>CAVQGL010000014.1:0-308245 GCA_963712035.1 uncultured Acidobacteriaceae bacterium | reverse complement strand
GTGTGGCCTCTTTGCGCGCTCTTTGTCGGGCAGTCCGCCGCGCTCTGGAGGCGGTTCTAAACCTTTGCTGGTGCGGGCAGTTGGGTTCTTGGCTCCCGGAGTCACGGTTATTCCGTCGTCATCCTGAAGAACAACGTTAAGGAGTGAACTGTGGACGCGTAAATTGTCGCCAACGTCGTAGTTGATAAACCCGAGCTTCCGGAATCGGTTCATGAAGAAGCTGACCCGCGAGCGGGTCGTCCCGACCATCTCTGCCAGAGTCTCCTGACTCAGTCTCGGCACCGACATTTCGGAGACTCCTTCTTTGCCGAATTGCGCCATCAACAACAGAACTCGCGCCAGCCGTTTTTCGCTGGAATTGAACAGTTGATCGACCAAATCGTCCTGATATCGGATGTTCCGCTTCAGCAAATACTTGACGAACATGGCCGACAATTTTGGTTCCCGACTCATGGCAAGCATCATCGCCTTCTTCTCGACATGAAGCAGGACGCAGTCTGTCATTGCAGTTGCAGACGACATGCGGATGACCTGGCCGGCAAGACCGCCTTCTCCAAAGAAATCTCCTTCGCTCAAAATGCCAAGAGTCGCCTCTTTCCCGGCCTCCGATACAACGCTGAGTTGCACCTTTCCCTCTTGGATAAAAAACAGTCCGTCGGTCAAATCACCCTGAGCGAATATCGTGTTCCTTTTTCCAAAGGACAGCATATTTCTGCCCTTCCCGATGGTCGAAAGAAAGATGCGGGGTTTGAAATCGACTGCCTTCTTTGCGGGCGTGACTTGTTTTGTCAATGGCCGTCCTGACTGGAGATGTCGCCACTGTCAATTATGGGGGAAAGGATAAGTCCAAGGCTGGTCTGTAATGCTCACAATTGCATGCAAGAAAGGCCGAACTCGTGTGAGTCCGGCCCAAGGACTTGAATATCTGAAGCACAGTGAAGGAAAGCGGTCGTGAGGGTCTGAACGTCGGTTTCCCGCCACTAACCCATGACCGCGTTAGGATTCGAACTGAAAACAGATTACCGTTGCCGAGTTTAGAACACTGGTCACTTTTATACATTTTCCAACATATACCTAGGCCATGCTGGCATTGGTTCGTGAAGATAGGCGGTGTTGTATGACTCCGACCGAACATTCTGGTTCCCATAAGGTACTGCTCGTGGATGACGACGCCGCCGTTCGCGACATGATGACTGTGACTCTTGAACACAAAGGGTTTGAGGTAGTGGCTGCCGCCAATGTGCCAGAAGCTCTTCGACTTATCGCGACAGATACTTTCGACGCGCTCATCACGGATCTCCATATGCCGAATCCCAGCGATGGTTTTACTGTGGTCAGCGCGATGCGCCACTCTCAACCGGACGCACTCACTCTGCTCGTTAGCGGATACCCAGACGTGCAGAGCGCCATGTCCGCTATCCTTCTGGAAGCGGACGAAATCATCGTGAAGCCTTTCGAAGCGGGGAAACTAGCTGACCTTCTCCGCGGGAAGATGTCTACTCGCAAACCTGCTGCCCAGATCGAAAAACAACGGGTGGCCGCGATACTACAGCGTTGTATGCTGGGTGTTGTCGAAGACTGGCTGGCGCGGGCCAAGCAGGCCAAAGAACTGAACCACCTTCAGCTTAGCGACGAAGAGCGTACTGGACATCTTCCTAAGCTGGTTGAAGATCTGATTGTCCGGCTGAGAAAACCGAGCGCGAACAGTAAAGACAGCGATGCCGTCTTTTCCACCTCCGCTGTGGCGCACGGCAAGCTGCGATATCAGCAGGGCTACACTCCCGCGATGTTGGTGCACGAATCTCGAATACTCCAGGTGACCCTCTTTGGGACATTACAGAGCAATTTGAGTCTTCTGGATTTCAGCTTGCTCTTACCCGACGTGATGACGATCGCGGACGAAGTGGACGCACAACTGACCCAGTCGATGGACAGCTACATGAACGCCATGCAGCAGTCAGCGGCAGCATAACTCCTGCTGTCCGCCTCGGCAGTCGATCACCATTCCTGCAACTCGCACAATCGCGAGGTGTGTCAACTCTTCTGTGTAAACGACCAGGTTTTGTCTTTGGGATGGGTGCGCGAGGGAAGGGGCAACATCCCTTCCCTCGCTCAGCGATTTAGAAGGACTGTGCGCTTTCATGACGCCGCCCTCTCCAAGGCCGGCATCCGTTCCGGCCACAGAATCGTAAAGTGGTTGAGCGCTGCCCGCCAGTGAAAGATCGGCATCGTCCACTTCTTCGAGGCCTGCCGTAGCGCGAGAAACAGCAACTTCAAAGCGGCTTCTTCGTTGGGGAATCCACCGCGGGTTTTGATGATCTTGCGCAACGATCGATTCAGTGACTCCACGCTATTGGTGGTGTAGATCGCACGGCGGATGTCGTTCGGGTAGTTAAAAAAGGGTGTGATGCATGCCCAGTTCCGCCGCCATACCTGGCTCACACTGGGATAGGTTTTCCACTTGCCCTCCAGCTCCTGGAGTTGCTGCTCGGCCTCAGCCGCGGTGGCTGCACGGTAGATCGACTGCAGATCCCTGGCCACTTGCTTGCGCGATTTCCAGGGCACGTAGTTCAGCGAAGCGCGCACCAGGTGCACGATGCAAAGCTGCACCTCGGTGCGCGGATACACCGCTACGATCGCTTCCGGAAATCCTTTCAGCCCATCCACGCAGGCGATGAAAATATCTTTCACCCCGCGGTTCTTCAGTTCCGTCAGTACCTGCAGCCAGAATTTGGCGCCTTCGTTCTGCGCCGCCCACAGCCCCAGCACTTCCTTCTGCCCCTCCAGGTTCACTCCCAGCACCACGTAGATCGCCTTGTTCTGCACATGCCCTTCGTCTCGCACCTTCACCATCAGCGCATCCAGATATACGATCGGATACAGCTCGTCCAGTGGCCGGTTCTGCCATTGCTTGACTTCTTCGATCACCGCATCGGTCACGTTGGATATCAGCGTTGGCGAGACTTCGATTTTGTACATCTCTTCCAGGTGGCCCTGGATCTCCCGCGTCGTCATGCCCCGGGCATACATGGAGATGATCTTGTCGTCGAAGCCGGTCCACCGGGTCTGTCCCTTGGCCACGATCTTCGGTTCGAACGTCGCCTGCCGGTCCCGCGGCGTTTCTAGCTCCAGCTCGCCAAAGTCACCCTTCAATGTCTTGGGGCTTTTCCCGTTGCGCGTGTTGCCTCGGTGGTGACCTGCAGGATCGTGCTTCTCATAGCCCAGATGATCGGTCATCTCGGCTGCCAGCGCTCGTTCCAGAATGGCTTTGGTCAACTGTTTGAGCAGCCCGTTCTCCCCGATGATATCCTCGGGTTTCTTGTAGTCGGTCAGCAGTTGGTCGATTAGCTTATTGTCGATTGCCATGGGGTCTCCTATTTTCTTACTCCCATGGCCGTTTACACAGTTTTATTTACGCCTTCTCGTCAATCTCTGTTGTGTTCTTGTAACCGACCGTGACGCAATCGACCCCCGCATTCCTAAATGCGAATCTCATAGCCGCCTGGCGATCCTCACGGTTGAACGTACCTTCTCCTACCAGTTTCATGCTGATTACCCCCATGCCCGCGTTGTGCACCTGCTTTACGCGCGTGACTACCTCGCTTACATTTCCCAGTCCGTCGGTGTTGTAGTCCTCGGCGTCCATCCTTATGCCTTTATGGTTCATTCGAATCATTGCGACATCCAGCCACTTGTTGTTCGGAACTTGACGCAAGGCCGGTAATCCGTGCACCGAGGCGCCGTGACTTACCACGGCCTTCCGCGACTGAGCTTCCAGAATTCCGTCCTGCCACCTGCTGCTGTCGGTGGGCCAAGTTGCGGTGTGCTGCCAGTGCAGAAGCATCAGGTCGAAGTATTCGGTATTGGCGAGTTTGCGCAACTCGTCAATTTTCTGCTGAGGATCCACTCCATCACGGGTGGTCACCTTCGACATAAGCCGGTAGCTATCGCGGGGAATGCCCTTCAAAGCTACCCCGAGCATCTTGTGCATGTCGCCGTAAGACTCGGCAGTCTCAAAGAAGCGAACGCCGCGCTCGTAGGCATAGCGGACCAACCTTGTGAACTGTTCTTGGCCCAGGTCGTGTTGGACTCTGCCGCTGAGAGTCCCGGTGCCAAAGGCGAGCCGGGTCACGGTTACATCAGATTTTCCCAGCCGCACCCAATCGGTTGCCGTCTGGCGGTCCGCTTTCAGCGGAAGAGGTCCAAGGCCGGCCAGCGCGCCGACCGCCAGTCCGGTCTTCAGGAAATCACGTCTGGTATAGTTGGGCATTCATTCTGCTCCTGTGACCAATGGTTTAGGCCGTTGCCCTCGATGAAGCGTCAAGGACTGGCGGAGCGCCCGCATCGCCGGGACGGATTTCGACGGGCAGCCGCGCCTTCACAATTGTGCCTGTGCTTTTGGAAACAATTTCCAGGTCTCCTCCGAGTTGTCTGAGCCTTTCTCTCATGCCGGGAATTCCAACTCCCGGCGAGCCGGCGGCCGACATTTCGCGTTGTTTCTGTGTCGGAATTCCTTTGCCTTTGTCCTCGATCGTCACCAGAACATGTCCGTCGAAACAATCGAAGCGAATCCTGGCTGTCGAACTTCCCGAATGCCGGTGAATATTGGTCAAACACTCTTGCACGACGCGGAAGATGGCGGTTTCGCACTCCCGCGATTGCCGTGCGAAATCGTCCGGAAGATCCAGGTCAACCTTGATTTTGCTGCGTTGGGCGAATCCATCTACATACCAACGAACCGCCGACGGCAGCCCCGCTTCGTCGAGAAGGGGTGGATGAAGCAAGTGAGAAATGGTGCGAACTTCCTGGCTCATTTCCTGGACCAGAGTTTCGCTGTCGGCGAGGACGGTAGCCGTCCTGGCAAGGCGTTCGATGTCGCTGCGCGCGGTAGACAAATTCATATTGAGCGCCGCAAGCAGCTGACCGACGCTGTCGTGCAATTCCCGTGCGATTCGCCGCCTCTCATCATCCTGTAACTGTAGCAGCCGTGCCGAGAGCTCACGCAGATTCTTATTCGCCCCGTCGAGCTCAGCTGTGCGCTCTTTCACTCGATCTTCAAGCTCCGCGTGTTCCTTCCGTAATTGTTGCTGCTGGCGACGGCGCACTTCTCCCATCACAATGAGGACGCCCGATGCCAGCAAAAATGCCACCAAGTAGATGGATTGGCTGGTATTAGGAACGCCAAATGAGTGCGCAGACCGGATGAACCAATACTCCTTCACAATCAGGGCGAGGACAATGTCCAGGATTGCCGATCCAACACTGACGTACCAAGCAGAGAAAGCGATCACCGGGAGCAGTAGAATGTACGGAAGCGTGTCGACGGCGCCTTGGAAAAACTGGCAACCCGACACCAAAACTAGTGTTGCCGCAGCGGAGACGCCATAGCCCGCCGAAGCATTTCCAGAGACCCGTGCGAAAAATGAATTCCCGGTTAGCATAATCCGACCTTAAAGGGAGAAAAACATAAGAAAGGCAATCCCAACTTTAGGGCAGTTCATCGCTCCTTCTAGTTTGATTGCGTAGCTCGCGAGCGCAGCGCGCCAAACTGCCCACCTTATCGCAGAACTTCATGGCAGTAGCCATACAGCAAATACTGTAGAGATGGGGAAGCGAAAAATCGGGGATGCGCCTAGGCCGCGGCCGACACAGAGCGGGCGCGTAGGGCAGGGCAGGCGACGGGACCGGAGACGGCACGCGAGAGCGCAGGTTCTGATTGGATGGTTCCGCCTAGCAATCCGCTGAGCCGCAGCAAGGACTGGCTTCCACAGGCCGCACAATAACCGTTCAGGCCCTCGCTAATGATGTCGCAATTAGCACACAGAACTGCTTTCTGAAGGCAAACCAAATTGGCGTTGAGCCAAATTTCAGCAGTCATGTTTGTCGCTCCTCCGGTTGGGGTTGGTCCATCGGTGACAAGAGAATTGGCGCAGTTCAATGGCCAAAGAAGATGCGCTGAAACTGCTTCATTCGCCGCGGAGTTACGAGGAAATCCACAGCCGAAAGCCACCACCATGCAGAAAAATCTTGCACACGTTGGCGACGCGGTGAGCTACCTCACCGTAGTTTTCTCAGCGAGCGCGAGCGGGCGCTGCCGCTCAATTGAAATGAGGACGCGAGTATTACGCTTTTCGGAATCAGAATTTTACTTCCTGCTGGGTCTTCGATTCTCGCACTCGCTCTGCGGTACGAATCATGACGTTGGTGCTGGACTCCGGGCAATTGTTGTAGCAGTCGTCCCACCGAAAAGATTCCTGGGCGACGGCTTGCGCGCCTTCCGGCAAATCCCAGGTGGCGCTGCGCTGTTCGAACATGGCCCCGAAGGGATTCTGGGCTTTTTGCGTGGTGGTGTTCACCGGTTTGCCGTAGCGTTTCGTGAGCGCTTCCACGTCGCGTGTGAAGTTGTCTGCCGCAATGTCAGTAAACCGAATTTCTACAAGTTTTGAATTGTTGAAGACGTAAGTATGGAAAAACGTAAGGCGAACTTCTCCCGTGCCCGAACTCAGAACTGATTGACTGGCCGCGCACTTTTCTGCCGGGGGCTGCGCTTCCCAGCGGTCTTCGATAGCGCGCAAGGAATCGTATTCAGATCCCAGGAGCTTCTTTCGCTTGGCTTCCTCGGCCGCCTTTTTCTTTTTTTCTTTCTCCGAGAGAACAGGCGGAGGCACGCAATGCTGTACGCTCGGTTCCACCTGTGTGAAATGCGCGGCGGTTTCGCCCAGGTCATGTTGCGCAGCGGGATAATGCAAAACCGAATCCTGTCCAGAGGCAGCGCCCGCGTGCAGAGCCAAGATGAAGACTAAGAGGTATTTCATTTGCATCTCCTGGGCTCACGGTAATTGGACTGAAATCGGGTCATTCGAGGCGCGAAAGCTGGATAAGGTTCGGTATCTCCGCTGGTTTTCTATTGCGCATCTGTCCTATGCAGGCTCGCATAGCAACCGTAAGCTCACCGGTAATGAAATAGAACGTCACGGAAGTAACCGAATATCGATTCCGAATTGCGAATTACCAAGGAGGGTGCTCTTCCGAGGTCTAGGCGTCGACAGCAAGTCAGGCTAATCTAAGAAGGAGATTGGGAGGACTCTGTGACGCAGAATCCAGTTCAATGTTGCGGAGCTTCAGATCGATTGGAAAGTGCCATACGCGATTTGCAAGCGTTGCAGCAGATACTTCTTTCGGGCGATTTGGATGCGGGGATCCTGTCCGACTTCCGCGACGCCCTGAACAGTATTCGGAATACGGCTTGGGCGGCCCAACAACTTGTCGCATCCCAGGTTTCTGAACAGGGACCTGAGGGCGTCATGGGCTTGCTGGCATCGGAACGGGTGCGGGCGGCCTACCAGCTCTGCCGCACGATCGGGAGTGATTTAGGCAGCGACGGTATGCAGTTCCAAAAAGGCCAACTGGCGGAGCTTCATTCCGTTGTCACGGAACTGGCCCGACAAATAAAGGATAAGCTAGAAACCTCGTAAAACGATCTGTGGATCGTACTCACCCGAGAGACCGTGCGCTGAGATTCGGCCGCCGCGGCCGCCCTTTGGATGTCGTACACTTCTCTTGCCTCGGGAGTGCGACACAAGTGAACTCAAAAATACTGGGCGGAGTCGACATCGGTGGCACCAAGACGGCAGTCGTGCTCTCTGCGCAACCTCCTGCCATTCTCAAACGGATCGTATTCCCCACGTTGCCTGCCGAAGGTCCTGAACCCGCAATAAAACAAATCATCGCGGGCTTGCAGGAGGCGCTCACGTCACAGCACTTCGGCGCAGGCGATTTGCGTTCGATTGGGATAAGTTGCGGCAGCCCGTTGGATCCTGTGCAGGGAGTGATTCAGTCGCCTCCGAATTTATCGACGTGGAAAGACGTTGCCATCAAGTCAATTCTGGAAAGCGAATTTGGAGTGCCGTGTTTTCTGGAGAACGATGCGAACGCGGGAGCTCTGGCGGAGCATTGGTTCGGTGCGGGGCGAGGGGTAAACAGCATGGTATTCCTCACCATGGGCACGGGGCTCGGCGCCGGCCTCATCTTTGACGGGCGCTTGTACCGCGGAGCGTCCTATCTGGCGGGCGAAATCGGGCATGTACGTCTTCGCCGCTCGGGGCCTCGCGGATATAACAAGGCTGGCTCGGCGGAGGCGTGGGCGAGTGGCGCCGGCATGGCACAAGTGGCGGAGAAAGTAGTGCGAGCAGCGGCAGCGCGCGGTGAATCGACGCGCTTGGCGCATGGCCTACAGGGAGACAATTCTTCTCACAGCGCGCGCGATATTTGGGAGGCGGCGCAACACGGAGACGCAGTTGCGCAACGCATCGTGGAAATTACGGGAGAACGATTGGGAGAAGTACTGGCGATTCTGGTAGATCTTCTGAATCCGGAACGCATTGTCATTGGCGGCCTCGCTATGCGCATGGGCGAAGCCCTGCTTGGGCCGGCGAGGAAAGTGGTCGAGCGAGAGGCGCTGCAGGGTGCGGTTCGCGCATGCCAGATTGTTCCGGCGGAGTTGGGCGAAGAGATTGGAGACGTAGCCGCCCTCTGTGTCGCCCTGAACGCGAAAAATGATACCGCCAGGAGTGAGCTCTCCTCGGCACTCACCGGATGACCGCTCTGCTTCTCAGTCCCCTTCGCTTTCAGCGACATAGGTTGTCATGTGATCGAAACAGTGGGAGACACGTGTTCTTTTCAGACAGTTACGATCGTTTGTGCCTTGGGCGACGATCGTTCCGCGGTGCCGCAGCGAGCTGCGCAGAACCTGGAGGATACACATAGCGTCGTCCAAAGCCTCTTCTTCTTCAGCGTCCTCTGCAATCGTGTAGAACAACTCCCGTGCGCGTACTGCGAGTGCGGCTTCGGCTTCGACAATGCGCTCGGGAAGTTTGTTCAAATCCGGTTCGAGAATCGCAGTTTGATAAACGTCTCTCCAAGAGCCGGTACGAGAAGACTGGCGAATAGTTGTATGCATAAACCCACCTCCTAAAACGAAGGTTTCAGCCTAGGTTTTTGTCCACATGCGCCACAGACCAGACGATGGCTGTGGTTCCTCAAGAGCGGGTCGTGAGATAACGGAATTCGCGTCAGTTCATTTAGCTCTCCTGGTCCTATTCCGCGTTTCCCCGGTCCTGCAGGCGAGCCGGTAATTCGGGCGACCGCTGCGGAACGGACACGCCCAGCCATTTTCCCAAACCGCGGAAGCGCTCGAGAGGGGCGCCACTGCGGATTTGGTTCGCTCCAGAAAGCGCCTCGATTAACTGGTAATAAACATTCTGCGACTTCCAAAGATCCACTTCAAGAGGCGGAAGGCGGCTCAGCGAAACCAGAGCTTCCACCATCTCCAGGGCTTCTCGATCGCCCGGGTTCTGTGCCCACTGCTCCACTTCTGCGTTCAGCCGCCGGCGAAGAGCCGACTCCAGGCCGGTCAGGTCCAGATTCACTCCGTCCTGCTGCGCAGCATGGAGCAGCATCCTGACGCGATTCGGGTCCAAGGCCCGGTCGGTCAACGCCTGTTGCACCGAAGTGCCCAATATGAACTCGGCGGTGGTGCGCAGGATGGGCGGCGGAGCGATATGAAGTTCGGACAAAAAGCGCATGAGGGGCGCGTGGTGTTCGTAGACCTGGCGGTACAGAGCTGCCGCTTCGCCCATGGTGGAGTCGATGATTTGATCGAGAATGCGCCGTTGCTCATCCCGGAACAGGGACTTCAACGAATAGGTCTCGCCCCGAAAGTGACGATCAATCACACGCAGGCACTCCGGCAAGTCCGCGGCAGAAAACGCCTGGCTGGCTTCTTCCACCAATACCCCGAAGGCGTTCTTGCTCTGGAAGGGGCGAACTCCAGCGCTCAAATTATGATCGCCGAAATGAAGCACCGCGAAGCCGACACTCAAGCGCGCGCGGGTGATGTTCGAGACAATGCGCGCGCGGCCGAGCGCAAGCTTTGCTTTACCCGACTCCAATACGCGCGCCTCCTGCAGATCCACACGATAGCTATAGATCGAGCTGCAACCGTGATAGCCGTCGAACAGAGAGCGGATCGCGTAATGCGCGCCGATCCCCAAGAGGTCCAGCATGGCAGGCCGGATAAAGCGCTCGTAGACATGGCGTCCGTTTCCAAACTCAGGAATGTTGCTCCATGCCGATTCCAGGCGGCGCAGGAATTCCTCCTCGCGGGATTCCCCAAACAGGTAGTCGCTCAGTTGCACCGCGCGGCCCGCGTACTGCAGAACGTGTACCGTTTCCGGGCCCGTCAGTTCGTCGAAGAACCAACCGCAACTGGTGTACATCAGCATGAGGTGGCGCTGCACTTCGAGCAGCCGTAAGGTGCGAGTCTGCTGTTCGAGAGACAGGTCGCGTACCGCATGCCGGGCGAAAAATGCATCCACGTTGCCCGGCGAGCGATCCAGTACTACATTGATGTAGTCATCACGGGCGGCCCATGCATCGCGCAGGAGTTCCTGCGCGTGGAGTTGGTAAAGCGTAGCCAACTCATCGCGCAGCCAATCCATAGCCTGCCGCAGGGGCTGCCGCCAGTGTTGCCGCCAGGAGCCACATCCTCCGGAGTTGCATCCGCAATCTTTCTCCCAGCGTTCCACCCCGTGCATGCAACTCCATGATGTCTTTTCGTTGATTTCCACTTCGTGAGTTGGCGGATACTTGGCGAGGTACTCACCATAGTTGGTGATCGTCGCCAACTGGTTGTGCTCGATGTAGTCGAGCGCATAGGCGAGGGCCATGTCGCCATGGACGTGGTGATGGCCATAGGTCTCTCCGTCGGTGGCGATGTGGACCAGTTGCGGCCAGGGCCGGTTATCGTTGAACCCGCTGAGCAGGCGGTTGGCGAAGTTCTGTCCGTTAACCAGTAATTTCTCAAATGCGACCGCGTGCGCGATGGGGCCGTCATAAAAAAACAAGCTAATGGTACGGCCGGACGGAAGATGGCAAGCGTAGGCTCGTGTCGGATCGATGCCCACACCCTCAAGGTTGAGCCACTGTTCCCAGGGATGATGGCGTGTCCGGCGGGCCTGGTGCTGGGCAAGAATGGTGAACTTGATACCGGCCGAACTGAGGAGTTCGAGAGTCTCCAAATCGACCGCCGATTCCGGCAGCCACATGCCTTCCGGGTCGCGTTCGAAACGATGTTGGAAATCGCGCATGCCCCAGACGATCTGGGTGGCCTTATCGCGCGAGTTCGCCAGCGGAAGGATCATGTGGTTGTAGGCCTGAGCCAATGCGGCTCCGTGGCCGGAGAACGATTGCTGGCTCTGGCGGTCGGCCTGCAGCACACGTTCGTAGGCCTGGGGCGCGTTGTTCTCCATCCAGGAAAGCAAGGTCGGCCCGAAATTGAAGCTGATGCGGGCATAGTTGTTGACTATTTTCGCGATGCGCCCGCCTTCATCGAGAATACGCGCCGCGCCATTGGGCAAATAACACTCGGCGTTAACCCGCTCGTTCCAGTCATGGTAGGGAGAGGCGGAATCCTGCAGTTCGACTGCTTCCAACCAGGGATTTTCGCGCGGGGGCTGGTAAAAATGACAATGGACACAAAGATAACGCGACATCAGGCGTCTCCGGCAGCGGCGCTGAGAAGCGACTCAGGCACGTTGCGCTCAACAACACCCGATTCATAAAGACAACTCGGGGCTCACTGGCGCTAACTTGGCCGCGCCAACTCTCAAACATAGCGCGGTCTGCCCCCCGAGCGGGATAGACGAACATGGTACGTCTTGGGTTGGAAGACGGGATGGGGAAGACGGCTGGTGAATTTCCTCCGGGGAAGAGAGATTTCTTCAGGCTAAGACTTTGACTTATGGCGGCCACTCTTAGCCAACCGCTTCTATTCCTTGCATGTCTGCCGTCTGACTGGGAGCAGGATCATCCGCCAGAGGGATCCGGAACGAAATTCTGGTACCGCGGCGGTCTGACTCGATACTCATACTTCCATCGAACTGCCGCACCCGCTCCCGCATCCCCCGGATTCCCACCCCGGCGCCACCGGAGTGGATTTCCGACAGCTCTTCGCTAGACATTCCCTTGCCCTCGTCCTGAACGTCCAGGGAAACGCTTCGAGCCTCGCGCCAAATGCTAATCAGCGCACGCTTACTCCCGCTGTGCCGGTGAATATTCGTCAGACACTCCTGTACCAGACGGAACATTACCAATTCCATTTCGCGGGGGAGCCTGCCGAAATCGTCGGCAACGTTAAGTTTGATCTCTAAAGGACTGCGCTCCATCAGGCCCTGGATGTACCAACGTAGAGCTTCCGAAAGACCGACTTCATCCAACAGTGGCGGATGCAGCAGATACGACATGGTGCGTATCTCCTGGCTTAATTGCTGAACCAACTGCTGGCTATCCTCTGCATTTTTGGCGAGCTGAGGGACACTTGCCCGCGTTTTCTGGACGATCTGCGCCAGGTTCATGCCCAGCGCCGCTAAGATTTGCCCGGCGCTGTCGTGCAGTTCGCGCGCGATCCGGCGGCGCTCTTCGTCCTGGGCCTGCATTAACCGGCGTGACAAGCTTCGCAGCAACTCAGACTGCTTCAGCACTTCGACGTTGCGTTGTTCCAGTTCGCTGGTCCGGGCACGCACTTCGACATCCAGCGTTTCTGCCAGCGTCCGGTAGTTTTCCTCGGCTCGCTTGAGGTCGGTGATGTCTACGCCGGTCGGATGAAGGAAGAGTATCTTGCCCTGGGGATCTCGGATGGGATGGAGGGCGAAGTTAACTACCCGCTCGGTGCCATCGGCCCAATGGTAGGTCAATACCTCTTCGTACGGCGTACCCTGTGCCGCTTGCGCGGTCGCGACACGGATCTTGGCTTGCGTCTCTTTAGAAAGTCTCCACCAGCCTGTGTCCCAGAAATAACGCCCGAGGACCTCCTCCGCGCGAAAACCGCAGGCATCCAGACACAGCTTATTGGCGTCCATGACAGTGCCGTCGAGCGCCATGATTCCCGCAAACACCGGAGTTTGTTCGAAGACAGCCCGGAACTTCGCGGTAGCGGCGACTGCCTCCGCGGTTATCTGCCGCTCGCGCTCTTCGGCGTGCTTGCGGTCGGTGATGTCCAGGGTAAGGCCGTCAAAGCTCTTTGGATTGCCGGCTGCATCGTAAAACGTGCGGCCCATTGCCCGAATCCATTTTTGCCGGCCATCGGGGGCGACCGTACGATACTCAATGTCATAGCGAGAATCGTTCGCGTTGGACTCGGCGATGGCCTGACGGGTGCGCTCCCGATCCTCCGGGTGCATACGTTCGTAGAACGTCTCAATCGTGACTTCGGCATCTGGCGGCAACCAGAAATGTTCCTTGACCTTGCTATCCCAAATCAGTTTGTCAAAAGGAAGATCGCAGAACCAGAATCCGACTTGCACCGCCTGGGCCACCAGGTCAAAACGGTCGCGCTGCTGGCGCAGGCTTTCCGCAGATTGCCTGCGTATTTGCGCCATTTCCAGATGAGTTTGGACGCGGGCCAATAATTCGCGGGCGCTGAAGGGCTTGATCAGATAATCGTCGGCGCCGTGTTCCATGCCTTCGACGCGAGATTCTTCGCCGGCGCGGGCGGAAAGCAAAATGATGGGAATGGCTCGGGTTTTGGGATCCGACCGCAATTCGCGCAGCAGTCCGAAGCCGTCGAGGTTGGGCATCATCACGTCGGTTAAGACCAAGTTCCGGGCGCACGTTCCCGTACGGAGGCCAAAGCAAGCTGCCCGTCTGGCACCGCTTGCACTTCGTAACGTTCCGCCAGCAGACGCACAAGGTATTGGCGCATGTCAGCGTTATCGTCGGCTACCAGAATGAGGGGACGTTTCTCGCGATGGGTTGTCGTTGCGCAACCGGAGGGCAGGGAACCGGCATCAATTCGTGATCGGGGAGGTTTCGTCTTCATCTTCGCCTTCGCGCGCTCGGCATCGGGGAGCCAGCGCAGGGCTTCCTCAACAAACGGCGCTGCCCCTAAGGCTGTGGAGGCCAAGGTTCGAGTTCCGCCAATCCTCTCGGCGGGCAGATGCGCGGTTCCCAGAGGCAGGCTCACGATGAATGTGCTGCCTTTTCCGACCACGCTCTCGACGCGCACGGATCCGCTATGAAGCTTGACGAGTTCCTGCACCAGCGCCAGGCCGATGCCGCTGCCTTCGTGGGTACGGCTGCGGGTGTTCTCGATGCGATGGAAACGATCGAACAGGCGCGGAACTTCCTGCGCGGGAATGCCGACGCCGGTATCGCGAACCCGCAATTCGACCTGATCACCACCTTAGCCAAGGCAACGGTTATTTTGCCTTCGAAGGTGAACTTGAAGGCATTGGAGATCAGGTTGAGGACAATCTTTTCCCACATGCCACGATCGACAAAAACCGGCTCGGGAAGTTTTGGGCAATCCAGTTCGAGCTGCAATCCAGCTCTTTCAGTCGCCGAACGAAACACGCTGGCCAGTTCAACAGTGAAGGCGGCAAGATCCGTGGCCTGATAGATGGCCTGCATCCGGCCCGCTTCAATGCGCGAAAAATCCAGCAGCGTATTGACCAGCGGAGAAGTCGGGAGCCGTTGCGGTTCACCAGTTCGAGCTGGCTCTTCGCGGCCGGAGACAAGTCCGGTGTGGCTTTCGCGACAGCAGTTCTTCGACCGGACCGAGCATCAGGGTGAGGGGCGTGCGGAATTCATGGCTGACGTTGCTGAAGAATGCGGTCTTGGCGCGATCGATCTCCGCCAGAGCTTCCAGCCGCTTTCGCTCTTCCTCCGCAGAGCGCACGTTCTGAATCGCGGTGGCGATCTGCCCGGCGACCAATTCATAGAAGGTGCGATATTCCGCATCGAGTTTGCGGGCGGGATTGACGCCAGCCACCAAAACCCCAACCGTGCCGCCCTCGCCGCGCGAAGTAACCGGCAGAACGATTGCTTCGGAGAGCCGCTGTTGGCCAACGCCCAGGGGCAAGCCTTCAACTTCCTTTGACGGAGACGACTTGCGAGTGGCCGGTATTGGCCACCTCCGCGAGCGGCCATAAACATTGATCATCCGTTTTCGCTCGGCCAAGTCCACGAATTCGGGTACGAGGGCGCGATTCCTCGTGCGAAAGTCCGCATGTCTCGTTCCAGAAGCGAGCTTGCTTGCGTTCTCGGGTCGATGCAGATAGAGCACGGCAAAAGGAATGTCGTCCGGATTCTTCGCCAAGCGTTGCAGCCGACCGACGCGCAGGCCGCCTCCGTGGTCTTTTGCACCAAGGCATTGGCGGAGAGTTCGGACAGCGTGCGCAGTCGCCGCGCATTGATGATTTTCGGGGTGACCTCGGTGGAGGGACAGAACAAGCCCGCTACCTTGCCCGGATTCGTCGCGGATCGGGCTGTAGGAAAACGAGTAATAAGTCTCCTCGACGAAATCCCCGCGATTCATCAAAAGACGAACTTCGTCGACGAAAGGAGGCCTCACCTTTTTCGAAAACCTTGTCAGCCAAAGGACCGCAGATATCCCAAATCTCAGACCAAACTTCAGCGGCTGGCCTGCCCAGCGCCCAGGGATGCTTTGCCGAACTCAACACCTCGATGTAGGCGTCGTTGTAGAGAAAGGTGATTTCCGTGCCCCAGCCGATCCACATCGGATGGCGCGAATTGAGAATCAGATTGACCGACGTCTTCAGACTTTGCGGCCAGCTTTCGATCGAGGCCCAGCGGAGTCCGCGACCAATCGTGATCGCGGATCAATCGGCCCAAAGTTCCGCTGCCGGCGAGCCAGCCGGGCGTCGAGAGTCTGCGGCGAGGCATCGGGATGGGTGCTCTGTCCATTTTTCGGAGAGCCAATCGATTTTCTCGATCGCGGAGATCAATTCTTGCGAGAGCCCGCTTTTGGCAACGTAAGCTGCCGCGTCTGTCCGTCCCGAGCCTGGCGAGCGGGCGATGGCGGGATCGTTCTGGCTGATGATGATGACCTTGGAGTTGAGGGACTTCTTTGCGGATGATGCGGGTAGCCTCCAGGCCATCCATGCGCGGCATGGAAATATCCATGACCACGACGTCGGGTCGCAGGCTCTTGGCTTTTTCGACGGCTTCGAGGCCGTCCGCGGCCTCGCCGCAGATCTCCCATCTCGGGGTAAACGGAAAGCAGGGAACGAAGTGCGCTGTCTTACTACCGCATGGTCATCGACAATAAGGATGCGCCCGGGCATATTTGCTCAGTCCTTGAAAACATATATGTTTGCGTTTCCTTATGACAGGCTGCCAGTACCGTTGAACAAGAAGCGACACGATAAACTTAGCGGTGAGCGTGCACCGAGCGCTGCGTGTGTATGTTAGCCAGAGAACGGAGGTCCGGCCTATACAGTGATTCCTGTAGAAGGCGGATGGCGAGGTTGCGTACGGTGTTTTCGGCTCTCCGAGCCGTACTTTTCAGGCCTTGCCGGCTCTGATATACTCAGGCCCGTTTTTCCCGGATGGTGGAGTGGGCGGCGCGTGCATCGCCCCGTTGTGATCGTGTAAGCTAACGGTAACTCTTCAGACCATGCTACAGCCAAATCCGCAACCATTCACCGCGAAGCTAAGGGACTACCTGACCCTGACCAAGCCGGAGGTGAATCTGCTGATTCTGATGACCACCTCCGCCGGCTATTACCTGGGAGGACAGGGAACCTTCCGATTAGCGGGAATGTTGCATACATTGATCGGAACTCTGCTGGTGGCAAGCGGTACGGCGACTCTGAATCAGTACATGGAGCGCAGGCACGATGCCCAGATGCTGCGTACAGCGCAGCGTCCCATGGTTTCTGGAAGGATTTCCCCGCTTGAGGGCCTAAGTTTCGGTCTCCTGTTAAGCGTGGCCGGCGGACTTTATCTGGCGCTGACTGTCAATTTGCTGGCCTCGGTGCTGGCGCTTTCTACCTTAGCTTCGTATTTGCTGGTGTACACGCCGCTAAAGCGAAAGACGCCGCTGTGCACGCTGTTGGGCGCGATTCCGGGAGCGATGCCCACGCTGATTGGCTGGGCCGGCGCGGCCGATGGACTCAGCCGAAATGCCTGGTTTCTTTTTGCGGTGCTCTTCCTGTGGCAGTTCCCGCATTTCCTGGCGATTGCCCTGATGTATCGCGAGGATTATGCGCACGCGGGGTTCAAGATGTTGCCGGATTTCGACGCAGATGGCCGTTTTACTCGCGGAGAGATCATTGCCTGTACCGTCATTTTGATCTTGGTTACGATGTTTCCCCTGGCAGGCCGCGTGGCCCCGTTCTATTTATTGGCAGTGGCTGCGTCGGGATTGTTTTTTCTTTATTACGGCGCCAAACTGGCAGCTTCCGCCACTCGCAACGCTGCCAGTCGCCTGGTACACGCTTCCGTCATCTACCTTCCCATCGTTCTCGCGGCTATGATGATCTGCAAGGCCTGAGTCTTCTAAGACAGTTCTCATCCTCATCCTGACGTTTCGCTGAAGTTATCTCCATTGGTGCCGACATATCCCCAAGGAGATACCTGCCCATGAGAATTCTGAAACTGTTGCCCGTTACTCTTACTCTGCTGCTCCTTGCAGGGTGCGCCTCGAATCTGTCAATGCCTGCTCCGGTTGCTTCGGTGCGGTCCTACAGCGGCACAGCTTCGGTTGGGGACTTTCTGACGATTACACTCGATCCAGCCACCCAGACCATCACTTACACAGATGTTTCCAACGGACAGGGAGGGATTGTTCCGTACACCGTGAATGATGATGGGACGTATGCGCTTGACGACCCGACCGGAAATCTGGTGACAGCGTTTGAGGTGCCGAACTATGCGTTGCTGATCCAGGCGACAAAAACCGGTGCGACCAAGGATCAGCCGTCGCTAGTGACTGCGGTGGAGAAAGGGGCCATCTCTACGGCAATGCTGGCTAACAACAGCTACAACTCCATGCAGTTCCGCACCACAGCAGGAGGGTTGGAGGTCGGCTCCATCACAATGGATGCGTCGGCGAATGTCAGCGTGACATCCTATTGGCCTTTTGGAGCGGTCAACCAGAACGGCGGCGGCCAATTTCATCAGGGCACTTTTGCCGCCGACTTGTTCGAAGCCGACCTGTCTGGCACTTTCATGAAGATGGCCGACAGTAGCAACAGTGGCCAATACGATTACGTTTTCGGGACCGCCAACGGAGTTTTTGCCGTGGACACTCCGAATGGCGCGATTCTAGCCTTCAAGAAGGCGGCTAGTTCCGCGTTTGATCCCAATTTTGCCGGGACCTATCAGGCGATCTACTATCAGAAAATCAACGCCAGCACGGGCGCAGGCAATGTCGAAACCGGAACTCCGAGCTTGGGGAACGCGACTTTTACGATCACGAACGCAGGCCAGGTCACCGTGCAGGACGCGCAGGGGGATACTCTGGTGCAGGCTGCGCTCACCCCGGTCGCCGATGCGGGTTATTTGGTCGGCGCGGGTGAGTTGCAAGATCCATGCAACGGGCTCTTCACATTTCGCGTGACCACAGCCAACTCTCAGCAAGACGTATTTGTAACTTTCCTGGGCCGCGCGGTCTTATTTTCGTCCTTCACCGCGCACCTTCCGTGGGAATCGGGCAACGCTTACGACTATCTCTACGGAGTAGGTCTGCAATAGAAAGCGCCAACACTCAATCTTCCCGCAGCTCCTCGACTAATTCTTTTTCCAGTTCTGCCTGCTTTTCGCGGGTGAGTTTTTTCCCGCCGGAGGTGAGATAGAACGCGTCAATCGCCATCTGGCCTTCGGTATCGATCAGCGCGATTTCGATGTTGCAGGCTTGTTCGGAGAAACTGGAACAGATGCGATGCAGCAATCCGGGACGATCCTGGGCAATCACTTGCACCAGCGTGCTGGTCGATGAACAAAAATCGTCGAAGGTGATTTGCGTGGCAATTTTTACTTTGGCGGTGTGAGTCTTTCCTTCGGAGCGCATGCGATCCTGCAACATGCGCTCCAAATTCACCTCGCCGGTAAGCACGTTGGCGACGCTGCGTTTGAAACGGTCCCACTCCGGCAAGTTCAACTCCAGAGTGCGAAAGCGGTCGGTGAAATAAAATGTGTCTACGACCGTTCCGGCCTGATTAGAAAATGCATTCGCCTTCACGATGTTCATTCCCCATGCCGCCAGCGCTCCAGTCACATTCGCAAACAGGAAAGGACGGTCAGTGGTGACCAGGGTCAGCTCAAACCAGTGGCGGCCGCGCTCCAATTCGAGTTGCACCGGATCGTCCGCCAGCCGATCGGCCATCTTAGTGTGACGCAGTACATCTTCCGGAGGGTAAACTCGCAAGTAGCGTTTGGGCAGGCCTTCCAAGAACGCCTTCACCCTCTTGCCGACCACCGGCGCCAGGGTATTGAGCCGGGCAAGATTTTCGCTGTCTACGTCTACATGAAGCCGCTGGTCAACGCTGCGGCTGAGATAATTGTTGGCGGCGATATACAGTTGCCAGACGCTTTCCGCTTTCCATGGAGTAAGCGCTTCCGGATTCACGGCTTTGATATCTGCGTAAGTGAGCAGGCAGAGCATTTTCAAACGCTCCGGCGCGCCCACTTTTTCCGCGAAAGCGCGGACATTTCCCGGATCGAAAATATCGCGGCGAACCGCGGCCGACATTTCCAAATGGCTGCCGATCAGGAATTGGACGGTTTCGCGATCTTCGGGATCGAGATCGAGCCGGTCCATGGAGCGAGCTGCGATTTCCAAACTGGCGTCCACGTGATTTTCTCCGGGTACGCCCTTACCCAAGTCGTGCAGCAGCAAGGAAAGGTAGAGCAGTTCCGGTTGCTCCAGTTCCTCCAGCAAGTGGCCGTAGCGTTGATCCCATTCGGACGGCGACTGCAAGGCGCGGTGCAGACTTTCGATCGCGAGAAAGGAGTGCTCATCCACGGTGAAGCGGTGATAGAAATCGCGCACCACCAGAGAATCGACGAGCTTGAGCTCCGGCAGAAGAAAGGAGAGCAAATGCAACGAATGCATGGCGCGCAACGCGTCCGCGGCATACGGTTCGATCAGAATTACTTGCAGGTATCGCCAGAGTTCCGCACCCTGCGGCGGTGTTGCCGCCAGAGACGGCAAGACCTGCTCAATGCGGTATTCAGTGGTGGTGCTGAGCTTCAAGCCGTGATGAGCCATGAAGTCGAACAGCCGCAGCAGCACCTCGGGATCATGAAGAGAGGACGGTTGCTGCATGAAAATCAAGCCGTCCACGACGGAAAATTCCGACGTTGGAAAGCCGTGAACGCCAGTTCTGAAATTGCCGGTAGAGCGAGGAGCGGGCGGCGGGAATTTCCTCCAACAGTTGCAGCGCAGTGCGGTGGATGACGCGGGCGTGGCCGAAATAGACCCGCATCCAGTCGGCCGGCGCTGACGACGTCAGCGTCGGGGACGCCAATTTTGCGGGCCGCAGCGTCGTCCTGCGCCTCCCAGGTCAGCATGTTGTCGTCGCGCCCGTGACGGAAGTGCAAGAAACAGCGCACCGACATCAGAAATTCCAGCGCTGGATCGAATTGCCTACGCACTGACGCGGGCAGCAGGGTTGCTGGGTCGGGCCAATCGCGCAGCTTGTCCATGGCGGAAATCAGCGCCAGCCAACAGGCTACGTTGTAGTCGCGCAGACCGCCGGGAGTTTCCTTGACGTTCGGTTCGAGATGAAAAACCGTGCCGCCATACTTGGCGTGGCGATCGCGAGTCAACTCGGCAAGACGCTGCACCAGAGATTGCGATTCGCGCATGATGAGCTTCGGAATCAGCTTGTCGTGCAGGCGTGAAAACAGTTCCTGATCGCCTCGCCAGGTAACGGCAGTCGAGAAGAGAAATGGTGAATTCCACATTCTCCGGATCGAAACGGTCGCACTCCGAAAGCAGGCGAGTAGCCGGGCTCAGCTTCATACGGAGATCCCAGAGCTTTTGCGAAAATCGCCGGACCTTGTCTTTGTTCGCTTCTTCGATTTCGCGATTGGCGTAGAGGAAGAGAAGATCAATGTCGGAGTAGGGGAAGAGCCAGCCACGGCCAAAACCTCCCAAAGCCACCAAGGCAAAATTCTTCAAATCGCCCTCTTGTGGCTCAATCATCTCCTTCCATAACTGGAGAGCGATGCTCTCCACCAGCGCGGTGCGTTGCGCCAAAGCAGCGCGGCCGTCCCCTCGGGAATCAAATTCCCGCTGGATGCGCGCGGATTCCTCGCTATAACGCTCGCGCAATCCGTTCGCTGCTGTGGACGTTGTGGTCATTGGAATTCTATCTGGCGTGGCCGGCGCCGGTGCGATGGGATTCTGGCCAAAGTTTACCCGAAGCAAACGACCGCCAGCCGACCCAAGCGTGTCCTCCACTCTACGCGGCTGCCGAAGGGAGGCGGAAATCGAAACTATTTATGCTTCGCATTAGGATTTGTTATCCAGGGAGCTAGGTTGTTCAATGATGCCTTTGATTGTTTCATATTTAGTGAGGCGCTCATTTGCAATTTGTCATTCCGACGACGATTCTGAGCTGGGCGAAAGGGAAGAGGAGGATTCCGCTGGTCGAGGCAACGAAAGCAGATTCCTTACGCGAAGAACGCGCTTCAGAATGACAACTCAATTTGCAGGCGTGTCATTTTCTATGCGCAGTCTTCGATAAGCTCTGGAATTTGCGAAACTTAGCTGGAGCACTCCTTTACCATTCCTGGAATTCAGAAAATTACGCGGAAACTTCCCACACATAGCCCTCTTCGCCGTGCTGTGAGAGATCGAGTCCCTGAATCTCATGTTCTTGTGTGACCCGCAGTCCGATGGTCATATCCACCACTTTAAGAATCAGCAGCGTGCCTACGATGGCGAGACCCCACGCGATCAACACGCCAACGCACTGATTGAGCAGTTGATGGGTATTGCCCTCCAGAAGACCGGAGGGTAGCGGATTTCCCTGGCTGTCTTTGAAAATGGGATTCGCCGCACTCGAAGCAAAAACGCCAGTCAGGATCGCGCCCAGCGTCCCGCCTGCGCCGTGCACGCCGAACGCATCCAGCGAGTCGTCGTAGCGGAATCGCGATTTTACTTTCGTGACCATCCAAAAGCAGAATGCACCGGCGATCAGGCCAATTGCTAGGGCGGGCATGGGACCAACAAATCCGGAGGCTGGAGTGATGGCGACCAGACCAGCCACCGCGCCAGAAATCGCCCCCAAGGCGCTGGGCTTGCCGTTACGCCACCATTCCGCGGCTCCCCATCCTACGACTGCAGCGGCAGCGGCAAAATGAATGGCGACGAAAGCGCTGGTGGCTAACGTGCCCGAAGCCAGCGCGCTGCCGGCGTTGAATCCAAACCAGCCTACCCACAACATGGATGCGCCCACGAAACTCAACACCACGCTGTGCGGGGGCATGGGTTCTTGAGGATAGCCGAGGCGGCGGCCGAGGTAGATGGCGCACACCAGCGCAGAAACTCCCGAGGTGACGTGAACCACCGTGCCTCCGGCAAAATCCAGAGTAGGGAATCGGCCGCCCAGCGCGGCATTCAGCAGGCCGTTCTTTCCCCACACCATGTGCGCCATGGGGTCATACACCAGGAACGACCAGAGCACCATGAACAGCGCCATCGCGCTGAACTTCATGCGCTCCGCGAAGGCCCCGGTAATAAGAGCAGGCGTGATGATGGCGAACATCAACTGATAAATCATGAAAGTCTGTTGCGGGATAGTGGAGGAATAGGCGGGATCGGGCTGTCCACCAACGCCCCGCAGAAAAACGTGATGAAGGTTGCCAATAAAGCTGTTGCCGGATCCGAAACACAGACTGTATTCCACCAGCGCCCAGAGCACAGTGATGAGCGCCATCATGGCGAAACTTTGCATCATGGTGCCGAGCACATTTTTGCGGCGCACCAAGCCGCCATAGAACAAAGCCAGGCCGGGACCGGTCATCATCAAGACGAGTGCGGCGCTGGTCAGCATCCAGGCATTGTCGGCGGAGCTTTTGGCGTCCGCTGTCTGCTGTTCAAGTTTGACTAGGCGCGCTTCCTGCGGGTCGAGAGTCTGGACCGGAACTGGGGTATGACGCGAAGTTCCGGAGTTCACGAAAGGCGCAACCAAGGCCGGTAAGGTTGGCGTGAAAGATGAAAAAACGATGAAGACTAAAATCCATTGAATGAAGGGTTTTCGCATGAGCACCTGCGAGACTTCGGAGAGTAGATTACGAAGCACTCCAGAATGTAAGCGCGGATAGCGTGACATGGAAATAAAAGTTATTGATAGAGATAATCAAAAAATTCTATTGTCGTAGGAATGTTCTAGGTCGCAGTCAGGCCAAGCCTAGTGAGAGCGCCCGCGCGGTCGGATCAATTCGTGCGGCCATGTCTGGCGTGATGCTTACTTTATCCAGCTTCAATTGTCCCAATTGCACCCTAGCCTTCATCTTCTTGCTCATCCATTTTTCCCCCTCCAGCGTGATTGTTACTTCGTTACGCGGCACGAAATTTACATCCTCAAGTCGCACCGAACCAAGTTGCGATTTGTACCGGGCAGCCAGGTAAAGATCTTCTACCGGCTTCAGCCGATATCGCTTGGTACCTTGCAAGAAACCGACGTTCACTTCGAACTGGATCATCTCTAGGCTCTGCTCAGGCTTCGCCTTGTTTAGCTCGTCCACGTAGGCCCGCACCTGTTGCACGGTTGGAGGGTCCGATTTCTCATGCAGCATCTTGTAGGTGCTGTACGTTTTCCACGTTGCAAACGCGCCCCAGGCCTGAGCGATAGCCCAGTAGAGAGTCCTACCACCTAACGCGAGCTGCACCTTTCCCATCGCCGCCAGAGCGATGAGAGCGAAATTCCACAAAGCCAACACGGCCAGCGTGGCGGCGGATATCATGATTACATTCGGGGCGCGCACTTTTCTCTCGTAGATACCTGCCCCTACCAAGGCCAGCCCCAAAAGCAAGCTAACGGCTCCCCATTTGTCGTTTGCCGCGACCAGCAGGGCACCGATTAGCAGGTTAAGCAGTCCCCAAACAATACTCCCGTTTCCGCTGGAACGAAGCTTCTTGTCAAAGAGGCAAAATGCCCCCGCCACAGACAGCCGCTCAACACGTTGCGGATCAGTCGCCATAATTCCTCCAGAGAGAACTATCAAGAACAGAAGCCTGCCAACGCGCTTCGGTCGGAACCCCACCGTCAAATACGGCGGGATTATCCATTTGCCCGCGTGCTTGTGCTGTGAGCCTCGTCACACACGTTGCATCTTCGAGAGGCGAACACGCCGTGTATGATGGAATTCATTACGGGTCCCACGGCTTTCACCGCAAATCCGCGAAGCTTGTAGGGCGGGGAGCGGAACTGTATCGAGGCTACGAAATCATGGACCTCTCTAAAAATCCACATGGAAGAATTGGTCAACGCAATAACGCACGGCATTGGGCTGGCTCTCAGCCTGGTTGGCGCAGTGTTGCTGCTGGTGGCCGCCGGTTGGAGTCGTGACGTTTGGGTAGTGGTGAGTTGCTGCATATACGCGGCTACCCTGGTCAGCCTGTACGCGGCGTCCACAATGTTGCACAGTCTTCCCTCGTCCGCTGGACGCGTACCCTGGAGATCCTTGATCACTGCTGCATCTATTTGCTGATTGCAGGTACGTATACGCCGGTCACATTGGTGAGCCTGCGCGGAGGATGGGGTTGGACGCTTTTCGGGCTCGTCTGGGGATTCTGTTTTCTCGGTGTGTTACTGAAGGTGTACTGGTTCGAGCGTGTGCGGAAAATCTCGACTCCGCTCTACGTCGTAATGGGATTGCTGGCGCTGATTGCTTTTAAGCCGCTGCTCTCCTCGCGACAAGGCCCGGGAATGCTCTGGTTGATGGCAGGCGGAGCGGCCTACCTCGGTGGTGTCGTGTTTTTCGTGTGGCGGCGCCTGCCTTACAATCACGCCATCTGGCATGTATTCGTGCTGGCAGGAAGTCTTTGTCATTACCTTGCGATCTACTACTACGTGGTGCCCCGGCAAGGATAGAGGCCGTGATTTACCGCTTTCCGGTTTTGCTTTTTCTGAAATTACGCGGGCTTACTGGCAAACAAACAGCAGACTCAGTTCGCGGTGAATCCAATTTCTAAGCCGCAAATCCTGGCGCGGGAGGGCTCACCCTGTATCATCAATTACAGGAGGAGTAATGCAGAAGCCGCAATCCGCTCGCAACGGGAAAGTCCCCATCCGCGGGGTAATCTTCGACTACGGGAATGTGCTTTGTTTCATGCAGCAAGTCTCAGACCTGGAGGCCATGGCACAGGTCTGCGGCATTGCCGTGCCACGCTTTCGGGAACTGTATTGGAAATTTCGTGTGCCCTACGATCGCAGCGATCTGACGGCCGAAACTTACTGGCAGACGGTGGCAGGCGAAGGAGGCCTCGTCTTGAGCGCCGAGCAGATTGCAAGACTGACCCATTTGGATATTCAAGGCTGGGCACGGCTCAACCGTAAAACGGTGAAATGGGCCGAGCAGTTGCATCGCGCGGGATTGCGCGTAGGGCTGCTCTCCAACATCCCGGTCGACCTTAGCCGTTATCTGGTGGCCCATGGCGGATGGGCGCCATTGTTCCATCATCTGACGTTTTCAGGCGAGGTGCGCATGGTCAAGCCGGATGCTGCGATTTACAGAGCCTGCCTGGAATCGCTGGGCGTCGCGCCCGAGGAAACGCTATTTCTTGACGACCTCGCCCACAACATCGAAGCCGCAACCAAGCTCGGCATTCACAGCGTGCTGTTCGACGAGATCGAGCAGGTAACGGCCCGCGTGGCAGAGCGCTTTGACGTTCCGGTCCCAGATTTCGCAAGCGCCGATCCCGCGAGTTAGCATGGCGCCGTGAAATCTGATGCTGGCGTTCGGAAAGTAGGATTGGCGCGGGCACTCTCCAAATTGGGCTACTGCTCGCGCTCGCAAGCCGCGGATTTAATCCGCGCTGGACGTGTGCGTCTCAACGGCGCTGCCCGTCACGATCCTGAAACTCCCGTTCATCTGGAAAAAGATCGCATTGCAGTGGATGGCGTGGAGCTTGCGGAGCGGCAAAAAGTCTACCTCCTGCTGAACAAACCGCGTGGCGTGGTGACGACGGCGGCTGACGAAAAAGGTCGCAAAACAGTATATGAGTGCCTGGGCGAGGAATTCTCCTGGATCGCTCCAGTGGGCCGCCTCGACAAAGCCAGCGAAGGCTTACTGCTTTTCACCAACGATTCAGAATGGTCGGCCCGGGTGCTTGCTCCGGAAACGCATCTCGATAAAACCTACCGTGTGCAGGCGAGCGCGATTGTGGACCACAGCTTCGCACAGAAAATGGAGAAAGGTCTCCGAACCAGCGATGGCGATTTTCTTCGCGCAAAGAAGGCGAGCGTTCTGCGCGAGGGCGAACGCAACACCTGGCTTGAGATTGTTTTGGATGAAGGCAAGAATCGCCACATCCGCCGTATGCTAGAGCACTTTGGGATTGAAGTTTTGCGGCTGGTGCGGGTTGCCATCGGTCCGCTGACGTTAGGCCAGCTTGCCAAAGGAGCATTCCGACCGCTGACCACGCGGGAAAAACTGGCATTGGATAAGGCGATGGAAACCCAACGAAGTGGGCAGAGGGTAGGGAAGTCTACTGGCTCGAAGAAACCGCTGAACGCTTTTTCATGAACGGAGCTTGGGCCGCGAGTCTGGCGGCCCGCTCCAGCTGGTGCAAATGCTCCGAAGTGAAGTCCGGCCCGACGGAGGCCAAGTCGTATCCCTTACGACAGATCTGCAGGACCCCGGCAACATTGCCCGCCTCATCAAGCACCGGTGCGGACATCAGCTTCTGAATCGGAGTGTGGGTCGAGGAGTTGTCTTCTGGCACGCTCAGCTTTACGCTCTCGAAAACGCTGGCGTGCTTTACTTTGAGAAAATTATTGTAAAACTCAGATTTCTTGCTCATCGCCGTGTGCGCCACAATGGAAGACGAACTGGATGCGGGGATAGATCCTGCGATCTTGAGCTGCGAAGGGAAAAGAAATCTGAGGCAGCCTTTCTCGAGTTGTAAAAGCGCGACTTCCGTGGGCTCAACTTGAAAAATTTTCGCCAGCTGATGGCAAAATTCATCCGCAGTAGATTTTTCGCTCACCGAGCCTTGCAGCGCTGTGATCCCGGACGCGATGGCCGCCGTCTCTGCCGGGTCGGTCTCGATATTTCTCTTGCCACGCTGCATGGTGAATCGAAGGCTGGGCGGAGGCCTGCCGCCTCTTCCCAGCCTAACAATCCATGTTGCCGCTGGGAGGTAGCTTCATCAAGTTACCAAGGGAGACGACCCTTGGTTGACGCGTTTACTGACTGATCTCTACCACCTAATCCTTGACCAAAGGAAATCCTCTTTCCCTCCAGCCGCGAATTCCACCATCCATCGAGATGACATTTTTGTAACCCATCTTTTGCAGGTTGTCCGCGGTTAGCGCCGACCGGAAGCCGCCGCCACAATAGAGAACTAGCGGCGCGTTCAAATCGGGCACGCGCTCTTCGATGTCGCGCTCGATGATTCCCTTGCCCAGATGGATGGAGCCAGGCAAATGATCCTTAGCGAACTCGCTTTCTTCGCGGACGTTCGATCAGCAAGAATTTCTCGCCGCGGTCCATCTTCGCTTTGACGTCCTCAATAGTGGTTTCGCGAACGCGTTTTTTTGCGTCTTCCACGATTTGCAGAAAGCGTGGGGAATGTTGACGTGCCATGAGCGTCTCCGTGACTGCTTCCTGCTCACGATACCGCCGGCAGCCGGTCACAAACAACTGTCTCGTGGTCACATCCCGCTCATCTGCGGGCGTGCTAAACTCACATCCTTCCGGCTGCATTCCAGAGACGATCGCCGTGCCAGAGTTGACATTCCTATCCGCGGTTTCCATGGCTGAGCGAATCCGCTGCAAGCAGCTGTCTCCAGTCGAGCTGGTGGAAGCGCATCTGCAGCGTATTGAGCGACTGAATCCCAAGCTGAATGCTTTTGTCGATGTGGACGCGGCAGGGGCGCGCCGCCAGGCTCAGGTTGCGGAGAGGGCGGTTATGCAGGGCTCAGCCGTCGGTCCCTTGCATGGGGTTCCTCTGAGCATTAAGAGTGCGATTGATGTCCGCGGATTCCGCTGTGAATCGGGCACGAAGCTACGCCAGGGACACATCGCCGAAAAAGATGCTCCGCTCGTGGCCCGACTGCGACAGGCGGGTGCGATTATTCTCGGCGTTACCAACGCTCCTGAACTCCTCATGGCGTGGGAGACTGACAATCTTCTTTATGGACGAACGAACAGCCCATGGGATCTGGCGCGCACCCCGGGCGGTTCAAGCGGGGGTGAAGCGGCAGCGATTGCTTCGGGATGTTCGGCAGGCGGCGTAGGCAGCGATGGCGGCGGATCGATTCGCGTGCCGGCTCACTTCAGCGGCGTTTGCGGATTGAAACCGACACCGGGCCGCATTCCTGCGACAGGTCACTTCCCGCAGTCCGCGGGACCGTTTGCCCTGATTGGAGTGGTTGGACCGATGGCGCGCACGATTGCCGATTTGAAGGTGCTGTTTGAGGTGATGCAAGGACCGGATGACGGAGATCCTTCAGCGGCGCCCGTCCCTGTTCGCTGGCCGAGCAAGGATGATTTGCGGAAGTTGCGCATCGGATATTTCTTCGACGATGACCGCACTCCGGTGACTTCCGAAACGTGCGCAGCGGTAAACGTGGCCGCTGAGTCTCTGCGCCGCGCCGGATTTCAGGTGGATCAATTTCGTCCCGATGGCTTAGAGGAGGCTCGCCAGCTCTGGTGGAAGTTCTTTGGGATCGCGGGTGGCATGATGCTTGGTCCCATGACCAAAGGTTACGAAGCCGAGATCAGCCCGCTGCTCCAACAATTTTCCGATTGGGTCGCGCACAGAACCCGCTCACTCCGGAGAATCGTTGCTCGACGCCTGGATTCAGCGCGACTTGGTGCGTATGAAAGTGTTCGCGCAAATGCGAGAGTATCCCATTCTGTTGTGTCCGGCGGCGGCGATTCCCGCATTTCGTCATGGCGAGCGCAGTTGGCAGGTCGAGGGCAAGACCGTGAACTATCTCGACGCATGGAGCTATACCGAATGGTTCAATCTGCTAGGTTCGCCGGCTGCGGTAGTGCCCGTTGGCAGATCGCCGGAAGGCTTGCCCATTGGGGTGCAAATCGCCGGACTTCCCTGGGAAGAGGAATCCGTGTTGTCGGTTGCGGAAGCGCTCGAATTGCAAGGTGGGGGATGGCGCAGACCTCCGCTCGTCTGATCTCCGAACGGGCATTTGACTGAGATAAGTTCTCCCGCCGCCAAGCGAGTAAAGAGCCGGGCGCTACATTGCTACAATGAATGAGTTTCTCCCATGACTCGAAAACTTATTGCTTTCTGCGCAGCTATGGTTCTGGCTGGAGCCGGTATTTTCGCGGCTGCCCCACAGTCCGCTCAGCCTTCTGATCCAGCTCAGGGCGCTCATTTCAACGACCTTGGCACCGCCTACATGAATCAGCAGTTATTTGAGAAGGGGTTGAAGTCGTTTGAAGAGGCCGCGAAGGCAGATCCCCAGTTGCTGACCGCCCGCGTCAATCAGGGCGTTGCGTTGCTCAATCTGGGTAAAGTGGACGCAGCCAAACAGACCCTGTCGGCCGTGGCGAAGGAAAATCCCAAGGACCCCTATGCTTGGTACAACCTGGGATTGGCGGCCAAGAACACCAGCGATCTCGCGACTGCGATCGCGGCGTTTCGCCACGTAACTGAGCTTGACCCTGAGGATGCCAACGCCTGGTATTTTCTGGGAACGGTCTATTCCGCAGGCTCGCCAGTTTCCGGAGGCAATCCAAGCTTTCCAACGCGCTCTGCAACTGAATCCTTTGCACGCGTCGGCGGAGTTCGGCCTGTCGCGGGCTCTGCAGCAGTCTGGTGACGCTACCCAGGCGCGCGAGCATCTCCAGAAATTTCAGCACATCACCGAAGCCAATCTGGGCAAGGCCATAAGCCTTGCCTATGGAGAGCAGGGAAAATATTCCAGCGCGGAGCAATCGCCGACAGCTTTGAGAAAGGTTCCCGAAGCGATTCAAGTGCGGTTTGTGAACGCCACCGACGAAGCCGGATTGGCCAGCAAGCCGGCGCCTGCCACCTGCCAGCGATCTAGCCTCGCTGCTCGGACCCGGCGCCTGTTTTTTCGACTATGACGGAGACGGCAAACAGGATCTTTTCATTGCCGACAACGGCCCGCAAGGCGGCATGACCCTCTATCACAATCTGGGCGATGGCAAGTTTGAGGATGTGACGAAAAAGGCGGGGCTTGATCCGACTCTGCATGGCGTGGGCTGTACCGCCGGCGACTATGACAACGATGGCGAAACAGATCTGGCCGTGAGTCTTAATGGGCGCATCCTGCTCCTGCACAACGAAAAGAACGGCACGTTCAAGGATATGGCCGAAGCTGCGGGCATCAAAAGCAGCGGATTGAATCTCGGCCTGACTTTCGTTGACTACGACCACGATGGCGACATCGATCTTTATGTCACGCGATACACGGGGAACGCCCCGCTCAACGCTAAAACTTTTTCCGGAGTGCTTGAACAGACTAGCGGAGACGGTGCGAATGTCATGTGGCGGAACAACGGTAACGGAACTTTCACCGACGTTAGCCAGACCGTCAAACTCGGAGCGAGTGACCTGGTTTTTGGCGCAGTTGGGACTGATTACAATAATGACCGCGCCGTGGATCTGGTGGTTACGGGATCTCCGGCAATCTACGAGAATCCACGGGAGGGAGCATTTCCCAAGCGCGATCCGTGGGCAGCTGCGATGCCCGGCTCGGCGTTGGGCGTGGCTGTCCTCGATTTTAATCACGATGGCTGGATGGACTTGGCGTTTACCCATAGCGTCGCTCCCGGCCTCACTCTTTGGCGCAATAACCATGGAAAGTTCGAGCAAGTTCCGCTGCCGGCAACAAACTGGGCACGCGCGTTCGGCGTTGCCGCCTTCGACTACGACGACGACGGCTGGGTAGATCTCGTCGCTGTTGGCGAAACCGCGGACGGACATGGCGAAGTAAAATTATTCCGCAATCTGGGCCCAGATGGTTTCAAGGATGTCACTGCCGAAGTCGGGCTCGACAAAATCTCACTCAAAGCTCCACGGGCCATCATCACCGGCGACTATGACGGCGATGGGGCAACCGATTTGCTCATCACGCAGAATCAAGGTCCCGCAGTGCTTTTGCGCAATGAAGGTGGCAACAAGAGTCACTGGTTGCGGCTCGCGCTGAAGGGACTGAACGACAACAAGAGCGCCATCGGGACGAAGTTGGAAGTTTTCGCCGGCGGCAACCGCCAGAAGTTCGAGATTGCCGGCTCCTCGGGCTATCTCGGGCAGAATTCCACCGTCATCAATGTCGGCCTCGGTCCAGTCAAGGAAGCCGATGTCGTCCGCATGCTCTGGCCTACCGGAGTGTTGCAAGACGAAATCGAAGTGGCTGGCCTTCGGGAGCAGGGCTATACCGAACTCGACCGCCGCGGTAGTTCCTGTCCCACGCTGTTTGTTTGGAACGGAAAACATTTCGAACTGGTTGGCGATATGCTCGGCGCCGGGGTCATTGGACACTGGATCGGGCCCGGCCGGCGCGACATTCCACGACCCACGGAATACATCAAAGTTGATCGCGAGGCCATTCGCGAGAAAGATGGCAAGCTCAGCTTCCGCTTTATGGAGCCGCTGGAGGAAGTTGTGTACCTCGACCAGGCGAAGCTGCTGGCGGTGGACCATCCGGCTGGCATCGATGTCTATCCCAACGAATATTTTGCCAGCAATCCGCCCTACCCGCCGTTCAAAGTGGTCGCGAGCCACAATGCGAAACCGCCGGCCGCTGCGCATGATGAGCACGGACACAACGTCCTGCCTGACCTGCTTGCTCACCATTATTTTGGCGATTTCGAAGCGCTGCCTTTCCACGGATTTGCCAAACTGCATAGTTTAGAACTTGATCTCGGCGAACCCTACCATGGCGGCCCGCTCTGGCTGCTGATGCATGGCGAAGTTGAGTACTACTCCGCCACCAGTATGTACGCCGCCGCGCAGGCAGGCGTGGAATCAATCGCTCCCTATGTGGAAGCGCTCGACGCGAACGGAAAGTGGGTGCGCGTCGAGGATGATATGGGCTTCCCCGCTGGTGGCCCGCGCACCATGACGGCAGACCTGACCGGAAAGTTGCCCCCTGGCACGCAGCGTATTCGCATCTCGACCAATCTGCTGATTTCCTGGGACAACATCCTGATTGATCGCGCTAGCCAAGATAGAGATCAGGACATTCGTTTGACCTCGGTCCCGATGTCCCGCGCCGATCTTCGCTTCCACGGATTTCCTCTGAAGATTGAAGGCCAGCCGCAGGGCAACGTGATGTACATCTACGAAAAGGCCAGCGCCACCGGGCCTTACACGCGTCCTGCGGGGTCCTATACCCGCTATGGCGACGTGCTGCCATTATTAAGCTCGTTCGATGATCGTCTGGCAGTGTTCGGGTCAGGCGATGAAATCGCGCTCGATTTTGACCCCGCAAAGCTTCCCCCGTTGCCGCAAGGCTGGGTGCGCGATTATTTCTTCGTAGCTAACGGGTATGAAAAAGATATGGATTTCTACGCCGCTGACGGCGACACCGTGGCCCCGTTGCCTTTCCGTGGAATGGGCGGCTATCCCTATCCGAAGGGCAAAACGTTTCCGCTGGACGCGGCGCATTTCGATTACTTGCTGAATTACAACACGCGGTACATGTCGGGAGACGAGCAGCCGGGCTTTACGTTCAATTACGGAAAAAAGTGAGGCATCCCGGTCGGAGCGCATGGCGTCTCGCCGTCTAGAAACCGGCGCCACCCCCGCGTTGTGTCACAGTGAGCCCGTCGGCGGGATCAACGCGCCTGGTTTATAATCACTAATTCCGCACTATTCCGGAGCTTTCATTCCATGATTCGATTTCTGCAAACGCCTGGCCCACTGAAGAAAATCATTCTCGGCGGGCTGTTACTCATCATCTGCGCCGCCATGGTCATCACGTTAGTCCCCGGCGGTATTGGTTCGAGCCTTGGGCTAACTGGCCCGGGAAAAGGCATCGTGGCCACAGTGGGGGACGAAAGCATTACTACGACGGACGTGCAGCGAGCGGCCCGCCGTCTGCTGGAACAGCAAATTCCTCACGCGTCGGCGCAAGCGTCTATGCTTCTTCCGTATTTCTCGCGCCAGGCTGCCGAGCAACTCATCAACGATAAAGCCATGTTCGTGGAGGCTCGCCGCCTTGGCTTGCGCGTCACCGATGAAGAGGTGCGCGACGAAATCCAGCACGGCCCGCTCTATGCCGCAGCCTTCTTTCCCGGCGGGAACTTTGTAGGCCAGGATCAGTATGAAGAGATGTTACGCGAACACGACCTTACCGTCCCCATGTTTGAGCAGGATGTTAAGGACGAGATTCTCTTCAACAAGCTTCGTGACTTAGTGACTGGCGCGGCGACGGTTTCCGAAAACGAAATCCGCCAGGAGTTTGAGCGCCAGAACACCAAGGTCAAGTTCGACTACGCCGTGCTGCAAAAGGACGAAATTGCGAAGAGCGTGAAGCCTACGGACGTTGAACTCGCGGCCTATTACGATAGCAACAAACCGCGCTATGCCAACTCGATTCCACCGAAGCGCAAAGTTAAATATGTTGTCCTCGACAACGCCAAGGTTCAGGCCCAGATCCAAATAACTCCGCAGCAGCTACAGGATTACTACGACCAACATCGCGACGAATACCGCGTGCCTGATCAAGTCAACGTGCGCCAGATTTTGATCAAAACTCCACTTCCCGGCCCGGATGGCAAAGTCGATCCTGCCGGAGTTGAAGCTGCCCGCAAAAAGGCGGAAGACGTTTTGAAGCAACTCAAGGGCGGGGCGAACTTTGCCGATTTGGCGAAGAAATATTCCGAGGACCCCAGTTCCAAAGACGGCGGATCGCTCGGCTGGATGGAAGCCAGCCGCTTTCCATCTCCGGAGGTTCAGGCGGCCGCCCAATCCCTGGCTAAAGGCGCCTCCAGCGATGTAATCAACGCGGGCTATGCTTTTGTCATCCTGCACGTGGACGACAAACAGGCGGCGCACGTCAAGACATTGGCGGAAGTGAAGGACCAGATCGAGCCGCTCATTCGGCAACAGGCGGGTGCGCAGGCTGCCGACGTCCAGGCTCACGCCCTGCTCACCCAGGCCCGGAATGTTGGTCTGGATAAGGCTGCGGCCGCCAAGGGGCTGCAAGTCGTCACCACTGATTTTGTGAGCCAGTCGGACTCGTTGCCTGGAATTGGCAACTCGTCCCAGTTCATGCAAGCTCTGTTTGCCAAGCCGGATAAGTCTCCCGCCGATGAAGTGCAACTACCACAGGGATATGCCATCTTCGAACTGCTCGACTCGAAGCCTGCGGCGACGCCTACATTTCCAGAAATCAAGAGCCGCGTGGAGACCGATTTCAAGAACGAGCGGGCCTCCGCGCTTCTCGGGCAAAAGACGCAGGAGCTTTCCGATCGCGCCAAAGCTGAGCATGATTTAAAGAAGGCGGCCAAAGAACTCGGCGCCACCATGAAGACCAGCGATTTTGTGCTGCCCGATGGACAAGTCCCTGACATCGGTTCCATGTCAGGCCAGGCTGCCGTCGCGTTCACTCTCAAGCCGGGCGAGATCAGCGGGCCCATCGTAACCAACGCCAGCGGCGCGGTACTGTCGGTTCTGGAAAAACAGGCGCCCACGCCGGAGGATTTCGCATCCAAGGGAGACCAGATTCGCGACTCCGTTCTGCAAGGCAAGCAACAAGAGTTGTTCGGCCTGTTTCTCTCAAATCTGCGCGAGCAGATGGAAAAATCTGGCAAGATCAAAATCAATCAAGCGGAATTAAACAGTCTCACCCGAACGCAAAACAGTGAAGAGGGTGAATAGTACGCGGTAACGGCTCTGGGTTGGAGTAGGACGCGGTTAGCCACGCGGCGCGAAGCACAGTAGCCGTTTTTCGCTCCACCGCATCCCAGGTGACCGAAATCGCAACCGGCAAAAGCTATGTCTTTCCCTCGCGCCACTGGAATTTTGCTTCACCCAACGTCCCTGCCATCACGCGGGGGCGTTGGTGATTTTGGGCCGGCAGCCTACGAGTTCCTCAATTTTTTAGCGTCCGCCCGCCAGGGATTGTGGCAGGTTCTTCCTCTTGGTCCTCCTGCCAATGGGAACTCGCCGTATTCCTCGACCTCGGCCTTCGCCGGAAACCCGCTGCTCATCAGCCTGGAACGTTTGGCGGAACGCGGCTGGATTGATTTCTCGCGCGTGACCGGAATCCCTGGAAAGGTCGGCCTGATTGAATACGACGAGGTTCGGCGCCTTAAGCTGCCTATCCTGGCCGAGGCCGCGAAGAACTTTCTACAGCGTGCGCCAGGCTGGACTCGCAGCCGCTTTGATCAGTTTTGCGCGGACAATGCCTGGTGGCTGGAAGATTTCGTCCTGTTCGATGCTTTGCGGGAACGCTACAACAAACAAGCTTGGAATCATTGGCCAAACAACCTTGCGCGGCGTGAGCCGGCCGCTCTGGACGCCGCCCGCAAGGAACTTGCCTCGGAGTTGGCCGTCCGCCGCGCCATCCAGTTTGCTTTTTACGAACAGTGGCATGCATTGCGCTTGTACTGCGCGCAGCGCTCCATTCGTGTGGTCGGCGACATCGCGATCTTTGTGGATTACGATAGCGCCGATGTGTGGGCGCATCGCGATCTCTATCTCTTGAAAGATGACCTGGAGCCGTCTGTCGTTTCCGGTGTGCCTCCCGATGCCTTCAGCGCGACGGGCCAGCGCTGGGGCAATCCCTTGTACAACTGGGACGCGGCACGGGCGACTGGGTTCGAGTGGTGGATCCAACGTCTGCGCTGGGCAACGCAAACTTGCGACTACATTCGCCTCGACCACTTCCGTGGCTTCGAACAATTCTGGGAGATTCCTGCCAGTGAACCCACCGCCATCCGCGGCCGCTGGGTGGATGGTCCCAAGGATGAGCTCTTTAATAAACTCCGCGAAGCCCTGGGCGGCTTGCCGTTTTTTGCGGAAGATCTCGGCTACATTACTCCCGAAGTGCATGCCTTGCGCGAGCGCCACCAGATTCCCGGACTGGCGGTCCTGCAGTTTGGTTTCGGAGATCGCGGCGCGCACATTTACTTACCGCATCGCGTTACCGCCGATCGCGTAATCTATACCGGTACCCATGATAATGACACTACCCTGGGCTGGTGGAATTCCAATTTGAGCGATTATGAACGTCGCTCCGTCGAAGCCTACGTCGGCCCTTGCCCTGACGGCATTAACTGGGGCCTAATTCGTCTGGCACAAGGCTCCGTGGCTAGCCTTTCGGTGGTGCCATTGCAGGATGTTCTAGGACTGGGCAGCGAAGCCCGCCTGAACACGCCCAGCGTGCACACCGGTAACTACCGCTGGCGCTATCAGCCGGGATCCTTGACCCAGCAATTGGTGGAGCGCCTTTCCAGTCTGGCCGATGTCACAGACCGGCTGCCACCTGAGGTGTCTGCACCTCCGCATGAAGATTTTGCTGCTTAGACGGCGGAATGTAACATTCGTGTAACAATGCTGCGCCAAAGTTGAGGCCTTCCTGCGATCGCGCCAGAAATCGTGTATAGATGTAAGCGAGGCACGGAGTGAGATCTAGTGACGGATGCGATTATCCAGGCTCGTGCAGTCGAGAAGTTCTACGTCCAACCGGACGGGAACCGTATTGAAGTCATTGCTCCCACGGATCTCGAAGTTAATTCGGGCCAGATCGTCGCCCTCCTCGGACCCTCGGGCTCGGGGAAATCCACCCTGTTGCGGATTCTTACCGGGCTCTCGCTGCCATCGACGGGAGAAGTCCTCTGGCATGGACAGCCGATCAGCAGCCATGCGCCGAATGTTGCTATCGTGTTTCAAAGTTTCGCACTGTTCCCGTGGCTGAACGTTCTGGAGAATGTAGAGGCGCCGCTTGAAGCGCGCAAGGTTGGCGCCATCGAGCGCCGCAAACGCGCACTTAAAATGCTCGATACCGTGGGCCTCGACGGCTTCGAGTCAGCCTATCCCAAAGAGCTTTCAGGCGGGATGAAACAGCGCGTGGGCTTTGCCCGCGCCTTGGTAGTCGAGCCGGAAGTCTTATTCATGGACGAGCCTTTTTCCGCGCTCGACGTGCTTACCGCGGAAAATCTGCGTGGCGAACTGCTGGAGCTTTGGCTCAGCAAGAAGATGCCGGCCACCGCCATCTTCGTAGTCACCCACAACATTGAAGAAGCAATTTTGCTGGCCGACCGCGTGATTGTGCTGGGGAAAAATCCGGGACGCATTCGCTCCGACTTTGTGGTCGGCCTGCCTCAACCGCGCGACCGCAAGTCGGCTCGTTTCGTCGAGTTCGTGGATTACGTTTACAAGATCATGACGCAACCCGCCCTCGATCATGCCGCCCTGCCCGTCCCCGGACAGGCGCCGCTGATCGTGCCTCGGGCCGCGAAGCCGAAATATCAAATGTTGCCCCATGCCCGTCCCGGTGGGATTGCGGGCCTCATGGAGTTGCTCCACGACCGCGGCGGCCGTGAAGACATCTATCGCCTCGCGGAACCACTGGCGATGGATGTCGACGACCTCCTACCCATTATCGAAGCCGCCAGCATGCTGGGTTTCGCCACTCTTAAAGAAGGCGATGTCGAGGTTACACCCCAAGGCGTGGCTTTTGCCGAAGCCGACATCCTGGCCCGCAAAGTTCTTTTCCGCGAGGCGGCGCTCAAACATATTGCGATCTTGCAGTGTATTGACAGCGTGCTGCGCAGCAAGTCGGATCATTCCATTCCGGAAGAATTCTTTCACGACATTCTCGACGAACATTTCAGTCAGGACGAAGTCGAGCGTCAATTCGAGACCGCCATGACCTGGGGCCGCTACGCGGAAATATTTGATTACGACGCCGAGAATGGCCGCCTCGTGCTCAGCGAACCGGCCCTGGAGCACAATCATCCCGTTCCGGCAGCCACGCCATAAACCAGAACCATGAAAAGCGGGTTCAAGTCGCGCTCGCCTTATCGCTTGTGGTCTCTTCTCCCCAGCGTGGAGACCTCGCACCTGCCCGATGCTCTGATGTTCGCTGCAGTTTTGTCGTTGTTCTACGGCACCATGCAAGTGGCGCGTACCTGGTTTGGTCCCTTCACGCCGCAAGTCGAAATCTCGCACAGTCTCTGGGCGCTTCCTGTTTATGCGGGTTATTCGCTGCTGAGGATTTCTGTCGCCTACTTCTTGAGCCTTATTTTCACGCTCGTGTACGGATACATTGCCGCCTACAACCCCAAAGCTGAACGCTTCATGGTTCCGCTGCTCGATGTCTTGCAATCCATTCCTGTTCTAAGCTTCCTGCCTGCCGTGATGCTTGCCATGGTCGGTTTGTTCCCGGGCAGGCAGCTCGGCGTCGAGCTGGGCGCGATTCTGCTGATCTTTACTGGCCAAGTCTGGAATATGGCATTCAGTTTTTACGCTTCGCTCAAAAGCATTCCCCGTGAGATGCGCGAAGCCGCTCGCATTTATCGCTTCAGTTGGTGGCAACGTTTTACTGAAGTCGAGTTGCCGTACTCCGTCATCGGACTGGTATGGAATTCCATGATGTCGGTTGCCGGCGGCTGGTTTTTTCTCATGGCTTGCGAAATGTTTGTGCTGGGTCCGCGCGATTTTCGCCTGCCCGGTCTCGGTTCCTACCTGCAAACCGCTGCCAGCGCCGGCGATACACGGTCCATCCTGCTGGGCGTCGCCACTATGATTGCCGTGATCGTGCTGCTCGATCAGTTTGTATGGCGGCCGGTGATTGCTTGGGCGGAGAAGTTCAAAGTCGAGCAGGTTGAAAGCACAGATGCTCCGCAATCCTGGGTGCTCAATTTGTTCCAGGGTTCGACCAGTCTGGCGTTCCTGCGAAGGAAAATCTGGCAGCCCGCCCGGGAATCGCTGATCTCCCGTTTCGCCCAGCCGGAAGTGGTTGCGCCTCGTCCTGAATCACCGAGGCAATGGAAGATCTGGACAGCGCGGCTGATCGGAATCATTGCCGTGGGTTTCATCCTCTACGCCACGGCTCATATGCTGGTCATGCTCTTCGGGATTGGCCTTCATGAAGCGGGCCGGCTCGTGCTCTCGTTGGGAGCGACATTTCTGCGCGTGAACGCGACCTTACTCATCGGCGCCGCGTGGACGATTCCGGTCGGCGTCGCCATCGGGTTCAACCCGCGGTTAGCGCGTGTCGCTCAACCGCTCGCTCAGATTGCCGCTTCGGTGCCTGCGACGGCCTTGTTTCCCGTGGTTTTGCTTGTTTTGATTCGCCTGGGCGGAGGCTTGGGTATCGGCTCCATCGTTCTGCTGTTGCTCGGAACTCAGTGGTACATTTTGTTCAACGTCATCGCGGGAGCCATGGCAATTCCCACCGACTTGAAAGAAGCGTGCTCGGTATTTGGCATCCGCGGATGGGAACGCTGGCGAAAACTGATTCTGCCGGGAATTTTTCCCTACCTGGTCACGGGCCTGGTCACCGCGTCCGGAGGCGCGTGGAACGCCAGCATTATCGCCGAATACTTCCACTTCAAAGGCCAGATTTTCTCCACCATCGGCCTCGGCGCAATCATCAGCCAGGCAAGTGACAGCGGCAACTTTCACTTGCTGATTGCTTCGACCGTCCTGATGGCTGCAGTCGTCGTCACCGTCAATCGCCTCGTCTGGCGGCGGCTCTATGGGCTCGCGGAAACCCGCTTTCGCCTGGAGACGTAGTGGTTGCGTGGCGCGGGCGCCCTCGCCCGCGAAAGCCTGCGCCAAAATAAAAAGCCGGAGCCTTTCAGCTCCGGCCGCGAGTTGGCAGGTTTGCCCGGATAAAAATCGAGGCGCTTGCACAGTGTGCGTCAAGCGGGAGTCGCTCACCGAAACCCTGAGCAATGCGAAGGACCCCCACGCCGCGCACAATACCGAAGAATCGCAAAAGTGCGGCGCGAATCCTTACTACGCAGTACTTGCTACGCGGTTCTTCTCGGCCGCACCGTCAGATCCCGCACCTGTGCCAACACGCTCGACATCTGCATGCCATTCAGTTGGTTGACCCAGGGCAAGAGCTCCGCGACGAACGAATCCTTTATCAGATCGCGAATCTCTTCCTGACGATTGCGCTCGCCACCTGAAAGCAAATCCGGCACCGTAACCTCGAGTGCCCGCGCCAGCCGCTCCAGCGACGAAAGCGTTGGCGTCGCCTTTTCGTTTTCGATTTTCGAAACGTAAGTCCGTGGTACCGACATGCGTCCCGCCAGTTGGCGCTGGCTCAGTCCGCCGCGCAAGCGTAGCGCGCGAATCGACGCCGCCAGGTTCAAGTGACCGCGCCCGTTGCTGTTGGGGGGCATCATTTGTGGCTCGGGCATCGCCGTAACGATTTCCGGCTCGTCTTCATCCAATGGAGCGCGGCATCGCCGGCAAAGGTCATTCGTTGTACGGAATTGAACCAGCAGGCAGTGATCGCAGCGGATAACTTCCCTGGAGTCTACCGGGGCAAGTGTTGTAGCCATCTAGGTGTGGGAGTTGCCAGAGCGGGGGCATTCTCCTGGAACCAAAATTTCTGATTCCGAACCTGATGCGTAATCTGAGGTACCATGCCTGTGGATGTCAAGGAAAATCTGGCGTGAAACACTGGATATCTTCCCAGAAAAACAAAACTAAGTAGAGAAAACGCGGATAAAACAAGGTCAAACCACGATGGATCGCACCGAAGCCTGGGGGTTACTAACTGAGTTCACTCAATCGGAAAGTCTGCGTAAACACGCGCTTGCGGTCGAAGCCTGCATGCGTGCGTGTGCCCGCAAATTTGGTCATGGATCGGCCGCCGACTGCGCTGCCGAAGAAGATCTTTGGGGCATTGTCGGCCTTATTCACGACTTCGATTATGAGAAATATCCCAGCCGCGAGGATCATCCCTACAAAGGCAATGAGGTTTTGCGGGAACGCGGTTGGCCAGAGGAAATCCGCCGCGCGATCATGTCTCACGCCGAATACAGTGGCGTGACGCGCGACACGCTGATGGAAAAATCTCTATTTGCCTGCGACGAACTAGCCGGATTCATCACCGCCGTCACTTTGGTGAAGCCGGGAAAATCTCTCGCCGAAGTAGATGCAAAGTCCGTCCGAAAAAAGATGAAGGACAAAGCCTTCGCCCGCAGTGTGAATCGCGACGACATCATCAACGGCGCCGCCGACCTGGGTGTGGATCTGGAAGAGCACATTGCCTTCTGCATAGAGGCAATGAAAGGAGTCGCGGCGCAGTTAGGTTTGGATGGCAGCGCGGCAAGGGCCACGTAGGGACAGCCGCCCTCGCTGTCCAGGTGTGGCGAGCGAAAGCCCTACTCGTCGAAATAATCGGAGTCTATACGCTTCAAAACGTATTTCTTGCCTTCTGATACACCCACGCCGTGATCAAAGAGCAGTCGAACAAGCATCGGGCCGTCGATCAGCACAACCTTGTTGTCGATCGTCTTAATGTACTCCTTCGCGCTGTTCACAAATTCGCTTGTGGTTATAAAAATTCCCTTCCGCGCTCGTTTTCCCTGCAACGCACCGACAAATTGTTGTATGTCCTGCCTATTCACGGTGCGCGTTGTCCATCGCTTTGCCTGAACATATACAACGTCTAACCCCAAGGCATCCTCATCAATGACCCCATCAATACCCTCGTCGCCGGACTTCCCAATCGCGCGTCCGGCTTCCTTCCGGGATCCCCCATAACCCATTTTCAACAACAGATCGATAACCAACTGCTCGAAAAACTCCCACGAGGCGGACTTGGCACGGCTAAGGAGGTCATGCTCGATTTCCGCACGAAGCGCTTGATAGCTGTCCTCTATCGCTTCCTCGGGGTCTAATTCTTCTACTTCGGTCGCCGGTGTTTCTCCCGGCCGCTCACGTTTCGCACGCTTGAACTCGAGAAATTCTTCAAATCTCTGAAGGTACTTATTGCCAAACCCGCCCGGGTTTTCTTTAAGCGCCACCAGACCTCTATCGGTAATCAAAAACTGCCCCCGGCTGGGATATTCCAGCAGCCCCGCCTTCCTTAGATAGGTGCGCGCCCATTCCAGTCGGTGAACCAACCTATTTCTGCCATCTGGAAGCGTCTCCTCTCGCAGGCTTTCAGGAAGCGCCAATGTTTCGGCAATCTTACTTGCTACGTCTCGTACCCGATGCGGCTGACGGTCAGCAGCCATCCGCAACAGCGGATACATCAATTGCTCGTAAGTTGGAACTGTCGAAACTGGCTGTGACATCTAAGAATCCTCCGAACTTGAATACCAGCCCCGAAACTCAATCCACCACATCAGCCACTCTCCCACTCTCAATCAATTCCGCAATCCTCACAAAATCTCCGTGCATGACCCGATCCTTTTCCATCGTCGGACACACCGACCGGATCGCCGCTTGCGCGACTTGCCCGCGCTTCGACGTCTTCAGCGGTAGCAGAAAATCGAGGGCCTGCGCCGCAGCCATTGCCTCAATGGCCAGCACACTGCGCGTGTTCTCGACAATGCGCCGAAGTTTCAGCGCCGCCGTCATTCCCATGGAAACGTAATCTTCCTTGTTGCCCGAAGTCGTAATCGAATCCACCGATGCGGGATGCGCCAGCACTTTGTTCTCGCTCACCAACGCCGCCGCCGTGACCTGCGCCATCATAAATCCGGAGTTCAAGCCCGCGCCGGGCGCCAAAAATGCCGGCAAGCCTTCATTCAGATCGGGATTCACCAAGCGTTCGATCCTCCGCTCGGAAATCCCCGCCAACGCGCTCAGCGCGATGGCCAGAAAATCCAAAGCAAAGGCCAGCGGCTCGCCATGAAAATTTCCGCCGGAGAGTGCGTCACCATTGATCTCCGCGGCGGCCGTCCCTACGGATCCAGTGGCAAACACCAACGGATTGTCGACCGCCGAGTTTGCCTCGATTTCCATCACGCGGCGGCAGTAGGCCAGCGTATCGCGCACCGCGCCGTGCACCTGCGGAATGCAACGCAGCGAGTACGCGTCCTGCACCCGCCGGCACGCAATGTGCGAGCGGCGAATCTCGCTGCCTTCGAGCAGCTTGCGCAAATTCGCGGCACTCAAATTCTGGCCGTGATGCGGCCGCACCTTGTGGATGCGCTCGTCGAACGCCACATCCGTTCCGCGCAGGGCATCGAGAGTCAGCGCGCTTATGACGTCGGCCGAGTCCACTAAGATTTCGGCTGACAGCAATGCAAGAACTCCGACACCCAGCATCGCCTGCGTACCATTGATGAGCGACACCGCCTCTTTGGCCTCGAGCACCAGAGGCTTGATGTCAGCTCGCCGCATCGCCTCCGCCCCGGAAATTCGTCCGCCGTTTTCCGCGATGCACTCGCCTTCTCCAATCAGCACCAGCGCCAGATGAGCCAGCGGAGCCAGGTCGCCACTCGCGCCCACGCTTCCCTGGGACGGCACCGCCGGCGTCACGCCCCGGGTGAGCATCTCGCAAAAAGTGTCAATCACCACCGGGCGCACGCCGGAGTAGCCTTTGGAGAGGGAATTCGCGCGCAGCAACATCATGGCGCGCGTTTCCGCGACGGAAAGTGGAGAGCCGACGCCGACCGCATGGGAGCGCAGCAGATTAATTTGCAGCTCATGAATCTGTTCATGGGGAATGCGGACGTCGCTGAGCTTGCCGACGCCGGTAGTGATGCCGTAAGAAATTTTGTCGCTGGCTACGAGCGCATCCACCACCGCTCGAGCTCGGCCCACGCCTTGGCGCGCGTCGGGAGCGAGCAGCACCGGCCGCCGTTCCAAAGCCACTTCGCGCACCGTTTCCAATGCGAGATCGTTGCCGTTAATGTGGAGAGCTTTCACCGAATTGGAAGCGCGTGCGTCTCACGGTCCTCCAGCGGTCAGCGCCCCACTGGAAGCAGCAATACTATCTTCCTATCAACTCGCGAAATGCCTTCATATATTTTTCGGGCAAAACGGTAGTCTTCAGCTGCGCGTTGGTCACGATATGGGTTGTCTCGCCCTCCGCGAGAAGCGTGTTATCGTCCGCGCGAACCAATTCATAGCCAAAATGTATGACCGACTCGCGGACATTCCGCAGAAACGTACGTACGATTACCTCATCGTCGTAACGGGCCGGCGCTTTGTACCGGCAGCGCGCATCCACCACCGCGATATAGCACCCGTCGTTGGCTTCCATTTCGCGATAGGAAAACCCCAACTGCCGCAGAAGTTCCACTCGGCCCACTTCAAACCACACAAAATGATTAGCGTGGTAGACAACCCCCATTTGGTCAGTTTCCGCGTACCGCACCCGCACCCGGGTCTCACAAATCGCGTGACCGTCATTATCCCCGTCTTTCATTGCGCTCCGTTCACTTTTTTCCATTTACTGTCCGCCCCACCGCGGTTTGCGTTTCTCTAGAAATGCCGAAAGGCCCTCGCGAAAGTCGCCAGTCGTGCGGATGCCGGCATTTTCGAGCACCGCAGCCTTGATTTGCTCATCGAGTTCTCTCCGGGCATACTGGCTCAACAATCGCTTGGTTGCCCGCAGCGAGGTAGGGCTGTTCTCTAAAATTTGCCGCGCCAATTCGTTTGCTCGTTCCAGGAGTCGATCCGCCGGCACAATCTCATTAACCAAGCCCAGCCGATGCCCCTCCTCCGCTTCGAATAATCTTCCGGTAAGCAGCAGATCGCGTGCACATTTCTCGCCCACTTGGCGCAAGAGAAATACCGAGACAATTGCCGGAACAAAACCGATGCGAACTTCGGTATATCCGAACTTGGCCTCTGGCGCGGCGAGAGTGAAATCGCACAGCGTAGCCAGGCCGACACCGCCGCCCATCGCCGCGCCGTTCACTGCCGCAATCGTCGGCTTGGGAAAATCGTAGAGAGCGCGAAATAACTGCGCGATCGTCTCCGAATCTTTCAAATGTTCTTCCGGCGTTCTCCCAATCAATCCTTTGAGATTTTCCAGGTCCATCCCGGCGCAAAAGGCCGTGCCGGCGCCCGTCAGCGTCAGTACCTGCGCCGAGGATTTCGCTGCTTCCCCGAATGCGTGCAGCAAATCACTTATTAACTCGTCGCTGAGAGCGTTGCGCTTGTCTGGGCGATTAAGGGTAATTGTGGCAATGCCCGTGCTATACGCAAGCTGAATAGTTTTATATTCCATTTGTCTAATACAAGTTGTCATCCTGAGCGAAGTAGATCGTTTCGCGCGCGAACCGATCTACGCAGTCGAAGGATCTCTATACCCAAGCACTGTGTCGAGGAGCTAGGGATGCTTCGACTTGACAGGACTTCACGAAGCGAAGTCCTGCTCCGCTCAGCATGACACACTCAATCCGCCGCACTCGAACTCGTGTATCGCGCACCGAATTCCGCCGACACTCGCAGCAACACATCCAACGATTTCAGTTCCGGCAGTTGCGCGCCGTGCGACCGCAAGATTTCAATTACTTTTTCCGTCGGAACGTTTCCGACTAAGGCATTTTGGGCGAAAGGACATCCGCCCAGCCCGCCGAGCGCAGCATCAAAGCGCCGGCAACCCGCGTCATAGGCCGCAAGAACTTTCTCCGCCACTTGCTCTGGCCGGCTGTGCAGGTGAATGCCAATCTCCAGATAGTCATACTTCTCGACCACTGCGGAGACCACCTCTCGAATCAAAGACGGTCCGGCCATCCCGACGGTGTCGGCCAGAGAAATCGTGCGAATCCCGTAGGATTCGAGAAGTTCGACCGCATCGACGACTTCACTAACATTCCACGGATCGCCGTAGGGATTTCCAAAAGCCATCGAAATATAGACGATAGTATCGAGTCCAGCCTCTTCGCCCTTTTGCTTGATCGTCTCCAGTTCGTCGATGGCTTCCTCTAGCGTCTGGCGCTGATTATTGCGAAGAAAAGTGGGCGACACGGAATACGGGAAGCCCAAAGTGTGAACCGCTTTGGGTATTGATCGCCCGTTGCGCGCCTTTCGCGTTGACCACGATCCCGATGATCTCGACATCATCCGGCGGATCGAGTTCCTTCAACACATCTTCCGAATCGGCCATCTGAGGAACGGCGTTGGGCGAGACGAACGACACTGCATCAATATGCTTGAATCCCGCGCTGATCAAGGCTTTCAGATAGTCCACTTTCAGGGGAGTGGGGATCTGTCCCTTCAAGCCTTGCCAGGCATCGCGGGGACACTCGATAAGTTTTGTTATTTCTGCCATATGAAATTCTTTGCCCCGGATTCCCGCGGATCAAGACAAGAATAAATGAATTGCTTATCCGCATGATCCGCGCAAATCCGTGGCAAAGAAATCAGGTTTGCAAAACTCCCACCTTGAATTCCGGCACATCCGGATTTAGTGCGGCCGCCTCCAGCGCCTGCGTAATGGCATCGCGCGTTTCAATCGGATCGATAATCTTATCAATCCACAATCGCGCCGCGCCGTAACGCGGATCAGTTTGCGCGTCGTACGTCTTCTTCACCGATTCGTAGAGTTCTTTCCTTTCTTCTTCACTCAACTGCTTGCCGCCTCGTTCCAATTGGCGAATTTTGATCTCCACCAGCGTGCTGGCGGCCGCGTCGCCACTCATCACCGCATAGCGCGCCGTCGGCCAGGCAAACACGAAGCGAGGATCATAGGCTTTTCCGCACATCGCATAATGTCCCGCGCCGAACGACCCGCCCACGATCACCGTGATCTTTGGAACCACGGAATTCGAGACCGCATTCACCATCTTCGCACCCGCTTTGATGATCCCACTCCATTCCGCATCTTTGCCAACCATAAAGCCATTTACGTCGTGCAAGAAGACGAGCGGGACCAGGTTCTGATTACAGTCCATGATGAAGCGCGCCGCCTTCTCTGCCGACTCCGTATAGATCACGCCACCGAACTCCATCCGCTTGTGGCCTTCGTGGTCAGTCTGCTGGGCATGCAATTTCTGGTTGGCGACGATGCCGACCGCAAATCCGCCAATGCGCGCGTAACCGCAAAGCACCGTCTTGCCATACTCGGGCTTGTATTCATCGAAGCGGCTTCCGTCCAGCAGGCGCGCGAGAATCTCCTTCATGTCGTAAGGGCGCGTGGGAGAAGAGTCGTAAATGCCGTAGATTTCTTCGGCGGCCAGCGCGGGCGGATCGGGTTTACGGCGATCCCATGGCGACTGACGCCGGTAGCCCCACTTCTCGACGATGGAGCGGATGCGCTCGATACAACTTTCATCGGTCGGCTCGCGGAAGTCCACCGTGCCGCTGATGGCCGCATGCATGGCCGCTCCGCCCAAATCTTCAGCGGAAGTCTTTTGCCCGATGGCAGCCTGCACCAAAGCCGGGCCAGCCAAAAATAAACCACTGCCGTCGGTCATCAAAACGTGATCGCACATCACCGGGAGGTATCCGCCGCCGGCCACACACATTCCCATGATAGCGGCGATCTGAGGAATTCCCATGGCCGACATCACCGCGTTGTTGCGGAACACGCGCCCGAAGTCGTCCGTGTCGGGAAACACATCTTCCTGTAGCGGAAGAAAAACGCCTGCCGAATCCACCAGGTAAACGGTCGGCACATGGTTTTCGATGGCGATGTTCTGGGCGCGAATCACCTTCTTCGCGGTCATGGGAAAAAACGCTCCCGCCTTCACCGTAGCGTCGTTGGCGATGATCATTACCAGGCGAGTGTGAATTCGCGCCAACCCCGTAATCACCCCCGCCGCAGGCGCACCGCCCCATTCCTCATACATGCCGTGCGCGGCATATTCGCCCAATTCGAAAAAGCTGCCTGGATCCGCTAACAAGTGAATCCGCTCGCGCGCGGTCAATCGCTTTTTGGCGTGCTGGCTTTCGATAGCCTTGGCTCCGCCGCCTTCGCGGATCTTTTCCTCTTCATTGCGCACTTGCGAGACCAGGTCAGCAAGAAACCGCATATTGGCTTCGAAGCGCGCGGACGTAGGGTCCACGCGCGACTCAAGCGCCGGAGACTTGGGAAGTGGGCCGGGATCGACGCGTTCGGGCATGTTTGGAACCCAGAAGACTTACCGTATATCAGAGAAGGAGTGCGGCGCAATTGGCAGGATAGAGCTGGAACTAAGGGGAGTTTCTCTCAATCCATTTTTCCAGATGCTGTCCGTCTTCTTCCAGCAAAAAGTTTCCCACGCCAAAGCACTCACCAACGATCCGTTGCGATTCCGGATCGCGGGCAGCTCGCGGAATCCATTGCCGTCCCACCTCGTATTGCGCCGCCGTGAACCAGCGCTGCGGCAAGACTTCCACCAGGCCGGCATGCAAATAGAAGACGTAGAGCGCAAATGCCGGCTCATCCGGATGCTTTGCCGGGTAACTCGTTGGCGCAATCAGTTCTTCCACGCTCTGCAGTTCCACTGGGACTTCAATTTTGTGCGTGCCGGCCGCGAGCGCGAGCGGGACCTCGAACTCGGCGACTGGCGCCGTAGCCGCGTAGATTCTCTCGCTCGATGGTTTGAACCATCCCGCAACTTCCGCGAAATCAAAAGGCTTGAGTCGAGTGGGATCGAAGCAGGTAACCCGCAGGTTGCGCCCCTCCGGACACCAGATTCCTAAGTAAGATGGAGGCAGAAGAAATGGGCGGCAGTAGGTATTCAGCGCCAGCAGCGGCTTGTCAGTTTCTCCTTCGGCGCTCAACGAGACTAAATATCCGAGCGCGCCCTGATTGCCGTGGTGTGTCCATACAAAGCGCTCGCCCGAAGTAGAAGTTGGCGTAGGAAAAGTCTCCCAATACCAGGGAGCTGGCCCGACGGTGCGGCCAAGCAAATTGCGCAGGCGCGAGGTGCTGGTCTCGGCCATCAGCTGGCTGCTGGAACGCCGCGTGGTTTCACATGGCCGCGAATGAAGGTGACGATGGCGTCCATGCTTGTGCCCGGCTGAAAGATGGCGGCTACGCCGATGTTCTTTAGGTTGGCGACATCCTGGTCGGGAATAATGCCGCCGACGATCACCACCACGTCATCCATTTTATTTTGTGCCAGCAGGTCCATGACACGTGGCACGATGGCGTTATGCGCGCCGGAGAGGATCGATAGCCCGATCACGTTCACATCTTCTTGCAATGCCGCGTTGACAACCATCTCTGGCGTCTGCCGCAGCCCGGTGTAAATGACCTCCATGCCGGCATCGCGCAGGGCTCGAGCAATTACCTTGGCGCCGCGGTCGTGCCCGTCGAGGCCCGGCTTCGCGACCAGCACGCGAATCTTAGGTTCAATCATCGGATTCATTAGACCACAGCTTTGGTAGCGCCGGCATCCTGCCGGCTGTCTGGCAGGCGTCCCGCCTGCCCCCGAGTCGCCGAGGACGGCGGCGCTACATGGTCTTGATATCCAAACTCCGCCACAAATACCAGCAGGCGACGCTGCGGTACGGTTCCCAACGCCTGGCGATTTTTTCCATGTGCTCCGGCTTGGGCATCTTGCGTTTTTTGTAGTGCTTCTTGATCGCCATCTGGATGCCGTAGTCGCCGGTCGGCAACACGTTGGGACGCTGCAAGGAAAACATGAGAAACATGTGCGCCGTCCACACGCCCACGCCTTTCACCTGCGTCAGATGTTTGATGACTTCGTCGTCCGTCATCTCATGCAGGCGCGAAAAGTCGAGATCGCCGCGGGCCGCGCGCTCTGCCATATCTTTCAAGTAGGATGACTTTTGTTTCGACAATCCCACCGAGCGCATCTGCGCATCGCTTAGCTTAAGGATGCCTTGCGGCGTGAGCGGCTCGCCCGCTAGCGCGGCGAACCGTTTGAAGATGGTGACCGCGGCTTTGCCATTGAGTTGCTGATAAACGATGGCTTCGGCCAGGCTGTGAAATTCCGGCGGGCCAAATTCCATCCGGCAGGGACCCACCTGCTCGATGATGGCCCGCAGGATCGGGTCAGCTTGCTTGAGATGGCGGACGGCAGAGCGCATGTTTTCACCACAGACGAGACAGAGAGAATAGCAAACTCAAGGAACACGTGGGAGGGGCGCATCAAAAGTATCGTAATACCGTGTAGCGCGGGCACCCTCGCCCGCGTCTCCAACGCCCACGTAGGGATGGCCGCCCTCGGCCGTCCAGCCGAGCGAAGCGCGGCAGTGATCGGTCAGAGCCCGGGTGGCCCTAGCTTTTTCGCGGGCGAGGGCGCCCGCGCCACGCAAACCTACGTGATACTGGCTTCCCTATACGTCCCGAACACTTCCCGCATGGCTTCGCAAATCTCGCCCACCGTTGCGTAGGCGCGCACTGCATCAATGATGTAAGGCATGGTATTGGCCCGGGAAATGTGTCCATTTGACCCCGCCTGCGGTTGTTGCGCGGCCGCGTTCTTCAATGCATCCAGGCAACGGCGTACTCCATCATTGGAGCGGCGGCTGCGCAGAGTCTTCAGTTTGGCCGATTGACGTTGAGCGACGCTTTCATCAATGTACAAGGTATGAGGCGCTTGTTCGTCAACCGCAAATTCGTTCACGCCGACGATGATCTTTTCTTTCGCTTCCACCGCACGCTGATACTGATAGGCTGACTCGGCAATCTCTGTTTGAGGATAGCCGTGTTCGATGGCTTTGACCATGCCGCCCATCGCGTCCAATTTGCCGAAGTATTCGAAAGCGCCCTTCTCCATCTGCAAGGTCAATGCCTCCATGAAATAGGACCCTCCCAGCGGGTCGGCGGTTTCCGTGACACCGCATTCATGCGCGATGATCTGCTGGGTGCGGAGCGCAAGGCGCGCGGCTTCCACAGTGGGGAGCGCAAGCGCTTCGTCGTAGGCATCGCAATGCAGCGATTGCGTGCCACCGAGCACAGCGGCCATCGCTTGCAGGGCGACGCGCGCGATGTTGTTCATCGGTTGCTGCGCGGGCAGAGAAACACCTGCGGTCTGGGTATGGAAGCGCAGCAGGCGAGTACGCGGATTTCTCGCGCCAAAACGGTCTTTCATCACACCGCCCCAAATCTTGCGGGCGGCGCGGTACTTGGCGATCTCTTCGAAGAAATCGTTATGGGCATTGAAGAAGAAACTGAGGCGGGGACCGAATTCGTCCACATCCAGTCCTCTCCGGCGTGCCCATTCCACATACTCGATCCCATCGTACAAAGTGAAGGCGAGTTCCTGCAGGGCCGTCGAACCCGCCTCGCGGATGTGGTATCCGCTAATCGAAATCGTATTGAAGCGGGGCGTGAATTTCGATCCGAACTCAATCGTGTCCACTACCAAGCGGATGGAAGGCGCCGGCGGATAAATATATTCCTTCTGCGCGATGTATTCCTTGAGAATGTCGTTCTGGATGGTGCCAGAGATTTTCTTCCAGTCTGCGCCCTGCTTTTCTGCGACCACCAAATACATCGCCCAGAGCACGGACGCGGGTGAGTTGATGGTCATGGAGACTGTAGTCTTCTCCAGGTCAATGCTGCGAAAGAGAATTTCCATATCTTCGAGCGAATCAATGGCCACGCCGCATTTGCCGACTTCGCCTTCGCTCGCTGGATGGTCCGAGTCATAGCCCATGAGTGTCGGCAGGTCGAACGCGACGGACAAACCGCCGCTGCCGTAGTCGAGCAGTTGCCGGTAGCGCTGATTGGTTTCCTCGGGGGACGCAAAGCCGGAAAACTGGCGCATGGTGAAAAGCTTGCCGCGGTATCCAGAGGCATGGATGCCGCGCGTAAAGGGCGGTTCGCCCGGTGCGCCCAGATCGCGATCGTAATTCCAGTCCTCCGGAAGATCGGCTGGCGTGTAGAGGCGGTTGACGGGGACGCCCGAGATTGTGGTGAAGCGAGCATGGCCGTGCTCGCCGAGATTCATGCCGGTGGGTGCACCGATGGCTTTTTCGGACGGGTCCTTATTCTGCTCGGCCATGGCTCATTTGCCGCTGACCGATGATAGAGGAGAGAAGGCGTTGTCGCCAGCTAGAGCAACCGCCGCACCTGGAATAGTTCGACTCCTCAGAAGCGCTACCGTGCTGCGGATGTCCTGCGAGTGAGTTCCCAGAGCTTGGCATATTTCCAGGACACATACACCGCGTGATAGAGGTGCAGCAGCAGACCTTCGCGGCCGTCAAGAAAGCCGAGACGAAAAACGTAGTTGTAGATGAACGTGAAGGAGGGGCGGAGAACAATGTTGACCAGATTGCCGCGCTGGCCCTTAGCGGCCGCCATCTCGGCACCGAGAGAAGAGTAGCGGTTCATGTGGTCGATGTAGTCGGAGAGAGTGGGATAGGAGTGGTGGAGAAGAGCGTGCTCCAGGGTTAGCGTATTTCCTTCTACTTCGATGATTTCGTGAACTTGGACTTTCTTGACGCGTCCTTTTCCGCGGCGGAACAGCCGTAGTTTGCGATCTGGCCAGAAGCCCCCGTGTTTGATCCAACGGCCGAGAAAAAAATTCTTTCTCGGAAGCCAGAAGCCGACCGGTTCTCCTCGGAATAACTGAGGGTTTGCCGAGGTTTTGCCGGCTAGAACCATCGTCAAGCACCACTCAGCTGACCCGATCTTAGGAGGGCCGGATTGCCCCGCAATGATCTCGGCGAGTTCCGGTTCTAGCGATTCATCCGCGTCCAAACTCAAAATCCAGTCGCCGCTCGCTTTATCAATCGCCGAGTTTTTCTGTGCCGCATAGCCCTTCCAGTCTTCAACGAATACTTTCGCGCCATACGACTCCGCAATTCCGACGGTGTGGTCGGTTGAGCCCGAGTCGACCACGATGATTTCGCCCTGGCCGTCTTTCACGAGCGGCTGAACGCTTTGCAACGTCCGGCCGATATTGGCCTCTTCGTTGTGAGTGATGACGACGACGGAGAGCTTCACGGGAAGAAGGATACATGGGTACCAGTGATTTTGCCGCGTGCAGAGACGTAGCACGCTACGTCTCTACGGTTCGGTGAGAGCGCCTCACGTTCCACGATACTCAAATCCCCGCGCCATCCGAAACCATGCCCCACTCCTCATCGATATTGAGATTGGGTTCCGGCGGCAAAATCGCGTCTGTGTGTTGCTGCAGTTGTTCGCGCAGCTCGTGAACCTCGGCAACCAGGCGGATGAACACATCGGAAAGCGGATCGCTGATCTCCTTTGGATCGGTAATGACCACGCGCTTGCCATCGCGCAAGACGATGTGCCCAGGCACGCCGACAATCGTGGAGTTGTCGGGAACATCGCGCAGCACGACCGAACCCGCCCCCACGCGGCAGTTGTCTCCAATGCGAATGTTGCCCAGCAATTTCGCGCCGGAGCCGATACTCACGTTGTTCCCGATAGTAGGGTGACGTTTCCCAGTTTCTTTGCCGGTGCCGCCCAGCGTGACGCCCTGATACATTGTGACGTTGTTGCCGACAATGCTGGTCTCGCCGATCACCACTCCCATGCCGTGATCGATGAAGACGCGTCGTCCAACGATGGCAGCCGGATGAATTTCAATCCCGGTAAAGAAGCGGGCCCATTGCGAGTGCAATCGTGCCAGCATGCGCATGCCATGCAGCCACAGCCAGTGGCTCCAGCGATGTGCCCACAGGGCGTGCAGGCCGGGATAGCACAACACGACTTCCAGGCGCGAAGTCGCCGCCGGATCGTGCTCGAGGACATTCGCAATATCCTCGCCAGCCAATTGGAAGAATCCCGTCATGGCTAGACGGAAATCGTCGGCAGCTGCAAGGCCTGGTTGCGCAAGGCGTCGAACAGAATGGTGCTGAGATAGCGCTCTCCGAAGTCTGGCAACACCACCACGATTAACTCGCCGGCATTCTCCTCTCGCTGCGCGACCTGAATCGCGGCAAAGACGGCAGCGCCGCCGGAGATGCCGACCAGAATGCCCTCTTCCCGAGCCATACGGCGGCCCATCGTAATGGAATCTTCGTTGGAAACCTGGACAATTTCGTCAATCAAATCGGTTCGCAGGATCTCGGGAATAAAACCCGCGCCGATGCCTTGGATCTTGTGCGGGCTCGGTTGTCCGCCAGACAACACCGGGCTGTCTTTTGGTTCGACGGCTACCACTTTGAAGCTGGGCTTCTTGGGACGAATGTACTCCGTGACTCCCGTCAATGTGCCACCGGTACCAACGCCGGAAACCAGAATGTCGACTTGTCCGTCAGTGTCTTCCCAGATTTCCGGCCCAGTGGTTTCGCGATGAATTTTCGGGTTGGCCGGATTGGAAAACTGCTGCGGCATGAAGGCGCCAGGAGTGCTGGCAACAAGCTCCTCCGCCTTGGCGATAGCCGACTTCATACCCTTCGGTCCCGGCGTCAGCACGAGTTCCGCGCCCAAGGCCATGAGGAGTACGCGGCGCTCCATGCTCATCGTGTCGGGCATGACGAGGATGAGGCGATACCCCTTGATAGCGGCGGTGAAGGCAAGGCCGATCCCAGTGTTGCCGCTCGTCGGTTCGATCAGCACATTCTTGCCCGGATGAATCTTGCCGGCGCGCTCGGCCTCGGAAATCATGCTCACCCCAATGCGGTCCTTCACGCTGTGGCAAGGATTAAAGCTCTCCAGCTTAGCGGCGACTCTTGCATGACAGCCAGCCGTGACCTTGTTGAGATAAACCAGCGGAGTGTGACCGATCAACTCGGTCACATCATTTGCAATTTTCACCATTGCCTCCTGTATCAGCGTGTTGATTGTAAAAGGCGGCGAGAAAAGAAAAAAGCCCTGCCCCCGGACAACGGAAACAGGGCTGGATCGACAGGCCACTCTAGTGCCCGGACTGCGGTGGCGTTTGCGATTGCGAAGGTTGTTTCGGCTGCGGTGGAGTTGTCGGGGTATCCTGACGTGGCGCCACATCCGGAGCGCTCGGCATGTGCTCCACTTGACCGCGCTGCGCCTCCGCCAAGACGACTCCGGTGTGGTCGAGCAGCAGTCCGGTAGCCCGGTCCAATTCCACTCGCGCCTTTTCATAGGCCGCCATGGCGGAAACCAGATTGGACTCGGCGCTGGTTAGCGCTGACTGATCTTGCAGAACGGCCGTGGGATTCGAGACACCCGCGGCAAGTTTCTTTTGCTCGGAGTCCAGAGTTTCGCCGGCGAACTCCTGCGCAACTTGAGCGGCTTGCACCGCCGCACGATTTTGTTGCAAAGAGAATTGCGCGTTCCGCACCTCAATGCGGACCTGGTTTTCGATCTGCTGCAAGCGCATTTGCGCCTGCCGGTATTCCAGCAGCCCGCGAACTTGATTGGCCTGCGCCGCTCGATTGCGCAACGGAATGTTCAGGGTCAGCCCGACACCTTTGTCGGGCGCGGTCGAATCTCCCATATCGCTTAGTACGCCGCCGTAGCCGACCGGGGTAATTGCATTGGCCGCATGGCATCCGATCTGAGTAGCGGGCGCCGCCGGGCAGATATTGGCAGGGTTCTGGTTGCCGCCCAAACCGTTGCCACCGTAGTAGGCGAACGCGTCGAGTGTGGGCAGCAGCGCGTTGCGAATAGCCTTGTTGCTGATCTCGCGGCTGGCCAGGTCGATCCGCGACTCCGCCAGTTCGGCCCGGTGATCCAAGGCGTTCTTGATCAGGTCCGGCGTCGGCGTGACCGCTTCCTGGGCCGGCAGTTGCATGGTGGAAGTGGGAACTACCTCGGCATCCGCGAGTCCGGAATCGTCCATGTTGCGCGTGAGCGCATTCTTCATCAGCAATTCTTGCAGTTGCAAGTTGGTCTGCGCCAGGATCAAGGCTTGCTGGTCGGTGGCGACGGTATTCTCCGCGCTCACCACCTGAATGGGGGGCAGAGTCCCAAATTGCACTTGTTTCTTGGTATCCGAAAGCGTCTTTTGCGCGAAATTCAACGCTTCCTGCTGCACCTTCACGTCTTCAAAGGCATAGACGAGATCCCAATAAATATTTTCGATCTGGTCCACCGTGGTGATCACTTGCAGGCGGAAGGCAACATCCGTGATCTCGCGGTTGTTCTTGGCAATTTGGATAAAACGGGTGTTGGACGCCAGTCCAAGTCCCTGCAACAAGTGCTGCGTGACTCGCGCCTGGAAGCCGGAAGTAAGATTGGGACTTAACGAAGTGAATGGGTTGTTGCTGGTAATCCGGGTATTGTTGAAGCCGACCGAGAGATTCGTTCCCCAAGTGAACCCTTGCAGATAGGAGAAGTTTGCCGTGCCGGTATTTTGTTCGCTGACGGGGACACCAAAAGAACTGCTGGACAGAATGGTATCGTGATCAGCCTGCAGGGTAGCGCTGAGCATGGGATCAAAGCTGGTAATGGCGGAGCCGATTCCGAGGGTTGAACTCACTAAGCCGTTGGTCCCGGTTCCGGCGCCGGCCGAGCCGACACTCGTCCCGCCGACCCCGGAGCCAACTGTTCCACTCAGGCCGCCGGTTCCGCCGCCGGGCGTGTTTTGCACCACTCCAGCATTGACGCCCAGAATCGAGTCGCCGGCTTGGGCGCGAAGAATATCAGTATCCGCGATGTTGAGGTTGTATCGTGCGATTGCGATGTCGAGATTGTTCTCCAAGGCTAGGGCAATGGCGTCGTCCATGGAGAGCATGAGTTTGCCGTTCTGCAGCAGTTGCTCGATGCGCGCGGTATTGCTGAATTTGGGCGGGTCGACCTCTTGCGCCTTATAAGGAGCCAGAACATTAGGAAACGATTTCTGAGGTTTCGAATAATCTTGCAGGCTGAACTGCCGCTGGGAAGTGTGTACCGGGGCGGGTTGCGGCGCCTGTGGCAAAGCCGCATCTTGGGCTTGCACGCCGGCGGGAAGCATGACCGCCAACACAGTGGCATACAGCATTCGGGCAGCAGAATTCAAGCTAATCAAGGGCATTGCATTGTCTCCTCATATGAATAAAGGCTGATGGCGCAGGATATTGGAGCTTTTTGGCTGCGAAGATTGGATGCCGGGCGCTCAAGGGCTGGTCTATCCATAGTAGTAGCGGCCGGCCCAACTTGGCACAATGCAGATTGTAAAGAATTGTTAGGCGCAGTGCAGACAGGGAACGCCCTTTCGGGGCATGGTTGCCGGATCGTGGATAATCTTCAAGAGTGGGCATTCCGAGAAGCGCAGCGACAAGGAACCCGAAGTTTGTCGGTTCCTCAAATAGCGCGGATTTCTCGCTGCGCTCGAAATGCCAATCCGTACGGCCCCTATGGTTGGGGTTGGGACGGTGACGGCTGCGCCGGTTCAACCTGCGGCGGCTGGGTTTGATCCCCAGGAGCTTTGTCCTGACGAACCGTGACGTAGGGAACATTGGGCAAGGTAGTCACCTGGCCGCGCTGTGCCTCCGCAATGTCAATTCCGGAATGTTCCAGTAGAAGCCCGGTCGCACGTTCCTGTTCCACCCTTGACTTTTCATAGGCTGCCATCGCCGAAAGCAACGTGGATTCAGCCGTCGCCAGGCCACTCTCTTGCTGCAAGACCAGCGTGGCAGTCGAAGCTCCAAGAGCATATTTCTTCTGCTCTGCGTCCAAAGACTGCCGCGCGAGATTTACCGCCGCTTGGGCAGAGTCCACCGAGGCCCGATTCTGAATTACCCCGTATTGCGCATTTTGTACTTCGATGCGGACCTTGTTTTCGATCTGTTGCAGGTTCACTTCGGCTTGGCGATACTCCAACTCGGAACGCACTTGGACCGCTTCCGCAGCACGATTCCTGATGGGAATGGTGAGTTGGAGCCCGAGCCCTTTGTCGGGTGCGCTAGAGTCAATGAGTTGCTGCAAAGTTGACCCATAGGTGACCGTTGGAGTCACAGGGATGCCCGTCGTGCCTGTAGCTGGGTTAGGGCCGGCGCAAAAACCTGCCGCCTGCAACTCCGGTGGCTGATTCGCGCAAAGATTTGAGGGATTCTGAGAGCCTCCGAGTCCTGATCCACCGTAATAAGCGAATGCATTGACCGTGGGTAGCATGGCGTTGCGGACTGTCTTGAGGCTGAGTTTCCGATTCACCAAGTCAATTCGGGATATAGCCAATTCGGCTCGGTGTCCGAGCGCATCGTTGATCAAATCTTCGGTCGGGACCACCGGTTCTTGCTCAGGCAACCGGACAGTGGAGGTAGGAATCACCTCTGCCTTCGCCAGCACGGGATCCTGCAAGTTGCGGCTCAGCGCGTTCTTCATGAGCAATTGCTGCAGTTGGAGGTTGGTTTGCGCCACGGTGAGCGTTTGTTGGTCCTGAGCTACCGTGTTTTGGGCGCGTACGATTTCGATAGGCGCCAAGCTGCCGATCTCCACTTGTTTCTGGGTGTCGGACAGAGTTTTTTTGGCGAAAGCCAACGATTCATTCTGCACTCGCACATTTTCGTAGGCGTAGACCAGGTCCCAGTACATGTTCTCGATCTGATCTACCGTGGTCATGACCTGTTGGCGGAAACTGACGTCCGTCTCCTCGCGGTTATTTTTTGATATCTGAATCCACCGCGTATTCGACGCTAGGCCAAATCCCTGCAACAGCGGCTGGGTCAGTCGAAGATTGAAGCTGGAGGCCAGAGTCGGGCTAATCGTGTTGAAAACGTTGTTACTGAAGACGCGCTGGTTGGTAAAGCCCAAAGCTAGATTTGTGCCTGAGTAAAACGCCTGCGAATAGTTAAAATTCCAAGTCCCGGTGTTCTGGGCGGTGCCGCAGAAGATGCTGCTGCACTCGAAGCGGGCGTGGTCGGATTGCAGAGTGCTGGTAAGGATGGGATCGAAGCTGGAAAGCTGTGGTCCCAGGCCCACGGTGCTTTCGACTAAGCCGTTGGTGCCCGCTCCAGCGCCTCCGGAGCCGGGATTCGTTCCACCCGCCCCGGAACCAATTTGCGCTCCCAATCCGCCGACGCCTCCGCCGGGCGTGTTCTGCACGACCCCTGTATTCACTCCGAGAGGCAAGCTCCCGGCCTTTGCGCGCAGGACGTTGGTGTCGGCGATGTTCAAGTTATAACGGGCGATTACCAAGTCGAGATTATTTTCGAGCGTAAGAGCGATGGCATCATCCATGGAAAGCATCAACTTGCCATCCTGGATCAATTGGTCAATCCTGGAGCTGTTATTCAGATTGACCGGAGCTACATGCTGCGGCATGTAGGGTGCAATCGGATTGGGAAAATGCGACCGCGGCTTAGAGTAGTCCGTATATTGAAATGAGTTCGCGGGCGCCGTCGCGGGCGATGCCTGAGGTTGCGGGGCATCGGGCGTCTGGCCCTGACCCGCAACTGAAAATGTGCAGCCCAGAACGAGCACAGCCAAGGACCGAAGAAGGGTCACATACGAGAATCGCATTTACTTATCTCCATCTCCATTATTCTTTAGGTATCTATTAAGGCTGATGGCAAGGACCGGCCAATTCTTTCCCGGCTCAGAAGTTGGTACGAAAAACCGGGAACTTTAGTTTCATGACGCGCGACGCCCAACGGAACAGTGGTTAATCTCCCTTACTACTTGGGAATGCAATAGTATAGCCGACGGCGGACTCACAAAAATTAGGCGCAATGCAGGCATGTTGGTAAAGATTTGTTTTTCGCTTAGATGACGTTCGGCGGTTGGAGGTCGCGAAACAATCCCTCATGCGCAATCTCAAATTGACCCTGGCCTACGATGGATTCGACTTCTCCGGCTGGCAGGTCCAGCCGGGGGACCAGACCATCCAGGGTACGCTGGCTTCAGCCATTGGACGACTGACCGGGGAAAAGGTTTTGCCGCAAGGCTCGGGCCGCACCGACGCCGGCGTGCATGCCCTAACGCAGGTCGCGACATTCCCGACGGACTCGCCCATCCCCGTGGGGAATTGGATTACGGCGTTAAATGACATTTTGCCGGCTTCGATTCGCGTGCTCGAAGTGACGGAGGCGCCGGCCGAATTTCACGCGCGCAAGTCGGCACGGGCAAAAACCTATCGCTACAGAATGTATCGCGGGACTATCTGTCCTCCTTTTCTGGCGCGCTATGTGTGGCACTATCCGTATTCGTTGGATGAAACGGCGATGGACGAAGCTGCGGCATTAATCGTAGGAGAGCATGATTTCACTTCCTTTGCGGCGGTGGATCCAGAGCGTGGCCTGGACGGTCACGAAGTTTCAAACGTGCGGCGTATTTTTACTTCGACGTGGATGCGCGACGGAGAAGAATTTATTTACACCGTGCGGGGAAGCGGCTTTCTGCACCACATGGTTCGCAATCTGGTGGGGACATTTTTGCTGGTTGGCAAGGGGAGTCTTGCTGCCGCGGATGTGACAAAGATTCTCCAGGCTCGCAAACGCTCGGCCGCGGGCGCGACCGCTCCGGCTAGCGGATTGTATTTGGTAAGCGTGGAATATTGAGTGGAGGCAAACATGACGGACATCGATTCGAAACGCGAATTCTTGCGGCACATTCTTGCTGCTCTGGCTTATCGCGGGGCAAGGGCGCTGGAAAATGTGCCTGCAGGATTCGGCGATTTTCGCGCGGGCAGTGGAGCGAGAACTCCAGGCCAGATCTTGGCGCATCTGGGCGATTTGATGGATTGGGCTCGATCCATGGCGGAAGGCAACCGGAAATGGCAAGAGCACGAGCCGCTCCCATGGAATGAAGAGGCCGCACGTTTTTTCGCTGCGCTCAAAGCTTTCGACGAGTTTCTGGTTTCCGACAACCCATTGCAAGCTCCCATGGAACGGCTGTTTCAGGGGCCGATTGCTGACGCGTTCACGCACGTGGGGCAGATCGCCATGTTGCGGCGGCTGGCGGGCCTGCCGATGCGGGGGGAGAATTACTTTGTGGCCGACATTTCTACGGGTCGTTTGGGCCCGGATCAATCCGCGCCCGTGCGAACGTTTTGAGTGGGGCCTAGAGTGCCCCGCCATCGCGTCAGGATGACCGGAGACGAACGATCCGGGGGCCGGCTGACCTTGGGCTTGGGCGCCATCCGCATCTTGGCGAGGCTAGAATTTGAAATAGCCATAGCTTTTAGATATAGATTGAGCAAGTTGTTAGTATTCATGAGGTTCGGCGACGGTCTGAGGTTTTCAATTTGCTATATCTTATAGATATAGTACCCCCAAATCTTTAGATTTCATGATTTTGCAGAAAATCAGCCAGGCTGTGAGCGTTCTCGGCTAACAGATAAAGCGGTTCAAGCTTGCCCTGATGCTGCCTATATGCCAATTTGAGTGAGGTGTATGATGGCCAAAGACCGGGATATGTCCGCCATTAGAAAAGCAGCGACTTTTCTTTCTCTCCTCGCGGTGCTCTTCACCGCGGTCATCCCAGGAGCGTCCCTCCTTTTCTTGTTCGCAGTAGTCCCCCTCTTGCTGTTCATGGGCTACGCCGTCCTTACTCCAAAATTCCGGACGGCGAACCATGACACTTTGCCGCCATCTCCTTTGCTTTTTGTAATCGCCTCGCGCGCACCGCCCACAGTCTGATTCCATCGAACTCCTGCGATAACCACTGACAAATTTGCTTATGCGCCACGGGCGTGTCGTCACGCTTCGGGCGCGAAGGAAGGGGTGTATGTCGCTGAAGCACAAGCTGCGTGCCTTGTCTTTGGGCCTAATTTTGATGGGTGCCACGTTCATGGGCGGAAATGTCCGCCCCGAGGAGATTGAGTTGCTGATGCAGACCATGAACCAAACAAAAATCGAATGCGTTATTCCCGGGGAGACTGAGAACGGCGATGGAAAGCCAGGGTATCTGCCCGACGAGCACAGCGGGTAAAAGACGCTCAGGATTTCCGAAGTTGGCGCACCTTGAACCGTTCCGGTAGAATTACGCCCGAAAGTCAATTCAGCAGCCTTTTGCTCCTCAAACGGGAGAGATATTCTTGGCAACCATGGCAACCTCCAGCACTCAAGCGCCGCAGCTTTTGCACCACAAAGTGAAATTCAAGAAGGCCGGCCAGCGAGCTTGCAACGAGAAAAACGAAAAAGGCAAATTCTGCGGCGGACATTTGAAGCGGTGGTTCTACACCACCGACGTGCTGGAACAAAAGTGCGGAGACGCGGAAAAAGCCTGGGGGAAAGACGCTGAAGTCTATCGCTGCGAACATTGCAAGACGCTGTACTTGCCGAATGCTGAGGAAGCAGGCGGTTTGAATGTTGCCGGGCCAGGCCAGATTTCTATCTTCGGATTGACCCTCCCTCCAAAACAAAAATAGATTTAGCGGGCCAACGTGCCTCGCCTCAGGTTGGAACGCGCTGTCCCCCGCGCCGCTTGCGGAGTCGATCCCGACGGCGTGGTGACCGATTCCAAGTTGAAGGGTAGCGAGCTCGCTCCGGTTGAAGCACTGCCCAAAACCACGAGCGGCCCCTGGACTCCGCCTGCGGATGGCTGAAACGCCACCATGCCATTGATATCGGATTGCACTGAAACCTGTGACGAAGAAAGAATGACAGGCATCGGGTTGCTGGTGATGCCGGTGTCTCCGATCCAAACCGCGGGCAGATTGGCCGGTAAGCGGCCCACCACCGATTGGAATAAGACGCTCGCCCCCAGGACAGGATCAACTCCAGTCGCGTCGGTTACTTGATCAACCACGGCCGCGAAGCTCTGGCCGGCGGGAACAATTTGCGGCGTGCCTGTAACCGGTTGCAGCCGCAGCGCCGAGGCCGGAACAGCGGTTGCGTAAAGACTAAGACAGGGACTATCCACTGGCTGATTCTTGACACAGGCGGAGACTTGTACGTCCCCGGCAATGTTGGAAATCTGCAAATTCGTAGAGGCGATGCCGTTGCCGTCTACGGGGACTGATGCGGCGGTGAGCAACCCCGAACCTTTCAGCACCTGAAAATCAATCGTCGGCCCGGTGAGAGGGCTGCCATTGGAAAGCGCGCGCGCGACAAGCGACAGGCTCACGCTAGCGCCTTGGGCAATCCAGACGGTCTGCGGTATCAGGCCGATGTCGAGTGCGGAAGAGGTACCGAATACTGTTGCCTGGACTTGTTGCGGCGGATTGTACGAAGCCGGCGCCAGTTGTACGGTGATTGTGGTCAGGGTTGGAGTGAGAACGGTTACATAGCTGGACGCTAATCCACTCTGACTGGTTAAAACCGTACAACTGGCAGCCCCGCCGCAGGCTGTCAGCGCCGCGGAAGGGACAGAGCTAAAGAATACGCTGGCCCCATTCACTGGAGTCACGCCGTCCGATGCCAGTGCTCGGACCGTAATCGGGCTGGCCGTCTGTCTTCCTACCGGCGCCGCCTGACTGGCGCCTCCGACCAACTGGATGGTGTCACTGGGACCGGCGCCAAAAATAATAACGGCGGTCATGGTGGATGTGGCCCCAGTGGCTGGATCGTTCAGCGTAATGTTCTGTGCGCCGTCCGGCGCGATGGGAGCGCTCAGTAGAATTTGGTTCGCTGAAACCGCCAGAGGCACGGCGTTCGACCCGCCGACATTGATCGTATCGCCGCTGCGGAATCCCAGACCCTGGATCGCCAATGGAGTCTGGCCTCCGACACTGGCCCGCGTGGGAATAACGCTGTCCCCGTAAAACACGCGAGCGTGATAGCTGAAATCAGGGCGGCCATCACCGCGAAAATCCGCGATCGCAATGCGGAAATTGGTGCTGGTATTAATGGATGCGTCCAGCCGGGTTTCTCCCGGGAAAACGGTGTTCAACGCCGGTGCGCTCACCGTCGCCGAATCGGTCTGGGGGGCGGCCATCGACCAGATGCCAATCACCGGTTGCGCTTTTTCCTCGGAAGCTGCGCCAGATTCGTCAAGCGCCGTCGCCGAAACCGAAAGGGTTCGATTCGCCTGCGCCGCGAGCCAAAAATAATCCACATCGCCGTAGGGACTTATCGATCCCGTCCAGTCTCCGGAAGCGGGCGCGGACACGGGATCAGAATAGGTTGTGCTGCCAAACGAGTTTGGAGTGAAGACCGTGCTGCCTACCATCAAAATGTCTTGCTGCACATTCTGTCCAAGGCTCGCTCTCACGAAGACGCGCGTATTTCCGGAGGGTTCCACCTGCCACGGGCCGTAGGGTTGCATTCCGGCCGACCAAATCGGATCGACTGGCTCGACGCTCAACTGAAATTGTGCGACACCCGTACCGTCGGGAATCTCCAGTCCAGCAAGATCGAAGAAGCCTTCCAGGGTCGGATCATTAGAGCCGAACTGATCATAGGGCTGGCCGGTGCTGTCGGTAGAGCCCGTAACCGGATTTCCCGCATTCCCCGTGAACAGAAACCCCGAAACCGAAGCGGCGGCATACGTTCTAGAGGGGATGCCCGTTCCCGGATCGACCCAGCGCGCGACCACATTCACTCCCTGCATGGGCTGTGTCGCCAGCCCACCGGAGTCCACAAAGTAGACTGTCCCATAAATGCGAACCGTCGTAGTGGAGAAAATCTGCTGGCTTGGAAAATTCCCCTGGTTCTGCGCGGTGACAGCGTAGAGCCGGGATAGTGCGGCCTGATCATCCATCTTGGGTTGAGCGGGGTCGACCGTCGCGGGATAGCACTGGGCAACGGGGAGACAAAACGCCGGGTCGATGGCATGCATGAGTGAGAACCCGGCGTAGTCGGCCGCGGTGGGTGCAGGGTTCCCCTCGACGACGTTAATGTTGAGCTGGGACCAGTCAAGGCCCAGAACCCTCCCGAGAGTACGCACTAAGTGATATTGCAAATCCGGAAGCTGGGCCGAAGTTTGCGCGCAATTGCCGTTCAGAACGACTAAAGCATGGGCCAGGTGAGCATCGAGGCTCAGATTGTCGGGTCCTCCCAGCACGGAGTCGCTGGCGCAGTAGGAAGGGTCGCTCGCGCCCTGCCCGATCAATGCGTCAGTGACGGAGCCGTCCGCGTCATAGACTATGGCTACGGGCTCGGTTAACGCGCTGGGCTGAATGTCCGCCGGCAAGTTGACGCTCCCGTCGGGATTGGCGGTCACATTGGTTCCGTTGACATCCTCGGCTAATTGTCCGGCGCGAATCGCCGAGACGGCAGCGGTCGGAATGGAAGTCCAGCGAGCGAAGGCTGCGGCCACGAAGGCATCCGCGCTCGGCCCAGGAAGTTGCGGGCTTAAGTCGCCTTGATCGGTGTAGTAGTTGACCACGCCCTGTGCCCAGGTGAGGGGAGTGCCTGCGGTTCCAGAATTGAAATAGCTCACGCCAGCCACATAGCGGGGACCACCCGCCCAAGCCAGAGGCATCAACAAAAAGAGGAGTACGATCTCCTCCGGCAGAGCAAGGCGGCGAAAGAAGTGAATGACCGCGGGCACTCTACTATTCCCTCCCAGCCTGCCGAATCGCGCGCACCAGATTCTTCATGGGGATGACCGTTGTACCAGCGGGCCGAGCTGGGCTCGTCGAGAGCGGCAACAGGGATCTGGTTTGGCTCGTTGGCAACACGATCTGGCCGGCATGGTCAATCTCGAAGCGGCCCTGCGATCTTCCCACCGGGCTCGTCAATCCCAAGCGGCTCGGCGGATAGAGAAACAGCAACACCTGTTCGCCGGGACGGTAACGCTCTCCGGCATCCCATAAACCGGCCCATTCGTTGATGGTCAAGGTTTGCCCGGTGCGAACTCCGCGAACTGCTTGCTCTACCTTGAAGGTGATTCGCATGGTGGCAACGCGCCCGGCGGCTTCACCGGCAGTCCTCCCGACCGAAGTGACGGTGCCGCTGAAAATATAGCCAGAGCTGCGGGTCAAGGAAACAAGGTTGGGAACGGCAGCAATCCCGTTGATCACGGGGCTTTGTGCGACAGCCGCGGTGCACAGAAGAAGCGCGACCAAACCGACGCGCGTTGCAATCCGAATGGCAGGCACAGAGAAGCCTCAAGGTGCGAATGAGGCCAGCCTTTGGCAGGAGGAACTCGAGGTTAGCGCAAAGCGCGTCGCGCTGCTAGGTCAGACATCACATGTCGATGTGACAACGGAACATCCTGGGTGGAAACTCATCCTTCAGCGGTAGGACGATCCGGTTATTTTTCGTCGACCACCGAGGACAGGCGCCGATTGTACTTCAGGGCTGAGAGATTGGCTCCGGTCAGCAGCAACAATCCTGAAAGGAAAGCCCAGAACATCAAACTCACCGACACAGCAAACGGCCCGTAGATATCCTGAAAATTCAGGCGCGGCAGAGCCATGATGTATCCATATTTCAGCGCTTCGGAAAGCAATCCCGTGATTACGGCGGCAGGAACCACGGCTCGGGCCGACACCTTGCCATTGGGCAACAGCCAATAGATAAGAAAGAAAATCAGGATGCTGGCCACGATGGCGGTGACCTTCATGATCACAAACCCGACGAAACGCACCAGAAACATGCCGTGACCGCGTAACAGCGTCTCCAGAAGCCAGACATTTTCCGCCGTAAGAGCGATGGAGAGTAATGCCAACACGCCGCAAGCAAAGGCCAGACCCAGGGAAATAAGCTGATTGCCCAGGTACGAACGGTTGTTAGGAAATCCCCAAATGCGGTTCAGGGCCACTTCCAGCGGCATGAAAATGCCAGTGGAAGTAATCAGGAGGATTAGCATCGAAAAAATTTGTACGCGCTGCCTGGCGCCGGCCAAAGCAGTGAGATTGCGAATCACAAAATCCTGCCCCGCCGGCAAGTAGTCGCGAAGGAGTTCGAGGACAACGTCAAACATAATTCGGGAGTGGAAGACGCGCCGAATGAGCGTCATTAACAGCACTACAAAAGGAAAGAATGACAGAATTGCATTGGCTGCGACGGAGAAGGCGAAAGTATGAACCTCGGTCCGCAGCAGGTACTTCACCGTGGACGCCACTTCGCCGGAGCCGAGCGATATTTTCAGGTGGGAGTGCGGTTCCGCCACCGGCGACGGCAATCGGGGAGCGGCCTTAGTCATGGATATCTCCCATGATATCAGATATTTGCGGTTACTTTGGTAAGCTTTTCCCTGCTGGCTGTGCTTTCGAGTCGCCCAGAATCCCGAATCGGCCGAGGATGGAAGGCCTTGCCCACTGTTCCTGAAAAATTTCTTCTCTTGCCAGAAAAGCCGTTCCTGCATATTATCTTCTGCTCGCTGGGGCACAACCAGCAGAGATAGTTAAAGTTCTGGTAGACGTTTCGTGGACGGCAGTTCACAACCCGCGCAATCCCCAAGGGCCCCTGAGCTTCGCGCCGCAGTTTCTTTAAGCGCGCCGCTCAGGAGCCTTTCGTGTTTGTGCTGGTTTGCCGGTCATTGAATGTCGGCCAGTTGTGCTTCCACGTTTCCCGAGGGGGGTAGTTTGAGACACGCGCTTTGAGGGGGGCGTGAAAACTTAAATCACAGAGCAGAAGCGAAAGGAGTTTTTTGTGAGAGAGAAGGGAACAGTAAAGTGGTTTAACGGGGCGAAGGGCTACGGATTTATCCAGCGCTCCACGGGCGAAGACGTATTCGTTCATTTTTCCGCCATTCAGGAGAATGGCTACCGCACGTTGAACGAGGGCGAAACCGTGGAGTTTGATCTTCTAAAAGGACCAAAAGGATTTCAGGCTGCAAACGTTGTTCGGGCCTAATGCCTCGCTAACGGCCAACCCTCCCGGCTTCCCCCGGGAGGGTTGGTTATTTTGGGAAGGCGATGTTCGGTCTCTCACCGAACTGGGACGCCTAAGACTGAATATTTCCATGGTTATTGAGGCCTCCCTTTGTTGATGTTGTTGATCCTTATCTCCCGTAAGCAGCGCGACGTTTAGCTTTTTCTCTCTGCCGCCGCTATTTCACCGAATCCCCTTATCGCGATTGGTTCCTTGTCTGGAAATTGAACTACAAGGGTTAGATCTCCGCCCGCTGCCTCTACATAATTGCGCAAAGTGGAAAGCAGCAGGTCACCGCGTTTCTCCAGGCGCGAGACTCCGTCTTGACCCATATTGAGTGTGCGGGCGAGAGTTTTTTGAGTCTTGTTGACCGCGTGCCTTAGCTCTCGTAGAGACATTTCTCGTGCCACCAATTCGCGGGCGCGAGCCTTGAATCTTTTCCTGCCTTTGGGACGGATCTCTCTGAGTTTTTGCTCTAAAGTCTTCATTTTTGATCACGCAACTGGTGACCGGACTTTCATCACCAGGATATCCGTGTCATTGATTCGCACGGGACCTAATTCTCCACACAGATACCATCGGAAACTGCTCCAGCGCCAATGCTCCGGCGAAGATACCAACCCACGCTCGACCGGATTGCGATGAATATAGCGAAGCTTTTCAATCCGCTTGCACTCCGTCCAAACATTGAAATCATAAAACCGCGCCTGCCAGAATGGGTCAGGTTGAATTGGGGTGCCCCAGGTCTCGCTGATTTTGCGAGACCTGGGAGTCGCCGCCACCACGCTCCCACTAGAACACCGCATACTGCGCACAACGCCGAGCTTTAATGACTGAATCGCAGTCGATAACGTGTCCCGCTGCGGTTCGCTTACCAATAAATGAACCTGTTCTGGCATGACGACATAGCCCAACACCACGAACCTAAACCGCCGGCGGACCCGATCGAGAATCTTCATGAACAAATCACGGTGAGCCTCGTTTCTGAAAAGCGGCCGACGTTGGTAACAACTGAAAGTCAGAAAGTGTAAATCGTTAGCGCCATAAAATCGGTGCAGGCCTTCGGTCATGAAGGGAGAGTAGAAAAACCAGAACGACCTGTATGTGACCGGCAAACATTCGAAATGGTCCTCCCAGGTCTCGCAAAACCGGCGAGACCTGGGGCACCCCGGCTATGGGCACCCAGCCGGATTCCCGTTTTACCGGATCTCGAGTGAGACTAAATCCCCATCGGCTTTTCCGCCGGCTTTGTAGTTCACTTCCACCGGAATATTCTGCCAGTCGCAGGAAAAGGCTCCCGCTCCAATGACCAGAAGGGAACGGTAGTCGTCGGTTCGCAGCTTCACGATCTTTGTTCCACTCGACAATTTCAGCACCGCTGCGGGAGCCTGCGAGCAATCCACATTCAGCAATTTGCCGCGAAGAAATTGAGTTTTGCGCAGATCCGGTCCAGTTACCGCGGGCGTCGTCTCGGGTTGATCGGCCGCATCCTCATCCGTATTGTTCGAAACCACTGCGGGTTCGCCGGGCGCTGACGCGTTTTTTCTGTCGGGCACCACGCCATATTTCTTCAGCATGGGCAAGTCTTCCAGGTGTTGCTGGGCGGCGCGCGCAACCTCGGAGTCGGGGCTGTCTTTGAGTCGATTGAGCAAAGCGGTGGCTTCGTCCCACTTTTTTCCTTCGAGGTAGATTCTGGCCATGTTCAGGAGATAGGTCTGGCTGCGCGGATTCAACTGAATCGCGGGGCGCATGCTGTCGGCCGCGGCATGCACGCCGCCGCCTTGCAGTTGCGCCATGGCCAGCATGTTGTAGGCTTCCGCGAACTCCGGATCCCAGTCGAGCACCGTCCGCAAATCCTGCATCATGTTAGGAAGCCCCTGGATGGGGTTTCCTGTGTTCGCGGCTTGATCGTATTTGGCCAGCGCCAGGTAATAACGCGTCCAGGGATCGGCACGATCCAGATCCGCTGCGTTCGACAGCTCCTCGAAGGTGTCATCATATTCGTGTTTCTGCAAATGAACCCACGCCAGCGCGCGGTGGGCGATGGCCGTGTCCTCCTTCGGTTGCGCGATGAGGGTTTCAAGTTCTTTGACTGCCTGCTCGCGGTGCTCCGGAATGCGGACGGCGAGCTCATCCACGCGGGCCTGTGCCTCGAATTCCTGCAGCGGGCGAGCGCTGGTGCCTACATCGAGAGGCGAAAGTGGTGGCGGAAAATGATGCACCAGGGTCGGCACGCCAGAACTGCCGGCCGTTTTGGAGGCATCTTGCGGCGCCGAGCTGAGCGCGTGGAAATAGTTCTTCACCGACTGGTCAAACTGCTCCGCGGTCACGCCGTAGGCTTGTTGAATGGCTTGCGGAATGGGCACTTTCTGGTTTTCCGCCAGCCCGAAATAGGTTCCAGTTTCCGGCAGCTTGTGCTGGTTGAGCAGGTAGTGCATCACCATCCAGGATTCCGCGTGAAACGACGGAGACTTCGCCTCGGAATCATCGTCGGACTCTCCCCGCACCGCAAACAACTCAGCCACCGGCATCCAAGGCTGCGCCGCCAAGGTCGGGAGAAAGGATGCGGGATCGCCGCCAATCTGGCCTTCCTGCAAATTCAGCTGCAGGCTGGAGAAATATTCCAAAAAGCCTTCGTCGAACCAGTCTTCGGTCGGAGGATAGTTGTAGTTGAGGAAGACGCTCGCCAGTTGGCGCGAAACCGTGCGCCAGCTTTGGTCGTCCGACAAATCGAGTCCGATGAAGTTGCGATCCTCGCCGGACAGAAAGAATCCCGATGTGGCGATTGGCTGCCCGTTGGGGGAGGGCGCGAATTGCGCATACTCCTCGCGCCGGTTGAAAGCGATAATATCCAGCGGCTCGGGCATGACCAGCTTTGGCCGCATCAGGAGCTGGCTAAAAACCACTCGCATTTGTTCGAAACGCAGCAGAACTTCATTAGCTTTCTTCTCGTCGGCATCGGTCAGCACCACAAAATGCGACGAGCTGACCAAAAGCCAATGCGGCTTGTTGTCGTTGGCGGAAGATGCATGTGAAACGGTGCTGGTATAGAAGAGCGTGTAGAAGAGGAAGACTAGAGCGAGAACGCTTCGCCGGTGAGAATGCGCGCGGAACATGACGTGACCCGAGTGCGGCCGATCTGAGACGATGCTAACACGCTAGGCGGATGCTAAGTGTCAGCCAGCTTCTTGAGCGCCCATTCGGCCATCTCAGCTACCACCGGTTCTTCATCGCCTTGCAGCTTTTGCAGTATAGGTGCGAAGCGGCGATCCCCGCTATTTCCCATGGCGATGGCGACATTACGGCGGATGCCTTTATGCTTTGCACGACGAACCGGAGAGCCGCGAAATCTCTCGCGGAATTCTTCCGCGCTGATCTCCGCCAGCCACTCCAGCGCCGGATTGACCAATCCCTCGCGCGGCTGAAATTCTGGGGCGGTGGTCGCTGGCGCTTTGCGATTCCATGGACAAACATCCTGGCATATGTCGCAGCCGAACACGTGCCGCCCCATGCCTGCGCGCAACTCCTCGGGAATCGCGCCGCGTTTTTCGATCGTCAAGTATGAGATGCAGCGGTTGGAATCGAGCCGATAGGGAGCGAGGATCGCATCCGTAGGGCAAGCTTCAATGCAGCGCGTGCAGGTTCCGCAACGGTCGGGCGCGGGCAGATCGGGCGCAAGCCCCAGCGAAGTGAGAATCACTCCAAGAAATAACCACGACCCCAGCTGCTGATGAATGATGCAAGTATTCTTGCCAATCCAGCCCACGCCTGCGTATTTGGCATAGATGCGTTCGACCAGCGGACCAGTATCGACGTAGCAGCGAGTTTGCAGTGCCGGGCCATCGGCTCCGCTCAGGGCGGACTCGGCTGTCGCGAGGGCATCCTGCCCACGCTTGATGTCCCCGGTCAATAATCGTTCTTCCACGAGCCGCAATTTCCGTAGGACGGCTTCGTGATAATCGTCTTTGCTCCAGGCATAACGGGAAATCCAACCACGCTCCGGATCATGCACCTTCGTGGAGTATGGATCGCTTGTGTTGTAGTTGATGGCGCAGACAATCACGCTACGCGCCCACGGCGCCACCGAACGCAGCGAAGCCCGCTTCAGCGCGCCAGTTTCGTCGCGGGCTTCCAGGTACTTCATCTCGCCCGCATATCCAGCAGCGATCCATTGGGGAAAGTAGTCGAGTTCCGGGAAATCGCCGACCGGAGCGATGCCGGCGAGATCGAAGCCAGCCTCGCGGGCAGCTTGTTTGATTAGCGCCGCGATTTGCGATGAAGCATGCATCGAGGTCTCCGCCCATCATAAATGGCGGGTTCGTCGAATGCTTAGCCAGCACGGCACGCATGGCGTGTCTCCGGTCGCTGACAAACTTTCAGACTTGTCATTCCAAGACACGGGGCGACGAGGAATCCGCTGTTTGCCGGATACCCAGGAACGAGCAGATTTCTCGCTGCGCTTCGAAATGACAAGGCATTCGCTGTTCATCAGGTAATCCGCCGCATGGTTACAAGGCCGGAATTTCGAAGAACGTGGCTCACTTCACCGCTGCATGCTGGGGTACCGACTTCATCACCGCCAGCGCCTGCTCCAGGTCGGCGATGAGGTCGTCCACATTTTCTACGCCCACTGAAAGCCGGATTAACTGCGCGCTGATTCCCATCTTCTGCCGTTGATCTGCTGGGATCATGGCATGAGAAGTAAGTACCGGAATGCTGACCAGCGAATCCACACCGCCCAGGCTTGGCGCCAGCGTGAATAAGCTCAGAGCTTCTGTCACGTGACGAGCGTCTTCTCCGGTGCCGTCCACTTCGAAGCTGAGCATGCCGCCGCCACCGCCCATTTGCTCCATGGCTAGCGCGCGCTGTGGATGGTCTTCGAGAAAAGGATAATTCACACGCCGCACTTTGGGATGTTGGGCCAGGAACTGCGCGACGCGCAATGCGCTTTCATTCTGGCGCTGCACGCGGACGGCCAGCGTCTTGATGCCGCGCAACAGAAGCCACGCGGCGTGAGGATCGAGAATCCCGCCGAGAGTGGTGCGCGTGTCGTGAATTTTCTTGATCAGGTCACGGCGTCCTGCCGCCACACCGCAAATCAGGTCAGAGTGTCCGCCGAAATATTTTGTGCCGGAATGTATCACCACATCAATGCCTAACTCGGCGGGACGCAGGTTGATGGGCGTGGCAAAAGTGCCGTCCACCATCGTGATGAGGTCATGTTCTTTGCCCAAGGCAGCCATCTTCTTCAGATCCACCACTCGCAGCGTGGGGTTGGTCGGCGATTCCAAGTAGATCAGCTTGGTATTGGGCCGCATCGCGTTCGTGTGCTGATCGAAGTCATTGGTGTCCACAAACGTGGTTTCGACGCCGAACTTAGGCAGCCATGCGCCGAGAAATTTCGAGGCTCCGCCATAGACATCGCGCTGGGCCACGATATGGTCGCCGCTTTTCAGCAGAGCAAAAATCGACGTGGTGATCGCCGCCATGCCGGATGCGAATAGCAGCGCGCCATCCGCTCCTTCCAATTCCGCGATCGCGGCCTCGGCCACGGTGTGCGTCGGGTTGCCGTAGCGCGTATAGAACTGGTCAGTGCTGGTGGCCCGGACTTGCTGGTCGTTGTCCGTGACCTCAAACGTGGAGGTCTGGTAAATGGGCGTGGAGAGCGGCCCATTCTTCCTGCTGAGGTCAGTTCCGCCCCTTACAGCCTCGGTCTCTGGGCGATGCTTGTGCGATTTCATCTTCACCCCTGGGAATCTCAGAGTAAGTTCGTTTCGGAATGGTTTTGGGTAGGACACGGCTTCAGCCGTGCCTTTAGGAGCCGCCAAATAAATGGCTTTAGCCGCTGAGGTCGCGCTCTTTACTCATTCCGTCTCGCCAGCGAAGAGTCCATCAAAGCTTCCCTGGATGAACGTCTCGCTTATCCTGCGTCAATAAACCTATTTAAGAGTAACGTTCGATGCCGGAGGGGGCAAGCACTATGTCCCACCACAGGCGTTGCCACTTGCCATCCCTATATAATTCATAGCCATGGAAACAGGCCTGAGGAACCGCGTTGCGATTGTAGCTGCGTCCAGCCAGGGGATTGGACGCGCAACGGCGGAAGGGTTTGCCGCCGAGGGCTGCCGCGTAGCGATGTGCGCCCGCAACGGCGATACTCTGCAAGCCGCGGCGGACAATATTAAAAAGCAATATAACGTTGAAGTCTTCCCCAAGGCTTTCGACGTCACCGACGTGAGCGCGGTACAAGGTTTCGTCAAGGACGTCGCGGAGAAGTTTGGTTCTGTGGATATCTGCGTAACCAATGCGGGCGGACCTCCGGCAAAAGGATTTCTCGATGCCAGCCTCGACGAATGGCGCAAAGCCGTCGACCAGAACTTCCTCAGCACGGTCAATTTCGCGCGCGAAGTGATCCCTCACATGCAGCGCAAGAAGTGGGGACGCATTGTGACCATTACCTCCGTAGCGGTCAAACAACCTATTAGTGATCTGGTGCTCTCGAACGCTGTTCGCGCGAGCGTAGTAGGGCTAGTGAAAAGCCTGTCGAATGAGTTTGGCAAAGACGGCATTCTAGTGAACAACGTTGGCCCCGGTCTTACCGCTACGGATCGTCTGATCCATCTCGCCCAGTTGCGCACGGCGTCCTCCGGGAAGAGTGAGAAGGAAATTATCGGTGAGTGGGCAGCCGACATCCCGCTCAAGCGCGTAGGCGAGCCGCGCGAGATCGCGGACGCTATCGTATGGCTCTGTTCGGAGCGCGCATCGTTCATCACCGGCCAGACGATCCTGGTGGATGGGGGCGCGTACAAAGGACTGTAATTGGGAAAAACTATGGCGAGAGCTAAGGCGGCTACGAAGAAGAAAAAGCTGAAGCGGCGGTCTGTCCCGCCGAAGCCCGCGCTTCAACATGTCGTGTGGGAAGCAGTGGAACTGGAACAGGTGAATCCCCTTTTATCGCGCCACTTTGTCGCGGGAAAAAATGTGATGCTGGCGCGAATCTTCCTGCAGAAGGGAAGTGTCGTTCCCTTGCATAGCCATCACAATGAACAGATCTCCTATGTTCTCGAAGGGTCGCTGCGATTCTGGATTGATGGTAAAGAAATCCTCGTAAAAGCAGGCGAGGTTCTGCTGATTCCGCCGGAGTTGCCGCACAAAGTAGAAGCCCTCGATGATACGCTGAGCCTGGATATTTTCGATCCGCCGCGCGCAGATTGGATTAACAAGACCGACGCGTATTTGCGGAAGTCAAAATAGCGGTTCCACGGTAGTGGCTTAGTTTGCGGAGATCCGTCCCTGCCTTGTCATTCCGAAGCCAGTGGTATCGGCGAGGATTCTGCTGTGGATGGGCGAAACAGCAGAATCCTCGCGCGGCAAGGCCACGCTTCGGAATGGCAACTCTTGATTGAGTATTCCAAACAGAGCCACTCTTCCGCGGGCGAGGTGTGCTGGGAATTTGCTCCTCTGTTATTCTGAAAGCGCATTTCATCGTCGATCGCGCGGATGACAAATCTCACAGCTGTCGAACCGAAACTCGAGCAACACGTGTCGCAGATGCGTTGTATCGGATGCGGCAGGGTGCAGGAGCGCCTCAGCGGCGTTTTGCGATGCCCCGAGTGCGGAGATTTGCTGGAGATTTCCTATCCTGGATGGAAAGCGGGCGGGGCCGCTGGTCTGACCTCCACGGAACTCAAGGCGCTGTGGCGTCAGCGGCGCACTTCCCGCGCTGAGATTGATCAAAGCGGCGTCTGGCGCTTTCGCGAAGTTTTGCCGCAAATTGCCGACGATCACGCGATCACTTTGCGTGAGGGCAATACGCCTCTCTACGAGCTCCCCAGTTGCGCGCGCAGCGCGGGAGTGCAGCATCTTTACGCGAAACATCAAGGAATGAATCCCACGGGATCGTTCAAAGATACGGGGATGACGGTGGCTGCGTCATTTGCGCGGCAGGACGGATTTCGTTGGGTGGCTTGCGCTTCGACCGGCAATACCTCGGCATCCATGGCGGCGTACGCGGCGCGTGGGGGCATGCGCAGCCTGGTTCTGATTCCCGATGGCAAGGTTTCGTGGAGCAAGCTTTCGCAATCGCTGGACTACGGCGCGGTCACCTGCCAACTGCGCACGGATTTTGATGGCTGCATGCGGGTGCTGAATCAAGTGGTGCGGCGAATGCCGGTCTATCTGCTCAACTCGGTCAATCCGTACCGCCTCGAAGGACAGAAGACCGCCGCGATCGAGTTGTTGGAGCAATTCGATTGGCAGTCTCCTGACCACGTGATTGTGCCGGGAGGAAACCTGGGCAACTCTTCGGCGCTGGGCAAAGCATTTCTCGAGATGAAGGAACTCGGACTCATCTCCAGTTTGCCGAAACTGTCGGTGATTCAGGCGGAGGGAGCGAACGCGCTGGTGCGGACCCTGCGTGAGAAGGGCGGCGAGGAATTGGTTGCGGTGCGGGCCGAGACCATGGCCACCGCGATCCGCATTGGTCAGCCGGCGTCGTGGAAGAAAGCCGTGCGCGTGATTGAAGCTACCAGCGGCACGGTTGAGCAAGTCAGCGAAATTGAGATTGCTCAGGCCAAGGCGGAAATTGGAGCCGAGGGCGTGGGCTGCGAACCGGCGTCGGCCGTCACTCTCGCCGGTCTGAAGAAATTGGTGAAGCAGGGTTTCGTCAAGCCGTCCGAGAGCGTTGTGTTAATACTCACTGGCCATTTGCTCAAAGATCCCGATTTCACTCTCCAGTTTCATCGCGGCGATCTCTTCGCGGGAACCGCCCAGGAGAAGGAATCCAGCATTCTTGCCGTACAACAACGCGCGCCGATTGTGCTCGATGCCAGCGCGGACGCGGTTGTACGTACGTTGGAGCAAGCGGAAAAAGGCGTCCCGCCCAAGTAAACATGCCTGCGAAGAAGCGACCCACCCGAAAGACGCAGTGGTTAGATTTGGTCTTGCCCGCAACTTCAGCCAATCTTGGCCCGGGGTTCGACGCGGCCGCCGTTGCCCTTGGATTATTCCTGAAGATTCGCGCCCGGCTGGCGGATGACTTTTCCATTGAAGCGACGGGCCGCGACCCGGAGATCTGCGGCCAGCTTGAAAATCACCTGATTGTCACGACCTATCGCGAGGTCTTAGAGGCCGAAGGCAAGCCTGTTCGGCCGCTCGCGCTCCATGCGGATAATCAAATCCCCATCGGCAAGGGCTGTGGTTCCTCTGCGTCGACGCGGCTCGCGGGAATCGCGCTGGCGGTTCACTTTGGAGGATTGCGCTGGGACGATAGCCGCATCGTGGGAGAAGCTTCGCGCCGCGAACATCATCCAGATAATGCCGCCGCATGTTGGATGGGCGGGCTCGCGGTGGCTCGCATGTCGGGCGAGAGCGAAGCGCAGATTGCTTGCGTGATCCCGAAAGGGAAGTGGCCGCTATTGCTGGCAATTCCTCCGGAAGCTCTTTCCACGGAAGAAGCGCGGCGTGTTTTGCCGACGCAATACTCCCGCGCCGATGCTGTCATCAATATTCAAAATTCCATGCTGTTGCTGGCGGCGCTTATTCAGGGCCGCCGCGATCTGTTGCCATCCGCTCTGGAAGACCGCATCCACCAGCCCTACCGCGCCGCGCTCTGCCCATTGTTGCCCGCCGTGCAAAAGCTAACGGGAAGCTTTGGGATTCTTGGGGCTGTGCTGAGCGGGGCCGGGCCGTCGGTGCTTATTTTTGTTGATCCCAGTGCCAATGTAAGCAAAGTGCGATCCAAGATCGCGGCGCATCTGTTGTCTTGCAAACTGAACGCTGAACTGATTCCGACCTCCATCAATCCGCTCGGGGCGGGCCGCGAAAAGGGCTGGAAGGACCGACAACCCCGCTAGGTTTCCTGGAATTCACGCAGGGTTCCAATTGCAACTACGTGTTCGCACGTCATTCTGAGCGGGTGCATCGCGAAGAATCCCTATAACTGGCATGGCTGTTGAGGGAGGAGGGATGTTTCGACTACGCTGGAACTGCGCTTCGCGCTCCGCTCAGCATGACAATTTGGAGTAAGCAGGATCTACATCCCAGGGAACTTCATTCCAGCCAGTTTTCGGGCGAAGCTGGCTTTGCCCATCTGCTTGAACATTTTTCTCATCTGGGCATATTGACGCAGGAGATTGTTGACTTCTTGCACGGAGGTGCCCGAGCCGCGGGCGATGCGTTTTCTGCGGCTGCCGTTCATCACCTCATGATGCAGGCGCTCCTGCGACGTCATCGAATTAATGATGGCTTCCACGCGATTGATTTGCTTCTCGTCTACCTTGTCGGCAGCTTTTTGCAATCCGGCAAACGGACCAATGCTGGGCAACATGCCCATCAAGTTTTGGATGGAGCCCATTTTCTTTACTTGCCTGAGTTGATCGCGGAAATCTTCCAGCGAGAAACCATCGCCGGCCATAGCGCGGCTGGCCATGTCCTGCGCCTTTTTCTTATCAAGTCCTTGCTCAGCTTTTTCGATGAGCGACATAATGTCGCCCATGCCGAGAATGCGGGAGACGATGCGATCGGGATGGAACGGTTCGAGCGCATCGTACTTTTCGCCGACGCCGATAAACTTAATCGGTTGGCCGGTCACGTGGCGAATGGAAAGTGCGGCGCCACCACGGGCATCACCGTCCATTTTCGTAAGCACGACTCCGGTGAGCGAAAGCTTTTTGTGGAACTCTTCGGCCGAACGGACCGCATCCTGCCCGGTCATGGCGTCGGCAACGAAGAGAATCTCCTGCGGATTAAGCAGGCGCTTGAGCGACTGCATTTCATCCATGAGCTGATCGTCAATATGCAAACGACCGGCAGTGTCGACAATCAGCACGTCACAGCCTGTATTGACGGCTTCACGGCGCGCTTCTTTCGCCAAGCGCTCAACTGTGGCGGTGTTGGCCTCGCCGACTTCGCCTTCATAAAGGTTGGCCTTCAGGGCCTGCGCGACAACTTTGAGTTGCTCGCGGGCGGCGGGACGGTAAACGTCGACTGATACCAGCAGCGGCCGATGGCCGCCATTCTTCAGCCAGTTCGCCAGCTTGCCGGAAGTGGTGGTTTTGCCGGAGCCTTGCAGGCCCGCCATCAGAATCACCGTTGGCGGCTGCGAGGCGAACTTGACCCGTGCTGTATCGTGCCCAAGGATTTCAACCAGTTCATCGCGGACAATCTTGATGACTTGCTCACCCGGCGAAAGCGCAGTCAGAACCTCCTGGCCGACAGCTTTGGCCTGCACCTGATCGATAAATTGTTTGACGACCTTGAAGTTGACGTCGGCTTCGAGCAGCGCCAGCCGGATTTCGCGCAGCGCTTCCTGAATGTTTTCGTCGCTGAGGACGGCCTGGCCACGCAGGCTCTTGAAAGCCCGCTGGAGTTTCTCTTGTAAATTCTCGAACATAGGATGATGTATTTTATCAGCTGGTAAGCGACCACGGTTATTGGCGGGTGCCCATAGCTGGCGCTTGTACAAAATTAGACGATCGGAAGGACAGTTTCCCGGGCGTTCCTTGCGAACGATGATTTCCAGTTGCAAACGTCAGCGAACAACCCTGGGGAAAGGCTAGCGGCTTCGGGCGAGGTCCCACGTTTGCCAACCCCGGGCAAACGTGGGGCACCCTAAGATCGAAACTGAATATTCCGTTCCCGGGTTATACTCAGCGCGGAAGGTTGAGCCTGCCGTAATATGCAAGATTCCGAACCGATCGCGCCGCTTTGGCACACCGCTATCGTGGTCGTGATCCTGCTCGGGTTCTCTGCTCTCGGGGCGCGCTCCCACAGTGCGCTCGGCATAAAAGGCCATCGCCACATTGCGGGCTACGTGACCGCGGCATCATTCGAATGGCTGACGGTGGGGTTTATTTGGTTCGGAATGCGGCTTCGTGGCAATCGGGTGTGGGACCTCGTGGGGCAAAGATGGTCGGGCTGGAAGAGAATCCTCGTCGATCTAGGACTGGCAATCATCTTCCTGGTGGGCTCCAACATTTTGTTAAGCGTGCTCGGACATCTGCTGAAAGCGACGCCAAATCCTGCGCTGCGAGGACTCTTTCCTCGCCGATTGACGGAGACCTTGGCTTTTGTGCTCCTTTCGCTGACGGCAGGCATTTGTGAGGAGATGATTTTCCGCGGCTACTTACAGCGGCAATTTACAGCGCTGACCAAAAGTGCGATGGCAGCCGTGATTATGCAGGGAATCATCTTCGGCGCCGCACACGGCTACCAAGGATTCAAGTACATGGCATTGATCTCGGTCTACGGCTGTCTGTTTGGGGCGATGGCCCAATGGAGACGCAGCCTTTTGCCTGGCATGGCCGCGCATTTCCTGCAGGACGGAGTACTGGGGCTGCTCCTAGGACAGCGAGCGCAGCTTCTGTAATTTCACGATGCTCGACGAGTCGCGTTGCTAGTGCGCAAATCATTTACCACGGGATTGAGAACTGGGAGGGTTTGGATCGAGCGAAAAAACTCAAAAGTACCGCGTCGTTAGAAAAGTCGATAGAAAAAAAGAGAAAGGCTGTGACATTGGTTATGCTCTAGCCGCCAACTCCTGCGAGGGAGCTAGCTGCGTGGATGCATGTACCGTCACAGCCCTTGATGCGATCACTGCTTTCGCAGTTCCAAACCCCAACAGGTCCTCGCAGACGCCGTCGGTTTTTTCGGGTCCGGAAGCTTGTCTGGTTACCCGTTCAAGCTAATCACTCAGCCTACTTCGGATCGGCGAAGTTTTATTTAAGCCAACCCTTTCAGCCGTCGACGGGGATCAATGTAACAGTCCTTTAATGAATGTCAATGCCGCTTTTCGGTGCAAACTTACGACTGGCCTGAGGTTCTGACGAGGTTTGCAATCCATTGAAGCGGCGTGTCTTAGTGAATACGCGATTGAATTAATCCGATTTTTGCACACGATCGTTCACAGTAAGCGGTGGGCTTTTATAGTCTTACTACTTCCCGGAAATTTGGTTTGACCTCCTCTCACATCCTTCTTATCTCAGGAAAAACTCCATGGCTGAGCCTCGATCCAAGTTCATAGCTCGAAAACAGTGGCGAGACTCTCCTCAGTAAGCGGGTTCGTGAATTACCGGAATTCCTGAGTGCGCCACGCCGGAACGACGAACGTTCACGCACAAAATAGTTGCGGATTGTCCAGGTCGCGTCTGCGCCCTTGCCGCAGCGATTTGGCGCCCTGCAAGCAAACGAAAGTAATGTTTCGCCGCGAAGACGTTATCGGTTTTTTGTCCTGCACTTCCGCGGTTTGAGCGCATGTTTAGTATGGTCTGCGGATGTTCTTTCTGTAAGTTAGAGGGGCTGCACGAAGGTATTTGGAACCAAAGTTACTGGTACCGTTTCGCGTCTGCGGTGACAATTTGTGTCAACGCGAAATGGGCTGCCTCTCCCCTGGTTAAACAGCCACAATTCCGCGTGAATCGAGCAATTCAACGGTATTTCTGGCAGTGGTGCAGTTTAGTAAGCAAGCGAGACAAACGTGCGGTGATTCGGTCGCGGAGAACGCGACCCTTCGCGCGGCTCGCCCAGATCCTTCGCTGAGCACAAGAACGCTTGCTCAGGATGACATCAAACTGCTCCACAACCGGATTCTCTGCCGCTTGGATAGGAGATCGTGGTATGTCTCAACGGCTGGGTGATCTTCTCGTTAAAGAGAAGGTCATAACCCAGGAGCAACTGGAACAGGCGACGAAGATTCAGAAGGAGACCAACTGCCGCCTGGGCTCTGCCTTGGTGAAGCTCGGTTTCCTGACCGACGAAGACGTCACCAACTTCCTTTCGCGGCAATACGGCGTTCCCGCCATCAATCTCTCTTACTTCGAGATTGATCCCTCGGTGGTAAAGCTCATTCCGTTTGAAACCGCGAAACGCTATCAGATTCTGCCCCTGAGCCGCGTGGGCGCGTCGCTGACCATCGCCATGGTGGATCCCACCAATGTCTTCGCCATGGACGACATCAAGTTCATGACCGGCTTCAACATCGAGCCAGTGGTGGCGTCGGAGAGTTCGATTCTGGAGGGCATCGAGAAAGCCTACGGCACTACCCATCAGGAAGATCTTGAGCAGGTCATGCAGTCGATGACCGAGATGGGAGATGCCGACGTTGAACTGCAGGCCGAGCAAGAGGAACTGGGCCTGGCCGATCTGGAGAAGGCGGCTGACGAAGCGCCCATCGTCAAACTGGTAAACCTGGTGCTGACCGATGCGGTGAAGCGCGGGGCCAGCGACATCCACATGGAGCCCTACGAAAAAGAATTCCGCGTACGTTTCCGTATTGACGGAGTTCTGCAGAGCATCATGACGCCGCCTCTCAAATTGAAGGACGCCATTACCTCCCGCGTCAAGATTATGTCCAAGCTGGATATCAGCGAGAAGCGGCTACCGCAAGACGGCCGCATCATGCTGAAAATGGTGCTTGGCGGCCGCAAGAAGCAATTGGATTTCCGCGTCAGCACTTTGCCTACGCTCTGGGGCGAAAAGATTGTGATGCGGCTTTTGGATAAGGAAAACCTCAGATTGGATATGACCAAACTGGGTTTCGAATCCGAGTCGCTGGTCAAATTCGAGAAAGCCATTCTGAAGCCTTACGGCATGGTGCTGGTCACGGGACCTACCGGCTCAGGCAAGACCAATACTTTGTACTCCGCCATATCGCGGCTCAACACACCCGACACCAATATCATGACCGCGGAAGATCCGGTCGAGTTTCAGTTGGGTGGAGTAAACCAGGTGCAGATGAAAGAGCAAATCGGGTTGAATTTTGCGACCTCATTGCGCGCCTTCTTGCGGCAGGATCCCAACATCATTCTGGTGGGCGAAATTCGTGACTTTGAAACTGCGGAAATTGCCATTAAAGCCGCACTGACTGGACACCTTGTACTTTCCACGCTGCATACCAACGGCGCACCGGAGACCATCACTCGATTGATGAATATGGGCATTGAGCCCTTCCTGGTGGCGACCTCAGTTCACCTTATCTGCGCACAGCGCTTGGTGCGGCGCATTTGCCAGGAGTGTGCCGAAGTGGTCGACATGCCGGTGCAAGCTCTGATTGAAGAAGGCTACGGGCCAGAGGAAGCCAAGACCGTGAAAATCCGCAAGGGCCGTGGCTGCGCCACCTGTAATAACACCGGATACAAGGGCCGTACGGGCTTGTACGAAGTCATGGAAGTGGATGACGACATCAAGGAGCTGGTTCTGGTGGGCGCATCCGCGGTGGAACTGAAGAAGCGCGCTATTGAGCGGGGCATGATCACCTTGCGCCGCAGTGGGCTCATCAAGGTGGCAGGTGGCATGACGACTCTCGAAGAAGTGGCTCGCGAAACGATTCATTAAGGAGCATTGAGTAATTGCGGAATTTTGTAATTGGGTAATTTGACCGGGTTTTCAATTACCAAATTACGCAATTACCCAATCACGCAATCGGATTCTGAAGCTCGGAAGGGAACATAATTTTATGGCGCTTACATTGAGCGATTTGTTGAAACGAATGCTGGAGATGGGAGGCAGCGACCTCCACGTCACCACGAATACTCCGCCGCAGATCCGCGTGCATGGACATCTGGTGCCGCTGGATTTGCCGCAGTTGACGCCGTCCGAAACCAAGCAGCTGGCCTATAGCGTCATGACCGATGCGCAGAAGCATCGTTTCGAAGAGACCTTTGAGTTGGACTTCTCTTTCGGCCTAAAAGGTCTGGCTCGTTTCCGCGCCAACGTGTTCAACCAGAGAGGCGCAACGGCCGCAGTACTGCGTGTGATTCCGTTCGAAATTAAGTCGTTCAACCAGCTCGGTCTGCCTGCGGTAGTTACAAAACTGTGCGACAAGCCGCGCGGCTTGGTACTGGTTACGGGACCGACCGGATCGGGCAAATCCACCACTTTGGCCGCCATGATCGACAAGATCAATGCCGAGCGGCATGAGCACATCCTCACCATTGAGGATCCGATCGAATTTGTGCACATGAACAAGAATTGCGTGGTGAACCAGCGCGAACTGCATGCCGACACCAAGAGCTTTAGCGATGCGCTGCGCGCCGCGCTTCGTGAAGATCCCGACGTAGTGCTGATCGGCGAAATGCGAGATCTGGAGACCATCGAGTCGGCGCTGCGGATCGCGGAAACCGGCCACTTGACGTTCGGCACCTTGCACACCAATTCGGCCATCTCCACGATCACCCGTATCATCGACGTTTTTCCGGCGCACCAGCAGCCGCAGATTCGGGCTCAGTTGTCCCTGGTGCTGGAAGGTATTCTCTGCCAAAGCCTACTGCCGAGATCAGACAATAAAGGCCGGGCCATGTGCATGGAGGTGCTGGTACCCAATGCGGCGGTACGCAACCTGATTCGGGAGGACAAGATTCACCAGATTTATTCGTCAATGCAATCCGGACAGGACAAGTTCGGAATGCAAACGTTCAATCAGGCGCTGGCGACGTTGTACTTCCAAAAACAGATTACGTTGGAAGTGGCTTTGGCGCGATCCAGCAACCAGGATGAATTGCAGGAGATGATCAACCGGGGCGCAAGCTTGTTGACGCGTCAGGCGCCCGCTCCCTCCATGGCCAAAGGAGCGACGCTGGGCAAACGGTGACCGCGCCGCCAAAAACAGTTTCGACCGTTGCGATCGCCAGAAGCGTAGTTGGAGAAACGTAAAAAGCGGAGCGGGAAAACAGTGGGCCGACCGACAGCATTGTGGAATTGAGGAGAATTTACCATGCCAGTTTTCACATTTTCAGGCAAGACAGCAGAAGGCCAGAAGGTCAGCGGCGAGCGCACAGCCACCAATAAGCAAGCGCTGATGACGCAATTGCGCCGCGAACACATTACACCGGGGCCGGTTCGCGAGAAGGGAAAAGAATTTGCGATGCCGACGTTTGGCTCCGGCAAAGTCAAAACCAAGGACATTGCGATCTTCTTCCGCCAATTTTCGGTCATGATCGATGCTGGCCTGCCGCTGGTGCAATGCCTGGAAATTCTGGCTGCCAATCAGGAGAACCCGGCTTTTCAAAAGACCTTGACCGGAGTGCGCACCACGGTCGAAGGGGGCGCCACCCTGGCCAATGCCATGCGCCAGTATCCCAAGATTTTCGATGACTTGACCACCAACATGATCGAAGCCGGTGAAACTGGGGGTATTCTCGACATCATTCTGCAGCGCCTGGCACTCTACGTCGAGAAAGCAGTCAGATTGCGGTCTGCGGTGAAATCGGCTCTCATTTATCCGATTGCCGTTGTTAGCTTGGCGGTTTTGATTGTCGGCGCCCTGCTGAAGTGGGTGGTGCCGATTTTCGCCAACTTATTTGTCGGCCTCGGCGTCACCTTGCCCTTGCCCACGCGCATCGTGATGGGACTGAGCCGCTTCGTCGGGCAGTTCTGGTGGTTTTTCTTTATCGGCCTCTTTGGCCTGGTCATCGGGATTAAACAAATCCGCAAGGATCCCCGAGGCCGCTACTACTTCGATCTCATGTTGCTGAAGTTGCCCATTCTTGGCATCCTGTTGCGCAAAATCGCTGTGGCTCGCTTCACCCGGACGCTCGGCACCTTGATTACTTCGGGTGTGCCGATTCTCGAAGGCTTGTCGATCACTGCGAGAACCTCCGGAAACGCAGTGCTGGAAGAAGCGCTGATGAAAGTGCGCAAGGCCATCGAAGAAGGGCGCACCATCGTGGACCCGCTGCGGGAGTGCGGCGTGTTTCCCAACATGGTGACCCAGATGATCGGCGTGGGCGAAGCCACCGGCGCCATGGACGCCATGTTGCAGAAGATCGCCGACTTTTACGAAGAAGAAGTGGACAGTGCTACCAAGGACATGCTGGCGATGTTGGAGCCTGTCATCATTGCGATCCTCGGCCTCTCGGTCGGGGGCATCGTAATTTCGCTGTACATGCCCCTGTTTGCCATGATCGGAAAATTGGCAGGCTAGTTTGAAAGTAGCGGGTACGGAAGGGGAGTCCTGGTTCGAGGTGCCGGTAGCAACAACGCCGCATTTAATACTGGCACTCAGCACCAGGGACTCGCTGCCAAGCGAAATCTGGATTACACATGTCTTCCTTGTTCGATGAGCGATCGTGGCTGGCTTGGCTGGTCAAAGTTCGCATCATCATTCTCACATTCTTATTGGGCATCGAGCTGGCGATCGCGCGCCTGACACCCTCCACTTTGCCCCTGCGTTTGTTCACCCAGACCATGCTCCTGTGGTACACCATTTCCATTTTCTTTCTGGTGTTGGTTTCTTTTTGGGATGAGCAGCGCATCCAGTCGCTGTTACAGGTAGTCGCCGATCTGTTAATGGTAACGCTGGTTGTTTACGCCACCGGCGGAGTGGACAGTTCACTGAACTTCCTTTATCCGCTGGTTATTATTGTGGCGTGTGTGCTGCTGCCGCGCCTTTGGGCCTACCTGACCGCCGCTCTGGCTTTCATCTTATACGGGACTATTCTGGAGTTAGCCTATTTCGAAATTGTTCCCTCCTATTCCAGCACCCACCCAGGGGTGCGCACTCTGCAAGCCATCATTCTGGTGAATCTCTTCGCGTTTCTTGCGGTCGCTTACCTGGCGGCGTTGCTCTCCTCGAAGTTGCGCCAGGTTGACGTCCGGCTGAAACACACCAGCGGCGCGCTGCGGAATCTGCAGGCCTTGCATGAAAACATCATCCAGGCCGTGAGTGGAGGGCTGATCACGACCGGTTTGGAAGGCCACGTTACTCTGGTTAATCCTGCCGCTCAAACCTTACTGGAAAGGTCGGAACAGCAATTGATCGGCCGCAACATCCAGGAATTCTTTGTAGACCCGTTGCCCCAGCCGGGGTCGGAGCGGCCGCACAACGAGGTGCGTTCCGCAACCCGAAGCAACTTCCACAAAACTTTTCGGGTTCGGGTCTCTGAACTTGCGGTGGCCGATCACGGCACGGTCGGGTATGTCTACACGCTGGACGATCTGACCGAGATCCGGCGATTGGAGAGGGAAGTGCGCATGCAAGATCGTTTGGCAGCGGTGGGACGGTTGGCCGCCGCCATTGCGCACGAAATCCGCAATCCGTTGACCTCGATCGCGGGATCCGTAAGCTTGCTTACTGCCGTCCCCGATTTGAGCGCGGAACATCGTCAGTTGCTGCAAATCGTGACCCGAGAGTCCGAGAGGTTGAACGGTATCATCACCGACTTTCTGGCCTATTCCCGCGGCAAGCAATATCGCTTCGCCGAGGTCGATCTCGTGCCACTGCTGGAAGACACGCTCACTTTGATTGAGCATCGGCTGGCGGCGGAAAACCGGGGCATTACTCTGGAACGCCACTTCGAAGCGGCACAGGCCTGGACTTTGGCTGATGGAGACAAGCTCAAACAGGTGTTCTGGAATTTTTGCGAAAACGCGGTACGAGCCATGCGGGAAAGCGGCGGCACCCTCCGCGTTCCTCTGCAGGTAGAGAACAGTGACTGGCAAATCATCTTCGCCGATACCGGGCCGGGCATGCGGCCGCAGTTGGTGGAGAAAATCTTTGAGCCATTTCAGTCCGAATTCGAAGGGGGCACCGGCTTGGGGCTAGCCATCGTATATCAGATTGTGCAGGCCCACGAGGGCAAAGTCTGGGCTCGTTCCAAACTCGGGCAGGGAAGCGAATTTGTATTGCGGTTGCGCCACATTGCCGCTGCGGAAAACGTGGCAGGGGAAGCAGCGGCAGCGGGGCGAATCTCGAGCTCTGCTCCCAGCGAACCCCACGCCGGCGCCGTTGCTGCAGGAGGACAACTTCATGGGTAATATTCTGGTGTGTGATGATGAACGCTCCATTTGCGAAATGCTCGACATTGCCCTGCGCCGCGAAGGCCACAAGATCGAAACCGTGAATTCGGGGGAAGGCGCCAAGAGAAAGCTGGATAGTGCTCTCTACGACTTAATCATCACCGATATCCGGATGCCGCAAACCAACGGCATCGAGGTACTGCGTTATGCCCATCAAGTTTCGCCAGACTCCGCAGTCATCCTCATTACAGCAGTGGAAGATTATGAAGCGGCCGTGGAAGCGGTGAAAGCAGGCGGGGCCAGCGACTATATCCGCAAGTCTCCGGGCTTGGTAAATGAAATTAAGATTGCGATCACTCGCGTGCTGGAGAAGCAAGCTCTCAGCCGCCAGAATTTTGCTTTCAAACGCGACGCAGCTGCCCGCAATTCACTGGATAACATTGTGGGCGTCAGTTCCGCGATGGAAAAGCTGAAGCAGACCATCCGCACCGTGGCGTCGACGCAGAGTACGATTCTGATCTACGGGGAGAGCGGTACGGGCAAGGAGTTGGTGGCGCGAGCCGTGCACGTGTGCTCACCTCGTGCCGCGGATCCATTTGTGTCGATCAACTGCGGTGCATTTCCCGAAACCTTGTTGGAGAGCGAACTTTTTGGTTACGTGAAAGGGGCCTTCACTGGCGCCAACCAGAACAAACGGGGATTGTTTGAAGTGGCAAATCAAGGAACGATATTTCTCGACGAAATCAGCGAAATGAGCCTGACGATGCAGGTGAAGTTGCTGCGCGTGCTCCAGGAACGCTGTGTGCGCCCGGTGGGGGGCACGGACGAGACTCCGATTGACGTGCGGGTGATTGCGGCCACCAATCGCCATCTGGACAAGCAAGTGGCGGACAACACCTTTCGCGAGGATCTCTATTACCGGCTCAGTGTAATTCCGGTCAATGTTCCTCCCCTGCGCGAGCGCCGGGAAGACGTGCCTTTGCTGGTGAATCACTTTTTAAAGAAATATGCTCCGGCCGCTGGCAGAAACATTCAGCGCGTGCATCAGGAGTCGCTCGATGCTCTGTGCGGCTATGAATGGCCGGGGAATGTGCGCCAACTGGAGAACACGATTGAACGCGCGGTCGCCTTGGAGACGGGGCAGGAGCTGCATGTCGAATTGCCTGCGGAGCGTCCCAAGGCGCGTGCCGTGGCCGCCGGCATGACTGGCGGTAACGCATTTGCAACCGGGTCAGTGCTGCCGGAAGGCGTCGCCATGGAAAAATACGTTGCCGATATCGAAAAGTCTTTGTTGCTGGCGGCCTTAGCCCAGTCAAATGGTGTACAAACCCGGGCTGCGGATGCTTTGAGTATCTCCTATCGCTCGTTCCGGCACTTGGTGAAGAAGTACGATTTGTAGGGGAGTTGTTCGCTTCTGGCTGCTAGCTACTGGCTTCTAACGCCGTACAAGGCCCTTGTGATCTACGCTGCCTATGAGATTCCAAATGAGATCCAGCAACTGAAGGCTCGCAGCTAGAAGCCAGTACCTGGCCAAGAGCTACAATGGACCTATGCGGTACATGGTGCGTTTTCTTTGGAACGCGACTCGTGGCCATCGCCTCACCCCCTGGCGCAGCCCTTATCTCCTCTGGAGAGTCGAAACTTACTGTGGCGTCCGCATGCAGCAGATCGGGTTTCTCGTGTTTTGGGAATTCGCCTGGCGCGAGCGCGGTAATCTCTGGCGCTTTCTCAAGTGGACGGCGGAAATGGAGCGCTACGTCCATCCTAAGCTCAAATCCTGACGACCCGTCTTAGTCCTGATGCGGATTCAGTCCGGGTGCAGGCGGTCAATTTTTGCCGCCATGATGAAGTCACTTTCGGTGAGCCCGTCAATCTTGTGCGTCCACAACGTGATCTCCACTTTTCCCCAGGTAAGCAGAATGTCGGGGTGGTGGCCTTGCTGTTCGGCGACTTCGCCTACTTGGTTTACAAACGCCAGCGCTTGCCTGAAATCGGGAAAGGTGAACGTACGTACGATGTGATGCTCGTTCACCGCCTTCCAATGGGGAGCGTGCTTAAGCAGGGCTTCGAGTTCGCGTCCCTTCATGGGTGGGATCCCGCCTTTGCAGGGCACACAAGTCTTGTCGGCCAATTCGAACATGGTTCCACCTCTGCGGCCAGTGTGCCGCAATCCCACGATTTCGGCAAATACTAATGTGGGTGCTCGGCATTCTTGCTTGGATCGCGGGCTTCAACTTTCGGTTCGCCTGAAGGAATCAAGCTTTGGCGCCTCGCAAAAGGGAGATAAACTCATCTCCGGGTAGACGCGATGCCATTAGGACTGACGAGTCGCTTTTCAGCTTCTTACGATACGCCTACGAAAGTCATCTCCACGCTGGCTTGCCTCGTGCTTCTGATCGCTGCAGTCGCCGTTCATAATCTGCCCGTGGCTGGTCTCGCGCTGGCCGTTTTCGGCGTGGGATTTGCGTATTCACCACGGGAATACGTAGTTTCTGACGGCGCAATTACCGTGAAACGACTTATCGGAGATGTCCGCATTCCGTTGGAAGGAGTGCGCGAAGCCAGGGCGATCACCAAAGACGATTTGCGGGGTTGCATCCGGCTATGGGGCAGCGGCGGGCTGTTTGGCTACTACGGACTGTTTCGTACGCGTACGCTCGGCACTTCGACCTGGTATGTCACCAACCGTAGCCATGCAGTGGTCGTAAGGACTGCGGCGAAGACAGTGCTGTTCAGCCCGGATGACAAAGAAGCGTTTCTGCTGGCTCTCGGCAATGCCGCACCCACCGGGGCGTCCTTCACTCCTGAGCCCTTCACGGGGATTCAACCCGCCGGTTCGCCCGTCTCAGTGGGAGTTTTGGTTGGGGTCGCGATCGCGATTTCGGCGGCGGGGCTTGCCGTTTGGGCGATGCGCTACTCGCCGGGTCCACCCGCCTATACGTTGACGAATGACACCCTGACAATCCACGATAAGTTCTATCCCGTGACCCTGCAGGCCTCTGCTGTGGACGTCGCTCACATTCGCGTGGTCGATCTTGCCGAAGAACCCGATTGGAGACCGGTTGCGCGGACCAACGGGTTCGCGAACAGTCATTACCGTTCGGGATGGTTCCGGGCGGCTAATGGCCGTGCGATGCGACTGTATCAGGGAGATGGTTTTCGTTTAGTTCTATTGCCGCCCGCTGGGAATGGGGTTCCGGTGTTGTATCAGGCAAAAGCCCCCGACGATTTTGTTCAGGAAATCACCGAGCGATGGTCTGGCCATCCCTAGCGCGACCGCGGCAAGAATTCTGAGTTATATTTCAGGTCTAGGGCGGCGGGTGTCTACGCAATGTGTGAATCTGAGTATTACCACGCGGGAGAGTTGGAGGTTCAGGAGCGCGCCGGAGTCCGGCAGCAAGCGGACGCGATCGGTGAAATGATCCTGCCATTTGTTCCTCCCGCGGCCGGCGGATTCGTTTCTGCACAAAGGCTTGCCGTGGTCGGGAGTGTGGGCGGCGATGGCAGAGTCTGGGCGTCCGCGCTCGTCGGAGAGCCCGGATTTCTCAGCATTCCGGATGAGCGCACCTTGCGGATTGCGTCGCCGGTGCACGACGATGATCCGCTCTGGGAAAACCTTCGGAGCAATCCGCAAATTGGTGTGCTAATCCTCGACCCGAGTTCCAGAAAACGAATGCGAGTGAACGGGGATGCACACCATTCTTCCTTGGGATTGTCGATAAATGCCGAGCAAGTTTATTCCAATTGCACCAAGTACATTCAACGCAGAGTCCCTGTGGCCCCGGAGAGAAATACGGCTTCTCGTAAGAGCGCGCGATCTTTCGGCCTGGGCCTGGATCAACAGAACCGAATTATCCGTGCGGACACGTTTTTCCTGGCAACTTTCCATCCTGAAGCCGGGTGCGACGCCTCCCATCGGGGCGGGATGCCAGGGTTTGTCACGGCGCGAGGAGCGAACGAATTGGAGTGGCCCGATTATTCGGGAAATAACATGTTTCAAAGCTTAGGGAACCTCGTTGTCTATTCCAAAGCAGGGTTGTTGTTCGTGAACTTCGAGGATGGAAGCACTTTGCAACTCACAGGCGCGGCGGAAGTTGTTTGGGACAAGGAACAGACCCTCCGCTTTCCGGGAGCGAAACGGCTGCTGAAGTTTCATGTGGATGAAGTCATCTCCACGGAAGAGGCGTTTACGCAGCGCTGGAAGTTTGTTGATTATTCGCCGGTGAACCCGCTGCCGGAGCCTACATAGAAAACGTCATCAGCCGGAGTTTTCCCTTTCGCAGATATCGAAAAACAAAAGTCAATCAAAGCTAATGGAGAAATCCACGTCGACCAATTCGGCGGCGGGCGGTCTTGTAGGGTTACGAAAAACCAGATAATACTTTTGGGGCACAAAGAAAGTCGGACTCAAAGCCCAGTCGATTTCCCCGTCCGGTCCTCCTATAGCAAAACTCGCGGTTCCTTGCCGGTGATGAAGCAAGTCTTCGAATTCCTCCGGATTCAGCAGCATGACGTCCACATTCATGGAATATGGGCCATCGCCTTTGGTCAAGGATTTGAATGTGCCCGCCAGCCTGGGGTGAAGGGCGTGCGCCGGCACGACAAAGCTGAAACCTTGATAGGACTCCAGCGACAGCCGGCTACGGAGAAGACGATGTGGGCTGCTGCCTGGCGAAGGGTGCACGTGGTCAAGCGGCGAGGCCGGTCCCGTCATTCGTGGAGCGCGTACGTCGTCGTTGCCCGCGGGCGCCGTGTCATCCTGCTGCTGCGCAAGAAGGCTATAAACCTTCAATTGTGCCAGGTTGGTGACATCGTCAGGGTCAGTCGGAGAGTTCTGCCTGGGAGCAGGCTTAACCGCGGCCTCTTTGCGCCACACGGCACCCAGGCCATCGGCTACCCGAAATGTAAAATAACCGCCGGTGGCGAGCAGAGCGATGCCGGTCAGAATGCGTATGAATCGTTTGACCACTTCGGCGGTCCATGCCAACCTTATAGCATAGCCGCTTGGCGATGCGTCGCCAGATTACAGGGGTAATCGGCCATGAACGTCCCGCTAGTCGTATTTCTCGTAGAGGATCGCGCTGCGCTCCCAGCCTAGTTCCAGCAGCAAATCGCAGTTTGTCTTAATCATTTTGTCGAGGCCGCAGATGTAGGCATGCATATCGGTCCGGCCTTGCGCAATCTCCGCAATATGTTCCTGCACGTAACCGCGCAGGCCTTGCCATTCCGAGCCGCCGCGGCTGAGCGTGGGCAGGTAGTGAAAGTTTGGGTGTCTGGCCGCGAGCTCCAGGAATTCCCCGTGGTAATAAATATCGCTTTCGTAGCGGCTGCCAAAAAGCAGCCAGAACCGGTTGTCCTGATGACGTGTGGTTTCCGAAAGCAGCCAATGCAACATCGAGCGAAAGGGCGCGATCCCGGTGCTGGTGGCGATGAAGATGGTGTCTTTTAACGGGGGCTTCAGAATGAAATCACCGGACGGGCCTTCGCAGGAAATCTCATCCCCTTCTTTCATGTCGCAAAGAAAATTCGACATGAATCCGTCCTGCACGCGATTCAGACAAAGAGCAAACCGGTTGTCGCGCGCGGGCGGTGAGGCGATGTAATAGGGGCGCGTGATTTCCTCGCCATCCATTTGGCGCTGTTTGAAGGACAACCATTGGCCGGGCACAAAGCGAAAGTTGGGTAGCCCTTTCATTTCAAATTCAAGGTGCCGAACTTGCGCGGATAGGGAGATGGAGCCGGTAAGGCGAGCGGCAAAGGCTTGAGTAGGGGTCATTAATTTCTTAGATGACGGAGACTGCCCAACTGACGCGGTCTCGCGAGTAAGTTTTGCGGGACCGGGAAACAAATTCATTACTCCACAGTTACCGACTTTGCCAGGTTCCTAGGTTGATCGACATCGCAGCCGCGGCGCACGGCGATGTGATACGCCAGAAGCTGAAGCGGCACGATTTCCAGAATAGGCGATAATTCTTCCGGCGCCGCCGGGACATACAGCACGTGATCGGCCGCGTCCTTGATCTCGTCATCCCCTTCGGTGGCTAATGCGATCACCCGGCCGGATCGGGCTTTTACTTCTTTAAGGTTCGAGCAAGTTTTTTCGTAACGCGTCCGCGAAAGCTCGCTATTGTGATCGCAAGTGGCAATGATGACGACCGGAAGATTCTCATCGATTAAAGCATTGGGGCCATGCTTCATCTCGCCGGCAGGATATCCTTCTGCGTGGATGTAGGAAACTTCCTTCAGCTTGAGCGCCCCTTCCAAGCGCGATGGGATAGTGGATACCGCGGCCCAGAAACAGAAAATCCTGGGCACGGGCATACTCTTTGGCCAGATCTTCGCAAGCTTCTTCGTGAGTGAGCAAGTGTTCCAATTTTCCAGGAATGCGCGTCAGTTCCTGCACCGCATCGACGGCTTGCTCCGGGGTCATCACTCCCCGCACTTGCGCCAGATAAAGCGCGAAAAGATAAAGCGCGGTGAGTTGGCAGGTGAATGCTTTGGTGGAAGCCACTCCGATCTCAGGACCGGCATGGGTATAAATTGTGCCCGCAGCCTCGCGCGTGATCATCGAGCCCACCACGTTGCAGATGGCGAGAGTCTTCGAGCCTTTGGCTTTGGCTTCGCGCTGCGCGGCAATGGTGTCGGCCGTTTCGCCGGACTGCGAAATCAGAATCGTGATGGTGTCGGAGCGGAATGATGGGATCGCGATAACGCCACTCGCTGGCGTAATCCACTTCGACCGGAACTCGCGCCAAACCCTCGATCATGAACTTGCCGGCTTGCGCGGCATGCCAACTGGTTCCACAAGCGGCGATGTTGATCTTCTTGGCCGCCTTGAATTCCGCTTCGGTAATCTCCATCTCATCAAGAAAGACGTGGCCAGTATCCTGCGAAATGCGACCCAAAGTGGTATCGCGCACGGCGCGCGGCTGCTCATAGATTTCCTTGAGCATGAAATGTTTGAAGCCGCCTTTTTCCGCCATGACCGGGTCCCAGGTCACGTGCTGGACCTGGCGGACAATGGGCTGGCCGTTAAAGTCGGTGAGCTGCACGCCATCGGGCGTGATCACGGCCAGATCTCCATCGGCGAGAAAGAACAGATCGCGGGTGTGATAAAGAATGGCAGGCACATCGGAAGCGACGAAATATTCGTCCTTGCCCAAGTCCGATGACCGCTGGGGGACCGTTGCGAGCCGCCACAATTTTGTTGGGTTCGTCCACCGCAATCACGGCCAAGGCGAACACGCCAGTCAGCATCCCGACCGTCTTGCGCACCGCCTCTTCCAGAGAAGGACGATTGCCGTTGGCCGGTTTCACAAAGAACTTCTCCACCAGGTGAGCAATCACTTCAGTGTCGGTTTCGGTAGTGAAACGTGGCCTTCTTCGATGAGTTTCTTTTTCAGGAGAACGTAGTTCTCGATGATGCCGTTATGCACCACGACAATGCGGCCGGTGCAGTCGCGGTGCGGGTGAGCGTTTTCTTCCGTGGGGCGGCCGTGGGTGGCCCAGCGAGTGTGGCCAATGCCGTAGGTGCCGTCGATCGGCTGCAGCCGGATCACTTCTTCGAGGTTGCGCAACTTGCCTTCGGCGCGGCGGATCTGCAGACCCTCGCCATTGCCGCAAACTGCGATTCCCGCCGAGTCATAGCCGCGGTATTCCAGCCGTTTCAAACCGTCCAGAATGACGGGAACGACCCTCTTCTTACCCACATATCCGACAATGCCGCACATGGAAAAACTCCTGGTTTCGGCTGGGGAAACCGAAGATTCTTGAAAGTTATGAGCCCTGCATGCAGGGCGGCCCTGACGACCGCCAAATCGGGAGAGAAGCCGGCTAGTCTTCCAGGGAGAAACGAAACTCTTCAATCACAGGATTGGTGAGGACTTCGCGCGCCATGCGCGCCACTTCGGCCTCCGCTTCGGGCCGGGTAAGGCCGCCGTCCAGCGTCAGCTCGAAATATTTGCCCTGGCGGACCTCTTCCAATCCCTTGTAGCCCATCTTTTTGAGGGCGCCCTGGATAGTCTTGCCCTGGGGATCCAGCACACTCTTCTTTAGAGAAACGTATACGTAGGCTTTCATAGGGGCAAGCCCATTATACGTCAGAATGTTACAAGAGGAACCTTGCGTCGCTTAAGTCAGCGGGGCGAGTTTCGCCTCGAGGTCGGCGAGGCCTTCCTCCAGCATTTTGCGATGGCGGGGATTCGTCGCCCTCCGGAGTTGCTCCACAACATGCGCCCGAGCGAGTTGCAGGTCCTTCACTTTCTTCTCGCGGAGCAACTGCGCGGGAGTCATAAAGGCTGCGGGGATTTTCTACCCCCGATCGATTCCGCCTGCTGTTCTTCAACCGACTTACTCTCCCAGCCTCGGGCCATGATCAAATTGTATCCTTCGATCAGCTTCTGAAAGCGGATTTAGGGTGCACTCCTTGTTCGGGAAACCTATCTTTAGACTTTTTCTGTTGACAAAATAACAAAGGGTTTAGAATTTTGGGGCAAAGTGGACGTGGAGATATTCGGAAGGCTTTGCTTGAGGGGGAGTTTGGTGCGAGCTCTTGCAAATGGCGTCCGAAGACCACTTCGGTTGTGAGGACGAGCTTCGTCGCTTTGAAGCCTTGCTGCGATTGGCGGACCTTATGGTCCATCACCAGGACTTGGGAGAACTGTTCCCCGATCTCACCGAACGACTTCACCAGATCGCCCACTTTGAACATGCTAGAGTTTGCCTGCACGATCCGCTGAAAAACACATTGTGTTCGCGCGTCTGGGAAGGTGGTCATCGGGGGAGCGCGCCGGTTGAGCTTCCCATGGCGGACACCACCGCCGGGTGGGTCTGGGAAAACCAACAGCCATTGACTTTTGCGGATCTGCAGACGGAACCGCGCTTCTCGTCATACCTCAACGAGGCCCGAGAGATGGGGATGCGTTCCTTCTGTGAGCTGCCTTTGACTACCAAGCAACGGCGGTTCGGGACACTTTCGCTGGGTAGCTCGCAATCCAATCTTTACGGCGAAGCCCAGTTGCGTCTCTTGCAAGGCATGGCTCAAATGGTGGCGTTGTCTCTGGAAAATGTATTGAACCGCACCGCATTACAAGAAGAAAAGAATCGAATGCAGGCGCTGTTGGAAATCAATGCGGCGTTGGTATCCAACCTCGATCTCAAGGAGCTCTTTCCTGCGATCACGCGCGTCATCCGCAATGTGGTCAAGCACGATTTTGCCAGCATTGCACTCTATGATGAGGCTTCCCTGTCTCTCTGCTTATACGCGCTGGACAATTCCGCGTCCGGAGAAACCATGGGACCGACGGGCGTTCTTCCGCTGAGAGAAACGGGAGCGGGTCTGGCCTTTTTGGAGCGCCGGACCAGAGTCTTCAGCCGGGAACAACTGGCCGATTTTCCCCACCCGATTACCGGCATGTTATTGGACCAAGGTGTGCAGCGGGTGTGCTGCGTTCCGCTCATCAGTCCCAAGGGAGCATTGGGTGTGCTGAGCTTGGCAAGCCGGCAAAAGGATGCATTCCCTCTTCCGGATGTCGCTCTTTTGAACCAACTGGCGGCGCAAGTCGCCCTCGCCCTGGAGAACAGCCGCGCCTATAGTGAAATCGCCCAGCTTAAGGACCGATTGGCGGAAGAGAAGCGTTACCTTGCAAGGGGAGATTCACTCCACTCTCAATTTCGAGGAAATTATCGGGGAAAGTCCCGCCTTGGCAGGGGCTCTGCACAAAGCCAAGACGGTTGCCCCCAGCGATGCCACCGTGTTGATTCTGGGCGAAACCGGCACGGGCAAGGAACTCCTTGCCCGCGCTATCCACCGCATGAGCCCGCGAAAGGACGCCAATTTCATCAAGCTGAACTGCGCCGCGATTCCCACGGGCTTGCTGGAGAGCGAACTCTTTGGCCATGAAAAAGGCGCCTTTACCGGCGCCATCAGCCAGAAGATCGGCCGCCTTGAACTGGCCGATAAAGGCACCCTCCTGCTGGACGAGGTGGGAGACATCCCTTTGGAATTGCAACCTAAACTGCTGCGAGTGTTGCAGGACCGTGAGTTCGAGCGGTTGGGCAGCACGCGCACGATTAAGGTCAACATCCGGCTGATCGCTGCCACCAATCGCGATCTTAGCGGCAAGGGTCGCAGAACGGGAGTTTCGCAGCGATCTCTATTATCGTCTGAATGTTTTCCCCATTCGTCATGCCGCCGCTTCGCGAGCGCAGAACTGACATTCCTTTGCTGGTTCACTATTTCGTTCAGAAGTTTTCTCAGAGAATGAAGAAGCAGATCGAAAGGGTCTCCGTCGAAACCATGCAGGCCATGGAAGCTTGTGATTGGCAAGGCAACATTCGGGAGCTGGAGAACTTTATCGAAAGATCGGTGATTCTCACGGATGGGCCGGTGCTTAAAGCTCCGCTCGGCGAATTGACCGGACCCTCGAATATCCTGGACGGCACCCTGTTGGCGCTGGAACGAGATCATATTGTTCGCGTGCTAAAAGAAACTGGCGGCGTCATTTCGGGAGCCCACGGAGCGGCGGTACGACTCGGCGTCAAACGGACTACGCTGCAGTCCATGATTGCGAGGTTTAGTATTACGCGCGATGAGTACGTGAGTTAAGAGACTGGCCATGTGCCGAGGAACCGGCAACTCTGCCGACGGCCCGTCGCTAATTCTCCTCAAATCCAAAGGGGGCCCGCATTTTGTTGGCGATGTTCCTTTCCTTCCCACGACTTGATTTCTGCCCACTTTGGAATACAACCTGCATCATCCCGCACCAAGACTTCCAGGGGCGGGACTGCAAACAACCCTGAGAATGGTGGGGCTGTGGCGCTGCTTCGTGGTCAGATGCGTGGTACGACCGGCGGCATTCTCGTTGGTACGAGCCGATTGCCACCGGCCTCAGTGGGGCCTCTCTTCTTGCCCATCCGGCGGTTTGACCAGGGAGCGGCGAATGCTTCGATTCATGCTCAACTGAACGCACGCATCGATCCGTTGTATCTCTTTCACTGTGGTCTCCTCTGGCATACCGAGGCGGATACAGGGGCGGGATGGGAGTTGATTCACGGGCTCAGATCCGCTGATCGGGATACCCGTGCCGTAGCCGCAACCTTGCTATCGAAGACGGAGAATGCGCGATTGCTAGTGCGGGATCTGCGCCGGACCAGGACCGGTACGTCGCGACCCGGTAACCGAGGTTATCCATCTTTCCCGGAAAGCTCGAGCCAGACGAATGAGGCGCCAATGAACACCCCCTATGGCCTGGAAGTGATTGAAAGCTGCTTGGCATGCCAGTTTCGCAAAGAAAAATGGTTCTGCGGACTGTCTCCGGAACTGCTGAAATCGTTCAGTAGCGCCAGTCGCCCGGCAACCTATCCCGGGGGCGCGGTACTCTTCGTCGAAGGTCAAGTGCCGAGGAACGCCATGGTACTTTGCTCAGGCAAGGCCAAGCTCTCGACGACTTCTCGTGACGGCAAAGTGCTTATTCTCAAGGTTGCTGATGCGGGAGACGTACTGGGGTTAAGTGCGGTCATTACGGGAACCCCTTATGAAGTGACCGCCGAAACCGTGGGACCATGCCATGTGAACTTCGTCGACCGGGAGCCGTTGTTGCGACTCATGGAGAGAAATGGAGAGATGGGCCTGCAAGCGGCGCAAGCCCTGAGCATAGAGTTTCAATCCATGTACCGGGACATTCACGAACTGGTTTTGGCTCGCTCTTCCGCAGGCAAGTTGGCGAGGCTGTTGCTCTCATGGAGCGGCGGGCGCGGAAAAGACTTGGCGAGCAGTGAAGTTCGCATCCGCGCCATTATGACTCATGAGGAAATGGCGCAAATGATCGGGGCGTCACGTGAGACCGTGACCCGTCTGTTGAGCGAGTTGAAAAAGAAGGAACTCATCCGACTGGAGGGAGCAACGCTGGTGATTCGCAACCGCGTTGCGCTGGAAGCTCTCGCAGCGTAGTTCCTTTTTGCACGTTGTAGCCCGATGGGCGGCCGGGTCACCCCCTCAGCCGGCTGCCCTCCCCCTTTTCCCCCGCTGTAAATAGAAGGCGGTTGCCCAAAAGCAACCGCCTTCGTCAAAAGACTTCCGGCTAGAAAGTAAATCCCAGCTGTGCCGTATAGGTTCGCGGCGTCACGTAATGAGTACCGCTAAAGGTTGAAAGAAAATTGTAAAGCACGTAGTTGTTGGTCAAATTGATTACCGTGAAGCGAAGATTCCACTTATACCGGTCGCCGTGGAACAAATTATCGTCGCCAACTGCGAGATCGAAAAGGTGGCGGGGAGCGATTCGCGGCGGATTATGGTCGTCGTTCTCGGTATTTGGCGCGGGTATCTTGATGAGAGTTGAGCCAAACTGCGCAGCGGGACAGTTGAAAGGCAAAGGCGTGGTTGGGGTTGCGCGAACGCCATTGCAGGTGAACCCGGCCTCGAACTCCTGATCGGCGGTAAGGGGAATCTCGCCGACGTTGGCAGCTCCCATGCTCAGTATCCGCCGCCGGCACCCGGTTACAGGGACCGTTCCAGGGCAATCGTTTGCCCCGTCAGTCCCGAAGCACGGGCGTTGCGCCCGCCACCAGTCCGCTGTCATACCGCCAGTTGAAGCCCAACCACGGCCCACGCTTCCAGGGCTGGTATTGGAAGTGGGTTGTCTGATTGAATTTCTCATCGTGATCGATGCGGAAAGGAAGTCCGGCGGCGGTGGCAACAGTCGCGCCCGCCCCGCCGATCTGCGGCTGGAAGAAGCGCGCCGCCACGCTGGAGAAGACCATGAGCGCCGAAAAGCCATGGATATCGGGCACGCTTACCCGGCCGGCATATCCGGGGATCTTGGAGTTGTGCCATTCAATGGGAAACGTGATCGGAGTATTGCCGAGCACGCTGAAATCGTAACCGTTGTGCGTGTACTTCGAAATCCACTCCCCGGAAAAAACCAGGTACTTGCCGAACGCCTGCTCGATGCCCGCATGGAACTCATTGCGAAAGCCGGGACTCAACGCTGCCGCTCGCTGAACCGACAGAGAAGAAGCGGGTTCAAGACAGGCATTGCTCGCATCCGATGCTGGAAAGCACCAGGTTCTCATTGAAAGGAGACTCCAGGGTACGTGCGTAGGAAACGCGAAGAATCGTGTTGGTCTGTTTAACGTTGTAAGCGATTCCAACCCGAGGCTCGGCCTGCCGCGCGACTGGAAAGACCGTTGTAGAGATCACCGCGCAGGCCGAGGTTGAAAGACCAGTTTCCTTTTGTGATGTTGTCGCGCACGTACAAAGCAAGTTCCTTCACGTCGGTGTGGCCATTGAAGGTGTAAGGGCTTCCGCCGCGCGTCAAGTCGTAGGGAGCCAGGATTGGATTGAAAAGAGGGTACAGGGCGGAGGGACTAAGCGCGCTGGGCGCGTTCGGATTGAGAGCCGTATTGGGCTGGTAGGCGCCGGTACATTGCGAGGGATCGGTGATTCCGGGGGCCGGCGCGGCCACATAAGGGAACGGGTTTACGGGACTGGTGGCCACGGACATTATGCAGGGTGCGTTGTAGGTTGGATCGACGATCCCAACGGTGTCATTTTCATTGAGAAATGTCTGCTCGTAGGTAACTCCGGCTTTGATCTGGTGAATCCCTTTGACATAGGAGAGATCGGAACGAAGGCCCGCGTTGGTGAGCGTGCGGTTCTGACCCACGGACTGTCGCTGAAGACTCGGCGGGCCCAGGTCGGCGAAAGGATCAGTGCTGGGGTAGTAGTTATAGTCGTCGCGGCGCACGAACGCGCCCAAAGTAAGTACGGCGTTCGTATTCAGCACATGCGTCCAGGAAGGTGCAATGTTGAAAGTGTCTGATCTTGGAGCGCTGGTCGGTCGGGCCGACGATATTTCCGTCGGGGTCTTTGCCATCGAAAACCGCCATTTGCGGCATCAATTCCGGCCAGTCCAGTCCAAGGCGTCGCGTTTTCGGCATCCAATGAATTCGGCGTCTGGAACCAGCTCCGGCTGTAGCCGAAGTTCAGGTGAATCGAGTCCTTGCGCTCGAGATTTGGTAGTCCACGCGGTCGAATGCGTTTTCTTCGTTGCCCTTATCGTGCAGCACCGTGAATTCCGGCGGATCCAGGAACCGGCTCGTGTTTAGACCGCTTGCGGAGATGAAGTTTCCCCAGTTCTTACCTCCATAAGCGAGATCAGCTGCCACGTTGGATGTTCCAAATGAACCGTACGAAGTGGTCATGCTGCCATGCGGGGTTGTCACGCCCTGGCCGGAGCGCGTGGTCGCAACGATCACGACGCTGGTCTTGCCGCCGTATTCCGCGGGGGCGCGCCGGAGATGACTTCCATGGACTCGATCGAATCAAGAGGAATCTGGTTGGAAAACACTTTGCTCTGCTGGTCGGTAATAGGCTGGCCGTCCACGGAGAAGGAATTCTCCGCATGATCGCCCAGGCCGTGGAAAAGACCATTGGAATCGGCGGCGATTCCAGGAGTGGCGAGCGTGACCAGCGAACTCAACGACGACGATTGGCTTTCCAGGGGAAGTTTGTCGAAGAGGCTCTTATCCACGTCGGTGTGGAAGGTCGGGATCGTTTTCCAGCAGGTCTTCCGCGCCACCTCCCTGTACGGTTACTTCTTCCGAGGATGAGATCACCTTCAGGCTCACGTTGAGGCTCACCGGAACGACCGACCGGACATCAATGTCCTGAGTGTAGGAGGCGAATCCCTTGGCGGTTACGCTGAGGTGGTACGGATTGAAGGGAACGTTGGAGATGGCAAATTTTCCTGCTGCCGTCAGTGGTCGTGGTTCTGTCAAAGGCGCTGACCGGGTTATGAATTTTGACTGTCGCTTGGGACCACCGCACCGGTTGGGTCCAACACCGTACCAATAACCGACGTCGAGTTTCCGCCCGATTGCGCATGAGCACCTGCGCCGCCAATAAGCGAATAAAAAGCGAGTACAAAAGCTGCGAAGCGAGCTTCTTATATGAAGCCAGCATGATTCCTCCAGAAGATGAATGAGGTTGCAGAAAAAGGGCTCCCTTAAGGGACCCACGAAATTAGATTTTTCCGAACCTAGGCTTCGGGAGGCGGGCGAATGCGGAGAGAGAAAACCAAGCCCCGGGAACTGGACGGTCGTTGCGGGCAGAACTGCCAGTAAAGTACGGGTGAAGAGCGGAACTGGTCGATAAGGCGCGCTGCCGATTACTCCCGCATGGGCGACCGAACAAAGCGAACACTCGTGGCTCGGCAGCTTGGAGTCGTTGGCGTGACTGTGAACCGCCTGAACAAATCCAGTAAGAGCGACCAGCAAAACACAGAGCAGTGAGATCGCCGCAATGCGGTTATCCCCGCGTTTTGCTTGTGTTTTCGCCCTCACTCAAATAGCTCCACGTTGGAATAGGCTACTACACAGTCGGCCAGACGCACATATTACCTACGGGAAGGATACTCAAAGACCGTTGGATGTATGTCTCAAGACGGAAGTTGCAAACATTGGCTAGAGACCGAACAACTCCCGTAAACGTTTGGTTTGCGCCCGGCTCACCGGAATCTCGGTCTGCTTTTTGTCGTCCATGCGCAGTTGGTAGGAGCTTTTGAACCAGGGAACGACTTCCTTAATGCGGTTAATATTCACCAAATAAGAACGATGGGCCCGCCAGAACAGAGCCGGTTCCAGGGTGTCCATGAGTTCTTCCAGCGTGCGGCAGTTTGACTGGCCTTCCATACCGCTAATCCCGCTGGTCACTACCGTGATAAGCCCATCTTCAATGGAGGCAAAACAAATGTCCTTTTGGTTGACCAGAAACAAACGGCCGGCAGCTTTCAGTAGGATTTTGGAGGTCTGCGGTTTCTGTGACTCCAACATGCGGAACAGGGTTTCAATGCGGTCGGAGGAGGCGCCGTTAGTTTCCAATTTGCCCCGCGCTTTTTGAACCGCTTGCGCCACCCGCTGGCTATCGAACGGCTTTAACAGATAGTCGACGGCGTTTACCTCAAACGCCTTGACTGCGTATTGATCGAAAGCCGTGGCGAAAACGATCTTCGGAAGATGAACTTTCTTGTCGAGAAGTTTCTTGATCACGCCGAAGCCGTCCAGACCGGGCATCTGCACATCCAGGAACAAAAGATCGGGATTGTGCTCGCGGATAAGGTTGATGGCCTCGACCCCGTTTTTTCCCTGGGCTACGACATCGACGTCGCCGATATTCTTCAGGAGATACGCGAGTTCGTCGCGGGCAAGTTGCTCATCATCCACGATGACAGCGGATAAGGACATAGTTGAGCCGTTTAAATCTTACGATGAAGTATAGCGGCCAGATTTTACCGGTGCAATGCGGCTAGTGAACCACTGCCGGTGCCGGTTCCCGCAGTGCGCGATTGGTGCAACTGGCTCTTGACAGTGCCTATCGCGAGTCCTATGCTTGATTCATCCAGGTCTATCGGCCTGAATGATCCGTAGTCTCATGCAGAGTGGCTGAGGGTAACGGGCCCAAGGAAGCCACGACAACCGGATCAGGGAAAAAACCTGATCAAATGGTGCCAAGTCCCGCCCGGTTCGCGGGGGACATGAGATTCGGTGAGCAATTCCGCCTCGTCCCCTCTATCCCGGATGAGGCGCTCGTGTTTTTAGGGCGCGCAGGGCCCAGCGCAGCTCATAGGAGCTTGGTAATGTCCGGGCGCATTTATTTTGATCATTCCGCCACCACGCCGTTGGATCCCCGTGTATTGAATGCCATGATGCCGTTTCTTGAGGGCACGTTTGGAAATCCATCAAGCCAGCACCGCGAAGGGCGAAAAGCGCACACAGCAGTCGAAAAGGCGAGAACGCAAGTCGCTTCATTGCTCGGAGCCTCCGCGTCCGAGATTCTTTTTACCGCCAGCGGAACCGAAGCCGACAACCTTGCGCTAGTGGGCGCCACTCGTGGGAGGAAAGACCGGGGACATGTTGTCACTAGCGCAATCGAGCATCCCGCCGTGCTCGAAACTTGCCGGTTTCTGGAGAAATCTGGCACGCCCGTCACTTACTTGCCGGTCGACCATCAAGGGCGAGTCAAGCCGAACGACCTGCGAGCCAGCCTTCGTTCCAATACCCATCTGGTTTCGATCATGGCGGCGAACAATGTGGTGGGGACTCTGCAACCCGTGCACGAACTGGCTGAGGTTGCACGCCAAGGTGGCGCGCTGTTCCACACCGACGCGGTACAAGCCGCGGGAAAGATTCCTATCGATGTGCAAGTCTTCCCGGTGGACCTGATTTCGCTTTCGGCGCACAAGTTCCATGGGCCAAAAGGTATCGGCGCGCTCTACGTCCGCGAAGGCACTCCTCTCTCTCCGATTGTCTTTGGTGGGGGACAGGAGCGTGGCCTGCGTTCCGCTACGGAGAATGTGGCAGGAATCGTCGGTTTTGGCATGGCGGCCGAAATTGCAAAAGGAGAGATTGCGGCCGAGACGGCCCGCCTGGTGAAACTGCGGGAAAGAATTTTGGAAGAACTCCGCGAAAAAATACCTCACGCCTATTTGATCGGGGATCCGCTTCATCGTTTGCCGGGTCATCTTTGCATTGGCTTTGCCGGACAAGAAGGCGCAATCGGGAAACTATTACAGGCACTCGATGAGGCAGGGGTTGCCGTTTCTGCGGGTAGCGCTTGTAGCGCGCATCACCCCAGCACGCCATCGAGCGTGCTTCTGGCAATGGGCTTCGATGCGGAACGAGCGCGGGGATTGTTGCGGGTCACCTTGGGGCGCTTTAATACTGCATCGGAGGTGGAACGCTTTGTGGGCATCTTGCAAGAAGCTGTGGCGTCCCTTGGGCCGTCAAAATCGGGGACATCGACGACGAAAGACGCAAGTGTCCGATTCGAAATGGCGCCAGTCTAATCACCCGGGCGTTTCGGATTCGATGAACAAGAAGTTTCCCATGGCGGCTGCGTTCGTGCTGGCACTGATGTTGGTGCGGCCGCTCTTGCCCAGCTTCGCCGCTCAGAATTCGGACGATCGAACCGTCTGGCAGCGCGAATTACTGGCTTGGCGCGCTCAGCGGGCAACCGACTTGCAAGCTCCGGAAGGCTGGCTTTCTTTGATTGCTCTCGGCTGGCTAAAAGAAGGGGACAACAGTTTTGGCTCCGCGCCCGACTGCCGGATACAGATCACGGCCAAAGCGCCGGCACATATCGCAGTCATACGCTTGGAAAAAGGTGCACTTCGCATACTGCCTCCGGCTGAAGATTTCCCCAAGAATCTTCTGATCGATGGTCGACCTGCGAAAGACCAAGCTCTGTCTGCCGATGATAGCGACCAACCGTCGAAGCTCAGGATTGGCACGCTCACTATTCTGGTAATTCATCGCGACGACCAATTCGGCGTACGCGTCAAGGATCTGCAAGCGCCTACGCGAACCGGTTTTCACGGATTGCGCTGGTATGCGCCGAATGGGGCTTATCGCGTGCACGCGCGCTGGATTCCGTACAGTCCTCCCAAAATACTCGACATCCCGACCGTGCTTGGCACTGTTACTCATCTCCCAGCCCCCGGCGCTGCTGAATTCACTTTGGATGGGCAAGTCCTCCGCTTGGAGCCCGTGCTCGAAGATCCCAAATCGACGGAACTCTTCTTTATTCTGCGTGACGCTACCAGCAAGACTACGACGTACGGCGCGGGCCGCTTTCTGTATTCCGCACTTCCCGATCATGGCGTGACTCAACCCGGCGAATTGTGGCTCGACTTCAATCGATTGGTGAACCCGCCCTGTGCATTCACTGCCTACGCGACATGTCCGTTGCCTCCGGCACGGAACCGGCTCAGTATTTCCATACCAGCCGGCGAGCAGCGTTATCACGATTGATCTGTCCTGTAGAATTGCGTCTTGAGCCGCCGTTGGAGCCTTTACAGAAACTTGTAGCACATCCTAACCATCAACAACATGAATTACATTTACGGAATTAATGCTGTCGCCGAGACGCTGAAAGCGCGTGGACGGGCCTTTCAATGGGTGGGAGTGGCCAAAGAGCGTCACGATCTCCGTCTGCAGCGGGTTGTGGAGGAATGCAGACGGCAAAGCGTGCCGGTCCGCTTTGTAGGGCGCGACGAGCTTGATCGCATGGCGGGAAATAATGCGCACCAGGGAGTGGTCGCGGTCACGTCCGCCAAACAATATTCGGGTCTCGACGATGTTGTCGGCAACAAGCGGGGGCAATATTCCCTGGTAGTCGTACTCGATGGAGTGGAGGATCCTCACAACCTGGGTGCGATCCTCCGCACCGCGGACGCCGCAGGAGCCGATGGCGTCGTTATTCCCGAACGACGAGCGGCCGGAGTCACGGAGATTGTCACCAAGGCTTCGGCGGGGGCCAGCGAACACCTGCCGATCGCCAAGGTGACAAACATTGCACGGACGGCCGAAGAGTTGAAGGCGAAGAATCTTTGGATTGTCGGTCTGGATGAGCGTGGCGCGCAATCCTATGAATCGCTTGACTACAACATGGATTGCGCGCTCGTGTTCGGTGGTGAAGGGAAGGGCCTGCACGATCTGGTGCGCCGCAAATGTGATTTCGTGGTTTCCATTCCCATGCTAGGGAAAGTGCCGTCACTCAACGTGTCCGTGGCCGCGGGGGTGGTCTTGTATGAGATTGTCCGGCAGCGGACTCTGGTGAAATGAAGTCACTCTGTGTCCTCTGTGCGCTCTTTGGTTTGTGGGTTCCCGCCTTTTCTCTGGATCGTACTGCTTTCACTTTCACAAAATATGATCTGAATCTTCGAGTTGAACCTGATCAACAGCGGCTGGCGGTGCGTGGCAAGATCACTCTGCGCAACGATTCTAGTGCACCACAAAAGAATCTTTCTCTGCAGATTTCCTCATCCTTAGACTGGCGTTCGATTTCGATGGCTGGCAAGGCAGTCGACTTCGTTTCTCAACCCTACGTCTCCGATATTGATCACACCGGGTCTCTCTCCGAAGCCATCGTCAGCTTGCCGCAAGGGGTTCTGCCCAAAACAACAATCGAACTGGAAATCGGCTACGAAGGCGTCATTCTCCCTGACGCTACGCGCCTGACGCGCCTCGGAATGCCGGCCGATGCGGCCAAGAATACCGACTGGGATCAGATCGGCAAGTCATTCACCGCGGTGCGTGGAATCGGTTACGTAGCCTGGTATCCGGTGGCAACAGAGGCCGCAAGTCTTTCCGAAGAGAACAGCGTAGCCGAGACAATTGGAAGCTGGAGAGAGCGCGAGGCAGAGTCCGAGATGCGCGTCGATCTCTGTTTGTGGAAGAAGCCCGACAGTCATTTGACTGCGCTCATGAACGATCAGAGTACGCTGGGGATCCCAGGGAAAGTTGCTGGCGAATCGGATGACACAAAAGATTGTCGCGAGCACGTGTTTGCTCCCTTAGGGCAGACTGTTCCTCTGTTTGTGATTGGGATTTACGAAACGATGGCGAAGCCCGCAATAACGATTTTCTATTCTCCCGAACACAAAGCCGCCGCCGAGGATTACGCGCAGGCAACCAATAATGTTCTGCCCTTCGTGACCAAGTGGTTCGGCCCTCCCCGCGAAAATGCGCGGTTGTTGGAGCAGCCGAATGTAGCCGTTGCGCCTTATGAAAATGGCGACATGCTCTTTGCCCCCCTGACCGATGTCGAGGTTCCGCTCGCCGAAATCTCCGCAGTCCATCAACTTACTCATGCGGCTTTTCTCTCGCCGCGCCCCTGGATTTACGAAGGACTGGCTCACTTTGCTCAAACCGTGTACGCAGAGCAGCAGACCGATCGAGAAACCGCGCTGCATTTTATGCATGATTATTTAGCGGCGCTGGTGGACACAGAAAAGACTTTAGCCGGCAACGACGGCGACCCGTCCGCCGAACAATCTTTATTGAGTACGGGTATTGACGAACTCTACCGCAGTAAGGCGACGTACGTTTGGTGGATGCTGCGAGACATGGTCGGCGATGCAGCCTTGAAGCAGGCGCTGGCTGCCTACCGGCCGGATCAGGATAACGAGCCCTCTTACATGCAGCATCTGTTGGAGAGGCAAAGCAAACGCGACTTGGCATGGTTCTTTGACGACTGGGTCTATCACGATCGGGGCTTGCCCGACTTTCGCGTTGATTCTGTCTATCCTAGCCGGACTCCCGAGGGCAGCTACCTAGTCACCGTAAGCGTGGAAGATCTCGGCAGGGCCGGAGCCGAAGTGCCGGTGACGCTTCGATTCTCGGGTGGCGAGGAAACCAAACCACTGGAAGTGCGCGGGAAGTCGAAGAATTCCATCCGCTTCGTTGTTCAGGGGGCTCCGTCGGCAGTGGTGGTCAACGACGGCAGCGTGCCCGAGAGCGACATGAGTAACAACACCTTCACGATACAGAAACAATAATTGTCAATTTTCGATTGTCCATGCACTGGAGTGCCGGCTTCCTCAATTGACAATTGGAAATCGGCGATTGACACTCTTGCTCGGGGGACTCTTTGGCCTACATCCAGTTTCTGGGCGCGGCGGGAACGGTTACCGGTTCAAAACATCTTATCAACACCAGCGATGATCCTTCCGGTAAAGGCTGTTTTCAAATTCTGATTGACTGTGGCCTATTTCAGGGGCCGAAGGAATGGCGCGATCGCAACTGGCAGGACACGCCCATTCCGGCGCGCGAGATTGACGCGGTCGTGCTCACCCACGCCCACCTTGATCACAGTGGCTGGATTCCTCGCCTGGTGAAGGAAGGCTTTCGTGGCGCGATTTACGCCACGCCTTCGACCATCGATCTTTGTGGGATTATGCTGCCCGACTCCGGACATCTGCAGGAAGAAGACGCGGCGTTTTACAACAAGATCAAGAAATCGAAACATACCCCGGCGTTACCGCTCTATACCCTGGAAGAGGCGGAACGCTGCATGCAATATTTCCGTCCCGTCAGCTTTGGCGCGAGCCAACAACTTTGTGCCGATATCTCTTTCCGTTTTGTGCCGGCCGCCCACATTCTAGGATCGTCCATGGCGGAGGTGAGCTTAAAGCTGAATGGCCAAAGCCGGAAAGTGCTCTTTACCGGGGACATCGGGCGCGTGCGCGACAAGAATATCGCTCCCGGCAAAGTGGTGCACTCCGGCCCGACCGAAGGCGAGTCGGCCGATCTTTTGGTGATGGAATCCACCTATGGAAATCGGCCGCATCCTACCGACGATCCCCGCCCTGAATTAGCCGCGCTGATTCGCACTGCGGTGCAACGCGGAGGCAGCATCGTTGTGCCCGCGTTTGCAGTCGAGCGCACGCAGAAATTTCTTTTCATGCTCAAGGAGTTGATGGAATCTGGCCAGATTCCCCGAGTGCCTGTCTTCTGTGACAGCCCACTCGCCATCAAAGCGGTTGAAATTTTTTTGAAACACACCGAGGAATATACCGACGAAACCCGCCGCCTCATCGGCCAGTACGGTTCGCCGCTGACCTGGCCGGGGTTCACGTTTGCCCAAACGGCCACCGAATCGAAGAAGATCAATGACAGCCGGTATCCCTGCATCATCATTTCGTCGAGCGGGATGGTCACCGGTGGTCGGATCCAGCACCATCTTGCCCAGCGACTGCCTGACTCCAAGAACCTGGTGATCTTCATTGGATTTCAAGCCCCGGGCACGCGCGGATTCACCATTAAGAGTGGAGCGCCCGAGGTGAAGATTTTCGGAGAGATCATTCCCATCCGCGCGCAGGTGGCAGCGCTGGAACAATTCAGCGACCACGCGGATACACCCGAGCTTCTGCAGTGGTTGCACACTTTCCAGCAAAGGCCGGCGGCGACTTATCTAGTGCACGGCGAACCCTCGGCATCCTCTCAATTACGCGACGCCATGATCAAAGACCTGGGATGGAACGTGCAAATCGCTCAATGGATGCAGAAGGTGGAAGTGAAGTAGGGGAGTTTACTCACCACAGAGGCACAGAGAAAACACACTATCCGCTGGAATTCGTAGCGGGACAGCGATCTAAGAATTAGACTTGTTTCTCTGGGGCTCTGTGTCTCTTGTGGTGAGCCGGGTTTCAGGTTATGAGTTCGTGAACCGGACGAGTTCTTGTAGTTTGCTGGCGGCTGCCCCCGAGTCAATCGATTTTGCTGCGGAACTCATCGCGTCCGCAAGGTGATCTGCTTTTCCCGCGGCCACTAAGGCTCCTGCTGCATTCAAAAGAACGACATTTCGCCGCGCAGATTCTTCTCGGTCTAAGACTGACTGGATGATCGCTGCGTTGGCTGCGGCATCACCGCCAGAAATCGCGTCGATCGAGGCGCGCTCCATGCCAAATTCTTCCGGAGTCACTTCGTAGGTGCGGATGTTTCCCTCGCGGACCTCGGCAATGCGGGTCGGGCCGGTGATGGTTATTTCGTCCAGGCCATCCATGCCGTGCACAACCAAAGCCCGGCGCAGTCCCAACATGCTGAGGGCCTCGGCCAATTTGTCGACAAGTTCGGCGGAGTAGACGCCGACCACCTGGGCCGAAGCATGTGCGGGATTGGTCAGGGGACCGAGCAAATTGAAAACCGTGCGCAGCTTCAGTTCGCGCCGCGTTGGCTGCACAAATTTCATGGCGGAGTGCATGGCGGGAGCAAATAGGAATACCATGCCGACTTCCTTCAGGCAGGCCGCCAGACGCTCGGGAAGCAGGCTGATGTTCACCCCGAGTGCCTCCATCACGTCGGCAGAGCCGCATTTCGAGGTAAGGCTGCGGTTGCCGTGCTTAGCCACGCGGACGCCAGCTCCCGCTGCGACAAACGCCGTTGCCGTGGAAATATTGAAGGTGCCGCTGGCGTCTCCGCCGGTGCCGCAGGTGTCTACCAAAGCGTCGCGCTCGGTGTCGCTGACGTCCACGGTGGAATTCTGCCGAATCGGAAGCGGCTGGGCTGCTGCGCGAATCGCCTCGGCAAAGCCGACAATTTCCTCGACGGTCTCGCCTTTCATGCGCAGAGCCACGAGCAGTCCGGCAATTTGTGAGTCGGTGCATTGACCGGTGAGAACTTCAGTCATGACGGCTCGCGCTTCGTCGCGGGTAAGCGACTGGCCGTGAGTGGCAATGCGATGAAGGGCGTCGAGAATCATTGGGTGCTGATCAATGCCGGGCAATTTGGGGCCGACGTTCTTTACCGATTGGTCGGGCTTCTATAAAATCAATAGTTTGCTGCCCGCGGTTCGAAGCTGCAAGCGCGTTCCTGCCGATCATACATAAACCAGGAATCATTATGAAAATTCACGAGTACCAGGCGAAAGAAATCCTGAAGAAGTATGGCGTCCCAGTACCACGGGGCGAAATGGCGGAGACCCAAGCGCAGGCCGAGGCCGCGGCTCAGAAGCTTTTCGACGCCGGAGCTACGGGCGTGGTCGTCAAAGCGCAGATCCATGCCGGAGGCCGCGGCAAGGGCGGCGGAGTGAAGCTGGCCAAGTCAGTCGCCGAGGCTGCGGAACTAGCCTCGAAGATTCTCGGCATGAATCTGGTGACTCATCAGACTGGCCCGGAAGGCCGTATTGTTCGGCGCTTGCTGATCGAAGAGACTTTGCCCATTGAAAAAGAACTGTACCTCGGCATCGTCATTGACCGCACCGAAGCGCGGCCTGTATTCATGGCGTCCGCCGCAGGCGGTATGGAAATCGAGCAAGTTGCGGCCGAAAATCCTGATGCGATTCGCAAGGAATACATCGATCCGGGCATGGGCTTGGAAGCATTCCAGGCGCGTAAGCTGGCTTTTGCGCTGGGGCTGAAGCCGGGGCAGATTCATTCCGCGGTTCAGTTCATGACCGGTCTGTACAAGGCATTTGCCCAGACGGATGGATCTCTGGTCGAAATCAACCCGTTCATCAGTTGTAGCGATGGCCGGCTGTTTGCGCTTGATGCCAAGATGAACTTTGACGACAACGCGCTCTTCCGCCATCCTCAAATTCTCGAACTGCGCGACACCACCGAAGAAGACCCGCTCGAAGTGGAAGCTTCGAAATACAAATTGAACTACATCAAACTGGATGGCAACGTTGGTTGCATGGTCAACGGCGCTGGCTTGGCGATGGCTACCATGGATATCATCAAGTACGCCGGAGGTATGCCTGCCAATTTCCTGGACGTTGGCGGCGGCGCAAACGCCGAACAAGTAACTCACGCATTTGAGATTCTGCTGAGCGACAAGAACGTGAAAGCGGTGCTGATCAATATTTTTGGCGGCATCCTGCGCGTGGATACGCTGGCCACCGGAGTGGTGGAAGCCGCCCGCAAGACTCATATTCAGCTGCCCATCGTGCTGCGTCTGGAAGGCACGAACGTTGAGCAAGGACGCGAAATTCTGAAGCAATCAGGATTGAATTTTATTGTGGCAGAAACCATGAAGGACGCCGCGGAAAAAGTAGTTGCGGCGGCGAAAGCAAAGTTATCCTAGGCAGGAATTCATGAGCATTCTCGTAAATAAATCCACCCGGGTCGTCGTGCAGGGATTGACTGGCCGCGAAGGTACGTTTCACGCCAAAGCCTGTGCGGAGTACGGCACCAATGTCGTCGGCGGAGTGACTCCCGGCAAGGGCGGCACGATGCACGAAGGCTGGCCGATCTTCAACAGCATGGCGGAAGCGGTCGACAAGACTGGGGCCGATGCGTCGCTCATCTTTGTGCCGCCGCCGTTTGCCGCCGACGCCATCATGGAGGCGGCCGACTCCGAGGTCGAACTGATTGTTTGCATCACGGAAGGCATTCCTACGCTCGACATGGTCCGTGCCTGGGAATTTCTGCAGAACCGGCGATCGCGTCTCATCGGTCCGAATTGTCCGGGCATCATTTCGCCGGGCAAGTGCAAACTGGGGATCATGCCCGCGCGAATTCATCTGGAAGGCGCCGTGGGAATTGTGTCGCGCTCCGGCACGCTGACCTATGAAGCGGTGCATCAGCTCACCACGCGCGGCATTGGCCAGTCCACTGCAATCGGCATTGGCGGAGACCCAATTATCGGCACAAATTTCGTGGATGCGCTTGATCTGTTCAATCGCGATCCGCAGACTGAGGCGGTCATTATGATCGGCGAAATCGGCGGTAACGCGGAAGAGACGGCCGCGGAATTTGTGAAGGCGCACATGAAGAAGCCGGTGGTGGGATTCATCGCCGGCCAAACGGCACCTCCAGGGCGGCGTATGGGACACGCCGGCGCCATCATTTCCGGCGGGAAAGGAACTGCTGCGGAGAAGATCGCGGCTATGGAAGCCGCTGGAATTCGTGTGGCAAAGTCGCCAGCTTTGATTGGGGACACGCTGGCCGCCGCTATCGGCGCAAAGGTTTAAGTAGTTTTCAGTTTCGATCGCATACGACCAACGACGAAGGACCAACGACTCACTATGAAAACTCTAGAACGCACACTTACCATTATTAAACCGGACGCGGTAAAGCGAAACGCCGTCGGCGATATCATCGAGCAATTTGAGAAGAACGGTTTTCGCATCCTGAGCATGAAGATGCTGGAGATTAGTAAACATCAGGCTGAGCAATTTTATGCTGTGCATGCTCACCGTCCGTTTTTCAATTCGCTCACGGATTTCATGTCAAGCGGCCCAATTGTCGTCTCGCTCTGGAAAAAGAGAGTGCCATTGCGGACCTCCGCAAGCTGATGGGAGCTACCAACCCCGCCAATGCGGAGGAAGGCACCATCCGCAAGAAGTGGGCATCGAGCATCGAGCACAACGCGATTCACGGTTCGGATGCGGACGATACCGCGCGTTTCGAACTGAGTTTCTTTTTCGCGGGATACGAATTGGCGAAATAAGTTCTCGCCGCGGGCTCGACATTTTGTTTTAGCTAAGAACTAGTAGCCAGGAGCGATTTATGCCCATGGTCCAAATCACCATGCTGGAAGGCCGTACGGTAGAACAGAAGCGCAAGCTGGCTGAGCGCATCACGGATGCTCTGGACGAAGCTGGAGCCCCTCGCGATGGGATTGCCATCGCGTTCCATGAAGTGTCGCAGGAAAATTATGCTCTCGGCGGCGTGCTGCGAGTGGATAAGAAGAAATAAATCCTGCGCGGGCGAGGGCGCCCGCGCCACATGGTCAACCTAGCGGTTCGAATACGTAGCCCTTCGACGCGGTCCGCAATCTTGGGCAGATCCTTTTTCACATGCTGCAGAAAATGCGGCGAAGCGCGGTGCGCTTCCAGCGCGGCATCGTCCTTATATTGCTCATACAGAAAAAAGCGGCGCGGATCGGTTTTGTGCCGGTGGGCCTGATACATCACGCAGCCCGGCTCCTTACGCGAAGCCTCGGTTAACTTGGCGAAAAAAGCTGCAACATCCGCTTCACGCCCTGTTTTTGCCACCCAAGTTACCGCCAACACAACCATTGCTCTCTCCGTTTGCTAGATTTATGCCTGAGCTTTTGTTGTTTGTTGTGTGAGTGTTTCTAATTCCGACGGCAAAATCATCCACGAACAAAGTTTGCTCACGTCCCGGTCCGGTAGAGACCACCCCAATGCGAGCTCCGCTTTCCTTCTCCACAAAGGCCAGATACTCGCGCGCCGCCACCGGCAATTTCTCGAATTGGGTGACGCCTTCGGTGGAAGTGCGCCAACCCGTCAACTTTTTATAGATCCCCTCGACATGGTCATAGCCACTGGCATGAGCGGGAATCTCGTCGGTTGGCTTGCCGTTAATCTTATACCCCACGCAAACCGGAACTTCCGCGAGTTCGTCCAGCACATCAAGCTTGGTTAAAACCAGCCAGGAGATGCCATTAATCATGCCAGCATAGCGCAAGAGAGGCAAATCCAGCCATCCGCAACGCCGGGGACGTCCAGTCACCGCGCCATATTCGTTCCCACGCTTGCGCAGTTCGTCGCCGGTGGCGTCGCGTATCTCAGAAGGAAACGGCCCGCCGCCAACCCGCGTGCAGTAAGCCTTGGTCACCCCGATCACCGTGCTGATCGCGGTGGGAGCAACTCCTGTACCGGTAACAGCTCCGCCTGAGGTCGCACTGGAAGAGGTCACGAAGGGATAGGTACCATGGTCAATATCGAGCATTGTGCCCTGGGCGCCTTCGAACATCACAGACTCGCCGTTCGCGATCGCCTGGTTCAGCAACGCGGAGGCATCACAGACGAACGGAGCAATCTTAGCGGAGGCCGCGGCATACTCTTCGTACATTTTGTCAGGATCGAGCGGCTCGGAGTTGAAGAGCGCATGGGCGATCATGTTCTTCTCGCGGCAGGCATTGTCGATATGGGTTTTGAGCAGTTGGAGATCGAGCAGATCCGCCACCCGCAGGCCGCGGCGACCCATTTTGTCTTCGTAAGCCGGACCAATGCCGCGAGACGTGGTGCCAATCTTCACGCGTCCAGGCGCGTTTTCAGAAGCTAACTCAATCATGCGATGGTAAGGCAAAATGACGTGGGCGCGGTTGCTGACGAACAGACTGCCGTCGACCTGCACCCCGTTCTCGCGTAAGCCAGCGACTTCCTTGAGGAAGGCAATGGGATCGAGCACCACGCCATTGCCGATGACGCTGCGGCAGCCCGCGCGCAGCACGCCGCAGGGAACTAGCTGCAGAACGAACTTCTTGCCATTGATAATGACGGTGTGGCCGGCATTGTGTCCTCCGGCGTAGCGTGCTACGACGGTGAACTTCTCGGAGAGAACATCGACGATTTTGCCTTTGCCTTCGTCGCCCCACTGGGCGCCGACTATGACGGCGGTCTTACCTTTCTTCAAATGCGTGCTCCAAGCGATTGGAATGGCGCGGTGTTTGACCCATTCAACCCAGAAAGGCCTCGCCCGCACCGCGGGGCCGCACACACGCATTGCCTGGATCACCGACGAAGCGAACTCAGAATTACTGGGGTATCGGCGAAACAGATGTGTACAAACGATGATAACCCGCCGGGGTGACCATGGGCAACGAGCGGCGGCATCGCATTTTTGACTAGCCGGTCATCGATAGTTCGTTTGACGCTTCCTGCCGTTTTCTTTGGCACGCCATTTTCCGGCGCATGGTGTCGTACACTGAGCTCGCATGCCTGAGCTTCCTGAAGTCGAGACCATCGCTCGCGGACTCGCCAAGCGCGTAGTGGTGACGTGATTGAGTCCGTATGGCTGGGCTCAAAACCGGAGTCGCTGAAGTCATCTGCGGCCGAGATCGTGGCGACACTCGAGAACAAGCGCATTGCCGCGGTGCGGAGGGTAGGCAAGCACATTGTGTTTGATCTGGAGGGAATAGCGGAAGCGGTTCATCCTCGACCGAAGAAAGCGTGACTGGCAGAGGACAGGTCGAAGACCCGTCCCCACACGATTCCGCAAACGCGCAGTGGATTGTGCATCTGGGCATGACCGGGCGCATGTTGGTCTGCGAATCGGACGCCGAAATCGCCAAGCATACGCATGCCATCGCCAAGCTGGCTTCGGGCCGGGAGTTGCGGTTTGTCGATCCCAGGCGATTTGGACGGCTCAGTGTTGCCCACGGCTTTGAGGCCGCAGGGCGAGGAACCGCTCGAAGTTGAGTTGGATCAGTTTTGTGCGTCTTTTCCGCGGCCGCAAGACCCCGATCAAGAGCGCCCTGCTCAATCAGAAACTGCTGAGCGGCGTGGGAAATATCTACGCTGACGAGTCTTTGTTCCGCGCGAATATCCGGCCACGGCGGACGCGCCGCTTCCTTAAGCAAGGAGGATCTCCGGCGTTTGTATCTGGCAGTGCAGGTAGTTTTGAAAGAGGCGATTGAACTGGGCGGGTCTTCCGTATCGGACTACGTGGGCGCGGACGGCGAAGAGGGATTCTTTCAGTTGCAGCATCGCGTTTATGGACGCGAAGGCGAGAAGTGTTTAGTCTGCAAAACGCCGGTTAAGCGAATTGTGATCGCCGGACGGAGTTCCCATTATTGTCCGACATGCCAGAAGTAGCGCCAGCTCGATCTTCCGCATCCTTAACTCGGCCACGTTTCTTCGCGGCAGGTTTCTGCTGCGTCGCAGATTTCAAGCGCGCGACCTCTTCTGGCGTAAGTCGTCGAAATTTTCCCGGATGCACATCCAGTTCCAGTGGGCCGTACCGCACCCGCTTGATTTTCTCTACGTGGTGGCCAATCTCTTCAAACATGCGCCGGATCTGGCGGTTGCGACCTTCGATCAACGTGATTTCATACCACGGATTGTTGGCTTCGCGAATCGGCCTTAATTTTCGCGGGCGCAGTCTTCACCCTGCGGCCGTTTTCGGTGGGGATAAAAAGCCCCTCTCGCAAGCCGTGCCAAACCTTCCGTGGTTGGCTTGCCCGCCACTTTCACCATGTAAGTCTTGGGCACGTGGGACGCGGCTTTCATCAGCCGATCCGCCAGTTCGCCGTCGTTGGTCAGCAGCAGCAGTCCTTCGCTGGCATAGTCGAGGCGGCCAATGGGATAGACGCGCGTCCCCATTCCGCGCAGCAGGTCCAGTACCGTCGGGCGGCCTTCGGGATCGTGCAGCGTTGTGACGTATCCCTTGGGCTTGTTCATCAGCAGATAGACGTGCCGCTCCGCGCCTGCAGCAGCTTGCCATTGACGCGAATATGGTCGTGCTCGGGGTCGGCTTTGCTGCCAAGTTCCGTGACCACCTGGCCGTTGACCGATACCAACCCGCCGGTGATAAGCTGCTCCGCCTTTCGGCGTGAGGCGATTCCGGCTGCGGAGATGATTTTTTGCAGACGCTCGGTAGGCATAAGATTTCAATCAATGGATCAAGGCAACATCAAGCCGCGGGATCATTTTCACCGCTGCCTGGCTGCTCCGGAGACTCGGCGCTCCGTCTTCTTGCGCAGGCTCCGATTGTGCCGGCTCCGAAATGCCTTCCGCTTTCGCGCCGTCTTCACCGGACGTTCTCGGCTGGCGCGCTCGCCGGAGTCTCTTCTGCCGGCAACAGATCGCTTTGCAGCGATTCGGCGACAAGCTTCTCGAACTCCTCCATACTGGGCAATTCGTTAACGTCTTTCAGTCCAAAACGCAGCAAGAATTCCTTGGTCGTCTTGTAAAGAATTGGACGGCCAATCACCGCCTTGCGTCCCCCTGTGGTGATCAGCTTGCGCTCCAGCAAAGTTGAAATGACACCGCCAGAATCCACGCCACGAATCTCGCTGATTTCAGGGACAGTGACCGGTTGTTTGTAGGCAATCACCGCCAACGTTTCAAGCGCAGGAAGAGAAAGGCGGATGGGTGGCTTCAGGCTTTTAGCGAAGGCCCGCACCACATCGTGATGTTCAGGCTTGGTGGACATACGATATCCGCCCGCGACCTGCCGGATCTCAATGCCGTGTGCCTCGGTTGAGTAATCGGCGGTCAGCTCTTCTAAAGCTAGGCGCACACTGGACTTTATTTCGGCAATATCCGCGGGCTGGCCCTCAACGGCTGGCGTCTTTACCAGTTGCACCATATAGTCCAGCGTGATCGGCGTTTCCGCCGCGTAAATGATGGCTTCGAGTTTGGCTTTGAGACTCATCGTTTCAGTCGTACGTCGTTTGTCCTCAGTCGTTGGCCGCCCAACGCTATGTGCGCGTCGCCGCTGCGAACGACCAGCGACGCAGGACCAACGACGTCTTTCTACCGCCAGTCGTCGCGCACAGCGGCCTGTTCGGCCATGACCGCTTCAAAATTCTCGTGTTTGCGCAACAGGATGTCTCCAAAAATCCTGTCCTGCCGCAGCTGGATGGCCTGCAAACGCACCAGTTCGAGCAGCGCCAGAAACATGCAGACCAGGGCCTGCCGCGAGCGCACATTCCGCAAAAGTTGCTTCAGCCGCAGCGGCTTTTCTTCCAACGAGAGTCGGCGCCGCAGATAAGTAATCATCTGCGCTACCGTTACACCCTCTTCATCCACTTCAATCACCGGACGCGTGCGGGCCCGTTCCATGATTTGCTGGAAGGTCTTGACCAGGTCAATCACGTCGGCGGCGAACTCTGCCTCGGTGCCTTCCGCGTCCATGAACTCTTTAATCGCCGGGTTTGACAGCACCGCATTTTCAATTTGCTGCTTCTGCATCAGCATTTGCGCCGCTGACTTGAACTTTTCGTGTTCAATCAGCCGATTCACCAGTTCGGTCCGAGGATCGTCCAAGGCTTCGGAAGTTGCCGCCGGATCGCGCGGCAGCAGCATTTTCGATTTGATGTGAATCAACACGGCTGCCATGTAAATGAAGTCGGCGGCGATGTTCACATCCAACTCGCGCAGTTTCTCTACGTAGGCTCAGGTATTGCGCCGTGATCGTCGCGATCGGAATGTCGTAGATATCGATGTCCTGCTTGCGGATCAAATCCAGCAGCAGGTCGAGCGGGCCCTCATACACGCTGCCCACGCTGACGGCGAAAGGGAAGTCGCTCTCTTCTCTGCGCTTCTCTTGCGCCGGGGTAAGCCGCGCGGGTTCATCGGGAGCGGCCGTTTCCGGAATGGATTTGGATATCTCGGACATGAGTGTTGTAGCGTCTAAATTATTTTGCGGCAGGATCGCATCCGGAGTTAATACTGTAACGACATGCCCATCGCCTCCCGCACCTCGCCCATGGTCACATCGGCCACGCTACGAGCCTTGGCGGAACCTGCTTCCAGAATATCCCAGGCGAGGCGGGGATTCGTCCTCATATTTCTTGCGGCGCTCTTGAATGGGATCGAGGATGGTCAACAAGGCATCCGCTGCCCAGCTCTTGCATTCAATACAGCCAATACCCGCCGAACGGCAGCCTGCGTCCACTTTGGCCAAGGTTTCTCTGCTGCTGAAAATCTTGTGCAAGTCGCCCACGGGGCAGATGTCAGGATTGCCGGGATCGCTGCGCCGGATGCGCGCCGGATCGGTCACCATGGTCTTCAGTTTCTGCCGCACTACGGGCTCAGGATCGGCTAGCAGAATCGTATTTCCATACGACTTCGACATCTTGCGGCCATCGGTTCCGGGAAGCTTGGCCGCCGGAGTTAATAGCGGTTTCGGCTCGGGAAAAACTGACTCTCCCGGACGTTTATAGAACTGATTGAACCGACGTGCGATCTCGCGGGTCAGTTCCACGTGCGGTACCTGATCTTCGCCCACCGGTACGAAATCGCCCTTGTACATTAGGATATCCGCGGCCTGCAGCATGGGATAACCGAGAAATCCATGGGTACTCAAGTCTTTTTCTTTGAGATTTTCCTGCTGGTCTTTGTACGTCGGCACCCGCTCCAACCAGCCTAACGGCGTAATCATCGAGAACAGAAGATAGAGTTCCGCATGCTGGGGCACGTGCGACTGAAGAAACAGAGTGCAGCGCTCCGGATCGAGACCGGCAGCCAGCAAATCCAACAGCACCTCGAAGGAATTTTCCATTACCTTGGACGTGTCGGCATATTCCGTAGTCAAGGCGTGCCAGTCCGCAATAAAGAAAAAACATTCATACTCATCTTGCATTCTTACCCAGTTGCTTACGGCGCCCACATAATTGCCCAGATGCAGCTTGCCGGTAGGGCGAGCGCCGCTGAGGACGCGTTTCTTTATGCTAGGAGAAGAGGCCATTAGGTAGTTACCAGGACATATCTGAAAATATTGAGAACCGGACTTAGCAGCCGGCCCAGGAAACCGGGAGCCAGATAAATTAGCGCGAGCAATCCCACCCAGCCGACGGCGTCGTAACCGCGCCGTATATTTTCGGGTAAGAAATGACGCAATACGTGGCTGCCATCCAGCGGTGGCACTGGGATGAGATTAAACACACCAAGCACGACGTTGATTACCATGAGCTCATAAACGAACAGGCAAATTGGCACGAGAATTGAGTTCGAATCTGCAGGGATGTAACCCAGGGGAACACCACGGACCACGCCTTTTCCGAACGCTGAGGTCAGGCCGATCAGAAGAAGAAGCACAGTGGCTCCGGTCGCGACCAGAAAATTGCTGATCGGTCCCACCATCGAAGTGTAGATGTCGTCCCGCACGGGATGGCTGAAATTTCGCGGATCCACCGGCGTCGGCTTTGCCCAGCCCAACAGGGGGATGTGCGCCAACAATGCGACCAGCGGCAAGATGATCGTTCCGAAAAGGTCTATGTGCTTAATGGGATTGAGCGTGATGCGCCCCAACATGCGCGCCGTGGGGTCGCCGCAACGGTTCGCCATCCAGGCGTGCGCCGACTCGTGTACGCTGATCGCGAACAGAAACGCAATTATCTGAAACAGAATGTCAACATGCTGCAGAGTCATGCCAATTGGCTTTGATACTAACACGCAGATCGCTGCTGCGTTACGTTCGACAGGCTGATTGCCTGAGGCAAAAAATCGTGAAAGCCTGCTATTTCTGCGTGATTGTTAGTTTATGCTCTCCGACGGCCGCGCTCTCGATGCGATCCGGCAATTGAAACCGTGAATCCAAACCGACATCCGGAAACTTTGGCTGAAGATATTTCTCCGCAAACAGTTGCAAAGCGAATCGTGGAATCTCCACGCCATCAAAGGAAACCGAATCTACATGCACGAAGCCCTCGCCGCCGGCTCCATGCGCGTGGGCGATCACAACGACATCGTGGATCCCCGTGAAAATCGCAAGCAGCGGATTGAAAGAACTGCTTTCTCCCTTAAGCTTGTCGAAATCCACGCGCGTGTCTGCCGTAACCACTCCCGGTTCGCTCTGAAAGCGTACTGACTCAACGCCCGGCGGTAAATCCATGCGTCCCGCGGCAAAGTAGGCATTGACTTCCGCCTCCGTGAATGTTGTCGGCGCCGGGTCGGGATTCGACCGCGCTCCATTGTTCTCGATGTGGCGCAGTTTGCCATCCATGCTCGCTACTGCGGCTTGACGGTTGTCAACAGCGCGAAGGCCGCTGGCGACCAACACCACAAAAAACATTGCAAGGGAACAGATTCTCATGGTTTCAGAGCCGCTCGCGCTTCCGCTGCGGCGGATTGGACGATGGTGGGGTCGTCGAGCGGACCTACGACGGTGAACCCGCGCGCATGAGTGTCCATAAATTTTAAATTTAAAATGCCACCCAGGGATGCCGTGCCGCTGACCTGGTAGTCTCCTTCCGGAGCTTCTAGTTTGCTAGCAGTGATTTGGAACTTGCCACTCTGCAGGAGCACGCGTCCGGCAAAGCTTCGTATGCGCAGTGGCCCCATTTCGTTATTCAACACGACGTGCGGCAGTGTCCCCTCGAGTTCGTCCATCTGTAAGCTGCCGTTTGCCGAAGCCATCAACTCGGCCTCTGTCAAACCCGCAGCGTTGACGCGGTAGCTCGCGGTTCCAGTGCCTGTGATCCAGCCATCGTGCATTGCCTGACTCAATTGTTTCAGATCAACGTTTTGGAAGCTGCCGCTCCCGCTATACTCCGGTGGCCTAGCCGTGAAATCTGCTTTCCACTCGCCATGATGGCTTCCGCCCAAAACATCTCCCATGAGATTCGACAGATGCAGAATGCCGTTTTCCAGTTCAACCGTTGCCGACACCCGCGACGCCGACAATTTGTGGACCAACAGTCGCTTTGCCGTGAGCTGCCCGGCAGCGTGGAGCGCGAGCAAGTAGGAATTTCCGGGCTGCGGATTCGAAGCGAAAAGGCGGTACCACGGTCCCTTTCGAGGACGGGCCGTCAGCAGGTCGTCCCAATCCTCGGTTGATATTGTGTCGGCATGGAGATCAAACCGAACCAGACACCGCCCCCCCGGCACGCCGCACTGCCGCGGAAGAGCCAGCGATCCGCGCCATTCGCTTCCTGCCAAGGATGCGGCCACATCCTTAACCTGGACGTCATCAGGCGTGAGAGAGACATTCGCCGAAGCGATGTCCAATGGTTCATTCAAGCCTCGTATCTCAGCGTGCACCAACCGCAACTGGGCCTCGCCCAAGGTTGTCGGTGGATTGAAAGCCGACCACGCGCCAGCGGTTTGCAGATCGACTTTCGCGGTACCGTCGGCGTTGAACAGCGCCGCCGGCAGGCCCACGCTCCGCGCCAACTGAAGCAAGCGTGGAATACTGGCCTCCCCTTGAAGGGAAAATCCATACTGTGACTGGGATGCCCAGCCGCCAATCACAACTGGCGCTGGACGGCCTAATGGCAGTTTGAACGGGCCAACCTCCAAATGAGGGACTGCGCCGATGCGCGCCTCTAGCGGTGAACCGGAAGATACCTTGCGCGAATCTTGCCTCGTCCCCGCGGACACGGTGAAAGGAATCCTGTCCGGGAGGAAAGTAGCTCCAGCCAGCACCGAAGTGAATCCAAAATTGCGAGTTTCTCCCTGGCCAGTCCAGGTGGCGTGGAAACCTTTCGGGCCGTTCTCTCGCGTGAATTGAAAATCCGTGCCCAGAGTGCCAGTCGCCGTCATGTCTTCAGGAATGTTTTTCTTGCTATGGCGTGCTAAGACAACCAGGGATTGCATGGGAATGTTCTGAGCCGCGAGATGCAGGTCATAGGTCCGAGAATCGTTGTAGCCGCTCATGCTGCCGTTCAAAGCGATAAAACCGCCCGCCACCGGAGCCAGGCAGGAAAGCGCGGAGAGTGCATGATCCAGGCGCGCGTAGTGAGCGCTGCATTCGGCGGCGAGCCGGAGCGGGACGCCATCGCCCAGATCGTAGCGGCGAAAGTCGTCCACTGAAGCACTCGCCCGAATGATCAGATTTGCAGCCGTGCCGGCCAGAGTGACGGAAAGCGTGATCGTGCCCCGCCAGCCCTGATCGCTGCCGTACAGTAGCGTTGTAGCCTGGCCAAGCTGGCTTCGATCCCATTGCAGCGCGAACTGAAGCGGTGTATCGCGCAGGCTCGCTGCCCGTTGCCACGATCCCTGAACGCGAATCGTTCCGGTGTCGGAGAGATTGAAGTCGGTGCGCACGGGCTGCGCCTTAAGCCGCATCCCCCACGCGTTCTCCGAGTCTTGCCAAAGACTGAAGTCCGCCTCGGTCAAGCTGTACGGCTTCTTTTCCTGTCCTGCCTTGAAGTTGATCCGGGCTAGAGTAGCTTCGATGTAGGGAAATCCGGGCCGGGCCTCGTTCGTAGTCTTGCCGGTGGGCGCGACGTGGCTCTGATCAGCCCGCTGCAACAAATTTTCCAGGTTCCACAGCCCGGCAGCGTTGCGGACAAGATTAACGCTCGGTTCGGTCAGGCTGAGGCGAGCGATTTCCAGGCGGCCTCGAAAAAGTGAAGTCAGACGAAGTGCAGCGGTTACTTTACTCGCCCGCAGAGTCGGTTCCACGCCAAACGCCGGATCCTCATGCACTACCAAGTTCCGCAAATCAAATCCGGGTCGCGGCAGCAAATGGACGCTGACCGAGGAAATCTCAACTTGCCTTCCAATCGCGAGGCCGATCGCCCGCACGATCCGGCTCCGCAACTGGTCCGCTCCCGGACGTATCACAAACAAACCCAGGATCACCACCGCGGCCATGGCCGCGGCCCCGCGTTTGGAGCGGAGAAAACTCAACGAACCATCCTAAATGTGCGGCGCCAGCGCGTCTCGTCGAAGAAATGGATGATTACGTGCATCAGAATGCTGAGCCGCTGTCCCATCCCTGTCTCCAGATATTGTCCGGCGGGCGTTTCGAAAGACCAATAGATGAACAAGGGGCGGCCAATGACATTCTCCCGCGGAATAAATCCCCAGAAGCGGCTGTCATAGCTCACATCGCGATTATCGCCCATTCCGAAATAGCTGTCTGGAGGCACGACGACATCCCGTTGATCGATATACTGCGGCAGAGCGAGCGCCCAGTCCGGGTTGACCCGCTCCATGGAATCAGCCGGTGGCACTGCCGGGAAGTTGTCGCGATACGGGTTGTAGTCGCCCAGGCTGTGGATCAGGTACGGTTCAGCCAGTTTTTCCCCATTGCGATACACCACGCCATCTTGCAAATGAATGCGGTCGCCCGGGATGCCAATGATCCGCTTCACCACATACAATCCGGGTTCGGCCGGCGAAAGGAATACCACGACATCTCCGCGCTGTACCTGGCGGTAGGGGAGTACCGGTCCCAGCCACTTGGTTGGCGGCGAAAACTGCACCCGATTGACGAACACATGATCGCCGATGAGCAGCGTATTCTCCATGGAGCTGGAAGGGATTTCGAAAGCCTGCACTACGAATGTAATGATGAATAGGCCCGTAACCAGCACGGCGGCCAGCGAAGCCAGGAATTCCACCGTGGTTTCGCGCGGTTGTTCCTGCGGAGTTTCTATTTTTTTGGCCACCAAGAATCGTTCCTCCCTCAAAATTGATGCTAATTGACCAGTCGTAGCGTCCGATTCCAACGAGTGATTTGAAACAAATGGGTGACGGCATAAGCGAAATGAAAAATTTTATCACTGGCGGTAGGATCGACCGGTAAGTCCGGACTTATGTCTCGCATGGACCAGTAGATGAGCAAAGGCCGCCCCACGATATTGGCGCGCGGCACAAATCCCCAATAGCGGCTGTCCAAACTGTCGTCCCGGTTATCCCCCATCACAAAGTAATCTCCGGCAGGGACGATAAGTTGGCCGTCCTCCACGAGTTTTTTCATCTGCAGCCACCAGTCGGCTTGTACACCGCTATCCGGCGAGTCGAGCTGCGGAAAGTCGTCGCGAAAAGGGACGCGCGAAATCCCGATATAGCGCACGTACGGCTCCTGCCGCAGCATTCCATTCACGTAGACCCGCCGATTAATGAGTTGCACCCGGTCCCCGGGGAACTCCAATCACCCGCTTCACAAAATGCTGCGTGGGATCGACGGGATACTTGAACACTACGATCTCACCTCGCAGCACGGGACGGTAAGGCATAAGAGTGGAAAGAGAACGCTCTCCGCCGCCATAGCGCAGCTTATCGACCAGCAGGTAATCCCCGATCAGCAGCGTGTTTTCCATGGATTCCGACGGGATCTGAAAAGCTTGCACCACAAAGGTAATGATAAAAACGGCGATTACGACCGTAGCCAGCAGTGACTCAGCCGAGTCCGTCCAATCCGTTTCACGGTGTTTTTTCGTAGCTTGCATTACGACTTGGGCACTCTATGCCCGCTGCTCGCTGCCGAGAGGCATTCTTGCGCTGGGATTACCCAGGTACTCCAGCACTTGCCGTGCCGCATCCTGCTCCGCGTCTTTCTTGGTGGAACCCTCCGCGCGGCCTACGAACTCCATGCCCGGCGCGTCCAAGGAACGCAACCGCGCCTCCACGGTAAATATCTTGCGGTGCTCCGGGCCTTGTGTCTCCACCAGAACGTAGGCCGGTTGCAGGCGGCCCGCGGCCTGCAACCTCTCTTGCAGCGCTGACTTGTAGTCAGACATCGGCAATCCTTGACCACTTTTGGCAAGGCGCTCCAGTTCCGGCTGCAAAATGTATCGCAACACGACAGAGCTTGCCGGGGCCAGTTGCCCATCGAGGAAGAGGGCAGCCAGCACGGCTTCCAGGGCATCTACCAGCAAAGCGGTCTTATTGCGGCCGCCGCTGTTTTCCTCACCTCGTCCCAATCGAAGATAGGCGCCGAGGTTCAATTCCCGGGCCACTTGAATTAGATGCTTTTCGCTTACCAGGTGAGCGCGCAGCTTGGATAGTTCCCCTTCCCGAAAGTGGGGAAAGCGCTGGAACAACTGCTCGCTGATAATGAATCCGAGGATTGCATCTCCCAGGAATTCCAGCTGCTCATTGTCCGCCACATGAGCTGTTCCCGCGGGTTGTTGAGCCTCTTGCTCGCGCGCCTGCGAAGTGTGCGTGAGCGCTTGCTCGAGAAGTTCCACCCGCGCGAAACGATGGCCGAGGGCCTCCTGCAGACCCGCTATGTCCCGTGGCTTGGTCATGACGAAAATCAAAGTTTCCCGCGTGCCAACATCTTGAGGGCTCTTCGATCTACCTGGCCAAGCCCGCGCACGCTTCTTGTGGCAGAAACAGCCCGCTTAATTCTTAGGCGCGGCTGGAGCCGGGGTGCTGGCCGGCGGAGTGGAATTTGAAGTTGGAATTCCTCCCGTGAGCTGCACCAGCCGGTCATGCTCCCCCTTCGCGGCTTCCACCAGCGAAGGATTTTGCTGGGGCATCAATTCGACTGCCCGATCGGCTTCCTTCAATGCATCTCCATAACGCCCCTGCTTGTCCAATACCAACGCGAGGCGCAGCACGACGATGGCATCGGGCTGGGATGGAAACGCGTCCAGCGCTTTGCGGTAATAGCCTTCGGCATCCGGATACTTCTCCTGATTGAAAGCCAGCGTGCCCAAGAAGGAATATGCGGTGGAGCGCAGATCCGCTTTGAATGCGTCCACTTTTTCCTGGGGCGTGTTGGGAGGCGTGATGATGTCGGTATCGATCGTCTGCAAACAATGTTGCAAGAGCTTATCGGCCTCAGCCCAGCGTTGTGCCTTGTCAATATCGGTGTCGTGAGTGCGTTCTACAAGAACCTCCGCAACGCCCAACAGGGCTTCCGGGCTGTCCGGGTCGATCGCCAACACCTTGCGTCCCATTTCCATCATCTTGTCGCTGTTGTTGGCGCTGCGATACGCGCCCATGGCGGCCTTGAATAGCAGGACGCGTAACTCGCTGTCCGGATATTTCGCGGCAAAATCGTTGGCGGCGGCTTCCAGACCCGCGGGATCATTGGCTTTGGCCATAGCCGCCTGGTAGGCCTGGTATTCGGGCTGCGTTTTGGCCTGCGGCAGTCTCTTCGGTGCTGGTGGGGGGGCGGTCTGGGCCGCGCCGGCTTGCGCGGCGGGCGGGTTCTGTGTGGCGGGCGTCTGCTGGGCCCAAGTGGAAAGGGCTAAGCCCAGGATCACGACTACCATCGCTGCTCGCTTCATGCTTTCTCCTTGTTCACGATTGCAATCTGGAGACTGCAAACTACGCGGTTCTCCATCAACTACGGTTCTTTAGGTTGCTGACTGGGAGGTTCGTAAGGTTGCTGGATTCCCCGTTCCGCCGCCGCTTTGGCTTCGGGCACAGTGGCCCCGGCGGTCAGCGCAGCCCGGTAATGATCCAGGGCAGCCTCGCGATCGGCCTGCAAATCGAGAATCCTTCCCAGGTAAACGTGGGACCACGCTACCACGCGCGGTTCGTTCGCGACCTCCAGCGCCTGCTGAAAATATTTACGCGCTCCCGGCATGTCACGATTCATAGTGGCAGCTTCCGCCATAATAAATAAGGCTTGCCCTGCGTCTCCGCTGTGCTCGTCGAGAGCCTGCTGCGCCAATTTCTGTGCGCCGTCCGGGTCACCTTCGGAAAGGTGTTGCGTCGCGGTCTGCAACAATCTGGGACCCGCCGGCCGAGCCAGATGCAATACTTCGGGATCGGCCTTGGTGGCAAAGCGGATTTGTGCGGCTGCTTTCTGCTCTTTATGCACGTCGATCTTGGTCAGCATGTCTTCGAAAGCCGCACGCAAACCTGCCGGGTCTTTTTCGAACTGCTGCAATGCGCCGTAAAAGTAACCGGTCAAAATGTAACCCTGCCTCTCGGAATCCTCAACTGTTTGCTGCCGTCGTGCTTCGAGATCCTTGCCGGATCCCATCATGCGCGCTTCCACGGCCCGAATCATGCACTCGGTTACCAGCAAGGCCGCATCCTGTTTGAAGCTCTCGTCCATGGGGGACGCTTTTACCGAGAGCAGAAGCGGTTGAATCCGTTTCACCTCTTCCGGATATTTCAACGCCATGGGATCGAGCAGATAGTGTAGGTAGGTATGCCGGATTTGCTCCATCTTGAACGCGGCACTGCGCCCGGGAGAGATCACTACGTAATAGTCTGAGCCGTAGTTTCGCGCATTGGTCTGCCCCGGCGCGCCCATGGGATCGAGCAACACCGTGAATTTGCGTCCCAGGTATCCTCCCGATGACAGCTTAAGATAGACTTGGGTGTCGAAAAGCATCTTGGCTACTGGGGTATGGTAGCGGTCGGTAAGAACTTCGTATCCTGCACGTTGCTCCTGCCAGATTTCGTGCAATCCCGCCAATTCAGCGAACTTCTGCAGGGCCGGCAAAATGCCCACTACGGCGACAGAATCCGGCGGCAGGTCGGCTTCTTTCACTTTAGGAGTTAGGGCTGGTGGCGGATTCAGGTACAGCGCCAGCGACACATATTCCGCCAGGGTTCGCGACAGGTCCCCCTGCTGATGATCGTGGTACAGCTTGCACATATTCTGCGCTACTTCCGGCCCATCCTTCGATGCCTCGACTGCCTTAGCCACTTCATCGCGCACCGCAGTGCGCACAGGAAGCGAGCTATCAAGCTCCTCGTCGAATCCACACGCGTTGATAGCGGTCAGTACGGTAAAGAGAGTCTCGTTCGTGTCCAGGGAGACTTCCGGCGGGTTCTGGGCGAGACATGTTTGCGCTAACGGCACCAGCAGGGCCGCAAGAATAAAACCTCGTAACCGGAAATTCAGGGGATGCCTCCGGGGGGCGCGAGCTACGCGTTATCTGGTAAGTTTAAGGGGTTCTTCTCAGGGGGTCAAACGAAAGAACGCGAGTGGAACGCTACTGGCTACTAGCTCCTCGCCGAGTCCCAGATAGCCAGCGGGAGCTACCAAACTAGTAGCGCTCTACCCCTTCACGCTGATCTTCGAGAAAGACAATACCGCGCGTCCTTCAGTTGGACGGCCCATCGAGGTCGCTGGGCGGAATGTGGTAAAGATTAATGCGTTCTTCACCGCCGACGACAATCCTTTGGTTTCCTGGCCACTCGAAAGCACGCGATAATCCTCGACGCGGCCGTTCGAGTCCACTACCGCTTCAATTACGAGCGAATCGTCATGGATCGAATCCAACGCACTGCCGAACGCCGATTGTTGCAATTGCGGCGCAGTATTGAACGCCAGCGGAACATCGGCGTTGTTGGCATGCAAAGGCAACGCTAGAAAACCCATCAAGACCCCAAAAACTACGACTGCTGTGAGCAGACCCGCCATGGCGGGAAACATGAAGGCATTTACCGTATTCTCCAGGCGCACCCACGCGCCGGCCCACGATGGCACCCGGGTCCAGCGCAGCCTCCCGGGAAATTGCCACGCGCAACCTTAACGCCAGATCGGGAGGAGCCTTTCTGCGCCGCGTAATTGCCAGCACTTGCTGCATCTGCCGCAGAGAACCGTACTCTTGATTGCAATCGGAGCAGTCTTCCAGATGCGCGCTGACCTCACGCATCTGCGTTCCTGTTACAGCACCGTCCAGGTAACGGGAAAACAACGATTTGGCCTGGATGCACTTCATGACGTCACCTCAAGTTTTGGCCCAAACGGCGAACTTTGTCGTATCTCGCCGCGCTTTGGTTGAACCTCGACCGGATTCTCGATCCCAAGCTGCGGTCCCACTTCCCGGACGTACGCCTTCAGGCGTTGCCTGAGAGCTTCGCGCCCCCGGGTCAGCCGAGACTTCACCGTTCCTAACGAGACTTGGGTGATTTCGGAGATCTCTTCGTAGGACATATCTTCTAGATCTCGCAGAATCACAGTGGTGCGATAAGGCTCCGAAATCTTGCGGAGCTCCGCTTCGACCCGCTCCCGGACTTCCTCGTGAAGCATGTTCTCAAATGGGGAATCCGCTTCATCGACCAAACTATCTTTGAACCCGAGCCCTGTGCCCATTTCGCTATCCGAACTCACCGGCTCCATCGACGTTTCTTTCCCTTTGTGCCGAAACCACCAGCGCCGGCGATTCGAAGCTTCGTGAATTGCGATGCGGTAAATCCAAGTCTTCAGACTGGACTCTCCGTGGAAGTGCTTCATCCCGCGGAATACCTTCAGAAAGACCTCTTGCGTCGTGTCGGCGGCATCGGCGGCGTCGGTCACGACCCGATACACCAAGCTGTACACCGGTTGATGAAATTCCCCGATGAGCCAGCCGTAAGCTTCTTCCGACCCAGCTTTCAGTTCAGCCACAATGGCTGCCTCTTCAGTCCGGACACCGATCGCGCTCGCGAAATCTCCCAAGGTATGTACTCCTGCCAGAAATGCCATGGCACTCACGACATTATAGATTCATTCGCCTCGCTGACTGTCCAAAACTTAAAAAATATGGCGGTTTTCGCCACCGCGAAAGATCCGCTAAGATCTCGTTCTCTCACATAGACCCCAAGCCCAGCCGCGAAGTTCCCAGTTTAAGAAGTTTAATTTCAATGATTTATCCAGAGCCTGAATCGATAATCTGCATTGTCGGCGATGTGGTTTTAAGCTCGGCTTGCTCGTAAAATACAGAAGCGAAAAGAGATATAGGGAAGGTCCTGACTGGCGCCGCGCAGGTTCGCCCAGGAGGTTATTGCTTGGGCGCAGGGGTAGCCGACGTGGTCCCTGTATTCGTGCCCGCTGTGCTAGGTTTGGGAACTGGTTTTTTCTTGACCTGCTTCTTCACCGGCGTCGGCTCGGTATCATCGACAATGACCTTCTTCGGTTGCGGCGGATTGGCAACGGCCTGCGCGGTTTGCACTTGAGCGCGCAAACGCGTGAGTTCAGTTTCCTTGGTTCCGGCCAAACTCTCCATCCGGTCGGCGAACGAGTGGCGCGCCTTCTCGACGCTACTTAGATCGTTCTGAATCGACTGGAACTCATCTTTCGAACCAAAGGCTCCCGCCGATTCCGTGACTGAAGTCAAAACGTCATACAGGGCGTCAAGGTTGCGATAGAGCCTGAAGGTCGAAGGCAGATTCTCGGGCGAACTGCGCAACTCCGTGATGATCGCCGGCAATGCTCCCTGCAGATTACGCTGGATAGATTCCACATCGGACTGAGTCTGCCGTTTGGTGTTCGAGTCCGTCTTCCAATGTTCGATCCGCAATTTCGACAAGTCCCCTTGCGTCGTTTGCGAAGCTTGTTCGAGTGACGTGAGCATGCCATTCAACTGGTTCACCGATGCGTAGGAAACCGGCGGAGCCGCCGCAGGCTGGCTGCTTTGAGCCGCCGCTACCGTGGCCAATAGCAACAGCGCGAATAGACCTCGAGAAGTAACAATAAGCATACGGTTCATGGGGGCTCAGTCGCAGGCTGACGACAGGATACTCACTTTCCCCTTTTTCGCAAAATTATTTAAGACCGGATTAGGACCAGGGATAATGATCCTGAGATGTGTTCCGGCAGCAAGAAGGTTGACAAGATTATCGCCAAAGGCTGAATTTCCGTTTCTCTTTGCAAATCGCCGGGCGATATCATTTCGGCGGAGGCCCCACATAGGAGCTACCGGCTTTCAGGCACACTACAGATTTGCACGGTGCCCTTGCCATCCCCGCTAAATTCTGTGAAAATAATGGTTTGTCGTACTCCCGCCGGAAGCACTAGCAGCCGGAAAGTTCAGGAAAGGAACCAACGATTCTGTGTTAATGATTCGTCTCTCGCGCACGGGTGCGCGTAAACAACCGCACTATCGGGTGGTGGTGATCGAAAAGGAACGCGCGCGCAATGGCCGTCCAGTCGAGGTCGTGGGGTCTTACGATCCTCGCGGCAAGGCTGCTGATAGCCTGGAATTGAAGCGTGAACGCATTGACTACTGGGTATCGAAGGGCGCCAAACTTTCGGATCGGGTGAGCAAAATTATGTCCAAGCCTGCTCCGGTCGTCGAAGCTCCTGTCGCTTAGTTCTTGCCCCTTGCGATGCATCGTCGAACTTCCACCTCATTGATAGGAGTCTGCCCATGACAGAGCCTGCCGCAGATTCACCAGGCAACGACGCGCGGACGCCCGACGTACGGACGCCGGACACTCGGACCTTAGTCGAGTACGTCGCCAAGTCGCTGGTAGACGCGCCGGACGAAGTTTTGGTCTATCAGGTCGAGGAAGAAGGCGAGACCGTCATCGAGTTGGAAGTTGCGCCCGATGATATGGGGAAGGTGATCGGCAAACACGGCCGAACAGTGCGCGCCTTGCGGTGCCTGGTGAATGCTACCGGCATCCGGTCGCAAAAGCGTTACGCGTTGGAGATTCTGGAATAAGCGGCGAGTTTATTACCCTGGCCTGCGTCCTGAAAACTCAAGGACGCCACGGCGAAGTTGCGGTAGAGTTGCACACCGATGTTGCCGACCGCTTTCGCCAAGGGATGAAGTTGTCGGCGGTGGGCGAAGACGGCAGCCGGCGCGAACTTGAGATTGAAGAGTTTTGGCCGCACAAGAGTCACCTGATCCTGAAATTTGGCGGGGTAGATTCGATCTCGGATGCGGAAGCTTTGTTGCGCTGTGAGTTGCAAGTGCCGGCCGACCAGCGGGCGCAGTTGGAACCGGGTTGGAGTTATGTCAGCGATTTGATCGGCTGCACGGTTTTCGATAGCGACAGAGAGCTTGGCGTCATCCAGGATGTGCAGTTCGGCGTCGGGGAAGCTCCATTGCTCCTGGTGAAAGGTAGTGCGAAGCAGTTCGAGATTCCTTACGCAGGCGCGTATCTGAAGAGCGTAGCCCTCGGGCAAAAGCAGATTTACATGGCGCTGCCCGAAGGCCTGCTGGAGCTGAACGCTCCGCTGACGGAAGAAGAAAAGAAGCAACAGCGCGAATCACGTAGGCACGGCCGCCCTCGGCCGTCCGGCCGGGCAAAGCCCGGCAGTTTGTAAGGCTCCGCGATGAAGATCGACATTGTCACGATCTTTCCAGACTTCTTCCGCGGACCTTTGGATTACGGCATCATCCGCCGGGCCAGGGAAGCCGGCTTGGCGGCGATTGAAGTTCACGATCTGCGGGCGTTCGCGCATGACCGTCATCGCACCGTAGATGACCGCCCTTTCGGCGGCGGCGAGGGCATGGTCCTGAAGCCGGAACCGCTCTTTGAATGTTTGGAATCGTTGGGCGTGGCGGCTCGGGGCGAGCGCCATGCGGCGAAGCAAAGCGTCATCCTGCTTTCGGCGCAAGGCAAGCGATTCGATCAAGGCATTGCGGAGGGACTCTCCGCGCTGCAGCGCATCGTCTTCATCTGCGGCCGCTACGAGGGTGTGGACGAGCGAGTCGGCCAGTACTTGGCGGATCGTGAGTTGTCCATCGGCGATTATGTGCTGAGTGGCGGCGAGTTGGGTGCCGCGGTAATTCTGGACACGGTGGTTCGGCTGATTCCAGGTGCCGTGGGCAATGAAGCCTCGACTCGGCAAGAGTCCTTCGGCACGCAGGCCGAGTTGCCAGTGGGGGAAGCGCCGAGTTCGACTTGCGTTTCTGGCGGATTGCTTGACTATCCGCATTACACGCGGCCCGCCGAGTTTCGCGGCATGGCGGTGCCGGAGGTTTTGACGGCGGGCAACCACGAAGAGATCCGCCGTTGGCGTCGCCGCACCGCACTCGAAAAGACGTTGCGCAACCGTCCGGATTTGCTGGAAGGCGCGCCGCTGAGCGAAGAAGACAAGAAATTGCTGGCCCAGATCACGGGCGAGAAAAGTCAGTCACGACATTGAAGAACGAAGGGAAATCATCATGACCAACCTGATCATTGAAAAACTGCTCGCCAAAAGTAAGCGCACCGATATTCCCAGCTTCGCTCCCGGAGACACCATCCGCGTGCATGTGAAGATCAAGGAAGGCGACAAAGAGCGCTTGCAGGCATTTGAAGGCGTGGTCATCGCGCGCAATCGCGGGCCGCAGGCCAGCTTCACCGTGCGCAAAATGAGCTTCGGTCAGGGTGTGGAGCGCATCTTTCCCGTGAATTCCAAAGTCATCGACAAAGTGGAAGTGGTGCGCTCCTCCAAAGTGCGCCGCGCCAAGCTCTATTACCTGCGCACCCTGCGCGGCAAAGCGGCTCGTCTGAAGGATGTCGAGCGCGAGCATGTAACCGCCGGAACGGCCGCCGAATAATCGGAGAATTCCTGCGGCTCTGTCATCCCGACCGTAGCGAAGCAAAGTGAGCGGAGCGGTGGGACCTGCTTTTCTTGCGCAACGAGTTCCCAGGCTGCGGAAAAAGTCCAGAACTGATTTGCCTTTGGGTGGAGCAGCGCTTCAGGGCTGCGTTAACTGTTTTCTGTGAAAAGAGGCTTTAGCCGCTGAGGTCGCCATAGCCTCAGATCATCGGCTTTTCGCAGGCTGTTCAGTTGTGCCCCAAGCCTAACTCTGTACGTCGATGTGAAAAACTTCCTCGAGTTGCTCTTCTTGCAGCTTGCTCAGCAGGTATTTCAGCATCTGCTGATCGCCTTTGCGGATCTCGCTGAACTCGATGCCGACCCCAACATCCAGCGAGTGCCGAACCTGTCCCTTCAGGTTCAAGCTGTAGTTCGCTACGTTGAGGACTAGCTTCAGATCTGTGCCAGGAAGCAGCACCTGCTTGGTGGTGACCAGGCATCCCAGTTCCGACAGATTCTTCAGTGTGGCCTTTTCGCCGCTGCGGTTTGTCTTCATCAATTCCGCGACGCCTTCCACCTCAAAGCGTTCTTGCTGGCGGCGATTGCCCTTGTCCGCTGTGGCACTGCCGCGTCGCGGTGTTGTCTCCCGCAGGATCGGCTGATAGACACTCTCCAGATCACGCAGTTCGCCGTCGAACATCGCCCGCTCGGACTCCACGCACTGCAAACCAATCTGCCCGTTCAGTTCGCTGTTGGGGTCGCCAATCCACACCACGCGGCAAAATGCTTTGTTGCGGCCGCGCTCCACGGCAACAATCTCCCCCGTTTCCTTGATGCACCGCAGCCGGCTGATCCTGGCACCGTGGGGCGAAATGTCATAGGTGCAGGCCATTTCCAGGCTTGGCTTTTTGTCTTTGTCCCAGTAGGTAATGCGGACGGGCAAGGCCACATGAATGCGCTTGTCATTGCGCTGCGCGCGTTCTGCCTCTTCTTTTTTCCGAGGGGAATCCTGCTTGGCAACGGGTTTGTGCTTGGCCGTTTCTTTCACCGATGGGGACTTCATTTGCGGAATGCGAACTTCTCCTAGGGCCGAAACTAACAAGGTCCGGGGAGAGGGTCAATTTACCTTGGTAACTTGCTTTCGTACTTGACTAGAAGGGGTCTCCACTTTGAAATCAGTTCTGCAAGCCCAAGCGACCGAGTCGGGCTAACCGGAACCCGCTCGGTCGCATGGCTATCCGATGCGCAAGAATCTACTTTCTGCACGAGGAAACAATCGCAAACACGTCTGCCGTGCCGATGTCCAGACCCGCCGCGAAAGCTGATACGTGATAAACCCCGTTCAAAGCGCCGGCTGCCTGTGAGGTCAGCGTGACCCCGACACCCTTGAGCTGGAGGATAAAGCCGCCTTCGGCCTTCAGCGGTAAGGCGAAGCCTGAGGGCAGCGCCAGATTGAACAGCGGAACGCGCCCCACCAGTTGATCGCTGACCACGACCAGCCCCGTCAGCACCGGCGCTCCGCTGGTGGTGTCGATGATGAAGCTCTGGAGCCTCACCTGGATGCCTCCGGCCTCCAGAGTCAAGCCGCCCGAGTGCAAAATGTTGCCTGCAGCCGTGTCCAGATCAATCGCGCCCCCCGTAACCGGGAATGAAGCTGTGCCGTTGTAAATCCGTGTGGGCGCCACCGTCCCCGCAGTCACGCCAAGCGACTCCAGCGCGGAAGTGAATGTGCTGCTCAATTTGACGGTGGTAAGGCCGGTATCGACGGTTTTCGTATTCTGCGCAAACAAAACGGTGCCCACCAGGCAGAACACCGCAACCATACCAAGTTTCTGGGAAACTGACTTCAACCTCATAGAGATTCTCCTCCGTTTAGAGCTGATTTGATGGTGCTTCTTCCGCACACATCTATCCCTCTAACGCCGGTGACAGGCGCTCGGATCTCTGGCGAAAAAATATTAAAGGGCTGAAACCCCGCTCAGGGCTTGACTTTCAGGATTTCCCGGCCGGGAGCCGCTGCGCTGGTGGGCTGCGATTCCTCGGTTAGCAGCGCCCCGGTCATGGCCAGCAAAGCCGGTCCGGGCGGGACAAACAGGAGCCCGGTGCCTGACTTCTCCATCTGCACTACCCCCACGTTCACGAATTCCGGCTTGCCCTGCCGGTAGAACCACAGTTGGAATGATCCGTGTTCCGGCAAAGCAGGCAGATCACGGGCCACCAGCAGCAGTCCGCGATCGTTTTGCCAATAAACCCGGGCGGAGGCCTGCACCGCCCCTGTCGGCTTTAGATCCAGTTGCGACAGTGGGGTCGATTCGAGCAGCGCGACGATCTGATTGTCCCGGGCGGATACCTCCAACAGCCTGGCCGCCCCAGCCTGGGCCTGGGCCAATTGCAGGTGCGCCGCCGACAACGCCTGTTCCGCCTCGGAGCGGCGTGCTTCGGCGTCTTTCAGGCTTGCGTCCAAAGCCCGCGTGTGTGCCCGCGCCTCGGCAAGTTGTGCCTGCGCCGCCTGCAGATCTCGGCGCAAGCCCGCAATGGTATTTTGGAGCTCGGTCACCTGCCCCGGAGCCATTGCCGTTTCCTGCAGATGTAACCGATAAGCCGAGTTCTGGCGCTCCTGTTCCACGAGGTCCCGCTTGGTGGTGCGAAGACTTATCTCCACCCCGAATGCCGCGAGCAGGCAAGCGGCTGCCAGCACCCACGGCGCGGCCTGCCAGATTCTCCGCCCTCCCACGCGAGAACGCGCGCCTGAGAGTTGGCCGGCGTCTTCCAGCCTTTTTCTGAGGCGCATCTCCGCCCCCGGCGGCAGAGGTTCATCCGGGCTCAGGGTCGCCAGTCCGGGTAACAGCGCCTTCGCCGCCAAATAGAGCCGCAGACAATCGTCGCAACCGGACGAAAGGTGAGCGGACATGTCTTGCTTTTCCTGGCCTTCGAGAACGCCCAGCACGAAAAGGTCCCAATCCTGGTAATGATTTTGGCCGTTCGCGTTCATCGCCCCACCTTCCCGTACTCGCGCATCGCCTCGCGCAACTTGTTCAGCCCTAGCCGAAGCCGCGTCTTTACCGTTCCCAACGCCGCGCCCAGGCGATCCGAAATTTCGGTGTGGGTCAGGCCCTCAAAGTAAGCCAGCTCGATGGCGATTTTCTGATCGGTGGGCAGGGTATCCATGGCCTTCTGGATCGCGTCCGCCACCAGAGGATCCTCCATGGCTGCCATTTCCGGAATCGCCGCACCCTTAATTCCCCCCTCTATCTCAAATACGTCTTCCAGGGGCCTGCGGTTTGCTATTCGTTTGCGGTCAAGCGCAAGATTCCGTCCCACGGTATACAGCCATGCAATCAGCGCCCCTTTCTGCGGATCGAACAGGTCGGGGCGCTGCCAGAGCTTCCAGAAGGTGTCTTGAACGATCTCTTCGGCGGCGCCGCGATCGCCCAGCATCCGATACGCCAGCGAGAAAACTCGCGGTCCATGGATGCGATAGAGAGCCAGCAAGGCATCCGCGTCTCGCTCGCGGACTCGCTCGATCAGCACGCTCTCTTCTGGGTTTCCTGCCACAGGCTCTCTGTTCTATAAATCCGTCGCCCAACAGTTTACCCGATGCGCTGCCCGCTGGAACTGCGGCGCCTCAGGGGAACCACGTTGGTGCTATAGTTTCGTCCGTGAAATGTCTTCATGCCGCTGCCCGCCGTTGTCTTTGGCTATTGGTTTTGCTGTGCGGGATCTCTTCGTATCCATTTTGGGGAGAAACCGATCACCCGGTGGCGTCGGTCCAGGATGCCGAAACCCAGGCTCAACGCAGCGCCCGGATGAAATGGTGGCGCGATGCTCGCTTCGGCATGTTCATTCATTGGGGACTGTACTCCGTTCCCGCGGGAACCTGGAAAGGCCAGCAGGTACCGAGCATCGGCGAATGGATCATGCACAACGCCAAGATCCCGGTTGCCGAATACCAGCAGCTGGCGCATGAGTTCGATCCCACCGAATTTCGACGCTCACCGATGGGTGGCGCTGGCCAAGGACGCCGGCATGAAGTACATCGTCATCACGTCCAAGCACCATGACGGCTTTGCCATGTTCGACTCGCAGGCGAATTCGTACAACATTGTCGACGGCCACGCCCTTCAAGCGCGATCCCTTGCGCGAACTGGCCATCGAGTGCGAGAAGCAGGGCATCAAGCTTGGTTTCTACTACTCGCAGGCCCAGGACTGGACGGCTCCAGGCGGCGCATCGATTGGCGGTCACTGGGATAAGGCGCAGGACGGTGACTTCGACCACTTATCTACACACTAAAGCGATTCCGCAAGTGAAAGAGTTGCTGACCCACTACCGGCCCTATCCCGCCGTCATCTGGTTCGACACGCCAACGAAAGAAATGACGCCGAACCGCCGGCCGAGATACTGACCGCTGGTCAACCAGCAGCCCAACTTCATCTGGAACAACCGCCTTGGCGGCGGCTACGACGGCGACACCGAAACTCCAGAGCAGGACAGTTCCTCCGCAAGGTTTTCCCGGCCGCGATTGGGAAACCTGCATGACCATCAATGACACCTGGGGCTACAAGTCGTACGACAAGAACTTCAAGTCGGCGGAAACGCTTACTGCACAACCTGATCGACATCGCCAGCAAGGGCGGCAATTATTTATTGAATGTCGGCCCCGATGCTAAAGGCGACATTCCTCAGCCTGAGGTTGATCGGCTAAAGACGATAGGGAAATGGCTCGATAGCAATGGCGAGGCGATTTATGGAACTGGCCCCACTGCCTTTGGCGAGGAAGACGGCTCCTACAGTCCGACGGAGAAAGATAAACACGGCAAGCCGGTCTGGGTAGAGAAATGGGCATGGCGCTGCACCACCCGGCCGGGCAAATTGTACGTACATATTTTCCAGTGGCCAGGGAGCGAGTTCCATCTGGAGAAAGTAAGAACGCAAATCGTGAAGGCGTACTTGCTGGCCGATTCACAGCACGCATCGCTGAAGTTTACCCAGAAAGGCTCGACCGTCAACGTAAGCTTGCCGGCAAAACCGCTTGATCCGTTGGCCACAGTTCTTGTGCTGGAAACCAGGCAATAAACAATTGCGAATGAAGGCAGGACCATCGTGGATGCGCGGCCGCTTTTCCTCCTTGCTCCACAGCCCTCGGCTCGGCGAAGATGTTCGTATCTTCAGTGCCTCCCCGTCCCAAACTCGCCAAGAAAAAACCGCTGTCCGCCTCTGCTGCCAAGCTGCGACTGCTGAAGCGGCTGCGCTGCACGCTGAAGTTCGAGAAGAAAGCTTGGCAATGTGGCGCGCGCCTCGTCGCCGGCGTGGATGAAGTTGGCCGCGGCTCGCTGTTTGGACCGGTAGTTGCGGCTGCGGTGATTCTTGAGCCAACCTATCGCATTCGCGGGCTGCGCGACTCGAAGCTCTTGCCTGCGGAGCGGCGCGAAGTTTTGGCGGCGCGTATCCGCGAACATGCCATCGCGTGGGCCATCGCTGCCGTGGATGCCGCGCGCATTGACCAGATCAACATCTATCAAGCTTCACGCGTGGCTATGCGCGATGCTGTGCTGCACCTGCAGCCTTGTCCAGATCATCTTCTCGTCGATGCCTTGCGGTTGGACTGCGAATGCGAGCAGCAAGCCATCATTCATGGCGACGCGCTCTCTGCTTCCATCGCTGCCGCTTCGATTCTCGCCAAAGTCGAGCGCGACCGCATGATGTGCGAATGGGACCCGGTTTTTCCCATGTATGGTTTGGCCTCCAACAAAGGTTACAGCGCGCCGCGCCACTTGGCGGCGCTGCGCGAACATGGACCATCGCCGCTGCACCGGCAATCGTTCGCGCCGGTATGGAATGCTCCGGTGCCGCAGGAAGTTCTGGCGTTCATGTTGGAGGAGAAGCCCGAAGAGGTCGCGGTTCTGGCGGAAGCCGAGCCTGAGATATAAGCTATTATTATATGTACTGAAGTATACGCACTGACTTTCCTTCCCGCGGCACGCTAGAATCACAGCCATGTTCCGACTCATGTGCATAACGGCTCATCCGGACGACGAAGCTGGCGGTTTTGGCGGAGTATTGCGACTCTACGCCAATCGCGGCGTGGAAACCTGCGTTCTGTGTCTCACGCCTGGACAAGCGGCTACGCATCGTGGCGCGGCCAAGGACGATCACGAACTAGCCGCCTTGCGCCGCAAAGAATTTGCCGCTTCGTGTGAAATTCTTGGAGTGAGCCGCGGCATCGTGCTGGACTACCCTGACGGTCATCTGCATCGCCAGGACTTATACAGCGTGGTGCGCGACGTCATGTTGCAACTGCGCGCGTTTCGACCGCAGGTAGTGCTGGCGTTTGGAGCGGAGGGCGGAGTCACCGCGCACAGCGACCACTCCATGGCTTCTCTTTTCGCGACGCTGGCCTTTCATTGGGCGGGCCGCGAGAATCGCTTTCCAGATCAACTGGGCAATGGGGTGACGGCGCATCGGGCGCAAAAGCTCTACTACTCCACCTACAACTTTACTTTGCCGGACCGGCCGCCGGTGGCGCTGCCTCCCATCACCACGACGATTGAAATCGGCGACCTCATCGAAACCAAGATGGCAGCTTTTAGGGCGCACGCCAGCCAGGAGCCGCTGTGGGCGATCCTCGAAAAGAATCTGAGTAAATCGCCACGCCAGGAGCGATTTCATCTCGCCGCAGCCGCGAAGCCCGGGCCAGTCGTGGAGGAGACGGATTTATTTGCGGGCGTGAGGGAAGAAGAATAATCAGTCAATTCCAATTTTGGCTTCTCAAAGCTTTCGACCGCAGAGCTCGCTGAGGAATCAGTGCGAGTACGCAGACAGAATCTAGGGTCCGGTTCAGCCGAGTTGATTACGATGATGCTGGTGGGATTGGTGTCCACGGCGATCCCAGCGCGGCGGGCGGTTACGGTGGATACGGTTAGATTGCTAAGACAGGAATAGTTGCGCCCGATGGGCGCGTGATCTCGAGGGGCAACCCACGCATCGCTTACGAGGCGCTGTTACGAAACCTGTGCCGCTAAAGCGGACTCGTTTTTCACTTTAGCCTTCCCGGCACTCCCGTGCCGGGCTTTCACGTGACGCCGCTACGCGGCTGAGGTTTCATTTGGTCCCACCGGTCGTCTCGGTTTCTCCTTTCGTTAATGGATTGGCGTGAAGTGCACAGCCAAGCCTCCACCCGGCGCCAAGTTCTCCTTCAGGTGAGACGCGCTGTCTACTGTTTGTTGGGTTATGTCTACGTGGGTGGGATTGCGGTCGGCGTCCGCCGCGTCGGCATAAATCTCAGCTTTGAATTTGCCCGGTCCCAGGAATGACAGAGGAATGTCCATGGGACGCGGCGTCCAGTTGGTCATCGCGCCGAGGAACCAATCCTGGCCATGACTGCGCGCGATCGTAATGAATTCTCCAGGCAGTCCATTCACTGCGTGCGTTTCATCCCACGTCGCTGGGGCTTCTTTTATGAATTTGAATGACGGCTGGTTTTCGTAGGCGGCGGCATAGTCGCAAACCATCTGGATGGCGACCTTGTACACCGCCGGTAACATTTGAATATATATCAGTCCGCGCAATGACTGCGGACAAGTTCGTGCTCTATGATGGCTGCGATGGCCCATCGCGGAAAATTCATTACTTTTGAAGGACTTGACGGCTGCGGCAAGAGCACGCAAGCGGAAAAGCTCGCGGCGGCGTTGCGGGCACGAGGCTTGTCGGTTGTCGTTACGCGGGAGCCCGGTGGCACGCCGACCGCGGAAAAAATCCGGCAACTTCTGCTGGACACAAAGACTGACGGGTTAGCGCCGATGGCCGAGTTGGCGCTCATGTTTGCTTCGCGAGCACAGCACATTCAGGAGATCATTGCGCCCGCGCTCAGTGCAGGGCAAATCGTGCTCTGCGACCGCTTTACCGACTCAACCGAGGCTTACCAGGGTGGCGGCCGTAAACTTGGAACTGAGCCGGTGTTGGAATTGCACCGCATTCTCTGCGGCAATTTGCAGCCCGACCTTACCATCCTGATGGACACAGATGCGGCGATGAGTGTGGAGCGGGCGCGGCGGCGAAATCAGGCTCGCGGAAAAAAGAACGCGCGCGACGAAAATCGCTTCGAGCAGGAGAGCGCTGCTTTCTTTGAACGAGTGCATCAGGCATATCTGGCGATTGCGAAGCGCGAGCCGGCGAGGGTTGTGATCGCCGACGCACGGGGAACTCCGGACGAGACGCACCTCAGGATTATGGAGTTTGTGCGCCGCAAACTGAAGCTTCCGGTTAGAACGGGTTGATTTTGTACTCGGCAAGAAAAGACAACAAAAAAGCGGCCACGGATTTTCGCGGATGAAAGCAAGACTAGAACAAATCAGTACGGTAAGAAAACCTGCGCGGATAGAGGGTGAACCCGTAGTCCGCGTTTGTTTTCCGTGCCTCTGTGCCTCTGTGTCTCTGTGGTGAGTTATTCAAACTATGGGATTTTCTGATTTTCACGGCAATGCGGAAGTCGTCCATCGTTTGCGCGAAATGCTGGCGCGCAGCCACTTTCCGCAGGCTGTAATTCTTGCTGGTCCTGCGGGCTCCGGAAAATACACGCTGGCATTAATGCTAGCCAAGACGATCAATTGCCTGGCGCCGGTGGTCACGGATGGCTTGCCTGATTTTTGTGGCAAGTGCGCCAACTGCGTGCGCATTGCCCAGTCGGAGGACTTGGAAAGCCGGTGTGCGGAGGCGGTCGAAGCGCGCGAAAACCTCCGCGAGACTGATAAGAAAGAAACCCGAATCTTTGTGCAGACACATCCCGATGTGCTGGTGATTCCGCCCGATCCTCCGCAGCGCATGATCAAGGTGGATCAAGTGCGGCGGGTGATTGAGACGATTTACTTCCGGCCGGGCGATGCCAAAGAGCGAGTCTACATTTTTACCGACTCCGCGTTTATGAAAGAGGCGGCGAATTCGTTGCTCAAAGTGCTGGAGGAGCCTCCGGAGTTCGCCACAATTTTCCTGCTGGCGGAAAATTCCGGCGAACTGTTACCCACAATCCGATCCCGCTCCATGATCGTTTCACTTGCGGCCTTGTCGGTGGAAGAGATGGAGCAGTATCTGGCGAAGCATCGTCCGGAGTGGACGCCGCAACAGCGTGCCTTGGTGGCTCGGCTTGCCGAGGGCGCCGTCGGTCGCGCGCGGAATTTTGATTTGGCGGCATACGCCGCGGCACGCACGCATGCTTTGACCATCCTTCGATCGGCCTTGCTTGCCGGAGAGCATACGGAGTTGTTCAAGATGACGGAGACTTACCGCGCCGGCACTGAAGGACGAGAAAAGTTGGAGACGCTGTTGCGGACGGTCTACTTGCTGCTGCAGGATCTGACATTTCTCAACTCGGGCGCACCCGAACTGGTGCGGAATACGGATATTCAGGCGGAGTTGAGGAGGTTGGCCGAATCGGTTGATTTTGACTGGATCGCGCGGGCCTCGGACCGTCTCGCCGAAGTAGAACGCGGGATGCGGCGGAACCTGCTGCGCTCGCTTTCTCTGGATGCTTTCGCAGCGGGTCTCGAGCGATGAAATTCCAGTGCTAGAATCGCAGCCAATGCCAACACCAAAGACAAAATCGGCTATCGCGCGCGCCAAGAAAATTAAATTGCTGCTTTTCGATGTGGACGGCGTTCTTACGGACGGGAAGCTGTTTATTTTCCCGTTGCCTTGGCCCGGTCCATCGTCGCCCGGCCCATCGTCGCCCGGCCCATCGTCGGCAGGTCCATCGTTGAAAGACGCGAGCGAATTCGGCCCGGTACTGGAAGTGAAAGGATTCCATGCGCATGACGGTATGGGCATCTCAATCGCGCACTTGGCCGGGCTGAAGACGGGATTGATCACCAAGCGTGTTTCCGCGACCGTCGCTTTGCGCGCCCGCGATCTCAAGATGGAATACCTGCGGCAAGGCATTCACGACAAGCTCGCCGCGTTCAAAGAGATTCTGGAGCAGTCAGGCTTGTCTGCGAGTGAGGTAGCTTACGCGGGGGACGACGTGATTGATCTCCCCGTCATGCGGCACTGTGGGCTGGCCATTGCCGTGGCCAATGCGCGAGCGGAAGCGAAGAAAGAAGCACACTACATTACCGCGCACGCTGGGGGAGATGGAGCCTTACGCGATGCGATCGAGTTCATCCTCAGAGCTCAGGGAAAGTGGAAGCAAACCGTGGAACGGTACATCGGGGGGAGAACGCCAATTAGCAATTAGCGATTACCAGCACTGCCAAATGCTAATTGCCAACTGCTCACTGCCAAAGAAAAACCCCGTCCGGTTGTTTGCTTGGGGCGTGCTCGGGTCAACAACCGGCGGGGCTTGTCGCGTCTCCTTACTCACAATGGTTTTCAGGAGTGTTCTGCCTACTGTAACCCCAACATGGCTGAAATGTGTCGCTCGAACGTGTAAAACTTTGTAAAACTTGGCCAGAGATTTATAAAGATTTTATTCGGGCAGCGCAGTGGGCCGCTTGGTCATCAACTGGGCAAAGCGCGGATCTTTGCGGAGGCTGGCGAATTCTTCATCTTTGTAAACATCGTTAATGCGCTTGTAACCTTCTTCCAAGGCGCGGCGAAGGTGTTCGAGCGAATGGTCGTTCGATCCCATCTTGGCGTACAGCTTGGCCAACGAATAGTCAAAGCGGGCGCGATCGTCGGGGGAAGGCAACTGAGCTGCGATTCCAGTGCGCGAAGTGTGCTCAAGGACATCTGGATCGAGTTGCAATGCCCGGCTATATGCGCCGGCGGCTTTTTCAAATTCTTTTCTTGCGAAGTAGGCTGCTCCCAGATTGCTGTAGAAGGAGGCTTCTTGGCCGCCGAGGTGAATTGCTTTTTCGTAGAGGCCGATGGCTTTCTTCGAGTTCCTTAGTTCGTAATAGTCCACACCCAAATTGTTATAGGCATCGGCGAATTGAGGGTCGGCCTGGATGGCGAATCGAAATTCCTGAATCGAAGACTTCCAGTTCGACAAATCCATTTCGACGATGCCGATGCGATTGTGCAGTGAGGCGCTACGGGGTGTCTTGGCTAATGCGGCCCGGTAATATTCGAGAGCGCCGGGGAGAATTTTCTCCGCCCGTAGCTCGTCACCGCGTTCCACCAACTCTTCCGACGATGCCCCAGGCGGAGGTTCAGCAGGCTTGGCGGCAGATTCGGTCTGCGGTGGCAACGAGGACGCAGCTTGTGCGGGAAGAGAAAACAGGGGGGAGACGGTCAAGGCAATAACGCAAGCCAAAGCCGGACGAAACATAACGCAACCTCTAAAACAACGATGGCCTTGATATTACTCTCACCCCGCTCACTAAAAAACTGAAATAAGCCTAGGGAGGAGTGGTTTTCTGGGGAGGAGCCGGCGGAGGGTTTGCCGGCTTGTCGCCTTTGAATATTCCTACGATTTTTCCAAAGAAGCCTTTCTTTTTTTGATCATCCTGACTCGCAGCGGCATTGCTGGCACCCTGGTCGGCGGGAGTGTTAGGAGGCGGAAGCGCTTTCTCACCGCCGAGGCCGAGGACTCGAGAGAGGAATCCCGTAATTCCCGCGGTTTGTTCACACGTTTGGTTCGGCTCGGTGCCCGCAATGAAGGCCGCACTGTAGTCGTCGGGGCACGAGGGAGTGGCCAAACGGTTGGTAAGCTTGTCGAGTTGGACGTCGACCACTCCCGCCGGCTGGGTGAAGGGCTTCATGTCGGAGTATTGCGGCAGCGCAGCAGCTTTTTTCATGAACTCGGCCCAAATAGGAGCCGCAGTCTGGGCTCCGCTCAAGCCGATGTCGCTGTAATCGTCATATCCAACCCACACGATACACAACAGATTGCTGGTGTACCCCGCGAACCAGCCATCGTGGGATGTACCGGTCTTGCCGGCGGCAGGCGCAGTGAACCCACGGCCGCGCACCGCGCTATAGCCCAGCCCGTAGTTGATGACGCCTTCCATCAAGTTTGTGGTGACGAAGGCCACGCGAGGATCCAGGACTTGCTGTTTGTCGGGTTTGAAGTCGATTACGACATCGCCTGCGGCATTGCGCACCGAATTGACCAGGACGGGCGCGATCCGTTGACCGCCGTTGGCGAACACGGTGTAGGCGGAGGCCATATCGAGGGGCGTGGCATCGTAGGCGCCCAGAGCCATGGCAGGAGTTGCTTTCACGGAGGTGATCCCTGCAGCCTTGGCCAGATTGGCGACTTTGTCGTAGCCGACTTGTTCGGCCAGTTTGACCGTGGCGTTGTTCAACGACATAGCCAGCGCATAGCGCGTAGTCACCGAGCCGTGATATTCGTCCTTATAGTTGTGCGGTTCGTAGATTTGATCACCGTAAGCGAAGGTCGTGGGCTCGTCATCCACCACGGAGGCGGGAGTCAGCACCGGACTTGTACCGTCGAGGGCGGTGTTCATAGCGGCGCCGTAGACAAATGGCTTGAAAATGGACCCGGTGGGACGCTTCGCCACAGCGTGATCCAACTGGCTGAACGCGTAATTTCGGCCACCGACCAGCGCAAGAACTTCCCCGGTATGCGGATTCATCACTACCAACGCCACCTGCGCTTGCGGACCGGGTGCGATGCGCGTTTCGTACTTGCCGTCGACTTTGACCTTTTTCGTCCGCCGCTTGTTCACCTGCTCATCCACTAACTTGATGCCCATTTCCACGGCCTGAGCCGCGGCCTTCTGCAGGTTGGGATCGAGAGTGGTATAGATGCGGTACGACTGATCGTTCATCTGGCGCTCGTCGAGTTTGCCGATGAGGTTATCGCGCACCAAATCGACGAAATAAGGAGCGTCGCTGGCTTCTACATTCGGTGGGGCGAGCTTGAGCGGAGTGGCCTTCGCTTTCTCGGCCTGCTCCGGAGTGATGGCGTGAGTCTCGACCATGCTGTCGAGCACCAGATTTCTTCGTTCCAGGGCACGCTCGGGATGCCGGTAGGGCGAGAGATAGCTGGGCCGCTGCACAATTCCAGCCAGCAGCGCGGCCTCGGGCAAGGTGAGGTCCTTGAGGTCCTTGTTGAAATATGCCTGTGACGCTTCGGCAAAGCCGCTGATCGCGAACGATCCGCGCTGGCCAAGGTCGACCCAATTGGCATAAATTTCGAAAATCTGTTGCTTATTGAACTTGTGTTCCAGTTCCTCCGCAATCATCATTTCAGCGAGCTTGCGCTTGACAGTTTTTTCCGGAGTGAGGAAAAAACCGCGGGAAAGCTGCATGGTCAGCGTAGAGCCACCTTGTTCGTGCTTTTGGCGGATGAGGTCGATCCAGACGGCCTCCGCCATGCGAACGAAGTTCACGCCGCTGTGCTCAAAAAACCTCCGGTCCTCGATCGCGAGCACAGCGTCCACCATGACTTTGGGAATCTGGTCATACTTGACGATCTCGCGTTTGGAGCGTTGGCCGGCATCAAACAGCGCCGTGACCATTTGCGGTTCCAATTCATAGGCGCCCAGATCTCCGGACTCACCGGTGATGCTTACTACCTGGCCGGCTTCGGTTCGGATAGTGGCGGACTCCTGACTGTGATAGGACTGGGGACCGGGCTTAATCTCGATGCCCCCATTCAACAGCCGGAAAGTTCCCATGGGAGAGGCCCCATCTTGGTCGGAGTAACCGGCTCGCCGCAATTCGGCAGCGATGGCACGGGGTTCAATCTTCTCGCCTACGTGAACAGTTTGCGGAATCGCATAGATCTTGGCCGAGTTGCTGAAAACCTGTCCTTTGAAGCGGGCATCAATGATCCGGTCGTATTTAATGTAGTAATAGGAGAAAACCGCCGTACCGATTCCCCCAACGACCAGGAATGCAACTAATGCGGCGCGCAGTATTGGATCGTGGGAGAACCACCCCCTCTTTCCACTCTTGCTATGCGGGATCTTGAGCTTGATGGCCACGTTTTGATTGGCGAAATCGCCGTCTCTGTTCAGACGGTTCCAGATACTTAGACGTTGCAGCGCGCGGATACGTTATCTCTGCGCGAGGTTCGCAAGGACGCCCGTCGATCGGGCGTCCGCGGGGCTGAAAGTCGGCCAGAGCAAACAGCCGGAGCAGCGAACTTCTCAAGCGCCATTCTAAATGAGTTCACGGAACATCGCGATAGAGGCCGCGCCAGGAGGAAGACTAGTTGTTAGCGCCGCGGTTGGTCACGGAGGCGTCAAAGTGCAAATCCGCGGGGTAGCCCGGGATATCAAGATGGACTACATAGGGGACTTCGATGCTGACCGATCCGCTGCCATTAAAGCCATCGCGATGCACCTTAATATCTTCGGGAGTCACGGGTATATTTAACTCGCGCGCTTTTTTATACACGGTGTCACGGATGGCGTCTTCGCTCTTCATGTTGTTGGCGCTAAAAAGAGCTTCGCTTTGCATGGCGTCCTGAAATTCATAGTTGGAGTAATACGGCGGGACCAGTTCGACGCACAAGAACAGCGCGAGCCCGATGACGAAAAGCCCGATAAACAGTTTGATCGAATCCATAGCGCCGCTCCACAATCTTAAGCGCCGCGGACGAACCCGCTAGCGCGCCGGTTTCAGTGCTTTGGCAAAGAAATCCGTGATTGCCGCGATGCTAGCATCGTGCATTTCCCGTGTCGAGCGTTGAACCACTTCCACAGTACCTTCGGTAACTTTTTTGCCTACCGTGACACGAAACGGAATGCCCACCAGGTCAGCATCTTTGAATTTGACCCCTGGCCGTTCGTCCCTGTCGTCTAGTAACACGTCGTAACCCGCCGCCTCCAGACGTTGTGCGATATCTTCGGCAGCCGCTTTCACGGCATCATCGCGGACATTGGTAGGGGTCACCACGATCTCAAACGGAGCGATGTGAGGGGGCAACCAGAAACCGTTTTCGTCGTTGCCCTGTTCGACAGCCGCGGTGAGAATGCGCTCGATTCCAATTCCATAGCAGCCCATGATGGGCATGACCTCTTTGCCATTCTTGTCGAGCACCCGGGCGTTCATGGATTCCGAATATTTGTAGCCGAGTTTGAAGATATGGCCAATTTCGACTGCGCTATCGATACGCAGTGGAGAACCGCAATTCGGGCAGCCTTCGCCCGCTGTCACACTGCGGAGGTCGACGTACGCCGTGGGTTGAAAGGTTTCGCCGGGCGTAATGTTCTTGACGTGGAAGTCCTCCTGGTTGGCGCCGGAGATCAGATTTTTGCGGCCTTCCAGGGCCTTGTCGACCAACAGAATTGGGCGGGCGACATCGTCGAGACCCTTTGCCCAATCGATGCCTAGCGGTCCAAGAAAGCCCGCCGGAGAGCGGAACAGATCTTTGATTTCGCCTTCGTCCATGGGACGGGTTTCCTTGCCGCCCACCGCGGTGACGAGTTTAGCCTCGTTCATCTGATGGTCGCCGCGCAGAAGCAAGATGACGGCGCGAGATTTCGTTTTCCCGGTTTTCCCGTCTTTTTCCTGGGCTACGAGCGCCAGGGTCTTGATCTTGTTTTTCGGAGAGACTCCGAGGAAGCGCGCTACATCCTCAATCGTTTTCTGACCAGGCGTGTGCACCAGCAGCGGCTTGCCATCACCCTCTGGTTTCAGGTCCTCGACCGCTTCGAGCTGCGAGCTTGCTTTCTCCAGGTTCGCGGCGTAACCACACTTCTCGCAGCTGACGACTTGATCTTCGCCCGCGGGCGTGCGCACCATGAACTCTTCCGACTGCGAGCCGCCCATCGCGCCAGAATGGGCGTCAATCACCAGGTACTTCAGCCCGCAGCGGTCGAAAATCTTGAAGTAAGCTGCGCGGTGTTTCTGGTAGGAAACATCGAGCCCCGCTGCGTCAATGTCGAACGAATAGGAATCCTTCATCAGGAACTGCCGCACTCGGAGTAATCCGGACCGAGGACGCGGCTCATCGCGGAATTTGCTTTGGATCTGATACCAGATTTGCGGCAACTGCTTGTAGCTGCGCAATTCCTTGCGGGCGATCTCGGTCATTACCTCTTCTTCGGTCATGCCCAGGCAAAGATCGGCACCCTTGCGGTCCTTGAGACGGAACAAGTTGTCGCCCATTACCGACCAGCGGCCGCTGGCTTCCCAAAGTTCCCGCGGATGCAGCGCGGGCAGATAGAACTCCTGGCCAATTTTGTTCATTTCTTCGCGGACGATGGAGGTGATCTTGTTAAAGGAGCGTTGTCCCAGAAAAAGATAAGAATAAATTCCAGCGGCCAGCTGGCGGATGTATCCCGCGCGGACCAGGAATTTGTGGCTTGCGACCTCGGCGTCTGCCGGGGCTTCACGGAGTGTAGGGATGAAGAGCGATGACCAGCGATGCATAGTTCGAAATCCCGAACGGAAGGGAACGGCTATTGTAATGGCTATGGCATGGCTTCCGCCATGAGCCATGTGGACGCTTGGTTACACCTCTTAAAACCATCCTGCTCTTGCGTGAGGATCGCGCCACCTCCGCCCGACTGTTACCTCAGCCATGAGAGTATCCTTGTAAGATTGTAGGCGCAGCCATGAGACGCAATGCTCATTTGCGGGCGAGGGATATTTTTACATGAATTTTACCGAACAATTTTTGACAGAAGCGGCGGAAATCACGCGGCAACTCGATCGCGGGAGATTGGATCGAATGGTTCATCTGCTTGCCGATACGCGCTCGCGTGGGGGGCGGTTGTTTATTCTGGGAGTGGGCGGCAGCGCGGCCAATGCATCTCATGCGGTGAATGATTTTCGCAAGATTGTCGGAATCGAGAGCTATGCGCCGACCGACAACGTCTCGGAGTTAACCGCGCGCACCAATGATGAGGGTTGGGAGGAGGTTTTCTCCAGCTGGCTGCGAGGGAGCCGGCTCATCCGCCAAGGACGCGGTGCTGGTGCTTTCTGTAGGAGGCGGTGATTTGGAGAACCACGTCAGTCCGAACCTGATCGCGGCGCTCGATTTCGCCAAAGAAGTCGGAGCAACGACCTTGGGCATCGTCGGGCGGACCGGCGGCTACACGGCTAAAGTTGCAGACGCCTGTGTGGTAATTCCAACCGTCAATCCTTTGCACGTCACTCCTCACACCGAAGCGTTTCAGGCGGTGGTCTGGCATCTGCTGGTTTCTCATCCCGATCTGAAGCAGGTGCAAACCAAGTGGGAGTCGGTGGCGACCGCCGAGCTTGGGGCAGGCAGATAACGACATGATTATTGCGCGGGCCCCATATCGGATTACTCTCGGCGGCGGCGGCACCGATCTGCCTTCGTTTTACGAAAAGCATGGCGGATTCATTTTCGCCATGTGCATCGACAAATACTTGAGCCTGATTATCAATCCCACCATCATTGACCGCCGCATCCGGCTGGAATATTTGCAGAGCGAATTGGTGGACCACTCCTCGAAGCTTCGTCATGGCCTGGCTCGCGAAGCTCTGCTGCTGCACCACATCGAGACGGCCATGGAGATCACCAGCATTGGCGATCTACCCGGCAGAGCTGGCATTGGATCTTCAGGGAGCTATCTAGTCGCGCTGCTCTCGGCGCTGCATGCCTACCGCCGGTTGCCAGTGAGCCAATTTGAAATTGCCGAAGAGGCATGCGACATCGAGATTAATCGGCTCAAAGAGCCGGTGGGCAAGCAGGACCAATACATGGCGGCCTTAGGGGGTCTGCGCTGTCTGGACATCGCTCCCAATGGCGAGGTCAAGACGCACACCGTTTCGCTTTCTCAGTCGGCGCTGCACGAATTCCTGGGCAATACTCATCTCTATTACACGGGCGCGCAAAGGAATGCTTCGAGCATCTTGCGTCTGCAAAATGACGCGGCGCTCGACAAGACCCGCGTGGATCACCAGACCGTAGTGGATTGCCTTAAACACATCAAGGAACTGGGCTATCGCATCGTCGAAGCATTGCAGCAGGAAAACTTCGATGAATTCGGCAAGCTCCTGGACGATCACTGGCAAACCAAGAAGCAGATGAATCCGGAGATCACTACCTCCACTGCCGACCGGCTCTATGAAGTAGCCAAAGACGGAATTCGGTGTGCTCGGCGGAAAGATCATGGGCGCAGGCGGCGGCGGATTCCTGATGCTGTACTCGCCCACCAACCATACCAAGCTCATGCACTATATGGCGGAGCAGGGATGCCCGCGGCTGCACTATGGAATTGATGTACAGGGCGCAAAAGTCGTAGCGGACCTGCGCAGTCCTTCTCAACCCGACGTAGATCACAGGAGCGAAACATGCGAGCCTTTGTCGCGGGAGGCGCCGGCTTCATTGGAAGCCACGCGGTAGACCGGCTCCTCGGAACGCCCGCCGTGGACCACGTCACCGTCTTCGATAATTTTTCTTCCGGGCGCTTGGATCATTTGCCGGGCGAGTCGTCCCGGCCTCAACATTATTCGAGGAGACATCTCCGATCTGGCCAGTCTTTCCGCAGCGATGCAGGGGCACGACGCCGTTTTTCACTTCGCCTCCAATCCCGATATTTCCCAGGCCATCACGAATCCTTCGATTGATTTTTGGCAAGGCACGGTGCTCACGCAGAACATCGTCGAGGCCATGCGCCGCACGGGCACGCGGCAGATTGTCTATGCCTCGGGCAGCGGAGTCTATGGCGACTACGGCCACGAGCTTCTCGGCGAGGATTTCAGCCCCATGCTGCCGGTTTCGACTTATGGCGCCAGCAAACTCGCGGGAGAATCTATTCTCTGTGCCTACTGCCACATGTTCGGACTGCAAGCCTGGGTTTTTCGCTTTGGCAATGTGGTTGGTCCCCGGCAAACCCACGGCGTGACTGTTCGATTTCATTCGCAGGCTGAGAACCGAATCCGGATCATCTCTCCAATTAAAGGTGATGGCGAGCAAAGCAAGCCCTACGTTCACGTGGACGACATCCTCAACGCCGTCTGGCTGGCTTGGCTGAATGCCAGCGACCCGTTCAACTACTTCAACGTAGCGACGGATGACACAACCACGGTGCGGGAAATTGCCGCGCTGGCAATTGCGCGCTGGGATTAAATGGCGTGCGCCTCGAATACGCCGGCGGAAGCCAGAGGATGGCCTGGCGATGTTCCCGTGGTGCGGCTGGATAGCTCCAAGATTAAAGCTCTGGGCTGGCGGGCAAAGCGAAATAGCCATCAAGCGCTAGAGGCTGCGGCGCAAGCCTTGGCAAAAGAGTTGAGAGCCGTCCCGTGCCCGTAAGTTGACCTGCCGGACTGTCCGTTTCCGGACAGTGATTTTCGAAAGTGGACACTTGCGGCTGTTGTCTCTCCGGTGCAAAAGCCTCCTGAATCTTTGTAATCAGTCCTTTCCGTTTCCAAGCACAATGGCCGACGGATTGCCCTCTATTTGCATCAAAGCGTGCGCTCTAAGTTGCTGGACGTATTCGTACTAACAAAGATTCCGGGAACTCATAACGCAGCCAATCGTATTACAAACAGGGGATTGCTCCGTCGAACCAGAAAGCACGCGAAGAGTTACTTCATCTGGAGGTCCGTTCAACAATGGGATCTTTCGCAAATCAGCTGAGACAGATACTTCGCCGGTTGGGTCGCTCGCCGATGTTCACCGCGATTACGTTGATCACGCTGGCCATCGGCATCGGCGCCAATACGGCAATTTTCAGCGTGGTCGATGGCGTGCTGCTGAAGCCGTTGCCGTATCCGCATCCGGAGCAGTTGGTGGGCCTATGGCATACGGCCCCAGGGCTGAACCTTCCCGATCTTGAAATGAGTCCCGCCAACTATTTCATCTACCGCGAACAAAGCCGCGTCTTCGAGGATATCGGACTTTATATGGGCGGCTCCAATAGCGTGACGGGCCTCGCGGAGCCGGAACATGTCCACGCGATCGACGTAACCGATGGCGCCCTTCAAGTTTTGGGCGCGCAACCCCTGCTGGGCCGCCAATTCAATCGCGCCGACGGCGTGTCCGGCAGCCCTCTCACGGTGATTTTGGGTTACCGTTATTGGCAGCGAAGATTCGGTTCCGACAACTCGGCAATTGGTCGGATGATCGCCATCGACGGCCAGCCGCATCAGATCATCGGCGTCATGCCGCGAAACTTTCACTTCCTCGATTATGAGGACCCGGAATTATTTCTACCCATTCAATTTGACCGCAACAAGCTTTTTCTGGGGAATTTCAGCTATGACGGGATTGCCCGCCTGAAGCCCGGCGTGACTTTGGCGCATGCGAACGCCGACGTTGCTCGCATGCTTCCCATAGTGCTAAGAACGTTTGCGCCGCCTCAAGGCTACAGTCTGGAACTTTTTCAGCAAGCGCGGATCGGTCCCAACCTTCGTTCGTTGACACGCGTTGTCGTCGGCGACATCGGCGGCTCTCTCTGGATTCTCATGGGCAGCATCGGCATTGTCCTCTTAATCGCCTGTGCGAATGTTGCCAATCTTCTCCTTGTCCGAGCCGAAGGACGCCGGCAGGAATTGGCGGTCCGCGCCGCCTTGGGCGCGAGTTGGAGACGCATTGCCGGAGAATTGTTGTTTGAGAGCATCTTGCTTGGGCTACTGGGAAGCGTGCTCGGGCTCGCCTTTGCTTATGGGGCGCTGCGTCTTCTGGTTGCGCTGGCTCCGCATGGGCTGCCACGTCTTCAGGAAATCGCAATCAATCCGGCCGTTCTGCTTTTCACGCTGGTTGTTTCCTTGTTCGCCAGCCTGCTGTCCGCCTCGATTCCCATTCTCAAGTATGCCAGCGTGCACGCCGGGACCGGCTTGCGTCAGGGTGGACGAACCACGACTCAGGGACGCGAACGCCATCGCGCGCGCAATGTGCTAGTGATCGTGCAGGTTGGCTTGGCTTTTGTATTGCTCATCTGCTCGGGGCTAATGATTCGAACTTTTCGTGCACTTACGCGCGTCGACCCAGGATTCACCTCGCCTGATGAAGTGCAGACCTTCCGCCTATCGATTCCAGAATCGGAGGTTCGCGATCCTGAAGCGGTGGTTCGCATGGAGCAGGCCATTCAGGCAAAGCTTGCCGCCGTGCCTGGGGTCGCCTCGGTTGCGATGACCAATGGGGCGCCGATGGATTCAGACCACTGGAATGATCCGGTCTACGCGAAAGACCACGATTACACCGGAGGAAAAGTGCCTCCACTGCGCCCCTTCAAATTTGCTTCCCCCGGACTCTTCAAGACCTTGGGCACTCCCTTGGTCGCCGGCCGCGATTTCACCTGGAGCGATACCTACCAGAGACTCCCGGTTGCAATTGTCTCCGAAAATTTTGCTCGCGAATATTGGGGCGGTCCCGAGAATGCCTTGGGGAAACAAATCCGGATAAGTACGGCGGATGTCTGGCGCGAGATCGTGGGTGTTGCACGCGACGTTCACGATGACGGCACCAACGTCGCGGCGCCGGTTCTGGTGTACTGGCCACTTTTCATGGACCACTTCGGGACCAATCCGGTCGAGATTCGTCGTGTTCTGGCCTATGTGATTCGTAGCTCGCGGAGTGGAACCAGTAGCCTGATCAAAGACGCAAGCGAGGCCGTATGGTCAGTGGATGCGAACCTTCCCCTCGCGGAAGTTCATACGCTTGGATATTTCTACAACAGGTCCATGGCCCGGACTTCCTTCACGCTGGTCATGCTGGGCATCGCTGGCGCGGCGGGGTTGCTGCTCGGCATCGTCGGGCTGTATAGCGTGATCGCCTATTCCGTCGCGCAGCGCAGAAAAGAAATCGGCATTCGCATGGCGCTGGGGGCGCGGCAAGACGCGCTCATCCGCATGTTCGTTCGCCAAGGTCTGCTTCTCACTGCCTTGGGAATTGCTTGCGGCCTCGTCGCTGCCGCCGGGCTTACTCGCCTCATGGCGTCGCTCCTATTTCATGTGAGTCCTACGGATCCTTTGACCTATAGCGCGGTGTCTATAGGTCTAATCGCGACGGCGGTGCTCGCCAGCTATCTGCCCTCGCGGCGCGCGGCAATGGTAGATCCTGTGGAGACGTTGAGAGCAGAGTGACCGTCCGAACTTTACTTTGCGATGTGGAGGGCGAAATGATTACGCACTTGGGAAAGCTGGTCAACGATTTGGATGCCAAGCAGGCGGCCCACGAGAACCGAATCGTCGCCTGCCTGCAAAAACGCGGCCCACTGCGAGAGAACAACGTCAAGTTATATACCGGCGCGCTTCGCAGCGTGGGCCGCCAGGTTCACCAGGCGGCGATTGACAACCTGATCGCACAAGGCGTGATCCGTAAGCGCACGACGAACCGAATCAACAGCTTCATCTTGGAATTGTTAAAAGAACCGCGAGACCAGCATGCTTCAAATCTTGCTGGTGTGCCCTTCTCAGATATAGACCAACCCCAGACACTTGACTCCGCCGCGCCCAAAAACCGCGTATTCTAAGTAAGATTTGCATCAGTTCCTACAACCATGCAAGCAGTGATCCTGGCCGGCGGCCTTGGCACGAGAATGCGTCCGTTTACCGAGAAGATGCCGAAGTGTTTGCTTCTTATTCAAGGGCGGCCCTTCATCGACTATCAGCTGGACTTGCTGAAGGCCGGAAGTGTGCGGAAAGTCGTGCTTTGTGTTGGGTATTTAGGGGAGATGGTGCAATCGCACCTCGGCGACGGCGCGAGCCGGGGTCTGCATATTGAGTATTCGTGGGATTCTCCGGAATCCGGCGGAACCGCCGGAGCTCTGAAACACGCCGAACCGCTTTTGGACACGACATTTTTCCTTACTTGGGGAGACTCGTATGTGCGGGTGGATCACGCCGCCATGTTTGCCGCGCATCGCGCCAGCACCCCTGAAGTGGTCGCGACCATGGGCGTATTTTGCAATCAGAATGCGTACGATTGCAGTAATGTTGAAATCGTGGGAAAGAAAGTTGTCCGCTACGTAAAAGGTGCGCCGAACTCAGAGTTCACCCACATCGACGCTGGGATTTCGGTTTTTGAGCGAAGCGCCTTGCAGGAAATTCCCTTGCATCAGAACGTCGCGCTCGATCAGTTTTTTTCGTCGTGGGCGGCGACTGGACGGCTGGGCGCTTTTCTTGTGCGGCAGAGATTCTACGAAACCGGATCGTGGGCAGGTTCGTCGGACTTTGAAAAATTTATTGCAGATGGAGGAGACTCGGCCTCGTGAGTGAAAACGTAAGCCTTCGTCCTGCGGTTTTTCTCGACCGCGACGGGACTCTCAATGAAATTGTTTATGACGAGAATGGACTGGAGAACAGTCCCTTCCGTCCCGAGGATCTGGTATTGCTCCCCGGCGCTGGCGAATTTACTCGCCGGGTTCGCGACGCTGGCTATCTCGCTGTGCTTGCCACCAACCAGCCAGGCGTAGCCAAGGGGCGCGTCACCATCGAAGGCCTCGATCGGATTCACGAGCATCTTCTCAACCAGCTCGCAAGAGATGGCGGTGGTCTGGACCGGGTTTGTTACTGCCCGCATCATCCCATCGGCCGAGACGGATTTCCGACTCAGTTCGTGCAAGTCTGCGACTGCCGAAAACCCGGCGCGGGAATGTTGCTGGGGGCCGCAAAAGAAATGGGCATCGACCTCGCGCGATCCTGGATGGTGGGAGACAAGATGCTCGACGTTAAGGCGGGCAAGGCAGCCGGATGCAGAACCATTTTGCTAACGAAATCTCCTCCATCCGAAGACGTGAAATCGAACGGCGTGCTGCCGGATTATTCGGCCCGCAACTTGGCGCAAGCGCTCGAAATCATCCTGCAGCATCGTGGTAGCACTGATTCGCGGCAGGTATAGTATCTACGCACCATGCCTGATTCGCCTGAAGAACAATTTTGCGCGGTTCCAGTCGCGATGTTTGAAGACGGAACTGAAATGGTGTGCGTCCGGCGCACGGATGGAGCAGTCTCGCGCCTCAGTGCGTCTCAGGCCACCGCCTTGCTGTTTGCCGGGGACCTGAAACCCTTCGCGGAGCACGTGGCGATTCTCAGTGAACGGGATATCGGGTTGTTTGTGCAGCGCGTGGCGAATAAGTTCCACATGTCGGCATCTGCTGGCCGTCGCTTCGCCAACACGCTCAAGCAATGGCGAGAAGAAGGCACGCTCAAATCCTACGGAAAACTGTCCGCAAAACGATCTCGCGAACTGGTCGACCTGCGGGCCAAGGGACTTTTGATTTCCGATCGCGACCTATTTGCGCAGTTGGAAAGTAAGCAGACAGAGCCAGACCCCGAGGTCAAGATTCGGCATCTTCTCATTCCAACTGCCAACCGCCCGGAACGGTTAGCGCTCTGCCTGCAATCGTTCGTCGAGAATCTAGAAAAAAATGGACGTGACGACGCCGCTGTCTTCGTCATGGAAGATGCCGAAGACGCAAGCAATAAAGAAGTGGTCCGCAAGGCGTGTGCCGGGTCGCGCATCCGTGTGGAACACTATGGATCCCAGCACCGTGCCACATTGATTGAATCTCTTGAGAACCGATGCGATGTTCCTCGGGATGTCATTGAATTCGCGCTGGCTCTACCGAAGGTTCTGAAAACTGCCATGCCGGCGCGCAATGCTTTCACCCTGATGACGCTGGGGAGCTATATTTTTCAAACCGATGACGACACGCGCTGTGCCTATACCCTCGTACAGCCGCGCTCCGACACAACAGTGATCACTTCCAGCAACGAACCTTGTGAAGGATGGTTCTTCGCGGACCGCGAAAGCATTTTGCGTGAGCGTTCCTTGGATCGGGACTTCGATGTTCTGGCCGCGCACGAGGAACTTCTGGGAAAGTCGGTGGCTTCAGCCGTTCGACATTCCGCGAAATCCGCATGGAAACAGGTGAATCCTGAACTCTTGCTGAGCGTACATCACGGTCCCGGACACGTTGGCATGACCTCGACCGGATGCGTTGGAGATTCCGGTTTGTACTCCAGTGGAAGCTTTCTGATTGCCTCTACCGACGAAACCATCGCGCGTATTTGCCAGAGCGCTGAAAGTTACGAGGCCGCGATTCACTCCGGCAAGCTCCTGCGCGTGCCTCTCGCCAAAACCATTAGTCGAGGCGAATATTTTCAGGGAATGTCGTACGCGGTGGACAATACCCAATTGCAGCCGCCCTATTTTCCCATGGGCCGCAACAACGATGGCGTTTCCGCGCTGTTGTACCTGCTGTCAGATTCTCAATCCTGGATTGGCCATATTCCGTGGGCCATCTACCACGAGTCTGACACGGGAAGGAAGAGTTATCTTCATCGAGCATACCCAACAGTTCTCCCGCCTGCGGCTCAGCGATATTTTGATCTACGCCATGAAGTCGGCTGCTCCTCCTTCTCCCACAAGCCGCAGTCAGGCGCTTGTTTCCATGGGAGAGCAGATGATTTCTTTGGGTGAGTTGCCGCCGGATTCTTTCAAATCCTACGTCCGCGGGGAATTCGTGCGCGTTCAAATGGCAACCATAAAATTCCTGGAGGAAAAGCTCGCATCGAATGCGGGAAAATATCCGCAGTGGGAAAAAGATGTTAGAACAATGTCGGAAAATATCAAGCGTTCGGTCTCGGAGGAGAACGCAATTATTCCAGTGGACCTGGAAGCAGAAATTGGCGCCGCTGCGGCATTGCAGTTTGCGCAACAGTCCGTGGAAAACTACGGCCGGCTATTATGTGCTTGGGAAGAACTGGTCGCCGAATCCCGAAATATGATTCAGCAATCGGCATGAGGGGTTAGGAAATCTCCCGCCGAAGTTTACCGAACCTGCACGGTTTCGAGCACTTCAACAGGCCTGCAAGACTCGCGTTTCACCAACTGAGTTGGAATGCTCTGCCGCTGCGCGGCAAGGTTCGGCTGTGCGATTCGGTTCATGAGCATTTGCGCTAGCTGCCGCCCCACTTGCTCCACAAAAACATGTGCCGAGGTCAAGCCCGGATTCATAGTAGCGGCCTGAACATCGTCAAAGCCGACAACACTCACGTCATTGGGCACGCGCAGTCCACTGTCCCATAGCGCCCGGTAGACGCCCTGAGCAGCGGCGTCGCCGCCCGCAAATACCGCGGTCACGCGATCCCGCCGATTCAAAATTGACTTCGTCCCCAGGTAACCCACGTCTTCATCTTTCTCGGCGTCAACGTCACCTAGCTTCGGGGCAAGTCCGGCGGATGACATGGCCTTGCGGTACCCTTCGAAGCGCCGTGCAAACCAAGGAAGCCGGCAATTGCCCACAAACCAGATGTCGCGATGGCCCAAGGAGAGAAGATGCTGGGTCATCTCGTACGCCCCCAGCACATCGTCAAACCAGGCGACGTCGTATTCATCCTCTCGCCATTGCCCGATCATGTTGTTGCCCAGGACCGCAAACCGCACTCTTTTGTGAGTCAGGAAGTCGAGCAAATTTTGCGTGTTCGACCCGACAAGAATAAAGCCGTGGACCAAATCATGCCGCAGCAGAATCTGCGGCATCTGCAGTTCCCGCCACGGAACCTTCGCTCCGTAGTGAATGGGCAGAAACAAAGTATTGTAGTCCGATTCTGTGCAGTAGGCTTCAGCGCCCGCGAGCAGCAAGGAATGAAAGGGATGCAGTAGCTTGCGGTTGCTCAGGATGAAACCGATAACCTTGGCCTTGGTTTTTCGTTGTAGATCGACGCCAAGTGCTTGTGCAGCTTCTGTGACACGCGCCAATACCTCAGGGCTTACGCGTGCGCTGTTTGTGGCCACTCGGGAAACTGTGGCGAAGCTGACCCCCGCTTTGTTGGCGACATCCTTGAAATTGGGAACTTTGATTTTCATGCGGGCTTAGCGTTCGATGGAAATTGTGTTCGGGGCCGAACGTGATCAAGTTTTCGAACGTACATCATGGAGCGCGTTCCATTTTCTGTCAAGAAAATTTCATCCCTAATGCAATGAAATTCAAGCGGACAAAGAAAAATTTCTCGTCAGACGTGAAATGAATTGACAGCCTTTGCCCCATTTGATATTGATGCTTGGCTGCATATTTTCCTGTAACCGAACGAGGGAAGGCTGCACCGACCCGTTCAACAAACGTCCCAATTCCAGACTGCGGAGGGAACGAATTGCGTTGCCTAGAGCGAAGTTCCAATCGGAAATTTTTCTTGTTGGCCGTTCTGATAGTTTCGTCTGCCGCCATGGCTTGGGCGCAGATGCGAAGGCGAAGATGACATCCGTCCTCCTCTTAAAGACGAAATCCTTTCTCCCGCATTAGCTGAATTTCAAGTTCGCCAATATATCGTCAACGCAACCGCGCCTCTTCCGAAACCTCCGGCCACGCCCCAACAGTGGACCACCGCCGCCGAAAAGCTGCGTCATCATCTGCTCGACGATGTGGTCTACCACGGCTGGCCGAAGGAATGGGTTGACGTCCGCGCCCAAATTTGAGGAAGCGGGCGTCATCGAAACGGGAGACGGGTATCGCATTCACAAATTGCGTTATGAGAGTAGTGCCCGGACTCGAATCTTCCGCGCTTCTTTATGAGCCCGATCACATCAGCGGGAAAGTCCCGGCAATCTTGAACCTGGCTGGGCACGACGGCCCGTCGGGATACGGGTATGAGTTCAAGCAGAAGCGCTGCATCAGCTATGCAAAGCATGGGATTCTGGCGCTGAATTTGGAGTGGTTCGGCTTTGGCGAACTCGACAAAAAAGGAAATGAGCATTGGTACGCGGCTCATTTGGATTTAGTCGGCGCGAATGGCGTAGGCCTCTTCTATTTAGAGATGCGCCGCGGTCTGGATTATCTCTACAACCATCCCAGCGTAGATCGGAATCGCATCGGAGTCACCGGGCTCTCTGGAGGCGGCTGGCAAACCATCGTGCTGAGTTCTCTGGATGAACGGGTGAAAGCCACCAATCCAGTGGCTGGATTTTCGTCGCTGTTGTCTCGGGTAGAAGTCAAGGAATACGGCGACATGGGCGACATCGAGCAGTCGGCCACCGACTTTCTGCAGGGTTCCGACTATCCCTACCTGGTGGCATTGCTGGCGCCGCGGCCCGCGCTGCTAACCTACAACGGGGAAGACGATTGCTGTTTCCGCGCAATGATCGTGAAACCGCGCGTCTACGACGCTATCGTCACCGTTCTTCACTCTTTACGGAAAGTCCGATCGTCTTCAACTGGCACGAGAATCACGATCCCGGCAATCACAACTATCAGCTGGACAATCGGCTTGCCGATTACAGCTTCTTCACCAAGCAGTTCGGTCTTCCTCCGATTGCGAATGAGGATGGCGTGGCCGCCCAGCTGAAGAGTTACGAGGAGTTGGTTACCACGCTGCCCAAAGACAATCTCACTATGCTCGACTTGGCACGGAAGATGGGACGAGAAATCACTCGCGACCCCATTCCCGCGGACGCTTCGGCAAAGACAACGTGGGCGGAGGCCCAGCGCAGCAAGCTCAAAGACGTTGTCCGCTACAAACCGGTCGAGATACAGCAGACTTGGCCGGTCGCCATGACCAAGCACCGCCTCATTCAGTCCATGTCCTATTTATTCGAGATGAGCAACGGCTTGAGCGCCAATGGAATCTGGATGCGCTCCGTTGATCAGAGTTCGGATACGGCTCCGGTCACGATCGTCCTCAACGACCAGGGCAAAGAAGCTGGAGCGGATTCGGTGATTCTACGTTGGGGACGGGGTGAGCAAGTTCTTGCCTTGGACTTAATGTTCATGGGTTCGCCGTGGAAAGGCAACTACCCGTTTTTATTCGCGCAGATGCTGGATGCGGTCGGCGACCGTCCCCTTGGGATGGAGGCGGCGCAGCTCATCGGAATTACGCGCTGGGCCAAAGAACGAGCCGGCGTCGCCAAGGTGCGGCTCGAGGTGGGTGGGATGAGGAACCAAGCCGTCGCTCTCGTCGCTGCATCTCTTGAACCAGATTTGTTTTCTGACATCGTGGTCCGCGACGGAATACACAGCCTCAGCTACGCGCTCGAGTTGCCGGTAGATTTCAGATCAGGCTCCGGAGCTCTTTTGCCTCGATCTTTACAAGTACTTTGACATTGACAGCTTGCAAGCCCTGGCCGCCCCTGCGAAGGTTCAAGCGACTCACTATTTGGAACTCCCAAAGAACTAGGCTGGATTTAGAAAAGGTCCACTTACTGCTCAGCAACGCAGCCACAATGGTTGGCGGAATTCGCGCGGGCTGCTTCTTTGAAATGCCATTGGATAAGGAGAAACCAGTGAAGGTTGCACGGCGTTGGTGTGGAGTGGCTCTCTCAGCGATTTTTTGTTTTGTGCTGGCGGAAGGTGACGTTCCGTGCCGAATCTGCGCCGAAAACGGCCGCGGTCGTTTTACCGCAAGACGCTGCCGGACCATTAAAGTCCGGCGCGGAAGTCCTTCGCGACGCACTTACTAAGAAAGGGCTGCAGGTCAACGTCGAGACTCAAAGATCATCCGCCGATTTTGTAATCGTTGTCACCGAAAAGGGCAGTGCCGCCGCAAAGAATGGGAGTCTCCAAAAGGCGGCTGACAAACCTGAGTCCTATGCGGTTTCACTTTCCTCCGACAAACGAGCTGCCTTTGTGGATGGCAGTGATGCCACCGGCGCCATGTATGGGGAGTTCGAACTGGCAGAACAAATCGGCGCTCAGCGGGGAGATGACTGGGCTTCGGCGATCCAGCCGACTAGCAAATCACCATTCCTCGAAATACGCGGCGTCAATATGTTTTTGACCGTACAGGATGTGGACAATCCCGACGGCGCTTTCTGGTCCGACGACTACTGGAAGACCTATCTGGATATCATGGCGCGCAGCCGTTACAACTTTCTCGATATCCACGGCTTGTGCGATGCAGTCACGATTTCGTTCCCCAACGGTTTTTCCTATTTTCTCAGCCTTCCCGATTTTCCTGAAGTTGGCGTCGGCCCCGAACGCGCAGCCAAGAATCTGGCGCGCTTTCGCCAGGTAATTCAGATGGCGGCCGACCGCGGCGTCAAAGTCGGCTACATGAATTATGAGGCGCCGCCGCCCATCGGCCCGTGGAAAACTCGCCGCGTCGGCGTCGATGAACGTTGGACGGATGTTCCGCAGCAATACCTGGAAGGCCCGCGCCTCGTCGACTACACGCGCGAAGCTGTGCTCAGTTTTCTCAAGCAACTGCCTGGTTTGTGGATGTTCGGGTTTCGCGTGGGTGAGTCTGGCCAGCCCGAGGATTTTTATCAGAAAACCTACATGGCCGCTTTGGCCGAACTTCCACCGAGCCAAAAGGTGTATCTGCGGACCTGGATCGCCGATCCCCAAAAAGTCCGGGAGCTTGCTGCTTCCAACAAGAATCACTTCTACATCGAACCCAAATATAACGGAGAGCAGTTAGGTTCGCCGTATCAAGCGTCGCTCGGAGGACGGCAATATCCGCCCAGCGGTTCTTTTGAGAATTACACTGACAAACCTCAGAACTTCTCCATCATTTGGCAGATTCGGGCCCACGGCACGCACCGCGTTTTTTATTGGGGATCTCCGGAGTTCGCGCGTCGAACCGTGCGTAGCTGCAAGCTTGGTGACGGCGTAGGTTTCTCGATGGAGCCGATGGAAGCCTACATGCCCGCCGCCGATTACCTGCACAACAATCCGAAAACTGATCACAGTTTTTATAAATGGATGGTCGAACGCGAGTGGGTTTGGCACCTGATCTGGGGGCGCACCGCCTACGATCCCGACGTCCCCGACCAAGTCTTCGTGAACGAGTTTGTGAATCATTTCGGTCCGCAAGCTGGACCGCTGGTGTTCAAAGCCTTGGCGGAAAGCAGCAAGATTGTCCCGTTTGTCTACTCGTATCACAACATCGGCATGGACCATCAGGATTACGCCCCCGAGTTCGAGAACGGAGATCACGCGCCTGGGGCTCGAGTGCGACTTTGGCAGGGAACACGACTTGCTCCTTACGGTGGTAACAGCGACGATTTCCTGCGCGTAAACACGCTCGACCGCACCGCTATGGCGTCGCCTGCCACTTACGTGGATGACAAACTGAACGGTGTTGTCACCGGCAAAATGACTCCATTCGAAGCCGCCGATTATCTCGACAAGGCTGCGACCGTGAGTGAAGAGGGAATTGAGCAAGCTGCCAAACTGAATCCAGATTCTGCAAAGAACTTCGATTGCATTCGAATGGATATTCAGGCAGTCGCCTGGCTCGGCAGCTACTATCGCGATCGGATACTGTCTGCGACCCATCTCAAACTCTACGAGCGCACTTTTGACCATCCAGAACTGACTCAGGCGCACACCTATTTGCAGCGCGCAGCCGCCGACTGGGATCAGTTGTCGAACATCACGGAAGAGCATTTCGGCTACGTCTCCGAATACATTCGCATGGGCGTGAAGGATTTCCACTGGCGCGATGAAGGCCGCAGCCTGGGAGTCGATCTTGATCAGATCAACAATCTCGAAACGACGTTCCGGCATCTTCCGCAACAGGACGGCGCGGGCGTCATCATTGGTCACGTTCCTCCTGCCAAGGCGGAGCCGGGAAAGCCGTTGACGCTTACGGCGACATACGCCACACCTTCCGATGACCCACACGTGTACGTTTTTTATCGCAACTCTCAAGCCGTGGGCTATACCAAGCTTGCATTGAAGGCGAACGACAGATTCTCCCGAACGTGGAGCGTCACTATCCCCGGAGATCAGCTCGTGGCTGGGTTCATCGAATATTATTTCGGAGCAAACTCCGGAGTGTGGAGCGATTACGACGAGACGATCGCTCACCGTCCTCCCTTTCACGTTCTGGTGAATGACCACAACTCCAAACCCGAATTCTCGTATATTCCGCCGGCAGGAACTGTCACCGGCGCTTCTGTCAACCTGTCGATCAAAGTTCGCGACAATTCCAAAATCAAATCCGTTCACGTCTTCTACAAAATCATGCCCGCTTATTACGAATGGGTTTCCATTGAAATGCACGGCGCTGGCGATGGAAGCTATACCGCGGCCGTGCCGCTCACCCCTGAAGGAATTCTCTACTACTTCGAAGCGGTAGACGAAGACGGCAACGGGGCCAATTATCCCAACGTTCTGGAGCAAACTCCATATCTGGTGATCGACAGTTGGGCGCCGCAAACGGCGAGCCGATAAATTATGAAAATTAAAGATGTCCGCACTACTCTTCTTTCCGTTCCCCTGAATCCGCCCATCGCGGACTCGACACACGTTCTCAATCACATTCAATGGATATTGGTCGACGTCTTCACCGACGACGGTCGCGTGGGCAATGCCTTCATGCTCACTTTTGATTACGGTCCGGAGTTGCTGCGGGGAATTGTTGATACCGAATTAAAGAAACTAGTTCTGGGCAAAGACCCGCGGGATATTTCCGGAATTTGGCAGACGTGTTACTCGCATTGCGAATACATCGGTCAGTCGGGCGTTGCCGCGTGGGGCATTGCGGCCATTGATATCGCTCTATGGGATCTGCTGGGTAAACAATTGGGTGTCCCCGTCGCCCAACTCTTTGGGTCCAACCGCGAGCAGGTTTCTATCTATGGCAGCGGCGGCTGGCTTTCCTACAGCATGGATGAGCTACTAGCCGAAGCGAATGCATACCTGAAGCGCGGTTTCACTATGTTGAAGATGAAAGTGGGCAGCGCCGACCTCAAGCGGGATGTGGAGCGAGTGCGCTCCGTGCGGAAATTAGTTGGCGACAAAGTTCAGATCATGGTGGATGCCAACCAGGCGTTCACTCCATCACAGGCCATCGCCTTCGCACGCGGGGTCGAGGATCTGGATCTTTTCTGGTTCGAAGAGCCGGTTGCGAAAGATGATCTTGACGGCTATTGCCAGGTGGCCTCGAGTACTGGGATTCCCATCGCGACGGGGGAGCGCGAATATTCGCTCGGAGTATTTCGCGAATTCCTGGTGCGCGAGGCCGCCTCAATTCTTCAGCCTGACGCCCTTCGCATCGGAGGGCTTAGCCAGTGTCTGAAAGTCGCCCATCTTGCCGAAAGTTTCAACCGGCCACTTGCGCCGCATTTTTACAAAGAACTAGACATTCACGTGCTCGCAGCCATTCGTAACGGCTTGCACCTCGAATATTTTGATTGGCTGGATAATCTGCTTGTGCATCCGCTGGAAGTTTCCAACGGCATGGCCAAGGTGCCGCGCGCACCCGGCTTAAGCATAGAGTTCAAGCCAGAAGCCATCAAGGAATACAAAGTCAGCTAAGTCGAAAACCACGATGGATCCGAGTCGAACGAAGGAACCGATTCAAAAGGGCTTGGTGTTCTTCGTGGTTTTTGGTTTGCGTTGATTTTGCATTCCCTCGATTTGATATTTGCCTTCCTTCCGCTTATCGTGTGCTGGCTGAGCGCTACAACTCCGTTCCAATTCATGGAGGGATCTTATGAAACGGCTGACTGCAATTCTTGCAGCGGTATTTTTCGTCTGTTCATATCGAGCCGTTGCGCAGGATACCAACGCGAAGTTTGATGATGAGGGCATTCTAGCGCCGCCCTGCTTTCAACTTCCGCAGCCTTTGTGTACGCCGGCCGATTTGGATAACTGGGTAGCTGATCTGCGCCACTGGCGCTCCGAGCACCGTATCCGCATGGGGTTCGACGATTCCTACTATCGTAATCCCGCGCTCCAGTGGACGCAGTCCAGTTATATTCAGCCGCAAATGATGGTGGAAGATCGCGCTTTTTATGATCCTGTCAATCACCGCTACACGGTGGACCGTTATCTCGACGATTTAGCAAAGCGCTACGGGGGCATTGACGCCGTGCTTATCTGGCACACCTATCCCAACATCGGGATCGACAACCGCAACCAATACGATATGCTGCGCGCCATGCCTGGAGGCCTCGATGGTCTCCGTCAGATGGTCAACGACTTTCACCGCCGCGGTGTGCGCGTGCTTTTTCCGGTGATGTTATGGGACCAGGGCACGCGGGATGAAGGCAAGCCCAACTGGGAAGCCACGGCGGAGCTTATGAAAGCAATCGGCGCCGACGGAGTCAATGGCGATACGTTGGAGGGCATCCCGCTCGCTTTCCGAAAAGCCGCGGACGCTATTGACCATCCACTTGCTCTCGAGCCAGAAGCCGAACCCCTGCATGATGAAATGTTGTCCTGGAACACCATGAGTTGGGGTTATTTTAACTATCCCTACCTGCCGGAGGTGAGCAAAAACAAATGGCTCATGCCGGCTCATATGGTCAACGTCTGCAGCCGCTGGCGGCGCGATAAGACCGACAATCTGCAACTCGCATTTTTCAACGGCATCGGATACGAAAGCTGGGAAAATGTTTGGGGCATCTGGAATGGCATCACTCCGCGCGACGGTGAGGCATTACGGCGCGTCGCAACCATGGAACGCGGGCTCACCGATTTCCTCAACAGCCCTGACTGGCGGCCCTATTATCCAACTGAAGCCTATGGATTGTTCGCCAGCGAATTTCCCGCGTCCCATGCCACGCTGTGGACACTGGTCAACCGTACTCAGTACGACTGGGATGGCCCGGCGTTACGTCTTCCTTATACGACCGGCATGCATTACTACGATCTTTATCACGGAATGGAATTGACTCCCGTGCGCAATGCAGCGCAAACCGTTCTCAGTTTCACCCTGGAAGCTCATGGATATGCGGCCATTCTCGCGTCGGAACAACCTGCAGACGCGAAGATCGTGAAGCTGATGCAGACCATGAAAGAAATGACGGCCAAGCCTCTCAACAGCTTCGACGGCGAATGGAAGTTTGTCCCGCAACAGATGGTGCCCATCGACCCAACTAAAAATTACGCGACTGCGCCCGAAGGTATGATCAAGATTCCCGCCGGCGAATTCTACTTCAAGATCAATGGCATCGAAATCGAGGGAGAGAACGACATTGGGGTAGACGTGCAATATCCGTGGGAGAATTCTCCTCGCCGCTATCACGGCCACAAAATGCAGGTGCACGCCTTCTGGATGGACAAGTATCCGGTGACCAATGCTCAATTCAAGAAATTTCTGAGTGAAACTTCCTACAAACCTGCTGACGATTTAAATTTCCTGAAAGATTGGAAAGATGGAAATTATCCTCAGGGCTGGGACCACAAGCCGGTGACCTGGGTTTCCATTGAAGATGCCCGGGCGTATGCCAAGTGGGCGGGGAAGCGCCTGCCCCATGAGTGGGAATGGCAGTACGCCGCGCAAGGCACTGACGAGCGCATCTATCCTTGGGGAAACAATTGGAATTCCGCTGCCGTTCCCGTGCCCGACAAAAGTCGCGCCATGCGTGGACCGGACGACGTGAACGCACACGATCAGATCGCGGTCGGTCCTTTCGGCCTGCACGATTTGGTCGGCAATGTATGGCAATGGACCGACGAATTTCAGGACGAACACACCCGCGCGGCAATTCTTCGCGGCGGAAGTTACTACCAGCCGCAAGGCTCCGGTTGGTATTTTCCGCAAGCTTATCGAAATGACCAGCATGGGAAACTTTTGCTGATGGCTCCCAGCAAGGACCGGAGCGCCACGGTAGGATTTCGCTGTGCCGCCGATGCCGACTGAACCGCAAAATAAATCGAGACGGACATGAATTGCAGCGTAGTAATATGGCGGAGCCATGAAACCACACCTCTCCCGAAGAAAATTTCTACATGGTATGGCCGCCGCGGCCGCCATTACTCAAGTCCGGCGTCCGTTTTCTTTCGCTGCCCAAACCCAAGAGATCCAGCGTGAAAAGCTCTTTGTTTTTTCTTATGCGGACGTCAAGCTGACCGGCGGTCCTTTGCGCGCGCAGCAGGATCGCATTCACGCTTCCTATCTTGCGCTGGACGAAGACAAGCTGTTGAAGGTCTATCGGCAGCGCGCCGGACTCCCGGCCCCGGGCGAAGACATGGGCGGATGGTACGACGCGGACGGATTTGGGTCGGGACAGGTTCTCGGCCAGATCATCTCCGGGCTATCGAGGTTTTACAATTCCACCGGCGATCCCGCTACCCAGGCGAAAGTGCAGCGCTTGGTAAATGGGTTCGCTGCCACCATTGGCTCGGATAATTACTGGTATCCATCGCAGAGATCATCGAGTGAATCTCCAGCCTACATACTCGACAAGATAACGATCGGCTTGTTAGATGCGAGTCGATTTGCCGGAGTGCCCTCGGCAGTGGACGTTGCTCAGCGTTGCATCCAGGGCTCGCTCCTGTATCTGCCGCCCCGTCCTTACGAGCGCGTCGAAGCCCCCAAGCAATTGGTCAACGACGAGCCTTACACGTTGCCGGAGAATTTGTTCTACACCTACGAAGTTACGCGAGACGACCAATACCGCGAACTGGCCAAAAAATATTTGGAGGATCGCCATTACTTTGATCCGCTATCGCGTGGCGAGAACGTCCTGCCGGGGCTTCATGCCTACAGCCACGTCAATGCGTTGTCTTCCGGTTCGCGCGCCTACCTGGTATTGGGCGAGCAGAAATATCTGCAAGCGGTGCAGAATGCCTGGGAGATCCTCACAAAAACGCAATCGTATGCCTCGGGCGGATGGGCTCCTGATGAGACCTTCGTGGTTCCCGGAAAAGGCCTGCTTGGCGACAGCCTGGATAAAACTCATTCGCATTTCGAAACGCCCTGCGGTTCCTACGCGCACCTCAAGCTTTCCCGCTACTTGCTGCGGATTACAGCCGATGCACGCTACGGAGACAGCCTGGAGCGAGTCCTCTACAACACGGTATTGGGCGCCAAGGATCCCAAAGGAGATGGCCACGTTTTCTACTACTCTGACTACCATTCCACGGCGCGCAAAACTTACCATCCGGATAAGTGGCCGTGTTGTTCAGGCACGCTTCCTCAGGTCGTAGCGGACTACAGTATTAGCGCCTATTTCCGCAGCCCCGACGGGATTTACGTGAACCTGTTTACTCCGTCTGAAGTAACGTGGAAGGCAGGAGATGTCCCAGCCAAGTTAGTGCAGACCACAAACTACCCGGAGGCAGACTCGACCGAGTTGCGGCTTGAGGTTGCGGCGCCGGCTGAGTTCGCGGTCTACCTGCGAATTCCGGGGTGGTTGCAGAAGCCAGCGCAAATCTCAGTCAACGGAAAGCCACTCTCCGTGCCCGCGGATCCAGGGTCTTTTGCCGCGATTCGGCGCCGCTGGCAGACCAATGATACGGTGCAACTCCAGATTCCTTTTTCGTTCCGCTTGGAGAAGATTGACGATCAGCACCCCGACCTGGCCGCTCTCATGTGGGGTCCGTTGATGATGGTTGCGATAGATCCATCCGTGGCGATTGCGGACAAGTCGATTTCGTCTTCATCCGCGGGGCTAAGAGCAGCTTCTTCTTCGCCTCTCACGTTCGAACTCTCTACCGCCCCGGAGAAGTTGCGCTTCATGCCGTTCTACCGGGTTCAGGAGGAAGAGTACACAACCTATCTTCGGCGGACCTGATTGAGTATCACGACGCGCGAGTTTCTGTGAATGCTGTTCTGCATCGTGTTTGCGTCAACCCAAACGGGTAGTGGATGCTACATCATCGCAACCCGATCATTGTCGATGGAAACTGTCTAACAATTCAAAGGTGAGGTCACGTCCATGAAAGCATGTTGGTGTGCATTTATTCTATTCACGCTCTCGCTCCCCATGTGGGGACAATATTCGGTGCGTAATCTGCCCGATTTGCCGGACTACGAAACCGAGCGGGCTTCCAGCTTCGACCACACTGGCGGCAATCACGATTACGTGAGTGTCGATCCCGGTCAAACCGTCACGATATTTGACGAAGATGGCCCCGCCGAAATCCGCCACATCTGGACTACGATTCCGCCCTGGTCGGAAGCTTATGCTCATCAGAAAGTCGTCATCCGCGCTTACTGGGACGGAGAGTCCGATCCCAGCGTGGAATCGCCCATCGGCAACTTTTTTGGCATCGCCTTTGGCACGCCTCCTGTGTTCCAATCGGCGTTGATTTCGGTGCTTCCCGCGCAGGCGCTGAATTCCTATTTTCCCATGCCATTCCGCAAGCACGGTCGCATCACCATTACCAATGATGGCAGCAAACCAATCACCGATTACTACTGGAACATTGATTGGGTAAAGCTACCGTCAGTCTCTCCGAAAACCGGATATTTCCATGCCCAGTACCGGCAATGTTCGCCCTGCAAGGGTTGGTATTTCGGGGACATTTACGGCAACGATTTTTCCGGCGCTCGCAAGGATCCACGCTGGTTCAATATCAATGGCGAGAACAACTACGTGGTCCTCGACACCCAAGGGGATGGGATCTTTGTGGGATTGATGTTCTCGGTGCTGAATAACCAATGGGGCGCGTGGAACGAAGGCGATGACATGATCTGGATCGACGGCGAGAAACGGATCAACGGAACCGGCGGCGAGGACTACTTCAACAGCGCCTGGGGATTTGGCACGCTATACCAGACTCCCGTCGTCGGGCTGGTTGAGTTCAGCGGCGAGCAACCGGGGAGCCGGTCCACGATGTATCGCTGGCATCTGGAAGCTCCGCTGCGATTTCACAAATCCATCAAGGTAACCATGGAAGATGGCCAGGCCAACCTGCGTTCCGACAACATTTTTTCGGTTGCCTATTGGTACCAGATGGAACCGCACGTACCTTTTCCGCCGCTGCCTCCGGTGGAGAAGAGAATCCCTAAGATTTACCCGACCGGCGGCGCGGGGCAGGATCCAAACATGAAGTGAACCGAAGAACTTGCAGCCCCGGACGGCCCCGTCCGGGGTGCAGTCGCGACTATTTGATCTTGACGTTTTCGAAGCGCTGGTAAGCGTCGCGTAACCCGTGAACCAGGAGAAAATGATCATTGGCAACCGTGATCATGCGTGCTCCACGATCCATTTCCTGCTGCGCGGATTCCGGTGTGTTGGTCACGGTACCCCACCACTTTCCCGCCTTGGCCACCGCATTCGCCACTTTGTCCATAGCGCGCTGCACCGTGGGATGCTCACGTTGCATCGGAACGCCATAACTGATTGTCAGATCAGCAGGCCCGAGGAAGATCAAGTCCACACCTTCGACCGCGAGGATGTCGTCAATGCAATCGACCGCTTCTTTATCCTCGACCTGCAGAACCAGGAATGTCTCTTGATTGGCGTGCTTCATGTATTCCACGGGATCGGCGAATGTGTAATCGGCGTCCACGCCGGCGTTGTCAAAGCCACGCTTGCCTAGTGGTGGATACCGCATCCAGTCGGCCCATTGACGAGCTTCCTCTCCACTCCGGCAATGCGGCACCATCACGCCATTGGCGCCAAATTCCAAGGGGCACATCATGCTGGTGTAGCCGATTTTGCGAATTCGGACCATTAGATCCATTCCTGTGGTCCGGCAAGCTAGAGAAATCGGGTCGATCACATCGTAGCCATAGTGACGATGCTCCATGTCGAGCCAGACCACGTCATAGCCGAGCTTGCCTGCGGCTTCGGTCATCCATGGCTCCATCACCCGGTTTACTCCTAGAACGCGCACGAATCCGCCGGCGCGCAGTTTCTTCAGCAATCGGCTTTTTGTCACGGCTATCCTTCTTGCGGGACCCAACACTAGCTAGGTTCGGTCTTGCGGCACTAAGGCCAGTCCACGGCCGGCCCTGATACATTCTGCTGCAAAATACTATTTGAATTTCAGAAGGAACGTCAATTAGAAAGCGGATAGGGTGTCCGTATTACGGACGAAACATTGAGCAGCGCAAAAACTGCGGAAACCAGCTTGCTGATGCCTTACCAAAGCGCGCTCGTGCGGTAAACAGAACTTTCCTTCTCGACTGCGGGGTGGTGGCTACTGGGCCGCAGACCCGGAAGCCAAGATAACCTACTGCACCCGGGTCAGTCCCTGGTAAACCGCCAGGCTGGCGACGACCACTAACGCCACTCCCCACACCGCACCAAGAACCTTAACGATGGGCGTGAGCTTATTCACCTTGGACATGAGTTCGACTTGATCCTTCGCCATATGGGCTTCGGACTCGTCCAAGAACAGTTGATCGTCCTCATGCATGGTGAGAGTGCTGCGGTAAATCAGGAGGACGACCAGGATAACTGTGAGACTGCCTTCGGATATGAGCAGCCACTCGAAGCTTGGGGACATAAGCCACCTCGCTTGCGAACATCGAGCCGGCCCGCGAGTGTTGCAACAATCTGGGGATCGTGGAAACCCCAAAACCGCTTCGGTCCGGGTCCACCCGTAATTATAGCCTGAAAATGTGAGAGGAATTTAACTTGTTTCGGGATGCGACCCGGGGGCCCGTCTGTTCATCTAAAGGCTGTGCGTCGGAAACCTTTAGGTGTTCCGTACCGTGATTTTGATATAATGTACTATCTAGTGGTATCAAGGAGATACGAATGGCCACCACAACCGCTCCCGAAATCAAGCCTAAGGTCGCCCCAATTAGCCTGACGCCGAACGCCGTCAAAAAGGTGAAAGAGATCATGGGCCAACAGAATCCTGTCCCGTCCGGTCTGCGTGTCGGCGTAGTGGGAGGCGGATGCTCCGGCTTCTCCTATTCGATGCAGTTCGAGAACGGCGCCGGCATGATGGATAAAGTGTTCGACATGGACGGCCTGAAAGTCTATGTAGACGCGACTTCACTCATGTATTTGAACGGGTGTATCGTGGACTACCTGGAAACCCTGGAAGGCGCGGGTTTCAAGTTCGAGAACCCCAACGTGAAAAGCACTTGTGGCTGCGGCTCCTCGTTCAACGTCTAGGTTTCCGTGCAGTCGAAGTTTCCAAAAAGCCTTGCTGCAAAAGCAGGGCTTTTTCTTTTTGCAGCTGGCGTCTACTGGTCGGGCGGCTGAGGTTGCGGCTGCGGTGGCGCGGCGTTTTGGGGCCCTGTTTGTGCTGGCTGCGACTGGGACGAGCCGAAGGGACTCGTGCTGGAACCCGGCTGATTTGTACCGACTCCTGAAGTCGGCGCACCCGGATGATCTGACCGTTAAGGTTCGCAAGCCATTCCCTGGGTCAGCGGCTGAGCCGGCGTATTGATCAGGCCGATACCCTGCATGCCGGGATTGTAGATGAATTGCCATTGTTGTAATGATTCTTGCCGCCAAATTCGCGGATGCTCTTCGCCTTGCTGGTACTGGTCACGCCGACGATCGGTCCGCCGATAATCTGGGGCAGCGGCAATCAGCTGCTCGATGCGTTTTGATCTGCCGACGAATTCGTGCTCGAACTGGAGTCCGCTTGAGCGCTCCCCTGTCCGCCCGGTCTGAGTCTGGCCTGTGGACGTTTGTGTTCCGCCGGGACCCAGGCTGAAACCCGCCAGCGGAACTGGAGTTCGTTCCCTGCATTCCAGCTCCAGCCATGGCGGAGACCGGCGTCGCGCCCGCATCCCCGCTCCCATGCTCATCATTTGAACTTCGCTGTAGTGAAGAAGTTTGAAATCTTTTCCGGTGATGGGATCTTTGTAACGCTTGCGCAGGAAGCGAAGATTGTTGGTGTTTTCCAGATCGTTGAGGCTGGTGGGATAGCGTCCAAATTTCTTGAAATACTTTTTAATCGCCCGCGAATACTGCACTCCGCGATGGATCATTTCTTCTTCGCGGTCCCGTTGAATCTGAAAGTTCAGCTGGGAGCAATGGCCATTGCCGCGATTGCCAGCAGCGCCACCAATAGAGTGAGCGTCATCAGAATGTAGCCTTCTTCGGACTTGCGGCGGGATTTGCGGCGTGCTGCAGCAGCGTTTCATGTACGGATCCGTTGACGTTTTCTATCCTTGGGTCAGGGGATTTCCTGCCGGTTGTTGTTCAGCACATCTTCGATTTCCACCGAAGACGGCGAAATGCGCAGAACCTTATAACGGCGGTCCACGATTTCTCCCTCGGAAGCCACAAAAACATCTTCACCCTGCAACAGCAAGACCTTCTTGGGCTCTCCTGGATGGCTGGCAAAGCCAAAGAATTTCAGCTCGATCGGCGGCGGAGGAGGCGGTGGCGCAGGCGTCACGGGTCCATTCTTGGCGGCAATTTTCGGATGGTCGGTGGTGCCATTGCGCAGCGGCTGAGGAATGTCCATTTGCGCCTGGAAAATGTTCCGTCCCGCGCCCTTGTACTCCGTGTCTTCGCTCTGCTTCAACCAGTCATAGCGCAAAGTGGGATCCAGGAGCACGTGCCCCAGCGTCCTTCTTGCTGTGCGTCACTTTTTTTACAGGCGCGGCAACTGTAGCCGGATCCGCCAACGCCAAAGCATTATCTGATGGACGGGCCGGCGCGGCGGCGGAAGGGCCTCCCCCAGAGCTGAAAAGCCATTGTCCAACCAGCCCGACGGCCAGGACCATCAAGACGATGGCGGCGATCAGTTTCCCACGGCTTTCGGTTCCAATCTTCATTTACGCGACTACGTCCCTGTTCTCAAGTAGGTCTCAAGCTTGATCTGCAACTTGACCATGCCAGCTTGCTGTCCGCCGAGTTCCACGCTGTTCACAATGAAGAACAGTTGATCGCGCTCCAGCGAATTTATGTAGCGCACCAACTGCAGATAATTGCCGGTTAACTCCGCATCCACTTCAATCGGAGTCAATCCCACCGGCTCCGGATCTTTCTGAATAGATTTATAGTTATCGATCTTTACGCCAGTCTGACCGGCAACCCGATCCAGCACTTCGAAAATTGCCGAATACCGCGTTGGCAGGCGGTCCTTGTAAAAAGTATCAATCTGCTGCTGCGCCAAAGCGATTTTCTTGTCCATCCCGCGTAGCGGCTCGACGGCGCGGGTTTTTTGCTGCAATTCCTTCCACAGCGCATCCAGTTCTTGCCGACGGGCCCGCTGCGAGCCCGCGAGAGGCGAAAGCAGCACGGCGATGGCGGCCAGATTGACGACTGCCAGCGCCACAAACGCGACCTTCAGCTGCCGCCGGGTATTTCGCAGATCGGGCATTAGTGGCCGCTCCCTTTGCTTTCAGTTTCCGATATATACAGCGAACTGATGTCGAATTGAACGTTGTCCCCCGCCACAGGAGTGGTGCGTTGACTACTGCAAGGATTTTCGGCTGCCGAAAGTGGCGCGAGTCTTCCATGTTGCGCACCAACTCCAGCGCCCGTTCCTGCGATTCACCGGCCACCATCAAAGTAAGCGCAAAGGATGGTCAGGAGACATCTCGGGATGGATAGACACCACATGCAGCCGCGCCGGCATCACCTGCTCCAAGTCCTCAAACACCTTGGTCCAGGAGAAAGCTTTGCGCTCGAAAGCAGTCGTTCAGAAATTGCGGAACGATCGCGCACCGCTCCGATTTTCCGGACGGTTGAGCAGCGTCTGCGCATTTTGCTGTTCCCGTTCGCGGTCGGCAATCTGCTCTTTCCGTTCGCGAATCAAGACTCGATCGCCGGCCGCGGCGTACCATCCTGCGGCGCGCTGTACACCAGAACCAGCGTCAGGATGAACAAGCCCGCCAAAGCGCCGCCCCAGCGCAGCCAGAAACTGCCGGGATCCTCATAAGGATGAGTCGCGAGATTGATATCGAGCCGCATTTTAAGCGAGCGCTCCCACCACCCCAGCCACCTGCCACTTGGGAATCGAATCCCGAACTCCGGCCAACTGCGCGCTACCCGCCAGGTCCTGCACCTCAGCTCCGGTCTGCACCCGCAAGGCGGAGGCGGCCGCGTCAAGATTGGGCAGGCCCGCCACATAAATCTGGTCAATGTTCAGATGGTAAGTATCCTGAAAGAACACCACCGAGGGATAAACTTCTTCCGCCAGTTTTTCCCCGCGTGATCTCTACGCCATTGCTGTTTTCCAGGGTGCGGAACAGAAGAATCTGCTGCTGATCGAGAATCGCAATACTGATGGTCCGCGCGTCCACTTTGAGTACCAGAGCCGGCTTGGCGGCCCGCGCCGCTCCCAACGCGCCCAACATGGAGGGAAGCACCATACCAGGGTTGTAGCCGGCTTCCAGAAACGCGGACTCGTATTCCTCCAGCACGCTGCTCAGCGCGACCGCGGCGATTACCCGCACACTGCCTTGGGCAGGATGCGAGTGGTAGGAGACTTTGGCTTTCTCAATATCAAAGGGCAGCGATTTTTTCAGCCGGAAGCGCACTACGGATTCTGCTTCCTGGCGGTTGCTGGGAAGAGTCTCGAAATCCAGGAAGACCACGCGCACGGCGGCATCCGGAAGCAGCGCAATCACGTCCCGCCCCCGCCCGCCAAAGCTTGCCTAACGCGTCGCGGATACTCTGCGAAACAGCGTCCCGGTCTCGCAGATTTACCTCGGTCAGATCGGGCACAACGGTTCCCGGCCGCAGGCTGTAGGCGGCGCACTCCACCGGACCGCCGCTTTGCATAGCCCGGCCGGCCAGCACACGATCTGCCGTGATTTCACAGGCCAGGTTCGGCCGTGAACTGGAGCTAAATTTGCGCTCATTTCTTGTAATCATAAGACCCGAGCAGGCCGCAAAAAGCAAGACCTGAAAGGGAAATCCCTATATGTTCATTGGGTGCGAGCCGCGCGCTCGCCCTAGCGCATGCTCTCGATGAAGGTAACTTTGTTGATCTCCTTCAGCGTCGTCAAACCGAGCCGAACCTTGTCGAGCGCCGACTCGCGCAGGAAGCGCATACCCTCGTCGCGCGCCGCCCGGCGAATTTCCGAAGTCGGCTTTTTCAGCAGAATCATTTCGCGAATACGGTCGCTCAAGTCCAGCAATTCATGAATCGCAGTTCGCCCCCGGAACCCCGTTCCCGCGCACTCAATGCAGCCCTGGCCCTCATAAAACGGCACCTTCGACCACTGTCCGGGATCGAGTCCGCTGGCCTCCAGTACGTCGGAGGGATAGTGACACCTGGGTGCGGCAAGTGTTACAGATCAGCCGCACCAGCCGTTGCGCCAGAATGCAGTTCAGCGCCGAGACAAAGTTGTAAGGTTCCACGCCCATGTTCAGGAAGCGGCCGATCACGTCCACTACGTTGTTGGCGTGAACCGTGGTGAAGACCAGGTGCCCGGTGAGGGCGGATTGAATGGCAATCTGCGCCGTTTCCGTGTCGCGGATCTCGCCCACCATGATCTTGTCGGGATCGTGCCGCAGAATCGACCGCAAGCCGCGCGCGAACGTCAGCCCTTTTTTCTCATTGACCGGAATCTGCGTGATCCCGCGGATTTGGTACTCGACCGGATCTTCAATGGTGATGATCTTGTCTTCATCGGTTTTGATTTCGCTGACTGCGGCGTACAGGGTGGTGGTCTTGCCGCTCCCCGTGGGGCCGGTGACCAGCACCATCCCGTACGGTTCCTTAATGTAGCGGCGGAATTTGCGCAGATCTTCTTCGTCAAAGCCCACCACGTCCAGCGACAACTGGTGGAACTTCTCGCTCATCGATTCTTTGTCGAGCACGCGCAGAACCGCGTCCTCGCCATGAATCGACGGCATGATGGAAACACGAAAATCAATAGGCCGCTCAGGCGTGCCGTACTTCACCCGGAATCGGCCGTCCTGCGGCACCCGCCGCTCGGAAATGTCCAGCTCGCTCATCACCTTGATGCGGGAAATGATGGTCGAATGATGCTCCTTGCCGATGGGCGGCATGGCCTGGGTAAGCACGCCATCAATGCGGAACTTGATGTGCACCGAATCGTCCTGAGTCTCGATATGGATGTCACTGGCCCGGCGCTGCAGCGCGGTGAAGATGGTGGTATCCACCAGCCGGATGATGGGGCTGTCGCCCTCCGCGGTCAGCCGGTCGATGGAAATGGTTTCGTCGCCGCTTTCATCCTCACGAACCACATCCAGCGTGAAACCTTCGCTGGCCTGTTCGAGCACTCGCTTGGATTGCTCGGTTTTCTTGAGAATTTCGGTGATTTGCCCGAGCGTGGCAACTTTCGTGATCACCCGCCGTTGCAGCAGCAGGCTGATCTCGTCAATCATCATCAGCTGGCTGGGATCGGCAATCGCAATCACCAGACGGCCGTCCCGGTTTCCTCCAGCGGAATGAAGTTGTAGCGGAACATCAAGTCACCTGGATTTTCTTGAAGAGATCGTGCTGCAACTGAAAGTCATGCAGATCTACAAACTCGCAGCGATAGCGCCGGGCTATATCCTGCGCTTTTTCCACTGTCCGTCGGCCATGGGCCGCCGGTTGGAGTCCGGCCCCCATTCCCGCCAGTCACTAAGATTGGTTTCTGTTCCGCCATGCCTGCCATTCCAAACCGCCTGCACCCACTGAATAACTTCCGCTTTCCCTTTGCTGTCGAGACGTAGCACTCGTCCATCTCGCTCAACGCGGTCTCCATGCATCCTAGTGAATCCCCGATCCCAAGGTGAAAATCGGCATATACAACGAGATCAGCACTCCACCCACAAACACCGCCATCACGATGAGAATCAGGGGCTCGATGAGCGCCATGGCCGCGCCCAGCGCGGTCTGCACATCCTCTTCGTAAAACTCCGCCACCGAGTTGAGCATGGCCGGAAGCGCGCCCGTAGACTCTCCCACCTCCATCATCTCCACTGAAAAGTCGGGAAACATTTTCAACTCATCCAGACTCTTGGCCAGAGGCTGGCCTTCTCGCACTCGCGTGGTCGCCTCACGAATCCCGTTAAGAATGCGCCGGCTGCCCAACGAGGCGCCAGCCGTCTCCAGCGACGGCACCAAAGGCAAACCACCGGCCAGCAAGGTGGAAAGCATGCGCGAGAAATTGGCCACTTGATACTTCAACCAGATCTCCCCCAGGAGAGGCATAGCCAGAACCGCCCGATCCACTTTCTCCGCTCCGCTGTCGGTGGCTTTCCAGCGCCAGAACAACACGGCGAGAATCACCAGGACAACCAGTCCTAGGGGCGCGTATTTTTGCGCGTTCGTGCCAATGGCCAGCATTAAAAGCGTGATGGCGGGAAGCTGAGCATTGAAGCTCTGAAACAACAAAGCAAATTGCGGGACCACGTAGGTGAACAAGAACATCACCATGCCGAGCACAAATGTCACCAGGAGCGCGGGATACACCAGCGAGACGAGCAGCTTTTTCTTGAACGTCAGGGCTAAGCGCTGGAACGCGATGTATCGTCCCAGCACCTCCTCCATGTTCCCGCTCTTTTCCCCGGCCAGCAGCGTCGTGGTGTAGATCTTAGGGAAAACCGATTGTGCCGCAAAACTATCGGACAGCAGTTCGCCGCTCTTCACCCGGTCGCGCACGTTCTCCAGCACGGATTTCAGGTGGGGATCCTTTTGCCGCTTGATCAGCAAGTCCAACGAATTCAAGATGGGCAAGCCGGCCTTGATCAGCGTCAGAAACTGCTGATTGAAAATCAGGAACTGGCTTTGCCGAATCTTTCGGCTGCGAGAGAAAGAAGCTCCGGAAAGAATCCCTCGGGGCTTTACCCAATAGACGAGATATCCCTGTTGGGAGAAGCGATCACGAACATCCGCCTCTGAGTAGCCGCGCTCCACTTGCTCGAGCATGTGGCCCCGCTCATCTGCGACTTTGATCAGGAATTCCGCCATGGTCTTTCCTGGTAGGTACCGTTACCCCAAGTCTAGCATCGAGCCTATGAACTTAGGGTTAATATGCCCTTTCTATCGAGGCCAGCCGCTCTTTCCCAGAGCCAAAGTCGTTGCCTTGTAAGTCGCCTTAATTCTGTCACATGGGGGAAGGATTTTCTTCCGGAGCGCCTACTGTCCCGACTCTCCGCTCATGACCTCGACGCCCGCTGGCGGGGTGAACTGGAAGCGCTCGTCCGAGACTTCGACATTCTCTTTTTGCTCGCTAAAACGGTACTCAGTTGCCGACCCATCAGCCCCTTCTACTATGATGCGGACAATACGCCCCTCCGCTGTAACCTCTAGAATGATCTCATTTACCCTATCTGCCAATGCCTTAGGGACACCCCGAAGGACTACGTCCCCGGGAACCAGGGGCGAAATATCCGGGGCGAGCGACAGTGACTGTAATTCCTTTTCCAGCCGTGTCTTACCCAACAGCAAACCTAGCGGTGAGCGCAAGTCGTCGAGCTGCTTTACCGGCGTCCTTCTGGCCTGCCGTTCTCTTGGCAGATAGAACCAGGCTGATTGTCCATCACTCAAAAACAGCTTTGATTCAGGAGCGCGATATTCCCAGCGCATTTTCCCAGGTTTCTTCAACCAAAGGGTCCCACTTTCTGTGCGTTCGGTTCCAATCCCGCGATAGCTTTCACTAAATTCGGCTTGGAGAGTTCGCAAGTGGTTGTAGTGGGCATCTACGGCCTGGGCGATGCTATGCACGTCCGCGGATGAAGCAGCGGTCGCGCAAGTCGTCAACACGAGAATGGCAAGAACTCGATAGGCAAAAGTCGAAAACACAATGAGCCTTTGGCAGGATCGCCGGAGACGAGGATGAAACGCTCGTCCGCGAAGCTGGACGATATTATTCAGATTATTCTATCGACATTTTCGGTTCTAGTGGCGACGAGCAAAATCATGGTTGGTCCCGGCCGTTTTTGCATGCGGAAAATTGGCGAGCCGCGTAATTCGAGGTGCAAGGCTAATCGGACGGCAGGAACTTAGGTTTCTTGGGCGGAACATATTCCGGCGGCAAGCCTTTTTCGATAAAAGGCAAATTGTCCGGGTCCTGAACTTCAACGCGCCCTCCTGCCCGCAACGCGTAGGGCATGCCGAGCGGATCGAGGGGGATTCCAGGCAACAGGCCCGCCTTTGATATTTCCATGAAATTGGCGGGAGCACGTCCGGTTTTTTGCGCGTAAAGTGCCGCCGCACTCTCCAGTTTGGGAACGGTTTCATCCACCAGTAAGGCCCGCAGATGTGCTACCGCGTTGGCGCGGATTTCTCGATCCTGCGAGGTCTCGTAGGTCGCTTGCCACAACATGCGCGCAGTCTGCAGTTCGCCGGCATGTTCCGCCATCTGCGCCGCCAGTAATTTCAGAAATGGATGCGCACTGGGGACGCGGGAGCCGCGCGCGAAGGCGTCCGCAGCCCTCGCATAATCCTTAAGGTCGGTATAGTAAATGAATCCAAGATCGTAATAGAGCCGCCAGTCATTGGGGTTATTTTGGATACCAAACTCCGCTAAATCGATCGCCCGCTGCGGCATGCCCGCTCCGTTGGGCGGCTTCGGCGCCAGGAACGCCGAACCGAATTCGTAAGCCACGATCAGCTGGGGATCGAGCGCCGTGGTGATTTCCAGCAACGGCGCCAGCAGATCGTAATGGTCCGCCCCCGCGTGTTCACGCACCCCAAAATATTGAACGGCACGCGTCCAGTAGATGTCGGCAAGCAGCCCGTTATATCCCAGGCTCAGACGTTTCAGCACCTTGGGAGAAGGAATGTACAGAACCTCGGTCAGCGTGGCAGCGGGTCGCTCCTCGTCGATCCGCCTTAGCAAGAACACAGAGGCCGCCAGGCTGGCGACAAGCAGCAGGCCGGCCACAACTGTCACTTGCCTCGATCGGCTCATTTCAGATTCCGGCGTTCGAAGATCAAGATTGCTCCGCATAACGCGGCGGTGGAGTAAACCAAAGCGTAGATCGAGTTGTAAAGAATAAGTTGTCCGGTGACTGGCTGCCCGTGGGCTACCGAACTCACGATGTTTAGAGCAGAGAAATTCGGGATCAAATAAGCAATACCTGTGGCCAGCCAGCCTGGGGCGCCGTGCGCGATGGCAGCAAAGCCACGCAGATCTTCGGCAAAACTGCCAATCACGAATAAGGAAAAGGCAAACACCGCCGCCATCAAAGGGGAAGAGAACGAAGAAAACAATAACGCCAGCGCAGTGACGATCAGAAATTGCAGAATGATGAAATACAACGCCACCAGAATCCATCCATCTCCGCTCTGGAAATGATGGGAAACGTATAAGCAGCGCCGCGAAGACGCCGATGGCCATGAAAAAGGGTATTCACCACCAGCGTGCCCGCCAGCCCGCAGAATTTACCGAAGATGAACTCCCAGCGCCGTACCGGCCGCGACAGTACGGTGTAGAGCGTCCGCTTCTCGATTTCCTTCGATACCAGCCCGATGCCAATGAAAATGGCAATCACCAATCCGAACAGCGAGACTGCGGTCAGGCCCAGATTGATGACCACCAGCCGTTCGATATCGATGGAAATTTGGCCCACCAAAATTGCCGCGCCCGAAAGCAGCAGCGCGAAGGCGATCAAGTTGTACAGGACGCGGTCGCGTACCGCCTCGCGGAAGGTATTGGAAGCGATGTATGCGATGCGCGCGCTCATGCTGTTGCTCCCGCGGTTTGCCCAGCCGGTTTGAGTTGGGCCACAAAATAATCTTCCAGAGAGGTTCGTACCGGCGTCAGCGAAATCAGGTGTAAATGCTCCCGCCGCAGCGCTTCCAGACGCCGCATCCTGATTCTCTTCCAGCAAGACGGCGCGCACGGTATCTCCCGTGACATGATGCTCCGTGAGCAGAGCCTTCAGCGCGGCCGGAACCGCCGTGCCCTGCCACACCAGTTCCACCTTTCCCTGGACACTCCCAGTCAGATCGGCGATGGCCCCCACTCCCCGTAATTGCCCCAGATGAATAATTCGCCACCCGGTCACACAGCGCTTCCGCATCGGACAAAATATGGGTGGAAAAGAACACTGTCTTGCCCTGGTGCTTTAATGATTCCATCAAATCGCGCACTTCGCGGCGGCCCATGGGGTCGAGCCCGGACATCGGTTCGTCAAGAAACACCACTTTAGGATCGTGAAGAATCGCCTGCGCAATGCCCACGCGCTGCAGCATACCTTTGGAAAACTTGCGCAATTGAACGCTGGCAGCATCCCGCAACCCCACGCGGTCTAGCATCTCGCCGACTCGGTGGGAACGCTCCTTTGCTGGCACTCCGGAGAGCTGCGCGTAATACTCCAGAAGCTCGCGCGCGGTAAGGTAATCGTAGAAATATGGTTGCTCTGGCAAGAATCCGATTTGGGCTTTCACTTCCGGATACTGATAATCCATGCCGAGAATGCGGGCCGAACCGGCCGTGGGAACACCAGACCCATGAGCAGCTTCAGGGTCGTAGTTTTGCCCGCGCCGTTGGGGCCGAGAAAACCGAAAATCTCGCCATCTTCCACTTGCAAATGGAGCGGCTGCAAAGCCCGCTTAGGCTTTTTGCGCCAAAATCCTATGCTGTAGGTCTTTTCAAGCCCTAGAATTTCAATCGCAGCCATGCTGGAAGGTCCCCTAAGGAGGTTCGCTCTAAGAAGCGATTATATGCAAAATAGCTTGGAAAGCAGGGTGGTCAGGTTGGTACTGGGGATTACCAAAGTCAACAGGGATACTATATCACAGAGTTCGCGAGCCAAGTCGCCAGCTACTGCAGAGAAGTAAGTGCGGTGCACGCCGCCGAGGATCCCGTATAGGTCGTCGGCGGTACAGTCGCGGTCTCGACTTTAAAGCGGATCACGCCGTCACCTACCGAGCAGAAACTGCGGATCCCCGGTTGTTCCAACTGACCGCGGCGCCGCCACAGCATAGGCTGTGTTCGCGAATGTGGCCACGCTGAAGATGTAACCGATTTCTTCCAGGCGCGGCAGTGGCGTCGCCAGCGGGAAGTCGATGAGACAAGCATTGGTGGAGTTCGGAGTCGGGCAAGTATTGGCAGTAGGGTGGCCCAAGCGCGCCCAGCGTGGCGGCAAATCCAGTAGTCGGATAGGCCGACATGTAGGAATTTTCGGCCGTGTTAAGAGTACGGATCGCGGCCGCGGCGGCGGACTTCGTTCGCAGCCATGCGGGCACGCAACAAGCTGGGGATCGCAATTGCCGCAATGATCAGAATGATCGCCACCACAATCAACAGCTCGATCAGTGAGAATCCCCGATTGTTTTCGCACCGCTTTACCCTCCTTTCCTAGTGTTGCAAAGCTGTATATGCAAAAGGAGCAACGGAGGTTCTCTCCGTTGCTCCCCAGGCTTGTACCCTCCCCCAGGCACTTCGCCAAACCATACAGCCAGCTCAGACTACTGCAGAGGAGTCAGAGCCGTGCAATTCGCGTCCGCGCCAGTATAAGTGGTCGGAGCAACGGTGGCCGTCTCAATCTTGTACCGGGGCACGCCGTCCGCGATCGCGCAAAAGCTACGGATGCCCGTCTGGTTCCAGTTCAAAGCAGCAGTGGCAACCTGAAACGCCGTGGCGTTAGTGCGTTGGCTACGCTGAAGATGTAGCCGTTCTTCCAGTGCGCAGCCGTCGCGGTGGCCAACGTCTAGTCAATGAAGCAAGCGTTGGTGGAGTTCGGAGTTGGGCAACCCGTCGCCGTTCGGCGGCCCAAGGTCGCCGAATGGCGGCGGCAAAACCCGTGGTCGGATACGCCGACTGATAAGAAACCTGTGCCGTGACTAAGGTACGAATTGCAGGCTACCGCAGACGACTCATTGGCCGCCATACGTGCCCGAAGCAAGTTAGGAATCGCGATTGCAGCGATGATCAGAATGATCGCCACCACAATCAGCAGCTCGATCAGTGAAAAACCCTTCTGTTTCCGCATTTCTTTTCCCTCTCCCTGTATATGGTCTTAGTAGACCGAATTGCCTATCATGTTCGCATTTTACGCGCCACACTTCGAAGTTACCTAAGGGACCAGTACCTTTGGCGCTAGGTACTTTGTTATCAATACTTCCTTAGTCTTTGGTACCTTATCGCGCTCACTCGTAGCGCCGCCTGACCTTATCTCCTTCCAGTGTCATATTTTGTCGATCCCTGACAAGTTGTGTCATTTTGGGAAAGAAGGTGAGACTGGGAAGTAACCACCGCCAATTCCGATCTTCGCCTAGAAGAGACTTAACTGGGCTTCCGCGACGTGAACGGACTGGCTTCGGCCTGCATTCTGGTCTCTGCTATTAAGGATTCCGTATTTCTGGCGCAAGCGGGCGATGACTTGGGAGAGCCGTTGGCTGTAGGCCTTAGGCAGGAATGCGCGATCCTGATAACGCTTGCGGTAGGCTTCCGTAAGATGGGGAAACTTCTTCTTCCAGGAATGGAAAGAAGACGGCGGCGGAACAGGGCTTCAAGAAAAGCGGGTTAGCGAAAATGTAGTTTCCTCCCGCTTTCGGCCACGGCACGAACTAAAGCCTCCAGGTCGCGAGGGGAATCGGTGATCCCGGGCAGCACGGGTGCACAACTCACTCCTGCCCGGACGCCGGCCTCGTTCAGCTTGCGCACCGTTTCCATGCGCAAGTCCGGTCGGGGGCTCGCGGTTCGAGTAAGCGGGCGAGTTCGACATCCAGCGTTGTGATCGTCAGCGTTGACGCTCAGCCGGTTGTTCTGCCCGATTTCCTGCTAATAGATCAATATCTCGTCAAGATGAGATTCGACTTCGTGATAAGCCCTAAATGCAGCCCTTTGTGCCGAGCCATTTCCTGCAAAATCGTCCGCGTCACTTCGTAGCGGCGTTCGGCTGGCTGATAGGGGTCGGTTGCGGTGCCAATCGCAATCTCTTCGCCCGCTTTGACGTGCCGCAATTCTTGCCGCAGCAGGTCGGCCGCGTGTTGCTTCACGTAAATTTTCTGTTCGAAGTCAGGCCGTCGCGCATTTCCATGAATTCGTGGGTATAGCGCGCATAGCAATACTTGCAGGCGAATTCGCAGCCGCGGTAGGGATTGATGGTCCAGGTGAAGGGCATGCGCACGCCCGTGCAGCGATTGAGCAACGAACGAGCGGGCAGAGTGAAGTACTCGACTTCATGCCCCTGGCGAAGCGACTCGCCATCCGCCGCGAGCCGGGCAATCCCAATTAGTCTTGGGCCAAACTCGGGAAGCAACGACGGAGTAGCTCATTGGAATATTCGCTTTTTGTTCGCCAACAGTAACGCGAATTCCCAGCGCTGTCAAGTTGGGAATGCGTCGAGAGGCATCAGGGTTGGGGCAGGGCAAAAAAAGGGGGAGTGTTAGCGCCGCCGGTTGCTATCCACCGGCGCAGATCTGAGAATTATTTCAGGCCCAGTCCTCCATTAAAGTTCTGGATAACTCCATAGCACTCACAGGCGAGGGCTTCGAGGCCTTTGCGGTTTACTATTTTTACCGTCCCCCGCAGGTTTTCAATCATTCCGGCTTGTTCCAATGCCCCCGCCGCTAAACTCACGCTGGGACGTCCGGTGCCCAGCATCTGTGCCAGAAAATCATGGGTCAAGGGAAGTAGTGGAGAATCGACGCGGTCCTGGCACATTAGCAGCCAGCGTACCAGGCGCTGTTCGACCTCGTGCAGCCGGTTGCAAGCGGCAAGCTGGGCCACCTGCATTCCATGGATCAGCGCAAAGCGCGTGAGCTCCGAGCGCAAGCTGGGAGCGCAAGGAGGCACCTCCTGAAACGCTTCGGACCGCATCCTCAATCCGCTTCCTGACATTTGCATGATTGCTCGAAATGTCTCTCGTTGCAGGCCCATGATGAGAGACATTCCCACCATGCCCTCCTTGCCGACAATGCCAACCTCGACGCTTCTCCCGTCGCGGCTGAGCGCTACCAGAGAGGTCATGCCCTCATTTAGAAAATGTGTAAATTCGATCTTCTCGCCGGGATCGTGCAAGGTTCGATATTGGGGCAGTTCCGATGGTTCGAGGTAAGGTCGAAGCAAGGTGTACTCATCATTCGGTAAGGACAACAAAATCAGGTTGCGCACCGCTTTACCTGCTACATCGGTGCGTTCCCCCCCGTGAAGCAGGCTTGGCCTGGTGGGCTTTGTCAGTCTTTTAGAGATCGTATTTTCCTTCGCGAAAGTGCCCATGTCCGCTTCGATGCGGCAGACATCCGGCACCCGTTTCCGGGAACCTGTAATCACCCCTACAAGTTCAGGGACGTTTCAACAAATATGACCGGAGAACATAAGGAGAAGATCTGACCGCTGTTCTTCCCTAGACTGCTCAGATGCTCTGAATTGCCTGAATCGGATGCAGATGAAACCGGCGGACTATACGCTTCTTTCGCCGCCAGGCTCGCCCTTCTGCAAGCGCCTGTTTTTCGCACTCAAGATTTGGTTGAGCTCCTCTACCAGAGCCAGGAACTTCTTCCGGTCCTGTTCCACCGCGATAAGCGCGCAGAGCTGCTCGATCCGGTCACTTTCTGCCTTGTTCATCTTGATCCGGCAGTATTACAACCCTGCCTGCATTCGGTATGTTCGATGTCGAACGCTGCTAAAAATTCCTGGAGGATTGACGAGGTGATGTTGGCGGACGGAAGGGTTTCTTGCTGAACCCGCGCGGCTGCACGGGTGATTTGAGGTTGAAACGTTCGCGTTTTGTCAGCGGGGTCTTCGGCGATTGCCGCCGTTTTCCACTACTGCGTTACCTTTGCCTCCGACACTGGCTTGTCGAACAGCTTTGGATCTACCGCAGGATTGATCTGAATCGTGGTGTACTGCGTTGAGCTGGAATCCTCGCCATTTTGTTTGGTCTTGCGCAGATAGGGCAGCGTCAGGCCATCGCTGGTCTTCCAATCTTCCAGATCGGTTTCGGCCTGCACCGGCCCCGATATGTCCTATCGTGCGATAAGACTCACGCAGCACCCGGCCACTTTGCGGGTCGAGGATAGCAGCGCATGGAAACCCCTTCGCCATTGATGTCGAGAATCTGGGCATCGACGTCGCCAATTTTTTCGGTTCCTTGAGCGCTGAAAGAAAAAGCGGGATCGCTGGCATGTTGTCCGACGTAGATCAAGTCGCGCTTTAGTTGCAGGAGGTTCTCGGTTTTCTGTGACTCCGGCAGTTCGCGGACTCCCATCCCAGCCATCGACATGAACGATACGCTTGGAGAAATCACAACCGTAAATTTCCCATCGGCCCCTGTGCGTCGACATGCAGATGATCGGGAAAGACGATGGTGCTTTTCATCGACAAAGGCATGTCGCCCTGCGGCGTCTTTCGAGTGAGGGTGTAAGTGCTCGCGATGGACTTGATGGACTGTAACTTTGCACTTCCCTCCCAGAGCGGCGGCGAGTTTAGCCGCCAGGGCCTTGCCCTCGGAATTGGAAGCTGCCGGCTTCGCCTCCGGTTGCGGCTCTTCGCCCGGAGGAGGCGGGATGGTGATGTCCACATTCGTGACCGAGCCGAGCGACGAAAGCGGCTTGTCGAACTCTGCAGAATTGCCTACGACCAGAACGGCGAACTGGTCTTTATGTACATACTTTGCCGCCACGCGGGCGATATCGGCCGTGGTTACCTTCTCCACTCCAGCCTGAAAGCGATCGAGAAAATCCGCCGGGTACCCGTAAAACTCGTAGGCCATGCGCTCGCGCAGGATCTTGTCCGGCGAATCGAAATTGAAGACAAAAGAATTGAGCACCGCGTCCTTGGCGCGTTTGTTTCTTCCTCGGTGATCGGCTTAGTGCGCAAATCGTCGATCTGCTCGTTCAGAGCCTGAATGGCCGCGACCGTGCTCTCGCTCTTGGTGCCCATGGCGAGACGCAAGATTCCGGCGTGATCGAAAGCCGTGCCCGACACCCGCCACCAACTGAATACGCCAGTCCTTTCAACGTGCGGATGTTGACCATCAAGCGCGACGCAAAGCCGCCACTCAATGCCTCATTGAAGACCTGAATGGCATAGTAGTCGGGGTTGTCCCGCCGGGTGCCCAGTTCCACCATCCGGATATTGCTTTGATTCACGTCGGTCTTGCTCACGAAGTAGTAGCCGGGCTTCGCGGGAGTGAATTCAATTTGCGGTTCTTCCACTGCGGGCCCTTTTTCCCACGACCCGAAGGCCTCGCGCAACTTGGCTTCCATAGCGGCAGAATCAAAATCACCCACGATTCCCAGGATGATGTTATTCGGCGCCACGTGTGCATGATGCCAGTCCAGTAAGATCCTGGCGAGTCACTGCAGCCACGGTGGCATATTCGGTTCGCGCGCATAGGGATTATCCGCACCGTACGCCAATTTGGCGGATTCGCGGGATGCGATCTCACCCACTTCGTCATTACGGCGCGAAATGGAGTCGTTTGCTTCGTGTTTCGCCAAGTCGAGTTTGTCTTCGCGAAATTCCGGTTCCTTCAGCAGATTAGCGAACACCTTAAACACATCGTCAAAGTCGCCCTTCAGGCACGACAACGAAATTGTCGTAGAGTCGGCGTTGCCGTCTGTTTCCACCTTGGCCGCACGTATTTCGAGGTAGTCGTCCAATTGATCCCCGGTCTGTGTTTTTGTTCCGCCGGTGCGCCACACTTCGCCATAAAGGTCGAGCATGCCAGCTTTCGCCGCTGGTTCGGAGCGCGAGCCTCCACGAATCCTTGCCACCCCGTCAATCAAGGGGAGTTCGTGATCCTCCTGCAAGAAAATCACCATGCCGTTGTCGAGCACGATCCGCTTGGGCTGCTGAGGATGGAATGCCGGCAATGGCGGAATCTTGACCTGCTTCCAATCCGCAGCCTGGGCGTGAGCGAACGGCGCAGCGCCAGCGCCCATCAGGGCAAGATCATGACCGTCCATAGCGTCAGGCGTTGCAGTTTCATTGCTCACCTCCCTTATTTGCGGCCGCAGGAGAGGCCGTCTCGATGATGCCCACGGTGCGGTTGTTCGCCACAAAAATCTTGATTGGCCACTCGGCGGATGTCAGCCTTGCTCACTTTGTCAATACGATCCACCTGACGGAATAACTCGCGCCAGTCGCCATAACGCGCCTGATAAATCCCCAACTGTTCGGCGAGACCTTCGTTGTCCGCCAAGTCCGCGCAGCAAATTCGCTTTAGCTCGAGTCTTGATCATTTTCAATTCGTCATCACTGATGTCTTCCGTTCTTAGCCGGTCAATCTCCGCATGAATGGCTTCCGCAGCTTCCTCCGGTTTATGTCCGGGCATAAGAAAGGCGTAGAAAGCAAACAACTGCGGATACTTGTTGCCGGGAAAGCCTGCAAATCCCGCGGTCGCGGAGGCAATCTTTTTGTCGCGCACCAGGGTCCGGTACAGGCGCGAGGTGCGGCCTTCCGACATTAAATCGGCAATGGCGTCGTACACTGCATCGTCCGGGCTGCGAAAATCCGGCCGGTGATAGCCCTCCAAATAAAGCGGTTGGGCCATTTCATGCAACACCACCCGGCGCTCCGCATTTTGCGGCGGCTCCGTGGTGGTTCGTTCATCCGGTTTTTCGTGAGAGGGAATTCGCGCGAAATATTTCTCAATCATCGGCACGGCTGAGGCTGGGTTCACGTCCCCGGCCACAGTCACTACCATGTTCGACGGGATATAGTACTGATCGAAGAAATGTTGTGCGTCGGTCGCGGAGAATGTATTCAAGTCTGACATCCAGCCAATCGTTGGCCGGTGATAAGGATGCGCCTGATAAGCCGCAGTTAAAAACTGCTCGACCAGCCGCCCCACCGGATTGCTATCCGTCCGCAAGCGCCGTTCTTCGATCACCACGTCCCGCTCCTTATAGAACTCACGCATAACGGGATGGAGAAACCGTTCCGACTCCAGATACGCCCACAACTCCAGGCGGTTCGCCGGCAGAGAATAAAAGTAGTTGGTCTCGTCGTCATTCGTCGAGGCGTTCACCCCTTGCGCCCCGTTGCGCTCCAGGACATCGTCAAACGCACCTTCGACCACATATTGCTGAGCGTCCTTGACTGCGTCCTGCCAGTCTTTTTTCAGCGCTTCGACCTTTTTATCGTCGCGTCCCACAGGCTTGTCGCGCTCCCTGATATAAGCGGCGTAAATCGTCTCTACTTTCGCCAACGCGACTTTTTCGGCGGCATAATCTTTCGTCCCAATCTTGTCCGTGCCCTTGAAGGCCATGTGCTCAAACATATGCGCCAGCCCAGTTTTGCCCTGCGGGTCCTGCACCGAACCGGCATCCACGTGGGTGTAGAAAGAGAACACCGGCGCTTCCGGCCGGGAACAGATGATGACTGTCATCCCGTTGGCCAGCTTCTTGACGGTTACCCGCTTCTCAAACGAATCCAGATCTTGCGCCACAGCCAGCGTGGTCAGGGCAAGTACCAATATGAGGAATTGCAACCGGCGGTATTTCATCAGACCTCCACTTAGATCGAGGAGAGCATCAAAGCAGAACTTGAACTTACGTGGGACACGGGGAAGTTGTCAAACCGCAGCTCCCGAGAGAAACTTGGATTGGAGGCAGGCGTGAGCAAGCCGCAAGTCGTCGAAATCGAGGGCAAGCACCTAAGCCTTACCAACCTCGACAAGGTTCTCTATCCCGCCACCGGCTTCACCAAAGGCCAGGTCATTGACTACTACGCGCGCATAGGTCCAGTGCTTCTGCCTCACTTGACCGACCATCCGCTGACTCTTAAGCGCTATCCGGGCGGCGTCGATCAGGAATTTTTCTTCGAAAAGAACGCCACCAAACACCGGCCTGAATGGGTGAAGACCGTGCCCGTCTGGAGCGAGGGCAATCAACGCAACGTCAATTACATTCTGGCCAACGATCTTCCAACCCTGGTGTGGATGGCAAATCTGGCGGCGATTGAGTTGCACCCTTCGCTCTCCCTGGCGAAAGATATTTCCTGTCCCACCATGATGGTCTTTGACCTTGATCCTGGCCCGCCGGCGAATATTGTGCAATGTTGTCAGGTCGGCGTTTGGTTACGGGCGATCTTTGAGCACTTTAACCTGCAGAGCTTTGCCAAGACTTCAGGTTCCAAAGGCCTGCAGATCTATGTCCCGCTGCACACCCCCACCAACTACCATGCCACGAAGAACTTTGCCCACGCCTTGGCGCGGCTGTTGGAAGCAAGAGCATCCGGAACTCGTCGTCTCCGACATGAAGAAGCAACTCCGCACCGGCAAGGTTCTGGTGGACTGGAGCCAGAACGACGAGCACAAGACTACGGTCAGCATCTATTCCCTGCGGGCTCGCGAGCATCCCACGGTTTCCACGCCCGTGAAATGGGAAGAAGTAGAACAGGCGCTTAAAAAGAAAGATGCCAGCCTGCTGGTGTTCGAAGCGGGGCAAGTTCTCGAGCGCGTGCAGAAGATGGGAGACCTGTTTGAACCGGTGCTGCGGCTCAAGCAAAAACTGCCGCAATTTCCCGGAGGAACGAGAAAGAGCCGTGTCGGAAAAGGGAATCGACTTCGCCGCGCAAGCGGAGACCAAGCGCGCCCCGCGAAAAGGAAGCTGCGTCTTCAAAATCCGCGGCCACGAAAAAGCGCCGGAAGGTATAATTCTTCACTCAGCGCGCTGCCAAGGCCTCACTCATGGCTCAACTTTTTGCCGGTACGTCAGGATGGGCTTATCCAAGCTGGAAGCCGGATTTCTATCCGGCCAAACTGCCGCAGAAAAGCTTTCTAGTCCACTATGCGACGCAACTTAATACCGTGGAAGTCAATTTCACCTTTCGCCAATTGGTGAAAGAAACCACGATCCAGAAATGGATCAATGAAACTCCTGCCGGCTTTCGCTTTGGAATCAAAGCCCACCAAGTCATCACTCATATCAAGCGGCTCAGGCAAACAGAAGACTTCCTGCCGCGATTTCTGGGCACCATTGAGCCTCTGGCAAGCGCGGGAAAGCTGGGCCCGGTTTTGTTTCAACTTCCTCCGAACCTGAAGGCGGATGCCGTCTTACTCGATGGAATTCCTCGCGATCTTGCCGCGTTCAGTTCCATCCGCGTTCGAGTTCCGCCACGACTCCTGGTTCACTGATCCTATTTTCGATCTTCTGAAAAAACACAATCGGGCGCTGTGCGTTGCCGAAACTGAGGAGCGCGTTACGCCGGATGTAGTTACTGCCGACTTCTGCTATTACCGCTATCGCAAACCGGAATATTCTTCGGAAGAACGCCAAGCCATGGTGGGACGCATACATGAGCACTTAGGGCAGGGAAGGAACGTATTCGCCTATTTCAAGCATGAAGAAACTCCGCAGGGCGCGATCTATGCGGTGGAAGTACTGAAAGAGTTGAAGGGGAAGACGTAGCAAAAGCTTCGTCTCTACGGGGATCTGTTGCGTAAAGACGTTGCTGGCAATATCTCCTGCCGGGTAATCTGAGCGGACACTTTTCCCAGCGTCCGATAACGCGCATACTCATTCCGTGGCCGTCCGATCCCAATGTTTCAGTCGTCTCCGGTTTTCTCGATTATCTGAAAATCGAGAAAGGCTTGGCTCCCCTCACCGTCGCAGCCTATACGACCGACGTCGGCCAGTTTGCCGGATTTCTCCAAGAACACAAACGCACGCTGCTGAACGCGCGGCGCAACGACGTGCGCGATTTCATCCAGCAACTGTTTTCCAACTCGGTGGACGGCCGCTCGGTGGGCCGTAAGCTCTCCACGCTGCGGCATTTTTATCGTTATCTTCTTCTCGACAAGCTCATCGATCACGATCCCACTCTGAACATCGACTCGCCGAAACAGTGGAAGGTTCTGCCCAAATCTCTCGCGCGCGATGAGATGGAAACGATGTTGCAGGCTCCGCATGCTTCCTCAAACCGCAAGCTGGCTGAAGCAATCGCGAGCCGCGACCGAGCCATGCTCGAGATGTTCTACGCCGGCGCGCTTCGAGTCTCTGAAATTACGGGCGTAAAGTTGGAAGATCTCAAACTCGATCTCGGTTACGTGTTGGTGCGGGGTAAAGGCGACAAAGAACGAATCGTTCCCTTGGGAAGGTCCGCGCAAGATACGCTGAATGCCTACATCAAGAACGCCCGGCCGTGCTCGCGGCAGGGAAGAACTCGCCATTTCTATTTCTTGGACGCAGCGCGCGCAAGCTGACTCGCCAGCGCGTTTGGCAGATGGTGCGCGCCTCTTCTGCAGGGTATGGGACGCAAGGCCAGCCCGCACATGCTGCGCCACAGTTGCGCCACGCACATGGTCGAAAATGGTGCAGATCTGCGCACTGTGCAGACTATTCTGGGTCACGCGGATATCTCGACGACGCAGGTTTACACCCACCTGGCGCTCGATCGACTGAAAAATGTGTATCAGAAGCACCATCCCGAGCGAAAGCGAGATGAATTTTTCCTTCGTGAACCTTCGTGCCCTCATTAGTGAATGAATTTTCTAAAGCGACAAACATGAAGCCAAGAACCCAAGCCGAAAAAGCAGTCACCGATTTTCTGCGTTCCCTGCGCGAACGCAACTCTTCGCCGCACACCATCAAGGCCTACACCGGCGATCTGCAAAACTTCGCGGCCTACGTCGGCTGCGCGAAACTGGCACAGTATCGATCATGTCACGATCCGCGGATTCCTTTCCCATCTTTACGAAAAAGGCTTGGCAAGACTTCCGTAGCGCGCTCGCTGGCGGCGGTGCGGTCGCTCTATCGCTGCCTGGCGCAGCAAGGCGTGGTCGAACAAAATCCGGCCGCGCTGGTATCCACTCCAAAGCTCCCTAAGAAACTTCCGCGTGTTCCCACCATTGAAGAGATGAATTCCGTGCTCGACGGGCAAATGCCAGAAGTTGCCGCCTTTCCCGGAACGCGACCGCCTCATGCTCGAATTGCTCTACGGCTGCGGCATCCGCAACTCCGAGCTCGTTGGAATCAATCTTGACGACATCCGTCTGAGCGCGGAAGCCATTCTCATTCGCGGCAAGGGAAAAAAAGAACGCTACGTCCCTTTCGGCGACTCCGTCAAAACGGCGCTGGCGTCTTACCTTCCAGTTCGCCAGCAACTGTGCGGTAAGCGCTCAAAAAGTACTTCTGCGCTGCTTATCAATCGTCGCGGCGGCCGCCTGACTACGCGCAGTGTTGGCCGCATCATCAAGAAGATCGCCGTCGCGAAAGGACTCTCTCCGGATGTGCATCCGCACACGCTGCGACATGCTTTCGGCACTCACCTGCTTGGAGGAAGGCGCAGACCTGCGCGCGATTCAGGAGATGCTTGGCCATGAGCGTCTCTCCACCACGCAGCGTTACACCCAGCTCTCCATGAAGCATGTGCTCGAGGTCTACGACCAGACCCACCCCCGCGCCAAATAGGGCCGCCTCCTCGTACATCATTACTTCCGTAATTTGGCGGATGTGACCGCTTCCATCCACCATGGAAGGCTAAGGAAGTAGTCCGGGCCAGGTATATCTGCCGGTCGCCGGGGTTACAGCAGGGAACGCCGGGAAAATAGATCTATGCGAAAAGTTAATCCAGAGTTGTGGCTGCTGCTGTTCTTAGTGGCGATCGCGGCCATGTTGAACTTCTTGGTCGCGTCGCAGCCCATGACCTTGATGTTCTATTTTCTGCCTACACTGTATTCGGCCTATCGCTTCGGACGCCGCCATGCCACTCTGACCGCCAGTTGCCAGCGTGATTCTGGTTGTGCTGCCTCACCTATGTAAATCCGAGTGGTCTTCGTCCGGCCGGTGAATCTTCCCATAGATTCTCGCTGGTTCGATCTCACCATTTGGGGCGGGATTCTGGTGGTTTCCAGCTACGCGATGGGCACGTTGTATGAGCGCAACGAGAAAAATCTGCATGAGGTGAGGAATGGTTATGAGGGAATTCTGGTTATTCTCCGCCAGTTCCTCAACAATCAAACTTACAGCGAGAGCCGTCCCTTCCGCATTTCGGTATACGCCACTCAGATCGCCAAGGCATTGGGCCTGGACTCGGAAAGCACCGAGGACCTTCGCACCGCGACCTTGCTGCAAAACCTGAATGAAGTAGGGATCACCAACGAAATTCTCTACAAAGCCGCCGATCTCACTCATGAAGACGTGGAAAACGGCATGCGCAAGCGGGGAAAGTCGACGGTACAGACCATGGGAGGCTCCCTGCGGCGTGCCATCCCCATCCTGGTTGCCGGGCAGCAATTGATCAAAAGCGGCACCTCTGCGGCCGACGCTCCCGTCGAAGTGCAGATCCTCGTGCTGGCCGAGAACTATGAACTGCTGGTGAATGGACCGGGCCGCAAAACTTTCGCCCGAAGAGGCGCAAGCGACCCTCGTCAAGAATTCAGCGGACAAGTTCGACTCCTTGATCGTGGACGCATTTAGCAAGGCCTTCGGCCAGCAGGTCAAAGCCGCTAAAGCGTAGCAGATGTGATGTGGTCGGGTATCTTCTTACCTCGTTAACGAGCGAATTATTAGTGGTTGCCGCCCGTAGCGCCAGAATTTTTGTTTCCCCGGCGCAATTCCTCCCACATTCCCACCACTCGATCTTTCAACTGGGCGGTGAGTTGTCCGTATAGTCTTCTTCTGAAGCCTGTGCTTCGGGCGGGGGATAAATCGGATCGCCAAACTTCATCTTCACCGGCACAAATTTCGGAAGCCCTTTGCCACGCGGCCAAGCATCGAAGAAGCCGTCAATCGCAACCGGAACAATCGGCACTTGCAGGTGAACGGAAAGAATGGCCGCGCCTTTTTTGAAAGTTTTCGGCAGCCCATCGATCGACCGTTCCCCTTCCGGATAGAGGATCAGAACCCGGCCGCGCCGCAAGCCGAAAGCCCCGGCTCGCATCGCCGGAACCAAATTTGCATCCGGGTTCAGCACCACTACCCGTAACAGACGGGCTATGCGGCGCATGAGGCCCGTTCCAAAAACATCGCTGGTACCCAAGGAAAAAGTATTTCGGAAAAGAGACCATGGAAGACAGGCTGGCCAAAATTTCCGGATCCAGGTAGCTCTGGTGGTTCGAAGAAATGATGACGGGGCCGCGTGCGGGCAGTTTTTCCAGTCCGCTGAAATGTAACTGAAAGCGGTCCAAAGCGAAAATTTGGATCAGCCGGCTGACTCCAAAACAGAACAATTCAAACACCGGCCTCCGCTTAGCCAGAGCCAATACCTCGGGATCTGTCGGCTCTTCTTTCAGTATCGTTCCCCACCCTGCAAACTGCGCACGCGGCTCAGACCGCGCACCGCTAGCGCCGTCCAGCACCAGGTCCACCAATTCGCGGACCGTATAGATTTCCGCCAAGCGCGACTCCTCGACATCCGCGCCCAGCGCCTCCTCCAACGCGGAAAGCATTTCCACGCGTTGCATCGAGTCCAAGCCGAGATCCAACTCAAGATTCTGACTTGGCCGAATTACCTCCGGAGCATTCCGCGCGACTTCTCGAATCACCTTGACTGCCTTTTGCACTTCGGGCTGCTCGAGCCATGACGAGTCTTCCGCGCTCAGCGGCTTCTCAGGTAAAGCGGTGCCGGCCTCGTCAAGTTTCTTCCCCTGGTTAGCCCGCACTCGTTTCTCAATCTCGAATCGCTTCAACTTGCGCGTCGTGGTGCGCGGCAAATCCTCCTGCCAAATCTCGTAATTGGCAATGCGTTTCGTCGAAGCCAACTGCGTCGAAAGGTTCTCGATGTCGTAGCGAATTACTTCCTTCATGTTGACGATCTTGTGTTCTTTCAGCACCTCAAAATTCGGGACGATGACTGCATAGAGCTGATCGAACCTGGGGTCATCCGGAGTTCCCTCGAATCCCATCACGCAAATTTCCTTGATGTAACGAGATTTGAGGTATTGTGCTTCCACCTCCTCGGGATAGATATTTTTCCCGTTGCTGAGGATGATGATCTCTTTCTCCCGGCCGGTGATAAACAAATTGCCATCCGGGTCGAAATATCCCAGATCCCCGGTGTGCAGCCATCCGTCTTTTAATATTTCCGCAGTTGCATCGGGACGATTCCAATAACCTTTCATGACGATTGGACCGCGAATCAGGATCTCTCCCGAAGCTGGACCCTCGTCGCGGGATTGGGGGTCCATGATCTTGGCCTCAATGCCGGGAAACGGAGGTCCCACTGAACCAATCACGTTGTTGGCAGGCTCAACCAGAAACGCTCCGCCAGTGGTCTCCGTCAATCCATAAGCCTGCAAAATGTCAATCCCTAGCGCGTGAAAGTCGCGGCCCACCTGCGGATCGAAGCGTGAACCTCCGGTGATCAAGTAGCGCATTCGGTCGCCGAAGGTCGCGTGAACTTTGCCGAAAAACGATCGCCCCGCATTGATGCCGATCTTACGCAGCATTTCGTTCAACTTCATGAGTACGCGAAGGACTTTTACCGTCGCCGCGCCGCGTTTTGCCGCCTCTTTGAAAATGCGTTCGTGGATCAAGTTGAAAAACTGCGGCACCACGGCGAACGCCGTAATCTTCCGCTCCTGCAGCGCGCGCAGTAACTCGGTCGTGTTGAGAGTTTCCAGGTACACCACACGCGATCCTCGAACCAGCGGCAGCAGCAGGTTGGCCATTTGTGACAGCACGTGGAAAAGCGGCAACACGCCCAGCAGAGCATCCTCAGGACCAATTTGCATCGCGCTTGAAGACGGCCTCAACCTCGCCCAGCAAATTGCCATGGGTAAGCATCACGCCCTTGGGATCGGCGGTTGTGCCGGAGGTGTAGAGCAAGGAAGCCAAACCTTCGGAGGAGCTCTCAATAGCGGAGAAGTTCCCGGGCCCGTCCGCGAGAATGCTTTCGAGATCCGCGATGACTTGGGTGGGCCCGGCTTGTGGGGAGCCGGGTGTGCCGCGGACCTGTTCTGAGTGAGAGTCGAAGGGGCCCTCGCCCACGCCTGTATCGGTCAGAACGACTTTTATCGCTAATCCCTCAATCGCCTCTCGATCGCCGGCAAATGTTTGTGATCGCAAAAGACCAACACAGTTCCGCTGTTTTTCAGCAGCTTGGCCACTTGATCCGCGTGCACCGCGGTATCCAACGGAACGGCCGTACACCCGCTCGCAATAATGCCCAGATAGACTGCTACCCAGCGCGGATGGTTGTCGGCAAAAATCGCGCAACGCGAGCCGGCCGCCAATCCGTTCTCAACCATCCAACGGCCAACCGACTCCGCCATCCGGCGGACCTCGGCGTAGGTGTAGCTCTCCACTTGCTCCCGGCGCTGAATTTCGAGGGCGACATTTGCCGGCCAGCGCTCGGCGCATTCTCGAAACAGATCGTAGAAAGTGGACATGAATCAGAAAAACGAGCAGCGGGAAAATATACCTGAAAACCGGCAGCCTCGCTGCGATAATCAGGCCGAAGCGCGACTATGACGAAATCCCTTTCCTCCCAAGTTCGACAGCTTATCGAATTCTCGCAGGCGCCTTTCCCCGAGACCGTGTCCGCCGAAGTTGTTGCCTGTTTGCCGGAACCGAACTACCGGGTTGCCCGCCTCGCGACTTACCCTCCCACCCTGCATCTAATATGCTAGGCTTTAAGGCAGGATGGCGCCTGAAGTGTGCCTTTAATCCATTTCTAGCGCTTAGCCGCGCTTCAGTATTAGCGAAGGGATTTCCACTTGATTGACAAAGTAATCGCTAAGGTCTTCGGGACCAAGAATGATCGGGAAATCAAGCGCCTGATGCCGCGCGTTCAGCTCATCAATGCGCTTGAGCCGCAGATGCAGAAGCTCTCCGACGAGCAATTGCGCGGCAAGACGGAAGAGTTCCGTCAGCGCATTCAGGAGCGAGTTGCCCGTATTCCCGACGAGCCGGATGCCGACCCGGATCGCCTCAAGCAAATCGACGACGACCGCCGCAAGGCTACAAATGAAGTTCTGGACGAAATCCTCGATGAAGCTTTCGCCGTGGTCCGCGAAGCCGGCCGCCGCGTGCTCAACATGCGGCACTTTGACGTCCAGTTAATCGGTGGCATGGTCCTGCACCGAGGCACAATCTCTGAAATGAAGACTGGTGAAGGCAAAACGCTGGTCGCCACCCTGCCGGTGTATCTCAACGCACTGGGCGGGCGCGGCGTGCATGTCATTACCGTCAACGACTACCTGGCAAAACGCGACTCTGAGTGGATGGGACAGCTTTACCGCTTCCTGGGCTTGACGGTTGGCGTCATCGTTCATGACCTCGACGACATGCAGCGAAAAGAGGCCTACGCTGCGGACGTCACCTACGGCACCAACAACGAATTCGGTTTCGATTATCTCCGCGACAACATGAAGTTTGATCTGCGCGATTGCGTGCAACGCGGCCACAACTACGCCATCGTCGACGAAGTCGATTCCATCCTGATTGACGAAGCCCGCACCCCGCTCATCATCTCCGGTGCCAGCGAAGAGTCGACCGATAAATACGCCAAAGTGAACCGCATTATTCCCCGGTTAGAGAAGGGTGAAGAAATCGAAGGCCCTCCCGGCGAGCCAGCGACCCTCACCGGCGATTACGTGGTGGACGAAAAGCACCGCAGCATCACCGTCACGGATGAAGGTTGGGAAAAAGTTGAGCAATTGCTGGGCATTGGCAACATTGCCGATCCAGAAAACTGGGACCTCAAGCACCACGTCGAAGTCGCCATCAAAGCGCACTCGCTCTATCACCGCGACGTTGAGTATGTGGTGAAAGAAGGCGAAGTCATCATCGTGGACGAATTTACCGGCCGCCTCATGCCCGGCCGTCGTTGGTCCGATGGCTTGCACCAGGCGGTTGAAGCGAAAGAAGCGGTCAAGATTGAGCGTGAGAATCAAACTCTCGCTACCATCACATTTCAGAATTACTTTCGTATGTACAAAAAGCTGGCCGGCATGACCGGTACAGCGGAAACGGAAGCCACCGAATTCAGCAAGATCTACAACCTGGATGTTCGCGTGATTCCCACCAACAAACCCATGTTGCGCCTGGAGAATTCGGACATCGTCTATCGAACCGAAAAAGAGAAATTCTTCGCCGTCTCCGATGAAATCCAAAAGCTGCATGGAACCGGGCAGCCGGTGCTGGTCGGTACCACTTCGATTGAGAAATCCGAGCGGCTTTCCGACCTGCTGAAGAAAAAAGGCGTCAAGCATTGGGTTTTGAATGCTAAGCAGCACGAGCGCGAAGCGGAAATCGTCGCCCAAGCCGGCCGCAAAGGCACGGTCACTATCGCCACCAACATGGCGGGCCGCGGTACCGACATTCTGCTCGGCGGAAATCCAGAATTCATGGCCAAGCGTGAGTGCCTTAAGAAAGGCTTGGCCCAGCCCTTGCGTGCCGCTCAAGGCAAAATCCAGATTGATGTGGATGAGAGCAAGAGCACCGTCTGGTACTACGAAAATCACGAGTATCGCGTTCCCACCGATCAGTGGACCGAAATCTTGCACCGCTACAAGCAGGAAACGGATCGCGAGCACGACGAGGTGACCGCAGCCGGCGGCCTGCATATCCTGGGGACCGAACGCCACGAATCTCGCCGCATCGATAACCAGCTCCGCGGCCGCGCCGGTCGCCAGGGCGATCCCGGTTCTTCGCGCTTTTATCTCTCGCTCGAAGATGACCTCATGCGCATCTTCGCCAAAGAGTGGGTTTCCAAACTGCTTCAGCGGCTTGGCATGGAAGAGGGCGTCCCCATTGAGTCCCGCCTGATCAGCCGGCGCATTGAGTCCGCACAGCAGACGGTCGAAGCCCAGAACTTCGAATCCCGCAAACACCTGCTCGAATACGACGACGTTATGAACAAGCAGCGCGAGGCCGTCTATGGCTTGCGCCGCCAGCTACTCGAGGGCGTCGAGCAAAAGGAGTTGATCCTCGAGGACTATGTTTCCGGCATTCTCAGCGATCTGATGGATGAATTCTGCGGCATCAAGGTCCATCCCGATGATTGGAACATCAAGGGCCTTAAGGACGGAGTCTTTACCCGCTTTGGCGTGGACATTCTCGCCGAAGGAATTCAACCGCAGGCATTGAATCGCCAGGAACTCGGGGACGCGATTTTCGAGAAGTTGAAGGCCCGTTACGACGCCAAAGAAAAGCTGATTGGTCCCGACGCCTTGCGCTACCACGAGCGCATGATCATGTTAAGCGTCCTCGACGCGCAGTGGAAAGATCATCTGCGCGACATGGATCACCTGAAAGAAGGCATCGGGCTGCGCGGCTACGGGCAGCACGATCCGCTGGTCGAGTACAAGCGCGAATCCTTCGACATGTTCGAAGCCATGATGCAGCGCTTCCAGGAAGAGACCACGCGTTATCTCTACCTGATGCAAATCCTGGAGAGGCCGGTTGAGCCGCAGGTGAGCGTAGCTCCCCCGCCCGATAACGGCGAGCCCAGCGCAAGCGCACTCATTTCAGGGGACAGAGGCGATGGCAATGGCCACCGGTCTACGCGCGCGGTTGCCACTTCAGTAGACGACCTGGAAGAATCTTTCAAACGCAAAAAGAATAAGGAATTAGAGCAAGCCCGCATGGCCGGCTCGGGTGATCGCCAGCAAGTGCAGCAAGTGGTGCGTGGAGAGAAAATCGGCCGCAACGATCCCTGCCCCTGCGGCTCTGGCAAGAAATACAAGAAGTGCTGCGGCGCCAAAGGCTAGAGCTACTTTTCCGGCTTCACCACCACAAACGACTTGACCACAATCTCCTTCGGCTGCAATCCCACCGGAATCATGGTCAGCAGTGAATACTCTCCAGTTTCAAATTTCTTCCGTGGCACCCGCCTCTGGATGACCACCACGTCTCCCGATTCGGAGTCCACCACCAGTAAGTAGTTTTGGCTCGCCGAGAGGGCCAGCCCATCGGGATGTCCGCCTACAGGAGGAATGGCGGGGCGAACCAACGTGCCTGCATCAATGTCGTAAGTCGCGATCGTGTTCGATCCAGAATCACTTACGTAAAGGCGCGCATTGTCGGCTGTGACCAATGCCCGCACCGGATGCGTCCCAATCAAATGACTCTCGCCTACTTCGTCTGTAGAGGTCTCGATGATTGAAATGCTGTCCGAATCAAAGTTGCAAACTATCAGCTCTCCGCCATCCGGCTTGAGCGCAAGATGAACTGGCGTTTTGCCGACATCCAGCAACGCCATGAGCTTGCCACTTTTCAGATCGATGGAGGCCACCTGTGCCGCGCCCGTGCAGGCCACGAACGCCTTGCTACTATCGGGCAGAATCGCGATGTCGGTTGGTTGTTGGCAAACCGGAATCGTGGCGCGGACTTTCAGGCCTTCTGCATCAATCAGAGAAACCGTTCCATCGCTGCGGTTGCTCACAACCACGGTGCCGCCGTCCGGAGAAACCCGCGCCAGTCCCGGCGAAACGCCAACGCGGACGTTGCCGAGTACAACTCGCTTCAGCAAATCAATTACAGAGACATTGTTGGAGGCTGAATTCGCCACGTAGCCACGCCGGCCGTCCTCCGACACGCTAATGAAATACGGCGTCGCGTGGACTCCGATCGTCGCCACCACCGCATTGCGCTCGGCGTCAATCACGCTGACGTTATCCGATCCCGTGTTCACCACGTAGACCTCGTTCTTCTTGCTATTCGCCGCAATCCCGTCCGGATCAAGGCCGACCGGAATCGTCTTCGCTGCGCTAAAACCCGCATTTGGATTGGAGGTCAGATCAATTACCGTTACGGAGTTACTCTTGCCGTTGGTGACGTAGGCATATTCACGGTGAGTCGGGATATAGACCGGGATCTGCGGCAACCGGAAGTACCACCAGCCAACCGCGGAACCTATCAGCAATAGAAGTAGAATCAAGAGGAGCTTTTTCAAGGTGTCAGTGGAAAACCGGTAGAAAATAAAGGTTACCAGACCCAAGCGGCATGGTCGTACGGTTTGTTCAAAGAGGGGTCACGAGTCTTCACGACTCTTACTGTCATCCCTCACGGCAGTCGCAATTTCAGCAACGTTGCCGGGTCCAAGTACGTTCCTTCCCATCGCACTGCAATGTGCAGATGCGGTCCGGTTGCCCGCCCCGTGCCGCCACTAAGTCCAATTTCCTGGCCGCGCATCACGTGATCGCCCGCTTTGACTTTGAATTCAGAGAGATGAAGATAAAGCGTCAGCAGTCCTTGCCCGTGATCCAGAACAATGCAGTTTCCCTCAAAGAATAGTGGCTGCGCGAGGATCACCGTTCCCGCATTCAGAGCGGAAACCGGTGTGCCCTGCGGCACAGCATAGTCCAGACCTTCATGGACGCTCTTGGTCGCGCCGTTAAACACCCGCCGCGTCCCGAAAACGTCCGACACCCGGGCCGTGACGGGTGGAAGAAATCCTCCCGTCCACTCTCGCTTGGGTTCGAAGTGGTGGAATACATCCTGCTTAAGGTTTTTCTCTTGATCGATCTGCTGCATCTGCTCCGGGTTCGGCTCGGTGAATTTCTTCGCCACGGTCACCGAAATCACGGGATATTGCGCCTTCGCGACGATGACGTTGCGCTCGAAGACAAATCCCTGACTGCGCGCGACGCCGGTGAGATGGAGAGCGTAAGTCCCTGGCTTGGTTTCGAGGCTGACGCCGGCCAGTCCGTACCAGGTGTCATTCTTGGGATCCAAGAAGAAGTAAACATCGTGATCAAGCCATTTTCCGAAAAGTGAGTCGAGCTTCTTCGGGGCCGTGACCCGGAAGAGAATGGGAGCTCCGTTTACGGGCTTTGCCGGCTGCCAATGAACCGACCAGGAAGGTGTGGGCTCTTTCGCTGAGTTTGCATTCGCCGCATCCGCTGAGCACAATCCGATACAGAGAAACGAAAAAATCGCTGCCCTGAGAACACACTGCGCTATGCGAGAGACGCGGTTCGCCACGCCCCTAGCGTAGCATTCATGCCCGCCGCAGGCGTTATAATCCGCAGCGTGCGAACCCGCACGTTCATTATCGGAATCCTAGCTATGGCGTCTTTCGGTTCCGCAGAGCAGCCTCTTCCGGCGAATGCTAGGGCCGACCGCGTAATCGTCATGAAGAGTCAACGAAATCTGATGCTCATGAGCCAAGGGAAGGTCCTGAAGTCCTACAAAGTTTCTCTTGGAGGAAATCCGATTGGTCCCAAGGTTCAGCAAGGCGACCACAAGACGCCGGAGGGAACTTACATTCTCGACCGCAGAAACGATAAAAGCCGCTTCTACCGATCGATTCACATCTCTTACCCGGACGAGAAGGACCGCGCCAACGCAGCCAAGCTCGGGGTTTTACCCGGCGGAGAGGTATTCGTCCATGGTCTGCCTAACGGTTTTGGCTGGCTCGGGGAAAGTCATTTGGCGATGGACTGGACGGACGGATGCATCGCCGTGACCGACAAAGAAATGGACGAGATCTGGCGCGCCGTACTCGATGGAACCCCGATTGAGATCAAGCCCTGACCTTCAAGGCCGCACTACGTAAACCACATCCTGCTTCACTGCCCAGATCATCGCCACCACCCAGCCGATGACGGTCCAGCCCAAGAAGAAATTCAGCAGGAAAATCCCCAGAACGTCTCTCTTGCTTCGAGCCAACGCCACGATGAAAGGCAAAAAGTAGAGGAATGTCCCAAATCCGAAGAATGGAAAGAAGAATAGGCCCATATCTTCTGCCTCCTGAGACGCACGCCCGCGTCTCCGCCTCCTATGATACGAGCGACAAGGCGTTCAGGTTCATTCTTTTTGTGAGCTAAGGCTTTCTGGCGGAGGCGAGCTTTGCAAGGCCAGCCGGGGATGGATCTCCGGGTCAGGCTGCCCGCGTCTCGTTCCTAATCATCTGCACTACTGACAAAGGAATCGATAAGCGTCTCATCGCTCCTGATTTTCGCACCACTGCATCCACTACCACCACCTGATTCTCTATTACGTGTGGGTCTGAAAGCAGATCAAATTCTTCTCCGTACATGCGGAGTTTCTGGTTTTTCGCGTAGCCGAGCTGCTTGAGTCTTTCGCAGAGGGAAGAAGCAGTGTTTTTCATATCTTGGGCCTTGCAGTTCAGGTGCACCTCGCAGGAATTGCTGACTGTTCCCCGCGGTCGCTAAAGGGCTAGGAGACCATATCCCAGGGGTCTCCTGCCGTGATCCCCATCACGGGCGCAACCCTAACGATATGCTGGACTTAGCCGATGAGGCACTCAGGCGGCACGAGCTCGCTGGCGGTCTGCGCCGGCTAGCATGGCCATCATTTCGTCAAGCGTCGCGATGTCAAAATCGTGCATAGAGTTGATGTGCTCCAGCCGGTCCCGCACCGCTTGACGAGGATTGAAGAGCTTGAGCCGAATGTCGCGATCCTGGGCCCAGCGCTGCAGAAATACCAGCATTCCCACGCCACTACCCTCCAGGATGGGTACTTCAGAAAGATCGAGCACGATGATTCGTGCGTCCCCTTGCGACTTCACGGCGTCGCGTAGTTTGAAAACCGCTTCACTCTGCACGATTCTGCCCGCGCACTCAATCACGGCCATTTCGCCAATATTGTCAATGAAGACGCTCAACATTTTTTTCTCCGGATGGTTCGGCGATAGTGGGAGCACGAACCTTGCCATCGATTCTCGCCTGTGTTTTGTGTGTGCTACCCGGCCCTTACTTGAGGCGTGGGAACTTTCAGGCCAACATCGAGAAAATCTGCGATACAGAAAATGCTGTACAGGCGCTTGTCAGGAAGAACAATGTTTCTTCACCAGCGCGAAGAAAGCCAGACATCCAAATCCGTAGTTTTTCCTCAGTCCTCAGTTTGGCAGAGGTTTACGGATAGCCCATTCGGGCCATGTACACGCCCCCACACTCGGGATAGGGTGGTTGGTGAGCAGACTTCGGGGGAGGGCTGTTCGACGAGCGTCCCATGACTTAACCGAGTCATGGGACGTTTTCGTGTGCGCGCTGCACATTTGGAACTATTTTGCGCTCGGCGGCCGCCTGCTCCAAGCCATCTGGAGATTCGATGGGCTCCGGTTCCTTGTTCCCCAGGTTCGAAGTCACGGGGCCTCGGCCTTTAGGAAGATTTCGGTTGCGGAATCAATCGCCGTCCTTGCCGCAGGACACTTTGCCCGGTACCCCGAGAATTTGAGCGCCCCAATTGCCACCCACCGCTGGGATTGGCTCGTTAGCAAACAGCCCCACCAGTTCCACTTTTTGCACGACTTCCTTGCCTTCGATTGCCGCAATGTAGAATGCGCCTCGTTTACCCCGGATGTCAGCAATGTCTTTTGAGCCGTCGTCGAGAGGTTTGCCGCTGATAAGTTGAGGCATCGTCAACGTGTGAGTTCCGCTCAGCAAACGGGTTTGGTCGTTCCACGCGAGAACCCTAACTGAATCTCTTTTCCACTTTCTGGCGTTCTCGTCCCAAGGCAAGACGCGAAAGGTCTTGCCGGCGACATCAATTGCGCAAAATGCCGCTGCAAGGGGCGTCCGCACGGTTTGCGCTTCCTGTCCTTGTTGAGCAGAGGATTTAGCCGGCGCCCCTGCCTGGCCAACAGCCGTACCAGACACCCCAAGGCAAAATGTCAGAAAAACCACAAAAATTAGCTTCATTGTTATCTCTCCGGAGACCGGAGCGTATCATGGCGGGCCTCATCGCCGCCAGAATTGAAGCCGAGTTGGTTCAGCCTGGTTGCTGGGATCGGATCGTGTCCCAGCGACAGATTATTCAGATTCGCCAGAGACGGTGATTTAGGAAGATTTAGTGGACTTGGTCGGGTTCGAACCGACGACCTCTTCCATGCCATTTCCTTCAACAAATTGTAACCGCCGGGCAGCGAGCGAGTGCGTCCGACACGCAGAGGCCCATTCACACTCACCCACAGTTGCGCAGTCCCGCGCGGAAGTCGGCACGATTCGTGCCTATGTCGGCCCACGCAAGTTGTCCGACCCCTTCTGGACCAACTATTCATATCGCAGTGCGACCATTGGGTCTGTCGTGCTAGCCCGCCGTGCCGGAAAATAACCCGCAGCCACCGCTACGACCAACATCACGATGATGGCTGCGATCATGGAAATTGGGTCGTCGGGACCGAGATGAAACAACAAGCTGGAATAAATGTGGGGATCTTCTAACTTGGCGACCAGATGAGCGCCCCCGAATGCGATTGGCACTCCGATAGCGAGACCGGCGACCACAAGCAGCAACGCCTCCCGCATGATTAGCCACAGCACATTCGAACGGCTGGCTCCAAGCGCCATGCGGATACCAATTTCATTCCTGCGCCGGTTGACGGCATAAGACATCAGACCATAGATGCCTATGCAGACCAGGAACATCGCGAGCAGCCCGAAGAATGTAGAAAGCTGCGCAACCAGCCTCTGGTTCGCCATAGAATCGTCAACTTGGTCGGCCAGTGTTGTGACCGTCCCAATGGGGATATCGGGACTTACCTCCGCAATCGCCCGGCGAACCTCAGGAATCATTTGTCCAGTGCCTCCGGAGAAGCGGACCGCGAAATTGCGGAGATACTGAATGTGCTGGGAGTAGGGAAAATAAGCTGCCGGTTTTTGCCCCTCCTGAATCGCCACATATTTGGCATCCTTCACTACTCCCACCACTTCGAAGTCGGCGCTGTGGGCAGGGTCATCCCCGAATCCAAATCGGTGGCCGAGGGGAGACACGCCCGGGAAAAATAGCCTTGCCATCGTTTCATTGATGACGGCGACTTTCGGGGACTTCACGGTGTCCTGCGGACTGAAAGAGCGCCCGGCCCACACGGGTAAGCCCATGGTTTGGAAGAACCCCGCGCCCACGACGTTGTATAACGCGTCCCGGTCATTCTCAGGAGTGCGCGGAATCCCTTGTACAACAACTGGGTCAGACCAAGATCCTTGATTGAAGGTAAACATAGAAAAGCTGGACGACCGCACGCCCGGCAGAGCACTCACACGCTGTTCAATCCTCTCCTGAAGGTTTTCGAGGCGCCCATCCGGCTGGTAACCCGAGGCCGGCTCGTCGAGTGGAAAAACTAGGACGTTTTGCTTGTCGAACCCGGGATCCACGTTCATAAGCTTTACCAGGCTGCGCAGAAACAGGCTGGCTCCAGCCAGCAGCACCACTGACAGCGCGACCTGCGAAACGATGAGCGCCCGGTCCAGAGGAGTCCGTGACCGGGCGGATACTGCGCCACGACCCGCGTTGAGCGATGGCGCCAACTCAGTCCGCGTTGCGCGAATCGCGGGAACCATCCCGAACAGCAGTGCGGTGAACACAGTTACAAAGAGTGTGAATGATAGGACTCGCAGATCCGGAGCGAGTGCGATTGCGGTTGGTTGCAAACTGCCAGAGGCCATCGCAAGTAGGAGGTGGCTGGCCTGCCAAGAAAAAGTGACTCCCAAAGCCGCTCCCAGAAGAGCGAGCAGACAACTTTCGGTCATAAGCTGACGAATCAAGCGCCAGCGCCCCGCGCCCATCGCCATGCGTACAGCAATCTCACGGGAGCGAGCTGATCCGCGTGCAAGCAGAAGGTTCGCGATGTTCGCACATGCAATGAGCAACACTAGACCTACCACAGTCATGAGGACTTCCAATGGAAGCGAAAACTCCAAGCGAAGTTGAGAGAGGCCACGAGCTGCCGAGGTCAGATCAATCTGAGCGTGCTGGATCCTCTCCAGTTCCTTCTGAGATGGGTTTGGGCCGACATATTCGCTTCGCAGGACTTGCTTGAAAAGCAGATTCGTATTCGTGCTCGCCTGTCCGACCGTGACCCCAGGCTTGAGCCGCCCAATCAGGTAGAGCGACTGAAAGAACCTGTTGTTCAGCCCATTCCAGCCCGGCGAGATTTCCTTCTCCATAGACAGCGGAATCCACAAGTCCGGGGCTTGTCCGACGGTAGTTCCGAAGAACCCAGAGGGGGCCACGCCGACAATCGTGTACACCGTTGACTCTATCCGGACGGTCTTGCCGAGGACGAACGGATCATTCCCGAAGCGCCCCTTCCACCAGGAGTAGCTGGCAACCGCAACCGGCCCTCCTCCGGGAGTTTGGTCGTCAGCTTCCGTGAGCGCCCGCCCCAGGAGCGGACTTACACCGAGGACCGAAAAATAGGTTCCGGAAACAAGGTCGGCGCTGATTGCTTCCAAAGGGCTTCCGGTTACGGAGCCGTGTGTACTGAATTCGACGCTGTTGACGGCAGTGACGCCGGAGAATACCTGGCTCTTTTCGCGGATCTCGCGATAAAACGGATACGAAAACAGGTCCCAGCTCTTGTCGGGTAATTCGTCTTGGCTTCCAGCCCACCGGCCGTATCCGAACAGCAACAACTGCCCCGGATCCCGTACGGGCAGTGACTTGAGCATCACAGCGTCCAGCAGACTAAAGATGGCGGTGTTCGCGCCAATACCAAGGGCCAACGAAAGTACCGCGACTAGGGTCAGACCGGGGCTTCGCAGCAACATGCGCACGCCGTAGCGGACATCCTGAAGCAAACTTTTCACAGCCATTCTCCTAGCACAATGGGTTTACCAGCACTTCAAGTTATGGAAGTAATGGCAATTCGCCTGCCGATGGCAGGAAAAAGGTAAACCGTTGAGCGGCGGGAAGAAAGCCGATTTTGGGAGCTGAGGTGCGAAGGGAAAACTGTCCGGTTCCGGACAATGCTGTCCGGAAGTGGACAGTTGGGCGCGGGGGCTAGAGTGCCTGTGACCATCATCACAGAGCAAATTGGTCCCCGGATGCTAATCTGCCCGAAGGGAGATGAACTGCGTGAACGAGGTATCGGTCCACCCGCTAATGTTGGTTGCTCGCAATGGATGGGCCGACAAATCCTTGATTCGCCCGGGAGGACACATATGTCGCCGCGCACAGTTTTTCTTAGCAAACTGGTTGGGTTGTACTGCATTCTCATCGCACTTTCCATGGTTACCCGCAAACAAGCCACTTTGGAATCGATAACTGCACTTCTTCACGATCCATCAATGGTATTCGTCGTCGGTCTCATCACGTTGGTGGCTGGGCTGGCGATGGTTCTCGCGCACAATCTCTGGTCAGATGGGGCTCTCGCGGTGGTCGTCACCTTGGTCGGTTGGGGAACGGTGATCAAGGGCTTGTTCTTTTTGTTCCTGCCGCGAGGAATGGAAGCGGAATTTTTTCTTCGGCAACTTCACTATCAGGAACTTTTCTATCTGTACGGATGTATTTCACTTGTCCTCGGCATCTACCTGACTTATGGGGGATTCAAGTCAACACGTTAGCCAGCGCTTCCAATCGCTACTGAGAAAAGGCGTGTGTGCTCCGCAACTGTGCTTCCCAATCGTGCTATTGCTGCGAGCTGGGCAGCAGCTTAGCAAAGTGAGGTCCGAAGATCGGATGCGGGTCAATGGCGTAATCGGTCAAGTGAATAAGGTCTCAGTTCCGCCAAGGCAAATTTGCGTTTCGGAAGCTTGTGGTGCGGCTCACGATTCTTTCAGTTCCCGTAGTTGCCCCTCCGTGCGATGGAATGCTGGTCCGGTCCGAGAATCATTCCGCGCCGGGGCGTCGCAGGCTTGCATCCTCAGCACGAGCAGCAGAATAAAAGATCGCAAGTGCGGCCGAATAGAACGCCATCCAGTGCCCGGAGAATCCTCTCCAAACTACTGCTGGAGGATTGGCTCCGCTTCCCTGGTGAAGCCCGAAGAAATTCACGCTGAGTGAAAATAGTTTTGGAAGTTACAAAATACTACCAAGCGGGATGGAACGATGTCGGTAAGTGTTGAGAAGATGGTGGACCTGGTCGGGTTCGAACCGACGACCTCTTCCATGCCATGGAAGCGCGCTCCCAACTGCGCCACAGGCCCACACTGCAAAGGAATCAGCAATTTATCCGCTACCAACCAATTCTCGCCTACCGTGAAGGCTTAGTCAAACTCCGCTGGTGCTTCCCGCATCGAGTTGCCAGTCCCCATAGCCCCGGGCTGTTGGCGAAATAACTACCTTGGGGGAATTTCGATGTGCTTTTGACGACAGAATTCCAGTATTTTAGACCAAAGCCGTAACCTGTCCGGTCTTCCGGATTGAATCAAGGAGAACGAAATGAAGCGATTTACCAGTTCATTTGCGGTACTGGCGGTCATGCTCGCTCTAACTTTCCCGGCCATGGCTCCAGCTTCGGCTGCGCCCGACCGACACCCTGAGATTCGCGAGGCTATCGCTTCGCTGCATCGCGCCAAAGATCATTTGGAGCATGCTGCCCACGATTTCGGCGGACATCGGGTAGAGGCTATCCGCGCCACCGATGAGGCGATTCATCAGTTACAGATCTGCCTCGACTACGACAAATAGTCGTTCCCATAACTTGCTCGCCCGCCCTAGCCTTGGTGCTGGGTAATGAACCATCGGTGTCTTCAGCCATTCGCGATTCCTACCGGTGTTGCGCGGGATGTTGAACGAAACGCTGTTGATGAGTCGCGGCTGAGCTCGAGTGAAAACAAGTCACTAGCCGGTGTTGTGGAGTCCGGCTGCGATTCCGTTGATGGTTGCCCCCAATGCGTAGTTGACCGCTTCATTGTCCTCGCCGTTCCGTTTGCGACACAACAGGTCGACCTGGATTAAGCTCATTGGGTCTACGTAAGGATTTCGCAATCGTATGGACCGCGACAACACCGGATTCTTTTGCAGCAGATCGCTTTGCCCTGTGACTGCCAGCATGACTCGCTGCGTGCGATGGAATTCTTCCGTGAGCGAGGTCCAAACCCGCTCCCGTAGTGCTTCATCAGGAACTAAAGAAGCGTACAAACGCGCGATGGTCAAGTCAGCTTTGGCCATCGCCAGTTCCACGTTTGCCAGCAGGCTGGAAAATAAAGGAAACCCGCGCATCATTTCCCGCAGCAGTTGTTTTTGCTCCGAGCCGCGCAGGGCAAAGCGTTCCAAGGCGTAACCAACCCCGAACCACGCGGGCACCGCTTGCCGGCTCTGCATCCACCCAAACACCCATGGGATGGCGCGCAAGTCTTCTAACTTCCTGCCCGCGCTACGCCGCGCGGGACGCGAGCCGATCCGCGCATGCTCCAGTTGATTGACCGGCGTAGAGTATTCGAAATACTCCAGCACCTCGGCACTCTCGGCGATATTCCGCCGGTAGTAAGCAAAAGCTTCCTGAGACATTTCTTCCATCGCGTCGCGCCAGCGGGCATCATCGCCCGGGGCCGGACCGTCGGGGCGAGTGAGCGCTTCCAGGCACGCGGCGATCATCAACTCCAGATTCCATTCCGCCAAGACTGGATCGGCGTATTTCCAGTTCAGCACTTCACCTTGCTCCGTGATCCGAATCTCTCCCGAAAAAGCTCCTACGGGCTGCGCCAGAATCGCGTCGCGGGTTGGCCCTCCGCCACGTCCCACTGTCCCACCACGCCCGTGGAACAGCCGCAGCCTTACTCCGTGCTCTTGTGCCGCCTGATGGAGTTCGTGATGAGCTTTATACAACTCCCAAGTACTGGTCAGCATGCCTCCATCTTTATTGGAGTCCGAATAACCCAGCATGATTTCCTGCCATCCGCCCCAGGACTCGAGCAACCGCTTGTACTCGGCTGCGCCCCAGACTGTACTCATGATCTTGCCCGCAGCTCGCAAGGCATCGATGGACTCAAAAAGCGGAACCGGCATCAATCCAGGGTCGTCCGCCGAGGCAGCGAGTTGCACTCCGCAAAGACTCGCCAATCGCAGCACCGCGAAAACGTCTTCTTCCGATTCTGCGCCGCTGATGACGTACTGGCGAATTGCGGTCGCCGGATACGTTTTCTTTAGTTCCGCAATCGCTTTGAATGTTTGCAACACGTCCTCGGTTTGCTTTGAGAACCCCACCAGCGGTACGCGGTGCGGGACGCCCTGCCAACCCTCCTTCTGAATCTCAGCCAGAGTTTCCGCATGCACCCTCGCGTGTTGGCGGATGTCGAGCGTGGAGAGATGAAATCCAAAAGTCCGCAGCTTGCGCAGCACCGTTTCGATGACTAACTCTGCCAGGAGCTGCCCGCCGTGTTCACGCAAGCTTTCCCGCATCAGCAAAAGGTCAGTCTCGAATTCCTTTGCATCGCGGTAACTGTTCTCCCCGAAATTTCTTCCTGGGTATGGCGCAATCGTAGAACTAAAAAGTTCAGAAAACGGCGGTAGAGTTCAACCGGCGAAATCCGCGCGCGGCGGGCATGATCGTCACCCATGCGGAAGTCATACTCGGCCAGTCGCGACCGCAGTGGCTCGGAGATCGCTACTTGCCGCACCGACGAACTCAACGGCTCGAGCGCGTGTTCCAGCTCTCGAATGTATTCGCCGAGAACGGCATTGCGCGCCCGCTGCAGAGCCTCTCGCGTCGAATCCGGGGTGACAAAAGGATTGCCATCGCGGTCTCCTCCAATCCACGAACCGAATTGAAGGACTTCCGGCAAGCCCTCATCTCGGATGGCGATCCCGTAAACCTGCCGCAGATCCTCTGCCATTTCCGCATACAGACGAGGCAGCGTGGCGAACAGCGACATAGGGTAGTGATCCAACCCCATGCGAATTTCATCGGTCACCAGCGGCTTTTCCAGGCGAACCTCGTCGGTTTGCCAGAGTGCGGTAATCTCCGCCAGGATGGCAGTTTCCAGTTTTGTCGCGTCAGACTCAGCCAATGGCAGGCGGTCCAGGCGGTGAAGCTGCTTCGCAATTCGCCGCCGCTTTAGCAGAACTGTACGCCGGGCGACTTCGGTGGGATGTGCCGTGAATACCGGCGTTACTTTTACCTTGCGCAAAGCCGCCAGCGCGTCCTCGGCGCTAATGCCGGCCGAACGCATGCGCTGCAACGTGCCACGAAACGACCCGGCGAGTGCGGGCTGTTCCTCGTGTAACTTCGCCGCGAGCCGCCGCCGCTTGCGATGATTGGTTTCCGCCAGATTGGTCAGCTCGAAATAGATGGCGAAGGCTTTGCTCACCCGATACGCATCTTCGACGGCAAGACCTGCAACAATCTCTCGCGCCCGGCTCATGCGCTGCTCTTCGAGTGGCGAGGTATGCGCTTCTAACGAGTCCTGCTCGCGGTGCCCAATCAGCAACCGGCGTAGCTCCTCCACGACATCGAGCAGGGATTGTCCTGCCTGCGCTACTAAGACTTTGCCGAGCAGCATGCCCAGGGACCGAACATCGCGGCGTAGCGGAAGTTCCTTGGAGGGATCGGCAGTACCCGCCGTCAGTTCAGCCAGGCGGCTGGCCTGATCCTCCGCGCTCCAGAGTGGTTTGTCGCCCATAATCTAGGATATTACGGAAACAGGTAGCGCGTGCGCTTCTGCCCGCGAAAGGCGTGCGCTTGGCCTACTCGCGGATCCTGATATCGAATATTTATTCCGGAGGTCGTATGATGTCGCCGACCGTCCGGAGGATTTCCGCAGGCTCCGGCCGTTGCGTGTAATCTTCATCAACCGAAGCATAAAGTACCGTGCCGTCGCGGTCGATCACAAATGTTCCGGGGACAGGCAGTTCCCAGCTTTCGTCCCCGTTGGTGTGGGGCAAGTTCACAAATACCCGTTTGTAGATGGCTTGCTGGTATTCGGGCACGCGATAGACCAAGCCAAACTGGCGCGCCACTTGATTGCCGGTGTCACTCAGCAACCGGAATCGCAGTTTGTGCTGATCCTGCATGAAGAAGGATTGTTGAACCGTCTGCGGCGAAACTGCCACCATCGAAGCTCCGGCCTGCTCAAGCAGAGGCGCAACCAGATTCATAGCTTCCATCTGGCCGACGCAGAAGGGGCACCAACGACCGCGAATGAAGCAAACCACCAGAGGTCTTCTCGCCAAAAGCTGCGCCGAGGGAACCACTTTTCTGTTGTGATCGTTTAGTTCAAAAGCAGGAGCCTTGGCGCCGGCGCTCAAAGCGTTCTCGGCAAGATGGTTCTGCTTGAGTTCGGCAACTACTCGCGCATAAGTTTCACGCGTTTCCGCGGGAACGTATTTTGCGATGAGCTCTTTGCGTTCCGCCAAGATTTCGCGCAAGGGACGAGCGTCCGTGTCTGGAGCAGATTCGTCGAGAGAGCGCCACTTCATCCCATTCAGGATAGCAGCACTAGAAGGCGATGAAAGGTTGGGGACTGCGAGGCGGGAAGACCAATACCAGCTTAACTCTGGCGGCTACTCTCGCCACCCGCGGGGCTCGTCGAAGCTAGGCTGGAGAGATGCTGCTCGAAACTGACATAGGGATCGTCCGCAAACCTTTCTGGATACGAGCTGAGCGCCCGCATAAAGTTCCGGATCTCCCGTTGCGTGTCGCGTGGCCAATGCGAGTTCGCGCCCGCCGCGATGCCCGTCTGCTTCTTCGCTTTCATTTCTTCCCTGCCATGCTTGCGCAGCGCTTTTGAACGAGCCGCTCAGCCAGAACGCGCAAGAAATTCATTCGTGAAAGGTGAAGACAATCTTGCTGCCTCCGGTCAGCCCTTCACAGAATGGGGGGAAGCTCAAAAATAACGGTTACCTCCAAAACTGTAAATAGCACCTCCGTGCCGCGCTCTCTGGATCGATAGCCAGCTGTGGGAACCGTTCGTTAGCTCCGCACCGGTTCGGCGAACGGCCACTCCCGGTTTCGCCAGGATCGCACCATATAGACTGCCAGGCCCACTGCCAGAATCACCGCCGCATAGCGAATCTCACGCAGAAAATTCTTGCGCGAAATCAAAATGAATAAGAATCCGGCGCTCGCCAATAATGCCGGCAGCGGATACAACCACATGCGAAAAGGCCGCGGCAATTCGGGCTGGCGTATGCGCAGCACGATCGATCCGACCGCCTGCACCAAAAATTGCAGCAGAATACGAATTACCACCAGCGCTGCAATCACATCCGCCAGCGACAAAAAGCAAAACGGAACAGCCACGCATCCCAAGGCGAGCACAGAAATATGCGGCACCCGGTATTTAGGATGCACTCGCGCAAAAATACGGAAGTAGTTGCCATCCAGCGCAGCTGCGTAGGGCACACGCGAATAGCCCAGTACCAGCGAGAACACTGACGCAAACGCCGCCCACATCACCAGGCCCGAAGCCAGTTTCGCTGCCCATGCCCCGTAAATCCGCTGCATAAAAATCGAAATGACATACAAGCCGCCACTCGAACGCCCCGCTTGCGCGATCTCACGCCAGGGCAGCACTCCCAGGATGCTGACATTCATCGCGATATACAGGCACGCCACCAGAAAAATCGATAGCAACATCGCGCGCGGAATCGTCTTGCTTGGCTCTTTGATCTCATCGCCCAAAAAACAAATGTTGTAATAGCCCCAATAATCGTAAGAAGAAACCAGCATCGCCGAGCCCAACCCCAGAAAAAATGCGTGGGAAAGATGAAATGCTCCAGGGGGGAAATCCAGTGCCAGCGCGGCATGAAAATGACTGAATCCCGCGAAGATGATCCAGGACATGGTCGCAACCACGCCCGCCAGCAGCCATTTCGACATCCAGCCAATGCTCGTGATCTTGCGATACAACAGCGCTACCGCCAGCACCACCATGCCGATTGCCACAAAAGTAGCGCCCGAAACCATCCACCGGCCTTGCAGCGGCCCGAGCAGAGGAATATTCCACGCCCAACTGTGTGTCGCATATTGATGTTCCAGCCCTGGGAAAAAATAAGAGGCGTACCCGGCCAGCCCAATCGCTCCCGACGCGATGGACAAGGGCGCGCTAAAGGAGAGCTGCCAGATAAAAAGAAAGGAGATCAGCCGTCCCAGGCCATGCGGACCGTAAATCTCCCGCAGAAAACGATACGATCCACCCGACCCTGGCATCGCCGAACTCAACTCCGCGCAAACCAATCCGTCACAGGTCGCCAGCAGCGCCCCCGCAATCCAGCCTAGAATCGCCTGCGGTCCGCCCATCGCACTGACGATCAGGGGCATGGTAATGAACGGTCCCACCCCGATCATGTCAATCATGTTCAGCGCCGTGGCGCTGCCTAGTCCGATACCACGAATGAGTTGGGGGGGGATATGGTCGTCGGTCCTTGGTCGTTGGTCGTCGGTCAATCTCATACGCTTAAGGTAAGAAGCGGGGACCCCTGCCGAGTTAACTGCCCACGACCAAGGACGAAGGACCAATGGCCAGGTGCCAACTGCCAAATGCTAATTGCTGGTTTCATGTCCTGCGCTGAGCAAATTCACAAACAGTCGGATCGCTCCCGGCACTCCCGCCGGCAGTTGCCGAAAGAAGGCGTACCCAGTGTAGATATAGGTGCCCTTGCCGTAGTGGGCGATCAGCAGCCCACCCTTTTGCGGTTCTTCTCCAGGATCATGGCTTGCCAGCAGCGGCTTGAAGTGAGCGTCCCAATGATCCATGAAATACAACCCGCGCTCCTGCACCCAGCCGTCAAAATCACGCTGCGTAATCGGGTTCGGATAGCGCAATACCTCGTCCTGCGGATCGAGCATTTCCACCGGCGCTTCTTCCACTGAGACTCGCTCCCGGCTGAGTTCTGCGGGATACGGCGTGAAATGCCCGCTATTGAAATCTCCCACCGCGGCGTTGTACTGCACCAGCAGCGTGCCCCCGTTCGAGACATACTCAAGCAGCTTCTTGTTATTGTTGGCAACATCTTTCTGAGTGTCGTACGCCCGGATGCCCAGCACAATTGTTCCAAAACCGCTCAAATTCAGGCTCAACAACTGCTCCGCGGGAATCATCGTCACATCCATCCCCAATTGCTTGATCACGGTTGGAAGATCGTCGCCCGCGCCCATGAGATAGCCAATCTTCAAGTCTTTCGGAACTTTGACGTCCACAATACTTAGCCGCTGCACCGCGGGTTGGTAATAATAGAAGTTACCGAGATCCGGGCGCGAGACTACGCTGTATCCCTCGCTATACTTCTTTCCACCCGCATCGAGCACCGCACGAATCTGAGCTCGCCCTTCTCGCAGGCTCGCCGGAAAGACTTTGAACTCGTAGTCTTTACTCTGCCCGCGCTGCGTGAGTTCGACGGCCTGTTCCGCGGGTTCGAGTTTCCATCCCTGCGGCGCCTCTAAGTGAAGCTTTCCGCCCGGCGCTCCCGTTAGGTTGCAGAGCACCTGCACTTTCACAGTGCTCGCTGACCGGTTCGCGACGGGAATCACCTGCTCCCCGGGCTCCAACATCACAGAGAATTCCGGCGCCACCGCCAACTTTCGCTTCTCCGGTTCGCCGCCGGCGTCCACAAAGGGCGCGAGCACTGGGACAGAAATCTCCCCTTCTGCTTTGTTCCCCGCGACCACGGCATAACTGGCGGTCACATGAAACGGAGCCGGAGGGAAGGGAAGGGTCGCGTATTTCGCATCGTCCACCGTATTGATCGCGTCTTCTGCTGGATTCGCGCGATGCCAATAGGGCCGCGTGTAAGCAAAGCCATTTGGAACCTGAGCGAGGAACAGCATCTCGTGATCCTGCCCGGGCTGAATTGTTCCTCCATTTTTTTCCTGATTCGCCGGGGATCGCGGCAGTCCATCGAGCGTGATCGTCCCCGCTTGCAGCGCGAACTCTGAACCATTGTGCAGCTTTACCCGCACTCCAAATTTCTGCCCTGGGGAAATTACGGATAGTCCCGCCGGTTCCGGAGCCGCCCCTGTGGGGGGGCTTTGCGGAGCCACCGCGGTTGCCTCTAGCGTGACATCCAGCATAAGGTTCAGCGCGCTCTCTGCCTGCTCCACCTTCTGATCGATCCGGCCCCCAACATCGCGCCGAGCGCTCTCACTCAATGGGCTGGATTGCACTTTGTCCCTTAAGCCGCGCAACCCTCCCAACGCCGCTAACAACGGCTCGGTTGCATCATCGGGATCTCTCTCGCTGTCCTCGCCAACCTTCTCCAGGTTCTCCGCAATCTTTTCCAGGTCTTCCCGCAACCAAGGGACTTTTTTCTCTTCGTCTCCCAAACGCGATGCCAATCCTGGTAACGATGTGTCGATCCCATCAAAAAAACTCTGCTCGTGCCCATCTTTGTCTGACGTCCGGCGGCAGCACCGAATCCACTAGCCGGTAAAACGAGTAATGCGGCCCCGAAGGCAACGAAAACGCGCCTACCCCCTGCGATTGCTGGTGTTTCAAACCTTCAATGGCAAATTGTACATACGACATTCCCAACAGTGGGCCAGTTTCGCCCGTGTTTAGTTTTAACGTGTACTCCTGGTCGGGGCAGCTCTGCGCCATGAACGAACACACATTCCCGATGTATAGTTTTTTCGCCTGCCAAGGCAGCAGACCTTGCTTAAACTGCTCGGGGAACCGCTTGGGATCGGCGGCCGCGCGAAACGCCTCTTTGGTCAGGATGGCCGACGCCTGATGATGACCGTGCCCATCCCGCTCTGTCCCCGAAAACCGAGCCACCAGCACATCCGGACGGAACTGCCGAATTACCCTCACAATATCTGCCAGGGCGATGTCGTGGCCTTGCCATTTCTGAAACGTCTCTTCCGGATTTTTTGAGTACCCAAAATCCGCGACGCGCGAAAAGCGCTGCTCCACTCCGTAATAACGGTCGGCGGCCAGCACTTCAAGGGTACGCAACACGCCAAGTTCATCGAACAAATTGCTTCCGGTCTTATTCTGTCCGCCTTCCCCACGGGTCAGCGTCAGCAAAGTCACAGTCGCGCCTTTGCCGCGCGATTCCAATGTCAGCATGCCGCCATCCTCGTCGTCGGGATGCGCGTCCACCTGCATCAGCCGCGCGGTCGTTTGCAGACGCCGCAACGTTTGCTGGAGGCCAGCCGCCCCCGTATCCTGCGGCAGGGGATCGATTGGATTGACTGGCCCCGCGTCTTGCGCAAAACCCGGAAGCCACAACCCTATAACCAACAGAGCTGAGACCACACGTATGCAACAGCGATTTCCTGAAGGCAAAGAGGTAACGGCCCGGGTGGAGCAGCGCTTCAGCGCTGCGCTAGAGCTAAACCATCCTGCGGCTTCAGCCGCTGAACTAAGACCGCGGAAAACCGCACGATTCATCTTCATGAGATGGAGTTTGCCGAAAATAGGGCGCAAGATTATTCCTCTGACAGGTGTTGTGGCACGGCGCGCAAATCTCACCACGCCAATCTGATCCTACCCGATTCCGCGGCAACCCGGAGTAGCAGCGTTCCTCTGTTTCCCCAGTGGTGAATCCGGCTAAAATTAACTCATGCGAGCCATGGTGCTGCAAAAGCGCGCGCCCGGCGACCCATCCCCTTTGCGTTTCGAAGAGGTGAACGTCCCCGTGCCGGGTTTCGCTGAAGTGCGCGTTCGAGTTGCTTGCTGTGGTGTCTGCCATACCGACTTGCATATCGTTGATGGGGAACTGCCGCTACCCCGGCTTCCACTCATTCCCGGCCATCAAATCGTTGGCGTTGTGGAGACTGTCGGCACTGGCGTCCACAAACTAAAGGAAGGCGATCGCATCGGAATTCCCTGGCTGCACTCGACCGATAATACTTGCGCCTACTGTCGCCGTGGCCTGGAGAACCTCTGCGAGCAAGCTCGATTCACCGGCTATCACGCCGATGGCGGCTATGCCGAATACACCATCATTCATGAAGACTACGCTTATTCAATCCCCCAGGTTTTTTCCGACGAAAACGCCGCGCCTCTTTTGTGCGCGGGCGTCATTGGCTATCGCTCCTATCGCCTCAGCGGAATTCGTCCCGGCGAACGTCTCGGTCTGTTCGGTTTCGGAGCGTCCGCTCATCTCGTTCTGCAACTCGCGCGTCATCAAGGCTGCGAAGTTTACGTTTTTACCCGCGCGGCGGCGCATCGCGAACTAGCCCGCAGCCTGGGCGCCTCCTGGGTGGGGGCGGCCGGTACGGAAGGCGCTGAGGGCGCACCCCTGAGCGAACTCGACGCCGCCATCATCTTTGCGCCCGCTGGCCCGTTGGTTCCGCTTGCTCTTCGGCAATTACGCAAGGGAGGCACGCTCGCTTTAGCCGGAATCGCGATGAGCCCCATTCCGCAGATGGATTATTCTCTGCTCTACGGCGAGCGCATGGTTCGCAGCGTGGCAAACAGTACTCGTCAGGATGTCCGCGATTTCCTCGCTCTAGCCGCCGAAGTTCCCCTCCAAACCGAGGTTCAGATATCTCCTCTCGAGCAAGCGAATCAAGCCTTGAGCGCGTTGCGCAGAAGCGAAATCAGGGCCGCAGCCGTGCTGCGTGTTGCGTGAGTGGACTCGGGCAGTTAGGCTCTGGAATCATTCTTCCTCACGCACTCACGTCGAGTAAATTGCCATTCGTCTTAGGCAGCGGATTCGGCAGCGCGGAATCCTCATTGGCATTGGTAGGGTTCGGCAACGCGCTAACCCCATGGTGCTCCTGCTCCGCATTCAAACTTTCTTCGTCGGCCTGCGGCTTCTTGATTTGTTGACCATCCTGCAGCACGCGCATGAACGCTTCCTCGGCCATCGCCAGGTCGCCCGAATCTAGTGCGTTCTGCAATGCCAATAAATCTCTTTGCAAGGTGTTGGTAGGGTTTACCTCCGCCGAGGCGCGTATCCCGTTTTGTTGTGGCCGAACCGCCTGCAAATCCGCCTGAAATCGATTTAGCGCGCGCTGCGCCGAATCGAGGTTGCCCGTGGATAAGGCCTGTTGCAGACTCAGCAAGTCCTGGCGCAAACCACTCTGATGCTGGTCCGGGTCCTGGCTGTAGGAAGAAATTGCGCTCACTGCGGTCACCGACATATAGGCCTCCTAACGCCCCGCTGGCAACCGTTCTGCTGGCCCTTGTTTCTTGAGTACCGTGACTTCTTATTACTGGAGTGCATCTTCAAATGTTTTGTTTTCCTCCACCTTGGATAGCGGCAGCGTGCGCAATCCCTTTATTTTTTGCTCACAAATTTTCTTCCACTCGTTATCGGTTGAGGTTACTAGTGGCGGGCACACGACCGGCGTTCTTACCGCATACGTGCGCTGTTCTGGCACGGGAGCTCGCTACAGCCTGATTCTGCGGTCCCGCGCGACTCGGCTGAGAAACACTGCTGTGATGCGTCGACGGATCTAAAGAGCTCGCCGGTTACGTACGCCATTGCACCACAGTATAGGACTGCGGCGGGACTTCGAACTTCGTCCGTCCGGCGCTGGTCGCAGGTTTCAAGAATCCCTGGGGCACCACTTTGCGTGGCGCCTCGAAGCTGTTCGCCGCCTTAAGATCGCTCCCCGTCAATGTGAGCGACGCGCTAACTTCTTTAGGGGCATTGTTTTGCCAATTCACTTCCACGCTCTGCGCCTTTGCCAAGTCACGGTTAAGAATGAAGAGCGATACTTTTCCGTCGTCCGCGCTTGTTCCCACCACATCCAGATAGGGCACCTGCCCCATTCCTGCGACCTCGTAGGTGGGCGACCCGGTCAGGATGTTCAGCACGGTGCCACGCGCATACTCGAGTCCCCAACTGTACGGGTAGTAAATTGTTTGCAGGTACAGGCCGTCTTTGTTGGTCACGATGGGAGCAATCACGTTGACCAATTGCGCCAGGCAAGCGATTTTCACCCGGTCCGCATGGCGGAGCAGCGAATTCATCAAGCCACCGACAAGCAACGCGTCTTCCAGGTTGTAGACTTCCTCCAGCAGATGCGAAGCCTGGGGGAGATACCCCTTCGCTCCCTCTCCGGTCCCTGACCGGTACCACACATTCCACTCGTCAAAGGAAAGCCACAGCCGCTTCCCCGAACGATGTCGTCCTTGCACCATATCGCAAACCGCCATTGTCTCTTCGATCTGACGGTCCATGGTCAGATTCAGCGCCAAATACTTCGAACTATCTCCGCCGGTATCGTCGGGCGTGTTCCCCAGATAGCGATACAGGGAAAGTCCATCCACATAGGGATAGCACTGCTCCAACACTTCGCGATCCCACTCCAGGTAAGTGGGCGTGGAAGGCCCGCTCGATCCGCAAGCAACCAACTGCAATGAAGGATCGACCGCGCGCATCTGCCGAGCCGCGTCTTGTGCCTTCAATCCGTATTCGGTCGCCGGCACATGCCCAATCTGCCACGGCCCATCCATCTCGTTGCCAAGGCACCAATGCTTTACGTTATAGGGCTCCGCATAGCCGTGCTTGCGCCGCAGATCGCTCCATTTGGTGCCTTTATCTATGTTGCAATACTCGACCAGGGCCGCCGCTTGCTCGGGAGTTCCGGTGCCCAAATTCAGCCCCATCAACGGCGCAGTTCCCACCAACTTGCACCACGCCATAAATTCGTTGGTGCCGAATTGGTTTGAGTCGAGGCTGTTCCAGGCTTTATCAAGCACTTCGGGCCGCTCCTGCTTTGGACCCACCCCATCGAGCCAGTTGTATCCGGAAACAAAATTCCCTCCCGGATAGCGAATGATGGGCACGCCCAGCTTGCGGATCTGTCCCATCACATCCTTGCGAAATCCATTCTCGTCCGATAACTTCGATCCGGGTTCGTAAATCCCCTCGTAAATGGCGCGTCCCAGGTGCTCCAGAAACGACCCGAACAAATTCCGATCGAGCGGCGCAATGGTTCGCCGGGAATCGACATAGATCTGCGCCGCGGTGTTGGCGCTCATGGTCTGGGTCTGCGCGACCGCGGAACGGCTCGATAAGACGTTCATCGCTCCAGCCGCACTCAGTACCGAAGCCTGTTTCAAGAACTGTCGTCTAAAGACAGAAAACATGTAACGTCTCCTTGGTTATGAATTAGGAATGCTGCGCCGGACAGGCATTGATCCAGCCTCCGGAAGGCGGGATGATTTTAGCTCTAAGTCGCCGATCGTGGCGGACATGGGCCGAAATCCAACGCACTCAAAACCCGCAGTATGCCATCCCGCCCGCTATTTGAACTCCGCAACAATTGTGTGAAGATGGTCCATCCAGTCGTAATCAATTCCTACCGCCGAGAGATCGTTGGAGGCGCCTTCATGAAGAGAATAATTTTGACTTGGCTGTTGTTCACTTGTTCATGCTTCGCACACTCCGCCGGCGATCCCTATTCTCAAGTCGACCCGTTCATCGGGACAAAGCCCACGCAGGCGCAGGATGCAGGGCACACCCTCCCCGGTGCGGTGCGGCCGTTCGGCATGTTGTATTGGAGCCCAGATACGGCACACGACCGAGCCGCTCCCGGACAGTACGTTGACGAAAATCATTTTCAGTACGACATCCCCGCTATCCGTGGATTCAGTTTGACTCACTTGAGCGGTGAAGGCTGCGGCATTTTCGGCGACGTTCCCTTCCTGCCCGCTCTTGGGACTCCCGGAGAAAGCTCGCTGCCCACAGCGGCTGAACACAGCGCGGCTTATCGAACTGCAGATGCGGTCGCCTCTCCCGGCTACTACGCCGTGAAATTGCAGAGCGGCATCACCGTGCGCTTAGCCGCGGATGTGCGCTCCGGCATCGCGGAGGTTGTGTTCCCCAAGAGCGCAGACAGTCACACCATCTTGTTGGATCTGGGACGCAATCTGAACTCGCTGTACGATGCTGATGTGAAAATCGACGGCCGCGAAATCAGCGGCTCCGTCACCGGCGGAGATTTCTGCGGCGGCCGGAATCGGTACCGCGTTTATTTCGTAATGCAATTCGACAAAGAATCGACCTCCGCTGGAACCAGTGCCGGCGAAGTCTGGCAACCCGGCCAACTCTCTGCCGATGGACCTCACACTCGCGCTTTCGTCAGCTTTCCCGCCAATACTGACAAGCTGCTCATGAAAGCCGCGATTTCCTACGTGAGCGTGGCCAACGCACGCAACAATCTTCAATCTGAAATTGCAGCTTGGGATTTCGAAAAGGTTCGTGCGTCGGCCCGTACCAGTTGGTCCGACGTCCTGAGCAGTGTTCAGGTAAAAGGAGGGACCGAAGCGCAGCGCAAAGTTTTCTACAGCGCACTTTACCACGCCCTAATTCACCCTTCCGTTTTCAACGACGTGAACGGCGAGTATCTCGGCTTCGACAACCAGGTGCATCGGGTTACCGGCCGCCAGCAGTACGCCAACTTTTCTGGCTGGGATATTTATCGCGATCAGGTTCAACTCATCGCTATGCTGTTTCCCAAAGTCGCCAGCGATATTGCCCAGTCATTCGTCACTGACGCCGAGCAAGCCGGACGACTGCCTAAATGGTCAGTCGCTAACGGAGAAAGTAATGTCATGGTTGGCGATCCTGCGGATGAGATTTTGGCGAGCATCTATGCCTTCGGGGCACGCGAGTTCGACGTTACCTCGGCTCTGAAAGCCATGGTACGCGGCGCGGATACCCCTGACCTCAAATTTGATACGCATCCGGAGCGTCCGGATCTGCGCTCCTACCTGGAACGCGGCTACGTTTATTACGAAGGCGATGACAGCCACGACGAGGAGGGCACCGAGAACAATGGCTCCGCCTCGGTCACGCTCGAATATCAAAGCGCGGATTTTACGATTGCGCAAATGGCCAAGGCGCTGGGAGACACGGCGGACGCCGACAAATTTCTCTCCCGGTCCGCGGACTGGCGAAAGAGTTTCGATCCCGACACCCGCTACATCCGTGCGCGCGACAAAGAAGGGAACTTCCGTCCGGGATTCGATCCCGCTCACGGCCACGGCTTCGTGGAAGGAAATTCGGCGCAATATACCTGGATGATTCCCTATGATTTGCATGGGATCATCACCGCGATTGGCGGGCCTGATGCAGCGAACGCCCGCCTGGACGATTACTTCAGCCACTACGGGGGCGGTCAGGAACCGTACTTCAACATCAATAACGAACCCAGTTTCGCCGACCCCTGGATTTACAACTGGACCGGCCATCCTTGGCGCGCGCAGGAAGTGATCCGCAAGACGCTGAGTGACTTGTTTACTGTCGAACCCGACGGTCTACCCGGCAACGACGATCTGGGAGCCACTTCTGCGTGGGTAGTATTCGCGGAGCTGGGAATCTATCCTGCAATCCCGGCGGTCGGGGGAGTCACTTTCAACACGCCCACTTTTCCGGAAGCGGTGTTGAAACTCGGTGATCACAGTTTGCGGATTTTAGCTCCCAATGCCGGTCAGGACGCTTACATTAAATCCGTCTCTGTGGATGGGCGGCCACTCCATCGTTGGTGGATTTCCTGGGAAGAGATGGCCAAGGCTTCCGCTCTTCAGTTCTCGCTGAGCGCGCAACCTAGTAAAGAGGCAGGAGGCAGTCCACCGTCCTTCTCGCCAGAAAACACTTCCAGATGATTACGCTCGGTTCACAGGCCTTTCCTGCGAGAGAACACTTGTGAAAGCCGATCTATGTAAGTGAGGTGTTCGCATCGGGTTCGAAGTGGGAAAAAAGTGAGGGCGGGGATCCCGTCGATTCCCGCCCTCTTGTTTAGATTTGAAGATGCCTAGCGGTCTTTTCGCTCCTCGGGGTGCGGTTTGTCCTGATGCTCACTCTTCGGCGGATGGCTGGGTTGGGACGGCCGCGGTACGCTGGGATGACTTGCTGCGTTGGCGTGCGCTGTGTTTCCGGGATTGTTGTTCGGACGACTGTTGTTTGCGGGATCGCCGCCGGGACGATCATAATTCGCATGATTGTTGTTCGCGCGATTATTGGCGGAATTTCCCAAATTGTTGTTCGGGGGACGCGGTACACCACCGTTTTGCGTCGCGTGATTGCTGGCCACGTTCTCGGACGGGCGGTTCGCGTTCGGCGGTCTGGGTACTGGGTGGTTCTGGTTGGGGCCGGCCGCGCGAGCGGCGACGACGCCCTCGCCACGGAATACGCCGGGCTTCGCGGTGGCGGCGACCGCCGGCTGGCCATGATTTACAGACGCCAGCATGGTATGGTCAGTGCGCGCCGCCTGCTCGTGTTGCATTTGCACCGAGCTCGCAGGAATGTGTTGTTCGTGCTCGGCCGCCTGTTCTTCCGGTGTGGGCCGCGCGTTAATGCCGCCGGTCCCGCCGTTGTAACTCACGCGATTCACGGTCGTGTTGTTGATGACCGTTGTACGGTTGATATAGGTGTTATGGATGACCGTTGTGTTCACGTTGGTGACGGCAGTGTTGTAAGCGAAAACGCCACCACGCCACGTGCCGCCCACAAATCCTACGCCGCCGTATCCGAAGCCGTAGTTAATCCCTCCATAAAATCCTACGTGCGGACCCCAATACCCTGCGTGCCAGATGTACGCTCCGCCACCCCATCCCCAGTAGCCGGGCGTCCAAAGCACTCCGACGGACGGCGCCATCACCCACGTGCCGGGGACCCAGTAATAACCGTCCGGCCCGTAGGCCCAGTAACCTGGTGTCCAAATGTAGCCCGCTGCAGGACAGACCGGCTGCGTGTAAACCGGCAACGGCGGCGGCCCGATGTGAACCGAAATGCCTACGAAAATCTGCGCCGCGGAAGGAATCGCTAACAAGACACTGGCCAGCAAGATCAAGCCAAAGTATTTCGGTATAGGAATCATGCGTTCTCCGGCACTCGATTTTTGAGTGCGAATGGAATGGCCGCGATCTTTCTACGAAAGCAGGCTCATCGCCTGTTCGTGCGGCCTGGAGTTTAGAACCCCAGCCGGCAAAGAAAGTTGCAGTGGTGCCCCAGTATTGCCTTGACGGAGAATACTTTACAAGCGGCAGATCGGTTCCCAAAGGGCTTGGTCTTGCGGAATCTTGTTCATTGGGAGGGAACGAAGACGTGGTCTTCACGGCCCTACCACTTCCGTGCTGCAGTCACCCCACCTCGGTCACGCGACCCGGCCCCAAAACGGTGGTGCTACGACCAACGAATAGGGAGAATAGTTACGGCATGGTTGTGAATATTGAGCCCTTCGCCGATCGATACCTGGTCCGCTGCCGCTTCTGCACGAGAGGTGCGGATTTCTCCGTGATGATTGCTTACAAAGACGGACAGTTTGTTTGCCCGGGTTGCTCTCATCAGGAGCGCCCGGCGGAGCGCCATTATCGATGTTCATGTCCGCACTGTCTGAAGCTCACCATGGGACTCAGTTCGCTTACGCTCCGCGGCCCGAGTGTTGACTTGGCACGTGGTTAAGCTTCCCGCTCTCACCGAGGTTCAGGAAGGTTCCGGGTGAGTGTGCTTCCGATCACAGCCATATTCGCTAGGGAGTCTCATGCTACAGCCAGTTTCATGGAGGGCGTCATGCCAGCCTTTATCGAGGTTCACACCACGGCGGGAATGCAGGAACTGGTGAATGTGGACTCCATCCAGAGCGTCAAGCAGATGAGGAAATTCACCGAACTGGTCTTCACCGATGAAGAGCATCTGGATGTGGTCGAGAGCTACGAAGATGTGAAAGGGCTCATCCGGAAGACGATCGAAGAGCAATTGCCGCAAAGCGTGCGAGCCTGACCGCGGCTTGCCTGCAGGGCGGCCTAAGACTGCAGCGCGGCCAGCGCTTTCCTGACGTCTCCGGCAGCGCTGTAGTTGGGATTCAGTTGCAACACCCGCTGGAGTTCCTTCTTGGCCAAGACGGAGTCCCCCGCCCTTTCGTAGGCTAATCCCAAGTGGTAATGGAGAGTGGGATTGTCTGGACCGTTACCCTTCTGCGCCAGTTTCATCGCTTCCTGAAACAAGCTGATAGATTGCTGGTAATAACCCTTGTGGTAGAAGGCCCAGCCCAGAGTATCGACAAAGTTGGGCGAATCGGGAGCGCTGCTTCTTGCAGTTTGCGCCAGTGACACCGCCTGATCAACATCCCCCCCGTTTTGCAAAAGCAAATACGCCAGGTTGTTCGACGCCACGGCATTATTGGAATCGATAGCCAGCGCCTTGTGATAGGCATCTTGTGCCTTCGCGAACTCGTGTTGCGAATTATAGAGATCCCCTAGCAGGATGCAGAAATTGATGTCGCGCGGATGATCCCGCAACGCACGTTCATAGGTAGCGATGGCCTGGGCGGGAGCACCCTTGGCCACTTGGACTTGCCCCAGCATAATCAGTGCATCCTGATTGTTTTTGTCGAGCGCAATGGCTTTGGTGAAGGCAGCTTCCGCGCCCGCCAGATCTTTCTTATCACGCAAGAGCGTCGAGCCCAGCAGATCATAAAATGAGCTGCTGTTTGGGACCTTGGCGATCTGAGCGTTGACTGCGTTCAGCGCTTGGTCCACCTTCTTCTGGGTTAGGTATGTGTTCATCAGCGCCGAGAGCGCATCGGATGAGCCCGGCGCGAAGTTGAGCGCCTGCTGATAAGCTTTCTCGGCCGCGCTATATTGCTTTTGCGCGAAACGCAGATTGCCCATCTGAAGATAACCAGAAGCATCCTGAGGGGCGAGGTTGATGGCTTTCGTGGCGTCCTGTTCGGCGTTGCTGAATTGGGCCCGCCGCGTGAAAGAGAATGCCCGCATGGCGTAGCCCTCGGGAGACGCTGGTTCCTCCCGAATAAGCTGGCTGGCAAGTTGTTGAAGCGCGGGCATATCGCCTTGCCGGAGGGCGAGGGTGGCTAGAGATCGGATCGCGTCGGTTAATTTGGGATTCGATTGCAGCGCTCGCTCCCACTCCACCCGCGCTTGTTCCGCGTGTCCCAATTGGCTGTAGGCCACTCCCAAATGATAGTGAGCCACCGCATTGTCAGGATCGTTCTTGATAACCGTCTGCAACGAGTTGATCGCACCGTTGACATCGCCCTGACGAAGCTGAATCTGGCCACGATAAATCAGCGCATCCGAGTCGTTCGGATAAGCCTTCAAAATTTCGTCGTTTACTTTGTTGGCTTCCTCAACGTGATTGGTCAGAATAAGAAGCTGAGCGTAATTTTTCTTTACTTGCCAGTCAGAAGGATGGTCATGATTGAGCTGGCTGTACTCCGCCGTCGCCTTTTCCAGGCCGCCAGTGGCGAAGTAGAAATCTCCCAGCATGCGGTAGCCCACCGAGTTGTCGGGGAAATCCAGTTTTTGTTTTTTCAGGAAGGCCTCAGCCTCTTCCTTCTTGCCTTGCACCAGATAAAGGCGCGCCATGTCGGCGCGTGGCGCCGGATTGCCGGGATCGCTCCCGATTGCCTGCCGAAATTGCTGTTCAGCGTCGGCCATACGGTTGCGTGAGACATACAGAGTTCCCAACGCGAGGCGGGCATTTGTTTCTTTCGGATCGAGTTCGATGGCCTTTTTGAAGCTTGCTTCGGCCCCATCGAACTGGTTGGCTCGGACCTGCAAAAGCGCCAGTTGGACGTAGGACTGCGAGCGCTCTGGAGCCAACGCGACCGCCTTCTGTGCTTCCTGTAGAGCGCCGGGAAGGTTACCCTGGGCGGAAAGAAGATTGGCTGCGGCAAGATGGACTTGGGGATTCTCCGGTTGCTTGGATTGCAACAGGTCAATTTCCGTTTGTGCCTTAGCAAGATCGTGGCCGGAGATGAACAGGTTTGCCAAATCAATGTGCGCGGCGTAATTCTCCGGCTGGAGCTCAACCGTTTGCGTGAGTTCCTGGAAGGCGCGGCCCCACTCTCCCATCTTCATGTAAGTCTGCGCGAGTTGATAATGGGCTTCGGCGAAGCGGGAGTCGGCCGCGATGGCGTTGCTGAACTGGATGGAGGCTTCGGGGTATTTGCCCTGCTGAAAATATCGCTGACCGCTGGCGAAAAATTTCTGCTTGCGCACATTGGGATCGCGCGAACAACCTGCCAAGAGTATGGCGATTAGTGCCAAAATCGGAAAGTAATGCAAAACTGGTAAACGCCTCATGAAGTCTCCAAACCACTCACGAGCAAACAACGACGCGTGTAGACCGCGTAGTTTGCGCCTCGACTGGCTGTAACAATTGCTGTCTTCCTAGGGTAATGCAATTGCGAGACCACAAACAGTTACTCGCGTCACCATTAGGGCAGGAGAGCGGGAATGGATGCTGCTTGCCAACGCATTTCAATCCGATTAACTGCCGTCGGGATACCCGCCGCGGTGCAGCACCATCGGATAGTGCGGCAGCGTTTCAGGATTGCGCACCGCTGCTCGCCACCCGTCCGGATAAGGCTCCAAGCCCCGGAACAGGGGCGATAGTTGCGCAGTAGGCTCGCCGACCAGTCGTTCCAGCGACTCCCGCAGGTGGTCGATATTCTCCGGTCCAAAACGCGCGCGCCAGCGTTCTTCGATTTGCACGAGACGATGGCGATAATCAACCTGAGCATCAAGACCTTTTGGAGTGAGCCGAACCAACTTCCTACGGCTGGCGGTTGGGTCCGGCTCGACTACCGCAAAACCTTTTTTCTGCAGAAAGCCCAGCGCCATGCTAATCGCCTCTTTCGAGACACCGCTCAGAAGCGGGAGGTCGCGGACGCGCACCCCTTTCTCATCGAGCACCCGCACGACGTTGGCGCTGATGGCGAGCGACAACTCCGATTTACGCTCATACACCAGAGCGAACGCCAACAACACACGGGAGAGAAGCGCGGAAAGCGGCAACGCGGAACCGGCGACATCTTTGGGTGGGGCGGTCCCCCGCTTGAGACCCGGCACTTGGCTGAACAGCCCATATCCCAGAATCGGAAGGCAATCGGGCAGCTCGAAGTCAAATTGTTTGATCACCGTCAACAGCGATTCTCGAAGCTGGCCGATCTGGTCGTTGCCGAAGCGCTCCTGCCAGCGTTCCTCAATAACCCCAAACAGCGGCTGCCAGACCTCTTGAGCCTTGCGGCCTTTGCGGGTAGCGTGAATCACCCACTCGGAACGGGGAGGTTTTGGTCGGCTGTCGACCGGATCCGGTTCGACGGTCACGTATCCCCACCTCTGCATGCCGTGCAGGTTTGTTTTCGTGCGCGCCAGCCTTCCAAGTTCGTTGACCCTCACACCGCTCTCGCCGACGAAGCGCATGCAAGTCGACCACATTGCCATTGATGCCAGCCATGGACCGGATTCCGAGCCGCTGCTCGATCCATGGCTGGTCGTTCGATGCGGCATCTGCCGCTCGAACTCATTGTCGAATTCGATGGTGAATGCAACCAATACTTGGGAGAGTAGGGTCGGCAGAGGCAACACAGCGCCGACGCTGGAAGTTTCGCGCTTGGTTCGCGATCGCATCGCCGATTACGCTGCCCGTCGAACTGCTTACTTGCCGGGAGTGAATAATTCCACTCGCACTCGCCAGGAGACCGATTCCCCGGGTTGCAAGTGAGCCATCCCCGTATCGCGGCTGCCCCAAATCTTATTGTAGGGATCTACCAGGTTGAACTGTGGTTCAACGGCAACGAAGTTCTTGCCGAGCGGCGAGTAAATCTGAAAGGCTTTGATGGCAGGCGACAGCGCCGCGACACGCAGGCCGTATTGCGCGGCCGGATCGGCGATTTCGACGGCGGCGCTTCCGTCGGGCCCTCGCTGCAAGTTGAAAAAAGTGTCGTCAAGGAATTGCGCTCCTAATGCCTTGCCCCCAGGAGCGGTGAAATCGTACGGCGTGCCCTTAACATCTTCGACCTGGCCGGTGGGCAGCACGTCATCGTAGTTGTTGACCAGGGCACGTTGCACCGCTGGCACATGCAGCTTTATCTGCGCTCTTTGACCACTCGGGAAAATGAAGCCGGGATGGAAGGCGACTGACATGGGCAAAAGCTCGCTGCCCACGTTCTTAGTTTCGACATGCATTTCAAATCTGGTGTCCTGCAAAACCGCTTCAACCTTGATGTCGGTCTGCGAGAGCCACTGGCCGCCAAAGTCACCCGCGTGAAAGTTCGCCGAGACACGGGATTTGTTAGGGCCGTCATGTTGATGCACATCCCGGAACCGCGCCCGCATGAGCAAGCCGTGAATGGCTGAGACTTGCGCGCCAGGATTCTTCCCGCGCCAGTTGGCTGGCAAGGAGACAGATTTCCCCGCAACTACAGCTTGAATCGTCTTGCCATCGGGCGACACCGTGCCCGTGATGCGGTTGGGAAAAGGCAAGAGAATGGCGCCGCTGATGTGAAACACTTTGTTGCCGAATTCATCGTCCTCGTGATCGAGAATCTGCTTGGCTTCGGCCAGCGGAGGAGCGTCAATCAGTCCGATATCGCCTTTGCCGGGAATGTGAGCCTTGAGTTGCAACAGGCTCATGCCGCGGCCGGGTAGCAGAATGGCTTCCAGAAACTGCGCCTGATTTTCATCTTCGCCAGGCGCGCGCTCCAGCGTCACAACCGGTTTCCCGCCAATGGAGATCGCTTCAGTTTTCATATGAATCGGGGCCAAAGGGCTTCTGTAGATTCTACTCAAAATCCCGGCTCGGCAGAATCTCCGTCTCGCGGAAATCCTTCCACGCTCTCGCTAGACTTTCTCGGCGTCCTCTGCGGTGTAAGATCTTAGTTTGCCCGCCATCCGCTTTACGGACAGCCGTTTGACAAAGCGGATAGCCTGCTCTACTTTCTTCTCGCGGCTGAAAACATTAAGAACTTCGCCTGAAGTTCTCCGGAAAATCATGCTCCTGAAACGATTGCGGCAAGAGGTATTGGAAGCGAACCTGGAACTCGTTAGAAAAGGATTGGTCCTCTACACCTTCGGCAATGCCAGCGGCATTTCGCGCGAAGACAAGCGAGTGGTCATCAAACCCAGCGGTGTCCCCTACGAAAAGTTGAAGCCCGAGCACATGGTAGTGACCGATCTGAACGGCAAAGTCGTGGAGGGAATGCTCAAGCCTTCCTCGGACTTGCCGACGCATATCGAACTGTACAAAGCCTTCCCCAAAATTGGCGGAGTGGCGCACACCCATTCTGAATCCGCAACCTCCTGGGCCCAGGCGCGCACAGCTATTCCGTGTTTCGGGACCACGCACGCCGATTATTTCTATGGATCGGTTCCGGTAACCGACGTGATGAAGGACGAAGAAATAGCGTCGGCCTACGAGAAAAATACCGGAGTAGCCATCGTGCGTGCGTTTAAAGACCTCGACTATACGGCGATTCCGGCGGTGCTCGTTGCCAATCACGGACCGTTTACCTGGGGCGCGAATCCGGAAGCGGCCACGCACAATGCGGTGATTCTGGAAGCCGTCGCGCGCATGGCTCTTTCCACCATTACGATTCGCAGCGAAGCTCAGCCGGTCGGGCAAAAGCTCCACGATAAACATTATTTGCGGAAGCACGGGAAAGACGCATATTACGGGCAGGGTTCATGAGTTCTTGCGGCAAGAATTATTAAGAAGATGAAGATAAGGAGTCATACATGGCGACCAAAAAAATGACGATGGGCTTGATTGTGGGGAATCGCGGTTTTTTCCCCGATCATTTGGCGAAGAGCGGTCGAGAAGAGATGCTGCGGGTGCTGGGAGCGGCGGGAATCGATGTGGTGGCGCTTACTCCCGAGGAGAGCAAACACGGGGCGGTAGAAACCCGGGAAGAATCGCATCGTTGCGCCGACCTGTTCAAGCGGAATGCCGGGCGCATCGACGGTGTGATTGTCACGTTGCCGAATTTCGGTGAAGAGCGCGCGATCGCTGACACCTTGCGCTGGGCGAATCTAGACGTTCCGGTACTGATTCAGGCGACCCCCGATGATCCCCTGAAAATGACCATTGCCTCCCGCCGCGACAGCTTCTGCGGAAAAATGTCAGCCTGCAACAACCTGAAGCAATACGGAATTCCTTATTCGATCACGACCTTGCACACCGAGAGCCCGGATTCCCCGGAGTTCGCCAAAGACTTGGAGTGGTTCGCCGCCGTGTGCCGCGTGGTCGACGGCTTCCGCAATCTGCGCGTAGGGGCCATCGGCGCGCGGCCGACCGCATTCAACACCGTTCGCTACAGCGAAAAGATTCTCGAAGCCAACGGCATTTCAATCGAGACTCTGGATTTGTCCGAGGTGTTGGGCCGCATCGAGCGCATGAAGGATCACGATGATCTGGCGCAAACCAAGCTGGCGTCGATCAAGAAGTATGTGGATTCCAGCAGCGTCCCCGACGCCGCCCTCATGAAGATGGCAAAACTCGGCGCTGTCGTCGATCAGTGGATGGCCGCCACCGAGGTTGCCATCAGTGCTGTGCAGTGTTGGACATCGCTGGAAGAAAATCTGGGTGTCGTACCCTGCACCGTCATGAGCATGATGAGCGACAGCCTGCTTTCGAGCGCCTGCGAAGTGGATATCTGCGGCGTGCTCGGCATGCATGCCTTGCGCTTGGCCTCGGAAACGCCTTCTGCATTGCTGGACTGGAATAATAATTATGGAGCGGACCCCAATAAGGCGGTGTGCTTCCACTGCTCCAACCTGCCAAAACATTTCTTCCGCTCGGTGAAGATGGATTTCCAGGAAATCATTGCGGGGACGGTCGGCAAAGAAAACACCTTCGGCACCTGCGTGGGTCTGATCAAGCCGGAAAAAATGAGCTTCGCCCGCTTCTCCACCGACGACACTGCCGGGAAAATGCGTGGCTACGTGGGGCATGGGCGCTTCACCGACGATCCCCTCAACACTTTCGGTGGCGCAGGCGTGGTCGAGATCCCGCATCTGCAGAAGTTGCTGCACTACATCTGCCAGCAGGGATTCGAACACCACGTGGCAGCGAACCTCTCGACGGTAGACGCGGCAGTATACGAAGCGGCCACCAAATATTTTGGCTGGGAGATGTACTGGCACGAAAGGCAATAGTTTTATCAAGTCTTTCCCTGAGAACTCCGTAGGCTTTCAGCGGTTTCGGCGGTTAAAAGCTTCGACTTCCTCGAAAGAAAAGAAGCTTTTGACCGCTGAGAACGCAGAGAAAGGCCACGGAGCGCGGGGAGTACGGCTTAATGGAGAGACTTCATGGCGATAGTTGCAGGGGTGGATTTCGGAACGTTGAGCGTGCGCGTTTCCATCGTAGATAGCGAACGCGGAGTGCTTGGTTCGGCCATCGCCGAATATCCGCTGCACCGCAAGCGCGAAGATCCGGAGTACGCGACGCAGTCGCACGACGACCAGATGCGGGCCTTGGCTTCCGCCACTCGCGACGCGGTGAAGAATGCGGGCATTCGTGGCGACCAGGTCGAGGCGATTGCGCTCGATACCACTGGCTCATCCGTCGTTCCGGTGGATAAGAATATGCAGCCGCTGAATGAGTATTACCTGTGGTGCGACCATCGCGCCAAAGGCGAGGCGGCCGAGATCACCGCGATGGCACACCGCGAAAAGTTGGAAGCCATCCAGTGGTGCGGTGGAGTCTATTCCTCGGAGTGGGGATTTTCCAAGCTGCTGCATTGGCTGCGTCACAATCCTGAGAAGCGCGCGGACTTCGCTTCCGCGTTCGAGCATTGCGACATGGTTGCGGCTACGCTCTGCGGCATCACGGAACCGAAAAAAGTGAAGCGCAGCATCTGCGCCATGGGCCACAAGTGGATGTGGAATCGCACGCTGGGCGGGTTGCCCCCGGAAGAATTTCTCGTCAAAGTCGATCCGCTGTTGAAGGGAGTTCGCGAAAAGTTGGATGGCGAGTACGCCACATCGGACGTAATCGCGGGTACGTTGTCTCCTCATTGGGCCGAGCAATTGGGACTGAAAGCAGGCATTCCGATTCCAGTCGGCGCCTTCGATGCCCACTGGGACGCCATCGGCGCAGGTTGCCGCACCGACGACATGGTCAACGTGATCGGCACATCCACCTGCATTATCGGCATCACGCCCTCGCCAAATCTGGTGCCGGGAGTGTGTGGAGTGGTGCAGGGAAGTGTGCATCCCAAGCGCACCGGAATCGAAGCTGGCCTGTCGGCGGTGGGAGATATTTTCAATGCCATCGCCACCCGCGCCGGCAGCGATGTGCAGACGCTCAGTAAGGGACTGGAAAAATATCGCGCCGGGCAAACCGGCCTGCTGCGCATGACTTGGGACAACGGCGATCGCACCGTGCTGGTGAATCCAAACCTGCGCGGCATCACGCTGGGATGGAATCTTCAGAGCACGGCGCAGGACGAACTCTTCGCTGCGATTGAAGGCACCGCGTACCACTCGCGGGTAATTTTCGACCGCATGGCAGAGCATGGCGTGGAAGTGAAGCGCGTGATCAACGGCGGCGGTATTCCTCAGAAAAATGACGTTCTCAACCAGGTCTACGCCAACGTTCTCGGATGCCCGGTGCTGGTTCCGAGCAAGAGCGTAGTCAGCCTCGGTTCGGCGATTTTTGCTTTCCTCGCGGCAGGCGCATTTAAAACCGTAGAAGAAGCGCAAGACAAAATAGGCCCATCCTATAAGACCTACCAGCCGGAGAAGTCCGAAAGGCAAGTCTATGACGAACTCTATCCTCTCTACCGCAAGCTCTACTTTGCTTTCGGCGACCCCGCCAAGGGTGCATTCTCCGAAGTTCTGCCGGCGTTGATCAAAATAGCGGCAGAGCGGAATCAGTCGTAGTGACTCTGTTCCTTCGACTGTGGCTTTTCGAACGACGGGTGCCCCACTCTAGTCGCGCATTTTGCGACTAGGGTGGGATTCCACAAATGCATATCCTGTTTTGCCGAAGCCTGAGCAATGCAGGAAGGCTAGGCAGCCTTCCACACTGTCCACTTCCGGACAGTAAAGTCCGAAAATGGACACTTCGCCTTTTTTCAATCCAGTGGAAAAAATTGATTCGGCCTTTCCCATGCAAGGGCTTACATATTTATCCTGCTTGGCGAAGGAATTGCCCTTAGTGAAGGATCATTTTCGCGGAAGTCAGTGGAGTGAGGAGGCATCATGCTCAGTTTTTGGCAGGATTTGCGGTACGCGGTGCGAATGTTGGCGAAGAGTCCGGGATTCACGGCAGTGGCCGTGATTACTCTCGCCCTCGGGATCGGCGCCAACACGGCGATCTTTACCCTCGTCAATGCAGTGATGTTCCAATCGATCCCCGTTCGTCATCCGAAGGAATTAGTGGTTCTTCAGCAGTCTGCGCGCGCGTTGCCAGAAAACATTTACGATATTTCGGGCTACGGGGACTGTGGTGGATGCTCCTTCTCTTCCGAGATGTACAGGCAGCTCCAAGCTCGAAACGATTTATTTTCGGGTGTTTTGGCCATGGCTGGGCCCGAGGCACTGGACCTCAGCGGTAACGGCGCGGCAAGCATTGTTCGGAGTGAGTTTGTCTCCGGCAATTACTTTCAAGTTCTTGACGTCCCGGCAGTGATCGGTCGGACCTTGGAGCCTCTCGATGATCGACCCGGGGCGGGGCCCGTAGCCGTGCTGAGCTACCCTTACTGGCAAAGCGTTTTTGGCGGGGCGCCGAACATCATTGGCAAAACCATTCGCCTGAATGGTTTTCTTTTTACGATTGCCGGCGTAATCGACCCTCGGTTCACGAGGCTGACTCCGGGTAAGTCTCAGGACCTCTGGTTACCTCTTTCATCTGCCGACGTACTTCGCCCTAACTTGACTGGCGGCCCAATGAATGAGGCCGCAAGCTGGTGGCTCACCTTGGTTGCAAGGCTGAAACCGGAATGGTCCGTAGCCCAAGCGCAGGCCGCAGTCAGCCTAATTTACCGCAACGATGTCTTGTACGGTGCGAAGCCATTCTTTAAAGAACGGGACGATCCTAGAGTCACGCTATTGCCAGTCCAAGAGGGCCTGGTTGGGATTCGGCGATCTTATGCTCAACCTCTTTTTATTCTCACGGCTGCAGTCGGAATCGTGCTTCTCATTGCATGCGCGAACATAGCGGGGCTGCAATTGTCACGCGCAGCCGCACGAGAAAAGGAGATGGCTGTACGGCTGGCTTTGGGTGCCGGCCGGAAACGCATCGTTCGGCAGCTGTTGACGGAGAGTGTGCTTCTGTCAGTCGCCGGCGCTGCATTCGGCATTCTCTTTGCGTATTGGGACGCGGAGGCACTAGCGTCGTTTATTTCAAACAACGCGGACTCGCCCATTGTGATTAACGTGCGGCCCGATGCATTGGTTCTCATGTTTACTGCGGGCGTCGCGTTGTTCACTGGAATTCTCTTTGGACTTGCGCCTGCCTTCCGCGGCTGCAGGATCAGCGTCGCTCCAGCTTTGAAAGAAAATGCCGCGACTTCAGTGGCGCTGAAATCCCCAGGCCGAAGGTTTGGCCTCGGCAGCTCGCTTGTTATTGCTCAGGTAGGACTTTCGGTTGTCGTGCTCATAACTGCGGGCTTGCTGGTGCGAACGCTTGCTAAGCTCAGAAATGTTGATCCCGGTTTCGATACTCGCAACCTCCTTCTTTTTGGCATTAACCCTATGCAGGCAGGTTATAAGGGTGACAGAATCCAAACTCTCTACGCCGAATTGCATCAACGTCTGGCTTCGATCCCGGGTGTTACCTCCTCTACCTACTCGAAAATCCCATTCCTGAGGTCCGTCGCGTGGACCGGGCACGTTCACATCGAAGGGCAACCCGAAAAACCGGCGCCTGAAATAAACATGCTCGCGGCAGGGCCCGATTTCTTCGAGACGATGCGGATTCCCATTGTTGCGGGAAGAACATTTTCAGCGTTCGACCTGCAATCAGGCCGACCCGTCGCCATTGTCAATCAGCATTTTGCGCGGCAGTTCTTGCAGGGTGGAAATCCTCTCGGCGTTCATTTTGCCACTGGAGGCGACGGGAATCAGGTCCAACGCGAAATCATCGGTGTCGTAGCGGACGCTAGATACGACGATTTACGCAAGCCAGTGGAGGCCACGGTTTACATTCCATTTGAAGAGGGCGAAGCCTTTTTTGCATTGCGCACCTCGACAAGACCTGAGGCCTTGATTCCGACAGTTCGCCGCGTAGTTGCCGGCCTCGATGACAATCTGCCGCTTTTTGACGTCAGGACACAAACCGAAGTAATTGACCATTTGCTCTTCAATGAGCGGCTTGTGGCGAGACTGTCCGCACTCTTTGGGGTGCTCGCGTTCGTTCTCGCTTGCATGGGACTTTATGGACTCCTTTCTTACGAGGTTGCTCGGCGCACGCGAGAGATTGGCATTCGGACGGCCATGGGAGCGCGGGAGCGTGACGTACTCCGTCTAGTGGTCGGTCAAGGAATCGCGCTTGTGGCTGTCGGCGAGGCGGCAGGTATTGCGGGGGCCTTTGGTTTGACGCGTTACGTCCAGAGCTTGCTCTACGGCGTGCGTCCGATCGACCCAGCAACCTTTATCGGGGTGGCGCTGCTCCTCGGAGCGGTTTCGTTGGCAGCGTGCTATATCCCGGCCCGTCGCGCCGCCAAGATCGATCCGATGGAGGCGCTGCGGTACGAATAATCCGTCATCCCGACCGGAGCGAGCCCATCAGGATGAGGGGAGTTGAACGAACCTGCCTTGCCTTCGCCGAAGGATTCGCCGTGCGAACCATTCGGCTTCGCTCCATCTGACACTCGCAGAGACCCAATTGTGCCAGAAGGCTCTGTGGGATGAGAATCATCCCAGGGTTTGCAGATGCGCACCCTTGCTCCGCTCTCCGAAAACGACCCATGTTATCCTACTAACAGTAGCTGCGTTCCCGCCTTTACCGGCAATTTCCTCGCAGTCTCCTGAGAAAACATGATTTCGGTTAGCAATGTGTCCATGCGCTACGGCGCCAAAGTTCTGTTTGAAGATGTCTCCACCGCCTTCACCGACGGCCGGCGCTATGGCCTGACCGGGCCGAACGGCGCGGGCAAGTCCACGTTCCTGAAGCTGCTCACCGGCGAAATGGAGCCGCAAAAAGGAACCGTGGTTCGTCCGCGGAAGTTCGGCGTGCTGAGCCAGGACCAGTTCGCGTTTGACGCCTATCGTGTGATCGATACGGTGGTGATGGGCAACAAGCGTCTATGGGCTGCTCTCGAAGAGCGCGATGTCATCTACGCCAAGCCGGAAATGACCGATGAAGATGGCATGAAACTCGGCGAACTGGAAGGCGTAATCGGCGAAGAGGACGGTTACACCGCCGAGACCGACGCGGCCATTTTGCTGCAAGGTTTAGACATTCCCGACGAGTTGCATGAGCGCAAGATGGGCGAGCTGCCGGGCGGACAAAAGGTTCGCGTGCTGCTGGCGCAGGCGTTGTTCGGGCATCCACAGGCCTTGTTGCTCGACGAGCCGACCAACCACTTGGATTTGGACTCGATCCACTGGCTGCAAGGTTTCCTGAATGATTACGACGGCGTGCTCATCGTCATTTCGCACGACCGCCATTTTCTAAACAGTGTGTGCAGCCACATCGCAGACATCGATTACCAAACCATCATCACGTATACCGGCACGTATGACGATATGGTTGTCGCTAAGACGCAGATTCGCTCGCAGATCGAAGGTCAGAATGCGCAGCGGGAAAAGAAGATTGCGCAGCTGAATGAATTTATCGCGCGTTTCTCTGCGGGCACGCGATCAAGCCAGGTGCAGTCGCGGCGTAAAGAAGTGGAACGGTTGCAGGTGACGGAACTGGCGAAGTCGAATATCCAGCGGCCATTTTTGAAATTTGAGCAGAAGCGTCCTTCCGGCAAACATATTTTAGAGCTGGAAGGCGTCAGTAAATCGTACGACGAGACCACGGTGATCCGAAATTTCACCGCCAGTGTGACGCGGGGCGAAAAGATTGCGTTGATGGGCCGCAACGGCGCGGGCAAGACTACTCTGCTCAATGCGCTGCTGGCGAATTCTCCAACCACGCCAGACGCCGAACTGCGCAAGACCAGCGGCTATGACGGCCCATTTCTCACTTCCGGAAAAGTGATTTGGGGACACGAAGCGGCAGTCGGATATTTCGCGCAAGATCATCGTGCGCTAGTTGAGCCCGGAACCACGGCATTCGAATGGCTGCACCAGTGGGACCCGGGGGCGTCGCATGAGGAGATTCGCGGGCTGCTGGGGCAAATGCTCTTTCAGAAAGACGAAGCTAACAAGCGCACGGAGGTTCTTTCCGGCGGCGAAACGGCGCGGTTGCTTTTCTGCAAACTGATGCTGCAAAAACCGAATGTGCTGGTGTTCGACGAGCCCACGAATCACCTGGACTTGGAATCGATCAATGCGCTGAATATCGCTCTGCAGCGTTATCAAGGAACGGTCTTATTAGTCACCCACGATCATGATTTGATCGATGAAGTCGCGACCCGGATTTGGCACTTCGAGGCCGAGCACAAGATTACCGACTTCAAGGGCGCCTATGAGGAGTATCAGTCGGTAATGGCGTAAGCTCAGCAATTTCCACCACAGTGCCCTCCAAGGTTTATGCTTGGATGTAGATTCGGCCATGCAGACCACCGCTCATCAATGGGATCCCGCGGACTATGCCCGCCATTCGCAAGGCCAGGAGCGGTGGGCGAAAGAACTTCTCATCCTGCTTGCGCCGCAGCCGCAGGAAAGCGTATTGGACATCGGTTGCGGCGATGGCCGCAATACCGCGGAGATTGCCAGGCTAGTTCCGGCAGGGCGAGTCGTCGGAATCGATCGTTCTCCGGATATGATTCAGTTTGCGCAATTGCATTTCCCCCCTGCGCAATTTCCTAATCTCACATTCCTACAGGCCGATGCCAGCGATCTCCCGTTCCATGCGGAGTTCGATGCCGTCTTCTCCAACGCCGTGTTGCACTGGGTGCTCGACCACAAGCCCGTGTTGGCCGGGATTGAGCGGAGCCTGCGGCCGGGCGGGCGTTGTGTGCTGCAAATGGGTGGGAAGGGAAACGGCGATGAGGTTGTAGCTGCGGTGGAGACGTGCTTAGCCGCTCCTAAGTGGCAGGCGGAGTGGCAACCGCGCGACTCACATTACGGATTTCACGGCGCCGAAGAATATCGGCAATGGCTTGCGCAAGCTGGCCTGCGTGCTGATTCGGTTGAGTTGATCGAGAAAGATATGGTTCACGAAAGCCGCGAGGCCTTTACTGGATGGCTGCGCACGGCTTGGCATCCCTATACGACCCGGGTCGGGGCGGAACGGCGCGAAGAATTCTTAGAGGCGGCGACGGATTGCTATCTCGGCGACCATCCGGCTGACGCCGAGGGGCAAGTCCATGTGCTCATGGTCCGGTTGCAAGTCCTCGCCCACAAACCATTGGCGCGGTGAAGTTGTAAATCAGCTTGGCTGGCCACTCCCGCCCAATTAAAAAACCCTCGGAGCCTCGTTCCTGATAGGGACCAGGGTTTAGGTTTCCGCTCAAGCCTTGCTCAGGACCTGACCGCGCTGATCTATAATCAGGGGTTCCCATGCATCTGTAGTGCTTCGCGCGAATGTGCGTGGGCGCACTTCTTCATTTATCTAATACAGCAGACGAAAGGAATTCTATGAGTAAGATAACAGCGATTTGTGGCCGTGAAGTGCTCGATTCACGCGGCAATCCGACGGTAGAGGCTGAAGTTCTTTTGCAGGATGGTTCGCGAGGACGCGCCATTGTGCCCAGCGGTGCTTCCACCGGAGAGCACGAGGCGGTCGAACTTCGCGATGGCGACAAGCAACGCTACCAAGGCAAAGGCGTGCTCAAAGCCGTCAAGAATGTGAACGGCGAAATTGCGCAGGCGCTGCTTGGCGTGGATGCCGGCGAACAACGCGCCCTCGATCAGAAGATGATCAAGCTTGACGGCACCGAGAATAAGGGCCGTCTCGGCGCAAATGCCATTCTGGCCGTGTCCATGGCGGCGGCGCGTGCCGCGGCGGCCAGTTATGGATTGCCGCTCTACCGTTACCTTGGCGGATCGGGCGCGAATACGTTGCCTACGCCAATGATGAACATCCTGAACGGCGGCGCGCACGCCGACAACAACGTCGACTTCCAGGAGTTCATGGTCATGCCGGTGGGCGCAAAGTCTTTTTCCGAGGCGCTGCGCTGGGGCGTGGAAGTTTTTCATACCTTGAAAGGTGTCCTCAAGAGGCGCGGCTATAACACATCGGTCGGCGACGAAGGCGGCTTTGCCCCTTCTCTCAAGTCGAATGTGGAAGCGATTGAAGTGGTGATCGAAGCCATCACGCAGGCCGGATTCAAGCCGGGCTACGATATCGCCATTGCGCTCGACCCCGCGGCCAGCGAATTCTTTCAGGATGGCAAGTACGTCTTCAAAAAATCTGACAAGTCGGCGAAGAGTCCGGAAGATATGGTGATCTATCTGGCGAAGTGGGCGCGGGATTATCCCATTGTCTCGATCGAAGACGGCCTGGCCGAGGACGATTGGGAGGGATGGCGCAGCCTGACCGAGCAACTGGGGAACAAGATTCAACTCGTCGGCGACGATATTTTTGTCACCAACACCACGCGCTTGCAGGAAGGCATTGACCGCGGCATTGCCAATTCGATTCTTATCAAGGTGAATCAGATCGGCACGGTCAGCGAGACGCTGGACGCAATCGATCTGGCGCGGCGCAATGGCTACACCTCGGTCATTTCGCACCGCTCGGGCGAAACCGAAGACACCTTCATTGCCGATCTGGCCGTCGCGACCGGGGTAGGGCAAATCAAAACAGGCTCAGCCTCGCGCACCGATCGCATCTCGAAATACAACCAGCTGCTGCGAATTGAAGAGGAGCTGGGCAGTGGGGCGCGGTTCCTCGGGCTGAAGGCGCTGAACTATAAAGGATAACTGAGCAGGAACAGAAGTAGCGGAGGAAACGATGCGCAGCGTACGTTTCATTTGCGTGGTATGCCTCTTTGCGTCTGTAGCCGCAGGACAAGCGACAACTACAGCGGATATGCCCGCGAGTAGAGAGGATGTGATCAAGCTTTTTTCGGTGATGAAGACACGCGAGCAAACCGAGCGACTCCTTCAGCAGGCATGTCGACAGATGATGAACATGCAGCGCGACCGCCTCAGAAAGGAGAATCCGGATATCACGCCCCAGGAGCTCTCGCGTTTCGATAGCGATTCTGAGACCCTTTTGAAGAATTTTCCGATTGACGAAATGATTCAGGACCAGATCCCGATTTATCAGAAACACCTAAACCGGACCGACGTGTTGGCGATGACTGAGTTCTATTCCTCTCCAACAGGCCAGAAATTCCTCCGAGAAATGCCTGCTATCGTTTCGGAGGGCATGCAAGCGATGTACCCGCGCCTGGAGAGAATGGTTCAGACCAGCTTCAAGCACGGAGACGAAAAAAACGGACCCCAGGAACAAGTGCCAGCAGCGCCAACGACTAGAAAGTAGCACAGGTTAGAATTGACTTAGTCCATGACTTAGCTAAAATAAGTATATGGAAGTCAATATCCATGAGGCGAAGACTCAACTCTCCCGCTTGCTGGAGCGCGTAGCCATGGGCGAGGAAGTCATTATCGCCAAGGCCGGAACGCCGGTGGCCAGGCTGGTGCCGATAGAACCTCGTCCGAAGAAGCGCACGCTCGGGTCGGCGAAAGGGGAATTCACCGTGCCGGAAGATTTCAACGATCCGCTTCCCAAGGAGATCGAGGATCTCTTCTACGAGTGAAGGCTCTTCTCGATACACACACATTCCTGTGGGCGATCGCGGAAGAAGGAAAGCTTTCCCGCCGCGCTCGACAGGTCTACACCGGCCCCAACGATCTCTGGTTGAGTGTTGCCAGCGTCTGGGAGATTCTGATTAAGGTGCAGTCTGGCAAACTTCCATTGCCCGAGCCCTCTGGACCGTATCTGGTGAAGAAGTTGGCCAAGGACAGAATCGAAGTTCTCCCTATCACGCTGGACCACGTGCTCAGGACTGAGTCTTTGCCTTTGCATCACCGCGATCCGTTTGACCGCTTGCTGATTGCGCAGAGCATCGAAGAGGGATGGCCGATTGTGACCGCCGATCCCGTGTTCGAGCATTATCCTGTAGATGTGATTTGGTAATGAATTCTTTATTGTTCTGTTTGCCTCGGTGGTGAATTCTTTTTTCTTAAGCTAAAAGCCAGGAGCTAGAAGCCATTTATGACTCGTCCTAAACCACTCGTTCTTATCATTCTCGACGGCTGGGGTTATCGCGCTGAAGTCAAGGCCAACGCCATCGCCATGGCGCACAAACCCACCTATGACCGCCTGCTGCGCGAATATCCCAACACGTTGATTTACACCAGCGGCAAATATGTAGGTTTGCCAGACGGCCAGATGGGCAACAGCGAAGTCGGCCATCTCAACATCGGCGCCGGGCGCATTGTTCACATGGACAGCACCCGCATCGAGCTGATGATTCAAAATGGCGAGTTCTTCTCCCAGCCGGTGCTGTTGAACGCGATGAAGAATGCGCGTACGGGCGGGCGGCAACTGCATCTTTTTGGATTGGTGTCGGATGGCGGAGTCCATTCCTATCAAACTCATCTTCATGCTCTGCTCAAGATGGCCAAGCAGAACGGCGTGGAGCGAGTGTTTGTCCATGCCTTCATGGATGGCCGCGACACTCTGCCCACCAACGGCGCCGGCTACCTGGAACAACTCCAACAGAAAATGCGCGAGTACAGCACCGGCAAGATTGCCAGCGTCAACGGGCGCTATTACGCCATGGACCGCGACCGCCGCTGGGAGCGCATTTCCAAAGCCTTCAATGCCATGGTGGACGGTGTCGGCGAAGGCGGCAAATATGTGGACGCGGTGCAAGGCGTGAAGGAGTCCTACAACAAGCAGGTGACCGACGAATTCATTCTGCCGTTTGTTTGTCTGGATAATCGCGGGGAGCCGGTGGCCAAGATCCGTGATGACGACTCCTGCATCTGCTTTAACTTTCGTGCTGACAGGGTGCGCCAGATCACGCGCGCCCTTACTCGCGACAGCGGCTTGAACGCACAAGGCGGGCGCGATCTGCCGGGATGGGAAGATCTTGACGCCACTATTCCTCGCGACCGCGCGCCGAAGAACCTTACCTATGTCTGCATGACCCAGTACGACAAGAAATTCAGTTTGCCAGTGGTCATCCCGCCCGAATCGATGAACAACATTCTGGCCAACGTGATGGGCCAGATGAATCTGCGCAACCTGCGCGTAGCGGAAACGGAAAAATACGCGCACGTAACGTATTTCTTCAATGGCGGCGTGGAGCAGCCGTTCCCCGGTGAAGATCGCTTGCTGGTGCAGTCGCCGAAGGTTGCGACCTACGATTTGAAACCGGAGATGAGCGCGGCCGGGATCGCGGATGGCGTAGTGAAAGCGGTGGAGGATGGCACCTTTGACGTCCTCATTGTGAATTTTGCCAACGCCGATATGGTGGGCCACTCGGGAAAGATCGAACCCACCATCAAAGCCGTAGAAACTGTCGACGCCTGCCTGGGACGAATTGAGTTTGCGGTTCGCGCCAAGGGCGGCGCCATGCTGATTACCGCGGACCATGGCAACGCCGAAATGATGATTGATCCCGCCACCGGCGGCCCGCACACCGCGCACACCACTAATCCTGTACCTTTCATCGTCGTGTCCGCGGACGGAAAGCATTTTACCTTGAGGTCAGAGGGATCGTTGCGCGACATTTCGCCGACCGTGCTCGGCATGCTTGGCCTGGACGAGCCCAAGGAGATGACGGGGAAGGACCTGCGCGTAAGAATCGCGTGATCGGCATGAATCGGGTGATCTTAGATTGGGTCATCGGGTGAAGTAGAACCGACATGGATGATAACGCGAGCCGACAAGAGCAACTGCGTAGTCGTACTAAGAGTTTCGCCTTGAGGTTCATCCTCCTGTTCCAGCACTTGCCGCGTTCGATCCGAGGCTTAGGTTCGCGTCGCAGAAAACGACGCGCACTTGATTTAAGATCACCGGATGACCCGAACGCCTGAGCACCCGATTTTCAAGCTTCTCGTCTCCCTTCATCACGAAATCGACCTCTGGCGGGTGCCTGCCTGGTTTGCGGAGCGCTTGCAGAACGAATTTTCCCGGATCGAAGTTGTGAATTTGGCTACCCTTGAAGTACCTCCAGAGCAAATTCGCGATGCCGAAGTTGTAGTTTCGTGGCTATTGAGCGCTGAGGCGGTGAGAGCCGCGCGCAAATTGCGCTGGATTCACTGCACCACCGCAGCTGTGAATCAGTTGCTCCATCCGGCGGTGGTGAACAGCGAAATCATTCTCACCAACGGCAGCGAAGTTCATGCCACCGTGGTGGCCGAGCACATCCTTGCTTTAATCATGGCGCTGGCCAGAAAATTGCCGGAGGCCGCGCGTTTCCAGCAACAACGAATTTGGGGGCAGCAGGATATCTGGAGAATTCAGCCACGTCCGCGCGAGGTGGCCGGCGCAACTCTTGGCCTGGTCGGGTTAGGTAACATTGGCCGCGAGGCCGCCCGGCGTGCCGCGGCACTGGGGATGCGGGTAATCGCGGTGCGGGAACACCCCGAGAAGGGTGGCCCCGAAGGCGTCGCCAAAGTATTTCCGCCGGCACAACTGGATGAACTGTTGGCGGAATCCGACTACGTGGTCCTGGCTGTGCCGGTTACCTCGGCTACGCAGAAGCTGATCAATGGAGAACGTCTCTCCCACATGAAGTCGGACGCGCGGCTGATCAATGTGGGACGCGGGCCGCTGCTGGATGAAGCCGCCCTGATTCAGGCGCTACGCGAGGGCAAGATTGCGGGTGCGGCTCTGGATGTTTTTATGGAGGAACCCCTGCCCGCCGATTCGCCTTTGTGGGATATGGAGCATGTGCTGATCACGCCCCACATTGCCAGCAACTCCGAAAAGACGTGGGAACGGCAATATGCGCTGCTCGCCGACAATCTGCGACGCTATCTCAATCACCAGCCCCTGCGATCGGTGGTGGACAAGCGCCGCGGGTATTGATTTTTATTCGTTGATGGAAATTCCTAAGCCTTTCATCTTGCGGTAAAGATGGCTGCGCTCCAGTCCTAGAACTTCCGCGGTACGGCTCATGTTTCCGTGATTCTCGTCGAGCTTCTTCAAAATGTAATCGCGCTCGTAAGCGTCACGGGCCTTATGCAGAGTCGAGAATTCTCCTCCGGAAGTGCGGCGGCCGCCATCGCGATGCACCAGCGCGGGCAAATGCTTTCGCTCAAACCGAATGGTAGAGGGATTCATAATCACAATGCGTTCAATCACGTTGCGCAGCTCGCGCACGTTCCCCGGCCAGGAGTAACGCATTAGAGTTTCAATGGCGTCGTCGGTAAGCTCGCGCGGCCGCCGGCCATAGGCCGCGGAAAACTCCCGCAAAAAATGGCGCGCCAGCAATGGAATGTCCTCCTTGCGTTCGCGCAGTGGCGGCACCAGAAAAGGAATCACATTGAGGCGGTAAAACAAATCCTCGCGAAAATTTCCCCGCGCAATTTCCTCTTCCAAATCTTTGTTGGTGGAAGCGATCACTCGCACATCCACGGTGATAAGTTCGTCGCTCCCCACCGGGGCAAAGCGTTGCTCGTCGAGAGTGCGCAGCACTTTAGCTTGCGTCTTCAGACTCATGTCGCCCACTTCGTCCAGAAACAGCGTGCCTCCGTGGGCCTTTTGAAATTTACCTTCTTTGTCGGTACCGGCGGTGGGCAAACGATCCTTTGCGATGCCCGAATAACTCGCTTTCAATCAGGTCTTCCGGAATGGCGGCACAATTCACCGCAACGAACATCTCGTCCTTTCGCAGGCTGCGCGCGTGAATGGCGTGTGCAACCAACTCCTTGCCGGTGCCCGATTCGCCGTAAATCAAGACTCGGCCATTGGTGGGCGCCATAAGCTGAATCTGCTGGCGGAGCGCTTTCATGGGAATGCTTTCGCCTTCGATCACGCTGCGCGGAATCAACTGCCGTTTCAGATCGAGGTTTTCTTCGCGCAGCCGCTTGGCCTCAATCGCATTGCTTGATCAGAATTAAAGTCTCGATCCAGGGAAAGCGGCTTTTCCAGGAAATCGTACGCGCCGAGTTTCGTAGCGCGCACCGCAGTTTCAATCGTCCCGTGGCCCGAAATCATGATGACTTCGGGAGCGCTTTCGTTCTCGCGAATCTTCTGCAGTGTCTCCAGGCCGTCCATGCCAGGAAGCCAGACATCAAGCAGCACTACGTCGAACTCCTGTTTTTGCAAAAGGTCGAGGCAGGCTTCGCCACTTGCGGCCGCGGAGACCTGATACTCCTCATCTTCCAGCACGCCCTGCAACGACTGCCGGATGTCGGCTTGATCGTCCACCACCAGAACTTTATGCATGTTGACTCGCTACCGGCGGGCTCACGGTTTCCGCAGCCAGCGGCAGCTCCATGATAAAGCGCGCGCCCGCGGGTTTATTTTCCTCCACGCGGATGGACCCGCGGTGGTCTTCAACGATGCGGCTCACAATGGCCAGACCCAGCCCGGTGCCGCGTTTCTTGGTGGAGAAGTAAGGCAGAAAAAGCCGTTCTTTCAATTCGGAGTGACGCCGGGGCCGCTGTCCGCAACGTTGATCTCCACCGCGTCGCGAGTGGCGACCAGCGCGGTCGAAATCTCGATTTCGCGAAGTAGAGAGTCCTGCACCGCCTCGGCGGCGTTATCTACGAGATTGGCCAAAGCGCGTTTCAAAGCTTCCGGATCGCCCCACACTGCGGGCAAATCGGAAGCCAGTTCGGTATGTACATCGATTCCGTCCAAACGCCCGTTGAACATGGCGAGAGTGTTTTGCACAATGGCGTTGATGTCGGCAGGATGTGGTTGTGACGCCGGAAAACGAGCCAGCGCGGAAAATTCATCGACCAGGGTGCGCACCGTTTCCACCGATCCGGCAATCGTTTCGGCGCAGCTGCGGAGGATCTCCAGCGAAGCCTCGTTCGGAGCACGCTCGCGGGCAAGATGCCGGCGCATGCGCTCGGCGGAAAGCGCAATCGGCGTCAAAGGATTTTTTATTTCGTGCGCCACTCTGCGCGCGACCTCGCGCCAGGCCGCCTGCTTTTGGGCCTTCAGCAGGTCAGACAGATCCTCGAACACCAGCACATAGCCCAATTGCTGGCCTTGATGTCGAAGTGTGGCTACAGTGACGGCGACATTAAGTTTTTCGGAAGGAAAATCCATTTCCATCTGCATGGTGGTGGTGCCCATGCGGTCCGCTCGACGCAACAATTGTCCCAGATCTTCCAAAACTTCTGCGGGAAAAATATCGGCGAGCGAGGCGCCGATGAGCAATCCGGGCGCGCCCGACTCCCCACCCTTGGGCCGGAATAATCGGAATAACGCATAGTTCACGTGCGTGATGCGGTGAGTGGCATCCACGGACAACACGCCCGTAGGAATGCTCTCCAGAATGGTTTCAATGTGCCGCCGCCGCTGCTCAAGAGTGATGTTGGCGGCACTGAGTTCACGGCTGGAGCCCTCGATTTGGCGGCGGCTGGATTCCAGTTCCTCCGCCATGCGGTTGAAGGAGCGCACCAGGTCTCCGATTTCGTCGGCCGCGCTCACCTCCACGCGATAGTCGAGACGCCCACGCGAAATTTCCTGCGTAGCTTCCGCCAGAGCCACCACTGGCCGTGTGACCAACTTGGAAAGAAATAAGGCCAGCCAGGTCGTCGCAAATAAGACCAGCACGGTCAGCAGAAGCAGCAAGCCCATGTAAGTACGCCGCACCAGTTTGCGCTGCGACGCTAGTTGCAGATACTGCTTTTGGCTGGCCTCAATCTGCTTTTGGGTTTCGGAGAACTCACTGGGCAGTGGCAATGCAACCAGAATTACTCCGTGATCGCCCACCGGCGCGCTGCCCAAAATGTAGTCGGTATGGCCCCAGGCAAAAGGCACGGGCGTTTTTGCCACCGCCGATTGCGACGGCAAATTCGGCCGCAACATGGGGTAAGGTGCTGGAGCATTAAAGCTCGCTTGGGCCTCTCCGTCCTGGAGCGCAAAAACAAAGCCGCCTTGCAGGGTCGGTTCATGCTGGCGGAAGGCATTCATCACCCCCGTGAAGCTATGTCCCTCGAACGCATATTGCGTTTCCGGCAATGCGGCCAACGAAACCGCTTCCGCATGTGCATTGGCCGCGGCATAGTCTGCCAGCAGTGTGGCCATGGCTGCGGTATCCCGGCGCACCTCTTCTACAGGAGTGGAGAACCACTTGTCGAGCGAATGGTTCATCAGTCCATAGGCGAACCAAAACATTACAATGACTGGGAGAAATGAGAGCAACAAGCTCACCACCACCAGCCGGGTGCGGAATTTTGATCCCAGAACTCCCAGCCGCCGTTCGGCGAACAGCTTGAGCAAATTTCGAACCAGCACAACCGTCAATGCCACAAACAGCAGAAAGATGAGCAGTGAAAGCGACGCAAAAACGATGATTTGCTGGTTATTGTCGGGCCGCAGAAAATTCAGATCGAAAGAGACTTGGGAAACAATCACCGCCAGCAGCAGGAATACAGCAGCCCCGGTGGTATAGATCACCCGCTTGCGTTTCGAGGTAGCTTCTACGGGACGGGTTGGCGGGGACGCAGGCATGCGACTCGCAGTCTCCCCTTCGCCGTAAAACTGCGAAAAAGCAGGGACCGCACGCTCATTATAAGCTGTGAGTCGAGTCCGGCTTGGCTAAGACCCGTTAGGGATAAGGCTCATGCTTACTGCGGATTCCGCGTCGCCAACTCTCGATGCAGAGCGTCATAAGCAGGCTTCGGTTGGTACTGCGAATCAAAAGGCAACCCGTCGCCCTTCGTTCCGTTGGTAAACCAACCGAGCCACGAATATTTGTCGGTGAAGCCCCAGGTTTGCAGGGCGCTGCAGCCCGGATGTTGCAAGCAAGCCGACGCAATCTGACTGTAGATCTCCGCCTGCCGCTGCAAATCCCCGGCATGAAGCGGAAGGCCATTGGAGTCGACCGGCAGCGCGACATCCATCTCGGTGATGTGAATTTGCACGCCCAGGTTGGTGAAGCGCTCAATGTTAGCGGCGATCGAGCCGACATCGGGAGCCAGGTTCAGGATGTGCATCTCCAATCCAATGCCGTCCAGCGGAACGCCCCGCCGTTTGAAATCCTGCACCATGGCATAGATAGCATCCGATTTCGGATTAACGGCTTCGCCCTCGGCATCGTTGTAGAAAAGCAGCGCCTGCGGGTCTGCCTCGCGCGCCCAGCGAAATGCTTGCTCAATATACGCGGTACCGTTTCCCGACAGGCCAATTCCGGGAAGGTTGTACCAGATGGAATCCCGCAACTTGCCATTTTCGTCGAACGCCTCATTGACCACATCCCAGGCGAAGACTTTGCCGCGATAGTGTTCCACCACCCGATGAATGTGTTCCCGCAAAAGCTGGTGTAGTTGTTCTGCCGTGAACTGACCGTTCGTAAGCCAGCTGGGATTGTACGTTCCCCAAACCAGGTTGTGCCCGCGGATTTTCATGGTGTGGGCTTCGGCAAAAGCTACCAGACGGTCGCCATCGGTGAAATAGAACGTCTTTTCATCGGGACGCATGACCGCCCACTTCAACGCGTCTTCCGGTTCCAGCATGTTGTACTCGCGAGCCAACGTCGCGGTATAGGCGGGTTCCGTCAAATAAGCTATATTCGCGGCTGCGCCAACCAGTTCGCCGGTGCGCGCAGCCTCCTCGCGCAAGGACTGCGCCGCGCCAGCTATGGAAAATTCCGCCACGAAGGCAATAGTTAGGATGAACAGAAAGCGACGCATCATGGGATTGACCTTGGCCCTATTTAAGGCCTGGCAGGAACTTCTGCAAAGGGCATACGTCACATTTGGGATGTGATTTTAAACAGTAGTGCTTACCCACTCCGACGATCAGCCCGTGCATATCGTTGAACACCTGGGCCAGAGGATTGCGTCTGGCCATGCTCATCGGAGAGGGTGCGTGAGCCGCGCCCAAAACAACGGACGGGTCAACGGATGTCGATCGTGCGTGTGGCAATAACGCCGGGCTCCGCCCTGGCAGGACAGCCGAGGGCGAGTGTCCCTCCGCAGCCTGGGCCAAAGCCTGTTCAAATAAAGCCCTGATTTCCTCATACGGCGTGCTTGCCGGTACGAGGTTGTGCCGATCGAGAATGCGGCGAGTGTACGCATCCACGACAAATACTGGATGTTGTCCGGCATAGAGCAGAATTGAATCCGCCGTTTCGGGGCCAACGCCATTGAGCGCCAGCAATTCCTCGCGCAACTTCTCCGTTGGCTGGGCAAACATACGGCTCAGCGAACCGCCGTAGTTTTCGTCCACAAATGCCACGAATGTCTTCAGACTCCGAGCCTTCTGCCGGAAATATCCCGCAGAGCGAATCAGCAACTCGAGCTCGGGCAATGAAACTCGGCGAATTCCGCGGAAAGTCAGCAAACCCGCTTTCCGCAGACTTCGTAAAGCGCGCTCGACATTGGTCCAGGCCGTGTTTTGTGTCAGGTACGCGCCGACGATGACCTCGAAACGATTGCGCGCCGGCCACCAATGCTGGTATCCCCACGCCTCAAACAGAGTTTCATAGTATGCGCGCAGCTGCGCTTCCTTGGCTGCCGAGTTCGGGGCTGCCGAGTCTCGGGAAAATGCCTTCAAGGTTTGCTTCCGAATACTTCTTTGGCCGCGATCACCGTGTTGCAATGGATGGTCACCGTGTCTTCGACCCGCCGCGCATATCCGCCAGCGTACGTGACCATAATTGGAATGTCGCGAGCGTGGGCTACGCGGAAGACGAGTTCATCGCGGCGTTTGAGCCCTTCGATGGTCAGCGCCAGCCCGCCCAACTGATCTTCATAATAGGGATCGGCGCCGGCAATATAGCAAATGAGATCGGGTTCGAACTGCCGCAAGCCGGAGCTGAGTGCATTGTCGAGCCACGCCAGGTAGGCTTCATCGCCAATGCCATCCGGCAAGTCCACATCAATCGAAGACAGCGGCTTATGCAGCGGATAGTTGTTGTGCTGGTGAAGCGAAATGGTGAAGACGTTGCCGGCATGGGCGTTGCGCAATTTGCCACTGCCTAGCGGCGAGCCGGCCCGCGACGGCAGAGGATCGCTGGGCGTGCGAGTGCCCGCGAAGATCGCAGCGGTTCCGTTGCCGTGGTGCACATCGCAATCTACCGTCATGGCGGTGCCGATGAGGTCATCACGTTGCATACGGCGGATGGCGACGGCCACATCGTGAATCATGCAAAAGCCCTCGCCATGGTCAGGAAAAGCATGGTGAAAGCCGCCGCCAATATTGATAGCCACGCGGTCTTTCAAGGCATGCTGGGCCGCCAGAATGGATCCTCCGGCAGCCAGCCAAAAGGCTCGCACCAGATCGCCAGAGTAGGGAATTTCCATCTCCATTTCCTCACGAGCGGAAAGCGTACCCGACGTCAGCTTTTGTACATACTCAGGCTTGTGGACGAGCAGAATGTCCTGGTCCGAAGCCGGCAGAGGAGCGAGAAAGTCGCCCGGTTCCGCAACATCGGTCGCCAGCAAATTCTCATGAACTAGCCGGTACTTGGCCGCCGGAAACACATGCGACCCGATGGGCAGGTAATAATCGTGGCTGTAAATAAGCTTGAAGGGCAGCATCGTGAGTCTTAATCATATCCCGTCCCCCATACTCGTCTGCAGACCCACGACCTCCGCGAGGGATTCGCACCATTCACAGGAATTCCTTGCGACCTCATCGTAATGACGGCTCACGCGAGGTCCTTCGTCTTCCGCTCAGGATGACAATATGGTTATTTCTTCTTAGGGAGGGGTGCGGGCGTGACCATGGCCCGTCGCACTGGCACGATCGCGCCTTTGGACGGATCGGCAGCCGCAGTGGCCCGGGTGAGCACTTCCTGCTGAATATACTGCACAAATTCCTGAATCTGGCGCTGCATCTCCTCCATGCGCTCCCGCATTTGCAGAATGATGGCCATGCCGCTGATATTGACGTTTAGATCGCGCGCCAAGGTAAGAATGAATTCCAGCCGCTGTAGATCTTCGTCGGTATAGAGGCGGGTGTTGCCCTCGGTGCGGGAGGGCTTGAGCAGCCCTTCGCGCTCATAGAGTCGCAGCGTCTGCGGATGAATGTCATACATCTCGGCGACTGACGAAATCATGTACGCGCCCTTGGATTTTCGCTTGGTCATTGCCCCTACTTTACAACAAAAACAAAAACGCCACGGATCGTCACGGATAGACCTTATCTTGGTTTATCCGCGCAAATCCGCGAAGATCCGCGGCGAAGGTTTTAAGCGGCGGGTTGGGGCTTCTCCTGCGCGGGAGCGGTCCATCCTTCGGGCTTCCAGGTATGGTTCGCCAGGTAAGCCACCACTCCGGCCCCAATCAGAACCATCCCAAAGGCCAACGAACTCATGCCCCACACTTGTTCGCTCTCGCTGCGGACCACCGAAAATCCGAGCAGCAAGATCGGGGCGACTCCTACAAAAACCGCACCCAGCATTCCGCCGGGAACTCGAAAGGCTCGCGGCAGCTCCGGCTCGCGAATGCGCAACGCCACCAGCGCCACAAACTCCAGTGCGAGACTGGTGCCGTAGAGAAGGATATCAATCGTCACCAGGCGTTCGAAGCCCAGGTTCAGGCACAGGCCCCACCCCGTGGCGCATACCAGAATCGCCACCCAGGGTGCGCGCGTTTTAGGATGCAGTTTGCCAAAAATCCGCGGCAGCATTCCGTCCTGAGCCATGGCCAGGGGCAGACGCGAGTAGCTCATGACCAGCGCGTTGAACATACCGAACGCGCTGATCATTCCTCCCGCCACCAAGGCGACGCGCAGCAACGGGCCACCGAGCAGTCCAGCGATGTCCGCCCAGGAGCCGGTTTCCCATGCACCGGGGGCAAGGCGAGTCATCCACAACGCCGCGACCGGCAGCACATAGCTGACGGCGACAATGGCAACAGCCACCAGCATGGCCCGCGGATAAGTCCGCTGCGGCCGCTCCACCTCGGTGGCAATGGTGGAAGCGTTATCCCATCCCATGTAATTCCACATGGCGATAAGTAGGCCGCCGATCATGTCGACCTTGGAGGTGGTCGGAGTCGTTACGGCGTGCAGCAAGGCACCGTACTTGAACGGCGCAAGAATCACCATCAATGCGAAGGGCGCCGACAAAGCAAAGAAAAGCCACAAAGAAGTGGCGGAAACCACCTTCACCCCAGCGATATTTAGCAGTGCACAAGCAATCACCACCACCAAGCCCACCATCACCCCACGATGCCCTTCTGCGAACCATGGAAACAGGCGCGTCAGATAGGCGACGAAGAGCGTCGGATAGATTGCCATGTCAAAGATGCTAGCCACCAGCGAAAGCCAAGCCTCCTGAAATCCCCAAAACTTGCCCATGGCGCGCCGCACCCACGCGTAGTAGCCGCCCTCGTAGGGTAGCGCACTCGAAAGCTCGCCAATCATGAAAGCGGTGGGTAGACTCCAGAGAATCGGGGTCACCAAAAGAATGAGGATGGCGCGTCCGTAACCAGCGCCGTGCACGATGTCTTCGGTGCCATAGGTTCCGCCAGACACCATGAAGAAGGTGGCGGCGACCAGGGGCCAGAGCGTGAGGCGGACGGATTTCTTCCGGGCGGTTCTCGGGATGGGAACGACGATTGGAGCCTGGAATTGCTGACGGGGCGCGCTAGCTGATGCCAATTTCGACGGCTTCCTCCTCGGGGCGAATCACTCTAGCCTGCTCGTGTGGCGCGGGCGCCCTCGCCCGCGTTCCGAACCTTCTGGTGGGGTTAGATTCCAGAAGCTACGCTGAAGTTAGTTCGCATGTGTGAGATTACGGGAAATTTCTAAGGACGCAAGAAAAATCTTGCAAAATATTTGTCAGCGGGGCAGCGACGGAGGTAATGCGCTTCTCTACCACAGAGGACACATGTCCTCTGTGGTTATTTTTCCCAGCCGTCCCCGTCCACCATGCGCTTGATGCCGTCTTTCAGGTGGGCAACGAAGAAGTTAATCAGCAGACCGACGTGTTTCCCGCTCAGCCGCATGTAAGAAAGCAGTTGCGCCTGGTGCACCGGATGGATTGCCTCCACACACTTGACTTCGACAACCACGAGGTTTTCGACTAAGAGATCAATCCGGTACCCGAGTTCGAGTCGCTCACCCTCATATACGACTGGCAGGCCGACTTGAGAGGCCACATGAAGCCCTCGGGCCTGCAGTTCCTGAGCCAAGCAGGCTTGGTAAGCGCTTTCCAGCAGGCCTGGGCCGAGCACCGAATGGACTTTCATCGCCGCGCTTACGATTGCGCCCGTCACTTGATTGATACGGAGTATAGGAACAGCGCGAGTTGCCATAGTGCTTCCTAACAGAAGCTCTATATCACAAGTGTCCCATGCTCCTCTGTGACATCCGACCAAAGAACAGACAACCGCAGGGGACACAGGGTCTCACCGGGGATTCTCTAAGTTTCCTCTGTGTTCCCCTGTGTCCCCTGTGGTTATAAGTTCTTAAACAATTCCGCCCGGGGATCCTCGGGGTTCAGCTTGGCCAGTTCGCGCAGCAGTTCCTTGGTTTCCTCGTCGCGGGGCAGGGGAACGGCAATCTTCACTTCGACGATCTCATCGCCGCGAGCGCCATCTTTGGTTGCCGAGGGCACACCCTTTTCCCGCAAGCGCAATTTCTGGCCCGATTGTGTGCCGGGCGGAATCTTCAACTGAGTCCGGCCATCGATGGTCGGCACTTCGATCTTCGCCCCCAATGCCGCTTCGGGGACGGTCACCGGCACGGTCAAATAAATATCATCCCCATCACGGCGGAACACCGGATGCTCTCCGGTCCGAATAATGACGTACAGGTCGCCCGTCGACCCGCCATGTACGCCCGCGTTGCCCTTGCCGGCAATGCGGATGCGCTGCCCATCGCGCGTTCCCGGCTTAATGCGGACCTCCAGCGGTTCGGTGCGCTCCACGGTGCCTTCGCCGTGGCAACCCGGGCAGGTGGAAATATTCTTTCCCGTGCCGCGGCAGCGCGGACAGGTTACGTTGAACTTCATCCGCCCGCCCGTCTGGGTCACCTGGCCGGTGCCGTTGCACTCTGAGCATTTTCCCGGCGATTCGATGAACCCCTGCCCATGGCAGTTTCCGCAAGAGTCGTGACGCGAGATGTTCAGGCGCATCACGCCGCCACGAATCGCCGTCCAAAAAGGTACGTTGACCTGATACTCCAAGTCTTCGCCCGGTTCCGGGCCTTCCTGCGGGGCCGCGCCACGTCCGCCAAAGATGCCCGAGAAAATATCCCGGAAGCCTCCGCCTCCACTCGATTTTCTGGCGCGCCCCGCGCTGTCAGCCAGATCGGAAAAGTCGAAGCCACTGAAATCGAAGTGCGCGCCTGGGTTCCCCCCTGCGGCCTGCTGTCCTCCCGGGAATCCGCCTGCACCGCCGGGAAAGCCCCCACCCTCTGCGCCGCCTGCGCGTGCGTAAGCCTCGGCCGTGGCAGGATCAATATTGTCGGAATAAAAGCCGACCTGGTCGTAGATCTTGCGCTTTTTGGGATCGCTCAGAACGTCGTTGGCCTCGGAGATCGCCTTAAACTTCTCTTCGGCCGACTTATCTCCGGGATTGACGTTGGGATGAAACTTCCGCGCCAGCTTGCGGAAAGCCTTGCGAATGTCCTCAACCGAGGCCGACTTCTTCACCCCGAGAATTTCGTAGTAGTCTTTTTTAGTGGTGGTCGCCATTTTCTAAAATGTCATCCTGAGCGAAGTTGTCATGCGCAAAGCGCATGACAACGTAGTCGAAGGACTACAGTTTCGGAGTCGCGCGCTCCCCCCGGCTTCGTTCCGACGTCGCTGGCGCATCCACGTATACCGGAATCCGCTGTACTCCTTGCGAATTCGGCGCGAACACGAACCAGCGCCGTTCGTCCTCCACAAATGCTAAGAAATACTCTTGTCCTTTTATCTGGAAATTCAATTCTCTACCTCCCCAGTTCAAACCTAAAACGTCAAACCCAAAACTAAACCGCGGAATACGCGGATATTCGCGGATTGATCCGCGTCTATCCGTGTGAATCCGCGGCCCAATATCTTGCCCTTATTTTTTCTCGTCTACATCCACGTACTCGGCGTCGATCACGCCTTCGTCTTTCTTCTTGGCCTCACCATTGCCACCCGGCGCCGGTCCGCCCTCTGCGGTTGTTCCTGTTCCCGGTGGCGTCTGAGGCTGGGCCGCTTTGTACATCTGTTCGGCCAGCTTGTGCGAGGCGGTGGTCAGCGCTTCGCGCGCTTTTTCCATTTGACCCTTGTCGCTGGATTCCAGCGCCTTTTTGGCGTCAGCCAAAGCGTTCTCGACATCGCCACGCTCCGAGCCGGAAATCTTGTCGCCATGTTCCTTCAGCATCTTCTCCACGTTGTACACCATCGAGTCGAGCTGGTTCTTTGCCTCAATCGAATCGCGCTGCGACCTGTCTTCGGCGGCGTGTGCATCCGCGTCTTTCGCCATGCGCTCGACTTCCTCTTTGCTCAGGCCGGAAGATGACGTAATCGTGATCTTCTGGTCCTTGCCCGTGGCATTGTCTTTCGCCGTCACATTGAGGATGCCGTTCGCGTCGATGTCAAATGTCACCTCAATCTGTGGCACGCCTCGCGGAGCCGGTGGAAGCCCGGTCAAGTGGAATTTACCCAGCGTCCGGTTCTGCGCCGCCAACGGCCGCTCGCCCTGCAGCACGTGGACTTCAACCGATGTCTGGCTGTCGGCCGCGGTCGAGAACGTTTCCGTCTTCTTGGTCGGAATCGTCGTGTTGCGCGGGATCATCGGCGTCGCTACGCCGCCCAGCGTCTCAATCGACAGCGTCAGCGGAGTCACGTCGAGCAGCAGCAAATCCTTCACTTCGCCGCCCAGCACCCCACCCTGAATCGCCGCGCCGATCGCAACCACTTCATCCGGGTTTACGCCCTTGTGCCCTTCGCGCCCAAACAGGTCTTTTACCAACTGCTGGATCCGGGGCATACGCGTCTGTCCGCCCACCAGCACCACTTCGTTAATCTTGCTGGCATCCACCCCGGCGTCCTTCAAGCACTGCTTGCACGGACCGACCGAGCGCTGAATGATGTCTTCGACCATGCCTTCCAGCTTGGCTCGCGTCAGCTTCTTCACCAGATGCTTCGGGCCGTTGGCATCGGCCGTGATGAACGGCAGATTGATCTCCGTCTCCATGGTGGTCGAGAGCTCAATCTTCGCCCGCTCCGCCGCGTCGCGCAGACGCTGCAGCGCCATTTCATTTCCCTTGCCGCGCAGGTCGAGACCCTCGTCCTTCTTGAACTCGTCAATCAGCCAATCGACCAGCCGTTGGTCAATGTTGTCGCCGCCCAGGTGCGTGTCGCCGTTGGTGGCCTTCACTTCGACTACGCCTTCGCCGACTTCCAGCACCGAGATATCGAACGTTCCGCCGCCGAAATCGTAGACAGCAATGGTCTCGTCTTTCTTCTTGTCGAGGCCATAGGCCAGCGCAGCCGCCGTCGGCTCGTTGATAATGCGCTTCACTTCCAGGCCCGCAATCTGCCCCGCATCTTTAGTCGCCTGGCGCTGCGCATCATTGAAGTACGCAGGCACCGTGATGACGGCTTCGGTCACTTTTTCGCCGAGATAGTCTTCCGCCGCCTTCTTCAGCTTCTGCAAAATCATGGCGGAGACTTGCGGCGGCGTATATTCCTTCCCCTGCGCCAACACCGCGACGTGGTCGCCGGACTGCACGACCTTATAAGGGACCATCTTGATTTCTTCCGTTACCTCGTCGAAGCGGCGTCCCATGAACCGCTTAATTGAGTAAACCGTGTTCTCAGGATTGGTGATGGCTTGCCGCTTTGCCACTTGGCCAACCAGCCGCTCCCCAGTCTTGGTAAAGCCAACTACCGATGGGGTAGTCCGCCCTCCTTCCTCATTAGGGATTACCTTGGGCTCGCCACCTTCCATAACCGCTACGCAGGAGTTGGTCGTTCCCAAATCGATACCGATAATCTTGCCCATCTTAGGCTCCTTTATTTATATAAGTGCTTTATAATCAGTGATCCAATGCTTGCGCCCAAAGTCATGCTAAGACCTGAGTGAATCATTGTCAAGGTTTAGATGCAATGATTCCAGCCCGCGATGCAGACCCGCCAATTCCGGACCGCCCTCCCCTACGCAAAGCCGAAGCGCACGTGGATTTGATTCCCCCGCTGCTAAATAAGTGTCACCTACCCGGTTCCGCCGACAGTTTGCTCCCCCCGGCTCGCCAAAAACCGGTAATTTGGCTCCCGCCAAATTCTTGTCAAGTCCCCTAAACCCTCCAATTCCCGCTAACTCACTCAGTCCATTCATAAAATAAACTTCCCAACCATGTCCCATTTTCCCTAGCCAATTTGCTAAGCTAGAAGTAGAAGGAAACAGTAAGGCGCAGCCCATAAAGCTGCGCCTTTTTTTGTCCCCCAAAGCCATCATCCGTTGAAAGTAGCCGCGCCTTGGCTCGCTTCGTTAAATGGCCGCGCGGATAATTTCCTACCGAAGCGCCGGGTCACGCAGAGAAACTGAAAAGGAGTTCCTCGGTGTGACCCTGTGCCCCTTGCGGTGAAGCTTGGAAATAAATCGCATTCATAAGAGGACTTCATGACTTATCAAAATGATCCATTGCTTAGCGTCGCTCCCCACATTCCCGATCCCAATTTCCAACTCGAAGCCGTCGTCGTCTGTGACCACTATCACGACTTCTTGCGTTGTACCTTGCCGCAAAACAAATATCATTTCGACAGGATGGTCGTCGTCACCTCCGCCGAAGACCGCGAGACGCAACGCATTTGCGAGTTCTATCACGTCGAGTGCGTTCCCACCGACGTGCTCAACTCCCGCTGGAAGAAGTTCTGCAAAGGCGCGGGCATCAACGCCGGCCTGGCTCGTCTGAGCCGCCAGGATTGGGTCATTCACCTCGACGCCGACATCTGGCTGCCGCCCTTAACTCGCAACCTGCTGGCCAACGCCAACCTCGCCAAGCGCATGATCTACGGCATCGACCGCTTCATCGTCAAGGGCTACCGCGCCTGGGACAAATTTCTCGAACTCCCCAAACTCCAGCATGAATGCAATGCCTACGTCCATCTCAACAATTCTTTCCCTGTCGGCACCCGCATCATGCAGGACTACGCCGGAGGATACGTTCCCATTGGTTTTTTTCAGCTATGGAATCCGAAGGCCTCCGGCATTCACAAATATCCCGAGGGACACACCACTGCCGGCCGCGAAGACACGCTTTTCCCCCAGCAATGGCCTCGCGGCCTGCGCGGCTTCATCCCCGAACTCGTCGGCTACCACCTGGAAAGTACCGACTCCGCCTTCGGTGTCAACTGGACCGGCAGAAAATCCGCCCCGTTTACCTTCGAAGACATGAACCACTCCTGAAGCCCGGTGGCCCATCCTGGCGCGTTCTATGCGCTAGGGTGGGATTCCACGGCTCACTCTCACGTGAGATTTTCCGGAGACCCGTTACTGTGCTTGAACCTTCACCGTCACAAAGCCAATTGATCCGACGCCCATGTCCTTGGAGTTCGCCGCCTTCTGAAATCCGGTGTAGAACAAAGTGAAAACGCCGCCACCTTCGTCCACCAAGCCGAGCGGCGTGCGCACGTAATCCGCCCAAGAACCGCTGCCTTTGGGTTGCACCACGAGATCCCGCCCCGCCATCCAGTGCACGCCGTCGGATGACCACGCGTATCCAATCGCGTTCGGATGGTCGTTGTCATACACCGTCAGAAAACTGCCATCGTCCAACTTACTCACAATGGGATTCTCCGCAAACCGTTTGTCGAGGTTCACCGGATTCGTGTCCGCGCGGCGTTTCCACGGGCCCGCGAGTTGGCTCGCCTCGGCTAGCCCCACTCGCCAGTGTTCCATCGGCTTGTGTTCGGTGTTGGCGCTGCCGTAGAAACCTATCCATCGATTCCCCAACTGGTAGGCAAAGAAAGAGTCGGTGCCTTGCAAACCCTCCCACGGCTGCGAGTCTTTATCGGGACGCAGCAGGACGCCGACATCGGCATATGGACCATCAATCCCGCCCTGACCCTTTACCTGGGAAACCGCCCGCCAGATGGTACCCTCGAAATTCGTCCGGTACTCCGTCGCCGTATCCGGCTCAGCCCGATACGCGACATAAATCAGATCCCATTCTTGAGACGGTTTGTCATAGATAAACATCGGCCCCCACAGCGACGCTCGCGGATCCTTCCCGGCAAATTCCCCGCTCGACTCGAACAGCGTCGCGACCCGCTTCCAATGGACGCGGTCCGTGCTGCTCCAGTGCGCGAGTTTGGTTTTCACCGAAAACGGTTCGCCCGTCATCTCCGTGGTTACCAGATGGCAAGTCCCGCCCACTTTGACGACATTGCCGCCCTCGAATCCGTATTTATTGCCTTCCGCTCCCGGCGACTTCACCGTGATCACGGGCGAGGGATACTGTTCCACCAGCACAAGACCCTGTTCGTGAGCACCCGCGAGCTGGCGATTGTCTTGGGCGACGGTTGCAGTCGAGACCGCAATAAAAATAAGTGCAGCCGAAATTAGAACGATCGTTGCTAACGTAACCAAATGCGCAAAGAATCTTCTCACTGGGCATTTCTCCGAACCACCTTTAGCTCAAAATGGTGCGCCTTGAGCATACTCCAGAGTGCGCCTTTGCCTGGGCAACTTCGAATGTGGGGCGGACACTCCTGTCCGCCGCATTTGACTTTGATCTTTGCGCGGTGGTGTGGCGCGGGCGCCCCCGCCCGCGAACAGGCTGGGGACAAGTCCAGGACTGGTTTGCTTTTGGGTGGAGCAGCGCGTCTCTAGTACTTTCCGGTCGAGCGTCAACATTCCACGAACAAATCGATATGAACGGGCATCGGCCTTAGCCGTTCCGAAAAAAAACAATCTTCCGAGATTGCATGCCGCTTGGGTTGTGAAACTCTCTTCACCCCGCCGCCTTCTTCTCCCGCGCCGCTTCCCACCTCATCCGCGCCGCGACCAGCCGAATGTCCCCATACGTAATCTCCGCCGACACCGCATCCTTGATTGGCCGCAGCGCCGCCGTTCCCAGCCGCGAGCATGCCGCTTCAATTTCTCGCTGCTTCTCCGCTTCCACCCAGCCCGCCTTGAATTCGATCTCTCCACTGTCCACCAACTCAGCTACCGCACTGATGATGGTGGAAATCTGCCGTCCCCGAATGGTGGCCACTTCCGCGAAACTCCGGCCTTCTTCCAGCAGGCGTTTGGTCTCGGCGGCCGGCCGGGAAACTGGTTTTGCCGCCGCTGCCGCCCGCTTCCCCTCGCGAAACTTTTCCAACGCCGCAAAAATCTGCGGCCCGTACATTTGCGCCTTACGCTCTCCAATCCCTGTGATCCGCAAAAGCTCCGGAATTGATTTCGGCTGCTTCCGGCAAACTTCTTCCAGCGTCGTATCGTGCATCACCACGAAAGCCGGAGAACCCTGAGCCCTGGCCGTGTCTCGCCGCCACTCGCGCATGTAGTCACGCAGCGCTTCATCCACCTGCGGCATGGAAACGGCAACGGCCATCGTCCTGGCCGCCACCGGCTTCGCGGTCTGGCTCAACCCAGCCGGCGCGCCGCCGCACACGTCGCAAATCCCGCAAGTCGCCCACTTGGGTTTCTCCCCAAAGTGCTGGCAGATTTGTCGCTGCCGGCATTCCTTCGAATCGGCGAAACCCCGAATGTTGTGATAGCGCTGCCAAGCCCGGTCTTTCTCTTGCAGATCGGCAATCTGGTTGGTGAAGTGCGCCAGCAACGCCGCATCTTGTTTTTGCCAAAGCAGAATGCAATCAGCCGGATTGCCATCGCGCCCGGCCCGTCCCGCTTCCTGGTAGTACTGCTCAATCGACTTGGGCAGCGCCATGTGAATCACCGCCCGCACCGTCGCCTTGTTGATTCCCAACCCGAAGGCAATCGTCCCCACCAGAACTCGCACTTCGTCTGACATCCACGCTTCCTGATTACGCCTGCGGATACCAGACTCCATCTTTCCGTGATACCCGATTGCCGCAACGCCGTTCTCCTCCAGAAAGTCCACGCATTCTTCCACCCGTGCAATGGTGGGCTCGTAAACGATCACGTTGCCCTCGCGGTAGTTGCCCAACAAGCTCAACAACAGCGGTGCCATCTCTTTCCCTTTGCATTCCTTCACCGCATAACGCAGGTTGGGACGATGAAAGCTGGCAATGTATTTGTGAGGATCTCGCAGCTGCAACTGGTGCAGAATGTCGTGCCGCACTCGCTGCGTCGCGCTGGCCGTAAACGCGGCGATGTGCGCTTGCGGAAAGTGCACTCGCAAGCGGCTCAACTGCCGGTAATCAGGACGGAACTCGTGTCCCCACTCCGAGATGCAATGGGCCTCATCAATGGCGAAAAAGGAAATCGGAACGCCGCGCAGCCAGCCAATCGTATCCTCGCGTGCCAGCCGTTCCGGAGAAAGATACAGCAGCCGGTATCCGCCTTCGCGAGCTTTCATCATGATGCGCGATTGCTCGCCCGCAGACATCGAGCTGTTCAACACGGCGGCCGGAATTCCCATCTGCGCCAGTTGCGCTGCCTGGTCCTGCATGAGCGCGATCAGCGGAGAGATCACGATACCGGTTTTTCCCAGCACCAACGCCGGCAACTGGTAGCACAGCGACTTGCCTCCACCCGTCGGCATGATGACGCAGGTGTCGTGCCCAGCCACCAGACTGCGCACAATGCGTTCTTGCAGCGGCCGAAACGAACTGTATCCCCAATACTGCCGCAGCGGCCCCAGCAAGTCGACGTCAGGCATAAGACACAGTATAGGGCGCTCTGAGAACGAAGAACCGCCAACCGAGAACTGAAAAGCCGATCCCCAGATGGGAGCCCCGTCCTAGACGCGTTCTTTGCGCCAGCGCGGGGATTTTGATTCTGGCCTCGAGTCTCCACTCGCAAAATAAAAAGGCCGCCCGAGAGGGCGGCCCTTCCAATCACTAAACACCAGCCACTGCCTTAATCTCCCGCCACTGGCTCCTCGATCTCTTTCTCTACTTTCGGAGCCGTGTGGCCGTTCCCATTGGGCTTCGCCAGCGCATCCAGCGGAATGAATCCACCTTCCGACTGCACCGGCTTTTCTTTCAGCACGACTTCGCGATACAGCGCCGCCATGCGTGCGTTGTAAGCGTCGTCGTTCACCTGCGCTCCGCGCTGTGCTGCCTTGGCATCGCGCGCCCGCTTCTTTTCTTCGCCCGAATTCTTAGCGATTCCCAGCTTGTCAAGATCACGCTGCTCTTCGATGGTGACCAGCTCATCTTTTAGCACCAGTTCGTGAACCACGTTTTCCATCTTCACGTTCTTGCCGCCGGCGAAGATCTCATGCCGCCCATGCTCCTCGTACCACTTGGTGAGCGTAGCCGTCATGTGCATCTTCTCGATGATGTTCCGCCATCCCACGCCCGTGTTGTAAGCGCAGAAGGAGATCTCGCCTTCCTGCGTAGCGTAAGGAATGATGCATTGCTCCGTCCGCCGGAAATCATAATTGAACAAATCCTGGAACCACATGCCCGCAATGAACAGGAAATTCCAACGATCCTGCCGCCGCTTCATCACATCATCGATGGTCCGGTCCGGCCCAACTTTGCCGTAATTCTTTCCGGTAGCATTGAAGTTCTTATCGAACTTCTTCAGTAGATCCATCAACTTGAAATGCGTCGGCGACTGGAACGGATCGTAATTCTTCATCAAACACAGCGCCATGCCCACAATGGTCAGAAACTTTCCGCGCGCCGCATCGTTGACCTTGGCAATATCCTTAGCCAACTGATCGCCCTTCAAGAACGCCGTGACCGGCACAGCTTCCTTAGTTTCCTTGTCAATCATCACCGCCATTCCCGTCCCGCAATTCGGGTGACAACCGCATGACAACTGGCCCCAATTGTTGTCGGCGTCAGAGGAATGCATGAGGTCAGCCCAATCAGAGAAGGTACTCATGAAGCTGATGGGGAACCAGTCTCGGGCGGGTTCGCCAAGGCCCGTCTGATTTTTCACGTCATGAGCTAGATGAGAAAGTGTGTAACGCTGCGCCTGACGGCGGTCGTCGGTGACGGCTTCGTCGCGGCCGGTGAAGCTTACAGGCTGGAAACTCAGAAAGCCGATTTTTTTCGGATTGTCGAGCGCGAACTTGATGATGCGTCCGACTTGCTCGTTGTTGATGCCGTTGACGATGGTCACGACGGGCACGATTTCCACGCCGGCGCGATGCAGGTTGTCGATGGCCTTTAATTTTACGTCGAACAGATTGCCGACTTTGCGGTGTGCGTTGGCGGCGTTGCCGATGCCGTCGAATTGCAGATAGGCATAACGCATGCCCGCTTCGCAGGCTTGCTGCGCAAACTCAAAGCTCTTGGCAAATTCAATTCCGTTGGTCGCGGCCTGCACGCTGTTGAATCCGACTTTGCGCGCGTAGCGAACCGCATCCAAAAAATACGGCGACAACGTGGGCTCGCCGCCGGAGAACTGTACGCTCATCTGGCGCTTCGGCTTGATGGTGATGGCGTTGTCGAGCATGGTCTTGATGTCGTCCCAGGTAAGTTCGTGGACGAAGCCGACCTGATTGGCGTCCATGAAGCAGGGATCGCACATCATGTTGCAACGGTTGGTGAGGTCGATGGTGAGAACGGAGCCGCGTCCGTATTTCACGGTCGAAGAGCCGTGGTGATGCAGGTGTTCGTCACTGTGGGCGACAATGTCGCGGCCCGGAAAAACGTCCTCCAGGTGGCGCGAGAAATCGGTGTCCATGGACATCAGATCTTCAAAGTGGCCGTGCTTGGGGCAATCCTTCACCATCCAGATCTTTCCATCTTTTTCGACGATGGTGGCCTTGATCTCGCCGACCTTTTCGTTCATCAGCACTTCGTAAGGCAGCTTGCCGTCGAGAATCTGCTGGCGAATCTCGGGAACGCACTTGGGGCACAGCGAATCGGTGGCACGAGGCCAGCCCAAAGGCGGCTTCGACTTTTCATAAGACTTGAGGAGAGGCTTGTCCGACCATTTGGGAGTCGGAGAAGGATTCTGCTTGATGCGATTCAGACCGTCAAAGATTACCCACGCGCCGCGGGCTGCAACCGTCACTGCTTTCTCAACGTACTTAACCGGCTTGTGCATATCCTCTCACTTTCCACAGCTGGAGATGGCGTTTCCCTTAGATGTTGCAAACGACCGATTGTTGTCGAAGGCCCTGGTTTTCGCGCACTCGAACCTGGAAAACTCCCTGCGTTTACCGTGAATGCACCAATCGCATTTCGCAGAGATTGCCTTACCAGTACCCTATTTGATTGAGCAAGTTAACACACGCGGAACCCAACGAAAGGGGGAAAAACGAGGTCTAACGGGAAGATAGAGCATTGGGTGGAGGCAAGTGATTGAGGGGATTAGGGTTGGAGTGGGATATCGAGTGTGGGGCGGAGGTCCTCGTCCGCCGGTTTTTGACGTTGGTTTGTTCTGACGTTGGTTTGAAGGCTGGGTAGGGCACGGGCTTTAGCCGTGCCGAAAAAAACAAAACCATCCAGCATTGCTGTGGCGGGCACAGCGAGGTAAGATCGTCTTACCATGCAGACCAAGGTTTCTACCAAAGGTCAAGTCGTGCTTCCCGGCCCCCTGCGCCGCCGGCTGGGCATTCGCGCGGGTGATCCGCTCGATGCAAACATCGAAGCCGGACGCATCGTTCTTACCCCCAGAAACAAACGGGCACGGCAGGCCAAAATCGAGACCGACGCCGTTACCGGCCTTCCCGTCCTCAGTGTCGGAGCAGATTCTCCCGAGTTAACCAGCAAGGACGTGGAAGAAATTCTGGCGAACTTTCCATGATCGGTCAGTCATGACAAATCAGCTAGGGAATCGGCGATGAAGTATCTGCTGGATGTGAATACATTGGTTGCCCTCGGATTTGCCAACCATGAATTTCACGGACGGGTCGTCTCCTGGTTGCGAGCGCAAACATCCCCGACCTTGATGACCTGCGCAATAACCGAATTAGGGTTTATCCGCGTGCTGGTCCAGGCCCCGGTCTATGGTTTGACGATTGCGCAGGCCCGCACCCTCTTGCTTCGCATGAAAAGCGTGCCCTTGTTTGCTTTTGTTACGGATGATCACGATGCCTCCGATCTTCCGGCATGGGTGAAAGCGCCCAAACAGATCACCGATGGTCATCTGGTGGAGCTGGCGAAGGCAAACGAGGCTGCGCTGGCGACATTGGATGGCAAAATTCCGGGAGCGTATCTGATACCTGGGAGATAGGGTCTCAAGAGTGAACACAAGTCAAAATCCCACAGGGTGGGTTCCGTGGAATCCCACCTTTCGAAATCCGCGAAAGGTGGGGCACCCGGCGTGCTGGACATTGGAGGGAAGAATTCCAGGAGCTTATGTGATACATGGGAGATAAGCGCTCTCTAGCTACAAGGACCGCACACTGGTCGGCTTGCAGTGAGCGTCGCTTGGTCAGGGTAGGTCTGCGCCACGTTGAGAACTTCAAGGTCAAGAGCGTCGGACAAGAGTGTCCGATCCACACGATTCGGTCAGGCGGCGGAGTGGCTCCGGCTTGGCGCGGAGAAGGTGCCAGGCTTCGCGGTACTGTTCGAAGCGGGCGCAGCGCGCGCCGTCGGGATAGAAGCGCAGCATGGGCGATGGCATGCACGCCTTCACGGGGAGCACGTACCAAATATCACGCGGCACGATGTGGGCGACCAGGAAATCGATGTCGTCCGGGGTATAGATGGCGCGGCCTTTACCGATGGTGTAAGCGGCGCGAACCTCATAGGCGCGGGCGCGAATGATTTCGGTGCACTTGACCTGCACGCGCAAGAAAGACTCTGGGGAATCGTCGAAAGTGCCGTCCTGGTCAGAAAAGTCACGGCGACAGGCGACCACGAAATCGTAGCGTTCGCTGTCTCCCCAGGGCTTGGCAACCTTGAATCCCAGACTGGTAGCTTTCATGAGGAAAGCGGCTTCGGAGAATTCCCCGGTGCGCTTGGTGTTTTTGCGCTTGCGAGGCTTACCGGAATGTTGCGGGATTGCGGGTTTGCCGGCCATGGGGATGCTCCTGCCTACATGAAGTCAGGGAAACAAAAAAGGCGCAGCTTTTGGCTGCGCCTCTTTCCTTAATCTTCTACTTCTAGCTTAGCAAATTGGAGGGGGTAAATGGGACATGCTTTATGACTTTATTTCGTGAATAGAATCAGAGAGTTAGATGATATTTGGTGGTCTGAGGGGCTTGACAAGAATTCGAGGGAAAGAACCTGGGAGCCTGAACTTTCCGCCGCAGAGAGACGCGAGGTCACTCTTGCCGTGATCGAGTATGCGGCGAGGCGCCCTTGCGGGGCGTGACTCGGAAGGATTGCCTTTATTGGCACGGCTGAAACCCGTGCCCTACCATTGGTTCGCGGACGGCGTTTCGCGGGCGGGGGTGCCAGCGGCCATTCAAGCTACCGAGCGGCGGTCGCCTCGGACAGCCGAGGGCGGCTGTCCCTAGGTGTCTCGGGGAGTCGACGTGCCACGGGACCTACTGATTCAGAGGGTTGAGCGGGCTTTTGACGCAACTTTCGTCACCTGAACTTAGGCGGGCTAACTGCCGATGTCTAAAGGGCAGTACGGGTCGCTGAGCCCTATTTCCGGATGGAGTTGATCTCAATGGCGATGTTAGGTCAGGACCGAAACACCGCCCTGCGACTCAAACCGGCCGCGATGTGGTCTCCCTCGAGTCTGGTGAAGTCATTGCTGATTGGCATGGCTGCGGCTGCGATGATTTTGGGAAACCAGGCACTCGCGCAAGCAGCCCATCCTTGGTTCTCGGTTACACGATTTCATGAAGTCACGGTGATTCTCGGCGGGATGGTGGCCTTTCTTTCGGCACTGGCTCTGCTGCTTCGCGAGCAAGCGAAGTTGAGCCTGGCAAAAGAACAGAAGGGCTTCGCCGAGGCTGTGATCCGCAATTTGCCCGCTTTGGCCTGTGTGGTGGACGCTGAGGGCGGGTTACGGCTCTGGAACACAAATTTCGAAAAGACGTTGGGATATTCAGCTTCGGAGATCGAGCTTATTCGAATTTCCTCAACTGTTGCTCCGGAACACCAGGACTTGTTCAAAAAAGCGATGGAGGAGACGCTGCAGGCTGGCGCTGCGGATTTCGAAGCGAGCCTATTGACCAAGCAAGGCCGCAAAATTTCCTGCTACCTGACGGGAGTGCGGATTTTCGTGGATGGCCGGCCCTGTGCCCTGGGTATTGCGGTGGACATGAGCGAGCGCAAAAGTGCCGAGGAGAAGCTCCGGCAAAGCGAAGCCCATTACCGTTCGTTGGTGGCCAACATTCCGGAAGTTCTCTGGACGATGGACCGCGAGCGCCGCATCAAGTTTGTGAGCCCCAGTATCGAAAAGATCACCGGGTATAGCCTTGCCGAACTGGATGAACTGGGCGAGAGCGCGTGGCTTGGTTCGATTCATGCGGAAGACAGGCGAAAAGTGGCGGAAGCATTTGATCTGTTGTTTGCCTCAGGCAAACCCTTCGACATGGAGTACCGCCTGCGGAATAAGAAGGGACAGTGGATCTGGGTGCATGGCCGGTCCGTCTCCACCCACGAAGATAACGGTGTGCAATATGCAGATGGATTGCTCTCCGACATCACCGATCGCCGGTTAGCGCAGGACGCGCTCCGCCAGTTGGCGGCAATTGTCGATTCCTCGCAGGACGCTATCACGAGCACCACTTCCGACGATGTGCTCACCAGTTGGAACAGGGGAGCTGAGCGTATTTACGGGTACTCTGCGGCCGAGGCGCTCGGCCGCAAATTCTCCTTCGCAGTTCCGGAGGAGAAACAGGAAGAAATGAAAGCTTTGCGGGAGGCGGTGGCACAGGGGAGATCTCTAAGCGTGGAAACCCAGCGAGTGAGGAAAGACCGATCCATCGTGGAGGTTTCACTTTCGGTTTCGCCCATCAAGGATGCTGCCGGGAAAATTGTCGGACAATCCTGCATTGCCCGCGATATCACGCGCCGCAAAAGAGCCGACAAACATTCAAAACTGCAGTTCGCGGCTTTGGACGCGGCGGCGAACGCCATCGTAATTACGGACCGGCGGGGAACCATCGTCTGGGCCAATGAGTCGTTTTCGGAAATGACCGGGTTCGCCAAGAACGAGGTTTTCGGCAAGAATCCCCGCATTCTTCATTCCGGCAAGCACGACAAGGCCTTTTACACCGATCTATGGTCAACCATCACCTCCGGAAAGGTTTGGAGCGGTGAAATCACCAACCGCCGGAAGGATGGAACTCTTTACACCGAGGGAATGACGATTACCCCGGTCCGGTCCGACGGCCAGGAGATTACTCATTTTGTTGCGATCAAGCAGGACATCACCGAGCGCATGCGTGCGGAAAAGGAACTTCTGCTGACACAATTCTCCATGGAGCATGCTTCGGACGGGATCGAATGGATCGATTCGCAGGCCCGCATCGTGTATGTGAACCAGGCGGAGTGTCTCGCGTTAGGCTATTCGCGCAAAGAACTTTTGTCGCTATCGATTCCCGATATTAATCCACTTTTCCCGAAAGAAGCTTGGGGCGAGTTCTGGCTGGAGCTCAAAAGACAGGGTTCGATGACCTTTGAAACCAAGCACAAAACCAAAGACGGAAGAATTTTTCCGGTGGAGGTGACCGCGAACTACCTGGATTTCGACGGCCAAGAATACAGTTTCGCGTTTGCCCGCGACATTACCGAACGGCGCGCTTTGGAAAGCCAACTGCGCCAGGCGCAAAAGCTCGAAGGCATTGGACAGCTGGCGGCCGGCATCGCTCACGAAATCAATACCCCCACACAGTTTGTGACCGACAACCTCACGTTTCTGCGCGATTCCTGGAAAGGTACGCGCGAGTTGCTGGAACTATATCGTGGGGCGGTGCGCAATGCCGAGACGGTGCTACCGCCGGGCATGTTGGCGCGTCTTGAGCAAGCCGAACGCGCCCGCGATCTTGACTTTATTGTGACCGAGGTGCCGCGCGCCATCGACCAAGGTCTTGACGGGGCCCGGCGAGTCGCCAAGATTGTTCGCGCCATGAAGGACTTCTCCCACCCAGGATCGGTAGATAAGGCCGCTACCAATCTCAAACAAGCCATCGAATCCACAATTACGGTAGCCCGCAATGAGTGGAAGTACGTGGCCGAGATGGCCACCGAGTTTGATGAAACTCTTCCGCCAGTAGTGTGTTATGCCGGCGATATCAACCAGGTCATTCTGAACCTCATAGTGAATGCCGCGCACGCCATCAAAGGAACAGTCAAAGAGGGTGAAAAGGGACGGATTACGGTTCGTACCCGGGCGCGGGACGGCTTTGCAGAAATTTCGATTGCGGACACCGGAACCGGGATTCCCGAAGCCATCCGTACGAGAATCTTTGACCCGTTCTTCACCACCAAAGAGGTAGGCAAAGGAACCGGGCAAGGCCTCGCGATGGCTCATAGTGTAGTCGTCAAAAAGCATGGCGGCAAAATATGGTTTGAAACCGAGACGGGCGGGGGTACCACGTTTTTCATCCACCTGCCAATCAATCAGGCGGGCGCCAGGAGGAAGAGTTGATGCTCAAACGACTCATGTTTGTCGATGACGATGCGCTGGTCCTCGATGGCCTCCGGCGAGCTTTGCACGGGAAGCGCGGCGAGTGGGACATCCATTTTGCTAACAGTGCCGCAGCCGCGCTGGAGGCTCTAGGGAAAGAGGCATATGACGCGGTCATCACGGACATGCGCATGCCAGGGATGGACGGTGCAGAGCTACTGGAACAAGTCAAACTACGTTGCCCGGATGTCGTGCGCATCGTGCTTTCGGGGCAATCGAGCCGGGAGGCTGTTTTTCGTTCGATCACGCCGGCTCATCAGTTTCTATCAAAGCCGTGCGATCCGGAAGAGCTGACATTACGGCTCGGTCAAGCTTTGGCCATGCGCGATCTTCTCTGCAATCGATCGTTGAAAGCGATGGTGTCACGGATGCGATCGATTCCCAGCCTGCCGACACTCTATCATGAGTTAACCGCCGCCTTGCACTCGGAGGACGCCTCCCAGGCACAGATCGAGCGAATCATTTTGAAGGATGTTGGAATGGCGGCCAAGATTCTGCAACTGGCAAATTCAGCTTTCATTGGTATACGCGGGCAAGTGTCAAGTCTCCCCCAGGCGCTGTCTCTGATTGGCACGGAGACGGTACGAACTCTGGTGTTATCGGTTCACGTCTTCTCTCAGTTTGATAACCATTCCGAAGTCGCCGCGTACCTGCCTGCGCTGTGGGAACACAGTGTAGCGGTGGGAGCGCTGGCGCAGCTAATCGCCAACTCGGAAAGTCAGAAGAAATCTGAGGAAGAGGAAAGTTTTACGGCAGGGTTGCTGCACGATGTCGGCAAGGCTGTGCTTCTGGCTGAGATGCCCCGCGAGTACCGTCGCATCCTGGAGCGAAAAGACCTTGAATCCGGGAGCATTTTGGGTCTGGAACTTGAGCATCTCGGTTGTACTCACGCGCAACTGGGCGCCTATCTGATGAGCATCTGGGGTCTGCCCGCGCCCCTGATTCATGCCGTTGCCTTTCACCATCATCCTGCGGATTCCACACAGACAAAGTTTTCGTCTTTAACCGCGGTGCACGCGGCGGATGCCATTGTGAGCGCGAGTGACGTATCACCTTTGAATCACGATATTGAGCTGGACCTAAGCTACCTGGATCGTCTGGGGCTGGGGGGAAAAGAAGATCTATGGCGCGGTTTTCAGAGAGAGCACGCCCACGTCAAGGCGGAAGGGGAATCCCATGACTGAGAAGATTCTATTTGTAGATGACGAACTGGCGGTGTTGGAGGGTTACAGACGCACCCTGCACAAAGATTTCCAGCCGGACACGGCACTGGGTGGCCAGCAGGCCCTGGATAAGATTGCTGCCGATGGTCCCTATGCGGTCATCGTCTCCGACATGCGCATGCCTGAGATGGACGGAGTGCAGTTTCTTGCCCGCGTCAGTAAGACATCGCCCAATACGGTTCGCGTCATGCTCAGCGGACAGGCGGATCTGGAGAGCGCGTTGAAGGCAGTGAACGAAGGCCGTATCTTTCAATTCTTGACCAAACCTTGTGAGGCAAACGTTCTGAAGAAGGCTTTGACCACCTGCCTGGTGCAGCACCGTCTCATCACGGCGGAGAAGGATTTGCTTGAGAACACGCTGATGGGAAGTATCAAGGTTCTCATCGATGTCCTGAGCCTGGCGAACCCGGCCGCGTTCAGCCGAGCCCTGCGGCTGCGGCGATATGTCCGACACTTAGTTGCGCAGTTGGGTCTGGGCAATCAGTGGAAGTATGAGATCGCGGCGATGTTGTCGCAATTGGGATGCATAACCCTTACCCCGGAAATCATCGAGGCGGCCTATTCCGGGAAGAAACTCTCCCAAGAGGACCAGACGGCATTCGAGATGCATCCCAGCGTTGCGCGAAACCTGCTGAGCAATATTCCCCGGCTGGACGGCATCGCGTGGATAGTGGGCCAACAGCGTTTTGGCGCGGCCGCCCCCGAGGAGCAAATGCCGCACGGCATGAAAACGGGAGCGGACCTACTGCGGGTTGCCTGCGCTTTTGATGATCTTAAGCTGCAGGGATTGTCGGATTCCGAAGCTCTCACGAAGCTGCATTACGATCCTCAGTTCGATCCCAAAATACTTCGGGCCTTAGGCACCATCCGGTCCGACTCGCTCGATATGGAATTACGGACGGTGGCCATCTCTGATTTGGAGACTGGAATGATCTTTCAAGAAGAGATGCGAACCAATGTGGGAGTGCTGCTGGTGGCGCGCGGGCAGGAGGTCTCATACCCGCAGATCGTGCGCCTGAAATTCCTCCATCAGCGCCGCGCCATTGCCGATACCGTCCTGGTGTTGAGCCCCAGTACGAAGGAGTAAGGAATGAGGAATAATGTGAGAGGCATCAATCCTCCGCCCGCTCGGCACCAAAAAAATCCCAGAGGTCACGCGGGGTTGAGATGCGCACTTTATCTAGTGTTATCGATGGGAGCGCACGGCAGCATAAAGCAAGACGGAAATCATCCCGGCCAGGAGAAGAACGACTGTCCACAGATTTCTGAAAGAAAACTTCCCCATCCACAGCAACACGAAGCCCACGCCGAGACTGACTACGATTGCGAGGACATTGATCCAGCTGAAGCCGTTCAGCACATGCGGTAATACGTGGATCAGGAAGACACCGGCCAGAAAGCACGCGAGATAATTTTTCCAGTGTAGCGAACGCATCGAGGTGGGCCCGTCAGTTTCCATCACGCTGGGCGGCGCACTACCTGGTCGGGGAGGCGCGGTTGAAGTCCGGCCTTGGAGGCGCGCAGATGGAGTCGAACCACCGGCTGATGTACACCTCGGCGTGGGCTTCGCCACAAAAATGCCGGGCGCCCTCGGCGTTGGCGGCGGCGGAGTTCCAACGGTGCACGGTGAGGTCGGTGTCGCCGCAGCGAATAACAAACCAGTGGAGGGGATTGCTGGTCACAGTTCCGCAAATCTCACATCTGAACTCCTGCAGCGTGGTCATAGAGTCTCGGTATGGCCGGTAGCCAGTTCTCCGTTCAAACATGCACTGCCAATTCTGTTTCGGACCGAAGAACAAAACACATTGTAACTGACAGCCCTCGAGAGGAACTCAACCGGTCGCGGAAGGAACCCGCAGGGAAGTGGCGCTCTGGCGTTTACGTGGTGTGGCCGCGCCGCCTCCCGAACCTCCGCGAAAAGGAAGGGTGTCCAGGCGAGCAGTGGGAGGGTGGCATTCAGAGATTGAAGCTGTGAAAAGCCGCGCTGGTACGGGGATTCGGCGGGCATGGCTCCCGGCTTTGGCAACCCAAAACGTGGATTTAGCTACTAACGTGGCGGCCGGAGAAGACACAACACTGCAATGTTCGCCACGCGCAGGGATGCTTGCAAGAGTACTGCTTTCGTCCTTGCTCTATCTCTCACCTTTTTACTTTTGATTGGAAGCGTTGGGTGTGGCGGAGGTTCGCCGAGCTCGACGACTTCAACCTCCACGAGTACCTCCACGCCGCCGCCGTCCAAGACGCTGACCTCGCTCTCGGTAGCGCCGGGCAGCGCCAGCATTTTGGTGGGCGGGACGCAGCAGTTCGCCGCCACCGCGACGTACAGCGACGGATCAACGGCAGATGTGAGCACAACCGTAACTTGGGCGTCGGGAAATCAAGCGATGGTCAACGTGAATTCGACTGGGTTGGCGACCGCGGCGGCCTCGGGTTCGACCACGGTGACGGCTTCCCTGAGTGGAACATACGGCAGCGCGACGCTCAACTCCTGGGTGAATGTGCCGTTCTGGCATTTTGATGCGCAGCGCAGTGGGTTGAACGCAGCCGAAGGCTCGCTGACGACAGCCAATGTGACCGCGCAGAAATTTGGCAAACTGTTTTCTTATTTAGTGGATGGCTACGTGTACGGCCAGCCGCTGCTGGTGTCGAATGCGACCATCAACGGCAGTGTACACAACGTGGTCTTTGTGGCGACGCAGAAAGACAGCGTGTACGCCTTTGACGCCGACACTTATGGAAGCGGTACGCCGCTGTGGAAAGTTTCGCTGCTGCAAACTGGAGAAACGCCGGTTACGGATGGGGCGATTCAACCTTATCTGGGGGTGACCTCGACGCCGGCGATTGATCTTACATCGAACACCATCTATGTAGTATCGGTGGCTATGGGAACGAGCGGGGGAGTGTTTCGGCTCCATGCGCTGGATATTACCAGTGGCGCGGAGAAGTTCGGTGGACCGGTGGCGATTCAGGCGTCGGTGCCGGGAACGAATTCGGAGTTGGTGAATGGGGTGGTGTCGTTGACGACTGCATGCATCCAGCGGGCGGCGCTACTCCTGGCCAACAGCAGCGTATACATTGGCTTTGGCGGTTGCCATAGCGGATGGTTGCTGGCTTACAATGCGCAAACTCTGGCCCAGACCGGAGTTTTCAATGCCAGTCCCAACCTGAATGGGGAAGGGGCGTTTGGATCCGCGGGCGGGGTGTGGATGGGCGGAGGCGGACCGGCGGTCGATGGCAGCGGGAGCGTTTACATCACCACTGGAAACGGTCCCTACGATGGGCAGACGTCATTTGGCGAGTCGGTACTGAGATTCGACGCGCAGCTTCACTTGCTCGATCACTTCACGCCCTACGATTACGCCTTTATGGATTGCAACGACTCGGACCTGGCGGCTGGCGGATTGTTGCTGATCCCCGGAAGCACGCAGGCGCTGGCGGGAGGAAAGACGGGAAAATTATATCTGGTAAACACCACGGCGCTCGGCGGAATGCAAGCCAACGATGCGGGAGCGACCCAAACCCTGTGGTTCGAACCCGACTTTTCGCCGCCGTACAGCGCGACCTGTACGGACAGTTCCGGCAATACATTAACGACCGACATCAATTCGTACCAGATTTTCGGGACGGCTGCGTATTTCAACGGCGCGGTGTATTTAGGAGTGACGCCGTCGGTCTCGACGGTGCGCGGAGGGGTGAGACGGTTTGCCTTCAACGGACAGTTGACCGCGGAGGAAGAAACGTCAGCCAGCATTCAGCCTGGCAGCTTCGGCACCACGCCGTTCATTTCGGCGGAGGGCACGAGCAACGGAATTCTGTGGATGATCGATCACGGGCTGCCGATTCAGGGCTCCGGGGTTACAACTCCGACCGCGGCGACGCTGCGTGCCTACGATGCCACCAATCTGGCAACCGAACTTTACGACAGCGGGCAGAATTCCGGGGACGCGCCCGGGTATGGAATTAAATTTAGCGCGCCCATGGTGGCGAATGGGAAAGTTTATATCGCGACTGGCCACGATCTGGTCAGCGTGACGAATCCGCAGGGCGAGTTGGATGTTTACGGATTGAAGTAAGAATTTCAAGCGGCGGAATCCCTGGGCTATTGTCTCCAGTGCCCGGGAACGTCGCCTGAATCTCTTTGGACCCGCCGAACTCTCCGTCCCGGTGGGGATGTCGCGAGCCTGCCAACGCTGATCATACTTTCCCGAACTACCCTCTGACATGGCGACGGCATAAATTTGTGCCGTGTGGCCCGCACGCAGCGGTTGCTGTGACCGTTCGCTGTAGCCTAATATGACCGTAGGCGAAAGTGGCGGAATTGGCAGACGCACCAGACTTAGGATCTGGCGGGGCAACCCGTGGGGGTTCGAGTCCCCCCTTTCGCACCATGGGTTCAGAGCCGATTCGCGTTTCGGACGTTTCCTCGTTGCATCCATTCTGGGCCCATGTGGCTCTTTCGCGATCTGCACTCGGTGATATTTTTGTCCTCTGAGTTCGTTGGCGATTCCAATGGATACACACAGATTTGCTGCGTGCCTGCTTTTCGTGGGGATGACGATTTCCGTTTTTTCCTTCGGACAAACCGCAACGTCCAGCGCCGCTCCTACGCTTACCCTCGACGATGCGGTCACCATCGCGATTCACGAGAACAGGCAACTTAAGATCAGCGGTCTCGACGTGGTAAAGGCTCGCGAGAGTGTTGCGGCAGCGCGAACCAACTTCTTCCCTCAGCTGAACTCTTATGTTCTGTCGGGAATTCCGCTGGAGCGTTTGTCGTTCACCATTCCTGCTGGCACTCTCGGCGTCTATCCATCCACCGGGCCTATTCCAGGAAAGACCTCGACCATCAGCACGCCGGAACGGTTTTCCAGCTTTATCTATGCATCCGCAGGCCAGCCGTTGACGCAGTTGTACAAAGTTAACCTGGCTGTCCGCGAGGCTGGGCTCGGCCTCGATCTCACTAAAGAAAGCCTTCGCGCGCAACATCAAGAGACGGTGAGGCAGGTCAAAGAGGCGTACCACCAACTGGCGGAGACGCAGTCGGAGATAAGCAGCGCGGAAGCAGGCGTGAAATACCTGGAGGAACTCTCCCAGTTGATGGATAGAAACTTAAAGCAACAAACCGTTCTGCTCTCGGATTCTCTTACTGTGAAGGCCAAGCTAAAACAACAGCGCTATCAGTTGCTGACATTGCAGGACGCATTCGACTTGCAGAAAGAATCTTTCAACCGGCTCCTGGGGCGAGACGTACGTACCGCGTTTACGGTCGAACCTCAGCCTGCTCCGGATGCACTGGAGTTGGATTTGGAGGCAGCCCGTAAGCGAGCGTTAGAGCAACGTGCCGAGATCAGAGAAGCGCGATTGCAGAGCGAAGTGGCGGAGATGGAGGTTCGCCGCGAAAAAGCGGAATACATTCCCGATCTCAGCCTCCAAGTCACTTACCTGTCTTTTCAAAACATTAACTTTCTGCCGGAGAACTTTGCCTCGCTCGGATTCGCTTTCAGCTGGCAGCCTTTTGATTGGGGGTACAAGAAACACAAAACCGGCGAATTGAAGGCGGTAGCCCAGCAAAAAGGGCTCACCGAGCAGGATGCCGAGCAACAAATCCTTGTCGATGTGGACCAAAAATATCGAAAGCTGAATGAAGCCCGCATGTTGCTTGAGGCCAACGGCGATGCGCGCACGGCGGAGCAACAGAAACTGCAGGAGATGACTCGGGGCTTCGAGCAGAAGACCATATTGCTTTCCGGACTGCTGGAGCAGCAAGCAACTGTGTCGCAGGCGGAGGCTAAATATCAGGAGGCTCTGGCGAATTTTTGGACGGCCCGCGCGGATTTCGAACGGGCCCTCGGAGACGACTAGATGAGCGTCGCAGGAAGGATTCCAGTTTCCCGCTGCAGGCGTAGGCTGTTCGCGCTCTGCGCCATCACTCTACTGAGTGGTGGATGCGGCCGCGAGCCTGAAGTTCGGCTGCAAACTGTGAGCGTCGGCAAGGTACAGCAATACGTCCCGGATGTGGGACAAAGATTTTCTACTTCCATCTCCCCGTTTGCTCATGTCGATCTGGCGTTCAAATCGGGTGGGCCCGTAGATAGTATTTTGCAAGTAAAAGGAAGTGATGGCCGGCTGCGTCCGCTTGGAATTGGTGACAGGGTAAGCGCGGGCAGCGAACTGGCACGGGTTCGCGTTTCCGATTACGAGCTAAGAGTGAAACAAGCGCAGGCTGCGCTCCAACAGGCCAAGGCCCAGCTTGCGTCCGCGCGGGCCAGCCAAACAGAAGCGCAGCTGGCCTATGACCGTGCCACGGCGCTCTATCAGACTGCGAGTCTGACCAAGCCCGACTACGACCGCGCGGTACAGCAGCGCGCTTCTGCGATGGCTGCAACTCAATCGGCGCGGGCGGCGATCGCAAATGCGCAAAGCGAATTGGAACAGGCCAATTTGGCGCTGCACGATACCGCCTTGCGAGCGCCCTTTGCGGGCTGGATCACTTCTCGCGATATCGAACTGGGAATGCTTGTCGGCAGCAGCACGAAAGCTTTCAGCATGGTGGATACACGTCTGGTGAAGGCCACCTTTGCGGTGCCAGACTATGCGCTTTCAGAAATCCGGCTGGGACAGCGGCAGGCAGTTTTATTGGACACTCTTCAGGACCCGGTGCAAGGCACGGTAACCGCCATTGCGCAGGTGGCTGATCCCAGAAGCCGGGTATTTTCCGTCGAGATTACGATTCCCAATCCAAAGGACACGATCCGGCCGGGCATGATCGGAAGCCTTACGGTTGGCCAGTCTCAGGCGGTGCAGACTCGGCTGGTGGTGCCGCTCGCGGCGGTAGTTTCCTCAAAGTACGTTGCCAACGGGTTCGCAGTTTTTCTTGTCGACGATCGCGACGGCAAGACCTATGCCCGAAGCCGCAATGTGCAGATTGGCAAAACCTATGGAAACTCCGTCGAGGTTCTGAGCGGACTCGTGGCAGACCAGCGAATCGTCGCGACCGGCGGACAGTTTCTGGCCGATGGACAAGAAGTGCGGGTTCTCCCCTGAACGAAGACAGCCATGGCCTTCAAGACTGACGAAGAACACATCCGGTCCACTCACAATACGTCGCGCTTTTTTGTGGAGCACCGGCAAATCGCATGGGCCGCGCTAGTCGCCGTTATCGTCTGGGGCGCGTACGGCTATCGAAACATGCCACAGCGCAAAGACCCGGAGATCACGGTGCGGGTTGCGGTTGCAGTCTGCCAGTATCCGGGAGCGACGGCGCAGCAAGTCGAGCAGTTGGTTACCCGTCCCATCGAAGATGCGATAGCGCAGAACAAGACGATTCGCCCTTCGAGCGCGGCCGATTATGGTATCCGCTCCATCTCGCTGCCCGGAGCCTCGTTCGTCTATGTGCAGTTGGCGGAAGACACCAAAGATACACGGAATCAATTCAATGACATCAACTTGCGGCTGGTAGCTTTGAGTCCGCGCTTGCCGCAGGGCGCGGGGCCCATTCAGTTCCAGAGTGATTTCGGTGACACCGCGGCGCTGATGCTGACGGTCGCGAGCCCGCCGGCCGACGATGTCGAGATCAACCTGCGGGCGCAAGCCATCGCGCAGAGTATTGAACTGGCGCGCGCTGGCGACAAACAACATTCCGGAGCGCCGGTGAGCCTTGTTCTTGCTTACCCGCTATCCGTTTCCCAGGTGAGCGTGCGGCAAGCTACCGAGAACTTTCGCCGCTATGCGGAAGAGAAAAAAGTTCTAAGCCATACCAAGATCATCGGCGGCTCTGGGTTTGTGGCCGTAGATGGCGAGACGCAATCGGACGACCGGCAAATCCAGAGTCTTCTGGACGAGTATCTCTCCACGCGGCTGCAACAGTCCGACATTCATCCGGATATCTGGTCGCCCATGATCGTGCGCGATGTGCGGCAAACCCGTGACAAGCTGAGGGCGGTGGCCGGGACAAAATACACTTACGCGGAACTCGACGATTACACCGACCTGATTTCGCGCACCTTGTTGCGGGTGCCGCAGACCTCACGCATCGAGCGCAAAGGGGTTTTGCAACAAACCGTTTACCTCGACTACTCGCAGGAGCGGCTAGCCGCCTATGGGTTTCAGCCTTCGAATCTGAGGAACATTCTCGGCGCGCGGAACATCACGCTCCCGGGAGGCACTGTCCAAGCGGGAGCGAGCAACATTATTCTCGATCCCTCAGGGCAGTTTCAAAGCGCGCGCGAGATCGGCGATGCCATCGTCGGAAGTTCCTCGAGCGGCGATCCGGTCTATCTTCGCGATCTGGTGCAGATCAGCCAGGGCTACCAGAGTCCAGCACAGTACCTTAATTACTACACGTGGGCCGACAAGAAAGGCGAATGGCATCGCAGCCGGGCGATCACGCTCGCCATCTACATGCGCTCGGGCCAGCAGATTCAGGAGTTCGGACGCAACATTACCGACGAACTGGCGCACCTTACGACACTGTTGCCGCCTGATTTAATCGTGGCACACACCTCCGATCAGCCGCTCCAGGTCAGGGAAGGTATCGGCTTGTTCATGGACGCGCTGTATGAGGCAATCCTGCTGGTCGTCCTCATCGCCCTCGTGGGTTTCTGGGAATGGCGTTCCGCACTCCTGATGGCGGTCTCGATTCCGATCACGCTGGCGATGACATTCGGCATGGCGTTTACGGTACGCATCGATCTGCAACAGGTTTCCATCGCTACCCTGATCATTGCGCTGGGCCTTCTGGTGGACGACCCCGTCGTCGCGAACGATGCCATCAAACGGGAATTGGCGGCCGGACAATCGCCCCTCAACGCATCTTGGCTTGGACCGACGAAGCTGGCTCGCGCCATTCTGTATGCGACCGCGACGAACATCATTGCGTACCTGCCGTTCCTGATGGTAAGCGGCAACACCGGCCAGTTTTTGTACAGCTTGCCCATCGTCATGACCTGCGCGCTGGTGTCTTCGCGAATCGCGTCCATGACGTTCATCCCGCTGCTCGGCTACTACCTGCTCAGGACCGGCAAGAAGCCCGAACCATCTCTGGAGGAGAAACGGCAGCGCGGTTTTTACGGTTTCTATTACCGGGTTTCGGGCTTTGCCATTGAGCATCGCTGGAAGGTATTCGCCGCCTCGCTTGCATTTCTACTGGTCGGCGGGCTGGCTGCGCTCACGTTGAAGTCGCAATTCTTTCCCGACGATGTGCAGTATTGGTCGTATGTCGATATCTGGATGCCGAACGACACGCCGGTTTCGGTGACCAATGCCACGGCGCTGCATGCGGAGGAGATCATTCGCCGGGTAGTGGCGGACTATGAATGGCAACATCCCAAGTTGAAGAAAGCGGAAGCCGCGCAATCTTCAGGGGAGCTGCTGCAAGCGTTGACCAGTTTTGTGGGAGGCGGTGGGCCACGCTTCTGGTTCTCGGTTTCGCCCGAGCAACAGCAGCCTAATTACGCGCAAGTCATCGTTCAACTCAATAACAAAGAAGCCACGCCGGAGGTGATCGAACCTCTGCAAGCGGCATTGACCAACGAAATAGCCGGCGCCAATCTTATTGTTCATCAGCTTCAGACAAACCCGGTTGAAGTGCCCGTGCAAGTCCGCGTATTCGGATTTTCGGATGTAGACCCCAAGGATGAGCCTCACGATATTGACACTCTGCGCCAAATTGCCGCGCAGACCAAGAGCATTCTGCGAGGCGCTCCGGGCGTGGCTGTGGTGCAGGACGATTGGTTTGCTGAAGGTCCGGAAGTGCGATTGCACGTCGATCCCGACCGCGCCAACATGGCAGGAATTACCAATAGTGACGTTGCAAACTCAGCGATGGCGGGCATTAGTGGATCATGGGTGACGACGCTGCGAGTGGGGAACAAACAAATTCCGGTGGTCGCCCGCTTACAGCCCGGAGAGCGGGCCCGGCTTTCCGACGTAGAAAATCTGTACGTTTATTCTTCGACCGGCGAACAGAAGGTTCCATTGCTCTCGGTGGCGTCGGTGCAGAACACGATGGAGACACAGCGAATTCGAAGGCAAGAGCACTTTCGGATGATTTCTTTGAATTGTTATCCGCAGCCAGGAGTGCTGGCCTCGGAAATCTTGAAGACGGCGCTGCCAAATCTCCAGGAGTTGGAGCGCACGCTGCCTCCCGGCTATCGCATTCAAATCAGCGGAGAGAGAGCGAAGCAGCAACAAGGCTTTGCGAATCTCGTGGTCGTGCTGGTCATTTCGGTCATTGGTATCTATTTTGCACTCCTGCTGCAGTTCGGCAATGCGATCAAGCCGTTGCTGGTGTTTGCAGCGACGCCCTATGGAGTGGTCGGCGCCCTGATTCTTCTGGCGCTAACCAGAACGCCCTTCGGATTCATGTCCTTTCTCGGGGTTGTGAGCCTCATTGGCGTCATCGTAAGCCACGTGATCGTGCTTTTCGATTTCATCGAAGAAATGCACGAAAAAGGGGAACCTTTCGAACAAGCCCTCAAGGATGCCGGCATTCAGCGCCTGCGGCCGGTGCTGATTACGGTCGGCGCAACCATACTTGCATTATTTCCACTCGCCAGCCACGGAGGCCCGCTTTGGCAGCCGCTCTGTTACGCACAAATCGGTGGGTTGGCGGTCGCAACTTTCATCACGCTTCTGCTTGTGCCGGTTCTGTACAGCATTTTTGTGCTGGATCTGAAGATCATCAAGTGGGGAGCGAAAGCTCCCGCCGAGGCGGGAAATTAAGTCGCGCCACAGTCGGGTTCAAACGGATGACCTATTCGATTTTGTGACGGTGGTTGCCGGAGGTTGCCTCGCGGCGAAGCGACTTAAAAGTGAAAACCCATGGAAACTTGAGCGTATGTCAACCCGCTGCGAGCCGTGCTAAGCTGTTGCTTCTTTGTGGGTAGCGAACTCAAATTTGAGCGAAGACCATGGGTTCAACTCCGATTTTCAACATTGATCACTGCGCTTGTTCGAGTGAATTTTATTCTCCCAGACAGAGGCAATCCATTTGGTGGGAGAAAATCTTTCCCATGTATCTCCAGAACGGGGGCGTAGTTCCGAATGCGCGGAGTTGAGTTGCTGGCCATTGGGCTCGCGTCCTACGACATAAGCTTGTTCGTCAAGGAGTTTCCTCGCGAGAATAGCAAACTGGAGACTTACGAAATGATCGAGCAAGGCGGCGGGCCCGCGGCCAATGCCGCTTACTTGCTTTCGTCATGGGGAGTGAACTGCGCATTCGCGGGACTCGTGGGAGATGACACCCATGGCCAGCGGATACTCGACGAGTTCAAGTTGGTAGGCACAGACCTCAGCCTTACGGAAACACGCCACGACCACGCAACCGCGGTGTCAGTGGTCCTGGTCAACATCAGCAACGGCAGCCGCACGATCGTGAACAGAAAAGCGGAGCGCGGCACGCTACGGTTAAATCTCTCCCAATTGCAGGCAATCACTCCCAAAGTGCTGCTGTTGGACGGACATGAGCTGGAAGCTTCTCTCGTGGCGCTTGAGGCCTTTCCTCAGGCAGTTTCCATCCTTGATGCGGGATCGCTTCGGCCGGGCACAAAAGAACTGGCGGGCAGAGTCCACTTTCTCGTAACCGCGGAGCGTTTCGCGACGCAGGTCAGCGGACTGCCAGACCTCGCGAGCGACGCTGCACGACGCGAATGCTTGCACAAGCTGCGCGCTGTAGCCCGTAAGGACGCCGTCATCGTTGTCACCCTCGGCGCACACGGACTCATTTATGAGGACGCGGGCAGTTTTCGCCAAGTCCCGGCTTGTGCGGTCGAGGCCATTGACACTACGGGTGCGGGAGATATTTTCCATGGCGCGTTCGCATACGGGGTTCTACAGAACCTTTCGCTCGAGGCGACCCTGAGACTCGCTACATCGGCAGCGGGGTTGTCGGTCCAGAAACGCGGTGGGCGCCAGTCCACTCCGACGCTGGCCGCCACGGAAGAGAAAGCCGGTCCATGCTGAATCACGAGCCTTTGAGCGATGAAGTATTCAAGACTGCGAATCTTTGTGTAGTTGGAAATATCAATCGCGACATCAAGCTCGCCCCCATTCAAGCTGGCCCTCATATTTTTGAAGATGGCGAAACGCCCCTCGATTGGACGGCTGAGTCAGTAGGCGGGGGCGGTGCGAACAGCGCCTGTGCCGCGGCTGCCTTGGGAGCCAGAGTAGGGTTTCTCGGCAAGGTTGGGGGCGACGAATTAGGGCGGCGATTGGAAGAGGTGTTGCTTCGCCACCGCGTTACTCCTCATTTGAGCCGCTCAGCTAAGTGTGCGACGGGGACTTCGGTGAACCTCGCTTTCACGGACGGTCACCGGCATTTTCTAAGTTCTCTCCCCAATAATGAAGCGCTGAGCTTCGAAGACCTCGACCTTAAGGCGCTTCACGGATACGACCATCTCCATCGGGCTGACGTATGGTTCTCGCGGCCAATGTTAGAAGGCGGTAACGAACGACTCTTCAACTATGCACGGAAGCTGGGCATGCGAACCTCGCTCGATATCAATTGGGATCCTCAGTGGAACACGTCCGCCAATCCAGAAACAGTTGGTGAGCGGAAGTTGGCTCTCCGCAAGATTCTGCCTTTGGTTGACATGGCCCATGGGAATACGCGCGAATTGATGGAATTCACCGGAGCCGCCGATCTTGACGGCAGTTTGCGCCAGTTAGAAGACTGGGGGGTGGAGTCCGTCGTCATCCATCTCGGAGCTGGCGGGGCCGGATATTATGAACGGGGTGCACTGGCGGTTGTACCCTCAGTGCCGGTCGCGCGGCAAGTGAACAGCACCGGGACGGGCGACGCTCTGAGTGTCTGCATGATGCTGCTTGATCACGAAAGAGACATTGCGGTCGCAGCAAAACTCGCCCTCGCTAATCGGATCGTCGCAGAATTCATCGAAGGGAAACGAAAGTTGATTCCTTCTTTGTAATGGCCCGAAGGCCGAGTGTTAGCCGGCACCTCCGGAAATCACTCGATGCGACATACTTCCACCGCCCGGTTTCGGTAGGGACAGTCCAGCCCAGCGGCGCCGGGCTGTTCCAAGACAACCCAGTCCACGCCAAACTGCTGCCTGAGGCGCCGAAAATCCGCTAGTTGAAAGTGCTCCCAGCCCTGCTCGGCGGTTACTTCCTGCAGCCAGCGATTGGCCAGACGGGGCACTTGGGTCGAAACCGATGGATCTTTAATGTTATCGGCGAGCGCACTACGTTCCGCCAAGGCACGGAAACTATGGAAGTCTTCGCCCGGACGAGCCATGTAATAAGGATCGAGCGCGAAGAAGCTATCCACAGGCGTATTTTGCTGAACCCAGTTGAAAGCTTGCACCCAGGAATTTCCGGAGGATACTCCGGGCCATTCCACGTGCCTCGTGTCCGGAAAAATCTGCCGCTGCGCGACAAACATTCCAAGACCTATTGGGACGAAAAACAAAAGCCATCGCCACCAGTAACTCCGCAAAATATACTGACCGATCAACCCGCCCGAAAACAAGACAAACAACAGATACAACAGATGCAGGTAGCGCATGGGCTGCATGGGCCGCAGGCGCTCGAGGCTCGGCAGGGATAGAACTACGACGGCGACGGCAAATTGAATCACAGCATAAATGACCAGCCGCTCAGATATTCTGGCCAAGACTTTGGACTCATTTTGCGAAGCCAAGCGGCGAAACCACCACAGCAAGACCACCGGCGCAAAGACTCCCAGCCACTCGTACCAGTGCCATCGCAAAAGATAGTAGTAATCACGGGTATGGGCGGCCTGCTGCCAGGCGGGAGAGGTGGGCTCGAAGATCCACCCCAACGGCAGCGTCAGGAAAACCAGGGTGGAGGCCGGAAGTGATGGGCGTTGCCAGAGCAGCAAAATGCAGAAGGAAAGGCCAAAACTGGCCATCAGGGGATGGATCAGGAAAGCCACGACCAAAAGCGCCCCGGCCAAGGCATACTTCCTGTCTGAGACAGCCACAATGGCCGCAAGCACCGCAGCCGTTGCTAAGGCACGCGGGTGGAGGTATTGGTCCACAAGATAGAGAGCGGAGCCGGCCACCGGAAGCGTGAGAAGCACGGCCACCAGGGTGACCGATGCCCATTGTGAAAATTTGTCAGCAAAGCAACGCACTGCGATTCGTCTGCATCCCCACAAGATAAGAAAAATCGTCAGCGCCTGCCAAACTAAGAGCGCGGGCTCCAGCGGGATATGGAGAGTCCGAACCGAACCGGCGACCAGTTTGTCGAACACGGTCGCCTGGAGTTGCACCGTAAAGAAATCGGAATCGTGCGGGTAGAGCGCCGGATTCAGATCTCGCTGGATTGCGGGAAGATAAACGCCGTCATCTTCCACCCCAGGATGATATCCCGATACCAGAATGGCTAAAGCGGTTAGACCCAGCAATAGCATTAAATTTCTGAATTTAGGATGACTTTCAGAGGGCGGAAACATTAAACTTTGGCTAGCGTGACAAATCCCCCAGCTATCGTATCAGGTCGAGACAGTACTTTCATTTCCACAGACGAGTTCGCGGTTCGCGAAACCTGTCCGCAACTCGGAATCGTTATCCCCACGCTCCACGAAGCCGCCAACATACGAATCGTGCTGGAACGGATCCGCGAGAGCCTGCATCCACTGGGAATTTCCTACGAATTGATCGTCGTGGATGATGATAGCGGGGATGGTACAGACGCGATCGTGCGTGAGATGGCCGCGGCCGATTCGCGGCTGCGCTTCGTATGCCGCACTGGGCAGCGTGGCCTGGGCAGCGCTGTTCGCTCGGGATGGCGACTTACGCGCGCCGAAGTGGTGGGTGTGATAGACGCCGATCTACAGCATCCCCCGGAACTCTTACCTGAGTTGTGGTCATGCCTGCAGAGTGGAAATGACGCGGTGCTGGCGAGTCGCTACCTGGCACGGCACGCGGTGGGGAAGTGGCGTCCCGGGCGGTATCTGCTCTCGCGTCTGGCTACTCTGATGACCGGACCGCTGCAAAGGCCGCGCATTCGCGTAACCGACCCCATGTCGGGTTTCTTCCTGGTGCGCCGCATATGTCTCCGCAATGTTGTCCTTCAGACAAAAGGCTTCAAGCTCCTCCTGGAGATCCTCGTTCGCGCGAATTTGCGGTCTGTGGCGGAGGTCCCTTTCATCTTCGAACCGCGTCGTGCCGGTTCAAGCAAAGCTGGTTTACGCGAAGGTTTGGACTATATGCTGCTGCTCGCGCGGCTCTCCATGAATCGCGCAGGTTATATGGACCCCGCCGACCCGGCATAGGTTTGGGTTGGGAACCTGCCAATGCAATTGCCGCCTAGCCAGCATCGCGCCACAGTTCTAAATTGGTTCTACTGCCCGCGGCAAGCCCCGAATACAGTGAAATCCTGATTGCTACTGCGAACACCTTAATTAAATATAGTCAGTCTTCATACCGGTAAGTTTTGCGATTATCAAGCAGGACAACAGAATCAAGTTAGTCTTATGTTTTTCAGGCGAAAAGCCTCGGTCAGGCGCGCCAACGGTATCGCGGAAAGGTGGAAAAAGTGGATCGAGGGCACGTTTTCAGTCCTCTCCAGAATGAGCCCGAAAGCGTCATGGCCCTCAGCATTTTGATTGTGGATGATCATCCGGTCGTCAGGCATGGACTCAGGGCTCTGTTAGAGGTGGAACAGGGTTGGGAAGTGATCGACGAGGCGGCAGACGGCCTGGAAGCCTTGGAAAAGGCCGGCCGCTTTCGCCCTGACGTGATTTTGCTCGACGTGAGCATGCCCAAATTAAATGGCCTTGATGCGTGCCGCCTGATTCGGAAAGCTATACCCGCAAGTGAGATTTTGATTGTGACGCAACACGATTCTGCCCAGATGATGCGCGAAGCGTTGGACGCGGGAGCTCGAGGCTATATGGTCAAGTCGAACGCGGGTCGGGATCTGCTGGCGGCGGTAAAGGCGGTCAGCCAACATAAGCCCTTCACGTTGAGGGACGCAGTATCTCCAGGGGATGGGCGGTCGTCGAAGTCTCAGGCTTAACGGAGGAGGAAAGAGTGAAACTGCGAATTCTAGTTGCAGATGACCACGAACTGGTGCGGCGCGGCATGTGCGCGCTTTTGCAGGCCCGTCCGGAATGGGAGGTCTGCGGTGAGGCCTCGGACGGCCGTGAAGCGGTGGAAAAGGCAAAGCAGTTGAAGCCCGACGTGGTAATTCTGGATATAGGCATGCCCAACCTGAATGGCTTGGCTGCAACTCGGCAACTGGCCCAGCAGGGAAACTATAAGATTATTGTTCTCACCATCGACGATTCCGATCAGGCGATTCGAGAGGCACTGGATGCTGGCGCCCGCGGATTTGTGCTGAAGTCGGATGCAGCCCGGGATCTGGTGTCGGCAGTCGAAGCCTTACAACACAATCGCCTGTTCTTTACCTCGCGAGTGAACAACATGGTCCTCGCCGGTTTTCTGGAAACTGGACAGAACGGCTCCAGTCGGCGCCCTCCAAGAGTGCCTACCCCTACGGCGCGTGAGCGCGAGGTGATCCAGCTAGTGGCGGAAGGGAAGAGCTCGAAGGAAGTAGCGGCATTGCTCAACCTGAGCACCAAAACCGCGGAAACCCATCGCAGCAATATCATGCGGAAACTCGGTTTACACTCGGTGCAGGACTTGGTCCTGTATGCCATAAAAAATCATATTATCCAGGTGCAACCGCCGTCGTTGGAGAGAAGTCACAGGGAAGGAACGGTTGGTTAAGAAGACCTGGCTCAAGGGTGGCGGCACACTTCTCTTGAAGAAGCCCGTAGCCTCGCCCTCCGCGAGGCTGAAGCATTCAATCCAGCAAGGTTCATGGTCTGGCATTATGAATGCTTCAGCGCGCCGGTACATCACAAATCGTCAGTACAGATAAGTCTTTATCAAGAGTCACACTGCGACTCGGGAACGATCCCGCCTGTGTCCTCCCTCAAACTATAAAATTAGCGGCGGACCTTCAGCGCGGCTTGGCGTTATCCAGGACGTATCGTTCGCCGAAATGCGACGTTCGATTCGTTTCGGAAGTCCGAGATAAGAGACATGAGCGACACGGTTCCGCCGTCGAGCACGATCGTCTGCCCAATCATGAAGCTGGCGTCGTCGCTGCTCAGAAATGTCGCCAGATGCGCGACGTTCGATGGGTAAACCATAACGTGCCACCGGAACCGAGTTCTCCGCCGATTTCTTCGCATCCGCTTCATTGAATCCGGGAATCGACGTGAAATAATTTTCGACCGTCACCCAACCCGGCGCAATTCCGTTGACCCGGATCCCTTTATGCGCGAGTTCCACCCCCAAAGTGCGCGTGTAGGCAATGATGGCCCCTTTGGTGGCGGCATAGGCCGTGTGTTCAGGCGCCCCCTGCAAACCGTGAATTGAGGAGATATTGCAGACCGTGCCGCCGCCATGCTCAAGCATGTCCTGCACGATTCTCTGCGTAATAAAATACTGAGCGCGAACATTCACGTTGAAGAGTTTGTCGAAATGTTCGGGTTTCATTTTGAGGAAGGGGCGGTTGAAGGTAATTCCCGAGTTATTCACCAGGCAATTAATTGAGCCAAGCGCCTCAACCGCATGATTGGCGAGTGCGAGTACCTGCTCCAGATCGCTAAAGTCAGCGCCAAACACTGCGGCGCGCCGTCCCATGGATTTGATTTCTTCCGCGGCGCTGGCTGCGCCTTCCTTATTTTGGCTGTAATGCAGAACCACATCCGCGCCCTGACGTGCGAATTCCAGCGCGATTTCGCGTCCGATTCCGGTGCCGGAACCGGTCACTAAGGCTTTTCTTCCGGCTAGCTTTTGGCTGTTACTCATTATTTTTTCCCTCTTTCGATTATTTCAATTTCCATCCGGCATATTACGGGCCGCGTCAATGGCCACACCGGTCGTGAAGGCCGCAGCAAGTCGCGTCACGGCCCCAGCCAATTTACATCAAAAGTCCATGTGCTGCTCAAACACTGTCGAACCTCGATACCACTGACCGGTGACGGGCCCAGAGTCGGCCTAGGTGCTCGACCGAACGACCGAGTCCTGCCCCGCCCATCTTCCCAGATCGCCCTGACCATCCTTCATTCCTGAAGTTGGGAGGTGCGCTTGCTGCCGGCGGCGCAAAGCACGCAGAGAACAGCAAGCTAGCGAAAAACTCCCGTAAAAAGGGTATTCTGCGAGACGCCCTCAGAAAAGTAACTTTGCGCCTAATTGAACAAGGCGCGGCGGATTGGCGCTCACCACTTGCCCAAAAGTGGAACTGCCGATATTACCGTCGACCGATTGGGGTCCGAAGAACTGCGCGTGGTTGAAAACGTTGAATGCCTCCACGCGAAACTGGAGCGATTTCGATTCGGTCAGCCGCACTTTCTTGAGAAGAGCCATATCGTAGTTGTCCAACCCCGGTCCGGAGAAAAAGCGCCGCTTGGCGTTGCCTGGGCGTGCCCAAGGCATTTTCGCTGAATTGAGAAGTATTGAAATAAGCTCGCCCGTTGCGGGGATTGTGATTCAGGTCCAGCGGCGCCGCCCGAGTAATCGGGCTCATCAATGCCATAGTTATTGATGCCGTTCGGCTCCGCTCCGAGCAGCGAATTGTCGCCGTAGTTGATCGAGCGTCACCGGCAGGCCAGAACTGAAATGTGTGATCCCAGAAACTTCCCATCCCTGCGTCCAGCGGTTCGAGCATCGGAAGAGATTCTCGAATGGAATCCGGTAGTTGTAGCTGACGACAAAGTTGTGCCTGACATCAAAAGAAGATAAGAGCATAGCTCGAGTGCAGGATTGATCGGATTGACCTCTTCCCCCAAATTGGAAGACTCGTCCAGCGACTTGCCGTAGGTGTATCCGGCCGACAGTTCCAGTCGTCCGCTGGTGTGACGCAGGCTGAGTTGAAGAGCGTTGTAATTGGATTTCCCGATCGTTGTCTGGTTCGTGTCGCTGCCGAAATTAGAACCCAGGGGCCCGCGCGTTCCCGTCGATCACTTGACCCGAAGCCGTCGTGAAAACATTGCTTTCGCCAAAAGGACCGCAGGTTGGGGAAGTCGGAGCCACGTCGCTCGCGCTGACTCAGGCTCAGGCACAGCGCGGGATCGCCGGCGTTGGCTTCCTCCATCACGAGAAGCCGGTGGGACTGCGTTCCCACGTAACTGACGCTGAGCACCGTATTCGCTCCAAGTTGACGCTGCAGGGACAGCATGTATTCCTCGACGTACGGGATTCGGTTGGTCGCGGCGTACGCGGGAATCCCGCTGATCGGTTCATATTGCGACCAGTTGACGTTCGGGTCCGGGTGGCTGCGGGACCATTTTGCGTGACCAGTGCCACCGGAAAAGGCTGGCCCTGGAACTGCCCGGTCGACGCGGTGATGAAAGGTGTGGCAAACAGTGGCGGGGCAGGACTGGAATAAGTGATGCCGAACGGAGCGATTGCCGGCAAGAATTCCCAAAGTCAGCGCCTCGATTGCGGTGTAATACATTCCGAAACCTGCGCGGATGCTGGTCTTTCCCGGCCCTCCGAGGATCCTACCCAGAAGACTGTCGTCCCGCCCGTTCGGGCGAATAAGCCATGCCGATGCGGGGGGCGAAGTCCAGATTGCCGGGAGGCGCGAGAGTTCGCGGAACGCCCGGATCGGTGGGAAACAGTATTCCCGCGGGCGCTCCGGGAAACACCAGCGACTGCTTGCCGGGTTCGAAGGTGGAGATTCCATTGTTCTTTTCATACCAGGGCTCGATGCGATCCCAGCGCAGGCCGTAGTTCAGCGTTAGGTCGGAACGCAGGCGCCAGCCATCCTGTGCGTAGAGGCCCCAGTACTTGTTGCGACCGTAGAACGGTTGCAATTGGCTCTGGTTGTATTGGCTCGGAAACCCCAGCAAGAAATCCTCGAAGTCGGATCCGGTTTCGCTGCCCGTGAAAAGGAAGTTGCCGTTGAATTGCGCGATCGGATTGGTGTTGATTTGGTCGTAATGAAATTCCGCCCCAAATTTCATGGTGTGCCGGCCCGACAACTTTCGAGAAATTGTCGGTCCATTGAAAAGTATTGTTGGCCTGCTTCAGTTCGTTGGCGTTTGTCCCAATCGAGAACGCATTGAAGACGATGTTTTCAACGCCCTTCGCCTTGTGGATTGAGCGGCACGATGCCGGGCGTTCCCGCGCCCGTCACAAATCCCTGCGACGCCAGGCTGATACCAGTCCGCCGACGGGTTTCCCAAGATCGCTGTGATCGCGCATGTAAGTGAAATGAAATTCATTGACTGCCGTCGATCCAAGTGTCTTCGTGTCACTCAGGCTGAACAACTGCGCTCGCCCCAGGTACAGCGCATTGAAGCCGGGCACGCTTGCCCCACTCTGCGCCACCGGATACGGATTGTTGAGGCGTGTAGTCGTCGAGAAAATAGTATGCCGAAAGCACCCCCCAGTGACTGTTGTGGTCGAGTCGATAGGCGCCCTTATCGTCCCGCAGAGTTTCGTTGTAGGCGGACGTCGCGAATTCATTCGTACCTAACGTTCGGCGGCGGAATGTATTGCAGCAGATTCCTGGCTGGTGCCGACCAATCGCTCTCCGGTATGACGTGTTCGGGAAAATGCCGCTGCGCTCAGCGGCAGTTCGGCACCGCAATATCGCCGGTGTCCACGCCCTGCGTCAATCGAGTCCCTTGGTAATCGGCAAAGAAGAACGTCCTGTTCTTTCGGATGGGACCGCCAAATGTTCCGCCAAACTGGTTTTGATCGAAGGCGCCGCGTGTGGGAGAAAAATAGTTGCGGGCATCAAGACTCGTGTTGCGAACGAATTCAAACACGTCGCCATGAAACGCATTCGTGCCCGATTTTGTAATGACATTGATCTGGCCTCCGCTGTGTCCTCCGTATTCCGCATCGAAATTGTTGGTAAGGATTCGGAACTCGGCAACGGAGTCGAGGTTCGGAATGATCGCCGTTCCAGAATTCACGTCTTCCTCGGCGTCGCTTCCGTTTACCGTGAATCGCATTCGAGAACTCGCGTTGTCCGTTGATCGAAATCGTGCCGGGATTCAGATCCTCCGGAGGGCGAAAGCGCGCTGACGCCCACGTCCTGCTGCGTGTTCGAGGTAAGTGAGGTTGCCGGAACCACGCCCGGCTGGAGCGCCAGCAGATCGGTGTAACTGCGCCCATTCAAAGGCACGGCGGCCATCGTCTTGCCGCTGATCACCTCTCCCATCTGCGACTCGGACGTTTCCGCGTGCACCGCAGTGTCGATCACCGTTACCGCATTCCCTTCCGCGCCCACAGCGAGGACCACATCCACGGTCAACGCACCGTTCGTGTCGATACGGATCGCCGTTCGCTGGTAGGGCCTGAAGCCGGCCTTCTCGATCGCGATGGTGTAATTTCCGACGGGGAGTTCGGGAAAGGAGTAAAACCCACGGCCGTTGGTCATCTCCCGGACCTGCACTCCGGTATCAACATTGCTTGCGCTTACGGTTGCATTAGAACCACCGCACCGCTTGCGTCCTTCACCGTGCCCGATACACTTCCACCCGTCCCGGCCCGCGAATTGATAGCGGCGAGCATAACCATCGCAAAGGAAAGCAGATAAGGTAAGACGCTTCAAGAGATTAAAAGAAAGATCAAATTAGCCCTGTCTGCAGCCATGTGGCCATTGCTTTTGGTCTTCCTCGCCTTCCGGGAAATCCATCGTGATGCGACTCAGTCGCAACTACATGCAAAAAGAAAATCGCTATTCCCCGTGTCTTTTGACACCGTTTGCAGATTCCGCCCACTTCCAATCGCACGACGCGAATCTGGAAACCGCTCTGCTGGACCATCTCCTTCTTTAGTTTCTCGAAAGATGGGCTCACGTATTCCATGATGGCGCCACACCGAAAACACGCCATGTGACAATGATCGCGGCTGGTTTTTGCTTCGTAATAGTGCTTCTCACCTTCGATGTGCATCAAATCCAATTCGTCGATCAACCCATGTTCTTTAAGCAATGCAATTGTTCGATAGACGGTCGCTCGATCGATAGCCTCATCCCGTTTCCTGGCAATTCCAAGCAGCGTTGCAGCATCGAGATGACGGGGCGAGTCCTGAATAATGCCGACCAATAAGCGTCGCTGAGCGGTCATGCGTATTCCGCGCGCCGCCAGTTCTTTCATCAGGGAGGGTCGAGTGATGGTGTCGCCTTTCGATCTTCCCAGATGCGAATCACTTGCCACAATGGCCTCAGTCTGCATGGACCCCACCTCTCCATCACTCTAGTTGCGACTCGTTCGCAGTCCCGTAACCTCATTGGACTTCATCTGTCTTCTGCTGTCAAGGCGTGGTTCCCTGGTGCCGCCCAGCCTACAGCTGTCGGAATCAGGGGCCCAGAAGCCGACTGGTGCGGACGCTTGCCCATATCACCAGACTCAAGAGGGGATTTTTGCCAGTCCTCGCATGGCCGGACGGCAACTGTATCGGCCGGAGAACTTGTTGTGTCATCATGTCCGACCCGCTGCGGAGCGAGCGGGCATCAAGGCGCATGTCGGCTGGCACTCGTTCAGGCGCACGCTGGCGACGCTGCTACAATCGAATGGCGAAACAGTGAAAAAGACCAACATCTGTTCGCCCTGTCACTGTATCTGCCATTTCCTCGCATTTTCGAAAACTTGTTGTCCGTTCTCTTGAAGTTCCTGCCGTCTTCCTCCTCCGAGAATCTTAGTGCGTCACGTATTGCGAACAGTTTTTGCACAAGAACTTTCGTTCTGCGGATACCGAATCTGATTCGTCCGCGCTCAATGCATAAAAACAAAGACGCTGAAACGAGGCAATCGGACGATCGTATTGGGCATACGGTTGGTATTAGCTTTTGAAGCGCTGGGCGACGGGAGCTCGCGGTACCAACGAAATGTCGACTCGACCTCGGCACAGCCGACGCTGCTCACGGTCCCCAGATCGGCGTCCTATTGCTATATGGAAACACACTCGGGCGCGCTTCATTCCACGGGGCCCAATACAAAGGTATTGCCGATACCATCGTCCAATTGATTCGCCGCAGCACCTTGGGTGTAATCGGACCATAGGAGCCGATTTCTTTCGGAAGAGCGACGCTTAGAAGAACGGGCGTGGCCGCACCGTCCGCAGTCAGGAGAAAAACGATGAGCATTATTGATAAGGCGCTAGAAGGAAACCGCAACTACGCAAAAGGTTACGATCCAAAGCTGGGGAGGCGTCCGACGCCCAAAATTGTGGTTGTAACCTGCATGGATCCGCGGCTCTCGGACCTATCTGGAATCCTGGGCCTGCCGCAAGCCGATATCGATGTCATCCGAACCGGCGGACCCGCGGTTACGGAAGATGTTCTTGCGGAGCTTATTGTTTCCAACCGTGTGCTCGGAACCACAGAGATACTACTGCTCAACCACACCGGCTGCGGGTTCACCACCTTTACCGATGGAGACATGAACGCAAAGCTCACAGCTTCTACCGGGGATGCGTCGCCGGCTCCAATGCGATTCTTCTCGTATAAAGATCCTGAAGAAAATACACGGGAGCAAATCAAGAAAGTCAGGTCGCATCCCTGGATTGCCAAAGACGTTCCCGTGCGCGGCTTCATTTTCGACGTGGACACCGGGAAGCTGAGCGAAGTCAAAGCACTTGAAGAAGAACGCGCCGCCTGAGCCGCCTGAGCCGCGATCACTTTTCGTGGGACTTTCGGCACTTGGAGGCAACCCGAGCAGCGGCTAGCACCGGTCGTCATCGAAGGAACATGACTATGGATACATTACGAGAGGTTTTGACTCGTTTGCAACGACATGGCGCGGCGGTAGGGCATTTCAATGTTGCTGATCTGGTGCTGCTAAAGGCGGTTGTCGCAGCCGCAGTTGAAGTCGGAGCTCCCGTGATCGTTGGCGCGTCAGAAGGAGAACGAGACTTTTTCGGAACTTATGAACTGGCGGCGCTGATGAAAGTTATGCGCGAGGAACATGACGTCCCAGTTTTCCTAAATGCAGATCACACGCATTCACTGGCGAGAGCGGTGGAAGCGGCGAGGGCGGGGTTCGACTCAGTCGGCGTTGATTTTTCTGCGTTACCTTTTGAGCAGAACGTTTCATGCACGCGGGAAACTGTTGAAGCCATTAAGGCGATCAACCCCGCAATCCTCGCGGAGGGGGAGATAGGCGACATCGGAACCGGCTCTGAAATCCACGAAACCGTTCACAACGAATTCCGGAACCTCACTACACCTGAGGAATCTCGCCAATTCGTCGACTCGACTGGAATCGACGTTCTTGCTCCTGCGGTCGGCAATATGCACGGAATGCTGGAAAGCATGGTCGAAGGGAAAACCAAAAAGCATCTGAATATCGAGAGAATTGCCCAGATCAAGAAGGCATCTGGAGTCTTTCTCACCCTGCACGGCGGGTCGGGGACGGATGACGAAGATTTCCTGCGGGCGATTGCTGCTGGAATCAACATCGTCCACATTAGTACCGAGCTGCGAGTCGCCTGGCGCCGATCCCTGGAGGCCAGTCTGACCAGTCAGCCGAACCAAGTCGTGCCCTACAAGATTCTGTCGCCGGTCGTGGAGTCCGTGAAGCAAGTCGTGAGTTCTCGCCTGAAACTGTTCGACGTTCAACGAACATCGGAGCAAATGCATCTATCAACCGGGCGATGAGCGGCTCGCTGACAAACGTTAGGGAACAAATGACGGCACCGCTCGCCCTCTGGCCAAACAATTGAGGATAGGATGGCAAAGACATGCCGGAAGCAACCTGGAAACCTCCCGAGAAACACGGACGGCTGACGACGCAGAGTGACTTGCCCGACAGCGTCTACGCATTTCCGAAGCAGCGCAAAGAGCCACTGACCGACGCACAACATGTGCGTAATGCGGTCGCGCGTTTCGACCAAGTCATCGACGTTTCCGACGCCGATCGCGCTTTGGCATTCGCAAACATCGAGAAAGCTGCCAGCTACTACGGCGTGAACCTCGCGGAAACTTCGTGGCACGAACTGGGCATTCATCCTCAAAAGAAAGCGGTGGCGCGTTGAACGCATCGTGAGGTGAGGCTCGACTCGTTTGTGGAACCTCGCCTCACGCCGGTTCGCATGGAAGGATGATTGTGAGAGTTATGGCGGGAGGTAAATCCATTCGATCCGGTTGGCGATGTGACAGTTGCGGCCAACCTGTGCGAGATCTACAGGCAGGATGGGTGGAGTGGCTTGCGGCAGAGGACACCAGTGGAAAACCCAAAGTAAGCGGTTTACGGTTAGTGCACCGTCGCAACACCGCCGCAGGATCGCCAGAGCCATCCGGATGTCGGTACAATCCGCGAGACGAATTCAGAAAAAACCGAGGCATCGTAGAGGGATTAGCTCTTGACCGGTTCGCGGGTCACGACGGGCTTATGTTGCTGCTTTCGATGATTGCTGAACGGGAACTTCCGCTGCAGGAACTGATCGAACTTGCGAAGCGAGTGCAGATCCCGCGGAAACGGACTCATCAATGCTGCCGACTTTCAGCGAAACGTCGAAGTGCAACTGGTCGTTCACGTTGAGGTCGATGTCGTCGATCATCTCGCGTTGGAACCTGTCGAGTGTGGCCGTCAGTCGATACTGGCCGGGAGGTAATGCGAGGAAGCTGTATTGTCCGCCAGCATCCGTCTTGATCGTGCGAGTGTAGCCCGTCGCTTGTTGGACGATGGTGACGGTAGCGCCGGCAAGCACAGCGCCGGATGTGTCGCGGGCATAACCGGAAATGGATCCTGTTACATCAGCCCGGAGCTGCAAAGTGGCGAAAAACATGCCGAAGTGCAAACACCAGCAACGGAGGCGACGCAGTTCCATTTGAAACCTCCCAGTCACATTGTGTAGTCAAAACTGCAGTACCCCGTGGCGATGGGCGAACTTTTCAATAATTTACACGAATGGCAGCCGTTCACAACCGTCCGGCAGAGTGTCATCGGTATGGACGGAGTTTTACAGTGACTCGAGGTCCGGAAATCAGTACGACGCAATCGGTCATCCACCGAGAACCTGAAACCAACTCGGCTCGGACAGCGGAAACCGCAGAAGAACCTCACTCGCACGGGGTCAATGCCTGACGGATCAATCGACGCTCTGCTACAATTCATTGACGGGGCAGGGACAGCTGCTCTGGGTTGGTGTTTGCCTGCATAACAGTTTGGGCGGAGGTTTGCCTTGGTGTCCATGGTGTCCATGAACCTCGGAAATCGGTTCTCGGGGTTGAAAAGGGCGACGCAGGCGAATCGATTGAACCTGAGGAAAGCCACTAGACACGCGGGTTTCCGATAAAGGTAAGAAAACAAGTTGGGGACGTAGTTCAGTTGGTTAGAACGCTGCCCTGTCACGGCAGAGGTCGCGAGTTCGAGTCTCGTCGTCCCCGCCATTCTTTTCGGTAGGTTGCAAGGAATGGCCCCAAAGCCCCCATCCACAATTTAATCGAAAGCTGCGCAATCTCGCATATTGCGCTTTGGGAATTATGTCCGGCCAATAGTGATTGAAGCGGAATGTAAGAATCCGAGGCTTCGGTCTTCGTTCGCACTCTTAGCCTGCCCCTCGAGACACGGATACGGCTTTCGAGCCAAAAGATGTCCGACCAAGGAGTGGTTTTTCTAATCCAGTTTTTTCAGCAACAAAATGTCTGAGCCGTAACTGAGCTGGCTGGCAAATTCTTTGCTGGCTCCGCCATCCCCTTCAGCCAGCCATTTCTCGGGCAAAGCCACCGGAATACCCTTCATCAGGCTATCTCCGGCAATGATCCGGTCACGCCCTGGACGCTCATTCAAGCTGGTGACCCGGTACTTAGCACCAGGATCGAGACCACGCAGTGCAACCGTAGTCTGGCCAATCTCCGAATGGTCGCGGAAAACGAACACGAGCGACTCCGACGAGTCGGTTGGGACATATTCGAACCGAGCTCCATCCTGTCGCTGCCAACTTCGGGTGGTAAACATCCTCGTATAGAAGATGGCGATATTGTTTGAAGAACAGAAGATTGCGTGCGAAAGCCTCAATGAATCCCGGAGGGGCATTGGAGAGCATTTGCGATGTCATCCCGTTAATATTGCCGAAGGTCACGCCATGGGTGAAATGCTTACGGAAGTAGTAGTCGAGGGCGCCGGGATGTCGCGTTCGATCACCTTCCAGACCACATCCAGATCGATGACGAAGTACCCGTGGGCAACTGATTCCGCATTGCGTAGATCGCCGCGAAGGGAATGCCTGGATACTTCGCAGTTGCGCCGGGAATCGTATTTAGAAGATTCCGGGAAGCCTCACCAAGGATCTCAACATTGCGGACGACCCCGTCCTGCAGAAGCCGGTCGGAGAGAAAATCCTCGGCGCTCTTGCCGCGTGTGTAGGTCTGTATCTGGTTCACGGCATCGAGCATGTGGCCTAAATAGTCGCGCGCCCTCAATGGATGCTGGGTCATATCGGCACGGCTTCGGCCAGGACCTTGTCGCGGAAAGACGTGGGGAGGAACTTTGGCGTGCGCACGTCTACCTTGATTCCGACCGCGGCTTCCAGTTCAATTTGCAACTTGGCAAGGTCGAGCAGGCTGGTCTCGGGCGAGGGATCGACGAGGAGGTCGAGGTCGCTGCCGTCGGTGTCATCGCCGTGAACGACGGAGCCGAAGAGGCGCGGGTTCGCCATGCCGGACTTCAACACCATCCGGCGTATCGCATCGCGGTGCTGTGGCAGAACGTCTGAGGGCCTCATGAGATTGATTTTAGCGCAGAGCTTAGTATCGACGATTCCAAAGAACGCGAAGTCTACGACGCCAATTATGCGGATCATATGCCGCGGATGGCTTTGAACGCTTCCCGGGCGGCGGCGATTGTGGCCTGCACCTCTGCGTTCGCCGTGGGCGGTCGATAGAAAGGCGGCTTCGAATTGCGAGGGCGGGAGCCAGATGCCCTGGTCGAGCATCGCGCGGTGGAAGCGGCCGAAAGCAGCCGTGTCGGACTTGGCGGCCTCGTCGTAGTTGGTGACGGGATCGGGGGTGAAGAACCAGGTCCACATGGAGCCGACGCGGTTGGTGGTGAGCGGGATGCCGGCGCGGGCGGCTTCCGCGGCGACGCCTTCGGCGACGGCTTTGGCCGTGGCTTCGAGCTGCGGATAGATTTCGGCGGCGTGGGCCTGAAGATGAGAGATGGTGGCGATGCCGGCGGCCATGGCGAGCGGATTGCCGCTGAGGGTTCCGGCCTGATAGACGGGGCCGAGCGGCGCGAGCTGGTCCATGAATTTGCGCTTGCCGCCGAAGACGCCGACGGGCAGGCCTCCGCCGACGATCTTGCCCAGCGTCACGAGGTCGGGATCGAGTGAGTAGAGCTGGCAGGCGCCGCCGAGAGCGACGCGAAAGCCGGTCATGACTTCGTCGACGATGAGCAAAGCGCCGTCGCGCGCGGTGAGAGCGCGGAGGCCTGCGAGATAGCCGGGGGCGGGCGGGATGCAGCCGGCGTTGCCGACGATGGGCTCGACGATGATGGCGGCGATGGCATCGGGGTGGGCGGCGAAGGCGGCTTCGACGGCGGCGAGGTCGTTGTAGGGCAGGGCGAGGGTGAGGTGGGCGATCTCATCGGGGACGCCGGCGGAGCCGGGAATGCCGAATGTGGCGACGCCCGAGCCGGCTTTGACGAGCAGGCCGTCGGCGTGGCCGTGGTAGCAGCCCTCGAATTTGACGATGATCTTGCGGCCGGTGGCGGCGCGGGCCAGGCGGATGGCCGACATGGTGGCTTCAGTGCCGGAGCTGACGAAGCGCATTTTCTCGATGGCGGGATAGCAGGCGGTGATGCGCTCGGCGAGGTCGGCTTCGGCGGCCGTGGAGGCGCCGAAGCTGGCCGAGTTGCGCGCGGCGCGCTCGATGGCTTCGACGACGGGCGGGAAGGCGTGGCCGAGGATCATCGGGCCCCAGGAGCCGAAGTAGTCGATGTAGCGGTTGCCGTCGGCGTCGGTAGAGATAGGCGCCTTCGGCGCGCTCGATGAAGGGCGGAGCTCCGCCGACGGCGCGAAAGGCGCGCACGGGCGAGTTGACGCCGCCGGGGAAGAAGCGCTCGGCGCGCTGCTGGAGGGCCTGGGACTTGGCGTGGCTGGCGCGACCCAGAGAGGAGGCGAGCGAACTCATGGTGGGATCAGTATAGTTGCGCGGGGCGGGAGCCTTCGATTTGTGGGAAACGACCGTGCGAATGCTGCTAGAATCTTGGTTTCCGGCTCATCCACGCCGAAGCACCTCCCTCTAAAGAAAGTCTGGACCGTGCCTAAAGAGACCGCACCAAAATCCGTAACCTACGCCGACGCAGGCGTTGACCTGGTAAGCGGCGAACGCGCCAAGGAACGCATTAAGTATTTGGCGCAAAAGACCTTTAACCGCAACGTACTGGGGGGAATCGGCAGCTTTGGCGCGATGTTCCGGCTGGACATGCAGCGGTGGAAGAACCCGATCCTGGTGAGCTCGGCCGATGGAGTGGGGACCAAGCTGAAGATAGCGTTTGAGCTGGGGCTGCACCAGACGGTGGGTGTGGACCTGGTGAACCACTGCGTGAACGATATCGCTGTGCAGGGGGCGACGCCGCTGTTTTTCCTGGATTACCTGGCGATGGGAAAGCTGGATCCGGACGTGATCGAGACGGTTGCTGAGAACGGCGAAACATCCATCCTAGTTCTCAAACCCGACCACAGCTTCCAACAAGAATTGAGTGAGCAAGGCGAGGTTAAGCGCGCAACTGGAACTTGGCACCGGATGGGCGAAGGCGGTATTGGGTTTTCAAAGGAGTTTCTAGCCGTTTCTGGGCAGGAGGCGGACGCTGATGGATCCGCTTACGCCGACATCCATAAAGACTCCGGATTTTGTCCGTCTCGCTCATCCTTCGCCAGTATGAGATGCAGTGGTACGGCAGAGTCGATCCTTCACCTTCTAATGCCGTTTCCGGTACCTATGCTGGAGGCGAACCCGGAGTGTCAGCGACATTAACGCTGAAGGCCGGATCACACCTTCGAGCAAACAATCCATGCTGCTAGCATCACGAATCAGGCGAAAGGGAATTGGAGTGTCGGCCAGAACGGCGACATTATGTTCTCGAAAGATTTTCTCGCAGGTTCGGGGAGGCACTCAGCAGCAATGAAACTGCATCTGCTTTAGACCCCAAAGGCTCAAGATCTCCAAGTTCAGATCGCCACGACTCCCGGTCAGGAGTGCCGACTTTCCGCAAGAAGCAGCTCTTCTGAAAT
>CAVQGL010000013.1:0-25435 GCA_963712035.1 uncultured Acidobacteriaceae bacterium | reverse complement strand
GACTGCGACCGTGGCAATGATGACGGCGCGGATGGAATCGAGCATCATGACCAGACGGCGGCGATCCTCGCGGTCAATCAGGACGCCAGTGAAGGGAAGCATCAGCATGGCGGGGATTGTTTGCAGAACGGCAAACATGCCCAACGCCATCTCGGAGTGCGTGGCTTGCAGAATGTACCAGGCGACGGCAGCAGAGTTCATGCCGCTGCCCAGCATGGATATCATGTTGGCGCCGAAGACGAAACGCAGCGCCCGCTTCTGCAGAATGGCACGCATAAGCTACTTTAAATGATCCGCGAAACCGAAGCCAAAGCCATTGGCAAAGAGTTGAGTATACTCATGGGCAATCACTGACTAACATCTCCCTGAGCTATAGAGTGTTCTTCGCTGGAATCGATTCGGCGGACCGCTGGGAGTCAAGATCATGACGCATGCGAACTATCAGACAGTTTTTGAAATTGGATTTAGGTCCTTTCCGTGGGCCAGGGTGCTCCATCCCCTGATTTTCGTTGCCATTGGACTGCTTCTCGTACGGTTTCTCAGGAATAAGCAAATCTATCTTGTTGTGGGAGTTTTCATGGCTTCATTGGCCTCCCTCTTCCTTCTTATATCGCTGGTGATCTTTATCCCTAACTTTATCAAGCTGCGGAGCGCATATGTGTCTGGCAAGAGTGCGATCGTGGAGGGTGCTGTCGAGAATTTTCGTCCGGCTCCAACAATAGGTCCCGCAAGAGAGTCCTTCTCCGTGCAGGGGATTATCTTCTCGTACAACGTGCTCGAAGACACGCCATGTTTTCATGATGTTCCTCTCCACGGCGGTCCCATTCGAGGCGGGTTGGACGTTCGGATTCACTACAACGAGGGATGCATCCAGCGGGTTGATATTCGCCCCGGGACTGGTCCAGCCTAACAATTGAAGGATCCGGATGCCGCAGAGGACACAGGCACCCAACGAATAAGGTCATACTCCGCGTTTCGGGGGATGTCAGGCTTTCCTGGCACGGATTTCGCCGCCAATTTGGGACACGAAGAAAAGAATGAGAATCAGTAACTCGGGCTCGATGGGATGGCGGTAGCGCGCGTGGGGAAATGTGATGTAGTAGAGCGCAGGATAACTCAGCAGCAATAGTACGTATAACGATGTCCAGGAAGGCGCTGACGCAAGGCAATCCCCAAACCCCACACGCCCATGACGGACAACGCCAGAGTGAAAAAAAACTTCAACGGATAGACCCAGGCGAATGCCTCGGACCGCGGCACACCAGACCAGTAGTAAATGAAGTGAGCGAAGGTAAGGAAGGCGAAACGCTCCGGGTGCTGGCGAATAAACGGCAACGTCTCTTGCAACTTGGAATGAATGTAAGCGACTTCTCCCATTTGCTGATACTTGCGGAGTTCGCCGAAGTTTTGCGAGGGATGGAGCCAAACTTGCCATATTCCCATCGCGTCGGCGGTGTTTCCCAGATGGAACTCCAGGCCGAAGTTGCCGCGAATCGGAATGAATTTGTGAAATACCACGTAATCACGGACGATCCACGGACTGATAGTGGCGAAAAAGAGAATGGCTCCGACCGTGGCATTGCGGAAAAATGGTCTGCCCTGACGGAATTGGTGGTAGCAAATCCAAATTCCGGCGAATGGCAGGAAGGCCAACTCCGAGGTGTTGCTTAAGCCAGCGATCCCCCACAGCAGGCCGTACAGCAGCCACTTTTTCAGCGTGCTCGACTGCGCCAGGTTCAAGGTGACCCAAAACAGCAGAGTAAAAAGCAGAGTGGAAAGCGCGGTGTCCCAGATGGAGCGGATCCCCCAGTACATGCTGTAGGGAAAGAGCGACCAGGTCCACAGTGACCATTTTGCAATTCGCAAACCGAACGTGTATTGGCTAATAAAAAATATGGGGATAGCGGTGAGCGCGGAGAGTAAACAGTTGAGTAGCAGGGCGAAAAAGATCGCGGCTCGCGTCTGAATCCCGAATAGTAAGAAAATCCTGCTCAACACAAACGGATACAGGGGCGCCAACCACGCAGTGGGTCCGGTGCTGGCGCCAAAGGGATTACTAAAGCCTTGGCCGGAGGCAAGCGCAGAGGCGATGTGTACGGACTCGTCGTTTTCCAAACGCGCCCGGTAAGAATGAAGCAGAACCATTCCGCCTACGCGAAGCAGAAAAGCAATCAGAACGACACGAAGCAAATAAGAGGTTCGGGAGGTGGATTTTTCGGACGGCGCCACGGAGTGTGAAGTCATGCAAAGTGAATTGCAAAAATAACATAGTATTTTCGCCTTTGCGACCAAGAGGTGGGTAAGACAAAAGCTTTTGACCCCTGGGCGCACAGGGGACTTCGGCAGAGTTCGCAGAGAAACCCACAGCAGAATCGGGACACCAGCCGCTAGAAGTTCAAGCAACGCCCCGGTTGCATTTCTTTACTTGCGGATTAGCCTCGCTTCGGAGCTAGCATTCGCAACGCGAGCATTTGGCAGTCTTTTCATCCTTCGTAAACGGAGGCGTTCATGAAACGTATTCTGCTTTCCGCCGCAATCATGGTTCTGCTTTCTTCTCTTACCCTCCATGCCCAACTGGGGAAAATCGGTGAATTTCCCGCGGGCTCACCCGAAGATCAAGCTTTGCAAACCATTACAGCCGAGCAAGACGCGCAAAAGCGGGTGCCTCTGTATGAGGACTTCGTGCAGAAGTTTTCTTCGAACCCGGCCGCGGTCGCCTACGGCAATTGGCAGATCGCGCAGATTTACCAGGGTTCTGGCGATGCGCAAAAGGCCATGGATTACGGGGATAAAGCGCTCGCCGCTGCCCCCGGCAATCTCGGTCTGCTTGTCTTCCAGACCAATGTAGCCCAGTCCGCGAAGAATTATGCCAAGGTCTTGCAATATGCAGTGCAAGGAGGCACTGCCTATAACGCTGCCAAGAAGGAAGCGAAGCCCGCAGCCGCTGGGGCAGAGAGCTCAGAAGACGAGGACGCAGCCGCCGACAAGAATTCCTATAACTTCATGGAGGCTGCCGCGTTCAATGCCATCGCCAGTGAAGACGATCCCAAAGCGCGCATGGATGACATCGATCACTTCACCGCAGCTTTTCCCAATTCCCAATTTGCCGATCAACTGTCTACCTACGCTCTCGATGTCGCTCACCCAACTCAACGACCAGCCGCGTTTGATTGCCTTCGGGGAAAAGACTCTGGCCACCGACCCCAATAATCTTTCCGCGCTGCTTCTCCTGGCCAATGCCTATGTTGATGATCCCAAGGCGGGTAGCCCCGCAAAATCCATAACCTACGCTCAGCGGGCAATCACGGCGGCCAAGGCCGACGCTCCGGACGCCGACAAAGCGCATAAAGTCTCAGCCGGGGCCGCGCATTCCACACTCGGCTACGCCTACATGAAGCAGGACAAAACCGCGGCTGCCATTACTGAGCTCAGGGCAGCCACCATTCTGTTAAAGGATCAGCGCGATCAGGATGCAATTGCTCTCTATCGGCTGGGTTTTGCCTACGCCAAACTGAATCGAGTGAATGATGCTAGACAAGTTCTGACAGAGGCGGTGAGCATTCCCGGGCCGGTACAGAAACCTGCTCAGGATCTTCTGCTTAAGGTGAATGCGGCGCGGGCTCAGGGCCGATGACCCGACGCTAATGTTTGACTAACTCTTCCGACAACAAATCAGCCTTAAGCGCGAAGTTATGTTCGCGTTCAAGGTCTCCCGCGTCTCCTGCGACTTTGGCCTGTTCCATATATTGCTGGATCTGCTTCACCATGTCTTGCTGACTACTGGTTAGCTGACGGCCGGAGATCTTCTTGAGATTCGCGTCGGTACTGGCTAACAGCTCGCCGGAGCTTTGGCGCTGGCTGGAAGCCTGCTGCTGGCTTTCGCCGGGAGAAATCTTAACGGCTGGATCGGCGGCGCCGCCATTTTTCACTACTACTTTTGGCGGGCCTGCCGGGGCCTGGCTGACAGCGGGATGTTTCCGCCGCGGTTTCTTCGGCTGGTTTGCCGCCGCGGTCGCGGGCTTTTTCTTCGGAGTCACCGGCTTGCGTGTTTCGGTGCTGGAGGCAGGCGGGTGATCTTCTGCCGGCTGCGTTGGGGCGGTTTGTGTCGCCGGCGCCTGGTCCGGTTGTACCTGCGAATTCGATGGTTTCTCTGCGGGAGAACTTGCAGGAGGAGAAGACTGAGCGGGAGCAGGCGGACTGTCCTGTTGTGGTTCTAGGGCCGGCGGTTGCGGGTTGGCCGGTGTCGTCTCTTGTTGCGTCGGACCAGACTGGGCGATCAAAAAGACGGGGACGATACGACTTCCCATCGATGGGGAAGCGATCAGGAGGCACACTTCGAGTATTGAGGCCAGAGTCATATTTCCATCTGGAAATCCGGATTACTGCTGTACCCCAAATTTTACCGCGCCTGCCGTCCCGATGGAATTCCTTTTGGCTTACGCACGGGGTTCAGATTTTGGCGGGACTTGACATCTTGGCAGGCGATTTCCATCTTCCGAACCTCAACCGAGGCGCCGGAACGGGCCACGAGTGCGTTGAGAAGTCTAGTTGAGCGCCGGCGTGGTCAGCTAGGTTCGGACGGCCGCTTCTCTTAAGGGCTCGGAACGTGTCTCCACGAGGGGAAGGCGCAGCCGAAAAGTGGTTCCCAGACCTTCAGCCGATTCAAAATCCACCGAGCCGTAGTGCCATTGCAGAATTTGGTAAGCCTGCGCCAGCCCAATTCCACTGCCGCCTTTCTTGGTGGTGAAGTACAACTCAAAAACCTTCTCTTGCACTTCCGGCGGGATCCCCGTGCCCTGATCGCGAATTTCGGTGATGATTACGTCTTTTTCGGCGCGGGCGAGAATCGTGAGGGTGCCTCCCTGCGGCATGGCTTGCACTCCGTTGAGCACAATGTTGAGGATGGCCTGCTTCATAAAATCGATGTCAACCTTGACCGGCAGCCGCTCATTGGGAAACCTTCGCTGCAGTGTAACGCCATGCTGCGCAGCGTCGGGCGCGGCCAGGAGCGACACATCTTCCAACACCCGCCGCAGATCGGTTTCTTCCAAATGCAGATTGCGCGGCCGGGTAAAGTCCACCAGAATCTGCACCACGCGATCCAGGCGGTGAATCTCGTTGTCAATGATGTCCATGTGACGACGCGTGTCCGGATCAATCTGTTGCAATTTGTTTTGCAGCAGCTGCAAGTGCAGAACAATGGCGTTGATCGGATTCTTTACTTCATGAGCCACTCCGCGGGTGAGGCGTCCGCTGGCGGAGAGGCGGCGCGAAGTTTCGATTTCGTCTTCGATAAGCCGCACCGACTCCGTATCGCGGAGGGTTAGCAGCGCGCCAATTTGTGCCCCTCCTTCCTGAATGAAGTCGAGCGCGATTTGCACTCGTTTTCCGTTGCTCGATTCGATCTCACGCTGCCCAATCGCGCGGCGGAACTGAAACGCCTCCAGAATGAGTGCGCCTAAGGGAGTTTCCGCGGAGAAAGATTCCTTTGCAGTGCGGCCCAGAAGTTCGCGGCGGGGGCGTCCGAGAAATCGCTCTACCGAGGCGCTCACCAGCACTACCCGCGAATCACGGGTAAACAGCATCAAGCCATCCTGCAGATTGGCCATGATCTGGTCCACGTTGTCCTTCAACGCCGAGAAGATCTCTTTGGTATCGCGCATCTGCCGCCCCAAGTGCGCGATCTTGAGAGTGACCAAGCCGTATTCGTCGGGCCGAGACTCGGATTCCGTCACTGCGTCGGCGTTGCCCTCGGTCACGCTGTCGAGACTTCGGCTGATTTCTTCCAGCGGCCCCAAGGCCAGGCGGGATAGGGCTGCGGCCATTACCAACGCCGCTAGGATCGCGATTCCGGAGAAAATCAGGGAACGCTGCAGGCCGGGCGTGACCTCGCTTTTTAGAAGCACCGTAGATACGCCTACGCGAATGCTGCCGAACGGGGCATCGTTCAGTTGCAGCGGCATGCGGATGTCATAAACCGTGGCCGGACTGTAGACCAATTCGAGTTGCTGGCGGAACTTCACGTGCTTGACCAGTTGAAAGTTCGGCCGTTCCGGCACAATTTTGCCCACGAGGTTACGGTTAGTATGCAGAATCGCTTTGCCTTGGTTATCCACAATCGCTGCGTCGTACACAAAGGGCCAGCTGCCCACCACGGATTCCAGCATGCCGCTTAGATCGCGATCGGTGCTGAGATAGTAGGCAATCGCCCGGCGCACCGCTTCGGGGTTGTTGGTATCTACCTTGGTGCTGCTCAGATCAGGCACGGAATTCGCCGCAAGATACGCCATCTGCGACGTCAGCTGCACCGCAGTGTCATTGACGTTGGTGATTCGTTGCCGCAACAGTTGGGAGATATAAATGTAGGAGAATAGCGTGACCAGCGCCGCTACCATCAATGTAATGGCCAGCACGAGTTGGGTTCTCAGGCGCATGGGTTAAAACTAGAGCTACACGCCCGGCGGCAGGGCCTCACTGGCAAGCCACCGGCCGGCGTCAGCTTATTGTTCTTTCTCTTCTTGCTCTTCTTTCTCCTGGTTAGCCTCGGCTGCGGCGCTGCCGTACTCCTTGAGCTTATTATGCAGAGTTTTTAAGCTGATCCCTAAGATTTCTGCGGCCTTAGTCTTGTTGTTGTTGGTAGCCTCGAGAGTTTTCAGGATCAGGAGCTTCTCCGCCTCCCCGACGGTGGTGCCTACTCCCAAACGGACGGCGTCGGGATCATCCACCGTGGTTCGGATGGTGGTATGACCGAAGCCCGGTGGCAAGTGTCTGGTTTCAATCACCGAACCCTCGCACACAATGGCAGCCCGCTCTAAGGTGTTCCGCAGTTCGCGAACATTTCCCGGCCACGAATAGTTGCGGAACAGGTTGAGCACGGCTTCGCTCAGGGTTGCCACTTTGCGGCCATGTTTTTCGTTCAGGTCCGCCAGCAAGGAATGAACCAAGTCGGGAATGTCCTCTTTGTGCTCCCGTAATGGCGGCATATTGATGTTGAAAACATTCAGCCGATAGTAAAGGTCGTTGCGCAGCTCGCCATGGGCCACCGCATCTTCCGGGACTTTATTGGTCGCCGCCAGAACGCGCACGTCCACGGTGGTCTCGACTTTACTCCCCAGCCGTCGCAGCTTGCGGTCTTCCAACACGCGCAATAATTTGGCTTGGGTCGCGATGGGCATCTCCCCGATCTCATCCAGCAGTAGAGTTCCGCCCTCGGCCAGTTCGAAACACCCGGTACGACGCTCCAAGGCTCCGGTAAACGCGCCTTTCTCATGGCCAAAGATCTCGCTCTCGATCAACGTCTCCGGAATGGCCGCGCAATTAATGGCGATGAACGCCTTGTTTCGCCGTGGGCTGAGTTCGTGCACGGTCCGCGCCACCAACTCCTTGCCCGTACCGCTCGCCCCAGTGATGAGCACGGAAGCTGTGCTGGGTGCTACCAGTTCGATCAGCCGGAAGATTTCCTGCATCTTCTTGGATGGCCCAATCAGAGTTCCTAAAGATCCTGCATCGCGCAACTTCCGGCGGGTCGCTTCGAGCTCAACTCGCGTTCCTAACAAGGCAGAAGCATTCTGCAGAATCGTGCGCAAGCGGTTGGTGTCAATGGGCTTGGTGACGTAGTCGTAAGCCCCCATGCGCATTGCCTGCACAGCATTGTCGATTGTGCCTTGGGCAGTCACTACGATCACCGCAATCGTGCGGGAATCGCTGGCCAGGTTTTCGAGCAGCTCCAATCCCCCCATGCGCGGCATCTTCATGTCAGTGACAACGATGGATGGCGACCAAGCTGCCACTTTTTCCAGTCCCTCGACGCCGTCACTGGCAGTTTCTGCCCGGTAGCCCCAGGCGGAAAGCAACTCTGCCAAGCCAGTGCGCTCGTTTTCTTCGTCTTCGACGATCAGTACTTTTTCTTGGCTCATAATATGGGGAGAACCTTCGATGTCATTATTGAGGCTTTAGTCGATCCCTGCAAGTCATTGGGATATAAGTGCGAATTTCGGGACTGACAACACAGTATCAAGATGAGACTAACAATAAAGAATAGTGACGACAGTGCACTCAGCATTTCGTTACGATAGAATCTTCTCCAATAATGCTGTGAGGTTAGAGAGTTTTAAGCAGCTCTCCCGGAAGTAGCAAGATCAACTTGTCACCCGAGCGGGCCGCGCAATTTCGGAGGATTAGAATGTCACTTTGTCGTGAAGTACGTAGTCATGCATGGCTATCAGGTTTCCTCTTCCTGTTAGTGCTCGCCGTAGGCGCAATTCCTTTGGTCGCGCAAGATGAAACTACACCGAAATGGGATTTGTTTCTCGGATATCAGTGGACTTATCCGGGCGGGCATGTGCCCGATGCGAACAATCCCAATGCGACCGTGGGTATTAAACCGCCCGATCTGGGACAAGGCGCGGGCGGGGCGATCACTCGCAATTTCGATAAGTATTGGGGTCTGGAAGGGGATGTGGGTCACGACCGCAACAGTTTTGGTTATGAGTCGACTTTTTCAGTTGGACCTCGCTTGATGTTCCGAACGCCCGGGATGAATCTTTTCTTGCACGGCCTGCTGGGCGTGAATGAGTTCAACGTACAAGCACTCGATACCACGAAAACCGGAGTAGGAGCAATTCTAGGCGGTGGCATGGATCTGCCTCTCTGGCGGAGAGTCACCATCCGCGCGTTCGAAGCCGATTGGGAGTTGGCCCATCAGAATTTTGCCGACTTTGCGCCCCAGGGATCTGACGCGCGCGAACCAAATTTCGCCGGAATTCGCCTGCGTGGTGGCGTACTGTTTAACTTCGGCTCGCTCGGACCAGCCGCTGCGCCTCCCGCCGCGAGCTGCTCGTTGCAGCCAACCGAAGTAATGGTGGGGGAACCGCTCACCGCTACGGCGACCGTCAGCAACTTCAATGCTAAACATGCGCTGACTTACACTTGGAGCAGCACTGGCGGCAAGATCAACGGTAAAGACAACACGGCTAGCATCGACACCAACGGAGTGGCCGGTGGCAGTTATACCGTGACCGCGCATATCAGCGATGCCAAAATGAAAAAGGGCGGTGGTGAGGCAAGCTGTTCGGCGACTTTTGCCGTCAAAGAACCGCCTAAGAATCCGCCAACCATGTCGATGTCGGCGGATCCGACAACCTTGCAGGCCGGTGGCACCAGCAATCTTTCCGCGACTTGCACCAGTCCGGATAATGTTCCGGTCACCGTGGGGGGCTGGAGTGCAACTGGCGGCAGCGTATCCGGCACTGGAAATAGCGGTACGCTAAACACCTCAGGCGCCTCCGCTGGACCCATCACGGTGAGCGCGACCTGTACCGACTCACGCGGTCTTACAGCCTCGGCTTCGAGTCAGGTGACCGTGGAGGTTCCTCCTCCGCCCCCGCCGCAGGCTAGCAAGCTCAGCGAATGCGACTTCTCGAAGATGAACAAGATCGGGAAGCCGTGGCGCGTTGACAACGAATGCAAGGCCATCCTTGACGACGTTGCCAAGAACTTGCAGCAGAATGCCGATAACAAACTGGTGATCGTCGGTAACGCCGAGCCCACCGAGAAGCGCAAGAACTTGGCGGCGGAGCGCGCCGTCAATGCCAAAGCGTATCTCTCGGGCGGCGAAGCCAAACAGGCCATCGATGCCAGCCGTATCGAAACCAGAACAGGAAGCGCAGGGACCATGACTTCCGAGTTCTGGATTGTCCCCGCCGGAGCTACTTTCTCCGGAGAGGGTACCCAACCGGTGGATGAGTCCAAGGTGAAGCCAGTGCCAGACCATCCGCATGTTGCCGCCAAAAAAGCGGCTAAACCGAAGGCTCAGTAGCCAGAAACGGCCGGTCGAGCGATCAGTTCGACCGGCCCGATTTTCTCCTTCCCTTCGGTAACTTGATTGGCCCCAGTTACGCTGTCACGCTGGTGGCAACGCTAAGGGGAGGGTGTGATCCCATGAATCTCCGAACTGATTCTCGCAAGTGGCTGATTGGATTAGCCGCCGTGGTCGTGTTGACGTCCGTTTCGTGGGCCAGCCAGTGGGAAGTCCTGGGTCCAGACGGTGGAGATGTCCGAAGCCTCAGTTACGACGCGCAGAATCCTGACCACATCCTTCTCGGTACCAGCACGGGACAGCTGTTTTCCTCCAACGACGGCGGGCGCACTTGGACCCGGTTCGCTCATTTCGGTGCGAACGATGACTATGTCCTCGATCACATCGCCATCGATTCACACAATCCTAGCGTCATCTTCGTTGCGGCATGGAGTGTAGAAAACCAGCAAGCCGGGGATGTATTCCGCACCGACGATGGCGGCAAGACTTGGGAAGCGATTCCCGCCATGCATGGAAAATCGATTCGCGCGCTGGCGATGCCAGCCTCCGATTCTCGCGTGTTGGTCGCGGGCGCTCTGGACGGTGTTTACCGCACGGTGGACGGAGGCGATACCTGGCAACGTATTTCTACCTCGGAGAGTGAAGTCAAGAACATTGAGTCCATTGCCGTCGATCCCACGAATCCGAATCTGGTTTACGCCGGCAGTTGGCATTTGCCCTGGAAAACCAGTGACGGCGGCGCCACCTGGCAGCACATCAATAAGGGCATGATTGAAGACTCCGATGTGTTCTCCATCATCGTGGATGCGTCGAGTCCGTCGACTGTATTTGCCAGCGCTTGCTCAGGAATCTACAAGAGCCAGACGGGTGGCGAACTTTTCCAGAAACTGCAAGGCATTCCTTTTACGGCCCGGCGCACTCGCGTACTGAAGCAAGACCCCGGCAATCCCCTAGTCGTCTACGCCGGAACCACGGAAGGCCTGTGGAAAACCGAGGACGCGGGCAAAACCTGGAAACAAGTCACCGGCCCGGAGGTCGTCGTGAACGACGTGCTGGTAGACCCGCGCAATTCGCGCCGCGTGTTGCTGGCGACGGACCGGGGGGGCGTTCTGGCCAGCGACAATGGTGGACAGAGTTTTGTGGCTTCGAATCACGGTTACACCCACCGCTATGTGACCTCGCTTCTGCCGGACAAGAACGATCCCAACACAGTTTTTGTGGGCGTGCTGAATGACCGCGAGTGGGGTGGCGTGTTTGTCTCCCATGACGGCGGACGGCACTGGTTGCAGAAGAGCGAAGGCTTAGGCGGCCGCGATGTGTTCGCGCTGCAACAGGCCGGCAACGGCACCCTGGTCGCTGGAACGAATCGAGGAATCTTCCTGCTGGAGCGAGGCGCCAGCATGTGGCGTCCCGCTAATGTTCTAGTTAATGAAAAGACGACCTTCCGCACGGTGAGAAAAGGCAACAAGAGAATCAGCGTGGCGCAAAAGACGGTTAAGCGCTCGGTGCTGGATGGGCGCGTGGAGGATCTTGATGTTCTCCCCGGACGTTGGCTTGCGGCGACTTCAGCGGGTTTGTTAATCAGCACCGACGATGGCAAGAGTTGGAGTGGTGGACCGGTGCTGGGGAAACAGGATTTAGTCTCAGTTCGCGGCAATGGAGACTTGGTGGTGGCTGCTACCCGTATGGCCGTCCTGCTTTCCGCCGATGCGGGAACCAGTTGGACGCAAGCGACCTTGCCTTCTTATCTAACGATCCGAGGCGTGACTGTCACCCCCGATGCCCAGATTCTGATTGCGGCCCGCGAGGGTGCATATCTTAGTTCTGACGTTGGGGCCACCTGGCAACACATTCTCAACGGCCTGCCGGACAAGAACATCAGTTCCGTCACGTATGACGAAAATGGCAAGCGCTTGCTGGCCACCAGCACCGTCACCGGAGTGGTTTTCGAAAGCCACGACGGCGGACGCAAATGGTCCCGCGGTCCAGATGCCGGATATCCGCTTCGCCGGGTCAGCATTCTGCACGGACAGTTTCTCGCGGCCACTCCGTTTGATGGAGTGATTCTCCAGCCCGAGAACGAGTCGCAGAGCGCGGCGGTTGGCCTGGGCGGCGCGTCGAACTAGGCGTTCATTCTTGGATTTCCTCCGCTGCGCAATGCACCGCGAACCTCCCCGAAGGGGCGCGATGGCGCCCCTCGATGTTTCATAAGTAACGGATAATGCGGTGTTTATCAATTTCGTTTTGCAAAATTCTTATTCTCGACCTCAAATCCAAAGCTTGGTATAAATAATATTATGTCAATAAGCATACTAGACTTTGTAAGCAAATAGCAAACTTCGGGGCTGCGATCTCTAATTTTTGCCCGACGTTAGGGTTTTTTAGTATCACCTTCTGAAGCGGAGAGTCGATCCAGGATCTTGAGGAGGTAGCGCTGCAGAGGTACTTCGGCGCGATGGATTCTGTCCTGCGACTGCTGCGGGAGAAGCAGCAGCGTGCCCGGTTCGGAGGCTTGTTCAGCGGCCTCCAACAATTCCAGCTGCTTTTTCCTCGGTTTCAAGAAAAGCTCAATATGATCGTCAATCAATTGCGAGAGGAAGAATCGATGCGGTCCCACCGGGTCAAGCGCTCCCTTTTCGAGGGCAGAAATTTCGTCATCCTCTGCACATTTCTCCTGAGATTCGTAGAGTGCCTCGAGTATTTCGCTGTCTTCTTGATAGCGCGTGTCTAAGGCTTCGAACAATTCCCCGCCGCCGTCGGCGCCCATGCCTGTTTCGGTGGTGTTTTCTTTTTTTAAGAGATTGATCATTCGCCCCGAACTCTCTCGACTCGTCTCCATCGCACGCACGACCACTTTCATGAACTCGCGTTCGCGGGCGATCTTCTCCACTTCGAAGAGGGAATTTGCATTTTTATCGGCAGTGTTCCCAGGGACCTGCTCGCCTCGGTCGTTCCCACCGAGTTGGACTTTGCCTTCTTCTTCTTGTTGTGGGTCAGGAGGACATAGCGCCTTGACCAACTTGGAGATCTCCGAGTTGCCCGTGGTCTGCGAATACTGTTGTCCAACAGTGTCCTTCCCGTTCCGCTCCCGCTGCTGGTTCCCGGGTGGGTGAAGTTTCTCCATTTCATTCTTAGCAAGTTGGTTCAACTGGAGGATGCCATGGAGGTGATCTGCCTCGAGTCCGCACACTTCCAGTAGCAGCGATTGCAGGTGGGGGCGCAAGTAACCGCAGACTTTTACCTCTCTTTTCAAGGTTTTGAGCTGCTTGATCAGGAATTCGACTCCCAGAACGGTACTTTCCAGGCTCCGCCGGGTTTCCGCAAGCGTACGCTCGAGAGCCAATCGCTCTTCCACCGGGAGATTGGTCTCAAAGTGTAGCCTGTATCGGGCGGTAAAGAACTTATTCTTGGCGGCGTTCAGTTGCGCGACCTTCTCTAACTCCTTCCGATAGCGGGCCGTTGCTGTCTGCTTGCGGATCTCAGCTGCTTCACAGCGCCGTAATCGTTGTAGCCGCCAGTAAGTGATCGCCAGTTCCTCTACCGTCATCTCTCGTTCCACATCCTGCGGTGAGAAATGACTCCACAACCGCGACCGAAGCCGGTCGAATTCTTCCTGGCTTTCTCCTGCGCAAGTGATAACCAACTCCTTCGCGAAAATTCCGTCGCGAACTGCATTCAGTCGGCCGCCTGGTTTTCTCTTAGTGGACATTGGGCCTCCGGAATGGCGCGCCGCCATCGTGATTTCCCAGCCCCCGTTTTCTTGGCATCGTCTTCAAAGTTCACGCTCCTCGTCGTAGTCATGGGCAGCCGGTTGTCGGGAAATAACTAACCCCTCACCGGTTCCCTAACGCTTTGAAAACAGATCTTTAGAGTTTATTTACGGCAAGCCCAAGAAATTTGGGACTTGCGGAGCCAACGATGAATACCTGCCTAAGGGTGAAACTTACTAGCAGCTACCTACAAGTTCGATGCTAACGGCCTGCCGGAGGATGCAACGCACAGCTCACGTATTTGCGCGGCCACCGGGCGCGGCGCGTAGAGCAGTCGGGATAAAAGCGTTGCTGCGTGGCAGAACACCATCAATTCCGGATCTCGCTTACAAAGCCACGCCATGCTGAAAGTGATTCCCATACAGGTGTGCGATGTGCCGGTCACATCGCTGAAGTCGAGCGATTTCAGTGACCGGCTGCGATGCTTGGTTACCCTCTTGCGTTCGCGGCGCATCTCGCTCCCGCGTACCCTGTATCCGCGGAACAGCTCTGCCACGCGCAATCTCAGCCCGGCTAGGCCTTTCGGAGAGGCCGTTTTTGATCGTGGTGTGCAAGGTGATCGCGAAAATACGCCACAGCGGTGTTTACGGCGGTGATCCGAAATCAGCCATTGGAATCTTACCCTGGTGGACTTCCTGGAGCCTGAGGGGAAGAGACGGAGAGGTTAATGGCGAAGAAACAAGCCCGCGATAGCAATCGTTGGGGTCGGATACAACCGTTAGGTGGTGGCGAAAAAGCAAGTGCTGACACCGGAAAACGGGAAGGGAGCCGAAGGAGAATTGAGAAGCCGCCATTGAGGTTTAGTACGACATGCCGTTGGGGCTTCTTAATCTCCGCGCAATATCCAATCCACGCTCTTGCGGAATCGGTCAGAGAGCAGAATCAAAATCTCCAGGCTCGGAGCAATTTTCCCTCGCTCTATTTTCGAAAGATGTCCCTGACTGACGTTGAGGTAAACACACAACTCCTCCTGCAAAATCTGCCCCCGGAGTTCCCTGATCCTCCCGCCAATCGCAGCTAAGTCGATCTTTGTCTTGTGAGAACCCAAATTCCCCTCTTGACGTATTTATGCGAGCATGGCATATTCATTATGAGAATATTCCATCAATGCATATGGCATTGATCTCTCATTAGTAATCCATTCGGGTCTCCGTGCCAATTTACTTGAAAGGGTCCACACGGTTGGAGGGCATGATGATAACCGCTAAAACTTCTTCGATGGTTCGCCGAAATCGGAAGCTCGCGCGGCAGAAGTGGGGGCTGGAACGGAATCAACCCCTTCTAGGCTCCCTCAGGTCTCTTACCGAAGATTTGGCGCTTTCCGTTTCCGCGGGCGACGTGATTCTGCTGCAGGGCAATTGGTACGTCACCCACGCCGGCCTCCTCCGCATCGCCAAGCGCAATCGCTGTTCGGGAATGAAGGTGCAGTTCATCCGAGAACTCTCCGATCCAGCGGCTCGCCGCTTCGCTTTTGAGGCCACGGTATTCAAATCCAAATCCTGCCAAGGTTTCGTCGGTTACGGCGATGCCGATCCATCGAACGTTTCGACTCTGGTCCAAGGCGCAGAGCTGCGAGTCGCCGAAACCAGGGCCATCAATCGGGCGCTGCGAAAGGCCTACGGCGTCGGCATTTGCTCGGCCGAGGAGATCGGGTCAGCGGTCGATCCAGTTCCGTCTTCGCGGGAGTCCATGAAGCTCCCGTCGCAGCCCGTCCATGGCAACGGCAATGGGTATGGCGGGCCCAGGGTCCGCGACCGGTTGTGCCAACTCATCCGCCAGCATCAACTCGATGCCAGTCTCGTTAAGTCCTACGCGGCCGATTTCTGCGGGGCTAAACAACTGCGTGACGCGACTCGTGAGCAGGTCGAACACTTCGTCGACCATCTGGCCGACTGGGCCGAGAAGGACCGCAATGCCCTGCTTTGCCAACTGAACAGCTATGCCGCCAGCAAGGAAGGTGCAGCATGAGACGACGCATTCAAGGTTTGCACGCCGCCGATCAATCGGCAGTCGCGGAGATACCGGACGGGCTGTTCCTGGTTCGGGTCGACCGAGTTCAGTATCACTGGCACGCTCAGAAACCGTACTACATCCTGCGCTTTGCCGTTCTCCAGCCCAATTCCATGGCCGGCTATGGAATCACAGGCCGTATCTACTGCAGCCATAGAGCCCTGTGGAAACTGACCTGGTTCTTGCGCGATTTTGGCTACGACACCGAATTGCTCGGGAGAGATGAGATTGAAGAGAAAAGTCTGATCGGACTTCGCGGCGTGGTTAAGGTCAGTCATACGGTTGTGAACGGAACTTCACTGCTTAACTTCGACGGCTTCGCGCCAGCGAGCCGGTGGGAAGAACTATCACCCCGGTGCATCGACGCCGGTCGGTCGGAGGCAACGTCATGACTTATAGCTACACCCAGCTCAGCCAATACCTAACCTGCCCACGCCGCTATCGCTATCGCTACCTCGACGGCTGGAAAGAGAAGGACACTCGCGCCGCCTATGCTGTTCGGAAGGGCTTTCGAGAATGCTCTGGGTGTTTCTTCCGCCGCGAAGACTCGGCAGCAGCCCTGTTCCGCGAGTGGGCTATCTTTCAGGACGCTGGCCTGCAGTATTCGAACGGTGATACCTGGGACCGCATGTTGCAGCAGGGTATTCAACTGCTCGACCGCTTTGCGCAGGATGATCGTGTCCGCATCCGACAACCTCACCGCAATCTCCAGGTCAAGTTCACTCGACCGGTTTCCCCAACGAATGACTTCGTCGCCTATGTAGATGCCCTTGGGAAAGCTGGACGGGAAAGGGTGCCTGCTGGAATGGAAAACCACTTCCAGTCGATATCCGGAAGAACCCGCAGGTCTACTTGCGCTCGATCCTCAGCTTGTCTGCTACTCCTGGATCACTGGCATCTCCGAGGTTGCTCAGGTCGTCTTCGTGCGCAAGAGGCTGATCGAAGTTCAGTACCTGACCACCACCATCACCGACGAACAGCGCAAGGAGTTTGGCCGCCTCGTTGAGGACACGGTCCAGCGAATCGAGAGCTGTCCAGTTTATGCCGCACAGTGGCATCCGCTTTCCACAGAACCCCTGCACGAGCTGTCCTTACGTCGGTCTCTGCCTGGGACGGCAGGAACTGGCGGAGAAAACCGTGATTCGGCGGCCGGGAGAAGACCTTGGTTGGCTTGACGAGCTTACTTACTAGTCATAATGGAACGACCGGCTCCCGATTCGCAAGGCGTGGATTACGCTTTGGATCGGGAAGAACCGCGGCGCAGAGCCACATACGAATGGGAGCCGGCGATGAAGAACGTACGATTTGTTGGCTTGGATGTCCATGCGGAGACGATTGCCGTGGCGGTAGCGGAGCCGGACGGCGAGGTGCGTAGCCTCGGGAGTCATCCCCAACCGCGCCGAGTCGGTCGGCCGCTTGATCCGTAAGCTGGGAAAGCCCGAGCAACTGCGGGTGTGCTACGAGGCGGGCCCGACGGGCTACGTGCTGTACTGGCAGCTGAGCGAGCTGGGCGTGAAGTGCGAGGTCGTGGCCCCGACGCTGGTGCCGGTGAAGGCGGGGGATCGGGTCAAGACCGATCGGCGCGACGCGGAGAAGCTCGCGCGCAGCTACCGCGCCGGGAGATCTGACCGCGGTATGGGTGCCCGATGCGGCGCACGAGGCGCTGCGGGATCTGGTGCGCGCGCGCCTGGCGGCCAAGCGCGATCAGCTGCGTGCTCGCCATCGGCTGAGCAAGTTCCTGCTGCGCCATGGACGGCGTGCCCGGCGGAGGGCACGAGCGCCTGGACGCGAGAAGTACCTGCAGTGGGTTAAGACGCAAGTGCATTTTGAGCACGCCGCGCACAAGAGACACGCTCGAGGACTACCTGCATGAAGTCGAGCATGCGGCCGAGCGCATCGAGCGCCTGGAGCGCGCGATCGATGCGGCGATCGAGACGCTGCCGGCGAAGATGCGCGCGGTGATCGAGGCGCTGCAGAGCCTGCGCGGGATCGCCAAGATCACCGCCGTGACGATCGTGGCCGAGCTCGGCGAGCTGTCGCGCTTCGAGCACCCGCGGCAGCTGATGGGTTACTGCGGCGCGGTCTCGAGCGAGCACACCAGCGGGGCAGCGCATGCGCCGCGGCGCCATCAGCAAAGCCGGCAATGCTCATCTGCGACGCATCGTGGTGGAGGCGGCCTGGGCGTATCGGCACCGACCCGCGGTGGGCAAGACCCTTGCGGCCCGGCAGCGGCGCAGACCCCGGCCGTGACGGCGATCGCCTGGAAGGCGCAGCATCGCCTGCACCAGCGCTACGCGCGGCTCATCGGCGCGCGGCAAAATGCAAACAGCAGACCGTCACGGCCGTGGGACGGGAACTGCTCGGCTTCATCTGGGCGATCGGCGTACACGTGGAGCGGGAAATGAGCGTCCCCGAGCGCCAGGCCGCCTGAACCGACGAGCGAATCACAGGAACGCATACGGTGAAAGGCGCAAGCAGACAGCGGCTGTGGTGGCACGCGGTAAAGGAGAACCCTCGCGAGCTCTATGCGGCAGCCTCCGGGCCCAACCCGCGCCCCTAGTCGCAAGGCAGCTCCCGACGGATCACGACCATGATGGCGAGTGCTCGCACTCGATCCACGAATATCAGAGTGATCAACCGTCGCACATCGCTGCCGCGGCCGCTGTCTGCGCTGCTTTGCTAGACCGAAATGGAAAGACCACAAATGGAAAGACCGCAAAAAGAAAAACTAACATGGTTAGTCTCGGTTTACTCCATATCAGGAACCCGCCGATGTTGCCTAAGCTAAACCGCAAACGAGCGCTATTCGTGATGGCCAAGATTGACGAAATCCTGGCCTGGGAACGGCGCAAAGAGGCGGAGCGAGATACCCGCTTCGTGGAGTTGGGGCGATATTTGTGTGAGGTGCGGGCGGGCCAATACTGGCGGCTGGAAGATCTGAAGTCGTTTGACGAGTTTCTCGACGCGGAGGTTCCCGGAATCCAGGAGGAAGGCGTACTACCTGATGGCGATCCATGAACACCTACCGCCGCAGGTCCGGAAGGACCTCAAGGACATCGGTTGGACGAAAGGAAGGGAGTTGGCGAAGCTGGCGCGGGCGGAGGGTCAGCGACTTTGATTGTGCACCCTGGGTGCACAAAGCCCGGTCGATGCCGCGCGAGGTATTCCGGCGGGAAGTCGAGAAGGAACTGACGGGAAGGGAAGAGGAGCCGTGGGATCTGATCTACTTCAAAGTGTACAAGACCCGATTCCGGTGATCGAGCAGGCGCTCGAAACGGCGGCTTTGATGTTGGGCACAGACAAGGCGCGAGGATATTGCTTGGAGATGATCTGCGCGGACTTCCTCGCGGGGGCGCACCTGGAAAATGGAAACCCTCTTATTCTCTTGCAAGCGTTGTCGCGGACGTTCAACTTCCTGCCTGAGGAACAGAAGCTGGAGTTCCTGCAAAACGTGCGTCCGGGGGCCTCATGATGAAGAGTTGGCCGAGGCGAACGCCGATCCGACTGAGCGCCGAGGTATACGCCCATGTACGCCGACAGATTTTCGAGCGCGACGGCTGGCGCTGCCAGATCTGCGGATCCCCTTCGAATCTGCAAGTACACCACCAGCAGTTCCGGAGTCAGTCGGGTGAGGATGCCGAAGAAAATCTGATCACCCTCTGCTCGTGGTGTCATTCGGAAATCCACGCGAATTAATCGTGTGACTTCTTTTCAGGTTGATCTTCTGCGATTGGAGGCGGACTAGCTCCGACCGTTTTCCCCTGCCGCTAAATCCAACAGTTCACGACTTCATCATTCTTTGAGCTGAGCGGTGCGCTGAACCGGACTGAGGGTTCGAATCCCACTCTCTCCGCCACGCAGTCTGGGATGCAGAGAAAAATCGGCTGCACTCCTTGGAAAACCGCTGGAAATCGCCGCAATCCCGCGACTTTAGCGTTCAAGCCGGACCAGAGAAAATGTCCCGCCGAACGCCTCAGCCAAGCTTTACCGCCATTTTCTCTGGAGGGCACTTACGCAGTCCGGTTTCAATGAGTCCAGTCGGCGAATGCAATACGACCAGAAACCGATGGTTTGGCGAAAGGCTCCTTGACTTTTCGCTGAGCACCGTTTTGCGGACCTCGTTGCGATAGCCCACCGGCCGTAACCGAACAACAACAACCGTCCGGGATCCCGCACGGGCAGTGACTTGAGCATCACAGCGTCCAGCAGACTAAAGATGGCGGTGTTCGCGCCAATACCAAGGGCCAACGAAAGTACCGCGACTAGTCAGACCGGGGCTTCGCAGCAACATGCGCAGGCCATAGCGAGACATCCTGAAGCAAACCTTTCATAGTCATTCTCGTAGCACAATGGCTTTACCGGCACTTCAAGTTATGGAAGTAATGGCAATTCGACTGCCGATTGCAGGGAAAAGGTAAACCGTTGAGCGGCGGGAGGAAAGCGCGGGCCCCGAAGAGGACTCACGCTTTCCGTTCCATCCGGATTCTTTAAATGAAATTCAGCGATGTGCCCGCCGCCGGTAAGCGCAGTCAGACTTACCACGTCATTGCTCAATAAATATGCTTCGCGCTTCTTGCAAACAATTTTCTTACAACACAATGCTTTCGTAGATGACATCGCGGGTAGGCCTCATTGACTCTGAAGTACGGCAAGCTTAAAAGGTTCGACACAACCAATCATCACGGAGCCCTCCCCATATTGTCCCAGCAGATCTCTGCTGATCTCGCGAAAGAACCTGTCTACCTTGCCATAAGTGGTGTAAGGCGCGCCCTCCGCCAGAATCTGCTTCAAGTGGTAGATAGCTTCCGTGAGGTCTTTGCCTTCTTCGTAAATGGGGTTGGGCCATACCGTGATGTCGATCATCTTGTCCCAGCCGGTTTCTTTGTTCCATGTCAACAACTTGTCGAAGTAGTTTTCCAGGAGTCGAGCGCACGTCTTCACGTCCGGGTTACCGCGTAAGGCTTTGATCAGAGATTGACGCGCCGCACGAATCTCAAGCTGCATTTGAAGATTCCTTGCAACCGTCATAACATCTGGAAAAAGAAACCGGCCAATGGCTCCGGGACGTTCCGGGATTGCCCGCCTTGACGAAGGCCTGCGGTCGCGGGGTTTCTGCGGGTGGCGATTAGGCGCCGGCGGCCGCTTGATGGCCGTGGAAAAGACGCTGCGATTAGAAGCTTGAAGCAACGTTCCACCAAGGTCTGCTGAGGAGAAAAGGAGACGAAAGAACAGTCCAACGGCGTGCCGGAAAACCTGATCACTCAAATGTGTCCTAGAGACCGAGGGATTTAAAAGGACCGGCACGCGCGGATCATCATCAAGTGCCCGGAGAGCGATTCTCCACTAAGAGGCCGGATACATTTTCGCAGACTGTCCCTTCGCCCAACTTCAAACCGTCTGAAAAAGAAAACAAATTAGGACCTCTGCTATTCCGCTATGCGATTGGCCGCTTCGCCCGAAACAGCTAAGTTAGGACAGGTTGCAACGACTGGAGGGAACCATGTCGCAGCGTACACTCTTTCTCAGCAGGCTGATCGGGCTGAATTGCATTCTCATCGCGCTGTCCATGATGATTCGCAGACAGGCCATCGTGGAATCGGTGACCGTCCTTCTTCAGAATCCATCTATGACGCAGGAGGCTGCGGGTTCGAGTCCCGTCGCTCCGCCATTCCGATTCAACCGTGGAAGCTACAGTCTGAAGAATTTCTGGCATTCTTGGAACCGTATTTCACGCAGCTTTCGGTTAAGGTGCCAGCTTAGATCCAGTGCTTCCGCAGCAGCCACACTTTGATGATCTGCGTAAGGCCCACGTAGCCGAGCAGCGTGAGCATAAGGATTGGCCAGTACAGTCCGCGGCAGATGCGTGAAGCCCAGCGCAGAGGCCAGAGGGGAATACGGCAGCCACATCCCAAAAGCCATGATGGCATACTGTTGTGGCCGTCAGCGCCCAACTCGCGCGGCTCTGCAGGAAGGGAATCTTATTGGTACGAATGACGTGGATGATGAGCGTCTGCGTCATCAACGACTCGACGAACCAGCCGGTCTGAAATAGCGGCGCTCGGGATGGATCCCAGCAGTTGAAGATATAGAGCATGACGAAGAAAGTCGTATAGTCGAAAATCGAGCTGATGGGGCCGATAAAGAGAATGAACCGCTTGATTTCCCCGATGTTCCAGGGCCGCGGCCGAGCTACTTGCTCTTCGTCCACGGCGTCCGCTGGGATCGGCACCTGCGAGAAGTCATACAGGAGGTTGTTCGTCAACACCTGAATCGGGGCCATCGGCAGGAAGGGGAGGAAGGCGCTCGCCCCCAGCACGCTGAACATGTTCCCGAAGTTGGAACTCGCTCCCATCCGGATGTACTTGACGATGTTCGCGAAGACCTTGCGGCCTTCGATAACGCCCTCTTCCAGCACCATGAGGTCCTTCTCAAGCAAGATCAGATCCGCCGACTCCTTGGCGATGTCGGTGGCGGTGTCCACCGAGATGCCGACGTCCGCCGCTCGCAAGGCGGGAGCGTCGTTGATTCCGTCGCCCATGAATCCGACGACGTGCCCCTTGCCCCGGAGGACGCGGATGACCCGCTCTTTGTGCGCGGGAGAGAGGCGGGCGAACAGCGCCGCCTTCTCCGCTGCCTCGGCCAGTTCGGCGTCGGACATTTTCTCCACGTCGCCGCCCAGCAGCATGGGGTCGGCTGAGAGGCCAACGTCCTTGCACACCTTGCGGCTGATGAGGTGGTTATCCCCGGTGAGGATTTTTACGGCCACGCCATGCTTGTGCAGGGCCGCAAGGGCGCGGGCCGCGGTGTCCTTGGGCGGGTCCAGGAATGCGACGTACCCTCTGAGTACGAGTTCGCGCTCGTCTTCCTTCGCGCAAATTTGCTTCCCAGGCAGCTCCTTTGTTGCCACTGCCAGCACGCGGAAGCCGTCGTTGCTGAGGCTCGTCGTACTCTTGCTTCAGGCCGACCACCTGATCCGCGTCCATCGCGGACAACTTGCCGTCGAGTTCAAAATGCGAGCAGCGGAGAAAGACCTCTTCCGGAGCCCCCTTGGTGAGGAGGATCGCCTTGCCTTCGGGGTCCTCCACCAGGACCGACATCATGCGTCGAGTGAAGTCGAACGGGATCTCATCCAGCTTCTTGTACTTCTCGACAAGCGCCTTCGCGTGGAAGTCGGAACTATCCAGAATCGCCCGGTCGAGCAGGTTTTTGAGGCCCGTCTGGAAGTAGCTGATCAGGTACCCGTCCAGGAGCACGTCATCGGATTCACGCCCAGCGACGTTGCAATGCCGCATGAGGACGACGCGGTCCTCGGTGAGCGTGCCCGTCTTGTCGGTGCACAGCACGTCCATGCCGCCGAAGTTCTGGATTGAGTTGAGCCGCTTGACGATCACCTTCTTGCGGCTCATGGCGAGCGCGCCGTTGGAGAGGCAGACGGAGACGATCATCGGCAGCATCTCGGGAGTGAGGCCTACGGCCACGGCCAGCGCGAAGAAGAAGGCGCCCTTCCAATCGTGCTTGGTGAAACCGTTGATGAGGAAAACCAGAGGCACCATCACGGCCATGAACTGCATCATGAGCCAGGTGAAGCGGTTGAGGCCCTGGTCGAAGCTCGTCTGCACTCGTTCCCCGGTGATCGAGCGGGCCATGCTGCCCAAGTAGGTTTGCACCCCCGTCGTGACCACGACTGCCGTCGCCGTGCCGCTCTCGACGCTCGTCCCCATGAAGCATGATGTTCTTGAGTTCAGTGGGCGAGCTCTCCTCTTTAGTTTCGGGGTCGTGGAATTTCTCGACCGGGAGCGATTCACCGGTGAGGCTGCCTTGGCTCACGAAGAGGTCTTTCGAAGACAGCAGCCGCACGTCGCCCGGAATCATGTCGCCGGCGGCCAGCTTGATGATGTCCCCGGGCACCAAGTCCCGGAGTGGTATCTCCCTCGCCGCGCCGTCCCGAACGACCGTAGCGGTCACGTGGATCATGGCCTTGAGCTTCTCTGCGGCGGCGTCCGCCCGGGCTTCCTGCCAGAAGCGGAGTCCCACACTCAGCACCACCATAATCGCCATCACGGAGCCGGCGCGCGCGTCGCCGGTAAGGAAGGAAACTGCCGACAAAGTCGTCAGCAGGATCACCAGCGGATTGCGGATGATTTTCAGAAGGCGGACGGGCCAGCCTTGCTTCCGCTCTTGTGCGACCTCATTCGGACCCGTCGTGCGCGCCCGTTCTTCGGCCTCAGCTTGCGTTAGGCCGGCCAGAGACGTTCGCAAGTCCCGAAGCAGCTGTTCGCCGTCCTTCCGGGCGGCGTCGAGGACTGCAGGAGAAACATGAATATTCTGCTTCTTCGTTTTCGTTGGGATCGGCGCTTCGTTCGGGTGAGCCGGTGGCGCGGTAGGATAGGCCGCTCCAGTTCCAGCCTTGTCGACCAAAGTCGCTGCACGGCTATTCTCGATTGGTGTTGTCATCGCTTTTTAGGTGCTTGAGATCAGCTCCTTGGTCTTCACTATGGTTAAGCTCGATTGAAACTGCGCAGTTTTGATCGTCGACGCGGGTGTAAGGTCAGCACGCGAGGCAACGGCAGACCGGCAAATCGCCGTTGTGGTCAAACTCGCTCAGGCAATGTCTGCAACATGGCCTTGTTCGTCTACCTCGCCACGGCTTGTGCTTTTGTTTTCGGTTGGGGTACTGGATACTGCTTGCGCGTTGTCGAGTTGTACCGGAGGGAATCCAGGTCTATCCACCGATAGGCCGTCTGGTTGCGGGAGAGACTGCTCCGTTGCGCCATCCACAGGGTAACCGCTCTCCTCGAGATCACGAACGAGTTCATCGGTCGGATCTGGATTCTCAGAGAAACCGGCTGCCGTTTTTGTCATATTGTCCTCCACAACCCAGGATTGGTTCTCAAGTTGGTGTTCGTATACACAAAGATGCCAGGGGCGTTGTTCGATTGTCTACGCAGGATGACCAAAGGTTTGCGCGGGCCCGGGGCGGCGCAAATCATCGTTTTCACTACTCTCTGGAGTTCGCTGATTGTGTTGAGGGCAGCAAGCAGCAATCGGCTCTCCTGACCTGAAGCGGTATTGAAGAGTCTTCGATTCGGTCCATGATGGCATCTTTCGCATTCTGGAGTCGCTGCTCGCGCGCTACAGGATCACGTTCCAGCAGAGCGCATTCAAACAGCTCCTCCCAATTGCTTGCGGAATCCGCGGGCGATATCGGACTGATCTTCTCGCTCATGGCATCCCTCTGATACCACAGTTGACGCGACACCGTCGAAAATGCTTCGCTCGAACAAGGCTGAAGCCAGCCGCAAGAGGCTCGGTTCCCAATCGCAGCAAGGGTAAGAATATCCCCGGTCGTGTCTGTTCACAATTGCTCACCTGCGGCGGAGGATCCCCAGACCGTTTCGTTGGAATGCAAGCATTGGGACTCTCGTCGTATCGGATATTCTTTGCCAGCAGATACACTACGAACGCCATTATTCTCAGCCCCGATCAGAGCAGACGGTTGACGATGTCAGTGAAGCCCGCGGGCAACTCCACTCTCTTGCGACCTCTACGCCTGCCAACTTTTCGGAATCTTCAGATTGTCGTTGTTGTTTCCGATCGCGGCACCTTCATGCAGAGCGTGGGAGCGAGCCTGGATCATGGTCTCGCTAAATGCTGGACCTCTCTATGTTGCCCTCACTCAGACTGCGAGCGCTCTTCCATTCTTCGTTTTCGCGCTGCCCGCCGGAGCCATCGGAGACATCGTTGATCGCCGGAAGCTGATTCTGTTTACTGAAATTTGGATGGCCGGCGTGGGCATTGTGCTCGCGGGCGTGACCATGGCCGGCCGGATCTCTCCACT
>CAVQGL010000012.1:0-251409 GCA_963712035.1 uncultured Acidobacteriaceae bacterium | reverse complement strand
GACGAACCATGTCCAGGCATACAGAAATCCCGGAAGAGGGCCATAGGCGTCGCGAATATAGACGTACTCACCGCCGGCCTGCGGCTTCATGGCGCCGAGTTCGGCGTATGTGAGCGCGCCAAAGAAAGACAGTAGCCCCCCAACCACCCAAGCAAGGTAGACGAGCTTGGCGGAACCAGCAGCCTCCATCATCTCAGTGGGAACGAGGAAAATTCCGCTGCCAATGACTGTGCCCACGACCACCGACAGAGACGTGCTCAGGCCAAGTTCGCGGGTGAGTTCTGGATGAGGGCTAGGAGCCGGCATGTTTGGGGGAGTATACGCGACGGGGGGAAGAAAAGCTTTTGACCGCTGAGGGCGCGGAGCAAAAATAGAGAACGCGGAGAACAAGATTAGATTTATCTCTTTGCGCTCTCTGTTAATCCTCCGCGTTTTCAGCCGTTAAAGGCTTTCTGCTGGAGGCTCCTGATAGTTGTTCACCATCCGCTGATTCCGTCCTTGAGGAGAACTACATGGAAATTGATGAGCGGTCCTACAGGGATGTTAAGAAGGCGGAGATGAGAGAGCAATTGCGCTTCATCCACAGGATGCAACGCTTCTTTGCATTTGCATTCGCCGCCGCCGCTGCCTTCTATGACCAGGTCTGCTCGGAAGCCACAATCCATCTTGACACTCTCGTAGATAAGCGGAACCGCTTTCTGACGTTCCACCCGAAGTCCAACCTTTTCCAGTTCACAGGCAAGGCGGGCTTCGTACGCAGATTCCAGCAGACCAGGCCCAAGGCGGCGGTGAATCTTGATCGCTGCTCCAATTATGTCGGACGTGAGATTTTGAGGCTGCACGCTGAAAAGCCTCTAACCGCAGAGATCGCTAAGATAACCCAGAGGGCGCAGAGGAAGATGTGACGGACGAACCTCTTTGCGGTCTCGGTTTTTCCTTAGCGTCCTCGGCGGTCAAATGCTTTTTGGTTGCAGCGCCACACTGACAGCGTATCCCACGAGAAAGGTCAGCACAGTCCCGATCGCAACGTACCAGGTCCAGGGCACAGGGGTCGCAAGCCAGAGATAGAGCTCAATCGCGAAGCCACACAGCATGCCGGCCATGGCCCCGTTTTGATTGGCGCGGCGGGTGAGCACTCCTAGAAGGAACACTCCAAGCAGGGCGCCATACGCTACCGAGGCAATTTGCAACCCGACTTCGACCACGTGCCCAACTTTGTGGAGGGAAAGAACTGCCAAAGCAAAAAGCAGCAGAGCCCAGAGCAGCGTGGCAATTCTTGAGAGGAGGATTTTGCGGCTTTCCTCCATCGCGGGTTTGTTGCGCAGATAGAAATCCACCATCGAACTTGAAGAAAGCGAATTCAAAGCGGCACTCAGATTGGACATGGCCGCCGCGAGAATTGCGGCAATCAGCAAACCGGAGATTCCATGCGGCATTTGGTGGACGATGAACGTCGGGTAAATCCGGTCGGCTTTGCCGAACGCGCTAGAGGGCACGCCATAAAACGCGAATAGCATGACCCCAACCAGAAGGAACAGCGCGAATAAGAAGAAAATCGCCACGCCACTGGAAAGCAGTGCGGTGACGGATTGCTTTTGAGTGCGCGCCGCCAGCAGTCGCTGCACGATCAGTTGGTCCGTGCCGTGGCTGGCCGTAGTGAAAAAAGTTCCGCCAACAAGTCCGGCCCAGAATGTGTAAGGCTTCCAGAAGTCGAGCGCAAAATCGAAAACGCGCAGCTTCCCGGCACTCGCGGCGATATGGTGAATTGCCGGCCAGCCGCCCGGGACCAGATGCAGGATGGTGAAGAGTCCAACTAGCGTGCCGCCTACATAGACGACGGTTTGCACTACATCGGTCCAGATGACGGCGGCTAATCCGCCTTCAAAGGTGTAGATCAAGGTGAGCGCCGGTGATGATGGCGATGGAAGTAATCTCACCCGTACCAAGCGCAATCGCCACTACGATCGAAACCGCGTACACACGTACGCCCTCGGCAGCGGCGCGAGTCATCAGAAAAAGGCCGGCCGTTAACGACCGCAGCTTGCGGCCGAAGCGGCGTTCGATCAGTTCATAGGCGGTGTAGAGATCTCCGCGAAAATATTGCGGCAGCAGAATGAAACTGATGATGATACGCCCGGTCAGGTATCCCAGGACCAGCTGCAGAAAAGTAAAATTCGTGTCGTAAGCCAGCCCGGGAATGCTGATGATGGTGAGCGTGCTGGTTTCTGCGGCAACAATGGACAGGGCGATCGCCCACCAGGGAATATTACGATCGGCCAAAAAATAGTCGCGTAAAGAGCGCTGGCGTTTGCGGAAGCGCAGCCCGAAGAGCGTGATCCCCGCGAGGTAGATCGAGATGATGCCGAAATCGAGTTTGTTCAGGCCCATGGGCAGCTGATTATAGCTGTGCGCCGCGTGCCGAACTCAACAGGACCCGCTCAGACGATCTGCAACGTGCGAAATTGCCAGGGCTTCATCGGCAAACTTATCTCTCGTCCCGCCATCGGCTTCCCGGTAACGCGGCCCTAAGTCTGTTTCAACGGCATGAGCAGCGGAAAATCCCAGTTCGACTTCTGCGGTCGCTCCTTTGCCGTTGGTTTCGAGCAAACGCAGTTCATAGCCGCTGTCGGGACGCTTGCGGAAGGCAGAAAGCATAATATTCTCCGGACTGACCCGCACGAATGATTTTTTCGCGGGAAGATTGCCAGAACTCGCGGTCGAGACTGCAGTCAGGAATTTGCTGTCGAATTCCATGCGCGGCGCGGGTGCGCTGCGCGTCATCCATTTCCGGGCCGTGCGCCAGCAAGGCATGGTTGCAATTCCGCGTAGTTGGGAAATCCATATTCGTTGCTGAAGTAAGACTCCCACTCGCGCATGACGAGATTCGACCACGTGCCATCGCTCTCCTTGCGGAAGTATTGGCAGCCCGAATGAATGATCAGCAGACCCTGATCTTCGCTGACCAGATCGGCGAATGTCAGCCCATGAAGGCGTTCGTGCTCCGTTTTTCAACGCCCAGAGGGAAATCGCGATGGACAGTGGTGGTCGCGAAACTGGGGGCGAAAGCCAGCCAGTAGCCGTTATTGATGTCGCGCCGTGCGCGGCCTTCGGGAAAGTCGTCGACGCCGGCGGCACGCGGGTCAACACACGGCTTAAGATCTTCCACGTTCGGAGAATGGAGAGAAAGCGTGACCCGGGTTTCGTAGGTGAGCTGTTTCCATTTGTGCACCGCTTTGAACGTGGCGCGCAGCGGACCCTTCTCCAGCCACATGGTCGAAGCTTTTACCGTGGCGCTGTCGTAGGACGTATCAGGATCCTTGTCCAAGAACGGGTACTTCATATTCGGCTGCCCGTGAAAAGCCGGCGTGTAGAACTTTTCAGTTGAGAGAAACTCCTTGCCTGATTCTTTTTCGACCAGGCTGGCCAACACTCCATGGGTAGGGTCGAGACGGATGCGCACGAAAGCATTCTCAATTTCCAATTTGGCTTCGTCCACGGTGAGTGCGGTCTCGGGCGACTTCACTGCATCTGCGGTGAACTTCAGGCGGTAAGTGTCATAGCCGACCCCGGGCACATTCTCCGCCAGGAAGGTGACATCCACCATGGAGAGATTTCCGGCCAAATCGTTTTCGGTACGTTCGATCTGGAAAGGTACGGTTGCCCCCGCGCCGTCGACAACCGAAACATTCTTGGCAGGGCGATTCTTAAGATAGATTTTGCCCGTACGCGCCAGCGAAGTTCGTTCCCAACTGCAAGGATTGAATACGACGATGCTGGGGCCCGTTGTCCCGCGCGGCGCCGCGACTCGACTGGCAATGTCGGCGAGGGAAGTGTCGAGGGTAGCTCTGCCGTCCTGCAGTGCTTCATCGAGGTGATGATAGCCAATGGATCCCCAGGTCTGATCGTGGTGATCCTCGATTAAGCCGAGAGGAGCCATGCGGTCGCCTTGCCAGCGCGAGTATTCGCAAAGGTTCTGATCGTGACTCTGAGCCGTAAGCAGGTTGCGCCAGGCGGTGTAGAGCGTGGCGGTTTTTGATCTAGATCCGAGCGCGCTGGACACGGCGTCAAAGCGTTCGGCGGCGTGCAGAGTTGCTTCAATCTTGCGGGCGTTGACGCGGACCTGGTCTCCGCCGATGCCCCAGGGCAAGAGCTTTTTCCAGGCATCCATGTTGAGATAAATAGTTTCCTTAGCCTGGCTGCCATATTTCTTCAGGTAGCCGCGAAGGGTTACATATTCGACATCGTTTTTCTCGGACATCTCAGCGAACTGTTTTGGGTAAGTAAGGTAGCGAGGCTTTTCGGGATCTTCCCAGCCCAGTTCGGTCCAGTACTGTACGCACGGTTTGCCCAGTTGCTGGAGTTTCAGCACCTCGGCTTTACCTTCCGGAGTCGCAAAGTATGGCGTGTCACGCGACCAGCCATCGACCGCGAAAAGATTATTTTTAGCTTGGCAGAGAATTGTGCTGCCATCCATCCCCTTCCAGTGAAATACATTTAGTGGAAGCTCGGGGCAGCCTGCATACGCCCAGGTATCCCATTGCGCGAGACTGGTGTACTTGACTCCGGCGGCGTTGAGAATTTGCGGCAGTTGCGGATGGGAGAATTCTTCTTCCTCCAAAAAGCTCTCCACGTCAACGCCGAGAGCTTTGCGAATCACCTCATGTCCGACGACGATCTGGCGGATGCTGGACTCTCCGGAGAACAGCGTGGCCATTGGCTGAGAATAGGACCCGGCGATGAGTTCAACTTTGTCTTCAGCGAGGTATTTCTTGAGCCGCTCACATAAAAGAGGGTATTCCTGAGCTAAAAATTCGTAGGCGCGGGCATCGAGGTTAATGCAGGTCTTCGTTCCTGGTGCAGCGTCGGCGATATTCAAGGAATCGAGAACCGACAAAGCACAGGATTCGATGCCGAGCTGCCAGCCAATGCCGATGTAGCTCCAATGATTGCCCATCATAAAACAGAAGCCTTCGGTGGGAGGAGTAGGCAGGGCAAACATGGGCAGGGTCGGCAAGGCGGCTGCGCTGAGCCCAGCCAATCCCAGCTTCAGGAATTTTCGTCTTTGCATTTTTTCTCCTGGATGAATGAAGCAGACGACTTATGAACTAAATTCAATTGCATGCGACCTTCGACAGTGCCGAAGTTCGGAACGGATGTCAAGGAGTGTTTAAGCGCAATGGAAAGATGTTTCGGTACGCGAAATCATGAGGCCTGCTTGGTCGAAGCGAAGCGGGAAGCGAAACTCGTCAATTGACAAGCTTGCGCAGGAATTCGCGTTCATCCATGCGGTACTTGAAGGCCTTGCGGCCATCGATGAAGACGACCGGAACCTCGTCGGTAAATTGGCGGCGCAGTTGTTCGTCGCTGTCGACGTCGATCTCCCGCCAGGTGAAGCCACCGCGGCGTTCGAGTTTGCTCAGTGTCTCCTTGACGATTTCACACAGATGGCAGCCCTTGCGGGAATAGACGACGACTTCGCGAGCTTCAGGCATGAAGTGCGATTTTACCGTTTCTCGGGGGGAGTTTCCTAGGCTTTCAAAACGTCCCGAAGAGCTTCTGTTTCAATATGGGACCTTCAGGCGAGGTGTGATTTCCGGAAGCGGGATAAAATTGCGGGCATGGTGAGATTGAACGCGAATTCTCTAACAGGTAGGGTGGCGCTGATCACGGGCGGAGCGCGCCGGCTGGGTCGAGCCAGCGCTTTGGCTCTGGCCGAGGCTGGCGCAGATGTGGTCATTACATTCCGAAATTCGGCAAAAGAGGCAGAGAGGACGTTGCGTGATATCCGCAGCTTCGGCGTCCGCGCAGTGGCTCTGCCCTGCGACGTGACTGACGAGATCAGTGTGAAGGCCATGATCAACCAAGCCGTAAAAGAATTGGGCGGGCTCGACATCCTGGTGAACAATGCTGCAAATTATGAAACGGTGGAATTTGCCAAGCTTACCGTAGCGCAGTGGGACGCCATCTTCGCCTCCAATACCCGAGGACCGTTCCTGGTCTCGCGCGAAGCGCGTAAGTTCCTGCGGCAGCGGCGGGGGAAGATTATCAACATGGGTTCGTTGGGAGGGCTGCGCCCCTGGGCGGACCATGCCCATTATTGCTCATCGAAAGCGGCGGTGCATATGCTGACCAAGGTGATGGCGAAAGCGCTGGCGCCGGAGATCGCGGTGAACTGCGTGGCGCCCGGAATGATTGATTTAGGAGAGAAGGCGGCGAAGCCTTTTATGCGGCGGATGGCTAAGCAGACGCCGATGCGGCGAAATGGAACCGGGGAAGAAATCGCGGCAGCAGTCTTATTCTTCGCGACGTCGCCCCATTTCATCACGGGGCAAGTGTTAGCTGTGGACGGCGGACTGGGTCTGTGAGTTGAAATTGTTCCTCCTCTCCGCGACCTCGCCAGAATTCTCCGCGATCTCGGCGGTTAAGATTTTATTTTTTCGCGATGGGAAACCCGAACCTTACATCGCAGAGACCGCCGAGCACAATCGCCGAGGGCGCATTGCATGACGATTTGTCACTGTCGCGTAGATTCCTGTATCGTGCGAGCTTTGTGGATCTTGGGCCTATGAAAATTGTGTTTACAGCTCTTCTCCTATGTTTGGCCTCGGTGGCTCTCGCGCAGGCGCGTCCGGAAGACGGCGGCCATGAAGTTGAGGTGTGGACGGGCGGGGGATACTCGGTTCCCGGCGGTACATCGAACACGGGCGTATGGAACGTGGGCGCAAGCTTCGGATGGATTCTTACCCGGCCCCACGGTCCGTCGTTCTTAAAGGGCCGCTTCGAATATTTGGTGGATGCGGTGCCGGCGTTTGTGGCGTTTCAGCCCGGCAACACGGCTTATGGAGCGGGTTTCGATCCCCTCAAGCTGAGGTGGGATTTCGCCTGCAGAGGAAAATTTGCCCCATATTTTGAAATCAGCGGAGGGCCGCTGTTCACCAATCGCGACGTCCCCAATGGAACCAACACCGTGAACTTCATGGACAGCGCCGCGCTAGGCACGCATTTCCTGGGCGACACGCGCAACTGGAGCGTGGAGGTGCGCTACATGCATATCTCGAATGCGGGTCTGGCGAACCTGAATCCGGGAGTGAACACGGTGCAGGTGCGAGTGGGGATTGGGAAGTTCTTTGGGAAGGGGAAGAAGTGAGCGAGCAGTAAGGGTAGCCAAACGGCCCGTATCACTCAATGACCAGTGGCCAAAACGCGTAATGGCCTGTTAGCGCCATTAAGGCTGGAAATGGCGGCGATTTCGTCCTACAGTACTGAAGTGAGGCTACCTACAACCTGCATTCTCGTCGTTCTGGCGCTGTTCCCCTCCTCGATGCCACTCGCCTATGCTGCTAAACCAACCTGGGCTAACAAGGCTGTCTCTTTCGCCGAAAAATGCACATCGTATTTCCCCGGTGGCTATCAGCCCTGCAAACCTGTTCACATTCCATCACCAGACGGCAAACGTAGCGTCGAGGTTTCGTATGAGAAGGTCTCCGAGGGAACAGATGACTATGTACTTCAGGCATACCTGCTCGTGAGGACACCGGACGGTACCCGAAAAGCTGTTCTGCCTGACGGCATCCAGAAGAATGACCTCCTCTGGTCGCCCGACTCAAAGGCGTTCTTCGTTAACGGCGGCGATGGCGGCGCCTATTGGGGTTTTTGGGTCTATGTGTACCTCACAGACGACCGTCAACTTCAACCTATCGACGTCACGCCTGATGCTTCACGAGATATGGTGAAGACCTTTCCACCTTGTAAAGCTGCTGCACCCAACTCAAAGTCTTGCAACCTTGATCCAAAGACATGCCACATCGCGGACGATGAGTACAACATGCAGAATGAGTACAACATGACTGGAATCGATTGGGCCAGTCCCTCCACTATTCTGGTCATGGCGGAGGTTCCATGCTCCACTTCACGAGGTGGCATTATGTGTCAGGTGATGGGCTATGAGTTAGAGGTTCCAACTGGCCGCATTCGGAGGCGGGTCGACGCGAAACAGCTGAAGCTCCATTGGCAGAAGAGCATGGCGTGGAACTTCCGTGTTCCCGAACCGCCGCTCTATTGCGAGTGATTCAGCATCGTTGGCGTAGCATCGCGATCACGCTGATTAACCGTGGTTAAGTTCTAAGAGGGAGTCAGTTCCCAGGTTGCTGCCGCTCCCGGCACCCAGATATTCTTTACTCTATGCCCCCTTTGGTCGAGTGTGTTCCCAATTTTTCGGAAGGTTGTGATGCAGCGAAAGTGCATGCCATCGCCCAAGCCATGAAGATGGAGGGCGTTTACCTTCTTGACCGGCAAATGGATGCTGACCACAACCGCAGCGTAATTACGCTGGCGGGCGAACCGGAGGCCGTTCAAGAGGCGGCAATTCGCGGCGTGGGCAAAGCGGCGGAACTCATTGACCTGACCAAGCATCGAGGAGGACATCCTAGAATGGGGGCGGCGGATGTGGTGCCGTTCATCCCGATTGATGGCATAACCATGGAGGACTGCGCAGCCATCGCGCGCCACGTGGGCGAGCAGATTTGGAAGCGCTACCAGATTCCGGTCTATCTCTACGAATCTGCTGCGGTTTTGCCGGAGCGGCAGAACCTGGCAGACGTCCGGCGCGGGCAGTTTGAAGGCATTCGCGAGGAAATCGCCACCAACCCGGCGCGCAAGCCGGACTTCGGCGAGTGTTGTGTGCATCCTACTGCGGGAATTACTGCGGTGGGTGCGCGGAAATTCCTCATCGCCTACAACATTTTTCTGAATACGCCTGAGGTTGAAATTGCCAAACAAGTCGCCAAGGTCGTGCGCTTTTCCAGTGGCGGCTTGCCGTTTGTGAAGGCCTCCGGCTTCCTGGTGGCGGGCAAAGCGCAGGTTTCCATGAATCTTACGGATTTTGAGCAGACGCCGATCTATCGCGTCTTCGAGAAGGTAAAGCAAGAAGCGGCCAACCGCGGCGCGACCATCGATAGCAGTGAACTTATTGGCCTGATCCCGAAAAAGGCGCTGGAACGGGCGCCAGCCCGGTTCCTGCAAACCATGGACTTTTCGCCACAAATCCTGGAAAACCGGCTCGCGGGAGCTATGGCGCAAGGGAAGTAAAGCAGGTCCCTCCACTTCGTTCGCTTTGCTACACTACGGCGGGATGACAGAATTTAGATGACAGCCAGTCGTCTTCCACCGGGTTGTGGATTGCGTGGACTCCGAATGGTTACACGGAGCAGGTACTTTTGGGCGCGAATCCTGGCATACAATTGGGGTAGGATGGGCACCATGAGAGCCCCATGGGCGCATCCAACTATGAGTCTCCGTAAAGGCGGGTTTATGAAGGCAGTCATAAGAAACGTTGTCCGCGACTTGGTGGCATTCGCATTGTTTTTTTCCTGCGCCGGAGCGTGGGCTATGCCGTTGGGGAGTTCGGCCCGCACGGTCATTCCCTCCGATATTCAGCAAATCATCTCGGTCGATTACCGTATGCTGAAGAATTCCGACACCGCGATGGCGCTGAAGCAGCAATTGCTTCCGGACAACCTGAAGCAGTTTGAGGTGGCGCTGCGGGGCATCGGCATCAGCCCTGATCAGGATCTCGATCAGTTGGTATTTGCGGCCTACCGCAGCGGGAAACAAGGGGTGAAGGTGGTAGGCGTCGCACAAGGATCATTCTCGGCCACGGCCGTCTTGAAGAAGATACGCCTGCAGAAGATCCGTCCCGCGAGATACCGCGATAACGATCTTTATTCCATGTCGGGCGGAATGCAGATGACTTTCCTGGATGACAACACGCTGCTTTTTGGGGAACTCACGGCAGTACGAGGAGCGCTCGACACCCGCAATGGGGACACCTCCGCTCTCGATTCCAATGGCCAGGTTGCAGACATGATGAGTTCGGTTGACGCGGGAATGGTGTGGAGCGTGCTCGACCAGGAAGGCACGCAGAACATGATGCGCTCGGCGCTCGGCGATGCCGCCAAACTAGCGGATTATGAGACGGTCAAGAAGCGTGTACTGGGATCCAGCTACACCATGAATTTTACGGAGGGCATAAAGTTTGATTTATCGGTGCTCACTTCGGATTCCATGACTGCCACGACGCTTTCTTCGCTTTTGAAAGCGGGCATTCTGTACCGCAAGATGACGGCATCTCCAGTTGAAAAGACAGCGATGCAGGACGTCACCGTGGATTCGGACAGTTCAAATTTACAGTTGCATTTCCGGAGCGATGATAAGGAATTCCAGTCGCTGATGCATTCGCAGCTGTTTGCGGCGGTCTCGCACTAGACCTGCGAAGTGGATCGATTGGTAGTTCCTTCAAGGGGATTCTCTGCCCGGGGCTGTCCAAACGAGGTTTTCCGATGTCGTCAGGATTTTTTCTCGCGAGCTTGCGCTTCGCGTTTCTTCTTCGCCCAGCCTTCCTTGACTACCTGTTGAGCGCGGCCCAGGGCTAATGAATCCTCTGGAACATCTTGGGTAATACAGGACGCTGCGCCGATGTAGGCGCCCCTGCCAATCTTCACCGGGGCAACAAGAGTGGAGTCGCTGCCCACGAAGACGCCATCTTCGATGACGGTGACATATTTGTGGATGCCATCGTAATTGCAGGTAATGGTTCCGGCGCCAACATTCACCCCCGCACCAATTTCGGCGTTCCCCAGGTAGGTCAGATGGTTGGCTTTGGAGCCCTTGCCAATCCGGGTTTTCTTAGTCTCCACGAAGTTGCCCACGTGCGCGCCCTCACCGATCTCGCTTTGCGGGCGCAGATGGGAAAAGGGACCTAGGCGCGCAGCGGCTTCTACGCGAGAGTCTTCGACAACACATCCAGGAAAGATGTGCACCCCGTCGCCGATTTCAGAATCATGGATCACCGTATAGGACTCGATTCGGCAATCGCCGCCCACCCGCGTCTTCCCGCGCAGTTGCACGAACGGCTCGATGACCGTATCCGCTCCGATCTCAACTTCGCTGTCGATTACGCAACTTTCAGGATAAAAAATAGTCACGCCCTCGGCCATGAGTTGCCGGCACTTTGCCATCCGCAGGCTGGCATCCAGGGCGACCATCTCCGCGCGAGTATTGCTGCCCAGAATTTCTCCGGGCCCGGCAGTTTTGCACGCCATGACCCTGGCTTTGGCCTTCGCGAGAACCCCGGCCATGTCTGTCAGGTAGTACTCCTGGTGAGCGTTCGCCCTAGATAGCTTCTCGATGTGCGCGTAGAGAGGCTTGACGGCGAACACGTAAAATCCGGAGTTGATTTCATGGAGTCTTTTCTGTGCGGGGCTAGCGGATTTTTCCTCCACAACGGCGCGGACCTCATCACTCTTCCCTTTTCGAATGATCCGCCCGTAGCCCGTGGGATCTTGCAGATCCGCGGTTAACAGGGTCATTGCGGAATTCTGGGCGAGATGAAAGTCGCGCAAGCGGGAGATGGTTTGCGCCGTGATCAGCGGAGCGTCGCCAGAGAGAACAATGACGTGATCGTAAGACTCGAGAGCCTCACGTGCAGCCATAAGAGCATGCCCGGTACCTCGCTGTGGTTGCTGCAAGACGAAGTTGATTCCGGTTGGCGCGACGGCCTCCCGCACGCGCTCGGCCTCGTGGCCAATGATGGCATAGACGTCTTTCGCGGGTACGACTTGCGTCGCGGCGGAGATCACATGGGACAGCAGCGGCTTTCCACCTATCTCGTGCAGCACCTTGGGATGCTTGGACTTGAGACGAGTGCCTTTTCCGGCCGCCATAATGGCAATGGCAATCCGCGGGACACGAGTAGCTTTCGTTTTTTTCATTCGGACCATATTAACTGGGACTCACGCCGGAAAGAAATTACTCTCGGACACGCGGCGTGCCATTTTGGCCGATGGGACTAGAGCACCTTAGCCGCTTCGCGCGATTTCGCCGCTGGCTTTTGTCCTGCTTTTTTCTCCATGGCTAAGGCCAGCAGGTCATGAGCGATTCGTTCGGTGGCATGGCGAGCTACCCCGTCCTCTTCGAGATAATCGCCCAGTACCGGACAAATGCCCAACGCCTCAATGGCGTCAAGATCGGCGACAATCTGCGAAGCGCCTTCCAGCGCGTACTTGGCTTTCATGGTGTCAGATGCCGGAGTTCGATTGATGATGGCATAGTCAAAAATACGGTCCGTCTGCGCATGGCGGTTTAGGGCCCGAATGTGATCCGAGGCGCTCAATCCCAGGCTTTCGTTGGCCTGAGTCATCAAATTGCAAACATAAACCTTGAGCGCAGAAGAATTGAGGATAGCTCGGGTGACGCCTTTAACCAGCAAGTTCGGAACCAGGCTGGTGAAGAGCGAACCCGGTCCAACCGTGATGAGATCGGCGCGCGCGATGGCCTCTAGCGTCTGAGGCAGAGGTTCAACCTCGGGGGGAACTAAAAACAGTTCGTGAATCTTGCCTCTGCTGGCCGTGATGTTAGTTTCGCCCGATACACGGCTGCCGTCTTCCAATAAAGCCTCGAGTTCCACGTTGGAAGTTGTGGATGGATAGATGTGCCCGCGGGTGACTAGGATTTCCGAAGACAGACGTACCGCCTCACTGAAATCCTTGGTGATAGAGGTCAGCGCAGCCAGGAAAAGATTGCCGAAGCTGTGACCCTCCAGACCAGAGCCTCGTTCGAAGCGGTGTTGAAAAAGCTGCGATAGCAGTGCTTCATCCTCGGAGAGCGCCACAATGCAGTTGCGAACATCGCCTGGCGGGAGCATGTTGAATTCTTTGCGAAGGCGGCCGCTGGAGCCCCCGTCGTCGGTAACGGTCACTACGGCGGATAACTCGCCGATGAGGTGTTTAGTAGATTTCCCGGAAGCGGAAATCTTAGAAATGGTGCGTTCGTCCGGCGGCGCACAATAGAGCTTCAAGCCCTTGAGCAAGGTAGAAAGCCCGGTTCCTCCGCCGATCGCAACCACTCGCAAGCCGGTTGCGGAAGCCGACGTATCGCCGAGATCCCCCGTGCGCTTTGGCCGGTCCTTCATGGGAAGGAGCTTACCGCTCCTCTTCCGGAAAGATCGGTTCCGAAGGGAGGTCAGCTCCAGGGTCGGGATACAACAATTCCGTGAAGCGCGGATCCTCCACCAGATTCTGGAAGTCAGAATCGTTCCGCGCCTGAAAGCGGAGGGCCGGATTCAGCCGGATGGCCGCGTCCAGGTTGCGCAGAGCGTCCTCCACGTGGCCAGTCAGACAATCGAGGGCTGCTAACCCGTAAGCCACATAGTCCGCCCTGGGCGACTGCCTTGATAGTTTCTCCAAGTGCTCGCGGGCACTGACGTAATCGCCCACATTCATCAAAGAGACAGCATAGTCAAAGTGCTCTTCCAGGGTATGGAATTGGATGGCAGCCCGCTCCAGATGCTGACTGCAAATGCTGAGATGAACGCTGGCGCGGTCGGCCAATTCTTTGCTGGATCCGGCGACAACCTTCTGAAGATGAGCCTTGGCCTTATCAAACTTGCGCTCCTGCATGGCGCGCAAGCCCGCCTCATAGTTTTGCACAGCCTGTGCAAAACGAGGATCTTCCGCGACCGGCTTCTTAGTGGTGGGCTTCTGGGCCATCGGCAAGATTCTTCCTTTTTGCGTCGTAAGTATACCTTTTTGTTTGCTTTATAAACTAATTATTCATCTTTCACTACGTACTTTTCAAATAATCCCCGAAAGCTAAACAACATCTCGGCAATGCTATTTCCCCGAGGTTCTGTGGAAAACGTCACAGGACCACCGCTCGGGAGCAAGCTTGTACGTGCTCTTGCTGCGCTCGTCAAGCCCAAGCCTTCCGTAATCTCCCTTGGAACTGCGGGCGTCTTTCGTATCTAGTTTATCGCAGCGGCGGAGCGTAACTCCACGCGCTTCCAGTCTCCGCGAATGATCCCGAGCCGGATCTGTTTCGCCGTCTTTCCGTTCTGGTGCTGCGTGTACGCGTAATACAGTTCTTTCAGGCAAATGGAGCATTCCGCTCCGTGGGTATCTTCAAAGCAGCTGTGGAGGCTCTTGTGACCGATGCGATCACAATAGCAATAGCACGGCTGCTGGTAAATGACGTTCTCGATCTTGGACGCCAATTCATACGCATGAGTTTGGTAAGGATATTGAGAATTCTCGCCCCAAAGCTGATCCTTGCTCAAGAGGGCAGGCAGTCTCGTGCCCTTTGCGGGTGCCGCGTCATGATAGGCAGGCACCGGCGCCTCTTGTTGTTCTTGTTGTGAAGTCGCCCACGGAGTTGAAAGCGCAAAAGTGACGACGAAAAGAAATAGCAGCGTCGCACCACGTTTTCGCATGATCCTCATCCTCGTCGGCTATTGTAACCGAATTGCGAAACCGCGGCAGCGCGGGGAAACGCCTCCCTTTTGCTGGGTTCCATCTCTGCAAGTCCTGACATTCGTCCGGATGGCGTAAAATTGGCCGATATGGCCGAGTCTTCTACTCCTCCGATCGTCGAGCAGAGCTCGACTCCTGTTCAGAAAGCGCCGGGCGGAGGATCCGCCCACGGCATGCCCGGCCTGATCACTTGGATTCGGGACTTGGCGGTTTCCCTGGCGGTATCCGCGTTCGTAATCGTCTTCCTTTATCAGCCGGTGAAAGTGGAAGGCGGCAGCATGATGCCTTCGCTTACCAACCGGGAGCGCATCTTCGTCAATAAGTTTGTGTACCGCTTGGAGCCGATTGAGCGCGGTGATGTGGTCGTATTCCGCTACCCGCGTGATCCTTCCCTGAGTTTCATCAAGCGGGTGATTGGCGTGCCCGGCGATCGCATCCGGATCGATGATGGCCAGGTGTATGTGAATGGCAACGCCCTTGAGGAAGACTATCTTTTTCCAGCTTTTGTGGATCGTGACCAGTCGTTTGCGGAGATCGTTCTCGCCGCGCACTATTATTTTGTGATGGGAGACCACCGCAACATGTCGGACGATAGCCGCGATTTCGGGCCACTGGACGCGAGCTACATTTACGGCAAGGCGTCTTTCGTGTATTGGCCGCTGGAGAAAATGGGGCGGGTTCGCTAACCGCGCATTGGCCGTGCACGATTTTCACAGGAATTATTTTCATTTGCCGGCTGGATGTATTGGCCCCGGAGGACTTCCTTGTTACAATTCATAAAATCCACTCCTTGGAGCATGAATGCAGGCCATTCTTGCGCTGGAAGACGGCAGAGTCTTCCGCGGCAAAGGCTACGGCGCTAAAGGCGAATGTTACGGAGAAGTAGTTTTTAATACTTCCATCACCGGCTATCAGGAAATCTTCACCGATCCTTCCTATTCCGGCCAGATTGTAGTTCTCACCAACCCGCAGATCGGAAACTACGGAACCAACTCAGAAGACAGTGAGGCCAACCGTCCTTACATTGAGGGGCTGATCGTCCGCGAGTTCTCCAAGGTGAGCTCGAACTGGCGCTCACAGGAAGTTGCCGAAGAGTATCTCGAGCAATTCAAGATTCCGGTTCTGGCGGAGATCGATACGCGGGCCCTGGTGCGCCACTTGCGTGACCACGGCGTCATGCGCGGCGTAATCTCAACCCTGGAAACCGACACCGACAAACTGGTCGCCAAAGCGCGCTCTATTCCGAAGATGGATGGAACAGATCTAGCCAAAGTAGTCAGCACCAGCCACACCTATGTTTGGGAAACCGGCGAGCGTTCGCATCTGCCGGACGAAGTGGTCGGAGTGAAAGACGAACCGGCGCGATTCCATGTGGTGGCCTACGACTTCGGCATCAAGCAGAATATTTTGCGCAAGCTGCGCGGCGAGGGCTGCAAAGTCACCGTCGTTCCAGCCCAAATGCCCGCAGAGGACGTGCTGGTCTGAAGCCAGACGGAGTGTTCCTGTCGAACGGGCCCGGTGATCCGGAGCCGTGTACCTACGCAGTAGAAAATATTCGCCGTTTGATGGGGCGGTTGCCAATCTTTGGAATTTGTTTGGGACATCAACTCACAGGAATTGCGCTAGGCGGCAAGACCTTCAAGCTAAAGTTCGGCCACCATGGCGGCAATCATCCGGTGAAGCAGTTGCAGACGGGCAAAGTGGAGATCACTGCGCACAATCACAACTTTGCGGTCGATCCTGATTCGTTGCCGCAGAGCGAAGTTGAGCTGACGCACATCGACTTGAACGACTCGACTTTGGAAGGCTTGCGGCATCGGAATTTGCCGCTGTTTACGGTGCAGTATCACCCGGAGGCGGCGCCCGGTCCGCACGACTCGCATTATCTGTTCAAAGATTTCGTGAAATTGATGGAGGAGTGGAAGCGGTAGCACCTCCGTTCCTTTTCGAACTCTGTCATCCCGACCGGAGCAAGCGATTCGCGAAGCAAATCACTTGTGGAGTGGAGGGATCTGCTGTCATGAGGGAGCACAACTACCGTGTGTATTGCATGGCCATCAAATCCCGCGTCTTGTACATCGGAAGGACCAACAATTTGGAGCGGCGGGTTTGGGAGCATCAGCACAATTTGTTTGACGGTTTCAGTAAACAATATCGCTGCCACCGTCTGGTTCACTTCGAATCGTTCGACCGAGTGCAAAACGCCATTGCCCGCGAAAGGCAGCTTAAGCGTTGGAACCGCGCCAAGAAAGTTTGGCTGATTGAACGTGCGAATCCGACTTGGGACGATTTGTCAGCAGAATGGGGGCAGCCGATCGAAAAACAGGTCCCTCCACTCGCCAGTTGATCGCTTCGCGGCTCAACTGACTCGGTCGGGATGACAGATAAACAGATATAGGATAAACGACAACAATAAATGCCAAAACGCACTGACATCTCGAAAATCCTGATCATCGGCTCTGGCCCTATCATCATTGGCCAGTCGGCCGAGTTCGATTATTCCGGCACTCAGGCCTGCAAGGCTCTCAAGTCCGAGGGCTATGAGGTGGTGCTGGCCAACTCCAATCCGGCCACCATTATGACCGATCCCGAGCTGGCAGATCGTACTTACATCGAGCCGCTCACCCGCGAGTATTTGGAAGAGATCCTCCGCATTGAACGCGAAATGTCGCCGAGTGCGGGCTTTGCCATTCTGCCCACAGTCGGTGGACAGACCGCGCTCAATCTCGCTATCGAACTTGCCGACGCCAACATCCTCGAAAAGTATGATGTTCAACCTAATTGGCGCGGACATTGCGGCCATCAAGAAAGCGGAAGATCGCCTCTACTTCAAAGACGCGATGCAGAAGATCGGCCTCGATGTTCCCAAATCGCTGCTGGTCAACAATCTGAAGGATGGTCTGGAGTTTGCCGGCAAGATTGGTTTCCCGGTGATTGTGCGGCCATCGTTCACTCTGGGTGGCAGCGGCGGCGGTATGGCCTACAACCGCGAAGAGTTGCTGCGGTGCTGGCCCGTGGACTTGACTTCTCTCCGGTGCACGAAGCCCTGATCGAAGAGTCCGTGTTGGGATGGAAGGAATATGAGTTGGAGGTGATGCGTGACACTAAAGACAACGTCATCATCATCTGTTCGATTGAGAATTTCGATCCGATGGGCGTGCACACCGGCGATTCAATTACTGTCGCTCCCGCCCAGACGTTAACCGACCGCGAATATCAGGTCATGCGCGACGCAGCCATCGCGGTGATTCGCGAAATCGGCGTCGAAACGGGCGGATCGAATATTCAGTTCGGCGTGCATCCTGGGAACGGACGCATGGTAGTGATCGAGATGAACCCGCGCGTCTCGCGCTCGTCAGCCTTGGCGTCCAAGGCGACGGGATTTCCCATCGCCAAGATTGCCGCGAAATTAGCCGTCGGCTACACCTTGGACGAAATTCCCAACGACATCACGCGCAAGACACCGGCTTGTTTTGAGCCGACGCTCGACTATGTAGTCGTCAAGATTCCCAAGTGGCAGTTCGAGAAATTCCCCGGCGCCGACGAAAACCTGGGCCCGCAGATGAAGTCGGTGGGCGAAGTCATGGCCATCGGCCGCACCTTCAAAGAGGCGCTGATGAAGGGAGTGCGCGCGCTCGATACCGGCAAGCGCATCGGCGGAGATAAGATTGAGCCGAAAATTCTGACCCAGCGCCTGGTGACGCCGCATCCCGAGCGGCTTTCCTACGTTCAGTACGCGCTGCGCCAGGGACACACGGTTAAGCAGATCGCGAAGATGACTTCGATTGATCCCTGGTTTCTCTACCAACTCAAAGAGATCAACGACATGCAGTTTGAGGCCGAAGAAGCACCCCATGGAATCGGTTCCGTCCGAAGTCGTGCGCGACGCCAAGCGCATGGGCTTTTCCGACGGGCGGTTGGCGGGGCTTGGCGGCTGAATGGAAAAGGCGGCCAGGAAAAAGTTCGGCACCTGCGCAAGAAGTTCGGTGTGAAGCCGGTATACAAGCGCGTGGATACTTGCGCCGCGGAGTTCGAAAGCTACACTCCGTATCTCTACTCGACTTACGAGGACGAAGACGAAGCCACTCCTACTCCGAAAAAGAAAGTTATTATCCTGGGCAGCGGGCCAAACCGCATCGGGCAGGGAATTGAGTTCGATTATTGCTGCTGCCACGCCTCGTTTGCGCTGCGTGAGGATGGTTACGAGACCATTATGGTGAACTGTAATCCGGAGACTGTCTCTACCGATTACGACACCAGCGACCGCTTGTACTTCGAGCCGCTCACCTTTGAAGATGTGTTCGCCATTTATGAACATGAAAGTTCTGCTGGTGCGGAAGTGGGCGTGATCGTGCAATTCGGCGGACAAACTCCGCTCAATCTAGCTTTGCCGCTCAAAGCCGCGGGCGCAAACATCATCGGCACGACGCCTGAATGCATCGATCTGGCGGAAGACCGCAAGCGCTTCGGCAAGTTGCTCGAGGAGTTGAAATTCCGCAAGCTCCGGGAGCCATGGCAGCCTCGATTGAGGAGGCTGTTGCGGGCGCCGATCGTGTGGGATATCCAGTGCTGGTACGGCCCTCTTATGTGCTGGGCGGACGTGCCATGGTCATCGCCTACGACGAAGAAACGGTCGTGCGCTACATGAAGGAGGCGGTCGAGTACTCGCAGGATCGGCCGGTTCTGATTGATCACTTCCTCGAGGATGCCATCGAAGTCGACGTAGATGCTCTCTCCGATGGCGAAGACGTGGTGATTGGCGGCATTATGCAGCACATCGAAGAAGCCGGCATTCACTCCGGCGATTCCTCCTGCGTGCTGCCGGCGGTGGATATTCCCGCGCATCTGCTGGAACGGATGCGGGACTACACTTTCAGGCTGGCCCGCGCGCTGAAGGTAGTTGGACTGATGAACATCCAGTTCGCGATCCCGCGTAGTGGCATGACCCTGCAAGAACCTTGGGGGAACGGGGTTCTACCCGGTCCGGGCGGCCCGGCTTCCCTTAGCCACACAAGCACCAACGAAGGCAAGGTTTATGTCATTGAGGTCAACCCGCGCGCTTCACGAACCGTGCCGTATGTTTCGAAGGCAACCGGCGTTCCCATGGCAAAAATTGCAGCACGGCTGATGACGGGACGAAAGTTGCGCGAGTTTCTTCCGGAGTTCATCGATCGGCGCGCCGATCTCGACACCGGACATTGCTATTACGTAAAGTCGCCCGTGTTTCCCTGGAATAAGTTTCCCGGTGTTGACACAGTGCTCGGGCCGGAGATGAAGTCCACCGGCGAAGTCATGGGCGTCGCTGACAATTTCGGCGAGGCCTTCGCCAAAGCACAACTGGCCGCAGGACAAAAGCTTCCGGTGGAAGGCATGGTTTTTATCAGCGTTACCGATCACGACAAGCCGCACGTCGCTGAAGTCGCCAGCAAGTTCATGGATATGGGTTTCAAGCTGGTCGCGACGGCGGGTACGGCGGACGTTCTGGAAGGCGCGGGCATGAGCGTGGAGCGCGTGTACAAGGTAAAAGAAGGTCGCCCTAACGTGGTGGATTTAATTAAAGGCGAACGCATCCAACTCATCATCAACACGCCGCACGGGCAAGACCCGTTCTTCGATGAAAAGGCGATTCGCCGCGCGGCCGTGCAGGCGCGCATTCCCACGATCACAACTCTCTCCGCCGCGCGCGCCGCCGCCGAAGGCATTTCTGCCTTGCAGACTGGGGAGCTACGGGTGCAAGCGCTGCAGCAACTGCACGCGGAACGCGTCGCGGATAAGCAGGTCTAGGGATCTCTGAATTAATTGTGGCCCGGGCGCCCTCAACCGTGAAACTCAGGCTGGCCTGTCTTCGTGCCCTCAGGGTCTTGGATGTTAAGCTAAGAGCCAAAGGCTAATTGCTAAATGCTCCTTCATGGCATTTTCCCTCCGATCAGCACGCCGTTCTATCCCGACGGCAACGTCTACTACAAAAAGCTCGAGCACAATGTCGAGCGGTATTCGAAGACTCCGGTTGCAGGCATCGTCGCCCTCGGGTCTACCGGAGAGGCCGTCATGCTCTCCGATCAGGAGCGGCGCGATGTGCTCAAAACAGTGCGCGAATCAGCGGCGCCACACAAAGTCCTAATTGCCGGCACTGGAATGGAGTCTGCCGACGAAACGCTGCGGCTGACCGAATACGCTGCGGAACTTAGCTACGATGTAGCTCTCATCCGCACTCCACATTTCTACCGCAAGCTGATGCATCCCGAAAACCTGCTGGCGTTTTACCGCACGGTGGCCGACCGCTCGCCGCTGCCGGTGCTGATTTACAACGTTCCGGGATTCACTGCCTACGATATCCCCGCAGAAGTCGTCATAACACTGGCGGAGCATCCCAACATTATTGGCATGAAGGAATCGGGCGGCGACTTGGAAAAACTGAGCACTATGGTTGCGGGCACGCGGCACGTCAAGCGCGCAGCGACGGTGACCGAGACGTTTGCCGCGGTGACTCCGCGGATGCTAAAGGCGGACAGCGGCGATGTCGTCAGCGAGATTCATGGGCAGGACGGGGAACTGCTCTCGGTCGCGACTTTGGCAGGAACGTCTAAACCGTCGTCGTCGGCGGTGCAAGTCGTTGCCGGGTTGAAGACCCGGCAAAAGGAAGTTGGCTTTCAGGTGTTGGTAGGGCTGGCGCAGCAACTAAAACCATCTCTTCAAGCGGGGGCGGTGGGCGGCATTCTGGCGTTTGCGGACTGCGCTCCGACCGCGTGCTACGAGATCTATGCTGCATGGAAAGAAGGAAACTCTGATCTGGCGCAGCTGAAGCAGGAACGAATTTGTGTTGCAGCCCCGCGGGTCTGTGGGACGCTCGGGATCTCTGCCACGAAGTATGCCATGGATCTGAACGGATATTACGGTGGGCCGGCTCGGCTGCCCTTATTACCACTTACAGCTGATCTGAAAGCAGAGGTCGAGAACCTGATGGCCGACCTTCGAAATTAGACGCAGCTTAGCCCCAGCGATGCCAATTCGGCCCGGCAGTCAGGCTCTTCCCCGGAACTGGATGATTCTCCGGCGGTCGCGTTTCGAGGGCCGACCCGCAGGCAGCTGTTCGAATTGCCGCAAGGCTTTGCGCTCGGCCGCCACCTTCTGGCGGAGTTCCCGGCTTGCCTCCGTCTCGCGATAGAGCGTCTGTGCAACCGGAGCCGGGCCACGCATCTCGCTGAGAAGCAGAACTTCCACATGGAAGTCGCCGCCATCGTTTGTTATTCGCAAAATGTCTCCAATCCGAACCTCGCGGGCAGGCTTGGCAGGTTGCCCATTGGATAGAATCCTGCCGAGCTCACAGGCGCGTGCAGCCAACGATCGCGTTTTGAAAAATCTGGCGGCCCAAAGCCATTTGTCGATCCGCACGGCGCCCATGACTTATTTTCCCACGCCGGCATTGTTCGTCACGGTTCTTTGTGATCTCGGTCACAGTGGCACGCGAGTTTTGCTGTTTTGGGAGACCGATCGGGGAGTTGTGAACTCCGCGAAGTGTGCCCGCAAGGCGCAGAAAGGATTGGGCCAAGAGTAGTCGATTGTTTGTTGCGGCGACCGCATATCCTTCCTTTTCGAGTCTGTCGTCGTTGTGTCCTAAATTGGATTTCGTTTAACGAAAAATTAAAGTTTAAATGTTGAGGTCACCTTTAACGCGCATATACTTCGCTCTCATACAACTCATTGTCCTGAGGGGGAGCAGATGGGGTTTTTGAAAGGTCGCATTAGGGAGCTTTATGTCTTTAGAAGCCGAAATCATTCGCGTATTCATATTGGCGGAGAACCGGCTCATGCGCGAGGCTCTGACCCTCCTTCTTGGCAACAAGAACAACATTCGCATAGTCGACGCTCGCGCATTTTCGCCGCAAGTAGTTAGACAGGTAGCTGAAGCAGCCCCCGATGTTCTGCTCTCCGACTCCAGCACTTTGGCTTCGCCTGAGCTGCAAGTAATTGCAGAAGTTCGGGCCGCCGTGCCTGGCCTGAAAGTGATGACCATTGGCATGGAAGAGAACCGGAATACCTTTCTGCAGGCGGTGCGAGAAGGGATTTCGGGATATGTATTAAAGGACGCTTCAGCCATGGAATTGGCTGCTGCGGTGCGTGCCGTAGCCAAGGGGCAGGCCATCTGTCCCCCCAATCTTTGCATGGCCTTGTTCGAATTTGTCGCCGAAGACCGTTCCGAATCGTTTGACTTCAGGCTAGGCCACGACCGTGGGCTTACCCGCCGCGAGCAACAACTGATGCAAATGATCGACCGCGGCCTTACCAATAAGGAGATTGCTGCGCAATTGAATCTTTCTGAGCAAACCGTCAAGAACCACGTTCACCGCATGTTGCGAAAACTGGGAGCTTCGGATCGTTTGGCCGCGGCTGAGCTTTGCCGATCGCCAAGAGTTGTGAGCTGATTGATCTTCGCCCTCACACTCGGATACCGTGGCTTGACGCCGGAAAAACCAGCGACGTAAGATCGTTCCACACTTGATAATCATTCAGCCGTCTGCCAACACCACCACTTCGGCTAACCCTAAGCCTGCTTTCCCTTTTCTTGACCTGAAAAGCGAATTCGAAATCATCCGTGATGAGGTTCTATCGGCGGTGGGGAAGGTGTTCGCCAGCCAGCAATTCATCCTTGGTCCCGAGGTTGAGGCCTTCGAGGCGGACATCGCGCGCCTGGTCGGATGCGATTTTGCGATAGGCTGTGCCTCCGGCACCGATGCGCTTCTCTTGGCCCTGATGGCCCTTGGAATCGGACCCGGGGACGAGGTTATTACAACGCCTTTTACCTTCGTGGCGACCGCCGGCGCGATCGTCCATCTCGGCGCGCGGCCGGTTATGGTTGACATTAATTCCGACGACTTCAACATAGACCCTGAACAAATCGCCAAGCAAATCAGCGCGAAGACACGCGCCATTCTTCCGGTCCATCTTTTTGGGCTGGCGGCGGATATGAATCCGATCGTCGAAATCGCGCTGGCCCGCCGTCTGCCGATCATTGAAGACGCGGCGCAAGCCATCGGAGCGAACTATCAGGGCACAGCGGTGGGAAGCCTCGGAACGGTTGGCTGTTTTAGTTTTTTCCCCTCCAAGAATCTGGGCGGCGCCGGCGATGGCGGAATGATCACCACCCACGACGGGGATCTCGCGGATCGTTTGCGAGTGTTGCGAGTCCATGGCAGCCGCAAACGATACCAGTATGAGTTGCTGGGAACGAACAGCCGCCTCGATGCCTTGCAGGCCGCAGTTCTGCGCGTCAAGCTGAATCACTTGCAGAATTGGACGGAAATGCGCCGTCGCCATGCCGCGTACTACCGGATACTGTTCCGGCAAGCGGGGCTAGAGGAAAGATTCAGCTGCCCTTCGTGCCGGAGGGGCGAAAACATGTGTACAACCAATTCGTGATTCGGACACCGCGACGCGACGATCTCCGGGAATTTCTGACGCAACATGGAATCCCGACGGAGATCTATTATCCGTTTCCTCTCCATTTGCAACCTGGGTTTTCTTTTTTGGGTTACAAGGCCGGTGATCTGCCGCAGGCCGAGTTGGCGTCCCAACAAGTGCTTGCCCTTCCGATCTCTCCGATGCTCCCCGAGGAACAGCAACAGCGCGTGGTTTCCGCCATTGCCGAGTTCTTTCGCGAATAGTCGCGCAGCCTTTTGCGGATAAAGTCCAGTCCGGCAGGTGCACACCCCCGCAAAACCCCCGCTTCGCCCCTATTCGATGTACTGTAAACTTTGACTTTTGTGTTGGTAGAAGGAATGCGTACCGGATATCGGGCAGGAGGACTTTCGATGAGTTGGGCAAGCAAACTGACGAAGCCGTACCGTATTGAGCATGGAAAGACGTTTCCGGCTGAAGGACTTCGATCCCGCCGACACCGCCAAAGTCGATTCCAAGGAACAAGCCGTGGAATTGCTGGAAAAGGGTGTTCGCCCGCATGGAGGAGTTGCAAAACAAGCTCTACGCGCAAGACAGTTGGGCGGTGCTGCTGGTCTTTCAGGCCATGGATGCCGCTGGCAAAGATGGCGCCATCAAGCATGTAATGTCGGGCATCAATCCGCAGGGTTGCCAGGTGTATTCGTTCAAAGTTCCGTCCTCGGAAGAACTCAACCACGATTTTCTCTGGAGGACTATGCAATGGCTGCCGGAGCGTGGCCGCATCGGCATCTTCAACCGGTCATATTATGAGGAGGTGTTGGTGGTGCGGGTTCATTCCGCGGCCTTGAAAAAGGAGCGAACTCCCCCTTCCTTAGTGCGCAAAGACCTTTGGGAAGAACGATTTGAGGACATCCACGCCTTCGAGCGCTATCTTCTCGTAATGGCGTACTTTCCGCAAGTTTTTTTTAAATCTTTCCAGGAAGGAGCAAAAGAAGCGCTTTCTGGAGCGTTTGGACGACCCACAATAAGAATTGGAAATTTTCCGCTGCCGATATCCATGAACGGGCTGCTGGGACGACTACATGGCGCTATGAGGAAATGATTCGCAATACCGCCAGCAAGCATGCGCCGTGGTATGTGATGCCGGCCGATAATAAATGGTTCACGCGACTGGTGGTGGCGGGAGCGATCGTTGAAACTTTAGAAGGGCTGAACTTGAGCTATCCCAAGCTGAACGCGGCCGCGCACAAACAACTGCAAATTGCCCGAGCCGAACTTGAAGCCAAGAAGGATGAGTGAGTTGGATTTCGCCTTGGCCTCGATGCCAGCCCTAACGCTCAGCCGGAAGATTGCCGATAAGAGTATGGAACGAACCGTTGTCCTTGAGGAGATGACGATGTCACTGCAGGGCATTTCCCGCAGTTGTGTCCGCGCTGAGGTCGCAGAGGTTCTGGAGAGTCTCAACCGAGCAAAGAACGCAGGTATACGATGAAGCCCATTTCTACCTTTACGGTTCGTCCTTTGTTGCCGGAGCCTCTGCAGCCTTTGCTGCGCGTCGCTTACAATCTGCGGTGGTCGTGGGATGCTGCCGCCGTGCAATTGTTCCTAAGGCTCGACCGCGATCTGTGGGAGACTTCTGGACACAATCCAGTTCTTTTTCTAGGCAGCATTGATCAAGCGGCATTGGAATCCGCAGCCCAAGACGATTCGTTCTTGGCTCACCTCAGAGGAGTTACAGAGAAACTCGACTTGTATCTTGCGGGAGAAGGCACGTGGTATCGACGCGAGCATGCTGACGACGAAAAGCTGGGAGTGGCCTATTTTTCTGCCGAGTTTGGCATCGCCGAATGCCTTTCGATCTTTGCCGGTGGACTCGGTGTGCTGGCCGGCGATCATCTGAAGGCGGCCAGTGATCTGGGTCTGCCGCTGGTCGGCGTGGGATTGGCCTACCAGCAGGGATATTTTCATCAATACCTGAATGCGGCAGGCTGGCAGCAAGAAGCTTTCGAAGACAATGACTTTCATACGTTGCCCATTGCCCGCGTTCCCGACGTGAAGATTCGCGTTGAGTTACCCGAAGGACCGGTCTCGGCACAGGTGTGGTCGGTCAATGTCGGGCGATTAAAACTTTTTTTGCTGGATACAAACCTTCCCGAAAATAGCGCGCAATGCCGACAAATTACCCACCACCTTTATGGTGGCGACCTCGACATGCGCATCCGGCAGGAGATCCTTCTGGGAGTTGGTGGGTATCGCTTAATAGAGGCCCTGAAGCTCCAGCCAACGGTCTACCACATGAATGAGGGCCACTCCGCATTTCTTGGGTTAGAGAGAATCCTGCGCCTCATGGAGACCAAACAACTTTCCTTCCGCGAGGCCCGTGTGCTGGCGAGAGCGAGTCTGATTTTTACGACCCATACGCCCGTGGCGGCTGGTCATGACTATTTTCCTCCGGCTCTCATGGACCGGTATTTTTCCAACATTGTGCGGCGCTTAGGAATCAGCCGTTTCGATTTTCTGGGACTCGGCCGCAAGGATCCGAACAACGATTCCGAGGATTTCTGCATGACCGTCTTGGCCCTGCGCCTGGCCTCTTTCAGTAACGGGGTCAGCCAACTTCATGGCAAGGTGTCCAGGAACATGTGGAACCAGATTTGGAAAGACGTGCCTGAACCCGACGTACCCATCGGACATGTGACCAATGGCGTACATTTCCGCAGCTGGGTTTCGTTTGAGATGAATCAGTTATACGATCGTTATCTCGGGCCAAAATGGCGCGAAGAACCCGCAGACCCCAAACTTTGGCAGCGTGTCGAATCGATCCCTACGGCAGAGTTGTGGCGAACGCACGAACGGCGCCGGGAGCGACTGGTAGCCTACGCTCGTCAACTGCTGCGAACTCAGTTAGTGAGGCGCGGCGCTCCACAGACCGCTCTCGACGAAGCGGACGAAGTGCTGAACCCGGACGCACTCACTATTGGATTTGCGCGCCGCTTTGCTTCCTACAAACGCGCCAACTTGCTTATTCGCGACCCGGAGCGCCTGGCCCGTCTTCTAAATGATCCCAAGCGCCCGGTTCAAATCATCTATGCCGGCAAAGCTCACCCCCAGGACAACGATGGCAAACAACTGATTCAAGCCATCATCAACTTGGCAAGCCGGCCGGAATTTCGCCGTAAGTTAGTTTTCCTGGAAAACTATGACATGGCGATTGCCCGTTACATGCTGCAGGGATGTGATGTATGGCTGAACACTCCACGCCGTCCGATGGAGGCGAGCGGCACCAGCGGGATGAAAGCCCAGGCCAACGGCGTACTCAACGTGAGTACTTTGGACGGATGGTGGGACGAAGCCTGGCGAATGCGAGGCACAAACGGATCGGATGTCGGCTGGGCGATTGGCAACGGTGAAGTCTACGACGACCTTGCCTATCAGGATCAGGTCGAAGCCGAAGCCCTGTACAAACTGCTCGAGCGCGAGATTGTGCCCACGTTCTACGAGCGCCGGGCGGATGGGATACCGCCGAAGTGGATCGCCAGCATGAAGTCCTCCATCGCGAAGCTATGTCCGGAATTCAACATGCATCGCATGGTGAAACAATACGCAGATGAATACTATTTGGTCGCCCATCACCGCTTCCTCGGTCTGAGCGGCGAGGATGCGGCGAAGGCGAGGCAGCTTGCCGGTTGGTTGGCCAGGATGGAAACCGCATGGCCGACCATCCACGCGGACTCTATCAAGAATGACATTGCTGAAATTCAGCTGGGAGACAAGATTGTTGTGTCGGCGCGAGTCGCTCTGAACACCCTTGCCCCCGAGGATGTCGCGGTGCAGGTGGTTATGGGCCGGGTCGATGCGCGCGGAGAGATCTTAGATCCGGTCGTAATTCCTATGCAGTCCGAGGGCAAAGATGGCGCCGGGGTTGATCTTTTTCAGGCTATGGTGAGACCATCAACCAGAACCGGATTGCACGGGTACTCCATTCGAGTCTTGCCGCATCACCCGGACTTGATCAGCTCTTTCCTGCCCGGCTTGATCACTTGGGCCAGTTCTCCCAAAAGCTGAAACATCGTTTCAAGTGTGGCCTTACGTTCGCGGGCGTGCGGATCGGTCTTGATCAGACCGCGGCATGGGCGGAAAAGACGCTGTCTACAAGAGCCACGATGTCTCCCATGGCGCCGTCGATACCATGCTGGGACAGCCTCGCGCCCGTGCTCGTATTCCAGTTCCGGCGTGGGTGCGATGGTCGGGACGTTGCGATCCGCAATCCCCGTATGCATCTTGCTTTGTCTTATCGAGCCTAGGCACCTGGCAATTGAAACTAAACACCTTCTTGGCTTTGTTTCGCAAAAAGGCACTAGCGCCTCCTGGTTAAGCAACTGCTAAGCGGCGGGGGGCGTTTGCGCCTCTGCGTTGTCGCTATATACAGCTCCAGTTGGCCCATCTCTTGTTAAAAGGTACGTACACAAATATATGGATATAGGCCTGGCTTCAAACTCTCTCAGGTTGCCCAACGGAGTCCATTAGCGTGCTTAATTTGACAAGCTGAAAGTCGGCCGCAACCCGGGTGCAGCGATTCTCGGCTCAATCGGAGCCGGGTTCGTCGCTGCGGGCGTGCCCTCACCTTTGATGGCCTTTGGCTAGGGCGTCAACTTCGGGGACCTCCTCCTTCCTTGATATATGTTTTCAAAGTACATACATACATAAGTACATGCCGGACCGGTTTCCAGGAGTCATAAGGTCCAAACCTTTACGCAGTATTGGCACCGGCCGAGCTTGACTTGCGCCGTCAGAAGCCCGTAGGCATGTGCCAACAGATGGACCTGCTCGCGCACTGCGTTGGTCAGGGCGATCTTGTAACCCTTGGTCACACGTTCGCCAAAGATTCCGAGGTCACCCAAGAGCGCGCCGACCTTTCTGGGCGACAACGTGAGATTTTCTTGGCGTTCCTCCAGCAGAGAGTTCATGATTTTTGCGGCTTCGATTGGGAAAAAATACTCAACGCCCTCCTGGTGGACGATTGCGAGAGCGGCTTCAACCGTGAGGCGCTTCAAGTCCAGGGAACGCTCGCCCACAGCCTCTATCATCTGGTGGTGCAGGAACTGCCTAATCGACTTGTGTAAATCCGGGCAGTCACAGATGGGGGAGTCCCAGGTCGTTATTTGATCCCTGATTGCGACTGGCAGGTCGCCGGAGCTTACTTCCGCTCTGCAGCGCACTGAGGAGTAGTAAGCCATTCGATAGCGCAGCAGTTGGGCGTGGAAATCCTCTCTGGCCGCGCCGGCTTCCGCATCCGTTAGGACTGGCACCTTGTTTGCGGCAGGAGCCAGGAACAGGCTCACGCCAATCTCGTCATCGCCCACGGGCCGTGTTTCGCATGCATAGGCTTTGGCTCCATACGCATCAATACAGTGACTCCCGCGCGCGACGGGGAACTCTCGATAGCTTGAGGTCCGCAAAGTCCGCGTCACCCCGCGGTCGAGGTGACGCTGGCGAATGAGCAGAGTAGCTCCCAGCCTGGCGGGTAACGTTGTCAACGCCGCGCGGTCAACATCGCCAAGAAGGATCGGGCGGCGACACGCGCATCCCAATAGCCGCAGCGCCGTGCGGACGAGATCCTCCGGCCCCAGCAGATAGAGGACAGGCGCGACCGGATTGCAATCGGTGAACCACGAGGCTAGTGTGAAGGCGATCAGCACGTCGAGCGTGGTGGACGGGAATCTTGAGTATCGAACGAAGAATTGCCGCAAAGAGGTCACCAATTCGCTCGCGGAACCGAACGGCTTGCTGGGTGGAGCGAAGTGAATGGCCTGCATGAGACCTGGGACGATACGTGGGGCGACGTAGGTGATGCCTTCATCGACCACGCTGTCAGTCGTAGCCGCTTCCGTGCCATTCCAGGTTTCCAAGCAAAGGCGACGTGGATCGGCGGCGGAAGTGACAGCTTCCACCATCGAATCGCTGAAGATTTCACTCCCGGTTTCCACCACGGATGATTGTGGAGTTGCAGCTTGGGTATCCATTTTTTCTCTCCTCGGGCAAGCCGCATGGCTAGCACACGGATTGCCTGAGTCGGCCGGCCGAGCCTGTCCCCATGAACGGGCTCGCCGGACGAGCTCTTAGCTTTTTAGAATGAGAAAAACGATACCTACCTGAAAGACTGGACTACGAAGAAACTCTGGAAAGATGCGGAGATACTTCCCGCTGCAACAAATTGTGCCACGATGGAAACTAAGTGGTCAAGCCGCTGCGCCAGTCCTCACTTCCTCCGGGTCAGTCAGCCATTCCACTTAACATGTGAATTGAAAACATTGCCCTTAGTGGCTTTGTTTGGTAAATCACACCCTTCCACACGCCGCTGCCTCACTTGCCTTGAAGAGCCATCAACGCCGCGAGCGCACGAAAAAAATCCCGGCGCCACGCATTGGCATAGCGCAGCAGTGTATCCGTCGGATTGCCGAGCTTTATCTCGAGGCTACCATTTCCGGCCTTCTTCTCGGCACTTAGAAACGCTTGCTTGGGTTCTTCCTGTGCCGCACTTCCGCCAGTGGTGAGCACCAGCTGCTGACATTCCCAGGTAAAGTTCCGGATCTCCTCGAAAGTTTCCGAGGATCCGGCAAGGCTGCCTTCCCGTTGTCGCGCCGCCTCGAAATATGCCTCGCAGACCACCGCCGACACGGCAGACCTGGCATTCATTTGCTCGAGGATCAACTGGTCAACCAGCCGCAACTTCCACGCACTAACCGCGAGATCCTCGACCAACAACACTTCCGTGAAGCTTTGAGGCTGGTGGTCTTCGGTCAAGTTCCGGGCAAGGTCCCGGAACGCTGCTTCCTCTTCGTCGTCTTTAAAACAAGTGGATCTCGACAGCAATCCAGTCTTCACTGCGTTTAACTTCACCGCCCCTGTTCGGCGCGGACCGGTTGATTTCTTGGCATTTTCGCGATTAGCCTCTAAAACCGCTGGTGTAACTGTCTTCTTCACGATTTCCTCCTTGCAAGATTTGTCCATAACGATTTAGCCGCAGTTGATCCACGACTCCGCCAGAGCTGACGCGCACAGCGCAATCTGTTGCCCGCCAGGTTGCACGCCGCACGACAGCACCGGAAAGTGCCAGCACTTACAGCTAAATTATTTGGTGATTTCTTACGATGGATACCAGGGAGGAACGATACGTACCAACTGCTAAAAATTTTATAGCACAGCGCGACTGGCTTCGTCCACTGGATTTTGGGTCAACTTGCAGCGCTACTTTAGTCTGCCTCTAGATCAAAAACGTTTTATCCGCATTTCTGATGTGCGAGAAGTCTTAAGCGGTACCTTTGGCTTTGGCCCACCTCGCCTGTGCCGCCTTCCGGGCGATTTCTCGACGTTGGTCCGCGGTTAACTTTCGCTTGCGCGCGTTGCCGCCTAATTTTCCAAGATGTACGGCATGAGGATCTTTTTCTTTTTTGCGCATGTCTTGACTCGAACCATACCTCTATTGTCGCAAGAAAATCAACAAGTGCTTGACAATGCTTAGCGGTATGCATATGCTTATCGCTAAGCATAGATAAACGGAGGATCTCTGTGAAAAGCGCTTCCAAGACTTCGTTGTGCCGGCACAACCGGAAGTTTGCACGACAGAAATGGGGCCTGGAACAGGAATCATCCTCTTCTAGCCGCCCTCAAGTCTCTTACGGAAGATCTCGCCCTTTCCGTTTCTGCGGGCGACGTGATTCTCCTGCAGGGCAACTGGTACGTCACCCATGCAGGCCTGCTCCGCATCGCCAAACGCAATCGCTGCTCGGGGATGAAGGTGCGGTTCATCCACAGAACTGTCCGATCGCGGCTGCCCGGCGCTTCGCTTTTGAGGCGACCGTATTCAAGTCAAGAACCTGCCAAGGTTTTGTGGGCTATGGCGACGCGGATCCATCGAACGTATCCGCTCTGGTGCAGGGCGCTGAGCTGCGAGTGGCGGAAACCAGGGCCATCAATCGCGCCCTGCGCAAAGCCTATGGCGTCGGCATCTGCTCGGTCGAGGAGATCGGCTCGTCAGCTGAGCCGCCTCCCTCTTTGCGGGAGTCGAAGAAGCTCCCGCCGCAACCGGTCAACGGTAATGGCAACGGATACGGCGGCCCCAAGGTTCGCGACCGCCTCTGCCAGTTGATACGCCAGCACCATCTCGATGCCAGCCTGGTCAAGTCCTACGCCGCCGATTTCTGCGGAGCCAAGACGCTGCGCGATGCGACCCGTGAGCAGGTCGAAAACTTCGTCGCCCATCTGGCCAACTGGGCCGAGAAAGATCGCAATGCCCTGCTTTGCCAGCTCAACAGCTATCTGGCCAGTAAGGAAGGTGCCGCATGAGACGCTATTTCGAGTCTCTTCGCCCAGCGGATCTCTCCGCCATTCATTCGGTTCCCGACGGGTTATTCCTGGTTCGGGTGGATCGAGCGCAATATCGGTGGCATAAACAAAAGCCCTATTACGAGATTCGCTTCGCGGTCCTTGAGCCCAAACATCTGACCGGTTGCGTCATGACTGGACGGCTCTACTGCACCCCCAGGGCAATGTGGAAGCTGAGCTGGTTCCTGCGCGACTTCGGCTACGACTCTGAACTGCTGGGGAATAATGCGGTCGACGATAAGGCCCTGGTCGATCTGCGGGGCGTAGTGAAGGTCAGCGAATTCAACGCACATGGCATTTCGATCCTCAACTTCGACAGCTTTGCTCCGGCAGCTCGCTGGGAGGAACTGTCCCGCCTAAGCGAGAGCGAACAGGGCGGTTCTGAGGTGTCATCATGACCTACAGCTATACCCAGCTCAGCCAATACCTAACCTGCCCCCGCCGCTATCGCTATCGCTACCTTGATGGTTGGAAAGAGAAGGACACTCGCGCACCCATGCTTTTCGGCCGGGCCTTCGAGAATGCGCTGGGTGCATTCTTCCGGCGTGAAGACTCAGCAGCAGCCCTGTTCCGCGAGTGGGCCGTCTTTCAGGACGCTGGCCTGCAGTATCTCGAATGGCGACACCTGGGACCGCATGCTGCAGCAGGGTATTCAACTGCTCGACCGCTTTGCACAGGATGATCGGGTACGAATCCGGCAACCTCGCCCGCATCTCCAGGTTAAGTTCACTCGACCGGTTTCCCCAACGAATGACTTCGTCGCCTATGTGGATGCCCTAGGGAAGCTGGACGGGAAAGGGTACCTGCTGGAATGGAAAACCACTTCCAGTCGATATCCGGAAGAACCCACCGGTCTACTTTCGCTTGATCCTCAACTCGTCTGCTACTCCTGGATCACTGGCATCTCCGAGGTTGCTCAGGTCGTCTTCGTGCGCAAGAGGCTGATCGAGGTTCAGTACCTAACCACCACCATTACCGACGAACAACGCAAGGAGTTTGGCCGACCTCGTTGAGGACACGGTCCAGCGAATCGAGGCGTGTCAGTTCATGCCGCACAGTGGCATCCGCTTTCCGCAGAACCCTTGCACGAGCTGTCCTTATGTCGGGTCTCTGCCTGGGGCAGCAGGAACTGGCGGAGAAAACCGTGATTCGGCGGCCGGGAGAAGACCTTGGTTGGCTTGACGAGCTTACTTACTAGGAATCCGCCAATGTTGCCGAAGCTCAATCGCAAACGAGCGCTGTTCGTTATGGCCAAGATTGACGAAATCCTGGCCTGGGAACAGCGCAAAGAGGCAGAGCGAGATACGCGATTCGTGGAGTTGGGGCGGTATTTGTGTGAGGTGCGGGCGGGGCAATACTGGCGGCTGGAAGATCTGAAGTCGTTCGACGAGTTTCTGACGCGGCGGTTCCCGGAATCCAGGAGGAAGGCGTACTACCTGATGTCGATCCATGAACACCTACCGCCGCAGGTCCGGAAGGACCTCAAGGACATCGGTTGGACGAAAGGAAGGGAGTTGGCGAAGCTGGCGCGGGCGGAGGGTCAGCACTTCGATTGTGCACCCTGGGTGCACAAAGCCCGGTCAATGCCGCGCGAGGTATTCCGGCGAGAAGTGGAGAAGGAACTGACGGGAAGGGAAGAGGAGCCGTCGGATCTGATCTACTTCAAGGTGTACAAGACCCAGATTCCGGTGATCGAGCAGGCGCTCGAAACGGCGGCTTCGATGTTGGGCACGGACAAGTCGCGCGGCTACTGTCTGGAGATGATCTGCGCCGACTTCCTCGCGGGGGCGCACCTGGAAAATGGAAACCCTCTTGTTCTCTTGCAAGCGCTGTCGCGGACGTTCAACTTCCTGCCCGAGAAACAGAAGTTGGAATTTCTGCAAAATGTGCGTCCGAGGGCCTCATAATGAGGAGTTGGCCGAAGCGAACGCGGATCCGACTGAGTGCGGAGGTATACTCGGCGGTACGCCGACAGATTTTCGAGCGCGATGGCTGGCGCTGCCAGATATGCGGATCCTTCTCGAATCTGGAAGTGCACCACCAGCAGTTCCGTAGTCAGTCGGGCCCGGATGCCGACGATAATCTGATCACCCTCTGCTCGCGGTGTCATTCGGAAATCCATGCGAATTAATCGTGTGAGTTCTGTCGAGTCGTCTTCCGCGATTGGAGCCCGACTAGCTATCACGTAAGCACGTGGGAATTGCGGAGGGAGGTTTGTGGCTTGGGGCCGTCGGCATCCGCCGCAATCGATGCCCAAAACTAAGCCGGTTCAGGCGATCGGACAACAGAAACCCGCGGGCATCACTCCCACCATGGTCGATAATTCATCGCAAACCTTCACCGTTTGCCCAAGTTGTGTCTTTCATCGTTGTTCGCATAGATGTTGATTGGCCGCTGGTCTACCAGTTCTTTGGGGCAGGCTTGATATTGGGTCTCGTTGGCGCCTGACAGAAGGAATCCACAAGCACCGCCTGACCCAAGATCTTAGGCATTGCGATACCGCCTCCAAGAGAATGTTGAGGGCTGCGGCAACAGCGTCCGGGCGCTTGCGAAATCATCCCGCGAAGTCGCTCTCGCGCACGTTGCACTTTGGTTTGTTCGGCGATAGCGCTATGCTATTGTTTCGATGGAGAGTGCGTTGTACGACCCCAAAGAGACAGATAGTCATCTTCCGTTCGCTTATGCCGTTACCACTGTGTTGCCGATCGATTCCGTCTGGCGAATCTTCTCGGATGTGGCGCTGTGGTCCAGAATTTCCGACGTATACGAGAGCGTGGAATGGGGAGGCGAACCTTGGGTACCCGGCAGTCATCTGCGTGCCAAGTACGACACCCCGAACCACTGGAATTCCGATACCGCATTATGGCGTGTACGCCGGGCAGGGTTCTTCGGTATGCGGCTTACAGCGAGATAACGGGAGTCACGATTGAGAGGGAAACAACATTCGAGCAGATAGGAAACGGCACAGCGATTCGCACGCAAGCCCTTGGCGTTGGTTCCTCCGTCGCGCCACAGCAAAAGAATTTCGCTGATCTCGTGAGAGACTTTACCACTCGTTGGTACTTTGATTTCGCCCGGTTTTGTGACTCGCAGGCAAGTCGTTCCAGTTGATTCGAACATCGGTTTGACGCAAACGGCGATTACACTCCGACGAAAAATCCGATTTTGGAGCTAGAAAGCAGGCTGGGGCCGCAAGTTGGTTGACGGGGGTAATAGTGACCTCGTACTGGTGACTCCTACCCGCCTGGCGAATCGGATGCTTGATAATCAGTGGCATCGACTCGCGTAAAGCGAGTCAATGGGCGCGCGCCACCGGTTGTTGTGGCACAAAATATTTCTCTCCTACGTAAACGCTGCCCGGAAATAGGTACGTATCCCTTTACGCAAAAGCTTTTCTCGCCTACGGTGCCGCCGTTCCCAACCGAATCTTCGCTTTGCTCTGCCATTCACCTCGAATCATGAAGCCGAGTTCTATCACCGTCCCAGGTTGCCGATCGGACAACTGTAGGCTCAGGTCCATCGCCGTACGAACCAGCTTTCCGTCAATGCTGTTAATGATGTCTCCTACCCCAAGGCCGGCAAGTGCCGCGGTTCCGTTTGGGTCCAGGGCGACGATCTCTGCTCCTGAATTCTCAGCGGTTGCAGCACGTAAGCCGAGAGCAGCGATCAGCATTCCGGTCTCTTTGACCGCCTGATTTGGCCGTGTCGTTTCTCGAACGCCACCGAAACTGTAGACGAGTCCGGCCGATGCCCGAACATTGTTCTGCGCATAGGCTGGACCTCCGAAGATGTTGTGATTCGTGAACGCGTAATCGGCAGACACACGCACCGATACTGGTCCATGAACCTTCCACTGAATGCCGCCACCCAAGACTCCCGTAAAGCTGTCTTGCGCAGCTGAGACCGCGCTGAGACGATCTGCGCCGAGGAGAGCATGGACGAAGAATGGCCGGAAATTGAAGCGGGGCCCGGCCGCGAAGGAATAATCACGCACGTTGACGGCAGATCCCAAGATCCGATTCTTGTAGTAGCCGCTGACATCCGTTTCCACCGCGAACCATGGAATGACGTTGCCAGAAATAGATGCCTCCCAGCCGTTCGCGCTCTGGCGTGAGGTAAGGCCGTTGGTGTCAATGTTCAGGTAGGAGTAACCGCCGAAGAGATCGGCTTTCGATTCTTGGCAGGAAGCCAAGCTGGAAACCGCCAAATAGAAAACTACCACCGCACAGGAAAAACGCATCGGGTAATCCTTTCACTATGGTTTTGGGGAGAGCAGCGAACCAGTTCACTTGCAACATGGATATGGCGATCACAACCGGAAAAGCGGCGATCGGGATCGAGGCTGGAACAGGGAGGCGGAAACGCTTCTGCAACTCGTATTGCTCCGGGTGCGGTCCCCAGGCAATCCGAGCGCGTCGATAGAATCCCCAGCTTGCAGGCCATTGGATCCGGTATGGCTTCCGCAGCCGATTGGGGGGAATCGGCGGAACGGTGGAGATGTTACCACAGATGTTGCGTAAACACGATTTGTTGTACGGACACGACAGGTGATCATGCAGTCTCCATGGCGCATGATCTGTTGGCTGAATTGGGAGGGCGGATCCGAAAACTACGCCGGAAAAAGGGGTGGACTCAGGTGGTATTTGCCGAGAAAACCGGCCTTGACCGAAGCTTTCTGGCGGATGTGGAACGAGGCAAGAGAAACATCTCCATTCTGAACCTGCAAATCATCGCTCGCGGGTTGGAAGCTTCCCTATCCCGACTCCTGACTCGCCTGTAGTAACCTCAAAGGGGCGCCCCGCCGCCTTTTCAGAGAGGCTTCGGCGAATTAGCGATAACCGACACTCCCATGGGCACAAGACACGGCATCACTGCCGCTCTGTTTGCAGTAACAGTCAAGTCCTCAATCGCCGCACGTTGTAGCGCTCCCGCTCAGGCAATCGGCGAAAAATGAACAGTCCGGAGCTTACGGCCAATGTGCAAACATTTGCTTCCGCTGCAGAAATCTGCGCACCGCGCTGCGGAATGGAGTTGATTTCGAGCGCAGGAGAGATCTAGGTTCTTGCTGCGATGGAGCAATCCCCTGAAGCTAGGTTTCGATTTCGAGATGAGCGACGATGAACTCTCTCGTGTGGAAACCTCGTACGACGAAACTGCAGACCTACGAGGCACTCTATGTGCTGAATCGATGCTTTGAAGCCACCCTTCTTGGTTTAGAACGATTGGAGCAACTTCGTCTTTTTGGCGAGGAGCATCTGAAAGAATGCAAAGCGACCTTGGAATGCCTTCGAGCCAAGGTCAATGGAGAACTAACTGACGAGCTGCGCGAAAATGAGATGGTCGAAGCAGCCCACTTCAACCAGATCCTACATGGACTGGAGAAACAACGCGAGGACCCGGATGATGTGTTCTTGGCGGCCAATGCCAGGAAGCAGCGGGTTCGCCACCAAATCAAGGCTCTTCAAAGGAGCCTGGCTCCGCCACCCGCGAAACGCAAGAAACGGTAATTCTTTGTTTCGCCTTCTGCCTTCGCGACTCGCGACACTGCAACAGCTCGAAATCGCTAATTACTAAGCGCCAGGCACTCGCACGTTGGAATTGATATGACTCAACATAAGACGCGGTTCGAGTTCTTCGGGAGCAGCGTAGAACTAAGTTTCTGAAATGGGCGCTGAAGGGCTTCAGGCCTGTGGCGAATCCAGCCAAGAAAACTGCGTGAAGAATGCCGTGGCAGTCCGGGTCTCGTAAGCCACTATTCCCACTTCAGACTGCATCCCGTCAGCGCCAGAGACGCGTGGCGATTCGATGCGTAAGATTCGGGGAAGCGCACACATAAATGTTTCCTGACGAGAAAATGGACCGAATTTCATAGTTTTTCATCGAAACCGGACCGGAGAAACCGCACTTCCGATCGGTTTCTTTAGGCCCACGATTCTCGTCTGGCTCAGCCGACGAACTTGATGGATCTCCAGCCGACCATCCCGCCAATCTTCACGGCGAAGTTTTAGAAAATTCCCTTGCTTTATGCTTAACTTTAGTTACAATCTTAGTCATAATCTATGGCTTCTGACGAATACAGTAAAGCGCTCGATAAAGCTCTTTCAGACTTGCAACAGCGGGTTCAACAACGAGATCTCTTGAATGCAGATATTGCTGGCCTGAGAGAAACCGTCCGCGTTCTCTCTACCCTTGTCCAAATGCCGTCCGAGAAACAGCGGGAAGTGGCTAAGGTGCTTGCTATGGCTGATTACGCGACTCCGAGTTTGACGGACGCAATCCGCTCCCTTCTGCTCCGCGAGTCTCCTAAAGAAATGACCGCAATTGAGGTGAGAAATGCGCTCGAAGAAAGTTCCAACACAGAGGATTGCTCCCTCTCCGCTTGTCATGCGGCTCTTAAGAGAATGTTGAGCGACCGAGAAATTGAACCTGGAGCGCCAAAGAATGGCAAGGCTAGCTATCGACGGGTGATCAGATTGATAGCACGCCCTAATGACAATTTGTCGATTCTGCACGGAATACTCGGTAGCCTTGCGAAACCAGACATGATTGACCCGGATAAGTTGCGCGAGCCCGTTCGCAGTGCAGTTTCGCCGGAATCTCGCCTTGCGAAGCAACTTGATGCCGAGAGAGCGCGCCTTGGGCATCCCAATCCGACAAATACGCAGAGGCGGCGACGCAGGGACATTCTTCCTCCGGCGCCGAACATGAAGGAGCAGAAATGAGCTTAGGCACTCAATTCCACGCGAGAGGAGACCTGCTATGGATATTCGACCGCCACCACTGAGAGATAACTGAGCGAAGGGCATTCTTAGGCGCGAACCCTTGAATGCCCTCAGGATGCGGTGACTGTAGCTCATGACTCCTAGAGCACGCGCCTTGTGAACGTGGGAACTCGGAGAGAACCGAGCAGTCACCCCAACAATTAAGTGCCCCGAGGCCAGCGCGAACTGAACGGCGGGGCTGTCCAGCACGCGGGGTAAGCCGCAATGCCGACGCAAACTGATTATCGGCGTGCCCTCCGAGAAAGACAAGGCCGATGTGACCTGCATTCGATGTCGGCCTCCGTGATGACTCCGCCCGGGTATCTTATCTCGATTGCACAGAGGAAGAAGCGGAGTGCCCCGGAAAGTGCAGCGGCCTGAGGCTGAGCCAGGGCAAAAAACTCGGCAGGCAAGTTTCCCGCCGTTCGTTCGCCTTTTGAAGAGGCCGAGAAACCGGGCTGGCTCCTGCCGTCAATCGCTAGTTTTGGTAAGGAATTTCTCTACTAGGCCAGTCTTATCTGTGACTTACGGACACATCGAGACCTAGCCACTGAAAACTGTACCGAGGGTTCGAATCAACTCTGTCCGCCACGCAGTCTGGGATGCAGGGAAAGTCGGCTGCACTCCTCGGGAAACCGAAAGGAAAACCTAAGAAATGGGGATTCGCATAGAGACAGACACACGTTGGTTGCAGCACGAGACGGATGCCGAAGGCCAGGGCGTCTAGAATCGCAGCGCCAGCGTCATGCTTAGTTTTTCTGTAACCCTGCAGTTCTTAGAGTGTCCCGATACCAAGCTATTGTATTGCCGGTAAGTACGACGACTGGGGCCAGCGCAGCCGCTAGTGCTTTTGCATTATTGCCCGCGGAATGATTCGCCGTTAAGGTTGCTCCCGGCAATTCGGTTTATCTCTCAGCTTTCATTTCAGGATGCATGGAGTCAAGACATGGGGATGATGGCCGGCACTGCCGGAAGCGCGCCGCACCTCTCGGGATTGACGGCGAAATTTCCAGCCCGCGCGGCCGGACAAATCGCCGACCAACAGTTAGCGAGTCTGTGCGAACAGATTCGGAGCGCAACCTGCGAAGCTCATAGGCTGGTGCTGGGTCGAAGCGCGGCCGATCTGGCCATGCGTTTAGAACCTGGTTCCTGGTCAATCGCGGAATGTTTTGCGCATCTCGCGCAAACCACGCGTGCGTTTCTTCCCGCCATATCACAGGCAGTGACCGCGGCTCCAAAACTCAGAACCAACCGTCGGCTGCGGACCGGAGTTATGGCCTGTTTGTTTGTGCGGAATCTTGAGCCTCCCTACCGTCTGCGGTTCAAGGTCCTGCGCCAGCTCGCGCCCCAGGAACAAAGCTTCAAAGCCGCCTGGAGGGATTTCGTGGAATCGCAATCAGACCTTCCGGAGGTCGTATATTGCGCAACCGGCCGCGCCATTGATGAGATGAAGATCAAGGCTCCGGTTTATGCCCGCATCCGCTATAACATCTACGGCGCCCTCTGCATTCTCGTTGCCCACCAGCGCCGCCACCTTTGGCAAGTCGAGCAAATCGTCAAGGCCCTCGACCGTCGCCAAGCGAGGACAAGTGTTGCCTGAGCAGTTTCAGCGATAGATTTTCTTCAAGAGTCCCCACGTGCCCCTGCAAGTGTTCTCCCCCGATTGCGATGTAACCGTCATTGGTGGCGGCTTGGCCGGCAAGGCGGCCTGTCTGCAGCTTGCCAAAGCGGGGTTAGGCGTCATCTGCATCGAGCCTGCCGAGGCAGTTCGTCCACCAGTGGGGGAATCCCTTGATTGGTCCGCCCCGGACCTGTTGGAGGGGCTCGGACTTCCCATGGAGAATCTGATTAACACCCACGCCGCCACCTGGAAGAAACATGTCATTCTGAAAATGCGTGACGGTTCCTCCGAGGATTATGTTCCCACGCCCTGGCTTGGCGGAGCGCCTTTCCATATTGAGTTACGTACCCTGCATGTGGATCGAGTGCGCCTCGACCAACAACTCGGCGAGATGGTAGAGGACCACAAGATCACGCAGGTGCGAGATAAAGTTGTGCGCGCCGAGAAGGACGGAAAGAAAGTTCTGGCCGTTTACACCGCAGGCGGCGCGCGCATCAGCTCGCCTTGGTTCATCGACGCTTCCGGTTGCGCAAGCAGTTTGCTGGCGCGCGAATTCAATCTACCCGCTATCGAATACGGGCCGGCCAAAGTGGCCGTTTGGAGTTATTTTCCGATCTCCGCACCGATCGATGGAACAACTCTTTATATGGACCCCATGCCCGAGGAATATCTCGAGTGGGTCTGGGAGATCCCCATCGGCCCCCAGGTAACCAGTGTCGGATTCGTGACCACGGGTGCGGCGATCAGGGCAAAGCGCGAGCAGGGGCTTTCTATGCCCGACATTCTTTGGCGGCAACTCGCGAGGTTTCCACGCTTCGAACCGTTGCTGCAGGCGGGCGCGCTCACGGCACCAAACGTGACCTCCTTCCGCTGCCGGGCTTATCGCGGAGTTGCGGGGCCGAACTGGCTGATCGCCGGCGAAGCCGCTTCCATGGTAGATCCCATGACTTCAAATGGCGTGACTGCCGCTCTGCGGCAGGCGGCAGAGGCATGCACGCTCATCTTGCGGTATCGTAAGCGAAACACGCTGCCGGCAAGAGCGACGATCTGCTACAGCAGCAGGGTGATGCAGATGGCAAAGTTCTTTAACGGCGGGATTGAAAAGATTATCTATGAGTCGCCGGTAAGGACCCGTATTGGGCTGCGTTCCTCGGGTACGGCCTATACCAGCCCTGCGTGGAGCATGAATGTGGTTTACGGCCGGCTAAAGCCAGACGGAATGTTCTCGACTTTCTTTCTCGGCGTGCTGCTTGGAGTTTTCCGGGTGAGTGCGTGGGTGCTCTATCAGTTCTGCAAAATTATTGGCTCGCCGGCTTCGTCGTCGACGTGAGATGGTGACACACGACGAAAGCATCCATGCAAGAAGACTGATTGGGCCGAGCGTTGGTTGCAAGTGAGATGCTCACTACGCGTGCACTCCAATACGAATCCATTATTGACCCTCCTCAGTGCGGGATAGTACAAACCTACTATTGACCCGAAAGCAGTCAAAATGTGATTGTAATCACGTTTTTTCGTTGGATTTCCCGTCCGAAGGTAAGTAAGATGACGGCTTCAAACCCTGCACTTCCCAACCTGCATGTAGTACCGGCGCCAAATGCCAGTTTTTACGAGAAGCTCAACAGCCGCTGGCATGAGCGGGCATTGCAACTCTTTATGGTGATTGTACTTGGACATTGGGCTGAGCATCTTGTCCAGGCCTATCAGATCTACATAATGCATTGGCCACGGCCTAAGGCTTTAGGGCTCCTCGGCCTTTGGTATCCGTGGCTGATTCAATCTGAGACGCTGCATTATGGCTATGCCCTGGTGATGCTGATTGGCCTATGGATCTTTCGCAAAGGGTTCACCGGCCGCTCGTATACCTGGTGGATGATCGCCTTCTGGATTCAGTTCTGGCACCATATCGAGCATTTTCTGCTCATCTGGCAAGCCACAACCCACCACAATTTCTGGCACAAGCCGGTGCCGTTCAGCGTGTTGCAACTGATCTTTCCACGAGTGGAACTCCACCTTTTTTATAACTCGATCGTGTTCATCCCCATGGTGTTTGGCATGTACTACCACATGTTTCCGCCAGAGGGAGAACAGGGAAACCCTGCCTGCACTTGCGAATGGGGCCGGGAAGACGATGCGGCGACTTCGTGCGCAGCCTAGCGGGAGTTTGACTTTTCATCACTGACAAGGGTAGATATGACGTCTTATTTTCGGAGATGCGGGCAAGCCGTTCGCCTGCTCACGAAGAGACGTCATGGTTTGTTTTTCTTACTGCTGGCCGCGGCGTGGCTGCTGAGCGGTTGCTCCCGGCGTCAAACATCATCGGTCAGCATAATCGCGAAGGAAATCTCTCCCCAACCCCCTCAAATTGGCCCTAACACGGTAGCATTGCGGTTAATGGATGGCAGTAAGCCAGTGGCCGGGGCACACGTTGGTCTCGAAGGAGATATGGCCCACGCGGGGATGGCTCCGGTCTTTGGTGAAGCGCAGGAGATTGCGCCGGGACAGTACCAGGGACAACTGGTGTTTGATATGGGTGGCGATTGGGTTGTGCTCATGCACATCACATTGCCCGATGGGCGGAAAGTGGAAGAGCAGATGGCAGCGAGTGGAGTGAAAAGTAAATAGCTTTGCCCCAAGCTTTATCCAATTCCGATGTCGATTCCAGGGAGTCGCCGCCGTTCGATCTGATGCGGGTTCCGGGGGTGGGCCAATTCCTCGGCCGGAGGCATGCGAGAACGCTGCTGCAAGTTCCACTCCTGATTGTGGGCATGGTGATGATCGCGCATGGCCTGTGGGGGCCATCGCTCGCGCCCAAGAATCTGGCAACGACCCTGACCTGGCTTCACTTTCGTGGTGTGCTGGCGCTGGCCCTCTTGTGCGCAGGAAATTTTTTCTGTTTTGCCTGCCCCTTCATGCTGGTGCGGAACATAGCGCGCAAGCTCATTCGCCCACGATGGAATTGGCCGCGTGTGCTGCGCAACAAGTGGCTTTCGCTAGTCTTAATGGTTGGGGTCCTTTTCGCTTATGAAGAGTTTTCGCTCTGGGCCTCACCGTGGTGGACGGCGTGGTTGATCGTGGCTTACTTCGGCGGAGTGTTGCTGGTTGACGGCTTGTTCAAACATGCCGTCTTTTGCAAGTTTGTTTGCCCACTAGGACAATTCAACTTCGTGGCATCGACGATTTCGCCTTTGGAGATCGCGGTACGTGACCAGGAAGTGTGCGTGGATTGCCACACGAAGGACTGCATTCGAGGACGGCGCGCCCCCGGCGCTGATTTGGTGATCCTGCAGCGAGGGTGCGAACTGGCTCTGTTTCAGCCGCGCAAAGTTGGCAACATGGATTGCACTTTCTGCCTGGATTGCGTGCATGCGTGCCCGCACGACAACGTCGGAATCCTTAGCCGCCTGCCAGCCAGCGAGCTAATGGTTGATGGAATACGCTCGGGAATCGGTTTCTTTTCCCGCCGTAAGGATCTGGCTGCCCTCATGACGGTGTTTGTTTTCGGCGCGCTGTTGAATGCTTTTGCCATGGTCAGCCCGGTCTATGTAGTTGAGAGATGGCTGGCAGGCGCGCTGCACGTGACCAGCAAAGCGCTTGTACTGAGCACCATTTTTCTTTTCTTTCTCATGGTCGAGCCCATTGCCCTGTTGGGCGTTGCCGCATGGCTGACACAGAAGTGGCGCGGTAGCCGACGCGCGCTGCTGCCGCTGATGGTGCGATACAGTTACGCCCTGGTTCCGCTCGGGTTCGGCATGTGGCTTGCCCACTACGGTTTCCACTTCTTGACAGGGATGTTCACGGTGATTCCGGTTACCCAGAGCGCAGCCGCCAGCCTGGGCTGGAGTTTTCTGGGATCTCCGCGTTGGCGGTTAGTTGGCATTCCGGTGCGATTCGTGCAACCCATTGAGTTGGGATTTCTGTTGTTAGGATTTCTGGGGTCGTTGCTGGTAACCCACCGACTGGCGGAGGAAGACTGCGCCGAACACCCGATGCGTGCCTTTCTTCCCTGGGCGGGCGTCTGCGCGCTCATTTGGCTGGCCGCGATCTGGCTGGTATTTCAGCCGATGGAAATGCGGGCTACGTTCATGATGGGGAGTTAGAGCCGCGAAGTACATGATGAATCCTGATCGAGTCATGCGTGGTGGGCAGAAAATCGCCGCCATTTGGCTGCTGATACTGACAATGTTCTGCGTACCAGCGAGTGCACATATCGGGCCACCTTTCCCAATTATTGAAAATCAGAAAGTGGGACCCTGGATCATTTCGCTGTGGACACATCCGGATATCGGCATGGGAGCATTTTATGTGATTGTTGATCCGGTGCCTGGTGGAAAAGTGCCCAGCGATCTAAAAGTAAAGATTGGCGTGCAGCCAGAGAGTGGACGTCTGGCGGAGGTCTTTTATAATGCCGAGCGCGACGATACGCAGGGGCAGATCCAATACAAGACATTCGCTGACTTTGATCGCGACGAATTTTGGCGCGTGCATCTAGTCCTGGAAAGCTCTCAGGGCAACGGGGAAGCCTTTTCGCGGGTTGAGGCGACTCCCACCCTCATGGGCCGGTTTGGCTTGCTATTTTTTCTTTTGCCGTTTCTCGCAATTGGTTTCCTGTGGTTTCGCGGAGTATCGAGGAATCGCAATCGCATGAAAAAAAGGATGCAGGCAACGCAGGCTCCGTCGGGAACGTGAGTTGCCATAGATCGCACTAAGAAAACGCCGCCGAAATGCTGGGAGGTTGTTGCAGCTTCACGTGCCTCATCCATATCCACTGATGAAAACTGTAGGTTTAATTAATTCGAAATGGCTCGTGCTTGGGCTGGTGGCCATTCTGATGGCCGGTCCGGTCGGCTGCAATCGCGCGGCCAGGCTACCTGATAAGAATTCGCCCGAGTACCCCAAGATTGTCTCTGCATTCTACGTTGGCTTGTCCGCTTTACAAGTCGGTGATGACGTGCACGCGGATAGCCAGCTAAAAGAAGTTACACAGCTCGTTCCCGGGGAGCCCGCGGGATGGGGCAATTGGGGAATTTTGGCGCTTCGACAGCGTAACTACGACAGGGCTGCACAGCGGCTGGAACGGACTCGCGATCTAGCCCCGCAGAACGATCACATTTACGAGTTGCTGGCCATCCTTGAGAGTGAGCGGGGAAATTCGGCGCAAGCCATTGCCGATCTGAGAAAAACGGTAGAGCTGAACTCGAAAAATCTACGGGCAATGTACGAACTGGCAGAGGAGATTGAGCGGCAGGGGGGTGCCAACGCGGAAGCAGAATTCCAACAGCTTTTGCAGAAAATTCTGGCGGCGCAGCCCGACAATCTGGCGGCTCTGGTCGAACTGAGCCGGGTCGCCGCGAAACAGGGCGATGCCAATACGTTGAAATCTGCCGTTACACAACTCAGCGCGCATGAGTCCGTATGGCCGGCGGAGGTGCAGCGTCAATTCGCCGCGGTGCAGTCCGCCATGAACGGGCCGGACTTACGGGCCGCCGCAACGCAGACCACCTTCTTGCGCAACGTTTTGATGCGCGTTCCGGAATATCGCCTGAGCCTGGCAGCGATTAAGGCACCGCCTGGAGAAGAAGCAGCGCCCTACACTCACTTTCTGCGAATGGATACGCCAGTGTTCCAACCCGCGCCGGCTGACACGGCACTACGTTTCACCGCTCAGGCCTTGCCAAATCCGGAGAGTGCGCGCTGGAACTGGATTGGGGCCATTTCTCTGGCAAGTCAGGGAACGCCCGCGATCGCCGAGGCAAATGGCAAGCTCGTACGCCTGTCCACAGGCGCGAGCTTTCCCTTTCCTGGGGGTCCGACTCAAGCTCCGCCAAGCCCCGAAGGCGTAGTGCCAGTCGACTTTAATTACGACTTCAAAACCGATCTGGTTCTCGCCGGCGTTGGCGGCGTGCGGCTGATGCGGCAGGATAGTCCCATCGCATTTACCGATGTAACTTCGCAGTCGAAGTTGCCGAAGGCGGTGGTGAATGCTCCCTACACTGGCGCATGGGTGGTGGATATTGAAGCCGACGGTGACCTTGACATCGTGCTTGGCACGGCGAAAGGCATCCCGACTGTGTTGCGAAACGACGGGGATGGAACATTCCTTGCCATCCACCCCTTTGCCGGAATTTCCGGTGTCCGGCAATTTGCCTGGGCGGACCTGGATGGGGATGGCAATCCTGACGCAGCAATCCTTGATGGCGACGGTCACCTGCACATATTTATAAATGAACGCCAGGGGCAGTTTCGCGAAAGCGCGCTTCCTGGCAATTTGCAGGGGATCAAAGCCATTGCTGTCGCCGATGCAAATAATGACGGCGTCCTCGATCTGCTGGTGGTGCAAGGCGACGGCTCCATTCTGCGAATTTCTGACAAACAGGTTTCCGATGTGCAAGGCGGGCAGAATTGGGAGACGGCGGAGCTGGGTACAGTTCCGAATGCGCCAACATTCCTCGGGGGCGAGGTGCGATTACGGGTCGCCGATTTGGACAATAATGGGGCGGTCGACCTGCTGCTTTCGCAGGTGGACCAAGCCAGCGGAGCGGGGGGCACGCTGATCTGGCTCGGAGAGGGGGATGGCAAGTTCACGGTGCTGAGCCAACCTGCCGGACCTCGGCTGGTGTTTGACGCGGCCGATTTGCAAGACAACGGCAAGCTGAATTTATTGGGACTGTCCACCGAGGCGCAGCCCATCGAAGCAGTTAATCAAAGCGCTAAGAATTATCACTGGCAGGTCGTCCGGCCGCATGCGGTGCAAGCCGTAGGCGATCAGCGCATCAATCCATTCGGAGTGGGTGGCGAAATTGAGGTTCGTTCCGGGTTGCTGGTGCAGAAGCAGCCGATTGCCGGGCCGCAACTGCATTTTGGCCTTGGCGAGCAGGCGGAGACGGAAGTTGTCCGGGTGGTCTGGCCGAATGGCACGGTGCGCGCCGAGTTCGAAGTGAAGGCCGATCAGGACGTGGTAACCGAGCAGCGGCTGAAGGCTTCGTGCCCATTTCTGTTCGCTTACAGCGGCAAGCGGATGGAGTTCGTGAAGGACGCGGTGCCGTGGGGATCGGCGATTGGGCTGCGCATCAATACGCTCGGCACGGCGCAAATTGCCGCCACTGGCGAATGGTACAAGATCGGCCGCGATCAACTGGTGCCGCATGACGGCTACTATGACCTGCGCATCACCGCCGAGCTCTGGGAAGTCTACTACTACGATTACATCGCGCTGATGGCTGTAGATCATTCCGTGGGCACCGAAATTTTTGTGGATGAACGTTTCGCGATCCCGCCGCTGAAGCTGGGAATCACGACGGTTTCGACGCCGCGTGCGATCGCGCGCGCGACGGATGATACCGGGCAGGATGTGACCAATGTGCTGAGAGAACTGGATGGGCAAGCGGTGGCCAGCTTCGGAAAGGGGCAATACCAGGGCATCACACGCGATCATTATCTGGAAGTGGAGCTGGGCGATGACGCGCCGAAATCGGGCCCGCTTTATTTGATCGCGGAGGGTTCGATTCATGATACCGAGTCATCAGTGAATGTCGCGGTCACGCAAGGCAACCGCTGGCGCGCGCATGGGTTGAGCCTCGAGGTGCCGGATGGCAGGGGTGGCTGGGTAACGGCGCAGGACAATCTCGGTTTTCCGGCCGGGCGGAAGAAGACGGTCCTGTTCAACCTTACGAATGTTTTCCGTCCGGGAACCCGGCGAAAAGTAAGGCTGCGCACGAATCTGGAAATTTATTGGGATCGAATTCTGTGGGCGCAAGGGGCTCCGGATGCGCCGCTGAAAGAGACGACACTCGATCCGTCGGTGGCCGATCTGCACTATCGTGGTTATTCCGTGATGCACATGCCGGGGAATGCGCGCGCGCCCGAGGTGCCGGACTATAACCAGATTGAAGGCACCAAGCAGCGCTGGCGTGACCTGATCGGCTACTACACACGTTACGGTGACGTGCGCGAATTGTTGCAGGCCATCGATGACCGCTACGTTATTGTCAATTCGGGCGATGAGCTGTCTTTGCGCTTTCCCGAGCAGGCCCCGCCGCCAGCAGGCTGGGTGCGCGATTTTGTTATAAAGGGGGACGGCTGGATTAAGGACGGCGATTACAACTCGACGTTTTCAAAAACGGTTCTGCCATTGCCTTACCACGCTAAGAACGAATACACGAAACGCCCGGGCGACCTGGAAGATGAATGGGTTTACCGGCAGCATCCGCAGGATTGGCAGAACTACCACACACGTTATGTAACTCCGGACGTATTTAAGAATGCACTGCGGAGCGTACCGCAGCCATGACCGGAAACCGCGTCGTAAGGATCCTGGTTGCGGCCTTCTTTGTGGCACTGTTGTGCGTGCCCGCCATTCTCAAGCGGGTGGCTGCACGGCGAGCGGCCGACCAGTCAAGAACCGACGCAAAAACGGCGCTGGTTCGACACGGTTTCTATTTCCAAGAAGTTTCGCACGCCGCGGGCATTGATTTCGTGCACCACTCGCCCACGCTCGATCACAAGCTCGACCCAATCATGCCCGAGGTTGCCTCGATGGGAGCGTCAGTGTCGATCGTGGATTTCGATCGCGACGGCTGGCCGGACATTTACGTCGTCAACAGCGCCGAGGGAAGCAAGAACGCGCTGTATCGCAACATGCACGACGGCACGTTTAAGGACGTTGCCGGAGCGTTAGGCATTGCCGACGTCAATCAACCAGGCACCGGAGTTTCCACCGGCGCGGTGTGGGGCGACTACGACAACGACGGTTATGAAGATCTGTTCCTGATCAAATGGGGGCGGCCCGAGCTGTTCCACAACGACCACGGTCACGGATTCACGCGTGTGAGTAAACAAGCTGGCTTGCCGCCCTGGATTAATGCCAATACCGCTATCTGGTTTGACTATGATGGCGACGGCCTGCTTGATCTTCTTGTGGGCGGCTACTATGCGGAAAACATTGATCTGTGGCACCTCAATACCACGCGGATCATGCCGGACAGTTTCGAATACGCGAAAAATGGCGGACGCAAGTACCTGTTTCATAACCTTGGCAACGGCAAATTCGAGGAAGTAAGCGCGCAATTGGGCATCAACAGCCGCCGCTGGACTTTGGCAGCAGCCGCGGCCGACCTTCGGGGCACGGGCCATCCTGATCTTTTTGTCTCCAACGATTATGGAGTTTCGGAGCTTTATTTCAACGATGGCAAGCGCTTTCACGAGGTGGGCCAGCAAACGGGCATCGGCTTTGCACCGAAAAGCGGCATGAACGCGGCATTTGGCGACATCCTCAACCAGGGGCAATACGCAGTCTATGTCTCCAACATTTCCGAGGATGGGATTCTGATTCAGGGGAACAATCTATGGGTTCCGAAACAAGGCACCAGCGGCGACGCCGTGCAATACGAGAACCTGGCGCGGGATTTTGGTGTGGAGCTGGGCGGCTGGAGTTTCGGGGCACAGTTTGGCGACTTAAACAATGACGGCACACTCGACCTTTACCTGGTTAACGGATATATTTCGCTCGACCGGAACCGCAGTTATTGGTATGACTTTTCCAAGGTGGCCGGTGGCAACAGCACGATCATCGGTGACGCCAAAAACTGGCCGGCGTTCAATGGCCGCAGCTTGTCGGGTTATCAAAGCAAACGAGTGTGGGTGAATGACGGCGCGGGAAGATTTGTAGACGTAGCGCAAGCCGTGGGCGTCACCGATACCTACGATGGCCGGGCCATCGCGCTGGCCGATCTGTGGAACCGCGGAGTATTGGATGCGGTTGTGGCCAATCAAAACGGGCCGCTTCTGCTATACAAGAATACGGATGCGCCGGGAAATCAGTGGATCGAGTTCGAGCTGGAGGGAACAACGAGCAATCGCAGCGCAATTGGCGCGCAAGTGAGCTTGTTCTGGAATGGCCAGCGGCAGGTGCAGGAAGTTTCGGGAGGGTGCGGCTTTGCGGCGCAAAACGACCGGCGACTGCATTTTGGGCTGGGGAAGAATCCACAGATCGAGAAGGCTGTGATTCGCTGGCCCTGCGGCAAGGTGCAAACGATTGAACATCCCGCTTCGGATCAGTTACTGAAAGTGAAGGAACCCGCATGAGCCAGCAAGCGGTTTTGACCGCGCCACCCCGGGCGCAAAAGAGTCGCCTGCTGGGGCTTCTTGATAGTCGCTATGTGCCGCCAATTTTTATTACTTGCATTCTGCTGGCAGGGAATCTTACGTTCGGCATGTTGGAAAGCTATCAGAAGACCCTGCTCGCCATTGCCACCAGCATTGTTACCGAACTCGTACTGGCGCGGACTGTATTTGAGAAATGGCCGCATCCCGCCAGTGCTTACATTACGGGAATCAGCGTTGGCATTCTTGTTCGCTCACCCGCGTTCTGGCCTTATGCGCTGTGCAGCGCGATCTCGATCACATCCAAATATGTGCTGCGGGTGAAGAACCGGCACATCTGGAACCCATCGAATTTCGGCATCTCCGCAATGCTTTTTCTGGCGTCGGAGACGGTAGCGACTCTGAGCATTCAATGGGGAAACTATCTCCTGCCTATGCTCATCATCTGGGCGCTGGGTTGCGCGATCGTTTGGCGGGTCCGGCGTTTGCACATCACAGCCACCTATGTGGCCTCATTCTTGGCATTCGCCTTTTTGCGCAGCTGGATGACAGGCAGCCCATGGCAATCGGAAGTCGCGCCTATCACCGGTCCGATGTACCAGCTTTTTATTTTTTTTATGGTGACCGATCCCAAGACGACAGTGCGTTCCAAGGTGGGGCAGTGTGTCGTGGTTTTCCTCGTGGCCTTAGCGGAGATGATCATGCGGCTGCACCAGATTGTGTACGCGCCGTTCTATGCGTTGTTCCTTGTCGGTCCAGCCGCTTTGTTAATTGAGATGTGGCTTGACTCCCGCCGCAGTGTTTCTCCGAAAGCAGCGATTGCCCACTGACCCCATGAGAACTGCGACTTTGCGCCAGCCCGTTCGGGTACCTTTTTGGCTTTGCGGCATTGCTCTTTTGCTGTTGACGGGATGCTCGCGCAAGGCCTCCGGTCCAACGGAAACTTCGTCACTGCAGACGACAAGCACATCTCCCGCTGCCCCCGAGCCATCCCCCCGTTTGGCGGGCGACCCGGCGGATGACACGGATGCGAGTCGCCCTTCAGGTCCGATTACGTTTGCCGACATCAGCGCGCAAGCGGGCATTCATTTCAAGCACAACAGTGGCGCGTTCGGAAAAAAATACCTTCCGGAAACCATGGGCAGCGGGGTTTGTTTCCTGGATTACGACAACGATGGTTGGCAGGACATTCTGTTCGTGAATTCGATGGATTGGCCAGGGCATCGGTCGGGGAAGTCGCTACCCGCGCTTTATCACAACAATCATGACGGCACGTTCACCGATGTGACCCGTCAGGCTGGGCTGGCGGTGGAAATGTACGGCCTGGGTTGTACGATCGGCGACTACGACAACGATGGTTTCGACGATATCTACATAACGACGCTCGGGTCCAACCATCTTTTTCATAACCTTGGGAATGGCAAATTCGTTGACGTGACCGCAAAGGCCGGCGTGGCTGACCCCGGTTTTTCGGCCAGCGCAGTGTGGTTCGATTATGACAATGACGGCAAACTCGATCTTTTTGTCGCTCACTATGTCGAATGGTCCATCGCCACCGATCAATACTGCTCTCTCGACAACAAGAACAAGTCCTATTGCACTCCTCAAACTTACAAGGGCCAGAGCCCCACCCTCTTTCACAATCGCGGAGATGGAACCTTTGAAAATGTAACCCGCCGGGCGGGGCTATACGATCCGACATGCAAATCTCTCGGCATCGCTCTTCTGGATTACGACAACGATGGCTGGATGGATCTTTTTGTTACCAACGATACCGAGCCTAACAAGCTCTACCACAATAATCGCAACGGCACTTTTAGCGATGTCGCAGTGGCGGCTGGGTTGGCGTATGGCGAGGCCGGCACGGCGCGCGCTGGCATGGGCACCGACGCCGCAGACTACGACAACTCCAGCCGGCAAAGCATTGTCATCGGCAACTTCACCAACGAAGGCATGGCGCTGTATCACAACGACGGGGGCGGACTATTTACGGATGAAGCCGCCTCTGCCGGGATCGCGCGCATTACGCTGAAGTCTCTGACTTTTGGCACTTTCTTTTTTGACTACGATCTCGATGGCTTTCCTGGATTGCTGGCGATCAATGGCCATGTTTCCGACGACATCACCGTAATCCGGCCCACCCTCAGGTACGCACAACCGCCGCATCTTTTCCGCAATTTGGGGCACCAGAAGTTTGAAGAAGTGACGTGCAAACTGGGCTCGCATTGCAGGAAGCCATTGTCGGCCGCGGCGCAGCTTATGCTGATTTCGACAACGACGGTGATCTCGACCTGGCGATTACCACGAACAACGGACCAGCACGGTTGCTTCGCAATGACAATGGAAACCAGAACGCCATGCTGCGTGTGAAAACGGTCGGCACGAAGTCCAACCGCGACGGCATCGGCGCCAAAGTTATCGTAATTACCAGCAAAGGTACACGCCTTTTCAGTATGGTGAAGACAGGTTCAAGCTATCTCTCGCAAAGCGAACTTGCGTTGACCTTCGGGCTGGGGAAACCGGAAGAAAACAAGTCAGTCAGTGTGGAAGTAGTATGGCCTAGTGGCCATAAGGAAAAGATTGCCGGGGTTGAATCGAATCAGTTCATCACAATTCGGGAAGGCAAGGGGATAGTGTCCGCAAGCAAAATCTTGTTCGCACCACACTAACGTTCCTGGATGCCCGCTAGTTCTGGGCTTCGAGTTCTTCAAATATGTGCCAGCGCCGAGTTGAGACACGCTTCTAGTTTTGTGCTAATGTCCTGCCTGTTTTTCCGCGTGAAAGAGAACCTGACCAAAATAGCGTCTCCTAGGTCGTCGCCGACCTCGTAGCTGGACGTGTTGTTGGGAGGTTGGCGGGCGCCTATCGGATTAGCATGCGGCTCTATCTTGGCGGATTTCTCTTGGTCGGATGCGGCCGCTCAGCACGTCGGCTTCGGCTGCAAACCAGGGATTGAGATTGCCCGAGATACTGACCTGCCCCCAGCTTTCGTTCACGTAAGAATACGACAAGTTACAACTGCCCTATCTCCGGTTTGAGCGGGGATGGGGGTCTGGGGCAAGGGGCCGGCGTTTGAGGCCTCTTGCCCCAGTTCAGCTCTATAGAAGTTCGCCGCCTGAGCTGCGGCAAATTCCTTCGGTGTTTTGTATCCCAGACTGCTGTGCGGTCGCTCCTCGTTGTACTCCGTCCGCCACGCCGCGATCTTGCGCCGCGCGTCGAACAGATTCTGAAACCAGCTCAGGTTCAAACACTCTTCCCGCAGCCGTCCCTGAAAACTTTCGACTCGCCCATTCTGCATCGGCTTTCCCGGCTGAATGTGCACTAACTCGATCTGCCGCTCCACGCACCACGCCAGAAAATGCCGACTAGTGAGTTCCGGCCCATTGTCGCAGCGGATCGCCAACGGCTGTCCGCGTTCCGCCACAATGGCTTCCAGCACTCGCGTCACTCTCCGGCTGGCGAAACTGGTGTCGACTTCCAACGCCAGACACTCCCGTGTGCAAGCATCCACCACGCTCAGCACGCGGATGGTTCGGCCGCACTCTACCGCGTCGTGCACAAAGTCCAGCGCCCACTCCTGATTGGCCGAAGTTCGCACCACGAGCGGCTTTCCCTTCCGCACGCAATGCTTTCGCTTCTTCCGCCGGATCGCCAATCCCGCCTCCCGATACACCCGATGCAACCGCTTGTGGTTCACCTGCTCTCCGCTTCGTTGCAACAGCACCTGCAGCCGCCGATACCCGAAGCGCGGCTTCTCCCGCGCCAACTCCACCAGCTTCGTCCGCAACGGCTCATCCGTTCGCAGCGACCGGTAACGATACGTCGTCACCGCCATGGTCATCAGTCGGCAGGCTCGCCGCTCGCTGAAGGCATACTCTTGCTGCACCTGCTCGATAGCTGCCTTCAGCGCTACGAGCTCCACCCGTTTTTTCGGATCACCGACTGCAGGGCTTCTTTGTCCAGACTCAGATCCGCCACCAGCTTCCGCAGCTTCGTGTTCTCATCCCGTAGTTGCTTGGCTTCCTGCGCCTGGCTCACATCCATCCCACCGTATTTTGCTTTCCATGCGTAGATCGTGTGTTTCGATACCCCCGCCTCTCGCGCCACGTCTTCCGCTTTACGTCCCGCTTCCAGTTGTTTCAGCACCCCGATGATCTGCGCCTCTGTGTGCCTGCTCTTCGACATACCCGCTTCCCCTTTCCTTCGCTGAAATCATACTCAGCTTTGTGCGGAAAGCGGGGAGCAGGTCAATTCTCTACTGTGACAGTCTTACCTGTAACTTACGGACGCCTTGGGACTTAGTCATTGGAAAACCGGACCGAGGGTTCGAATTCAATCCTCTCCGCCACCCAGTCTGTTCTCCAGCTGAGGTTGGCGCGAAATCACACAAAATGGGCCGAATTCCGCACTTTTTCCGTCAAACCGGACTGGAGAAACCGGACTTCGTGAGCCTTTTTCAATGCATTTCCCGCTGTTTTCTCTGCTTGACCAAATGGCAGTCCGGTTTCCGTTCTTCACTACGCGAATGCAAGGCGATCAGATGTAGATCATTTCTTGCGACCGGCTTGACTTGGTCGGCAGGAAGAGGATCGCTTTGACCCCAGGTTACTCTTTCACCAGTTTGTGGATTAATTGGCCGAGGGGGTCATCGTCGTCAAAGTCCATCGAACGCCCGATATAGCGAAGCGTACCAGTCTTGTCCACGACCGCAACAACCGGATAGGCTTCAACTCCATAATCCGCGAGTGACGTTTCTGAAGTTATTACAAAGCGAAGGTTAGGGGCTCTGGCGCGTCGTTCCTTCTCGAGCTGATCCTCAATATTGGCCCGAGTGGACGGTGTGAGATATGAATTTGCCTCGTAAGTGGTGACGCCTGCGACGAGAAGCCGTTTCCCCCGGTACCGCTTTGCAAGCTCGCTTAATTCGGAAAGTTCGTCAACACAGGGAGCACACCCGAGAAAGAAAAAAGACACGACTTCCACACGCCCCGTCTGGATCACACTGGACTTCGAAAGATTTCTCCCTAGAGTCTTCAAGACTCGCATCCTCGGCGGGGGATGCATCTCCAGATTCGCCCAGCGCAAATCTTCAGCAGCGCCGTTGTTCGGATGAGAACGCGCGAAAGCATTCAGGAGATTTAGCACTCTCTTAGCGTCCACGGTTTCGTCCGCGAGATAATAACGGTGCACGAGATCGGAACCGGCCATTAAAGCAAATCCATCAAAAATGGCTGTGACGCCAGGCTTCTCAGCGCGAACGCGATCTATCATCAGTGAATAACGTTCCTTGGACCACTCCAGCGCCTTCTCTGGGTTTACGGTGGATTCTTCATCGATAGCCGCGTCAATTTGACCATACGGGTCTATTTCCCCGTAACGATCCTGTCTGGGTTCGAGTGGATCTTCCCGAAGAATCTCTTGGAACCTGGCCCACGCTGCTTCCCAGTTCTTGGCGACACGCATTTGCAGAACCCCGAGCAGCAATCGCCCCTCCCCCCGATGCTCTAGGTCGTTTCCCGCCAGGTAATGCTCCAACGCTAATTGCGCCTTTGCATTCTGGCCTTGGCAGAGTTTGGCGAGCCAGTAAAGTTCTTCTCCCCCTACATTGGACAACGAAAATGAAGGACATAGTTCATGGGCGCGCTGTCGCGCCTCTTCGGTTGGCGCTACTCGAGTGGCTGGTTGCTTACCTGTGCGTACGGCAGAATACCAATCAGCCAAAGGGCGATAGGCAAATTCGTAAGCATCCGAAGGCCTTCTGAAGGTCTGGGGGAACAAAAAGCATCCTGAAACGATTAGCCAACACCACAAGGGCCTAGGAATCTTCACTGCTGGCCTCCACTTCATCCTCGTCCTTAGCGAACCGAGGGCCAGAAGCGCGTAAGATTTGGCAATTCTTCCTCCAAACGACTCGAAACACTAATCCCTTGGTTTCAAAAGATCAAACGCAATCGCTGCTACTGTCCCGGTCGGCTGGCGGTTCGCTGATTCGGTAAGCTGTTTGTCAAGTTTCTTTCCAGTCAGTCAGTGCCCGCAACTCATCCATAATTTCTCGCAGCCGTTGGAGCCGCCTCTCCTGCTCCGCTGCCGATACCGCGTCTTTGCTCTTCTTGAGGATAAATAGGCGATTCGCGAGGCTAATGTCTGCAATTTCTTCTCGTAATTTCTGCACACGCTCTTTGACCGGGGACTGCATAGGAGAGGTTACCATCCACCCGAAGCCGATTGAGAAGGTGGATAACGTCGGTCTCGGTAATGGCGGCTCGGTTCGAGTGAGAGAAATATCATGCTATGTCGTTTTTGTTATCAGATGCATGCTCGGGTTCGCAGTGCATCTCTAAACCCTCATTACCACAGCCAGAACATCGTCCAACATCGTTCCGCTGTAGGCTGCACATGAAAGCTGGGCGTGAGCGGGCTCAGGGAGGATGCAAATCGGTGGGCCAGTCAATTGTTCGATCCTCTCAGAAGACAATATGCTGGAGGGCAGAGCTTTGAGCGGGCAATCTTGGCTCCGCAACCACGTGAGACGCAAAAGTGGAGCTCGACCATATTCAGCCGCGACGCGGCACAGTTACCGAGACGCGAACCCATTCGTCGCCATTCGAAAAACGAGCAATAGAGCAGTCATTCGCCGAGGCCTCTTTGCGGATGGGCAGCCTCGTCGACCATAGCTCACGCAACGTACTTCCGCCTCACAGGTTTTGGCTTGGGCTGCTCAATCTCATGAGCAAATCTCGTCGTGATCTGCAAGAAAAGTCTGCGGATAGCACCGGGCTTTTCCACTTCGTGCACGTTTATCAGGAGCAAGCGAAGACGATCAAGCTGGTCGTCAGGCATGGGAATTCCGGCGCAGGGGGAAGTCGTGAGACTGGGGTACGTCGGTGATACCGTGACAATAAAGCGAATCAATTGCCAAATGCCACGTCTGCCTATCGCGTCGCCAGTTCTCGCTAGACCGGTTCTCAAGAAATCGAGTTCTGTATGGCCTAACTCCCACTCCTTTCCTGCCCAGTCTGGCGGGATGCGCCGCTGAAAACCAAAAGAGCTTAGATCTTAGGACGGTTCGCAGCTCGCCGCCGCCCAACCGATAACGTCTAACCGGAGATGCTGGATAATCCTCCCGGCCTTCCCTACTCTGTGTGTTATTTGCATTCACGCCAGGCCACAGGGATATGTGCTTTGAGGGTGTCATATCGTGGGCGTTAGGAGGGGTAGTGCCGTGTTTTGGGCACAGGAATAGCGTTAGTAGGGAATTCTTGCGGAGAAGCAGCGGCGAACCGTGCTGCCGTCCAAGCGCTGGTTTGTTAGCTCCTAATCAGACGCTGGCATTGCCCGAAAAAACGCTGTTCACAAGAGCCACGATGTCTGTCATGGCGCCGTCGATATCCATCGTAAATCGAGCCAGGTCCATGCGGGCCAGCTTCTGATATCGCTCCACTAACACTCCCCAGGCTTCTTCCCCGGCGAGATCGATGCCCATGACTTCATAGTACCCATATCCCAATTCACGCACGCGGCACAATAGGTCGCTTAGGTGTACTAGAGAGACCAACTCTGGTGCGTTCGTGGCGGATTGGGCATAGTGGTGAAACTCGATTACCGATGTCAGATCCTCGGGGAGATGCCAGTGATCGGCGAGGATTTTGCCGCTCTGGCAATGATTGAATCCCAGGCGCTGTTCTTCCGCCTTGTGAAGTGCCATGCAAACGCTGGCTGCCCATCGCGTACACTCCCGAAATTCTTCGGCGCAGACGATTGAGTTCACCAGAATCCCGATGTCGTGCAATAGGCCTGCCAGGTACGCCTTCTCCGGGTCCGGGTATCCGATGGCTTGCGCCATCTTACGGGTAACGAGCGCACATCCCAGAGAGTGCCTCCAGAAAATCTCCGGATCAAAGGCCGATTTCTTTGGATCGACTAGCCGGTTGAGAGAGCAACTGATAACAATCGACTGGATTCTCTTCGTGCCAAGCGCGACGACTGCATCTCCTACGGTTTCGACTGACCGTCGCCCGAATAGGGGCGAGTTAGCCATCCGCAGGCACTGTGCGGCGATGGCTTTGTCATAGGACACCAAATTTTTTAGTTGGTCGAGCCTGATGTCCTCCGCCGGCTGCTGCAGCAATTGCATGAGTGGCTGAATGACCGCCGGGACGGTTGGAATCGTGTCCAGTTGTTTTATGCGCTGTTGGATTGTCTTGAGCTTCTCGGGACTCACGGTTTGCCTCCTGCCGCAATGCCCACCTGTGGCTTCCAGTAACCAATCGCTCCCGGAAAATGAATGAGACGGAACGCATCGTCCACCTGATAAAGGGATTCTGCATGCCCGAGGAAGAGATACCCGCCATGAAGAAGGTTAGAGTGAAAATGCTGAACTACTCGGCGCTTGGATGAAAGGTCGAAATAGATAAGGACGTTACAACAAAAAATAATGTCCATGCCTTTAAGGAACAGCATCTTGCTGTCGTCCCGGAGGTTCACGCGGTCAAAACGAATCAGAGACTTGAGTTCGTCGGATGCCTGCAGTTGCTTCTCATTGGCTGGTTTGAAGTATTTCTTGCGTAGCAGTTCCGTAGTATTGCGCAGCGCGTATTCCCCGTAAATCCCGGTTTTCGCGGTGGTAAGCGAGTTGTCGTTTAGGTCGGTAGCTAAGATGTCGAAAGTCCAACCAGAGAGCAACTTATCTCTCTCTTCCAACAAAAACATAGCGAGAGTGTAAGGTTCCTCTCCGGTGGAGCAGCCTGCGCTCCAGATTCGCAACCTCTTGAAGCCCATAGCGCTCTTGGCGGCAATGATCCCGGGAAGTATGACTTTTCGCAGCGCATCCAGTTGAGCGGGACTGCGAAACATGTAGGTCTCGCCAATCGTGATCTCGTTTAGAAGCAGCCGCAACTCCGCATCTCGGTTTCCGCGTATGGTCAGGTGCTCCAAATACTCCGATGGAGTTCTGGCGCCGACGACCGTCATGCGGCGCGCACATCGCGAGGCGAGCAAGTAAAGTTTTTCTTCCGGTTGGTAAATCCCCGAGATCTGATAAATCACGTCCCGGATTTTGAGATATGCGGGATCATGAAGATCTTCCGTGATCGGTTCTCGAACGGATTTTGCCGTAACGGCTTCCATATCTATCGCGATCCATTTCTAAACATGCGAGCCTCTTGGAAGCGTTTTGTTCGCCGGAAGACTGGGTTGAAGCTGACGCGAGGTGACGCGACGGATAATCTCCGGGCCTATTTCCTGCAACGGACAGATTTTGTCCGCAATGCCAGCGCTGACGACAGCTCCCGGCATTCCCCATACCACGGAAGAAGCCTCATCTTGCGCTACAATCTCTCCTCCGACTTCGCGGATTTGCCTGCATCCGCGAGTGCCGTCAGAACCCATGCCGGTCATTACTACAGCAAGCACATTGGGGCCATAGGTTTGGGCCACAGAACGAAAAAGCACATCGACCGCCGGACGGCAAGAATTTTCCGGAATATCCTGGTTCAGAGCGACTACAACTTCTGTCCCCTTCCGCGCCACCGTCATGTGGTAGTCGCCGCGGGCAATCCAGACATCTCCGGCACGTAGCACCTTGCCTGCCTCGGCTTCGTGCACCGCGAGTGGACCCCGGGAGCCCAGTCGGTCGGCCAGCAAGCGGGTAAATAATGGAGGCATATGCTGTACCACCAACACGGGCACGGGAAAGTCCGCGGGAAGGCGGGGAATCACTTCCGCCAGAGCATTGGGGCCTCCCGTCGAAGTTCCAATGGCGACAATGTCGATTCGCGTGCCTGGCGACTGGCGCTTTAGAGGAGAAACCGCCGGCTCCGTAATGGATTTCGACCGGCGTGGAACCAGGCAGACTATCTTTTCGGTGAGTTCTTTATGTATCTGTTCTTTTGCCTCTGACAAGCTGAAGGTATTTGTGGGCTTGGTCACATAATCGGAAGCGCCCAGAGCCAGTGCTTCCAGGGTTACGGCCGCACCACGTTCAGTCAACGTGCTGAACATGATGACCGGCAACTTCGGGTAGAGCCGGCGGATCTCCGCCAGCGTCTCCAATCCATTCAGTCCGGGCATTTCAATGTCGAGAGTGAGGATGTCCGGATTCAGCTGGGGAATCTTGGCGAGCGCGATTGATCCGTTGGGTGCGGTGCCGGCAACTTCGATCGTCGATTCAGAAGCTAGGGCTTCGCAAATTATTTTGCGAACCACCACAGAATCATCGACAACTAGCAAACGGATCGGCGGCATAGTTTCGTCACTCTACGAACGGACGGAGCATGATGTCGCTCCCTCCCGCATGATAAGTTCGACCCGCACCACCAAGCATGCCTCCGTTAAGGGTTCGAGGGGGCTCGCGGCGGAGGATTTGCGGTGCGACAATCGCCTGCAGGCGCCTCTTTCCTTGGAAGCCTCTGCCAGCCAAGAGTTCCACAGGAAAGCTCACCTATGGAACTCGAGGGGGAGTCGGCTCGTTCTTACTTATTATTCAGCCGGTGCACCAGTTCACGCAGGTCGGTTGACATCTTTGAAAGAGCCTGTGCCGCCTTCTGCGATTCGGTTGCTCCATGCGTTGTACTCTGGGCTGCCTCAGCTACGCCGGAGATGTTCTTAGTGATTTCACCCGAACCTCTCGCTGCTTCGCCGACGTTTCGTGCCATCTCGTTGGTCGTGGCGTTCTGTTCTTCCACGGCGGTGGCGATGGTGTTGGAAATATCATTGACCTGTTTAATAACGTCGCTGATTTGTGCGATAGCAGCTACGGCTCCCTTGGTATCGCCCTGGATCGCTTCGATCTTTCGGCTGATGTCTTCGGTCGCCTTGGCGGTTTGCTTGGCGAGTTCTTTTACCTCATTGGCCACGACCGCGAAGCCCTTGCCGGCCTCCCCGGCGCGAGCTGCTTCGATGGTCGCATTGAGCGCCAGCAGGTTGGTTTGTTGTGCGATGGAAGTGATGACCTTGATCACCTGGCCGATCTCGATGCTGGACTCACCGAGCTTGTTGACAACGTGATTGGTCTCTTCCGCCACCTTGACGGCGCTGGTCGCCACTCTCGCGGATTCGTGAGCGTTCTTGGCGATTTCTTTGATGCTGGCGCTCATTTCTTCCGTCCCCGTAGCCACTGTTTGCAGGTTTCTGTTGACCTGCTCGGCTCCGGCGGAAACTACGTTGGCCTGAGCCGATGTTTCTTCCGCATTGGCGCTCATCTGCTGACTGGTGGCGGTCAACTCTTCCGATGCGCTGGCCAGACCCTCCGCAATTTGACCCACGTCTTGGGCAGTCTTTACCCTGGCGGTGACGTCGGTGGCATACTTCACCACCTTGAAAGGCTTGCCATTGAGATCTCTAATGGGGTTATAGGAACCCTGGATCCAAACTTCCTTGCCGCCCTTGCCGATCCGCTTAAACTCGCCCGCTCGGTATTGGCCGCTGTTCAGACTAGCCCAGAATTCTTTGTACTCTGAACTCTGACGGTAGGCTTCATCCACAAACATGCTGTGGTGTCTACCCTTGATTTCCGTCAGGGAGTATCCCAGCGTCTTCAGGAAGTTCTCGTTCGCCGTCACGATGGTTCCGTCCATCTTGAACTCGATCGTGGCTTGTGATTGTTGGATGGCTGCAATCTGGCCCTCATAGTCGGCGTTGACCAGTTTTTGCGCGGTGACATCCGTTGCAAACTTCACCACCTTGAACGGCTTGCCGTTTAAGTCGAAGATCGGGTTATAGGACGCCTGTATCCAGACTTCTTTGCCGCCCTTGCCGATCCGCTTGTACTCGGCTGCCTGATATTCGCCCCGGTTTAGTTTTGTCCAAAATTCCTTGTAGTCTGCACTCTGCCGGTAGGCTTCATCGACAAACATGCTGTGATGTTTACCCTTGATTTCGTCCAGGCTGTATCCCAAAACCTTGAGGAAGTTCTCGTTGGCCGTGATCACGGTTCCATCCATCTTGAACTCGATGGTGGCTTGTGCTTTGTTGATCGCGGCCATCTGACCCTGATAGTCCGCGTTTTTCAGTTTCTCTGCAGTCACGTCAGTCGCGAACTGGAGTATGCGATACGGTTTTCCATTGAGGCCAAGCACCGGGTAATACGTCGCCGCCAGCCAAACCTCCTGGTTGCCTTTACGTACACGCTTGTATTCCCCGACTTGAGCGACGCCTTGGGCCAGCTTTGACCAGAACTCTGCAGAGGCCACGCTATGGCGATCGGCTTCGTCCACAAAGATGCTGTGGTTCTTGCCCTTGATCTCTGCCAGTTCATAGCCCATCAACTTGACGAAGAGTTCGTTGGCAGAATCGATCGTCCCGTCCATTTCAAACTCGACAAAGGGTCTGCCTTTGGTAAGCGATTCGAGTCTCTGGGTTTGGTCGGCCGTGGCCTCTTCCAAGCGGGCCCTCTCGGTGGCGACAGACCAGGTCTGCATGATGCCCACGAAATTCTGCTCTTCGTCGTAAAGGGCGGAGGCCAGCAGGTCCAGTTTCTCTGGTCCAAGCTGAATTCGCGCTTTGTGTGGCAGGTTCTTGTCCGAGCTTAGAAGAGTTCGTATCCGCTGGGGATCTTTGTGGAAGACGTTGAATCGAGCACCCCACGAGGTCTTCCACCTTGACGGGGAGAAGGTGTTGCAGGGTCTTCAAGGTCTGCAATGATGCCGGGTTCAGATACTGTATCTTCAAGTCTCGATCGACCACCATTACATTGAGGGGCACACTGTCTACCATTGCCCGCGTTAGTTGTGCCACGGATGATTGCTTGGAAGTGCCTCGGTTCAGTTTGTAGGTCTTAACTGCGCTTGCTGCCATTGCTTTGCTCCTTATAGCGGCAGTGCCGCCAGATTCGTCTCGGTTCCCGGTCTCCAAAACTTATGTCGTGCTAGTTAACTTTTCGAACTACATTTGCTTCGCCGCTAACCGCCCGCGCCGTATCGAGCACCAACAACAGGCGTTCCGGCAGCTTATAAACACCCAGCACCAACTCGCGACCTTGCCGCATGGTTTCGGGAGGATGTTCAAAGCTTCCTTCGTCGACCTCCAGCACGTCTCCAATTTCGTCGACCAACAGGCTGACCGCTCCGTCGTCGGTTCGGACCACGACATTCATGGGAAGCTCCGAATCCGGGCGATCTTCCATCTCGAACCGGCGGCGCAAATCCAGCGCCATGACAATCTGCCCCCGCAAGTTGATGAGCCCGCGAATCACCGGTGGAACCAACGGCACGGGCGTCATCTCCTGATAGCGGATGACCTCCTGCACATCGTGCACCGGCACTCCGAAGAATTGGTCTTTCAAAAAGAACGTGCAAAACTGTTGCGTGGCCACTATCTTTTTCTCCTAGGCATGCGCCGCCGCCTGCAATTCGGGGCCTTTAGCGACCTTCATCAGGTCCGGCACATCCAGAATCTCGGTGATGCGCTGTTGGATTACCGCCGAACCCAGCACGCCTTTTCTTCGGGTTCCCGGCTGAACAACAAAAGACTCGTCAACGATATCGAGAATGCGGTCGATGATCAGGCCGATGCTTCGTCCCTCGTCCACGTATACGACTACTTGAAGCGATTCTGCTTCGTCCCCTGAAAGCTTCTTGTGGGTGGTCTGGAGGACATCGGAGATCCGGATGAGCGGCATGATCTGTCCGCGGTACTGTACGGCTTGCTGGCCGCCGGCGATCTCAACTACATCCGGCGAGAAGTTCTCCAGTCGCGCCACCAGGCTGAGGTTGATGGCCATTCTTCCGTGTTCCCCACACTGAACCAGCAACATCGTGCTGCGCTCGCCGCGCTTGCTGTCGGCCAGCGATTCCTGCTTTTCCTTTTCTGTGAGGGTGCGGTCGTGAACTTCGCCGACCACATTCGCGCATTGCGCCAGGCCCATGACATCGAGAATCAGGGCCACTTTGCCGTCGCCCATAATGGTGGCGCCGGCATAAGTATTGATACTCTTGAGTTGTTTGCTGAGCGGCTTGACCACGATTTCTTCGGTGTCGTTGATTTCATCGACGACGAGTCCGAACTGTCGATCGTCAGCCTGCAATACCACAATGTTCGTGACTTGCTCTCCTGTAGATTTCTGAGCAGTCGTGTCAATCCGCAACTCGCGGTTCAGGTGAACCAGTGGCAGTAGCCGGCCGCGCAGGCGGTAGACGGGCGCGCCATTAATCAGTTCAATTCCTTTGCGCGCCTGTTCTGCCTCCAACCGCACGAGTTCGAGCAGGCTGACTTGCGGTATGGCGTAGCGCTCGCCGGCTGTCGTGACCACCAAGGCTGGGATGATGGCGAGAGTTAGCGGTATTTTCATGCGTACCGTGGATCCCTGTCCCGGCTTCGACTGCAGGTCGACCGTGCCCCCGATTTTTTCGATGTTGGTTCTCACCACGTCCATGCCAACGCCACGTCCGGAAACGTTGGTCACTTTTTCGGCGGTGGAGAGCCCTGGCAGGAAAATTAAGTTGGCAACCTCGCGGTCACTCATGCGCATGGCCTGCTCGGAGCTGATCAGGCCCTTCTGGACGGCTTTGTTGCGGACCTTTTCAAGATCCAGTCCGGCGCCATCGTCGCTGATTTCAATATTGACCTGTCCACCTTCGTGAAAGGCCCGCAGCAGCAGACCGCCCTCGGGATTTTTCCCGGCCGCCTTGCGGACCGCGGGAGGCTCAATGCCATGATCGACCGCGTTCCTCACCAGATGGGTCAACGGATCTTTGATGGCTTCGATGATGGTTTTGTCGAGTTCTGTTTCCTTCCCCACCATCTCGATCCGAACCTGCTTGGAACAACCCAGCGCCAAGTCCCTTACGATGCGAGGAAATTTGCTCCACACATTGCCGATGGGTTGCATGCGCGTCTTCATGACGCCTTCCTGCAGTTCGGTCGTAATAAGGTTAAGTCGCTGGCTAGTGGCCAAGAGCCCGCTGTCTTCGGTGGAATTAGTAAACTGCAGAATCTGGTTGCGGGTGAGAACCAGTTCGCCTACCCGGTTCATTAGCTGGTCGAGCAGACTAACATCGACGCGAATCGTGCTGTCACTTGCACTAAGCCCAGGCGCTTGTTGCTGAATGTTCAACGCGTCGACGACATCCTGCGGCTTCACCGTGCCTTTTTCGACGAGAATCTCGCCCACGTGGCGCGGGTCCCCCGCGTTCTGCTGTTGTACAGCGTCCGCCACTTCATCGGCTTTCGCCACTCCGCGGCGGACCAGAATCTCGCCAACGGCAGGCGCGGCCTGCGGCGAGTCGTTTCCCGCTCGGGATTCCTTGTCGGGCGACGCCGGACTAGAATGCTGGCTCGATTGTTCATCGGAGTCGCACAGATGGGTAAGGGAAGCGATCAGTTCCTGATCGTTACGTTCTCCTTCTTTGCCGGTAGCTTCAATACTGCCGAGCATCTGGCGCACCGCATCTACCATGGTCAAAAGCGCTGTCGTAATGTCCGCGTTCAAGGTGGCCTGCCCATCACGCAACCGGCCCAGCAGATTTTCGCCAACGTGAGCTACCGCCTCCAGTTGATTAAACGCGAGAAATCCCGACGTACCCTTGATGGTGTGAATCGTTCGAAAAATGCTTGCCAGGGTTTCGCGATTGTGCGGATCGGTCTCTAACGTGACCAATTCCCGATCGAGGCGATCGAGATTTTCGTAGCTTTCAACCAGAAACTCTTTGACAATGTCTTCGTCGTCATTCATGAACAACACCTCGGTTGCGATTGCGTCTGTCAAAACGCAACCTTGACGCTTTTAGGTTGGTCGTGTATTCGGCCGATTTCATTTGTGCGCTCGTATTATTAGACGCTGGTTAGTAAAACTGACTTGAACCAAACCGCTGTGACAGACTGCATGTAGTGAACCATCCAGCCCGAAACCGATATCGCCCCCAGAAACGCGGGGCATGACGGAAGTAACGTCGGGAAAGTTGTGGAATTTGAATTGTGTTGAAGAACTACTATGTGAGAAGCGAGCCTGCTCGCTGGCCTGGCTGATACCTTTGACCACGGTAGAGCTCGTCATTGACATCCCTTGTTTGTCGAGGCGAAAGCTGCATCTCAATGTCTATTGGCCGCTCAGTCATCTGAATTGTTCGTTTGCAGGGAGAAAGAGTCGGAGTTAACTACGCAGCTCCAACGTGAACTTAACTGGGTTTCCCTCTAATTGCATGGCCAGTTCGAGGCGATTGCTTACGACCAGAGAGTGCAAAGCATAGTCATCCCCTGTAATCACGGTTGGAACGGAGAGCATGCATTTGTCCTCGAGGCCATTTTTCAGCTTCGACTTGAAACTTCCCGCTACCATATTGCAAACCTCGCCGATTGCATCACTACTATGCGCAACGGCTTCATCGTCGCTTAAACCCAACATGTGGGATGCTATGGTTATCGCGGTCGGCTTGCTGCAACAAACGCCGAACACTCCGCACAATTCTCCAGCCATTCCAATCATGGCAGTTACCTCGTGCGTTTCCGGAGCGTCGGCGGGTGCAAGGGGAGACAGCTCCATGCCCACCATAAGCGAAAATACCTCTTTCGCCGCTTCCTCCAAGAACCCGGCCCAACTTGAAGACGGGGAGGTGCCATCACTCGGTAATTCGACTGGCGAACTCATAATCTAGCTCCTCAACAGTGGAATGACATGTTCTTTGACTTGGTCTGGAGTGAAGGGCTTGCGGATGTATCCTTTGGCGCCGAGCGAGAGTGCTTCCATGACATGTTTCTCGCCGCCCTCAGTCGTGATCATCACTACTGGAATATTCTTGGAGGTTTCCGAGGCCTGCATGGCTCTGATGAACTCCAAGCCATCCATCACCGGCATGTTGATATCGCTTAGAATCAGATCCACTTGGTTTTCCTTCAGGACGGCCAAGGCTTCCACACCATTAGAGGCCCCGAAAACGCTGGCCAGATCCATGCCAGCCTGCCGCAGACACCGCTCCACGATTTTCCGCATCACCGAAGAATCGTCTACGATCAACGCTCGAATAGCTGGCATCGGTTTCTCCTGACCCGGGCGCGCAGTCGCAGCCGCAAGGAATGGTTCGCAGTGCAATATCAAGCCATCTGCCTGTGTCGCGGCTACCTAATCGGCACCAAGCCTGACGAACGTTAGAAGCAGAATGAAGCCAACGTTACTCACGTGCGAACTTAAGACCGGACGTATCGGCCAGAGAGTCTCCATGCAATTCACACCCCAGAACTGTTTTATTGCCGAATTCAGTGCGACGTTCAGGGAACTGAACCATTTGGAATGGTCAGCAAGGGATTGACGTGATCTAGTTGTGACTGTTGATTAACGTACGATTAGAACGACCAGGCCCGTTAGTCGTGCGCAGCAACCACAGAGTCCTGATTTCTAACGGCTCGCTTGGCAAACATGAACCCCTAAGCAAAATCAATCTTAGGCCAGTTCATCGAGTTCATGCGGTTTTTCCGGCTCCAGAGAATCGGCCGCTTCCTCAGCGTCGTCGGGTTGCGGATGGGCGCGTTGCCGGCGTCGTCGTTCCGAGTCACCACCGGGAGGGTTGTGCATACCGACTCCCCGGGTGGGAGTCGTCGACTCTAGGCGATCGGGGATGGAAAGGGGGTCCATAAGCTTCCACCTTGGATTCTGGCCTGCGTCGGAATCGCAGAATCTGCGAGATGAGGCACCGCGGGTTTCGCCCGAGGTTCAACTCATACCAATTACATTATCGGCCAAGTCGGGCAAGACTTTAGCTGAATTTCGGCCCTCAGTAATCAAAACGTGGCACTTTAGTAACTACGCCGAGACAAAACCGGCGTGAATTGGGGCGGCAGATGGATCTTTTTTCATACCGCGCTCGTCATCTGGCGAGCCCACTGCATCGCCTTGCAGTGCGACTCGCCTACGAAGGCGTCGGGCAGGTGTAGCCGTTCACATAATGCAGACACGGTTGGCCAGTCGCCACGCTCTTGTGCCGCCATCAGTTGAAGAATCGGGAATAGAGGACCGTCTGCGCCCAGGAGGGCGTTCCGCAGGTCTCGCTGCAAAGGTATTCCGTCTAGCACTACCCCCATGGGAACCTCGAGGATGGAATCCATGAGGGAGAGCATTCCGAGCAGGAATAAATCGGAATCGCCATTGCCGTTTAACTTTGGGGAAAGTAACTCCCCAAACCGGCCGCGCACCAAAGCCGATAGGACAAGATCACTCGTCTTGTTTTGACCGACGATCAAGGTAGCCGCCAGGCGAATCCAGCGACGCAACTCCCGTTCGCCCAAAATGGCCAAGCCATGCCGTACCGTTTGAACTTCCGCGGCGAGACCGAAAACGGGGGAGTTTAGATAACGGAGCAAGCGATAACAAAGAGAGGCCTCGCCCTTGATGATGTTCTCGATCTCTCCAGGTTCCCATTCGGGGCTTGAAATCGCCTTCAAGAGGCGAAGGTAATTGATGCGATTCGCTGGAATTTCGCGGGCCTGCATCAATTCCGGCTGGCGGAAGAAATAGCCCTGAAAATATTCGAATCCCCCTAGCAGGGCGGCGGAAAACTCTTCTCGAGTCTCCACTTTCGCGGCGAGGATATGACGGTCTTTCGATGCGAAGCGCTTCACTACCACCTCAGGTTGCCAGGCTTTCCTCTTCTCAATGTCAACTTTGAGGATATCCGCAAGCTCAACTAGAGGCATGCGCTCATCTTCCATTGTGAAATTATCCAACGCAATCAGGAAGCCGGCTTTTTTCAGGCGCTGGCAGGCCGCAATCACAAGCTCGTCTGGAGGTACGCCTTTCACGATTTCCGCCACCGCTTTTTTCGGCGGGAGCAGAGTCATGTAATCCTTCAGCAATACGTCCCGGGTGCAGTTGATAAATGCCCGCCGGCTGTCACAGAGGACGTTGAGCCCTATGAGGAGCGATGTGTCGACGGTGGTGCGGGAAGCGGCGTCCGGGTCCAGGCCATTAAAGTAATACTGCACTCCGTCGCGAAACAGCAGTTCGTAGCCATAGACTTTTTCGTCGGCAGTTAAGATCGGCTGCCGGGCAACATAGCGCGTACCGAGCTGTCCCCCGGGTTTGTCGGTTGCAGCCTTCATCGGAGATGAGTCCACAGCATATTCTTATCGGCAACATAAGGGAGAAGCTTGAGGGCATCGTTAGAGCCTCAATCTGATTCAGGGAAGTGCTGATCGTCGGGTCTTCCTTAATTGAGGTGTAGGAACCCGGCCTTTACCGAAGAGGGGAGGATCGCAGAGCCAGAAACTTGGGGTCGACGAGAACGTGCGAGTGGTGCAGCTACTCCCGCATCATGGCATCCGCAATCTTGTCCGTTTCCACTTTGTACTCACCATTTTGAATGGCAAGGCGTAGAGCTTCGACTTTGTCCTGGCGTATCTCTGGCGATGCGAGTGCCAAGTCTGTCAGCGCACCCATCCCAGTGCTGTCTGTCGACAAGGTCGCCGTGTCCTGGTCGGAAGTTTCGACGCTGTGGGTCGCCGATGTCGTGGAGTTGTTGTTCGCTGGGGTTAGATTAACCGGGTCCAGAGATGAGGTGTTTAAATCAATCTTCATTGCGTTTCAGCCTTTGCGCGATGATTCATTGTATCGCGCGGGTCATTCTGCGTCGTCAACATCTAATTTCGGATCTCCAGGGTAAACCAAATCGCTTCCTGTTCGAACATGAGCGGCAATTCAATACGCTTCCCAGCCAAGGCATGCAGTTGGTAACTATGTCCTTGAATCACGGTCGGAACCGATAGCATGCAAGTATCTTCCAAGTCGCCGATTTTAGCTTTGAAATTTCCGGCCACCATATTGCAGACTTCGCCGATTGCATCCTGGGCGTGGTTCGTCCCCTCTTCGGTCACACCAAGCATGAGTGAAGCAACATTCTTCGCGGAATCACTGCTGCAACGCACGACAAAAATTCCGCAGAGTTTTCCGGCAAGGCCCACAATGGCGGTGATTTCTGAGTGTACCTCCGGGTCTCCTTTAGGTATTTGCAGCTCTGTCCCTACCATCTTGGAAAAAACTTCTTTTGCCGAGTCGGACAAAACGCTAAGCCAGTTATCATGGCACAAAGCGTGATTTGCGGGCGCCGATTTTGGCGATGAACTCATATTGACTCCGATCATGATCAAATTCTTTGGATGCGTTGCCGCGGGTCTTCTACTTCAGTTACCCGAATGCCGTAATTGCCATCGACGATGACGACTTCTCCTCGTGCGATCAGCCTATCGCCCAGCAGAAGATCGACGGGTTCCTGCACCTGCCGATCCAGTTCCACGACGGATCCTGACGTTAGGTCCAGAATCTCCCGCAAAGTCAGAACTCGCTGTCCGAAACGCAACGTAAGATTGAGATGGACTCCGAGCAGCAGTTTAAGATTGTCGTCGGGCTGCAACAGCGCCCCTGACTGCTCCGCCGGGACTTCATCTACCGATCTCGCCGCAGCATCCAGGCTCGTCAACAGTTGACTGCTCATCCGTAGTTCCATGGGCAACATGCCGCAGGAAGCCTCAGAGGCCGTCAAGGAAAGCGTGACACCTGGCGAATCGTCGTCACCGGCATGCGCGAGTTGCGCCTTGAGTTCCCCAAAGATGCTTTTGAAAGCAGTTTCTGCACACCCCACAACCTGCCGTAGTAATTCTTCGAGGGCGTCTTTGCGATCGGCATTGAGCTCGGCGGATGGTTCCGCGGGTTCGCCGAGAAATATTTGTGCAAGCAGCAAAGCGTCGGTGCCTCGCACTTGCAGCAGGGCATTACCCTCGAGAGCGCCTGACAGCAAGATGGGGAACCGCAGGCGTGAGGCGTCGGGTTTCTGGCTGGCCTGCTCCGGGCCGAGAGCAACTTTCCAGGATGACGAGAGCGCCTGGGAAAACACATCGCTCATCGCTTTGCCAATGGCGTCTGCGAACGAGTACTGCGGGGTACCAGGAGAAATCGTGGGCATCTATTGTCGCCTCTCCTCTCGAACTGCGATCTCCGCACCGACCTGCGCCGCACGGTGGTGGCCGTGACGCACGGGATTGCATTCAAAAGTTTCCCGCCCTGCGATAACCAGAGACGCCGGCAGTCGAACCGGAACCCCGAAATTGCACACTTCTCCGGAAGTTAGGGTCATCACCGTCTGTATTGGAAGTTTGATGCCGGTAAGCCCGAGCATCGCAGGGAATGGACAGTCCAGCATCTTGTCGGCTAGCCTGCGGCCGGAGATGGTCTTTCCGCGCGGCTTTCCATAAGAGCGATCGGCGGAAAGCTTGCGAAGTAAGGTAGTCGAAATCGAGGTCGGGAAAATCAGGTTCAACATTCCGCGGGCTTCCGCCAATTTAATTTCGAAACTCAAGCACAAGGTCTTCTCCGTGGGGGGGAGAAACCGCTGCATCTGCGATGGAGTCTGGCGTTGCTCTAACTCCAGGTCTCCGGCGAACTGGACCCACGTGGCGGAGAGTTCCCGGCAAATGATTCGAGCGACGCCTTCCACGATCTGTTCTTCAATTTCGCTGACCTCACGAGTCATAGCCTCGCAAACGCCTGTGCCACCCAGCAGAATGTCAACCAGCGGAAACACCAGGGAATGGTCGATTTGCATTGCGGCCGAGGCTCCCGCTCGTGGGACTTGGAACGACATCATATAGGTGACTTCCGGAACTCTTTCCAAAAATTCGCCATACGCTAGCTGCTCGACCGAAACCAGGTTCACTTCGAAGATGACGCGCAGATATGCCCCCAAGGACTGGGTCAGGCTGCGGGCAAAGGTCTCGTGCAATCCATTAATGGTACGAACTTGTTCTCCGGTGAGCTGTCCGGATTGGCGAAAACTGCAAGGCTTGATGGAACGATGTTTATTTTCGCCCTCGTGGTCACGGCCACGCGCGGACTGCACCATCGCATCGATTTCTTCCTGGGTTAGGACTCTTTCCATAAATTCGGCTCTTCGACCAACCGCACCATTAGAACGAAATGAGTGCTAGGCAACATCTGCCTACCTGATTTGCACGGGAAAGGCCAAAGCCGAATGCATCATGCCGCTACGTTTTGTAAGGGTTCAGGGCTGGTTGTGTGGACGCCTGAAATCGACCGTGTCCAGGCCTAGGTATACCAGGTATTGGCGGACGAAACTTCGTTCCTGCTGAGAAGAAAAAATAAAGGTGAAACCGTAAGTCGCCGGATTGCGATCGGTGACCTTTGCCGCAATGCGGATGGAAGCATGCGGAGCTGGCAGGGTGAATATGAAGTTGACGCGAGTGCCTATAGACAGTGGTTCTGCAATTTGCGCAGCCAGACCGTCTTCACTCATATCGCGACAGCGGGCATCCAAAAGGTGAGGTTGTGGGTTCTCGATCTGCATGAGCAGGCGAAAATCGGCAGGGAATCGCGGCTTGCGATAACCGAACTCCCTCACTTCGCTTTTCTTCGCGTCTTCCACCAGCCTCCTCCTTTGTAAATTCAATCGCGAATGTTGTCCTGCAAAAGGAGTGCCATAGTTGCGCCCCCGCGGCCGGGGAAGAAAGGCATAACAAATTGGGGATATTTCTAACCGCGTGCTAACTTCTGCCGCGCGCTCCGTTACTGCGCCTCCGTCCAGAAATTATCGGCACAATGATTCTTTTTCTACACGTTGACCGAATCTGGAGCGACGGTAATAAGTTTACTTTCGATCAACAACCGCTCCACTCCACAGGTTTGGCAGGCCTGTTGCATTCCACTAGGCAGATGTTGCCCAGCTCTCATGGCATTCCAATGAACGCGACCGCAAACACGATTGCAACGCCAGTCGAACTGACCGGAGCGTTTGACGCCTTCGTAATGGCTGCAAACCGTTTGGAAAAGTCTCACTGGCAACTACGCGACGAGGTGACGCAACTCCGCACGGAATTGGAAGAGCGTAATCGTGCGTTGGCCGTCAGTCTGGCTGAGAACGAAGGCATGCGGATTGCACTGCGGCAGATTTTGGACGCTTTGCCGTGCGGTGTAGTCGTGCTGGAACTTGAGTGCGAACAAATTGTTCTCTTGAATCCTGAGGCGCGGAATCTTCTCAATATTCCCGATGGAACGCCGCAGTGGGAGAGTTTGCCCGGCCGGGTGCGCGCGGTTGTGAAGCGTGTGGCTCAGCAACCCGCGGAACACAGCGAGGAGCAGGAGTTCTGCATCGAGGATGCCAGCGGAAAACGATGGTTGACGATCCGGCACAGCGCGATGCGAGAAGCCGGCCTTGAGAAGCACAAGGGGGTCATCGCTAAGCAGACGATTCTGATCGTCCGCGATACGACCGCACAGAAACAGGCAGAGCAGGAACGCGAGTCGTCCCGCAACCTGTTCGCTCTCGCGGAAGTGGCAACCGTATTAGCCCATGAAATCCGCAACCCATTAGGCAGTCTTGAACTGCTAACTGGCCTCTTGGCCGACGATGCCGGACTGAGCGACGACTCCAAGGATTACGTAAAGCACCTGCAAGCCGGAGTGCGATCGCTGTCTGCCACGGTCAACAATGTTCTTCGGTTTCACAGCCTCGGGTCGCCGTGTCTCTTACCCCTGAACGTGGCGTCAACTTTGAAAAACGCGATGGATTTCGTGCGGCCCCTGGCCGAGCAGAGCGGCATTGCACTCAGGTTGGCCGACACGACGGCGGCAGCGCAGATTCTTGGTGATCCAAACGGATTGCAACAAGTGGTCTTAAATCTGGTGTGCAATGCGCTACGCCATTCGCCGCCTGATGGCTCCATCACCATTTCCGCAGCGGTTGAATCGAATGGCTCGAAGCAAACCGTGGTTATCGAATGCTCAGATACAGGCTGCGGAATTTCGCCCGAGAACCTGGGGCACATTTTTGAAGCGGGATTCACTACCGGCCGGCAAAGTCCCGGGTTGGGGCTGGCCGTCTGTCAACGTTTGGTCGCGCAACATCGCGGCAACATCAGTGTGCAAAGCGAGCTGGGGAAAGGTACGACATTCCGTATGGAGTTTCCTCTGTTATGAACGACGCGGCTGTCAATTCCGTGCTGGTGGTGGACGACGAGCCAGGGATGCGTACGGCGCTCAAGGCAAACTTCCAGCGTGAAGGATGGCATGTCGAAACCGCCTCCGGAACAACAGAGGCGCTGCGTCTTTTGCACCGCGAACAGTTTCCGCTAGTCGTCACTGATGTCCGCATGCCCGATGGAGATGGACTGCAGCTGATGCGAAGCGTGCGCAGTTCGAGTCCTTCGACGGCGGTGATTGTGCTGACGGCGTTCGGCAGCGTGCCGGAGGCAGTTCAAGCTATCCAGGATGGAGCCTGCGACTATCTGACGAAGCCGATTTCTTTTCAGCAGCTGCAGTCGAGCGTAACTCGCGTAATGGAGAAAGTTCGCGACCTCGCACCCGCCTCTAACATCCAGAACGGGACGATTGTGGGAAGTGCTCCTGCACTCCTGAAAGCTCTCGATCGCGCTCGTCACGCGGCCAGAACCAACGCGGATGTGCTCATCGAAGCGGAAAGCGGTACCGGGAAAGAGTTGTTGGCGCGCTTCATTCACGAAAATAGCGAACGGCGCGACAGGCCATTCGTTGCCGTGAATTGCGCCGCGGTACCCGAGCATCTTCTGGAGAGCGAACTCTTCGGCCACGTTCGGGGAGCATTCACGGGAGCAACCATTGGCAAGCCCGGGAAATTTGAACTAGCCCAGCACGGAACTTTGCTTCTGGATGAGATCGGAGAAATGCCGATGAATCTCCAGCCTAAATTGCTTCGCGCCCTTCAGGAACGAGAGTTTGAGCGACTGGGAGACACCCGTACCACGGAAGTGAATATTCGCGTCATCGCTACCACCAACACTCCACTTCATGTGCGGGTTGAGGAAGGAAGATTCCGCGCCGATCTCTACTATCGCCTGAACGTTATTCCTCTCACGCTTCCGGCGCTTCGGGAACGGCGCGAAGACATACCTGCTTTGGCTGAACTTTTTGCCCGACATTTTTCTCAAGAGGCTGGCCGGCCCGCGGTGCACCTGTCGCCAGCTTTCGTTGCTGGATTGTTGGAGCACACATGGCCGGGCAACGTCCGGGAACTGCAAAACTTCATCCGGCGGATGGTGACCCTTAGCGACACCAGTGAGATCGGCCCGGAGCACCTGAAGGCAGAACTGGTGGTCGCGCAACGCCCGCAAACGGACTATTTGCTTTCGCAAGCCCGCCTGCAAGCGGGAACTTCCATCCGGGAACTTGAACGACATTTGCTGGAATCGACTCTGCAAGTCACCGGCGGCAACCGGACGCGGGCGGCAGAAATGTTAGGCGTCAGCCTGCGCACCATTCGCAACAAGGTTCGGGAGTATGGCTTGCCGCCGAGGAGGTACTCATGAATGACGTTTCCACACCGATGATGCAGCTGCTGGAGAAGTTTCTAAACGTGTCGTCGGAGCGCCACAAACTCATCGTCTCCAATATGGCGAACATCGACACGCCCGGCTATCGCACGAAAGACATCGATTTTCGCGGGGAGCTGCAGCGCGCCATGTCCGACAACAACCCGAGCATGATGCCGGTAGTTCGGGGTGTTCCCGGACTGCTGGAAAGGCCGGATGGCAACGACGTCAGCCTCGACCGCGAAGGTTTGTTGCTGGCCGAAACCCAGTTGCAGTTTGGACTTGGAGTCCAATTGCTCCATCACGAGTTCCAAAATCTGATGTTGGCGATTCACGAAGGGAATAAATAACCATGGGCGTCTTCGATGCACTGGAAATTAGCGGATCCGCATTAGGGGCCGAACGGCAGCGGGCCGAGGTTGTGGCCGCGAATATGGCGAACGCCGAGACTACGAGTACCCCGGCCGGCGGACCTTATCATCGTAAAGAAGTGGTTTTCAGGAGCGCGGGAAACCTCCCGTTCCGGCTTATGCTGGCCGATTTTCATTCGCTTCCGGTCAACTCGGTCCCGGCGGTTCGCGTGAGCCAGGTCGTGGATGATCCTAGCCCTGCAGTCTTGCGCTATGAGCCCGGACATCCGGATGCCAACAAAGATGGCTACGTCGCTTATCCCGCGATTAATCCGGTTCAAGAAATGGTCGACCTGATGGGAGCAGTGCGCTCCTACCAGCTCAACGCATCCGCGATCAGTGCGTCGAAACAGATGATTCAGCAGGCTATGGATCTACTGAAGTAGGAGAGCGAGATTATGAACAACATGATTCCTTCAGGTTTGCCGGTGTTTCCCACCGCGTCGACCACCCCGACAATTCCCAACACCACGGGGACACAAGAAGGGGGGTTCGGCGCGACTCTGCAGAATGCGATCAGCCAGGTCGACCAGCTGAACCAGGATTCGCAGGCGCAAATGACGGACCTGCTTCAAGGCAATCGGCAGGATCTTCACAACGTGATGATTGCCGTCGAAAAAGCAGACGTTGCTTTTCAACTGATGATGCAGGTGCGAAACAAGATTGTGAACGCGTACGAAGAGGTTTCGAAATTGCAGTTCTAGAGATTCGCGCAGCGACTAAAACCAAATGCCATCCGCGGACCAAGTTCAGAAGCAGGCGACCGAGTTCATCAAAGGACTCAGCGCTAAGCAGCGCCTGATGCTTATTGGGGCAGTTGTGCTAACCGTTGCCGTGATGGCGGTTTTCGTCAGCCTCATCGGCACGCCAGATTACAAGCCGCTGGTCACAGGCATGGAGCCTTCGGACGCTCAGGCCTTAGCGGGCAAACTCGCCGCAAAAAACATTCAGTATCAGATCAGTAGTGACGGCAAGACGATCAGCGTCCCCGCGGACAAAGTTGACGCTAGCCGCATGGAAGTTGCCACCGACGGAATGCCCCACAGCGGAAGAATGGGATTTGAACTCTTCGACAAACTCAACTGGGGTCAGACCGAATTTGACGAAAAAGTAAACTACCAGCGCGCGCTGGAAGGCGAATTGGAACGCTCCATCCAAACTCTAAGAGACGTTGAAAGCGTTCGGGTCCACCTGGTGATGCCGACGGATTCAATTTTTCTGGATCGCGAGCGCGGCGCGAAGGCGTCAGTCATTCTTAAGTTGCAGTCCGGCAAGCTTTCGCAAGAAACGCAAATGGGGATTGCCCGGCTGGTTGCAGGAGCCGTGGATAAATTGAGCCCCGAGGATGTGACTGTCATCGATGCGGATACCAATCGACCGATGGGTTCGACGGAGCGCGACGGATTCTCCAGCGATGGCGGTTTGGTGGCGGAACTCAACGCACGCTTGTTGCAAACGCTGCAACCGGTGGTCGGCGCCGATCACGTGCGGGCCAGTGTCAACGTGGAATACGATTCCAGTACGAGTGAGGAAAATGCCGAAACCTACGATCCGAAAAGCGCGGTTGCCGTGTCTGCGCAAAATTCCGAGGAACAGATAGGCGGCATGGTGAATGGCGGCGTCCCCGGCACCAGCAGTAATGTTCCCGGAGGAGCCGCTGGCGCGAAGCCGGTGGTGGAAAGTGGCGACGGAACCCAGATCTCGAAGAGCGAGAGCAACACCTACGCCGTAAACAAAGTCGTCCGTCATGTTCTGCAACCCGCGGGACGCATTCACCGGATCACCGCGGCGCTCCTGGTTGACGACGTGGTCGAGGCCAAAGAGGAAAACGGTAAGTCCACGGAAGTCAGACGCAAGCGCACGCCGGACGAACTCAATCAGATCGCAGAACTGGCCAAAGCGGCTATTGGCGTGGATCTGACCCGTGGCGATACTTTAACGGTCGAGAATCTATCGTTTGAACAAGCCCCGGCGGAAGCGCTGGTCAAGCCTTCGATTCCCGAGAGGGTTCGCGTCACCCTCAATGACTGGTCGAACGTTCTGCGTTATGCCGCCTTGATCTTGCTGTTTCTTCTGGCCTATGCCCTACTGCTCCGACCCATGAAAAAGCAGGTGCTGACTACGTTGCGCGAATTGCCGCAACGTATTACTCCCCAAGCCAAGGCGAACAGCGAGTTGGAGGGTGGGCAAAGTCTCGGATCTCTGTCCGCCGAACAACAGCGAACCACTGTGCTCAAGAAACAATTGAGCGAGAAAGTGCGGACCGAACCCGTAGCGGCAACCAAGCTGATCCAAGGCTGGTTGCATGAGGGTAAAGCATGAACTCACGCGCAGTTTCCCGCCTGACCGGAACCCGCAAAGCTGCGATCCTACTCGCTATTTTAGGAGAAGAAATCGCCAGCTCTGTTTACCGTAATCTGCCGGAAAACGACCTGCAAATGGTGACCAAAGAAATCGCGGAGATGGGAAGTATCACCGCGGACGTTGGGCAAGAAATTCTGGAAGAATACAGCCAGTTGGCCCTCACTCAGGATTGTTTGGCGCAGGGCGGAATGGAAGTCGCCACTCGGCTTTTAGTGAAGGCTTTCGGCGAGGACACCGCCAAGAACCTCTTGCAGCAAGTCGTTCACCTGCAAGAGATGAGCGTCGGACAGCTAGACTCGCTGCAAAATGCCGATGCGCAGCAGTTGGCGAAATTTCTCGAGGGGGAACATCCCCAGACCATCGCCCTGGTGCTGGCCCACGTGGATGGCAAACAAGGTTCCGCCCTATTGATGCGCCTTCCTGAGCAAACTCGGTCCGACGCCGTCCGGCGGCTGGCCCAGTTGCGCCAGTTTTCGCCGGAGATGGCGGAAAAAGTTTCCGTAGTGCTCAATAAGCGGCTGCAATCCCTGGGGGAACAAAGCCGGAAAACCTACGCCGGATTCAAGAGTGTCGCCGACTTGATGAATCGTTTGGAACAGCAGGCGGCCAAAACAATTCTTGAAGGAATTGAAAACGACGATCCCAAGTTGGCGATAAGCATCCGTAATCTGATGTTTACTTTTGAGGATTTGTTGGGAGTCACGGACGTGGCGATCCGCGAGTGGCTGGGTGCGATGGACAAAAAGACGCTTGCCGTAGCCCTCAAAGGCGCCTCCTTGGACTTGAAAAATCATATCTTCAAGGCCATGTCATCGCGTGCCGTCGATATGTTGAAGGAGGACATGGAAGCGCTGGGACCGGTGCGCGGCCGGGAAGTTGCGCAAGCCCAGCAGGAAGCAATCACGGTGATACGCAAACTAGAAGCTGAAGGCAGGGTTGTCTTGAAGACCGAGGAAGATGATGAGTACGTCGTATAACAGCAGCGCCAGCCAATCTCAGAAATTGGACATCGAGAGTTTCGAGTACGTGGATGATTCGGGACACAGCGCGAGCGAAACCGGACTCCTCGATGGAGCGCGGACCGATGAGAGATCGAGCAAAACGGTGGACGTCCCGCGCATCAGCGACAAAGAGTTATCCCGCCTTCTCAGCGAGGCCCGTAATGAAGGAATAGGGGAAGGCGAACGCCGGCAGCGAGAGAGGTTCGAAGTTGAAATCGCGCGCCTGAAACAGCAGTTCGCGGAATTGGCCTCATCTTTCCAGCGAGAACGTAGCGAGTACTTCTCCAAGGTCGAGGTCGAACTCATACACCTTGCTTTAGCGATTGCCGCGAGAATCTTGCATCGCGAAGCCCAAGTTGACCGCATGGTCGTGGCCGGCCTGGTGAAGGTCATGCTCGAGAAATTACAGCAGGGCACGCAGGTGACGGTTCACGTTCGTCCGGAGGATGTGTCGAACTGGAAGAACTATCTCCGAGAGATCGCCAATCTGGAAGTCGTCGAGGACGCTGCATTAGCTCCCGGCGGCTGCGTGTTGGAAACAGAATTGGGCATGGCTGACATGGGAATGGATGCCCAACTCAAAGAAGTCGAAACCGGATTTTTCGACTTGCTGGCCCAGAGACCCGAAGCACAATGAATGCCGGTCATCTTGACGCCTGCCGAAACTGGCTCCGCATCGCTTCTACGGTGCGTTGGACCGGGCGGGTCACTCAGGTTGTAGGCAGCCTGGTGGAATCCGCGGGGCCGTTCTGCTCTGTTGGTGAATCCTGCGAAATCCTGGGCGCCGAGGGTGACAAATTTCAAGGAGAGATTGTCGGCTTCCGTGGCTCCAGCGTGCTGTCCATGAGCCTGGAGAAGCCACAAGGAATCCGTTTTGGCGACCGGATTGTTACCTGGGGAGCCAGGCCTTCGCTGAAAGTTGGCCCGGAACTTCTAGGCCGCGTAATCGACGCGACCGGACAGCCTCTGGATGGCCGAGGCGGGTACAATGCGACTCGATCCATGCCGGTGGATGGATTAGCGCCCTTACCGCTCGACCGAACTTTGATCACGGAACCGCTGGGTTGCGGCATACGGGCCGTCGACGGCTTCCTCACCTGCGGGCGCGGCCAGCGAGTCGGAATTTTCGGCGGAAGCGGCGTCGGCAAAAGCACTCTGATCGGCATGATGGCTCGGGGCACCGCCGCCGATTTAACGGTGCTCGCACTGGTGGGCGAACGCGGCCGCGAGGTGGGAGAATTCCTGGCTACCCTCGGCGAACAAGGCCGAAATAAATCCGTGGTCGTGGTCTCCACTTCGGATCAGTCTCCGCTGTTAAGAATTCGTGCTGCCTTGTCTGCTACCGCGGTCGCGGAATACTTTTGTGCTCGCGGAAAAAACGTTTTGCTGGTTGTCGATTCGCTGACGCGCTTTGCCATGGCGCAACGGGAAATCGGACTGGCCGCGGGAGAGCCGCCCACTGCCAAAGGCTACACGCCATCGGTTCTTTCCATGCTGGCGCGGCTGGCGGAACGTGTGGGGCGTTTTGCCGAAGGCAGTATTACCGCTTTCTACACGGTCTTGATGGAAGGAGACGACCAGCAGGATCCCATTGTCGATGCGGTTCGCTCTTTGCTCGATGGCCACATCGTGCTGGAGAGGAACCTGAGCCTCCGCAATCATTATCCACCGATCTCAGTGCTGGATAGTCTAAGCCGCCTTATGCCCAATGTCTGCTCGCCCGCGCATCTCGAAAAAGCCGGAAACTTGCGAATGCTGGTGGCCGCCTACGCCCGGATGGAAGACCTTATTCGTATCGGAGCCTACCAGCACGGCACCGATCCGGCGCTGGACCGGGCAATCGCCGCCTTGCCCGCCATCAATCGTTTCTTGCAGCAACGACCCGACGAGACAGCCTCACTGGCCGAGACTGAGAAGCAACTCTTAGCACTGCCCAGTTGAATCATGCCCTTCATTTTCTCTCTAGCCGCCGTTTTGCAGTTCCGTCAAAACCTGGAGCGGCAACAGTACCTTGCTCTGGAAAAGATTCACCAGGAGATTGCTCACCTGGAAACGCAGCTTGTCCGCATCGAAGAATGGCGAAAAGCTGCGGCACAGCAACGCGAGGCTGATCTGAAGGAAGGCGTCCCGGCAATGTACTTACAAGGCGACTTCCAGCAGGAGTTGTCTCTGGAGCAATATCGCGACATTCTGCAGTCGAAGCTGCGCGATCTGAGAACCAAGCGGCAGCAGCACTTGAAAATCTACGAAAAAGCCCGGCAAAAACGGGAAGTACTAGAAGAGCTCCGAACCCGCAAGCTTGCTGTGTATACGCGAGAACAAGGCAAACGCGAACAAAGCAGGATTGACGACTTATTTCTGGCGCGCAGAAAAAGGGGAGAATAGGCAGAGTCTGCCTAGCGGCATTTGGGCAAATTGTGCCCAGTGCATACCCCTCCAAACAATTCGACTTCCTTTCTAATCGGCACTACCCCGCAAAACCTTTAGTTTTCCACAGGCTGGTCCCGCGACGGGAACGGTCTCTAATCTGGAATTATGGCCTGCCACTTGCAAATTACGCAGTTGAGGAAAATCCGTGATCGCAAGTGCGCCGCAAATGACTGCGAATCTCCAAAGCGTTTCTGGGCCGATTGTGATGCCAGGGGGAAAGCCCTCAGAGACGTTCTCCAGTCTAATGGCGCAGGCCATACAGGACAATCAACTCCCCGGAGCGAGTTCCGTCAGTCTTACCGAAATCCTTAAGCCAGTGAGTGGCTCTGCCAGCAAGGTCAAGAGCGACTCGAGGCCGCTGCAAAGTACTAGCGAGGGCACAGCGACACCACAGCTATCTGGAACGGATCTTCAGGGATCAGGCCTCGCGGCTCTGGCAAGCCAGCAGAGCCTGCTGGTGCCGCCGACCATTCAACCCCAGCGCGCCGACCAAGATGGTTCTGCACCGGCGGAGAATGTGGACAATACCGAGCCAGCAAGTCTTGTTACTCGTATGTATAGTGGGGCAGAGCCTTCCTCGATCGTAGACTCCGCGGTACGACCAGTTGCGACGAACCTCCAGGGATCAAGTCTTACAGCGCTAACCAACCAGGGTCCGGCGACTACGCCCACTCTCCCTCAGGCCGTTAGTCAGGACGGACCGGCAGCGGGTGCCGTGATCTCCAAAGCGATGCCGGCCAAAGGAGAGCCGCAGACCGAGTCCGCTCCCAAAATGCTCTTCGGAGATGGAGTTGTCCAGGAGAGTTCCCCATCTCTGCCAGAGGGGTCTGAGCAAAATGCTCCTGCGGTGATAAGTTCTGCTGCGGATTTCACAGTTGTCTCGGAAGGCAATTCGACAACCTTCGATGCCGCCAGCACAGATCCGAGCAATTCGACCGAATTCATTGCTACACCAGTAGCCTCCTCTTCGCCCGCAACCATCGCCACGGTTCCAGTTCTTGCACCCTTGACCGAAGTCCAAGCTGCAGCGGTTGTGCCGGCCCAAACGGCGGCGCAATCAGAACCGCAACGTTCGGACAAGAACGCGGCAAATGCTTCGCAGAGCGGAGAGTTGGAACCTGCGCGGTTCACACCCGAGAATTTGGATAATGGTTATTCGCTCAAGAGCATTCCAGACCCGTCGACGAACAAAGTACAAGCAACGCCTCAACTCGCGGTCGCACCCCTTCGCGTGGCGTCGCCAGCCCTTGATCGCAAATCAACTTTGGCCGGCGTAAAAACAGCTTGGACCACTGCTCCAAGCTCGGGGACAACAACAAGCCATCAAACGCCCCGCGCGCCGATGGATTCCCAATTATTCGAGGTGGAAGCGCCCGCATTAACATCCTCGGCTCCGGCAGCGCCGGCCCCCAAGCTATCTGGCACAAATTCTGAGAAAGACGGTGACCCGCAAAGCAGTCCCGAATTAAGAACTGAACCAGCTGTCCAAGCCGTGGGCCAGTCTGCCGTCTCAGCCTCGACGAAAGATGCGCAAGCGGGAGGAGTGGCAGCGACTTCCGGTGTGGACGGCGCGAATCTCGATGCCAACAACGTTACCGCCAAAACGTTCGCAGCCGCCGCAACGAACAGCACGGATACGCTGTTGGTCGCGAATCCCTCCGCCGCCAGTACCAATGGACCAGCAGCGGCGCATTCCTCCGAGCCCATTACGCCAGACTCGAGGGCCAATTCGGCGGCACAGGTTGAGAAACATGCTGAGGCCGCCGCTGCTTACCCCGACACACTGTTCCAGTCGGCAAAATTGGTGGAGCGCCTGGGGCAAAGCGAACTCAGAGTCGGAATTCAGGCAGGCGAGTTTGGCAACGTGGATATCCGCACCTCGATGGCTCACAATCAGTTCACTGCCCAGATTTCCGTCGAGCGCACTGAGCTGAGCAAAGCGCTAGTAGCAGAGTTGCCGAGCCTGCAAAATCGCCTATCGGACCAGCACCTTCCCAATTCCAACATCATTTTGCAGAACCCATCGAACAGCGGCTCTCCCAGTTTTGGCCAGGGTTCGCGCGAGAGCCAGACGACTCAGCAAAGTGCGGTCCCACATAGTTCCAAAGATGAGCTTGCTCCGGCCTTCATGGGACCGGCAGAAGCGAATCTTTCCACGGAGAGACTTGATGTTCACGCGTAACTCAGCAACAACGAATTCGACCAAAGGGCAAAGGAGAAAATCATGAATATTCAGCAACTATCCAGCACGCTGCCGGTTGCCAGCAATGCGAAAGCGAGTGCCGCAGCGGCTTCGTCGAGCGCGACGCCGACCTCGGATGCACAAAGCGCCGAAAGCACTTTCCTAAAATTGCTCGTAACCGAAATGCAATCGCAAGATCCCACGTCCCCCATGGATCCCACGACCATGGTGGGCCAGATGTTATCGATGAACCAATTGAATGAACTGATTTCAATTAACCAAACGCTGACGACCGCGTTTTCTAGCAGCTCGACCTCGGGGAGCGGAACCACAAATCCGACTGCCTACACCACCTCAGCCACCACAGGAGCAAACTAATGCCACTATTTTCGATTCCACTCTCCGGGTTGACCGCGTCTTCCGACGCCCTCAACATCATCTCGAACAACCTCGCCAATCTAAACACGGTCGGGTTCAAGGATCAGCAAGCAAATTTTCAGGATCTCTTTTTTCAGCAGCTGGGCACTTCTGGCGCTGGCGATCCCATTCAAGTGGGAGCCGGCACCGAAGTCGGGTCGGTCACTTCGGACTTCAGCAACGGAAACACCCAGTCCACCGGTGTTCCCAGCGATGTGGCGATTACTGGCAACGGCTTCTTTGTAACGCAAGGCGCCGACGGATCTTATGCGTACACCCGGGCTGGTGACTTTACTGTGACTAACCAGGGCGACTTGGTTGCTTCCAACGGACAGGATGTGCTGGGCTACCCCGCCGTCAATGGCGTGGTGAACACCGCCGCGGGTCTGGCGCCGATCCAATTGGGGGAGGGGCAAATGAGTGCGCCCTATGCGACCACTACCATAGCTCAGACCACGAATCTTGATGCCAGCGCCGCGAACCAAACCGAATTTTCTGCTCCGCCCTTGACGGTCTACGACTCTCTGGGAAACTCCCACGAGCTGACCATCAACTACACCAAGACCGGAACCAATGCCTGGAGTTATCAAATTACTATGCCGGCTGCCGACACCGGAGGAACAGGAAATCCTACCGTCGTTTCTACTGGTAACTTGACCTTCGACAGCAACGGAAATCTAACCTCGCCCACGGGCTCCGTTACGGGGATTAGCATCGCTGGGTTGGCCGACGGTGCAGCGACCATGAACCTTACCTGGAATCTGACTTCCAGTACCGGAGGCACCCTCACCCAGTTGGCATCGACGAGTTCGACTTCGACCTCCAACCAGAATGGGTACGCCAGCGGATCTCTGACGACTTATTCCGTCAATTCCGACGGTACGATCTCAGGAACCTTCAGTAACGGCCAGGTTCAAACCATCGGGCAGATTGCGATTGCCAACTTCGCCAACTACCAGGGACTGCAACAGGGGGCAGGGAACACCTATACCCCCACACTGGCTTCCGGACAAGCCGTCATTGGCACAGCAGGTTCGGGCGGACGAGGGACCCTGACCGGGGGAGCGCTGGAACTGTCCAATGTGGATATTTCCACGGAATTCACCAACCTGATCGTGGTGCAACGGGGATTCGAAGCTAACGCGCGCATGGTGACAACCTTCGACTCGATCAGCAGTGACACCATCAACCTGCAAGCTAGCCCGGGCAATTAATAACGCCGGTTAGCAGCTGATTAGAACGTCTGCGGACGCCGCCAAACCACGGCGTCCGCAGGCCCTTGTTCTAGTCCTTCTCTAATTGCTCTTCCTGTTACTAGGTACATGTACGTACGTAATCGCCATTTCGCAAGTTGCTGAAAGCGGCCTGTTTAGGCCTTTCTTGATTTTCGCCAATCGACTTCTGTTCTCAGCCCTGCGCGGCCTCCCAATTGCACCTTTGCATCATCGAGTTCCCAGGAGCGGGCGCGCTCAACGGTTCGCGCCCCCAAACTCCTGTTGCACTGCGGTGACACGGACAACTAAACATGGATGCTGCTGTTCAACCCGCGAAAGAAAACCAATTGGCGCCGGTTATAGAAGCTCCGAAGAACCCTCTCGAGCAATTCGGATGGTTACCTTGCCAGTTATCGCTCGAAGTCCCGGTCACGGGCTTCACCGTTGGCGACTTGTTACGTCTGAGCAAGGGCTCCATTGTCGAGACCGCCGTGCATTACGCGGGCGATATTCCACTTCGCGCTAATGGAATCCTGATCGGCTGGAGCGAATTTGAAGTGATTGGGAATCACCTCGCTCTTCGCATTACGGAGCTGGCATGATTACGACCACGAAAAATCGCGGAACTGCTTCGTCTGGCGCGCCCGAAGCAGGAGCTACTGCCAAACGCCCCAAAGTTACAAAGAAGCAAAATCACAGTCCGGTCAAGACCAGCCCATGCAGCGGAGAGAAAAAAGAAAAATCGCGCAACCGGACAAAATTCAAGAAGCCAGCGAAATCCGCGGTAAGAGGCATTGCTGGCGAGAAAGTTTCGAACAATCCGCAATCTGCTGCCGCATCATTCCTCAACGGAATCCAACCCGCATGTCTGGAGAAGTCGCCGCAGCCGAGCGAAATCGCTCAACCACTGCAACTTTCCGGAATTGAACTGATAAAGCAGCGGCCTGACCCAACTGAACCGGCGCCGCTTGTGCTGCTGCCAAGGTCTGATACTCAAGATGCACTTGCCAGCCAAACGCCCCACGAACTTCAACGCTTTGACTTGGGCCGCGCCGCAGACGCGTGTTTGGGCGCGCTCCGCACGGCCTTGACTTTGGGTTGGAACTGGCTGCGGGAGCGCTTGAAGTCTCAGCAGTCCAAGAAGCGGTTGCACGTTTGCGAGAGCGTCTCCCTCGGGGAAAAGCGCTTCGTCGCCGTCATCCAAGTGGACGGTGAGCAATTTCTGGTAGGAGGATCCTCAAGTTCCATCTCCACCCTGGCTCACTTGGGCAGGCCGCAGGAGTTCCCCGAGGTTTTCCGAGGACGCTACCGACAGGATGTGAGCCCAGCATGAAGCGGCCTATGACATGGGTTATCAGAGTCTTGATTCTGTCACTTCTGGCGCTCACTGCGAGTACCGTGTTTGCCGCGGATGCCTCGCTACTCAAAGTCCGCAGTTTCGGCACGGCGCAAGTGAGTTCTTTAATTTTCGCGAGCGCCATTGCGCAGTCAAGTTCTGCGATGCCGGTGCGATTAGATCCGAATGGAATCCGCATCACGGGCATGGGGCAAGGATCAGTACCCTGGTCGATTATCATTCTGCTGACCTTCCTGACTCTCATCCCCTCGCTGATCTTGTGCATGACGCCATTTGCACGCCTGCTGGTAGTGTTCCATTTTTTACGGCAGGCGCTCGGACTGCAAACCACACCTACGAACCAAACCTTGATTGGCCTGGCTCTGGTTCTCACTTTCTTCCTGATGCAGCCGGTGGGGGCATCAATTTATGAATCATCCATCGTGCCCCTGCAAGACGGCCGCATCACCACCATGCAAGCTGTCGAGCTGGGAGCGGGACCGGTCCGGCATTTCATGTTGCATTACGTTCGCGACAAAGATGTTGCTCTCTTTGTGGAATTATCCAAAGAACCACGGCCCCGAGATCCCGAAGATCTTTCCATGAGAGTTTTGGTTCCAGCGTACATCTTGTCAGAACTGAGAACCGGCTTTCAGATCGGCACCGTCTTATTCCTGCCTTTTTTGGCGATCGATATGATCGTGGCCTCGATTTCCACTTCCGTAGGCATGTTGCAGTTGCCGCCGGTAGTAATTTCCACGCCGATTAAATTGATGCTGTTTGTCATGGTCGATGGATGGAATCTTCTGATCGGGTCACTTATGAGGAGTTTCAACTGAGGCCACTATGCCAGTAGAAGTTGCTGTCGATCTCGGGCGCATGACGATGCGGGAGGTTTTCATGATTGCCAGCCCCATCCTGGCGCTTGCCGTCGTCGTCAGTTTGCTGATCAATGTCGTTCAGGTATTAACGTCGTTGCAAGAACAAACGATCTCGGCGGTTCCGAGACTTCTGGCTGTGGGTACCGGCGTCTTTATCCTGATGCCTTGGATGTTGCGGCAGATGTGCCATTTCACATTGCAGTTGATGTCAGATTTTCATCCTTACTTGCGCTAAATGCATGGAGATCTCGCTTACGCAGTTTTTCGGCGCCGTCCTGACCATCGGCCTTCGGGTCTCTGGCCTGATGTTATTTGCGCCGTTCTTCGCGAATGTCTCCATCCCGCCACGGATCAAGGTCGTCCTGGTCGTAGGTATCACCGTGGTCTTGTATCCGGTGTTCGGTCCGCGGCTGCAAGTTGTTCCGGCTACGCAATGGCCACTTCTGGTGTGCAGAGAAACCGTGGTGGGGATCGCGATCGGCCTGGCTACCAACATGGTGTTCGAAGCCGCGCGAGTCGCAGGACAGGTGCTGAGCGTGCAAATGGGATATTCCCTGGTGAACATTCTGGACCCCAACACGCAGGTGGAAAGCACCGTGATCGCTCTGTTTCACGAGAGCATCGCCATGTTTATTTTTCTGGCGCTCGATGTGCACCATTGGATTTTGCGCGCCTTGGCCCACAGTTTCGAATACCTGCCGCCGGGAACGGCGACCCTGAATCCTCTGTTCGCCAAAACATTGCTGCACGAGGGCGCAATCATTCTCGAGTTGGGTATCCAGATCGCAGGTCCGGTGTTGGCGGCCACGTTATTAATCGACATTGTCCTGGGTCTGCTGGGCAAGGCATCGCCGCAGATGCCGCTCATGCTGCTGGGGCCGGCGCTCAAGAGCATGGCTGGAGTCCTGGTGCTGGCGGCGTCCATTGGGTTCTGGCCGCGTTTGTTCGAACGTTTTTTTTCGCAATCGATCGTTTACACGGAGCAGGTACTCAACCTGGCGCGCTGAAAAAGCATGGCGAATTCGAGTAAATCAGAAAAACCGACTGCGCAAAAGCGCAAGAAAGCGCGCGAGAAGGGGCAAGTTGCCCGCACTCGCGAATTCTCAAATGCCATCGCCTGGGGCGGTGCGCTGGCGGTGATCTCCTGGCAAGTTCCGAATGTGCTCCAGCAATGGCGCGGTCTTCTACAGAATACGCTCGATCTCTCCGCGGACGGACAACTAGGCCCAGGGAGCCCAGTCTTGTTCTGGACGGCGATCGGCATTTTACGTTGGATTGTTCCAGTCCTGGTGACCGCATGGGTGCTTTCCTTTGCCAGCGGTGTCGCGCAAGGCGGATTGGTTTTTGCCACCGAGGCCCTCCTTCCCAAACCTGAACGCCTGAATCCGGTTGGAAAGTTGAAACAGATGTTCTCCTTAGCCGGACTTAGCGGGATTTTGAAATCTTTGCTGCCCTTCGGAATCATTGTCTGGATCGGAGTCTCAACTCTTACCAGTCACTGGGACAGCGTAATTCAAGCCTCGGGACTTACTCTCCGAGCGTTTGCGGGATTTTTGCTGGGCGTGATTTGGACGCTGTGCTGGAAGTCAGGGCTGGTCTTGGTGGCGTGGTCTGCGGTGGATTACCTCCTCATGCGGCAAAAACTTGAAGGCGATCTGAAGATGACAAAAGAAGAAGTTCGCGAAGAAGGGAAGCAGACCGAGGGTAATCCTCAGGTGAAGGGGCGCATTCGCCGCATGCAACGTCAAATGCGGCGGCGGCAGATGCTGAAAGACACAGAGAAGGCGAGCGTGGTGATCGTCAACCCCACTCACTTTGCCGTGGCGCTTAAATACGAAATGGATATGGCGGCCCCCATCGTTGTCGCCAAAGGCCGCAATTTGTTGGCGCAAGAGATCAAAGAAGTGGCTCGTTGGAATTTGATTCCCATCATGGAGAATCCTCCGCTGGCACAAGCATTGTTTCGCACCGTCGAAGTCGGCAACCAAATTCCGGGCGACCTCTATGCCGCAGTGGCGGAAATTCTGGCCTTCGTGCTTCGCGCGCAGGCTCGGGCACGTCAGGAGACGGCGAAAGCACCAAAACGTTAATTCGATTTTGAGGAATGGTCGACGAAAGCATGGCAGACAAAACCAAATTGCTGAGTTCGTTCACGGGAGGCAGCGTCGAGTGGATCGTACCGTCGCTGGCCGTGAGCATGGTCTTCGTTATGCTGATCCCATTGCCCGCCCTCTTGCTCGATCTGCTCCTGGCGCTCAGCATTACCGGATCGGTGCTGGTTTTGCTGGTCGCGGTCCAAATTCTTAGACCAGTACAGTTCTCTGTCTTCCCCAGTTTGCTGCTTCTTCTAACGTTGTTCCGGTTGTCGTTGGGCCTGGCCAGCAGCCGGCGAATCTTGCTGCACGGCAGCGAGGGTTCAGCCGCCGCCGGACGCGTGATTGAAGCGTTCGGCCAGTTTGTAGTTGGCGGTAACTATGTTGTGGGCTTCGTTCTTTTCCTGGCATTGATTGCGATTCAATACATGGTAGTGAGCCACGGCGCGGTCCGCACGGCGGAGGTCACCGCGCGCTTCACCTTGGACGCCATGCCTGGCAAACAAATGGCGATCGATGCCGACTTGAATGCCGGGTTAATCGACGAAAAAGCTGCGCGTGGCCGTCGCGAACAAATCGCCCGCGAAGCCGAATTCTATGGCGCCATGGATGGTTCGGCCCGCTTCAGCCAGAGAGATTCACTGGCCACCATTCTTATCACCGCGATCAATATCATTGCGGGATTCCTGATTGGCGTCTTTCAGCACGGGGAGCAATTCCTCGAGGCGCTCAAGACCTACACGGTGTTAACCGTCGGAGATGGCTTGGTGACCATGATTCCATCTCTGCTGGTCTCGGTAGCCGGGGCGATTGTGCTGACCCGGGCATCCTCGGAGAGTTCCCTCGGAGCCGATGTCGGAAAACAACTTTTCGGTAAGCGCCGCGCGCTCTGGATTGCGGCGGGAGTCATGGGTGGCCTCGCCATTATTCCAGGACTTCCCAAATTGTCTTTCATTCTCATGGCTGGGCTTATGGTCGCCCTAGCGCGACGCGCGAAGCCTGACCTCGCGGTAGCCGGACAAGTGATTCCCGGTGCCGCTGGGGGCAAACAGCAAACTGCAGCGGGCCCGGTGGCCGATCCACTGGATACCGCAATCAAGCTGGACGACTTAATGCTCGAGGTTGGCCTCGGATTGGTGCCCCTGGTCGACAGTAAGCAGGGCGGACAACTCCTCGGCAAAGTTCGCTCTCTGCGCAAACAGCTGGCATCGCAACTCGGTTTTATCGTCCCCTCAATTCATATCACAGACAATCTGACACTGAAAGAGCGCGAATACGTGATCTATCTGCGTGGTGTGGAAATCGCGCGCTGGGAAATGAAACGGGATTGTCTCTTGGCAATTAGTTCGCAGTCCTCGCCGCCTGCTCTAGCCGGCCAGGAGACGCGTGAACCCGCGTTCAACGTCGCGGCACGGTGGATTTCTCCCGACTTGCAGGCGCAGGCCCTCACCAAAGGCTACGTGGTCGTGGATCACACCTCGGCTCTGGCTACTCACTTGAGCGAAGTAGTGAAACAGAACGCCTATCTGCTGTTGACCCGCCACGAGACTAAGCGCTTGATCGACCGGCTGAGCGAGTCCCATCCCAAGCTGGTGGAGGAACTCGTTCCCAAACTGCTGACCTTGGGCGAAGTGCAAAAGGTACTGTCGCAAATCCTTCGTGAACACGTATCGATTCGTGACTTGGGCACAATTCTGGAAACTCTGGTGGAAGTAGCGCCCATCAACAAGAATCCAGTTCTTCTGGTGGAGGCGGTTCGTCACGCCCTGGGCCGAGCCGTCGTACGGCCGTTGCTGGACGAGCGCGGAGAACTGAAAGTCGTGACTTTGGACCGGTCCATTGAAGAGGAGTGTTCACGCGCTCTGAATCCGCAGTCGCCTGCCGCGCCGTCGACCGCTTTGCAGCCCAACGTTGCTCGCCGCGTGCTCGATGGCTTGAAGACATTGTTTGGAGAACAAGTGGTCAGCGCTCCTCCCGTGCTGTTGTGCTCGTCCCCCGCACGCTTTCAACTGCGGCGCTGGCTGGAGCCCTTCTTTCCCAAAATCGTGGTGCTGGCTCCGACTGAAATTCCGCCGGCGATCGCTGTGCATTCGATCGGAGCGTTACGGTGAGCCGCGATGAAGTGCAGTTAAATGCGAGGAACTTATGACACAGGCAGAAATGGCGTACCGCGAGAACCTGGAAGAAACTCAGGATCGGGATCAGCTCATCTTGAAAGAGTTGCCACAGGTCTACTACATTGCCAGACGAATTTACGAGCGTCTGCCCCACCACGTTCCGTTCGAAGATCTGGTGAACGCGGGTGTCATCGGGCTCATCGAAGCGATACGCAGCTATGACGCGACGAAATCGGTGCCGCTGAAGACTTTCGCCAAATTTCGCGTTCGCGGGGCAATTCTCGACAGCCTCCGAGAGCTCGACTGGGGATCTCGGCCGCTTCGCCGCAAAGGCAGGCAACTCGAGGAGGCTATCGCGACTCTTTCCATGAAGCTCGGCCGGCAGCCGGAAGATGCGGAAATCGCCGCCGAACTTGGCACTTCGGTGAAGAATCTCTACGACACCGCGGCCCGTCTGGACGGGCTGATCCTGATCGGGCAGGAAGTTCGCGCAGCTTACGACCGTTCGGAAAAACAGGATTTGATTGAGGCCGCCCCCAGTCACGACGAGAGTCCCTACGACCAATGTCTGCGTACTGAGGTCAGGGATCAGCTGGCGGAGGCCATTGAAACCCTTTCGGAAAAAGAACAGTTAGTGGTTTCTCTCTACTACAAAGAGGAGCTCACCATGAAAGAGATTGCCGCGGTCCTGCAGCTTGGCGAATCAAGAGTGTCGCAAATTCACTCGATGGCGCTCCCTAAGATTCGCGCTGCCCTGGCCAAGGCGTCCCTTGATGAGAGCAACCTCTAATTGAAAGTGACCCTTGGAGAACAGGAATGAACTTGTTTGGAGTACAGGAGCTAGGACGAATCCCTGCAAGATGGAGAGAATGGATGCCGCATTGTGCCAATGAATCATGCGAAAAGCAAGGCTTGGCGTACGCCTTCTCGCGTCACCATTCAGGCGTGCAAATTGCAGGTGAGTGGTTTTGCGGTCCCGATTGTTTTGAACTGGCAGCCCAGAAAAGAATCGTCGATCTCTTATCCTTCGCGCGCAAGCCTGAAAGGCATCGTCCCCTACGCATGCCGATGGGGCTCTTACTACTTTCGCGGGAAGTGCTTTCCGAGCGGCAGCTCAAAACTGCTCTCGAACGGCAACGTACATCCGAGGCCAACATCGGGGACATCTTGCAGGAGTTGGGATTTGCCACTGCAGAGCAGGTCACGGCTGCGGTTGCGGCACAATGGTCGTGCCCGGTATTTTCTTTACGGGACCGCTTGTTGCCTTGGCAAATCCACATTCCTTATCGCCTGCTGGAGTTGTATGAAATTCTGCCCGTCCACTTTTCCGAGACAGGCCGGAGGCTGCTGGTCGGGTTCGTAAGCCGGGTACAGCATCATATTTTGAATACTATCGGGCAGATGACGTCCTGTGTTGCCACCCCGTGCTTCATCACGGCGAGCGAATACCGGCAACGTCTCCAGCCGCCCTTGAATGCAGCCCCGGAAAACGAGATTGTCTTTGACCACTCCAGCAGCGCGGCGGAAGCGGCTCGGCTCACCCGGAACTACGTGAAGCAAATTGCCGCGGAGGAGGTCCGTTTCGGAATGGTTTGTGATTACCTTTGGACCAGAATTCGGGGCCGTCAACAAGAAATGGACTTACTGTTTCGTTTGCAGGCTGACTAAAATTCACATTCACTAAAGCTTCTACCGTTCGTTGCCGATTACTACCAGCGGGAACATGGCCATGCTGGCGAACGGAAAACACAACAATCCTGATCTCCCCGCGGGACGCCTTCTCCAACCAGGCGAGCTCAACTGCCCGCGGCAACCGCTGGTCCCGGTACCGCCAGTCGTGCCCGGGGCGCTTCTCCTATTTCGAATGCTGGTTTTCAACCAGATCGCCGATCTCTCCGCTATTACGGACGTGATTCGCAACGACATTGGTCTCACCGTCCAGGTTGTGCGCCTTGCGGGTGAAGAAATCGGAAAGAACAATGCCCTCATGGATATTGACGAAATCGTAGTGCTGCTGGGTTTAGACAAACTCAGAGCGTTAAGCGATGAGGCAGCAATTCTGTCCATTCATCCCAGGGGGAGTGCCGGAATGCAAACCTTTGAGCGCTTTGGGATGCACGCCCGCCTCACTGCCTTGATTGCTGAAGAGCTAGCAGGCGAGACTGCCAGCGTCCGTCAGGAAGACGCGTACGTGGCCGGATTGCTGCGCCATGTGGGCGCGCTCCCGTTCCTGCTGGGTTGGAGGATCCCCGAGTTGGAAAATATTGATACTGAAGAGATGGGGGCTTTTTTGGCGAAGTCCTGGCGCCTTCCCAATGTATTAATCGATGTGATTCGCGGTAACCGCATTACTTGCGATTCGTCATCGCTTCCTCTGGTCGATCTGGTAAATACAGCTGACGAACACGCGCTCCACCTGGCACTCGGCTACACTCTTTAGCTTCGATCGCCGAGCCTCCCGGCTAGTTTTAGGTTAGAAAATCCGGCTTGCTGAGCTTGGCCTGATAGCGCGGCGCCGGGAAAAGCTAATCTGTTTCTCATTTAAAGAGTTGTCTCGCGGCGTTTTTCAGCTACTTGCAACCGCCTCGTCGCAATCTGGTGTGGCCTCTCTCGTGCTTTTGTCTGTGAGGGAGGAATCCATGGATAGCGGTTTCTACGCGGCATGCACGGCATTGTTAGCGCGCAGCCAAGCCTTGGATATGGTCGCCAACAACCTGGCCAATATCAGTACTCCTGGATATCGTGCCCAACACAACCTGTTTCGATCGGTTCTTGCAAGCTCTTCGGCAGGTCCCATTTCGAATCTGAATTACGCCATCAATAATTACTCTGTTTTAGGAGGCAGCCAACTCGATCTCTCGGAAGGGACCATGACGAAAACCGGTGGCGACCTGGATTTCGCAGTCCAGGGCTCCGGGTTCTTTGCCGTGCAGACGGCTTCCGGGCAAGTATTTACGCGGAACGGGAATTTTCATATTTCGTCGCAAGGGAAATTGGTCACGTCGCAGGGAGATCCGGTCCTGGGCGACGATGGACCGATTTCAATCGTGGGCGCCCCTGTCTCCGTGAGCCCCGACGGAACGATTTCTGTAAACGGAGCTGTCGCCGGCAAGTTGAAAGTGGTGGATTTCCCAGCTGGCACGTCTCTCGAAAGCCTGGGACAAACCTATTACTCAGCCCCCCCCCAAAGTGCCCAGCCCGCGACTCAAGCGAGCATTCAGCAAGGAGTGTTGGAAAGCTCCAACGTGAATCCCGTTTCGAGCGCGGTGGAATTGGTAACTGTGCAGCGCTATGCCGAACTCATGCAGCGTGCTCTGTCTCTTTTTCACACGGACATGAATCAGGTGGCTGCACAGGAATTACCCCGAGTTCCTAACAACGGATAAAAGGAGCGTCTTATGCTTCGTGCACTTTACACGGCAGCGAGCGGCATGTCCGCACAACAACTCAATCTCGACAATATCGCCAACAATTTGTCGAACTCCAGCACGGCGGGATTTTATGCGCGCCGAATGCAGTTCTCCGATCTGGTTTACCAGAACGTGATCATGCCGGGAGCGGCGGCAACCCAGCAGACTACGATAGCAGCCGGCCTCCAGGTGGGACTCGGAACCATGCCAGCAGCGTCGGAGATCATGCAGACCCAAGGCAATTTTGCCTCGACGGGCAACCCGCTTGATTTGGCGATTCAGGGATTAGGTTTCTTTCAGGTTACCCAGCCGGACGGTTCCATCGCTTACACCCGCTCCGGCACGTTCCATTTGGACGCGCAGGGAAACATTGTGACTGCCAACGGCAGTCCATTGCAGCCCAGCATAACTATTCCTGCGAACGCGACCTCCATCACGGTTGGTTCCGACGGTACCGTCTCGGTCACGCAATCCGGGCAGACCGCGGCCCAGCAAGTCGGAAGCATAGAGCTGGCGATGTTTCCCAATCCTGGTGGGCTAAACAGCGTGGGCAACAATTTGTACCTGGCGACGACCGCGTCAGGTGACCCCATTGTTGGAGCGCCCGGAAGTGCCGATGGGCTCGGCACTATCCAGCAAGGTATGCAAGAGCAGTCCAACGTTGACGTGGTTCAAGAATTCGTCAACATGATCGTGGCCCAGCGCTCCTATGAAGCGAATTCGCGAGTGGTTACCTCGGCGGATCAGATGTTGCAGGAACTGAGCAATCTCGGCCGTTAGCCGCTGAAGTGAGATTGGATCGAATCATGCGCAAATTCGCCTGTCGGATGTTGTTTTTAATTCCTATGACACAGCTCGCCTGGGGCGGCACGCCTGCCAGCCGCGCGGCAATCTCGTCCCAAGGGATCGTCGGCGCGATGGCGTCAGCGGGAATGACGGTGAGTGCTTCGCGCGTGGAGTTTTTGTCACAGGTGACCGCAAACACCCATGATCCCGATTTACGAGTTGTCACTATTACCCCTGGAACCCCTGGCACGGCAAGAGTGAAATTGCGTTGTCACGATAATGAGGAATGCCTGCCATTCTACGTGGTAGTACACGATGTTCCATCCGTGAGTGCTGGACAGACCCATGCCGTTTCGCCCTCTGCCAGCAAGCAAGACTTGACGGTCGTGCCGGTTCCGAAAGAGCGGGTCGTGCGCAGCGGGGATTCCGCCACGTTGATCGTGGAAACCTCGGACATGCGCATGCAGATACCTGTGATCTGTCTGGAGAATGGCGCGCGCGGCCAAAAGATCCGGGCCGTAAGCATTGATCGAAAGCGATTCTACGAAGCGGAAGTGATTGCCGCGGGCACATTGAAAGCCAGCTTCTTGAGGTAATGGGAAACACCATGAGAATGCAAGTTCGAACCCGCCGGGCGTGGACGACGTTGGCAGCAATCTGCTTGCTGTCCAGCGGACCACTACTCTGGGCAACCAAACCCAAACAGGATCCGCAAAAACTCCGTGCCGACTACATCAACCGGGCCTGTCAATCGACATCGGCGAATCAGCCCACCAAAACCTTGGGGAGTCTGTACGTCCCCGATGGTGGATTGTCAGACATCGTCGCGGATTACAAGGCGCGGCGGGTCGATGACATCGTTACCTTGACGGTTCTTGAAAATACCACCGCCCAGTCCACGGGAGACGTGAACACCCAGCGAACGTTTCAAACCAGCTCGGCAATTACCGCTCTGCCAGGCGACTTGAAGACCACCGGGGTGAACCCTTTGTTCGGAGCGAACTCTGCTACCCAACTGAAGGGACAGGGCGAAACTTCGGCCGGCTCCAACGTTACGACCACTCTTTCGGCGCGCGTGATCGCTCTTCTGCCCAATGGAAACCTGGTGGTGGAAGCCGAGCGCCGGGTGCTTATTAATAGCCAGCACGAGACCATGGTTATTCGGGGCATCCTCCGGCCCGGAGATATCGGCCCGAACAACATTGCTCCTTCCACTGCGCTGGCCGATCTTGAACTTGAATTGAAGGGGAAGGGGGTGGTGTCCGACGCCATCCGCCGCCCCAATCCAATCATGCGGGGGTTATTGTGGCTGATTGGATTCTAGGCAGGATCGCGGCAAGCGAATGTCTGACAAAATGGCGCCTTTTTTGGGGTGTGTTATATCTCTGCCTGCTTGTACTGTGCGTGGTTCCACTTGGTGCGGAAGAAAACCGTCATGTGCTGATTCGCGACATCGCCACGATTGAAGGCATCCGCGAGAATCCGCTCATCGGATACGGAGTTGTTGTCGGCCTGAAACGCACCGGGGATAGCCAGCAGACTGTATTTACAACCCAAACCTTGGCGAACCTCCTGCAGCGCTTGGGAGTGCAGATTCCTGCCGCCTCCATCCAGGTTCGAAATATCGCTGCCGTGATGGTGACGGCGTCGTTGCCACCCTTCGCCCGTCCCGGGACGACTCTGGATGTGACGGTTTCCTCGGTTGGCGACGCCAAAAGCCTCGAAGGAGGTGTGCTTTTGCTGACCTCGCTGCACGCGGCTGACAATCAGGTTTATGCAGAAGCCCAGGGACCGCTGACCTTGGGCGGCTACACGGTCGCGGCGAACGGCACTTCAAAAGAAGTAAATCATGTGACAGTTGGGCGTGTTCCCGCTGGCGGCGTTGTGGAACGGGATGCCTCGATTGACTTGAGCCGTTTCAAAATTCTGTCACTGGCTTTGCGGGAACCTGATTTCACCGCATCCCGTGACGTCGCAGAGGCGATCAATCATCAGTTCGGAAAACAGCTGGCAACGGCCTCCGACAGCACGCGCGTGAACATCGACATTGCGCAAGCTGGAGCAATCTCCGTGCCTACGCTCATCGCCCAAGTGCAGAACCTCAGCGTGTTGATCCATCCACCGGCCAAAGTCGTTATGAATGAGCGTACGGGAACGATCGTAATGGGCGGTGACGTGAAACTTTCTCCCGTGTCCGTTTTGCATGGCAATCTCACCATTCAGGTGACGACCACGTTCGCAGTTTCACAACCACAGCCTTTTTCTAAGACCGGAACAACCGAGGTCGTGCCACAAACCGATGTGCAAGCTCACGAGGGACCCGCGCGTTCCATCCAGTTGAAAGAGGGAGCAAATGTCGAGGAATTGATTGCCGGGCTGCATGCCATGGGTGCGACTGCCCGCGATATTGTTGCAATCTTGCAAGCGATCAAAGCAGCGGGTGGATTGCAGGCCGAGCTGGAGGTGTTGTAGCCGTGGGCAACCTGGGAATCAACACAAGTCTGCAGAATCAAAGTCTCGCGCAGGTTAAGGGTGAGCAGTTGGTGCAGAACCTGCGCCAGCACGCGCCGCAAGACAGCTCAAAAAAAATAGATAAGGCGGCTCGAGATTTCGAAAGCATCCTGGTGGGGCAATGGCTGGAGCAAGCGGAGAAATCTTTTGCCACCGTGCCGGGTGAAGATCCGGATCAGAAGAATGATTCTACTCGCGACCAGTTTCAGAGCATTGCGTGCCAATCCCTGGCTGAGGGACTGAGCAAGGGCGGCGGCTTCGGTATCGCGGCCATGATTAGCAAACAACTGAGAGCGTCGCAAGCTAGCGTTGGCGCGGAAAAACCAGTTGACGCGCACGTACACGAGAAGGCGGGTGTCGGCAAGTCGCAGAATACAAGGTGATTACGTCTGTTTTGGGGAGAAGCTGTCTCGACTAATGTTTTGCCGCAGAAGTGCCGATTAGTAACCGGCGTTAAACGCACTGAGGTTGACTTATGAGAATTGGACCAAATACCCCCGATTTGCAGGCCGTTTCGAACCCGACGCCAACCGTGTCTTCGCCTGTGTCGAAAACGCTATCCCAACCTTCCGAAAATGGCGAAGTCTCTCTAAGCAACACGGTCAGCTTAACTACCCTTGCCACGCAAGCGCTGCAGACTCCGGAAGTGCGCCAGGACAGGGTAGACAGTCTCCGCCAGAGCATCGCCAGCGGACAGTACCGCATTGACGCGAACGCCAGCGCCGACGGGATGTTGCAAGAGACAGCCTAAGGATGAGCCTAGCCAGCACTCATGGAGGAAACTGCTACAACCCGTAACCAAGACATAAGGGATCACCTCGCCAAAGTGCGAGCCCTGTCGTTGGAGATGTCGACTGCCATCGCGGCGATCGAACACAATGACCTGCAAAAGCTGGAAAACAGTTTAGCGCTGCAAGAAACTCTCAGCCGGGAACTCACGACACGGTCGCCTCTTTCGCCCGCGAATGCGGCGCATAGCGCAAACAGCCTAGAAAGCGATGCAGAACTCGTTCACGACATTCACTATGCTTATCTTGGGCTTGCAAAACTGAACCGAGTTTATGCCGCTGTACTGAAGCGTTCACGGAGGGCCGCCGACCTGATTGCGTCGGTTTATCGCATCCACGGTCAGGTCTACGCTAAGGACTCGCCCGCGATTGCGGGGCCGCGGAGTTGGTCATGCGAGGTCTAACAAAATGCCTGGTCTGACCGGAATAATGTACATGGCGGAACAGTCGCTCCAAGCCAATCAGGGAGCGCTGGATGTTACTAGCAACAACATCGCCAACGCCAATACTCCTGAATACAGCCGCGAGCAAGCCGTGCTTTCTGAAGCCACACCCGAACAGGACGGGAGTATCAGCTATGGCGATGGTGTGGAACTGCAGCAAGTCCAGAGCATTCGCGATCAAGTACTCGAGTTGCAGATTGCCGAACAGACCCAGCAGCAGTCCAGTTCCCAGGCGCAGTACAACGCCCTGCAACAAGTGCAGGGACTCTTTTCCGATCCGACGCAGGGCCTAAGCACGGACTTCACGGCATTTTTCAATAGCATCAACCAGCTTTCGACAGACCCGAGTAACATTCCGCAACGCCAGGCAGTGTTGACCGCGGCACAGAACCTGGCGAATGATTTTCAGCAAACCGAGTCGAGTCTCAACACAATCCAGTCGGGACTTGATCAGTCCGTCACGCAAACCGTATCTCAGATCAACGACCTGACCACACAAATTGCCCAAGTGAATGGACAGGTCGGGCAAATGCAACAGTTGGGAAAGGATCCCGGCGTTCTGCAGGACCAGGAGAATGAGCTCATTGACCAATTGTCACAGCTCACTGACGTGCATGAAACCCAGACCGAGAGCGGTCTAACCATCACCACCGCCAACGACGCACCGTTAGTAGTGGGGAACCAGAGCTTCGCACTGCAAAGCTCATCGGTCAACGGTGTGCAGCATGTTTTTGACCAGGGTCAGGACGTCACCAGCCACTTTCAGGGCGGCCAACTGGCTGGAACGTTGCAAGTTCGTGACCAGGTAATCCCCGGCCTCCTGACACAAATCGACAATCTGGCCAGCCAGTTCGGGGCGAGCATCAACAGCGCGCAGGCGAAGGGTTTCGATCTCGACGGAAATCAGGGGCAGGCTCTTTTTTCCTATACCTCTGGGGCTGGCGCGGCCGCGAGTCTGAACGTGGCGATCAGCGACCCCAACCTGAATTGCGGCGAGTTCCGATGGAACAGCCGGGAGCAACGGTAATCTGACGAATCTGACCGCGGTGCAGACCGAAGCGCTGCCTTCGGGGGCGGATCCGCTGGACACCTACTCGGATTTGGTATCGCAAACTGGAAACCTGACCGCACAGGCTGACGCCGAAGTCAACGCCAGCACAGTAAGCCTGAACCAATTGAACGATCAGCGGGGAGCGCTTTCGGGAGTCTCGATCGATGAAGAGACAACCAACCTGATGAATTATCAGCGCGCTTACGAAGCTGCAGCTCGGGTAGTGACGACCGTGGATGAGTTAACTCAAAGTGTTTTGCAAATGGGGGCATCGGCGCCGGCCGCGCCGTAAGCTTATGCGGATTAATCCAAACTACGCTCCGGACATTCTTTCGGATCTCTCCCAAATCGAGACCCAGGAACAAACTGCTCTGCAACAAGTGTCTACGGGCAAGCGCGTCAACCAGCCTTCGGACGACCCCGCCGCCGCAGCTGCTGACGTGCAGAACCAAGCCGCGCAGAGCGAAACCGATCAGTATCTTCAGAGCACGACCAGCCTGGAGGGTTTGTTGCAGACGGCAGATTCCACCCTCAGTTCTGTGGTCACGTCTCTCAACCAGGCAGTTTCGCTGGGGGTGCAGGGAGCGAATGGAACTTTGACTTCCTCCCAGCTCCAATCCATTGCGCAACAGGTAGAGGGAATTCGCAACAACGTCGTGCAGCAGGCCAACGTCTCCTACCAGGGCACTTACATTTTCAGCGGAACGGCAGCGACGGCGCCGTTTACGGTGGACTCCTCGCAAACGGACGGAGTTCGTTACAACGGCACTTCTGAAGTCAACAACGTTCAAATTGCCGATGGCAGAAGCATTCAAAGCAATGTACCGGGGAATCAAATCTTTCAGGGCGCAGGCGGCGACATTATGGGTTCGCTGCAGCAACTCATCACCGCGCTACAGAGCGGCAGCACCACCAGTATCGGGACTGCGACTACACAGGTATCCAGTGCGTTAAATTATCTTTCTCAACAGCGCGTTTTTTACGGGAACGCAATCAACGAACTGAATTCAAACCAGACCTTTCTCCAGCAGGAGCAGGTCAGTCTGCAAACCCAGGAGAACAATCTGGTAGGCGCTGACGTGGCGACTGCCGCGACGAATCTGACACAGGCACAGACCGCTCAAAGTGCGGCCTTGGCAGCGCTGGCTAAGGTGCTACCGGAAAGCCTTTTGAACTACCTGCAGTGAAGCTGGCGATGTCTTGCTGGCAGAGTCGCCTCGCGATCCAAAATTCGGTATCGGGCGGCCGAACCCTATCGAGTTAGCACTTCCCGCAGTTTTTTGCCGAGTTCGGTGGGTGCGAATGGCTTTTGCAGGAACGCCTCCCTTTCATGGAGGCTGCGGGTTTGTACGGCAGAATCGTGCGTATAACCTGATATGTATAAGATCCTGAGGCCGGGCCATGTTTTCGCGGCTTGGTCCGCCAGATCGCGGCCGCCCATCCCTGGCATCATGATGTCGGTAATCAACGCATCGGGACGCCGGTCGTCCCGGGCCATCATCTTTAACGCGCTTGCCCCGTCATCGAAGTCCCAAACCGTATAACCTTGGCTGCACAAAAACCCGCGAACCATCTCGCGCAGCTTTGCGTCGTCCTCTACCAGAAGTACCGTCTCCGATCCCCGCAAGGACTCGATGGTCAGGGGAGACTTAGAGTTATCGACCTCGACCTTCTTTTGGGGCAGATAGATTTTAAAGGATGTGCCAGTTCCAGGTTCACTGTCGGCCCAGATGTATCCCTCAGACTGCTTCACCACGCCGTACACGATAGACAGACCTAACCCGGTGCCCTTGCCCTCTTCTTTGGTTGTAAAAAAAGGTTCAAACAAATGCGAGAGAGTGTCTTTGTCCATGCCGCATCCCGTATCTGTCACAGTCAAGCGCACATAGGGACCGGGGACCATCGGTGCATGGAGCAGCGTATAGGATTCGTCTAGTTCACAGACGTCGGTTTCGATCATGAGTTTGCCGCCGCTTGGCATGGCATCTCGCGCATTGACCGCCAGATTCAGCACAAGTTGCTCAAGCTGATTCTGATCTGCTCTCACCCGAACCTCGGACGAAGTTGAGTAACGCATGACCAACGAGATGTCGTCACCAATCAGCCGGCGTAGCATGCTATTGAGTTTCTTTAACAAGTCATTCAAATCCAGGATTCGCGGCTGCAAAACCTGTTTACGGCTGAAGGCTAACAACTGCTGGGTCAACCCCGCGGCTCTTTTTGCCGCCCCATCAATCTCATTCACTTGCCATAGTACGTCCTCCTCCAAACTACCCCGTAGCCTCAGCAGATCGCAGTACCCTGTGATCACTCCCAACATGTTGTTGAAATCGTGTGCTACGCCCCCGGCCAGCCTGCCGATTGCCTCCATTTTCTGTGCCTGCTGCAGCTGGCGCTCCAAAAGCTTACGTTCGGTGATGTTCTGCTTGATCGCGATGAAATGGGAAATCTCCCGGCCCCCGATGCAGACCGGAGTGATGGTCATCTCTTCCGTGTAGAGGGTTCCGTCTTTGCGCCGGTTGCTGATCTCCCCGCTCCATACTTGTCCGGCGGCAATGGTTGACCAGAGATTTTTGTAGAAGGCCTTGTCATGATTGCCCGACCGCAACATTCTGGGGTTCGTGCCAATGGCCTCGTCCTTAGGATATCCTGTGATGGTGGTAAAGGCTTGGTTGACCCAAGCGATTATCCCGTCGCGATCCGTAATCACGATCGCGTTCGCGGCCGCCTCCAAAGCCGCGGATTGCAACCCCATCTGTCGTACCGCGTGATTGTGAGCGGTCGCGTCACGGGCAATCCCGGATATTCCGGCAATTCTGCCCGCATCATCCCTGATGGGCGAGACCGAGAGGGTGACGTCGACCGACCTTCCGTCCTTCCTTAAGCGTCTGGTTTCTACCGTTACGGACCGTCCTTCGGCAACGGCCGCCCGCAGGCTGTCCAACTCTTTTTGCTTTCCTTGAGGAGCCACAAACGCGATATTACGTCCGATGGCCTCTTGAGCGCTGTACCCGTAAAGCAGTTCAGCTCCCATGTTCCAACTGGTGATCACGCCATCCAGAGTCGCACCCGTTATCGCGTTTTCGGAAGACTGCACGATTGCTGCCAGACGATGAACCGCCTCGCGGGCTGCTCTGCTTTGGGTTATATCGGAAAATAACCCGTCAGCGTAGCGCACGCCGTTATCTTCGTAAGTGGAAATTGCCCGGGCATGCACCCACGACCATTCGCCGTCTTTGCGGCGCAATCGGTGCTCCATGTCGTAGGGCTTGCCTTCCGTAAAAAGCAAATCGAATGCGGCGGCCATTTGCGGCTTGTCTTCCGGGTGTAGATAGTCAAGCCAGACCAAGCCGCCGCCCGCGGACAGTTCAGCGGGAGTGCGACCAATCATTTGTTCAACTTTGGAGCTTACAAAGTTAAGGCGACGCTCGCGATCCACGGTCCACACGACTTCCGGAATATTGGCCACCAGGGAGCGGTACTGTTGCTCGCTCTTCTGCAGCTTTTCTTCCGCCTGCTTACGCTCGCTAATGTCCACAGAGATGCCCAGAACACAAGGCTGGTCATCCACGAGAATGCGCACCCCTGTTAGATAACAGGGAATTTTTCGGCCTTTCTTGGTTACCAGGCGCGCTTCCGACTTTGCTGCCCCGCAGGCAATTACAGTTTGCGTGGTTTGCTGCACCTGATCCCAGGATTCCTCCGCGACGGTATCCTTGACGTTGATGCGTGAGAGTTCTGAGGCTGAGTACCCGAGCGTTGTTTCCAGGTTTGTGTTCCACAAAAGGAGTTTGCCATCCGCATCAATAATGCACGCCATAACCGGAAGACTGCGGATTACGGCGTCAGCAAAGCTCTTCTGTTCCCTAACCAAGGCCAATTGCGCTCGCTCGCGGCGAAGCTGCACCAAGGATAAGAAAAACGCAACCAATCCGGTAAACATGACGGTCGCAACATGAGATTGCCAAGTAGTGATTGAGGGATGGAGGAATTGCTTGAGCACCTCGTAACCTGAGGTCAGCGCGATTACCCCGAGCCCGAGAAGGCCCGACTTCGCGAGATTAGACTGCCTGTCCACGGTTACTTTCGAAGCAAGCGGGCTCTATTCAATGACGCTAGCCGCGATCCCAACGAGATTGTGCCGCTTGTTTGGAAGATTTCATTTCGTTAGCGTGCAATCATAGGGGCAAAAGGCCGAAACCGCAAACCCAACGTTGCCCATTGTACTCGGACTGCTAGTTAGTCACTATCAGATACCAGAGCAGGTACAGAGAGGTAAGAAGTGATTTTCCAAGACGCCATGGCGCTCTAGGCTGTCCAACTCGGCCGCGCTGCTTGCTCATCCTCCACGGCCATTAGCTGGCCTACCCCAACGGACACGGGACGATGCGCAGCCGCTGGCTGTGGGTTCGCCGTCTCGACGGTTTGCCAGGCTTGCCGCACACTCAGCAGAAGTTCGATTTGCCGGCGGAGAATTTCCGGCTGAATTTTAATGTGCCCTTCCAGCACTTTGGCTCGGATGGCGGAATAGAAGCGGGAGAAATTCCGTGCCGCCGCCCCGCCCTTCTCCATGTCCAACGATCCTTCCAATTGCTGTAGCACAAGAAAAGCATGCTTGAGTTCGGCGCTGCGTTTCTCGATGTTGTGCTCTTCCATGGCCGCGATGGCCCGCTCCAGGTCGCCGATGAGCACGTCGAAAAGAATAACGACGAGGCCCACAGCCGTGGCGTTTTGCACCTTGATCCGTAAATAAGCTTTTTCTGTCTCTGTCCGGTTCATGAGCTTTTCGTGGTCGGAGAGTATCCGAGCTCCGCGTTGATCTGCGCTTCCTCAGTTGGCAATTCCTGAAGCGTGATATCGGCTTGGTTGTACTCGTTGGTGAGCCGCGTCGTCTCGCTTGCGATGTAGGTCTGAAAATCGTTGATTTGGTTTTGCAAGTCAGTGTTCTCGTTGCTGATGCTCTGCAGATCCACGGTGAAAGCTCCCGTGGTTGGATCCGTCAACGAGTTCATCTGGTTGTTCAAGGTTGCGGCAAACCCATTAGATGAGGTGCCCTGCAAGAAACTCTGCACCGCGCTGAAGTTGTTCTGGATGGCGTTGCTGAGAGCAGAATTGTCCACGGTCAGAGTCCCATCGTTGTTCATGGTGATTCCGAGATCGGCAAGACTTCCGACCGCGCCGCTTCCAGAAGAGTAACTAGCGGCTCCTAACAGTGAAGTCTGCAGCATGCTCAGAGTGCTATCGCCGGCCAGAGCGCCCTCCTGGTTGCTCGAGTTCACCGTGTATTCGCTATTCACATCCTTGATAACAGTGTTATAGGCGGTGACAAAGCTGTTAATGGCATCTGAAACCTGTCCGCTATCCGGGGCGACGGAGATGCTCACTTGCGTGCCTTTGGCCGCGCTTTGCAGGTTAAGGGTTAGCCCATTGACCGCGCCCGTCACCGTGTTCGACGCGCTGTCGATGGGGATACCGTCGACGGTGAGGGAAGCATCGCTTCCGGCAAGCGCCTGGGTGAAACTAAGCCCGGCAGTGCTGCCCGGTGGGTTGCCACCGGATGGATTACTGATGGTAAAGTTGGCAGCGCTACCCGAGCTTGTGCTCACAATGGCTAGCCGGGATCCGCTTGAGTCGTTGACGACGCTTGCGCTCACGCCTAGATTAAGCCCGTTAATGTAGGTAGCTAGACCGGCCAGCGTATTCGTGTTGGTTCCGTTGCCATCAACGTTCGTGCCGATGGGAATAGTGACTGGGCTTCCTGACCCAACCGTCAGTTGGAAGCTCCCATCTGCCAGGGTCGCGCTACTGCTTGACACGGATCCGGAATACCAGGACGCGGTAGTCGCAAGATTGTTGACCACCACGACATGGTTGCCGGCAGCCGTTCCCTCAGCCGCAGAGGCAGACACAATTCCCGAATTCGAGGATGTGGCGGCCATCGACATTAATGCTCCCGCGGGGTCGTTTAGAGCATTCAAGCTAGTTTCCAATGTAGAGATATCGGTTTCGATTGAATTGATGTCGCTGGTCTGAGATTGCAGGGTAACCTGTTCCTGCTCCCATCCCGTCATGGGCGCCGATTCTGCACTGATGGCCGCAGCTACCGCGGATTGAACGTTGATACCGGTGGAACTTGAACCTAAAGCTGTCAATAGCGAGCTTAGATCAACGGAGGAAGAACTCATGTGGTTTGTACTCCCGTTTCTATATCTCGAAGCGTCCTATAAAAGAAGGTTGGTGGGACTCCATGAAAGTCCCACCAACGAATCCCCCGAGTAAATTATTGAAGCAACTTCAATACTGACTGCTGCATCTGGTTCGATTGCTGCAGGGCAGCAATACCGGTTTGCTGCAGGATGCTGTATTGCGATAGGTTTGCCGTTGTCTGTCCAATGTCAGCTCCCATGATCCCGTTCTCGGCGCTGGTCAGGTTCTGGACTTCGTTGTTCATGACGTTGGTGGCCGCCGAGAGCTGGTTGGAACTGGCGCCCAAGTTGCCGCGTAGACCTGCAATGCCGGCGATCGCGTTGTTGATATCGGTAAGAGTAGCCTGCGCAGCCGAAGCCGTTGACAGGTTGTCGTTGGCGCCGGCGATGCTGACTGTGGTTACGCCATTCGCGGTACCCAGATGGGCATCATCAACCTGGCCCATGCTAATGGTAACGCTGGATGTGCCCGCGGCGCTGGAATCGCTCATGTAGATGGAGAGCGAAGCCGTGGCGCCGAAAATCGCCTGACCGTTATATGTGGTGGTCGTACCGATGGTGCTGATTTCGCTCTGAATCGATTGAAATTCCGCTTGCAGTTGGGTGCGTTGGCCGTCGCTTACTGTGCCGTTGGCAGATTCGGTCGCCAGAGTAACAGCGCGGTTCAGTAGAGTGGTGATCTGCGACAAGGCTCCATCGGCAACCTGCAGCATACCGACACCATCGCTGGCGTTCGACACAGACTGTGTCAGAGCGGTAACGTTGGCTTGAAGTCCGTTGGCAATGGCGAGGCCGGCGGCATCATCGGCGCCGGAGTTGATCCGCTGTCCAGAGGACAGTTCCGCCAAAGTCTTGTTCAGAGACGCTGTGGTTACGTTCAGCTGGTTCTCTGCTTGGAGCGATGAGACGTTGTTCAGGATGCTAAGCATTTAGGTATCTCCTTGTTTTCGAGTGCCGCCTGGTTATCCGGGTTATGACCCACGCAGGAGGTTATTTTGACCGGACTACTTATCGGCACTACGCAATAGAAACTTAATCTCGTGAGACACGTTAGTAACCTGCAACTGGTTACCCCGAACCAACACCCGAAATAGGAAGCGTCCAGAATCAGCGAGCCTCCGTTCTCTTCGATGCTTGGGTCCAAGCTCATGGTCACGTCAATAACTTGCGACTCGCTAGCGAGCATGGGCTGCCTTGACTTTTGCTCTGGTCCGCGTAGTTGTCACAGCCCAGGCCTGGAGAAACCCCTCAAAGAAATGGAACCAAAATACTGTGGGGACCCACTTCTTAACTTGCGCCATGATCTCATCGGCCTCGGTACGGCTGCCGCGACGCACTCCGAAACAGCGCTGCAAATCGAATGAGTCGAATTGCTCAAGGCACTTTGAGGCGATTTGGGCTTGATTGCGAGTCGTTACGACCTTGTCTTCAATGCGCTTGCGCGCATTCCAATCTAGTTTCCCAAACGGTCCTAGCCCATTCTCCAGTAGATGATTATGCTTGCGGAATAGCTGATATTGAATCGCACCGCATACGCACGCTTTGGCGGCCAGATCGCGTGCCCTAAGGTCCAAATGATTGTGATCCGCCTTGGCTTCCTCGTGATGCTCCACACGGTATCCCATGGCCCGAAGTCTAACGCCGAGCTCGATATCTTCTCCGTGCTGAAATGCAGGATCAAAAGAACCTGCTGCTAATACCGCCTCTCGCGAAACACTGAGGCTGTGAGCAAAAAAATGACATTTCTCGCCCTGGAGTTTCTGCGGAAGTGCAGCCTCTGCAAACAAGAGTGGGTTCCCAGCCCAAAACAAAGTAAGGGCTCGCTGGGTGGCATCGAGCGTCGAACACCGATGACCGAGGACAGCAACTTTCTCTCCGCGAAGTTCTGCCTGCGCTTTGAGGTGGTTGCTTAGGAAGGTGTCATAAGGTGTTGTATCGTCCTTGATCAGGAGCAGATACTGACCCCTTGCTCGCTCCACCGCGGCGCGTCGAGCTGCTCCTGCTCCTGCATGATCCTGCCGAATGTACTCGAGATGGAGACATTTCGGGAAATTGCGTAGCACTTCTTCTGTACCGTCGCTGGACCCATCGTCGACAACAATGATCTCCCATCGGTTGGCAGGCAAGGATTGGTAGGCAAGATGGGCCAGGCAGGCCTGCAATTTTTCCTTGCGATTGTAAGTGGGGAGGATCACCGAAAGTTCTATTGCCGCGGTTTCTGTTATGCAAGCTGGTGCAATTTGAGGCGACGCCGTAGCCTTTTCTGTGACCTTCTCTTCGGTGGCCGGTAATCCGTACTCCGCCGCTTTTTGAGGATCACCCAACTCCTTATAGCAACGCGCTATTAAGCGTTGTACGTGCTGAAAGAGCGGGAGCTCCGAAACCGGTTGACGCACCAGACTGAATGCGTGGCGCAAGTGCGACAAAGCTGCTGCTGGCCGGTCCTGCGCCAGGAACTCTTCAGCCATTCCTGTTTCCAACGCGGCCCGCAAAGTCGGGCGATAACAGGCTGGCCTCGCGGTGAGGACTTCGGGATGCAGTTTCTCCACCAACGACATGGACGATTCATAACTCGCGTCGTAAGGCTTCGCGGAAATCGTACGCGCTTGTTCGGTCAGATTTTGAACGGCGGTTCGTAAACCCTCGCGGCTAAACATCTGTCCGACGTGTGCCCGTCCTTTGTGAGCAAGCTCTCGCCACAAAGTTTCATCGGTGTAGCAGCGGGTAACGGCGTCGGCAATGCCTTCCGGCGTATCCGCGATCATGGCGTGTCCGCCTGGCGTCAGGTTCATTCCCTCGGCGCCGACCGTGGTTGTCACCAACGGAATTGCATGAGACAGGGCCAGCAGATTTTTTGTCTTAATCCCTGTGCCAAAGCGGATGGGAGCGACAAAAACGCGATGCTGAGAGAACAGCGGCAACAGGTCGGCTACCTGGCCGAGACGGCGTACCCCTGAGAGCTCGTCCAACTCTGTGGGCAGACAGCTGCCCACAAGGGAAAGGTTGGCAGTTGGCAATTGTTTTCGCAATCGCGGCCATATCTCCTCCAACATCCAGTTCAGGGCGTCCAGATTTGCGGAGTTCCCGAAATTTCCTACGAACAAGAGGTCAGCTCTCTCCGCGAATCCCGGGCCTGCAGGGGCAAGTTCTGCCACCATAGGCAAGCGATCAATTTTGAGGTCCGGAGCCTCCTCCAGAAATCCGCGACGGTCATCTTCCGAAATAGCTAAGACGATGTCGGCGCGCCGATATACTTCGAACTCGCGCATCGTGTAATCCTCTGCACGTTCAAAGTCCATCCATTGGCCAGTGAGTGTGGCCAAGCGCCTCTCTCGAACGCCGTGCTGGTCGTCGGTCAAAACCGCAATCCGCACGCTCGGGGATATCCTTCGGATGGCCTGCATGTAATGTTCAGGAACCGAGGTGCCGTTCCAAAACCACTGGCAGAGTATCGCCAGATCAAACTGACCTTCCTCCAGCACCTGTTCCAAAGTCCATTGCGCAGGAACATCGAATCCCACATAGCGCAGCCGTTCGCTGTCGTGGGCCCAAACTTTGATGCCGAGATCCTCTAAAACCGTGGGGCGTGGCCCCGTCGTGATGCCGCTCCTGGCCAGAAAAGTCAGCTGGTGTCCCTGCGCAAGTAACTCGCGCAACACTTGCAAGAGCCTTCCGTCGGAGCCGTTCCGGTCCGGTTGGGGAAGCACATCGTTCGCGATCAGAATCCGAAGAGGACGATCAGCCGGCGTACGCTGACTAATTTCTTGCCGGGCTTGAAACGAAGCTGAAGGGTGTGGTTTTGTTTGCTCTGGCAGACTTTCAGGTTTGGGATGGCTGGAGACTAGTGTTGATTGAGCGGGCGAAGGGGGGATGGTGGGTGCCGAAGACATCGCGAGTGCCTGCGTGTCTAGAAAACGCTCAGCTCCATGCCGGAAGGTTTCTGCAAAGCGGGGTCCGAGCTGCTCCCAACTGAATTTTTTCTCCTGAAACGAGCGAAAGCTGTCGGCGATTTGATAGACGGCTTTGCGCCCTCCCGAATTTGCCAAAAGCATGCGCCACTTCTCTACCGCCGTCCGTGCTGCGCCCGGAGTGTTCATGTTGACCAAGGAAATCGGAGTCAACTCCGCGGGCCAACCAGTCATGATCCATTGCGTGACGTGGTAGTCATGCATCACACAAGGCAGCCCCGCAAGTTGAGCTTCGATGTAAGCCAGTCCAAATGTCTCGTTTAAGCTGGCGCACAGGAATAAATCAGCTGCGCCATAGACTTCTGGCATTCTTTCGAAAGGTACGTCGCAGAGCGGAACGAAACGAGATCCCAGCATTCCACGTGCCTGTTCTTCCCAGGCCGCTGGCTGCGAGCCCCGTGATCCGGCTACCACCCAGTAAAAGCTCTCGTCTTGCGCGAGTGGTGCAAGATCGCGAACTAGATGCGGGTAGTTCTTCACCTGATTGTCGAAAGCGCCCACGCTCAAGACCACAAACGCGGTTTCAGGAATATTGAATGTGTGGCGGCACCCGGTTCGGCGAGCGCGGAGCTCCTGAAGGGGACCCGCGCAGGTGCCCATTGGCAATTCGAAGAAGGACTGTGGGGGCACACCCAATTCGCGTAACTCTCGCGTGATCCATGGAGCAATGGAGTGAAAGGCAAAGCCAGCCTCAGCCAGACGGCGAATCACAGGTGCCCACACCCAGTCAGTATGGATGACGGTCTGGAGTGAGCCCTCTTTGGCGGAACGGGCGAGCTGCTCAAGGAGGACGGTAGATTTTCCGCCGGCATCTACCAAGCCGCCTTGCCACTTGAGATACACAATCTTAGGCTGGCTTGCCTGGATTTCCTGTCGCAAACGGACGGCGGAGGCGATCCCAAACAGTTGATCCTCCGTGTGCAAGGTCCAATCGTGAAGCTCCGATGGCAAGAGTGACGCGAATCTGGAGTCGCGTTGCATCCGCTCGAATGCTAGGCGCTCCAATTCGTCGCGACCAATGACCGGCAGGCCCTCGATGTCCGGTCCCTCGCCCGATCCCCAGCAGGATACCTCTAACCCGTTCAAGCGAAGTTGGGTCGCCATATCGAGGACGAAGCGCTCATAGCCTCGGCGGCTTTTTCCCAGCCCGGAAGCCAGCAGCAGAAGTTTTGTATTGGCGGTGTTCAAATGTTCCTCTGGGTACAGACGCTAATCAGTCTCCCTGGCAAAGGCCCATTTCCTGGCGAGGGAAAAGAATTTTATTTGCCCGCAGCTCTGGCAAATGCCACCTCATCCCTTCCCGGAGTAGCTAATTGGTTCGCCCCGCTCTGCTCCGCCAGCGCAGCCAACAGTGTCTGACAGCGCAGTTCCAGACGATGCAACCCATGCACCTGCTGGCAACACACGCGAGTCGCGGCAATTCGCTGTTCCTCTTCCTGCAGGCAGAAGCGAATGCTTTCTGCCAAACTCTCCGGCTTGCTGGGGTCGTAAAAGTGGGCCTGCAAATTGTCAAAGTTTCGAGCTTCTGCGATTCTTGGCGTGATGAGGAATGTTCCACAAGCCAGTACTTCGTACACCTTGGTGACGGCGAGCTGAGACAACGTAGGAAGATTTACGAAAACCTTAATCCGGCGAAGGTTGTCCGCATACAACGCAGCTGTTTCGTGCACACAAATTCCACCGAGATCCTGCACTTGCACGTTCCCGATCATAAAGTTGATCCCCTTCAAGTGCGGGATCACTTTCTTTAAGAACTCCGCTCTTTTTGGATAGATCAGACCGATAAAAGCCGCCTGATAGGTTTTGGTTTGATTCCAGTTCGGCTTGAAGACCTCGGTGTCGACCCCAAAAGGAAGCCAGCGGAGGCCGTATCTCTCGTCCTGTGCAGCCGGACAGAAGGTTGTGTCGGCAAGCCGCTGGATGGCTTCAATCGGGAGCCGGCCGTAGTCTTCGCGTTCTACCGTCTCGTGCATCCACGACACTTTTGGGACCGAAAGCTTGCACCACTCGGGATACAACGCCAGAATGTGGCCGCGCAGATGTTCCGGGCCGGAGAGCACGATGCCGTCAAACTTCTCCAGTTGCGCGCGCGCCGGATAGCTTCCAAGATTCAGCTGCGTCTGAGTATGATCAACAGGGAGGGCAGCTACTTCGTGACCAAGCCGTCGAAGAGTGTCCACTAACCCGGTGGAGACACACCAGGCACAGTAGACAGATGCGGGATAAAAGCAGGCTAATTTCACGTGGTTCTTCCTTTGTCGATTCCGGTCCGTGGCATCCCCATGGTGTTTTCGAATGACCAGCCCGCGGCATAGGTCGCCAACAAAGGTGCGTGCAAGTTCGTGACCTCATTTGCCTCTAATTGATGACCTGAGGCACGCTTAAATTCTCCGAACCAGGTTCAGTTCGACTCTCATCGCAGCGGCTACAAACAATTTCCTTTTACGATGGGGTCGCTCAGTTCTGGCGATGCAAGCACCCGCAAGTAGTCCTCATGTTGGGGATGGCCGGGATTGCAGACGCTCAAGCTTTCTAACTCCGCTTTGCTGAGTCCGATCGATCCTTTAATCGCGGTGAACAAAACCAGGTTGGCGTGGAACGCCTTAGCCAGTTGCACGAACGCAGGCATCTCGCGATAGTTGAGGGCAGAGACCACAAAGAACAATTCCAGCTGGAACACGTCTTGCCCACTCACTCTGAGACCGTCAAGAAAAGTCAGATTGGCTAGCAGACGTTCAAAATTGCCACCGCGCCTGACCGTCGCGTAGGTATCCGCACAGGCGGCGTCAACCGAAACTTTGACTCGCTCCAGCCGGCCAGCCAAGTCAAATTCGTCATATTGTTTCCGGTCGAACAACTGACCGTTGGTAATGAGTTCGAATTTAAGGTTCGGATAGTCGTGCCGATTGATTTCGCGGAGAAGCTCCCGGGAATGACGGCTGGCAAAGACCTCGCCAAAATTGTTGAAGTTCAGCGTCTTGGCTTGCGCCAATGCTTTCAGAGCGAATGGCCTGAACGTCTGGTCGAGGTGTTCTTGCGTTTCCGGAGAACCCGAGATGACCTCGCGCCGGCATTGCGGACACGAAAGGTTACAAGCCTGGTCATATGCAAGGGCTACGCGAGTGGGTGCGGGCGAATGTAGAGGCGATTGTTCTTGCGCAGCTTTCTTGCCCAGGGTCCGGCCGGAGATGTGGGCACACTGAAGTTTGTTGCAATGCCGAAATGTTCCGTCTAACACAGACGCGCGGATTTCCTGTGCGATAGGAGAATTCCACAAATCTTCCGGCGTGTGCCCCGCTATGTTTCCTAAAGACAGAGGGAGCCAGGAAGGACAGCACATATAAACATTGCCGTTATCGGTTACTTCCAGATGATTCCATGGCATGCCACAGTCCGAGCCTGCCAGATACTCTTCGATACCTTCGAAGTCGTCTGCGTTTCCACAATGTTTCAAGTGATGCCTGCATTCGATGAGGCATTCGCCAACGAAGAGGTCTTCCGGCAGATGCGTGAACGCGTGCTCCAGTAAGGGGAGTGCCTCTTTGTAGAAGCCAGCCCGCATGTAATACGCAGCGACCACGACTCTGCACAAGTGATTGCTATTTGCGTTCACGCAGAGCGCGTCGAGCAGAGCGGCACGGAACGTCGACGGGACAGTTCCAATGAGATGTACGGCTTTTTTGACATAATATCGCGTGTTGGGGGCGCTGCGCCGGTACGCATCCTGCATGTGTGCGGGCAAGCATGGGTCGATGAGAGGGATTTTGGCCAACTGGTTCAAGACTTCTTTGACGGCCAATGCTTCCTGGTATTTATGAGCTACTGCTCCGGCGCGTTCTTGCTCTTGCGCCAAAACCCTGGCGGGAACAAGAGATCGGTAGGCATCGGCTTCGCTGCTGCGTCCCGATCGCTCTAGCAGGACAATCAGATTTGTCGCCGCCATTGAATTTCCGTTGTCCAGTTCGACGGCGCGGCGGTAGCCGAGTTCCGCGCCAGAGACTCGTCCCAAGGCTAATTCGATGGTGCCGTAGTCGTTCCACCGCATACTGGTTTCCAGAGTCCCGAGGGCATTTTGGATCGCCGTGCTGGCTTCCGCGTACCGGCCTGCCTGAAAATGGGTGATTGCGTCGCGATGCAGCGTTTCTCCGATTTGGTCCTGAACATTTGAATTACTTGCCATTCGTCTCCCTCACCTTGCCCCTACGGAAGAGGTTTGCATAGACCCCTCTTCGGAGGACTGTCGCTTATGCTGCAAGACCTCCGCGTGGGCGGCTTGCAACTCTGCAGCTTCCGGGAAAGCCGCCAAGCCTCGCGCCAGAACTTCTTCGACTTTGTCCCAGCGTTTTAGTTGTGCGTAAATACTCGCCGCGCGGAGAAACATCCTGGGATGGCGAAGCAAAGTGGTGCAATGTTCCGCTGCCTCAGCCGCTTCCAACAACCTGTCGGCCATGATGCAACCTTTCATCAGACGCTCCCGGATTGCGTACATTCCCGGAACCGCCCGGGCTGCGCGCCGAAGTCTGGCAAGACCACTATTGATCTGACCCATTTTTACTTCGGTGTATCCCAGTTTGCTTTCGAGGAGAGGATCGTCATTGATCAGCTTGAGCGCCCGCCGGTAGGCCAAGCGTGCTTCCTTCAAACGATTGAGACCTTGTAGCGCGTCGCCTCTGACTTGTTCCCGCAAGGCGAGGCTGGGTCCGGTTCGCACATCGCGCTCGACTGTGTTCAGCGCATCCTGATATCGCACGAGATCCACGCAAATCATCGCGGTAAATAGCCAGGCCTCGGATGCTTTTGGCTCCAGAAGCAAGGCCCGGTCGAGGCAGCGCAGTGCTTCCTCGGGATTGTTGAAATGCTCATATTCCTGCAGGCCAAGCTGAATCCAGCTCAATGGATCGTTGGGATCGTCCTGGACTTTCAGGCGAAGCAGGTCGCGATAGTAAACGCCTTTCTGATCTTTGGCCTGTTTGCCTGCCAGTTGCCCAAAGTGATGAATAAAGAAATTCGCCCGCCGAATTTGGAGTCTAATCGCCTGGATACGCGTCTCCACTAATTCGTGCACTCGGCCGGTGAAGTAGATCCCGGGGTGACGGCGGAAGAAACGGACATTCGCATGAACGAAGAATGCGGGCGCGTCCTCGGCACGAGGGTGAGAATGATCGTTAGGAATCGCAATGCTATCCCAGCCGCGATTAAAGCGAGTCGGGACGTAATTGCGAATCGGTGTTGAATATCCGCCAACGTCGGGCGCGTCTAGAAGTTGGGGAATCTTTTTCTTTGCATCGCGGTCTAATTCTTCATCCGCATCCAGCACCAAAACCCAGTCGGTGGTTATCGGGAGGAGTGCCGCATTCCGAGCCTTGGCGTAGTGGTTCTCCCATGGAGAGGAAATGACGGTGGCGCCGAACTCTCGAGCAATTTCACCTGTGTTATCGGTTGAACCCGTGTCCGCGACGACGATCTGATCGACGAATCCATGCACGCTTTCCAGGCAAGGGCGAATGGTGTCCGCTCCGTTCTTCACGATCATAGAAAGGCCTATGGTTGGCATGAGGGCACGTGGGCGAAGGCTTCATGTTCTTTTGCGGGTGGCATATCGTTGATTTCGGTGAAAGCATCCCGTAACTCGCTGGATTCGGGAAACAGGCGCAAACCTTCACTTAGCAGCTCTTTGGCTTTGTTCCATTCTTTGAGTTGGGCCCGAATGCTGGCAGCGCGCAGGAAGGTTTTGGGGTGATTCAGGCGCTGAGCGAAGCCCTCCGCTGCTTCCGCCGCTCCTCCTAAGTTTCCTGTGATGATGCAAGCTTTGATAAGGCGGTCATGAATCTCCGCGTGATAGGGAAGCGAGTCCAACGCACGCCGAATTTTTTCCAATCCTCCGGGCTCGCCCAACCGAACTTCCGCGTACCCCAGTTTGCTCTCGACCAGCGGGTCAGGCCCCCCGAACTGCAAGGCGCGCTCATAGGCAAGGCGCGCTTCGGCTGTTCTGCCCAAATTATGTAGAGCGTCGCCTTTCAATCTCTCGCGTAATCCGATCGCCTCGTCACTCGCTTCCGTTGGCTGGAGAGTCACGAGCGCGTCGGCGGACCGATTCATGTCGATCTGGATCATCGCAATGAACAGCCATGCACGGGTGAACGGTGGATGGAGCCGGACCACCTCGCGAAAATCGGCCAGTGCGGCTTCACGGTCACCAAACGCCTGGTATTCAAGAAGTCCGAGTTCGAACCAGGCAAACGGATTGTCCGCTTCCTCTTTGACTTTGAGCCGACCAAGTTCCCGATAAAGAAGATTTTTCTGCCCGCGAATCTCCGGCCCGCGCAAGTGTCCGAAGTGATGAATCAGAACGTTAGCCGGGACGTACTTGAGCCCCAACGCGCAAATTCGGTATTCCACGAGTTCGTGGACGCGTCCGAAATAATAGATTTCAGGAGTCCGGCGGAATAGCCGAATGCTCTGCTGATCGTTATAGGAAGCGGCGCCGCGGGCACGGGCTAACGGAGAATCGTTCGGCTTGCTGAGTTGCTCCAGGTAATACGAAGCCTTGCCCGGCATGTAGTCGCGAATAGTGACCATGTACCCGCTGATTTTGGATTTCTTCAGCAGGGCAGGGATGGAGTGCGCGGCGGACGCATCGAGTTCTTCGTCAGCATCGAGCGCCAAAACCCAGTCTGTCCTCATCGCCTTCAAAGCCGTATTTCGAGCCTTGGCATAGTGGTTTTCCCAGGGGACCGAAATCACCGTAGCGCCGAACTCGCGCGCGATGCGCCGTGTATCGTCCGTGGAACCGGTGTCGGCGACCACAATCTGGCTCACCACACCTCGAACGCTTTTGAGACAGGACTCTAGCGTGTGCGCTTCGTTCCTGGCGATCATCGAGAGGCCAAGGGTTGCCACTTCGCCCGCGTCCGTCTGGTTAGATTTCGGTTGGAATTTGGCTTGCTTCCACTCCGCGGAGAGATAGCAATGCACGTCGCGGGCCACGCAACCAACGAATCTTGAGCAGTGCTTACGCTTGTTTTGCCCGGTTGCGCTTGCCAGACAGCGCGCCGCCATCCCGGAGCGCACCTGTTTGATTAGAGCCAGATGAGGCAGAGAAATTGCACAGCCGCAACTAGCCAGGCTTAGCGAAAGCCAGGCCTCTGCCTTCCGGGGACGAATAAAATGCGCGCACTGGTTACTGGATACAAAGGCTTCGTCGGCCGTCATTTAATTCCCAAACTCGAGGCTGCGAACTACGCCGTTCAGGGAACGGAGGACCTCGATCAGTTTCTCGCGCAGCCTGGCGCAGCCGCAAAATGGGATGTCGTGGTGCACTTAGCTGCGAACATCATCAACGTCCATGATCGCGGCAAGATCGGCATGAAGGCGTTCGACGATCTCGCACTCGACATGAAAATGTTCAGGTGGGTGGAACGTAATCCTCCCACCAAGGCAATGATCGTGATGTCGAGCTGCGCGCTCGATTTCCCAGAGGATCCCTACTGCATGGTGAAGCGCAATGTGGAAGCCTTTGCCGCGTGCTTGCACAAGCAAGGCATTCCGGTGGTGATCTTCCGCCCATTCAGCGGTTATGGCGAGGACCAATCGCAGGAATATCCTTTTCGCGCCATTCTTGATCGCGCCCTCCGGCGAGAAGATCCTCTCGTGGTGTGGGGCGGCAGCCAGATCCGCGATTGGGTCCACATTGAGGACCTCACCGACGCCCTGGTATACGGAATCGATCGCTTCCCGCGAGCTACTCCAATTCAGATTGGCACGGGGATTGGAACCAACTTCTTTAGCCTCGCCAAACTGATGGCCGATGCCGTAGGATATGACCCCAAAATCCAAGGAGATGAGAGCAAACAATCGTCATCCCCTCGCAGAGTTTCCGACCCCAGTTTGGCGAAACAGTACGGCTGGGAAGCCCGGATTTCGCTGGAAGAGGGAATTAGGCGAGCATTACCCAACCGCGCTGCCGGCAGAGGCGGCGTGGCAATTGCCGGCTCAATGCAATCGTTTGTCGGAACTGGAACTCCCGTATAAGTGAGTTTCCGATTTTGTCTTATAGCCAGGTAACTTCTCGTCGGTTACCGCAGTGCAGAAGTTTCGGGGTAATGACTCAGCTGCGCGGGAGGTAGTGCCGATTACGTCTCCCGGCTTGGCATGCGACCTAGTTCATTCAGATCGGCGGGAGCGCAGCGATGATACGTCTCACCCGATTAAACCATCAATCTCTCGCCGTGAACTCCGATCACATCAAGTTTATCGAGAACGCGCCTGACACCGTGCTTACCTTAATGAACGGCGAGAAAATTGTGGTGCGGGAGAGCACCGAAGAGGTCATCGAGCGGGTCGTGGCATTCCGCCGGTTAGTGCTCGCGGGAATTGTCTCTAAGGCGATCGACCCCAACGCTGGCCTCGCCGTCACAAAACGGTTCGAGGAGGAGCACAACCCCGATCATCGGCCGGGAGATGAGGGCCGTGGATAAGAGCAGCATCGGCGGGATACTCCTGGCCGTCGTGGGAATTTTGGCGGGCCTCATCCTCGAAGGAGGAAGGATCGCCCAAATCGTTCAGCCCACCGCGGCGATGATTGTCTTTGGCGGAACCATCGGCGCGGTGATGGTTCAGTTTCCGCTGCCAGTCGTGACCGAGGCATTCAAGAAGCTGGCGCATGTTTTTGTGGAGAAAGATCCGGACTTAGCCAAGACGGTGCAGAATCTCGTCTCCTATGCGCAGCGTGCGCGGCGGGATGGAATTCTCGCGCTTGATTCGGAACTGCACAACATCCAAGACCCATTCCTCAAGAAAACTCTCATGCTGGCAGTGGATGGCACCGATCCGCAGGAACTCCGAAACATGATGGAGCTGGACCTCGATAACCAGGCTGAACACGCGGAGAAAATCGCGCAAGTTTTCGAGTCCGCGGGCGGATTCGCCCCGACGATTGGCATTATCGGCGCCGTCCTCGGCCTCATTCAAGTGATGCAGCACCTGGAGAACATCGACGAAGTGGGCAAGGGCATTGCGGTCGCCTTCGTGGCTACGATCTATGGAGTGGGATCTGCCAATCTTTTGTTCCTGCCTTCTTCCGGAAAGTTGAAGATCAAGAGCCGCCAGGAACAGGTGGCGAGAGAAATGATGCTGGAAGGAGTTATCTCCATTCTGGAAGGCATGAACCCGAGAACTCTCGAAACCAAGCTCTTGGGATACCTGCACGAGTACCGTGCCGCCAGGGGAGAGCAGTCAGCATGAGGCGCAGACGGCGTAAACCTTCTCATGTGAGCCATGAGCGCTGGCTGATTTCCTATGCCGATTTCATTACGTTACTATTCGCCTTCTTCGTGGTTTTATACGCCTCCTCGCAAGTCGATAAAAGGAAAGCTGCTCAGGTGTCGGCGGCGATCGAGGGCGCCTTTAAGGAACTCGGAGTGTTCTCCGGGAGCGGTTCCGGAGTAGTGCGGCTGCAGGAGGCTCCGTCGCCCCCTTCAGACCAGCGAAAGACCCCACCGTTAGAAAGGGGTGGCGGCGCTCTAGGTGGCGCGCAATCCGTTGCGGGTTACTCTCCGGATATGACTCACCTTAAACGCGACTTGGAGGACGCGCTCGGGGAAGAGATCAAAAAACACGAGATCCAAATGCGGGTTACTCCTGAAGGCCTGGTCGTTAGCCTGAGCGAGATTGGTTTTTTCGATAGTGGTGACGCCACTCTTTTGCCGGGTGGGCGATCCACGCTGGCGCGGATTGCCAGCATACTGAATGAGAAGGGGTTCCAAATTCGGATCGAAGGGCACACTGATAATGTGCCCATCCACACCGCGCGCTTTAAATCGAATTGGGATCTCTCGACGGCGCGGGCCACCGAAGTCGTGTCATTGCTGGTCGAGAAACATGGTTTCGACCCAGAGCAAATCTCCGCCGCGGGATACTCTCAGTATCATCCGGTCGCCGACAATGACAGCGCCGAAGGACGACAAGCCAATCGAAGAGTGGACCTGATCATCGTAGCGCGCACCCAGCGGGTTGAGACGCCAACCGCCGTTAAGCCCTTGGGGAACTGAGTAGTGTTGGAGGCTCGCAGAGAGGGACTAGGGGGTTCTGCTCCGACGGTGGGGTTTCCGCCTGTGTTGACGCGGGAACAGATGTCTTTCCAGCGACTTACATTCCAAGCATTTCCCTAAAGCTTCGCCCACTTTCTGCCGATATAGGATAGCCCTCCGGTTGGGACGCGGGCCTCCCCTGCCTGGGCTCGAGGTGCGAAGAGGTCTGAATAGGTTTTCTTAACCGCGTGGATCGCGCCGATCGCGGAGCAAGCGCGTTCTCACGGGGAGCAGTGGAAGGGACAAGCTAGGCTGTCATGTTTGCGATCATAGGAATCATCGTCGTTTTCGGTGCGATAATTGCCGGCTACAGCATGGAGCATGGCAATATCCGTGTGCTCCTGCAGCCCGCCGAACTCATCATCATTGGCGGCGCCGCCATCGGCACAGTTCTTGTAGCAAATCCGCTGCACATCTTAAAGCAAATTGTGAGCGGTGTGCTTGCAGTTTTCAAGGGAGCGAAGATAACCGAAAAGCGCTACTTGGATTCATTGAAAATGATGTACGACCTGCTGAACAAAGCCCGCAAGGAAGGGCTGATGTCACTGGAAAATGATGTCGAGGAACCATCCAAAAGTCCGCTGTTCTCCAAGTATCCCGAATTTCTCAACGACCATCACGTCAGGAATTTTCTTTGCGACACCCTGCGTATGGCAGTTACCGGAGCGGAAGCATTCGATTTGGACCAGATCATGGAACTCGACATGGAAGTGCACCATCACGATTCGAGCGTGCCGGTAGCAGCTTTAAGCAGCATGGCGGATTCGCTTCCGGGCCTGGGCATCGTAGCCGCAGTACTCGGAGTTGTAATTACGATGGGAGCCTTGGGCGGCCCTCCGGAGGAGATTGGCCGTAAGGTGGCTGCGGCACTGGTCGGAACCTTCCTCGGTATATTGCTCTGCTACGGGCTGGTCGGACCGTTAGCCTCCAATATGGCGAAGACCGCGGACGAGGAGCGTGCCTACCTCCATGTGTTGCGAGTACTCCTGATTGCATTTCTAAAGGGAACAGCACCCATCATGGCGGTTGAGGTCGCCCGCCGGGCTATTCCCGGACACCTCCGTCCGTCATTTCAGGATGTTGAAAAACATTGCCGGAAAACCGCCAGCGAACCCGTCGAGGCTGCGGCTGCAGCCGCGGCTGGCGCCGGCGGTGGAGCAGAGGCGAGCCCCGACGCTTCAAGTGGCCAACCCTCTGGAGAGACTTCCTAATGGCCACCGCACGCCCCATCATTATAGTCAAAAAGAAGATCTCCCACGGTGGGCATCATGGCGGCGCATGGAAAGTAGCCTATGCGGACTTTGTGACGGCCATGATGGCTCTGTTCATCGTGCTTTGGCTAATGAACAGCAGTAAACAAGTTCAACAAGCGGTGGGCGGCTACTTTAAGGACCCCACGGGGAAATCTAAGATGGTCGGCACCGATAGCCGAGGCTCAGGGGAGAACTTCACCGTTACCAAAGAGAACATGGCGGAGTTGAAAGAACAGTTGCAAAAATCAGTTCGCAGCCTCAACGACTTCGAAAGGCTTAAAGATCAGATTCAGATGACAGTTACCGCCGAAGGCCTGCGTATCGAGCTCCTCGAGTCGGCCTCCGGAACTTTCTTTGAAAAAGGCAGTACCCAGCCGAATGCGGATGGAAATGAAATGCTAAGCCTACTCGCCCAACAACTGGGAAAACTTCCGAACAAGCTTTCCATCGAAGGGCACACCGATTCCGAACCATATGCGGGCCGAGGGGACTACGGGAACTGGGAGCTCTCTGCCGATCGTGCGAACGCCGCCCGGCGTCTGATGCAGCACAACGGAGTGGGGGAAAACCAGGTAGCTCAGGTGAGGGGATTCGCGGATCAGAAGCCCCGCGACAAGGCGGACGCGCGAGATCCCTCCAACCGGCGCATTTCGGTCATTGTTCAATACTTGGAGAGTGAAAACCAGCCGTCGAGCGGCCCGCAGCCACCAAAAGCCGATTCGCCTGACCCTGGGCCGACAACTTCCAAATAGGACTGAACCAACCTCGTCCGGCGATTTGCATCGCTCCTCATCCCCAACGTCCCAGGTCGTGCGAGAGGGTTTCTTGCTCCTCTAGAGTGTTCGAAATCATGACAGCTGTTCTAATTCAACACAGTAAAGGCGATTCGTTTTGTGCGCAACCACGCGTCAAAGTGCCGCCGATTGATAGAAATACGTTAGGTTTGCATTAAGGTTCTCTAATTGCACTACTCGTGGGCGTACGACAATCTGCCTGATGTCAGCCCTCCCCTGGGTAATTTTCATTTTTATAGTTCTGCTCTCGGCTGTGAGGCGACGACAATCGGTCGCGAAGCAAGCCGGAAAATAATTTTCAACTCGGGGGGGATATGGATTCTGCGGCACAAGACCGCTCGGTCAGCAACACCTCGCATCATTCCACTCATGCACACGTCCTCGTCGCCGAAGACGATGTTCCACTTGCGCACTTTTTGCAGCGCGGCCTGGAAAACGACCGGTATGCGGTCGATCTGGCCCACGATGGGGAAGCCGCATTCCAGGCGGTTTCTCAGAATCAATATGACCTTATGGTTACCGATTTGAACCTGCCCAAGCTCGACGGAATTTCCTTACTGAAGCAAATTCGATCAACCACCATGCGCTTGCCAGTGATGGTGTTGAGCGCCCGCAACAGCCTGGAAGATCGGATCATGACCTTGGATTGCGGAGCGGACGACTACCTGGTCAAGCCGTTCTCCTTTCTCGAACTCATGGCGCGAACTCGCGCTTTGCTTCGCCGCAACAGCGCGACTCCGCACCGCACGATCCAGATTGCTGATTTAATCATCAAGCGAGCGGAATTCCGAGTAGAGCGCGCGGGCAAGAAGATCAATCTGACGGCCAAAGAGTTTGATCTTTTGGAATACCTCATGATGAACGCGCGCCATCCCGTAACTCGCGCCCAAATCATGGAGAGTGTCTGGCGGAGTTCGTATGACGGAAGCACGAATCTCGTGGACGTTTATGTCAAGTACGTTCGGGATAAGGTCGATACCGGCTTTTCGTCGCAGCTAGTGCGCACCATCCGTGGCGTCGGCTACGTGCTGACGGATGAGGTGGCATGATGGCGACCATCTCGCAACCGCTTGAACCCGCATTCCCCGCCGATCAAAGATGGATTCGCGATATTGGCCACGAACTGCACGAGACGGCGCAGCCGCTGGCCGTATTGCAGGGGATTCTCGAATTGGCACTGCTCAACGCATGTACCGCGGATGATTATCGTGAGGTGTGCATACACGCTCTGGACGAATTAGAGCGAACCATGCGGCATTTCGACCACATCCGTAACGTTCTGCGAGCGCAGCGGCCAGCATCACAAGGCACAACCTATCCCAGGAGAAAAGAACAGAATGAGTCTCATGAGTAGTGTAACCACCCCTTTCCGCTTTCCCGAACACGGCGTTTCTGAGCCCTCTACGGTCGAGCTCTTAATCGTGAGCGCAAATCCGGAACTGCGCCGTGACTTGGGAGACAGGCTACGGTCCGAACGATGGATCATGCAGGAGGCGAGCAGCGGCGCGGGCGCGCTGGAGAAGCTTGATGCTCAGCACATATCGCTGGTTCTGCTGGATCCGGGATTGCCGGACTTAAGAGTCGACGAATTCAAAGAGATTGTTCGCTCCCAGTACCCCGCCGTCACCGTGATTCCGATCAATCCTCACTCGGGGCATCCGCTGGCTGCCATTCCGTCTCCGGGTTCTCTTGGTTTCGAAGTGGTCCGGCAGATCGGCCGCAGTATGCCGCTGAGAGCCAGAGTTATAAACGCCGAGCGCGAACCGGAAGATGATAGCGTACGCGCCTTTGACGGCTTGCCAGGCTTTATCGGGCGAGCGCCCTCCGTGCAGCGGCTGCACTCCATGGTCAAACTAGTGGCTCCGCGGGACACCACGGTGCTGATCACGGGCGAAAGCGGGACCGGCAAAGACCTCGTGGCGCAGGCGGTTCACCAGTGCAGTCCACGGCGCATGAAGCCCTTCGTGGTAATCAACTGCGCCGCCATCCCCGAGGCCCTTTTGGAAGCAGAACTCTTTGGGTTTGTAAAAGGCGCCTTCACCGGTGCGGTGCAATCCAGGATTGGAAGAATTCATGCCGCTCAGGGAGGAACTTTATTTTTGGATGAGATTGGCGATTTGCCGATTGGTCTGCAGTCTAAGTTGCTCCGCTTCCTTGAACAAGGGGAAGTGCAGCGATTGGGAAGCACCGACACGTTCCGTGTGGATGTGCGAGTAATTGCCGCGACCAACGCCAACCTTCGCCGCCTGGTGCAGGAGAAAAATTTCCGCGAAGACTTGTACTACCGACTTTCTATCTTTTTACTTGACCTGAGCCCGTTGCGCGAGCGATTTCAAGACTTGGATCTGTTGACCGAGTATTTTCTGTCCAAGTTTTGCCCGCACGAGGTTGTGCTGAGTCCCGAGGCAAGCGCTCTTCTTCGCCAGCACACCTGGCCAGGCAACGTACGGGAGTTGCGGAATGTGATCGAACGAGCGAGCATTCTCATTGGCCAGGACCGAGTGATCCTGCCGGAGCACATCATTATCTGAGTTTGGCTAAGACTCCGGGATCATGTTGCGGCGAAAAGTGTCGTGCAGATAGTGCATCTGCCTGCGCAGCCCAGGCACTTCGTATTCCGAAAGCCGGTGCTGTTTCACGAACGACCGCACCGCTCGCTCGCTCAGCGCGTTCCATTTGTCCGTGTCGATCAACTGGGCGCATTCCGCACACGCGGTCCATTCCAGCCGGCTGTAATGCTCCATCGGAGTGCCTTTCAAATAAACAAAGCAATGACAGGCGTACGCTTTCATGAAATTGGCTTGCGAGCAGAAATCGCAAGCCCTGGCCGACGGTTCGTGCACGAAGGCGGGTGCGTGTTTCATGCCGGTACTATCGGCCAGAACACCTTCAAAGTTCACTCCGCCAACTACCAGCGGTCACCGAATCGCATGACTTCCAGAATCAGTTTCTTGCTGGAAAGTTGACGCGATTGCCCTTTCGGAATCTTCAGTGCTCGCACTGGTCGTGTGCCGTCTTTGGTAATGCTGGCTGTGATCTCAATCACTTTTGCCTGTCAATTGACATGAGACGATGCTGTTTCGCTTGTGGAACTAGGGGAATGTGGCCTGATTGCAGTTGGTAGAAACGATCTCAAAGAAACGAATGATGTCTTTCTCCCAACAGATCCAACTTACAAAGAGGGCGCTCCGTTGAGTACCGATACCCGACTCAAGTTGTTGGTGGTGGATGACAAACCGGACAACCTTGACGTGATTCGTAATCTTCTCGCCGGGGAACACGTGCAGATCTTTACCGCGCCCTGCGCGGAAGTTGGCTTGGAGCGATTTATCCAAGTGCAACCGAGAATTGTGTTGTCTGGGCTCGTCTTGCCGGGAATGAGCGGACTGGAACTATTGGACCGAGTCTTGACCAAGGACCCCGGAACCGACTTCATCTTGATGACAGCCTATTATTCGACCGAAAGTGCGGTAGATGCGATCCGGAAGGGGGCTTACGACTATTTGTGCAAGCCGCTGGATGCGGAACGATTGCGAAAGTGCATCCGAGACCTCGTGAACAACGCGATGACGCGGAAGCGAACGTTCCATCTTGACCATGACCTGGTCGACGCTTACCAATTCGAAGGCATGATCGGTCGCAGCCCGTTGATGTTGGAAGTATTCGCCAAGATCCGGCGCCTGGCTCCTCACTACCGTTCCGTGATGGTATCCGGCGCCACCGGAACCGGCAAGGAACTGGTGGCCAAGGCGTTGCATCGCTTGAGCCCGGTAGCGAGCGCTCCCTTCGCGGTTTGCAACTGTTCTGCGCTGGTGGAAAGCCTGCTTGAGAGCCAGTTGTTCGGTCACGTACGTGGCGCGTTTACCGGCGCTGTGCAAGACAAGCCCGGCATCTTCGAATATGCCAATGGTGGCACGGTATTCCTCGATGAAGTTGGGGAGTTGCCGTTGCCGGCGCAATCCAGGCTACTGCGCGTGCTGCAAAATCATGAAGTGCAGCGCGTGGGTTCGCCAGTGCCTCGCAAGGTGGATGTGCGCGTCATCGCCGCAACCCATCGTGATTTGCGCAAGATGGTCGCGCTGGGACAATTTCGGGAGGATTTGTTTTATCGACTGTCGGTAGTCGAGATTTCAGTTCCGGGGCTAACGCAAAGAAAAGAAGATCTGCCCTTACTGGAACGGCATTTTCTTGAAAAATATTCTGCAGTCTACAAGCGCGAGATTACCGGGTTCACTCGCCGTGCGCAGGCCCGCATGGCAGCTCACAGCTGGCCGGGAAATGTGCGCGAACTGGAAAATATGATCAGCGGCAGCTGCATTATGTGCCTGGATAACGTGATTGATTTGCAGGATTTGCCCGAGATCCTGCAGGCGCCGGCCCAAGTGGATCAGGTTGCTCCGACAGATCTGGTCACTCTGGAAACCATGCAACAACGTTATTTGGTGCGAGTTCTCACCCAGGTTGGGGGCAACAAGGCAAAGGCCGCAGAAATACTCGGCGTCGGTCGCAACACCATCTACCAAATGCTCCGGCGGGCGAACGACGCGGTCAGTCACGATGTCGGCGTGGAAGCTGCTGGAATTGCGGCACAGCCCGGGAGGTCGGAATTGTGTACAGACTTGTTTCTTGCCGAATGCGGGTCTGGAGAAGAAAAGGACGGAACTTGCTCACAGTTCCGAACTAGAGTTACGCCGAGCCCGGGCAATCAGATCCCTACGCAAAAATGACGGAGTAAGGAAGAACGGTCCGCCCGCGTTATATTTGCGGACTAGCTAGTCTAAACGTGCATGCCGGGATCGGCCTGGGGCCCTCGCAATCCGTCGCTTTTCGGTCGTGTTCAATGGTAGAAGGCTCATGAACTGCGATATTTAGGGCCATACTTCGCCTTAGGAAATTCCTGATAGACGTAAGCGGACATTCACTGATTCTGGACCGCTCGTCGCGATCGAGCTATTTGGTGAGCCATTTGCTGAAGCGACTCTCCACTTCTTCCTGCGAGAGAGTGGCGTTGACGCGGGCATCCTCCAGCCCACGCCGGACTTCGTCAAGCACGTAAATGTGGTACTGAATGTCTTCAGCCGAAACGCTGTCCGGCAGTCTGTTCAACAGTGACTCAACATCTTGTTTGGCGGCGCTCATAGCGTCCGTTTTCTCGCCATGCATACCATGCTGGCGGTCAGGCTAGTTGTCAAACCAGTTCGATCACGACCCGCTGCTCCACCAAAGCCGCCGCCCGCTGCAAACTCGACGGCGTGATATCGGTTTCAAATCAAGAATGCGATTCACCTGGGCGCGGTTTGTGTCAAATAAGTCCCTTATCGTTGACAAGTGTTAAGCTACAGGCTACACTCTGCTGGGTGAAGATACGGAGCTTCGCCCATAAGCGCCTGAGAAGGCTCTACGCGGAAGGCAGCGTGAAGGCGGTTTCGCCCGATGTGGCCGCCAAGCTCCGTAAGATGTTTGCCTTTCTCGACGACATGGAAGACCCGGAGGAATTGCGTTCGCTTCCTGCGTGGAAAGCGCATACGCTGACCGGTGATCGCAAGGGCACATGGAGTCTGAGCGTCACTCGCAATCGCCGTTTGACGTTCCGCATTGACACCGTTGAGCGTGAAATCTGCGATGTTAACTTGGAAGACTACCACTAGGACCGAAGGAGTACACACCATGCCTATGAAGAACCCGCCCCACCCCGGAGATTTCATTCGGACAGAGATTATCCAGCCTGCGGGTCTGTCGGTGACCGCGGCGGCGGCGGCGCTGAAAGTTTCCCGGCCCGCGCTTTCCAGCCTGCTGAATGGTAAGGCCGATCTCTCCGGCGACATGGCGCTCCGCATTGAAAAAGCGTTTGGTGTGAAAATGGACACGCTCCTGCGAATGCAATCTTCCTACAACATCGCTCGAACTCGTTTGCGCGAGGGGCAAATCCATGTGCGGCGGATTCCCCTGCTGGCCGACATCCATGCCTGAAGAGTCCGCCGTAGTGCTTTGCGGCTAAGATCGGTTGACCTCTGTCCACCCTCTCCATTTCGCTGCCCCGCGCCGCCCGCCACAATCCGCTGGCGGCTACTGGTGTTGTGTTGGTGATCATCTTCGTAATCTTCGCTCTGTTCGCGCCGTGGATCGCTCCGCAAGACCCCGCTCACATCGATTTACCTAACCGTCTGGCGACGCCATCTTCCGCCCACTGGTGCGGCACCGACGAACTGGGCCGCGACATTCTCTCCCGCCTCATCTATGGCTCGCGTATTTCCATGCTGGTGGGCAGTTGCGTAGTGGCAGCTTCGCTAGGCCTTGGTCTTATCATCGGCTCGATCGCTGGATATTATGGCGGTGGCATCGACCGCTTCGTAAACGTTGTGTTGATGAATGCCTTCATGTCATTCCCTGGAATTCTGCTGGCCATCGCCTTCGTGGCTTTTCGTGGTCCGGGCATTTTCAATCTAGTGCTCGCTTTGTCTCTCGGAGGATGGGTCGGCTATGCGCGCCTGGTTCGCGGACAAGTCCTCGCGGCGCGCGAGCGCGAATTCGTCGAAGCCGCGCGAGCGCTGGGCGCGGGAGATCTCCGCATCGTTGTTCGCCACATTCTGCCCAACATTATTCAGCCGGTAATCGTGCAGGCTGCTATCGGCATGGCAGGTGCGATCCTTGCTGAAGCTACCATGAGTTTTCTCGGTCTCGGCGTGCCCCCGCCCACGGCGAGTTGGGGGACGATGCTCAACGATGGCCGCTCCCATCTGTTTGACGCTCCGCATCTCGTCCTGTTTCCCGCGTTGGCGGTCATGCTGGCCGTGCTGGCATTTAACTTTATCGGCGACGCTCTGCGCGATTATCTTGATCCTCGCTCGCGCATTGAAGTTGGGCTGTGAGTGCAAACTACGAACTTCGGTAACCTTCCCTCCTCTTCATTTTTTGTCGCAACATTCCTTTACACATTGGGTTTTGTTCTGTGAGCAGCCGGAGACACTTAAGAGCGGCTGAGCCAAACAGAAGCGACGGAGATGATACCTATGACGAAGACCAGAATTGTATTTCTAGGAGCGGCATTGGCTGCCTTGGCGATGCCTTTGACCGCACAAACCACACCCGACAATGCTCAGCCGCAGACCATCAACCAGCGCAAGGAAAATCAGCAGGACCGCATCGCCAACGGGGTGCAAAGCGGCCAGTTGACTGCCGGCGAGACCAAGAATCTTGAGACCAAAGAATCTGACATCAACCACGAAGAGCACGACATGCGCAAACTGGACAACGGCCATCTGACTTCTGCCGATCGCGCGACGCTTGATCAGCAGCAGAATCATGTATCCAACCAGATCTACAACGACAAGCATAACGCCAGAGTGCAGAATACAAATCCCAAGAGCGAAGTGGGACAGCGGCAGCGCAACCAGCAGGAGCGCATTGCGCAAGGCATCCGCAGCGGGCAGATGACGGCCGGAGAAGCGGCTCGTACTGAAGGTCACAGCGCCGCGATCAATCGTGAGATTCACAAAGACCGCGCCGCTAACGGGGGCAAGCTGACCGGTAGCGAGAAGGCGCAGGTTAACCGCCAACAGAATCGCAATTCGGCCCGAATCTACCGGACGAAGCATAACGGGCGCACGCAGTAGATCCACCTGGCATTTGTGAAATACCATCCTAGCGCGAGAACTCGCGCTAGGATGGAGCACCCTTCGTTCGAAAAGCTACGATCTTTTCAGATCAAAACCGGCATCTGAATCCTTAATTTCTTTCGGCGATTCGGCTGTTTCCCTCGACCCTCCGCGTAACCCCCTGAAACCAAGCTAAATCCAGCGCTTGACGTAACATTGCAAATTGCAATATAAATATCGCGATACGAAATATGACGCTCGCGGAAAAAATCCGCTACCTGCGCGAGGTGGAAGGCTCGCTGCGCGGTGTGGGCCGCCCTATTACCCAACTGGAACTGGTGCGCGGCATCCGCAAAGAACTGGGCAAGACCATCAGCCAGTCCTATATCTCGCAAATTGAAAACGGGGCACGCCCGCACATCACGCAGTCCACCCGGACGCTGTTAGCCAGATTTTTCAAGGTGCATCCGGGTTTTCTCGTGGACGATCCCGAGGGCTACCACACGGAGTTGATTTCGGACCTGCGCACCACCGAAGGGAAGCTGGACATCTGGCTGCTGCAAGGGGCGGAACGTTTTGCCAGCGATCCCGAAGTCAGCGCGGTCATGATCAAAGTGGCGCGTCATGAAGACACGCGGCGCTGCCTGCTGTTGCTGGGAACAATTTTGGAGACGCCGGGACTGGCAGAACGCCTACTAGAAGCTCTGAGGCCCGAGGCTCTGAAACCGGAAGCTCTACGCCGAGAGCGGAGCGCGGAAAAAGACAGGAGGCGTTCGCAATGACCTGGGCAAACTTCTATCTGATTTGTTTTGCGCTCGGTTTTGCCTTCAGTTTGCTGTCGTTTGTGCTGGGAGGCATTCGCTGGCATGTTCCACATGGCCTCGGAGAGACGCATGTTCACCTACTTCCTCATATGCACGGGGGAACAGGGCATGGTGTCGCACACGCCGGGGCTGCGAAGCCTGGCGTGGCAACGCCCGGTCATGTGTCGGCGCTGAACCCTGTAACTGTCGCCGCTTTTCTGGCATGGTTCGGCGGGACTGGCTACCTGCTCACGCGGTTCTCGACCATTTGGTTCGTCATGGGCCTGGGCATCGCAGTTTTCAGCGGGGCGGGCGGCGCAGCCATCGTATTTTTGTTTTTGACGCGCGTCCTCATGTCGGATGAAGAGGATCTCGATCCGGCGGACTTCGAAATGGTCGGAGTGCTAGGCCGGCTCTCCGTGCCTATCCGCATGGGCGGCACCGGCGAGCTGATCTACTCGCAGGCCGGAACCCGGCGCACCTGCGGGGCGCGGGCCGAAGAGAGTTGCGTCATTCCCAAGGGAAGCGAGGTTGTAGTGACTCGCTACGACAAGGGTATCGCATACGTACGGCTGTGGAGTGAAATGGCGGGCGACGATCTTTCCTCCGGCCCTAAAACAGTCGGTCGCGCATCGTGACAGTTACAGAAGTAGGACGACGCAACAGGTTAATTCGATTCTCTTCGTGATTCTCCGTGTCCTTTGATTAACGCAGTTCGGTCTCATATTTGTCTCATAGCGCAAAGAGGAGGAGATATGTTCGCCGGAATAGCAATCGAAATTTGGATTATTGCAGGGCTGGCGGTGCTGGCCTTGCTCTTTCTGATGAGCGGCCTGGCGCGGCTTTATCGCAAAGCTGGTCCGCATGAAGCCTTGGTCGTCTATGGTTTTCGCGGCACGCGCGTGGTCAAAGGACACGGCACCATCATTTTTCCGATGGTGGAAAACTGCAAAGGCCTTTCCCTGGAACTGATGTCGTTTGACGTTGCTCCCCAGCAGGATCTCTATACCAAACAAGGCGTGGCAGTGACGGTGGAAGCTGTGGCTCAGATCAAGGTCAAGTCTGACACCGAGTCGGTGCTAACCGCCTCTGAGCAGTTCCTGACTAAGACTGATCAAGAGCGCGAAGGCCTAATCAGGCTGGTGATGGAAGGCCATCTGCGCGGCATCATCGGGCAACTCACGGTAGAAGAAATCGTCAAGCAGCCGGAGATGGTTTCCGACCGCATGCGCTCCACCTGCGCCGACGACATGAACAAGATGGGTCTGGAAGTCATCTCGTTCACTATCAAGGAAGTCCGCGACAAGAACGAGTACATCACCAACATGGGCAAGCCCGATGTTGCCCGCATCAAGCGCGACGCCGACGTTGCCACCGCGGAAGCGGATCGCGATACCGCCATCCGCCGCGCCTTGGCAACCCGGGAATCTGCGGTTGCGAAAGCGCAGGCTGACCAGGAACGCGTGTTGGCCGAGACTCTCTCGATGGCCAAGCAAGCCGAGGCGCAACGCGACCTTGAAATCAAGAAGGCGCAATACCTCGAAGTCACCAAACGGCAGCAGGCGCAGGCTGACAAGGCCTATGACATTCAGACCAACATCATGCAACAGCAAGTCATTGCCGAGCAGGTGAAGGTACAGCAGGTCGAGAAAGAGCAGCAGGTCAAGGTGCAGGAAGCCGAAATCAATCGCCGCGAAAAAGAGTTGATCGCGACCGTATTGAAGCAGGCGGAGATCGAGCGTCAGCGCATCGAAACGTTGGCCGCCGCCGAAAAACAGCGCCTGATCGCGGAAGCCGAGGGCCATGCGTCGTCCATTCGCGCGCAAGGCGAGGCCGAAGCTGAAATCATCTTCAAGAAAGGTGAAGCCGAAGCCAAGGCCATGAACGTGAAGGCCGAGGCTTACCAGGAGTACAACCAGGCCGCGGTGATCGACAAACTATTTGCCAGCATGCCCGAAGTGGTGAGGGCCTTGGCGAGCCCGTTGGCCAATGTGGACAAAATCACCATCGTTTCCACCGGAAACGGCGAGGCCGCCGGCATGAACAAGATCACTGGCGACATCACCAAGATGGCGGCGCAAGTGCCGGCTTTGTTTGAAACCTTATCCGGCATGCCGCTGACCGAACTGCTAGGCAAAGTTCGCCAGATCGGCGACAAGCCGCCTAAGCCGGATGTGCTGCCACCGAGCGGTGCGAACGGAAAATAGCGGTTTGTGTGGGGCCGGATCTCTGACCCGGCCCAGCGAGCATTGTCGCAGAGCCGCAGCTCTGCTACGGCTCCGACGTCAGCAGCGGCAATCCGCCAGACGTAGCTGAGCCGCGTCTCTACGGAGCGCAGAAACGGTGTGACCTATGAAACGACCGTCAATGCAAATCGTCCTGGGTGTCGCCCTGGGAGCCGGTGTAGGCGCAGCGCTCTCTGCCGCTCTCGGTATCGGGAGCGCGTGGCTGGCAATCGGAATCGCCGTGGGTGTTGCCATCGGCGCAACCATGTCTCGCAAATCCTCAAGCACCGCAAGAGCGAACGACCAACGACTAAGCACCAACGACTAACGCAAAGGAGTCCCATCATGGCATTACTAGAGCGAGTTTCGACGCTAGTTCGGGCAAATCTCAACGACTTGATCGATAAAGCTGAGCATCCGGAAAAAATGATCAAGCAGGTGATTCTCGACATGCAGAACCAGCTTTTGCAGGTCAAGACGCAGGTGGCTATCGCTATCGCCGATGAACACTTGTTGGAGAAGAAGCAAAAAGAGTACGAAGAGAAGGTCGCTGAGTGGACGCGTAAAGCCGAACTTGCGGTTGATAAAAAAGAAGACGATCTGGCCCGTGCCGCACTGCAGCGCGCGGAAAGCTATCGCGAGTTGACCGCAGGTTTCGCGCAGCAGGTCATCGACCAGAAAGCGCAGGTGGAAAACTTGAAGACTGCATTGCGACAGCTGGAACAAAAGCTAGCCGAAGCGCAAGCCAAAGCTGATCTGCTCATCGCACAGCATCGCCGGGCACGAGCGGTGGGCAAGGCCAGCGACGCCAAAATGGCGGGGGGCAATGGCTCCAGCGCCAATGCCTTCGACCGCATGAAACGGAAAGTAGCAAGCGAATCTGCGCTCAGCCAAGCCAAGTCGGAGCTCGCCGCGGACGATCTCGAAGGGCGGCTCTCCGCCTTGGAGAAAGAGGATCGCGTCGAGCAATTGCTTGCCGATCTGAAGGCGAAGCGGGGAGCGTGAGGAAGAATCGTGGTCAGGAGCCGAGTGCGGCTCGCTTGATCGTGATGCTGGTCGGTATTGCTGTGCTTATCGTGGCTCTGTTAATGAAGCGTCTTCGGTAGGAGGGCCCACGTAGCGATCATTTGCTCCAGCCAGCCACTAAGCGCAGTCGAAGCGGCCGTCTGCCTGTGCGTAAAGGGCAGCAGCCATGTAGTCGTACGTTCTCGCGGGCTGCCTCCGCTTCGTAAGGCGCTCCCGTAAATTTGGTTTGCGAGTACTTTTCAGCTGGTTCGATCGGCGGATGCTCTGCTTCCATTTTGCCGGAATTCGAACTTGAGAATCCAGGTGCTCGATGTCTCTTGGCCATTTTTTCTCGCGGGCTCAAACCTCCATTTTTGGGCAGCCTGCAACGCAAGCTTCGCGAAGTAAGAGCTGGAACCGGAGGAGACAAAGGTTGCCGACGATACATTGCCGGATGCATTTACTTTGACCCTAATCTTTACACGGATGGTGCCGTGAATCGTTCTGCTCGCGCTTCGGGGTACTTCGGGCAGTACTTTCTGAGCGACTGCGCCAAGGTTATCGGGCTGGGAAGACTCGGGAGCAGGCGTGGCTGGCGGAGTCGCTACTGGAGCCGGAGCGGATTGGAGAACTGTCTTCGGAACAACAGCGGGTTCCGGCGCCGGGGCTGGGGAGGACGGTTGCGGGATAGTCGTGCCAGAAGAACTTAATTGCGCTGGCGGGTGATGCAGTACTCTGACGAAGAAGAATATCAGCAATATCAGCGCAAGCGTGCTGGTTCCGATAAGTACCCATGGTTTTGCAAGCGCCGGTGGTTCGCTAGTCTGCGGTGGCTTGGGAATGTTCCGGTCAGGAACTGCCGGCTGGGAAGATGCCGAGGGGTTCAAGCTAGCTGCGATTTGCTCGATCGACCATCTCTGTTCGGGACGCGCGCGAAGGCAGTTGCGAATGATGTCCGAAAATGGCGAGGGGAGTGACTGAGGCAAGAAATCCTGATCCTGAGGAATTCCTACGCGTGCGGGAGGGTGCTGGGTCAAGGCTTCGACCAGTGTCACACCTAAGGACCACAGGTCTTGGGTAGGATGAAGTCCCGTGTGGTTGGCCTCTGGCGGATCGTAGAGACTAACGGTGCGCGTAACTTTCCCCGCCTGACCCATGCGTAGAACCCCATCACTGGAGAGCTTTACCTGATCTCCGCTCGCCATGATATTCGTCGGCTTAATGTGGCCGTGGACGAAACCCTGCTGATGAAGGTAGCTAAGAGCGTCCAGCACGGATGGAAGCATGGCGCGAGCTTCGTCGGCGCTTAAAGGCCTGTCGGGAAGAATCTGGTAGAGATTCTCTTCCGCGTACTCCATGACCACGTAACAGTAAGCCATATTTCCGATTGAGCAGCGGCCTGTCTCCCATAAACGGACCAGATGAGGATGCGACAGTTTGGCGGCAGCTTCCCAACGGGAGATTTGTAATTCCGTATCGCTGCTTGTGGCCGGTAGCAGTTTGATCGCCGCCTTTTGCGCTTCCAGTTTCCGCTCGGTGAGAAACACGACACTGTGGTCGGATTCCCCGAGGCATCGGAGTAGAGGGAATTTGCCGTCAACTACCTGCCCCTCTAAATTCTTTCCCGCTTCAATCACCATGCCTCCTATGATAAGTTCCTGCACGCAATTGTATGCGAACAAAGTCCAGAATTAGGATGCGAAAGATCACGAACGAAGGAGCCCATAGAGACGAACCGGGAGTTACGTTTTCTCTGGCATCCCTGTTCCCTCGGCGGGCAACCAGGTCTTAGAATTGTCGAACCCGGAAGGTGTACATGAGGAAACATCGAACATCTCGTCGTGACTTTCTGACAACGGCGGCGATGGCTGCGGGCATCGGCCTGGCGAGTTCAGGAACTTCGCTGAACCTTGCAGCCATGCCTGCACCGCGCCGTGCAAGCCAAACTTCGCCGCAACCGGGTGTAGCCAAGGCGGACTATATCCTACGGATTGCCGCGAGCCCAATTGAGATTGCTCCCAGGAACATCGTCTCAGTCGTGACGTACAACGGCCAGTTTCCGGGGCCGCTGTTACGTTTTAAGGAGGGACAGGAAGTCACTGTTGAAATCCACAACGATACCGATACTCCGGAACAACTGCATTGGCACGGACAGTTGGTCCCGACGGATATAGACGGCGCTGCCGAGGAAGGAACGCCATTCATTCCAGCGCGAGGCATGCGCCGCATCATGTTCACTCCGCGACCTGCGGGATTCCGTTTCTATCACACCCACAATCGCGGCGGAGCGGATTTGCATGCCGGACAATACAGCGGCCAGGTCGGGCCAGCGTACATCGAGCCCAAACATGAACCTGGGAACTACGACCGCGAGGTGTTTCTGGTGCTCAAAGAATTCGAGCCGTCTTTTAGCCATGGCGACGACATGGCCATGGATTTTCTGGAGCCCGCGACGCGTGTTAAAGAACTGGAAGACGCCGGCGAATCTGCCATGAAAGCATCGCTGGCGAAAGGCATGCCCCACGGGTACGAAGTCGGTTATCGCTACTTCACCATCAACGGGCGCATGTTGGGTCATGGAGAGCCAGTGCGAGTGAAACAGGGCGAGCGCGTGCTGTTTCACGTTCTAAATGGCAGTGCTACGGAAATTCGCAGCCTCGCGCTGCCTGGTCATTCGTTCAAAGTCGTGGCGCTCGATGGCAATCCTGTACCTACATCTGCGCGAGTGCCGGTGTTGTGGCTCGGAACCGCGGAACGCGTTTCAGCGATCGTGGAAATGAACCATCCGGGTACCTGGGTAATGGGGGACCTGGCCGATGACGATCGCAGTCACGGCATGGGCGTCGTGGTCGAGTACGCGGGACAGAAAGGAAAGCCAGTGTGGACGCCGCCGAGACCGTTTCACTGGAACTACGCGCGCTTCGCGAAAGCCGGTTCCGCTGCCGCTCCACCAGACGAAACCTTCGAGATGACATTCGCCAAGGATAATGCCGCTGCGCAAGGTTTCAACCGCTGGACGATCAATGGCGTTGCGTTTCCCATGACCGGCGAACCAGTCCCACCTGCATTTCATTTGCAGGAGGGCAAGCGTTATCGCCTCCGCATGCGCAATGCCAGTGACGACATTCATCCCATCCACCTGCACCGCCATAGTTTCGAACTCACGAAATTCGCCGGAGTTCAAACTGCGGGCGTGATGAAGGATGTTGTTATGGTCGGCGGCTATCAGGAAGTGGAAGTGGATTTCGTCGCCGACAATCCCGGTCTGACATTATTTCATTGCCATCAGCAGCTGCACATGGACTTCGGCTTCATGTCTCTGTTCGACTATGTGTAGTGGGCCTTCCGAGCTTCGGCCGATCGCGCGTTCAGATATTCCAAGAATTCATCGAGCCCGTAGCCGGTCTTGGCCGATACCTTGAAAGTCTTCATCCCGGGACGCACCGCCTGGATGTTGAGCTTCGCAGCTTCCTCGTCAAATTCCACTGCGGCTGCCAGATCCACTTTGGTGATCAACGCGATATCGGCGCTGTTGAAGATCGAAGGATATTTCAGCGGCTTATCTTCGCCTTCGGTCACCGAAATCAGGACGGCGCGCAAATCTTCTCCCAGATCGTAAGACGACGGACAGACCAGATTGCCAACGTTTTCGATGAAAAGGAAATCGAGGTCGTCCAGATTCCATCCCTCCAATGCAGTTTCGACCATAGCGGCTTCCAGATGGCACAGCGTCCCGGTAGTGATCTGCTTGACCGGCGCTCCGCTGCGAGCCAGACGCAGCGCGTCATTCTCCGTCGCCAGGTCTCCGACCAAAGCCGCTACCTGGCATTCCTTTCTCATCAGTGTGAGAATCTTTTCCAGAAGAGCGGTCTTGCCTGAGCCGGGACTGGAAACCAGGCTCACCACGAAGACCCCAGCCTGGTGAAAGCGTTCACGCAGAGCCCGCGCGATGGCATCATTTTTCTTAAGCACATTTTTGCGGACTTCCACCAACCGCGTTTGCGAAGTCATTCTTCGACCTCCAGGGCTACGACTTCGAGTTCTTTTCCGTGCAAAACGTCAGGCGTGGGAGTCTCGCATTCCGGACAGCAGAACCATTGCATCGATGGCAGCATGCGCTCCGCCTTGCATTTCGAACAATAGACCACGATCGGCACGTCCTCGATAACCAGCCGTGAGTTTTTCAGGGGAGTGTCAAAGCAGGCCATCTCGTAGGAAGAGACTAACGCTTCTTTGACCACTCCCGATAACGGCCCCAATTTGAGATGCACCGCGCTAACCTGAACGTTGCGGCGCGCGGCTTCTTCCTGCGCCATCTCTACGATGCTCATCGCGATGGAAAGCTCATGCATAGGTCTTCGCCGCGGTTCGGGTTGTAGGCGCGTCGGCTGCCCGATGATGTTGCCCGGATGCCGCCAATGCCGCCTGTCCCAGGCTGATTCCGCCATCATTCGCCGGAACGGAATGATTCGTCCACACCTGCAGGCTTGGTTCGAGGAGAGATTTCAGGTCCTCCAACAGGAGTTCATTCTGGAAGACACCGCCCGAAAGCACGATGGTGTCAATTTCCTGGGCTCGGCAGATTGCTTTCACGCAGTCGGAAAGTCCTTGCGCCAATCCTCTTTGGAAGGCGCGGGCGATCTCACTGACCGGTCGGCCGTACAATCGATCTTGCGCCACAGCAAGCAGCAAAGGACGGAAGTCGAGTTCCCCTTCCGCAAATGGAAATGGATAAGGCTCAGTCATAGCCGCGGTCCGCGCCAGTTGCTCTAGCCACATCGCGGCCTGGCCTTCGAACGTGATTTCGCGAGTGAAGCCCAGCAGAGCCGCGGCGCTGTCGAACAATCTTCCAACCGACGTAGTCGCGAAGGTTCTCACGTTTTTATTGACTAACTCCAGCGCCTGCCGGTAGCGTGCGGGAAAAGTGAACGGAGCTGCGGCGAGATCGGGCAGCCCATCAATTTGGGCAAGAAATCCAGCGGCGGCTTGTACCGGAAATTGTGCGGCGGCGTCACCGCCGGGAAGGCTCGCGGTCCGCAAGTGCGCTACGCGCTCGAAGCCATTGCGGACGCTGCCTACGAAGATCTCTCCGCCCCAGATCGTCCCATCGTCTCCATAGCCAGTGCCGTCAAAACTGATTCCCACGACGCGCTTCTCCCATGCGCCGCTCTCCGCCAGCACCGACGCGAGGTGTGCACGGTGGTGCTGCACCGCTATTTTTTGCGCGCCCGGCAGGGCCAGCGCGTGCGTAGTCGAAACGTATTGTGGATGCAGGTCGTGGACGACCAGCAGTTCATCCCAGCGGACTTCGTACATCGAAACCAGGTCGCGGATAGTTTCTTCAAACGCGCGAAACGCCTGATAGTGGTCCAAATCTCCAATATGCTGGCTCACGAAGGCCTGTCCGCCGACCACCAGCGTAATACTGTTCTTTAGGTCCGCGCCAACCGCCAGCAGCGGACGCTCGCCGGGCAATATGGCGACTGCTCCCGGCGCATAGCCACGAGCCCGCCGCAGAATTGCTGGCCCGAAAGTTCCCGCCCGCGCCACCGAATCATCTACGCGCCGTGCGATTGGACGTTCGCCCATCAGGAATGCATCAGCAATTCCGGTGAGGCTTTGCAGCGCGTCTTCATCGTCATAAGCGATAGGCTCGCTGGACCGGTTGGCGCTCGTCATCACCAAATTGTCGGGCGCTCCAGCCGCAAAAAGCAGATAGTGTAGCGGCGTGTAAGGCAACATGATGCCTAACTCGGAGTTGCCCGGCGCGACGCCTTCGAGTTCGATTCTTGCGTGCGCAAGCACGATAGGCCGCGCAACGGAGGTGAGCAGCGCTTCGGTTTCGCCAGATAAATCAATCAAGCGCCGGGCCGATTCGAGATCTTTCACCATTAGCGCGAACGGTTTTTCTTTGCGGTACTTGCGCTCGCGCAAAGCTCCCACTGCCTGCGGATTGCGGGCATCGCAGGCCAGGTGATAGCCCCCGGTTCCCTTGACCGCTACGACTTTTCCCGCGGCGAGAAGTGACGCAGCCTGGCGCACCGCTTCTTGATCGCTGCACTTCACCTCACCATTTGTTCGCAAATAATATTTCGGTCCGCACGCCGGGCAGGCCACCGGCTGAGCATGAAAGCGACGGTCATGGGGATCGTGATACTCAGAATTGCAGTAGTCATCAAGCGCCCACTGCTTCATCGTCGTGTTGGGACGGTCGTAAGGCAGGCCCAGAATCACGGTGTAACGCGGGCCGCAGTTGGTGCAGTTAATATAAGGATACAAATAACGACGATTGCCGGAATCGAACAGCTCCGTCAGACATTCATCACAGACCGGCAAGTCCGGCGAAACGCGAACCGTTGGCTGATCACGCCTTTGACTATCGCGAATGGCAAACGTTTCCAGACCGAGCGGTTCAGTTGGTACGACTTCAATCGCGGCGATGTTTGCTGCCGGCGGGGAAGTCAGTTTTAAGTCGCGGACAAAAGTTTCCAGACTCTGTTCCGCGCCCTCCAGAAAAATCTCTACTCCCTGATCGCCATTGAGCACCCATCCCGCCAGCCCATTCGCCGAAGCCAGTCGATACACAAAGGGCCGGAAACCCACGCCCTGTACGACTCCACGCACGCGAATGGAACGGGCTGCTCGCATATCACTCCAGGCTCACCGTGCAGCCATGTCCTTGCCAACCGACCTGCGTCACTTTGCCGTCTTCCACCAGCACGGGAACGGTGCGCGATACGCCTGCCAGGGCCCGCATGCGTCCGCGCGCTTCCGCGTCGGCTTCGACGTCATACTCCACAAATTCGCATCCGCGACACTCCAGCCACTCCCGCATCTCCTGTGTGTAAGGACAACCAGCCGTGCCGTAGATTTCAAACTTGGCCACGCTCGAACACCTCCTCTTTAACAGATGCGCGGCAGCGGATCGCCGACCAGCATATCCACAATCCTGCTGCCACCATAGCGGGTGGTGACCAGGACAGACCCAGCGGGTTGCTCGAGTACCTCTCCGATCATGCACGCTTCCTCGCCGCCCGGCGCACGCTTCAGGGCTGCCAGCGCGGCATCCGCGCACTCCGGCGCGACGACGGCAAGAAACTGCCCTTCGTTGGCAATGTGCATGGGCTCCAGTCCCAGCAGTTCACAAGCTCCGCGAACCGCATCCCGCACCGGAATTTTCTCTTCCCGCAGAACGATTGCCCAGTCTGCAATCGCGGGCCAGTTCATTGAGCGATGTGGCCATGCCGCCGCGGGTAGGATCGCGCATCCAGCGAATGCCAGAGGCACACTCTGCGGCCAGCGCTTCGACCAGAGGCAGAACCGAGCGCGTATCGGAGCGCAGGTCCGCTTCCATATCCATATCACCACGCGCCAGCAGAATCGTGATGCCGTGATCCCCGATCGGTCCGGAGAGCAAAATCTTGTCGCCAGGACGAACCGTCTTCGGATCAACCTTCACTCCGGGCAGAGGACATCCGATAGCGGCGGTCGTGATGTACATGGAATCGGCTTTGCCATGTTCCACAACTTTTGTATCCCCGCCGGCAATCGTGACCCCAGCTTTCCGCGCGGCCGCGGCCATGGCGCGCACTTCAGCCTCCAGCACAGGCGTCGGCAGTCCCGCCTCCAGTACATAGGTGACGACCATGGCCTGCGGCCTTCGCTCCGGAAACCGCGAGATCGTTTACCGTGCCATTCACCGCCAGTTCGCCGATTGAGCCGCCGGGAAAAGAGAGCGGCCTTACCACGAAGCTATCCGTGGTAATCGCAATGGCGACGCCGTTCACGTGCAGAAGCGCGGCATCGCCCAGCGGTTCGGAAGACGTGGGAAAAAGCAGCGGAGCAAACAGACCTTCCACCAGCCGGCGGCTGGCTTTGCCCCCGGCTCCATGAGCCATTTCGATTTGCGGATCGCGGAAGCGAATCTTCGGTAACCTTTCGTCTGCGGTAGAGTCGTCATGCGGTCGGCGCTATGCTGGAGACCGTCCCTGCCTTCCGATGTTCATAATTGAAGTATGCGGCGCACGATCCTTCAGACGAAACCATAAGCGCCCCAACCGGCTGCTCGGGCGTGCACTCTTTGCCAAATAATTTGCACTGATGTGGCTTCAGCGAGCCCGTCAGAACCTCGCCACACTGCGCCGCCTTGGGGTCAGTTGCCCGCACGCCCGGAACCTGGAAGCGCCGCTCCGTGTCCCACTGGGCATATTCGTCGCGAATGCGCATAGCAGATTTCGGAATAAATCCCAGGCCTCTCCACTCGAAAAATGGGCCGCAACTCAAACACCTCCGTCCATCACCTTTAACGCGGCCCGGTTGCCTTCCCAGGGCACGACGCGCTTGTATTGATTTTCGACTCGCGCTTCACCCGCGGCAAGCTGGCGCAATACCATCACCAGGGACTGCAAAATATCCAGCGGCTCGAAGCCGGAAATTACCACCGGCCGGCCAGCGTTTCTGGCAATCCATTGATAGGGTTCGCAGCCGATGATCGTGGAAACATGGCCCGGACCGACAAACGCGTCCAGCAGCATGTCAGGAGAATCCAGAATCGCGCGGATCGCTGGAATGACCATGACATGATTGCAGAACGACCGAAAAATTCCCAATGCCCTCAGCCTTAGCGCGCATCAGTGTCAGCGCCGTGGACGGCGCCGTAGTCTCAAACCCGATGGCAAAGAACATCACGTGCTTGTCTGGATTCGAGCGCGCCAACTTCAAGGCGTCGGAAGGCGAATAGACGATGCGCACATCCATGCCGCGCGCCTTGTGTTGCAGCGGGCTCCCGTGCGTTCCGGGCACGCGCATCATGTCACCGAACGCCGCAAAGATTACGTCAGGCTGCTGCGCGATGGCCAGTCCATCGTCGATTCTCCCCATGGGAAGCACGCAGACCGGGCAACCGGGGCCGTGAATCATTTCCACGTTTTCTGGCAGCAGATCTTTCAGGCCAAAGCGGTAAATGGCGTGGGTATGTCCACCACAGATCTTCCATGATGCGGTAATGGCGATTGGGGTCCGCGAGGCGGCGAATCTCTTCCGCCGTCTTGATGATGACCTCAGGCTCACGAAATTCATCCACAAATCTCATAGCATCACTCCACCAGCAGGCCAGTCAACGAGGGATTACTGAACTGGCTTCCCATCCTCAGAATCTTCCAATCCGTATCCTCGAACTTCCTGCTCGGCTGCATCCGCTTCGCCCAGCATACGCAGGGTCCGCATCTGTTCCTGCGCATCCTCTTCGCTGATTTTATTCATAGCGAATCCCACATGGATAAGCACCCAATCTCCGATCTTCGGGAGGTTGTCCTGCAAAAGTCCCAGGTCAACTTTGCGCCGCACGCCAGCCACATCGACCAGAGCCAGGCTCGACGGACTCCCCTCGACTTCTACAATTTGCCCCGGAATGGCCAGGCACATATTTCTACTCTCCAATGGAAGCCAGTGTTCATCAGCGTTTGCTCAACTGTTATAAGTCTACTCTTTCGCGCGAGCAGGAGGTTAAATGAAGCCTTAACAGTTCTCCGACTCCCAATCCTAAAGTCCCTCCCGTCCAGAGCGTAGACCTAACATGATTCCGAGCCGCGCGAGGCGGCATCCTTCTTGCACCAGTCGCTATGGCTTTCTGCTCCGTGACATGCTCAGGTTTGGATCGGTCCAAGAGCTGACTATTGTTGCCCTGACTGACGAAACAGCACGTATGGTTTCTCCTTATTTTCGGGGGCATCTATTATTTGAGAGCACGTGCCCAACTCCCTTCGCGCAAAGCGAGACGTTGCCAACCCGATTGCCATACAATGACAAGGGACGCGCCAGAGCCTGGCGGCGACAGCACATGGTTTATGCAAATGCCAAAACAAAGACAGATTCTCCAACTCGATCCGAAAGATAACGCAGCGGTTGCCCTCACTGATCTTAAAAGCGGCGAGAGCGTGGAGTTTGCCGGCCGAACTTATACCCTGGTTTCGAACGTCCCCGCCAAACACAAGTTTGCCACCGAGGACCTCGCCAGCGGAGCCGACGTCATTATGTATGGTGGCTTGGTCGGCAAGACAACCGGCCCAATCCGCCGAGGCGAACTGCTCACCACCGGCAACATCCACCACGACTCCACCGACTTCCACGAAAAATCGGGAACCTATCAGTGGATTCCGCCCGACATTCAGCGATGGCGTGATCGAACTTTTCTCGGCTATCACCGCGCCGACGGACAGGTGGGCACGCGCAACTACTGGCTGGTCGTGCCTTTGGTATTTTGCGAAAACCGAAATATCGGCGTTCTACAGCAGGCTTTCGAAGAAGAGTTGGGTTTCGCCGCGCCCCAAATTTACCGCCGCGAAGTAGCCGAGTTAGCCAGGCTCTACCGCGAAGGCAAAACCGAAGAAATCAAGACCTACGCTCAGCCCTCGAACGGACACACCATCCAATCCGCAAAACTTTTCCAGAACCTTGATGGCATTAAATTCCTGGTGCACGAAGGCGGCTGCGGCGGAACTCGCGGCGACTCAACTAGTCTTTGCGGGCTGATCGCCGGATACATCCATCATCCCAACGTGGCGGGCGCAACCATTCTGAGTCTCGGCTGCCAGAATGCCCAAATTGGAGTTCTGCGCGAACAGCTCAAGTTGCGCGATCCCAATTTCTCCAAGCCCGTTCTGTACTTTGACCATCAAACACAGCGGCTCCGAATTCAACATGCTTTCCCAGGCCATTCGCCAGACCTTCCAGGGGCTGGTCGAAGCCAACAAAGCAAAGCGTGCGCCCGCCGATCTTTCACACTTGTGTGTCGGCCTGAAATGCGGCGGTTCGGATGGCTTCTCCGGCATCTCGGCCAATCCGGCGATCGGTCACACTTCCGATCTGCTGACGGCGCTCGGCGGCAGAACCATTCTTTCGGAGTTTCCTGAACTCTGTGGAGTGGAGCAAGGCCTGATCGACCGCGCCACCAGCAAGGAAATCGGCGATCGTTTCATTACCCTGATGCGGGATTACGCCGCCCGCGCCCGAGCCGTCGGCGCAGGTTTCGACTCCAACCCTTCCCCAGGAAATATTCGTGATGGCCTGTTAACCGACGCCATGAAATCTGCCGGAGCAGCGAAGAAGGGTGGCACTTCGCCGGTCACGGCCGTGCTCGACTATCCCGAATACGCAAGCGAGCCGGGACTGAATGTGCAACGCACTCCCGGAAACGATGTAGAGTGCGTAACCGCGCAAGTTGGAGCCGGAGCCAACGTCGTCCTATTCACCACCGGGTTGGGCACGCCCACGGGCAATCCGATCGCGCCCGTGGTAAAGCTGTCCACCAACACGAGACTCGCACAACACATGCACGACATTATCGACATCGACACAGGCAAGATTGTGTCCGGAGAAACTACCGTCGAGCAGATGGGCGAGGCCATCCTCGAGTACGTAATTCAAGTGGCCAGCGGCGAAGTGCAAACCGCAGCGGAATTGAAGAACCAGCAGGACTTCATTCCCTGGCGCAGGGACGTCTCGCTTTAAAAATCGCCATGTGACTAGCCAACGGGTCAAAACGTGTAACCGCCTGCTAGCAACAGATGAGTGCAATCCCCGCTCCTAGTGGTCTTCGTCGCCTGGTAGGGGTCGAAGTCTTAGGTCTTCGGAGCAAGACGCGGACGGCACAAGCAGATAAGGTCCTTCGCAGCAAACAAAACGAGCCGGCGGAGCCGTCAAGCCTTCCCCGTCACCTCGGCGTTCACAACGAGACTTTGGGTTCGGCTTTGATGGGCCCGTCGGAGTATATCCACTCCAATCGCCTCCGATGTTACTTGCCGTCGGGCTGAGCCGCAGAAGAAGTCAAGTCGCTCTCGCCCAGGTTCTGTTTATTGAAGAGCGGAGTTATGTCGGTCGAGACCGCTCGGGAATTAAAGTCACATTTAAACCCCCGACCGTGAAGAAATTCTTCTGCGAGTTTCAGCCTCTCTTTCCCTCTAGAAGATGAGTAAACGGCAAACCAATGGCGCGCACTCCCTTTAGCCGCGTCCTTGGCTTGATACTGATAACATACTTCGGCGTCGCTGCTGTCTTCGAGGAAATGAGTGGTTATGACCACCTTGGAAATCTCGATTGAGTCAGGGTGGCGCATTCGATGCTTGAGCGCTTGCGCGCCTCGGACGGCCAAGGCAAAGTCTTCGGGCCCTATGGAATTCTCAGCCAGGGCACAAACACTTAGTAGAAGGCAGACTGAAAAAATCAAGTTTTTCACGGGATTCTACCGATCTAACCTGGGAGGGAACCGAATTCTGCACCATTCTTCGGGCCGAGTCAAGATTAACCACTTTCTCAATCTGCAAGCATTTGCAATACTTCTAACTCATTAGTCCACCTCACCTCCAGATACTACCCTCTGTGCTTGGTTGGGACATGGACTCGTGCCCCTCGTCCCTTTCGCCACGCGACCCGTTGAGGTTCGGCCCTACTTACCCTTCAACTCAATGACCAGCACGTCGAACGGCGTATCTCCCGTATTCTCCGGATTGTGAGTTTGAGCGGGCGTGAACACGGCTTGCCCTTTCTTGCCAACGGCCTCTACAGTCTTGCCGTGGGAAAGCGGGAACTTAATCGTGCCATTGCTGAGGTATACCGCAACCGAGTCGGGGTGGCTGTGCATGACCGATTTCTCGTGAGGCCCATAGTGAGTGCGCAGAACTCACACCTGCATTTCAACCCGGTAGGGTTTGGGATCGAACTTAACAACATCTTGGGCGGAAGCGACGGCCGTGGACACAGAAGAACACAGCCGCGCACCAAAGCGCCAAACCTGGTCGTATAATTTTTTCCTTTGTACCGCGTGATAGAAGATGCGGCAGTCGACGCTGCCGAATTTAAGCTGTCAAACCTGATGAAACCCAAAGTCTCGCGTCTTGGCATGGCGCGCCTCGGCGCTAATCTCAGAGTTCCTCCGTGCACTTTCGTGTCCTTGGTGGTCTGTGGAGTTGTCTTTAGATAGGTCCGGGAACTCGCCGACGCCAAATCCGTTCCTCCTATCCATTTTCTCGAAACCCATACCGAAGATTGTGCTTGAATGTCTTTCCCCAAACTGATAACTTTTGCGGCGCATCTTTTGGCTCTTGTGGAGAGAGCCGTACAAGTTATGCCATTTAGGACCTCTCTCGTACCCGCCCTCGTGGCGGCGGGCGTGCTTGCGCTTACTGGTCAAGCGTCGGCCAAAGCGTTCCGCGTTTGCGCAGACCCCGACTACCTTCCGTACTCGAACCGCGCCGGAGACGGCTTCGAAAACAAGATTGCGGAAGCCGTCGCCAAGGCGCTCGGCGAGACCGTCGAATACACCTCGGCGAGTTATCGCGGGCGTGGCGGCTTTCCTCAGTTTCTGGCCACCACTCTCGACGCCAAGAAATGCGACGTCGTCATGAGCATTCCTTATGGCAGCAGGGAAGAGCTGACCACCCGGCCTTACTACATTTCGTCCTATGTCTTCGTGTTCAAGAAGGACAAGCATTACGACATCAACAGCATGGATTCGCCAATCTTGAAGAAACTCAAACTCGGCTTTGAGCGGGATACTCCGGTCGAAGACGGCATGAAGATGCGCGGCATGATTCCCGGCGGGGTTGCTTTCGATGTAGGCGACGATAACGACAAATCGCCTGAGATTATGCTGAAGGCGATAGAAAGCGGGCAGGTGGATGTCATGATCACCTGGCAGCCGGCCATCAGCGGCTTTCTTCGCGAGTACCCAGATTTGGAGTTAGTTGCGGTTCCAAATGAACGGGCCCTGGGAGCACCCGAGCAATACAGTTTTCCCATGTCCATGGGAGTGCGTGAAGGCGACGACAGAACTGAAAAAGCAACTGGACGACGTGATCGCACAGCATCAGGCGGAACTCACGGCCATCTTGAACGATAACGGTGTGCGCTTGTACACGCCGCAATCTCCCAATTTGCCCTAACGTATCGCAGCACGAAAAGTTGTTACGGCCCGATTCGACCCGAGGTGAAAGAAAACATTGACCCGGAGAAGCGGAGTTTTCCACGCAATTATTTTCCCAGCAATGGTCATCTTCACGTTGGCAGTCCTCCTCGCTCCGGGTGGGACGGGACGCGGCGCAGCATTGGCCCAGGAGGCGAGTCCCAAGCAATCGCCGGGAGAAAAGTTGGTTCGAGCCAATGACTGCACGTCTTGCCATGACGTTGCCCGCAAGGTGGTGGGACCTGCCTATCGCGATGTGGCGAAGAAGTATCGAGGGCAGCCCGGCGCCGTGGCCAAGCTGTCGCAGAAGATCAAGCAAGGTGGCTCTGGAGTGTGGGGGCCGGTGCCCATGACACCTCATCCCGCATTGACCACCGCGCAACTCAAGCAGATGGTGGACTGGATCTTCTCCCTGGGGGCCAGCCTGCGAAACAGCCCGCTGCCGCGACTCTGGCGCAGTCCGAAGCGGCCACCAAGCAATACTCCTACACCTTGGCCGACGGGACAATCGTCAAGTTGGACGTTCCGCTGTTCGTCCCAGGCAAAGAGAAAGACCAGAAAGTCACCAAAGACATTTTTCATGGCTACGAGATGTACAACTCGTATTGCTACCGCTGCCACGGCCAGGACGCGACCGGAAGCGAGATAGCGCCTGATCTGCGGCATTCGCTGACCGCCGGGATGACCGAACAGCAATTTCTTAGTACCGCCATGGCCGGCCGCCAGGAAAAGGGCATGCCGAGTTGGGCGGGCTTCCTTAGTGAAGATGAAGTCAAGAATATTTATGGGTACGTGAAGGGAAGAAGCCTTGACCTCATCCCGGTCGGCAGGCCGCCGTCTGAAATGGATTGAGGAATACGAATATTCATATATATCAATGTAACTGGGAACGCGCAACGGAGAACTGAGAACTGAAATCTTGAATCCGAAAACTAAACAATTCTTAACGGCATTCCGTCTTTTATCGGCAGTTTTATCACGGCAATCGCGGTTGGGCTCGAGTGCACAAAGTTTTCGGCACACAGGGAAAGAAAATTCATGTGGGAGGATTTCGAGATGAACTGCACAGGAAAGTGGATGAAAGACTGCCTCTGTCTGATTGTTTCGTTGCTCGCATGCGCGGCGGGCGCCTGGGCTGCGGGCCCGGACGGGCCTGACACCATGTCACAGGATGCCAATCAGTGGGTCATGCCGTTAGGAAGCTACCATGGCATCCGCCACAGCAAGCTGAACCAGATCACGACGGATAATGCCGGCAAAACTGCAAGTTGCCTGGACCATGTCCACCGGAACGTTGCGCGGGCAGGAAGGGCAACCTCTTGTCATTGGCGACATGATGTACTTCGAGAGCTCCTACCCGAATTTCATTTATGCCGTGAACCTCGACGACATTGGCCACATGGCCTGGAAGTTCGCTCCCGAGCAAGACAAATTCGCGCCGTCAGTTGCATGCTGCGATGTGGTCAACCGCGGCCTCGCTTATGCTGACGGAAAAATTCTGGCTACCACTCTCGACACCACCGTCTACGCGCTCGACGCCAAAACCGGCCAAGTAATTTGGAAGGCGAAGAATGGCGATCCCGAGCAGGGGCAGACCATGACCATGGCTCCTCTGGTGGTTCACGACAAAGTGATCGTCGGCATTTCCGGTGGAGAATTTGGCGTGCGCGGTTGCCTTACTGCTTACGATCTCAGCAGCGGCAAGCATGGCGTGGCGCGCCTACAGCGTCGGTCCGGACGAAGATATTAAGTTCGATCCCGCCAAGACAATCGACGGCGCAACCCAACAGCCGGTCGGCAAGGACTCCAGCATTAAAACCTGGCAAGCCGATGAATGGAAGCTCGGCGGCGGCACCACCTGGGGCTGGTACACTTACGATCCCGATCTGAACCTTGTGTACTACGGCACCGGCAACCCCGGCACATGGAATCCCACACAGCGTCCGGGCGACAACAAATGGTCCACCACTCTCATCGCACGCAATCCTGACACGGGTGTGGCCGCATGGGCTTACCAGATGACGCCGCACGATGCCTGGGACTACGACGGCATCAACGAGAGCGTGCTCAGCGACGCGATGGTCGACGGCCAAACTGTTCCCACCATGACCCACTTCGACCGCAACGGGTTCGCCTACGTGCTCGACCGTCGCAATGGCAAACTGCTGCGCGCCAATAAATTCGATCCCTCCACCAACTGGGCCAGCTCAATTGATTTGAAGACCGGCCGCCCGGTGCTAGAGCCATCGAAGATGACCATGGCCGACGTGAACGTAAAAGATATTTGTCCCGGCCGCCATGGGCGCGAAGAACCATCAGCCAGTCTCCTATGATCCCAACACCAAGCTTTTCTACGTGGCCAGCAACCACATCTGCATGGACTATCAAGCCTTCAGCGTGAAGTACAAGGGCGGCTTCCCATACGTGGGCGCCATTCTGAACATGTTCCCTGCGGATCATGGCGACGTTCGCGGACGACTGTTTGCTTTTGATCCGGTGTCGGGCGACACCAAGTGGGTGATCAACGATATGTTCCAGGACTACAGCGGCCCGCTCACCACCGACGGCGGTGTACTTTTTGCCGGCACGCTCGATGGATGGTTCCGCGCGGTGGACGAGTCGTCCGGCAAAGTGCTGTATAAATTTCACGCGCCCTCGGGCATTATCGGCAACCCGATCACCTACATGCACGATGGCAAGCAGTACGTCGCCGTGCTCACGGGCGTGGGAGGATGGGCGGCCATCGGCTTGGCCGAGGGTCTTACCAAAGGATCTGAGGGACTGGGCGCAGTCGGCCTGACTCATACCCTCTCGGATTACACCAACCTGGGAGGAACGCTGGTCGTCTTCGCGTTGCAACAATAGACAAGGCGTTCAGGAGGTGAAGCGGGCCATAGGATGGTGACGTCCTATGGCCTATTTTTCTGGGAGAAGTGTTCCAATTGGAACATTGCGTAGAGACAAATGTGTATAGACAGATAAGTGGCTTAGTATGTGTTGGTTACCTCGACCGTGCGTTCTTTCCGCGAGTTTCGTAGACTCCCAGTATGAAGGTCATACCCTCAGGAGCTGCTGATGCGATCCCGACACTGCCTCCGCGCCTGTACATTGGCTGTCACTTTCTTTCTGGCTATCTTTGCTTGCGGGCCGCTGGCGGCCCAACAAATTGTTCCCGGCTCTCGCACCGTAATGGACGCGCACAATTGCTATCCCTACTTCGAGTGGTGGAGTGATCGCATTGATCGTGCTCTCTCGGCGGGCACTCCGCTTGCCATTGAACAAGATCTCGGATGGTACACGGATGCAAAGACGGGGCGCAGTTGGTCTCTCATCACGCACGGCGAAGGGCTCACTGGCCAGGAGCCGACTATGGACCATTATTTTTTTGAGAAGGTTCGGCCCATTGTCGAAAAGACTTTGCGGGAAGGGAATTGTGGCGACTGGCCTCTGATCACTTTGAATCTTGATTTCAAAGACAACAAACCCGACCACCTGGCAGCGGTGTTGGCTCTATTGCAAAAATACCAGTCATGGATAACGACGACGGTGAAGACCGCCAATCCAGCGGACGTGGGGCCACTGGATGTGCGGCCGATCCTGGTGCTGACGGGCGAGGCCGACGAGCAACAGGCGGTGTTTTACGACCAGATAAAAATAGGCGAACGCATTCTGCTTTTTGGCGCGGTGCACAGCGAAGAGAAAGATCCGGAGTCCGCACCGGAGGTACTCGACTCAGAAAAGGCGAGTAACTATCGACGCTGGTGGAATAACCCGTGGAACGTGGTCGAACCGGGTGGGCAGCCGCACGCCGGTGAATGGACTTCAAAAAAGATGACACGTCTGCGGGCGCTCGTGGATCGTGCTCACGCCAACGGTCTTTGGATTCGCTTCTATACGCTCGACGGCGCCAGCGAGCCCGAACTCAGCTGCCATGGATGGTTTCACGACTACAACTTCGGATCGCTGGATGCTGCGAAGGTCCGGTGGCGAGCGGCTATCGAGGCTGGCGTGGATTATTTGGCGTCGGACCAATACGAACTGCTGGGAGCGGAGGTTCGGCGAAGGGCGGTATGTCTCGACCCAAGTGAAAACGCCGGGACGCGAACCGACGATGCGCCAACAATGGAAATCCCTGCCGCCCGCGCGAAGCTTGGACGAGGCAGCCTTCGGGAGCACATTGAAGGCGATAAGCGACCGGGCTATCCCCTCGCCGAAAAAACGTCCGCTGGAATTAATTTCGCTATGGGTAGACAATGTTGCTTCGCGTAACGGGTCCGCATCGGTTATTCGTGAGCACTCCATGTAATTGCTTCCTGCATAAAATTCTGAGCTCGGTGGTGAAATGATCAATCGCCGCAATTTTCTAGGCACTCTGGGCGCTTCAGCACTTCTTTCGGCAGTTCCAGTTCATGCATCAGAGTTGGATCCGGTTGCTCTCGGCTCTCGAACCCGCATCTCCTTAAACGGGGAGTGGGAACGGCGCATCGGCGACGTGCTCTACGACTCTGTCGTCGTTCCTTCCTCGCTTCGTCCCAGCGGAAACTACATATTGAGTCGCAGTTTTGCGTTGCCTCGCCTAGCTAAAGGCGAGCGAGCCTTCGTCCATTTCGAAGCCATCGCTTTTTGGGGACGGGTCACGGTGAACGGCAAGGAACTGGGAATCACGGCCGGACCGTACATCCCCGCTGAGTTCGAGTTCACTTCTTCCGCCAAGGAAGGGAAGAATGAGGTCGAGGTTCAAGTCGTCGACCTTACTCCTTTGCCGGACGGCAGCGGAATGGCGGAAGTAATTCTGGGACACAATCCGGGATGGGAGGCCACCGGCGGAATCATTCGCAACACCTGGGTGGAAGTTCGTCCAGCCTCCTTCGTGGACAACGTTCGCTTCGCTTACGCCCTGAACTCCGATTACAGCGTGTGTACCGGCAAGCCGCGGGTCATGGTGTCGAGCGCGGAAGCGGCCAGCGGCACGGCCGTGGTCGTACTCAAACATGGCGGAGCAGAAGTGGCGCGGGCCGCGCAACCAATTCAGCTCAGAGCCGGCGCCAACGAGGCTGAGCTTGCCTTTGAGTTCAAGGAACCGATTCTGTGGTCTCCGGAGTTTCCCAATCTCTACGAGCTGACTGCCACAATTAAGACTTCCGCGGGAGAAGATAGCTGGTCATGCAAAACGGGTTTCCGTGACATTCGCACCCAGGGGCGAGAATTTCTGCTGAATGGCAAACGGTTGGTGCTGAACGGGGTTTGCCGGCATGACTTGTGGTTGGAAGAGGGATTCACGCTCTCCCGGCGCCAGCAGGAGCAGGACATGCAGATGATCAAGTCGATCGGCTGCAATTTTATCCGCTTGGTGCATTACCCGCATGACCGGCACATTATCGAGTTGGCCGATCAGATCGGATTGCTGGTATCGGAGGAGCCAGGATTCTGGCAAGTGGATTTCGCGACCTCCCCGCGGCCGCCCGTGGAACTGGGTTTCCGCATTCTGGAAGGGACCATTCGCCGGGACTGGAATTCTCCCGCCGTCATGTTCTGGTTTGCGTCCAACGAATGCACATTGACGGAAGCGTTCCTGTGGGAAGCTAAGGAGCGTTGCAACCGGCTGGATCCCATCAAGAGGTTAGTTTCCGCGGCCAATGACCGCAGCGCGAAAAAAGTGAAACCGATGTTCGTGGGCGCGGAGATGGATTTTTTTGATCAGCATCCTTATACCTACGATCCTGAAGACTTTGCCAAAGAGGCGGACTTCGACGGACCCTCGAAGCCATTGACCTTCTCGGAATGGGGCGGCAAGGGAATCGGTCAGACCGAACTGGTGATGAGCGGCAGCGTCGATCGCCTGATTGATTTGATTGAGACCAGTCAATTGGCGGGAACGATGTTCTGGTCGTGGCAGGACCTGCGAGAGTACAGCCGCATTGATGGCGAGATGCGTGACGGCGTGCTCGAGTCGGGGGTGGTCACCGAGGCGCGTGAACCCCGCGACCTGGTCGTGCGGGAATTGAACCGGTTATTTGAGTTGCGGCGTCACGTGGACCAGCAGCCCGATAGCAAACCGGAAGAAATACCGCTGAAGTGGCCGACTTGGTCGAAGAAAAACAAGTTTGAGCCGCTCGACCTGCAACCCTTGGCCGAAACCGCCGATGCCGATCGAGCCTGGAGCAGCTTCAAAGAACGCATGGCGAAGATGCTCCCGTTCTGGAAGGCCGGACAGGATTTCCTTCTGTGGCAAGCCACCGACATCAAGGTTTCTGGGGTGAAGTTCAATATCCCAGTTGTCAATGGCCGGGCACGGCCACTTATTCTGACGCCAGAAGTATCGCAGATCGCAATTCCGCTTAGCGGAAAAGCCGAGCGGCTGCATATTTTAGGCCAGGTAACGTTCGGCGATGGCTTTCCGTTGGTTGGCAAAGACGGAGAGGAAATCGGCAGCTATACGATCGAATTTGCCAACGGCAAGAAACGCGAGATCCCGCTGCGTAACGGCTACGAGATCGCGCAGGCGCAGATGATCCGGAGCGGCGGCCGATTCGATCCCGTCGTCACCGAGTCGCAGAGAGCGTTGGTGTACGTGAAGGACATCGCCGAAGAACAGTATCAGATTTTGCTTTTGTCCATTCCCGTCGAAGGGGCGGGTTTGGCGAAACTTCGTTGCCAGTTGAATGGCGAGCAACCACCGCTCGCAATTTTTGCGATCACAGCGGAACGCATGTGAACTCGTCTCTCGCGCAAGAAACATTGATAACTTTGTCTTTTTAGAAGGCGGCATTCTTACAGCGCAGTTTTCGGTCTAAAGAGGAAATCATGGCTCAGGCAGGTTCTAGTCCTTCTCGCACGGCGGTTGATCTGAATGGCGATTGGGAAAAATATATCCACGGCAAGCTGATGGACACGGTCACGGTCCCGTCATCTTTGCGGCCTTCCGGTTTGTACCGGCTGCAACGCACTTTTCTGTTGCCCCGGTTATCGAATAGCCAGCGGGCGTTTATTCTCTTTGACGCCATCAACTACCACGGCCGAATTTTCGTGAACGGACAGGATTTGGGCACGACCATTGCCTTTCTACCCCACGAGTTTGATTTCACCAAGGTCGCTGTTGAAGGCAGTAACACCGTGGAGGTGCAAATAGCGGACGCGCTTCCCGAGCCCGATGGCACCGGCAAGGATGATATTGCTTTTAGTAATAGCTGGGGATGGGAACCCTATGGCGGCATCATTCGCGATGCTTATGTGGAAATTCGGCCGGCGGCGTTTATCGACAATGTCCGCTTTGGTTACAAACTGAGTGACGGCTATGACAGCGCCTCTTGCGCGACGCAGGTTTTTATTTCCTCGGCTGATGCGCAGGCCGGGGAATGCGCGCTTTCCCTTTGGTGGAGAAATACGGAAGTGGCGAGAGGCAACACGAAAGTAGACCTCGCGCCGGGAATAACGGAAGCGGAAATTAAATTCGATGTAAAGACCCTGGCTTTATGGTCCCCCGAGGAGCCGAACCTCTACGAACTCCGCGCAGTATTGACCACGCCTGGCGGGGAAGACCATTGGAAAACACGCACCGGTTTCCGCGAAATCAAAACCCAAGGGCGCATTTTCATGCTGAACGGCGAGCGCTTCATCATGAACGGAATTTGCCGGCATGACACCTGGAAGGATCAGGGGTTCACTCTCTCGCGCAAGCAGCAGGAAAAAGACATGCGGATGATCAAGGCCATGGGATGCAACTTCGTGCGCCTGGTGCACTATCCGCACGACAGGCGAATTGTGGAACTCGCCGATGAAATCGGCCTTTTCGTGAGTGAAGAGCCGGGCTTCTACGGCGGCATGGATTTCTCCAAGATGCCCAGCACGCAAATTGATTTAGGTTGTCACATTTTAGAAGGGGAGATCCGTCGCGATTGGAATTCTCCTTCCGTCATGTTGTGGCTGCTGGGAAATGAGTGCCCGTTTCCTGTGAGCTATCTGAAGCGCGGAAAAGGCATCTGCGAAAAGTTGGATCCCATTGGAAGGCTGGTGTCGGTCGCGCACATTAACGCCGAGGTTCCCGCAGCGAAGAACATCTTCGACCAATCTGGACTGGATTTTTATGACTGGCATGCTTACGAATACGAAGACGGGAAATTTGCGCGTTTGTCGGAGTCCTTTGGCCCCGAGAAACCACTGACGTTCACGGAATGGGGTTGGGAGGTGGCGGGACCGAAGGCGGTTTTCTACGAGCCCGATTTCGATGGCTTGCTGGAAATGGTGCAGGCGGGGAAGGTTGCGGGCCATTCGTTTTGGAGTTGGAACGATGTGCCCGAATTCAATCGTAAGGATTGGTCGACGACGAATGGGCTGTTGCGCTCCGGTGCGGTGACCGAAGACCGCGAGATTCGCGAACCGATCTACGGCAGGTTGGCTGCGCTGTTTGGCGGCAGAAGAGAAGAAGAGAACAGGAGTTCGCCGGAGCGTCCAACAGTAGTTCCTCTGCGTACTGTGCCCTTCGTTCCGGGCAGCAGATTCGAGAGCGCCGATTTGCAACCTCTGGCAGACTCGGCCGACGGCAAACAATCCTGGAAGACGCTGCAAGACGAAATGGAAAAATTCTGGGCCTCGACCCGGGGCTCGCGACCAATGGAAGCGTACCGGAAGTAAGTTCGAATTGTGGAGGACTCCGGAGGTGAAGATCAGCGGCGTCGCTTTTCGCTCGCCCTTGGTCGACGGCAGGGTTCGGCCTATTGTTCTGACCACGGAGGTTCCTGAGGTCACGATCCCCATTGAGCAACCTTGCAGTGCGCTGCATTTTCTGGGACAAGTCGCTTTTGGGAAGGGATATCCGCTGACCGGCGCGCCTGACGAATTCGGCCATCCCCCGTCAGCGGGCGGCAATCTGGGGGACACCGTCGCGGAATACACGCTGCAATACGCGGGCGGACGGACGCAAGTATTGCCGGTACGCAATGGGATTGAAGTTGTGCAGGCGAATCGCATTCATGGAGCCAGCCGCATTCTGCCCATTGCCACCTCGGCGCAGCCCGCGTTGGAGTACATCAAAGATGTGGTTCGCGAGCAGTATCAGATATTGCTGTGGTCCGTTCCCACAGGTAAAGAGAAGCTCGAGAGCATCCATTGCAAATTGACGAACGGCCTGAAAACCCTTGCGATTTTCGCGATCACGGCCGAAAAGGCCAATGTTTAGTTTAGTTCGTAGCTATTCATGAACGAACTGCGGTTTTCCGCCTCACCCTGCTTTTCTCCACAGGACGGCCAGCTGCTGGATCGATTCGGAGCTGGCATCGCCGACCACGAAGTAACGCAAGCCATTCGCACTCCATGATTCGACGTGGAAATTGAGCACTTCACGGGACGATTCGTCCATGGACAATGCCCGGATCAGTTCCGGCTGCTCGCGGAAGACGAAAACCGAAATGTGATGCGCGCCGATGTTGTAGACCAAGTGAGCGCCGGGCTCGTGATCTAGATATGTGAGCCTGCCTCCAAGCAGTGTGAAAGAGGAGCCTGAGAGTTCTGGCAAGTTGAAACTGAAGGGTAACTTTCCTTGGAACCATGGCTTCACCGTATGCCGGTCGGACGACACCACGTCGACGGGGGATGAGGCGGCAAGGTTGGCGACGTGAAGGTCGGTCAACTCCGCAAACAGCTGTTGGGAGCGCGTCTGTTGTGACGAGCGATTCAACACTACGCCGGCAACGATCAGAATTATGGCCGCTACCGCCAGCAGTCGTGCCCATCCCAAGTGCCAACTGGATGGCTTGCCGGCGGTAACTCGGCTGGCAATCTCCGCTGCCATCTTATGGCGGAACTCGGGGGATGGCGTGAAACGCCGCGCGGCTTGCCTGGTGGCAAGCTTAAGCTGTACCTCGTGCAAGGCTTCAGCCGCGCACGCGGAACATTCCCGCAAGTGCGCATCCATGGTACGCATCTCCTCTTGGGGGAGTTCCGCATCCACGTAGGCGGCGATCTTGGGCTGCCAAATGTCGTTAATCACGGCCGCACCTCGTTTTTTTGCAGGGCCTTGCGCATTGCGCGTCGAGCCCGAGACAAGCGCGACATCACCGTGCCCAGAGGGACCGAAACCATCTCCGAAATTTCCCGATAGCTCATCTCTTCCACGTCGCAGAGCAGCAGCACCTCACGAAACATGACTGGCAATTGTTTCAGGGCCGATTGAATGGCGTGTTGGCTGGCGCGTCCGAGCAAGAGTGATTCCGGCGTGTCCGTGGTGACAGCCATAATGTTTGTCTCTTCCTCGTTGTCTTCTGCGTCTAGCGGGACCGTTCGCGTGGCTTGCAGACCGGTGCGTGAAGTCAGAAACGTATTGCGCAAGATGCGATAAATCCAAGCGCGGAAGTTTGTCCCCGGCTGAAAGGACGGGAAGCCTTTCAAGGCTTTCAAATACGTTTCCTGCACAAGATCCTCGGCCTCTTGGCGGTTTTCGGTCAGCCAGCCCGCAAGGTTATAAAGCGAATCGAAGAGGGGCATAGCCAACTCCTCAAAGCTTTCGGGGCTGGAATCTCGCAATGACACGACGCCAAAAGCTTAACCTAGAAACGGACACAGTGTGCGGCTTTGAGCGTAGTGGTCTGGATTTGGCTTGGCGAGTTTCGCCATTTCTCGGCGCACTTCCGATCAAAGCCGTTAACCGCAAAGCTCGCAGACAAGATCCTCAAGAGCTCGCAGGAACCAGCGGCAACATTTCCTCGACTATGCCGAGAACGCCGGCGAACTGGTGCGGGCAGATGCGGGGACGCTCGCCTTTTTGTCCTGTAGTAACGCATCCAGCGACCATTTGCCTGGCCCATTCACCAGCAGGAAAATTGTGGTCATGATCTGGGCATAATCGGAGCGGCTCTCGTGCAACACGGCCCACATCCCCACCTTGGGCAAGGCCGGCGGCAAAGGCAATGGCGAAGTTCCCAGATACAGCGCTATTTTTGTAGAGAGGATGGCTACAACCATCTCGATGATGAAGGGGACTGAAATCAGGCGGGTGAGCAGACCTGTCAGCAACAGCAGCCCCCCGACAATTTCAAGGCAGGCGACAAAATCAGCGGTGACTGCGGGAAACGGCATGCCGAGTTTGGTGAAGCGTCCCACTCCCTGGTTTGTATAGACAAACTTCAAAATGCCTTCCGACAGAAACACACCTCCGGCCATGAGCCTCAGCAGCAGCACAGACTTCGGCCCGCTGGTGGGCGGATTCAGTAGCCAAGTCAATATTTTGTTCATGGGGTTTCTCCTCTTCACCTCTCAGAATTTTTCAATCGGCATTTCCTCATGCACGGTTGATAACTGAGCACGTTGATTTTTATTCCCGGAAGCCAGCACTCAGAGAAAAACCTTGCCTGGCGCTGAATCTCAGAGATCGTTGTCCTAAATCTGAATGTTTTCATAAGTTCCGCGCCAGGAATCTCGTACCCTCAAACCCTCATCTAATGGGGTAGTAGAAAAGAGAGAGGATATGAGGATCTCAAGGTGGAGTACGTTAGCGAGCATGTTCCTGGCGCTGGTGTTGTCCGTGCCCGCATGGGCCACGAGAACCGCGCTTCCAGGGACGCTCAATTATGTTGAAGGGAATGCGTCATTTGGAACGCAAGCCCTGGATTCAAAGTTGATTGGTTCGGCCGAGTTGCAGACTGGGCAATCCCTGGCAACGGAAAACGGCAAGGCGGAAATGTTGCTCACGCCTGGGGTGTACCTGCGAGCCGGCGACAACAGCTCGGTAAGATTGATCTCCCCGAGTCTGATCGACACGCGCGTGGCAGTCGATCAGGGCGAGGCTATGGTGGAGGTAGACGAATTGCATCCAGAGAACGATATTCGCGTGACGCAGGACGGCGAGACGACGCAGCTGGTGAAAACTGGCTTGTACGACTTTGACGCCGATACAACCAGGTTCCGAGTGTTCGATAGGCAAGCGCTGGTGCAAGAAGGCGACAGCAAGGTGCCGGTGAAGAGTGGACACCAGGTGCCGCTGAACTGGCGGCTGGCTAAGCAAGGCGAAAAATTCGACAAGGATGAATACGAACAGTCGGACTTGTATCGCTGGAGCAGTTTGCGGTCTTCCTATTTGGCCGAGGCCAATGTGGACGCGGCTCGGATTTATGTGGGAATGGATGGGCCATGGGGTCCAGGCTGGATTGGCGCGGGTTGGTATTGGGATCCGTGGTTCTGCGGCTTACACATTTATTCCGGGCGGAGGATTTTTCTACAATCCGTTCGGCTGGGGATTCTATTCGCCGTTGTGGGCGTATCGCCTGCCGTTCTTTTACGGTGGTGGGTACTACCACAGCTTTGGCGCGGGCTACCGGCCAACCTATGCCTATCGCGGGCACTTTGCGGCCAGCGGACCGGTTACGGGATACCGCGGCGCGGCTTCGGGATTTCGTGGCGGCGCCGAGGGGCCGGCCATGAGCGCGCGCTCGTTCGGCGGCGGTTTCGGCGGCTTCCATGGCGGCGGCTTTGGCGGACGCCGGTAAGGCAGAGACAGCCTGAGTTTTTGGGGGGCGCGAAAGCGTCCCCTTTTATTTGCGTTCGGTCCGTGACTGCCGCGAATGGGATCACTTTCCGTTTTCGGCCAACAAGCCCTGAATTCTCGCGGCCACCGGGGCCAGAGCTGGCAAACGATTCTCCGGAGAATCGAGATAGAAAAGAGCCACGGCTGAGAGGTCGTCCTGGCGCTCGTAACCCGTGAACGGATCGGTTGGCGTGGTTTTTAAATCTTGCATAGCCTCTAGCGGAGAATCCAGTAAGCGCAGCCATTTGTCGCCGTTCACCATGACAACCGGTTTTACGGGCACGCCTTTCTTCATCATCTCCAGCACTTCGCTGCGGTTCGCTCCTCCGATTTGCGAGAGGGCGACGCGGATATCGTGGTGAAAGTAGATGGGGTCAGGAATGTGATAGCGGTAAAAACCAAATTGATGCGCCTTGCGGTCTGACAAGCTGCAGCCTTGGAAACGGCCGAAGAAAACTTCCTCTCCCCAACCGGTGCCGATGAAATCTTCTGTCCCGGTTCCCACCATCGTAGGGTGGGCAGTGTCGCCGTCGAGATAGAACTTTGCAACTCCTTCTCCCCACCATCCTAGGTTCTGTTGGTTGACGATGACGCCAACGTGCGAACCCAGAAAACGCCCTTCGCCCTCGATCTTGGGCAGAATTTCAAAATCGTGGCCCAGGGTAGTGGGATTCTCCCGTCTCCACGTGGCATGGAAGTACAGTGACTTGGGATTCCAATGCTTGGTCTCGATAAAATCCACGTCATAAAACAAGTAGCCGATTTTTCGGGAAGACTCATTGGTAAGCTTCACGCTGGCGCTGCTGCGAAAGGGCATAGGAATGTAGCTGACGAAAGACCTTCCCTCGGGATTCGCGAACAGAGCATTCTCAAAGGTCGCGGTGCGGCCCAGGATGTCGCCAAAGAAATCGCCGAAGGGTACGTCGACCGCGGCCGTGGAGGCGCCATCCCAAAAGATCTGCAGGCGCAAAGAGCGAAGCATTTGGGGATCTCTCTCCTTTAGGGTGAACCACATTCGGCGAATCTCGCCGCTACCCTCCACATGCATCACCGTTTTGGTTTCCCCGGCGTCGAGAGAATCGAAGGGATGGCCCTTGAATCCCTGGTTGGTCGTGGCGCCCGCGCCTTTCCGCGCATCAGGATTTTCGAAGGAAGCCCAGCGGGTGTCCACGTCACGTTGATTTTCAGCGAGGCTGCTCAGAACAGGTTGGGTTTCCGGCGGGTTGACAGTTGCAAAGTGCTTACCGGCCAGCGCTCCAGAAAAAGCCGCGATTACGACGATCGCTACTGCCAAGCCAAGTTTTTTCACCATTGGTTTCCTCTTCGGGTAAAGATCGCAAGCCGACCATGCTACGCCAAAGCTTGGGCAGGGGAAAATTTGCTGGAGGGGTGTGGGGCGGACACTCCTGTCCGCCGCTGTTTGTTGGTTGCTTTGGGCAGATCGCGCGCGGGTGGCCGGATGCCAATCTTGAGGCGGACAATCGTCTTCGCAGCGAAAACCAAAGTCAAAACTGGCGGACAGGGGTGTCCGCCCCACACAATACAAACCCCGTCCTGTCGCCTTCAGTGCGACGAGGACGGGGTTCCCAGTATTTTTGGAGAAGAAGGAAACGTTTTGGGTGAGCTAGAATGCGGCTGCGCCGGCTTCGGCGACGGCGTGGTCCTGCTCGCCGGAACCACCGCTGACGCCGATTGCGCCCACAACCTTGCCGTTCTGCTTCAGCGGAATACCACCGGCAAAGATCATGATCTTGCCATTATTCGAAGCGTGAATGCCAAAGAACTGTCCGCCCGATTGCGAGTGGGTGGCCAGGTCTTTGGTGGCGATATCGAAAGCCCGCGAGGTGTAGGCCTTCTTCTGGGAAATGTCGATGCTGCCGATCCAAGCGCCGTCCATGCGAACGTGCGAGACCAGGTTGCCGCCTTCGTCAGCCACGGCGATGTTCATGGGCTGACCGATTTCCTTGGACTTCTTTTCTGCTGCCGCGATTACGCGGCGTGCGTCTTCCAGAGTCATGACTTAATTCCTTTCGTGAATGGGGTGAATTTTGGATAGTGCTTTGTAGCTCACAACAACGAAGCCCTTTCTCTGCAGCCAACCGGGAGGAGCCCACGCCATTTGTGAAAACGGGCGTGGGCTCTGAGGTCCAGTTATGCAGCGGCGGCAACCATGCCGTGCGGATCGATGACGAACTTCTTGGCCGCGCCTTTATCGAAGTCCTTGTAGCCCTGGACGGCCTCATCGAGCGTGACGACGGTGACGTTGACGGCCTTGGCGATCTGGATCTTGTCGTGCAGGATGGCCATCATGAGCTGCCGGTTGTACTTCATCACCGGGCATTGGCCGGTGGTGAAGGCATGAGACTTCGCCCAGCCCAGGCCGATGCGGATGCTGAGGTTGCCGGTCTTGGCGTTCTTGTCGACGCCGCCGGGATCGTCGGTGACGTACAAGCCGGGGATGCCGAGTGCGCCGCCGGCGCGGGTGACCGTCATGAGCGAATTCAGCACCGTGGCGGGAGCTTCCTTCTCGGCGTCCTGGCCGTGGCCGCGCGCCTCGAAGCCCACGCAATCGACCGCGCAGTCCACTTCCGGAACCCCGAGGATCTGCGCAATCTGCTCGCCGACGGAGGCGTCTTTGCGAGACGTCGACGGTTTCGCAGCCGAAGCTCCTGGCCTGCGCCAGACGCTCCGGAATCAGGTCGCCCACGATGACCACGGCGGCGCCCAGCAGTTGGCAAGCGGCCGCGCAGGCCAGACCGACCGGGCCCGCGCCGGCCACATAAACCGTCGATCCCGGGTCCCACGCCCGCGCTCACCGCGCCGTGATAGCCGGTGGGCAAAATGTCGGAGAGGCAGGTCAGGTCGCGTGATCTTCGCCATGGCCTGGGCTTTGTCGGGAAACTTCAGCAGGTTGAAATCCGCGTAGGGAACCATGACGTACTCGGCCTGGCCGCCGACCCATCCGCCCATATCCACGTAGCCGTAGGCCGCGCCGGGCCGCGCCGGATTGACGTTCAGGCAAATGCCGGTTTCGCCCTCCTTGCAGTTGCGGCAGCGGCCGCAGGCGATGTTGAAGGGCACGGAAACCAGGTCGCCGACTTTGATGAACTCCACGTCGCGGCCGGCTTCGATCACTTCGCCGGTGATTTCGTGGCCCAGGACCAGCCCTTTGGGGGCGGTGGTGCGGCCGCGGACCATGTGCTGGTCGCTGCCGCAAATATTGGTGGAGACGATCTTGAGAATCACGCCGTGTTCGCACTTGCGGTTCCCCAGCGCCAGTTTCGGGAAGTCGATGCTGTGAATCTCCACGACCCCGGGTCCCATGTAATCTACTCCACGGTTGCTTGCCATCCTCTTTACCCTCCTTGAGATGCTCGACTGATTGCTTGACCCGCATAGATCAAGACGAACTCAAAACATCCTTGCAGCCTTGGTTAACCGGAGATTTGGACGCACAACATCCTTGACTATCTTGAATTGGCGTTTTGCCGAATCTCTGGAGAGGTCCTTGGGAAACTTGATTGGAGTTTCGATTCTCGCTGCGGGGGAGAATCATACGCAAACTCACCCATGAGTTCAAGCAATTAGCGTTTCCTGCAGGTGGATTTCTTGCTATTAGGAAAAGAAGGCTCGTACCGCGATTTCAGGAAGAAATACAGTCTCTTCCCCCTTGACAGAAAATCTTTGACGTCCGACACTGACCACATCATGAAGTGGAGCGAACCAAAATTCGAAGATATCTCGCTTGGTTGCGAGATTAACTCCTACGCCTGCGCCGAGCTTTAATCGGAGAGTAAGTGGGATTAGCTTTTAGAGGCTGGACACCTTTCCGGCTGCGGGAAGTTCTCGTCTGCCTATTTCCCTTGGCTCGCGCTTGTAGCGCCCCCGCCGGTTGCATCGCGTGCTAGGGTTCGTTCGCCTGCTACTCAAGTGGCAGTTGACATGCGGTTGCGATTACGCCAGACTATTTCCATGCAATGGAGTGAGCCAAAATTCGAAGAGATCTCGCTAGCTTGCGAGATCAATTCCTACGCCTGCGCCCAGCTGTAAGCGGAACGCAATGCGAGTGGAGATCCTGGGTTCTGCTGCCGGGGGAGCATTCCCGCAGTGGAATTGTGCCTGTCATAACTGTCAGGCAGTGCGCCGTGGTGTTTTCGCAGGAAAGCCTAGGAATCAGTTGCAAATCGCTATCAGCGGAGACCGCAACTCGTGGTTTCTGCTGAATGGTTCTCCTGATCTGCGTTCACAGATAGAGGCGAATCCCTTTCTGCATCCCCACCAGGGGCTCCGCCAATCGCCAATCCGCGGCGCGGTGTTGACCAACGCTGATCTGGATCAAGCTCTTGGGCTGCTCTTGCTCCGCGAGTTACAGCCTCTGCAAATCTATTCCACCCGTTCCATTCGCAGCATTGTGCGCGACGGTAATAGCATGTTCGGAATGTTGCAGCGCGTGCCGAACCAAGTGCAGTGGCGGGAAGTCATCCCTGGGAACCCATTTGCACTCACTTCAACAACCGGCGAGCCGACGAATATTGAATGCTTGCCAGTTTCGCTGGGAGCTCACTACCCGGCCTACGTCACCCCCGAACGCGCGGCAGCATTGCCGCCAAATGAGGCGCTGCTGGGGCTTATACTTCAAAGTGAGGGCGGCGGACGGCTGGGTTATTTTCCCGCTGTTCCGGCGCTCGATGAAGCTCTGATAAGACAACTTGGCTCGGTAGACGTTTTGCTGTTTGACGGGACGTTTTGGAGCGACGACGAACTGATTCAGATTCAAGGCAGCGGGCAGACGGCGCGGCAGATGGGGCATGTTCCAATCTCGTCCGAACAGGGAAGTTTGCATCTGCTGTCGGGTTTGAAACGTCCAAGGAAGATATTCGTGCACATCAACAATACCAATCCCATGCTGGATGAGTCCGGACCAGAGTACCGGCAGGTGCGCGAAGCAGGCTGGGAGATCGCGGAGGACGGATGGCGCTTCGAACTGTAGAACGCGTGCCCGATGAGAGGCTGCTGACTACGGAAGAATTGCGGGCAGCCCTGCGCGAAATCGGGCGGCAACGCTATCATCATCAACACCCATTTCATTTGCTGATGCATGAAGGCCGGCTTACTCGCGGCCAACTGCAGGCGTGGGTGCTCAACCGCTACTACTACCAGAGTCGAATTCCGATCAAAGATGCCATCGTGCTTTCGCGCAGTGACGACTCCAACTTTCGCCGGGCCTGGCGCAAGCGCGTGCTCGATCACGACGGCGACGACGGCCCGGAAGGCGGAATCGAGCGCTGGTTGCGGCTGGCCGAAGCTACCGGACTAGAGCGAAAGCGCGTCATGGGCTGCAAGGAAATTCTGCCCGCCGTGCGTTATGCCGTCGACGCGTATCTCGATCTGGTGAGAAGCCGCTCGCTGCTGGAGGCGGTGGCGTCGTCGCTGACCGAATTGTTCTCCCGCGACCTGATTACGCTGCGGATGGGGGCGCTGCGGCAGCATTATCCCTGGCTCTCGCACGGACTGGATTACTTCGAGGCGCGGCTGGAACAAGCGCCCGCGGACGCGCAGTTTGCGTTTCACTTTGTGGCCGAACACGCACGCACCCGCGCCGAGCAGGAGTTGGCTATGAATGCCCTCCGCGAAAAATGCGAAATCCTCTGGGCGCAGCTTGATGCCATCCACTATTCCTATGTGCAGCCGGGATGGACGCCGCCCAGCGCCTTTCATCCCGAGGAGTAACGTCTATGCCACACCCTGAAGAGTCCAGCCTTCCACGTTTGGCTACGGGTTGCCGCTGGACCGGAGAAGGGGAACAGCGCACGTTGTTATATCCCGGAAGGCGCCCTGCGTTTGCAGGGTACAGGGCGTGAGATCCTCGAACGCTGCGACGGCCAGCACACCTTGCTGCAAATTGTGCAGGAGTTGCAAACGACGTTCAAGCGAATCCGATCCGGAAAAAATTCGCAGTGATGTTTTTCTTTTCGTCGAGCGCCTGCAGCAGAAGGGCGTGGTGAGTTTTTGATGGTTGCCGGTCCCCTGGCGCTGATTGCAGAAGTTACCCATCGCTGTCCTCTGCACTGTGTGTATTGCTCCAATCCGCTGCAAATGGCCTCTGTAGCGTCTGAGCTTAAGACCGAAGAATGGATTGATGTCTTTCAACAGGCTTCCCGATTGGGAGTGCTGCACCTTCATTTGACCGGAGGCGAGCCGCTGGCGCGCGGGGACCTGACCGAAATGGTGAAGGCCGCGCACTTAGCCGGGCTCTACACCAATCTCATTACTTCGGGCGTGGGTCTGATCCAAAAGCGTTTGCAGTCCTTGGTAGACGTGGGATTGGACCACGTGCAGCTTAGTTTTCAAGACTCACGCGAACCCGCCGCCAACTGGATTGCCGGCACACGCGCGCACGCGCTCAAAGTTGAACTTGCGCCCATGATTCGCAAGGCAGGCGTGGCGTTCACTGTCAATATGGTAGTTCATCGGCAGAATCTTGATCATCTCGAAGAGATGATTGTCTTTGCGGAATCGCTGCAACCGGAGCGGTTGGAAATTGCTCACGCACAATATTACGGTTGGGCGCTCAAGAATCGCGACGCCCTGCTGCCCACACGCGCGCAGCTGGAAAATTCCGTTCGGGTTGTGGCGGCCGCACAAAAACGCCTCACCGGACGTATTCGCATTGACGCGGTCGTCCCCGATTATTACGGGCGGTTTCCCAAAGCTTGTATGGGCGGATGGGGACAGAGATTGATGCTGATTCATCCTTCGGGAAAGGTTCTTCCGTGCCACGCGGCGGAAATAATTCCCGACTTGCGGTTCGAGAATGTTCGGGAGCAGTCGCTTCAGTGGATTTGGCAGGAATCGGAAAGCTTCCAGAAGTTTCGCGGCGAGAGCTGGATGCCAGAGCCCTGCCGCAGTTGCGACCGTCGCACCCAGGATTTCGGCGGATGCCGCTGCCAGGCGTTGCTGCTTACCGGAGACGTTACGGCGACCGACCCGGTTTGCTCACTGGCGCCGCAGCACTCGGTTGTTGAAGCCGAGTTGGAACGCGTCAATGTCGGTACTTCATCAGATTCAGACGGGCAACCGCTTTCGCCGGAGAACGAAGTCGTCTGGGAATACCGGCCGCAGCCCAGATAATCCTGGGCAGATTTCAACGTGGCTGCGTCGTTTTCGGAAGGCACTCTCCGAGTACCGCCAACAATGGATCGCGCAAATTCGGTCCGCCCGCTAACATTCCGGGGAGAAGCGGCGAGCGCTGGTTACACCGCAGTGGTTGCTGATCCAGGGTAAGCACGAATCCGCCAGCGCTAAGTACTAGAGCGGCGCCCGCAGCAATGTCCCATTCATGTTTTGGGAGTGAGCGTGAAAGTCGCATCGGCGAGCCCGGCCGAAACCAGTGCTAGTTTGTACGCCACCGACCCCATTTCCCGTACTTTGAATGGCGCGCCTTCGAACTGCGTCCACTCGCCGCGTTTAGTTTCGCTGCGGCTGGCCAGGACAACCGCGCCTTCCAGATTTGTTCTTCTGGCTGGCCTGCGCCGGTCTTGCCGTTGTAGGTGATTCCTGATCGAGCGAGCCGAGGAACAATTCATTGGTCGCGGGATTGCAAATTCCTCCGGCCACGGGCTCGCCATCCTCCACCATGGCGACGGAAACGCAGAACTCGGGAATCCCGGCGACAAACTCGCGGGTGCCATCGAGCGGATCGACCACCCATACCCGGCTCTTTCCGAGCCGGCTGAAATCGTCCACGCTCTCTTCGGAGAGCCAGCCTTCGCCATCGCGCAACAATTCCTTGCGAAGTACCGCATCCACGCGCGGTTCCGCTTCGGTTACGGGATCGTGGCCGGATTTGTACTCTGCCGCAATTGCGCCCGGCAGTGAAGCGCTGGAAAACCGCGCGAGCAGCCTCCAAAGCGGACTGGATGCGCTCGAGAGTTTCAGCTTGGAAAGATTTGTCATTATGGTTTCGACAGTGGCTCATGCCCACAGCATGCGCGCACCAGTCGCCAGCAGTACCGCACACAGAATACGCCGCAGCCAAGGGACGGGAACGCGGGTGCTCAAGTGCGAGCCGAGCAGTCCGCCGGGGATGGAGCCGATCACCAGCGCGCCGACCAGGACGAAAATCGATGTTGCCGAAGTGAAACTGCAGCAGGCTGGTCACGCCGGTCAGGCTAACGGCGTGCACAATGTCGGTGCCAACCATCATTTTGGGCGGAAAGCTGTAGAGCAAGAGCAACAGCATCATAATGATGCTGCCCGAACCGACCGAAGTCATGCCCACCAGAAACGCCCGCCAGCAGGCCGATGACCGGACATGCCGAAGAATGACTTCATGGTCGGAGGACGATGGGCGACATGCTCCTCGATTTGGCGTCTGGAAAAACAAAAGGTGGGAATGCAAACCAGAAGAACGCCCACCGCCATGCGTGATGAAGGTGTTGACGCCAGTCGCCGTACACGTGTTCGAAGATGGCCAGCAAACTTACGCCGACAATCGATCCGGGAACGCTGCCCGACGGCCAGAGCACAGGACCACTCTGCCTTTGACCGTTCCTTTACTGAAGATGCACCCAGCCGGAACCAATTTTGGTGACGAAATTGAACAGCGCGTCCGATCCCACCGCCAAAATCGGCGGCACCCTGAGGACGAAAATCAGGACGGGCAACAGCAGCACGCCGCCGCCGACCCCGGTCATTCCGATCAGGGTGCCCACCATGAAGCCGATGAGAATCTTTAACGATAAGTCCATAAAACCAGCCACGGTCTAAAGACCGGCTTCGCGTCTCAGGCCGATGTCGCCATTCACGCCGATGAAGCCTTCGCGCTCCAGATGCAGAATGATTTCCTGGGCGGCCTCTTCGGCGCTCAAATCCGCGGTGTTGATCACGACTTCCGCGTCCTTTGGCTCTTCGTAGGGATCGGAGATTCCGGTAAACTCCTTGAGAATTCCCGCGCGCGCCTTGGCATACAGACCCTTGCGGTCGCGTTGCTCGCAAGTTTCGATCGGCGTAGCGATATGCACCAGGATGAAACCGCCCACCGGCTCGATCATGCCGCGCACGTGCTTTGCGAGTCGCGTCGTAAGGAGCGATGGGAGCGCAAATGGCGATGCCGCCGTTCTTGGTGATCTCCGAAGCCACGTAACCAATGCGCCGGATGTTGATGTCGCGATGCTCCTTGGAGAATCCCAGTTCGGAAGAAAGATGCTTGCGCACCAAATCGCCATCGAGCAGCGTGACCGGGCGGCCGCCCGGTTTCCAGAAACTTGGTCATGAGCACATTGGCGATGGTCGATTTGCCCGACCCCGAAAGTCCGGTGAAAAAAATGGTTACGCCTTGCTTGTGGCGAGGCGGAAAGCTGCGGCGTAGTTCGTGCACGACTTCCGGGTAAGTGAACCAACTAGGAATGTCGCGTGCCTTCGTTAAGGCGCTCGCCGCAGCTCAGTGCCGGAAATGTTCAGCACGCGCGAGCCGTTAGGCACTTCGTTGTCGGGGACGTACTGGTCCTGATCTTCCAGATACACCATCATCTGGAACGGAACCATGGTTACGCCGATCTCAGCTTCGTGCTTCTTGAACAACTCCTGGGCATCGTAAGGGCCGTAGAACGGCTTGCCGTCGGCGTCGTTGCCCGGACCAGCATGGTCGCGGCCCACGATGAAATGAGTGCACTCCGTGATTCTTGCGGATCAGCGCATGCCAGATCGCCTCGCGTGGGCCACCCATGCGCATCGCCAGCGGCAGCATGGAGAGCTTGGCGGTGCCCGCGGGAAACTTCGAAAGCAACAATTGATAGCAGCGCAGCGGGTGAAGTAGTCAACGTCGCCCGGCTTCGTCATTCCGACCGAAGGATGGATCAGCAGGTTGGCTTCCGACCTGTTTGGCGGCGCGGAAGGTCAGTTCCACGTGGGCGCGATGCATAGGGTTGCGGGTCTGAAAGGCCACCACGCGCCGCCATGCCCAGACGGGCAAACTCGGCGCGCAATTCCGCAGGAGTAAAGTCGCAAGGCACGGAAGTCGTAGTGCGAAGGCATTCTGCACGCCTTCCAGCCGCCCGCCGACGTACCACGGACTTGCCCTTGTTCAACAAATAATCGACGCCGGGATGAGCCGCGCTGGTGGTTTGAATACCGCTTTGGCTTCCGCTTTGCGGTCGGGTTGCCAGACTTCCTCCACGTGCAGAGACGGCGAGCATCACCCCTTCGGCATCACGCAGCGCAACCTTGCTGCTGCCCGGCTTCAGCGGTCTTGGCAAAGTCTTCGGTTACGTCCAGCGTGATCGGCATGGGCCAAAGAACTCCGCTGGCCAGCCGCATGTTGTGGCAGACGCCTTCGTAGTCGGCCCGCGTCATGAATCCGCGCAGGGGAGAGAATCCTCCGCTCATGAGCAATTCGAGATCGCAAATCTGGCGAGCGGTCAGATCCCACGACGGCCATTCGCGCGAGTGGGCCTTCAGTTCACCGGCTTTTTCCGGGGCGGCGATCAGATTAACCAGTTCACCGCCGTGGGGAGCAATCAGATTGCGAGTCGAAGCGCTCAAGTATTTAGGGCCTCCAAGCCCAGGCAAAACATTGTTGTACCAATATCTCCAGCCCGAACTGGGTCGAGGCAGCTTCGCTATGAGACTGCCCATCTATGATTCGCGGAAAACTTCGGGAACTAGGTTGCGGTGCCAGACGAAAGACACCAACTCATAGGGCGCTGGAGAGAATGCGCAGGCGGTAACATCGTTGCAAGGGTTCCATGAGCGTACCTATTGTAGCAAACGCGATTGCGGACTGCGGCTAAAATCTGATTTTCTAGGGGCGAAGGATTTGGGAAGGTTGGTGTGAAATCGGCCTCACCGGCTCCTTAAAAGAGTATTTCAGCAGGCACCACAAAGCCCTCACTCCGTCTTTCCACCCAATCTTCTTGCCTTCCTCATAAGTACGCCCCCAATAAGTGATGCCAACTTCGTAGATGCGGAGATGCCGTTTGGCGATTTTGACCGTGATCTCCGGCTCGAATCCAAAGCGGTCTTCTTCGATGGGAATCGATTGGATAATCTCGCGGCGGAAAACTTTGTAGCAGGTTTCCATATCCGTAAGGTTGACGTTGGTCAAGCAGTTGGAAAGTAGTGTGAGCAGAAAGTTCGCTACCGAATGCCAAAAATAAAGCACACGGTGTGGTCTCCCGCTTTGGAAACGCGAACCGAATACTACATCTGCGCTCCCCTGAATAAGTGGCTCCAAAAGCGTTGGATAATCCCCGGGATCGTACTCCAAGTCGGCATCCTGGATGATGACAAAGTCTCCGGTCGCTTCCTGAATGCCGCGACGCAGCGCCGCTCCCTTACCCATATTACGGGGCTGCAGAAGGACTCGTATTTGGGGATAAAGCCTTGCGAGTTCGGCGAGAAGCTCCCGAGACCCATCCTTGGAGCCGTCGTCCACGCATACCATTTCGAGTTCGAAGGGAACGGCCAACACTTTTTCCACAACCTGTTTAAGGGTCGCGGTTTCGTTATAGACAGGCATAACGACTGTGAGTTTCATGGCATCGGCTAAAACATAAGAATACCCGAAAGGGGAAAATCCGAGACTGACTGCCGTGCATAATGAGGTTCTGCCCAACTGTCGGCACTGTTCCAGGCACTGTGCGCGGAGCACGGCACAGAATAGTCAATACGCAGTGGAAATCTGGGCCGGAATGCATGACTATCGGTGCAAACCGCCCGCTAGATGCCGAGAGTCGTCGATGTAATTAGTTCCAGTAATCCCTGTAGAGAATGGAATTTTGACCTAAGGTATTTCCCTTAGTTACTGCTCATTTCCGCTTCGTAAACCTAGGGAATTGAAGCGACGCGAAGGCGATGCAAGAAAAAAGCAGTGGTATCCAAATCTCAATTCCTTCTCAAACTCTCCCGACCATCACATTTTCTACTATCATCCCGGAGCACAGATTTCTCTGTTTTATTGCGGTATTTGGCGCATCAAACTGCCAAAAGCCCCATCCTGCTTGGCCTTTCGCTGAGGACTCTTGCGCGGGTCTCAGCAAATCCTTCAAAATGTGGAAATTTGTTTCTCCTAAAACTGCAAGCAGGTGGCAAGGCGAATGCTGTAACTCTGGGGAAGGTCGGTTTTGGGGTGTGCGCAAGGCTTTCGGGGGAAGACCGTCCAATTGTAATTTTATTAAACACGAAAGCTGATGCTCGAATTGGTCAGGGAAGGGAATCAGGGATGAACGAAACGTCGGTTCGTCTAGGCCCGCGTGAGAGGCAGATCACGGAATTGCTGCTCCAGGGATGTGACAACACAGAGATCGCCAAACAGCTCAACATGGCCCAGCGTACGGTAAAGGCGCACTTCAATCGTCTTTTTCTTAGGTTCGGAATCAGTGGTGGAATCAAGCGGGTGAAACTCGCAACTCTCTTATACCGGAGGCAATTATGCTTGGAAACGACAGCTACGGAAAGCGTACCCCAAATCAACGAGAGCAGCGTGTCATCGCCCTCGTTGCCCAGGGACTTAAGAACCGCGAAGTCGCAGCCAATATCGGAACCACCGAACATGTCGTCAAGAACTACCTTAGAGTCATTTACGACAAGCTCGGATTATGGAACCGAGTCGAACTCGCCCTTTGGTACGAAGCCCGCTTGCACGAAGGAACCGGCCAAGCCTGAGGAGCTCGAAAGCTGGGAACAAAGCATCCTGGATTTGGACCGGGCGACTCACAGCCACCAGGCCTAGCTGCAGAATTGGTTAGCATTTATAAGAACCAACACCCCCCGACGGAATGCGGGGGGCTTTGTTTTTGCGGATCACCGGCAGCCGCTCGATTCGAGATTGCGCAATTTTTCGGTCGCGCCCGGCGCATCTTTCTTAGCGGCCGCAACCAACAGAAGCCTTGCCTGATCGCAACTTTTTGGCACTCCATCGCCGCGCAGATATAGATCGGCTAGCAAAACGTCGGCACGCGCGTTCTGCTTGCTCACCGCTTTCCACAATAGCGCGGCGGCCTGCCCGCTGTCGTGCTGGACGCCGCGACCGTCCAAATAGCGCTGCGCCTCGAGCAGTTCCTGCGCACCTTGCGGAGCCGCGTCGATTGCCTCTTTGTGGGCCGCCAGCGTCAGGGGCTGCGGGGGCGGAGTTGAGCGCCCCGCCTTGCTGTTACCCGGAGAGACCACGTTGTCCGTACTGGGCGCCACCGGGATTGGTGTGGGAGAACTGGCTGTCGACGGTTGGGCTTTGCCGTTGGGGGATGCTTGCGCCGCAGTCGGCATGGGGGGCGGCGGAGCGCTAGCGCTCGCCACCGCGGGCGCGCTGACAGCTGGCGAAGGTCGCCAAACAGATTGTAGACGGCTCCGCAGCGTGGGCCACTCGAGATAAGTCAACGCTGCCAGAATAAGAATGACGGCAAGAGCGTACCATTTCCAACGCGGACCAGCAGAGTGAGTCTCGTAATACTCGCTCCCATAAGACTTCTCCCGCAAGAACCGAAGTTCGTCATCGGCCCGATTGCCCGCACGATTCGGGTCGAGACCGAGGAAAGACAGGGTTTCTACGGGGGGCAGTTCCCGGTCTCGTGGTTCTTCCGCGGAAGCCGCTCTTTCGGGCTGCGGAATGAGTGTTCCCACATCTTCGCGGAGATTCAAGGGAGCTCCACAAAATCCGCAGAACTGTTGGTCGAGAGCATTTTCGCTGTGGCAATTCGAGCAAAAAACACTGGTGGCTTGTGGAGCGAGCGTCTCCGGTTCGGAAGCCGATTGTGGAGCGCTTGCATTGACGTCAACTCGAAGTTCGCGCAAAAGATCTCGCACCGCTTGGTCCCGGCCTTCGACGGGCGTCGTGAAATAGATTCGCGCCCAGCGTGCCAGGTTTTGTTCTAGCAGAGGGTTCAGTAAAGGGTTCAACTCTTCGTGTGAATTCACGGGATCCGAACGGCTGTCTGCCACTTTATTGTTTTCTCCACAGAACAATATCTGTGCACATTCTTGGACAGACCCAGATCCTTGTCAAACCTAAATGCGTGTGGAAAATCCTGTAGCCGGTAAGCGAAAAGACCGTACTATTTACAAGCCTTGCGCATGGCGGGTTGAAACTGGTCCTCCTGGGCCTCGCGTTGAGAGGTAGTCCTCCCTCCCGGTGTCTTCCCGTAGAGGTCGGATCCCGGGCAATAGTAGAGCGCGGTGTGCACATCAATCCAGACTTTAGCGTCGGGGTTGCCTGGATCATCTGTCTCGGGGGCTGGAGCTTCGGCGAGACCAAGGCTGACGAGCAACTTCTCCGATAGAGTGAGATCGGGTTGTGGCGCCGGTTCGGCGTGGCTAGCCTTGGCCGTTCCGGCTACCGGCTCGGATGGCGGTTTGGAGGGCGCAGCCCAACCGAGCAGGACGACGACCAGAAGCAAAGCCGAAACGGCCAGGTACACGTTGGCTCGCTGCTCCCGCCATATCTCGGCCAACCAACCCTCCTGGTTGCGTCCAACGTTGCGTTCGATCTCTAACCATTCTTTGGTCTTGGCTGCGGAGTTCCAAGGCGCGGTCTCGTCCGTCGAACCTTCAGCAGCGGCAGCGCTTTGCGCCTCCAGGCTGGGCAGGCCGGGCGGCGTTGCGGGAGGATCGGCTGCAGTTTCCGGTTCCGACTCCGCCGGTAACGAGAGAAGACTAGTGTCCGAAGCAAACCCGGTGAACGGCGGATAAGTCTCTGGCGCCGGCGGAGGGGTCTCTGGAGGTTTCTCGATTAGAAAGGGACCGGTTGCCTCGCGCGTTGATTCTGCCGAAGCGGGCGCAGAAGCGGCATGTGCCTCCTCGGGTTCAAGCGCGCTCTCTTTGCCGGGGAAGAGGGCGCTCGCGGGGTCGGATTTCTCGTTTCCAGACGAAACATCCTCCGCAACAAGTCCCTGAGCAAAAGCCGGCAGACTAACTGCGGCGGACTTAGCTTCTTTCGTCTCAAAGGACTCTCCAGAGAATTTCGCGACTATCTCTTCCAACTCCGAAGGGAAAACGTCGAGTGGGTCGTCGAATGCATCCACCACCCCTTCCCCGGTCCCCCCACCTTGGCGAGCGGAGGCCTCCGCCTTGCGTTGCAATTCCAGGAGCGAGGACCAGATATGCTGGGTTTGACGAGGGCTTCCGCAATTTCCACAGAAGACCTCGTCTTCCGCCAAGCGATGATCGCAATTGCGGCAAACTCCCGCGGAGGAATCAGGCTCCTCCGCAGCCGCCGGATTTTCCTTGGCACTTGCAGACTGTGCAGGCGCCGCCGGCGCTTGATTTCTCGCCAGTCGCTCAAGCTTCGGTCTTATCTTTTCTAGCGCAGCGAGCAAGGATTCGGTGTCGCTGAAGTTTACGCGTGGCTGGGCATTCGACGTTTTCGGAGGCACGCCAGGGCGAACTACGTCGTCCGAAGCATCGTGCGGTCCCTTGACAATGGCATCTTCCACTAGGGCCGATAGCAGTTGGCAGGTGCGCACTTCCTGATCGTGAAAGGAATTAAACTGCGCGAAATGAACCTCCAAAACTCCCACCACCTTGCCCCGACGCTTTAACGGAACCCCGATGAGAGCCTTCACTCCTAACGCATGGCAAAGTTCCTGACTGACCCGGGGATCGGTCTCGGTTGAGGAACACTGCAGCATTTGGCCAGTTTCCAGACACTCCTGAGCCAAGCTATCGACTCGGGCCACGCTGGCGCCCGCGAGACTCGCCGCGCTTCCGGTCGCTGCGTAATACTCGACATGGTCTTGGTTCAATGCGCCAATGGCAGAACCGCTGGCCTGCGTCATTTGCCGAACTCGGCGCGCCACCAGGGCGGCTTTTTCCCGCAAGTCAAGGTGCGAGCCCCGCAACTGCTCCTGAACCTCAAGCACTTCTTTAAGGATCTGAGAGTGCCCAGTTTCCGGCGGCTGCCCCATGTGCAAGCGCTCATTGTGCTGTTGCACTACGAAGGCAGCCGACAACAGCTCCTGTAGAGAGGACCCTTGAGCGGCTGCCGGTTTGTCATCGGTTCTTGTGGGCTTCACGCACGCTCACTCCGGGACTTTGGGGGAAGGCAGGCTTTCGTCTATTGTAGAGCAACTCTTGTATGAAACGCGCACAATTCCACCACATTCCCTCTAAGAGTTCGCCTCATTGCCATGATATCGGAGGTCTTAAATCTTTCGCCACTTCCGTTTGTATGGTCACAGCCAGTCCGCAAATTTCATTTAAACTGCTAGCGTGAACGCTGAGATCATTGCGATTGGCTCGGAATTGCTCACCCCCTTCCGGCAGGATACGAACTCCCTTTATTTGACCGAAAAATTGAACGAGTTGGGCGTCGAGGTTATCTTCAAGACCATCGTGGGCGATCAGCGCGAACGTCTCACGGAGGCCGCGCATCTCGCTCTGCTGCGGGCAGACATTGCCATCTTCATGGGCGGCCTCGGCCCTACCGAGGATGACTTGACGCGAGAGGCAGTCGCCGAAGCTTTAGGAGTCGCACTCCACCGCGACCCCGCGATCGTGGCGGGCATCGAGCGGCGGTTTGCCGCCCGCGGCTGGAAGATGTCACCCAACAACGCCAAACAAGCCGACGTGATCGACGGAGCTACTGTACTGTCCAACTCGAACGGCACCGCGCCGGGACAGTGGATTAGCGGAAAGTACGAAGGGCAGGAGAAGATCATCATCCTGTTGCCGGGGCCTCCGCATGAAATGAAAGCGTTGTTCGACGAACAGTGCTTGGATCGTCTGCGCGCCAATACCCCCCCGGTGCATATTTCCACCCGCGTTCTCAAAATCGCCATGATGGGCGAGTCCCAGTGCGACGCTCGGGTCGCGCCCATCTACAAACGTTACACCGATGTGGACACAACCATTCTGGCGGGACGAGGCGAAGTTCAACTGCATCTGCGGACTCGTGCCGAATCACTCGAAGCTGCGCAGCAGCGCGTGGATCAACTGGCGGAGGAAATCGAAGAAGAGTTGGGCGATTTTGTTTTCTCCGATAACGGTGATTCGCTGGAGCAGATTGTCGGTTATTTCCTGCAAATGCGCGGAGCCACGCTGGCGGTGGCGGAATCCTGCACCGGTGGACTGGTGGCGGAGCGCGTGACCTCGGTGAGCGGAAGCTCCCGTTATTTTGCGGGAGGCGCCGTGGTTTATTCGAATGAATTGAAGACCGAGTTCGCCAGTGTTCCGCCGGAACTGATCGAAGCTCACGGTGCGGTTAGCCGCGAAGTAGCAGCGGCATTGGCGGAGGGAATCCGCAAACGTTGTGGCACCACTCTCGGGGTGGGCGTAACTGGCGTGGCTGGGCCAACCGGAGGGACTCCAGAGAAGCCGGTTGGGCTGGTTTTTGTGGCGTTGGCCTCGGAACAAGGCATCGAAGTGGTAGAGCGCAACTACCCAGGCGACCGCGAGCGCATTCGTTGGTTCACCTCGCAGCAGGCGCTTGATCTGGTGAGAAGAAAGCTGATGTAGAGCAGCAATTAGCAATTGGCATCCGGCATTTAGCCACTCAGCGGGACTCATCGATACCGCGTGGCCAACTGCCTAGTGCTAATTGCTAAATGCGCATTTTCATTGCTCTCGACATTGACGACGCGATCCGCGAGCGTATCGCGCGCTTCATGGACGGGGTGCGAGGATTCGCTCCTGAGGCTCGGTGGGTAAGGCCGGAATCGTTGCACGTCACCTTAAAATTTATCGGGGAAAAGCCGGCCGAGATAGTCGACCAAATCAAGCAAGCTCTGTCTTCGGTTCGGGCTGAGAAAATTGAATTGGTCTTCCGCGGTTATGGCTTTTTCCCAACCGCGAACGCCGCGCGAGTATTCTGGGCTGGAATTGAGAGTGGACCAGAACTGACAACGCTGGCGAAAGCTGTAAACAACACGTCGAATATGGTCGGAATCCCGAGAGAAGATCATCCGTTCAGCCCGCACCTGACCCTGGCTCGGCGTGCAGGAGGCTCGGGCGCTCCACGCTGGCGGAAAGGTGATGGACCAAATCTAGGGTTCGCCCATTTGCAAGAGAAATTAGCCGTGTTGCCTGCTCCGGAGTTTGGTGCGATGACGGCCCGCGACTTCTTTTTGTATGAGAGCCAGCTCTTGCGGGGTGGCGCGAAGTACACTAAGATCGCGCGCTTTGGATTCGATCAATGACCGCATTTGTTCTCACAGCCCTATCGAGTTATCTGCTCGGCTCCATCCCATTCGGATATATTTTGGTGCGTTCCTTTCGCGGCCAGGATGTGCGCCAGAGTGGCAGCGGAAACATCGGAGCCACCAATGTGGCGCGCTCTTTCCCGGCACTGGGAGTGGTGACGCTGCTTCTGGACGCGTCGAAAGGCGCGGCTGCAGTGCTGCTGACTCGCTCTCTTTTTCCGGATCAGAGAATTTTGGCGGGCGTCGCTGCATCGTGCGCGGTGGCAGGACATATTTTTCCGTTGTGGCTGCGATTTCGTGGCGGCAAGGGCGTTGCCACTAGCCTGGGTTCCTTTGTCATGCTCGTACCCAAGGTGGTCTTGCTGGCAATTGGTGTGTTCCTGGCCGTTGTGCTCCTGTTTCGTTACGTCTCGCTCGCCTCGATCCTCGCGGTTGCTCTGTTTCCGGTCTTGGCCTGGTGGCTTCGCGATTACGCTGCGCTCCCAGTGCTTGGTTTCATGGCAGTGACCGCAATTCTGGTGGTGGTGAAGCATCACGACAATATCCGGCGACTGCGTGCCGGAACGGAGCCGCGTTTCCAGTGGAGGCGAGGATGAGCCGCATTGCCATCATCGGCGCCGGCGCTTGGGGAACGGGTCTGGCGATTGTCCTGGGCCGGAAAAATACGCACAGCATCCGTTTGTGGGCTTACGAACCGGAGGTGCGTCAGGCCATTGCTGCCCGCCACGTCAACGAACAATTTCTGCCCGGCCAGCTCATACCCGAATCCGTTAGCGCCACCGCTGATTTGCAAGAAGCCATGCGCGACGCGCAGATTGTGGTAAGTGTCATGCCTTCGCAACATTGCCGCGCGTTGTTTCAGAAGGCGCGGCCGTTTTTAAATCCTGAAGCATTGATCGTCAGCGCCACCAAAGGCATCGAGGAAACTACGCTTCTCCGCATGACCGAAGTGATTTCCGAGGTGATCGGGACAGGCGATGGCCTGCCGCCGTGCGTAGGGGCGCTCAGCGGTCCGTCGTTTGCCGTGGAAGCGGCCCGTGGGGATCCGACCGCGCTGACCATCGCATCTCACCATGCGCAGCTCGCAGAAATCGTTCAGCGTGAATTCAGCGATCCCCGGTTCCGCGTCTATACCAACGACGATGTCACCGGCGTGGAGCTAGGCGGGGCTTTAAAGAACGTGATCGCTATTGCCGCCGGCATCTGTCACGGACTCGGTCTAGGGCACAATTCTATTGCCGCGCTGATCACGCGCGGACTCGCCGAAATGACGCGCCTGGTGGTGGCTTGTGGTGGCAGGACGGAAACGATGTCCGGCTTGGCCGGCCTAGGAGACCTTGTCCTTACCTGCACCGGCGGGCTGTCGCGCAATCGCTGCGTGGGAGTCGAACTGGGCCGCGGCCGCAAATTGCCGGAGATCATTGCCGGGATGCACGGCAGCGTAGCCGAAGGCGTATCCACCACGCATGCCGCTATGGGCCTGGCAAAGGCGCGCGGAATCGAAATGCCGATCACGGAACAGATGTACGCTATCCTGCAGAATCACAAGCCACCTAGGCAAGCCATTGATGAACTGATGACGCGCAGCGCAAAGCGCGAGCATTGAGCGTTAGGATCACGATCACGGGGAATGATGACGTACGTTTGGTTACCGAGGTACCTTCGTAACCGCTGTCACCTCCCTCTTCCCCGTGGGATGCCCGGACTCAAAGTAAACTCTTAAGGAATCTCTTTTCTCTGGCCATGGACTACAAGAGGTTGAGGCCCGTCTTGTCATTCAAATTTTCCATCCCATCGCGGGTCCCGGTCCTTTACCTCATTCTCAGTGTCCTCGTTGTGATCAGCGTAGTCCCCATGTACTTTTATTCGGCGAAAGTTGAATCGATTAACCGGGACCGCTTGATCACCAATGAACGCCTCCTGCAGAACACGGTGACGCGTTCGTTAGCCGATGAAATTTCCCAACGTCAAGAATCGCTGCGCATGATGTTGGCGAATCTTTCCTCAGCGCTGCAAGTTGCGAGCGGTGATGATTTGACCGGCGACAACGTGGAAGCCCCCGAATTACGGGCCTTGTTGCAGACATTTGTCTCTTCTTCGAATGATCTAGCCTATGTCACGCTGCTGAACTCTGAGGCCAAGGGGATTTCGGCCGGCCGCATCGCGCCGGATGCGTTTCTTCGGCGGGAGATGGAACGTGCCTACGCCGCGGCCAGCGAAGGCCGCGCCTACAACGGTCCCGCGCTGGTAGTAGGCAGCGGAAAAACCGCGCGCACTGTGGTTCTGGTGAGCACGCCCGTGATGTACAGTGGCCGATTTTTGGGCATGATTGGCACAGTCGTGGATCTGCAATTTCTCGTGCGGCGATTGCAAGACCTGCAGCGCAGCGGCCTGACTGCTTACGTGGTCGATAGCGAAGGACGCCTGGTGGCCGGCGTCACCCCTGACTATGTTACCGGGCAGGACATGACTGGCCTGGAAATTGTCAGAACTTTCGTGGAGCAGGGCAGCAAAGCGCAGCTAATTGCCGCAACCCGGGAATTTACCATGAACACCGGGAAGGAAAACGTGGCAATGCTCGGCACCTACAGTCCAGTGTTGAACCTTGATTGGGCTGTGGTGGTGCAGAAGACGCGCGATCAGGCTTACAGTGGCGTCTTTGAGATGCAGCACACTGCGCGACTTCTGGCGTTGGTTGCGGTGCTGATGAGCATCGGCCTTAGTATTTATGCGGCCGAGCGTATAACCCATCCCCTAAAGGTCCTTATCGACTCAAGCCGGGCGATTGCGCGCGGCGATTTTTCCCAGCGCGTTCAACTGGAAAGCCGCACCGAAATTGGCGAACTGGCCGAGACCTTCAACCACATGTCAGAAGAGCTGGAACATTTCGTGCTCGATCTGAAGAATGCGGCCAACCAGAACCGTGAATTGTTCATGGGCTCGATTCAGATGCTGGCGGGCGCGGTCGACGAAAAGGATCCTTATACGCGAGGCCACTCCGATCGCGTCACGCGTTACTCGATCATGATCGCGAAGGAGTTGGGGTTGTCGGAGGACGCGATAGAAATCGTAAGAATTTCGGCTCAGTTGCACGACGTCGGGAAGATCGGGATTGAAGATCGCATTCTCAACAAGCCGGGGGCGCTGACCACGGAAGAATTCGCCATCATGAAGACGCACACCACCAAGGGCGCAAACATCCTGCGCCCGGTTGCCCAGTTGAAGGAGATGATTCCCGGCATCGAATTGCACCACGAATCGTTGGATGGACGCGGCTATCCGCATGGTCTAAAGGCTGACGAGATTCCATTGTTGCCCCGCGTCATCGCGGTGGCCGACACTTTCGACGCGTTGACCACCAACCGCCCCTATCAACTGGCGCATGACCCGCAAGAAGCCCTGCGGATTATTCGCAGACTCTCCGGCAAGCGGCTAGATCCGGCCGCGGCTGCCGCCCTGATTGGAATTTATCAGCGCGGGGAAATTACATTGCAGCGAGTCCCAGCACCTTTTCCCGTGATCCCTTCGCCGCCAGCTTCTCTCGAACCATCCAATGGAACGCCGAATATTCCACAGGAAGAGGTAGCAGCCAGCAGCGTGCGGGCGTAAGACACGGTTCTTCACACCTGCACTTCCGTAGAAACGTAACTTGTCACGTCTAGCTGCCACGGTTCCAACTGCGTTTCGCTGCTGAGTCCAACTGCGGCGGGTGCGACGCAGCCGCGGTGACGTAGCGAAGCTACGTCTCTACAAAAGAAGTCTGCTGCCCTTGATTTACGATTCCGCCCGCTATAATTGAAGTTACCTTGCCCAGAGTTCTGCAATCATGATCCAGACCCTTTTCGGCAGCAGCGAACCTAAACCCGGATTTTTTGAGCGCATGAAAGAAGCGGTCACCCGCACGCGGGAAAATCTTGCCGAGCGCATTGAAGACGTCGTCTCGATCGGCAAAGAAATTGACCGTCAAACGCTCGACGATCTGGAAGGTACGTTAATCGGGGCCGACCTGGGCGCTACCACTACGCATGAAGTGCTAGAGAAGCTGCGCGAAAAAGCCGACCGCAAACAGATCAAGAATGCCGACCAACTGAAGCGCCTGCTGAAAGAGGAGTTACTGGCCATTTTGCTGAGCGCGAACAGTCACCCGGTGCGCAAAGTTGACGGCACGCCCGAGGTTATTCTAGTGGTGGGCGTGAATGGTACGGGCAAGACCACGACCATCGGAAAACTGGCGCAGGTATTGCGCTCCAACGGCAAAACGGTTCTGCTGTGCGCGGCGGACACATTTCGCGCCGCCGCTATCGAGCAATTGGAAATCTGGGGCGACCGCACGGGGACGGAGGTGATTCGCACCAAGGCGGGAGGCGACCCGGCGGCCGTACTTTACGACGCTTTGCAAGCTGCAAGCGCACGCAAAATCGATTACGTCATCGTGGACACGGCTGGCAGGTTGCACACCAAAACGAATCTGATGGCGGAGTTGGAAAAGATGCAACGCACCGCCCAACGCATCATTCCAGGTTCGCCGCACGAAACCTTGCTCGTCATGGACGCGACTACGGGACAAAATGGATTGCAACAAGCGCGCTTGTTCACGCAATCGGCCGGAGTAACCGGCATTGTCTTGACCAAGCTCGACGGCACCGCCAAAGGCGGCGTGGTTGTGGCCATTTCGCGAGAACTAGGATTGCCGGTGCGCTATGTGGGCGTCGGAGAGAAGATAGGAGACTTGCTGCCCTTCGATCCGAAGGAGTTTGTCGAATCGCTGTTTGCGTAATTGCTTTTTCACCACAGAGACCCAGAGCCACAGAGCAAAGCGGAGATATAGAAAATTCTGGGGTGTTGTAGCGAGAAGCGGTCGTTATTCTATTCTTGCTGTTCTCCGTGGCTCCGTGCCTCTGTGGTGAAATAATCTTTAGCGTGGATACATCCCGCGAAACCGACGAGCAATTTTTGCGCCGCGCCCTCGCGCTGGCGCGGCAGGGCATTGGTCTAACTTCGCCTAACCCTTGCGTCGGCGCTTTGATCGTAGACGGACGCGGTGAAGTCGTGGGCGAAGGCTTTCACACCTACGATGGATTGAAGCATGCGGAGGTTCTCGCGATTGAGCAAGCCGGAGACAAGTCTCGCGGCGCCACGCTTTACATCAATTTGGAGCCCTGCTCGCATCAGGGACGGACGGGGCCTTGCGCGGATGCGGTGATTGCTGCCGGCCTGCGTCGTGTGGTGGCCTGCATGCAGGATCCAAATCCTCTAGTAAGCGGTCAGGGCTTTGCAAAGCTGCGCGAAGCCGGAGTCAATGTTGCCTCCGGCATTCTGGAAGAAGAAGCGAAAGAGTTGAATGAGCCGTTTGCGAAATATATTCGGACGCGCACGCCGCTCATCACCCTGAAGGCTGCCATGACGCTGGACGGCAAAATTGCGCCACCGCCGAGCGAGTCGCACAATCCCACCGCTCTTGGAGCGGGCGGAGCCACAGGCGGATGGATCACCAGCGAACCGGCACGCGCCCATGTGCAGCAGTTACGCCATCAGCACGACGCGATCATGGTAGGAGTTGGCACCATCGTCGCAGATGACCCGCTCCTGACCGATCGCACTGGGAAGCCGCGGCGGCGTTCTCTGCTGCGTGTGATTATGGATTCCAAGCTTCGCCTTCCCCTGACCTCTCGCGTGGTGAAAACCGCGCAGAGTGACGTGGTGGTCCTTTGTTCGTTCGCCGAAGAAAAAAAGGAAGAGGCAACTGCAGGACCACGGCATTCGCGTGGAACAGATTCCCTCGGTCACGGTGGATGGCCGTCCCGACATGGCGGGAATCGCCCGCCGTTTGGGCGAGATGGAGATTACCAGCCTCTTGATTGAAGGTGGGGCTATGATCAACTGGACGGCGCTGGCTTCTGGCCTGGTGGACAAAGTGTTTCTCTACTACGCTCCCAAGATTCTCGCTGGGACCGGCTCTGTTCCATTTGCGGCGGGAGATGGCTTTCCTCGCATGAACGATGCGGCGCGGGTAAAGTCCATCCGTCTGCACCGCTTCGGAGAAGACTTTGCGGTCGAAGGGTATCTAAGGGACCCGTATCAGGAGGGAGCAATTAGCATTTAGCACTTAGCATTCGGACCGGTAGTGGTGAGACACGCATTTTGCTAAGTGCCAATTGCTAAATGCTGATCTTCGGAGGTCTCCATGTTTACTGGCATCATCGAAGAAGTTGGACAAGTTGCGAGCATCGTTCAAGAACACGGTAACCGGCGGCTTACCATTTCGTCTTCTCAATTGGTCAAGGAACTTGGCAAGGGCAACAGTATCGCCGTGAGCGGCGTGTGTCTGACCGCGATCGAAATCACCCCGAAATCATTTGCTGCCGATTTGGCCGCGGAAACATGGCAGCGAACTTCCTTCTCGCGGATCAAGAAAGGCGCATTGGTGAATCTGGAACTCCCCATGCGGGCCGACGGACGTTTTGGCGGGCACATTGTGCAAGGCCATGTGGATGGAACCGGAAAATTTATGGAGCTCGACCCGATCCCTGATGCGGACGACTACTGGCTGCGCATTGAAATCCCACCCGAACTAGCGCGCTATGTGATCTTCAAGGGCTCGCTCTCGATTGAAGGCATTAGTCTGACCGTCGCCAGAATCGAAGGAACTAGCGTGACTGTCGCCATCATTCCGCACACGGTCGAAATGACAAACTTGAAATCGCTGAAATCCGGCGATCCGGTGAATTTAGAAGTCGACGTGATCGCCAAGTATGTAGAGAAGATGCTGCGTGGCGACTCAGACAACAGCGGGATTACGGTGGAGAGACTAGTTAGCCAAGGATTTTGAAAGCGCACACGTAGGGGCGGACGCCGTCGTCCGCCGGACCTTACCCCGGACATGGTCTCCGCTCCCGCGAGAACCTCCGGTGTCTCCCCCTCCGGGAGCTCATTCTGGAAATCAAACGTGGCCAAACTAGCTGCCGGAAAACCACAAAACTGATGCCAGTGCCTTCGGCCGTACTATGGGCAGCCGATTGCGCCATTGCTCTGGCTCGGAGCAGCGTGCGTTCTCTGCTCACTAGGCTGGACGCCAAAGGAAGTTGCGAGCGCAGACGAGATAATGGCCGATAAACGTGCCGTACTGGATTTCGCAATCGGCACTTGTATTTAATGGATCATGCCTTTTGGCCGGCGGCCACGGCTTTTGCGCGATACATCGCTGAGTCCGCGCTGGCCACTAATTCCTTCACGGTTTGGCCCATTTGCCATTGCACGACTCCGATTGAAGCGTCGATTTTCACTTTCGCTTCTTTCGAGCTGGGTGCGAGCTTGAGGGTGTACTCCCCTAAGACCCATTTCTGCAGACGCTCGACCTGGACCTTGGCAGTATCGAGATTGCAATCCAGGATCACGAGAAACTCATCTCCACCCCAGCGGCCGGCGATGTCATTAGACCGGATGTTCGACCGCAATTCTTGCGAGAATTGTTGCAGCAGGTTGTCCCCCGCGGCGTGTCCGTGTGTATCGTTGACCTGCTTGAATCGGTTCAGATCAAGGATGACCACGCAGAACACCTGTTGGTGCGTGATGCGCCACTCAATGAGTTCTTCGATCTTGCGGCGATTTACCAGGCTGGTTAAAGGATCCTGCGCCGCAAGCTTTTCCGCTGCTTTTAGTTTGGTCTCGTACGTGGTCACTTCTGATTTCAGATGGGTGACCGCCTCTCGGCTGTCTTGCGCCATCTGATCGACGTAGGTCTTCAGCTCGGTCGCCTGCCGTACCAGGGAGGATCGAATCTGCGCCAGATCTTCGAGGTCGGCAATGTTTTGCAACTGCGCCTTGAATTCGTCGAAATGGCTGGCATAGCGTTGATCGCGTTGGCCCATGGATTCAGCCGTGCGCGCCAAAACAATGAGAAGTTCTTTCACCTCGGTGGCTTTGGTTTTGAAATAATCCGCGCTGCATTCTCCCCATTGCACGAGTTGCTGTTCAACTTGGGATTCAGTTTCCCTGATCAGCGCGGCGGTCGGCTGAGCAGGCAGGCGATCTTCTAAGCTGGCTAGAGCGTGCTGCATGGTCGCACCGACGTGCGGGCAGGCGCGGGCCCCGTTGTTACCCACGGCCAATAATGCGGAGCGATAAGACTCAAGTACGGCGTTAGTAAGCGTGTCCGATTCGGCCTCGGGCTTGCCGGCGCCCAGCTTGGTTGTAACTGCTTGGCCCGCTCCAGTCTTGCTTGGGTCCATGTCCAGATATTTTTTCAGGGAAATCATAGTTACACACGAGTGCGACGCGTTGTCCCTAGTATTATCGACACTCCCGCTTAAATCTTTAGGCCGGTTGATGCTGAAGGGGATCGCGGTGCCTGGATGCTTCTACCGGGCGAAGCGCCGCAGATGCTTCCTGTGCGAACGAGTGCTAATTGTTTGATTTGGCATCGCAACGGAGTCGCGTTAAAATCCGATCCTGTGAATGAGATCGAATACAAAATCCTGGTCACCGATGCACCCACTGCCTCGGAAGCGCAGTTGAACGGCTTCGGCAAAGAAGGCTGGCAACTGGCTACCATCTTGCAGTTCGGTGGCAAATGGTACTACTACCTGCAACGCATCAAGCAGCCAAATTAAAAGCGGTTTTGTCGTCGGCTGCAATGCCGAAAGGTGGAACTGCCGCACACCGATTCATAGTTAGGCACTGCGACCACTCCGTGGATAAATCCCCGCGATCCCTTCCTTACCTCGGTAACTGGAGTCTCTACCCCAGGAATGCCAAGATCAGACAACCCTTGGCAGGAGACTCTTCATGCGGAAATCGGCCGTCGTCCTTGTTTTCCTGATCTTGTGCAGTGTTGCCCTGTCGGCGCAGAGTGCGACCCGGGCACTCCCACAAACTCCCCGGCAGGCTTTGATGGAGATGTTTTTCAGCAAGCAACCAGGAACCTTTCTCAAGCATTTGCCTGCGGTCACGCGAGCCACCCTGGAGAAATCAGGGGCGCTGGCCACCTTGCAGCAGTATTCTGTGATGGCCTCGCAGCTTCCCACCCAAGGGAAAAACTTTCAGACCTTTGAAACGGGACCGGTGATGTTCTCGACGGACGATCCGAAAACCGGACAGAAAGTTGAAATCGTCGTCGAAAGCGACTCTCCGCAGGGCGATCAGGACGACATCGAGCTGTCTGTTCATACCTACAAAGACAACCAGGCCCAAAGAACTCCATTTATGCCGCGCCTCGTCTTTTCCATGAAAATGGAATCGGGGCTCTGGACCTTGAATGAGATTGGCATCACCATCAAGCTGCCGCTGGCCGATCCTGATCTTTTGAAAAATATCACCGAGGGAATGAAGAAGGCGCACGCGGCGCCGGTTGCCGGTCCACAGATTCACGTACAGGCCATGGGGCAGGCTTCAGGAAGAATTTCTATCAACGCCTTTGGGAGTGAAACCAACGTTCTGGCCGCGGTACGCACAATTCTTAAGGCCGAGACCACCTACGCGGCTACTTATCCTGCTGTCGGGTACACCTGCACGCTTTCCGATCTCGATGGATTCGGCGCCGCCGAAGCCAACCAGCACCAAGCCATGCTCATCGCCAGCGGACTAGCCAGCGGTAAAAACCAGGGCTACAGCTTCTCGCTATCCGGGTGCGCCGGCGCACCAGCCTCCAGTTTCCGTTTGACGGCCACGCCCATGGGAGACAGTTACGGCCGCCGCGCATTTTGTGCTGACCAGTCAGGAGCGATCCGTTCTTCGGCCGATGGCAACGCAGCCGCGTGTCTGAATGGTGGAACGCCCATTCCGTAGCCCACATTAAGCTCTCCAGCAATCCGTCAGCATGATAGTGTGTTGAGCTGTCAGGGGCAGGCAGACATAATCCGATCATGCTTCGGATCGGACATCACCAATTTAGCGTGGACGCGCTACCCTGATGCGCGTTTCCCCATTTCGCCTGCCCCAGGAGCACCCATGTTCGCACGCCACTGCCTTCTGTTTCTGTTGCTACTGTTTCCTTGCCGGTTCTCCTTTGCCCAGATTCGTGGCCAGCTGCCGGCGCAACCCTCCACGATCCACATCCGGGTACAAACGGACACATCACAGCCTAGAGCAATTCCCCAAACCATCTTCGGTACTTTTCTGGAGCCGATCGGCAACGCGATCAATGGCGGCTTGTGGGCGGAGCTACTGGAGAATCCGAGCCTCGAACCGGAGATGTGGGATGCGTCCCACGTTGCATCGATGCTTAAGGAACGGCCGGAACTGGAGCGAGCCACACGGCTCGATCTGCCGCTGCCTTGGGAACCGCTTTACGATTGGCAAGGCAATCGCTACGAGCCGCATCGGGGCGACGCGGCAAACTCGGACCAATCCATCCTGCTGATGGGGCTGCCGGCTGAAGAGGTTGGGATTCGGCAACGTATTTATTTACCCGCCCAGCGCGAACTTGAATACACGGGCAGCATTTGGGTTAAGCATGTTTCCGGCGGCGACGCGATTGACGTTTCCCTGCGTGAGCGTGACTCTCCGCAACAGATACTCGCGCATGCCGTCATTCGCGCCGCCTCGACAGAGTGGGCGCGCTATCGATTTTCACTCAAGCTGCCGGCGGGACAGCTCAGCGGTCCGACGCCTGTCGATTTCGTGGTGGCCTTAAACGGCGATGTTCGGACCATGATTGATCAGCTCTCGCTCATGCCCGCGGACAATATCGAGGGCATGGATCCGGAAGTTGTGGCGAAGGTTCGCGATTTCCATCAAGCTCTCATCCGCTTCGGAGGCAATTTTACTTCTGGTTACCATTTCGAAAATGGAATCGGTCCCAGCGACCAGCGGCTTAGCCTGCTTAACTTGGCCTGGGGAATTCCCGAATACAACACCTTCGGGACCGGCGAATTTCTACGCTTCTGCCAATTGGTCGGAGCCCAGCCCCAAATCGCTTTAAACCTGGGCTCAGGGACTCCACAAGAGGCTGCCCGTTGGGTGCAATATGTGAACGCGCGCTGGGGCGACCACTCCGGCGGATTGCTGTGGGAATTGGGCAACGAACTCTGGGGCGACTGGAATATGGGGTATCCCGCGATCTCGCAGGCCGCGGAACGCACGACTCAATTCAGCGGCGCGGTCCGCAAAGTCGATCCAAAAGCGGAGCTGATTGCCACCGGGCAAGATGTCGATATTTTTCGCGATTGGAACGCGCAACAATTAACCAGCAGACCCGGCACCTTTGACTACCTTTCCACTCATTTTGTGGTGGATACCAATCGCGTGCGTTTGCCAAGCGCTTCGCCGGATTTCGTGACACTTGCGAGTCTCGCCTTGCCCGTAGGAATCGAGAAGGGACTCCGTGAGATGGCTGAACAAGTCATGGATAGCGATCACAAAAGCGTTCGTCTCGCTTTTACCGAGTGGGTGTTCGTTGCTCCCGGGGGGAGTAACAGTTCTCCGGGCTATGCCAATTTTGGCGGGGCCATTGATGCGGCTGGCTTCTTGAACATGCTGATGCGGGTCTCCGATATTGTTCCGGTTGCGGATATGACCGGCACGGTGGAAATCGCCGGAGTATTGAAAAAGCGCGGGCGGGTTTATGTAACTCCCAGCGCTGAAGTGTTCCGTATGTATTCGAATGAACGCCCCGCCTGGTGGATGCCGGTTGACAACGACGGGCCAAGCTATTCGGTGGCTCATGGGGTGTCGCGCATTCCGGAAATCGAGGGCGTCCCTTGGCTGGAGGTGGTGGCTGCGGAAACTGCCGATCGCGACAAGCTGATTCTATTTTGCGTGAACCGTAGTCTCACCCAGGATATCAGAGCGCAGATCACACTTGCTGGCTTTCCGACCACGGACGTCGCTCGGGTGGAGACGCTTACCTCCCCCAGTCTCGATGATGAAAACAGCCCCGACAATCCCGAAAAGGTCGCGCCGAAGGAAAACACACTCGCCGCCACACCCGGCCTGGAATATACCTTTCCCCACGCCAGCGTGGTGATCATGAAGTTCAGTCGCGCGGGCGCCGCGAAATGATTTGTCGCAGGGCATCTCGTGAGCGAACGGACTCTTCCTTCAGGCAGTCATGATCTGGCATCTTGCCCGATCATTCTCGATGAGAAAGAGGGAACAGCTAGAATACCGGCACCAGGTTATTTTTCTTCTGGTAGAGCTTGCGGTCGACGGCACGAAGTACATCCGAAAAATCCGTGCCGGTTACATAGGGCGCGGTGGCCCAATTGAACGACAGTTCGTATTGCTTCTTGCTGTTCAGATTCCAGGCTTCCGCCATGCGCAGCAGGCGCTGAATCGGATAGTCAGCTTGTTCTTCGCTGGTGTCGGGCATGAGGATGAGGAATTCGTCGCCGCCCTGCCGAAACACGAAGTCTCCTCCGCGGAAGACGTCTTTCAACATTTTGCCGAAGTCATTGAGAATCCGGTCGCCTTCCACCGTTCCATGCTTGGAGTTGATCGCACGAAAATGACTGATATCGATGGTCATGAAGGTGAGATTGCTGCCCAGGCGATTGGCGCGCGCCACCTCCCGCGGAACCAGCACATGAATAGCGCGGCGGTTGAGCAATTGCGTCAGTGGATCAATCAGGGAAAAACTTTCCAGGCGCTCGTTGAGGACCAGTTCGCTGATGAGCGCCCGGCGCGTGGCATTCAATGTGAGCTTCTGGCCAAGCAGATAAATATTGAAAAGCAATACCAGCGAAATCAGGCCAAAAAACAGCTGCGGCAGATATCCCTGCTCAATGTGAATGACTCTTTGCGCCCAGACCAGGTTGGGTAGAACCAGGGCGAGCAGACCCGCGGTGAGCACCAGTACAACCAGAATCGCGATTGACCAGAGTTGCAGGTCGCGACCGGAAAGCTGTTGAATCTGTGTCTGAATCTCTTCGGCGCGCATCAACGTCGAAGGGTGTGCGCCGCGTTCGTCCCGCGTCTCTGACATCGTAAACACTCCGCCCCAGTGGGAACACAACTGCCCACTAGATTTTGTACCGCATGCTATGGGGGAAAGGCTTCCAGAAGTGATACGGGATGTTACAGAAGTAATCCCGCAAACGGAACGCCGCGAGGGCTGCGGGTTGCAGGCATCGCGCCTTCAGGCGGAGATTACGCTGGTCAATACGTTATAGCCGCCGGCCTTGCGGAAAGAGATTTGCACTTTGTGGCCCGCCGGCAGAGCATTCCGAAGATCTCCCTCGAACACCAGCAGTTGGGCTGGATCGCCGTTCAGAAAGGTCACAACAGATTTATTGGTTTGGCCCACATTCGCTTCGAAAAATTCTACCTTCTCCACTTTGCCGCGTTGGCTCAGTTCCGCGGCCCCGGTGGAAGACGCCAACCGGCTCGGCCCCGTTGCCGGCTTCCCGGACTTGGCGCGCGGCTTCCGCAAGTCATAGAGAGCGCTCCCGCCGAAGACGCCGGAAATCGCCAGCAAAATTAGTGACATGAACAGGCCATCGACGGTGGTGATCGATCCAAACAACACGATCCAAACGATGCCGAGCAGAGGAATGAGCGCCAGAACCAGCGAGACGAGGAGGACCATAGGTTTGCAGGAAAAAGGTACCTCAAAAACGATGCGCAGGCAAACACGGGATGGAAAAATATTCATGCGCTCTCGCGCCAGTTGCCAATTTCCTTTAGTCCCTCGGCACGATTCTGTTCGAAGAGTCGAACCCTGTGCCGGGAATGCTCGAACTCATGAATGTCGGCCCAAACCTCGGCTCGCCAGGGTTCATCATGCATGGCGGCTTCCCCGCAAGTGGCGCAGCGGGTGTAGAACCTACGGGCGCATCTTTCCGGGTCCTGTTCCGGCGGCAATTCGAGAAAAACGCTACGCACCTCTTCCACTTGGTCGTTCTCCCCAAGACATGCTCGTAGCGCAACAGGAAGCCAAATCCCAACCTGCGGGCTTCGGTTTCGGCCTCAGCCCGGCTGCGAAATGGACCATACTCAGAACGCAAAGATTCGGTACAATCGCACGCCATCCAAAAAGTTTCGATTCGCGTCATTTGCGGGCTCCGAACTGCAAGACTCCAACGAAAACACCATTGCGACGCGTGCCTGAGGCACGCCTTCCCAAAGTGCAATTTGAAGGGCCGACGTAGTATGCCTAAACCATTGATGAAACATCACTTATCGCGGACACCCGTCGATCAGGTATGACCGTTCGCAATGTTTTGCAGCCATTTCCCTTGGATTAGCCCTCTGCCGAGCTCTAAGTAATATGCTGCTCGGCACTTGGCGCGTACCCCACACTGAATTAACATCACCTATAGCTCTAGGGTAGTTTTTGACCTTTGCCGCCACGCCATGGGTAAACGCCGGGAGCCTCGAACTGAAGTCGCACTGCCGGTGCGAATCTTCGGGACAGATATCGATGGTCGTGTGTTTTCCGAAAACGTCGTCACCGTTGACATCAGCCGCTCCGGGGCCAAACTTAAAGGTATCCAGACACGCATTAAGCCGGGGGAAATCATTGGGATCACGCATGGAACTCTAAAAAGCCGGTTCCACGTGACTTGGGTAGGGCAACCGGGAACGCCACGGGCTGGCCAAATCGGCGTGATCAACGTCACCCCAGAAAAATCCATTTGGGATGTGCCGTTGCCCGCGCCCGCCCCCGATTCCTTCCATCGCCAGACAGCGTCGGAGCGCCGGAAAAATCCGCGCATGCAGTGCGTGAACTCGGTGCAGCTTCAACCCGACGGCCTGAACGCCCCCATTTGGGGCAAAGCTACTGACCTCAGCGGCGGCGGATGCTTTGTCGGAATGCCTGTTCCTTTGGCGATCGGCACGAAGCTCAAGATCAGTATGTGGCTCAACCAGGCCAAACTCACCACTCAAAGGCAAAGTAGTCAACAGCCGCCCAGGCTTCGGAATCGGAGTACAGTTCACTGAACTCAAAGAGCAGGAAGCGGCGCACTTGCGTCAGTTCCTGCAAAGCATTACCCAGGTTCGCATTTGATCAAACCGCGTTCGCGAGATCGCGGGATCCGCCCTCGATCAATCCGCTGCGGCCGAGGCGGTCGGCCCCAGTACTCCGCCGTGCATCGAATCCAACGAGTCCCGCCACTGCACCCCCCCGTGCCCCGCAACGTAAAGAGCCAGTTCGAGACGGCTCCAAACTCCTAGCTTATCGAAAGTGCTGCGCAAATAATTCTTGACCACTTGCTCGGTAGTGCCCAGGCGCTGGCCAATGTCGCGATTGGTCAAACCTTCCCAAACCAGTTCCGCAACTTGTACTTCTCTTCCGGTCAAACGGTCCCTTGGTGGCATGATTCCATCTGCTCCTTCTGAAACATGGCGGTCGCCAGTCTCACTCGTTTGCGCCCTTCCTTGATTCCCGCCCGCAGGAAAAGGGTGCGTAAGTGTTGCTTCACGGTGCGAGGGCTAATGGATAGCTGCGCCGCAATCTCCCTGTTGCTGCAACCTTGAACCAGCAAGCTCAAAACCTGCTGGTCGCGCGGTGTGATTTTGATTTCATTCAGATTTGTCATTTTCCGGACCTTTCCGCATGTCGTTCTCGGACCACTCCCGTAAAAGCAACTCTTTCGCCAAACGTTCTCCCTGTGCTCAAATGGACAAAGTCCTTTTGGATACTGCGGTTTGCGAAAAATCGGCGGACGGGCGTCTCCTCCCGTGCACGCCATTGCGGGACGGGACGTTCTATTACGGAACTGTGCTCAATTCGACTACGCGGACCCGAAGAGTCCGGACCTCGTTACTGTCTTTGGTGGCTTACGGCGACTCAGATCGCTTCAGGGGCGAGTGGGAGTCCCTGAATATCCCAGGACAAATGATGAACGGCGCTGGTGGTCGCTAGAATCGCGGAACGACCTGGGGCGAACGCAAGTCCGACCAGACCATGTCCCGCGACTTGCAACGAGGCTTTGCCCTCGGGCGTGATTTTCACGATGCCGCGGCGCCCTGCAAGGGAAGCAGCCACGAACAGATTGCCATCGACATCAAACGCCAATCCTTGCGGTCTGCCCAACCCGCGGTAGAAAACTGAAACGCTGCCTTGGGCGTCTATTTTATAAACGGCGTCAAAACTCGAAGTGGTTGGCCCCGTGACAAATAAATCGCCTTGTGGGCTGAAGGCCAAGTGATAAGCGGAAACACTCGGTTCCAAGGTGGCAAAAACGAAGGTCTGACGGTCGGGTGCGATCTTGAAAATAGTTCCACTGCGGTCCCCCACATAAAGATTCCCGACGCGGTCGAATGCAATTCCTGTGGCCACGCCCATGCCTTCCGCGTACGACGACATGGTTCCGTTGGGCGCCACGCGATAGACCGTTCCATCAAAGCGCGAGGATACGTACATTTGTCCGGCGCTGTCGAAGGCAATCGCGGTCGGATTCATCATTTCCGACAGGAACGGTTTGACTTCGTAGGAGGTATCAATTTTGAAAATCGCGATTGGAACCTTCTGCCCGCGCGATCCGGAAAACGTAACGAACACGTTTCCTTCCGCATCCAGCGCGGGATTGGTCACCGGATGCAGGTTTTCTGCAATCAACGCTGCCACCCGAATGGGCTGAGCATTGCTCGCCTGGCCATTGCTGGAAACGACAACTGGTCCCGAGGCCCCATAAGGCACACGCGCAACTAAAAACTCATCTGCGCTCACCACGACCGCGCCCTCGACCTCGCCGAATCGCACCGCAGGCTGCCGGAAGTCGTGCGGACGCAGTCCGCTCCCCGTAATGCGCACTTCGCCGCCGGGCAGCGCCGCATCGGGGACTACCGCCTCGATATGCGGATTCCCATTAACGTTCTTTTTTCCGAGCACGCGATCAGTGATCCCCATACCGATCCCAATTCATTCTTTCCGCGACTACCGCCGTAACCACCCGAAGTGCAGCAGAATTTGCATCACTGCTAAAGCGTAAAGTCCCGCCCCCACATCGTCAACCACAATGCCCACGCCCTCGGGGAGCTTTTCCAAGCGCCTCAAGGGTGGCGGCTTCACCATATCGAAGCCTCTAAAAAGTATAAATGCCGCTAACAGAGATTGCCACGATACCGGCACGAATACCAGCGCGATGAACTGGCCCGCCACTTCATCGATCACGACAAATTGCGGATCCTTGATCCCGCTGGCGCGGGAAACCTGGGTCGCCGCGGGAATGCCAACCGCGACCGCCAGTAATGCCAAAACGATTGCGCCTGACGGTTGGAGGCTAGGGGGCAGCCAGCGCGTGACTCCCCACCAAAGAATTACGGTTGCGGCCGAAGCCACGCTTCCTGGACCGAATTCCGCCAAGCCTGTCCCAAAAAAAGTCGCGGTGAGCGTCGCCCACTGCGGAGCGTGGCCTCGTGTCGTCATGGTTTCGTAACGCCGGCGTCCCCGCCGGCTGTGGTGGGGGCGTCTCGCCCACACACCCACACCCAAGGCCAATTCTCGAGCCCAGCTTTGCCCGGATTTTCCGCAACGTACCGGATCGATCTTTCAAATTCCCCTTCGTCACGAATCAGGTGGTCGTAACATTCTCTCTGCCAAAACGTTCCATGCGCGTGAAGAATCTGGTTTGCCCGTTTCGCCGTAAACGATTTCCAGGAATGAACAACTGATGCCAGCGTCCAGCTCGGAAGCATGCGAACCACAACATGCACATGATTTGGCATCACGGACCACGCCAATAGCCGGTAGCGTTGACCGTCAAAATGGCGCAGTGCATGAACAACTTCATCCGCGAGTGCAGGCTGTCGCAGATAGCGCGTGCCTGCACCGCGGTCGAGGTAAGCTTCGATGACTTTGGTAGAGAGTCGCTGGATCTTAGTGCGTTCGTCGGAAGATAGATTCCGTCTCAAATGTGCGGCAGTGCGAACGATGTCTTCGCCCTCCCCGGCTATTTTTTCCAACACGGATTTAGGTAGCGAGTCCGCTAGACGGAATGTGATGAAGTAGGCTGCTCCTTGCTTTTCCCAATGAGGGAACCGGCCCCGGTCATGAATAGTAACCTCGCCGAAGCGTGGGCGAGACGCCCCCGCCACAGCCGGCGGGACGCCCGCGCTACGGTCGGGGAACGTGCCGGGCTGAGCTTTGTCGCAATTGTTCACGGTGTCTTCTTTTAACGTCGCCTCTCAGAATTCCTCTGAATCCGAATTCTGGTCGACGCCCTCGTCCGTATCCTGCACCGGCGAGCTGATTACGTAGGCGCCGCTCGCCCATTTTCCCAGATCAATGATGCGGCAGCGGTCACTGCAAAAAGGAAAGTCCGGCTCGCCGTTCTTCACCACTTTTTTGCAAATGGGACACTTCAGGCTGAGACGGCGCTTGCGAATCCTGGGTTTTTGATCCATGGATCACCTACACGATTTGCGCCACCAGATCGTAGTCGTGCGCCTCCACGATCTGGCAGCGATAAAATTCACCCGGCACCGGCTGGACTCCTTCGGAAACGTCATTCACAAACACTTTGCCGTCAATTTCGGGAGCGTGCATGGTGGTGCGCCCCTCCAGCAAAAACTCGCTTTCCGCGGACGTTCCTTCCAGCAACAAATCAAACTCCCGGCCCACCAGCGCCTTCTTCTTGCGTTTACTGATCTTTCTTTGAATTTGCATCAAGTGCTTGCGCCGCCGCTCAATTTCCCGCGACCCAAGTTTCTCCCCCAGCGCAAACGCACCCGCACCTTCCTGATCTGAATAGCTGAATGTGCCCATCCAATCGAACTCAGCCGCGCGTACGAAAGCACACAGTTCCTCAAATTCGTTTTCGGTTTCTCCGGGAAATCCCACGATGAAAGATGTTCGCAAGGTCAGCCCGGGAATAATTCGGCGCATTTTTTCTATCGAGCGCAGGAACACCTCCGCGCCGCCGCCTCGCTTCATGCGCTTCAGCATCGTGGGCGAAGCATGCTGTAGAGGCACGTCCATGTACGAGCAAATCTTGTCATGCGCTGCAATGGTTTCCAGCAGCTTGTTTGTGATCTTGTTGGGATACGCGTAGAGGAACCGCACCCATCGCAGCTCTTCGATCCCGGCCAGTTTCTCCAAAAGGAGGGCCAGCCCATCCTTCAGCGCGAAATCCTCGCCGTAACAGGTTGTGTCCTGGCCGATCAGCGTGATCTCCCTCACCCCCGATCTTGCCAGCCGTTCTGCCTCTGCGATTACCGATTCAAATCTCCTCGAACGAAACTGGCCCCGTAACTGGGGAATAATGCAGAAGCTGCAAGGATGGTCGCAGCCTTCCGCAATCTTGATATACGCCATGTGCCGGGGAGTCGCCAGGATGCGGGGCGTGGCTTCGTCGTAGAGATAATTCGGCAGATCAGCGATGGCGCCGTCCCAAGTCTCGCGGGAAAATCGGCCTTGGGCCGCGCGCGCGTCTCCTTCCGCGCGCGTCCCGAGAATCTTTAGAGGAGAATCCGGCGACGCCACGGGACTCATTCCAGCCGCGCCGATGATCTTCCCCAGTTCTCCGGTTCCGACGACTGCGTCGACCTCGGGGATGTCATTACGAATCTGGTCCCGGAAGCGCTCCACCAGGCATCCCGCCACTACCAGCTTGCGGGCGCGTCCGGTGGCTTTGAATTGAGCCATTTCAAGGATCGTGTCCACCGACTCTTGCTGCGCATTCGCAATAAACGAGCAAGTGTTAACCACAATCACATCAGCGTCTTGCGGCGTAGATGTCAACTCAGCCCCAGCCCCCGCCACCATCCCCATCATCACCTCGGTATCGACCAGATTTTTCGGGCAACCCAGGCTGACAAAGGCGACTTTGGTGGATTTCGGCGCTGTGGGGATTTTCGTAGTTTCCTCGACGGCAATATTTGGCATCTAGTCAAGCATCCAATTTCCGATTCTAGCATTCAAGGCTGTATGACCCTCGCAAGCGGTAAAAGACGGTCACTTATGGGGTCGATTAAGGGCTGACACCAAGGTAATTACCGGGGAATCTCCCATGTGAATTCTCTTGCGCAGGGACGTGCTAATCTAAGAAGATTCCAACTAAACCTTAACTGCACGGAGGAAAGATGGCGCGGAAATATTTTGGGATCGTGGTTCTGTTGACGATGGCGATCCTCGCAGGGAATGCTCTCGCCCAGAGTAATGAAGTGGCTGGAACCGTCGGCCGGACGTTCATTGCCAACCAGACCGCGGGGGGAAGCACTATCCACTTCGGGGATGGGCTGACGTTTGAAGCAAATTACGCCCACCGTTTTCTCAACTTCGGTGTCTTCGGCGTTTCCGTAGAAGTTCCCTTCGTGGTCGATCCCAGAAACAGGTTGCAGGACGACGTCAATGTTGTACCCTACGCCTTCAAATCCTATTTCGTTACGCCCGCGGCGCGCATAAATCTATTTCCCTCAACCGCGTTTTCTCCGTGGGTGAGCGTGGGCGGCGGCTTCGGATATTTCACTCCTAGTTCCACGTTGGAATTTAATCAGACTCCTAACCCCGGAAAATCCACGACTACCGGAGTGTTTCAAATCGGCGGCGGTCTCGACGTGCGCGTGGCCGGGCCTATCAAGATTCGCGGTGAAATCCGCGATTTCTATTCCGGCGAGCCACCCCTCAACGTGAGTTCCGGCCGGTACAGCAATCTATACGCTGCCGCAGGCGTGGTGATCAGCTTCTAAGCGGGAATCGGCTTGCCAGCATGATTTGTTCAGCGGCGGGTGGAAGCTACGATGCTTTCGTAAAGTTCTGGCAACTGGCGGGCGTGGTCTGCTGAACCTCCAAAACGCGCCCATTCGTAGTGCCGCGTAAACTGTCCTACTTTTTCGCGCACCACTTCATCTTCGATCCGCCGGGTGAACTCGCCCGGCGTTTGTGTTGGCAGCTTGCGCCAGCCTTTGCGCGCCAACTTGAAAACCATGCGCTCATACCACAACTCAGCGGCCATCCCAGGAGCTTTTTCCGGATGAGTCGCCAGCCGCCGGCGCAGCATGGCGTGCCACAGCCCCGGCCCGCTGATCAACAAGAGGAACGCCAAAATCGTTGCCGCTGCGATTTCGGACCAGCGTCGCACTGATCCGGTCATCCCTGCCTGCACGTGGCGCGCGCCCGCCAACAACGATGCATAGTGGTTTCTCATCCAGCCCCGCACTCGAAAGAATGAACTGCGGCTGGAGTGAATCGCGCTCGCGCCCAGTGCCACTTGCTGGTTCGCGTTGTACTCAATCACCCACTCCCGCCAGAATGACTCCATCGCATCCACATAGAGCATTGCCCGGCTCCACGCGTCGTGCGACTGCGCAGCCCCACCGGGTGTGGGATCGAAGCTCACCCAGCCGTGCCCCGGGAAGTACGCCTCGACCCAGGAGTGCGCATCGCTATCGCGGACCACGTATTGTGAGGTCACATCGTTGAATTCGTTCGGTCGAAAGCCGTTGACGACGCGCGATGGAATCCCCTGGGTGCGCAACATAACAGCCATCGCGGCGGCGAAATATTCGCAGTGCCCTTGCTTGCGGATGAACAGGAATTCCGCCAGCGGATCGCTCGGCGGCGTGCGCGAAAGCTGCAGAGTGTAGGTGAAATGGGTCAGAAGATATTGTTCGATCGCCGCCGCCTTGTCGTAATTATTTTTCGCATTGGCCGTGATGCTCGCTGCCAATTGCGGGATGCGCGCATCGAGTGGTGGCAATTGCAAATACGTAAACTCGAAGTCCCGCGGATAATTCCCCGAAGCCTCACGCAACTGGCTCGCGTCCGGCCGGGAGATGTCTGACCAGGCTTCGAAACTGCTGACTGGATGTTCGGCATCCAGATCAAGAACGGTGCCGCCAACGTCCATCGAAATCAGGCGATAGTGTCCGGCCAGGTTGGTGGGTGTGGGCGCAAGAAAAAATACATTGGTGCCGGTGGGTTCCATCAGCACGCGGTAGTGAATGGAATTAATCGGTTCGCCGGACCCGCTGGCCCGCATAAGCGCTGGCGATCCTGCTGGCCCCGGCCACAAGGCGAAGCGTCCATCCGGCAGACGGGGCGCCAGGTGCGGTTCATGCGAATTCGACCACACTCGGCCGTCGAATACATTCAAGGTCACGCCCCGCCACTTAAGGTTGAACGCGCCGTTCTTGTCTCCGTCAATCTGAATGTGCATTACCACGGCGTTCGATTGTTGGATCTGCCCAATCTGCCCCAGTTCGACCCGATCGCTGAATCCGGTAGCCAGCTCGTTGCGCATCGCATAGGCGCTTAGATAACCGCCCGAGACGCGGGGCAGCACAAAGAAAATCGCCGCCGCTCCCACCAAAATCTGCAACACGATCAGCGGAGCCGTGCCGGCCAGCGAAATCGCCATCCGCCGTGAGGTCTTCGCATCCCCCGACCCTTTGGCCTGAATCGCGGCCTTGGCCGAGGAGTGGCGCATTTCCATGAGGATGGAAGTCGCCACCGCAGTCAATAGGAACAGGCTGAACGCCACCAGAAAGAGGCTGTCTACGGTGAGCACCGACGCAGCCAGAATCATTAGAAACGCCAGCGCCGCCAGAAAATAATAGTCGCGCTCCCGTTTCGCCGAGAAAAGTCTCACTACCATGACGAACAACACCAGGTGCACGGTGGAGCTCAAAAACGAACGCGAGATGAAAAGGTAATCCGTCAGCGTGAAGGCGATGTAACCCAGAGTAATCGTGTTTGTCCAGCGGTCCGCAATGAGAAAGCTACGCCGCTTCGCCAGTAGATATCCGCGAAACAAGAGCGCGGCGCTGACCACAACCACAACCGGGATATCCAGTCCACCAGTTGCGGCCAGTGCGATAAAGCCAGTCAGCAACATTAGATAGAGCGCAATCTCAAAGTAGCGATCCAGGGGCGCGGCGGGCGCATTTCCATTGGAAGTTCCGCGAAGACCCACGGCGCGAATTTGATCCGGCTGCACCATCAGTGCCATTGTTCTTGATTCCGCGCGCGCGGAAAAGAGTACGTTCGGGTACTGCGAGGCAAGGCGCTGAGCTAAAAGGCCAATCGCGTCCCCAGCAGGCTATATAGCAAAATCGCCAAGACGATCACCGTGAAGACCACGTACATCCGATCATGCTCTTTGGCGAATCCCCAGATGGCGAAGGCCACACGCGCCACCGGCGTCGCAATCAAAAGCAAAAGCCCGAGTTGGATGATGCCGCGTCCCCGTCGTGCGAAGACTTGCCCAAAAATTCCGCTGACCTTCCGATATTCCGCCGGCTCGCCATGAAAAACGCGGTAGTTGGCCGGCTCGCCTCCATGCCTCGCCAGATAAAGGATGCCTCCGATCAGCACAACCGTCGCCGAAAGCATCACCCCGGTGCGCAGCAGGTTGCCAATGATGATCTCCATCTTCTGATCGGACCATTTCTGATCCGCGCCAGGCGTTGCCCCTGCCATGTCAGAATCTCCCCGCCAGGCCTTTATAGAGCATCTCCAGGCCAAGCAGCACAATCACCAGACTGAACACAATCCGCAGAACCTTGGTCTCGGTTTTCACCAGAACACGCGCCCCCAGCAGGGAACCGGCGAGCACACCCAGCATAACCGGCATGGCTAGACCTGGATCAATGTAGCCGCGACTCAGATAGACTCCCGCGCTGGCGGCCGCAGTGACGCCGATCATGAAGTTGCTGGTGGTGGTGGAAACCTTGAATGGAATTTTCATTGCCTGGTCCATCGCCAGCACCTTGACCGCGCCTGAACCGATTCCCAGCAATCCCGACAAAGCTCCCGCGCCAAACATTAAGCTGAACCCGGCAGGAACGCCTTGCACGTTGTAATGGCGCAGGCCGTCGCCCTCGGGAAAGCTTCCATTCATGCGTAATTTGGTGGCCAGCGGGTTTGGGGGCAGATTGCGTTCACGCGGCGACCGCGGTTTACGAGCCAGGTACGCCGAGTAAATGAGAACCAGTCCGAAAATCACAGCCAGCGCGGCAGCGGGGACGACGGTCGCCAAAAATGCCCCAACCAGCGCTCCCAGCGTAGTGGCAATCTCCAGAAACATTCCGATGCGGATGTTGGAGTATCCCTCCTTCACATAGGCGGCTGCGGCGCCGGAAGACGTCGCAATCACCGAAACCAGGGAAGCGCCGATGGCGTAGCGGATATCTACGTGAAAGAACAGGGTGAGCAGGGGAACCAGCACCACTCCGCCACCCAGCCCGGTCAGCGAACCGAGCAACCCCGCGACAAACGATCCGATGCAGACAAGGCCGGTGAACTCGAGAATATTCATGAAGTGTAGAGAAAATAGTGTGCCATACAACCGGCGATCCTGCTGTCATTGAGGCACGTTTTGTAGCGCCGGCGTCCCGCCGGCTGTGGAGGGGGCGTCTCGCCCGCGATCTTCGATTCGAGAACGAGTAGCTTCTAAGCGCAAACTGCGGGCTCCGCCCGCCATCGGGCCAGCGAGATGCCCGCGCTACGGGCCAGCATCGTGTTGAATGCTAGAATGATTTCGGTCAGGCATCGGTCCCGCGCAACGCACTCCCGCCAACCCCGCCAGGTCCGGAAGGAAGCAACGGTAACGGGCTCTTGCGTGTGCAGTGGGCCGCCGGTGCCTGGCTTAACTTATTCATGCGCCACGGCTGGCGGTTATGCCGTAGAGACGTAGCTTGGCTACGTGTCCCGCGACCGTCACGCGGTTAGACATTCTTCCCGATCGTTCGGAATACAAAATCTTGATTCGGAGCTGTCATTGAACAAACTCGCCCGCGCCAAAATCACTGCCCTCGGAACTTACGTTCCGCCCCGTCTCCTTACCAACGCCGACCTGGAAAAAATGGTGGAAACCTCCAATGACTGGATTATGGATCGCACCGGCATCCGCGAGCGGCACATTGTGGATAAGGGCACGTCCACCAGCGACCTGGCGGTTGAAGCCGCGAAAAAGGCACTGGCGCATCGCGGTTTAGTTCCAGCCGACGTCGAAGTGATCCTCGTGGCCACGGTCACTCCCGACATGTTTTTTCCTTCCACGGCGTGCCTGGTCGAGGACAAACTCGGGGCCACCGGCGCCTGGGGCTTCGACATTTCGGCCGCATGCTCGGCTTTCGTATATGCCTTGCAGACGGGGGCGCAGTTCATTGCCACCGGCGCGCACAAGAAAGTTTTGGTCATCGGCGCCGACGTGATGTCTTCGATCATTGATTACACCGACCGTGCCACCTGCATCATCTTCGGCGACGGCGCGGGCGCGGTCATCCTCGAGGCGGCTGAAGACGACTCGGTGGGCATGATTGATTATCTGCACGAAATCGATGGCTCCGGCGCTTGCTCTCTTTATATGCCCGGCGGGGGCAGCCTGAATCCTTCTACCCACGAAACCGTGGACCAGAAAATGCATTACGTTCATCAAGATGGGCAGGCAGTGTTCAAGTATGCGGTGCGCAAGATGGCCGAGGTATGCGAGAAAATTCTGCAGCGCAATGGATTCAAAGGCAGCGACGTGAAGGCCTTCATCCCGCACCAGGCGAACAAGCGCATTATCATGGCCACCGCCGACCGTCTGAGCATGCATCCGGAGAGCGTGGTGATTAACATTGACCGCTACGGCAACACCACGGCTGCCACTATCCCTTTAGCGATGGAAACCGCATGCCAGGAAGGCAAACTCAAGAAAGGCGATCTCGTGTTGCTGGCGTCGGTGGGCGCGGGTTTCACCGTAGGTGCCACGCTACTGCGCTGGGCCTATTAGCATTTGCCCAGGGGCGGACACCTCGTGCGTTCCCGAGCGAAGCGAGTTGCTGAGGAGGATCGGGGTTCGTATCAGAGCACGTTTTCACACGTGCCATCAGGAAAGCGACTTATCGGGACGCGCCCATCGGGCGCAACTGCCACGATCTTACGCCCCTGGAACGATTCCGCCTTTGCCCGGATCGTAAGCTTTCTGCATATATCTTCTGGCTTCATCCAGCGCGCCCTGGGTGTTGTCGTTGGTTTGCAGCGCTTGGCGGTATTCGTTGGTGGCGCGCTCGCGTTGTCCCGTGATATCGAAAATCTTGCCCAGCTGAATGTGGCTCCAGACCTCAGTCCAGCGTGGATCGCCGTCGCCGTTCAGCGATTCGCGATAAGCGTTGGCCGCTGCCTGATAATTGTGTTGCTGAAAAAACACTTCCGCGATGCGGTAATGAGCCAGCGAACTATTCTTGTTGGTTTCGAGGGCTTTGTTGAATTCGCTCAGTGCCCCCGAGAAATCGCCTTGCTGCACCAGCGCCTGGCCGCGCTCAATAGAGGCACGCAAGCGGATATCGCCGGAATTCTTCAGCACCCAATCTTCCGGGTCGATGGAGATGCGCCGCGGGCGGCCGAAAGTCTCCGTGGTGAACGCCGAGTCCGTGCCCACTACATCGATGCGCTTAGTCTCGGTTTTGCCATCGGTATCAATTTTCAGCTCGACTGGCATGCGGAACAAATCCAAATCCTGTGTGATCTGGCCGACGATGCGGAAGCCCTTGTTGTTGCCGAGCCGGTAGACCGAGTACTTGGTCTTGAATTCCGGGGCGCCGGTGGAATCGAACCATTGCGAAAAGAACCAGCGCAACTGCTCGCCGTATTCTTGCTCGGCAATCGCTTCAAACTCCGCAGTGGTGGCCGATTTCCCCGTGTATTGATTGAAAAACGTGCGCATGGTCGTGTCATACTTCTGGTTGCCTTCGACCCAGCGCAACATGTGCAGAACCATGGCTCCCTTATCGGTGACCAGCGATTGCGATTCGGGAGAATACATGTCCAGCTTACTGGCCGTGGCCAGCGGCACGGTGTCGTACGAAAGCGCCCCCACCGACATATCTTTCACGACCTCTTCGAGAGCCGCGTTGCCGGCCACCTGCTCAACGTAGCGAGCCTCGGAGTAGCGGGCAAAGCCGTCGGAAAGCCACCAGTCATCCCGTGACGCTGGACTCACCGAAACACCCCACCATTGATGAGCGATGCTGTTGGCCAATAGCCGATAGTTGACCTTCGGCGTGACCCCACGGCTGGCAATCGCCGCGATTTCGGGCGCCCAAGCGGAAGGAACCGTGTCATCCGGAAGCTCGACCACGCGCAGCACGGTGTCCGGCAGGGGAGCGTAAAGAGTTACGAAATAAGTGAACGCTTTGACCGCCGTCTCGGCATAGAGCGCTCCCTGATTCTGATGAATCGGCTTGAAAAATACGTGGACATCGAGCCCGGCTTCGTTAGTTTTGAACTCCTGGAACACTCCAGCCACGATGGTGCCGGGGAAGCTGGGCTTGTCATAGACGAACGTGAATGTCTTGGTCGGGAAGGCTTCGGCAGCCGCACCTTTCTTAGGCGCAGGCGTATCCCCTACGGTCTCTTTGCCGCTGCCGATTACGATCATGTGGGCAGGAACGGTGACGTTGATGGTTGCAGTAAAGCGATTGATGCCGTAGGCATTCACGGGAAACCATCGTCCCGCATAAAGCAGGTAGCTGGTATCGTCGCTGATCGAGGCCAGCTTCAAACCCTGGACCGGACTATCGTCGACAGAGTTGAGTTCGCCTTCATATTCGAAGGTGAGCGTGTCTGAGGCATTCTTGGCCATGTCGCTGGCCAGTTGTACGCGGACCGTCGAGTCCTGAGCAATGCGCTCGGCGGTCAGGGGCTTTCCAGCGCCATCAGTCACCTTGGTCACCCGCAGAGCGTTGTGCAGTTCGAAGCTCACCGCGTTTAGGTCTTCGAGCGCAGTGAACTTGACCTTGGCTCGCGCTTTGAGTTGATGGGAGTGCGGAGCAAGCTCGGCGTCAATCTGATAGTCGTCAACCCGCAAGCGCATCTTCTCGGCGGCGCGGGCAAGCGGCGACATTGATAGGCAGAAAAGCGCCAGCCCGACGACTAGGGTCCGACGCAGGCGTCGAGGCTCAAAGGACATTAAGCAGGATTCTCCTGGCGAAGGATTAGATTAAGATTGTTACGCAAAAGATGCCCTGCGACAAGGGTCTGCGGCGCGCGAGTAGCGTTTCGTTTGTTCTGTGCCCGGTTCCTCAGCGCTCTCGGTAGCGGTTTTGGCGGACTCGGCGGTTAAAGGCTTGGTTTTGCCTCCGGAGAAGAAGAAACTTTTGACCGCAGAGGTCGCAGAGAAGGTAAGCGGTTTAATGCAGCTTTAACAGCTCCAGAATGGCCTGCGCAGCGCGCTCGCTGGGATGCGGGCTTCCGTTTTCCGGACCGCGTAGATGAGCTTTGACGCTGGCCAGCCCCTCCAGCATTTTGTCACGAGCGGGTCCGTCGGGCAGGAGCTCATTGAGCCGGTCGACAACGTTGGCCGCCGTGAACTCTTGTTGCACCAATTCCGGGACAACTTCTTTTCCCGCGATCAAGTTCACCATGGCAAAATGGGAAACCTTTACCCGAGGCTTGCCCAGCCAGTAGGTGAGCGGCGAAACCCGGTACACCATGACGAAGGGCAAGCTCATCATGGCGGCTTCCACCGTGGCCGTGCCGCTGGCGATAATTCCGGCGCGCGAGTGATACAGCGCGGGCAGTGATTCGGGAACAAGGTGAATTGGGGCGGACTTGGGAATGAACCCTTGGATCCAACCGCTATCGAGCGTTGGCGCGACGGGCAACAGGAACTCGTACGCCAATCCGAATTGCGAGGCGGATTCGAGAATGCCCGGCAGATTCATACTGACTTCTTTCACCCGGCTGCCGGGCATGAGCGTGATCCAGTGCTTTTCTGGGTCGAGTTGATACTGGGTGGCATAGTCGGCGCGCTCAATGGCGGGGCGGGGAAGATCGGCAAGAGGATGTCCGACGAATGTAGCATCGACTCCACGCCCGCGGTAGAACCGCTCCTCGAAGGGAAAGATGACGAGAGCCTTGGCGATGTATTTGCGCAGAAGACGAACGCGCCCTTGCCGCCAGGCCCAGAACTGCGGCGCGACATAATACACCACGGGTATGCCGCGCTTCTTCATTTGGCGGGCGACGCGCCAGTTGAATGCCGGGGAATCGATGACGACGGCAAGGTCGGGCTTGCGCTTGTCGGCCTCGGCGATCAGGTGTTGAAACAACCCCCAGATTTGGGGCAGGCGGCTGAGAATCTCGGTGATGCCGACAACCGAGAGATCTTTGGCATCAACCACAGTATCGCATCCTGCGGCACGCATTTTGTCTCCGCCCACGCCGAAGAATTCGAGCGACGGATCGTGGCGATGGAGAGTTTCGATGAGCTGCGCGCCATACATTTCACCGGATGCTTCCCCGGCGGAGATGAGAATTCGCACGGGAGTATTGTAATTCGCGGTCGCTAGATTTGAACGATGGGTGCCCCATCCTCGTCGCGCTTTTTGCGACGGAGCCTGCCCTGAGCGCAGTCGAAGGGGTGGGATTCCACGACTGCGTGATCAATAGGTTCTTAGTTGTTTTGCGATACTTGAGGAAGAGGGCTAACTTGCGACTATCGATAACTTCCGTTGTTCTTTTCGCGGCGATGGCGTCATTCGCGCAAACGCCAGCCGCCAAACCACTGTTCACCTTTCAGGAAGTGATGATCCCCATGCGCGATGGAGTGCATCTGCAAACGGTGATTCTGACGCCGGTCAGACCAAACTACGCCGCTGCCCATCCTCTTTCGCCGCACGCCCTATGGAGTGCCGGATAAAGCGCCGACGGAAATCGTCGCCGCGCCTGAAGGAACTGAGCGCGGATGGCTACATTTTTGTCATCGCAGAACTTGCGCGGGCGATTTAAGTCGGAAGGCGTATTCAAGCTCTCGTCGCATGTGAACCTGGCCGACCCGAAGGACATCAATGAAACCACCGACGCTTACGACACCATTGATTGGCTGGTGAAGAATGTTCCGGACAACAACGGGCAAGCGTGGGCATTTACGGCGTTTCCTACGACGGCCTGACGGCGGCGCTGACACTGCTGCATCCGCATCCCGCGCTGAAGGCGATGTCAGCGAGCAGGCGTCGCCGGTAGACCAGTGGATGAACGACGATTTTCATCGCTACGGCGCGCTCCGCTTGAGCTATGCGTTCGAGTACGCGTCCTGGAACAGGCGGACAAGAATGAGAACACTCACTTCGAGTTCGATCTCTACGATACCTATCAGTGGTATCTGGATTTAGGGCCGCTCGCGAATATCAATGCAAAATATCTGCACGGATTCCATCCCTTTCTGGAATTCAACATGTCGCGCATCCCGACTACGACGAGTTCTGGCGAAAGGAAGCGCTGGGTCAACCAGCTGCACTGCCTCCACCGTGCCGAATCTGAATGTGGCCGGATTCTGGGATCAGGAAGATCCGTGGGGACCGTGGCAGATTTTTCGCCATCGCCGAGAAAGCGATCCCGGATCGCAATAACTTTATCGTGGCCGGGCCCTGGTATCACGGCGAGTGGCAAAGCCCGAAAGGCGATAGCATCGGACATCATCCCGTTTCGGCGGGCATGAGACGGCGCGCGAGTTTCGCGAGAATATTGAGGCGCCATTCTTCCGCTATTACCTGCACGGCGCGGGAGAGAAGCCTCGCGTGGCAGGCGAGCAACCTTTCAAAGCGGCTCGAATACCTGGCACACCTACGCTGCCTGGCCGCCGAAAACAGGCGCAGGCCGCGAATCTTTATTTTCACGCCGATGGCACGCTGTCCTTTTCCGCGCCGGCGCTCAGTGAACGCAAAACCGTACCGCGCAATATGTTTCCGATCCGGCGAATCCTGTGCCGTACCGGCAGCGGCCGATTTCGCCGACTTATCCCGGCGGCGACTGGCGCACGTGGGAAGTGGCAGACCAGCGTTTTGTGGATCACCGGCCCGACGTGCTTACTTTCGTCAGCGCGCCGCTCGACCACAATCTCACGATCACCGGCGCGGTTGCGGCCGATCTTTTCGCATCCACTTCCGGCACGGATAGCGATTTCGTGGTGAAGCTGATCGATGTCTATCCGGAGAATGCGCAGCCGAACGATTGGGACGCGAATGCCGGGCCGAAGCCTGGCCAGTATGCGCAGTCGTTGAACGGCTATGAGTTGCCGATCGCGATGGAGGTGCGGCGTGGAAGATACAACGCGAGCTATGAGCATCCCAAGGCTCTGCTGCCGGACAAAGCCGGTGGAATGGAAAATTCCGCTGCGCGACCGCGATCACGTTTTTCTGAAAGGGCATCGGCTGATGGTGCAGATTCAATCGACATGGTTCCCGGTGATCGATCGCAACCCGCAGAAATTTGTGCCCAGCATTTATCAGGCAAAGGCGAGCGATTTTGTTTGGGCCACGCAAAGGGTCTATTGTTCGCCGCGGCTGCCGTCGCATATCGTTCTGCCGGTTGTACGGTAGGCGAGAAATCTGGCGCAGGATCGCGTGTTAAAATTACAACAGATTGAGGGTGTGAGTGATGACGCGCCGCACAAAACTCGATTTCAAGCCCCTTTCGCTGGCAGAGACCGCCAAACGGTTAGGGATTCCGCGTAAACGCGCACGGCATGTGCTTTCACTGATTGGGGTGGACCTGGAGACCGGAAAGACAAATGATTTTCGAATCAAAAGAAAAACCAGGACCAGAAAGACTTCACAGAAGTAGAGATCTTGTGCATTAGACATTCTTTTCAGCAACGGGTCCGGTGACACCGCAGCGGCCATGCCGAAGGTTAAAGAAGAAGTTTTCCTTAATATTCCGTACGATCCTCAATTCTCCCGCCTCTACTCTGCGTACATTGCTGGCTTGAGCGCAATGAGCCTTGTTCCGCGAGCCACACTGGAGATCAGCGGCAACCGGCGGCTTGACCGTATCGTCAGCCTGCTCGAAAGCTGCGCGTATTCGATTCACGACTTGTCACGCGTGCAACTGGACCGCAAAGCTCCGCGAACTCCACGGTTCAATATGCCGTTTGAACTTGGGCTGGCGGTGGCCTGGAGCCACGTTCATCCCGGGCACAGATGGTACGTTTTTGAAGCTGCCGAGCGCCGCCTTGCCAAGTCGCTAAGCGACCTTGATGGCACCGATCCATATATACATGGCGGAACCGTAAGCGGAGTGATGCGAGAAGTCTGCAATGCTTTCTTGAGTCCAGGAGAGAAGCCGACCGTTCCACAAATGATGCGGATGTACCGCGAACTGCGGCGGAACTCACAGCGAATTTTGCAGGACGCCGGTGCTCATTCCATATTCACGGCGCGAGTATTTTCGGATCTGTGCTTGGCTGCTGCCGGCTTACGCAGTAAATACCTGCGCGGTCGCAATTAAGCGGGCCTGGAGATCGGCGGCTACTCGAAGTCTGATCGCTTAGCGCGTCGTGAAAAGTCGGACCACCCGTTCCTCATATTCTTTTGGCTCTTGGCCCAGCGCCGCGGCGTGGCCAGCGCCTTCGACCACCCAAAGCTCTCTTGCGCCGGAGGCAGCGGCGTAAATTCGCTGAGAATGACGGCAGGGAATGCGTCGGTCTTCCGTCCCGCAAATAAGGAGAACTGGGAACGCGCGCTGAGCGACAGCTTTTTCCGGGGAAACTTCGTCGGGGTCGAAGTGACCAATTGCCCCTGCTTCCCGGAGCGCGAAGAACGTAGCGGGCCAAAACAGAGTCCTGCCGAGCACAGGACTAATCTCCAAGCCCGCGTAGTCATACGAAACTTCGCGCAGACTGGCGAACGGCGCTTCCGCGGCAACTGCCTCAATTCGCGGTTCGACTGCCGCGGACTGGAGTGCAATCGCGGCTCCCATCGAAACCCCGACCGCATACAGATGGTGCACCTCCTCGGTGGAATACAGAGCTTGGGTAATGGCAACCGTGTCATCGCGTTCTTTCCAGCCGTAGGTTGCAATGTCGCCCCCGCTTTTTCCGTGGGCGCGAGCGTCCATCATCACCAGGCTGAAGTGATGGCGCAGCAGGAACTCCGCGGCGCCCAGCATGCCGGTGCGATTATCCGAGACGCCATGAAAAAGCAGCACCCAGTCGCCGCCAGGTTCTGGCGGGCGTACCTTCCAACCTCGCAGTGCCACTCCATCCGGCGCGCGAACCTCAAAATCCTCTTTCTTCGCGGAAGTGCGCTCCAGCATTTCAGCGGCTTTCTGCAGCCGCTGCGGATGCAGATTCGCCGGATGGAGAATCCCTGGCCCGATGAGCATTCCGACAACCGCGGCGATGACCGGCGGCAATATCAGGAATGCGGAAGCCAGACGACCAAAGCGGCGCATGGAGCCTCTGCAAGCAATACGGAATTGCTTATCCAAATGTTCCTAAGAAGGCGACGCGGGGCACGAATCACTGGTGCAGTTCTATCGGGATGGTCCTGCCGTCGCTGGTGTTGGCGGAAGACGGCGTAAGATCCTTCGGGAAGCCCTCAGGATGACATGCTCTAGTCATCCGCGCTGGTGGTGAGTTCCGGCATTGAGGAGCCTGCCGAGCTATTCGCGGGCGAGGCCTGCCCTGAGCCTTGCCGAAGGGGCGCCCGCGCCACCCCGATCTCCTGATCTTTATATTGCAGCTGGTAGAGCTTGTAGTAGATGCCACGCTGGGCAAGCAGTTCCTGATGCGTGCCCATCTCGCGGACCTGGCCTTTGTGCATCACGATAATTTTGTCGGCGCGCTGAATGGTCGAGAGCCGGTGCGCAATGATGATAGAAGTACGTCCTTCCACCATGCGGGCCAATGCGTCACGCACCCGGAATTCGGTTTCCGTGTCCACACTGGAAGTGGCTTCGTCGAGCACCAGAATTTTGGGCTGGTGCGCCAGGGCGCGAGCAAACGAAATGAGCTGTTTCTGGCCGGTGGAAAGAGTTGAACCGCGTTCCCGCACCTCCTCTTTGAATCCCGCGGGCAAGCCACGAATAAAGTCGGTGAGGTTTACGTCCTCGGCAGCTTTAGCTACGTCTTGGTCTTCAATCCATTCCGTGCCGAGGCGGATATTGCCTTCGACCGTGCCGGTAAAAAGAAATGGATCCTGCAACACCACACCGAAGCGCCGCCGCAGTGCGGGCAAATCCATCTCCTTGATGTCCACACCGTCCATGGTGATCGCGCCTCTCTGTACATCGTAAAAGCGCATCAACAAAGAAATGATGGTCGTCTTTCCTGCGCCGGTGTGACCCACGATGGCGACCGTGTCTCCGGGTTCGATGGTGAAGCTGACATCGCGGAGAACCCAATCCAGCTCCTTTTGCTCCGCCACAGGTTGCGTGGGGACGAGGTTTTGTCCGGGGACGGGGCGGAGCCTGTCCTGAGCGGGGTCGAAGGACCCCGCCCAGGCGGGGCGAAGCCCCGCCTCCACATGGCCAGTGCCATAGGCGAACCACACATGCTCAAAGCGGATGCGGCCCGCGCCATCTGGCATCCTTGTCTGGGCGGGGGAGGTGATGTCTACCGGCGTATCCAGTAGTTTGAAAACGCGCTCGCTGGCCGCCATCGCCGATTGCAGGATGTTGTATTTTTCGCTCAGATCCTGAATCGGCCGGAAGAAGCGCTGCGCGTACTGCATGAAGGCCGCTAACACGCCGATGGTGGTGATTCCGCGAATCACATTGTTGCCGCCGAACCAGATCACCGAAGCGATGGCGATCGACGACAGCACTTCGACCACCGGATAATACACAGCGTGCGCCATGATGGCGTCCTTGAACGCTTCCATGTGTACGGCATTGACCTCGGAAAACTTGCGGTATGCCCGCTTTTCCCGGTTGAAGAGTTGCAAAACCACCATGCCGCTGACGTGCTCCTGCAAATATGAATTAATGCGCGCGATAGCGGTGCGAATGCGCCGGTAGGAATCACGCACCTTGTCGCGGAAAATCTTCGTGCCCACGGCAATAAACGGCAGCACCGCAAAGGTGATGAGCGCCAACCTCCAGTTCATATTCAGCATGATGGCCAGAATTCCAGCCAGTACAAAGATGTCCTCGAAGATGGCCACCACCCCTGAGGTGAACATGTCGTTCAAGGCATCCACATCGGTGGTCACGCGGGTGACCAGCCGGCCCACTGGATTCTTGTCATAAAAGCCGATATGCATGCGCTGCAAGTGGCGGAAGATCTGGCTGCGCAGGTCAAACATGACTTTCTGCCCGGTCCACTGCATGTAATAGGTCTGGACGAAGTCGAGAAGAAACCCGAAGACCAGCATGCCAACGTAGAGTCCCGCGATTTGGGCGATGCCGGTAAGCGGCCGGGGACTCAGCCACTTCCAAAGTGCCGACGTTGCTCCCGGGGTACGAACCAGATAGCGGTCAATGGCGACCTTGGTCAGGTAGGGGCCGAGGACGTCGGTACCAGCTTTGAGAACGATCGCCACCAGGGCCAGCCCCACTTGCCAGGTATAAGGCCGCAGATAGCGCAGCAGCCGCTTCATCAGGCGGCTGTCGTAGGCTTTTCCGAGGATGTCTTCTTCGTTGGCGGCGGCCATCGCTAGCTAAAGGGTATCGCAAATCGCGGGGGCGCGGGAGCCGCTTGGATCGAAAAGTCCGGACCGTAAAGCGGCGTCCGGCCCGGCACTCCACCCCATCCCCGGACTCGAATACACGTCGGTAACTTGGTGCATTACCTGATGTAGAAGGATAATGTCAGGAACCAGAAGCGGATCGGCGTCGAAAGTTCCTTATTTCATGAAGCTGCGCGTTCCTCGGCGAATCGTCGTTGGTTTTGCATTGACTGCCATTATCTCTGGCGGGGCTGGCGTCCTGCTCTATCGCGTGGCCATGCAATTCCGCGAGAATCGCCAGAGCGTTGCCCATGTGGATCAGGTTCTCAGCGCTTTGCAGAACGTGTCGACCAGCATTGAAGAAGCGGAAACCAGCACTCGCGTGTACGTGCTCACTGGCGATGCCAGCTACTTGGCCCCTTACAATCTTGCGCTTTCCACCAACCAGGCAAATTTCGAGCAACTGCGGGCGCTCATCGCGGATAACCCCAGCCAACAACGCCGTTTAGCGGAGCTGCAACCGCACATCGAGGCGGGGTTGCGAACCCTTCAACACATTGTTGAATTGAGGCGCAGTGGCGGCATGGTCGCGGTGTTGCTCCAGGTCAATCCCGACGCCAACCGCCGGGAGATGGAAATCGTGCGCAACTCTATTTCTGCGATGCAAGCCGAAGAGAGTCGTCTGCTCGAACAGCGCCGCCAGAAATATGATGCCAGCGTCCGGCGGACGAGTAACATGTTTGCCGCAGGCATCGTAATTCAGTTTGTCCTGCTGCTGCTGGTTTGCGTTGTATTCTCGCGCGACGCTGCCTACCGTACCCAAGCCGCGCAGGAGATCGAAGGCACCAATGCACGCCTGACCACCATCCTCGCCACCACCGGAGACGGTATCTATCAATTGGATCGCGAGGGCCATCTGGTCTATTTGAATGCCGCGGGGGAACGGATTTTGGGCTATCGAGAGAGCGAGATTCGCGGCCGCAGCATGCATGACCTGATCCATTCCCGCACCCCCCAGGGCGAGTTTCGCCCGGCAGAGACCTGTCCGTTGCTGGCCGTGCTGCGCAACGGCGAGCCTTACAAAAGCGTCGAAGATTGGTATCAACGGAAAGACGGAAGCTTCATTACCGTGGAGTGCACCAGTACCCCGCTGCGGCTCGACAATGAGATTGCGGGCGCAGTCTTCTCGTTCCACGACATTACCGAGCGGCAGCATCGCGAAGAAGTGTTGCGCTCGACGATGGCCCTGCAGCGCGCCATCTTCGACAGCGCCAGCATGGGCATTGTCTCAACCGACGCCCAAGGCATGATTACAACCGTGAACTCCGCCGCCGAGCGCATGCTGCAATATTCGGCCGAGGAGTTGGTCGGCAAAGCTACTCCCGCCACCATCCATGATCCCCAGGAAATTATCCGGCGTGCGGCGGAGCTGACGCGGGAACTGGGTGTGACCGTCGCTCCCGGATTCGACTCCTTCACCGCCAAAACCAGGCGCACCGGCGTTCCTGACGAAAACGAGTGGAGCTACATTCGGAAAGATGGCACGCGCGTGCCCGTCCGGCTCTCCGTCACCCTTTTGCGGGACGCGGACGGCAATATCAACGGCTTCATGGGGATCTCTGAGGATATTACGGAACGCAAGAAAGCCGAAGCCGCCTTGCGCCAGAGCGAAGCCAAGCTCAAGGAGTCCTTGGAGCGCGAAAGAAGCGCGGCCAGAATTGATTTCCTTACTGGCATCCTCAACCGGCGCGGTTTTTATGAGATTGCGGGAAGCGAATCGCAGCGCTCGCGCCGCTACAAGCGGCCCTTATCGATGGTGTATGTGGATTTGGATAACTTCAAACGGGTAAACGATACCCTGGGGCACGACGCCGGCGACGAGTTGTTGGTCCAAGTGGCAGCGGTGGTTCACAGCGAGGTGCGTGGCACCGATACCGTGGGCCGGTTGGGCGGCGATGAGTTCGCCGTCCTGTTGCCAGAGACCGACCAGGCCGACGGCAAGGTAGTCGTGGAGAAACTGCAACGCCAGTTGCGAAAAGCCATGCTCGAGAAAAAATGGCCAGTCACATTCAGCATCGGCCTTATCAGTTTCCAAAGCCCGCCCGAGTCGACCGACGAGATGGTGCGCGAGGCGGACCGCGTCATGTATTCGGCAAAGCTCAGGGGAAAAAATTCCGTCGCCGTACAAGGCATGGCGTAACCCTCTCCGCGCTGGAAAGTTAAGCTGCCCTGCGCAGTACCAAAGCTGAATTCTTCGACCCGAATCCCACACAATTACAGATGGCGTGCTCGATCTCCACTTGGCGGCCCACGTCAGGCACATAATCGAGATCGCATTCCGGGTCAGGCACGTCGAGATTGATAGTCGGCGGAATTTTGCCATGTTGCATGGCAATCAGGGTTGCCGCCACGCTGGCGGAGCCGCACGCGCCCTGGGCATGGCCAATCTGCGATTTCAATCCGGACATCGGAATCTTGCCCGCCTGTTCGCCCAACGCCAATTTAAGCGCGCGCGTCTCCACCCGGTCATTCATCTCGGTGGAGGTTCCGTGCACGTTCACATACTGAATGTCTCTTGGCTCGAGCTTGGCTTCCTCCAGAGCGAGTGACATAGCGCGCGCCGGTTCTTCGGGAGAATCGCTCATACGCACCCGGTGGAAGGCCTCGCAAGTCGAACCATAGCCCAAAATCTCGGCGTAGATGTGCGCCCCGCGGGCACGGGCATGTTCGTGGTCTTCCAGAATGAACATCCACGACCCCTCAGCCAAAACGAAGCCATCGCGGTCCGCCGAAAACGGTCGCGAGGCGCGCTCCGGCGCATGGTTCCAGGATTGCGTCAGCGCCCGCAACAGCGAGTAGCCCGTGATGATGCCGGGGGTAATTGGCGAATCCACGCCGCCCGCCAGAAACATTGGCTGCACTCCCGCCTGAATGTGCTGATAAGCGTAGCCGAAGGCGTCCGTCGAAGAAGTGCAGCCCGCAGTCACCACGTGGCTGTATCCGCGGAATCCGAAACGCATGCTGATTTCGCTGGGTATCGTTCCCATGGTGCCGCTGGGAATGCAGAAAACGCTTACTTGCTTCACGTGGCCGGAATGCCAAAGGCGATACTGCTCTTCGGAAAACTCCTGCGCGCCGCCCCCAGTGCCCAGAATCACCCCAATCTCGCGCTTCTCTTCCATGGACATCGCCGCGGGATCAAGGCCCGCATCGCGAATCGCTTCCGTGGAAGCCGCAATCGCCAAGGGAACGACGCGAGAAACATGCTTGCGTTCGCGCACATCCACCCATGCCAGTTCGTCGAATTCAGGAATTTCGCCTGCCACCTGCACCGGCAAGCTGGAGGGATCGAAGCGTGAAATGCGCTTGACGCCCGATTTACCTTCCAGAATGGCGCGGCAAAAAGCTTCCTTGCCCATTCCATTCGGGCTGACCACGCCCATGCCGGTGATTACCACGCGAGGAAGCATTTGTTTTCCAATCGTAGAGACGTAGCTTGCTACGTCTCCGACCGTTAACCAACCTTCACGGTTGTCATTCCGAGAAGCGCAGCGACGAGGAATCCGCTGTTTGCCGGCTACTGGGAAGCAGCAGATTTCTCGCTGCGCTCGAAATGACAACGCACCTGACTTCGTCAGCAATCTGAGACATTGCGAGCAATGTCTCTACGGGCGCTCCGCGCCCACTCCAAATGCGATAATCATCGCAATGCCGCTGGGCCTCTACATCTCCGTCCCATTCTGCCGTACCAAGTGCAGCTACTGCAACTTTGCCTCGGATGTTTTTTCCCGCTCCGTTTTCGACCGCTACGTGGAACGTGTATGCTCTGACCTCGAACACGCGGCGGAAACCGCTCAGCAGATGGGTGCGCGCTTCGAACCTGCCGTCGACACAGTGTACCTGGGTGGCGGCACTCCCACGGTATTGGATATAAGCCAACTGGAGCGGCTGTTTGTCACCATTTGGCAAAATTTCGAAATGCGAGGCGCCGCGGAAATCACGGTAGAATGCGCCCCAGGGACGCTGACTCCCGCCGTGCTGGAAGCTTTGCAGCGTTGCGGCGTGAACCGTGTGAGCCTGGGCGTGCAATCTTTTGTGGATAACGAAGCCGCTGCCGTTGGGCGTTTGCATAAACGCGAAACGGTCTTAGACGATATTCGCCGCCTGCGCGTTGCCGGAATTGCCAATATTAATGTGGATCTTATCGCTGGCCTGCCCCACCAGACACAGAAAAGCTGGAAGTTCAATCTGGCGGAGGTGCTGGCCTGCGACGCTCCGCACGTCAGCGTCTACATGCTCGAGGTGGATGAAGATTCCAGGCTGGGCCGCGAAGTGATGGCGGGCGGAACGAAATATCACGCGCACTTTGTCCCCGATGAAGACCTGACGGCGGATCTGTATGAAGCAGCCGGTGAGCGGCTTGAGGCTGCCGGCGTCAAGCAATATGAGATTTCCAACTTTGCGCGCCCAGGCGGCGAATCTCGCCACAATCTAAAGTATTGGACGCGGCAGCCTTATTTGGGTTTCGGCGTCGACGCGCACTCCATGCTCAAACTTGAAAATGAAATTGAGGCCGTGCGTTTCTCCACTCCAGATTCGCTCGAAGATTATCTTGCGGCCAAGCCCTTGACGCGCATCCCTGTGTCTCGGCAGGCCGCGATGGAAGAGATGTTTTTTCTGGGACTGCGCCTGAATGCAGGCGTCGACCTGCAGGAGATTGCCCGTCAAGTAGGAATTGAGACGCTGCCCACTTGTCTCGGACACCGTGGTTGAGCTGATGAGCGACGGTTTACTGCAACGCGAAGCGGACGTGATCCGGCTGACGCCACGCGGCCGCCTGCTCTCCAACGAAGTCTTCGCCAGATTCCTCGCTACCCCTGCCAAGGGTGCCCCATCCTAGTCGCGCCTTTTGCGACTAGGGTGGGATTCCACGAGCGCTTGAGGCGAGAGATTTGTACTGAGCCGACATTTCCTTCCGTAACTTCTCCTCCTCGCTCCGCTATGCTCTAATAACTTACCCCCGGGAGACCGCCATGGACTTCCAACTCGGTTTTCAGTTAAACGACGAACAACTCCATCTCAAGAAGAGTGTGCGCGAATTCGCCGAACGCGAAATCGCTCCCCACGTCATGGAGTGGGACGAAGCCAGCGAATTCCCCCTCGCCACCATCAAAGAGCTAGGCAAGCTGGGTTTGCTAGGTGTGATCTTTCCCCCAGAGTTCGGCGGCGCCGGCATGGGCTACGTCGAGTACGTCTCCGCCATTGAGGAGTTGTCGCGCGTAGACGGCTCGGTGGGCATCATCGTCGCGGCACATACTTCGCTGTGCACGAACCACATCTTTCTTGCCGGCAACGAGACGCAAAAGAAAGAAATACGTCAGCAAACTGGCCACGGGCGAATTCATTGGCGCGTGGGGACTGACCGAACCGTCTTCCGGATCCGATGCCGGCAGCGCGCGCATGACCGCAGTTCGCCGCGGCGACCACTGGGTGCTCAACGGCACCAAGACCTTCTGCACCAACGGGCATTACGCCGACGTTCTCGTCGTCATCGCTGTTACCGATCGCGCCGCCCACACTCACGGCCTTTCGGCGTTCATTGTGGAGAAGGGAACCAAGGGCTTTCGTCCCGGCAAAAAAGAAAACAAGCTCGGCCTGCGCGCCAGCGATACCGCCGAACTCATCTTCGAAGACTGCGTCATTCCGGCGGAAAATCTTTTAGGAATCGAAGGCCATGGTTTCGTGGACGCCATGCGCGTGCTCGACGGCGGCCGCATTTCAATTGCCGCACTTTCTCTCGGCATGGCCGAGGGAGCCTACGAAGCCGCGCTCAAGTATTCCAAACAGCGCCGCCAGTTCGGCAAAGCCATCAGCAGTTTTCAAGCGATCCAGTGGAAGCTCGCCGACATGGCCACCGAAATCGAAGCGGCCAAGCTGCTCACCCTGCGTGCGGCCGCGATGAAAGATGCCGGCCTGAAGACCACGATGGAATCCTCCATGGCCAAGCTCTTTGCCAGCGAAGTAGCGGTCAAGTGCGCCAACGAAGGCGTGCAGATTCACGGCGGCTACGGCTTCGTCAAAGATTATCCGGCGGAAAAGTTCTATCGCGACGTGAAGCTCTGCACCATCGGCGAAGGCACCAGCGAAATCCAAAGGCTGGTGATCGCGCGGCAATTGCTGGAAGAGTAAGAGGCGGCGGTATACAGGGATCGGGTGCCCCAGGTTCGCGCCCGGGTTTTGGGCGCTAACCTGGGATCCACACCAGCGTGCGATCCCTTCCGAAACTTGAGAGACCCCACGGTGCACACAGCCGTGGGATCCCACCCTTCCAAAGCGAAGGGTGGGGCACCCATCGTGAATCGTAGTCGCCCGGCACTTAGAATCAAGAGGTTAGCCATAAGCTATTGAAAAGATTGGGAACCTATACTTGAGATCCGATCCTGGTGCGGTTTGTCGCGGCCAGAACACTTCGCAGGATGCCTCGTAATCGCGCCAGGATCGTCTGTGGGCGTGTTTGGCGGCGCGGACGAGGTTTTATACTCCATGCGAGCCTGGCCGGAGCTAGGATTCGATTTAGCTATATCTATTAGATATACATGCGCAATTGTTTTCGTATCAATACTTCGTCGAGGTCCTGGCAGCCGGCGACAAGCAGTGCCGCAATGCGGGAAGAGACCTTCTGGGTATTAAACTAAATCCCTCTCTGGATACATCGTGGAATCCCACCCTACCAAAGCTGAGGGTGGGGCACCTGGCCTCTATGACGACCATCATGTCCGGGTGCGGATCGCACGCATATAATGCGTGCCAGTTTCAACTCAAAGAAGAATTTCAAGGCAACGCGATGAACAGCTTCGACAAAGTTCTTGACGATGTCCACAACGCGGAGGAGCAGACCCCCAGCCTGATAGAGAAGGTCGGGTTTGTAACCCTTGGGTTAGTGGCGGGATACTTGCTGCCGGCAGTGCTGTTCCGTTTGGCAATCCAGTGTGTTCGTCTCGCAGATGCAAATCTTGCATCCTGGAGCACATCGATCCTTCTAGTTTCGAACCTGATCTGCATACCAGTTGTATGGGCGTTTCGGCGCCACCGGTTTCTCGCCATTGGCATACTGGTTGCCGTCGGACTTCGGCTGATCCTTTTGGCATCCGTATTCTCCCTCTGGTGGTGGACGGTGCGAACTGGTGGCCGCTGATCAGTTCTCCTCGCGGGGTGCCCCAACCTCTCGCGCACTTTGCGAAAGGGTGGGTGATCGGGATATCAGTGCACCTGAGTGGTGAGAGGTCCTGACGAGATCCAACCCAAGTCCTCCACTGCAAACGGGCGTGGAATCCCACCCTAGCGCAAAGTGCGCGCTAGGATGGGGCACCCCGCAGAGTTAGCTGAATCCCGGCGCAGCCTCCCTTCGTGCTACATTTTCCTCAGCCTTCTCATGCCCCAGAGCCTCATTCTCGTCAATCTGCTGATCAAGCTGGGCGTGGCCGCTTCGGCCGCCAGCATCCTCGGCCGCTCGGTTGAGTTCAAGTCGCTACTCTTCCGCGAGCAGCGCGACTGGAAGCGCCAGATCTACCTGGTGCTCTGGCTGGGCATTCCTATGGCTTTGGGCGTGTACGTACGTTTCGTCCAGACCAGCTTTCTGGCCGGCGACTTGTCATTCGAGACCGCAATTTTGCTGGGCGTGATTGGCGGCCGGTTCACCGGAGTGCTCGGCGGCCTGCTTTTGGGCTTTCCCGCATTGCTGTACGGCGAGTGGGCCACGTTGCCGTTCCTCGTACTGTGCGGACTTTTGGCCGGCGAAATGCGCAGGCTCGCGCCCGGCCGCGATGACATCTGGTCATTCTCGCCCTTCATCGACCTCAGCATTTACCGTTGGCTGCGGCGCAATCTGCCCACTCCGAAGCTTTTCGAATGGCAGACGATCTTCTTTTTCACCATCGTCGCATTGCGCTTCATGCACACGCAAATCCACCGCATATCCCCGCATGCGACTTTTAGCCTGGAAAGTCCGACCTGGTGGGTCGAACTGCTGATCTACGCGACCTCGGTCATGGTGATTGGCACGGAACTCAAAATCTGGAACAGCGTGCGCATTCAGATCAAACTGGAGGAGCAGGAGCGCCTGCTGCTGCATGCCCGCATGGAGGCGCTGAAGAACCAGATCAATCCGCATTTCTTGTTCAACACGCTGAATTCAGTTTCGTCGCTGGTGCGCTTCGATCCCGACACGGCGCGCGAGATGATCATTAAGCTCGCCAACATTCTGCGCCGTCTGCTCAGCAGCAGTGACGCCTTTGTCGCGCTGCGCGATGAACTGGAATTCATCGACAACTATCTGGACATCGAGGTAGTGCGTTTTGGCCGCGACAAGCTGCGCGTGTTGAAGGAACTGGATCCAGCCTCGCTCGACGTGATGGTTCCCAGCATGTTGCTGCAGCCGCTGGTGGAAAATTCCATCAAACACGGCCTCGCCTCAAAAATTGAAGGCGGAAGCATTCGTCTACGTAGCCGCCTTTCCGATTCGCAACTGACCATCGAAGTGGAAGACGATGGCGTCGGCATGGGCGCGGCGAACCTGCTGGAGAAGCCAACCGGCCTGGGCGGCACCGGCATTGGCCTTGCCAACGTGGCCGAACGCCTGAAAGTACTTTACGGGGACAGCGCGCGGCTGACCATCGACAGCCGCGAAGGCAAGGGAACTCTCATCCGCGTGCGCATGCCCGTGTTGCATGGCGAAGAGGCGACTGCCGTGCTCCAGGCTACGACAATCTACGAAGAGCGTTCCAATATTCGCCGGTAGAAATCTTCATACTGCGGAATAATTTTAGTCGTGCAAAAACGGGTCTGCGCCACTTGCCGGCAGGCCTTGCCCATTTCCCGCAGACGGCTCTCGTCGCTCAACAAATCGATGGCATAACGCGCCATGGTGTCCACATCGCCGATGTCGGCAAGGTAGCCGCTCACCCCGTGCTCGATCACTTCGGGGATGCCTCCGACCCGCGTGGCGATCGGTACGACTTCACAAGCCATACCTTCGAGCGCGGCCAGGGTTGATGACCTCTTGATGGGAGCGCAGGGCGTCGCGGTAATAGAGCATTCCGTCGCGCACCAAGGTTGAGGTCAGCACCGTCGAGGGCCCCCATCGAGGCGATGCTAACCTTGCCGTTCCTCCAGGACGCCGAGCGTCGGTCGTCCACGCCCCCGTAGCGGGCAGCTCGAGAAGGGATTCGGCCATGGCAGCGGTGTGCGAGCTCTGCGGCAAGCGCCCCTCCTTCGGCATGAACCTGAGCCACTCCCACCGCCGGACCAAGCGACGCTGGGACCCCAACGTCCAGCGCGTCCGCGCGATGGTCGACGGCGTCCCCCGCCGGGTGCACGTCTGCACCTCGTGCATCCGGGCCGGCCGGGTCGTGAAGCCGCCCCGGCGCAGTCGTCCCGACCGCCTGAGGCACTGCTCGAGAGCGTGTGCTGGTACCCGCTCGCAGGGAGCGGGTCCGGTCCGAGCAAACGCTGCGCCGGGATCGGCGGTGCACGTGCCGATCCTGAGTGGAGGCCGCAGGCCTCTCGACGCGAACAGCTCCGCCAGCGCCCCGGCTGTCAGGGACCGCGATCAGCAGCTCGTAGTCCTCGCCCCCGCCGAGCGCCTCCGCCTTGGTCGCCCCGTCGGCCACCGGCACGCGCGTCGAGGACAACACCGACCCCCGAGGCCGTGGCCAGGCGGTGGAGATCGAGCCCGAGGCCGTCGGAGATGTCCATCATCGCCGTCGCGCCGGCGGCCCGGGCCGCCCGACCCTCCTCCAGCCGGGCCTCGGGGCGCCGGTAGGCCCGCTCGAGGTCGGCCCGGACGGCGGGCTCGGCGGGACGCGGCCCGGGGCGCCCGGCCAGCAGGCGAAGCCCGGCCGCGGAGCGGCCCAACGGTCCGGTCACGAACAGCTAGTCACCGGGACCGGCGCCGCTCCGGAACACCGGCGGGGCGTCCCCCTCCAGGGTTCCGGTGACCGACACCGACACCATGAGCTGGCTGGCGCCGGTCAGGTCGCCGCCCACCACGGGGCACCGCCACCGGACTGCCGCCTCGCCGATCCCCTCGGCGATCCCGTCGACGTCGGTTCCGGGCGGCGCGCAGAGGGTGACGACGGCGTGTGCCGGCACGCCGCCCATCGCACCGATGTCGCTGATGGCCGTCGTGAGAGCCTTCCATCCGACGTCCCGGGGCCCACAGAGGGAGAGATCGACGTGGACCCCGGCCACGACGGCGTCCGTCGTGAACAGCAGCCGGACCGGGCCGGCGAGCGACGGAACGGTGACCACCGCGGCGTCGTCGCCGCTCCACGTCTCCCCAGGTGGCGGTAGGGCCCAGCCGATCCCACGAGCAGCTTTCCGATACGCTCGACGACGGCATCTTCGCCGGTTGGTGAACGGTCACCCGCTCGGGGTGACTGTTTGGGGTGGACCACCGTCCATGCCTAGCATTGTCGGCCCACACCGAAGTCCGTGCGCCGTCCTCAACCCCTGTCGTCGAGTTGTCAAAGGAAGTGTGACCCGGATGCCTCCGAGCGCCAGCGCCCCGACCACCAACAAGAAGCTGATCGACTGGGTGGGCGAGATCGCAGAGCTGGCGAGGCCGGATCAGGTCGAATGGTGCGACGGGTCGGCCGAGGAGTGCGAGCGGCTGTGCCGCCTCCTCGTGGACCAGGGAACCTTCACCGCCCTGTCCGAGGCCAAGCGACCGGCGAGCTACTGGGCCCGCTCCGACCCCGGAGACGTCGCCCGAGTCGAGGACCGGACCTACATCTGCTCGGCCGAGGAGATCGACGCCGGCCCGACAAACAACTGGCGGGAGCCGTCCGAGATGCGCGAGGTGCTCCGCGGGCTCTTCGACGGCGCGATGCGCGGTCGGACGATGTATGTCGTCCCGTTCTCCATGGGCCCGCTCGGGTCGGACAAGGCCCACATCGGTGTGCAGCTCACCGACTCGCCCTATGTGGTCGTCTCGATGCGGATCATGACCCGCATGGGCAAGGGGGCCCTCGACGTGCTCGGGGCCGAGGGCGAGTTCGTCCCCTGCCTCCACTCGGTCGGCGCGCCGCTCGAACCGGGCCAGGCCGACGTCGCCGTGGCCCTGCGACGCCGAGAACAAGTACATCGTCCACTTCCCCGAGACCCGCGAGATCGTCTCCTACGGCTCGGGCTACGGTGGCAACGCCCTGCTCGGCAAGAAGTGTTTCGCCCTGCGGATCGCGTCGGTGATCGCCCGCGACGACGGCTGGTTGGCCGAGCACATGCTGATCGTGAAGCTCACCTCGCCCCAAGGCGAGGTCCGCTACGTGACCGGAGCCTTCCCCTCCGCCTGCGGAAAGACCAACCTGGCCATGCTCATCCCATCGCTCCCAGGCTGGAAGGTCGAGACCATCGGCGACGACATCTGCTGGATGAAGTTCGACGACGAGGGCCGTCTCCGGGCGATCAACCCCGAGGCCGGGTTCTTCGGTGTCGCCCCGGGCACCAACGAGCACACCAACCCCAACGCGATGCGCACGCTCGAGCGCAACACCATCTTCACCAACACCGCCCTCACCGACGACGGCGACATCTGGTGGGAGGGCATGGGCGACCCGCCCGGCCCACTGCACCGACTGGAAGGGCGAGGACTGGACGCCCGAGAAGGGCACCCCGGCGGCCCACCCCAACGCCCGCTTCACGGTCCGCGTCGACCAGACTCCCGCCGTCGCCCCCGAGTGGGAGGACCCCGCCGGTGTGCCGATCTCGGCGATCCTCTTCGGTGGCCGGCGTCGCTCGGTGGCGCCGCTGGTCGTGCAGTCGTTCTCGTGGGAGCACGGCGTGTTCCTCGGGTCGATCATGGCGTCAGAGACGACGGCCGCCGCGACCGGCGCCGTCGGCACGCTCCGCCGTGACCCCTTCGCCATGCTCCCGTTCTGCGGGTACAACATGGCCGACTACTTCGGCCACTGGCTTCGCATCGGGGCGGGCGCCGATCCCGAGAAGCTCCCCAAGCTCTTCTACGTGAACTGGTTCCGGCGCGACGCCGACGGCAAGTTCCTCTGGCCCGGCTACGGCGACAACTCTCGGGTCCTCGAGTGGGTGTTCGAGCGATCCGGTGGCGGCGGCGAGGCCGTGGAAACCCCCATCGGGTGGGTTCCCGCCCCCGAGGCGATCGATATCGAAGGCCTCGACGTCTCCAAGGAGGACCTCGACGAGCTGCTCCGGGTGGACGCCGAGGAGTGGCGACGCGAGGTGCCGCTCATCCGGGAGCACTACGCGCAGTTCGGCGACCGGCTCCCCCAGGCCCTGCGCCGTACCATCGACGAACTCGAGCGGCGACTGAGCTGACTCAACCGGCCGGTCGCCGACCGGCCGGGCAGGCCCGACACCGCGGTCGCCCTTTTGCCCCGACCGTGAGAACCGACGGACGGCGCGGGTCCTGACCAGCATCGCCCGTTCGACACGCCGGTTGGACCACCGAACGAGGAGTCGGGCCGGTTGGTACCCTGGCGCCCGTGGACACCCGGGCCCTGTGGGGGCACCTCGAACCCTCCTTGCTCGACAAGATCCTTGTCGTGTCGCCCCATTTCGACGACGCCGCGCTGGGGGCTGCGCATCTGCTCATCTCCTACCCCGGGAGCACGGTCGTGACGGTGCTCGGCGGCCGACCACCCGCCTATCCCGACGAGGTCACCGAATGGGACCGGCTCGGTGGGTTCGCGACCGGCGACGACGTCGTGGCGGTGCGCCAGGAGGAGGATCGCGCCGCCCTGGCTTCCCTGGACACGGCATCCCGGTGGCTCGACTTTCCCGACCACCAGTACCTGGCGCCCGAAGCACGCCCAAAGCCGGCCGCCGTCGCACCCGAGCTGCGGCGCACCATCGACGAGGTCTCGCCAACGTCGGTGTTCCTGCCGATGGGGTTGGCCAATCCGGACCACCTGCTGTCCCACGACGCCGGTCTCATCGTGCGGGCCGACATGGAGGAGGAAGGCACCTCCCCGGCGTGGTTCTGCTACGAGGACGCCGGTTACAAGCACCTGCCGGGGATGCTCGCCTGGCGGGTGTCGAAACTCTTCCGGGCCGGCGTCTGGCCGACGCCTGCCGTCGTGCCGGTGCAGCCCGACATGATCCGCAAGGCCGACGCCATCCGTCTGTACAAGAGCCAGATCGGGCCGCTCGAGCGGGACCACATCCTCTCGGAGCGGCTGGAGGCCAACGTGCCCGAGCAGTACTGGCGGCTCGAGACCCCGCCGAGCGAATGGGACGTGGCGGCGTGGATCGAGCAGCTCGACTCGAACTGACCGGCGCGATCCTCCCAGCACGACCGCACCGACACGACCGGCACGACGGGTCATCGCGCGGAGGTAACTAGGCGAGCGCCCAATCGCGGCAGTTATGCTGCCCTCTGCCGTTCGGAGGAGACCCATGCCCGAGTTGCTTCCGGCCCCGCCCGCTGGCACCTACGACGACCCCGCCGAGGAACGCCTCTACCGCCAGCAACGACCTCGCGGCCGCCTTCCGGCTGTTCGGCTACTTCGGCTTCGAGGAGGGTGCGGCCGGGCCACATCACGGCACGCGACCCCGAACGGACCGACACCTTCTGGGTGAACCCGGCCCTCAAGCATTTCCGCCGCATCTCGGTCTCGGACCTCTTGCAGGTCGACTCCGACCGGGCACGTCATCAGCGGCCGAGGGCAGGTCAACCGGGCCGCCTTCGCCATCCACTCCCAGATCCACGCGGCCCGGCCCGACGTCGTCGCGGCCGCCCACTCGCACTCCATCCACGGCAAGGCGTGGTCGGCCCGGGCCGGTTGCTCGATCCGATCACCAGGACGCGTGCGCCTTCTACGAGGACCACGCGTCTGTTCGACGACTACGCGGGCGTCGTGTTCGACGTCGAGGAGGGCAAGCGGATCGCGCACGCGCTGGGCGGCCACAAGGCCGTGATCCTGCGCAACCACGGCCTCCTGACCGTCGGCGGCAGCGTCGAGGAGGCGGCGTGGTGGTTCATCACGATGGAGCGCTCCTGCCATGCCCAGCTGCTCGCCGTCGGCGGTCGGCCCGACCGTCCCCATCGACCCCGAGCAGGCCGCGGTCACGGGATCCCAGGCCGGCAGCCCCCGGGCCGGCCGGGCAACTTCGCGCCGCTGCTCGAATTGATCGTCCACGAGCAGCCCGACCTCCTGGATTGAATCGCCGCCTCGGTGGGGCTCCCGAGCCGCATCGACGGAGCGACGACTGACGCGGGCGCCGCTCGATGGACGTGACGGCACTGACGACGGGTGGATCGTCGACGGCTACATCAACGCCAACCCGCCGCAGCTCAGCCTGGACTGGACCCTGACCGACGACCTCTATGGGCAGAACAAGGCCGCAGCCCCACGACATCGACGCGCTCGTCGCCGACATGGACCGCAACGGCATCGCCCGGGCGCTGCTCGCGCCGCCCCCGGAGTCGGCCAAGGGCGACCCGGTGGCCGGCTACCGCTGGACGCTCGACGCGGTGCAGCGCTACCCGGACCGCTTCGCCCTGAGCGTCCGGGTCGATCCAACCAGGGCTATCGGGCCGTCCGCCACCTCGAGAGCATGGTGCGCAACGACGGCGCCAGGGCGCTGCGGATCGTCCCCTACCGCGACGGGAAGCAGCCGAGCCACCGCTCCTACTTCCCGCTCTACTCCAAATGCATCGAGCTCGGGATACCGGTCACCGTCACCGTCGGGATGCCGCTCGTGCCGCGGGCGGGCACGATGCAGGACCCGAGACACCTCGACAAGGTGTGCTCGTTCTTCCCCGAGCTGGTCCTGGTCAGCGCGCACGGCGGCGCGCCCTGGACGCGCACGCTGGTCGCGCTGCTTGCGGACCTGGCCGAACCTGTACCACATGCTCTCGGCCTATGCCCCGAGCCGCTATCCGCCCGAGCTGGTCGCCTTCGCCAACTCGGCCCGCGGACGGCAGAAGATCATGTTCGGCACCGACTACCCGCTGTTGTCCTTCGACCGGGCTCGCCGCGAGCTGCCCGACTGCGGCATCAGCGACGAGGCGCTGCCCTGGTTCACGGTCAAGAACGCGCTGCGAGTCTTCTGGGGCGAGGGCGAAGAAGACGGGGTGCCTGGTTAAAAGCCGGGCGGCCGGCCCTCGCTCAGCCGCTGCGGCCCGAGCACCTCCTCGGTGTGCTCACCGACGTGCGGGGCCCGGGTCCGCACCCGCCACGGCGACGCCGATGCGAGGAACGCCGCCCCGGGGTAGACGAACGACCGGCCGAGGTCGTCGTGGTGGACCTCGACCGGGAAGCCCCGGGCGATGAAGTGCTCGTCCTCGATGACCTCCTCGGGTGCGAGCACCATGCCGACGGGAATGCCTCGGCGCTGCGCCTCGAGGAAGAACCGATGCGCCGGCAGGTGCTCCGCCAGAAGGCGCAGCGCGTCGATGCCGGCCTGGTAGATCGCCGCGGTGAGCGGGTCCGACTCCACCTCGGGGATGACGACGCCGCCGCGCTCCACGCCCATCTCCAAGAAGAAGAACTCCTCGATCTCGTCGGCGACCCCGAGCTCGACGATCCACTCGACGAGCGCCCGGAACTCGCGCGCGGTTCGGGGCATCGCGCCGATCACGTGGCGCCCGTCGGCGGACCGGGCGATGCGGGCGGCGTCGGCCGCACGGCGGCGTGGCGGAAGCGTCTGGCGCTGCACCGTCGCCTGGGCGACCAGCCATTCGTAGGTCGCCGCCTCGGTCGTGACGTTGGAGGCCGCGTGCATGCTCACGTCGACGTGCTGGCCGACCGCCGAGCGTCTGGCGGCGCGTAGAGCGCCGTCATGCGCCCTCGACCGCCCACAGGCATGCCGGGTGATAGCCCTGGTTGCCGCCGGGGCGCACCGGCGGCAGCGATGGTCGTCGTAGCCGCAGCTCCACGCCGGCCCGCCCCGGCCAGGATCGTGAGGTCGGTCGCCGGCTCGTGGGCACGCGGCTGGTCCGGCCGAACGGCGTGACCGACACCCAGACCAGCTCCGGGCATCGCGCCGCGACGATCTGCTCGTAGTCGAGACCCAGCGCGGCCAGCCGTCCGGGCGGCTCGCACTCGAGGACGATGTCGCTCGCCGGCGACGAGATCGCCGAAGCGGCGACGGTCCGCGCTCATCGTCGAGGTCGAGCACGACACCGAGCTTGCCGGTGTTGTAGTGCCACCACCACAGGCTGCGCTCCGGGTCCGGGCACGTCGTCGAGGAAGGGCTCGAAGCCACGGGACGGCGTGCCCGCCCGGCGGTTCGACGACGATCACCTCGGCGCCGAGATCGGCCAGGATCTTGCCGGCGAACGCGCCGTGCTCGCTCGCCAGCTCGACGACCCGCACGCCGTCGAGCGCGCCCGGCCGGTCGCCACTGATGGGCGGCTCACACGCACCCCGTCCCTTCGAAACTGGTCGAGTTCCTCGCTCGCGTGTGGCCGAGCAGCTCGCCGAAGACGACGCTCGTTGTGCTCGCCGAGGCACGGCGCGCCGCGCTCGATCACCCAGTCGGTCTTCGAGAAGTGCACCGGGATGCCCGTCCACCCGGACGTCCCCCATCTCGAGGTGGTGTCACCGTCGGCCACAGGCCCCAGTCCGCCGTCCCCGGGTCGTGGTCGATCCGCTCGCCGGGCCGCTGGACCGCCGCCGCCGGAACGCCCGGCGTCGCGCAAGCGCCGCGGCCAGCTCGAAGCGGTCATGCGAGCGCCGTCCAGCTCGCCAGCGAGCCGGTCGAGCGCGTCCTGGCCTCGACCCGGCCGCGCAGCGTGGCCCGACGCGACTCCGTCGACCGCCCAGTCGGCACCGACGACCGGCCAGAGCGCCCGCCAGTCGCGTCGTCCCGGCAGGCGATGGCGACCCAGTTGTCGTCGCCGGCGGCCGGGTAGATGCCGTGGGGAGCCATGACCGGGGACTCGGCTGCGGTTGCTGTCGGGCGAGCCCGGTCGCCGCAGGCGGCCGGCCGTTGACGGTGTAGTCGAGGAGGCCGGCCCGTTGAGAAGCGCCCCGGCCTCGGTGCACGAGATGTCGATCCACTGGCCCTCGCCGGTGCGGTTGCGGTGCATCAGGCCGGCGAGGATCGCGATGGCCATGAAGTTGGCCCCGTGGTGGTCCATGTAGGAGTAGCCGATCCCCGGCCGGCTGCTCCGGCGAGCCCCGTGGAGAAGGTCAGGCCGCAGACCGGCCTGCACGATCGGGCCCCACGTCTTGAAGTCGCGGTACGGGCCGGTGTGGCCGAAGCCGGAGTTCGACACGTAGACGATGTCGTGTCTGATCCGGCCGCAGCTCCTCGTAGGGGAAGCCGAGGCGGGCCAGCACCCCGGCGGCGAAGTTCTCGGTCACGACGTCCGAGATGGCGACGAGCTCGCGCAGAAGCCTCCTGCCGGCCTCGGTGCGCAGGTTCAAGGTGACGCCCAGCTTCTCGACGTTGTGGTTGTTGAACGCGCCGCCGAAATCAGGCCCCCGGCGGTCGTCGACGAACGGCGGCACGCCGCGCAGGACGTCCCAGTACCCCTGGGTGACCGGATCCTCGATGCGGATGACCTCGGCGCCCATGGCGGCCAGGAACCGGGTCGCGCCGGCCCCGGCCAGCTGGCCGGAGAAGTCGCAGATCCGCACGCCTCCCAGCAGTCGCCGTTCAGGCGCCCGGTTTCGATCCCCCGGCTCATCACGTCACGAGCCGACGGTGCATCCGAACCGTGGGTCCCGGGGGCGGTGTCGGCGGCGCTCACCCACCGGCGTCCCGCATCCACGCCTCGCGCATCTCGAACTTCTTGACCTTGCCGCTCGGCTCCCTCGGGAGCTCCCGGACGAACTCGAAGGACCGGGGCCACTTGTACTTGGCCAGGCTCGCCGTCGAGCTCCTCAGGATCGGCCGCCTGGACCATCTCGCCCGGGGTCGTGGACCTCGACGACGGCGTGGACGACCTGACCCATCGACTTCGTCGGGGATCCCGAAGACGGCCGCGTCCACGATCCCCGGGAGGTCCATCAGCGCCCCTTCGACCTCGGCGGCATAGATGTTGACGCCACCGCTGATGATGAGGTCGGTTCGTCGGTCGGCGATGTAGAGGTATCCGTCCTCGTCCATCCACCCCATGTCGCCGGCGGTGAAGAGACCCTCCCGCCATGCGTCCGCGGTCTTGTCGGGGTCCTTGAAGTATTCGAAGGTCCAACCGGGCAGACCGCTCGAGTAGATCGTTCCGACCTCGCCCGGTGGCGAGCGGCCTCCATCGTCGTCGAGGATGACGATGCGCACACCGGGCATCGGCCGACCGACGCTGCCCGGACGAAGCGTCCACTCTCCGGGCGAGATGATGGAGAACGAGCCCTCGATCGAGCCGTAGTACTCCCAAAGGGTGCCAGGGGGAGCGTCGCCATCATCCGGCGCTTGAGCGCCTCGGGACAGACGGCGGCGGCGTGGATGATCAGCCGGACGGACGACAGGTCGAAGCTCTCCCAGTCCTGTTCGAGGATCCGGATGAAGTTGGCAGGCACCATGAATCCGGTGGTGACCCGCTCCGCCTCGATGAGCTGGAGGCACTGCAAGCCGTCGAACCTGCGGCATGACGACGAGCTTCGACCCCGACCATCAGGTGGAGCTGGGCATAGGAGCCCGGCCCGCCGTGGTAGGCGGGACCGGTCAGCAGGTGGGTGTCGGTCGGGCGAAAGTCCCAGTAGTGGAGAAAGGTCTCGCTGTTGTAGAGCGACCCGGCCGAAGTTGACCGCTTGCTTCACTCCCTTGGGCCGGCCGGTGGTGCCCGACGTGTACGGCATGATGCCACCGTGGACTCGACGAAAGGTGTGTCGAGCCACGGCTGGCCCGGTTGGCTCCAGAGCTCGTCCTCGGTGGCGTGCCCAGCGCGCCGGCCAGATGTGACAGCGAGGACAGGACCGGCTCGATCGCCACGATCGTCGTAGACGAGAGCGCCGTGCCTCGGAATCGTCGATGATGTACGCGGTTTCGCTGGGGGTCAGGCGGTAGCTGACCGGCACCACGATGCCGCCGAGGCGGCGCCGCCGCGTTCCACACGGCGAAGATCTCGACGCTGTTGTGCATCATGACCGCCACGTGCGTCGCCCGCGCCCGATGCCGGACAGCTGAAGCCGACGGGCGACCCGGCGAGATCGACGATCTCCAGCTCCCGCGTACGTGACCCGCCGGTCGTCACAGACGATGGCCAGCCGCGTCGGATCAGCCTCGGCCGTGCGGTGGATCCCTGGCGCCCGACCGCTCATGACCGGCCTACCTCGGACGCCCCAACCAGAGAAAACACGAGCCATCGTGCGCGGGGAACGGGCCGCACGATCGCCTCCAGCGGACCGGGAGGATGGAGCGGATCCAGCCTGCGGGCGTCACCGTCTCCGAATCACGCCCCGACCGCAGCAGCCGTCCGGGTAGCTCACCGGTCGCCACCTCGTTGGTAGACCTCCGTACCGCCGACGATCACCTGCTCGATCCCGGACGCATCCGAGACGAGCCGGTGCGCACCGGCGGGGAGATCCCTCTCGATACGCATCGGGCTGACAGCGAGGTCCTCGGGATCGAACATGAGCACGTCGGCCTTGTAGCCCTCCTGGACCCTCCCCTCTCCCTCAGCCCGTAGAGGCGGGCCGGGACGTCTGACAAGAGCTGCACCATGGCCTCCAGCGAGAACGCCTCTCGTTGGAAGACCCACTCGACCAGGCTCCGCAGGGCGGAGCTCCCACCGACCAGCATGTCCATGTGCGCGCCGCCGTCGGACGCCCCGACAGTACCCGGCTGTCCGACAGCATCTCTCGCCTCGGCCTGGGTGACCCAGTGGTCCTCTCCCGGATAGTACGCGATGGCATACCCGATGTCGAATTGGCTCTCCACCAAGAGGTCGACCCACGTGTCGTAGGCGTCCGCACCCCGCTCGTCTGCGATGTCGGCGATGCTGCGACCCAGGAGTTGCTGCATGTCCGGCGGGACCTGCACCACCTCGTAGAAGCCCCACCGGCGCAGTCGCAGGACGGTCGAGCTCTCCGCGTCACCCTCCAACGCAGCGCGGAGTCCCTGACGCACCGACGGCTTCGAGAGCGCCTCCGTCCGTTCGGTCAGGTCGAGGTCGAAGAGCCACCCCCACCCGGGCAGCGTCCGGTGTACGTAGCCCCGCCGAAGGTCGTAGTACAGCGGGTTGTTCTGGGACATCATCATGGGAACGATGCACACCCCGCCGACGCGTCCATCGTGCGCCGCGTCGAGCTGGCGGCCATGGAGCGTCGGGTCCTCCTTGCTGATGACGGGTGTGTTCCAGTTCAGGACCCGATTAGCGGCGGAGGACATTGCGGCCATCAGGGCACTATCCGCTTCGTCGAAACCCTGCTGGCTGCTTCGGGCGATGAATTCCAATGACGTTCCCGCATGGTCTCGGCACACCCCCGACAATGTGACGAATTCGTCTGGAGAAGCGAAGTTGGGTGGTGTCGGACGTCCGTCGCCGTCTAGGTGGGTCGGGGCGGTCGCCGTCGACAAGCCGAAACCGCCCGAGGACAGCGCCTCCTCGAGCATGCCGGACATCTCGGCGAGCTCTCCCTCGGTCGCCGCTCGGGACGATGCAGCCTCCCCCATCACGTGGCGCCGGATGGCTGAATGTCCCACCATCAGCCCAGATTCATCGACTTTCTCACGCCCGCCACGGCGACAAGGTAGTTGTAGTTGGCCGTGAGCTGGTCGGTCTTCGCCTGCGTGAGCTGCACCTGAGTGGTGAGGACGTCCAGCTGCGTCGCCGAGCCCGCGTGGTACCTCGCCTCGGCAAGGCGCAGCGCCTCGGCGGCCTGCTCGACCGTCTCGCGCGACGCCGTGACCAGCTCCCCCGCCTCCTGCATCGCCGAGAGCGCCTGGCGCACCTCGAGGTCCACCTCGAGCTCCTCCGACGCCCTTGACAGGCGCGCCTGCTCGAGCTGCGACTTGGCCTGGCGGACCTTGCCGTCCGTCAGCCTCCCGTCGAAGATCGCCCAGTTCGACTGCAGCCCGAACGTCCACCCGTTCACGTTGGGGCTGCCGAACGCCGGGTTCGCGAACGTGAACCCGTCCCACTGGTAGCTGCCGAAGGCCTGGATGCTGGGATAGAAGGTCGAGCGCGCCGTCGTGACCGACTCCTGCGCGGCCGACTCGAGCTTGTCGAGGCGGCGCAGCTCGGGCCTGTGCTCGTGGGCCGCGGCGACCGCGGACGGGGCGTCAAAGCTGGCGGCCTCGATGTTGAGGTCGCCCACGACCTCCGGGAAGGACGCCGGGCCCGGGGTCCCCAGGGACTGGCGCAGCTGCTCGACGGCGATCCGGTAGGTGTTGCGCGCGGTGATCAGGTTGGGCTGGGCGTTCGCGAGGAAGACCCTCGCGCGCAGCACCTCGAAGTTGGAGACCGAGCCCGACTCGAACTGGTTCTTCGTGTCCTCGAGCTGGTGCTCGTAGAGCCTGACGTTCTCCTCCTCGACCCGTATCTTCTCGCGCGCGAGGATGACGTTGTAGAACTTGGTGCGCACGTCCAGGAGCGCCGTGTCGATCGCGGTCTGCAGGTCGTACGCCGCCGCGTCGCGGGAGAGCTTCGCGCCCCTGATCGAGGACTGGACGCCGCCCCCGGCGTAGAGCGTCTGCGTGCCCTTGAGCTCGACGCTCCAGAGGCTCGTCACCGGGGGGTAGAAGGTCGAGATCGAGGCCTCGTTGCGCGACCACTGGCCCTGGGCGCCCACGTTGGGGATCCGCTGGCTCGTGACCTGCACGATGACGCCCTCCTGGGCGCGGATCGCCTCGCGCGCCTGCAGGATCGCGTAGTTGTGCCCGAGGGCGTATCCCAGGGCCCCGCGCAGGTCGAGGGGCGACGGGAGCGGCGCGTCGGCGCCGCCCGCCTGGGCCAGTGCCGCGCAGGCGGGCGCCAGCGCGAGGAGAGCGAGGATTGTTCTTTTCATGCGTGCGCCGTTTGAGGGATTGTCCCCGCTCGCGCCGCGGCCGATGGCCCCGCCTTTGCGTGGTTCCCAGCCAACACCTTGTGGACGGATGGCGACACGACGAGCGTAAAGAGCGGGCGCTGCGCCCTAGGCGGCGCCCTGCGCCAGGGCGCCGCGGGCCTCGGCCGCGACGGGCGCCCGCTGGCCGGCGACCTTGTTGAGGAGCCGCACGAGCGTCTTGCGCTCGTGCTCGGTCAGGGGGGCCATCTGCGCCGCCATCTGCTTGAAGTGCCCCGGCAGGATCGCCTCCAGGCGCCGAATGGCCCTTCGGCGTCAGGTGGATGAGCATCATCCTGCGGTCGCCCGAGTCGTGCTCGCCGCGTGACAAGCCCGTCCCTCTCGAGCGTGTCGACGAGGCCCGTGATCGTCGCCCGGGCCACGCCCGCCTTCTCGGCGAGCTCGGCGGGCGTCTGCGGGCAGCGTCGCGCCCGAGATCTTGTCGAAGAGGAGCATGAGGACCGTGAAGCGCCCCGGCGACATGTTGTGCTCCGCCCAGGAAGGCCTCGCTGCGGCGGTAGGCCTCGTCCCCCGCCCGAAGCAGGTTCAGGTACGCCTCGCAGGCCGAGGGGTCCAGGTCCGGATACCGCCGCACGGCCTCGAGGAGGCACTCGTAGCGCGGAAGATCCTTGATCATGAGGCATTGGCATGGGAGTCGGGGAATGCGGCTTTGACGGAAGCCCTGATAGTTAGGAGGCTAATCATCCCATTATCAAGCGGGAAATGCAAACGCCACCGGTTCGGGCGGCCGCTCTCAGGCGCGCGAGGCGACCGCGACGGCCGCGACCGACGGCCTCCGCCGTGATCCCGAGCTCCTTGTAGACCACCGGGGCCGGGGCGCTCAGGCCGAACCTGTCGATGCCCGACCACCGCTGCCGTCCAGGCCGACGTACTTGCGCCAGAGCGCCGGTGACGCCCGCCTCGACGGCTACCCTGCGCCGGCACGACGACGGGCAGGATCGCTCTCCCGGTACTCCGCGGCCTGGCGGTCGAAGATCTCGAACGAGGGCACGGACACGACGCGCGTCGCCGGGCCCGAGCGCCTTCGGCGGCGGCCAGGCGAGCTGGAGCTCGCTGCCCGGTCGAAAGCAGGATGACGCCTGCAGGGGCGCCGTCTCCTGCACGGCGACGTAGGCGCCCTTGAGGACGCCGGCCCGGCGCACGTGGGCCGGGATGCTCGTTGAGGTCCGGCACGGCCTGGCGGGTGAGCGCGATCAGCGTCGGGCCGTCGGTGCGCTCGAGCGCGGCGGCGAACGCGCCCGCCGTCTCCTCGGGGTCGGCGGGCCGGATGACCTCCATGCGCGGGATCAGGCGCAGCGCCGAGACCGTCTCGACCGGCTGGTGGGTCGGGCCGTCCTCGCCGACGCCGATCGAGTCGTGCGTGTAGATGTAGACGACGGGCAGCTTCGAGCAGCGCCGCCAGGCGCATCGCCGGCCGCGAATAGTCCGCGAAGACGAGGAACGTCGCGCACCGAGGGCCGGAAGAGGCCGTCGTAGGCGATCCCGTTGGCGATCGCGGCCATGCCGTGCTCGCGGATGCCGAAGCGGATGTTGCGGCCCGGAGCGGTTGGTCGGGTCGAAATCCTTGTCCGCGGCGATGTAGTTGAGCGTCGAGCCGTAGAGGTCGGCGCTGCCGCCGATGAGGAGCGGGAGCTCCGCCGCGAGCGGCTGGAGCACGTCGCGGCCCGCCGCGCGCGTGCCGCCGAGCTTGGCGTCCGGCGCGAAGAGCGGGACCTTCGCCAGGAGGTGCGCGGCGCTCGGCCTGGCCGGCGCCGAGTCGAGGAGCGCCGCCTTCTCGGGATTCGCGTCGCGCCAGGCCTTGTAAGGTCTTGTCCCAGCGCTTGCAGCGCGCGGACGAGCCTGCTGCTTGTGCGCCGGCGAAATACGCGCGCACGTCGTCGCTCACGTAGAAGTGCTTGTCGGCCGGCAGGCCGAGGCCCGCGCGCGGCCGAGTCGGCGAACTTCGCGCCCGCCCTCGCCGTGGCCCTTCTGGGTGCCCTGCGACCTCGGGGATGCCCTTGCCGATGATCGTCCTGGCGATGATGAGCTGCGGCTTGCCGCTCTTCGCCTTCTTCGCCCGGTTGAAGGCCTTCAGGAACGCGGCCATGTCGTGGCCGTCCACGGTCTGCACGTCCCAGCTCGATGGCCTTGAAGCGCAGCGCCGTGTTCTCGCTCTGGGTCTTCTCCGCCATGGCGTCGAGGGTGACGTGGTTCGAGTCGTAGATGAGGATCAGGTTGTCGAGCTTCTGGTGGCCCGCGAACTCGACGGCCTCCATGGCCACGCCCTCCTGCATGCAGCCGTCGCCGGCGAGGCAGACGACGTGGTAGTCGAAGATCGCGTGCTCGGGCGTGTTGAAGCGCGCCGCGGCCATCTGGCCGGCGACCGCCATGCCGACCGCGTTGCCGACGCCCTGGCCCAGCGGGCCCGTCGTCGCCTCGACCCCGGGCGTCTCCCGGAATTCGGGGTGCCCGGGCGTCATGCTGTGCAGGCGCGCGGAACTTCGCGACCTGCTCGATCGGAAGGTCGAAGCCGCTCAGGTGCAGCCAGGCGTAGAGGAACATGCTGCCGTGGCCGGCCGAAAGGACGAAGCGGTCGCGGTTGATCCACCGCGGCTCGCTCGGGATTCATGGAGAGGGCGTGGCCGAAGAGCACGGCGCCGATCTCGGCGCAGCCGAGCGGCAGGCCGAGGTGGCCCGAGGCGCAGGCGTGGACCGCGTCGATCGCGAGGCCGCGGGCCTCGTTGGCGGCCTTCGCGAGGATGTCGTTTGAAGAGGCATCGGAGTAAAAGTCCGACAACTCCTACGGGCGTCAAATCCCCGCGTGAAAGCAGAAACTCCGGAATATGGCGCCGCCGCAGGCGGCGGCCCTAGCTCGTCGGCCGGCGCGGGGGCCGACTCCTCGGCCCGCCTCGTCTTCACGTTGACGGCCACGGCGGCCTTGCCGGTGCGGTTGCGCAGGTAGTACAGCCGGGCCTTCATGGGCTCGGACTCGAGCTCGATCTCGATCTTCTCGATGTTCGGGGAGTTGACCGGGAACACGCGCTCGACGCCCTCGCCGTAGCTGATGCGCCGGACCGTGAAGGTCTCGTGGATGCCCGAGCCCTTGCGGGCGATCACGATGCCGGAGAAGATCTGGATGCGCTCCTTGTCGCCCTCGCGCACCTTGGTGTGCACGCGCACGCCGTCGCCGACTTTGAACGGCGGGATGTCCTTCTTCACCTGGCTGGCGGTGATTTCCTTGATGATCGGGTTCATGGCTTTTGCCTTGTTTGTGTTTGATTGAAAGTTACTTAAGAAGATCTGGCCGGACGCTCCGGGTCTTTTCCAACGCACGCGCCGCGCGCCATTTTTCGATCTCGGCATGGTTGCCGGAAAGGAGGACTTCCGGCACGGACATGCCCCGAAATTCGGCGGGACGCGTGTATTGAGGAAAGTCGAGCAACTTGCCGGTGAAAGATTCGTGCGTCAACGACTTTTCCTCGCCCAGGACCCCGGGGATGAACCGGCTGAGGGCGTCGATGACGACGGCGGCCGCGAGCGTGCCGTTGGTGAGCACGTAGTCGCCGATGCTGAGCTCCAGGTCGATCACGCCGTCGCGGATCCTCTGGTCGATCCCCTCGTAGTGGCCGCTCAGGAGGATCAGGTGGCGCTCGCGCGAGAGCTCCGCGGCGATCGCCGGGGTGAAGCGGCACCCCGTCGGGGGTCAGGTAGATCCGCCGTGCAGCCCGGCGTCTGGAGCTCCTCGATGGCCGCGAAGACCGGCTCGGGCTTCATCACCATTCCGGCGCCCCCGCCGAAGGGCCGGTCGTCGGCCGTGCGGTGCTTGTCCGTCGTCCAGCTGCGCAGGTCGTGGACCCTGACCGACAGGAGCTCCTTCTCGCAGGCCCTTGCCCAGGATGCTCTCGGCGAGGAAGCCGTCGAGCATCCGCGGGAAGAGCGTCAGTACGTCGATGCGGGGCATGGTGCCCCACCCTTCCGTCGGCGAGCCGGCGCCTCAGCTGGCGGCTGCCGGGGCGGCCTGCCGGCGCGGCCGGCGCGGCTGCAGGCGCTGCGGACAGCGGCGCGGCGGGCCCGCTTTATGATCGAATGAAGCGTGTCGGTGGGCTTCGCGCCCTTGCGAGATCCAGTAGTCGACGCGGTCAAGCCTAGCTTGACCTGCTGGCCCTTGGTGCGGGGATCGTATGTCCCAACGTCTCAACGGCGTCGCCATCGCGGCGGGAGCGGGTCTCGGCGACGACGATGCGGTAGTGCGGCTGGTGCGTGGAGCCGATGCGGGAGAGGCGGATTTTGAGTGCCATGAGAGCGGAATTATCGGATGGGTTCGACTCGGAAAAGGGCAAATAACACCTGTGCGCGCCGCCCTTGTCAAGCGCCTACGGCCCCGCGCCCCCGGGCGTGTGCCCCCGCGGTCCACACAATCGTTGCAGACGTTGCGGCCGCCGTGCATCCGGGAGGGTTCCCGCGGCCCGATACGACGTTGAACGCCCCGACAAGAGCCCTCCTCTGCTCGCCCTCATGGGGTCCGCCTGCCTGCGCGCCGAGCCCCCGAGGCGGGTCGTGTACAACGACATAGGGGGCGACGGAAGCCCGACGCTGGACCGGGCGATCAAGGAGGCGTACGCCGCCCGCTACGCTATCGTGGACACGGCGGCCTCCCAGGGCTACGCGGGGCCGAAGGCCACGGCGGCGAGCTCCCGCAGTCGGCCACAGGCCCGTCGGGCGGGCCGCCTGGGGGATACGTCCTAGCCGCATACATCGTGGCACGGGGACGGACGGGTGTCAAGACCCGGTCATCCTCAGTTCAACCGACCCAGGCTCGCCGCCGCGGCGCTGCAGGCATGGCCCACTGGAGGTTCTCGCCCGCGACGCTCGACGGCAAGCCCGTCGCGTCGACGGCCGCGCAGGAGTTCACGTTCGGGGGCCCGGCGCCGCGAAGTCAGCTTCCGGGTCGACCACATCGCCGTCTACCAGACCCCGCAGGTCCTCGTCCGGCGCCTGCCGGACAGCGGGGCCTTCGGGGACTATGTCGAGCGCCTGAGGCAGGTCGCCCGCCGTTTCTTCGTCGGCGCGACGGCGCCCGAGACGCTCTCGATCGTGGTCGAACTCGAGCCCGGCCGCGGCTCGCGGGTCTGGCTCGTCTCGTCCGCGCGCCCGGGCGGGTCGGCGGAACTCGCGCCGCTCGCGCCCTGCTCGAGGCCGTCGCGCCGCCGGACCCCAGGGAGGGGCCGGCCGCGTTCGCCCTGGTGGCCTCCGTCGCCGGCGCCCCTTCCGGGGACCGCCAGTCCCCTCCCCCGGTGCCGGACGAGTGGAGGCAGGCCTTCCTCGGCGCGCAGGGCGGCGGGATCCCCTACGGTACGGACGCGTTCCTTGAGGCGGCCTGGAGGGAGGGGCGGTGAGCGCCCGAGGCCCGTTCTTGGCGGGGCCCCTCCTGCGCGCCGCCGCCCTCGCCGCGGTCGTCGCGCTCCAGGGATGCGGCCGCCCGGAGCCGCTGTCCTGCGGATAGGCGCGAAAAGCCCGGCGGAGCTCGCGGCGTGGGAGGACCGCGAGAGGGCGCGGCTGGGTCCGGTCTCGCGAGGGACTTTGACACGGCGCTTGGCGAGTTGCGGATCCGGATGATGTCGGGCGGGGGACGGGCGCCGCGGCGGACAGGGCCGTCGCGGCGCAGGTCGACGGGAGCACATCGGGGGGGTCCTCCTGCGGGGCTTCGGGATCAGGCTCGCCCGGCTCGACTACGAGCGGTCCCTCCTCGAGGAATCCCTCGCCAAGGCCGGGCAGAGGGGCGCCATGCCGGCGACCGCGCCCCCGCGACCTACCTGGCCGAGCTGCACGCGAGGCAGCGGGCGCGCCTGCACGAGCTGCGGCGGGAGATGGACGCCACCCTCAGCAGGCTGCAGAGCGCCGCGCCCCCCGCGCAGGCGGGCGCCCCGGTGGGCGACCTCCAGCCGCAGGCGCCGCGCCTCGCCCCGGAGGTCGATTTGCCGGCCGCCGAAATCCCGCCGAGGCGCCGGTGCCGCTCCGCCGCGGGCAGGGCGGGCCGAGGGCCGGCCGCGCCCGGGCGGGCTTTGCCATTGACCGGGGCCGCGCCCGCGCCGAACGTGCACCTTTCCATGCTCAAAGCCGGCATCGTCGGGCTGCCCAACGTGGGCAAGTCCACCCTGTTCAACGCCCTCACCCGCTCGCGCAAGGCGGAGGCGGCGAACTATCCGTTCTGCACGATCGACCCCAACGTCGGCGTCGTGACGGTGCCCGACGACCGCGCTCGCCCGTCCTGCAGAAGATCGCAAAGACCGAACGTCGTCATCCCGGCCGCGATCGAGTTCGTCGACATCGCCGGCCTCGTCGCCGGGGCGAGCAAGGGCGAGGGCCTGGGCAACCAGTTCCTGGCCAACATCCGCGAGGTCGACGCCATCGTGCACGTCGTGCGCTGCTTCGAGGACGCCGACGTCGTCCACACCATGGGCTCGGTCGACCCGGTGCGCGACATCGAGGTCGTCACGACCGAGCTGGTCCTCGCCGACCTCGACGCCGTCGCAGAAGCGGATCGAGAAGAACCAGAAGAAGGCGAAGAGCGGCGACAAGGAGGCGCAGGCCGAGCTGGCGCTGCTCGAGCGGCCTGGCCCGCACCTCAACGCCAACCAGCCCGCCAACATCCTCGCCGTGCACGAGGACGAGGCCAAGCTGCTGCAGGCTCTTCCAGCTCCTCACGCGCCAAGCCCGTCATCTACGCCTGCAACGTCGCCGAGGCGCGATCTCGCGACGCGCCGAGCAGAATCCCGTTCGTCCAGCAGGTCGCCGAGTTCGTGCGGGCGCACCACGACGCCGCCTATGTGCCGATCAGCGCGAGGATCGAGGCCGAGCTGGTCGACCTGGCGCCCGACGAGGCGAAGGCGTTCCTCAAGGACCTGGGCGTGGACGACTCCGGGCGTGTCCGCGCTCATCCGCGCGACCTACGCGCTGCTCGGGCTGCTGACCTATTTCACGGCCGAGCGAAAAGGAGGTGCGGGCCTGGACCATCAAGCAAGGGCTGGAAGGCGCCGCAGGCCGCGGGCGTCATCCACACCGACTTCGAGAAGGGCTTCATCAAGGCCGAGGTCGTCTCGTACGCGGAGCTGGCGCGGCTCGGCAGCGTCGCCGCGGCGCGCGAGGCCGGCAAGTACCGCCTCGAGGGCAAGGAGTACGTCTTCCAGGACGGCGACGTGGCGCTGTTCGGTTCAACCCCTGACGTCTTGCTGCCCCTGGAAGGGGGAATTGAGCCTCTCGGGGCGACCCGGGCGCTGCGCAGGCGGCTTCCGTGCACCCGGGAGGGAATGTGGCCGCGAAGGGCGAGAACCCAGGGCGGGGCTTCCCGTCTGGCTCACCGATGCGCAGTCCCGGGCGCAGGTGCGGCCTCGGCGGCGGGACAGCGATTCAAAACCCGCTGGAATACGGACTGCGGCCCAGGACTGGGACGGAGCCGTGCAGATGACGTCTGCTGCAGTGATGCTACTATCGATATTGCCCATTAGCCCATCGTTGACTGCAGAGATTCCCTGCCAGATCCTCATTCACTCGTTCTTGCGATGCCTACGACATCCTCATGTCGTTTAACCGATGGGTATGAATCAGGGCGTAGCCATCCCGGGCACTATTGGCGTGTGCTGTCTTTCCTGGCGGTGGCGGGATTTGTTCTAGCGACAAGCACGCCGCCCTTGGTACGCGCACAGAGCGTCACCGCGACTGTGACTGCGGGATCCCATCCCTACGCCGTCGCGGTCAATCCCGCCACGAACACGATTTACGTCGCAAACTATGGCGATGGCACCGTTTCGGTTATTAACGGCGCCACGAAAACCGTGACCGCCACCGTCACCGCTGGAGGCAATCCCGATGCCGTCGCGGTCAATCCCGTCACGAACACGGTCTACGTCGCGAACGGAGGCAGCGCCAACGTGACGGTGATCAACGGCGCCACGAATGCCGTGACCGCCACCGTGCCTGCGGGATCCATTCCCTACGCCGTCGCGGTCAATCCGGTCGCGAACACGATCTACGTCGCAAATTACTCGGGCAACAACGTGACGGTGATCGACGGCGCCACGAATACCGTGACCGCCACCGTGCCCGCGGGATCGGCTCCCTATGCCCTCGCGGCCAACCCGGTCACGAACACCGTTTATGTCGCTAACCGTTTGAGCGGCAACGTGACGGTGATAAACGGCGCCGCAAATACCGTGACCGCCACCGTGCCCGCGGGAACCTATCCCTATGCCGTTGCGGTCAATCCCGTCACGAACACGGTCTACGTCGCAAACACAAGCAGCGGCGACGTGACGGTGATAAGCGGAGCCACGAATACCGTCACCGCCACCGTGCCGGCGGGATTGAATCCCGATGCCGTTGCGGTCAATCCGGTCACGAACACGGTCTACGTCGCAAACCAGGGCAGCAACAACGTGACCGCGATCAACGGCGCCACGAATACCGTCACCGCCACCGTGCCCGCGGGAACCAATCCCTCTGCCGTCGCGGTCAATCCAGCCACGAACACGGTCTACGTCGCAAACCTAACCAGCGACAACGTGACCGCGATCGACGGCCCCACGAACGCAGTGACCGCCACCGTGCCGGCGGGAACCAGTCCCGATGCCGTCGCGGTCAATCCCGTCACGAACACGATCTACGTCGCAAACAGCGGCAGCGCCAACGTGACGGCGATCAACGGCGCCACGAATACCGTGACCACCACCGTGCCTGCGGTACCAGTTCCCCATGACGTCGCGGTCAATCCAGTCACGAACACGATCTACGTCGCCAACGTGCTCAACTTCAGCGTGACGGTGATAAACGGCGCCACGAATACCGTGACCACCACCGTGCCTGCGGGAGACCAGCCCTATTCCGTTGCGGTCAATCCGGTCACAAACACGATCTACGCCGTAAATTACATAGGCAACACCGTGACGGTGATCGACGGCGCCACGAATACCGTGACCGCCACCGTGCCCGCGGGAGACCAGCCCTATGCCATTGCGGTTGATCCAGTCACAAACACGATCTACGTCGGAAATTACTTGAGCAACAGCGTGACGGTGATCGACGGCGCCACGAACACCGTGGCCGCCACCGTGCCGACGGGAGCCTATCCCGATGCCGTCGCGGTCAATCCGGTCACGAACACGATCTACGTCGGAAATTACTTGAGCAACAACGTGACGGTGATCGACGGCGCCACGAACACCGTGGCCGCCACCGTGCCGACGGGATCCTGGCCCTATGCCATCGCGATTAATCCGATCACGAACATGATCTACGTCACGAATACCACCGGCTTCACCGTGACGGTGATCGATGGCGCCACGAACACCGCGACCGCAACCCTTATTACGGGACCCTATCCCTATGGCGTCGCGGTCAATCCGGTCACGAACAGGATCTACGTCGCGAACAGCTACAACGGCAACGTGTCGGTGATCAACGGCGCTATAAATGCCGTGATCGCAAACGTTTCCGCGGGAACCGATCCCTTTGCCTTCGCGGTCGATCCGGTCATGAACATGATCTACGTCGCCAACCGTAACAGCGACAACGTGACGGCGATAGACGGGGCCACGAATAACGTGACCGCAACCGTTTCTGCGGGATCATATCTCCAGGCCATTGCGGTCAATCCGGTCACGAACATGGTCTACGTCGCTAACGAGAGCAGCTCGAGCGTGACCGTGATCGCGGGGCAGCGGGTGCAGGCCCTTCCGCTAACAGCGTCCATTGTTCCACTCGCGGGAAACCTGACTTTCAGCGCGACGCCCAGCTTCACGTTCGACGCAACAAGCGCATTCAGTCCGACGGCCCCCACGCCCCAAGGCGTCTTCTTTCAAGCCGACACGAGGCAGGGCCCCTGGACGGCGGCGACAAACGGCGGTTCTTCGTTTAGCGGAGCTGTGGCGACGCTGCAGCCCGGATTCCACATCCTGTATGCCTACGCGGACGACGGCCAGGATGCCACCTCGACACAGGCCGATTCGCCGCTGATTGGAAACATCGCGGCATACGGGTTCCTCGTCGCCTTGCCAGCCACGCATTTGCTGGTCAGCGCACCGTCAGCCGCCATCCCGGGCTTCTCCATCACCGTCACGGTCAGCGCCCTGGATTCAAATAACAACCCGGTGGCCTACTATCCGGGGACCGTTCATTTTAGCAGCAGCGATGGTAGCGCACGGCTCCCGGCAAACAGCACCCTCACCAATGGGATCGGATCTTTCTCGGTCACTTTCAATTTGCTCGGTTCCCACACGGTCAGTGCGACGGACGCCGCGAACTCCTCAATCACCGGGGTTTCGCAGGCGGTCATTGTAGGCCCACCGACCCCTAGGCCGAGTCCGACCCCAGTGCCGAGTCCGACTCCGGGAATAACCCCGACGCCGACCCCGACGCGGGCGCCGACGCCCACGCCGAGGCCGACCCCAGTTTCGAGCCCAACCCCTGTGCCGAGTCCGACTCCAGGAGTCACCCCGACGCCCACGCCCACACGGGCGCCGACGCCGACGCCGAGGCCGAGCCCGACTCCCAGGCCGAGTTAGACCGCGACGCCCACGCCGACCTAGGCTGATGATTAGGTTAGACACCTGAAGGGCGCGCCGCGCGGCGCCTGACCCCCGCAGGGCCTTTCAGCTCCCCCTCGCCTTCTTCGAGTCGTAGGTGATGCACGCGCAGAATTCGTCCCCGGGCTGGTTGTGGCACTTCGCGATCCACGCCTTCATCTCCTCGAGAGTGTGGTACTCGAGGTAGGGCGTTATCGCCACCCTGAACCCGGGCTGGTCCGTGAACTTGCCGAAGCGGTCCATCCGCCCCCTTGTGCCCGGGTACGCCTGCTCGATGGCCGCGATAAGCCCGGGCCGCACGAAGTTGTCCGGAAGCTGGTCGAAGGGCCCGTCCCAGTAGTTGTTCCTTCGCACGTTCTTGGCGGCCACTCCCACGAGGATCCTGCGCTTCCTGCGGCGGTCCGGGTAGAAGGCGAACCCGCTCAGCGGGTCCACGAGGAGCTCACCCGAGACGGCCTCAAGCGGCGGGTCGAACCCGCGCTCGTCGAGCACCCACATAAAGTGCCTGTGCCTGCTGGCGAAGATGAGGAAGAAGTGGAAACCGGACTCGTCGCAGGTGCGCCCGAGGTAGCTCTCCCCCCTGGCGAGGCGAAGCGACCGGGGCCGGCGCTGAGACAGGGGGTTCAGGCGGAACACGACGCGGCGGCCGCGGTAGCTGACCGCGTAGCTCAGCCGCGTCAGGCGCCGCACCCTGACCCCGTCGCGCGCCGAAAAGGCCCGGGACCAGACCGGGGACTCGTCCCTGCCGCGCGGCTCGTCGAGGTACTGCCAGTAGACGAAGTTGATGACCCCGCGGTCCCGCTCCTCGGCGCCGAGCCGCAGGTTGCCCGAGTAGCTGCGCCCCCCGGCGAGGAACGAGAAGTAGTAGTAGTTCTCTGTGGGGTAGACGCGGGCCCTCCTCGGAAGGCGCGCAAACACCCAGCGGAATACGGCCAGGACGTCGTTCGGGTCGAACGGCGAGCGCAGCGACTCGATGAATTCCTGGTTGGTATAGAGGCGCGCGCCCGGCCCGGGACCGCCGCACCGGCCGCCGCCCGCCTCCCGCACCACCCCGGTAAACAGTCCATTCAACATGGGACCGGGCGTCTACTTCTTCTGCTTGGATTCCCGCTTGCTTGCCTCGTAATCGTGACCCTTCTCGCGCCACTCCTCGGACTTGTCGTACCACTCGTGGTGGTCCCTGTCCCATTTCTTGCTCTCCTCCCTGGACGCCTCGTAGTCGTGGTCCTTGTCCCACCAGGCCTTGGAAAGGCCGGCGTCGTGGTTGTCCTTCTCCCATTGCTCCCGCCCCCAGCCTTGTCCTTCTTTGAATCCTCGTAGGCGTGCTGGTGGTCCTTGTCCTTCCATCGCTTGGACAGCGTGTAGGTGTGCCCGTCGCCGTCCCACGTGCGGGTGTCCTCGTAGCCGTGATTGTAGGGATTTTCGGGACTCCAGCCCTGGGAGAGCGTTCTCTCGAACCAGTGCCCGTCGCCGCCCCACCGGCGCGACTCGTCGTAGTCGTGGTTATGCTCGTCCCATCTCTTCGAGTCCACGTGGCTGTGCGCATACCAGCCCTTCTTTTCGGTCGCGTCGAAGCTGTGGCCGTTACTCTCCTGATCCTTGGTGTCCTCGATGCTGTGCAAGCGTCCATCCCATCGCCGGGACGGGTCGAATTCGTGGCCATTCTCCCTCTTCTCCCCGAGCGTGGCGGCCGTGCTGTGGCCGTGCCCTTTCCATCTCTTCGACTCGTCGTATCCGTGGGAATTCGCCCCCCACTCCTTCGTCGCCTTCATGTCGTGGGCGTCGCCCATCCATTTCGTGGTCTCGTCCTCCGTGTGCTCTCCCCACGCCTCCGTGACCACGTCGAGGTGGGCGAATAGCAGCCGCCCCAGCCACGCACCGACGGCGAAGGGGCCGGCGCGAAGGCCGGTGACCACAAGCTCCTTCGTCACCGTTCCCCGCGAACTGACGTGCGCCGGCAGGATGCGGATCCTCTGGGAGTCGCCGCCCTTGAGTCGGATGGTCCCGGGCGAGCGGTTCTCGACCCGAAGCGTCGTCGCGCGCCGCAGGCCCCTCAACCCGGCGATGGTGACCCTGAGCGTCGCCCGCTCGCCCTTGCGCAGGGCCTTCTTCCGGCTCGAGACTTCGATTTGGACCTTCATGGGGGCGCGCTACCTCATCTTCTTCCTCTCCACCTCCTTATCCCGCAATGAGGCATCGTAGTCGTGCCCCCCCTTTTTCCATTCCACGGTCGGGAAGTCCATGTGGCCGTCCTTATTCCACTGGTCGCGCTCCTTCATCGTGGCCTTGTATTCATGGCCACCCCTCTTCCAGGTGCTCGACGGGAAGTCGTCGTGGCTGTCCCCGCGCCATTTGTCCCGCTCCTCACCCCGCTCCTTCTTCGAATCATCGTACTGATGGCCCGGCCGGCTGTCCTTTTCGTGCACGGTGTCCTCCAGGCTGTGGCTGTCTCCGCCCCACGTCCGCGTGAGCTCATACTTGTGATGGTACGGGTGATCGCCGTCTCCGTTTTCCTTCGCCGTGTAATCATAGTGATGCCCGTCGCCCTCCCAGGTTCGCGATAGGGCATAGTCATGCTTATTCCGGTCCCAGGTCATCGAAAATTCATAGTAGTGGCCAAACCATCCCTTCTTTTCGGTCGCCGCGAAATCATGGCCGTCCTTTTCCTGTTTCTTGGAATAGTCGAAACTGTGCGCGTAAGCCCGCCACTTCTTGGAAAGGTCAATGCTGTGTCCGTCCGGCCCGCCCCAGAGGATCGACGCGCCAACGTAGTGGTCGCGTCCCTTCCATTTCCTTGACTCCCCGAAATCGTGGGACTTCGCCTTCCACTCCATCGTGTCCTTAAGCTCGTGGCCGGAGCCCAGCCACTCGATCGTGGCGGCCTCCGCATGGACCCCCCAGCTCTTGGTGAGGGAATCCAGGTGCGCCAGGATGCGGCTGCCGAGCCAGGAGCCGATTGCGTACGGCCCGGGATTGCGCCCAATGACCCCCACCTCCTTGACGACCCGGCCAGAGCGGCCCACCTGCGCCGGCAGTATGCGGAATTTCCGGGAGTCCCCGCCGACGATTCGGATGATCCCCGGCGAGCGGTTCTCGACCCGAAGCGTGACCGGGCGCGCCAGCTTACCGAGCCCGGACACGATGACGCGGACCGTCGTTCGCTCGCCGCGCCGCAGCACCCTTTTCGGGCTCGTGAGCCGTACATCCACTCTCTGCTGCACCGATGGGCTGAACTTCTTCATCTCGGTTCAGGCGTTTGGGTCGGGGGCGTCTGGCGGCCGGATTTTGGAGCCTGATTGGAGTAAGCACCCGAATCCGCGGTTGCAAGCAAATCGCCCCGGAGTCTCTTGCCCAGTTCTTGGCTAGCCTGGCAAGACGCAAGGAGGTCCCGCGCTACGGGACCTCGTAAACCTCGACCAGGGCGACGCCCGTGTCGCCGCTGGCGCCCGAAACCTCCGCCGTGTAGGCCCCGGGGGGCAGCGTGACGAGGATCGCCGAGTCCGGCGTCGCCGCGGCCCCCCATGAGAACGCCCCGACCGAGGCGGCCGTATCCGCGATCAGGGCGCCCCCGCCCCAGCCCGTGTCGGACTGCAGGAGCGTGGACGTGCCGTCGCCATTGCTTTGATACAGCTGAAGCTCCGGGTCCGGAAGTGTCCCCGGAACGCCGAACGCGGCGAGCGCCGGCCCCGACGCCCTTATGAGGACCGTGGCTGAAGTCGAGCCGCCGACCACGAAGCCCGCGATCAGGACACTTCCGCCGGTGCCGACCTGCACCCTTGCCGAGACGTTTACGAGGCGCGGCGCC
>CAVQGL010000011.1:0-99145 GCA_963712035.1 uncultured Acidobacteriaceae bacterium | reverse complement strand
TCGAACCCACGTTAGAGTTTCCCCTAAACACGCTTTCCAAGCGTGCGCCTTCAGCCACTCGGCCATCTCTCCCGCGATACGCAAATTACTTTAACTATTGGCATTCTACGGAGGCTAGAAGTCCGACGCAACCGGGCTTGAGGGGGAATCTGATCTCAGACTCGAAGCAGAAAATCGTCTAGGAGATTTTTCCGGAAGTTTCCGCGTCCATCGGATTCGTGGTTGGTTCTGCAGGGAGTTCGGGCGGACGCCGCGCGATTGCGGCAGGACGCGCGTTTACGCCTTCGACGATGCGGTTGTTCAAACAAAACAGCGCGAGTTCGAGGCGGTCGGCGACGCCCAGCTTGTCATAGACCTTGCGCAAATAATTCTTTACCACTTGCTCGGTGGTGCCCACGCGCACGGCGATCTCTTTGTTCTTCATGCCTTGGGTGACGCAGCCCACAATCAAGGTTTCTTTTGGCGTCAATTGAACTTTGGAGCGAGAAGCGGCGGGCCGCGTGTCTTGTTTGCGATAGGCCTCGAGCACCCACTGGATGGCTTCGGAATCGAGCCAGGGTTCACCTTTGGCGACCTTGCGAATGCAATCCACCAGAAGTTCCGGTTCGACTTCGCGTGAAACAATCCCTAACACTCCGCGGCGGAAGAGTTCGAGAGTGACTTCCTCGCTATGGTCGGCGGTCACGACCACCAATTTCAGACCCGGGCATTGGCGTAACAAATCAATGATGGCGTCGACCGGATTGGAGGTCAACGCGCCTTCCAGGATCAGCAAGTCAGCGGAGAAGCGCTTGGCTGCGGCTAGAGTCTGGGCGAAGGTTTCGGCTTGTCCCACCACACGGATGTCGTCTTCCACCGCGAAGATCTTGCGCAGCCCAGCACGAAATATGGCCTGCGTATCGGCAACAATGACGCGGATAAAGTGGCCGTTACTGCCCCCGTCGCGCGCTTGCTCGATGCCCTCAACTGTGACCGGAATGCTCGCCATCCAATTTCCTTCGCAGCGCTCAGCGGCGCTCAAAACGATATTCGTCAATGACCACACCGACGCCGCGGCGGCCACTATCTTCCACACTTCGCACTACTCGTCCCCGGCAATCGATCTGCACGTCGGCTTTGGCGCCCAAAATAGCGGCGGGAAGCGAGATGGTGAAATCCAAAGGCGCGCCTACGGGCATGTCCGCATCCACTCGAAATAACACGCCGTTGGCGGAAATGTTTTGGCTTTCGGTATGGCTTTCCCCCGATTTCGATTTCACCGAAATCGGCAATTTGATGGGAAAGCGCGCGGCACTTTGCAGATCGTCGTAGTGCTTGGCCGCAGTTTTGGTGGGCGCCGTATCTGCATTGGCAGACTCAATGGGCGGCGGGGCGGCACCTGGTGCAACATCTAAGGAGGTGCCTACGCGACTGGTTTGCGCCGATAAGCCGTTGTCCGACATTTAGCCCGCAGCTTACACCCGTGAACCAAGCGTGGAAAGTTACCGAAGTCATGGAATGAATGAGGTCTAACGTGTTTGCTATCAATCTATTGCGGCAAAACGCAGTGGTCCGAGATGAACCTTTTGAAGTTTTGCCAGCGCGGCGGAGAATTATAAAATTGGGGCGACGATCCCAAACTTTACGGGAGCACCCGTACGCAAGGTGTCGCGGTCGAAAAGAAGAGCTTCAGAATTTTGTGACTTCTGTGAAGTTGAAATCCTTGACCTTCATTGCCGGCACAACCATGTCAAAGGACTCTTCTCCGCTAGCGCGTACGGGCGTTCCCATTTCCTCGACGTTGGAAAGCATGTGAATCAGGCTCTCATTGAAGCGGAAGTTGCGCACGCCGTATTGCACCTTACCGTCCTCGACATAGAAGGTGCCGTCACGCGTCATTCCCGTAAGGATCTTTTCGTAGGGATCCACTTCGCGAATGTACCAAAGGCGGGTGACCAGGACGCCGCGCTCGGTGGAGGAGATCATCTCATCGATGGTCTTGGGATGGGGTGGCGGAGAGAAGACTAAATTCATGGGGGCTTCGCCCATTTCGTTGGGCAAGGAGAAGCCGTGCCCAGTCGGACCGATGGGGCCAACCTGATCTTTGTGTTCGGAGTTCTTCATTCTTGCGGCGGTAGCGCGGGCATAGACCAACCGCTTAACCACCCCGTTTTCGACCAACTGCAATCGCTGCCGGGCCATGCCTTCGCCGTCGAATGGAGAACCCGATTGCAAGGGATGGATGACATCGTCCCAAATGTTAACGTTGTCGCCGAAAAGTTTTGAGCCGACGCGATTGGTCAGGAAAGAACGCTGATCGATGACGGCCAGGCCGCCGAAGTCCCAGAACATGAATCCGGCCATATCGAGAACCGCCGCAGGCTCCAGGATGACGGTATATTTTCCCGCCGGAATTTCGCGCGGCGCAATGGACTTGGCGGCTTTCTCCGCGGCGGTTTGCGCCAAGGCAACGGGATTTAAGGTGGCAACGTCCGGCGAGTTGAACTTTTGCCATCCTGAGGAGTCATCCGCCAACATGGTGACGGAAATTTCCGACGAGGTCTGGGTGTGCCAGTGCGAGAGTCCGCGCGAGTTGAAAATTCCCTCGACGGTTTCTGAAGTAGAGAAGATGCCCGCCGTGGTGAGGTTGTGACTTTTCGCGACACCGACGATTTTCGAAACGGCTTCGGCGCGGTCTTCCGGCGTAGTGGCGGCGGTGCGGTCGAAGTGGCGACTGGGAGTTGGCGCGGCCACAGCACCCTCGCCGGGGCCGGGCATGGGAAGTAAATCCGCATCGGGATGTTGAATTCTGGCGAGGCTTTCGGATGATTGCACCACCCGCTTCAGACTGTCGTCATCCAGTTTGTTGGTAGTGGCGCGCGCCGTGCGGCCACCAAAGGCGGTGCGCACCGAGATGACGGTATTTTCTTCGGCGACGTTTTGATGGATGGTGTTGTTGGCAAAGCGAGTGAGCGCCGAATGGCCGCCATAGATTAAAGCCTCGACTTCATCGGCGGTGGAGAACTTTTTCAGTCGAGTGAAGATGTCGTGGGCTTTTTCTTTGGTTAGCATTTGGCAATTAGCATTTAGCACTTAGCAATTAGCAATTAGCATTTGGCGAAGCGGTCGGCGTCCACTTTTTGGAGCAAGGAACGTCAACATTTTTCTTAGCTCGAGTAACGACTTAGACAATCGGTTGTAATCTGCATCCGGCAAAAACGACAGATCGCGCGCAAGCAGCAAATGATAGTCCAGTTCGCTTGCCGAGCCCGATGCGATTTGCAGAAAGCGCTGAAACTCATTATTCCCTCGCTTGCCACATCCTTCCGCTATATTCGCACCGATCGATGCGCTGCAACGCCGTATCTGGCTGGTCATGCCATAAAGTTCCTCGCGTGGGAACCGGTTCGTCACACTGTAAACATCCAAGGTTAGTTGATGCGATCTTTCCCAAACCAGAAGATCTCTGAAGTCCTTCATTTGGGCGCTCCCGCACTTGTTGAATGCCAAGTGCTAAGTGCCAAATGCTAATCCGGCGGCTACTGAGTCTTCTGTGACGAACGAACATTCACAACAGGTCGTTCTCAAGGAGTTGATGTGATCTTCCCCAAATTTGAGCGCTTCCGCGCTTGCTAAATGCCAAGTGCTAAGTGCCAGATGCTAATCCGGCGACTACAGATCCTCACCCGGACGCACAACCCTTACGTGCCTTTGTACGCGGAACCCACCTTAATGTTCTTAAACCTCGCGGGACTTGCTCCGTGCCCGGTTCCCATCACCTGCTGCGGTTGGCCTTTGCCACAATTGGGAGTTCCCCAGAGCGTCCACTCGTCGCGCGAGCAAATTGCGTCCATGGAGTTCCAGAATTCCGTCGTGATCCCTGAATACGATGGATTCTTCAAGAGGCGAACCCGTTTGCCATTCTTGATTTCCCATCCCATCTCGCAGCCGAATTGGAAGTTGTAGCGCTTGTCGTCGATGGACCAGGAGCGATTGGTCTGCATCAAGATGGCGTGATCGGTAGAGGCGATGAGTTGCTCCAGCGTGAGCGGCTTTTCTCCTGGAAGAATACTGACGTTGGTCATGCGAATGATGGGCAGCCGGTTCCATCCTTCCGCACGCAGGGTTCCTCCGGAGCGGTCGAGGTCGATGGTGTGAGCGGTCTCGCGCGAACTGAGATAGCCGGTAAACAGGCCGTTGGTGATAATCGGCGTGCACTGCGCCGGAACTCCTTCGTCGTCGAAGGCAAAGGTTCCGAGACCTGGACCGTGCTCCTGGCGGGCGTCGGCGACAATGTTCACCAGATCGCTGCCGTAGCGCAAGCTGCGCAATTTGTCGAGGGTAAGAAAAGACGTGCCGGCGAAGTTAGCTTCCATGCCCAACACGCGATCAAGTTCGATGGGATGGCCGACCGACTCGTGAATCTGCAAGCCAAGCTGCGAACTCTCCAGAATAATGTCGAACGCACCTTCGGGGCAGCGATCTGCTTTGAGCAGCGCCACAGTTTCTTCGCCGATGCGGCGAGCGTTTTCCAGCAACTTCAATTCTTCGATCAGTTCGTAGCCTTTGTTCTGCCACTGCCCGCCAAAGGAACTGGGATAGGATCGCTTTTGAATCTCGTTGCCGGCAAAAGCGTAGGCTGCGTAGCCCGCGCCCGCAGTGTACTTAGTCTGGTGAATGCTTGAGCCTTCCGAGGAAACGAACCATTGTTCTTCGCGGCGGAAGTTCATATTGGTTTCGGCCAAAGTGACGCCGGTGACGGAGCGCAATTCCGCATCAATCTTCAACAGCAGGTCAATGTTCTGTTCCACGGAAACGGTGAAAGGATCGACCTGATGCGGCGTAGTCCACTCGACCGAAACGGATTTTTCCGGGGCCAGGCGGATCTCGTGCTGCTTCACGCGAGCCGAGGCTTTGGCGATCTCCACGGCTTGCGCTGCTGTGGCCTCGACTGTCGGACGGCTCAGGTCGTCGCAGGCGGCAAATCCCCAGGCGCCATCGGCGATGACCCGGATCCCGATGCCGCGGGATTCCGCGTCGGAGGCTCCCCCCACCTTGCCATTTTTCGTGCTCAACGCGCGGCTGCGTTCATCCACGGCGCGAGCATCGGCGTAGGAGGCGCCACGTAATGCCGCCGTATTGAGTGCCCAGTCAGCGATGGATTTCATGTATTCCAAATTTAACACAGAGGTGAGGTGGCCTTTTTCCCGGGCACCCTGGACTGCCGGACGATTTCGGGCCTCCAACCACAGAACTTTTTCCCCGCATCTGTGTTAAATAATGCGTACTCGAGCATCCTTTAATATAGATACGTGAAAAATCGCGTTGTGCACAATGGATTCCCAAAGGAGTTGTGCGTACCCGCTGTGGCCAATTATGCGTAAACCATTTCTGCTTCTAGAGTTGGCTTCGCTTCTGTTTTGCGTGGCTTGTGGGACGGGCGCCAACGCCGGTTTCGGCAACTCAACCATCGGCAACTTCTCGGATAGCGACCTGAGCGGCCAATATGCCTACCAGATTAATGGCTATGACGTCAGTGGTGGCGCCTTCTTCCGCGAAGCCGGTTCGTTTACCGCCGACGGCAAAGGGGACATTACGGCGGGCGAAGATGACATCGCGGAGAGTACCTCGATTACGTCCAACGCCACCACCGGTAGCTACTCGGTGAGCGCGGACGGTACAGGTCTAATCACACTCAATCTGCCTACGAGTGGCGATCAAATTTCTTTTGCTATTACCTCTATAACGCCAGCAAAGACGTATCTTGCCGTGAACGCCGTGGCCAGTGGTTTTCCGGTCAACGGAAGTGGAGTCGCGGTGTTGCAAAGCTCGAGCGCGATTTCTACCGTGCCCAGCGGCACCTTTGTTTTTACGCAACACAATATAAGCGCCACGCAGGGTTCGTCTTCGAATGTGGGCCGATTTGCGGTTTCCGGAGGAGTGGTTTCTGGTAACGAGGACGTGAATCGTGCGGGCGCGCTCAATTCGCTCACCATTACGGGAGGTCTGTTCAACACGCCCGATTCCAACGGACGCGGCACAGGAAACTTCGTGGACAGTCTGGGCGTGACTTCAGGCTTCATCTATTATGTGGTGGATTCTACCCATGTGTTCTTCCTGGCCAATCCAGCGGGTAGCAGTGGAACTTCTGCAACCGGCATTGGACTGGGCCAGGCGGTGGGGCAGAGCGGAACCTTTACGACCAGTACGTTCTCCGGCGGCTATGCCTTTAGCAGCCGCGCCGATGATTCCTTCTCTGTGGATGGAACGAGCACGGTGGGGAGTTTCACGGCCGGCGGTGATGGCACGATCAGCGCGGGTCTGCTGGATTCGGATCAGGATGGCAATCCGGTTTCGAGCGGGGCTTTTACCGGGGCTTATACCATTGCATCCAACGGACGCGCCGTGGTCACCATCAATCCCACCGGCGGCACCAGTTACCAACAAACTTTCTGGATGGCTAGTCCCTCGCAGGCATTTTTCCTTACCAACGATTCCACGATAGAAGAAGATGGCGTGGCCACGGCGCAACAGCTAAGTTCGTTTTCAGCCTCGACGCTCAGCGGCCAATATGGCTTGGTGATGGGCGGGTTCAATGGTAACGGCGCGTTTGACCGGGTGGGCACACTGCATTGGGATGGCACCAGCAAGCTGTCATTAAATGAATTTGCGAACAGCGCTGGCAGCGGGAACACCTCCGGAATTCTCTCGGGTACTTACTCTGTGACCAATAGCTCCAATGGACGAGTCACCGGCTCCATCAACAACGTGTCGAACAATTTCGTCTTCTATATGATCTCGGCGTCCGACGGTTACGTGCTGCAGAACGATTCGGGCACAGAGGTTACAGGGGCGACGAGCTTGCAGCAGCCCTAATTCGGCGAGTTTACGGATGCTTCGATTCCCCGATGGGCGGCCGCTTTGGCTTTCCAGCGTTCCCCTATAATTAAGTGTCTATGCGCAATTCCTGGGGATGGCTGGTGTTCCGATGTTTTGGGTGCGGGCTGATTTTGTTTTGGGCAACGCATGCTGCACTTGCCCAGCAGGATTCCACCACGCCACAATTGGTGATTACAACGTCTACGCTCGCGCGCGGATACGTGTCGCGGGCATACCACGTTCAGCTAGGAGCGCAGAATGGCACCACTCCGTATAAGTGGTCGGTCATCAACGGTTCTTTACCCAAAGGATTAACTCTCAGTGACGATGGCGTTCTGGGCGGGGTTCCTGCGGAGGCTGGACAGTTTCATTTTACCGTGTCCGTCGCCGATAGCGAGAAGCCCGCGCAACAGCACGATCAGGAATTTGATTTGGAGGTTGTGGCGCCGCTTTTAGCGAAGTGGGGACGCTCTCCGAAAGTCAACGGCCAAAGAATTGAGGGCACGCTCAAAGTTTCCAATCAAACCGAAGACAGCTTCGATCTTACAGTGATCGTATTGGCGGTGAATGACATGGGGCGCGCCACGGCGCTCGGCTATCAGCACTTCACGCTGGAAAAAGATACGATCGACAAGGAAATCCCCTTCGGAGAGAATCTGCCGTCCGGAGGCTATCAGATAAACGCTGATGTGGTGGCGGAAGTGCCGGCGAGAAACACCATCCATCGGGCGCGGTTGGTAAGCAACGAACCGCTGCGAGTTGTGCAGGGGCCGTAGAACGCAACAAGGCTAGAACTAGGGATGAGCCCTGAGCCGGTGTCCCACCACGAAGACGTAATGCACTCCGGAAACGATGGTGAAAGCGAAGGTGAAACGCAGGAAGGTAGTCCGCGCGACCCAGACCCACCACGCCGGATGCACTTGAAATAGCATCACGAAGAATACGGCCGCCACTTGGGAAAACGTGTTCGCCTTGCCGAAGATGCTGGGGCTGAAGTCACGCAATCCGGCAATGGTGTATAGCACAGCGCTGGCGCACAGAATGGAGATGTCGCGGCTAAACACCATCACCGTGAATTTCCAGGGAATCCTGTGCAGAATGGAGAGCACGAGGAAGGTTGTGCTGAGCAACAATTTGTCCGCGATGGGGTCAAGATACTGCCCCAGAAGAGTTTGCTGTTTGAGGGTACGGGCCAATAGGCCATCGAGGCCGTCGCTTAGGCCCGCTAGCACGAACAACGCCAAGGCCGATCCATAATGCCCGCTGACCAGTTGAATGATGACGAATGGAAGAAACACCATTCGCAGCAGGGTGAGTTGGTTGGGGGCGGTGAGGAGTTGGGAGAATTTCACCGGCGCTCTCCCCATGAATTGCATTTGTGCTCTCGGGGAGCTACGGCCTCAGAAGGAATCTTGGTGGCGTAACACACAGAGTTGATTGTCGCCGCGCGGCCTCCTATTTTGCAACTGGGATCGGAGAGCTTCCTCTTCCGCGCGTATGATCCAGAAGTGAGAATTCGGAGAAATACTCATGAGTCGTTTCCGATATCGCCTGACGGTTCGCGCATTAAGCTTTGTCATCGCCGCATTTGCGCTGGCGTCTCCGGCTTTCGCCTATCAGGCGAGCCTCATCCCGTCGTCGCGCCTGATTAATCCCGATGAACTGGTCAAGATTCTGCAGTCGGCCAAGGGCGAGAAACCACTGATGATTCAAGTGGGGTTCCACATCCTATACACGCAGGCTCACATCCCCGGTTCCGAATATATTGGGCCAGCATCGACTGATCCTGGCTTGAATTTATTGCGGAAGCGGCTGCAGTCCATGCCGCGAAAAAAGTTCATCGTCCTTTATTGCGGGTGTTGCCCCTGGGGACATTGTCCGAACGTCAAGCCTGCCGACGACGTGCTGCACGGCATGGGATTCACCCACGTGAAAATTCTCTATCTCGCGAACAACTTCGGGGCCGATTGGGTCGACAAAGGCTATCCGGTTGCCGAGGGCGACTAAGAGCCGCATGCTTCGCGGCTGAGTTGGGCATATTGAATAAAGGAACTCTATTTGCTCTGGCGTTGATCGCGGTGTTGGCGGGACTTTATCTCGGGAGCCGGCGACATGACACGCCCGCGGTGGCGAACATAGTACGAACCGGTGAGCTTCCCTTGGCCCCTGATTTTTCTCTGCCCAATTTAACCGGACAACAACTCCAACTCTCATCTTACCGAGGCAAGATTGTGCTGCTGGACTTTTGGGCAACCTGGTGCGATCCCTGCCGGGAGGAGATCCCCCGCTTTGTCGAACTGCAGAACAAGTACGGGGACCAGGGCCTGCAGATTATCGGCGTCTCCATGGATGACGGACCGGAACCGGTACGCGACTTCTACCAGCGTTTCAAAATGAACTTCCCGGTCGTGATGGGCAATGCCAAGACTGGTGAACTCTACGGAGGAATTCTCGGATTGCCGATTGCATTCCTGATCGGGCGCGACGGGCGGATCAGCGCGAAACATATTGGTGCAGCCGATACTTCAGTTTTAGAAAAAGAAATCGTGGATCTACTGCGGAGCAAAACCCTCTAGGGACTGCAGCCGAGCAGATTCAGCTTGTGATTGCGAGAACCTGGGTCCCGAGGCAAACATTGCTGGAATCGCCCGCTGCCCTTAGAATTGATCCCAGAACCGTTCGCATGTAGGCCCGTAGCTCAGTTGGTTAGAGCGCCTCCCTGACACGGAGGAGGTCGATGGTTCGAGTCCATTCGGGCCTACCATTCAAGCAATCCCCGCAATTTTCTTGACCGTGTGTGGAATCACCGATCCGCTTATCCCGTGAATGTCGAACTTGCCCATCGATATCTATGAAGTTTGGCATGAGCAGAGGACTTTCAGACCCGTGCTCGCGGCTCCAGCCGGAGTTTGCGGACCCTAGAGCCCACGAAAATCATTTCGGGGAGTTTCTTTTTTGCGGATGAAGGTCGTTCTTGGTGCGGACAGGGGTACGGCAGCTCGAATCGCGAACGACGAGCGTGGGCTCCAGCAGCACAGGGGCGGCCGGCGCGGGCTCCCCGTCAACCATTCCGAGAAGAATTGAAGCAGCGGATTTTCCCGCTGCCACCGAGTGTTGGTCGACCGTGCTCAGGGGAATCCGTAGATATTCCGTGTACTGGATTCTGCCCACGCCGATAATGCCAAAATCGGTGGGCATGCGGAGTCCGAATTCCTGAATCGCCCGCATAGCACCGATGGCAATAGAATCTCCGGCGGCAAATATTGCGTCCGGTCGTGGATTCAGTTGCAAAAGGCGCTTGGCGCCTTCATAGCCTCCGGTTTCGCCTTGCGCGTCCAGGATAAAGTCGCGTCGCACCCGCAAGCCGGCCGCGCGCAGAGCCTGCACATATCCTTTGCAACGGCCAATACCGGTGACGACGTTGCGCCGGCTCAAGTGGGCGATGGCGCGGTAACCTTGTTCGATCAAATGCCGGGTCGCAATCAATCCGATGCGTTCATGATCGGCGCCAATAAACGGGTATCCGGCAAATTGCCGGTCCAAGAGCACCAAAGGCACGCCCGGCTTTTCCAGCATCTTCCACTGGCCGTTTTTTTCGGGCTCGCGCGCCGATGCAATAATCAAGCCGTCGACTTGTTTGTTGATCAAGGTGGCGATTTCTTCCTCTTCGCGCTCAGGATCCTCCCCCGTGCTGCACACCACCAGGTGATACCCGGCCGCGTGAGTGACGGCATCAATTCCTTCTAAAACGTCAGGGAAGATGGAGCGCGACAAGCTGGGGACGATCACTCCACAAACGTGAGTTTTTTGTGTGACCAGGCTACGCGCCAGCCAATTGGGGCGATAGTTCAGCTCCTTTACTTTTTGGAGTACCCGGCGACGCGTGGCATCTTTAAAATTTGGCCGATCGTGCAAAATTGAGTTGACGGTCGAAACCGATAGGTCCAAAGCTTGCGCCACGTCTTTGAGGCGAACTCGCATTTCGTGGGAACAGTATCGCTGTGCCGCGCTTTTGATTCAAGTCCAAGCCGCTGCACTGCCCTCTGGGTTCTTTTGGCCGCGCTACTGAAGTCATCGCGCAAGCCGGCTCTCCTGCCGTAAACGGACGAGCTATAACGTTACAATAAACAGATTGTTTTGGTTGCAACGTTACAATTTGCTTGACAGTTCCTCCGAGACGGTGATATCAGAACAGGACGCGGATGTGGAGTCCGCGACGACCTTCAGACCTGGTGAGGAGTGCGCTATGCGTGGAGATCTTCGTGTGCAGCGGTGTGTCTATTCAACCCATTTGTGGACCCGGCTTGTGAGATCGCAGGTCCGGGCGGTTCCCTCTGCATGGTTTCGTGTGCTGGCTTGGCTGATAGCGGTGGCCGTGTTGGCGCTCCAATTACCATACGCGACGGCTCAAAACGAAAACAACGGGGAAGTCCGAGGCGTTGTCTCGGACAGTTCGGGAGCCGTGGTTCCCGACGTGACTGTGGTTCTGACCAACGTCGGCACAGGGGTTTCGCAAACCAGCAAAACCGACTCTGTTGGGGTGTATGACTTTCCCTTTGTGCCGCCGGGCAACTATAAGGTGATTTACACAAAGAACGGCTTCACTACCCTGACGCAATCGGGTATTTCGACCCACGTTGGCACAACCGTGGCGAATGCCACCCTGCAAGTAGGACAGGTGGCGACGCAGGTTTCCGTTGAGGCCGATATCGCGCAGGTGCAGACGGAAACTTCCGAGCGCAGTGAAACCATCCCGGCAATCGCGGTTACCGAAATGCCGAACGTAGCGCAAGACTGGACCGCGATGACCCAACTGGTTCCTGGAATTGCTTCCACGGGCGGGGGGACGAATGTTGCCAATTACCAGCAAGGATCGGGAGCGGGCAACTCTTTTAACGGTTCCATGCCTTATCAGTCGCAGTGGCTGATCGATGGCGGCAGCGTGACCTATCCCGCGGATCAAAACCTAAATCAGAGCTATGGCTTGCCACTGGATACGGTACAGGAAGTCAGCGTCGACACAATGAACTATGGCGCTCAATACTCGCGCGGGACTTCTGTGTTTAACGTGGTCACGAAGAGCGGCACGGATAATTTTCATGGCTCGCTATTCGAGTTTGTGCAGAATGACATCTTTGATTCCCGCAACTACTTTTCGCCCACGGTTCCTCCTCAACGGTTCAACATGTTTGGCGGTACCATTGGCGGTCCGATCAAGAAGAACAAGGCGTTTTTCTTCTTCTCTTTCCAAGCGAATCCGTTGAGCACCCCGACTACGGGCTTTGCCACCGTACCTACGGCGCTCATGCAACAGGGTAACTTTTCTGAGATTTGCAGCAGCGGCTTCGACGCCAGCGGAGTTTGCATGGACCGGGTCCCGGTTAGTGGCTACTCCGGCACTTGTGTGCCGGGGGGCGTGGTAACTCCAACTACCTGCGCCATCGCCGACCAGATTTACGACCCTACGACCAGTCACATCGTCAACGGACTAACGGTCCGTAATCCGTACGCGGGTAACATTATTCCCAAAGGCGAACTGAGCCCGGTTTCTCTGGCCCTGCAGCAGTACTTCCCTCAGCCCAACCGGCCTGGTCTGGTGAACAATTACTTCACCGCCATCGGGTTTACCTCGAATGAAAAATGGATTATCCCGAAGGTTGATTACAACATTACGGATAACAACAGGATTTCTGTATCTGGCTCAATTGTGCCGGATCCAAGCACGTCCGCAGGCGGGCCCTTCCCGGCGGTTGAAACCTGGACAGACAAAGGGCAAGACCAACGCTGGAATGTCACTGACAATTGGGTCTTCAGCAGCCATTTCGTAGGTGAATTCCATTTTGCCGAAGACCGGTGGGTCCCCATCATTACCACGGTATCGCAGGGACAGGGGCTTCCGGCGAAGGCTGGATTGACCAATGTTCCAGCCGACATTTTTCCGAGCATCAACATCTCTGGGGCAACTGGAACCTCGATTAGTGATGGGGCCAATGCCCGCATGTACGAGGGCGGCTATATGCCGTCGGCCGTGTTTAGCCTCACCAAAGGTAAGCATCTGATCCGCTTTGGCGGGGAACTCAACAAGCTCTACTACGACGGGAACGGATGGGGTGGCATTCAATCGGGCAACTTCAATTTCTCCGGTCTCGCGACGTACAATCCGGCGGATCCTTCAAGCGTGGGACTGGGGTCAGCCGACTTTTTGCTTGGGGATGTGCAATCTTGGAGTGCAGCGGAAACTCCCGAAGAAGGTTTGCGCAATTGGAATTTAGGGCTATTCGTTCAAGATGATTTCAAAGTCACACCTAACTTGACCTTAAATGTCGGTATCCGCTACACCGCTCAGGACGGATGGGGCGAACAGTTCCACCGGTTGGGCGCGTTTGAGCCAAACATCCTGAATCCGGCGACCAATACTTTAGGCGGGATGTGGTTCGGTCAATCCTCCGATAACCAGGGACATGTCAACGTGCAGGACGGCGACTTCAACGAGTGGGCTCCGCGCTTCGGACTTGCTTGGTCGTTCCACAAAAACTGGGTTCTTCGTGGGGCTTACGGAGTGTTCGATCAGATGTGGGGGTCCGACAACTTCTGCTGTGGCGGCGCCGAAGCGGTCGGGTATCAACCGCAGAATGCGCTCACCTCGCCAGACAACGTAACCCCAGTTTTCAATTGGAATGGCCCGTTGCCCGATCTTCTGCTCACCCCGCCTTCGCAGCTGAATGCGGCATCGCTGAACGGGCAGAATGTCTCCTACTATCCGCTTCACACGCACATGCCCTATGTGCAACAGGCGCATTTAAGCGTTCAGCACGAATTCGCGGGTTTTGTTGGGGATGTAGCCTACGTCTGGACCAAAGGAACGCATCTTCCTTACCAGGTTGACATTAATCAGGTGCCAGCCAACCTCCTCGGCCCGGGCAATGCGCAAGCTAATCGCCCTTATCCGCAGTTTTTGCAGATCGCTGGGGATCTGTTTAACGGACGGTCCAACTATGATGCCCTGCAAGCCTCTCTTCGGCGCAACTTCAGTGCGGGACTTTCGCTGATCGCGAACTACACGTGGGCCCATAGTCTAGATACGGGCAGTAGTTCCGGTTGGGGTGGCGGCGGAGTGGACAACTGGCAGATCAACAATCCCAACGATAATTATGGCAACTCGACATTCGACACGCCGCAGATGTTCAACGGTGGAGTGGTCTATCAGTTGCCACTTGGGCGAGGGAAGTCGTTTGTGAACGCAGGGGGTCCTCTGAATGCGGTGGTCGGAGGATGGCAGGTCTCCGCCATTTGGCAGGTTTCTTCGGGCGTGCCGTTTACCCCCGTGATGGCGACCGATACCAGCGGATCTCTGGATGCCGGCTACGAAGTGTTGCGGCCCAATCGCGTCGGCTCAGGCAAGCTCTCGAATCCGTCGATCAACGAGTGGTTCAACACGGCTGATTTTGTGGCTCCGGCGACGTTTTCCTTCGGCGACTCAGGACGCAACATCCTCTTTGGCCCGGATTACCGTAGCGTAAACATGTCCGCAGCCAAGGATTTTCAAATACGCGAAGGCATGCGCTTCCAGCTAAGAGCGGATTGCACCAACGTATTTAATCATTCAAATTTCGGTTTGCCGAATACCCAGATTGGCAGTCCGGCGGCCGGAACTATAACCAGCATTTGGACCGGTGCTGCTGGAAGCGGCCAGGCTGGAGGTTCGGCGCCAAACCGCATCCTCCAGCTAGGAGCAAAGTTCAGCTTCTAATTGACTCGCTGGCATCGGGGGGAACGTGTACTTGACGTTTCCCCCGAATGCCATGTTTGATTCTCTGGGTGTTATGATATCGGCGTTTTGTCGGGAATGAGTTCACGATAAACTGTGGGCATGCTGCAATTGAGCCGCTCTATTGGCGTCGGCCTCGGAATGTTGTCCCTTTCCCTGGCGCTCTTCGCAAGCCAGTCCGGTCCGAGTCGAGCCGTTGAAATCAAGGAACACCTGCAGCGGGCGCGCCAGTTCTTGGCGGAGAAAAAGCTCGATGACGCCGCCCGCGAGTTCACAGCCGTTACCGTTCTGGATCCAGCGAACGTCGAGGCACGAGCTAATCTTGGTGTCATGGAGTTCATGCATGGCGATTGCACGAGGGCGAGCGCGAACTTTCGGGCTGTGCTGAAACTTAATCCGAATCTCTCGAATGCCCATGCGCTGCTTGGTTTTTGTGAGCTTCAGCAGGGGGATAGTGCGGAGGGACGACAAAGCTTAGAGCGGGCATTTCCAAAGCTAACGGACCCCAAACTACGAATTCAGGCCGGCCTCTTCCTAGTCGAACTGTATCGCCAATCTGGCGATGTGGCGCGTGCCACAGCTACGATCAGCAAACTGCAGAGTCTTGATGGCGAAAATGTGGACGTGCAGTATGCCGCCTACCGTTTGTATTCGGATTTAGCCGATCAGGCGGTCACCGCAGTCTCGGTCAGCGGCCCTGACTCAGCTCGCATGCGCCAAATCGTGGCCCAGCGACTGATCGAAACCGGAAATCTGGATGGAGCGATCCGAGCTTACCGCGAAGCCCTTAAGATTGACCCGCATTTGACCGGTGCTCATTTCGAGTTGGGCGAGACGCTGTTGCGTCACGGATCCACTCCAGAGGACTCCGCAGGGGCCCAGAAAGAACTGGAAGCGGCTCTCGCCGAGAATCCGCACGATGGTGAGGCGGAGTGTTTGCTCGGGGAGCTAGCTCTTAAAAATTCGGATGAAAAAGGCGCGGTCCAGCATTTTTCCAGAGCGCTCACGATCCAACCACAGAACCCGGATGGACACATGGGGATGGGAAAGGTCTACGCGTCATCGGGGCAATTTGACAAAGCGGTCGTCGAGTTCGATAAAGTGATTGCGGCGGATCCGGCGAATTCCAGCGCCCACTATGGCCTGTCGCAGGTGTATCGCAAACTTGGAAGATCGGAAGACGCAGAACGCGAAGTAGCGTTATTCCGCACTCTGCGATCAAGCCAGCGGGAACTGGGTGATACCTTTGGTCGTTTGCGCGGGGGGACAACCGATGATCCGGATCCTGACAAACCCAACGCACAGTGAACCCCGGAAACCAGATCCAATGCTGTGATCCGTGGAATGCGATGTATAGTGAGTCAAATTCAGCTGAGTGATCAAGGAAAATACGTGATAGATCTCTGTGGCGCGTTTCGTCGGTCCGAGAAATTCCTTTCACAACAGACCAGCAGTTCTTGGATGCTGGCTCCAGTACTTTCCTTGCTTGCGTTTGTCGGCGGAGGAAACCCACAAGTAAAGAACGGAGGCTTCGAAGCCCCGACCGCGGCAGAATTCTGGCAGATTGACCAGGATGAGGCTAAACAGGCCTTTTCTCTAAGTTTGGATAAAGCAGAAGTCAAGGAAGGAAGCCAGTCGTTGCTGGTTTCCGCCGATCACCCGGTACATCTCACCTTGCGCCAGGAAGTTTTTCTTCCGGTGGGCACGTTGTGGCGGCTAACAGGCTGGGTGAAGTCGTCGGCATCGCCAACTCAGACTGCCAGCGACGTTGCGGCCGGCGATGTGGGCGGCGGCAACTCCAATGCAGGGCCGCGCATTGGAATTGAAGCACAGGCGGGCGACCAAGGATACAGCTCTGCCTCGGAGAATTCCGGAGAATGGCAACAGGAAAGTTTTCTGTTTCGTGTTCCTTCCCCCGGAAGGATGACCGTTGCGCTGAATGTATTGAACAACCAGAGCGGCAAGGTTTGGCTGGATGATATCCGGCTGGAGCGCGTGGCCGAGTCATTAGATGAACAATCAGTAACGATTTCCGACGAACGGTTGACCACGCATCCCATCGACCCTAAGCAGGGCGGCCAATTCATTGAACCACTCGATTACGTCATCCCCTCATTGATTGCGCAGCAGGTGGACTCCACCAGCTTCGAGGAAGAAACGCCGTGGACGTATCACTATAAGAAGGAGATCGATAAGCCGTACCGTCCTTGGTATCCCGACGGAAGCGTGCACGTCGCGAAGTATTCGTACGATACCGATAATCCGTTTAATGGAAAGCGTTCGCAGAAGATTGAGCTGCCGGTGGCAAACACCTGGGCCGGGATCTCGCAGGATGGTTTCTACTTTGACGCCGGACACTCCTACCGTTTGCGGCTGCACATGCGCGGCGAGGGCAATGTTCGAGTGCGCGCTTCGTTGCACGGGGATGGCGGAATGATCGCGGGACCGGTTTCGCTTGGCGAAGGAACGGCAGATTGGCGTCCCGCCGAAGTGTCGCTAACCGCGAAGCGCAGCGTCAAAAACGCCACGTTGACCATCGAATTTGAAGGGCCCGGAACGCTTTGGCTGGATCGAGTGTATTTGATCGATAAAGCTGCGGTGCTTGGGCTGTGGCGTCCGGATGCGGTAAACGCGCTGAAGGCCATGAATGCAGCAATCGTTCGCTTTGGCGGCAGCACCATGGAATTTTTCGAATGGGAGAAGGCTATTGGGGACTGGGATTCGCGTGCCCCTTTTCCTGACGACCCCTGGGGCGGGCTGCAAGAGAATTTTGTTGGCGTCGAAGAGTTTGTGCAGCTGGTGAAATATGTCGGCGACGAGCCGCTGGTCTGCCTACGCTGGACCGGCAGGACTCCGCAAGACGCAGCCAACGAGGTCGAATACTTCAATGGCAGTGTGGATACGAAGTGGGGCCAGTTGCGGGCGAAGAATGGCCACCGCGAACCTTATCACGTGAAATATTGGGAAGTAGGCAATGAGGTCGGCGGGGCCGAATACGACGCGTCGTTGAAGGGATTCGCCGCAGCCATGCGGAAAGTGGATCCCTCGATCAAGATTCTGACTTCTTATCCCAGCGCCAGTACCGTGCGGATCGCGGGCAGCGAATTGGATTACCTCTCACCGCATTACTACTCGGTGGGCGATTTGAACGGAACTGAAGCCGATATCAAACGCCTTCACAAAGAGATCGAGCAGGATGGAAACGGCAGAGACATCCGGCTTTCAGTTACCGAATGGAACGCCACGGGCGGCGATTGGGGACTGACTCGCGGCATGTTGCAAACCATGGGCAATGCGCTGGTTTGCTCCCGCTATCAACAAATGATGCATCGTTACAGCGATGTAATCGAGATCGCAAATCTTTCAAATTTTTCGACTAGCTTGGGGGGCGCTCAACTGCAAACCGGCCCCGGCTGGCTCTACAAAATACCCAGCTACTATGCGCAAGGTCTTTATCAGCGCGCGGCCGGTTCCTTTCCGTTGAAGATCGACCGCACTGGTTCGCTTTCGTTTTATCTCCAAGAGCCCGACCTGGATGCGACCTTAAGTCCAAACGGCATGACGCTGCGCATTTACGCCGTGAATTCGACGAGCGACATACGTAAGGTTAAGTTCCATCTGAACGGGTCACTGGGTTCGGTACAGAGCGGGGAGGCCTACGTGTTAGGCGATAGCGATCCAACTCCCGATTCAGAAGCGATGAACTCGCACGATGCACCCAACAGAATTGGAGTCAGAACACAGAGGGCCAGCGTCAGTGGGCCAGAATTCGAGTACGGCTTTGCGCCTTTTACGGTTACTCTGCTAGAACTCGAATTGCAGGGGAAGGACTGACGGGTTGCTGTACGTGGCAGCTTTCTCCACTCGGGCCATCATTCATTTAAGATAAGTTAAGCAGAAAGCTGTCACGGCTGTGAATGACGACACCATCACGATCTCTCCCGGTCCACGTTTTTACGCCGCCATGGCACTGGCTCTGGTGGCGGACGCGCTCCAGATCGTGGTTTTCCCCCAGTTCGTAGAAGGCGCTTTCTCGCCCGCTGATGACCTGTTGGACGTTGGAATCGCAGCCATGCTGGTTCACCTTGTCGGCTGGCACTGGGAATTCCTGCCATCGTTTCTGGCCAAGCTCGTGCCCGGTGTCGATTTGGTTCCTTTCTGGACTATGGCAGTCGTCAATGTCTACCGGAAATCGAAACGGATTGCCGTCGCCGCAGAAGAAGACCGGCGGGAGCATCCGCTCTTGAAAAAAACGCAATAATCACAACATTCAGCGCGTCTTCGACATTCATGCGGACGCCGACCAAGCCCGTGAGCGGCGCCGAAGAGAGCCTGCCAGCCGGAACGACCCTTGCATTGCGCGGCCAGGTTCGGACGATGAGCGAATCGTTCACGCGGCTTGGTATCCATTGAAAATGCACATCAGGCGTATCGGCCGCAGTCGAGAGCAGAGATTATCAGCAACAGCTCGAGATCGACAAGTTTGCAGTGGGCGCCAGCACCAACTTTATGATCGTGCAGGGCGAAGCTTATTTAGCGCAGGCGCGTTCCACAGAGGTCGCAGCTCGCGCCGACTGGATGAAAGCGCAGTTGTCATTGGATCGCGCCATGGGCATTCCGCTAGACAAGAACAACATCGTGTTTCATGAAGCGATTCGCGGGCATGTTCCCGGAAAGTCCAACTATCCTAAAACGACAAACGTAGAGAAAGCTGCTGCACCCGTGGAGTGGTGAGAGTAGCGTCGTAGACACCGAAAGAACCGCTGGTAGTGAGGTTCTGCAATGAGTTCAGGGGATTCACGTCAAAGCGCACCGAATTGGTGACGTTGTAAACGTCCCAGGCGAATTGCATTCCAGTGCGCTCGCTCAGCTTCCAGGTTTTGGCCAGGCGGGCATCGAGTCCGAAGTAGCCATCGCCACGAAAGTTATTGCGCTCTCCGGCTTCCCCCGGGTATGGGTTTTGCAAATTGGCCAGTGCCTGCGCGGGATCGGCGAAGGCTTGCGGAGCGCCATTCGGTCCGATGTGGGTGCCTGTCTGGATGGCGCCGGTTTGCACCATATTACTTTTCTCCAGCCAGTTCGTTCCCCAGCCCGCACCGCTGATGACGCTAAAAGGAAGCCCGCTGGTCCAGCGACCGACTCCGGAAAGTTGCCAGCCGCCAATCACCTGATTCCATCCACGGCCGGCGTGGCTTGCCAGCAGTTTGCCCCGGCCGAACGGCAACTCGACGATCCAGTTTGCTGTAATCAAGTGACGAATGTCGAAGTCGGAGGGGCCGTAGCTGAGCCGCGGATTCCAGGCATTCAAGACCGCACTGAAGCTGCTCCCCACAGACGTGCCGGTGCTGGAGGAATACACGCTGCGTTCGTCATCGGAGCCCATGTCGAGCGACTTGGCGTAGGTGTAGCTGAGTTCCATCTGCATGCCGTGGCGCATGGCGTGACGCAGCACCAACTGGCCGCCGTTATAGTTGCTTTCGCCGATCGAGGCCCAGCTGTACATACTGGCAAATTGGGTAGGCCAGAAGCGTCCAGTCTGGCCGCCGCATCCGGGATAGCAAAGAATATCGAGGGCGTAAAGCGCGCCGGTCTCGTTGCCCAGGTTGTAGCGCCAGATGGAGTTGTAAATGTTCTGAGTCGCGCTGACCGTGCCGTTGGCCGCGTCGGGAAACATGTCTTCGAAGTAGGGAATGGCGGCGACGGTGGTCTGGCCCGCATAACCGGCTTTCGAGAGTTGCGTGGCCGCGGAGAAATAATCCTGGCCGGATTTGGGGTCGACCAGATCGAGCGGCTGCGCTAGGTCGATTTGCTGCAACTGGCGGCGGCCGAAGCGTCCGAGATAGGAGGCTTCGACCACGAAGCCCGCGGGCAACTCGCGCTGCCAGGAAAGGTTCACCACGTGTGAGTAAGGCGTCTGCATCTGGCTATCGATGCCGCGAGTGATGGCGAATCCGGTGGTGAGTGGGTCGGTGGGCGACAGCGCGGGGTAGCTGACGAGCGGTTGCGGAGTTCCCGTCAAATCAGGAATGTTGTGAACCCCGGTGAAGCGAGGAGAAGTATCGGGCGTAAGTACATTGGTGGGATTGGTAATGCTGTCGGTTAATCCGTAGGAGCCGTATTGATTGAAAAGATCGACGATGCTTTCTCCGAAATGGTCGTAGTAGATTCCGTAGCCACCGCGAATTACGCTAGCGCCGTTTCCTAAGAGCCCGTGCCAGAAACCTTGGCTTACGCCGGGCGAGTAGGCGAAAGACACGTGAGGAGCGAAATCGTTTTTCTGCATGGGATAGTAGGGCGCAAGCCCGCGAGCCTGACCGGAAGGCGCGAAAGAAATGTACGGCTGAACGCTATTGCCCAGCGCGGCTTGCGCGCCGCGAGTTTCGAACCATTGATAGAGATCGGTAGTGGGCGAAACCTGCTGGCCGTGTACTTCGTAGGGAGTCTGCAAGAGGGTATGCCGCAGGCCGAAGTTGAGGGTCAGGTTTGGGGAGATGCGCCAAGAATCCTGTGCGTAATACTCAAATTCATTATTTTTGAAATCGCGAGCGATCAACGCGCCCGGAGGCAAAAGAGTTCCCGTCTTGCCGTCCGGCGAGACTCGGTAGTTGGATTGCGAGGTCACATAATCGAGAAGGCCAGCCAGATTCGTCATGGAATAGTTATAGGAGCTGACGAAGTCGCTATCCACGGAGGGGAATCCAAAAGCGGTGGGGTCGAAGCTGCTGCCTACGCCTACGATTCCGGCATCGACCAGAGCATATGAATTTGTAACTGCGGAATTGTACGACAGCGCGTCGCTCTGATTCTGATTATGGATGAGACGATAGTTCGCGCCGAACTGAATGGTATGGCGAGAGCGTGTCCAGGTTAGATCGTCGACCAGATTTTGTACGGGAACGTCCACGATATCGGTGCGGGTTTCGGCGTCGAGAGTACTCATGCCATAAAAATTTGCGTAGGCGCCTTGGCCGATTCCATAGCTGGAGGTGCCTTCGCGAATATAGCTGTAGCGAAGGCCATTGATCAGGTTGGCAGAAATTGACGACGTGAGGGCCACCGCCAGTCCTTTGCTGTCGCTGCGATTGTCGGAACTGGCGGGCTGCCCGGGAAATTGCGGCGCTCCGAAGGAGCGATCATTTTGCAGGTTGCCGCGGACGAAGAGCCAGTTACGGTTGGATAAGGAGTAGTCGACCCTGGTGATGTAGGTATTCAGGGAAGCGGGCGCCGGAGCCGACCACGTGTAGGAAGCGGTATTGAGGCCGTCGCCGGCGGAATAGCCGTTGGGCAGCGGGTATTGATTGAAGGCGGCGAGCGAATAGGGGTCACCCCCCGGTCCCCAGGGGCAGGTGCCATTGACGCTGCAGTTCGGGTCCATGGAGGCGATTTGCTCAGGGCTTAGGGTAACGATCCGGCCCGTGGCGCTTGGGTATTTGATGTCGCCGGCGCGCAGAGAGGCGGTGGGCACGATCATGGTCATCTGCTGGTTTTCGTTGATCTTCTCGCCTTCGTATGTGGAAAAGAAGAACAACTTGTTTTTTTGGATGGGACCGCCGAGCGATGCGCCATAAGCGTTGCGATGAAGAGTGCCGGGAACGTTGGGCAAACCTTGCGCCAACTCTGCCTGATGATTGAACCAATCGTTCGCTGGAGGGATGAGGTTGCGAGTGCGTCCGTAGAGGCTACCGTGGAAATTATTGGTTCCACTTTTCGTAGCGATATTAATTTGGGCTCCCGAAGAGCGTCCAGTTTCGGCATTGAAACCGCTGGTGGTCACGCGGAATTCCTGTACTGAGTCGAGGGTCGACCGTAGGACCCCGGTGAAGGCGTAGCCGCGCACCTGATCGTTGTTGTCCAAACCATCGAGGGTCGAGTTGTTCTGGTCGGAGCGCGCCCCGGCTGCGCTGCCGCTACGGCTGTCATGACTCTGATCGTTATGCAGGCCGAGATAGAGGACACCAGGCTGAAGGCTGAGGAGGTCGGGAATGTCGCCTTCCACCGGAAGCGCGAGAATAGTGGCACTGTCGAACGCGTTTCCCATGGTGGCGTCAGTGGAGTTCAAAGCAGGCGGCTGGCCGCTCACAATCATGGTTGTGTCAGCGGCCTTCACGGCGAGCTTGAAGTTGAGGGTCGCGGGTTGATTGATCAGCAACTCGATCGATTTCGATTGCCGGGCGAAGCCACTGGCTTCGACGGCAACGGCGTACTTACCTGGGGGCAGTTGTTGAAACTGATATTGTCCGGTAGCGTCGGCGGTGCGAATCTCGGAGAAACCGTTTTCACTATTGAGAAGAGATATTTTTGCCGAGCCGATGAGCGCGCCCGAGGGATCGGAAATGGTTCCGCGTAAAGAAGTACTTGTGCTCTGCGCTGCGGCAAATACCGCCAACCCCAGGCACGCGACCATCATGATCAGTCTGGGCGCGGGGTTGAGGCGTGCGGTCAAGATCGCATCCTCAGGAAAACTGCACCGAACCACTGCGAGTGGGCGTGACGCAGTATTGCGCCAGATCGGATTGCGGGACACAAAAGGCGCGCGCGAGAAGATCGGCTTGCATGACGTCAGCGGTCGAGCCTGCGATCCACGCCGGCTCCGGGATGAGCATAATGACGGAAGAAAAATTTTCCGCGACCAGGTTCAGATCGTGGACAGCGGCAATGATGGTGAGGCCGCGCTGGTTGAGACGGCGCAATAGAGCGATCAATTCGATCTGGCGCCCGACATCGAGGTGCTGTGTGGGCTCGTCGAGCAACATGAGATTCGGCTGCTGAGCCAAGCCGATGGCGATTTTTACTCTTTGACGCTCGCCTCCGGAGAGCTGCGAGTAGACACGGTGCCGGAGATCGGTGATGTCGACAGCTTCCATCGCAGTCTCAACCGCTTTGCGATCCTCGAGAGTGCCGGCGCCAAACAGTGGCAAATAGGGCACGCGTCCCTGAGCGACGATTTCTTCAACACGAAAGTTGAAGGGCAGCTCAAGCTCCTGGGGAACCAGCGCCACACAACGAGGAAGATGGCGACGGGGCCAGTTTGCGAGCGGCTTGCCTTGCAGCAAAACGGTTCCGGAGGTCGGTTGCAGCAGGCGGGTGGCGAGCTTCAGCATGGTCGTTTTGCCCACGCCGTTGGGACCGAGAAGCGCGACCATCTCCTGAGTTTCAATGCAGAAAGAGAGACGATCCAAAAGAAGACGCGCATTGCGCGAAAAAGAGACATCCTGAAATTCAAGAATGGTGGAATTCATACGGTGGACTCCCGAGAGCGGCGGTGCAATAGATAAAGAAAAGCAGGGCCGCCCAAGAATGCGGTAAAGACGCCGACCGGAATTTCGGTGGGGGCGAAAGCGGTGCGGGCAAACGTATCGCACAGGATAAGGAAAATCGCGCCGCCCAACGCTGACGCGGGAAGAAGGCGGACGTGGTTGGGGCCGAGAAGAATGCGCAGAAAGTGCGGAACCAGCAATCCGACGAAACCGATGAGGCCGCCTAGAGAGACTGCGGCTGCGGTCAACAAAGATCCCAAAAGAACGGTGCCCATGCGAACCCGCCGCACACTGACTCCGAGTTGCGAAGCATATTCCTCGCCTAACGCGAGGGTGTTGAGGCGACCTGCCAGGGGCATGGCGAGAACGAGAGCAATCACGACGAGCGGAGCAATGAGGGCAAGCTGACTCCAGGCTGGAATTCCGAGCTGGCCATGCAGCCAGGCGGCGAGAACCCGCAGACCTGAGCTTGATGCCTCTTCACGCAACTCGAAAACGACGGTGGCGGCATTCAGCATGGTGCCGATGGCGAAACCAGCGAGCAGCAAGGTTTCCATGGCGAAGCTGCCGCTGGTGCGCGCGAGATACCACACCAGGATCATGGTGAGCACGGAGCCGACGAACGCCAAAACTGCGGTGGCGCCGAATCCAGCGAAGGAAAGAGTGGGTACAAGAAAAATTCCAATGGCCCCGCCGATGGCGGCGCCGCCGGAAGTTCCTAACACGAATGGATCGGCAAGAGGATTGCGGAATAGCCCCTGAAATAGGACGCCGGTGGCCGATAAGGCTGCGCCGACCAAAGCGGCGGCGAGCACGCGGGGAAGACGCAAGGCAAAGATAATTTCGCCGGCTTCGCCCGCTTGTGACGGATGGAGGAAAGACCGCAGCACGGCGGTGAAAGGCAGGCGCACCGGCCCGAGGCAGGTAGCGACAAGAATGGAGAAAAACAGCGTGACCAGCAAAACCAGGTTGACCGTCGTAGTGCGAGATCTGCCTTCACGCTTCGCGCGATTGCTCAAACTTGCCTCCACCAACGCGGGACTAGGGTCGTCATCGATCTCGGATGGGTCCCACGCCGCGGGTTCCGTCCAGACTATCGGGTTCGATGGCGGCTTTGTCTCTCGCTTCGCGACTTTATGGTGTGTAGGCACGGGGGTCAACAAATTTGTCTTGAGTGTTTCATTTTGTCGCCGCTAGCGGCGCCGCCGATGGCGACGTGCTGCTTTTCAACAAAGACCATTTCCCGGCTTCGTATCGGACTTCCCAGCACGACGTGTAGTCACATTTGGAGAGGTCCGCGGGCTGATCGGGAGCGTCCACAATCTCGCTTAAGAATGTACGAATCACGCCAGCATGCGTGACCACCGCGGCGCAGCCTTCGCGAACCTCGCGAGCTATCGCGTCCATGGTGCTTTGAATTCGATCGCGGAAATCGTCGTAGCGCTCACCACCGGGGGCTGGGATGGAAGGATAGAGGTCCAGCCAGTGTTGCGCGTAGACGGGGTCCTGCGCCATGATTTGGGCCCACGTCAGTCCCTCCCACTTCGCGAAAGCAATTTCGCGGAGGGAAGGAAGCACATTCACCTTCAGACCGCAGTGTTTGGCAATGGGCTCGGCTGTTTGGTGGGCACGCTGTAGATCGCTACTGAAGACGCGGGTAAACGGAAATTTGCTGAGCCTTTCGCTGAGATCGGCTAGCTGAAGACGCCCTTGCGTATTCAGGGCTGGATCGCTGTGCCCACAAAAATGTCCTGCCAAATCTGTCTGCGCGTGGCGAACCAAGATCAGGGTGCAGCTCATATCCACACTCCACACACGTAAACTGCAATCTCGGCAAGTTGGTTGGTGGCTCCAAAGCAATCGCCGGTAATGCCGCCGATTTGAGAGCGGTAGTACAAGCCGCTGAGCAGCGTTATCGCGCTGACCACCGCGATAGGAAGCACAGCCTGCATGCGGAGGGCCAAGCCGACGATAAGAAACGCGAACAGCGAACCAATTAGAGCAGTGGACAGAGGGATTTTGTGGGCCAGCTTGGCGCCAAGCCCGTCGCTGCGCGCGGAGTCTATAAAGGTTCCGAGCGGCAAAGTGGTCCAGCGGCAGAGCACGTGCGCGCTGAGCAAGTAGAACGGAAAACGGGCGACGGGCATCGCGGAGAGAAGCGACCAACGGGCCAGTAACGACAAAACAATAGCCAGTGTGCCGAAACTCCCGATGCGGCTGTCATGCATGATCTCGAGCATGCGAGGCTTTGTCCAGCCACCGCCAAGTGCGTCGGCGGTGTCGGCGAGGCCGTCCTCATGAAATCCGCCGGTGACCATCACGAGATAGGCAAGCGCGGCCAGGGCGGTGACCGCTTGCGGCAAGTGCGAGCGCAAACCGCGTTCGAGGACAATACCTCCGAGAGCGACGATCGCCCCGATGAGCGGAAAGAACTTGGCTCCTCGCAAAACCATGTCGGGCTCAAAATCAAAAGCCGGGACGGGAATGCGCGTCATGAACTGGACAGCCGCGGCGAATTCGCGAAAGGTCTTCACGCCGGGGATTTCCCGCTGATGCCTGCCGAGGCGAAGGTAGCCATCTCGTTGTAGACGCGGATCGCCGATTCAATGAGCGGAAAGGTCAGGACCGCGCCTGTGCCTTCGCCCAGCCGCATATCCAACTGAAGCATTGGTTTCACGCTGATGTTTTCCAGCAACACGCAATGACCCGGCTCCTGCGAGAGATGTCCAGCGATCACAGCGCCGCGAGCGTGAGGCGCAATCGCGCAGGCGATGGCCGCTCCGGCGCTGCAAATGAATCCGTCGATGACGACAGCGATGCGATGGGCCGCGGCCCCTAAGACCATGCCAGTAATCGCCGCGATCTCAAATCCTCCGACGCAGGCCAACACCTCGAGCGCGCCGGGGCGCGCTTTGGAAAAATCTCCGAAATGAAAGCGCAATGCCTTGTCGATGATTTGTGATTTTGCAACGCGTCGCTGCTCATCAAGGCCAGTGCCCCGGCCGGTTAGTTCCAGAACTGGTTGGCCGCTTAGGGCAGCGGCGATGGCAGTAGCCGCACTCGTGTTGCCGATACCCATCTCTCCCAAGGCGATCAGAGTTCGACCCTGGGCGTTGGCTTCCGCGGCCAGACTGATGCCCACCTGGAGAGCCGCGTTGAGTTCGGCCTCAGTCATGGCGGCCACGCGGGCAAAATTGCGAGTTCCACGCCGGACTTTACGATGCAACAGTCCCGCGACCTTCTCGAAGTCGGCGTCGACTCCAACATCGACGACCACGATATCGGAGCCGGTCTGGCGCGCGAGAACATTGATGGCCGCGCCTCCGGCGAGAAAGTTGCGCACCATCTGCTGGGTAACTTCCCGCGGGTAGGCGCTGACACCTTCGTCGGTAATTCCGTGATCGGCGGCAAACACGTAAACACATTTGCCTGCGATGCGCGGAGGGTCCTCCTCACGCCATGCGACATATTGAGCGGCTACTGCTTCCAGTCGTCCCAGGCTGCCGATGGGTTTGGTCAAGGTATCGATGTGGTGTTGCGCTTTTGCCGCGAGCTCCGGATTGAGACCGCGGATCGAAGCAGCGACGCTCTGCACCGCTGGTATCAGGTTAGGCGCAATTTTCAATTCAGCTTCCACGACTCACCTCCAAAGGTCAGCTTGATGCCGGTGCGAATAGTGAACGGAAGTGCGGGGAATCCGTAGACTTCCTGGTAGTGCTGATTCAAGAGGTTCTCCAGTGAAGTGTAGACGCTGAGATATTTCTTCACCGGGTAGCTACAGTAGAGGTCCATTTTCTGATAACCGGAATCGAGGTTGCGATTGGGCAGCAAAAGGGTGTTGCCAAAATTGGTGTCGATCAGGAACGTGCTGTCGTCGCGGCGGGAAACGAAGGTTCCCACGGCAGAGAGAAAGAGCCGATGAAAGGTCCAGTCTGCTCCGGCGAAGCCAGAATTGGGAGCAATGCGAAAGGGCCGCGCTCCCACCAGCGGAGAATATGCGCCAATCAGAATATTGGGGAACAAAGGATTGATGGCCGGTGCCAAGGCGCTGCTCGAAAACGATTGTTGGACCACCGCGTCGGTATAGGTCCATCCGGCGCGCAAATTCAGCTCGCGATTCACGCGATAGCGAAAGCCGACCTCTGCGCCTTGGGCGCGGTAGTTAAGGGTGTTGACGGCTGCTCCAAAGATACCCTGCGCCTGAGCAACTTCGTCCGGCACTCCTAACTGCGCCAGATACTGCGAACTGACAAACTCGGCTTGATTGGTGAACTCATTGTGGAAGTAGATCGCCGAGAGACGGGCTTTGCCCTCGAATAGCTGTTGTTCCAGACCGCCATCGTAGGTTCGTGACTGCTCGGCGAGAAAAGGATGGATATGATACTCCGCGATGAGTTCGGGCCCATTGGGGACGACAGCGGTATTTTGCAATAGACGATAGAGCGAGTTGTCCTCGTAATAGATACTGGGCTCTTTTATACCTTGCGCAAAGTTGAAAGTGAGCCGTGTGCCGGTGAAAATGCCGCTGTTGCCAGGACGAACCAGATAGTACGCGAGCGAGGCGCGAGGCGTACCGGCCACGCCAAAGACCGCGTTTTTCTCAATGCCTCCGCCCAGCGTGTAGAAGAGACGGCTCCACAGCCCGCCCTGGAATTCCATCATGTAGCTGTAATTATTGCGATCGGTCGGTGCAATTCCGGTGAAGGGGTTGTTCGTGAATCCCGTCTCGTTGGTGTAGCGAAAGCCAAAAAGCGCGGTAAGTTTCTCATTCAGGCGGTAGTCAGTCTGGGCGTAAACGAAATTCGTGTTGGTGAGGTAAGACGATATTTGCGGATAAGTGCCGGCATACTGGTAGATGGCTTGGCCCGGCTGCGGAAGGGAAGGGTCGATGGCGGCAACCATGGCGGGCGTGATGCTATAGCCGTTGGCGCCTTGCTGAGTGACCGGGGCCCCCAAATAATAAGAAGGAGTCCCCAGGTCATAAGGATCGTAAGGAATTCCGGTGGGCGCGTAGTCGGAGTATTGCTGGCGCAACCGCAATCCGCCGGCGCGCACCAGATTGTGCCAGCGATCGCTGGCGTGATTCTCTAAGGTGACGCCGAAGGAGGTGTCGTCCTCGGCCGTGGCAGCGTCATCGGGAATTCCGTACGCAGCTACTGCATTGGATGAATTGAATCCCGCCACCATGCGACGGACCGTGGCGCGTAGAGTGGTGTTTGGGGACAATTGATAACCGAAGTTGCCGAGGTAGGTATCGCGGTGATACTGGCTGTTGGGAACATTGTTCTGCGTGCCGAATCCCGAATAGGAAGAGAAATAGTCGAAGCGTTTCCAATAACCGCCGACGCTTCCATCTTGATGATAAGTTCCGAAGGTGCCACCGTCGGCCCCGTAGGTGAACTCTGGGAGCGGAGTGCCGCCATGCTGCGTCGTAATGCTGATTACACTGGCCAGTGCATCGGAGCCGTAGAGAGCGCTGTTCGGGCCGCGCTGAAATTCGACTCGGTCGAAACCATCCGCCTGCAGGTAAGAAAAATCCGCGACGCCGCCAATATCGTTGATGGGGACGCCATCGATCAATACTTTGTTGGCGTCCTCAGGCCCTCCGCGAACCGACATTGCCGAAGTCCCGCCCATTTGCCCAGTCTGTACCGCCAGCCCGCCGAGTTGATCGCGCAACGCGGCTTGCAAATCGACGCGGGTACTCAAGTCGGTGCGGTCGATGACACTGATCGACGTTCCCGTCTGCGCTTCCGGAGTCTCCAGCCCCGTGGCCGTGACTACAATGTTTTGTGCAACCGGTGAAGGTGAGAGGATGAGGCTCGTATCCCAACCGCGTCCCGGCTCGGCGAAAACTTCCTGAGTCGTGGAAGCGGCAAACGTCTTTGCCTCCACTCGCACGGAATAGCGGCCGGCATGTTTGATTTTGAACTGGAACTTTCCCAGCGTATTGGTGGTGGCGGAGTCGATGGTTTTCCCGCCTTCAAGCAACGTGACGGTTGCTCCCGAGATCACGGCACCCAACGAGTCTGTAACAGTACCGGAGATGGCTGGCTCAGCGGCCCACGTTAAGGTAGGCCCGGCTGACGTAGAAATCGCGAGTACTAAAAAAATTGTAAGAACGCGTTGCATAACTCCCCCTCGGAAGTGTCTTGCGTTTCTCACAGGACCGGTCTCCTGGCTTAGGACCCACTGTCATCTTCCCGCTGCGCGGTGATCGTCGACAGTTCGTGGTTCGTCCCTTACAGTTGCGGGGCAGTGGCGGATTTTCACCGCGCTTCCCGTTTACCCTGTGATTAGGTTATTGTCTGCCATGCCACTCAGTGTGGTTGCATAGCGTGCACTTGGCGAGCTAAGTCCTCCAATCCATCGAATGCGACCGGGCTTGGTAGCTGAATTCGGTCGTCGATAAAGATAATCCGTCCCTGGCGTACCGCCTCCAGGGAACTCCAGCCCGCGCGTTGCTGCATCTCCTGCAAGCGCACTGGGCCGCCTTTCATCAGCAAAATGTAATCCGGACGTTTAGGTAGGATTGATTCGATGCTAACTTGCAGCCAGTCCGGAGAAAGATCTTCGGTCACGGAACGGGCGCCGGCGGCTGAGATCATCTCGGTGATGAAGGCATTCTTGCCTGCGGTAATCAATGGATCAATCGACACCACCAGCAGCACCGACGGGCGGTCTTTTCTGCCGGACTGGGCGCGTATACTGCTCTCTCGCGCGTGAAGTTCAGCGAGAAGATTTGCCGATTCGCGATCTCGTCCCAACAAGCGGCCCACCGTGGCGATCATTTGGTAGATGTGGGATAGATCGCTGCTATTAATAAGGAACACGGTTAGGCCGAGACGCTGCAGCCCTTCAATCGTTTCCGCACTATTAAAAGGAGGTAGGGCCAACACCAGGTCAGGATGCAACGCAACAATTTTTTCGAGCGAGGGTTGAATCACTTCTCCAACGCTGGGTTTCTGGCGAGCCGCTTCAGGCGGGTAAAAAGTGAAATTGGTGATGCCTACCAGGTCGGACTCCGCCCCGAGTGCGTAAACCGTGTTAGTGATGTTGGGCGCCAGTGACACCACGCGATGAACACGATCGGGAACGGCCACCGAACGTCCAGTATCGTCACGCTCCAAACGGACCGCCGAGGCACACGAACTCAGCATCAGCAATAGAAAGATGCATCTCCAGAGCTCCCTCATGAAGTTGCCATCTTTGCCGGCTTGGACGAATCTCTTCAAGCGCGCCCGCCCAACGGTTTCTTAACCACAAGCGGACAGCCCGCGACCATCAGGATCACTTCGTCCGCCGCCGCCGCGACGCGTTGATTGATTCCTCCTAACAGATCGCGGTAAGTTCGTCCCATCTCGTTGTCAGGCACAATTCCGCTCCCAACTTCATTGGAAACCAAGACCACGGACCCGGAAACACCGCGCAACAACTCAGCCAGCCGATCGGCGTGCGCCAGAACGCGGTCGCAATCCTGCCCCTCATGCTCCATCAGATTCGCGCACCAAACTGTAAGACAATCGATCAAAATTGTGTCGAACTGACCGTCACATCGCAGAAGAGCGTCCTCGAGTGCGATCGGCACCTCAAATGTTGTCCACGATGCGGGCCGTTCCTCGCGATGGCGCGTGATGCGCTCCCGCATCTCGCTGTCGCCGGCTTCGGCCGTCGCCAGAAAAGCAACCCGGTCGCGGCGTCCCGCGCACTCCTGGGCATACTGGCTTTTTCCGCTGCGAACCCCACCGAGCACCAGAACGACTTTACGGCCCGTCTCTACGGACATGCTTCGTCTCACGCACGACGTTATATCTTGGACGGGAATCTCGTGCCGCTATTTTCCAGAGGACCTTAACGATCAGTCATCAAGACGCCGGTTGACCCTCCCATCGAGGTCGAATCGGACAATAGGGTAAGCGTCTGGCGGGATTCCTGACTTGCGCTCTTGAGGCCGATTCCACTAGAGCCTTCAGCTCTTCTCTGTGGCTTGGCCTCCGCGCTTACAGTTGCGGGGCAGTGGCGGACTTTCACCGTCTTCTCAACTGCCAGACATTCTGTTTATAACCCCGGGCAAAAACGCTGTCAACCAATGTTTCCTGACTTGCGATGCTTTCTTAACCCGGAGCTCAAAGCGTACCATTCTTGCGGTGTCGGCCTACCTTTCATGCGCTGATACCATGGCACGAATAGCCGGAGAAATTCGCAATGTGGAGACTCGAGAACCGCAGATGGTGGCATTCAGCCATTCGGGCGATCCCCGGAATTGTTGTCGTAGCATCGGTCACTTTTATCTGCTTCGGATTAGGGCTGAATCCGACTGCGACCGGTTTCCTTTATTTGATCGTTGTTCTATTGCAGTCCCTGCTCGGCGACTTTGTATCCGCTGCGGTTGTCTCTGTCATCGCGGATCTCTGCTTGAACTTTTTCTTTGTTCCCCCCGTTTTCTCGTTCAGAGTTAGCGACTCCTCGGACATTTGGGCGCTTGTCTCCTTCTTAGTTGCCGCGTTAATTATTACTCGCCTCACGACGCAGGTTCGCAGGGAGGCGCAAACTGCGGAACTTCACCGCCAGGAAATTAAGCTGCTCTATCAGTTGGCGCAGCGCTTGCTCGCCCTGGATCCGCGAAACGAAATGCTGGCGAATTCTATGGCACAGTTTCGCGCTGTTTTTGGCCTCAAAGCCGTATGCCTTTATGACGGGGTGAATTTAGAGCTTCACCACGACGGTGATGTTGATGGTGATCTCGCTATCAGAACACGGGCAACTTATATCTCTCAACGCGAGAGCGATGATGCCGTCATGGGAATTTTCACTCGTCCTCTTGTGGCAACCGGCAGAATCATCGGAGCAGTGGGGTTTGATGGATTGCGGGATGCCGAACTGACGGCCGGTCCGCTTACCACACTTGCGGCCACGGTGTTGGAAAGACTGCACGTCTTTCGCGATGCCAGCCAGGCATCGGCTGCGGCCCAGGTAGAGGAGTTTCGCGGAACAATATTGGATGCCCTGGCACACGAATTCAAAACTCCACTGGCGTCTATCGTCACGGCTGCCGGCGCGCTCCGGGAGAGCGCGCAGTTGAGTCCCGAACAATTGGAACTCGCTGACCTGGCGGAGATGGAAGCTTCGCGCCTGGCTCAGTTGACGTCCCGGCTGCTGCGCGTCGCCCGGCTTGACCGAGAAGAGATCAAACCGCAACTGGAAACTATCGATCTATTAGCTCTCGTGACACGCTTAGTCGAACAATACTCAAAACGCTGGACCGATCGAAAATTCTCGGCGAAGAAGCTTCTTTCCTCCGCTCAGGTTTCGGCAGATCCCGAACTCATTCAGTTGGCGCTGCGTCAGTTGCTTGACAACGCTGCGAAGTATTCGTCGCCCGGCTCTGCGATTGAGGCGAGCGTTGAATCGCAAAATGGATTCGTGGTTGTCCGAGTGTGGAACAGTGATAGTCTGATCCCGCTTGCTGAACGGCAACGCATCTTTGAACGCTTCTACCGGGGTTCCGAAACGCGCCATGTGGCGCCCGGATCGGGATTGGGCTTGTATGTTGCTCGAAAAATTATACTCGCCCACGGAGGGAATCTGGAATTGGAAGGGGCAATGACTGATAGTGGTACTGCATTCCGCCTGACGCTACCGCTGGTTGCGAGTGAATCTTTGACTGACGAACCATAACCCCCACTGAAACGCTCCCCGCATCAACTTTCTTATGTAATCTTTACGGATTTTTGATGCGCGGAGTTCTATTCTCGAAAAGAGCAGACGCCACGTCCTCCGCTGTCGATGTAGCGCCAGCCAACAACAAATGCCCACCCGTCAGACAATCGTTCTGGTGGTAGACGATGAGCCGTCTCTCCGTAGAGTATTTCGCACATCCCTGACCGCGAACGGCTTCGTTGTGGAGGAAGCACGAAGCGGAGAAGAAGCGGTAGAGATGCTGCCCCAGCATCCTTTTGACTTAGTGCTGCTGGACATCAACATGCCGGGAATTGGCGGAGTAGAAGCCTGCCGTGAGATTCGTGGGTTGGCGCCTAAAGTTGGAATTGTAATGGTCACGGTGCGAGAAGCTGAGCACGACATGGTGCGAGCGTTAGAAGCGGGTGCGGATGATTACGTGACCAAGCCCGTGCGCTTCCGCGAACTGGTGGCGCGCATGCACGCTGTCCTGCGCCGGCTTCGTTCCGAAAATGCGACGGAACCGGCGGTGATCGACGTGGGTAACCTGCGGTTGGACATTGAGCGCCGTCTGCTAAGTAAAAAGGGCGCGGTGGTACACCTCACGCCAACGGAGTTTGATTTACTGGCATTGCTGATGCGGAACCGGGGCGTACCCTTGACTCACGCCAAATTGTTGCGAGCCATCTGGGGGCCGGAATACGGCACCGAACTCGACTATTTGCGATCCTACGTCAGAACACTTCGTAAGAAGATTGAAGACGATGCCGGCAATCCGAAATACATTCTGACTGAGCCATGGGTCGGTTACCGATTTTCCGACCCATCCGATTCCGGATCGGCCACAGGAACGGGCGAAAGCTTTTGAGCGTCGCCATTGCCCGGAGCGGGCAAACTAATCAACACAAGCAAAACTTCTTATGCACCGGAAACAAAAAATTTATGAGTATTTGCGAAAATCTTCACGATTTTTCCATGTCTCACAATCTATGTTCTCGCAGGAAGCGTGGCATGCGGCACGGAACCCACGTTGAGATTTGGCCTGTCTTCGCGGCTTACCTAGGAAGCAACGGTTTGCGGGTTAACAGGTGGGTAACCACATATGGCGATATCGACTGATCGAGAGGATTTGGACCTCAGCCTTCTGCGTACATTTCTTGCGGTAGTTGAGCACGGAAGTATGGGACGAACCGCGTCCGCGGTCGCTCGGACTCAACCGGCCGTAAGCCAGCAAATGTCACGATTGGAAAAAATCGTTGGCCGAAAGTTGTTTTCTCGCACCCGGAACGGCATGGAACTGACCGATCACGGCGAGCTGTTGGTGGCGTACGCCCATCGCGCCCTTGATCTAAATGAAGAAGCGCTGGCGCGGTTGCGCGAAGAGCCAGCCTCCGGAACGGTGCATTTAGGAGTAAGCGAAGAAACCCTGATTGCCGGATTTACGCGCACCTTGACGCGTTTTCGCCGAACCTACCCAGACATCGATTTGCAGCTCACCGTGGCCGGGCCGCCCAAACTGGAATCTCTGCTCGCCCACGGAGACCTGGACCTGATTCTAACTAATCCAGAACAGATTACGACGTGTCTGCCGATCGTGGAGTGGAATTCTCAGCTGGCTTGGCTAGCCAGTACAGACTTCTCCATTGACCCCTTCAAGACATTGCCACTTGTGCTTTGTGAGTGCACAAGTCTGTGGCGGGAAGAAATACTCTCTTCGTTGCACCGGGCAGGTTGGGGGTGGAGAGTGGTATTCGAAAGCGCGAGCTTGGATGCGACCTTGGCAGTGGTTGAGTCGGGGTTGGGTGTCTCAGTGTTACTGCATGACACGGCGCGCAATGCGTCTATTCAAGAGGTCGAGGACGCCAGGCTGCCCCGGCTGCCTGAGATCCGGTTCGGAATGTTTTGCAGCCAGACTCCAGCGACAAGGGCGCGCACTCTAATGGAGGTGGCGCTGTCAACATCGTTTCAAGCGCCAACTGGCAAGTGTGTTTCTCGCTCCCAGGAAGGTCCCGCATGGTCCTCAAAAGACAATGTGCGCGCCGCCAACCACTTACAGGAAGTCGGTGCGTCTTATCTATAAGATATAGCTCTGTCACTCGTGTTACACATATCTCGCTGAACTAACTCCCCCTTGTCAGCGCTTCGCGCGAAATACTCGGTCTGCGCGGATTGTTGGAAATACCTTTTGCCGTTTGACGGTTCCCGCATTCGCCAATCGTAATAAACATTTTATGAGCTTTTTATGCAATCTTTGCGCGCTTAAGTGTTCAATCACATCAAGGCAAATGCGAAGAACTCCCGAGAGAGTGGCGACGTTAGGTGGACTGGTGATCCGGTCGCTGTAAAGCGCGGACCTTAAGCGTCCCGTTATAACAGTGACGTAACTATTAGTTATAGCTTATGGCTAATCCATTATCAGTAGAAAAAGAATTATCTATTGGACGATGCCAACTAGTGGCGCGTAGTTTATGTGCACTTTGATGTTGACACGCGTCGTGGGGCCTCGAAGATAAAGTCGCGCCGGTGCTAAACGCGGTTTTGGCGCAGGGCAAAACGAAATCACGAGTGCTTCCAATATCCGGCGGTCTAATACAAATACGAGCTTTGAACCGGAAAGGAATGGATACGTGAGAACTTCAAGACTTCTGGGCATGACAACAGGTATGTTTCTCGCAATGTTTGTTGGTTGTCTGGCATTTGCGCCGGGACCGCGTTGTTATGCGCAAACCCAGAATCCATCACCAGCCCCGACTAATGAGGCGAAGCTGAATGATCCGGAGAAACCTGCATCTCCAAGCTCAACCGATGTGGGTTCGACGACCAGTCAGCCGGGCGCGCCTAACACTCCAGACTCTGCAGTCTCGGATGCAGTGACCAAAGAACTGGAGGCTCTGAAGGCGCGCATTGAGCAGCTCGAATTACAGCTCAAGGCCAACGCGGCTTCGGGACAGCCGGTTCCTGCTGTGGCTGGGGCCGTTGCCAACGCGAGTGAGCCCATGCCGACTTTGTCCGGGCCCTCGCCCGTTTCGCCGCAGGAGTCGACGCCAACCCCGGCGGCAAGCCCTGCAAAACCGGAGCCGACTGTGCCTTTCGCCTATGCCGACTGGACTTGGCTCAATGGCACTCCGCGAAACAAAGATGCAGTATGGGACTCGAAATTCTTTACTCCGGAAGTCAGGTTTGACACGGACTATATCTACAGTCTTAACCATCCGAAGGACGATTCTCTCGGGGGATCCACCGAAATCTTCCGGTCAAATGAAGTTCAGGTGGAACAAATCAGCTTCGGTGGAGACTTCCATTGGGAAAATGTTCGCGGCAGGGTTCTCACTTTGGGGGGAATGTTTAGCGTCACCACTCCGCGCAACGATCCCAGCGTCGGACGAGGACAATGGGATCTTCGCGACGCTTACAAATATTTTGCTGAGGCCTATGGCGGGTACCACTTCAACGTGAATCACGGACTTAATGTCGATGCAGGGATTTTCGTCTCCTACATCGGTCTCTTTAGTTACTACAACTTTGACAACTGGGCATACCAGCCTTCGTACGTATCTTCCAACACGCCGTGGTTCTTCAATGGGTTGCGCATTCAGTGGTTTCCCACCGATAAATTGAAGATTGAGCCCTGGATCATCAACGGGTGGCAATCCTATGGCCGGATCGGCAAAACTCCTGGACTCGGTGGACAGATTCTGTACCGTCCAAAGCCTTGGATTTCGATGGTCTTCAATAACTACGGCATGGGCGAAGACACCTTAAATACAACTGATCCAGGCGACGGCCGTTCGCGCATCCACACTGACGATAGTGTTGAGATCAAATACTACGACAAACCGCAAAACTTCCTCGACAAGATGGCGTTCTCGCTGACGGGAGACTTGGGTTGCGAGTATGGCGGGGGAGTCTCTTGCATGGGTAATAAGAAGTCCGGGGGCCAAATCGTTGACTACAAGCAGAGCTTCGCGGGCTGGATGCTCTACAACCGGTTTTGGTTCGGTCATGACAAATACGCTATTACTCTCGGCGGGGGCGTGCTGGACAATCCCGGACGCTATCTGACGCTTTTGCCTCCGATCAACGGGGCGGATGCTGTCTCCGGGTCGCCGTACTTTCCAGGGTCCCCGGGCCTGCCATACAAAGCCTGGGATAGCTCGGTCACTTTCAATTACATGCCCAAAGAGTACATCACGTTCCTCTGGGAATTTGGCTATCGCCACTCGGATGAGCCCTATTGGTCTGGGCCGGGTGGGATCACTCCTCCGAACGGCAACAATGGCTCGCCTGCCGACTATGTCTGCAACGACGGAAGTTCGGCTGGGATTGGGTGGGCGCCGGACCCCAACAACCCTACCAACGTGCTCGGCTCAAACATTCCAGTCGCGCAGTCGACTTGCAACGCTGGACACGGCGGGCTGTGGTTTCCTGACCTGCGGAAGGACGAACCCAGTCTGAGAATGGCCATTATGGTGAAGTTCTAGTTCTAAGTTCTGGTGGCGCCGAATGGGGTGCGCAAGAAAACGTGGGGCGGCGTTTCCGGATTCCGATTTTCGACCCGGCGTCGCCCCTTCCAATGTGAACCGGGCGCGATACTCGCGATCGTGAAGGAAGCGCGCACTTAGATTTCTGGAAAATGTTCGCGATAACTGTCGAGGTAGAGGAACTGTGATGAACAATAAGGCTTTGGGAGTCTGTCTTCTTCTTTTTTCTCTCTCATTGCTGCTAGTTCTCGGCGGCTGCGCGGCGCACGCCGATCCGGCGGCGGAGGCGCCACCCCCCGCCAAGGTGATTCCGGGCGTCGACGTTACTTTCTTCGCGGTGGAGAATCCGGAACAGTATCCGATCGTGACGGCCACCGAATACAAAGCCCCGTCCGAATTGGTCGTCACCGGCGTCGTACTTCCGGAAATCTCCCGAAGTGTACCTGTGACTACCTTGGCCTCTGGCCGAGTCGTCGACATTCGCGCCCGCCTCGGCGACACGGTGCAAAAAGGTCAAGTCCTGCTGCGCGTGCGCAGCGACGATGTTGCGGGAGGCTACGACGCTTATCGAAAGGCCGTCAGCGACGAACTACTCGCGCGCAAGCAGTTGGATCGAGCCAAGGACATGTACGCGCATGGGGCAATCGCAACCCAAGATCTTGAGGTGGCGCAAGATACCGAGGATGACGCCAAGACAACGCTGGACACCGCGACCGAGCATCTTCGTCTGCTGGGCAACGACCCTGACAGGCCCAATGGCGTCGTGGACATCGTTGCGCCCATCTCGGGCGTGATCACCGATCAGGAAGTGACGATTGCAGCCACCGTGCAGTCTTACTCATCGCCCAATCCATTCACGATTTCGGATTTGAGCGTGGTATGGATCGTTTGCGACGTTTACGAAAATGACATGGCCAACGTGCGTATGGGGGAACCCGCCTACGTGAAGCTGACCGCCTATCCAGACAAGCTTCTGAAGGGCACGGTTAGCAACATTGGCTCTATTCTCGATCCCAATATTCGCACCGCCAAAGTTCGCGTTGAGGTACCGAATCCCGGCGGGTTGATGCGGCCGGGGATGTTTGCTACGGCCACTCTGTTCAGCTCCGAAAAATATACGTACACATCTGTACCGGCGTCAGCGATTCTGCATTTACATGACCGTGACTGGGTTTTCATTCCCACGCAAGGAAAATTCAAGCGAACCCAGGTGACCAGCGGCGCACAGCTGCCGAACCAGATGCAAGAAATTCTAACGGGACTGCAACCCGGTCAGCAAATCGTGTCCAACGCCGGCACGTTGCAAAATGCAATCGATAATGAGTAACGCGGAGCACACAGGCTCGGGGACAAGACAACGATGATCCGCAAAGTCGTAGACTTCGCGCTCAATAACCGGTTCGTGGTGCTCACCGCAGCGATCCTCGTCACCTTCGCCGGGACTTTGGCGTTTCACGATTTGCCGATCGAAGCTTATCCGGATATTGCCGACAATTATGTAACTATCATCAGCCAATGGCCCGGGCGTTCCGCTGAAGAAGTCGAGCAGCAGGTCACCATTCCCATCGAGATCCAGGTAAACGGAATTCCCCATCTATCGGCGCTGCGATCCGAGTCTTTGTTCGGCCTTTCGTTTATGACGCTCATCTTCGATGACTCGTCGGTGAATGACTGGAACCGCCAGAAGGTTCTCGAACGGCTCACCCTGGTTTCCGTGCCACCTGGCGTTCAGCCTCAAATCGGAACGGATTGGAGCCTGACCGGCCAGATTTACTGGTACACAATTCGAAGCACGAACCCCAGTTATGACCTTATGGAGCAGAGGTCCATCGAAGACTGGACGCTGCTCAAGGAATTCAAGTCGGTGAAAGATGTCGTCGACGTGTCCGACTTCGGCGGCACGGCTCGCGAGTACCAGGTGCGGCTGGACCCGAACAAACTGGTGTCCTACGGATTAAGCATTGGTCAGGTCGAGCAGCAACTGGGGAATAACAACCTCAACGCGGGCGGAAGCTTTGTGGAGACCGGCCTGCAACAGATGAACGTTCGCGGGCTCGGGCTCTACCGCAACTTGCAGGATATCGAGCAGACATTCTTAACCACAAAGAATGGGACGGCGATTCGCGTCAAGGACATTGCGGTCGTCGAGATGGGGCCCAGAATTCGATTGGGACACATGGCCCGAGCGACCCATCGTCCGGATGGAACGATCGTCGACGAACCCGACGTCATCCAGGGCAGCGTGCTGATGCTAAAAGGCGCGGAGGAAGGACCCACACTCGACGGGATTCATAAGAAGGTTCAAGAGCTCAACGATCGCATTTTGCCGGAAGGCGTGAAGCTCATTCCCATGCTGGACCGCAGCGACCTGCTTCACTACACCACCCATACGGTCCTGGACAACCTGGGGGAAGGGATGATTCTGGTTACGATCATCCTCTTCATCTTCTTGGGAAATGTGCGCGCCGCCTTCATCGTTGCACTCACTATTCCCTTCTCTTTGCTTTTCGCCTCTATCTGGCTTGACCTGAGTAAGGTCCCTGCGAATCTTCTGTCTCTGGGAGCGCTCGATTTCGGAATGGTGGTGGATGGTGCGGTGGTTATGGTCGAGAACATCGTTCGCCATATGGCCCACCGGCAAACTCAAAGCGGACCCCCTGGACACGTCACTATGGTGGTCAAGAGACCCGCGCAAGCCATCCGCGAGGCGTCGCATGAAGTACAGCGGCCGGTGTTCTATGCCATTGCCATCATTATTACCGCGTACATGCCGATTTTTACGCTGCAACGCGTTGAGGGGCGACTATTCAGGCCGATGGCCTTGACGGTCGCGTTCGCTCTGCTTGGCGCGCTGACCTTCTCGATTGTGGTAGCTCCGGTTTTGGCAAGCATGTTGTTTCGCGGTGGAGTAAAAGAGTGGCAAAACCCGGCCATGGTCTACCTCACCAAGCAATACCGCAAGCGGCTGCGCTGGTGCCTGGGGCATCGCGTGCTTACGGTTGGAATCGGCCTGGCCGCGCTGGCGGTAAGCCTGTTTCTAGCCTTCAGCGGGATTATCGGTTCGGAGTTCTTGCCCCACCTCGATGAAGGCGCGATTTGGGCGCGTGGCGCGATGGCGAACAGTACAAGTCTGACGGAAGGCGAGCGCTTCGCCACCCAATCCCGCTACATCTTCGCCTCATTCCCCGAAGTCACCACGGTCGTCTCGCAAGCCGGAGCACCCGATGACGGAACCGACACGGGGGGATTCGGTAATACCGAGTATTTTGTGGACCTAAAACCTAAGGATCAATGGCGACCTGTTTTCCATAAGGATAAAGATGAACTGATTGCCGCGATGAATCGCGAGCTTCAGAAATATCCCGGGGCGTTCTGGAATTTTTCTCAGCCCATTGAAGATAACGTGGATGAAACGCTGACCGGCACGAAAGGTGGACTTGCCGCCAAGCTCTATGGACCGGATTTGGATGTGCTCGAGCAAAAAGGAGAAGAAATCAAGAATGTGATGGCCCAGATTCCCGGAATCAAAGACCTGGGACTGCAGCGGGATACGGGCCAGCCGAATCTCGATCTCACGGTTGACCGCAAAGCAGCTGCGCGGTTCGGCCTCAACGTGGCGGATGTCCAAGATGCGGTTCAAACGGCCGTCGGTGGCGTTCCAATCGGCCAAATCTTGCAGGGAGAGGCTGTCTACAACTTAACCGCTCGATATCAGAAGTCATATCGCGATACGAAAGAGGCGATCCAGGACATCCGTCTTCTATCTCCTTCCGGCGAGCGCGTGTCCCTGGCCCAAGTGACCAATGTGCAGGTCAAAGATGGGGCCTATGACATTTACCGCGAAAAGAACTCACGTTACGTAGCCATTCGGTTCGAGGTGCGTGACCGGGATCTGGGATCTACGGTCCAAGAAGCCATTGCTAAGATCAACCAGAATGTGCAGTTGCCGCGAGGCTATCACCTGGAGTGGGCGGGAGAATATGAAAGCGAGAAGCGAGCTGAAGCCAGATTGCTGATCATCGTGCCGCTAACCATCCTGATCATCTTCATCATTCTTTACAGCATGTTCAAGTCGGTGAAGTGGGCGCTGCTGATCCTGACCAACGTAGCCATGGCCCGGGTCGGCGGGTTGGTGGCTCTGCTGGTTACGGGTACACATTTCAGTGTGTCTTCGGGGGTGGGCTTCCTGGCGCTATTTGGTGTCTCGGTGCAAACCGGCGTCATTATGCTGGAATACATCAACCAGCTGCGTGCCCGCGGCTACACCATTACAGATGCTGCCATCGAAGGCGCTGTACTCAGGCTTCGCCCCATCATGATGACCATGCTAGTGGCGACATTCGGGCTGTTGCCAGCGGCTTTCTCACATGCCATTGGTTCCGATTCGCAGCGGCCCTTCGCCATCGTCATCGTCGGAGGACTTATTTCCGACCTGGTGATGAGCATTGTTCTGCTGCCCACACTTTATGTGTGGTTTGCCAGCGAGCGGGATGAACTGCCGGAACCGGAGGCATCCTTTGAGACCTAAGAGTCTGCAATCTCGGCTAACAAGAATGCGGCTGCAAAGTGTGAGCTTGTTGCTGGCAGTCGGCATTGCGCTCACGCAGCTTGCAGCAGCTCAGGTCCAAGGTCCAGTTCAAGGTCCGGTACGGATCACATTGGATGAAGCCGTTCAGTTGGCGCTACAACACAATCACAATCAGTTAGCACTGATGACGACGATTCAGCAGAGCCAGGCGGAAGAAATAACACAAGGCCTGCGCCCCAATCCTGCGCTCTTTGCGGACTGGGAGTATTTACCACTGGGCTCGCCCTCCCATCAAAACTCGAATCTGTATTCCGGTGTATCTACACCTGACTATCTGAACAACAACACCGAAGGCGACATCGGGCTCAGCTACTTGATTGAACGTGGCGGAAAGCGCCGTGACCGGCTACAGGCGCAAAAAGATATCACGGCGCAAACCAAATCGCTGGTTGCCGACAATGGCCGCGGCCTCACGTTCCAGGTTGCCACTCTGTTTTACAGTGCCCAACTCGCTGAATCGACGCTTGAGCTGGCTGAAAAGGATTTGAAGAGCTTCCAGCAGACGGTTGATATCAGCGAAGCGCAATACAAAGACGGCGGCCTCAGCGAGAACGATTACCTGATGATCAAGCTGCAGTTGCTGCAATTTGAAGGCGACGAAGAACAGGCGCAGCTGGCTAAAGTGCAATCGCTGTCGGATCTTCGGCAACTGCTGGGATACGAATCCGTGTCCGAAGATTACGACGTTGTCGCGTCGTTCGACTATCAACCAGTGAAAGTCAATCTCGATGATTTGAAGTTGAAAGCCTTGCAAAATCGTCCAGATCTGCGCGCCGCCCAACAAGGCGTGACTGCGGCGAACAGCCAGTTGGTATTACAAAAGGCGAACGGCAAGCAGGACCTTACGGTTCAAGGGAACTACTCGCACACTGGTGGAATCAATGCGGCCTCAGTTTATGGAAGCATTCCGCTCGCCATCTTTAATCGAAACCAGGGCGAAATCGCCCGAGCCCGATTCGCCATTGCCCAGGCGGAAGAGCAGGAGAAAGCGACCAACGGCCAGGCCCTTACGGATGTGTACGACGCCTACCAGGGTCTGCGAAGTAACGACAAAATCGTACAGCTCTACCTTTCCAAATATCTGGACGTGGCCTCGCGATCGCGCGATATCAGCGAATACGCCTATCACCGTGGTGGCGCCAGCCTGCTGGTATTTCTCGATGCCGAACGCAACTATCGCGCTACCCAACTCGCTTACCGGCAAGCGTTAGCCTCGTACCTGATGGCGCTTGAACAGTTGCGAGAGGCGGTTGGAGTAAGGACTCTACCGTGATTTTTGTGGCAATTGGGCCCGCCGGGATAAACGATTTGCTGAAGGAGCCGAACCCGTGAACAAGCAAGAAGTGCGAAGACGGATTGAGGAAGTCGGAATCATTCCGGCGGTTCGCGTGTCTTCCGCCGAAGACGCACTGTTTGCTGTGGAAGCAGTTTCCCGAGGCGGGATTCCTATTGTGGAAGTCACGGCGACCGCATCAGATCTGCCCAGCGTGATCACTCATCTTGTACAGAAGGTTCCGGAAATAATTATCGGAGCGGGCGGTATCGCGGATTTGGAAACTGCGCGCCGCTGCTTGGATGCAGGGGCCAAATTCCTTGCCAGCCACGGATTCGATCCGGAGATCGTCAACTTCGCACTGAAGGAAAACGTGGTCGTAATCCCAGGGACGTTGACGCCCAGCGAGGTGAGCAGCGCATGGAAGATGGGGCCCGACTTCGTCAAGGTGGTGCCCTGCGAGCCGGCGATGGGCGGAGGAAGTTACATTAGGGCGCTAAAGGCGATGTTTCCCAGTGTGCCCCTGATCGCTGCCGGCGGAGTGAGTCAGCAGAACGCGTCTAGCTTCATTCTAGCGGGCGCTATCGCTTTGGGCATCGGCGCGGAACTGATCCCAAGAGAAGCGATCCGGATGCGGCAAGGCGATCGAATCGGCGAATTGGCTCGCCGGTTTACGGGTTTTGTGAGCAGCGCCCGGTAGTCCGAAGAAGAAGAGCGCAAGCGTATGAAACTGATCCCATATCGCTCGTCAGGGGAACACATTCTCGTTGCGAGTCTTTTCCTTGGCATGCTTCCGGCCGCGTGGGCCCAGGCTCCAGCGGAACAGTCCCAAGATTCAGGCACGAGTACTGATTTATTCGTGATGCTAGGCTCCGACTTCGTGCGTCCCGGCCTGGCGACCAAGGCCAACTACAACATTGGAATCGGGCACACCTTCGGTTTTTTGAAGAAAGATCCGATCGGGGATGAGGTGACGTTCGCTTACACGTACGAAGATGCCGGTTCAGGTTTCTGGCATTCCCAGTTCGGCTCTGATACGGAGAGCCTGGGGATTATGAAGAACTTCGGACTCCCAAAAACAAAACGAGTTTCAGGCTACACGTGGATTCAACTTGGCATTACGACGTTTACCGGAAACGCCAACCTGCAGAACCATCTTTACGACGGCGAGTCCCTGGGCGCGGTTATCCACTTCAATACGCACAATTCCATTTGGATTCAAGAGACTTTCAGCAAGATACTCACCGTCCCGTGGTACACGACGACTGGCGTGGGATACACCCGGAGTTGGTGATTCTATTGCTAGCCTGCATGGAAGTAAATCAGAGTACGAAGCAGTTGTAGTTCGCGACGAAGCTAGAAGGAGGCAGCAAATGCAAGAAATGGGAAATAGTGTTTCACAGTTGGAACCACACGATCCGGCAGAGAACTCTTTGTTTGAAACCATGGTGCGTATGGAGCACGATCTCAGCGACGTGATTAACGCGTTGGCTGTGCTCGGCGTCAAGCGCTGTTCGGAGTGCAAACAATTTTTCCGCTCGGCTGAGCCCGGCGCACTTTTCGAAAATGGGCATACCGTCTGCTACCGGTGTATTCCCGGCTGGTGGTCTTCGATGTCGACCCGGCTCGGAATCGCCGATCGAGAACGCATTGAGGCGAAGTTGGCGTCATGGCTGCGTAAGCATCACCGGGCGGAGGTCGTAAAGGAAACTCCCGGCAATGCGTTCGACCCCACGAATGTCGAATTTCAAATGGTAGCGCGATGCGCCGAGTGCGCTGGGTCAGGAAAGCTGATGGAGGGAGAGCGCTGTCGCTTTTGCAATGGATTTGGCACGGTACGGATCGTGGTGCCTAAGTAAGGCCGAGATACTGCGGCAACAAGTAGTTTGTGATTCAGTTCATGTCGTGAACAGCGAATACACCTGGCTCATGCGTAGTTTTCGGGAGCCTGAAGATCCTTCTTGTCCCGTTTATCCGTGAGTTCTCACACGGGTCCCAGCGGAATCGCTTCTGGTGGAGCATATCAAGCACAGAGGCGCGACTGTTTCTCGTCTCGAACGCATACCAGTAGCTGGACTACTACGATAGTTTTATCTATCCTTCATGCCTTTTTCACCTCCTAAGACCTATGGTTGGTATAGAGAGTTGAAGCGGTAGCTTCGACAAGAGTATCTCCTATGTGCACCGCGTGAGTACGCATCGTGCAGAAGTCAGGAGGTCAGTGCCAATGAAGGTTCGAGTAAGAAGGAGAAGCTATGAACAAGAAGTCGATTGTACGATTCGTTCTCGCGAGCTTTGCCGTGATGTGTTCTATTCTGGCGGTTGGGACATCCTCCCGTGCAAGCTCATCTGATGTTACTTTCACGGGGTTAGTTACTTGCGGACATTGCCTCGACTTGTCTCAGCACAAGGGATTCACCCGCTGGTCGTGGGCGTCTTATAAGGTCAGCCAGGGGGACGACATCGTGCTTGTCACGCCGGCAAAGACATACAACTTGCAAGGCGATCGGAAACAGCTGTCGAAGTATCTCGAAGACAAGGTGACAGTGAGCGGAAATCTCGATGCAGGGAGCATCGTGGTTACAAGCATCAACAGGCCGGCGCAAGGCAAGGAAACGCAAAGCGGAAACTAGTAGAACGCAGGGAACAAGGATCCTTATCAGAGAGATGTCCAGCCAGGGTTGATCGCGACTCGCGTGAGATCACAGTCGATTGCCGACGAGATCCGCTGGCGCGGCTTAAAACGTCCTGATAGGATCCTTGCAACCACGGAGCCTCAGGTCGCAGAATTCTCGACCGGCTCTACCCAGCCTTAATATTCCGCGCAGAATCGGTGCTTCAGTGCAAGCGGTAAACGCGGATGGCATTGTCATGGAAAAGCATTTTCTGATTGGCTCGCCCGGCATCTAGAGTGATGAGGGTCAGAGCGTCGACCCATTGGCGATAGCTCGCCGCGAGAGTGCAAACCGGCCAATCGCTTCCGAACAAAACCCGATCCCAGCCAAAACAGGTGATCACGTGTTCGACATAGGGTCGCAGATCTTCCGTGGTCCAGTGCTGCCGATCGGCGTAAGCTACGATACCGGAAATCTTGCAGAATACATTTTGAGATTTGGCGAGTTCCGCGATATGAAAGCGCCAGGGATCGAGAACCCTTTCCTTTACCTGGGGCACACCGCAATGGTCGAGGATGAAAGTAACTCCGGGACAGCGCTCGGCCAAGTGGATGGCAACGGGAAGCTGACGAGCCAGGACACAGATGTCAAAGGATAGGCCATAGTCCGCCAGAGTACCGACGTTTTCAACAAACGTCGCGCCTTGGCCGAGATCATCTGGCTGGGTGTGCAAGATGCGGCGAACGCCTTTGAGTTTGGGATGTCCGGCAATCTTCTTCAGGTGCGAGTGGAAGTCAGAGTTCTCTGGACGCGCGCAAGCGATGACTGCCGATAGCGGGTTATCAGGCAGGTCGGCCAGTTTCAGAAGGTGTTGAGTTTCTGCCAGCATGAAGGTTTCGTTCACGTCAGCTTCCAAGTGGACCGACTTCACCACATTCAGACCTTCGGTGGCAACAAGATAATCGGCCATCCGAAAGGAGCGATTGAGCGGGGGGGCGGAGGTCAGCCACGAGTATTGAAAGAGATCGAGGTCCCAGAGATGTTGATGCGTATCGACAATCTGCATAGGCCGGTTCTTTCGTCCACGCCCCATCAGGCGAGCAGCGATCGCCACGATTTCAATCGGTGTGAAAAACTTCTTCCATGTCCGCCCACCATTCCCCTTGGGCGCGGGTTTCCAGCGGCCGCTGCATCGGCATCATGACAGCCCACCACGCTTGAGTTTTGGGATCGGCGGCCATCCGCGCCATGTCCGCAGAGTAGTCAGCGCCGTGGTACTCGAAGTAGCTAAAGAGAAGATCGTCCTTCAGAAAAATGGAATAATTCTGGATGTTGCACTGCCGAATCGTGGCCAGCACTTCGGGCCACACAGCTGCATGATAAGCCTTGTATGCCTCGATCTCTTCCGGTCTTACTCTAATCACGGAACCAAAGCGTCTCATATTCGAAGGCCCTAGGCGACGATTTCCTCCGGACACACCGCCCGCTTCTCCGCCATGGAGCGGTATTCTGCGAATACGATTTGCAGAGTGCGAAGATTGTCGCGTCCGCTAGTCTCGGGCTCGGAGCCTTCTTCGATGGCGCGCATCAACGACGCCATGGGGCCTACGAAAGCGTCGGGAATCCACATGCTGTCGAGGCGCGCCGAGAACCAGTAGCCGAAGTTGCGTCTGGACATGAATTCCAGGGTATCCGGCCGCCCCGTCGGGTAGTTGTACATCAATCCGATTGTTCCCTTAATCACGCCCTCTGTCCCTTCCAGGCGGAAAATTGCATAAGCGTCGTCCTGCCAGGTGGAGTGACAGGCGTCGATCAACACCCGCAGACCGGAATTGTATTCCCATATAGTGAGGGTTTTCGTCTCCGCTTCAGTCGGCTCGCCAGGAGCGCGGCTGCCGCTGGTGAACACCTGCGCGGGGTCGCCGAGTAAGTAACGGAGAGAATCAATGTAATGGATGCTATGGAACATGATTTCCAATTGCTTGCCACGATAGATCCAGGGCCAAAGACTCCAGTCGGTTTTGCAGTGAACCTGGATGGTGGCGTAGGTGGGAACGCCGAGCCAACCGTCGTCCATCAGGAGCTTGGTACAGCGAACGCCCGCATCCCAGCGCATCTGCTGGTTCACCGCGAGTTTCACTTTCGCTTCTTCGGCGAGTTCCACGCTGCGGAGGGCCTTGGCATACTCGTCAGCAAACGGCTTTTGGCAAAGTAGATGCTTGCCGGCGGCAGCCGCTCGGCGCACGATTTCGACCTGTTCGGCAGGGTAGATTGCGACATCCACGATCTCGATGTCGCTCTCGGCGAGAAGATCGTCCAAGGTCGCGTAGACCTTGGGGATATCGTGCCGCTTCGCGGTCTTCTCCGCCTGCTCGCGATTCCTGTCGGTGATGCCCGCAACCCGGAACCCGGCATTCTTGTATGCGGGTAAGTGCGCGTAATTCACGATTCCGCCGGCCCCAACCATACCAATGCCGCGGTCCAGCCGCTTTGGCAGTTGCGGTTTGTAGTCAAGATGCGGGAAAATTTCCGACATACTGGATATCTCTCGCGGATTCACTTCCGCGGCTACAACTTCCACCCAGCCTCGTCGTCAAACGCGAAAAGCTCCCGCAGGCTATCAGGCGCTGCTGAGCTTGTCAAACGACTTATAAAAACTGCAATTTATCTGTGCAACACAATGATTGGGACTGGGAAAACTGAAATCTCCGCTTATCCCTTGGCATGGGTCTGTGAAGGATCGCGATACTTCACGGTTTGTAAATGCTCGCAGTAAAGCACCAGGTCGCCGGGCATTTTGAAGACTTCGTAAGAGACTCGTACCATGCCGAGTTCGGGATACTTCGGCCATTTTTCGAGATTGGTGCGAATGGTATAAATCGTGTCGCCGATGAAAACCGGCTTGATAAATCTAAGTTTGTCATAGCCATAGCTGAAAGTATGTACACAATTGTGAGCCATCAATCCCAGCCCAAGGCTGAAAACCATGGCGCCCGCAATCAGCCGCCGGCCGAAGACCCCTTCTTCCTTGGCGAAGACGTCGTCCGCCACGTAGGGGTGCATGTCGAGGACGAGTGCGTTGAATATCATGCTCTCTCCCTCCGAAATGGTGCGCCGGATGGAGCGTGCGCGTTGCCCTACCTGGAAATCTTCATAGTGCCAATCTTCCGCGTTCCAGATGGGTATCGTTTTGTGAGCGGCAGGGTCGGGGTTGGGGTTTTTCACGGGAACATTCCTCCATGCTAAGCGCCTTGCATTTTGTGCGATCCAGTTTTTCAGGTGGTTTCTTTATGTGTGGACTCGGCAAGGCGTTGTGCATAGCACATATTGAGCCACTCAATGAGCTGGAAATCTTCGATCCCGCCTTGCAAGCATCGGTTGATTTCGATCCCGGCAGCTTCGAAAAAACGAACAAATCCATCAAATCGCGGGCGCACGTAGGCTGCCAGCAAAGTAGGCAGCGTGCCGGAGAAGAAGCCTCCTGCGATTCGGTCCACCTCGGGGTCGATCCAGGCCGATAGGCTTGCAGGTTGGCCGCCCTCGCGAAAGTAAATGCCGCGTTGGTGTTCCGAACTGGCCAGCCACTTGGCATATGCCACTGCTTCTGCCGGATACGCGCTTTTCGCGCAGACCGCAACTCCGGTGCCGCCAAGCATGGTCGCGGCGCGTTTCGTAGCAACCGCCGCGGGAGCGTTGGTGAAGCGTAATGCAGTCCTACTGCCGGTACGAGAGTAGTTGGAGTAGCCGAAGCCATAAGGGCAATAGATTGCGCTCGCTTCCGTAGTCATGAAGTCGTAAACCTGAATCGGATTCCACTCCACAGATTTGGGATGAGCTGTCGAAATTAACGCGTGGAGCTGTTGCAAAACTTCGCGTCCGAGGGGCGCGGGAAGGAACGGTTCGGCCTCTTCGGCAATAGGATGACCAAGGCTTGCACTCAGGGTGAAGAAGAGACTGATGGCATCGGTAGGACAGGCAGGAACGATGACGAATTTGTCGGTGCTCCGAGCCCGCGTTGCCAGCCCCAGCACGTCGTCAAAAGTTGCGGGCGGAGTTAGACCAAGTTGTTCGAACAGATCCGGACAATAGCACGCCACTTGAGTTGCCGCGTCTATCGGCAAAGCCCACAGTCCGCCCTGGTACCAATAGGACGGCCAAGACGGGCCGACGGAATCCCGTTGGAATCGCAGCCGTTCGTCGTTGCTCAACAGAGGATCAAGGTTCAACAGGACTTGATGCGCCGCAGCGAAGCCTACAAACGGATGGTCGACGACAATTAAATCGTAGCGATCGGTGTATTGCTCGATCGGCGCCTCGCCGAACTCCCGCAAGCTTCTGCGCTCCCATTGAATGCGCAGTCCCGGGTTGCGCATTTCGTACTCGGGCGCTCCGCCAAGCAGAGGAGCATATCCTCGGGGATGATCCCAGGTGAGTCCGTTTAAGGTTATTTCCATACTGACGGCCGGAACGAAGATTTCATTTCTCAACCGTACCAGAAGGACGTTTGGCGACCAACAGAATGTGCTCGCAGTACATGACGACTTCATCGCGCTGATTGAGAATCTCGCACGCTTCGACGACCCGGCCGGCGTCCGCGCGTCTGGGATCGTGCTGCTTGTCTTTCACGGTTACTTGCGTCCGCAAAGTGTCGCCGATGAAAACCGGTTTGATGAAACGCAGCTTGTCGAATCCGTAGGTGAATGCCACGGGATTGATTCGGCCAGCGGTGAGGCCAATGCCGATGGCGAAGATCATAGTTCCGTGGGCAATACGCTGGCCGAATTGCGTCTTTCGCGCAAACTCCGCGTCGACATGATGCGGAAAAAAGTCGCCGGTATGCCCGGCGTGGATGACGATATCTGTTTCTGTGATCGTGCGCCCCGAAGTCAGGCGTTGTGCCCCGACCACATAGTCTTCGAAATATTCTGTGCCATTCAAGCTAGTTCCCGTCCTCGGAGTACGATATTTTGCCGCCAATGATAGATGAGAGCTCGCGGCTCGCCGAACGCAAAGCGTCTTTGACTTGCGCCGGGCCAATCGGACTTCCCAGTTGGGGTAAGAAGGGAACCGTCATGGCTGCGATGGCTTCGCCATGTTGGTCAAGGACCGGAAAGCCAATGTCAATCACTCCCCGCACTTGGTGACTCCCCAACTCTTCATTGCCTCGCCTCCGAATGCGGGTGAGATGTCGCTCGAGATTGCGCGGGATCTTTTTGCCCGATTGATGCTGCCAAATGGCAAGTGATCGAGAGCGGCGTTCGTCGCGCTGGAATGCCAGGATGGTGTGTCCGGAGGCCGTATTGAGGAGATCAATTCTGGCGCCTAAACGGACCGAAAAACCCATCGGGCCCGGCCCATCCACCTGAGCTATCACGACCACCTCGCCGTTGCTGAGCATGGCAAGATGGCAGGATTGGCCGGTTTTGTGAGCCACGCGCTCCAGCAAAGGACGCGCCTCGGAAACGAGGCGGCGCAACGGTTTGTGGCGCTGGCTGACTTCGAACAGTTTAAGGGTTAGATAATAGCGGTCGTCGGGCGGAGTCTGGCAAACATAGCCGCGCTGTTCGAGACGAACCAGCATGCGGAATATCTCGCCAACGGTTCGTCCCAGGCGGCGCGCGATCTCGCTGGCGTTGAGACCATCCGACTCGATGGCAAACAATTCGAGAATATCGAGACCTTTATCAAGCGCCGGGGCCGCATAGTGCTTGCGGGCTGGTTTACGCGGCGGGCGTTCTGACCGAGTGCTCATAACGGAAAGCTAGCCTACTACAAAAACATCACTAATGAAAACCCATGCGCACTGGAAAAATCTGCGTGGGGAATCTCCCTCCGCGGTGGCCGAAGATTGCCAACGAGGGGCTTAGACGGCGCTCCTACTGCGCGGCTCCGTCCAGCGTCGCGGAACGGGCTTGCTTGTCGAGGGTTCGAAGTTTTGCGTCGGCAGGGAAGAGTTCCAGGCCTCTCTTCAATACCGCAAATCCATTTCGATAGTCGCCGAGCAGCAGGTACTGGGCGGCCAGCGACTCGTATATCTCAGAAAAGTCGGGATACGTAGTGCGCGCTTTTTCGAGGATTGCGACGGCTTCGCGATTGCGATTTTCGCGAATGTAGAGATTTGCAAGCAATGTGTAGTCATCCACATTCGCCGGGCCCTTTTGCATAACTGCCGTGATATAGCCAATGGCCTGCTGCCGCGACTGAGGCGTATCTTGCGACGCTGCCTGCCGAGCTAAAACTCCGAGCACGATCGGGTCTGCAGGGTTGGCGCGAGCGAACTGCTCCACAAGTTGATTAAGCTTCGGCCGAAATTCCTCATGTTTACTCCGTACCAACCCGGCATACGCCTGCAGCATGACTACCGGAGGCACAGAGTGCAGATCGTCGCGCTCGGCGAAAGGTGCGGTCAAACGCAGTAGTTCTCCACTGTGCGTGCGAGCAGCATCAATCGCACCTTGATTTGTGCCCTGACTCGGGCTCTTCGGATTTGCGGGAATAGTGTGGTCGGTGAGGGCCGCGTGGGTAATGGTGGTGACGGTGCGCTTCGGCATGTGGCAGCCGACACAGTCGTCGGGCGGACTTGTCGCCAGTCGCTTTTCGCGGCTGAGAGTGCAGCTCTGTTGGTTGTGACATTTCAGACAACGCGAACGGTAAAAATCAAACGCCACCTGTCCGGACGTTTGCAGGTGTGGATCGTGGCAGCTAACGCAGTGCAAACCGCCTGCGCTGGCGGTATAGCATTTGCTCACCGTCATACCGAAGTAATGCTGCAGCAGCATGGAAAATGAAGGTGTCTGACGATCGACCGGGGTCTTGAAGATGGAAATGATCGGGTCCAACGGCATCCCCGGCCGGAAATCACGCTCCTCCGTTCCCGGGTGGTCGACTCGGATGTCATCTGCCTGATGGCACCGCATACAGATGTTGTCGGCGAGCCATCCCGAAAGCCGTGCGGGATTTACGATGGTCGCGTCGGCAACTTCCACAGGGGCGACTCCCATCATTTGCTCCTGGGTGCGCTGCTTCACATGCATATCGCCGGGGCCATGACAATTCTCGCAACCCACGGCCAATTCATCGAAAGGCGGGTCCTTGTAAAGACCAATTTGGCCGGGCACCGGGTTAGGGCGGCCGCTGTGGCAACCGATGCACGAGGCAACAATAGGACGCGTGAACGCCTGATTCCTGAATTCATAGCCGGGCGAAAAACTCCAGGTGCGCTGCTTGTTGTAGTAAGTGAGGGGAGCTTCAAACAGGTAATGATCGCGCTGGACGAGGAAACCCAATCCATTATCGCCGGCGCCAATTACGTAATCCATTTTCAAGGTTTGGCGGAATGACTCCTTGCCGGCAGGATCCAGCGCATACTGGCTTTGATACCAGTGTCCGTCTTTTCGCAGAACTTCGAAATACTGGCCAATGTCTTGATCGAAAACCGTGACCGGACTGGGCAACCACGCCACCGAGCTGTCGTCGGCAGGGAGCATAGAGCGCCCCATGCCAGTTTGTTCGAAGTTCTTGAAAATGTCGGTGTGACAGGAGGCGCACGCTTTCGATCCGACGTAACGGACTCCAGGGGAGAGATTGCCAGACGGGAGCGAACCGCGGGCTTTTGTCGGCGCCTTCTGAGGAAGGGACTGAGGTCCCGCTGCAAGAGGCATCAATAACAACAGAATGATCAACCAAAAGAACGGCCGCGGAATTTTTCGCCTAAACGAGGAACAGCGAAAGCGTGCGTCATTGGCTCGATTCGAACGCAATCTTCGATCATTCATCGGTGCGACTCAACCACAGGGCTCGAAAAGACTGAATGAACGGAGATCGTACCGTGCTTTGCTGGCCGCCGACAAGGTGGTATTTGACAAGAGATAGGTCTCAATACTTTGCACTTCGTGTCGCCGATTCTTACATTACCTTTCTATGGAGTTCTCGCCGAAGACACGGTAAGATGCTTGCGCTAAACAATACGCGGGTGTCCGGATTCCGGACGAAATGGCTATGAGGAGACGGAATGTCTTTCTCGCTTGGTGTGATCGATTGGTGGATTTGCCTTATCGTCCTAAGCTTCAGCATTTTTCTCGGCCTATATCTCGCCATCCGAAAAAAGTCGTCGGCTGACAGCGCCAGTTTCTTTCTGGCGGACCGCAGTCTTTCCTGGCCGCTGGTGGGCGCTTCTTTATTCGCGACTAATATTGGCGCCGAGCACCTGGTGGGACTTTCGGGGGACGCTTACCGCTATGGACTCGCGGCTGGTACGGTCGAGCTGACGACCTGCATCTGCATCGGTTTCGCGGCCACCTATCTTTATCCGTTCTACTTGCGGAACCGGGTTTTTACCACTCCAGAATTTCTGGAGACTCGCTATCACCCGATGGCGCGCGCATTTTTTTCGGGATTGATGCTCATTATTTCCATCACCACCAAGATGGCGTTTCACTTATATGCGGGGGCTCTCGTACTGCGCGGCTTGATTGGATGGGACGTGATGACCGTGGTCTGGGTGATGGGCGGAGTCGCCGCATGCGTCACCATTATTGGCGGCTTTACCGCGGTGGCTTACACGGATTCCCTTCAGACCGGCATCATTATTTCGGGCTGCGCGTTGATGGTCCTCACCGGGTTGCACCGGGTGGGCGGTTGGCACGAGCTCGCGCTCAAGGTTCCGCAAGCGATGCATATTGCGAAGCCCTATACCGATCCCAACTATCCTTTCTGGGGCGTGATTCTCTCGGCGGTTTATGGTGGAACATTTTATTGGGGCGTGGATCAGGTCAACGTCCAGCGCGTGCTGGGCGCACGAAACATCGATCAGGCTCGATCCGGCGCCATGTTTACCGTTCTCTTGAAGCTCTTGCCGGTATTTATTTTTGCGCTGCCGGGTGTCATCGCGCTGGCCCTGTTTCCCGGACGAGAGAGCAAAACGACATTCGTAACCCTGCTGAACGAACTCTTGCCGACGGGAATACGTGGTTTGGTTTTGGCCGCGCTGCTAGCGTCGCTGATCGGATCTACTTTGTCGGTGATGAACTCGGTTTCCACACTGGCCGTCCGTGATTTCATTCTCCACTTCCGCCCTCGCACCAGCGAAAAAGCTCAGGTTCTGCTGGGACGGTTTGCCATCGTGATCGCCACCTTGCTCGGCGTGCTCGCCGCGTACGCGGTGTATAAAACTCCGGACGGTCTATACAAATACTTGCAAACAGTTTCCATCTACCTGGTGATGCCGGTTGCGCCGGCGATTGTATTTGGAATTCTCAGTAAGCGCGTAACGGCGGCTGGCGCCTTGACCTCGGTGCTCGTCGGGATTGTGATGTGTGTCATTTTTGTCACGGACCAGCTTCTCGGCGCGCAGGCGGGAGCTCATTTGTTCCCGTGGCTGCATCACAATCTCACACTTAATTACACGTATCGAGGACTTTGGGGAACCATCGTTTGCATTATCACGATGTTTTCCGTGTCCGCCTTCACCAAGAAAACTGATCCAGCCAAGCTGGAGAAACTTACGGTGGACTGGAAGGGACAGAAAGAACGATTTCGCGGAGTGTTCGACTGGCGCTTGCAGTTGGCGACGTTGTCAGCGATCACGGTCTTACTGTATTGGCTACTCTGGTAGACGGTCGATAAATCCCGGTTTCCGGCGGTCTGCCCCCTGAACGCGGGAAGGGATTATGAGAAATCGCACAACGCGATCCACGTGCTCGCTCCTTCGGCTCGCTCTTTACATTAGTTTGTTCCTGAGCATGACAAGTTACCAGTTGTGGTCTGCTTCAGCCGGGTATACGGGAAACATTTCCCTGGACCTAACCAAGAATTCTTTCAGCCGATACGGATCCTACATTGCGTTTTCTCGTCTGCCGACTGGGCCGATGGGCGACGGACTCTACCTGCGTTCGGTGCATGGTTTTGTCGATCGCGAAGTGCTTCGCATTGAGTTGATCGACAATGGTTCGAGCGTTCCTTTTCAAGAAAAGGCTGGCCCCACATTATTGCGGCTGAATGCGAAGCAAGGCGGATTTGTCGAGATCTGCATCAGCGAACCAGACGTTGTAAGGTTACACGGCCACAGTGTCGGCATCCGCTTAACTAAGATACCGGATGCGGATGGATTCGCGTTTCAGCATAATCGAACGCAATGGGAATTCAATGCCTGGCAACAGGACACGCGATTCATGCTGACTGCCGAGCGGGGAAGTTTGCGGGTTGACAGCGATTGGGACAAAACGATCTCGAAAAAGGTTGTCATCGAATTTGCTCCGGATAGCTCATCCAATGAGTTTGACGGCGTGATGGAAGAATTTCGCGGAAGCTGGCACGAACATAAGTATTCGGATTCTTTTCAAGATGCCGCCGGGAGTGTGGCGCGTGAATATCAACAATGGTTGGCTCGCATGCCAAGTGTGCCTGCGGAGTTCCAGACTGCGGCCGAATTGGCAGCCTACGTAAATTGGTCGGCCGTCGTTGCTCCCCGAGGGATGCTCACCCGTCCTGCTATGCTCATGTCGAAAAACTGGATGACTTCAGTTTGGAGTTGGGACCCTTGCTTCAACGCCATGGCGACGATCCAGGGAGATCCCAAGACCGCATGGGACCAGTTCATGGTGATGTTCGGTCAACAGAATTCTGATGGCGATCTGCCCGACCAGGCGAATGATCGTGGAAGCACGTGGGCATTTGACAAGCCTCCGATCCACGGTTGGGCGCTGGCGTGGATGATGACGCATAGTCCGTTCATAGACCGCCAGCGCTTGCAGGAAGTGTATGGTCCGTTGTCGCGCTGGACGAATTGGTACTTCAAGTTCCGAGCGGACCCTGAGAACGGGCTTCCTGAATACGACCATGGGAACGACACCGGTTGGGACAATTCGACTGTCTTCCGCACCGGCCCGTTCGCCGAGACTCCAGATTTGGCCAGTTTTCTCGTGATCCAGATGGACACGCTGGCCGAGGTCGCGCATCGCCTGGGTAAGCAAGGCGAAAGCAAGCAATGGAAATCGCGGGCCGATGATTTGTTGCAGAAACTATTGGCAGCGTATTGGAAAAAAGATCATTTCATCGCACTTCGTCCAATTGACCATTCCGCGATTGAGTCGGACAGCCTGCTGCTGTACATCCCGATTGTCCTGGGAAAACAGTTGCCTCCAGAAGTGCGATCCGCCGTGATTGCGGATTTGAAAAAAGATGGTGCTTTCTTATCTCCCAATGGTTTAGCCACGGAGCGACTCAGCAGCCCTTACTACCAGACAAAAGGATACTGGCGTGGGCCGATTTGGGCTCCGTCTACCATGATCATTGCAGAGGGTCTGGAGGCTGCCGGCGAAACCGAATTCGCGCGCGAACTAAGATTGCGATTTTGCCGCATGGCCGCCAACAGCGGTTTTTCAGAAAATTACGACGCAGTTTCCGGGCGGGGCCAGGATGATCCTAGCTATACTTGGACGTCCAGCGTTTTTCTGATTTTTGCTCACCAACTTTTGGGGAAGTGACTCAAGGCAATGTTCAGAAGGGACGGGGGATAGCTCCTGTCCGGAATACGGTCACACACAGTCAATTTGTTGACTGCCGAATCTAGCGAATATATAGTTCCGGGTTGCTGGTGACACGCATTCGGTTCGCCATGCTAGAAGCTCCCACCTCGTCCGCATATATCCGCAGTAGGACAATACTGCGCGCTGTTTTCTTAAATAAAGGAATAAATACATGAAAAAAGCAAATATGTCCCGCCGCGATTGTTTGACGCTATTGGGCACCGGAGCGGCTGCGGTACTGGGCTCGAAGGTAAGTTCTGCATCGACGCAAACTCCACAAAAGACCGCGACCCCGGAGCAGGTTCAGCCCAATCCGAATGGATCTCTCCCCATCGCAGTGTCCGCATGGGAGGAACTGAATACTAGTGCCCGCGTTTACGACACCACTCCAGTCCAAGCCAGGACAGAATTCGCAACTGGCCAGGCGGGCAACGGCTCGCAAATTATTTTGGATGGCAATTGGGACATGGCAGAAGCGGATCAGACTTTGCCTCCCGGGCAGTTTCCTTCCAACATTTCCTGGATGACGGTCAAAATGCCTGCGCCCGTGCAATACGCGCTGATGGAAGCTGGCAAAGTCCCCAACCTTTGGTACGGGGACAATTTCAAGCGCCTTCAGTGGATCCAGCAAAGAGATTGGTATTTGCGCCGGCGTTTCACCGTTCCCGAGTCATGGCGCGGTTCTACCATCCGGTTAAGATTTGATGGAATGGACTACCGGGGTGTCGTGGCGCTTGACGGCGAGTTATTGGGAACACATGAAGGCGCATTCGGAGGGCCTACGTTTGATATCACCGCGCAAGTAACTCCCGGCAAGGAACAGGAGTTAATGGTGAGACTGCTGCACGAGACTCACGATCCGCTGCCAAATTATTTTGGCGACAGCAACAACGGCAAGCCCCGTGTGGTGAAGCCTGACGCCGAAGATGCGGAGAGTTATCAATGGGGCAATCGCTATCGCTCCATGGGCCTCTATCAACCGATCCGGTTGATCGCTACCGGACCGGCATACGTGGAAGCGCCATTTGTACGAACCGACGCGCTCGGAGGCGACTCCGCTACTTTATGGGGTCAAGCCATGATCACGAACACCGGAGAAGATTTCGATGGAATCGTGGACGCGCAGATTGTGGACCTATCCAATAACCAAGTGGTGTGGAGCGGGCAAGCCAAGCAGAAAGTCGCAGCCGGGGTTACTTTCTGGGAGCGGGAAATCGAGCTCAAGAATCCGAAGTTATGGTGGCCGAACGGTCTGGGCGAACAGCCTCTGTATCGTCTAGAGCTAAAACTCTCAAAAGAGAATGCGCAACTCGATGCGGTCAGCAGCCGGTTTGGTGTACGTACGCTGGAGATGAAGCGCAATGCGGTCAGTCCCGACAGTCCCAGGAAAGTTGCTAAGGGAACGACACTGGAAGATGAGGCGTACGAGTATCTCTGGGTAGCAAATGGCAGGCCCTTTTATGCGAAGGGAGCCTGCTGGATGGCGAGCGACGATGTTCTCGCGCTGGTGCCGCAACGCGAAGAGTGGATGCTTCGCGCCGCCAAACTGAATGGCTTGAATATCCTGAGGCTCAACGGAGGCACCAGTATCTTCGAGACCGAACAGTTCTACAATCTCTGCGACGAAAACGGCTTGATCGTCTGGCAAGAGGCGCCTTTGAACTGGGATGACAGTCCAGGCACGAGTTCAATCGATGTCTGGAAGGAACAACTGACACAGTGCGTGCTGCGTTTCCGGCAGCACCCATCGACGGGAGTCTATGTTGGCGGAAATGAATTCGACCCCTTCGTAAATGGAGTTGAGCCGCTGGTGGGTCTCGTCCGCGAAGTGTTTGCCGGCTACGATGGCAAGCGTCCCTTCCGGATGAATTCCCCGTGTGGTGGCGACGTTCATGCTTACGCGCCGCCGGATGGAATCTACGCCGGAGATGAAAATTGGTATCACAAGATCTTCGATCGCGGGACTTGTTTTGTGTCGGAATGGTCGTTCAGCAGTTTCGCCAATATGTCTTTGCTGAAGCGCATCATTCCGGCGGCGGAACTTGAAATTAAGCCGGTCGGGTACGACGTTCGAAAAATTCAAGAATAGATATCCCACGATTCGCGATCGCAGCGCCGAGCTCAAGTACACATTTGTAAAGAGTTGGCTGAAGGCTTCCTGGTATGGGGATTTGGGCAAAGCGGATATGGCAGAACTGGTGGAATACAGCCAGATGGGATATGAGCACAACATTGCCTGCATCTTCGAGCAATGGCGAGCCCAATTTCCTTACACCGGCGGCGAGACGTTATGGACCTACAATTCGCTGGGGCCGATTGCGGAAAGCTGGCACTTAATTGACTGGTGCGGACAGCCGCAAATTCCTTTTTATGCGGCGCAACGCGCCAATGAACCAGTCCACGTGATGGCGGATACGGGATTTTTCTCGTGGGGACCCGGGGATACGTTTCGAGCCTCTGTTTTTGCGCTGAATGATCGGGAGCAGACGCTTAAGGGAGCGCGCATCACGGCTCGAATTCTGGATCAGAATCTCAAATCGGTGCACGATGAAAATTGGGAGACCGATGTTCCGGCCGGCGGATACATGAGCGACGCGCACCCAATCTCGTGGCCGATTCCCGCAGACATGCCCGAAGTTTATTTCTTTTTGGAGCTGACCCTGACAGATTCTAATGGTGTTCAGCTTTCCCGGCGCGCCCATTGGTTACGAGTCGTCAAGACGCTGGCGGATCCGGCGGAGCGCAAAAAATGGCAGAGCGGGCCAGTGGAAGATTTGGTCGCGCAAAAGGGACCCTGGTTAAAGCCTCAGATCGCGGGGCTTCCGACCTCGCTCGAAGGCACGGCTTCGTTTGAACAGAAATCGAAACTGGAGGGCGAAATTACGGTCAGCGTTCGCAACACCGGGAATATTCCCGCTTACCCGCTGCGCATTGAGCTTCTACCCGACGTTTATTCGGTGATGTGGACGGACAACTATTTCTGGCTGGCCCCCGGCGAAAAGGTTTCAGTGAAGGGAATTGTCCGATTGGATATGACGGGACTCGATCCATTTACCAAGCCCGAGGTGGCGAGCCGGGCGGCGTTGAGCCTGCAGCTTTCGGCGTGGAATGCTCCGCCGATCAAGCTTCGGCCTTAGATCTAGCAACACGATCGCAATCGGCGCATCCGGATAACGGAAGGCCGGAGACCTATGATATATAGTTGCAGGCCCGTTGGGTGAGCAACGGTAACATTACATTATTCACGACGGAGCGTTGAGAACAAGAATGCCCAAACAAAAGCAGCTCGACAAGAATTACATAGCGGTGATGGGCAAGATATTCGATGTGCTTAACTATCTGATCGACAAAGGCGCGAAGCAAGAACCGGTAGCGTTTTCCGCGATGGTCAAGGCGCTGCCGTTCTCGAGAACTACCATCCATCGCATTTTATACTCGCTGGAAAAATTGGGCTACGTCGAGAAGGCGGAAGTGGCCGCACATTATCGCTTGGCCGCCAAGTTTTTCGAGTTTAGCGGGCCGGCGATTCACTTCAAACATTTACAGTCCATCTCCCGATCGATCATGAACGATTTGATGGCGCGCCACATGGAGAACGTCAATCTCGGCGTGCTGCAGAATGGGCAAGTCATCCACCTTGATGTGATTCAAAGTCCAAATGCCCTGCGGGTAGCCGCCTTTCCCGGGGAACGGAATCCGGTGCACTGTACTGCATTAGGCAAAGCCATCCTAGCTTTCTTGCCCGAGTCCGAGGTCACGACGCTTCTGGATGGATATTCGTTGGTCAAGAAGACACCCAAGACGATTACGCAAAAGGCCCATCTTCGCGAGCATTTAGCTTTGGTGCGCGAACACGGGGTGGCCATCGATCTGGAAGAAAACCTGAGTGGCGTGACTTGCCTGGCCGCGCCAATCTTTGACCACGCGGGACGAGTGGTGGCGGCGCTTAGCGTATCGGGGCCGACCAGCCGAATGAATTCCAAGCTAAGCGCGATTAAGAATGATCTTCGCACGGCCGCTTTGGCCGCGACCAGAATGATTGCCCCCTTGTATGAGACGGAGCACCACTCCACGGACGAGAAGCAGCCGACGCGCCGCTCCAATTCGAACAACCGTAAGACCACCAAGGCCTCGCCCTCAGCCTGAATTTGATCCTTGCTAGTGTGGCGGGATCAGTGTCCCTCCACCGTTAACTTGGGAGCGGTACCGTTTTAGACGCCAAACTCCTGCTCTAACAACTGATCCCTCGCCATCTTGTCAGAATAAGCACCTAGGCTCCACACGGAAGGTCGTGGTGGAGTGGGGGTGCGGTAGATCGAATATCACGGCGTCCATTCCGCCGTGGGACTTTTTCCCGGAGTGGTCAGCCATTTGTTCCGAAATGATTCTTGCTTCTCCGTCCGGCAAAAGAATGCATTTTCGTTTACGCGATTTGTCGATGGTTTGCGAGGTCAATGACCCAGCACTGCACGGAGGTACGGGCACAAACAGACGTGGCGAGACGCGTGCAATCGTATTTTCGTTCTTAAGGGAGGATGAGATGAATGGCGTTGGTCCAGAGCAAGAGAGTTTGCAAGAACTAGGTCTAATTGCAGAGAACCCGGCGGAACTCCCACATGCCACAATCCTGGTGGTCGAGGATGAGGAGTTTGTTCGTGAGGTGACCTGCGAAGTTCTATTATCGGCGGGCTATGCGGTGTTGCGGGCGCGGACTGCAGCGGAAGCTTTGCGCTTATTTGCCCGCAAGGGAGGAACGTTGCAACTGCTGCTCACAGATGTTGTACTGCCCGGCCGCAGTGGTCAAGTGCTGGCGCAAGAGCTCAGAACAATTTCTCCAGGGCTCAAGACACTCTTCATTTCGGGCTATCCGGAGAACTGCATCGGTAAACAGGGATTTCACGACCCCGGAACGTTCTATTTGCCAAAACCTTTTTCCGCGCAAATGTTATTGGGAGCAGTGGAAGCGGCCCTGGAAAAGCGGGAAGTAGTTCGGTCCGATGTGGAAGTCGCTAAGCGCGCTTAGAGTATCGGGTGGCGAGAAGAATTTGTTCGGGAACGTGCATGAGCGGCACGACACGCTGCAAGATTCCGCCTTCGGCGCAGGAGCGCGGCATGCCATAGACGGTGCAAGTGGCTTCATCCTGACCGACGGTGAGGCCTCCTTCGCGCGCGATGGCTTGCATGCCCAAAAGTCCGTCCGCTCCCATGCCAGTCAGAATGATGCCCATCGAAAGGGAGCGGAAAACCTCTGCGACCGAAGACATCATTACGTCTACGGACGGCGTGTGAAGCGTCCCCACGGGAGAGTTCGAAAGTTGAATCGTGACTTTCGAAGGAGTGCGGCGCTGAAGCGTCATGTGAAGGCCGGCGGGCCCGATATACACGACCCCGGGCTCAATGGTGGCGTCGTGAGTAGCTTCGCGAACCGAAATCTTACAAAGTCCGTCGAGGCGGCGGGCGAAAGGACCCGTGAATCCTTTCGGCATGTGCTGCACGATGAGCACACCTACCGGCAGATCTGCAGGAAGCAGCGGCAGAATTTCCTGCAGAGCTTTCGGGCCTCCTGTAGAAGTGCCGATGGCCACGATGCTGGGAGCGATTCGCGGGGCAAAGCGCGGGGCAGTTGCGACTGGTGTTGGCGAGACTTTTGCGGCTTTGATTATGGACGGTCTTCTACGATGGCTTTCCGCGGCGGCTTTGATCTTGGCCACCAGATCGGCGCGAATTTTGACGATGTCCAGGGACACGTAAGATTGCTGCTTGGGCACATAGTCAAAGGCTCCTAGCGCCAGAGCTTCCAGGGTTGTTTCCGCGCCTTCTTGGGTGAGTGAACTCACCATGATGACGGGACGCGGTGACTGTTGCATAACGCGTTGCAAGGTCTCAATTCCGTTGAGGCCAGGCATTTCCACATCCAGAGTGACGACATCCGGTTGCAAGGAGATGATTTTCTCCAGAGCTTCGGTTCCGGTTTGCGCAGTGGCCGTTACACGAAGCTCTGGGTCCGATTCGATCATGCGAGTGATGGCGGTGCGCATGAATGCGCTGTCGTCCGCGACCAGGACGCGAATGAGCTTAGAGTTGGTGCCTGGTTGATTCATTAGCCTCGGTATAAAGCGGTGACCAGACGATGAACTTCTTCTATGTAAGCTTCCAGTTCAAAGGTAAAACGCGCCCAGTCGAAGGCTTTGAGCGTGGGACATTCCTCCAACAAAAGCGCGAACCCAGGTTCCTCGACGAAGCTGACCTGGCATTCTTCGACATATCCGTAACCCAGCCCACTCATCCGGCAGAGCATGTCGCTGAGTCCAACCAGAGCGACGAGGTCCCGATGGGAGGTCGCGCGGGTTGGCTCATGGTGGCAACTGATGGTCTGGACCAGGTCGTCGCTCAGTCGCCAACTTTCTGCGACTCTTCTTCCCGTCTCGCCATGGTCACATCCCAGGGTGGCTCGCTCTGCTTCGTGTAAAGGAATGTGTCGGCCTTTTGCAAGTTCGAGTGTGGCAGCGAACTCATGAGGAAGAATCCACAGATGGGCGACAATTCCGATATCGTGCAGCAACCCGGCCAAGTAAGCTTTGCTGGGGTCGGCAAACCCAATTTTGCGTGCGAACTGCCGGCAGACCAAGGCACAACCAAGGGAATGCTCCCAAAACACGACGGGATCCATGCTGCTCTTGTCGTTCGGGGTGAGCTTCAGGACCGAGCAGGAGACAGCGATATCGCGCATGCGCTGCAAGCCCAGGGCAACCACGGCGCTGCGTACGCTGTCCACGGTCTGCCAGCGGCCGAACATAGGCGAGTTAGCCATGCGCAGACATTGGGCGGCGAGAGACTTGTCCTGCGAAAGCAGGTCGACAACTTGCTGGACCTCGAGTTGTTCCAACGGTTGCTCGAGATACTTGAGTAACGGGGCAAGGATCACGGGGATGGTGGGCATTTGCTCCAACCCATCGAGACGCTTGCGCAGGGTTTCGCTCGGTTGCGTGCTCATGGTTTCACCTGCGAGCTGATCTGCCTTTTTTCAGCCCGAACGTAAGCCGTCGCCGAGGGCAGGTGCACCAGACGAAAGTCTTCGCTTACTCCGTACAAGGACTCGGAGTGGCCGAGGAACAGGTATCCGTGAGGCAGAAGATTGTTGTAGAAGTGCTGAATGACGCGCTGCTTGGAAGCAACGTCAAAATAGATGAGAACGTTGCAGCAGAGAACGATATCAATTCCCTTCATGAAAGCCATGCGGGCATTGTCCAGCAAATTAACCCGGTTGAAGTTGACCTTCAGTTTGACTTCGGGGTTGATGTGGAGTTCATCGCCGCGGGCGGTGAAGTATTTTTGCTTGAAATAGGGGGTGAGGTTGCGCGTGCTGTAATCGCCATAGGCGCCACGTTTACAGTGAGCGATCGAGCGTTCATTCAAGTCGGTGGCCAGGATTTCGAAGGTCCATCCTTTGAGCCTCCCCGCGGTTTCTTCCAACATCATCATGCTCAGGGTGTAAGGTTCTTCCCCGGTGGAACAGCCGGCGCTCCAAATGCGCAAATGGCGCAACGCGAGTTTGGCTCTGGCCTCGATAATTTTTGGTAACACTACGTTGCGCAAGGCATCGAGTTGAGGCTGATTGCGGAAGAAGCAGGTCTCCCCGACGGTAATCTCGTTGAGTAGGCTCACCATCTCGGCCTGGCGGATCGGCTTGATAGTGAGACATTCGTAGTACTCGCGCAGCGTGCTCACCGCCAAGACTTGCATGCGTTTGGCACAGCGGTCTTCGAGAAAGCGCATCTTGTTGTCGGGCTGAAAAATGCCGGCAACGTGATAAACCAGATCGCGAATCTGGACCAAGTGCGGGCTCGCTGGCCCACCCACGGGTTCGGAGGCACGTGGCGAAGTGGAGATAGGAATGGTCATTGCACGCTTCCGTGGGGAACTGGGCCCAGGGCTGAAGCCAGCAGTCCGGCCGGATCAAGCACCAGACGCACTCTGCCGTCTCCACTGATGGTTGCGCCAGCGATGCTGGGGCAGTTGTGAAGGTAAGATCCCAGAGGCTTTATGACGGTGGATTCCTGGCCAATCAGTTGATCGACCAGCAGCGCCACTCGTTTGTCGCCGACCGCCAGGATCACCACTTTCTGGCCGATGTCGCCATCGCTGGTCAGTTTGGTGGCAAACATGTGCGCCAGGCGCAATAGAGGCAGGGTTTTTCCTCGCAAGCGCAAAACCTCCGATCCTTCCACTTGATGGAGTTCGTCATCCTGTACTTGTGTGGTCTCGACGACCGAACGTAACGGCAGGCCATAGATTTCATCCGCCACTTGCACCAACAAGACGGGCAGGATGGCCAAGGTGAGGGGCAAGCGCAGACGGATGGTCGTTCCTCCGCCCAATCGGCTGTCGAGTTCGATGGTGCCATTCATGCGCTTCAGGTTAGAGCGGACCACGTCCATGCCCACGCCTCGACCCGAGAGATCGGTTGCTTTTTCCACAGTGCTGAAGCCAGGAAGAAAAATGAAATCCAGGATTTCTCTTGGGGTGAGAAGGCGGGCACGTTCGGCGCTGACCAAGCCTTTTTCCTGAGCCTTGCGCAGTACGCGTTCCGGGTCGATGCCAGCACCATCGTCGGCGACCGTGATAATAATATGGTCGCCTTCCTGCTGCGCCTCCAGATGGATGGTGCCTTGGCGGGATTTGCCGGCCGCAGCCCGCACGTCCGGCAACTCCAGACCGTGATCGAGAGAATTCCGCACCAGATGGACCAAAGGGTCACCGATCAGTTCGACCATAGTTTTGTCTAACTCGGTGTCCTGGCCGGAAACCTGAAGCTCCACTTCTTTCAAAAGATTGTGCGCCACATCGCGAACCAGCCGAGGGAACTTGCGAAAAACCATGTCGATGGGCACCATACGGGTTTTCAGCCCGGCGGCTTGTAACTCTTCGGTGATAAAACTCAGGCGGGCGCTAGTGCGACTGAGAGCCGAATACAAATCCTCGCCGCCTAGGCGTCCCAGGCTAAGGTCGCTGGTGATGCGCACCAAACGGTTTCGTTCCAGCACCAACTCGCCCACCAGATTGATCAGTTCATCAAGCTTGCGGACGTCGACTCGCATGGTTTGCGCGCCGGCCCCAGGTGCCGGGTTGGATTCAGCTTGCCCTTGACGGATGAGCGCATTGCCCACATCGGCGGGAGACGCGAGTTTCTTTTCTACCAGTAACTCGCCCAACTTTTGGCCGGAAAATGACTCGGCTTGTTCCCGCAGGGCCCCTTGCAGCGTGACTGGCTCGAGCGCGCCATCGGTGACCAGAATTTCGCCTAGGCGCTGTTTTATTTCGCCAGCTTCAAAGGGCTGGCGAACCGCTTCCAGTTCCGCGACCAGAGAATCGATGGCATATTGTTTTAGGCCACCTTGCCGGATATCGGACAGCATTTGTCCGAGTTGATCCCGTGCCGTGAGCAGCGCGTCCATCATGCGTTGGGTGAGTTGAAGCTCTCCCTTACGCAATTCGTTGAGCACATCCTCGGCGCGATGGCTGAGGCGGACGATAGGTTCAAAGCCCAAGAATCCTGAGGTACCTTTAATGGTGTGCAGGGCGCGGAAAACGCGGTTCAGCAACTCCGCATCTTTGGGAGTCGTTTCCAACGTGACCATATCCTGATCCATGCGTTGCAAGAGTTCCTCGGATTCCACCAGGAACTCCTGGATCAGGGTCGGGTCTTGTAAGAACTCATTGTCCACGTGACGCGGCTCCCTCACACTCTCAAATCCACTGGCTAAGCTCAGGCCACAGCGGCCGTCAAATCCTCGGCATCGCTCATCAACCGGTCCACATCAAGCAGGATCAGCAAACGGTTGTCCAGTTTGCCCACGCCGGAAACGTATTCCCGTTCTACCTTCCCCAGGCGCGGCGGCGGTTCGACGGTATCGGCGGGAATGCGCAAGACTTCGGAGACGGAATCGACAATGAAACCTAACACCGTGCCCTTGACTTCAATGACCACGATGCGGGTTTGTTTATCGTGAGCCAACTCCTCCAAGCCGAAGCGTTTGCGCAGTGCGATGACGGGAATGACTTTGCCCCGCAGATTAATGACGCCGTCTACGAAATCGGGTGAGTTGGGGACGCGAGTTAATTGTTGAACGCGAATAATTTCCTGCACTCGCAGAATGTCCAGTCCAAACTCCTCGCCTCCGATATGAAAGCTGACGAGCTGCAGCAATTCGCCATGGCCTTGCCCGCTGACGTGCAGGCTGGCCGTGTTATTCGCGGCAGCTTCGTTGCCTTTGGTTTGCGTTTCCATCTTGCTCATCCTCCTGCAATCTAGGTTCGCTAACGGGCACTGGCGGCAAAGACTTTGGCGGATTCTTCCCGATCTCCTCCAGAGTTGCCGGTCTTATTGCGCGAAGCACGGCTGCTGCCCGATGAGTCGTGCTCGCTTCCTAAATTGAATTTGCCCACCATGTTTTGCAGGTCCAGAGCCAGGCTGGACAGATCCTGGCAGGCTTTGGCTGACTGCTGCGCGCCGTCGGCCGATTCCTTCACCAGTTTGGCGATGACCTCCATGTTGCTGTTGACCTCTTCCGAGGCGCTCGATTGTTCGGTTGCAGCCGTGGCGATATGGGTGATCATCTCGCCCACCTCTTCCGACATGTGGATGATTTGCTTTAGCGAGTCGCCGGCACGCGAAGTTGACGCCACGCCTTCTTCCACCTGTCTGGTTCCCGCTTCCATGGCGGTGACTGCCGTTTTCGTCTCGTCCTGAATATTCTTGATCATTACGGCGATCTCTTTGGTGGCAGTGGTGGTGCGTTCTGCCAGCTTGCGGACTTCATCCGCGACCACGGCAAATCCGCGGCCTTGCTCTCCAGCCCGGGCGGCTTCGATAGCGGCGTTCAGTGCCAGTAAGTTAGTCTGATCTGCGATGTCGTCAATGACTCCGGCGATGCGTCCGATCTGATCGGAGCTTTTTCCCAGCTCTTCCATCTTTCTGGCGGTGCCGCCCACTGAATCGGCGATGATGCGCATTTTGCCCAGAGTCTCTTCTACAATCTCTCCCCCTTCGCGGGCGGTTTCGGCGGCGTGACGGGATGCCTCCGCGGCTCTATTGGAATTTTCCGATACTTGCAAGACAGTGGAAGACATTTCCTGCATGGCAGTAGCCACTTGGGTAGTTTGGCTATTTTGCGTCTCCGCCCCATTGGCCTGTTGCGAGGCCGAAGAGGAAAGTTCTTCGCTGGCGCTGGCTACGTGAACCGCAGTTCCGCTGATGGCGCGAACAATCTCGCGCAGATTATTCTTCATCTGATTCAGAGCCGCAGTGGTTTCGCCGATTTCATCTTCCGCGTCCACTACTAGGTCGTCGACGGAAAGGTCGTTGGCGGCGATCCTATTGGCTAATTCAACCGAGGCGGACAATGGTCTAACCACCAATTTGCGCATCAGCCAGAAAACCACGGCGGCCGCAGTCAGCAAGGTGAACAGGCTAGTCAGAAAGAGCGAGAGAGAATTCGTGCTGGCGGTTTGTACCAGAGCCTGAGTAGAAGCTCGCACGGTAAAGGCGCCGCGCAAATCGCCCGCCTTCATGCCTTCCTTCACGTATCCGAACGGGTCCTTTGCGCCGGCGGGATCGCCATGGCAAAGCAAGCAGTCCTGGGTGAGGCGAACCGGCTGAGCATAGAACATGACATCTTTTCCGTCCTCGACCAACCGTTCTGAGTACTCCTTAAGAGAAGAGTCTTTTTCAAAGGATTCGAGGGCGCGGCGCTCCAATTCGTCAGGCTGATTCTTGGGATCGCGGGGACGCATGGATGGCGTCTTAAAAGACATTTCTTGTTGTTCGGCATATTGCTGGGCAACGCTCCAGGCAACCACCACCGGCACTTGGTTTAGGTGTTTGAAATCGTTGCCGGGGACAAGGGTTTCGATATTCTGCGAGAACCAAGTTCGCGTTGCCGTTGCCATGCCGGTAATTTGGCGAATTTTATCCCGGAAGGCTTCTTCCGCCTGTTCGTTAACCCGCCGCTGCGTGATCCAGAAGCTGATGGCGGAGGTGACCACCAGGGTGATCACGATTGATCCGATGATCTTGCCGGTCAATTTCACGTTCTTGAACATGCCGCTCCCCCTTACTCCTTGATTTGTTTAGTACGCGCCGGCCGCGAAAGCTTTGGCCTTTTCTGGTGTACCGCGGTCAGCCGTTCTCCCGCTCCTGCTGCGGCTCTGGCCCGAGTGATTTCCTAAGTTGAATTTGCCCACCATGTTTTGCAGATCCAAGGCCAAGCCCGACAGGTCCTGGCAAGCTTTCGCCGACTGCTGCGCTCCGTCGGCCGACTCCTTGACCAGCTTCGCAATCATTTCCATGTTGCTGTTGATTTCTTCCGAGGCGCTCGATTGCTCGGTCGCGGCCGTGGCGATGTGGGTGATCATCTCGCCCACTTCTTCCGACTTGTGGATGATCTCCTTCAGCGAGTCGCCGGCGCGGCTGGTGGATTGCACTCCGTCTTCGACCTGCTTGGTGCCTTCCTCCATGGCAGTGACCGCGGTTTTGGTTTCGTCCTGAATGTTTTTGATCATCTGCGCGATTTCTTTGGTGGCCGTGGTGGTGCGCTCGGCGAGTTTGCGGACTTCATCGGCAACCACGGCAAATCCCCGGCCTTGTTCCCCGGCGCGGGCGGCCTCGATGGCGGCGTTCAGCGCCAGCAGGTTGGTCTGGTCGGCGATATCGTCGATGACGCCAGCGATGCGGCCGATCTGGTCCGAACTTCTGCCTAACTCTTCCATCTTTTTGGCCGTGCCGCCGACGGAATCAGCGATGACGCGCATCTTGGTCAAAGTTTCTTCGACGATCGAGCCCCCCTCGCGTGCGGTTTCGGCGGCTTGGCGGGAAGCTTCGGCAGCTTTGTTGGAGTTTTCCGAAACCTGCAAGACGGTGGAGGACATCTCCTGCATGGCGGTCGCGACTTGGGTGGTCTGATTGTTCTGGGTCTCCGCGCTTTGCGACTGCTGGGTGGCGGAAGAGGACAATTCTTCGCTGGCGCTAGCCACATGCTCGGCGGTTCCGGCGATGGACTGAATCAGGTCGCGCAGATTGTTCTTCATTTTGTTGAGCGCCAGGCCGGCCTGCCCGACTTCGTCCTGCGAAGTAATCTCCATGTCGTCGACGGTGAGATTATTGGCAGCGACCTCCTCGATCATGGCGACCATGCGGCTGATGCCGCCGGTAATGGAACGGACGATAATCAGGGCCACGATCACCCCGACGACCACTCCTACAATCGCCAGACCCGAAATGAGTAAGGTGGTGCGGGATTGCGCTGCCTCCAGATCGGCGCGAGATGAGTCCTTGAGTTTTTGCTGCAGGGCGACAAGATCCGCGATCGTTTTATTTAGCTCGGCGCGCGCCATGTCGGCTTTAGGATCCGTGATCGCCTCAATAGCCTGCTTCTGTTTGCCCGCACGATGCAGCGCGACCGCACGGTCCACGATCCCGTGGTATTCATTGAGCACCTGACGAAGGTGGGCGACCATCGCTTTGCCTTTTTCCGTGGATAGAGTTGCCTCCAGCTTGTCGAAGTTGTCTGCCAGGGCACGGCTGTTTTCCGCATAGCGGCTCATTTCTCCTTCCTCATCGGTCAGGAGAAAGGCCCGGTACTCGGCTTTCTGATTGTTGATGCCAGACTCGATGGAGACGGACAAGAATCTCCCATTAGCTTTTTCATCGCCAAAAGCAGATAAGTCACTCAATTTCTGTACCGAGGTGAAACTGATGATGCCCATGGTTATCAAGATCACCAGCAGAGCGCCAAACCCACCTGCCAGTTTGGCTTTCAGGCTCAATCTGCTCACCATTGTTCTCCCTCGGAAGCGGGCGCTACGCCGAACGATCGAGCCATCGGCGCCAAGCGTCTTTTCGTGGAGCAACCATGCTCAGCAACGAAATCCCCGCCGACCCGCTTACCCAACAGGCTCATCGGCAAAGTGGGGTGCGGCTTTAGCTTGGAAGAAGGCTGGGCAGTTTCTTTCGCGGCTGGAGCACCTGGGAGATGATGCGTTGACGGTCAAATTTCCCGGCAAATCGACGCGAGTCGAAGGAATCCCGCTCCCCAAGGATGGCCCGAATCACCCACGGGCTGCGAGACCCTAACGTGAGTGGATCCCCGACCGAGTTTCAGGAAGTCTGGTTCGGGGGCTGCAAGGTTCTGCCCAATAAGTGCAAAGGTTTTCGATATTTAAGCGATAGTGGATTAATAGTTAACCGTAGAGGCTCATCTCGCCGCGACTTCGTAGTTATGGTTCAGCTAACACTTTTTGTTACATGAGGTTAGGTTATGGCCCGAGAGTAATCTGGCGAATCTGTTTTTTCATTGCCAGCCCAAAGTTAAGTCCCGTATTATCGAGAGGTTGCAAGACTTGACCCAAAGTGTGTCTTAGTTGGCAAGAATCTTGCACTCTAATCACATAAGAGTTCCGGGGAATGGGTTCATATAAGAGAAATGTCCAGCCATCATAATCCCGTATTTATTCGGTTGCTTTTGGCTTTGCTGATGCTGATGCCGGCGAGCGCGATCGCGGCCAACGTTAATCCGCGTCCATTGTCCAATAGGAAACCCAAATCGCATGTGACCGAAGGGCAGCATGCCCGCCGGCGCATGCACCACTTAGCTCGGAGCCGCGCCGTAGTGCATCCACGAGCCGCAGTTGCAGTTCACACCCGGCGGCGCCGTTATTACGAGCGCTTCTCCGCTAGTTCTTTTGCCAAAGATATTACCGAAGGGGATGTCACCACCGGGGAAGACCCAGTGGTGCGCCAGGCTGCGCTTGACGCGCTAGGCAATATGAATGGCACCGTGGTCGCGATCGAACCCACCAGCGGACGCATTCTCGCTATGGTTAACCAGAAGCTGGCTCTGTCCAGTGGTGCCCAACCGTGCTCCACCATCAAGCTCTCCGTGGCCCTGGCTGGGTTGAGCGAAGGCATCATTGACAAGGACACCGAAATCAGGCTAGGCGGCCGTAGCCACATGAACCTCACGACGGCTCTCGCTCACTCCAACAACGCTTATTTCGAAGCCGTGGGCCGCCAACTTGGATTCGAGAAGGTCAGCTACTATGCCCATCAATACGGCTTGGGCGAGATTGCCGGATACCACATTGCGGGAGAACATCTCGGCACCTATCCTGAGCATGTAATTCCGGAGAGTTTGGGCGGCGTAGGCAAAATGTGCAGCTTTGGCGAAGGAGTTTCGATGACGCCCCTGCAATTAGGCGCCATGGTTTCAGCCATCGCCAACGGTGGCACGCTGTACTACTTGCAGCATCCCACCACGCCCGAGGAAGTGGCCAACTTTCAGCCCCAGATCAAACGGCATCTGGATATCGCTCCGCTGATTCCAGATATTTCCGACGGCATGGCGGGAGCCGTCACCTACGGCACCGCGCGCCGCGTCAAACTCAGCTTCAACGAGGAAGAGGTTTTGGGTAAAACCGGAACCTGCTCCAGCGCGGGGACCCGCTATGGATGGTTTGCCTCGTACGCCAACACCAGCGTCGGCCGAATCGTAGTCGTCGTTTTTCTGGAAGGCGGGCGTCCTACGTTTGGACCTAAGGCCGCCGAGCTCGCGGGCGTTATGTACCGTAATCTCTACGATCACGACTTCTTCGCGGCCAAGCCGTTCCAACCGGGCAGCAGCGCTGACGTGAAGGAAGTCAAAACGGGCGTGGCGACCCAGTAGCTATCGGCTACTAGCCTCCGGTTTCGAGTCAGGGCCTCTCGAGCGAGAGGCCTTTTATCTTTGTGGATAATCCCCGATTAGCCTAAACTCTTGCGCATATCTTTTCTCTTGTGCAGGAGCACGCATGCCCAGTGCCGACACCGCAAAGTCCTTCCTCGACAAGCTCCAGCCCACGCCCCAAAAGAAGCTGCTGGCGCTCGATGGCGGCGGCATTCGAGGCATTGTGTCTCTCGAGGTCCTGGATTCCATCGAGCAGATCGTGCGCCAGAAACTCGGCCGTCCCGATGCCGTACTGGCCGATTACTTCGACTACATGGCCGGGACCAGCACCGGCGCCGTGATCGCCACTGCGCTCAGTTTAGGAATGAGCGTTGAGGACTTACGCTCCTTCTACATCAATAGCGGGCCTGCTATGTTTAGCCGGGCTGCCGTCTTGCGCCGCTTCCATTACAAGTTTGATCGCGACAAACTGGCAGCCAAGTTCCGCGAAGTCTTTGGAGATGACACCACGCTCGGCTCGGCGCGGCTGCGCACCTTGCTGATGATGGTCATGCGCAATGCCACCACCGACTCGCCTTGGCCCGTCTGCAATTATCCGGGGGCGAAATTTAATGACCGCAAATTTCCCGGATGTAATCTCGACGTGCCGCTGTGGCAGCTCATCTGTGCCAGCACCGCCGCGCCCACCTATTTTCCGCCTGAGGTGGTGCGGCTGGGCAACGAAGAATTTCTCTTTGTGGATGGCGGCGTGACCATGTTCAACAATCCAGCATTCCAGCTTTTCCTTATGGCCACGGTGGAACCCTACAACTTGAACTGGCCTTCGGGCGTGGATCGTATGCTCCTGGTTTCTGTGGGAACAGGTTCGACTCCTAAAGCCAATCCTCATCTGCGGTCCGAGGATATGAACTTGATCTACGATGTCAGCTCGATTCCGATCGCGCTGATCTATGCCGCCGCTAACCAGCAGGATTTTCTGTGCCGCACCTTTGGGGACTGCCTGGCTGGACCCGCACTCGACATGGAAGTCGGCGACATGTGCGGCGCGTCTGGCCCAGCCATGCCAAAACTCTTCGCCTATGTTCGCTACAATTGCGAACTTACCCGCCATGGCCTCGACCAACTGGGCCTTCCCGAAGTTCAACCAGAGGACGTGCAAATGCTGGATTCCGTGGAACACGTTGGCGATCTACAGCAGATTGGCAAAGCGCTGGCGAGTCAGCAGGTCAAGGAAAGCCACTTCGCGCGCTTCTGATCCCGCTATAATCGCTCCTTTGGCTTCGTAATCTTAGTTAAATTCTGGACGCGTGCACGCGAGGTGAAACTGCCAATGAACCGGATTTCCACAGTCATCTTTGCAGTGATCGTTTATGGCGCAACCCTGGGATTGAGCTTGACTGCCTCCGCCAGTTCGGCGCAACTGAGCGAACCAGAATCCAAAGCGGCCACATTGACCGACGATTATGAAGTAACTCCCAACATCGTTTATCTGACCGCAAACAATTATCAGGACAAACTGGATGTCTATCAGCCCGTCGGCGATAGCCCTCATCCCACATTGATCTACTTTCATGGAGGCGGCTGGGTGGCGGGCACCAAGGAGGCCGCGATCCTTGAGACCGCTCCTTTCCTGCAAAAAGGATGGGCCGTGGTAAACGTCGAGTACCGGCTGGCAAGAGTTTCGCTTGCGCCCGCAGCGGTGGAAGATTGCCGCTGCGCCTTGCATTGGGTTTACGACCACGCCACCGACTACAAGTTTGATACCGATCGTATCGTGGTCATGGGAAACTCCGCGGGAGGCCATCTTGCGCTTACCACTGGAATGCTGCCGGTGTCCGCGGGGCTTGACCGCGAGTGTCCGCCGGAAAAAGAGGTTAAGGTTGCCGCCATCATCGATTGGTACGGCATCACCGACGTGGGCGATCTTTTCGAGGGACCGAACAAGCAGGATTACGCAGTGATGTGGATGGGCAGCCAAGTGAATCGCGAGGAGATTGCAAAACGCGTCTCGCCCTTAACCTATGTGCGCGCCGGCGTGCCGCCCATCCTCATGATTCAGGGAGATGCGGATAAGATCGTGCCTTACGAGCACTCCGTACGCTTGCACGAAGCGCTGGATCGTTCCGGCATACCCAATGAATTGGTGACAATCCCCGGCGGGCACCATGGAGGCTTCAGCCACAGCGAAAAACAGATGATCTACTCACACATCTGGGCGTTTCTGGACAGATCTTTACCCAAGGCCCAATAGCGGGATGGGATGTTCGTCTGGCACCGATTGTAGGTACTGATTGATACGTACGCGGAGACGTGGTTATCGTGCCACCAATCCTCTGTTTCGATCAATGCGGGCAATCTCGTGCCTATCGCACACGCACGCAAAAATAGGCGAGAGCGATGGCGACCAGGTCCTCGGGAATTGCTACGAAAATATCTTTCACATTGAGAGCCTTCACCAAGCGGGCCCGAACCTGATAGCCGCCGAAGGCGCCAAGCACTGCGCCAATTCCACCCAATACGGCTCCCAGGACCAGAGACTGCCCAGTCGATGCACAGAGGCATGCGCCGGACAGACCGCCAGTGACAATGCGGGCGATCAAGGGGCCGGGCGCGGTACGGCTCGGAGTTTGGGGTAACACGTCGTTGACGAATTCGCCAAGCGCCGCCAAGGAGAATATTGCCGCCGCTACGGCGGACCCCATGAAGGCCAAAGGGGTGCCGTGCAGGTTCAAGCATCCGAGATGGGCCGCCCAACTCACAACGGCCGGGGCCGTCATGGCGCGCAGACCGGCGACGATGCCGATGCCGAGAGCAAGAGCAAAAACGTAATTCGGATTCATGCGAGCCTCCTTACTTCACGTGGTTTTTTTCTTCCCCCCTCCGCCACGAATGTTGTCGAGAGCGATTGGGCCGGCGCCGAAGCAGATCAAAACGAATGCTATGGCGGCCAGGGCAAGAGTTAATTGGTAGTTTCCGTTCCCGGTAAAACCATTCTTCCAATGTACTTTCCAGATGGCGACGCCCATATCGATGAGAATCGCCAACGCAGCGCAACGCGTGAAAAGGCTGATAATAACCGCGATGCCACCCACAAACTCAGCGGCCACGGAAACATAGGCCAGCCATCCCGGCAGGCCGAGCCCTTGAATGCTCTGAACCTGGCGGGAGAGGGAAAATAGCCTGGGATAGCTGTGGGCGATCATGATGGCGCCCAGGACCAAGCGCAGCAAAAATAGGGCGAGGGGCTGAAGACGGTCAAGGTAACGCACAGGACTTATCTCCGGTCAAATATGACTATGAAGACTATCGCATCCGCGGGAGTTTGGGGAAGTCCAGTGCTTCAGTGGAACGCACTAAACGTTTGGCAGCGTGCCATCTCATAATCACGCACGTCCTTGTAGAAGAAATGGTGCAAACGATAATTGGCAGATGACTTGCTTCACCCCGTGCTTGCCGGATTGGCAACGTTAACCTTACTCTTGCTGTTGCGCGTGGGCACATACGAATGACTCTAGAAAAACAGGCAAAACGAAAACTGGAAGAGTATCGGAAGTCAAAATTCGATACGTGGATGAGCGATTTCGGTGAACTTGGACGCTACCGCGAGGCCAACGCCGGCTTTGCGCCTCCTGCCGCCGGCGAAAATCGCGTGGTGTTCATGGGCGATTCCATCACGGACAACTGGCCACTGGACAAATATTTTCCCGGGAAGCCATATGTCAATCGCGGCATTGGGGGACAAACTACGCCGCAGATCCTGATTCGTTTTCGGCCAGATGTGATTGCGCTTCGGCCTCGAGTCGTAATCATCCTCGCTGGCACGAATGACATTGGCGGGAACACCGGTCCCATGCGCACCGAAGATACCGAGAACAACCTGGCTTCCATGACCGAACTGGCCGGGTTACATGGTATCGGGGTGATCCTGGCTTCGGTGCTGCCCGTGCACAATTATACGGCAGACGCCGAGGCTCGCCTGATTGGACGGCCGCCACAGAGAATTCTCGAACTAAACGGCTGGATAAAAAATTACTGTGACCGAACTGGCTGCAAATACCTCGATTATTTCGGCGCAATGGTCGATGAAAAGGGCTTATTGCGGAAAGATCTGGCGGACGATGGACTGCATCCGAATCCGTCGGGCTATAAGATCATGGCTCCGTTGGCGGAGACGGCGATTGGGAAAGCACTAGCCTAACCGAGGAGAATACATGTTGCACAGGACCTATTTTCTATTAGAACGATTACTGATGGCGGTTGCGTTTCTTAGCGCAAGCGCGTTGGCACAACAAACAGTGCAATCCTCGCCGGCAAAAGACTCCAGGGCACAACTTGACGCGTGGCGTCACTCCATGGTGACGCAGTGGATGAATGATTTTGCGGATCTCGGCCGTTACCGGGACGCAAACTCCCGTCTTGGAGCGCCGGCGTCTGGCGAAAACCGGGTCGTGTTTATGGGAGACTCCATTACCGACGCCTGGCGACTGGAGGAATATTTTCCTGGGAAGCCCTATGTGAATCGCGGCATTTCAGGGCAGACTACGCCGCAGATGTTGATTCGCTTTCGTCCCGATGTGATCGCTTTGCTGCCGAAAGTCGTGGTCGTTCTCGCCGGCACCAACGATATCGCCGGGAATACGGGTCCCATGCGGCTGAAAGACATAGAGAACAACTACGCGTCTATGGTCGAGTTGGCGCGGGCGCGTGGAATCAAGGTCGTTTTATCGTCGGTGATCCCAGTAAACAACTACACGCCCCAAGCCGAATTGCTTTTCGTGCAACGCCCGCCCCGAAAGATCCTGGAACTGAATCGCTGGATGAAAAACTACTGCGCCCAGAACGCTTGCGTGTACCTCGACTACTTCAGCGCCATGGTGGACGAAAAGGGATTACTGAAACAAGACTTGGCGGTGGATGGGCTGCATCCGAATCCGGCGGGTTACAAGATCATGGCGCCGCTGGCGCAGGCCGCGATCGAGAAAGCGTTAGATTCAAAATAACGGCCCTTATTGCTGCTGTTGCTGTTGGTCGTACTGAAAACTATCTACGGACGCTCTCGGCTTGGAACGGATCACTGTGGCAGGCGGGATTTCCTCGGGCAAAGGCGCTTCCGCGGGGGACACAATCACGACTACGCTCAATTCGCTTTCGGCTTCGCCTTTGTAGACGCCTCGGGTTGGTGGCACGTCGGCGTAATCGCGTCCTATCGCAACCCGAATGTGCCGTTCGTTGCCGACAAGATTGTTCGTGGGATCAAATGCTACCCAGCCCGGACCGGGCAAGAAAGCTTCCAACCAGGCATGGGTCGCGCCTTCTGGGGAACGGTCGTCGTTGCCATCCTCGCCGCGAAAAAGATATCCACTTACGTAGCGGCAGGGTACGCGCAAGTTCCGGACGAGCGCGATCATAATGTGCGAAAGGTCCTGGCATACGCCCTGGCGAGTGCGAAGCGCGTCGTCAATCGGAGAGTCCACCTGGGTGCTGTTGGGAACGTAGGCGAAAATCTGGTAGAGAGTCTGATTCAGATTCAGCAAAGTCTGTAGCGGACTCTCCCCGCGCTCGAGACGGATCTCGCCGGCCAATTGTTGCAGCAAATCCGTGGTACGGGCGAAGTGGCTGGGCATCAGCATTTCCCAATAATCGCCTTCCGCCACGCGATCATCCAAATCCTTCCAGGTCCCCACATCGGCGGATTCGGGTAGCGGTAGAGGAGACACCTCGACCAGAGCCTGCGCCGTAATCTTGAGTTGGGCATAGCGCCCGGGAATGTCAAAGTGGTGGATCGTGTTTCCCAAGAAATCGCGGTAAATCATGATGTTGGCATTGGGGCTTGCATCCAACGAAAAGGTGAGGCAGCGCTGGTGAGCTTCATTGCGCGGTTGGACGCGAACTTCCATGATGCTCTCGCGGATCGCGGGTTCGTAGCTGAAGCTGGTAACGTGGCGAACGGAATAAATCATGAGTCTCCTAAAATTCGATCTCGCCAAATCGCTATGCGGTCACTGCCGACTCGATCAAGTAATCGAAATAAATTTGCTGGATCGCGGAATGAATCTGGCCGCACTGGCGGCGAACATTTTCCAAATAAAGATAGGCGCCATCCGCCATTACCTCTTCAATTTGGCTGAAGCTCAGCGCTGCGCGCAAACGGCCGGCCAGGCGCACCGGTTCCGCGATCTTGCGGTCGGTTAACTCGCCAATCAGCCGCAGCGCCGAATGCACGCTTTCCACCGAGAAGCGCACCGAATGGGGGAATTCCGGATTGAGCAACAAAAACTCCGCCACGCGCAACGGCCGCAATTCCGCCGAATAATTCTTGCAGTAGGCCTCAAATGCGGCACAGGATTTGAGCAACCCGACCCATTCCAGATATTCCGTTCCTTCGGCAGCTTGGTCTGGAGGTTGCGCCAACCGCGAGAAATGGGCTCCAATTAGCCCAGCCAGAGAGTCAGTCCGCTCGACAAAGCGTCCTAGTTGGATGAAATGCCAGCCCTCGCCGTGGGTCATGGTCGAATCGGTGACGCCCTGAAAGAGCTGTGCACCCTCCTGTACCGAACGGAAAAATAAATGAGACTCCAAAATCCACGAGCCTTCCGGACGGTTGCCCAGCATTTGCAGATAGAGCCGGTTGAGTTGCTCCCACATTTCCGTGCTGCACTGCTCGCGAACATGGCGAAGATTTTCCCGTGCTCCGGAGATGCAGGAAACAATAGAAGATGGATTCGTCCGGTTGAAAGTCAGCGTGTCGGCCAAGCTGGTTCCGTCTGCCGTGCCCACTAGGGACGCTGGAACCCGCAAGGCTTCGATCAGGCGCAGCCATCTACCGGTAGTGGACTCTGGCGATTGATCGAGGCGCAGTTGGAGGTCCACATCCATGAGGCGGGCAGTGTGCTCGGCCCGCTCCAGGTAGCGGCTCATCCAGTACAAACAGTCGGCGACTCGGGAAAGCATGGCGTCCGCTCTTTGCAAAATTAGTTCCGCTCCGTTGGCCTCAGCGGTTCTGAAAGTTTCTCGTCGCGCAGTACCCAGGTATCTTTGCTTCCGCCCCCCTGCGAGGAATTCACCACCAGCGATCCGCGGCGCAGAGCCACCCGCGTAAGCCCGCCGGGGACCAGGGTGACGCTGCCGCTGTAAAGAATGTAAGGCCGCAAATCGATGTGGCGCGATGCAACTTCGCCATCTAGAAAACATGCGGCGCGCGACAGTGCCAGCGTGGGTTGCGCAATGTAATCACGTGGCTGCGCGAGGATTTGTTCGCGAAATGTTTCCTGCTGCGCCCTCGAGCTATGCGGGCCGATCAGCATGCCATAGCCACCGGATTCTCCCACCGACTTCACCACAAGCTCATCTAAGTGTTCCAAAACATAATCCCGCTGGCTTTTGTCGGTGAGCAGGTAAGTCTGCACGTTGGGCAGGATGGCATCCTGGTCTAGGTAATAGCGAATGATGGCGGGCACATAGGCGTACATGGCCTTGTCATCTGCCACACCAGTTCCGATGGCATTGGCCAAGTTCACATTGCCGGCGCGATAGGCGTTGAAAAGTCCCGGCACGCCCAAACTGGAATCAGGGCGGAAACAAAGCGGATCGAGGAAGTCATCGTCCACGCGGCGGTACACGACGTCCACACGGCGCAGGCCGGCGGTGGTGCGCATGTACACCACGTTGTCGTGGACCAGCAGATCGCGCCCTTCCACTAACTCGATCCCCATCTGTTGCGCCAAAAAGGTGTGCTCGAAATAAGCTGAGTTGAAAACTCCCGGCGTAAGCAACACCGTACAGGGTTCGTTGCGGGCAACGCAGTTTGCCGGCGCGAGCGTTCGCAATGTGGTCAAAAGGGCTTGGGCGTAATGATCGATCGGCCAGACGCCGTAGTCGCGAAACAAGGTGGGAAAGACGCGTTTCAGGACCTTGCGATTGGCCAGCATGTAGGAAACGCCGCTGGGAACGCGAAGATTATCTTCCAACACGGCGAACCCGCCATCGGGCAAGCGAACTAAATCCGTGCCGCAGATGCTGACGTAAATTCCTCGAGGCACGCTCAAACCGCGCATCTCGCGCCGAAAGTGGCGGCAGCTGTAAAGCAGTTCGCGGGGAACAATGCCATCCGACAGGATGCGGCCTTCGTGATAAATGTCCTGCAAGAACAAATTGAGCGCGGTGATCCGCTGAGTCAAACCCTGTTCAATCTTCCGCCATTCCGAGCCGGGAATGATGCGCGGCAGAAGATCGTTCGGAAAAATCCGCTCTGTACCTTCTTTATTGCCATACACGGTGAAAGTAATTCCCTGATGTAAGAAAGAGAGGTTCGCTGCTTGCTGGCTCTGGCGTAGTTCCTCGGGCGGTAACTCCAGGAGTGTGCGATACAGCGTTTGGTAATGCGGGCGAGGCACACCGGGGGCCTCGAACATCTCATCATAGGCCTGATCGAACTCATAATTGAGGAAGGGAGCCTTCAAGAGTGTGGAGACCGAAGTCGTCATCGCCATGCGTCAACGTTTCTCAAACACCACCGGCGCGGCAGGACCTCCGCACAGGAAAACAATCCTGGCGCCGGGTTCCGAGTGCAAGTTGTTGGAGCAATAGGACCTCTCCCGGTTGTCCAGCATCTCAAGGGCACTCGGAACCCGGCAATGAATTGCCACTGTAGGCGGAAGATTCGCCCATGTCCAATTGAAATTGTTTATAGATTCCATGACCAATTTCGGCGTCGTGCGGGCAGAAATTGATCGCGGCGGGCTGTGAACGTCCTTGATTTACTAGCGCCGCGCAAACGTGAGAACGTCAGGTTCTAAGACACTTCCGCACGATCTAGTGCCGTAACTCCCCACTCGTCGTACGACTTCGGTACTGTTCCTTGGTACTTTGGTTATGTCAGGTACCCAATGGCGCGAGCTTTGCATTACTGCCCTCACTAATAGGGTTCCTCGCGAGGCACACCACTACGTATAGAACCGCACTGCAAGTGTTCCGAAAGTAATTTCCAGAAAATCGGCATAAAAGCCCGAAAAACACGGAAATAGACCCCGGCCTTATGTCTTTCCCGGTTGATATATGCTCAGCACACCAAAATTCACTCGAACCCAGTTCTAGGTGCGAGGAGTTTTTCTCCCAAGGTTGGTACGCACCCTATATGGGGCTTGATTCTGTGGAAGGGGAATGGACCTATGGCCGACTCGCGGGAAGTCATGAACATTCGCCAGGCGTCGCAGTATCTGGGAGTGAGTCCGGACACGCTTTACAAGTACGTAGGCGAACAACGCATACCGGCTTTCAAACTGGGAAACCGCTGGCGCTTCAAGAAATCGAGGCTGGATCAGTGGATGGAAGAGAAGTCCACTCAGATGGAAGCTAAGGGCAAGAAGACACCGAAGGCAGCCGTCAAAGCTGCGGGGCAACTTTAGAAAAACAAAAGCGGGCGAGCGCGCCCGCTCCACAAAAAAGGCGGACACATGTTTGGATTCGGAGCAAAAACGATTGTGGGCCTGGATGTAGGCTCCTCGAGCATCAAGGCCGTGGAGCTCAAGCGAAAAGGCGGGCAGATTGAAGTGGCTCACCTGGGAATCGAGCCTCTGGCTCCAGATATCGTGGTGGACTCGATGATTGTGGATTCGGGCACCGTTTCCAGCGCCATCGCGAAGCTGTTCACCGAGAAGGAAATTAAGACGCGCAATGTGGCGACAGCGGTGAGCGGACACTCCGTAATCGTAAAGAAGATTTCGCTGCCTTCCATGAGCGATCAGGAACTGGCGGAAACCATCGAGAAGGAAGCGGCACAGCATATTCCCTTCGACTTGGCGGATGTGAACCTCGACTACCAGGTCCTCGCCGAGGAAACAGGCGGCACGCAGATGGATGTTCTGCTGGTCGCGGTCAAGAAGGACAAGATCCTCAACTACACCAACGTACTCTCGATGGCTGGCAAGACTCCGGCTATCGTGGACATCGATGCTCTGGCCCTGCAGAACTGCTACGAGTACAACTACGAACCGGCCCCGAACCAAGTGGTGGCCTTGTTGAATCTGGGCGCCAGCGTAATGAACATCAACATCGTAAAAGGGACGACGCCGTTGTTTCCGCGCGACGTGAGCGTCGGCGGACATCAATACACCGACTCCCTGCAAAAAGAGCTGGACTTGAGCTTCGAAGATGCGGAGGCCCTGAAGCTCGGCCAGAAAGTCGGAACGGTGAGTGAAGATGCCAAAACGCCGGTGCTCCAGCAGGTGACTGAAATCATCGTGTTGGAGATTCAGAAGACCTTCGACTTCTTCCGTGCCAGCGCGGCGGGAGAACACATCGAGAAAATTTATCTGGCGGGCGGATCCTCCAAAGTTCCGGGGCTGGTGGAAGCATTGCGGCAGGAGTTCTCTCTCCCGGTCGAGATCTTTAATCCATTTCAGAAGATTGCGCCGCCCGTGGGACCAGGGGCGGAACTGATCGAGCAAAATGCCGGCCAACTGGCGGTTGCGGTGGGTTTGGCCCTAAGGAGTTTCGACGACCTATGATCCGAATCAATCTGCTCGGAGTCTCCAAATCGAAAAGCAAACACGCCGGCGCTTCTGCGGCCCCCACTATGGAAGTGGGCAGCCTGGGCTCACCGGCGGTGAAGATTCTGGCGGTGCTGGTAGTGGCTGGTTTATTCAACCTGAGCTACTGGTACAAGCTGGACAAGCAGTCCAAGAGCATTGCCATGCAGATGCAGCAAGCGGAGCAGCAGAACCGCCAACTGGCCGAGGTCAAAGCTCGCTACCTGGAGCGCCAGCGCGAGGCCCAGAACTACAAGCGCCGGGTGGACGTGATTGACCAGCTTCGGGCCAATCAAACCGGGCCCGTGGACCTGTTGAACACGCTGGGAGCCACGGTGAATGGAACTGAAGCGGTGTGGCTCAATGACCTGAAAGATCAAGGCGCAAGCGTGGATATTGAAGGCATGGCGCTGAGCACCGATGCCGTAGCCAACCTGATCACCAATCTGCAGAAGACCGGATACTTTCGCAACATTGAAATCAAGGAAACGTTTCAAGACGACACCGTCAAAGACATGCAGGCTTTCCAGTTTGTCCTGACCTGCGAGAAGGGAAACGACAAGCCGGCCGCCAAACCAGCCAGCAAATCCTAAGCGGGAAAAAACGGGAAACCTATGGACAAATTCAGCGAATTATCGGATCTCAAACAGTGGGGAGTGCTGGTCGGCGTTGCCCTGGTGCTGACTTGCGCTGTGTATTTCACCGAGTTCAAAGGCCAACAAGAGGCCAATGCTTCCGCCCAAGTGTCGCTGGACGCCAAGCTGCGCGAGAACGCCGAACTCGAATCCTACCGGCCCAGGTTGGCTGATATGGATCGCCAAGTCGCCAGTCTGAAACAGCAGCTCGAGATCGAACGCAAGATCGTTCCTGACGAGAAGGAAGCCGAAGGCTTCATCAAGATGCTGGACGCCGAAGCCACCAAAGCCGGAATTGAGATTCGCCGCTATACCGCGGATCCGGTTGCCAGCAAGGAGTTTTACAGCGAGGCGCCCTTCGAGATCGAGCTTGATGGACCGTATTACTCGGTGCTCAAGTTTTTCGATCAGGTTGGCCATCTGGAGCGCATCGTGAACGTCTCGGGCATGTTGATGGCGACCACCAGGAAGCCGAGTGACGCCAAGACTAAGCACCTTTATCAATACGCGCCGAATGAGAGCGTGGTGGCCACTTGCACCGCTTCCACTTTTTTCACTCATGACATGCAACCGCCCGCCGCGACGCCGGCGGCGGCCCGGAGGTAGGGATGACCATGAAGTTAACCACGGCAATTCTGGCGTTGGGACTGGCAGCGGGAACGGCCCGGGCACAGAACCCCAACGTCATCCAAAGTACGCACGACACGATGAAGGCGCTGCAAAATCAACAGCAGGTCGCCTCAGACAATGCCTTGGGAAATACCGCCAAGGCCTCGGCGCAGACTCCTGCGGCTCCGGCGAGCTACCGCAGCGCCGGGAGCGCCTCGTCGTCTGCAAAGACGGCCAGCCAGCCCTTCAAGATCAAAGTGGGGAACCAAAAGAGAATCGCCAAGGCCAAACCTAGTGTAGCCGTGGAGAAGGCCAGTGACGCCGCCCCGGATGCATCCCCTAAGAGAACCATAACCGCTACGGGGCAAAGGGATCCTTTTATTAGCCCGGTGGTCAATCAGTCGATGGCGGGTTCGGGCTGCAGCGTGGGCAAACGGTGCCTGGCGATCGATCAGATTGCTCTCAAAGGCATTGTGAAATCCGACAACGGGATGATCGCAGTAGTGGTGAACTCCCTCGATAAAGCCTATTTCCTCCGGGAAAACGATCCCGTTTTTAACGGCTACGTCATAAGGATCACGGGAGACTCCATCATTTTCAAGGAAACCGTACAGGACCATCTAGGAAAACAGTTCACGCGGGAAGTGACCAAAAAGATTACAACTCCGGCGGTATAAAGCCCGACGGACGAGGTCCGCGGCATCGGGACCGTAGACCACAGATTTCGATGCGACGAAAGACAAGGGAACAGAAACTGCGATGTTCCCCGGGGAGAAACGAAATGCGAAAGCAATTGCTGAGTATCTTTCTGCCACTGCTGGCAATCGTGCTGGCAGCGGCAGCGGGTGCGCAAGACACCGCCACGGGGGCTCCTAAGCGGGCTGCCTTGCTCAAAGTGACCGTGGTTCATGACGGCGATGGTATCAATCTGGAGCTTACGACGCGGGGCCAAGTGGCGCCCCAGTTGAGCACTCTGGACTCGCCCGCCCGGGTCGTCGTCGACTTGCCGGGAACCGTTGCGGTGCTCTCACAGACCATTCAGGTAGACAATAATGGCGTGAAGCGCGTACGGGTCGGCATGGACGGGCAAAAGCCCCCTACCGCGCGGGTGGTCGTTGACCTCGACCAGGCTTGCCATTATGAGATCGCGTCCAACAGCAATGACAAGCTGATTCTTAAATTGCACACTCAGCCGGGCAGCACTCACGAGACGGATCCCTCAGCGCCCGCTCTCGTCGGCAACGCCACAGCGCCAGCCGTCGTGGACCACCCGGCTTTAACCGCCTCTGCCAACAGCTTTGTGGTTGTCGAGCCTTCCTACAAGCCGAAGGCCCAAGCCAGCGCGCCCGATCAGCAAGAACTTGTAACTACGCTTCCGGCCCGTGCGCTAAGCGCTGCGTCACGGTTTGTCGAGAAGCCTGATTCCGATCTGCTGCCCACGCCCAGCGCTTCTATGGCCGCGCAAGACGCGACCCCGTCCTCTCCTCAGCCGGCGGTCAATATGGCTGCCGAACAAAAGGCCCAGATGAAGCAGCCAGTGGCCGTGGTTGGCCCTAAGTACACTGGCGAGCCGATTTCTGTGAATCTGAAAGACGTCGACCTCAAGGATTTTTTCCGGCTAATCCACGAGATCAGCGGACTCAATGTGGTGCTCGATCCAAATGTGAAGGGCACTCTCACCATCGTGTTGGATGACGTGCCGTGGGATCAGGCGTTGGATATCGTTCTGAAGAACAATGACCTCGCCCGCCAGCTGGAAGGCAACGTCCTTCGCATCGCAACCGTGGAAACTATGCGAAAAGAGGCGGAGGCAAAACGAGCGGAACTCGAAGCCGAAGCCCTGGCCGTCGATAAAGCTACGGTAACCCGCTTCTTGAGCTACGCGCAGGCCAAAGATGTAGTGCCAACCGTGAAGCAGTTCCTTAGCCAGCGCGGCAGCGTGATCGCCGACGCACGCACCAATGCTCTGATCATTCAGGATATCCCGGGAGTCATTCCCAGTATCGACCGCATCATCATCCAGCTGGACCGCAAGACCCAGGAAGTTGAGATTGAAGCCCGGGTAGTGGCGGCAACGCGCAGCTTCGCTCGCGATATCGGCACTCAGCTAGGCTTCGGTCTGGGCAAGGCAGGTCCCAACAGCGTGACTAGCATCGGGGGCGCCAGCTCGGCGGGGACTTCTCCGCTCTCGACCTTCGGCATTAACCCCACCTACGGCTTCGTTGGAACTTCCGCTCCGTCTGCCACCACGGCGGTACAGATTCCTTTGTTCTCCAATTTGGCTTCAACCAGCCCAACCAGCGGTTTTAGCTTTTTGACTGCCGGTCCTAACCTGCGAATCGACGCGGTGCTAACCATGGCCGAGTCGCGCGGCTTGCTCAAAATTCTGTCTCGTCCACGGGTCGTCACCCAAAACAACATCCAAGCCATCGTTCGTCAAGGCGTTCGCGTACCTATTGTCACTCAGGCTCAGTTGGGCGGCCCCCCAACCGTAACCTACGTAGATGCATTCCTGCGCTTGACTGTGACTCCGCAAATCACCTCGGAAAATACCATCTTCTTGAACGTGGACGTGGAAAATACAACTCCGGACTTCGGCCAGGAGGTTCAGGGCAACCCGACGTTGATCACTCAACAGGCAACGACCCAGGTGCTGGTCACCGATGGTGGCACTGTGGTCATTGGCGGCGTAATCCAGTCCCAGAACTCGATCAACATTTCCCAAGTCCCGCTGTTGGGCAACGTGCCGTGGCTGGGCAATCTGTTCAAACATCGACAGGTCAGCACCTCCAACCAGGAACTGATCTTCTTTCTCACTCCGCGCATCATTCAGACATAGAAGTCAGTCAACGAGTAGCAGGACAACGCCGCCGGATCTCTGGAAGTAACGCCAGAGTCCGGCGGTTTCGCCTTTCGTCTTCGATCTATCCGAAAAATTGTTAAACTTCTCGCGTGGATCATCCCGCCCGCATGAAAAAGCTCCGGCGCTTGCTCGCCGGGAATCGTCTCGATGCGCTGCTGGTTTCCCATCTGCCAAACATCCGCTACCTCTGCGGTTTTACGGGCAGCTCGGGAACGCTTGTTCTGACCGAGCAGGGCGCCGTATTCTTTACCGACGGCCGCTACACCATCCAGGCTCGAGCTGAAATTCTCGCAGCTCGCGTGGTGATCGCGCGCAAAGCCTCCTTGCTAGCCGCTGCGGAGTGGCTTGCCTCTCGGTCAGGAAGGATCGGCTGTAAGGGCCGTTGCCGCTTGGGTGTCGAAGCCCATCACCTGAGCCTGGAAGACAATTTGCGGTTGAACTCGATCTTGGGATCTGACTTTCGCGTGCGTCCTGCGCCTCCTCTGGTGGAGCAGGCTCGCATCATAAAAGACAGGGAAGAGATCGAACTGATTCGTGCCGCCGCAGTTCTGGGAGCTGACCTGTTTGATCGAATCCTTGGCGCTCTTGCACGGCCGGTCACGGAAACGCAGATCGCCGCGGAAGTGGAGTACGCGGCACGCACCGCCGGGGCCCAAGGCATGTCTTTTCCTACCATCATCGTTTCCGGCCAGCGTTCCGCCCTGCCGCATGGCCAGCCGACCCGCCAGCCCATTCGGACCAACGGGTTCGTGGTCTGCGACTTCGGTGTTATACTCACTGGCTATTGTTCGGACCGGACTCGTACCGTTTACGTAGGTCGCCCGTTGCGAGAAGCGCGCCGCGTTTATCGGGCGGTTCGGGAAGCGCAGCAGGCCGCAATCGAAGCCGTCGCTCCTGGTCGTGCTGCTGCTGAAGTCGATCGTGCAGCCCGCAACGTACTGCAAAAACACGGGTTCGCGAGACATTTTACCCATTCCACTGGGCACGGCGTTGGGCTGGAAATTCATGAAGCTCCGCGAATTGCGGTCGGACAGAACGAGGTTTTGCAACCGGGGATGGTGATTACGATCGAGCCGGGCGTTTACCTGCCCGGAAAATGGGGAGTGCGGATCGAAGACATGGTTTTGGTGACCCAACAAGGGTCTGAAGTCATCGCTCCGTCAAGCACGGAATTGATAGCGGTCTGAACTAACCGGCTGTAGAGGCGTAGCCCCGCCACGTGCATTCGCGTGGCAGGAAAGCATCGGGCACAACTCCCGTCCCGCTCTAAATTTGCCAGCGGACGGCGAGAACTTGGTCCCACCTTATCTAAGATGAATCAAAAAGAGCTGAAAGAACTCATCGAGTTCTTAATTGAAAAGGACATAACCGAGTTCGAACTGGAACGCGGCGACGTCAAGGTACGCATTAAGCGCGGCAAAGAAACTACGACTGTGGTTTCAGCGCCCGGCTTCAGCCATTTTGCAGCGTCCTCGCCGGTTCCATCGGTCGCGGACGTGGGAAGCCCACCCGCTGCTCACGCAGTCCCCTCTGCGCCCATGGAAAATCGCCCCGTCCCTGAGGAGGCTTTGCACCTGGTGCGCTCTCCGATAGTCGGCACATACTACGAGTCGCCTTCGCCGGGTTCGCCCCCTTTCTGCCGGCCGGGTGACAAGATTGAGCTGGGGCAGATACTCTGCATCGTCGAAGCCATGAAGCTCATGAATGAGATCGAGTCTGACGTGGCCGGAGAATTAGTGAAGATTCTGGTCAACAATGGCCAGCCCATTGAGTACGGGCAAGAACTGTTTGCCATCCGGGTGAAGAAGTAGCGATTTGCATAGGGCGATGGCTGCCCAATTCTTGCGCGTTCTATGCGCAAGAGTCGGATTCCACGCCCGCTTACAGTTGTGAGCTTCTAGAGTAATCACATCCCAACATGTTCAAGAAGATTCTGATTGCGAACCGCGGGGAAATTGCTCTGCGCATCATTTGCGCCTGCAAAGAGCTAGGCATAAAGACCGTGGCCATTTACAGCGAGGCCGACCGGCACTCGCTGCCTGTGCGTTTTGCCGACGAAGCGATTTGCATTGGCCCTCCGCAACTGGCGCTGAGCTATCTGAACATTCCTGCGGTGATCAGTGCGGCGGAGATCGCCAACGTCGACGCTATTCATCCCGGTTACGGTCTGCTTGCGGAAAATGCCAACTTCGCCGAGGTCACCGAAACCTGCAACATCAAGTTCATCGGCCCTCCGCCGGAGATCACGCGGCTCATGGGAGAAAAAGAAAAAGCGCGCGCCGCCATGAAAAAAGCGGGCGTCCCCATTCTGCCCGGCTCAGAAGGAATTCTTGCGAGTGATGGCGAAGCCTTGGAGTGGGCTCAGCAGATCGGTTTCCCGGTGATTGTCAAAGCCACAGCCGGGGGCGGCGGCCGCGGTATGCGCATCGTTCGCAGCGAGGAAGAACTGCCCCATTTGTTCAAGGCGGCTCAATCGGAAGCGGCTGCAGCTTTCGGCAACGGCGACCTCTACATGGAGAAATATATCGAGCGCCCGCGCCACATTGAGTTCCAAATCCTGGCGGACGAACACGGGAATGTGGTTAGCCTGGGTGAGCGCGAGTGTTCCATCCAACGCCGCCATCAGAAGCTGTTGGAAGAATCGCCGTCCACGCAAGTCTCTCCGGAACTGCGCGCCGAAATCGGCCAAATGCTTTCCCGGACGCTCTCCGAAATCGGCTACGTGAACGCGGGCACCATCGAATTTCTCATGGACGAGGACCGCAAGCTCTACTTCATCGAGATGAATACCCGCATTCAGGTGGAGCATCCCGTCACCGAAATGGTCACGGACGTAGATTTGGTGAAGAGCCAGATCCTGCTGGCCGCGGGAGCGCGCATGGAAGAGGTCCTGCAAGGGCCAGTTGTCCATCGCGGGCATGCCATCGAGTGCCGCATCAATGCAGAGCATCCCGAAAAATTTACTCCATCGGCCGGAAAGATTACGGCTTTTCATCCGCCCGGGGGCACGGGAGTCCGCGTGGATACTGCAGCCTATGCTGAAGGCACCATTCCTCCTTACTACGATTCGCTGATCGCGAAGCTCATCGTGCGCGGCAAAGACCGCTCAGAAGCCATCTCCCGCATGGCGCGCGCGCTGGAGATGTTCATCGTGGAAGGCATCTACACCACGATTCCCCTGCACCGCAAGATCCTGGCCGACCCCGACTTCCGCGCCGGGAGATTCGATACAACGTTTATCGAGAAGTTTCTGGCGAAGAATGGGATGGGCAAGCCGGCGGCTTGAGTGAGGTTGCGGAAAAAGTCATATCCACGTCCGGCTTCACCCGCAGCGGCTGAAGCCATTCCTGAAAACAGGGGACTTATCGCAGCGGTGAACCGCTGCGCCACCCGAAACCAGTCCACACTCGGAGTTTTCCTGCAGCGTCTGGAATTCGTGCCCTTTCCGATGTCTCTAGCCAGGTTTATTTTCCCGCAGCCTCTTGAGTGCCGGGACCACCATCCTTCAACAGATGCCAGGCTTCGCGGTATGGCTCGAAGCGTCCGGCGTCGCTTCGGGTGGTGCCGCCGGGGTAAAGACGGATGAATTTTCGGCCGCGAATTGCATCCAGTGGAATCACATACCAGGCGTCGTGGGGGGCCACGAAGGCGACGATGAAATCAATTTGATCCGCGGTGTAGGTAACCCGTTTGCCGCCGCGAAGATGTTGAGAGACGGCCACAGAAAATCCGAATCGCCCGGGGCCGCGCGGGCTGGTAAAGACGGATTTCACCTGAACCCGCAACAAGCGCTGGCCGTGCTCGACCAGAAAATCGTAAGGACGGCGGTCGCCGAATGGCTTGGAAGTGCAAAATCCGACCGACGCGGCCTTCAGAGTGAAGGCCAGTTCGCCCAGTTCTCCCCAGCGGCTGGCCTCGCGGCGTGTGACCGCCTCGCCTCTGCCGACCGTTGTGCCTAAGTCTTGCGCCCGAAAGTGGTTTCCCATAGTCGAATGAGACCCGCAACCTGCGAGCCAACTCCTTAGTTTGAATATTGTTCTTCGAGAAACGCTCCGCCCCGCGGGGTTGTGGGTCCCGAAACGGCAGCCAATAATAAAGGCACGGCTTTTTGGCCGCGCCTTTATTTTTCTTACCTACTTACTATTGTGACAGGTTGGAGGGGGGAAATGGGACATGGTTGGGAACTTTATTGTCGTAGTGGAATGAAGGAGTTAGGGGATTTTGGGGTGTTTAGGGGGCTTGACAAGATTTTGGGGATTGCACTGGGAATGGTGCAAATGGGCGATTTTGTTTTCCTTTTAATCACGGCTTGGCGGGCGGGTGGACCCCGCCTGATTATTCTTGACTAAACACGACTATGGACGACAAACTTGATGAATGAAAGATGTTGCCGACGTTTACCTGACACCAGAACAAGTCGCCGCAAAGCTCGACCTAAATATCGAGACTATCTATCGGTGGCTCCGTACCCGCAAGATACGGGCCAGTCGCATCAGCCAGAAAGCGTGGCGCATTCCTGAGCGCGAACTCGATTCTTTCATTCGACGGCGGAATGTTTCCGAGTTGCTGTTCCAGGAATATGCCGAGGAGTACAAACTCGGGCGGTTGGATTACGAACCGCGTTTCCCCGGTTCTACCCGGCGCGTCGACTATCGGGTCGCGCATGCGAAATACCCGCTGTGGTTTGAAGTGAAAGAGTTCGATGATGACCCAACCTTGTTCTCCGGCAGGGGCGGCGGTGCATTCGATCCACATGTTGGCGTCCGAACGAAGATCTCGAAGGCCGCAGAGAAATTTCGTGATTACGATAACGAGTGTTGCTCCCTCGTGCTCTTCAACGAGCGCACGAATCTCGTGGACATCTGTACACCGCGCATTGTCCTTGGCGCGATGCTCGGGAGCGTCGGATTTGTTGTTCCCTTCAATGAGACCACGGGGGACTGGTCGGGCACCCAAGTCATAGACAATGTCTTCATGGACGGCGGCAAGATGTTCCATCCACACATCAAGACTCCGCAGAACACAACGATCAGCTCGATCATCGCTCTAGAACGCTTCAATGTTGGGCAACATGAGCTTCAAATCGAAGTTGAAAGAAAGGAGAGGGCCGAACAACGCAGCCTTCCTCTGGAAGAGCACTTAGCGATGATGGAAGCTAATCGCGAAGGCTACGGGCGTCGTGTGCTGCGAACCATTGTCTACGAAAACCCTCATGCGAAGAGACCGCTCCCACCTGACGTCTTCACCGGGCCGTTTGATGAGCGGTGGGGGCAGGAAGGTGAAGTCATCAAACAGACTTTCATCGGGCAAGAACTTCAAGGGCTGAATAAGACGGAACATGAGCTTGGACTTGATCAGAGTCCGTTCATGCGTCATGCTCAGAAGCGAGCACGGCGATCAGGAAATGATAAAAGCACACGTCAACGAGATGGGGATCGTCATGAGATTTGATTCCCTGGCGGACAACCTGTCGAGCGACCAGTGGACGACCCTGCTGGATCAACTGAAGTCCCACTACATTCCGAGCCTTTACCACCTGGGCAAGCGGGTGCATGTTGACCTTAACGCTGAGGGCGGGGTGCGGGCCGTGATCTACTTCACGCCGCAAACCGTTTCGATGAAAGACGCAATTCGTATTCTGAAACAGCGTGGCATCCAGGTGTTTGACGTGCGCGAAAATCCCAGCGGCAAATGAAAGATTTCTTCCAAACCTTACAGGACGCATTCCCCGCCTTGAAGACCCACCCGGTCTTGATGGCGCGGCTCCTGATCGCGGCGTTAATCATCGGCCCGCTTTGGGCTGCGAAGGGATGGCGGAAGAAAATTTTCGGGCCGCTGTGTTCCAAAATGTATGAAAAAATTGCTGTTACCAGTCGCTACCTTTTCGTTTTTCACAACGGCGATTTAACGAACAACTGGAAATACTACACGTCCGAAGTCACTGGCAAAGGTGATACCGGAGATGACATTATCTGGACCCTTGTTCGCTGGCCGAGTCTGAAGCCGATAGATTCGTTCAGATTGGCGGGTGTAGTCGGCATGGATCACGCGCTTCACGAAAGCACTGTGAAGTTACAAGGCCGCTGGAAAATTATTCACAACCCCTATACATCTGTCGGAGCGATTCCCGCTCGTGGCCTGACTAGTAAGCTACGACGGGTTTGTGCTCGTGTTCTTCTGACTCTCTCCGGCGGCCCAGACTCCGCCCAAAGCAAACTGGAAGCCTCCCTCACGGTTCAGTAACCCAGTCCGGCTTTCCTTCGACTGGATCAATTGTTATGGGTCATCAGAGGCTTCTAAGCGCCGCACGCCGCATTATGTATAGCGAGATTGCGAAGAGCGAGGCTGTTGCCAATGGCCGCGCGGCTTTGCGATGACTATTATCGGCTTGTTGGCCCGTTCAAGCCCTTCTTTGGCTTGAGTGGGGGTTTGGGTGAATCTCAAGCCGGGGGTTCACTCGTCACAGACTTGTTCCTCCGAATAAGGCAGAGTGTCCTGATGCCCTGGGGACTGACCCGCTTTCACCACAGCCGGCAAGGCCATTTCGTCACCTTTTGCTGTTATCGCCGGCGCCCGCTGTTTACGACGAGTTGCTGCCGCCGCATCTTCGAGTCAGCCTTGGAACGAGTGCGCTGCAGTTACAGACTCTACGTCTACGGCTATGTGATCATGCCGGAACATGTTCACCTTCTGCTCAGCGAACCGCAGCCCGGCGGTGGCCCGCTCAAGCCTGAGTTTGGATTGCGTGGGAATTCCGGCTGGCTCTGCCACCAGCAAACCCATACGCTGGCCGATGCCCTCAAGTCGCTGAAGCAAGGAATAGCGCGGCGTTTGCTGGGTGACGCGGAGCATTTCTGGCAAAAGCGCTATTACGATTTCAACATTCGCGACTACGCGCACTTTGTAGAGAAGCTGCGCTACATTCACCGCAACCCGGTGAAGCGAGGATTATGCGATCGTCCGGAGGACTGGGAGTGGAGCAGCTTTCTGCACTATGCCACTGGCTCTGAAGGACGCGTAGAGATCGAGTCGGAATGGACGGCGCGAAAGCGCGAACGGGCGGCGGGAAGGCTTCTCCCAGCTGTCGAACTGCCCCACTCAAGCCAAAACCGGGCTTGAATGGGCCACCCGGGCGTTTTCGAGCTGTCCGCTCCGGCTCGACCATCGTGACTCGATCGCGCAGGAAAAGCAGATTCCTCGCGCAAAAACCGCGCTTCGGAATGACAAAGGGATAGGGAACAGAAAGAAATCTCCGCCCTCATCACAAAAAGCGCGATTTAGGACGGCGCACCCGCCCGCGTTCCTGACGCTTCCCAGCAATGCATAGGTCCTTCGTCGGGAGTGCTGCGCTCATTGGCGCAGAACTCCGCTTCCTCAGCATGACAGGGCGGGTGGGAGAACTGGCGAGCTACGGCTCGTCTCAGACAGCCGGGGGCGGCTGTCCCCACGTGGGTGTGTGCCCAGGATGGCGCCTAGAGGCTGACGAATACATAGGTCATTCATCGGCACCCGCCGCGTCCCCGACGCTTTCCACCCGCCGCTCCACGGGCAGGGAACCATGGGCCATCCGCCTGAACCCACGGTATGATCGAAATCGTTGCCCATGGCCCTCATGCCCACGCTCCCGCGCCTCTACGCCATCCTCGACACCAGCCTCTTTCCGAATGACGTGGCCCTCCTGGCTGCCGCTCAAGATATGGTTGCTGGGGGCGTCACTCTGCTGCAATACCGCAACAAAACCGGCCACGCGCGCCAGATGCTCGATCAGGCTCGCGAACTGAAAGCGTTGCTCGGCGACTCGGTCACGCTCATCATGAATGACCGCGCCGATCTTTGCCTGTCTGCGGAGTTCGGTGGCGTCCACGTTGGACAGGATGATCTCTCGCCCGAAAGCGTACGCACAATAATCGGACCAACTCTTTGCCTCGGCGTGTCCACTCACAATCCGGTCCAGGTCGTCGAGGCAGATCAAACCTCAGCGGACTACATCGCGGTCGGCCCTGTGTTCGGCACTTCCAGCAAAGCCAATCCTGATCCCGTGATTGGGCTCGAGGGGGTGCGTCAGGCGCGGGCGCTCACCCGCAAGCCGCTAGTCGCGATCGGAGGCATCACGCGGGCCAACTGCCGCTCGGTGCTCGATGCTGGAGCCGATTCGGTGGCCGTCATATCCGATTTGATTAATGAATCTCGCAAATCAGCAGAGGAATTCTTGCGCAGCTTGCGGTAGAGTCAGACTTCACATTAGGTATTGCCGGCGAGACGCCAGCGCTACAAAGGAACCAAGTGAGTATCGAAAGCAAACCATCTGCCAGCAGCGATTGGGATCTCCATACTCATCAAGATAAAGATTTAATCCAGGGGCTCGGGCTCACCAGCGCGACCATGCTGGTGATGGGCTCGATGATTGGCTCGGGCATCTTCATCGTGTCCGCGGAGATTGCCCGCGAGGTGGATTCGCCTGCGCTGCTGATTGGCGCGTGGCTGCTGACCGCTGTCATGACGATCATTGCGGCCCTCAGCTACGGCGAACTCGCCGCCATGATGCCGCGAGCCGGTGGACAATATGTTTATTTGCGCGAGGCGCTGGGCCCTTTGTGGGGATTTCTGTATGGCTGGACTTTGTTTCTGGTGATCCAAACCGGAACCATCGCTGCTGTAGCCGTGGCGTTCGGAAAATTTCTTGGCGTTTTCTTTCCTGCCATTTCATCCACGCACTGGATCCTGCATTTCTGGAAAGTTCCTCCCATTCATTTGGGCGCCATGGTTCTGGGGAACATGGACGTTGGCCTGAACACGCAGAATCTTGTGGCCATCGTCTTGGTGATCACCCTCTCAATCGTCAATATTTTCGGGGTGAAGACGGGCGCGCTTATCCAGAACATCTTCACCTTTGCCAAAGTGGCCGCCATGCTGGGATTGGTGGGCTTCGGCGTGTTTCTCGGGCGCAACGCTGTGGCGTTGGCCGCCAATTTCCACGGTAATTTCTGGCGCAACGCGGGACTCGGAGTGCAGCATGCGGTGCAGGTCGGCGCCGGCGGACCCACGGTTTGGGTGGGCGCGCTGACCATCGTGGCGATTGCGCAAGTGGGGTCGCTTTTCTCAACCGACGCGTGGAATAACGTGACCTTCACCGCCGGGGAGGTGAAGAATCCCAGCCGCAATCTGCCGCTATCCCTGGTATTGGGAACCGGCGCCGTGCTGGCGCTTTACATCGGCTGCAATATTGTTTATCTGAACGTGCTGCCTCTGAGCGGCGTGCCGCATGGGGCAACGATTCTGGAGCGCGGCATTCAGTATGCCAGTGAAGATCGCGTTGCCACCGCGGTTCTGACGCAGATGTTTGGCAGCCTGGGCGGATTCCTCATGGCGGCCGCGATCATGATCTCTACCTTTGGTTGTAACAACGGCCTGATCCTCGCTGGGGCGCGCGTGTATTACGCGATGGCGCAAGACGGCTTGTTCTTCCGCAGCGCGGCTCGGCTGCACCCCATTTACAAGACTCCGGTCGTGGCGCTGATGGTGCAAATGGTGTGGACCTGCTTTTTGTGTGTCTCGGGAAGTTACGGCCAGTTGTTGGACTACATCATTTTCGCGGCGTTGGTCTTCTATATCCTGACGATCACGGGATTGTTTGTGCTGCGGCGGACGCATCCGGATGCGCCGCGGCCCTACCGCGCTCTGGGATATCCCGTGCTGCCCGCCATTTATATCGTGTTGGCAGGGTTCATTGATGTCATACTATTGCGCTACAAGCCGCAGTACACCTGGCCGGGACTCATCATCGTGCTACTAGGGATTCCGGTGTATTTCTTGTGGTCAGGGAAACTGCGAGTCAATACACAATCGTAATGATAAAAGGGTACTCATAAAAATGGCGAATCTGCTGGCGAAGAAGTCTCTAGACTCACTGATCAATGAAGCAAAGGAAAGCGGCGAACACAGTCTAAAGCGGACGCTTGGACCCTTCCAACTGACGGCGCTGGGCGTAGGGGCGGTCATCGGAGCCGGTATTTTTGTATTGTCCGGTCTGGGCGCGCATTACGCCGGACCTGGATTGATGCTTTCGTTCATCGTCTCGGGATTGGGTTGCGCTTTCGCGGCCCTTTGCTACGCGGAATTTGCCGCCATGATTCCTCTGGCCGGCAGCGCCTACACCTATGCGTATGCCACACTGGGCGAGATCTTTGCCTGGATCATCGGCTGGGATCTCACACTGGAATATGCCATGGGCGCGAGCACGGTTTCTTCGGGATGGTCGAACCACTTTATTGAGTTGCTCGATATCCTGCACATTAAGATGCCGCTTTGGCTGGCCTATGACCATTGGACCGGACTGCGGCAGGCGGAACAGATCATCGCGCGGCAGATGGCGCAAGCTTCCGACGCCTCGCTGGTTCCGGGCACGCAGGCATTTCTCAATAAAGTCACAGAAATCATGGGGGCGCAGTCTCCGGTGTTGTTGCGGCGCGCGCACGATCTGTTAAATGCGCCACATCTGTTTGGCATGGAAATCGGGTTGAACCTGCCCGCATTCGTCATCGCCCTGGTGATCACCGGCATCCTTGTAGTGGGCATCAAGGAGAGCGCGCGCTTCAATGCGACCATCGTCGTGGTAAAGGTAGCGGTGGTTTTGTTTGTGATCGGATTGGGCATCCATTACATCACCCCGAGCAACTGGGGATCGGACTGGCACTCCTTTGCGCCTTACGGAATCTCTGGAATTGGGGCGGGAGCCGCGTACATTTTGCGG
>CAVQGL010000010.1:0-603516 GCA_963712035.1 uncultured Acidobacteriaceae bacterium | reverse complement strand
ATATCGCACAGGCGCGCCAATTCGACTCCCGCTCAACAATGGCGCGCACTAATGGAACCGGTACGCGATAGTGTTCAGCATAGGCAACGACATAGTACTCAGCTTCGGGACGAACCGGCATCTTGGGCGGCGATTGTGCCCATGCACTCGGGATTACGAATAACAGGAGAGCTAGCGCAATGTCTTGCTTCATCCGGTACTCCCTTCCAAGCTTTGCGCGGTGTACTGCTGCGCGTCGAAAACCAGGCTGGCGAATCCGTCGCGCAGGAGCAGCTTCCGCCTGTCGGCCTCGGTCTTGGCCAGCAAGGGCAGCAGAATGTCCCTCATTTCCGAGGTCACTTTCTCCGCTCCGAGAACTTTGAGAGCTTGGGCCAGATCCAGAATTTCCGAGACGGATGGCGGCTTTTCCAGGCTCCAGCCACGCAGCGCTTTAGCCAATCCAGCCATTCTCGCGTGGAATTCGCGGCTCGATTCCGGTGTCCGCAGCGCCACGATCTCTGCCTCGCGTTCTGCGGTCGGGTGTTCTACGCGCAGATAAAAGCTGCGCCGGCGAAGTGGGTCACCGATTCTCCGCTCTTCGTTGGACGTGAGCACAACGAAGGGAATGCTCCTGGCCGAGATCGTGCCTAGCTTCGGTATGCTGAGTTGCCACACGCTCAAGATTTCCAGCAACATGGCCTCAAAGGCCTGGTCTACCTTGTCCACCTCGTCGATGAGCAAGACACAAGGCTTTTCGTATTGCAACGCTCGCAGCAGAGGGCCGGCGCTGAAGAATCGTTGGCTGTGCAGTTCCCGCTGCAACGACTCCCAATCGACTCCGCTAGATTTCGTTTTCAAATCGACGCAGAGCCTCTGGAGGGACTCGTCAAACTTTCCAATGGCCTTCTCTTCGCTGATCCCTTGGTAGCACTGCAGACGCTCGACGGTTGTATTGACCGCGGCTGCAACTGCATACGCCAATTGAGTCTTCCCGCTGCCTGCAGGGCCTTCCGAGAGCACCGGCCGATGCAAGCATGCCGCCAGGAATACCGTGGTTACGGTCACCGAGTCAGCGATATAGCCCGTAGTTCGCAGGCCAGAGTTGACTTCTTCAAGCGATGAAAACACCAGTCGCCTCCCGCGCACCCGATTTCTTGAGTCTTGAGCGTCAAGAAATTAATGCCAAATGAAATTTCGGTCAAATCGCCACGGAACGAGGGCTTTGGCCGAAATCGGATCTCGGGTAGAACCGGCATTCAACGAAAGAGGTGGACGAATGGCAAGCTCGGGGCATGTCCGTTTACCTTGGCGAACGACGCCATCTTTAGGAGTTGCGGAATTCCTACAAATGTTGGAGTCCACGGAGCAGGCCTCAAAAGCGAGCAAACTGGCGAAACGGTTAGGCGAAACTTGGCAACACATCTAAGATGGCAGCCGAGCAAAGTATTCCTTCTTTTCGCATGGGCGCGGCAAGTACGGTTCGACGCTGAGTCCCCGTTGCGGAATCGCTTCGGCGGAAGATGCCAACCGTCACAGTCGATAATCGAGACTAGGTCTGGAATTCAGCGCACGATACGAAGCGCGTTTGACTGGAATCTGTTTCCGATTTAGATAGGACTCATGGACCAGCCCCGCTGTCGACTCGCGGCCTTTGTGACCGGCGTGACACAACGCACTCGAAAAATGCCGCTGAAAGTCGAACTTGAGGTCCCGCAAGGAAGACTACGCCCATGGCCACTCTACCAAGACCAGCCGAGCCGGCCCGATCTCCATCCCTCGGACTCCTGGAATCGTCTCCATTTCCCGCCAAGCCCAAGCGTTTGCTCGACGTTAGCGATGTAGCTGAATGGCTGGGCGTCAGCAAAGGATGGGTACGCGACCATGCCTTAGGTCGCCGGCAACCGCGGCTATTCGCGATAAAACTTGGCCCCGCAAAGGGAAAAGGTTTGTGGAAGTTTCGTGAAGAAGACGTCCATCAGTTTATTCAGGATCAACGCAGGAGATAGATCGTCAGGGCTGGGCCAAAAGAACTGCTGTCGAGATTACGCTGCCTTGTTCCGCGCGTCATCAATCAGCTGGTTGATCTCGGCCTCGGTTCGGCCATTCATTGCCAGCGCAGCACGCAACTCGGGTCCAGACATTTCCACGCCGGTCTGAATGGGGCTCCCATCTTCCAGCCACACCGTAACGAATCGATCTGGATTCGTTCCTGCCACCCTTACGTAGTATTTGCCAGTTTGCATGACCCCTCGGCGAAAATAAACAGGACAAATAAACTGGCGGAGAGAGAGGGATTCGAACCCCCGATACCCGTAAAGGTATACACGCTTTCGAGGCGCGCGCCTTCAGCCACTCGGCCATCTCTCCGCGCCCACCGTTTCATTTTTATTTTATCAGGGAAGCTGTTGGCTTCGAATTTCTCCGCCCATCTCACTGAATTGAGCCCGGCTCAACCTCCTCATCCAAGCCAAGAATGCGGTTTGTGACCTGGTTCACCATTCTGGCCACTTCCGGGTCCGTAATCTGCGTATAGATGTCCAGGGTGGTACGAATGTCGCTGTGTCCGAGTTGGGCCTGCATCTCGGTCGGGTGTGCTTCTTTCTTGCCATGCGTGGAGAAGCTCCTCCGGAGCACCTGAAACGTAGGATGAAATGCCATCCCCAGTCTATTCGCGACCGGGTACAGGCGCAGGCGCAGCCAATTGTCCGGATGAATCGGAGTCGCCAGTGGCTTTCGCGCACGCGCTTGCATCCCAGGGAACATGAGGGCACTTGGGTCCGGGTTCGGGCACCTCGCCCGCCACAAGTCGATCGCCTTGCGCACGGCTTGGGGGATCGCGACAAGGCGGTAATTGGTGCGTCCGTAGCGGTTCTTGCGCTTGATTTTCTTGCGCTGCAGCCGGCCACGCCACGCGGTATTCACGATCGTGAATAGATTGCCGGTGTAGCATCCCCAAGTCAGGCCGAAGAGTTCGCTCGGCCGCAGGGCGCAGAAACAGGCAATCAGGAAGATGGCGCGGTCACGGATGCCGTCAAGACCGGCCAGCAGCTTGGCATACATCTCGACGGGAAGAACCGGCTTGTCGGATTCCTCGATCTCGGGAATGACGGTCTTGCGAGCAACATTTCGCTCTAGGACCTCCTGGTCCAAGGCCTCCGCCAAGGCCGCTTTGATCAGATCGCGCACATGATAAACAACCGTGTACGAGTATTCTTCCGCAGCCAGCCGGTTGAGTAGCATCTGCACCTGAAACTTGGTGACGTCTTTGAGCGCGACGTGTTCGAGGGTTGGATAGACGTGGCTGGCGAGGTAGTCGAGGTTGGTGCGGCGCGTCGCGTCCCGCCAGTTGGCACCGCGCATGGGGATGTAGAAATTCCGCATCCAATTGCCAAATGTGATGGTCCCGTCTGCCGCTCGGGTGACTGGACCGCCGTTGATGGCAGCCAGTTCAGCGGCCAAGATCTTCTCTGCGTCGGCCCGGTGCATCTTCGGCTTATAGCCCACGACCCGACTGCGGTGATGTCGCTTTGGTTTGCCGGTTGTGGGATCGGTCAAGTAGACGTTGTAGTGGATCTCCCAGCCGCCGCCCTTGGTCGCGACGACCCGGCCTCTTTGATAACGCGCACGTCCGCGTGCCATGAAACCTGCTCTCTGCGCTGGAATTGTTGTTCAGCTTTCGATTTCGCGCAAACGCGCGAGGAAGAGCTGTCACCCAGCCGAAAGAGGCGCCCTTTGGGCGAAATTCGGCACTTGCATTCGAGGATTTCGCTTCACGAAAATGGCCGCGAGTTTTATATTTGCACCCTTATTGCACCCTTCAAAACTCTAAGCCATTGACGTAGAATCGTTTATCGACGGATTACGGGCCGCCTCGAAAGCGGACATACCTTAACGGGTATCGTGGGTTCAAATCCCACCCTCTCCGCCATATTTTCAATGACCTGCCGGCCAGAACTCGGTTGTTTGCTTCCACGGCCTGAACACTTCCACCATTGCGCCGTCCATGCTCCGATTTTTTTGTGACCGGCAGGTGTATGCGCGATGCGCTGCGAAGTGCGTTGCACACCAAAGTCTGGTTGCTGATCCGTTGCACATGCCCCATCCGATGCGGATGCGGACGGCTATCCCATGTCAAATGCAAAGCGATCCCATGCGAAAGCTGCTAGTCCTAGCAATGGGCCTTCGCATGACGTTGCGCGTACCAGCGTGGCAATTGCGCGTGGCATTTCGCATAGGGGAGTGGGAAATGTCGGATGCTTTGCGCATGGGTGCGTATGGCATTCGGACGGGGGTCGGAGGAGCGTTACACTAGTGGACGAATGGGAAACACATGAAACGGGCCATGCTTGCTATCTTCATGCTGTTTGCGTTTTCGGGATTTTCGCAACGGGGGTTTCCGTTCACAACGGATTCTTGACGGGAGAAGAATATCTCCATTTGGACGCCGGCACGCAGCGGGGTTATGAGATGGGCATAGTAGACGGGATGCTGCTTGCTCCGTTGTTTGGCGCACCAGCCACTTGGGATGGGACTAAAATCGAACCCTTAGCAAACTGCATCACCGGTATGACCGATACGCAGGTCGCGGCGATCATCTCTAAGTTTTTGCGAGATCATCCAGAACGCTGGAACCAGAATCTACACGTTGTTGTTTTTTCTGCTTTCAAGCAAGCCTGCCCTCAGAATTGAGAATCATCCGAACGTCGGAGTCTGAGTCTAGTGACTCTGGAAACTTCTCCTCTGCTTGTTCCTTTATTTCAAGTTCCTTGGCCTTTCGTATGGCCCCGCGAAGTCTTCTCCTCGCTGATACCCAGCGCTCGAACCACGGAGCAACATTCAGCCTGTGCTCCCGACCTGTCGCATCCTGCGCCATCCAATATTCGATTCGAGAGTCTTCCGAGATGCTGGTCTGGTCAACCATCGCCATCATTTGTTTGCCCTCAGTTAACTCATGGGACAGCGGTGGTCGAGTGTCGGGACATACAAAAGGTTTCTGAGGGTGAAGGCGATAGGCTCCAATGGTTGCTATCGTGACTGGCCTACGTCCCGCGTTGATCACGTTGACAATGGTAAACGTCATGCCATCCGTGCTGGGGTCCCCCATCGTTTCCATATTGCGCGACACTCGAATCTTGATCTTGGCCCTCTCTCTGTAGTGAGCGATAATCTGAGCGGTTGCGGTGATTGTCGAGAGGATGGCACCATACAGTGCAAGCACACTCCCGGAGATGGAGAAATGGATTGTGGGTATCGACATTGGGGTGGACCTGTAGACAACCCGCACACTATACACCCAGAATTTGCGATTCTAAGGGCTGCTGTAGACACGGTGGGCCTAAACCCCTAGCATATGTCTACGTTTGCGCAGCGGAGGCCCCTACGGAGCAATGCGCATCGCTTAGGAGAGGATCATGCCGGAGGTGGTTTACCCGAGTGAATTGGAGATTGATGGTCCCATCTTGATAGGCGCGGACGCCTTGGAAGAGTTGGACAAGACCATCTCGGAAGCACTCCCAAAAATCGCCGAGACGCAATTGCAGCTTCTTCCTGAATTGGTCAACAAGAGGTCGCGAAGCGTTCAACTCACGGGGAGTTTCGACTCGCTGAACAGAGCGGACACATGATCCGCTGGATCAACCTGATCTCGTCATTCAAGCGATCCGAGACATAAGCACTTCATCGATCCGCGATTCCGCACATTGAGGCGTCTCGGGCGTCCTATCATGTTTATCTTTATTGTTAGCGCGAGGTGAAAACCGTCCGGTTATGGAAATTGCTGTCCGGAAGTGGACAGTCGCGTCAGCGATTTTCTGCCGCAGCGCAAAGGACGGTAGTGTCAGTCAACTCCCAGCTGGTTTAGATGGTGGACCAGATGGGTAAGATAGTCTCTAGCCAAGAAACCAAGGGTTACCGCACTTCCCGAACCGATGCGGCAAACTGTTTCTAGTTGGGTAGCTGGCAAGTGCGCTATTACATGTGCACGGTAACGATTGTAAGCCGCCCAGAGAGTGACCAGCAGCAACCAATCGGCTTCTTGGATTGCTTGCACCTTCACGTTCCCTTCCTGGTCGCAACCAAATCGGCACTGAGGTGTTTTATGGAAGAGCTAAGCGAGAAGCTGCTGCTCCTGGCGCCGAAGCAACGGAGCCAAGGCTTCGGAAAATTTCCGAGTGTGAAAGTACCAAGCCCATATTGTCAGGCGGTTGGTCGAGCAAGCAAGTCATGGGACATCTTATCGATTGGGCATCCAACAACCACCAACGATTTGTCAGAGCCGCGCTTCAGCCGAATCTGGATTTTCCTGACAGCCTTATCCAAGCCCTGGGCAGCATTTGCGCTCATCAGTCGCGGGAAGCGTGTATCGGGGAGCCAAACGGGCGCATTCTGCGAGGAACCAACTGTGAAATCATGGGCTGGATACGAAAATGGACGGTCTGGCCGCTCAATTCTTTCGCTGTTTCTGGCTCACTGCTTGGTGAACTCGGTCGGCTTCGTTCTGCGGTGCATCGCATCCCTTCGACGCATTGCCTGCATCCGAGGTCTGCGTTCCCGCAGACGCATTGCTTGCATCGAAGTTCTGCTCGGGATTCGGTGGTTGCTAAACTCATTGTGTCGGAGGCAACCCATGCCTAGATTTAGGATTCCGGGTTCGCGATATCCCGCAACTTTGACTGGTTTGTTGGCGCTTTTTGCATTCTTCGGCGGCTCGCTTGAAGCGCAAACCCAGACTAACGAGAAGATTCCTGCCGGGACGCAGAACCAGACTGCATTCCAGTTAAGAGTAGCCAGCAATCTTGTAGTCGTTCGCGTGGTAGTTCGTGATGCGCAAGGCAAACCGATCGAAGGTCTTCGGAAAGAGGATTTCCACCTATTCGATCGAGGCAAAGAGCAGACCATCACGCAATTTGAAGTAGGAACTTCGGCGACGCAATCTGCGAATCCATCTTCTGCCGTTGCGACCGGTCAATCTCTGGCCGCGGTTGTACCGACTGCAGCTACGCCCCTGCGTTTTCTTGCACTGTATTTTGACGATCTGCACATGTCCGATACCGACCTAATACAGGTACGCGAAGCGGCAGATCACTACCTGGCAGCCAACCTTCGGCCGGAAGACCGGGTTGGGATATTTACCTCCGGAGGTACGTTGTCGGACTTTACCTCGGACTCCAAAATGATTCGTGAAGCGCTGACCAAACTCCACGCCAGCCCAAAGGCGGGACGAATGCCAGCATGTCCAGATCTCTCCGATTACCAGGCATTCGCTATTGTCAATAACACAGACCCGGATGCCATGGCGGTGGCACTTGACGAGAAGAGACGGATTTGCGACATGGGGGGAAGCATGGATCCGGATCCGGAGAAGTACGTTCGCATGCTGGCACATACGGTGGTGGAGCAGGACGAAAATCGGGCGCGGGCTGACCTTGGGGAACTGGATGAGGTAGTGAAATACATCTCGCACATGCCAGGCCAGCGCACAGTAGTCCTCGTATCACCAGGTTTCTTGTCGCAGAATGAACAGCTTCAAATTGACGGGATCATTGACGATGCGTTGCGCTCGGAGACCGTGATTAGCGTGCTGGACGCGAGGGGACTGGCGGTACTGTTGAGCGAGGTAGATGTTTCCCAAAGTTCTCTGCCGTCTGGAACCCTGCTGGGAGCCGTACATAGCTTAAATACGGGTCGGGAAATGTTTGCAGCCGATGCATTAGCAGAAGTTGCTCAGGGCACCGGGGGAGAGTTTTTTCACAATGATAACGATCTGAAAGCGGGATTCGGCGCATTGGTGGATGCGCCGGTGTCCTATATTTTGGCTTTCGCTCCCACGGATATGAAGCCAGATGGCAGGTTTCACGAATTGAACGTTACGTTAACGGAACAACATAAGGGATTCATTCTGCAAGCGCGGCGAGGATATTTTGCGGCTAAGCAGGCAGCCGTTGCAGAGACGGCGCCACAAGGTGAAGCGCAGGCGCAGGCCGTGACAGCAACTGATCCCGAGACCAAAGAGAGAATCCGGGAAGCGATGTTTTCCAGCGTTGACCCGCAGCAGCTTCCGGTCGAAGTCCGCACAGAGGTCTCCAAAGCGGCTGACAACGGCGCGCTTCAGGTGCTCGCACACCTGGATACAAGATCTCTTCACTTTCACAAGGAAGGCGCGCGGAATCAGAATACGGTGATTTTTGTCTCAGCCATCCTCGACCGAAGTGGCAATTTGGTTACGGGCCAGCAGTGGCAAGCTAAAGTTGACGTGCCGGATGACGCTCTACCTAAACTGTTAAGCGATGGAATCGATGTAAAGATGAGCTTCCAACTCAAGCCGGGGACCTACACGATCCGGGAAGTGGTGACAGATTCGGAAGAACACCATATGACTTCTTTCTCTAGAAGCGTAGAAATTCGGTGATGTTGGCGCATGGTTTTCGTCCCGTGGAATAAATACTGTTCCAACGAGATCATGCGAACCATGCTGCTGGCAACGGCCTGATGGTCTCTGAATGCAGGAACAAACTTCCATCCCGAAATCGCATTCATCTGCTCCGCATTGTTCGAGATAGCGCTGCCGCTAGGGGTAGCAGAGCGCACCTTCCCGGCCGAGTCAATTACAAGAGTAACTGTCATCTCGCCCACGCTTGGGAGAATCCTGATCAGAATCGGCACGGCAGCGACGACCGTGTCTTGCCATCCGGCCCCTGCGTCGAGCGGTCGGCCGGAACCAGCCGTCGGTCCCAGCGCTGCACCCATCCTGGTTGGGGCAGCGGATGCCATTCCCGACCGAGGCATGTTCACTTCTGGCGTGGGGATAGTGGCGAAGACCTGGACCGCTTTCCTCTTCCTGGAGCAGCCGTGGAAATGCCATCAAGTTGAGCGCGCATTCCGTTGGCACGCGCTTTCAACAGAACCTCACGAATGCGGTCCAGGTCTGAGGCAGGCCATAGCTCTGCGAGAGTTTGCCACGCTTCTTGCTGACGACCGCTGTAGAGATACGACCACACGATCTCCAAGACTTTGACCTTCACTTCCCGCAAGCGACCCGCTTGCGCTGACAATGAATTGCCGGATTGCAACGCACCGTCACTGCCTTTGAAATCGGTCCAGTCTTGCGGACGAAACTGTGAACGGAGTGTTTCGATCTGCTTGTCGACGTCAGTGCTGAACTCGGAGGTTACGTCCAGAAGTCTGCCCCTCTCAAAACGCAGCACCATAGGGAGCGCAAAATCCAACTCCGCAGGCGTTAAATTGTCTAGTGCCTTCGATAGCAGCGGCGTCATTAGTCCAAATTTCTACGCGCCCGTCCAGGTCCGTATCGGCAGCGGCAAAGAAGCTGACCCAGTTTCAGTTTTGGATTTCTTTAGCTGAAAGGCAGCAACCGGCCCAGCGAGCCCAAGGTCCACACCGAAGGCATCAAGATTGAGCACAGGAATATTCGTGGTTACCACCAACCTCTGATCCTTCCAACTCAGGGTCGCCTCACAGGAACGAACAGCCATCGCCGCCTCCCTAGTCGCCCCCACGTGCACCTGAACCTTGGTGAATAATGCAGCTTCGAAGTTACCCGTGCCGTCGGTGCATAGCACACTCCGCGTTTCTGCGTGACAGAGGGGAAGAAGGCAACACTAGGAGAGCAGAAATGCCACGAGCAGCCGCGCACAAAATGCGGCAACGAAACGGATGCCCCCACCAAAATTAAGCCCAACGGTCGAAATAACTCCACGCCGATGAAGTCCAATGCTGCCACTTTCCCCATACAAGTCCACTTGCTGGGAGCAGTGCTTGCACGTCGAAAAAAGAGACGACAAACACGATCCTGGAGTTTTGATTATGGCGGGCGTAGCCGTCTCCGTCATAGTCGGGCGTATTCCGGCAGTGCGGCAGCTATTCTCTTTCCTTCAGGAGTGAGCCGAAGGTTGTACTGTTTCACCTCGAACACACTATTGTCTATTCATACCTCAGCGCCTCCATAGGATGGACTCGGGCGACGCGGCGGGCGGGCAAGTAACAGGCCAAGAGGGCAGTTCCCGCAAGTACCACCGCGACCGCCGCGAAAGCAGCGAAATCCATGGCGCGGACGCCATACAGAAGAGTCTGCATTCCTCTCCCGACGAAATAAGCTCCAATTAAACCCAGTACCAGCCCGATACCGGCCAGCAGCATGCCTTCACGGACTACAAGGCTGATCACGCGATTGCGGCTCGAGCCCAGCGCCATGCGGATGGCAACCTCGTGGGAGCGCTGCGCCACCGAGAAAGCCATCACGCCATAAATGCCAACGCCCGCCATCACCAGCCCAATCCCGGCGAAGCTGCCGAACAGGATCGCCATAAAGTTGTCGTTCACCATCAATGCCGAACGCACTTGCTCCATGGTGCGCGGCTCTGCCAATGCGATGTCAGGGTCCACGCTATGAACAGCGGCCGCGACGCTCCGGATCATGGTTTCAGGGTTTCCCGAGGTAAGCACACCAAAGTCCGCGCTCGGCCAGGGGCTCTGGGCAAAAGGAAGGACGATCTCGGGAAAATCTTCACGGAATCCAAAGCTGCGAACGGTGTGGAACACGCCAATGATCTGCCACTCCGCAGGAGGCCCAGGTTTGCGCACTCCGGGAACGAACCCTGCGATCACCAACCGTTCTTGGAGAGGGTCGCTGCCCTTCAAAAATTTATCTGCGAGGTCCTGACTGACGAGGGCGACCTTCAGGCCCGAGGCGGTGTCCTGATCCGAAATTGCGCGGCCTCGGAGCAGTTGGATTCCAAAGGTTTGAAAGTATTCTGGAGTCACCATGCGAAACAGAGCGCCAGGGCGCTGCGACGGATCACTAGAGGCCGGTTTCCCCGCAATCGTGAAGGCTCGCCCAAACATGCCCTCCATGGGAACGCCGGTTGTCACTGCAGCATGAGTAATGCCGGGAACCGATTTAATGCGATCCAGAATCTGCCGGTAGTACGTCCGAATTTGGTCAGGATCGTTCGGACGATCGTCGGGCACCCGCAGCCCGAAGGTTAGGACATGATCGGTGCGTACCCCCAGATCGAGCTTTCGAAGATTCCAGAAGCTGTGCACAGCCAGCCCCGCGCCTGCCAGCAAAGGCAGGGCTAACGCAAACTCAGCAACCACCAAGATGCGGCGCAGGCGATGCCGGCCGGCTCCAGTTCCCGCGTGGCCGCCTTCTTTAAGGGCTTCGCCCGGGCTGACGCGCGAGGCATACCAGGCCGGAATGCTGCCAAACAATAGTCCGCACAGAGTTGTGACCGCGAACATGACCAATAGGATCGGGAGGTTTAGCCTCAGGTCGGCCTCCGCGGGAAATGTCTCCTGTGGTATCACCGCGCTGGTTGCCCGCAGCATGGCATATCCAACTCCCAAACCCAGCAATCCGCCAGCAAGAGCCAGCACCACGCTCTCAGTTAATTGCTGGACGAAAACCGTCCCACGGCGCGCGCCTAACGCGATCCGCACCGCGATCTCTTTCTGTGCCGTCATGCCCTTGGCTAGCAGGAGATTGGCTATATTCAGGCAAGCAATCAGCAGCACAAAGCCGACCGCGCCCAGCAGGAGCCAAAAAATCCTTCGCTGTTCTTTGGGAAAAAAGTCATTTTTGAGCTGCTCAACCGAGATGCCCCAGCCCTTGTCGGAGGGATAAGTCTTTGCCTGTATGGCGGCAACCCGGTCCATGTCGGCCTGCGCTTGCGCGATCGTGACCCCTGGTTTCATGCGCCCGACAACCAGGAAGCCGTGCCCTTCATGGGTGAGTTCTTCGGGCTTGAAAGCCAGCGGCGTGATGAACCATGCGAAATAGTTACGGCTTTCCGGGGTATCCTCCGCCCAGACACCCACGACGGTGTAAGGTTCTCCGTTCAACCGCAATGACTTGCCGAGAATATTCGGGTCTGAGCCCAGACGTTTCCACAGCTTGTAACTTAAGGAGATGACGTGGTCCCGCCCACTCTGCCCTTCTTCCTCGAGAAAATCCCGGCCGAGCACGAACTTGACACCGCGAGTGCGAAACAAACCTGGAGTAGTTTGCCAGCCGTTGAGGAACTCTGGCTGATCCTGGGTCGAGAGGTTAACCGAGGTGCTAGTAACCGCGTCGAGTTTCTGGAATGTCTGGTTCTCGCGCCTCCAGTCGAGCAGATCCCCTGGTGAGGTGCCCCCTTTGCCCCCTAGTGGCCCCCTCGCCCAGAGCACTACTAGTTGGTCAGGGTTGGGATACGGGATGTTGGCGACCATGGAAGTGTAGTCCACGGTAAACATGGCGGTGTTGGCGCCGATTCCCAGCGCGAGCGTCAGCAGTACGACAATCGTCAGCCCTGGATTCTTGCGAAGGCTGCGAGTACTGAAGCGGAGATGCTTGAGCAGGTTAGACATGGCGGTTTCCTCACTCCGTCGTTGCATCTGCCAGCGATTTGACCAGGGCCGCCCGGCGTGCCGGGAAAACAAGGAGCCGAATCCATGCCACTCCGGCATGGCCAGAGAATCCCGAGATTCCCCTACGCCTTCACCTCTTCCATCAGCTTTTTCCGTTCTTCTTCGGCGACGACTTTGCCGTCGAAGAGATGGACTTCGCGCTGAGCGTGCTTGGCGAAGCGGGGATCGTGCGTCACCATGCAAATCGTCGCGCCTTCTTCGTGGAGATCGCGCAGCAGTTCCATGACGGCTTCGCCGTTGCGCGAGTCCAGGTTGCCGGTGGGTTCGTCAGCGAGCAGGATGGACGGCTTTCCGCCGAGGGCGCGGGCCACAGCTACGCGCTGTTGCTGACCGCCGGAGAGTTGCGAAGGATAATGCCGCAGACGGTGGGCCATACCGACGCGCTCAAGCGCTTCCATGACGCGCTGGTTGCGGTCGGCGGAGGGCATCTTCTGGCGATAGGTGAGCGGCAGTTCGACGTTTTCGTACACCGTGAGATCGCCGATCAGGTTGAAACTCTGAAAGATAAAGCCGATCTCCTGGTTGCGTATGCGCGAGCGCTCGGCGAAGTCGAGGTTCTCGGCGGGCTTGCCGTTTAGGGAGTACGTGCCGTCGGTCGGCGTATCCAGCAGGCCGATGATGGAGAGCAGCGTCGATTTGCCACATCCCGAGGGTCCAGACATCGCAACGTACTCGCCTTTGCTGATGGACAGATGCACGCCGGAAAGCGCGTGGGTTTCAATTTCGTCGGTGTAGAAAATCTTTGTGAGACCTTCGATGTTGATCAACGACTCGCGGTCTTGCTGCATCTCGCTGGCTCCTTTTCTTTCTTTCCCACCCTCGGTTGGCGTAGTCTCCTTGCCTTCTCGTGCGAATGTTTAAGGAACTAAATGGGAAGAGCGCAAGCCAGATCGCCCTATCAGGGCGTTTGGGCAAGCGGTGTGATTCTTGTCTTTGAACCGAAGCGGCGGTAGTCGCGGAACTCGATTTCGTTCAGCATCGCTTTCCGTCCTCGCTCTTTCAGACCGACCTGCGCCTTGACGGGCAACAGGAAGTCATGACCATTAATCGCAATATAGTCGTAGTCCACACTGATGGAGGTCGCCTCGATGAAAAACGTCTTCGGCAAGCCGTCGGCAACCATGGTGAGACGACGAATGCCATGAGTTGCACTGTCGACGAAGATCTGGCCATGCAAGCCCGCGATTTCTGCCTGACTTGTCGCAGTATTACTTACAAGAAGGAATGTGGAGTTCTCGCGCAGTACGCTGTAGGCAAAAACGTCGACCGGCGCATTTCCCAGCGAGCCCCGTTCCTTCCATTCAAAGTTCGGTTTTGACGATGGTTCAAACACCGCCTTCAGGATGCCGCCCATTTCGCCCTCTGACAACGCCCCCATCAGGCCGGCAGTTCCCGTTTTAGTCGGATAACCGTTCAGCGTCAGAAATGTACGCTTCTCTTTATTGTCCACGTAGGTGAGACGCTCGGTGATGGTGTCTTGATGCTTCCACTTTCCCTGTCCAGACGTATCCACAGATCGGTTTGTCACCTGAGTACAAATCAAATTCGGTAAGGCGAGGCCATACTTGATCGCGCGATCGGTGGTATCCGCAAGAATGGATCTGATTTGAGCCTTCGGCGGCGGCTTGACCGAGCCGGTGGAGAATGTGATGGCGGGCGGTGGAAGGCTGGCGTCGATTGAGAGAGCCGGCAGACTGGAAGTCGCTCCTTCGCTCTCCTGGTCGGCGGGTTGGCCTCCGGCAAGCGTGAACGCGGTTGAGGTCGAGGTTGTCTTTCCTCCCTGGTGCAGCGTCACTATCACTTGATAAGAACCGTCAGGAAGTGAGCTCACGGGAAAGCTTGCCAGATGCGACGCAGCCTTCTGTCCGTCGATTTGTTTCGATGCAGTCGACATTCCCTTGAGCGGTTTGCCGTCTTTCAGTATCTGAATATCCAGTGTGGCAGGTTCGGACGAGCGAGCGTCCGGCTGAGTGACGAAAAATACGGAGGCTTCTTTGGCTTCGCGGGTCGCTTCGCCGGAAAGATTGGGCATCACTCTTCCACTACCGTTCCACAGCGGCTCCAGAGGATCGGTTTCGACGTCAAAGGGCTCGATCCGTCGTGCAAGAACCATATCGCTCAATGACAAATCGGCAGAAGCATCAGGAATCTCGAAGCTGATACGATGACCACCCGCTTTTCCGCTCAGACGATCCATAACGGCGGTTTCCAGCGTGTATTCGCCGGGTGGTGCCGCGAAATGACGTTGCAGCGTTATCACTTCAGACTTGGCTTCTTCAATCTGCTCTAAAGCGCCGCGGTGAGGAATATCCTGGCTAAATTTCTCTATGATTGCGCCGGTTTTATCCTTTATCCGCGCCAGAATTGAAACTTGCGCCGAATAGAGATTCGTATTGCCGTCCTGTCGAATTTCCACTTCTGAGAGCGGCACCTCGATTGCCAGCGTATTTCCATCCCGGTTGGGTAAATTCCCCAGCCGCAGTACCGATTCGCGAAACGCTACATCAGTAGGCAATTTCGCTTCGCCCAATATGTTCAACAGCGGCAACTCAAATGGCTGAATCCCGGACGAAGCATCAGGGGGTAGCGCGAAATATCCCTCCTGAGCCCGGATCTTGATTCCCTTCCTGAGAGGCTTGACAAAAACAGGACGAAATTTCCCGTCGTATTTGTTGAGAGCGGGGACGTAGAACGCTTCGTAGTACGTTGTCATGTCTTGAATCATTCGTTGCAACGGCTTCTGCAGGCTATGCGTGCCGTCCACATAACTCCCGCCTGTACCCTCTGCCAATTCCTGAGCTGGATTCCCATCATGAAAATTTCCTGACGTCATCGCGATCATCTGGCCACGCGTCGCATAGTCTGTGCCCGGCGCCGGCATCGTTGGATTCGGTCCCGTATTTGTGGGCTCCACGATCCCAGTGGGAACCCTGCCCACTAGATCCGCTATACCTTCGGTGGGAGAGTCCGCGCCTGCTTTAGCTTTAGCGAGGGCGGTCAAGTCGATGCAATAGATGCTTATGTTGGCCCGATTTGCCGCGCCAATGATCGACTGTGTCATCTCCTGGCCGAGCGAATCCGCATACGTCCCCTCGGTGAAATAGATCAAAACCTTGCGCCCCGCCAATCCCCGCTCCGAGCCCATCAAGGCCAGTAACTCCGAAAGATAGGCCTGCGTATGCTGATCCTGCACAATCCTCGCCGAATCTCGAAGCGCAGTGTCCAACGTCCGTGCCAGGGAGCGATCCCTCGCGCTTACACGCCTACCCGAGGGATCGGTGCCTGTTTCCGCTGCAGCCATGAGGCTGGCTTCGGCACGCTTTTCCAGGTCACTGCTCGTACTCGTTGTTTTTGGCTCAATGGCCGCATTAATAGCCTGTTGAAGCTCGTTCCGATCAGAAGTAAATCCCTGCAAAAGTCCCAGAACGTCCGGGCCCAATTCTCAGTACAGCAAGTGAGAATTCGCTGTCCGGCGTCGCTTTCAGAATCTTCCCCGCTACTTCAGCGGCAGTTTTCTTTAGAGTGGCGCTCAAACGATCAAAGACCAACGTGATCAGATGATCATTTTCCGATCCGCTGCCTACAAGGCGAAGACTGGTGATTTTAACTGGGTCTCCGTTATCCGTAATTGCAACCTCGTCAGGCTTCAGATCGAGGACGGGTCTCTGTTTCTTATCGTGAACCACAAGGTCGAGAGAAACCTCGTCGGCCTTCACCGTCACAGCAGTTCCGGGGATTGTGGCAGGTTGGTCTGTCTGGCTATAGCAACGAAGTGCAGCGAAAGAGACGGTGAGCAAAACAACCAGCTTCCGCGTGGTCTTACAGCGCATAACCTCGATTGTGCTCGGCCCTACGTCGCGTGCAAACATAGAAAAACGCTGTCAGCCAGTCTGGGAAGCAAAGAAGCTGCGTTCCTCTGAAAATCACGGGTCTTGATGAACCTGATTGATCGGGCCAGCGGGACTCGACTTCGTAGTATTTGCCAGGAAGTCATTGGGTTTTCGCCGATTCGATCTTAGCCAGCATTTTCTCCTTCCATTGTGGGTCAGGAGTGAAATCCGTCTGATCCCATAACCATTTTCCGCGCGCATCGATGATCCAATTGCGGGGGATCCCGCTCTCAATCTTTAACTCGCCGACATAATCTTGTGCGAGAAGAACGGGAAAAGTGTAACCCTTTTCTTTCATGAACAGCAGCAGTTTGCCCAACTCACCGTCTACATTGAAGGTGACAATCTGGATGTCGGATCTTCCTTGTACCTGCTCATATAACTTTTGTAGATTTGGAAGCTCTTGGCGGCAAGGTACGCACCAACTCGCCCACACGTTAATGAGCATAGTCTTACCGTGAAAATCGCTTTGTTTCCAAATCTTTCCTTGCAAGTCGCGGAGTTTCCAGGGCGGGAGCTCGATGGCTGGTTTTGTCCAGTTCTTACTTTCTGCCACTTCGGTGTTGTGCGGCATCTTGTTCCATGAGGTATAACTTGCATCGGTTCCGCCCAACTCCTTCCAGAGCCGTTGTTCACTCGCGGATACTTCGTCTTTCTTGGGAACATAACTATCAGGAGTGCGGCTCTCAATGGCTAAGTGGTACATGACCAAGGCGTCCAGTTGGCGCCCGTCAGACTCAGCAAACTTGGCTCGAGCAGTCCAAAGCCGGCATTTAGAATAGGGGTCGTTGGGCGTTGCGTCTTGCAGCTCAGTGACGGCTTTTCTTGCAATCTCCGGCTTACTGAGTTCGAGGGCCGCCTCCGCGAGATAATCTGCGCTTTCGATTTTTACGCCCAGTTCCCAAATCTCGGAAGTGGATTGCTTATCGGGTACCGTGAGATCCGAAATCGAGTTGTGCTCATGGTAATACTGCACTGCTTGTTCGACCAACGCGGGAACCTGATCCACCCGTATCTTCCTCTGCAGATACATCTGAACAATGGGAAACTCCGCCATCATGGTGTATTTGGAAGATTCAGCATTATCGGCTCGCATAGTTCTCAGTAGGTTATCCGCAGTGGACTCCAGTACCTCTGGTGTTGTCTCCGGCAATGCGCTCAGATCCCGCAACTGGAAAAACCACAGTCCGGCGTCATCTGGCAAGATCTTGAGTTGCTCTGCGAACATTCTGGATTCCAAACGGTAGTAAGCATCCAGCTTTTCCTCGTCCTCGGGAAATGGATGTTCCTGAGCCCACCGTTTTCGCCATACCCAATTCGATGTGGTGTTATGCGGATACCGAGCAAGCATCTCCTGCTCCACGCGAATAGTGGATGACAAGTCACCCAGCAACTCGTATCCCTGCCGAATCGTGGATAGACCAGGAATGTTGTGCTCTCCGCGCATCTTATCCAGCCGCTGCAAGTCGCTCCTGATCTGCTCGCGCACTTGTTCCTGTTGGTCGCCAGCAGCTCCCCTAAATTCAAGATCCCATGTGATTGGCCATAGCTGGATGTAATTGTCGCCGATCTGGTCCCCGAGGTTTGCCCGAAGGTGCGTACCGTATTGGGCCGCCGTTTCCGGAGTGACGTGGCGCTGTATCAGATGCCACACTTCCTCGTTCAAAGAATCTGGACAAATCTGCAAAAATGAATCAAGTTCTTTGCGCAACAGCGCGACATCGGAAAACGCTCCGCCGATTTGAAGGTCGGCGCCTCCTAGGGAATCATGGATGCGTGCGAGTCCGAGATAAGACCACGGATAGCTCGCATCCTTGGCGACGAGACCTTGTAGAACGGCAATGGCTTTGGGTGTATCTATGCCCGTCAGAGCACTGGCATAGAGGTATTGATATTCAAAACTGTCAGGATGGTTAGCCGCCAGGCCGTGGTACTTCTCCAACAGCATGCGCTGATCGGCATTTGCGGAGGTATTTCGCAGAAATTCCTGGTATCGCGTGTTTACCCGAAGGTCGTCCGGATACTTAGCGAGTAACTCCTCTAGTGCGGTCCTTTGTCGGGAAAACGGAGGGTTGTCTTGCGCGTCGATTTGGCTGAGAGCGCTTTCTGCCTCAGCGTTGGTTTTGCAATACTGAGAGGGGGCACCGGTTTGGGCTTGTATCGCAACGGTGAGAAGCAGAATAACTACAACGAGGTACCGCATAAAGCCTCCTTTGCCACGACAAACGAACAGGGGCTTCGCCACAAAACCAAATAGGCAAGCGCAGGCAGCTCTTTCAACGATCCACGGTTATATGGTGTTCGAATCATTCCCTGAACTAGAAATAGAGCTTCGCCGCCAATTGCATGACGCGCGCCGGATAGGCGCCATTTGTAGAGTTAATCAATCCGAGATTGCCATACGCGACGTAATTGCTGGGTGAACCCAAGGTAACCCGGTTAAAGGCGTTGAACATTTCCCAACGGAACTGGAATCGGTACCGTTCGGCAAAACGAAGATTCTTGCTCATCCCAAGGTCCCAGGTGTTGATTCCGGGGCCGAACACTCCCGGCGGGTTCTTCCCCGTGTTGCCGGACGATCCCTGCGGTGGCCCCAAGGGATCAAAGTCGTTTGGATTTAAATAACCTGTAAATCCGCCCAGGTCAGGGGAGAACTCTAGACTGCCTGAGCCAGTATGAACCTGAGTAACACCGGAAGCGAACTGCGCCCAGTCCTGGCCTGCATTCTGCCAGGACGAAGTGCAGCCGCAATAAATTGTGAAAGGAATACCGGACTGCGCCCGGTAGATGCCGCTCAGTTGCCACCCGCCCAACCCGAGTTTGGCTGCACGGTTCCAGCCTGCCCGCGTAGGAGTCTCGTAGACGAAATTCGCCACAAACACCTGCGGTGTATCGATGTTGGAATTTCCGCGATTGCATGGGAGGCAACCAGGATCATCGGGAGTGCCGCCATTGATTCCCGTTCCTCCATTATCCATGTCGATAGTGTGGGAATAGGTGTAATTCGCCTGGAACTGTAAACCGTGAGAAAACCGCTTTTGCAAGCTAAACTGCCCAGATTGGTAATTTGCGGTTGCGTTAGAAAAATATACGTTCACCGAAGTGTAATTTTGGTTAATGCGTGGGTTGCTCGTGACCGCCGCGCAGTAGCCGGGCGTGCCCGGTGCGACACTCGTGTTGACAGGGCCGCAGACGGGTAGCCCTGGGTTGGCTTCGTTTTGAAACGACTGGTGATCGGTCTCGCTACCCACATACGCGAATGTGGCTATCCAATTCGCACCGAATTGGTGCTCAATACTCATGTTCCAGGTGTAGGTCCTGCCGTCGGTGTAGTTCGTGGCAAACGAAGATTGAATGTTGATCGGTGGGAAGAATAATGCACTGGGCCCGGGGGATGCCCGGGACTTGCAAACGGCGGAAAGGGATTCTGGTCATTCAGGGGCGTATACACGCTCCACGGATGGTCGAATGGAATAATCGGAATCACCGTTGTCTGGTTGTTGACGGTAACACTTTGTTGTGTGGAGAAACTGTACGTGGGGCTAAAGGGTGCTAGATCCGAGGCGTGGTTATAGGACGAATAGTCGATCGGTGTAGCGTTCATGCCGAAAGCCATGCGGATAGAAGTATGAGGTAGCGCCTTCGGCTGCCAGGCAAGTCCCAGGCGAGGATCAAAAAACTTTGCGTAGTCACTCGGTCCTCCCGACGCAGGAACGCCCTCATCCCCTGGGAAAAGCATTCCTAACGGTGCGCCGGGATATCGTTTACTTTGTTGGCCAGGCACATAATAGGCGATGCGTCCCGAAGCCACGACAGGCGCTATCCAGGGTTCCCAACGCAGACCTACTGAAAGTGTCAGATTTGGCTTCACTTTAATCTCATCTGATACGTAGGGAGCGATCATCCAGGCATGAATTGCGTTGGACTCGCCTCCACCTTGCTCCAGGGTACTCATATCGCCTAGCAGAAAATCGGAAAATCCATTGCCAGTGAATTGGCCCTGCGGACCACCGGCAAAGTTTACAATCGGCAGCGCCAGCCAGTCCGTATTTTCGTACCAATACTGGCGCAACACGTCTATGCCGGCCACAACCATGTGCTTGCCTTTGGAAACACTCAGAGTGTCCGAGAACCCGCCAGTCCAGCGGTTAACGCCGTTGAAGTTCTGGCCATTGATGGGAAAGCTTCCGGCACTTTGATAGCCTCCATTAATGTCTAGACTTTCAATTGAGCAGGGACTGGTAGGCGGATCTGATAGTGCCACGAATTGTGAAAAGCAAACCCTCTTCCCATTGATAATCAAACCACTGCTGCTTGTGTCGTACATACGCGAATAGGAGCCGGTCATGTTATTGACAATGCGGGGATTCACAGTCCAGGTCCAAGTGCCGGCGTAGTTTTGCCAGTCCACGATCCAGGAACGGTTCGTGCTCACTGCGTTGCCGCTGCTGAATGCTGGCTGGTTAAAGAAGTTAAGAAACATGCGTGCGCTGACGCGGTTGTGATCATTAACGTTATAGTCGCCACGCAACGTCTCCTCGTTATAGTCATTCACGGTCGGGTACCCGGTGCCATTGATGCTGCCGAACTGATCCACTGGGGTGAGGTCACCCGCCAACACCTTGGCCAGGCCCACGGCGCCAGGACTATATGTAGCTGGGTCAATCTGATTCCCCGGGTAATACAAACCGCCAGTGCCTTGCTTGGTTGCGGGCTGTCCAAAGACGGAGGCGACCGTCACCTGGGTTATGTTGATACCGTTTGGATTAGGAACGTAAATCTGGTGGTCGACGAACTCCTGCATCGGATCGTTGGTCGTGTTCGCCGGATTATGAATTCGATCGTTGCATAGGCCATTGGTGAAACCGCTTTGGCAATAGACAGAAAAGTCTCCATTTAACATGGCCGGAGTCCACATGTATCCCGTGCTGCTGGCGTTGAATATGCTCTGTCGAGTGCCCTGATAGTTGCCAAAAATAAACAGCTTATCTTTAATAATCGGCCCGCCCAGGGAACCACCAAACTGATTCCGATGGATTTGATCGGTCAAGCGCGTAAAGTAATCTTTTGCATTAAGTCCACCGTTCCGCAAAAACTCAAATGCATCGCCATGCCACTCATTGGTTCCAGACTTGGTCGCGAGACTAACCACACCGCCCGGCGCAAAGCCGTAGCGCGCATCGAAGTTGTTGCCGATCACGCTGAATTCCTGCGTCGCGTCGGGATTGGGATAGGGCGCTGCGGCGAGTTGGTAGCTATCCATGTTGTAAGATCCATCCAGAAAGTAGACCGTACTGCCTTGCCGTCCCCCGTTAGTCGAAGCTGCAGTCTCCGTCGGGAACGTTGTATAAGTCTGATGTCCAGACCCCGAGATTCCGGCGAACAAGTCCACCGTGCCCGGCGCGAGCAACACGAGAGAGGCGGTATTCCTCCCGTTTAAGGGCAATTCGAGAATGGATTTCTCATTGATTGTTTGGCTCAGTTCAGCCGTTTCGGTGTGAATCAGTTCAGCTCCTGCCTCCACTGTAACTTTCTCACTGACCTTTCCTGGCTGCAGCATGAAGTCGGCACTGGCATTCTGCTCGGCGACCAGCGTCAACCCGTCCTTCTCTTTCGGACCAAAACCTTCTCTTTCGACCCTGATGTCATAGGGGCCGGGAATGAGCTGCAGGATGGAGTAAGCTCCCACATCGTTGGTTGTGGCTCGGGTCTCTACTCCTGTTGCCGTGTTCGTGGCTATGACCGTGGCTGCAGCAATTACGGCCCCTTGTGCGTCCGTAACCGTACCACCAATGTTGGCACGGCCGGTTTGAGCAAACAGAACTTGTGCGCTTCCCAGCAGAAGCAATGCGGTGAAAGCTAGCGTTGCTGTAACGTTCCGCATGATACGCTCGCGTCGTGCCGAATTGGTTCGTCGCCATGCCATTATGGAATCGCCTTTCCCACGCCAAGATCTTTCGAAGCTCTTCTTGTAATCAACCAGACGTGCGGAAATGCGCGATCGGGTTTACGCAGGCATTCACGTTGTCCGTCGGTGGAGCGTTATTCCCAGACTCTGTTCGTCATACTGGAATGGTGAAACGAAGTTTTCTTTCATGGGGACTTGTCGAGATTCGACAGGAGCATAGCCCAGCGACTTGTCGAATGTCAACAGGAGAGTCCGGAGACGAGGCGCTCAGTTGTAGGGACGGCTTTGAGCTTCCGACTCGCTCCCCGCGAAAGGGGGACCTCGGCCTACAGTTATTCGCTTCGCAGGATCTGCACGGGTATAACGGCGGTGGCCCGGAGGGCTGGCAACAGACAAGCAAGAAGTGAAGCGAGCAGCAGAATCAGCCCCACGGCGCCTAAAGCCAAAAAGTCGAGAGTGTCAACCCCGAACAAAACACTATGCATGGCGCGGCCGACGAAGTAAGCCCCGCACATTCCGACGCAGAATCCTATTGACGTAAGTAGCATTCCCTCCCGCACCACGAAGGCCACGACACGATTCTGACCTGCGCCCAGAGCCATACGGATAGCAATCTCGTGGGAACGCTGCGCGACAGAGAAGGCCACGATGCCGTAGATTCCTACTGCTGCCAGGAGGAGTGCAATTCCGGCGAAACTGCCGTAGAGGATGGCGATGAAGCTGTCGCTCGCGAGCACCTGGTCTCGTACTTGACCGAGCGTACGGAGGTTGCCTAACGCAATATCCGGGTCGACCGCATGCACCGCTGCTGTGACGCGCTTGGTCAGCGCCGTGGGATCTCCATACGTGCGCACGCCTATGCTCGCGCTCGGCCAGGGGCTCTGCCAGAATGGCACATAAATTTCCGGATGCTGCTGGCCAAAATTCCACCCATCCTGAACGTTATGAAAGACGCCCACGATTTGCCACTCTAGAGGGGATCCTGGTTTTTGCGCTCCCGGAACAATCTGTGGAACTAATATTCGTTGTTGCAGCGGATCAGCGCCGTTCAGAAATTGGTTTGCAAACTCCTCGTTAACCATGGCTACCTTTGGCCGGGACCCTGTGTCCCCCGGGCCGAAGGGGCGACCCTTCAATATCCGAATTCCGAAGGTCCGGAAGTATTCCGGCGTAACCGATTGGAATCCAGCATCCGGAAGTTGCGATGGATCGGAGAATCCGGGCCTGCCGACAATCGTAAATTGCAGCTCGTTGCCCGGCCTTTCAAGTGGCATCCCGGTCATGGCGGAGGCATAGGAAACGCCTGGGACAGACTCGACGCTGTCCAGTATCTGGCGATAATATGCGGAAACGTGCTCCGGATCTTTCGGCCGGGCGTCGGGAACGTGCAGGCGGAAAGTGAAAACGTGTTCGAGGCGGACGCCTAAATCCAAGCGCTGAAGATTCCAAAAGCTATGGATGGCGAGTCCAGCCCCGACGAGCAGCGCGAATGCCAACGCAAACTCTCCGACCACCAAGGCCCGCCGCAGTCGATTCTGCCTTGGTCCGGTGCTCGATCGCCCACCTTCTTTGAGGGTCTCGCTAGGATTGATGTGAGACGCGTACCACGCTGGGATGGAGCCAAACAGTAACCCGGAAATGGTTGTGACGAAGAAGGTGACCATCAGAACCGGGAAATTCAGACGCAAATCGGCTTCATGCGGCAGGAAATTCGTGGGCGCCAGTGCAGCGATGCTGTGCAGCATGGCAAAACCTACCGCTACACTGAGCAAGCCACCGGCAAACGCCAAGAGCAAACTCTCGACCAGTTGCTGGGCAAAAATTGTTCTTCGGCTTGCTCCCAATGCGATGCGAACCGCTAGTTCCTTTTGACCGCTCATGCCCTTGGCGAGTAGAAGGTTGGCCACATTTATGCATGCGATCAACAACACAAAAGCGACTCCGCCCAACAAAAGCCAAAAAACTAAGCGCGCATCCTTTTCGAAGAAGTCGTCTTTAAGTGATTCCACCGACGCGCCCGAACCCTTGTTGCCGCTTGGGTCTATGTTCCCAACCTCCGCAGTTACTCTATCCATGTCCGCTTGGGCCTGTTGTATGGTCACGCCAGGTTTCAATCGGCCCAAGACTATGAGCCGATCACGGTTCACCTGCGCTGGCTTGAATACCAGCGGGACACAGAGCCACCTGATTCCCCGCTCTTCTGGAATGCCATCTGCCCATACCCCCACCACGGTGTGCGGGATGCTGTCCAGTTTTACGGCCTTTCCCAGGATGTTGGGGTCGGCGCCGAGACGCTTCCACAATCTGTAGCTCAGGACCACGACGCGGTCACGGCCTGGCTGTTCTTCTTCGGGCAGGAAGTCGCGCCCCAGATAAAACTTGACTCCCCGGCTGCGGAACAGCCCTGCGGTAGAACGCCAGCCGTAGAAAAATTCCGGTTGATTCTGGGCGGAAACATTGAAGGAGTCCTCAGTAATTGCGTCAAGGCTTTGGAATGCCGAACTGTGCCTTTTCCAGTCCAGGAAGTCGCCCGCAGAAACCCAGTCGTTGTCGCCCTGTACCTTCGACCAGACCACCACCAATTGCTCAGGATTTGGATAAGGCAGTGGCGCAATCATGGACGCATAGTCCACCGTAAACATAGCGGTGTTCGCCCCGATACCGAGTGCTAGCGTGACAATCACCGTCAGCGCCAAGAGGGGATTACGGCGAACGTCGCGAAGGGCGTAACGCAGGTCTCGACGCAAGCATTCGAGGAAACCGAAACTTTGTTGTTTCCAGGTTTCTTCTGCGGCTCGCTCTGGGCTGCCGAAGGCAATCAAAGCTTGCCGCCGGGCCTCATCGGGGGTCACGCCCTTAGCAAGGTTAGCTTCAGTTTCGCGTTCGATGTGAAAACGCAGTTCTTCGTCCAAATCATCCCCCACTTTCTGCTTGCAGAGGAATGAATGAAGAAGAACCAGCGGGTTACGAAGAGGAGGCATGGGAAGATCTACGAACCCTCTAGCACCAGTCCAATTGCGCCGCAGAGCCGATTCCAGTCTCGTAATTGTCTCTCGAGTTGGCATCGCCCCGAGCGCGTCAATGAATAGTATTTGGCGCGGCGGTTGCATTCAGAAGAACCCCACTCGGACTTAATCCAGCCCTGCACTTCTAGCCGGTGGAGGGCAGGATAGAGAGAGCCTTGGCCCACCTGCAGCACCTCGCCTGAGACCTGCTGGATGCGCTGGGCGATGCCCCAGCCGTGCATAGGTTGCAACGCCAGAGACTTGAGCACGAGCAGGTCCAGCGTGCCTTGGAGAAGTTCTATTTGTTCAGGCATATCGCCCCGAGTGACTTTGTAAAACTAACGGCCAAGTGCGGACGCTACTAAGGCTAGGCCCAGTTGTCAAGATGTGGACTAACCCACTATCGACTATTTTGCAAAAATCACGAAATCCATTGAGGAAAAACGCACTGAAACCGTTCTGCTGTCCCTATGATCTCCTGTTGAGATTCGACAAGTCGCGGGGCCAAGAAAGGCGAATTTTGCGTTACACTCGTTCCACTCGCATCGGCATCTCTCGACAGGAGAAGGGGAAAACCAACATGCGCGTTCACGCTGGGCTAGCATTTGGACTATGTCTGACGTTGCCCGTAGCGGCTTTTGGCGATTTTCGCTACGAGGAGACCACCCAGGTTACAGGCGGCTCGATCATAAATATGACCAAGGCTTTCGGGGCGTTCAGCAAGAGCGCCCGGCAAATGACCGACCCGACGAAATCGACGATCCTGGTAAAAGGCAACCGCATGGCGCGCATAAATCAAGACGCCACAGAGATCATCGATCTCGACCAGGAGACGATCACGCGCATCGACCACGACAAGAAACAATACTCTGTAACAACATTCCAGGAGATGAAAGCGGCGATGGAAGAGGCCATGCAGAAAGCAGCGCAACCGCCGTCACAGCCGCAGCAACAAACCACACCGTCCGGACAGCTCCCGGAGATGCATTTCAAGGTGAGTGTGAACAATACTGGGCAGAACAAAGAGGTAGCCGGGCTCTCGGCGGCGCAGTCGATTCTGAAAATGACAATGGAAGCCAAGGACCAACAGACAGGGCAGACCGGGAACATGGCTATGGCCAACGATATGTGGATGGTTCCGGAGATCCCGGGCTACGTCGAAGTTCGCCATTTCAACGAACGGATGGCCGTCAAAATGGGCGACATGTTTAGCGGTGCATCGGTGGCGGCACCATCATTGATGTCCCCACAAATCATGCAGGCACAGCCGGGAATGTTTTCCGGAATGGCGGATATGGCAAAAGAAATGTCAAAGCTCAAGGGCGTTCCTGTGTCGCAAATCATCCGCATCGGCTCGACAACCGATGGCAGCCCGCTCCCCGCAGCGTCGGAGGCTCCGCTGCCTCAATCGAATGGACCAACTGTTGGCTCGGCGGCCGGCCAGGCGGCCAGCGATGCCGCCAACAACGCAGCAAGTTCAGCCGCGAACAGCACTGCCGCCCAAACAGAAGCTAAAGCCGGCAGCCATTTGGGGGGCTTTAGCGGCGTACCGTCGAGCCTGGGTAACCTGGGTTTCGGAGGATTTCACAAGAAGAAAAAAGAGCAGCCCGCCCAGCCCGCCAACACGCCCTCCCAGACTTGGGTTGTTCTGATGGAAACCCGCGTTGAAACGACTGGGCTCTCATCGGACTCGATCAATCCGTCGGAATTCAGTATTCCGGCTGGTTACAGCAAAGTGCCATCGGAGTTTCAAAAGCATCAGTAAGGATGTCGATTCGCACTATGGGAAAGACATGCGGGTGCTCGTTGCATTGGTGAGTCGAGGCCAATGCTACTCGGAATTCCAGCTTTCGATCGCGGTAGGGATAGCGGCCAAGCATAAAGCTCCTCCGCACACTCCCCCACCCGTGGGACACGCGCGGTCCCGCTCTGTGTCGGGTACGTGTCGAATGGGAGAGTGTTCTTCTCGATCCGCAGCCTTCCCCCCTCACTCTCCGCCAACGAGATTCCATCGTTGTAAGGTTTACCCTCAGGGCAATGCACATTCCGGGTTGTCCCCAAAAGATATGGGCCGACTACAGTACTGCTTTGGATACATTCGTGGCGTAGTTGACATGCACAACGCGATAAATGCTCTCCTAAACAGCCCCAAGGACAACACGTTCTGCATCCCGGATAATTCACCGGTGACCCAACTCGCTCAAATAGTAGCGAAATGCGGCAACGACCATTCTGAAGAACTCAATGGCGCGGCAGTGTTGCTTGTCAACAACGCATTTAGACGAGCATTTCCTTGTCAGTAGTTGAAACGTACACCATACACATCGAGTTGGCGATTCAAAGAGCTGTTGTAGGCATGCGTCTACATTTCGGTCTGCTTCGATCCTGCGAGCAAGACGAACCCTTGTAAACAGCGCACCACACGGTGACGTCGGTCACTGATGAGCAACCGTGGAATGTGCAGGCTTTTCCTTCGTCAGTAAGCTCTGAGGGAAAGAGACATGGTCATATTGACTCAAGAGGTAAGGTGCGACAAATGCAAGAGAGAATTCCGGATTCTCGCCGAAGGTCCGCGTACCACGGCGTCGGGTGCTTGGGTGGACTACTGCCTGCCTCACAAAAAGAGAGTAGTCCCGCTCGGCGTTCCGATATCACTTGAAGAGAAACGAGGCGGAGAGTGGATTGAAATATTACGGTACCGAAAAGAGGCGCCTATGGTCAGCACGGTCGGTGAACTGAGAGATTCGAAGCTTATGGAGAATATACTCTGTTGCTTCAATGACCTTCTGCAAAAGCAGCTAAGCCTGTTGGGAGCGCTCAACGCTGCCAAAATCACAGTTGCCCGTCAGGGCCTAACTTCCGCTTACCTCGGCTTCGCAAAGGGGCTTCATGCTCATGAGATGGGGCGAGTCGAGGAAGAGTCTGAATACTATCGAGAAGCGGGGCAGAAATTGTTAGGAATGAGGACCAAGCTAGAGGGTTGAGCAATGTAACTGCCCTGCCATTGTCACTGCTATAGGTCCACGAATGCAAGCTGCCATCCGTTGTTTGTACTTTTATTGTAAGTACGTTCTCCAGTGGGTTCAAATCCCATATTTTCGCACGTATTCGTGGGCCGCAGTCAGGATTCTGACGGAAGGGCGGATTCGCCCGCAATCACCGGGTGTTCATCGCGACATCTTACCGCTGTGCGCTCACGCTGTATCGTTGAAGTTGGCGCCCACTTTTCCCGCAGCCGCAGGAACGGAATCTCGATCAGCTTTGCCATCCCCATTCCAACCACAACCGCGGTTGCAATGTACAACCAAAACCATACCCAGGATTGTGTAGCCCTGGCATGAAATATCATCGATACCGGCTGCTGCCAGAGATAGATGGAATACGAATAGAATCCGACCATCGCGACTGGCTTCAGCAACCTTGGAGGCTTTCTATCTACAGCCCACGCCAGCAGAAAGGCAAAACCGATGTAAAGACTGGAGAGCCCGAAGGTCTGCATGGGGCGAGAAAGCCAATCGAAGATGAACAGTGGCGAGAGAAACACGGCCGCAACGCCCAGCGCATAGTGGCCACTGATCCTCTTGAACCACTCCGGCCTGAAGTGAAACCAGTACCCGAGAGTCACCCCCGCGAAGAGGCTGTCGATTCGGAAATGGGACGCGTAGGACTCGACAGGACGCAGAGCAATCCGCAGCGCGAGACAGGTTGCGGCAATCACGCAAAAAATCAAAGGGATCAGCGCGAAGGGTTCGCGCCAGCGTGACTTGGTGAGCAGCAACAGCAGCAGCGGCAAAAACAAATAAAAATGTTCTTCTACGCCGAGCGACCAGGTGTGCGCTATGACGTACGGTCCGGACGCGACCGGAAAATAATTTCCGATGAACAACGCACTATGGATAAATCCCGCTGCCGGAAATCGGCTTTGCCCGGCGAGCAGGAACAGCGCCATCACCAGGAGAAACACGTAGAGCGCGGGCCATATTTTGAATCCGCGGCGCAGAATGAAACGGCCGAAGTGGATTTTCCCGGTACCGATGTAATCACGAAACAGCAAACCCGAAATCAGAAATCCGCTTAGGACGAAAAACAGATCTACTCCCGCCCACCCGATTTTGTGCCACAGAGAGTAATAAGCGACGTGACGGCCGAGGACCAGGAGTATGGCGACCCCGCGGAGCACATCGAGAGACTGGTTGCGTGAATTCAGGCAGGACTACTTTCCGGGGGAACAACGCATGAATTCTGCCATTCCCGAGCCCTTCCCGCAAGACGAAAACTTCTGCACTTCTAACTAGATGAGGTGGTCGGAGTTACCTGCGGCGCGCTGGGCGCGGCACAGCCCGACCATTTCCTGAATCGCGCGGATCACCACATCCGGCCGGTCAAAATGCATCCAGTGCCCGCTGTCGGCGACAATTTCCAGACGCGCATGGCTGGCTTGCTGCACCATGGCTACATGCTCAGCCCGCTGCACCGCACTGGCGTTGCCTGCGGAAAGCACAATCAGCGGGGTCTTGCGTACTGCTTGGTTTTCGGGGGACTGTTTTGCCACTGCGGCTGCGCTGGAAGGAAACGCCCGAAAGTAACGCGCCATCCCATCAAAACATTTTGGTGCGCACCAATGCGACAGAACCATAGGCCAAACTTCACGCGGCAACTTCTTCACTTCGCCCACGATGCGGTCCAGGCCGGCTGGACCATGAGAGGAAGCGTTTGTTTTTTTGCGCCGTTTTGGCAGAATTCGCGTCAACGCGCCCCACCGGCTCATGATCCAACGTATCCCGCCAAGCCGTGCCAACAGTCCGCAGAAATGCGCTACCCAGATCCCGTTCCGCAACATCTTGCGATGCGATTCGTCGGGCTCACTCCACTCGCTGGCCGCTACCGGATCCACCAATACCATTCCAGCAACATGATCGGGATACCGCGCAGCGTAGGCGCGCGCAATCAGTCCGCCATAAGAATGGCCCACCAAAATACGTGGGCCCGCGACGCTGGCTTGATTGAGCAGCCCATGCAGTTGGGTAACGACTGCTTCGATGTCGCGAGCATCTTTAACCGGATCGCTCCAACCTAATCCAAAGCGATCATAAGTTGCCGTCTGCGCAATCTTGGCAATCTCCGGCTGCACCAGGCTCCAGCCCAGCGAAGTTGACGCCATGCCAGCTTCAAAAACAACGGCAGGAGTTCCTTGGCCGGCGCAATGAATGTGCAGCCGTCCATCTCCGGTATCGAAGAGACGGCCGGGTGGTGGAAAATTGCGCAGGTCCTTAGCCGTGCCGGAGCGCTGATACAACATTCCGGCCAGCACGACCGCAACCCCTATGCCGAGAAGAACGAGTGCGGGCAATTGTCAGTCCGAGATCGCCCATCCCGGGTATGTTGTGGGCTGGGTGCGGGGCAATCTGCCGACGAATGCCAACAGGCCTACCGCGGTGATTGTCAATCCATATACGGCTAGCTTCACCACGTCAGTCTCATGGCCGCGAGGCAGAAGCTTCCAAAGCACGCCGGTAACTGTCTGCGCGGCGCACACGGCCCACACGGTAGCGTAGAAAGAGCGCCGGTCGCTGCTTTCCCCTTTGGTGGAGGAGCGGGTTCGCGGCAGCCATCCCAGCGCCCCACAAATCCACACGACGAGCGCCAGAGCAAAATATGCGGAGTGATAAATCTGCCGGAGGTGCCAATGGCCGCTCGCGGCCGCATCCACCAGGCCTGCGAGATTGAGCACGGCAAAAGTCAGAAGATCGCTCCACGCAACCGTATAACAAATTCTGCGGTAAAGAGGATTGGGCTTATCTTCGGTAAATCGCAGAATATAAGGTTTGGGCTCGGCACCCGGGAGCTGGCCAAACCATCCGGCAGCCGCAGTCGCCACCGCGACGACGCTGAGCCAAACCGCCATGCGACGGTCGAAGCCGCGCGCAAACAAGTCGAACACCAGTGGACCGGGCGTGAGAAAGAATGCGAAAATCCAAATTGGCCAATGAGCAAGACGATAAATGCGCTTGTTGCGTTCCCGAAGACGACGTTCCTGAGGTATCTGCAAAGTCGCTGCTAAAGTGTCCATTGGGCCGCTATAGTAACATTCTGTGAGCCGTGATGGATGCGGTTTTTGTGCTCCTTATAAACTATGTCTTTGTTCAGCATCGCTCTGCGAAATATTTTGCGACGCCGCCTGCGCACGGCTCTCACCTTGTGCGGCGTCGCCGTGGGCATTGCCGCCTTCGTGGCGCTCGTGGGTTTCTCGCAAATCGTTTGAGAAGCAGTGGCTGAAGATTTACCAAAGCTCGGGCACGGACCTCGCGGTCGTTCAAAAGACTTTCCTGAACACTTCGGTGGATGAATCGCGGGCGACAAAATTCGCGCCGTTCCCGAAGTTGCGGACGCTGTTCCCATGGTCGTGAACCTGATGGACCTCACTCCGGAAGTCAATGCATTGGTGTATGGATTGCCGGCAAACTTCTTTCGAATGGATTCGCTGAAAATCCTGCAGGGCCGGCGCTTTCATGACGATCAGCCCGAGGTGATGCTCGGAGAAATGCTGGCCGAGAATCTCGGCAAGAAGCCCGGCGATCAACTCGACATTGCAAGGTTCCACCTTTCAGGTGGTGGGTGTTTTTCGTGGCGGCTCGGCTCTGGAAACTGGTGGGCGATCATGCCGCTTCGGCAATTGCAAAATCTTGTCCGACCTCGGCAGAAAAGTGACGGCATTCCACGTTCACCTCAAACCGCGCCCGCGGGCCAGTCCGACCGACGCATATTGCAAAAGGCTCGACGCGATTGAAGCAGCGTTGCCGGGGCTGAAAGCCTTCCTGCCAGCGAACGGGCGGCAACAATCAACTTGTCGTGCTGGCTCGTTCTATGGCCTGGGGAACATCGTTCATCGCGCTTTTCGTCGGTGCCCTGGGCATCGCCAACACCATGGCCATGTCGGTATTCGAGCGCACCAAGGATATCGGGGTCCTGCGCGCGCTGGGATGGAAACGCTGGCGCATTATGAAACTTATCTTGATTGAGTCCGCCGTCCTGGGATTTTTCGGTGGCATTCTCGGTCTGGCGGGAGGCTGGGTAGCGCTGCGCGTTTTGGCCGCGCTGCCGGTTACGGCGAGTCTAGTCACCGCAACATTCCTTTGTCGCATTGCCGTCGAAGCGCTATCCATCGCCATTCTGATCGGTCTCGCCGCCGGGATTCATGCCCGCGTATCGCGGCGCGCGGCTCTCTCCTGTAGAGGCGCTGCGGTATGACTGAGTGCCTGCTGGAAGCCGAGGGCGTCACCAAGACATTACGATGATGGCCGAATTCAGGCCCTGCGCGGCGTCGATGTGGCAGATCAACGCGGGCGAGTTCGTCGCCATCAGCGGTCCCAGCGGAAGCGGCAAATCCACCCTGCTGCAGTTGCTGGGAGGTTTAGATCTACCCACCAGCGGCGAGATTCGCTTCAAAGGAACCTGCCTGGCAAACTCTTTTGACCTCGACCAGTTCCGTTCCCAGCGAATCGGCTTCGTCTTTCAGGCCTTCCATTTGCTGCCCACGCTGCGAGCGGTGGAAAACGTTCAAATTCCCATGTTCGAAGGCAAGCTGAACATTCGTCAGCGGCGCGAAAAAGCCGAAGCGTTGCTCAATGAAATGGGTTTGGATCATCGCCTGCAACAATATCCTAACCAGCTTTCTGCCGGAGAACGCCAGCGTGTCGCCATAGCACGCAGCCTGGCCAACGACCCGGAAATTCTCTTGGCCGACGAGCCCACCGGCAACCTCGACACCGAAAACTCCGTCAAGATCATGGCTATTTTGGAGAGAATTCAAAAGCAACGCAACATGGCCCTGATCATTGTTACGCACGAAGACGAGATCGCGCGCAGTGGCGCAGCGCAACATTCACATTCGCGACGGACGAATTTCTTCGCAGTAACTTCGGCTTGCGCTCATGACAAAACTCATATTCATAATGCTGGTTGTTTTATTAGCCACACCTTTCGTCGCCCAAGACACCAAGCCCGCCACGCTTGCCGACGTGATGGAAAAGGTCCAAGCTTGGCGCAAAGCTACCGACTTTAGAGCCAGCGGGCGCCTGGTGCGCATCGCGGAATCTGGAGAGCGCAAGACTTACCGCATCTCGATTCGCGCCCGGTCATTTCCTGACGGGCTCAAAGTTTTCTGCGAGGTGACGGACCCACCGTCGGCCAAGGTTCGTCTGCTGCTCGAAAGCCGCACCGCGGGCGGCGCCACGATTCGCACCGGTCACGCCGGTGATGCCGCACCAAAAGAATTAGCGGCCGCGAGCTTTGGCGATCCTCTTCTTGGTTCTGATTTCTCTTTCGAAGATCTGATGGATAATCAGTTTCTCTGGAAGAATCAAACCTTGTTGCCCGAGGCCACATGCGGGGCGCGGCAATGTTATGTGGTTAAGAGCGAGCCCTCGCCTGCGGACCACTCCCACTATTCTTCCGTCACTTCATGGATCGATCAGAAAATTTACTATCCTGTCAGAATCGAAAAAGTGATTAAGGGTTCTGGCGCCGTCAAGGAATTCACTAACTACGGTCTGCGCGAATCCAAAGGCGCGTGGTCCGCTAGCCAGGTCGAAGTAGAAATTAAGGGAAAGCCCGGATCGAGCCTTCTGATTATCACCGGCGGCGCAGAGAAAGCCAATCTGCAGGCGAGTCAATTCGATCCTGCACTGCTCACCAAACCAGACTGAGTTCTGCGCCGAGAGAAGGCGGCACGCCCCCGGCAATCACTTCAGGATCAGATCCGAATATTCCGGATGCTTGGCGACATACTCCTTCACGAAAGGACAGACAATATTCACTTTCAGCTTGTGTTCGCGGGCCCAGCGCAGAGCCTTCTCCGCCAATTGCGAGCCAATCCCCTTGCCCGCCAACTTCGCCGGAACTTCGGTATGAATCAATTCAAGGACGTCCGGGGTCAGACGGTACTGCAGATATGCGACTTGGCCATCCTGCTCGATTTCAAAGCTGCCGCTTGTTCCCTCCTGCGGCGCGGCCTCTTTGCGTTTTAGCATTCGCCAGATCATGGTCGTGGACAATTCCTAATCTGTGATTTTTCAATTTTATCCTGTAAATCGCGAATGCCCGTCTAGGACGCTCCGCCTTGCCCGTCCCTGATCTATTGCTGAACGTGAGTGTATGCACTAGACTTCCTCCGGTTATTCATCGAGCCAATCTCATATGACCGACACTCCCGCTTCGCAGCCTGGATACCCCAAGCATTCCGGCCGCCGCCATTACGCTTGCCGGTACGGCCTTTCAATCATCGAGGACTATCGCGCCCTGACTCTGGAAAACGAATTGATCCGCGTGACCATTCTGCTCGACAAAGGCACCGACATCATCGAATTTCTCTACAAGCCGCGGGATGTCGACTATCTCTGGCGAAACCGCAATGGGCTGCGTTCCCCGCGATCCTACCAATCCATGAATCCCGATCCGGCAGCTACGTTTCTCGATTGGTATGAGGGTGGATGGCAGGAGTTGTTTCCCTTCGGCGGGCACGCCGCCGTCCATCGCGGCGTAAACACCGGCATGCACGGCGAAGTCGCGTACGCGCCATGGCAGCACGAGGTCCTCACCGATACGGAGGACGAAGTCAGCATCCGCTGCTCCGTCCGCACCCGCCGTTATCCCTGCAAACTCGAAAAGACTTTCACCATCCGCAAAGGCGAGCCCGCGCTGCACATCGCGGAAGCCGCCACCAACGAAAGCGATGGGCCCGTCGAGATCGTTTGGGGACATCATCCTGCGTTCGGCTGGCCCTTTCTCAACGAGTCGTGTGTGATCGATTTTCCTGCGGCAACAGTGAGCGTGGAGAACACGCTCGACCACACCGGACGCCTTGGGCTGACCCCGCATTCGCGCTGGCCTCACGTCCCCGGACGCGACGGCAAAGCGGTGGACATTTCTCGCATCGCGCCGCCCTCTTCCCAGTGCCATGACCTGGCAGTGATGCAGGAATTCACCGAAGGCTGGTACGCCATCCGCAGCACAGAAACCGGAGTGGGTTTTGCCTTGAGCTGGGATGTCGAGGTTTTTCCCTACGTCTGGTTCTGGCAAAATTACCGCGGATCTCCCGATTATCCCTGGTGGGGTGGCGAGTACGTGATCGCCATGGAGCCGGTAACCTCCCGCGCGCTAAGCTTTGGCGACGCGGTGAAAAACGGAACCGCGCGCACCATGGTGGGCCGCGAGCGAATCCAAACGGCGCTAACCGCCTGGGCCTTTGAGAGCAAGACGCCGGTAACCAAGATAACCGCATCGGGCGTGAAGTTCTGATCGAGCCGTGTGGCGCGGGCGCCCTCGCCCGCGGAAAAGCCGGAAGTCCTGCGGGCCGAAGGCTCTTACAAGGCGCCGCAAGTCGGCAGTGCGGCAGTCGGATTATTCCAACCGCGTACACCCCGTCATCCAGAGGTCCGCGTCCTTTGCAAGCAGAAGGACCTATGCATACGCCGACAACGCCACTGCCGCCGGCCAACGCACAGATCCTTCCTTGGGAGTCCTCCGCTTCGTGGAGAACGCCTCTGCCGTCAGAACGACACTGGCCCCAGCGGTTTTGATCCAGTGCACCATTCCCGGTGCAACCCAAAAACCCTTGTCAAGCCCCCCAGCCGTCCCAAAACGCCCCAACCCCCTCATTCCACGGCAAAAATAAAGTTATAAAGCATGTCCCATTTCCCCCATCCAATTTGCTACTCTTAAAGTAGAGGATAAAGAAAGCAGGCGCAGGCCATTCGGCTTGCGCCTTTTCTATTGAAGTCCTATGCAGCAGGAATGAGACAAAATCGAGGCTCGAAAGACCGAACCCATCATCCACGACACCATACAACGAAGCGGCCTGTTCGAGCAGTACCGCGAAGCCTGGTATCTGATGCGGAAGCCCTAAGGAAGCTGCCCGGTGGGTGGGCAGACACTCCTATCTGCCGCTCTTGTCGTTGCTATTGCTGTTGGCTCTTAGGAAAACGAGGGTGGCGTGCGACAAAGGAAATCAAGGTCAAAAGCAGCGGACAAGAGCGTCCAGTCTACACGAAAGACTGGCCGGGTCAGAGACCCGGCCCACACAAGCAAATTGGCCGAAGGCTGAGAGCTGAAAGCTAAGAGCTAAAGGCTAGAAGCTAGCAGCCCCTTACCCGATCCCAAGCTCTCTAGCCAGCGCTTTCCATTTGCTGTCCACGAGAGCTTTGGTCTTCGCGTCCATCACGATTTCGTCGGGCCAGGGACGGGTGAAGCCTTCGCTGGGCCATTTGCGGGTAGCGTCGATGCCCATCTTGGATCCGAAATTTGGCAGCCGCGACGCGTGGTCGAGCGAGTCGACCGGGCCGAGCGTGAATTGAATGTCGCGCTCGGGATCAATGTGGTTAAGCACTTTGAGCGTGACGTCGGCGATGTCCTGCACGTTGACGTCTTCATCCACCACGATCACGCACTTGGTGAACATGGCTTGGCCGAGCGACCAGATGGCGTTCATCACCTTGCGCGCTTGGCCGGGATAGGACTTGCGGATGGAGACGATCATCAGGTTGTGGAAGACGCCTTCGATGGGCAGGTTGACGTCCACCAGTTCGGGGATGTTGAGCTTCATCAGCGGAAGAAAAATGCGCTCGACCGCTTTGCCCATGTAGGCGTCTTCCTGCGGAGGCTTGCCTACGATGGTGGTCGAGTAGATGGGATCTTTGCGATGCGTGATGCAGCTGATGTGAAACACGGGATAAAGATCTTCGAGCGAATAGAAACCGGTGTGGTCGCCGAATGGACCCTCACTGCGAAGTTCGTCGAGATGTACGTGGCCTTCGAGAATAATTTCTGCGTTGGCGGGGACTTCGAGATCGACGGTTTCGCACTTCACTAGTTCGACGGGTTTCTGGCGGAGGAATCCGGCGATGAGATATTCCTCGATGTCGGGCGGGGCAGGGACGATGGCGGCGAAGGTCAGCGCGGGGTCGGTGCCAATGGCGACAGCGACTTCCATTTTGCCGCCGGGCTGGTTGCCATCCACGAGGACAGAGCCGCCGGAGGTGCGAGCCATGATGTCAACGGCAGCGGAAGCTGCGGCGCCGCTACGCCTTGCCGGACGGCCGGGGGCGGCCGCCCCTACGTATTCTGTGGAAGCCGCGCGGCGCAGGGCTTCACGGTAATGTTCGGCGCCGACTTTTTGGCGTTGCCAGTGCATTCCCGTGGTGCGCCCGTCGATAGACTTGCATGCGATACATGCCCACGTTGCGTTTGCCGGTTTTCGGATCGCGGGTGATCACGCAGGGCAACGTGATGAAGCGGCCAGCATCTTTCGGCCAGCACTGCAGGATGGGAAAGTAGTCCAGCGAGAAATTATCTTTGCGAATGACTTCTTTGCAGGGTCCGGTGGAAACAGTTTTCGGAAAGAACTTGCCCATTTCCGTCGAGCATGCGGAAGCATTTTGACTTTGTCGAGGAAGCCTTGCGGGGATTTAACGTCCATGAAAGCGCGGATGCGGTCAGCGACTTCGTCGAGCGAGTTAACTTCGAGCGCAAGATTCATGCGGCGTGAAGATCCGAATTGGTTGATGAGGACTTGCGCGCCGGGATGGCCTTTGATGTTTTGAAAGAGCAGCGCAGAATTCGCCGGATCCTGACATTTTGCTGACACGGTCTGTGATCTCCGCGACTTCCAGAATAGGATCTACTTCGGTCTGAATTTTTTTGAGTTCGCCGGCACGGTTGAGAGCCGCAATCCATGCGCGTAGATCGTCGTAAGCCAAAGGTTTCCTCCGGGATTAAAGAAGGTTCGATTATAGAACTGGCCGGTGGTTCTCCGTTCCGCAATGCCGGAAAAGAGAGGGGATTGTAATCTTTTTGTAAGACTATTACTAAAAGTGCGCGTGGTCACAGGCAACCCTACGGCCGCTCCCTAGGTTTGGACTGGAGGAGAACATTCGATGGAAGTTCATCCCAAGGGGAAGCAAGCCAGAGTGCTGTTGAGCTCGGTGTTTGGGCCCTACGCGCAAGACGACGAGTTCGGAAGCCGCGCCATTAATCCCATGGAGCTGTATCACAATCAAGTGACACGCGCGCAGGGAGCTTTTTCGCTGCGAATGTTTCACCGCTCCTGGGGGATAATGTTGATCCAAGCTAACATTTCAGCGCCTTGCACGGTGCTGGATTTTCCGCAGCGGGCGGATTTTGCGCGTGAGTTGACGGAGCAACACTATGACATCGTGGGAATCTCATCAATCATTGTGAATGTGAAGAAGGTGAAAGAAATGTGCCGGATGGTGCGGAAGCTTTCTCCGGGATCGGTGATTGTGATAGGCGGGCACGTGGCGGCGGTTCCAGGACTGGAAACGATGATTGACGCCGATTACATTGTGCGCGGCGAGGGGATTTCGTGGATGCGACGGTATCTGGGCGAAGATGAACATGCGCCGATTAAGCATCCGGCGATTGTGTCTGGAATCCACACGCGCGTGCTGGGAGTGAAGCTGCCGGAACTACGTGGAAGAACGGCGGCGACCATTATTCCTTCGGTGGGATGCCCGATGGGATGCAACTTCTGTACAACCTCCGCATTCTTCGGGGGCAAAGGAAAGTTCGTCAATTTTTATGAAGGCGGCGATGAACTTTTTGGCGTGATGAACCAGATGGAAGCGGAGCTTGGAGTGCAATCGTTCTTTGTGATGGACGAAAATTTTCTCTTGCACCGGGCACGCGCCATGCGGTTACTGGAGTTGATGAAGGAGAATGGCAAAAGTTGGGAGTTGTCGGTGTTTTCTTCAGCCAATGCCATTCAGAAATACACCATGGACGAGTTGGTGCAACTGGGCGTGTCCTGGGTGTGGATGGGATTGGAATCTCCGCGCGCAAATTACGGCAAGCTGAAGGGCACGGACACTCACGAGCTAACGCGGGAACTGAGGGAGCACGGAATTCGAGTGCAGGGATCGACGATTGTTGGGTTGGAACATCACACGCCGGAGAATATCGCAGAAGAGATTGAGTATGCGGTGGCGAACAACGCAGATTTTCACCAATTCATGCTGTACACACCGGTGCCGGGAACGCCGCTGTATCAGGAGATGAAAGAGCAGGGGCGGCTGCTGCCAGATATAGATCCGGCGGACATTCACGGACAATTCAAATTTAACTTCCAGCATGCGGCGATTTCGCGGGAGGATTCGAAAAAGTTTCTGGATTGGGCCTTCTGGCGAGACTTTGAGGCCAACGGGCCGAGCCTGTATCGCATCTGTCAGACGATGTTGCAGGGGTGGAAGCGCTACAAGGATTATCCGGAAGCGCGGGTGCGGGAGCGCTTTGCGCGCGAAATGACGAAACTGCGCGGAGTGTATAGTGCGGCGCTCTGGGTTGCGGAACGCGAGTTCCGGAAAATCAACCAGCAAGTGAGCGAGCAGATTCGGTCACTGCGGCGGGATGTGGAAAGTGAATTAGGGGGCACGTCTCGCGTTGTGGCTAACTTGCTGGGTCCGATCTTGTTGTGGACGAAGCGTCGTGAGGACCGGCGCGTGGCGGCAGGCAGGACGTATGAGCCACCGACGATTATCGAGCGGACGAACTGGGTGTTGCAGTAGGGCTCTTTGCGAGGGCAAGAACCAAAAACATTTTAACCGTTAAGCGCGCTGAGGTTCTTCCGGAGGACGGGGAGAGGATCTTAGGATTAACTTATCGGAGGATCCATGAGCGAGTTCAATGCATGCGTGAGCCAGGGATTAGCGCGACGATATGAAGAACTTGGAATACGAGTACGGGAACTGGCTACGCCGCTTAGCGAAGAACAGTTCTGGAAGAAACCCTTTGCTTTCGGCAATAGCTTTGGCCATTTGGTGCTGCATTTGACGGGAAATCTGAACTATTACATCGGGACACAGATTGCGAATACCGGTTACGTCCGCAACCGGCCACGGGAGTTTAGCGAAATGCAGCGGCCGTCAAAGGAAGAGGTGTTGAAGCAATTTGACGCGGCGGTGGCAATGGTGGTGACGACGATTCGCGCCCAGTCGGAGGGTGATTGGCATATGACCTATACCGCAAAGGGCGAGGAGGACGCGGCGAACCGCTTTGTCATTGTGCTGCGCTGCCTTACCCATCTGGATCATCATTTGGGGCAGTTGCAGTACTTGAGTTTTGCGCTGGGGAAGTGAGCGGTTGAGACGCATACGACTCTGCATGGGTTGAGCAGATGGGGCGTGAGTCGATATTTTTTTACCCAGCACTTCCGTGCTGGGCTATCCGATTTCGTCCCTGCGGGACTAGGTTCTTGTAAGTTTCATCCGCACGAATTTCAGCAAGTCTCTTCTAAAAACTAAAACTTAAAAGGAAATACCATGGCTCAAGATGCGGTTTTGAGCGGAGGCGGGAGTGTTTCCCGTTCATCCGCGGAGGTTGGCTTAACGTCGCCGAACGGCTTGGAGCAGATCGTGGTTACGTTCGGCAATATTTACGAATATGTACGGAAAGATGGGAGTCTCGATCCGAAGTGGCAGGCGGATTTTCTCACCAGGATCACCATGCCCTTCCCACTCAGTCTTTCCTGGGACCTGGCAACCAGCGTGAATCAAATGACTTGTCACAAGAAGATGGCGGACGTGTTTGAGGACGTATTTCGGCAGGTGCAATCGTCAGGAATACGGGACAGGATCAAGACGTTTGGAGGGTGTTTTTCGTACCGGCCACAGCGGAGCGGGAGCAAACTGTCGGCGCACGCCTGGGGCATTGCGATTGACTTGAATCCGAGAAGCAACGAGCAAGGATCAGCTGGAGATATGGATGGTGGAGTGATTGGGATTTTTCAGGATGCGGGATTTGAGTGGGGAGGCGAATGGGTGGGAACGAGGCGCGATCCGATGCACTTTCAGTTTTGTACGGGATATTAAGAGCACCACAGAGGACACAGGGGATACAGAGGTAAAAAACCTTTAGGGTTGGGACAAGGTAAGCGTCAGCTTTTCGCCGGTGAGTGTGCTTTCCAGTTGATAGCCGGATTTGTTCTTTTGCTTCCTGGCAGGAAGCGGGAAATAGAGGTAGCCGGCTACGGGAACCGTAGTGCTGCCTTCAGGAAGGCTTTTGTTGCTGAGTTCGAGTTCTAACGCCATGCGGTCCTGATCACTGGGGAGGGGTGGTTGGTCAATGGCGGGGCCTCCGACGGCTACCTGGGCGTCAGTCGTTACTCCACTCACGCTTTGCCGATTGCCGTAGGGATCGCGGCCAGAAGTGGTTTCATAACCGACGCCGACGGATCCATGGGGAGCCGGGTCATGCGGAGACTGATCGCTGTTGCGAAGAATGGAGGCTACGAAACGTGAACTTGCGGGCTTGATGGTTTTATCGGTGCCAACAACGCGCAGAGAAAATGTCTCGGACAGAATTGCGATGGGCTTTTGCTTTGAAGGATAGACCGCGACTTCTACGATCAGACAGCAACGCTTCAAGTCGAAGGCGATAGCGCGCTGAGCTTGATCGGGCGTGAGCAGACGGGCGCCGACGCTGACGCCGTCACGCTCGCCATGAGCCGGATAGTGGGCAGCCGCCGGCCCTGGGACGACCTGCGCACAGGCGCAAACAGTCGAGACGATCATGGATGCGAGAAGGAGCTGTTTCCTGATCGGGCGCGCAGCAGAGACAGTCAATTCACGTCCACTTGGGGAAGATTGGAGAGCTGTCACTATGCGCCTCCTCGGCAATCGAATGTTCCCACTTCCCGCAACGACGGCGGCTGTTGCGAACCTTGTTTCGTCCGCTAAAGCTCTCCCGGCATTACCGTGCCGCGTTTTCACATGGTGCCGCTACGCGGCTGAGTCTTGACTCGTCCCACTCCGCGGACCCGCGATTGAGTTTGAAACCCTCAACGGCGGCAAGAAGCCGAACACCGCATTGATTTTACTCCCGGATGCCTGTATTTCTGCATCCAAGAAGAAGTGATAATTCCTTGACAATCCCTCACCAGCCGGGAGGTAAACTCTAAGGCTTGTGAAGCACAGGAGCGCACTTTGAACAAGCGGGTAGTCATCACGGGACTGGGAGTGGTGAGTCCGAACGGGATTGGAACGGCCGCGTTTTCCGAGGCCATTCTCAAAGGGCAGAGTGGGGTGCGGCGAATTTCGCGCTTCGATCCCTCGGAGGTTCAGGTACAAATTGCGGGAGAGGTGCGCGACTTCGACGAACTGGCATGGGTGGAGAAAAAGGAACGCAAGCATGTGTCCCGGGTGCTGCCGCTGGCGCTGGCCGCGGCGACGGAAGCGCTGCAGATGGCGGGAGTTGACCGCGCCTCCCTGCCCTTGCAGGAAAGCCGGCGCTTCGGCGTAATTATGGGATCGGGCGGCGGCGCGCAGGAATTCACCGAAGAACAATACCGGCTATTCTTCAACGACCAGAAAAAACGGCTAAGCCTGTTTTGCATCCCGACGGGAGTGATGGGAACGCTCTCCAGCGAGTTGAGTATGCGATTGGGATTGCGTGGATCAAGCCACGTAATCACTACGGGATGCACGTCGTCCACCGACGCGTTCGGTTATTCCATGCGGCAAATTCAGTCAGGACGGCTGGACATGGTGCTCAGCGGGGGCGCGGACGCACCGATTTCGCTGGGGATTATCAAGGGATTCATCCTGATGAAAATCCTGACGGACTCGTGGAACGAAAGTCCGGAAAAAGGTTCGCGGCCATTCTCGGTGGACCGCGACGGCTTTGTGTTGGGAGAGGGAGCGTGGATGCTGGTACTCGAAGAGTACGAACACGCGCGGGCGCGCGGGGCAACCATGCTGGCGGAAGTTTGTGGGTATGGCTCAACCTGCGAGGCGTTTCATCGGGTGCGGTTGCAGGAGTGCGGGGAAGAACCGGCACGGGCAATTGGGCTGGCAATGAAGAATGCCGGCATTGGTCCAGCGGACGTGCAGTACGTGAATTTGCACGGCACTTCGACGCAACTCAACGACCGCATTGAGACGCGTGCACTAAAGCTGGCGTTGGGAGAGCGTGCGCGGCAAGTGCCGATGTCGGCATTGAAGTCGCAGATTGGGCATCCCCAGGGCGCGTGCGGGGCGGCTGGGGTAGCGGCGACTATTGTCGCCATGCAGAGTGGGCAGATTCCGCCGACGTTGAACTTGCAGAATCCCGATCCTGAGTGCGATTTGGATTATGTGCCGGATGTCGGGCGGAAAAAGGCGATCGAGCACGCCATTTGCAATTGCATTGCCTTCGGATCGAAGAATTCGGCGCTGGTACTGAGGAAGATTGCTTAAAGCCTGGCGGCGGATTTACGCGGATTTCGGTTCAGCGTTAAAGTCGGCCTTCTCCCCTGGGAAGGCTGCGATGCCTCTTCAATCTATCGACGCGACTAAGCTTTCAACTTCAGCTTGGATTTATTCTCTTCCAGGAATTCGCGCAGTTTGTCGCCGGAGTCGAGCAGGCGAATCCATTGCTCATAGTACAAGGTAACCGGGAAGCGGCCGAGGCCGTAAACGCTGACTCCGCCTTTTTCGCCGACACGAAACTCCAGGCTGCCGGTTCGGCGAGTGCCTTGCTGTTTTTCCAGTTCGGCCAGACGGGCCTTTAACTCGTCATAAGTTGGTTCGGACATTTGCTTGCCTCAGAAGACATGGTTAGGATTGGGTGCACAAATTGTTACACGAGGCAGCGCGGAATTCAATTCGGCTGTAGGCAGGCCGAGCCGTCACGCGAGATCTCTCCCCGGCTGAAGGACGCCGGCTTGGGGATAACCTCGGAGGATGACGCCGAAAGAAGATGCCCCATGTCTGAAACGATGCGGGCTTTCACTTGGCGTAGAATGCGCTGTTGCGCCAGTATAGTCACGTCTCCCCGATGACCCAAACCACCACGGATACGACTTCCGCTAAGTCTTGGGCAACGACATTCCTGCTCTGGGCCGGAATTGCAATATTCCTCGGCGGGGCGCTGCTGGCCGTGGTCTTCCCCGCTCAAGTATGGACTGCTCATGTCTGGATGAGCGGGCTGCGCTGGACCGGGCTGGCTGCCATCGCACTGGCGGGACACAAACGATCCACTCTCACTTATTGGATTTTCTTCTCGATGCTGCTGGGCGTCGAGATCGGACTGGATCGTCCCGCACTGGCGGAACATCTACGTGTGTTCAGCGACATCTTCCTGCGGTTGATTAAGGTCATTGTGGCGCCGCTCATCTTCGGCACGCTGGTGACTGGGATTGCCGGGCACGGCAACCTGCGTAGCGTGGGGCGAATTGGGTTGAAGAGCCTTATTTATTTCGAAGTGGTCACCACAATCGCCTTGTTGATTGGAGTTTTGGCGATCAACTGGACTCGCGCTGGCGAGGGACTGGTAATTCCGCAAAGCGGGATTGTCGCTCCGGCGCAAAACGCCGCTCCGCTGCATTGGGATGAGTTTCTGGTGCACATGTTTCCGGAAAATGTCGCCAAGGCGGTAGCGGAGAATCAGATCCTGCAAGTTTCGGTATTTGGCATTCTGTTCGGAATTGCGCTGGCTCGAGTTTCTGAGAGCAAACGTGCTCCCATGCTGCATTTTTGCGAGTCGCTGACCGACACCATGTTCGCCTTCACCAACCTAGTGATGTATTTCGCGCCGGTTGGTGTGGGCGCGGCCGTCGCCTACACCGTGGGACACATGGGCATTGGGGTGCTGTTGCCGTTGGCTAAATTGCTGCTAACGGGATACGCCGCCTTGATCGCAGTTCTGCTGCTGGTGTTTTTGCCGATCGCGTGGATGGTACGGCTGCCGGTTGCAAGATTTATCAAGGCAGTTGCCGAGCCCGCCACTATCGCATTCGCGACCAGTGCGTCAGAAGCCGCCCTGCCCCGAGCGATGGAGGAGATGGAGGCTTTTGGAGTGCGGCGGCAAATTGTGGCATTCGTGATCCCGGCCGGCTACAGCTTTAACATGGTGGGATCGGCGGTCTATCTTTCGCTGGCGTCTATCTTTGTGGCACAGGCGGCGGGCATTCACATGTCCTGGACGCAGCAACTGTTCATGGTTTTTGCCCTGATGGTTACCAGCAAGGGAGTCGCCGGAGTCCCGCGAGCCGTGTTGGTGGTGCTGCTGGCGACCGCCGCAACTTTCCATTTGCCGACGGAACCAATCTTCATTCTTTTGGGAGTTGACGCTCTTATGGACATGGCGCGCACCTCGATCAATGTGATCGGAAACTGTCTGGCCTGTGCGGTGATGGCCCGCTGGGAGGGCGAACCACTCGTGCCTAAGGAGCAACGGATTCTAGAGGATAGAGCCGTAGTCGCGTAAGGCCACGCGGTTTGGGATCAAGACGCAAAAGGGGTGGTTGGAGAGAGCCGATAGGCCGGCACAGCGGGAGCTTCCCGTTTTGGGAATTCTTGCACTAGCTACTAAAGAAGTACCGAAGGCGCCTCATTGACTTTACGGCGAACTCGTACTATTAACGTTATAACTGGCACGTTAGATATCCTCACCCCATGAGGAGGAGGCCCGTCATGTTACGGGATGAACCGAAAGGTTGGAGAAGGCTTCAAAGGAAAGCCCAGCGGGAAAGCGATCCTCAAAAACTGGCTTTGATCATAGACGACATGAATCGTCTTTTAGATGAGCATGAGAGGATGGCGGCTGGGCGGGACGCGCGTGAGGGCAGAAAAGTTGATCGAAGCCCTTCCGAACAGTCTTTTGCTTAAGCGGTCAGATTGGGCGGAGAAACTTGCCTAATTCGACCCGGAGCACGGCAATTCGTGTTTTCCGCGGATGGTAGCTAGCAAGTTCCTCTTCCGTCAAATCAAGAAAGCCGCGGCCTGAAACTGCGTCCATCTGCTGGTCGAGTAAACTGCACAGTTCCCCGACGATTTGCTCAATTCCTGAGTCGTCCATTTCAGACTTTTAGTGGAACGGGGCGAACTGGACCGTGAGCCTGAGTAACCTTGTGTGTGACCACCCTCACAGTAAGAGATTAGGGTCAGACCTTCGCATTCCCTGAGGGTGCAGATTGGTGGCTCATGGTCCGAAAGAAATTCTGCGACTGACTTAAGTAATCTCGAAATCCCACGTGATCCTAACAAAGTTTCTCTGCGACACCGATTCATAGCTCAGAATAAAGACTGGCAGAGGTATGGACAGAGGGTGCGGCATGCTGGGACGGGGTAAGAAATCCTGCGTGCGTTCCGGGAGGAATGGAATGGGGAAAAACGGCCACGGGGGCTCCAAAGATGCAGATCATGTCTCGAACGAAAACGCTCAGTCGCTGCGCTTGGGGCGCGATTGTGAGTACAAGAAAGAACTACGTCATCTGCAGCTCGAACTGGTTAAGCTGCAAGAATGGGTGCGGCACAAGGGACTGAAAATGGTGGCGCTCTTCGAGGGGCGCGATGCGGCTGGAAAGGGCGGCGCCATTAAGAGGATCACAGAATGCCTCAATCCTCGTATTTGCCGAGTGGTGGCTTTGGGCACGCCGACCGAAAAGGAAAAAACCCAGTGGTACTTTCAACGGTATGTAAGCCACCTGCCGGCAGCGGGTGAGATCGTCTTGTTTGATCGCAGCTGGTACAACCGGGCCGGGGTTGAGCATGTCATGGGATTTTGCACGGAAGCCGAGTACCTCGACTTTCTACATAGTTGTCCGGCATTTGAGCGGATGTTGGTGCGGTCGGGAATCATTCTGGTGAAGTACTGGTTTTCGGTCAGCGATGAAGAACAGGAACGCCGTTTCCAGGAGCGCATGCGAGACGTCACCAAGCGCTGGAAGTTGAGCCCGATGGATCTGGAATCCAGGCGGCGATGGGTCGAATATTCTCGCGCCAAAGATGAGATGCTAGCCCACACCGATATCAAACAGGCGCCGTGGTATGTGGTGAATGCGGACAACAAGAAGACGGCGCGGCTGAATGTAATCCATCACCTGTTGTCGATCACTCCTTACAAGGATCTAACGCCGAAGCCGCTTAAGCTTCCTCCGCTTGAAAGAACCAAGTATGTCCGGCCACCGATTCAAGATCAGAACTTCGTGCCTGAGATGTACAAATGAGATCAGGAAACCTGCGGCGATAATGAGCTACGCGTGCACCTTTTTGGTTTTCATTCCTGGCGAAGGTTGATTACCCCATGCCCGGGTTGGAGCCGATTCTGGGCGGGCATCGAGAGTCAGGTTACGCATTCCCAATCCCACACCAATTTTATTCAGAAAATCATTGGGCGGTTTCCCCCCGGCAAATATCCAAACAAAGTCGTTGGCAATCTTCTGTAGTTGGTTCTGCACCGAAAGAATAGCGGCATCTGACAAGAACTCGACCGGAATGGAATTGAATACGACCTTAATCTTTCCCGCCGCCATGAATTGCTCGATCTGTTTGGCGTTTCTTTCTTTAATGCGGCTGAAGGCTGGTTTGCGATAAGACAGAGTCACTTGATTGCCCAGCTGTTGCGCCAGGCCCAGGGCAGCTTCGACCGCGCTGTCGCCGCCGCCGACCACCAGGATCTTTTTGTTTTTATAGTGATCAGCCTCGATCAGGCGGTACATGACTTTGCCAAGCTCCTCGCCTTTCACTCCCAGTTTTCGCGGATTGCCGGAGCGGCCGAGTGCCAGGATCACGGCGCGAGCGCGGTATTGGTTGGTGGCGCTCATCACGGTGAAGGTACCGTCTTCCTCCTTGCGAATGTCTTCCACATTAGTGTCGGCGCAGACATTGAAATCCGCCCGATTGAGAACCATGTCCCAGAAGGCGAGCAAGTGCTCTTTGGAAAGCTCGGTTTTTTTAAGTTTCCCGTAAGTCGGAAATTCGACGGGAGTGGTCATCACAAGTTTCTGGCGAGGAAACTTGGCGACGGTTCCACCGACCTCGTCCCGTTCCAATGTAATGTAACTAAGTTTGTGCTCGATCGCTCGTAAGGAGGCGCTGATTCCGGCCGGGCCAGCGCCGACAATCAACACATCGTAAATGCCCACCGCGGGCTTCAATGGGCCGCTCTCCGCGAGTCTTCGGGCGATGATGTCGACGCAATCGCGACCCTGGTTCACTGCATTCTTGATGAGAGCCAGCCCACCGAGTTCTCCCGCAATGAACAAGTTCGGGATGGTGGTTTCAAATTCCGGAGTGAGACTGGGCATGTCGGCGCCCATGCTCGGGCAGGCCATGGTCATCGTGATCGCGCCGACCGGGCAGGCTTCCGCGCATAGTCCATGCCCAATACACTTGTGACCATTCGCAATAACGGCCTTGCCGCCCAGCATTGCCAAGACATCGCCCTCGGGGCAGACCATGGTGCAAGTGGCGCAGCCGATGCAATAACTGGAGTCGATGTAAGGGTGCTGAGCTTTCGGGCCTTCAGAAAACGCTTTCCCTTTTTCCGCGGCGTGACGGGCGCCGGTCTCTTTTCGCTTCAATTCCCGAAGATATACGCGAACGAAGTACACGGCAACCGCGGCGGCAATGATCAGGGTAATGAGAGTATCCATAGGAAAAACTCCGGCTTCAGATGAATCCCATTAGCATGGCCACGATGATATGGAATAGCGCCAACACTGCAAAGGCATAGCTAAACGGCTTGTGAATCACGTGCCACAGTTGAAAGACGCGCTGCATTTGAGAAAGAAAGAGAATTCGAGAGGAAAGCGCAGCCTGCCTGCGGGCCACTCCAAGCACCCATTCGAGTTGGACATCGTCAGCCGGCCGCAGACCGCCGGCACAAGCCAGCATTTGGGCTATCCCCAGGTCACGAAGACGCAGGCTGGCGATGTGAAAGGGGCGCGCTAAGTCCGACGCTACGACATAGCCCAAGGCGACGAGGACCGACCATCGCTCGGCCTGCACCGGCGCGGGGAGACGTAACAAGGGATAGAGTTCAGTTTGCGGGACGGTTTTCTGATAGGCCAGCACCTGTCGATAGAATTTCAGTGACGACTCAGCTTCCGCGACCTGCCGCGGAATAAGGCCATAGAGATAGCGCCCGACTAGCCCGCTCAAAGCGACACTCACCATCACCCAGAATGCAATGCCCGCCATGCCACGAAACTTGAATGAAGAATGAAAGGCAATAAAGACGGGCGCTGCGACGCCCAGAATGACGTGGTAGTCGAGCCAATGCCGGGAGTTCCCTTGCCTGCGCAACCACGCCCAGCGCTTGCGCAGCGGATATACAAAGATGGCGCAAAGCATCAGAACGCCAAGTATTCCCATGTTGATTCCGATCGCGCCGCCAGGTTTTAGAAGATGATGCTTGGGGGAAAAAGGCCGGTCGGCCTGTGCCAAGGCGTAGTAGTTCGCGCCGTAGATGGTCAGGGCCATAACCGGCGCCAGAGTCAGGCCGCACGCCACCATCACCGACTGGCGATGCTTGCTGGCCCGCTGCGGCATGGCGAGAACGGAAGAGGCAAATGTAGTGTGAGCTGTCATTTCACCGGTCCTTTCACGTCAAAGCGGTAGCCCAGGCTGATATACCACTGCTCGTAATTCAATTGAGCGCCGCGCGCCAGAGTGATGCCGCTTTGCACGAAGGAATGGCGGCCGAGATTCGTATCGAGTGACGTATTGACGAATAGCGATTTATTGTTCACAGTGAAAGTCGACAAAAGGGTTTGGCTTCCCACTTGTGTATCCCAAAGCATCCGGTCTCCCAGATGACGCGATAGAGTCAGTACGCGGTACTCGCCGCGGGCAAAGGAACTATCAAATTTCGAGTAGTGAAGGTCGGCGCGAATGCCGGTGTGCCCGATATCGCTCCAGGCAACTCCGTACATTTGGTTGAGGCTGCGATTCGCATCGCCGGTCTTATCGCTGTGTCCAATAGTAGTGTAGACGGTAAAGTGGTGAACCGGTTCCACCCGCACGCCCACGCTCACCCCCTGATAAAGCAATTTATCTACCAATCCAGTCCCGATGAGCGCGGTTGCGGCGGTTGGCGTATCGCGAAAATAGTTGTGATAGACGTTGAAGCCAATCCAGCGCTCGGGTTGCATGTGGAAAGTAAGATAGCTGCGGCTGATTCCGGCGCCTGGCTTGATCCCATCGGTCGAAACGCCTTGCGGAGAATCGATGATCAGCGAGTGATAGACGGAGAAATATTTGCTATACGAAACTCCGTTTTCGAGAAAAAGATAAGGTCGATCAAGTTGCCAGTTCAGCATGTCGAAGGCCACCCCGGCACTGCTGGTGTAGTGGAAAGAATCGTAATCACCGCCCTCGAAATTGATGAACGATCCCGCGGTTTGTTGGTTCGGTTGGTAATGCCACGATGTCGGATCGGGAGTTGATCCTCCGAAGACCCCTGCAGTCACGCGGTGAGCGATTCTGCGTCCAACGTATCCGCCGTCAATCGTGTCGAGACTTACCGCCCACGGCAAGTAGAGACGCCCGAAGCCGGCTACCCACTTCGAATCCGGATTGTCATAAGTCAACTGGATGATGTAAGTGCGGTCGAGGTAGTCCTGAATGGTTTGCTCAGCGGGCTGTGAGTTGGCGGTGATCCGGTCGCGCCAGTAGCCTTGCAGATTCCAGTGGGTTCCGGCAATCTGCGTCATATCAGCTTGAAACGACAGACCGACTTCACCGCTGCTACCGGGCGTTGAACCGCTGCTGCGGATGCCGCTATAGTCAAGCCCGATGCGCGCCCGCAACCGGCTTTCCTGCTGGAACGAGGGTTGCGATGAGGCGTCGTTCGTGGGGTGCTTCGATGTGTCGCTGGATAGAACCGTCGAGTCCGGCACGCTTCGACTCGTGGAGTTCAATGTTCGCTCTTCGGCAAGTCTCTGGGCGTCTTCCGTGGAAAGGTAAGCCCAGTCACCGGGTTTTACATCCCGCTTCGGAGTATGAATCTCGGTGACGGCTGAGGTTTCGGCTACTGAGATTACTTGGAGCTCAGCCACCACAGGGCCCAATGCTGTGAAAGAACCTGCGGAAGCAGAAGTCATATCCCGCACTAACAGCTTCATGCCTTCAGCCAACCCGGAACTACGGCCACCATTCAGGTAGGCCGCGCCTTCCGCAACGTATTTCACCTTGAAGGTGGTGCGCAATCCTGCCGACGATTGCTGAGTCTCACCTGCGGTTGACTTTGCTTTGGTTGGAACCTCGAGGTTCCTTTGGGGCGCTCCGTTCGCTTGGCTTTGCCATGGCCATAACTTTCCGGCTAAGGGAGAGGATGCCGCGGGCACGGCGCCTCCGCGCTTTTGGAGCGCAGTCGCTGGCAGAATCATAAGGGTAATCGCATTTTCCTCACTCACCAGCTCATAGGCACGCCGACTTGCAAGATCCACCACTACCCTCGTAATTAAGGGGTCGGTATTGTTCAGCCCGACGCGAATTGTTTGCACGCCATTTTCGTTCACCGCAATTCGCTGTTGTTTCGCCGGGGCCATGGTCTGGGGAAGCTCAAGCACCAAGCGGTTAGGGCTAGTTGCTGAAATAACGTTCGGAGTTATCGCCGCGCTGAGGGTGATCTTGATTTTTACTTCGTCTCCGCTCGGGGTCACGTTGATATTGCGAATTCGCGCCACACCGACGCCAGCCGTCTGCGCGGCGGCGGCAGCCGCCAATAGAATTACAAAATTCAATTGAGCCACTAACCTCACTGGCAAACGCTCCACATATTCACAAGCACGCTGTCGACAACTGCCTTCTTGCCGGCACCGACCGCACAGGCTGAGCAAATCTGTTGCAACTCCGAGTGCCGTCCCTACCGGATTTCGGCCGTCCCACTTTCGCCTCGCGGCATTGCATGCCGGCTCTCACGTAAAGCCGCTACGCGGCAAAAGTTACTGTGTCCCGTCGCTGAGAAAAAGAAAAACGTTGTCACGCCATCTAACGCTCGTTCGCAAACGATTCGCTCTTTGGAAGGGCTGAGCGCACCAAGTTGCTCATCTGCGCACTCGCGTGCGTGCGAATGCGCCGACGATCCAACTGTCCATACTGCTGTGGCACTCCTGGCACTCTGTTGAATACCCCAATGCGACATGGTTCGGTGAAGCTGTCTTCTGAAATGCCTTGAGGTGACAGCTGACACATTCGGTGGACAGGCCTTGGCGATTGAACTCCCCAACAGCGCCGGCCGTGTGGCACGAATAACAGTCCGCCACGGCGTGAGCGCCAATCAACGGGAAACGATCCTGATGCTCATTGATGGAATGAACGGAGACTTGCCAGCCACTCACTTGATGGCAAAGCTCACACTGCGCTCCGTTTCTCCGCCGGTGAATGTCGGCGTGGCAATCCTGGCAATTGTTACCAATATTGGAAAATACCGGGTTGACGTGGCATTCCTCGCAGCGGACGTTGGTATGCATGCCGCGAAGTGGAAACGCAGTTTTGCTGTGATTGAATTCAGGCTTGCTTCGAATAGGCCACCACGCCGAAACCGTGTGGCATTTCTGGCACGCAATCTTCAATGGGCCATGGGGACTCTCCGGCTCGGAGGCAGCATGCGACTTCTGCTGCGCCAATACAACGGCAGCGAACTGAGACAACAGAAGCGCGAAAAGGAGGAGCCGATTCGGTAACAAGACTTTTTCTTCCTTATGCTGATGGAGTGGATCGCCGACCGAGTAGAAGCGGAACGAGGCGATAGAATGCTGCCGCGTTGATCCGCATTCTCTATCGTGTTTCCTTTTATGCATACCTGCTCCTAGTACGGTCGATTGGTGCAGGGCCACTAGTGCAAGGGACAAATCACCGCCTAGACAGCCTCGTGCTTACAAATAATTCGGAGAACCCCCGGCATGGCTTCTCTTGCCCGGGTTTCTTGGCCGAGACGTGTGGAAGATGGCCGGCAAGTCAGGGGCTACGCGCTCCCTGTGCATGGCACGCCGCACAATCGTGCGGAGTGGGCTTGTAAAAGAGAACGATTTTGCCCGCGACCACGCGCGTCGATTTGTGGCATCCCTCACAGCGCACTTTGCGATGCGCTCCCTGCAAAGGAAACGAAGACCGCGCATCATGATCGAACAAAGAAGGCTTCCACTGCGTGCTGTTGTGGCATTCGATGCAAGCCGTTACTGCCGCTTTGACGAATTGCGCGCCGTGGGCGTCTTCGTGGCACGCCTCGCATTGCGTCGGCGCGGTTCTGAAATGGCCCTTCGCGAGCGTAGTCTGGTGGTCCGAAGATTGGTGGCAAGCGCCACATGGCGTGGTCAAGTGAGAGCCTAAAAGCGGAAACGAAGTCTTCGAGTGATCGAATCGCGAGAATTCATTCCACGATTTGGTGGAATGGCAGGCCTCGCAACCGCGACTTTTTCCGTCCGCCTCGGCCTGACGCATGAGCTTGGTGAACTGACCTTGGTGTGGATCGGCATGACAGGTGGTGCAGGCGGAGTTGCGCCAGTGATAAGCGGCAGTTGGAGGCCTGAATGCAGCCGAGCGTTGATGGCAATCGCCACAGACGATGGCCTTATGGCTTCCGGTTAACGGAAACCTCGTTTCCTGGTGCCGTGCCAACGTGAACGTCGAGGGCTGAAATCTCAACAAGCTGTGACACCGTTCGCAGCGGTTTAAGTGGGGCGCAGAGGCAAACTGTGCGGCGTGCGCATCTTTGTGGCAATCGGTGCAACTGCGGAATTTAATTTTGTAGAGTGTGGCTTTGCCTTTTGCGATATGGCATAGCGCGCATGAGACCGAAGCGTGCTTCCCTTGCAATGGATAAGAGCTGGCTGCGTGCTCTTTCACTCCGAAGGTTGAGGGTTTGAAACCGTTCACGGCGTGGCAGAAACCACATTCGGCACCGCCGGGCCTCTGAGAAAATTGTCCGCTGTGCGGATCATGTTCATGACAATCCATGCACTTCTTAAAAGCGATCGGCTTTTTAAAGTCGCCGCCGGCGTGGCATTGCGCACAATCCACTGCGTCATGTCTCCCAAGCAGCGGGAACTTTGTTTTGGAATGGTCAAAACCTTCCTTGAGAACAGTCCCTGAAATCCGGTTCCAACCCAAAGTGCTGTGACAAGATTCGCAACTCCGCTGAAAAGTGCCGCGATGCGGATCGGAGTGACAATCGGTGCACTTGTTAAACGCAATGCCTACGTACCGTGGCCTGCCATCGCGCGCCGCAGCATGACATTTCTGGCATGCGACCTGGGCGTGCAATCCGGTCAGCGGGTAGCGGGTTTTCGAATGGTCCAACTGGCGGACGCTGACCGCTTTCCAGTCGTTGTAGTTGTGGCATTGCAGACAATCGGAACCGAGGCGTCCTTGGTGCTGGTCTTCATGACACGTTGAACATGACTGCGAAAGTCCCAAGAAGGTCTGGTTCAGGTCTTTGATCTTGATGGCGCCTCGTTCGTTCGGCAGTATTCGGCTCGCTGCATGACACCGATTGCAGGCGAGGCCAGCATGTTTTCCTTCGAGGACAAATCGGGCCTGCGCGTGGTCGAAAGTTTTGATATCCAATTTCACCAATGCAAAGTTTTCGCCGTTGTGCTCGGAGTGGCAGGAGATGCACTCCAGACTCGAACCAGCCTGGATGTTGTAGGTAGCGTGCAGGCCTTTTCGGGCAGCGATGCGCGAGCCTATTTCACTGTGACAGTCGATGCAACGGAAGGTCGGCCTGCCGGTGGAGAGTCCGTGGCACGCGGTACAGCCGGTTGCGCCATCCAGGGTCTGGTGCGCGCGGGAAAGCGCGCCCGGTGAGATCTGAGCATTAACGGAAATCGAAGCCAGCAGACTGAGGATCATCACGCACCTATGAATTCCGCTTGCGACTACGTGCAGCTCCGGGGCAGTTGATGCACTGCTTTTTTTCAGCCTCGTGTGGAGGTGACGAAGGGACGACGCCGTCGTCCCCCCTGAATGGCAAACAATCATCGCTACGTGACCGAAATATGTTATTGCGTGGTGGCGGCCGCGTTAACATCGGCTGCATTGGCTTCATCATCCTGGCGCTGGTACGGTGCCAGGTATCGTTTGCACCGGGCATAGAGCGGCAGATTGATCGTGGCACTGACCGCGAAGCCGCTCGCGTCCGTAGTAACCGAGACGGGGTCCGGTAGTTTCACCAGGTCCGCGCATCCGAGAATGTCGTAACTGGCGGCGAACCGCTGCGCCAAAAACGTGAACAGATTCGAAGCGGTCGAGACTGGCGAAGGACCGGCCGTCAGAGACACTTGGTCCAGCAGCAATCTTGCGGGCGCAATCCTGAGCATGTTCCGGCAGTAACGCGCCGTGTCGGCTTGCCAAAGGCCGCGGATTTCCGGTTGATCGACACCTCCGCGATATGCATTCACTTTGGCGAGATCGGCGCCTGCACCCGCATCGAGAACCATAGGATCACCGGCAGGAATCAGCGCCATCGGAGACCTTTGACGAGCGCGTGCTTGCAGTTCGTTGAGTGCCAGGCCCGGAAGCTTCTGACCGGAATCGGCCAAATCCGAGACTTTCCACGGCGTGCAACTGATCGCGGGATCCATGAAGCGATCCAGAAGCCCATTGTCACTTGGATTTCCAAGAGTTGTAGCACCCGTCAGACTGGCGGCATTGGCTTGCGTGTTCTGCGCGAGCAAACCTCCGGCGCTAATCAGATAAGTAACGGGCAGGTTGTCGCTTTGGTCCTGATCGACGACGTAGAAATCCCGCACCGTGGGGCACGGCAAACCATCATTCGCGCTGCCCAGGTTGGGAACTTTCAACTGCCCCGCTCGAATGGCTCGGTTCGCGGCCTGGAAGAAGGTGGGAGCGTTGCAATAGGAGTACTGACCAAAAATGTTTTTGGGAAGGCCGTTCACGCAGCTACTGTCTTTCAAGACTCCGGGGTGGGCGCCTTCTTGCGTTAAGTTGCCGCCATTAAATCCGAACCACAAAGCGACGATGGCATGGTTCGGGAGGGTCGGAGTGGCTGGATCGATCGCTGGCATTGAACCTTGGTCTATTACCAACGGGTTGTAAATCGAGATTTGCCCGGTGGCTGGGTCTAAGATCGCGGCCTGAACGAAGGCGGATGAATTGGTATTGGTTTCCGCGCAAGGCCCGTTGCCATCGTTGGGATCTGTAGCTTTCAGCTGGTAAGGCGTCGCTAGTCCCACGGCTGTGAACGGAGCGTCGGGGATAACGATCGTGCAGTTAGGATTTTGCGCAAACAGTATTCCTGACAACATCGTGAACGAAACAAGAAACGAAGCCGCGCTGACAATGTTCCGGCATTTCATGGCACTCCTCCATGCGCGGAGTCCAAACAGACTCCGCCAACAAACAAATGTGGTTGCTGGGAGGAAAGGGGGATTTCATCCCAAAATACGCGCCGAGCAAACTACCGCGCGGGTTCACCAGCGACGTGAATCCCGACCTATATATTTTTAGTTCTTAGTGGTCTGCTTGCCGAACCACAGGTGATGGAAGTTAAAGGCAATGTAGTGCTGAGTTCATTGAGCGGCAAGGTGCGGAAAGTACATAACTGGAGTACAGTCGCGAAGCACACGCTGGCTCGGCATGCGGCCAATGGGATTTAATGCTTCGTGGCCATTGCAATGATCTTCGAATGTCGACTCTTTCCCCTGACCTGATTCGCGTGATCAATGAGAAATTTGCCGATTTGATAGCAGCGGCCCAGCCAATGGCATTTGCAGGTAGTGCCTCAGCCATGAGGTCAACTCTCTTCCCGAGAAGAGTTTTGAACCGCAAATCGGCGTTCGAAAGCGCCGAGCACGATGCGACTGAGACACTACCTGTTTTCGAGACGAGCGAATAGATCAACGAAAGACGATCGCTAGAGTTGTTCTCGTTGGCAGCGGATTCGATCCGCTATTTCTATCTACTGGATGGAACTAGCAACACCGGAAAATACATTGTTGGCGTTGGAGCCGATTACGCGCAGGGTTCCGACGACGATTACAAGAATCACGGCCAGCATCACGGCGTATTCCGCGATGTCCTGACCCTGATCCTCTGCCCACAACTTGCGAAGAAGGTTAGTCATAGTTTTCGGGGGAGTCCTTAACTTCGATTTGGTGTGAAGATCATGACTGCCAGGCAAGCAACCGTCAAGTAATCAGCGGGGGCGAATTAGGACACTGGGAAGGGTTACCGTGATTCGCAAAAATGGTTTTACCTCGCGCCGTCATGCGTCCAAAGCGTCGAGCAGGGTGTGGCCGGCTTTGCGTTCAAGACGAGCCAGCCGATATTGGAATCGCAAACTGGTCCGGCGATGGCTAGCTGCGGTGATCGCCCCCAACTGGCTTGCGCGACGGAGTTTATCCAACGCTTCGCGAGTAATTGCAAGCGCCTGCCCCGGCTGTCGCGCTTCATGCTCGTAATAAATTGCCAATTGCTCATAGGCTTCGTAGCCCTCGCGAGAATTTCCCACGGCGCTTTCCCACAGTTCGCGGGCGCGGGCGAGATCCCCATCACGTTTGGCCAGCCGTGCGAGCGCAGTGCGGGCGGCACGACCGGTTTCGATTGGCAATGAGCAAACCAGCGATTGTTCGTAGTGCTTGCGCGCGCGCTTGACTTCACCACGCCGCTCGCAGATGCGCGAGACGCCGTACAACTCTAACCCATCCTCGCTGGGCTCGCCTTCATCTCCCAGAAGTTGCAGGATACGGCTCGCAAGTCCAGCAAGCCCGCGCAGATCCATCTGGTTATGCTGGAAGACGGGTAGCAACGGGTCGGCCCGGCCATTGCGTACGAAATCCAGGTAGATTCTCGGGATGAACTCCGAGACCAGATCCGGACCGCGATCCCATCCCAGCACGTGCCGTTCCAGTTGCGACAAGCGCACGGAGCCGAGGCGCAGGCGCCAGAGATTGCGCGCCGGATGGAGAAAGTCGAGGTGGGCGCGCAGCACTGGCGGAAGAATTCTGCGCGTCATGCGATAACGGGTTTCGAGCAGCGGCCAGTCGAATGACTTGCCGTTAAATGTGACAAGCACCGGACGTTCCGTGATTCGCTCCGCAAGCGCCGCGAGCAGCGAGCGCTCCTCGTTGTATTCGCGCATGAATAACTGCTCGACTTGCAGGCCGCCGCCTTCCCACCAAGCGAGGCCGACGAGAAATGGATAGGTTCCGGTTCCGCCGGCGAGACCCGTGGTCTCCGTGTCGAGAAAAAGCCACTGCTGAACGTCAGCGATATCTTCGGGGGCCTCTGGGGCGAGCAGACGCAGGGCGGTTGCATGGGGAGCACAAGGAGCATGGCCCCCGTGCCAACAATGCACTGACAGATACTCCCCGTAGAGATTTTGCTTGACCACCGCCCCGAGAATCAGCGCGAGCCGTTCTGAGGCATCGCTAATCTTCGGACCGGAGACAAACAAATCGTCTTCTTCCGCAATGGGCGTCTGCGAAAAGAAGCTCCGAGCAGGTTGCAGCGCCTTCAAGCGCGCAAAGCGATCTGTAGGAGTTGAGCTCACGTTAGATTGCCGAGACTGCATGGTTGTCGGGCAGCGCGTCGGCAGGCTCTTCGGAACATAGACGCTCAAGGATTGCGAGAGCTACATCCTTGGTGCGTTCGCTCTTGTCGCTGGTGGGGCCAACACACGATGGACATCCCTCCGCGCACGAACAGGTAGCAATGAGTTCGCGAGTGCGCGTCAAAAGCATATGGCAGGCACGATAGAGCGGCTCGCTGAATCCAATCCCGCCGGGATACGCGTCATAGAGATACAAATTTGGCTCGAAGAATTCCTTCTCGTTATCCGCGGTCGCGGCGAACTCCAGCCATTCGATGGCCGAGCCGGCGCTCGGAGGACGCTCGCCAACCGCGGTACCGAGATCCCGGCGGTCACACATCATGAGCAGCGTCGCCATGGAGCCAAGCGCGTAAAGCAATCCGAATATTCCATTCTGCCGCTCCGAGAGCGTGAAAGGAAGGCCTGCCAACAATTCATGACCGAGCGTCACCCAGAAGGCGGTGGTGTGCATCTCGTTTTCCGGCAATTCCAGATTTCCGGAGCCCACGTTCTCATTCGTAAAGAACTTGATTTTCTTAAAGCCGACGACTTGCGACCGCACCAACACATCACCATGGGCTCGCGCGGCCGGGCCGGGAATGCTCTCCTCTTCTGCGATTTCCAGCACCCGCACCTGGGTATACCGAATGGCGTCGGTGAAGTAGTCGACGTTGACGCGCTTTACGTAAGCCTTGCGTTGATCGAAATCAAGCCGCTCCACGTGATATTGCTGCCCTTGATGGATGTAAATCGCTTTGGCATGAACCGTGGTGAGAGCAGAAGAAAAATCCACTTCCCCGATTACCTCTGGCTCTCCGTCGTCTGAACCGGTGATATCGATAATGACAAAATTGTCGGATGTCACGGAACGCAGGCTAATGGTATCGGCCGGATACCCCTCCTGAACCCAATGCCAATTGCCGCCACTGTGCCGCAGGAAACCAGCCCCGGCAAGACGCTCGCAAAGTTCCGGCAACTCCACACTACCGAATTGCTCATCCGGAGACAGCGGCAACTCGAACGCCGCACACTTCAAGTGGTTGACCAGAATTTCCAGATTGTCCGGTTGGATGTGTGCGTGCTCCGGTGTACTTCCGAAGAAGTAGTCGGGATGTTGCACGATGAATTGATCGAGCGGCGCGGAAGACGCAACGAACACGGCGCAGGAGGTACCACTGCGGCGGCCAGCTCGCCCGGCGCGCTGCCAGGTAGAGGCAATCGAGCCCCCGTAACCCGCCATCACGCTGGCATCGAGTGATCCAATATCGATCCCCAGTTCAAGAGCGCTGGTGGTCACAACTCCGCGAATCCGGCCTTCGCGCAAGCCGCGCTCGATCTCACGCCGCTCTCCGGGCAGGTAGCCGCCGCGATAACCACGGACTGGTTCCGGCTGACCGGGTTTCGGCGGATTCGACTGTTGCAGATAAGTGAGCAGGATCTCTGTATGCAATCGGCTGTTGGCGAAGACAATCGTCTGCAACTTGCGCGCCAGCAATTCCTTGGCTACGCGTGTGGCCTCATTGATGTAACTGCGGCGAATGCCGAGGTTCCGGTTCACCATCGGCGGATTGTAAAAAACGAAAAGCTTTTCTCCAGCCGGTGCGCCATTCTCCTCAACAATCTCGACTTCGCTCTCGATCAGTTGCGAGGCCAACTCGCCCGGATTGGCAATGGTCGCCGAACAGCAGACGAATTGTGGATCCGATCCGTAGAATCGCGCCACGCGCCGCAATCGGCGTAGCACATTCGCCAGATGGCTGCCGAACACACCGCGATAAGTGTGCAATTCATCGAGCACGATGTAGCGCAGGTTCTCGAGCAGCCGCATCCATTTGGTGTGGTGCGGCAGGATTCCGGTATGCAGCATGTCTGGATTGGTGAGCACAATGTGCCCGCGCTCGCGGATGGCTTTGCGCGCATCGCTCGGTGTATCGCCATCGTAAGTGAACACTCCAAAGCAGTCGTCGAGGCGCTTGGCTAGATCGTGCAATTCGACGAGTTGGTCCTGGGCGAGGGCCTTGGTCGGAAACAGGTAAAGGGCTCGGGTATCAGGATTTTCCAACACCGCGTTCAAGACCGGGAGGTTGTAGCTGAGGGTTTTGCCCGACGCCGTCGGAGTTACTACGACAACGTTCTTACCTTTATGTACTAACTCGGCCGTGGCAGCCTGATGCGAATATAGCTCTTTGATTCCCTTCGCCCGATACGCCTCGGACAGTTGGTTTCGCACCCAGTCGGGCATCGGCCGGAATATGGCTGCGCGCGCCGGAATCTTTCGTACGCAGGTCAGCACTTCGTCGGTGTGATAGCGTGACACCAGCGCGCCTAGAACCTCCTGCACAGTTTCGATAGTCGTGCTGATCCGCGGGGTCAGGGCCTGCTGTACGGGGGCATCAATATTCTCCATGAGCGGGTTCGCCTTTTATTCGCTCACAGCCTAGCACTTCGCCATAGCGCTACGCAACCGTCGCCAGGTGACCATTCGGAGTCACGGAGCACTTCGTTGCAGCGCTGATTTGTTGGAGAAGCTCCTGATACTCTAATTGTCATTCGATGGTCACGGTCTCGGCGCGCCAGCTATGAAATCTGCCCATGCCACAAGGTGGAAGGCTCTCCTGGCCTTCGCGATCATCTATTTTGTATGGGGTTCCACATCTCTTGCGATACGCGTCGGCGTCCGGGATGTTCCGCCGTTTCTTCTGGCCGCCATGCGGTTCCTGGCTGCGGGATTGGCCCTTACGGGTTGGATGCAGGTACGCCGAGAGCCATGGCCCACCGGTCGCCAATGGAGATCGGCGGCATTGCTCGCAATCCTGATCTTTGTCTTTGACTACGGCCTTCTGTTCTGGGCGGAACAACGGGTGCCTTCCGGAATCGCGGCGGTCATGCTCGCCACAATTCCAGTATTTATGGCGTTGTCGGAAATCATCTTTCTGCGAACCCAGAAGCTGACCCTCCGGTTAGGCTTGGCACTCCTGATCGGAATTGGAGGCGTCGCCGTGCTGATGAGCCGCTTCTTCAACCTGGGTGGGGCTCCGATCGATAAGCTTGGAGCGCTCGCTCTCATCGTGGCCGCGACAAGCTGGTCGATCGCGTCGGCGCTGACGCGCAAGCTGCCGCTGCCCGCTTCGAAAGTTATGAGCTCAGGAACACAGATGCTGATGGGCGGAATTTTTCTGGCTGCCGCAGCGGCCGCGCTGGGCGAGTTTCGCAACTTCCATTTCGGGAGCGTCTCACGCGGCGCATGGCTCTCATTGCTCTACTTGATTGTTGCTGGCTCGATCATCGGATTCACCGCCTACGTATGGCTGCTTCACCACGAATCACCGACAAAAGTCGGCACTTACGCGTACGTGAACCCCGTGGTCGCCGTGCTAGTCGGATGTTTCTTCGGAGGCGAAGGGCTCGGCCGACGAACCGTTCTAGGGACTCTATGCGTACTGATCAGTGTGTTGGTGATCACGACAACTCGGCCGAAGCAGAGCCTCCTGGACACTTGGCACGGAAAAAAGGCAGAAATTGCCTCCGGGAATAGTGAACCCGCCTAGCGGTGGGGTCTAAGCACAGCGGACGGGACCGGCTCAGAGGCGGGGAACTTCCTCAAAAGTAACCTGGAGGACCGCGTCGACAGAACCCTCTAACTGCTTCCGGACGCCACTACTTCAAGCAGCGAACTGAGATCGAACGACGCGGCCGTCATTCAGCAGCCAGTCTCCAACCTTGAGCAGTTCACCGTTTTTTTCCAGTTCGCAGGTTCGAAGTTTGCGGGTGCGCGGGTCGAACTTAACGCTAACCAAACGCAGACCGTACGGCAAATCGATGTCATTCGCGACGTAGTCTACGATCATTCGTTCCGTGATTTTCACTGCCACGGTAGTTTCTCCAAAAAACAAATTGGGTGAATAAATCGTGTTATCGCAAAAATGGTAGCGCAAGGCCATCGGGAAAATACTGTAGAGACTGTGCGGGGCGTGTGGAAAAGTACCCGAAGGAGGAGCGGGGTACCTTCCAGGCGGCGGAACCGTGCAGAGAACGGCTTAGCGGAGTTACCCAAGAACGCCTATGCGGCCCGGTCGCACGTGAATTTTTGTTCCTGCTCTTCGGCTCGCGCCAGAATCACGATCATCTCGTGAAGGCCAGCGACGTCAAGTTTGGCTCGCCGAAGCCTATCGCGGACCGCGTGGGTTGGACCAAACATCTTCAACTGAACATCGTGAGTTTGCCCCCAACGCTGCAAGAATGCGAACATCTTTAGGGCGCTCCTGTTGACCACGTCGACTCCGGTGAGATCCACGACAACTGCCTCGGCATCCACTTCCGCGGTTACGGCCTCCCCTAATCTGGAGGCAGCTTTCGCGCTCGCAATTCGCCCATCACATTCGATGATGGCCAGATTGCCAATATGTTCGGTGTAGATGTTCAACATGTCGCAGTCCTAAGAAGTCCACAATCCCGCAGGACTCGTTATGCAGCGTCCATCAAGCTCTGGGCTTTCGTTACTAATTTTCCAGCTTCAAGTTTGGACACCACGGCAGAGATTCCGGAGAATTGCAAATCGTCTGGAGTCAAGAGATCGGCAAGAAAGGTGAAGAGAATCAAGTGCGCCTCCGGAGCGACCTTTCTCAGGAACCGGGCGGTGGTAATGCCGTTCATTAAGGGCATGGAAAGATCGAGCACAATCACATCGGGCTTAAATTCCTGAGCTTTGACAATTGCGTCACGTCCGTCCGTGGCAGCTCCACAAACATCCCAACCGTTATCCCGGAACATTTGGGACAGACTACGCCGAATGACTGAGCTACCGTCCGCGATGAGAACACACGCCACATGATCCAGCTTTCTGTCGGTTAGGGGATGGTGGGCTTAAAAGGCGGGCATCGCAATACACAGAACGCTGTACGCTACCGTACAAAAGGAAGAACGCTGGTGGTTACCCCTCCGCTCGCCGAAAAAGTGAGGAAGACTGAGGCGATTGGGTTAGAAAGATGGAGCGGGAGATGGGGATCGAACCCATGACATCCAGCTTGGGAAGCTGGCGTTCTACCGCTGAACTACTCCCGCACCTTACACAAAATAGACAACTTGCTCCATTTGCCGTTTCCATGGGTTAGCTGTAGGATAGCTCCCATGCGATACCAACGCGGCTGGCTCACCAAGAAAAGCGGCAGTTGGCTTGGGCACTTCAACCGAAGATTCATTGATCCGGCCACTGGCAAAACTATACGACAGCAACCTGCATTTGTCATCGGAAGAATCGCTGACCTGACCAAACCACAGGCCATGCGACTTCTGCGCGAACATGTCGAGCAAGCAAGTGGGCTGAGGCCGGATCAAAAGAGCACAGTGACGTGGTTCGTCGCGCATCGCTGGATGCCACTACACGAAGGCCAGTGGCGGCCATCCACGCGGCAGACGAACATGGAACTGCTGAAGGTAATCACGGATCGCTTCGGAGCCACGGCGCTAGAAGAGATGGACTTGGTTGAGATGCAAGCATGGCTCAACGACCTAGCGAAAAAGAAGTCCGGCTCCGTGGTCAAGCACTGCCGTATTTTTCTGCGGTCAATTTGTTCTGAGGCCGTGGAGCAAGACTTCATCCGCAAGAATCCGGCTCGATTGTTGCGAGTTCCAAAACTTAAACCGATCCGCAAAGCATAGCTACGCATATGCGACCTACAGCGGAGTGCATCGCAACCCGGCTCCGGCATCGCGGGAGCACGGAATGGGTGAGCATGAGCGATTGCAGAATAAACACGCTGAGAAGTGCTTGCGACAATGGGACGGTGAGACGCAATTCGCTCTCAATGCCCTGGATGCGGCCATTAACGCTAGTACTAACCCACGCCTATCGGTGAGGTTGATGGCTGCCCGTAACGTGCTCAACACAGCCACGGCAAAGCGTGGGAGAGCGATCCGCGAAACATGTTCAAACGTGGGGAGCGATGCGAAGGCACTGACCAAGGGACAGCGTGCCATCCTGGATTACGCAGAGCGTTACGGTGAACTGCACTTTGTTACGAGCGAAGGAACGGCACATCTGTTCCCTACCGCTGAGAAGGCAGTCGCGTTCAGCAAAACGATCAAGGCACAACAAGATGCAGAGGCAGCCGGATCGCTGTATCAAATGGAAGGCTTCCAAGCCTTCGCTTCATTCTGTGAAAGTGCCATCGGCAACCCTTCGCAATGGGATGAGTTCAAGAGGTTCCTGGAATCCAAGAGGGCTACGAGATGAATGAGCTTCTAACGTACTTGGAGGCTGGCAAAGCCGTGGGCGTCAGCCCGCGCACGATTCTGCGTTACGTCGCCGCTGGCCGTCTGCTGACATCGGGATTCGGCAAGGCCAAGAAGATCACGAAGGCTTCCCTGCTTACCTTGGCGTCAGCGGTGAGCAAGCCTGCACCTAAGCTCACACCGGCAGAGAAATCAGCCAAGCGATCACAGGCACGAGTAGGACGTGAGGCAGCGCACATCTACAAATGCGCTGTCGCATTCATGAAGGGGGAGCGGGCTGACGTGCCTGTCGTTGAGCCTGTGGCCGTAGAGAAACCGAAGGAGATGCTTCCGCCAAGCATGGCCGAGAATCATCCTGTGGGTTGCCAGTGCATCCGGCACAGATCGCCAGCGCTAGGTTAGCTCTCAGGTTAGCTCACGCGGGTGTGATTTTCCCGCTTTATATGCTGATAACAAAGGGGAAATCGCCAAGTGGTTTCAATGGGATAGCGTGAGTGGGAGCTTGGGAAGCTGGCGTTCTACCGCTGAACTACTCCCGCTCACGAGACCAGACGCGTCAGCAAGTACAAAATACCACACCTCTCCCCGAACCGCACCACCGGGCGAAATTTCGTTCGCACCTTGGTAAGCGCCCGGGCCTTGACGTCACTAGGAACTCATGATCCTGCCTAAGTCCAGCGAAACCAGCGCAGAGCCAGCACAAATGAGACTCCGCCCCATGCCAACAAAATGAGCAAGCGGCCGCTCTGCGCGCCCAGGGAGGCACCTTGCAGGATAGTATCGCGCAGGGCGTCGTTGAGCGCGGTCAGCGGCAGGAGTTTGATCAGAGGCATGATCTTCGCCGGAAAGCGTTCGTAGGAGAAAAACACGCCGGAGAAGATCCACATGGGCATCATGACCAGGTTGATCAGGCCGCTGACGCTTTCAATTTTCTGTGCGCGGCTTGCGGTGAGCAGGCCGAGTCCACCAAACGAAAGCGCGCCCGCCGCCCCGATCAGCACGATGGTCAGCACAGACCCGAGCACCCGCATGCGGAAAACCAATACCCCAAAAGTAAGCATGAGCGCCACTTCGATGAGCATGAGGATTAGCCGGCTGCTGGTAAGGGCGAGCAGAAAATCGCTGCGGCGCATGGGAGTGCCTACAAAACGCTTGAGCAGCTTGCGTTGCCGCATGTCCACGAGAGCGAAGCCGATGCCCCACATCGCAGCGTTCATAAGATTCATGCCGAGCAACCCGGGGATCAGAAAGTCAATGTAACGAGATCCCGGCTCAGTCGACGCGACCGTAGAAGTTGGAAGCGGATTCTTGCGTCCTGCGGCGGCTTGCAGCGCATCGTCGACCTCCGAGTGGGAGAGGACACTTTCGGGGCGAGTTGGGTCATAGCGATATTGCACCGTGCCATCGGCTTGAGGTTCGACCACGAGATCATACTTGCCGAGACGCAGCCCAGTCAGCGCAGAAGTTTCATCCAAAATAATGGCGTGAATGGAGGCACGTCGAGGTGAGCTCTGGAGTAAGGACAAAGTATTCTGAGCGCCCGGATTTGCGACGATGGCAATGGAAGTGGCATCAGCGGGCTTGTTGCGGAAAGCGATTCCTAGGCCGAGGGCTAGTAGGATGGGGAATCCGAAGACCCAAAAGATGACCTCCGGCTCACGCTGCATTTCTTTCATGCGCGCGATCAGTAGATGATTGAACGCGGACCAGCGGCCATTGCGGGACGGCCGGAGTTGCTTCGGTTCAGTCGGGGTTTGTTGAGCGATTGCCATTTTCATTGAAACAATCAAAGCTATCGATGGTTTCTTGTCCGCAGTTCTCAGTCCTCTCTCAAATGCCTTCCCGTCAGGCGTACGAAAACATCTTCCAAGCTGGCTTGGCGAGTGGTCAAGTGCAGCAGCTCAGAACCTTGATCACGGACGGCGTCGAGCAACGCCGGAATTGTTTGGTGCGGCTCGCGAACGTTCAGGCAGACCAGGCCGTTGTCGTGGCGAACCGATTCGACTCCTGGCAGGGCGCGCCAGGCATCAAGCGCGTTTCCATTGGAAAGGCTGGCTTCAAACTCAACCACGTGGTGACCACCCAGGCGCTCAATCAGATCAGGAGGCGAGCCCTCCGCGATGATCTGGCCGTGGTCCACGATCGCGAGGCGGTCGCATAGACGCTCAGCTTCATCCATGTAATGCGTGGTCAGCAGAACCGTGCCGCTATTTTTCTGAAACGCGCGGATGATGTCCCAGAGCTGGCGGCGGCTTTGCGGGTCGAGGCCGGTGGTCGGTTCATCCAGAAACAAGATCTTAGGATTTCCAACTAACGCGGTCGCAACCGCTAAGCGCTGGCGCTGCCCTCCGGAAAGTTTGCCAACCCAGGCATCGGCCTTTTCCGAGAGCTGCATTTCCTCGATGACTCCGTCAACCGCGCGGGGCTCACGGTAGAAACTGGAAAACAGTGCAACGGTCTCGCGGACGGTAAGCTTTTCGGAGAGGCGAGTCTCCTGCAACGAAATGCCCAGCCATTCGCGCAATTCGCGCGGATTCTGCCGCCAGTTGTGACCCAGAATCGTGACCTCGCCGGAGGTAGGTTCGAGAAGGCCCTCGAGAATTTCAATGGTGGTAGTCTTCCCTGCTCCGTTCGGACCCAGCAAGCCAAAACATTCTCCAGCCGCGATCTCCAGGCTCAATCCGCGGACAGCTTCGACCTTGCCGTCATAAGTCTTGCGCAGATCGCGGCATTGAATGGCAGCGGGCATGGCGAAATTCTAGCGCACTCCAGGTGAATTGTTTGTAAATTGGGCGCTTTGGAATTGAAGTCAGCAGTCTCCCGTCATCTCCAGGACTGCGCCGCCGTCGGTTACGAATTCTTGGGTTCGAGCCGGATTTCTCAGCTCCACTTTGAGTCGCGCCCGCGCCAGGCTATTGTTGGCGACTTCAAAAGTGCCGGAGCAGTTGGTCCTAACATAGGGCAGGCGGTGTAAGGACGGGCCACCCCCTTCGATTTCGACTTCGACCGATCCCGCCGCCGAGAAAGTCGTGAAGACCCAGCGCATGGCTTGAGGATCACGACACGTTTCGCGCAACTTGCGCAAGACGTAAGCGCGCCCTTCGTGCCACAGGATAGCCGTGCGAAAGACCAGCCCAAACGGCATTTCGTAAACGAGAGCTTCAAAGGTGCTGAGACGGCCATCGACTTGCGGAAAGCATGCGTGGGTCCAGGTCCAGAAATAGCGATGGCGAAAACCACAATTATGGCCTTGCACGCCGAAGCCAAGAGAATCGCCGTGAAAAACTTGATCGTCGAGACGAATTTCTCCCGAGAACACAGTATCCGAATGAGGAGTTCGCGAAAATCCAATCCAGCCTTTGTTGCTCAGCGCGATGCCGAAATTGGAGCGATACTGCAAATCCCATGAAAGCCGATGCCCTCGGATATCAAGAACGCCACGGCAAGAGGCGTCTTCGATTCGGTTGGGACCGGCCTCCAAACAGAACGGAGCATGCCGAGGGCTGAGATGCAGTACTTCGAGCGGAAATTCTTGAATGAAGGTCTCAGGCGGCGCGCCCCGCGGGAACCACGTCGCCCAGATTTGTACGGGCGCACCGCCCGCAACTCCGGAACAGCCTTTGCGGCCCGGATTTGCCAGGAGATAGCGCAACCACCATGCGCCCGACTTGTCGGCCAAACCAAAGCGGAGAAACCAGGACTCGTAACGGCGACGCATGCTGAGCCGAGTAAATGGCAGATTCAGCGAAGTCATGAGTCAAGTCTAGAGCGTTTCGGGGCGAGGCGTGTGTAAGCGCAAAAGCGGGCCGCGGATCGCGCGGATTAGCACGGATCAAAACCGCGGGAGAAACAAGGCATAGACGCAGGGCTCGTGGTATCCTATCGCCCTCTTGTTGTGGCGGATGGCTCTCCGATGCGCACTCCTCTTCGTGGCTTTACTTGACTACGCTCCTCCTAAAGCGCCCGTGCGTCGTTTCCAAGTCATTCACTGTTAGTTCTCGGCTCTGATTTCATCAATCAGGCGAAAGGATCCTGCCTATGTTGCGGAAGACTGCGCTCTTTCTGTTGTCACTCTTCGTTTTGATCGCATCCGCGTCAGCACAAGAAACACGACACCTGACGTTTCACTATGCGTTCACGGTCAAAAACGTTACTGCTGGCGAACGGGTGCGGGTGTGGTTTCCCATGGCGCACTCCGATGAATTTCAGGAAGTGAAAGTGGTTTCGGCGACCGGAGACCTATCTCTGAAGAAGACCCATGAGTCGAGGTTCGGAAACGAAATTTACTACGCGGAAACGTCGAAAGCGGCGGCCTCGGAGTTGCATTTTGAAGTGATTTACGACGTGGTGCGCCACGAACGCTTGACGCTGGGCACGGCAACTCCCCATCTGGCGGAGGTTCAACTCAGCACCCGCGACCGCAAACAATTGTTAGCGCCTGACAAATTGGTGCCGATCACGGGCTTGCCGGCGGACCTTGCTGTCAAGGTCACTGCGGGAAGAACGACGCCGCTAGATAAGGCCCATGCGATCTACGACTATGTTTTCGACAACATGAAGTATGACAAGACGGGAACAGGCTGGGGACGCGGCGATGTGCTCTATGCTTGCGACGCCAAGAAAGGCAATTGCACCGACTTTCATTCCCTTTTCATTTCGATGGCGCGGTCGCAGGGAATTCCGGCGCGTTTTGAGATTGGATTCCCTCTGCCGCCCGATAAACACGCCGCCGACATCGCGGGCTACCATTGCTGGGCTGATTTTTTCGAGCCTGAGCATGGCTGGGTTCCGGTGGATATCTCGGAGGCGTGGAAGCATCCGGAAAAGAAAGACTACTTCTTTGGCGCGCATGACGATAATCGAGTGCAATTCAGCGTGGGCAGAGATTTAGTACTGAATCCGAAGCAGGACGGCGAGCCTCTGAATTATTTCGTGTATCCCTATGTCGAGGTAGGGGGACAAGCGTATCCCAATGTGTCGAACGCATTCTCGTTTGCAGATAAAGAGGCCGGCGCCGTCGCGCAACGCTGACGGCAGAAGCGCAGTGAGTGGAGACGTAGCTGAGCTACGTCTCTATAGTTGGCAATTGGTGCTCCGATAATCTTAACGACACGCGGTGCCGAGGCAGAAATTATCGAACTGAACTTTATTCCATTCCGTCCCAAGCGCTACCATTCCGTGCACATGGGGCGTCCCTGACGGAGTGACATTGATGATGGTCGGTTTCCCGTCGATCCAGACACTGACCACTGTGCCGCGAAATGCAAGCTTCAGGTTGTGCCAGGTTTTAGGATCCCATCCCGGCGCATAACCTGACTTGAGTTCTGTAACCTTTGTGCCTTTTTCCGTGCTGTCGTTGAGCTGCCACCATCCGTCACTGTCGACCCTGAGTCCGTAGCCTTCGGGAAGGTTGAAGATTCCCCAACAGGATTCTTTTTCCTCGACACACGGAACCATGCGGTCAAGGTGGCCCCATAAGGTGACGGCTCCAGTTTCTTCCATGCGCACATCGACGCTGACTTCGTAATCTTTCCATGCTTCCGAGCCTACTTGGTCGCCCAGGAAAGTGAATGGGAAGCGCTCGTTAAGGCCGCCACCCCATTTGATGGGAGGTTGGTCGACCATCTGCGCCATGCACTTCCCCGTTCTCCCTATGCAATTCGCCACTTCGAACGAGCCTTCCTGATCCACGAAATATTTTGCGGGCTTATCCAAAGCGTCGTTTTCGAAATTGTTGGAAAATGGGAAAGGAAATGGCGAATCGGCAGGCGGAGTGCCAGCGTTCGCTTTTTGCTGACCGATGGTGGTAGTCAGTGAATAAATTGAGGCAGGCTGCAAAGTAAGGCTGTAGGAGTTGCCGCCACCAAGATCGGATTCCTGCGAGAAGTAAGAGCCCTCCTTGATATCCGAATGCCACACATGAACAGGACTGGTGGACAAACCATTGCTAACTTTGAAAGTGATTGGTTGTGCGACAGTAGCGTCCACAGTTTCAATGATGATGCTGTAATCGGAGTTATTGGGCGCCTTCAAAGTCACGTAGCTGCCGACTACTTTGTTGGCCGCGTCGTGAAGATAGCCGGTCGCGCTATCGATATACTGCCATCCGGGTTGGACAAACTGAGTCGTATGAGCTGTGCCCCATAGCGACGGCAAAACTTCATAGTGTCCAGACCATGGGGAGGAAGTCTCCAGAAATCCTTCTCGGTCCTTAATGAACGATGGGAAACCGGTAACGGTTGTGCAGTGGACGAGCTTAGTCATTTTGCCGTTGATGTAGGCGCGGTTGAGCATTTTGGCCATGTTCGCGGCTTGGGGGCCTGGGTGCACCAGATAGGCGTCTTCGCTATCCCAGAGAGGCACATAGCTATGGTTGCGGGTTAGAGCCTGAGCTTCCGCGCCACTGACGTAGTCTTCGGGGTAATGCACTCCGATCACATCGATAGCGGCCATCAGGGCGGGATCCGCATTCATCTCGTTAGCGAGTTGCCAGTCAAACCGATCGGCCGCGACGATTTGAGTATTGAGTCCATGTTTCGCGTTGTTGCTGAGCACAGCGTCTTTGAACAACTTGATCCAAGTGCGGTCGTAGCGGGTCTCATTCCATATTCCGATGTAGTTAACGTCGACTCCGTAAATGTCGTGGGCGGCATTGATGAACTTGAGGTCATAGTCAATCATGTCGGCGGAATAGTAGTGGTGATTCCCAATCCAGCCCGGCGCTCCCCAAGGCAGTAGATCAATGAATATCTTCGGATTCCTCTTGCGCGCCTCTTGCATCAGCCACCACTCGTAGCCGCGGTTAAAGTTCTGATCATCGCGCGAGTGCATATGGCTTGGTTCTGAACCCCATGTACTGTTGGTGTCGCCACCGATTTCTACCTTCAGATGCTGCAAGCTCGCACCGTAAGAAGGTTTGAACAGATAGTCGAGAATTTGGCTTCGATACGGTTCCGGGTAATCCATGAGGAATCGTGAGGTGGCTCCGGCGCTAAGGCCGCCGACTCCTTCAAAAATTCTTCCTGTTCCCTTCCCGTCGATCGAAATGGTCAGTGGGATAGTTGCGGGGTGCGCATCTTTGATTTCGGTTGGGGTTGTTTGCGAAAAATCCCGACTGACAACAAAAATTGAAAAGAAGATTGCGACCAAGGTGAGGCTTTTATTCCGAAGGTAAGGCGTAGTTTGTACCCTCCCACGTTCGCCGCGAGCATATCATATTCTTGCGCGTAAGTTGCTGCATGAGTGTGCGTTATTCGCCTTGCCGGCTACTCAGGAGAAGAGTGGGCGACAGCCACGCCAACAAACGAATCGGCGCAGCCATACTAGAGAGACCACTTCTGTTCGAAATAGACGAGGCCTCCGACGAAAGTCGTGCCGGCAGCGTACTGCCCTGACTTCTCAAAAGGCAGCTGCGGCTTAAAGGCAGGTTGGTCCAGCCGGGCCAGCAAGTGCGTGGGGTTTGTGGAGGAGAAAAGTGCCTCGCCCGCGGAATAGGTACCTGGGCGCGAGGCTTGCGCCGCCGATGTCACTTTTCCACGAGCGCTGAGCAGTTTCGTTGCTGAGGCCACCGCTGAGTATAGTCCTGCCGGGTCGCCGAATGCGGGCCCAGCAAGACTTGGACGAAGAACTAACGCCGACTAGATTTTAACGACTCTCCGTAGCGGCTTGCTTGGACGGTAATTGTGCCGAGTCTTCGAGCGCCGCATTGTGCCGCACATCTGTGCCGCGTACCCAGAAGATGACATCTTCCGCAACGTTAGTGGCATGATCTGCGACGCGCTCTAAATTGCGCGCGATAAGCAAAGCGTCCAGCGCCTGGCGCGTCACCTGTGGACGGTCGTTCATGGCTTTAACCAGAAGGATAAAGGCCTCGTCTTTCATGCGGTCCACGACGTTATCCATTTCCAGAACGGCTTGAGCGAGTTCCGCCTTGCCCTCGATAAAAGACTCCAATGAACGGCGCACCATGGCAGAGACTGCTGCAGCCATGCGGGCGATGTCAACGGGAAGGTCAGCCACGGGCAGTTCCACCATATCCATGACACGCTCGGCGATATTTACCGCCTGATCCCCGACGCGTTCGAGATCAGAGTTAATTTTGGTAACGGCCAAAATGAAACGCAGATCCCCCGCCATAGGTTGCTGCATGGCCAGAAGGTCGAAGGCCAGTTCGTCAATTTCCCGCTCCGCGATATTAATTTGGGTTTCGCCTTCAAGCACCAGGTGGCAGCGAGCCAAATCACGCTCAATGTATGCTTGGCAGGCGCGGTCCACTGCCTGCTCGGCCAAGCCGCCCATGCGGAGCAAACGTGCCCGGAGTTCATCCAATCCTTGTTGAAAACGCGTGCGCATTATCCAAACCTGCCTGTGATGTAGTCTTCCGTCCGTTTATCCGACGGGGTGGTGAAAATTTTCTCCGTCTTGTCGAACTCAATGAGCTCACCCAAAAGGAAAAAGCCTGTGAACTCAGCCACTCGCGAGGCTTGTTGCATATTATGCGTTACGATCACAATGGTAAAGCGTTCCTTGAGCTGAAAAATTAGTTCTTCAATCTTTCCGGTAGAAATGGGATCAAGCGCGGAGCAAGGCTCGTCCATGAGCAGCACTTCCGGTTGCACGGCCAGCGCTCGCGCAATACACAGGCGCTGCTGCTGGCCTCCCGAAAGACTGGCGCCTGATTTCTTGCGCAGGCTATCTTTCACCTCATCCCAAAGCGCGGAAAGGCGCAACGAACGCTCCACAATCTCATCCAGGCGTTTGCGATCATGGAAACCGTTCAGCTTCAGGCCAGCCGCCACATTGTCATAGATCGACATTGTCGGGAATGGATTCGGCTTCTGAAAAACCATCCCGATACGGCGGCGAATCGCCACCGCCGAAGTTCCGTTGTAGACGTCCAATTCTCCAATGCGTACCCTGCCTGTGGCGTGAGCGTCGGGAATCGTTTCATGCATACGGTTCAAGCAGCGGACAAAGGTGGACTTGCCGCATCCCGAGGGACCGATCACCGCAGTGGCATGATTAGCTGCCATGGTGATATTAATATTGCGCAAAGCCTGTGTTTTGCCGAACCAGGCATTCAATTGTTCGACCTGGATGCCAACACCCATAATTCAGTTTGCTCCCTTAAGAGTTCCCCGGCTGGTGGCGATACGCACGGCGCTGACCGCCGCAACGATGAGCACAATCAGGATAAGCGCTCCCGCCCACGCTTGCTTGTGCCATTCATCATAAGCCGATGTCGCGTAGGTGAAAACCTGCAGAGAGATTGCGGCCGTAGGCTGGTTGATCTTCCAATTCCAATACTGATTGCCCAGCGTGGTGAAGAGCAGCGGCGCGGTCTCACCAGCCACTCGGGCAAAGGCCAGCATGACGCCGGTAATGACACCGGAGGTCGCCGTGCGCAGAGTAATGGAGAGCGTGGTACGCCAGCGTGAAACGCCCAGGCCGTAGGATGCTTCGCGAACCGTGTTCGGAACCAGCAGAAGCATTTCCTCGGTAGCGCGAGTGATGGTGGGAATCATCATGATGGCGAGAGCTACGCCGCCGGCGAGCGCCGAGAACCCCCGGCCCACGACCACGATGGACCAGGCAACGATACCAACCACAATGGAGGGCACTCCGTTCAGCACGTCAGCCGTGAAACGGATGACATCGCCCACCCGGTTGCGTCCGTACTCGGCAAGATAGATGCCAGCGCCAATGCCGATGGGAACGCCCATCGCGCTGGCGATCGCAAGGATCAGGCAAGAACCACCGATCGCGTTGGCCATTCCGCCGCCCGCTTCCCCAGGCGCCGCAGGAATCTGCGTGAGAAATGCCCAGTTCAGCGAACCAATGCCCTTATAAACCAGGTAGCCAAAAATCAGGCCCAAGGGAGCGAGCACCACAATTACCGCGGCCACCGCCGCTAACGTCACGATGGTGTTTGTGCCACGACGCCAGAGGCTAATGGGCGGCAGAGTCGACGAACTGGCGGTCTCAGGCATTACCCCTCGCAGGGGTCCCGCGAGTCACTGTCCACACCAGGAATTGAGCGATGATATTTACGATGATGGTCACGATGAAAAGAGCCAGTCCCACTTCGATCAAGGAGCTCAGATAAAGATCGCCGCTGGCCTCGGCGAATTCATTGGCCAGCACGCTCGCCATGGTATAGCCCGGCGCAAATAAGGACTTGGCAATTTCCGCGCGGTTCCCAATCACCATGGTAACGGCCATGGTTTCGCCCAGCGCACGTCCCAGGCCGAGAATGATTCCACCCATGATTCCGGCGCGCGCGTTGCGCAGCACGCCGACGCGAATCATTTCCCAACGAGTGGCGCCCAGAGCAAGAACGGCCTCGCGCTGCTGCTGCGGCACAGCGGTCATCACCTCGCGGGTGATGGCGGAAATGATCGGCACCACCATGATTGCTAGAATGATTCCCGCAGCCAGCATACCGATGCCAAAAGGCTGGCCTTCGAAAAGCCCGGTCCATCCCAAATAGCGACCGAGCCAAGGCTCGACTCCGGTCCGCAATAATGGCACCAGTACGAAGATTGCCCACAGGCCATAGATCACGCTGGGAATGGCCGCCAAAAGCTCTGTGGTAAACGCCAGCGGCCCCCGCAACCACGGAGGCGACATTTCCGTGATGAAGACCGCTACGCCGATGGCGAGCGGAACGGCAATCAACAGCGCGAGGATGGAGGAGACAATGGTTCCGTAAACGAAGGGCAACGCGCCATACTGGTCGTTGACTGGGTCCCACTCGCTGCGAAAAAAGAACTTCAATCCGAAAGCATGCCAGGAGAGACTGGATTTGGTGGCAAGCTCGTAAACGATCAATCCCACCAAGCACAAAACGCACAAGCCGCAAGCCAGCATTGCAACATGAAAGATGCCGTCCGCAAAGCGATTCGGCTCCGAATTTGCGAGCGGCGAAACTTGTGACCGGTCTCCCGCAACTGGCGATTTTGGAACGGGTTGCGGTCCAGGCAAGCGTGGCGCTCCCAAGGCTTGGTTTGCCATCAAGGGCAACCTAGCAGAAGGTTGTTACAGTAATGTTAAAATGGGTTATTGTCACTGCCTATTTTTGCTTCGGTGGAGAGCCGAAAGGTAGGCTCGGTTTCTTTGGTTAACCCGAATTTCCCTTGTAACTTTTGCACTCCTAGAGCGTCTCAATTATGACCGTGGTTGAAAGAAATATCCGCTCCCTTTTTGACAAGCTGAATCGTCAGTTGAACAAACTGACCACTAAGCGAACGCCCGCCAGCGTTCATCGTTTCCGCACCAGCGCGCGGCGCCTGGAAGCGGCCATCGCTGAGTTAGCGCCGGATGCGGGCCACAATGCCAGAAAGCTTCTCAAACTCCTCGCACGTCTGCGCAAGAAAGCAGGACGAGTGCGGGATCTGGATGTGCAGATCGCATTATTACGCAGCCTGAAGATGCCCGAAGGTGCGCGCCACAAGTCTCAATTGCTACAGACACTGTTAGACGAGCGGATTCGCCGGGAGAAAAAACTCGAACAGGCGTTCGAGAAGAAACCCGTCCGAGAACTAAAAAAGCGATTGAAGCGCGCTGCCTCCCAATTGCATATTCGTGAAAACGAAATCTTGGAGCAAGCTCAAAACATGCTTGGTAACTTGCAACGCGAGACAGATCCACTGACAGAGAAAGTGCTTCATCAATACCGCATTCTAGGAAAGCGAGCGCGTTATCTGGCCGAACTAGCGGACAAGAACCCGCAAGCCACAGAACTGGTAAACCAACTCAAATTCCTGCAGGACGCGCTGGGGGAGTGGCATGACTGGTTGAAGCTCACGCAAAGAGCAGAAAACCGTTTCCGGAGCACGTCGGGCTCTCCATTGGTATCCGCTTTGCGGAATTTGACACGGGCCAAATTCCGGCACGCTGCGCTCGCGTTGAGCGAAGCGCGTGGAGCGCTTTCAAGTAAGAAACCTGGCTCTGCCGAAGATGCGCCGGTCCGCGAGCAAGGTGCGTCTGTGACAGCGATCAGGGCGGCGGCGTAGTTTTGTAAAAGTCTGCCAGGTGCTTCCTAAGATGCACGCGGGTTCGGCACTTCGAGTCCATTTGGTTGGGCGGGAGTAAGAACGCTCACCACCACCGTGACCGCGAAGTTCAGACAGAGCGCGACAAACCCGGCATTCAATCCGACCCAAGGATCGCGCTTGGTGAAGACGAGGATCATCGCCACGCCCACTCCCGCCACGATGCCAGCGAAGACGCCCGCCATGGTCACCCGTCTCCAGTAAATGCCGAAGATTACGCCAGGGAAAAATTGCGCGATCCCCGCGTAGGCCAGCAGCAGCAACCCGACCAGCGATGTAGAACTGTAGATCGCAAAATACAAAGCAAAGCCGGTGATCACCACTACCATAATTTTTGCCAGCCTGGTTACGTGCTCATCTTTCATCGTTGGCTTGAACATCGGCCGGAAGAAGTTTTTGGCGAACAGAGTGGCAGCGGTCAGTATCAGAATGGCGGCGGGAACCATAGCCGTCAGCGCACCTGCCCCGCCGATTACCCCCAGAAACCATGGTGGGAAGGTCTGGCGCACCAGGGTCAGTAACGCCAAATCGCCGTTTTTGAGTCCGGGAAGGACAAGGATTGCCGTGAAACCGACGAAGAAGAACAGCGGTAACGTAATCATGTAGAGCGGCAAAATCACAGCGTTGCGGCGCAAGGTCTCGCCACTCTTCGCGGTAAAGGCAGAACCGAAGGCGTGTGGCCACATGTAGCCGCCAAAAGCAGTGAGCAGGACCGTCGAGATATACCAGGCGTGTCCCATGTTGGTGGTGCTGCCTGGCATAGTCAGATGGGCCGCTTTGGCCTCGGTCAACGCCTGAAACATGGGGCGGATTCCGCCGAAATAGTGGTAGGGGATTCCAATCCCAATACTGAAGGCGGCGATCAGCATAAGGCCATCCTTCAACACGCTCACCCACGCTACCGCCCGAATGCCGCTGGCGAAAACGAATCCGGCGACGATGACGAACGCGATCGACATGGCTAGCGGGCGGCTGATTGCCTGGAAGCTCGCCACTTCCACGATGATGCCGAGCCCCGTCAGTTGCAACTGTAAGTAGGGGACGATAAAGACTACCCCGACAATAGCCACCAATGAAGCCAGGTACTTGCTGCCGTAGCGCTGCCGAAAAAAATCAGACTCGGTGTGCAGCCCGAACCTCCGGCCAGCCTCCCAAACTTCCGGCAGGATGAAAAACGATATGGCACACGCCAGGGCGAGGTAGGCGAGGATGTAGAGCGTTGGTCCGCCGCGCGAGTAAGCCCAGCCGCTCGCACCCAGGAAGGAGAACGTGGTGAAGATCTCTCCTGCCATCAAGAGCCAGACGAAAATCAACCCAAAACCCCGGCCCGCGACCGTCCACTGTTCCAGATTCATCTCCCGCCGCCTTCCCGAGACGATTCCGGTCATCGCGGCCAGCAGAATGATGGCAAAGATGATCGTGATTGCGACTGTACTGGGTCTCATTTCGGCCCTTTATCCATGCTGCGGCTCCGCACGCGGTGTGCGCCCCAGAGGCAAAGGCTGGTCAGGGGTATCCAGCCGATGAGCCAAAAAAGGTTGAACGGAAGCCCGAATATCAAGGGAAAGACACGGTCCCAGAGAGACACAGAAAAGCAGACGGCGACAAAGGGGATCGCTGCGAACAGCAAAGCCCCGATCGGGGGTCTTTTCATTCGTGTAAGCTCCTGTGGTTGGTGCGGCCAGCGGACTGAGTGATTGGCAACGATTGTATATGAGGAGCATCCAATCCTGCCTCTCGAAACGTAACGGGTGGGGACCGCGAGCATCGAGACGTTTTCCAGTGCAAGGTGGGAATCGCGAATCCCTTTACGTCGAGAGCATAGCTGCCCCGAGAAGTCTCCTTCCGCTGTACACTGTTTGGCTCCGCCCATGCCAACCTTAGCCGCAGTCGATATTGGCTCCAATTCCGTGCGCCTCAAGATCTCGCGCCTCACGGGACACCGTCTGCGGGAAGTTCATGAAGACCGCGAAGTAACTCGCCTGGGTCAGTCCGTATTCCGCAGTGGACTGCTTTCTCCGGATGCTATGGCTTTGACTGTCAAGGTATTGCGGCGCTTTCACCGTACGGCGCAGAAATCCGGAGCCGAGTTGGTACGGGTGGTCGGAACCAGCGCCTTGCGCGATGCACGTAACTCGCAGGCATTTTTGGAGTGGGTCCATTCGGCTACGGGATGGAAGGTGGAAATCATCTCCGGGCTGGAAGAGGCCCGGCTCATTCACCTGGGCTTGATTTCGAATCTCCGGGTGAACGGCTCCCCGATGTTGATGATCGATTTGGGCGGGGGCAGCTGCGAACTAACCGTCAGCAGCCAGGGCCACATTCGCGAAACTGTGAGCTTGCCGCTGGGAGCGGTTCGGCTGACCAATGAGTTCTTCCATCATGATCCGCCACGGAATGCAGAAATTTTTCGTCTGCGTGGACTCACCGCCCGGGAAATCGAGCGCGTCGCTGGCCGGATCGCCCGCGCACGTCCTAAGGTGGTTTTGGCAACCTCGGGAACCGCGGCCGCCTTAGTTGATGTTTGTCATGCTCTCTACAAAACTAAAGGAGCGCGTGCCGCGACGGCTACTCGGGCACAAGTGCAGCAGGTGGCCAAGATGCTGGCGCGGCTTCCGGTCGAAGAACGCAAAAAGCTTTCCGGCGTGGGGCCCAAACGCGCGGAAATCATTGTGGCCGGAGCCGCGGTCTACTCCGAACTCTTAGAGCGCTGCCAACTGCCTGCCTTCCGCTATTCCCCGTTGGGGTTGAGAGATGGGCTGCTGGCCCAGATGGCCGCCGAATACGACCGCAGCACGCGCTCCGGCAAACAACTCGAGTCGGAGCGGTGGGACTCGCTGCTAGCCGCCGTCGCTCACTACCGTGTGGATATGCATCACGCTTTGCATGTGCGCGAATCGGCAATGTTTCTGTTCGCTGGGTTGAAATCGTTGCACTGCCTGCCGCCAGAGTACCGGGAATGGCTTTCCGCCGCTGCCATGCTCTACGAGGTCGGCGACTACATAAATCGAAACGGAAGGCACCGGCACACCCATTACATAATTTCGCACTCAGAAATCCTGGGGTACACGACCGAACAGCGGCGGATTATCGCCGGGATTGCACGGTATATGGGTAAGTCCCAGCCGATCGACAACGATGCGCCCATGAAAGTACTTTCTCCAGCCGACCGGGTCTGTGTTCGCAAGGCCTCGCTAATCCTGCGCTTGGCCAGCGCGCTCAATTTGGGACGCAGCGGGGCGGTACAAACGGCGCGGGTGCGGATACACAACGGAGAACTCAGCCTGTACCTGGTCCCCAAAAAACGCGGCAACGTCGATTTAGAACTGTGGGCAGTAGAGAAAGAAAAGGGCTACTTCCGCGAAGTCTTTGGCCGAGAGTTGTCGGCGCTGGCGGCGTAGATCGCTTTGACGATTTTCGGCGTAATGCACCATTGCAGCACAGCCGAATTGCGCCCCATCTCCACTTTGGCCACCGCGCCTTTTTTCAATTCGACTGCAGCTTCACAGCCAGCCTCGCTGATCACGCGTCCGGCAAACTCGCTCAAGCTGGGATTGTGCCCCACGATCATCACGGACTCGTACTTCGTATATTTATCGAGCAACTTGCGGAAGTCGGCAAATGCGGCGGACGGCCGGAGTGCATCCTCAAACTGTAATTTGCCTTCATAGCTGAGCTCATTGCCCACTAGAGAAGCCGTCTGTGCCGCACGTTTCAGCGGACTGGTGCGATCATGTCCACGTGCACGTCCATGGCGGCCAAAGCGCGTCCGATATAGCCGCATTGCTCAATCCCACCGCGATCCAGGCCCCGCTGTTCATCCTTCTTCGGATTGCTCAGCGGCTCTCCCGCACTGGCATGGCGCAAAAAATAAATGATCATCTGTATTTATCTTTCTGTGATTATCTTTCCTTCCCAACCAAGACGCGTCGGCTTCGGCGCGGCGGCGGCGTGGGGATCCTCGGCAACGGCATCTTCCCTTCAGCCAGGCTCATCAAGAAATCTTGAGCGTTGAATGCGTTCTCCCCGGAAGGCGGCTTACGCTTACCTTGGAGCTGCCATGGGCGCACGTAGGTTCCGTCCTTCTGCAGCAACCGGGTTTTCAAGTTGTCCGCGAGGTACGCTTCCAAAATCTCGCGCCGAATGCGTTCTCGTAGCAGCACGTCTTTGATGGGGAAGATAACTTCGACCCGTTCGTAAAGATTGCGAGGCATCCAGTCGGCGCTGCCCAGGTAAACTTCTTCTTCTCCACCATTCGCGAAGTAGAAGATACGGCTGTGCTCGAGGTAACGCCCCACAATGCTGCGCACCCGGATGTGGTCGCTCACGCCGCGCACTCCCGGACGCAGCGCGCAAATACCGCGCACGATCAAATCAATTTCAACCCCAGCCTGCGAAGCCGCGTACAGAGCCATAACTATGCTCTTATCGAGCAGCGCATTCATCTTGGCTATAATATGCGCAGGACGGCCGTGGCGGGCGTGCTCCGCTTCGCGGGCGATCAGGGCCAGACAGTGCTCCGCTAGATTCAGCGGCGCAACCATCAGAGGATCGTAGTTCGGGTTTTCCGCATACGCGGTGAGAAAGCCGAATACTTCCTGAATGGCGGCAGTAATCGCAGGATCGGATGTGAGCAAGCTCAGGTCGGTGTAAATCCGCGCGGTGTTCGCGTTGTAGTTACCGGTCCCGAGATGCGCGTAGCGGCGAATCACTCCATCCGGATCGCGCCGCACCAGCAGCGACAGTTTGCAATGGGTTTTCAAGCCCACCAAGCCATGGAAGACCTGTACCCCGGCATCCTCCAAATCGCGCGACCATCTGATATTCGAATCTTCGTCAAAACGGGCCTTTAGTTCGACTACCGCCGTAACTTCCTTCTTTTCGGCGGCCGCGATCAGCGCCGGCACAATCAACGAATGCTCATTGGTGCGGTAAAGCGTTTGCTTGATGGAAAGCACCAGCGGATCTGACGCCGCCGACTCAATGAAAGAAACCACCGCATCGTAGGAATCGTAGGGATGGTGCAGGAGGATATCGTGGCGGCGCAACTCTTCAAACAAGTCCTGCGATTTCGCAGTCAAGCGAAGTTCCCGCGGAATGAAAGTCTTGAATTTGAGCTCGGGATGTTGCGTCTGCTCATAGATATTGAATAGCCGCAACAGGTTCACTGGTCCATGCACCGGAAACACCTGCCAGGGATCGAGGTCGAAGTTAGTGCGCAGGCGCTCGACGATCTCGGGGTCAGCGTCGGCTTCAATTTCCAGGCGTACCGCGTCGCCCTTACGCCGGTTGTGCAACTCGGCGCGGACCGATTCCAATAAATTGCGCGACTCTTCTTCGGCCAGATAGAGATTGCTGTTCCGGGTGACGCGGAATGCGGCCGAAGACACAATATCGTATCCGCGATACATACGGGCAGCGTGATGATTCACCAAGTCGGCGAGAAAGATGAAATCGTCTGTACCTTCCGAGGGCAGGCGCACCAAGCGCGGCAAGGCGCGCGGTACGGTGACCACGCCGGTGTAAGTCATGGAGGAACGGCGGCGGCGGCGCAGCAGAAGCGCTACACACAGAGCCTTGTTGATCACTCTGGGAAAGGGATGCGCCGGGTCCACTGTCACCGGTGTTAGCAGAAGATCAAGTTCGCGCTGGCAAAAGTCATCGACGAACGATCTTGCCTTCGAATCCAGCTCGTGAATCCCCAGCACCCGAATGCCGTTTTGGCTGAGAGCAGGGCGAAGCTCTTCGTTCCAGATAGTGTACTGATCCTCCACGAAATCGTGGATGGTACGCGAGATTGCGTCGCGCTCGTCCAGCAAGGTCAGGCCGTCGGGTCCGGCTTCGGTGTAGCCGTCTTCGATCTTCTGCACCAGTCCGGCGACCCGTACCTCAAAAAACTCGTCCAGATTGCTGGCAGTGATGGCAAGGAACTTCAGACGCTCCAACAGCGGGTTGGCTTTATCCTGCGCCTCTTGTAACACGCGACGGTTGAACGCCAGCCACGAAACTCGCGGTTGATGTAGTAAGCCGGGTTGTCAAGCGAGGTTCGGGCCATACTCGCCTTGCGCCTTCTTCAAAATCAATGCTGAACGGCTGCGGGAATGGGAGCGCCTGCTGTTGCGGTCGTGCGTTTCACAATCATCCACGAAGTTGTGGTTTCCCCATCTGCTACCGCGATCCTGCTTCGCCTCATTGAGAAACAAGTATAAAGCATTGCCGCCTAGCTCCTCAGACACAACTGAGGCGCTAGCCACGCGCCAGCGCCCCACTGACTCCCGGTTGTACGGCCACTGCTTTAATGGACCTGTTTAATGGCCTCACGAACCTTCGCCGCCACGTTGTCGGGCAACGGTGCGTAGAACAGTTGCTGAGTCATCTTCTCGCCGTCATTGAGCATCCAGTTGAGGAAGTCCACCAGAATCTTTCCCTTGGCAGGGTCTTTCGACTGGACCGGAATTAACAGCCAAGTGAAGCTGGAAATCGGGTAAGCTCCCTTGCCCGGAGCATTGGTGATGGACACCCGGAAATCCGCAGGCATGTCCTTTACGGATGCGGCGGCCTCGGTTGCTCCCTCCAGGCTGCCTTTCGTCCACTCTCCCGCGGCATTCTTCACAATCCCGTATGGAATCTTATTCTGCACGGCATAAATCAGCTCTACGTAACCGAAGGCCCCTTCCATCTGCCGAATCATTCCAGCAACGCCGTCATTGCCTTTCGCACCCAGCCCGACCGGCCACCTCACGGCAGCACCCTTGCCCACTGAACTCTTCCAGTCGGCGCTGACCTTAGAAAGATAGTCGGTGAAGATGTAGTTGGTTCCACTGCCATCGGAGCGATGCACCACGACGATGCTCTGATTAGGGAGGTTCACACCGGGATTGTCCGCGGCGATCGCTTTGTCGTTCCAGCTCGTGATTTTTCCCAGGCAAATGTCGGCGATGGTCCGGCCGGAAAAACGCAGGTCTCCACTTACTCCCGGCACGTTGTAGGCGGGAACCACAGCGCCTGCCACGGTTGGAATATGCAGGAGCTTCATCTTGGTTTGCGCCAGCAGTTCATCGGTCATGGGCATGTCGCTGGCTCCAAAGTCCACTGTTTGGGCCTGCACCTGACGAATTCCGCCGCCACTGCCGATCGGCTGATAGTTAATTTGAATGTCGGGATGGAGCTTGTGATACTCGCTGAACCATTTCGAATAAATTGGATAAGGGAAAGTTGCGCCCGCCCCGTTTAAAGTGGTCTGCCCGAACGCGGGTGACGTTAGCGCCAGAGCGAGACACAACAGCGCAAGTCTTCGTAGCACTCGTTGTTCCTCCTTAAATTTAGTTAGCTCGGTTCTACGTTCGGAGTATTACAGGATGGTTACAGAATTGTAAATTTCTAGTGAATCCCCTAGCAGGGCAAAGACTTGCAGGCACCGCGCGGCATCAGGATTGAGGGTTCAGGCGAGCCAACTCACGGACAAAAAGCGCATTGCGCGGAAACTCATCATGCAGTGAAACCAAGATGGCGCGTGCTTTGGGCTTATCCTTGTCGCGCACGTAAGCAATGGCCAACATGATCCGTGCCAACGGAGCCAAATAGCGTCCGTGGTCTGCGGTTAGCTGCAGTTCGGCAACTCCCGCCTCTTTGTCTCCATTAATTCCGCCAAGGCGCAGGATCCAGCGCACCGGCGCGGCCATGCTACCCACAATGTACTTGGTTAGGCCGGTGGCCAAGTGCGCATCGTAGCAGTTTGGATCGACCGCCAGCACCTGCCCAGCCCAGTAACTGGCATCCTTTGTGTAATGCAAGGAAGCCAGATTGCGCTTCTCAATCAAAGCCGCGTAATCGCTTCTTAGCCCCGAGACCAGGGTCATCGCAAATAAGGCATCTCGGTCCTTCGGGTCTTTAGCCAGACGAACCTGCGAGCTTCTTTCCGCCTCATCAAGAGCCGCATTGAAGCGGTCTCGCACTGCCGGGTCCGGGGACAACTTCTTGCGCGACGCGAAGATATCGTCGTTCTCGTAGAACTGAGACTCCAGCACCCCGAGCCGGTCGAATTCAGAAAACAGCAGGCCCGCGGCATCCGAGGCCGGCCCCATAGGATTGTTGGGATGTTCTTGCTCCCAGCTCGCGAAAACCTGATGCGCTTGTCCGAAGTCAAGATCGTAAAGAAGCCGGAATCCAGCGTCCAAGGAAACGGGGGCAATCCCTGGGCTGGCGGCCGCGGCGGCAATCGGCAGGGTACACGCCACGACTGCCAAGGCTCCCAACATCGCTGATCGCCTTAGAAACAACGGATCGAATAATCCAAAATTCATGATTGTCCCGCCAACCATCCTCGTTGTTTGGACCTTCCTGCCGATCTATTAGCCCGTTGGATGCTTATAACCCATCCCCTTACCAATGGTTTGCAAAAGAATTGTAAAAATGCGCCTCCGTGACTCGAAGCCGTAGTCCCATGCAAAGCCTGTCCTTATGTAGCAGAAATCCCAGCAGATTCAAGATATCTCTGGTGATAGCCCCCTTCTCGCTCACCATTTCTTGAAGATGACAGCCACGGCAAGAATCATGAGGGCGAATCCAGCAATATAGTTCCAGCGGATGGGCTGCCGCAGATAAAAAACAGAAAAAACACTAAACACAGTGAGTGTGATGACTTCTTGAATCGTCTTGAGCTGTGCCGCCGTAAACTCATAGGAGCCAATCCGATTTGCGGGTACTTGAAAGCAATACTCGAAGAACGCAATGCCCCAGCTGATCACAATTACTTTGAAAAGCGGCTGGTTGCGAAATTTCAAGTGTCCGTACCACGCAAAGGTCATGAAGATGTTGGAGATGGTCAGCAGAATGATCGTTCTCATGGCCTTTATGTTGCCAGAAGAGGCAAGCGAGGTTGTGGCAATTCTTCTGCCTTAGCGCCGAGTCACCCAGGCCAGGCCATCCGGATCCCTGCCTATCTGGATGCGTCCAGTAACTTCTAGCGAATGTAGATCGATTACGGCAACGTAGCCATCCGGAGAACAGGCTACGAAAGCACGCGCACCGTCCGGCTGTGTCACGATGCCAGCTGCCCCATGTCCAATGGCGACTCGCTTAGTTGTCTCACGAGTAGCTCTATCGATGATTGTCAGATCTGCGCCGCGCAAAGTTGAAATGAGCGCCAGCTTTCCATCCGGCGTGAACTTCAACCGGTTCGCGCCGACGACATTGGCCGCAAGCGTTTGAGTTACTGTCTTACTCGCCACGTCGATGATCGAAACCGTTCCGTCCCCGGCGTTTCCCACCCAAATTTCCTTGCCATCCGGCGAAACATCGAAACCTTCGCAACCATTGCCCACGCGGACGACGGTCTCATTCCAATCCCCTCCCGGAGCACCTCTTGGCCCGCCAAAACCTGGCGGACCAGGAGGCGGCGCATTCATCCCCATGCCAGGCCCACCTAGACCGCCGGGTGGCGGACCGCCATGACCGGGACCGTTACGCGCCGTCTTCTCGATGATGCTTACCGTACCCGAAGCCACGTTGGTGGTCACAATCCGCTTCATATCCGACGAAACGTAAATCATGTGCGTTCGGTTTTGGCCGGTGCCAAGAATCCAATCCACTTTCCCACTCACGGGATCGTAGCTGGCGATGGCCTTTGCCGCTTCCGCGGTGAACCAAGTCTTGCCACCCACAAAAGTCAGTCCGTGCGGACCACGCAACGGCCCCAGGTCGATGGCAGGCAGCGCTTTTTGCGAGACCAAATCAACGACCGCAAGCGTGTTGTAGGCGCCAAACCCATAATTGGAAACGTATGCGGTTTTTCCGTCAGCGGATGCGATGACTTCGTGGGGATCATTGCCCACCGGGACGCGCGCGATCACCCGCAGATTTGAAGGATCGACGATGACGAGCACATTCTCGCTTTTGGCGAGCACCAACAAAGCATTCGCGGGAGTCTCCGCGGCGTATACAACTGGGGATCCAAACAAGCCACCGAGCAGAGCGAGAACAGCCAATCTAGACTTCATGATTTCCCTACCATACAAGTTTGACTTACCGGACGCGAACCTCTGGTAGATTATGCCTCGGAACTCGGTTTGACGCTTCCCTCCCCCTTTGCTACCGTCTAGTGTTTCCCCTCCAAATTCCCGGTGCAATTGCCGAAGCGGGAAACAGAATCGAGAGCCCCATGGCTATCAAGTTCCGGGGAGTCGATTTCCTCGAATTCGACACCCTGCTCAGCGACGACGAGCGCTTGGTTCGCGACACCGCCCGCCAATTCATCGAAGACAATCTCATTCCGATCATCGAAGAGTGCAACCGCGCCGGCCGCTTTCCTCGCGAACTGGTGAAGCCGATGGCCGACCTAGGATTCTATGGTGCATCGCTTAACGGCTACGGCTGCGCTGGTATGTCGAACGTGGAATATGGCTTGGTCATGCAGGAATTGGAGCGCGGCGACTCCGGCGTGCGCAGCTTTGTCAGCGTCCAGTCCGCGCTGGTCATGTATCCGATTTACACCTTCGGCAGCGAGGAGCAAAAGCAAACCTGGCTTCCCGCGATGCAGAAAGGCGAGAAGCTCGGCTGCTTCGGTCTCACCGAGCCGGACTTCGGATCGAATCCCGGCGGCATGCGCACCCGGGCCCGTAAGGTGGGCAACGAATACATCCTCAATGGCGAGAAGATGTGGATTACCTCGGGTTCCATCGCCAACGTCTCCATCATCTGGGCCAAAGTGGAAAACGAAGATAACAAAATTCGTGGCTTCTTAGTCGAGAACGATCGCCCTGGCTTCCGCGCCGAAGATATTCACGGCAAGTGGTCGCTGCGCGCCTCAGTGACTTCGAGCTTGTCCATGCAGGATGTGCACATCCCCGAGGCGAACCTGCTGCCCAAGAGCGGCGGACTAAAGTCTCCACTGATGTGCCTCAACCAGGCGCGTTACGGAATCGCCTGGGGAGGCATCGGCGCGGCTATGGCCTGTTACGATTGCGCGCTGCAATACGCAATCTTCCGCAAACAGTTTCACGACAAGCCCATCGCTTCCCATCAACTGGTCCAGGAAAAACTTACCTGGATGATTTCCGAGATCACCAAAGGTCAACTTCTCGTCCTGCAGGTGGGCCGATTGAAAGACAATCTCAAAGCGGGCTTCCAACATATCTCGATGGCCAAGCGTAACAACATTTGGATGGCCTTGGAATGCGCTCGCATGGCTCGTGACATTCTGGGTGCAAACGGCGTAGCCGACGAGTATCCCATTTTCCGCCACATGGCAAACCTGGAGTCGGTAAAAACCTACGAAGGCACGCACGACATCCACACTCTGATCATCGGTCAAAGCGTGACCGGCATAGACGCCTTTTGATCGCGTAGGGGCGGACTCCCTCGTCCGCCCAGCGGCGAGGCAAGCGTGGTAATATTCCCGGTCTTAATCTGTTGACCGGTCCGCATCATCATGCCTGTTAATCGTCGGCATTTTCTCCAAACCGGCGCGGCCTCCTGCCTCGCGGCTGCGCTGCCTTGCAAAACTCTGGCAGACTCGCCCCAAATTCTCGACTCTGAACACTCATTCCGATTCGAAAACTCAAACTACATTTTCAAATGGACGGCCGACCAAGATCGTTTTCGCATCCTCAATCGCGCACAACAGGTGATCACCACCGGTCCCGTACAGCCGGTCGTAATAGTGCAATCAGCGGGGCAGGCCGCCCGGCGCGCTAGCGCGGGTAAGCTCGAAAGCTATCAGGTGCAGGGGAATCGAGTGGTTTGGACCTACGCCCACGTGAATGGTTCCGGACGGCTCACGGTTACGTGGCGATTCGATGGCAACGGTCTGTGGATTGAGCCAGTCGTATACGAATCGTCCGCCAGCGAAGACGTCGTCAGCCTCAATCTTTTCGCCGAAGCCTCCGGTGATTCCGCCGCGCCCGCGCTCAGCACGGCCGCTCTGGTCTTGCCAGGAATTTGTGAAGGAGAAGCCGTGAGCCCCATCGTGGACGCCGATGTCGGCTTGAACTTGCGAACCTCGCTCGGCCGTGCCGGAAATGGCATTACCCAGCAATGGGGATTGCCGAGTCACTACTTCGCGGGTTTTCGTCGAGCGTCAGGCGGAGTTCCCGAAGTTCCAACTCCAAGCGACGTGAGCCAAGCCTTTTGTTGCGGCCTAACCGAGCTTCCTAATGCAGACTTATATCTCGAGCAAAAACACGGACGCGGCAGCTTGATGTTTGACTATCGCGGAGATCTTTGGGGCCACCTCCGCGGACCTGCGAAGCTTACCCTTGGAGCAGGTTTGCTCTGGACCATCGCCCCGAACTACTACGAAGCAATTCGCGGCTATTATCGCGGCTTGTTATCCGCGGGAATCGTTCATCAGAAAGTGAACTCGCGCAAGATGGCGACCATGCTCGCTCCGCAGTGGTGTACTTGGGGAGAGCAGATGGTGACCAAGAAGGACGGCAGCAATCTGGACCAGGCTGCTCTGGAAAAGTTCTATCAGGATCTCAAGTCTTCCGGCCTGCGCGCCGGCCTCTTTTCGATTGACGATCAGTGGGAAGGAAAATACGGAGCCTTGGAGCATTCGGCTCAGCGACTTCCTCACTTTGAACAATTTCTGGAAAAACTTCGAACTGATGGCCTTCGCTTGGGCTTATGGGCAGCGTTCATGCGCTGTGAAGATCCGTCCGCTCTCGGACTGACACCCGAGCAAATGCTTCGCCAGGTCGATGGAAAACCCTACTTTATCAAGGCTGGCGCCCAAAGCTGGTACATTCTGGACTTCACTCGGCCGGAAGTTCAGAGAGTCCTTCGCGATCGCGCCCGCCAATTCGTGCGCCGCTACAAGCCCGACTTAGTGAAGTTTGATTTTGGCTACGAAATTCCCGTTCTCGACACCGTCGCTCCCTATGACATGCAATGGGCCGGGGAGCGCATGTTGGCCAAAGGACTGGACGTTGTAGTCAAAGCCATGCGCGAGGAACATCCCGACATCGTCGTGATGTACTACCAGCTTTCTCCTCTGTTCACCGAATACCTGGACTTGCACAGCATCGATGATCTAGGCATGAACAAAGGAGAATATGCTCTCGAAGCCAACCGCCGTTTCTTTTTCTGCGGATTGTGCGGAGAGTTCGGCATGCCGACTTATGGCTCGTCCGGTTATGACTGGGCAAGTGCGCCGGAAATATGGTTCGATTCCGTAGCCATCGGCACGATTGGCTCTATTGTGTCCTTTGATCCCAGCGATGACGCCGGTGGTAAAGCGACACCGGCAATTCTGGCGAAATACAACGGACTTACCCATCTAGTTCGGCAATCGACCGAATTCACGGTTCAGCCGCTTGATCCGGTCTTCGTTTTTGCAGCGCGCGGCGGGCACGCGTCCTCCTGGGTGAGGTTCGAACACGGGAAAGCCGTGTTGGCCGCGTTGCGCGCGCCAGGTCTCGACGGAGAAACCGGCAAGACTGAATTTGGAGACATCCTTAGCACCCAGGCATCGGTAGTCGTAGCCTCCAGAAGTGATGACGCCTTAGACCACGCAACCAAGCTCGCAGTCGTTCCCTACGGTAAGGGTCAACTCACTGTACGGCGCCAATCCATGGAGTCAGTTGCAGAAATTACCGAACATTACTTCGGCGGCGGGTCGCATGTGAGCCGTGTTCAAATCCAAAATAGTTCGCTCATGATTCCACTTCGTCAAACCGGTGACAACGGGACGCCCGTCGAATGGCTTGAAATTGCGATTCTGCTCGCGTAGGGGCGGACGCCCTCGTTCGTCCCAGGTAATCGCGGCAAACCTGTTCCCAAGCATCTTGCCTCCCGTTCAGATTGTAGGTAATATAACTACATCCAGAGATCGAATATGGAAAAAGCTATTTCGGCCGCCCACGCCAATCGAAACTTCTCGCAGCTTCTACGAGATGTGCGGGAGGGGAAAAGCTATGTAGTGACGAGCCACGGCCGGGCGGTGGCGCGCATCGCACCTGTCCAGGAAGATCCCGCCAGCGCCGCTAAAGCCCGCGCATTTCTGCTGAGCCGACTGCGGTCTGAGCGAGTGCTCAAGATTGGTCGCTGGAAAAGAGATGAGTTGTACGAGTAGCAAGTGATGATGAGGCTCGCGCTCGACACAAATATCCTGGCCTATGCAGAGGGCGTCAACGGCGCCCCAGGCAAGAAGGCTGCGCTCGCCGTCGTGGAAAAGCTGCCGCAAGCCAGCACATTCCTGCCAGTCCAGGTCCTCGGCGAGCTTTTCCACGTACTGGTGCGCAAGGCCGGACGCTCGCCTGAGCGGGCCCGCACCGCGATCCTAAGTTGGCAGGACGCATTTCCGCTCATCGAGACCTCTCCCACCGTCATGTTGGCCGCGATCGATCTCGCTGCCCATCATCGCCTGAGTATCTGGGCTGCCGTTGTGCTTTCCGCTGCCGCTGCCGCCGGATGCCGCTTTCTCCTATCCGAAGACTTGCAGTCTGGATTCACCTGGAACGGTGTGACCGTCACCAATCCGTTCGCACCAAACAGGCATGAATTGTTGAAGGAATTGATGGGGGAGTAGGTGGCAAGTCGATGTGCTCGCGTAGGGGCGGACGCCCTCGTCCGTCCCCGACGCCTAACCAAACTGCGGCCGGGCCAGCCCTACTTCGGCTTTTTCCCTACCTCTTCCGGCATCTTCGGAAGAGGCGGAAAGCTTTGCGATTGTCCTTTGAGCAGGCCCACAGTATTTTCGGTGCGTCGCGTGCCGTCGTGCACGTCAAAAATGTGCCGGCTTCCACCGGTACCCTCCCACAGCGAAACCCCCGCATAGGCGCCGTCTTTGCGCAGAATGTAGTAGGTCATATCGACGAAGCGGATCTTCGTCATATCATTGTTATAAAGACGGGTGAGCCGCCGCAGGGCGTCCATGCCTGCTTCCAGGGGAGACATGCCGCGCCGCATGTTTTCGATAATCGTGTGTGCGCCCGCAATCTTGATGTTCTCTTCCCCACTTCCAGTCGCGCCCGCCGACCCTACGTCCGGATCGGCAAAGCACCCGGCGCCGATGATCGGCGAATCGCCCACGCGACCCGGCAGCTTGAACGCCAACCCGCTGGTGGTGGTACAACCCGAGACCTCGCCCTTCTCATTCGCAGCCGAGCAGTGGATGGTTCCCTTTGTCGGGAATAGCACTTTATGCACCGCAGCCATCCGCCGTTCCGGTTCAATGCCAATTTTCGTTGCCATCTCCTCCAGTCGGCGCACCCGCTCCTGCCATAGTTGAGACTCTGGCCCAGAGCTTTCCGGAGCTTCCCAATGCGGATCGGCCATCCCCGGCCCCCACCAGTCGTCGGTCGAGTGATATTCCTTCCAAAGCAGCCAGATTTTGCGCGAGTGATCGGTCAGCAAATTCTCTCGCGGAAATCCCATGGCCACGGCAAAACGTTCGGCGCCTTCTCCTACCAGCATCACGTGTCCGGTATGCTCCATGACCGCTTTGCTCACCAGCGACACGTTCTTAACGTTGCGAACGCCACCGACCGACCCGGCCCGCCGCGTCGGCCCGTGCATGCAGCAAGCGTCGAGTTCGACTACGCCGTCTTCGTTGGGCAAGCCACCAAGGCCCACGCTTGTATCGTTAGGATCGTCTTCCGGTCCCTTCACGACTCTCAACGCGGCGTCGAGTGTGTCGCCTCCACCTTTGAGAAACGCGTAGGCGTCGTCCAAATAGTTGATGCCATTCTTCGCGCAGATGATAACGGGCAGTTTGCCTGGCTTCGTCTCTTTGCCCTGATTTTGCGCACTGTCAGCTTGTTCTGCCTCCAACCCTAGCGTCAAAGAACTCACTGCCGCAGTAGCCAGGAAATCTCGCCGCGAAACGCTCATACACTCTCCTCCCCCGATTCTTAGGGAAGTAAGCATACCAGTTTGTTTACTGCTGATTAGCGCGTGTGGGCGGACACTCTTGTCCGGCGCATTCGATGTTGTCGCTTCTTCTACCGGCAGCTACGAAACGAAATCTCCGGATCAGGCGGTTCCGGCACGTCGAACCAAACGCCCGCGAAATCCTTTTGGAATAAAAGCAGATTCTCTCAGCCGAGTTCGCGTCGTCTCAATCGAAATCTCCACCTGCTCCGCCGAACGGCCGGTAATGGCGCAGACTTCCTCCACCGAAAAACCTTCCAAGCCGTGCAGCAGAAAAGCTTCGCGGTCGTGGCGACTCACCGCGACTAGCGCATGCTGCACCAGCTGAACCATTTCGTCCGAGGAGGCAATATCCTCCGGCGTCGCCATGCGGGGATCGGCCGTCACCGTTTCTTCGGTAAAGCTTTCGTCAGGCTGATGGAATTGCAGCTCCGCTTCATCACTAGCGGCAACATTCCTCTGCCGCGTGGATTCTTCCAGACGTATCACCTTGCTGTTGTCTCCGGAGGGCGCGGCAATTTCGTTCAACGACCGAATCGCCAAATGATAAAGCCACGGCTCCAGCGCTAATCGTTCGGGCTTCTCGCCACCATCGCTCAAAGCGCGCAAGATGGCTTCATCCACCACTTCTTCCTTGCTGACTGAATCCGCGCCGAGCTCTCCGGCAATTTCCCGAAAATAAAGCTCGCGCTCCACGAAGCGCTCCAACCGGTTCAGATTGGCGTTCACGTAAGAGCGCACATCTTCCGAGGAAACTTTCGGAGTCTGCACTGCGGCTAGCGTCTCTTCAAACGGAACTTGCCGCGTGACTCGTTCTTTGCCCGAACGCCTTCGCGGCCAATTGTGGGTGGTGCGCAACAAATCCTTGTGCTTGGTGAGCTGGTGCAGCAGATCGTCAAAAGCCCCTTTCACCGCCGCAATCCCGGTCGGCGCCGCCCGCTGGGTTGCGAGTTGCCCGGTTGGCAGGCGCAAGTTTAGCGACACCACTGTGCCCTCACGTGGCGAGTTCTCCTCCAGGCTGCCGCGTAAGTGGATGAGGTCGGGACGAAAGGCCTGCAGACGCTTTCCCACTTTCTCTGTCAGATGGCTGATTTCTTTTTCGATGTCAGGAGTTTTCGACGATTTGTACGTGATGTGCACGTTCATAATTAAGCCTCGGAAGACGGGTAGCGGATCCCGTGAAGCTTGTTCACTCAACAATTCAATTTTACGCCTCGCGTGGAGATATCAAACTGGAATCTTGAAGATCAATCGCGCTGGTTGTCTTGCGGGCGTGTGATCTGGTCTAATCGTTGCCGAATGCTAACCTTCAGATTAACAAGCCACGTAGGGGCGGACACCCTCGTCCGCCCGGACAGTGAGGGTAATCGTAATCCGAAGTTTACCTCATTGGCTCGGGCTTTACTGTGCGTCCTGCTCTGCGCTTCTTTCAGCCGAGCCCAGACTCCGGCCACGCCACCTACTCTGCAAAAAGTGATTGTAGACACCGACATCGGTGACGACATCGACGACGCCTTTGCCCTGGGTTTGGCCCTTCGCAGTCCCGAGTTGCAAGTCCTTGGCGTGACCACTACATTCGGCAACACCGAACTTCGCGCCAAGCTCGCCAGCCGCCTCCTTCAGGAGGCCGGTCGCGCCGATATCCCCGTCGCCGCCGGAACCCCGACTCACAACAACAACACATTCTCGCAGCGCCCCTATGCCGAGCGTGGCCATTTTACGAACCCAACTTCCGCCGTCGATTTTCTATTGGAGCAGATTCGGCGCTATCCGGGCGAGATCACGCTGATCGGCATCGGGCCTTTGGTCAACGTCGGCGCGGCCATCGACAAGGACCCGGCGACATTTCGCCAACTCAAGCGCGTGGTCATCATGGGCGGCTCGGTTTACCGCGGCTATGATGACAACCTTGGATACGGTCCGCCTGTCCCACCGGCTCCAGAATGGAATATTGTGAATGACATTCCTTCAGCCCAGAAACTGTTTGCCTCGGGAGTGCCGCTGTACGTCATGCCGGTTGACTCCACCATGCTCAAGCTGGATGAAGTCAAACGCGCATTTCTGTTTAGCCAGGGCACGCCGCTCACCGACGCGCTGACCTTGCTCTACCACGAGTGGGGTCATGAAACTCCCACACTCTTCGATGTGATGGCAGTTTCGTATGCAGTGAATCCCGCACTCTGCCCTGTCACGTCGTTACACATTCGCGTGGACGAAAAGGGTTTCACGCGACCCGAGTCAGGCTCGCCCAATGCGCAGGTCTGCCTGGAATCCAACCCGGATCAGTTTTTTCAGTTTGTGTTGAAGCGGCTGGCAGAACGGTGAAGGTCTGTCATCCTGAGCGAGTCGAACAAACCCTATTATTTTCGCTTAGCGCAGACGTTGCGAGGCATTTCGACGACCACTTACACCGCTACCGTAACCGACGTTTCCGTGCGAATCACGGGCCGATACAGCGTGTCGCGTTCAAACGGTTCGCGGCCGGCTTCTTTGATAAGGCGGATGAGTTCTTCGCGGCGCATGCCTTGCGGAGTAGTCGCGCCAGCGTCGTGATAAATTTTTTCTTCGACGACGGTCCCGTCGATGTCATCGGCACCGAAGCGCAGTGAAATCTGCGCAATCTTGGCGGTCATCATCTGCCAATAGGATTTGATATGTGGGAAGTTGTCGAGCACCAGGCGGCTCACTCCAATCTGCTTGATGTCGAGCATTCCCGTGGTTTTCGGCAGATGCTGCAACGCCGTGTTCTCGGGATGGAACGCCAGCGGAATAAACGTCTGGAAGCCACCGGTTTCATCTTGCAGCGCACGCAGCTTCAGCAGATGGTCAACGCGGTCTTCATCGTTTTCGACGTGTCCGTACAACATGGTCGCGTTGGACTTCAATCCGATCTGGTGTGCCTGGCGCGCCGTATCCAGCCATTGATCGCCATCAATTTTGTGGTCACAAATAATGTGGCGGATGCGGTCGGCAAAAATCTCCGCTCCGCCGCCGGGCAGCGAGTCCACGCCCGCGGCCTTCATCTGCTCCAGCGTCTCTTTGATCGAAAGCTTGGTGCGCTTCGCCAAATATGCCACCTCGACCATGGTGAAAGCCTTGAGATGTACCTGCGGAAAGCGCTGCTTCAGCCCCGAAATTAGATCGAGAAAATATTGAAACGGCAGATCGGGATGCAGCCCACCCACAATGTGAAACTCGGTGACCGCCTCGGTGTATCCCGACGCCGCAGTTTGGAAAGCCTCTTCGAGCGCCATGGTATAGGAGCCCGGCGAATCCTTCTTGCGGCCAAAGGCGCACAGCCGACAGGCCGCCACACACACATTTGTAGGATTGATATGCCGGTTGACGTTGAAGTAGGTGCGGTCTCCGTGCATCCGCTCGCGGACAGAGTTGGCCAGCCAGCCCACGGCCAGAATGTCGCCAGTGCGGTAAAGGGCGAGGGCATCGTCGGCTGTGAGCCGCTCGCGCGCCATCACTTTGTCGTAAATCGGTTGCAGCCGCGAATCGTCAGTCTGAAATGGGTGCAGAATTGCCATCCTCCTCTGATGATACCGTAAAGCTCCACCTGCCGCACAAAACGAGGCGAAAATGGGGGATCCTTTTTCGAAACTCAGACTATACTTGGCGACGACATGCGGATCGCAGGCCTACTTCTGATTGTCCTCGTTCTGGTTGAGGCCTCCACTTTCGCGCTCGCTACCGACTGGCCTCCCGCGCTGGATCAAAAGAATCCGACTGTGCGATCTCTCGATGGCCGCCGCATTGAGCGCTACACCCACGGCGCCCGCCCGGAATGGGGATATCCGGATATCTCCGCCAGCGCATGGCAGTATCCCGCCGCGCAGGAAAGCGGTCCATCCGGCCAGAATCACAACAGTTTTTATGTAGTCTCTCCACGCCGGTTCCACAAGAATGCCCCGCTCTGTGTGGTACTGCATTCCGCCAATCGCACTGGCTTCGACTACCTGGGCTTTCGTTTCCTGAACCGAAAAGTCGATCCCCACGACGAGCCCGCTGCAGTGTTAACCGGCGTACTGGACGATGGCTACGTTCTCTATCTGAACTCCACCAACGACGAATGGTGGGGATGGACCGCCGCTCACCGCGATGGATCCCCCTCCACCCTCACGCCCGCGGAAAAGCGCGTCTTCGACACCATCGAATGGGTCATCACCCGCTACAAGATTGATCGCAACGCCGTATATCTTTCTGGCGTGTCGATGGGGGGATGCGGCGCTCTGGCTCTCGGCCTGCCGCATGGCGATATCTTCGCCGCCGTACTTGTCGTCGTGCCGGCAGGGACTGAATATGCCGCGCTGCGCATGGGATTTCCTGCGGCCCTCGCATCTGACGCTTCCTCGTATGAGCACGACAGCCAGAAGCAGCGCATCTCCCGCGTCGGTCGGCCCGACCCGCCGGTCCTTCTCGACTTCTCCGCACAGAATGATGACTGGTCAAAAACCCAGCCGCAGTTGCTACAAGCGGCGCAGGCTGGACCGCTGCCATTGATTCTCGCGTGGGCTCCCTTCGGTCACACCGCGTTTCGAACCCCGATCGAGAAGTTCCCACAAGACGCGGTCGCGTTGGCATTCCCCTGGCTCGAAATCCGCAAGAATGCCGCTTATCCGGTGTTCACCCATGCCACGGCAAACCAGCGCTCGCCGTGGGAAGGTTCTGGCGAGTTTGACGAGTCCGGCCAGATCAACGCCTATTTTCGCTGGAAGAATCGACAAGATCAGCCGTCGAAGTTTGCCATGACGCTTTGGATCGCACATCCCGCGGTCCATAATCCACCGTCGGCTATGCCCGATATCTCCACGGCGGACATCACACTGCGCCGCTTGCAGTCGTTTAAAGTCGAGCCGGGACGGACCTACATCTGGAAGCTAGTTCGCGGTGGCAAGCAAGAAGCCTCAGGCAAGCTTTCCCCGGACGCGGCCAATTTGCTGACCATTCCGAATGTGGCGGTTACCGTCGTCCCCGCTGAGCTCACCGTGACCCAGGCAAAGTGACGAGGCAATGCGGTGTTTTGGTCCTCCTACGCTAGCGGGATACCGGCGCAGTTCGTAGCTTCCGAGTGCGGCGCTGCTCAAGGAGTAACTCGGCGTACTTGTCGCCGTGAAAATCGTCTCTTTGCCAGATGTCGGTCGGTGTCAAGCACTTTTCTGGCAAACTAAGACAACGGCGGAATACTTGGCAATGTCGAGTTACGACATTTTCGCGAAATTCTATGACGCGGTGATGGGCGATCGCGCAGAAGAGGCAGAGCGCCTTAGCAGATACATCCGCGCGGCGAACCCAAAGGCAAAAAGCATCCTGGAGCTCGGTTGCGGCACAGGCTCGGTGTTGAAGCATTTGGCAAAGACCTACGATGTTTCGGGCGTGGACCTTTCCAGCAGAATGTTGTCAGTTGCCGCGAGAAAGGTGCCACAAGCCAAGTTGTTCCGGCAAGATATGTGCAGATTTCGCTTGAATAGGCGGTTCGACGCCATCTGTTGTGTGTTCGACTCGATCAACCATATTTTGCAATTCTCCGACTGGCAAACGCTTTTTTCCCACGTTGCCCAGCATCTAGTCGATGACGGCTGCTTCATCTTTGACATCAACACGCAGAGAAAACTGAATCGCCTCATTAGAGAACCCGCCTGGGTTTACTCGTTCGGAAGCAATCTCTTGATTATGAAGGTCACGTCCGCCCCAAAGCACCGTTCCACTTGGAATATCAAAGTATTCGAGCACATTAGCGGTAACCGCTACCTGCTGCACAAGGAGAATATCGGCGAGGCTTCATTCACAACACCAAAGATCATCGACGCATTGAACGTGCACTTCCGGCATGTCAATGTTGTCGACCTCAATCGCAAACGTCCTTCCCCACAATCTGAGAGGCTGTATTTTATCTGCAAGAGATGACTAAATAATGTAGGTCTCGTCGTGTTCGCTCGACCCTCGAAAGGCTGCCATTGCCGTTTCCACCCCTCGCCAAGCAATCTAGGCCGGCTAGAAGTTCCGCTGGCCCTGCTCAATCGGGATCTGCTTTTGAGGAAAGTGTATCCTGCACCGGCTCACGATCGCATTCGGCCGCGATGACCGTCACCGGTTCATCCGGGGCCGTATCCGGCAGCCCGGAAAAGATCAGCTGGCTGCCTCTCTGGACAAACTGCACCGGCTTTCCGCTGGCCAGAAACCGGGCCGATTGCACGGTGCAACGTACGCCGCCAACCGTCATCACATTTCCCGGCCAGAAATAAATAATCGTATAGAGCGTATTTCCCTTGCGCGTGTATACGCCGATATTCCCGTGCGGAAAGCGGCATTTCTGCGTTCCGTAAACTGCCTCTCCATTCCTGCGCAACCACGCGCCCATCGCTTGAAGTCGCATCACTGCGGGTTCTGGGACTGACCCGTCCGCCCGCGGCCCGATATCCAGCAGATAATTGCCACCGTCCCGCGCGCACTCCACGAGGTTCTGAACCAATTGCTGCTCGGATTTCCAGTTGTTGTCCCCAGCCAGATACGCCCAACTGTCGTTGATGGTCATGCACGATTCCCAGTCATTCTTTCCGGGCTGGGTGGACTGTTCGGGCGTGGAGAAGTCTCCGGGCAGCAGGTTGCGATTGTTGCGCAGGATGTCCGGCTGCAGCCGGGAAACCATCGCGTTCATTTCGGCCGAGCGCCAAGCTTCCGCGTCCAGGGGAACCGGCATGTCATACCACAAAATGTCGATCTTGCCGTAGTTGGTCATGAGTTCGCGGATCTGGCCGTGCGTGTAATCGACAAAGCGCTTTCTGGCCGCCGCGTCGGTTTTCGCCAGCCTCCAGTCCGGATGGTGCCAGTCCATCAGCGAGTAGTAGAGGCCTACCCGCAGGTTTTCTGCCCGCGCCGCCTCCACATATTCCCGCACCAGGTCGCGCCCCGGCCCCAGGCGCGGTGCGCAGTAGTCCGTAAGTTTGGAATCGAACAGGCAAAACCCTTCATGATGTTTCGCGGTCATTACCATGTAACGCATGCCGGACTCGCGCGCCAGCCGCGCCCAGGCGCGCGCCGCGTTGGCCGGAGGCCGAAATTGTTGCCCCAGCTTCTCATATTCTTCCAGCGGGATGTCCTCATCTCCCATCGCCCAGGCTTCGCGGCCCAGGATGCTGTACAGACCCCAGTGAACGAACATCCCAAACTTCGCGTCGCGCCACCACTGGATCCGCCGCTCATGATCCGCGGCAGAAATGTCCGGCGCAGGAATGTCCGGCGCAGGAATGTTGGGCGAAGCATCGTCGGAGAGGCTTGCAGCGGTCGCCGTCTCGGCCAGCCCTGCCAGCGGATGCAATCCGGCAACAGATGCGCCCCCTGCCGCCGTCAGCAGCGTCTTCAAATGTTCTCGCCTAGATAGAGACAAAGACGTCATCATAAATTCGTAAACTCTAAGTTCGTAATCTCAAGGAATCGCAGACGGCGCGTCAACCCGTCGCAAGTGAGCCTACGATTGCGGCTGCGCACGCGCCAGATGTCCTCGTCGGTTCCTTCACTACTTGAGAATCGACCCATGATCTCACGAGCGCCAACGCCGACGATAGTTGGCGAAAAACTTCGCTACGTTCAAAATGCTCCCCGCGTTGAGGGCAAACAACGATCGGCTAATCACGTCGTCGCGTCGTCATCACGGTAAATCGCCTTTCTGATGGGTCGGCATTTCTGAAATTTCGGCACCTTTTTTCACGGTAAGTCTCCTTGATTCAGCAACTGGAATCGGTTGCCGAATTGCACCTTAGCACGCGGGAGCGACCGGTGCACGGCTGAAGTAGCGTGATGACCTCCGAGAGGTTCACGTCCGCAATCGTTAACGCATGAAAACCTAAGGAGGAAAAACATCGTGAAAACTGTACTCATCACTGGTTGCTCTTCTGGCTACGGTCTCGCGACCGCCCGCCACTTTCACGCGCAGGGCTGGAACGTGATCGCCACCATGCGAACACCGCGCGAAGATATTCTGCCCCGGTCGGACCGACTGCGTGTGCTAGCTCTCGATGTAACGAAGGCCGAGAGCATTGCGGCAGTGCTCGAAGCGTGTGGCACCATCGACGTGCTCGTCAACAATGCAGGTATTGGCGTCGTCGGCGCCTTCGAGGCCACGCCAATGAACACAGTCCGCGAGGTGTTCGAGACCAACACGTTCGGAGTGATGGCGATGACGCAGGCAGTACTGCCCGCAGTTCCGCGCGCGGAGGTCGGGCGTGGTGGTGAACGTGACCTCAAGCGTGACGCTGGCGCGGATGCCGTTGGCGGCTGCGTACACCGCGAGCAAGGCGGCCATTGAAGGGTTCACCGGGTCGCTTGCGTTCGAGCTCCAGTACTTCAATGTGCAGGCTAAACTGGTGGAGCCGGGCTACGGCCCGACAACGAGCTTTACCAGCAATGGTAAGCCGCGCATGGCTGGGTTGATTCCTGAGGCGTACTTGCCATTCGCGGAGCCTATCTTCGCAGCATTTGCGCAGCCGACGGCAGTGACGACCGAGTCCGACGTGGCCGAGGTGGTGTGGCGTGCCGCGAACGATTCGACTGGGCAACTTCGATTCCCAGCGGGCGCCGACGCGGTAGCGCTGGCTCAGTCGAGATAAACGTCGAGGGCGCTGGGCGCTCCGCAACCGTGCTTTCGACGTATCGTTCTGGTCGGGTCCAGCGATATGCCTTGCGAGGCAGAGCGAATGGCAGACCGCCCGCTCGTTGCAGAGTAAATGTGGTGAAGGCAGGAACCTGATTTCCCGCAGTTCCCAATTGGCGAAACACGCCTATTGCACGAATGGCCCCTCCTACGGGTTCTGACTTTAATGACCTGCGTCCGACAGTAGCCAGTTCGAGCGTCTCAGTGCACACTTTCAACATTCGATTTTCGCGCCGTCTGCGATCCGCAGCGACCCCTGGATTCCTCCCGTAGTACTTTCTTCATCTCTTCTGGCAACTTTGAGGCTCCCAAAATCTCCGTCACTAGGGCAGCAGGCAGTGCCCGTGCAAATTCCACCGCCCGCGCCAACGGCGTGTGTTCGCTTCGCAGCAAGGCAATCCGCACTTCCCTGCGCAAGGACCATTTCGGATGCACACAAGCCGACTGCACCAATGTAGCTGGCGCATCATCGCAAAGGATTGCTTTAACCACGGATGTCTCCGTCAGGCGCGAGTTCTCCAGAGCGGCCTGAATCACACGGGGCTCGGGATCGAGCAGGAGTTTTCCCGCCACGTTGCCGGAAGCCCGACGCGCCAGCGTGAGTTTCTCTCCCAAAGAAATACTCTCCAGCCGGCTGATCAGCGCTTCTTCGGCAACCTTCTTTATGTCGGCCAACGCCACTGGATTCAGCGTGACTTGCATCAGCTCGAAGGTGAACAAATGACGCAGCAGGGGAAGCGTAATGTGTCGCGGTGTTTTGGGATGCTGCACAAGCGCCAGTTTCACTTTGCGAGCTCTTATGATGCGCGTATTCTTGCTGATCCGCTCGAGCATTTCCGTGGGAAGGTTGGAGCGCCGGAGCAGTGCCAGAGCGTCGTCTTCGGAGAGGTTCGGATCGAAGGGCGGCAGCGTGGCGGAATTGTCGTGACTAATCTCTTCTTCCGTACCATCCATCTCAAATCATCCGAAAGAGGGCGCGCTACCCCATGGGCAAAAGCCCCGATCTTTGTAGGGCTCATGGACAGCCCAGTTGAAGCCATGCCCCACCTATGCATGACACGACTTCTAAGCTGACCGGCTTCTCCGCGCGCGGGCCAAGGCGCCGTATACCGGCTCGACAATCTCGCGACGGACAGCAGCCCGGGGACATTTGACTCGCAAAGCGTCGTTGAAAGTGTCGCGTACTGCCGCGCCGTTGGCAAATACCCCACCGGACATGGCCACCGGTACAGGAGATGCATCCGGAAATAACCGCGCGGCCACCGTCGCCGCCAGCCCGGCCAGTTCGGTACCCGCCTGCCGCAGGACATGGTTCGCCGTCACGTCGCCATCTTCACTCGCAGCCAGCACCGCCGGAAACAACCCTGCAAAGTCGCGCGCCGGAGAGGCATTTGCGGCCAGCACCAGATCCTCCACAGTTCGTAATCCCCAAAATTTCAGAATCCCTGCAAGCAACGCGGAGTCTTCCGGCATAACGCCCTGGTCGTAGGCCAGCATAGCGCCACTTATCGCGGCCCGTCCGATCCAATGGCCGGAGCCTTCGTCGGAAATCGCAAAGCCCCAACCTCCGGCGCGAGCCGTCTGCGCCTCGGCATTGGCCCCGTAGGCAATCGAACCGGTCCCGGCGATCACGATCACTCCAGGATCTCCCCCGAACGCTGCCTCCAGGGCAATCACCATGTCGGCGGCGACTTCGGTCTCGCATGAGACAATCTCCGCCAGCAGTCGTCGTATCACGTCCATGATCTGGGGCCGGGCGGCACCCGCCACTCCAATGCAAGCTCCGGCGATCTGTCCCGGAAGAACCTGAGCTACATCGCAAGCCTTGCGAATTGCGGCAGAAAGAGCGTCGCGCGCCGCGATTTCTCCCACGCGCACCACATTGCTGCCGCCGGCCGCTCCCGTGCCGAGAACACTGGTCTCGTCGCCGATCACGCAGGAGGTCTTGCTGCCGCCACCATCGATGCCGAGAAAGATTGCCATGCGTTCGCTTCCAGCATAGGCGAAGAAGCCTTTACGCCCATTGCCGACTCCGGTTCACCCGGCGCATGTCGCGTCCAGGCCGCTTTTGGCCGCCACTCCGGAATGTGCACTCTGTGACTCCCATCACTGCGAATGCCTCCCAGCCTGGCCTAGCATCTCCTCCGAAGTGTGTGGCCTCACGGCTCGCACGCCTTTTTCCCGGTTCCACGTCAAGCCTGCCGTTGAGAAACGCATGGCTCACAACCTTACGACTTGCTCGTTTTGTGGAATGGGCTGGGGTCTCCACCTCGAGACTTCGGACGCCCATCTTACGACCATCTATCTCAGCCGGATCTGCCCCACCAAGACTTCCAGAATCTGCACCCGTGAGTGGCCGACATATGAGGCCACTAATTCGGGGGATCGTCTAAAGGATCCGCACCAGACAGAATGTAGGCAGTTTTCAATTCTAAGGCTATTGTGTTGACCCGGAATGGAGCTGTTCAAGGAGGGAGTCCCCATGAAAGTCAAGGAAGTAATGCACTCAAAGCCAAGTTATTGTGAACCGTACTGGACAGCCGAAGCCGTTGCCGCCCTTATGGATCATGTGGGCAGCGGAATTGTGCCCGTGGTGCAGGATATTCTCAGCCGGAAACTTATTGGAGTAATTACCGACCGCGATCTCTGCCTAAGAGTGATGGCTCCCGGACTGTACCCGGCGCACACCTGGGCCCGAGACTGCATGACTGCAAGTCCCGTATGCTGCCACGCCGAGGACGAAGTAGAAACTGCCCTGCAGCAAATGAGAGATCAACAGGTGCGACGGTTGCCCGTAGTAGACGAACGCATGCGGCTTTTGGGGGTAATTTCGATTAGCGATTTGGTCCGCTGTGAGGTCGTCGACATGAAAATCGTCTACGACTCTCTCAAGCAGATATGCCGGGGCTCGACGGACGTCAGCAAGCCTGAACCGGCAGTGCCGTGTGTTGCTTAGTCTGTTCTGGACAAATACTTTGCAAGTAGCGCGCGGAGCCCAAGGTCTCATCGACCGGAGACACTTGGGCTTTGCGCATAGACACAACCAAATCTCTGTCCGGCGCAGACAGATAAAGACTGGCCCTCCAAGGCCAAGCCTCATCCTCTACCAACAAGAATTGTTACCGGGAAAATGACTGGGATCAGACCTGCTAGGCCTTCTTGCCGGCCTTTACTTTGGCCCACCTCGCGCGCTGTGCCGCTGCAATTTTTCGCCGAGCCGCCGCCGACATCACTCGCGCTGGTTTTGGTGCACCGGCTTCGCCGTTAGACGCGTGTTTTGCCCATCTTGCTTTCTGCGCCAAACTCATCTTCCTGCGGGCTGCTGCTGAGACGCGGTGTCTTGGTTCCGTATAAGAACTTCCGCCGTTCAACTTACCTAATACTGAAAGCGCCGCATCTACGTGCCGAAGTTGATTCACTAAACTCGCTCTTTCTCCTCTCAACTCCGCAACGATCGACGCTAAGCCTGTTAAATTTGCCATGAACTACCTCCCGGGAGATTGTACTGCATTCGACGATTGTATTCCGTACTTGCGATCATACGACACTCTCGACAGAGATAACTACTTTAGCTCCCGCTGAGCTGGTGAGATCGCCCATCGGCGGGTTACCGCGGACGCAGAGGTTCGGACGGGAAGTAAGTAGCGAACCTTGCCAGGTACATGGCAACACGAGAAGAGTAACTAAATTACAGCTCCTCGACGCCCTGCGACTGAAAAAATCGCGGGCCAATTTACCTTGCTTTGATACTTGTTCGCTACAGAAGCTTTTGATGGGAACTAGCCCTGACCGTGTTGCAACTGAAACCTCGAATCGCTTCTGAAAATCGCCTAACCATGAAATTGCAATTTTGTTCGCAAAACATACTTTTTTTCGAAAAAGAGATATGGATGGTTAGGATGAGACACAGGAAACAAAAGGGCCCGGAGTCTAATCCAGGCCCATGTTCAAATCCGCGACGAAAGCTTAGTGGCGCGGACCGCCGCGGCCACCGCCACCTCCGCCGTGTCCCACCGCGCCCTGGACCTCCACGTCCGCGGCCACGGCCACCTCGGCCGCCGCCCCCCGCCGCCTGGCCTTCCGCCGCGACCGCCGCGATCACCGCCTCGATCCGGAGGACGATCTCCGCCGCCGACTGGACGCGTATCATCGCGATTGAAGTTCGGCTCAGCCTCATCCGGAAAATCGCCGCCGCCCTCAATCGTCAAAGCCGGTGCCTGCGCCGGCGCAGGCACACCTTCAGCCTGAGATTCCGCTCCGCCTTCCGCCGGAGGCGGCGCTTCGCCTCCGCCCATTTTCGCGCGCTGCTCTTTCAGAATCGCCTTGCGCGAAAGCCGGATGCGATTGCCTTCGACGGCCAGCACCTTCACCAGCACCTGATCGCCTTCTTTCAATTCGTCGCGCACGTCTTTAATGCGGTGCTCCGCCACTTCGCTGATGTGCAACAAGCCTTCGGTCCCGGGAATGATTTCGACAAACGCGCCGAAATCCGCCAGCCGCGTGACTTTGCCGAGGTATGTCTTCCCCACTTCCGCGCTGGCCGTCAGGTCGCGGATGATTTGCAGCGCCTTGTTGGCCGAAGCTTCATCGTTCGAAGCCACGTTCACCTTGCCGCTGTCTTCGACGTCGATCTTCACTCCGGTCTGCTCGATGATGCTGCGAATCATCTTGCCGCCGGGCCCGATGACATCGCGAATCTTATCCACCGGAATCTGCAGGGTGTAAATTCGCGGCGCGAATTCCGACACCTTCTCGCGCGGCGCCGCCATCCCTTCCGCCATCTTGTCGAGGATGAACAACCGCCCGCGTTGCGCCTGGGCCAGCGCCTCGCGCATGATTTGCGCCGTGATGCCGCCGACCTTAATGTCCATTTGCAGCGCGGTAATGCCGTCTTTGCGTCCCGGCAACTTTGAAATCCATATCGCCGTAATGATCTTCCGCGCCCGCGATGTCGGTCAGGATGGCGTAATCATCGCCTTCCTTCACCAATCCCATCGCCACGCCGGCCACTGGCGCCTTCAACGGAACGCCCGCATCCATCAGCGAGAGCGCCGCGCCGCAAACCGTGGCCATCGATGACGATCCATTGGACTCCAAGATGTCGGAGACCACGCGCATGGCATAGGGCCAGTTATCTTCGCTGCGGCAGCACGGCGGCAATCGCCCGCTCCGCCAGAGCTCCGTGCCCGATCTCGCGCCGTCCCGCCCCGCGCAGGAACGCCACTTCTCCCACCGAAAATGGCGGAAAATTGTAATGCAGCATGAAGCGTTTTTTGGCTTCGCCTTCGAAGGTCTCCAGGCGCTGCATGTCGTCGGTGGTGCCCAGCGTGGTGCTGACCAGGGCCTGAGTCTCGCCGCGCGTGAAGATGGCCGAACCGTGAGTGCGCGGCAGAACGCCCACTTCCACCCAGATGTCGCGGATCTCGTCGAATGCGCGGCCATCGGGACGCCGCTTCTCTTTGATCACTTGCTCGCGGAAAATTCGCTCGCGCAAGGCTTCGTAGTAGTGCTTTAGCTTGGCCTGCGCTTCTTCGTCGTCTTCCGGAATGTCCGCCATCAATTTCTTCTTCAGCTCGCTGACCAAAGTGTAGCTTTCCGCTTGGGATGCTTCTGCGTATCCAGCGCGTCCGCCAAGTCCGCGCCAATCTTTTTCTTGCAGCGCGTTGTAGTATTTCTCGTCGAACTCCGGCGGCGTAACTGCCCGCTTCGGTTTGCCGGCTTTCTCGCGCAGTTCAGTGATGGCCGCGCAAATCTTCTTGATTTCGGCGTGGCCGAATTCAATCGCGTCCACCACCGTCTCTTCTTTCACTTCCTTGGCGCCGGACTCGATCATCACGATGCCTTCGGCGGTGCCGACCACCATGATGTTCACCAGGCTGTCGCGCATCTCGGTATAAGTGGGATTGATGATGAAGCTCCATTCACCAGGCCCACGCGCACCGCGCCAATCGGCCCGAGGAACGGAATGTCGGAAAGTGTCAGAGCGCAGGATGCGCCATTGATGCCGGCCACGTCAGGATCATTCTCCGTGTCCGCGGAGAGCACAAACGCAATGACTTGCGTCTCACACTTGAATCCTTCGGCGAATAGCGGACGCATCGGCCGGTCAATCTGCCGGCTGGTCAGAATTTCGCGTTCGCTGGGACGCCCTTCGCGCTTGATGAATCCGCCGGGAATGCGTCCGCCGGCGTAGGTGTATTCGCGGTAGTCGACAGTGAGAGGAAAGAAATCGATGCCTTCGCGCGGGTCGGCGTTGGCCACAGCCGTCGCCAGGACTACGTTATCTCCCATGCGTACCACGGCCGCGCCGTGGGCTTGTTTCGCTAGTTTTCCAGTTTCAAATGAGAGGCGTTTCCCGCCAGCTAGTTCCACGGTTACTGCAGTTGGTTCAGGTTTCATAGTTCCTTTTCCTTATGGGCAGGAGGGCGCAGCGAGTGCTGTTCGGGATAGCAGTAGGATGGATGAGCCAGTGACTTTCGCAATTTTGCCGATTTGCAATCTCTACGATTTGCAAACCCGGATTTGCAAGCCCAGACTCACAATCCCAGATCTGCAATCCAAAAACGGCCGGAAAACACATCGGAATGCTGCTACCTCGGGGAATGAAGACTGCCCTCATCAGGCATTCGGATGGGGCGGCGCGACCTTCCCCTGACTTTGCGGCTACAGAAAAGCCCCGCCAGAACCTGGAGGGGCAAGACGCTACTTGCGGAGGCCCAGCCTCTGCACCACGTTTTTGTAGCGATCGGAATCGTAAGTCTTGAGGTAGTCCAGCAAGCTTCGCCGCTTGCTGACCAGCATGAGAAGACCGCGGCGCGAGCCGTGATCCTTCTGGTGTGTTTTGAAGTGCTCCGTCAGTTGACCGATCCGCTCACTTAACAGCGCGATTTGGACCTCTGGACTGCCCGTATCCGTGGGATGCGTGCGGTGTTGGTCAATGAGGGCTTGTTTTTGCTCTCTGGCTAGCACTAACCTGATGCACTCCTGTCTCTAATGTTTTCGATTTTCTTTGTAACGTATTTGAGGTTAACACGTTGGCGGAGCGGGTGTAAAGGCGACCCGCTCGTCATGCCGACTGGAGGTGATAACTGGACATTCCCGCCCCTGTCCCACAGAACGCAAGGGCAGGCACCCGATTCAAAACCGGCGATGGCTGGCCGAACCGCGTCCCCGTCCCTTATGAAATACTAAAACCTAGTAAATTTACCGCCCTCCCAGGAGAACAACCAAATGGCTGACCCGAAATCACACGACAAAGAAATTTCGCGCGACCACCTCGCCGAGCTTTTGAACGAAGACCTCTCCCGCGAGTATCAAGCCATCATTGGCTATGTGGTTTATTCGCAGGTGCTCAAAGGTGCGGAGTACATGAACATTGCCGACCAGCTTGCCATCCACGCCAAGCAAGAACTCGATCACGCCCTGATCATCTCGCGCCAGATTGACTATCTTGGCAAAATGCCGACTGTCACGTCGAAGCCGGTCAAGACTTCCGACGATGCCAAACAAATGCTGCGCTTCGATCTCGAGAACGAAACCGAGACCATCAAGAATTACCGGGACCGCGTTCGCCAGTGCGAGGCCCTCGGCGAATTCGCGCTCGCGGAGCAGATCCGCCAGATTCTGGTGGACGAGCAGGATCACCAGATCGACCTCGCCACCGCCCTCGGTGAGGATGTTCCCGGACCTCGTTAAATCCCGATGAATCGAGCGTCCCGTCCTTGTCACTTGGCCCGACAAGGACGGGGCGGTTTTTCTTCGCTTCGCTATACTTCCATCGTGGAGGAACTCCGTGGTCGATGCCGCGAAGAGTCTATTTTTAATTCTCAGCGCCCTATTTCCCATCGTCGATCCCTTGGGCGGAGCGCCAATCTTTCTCTCTCTCACGCGACAGTATTCCGAAGCGTCGCGCAGAGTCCTGTCATTGCGGATTGCGATGAACAGTTTTTTCCTGCTCATCGGGTCTTACTTCATCGGCACCCACATTCTGAAGTTCTTCGGAATCTCGCTACCCGTAGTGCAGGTCGGCGGAGGCCTCATCGTTATCTCGACCGGCTGGGCGCTGCTCAAACAACGCGATGACGACGACGACAAGGATGCCAAGCGCGACCTGCAGCCAGAAGATCCCCTGCGCCATGCCTTCTATCCGCTGACTCTGCCGCTGACCGTGGGTCCGGGCTCCATTTCCATCGCCATCACCCTGGGCGCGAATGCCCCATACCACGAGGGGTTTCACGTTCTGGCCGTCCTGGCCGCAGTTATTGGGTCGGCAATCCTCGCGGCCAGCATCTTCCTTTGCTACGCGTTCGCCGACCGCCTCGCACGCGCCCTTGGAGCCACCGGAATGACCGTAATCGTTCAGCTCACCTCATTCCTGTTGGTTTGCATCGGCGTGCAGATTTTCTGGAACGGCGCCAGTGTTCTGCTGGCGTCGGCGCTGTCCCGCGGAGGCTAAGGTATAGGTAACAAAAACCCCGTCCTGTTTCTCCATAGAACGGAGGAACCAGGACGGGGCCAGCACGCCTATGGAGGAGCGCCGTCTACTGTCGTTCGCTAGCTTGCTCTGCGACGTTCGACATTACTCTCACGATCGAGATCACTCTCGCGAGCATCCGCGCGCAACCAGTCGTCGACTTGCTGCTGCGCTTCTTCTTTGGCGATGCCGTACTGTTGCTGGATCTTGCCAACTAATTGGTCACTCCGGCCATTGATGACGTCTACATCATCGTCGGTCAATTTGCCCCAACGCTCTTTGACGGTGCCCTTCACCTGCTTCCACTTTCCTTGCAGCTGGTCCGAGTTCATTTTTATTTCCTCCTGGATAAAGCTGTCTACATGGTAAGTTGGCTGACGATACCGTTTCGATCAGGTGATCGCTGTACTATCTCAACGGCAATCATCCACTCCTGAGTACGAATGAGCCCGAGCCGCCTGAACAAATGAGCGGGCCGGAATAATTAAGACTAGGCGGCGTGCCTTCCACGAGCCGGTTTCTTGGCTCGCGAGCCACGATTGGCGGTTTTCCCGGCTTCCTCCACCCCTCCCTCTTCGTCGCCTGCCTGCATAGCCTCTGCGTTGAGTTCACCGGCCAACTCCGAGAGCCTTTCGTCGGCTTCTTTCTCTTCTTCCAGAGTCTCTTCTAGTAAGCCCGCGGCCTTATCGAATCCGAGCAATGTGGCAAAGGTGCGAGCGGTGCCATAACCTGCCATTTCGTAGTGCTCCACCCGTTGAGCGGCTGCGATAATAGCGGCGTCGCGAATCTGTTCAGAGACTTCCTTCAACAGGTCGCTGCCTTCTTTTAAAACACCTTCCATGCCTTTGCATTTTTCGCTTTCCGCGTCCTCGCCCAGTTCCTCGCAAATAGTTTCAATGCGGGCGGCCTGGTTGCGAGTGACTTCCAGGTGTTCGTTCAAAGCCTCACGCAACTCTTCGGACTGCGCTGCTTCGATCATCTTGGGAACAGCCTTGATAATCTGATTTTCCGCGTTGTAGAGATCCTGCAATTGTTCGACATAAAGTTCTTGCAGTGAATTTGCCGCCATGTTCAGCCTCCTAATGTGGTATTGGAATTGAATTGGTTAGAAACGGATGGTCCGACAAAGCCACTCCTCCCGAGACGTTCTTTCGAAAGGCGAGGGGCAGGTGCTTGTCTTTTTCGTTTGACCGGCACCTGCCTGGGAGATGGGTATCAGGGGAGACATCCTTACTTCTTACTTTCGAAAGCTTAGGGCATGGCCGGGGGGCTGACCATCCCCTAGCCTCGGTAAACGCGTTTCAGCGTTTCTGTAGTTGGCAACGGTGTTTTGCGTAATCGGCCAGGCAGATGCGCTCACGCCCAAAGAGCCTTCCGACAATTGCATTGTCCGCTTTGCCGCCAAGTTTCCCTGAAGCGGGATTTACAGCAATTATTGAACTCGCGTACGGGTGCGACCTGATAGACCGCAACCGGGCGAACTTATACCGTCAAGTTGGGATATCTGAAAGACTTCATGAGACACATGAAAGGAGCTTCCCGTGGCCACCAAGCTCAACCTGACCGATCCGCGCGGCTCCGATGCAAATCTCGTGCGCTTAGCCAGGGAGGGCGAGCACGCCGCTTTCTCGGCTCTATTCGAAGCGCATAAGACCAGGGTCTATTCTCTCTGCCTCGGGATGACCGGCGATTTGGCCCAGGCTGAGTGGCTCACCCAGCAAGTGTTCCTTCAAGCATTTCGCAGACTAGCGAGTTTTCATGACGAGGTAGCGTTCTCGACGTGGCTTATCAAGGTGACGGCCGCGCATGTTCTGATACATCTTCGAAAAAGATCAGAGGCGTCGTGCAACAATTCAGCCGACGCGCCCGCGGAACTGGTTATGGCAAGAGCACAGAACTTGGGCCTAGGCGAAATAACTAGCGCGGCAGATGCTTCCGCATAGATCATGCACCTAAGATTAGAAAAGTTTTGGGACGCCGCCGATCATATGGTGGACAGCGTCGTCGGGCGGTTGCCCGCCCTGATCATTGCAGTCATAGTCTTCGTCATTTTCTACGGTCTTAGCCTTCTCGTCAGTCACCTCATCCGCCGGGCTACTCCGCAACATCGCCAGAATCTTGGCGTGGTATTCGCTCGCCTCACCGGAGGCGCTACGATCCTTGTCGGATTCCTTGTGGCTTTTTCCATAGTCGCTCCTTCGTTCCAAGCTGCCGATCTGATCAAGATCCTGGGTATTGGGGGCGTTGCGATTGGATTTGCCTTTCAAAACATCCTGCAAAACTTCCTCGCCGGCCTGTTATTACTGTGGGCCGAACCATTTCGGGTGGGTGATGAAATCAAGCTGGATGCTTTTGAAGGAACCGTGCGGGAGATTCAAACGCGCGCGACCATCATTGAGACCTATGACCGGCGGCACGTGGTGATTCCCAATGCCGACTTGTTTACCCACTCGGTAATCGTCAACACCGCCTTGGATACTCGGCGGTGGGAGTATGACTTCACTGTAAGTGGTATTCACGGATTGGCCGAGCTGAAGGCCCGCATCATTAGCGTGGTGCGAGCTGTCCCTGGAGTGATACCCGAGCCCTCGCCGGAGGCTCTCATCGTAAATCTGGATGGACCTAATGCCGATGAAATCAAGATAAGAGTGTTATGGTGGACCAAATCTCCGCGTCAACATGAAATGCTAGGTTCCTATGACAAGGTCCTGACGGCAATCGCCGAAGGCCTGAGTAATTCGACCGCGTCCACGACAACGACCAAGGCCGCCTAGAAAAAAGGCTGGTTAAATCTGGAAGCCGCACTCGTAGCTAGCAGCTAAAAGATCTCGGAAAGAAATAAACCCGGCAACGACTGTTGATTGCTCGCGCATCATAGCTGCCGGTTTAAGCAAACCAAAACAATCCGTGAGGTCACAGTTGTGAAATTCTTCTCCGCGAATCTTGACAGTCTCCGAAAACTCTACATTGACCAACTTGAGCAACTCTATTCCGCCGAAACCCAAATCACGAAAGCTTTGCCGAAAATGATTGAGGCCGCCACCGAACCGCAGCTGAAAAACGCGCTTCAGACTCATCTCGAGGAAACCAAAAGCCACGTCACACGTCTGGAGCAAATTTTGAATCAGGGCCAAGGCTCCGTTGACTCGAAGAAGTCCAAGGGCATCGCCGCCCTCATTACAGAAGGCGAAGACGTAATCAAAGACGCGACAGATGAATCGGTCCGGGATGCCGGCATCATCGCCGCCGCCCAAAAAGTCGAGCACTTTGAGATTGCCGCTTACGGCACGGTCCGAACCTTTGCCGAAATTCTGGGCAACGATGGCCACGCTACGTTGCTCGACCAAACACTTACCGAAGAAAAACATGCCGACTCGGTTCTGACCGGAATATCCGATACCGCCAACACCCGAGCGGACAAAGCTGCATAGACCTGCAGCAGCCCAAAAGAGCCTCCCCGGAAAAAATGCTTCTCCGGGGAGGCTCCGTTTTCAATTTCAAGCGGCGTGCCGAGCTTCTTTTTCCTTTGTCCGAACCGCCTTTTTCGCGGAGCGTTCACGCTCCTCCGGACCGCGCTTTCGGGCCGCGGCGCGGGCCTGCTCCGAAAGCGCTTGGTGCGACGCTGCTCTCCGCCCCTCCTTCTTCAGAGCGGCGCTTACTGCGCGCGAGCGCTCCGGAGACGGGGAGGAAGCAGAGTAGCCCTTTCCCTTGCGATAATCTCGAGTGGCCTGCTTTTGGGTACTCGCCGAAACCTTTCCAGCGCTAGGAGGTTGCAACTTAACCCCGGAGCGCCGCGCTTTCGACAAACCAATTGCAATCGCTTGTTTGGTAGAGCGGGCACCGTGCTTTCCTTCTCGAATGTGGTGCATCTCCTCGCGCACAAATTCTCCCGCCTGGGTGCTCGGCGATTTTCCTTCCCGCGCGTCTTCTCTGGCCCGTTCGACCGTTTCTTTTTCAGGCATTGGAACCTCCTGCGCGAAGAATAGAGAGCGCGAGAGGCTGTAGAAATCGAATGTATCCTGTAGTCCTGTAAGCCGTTTCCCTGTAGCGAGAAAAGCAAGTTGGGCGCCGCGCGCAGAAAAGATAAAAACTACGCAGCTTTAGATTCATTACAGAGCTGCTGGTAATAGGCCCGCCCGCGCTCGAAGCCCTTGGTAAACGGTTCGGCAACCTTACCACCAGGGTATTGTCGCTCCAGATCTTCGAGTTTGGCGGTCATCTCGCCCATCACCTGGTCGTATTCTTTACAACGCATGCGGGCGTGAAGAGCGGCTTCGAAGCCTAGCCGATAAAAGTTCTCCTGGTCGCTGAGGTTTGTTCCGGCACTGGTGTAATGTTCTTGTTCGGCGCCTCGGAGGCCGATCCACCATTGTTCCCGCGCCGCGTCAACCTCTTCCGCGCCTTCCGTCTTGAGCAACTCGCGAAAACGCGAAGCTTCAGCTTCATCACTCGCCATCGCGACAACCACGCTGCGGCCTTTGCGGAGAGCGTCCTCATAGACGAAGATCTCGTCCTCGGGCAGCCCCTCGGTCATGGCGCCTTCCAGTTTCCCTCCGGTCACGGCACCAAGTTCAGCGCCAGCTGCCGCGAGAATTGCCCCGCCCAAAAGTCCAATCGCAGTAATGGGTCCCACTCCAGGAATGATCGCCGCCATGATTAGCGGCCCGCCGGACAGCCCAGCGGCAGCTCCCAGCACCGCCCCGACCGCTTTCCCCATACCTGGTTGCTCCGCGGATACGGCGGGGACTGAACCAATCTCCGTCCCCACATTTTCCGGAGTTAGCAGCGTGATCTGATTTGGGTGTACTTCAAGAGAGCGAAGCTCAGCAGTGGCGTGCTCCGCCTCCGATCGAGAACGAAATACTCCGGTCACGGCTTTCACAATATTTTCTCCTCACATTTTCCCAGAGGTCCGCATCCAAGAGCACGAGGTGCTTCCATGATTCGCAAACTCAAGTCCGGTGAGTACCGGCTTTACTCTCGCAAAAAGGATACCAAAACTAGGCGGCGTCGTAACCTGGGCACGTTCGCGACAAGAAAAGCCGCCGAAGCACACGAGCGGGCGGTTCAATATTTCAAACGCCGCTAAAAAAACTGGGTCGCTATAAGCGACCCATGAGAAGCAGCACCACTAGAACCAGAACAATCAGCCCCAGGCCGCCGCTCGGGTAGTAGCCCCAACCGCTACTATAAGGCCAGGTTGGCAGCGCGCCGATGAGTATCAAAACTAGCACAATCAATAGAATGGTTCCCATTTAACTCCTCCATTTCGTATGGTTATTCTTCGTTTGATTCCTCCAGGAATTTCTATGTGTCCTGGTTCATTAGCTGGCGGTAACGCTGATTAACGACTCGCACTTTCGGTACTTGCCGGTGCCGTCGCTTTTCCCTGCTCCCGTGCCTGGTGAGAATACTTCCGGACGGTTGCCAAGAAAGCTTCGCTACCGGCTGGGGCACCGACCTTACCGTTGAGGATGGCGTCGAACGGCACCATCTTGCCATACAGAATGCGGGTTTCGTCTTTGTCCTGAGTAATCGCCGACCCGCTCAAATCAATGCCCGCAAAGACGCCGCGAGCTCGCGAATAGGTCAGCACTTCCGCTTTCATCTTCCAGTCTGTATCGGCGCCGGTATCGCGTCCCACCGGACCGGCTGCGGCGGAGGCATCCGCGCCGAGCTTAAACTTGCTCGACAAGAGATGCTGCATTCCCTGATCATTGGTAATGACCATCACCAGATCGACAGCCTCGCCTCCAAGCTGCAAACCCCAACTTCCTCCAGTAACGGTGATCGGCGCCGGTGCGCTCCATCCATGGGAAGTTCTGCAGGTCGCGATTCCCTTCCCGTGGCTGCCGCCGAAGCCTACCGCAATTCTCACCATCGATGGCACTACCGCCAAACACTTGGCGTCAGACATAACTTTGTCAGGGATCGCTTTGTCGGGTGTCCCCATGATTTCGTTCAGAACTTCCGAAGACTTCTCGATTCTCTTGTGAACATCGGAGTCGTCCTTGCTGTCGTCGGCGGCCCAGCTCGTGCTACCGAGAACGAGAACAAGGGCGGTTAGTAATGCAAAACCAGTTGCTAGCATGCGTTGAACTTTCATCACAAAACTCCTCTCAGTCGAAGTGCTGGCAGTCTAAGATGTTTCCAGCGTGGCTGCTGTTGCTGCTACCCCTGCCAATGTAGCTTCGCATGAGGCGCACTACCATCGGGAGTATTGTGTAAAAGGAAGATGACGAGGGCTGAATTTCGTCAAACCATTCGATCTCAGCTCCCGTGTAGCGGGTAGAGTGGCGACTTTCGTAGGGTCTTGTGCCGCGGTTATCTGAGCGGAAGCGTACCGGCGAATACCTTGAATTCTGTAGAGGAAAGACATCGTCTAGCCGGGCAACGCCTATTCTTGCGGTTTAAACACTTCCCAGAACTCCCACATGAGAAACGACACTAGCCACCAGCCAACCATTGCCACCATCAACACGATCCACGTGGGGAACGTTTGAATGAAATGCCACACGACCACCGCAAAAACCACGAGTCCAAGTGTCCCCATTGCTGCTCCCAACGCATCCTGCGCCACTGCTTTCCGGCCTCTTTCTTCGCCGTCGGCCCCTTTTCGATCTCGACGCCGTTGCTCGTGTCTTGCAATCAGCGTCGCGCTCGCGGGAAAGATCGACGGAAATGCCAAGAAAAGCCCACCCACCACCAGACCATATCTCTTTGCTATTAATCCCACGACGGCTGTAACCAATCCTCCCACCAAAAAACGGGAGAGATACTCCGAGCCTCTAGTTTGATGAACTGCCGATGACTGGGACTTGGGTTTCATCGTAGGAATAAAAACCAGAGCCCGAACGCGCTGCTGAACCATATCGACAGGGATATCGACGTAACCGGCAAAACTGGCCATTTGCCGCGGAACAAAAACAAAGCCACTCCCGCTGCGTAAACCAGGAACGCGATCGCTCCGACAATCATGGATCGCGCTTCCACGGAGGCATAGCTCCTTCCTTGCCTCGCTATGGCGAGAAGGATGGTGGCCAAAGCTACCGACGGAGCGGCGCCAAACAACCCTGCAAAGCTTTTGGGTTTAAGAAGATCGCCGAGCACGGCAAACAAAGAGACCACCGCGCCCCCGACAATCACACGTATCACAAGGTCAATCAGCATGGCAGCGCATCGAGGATGGCGCTTGGTTCTCTGTTTCGCTACTTGGGTTACGCAGCTTTCTCACCTGTCACTAATCGCGCCACATTTTTTAGATCGTTTATAAATGCGTTCATCTGCTGGTGCCGGGATCTGTCATCCGGCGCCCGCAGAATTGATGAAGGATGAACTGTCGCGGTTGCATACCGCGCCAACGGTGAGTCAACTAGCTGTCCGCGTTGACGAATCACGCTGAAGTCCTTTCCCAATAGCGCGTGCGCCGCGGTTGCGCCCAGGCAGACTAGCACCCACGGCTTTATCACCCGGACCTCGGCGTCGAGCCAAGGACGGCATGCCTGTATCTCGACGTAGCGCGGTTTTTTGTGAATGCGACGTTTTCCTCGCTCCGCCGCGGACCACTTGAAATGTTTCACCACGTTCGTCACGTAGACTTCGGCGCGGTTGATTCCGGCTCCCGTTAGGGCCTGGTCCAGAATTTTTCCCGCAGGTCCGACGAAAGGCCGTCCCGCCCTATCCTCTTGATCGCCGGGTTGCTCGCCCACAAGCATAATCTTGGCAGTGGTAGCGCCTTCACCGAAGACAACTTGTGTGGCCCTCTTCCAAAGATCACAAGCCTTGCAGTTGTGCGCCGCGTGTCGAAGGTCCTCGATTGTGTTCTGCGTGGGTGCGACAGGTGCTGCAGTACTCCTGCTAGACGTGCGTGGTGAAGAGTCGCCGGACTCGTCCTTGGACAAATTCTTCATAACGCTGCCAGTCCGTTGATTCCATCTCCGGGCAAACCAAAAACGACCTCGACGCCCCAATCGATTAAAGTCTCTATAAGTACATCCGACGCAGTCATCACGGACTCCATTTCTTTGTTCCGAACTAATACCTCGTCCAGGCGCTTCCTCGCGTGGCGTGTAAACATCATTAAACTTGGTCCTGCAGATGTGACATCGGGAATGAACTGTACACTGCCGAAGAAAATCCATGGCGTTCGTGGCCTCGGCAAAATCAAACTCAGCTTAGACTTCTTCGATGACCATGCCACCTGCAACTCTTGCCTGTCTCGATAGCATCCGAAACCTGATGGTCGACCCTGTCGCGCCGCGCACCAGTTCGTCTGTACCTCCTGAACTTCCGGCGGAGCAACGCGAGCTGTTCAGGCGCGTGTTGACCATTCTGAACGCATGTGAGATTCCCCATGCGATAGCCGGCGCGTTTGCGCTGCAGCAGCACACCGGCATTTGGCACCCTACAAAAGATCTAGACCTTTCCCTCACCCACGAGTCCGTTGAAACTGCGCTTCACTGTTTGAAAGAAGATGGGTTTGTCTGCGAAGTAGTCGACCCAGTCTGGCTTGCCAAGGCTTATAGAGGAGATTTCTTCGTCGACCTGATTTCGGGGATGAGCAATGGAGTGATTCCCGTGTCTCGTTCGTGGATTGAGCGGGCATACTCGGGAAGCGTGGTCGGCATTCCCGCGCGGGTGCTGGCGCCGGAGGAACTCCTGGCATCGAAACTTTTCGTCACTCGCCGCGAGCGCTTCGATGGCGCGGACACTGCCCACATTATCCTGGCGCGAAGCGGCCAACTCGGACTGGCAGCGCCTGCTGGAAATTCTCGGCGAGCACTGGCTACTGTTGTTGTGGGCACTAATGTTTTTTGCCTATGTCTACCCCGCACACCTTAATCTCGTGCCCGCGCCGCTCTGGAAGGATTTGCTGGATCGTTTTGGCAAGCTGGTCGAATATCCTGATCCAGGCGCTCCCTTTCGCGGCAGTTTAATTGACCCGCACCTTTTTGCCATCGATGTCAATGAATGGGGATTTGCTGATCAACTGAGCACCTACCGAATTGGTCGCGGAACACAGAATTCTGGGCAGGAGTAATCGGGCTCTGGACATGAGGATTGCCGCTACTGCAGATTTGCATTTCACCGCAGAACGGTTTGCTGCGATTGAGCAGCGTTTCTCCAGAGTAAACGAGGAGGCTGATCTTCTTGTGATCGCCGGGGACCTCACTAACTTTGGTAAGCGCGAAGAGATGGAACCTCTAGCGAGCGTCCTGGGTCGCCTGCGAATTCCGACGGTTGTGGTTCTCGGAAATCACGACTTTGAGAGCGGCCAGGAAGCGGAATTGAGCAAAATGTTGATGGCGGTTGGCGTCAAGGTACTCAACGGCACGGGCTATGAGCGCGACGGAGTCGGGTTTGCGGGGACCAAGGGCTTTGTGGGAGGCTTCGGGCGAGGAGCCCTGACTGCTTTTGGCGAGCCGGAAATCAAGGCCTTCGTGAAATCGGCCATCAACGAAGCTTTGAAGCTGGAAACAGCTTTGTCGCAACTGCGAACACCCAAGCGAGTCGTGGTTCTGCACTACGCTCCCATCCAAAGCACGGTTGTCGGGGAACTGCCTGAAATCTTCCCCTACCTCGGAACTTCTCGTTTGATGGAGGTGGTCGATCGCCACGGAGCTGACCTGGTAGTCCACGGGCACGCCCACCACGGCTGTCAGGATGGAAAAACCACAGCCGGAATTCCCGTCCACAATGTCTCTTTACCTTTGCTGCAGGATCAGAACGGAGGAAGTGCGTATCGTATCTTCGAAATCTGAGAGAGAAGGTCGCGACGTTGATCACGGGACTCGCGTGCTTCCGAACTCAGCGATCCCGACAACTATCTGGCGCGGCCGGTCCACCACAAAACCTTGCCCACAATCCGCCACTCTGAACCCGCAGTCACGGGGACCGAGCCGTACTCGCGCTGGTCAGAAACCAGAACATCCATATGATCAAATCGAATCAAACGCGATACTAAGAGCCCTTTCTCCTTGTGCGACGCCACCACAATCTGACCGACCAAGCCATCTCTTTCGACATCCGACGTGTCCACGGCAATGATGTAGCCGTCAAGAATCAGCGGCGACATGGAGTTGCCTTTCACCCGCAGGCACATCGTAGACGCAGGATTGGGGCACCATTCTATAGGTGCTGCCATGACGCTTTCCGGCGGGATCTCCGCCAAATCAATATTATCGCCTTGGGAACCGGGCGTCCCGGCCTGGACCGGCAGAAGTGGTATTGCCACGAGATTGACCTTCTTCAGCGAATAGTTCTTGCTAGTGCCAGCGCGGACGAGGTGCACTTCATGAAGCCGGCTCTCGGCAAAGCGACGGCGAGCCCCAGGCAACACCCGCGTTACATCCGACAATCGAAGTCCGGCGCGCTTCCAGAAGAACCAGCAAAGCGGATCGCCTGCAATATTTCCGAGACGGATGTAGGTCTCGCCCGAAGGTTCCGCCACTCCACGTTCCCAACGAGACACGGTCATCGCCGACACACCCAACTGAGCGCCGAAGTCAGCTTGGCTGAGCTTGCGGTTGCGGCGAACTCCCTCAACCTTTAGAGCCCATTCGGGAGGAACGTTTTCGGATTTACGAGACATGGCTCGGAATGAAGCACGTTGTTACGCTGTAGCGAGCAAATGCCGAATGCTTTCGTAAAGAGACTCCAGCCCATCTGATTTTGATTTCACCGCGGTGACTCCGGAGGCCAATGCTGCCCGCTCAATCTGTGGGCTGCAAAAGGTGGTGAATAGGAGGACCGGCACTCTGGGGAGCAACCGCCGAAGCTCGCTAGCCGCCTGCAAACCGTTCATCACCGGCATCGAAAGATCAAGGATGATGAGGTTCGGGGACAATTCCATGGCCTTGTCAATCCCCTGGCGCCCGTTCTCGGCTTCCCCACATACGCACCAGCCAGTTCGTCCTTCTAATAAGGAGCGCAGGCTGCGTCGAACCACCGCGCTATCGTCGACGATTAAAATATTCTGCAATGAATCCTGATTCCATTTTCGTGTTCTTTGGTGTTGTTTTTGGTCTGCTTAATTCTCCGGGCTTAGCAGCCAGACCACAATACCGCTAACACTGTACGGTAGCGTACAGCTTTTCCAAAAATATTGGAACCTCTTCGTCCCCGATAACCCCATAGACTAGTATTGAGAGTTAGAGAAAAAGGGCGTACCGTAAACGAGTCTCTTCTAGCAACTTCCAGCCCATTCGATCTGGCGCCGACACTTGCGAAATCTGACACAATCCTTCGTCGCGCCAGGAAAACTCATGGCAAGAACATTCTCTCGTCTGTCCGAAAGTTCCATTTCTCAGACGGTTGCTTCCGCGCTCGACGGAAACTCACTTCAGAATGAAATTCTGCTCAGTTTGCCGGGCAGGGAGCGCGCAACATTGTTTCCCCAATTGGAATTCGTGGAGATGCAAAACCGCGATCTGCTGAACCAATTGGGGGCGCCGATTGAATACTGTTATTTCGTGAATACCGGACTGGCCTCGATCTTGAACGTGTTGAGCGACGGCAAAACCGTGGAAGTCGGCCTGGCCGGAAAAGAAGGATTCGTGGGGCTGCCGCTGGTGGTGGGCTTGAGCACAAGTTCTACCCGGGTCATCGTTCAAGTCTCGGGCAATGCATGGCGCGCTACCGCGGCCGGCCTGGCACGAGTCCTTCGCAAATGCCCACACCTCGAAAGAAAGCTAAATCTCTATTCTCAAGAATTCGGACTTCAGGCCGCGCAGGTGGCCGCCTGCAATCGATTGCATGGAGTGTCACAGCGCATGGCGCGCTGGCTGCTCATGAGCCAAGACCGACTCGGAGGAGAAAGAGTGCCGCTGACCCAGGAATTTCTAGCTCACATGCTGGGAACGCGGAGAGCCAGCGTCACCGTCGCGGCCGCAATCCTCCAAAAAACCGGTTCCATCAAATATCGGCGTGGCACTGTGGAAGTGCTGAGTCGGGGAAAGCTGGAAGCTGCGGCTTGCGAGTGCTATACAGCCATGACCCGTCAGTTGCAGAATTGGCGAAATGAACAACCGTGATCGGCTGTGAAACCGCAGTGGCCGGGGTGTCGTTTCCCGGGCGGTTCCTGCCACTTGACTTAGCGATTTTGCTCGTCCTAGCATCATGGAACGCGAATGTTGGTCTTGCCTGTTAGGGCACTTACATTGAGTCAGGCGTTAATAAGATCTCGGAGGCGTATTTTCTGCTTCGGTCTGCGGTTAGAGGATTCACCGGTCTCATAAGTTAGGCTCGAAGGAAGTTACGATATGGCTCCCGAGGGTCCCAAGGCGGGATCGAAGTTAGAAAGTACGGCGACTCGTTACGGGCTTTCACTCTTCCTCGCTTGTCTCGCCGTTTATCTTAGAGTTCTTCTCCAGCCGTTTCTTGCGACCCGGGGCCCTTTCCGCACCGTCTGGCCAGTAATCGTTATTACTTCCTGGTATTGCGGGCTGGGACCATCCATTCTCGCGCTAATAATTAGTCTGGGCGGTGTCTGGTACTGGATTGTCTCCTTCCATGGAGCGACTACCTCGTCTCAAGACGTTTTTGGGATGCTCGGCTTTGTGGCAATTTCTGGGTTGATCATTGCCATCGGGGAGGTAAACCGGCGCTCGCACGCGAAACTGATTGCTGCTGAAACCGAAGCCCGGCAGGCCAAAGGATTGTTCGAAGCTTTTATGGAGAACAGCCCAACTTTAACCTACTTAAAGGATGAAGAAGGACGGTATCTTTACGCCAACCGCGCTGCCTTGCAGCGCTTCGGTCTGCCGAGCTTGGTGGGAAAAACCGATGCCGATTTCCTTCCTGCGGAGATTGCCCGGGAGGTTCGTGATCATGATCTCTTGGTCCTCCGAGAAAACGGCGCCCAAGAATTTACTGAACACACGCTGGAAGGGGATGGGAAGCATACGTGGCTGGTGGTAAAGTTTCCGGTCGTGGGCGGCGATGGCAAGAGATTGCTGGCGGGAAAATCGCTCGATATCACCGACCGTCAACGAGCCGAGGAGGCCCTGCTCAATGCCCAACAAGAACTTGAACTGCGAGTCAAAGAACGGACTGCAGAATTGAGCAGGGCGAACGACAGCCTGCGCGAGCTTTCAGCACGCCTGTTGCAGATGCGAGATGATGAAAGAAGAACGTCTGGCTCGCGACCTGCATGACAGCATCGGCCAACTGCTGGCTGCCATGAAAATGAACATGGCGTACGTGAAACCTGAAACGGATAAAATCAGCCCGGTTGCAGCCCAGGCCGTGAATGAAAATGAAGCGCTGGTAGAGCAGATCTCGCGAGAGATTCGAACCATTTCCCACCTACTCCATCCGCCGCTGCTCGATGAAGCTGGCCTTCGGACGGCCCTGAGCTGGTTTGTTCAGGAGTTCGGGCAGCGCAGCAAGATAGAGGTTTCATTGGATATCTCTCCCACGCTTGAACGCCTGCATCCTGAGTATGAAACGACGATCTTCCGTATTGTGCAGGAGTGCCTTACCAACATTCACCGTCATTCGGGGAGCAAGACCGCGACGATACAAATACGTCCAGAAGAAAACCGAATACTGGTATCCGTCCGGGATTCCGGTATTGGCATTCCGGCCCATAAATTGGATCTGAATTCAAACGGACACGGTGGGGTCGGGTTCCGCGGTATGGTAGAGCGGCTTCGCTACCTGGGCGGGAATCTCGAAATTCACTCCGATCATAAGGGCACGCTGGTCACGGCTGTCCTGCCGCTCGTAGTCGCAAGCAGAGGCGAAGTGGTCGCCTGACCGCCAGATCCTCTGCGTTTTTGATATGGAATTTGCGTCCTTCAAGACAGTACATGCCATCACCTTCCTTCTGTAGATCCTCACACTCATTTTTCCCTCCATTGACTAAACCTCTCCGTAAGAAATGCGCATCAAAGGCCCACTTGATTGAAACCGCCAGCGTTATTCGTGAGTTGTGGAGGGAGAGCAAATCAGCCATAAGGGTACATACTAGAACGTCAATGCGAAGCTTTACGATCCTCCCGCTCAGCCCATCCCTTTGTTGATGGCAGCCAATGGTCCGAAAGCAATGCGGCGAGCCGGACAGTATGCCGACGGGCTGATCACCGATCCCAAGACCTGGAAACAATAGAAAGCCGAATTCGAGAACCGCGCCAAAGCCGGGGGCAAAGACGCAAGGCAGATGCCGGTCCTAGTGGAACAATATGCTGTGGTCGGCGATAAGAACGACGGAGAAAAGCGGCTGAATATTGGCGTTTCGGTCCCAAGGCATTTAAGACCTACTACAATATTCGCGATCCACTCACCATTCAGCAGCGAGCCGAAAGGAACTTCCTCTCGAAAAGGTTTACGGCGATTGGCCAGTCAGCACTGATCCTGGGCCTCATATCAAGACAGTCACCGAACTCTTTGAAAGCGGTGTCAGCATTGTCAACATTCACTCCGGTCAGCCCGATCAGAAGCGCGTCATCGAGTTCTACGGCAAAGAAGTACTGCCCCGGGTAAAGCGAGGGTGACAATTACTAATGATCGAGCGGGAGCAGACGTGCACCCTACTCCAATGAGCAAAGTGCTACGGGGAACTCTGCCAACAGTTTCGAAACCTCAATCTGAATGCTTTCGTCCTGTTTTGGCAGCTGTAGCATTTCTCCAGTAATAATGTTCTGACACGCCTTGAAAGCATTGCCCGGAGGAAGCTCTATTTTCGTATCCTCCCAAATCGTCGGACCCATTGGCGGAAGATTCGTGTCGTTGTTGTAAAGCAACCCGGCGACAAGACGGGGGACGGCAACCAGGACGCTAGACGTAGCAGCCTTCCTCACGAACGCCACAACGTGATTTGCCTTCGTACCTTTCACTTCCAATGGCAGATATTCGCCCTGGTGGAAAAGATCGGAATGCTTTTGGCGAAAGCACAAAGTTTTCCACGTCAAATACAGTTTCAGGCGGCCGTCCTCCGGGGTCTCAGTCAAACTACGCGTTGTGAGGGGTGTGGGAGCGTTGCCCCACTGACGAATAGTCTCGAATAGTCGCCGGCGCTGCGCATAGTCCACCTGCCGCCGGTTGTCGGGATCGACTAGAGAAAAATCCCACAGGTCATTTCCCTGATAGATGTCGGGAACACCGGGACAGGTGAGTTTGAGCAAAGTCTGTGACAGGCTGTTCCATAGGCCGATCCGCGCGATACGCTGTTCGAAGGGCAGGAAGTCATCGAGGAACAAATTCTGTCCGGTCGTATCCAACAACATCTCCACGAAGTTTGAAACTGCGGTTTCATATTCAGTGTTGGGATTGATCCAACTTGTATTTTGCTTAGCCTCCCGGATTGCCTTCAACATGTAGCTTTCGATGCGTTCACGAAATGTGTTCCGAGCGTTGTCGTCGTTCATGGGCTCCAAGGGCCACACGCCCACCAAGGTCTGGTAGAGCATGTACTCATCGTTAGGCGACGGAGCGGGCTTGTCGTTGACCATCCGTTTGTGGCTTCGATTCAGGCGTCTCCAGTCCCGCACTCTGAGTCTCCATGGTCCCGTTATTTCCGAGAGCAGGTTTATCCGCGCCCGCACGTCTTCGGATCGCTTCGAGTCATGCGTGCTGGTAGACAACATGGTATGCGGCCAGTCGCGAAGACGCTCCTGATTTGCCAAATGAAATTCGGGAACCAAGGTTCCAAAGCGATGCAGATCGCTGCCCACATCGTTCAATGAGACCAAGCGGTTGTACCGGTAGAAGGCTAGTGTCCTCGAGACCTTTGGCCATCACCGGGCCGGTGAACTGCTGGAATTTCATGGCAAAGGCGGTAACTGCATTTCGGTACGCCGCATCCTGTCCTTCAGCGATATGGGTCGGAAGTACTTCTCCGATGAAATCGAAAATGCTGATATCGGCGGCAGGGCTTCTCCGTTTAGCCGAAACGATGGCCGTCCTGATATAACTCTCGTCCGTATCTGATACGCCGCCGATCTGTCACGTAGGTGCGGTACACAGGAAAGCTCGCCACCACCTCCGTGAGCGCGTCGCGGAGACTATTAAAGGTGAAGTCACAGGTGCGGCGTTTGGAGAGCGCGATACGGGTGATTTGATTAGCCAATACATTCAATTCGCTCGCCAGAGCGACCCGAATGATGAGTTTGCGGCAGCGGTAAGCAAGATCATCGATATCAATTTCATCGCCGGTAAAGTTTCGGTAAATACGTTCAAAGCGGCCGACGGCTGCCCCGCATCCACGAAGACTCCATTCACTAGATTGGCAAAATCGTAGCCCGTGGTGCCGCATACTGGCCATTCGGTGGGCAGTCGCTCGGCCCCGGTGAGAATCTTTTCGATGACGACATAGCGCAATTGCACATTGCTTTTATCTGGACTACCAGTGGCCGCGCCGATAGCGCGATTGAGGCGTTTGAAATAGCTGGCTGGATCGTAGAGGCCGTCAGGATGATCGATGCGTAAACCATCTACCTTGCCATCGGCCACCAAACGCAGAATCAGGCGATGAGTGGCTTCAAAAACAGCCTCATTCTCCGCGCAGATTCCGGCAAGGTCGTTGGTGTCGAAAAAACGGCGGTAGTTGATATCATCGGAGGCGACCCTCCAGTTGGCCAACCGGAAAGCTTGTGCCTTGATGAGTTCGTGGAGTCCCTCGAAGCTCTTGGGATCGGCGGGGTTGCCATTCATCTTGTCGACCGCTTGAAGAATGCAAACCTTGATTTCCGGGGACCGGGCACACAATTCTGCCAGGCGGCGCTTATGAATCTCCTTGTCGCGATTGCGCTCAGCAATCCGATCGCGGCTGATCTCATTCCTTCCTGGCAAATGTCCGAAACCAGTAATCAGGCTTTGCAGCTCTAATAGGTCCGGGTTCTGTTCACCCAGTTCCACCTTCAGCGTGTCAACACAGTTGCGTAGAACGCGAGGATATTCCCTGGGGCCGACGGGAAAACGATTATTGCGGTAGCACACATCGAATTCGCCCCGCTCCGGGTGAAAGACCAGCTTCAGTTCGCCGCTTTCGAGAACCGCTCCATAATGATCATGCAGGACTGGAATGAGTACTTTACCGTGGAGCTCCTCTTTCAGGGGATGCCAGTCGATATCGAAAAAGCCGGCGTACAGCGACGATTCGCCATTTTCCAGCACATCCAGCCACCAGGCATTGTCACTGCCCATTACTCCCATATGGTTGGGCACAATGTCGAGAATCAACCCCATGCCATGTTCGTGGAGCACATTCACAAAATGATCGAACTCTTCAGAGGATCCGATTTCCGGGTTGAACGAATTGTGATCCACAATGTCATACCCGTGCATGCTGCCGGGACGGGCCTTTAAGCAAGGCGAGATGTAGCAATGACTAATTCCGAGAGAGGAAAGATAAGGAACGATCGCGGTGGCTTGAGCAAAAGTAAACTCACGATTGAGTTGCAGGCGATAAGTGGCCAACGGGATGGGAGAACGAGGCTTCATGACTCGAGAAACCACGCTACTGACCAGCCCGGCAGCATTCCTTGCCGCAAAGCATCGGCGTTTACTTCCTCGCTGGCATAGATCATTTGCGATGTGGGGAAAGTCAATGCCGAGAAAGATTGATCTCCAATATTCGCCAGCAGCGTGAGTTTTGAATGATCTGGATAATTCCAATGCACGGTGAGGACGCGATCGTTGAGGACCTCATAGTTTGCCTTTAGACCACATCCGCTCGGAAGCCGGGATACTATATATTCGCGCCGCAGTGCGAGTAGTTCGCGATAGAGCTTGAGCCATTCTCGATGGGCGGGTTGATCCGCGGCCGCCCAGTCAAGCCGAGAGGCTTCAAAAGTGGCGACGGCACTTGGGTCAGGGATGCGTTCGCGCGCGGCTGGGTTGTTAAACTCTGCGAATCGCGAGAACTCATTTCGACGGCCTGCGGTCACGGCAGCGGCCAGTTCCTTTTCGAAGTCGCAGAAAAACAGAAATGGCGTTTCCGCTCCGAATTCCTCGCCCATGAAGAGCATTGGTGGAGAAGGAGCGAGCAGGAGGATCGCCGTTGCAGCCCACACCGCGCGCCGATCAGCAAGCTTAGCGATGCGCTCACCAAAAGCGCGATTTCCAATCTGATCGTGATTTTGCAGGAAGGAAATAAATGCGGCTAGCGGAAGCCCCGCGCTGCGCTCGCCACGTAACTTGCCCCCTTGATATACGGAAGCATCCCCTTGGTAGGCGAACCCTTCCGTTAGACAACGGCCGAGTTGAGCCAAAGGGCGTTCTGCGTAGTCCGAGTAATATCCATCCTTTTCTCCAGTAGTCAGGACGTGCAACGCATGATGGATGTCGTCATTCCATTGTGCAGTAAACATCCGAGGACGGCAATGTTGTTTCCGCTGGAGGTAATGTGCCTGATTACGTTCATTTTCCAGAACGAGATGGACGCGGCGATCTGGTCCGACGGCGCTCCGAACGGTTTCCGCAAGTTCCGTGAGAATGTCCGGACTGGAATCATCAACGATGGCGTGAACGGCGTCGAGACGCAATCCGTCGAAATGGTACTCCGTTAGCCAATACAGCGCGTTGTGAATAAAAAATTCTCGCACCGGCCGGCTGTTCGGTCCATCGAAATTGATGCCATTACCCCAAGGAGTGCAATGGCGATCAGTGAAGAATTGTGGAGCATAAGCATTGAGGTAATTTCCCTCCGGGCCAAAATGGTTGTAGACGACGTCCAGCAGAACCATCATGCCGCGCGCATGAGCCGCCTGGACCAACGTTTTAAGGTCTGCTGGACGTCCGTACGTGCTGTCGGGAGCGAACGGGAATACTCCGTCGTAGCCCCAATTACGCCGGCCGGGAAAATCGGCCAGGGGCATCAATTCCAAGGCAGTAATTCCGAGGTCTGCCAGATAGTCGAGGCGCTCGGTGACACCTGAGAACGTTCCGGACGGCGTGAAAGCTCCCACATGCAATTCGTAGATGACCGCTTCTTCCCAACGCCGGCCTCGCCAGTCGCCATCTTGCCAGTCAAAGGCTTCGGGATTGATCACTTCGCTAGGCCCGTGAACGTCACGGGGCTGAAACCGCGAGACCGCATCCGGAACTTCCCGCTCACGGTTGATACGAAAGCAGTAGTGCGTACCTGGGGGCGCTGCATCGGTGACGAGCTCAAACCAGCCCTGCTCGCAACAATCCATCGGGAGCAGCAGAGACTCGCCTGTCCCAGGAACACATAAGTCAACCTGCCGCGCGGCCGGGGCCCATAGACAGAAGCGCACACTCCCGTCATCGCGGCACTCGGCGCCGAACGGCATCTTATGATGACGCTTCACTCGACTCGTCCTTCGACTCATCTTTCTTGCCGTTCACCCGGCGTTCCATCAGTACCACCAAAGACCGCGCCTGAAGTGGATAAGTGGCGCCGCCATCGTAAGTCTCCGACGGACGTAAACCACTCTCGCGAGAAGTATCCATCCATGCGGTCCAGCGATCCCCCGGACGGAACGCGGGTAATGCAAACGCCACATCTTCGTGGTAAGAGTTGAGCAGCACCAGGAAGTTTTCATCACTGATTTTTCGGCCGCGTTCGTCGGCCTCGTCCAAGCCCTGGCCGGAAAGAAACATTCCCAGACACTCCACGGGAGTATTGCGCCATTGTTCTTCGCTCATCTCCTGGCCGCTGGGATTGAGCCACAGAACGTCTTTGATGTTCGCGCCTTTGATCGGGCGGCCTTGAAAAAAACGGCGGCGCCGGAATACCGGATGCCGTTTGCGAAGGTTGATCATGCGCTGCACAAATGCCAACAGGTCGCGATCTTCAGGTTGCAAATTCCAATTCAGCCAGCTCGTCGGATTATCCTGACAGTACGCATTGTTATTTCCCATTTGCGTGTGTCCGATGGCGTCTCCAGCGTAAATCATCGGTACACCTTGGGAGAGCAGTAACGTTGCTAGCAGGTTGCGCTTTTGCTTGGCGCGCAAGGCCTTGATATCTGGGTCGTCGGTGGGACCTTCCACTCCGCAATTCCAGCTGAGATTGTTATTGTTGCCGTCGCGATTGTCTTCTCCGTTGGCTTCGTTGTGCTTGTCGTTGTAGCTCACTAAATCCTGCAGCGTGAAGCCATCGTGCGCGGTGATGAAATTCACGCTCGCATAGGGACGCCGCCCACTATGCGCGTACAAATCGCTGGAGCCGGTGATGCGATAGGCTAGGTCCCCCACCAGACCGCCGTTCCCCTTCCAATAGGCGCGAACGGTGTCGCGATAGCGATCGTTCCACTCCGCCCACCCGACAGGGAAATTTCCCACTTGGTAGCCGCCCTCCCCCAAGTCCCAAGGTTCGGCAATCAGTTTCACCTGCGAGAGTACGGGGTCCTGATGAATGATGTCGAGGAAGGCGCCCAAACGATTGACCTCGTGCAGTTCGCGAGCCAGAGTAGCGGCAAGATCGAAACGGAATCCGTCTACATGCATCTCCAGCACCCAGTAGCGCAAGCTATCCATAATCAACTGAAGAACACGCGGATGCTGCATGTTCAGGGTATTTCCCGTGCCGGTGAAGTCCATGTAGTAACGTGGATTATCAGGGACCAAGCGGTAGTAGGTACTGTTGTCAATGCCTTTGAGCGAGAGCGTGGGGCCAAGATGATTACCCTCGGCGGTGTGGTTGTAAACCACATCAAGGATCACTTCCAGCCCTGCGGAGTGCAGTGTCTTCACCATCGTCTTGAACTCATTAATTGAGTCGGTGGCCAGATAGCGCGGCTCCAGCGCGAGAAATCCGATGGTGTTATAGCCCCAGTAGTTGCGCAGACCGCGCTCTACCAGGGTACGGTCATCGACGAAACTGTGTACTGGCATAAGTTCGATTGACGTTACACCTAAACGTGTCAAATATTCGATGACCGGGGCGGTCGCTAATCCCGCGTACGTTCCACGCAAATGCGCGGGCACGTCGGGGTGGCACTTTGTGAATCCCTTCACGTGAAGCTCGTAAATCAGGGTTTGGTGCCAGGGGATCCGCGGTGCCACGTCGGTGCCCCACGTGAACGCAGAATCGATCACACGGTTCTTGGGCATGCCAGCGGCGTCGTCGCGGCGATCGAAGGACAGGTCCTCTTGCCTCTGCCCGACTTTGTAACCAAAATGCGAATCGCTCCAGCGGATCGTTCCCTGAATTTGTTTACCATAGGGGTCGAGCAGAAGTTTGTGGTGATTAAAGCGATTGCCCTGCTCCGGGGTGTACGGGCCATATACGCGATATCCATACAACTGCCCCGGGCGGGCCTCCGGTAGATAGCCGTGCCAAACCATGTCAGTCTGTTCGGGAAGCGGGATGCGAAGCATCTCCCGTTTGCCCGCATTATCAAAAAGGCAGAGTTCCACCTTTTCGGCGTGCTCGGAGTACAGTGCGAAATTGACGCCTTCGCCGTCCCAAGTTGATCCAAGTGGATAAGGCCGACCCGGCCACACGATCGGCTGTGATGATTGAGACATCTGTTTTAGATTCCTCCGGCATATTAGGGCTGGCGCTTAGAGTTCGAAATGAAGCTGTAAGTTGTCCGAAAACGGATGACAATACTAGCAACGTGTTTCAGTGTACATACAGCGAGGTCTGTAGCCATCGGTAGTTTGACGCACTCGAGTTTAATGCTTCTACACTGATCTACCGCGAAGGGAAGGAAAACCTCGGCGAAATTCCAGGAGAATCTGTTTTGCCGCTCGCCGTCCGCTCGCAATGGCCCCATGGACGGTTCCGTTGTGACCCGTAATGTCTGTGGCTTCACCAGCGAAAAATAAGGTGTCATCGACGGGTTCGCCCAAAGTTTGCTGGGCTCCATCCGACCCCACCGCTCCATAGCTGTAGGCGCCGCGCGCAAACGGATCGGTTTGCCAATCATGGAAGTAGTCGACCTCTAAGAGTTCCACAAGCTCTCCTGGCGGTTTGCCGAGTAATCCAGCTAGACTCTTTAGAGCGCGGTCTGTTACAACGTCACGACTCTCACCCGACAGTCGTTCAGCGCAGTGGGCGGGAGCCCAGCCAGTGATGATCGGCAATTTTTTGGGCAGCGTTGTCCACCACGTCGGAAACGAGTCGTCGTGAGAGAACAGAAAACTCATTCCCGACAGATTAGCGGCCGCAGCGGCAAGAATGTTGTCCCAAAAACGATAGCGAAAGCGGAGCGTGACTCTTATTACCTTCCCCATTTCCAACTTCTGGAGAGCATCCAGCTTCGTTTTCGGCAAGACCGGGTTAAAGCGCACGGCGCCCGGAGTTTCATCTGGAGCTTTCAAAACACCTAATGGCAATGTGACAAGCACCCGCGCGGAAATGAAGGCAATGGATTCGTCTCCTCTGTGGGCCGCGATTGTCGCCTGACCCGCCCTCCATTCCACCGAATGAACTACGGTGTTTGTTTGCACGATCACGTTCGCATACGCGAGTTCCTGTCGGAAAATGTCGATCAAATCTTCGTATCCATTCAAGCACCGGAAAGCGCGATCCCCCTCAATCTTCTCATCCGCCCGCATCCCTTCTAGCAGCCAATGGACACCGACTCGATTAGGATCCGCTGCATTAAAGCCGGCGACATAGCCGAGCGCCCATTCCTTGGCCTCGCGTTGCGAAGGATCGCTTTTTGAATCTGGGCAGCAGCGCGTCAAAAAGCTCAGAAATGATTCGTCCGGGGAATCGGCGTTCATCTGTTCAAGAATTCGGTCAACCTGCGAGAAAAAATCGCACCGGGACAAATGACCTTTTCGAGAGCACCATTGCTCGCCGGTTACTTCTGAAATCCTGACATTGTGTGCCTGGAGAGGTTGCCATATCTCAGGTGGCAAGCCATGAATGAACTCGGCTCCGAACTCGATAGGGACATGGCAGGCCGGGTCGTATTCGGTAAAAACACGGCCGCCGATCCGATCCCGCGCTTCGAGAATGACTACCGAAAGTCCGGCTCGGCCCAGTTCCGCCGCGGCAGCGAGGCCGGCGACGCCGGCGCCCACAATCACTACATCGGCAGAGTTTGGCATAGTGATTTTTGTTGTTTCCGTGAACAGATGACGATCCGTATGGGATTGCTTCGAAAGAGTCCCAGTAAGGCCGGAACGAGATCACAACAAGGGCGAGGATCAGGCGGCAGAAGCAGTAACAAGACAATTTCTTAGGGCACTCAACGAAAACAGAGCATTGTCCAACGCTTGGATTTCCTTAGCATCGCTCGCTGGGCTACTGAGCAATTCGGATCTTCGGGTGGCGAGCGTGCGTTGGGCCTCAGCAATCTTGCCCGGAATTCGTGCTTTGTTGCTTTCGAACAACGCCGCCAAATACAACTCCCTCCACTCCTGACTTCGAGACGAGTCTAGGGACTTGCGCATATTTGCCTCTCTACACAATCCACAAGTAACGATTAACGCAGATGCTAAGCCCATCGCAATCAGGTAAATCCTGTAGGCCATTCATCTAGGGGGTTTTCAGTCTGGTCTGAACGAGAACGCGGAGGCTAACGACAATTCCCGCCCACGCGAGATAAGGTGCCCACCAACTATTGCAACCGCCATCGCATCACACATCGCTTCACCGCCTAGACCTTAGATAAAGGCGTGAACGTGTTGTCCTATGCGCTTTTCACTCTTCGTTGTTTTAGTCGGCGCCACTGCGGCTTGGGCTCAACTTGCGGTGCAAGGTCCTCAGTCGGTTTACGACGGCCAAACTGTTAGTGCGATCGATCTGATAGGAAATCCGCATCGCGATCTTGAACCGTTTCGCTCCCTGGTCGTGCAGAAAGCTGGACAGCCGTACTCTCAAGACCAAGTCGCCGCCAGTATTGCTGCTCTCGAACGTAGCGGACAGTTTCCCAAAGTAGAGGTCAACGTTGTCCCAGATCCTTCCGGATTGCGCTTGAACTTCCTGCTAGAACCCGCCTATTACGTGGGGATTGTCAACTTCCCAGGTGTGATAAAGGCATTTTCATATACTCGGCTTCTGCAGGTGGTTGACTTACCGGAAGAAGATCCCTTTGACCAGTCACGGGTAGAAGCCGGCGATAAAGCGCTGCAGGACTTCCTCAGACACAATGGCTATTTTCGGGCTGTCGTTCAAACCAGTTCGCAGATCGACGACGCTCACCAGTTGGTCAATCTGACGTTTTCAGTTCAACTGGGCAAGCAGGCGCGCGTGGCGAACGTGACCGTTGAGGGTCCCGGAGCCAACGAAGAGGCGGCGTTACTGCATTCAATCCACTCGCTACGGGCTCGCTTTAGCGGAGGGCTCCTGAAATCGGGAAAGCCGTACTCACCGCAGCGCATCACGGCCGCCACCACCCTAATCAGACGGACGCTGTCGCAGCAGCACCGCCTGGCCAGCCACGTCGAAGAAAATCCGCCGCAGTATCACCCGGAGACGAATCGTGTGGATGTATCGTTCAAAGTAGAGGTCGGGCCGATGGTCACAGTGCGTGCCACCGGAGCGCGCCTTTCCTGGCTACCATTCCTCTCTAACCGGGAAATGAAAAAACTGATTCCCATCTACTCTGAGGGAACGATCGATCGTGACCTGGTTCAGGAGGGTGAGCAGAATTTGATCGACTACTTCCAGAAAAAGGGTTACTTCGACGTTCAGGTCAAAACCGATTTTCAGCGTCAACCCAGCCAGATTCTGTTGGTCTATGAAATCGAGCGTGGCAAAAAGCACAAAGTAGAGCGCATTACTTTCCGCGGAAATCAGCAAATTCCGGAGAAGGACTTACGAGCGGTGGTCGCGGTAAAACAATCTCATTTCTGGTCGCACGGCGCCGTAAGCCAGAAGCTCTTGAGCCAGAGTGCGAACAACCTTTTGGCGCTCTACCGCGATCGAGGATATGAAGATGCCAAGGTGACTCCCCAGACCATCGATCATGAGCCCAAAATTGATGTAGTCTTCGAAATCGAAGAAGGCCCTCAAACATTAGTGCAAAACCTAAAAGTCGCTGGAAATACGAATATCCCAGTCGATCAATTGGTGGCGCCAGCCGGTTTTCAACTGCGCTCGGGCGCGCCGTTTTCGGCACGGCGGCTCTCTGAAGATCGCAATCGCATTTCCGCGACCTATCTTGACCGTGGATACCTGAACGTCGCGGTGAAAACTACCGTGACCCGCGAACCTAGCGATCCCCAGCGGGTTGATGTCATATATGCAATCAATGAGCAGCAGATGGTCCGGACAGCGGACGTGATTTATCTCGGCCAGAAACAGACTCGCCCTTCCTTAGTCAGGAAGACCGCTCAGCTTTCCAGCGAATCGCCGATGAGAAAAGGCGATCTCCTGGCGGCGGAAAGCCGCTTGTACGACTTGAATATATTTGACTGGTCAAGCGTCGGGCCCAGAAAACCCATTACCGATCAGACTCAGGAGGATGTGCTGGTGAAGGTGCACGCAGCCAAACGTAACGAGATTACGTATGGATTTGGCTTTGAGGTCTCGCATCGCGGAGGGAATATCCCGACGGGAACGGTTGCGGTTCCGGGGGGACCACCCATTCAACTGGGAAACAACCAGATTGCGCCAAGCCAATCTACCTTCGCGAGTCCGCGTGGGTCGGTGGAGTTCGACCGTCACAACATGCGAGGCTTAGGAGAAACTGCCAGCGTTTCTATTTTGCTCTCCCGTCTCGACCAGCGCGCGCTCGCCACCTACACCCAGCCACACTTTGCCGGATCGCAGTGGAGTTCGCTTACCAGCCTTTCCGCGGAGCGTACCACGGAAAATCCGCTCTTCGGCGCCAGTCTGGCAGACGCTTCGTTCCAGCTTGAACGCGTCATCAGCCGCAAAAACAACACGCGCTTCCAGATTCGCTACGATTTCAACAAGACCGTACTGTCGCAGTTGCTGGTACCGGAGTTGGTGCTGCAGCAGGATCGCGACGTTCACCTGTCGACCTTCTCTGGCACGCTAATTCGCGATACCCGAGACAAGCCTCTCGACGCACACCGCGGCACGTTCGACACATTAACTCTGGGAATCACGCCGACGGCGCTCGGCTCCAGCGCAAGTTTCGCCAAGCTACTGGGGCAGTATGCTTTCTACAAGCCGTTTCATTCTGTTGTTTTTGCCGACAGTCTGCGATTGGGATTCGTAAAGTCGTTCGAGGGGAGCTTCGTTCCCACGAGTCAGCTATTTTTCTCGGGTGGCGGCGATTCCCTTCGCGGCTTTCCCATCGATGAGGCCGGGCCGCAGCGTCTGGTTCCCTTCTGCAACGTGCTGACCGGACAGAATGGATGCGTGAACGTGACCGTTCCAGTGGGCGGACGTCAGCTTTTTATTTTGAATTCAGAAGTACGATTTCCCACGCACCTAATGAAGGCCCTCGGCGCGGTGGTGTTTTATGACGGCGGCAACGTTTACAGCGCGATCAATCTCCACAATTTTGTCGATAACTACAGCAACACAGTCGGGGTTGGCCTGCGTTATTCGACGCCGATTGGCCCAGTACGCATCGATCTCGGCCGCAACCTGAATCCGGTCCTCGGAATCAATGCCACGCAGTACTACATCACGCTCGGCCAGGCTTTTTAGGAGAAGTCATGAAGTGGAAGAAGGTAGTCGTTCGGACACTAGCGGCCTTCGCAGTCATAATTCTGGTCGGAGTTTTGGGTGGGTATTTCTATTTGCAAAGTAATGAGTTTCGACAATTTGCGATACACGAGATCATCAAGCAGACGAATCAGGCCACTGGAGGGCGAACTCAAATTGGGGGCCTGGACTTCAGTCTCTCGACGCTGACTGCCCATCTCTACAATGTAGTGATTCGTGGAACCGAACCGCCAGATGCCCGACCGCTGCTGCAACTCGATAAGCTAACCGTCGGTCTGAAAATTCATTCCGCGCTCCATCGCAAGGTTAATCTCAGCGAGTTGCTGCTCGAGCATCCGGTATCCTATCTTCGGGTTGATCGCGACGGGAAGAGTAATATTCCAAGCCCTCCCCGAAGTCAGTCGAGGGGTAGCACCAATCTTTTCGATCTCGCCATCGGTCATTTCGCCCTCAGCCGCGGCGAAGTGAACTACAACGACGCGAAGATTCCGTTGGATCTCGATCTCTATGACCTGGGAACAGACGTCACATTCGATTCCCTGGCGACCCGCTATCGCGGATCGGTCTCTTACGACAACGGACACATTCATTACGGTCGATACGCACCATTACCGCACAGCTTGAGTGTGCAATTCAGCGCAACCCCTTCCTTGCTCACGGTTGAGTCTGCGGTGGCAAAGATTGCCTCCTCAACTGCAAGCCTGCACGCCAGCCTGACGGATTACAGCAATCCCAGGATTTCTGGAAATTATGACCTCCGGATACACACCCAGGATCTCGTTCCTCTGTCGCCGCAAGTCATACCAGCGGGAGACCTATCCTTGTCTGGAAACATCAATTACCAAAGCGATCCTAATCAAACGGCGCTGCGCAACCTTAGTGTCAATGGAGAGATAAAGAGCGCCAGCCTCTCGGCAGTTTCTGCCAATGGTCACATTAACCTGCGGAACGTGCAGGGAAGATACCAACTGGCGAACGGCGAACTGCAAGCCAAAGGAGTCGAGGCGGAACTTTTCAACGGCCGAATTAGCGCAAACATCGACGTGCAGAACCTCGACGCCACCCCAAGCTCACGGGTGCAGGCCGCTTTACACGCCATCTCACTGCGAGCCGCTCAACAGGCTTTCGGGCAAGGCAGCCTGGGACGAAACACAGTGACAGGAACGCTCGAGGGCACGGCCGATGCATCCTGGAGCGGGAGCATCAACAATCTTCGCGGCCACACTGACCTTACGTTGCGCGCAGCCGGAAGTCCACGCGGCGGGGCCGATATTCCTGTGGATGGCGCCATTCATGCCGCTTACGACGGGCCACAGAACACGATTACTTTTCATCAGACATCGATTCGCATTCCATCCACGACTGTCACCGCCGATGGCCAGTTGAGCAAGCGCTCCAACCTCCAGATTCGCGCGACCACTGGCGATTTGCATCAACTCGCAGCACTCATCGCCGCATTCCGTTCTTCCCCTTCTAACTTTCCTGTGATCTCCGGCTCCGCAACACTGAGCGCCACGGTGCAAGGTTCCACCGCGAGACCCCAAATATCCGGGCGGCTGAACGCCCAAAATCTTCAAGTTCAGGGTAGCCAGTGGAAGGATGCGGCGCTCTCGCTGCAGGCCGACTCTTCTCGCATTATTGTCTCAGACGGCACGCTGGCGAGCGCTCAACGCGGGCAGGCCTCATTCAGCGGAAGCGTCAGCCTGCGTGACTGGTCTTATATTCCTTCAAGTCCAATTCAAGCGAACCTGTCAGTCCGGCAGATGTCCGTGACCGACTTGCAACATCTGGCGAACGTTCGCTACCCGGTGAGTGGGGATTTGTCGGCAAATGTGTCGATCAGAGGCTCACAACTCAGCCCCGCTGGATCAGGCTGGTTGCAGGTCATAAACGCGCGCGTTTACGATGAAGCGTTACAGACTCTGGCGGTGCAGTTCCATGCTGATAACGGATCCGTTGTCTCGACGCTGAATGTCGCCACCAACGCCGGCTCCGCTAGTACAAATTTCACGTTTACGCCCAAGACAAAGGCCTACCAGCTTCGTCTGGACGCTCCCGCGATCGTTTTGCAAAAATTGCGCGCCGTGCAAGAAAAGAATCTGGCAATCAATGGGACCCTGAGCGTCTCTGCGAGCGGACAGGGCACCCTGGACAATCCTGAGCTCACCGCAATGGTTCGATTGCCGAAACTTGATGTGCGCCAGAAGTCGATCACAGGAATAAAAGCTGAGTTGCGCGTCGCTAATCAGAAAGCCAATCTTACGCTCGATACTCAAGCGGCTCAGGCCTCAGTGCGAGCCCGTGGCGAAATAAATCTCACCGGTAATTATGAGACGGATGCCTCCATCGACACAACCACCATTCCGCTCGATGTGTTGTTGGCGACCTATGGAACAGGCATGCCCGAGGGCTTTCAGGGCCAGACCGAATTTCACGCCACGCTCAAAGGACCGCTCAAGGACCGATCCAAACTCGAAGCCCATCTTACGATCCCGACCTTAAGCGCCAGTTATCAATCGCTACAGATCGGAGCAGCCGGTCCGATTCACGCCGACTATTCCCATTCGGTTGTCACACTGCAGCCCACTGAAATACGCGGCACCGATACCTCGATTCACATACAAGGCAGCGTTCCCCTTGCCGGGGGCGCCGCACCCACCTTCACCGCGCAAGGCACAATCAACGCGCGTGTGCTTCGCATTGCTTCTTCGGACCTTCGCAGCTCCGGTACGATTGCCTTGGATGTTCACACTTCGGGATCCGGCGCCAGTCCGCAGGTCCAGGGGCAAGTTCGCCTGCATAACGTCGCGTTGGCAACAGCGACTGCGCCGCTGAGCGTAGATAAACTGAACGGCACCCTCGACCTGAGCAATGACGCCGTACAAATTTCGAAGATGTCGGCGGAGGTCGGCGGGGGGCAGCTATCCGCGGGTGGTTCCATCCGTTACCGGCCCAGCCCGCAATTCGATATCGCCCTGCAGGGAAAATCGGTTCGGTTGCGCTATCCCGAGGGTTTGAGAAGCGTACTCGACAGCAATCTCACCTGGACCGGTAATCTACAGAACTCGACTTTGGCGGGACGGGTGTTGATCGATTCACTCTCGTTCACCCCGGATTTCGATTTGGCTAGCTTCGGCGACCAGTTCAGTAGCAATGCATCCGCCCCCGCGGTACCCGGGTTTACCGATACGATTAATTTGCAGGTCGGACTACAGTCCGCGGGCGACCTTCATGCCACCGCCTCCCAGGTAAGTCTGGAAGGCGCCGCAGATCTTCGCGTAATGGGTACGGCCGCCAATCCAGTCATTACCGGACGGACCAATCTGTCGGGGGGAGAGCTTTTCTACCGCAACATCCGTTATCAATTGCAGCGCGGCATTATTACCTTTGACGATCCGAATCAAACCCGACCGGTCCTGAACGTTTCGGTCTCCACCACGGTCGAACAATATAACCTGACACTCAATCTGCGCGGTCCGTTCGACCAACTGACCACTTCCTACGTTTCCGATCCTCCCTTGGCAACTGCCGACATCATCAACTTGATTGCGCGCGGCGGCACCAGTTCTGAACTCGCAAGTTCAAGCCAAAGCACGGATTCCATGATCGCATCGCAGGCAGCCAGTCAGATCGGTAGCAGCATACAGAAACTCGCCGGAATCTCCAGTTTGCAAATCGATCCCTTACTTGGCGGCAACAATCAAAACCCTTCGGCTCGTCTCGCTTTGCAACAGCGGTTGACGAAGAACTTCCTGTTTACCTTCTCCACCGATGTTACGCAACCCGGGCAAGAGATCGTCCAAGGCGATTATCAGATCAGCCAGCGGTGGTCGGTCAGCGTGGAGCGCGATCAGGTAGGCGGGGTTTCCGTAGACGGCCGCTTCCATACAAGATTCTGAGCGAGGGATCAATCATCGCCTTCCGCTTCAAAAAACCCCTTCTCAAGCCGCGCGGCCTAGCTTATGGCTCCCGGAAGACGGCAGCCTGGGAGAGAGCTGCCCCTGGTGACTGAGTTTCGCCAGCTCCGCATTAAGTTCGGCTCCTACCAGCAGCGCAAAAGAATTCCAGTAGAACCAGGTCATGAAGGCGATAAATCCCGCCAGCGCACCGTAGGTCCGGCTGAAGTTAGCGATGTGCCGAAAATAGAATCCCAACAGATACGAAAAGCTGATCCAACACGCAACCGCGAGGGTGGCGCCCGGTAATGTCGCTCGAAAACGTTGCTTCACGTTGGGCGCCAGAAAATACAATAATTCGACGGTCACCAACGCCGAGACAATAGCCACGGACCAGTGGATCACGGGCCAAAGTAAGACAAAGATGGGGGAGAGATGTATCTTGCCGGCGAGCCACTCTCCGAAGCGCGGCCCTACGATCATAACCAACAGCGCGCAGAGCACCAGCCCTCCGATGACACCTGCCAAGCTAATGGCAAGGAGTCGAGTTTTCCAAAAGGGACGGGGGTCGTCCACATCGTAAGCCAGGTCCAGCGCCTCGATCATGGCGTCGAAGGCGGCCGATGCCGCCCAGATCATTCCAACCGTCGCGAAGGATAGCCATGCCAACCGATTGGTAGCTAGCACATCCAGAAGCACCGCTTGCACCGCGCGCATTGTATCCGGCGGGAGGAGTCGCCCCATGAAGTTCAATACATGGCCGAATAGATCAGGCACAGGAATCAAGCCCAAAATTGCGGAAAGAAATATTAAGCCCGGGAAAATGGATAGGACGAAATAATAAGCCAGACCCGCTGCCTGTAGCAGTACGTGATGCTGAATCACATCTTGGTAGGCCGCCGCAAAAGCGCGCTTCAACCCTTCTAAAGTCACGCTGCTTGGATGCGTTGCTCCCGATCGGGAGATTGTTCGGGAGAACATCCGACCACTCTCAGCCAACTTGCGATCACTTCGAATCGGCGGAAAACGCCAAGAGCACATTCCCCGCCATCGCGTTCGTATAGCCGCTGTTCACATACACCATGCCACCGACAATGGTCGGCCCCGCCCCGTTCAGCGAGCCGCCGCGCGCCTGCACCCCATTGGCCGTAGTGAACGGTTGCGCCGTATCGAAATCCCACAGAAGTGTGCCGTTTCGCGTGTCGTAAGCGCGCAAATGCCCATCGAGCGACCCGACGAAAACGACTCCGGGAATCGCAGTCGGAGGCGCCATTTGCGCCGCACTGCAACCCACCTGCCCAGCGCAAGGCGGTTTCGGTGGTGCCACGTGCCATACGTGCTTCCCGGTACTTAAATCGAGCGCGAACAGGCCGCCGCCCGCCAGAGGGTTGGTGTCGTCATAATCGGAAAGCGGGACATACAGATATCGCCCGTCGGTGGCGCCACCCCATTCAACTCCTCCAAGCGGCCCACCGCGTCCCACTCGGCTTTGCCATAAGAGCTTGCCGCGGCGTTCAGGATCGAGCGCGTAGACCATCCCCGATTTTTGCGTGAGCAGGACGATGTCTCGGCCGCCTAGCGACTTCAACATGGGCGGAGCGCCGAAATCATAATCGTCACCGCGCGGGTCAGGACAGTTATCTTTTTGTTCTGCCACGCACCCGCTGTTCCACAAATCCTTAGCCGTGAGTTGCCGAGACCACAGCATCTTGCCAGACCGCATATCGAAGGCAATGAGCGCGTCCGATGTGACAGTAGGAGGACTCGAGTAGTTATTGCCGGTGGTGACGTAAATCGCATGGCGCTTCAAATCCGCAGTGGGGCTTGACCACACCGCGGCTCCCGAAGGTCCCCAATACTGCACTCCCTGGGCGCTCTTGCGCGTTGGTTTCGCGTCTTCATTAATGGTGTAGGCCTTCCAGATTTGTTTTCCCGAAACTGTATCCAGCGCAACGACGCTACCTCGAAAAGTGCAGCATGGATATCTCGCATCGGCGGCGGCGCCTTCTTCTCCCGAAGAAATGGGAACATACAAACGCTCGCCCACCAAAAGTGGTGATCCCGTAATGCGCGCGGCAGGATGCGAGTCAGGATGGACCTTCCAAATCACCGAACCATCGGTAACTTTAAGCGCGTACACATATCCGTTGGTGTCGCCAAAGAAGGCCGTGTTCCCCTTGGCGCCCATCGAAATTGCGGTCTTAACGGTCTCTGACGCCTTGAACGTCCACCATATGCACCCGGTTGCAGAATCAAGCGCCTGGACAGTGCCGTCCTCGCTGCCCACAAACAGCCTTCCCGCGTACACCGTGGGTTGGCCGAACGTCGCTGCCGCTCCCGGAAACCCATATGACCACTTCAGCTTTAGATTTGCGACTTGGTCCCGCGTCAGCCCAGCGGAAAGCGTCGTCTGAAAGCGGTCATTGCGCAGGCCACTTCCCCACCCCGACCATTCAGGCAAATGAGCGGGCGGATCCAGGTCTCGTGGGCAAAGTCCTGTTATCTTGGCCGACGTGGACACGTCCGGGGCTCCAATGTATTGAGCAATCGCCGCTTTTTGCGGTTTAGAAAGAAATTTTCCTTCCCATTTCATGCGTCCGGTATCGAGGGCAGCCAGGATTGAAGCTTGCGTCATTTGGTGCAGCATGTCCGGCACCGGAGCTCGCATGTCGTTGCCCGGCCGGTGACAGGTCATGCATTTCTTGGTGAAGAGCGCAGCCCCATCCGGGGGTGGTGGCGGCTGTCTTCGTGAACAACCTGCTAAGCCGGCCAACAATCCCAGGCAGAGCATCAGGATTCCGATCAAGTTCCAGCCGCGTATCGTCGCGACGTTTGACCGCGAGGCGATCTTCGGCTCTCGAATTCTTGGGTGCGTCAGCTTACGAGGCATCGGTCGGGTCCAGCTTCCACGAAATCATATTGTTGGGATGAGAAGAAGAGCTCGGACGCACCTGAGATAGGCAAAGAAAAAGGTAATAATTCGTCAAGATTCGATGAATAAGTTGTGACGAAACAGCGGCCGCTCGCCTCAGAGAGAAACCCCGCTGGAACTACATTTAGATTTCTTCCCTAAAGCTTCGCCACGAAGAATTACTGCGCAGCCTGAAGACAAAAAGCTTCCTCAGCCCCAGTTCGGCGAAGAATCTCCATGGCCGGTTCGGAGCAGCTACACGGGGATACTTCGAAACTGAGCGACCACATCGGACACGAAGTTCAAGTCACAGGCACCACTTCCGATGCGAGCGCCGCCAGTTCCAATACCTCGCAAAGCGGCGCGCAACCAACCTTGACCGTCGAGAAATTCAAGCACATATCGAAAACCTCCAAGTCGATGGGAAAATAGAAACACCCGCCCTTCAGGCATTTGTTTCAAAGACAGACGCGTGAAGGGCGATTCTCTCCCACAAAATTGATGGTTACGTACTGGAAATGGCCGTTGTGGGTTTAGAAATTAGGCAAACGATTAAAGTGACCGTCGTAATTTCCATCCCATCCGTGACGCCCCTTGGGTGTGGTCTCACTGAGATCTGCTTCGATAGTAACTTCCACTTCAGCGCCTGGCTTGAGTGCCACTTCATTGCCATTTTCGTCTTGCAAGGTGTTCGCAACACGAATTTCCCGGTAAAGGTGATCGGCACCCTCCACGACGATTTGCGCCTTCTCGGGCTCAGCTGGATGGGTTGATGGAATGACTTTGTCAACAGTACCGGGAAGAGTAACCCACGGCTTCTCCGCCTCGGGTTTTTGATTCTCAGATTTCTCGTTTGCTGACGCGTTACTCATGGAGATTTCCTCCTTGGGATTTTTGACGCGACGTCAAACCTATCCGCTTAATTTTGATGCGTTCCGGCCGAACGTAGGTTGTTGGAGTACTTCCCTTAACGATGATCCTGAAAAAAGACGAGCGGAAATGATCAACTTCACCAAAAATATGGCTTCGCTTGGGGATCACTCGCTCTAATGGGGATTGAAGAACCCTGGCCAGTGAGCATGCCAGTAGGGCGCCCGAGCCGGATCGAGCGTGTGCGGAAACTGGCGCGCTAAGTACTAGCCGCTTAATCAGACATGGGTTCTCGGGATTGGCTGATTGCGGAGAGCCGTCCAAAACCGCTTTTAAGTTGTCAGTAGCGCAACCACGCAGCAATCAGAGCAACTCGCCAAATCCGAGAATGCTCCGATTTGCTGCGCCCCAAAAAGCGTGAAAGCCATCTACACGCGCGTGCCACGACGCCCCAATCCCATGACCAGGGTCACCAGAAACACTACGAGAAAGATGTAGAAGAGGATCTTGGCGATTCCCGCGGCCGCCGTAGCAACACCGACGAAACCCAGCAAGCCGGCAACCAGTGCGACGACCAGAAATACCACTGCCCAATAAAGCATAAAGCCTCCTTAGTGACGCTGCGCTCTCTTCGAACTTGCACAGCATACTTGCTTGGTTAAGATCTGACGATCAGGTAGAACACCTATGATGCCTATGTCTCTGCCTTACTTTGCGCGCTTCTAGACCGGAGTCGACACCTTGGGATGTGTTAGCTCTAGGCGGGATCATCCCTGAGCCGGGACTCGTGAGGAAAACCAACCTGACAACTATGAGCATCAGGCGTCTTACATCATCTTCATCTTGACGTACCGCTGAAAGTCTCCGCGAAAGTAATACAGGCTAAAAAGAACCGCGGCGATGCTTCCCAAGGTCAAAGCTTTAGTGGTTGACATTTTCTCTCCTTAACTTTCGAGTTTCGATTTCACTGCGCAGCCGTTGCGTGAGCACGCTCTCGAGCGATCAACTCTTCGATGACGTGAACTGCCTCATCGACTGCTGCGCTGGCCGGCGCACTCAAACCTAAATCCCCGTCCCGATCGGGCTCGACAGTGGCGGGTTCGCAGCCCACCACGAGCAACCGTTCGACTCGTCCTCCCAAAGCGCTCACTAACTGCAAAACCGCGACGGGATTCATGCTGTGCGCGTCCAAGGAAGCAGGGGCGTCGCCCTGGGGCGGCAACTCTGGCTCCAGAGTGTACAGTGTCCCGGGCTCGCCGCCCCGCGGTAGAGCATCCACCAGAATGATCAAATCCCACTTCTCCATCAGCGCATAAGCCAGGTCGTAACTGCGAATGCCAAAGTCCACGACGCTAACGCCATATGGCAATACGCGTTCGACCAAGCGTTTCGTCACTTCCACCCCGAACGCATCGTCGCCCAAAAAAATGTTGCCGATACCGGCGACCAACACCTTACCGTTCATGCGAAGCCTCGCCATCCATCGCAAGCGGCTCTACTTCTTCCGGAGAAAAGAAAAAGCGATGTCCCGGCTGACGAAGCATCCCCAAATCCCGCCCTGGGTCATCTTCGAGCACGACCGCCAGGTGGACGTGGTTGTCGAGATCGGTCTCGATCGCCTCCACCACCGCGACTTTGCCTTTCAGCGCCATGTCCATAATGTCGGCATTCTTCTGCGGCCACAGCCGTACACGATCTCCAGCCTGCACTTCGACGCCGAAGACCGTGACGCTTTGCGACGGCGCGAATTGTGACTCCTGCGCTTCCCAATCCACATCCCAATCCCTCATGGCTTCTCGCTTACCGGACGCAGGCTGCGAATTGTTCCGTGTGTCCGCATTAGTTGTTGGCGCGCAGTTTGTTCCGTGCGTTGAAGAAGATTGCGCGCATGGTCGCCCGCAAGACGCATCTCTTTTTTTTCCTCGTCGGTCAATGTCATGACTCGCAAGGTGAGCATCTCGTCCATTTCGGTTGCGTCATAAAAATCGCCCGCGCTCTCCGGTGCAATCTGCGGATAGTCATAAAGAACGATGGGCGAACACAGCATTATGTCGCGCTCCTCCGGCGATCCAACCAGCACGGGAAAATTGCCGACGTTCTTGCACGAGCTCGCAATTTCGCGAAGCTCATCGGGAGGCTCGAGTAATGACACAAACTCTGCGCCCGTCACCGTCAGGATCAAATGCGCTGAAAGGAGGCATCGTGACAGGGCCGCATCGCGGTCGAGAGCTCCAGGCGGCAATGAACTTTCATTCGCCACGCCTATTATCAGTTTCGAAATACCATCGCGGATTTTTTCCGACGAGACCGATACCGAGCCTCTAATTCCACTCTGAGTGCGGCTAACCCTAGCTGCCGCAGTTTCCCCGTTGGAAGGAAAAGCGAAGGTTGCGTTTTTTATTGGCTCACCGAGCGGATCTAGCCCAACTCTCACACAGCGCTCAATGCTTTCGCGCCAACTCTCTTCCTCAACCTCGCCTACAGCCATCTGGAGAAAACGCAACTCGACCTCGACTGCCGGATCGCCGGCCCTTTCCAACAAGCACTCGGAATGCATCCCGGAACGCTCCGTCCCGCAGGCGACCTCCGGATAGGCCGGAGGATAAAGAATGCCGAAACTCCAACGCTGGCGATTCTTTAGCGCCGAGGCCCGATACGGATAGAGCATGTAGCCTTCATAGAGCACGGCATCGGCGACCTTCTTGGCGAGTTCACGGTTCACGATCTCACCTCTTCAGTTGCACTGAGCAACCGCTCCAGCGCTTGTTCCCAGCTTGGCAGGCCGTGCCGGGATTTGAATTCGTACAGCCTCTCAAAAACTTCACGGCGCAGGCATACCCAAGCCGTGTCTGGGTAGTACAAGTCCATCATTTCTTTCCAGACCCTGATCGGCAAGCGATACCTGGCTTCTCTGTCCCACGGGATCTGCGCCACTTGCAATCCAACAGAGCCAGCGTAGAAAACCGTTCCGCTGAACAAGAACGAAGTCGGCAAATCACCATTGTCGAGCGCGTAAATGTACTTTGTCATCGCAACATTAAAGTCAAAACTGCAGGGGACGGGTATGTCGACCACCGTGCTTCCCGTAAATCCGGTAACGTTTACATTCACGTTCGTCCAGAGCAGCGGATGCAGCGTCGTGCTCCAACGTTCCGGCTCGCCGAAAAGCTCCTTCAGATATTCCTGCTCGATGGTGGTATAGCGCCGGCGCACCGGCTCGATCTGCACTTGCACGCGTAGCGCAATGGAGTGAATCGGCTCAAGTTCGGAATTTGTGATTCGCGCTTTAAACGAAAGTTGCGGTTCGGCCGCGTTGGGCGTGGCCAAAGCATCCTCGATCTCAAAGCGCAGGTCAGGCACGCTGTCCTCCACTGGCCTCGCCCAATTGCTGGAAAAAACCGTCGATCTGCTTCCACACATCCGATCCCCCAGACAACCCGCGCCAATGGGTGCGGATGATTCCCACCAGGCGGAAGCATTGATCTATGGGGGCGCGATAATACTGAGCCGGGTTCGCTATGCGGTTCACCAACAGCGCTTCAACGTCAGGTTCAAGTTTATTCAGCACCGGATTGCGCTCGACGATGGACGCCCAATATTCCAGATCCAGCGATGATTCCATCGCACCTCCGGGGCTCGGGTAGTTCGCCACTACCCTGCCCACCAAGCTGCTGTAAAAGAAAAATGCCATGTTGATAGGAGTGAGCAGACTTTCCCATTCCTGATCATCCATGGCGAAATCACGAAGCGCGCGCACGTCCCGCGGTATTCGCCGATAGCGCTGAGCGGAGTTCCCGCCGAAAAGCACAGCGCAGGCGTCGCAAGCACAGTCGACTCGCCGTTTCTCCAACTCCAAGAGATGCTGGTGCAGTGGCGTAAGCGGAGCAGCGCACAACTCGCAATGCTTCACCCGCTCCTGCGGCTTGCGAACGAACCGCTGCAGAGTAGCGAGCGGGCTAGGTCCACGGTTGTCGATCAATGTGCCCATCGCGTGCTTAGTCTAGGAGGGCGGCAGATGCGGCATCCTGGGATCGATTGGCGCGCGGCTTTTTGGATTAATGCTGGTAGCATCGCGAGCGGTGCGGACATTGCCTTCGCGCCCGGGTTCCTTCTTCCCGTCCCATGCCCATTCTTCCCCACGCTTCGTGCCAGGCATGTGAGCATCGATATCAGGCCGTGGATTCTTCATATTTTTTCTCCTCTGTGCCAGCTGGTTGGATCATGTTGAGCGGAACGAAAGCCGCATTCGAAGGAGTGTCGACAACGATTTCAACAACTTCCGGTGCAGCCTCCAGAATTGCCTGTTCCACTGTAAGTTTGAGCTTATCGGGCGCCGAGCCGCACCCGTGCCCTGAGCTTTCAATCTTTACCCGCACGCTCGCATCCGACACAGAAATAAGTTCAACGCTCCCATCCTGCTTTATCAGTTGCGGACGAAGCTTCTCGACCGCCCGCATAACTCGTTCTTCGAGTGGTACGGGATGGATCCCATAGAGCACAAGCAATCCACAAATCAGCGGGTCAGTGCCAAGTTTCGCGAGTGAATTTCTACCGGCTTCTCCCGAGTCCGAGAGGAATTCCACGATGCGGGATAGGACCGCGCCGTGGAAGTCCATCAAGGACTGCAAGAGTTCGAGCGATGTGGAGCGCGCATCTTCGTCCGCGAGGCCGCTGACGCGCTGCACCAGTCGCTCGACCTGTTCCGTGTGCGCCTGGAACTCGCCGCTGGTCATCGACGGGTTCATTTGCTAGCCATGGCTCCGAACATCGGAGAATGCCGGGTTTCCAGCACTTTTCCGTTGCCCAGATACATGTGCACGCCGCAGGGCAGGCACGGATCAAAACTGCGTACCGCACGCATGATGTCAATCCCTTTGAACTTGTCGGGACCGTTCTCTTCAAAGATCGGCGTATTCTGCACCGCATCTTCGTAAGGTCCCGGAGTGCCATACACATCGCGCGGGTTGGCATTCCAACAAGTCGGTGGATACGGATGATAATTGGCGATCTTGCCATCGCGGATGACCACATGATGCGAAAGCACGCCGCGCACCGCCTCGTGGAACCCACAAGAAATCGCTTCCTCGGGTACTTCAAATGGCGCCCAGGTCTTGGATCGTCCGGCTAGCAATTCCGCCATGGCCTTTTCGCAGAAATACAGAGCTGCAGCCGCCGCATACGCCTGAAAATAGGTGCGCGCGCGGTCGCGTTCAATCGCATTGCTCCATTGCGGAATCTTCTATTCGAAGCTGGTCTCGGGTAGCGTCGCCCCCTTCGGTAAATGGATCTGCACGCTATTGCCGGTAGCTTTGATGTAGCCAATGTCCACCAAGCCCGACAGCGCCGTCGACCACAGGCGAGCGATCGGTCCTCCGCCGGTATCGATCGCCAAATGGTCGCCACTCCGCTTGTCGTACCAGCGCGGCGACATCACCCAAGTGTAATTTCCGTTGAAGTCGCGCTTCTGCGGGCGCGGGATCGTGGTCTGGTTCCACGGGTGATGTTTGTCGACCACATTGCCCAGTGGGTCCGACTTCACGAATGTTTCTTCGTTCTGCCAGTCATCGTAGAACGAACTCCCCAGCAGGATGCGCAGACCGAGATTGATATCCACCAAATCGTTGGTGACGAGTTTGCCGTCCACAACAATTCCAGGGGTGACGAACATACCTCGGCCCCAATTCGACATCGATTCGTACCTGTAATCGCAAACATCCGGATTGTTAAATGAGCCCCAACAACCGAGCAAAACGCGCCGCTGCCCAACCTTCTCGTACCCCGGCAACGCCTCATACATGAAATCGAAAAGATCGTCGTGCAAGGGCACGCATTTCTTCATGAACTCCACATACTTCATCAGGCGGACGAGATAATCCGTGAAGAGTTGGATGGTCGGCACGGTGCCGACGCCGCCTGGATACAGCGTGGACGGATGTACGTGCCGGCCTTCCATCAGGCAGAACATTTCACGGGTTAGCCGGCTCACTACTAGCGTCTCCCGATAGAAGTCGCCAGTGAAAGGATTCAGCGCGGTCATAATGTCCGCGATGGTGCGGTACCCGTGAATCGAGGCATTCGGCGCTTTCTTTTGCTGCGCCTCTTGCCAGAGTCCCGGATTCGTTTCCTTCACCATCTGCTCGCAGAAATCCACGCCCACCAAATTGTCCTGAAAGATGTTGTGGTCGAACATGTACTCGGCGGCTTCTCCAAGATTGACAATCCACTCTCCCAGCACCGGAGGCTTCACGCCGAAGGCCATGTTCTGGGCGTAGCAAGCGCAGGTCGCATGATTGTCGCCGCAAATCCCGCAGATACGGCTGGTGATGAAATGCGCATCCCGCGGATCTTTCCCTTTCATGAAAATGCTGTAGCCACGGAAGATGGACGAGGTGCTATAGCACTCCGCCACTTCCTTATTTTCAAAATCAATCTTGGTAAAGATTCCCAGACTGCCAACGATGCGGGTAATGGGATCCCAGTTCATCTCTACCAGGTTGCGCTTCTTTGTCGGAGTTTCGCTCAGTGGCTCTACAATCGTTCCCATTTCTTTCCATCCTCCCTGCTCACGCAGCGGCTGTGCGACCGAGACGGGATTTGTAGGCGCCCGCCCTGGGTTGATAGCCAGTAATCAGTTCGCGGCCGCGACGACGCCACTCAGGCTCTCCGTTGACCGTGCTGTTCGTAATTGCACGCAATGACCGAATGAGCTTGCCATACAACGTAAGGGCCGCTGTCGAGAAGCGCGCGCCCGAGGGCTCATCCATAAACGGCATGAACATGTCCGGGAATCCCGGCATAGTACAGCCGATGCAGATACCACCCACGTTGGGGCATCCGCCAATACCGCGCATCCAGCCGCGCTTGGTGACGTTACAGTTGACGACCGGGCCCCAGCAACCCACTTTAACCAGGCACTTCGGGGTTCCATACTCGGTGCCGAAGTCGTCCTGCTCGTAGTAGGCCGCACGATCGCAGCCTTCGTGGACAGTCTTGCCAAACAGCGAGGGACGTAATCCAGCGATGCCTCGCGCACAATGCCCCCAAATTGCACCTTGGCCATGCGCATGCCACGTTGTTCGAATTCCTCGAGAACTTTACCGGGAATGGCAAGGCACATTGGTAGCTCCTTGAACGCTTAAGAATCGATTAAGTCGGTCGCTCCGGCAGATCCGCCGCTGCGCTGCCGCGGTGTAGTGAGAGAGAGGCCATAGAAAGCCATTGCAAAGATGCTGCAGACGTTTCGGTGGTTTTCCCGAGGACGAAAATATTGGCGAAATTTTCGATACGACAAAGGTCTGCCTGGCGAAGTTCAAATGGCCGCAACTGCCCTTCGCCTCTAAACCGATAGAAAGGAGGCTGTTGGGAAACCCTGGCCCTCTACGGAGATTTCGGTATGGACTTACTCACCCCCCTGAACTGATCATTGCGAGGGTCTTTCCCACGAGCGGGAGCAGAGGGAAAATACCATATATGCCAACCGACTCCGTCCTAACTTCTTCTCCGGCTCGCGATGCACTAACCACCGGCGTTCAGGGGCATGCAGTTCAGTTGTATTCGGATAACGCCCATCTCATGGATGTGTTGACGCGCTTCGTCGGGAACACGCTGCTTGCGGGCAATGTGGCCCTGGTGATTGCCACCTTGGCGCACAAAAGACAACTAGAGAGACGACTCTCGGCTCTGGGATTGGCCCCAGCCAGCGCCGCCTTGCGAACACGCTACATTACCCTGGATGCGAGCGAGACGCTGTCGCGCCTATTGATTGAAGGGACCGTCGATCGGGGGCGCTTCAATGAGATTGTCAGCCAGGTTTTTGCGAGATTACAAAGTGCAGTCAGCAGCCAGGATTGCCGGGTTGCGGTATTCGGAGAATTAGTGGCTTTACTTTGGGCACAAGGAAAACCACGGGAGGCACTTCGAGTCGAGCAATTTTGGAACGAGTTGGCCAAGAAACAATCTTTCTCACTTCTCTGCGCCTACCCAGTTGCGAGCTTCACCCATGAGAATCACTTGGAACCCTTTTTGAAGTTGTGTGGTCTACACTCTAGCGTAGTCCCGACTGGGAGCCCTATGGAATCGAGCAGCGAAGAAGAACACCTCCGCACGATAGCCCAGCTACAGCAGAAGACCGAAGAGTACGAAAAACAGCTGGCCTTGCGTCAAACCGAGCAACAATTCCGTCTGCTGGTGGAAGCGGTCCAGGACTACGCGATTTTCATGCTAGACCCGGACGGTCACGTACGTACCTGGAACCTGGGAGCCGAACGGATCAAGCAATACACAGCCACGGACATTATCGGCAAACACTTCTCTACCTTTTATCCCGAAGAAGACGTGCGCAACGGCAAGCCGCAATGGGAATTGGTAATCGCCGCAAAAGATGGTCGATTTGAGGATGAGGGCTGGCGCTTACGCAAGGACGGATCGAGGTTCTGGGCGAATGTAACGATCACCGCTCTACGCGACAAGTCGGGCAAGTTAGTCGGCTTTACCAAGGTCACTCGAGACTTCACCGAGAGAATGCAAGTCCAGCGCGCGCTGCAAAAAGAGGTGACCGAAAGGCGAGCGGCGGAGCAGCAATTGCACCGGTCGGAGAAATCGCTGCGCAAGTTGTCGCTGCACTTGCTTCGAACTCAGGATGAAGAGCGAAAACGCATTGGCCGGGATTTGCATGACAGTCTGGGACAGTATCTTGCCGTACTCAAGATGAAATTGGAATCATTAGCCTCGCCGGCTGGGCAAAACGGCAGTGCAGCGACTGAACTGGCGCGGTGCATTCAACTTGCCGAGGACTGCATCAAAGAAGTTCGAACTGTGTCCTATTTGCTTTATCCTCCGATGTTGGAAGAGAGAGGCCTGAAATCGGCGATTCCATGGTATCTCGACGGATTTTCCGCGCGCAGCGGGATCCACACCACTTTCGAGGCAGAACCGAGCTTTGGCCGGCTGCCACGTGATTCAGAGTTGGCTTTGTTTCGCGTCCTTCAAGAAAGTCTTACTAACGTTCATCGGCATTCCGGCAGCCAAACGGCTCGCGTTCGACTGTCCATGAAAGAGGGTATGGGCGTTCTTCAAATCGAGGATCAGGGGAAAGGGATTTCCTCAGACTTTTTGGAGCAATCCGGCCAAGATTGGATGGGCGCTCCTGGGGTCGGGTTGCGAGGCATGAATGAGCGCATGCGGCAATTGGGCGGCAAGCTGGAGCTTTTCTCTGACCAAGGCGGCACAAGGGTGAGTGCAATGGTTCCAGGGGAACCGACTGCACCTCCGGATTAGTCCGCCAGATTCCTGTTACTGACTGTTTCGAAGCTCACAATCTGCTCATTGGAGTAATAATGCCCGCGAAGATCTTGATCGTAGACGATCACGAGGTGGTACGAGAGGGCGTTAAAACTCTTATCATGGGATCGCGGCCTGAATGGACGATCTGTGGCGAAGCCAGCAACGGAGAACAGGCGATTCAAGCGATTGAGAACCTAAAACCAGACGTGGTCGTCCTCGATGTGACCATGCCCAAGATGAGCGGCTTCGATGCTGCTATCAAGATTGCGGATTTGAAACTCGGCTGCCGTGTCTTGATTTTCACGATGCACGAATCGGACAGGCTGCCGCACGACGTTCGCGCCGCTCAAGCTCAGGGTTTTGTTCTCAAGACTCAGGCCGCTCGGGATCTCATTCGAGCCATCGAGTGTGTTTTGGCGGGCGGTACTTTTTTCGGTTCCGAGACGGTTCCCGTTTGACTTTCGGTCGAGCCGCAACGGGCGGGCGGCAAATCACCAAGTGGAGTAAGCCGTTCCGTCGCTGCCCATCTGGTCCGAGGCGCTGTGGACATCGTCAATTCCTCCCGACTGTTCATCGGGGGACATCAGGGTATCGTCTTCCTGCACTACCGTCCAATCTGCTTTGGCAGTCATAGGATCGTCGGGGATTTGTTTGATATACCCCCCGGAAACCAAATCGTCGAGGGATTCCGGGGCCTTTTGTTTGTCGAGCGTGTATTGCGAGATGAGCGAACGCAGGGTGAACAGATTCTGCTTTAACACCCCTTCCTTCGCCCGAACGATGGAATTCCTGTAAGCCGGGATGGCAATCGCGATCAGAATCATCATCATGCTGATGACGATCATCAACTCGATGAGGGTGAACCCCCGGCCTCTTTTCCCGCGGAATCGCGCCATTTACCAGTCCTTATACTTGGTACCATCCAGCGCCGTACCCAGCGACTTGCTATGAACGTCGAACACGCTGTCTCCGGTAAAGGAGTCGGAATCGGGGTCGTCTTGCATGGAACGCAGCGCCCACTCGGTGCTGTTGGTCATCGGATCAACCGGAATTTTCCGCAAGAAGACCATCTTCTTTACGCCCACGTTCACACCTTTTACCAGTGTGTCCAGATCTGGCGGATAGCCTTCTGTGCCAAGTTTGGGCACGAACACTCCGCGGTCGGCCGCATCCTTATAGCGATCAATCGCGTCCCGCATGTCCCACAACGCGTGACGCAATTCTCGTTCCTTTTCCCGCTTGATTGAAACCCGCGCCAGCGGAACGGCCAGGCTCGTCAGAATTAGCAGGATCGCTGTCGCTACAATCAGCTCAATCAGAGTAAACCCGCGCCGCCTCGCGTTCCGGCGATCTCCTTGGCGGGAACCACATTCCAACGCAGGTTGAAGAAATAGCTGCATCCTCTATTGGACCGTCACCGTGGCCGTCGTGCCCGTCACCGGAATCGCTTGCATGGTTGGATCTTTCGCGCCGCCCCGGGAAATTACCAGCGTACCTTGTCCTGCTGCCTTGGCCATAAAAGTCAGCGTTATCACCGCACCCTGCCCTGATACGCCGTTGGCGCCAGGGGGCCGGGTCGCAGTAATCTGCAGGTTCCCGTTGGGGTCGTCTTCACCACGGTGCGCGAGCACAACGGCTTGTCCATCCTGCGAAAGAAATCCTCCGTTCGAAATGTTGGCGACCTGCAGAAGCTTAGGATCGTAGCTCACCTGCAATGGGACCGAGTGCACGTTCTGCGCCCCGTTAAGCAGGATATTTACCGCGAAAGTCGAACCAGCTTTTGCCGTTACGTTGGACGGATCGAAATTGAAACTGGCAGGCCCCGGAGCGGCCGCCTGAGGCGCTGGCGTCGCAGGCGCCGACGGCTGTTGCGGAACTGGGGCCGGCGTTTGTGTCTGGGGCGCGGGAGCTGCCGGTGAAGATTGCGCCGGCTGAGGCGGCGGAAGTATCAGCGGAGTTACCCGGCTTAACTGAATGCCGGTCGCCGTCCCTACAGAGATCGCCTTGTTGTTTATATCGTCCAATTCCACTTTGCGCACGATATGTGGAATCAGTACGAACACTACCTCATCCTGACTATGATCGGTCTGAGTTTGGGAAAAGAGGTACTTCAATATTGGAATTTGCCCTAACCCAGGAATGCCGCTGATCGAACGCGTGTTCTGATCGTCAAACATTCCGCCCAACAGGCTGACCTCGCCATCCCGTAGTCGAATCGTGCCCTCGTCTGTCTTCTGCCCGATGATGGGCTGAGAGATGCCGCCAATATTGGCCTGGCCAGTCACCGAGGAAATGACCATATTGAGATGCATGGAAACGTCGCCGTCGGGGTGCACCGTCGGCGTAATCTCCACGGTCACGCCTACGTCCAAATACTGAAATTGAGTATTTACCAATGGATTGATGCCGACGCCCCCGATGCCGGGTTGAAATGAACCTTGCGCGGTAGGAATTTTCTCGCCGATCTTGAGCGTCGCCTTTTGCCCATCAATCGAGCGAATCTGCGGATTCTGAATCAGCTTCGTGTCGCTGTCGCTGAACAGAGCGGAGGCGGACGCCGAAGGAATGGTCACCGTGAAGTCGGTGGCATTCAAATTCCCCAAGCGGTTGAAGTTGACTTGATTGGGGGTTCCAGAAGTGCTGGTCGCGGATGTGGTGGTACTCGATGTAGTGGTGCTGGTGAGATTGTTTTGTAAAGCAACCGTCGCGCTGGTCGGTGGACTGATGCCCAGCGTTTTTGCCTTATCGCGGCTGACCTGCAGAATCGCAACGTCGATCACTACTTCCGGTCGAGCCCGGTCAAAGTCGTTTACCAACTTTTCCGCCATGGCGATCTGGTCAGGCGTGCCCCGCACCACGATCGCACCCTGCGAAGGAAGCGCCTGTATTTTGGTGATGTCCAGAATCTGGCGCAGCGTGTTGGTCACGTCCTGCAGTTCAGTTTGCTGCGAAAGGTTAGCCAAAAAAAAGTCTTGACGACGTTTTGCTCGACTTCCTTGCGTTTGGCGGGATTGTCCTGGGCGACGAAAATTGTATTAGGCGTCACCACCCGGTAGAAAGTCTTGGACTCCAGTTCAACCATTTCCAAGGCTTGCGGCAAGCTGATGTTGTTGAGATGAACGGGAATTACGCGCGAGGTGTAATCGGGATCAAAAAGCACGTTAATCCCCGCCAATTCTCCGATCGTCTCGTAGATCTTCTTGCTGTCCTGGGTGGCGCTCAAGTTCATGGGCACATTCTGGATGGGGGCCAATTCCACCGGACCCTGGACTTCGGCGAGTCGTTTTTGCAGCGCATCCGTGGGTGTCGCCTCCGAATGAGGCCCCGGCGTCTTAGCCTGCTCAATCAGCTTCTGGGTTTCGCGAATCTCCTGCCGCGCGATGAAACTCGAGGAATCAATCTCGGCCGCCTTTTGGAATTCGGCCAGCGCATCGTCGAGCTTGCCTGCTTCCCGCAACAATTGTCCCCGGTGTACATGGGAAGCCGCAGCCAAAAAGCGCAAGCGCTCAAAGGATGCGCGATAGCGGGCGTCCTTCGGTCTCAGGTCGTAAGCCTGCTTAAAGTCGTCGTAGGCTTGCTCGTAATTCTGGCGGGCCTCAGCGTCCTCGCCTTTCTTGTGCCAGTTCGCTGCCTGGTCGGCACTCAGCGGCAAAGTTGAGGCCACAACCAGCAGTAGGAGTGCCGCCGGGCGCTTCCATCGCGTCATCAGTAGTTCCTCGCAGGAATCTTCCACCGGACCGTCCTTGCCCGGGGCTCACAGCTTTGTTACTTAAACTCTAAGTTGAAGCTAGTGCAGCGATTATAGCATCGGGGCGCGGCCGCAACCCTAAGTCCCCCATGCATTTAATAGCCAGAGGTCTTAGACCAAACGAGCAAATTCTGCACCCGGTTCAGTTACTAGGACGGCATGCCGCCTCCCCGAGATGTCCGGGCAGCACGTTTAATGCTGCGGTAATATCCGGTCCGGCATGAGATAACCTAATAACGGACACTTCACTGATATGGCGCGCCAGACCACCCATTCCACTAAACCGAACCCGGAGAAGAACCCCCGCCGCGATCCCACTGCCGCCGGCCAGCGCGACGCGGCGGTAAACCGCGTGGCAGCCCACAACTACTTCCTCCTGGAAAAATTCGAAACCGGAATCGCCCTGACTGGGACTGAGGTTAAGTCTGTTCGAGGCGGCCTAGCGAATTTGAAAGACGCCTACGGCCTGGTAAAGGACGGCGAGTTATGGCTGCTCAATGCGCACATCGGGCCCTACGAGCACGGAAACGTTTTCAACCATGCCCCGCTGCGCACACGCAAGCTGCTCATGCATCGCGATGAAATCCGCAAGTTGATTGGCAAAACGCAACAGCGTGGGCTCACCCTCATCCCCACCCGCCTGTATTTTAAGAATGGCCGGGTCAAACTTGAACTGGCGCTGGCCAAAGGCAAGCAGCTTTGGGATAAACGCGAAACCGAACGGCGGCGGACTGCGGACAAAGAAGCGAGAGAAGCCGTGGCCCGAGGCCGCAGACGGGATTGAGGGGGCGAATGAAGGTGCGCCGTGGTTCTGCCAAGTTCTTCTTCCCAGTCGTTGACCTGGAAGCTGGAATGCCAACGGTTCACGACGCGCTGAGCCACCTTGACCGGGAACTCGCCGCCGCCCGCCGTGCCGGCTGCAGAATCATAAAACTGATCCACGGATATGGTTCCAGCGGGGCGGGAGGCGATATTCGGATCGCCGTACAACTTCGACTGGTGGAGATGGCCCGCGATGGCAAGATTGGCGGCTGTATCTTCGGGGAAAACTGGTCGAAATCCGACGAGCAGACGTGGAAGCTGATCCAGTCCCGTCCCGCACTCAAGCAAGATGTGGATTTGGGACGAAGGAATCTGGGCATCACGATTGCTGTGCTTTAGCAGAAATTAGAGAAACCCAACCCTTGCCGCCTCGAACCAAATGCACTACACTGTAGTGCATGAAAACGGAAGTCTATAGCTGGCGAGTCTCGGCCGAAAAAAAGGCCGAATTAGAGAGCGAAGCCCGGCGCGAAGGGATCTCGCTGGCCGAACTCCTCGATCAGGCAACTGCCGATTGGCGTAGACAACGCCGTAATTCGCGCAAAGGCGACAACGCCGAGCAGTCTGCAATGCGAGAGCGCGCAGCGGCTGCCATCGGGTCCCTACGCGGAGGCGACCCCACTCGGTCCGCACGCGCTGGCGAATTGGTTCGCGAGATCATAGCCCGAAAGCACGCCAAGGAATCCCATGCCTCCCGCCATTCTGCCCGCCGGTCTGATTGACACCGGCGCCATACTTGCTTTGCTGGATCGCGACGACGATTGGCACACCCTTTGCGTGGAAGCCTACAATCGCTCGCGACTCCCCCTGTTAACTACCGAGGCAGTTCTCACCGAGGTCTTTCATCTCGTGCGGCGCAACGTTGGCGACCTCCAGAGCGTCTGGATCCTGCTGCGTTCGGGCGCGATTCACATGTCCGTTATCGCCAACGAGGAACTCCCGCAAATCCGCGATCTCATGGACGACTACGCCGACCGCCCGATGGATTTTGCCGACGCAACGCTGGTCTATGTGGCAGCCCGCGAATCGTTGAGCTTGATCCTCACCGTAGACCACGATGATTTCGAAACCTACCGGATTGGCGGGCGGAAAAAGTTTACGATTCTGCCGCGTCGACCCACGAGATGATCTGGCGTATTATCCTAGCTCCGAATTACTAAGTAACTACAACCCGCGAACTTCCTTTAGCACTCGCGCGCACTGAAGAGGACCCATGCCCGATCAGCAGAATCCAAGACGCAGCTTCGTGAAAACAGCAGGAGCGGCCATGGCTTCCGCCGCCTTCCTCGCCGTACCCAAAAGTCAAGGCGCTCAGAGCAATAATCCCCTTACCAAGCCAGCCACGCGCGATGTTCGGGCATTCGGCGCGACCGGCGATGGCAAGACCCTGGACACCGCTGCCGTCAATCACGCAATCGAAAGCGCGGCCGCGGCAGGCGGCGGCACCGTGGTCTTCCCTGCCGGAACCTATGCCTGCTACTCCATCCACCTAAGAAGTAACGTAAGCTTGGCTCTCTTGCAAGGCACGACAATTCTTGCCGCGGAATCATCTCCTGACGGGACCGGTTACGATCCTGCGGAATCCAACCAGCCGTGGGAAAACTATCAGGACTACGGGCACAATCATTGGCACAACAGTCTGCTGTGGGGCGAAGGGCTGGAAAATGTTTCCGTCGTGGGTCCGGGATTGATCTGGGGAAAAGGCTTGAGCCGGGGCGAAGGTCCTGGACCAAAAGCGGAAGCCCCCGGCGTCGGCAATAAAGCGATCGCGCTCAAAAACTGCCGCAACGTCTTGCTGCGAGATTTCTCCATTCTTCACGGCGGCCACTTCGGCATCCTCGCCACCGGCGTTGACAACCTGACCATCGACAATCTGAAAATCGACACCAATCGCGATGGCATGGATATCGACTGCTGCCGCAACGTTCGCGTCTCCAATTGCAGCGTGAACTCTCCCTGGGACGATGGCATCTGCCTGAAGAGCTCATTCGCGCTTGGGTACGCGCGCGCCACAGAGATGGTCACGATCACCAACTGCCTGGTGAGCGGCGATTTCGAAGAGGGCACCTTGCTCGATGCCACCTACAAACATTTCTCAGCCAATGCGAATGTGGATAGGAACGGAAGAATCAAGTTCGGCACGGAAGCCAACGGTGGATTTAAAAACATCACGATTTCGAATTGCGTCTTCGATGGGTGCCATGGCCTGGCGCTGGAAACAGTCGACGGCGCTCTGCTGGAAGATGTCACGATCACCAACATCACCATGCGCGATATCGTGGAGGGCCCGATTTTTTTGCGTTTAGGCGCGCGTATGCGAGGGCCGGATGGAGTGCCTGTGGGAAAACTGCGGCGGGTTACGATCAGCAATATTGTGTGCTCCAATGCCAGCGGGTCGATATCTTCGATCATCAGTGGCATTCCTGGCCATGAGATCGAGGATTTGAAACTAAGTAACATTCTGATCCAGCATCGCGGCGGAGGCAGCAAAGAGGATGCGGGACGAAAGCCGAAAGAAGGAGAAAAGGATTATCCGGAACCGGGGATGTTTGGAGTCACGCCTTCTCATGGATTTTTTATTCGCCATGTGCGCGGGCTGGAGATGAATGACATCAAGATCGTCTCCCAAATGGAAGATGCGCGGCCGGCATTTGTCCTGGACGATGTCCGCGAGGCCGATTTCTTCCATATCAACGCACTGCGAAATGCAGCCGCTCCCGTCTTCGACCTGCACAATGTGGAGGAGTTCAGCGTCACTAGCAGCAAATCCGTGCCCGACACCAAGCTGGAGAAGGCGGACAACAAAGAGATCTAGCGGACAGCCAAAAACCCACACACCACGAAGGTCTCAAAGGTATTATCAGTTCCGCCTTCGCGAGCCTTCGTGTCCTTAGTGGTTCCAGCCTTGCATTTCCTGCCGTTCGCCAACGATACTAAAATGACAATCATGAAGACCATTCTCTCTCTCGCCAACCCCGCCGAACTTGAAACCGAATGCCTGGTCGCCGTAGCCCTGGACCGCAGCGAATCGAAGAGTGGCGCAAAAGCCAAGCCTGATCCTTTCGTCGCGGCCGCCGAAAAATCCATACAGAACGCCGCTTCCGAAGTCATCGCCAGCGGCGAGGCTACCGGCAAGATGCTGGAGACCACATTGCTGCATCATCCAGCCAAGCTCAAGGCCAAACGCTTATTGCTGCTCGGTGGCGGCAAAGCAAAATCCTTCTCAGCCTTTGAACTCCGCCGTCTGGCTGGAGTTGCGGTGCGCACGCTAAAGTCGCGGGGCATTCGTAGCTTCGCTTTCGTCGCTCCCGAGAATGGAATCGCGCCTGAAGAGTCGGTCAAAGCCATCGTCGAAGGCGCTTTCGTCGGCAACTTCGAGTCCGACACTTATAAGAGCGACCGCAAGGATCAAAAGATTGACGAACTGACAGTGATCGCCACGGGAGATAAGGCCAAATTGCAGCAAGCCCTCGACGAGGCTCATATCGTCGGCGAATCCCAGAATTTCACTCGCGAACTGGTGAATGAGCCTTCCAACCGAATGACCCCGACCGTTCTCGGCGAACATGCGAAGAAGATGGCGCAAGAAGTCGGATTAAAGTGCGAGGTTTTTGGCGCGGATAAGATCAAAGAGCTCAAGATGGGCGCCTTCTGGGGCGTGGCACAAGGCTCGGATGAACCGCCCGCACTGATTGTGCTGCGCTATGAACCCGCGGGTGCGGCCGAAAAGCCGGTGCTCGGGCTCGTGGGCAAAGGCATCACTTTTGATACCGGCGGCATCTCCATCAAGCCGTCCGACGGTATGGAGAAAATGAAATACGATATGGCCGGCGGCGCCACCATGATCGGCGTCATGCGGGCGATCGCATTGCTCAAACCGAAAGTGAAAGTGATTGCCATCATCTGCGCTACCGAGAACATGCCTTCCGGCAAAGCGCAGAAACCGGGGGACGTGCAGATCGCGATGTCCGGCAAGTCCATCGAGATCATCAACACCGATGCCGAAGGCCGCCTGGTTCTCGCTGACGGTTTATGTTACGCGCGCCAACTCGGCTGCACGCATTTGATTGACGCAGCCACGCTGACCGGTGCAGTCGTGGTTGCCCTAGGCCACGCGAATGCCGGTGTTTTTTCCAATGACGATCCGATGTACGAATGCTTCCGCCAGGCCGTGGACGAGGCGGGAGAGAAGTTCTGGCGACTACCGCTGGGCGAAGATTATCTGGAAGCGATGCGCTCCAACATCGCCGACCTGGTCAACGCCGGCGGACGTTGGGGCGGAGCCAGCTGCGCCGCTGCCTTCCTAAAAGAATTCGCCGAGGATACTCCCTGGATTCATCTCGATATTGCGGGCACGGCTTGGATGGACGATGCCAAACCGTGGATCGCGAAAGGTCCTTCGGGAATCGCGCTGCGCTCACTCGTGGAGTTTGTGAAAGGGCTGGCCGTGTAGTAATCCGCCGCCCGACCGAGCGTAAACCATCCCCTGAGAGAAGAGTTGCATCCTAAACGCGCTGATGCTTGTGCGCTTGTCAGCACGTCTGTCCATCCTGGAGGATTTCAATGAAAGCTCTATTTGGAGTTGGGCTGGTAGTGCTGGCGCTAGGGATTCTCTCGTTCTTTGTGCCCTTCCCTAAGACTGAAGATCACGGCATCAAAGTGGGCGATGCAAGAATTGGCGTGCAAACCCAGCACAACGAACACGTCCCTCCGGCGGCCAGCATCGCTCTCCTCGTTGTGGGCGCCGGGCTGATGATCGCAGGTGGACGAAAAGCCTAGCCACTCCCCCTACATGACAGGCGGCACCGTAATCCCCATCACGCCTAACACGCGAATCAACTCCCGTCGAACCACCGCGACCGTCGCCAACAGAAATCTCTTTCGCTCCTCGTCAGGTTCCACGAGAATCGGATGGCGGTGATAGAAGGTATTGAAAAGCTGCGCCAGTTGAAAAGCGTGCTTCGCTAAATAGGCCGGCTCGGTGGTCGCGATGCACTGATCGATGAGGTAAGAAGTTTTCGAAGCCGCCAGCCATAAATCCCAAAGCTCGTTCTCTTGCAGATATTTTTGCAACGCCTCCGTAGAAACGTAGCTGGCTACGTCTCCGTCGGCATCGAATCCGCCCTTGCGGAAAATATTGGTCGCGCGCACCACCGCATATTGCGCGTACGGCCCAGTCTCTCCTTCGAAGCTGAGAGCCTCCTTAAAATCGAAGGCGATGACCGAGTTCTTGGTGAACTTGAGCATGAAGTAGCGTAGTGCGCCGATGCCGATCTGAGTAGCGATGTCCAGGCGCTCGGCCTCGCTTAATTCGGCATGGCGCGAATCCACTTCTTTCTTGGCGGAAGCGATCAGCGTATCGAGCAGATCGTCGGCCTTCACCCCAAATCCCTTGCGGCCCGAGACTTCGATGTAGGCCCGGCTTTTATCCTCTTCGCTGAGCTGGTAACCGAGTTCCGCCGCACAACGCGGCGTGAGCGCGACCATCTCATAGGAAAAATGCGTGTAATGATCCGCCGCTTCGTCGTGGCCCAGCCCGCGCAGAGCTTCAATTACCGTGTTCTGCGCCTCCGACTGCCGCGCGTCAATTACGTTGTAAATCTCGGCTACGTCGCCGAAATGCGGGTGGTCCTTTTCGCCGTTCGTGGACGAAATCCAGCAATCATGGCCATTGGGATAGCGATAGAACTTGCTGTACCCAAAGTCGCGCCCGAGCAGGCCAAACTTCCACATGTGATAAGCGATGTCTTTGCCCACGTAACCGACAGTGCCGTTGGAACGGACGATGACTTTTTGATCTTCCTCGGCGATATCGCCAGCAAGGTTCTCGTTCCGACCGCGATCAAGGCCAGACAACCCAACGTTTATCAACAAATCGTCGAGATCTTTCTCTGCGCCCCCTGTGCCCCCGGTGGTTGAAGCCGTCCCGGCCCGCCGCATCACCCAGCAACCTTTGTTCTTGCCCTCGCTCTCAAAGGTCAGCACACGAGATTCTTTCAGCTTGCCGAAGGCCGCATCCCAAAAATGCAGTCGCAGGATCTCGCTCTCCCGCGGCAAAAAGTCATACTCGATATCGAGACGATCCATGGTTTCGAGGTGACGACGCAGTACCGCAACCGAAATCAAATCCGCAATGAGAGCGGTCTCATTGCCGCCTTCTTCGATGGCATGCAGCGTCTGCAAGCGGATTTGCAGATTCTGTTTGTCCTCGCCATACCACTGCGAGGTGCGAGCATAGAGATCCCAGCAGTAGTAATCGAAACGCGGCTGGCGGGAGAGCTGCTCGATTTCCGCGCGCGACTTCTTCTCTAAATGCACGAAGCCAACCACCACATCGGCGACTTGCACGCCGGTATTGTCAATATAGTTCTGTACGTCCACTTCCCTGCCCGCAAAGCGCAGCAGGCGGACAAAAGTGTCCCCCAGAATGGCATTCCGCAGATGCCCGATATGCGCCGCCTTGTTGGGATTGATGCTGGAATGTTCAACCAGAATCTTTCCGGCGGGAATTTCGGCGGCGGGCTTGTCATCGGCGGCCAGCCCCGCCGCCAGCGCATCACGCTTCACTCGCGCGTTGATATATCCAGCTCCGGCGACTTCGAGTTTTTCGAAGCCGTCGACTGGGCCGACCCCGTTGACAATTTCTTCGGCGATCTTGCGCGGAGCTTTGCGCAGCTTCTTGGCCAATTCAAAAGCCAGGGGGAGCGCGTATTCTCCAAACTGGACCTTGGGTGGCTGTTCGATAACGATGTTCAGCTGATCAAGGTTCGGCAGATCAAGGCTGTAGTTGCGGCGCAGGAAGTCCCGAATATGCTGGGCGAGACGGCGGTCCAAATGGCGATACAAGAGTTCCTCTAAGTGATTGAAGAAAAGAGTGATTGTAGCAAACTGCGCGTATGGCCGAGGTTTGACGGCAAGTGCAGCCTTCCCTATGATGAAAAATCAGTCGTTGGTCGACCGTCGTAGGTCGTCAGCCAAGGACCAACGACGAACGACCTGCGACGAACGACGTGCCCTCATGCGCATTGCTTACCTCGACTGCTTCTCCGGCATCAGCGGCGACATGTTTCTTGGCGCGCTGGTGGATGTCGGCGTGCCGGCCACGCTGCTGGAGGAGACAGTTGCCGCACTCAACATCGGGGCAACGCTGGAAATTTTGCGTGTGAATCGCAGTGGAATTACCGCTACGAAAGTGGATGTGTTAGTAGGTGGCGAGAAAGATGCGCTCCGGAAACCCAACTTGGAACATGAACATCACCATCATCCCGAAAACCACTCACGCGCTCAAGAAAATGGGCCGGCGGCTATGCCCGCGCCACACGCGTACAGTCGGGGGTTGACTGAAATCAAGAGAATTATCAGTAGGGCCGCAATTGAGGAGACTGCCAAGCAAACGGCGATTGCGATTTTTGAGGCTCTCGGCGCGGCTGAAGCCAAGATTCACAACGTGGACATCGAGAAGATCCATTTCCATGAAGTCGGTGCCGTAGATGCCATGGTAGACATCGTCTGTGCGGCCGTAGGCGCGGCGGCGTTGGGGGTCGACGAGATTATCTGCTCGCCTCTCAATGTTGGCGGTGGAACGGTCGAGTGCGCGCACGGAACGTTTCCGGTTCCGGCGCCGGCGACGGTTGAGTTGTTGAAGGGCGCTCCGGTCTTTTCGTCGGGCATGCAAGCGGAGCTCGTAACACCAACAGGAGCGGCGATCGTGAAGACGCTAGCCACACGGTTTGCCGCGTTCCCCAAAATGAAGATCGAGAAAACCGGCTACGGCGCGGGATCACAAGATTTTCCCCGTCACGCGAATGTGCTCCGGCTGACCGTGGGCGACGCTCTGTCCGAAGTTGCGGCAAACCCATCGCAAGAAACCATCAGCGTGCTCGAGGCGAATCTCGACGATCTCAATCCGCAGGTGTTCGGCTACGTGTTGGACCGGCTGCTGGAGGAAGGCGCGCTTGACGTCTTCGGCGTGCCCGTCCAAATGAAGAAAAACCGTCCGGGGACGTTGCTGACCGTGCTGTGCAGGCCGGAAGACACCGCTAAACTGGAGCAGATCATTTTTGCGGAGACCACCACGCTGGGCGTGCGGCGCCGCGAAGAGAAACGCCAGGTGCTCGCCCGGAAGTGGGTCACCGTGCCGACCTCGTGGGGCGAAGTGCGAATGAAAATTGCCAGCATGAACGGAACAGTCACGAATTACGCTCCGGAATACGAGGACTGCCGCAGGATTGCGGCCGAAAATCACGTGCCGCTGAAGAACGTTATGCAGGAGGCGGCGCAAAGTTACGCGAAAGGCCTTAACCACAAAGGACACTAGGATCCACTAAGGAAGACTAACGGAATGTTCTTCGTGAAACTTGGTGTCCTTCGTGTTTCGTGAACTAATAACCGTATGAAGTTTTACATCACAACTCCGATTTACTACGTCAATGCGCGGCCTCATATTGGCCACGCCTACACCACCATTGCCTGCGACGCAGTTGCGCGGCGGCAGCGCATGCTGGGGGCCGACACCTACTTTCTCACCGGCACTGACGAGCACGGGCAAAAGATTGAGCGCGCGGCCCAGGCCGCAGGCAAGACCCCGCAACAGTTGACGGATGAAGTGTCCGCGCAATTTCGCGGGCTGTGGGACCGGATGGGCATCACCTACGACGACTTCATCCGCACCACTTCTCCACGCCATAAAGCCGGCGTCCAGGCGCTGTGGCGGCGGCTAGCGGACAAGGGTTACATCTACAAAGGCAGCTATAGCGGGCAGTATTGCATTTTTGACGAGCTGTATGTCGACGCCATCGGCCCCGGCGCCCCCTGTCCCGAGTGCGGCCGGCCGACGGAGACGGTACAAGAAGAAAATTACTTCTTCAAGCTCTCCGCATTTCAGGACAAACTGCTGCAACTCTATGCCGAAAATCCTGAATTGATTCGTCCCGAGACTCGCCGCAATGAAGTAATTTCCTTCGTGCGCTCCGGGCTGCGCGACCTTTCCATCAGCCGCTCCACTTTTTCCTGGGGCATTCCCGTTCCCGACGATCCCAAGCACGTGGTCTATGTATGGCTGGACGCGCTGGCCAACTACATCACCGCTCTGGGATATGGGTCGAACGACGCCAGCAAATTTGAGAAATATTGGCCGGCCGATGTGCACATGATTGGTAAAGAAATTGTGCGCTTTCATTGTGTGTACTGGCCGGCATTCCTGCTCGCGGCGGGCCTTCCGCTGCCCAAGGGCATCGTGGCGCACGGCTGGCTGCTGTTTGAAGAAAATAAAATGTCGAAATCGCGCGGCAATATCGTACGCGCGGAAACCATTTTGGATGTTCTGGGCGCCGATGCTCTGCGTTATTTCTTGCTGCGGGAAATCGTATTTGGGCAGGATGGCTCGTTCTCCTTCGATGCGTTAGTCCAGCGCTACAACGCCGATTTGGCAAACGGTCTGGGAAATCTGGCCAGCCGTACGCTGACCATGATTCGCCGGTATTTCAAGGGCGAGGTACCGTATCCCTCGGCGGCGGCGCGCAAGGCGCCGGATGATGTCATCCGTCAACTCGCGGAGACCACCATCGCGGAGTGCGGCCAGTTCTTTGCCGAATACAAGTTTTCCGCTGCGCTTGAATCCATTTGGATCCGGCTGGTGGCGGCCGTGGACAAGTACATCGTCGAAAACGAGCCGTGGGCGCTGGGCGAGAAAGAAGACGAAGAAAGCCGGGCGCGGCTAGCCACCGTGCTCTACACCTCCGCGGAAGCGCTGCGCGTTGTGACCGCGCTGGCGCATCCTGTGATGCCGGAAGCAACAGCGAAAATCTGGATGCAGCTAGGGTTGGGAGACATCCAGAAAGTTGCGCTGGCCGAACTGAAGTGGGGACAGATCCCGGTAGGAACTAAGCTGGGAAATATCGAGCCCGTGTTTCCACGAAAGGACAAATCAGCAGTTGAAAGGATGCAGCAGATGGAAGATCAGGGACGAAGCGCATCGGGAGTGGCAGAGGAGAAACCCCAAGTCGCGGTGACTACGGCAGCACCAGCTTCCGCGACTCCAAGTTCCGCGGCCCCGACGGTGATTGACGCCAAAATTTCAATCGACGATTTTGCCAAAGTCGAGCTTCGAGTTGGGCAAGTGAAAGTCGCGGAAAAAGTAAAAAATGCCGACAAGTTGCTTCGGCTGGAAGTGGACTTGGGCACAGAAGTACGACAGATCGTCGCCGGGATCGCAGAAGCTTACGTTCCCGAAGCCTTGATCGGGCGAAAAGTCGTGATCGTGGCAAATCTTGCCCCGCGCAAATTGCGCGGGCTGGAGTCCAACGGGATGATCGTTGCCGCAACCGCAGAAGGTGGCAAGCCGGTGCTGGCCAGTTTCCTGGAAGATGTGCCGGTAGGGGCAAGGCTGAAGTGAGGATTTCAATGATGCCGCACGCGATACAGATACCAACGCCGATTGAGATGAAGAAGCTCACGCGCGTGATGAAAATTCGCGGCACGGATGTGTTTGTTCATTGGTCCGTGTTCCTCATTGCAGCTATCATGCTTGCGGGCGTTCTGAGGCGGCCAATTGTCACACTCGTCGCATTAACTGCATACTTGGGTGTCCTCTTGATTCACGAGTCTGGGCATTTGATCGCGGCACAATGGAAGCATTGCAATGTAGTCTCGATAGAGTTGTATCCGGTCTTCGGCGTCACTTATTTTCAAACCCCCCGGTCTCGCTTCGATCACTGTGTGATCGCATGGGGAGGCGTCATTGCACAGACGCTCGTTGCCCTGCCTGTCCTCATCTGGATCGCGACCTTAGGATACACGCGGTTTGAACCAGTAAATGCCGTGCTTGCGCTACTCGGACCCTTCAGTCTTGGGGTCGCAGTGGTTAACCTGTTGCCGGTTGGCTGCCTGGACGGGGCCGTCGCATGGGGAATAATCCCCGAGCTCGTTCGGCGTGTCAGCGGCCGGAACCAGGGTGGGCCTCGATCCTGGAAGTGAAAGGCTCGCACGGCTAGGACGGGGCATAGCCCCGTCCCCACGTGCCAACCAAGAACATGTTCGTGGATTCTCACGCTCATCTCGATGGAGAACGGTTCGACGCGGACCGGGATGCTGTTTTGGCTCGGGCGCGGGAAGCGGGACTTGCCAACATCGTTGCCGTGGGCACGGGAGATGGTCCGGGCACATTGGACTGCGGGATTAAATTAGCGGAAAAATATCCGTTCATCTACGCTACCATCGGAATTCATCCGCACGAGGCTAAGTTGGCGACTGACGCGGATTTCCGGGAGTTAGAGAATTTGGCGAAGCGGCCGAAGGTAATCGCATGGGGCGAGATTGGGCTCGATTATTTTTACGATCACTCTCCCCACGAAACCCAGCAACAGGTATTCTTGCGCCAGCTCGAACTGGCCAAAGCAGCCACGCTGCCGATCGTGATTCATTGCCGGCCTTCGCAAAACAGCGAGAACGCCTGGGACGATTGCCTGCGTTTGCTGCGGGAACACTGGGCGGCGAACGGGTTGGGGGGTGTCCTTCATTGTTTTACTGGAACCTGGGCGCGAGCCAAGCAGGCTCTGGACATGGGTTTTATGATTTCTTTTGCAGGGAACCTCACCTTTCCCAAGGCCCAGCAGATTCGGGAGGCGGCCAGAGAAGTCCCGCTGGACCGGATGTTGATCGAAACCGATTCGCCGTTTTTGGCTCCGGTGCCGCATCGCGGGAAACGGAATGAGCCGGCCTTTGTGGTCGAAACGGCCCGGCAGGTGGGCGAATTGCGAGGAGTTTCCCCGCAAGTAATCGGAGAGCAGACGGCCAGAAATTTCTACCGCTTCTTTTCTCTTTCCGAAAACGGCAATTCGATTTAGTTTGTTGGGACGGATTTATAGCAGCGGATTGACACAACATGCCAGAAAATACTTTCGACATCGTAAGCAAAATTGATTTACAGGAAGTTTCCAACGCCATGCAACATGCGTTGAAGGAAATCCATACCCGCTTCGATCTCAAGGACTCGAAGTCCAACATCGAAATGGATGGCAAAGACGCCATCGTGCTGCACTCGATCGATGAGTACAAGCTGAAAGCGGTAAATGATGTTTTTCAGCAAAAACTTGTGAAGCGCGGAGTATCCCTGAAGGGTCTAACCTATGGGGCGGTGGAACCCGCCGCCGGAGGCACAAGCAAGCAACGCATCACGTTGCAGCAAGGGGTCCCGATCGAGAAGGCGCGCGAAATCGTAAAACTAATCAAAGAATCCAAGAAAAAGGCGCAAGCCTCGATTCAGGGAGACCTAGTAAGGGTCAGTGGAAAAGACCGCGACACCTTGCAGGAAATTATTGCGCTCCTGCGCCAAAAAGATTTTGGCATTGATATGCAGTTTACAAATTACCGGACGAACTGAGCACTGTAGAGACGCAGTTCGCTACGTCTCGGCTTGCCAGGCCGGCCACAGAACGACTGGAAGGGCGCACAAAACCTGAGCACACCGGCCGCCATTAACGGAAAAGAAGTCTTCGCCATGCTAGCCGAAGATCTGGCCGCGATCGAGCGCGAGTTCGGCCGCGACACGGTCTCCAGAGTCGAAGCCATCACGGAGATTGGGGAATACCTGCGCCAGGGCGGGGGAAAGCGTATCCGTCCGGTGCTGCTGCTGCTGGCCGCTAAGCTGTTCGACTACCAGGGGCGGGGTGCCGTAAAACTCGGCGCAGTGGTCGAGATCATTCACACCGCGACCCTGGTCCATGACGACATCATTGACGAAGCTCAGACCCGGCGCGGCCGTCCGTCGGCGAATACCCAGTGGGGCAATCCCAAGTGCGTGCTGGCAGGTGACTGGCTCTACATGCAGGCTTTCAAAATCGCCGTGCAGGAGCGCAACTTTCGCATTCTCGACACCCTCATCGATCTGACCCAGCAGATGGTCGAAGGCGAACTGTTGCAGATGGAAAAGCTCGGCAAACTGATTTCCCTGGAAGAACATTTCGACCTGATTTACCGCAAGACCGCATGCCTGTTCTCTGTATGTATGCGCATGGGAGCAATCCTGGGTGGGGCGACGGCGGAGCAGGAAGAAAGCTTGGCGCGATATGGACTCGATTTGGGTATGGCATTCCAGATCGTGGATGACGTGCTCGATCTAACGGCATCGCAAACAGTACTGGGGAAGCCCGTGGGCAGCGATTTGCGCGAAGGCAAAGTGACCATGGCAGTGATCCATGCGCTGGAGCGCTGCAAACCACAGGAGCGCAAGCTGATCGAGACGGTGGTGCGCGAACAGGCCTTCGATAGCGTTACCCACCAGGAGATCCTCTCCGTTTTGAACCGCTACGGTTCACTCGAGGCAGCCAACCAACGAGCTGCGCAATACGCAACCCTGGCACGAAACGCCATTTGCAGCTTTCCTAATAGTGAGATAAAGCAGGCGCTATTGTGGGCGCCGGAGTTTGTGGTAGCCCGCGAGAAGTAGAGTCCATCGAGACCGCGCGAAGAGGCGAGTCACCGCGAATGCCCGCTCTCCTCCAAGAGATTGAATCCCACCAACCAAGCTAGAATCTAACCGTGCATCCATCTGGGCTTCTTAGTCATGAACCATCTGCTGGCATTGCTGGCGCATCACGGATACGTTTTGGTGTTCGCAGTGGTGCTGGCGGAAGCCCTGGGACTCCCGGCTCCGGCGGCGCTGGCGCTTATGGCCGCAGGGGCAGCCGCGGCCGCGGGAACGCTTGAGTCCGACAATTGTTTTTACGGTCGCGCTTGTGGCCATGATGCTGGGCGACTCCATTCTTTTCGTGCTCGGCGGTTACATGGGCTGGGCATTGCTTGGGATTCTCTGCCAAGTCTCAGCGAATCCCGATAACTGCATCCTGCGCTCGGCCGAGTCCTTTTATAAGCGCGGAAAGACCACGCTGGTCGTGGCCAAGTTCATTCCCGGAGTGAATAGCATGGCGCCGCCGCTCGCCGGCAGCATGAAGATGCGTCCCCTGCAATTTTTACAGCTTGATTCCGCCGGCGCTGTGCTTTATGTCGGCGCTTACATCGCCGTAGGTTTTCTGTTCCACAATTTCCTGGCTTCCATCACCCGCGGCTTGAATGCGGCGAGCCACATTATGGCCGCGTTGCTGGTGGGCGCTGTGATCGGCTATATCGTTTACAAAGTATTGCTATTCCGCAAACACAAAATCTATCGCGTGCTTCCACGCGTGCAGGTCAAGGAACTCGCACAGAAGCTGCTGTCGGAAGGAAAGGAAAACATTCAACTGGTGGACGTCCGCAGTCATGGTTATTACGATGCCGACGCCATGCGCATCAAAGGATCATTGCGCATCGAGCCCAACCACTTGTCCGAGGAAGTAAAGCTTCTGCCCAAGGACAAGGATATCTACCTCTACTGCACTTGAGCACGCGACGCCACGAGCGCCCGGGTGGCGCTCATCCTGAGAGAGCAGGGGTTTAATGCGTTCGTTATCAAGGGCGGCTTGGCGGCTTGGCGAAAAGCCGGGTTGCCCCTCGAGGGCGTTCCCAAAGATGATCTGGTGAAGTTACCGACGTTTTCGTAGAGACGTTGGTGGGCGCGTCGTTCGTCGTTGGCACTTTGTGGATCGAAAATGCAAGGAATCTATGGGCGGAAACAAAGAAGTAGAAATTAAGTTCTGTGTAGATGATCTGCGCGCGCTTACCCGGCGGCTGCGGGCAGCGGGATTCCGCTTGGTCACTCCTCGCACTCACGAGATGAATGCTCTCTACGATCTGCCTGGACAGCGCCTACGGAACAAGGGTGAATTACTGCGCCTGCGGAAATACGGCGATGCTTGGATCCTTACGCACAAAGCCAAAGGAAAATCGGGCCGCCACAAAACCCGGGTAGAAACCCAAACTAAGGTAGAAGACGGCCCGCAGATGGACGCCATCCTGCGCGTTCTCGGCTATCAGCCCAGTTTCCGCTACGAGAAGTTCCGAGCCGAGTGGACTGATGGCAAAGGACACGTCGTGGTCGATGAAACTCCCATCGGCAATTTCGGCGAGATCGAAGGCCCGCCCCGCTGGATCGATCGAACCGCTCTCGCTCTCGAAATCCACGCGAAGAACTACCTCACCGAAACCTACGCCGAATTATTTTTCGCCTGGAAAAGGCGCACAAAAAGCCCAGCCCAGGAAATGACCTTTCGGGCGATAAGAATTAGTTAGTTGATAGGTGGCCCATCCGAGCGGGGTTTGTGCGCTAAGATGGATTCCACAAACGCCCGCACGCCGAAAAATCTTCTTCGTTGGTTACAGCTTCTCTACTCGGTAGCCGCGGGCGTGAGGTGCTGGTCAAAAACACGCCGGAGTTCGGCAGCGATGTCGGCAGCCTCGCGATGTTCAATATCGCTGCGCTGAACATGTGGACCAACTTCCCGTCGCGCAGGAGCGCCACTGAAGGCGAAGACGGCGGATACCCGGTAAATAGGCGCGGGCGCGTTCGGTGGCCTCGCGGTCTTGTCCGGCGAACACACTAAAAACCTTTTCGGGACGCACCGAGTGTTGCAGGGCGCGCGCACTGCGGGCCGCATACGTCCGGCGGCACATCCGCAGATAGAATTCACTACCACCATCGTCGTGCCGTTCTGACTGGTCAGTGCGCGATCCACCTCTTCCGGCGTACGCAGCTCTTTCACACCAATACTAGTAAGCTCTTCCCGCATGGGAACCACGAGAATCTCTGGATACATCACACCTCCTAGGGTCGACAACTCGAAACCGCCGCAACAAATCGGCTGGACCATCTTAAATCACGCGACCCTAATGGTCACGCAGAGTTTGCTGTGGACGCTTGCGGAAAAAGTTTCGCGGAATTTATCGTCTGCTCAATTTTCCCTCTGATGTGAATTCTCTTACGCTCATAGCTAATGCTTCTCGTGAAAAGCTTTACCCGCGGTACCGCTCGCACGTAGCCGTCATCCTATTCGTATATATTGATGCCATCGCATGGTCATTGAGGAAATCTCGATTCAGGAAAATGTCCCGCTCGCGCCGTTGACCACCTTTAAAGTTGGAGGCCCAGCGCGGATTTTTCTTGGAGGTGCGAACTGTTTCGAGCTGAACGTGGGCGTTGAGTTTGCCCGCTCGCGAAGCTTCCCTATTTGTGTTGGGCGGCGGCAGCAATCTTGGTCGTTTCCGATTCGGGCTGGCCGGGCTTGGTTATGAAGATTGCGATTCGCCGGAATCGACGAAGCACGCAAGATGGCAAGACTCGATTTGAAGTGTGGGCCGGCGAAGAATGGGACGAGTTTGTGGCGCGCGCCGTAGCCCGCAACTGCGCCGGAGTCGAATGCCTGAGCGGCATCCCCGGTAGCGTGGGCGGAACGCCGGTGCAGAACGTTGGCGCTTACGGGCAGGAAGTTGGGAACGTCATTGATTCGGTCATAGTTTTGGATCTGCGTGACGGCCAAATTCACGAACTTTGTGCGGAGGCCTGCGGATTCGGCTATCGCAGCAGCATTTTTAACGGCAGCGAGCGCGGGCGCTACATCATTTTGCGAGTGACCTACGGTTTGACCCCGGCGGCAAACCGCATCTTGACTATGCCGACCTGAAAAAGCATTTTGCGGGATGGAGCAAGAAACCTGCTTCGCGGATGTGCGTGAAGCGGTGCGAAGAATCCGCGCCAGCAAAGGAATGCTGATCACCCCGGGAGACGAGGATTGCCGCAGCGCCGGGTTCGTTCTTTAAAAATCCCATTGTCTCGGCCGAGGCAGAACACCAGGACTTGGAAAAGCGTGCGGCGGTGCGCGGCCTGCAGATTCCGAGCTATCCGGCGCTGGAATCGCATAAAAAAATCTCTGCGGCCTGGCTGGTCGAGCATTCCGGCTTCAGCCAAGGATATGACGAGGGCCGCGTCGGTCTTTCCCGCAAACACGCTCTGGCCATTGTGAACCGCGGCGAGGCCACGGCCGAAGACATTTGGCGTCAAAGGACCATATCCAGGAAAGAGTCGAAGAAATCTGGGGAATCCGATTGGAGCCCGAACCGGTATTTGTGGGGTTCTAGTTTGTGTGGCGCGGACACTCCTGTCCGCGAAATGCATAGGTGAGCGAATGCTCAATGGGGCAACGTCTGCCCTGCACAAGCCTCAGACATGCTCTATACCGTCCCGCGGACAGGAGTGACCGCGCCACAAAAAGATCTCGAACAAATCTCGACGCAATGACAGTCTTCATCATAGGGCCAACGCGCAGTGACGGGACAGGTGCTCGTGAGCGATGCCATGGCGCCCGCGCGGACAGATTTGGTGCGGGAACGAAGACGACCAACTGGAACTCGCCGTCCGGGAACATGCGCGACTAGTCTATCGCGTGGCCTACTCGGTACTGCGGGACCATCACGACGCCGAGGATGCCACGCAGGAGACGTTTCTGCGGGTCCTGCGCTACCGCAGAAAACTCGCGGGGTGCGCGACCCGCGAACCTGGCTGGCGCGGATTGCCTGGAGGGTAGCGGTCGAGCGGCGGAGAGCGCCGCTCCGAGATTTCGCTGGACGAGGAGGTTCAGGTGTCGAGCAGATTCGGTTCAGTTGCGGCTGGTGCAGACGAGATTTATGTTAAGCGCCGAGATGAGCGGATTTCTCGGAACTCTGATAGCCGCGTTGCCGGCGAAGTTGCGCGATCCCGCTGACGCTTTCGACGGTGGAAGAAATGTCACCGGCGGATATCGCGGAAGTACTCGGAATCAAAGAAGCGGCCGTGCGATCGAGATTATTTCGGGCGCGCCAGATTTTGCGGGAGAAACTGACGGCACTGTTGGATGGGAAACATGGAACCTAAGAACAACGAACGAATTGCAGATCGCTGGCTGGACGGCGCGCTGAAGCAATATGGCAAAGCCGAGCCGAGGGCCGGCGTGGAAGGACGGGTCTTAGCGAATCTGCGGGTTGAGAAAGAGCACTTGGTCGACCGCCGGAATTGGTGGCCCGCTTTGGCCGCGGTTGCGGCGATTGCCATGGTTGTAGGAATGATCTTCTTGGGAAGAGAGCGTCCAGACGCGAAGAAGGAAATTGCAACGATTCGAGCCCCAGTGATCCGTCCGACGCAAAGCTCGGTTCTATCGGAGCGTAAGCCAAATATGCAGGTCATTTCGGAGGCTTCTGTGACAAGAAAGTCGGCGCGGCGGAGACAGCCGAGTCGTGCAGCCGAAACCAGGGAGCCCCGCCTGCAGCAGTTCCCTGCGCCTCGCCCATTGAGTGAGCAGGAGAAGATGTTGGCCAGTTATGTCGTGGAACGTCCGCAGGAAGCGGCACAAATGGCACAGGCTCAAGCGGCGCTATTGCGGAGGGACCTCGCCGAGTTCGAAAAGCAATACAAACCGCAAGACGAGAGCGGGAGTTCGTCGCAATAAACATCACAAGGAGATATTTATGCGCAGAAGCAGACTTCTACTTGTTTTAACGATGTTATCGATTTGTTCAACGTCACTGCTGATGGCTGCCCAAGACACCGTCGCACCTCAGCCCCCCGCACGACAGTCCGTGGCATTTCGTCTCGATCTCTCCATCAATGAACTAGTAGAGGGCAAGAAGGTAAATTCGCGTCATTACTCTATGAACGTCGCGAGCCAGACCGGGAACGGCGGGTTTCAACAACTCACGATCGGAACTCGTGTACCTGTGCAATCAGAAGAGGGTAAAGAGGGTAAATTCGAATATCTTGATCTTGGAACTTCAATCACTGTTCATATGTCGCCGGCGTTTCCTACATCCCCGGCGACCATCGATGTCAATGCAGAAATCGCCAGCATTGCGGACCCCGACCAAGCGAAGCTGCCGCGCCCATTACTGCGTCAGGTACGACTTAGTGGCAGTTTACCTCTTATTCCCGACAAGCAGATGGTAATCGCCAGTGCGGACGATCCCGACTCTAACCACGAATTTCAGTTGACAATTCTTGCGACGAAGTTGACGCCCTAGCAAAAGCGGCGCCGCCCCGGTCGTGCCCAACGCTTATCTTACCCGCGCATAGGGGGTGGGCCCACGATCCAGCCCGACGGCGCCGCTTGCCTAGCTATCGGCCAAACGGGCAGCTTCTTTAAAGATTTCCACAAACATAGGCCGCGTCAGCTTGCCGGTTTGCGTGTTCTGATTGGAGGGATGATAAGAAGCCAGTAATGTCTTGCCATCCGCCATCTGATACTGGGCACCGTGCCGGAAAATATATTCCTTCCGGCTGGGCAGCAGGCCGCGGCGCTTCAAGAAGTTCAGGTAGGCGTCAAACGCAATCTTCCCCAGAGCTACTATCACTTTTAGTTTCTTCAGGCCATCCAGTTCCCTCTCCAGATAAGGCGCGCAATTGGCCAACTCTTGCGGCAGTGGCTTGTTGTCCGGAGGAGCGCAGCGCCCGGCAGCGGTAATGTAGAGGTCGTTCAATTTTAGGCCATCGTCGCGTCGCGTAGCTGTCGGCTGATTGGCGAATCCCGTCTCGTAAAGTACTGGATACATGAACACCCCCGAGGCATCGCCCGTGAACGGGCGGCCCGTACGGTTGGACCCATGCGCACCCGGAGCAAGGCCAAGAATCAGGACGCGAGCATCGGGATCGCCAAATCCAGGAACCGGCTTTCCCCAATAGTCCCAATCAAGGTAGGCGCGGCGCTTCTCGCGGGCGATTAGTTCCCGGTACTTCACGAGCCGCGGACACAGCCTGCAGGCGACAACCTCGCGATCCAATTCGACGAGCCAGAGAGGAAGGTGTTCAGACATGCCCGGCGTCATTGTACAAGCCCGCTGCAATCAGCCGTCGTAGAGACGTAGCTCAGCTACGTCGCCACAGTGGCACGAACAATTTCAGCACGTTAAACTGAACAAGTGCGGGAAAAATGGCTGACTAGAAGAAAGTTTCTGGCTGGAGGAGTGCTTGGAGTGGCTGCTCTCGCTGCGGCGGGAGACACGCTGGTCGTCGAGCCTCAGGACCTCCAACCACGTCGCGTCAATATTCTCTTAAAGCGGCTGCCCGAAGCCTTTGACGGCTTTCGCATCGCGCAGATCAGCGACATTCACTTTGGGCCCTATATGGGGAGATCTGGCGTGGAACGGGCGGTGCGCCTGGCCCAGTCATTTCACCCCGACCTGGTAGCGCTCACCGGAGATTTCGTCTCTCATCCCTGGCGCAAATCCAATGGCCGGGCGGGAGCCATGTTCATCGAGCCTTGTGCAGATGTGCTTGCGCAATTCAACGACACGCGCATGATCGCCGTGTTGGGGAATCACGATCATTACAATGGCCCGACATTCATCGAGGCTGGACTTAGGGAGCGTGGAATTTCCGTGCTCCGCAATGCACAGCTTCCGCTGGAGCGCGGAAAGGATCGAATCTGGATTGCCGGGATTGACGACGCCTGGGTTCACAGCGCCGATCTCGATCAAGCTCTGCGCGGCATACCCAGCCACGAAGCCACCATAGTCCTTGCCCATGAGCCCGACTTTGCCGATCACGCCGCCCGCTTTCCCGTGGACTTACAACTCTCCGGCCACTCCCACGGCGGTCAGGTGCGGCTCCCAGGGTTAGGCGCATTGGTGCTCCCCGAAATGGCGCGAAAATATCCCATGGGATTAAACCGTGTGGGAACCTTGCAGGTTTATACCAATGTTGGCCTCGGGGTCATCAATCCTCCCGTGCGTTTTCGCTGCCCTCCAGAGGTAACTTTCCTCACCCTCTATAAGGATCGCAGTTCCCAGGTCTAATCGCACTTGGTCCATTTCCCGTTTTAGCACCGAGCTGGTTACCCTTGGTATGGGTAACGTGGGCGGAATCTTGTCCGAAAGTAACGAAAACGGCACTCACTGGTTTGACGCTGCTCTTGTTCTGTCTTTACACTCAGACTGTGAGCCCAGAAACGACCACCGCGAACAAGCGGGAAATCCAGGTTGAGATCCCGGCAGACGAAGTGGCCCGGGAAACCGCCACCCTGATTCAGAAGTACCAGAAGCTAGCCCGCTTGCCCGGTTTCCGGCGCGGACACGTTCCAGCCTCCATTATTCGGCAGCGCTTTGGCCAAGACATCAACAACGACGTAGTAGACGCGCTGATCCCGAAATACTTTCGCCAGGAAACCGACAAGCTCGGCCTGATCCCGGTTTCCCAGCCCAGAGTCACAGATCTGCATGTGCATGACGGCGAACCGCTGCGCTTTAAGGCGAGCTTCGACATCATGCCCGAGATCAAGGTCGAGGGCTACAAAGAGCTGCGCGCCGAGAAAACCGAAGTGGTTGTTACGGATGAGGAAGTCCAGGAGTCGCTGAACGGCATCCGCGAGCAACACGCAACCTTTACCGCGGTTGAGGGACGTCCACTGGCGGAAGGCGACTTCGCGCAAGCCTCGCTCGACGGCGTACCCAAAGATGGCGAAGGTAAGCCCGTGCATATGGACGAGGTTCTTGTCGAGATTGGTGGCAAAAATACTATGCCGGAATTTACCGAAAATCTGCGCGGTGTCTCTGCCGGAGAGGAACGCAGCTTTGAGGTCAAATATCCCGAAGATTCCAGCGACAAACGGCTGGCCGGCAAAGTGTTCAATTACACGGTGAAAGTGCAAGCCATCAAGCAGAAAACTCTGCCTGAATTGAATGATGAATTCGCCAAAGAGTTGGGGGATTTCGCCACCCTCGAGGATGTCCGCAAGCGCCTGCGCGAAGGCATGGAAGCGGAGCGGAAACACGAAGCCGAACGCACCGCGAAAGATAAACTGGTCGCGGAGCTGGTGAAGCGTCATGAGTTCGAGGTCCCGGAAGCGATGGTGGAGCGGCAAATTGATCTCCAACTGGACCGCGGACTGCGGGCGCTGGCGGCGCAAGGCATGAAGGCGGAAGATTTGAAAAAGATGGACATGCAGCGGCTGCGCGCCGGGCAACGGGAACGGGCGCTCGAGGATGTGAAAGCCTCGCTGCTGCTGGAAAAGATAGCGGAGGAAGAGAAAATCGAGGTGGGCGACGAGGAAATCGAGCGCGAAGTCGAGTCTCTGGCCAAGCAATCCAAACAAACGCCAGAATCGATTCGGGCGCGTTTGACACAGGATGGAGCGCTGGATAGAATCCGCTCTAGAATCCGCGCAGAAAAAACCCTCGACTTCCTTTATCAACAGTCCGCCTAGAGCGAACGATTTTCGATTCCTCCCAAAATAGAGTCTGGCCGACGGGAGTATGGCAGGTGAATGTGAAAGATCCACAAATGATGCTGGTGCCCATGGTCATCGAACAGACCGGGCGAGGCGAACGCGCTTACGACATTTATTCCCGGCTATTGCGGGATAACATTATTTTCATCGGCACACCCATTGACGACAACATCGCCAATCTGGTGATTGCCCAAATGTTGTTCTTGGCCCAGGAAGACCCGGAAAAGGATATCCAGCTTTATATCAACTCACCGGGCGGGTCGATTACCGCCGGCATGGCAATTTACGACACCATGCAATATGTGAAGAACGACGTCACTACCATCTGCATTGGCCAAGCGGCCAGCATGGCGGCGCTATTGCTTTCGGCAGGAGAGCCGAAGAAACGCTTAGCACTGCCCAATTCGCGGATCCTGATCCATCAGCCCTCCATGGGAGGACTGTCCGGGCAAGCGACCGACATTGACATCCATGCCCGCGAGATCCTGCGGATGCGCGAGATTACAAATGAGTTGCTGGCGAAACACAGCGGACAGAAACTGGAAAAAGTCGAAAAAGACGTGGAACGCGACTTTATCATGAACGCGCAGCAAGCGAAGGAATACGGAATCATTGACGATATCATCTACAAGACACGGGAAAAGGTATGATCATGATTCTGGCCTGGGCAGGGCGAGAATCCAGCGCGGTGAAAAGGAGTAGGCCCAGTGAAAAACCGAACCGGCACGGAAGAGATGTTGCGCTGTTCGTTCTGCCATAAATCGCAGGATGCAGTCGCTAAACTGATTTCCTCTCCTAGCGATTATCCGCGGGCTTACATCTGCGACGAGTGCGTAGCCGTCTGCAACTCCATTCTGGAAGACGACCGCACCGCGGCCCCGCAGACCACTCATCCCAATCAGTTGCCCAAACCGCAGGAAGTCAAGATCCTTCCTTGATGAGTATGTGATCGGGCAAGAGCAAACCAAGAAGAAATTAGCCGTCGCGGTTTACAACCACTACAAGCGGATTTATATGAATCGGCAGCGCACCGGGGACGGCGTGGAGCTGACGAAATCCAACATCATGCTCATCGGCCCCACAGGCACGGGTAAGACTCTGCTGGCGCAGACGTTAGCCCGCATGCTGGATGTGCCCTTCGCCATCGTGGATGCGACCACCCTCACCGAAGCCGGCTACGTCGGCGAGGACGTGGAAAACATCATCCTCAAGTTGCTGCAGGCCGCCGACGGCGACGTGGGCCGCGCCCAGACCGGAATCATCTACATCGACGAAGTCGATAAGATTGGCCGCAAAGACGAGAACCCCTCCATTACGCGCGACGTTTCCGGAGAAGGCGTGCAACAGGCCCTGTTGAAAATTCTGGAGGGAACCGTTGCCAACGTCCCGCCGCAGGGCGGACGCAAACATCCCCACCAGGAATTCACTCCCGATCGACACCACCAACATCCTTTTCATCTGCGGCGGGGCTTTTGTGGGCATGGAGAAAATTGTAGGACGTCGGGTTGGCAAGAAATCGCTGGGGTTCAAAGCGAGCACGGAAGAGGACAAGGACGAGACTGTCTCCAGCCGTAAGCGGAATTTTGAGCTGCTGAGCGATGTGCAGCCTGAGGATTTGATCAAGTTCGGCCTGATTCCCGAATTTGTGGGTCGCCTTCCCGTGGTCGGAGTGCTTGGAAGAGTTGGACGAGTATCGCCCTGATCGAAATCCTGACCCGCCCCAAGAACGCGATTATCAAGCAGTACCAGCGTTTGTTTGAGTTCGAAAACGTCCGCCTGAAATTCAGCGACGAGGCGTTAAAAGCAATCGCCCGCCAGGCCATGGCCCGCAAAGTAGGTGCCCGCGGTCTGCGCATGATTCTCGAAGAACTCATGCTCGACCTGATGTACCATTTACCAAGCCAGAAGAAGCTGAAAGAATTCGAAGTGACCCGGGAAATGGTGGAAAAGCGTGATGTTTCCCTCGCCATGATGGAAAAGGCGGGCTAGTGGCTAATCAAGAAGAACCGAAAGAATCAGGATTTAAAAGTGACCCAAGCCAAGGAAAAATTCGAAACCAAAAAGCTGCCCATGATGCCCATTCGGGACGTGGTCATCTTCCCTTACATGATGACGCCGTTCGTGGTGGGCCGGGAGTCGAGCGTGCGCGCTCTGGAAGAGGCACTGGCTACGGACAAGAAGATTTTCCTGGCTACGCAGCACGATGCAAGCGTGGACGAGCCCAAGCCCAACGAGATTTATCAGGTTGGGACGATCGTCAACATCGTGCAGAGTCTCAAGCTGCCGGACGGCAACGTTAAAGTTCTGGTCGAGGGCATTGAGCGCGGCAAGGTCCTGCAGATCACGGAAACTGAAGGCTATATGCAGGCTTCGGTGCGGGTGGCGCGTTACGCCACCGAAACCACGCCGCAGATCGAAACCGCCATGCAGCGGGTCACTGGCCTTTTTGAGCAATACGTGAAGCTCTGCCAGTCGCTGAATTATGAAACCATGATTGCGGCTGTGCGCATGGAAGATCCGGCCAAGTTGACCGACACCATCGCCGCCAACCTGCAGCTTTCGATTGAGGAGAAGCAGGAACTGCTGGAGATCTTCGATCCGGCGGAGCGCCTGAACCGGATTGGCGATGTGCTCGACATCGAGATCGAGAAGCTGAACATGGACCGCACCATCCAGTCGCGGGTGAAGCGGCAGATGGAGCGGGCGCAGAAAGAGTACTACCTTAACGAGAAGATCAAGGCCATCCAGAAGGAACTGGGCCGCGGCGAGAAAGAGCGAGTTCGACGAACTGAAGAAAAAGGTCGAAGCCGCCGGCATGCCCAAAGAGGTTCGCGAAAAGGCGCTGCAGGAACTGAAAAAGCTGGAAGCCATGCCGCCGATGTCGGCGGAGTCTACCGTCTCCCGCAATTACCTGGATTGGCTGCTGGCGGTGCCGTGGAAGAAACGGTCGAAGGAAATTCGCAATATCAGCCGCGCCGAGAAGGTTCTGAACGAAGATCATTATGGGCTGGAGAAGATCAAGGAACGCATCCTTGAATTTCTGGCCGTCCGGCAATTGGTGAAGAATCCCAAGGGATCGATCCTGTGCTTTGTTGGCCCTCCGGGAGTGGGCAAGACTTCGCTGGGAATGTCCATCGCCAAAGCTACCGGACGGAAGTTTGTGCGTATGTCGCTGGGCGGAGTGCGCGATGAAGCCGAAATTCGCGGCCATCGGCGCACCTACATTGGAGCCCTGCCGGGGCAGATCATCCAGATGATGAAGAAGGCCGGCACCAAGAATCCGGTCTTCATGCTGGACGAAGTGGACAAGATGTCGATGGACTTCCGCGGCGACCCTTCGGCGGCGCTGCTCGAAGTGCTCGATCCCGAGCAGAACTTCATGTTCGTGGATCACTACCTCGACGTGGAATACGATCTGTCGCAGGTTTTCTTCATCGCGACCGCCAACGTCATGCACACCATTCCGCCGGCCCTGCAGGACCGCATGGAAGTGCTGCGCCTGCACGGCTACACGGAGCCGGAAAAAGTGGAGATCGCCAAGCAATTTCTGGTCAAGAAGCAGATGTTGCAGGCCGGCCTCACGGACAAGAATATTCAGTTCTCCGATGAAGCCATCACCTCGTTGATTCGCTCCTACACGCGGGAAGCCGGGGTGCGCAACCTGGAGCGCGAAATCGGCAACGTCTGCCGCAAGGTCGCGCGCAAAGTGGTGAAGGAAGGCGAAGGCTACACGGTCGCCATCACCGGCGAGAACGTAAACGACTTTCTGGGCGTCACCAAATTCCGCGACACGCTGGCTCATGAAAAGAGCGAAGTCGGACTGGTTACCGGCTTGGCCTGGACCGAAGTCGGCGGCTCGATTCTGAGCACCGAAGCCACCATGGTGGACGGCAAAGGCAAGCTGATCCTGACCGGCAAACTTGGCGATGTGATGCAGGAGTCGGCGCAGGCGGCCATGTCCTATGTGCGCTCGCGCGCGCAGCGTTTAGGACTGCCGCGCGACTTCTATCGCAACGTCGACATTCACGTGCATGTGCCCGAAGGCGCGATCCCTAAAGACGGACCTTCGGCGGGAATCACCATCGCCACCGCCATCTCCAGCGCGCTGAGCAGAATTCCGGTGCGCCGCGACTGGCCATGACCGGCGAAATCACCCTTCGCGGCAAAGTTCTGCCCATCGGCGGATTGAAGGAGAAATTGCTGGCGGCCCATCGAGCCGGATTGTTTGAAGTGATCCTGCCCAAAGACAACGAAAAAGACTTGGCGGAAGTCCCGGAGAATCTGCGCAGCGCCATGAAGCTGCATTTTGTCGAGACCATGGACCAGGTGCTGGCTATTGCGCTGGAAGGGCCTTTGCCGCAGATCGCGGAAGAAACCACGCAGGCCATCGCACCCATCACGCCTCCTACAGTCGAGGGTCCCGCGGCACATCAGTAAGGTCTATCCCCTCCGAGTCCACTCAGCTCCGGCGCGTTGTTCGTCAACGTTGTGGAGTGTCCGTTGGTGTCGGTGATACTGGTGAGGTTGGCCGACCCGGGGGATGAGTGTGATCGCGATTTCTCGACAACTAGCGGCCTAGTAGCCTGACCGTGACCGTAGCGAACAACGCAACAGCGCCGATTACAATTACCATCCAGAAAACGAAGCGGCAGAAACGTGGCAGCAAGCTCCGAGGAAACAGAGCCGCGTAAGTGCTCAACACATCATCACTACTCCGGAAACTCAGCCATTCAATTCTGTCCCTAGCGGTATCCACTCTCATCAAACGGATTCTCATTGCGAAATAGAAAGCACCGCTGACGAGGGCCAGTATTACCATTGCCGAAAACACGGCGAAGACGACGCCGAACATGTGAGTGCCTCCCCGAGGGTGAGAATGTCAAAATGGTATGCCAACTCCTGAGCCAACTGAGGGGTTTTGAGCGTTATGGGATATTTCGACAGTTATCCGTGCAATACTCTGTGGCAGCAGATGCTATGAACTCGCTGTTTGCAGCCGATGTTGGGTTGCTCTGTCGCAAGGCGGTCCGCAAGGGGATGCGGCCTGCACTTCGCATCGCGCGTTTCATCAGGTCTGCGACTGATTGGGAGGGAGATTTAGATGATATTCGACAAGAATGAAGTCCCTCCAAGCAAAGAAGAGCGAGAGGGAGCCAAGCAGGATGCAGAAGAGTACCTGCGTCTATGGAAGAAGCGAGCACTCTATGCGACGGCGGCATTTTTTGTGAGTTGTGCGTCTGTGTCCGTCTTCTTGGAGGGACAGTCGTATAATCTCGTGCGCACAAGTAGAGAACAGAACATATGAACGTACAAGAACAAATCAAGAAGTATATTACCAGCCAGCCGGAGCCAAAACGCAGTGACCTGCGAGAGTTGCATCGGCTCGCGCTTCAAGTGTCACCAGAATCCAAATTATGGTTCTTCGATGGGAAAGACAGCAAAAATCATACTGTTTCCAACCCTACGATTGGATATGGATTTCACACAATAAAACATAGCAATGGAAAAAGTAGAGAGTTTTTTCGAATTGGGGTGAGCGCGCCTATTAGATGGGGATGGAAATGTTGCTGTTCCACTTCGCGCTTTTCCCGTAGGCTGAAGCTAACGCGGCGGCAGTTGCGGCGAATAGGGTTCTTGGGGCACATCGCTGACCACCGCTGAGCCTCACGGCGGACCCGTGAGAATTTTGGTATGCTTTCGACGTTTTCTTTTGAAGAGCCTTTATGACTTCGTTGGAGATGACACGGCGGGGCGAAGCTCGCGGTTGAGCTAGTAGATTGGGCGTCTCACTGATCTTGGTACAGAGGACCCCAGCGACAAATGAAAGGAAGCCACGATGAGAGCCATTATGTTCGTTCTGACAGTTTCGCTACTCGCGACGGGATGCGGCAAGTCTTCGCTATCGGGCACTTCCGGTCAGGCCGCAGCGTCGAAGCCTGTGATTGCACTGGACGAATGGTCGTGGCTTCCGCCCACTACTAAACACGATGCGGAGGTCGCGCAAATCCCAAAAGATTCTACCATCGAGTTCTCGATTCCAGAAAACGAACCGCTCAAGACGGACTCAGGTGGCGGTTGGGGCGGTATCAGCGATAACGGTGAGTTTGTTCCGAGGGACAAGAAGTCGTACTACGTGAGAGGCGGAGCTCTGGTTTCAAATGTCGGTCCAGTGAAGAGAAAAGCAGAATGGGGTGATTGGGATTTTGTCTATGCGGATGCTGATTTGAAACAGCACGCGGGATGGGGAAATGCTCTGACCAGCGGGGAGTTGATTCTGCCGAGGAAAGTGTTTCTCGACATACCGGCGGATAAATTCGTTCAGAACTCCTTCGAGATCGAATCATTTGGCGACCGATTCGTGCTTATTCGGTTAGATCCTGCGAAGGGGCACAGACTCGTGTTTCTCAAAAGTGGCGGCTCGCAAGTACCCACCGCTGGATATGTTGGCTCGAAAGCAGAAGTTGGCGGCAAGATACTGGAACGTAAACTTGATGGCTGGTACGCGGGCGCGACAAGGCTGAGTAAGTAGCTATAGAAACTGGCTTTCTATTTCTAGGTTTTCATTTGCCACGACGGAAGCGAAAGGAGAATGTTCGCAATGTTCGATCTGTCGAACCTGTTTCAGGAGTTGTTTGAGCGCATTGTAGAGCAGTGCATGGCGGCGGGCCTGGTCGAGGGCGAGCAGATGTCGGTCGATGGCAGCTTCATCATGGCGGGTGGCCCACCTTTGCGATTTTGCTTTTTGCAAAGGTGGGGAGAGAGGGACTCATGCAGCGCGGTCTTTCCGTCCCAGGCTCGCCGCTCCCCATTACTTGATCTGCACCGTGCCCACTTCGCCGCAAGCATAGTCCCGATAGCTCCTTCAGCGCCACTGCTCCGGTTCGAGCCCCGGCCGGGGCCCCCGGCGAAAGCATGTGTGGAATCCCACCCTAGTCGCAAACAACGCGACTAGGATGGGGCACCCATCGTTCAAACGACACGGGCTCTGAGGGCAGTCCTTTTTGGATCGCTTCGGTCAGGAAGCGCAACTTCTCCAGAGTTTTGTTCGCTTGCGGGCCTTTTTCTTTTGCGCCAGGTTCGGGCTAGAATGGTTCGGCGGAGGCCGTCCTCATGTCGCCTGATGTTCAGAATGGCAAACACCGCAGCGTGTTCAAAGGTTCCACGGGCCTGATTGCGGCCATTGGCATCGTGGTTGTCGTGTCGATCGTCTTCCCTGCTTATCGGTGGTTTATTTTGATCAGCGTTGGAATCGGAGTCGTGGCCGCGGGAATCTTATATCTTTGGCACCACCTCCATCCGCTCAAAGAAGATGACATCGAGAGGAAACGGCCGTTGGGATTGGATTAGCGTGCCGCCTGTAGATCGGTCGACCACATTCCAGAGGCTGCTCCTCCAATGAAACATAAATTGATCTGGCTAGCCGCGGCACTTGCAGCGCTGGCTGCGGGATGGCTTGCCGTCAACCGGGCGACTACCGTGACAAAAGCCGGTTGGCCCAGCGCGCATTTCGACTACGCCCCATCCGCGCACCCTAAACCCGGCGAAGCGCTGTTCAGCAAGACTCTGATTGCGCCCACTTATGCCGAGCGGCGGCAAATGTATCTTGCGTGGGCGTCACAACAACCCACTCCCAACGAACGCGGCGGAGTGATGGTTGACCTGCTCAAGATGGAAGCTGGCACGATTAAGACTTTGTCTCCCGGCGCACTGAATGATGCACTGGACTTTATAAACAATCGTCGCGACCCTTCTGACTTTACCGTCGCGTATCTGGTTCGCGCCTATTATCTCCATCACGACGACGGCTTCCTGGCACCGGCGCAGGCCGAGGCCATCCGCAAGGCGCTTCTTGGTTACAAATATGGTCTGGACGAACCCGGGCAGACCCAGACCATCACTTGGACCGAAAATCATCAGATTCTCGGTCACAGCTCCGATTATCTGGTGGGGCAGATGTTTCCGGACACCATCTTGACCAATGATGGCAAAACCGGCCGGGAGCACGAGGAAAAAGCGCGGGCTGCCGTGTTGCGCTGGCTGGACCTCCACGCCCGCACCGGGACCGCCGAATGGGATTCCGTTCCCTACTACAACATGGATCTTGCCGCGCTTTTGAATCTGGTGGAATTTGCGCGCGATCCCGAAGTTCAAGTACGCGCCACCATGATGGTGGACTTGTTTTTATTTGATATTGCAGTGAACTCCTATTACGGGCAGTTGGGCACTTCGCATGGCCGAGCAACAACCGTATTGGTGCGCAGCGCGGAAGGCGACAACCTGCTTAATTTCCAAACTCTCGTTTTTGGCCGCGGACGGCTGCAATCGGTGGACATGGCCAGCACGATGCTGGCGACCGGAAAACGTTACGCCGTCCCGCCGGTGCTTGAAGCCATCGGGCAGGACATGCCCGAAGAGTCGATCAATTACGAACGACACTCCATCCCTTTGACGGCCGCGGCAGCGGCGCAATACGGGCTAAGCCTGACCGATCCCAAGGACTTCGAGCTCTGGTGGGGCATGGGCGCGTTTACCAATCCTAGCGTCATCAATTTGACCTATGATGCGGCTGAGAAATATCACCTTTGGTACTACGAAGATCTTCGGCCTTTGCGGACGATGGGAAGAGTGTTGCGACCTCTGGGCCTGATGCCGCTCGCGAGCCGACTGTTGAATCCCGACGCCAACGGTGGCGTGATGTCGGAGGTGAATAAGGTAACTTATCGCACGCCCGACGCCATGCTTTCCACCGCGCAGGATTATCGGGCGGGAGAGAAGGGGTACCAGCAGCACATCTGGCAAGCGACGCTGAGCCCCTACGCTGTCGTATTTGCCACCAACCCCGGAGCGCACGATCTGGGCGAAGGCCCCGGCTACTGGACGTCTAATGGCCGCATGCCGCGTAATGCTCAGTACAAAGATGTACTGATCTCGATCTATAACATCCAGCGGCATGTCGCGCCCGGTGGACTTGACACGCTTCCCTATGGATTCACTCACGCCTACTTTCCGAAGTGGGCATTCGATGAAGTGGTGGAGGTGCCAGCAGCGGCGGGGGGAGGATGGGTCTTCGGGCGCGTGGCTGAGGGCTACATTGGCTTGTATTCGCATCTCCCGTACCGGTGGGCAACTTCGGGGCAAGAAGCTGGGCAAGAGATCGGCGCGCCTGGCTTACAGAACATTTGGATTTGCCATGTCGGACGCAAGGCGACGGACGGATCGTTTCAGGCGTTCGTGCAAAAGGTGTCGCAGGCGGCGATCGATGTGAAAGGGCTGCAGGTGACGTATGCGGCATCAGGAGTAGGTGAATTGAGATTCGGCTGGACGGGCCTACTGACGCTGGACGGGAAAGAGATCGCCCTCCACGACTACCCGCGCTGGGATAATCCCTATGCTCATGTGGGTTTCGGGTCCGAGCAGTTTCATATTGCATTCAAGGGTGAGAGTCTGGACTTGGATTTCCAGAGTGGGGCCTACGTAGCTCAATAAAAGGCGAATTTGTGGAATCCCACCCTAGTCGCAAAAAACGCGACTAGGATGGGCCACCCATCATTTGACGCGCGCTTGCATCTTATGCGGCGAACCTGCAAACTAGTTTATGCGTGTCCTCTCCCAGTTCTTGACCTCGGTCAGTGATGCTTCGCGCTTTCCGCCTCCCACTTTGCCTGAAGTTGCATTTCTGGGCAGATCGAATGTCGGCAAATCAAGTGTCATCAATTCCCTGCTGGGCGCGAAGATTGCCAAGACGAGTTCCACTCCCGGGCGCACCCGCGCGATTAATTTTTTCGAAGTACGCTTTTCCGGAAAGCCGCGCCCCGAGCTGATTTTCACCGACCTGCCGGGTTACGGGTATGCCAAGCTTTCACGAGAAATTTCCAGCCAGTGGCCCAGCTTCATCGAGCCGTATTTGCGCGAACGGCCCAACCTCGCGCTTTGCCTGGCGCTGGTGGATGTCAATGTCCCTCCGCAGGAGAGCGACCGTCGCTTGCTCGATTTTCTGTCTGCCAGCGGGCGGACGTTTTTGATCGTCGGCACCAAGGCTGACCGGCTTTCCGGGAATCAACTGCGTAACGCGATGCAGACTTTAGCCGCGGAATTTCCGCAAGCGCAGGTGTTGCCCTACTCCGCCCGCACTGGAGCCGGACGCGAAGACGTTTGGCGGCAAATTCGCTCAGCCATTGGAATAGCAGGCCAGTCCTGACATCGCGGTTTTTCACCCGTTCATCATCGCATTGCTGCCAATCCGCTATCATAAAATCCTATGGCGACCTGTCTGATTACAGGAGTAGCTGGGTTCATCGGTTCGGCGTTGGCAAGGGCGGTGCTCGCGCAAGGGGATCACGTGCGCGGGCTCGACAATTTTTCGACCGGGAAACGCGAGAATATCGTGGAGATCCTGGGCTCCATTGATTTTCGAGAGGCCGACATTCTGGATATTGAAGCGCTTCACGCAGCTTGTGCGGGAGTGGATTACATTTTTCACGAAGCCGCCATTCCTTCCGTCCCTAAGTCGGTGCTTGATCCGCTCGGCAGCAATCGCGTCAACGTGGACGGGACCTTGAACCTGCTGGTCGCGGCGCGAGACGCGAAGGTGAAGCGAGTAGTATTTGCCGCTTCGTCAGCCGCCTACGGCGATACGCCCACTTTACCCAAACACGAGGCGATGACGCCCAACCCTATCTCGCCTTACGCGGTAGCGAAAACCGCCTGCGAATATTACATGCTGTCTTTTTACCGGTGCTACGGACTGGAAACAGTTTGCTTGCGCTACTTCAATGTCTTCGGGCCGCGGCAGGATCCTACTTCGCAATACTCCGGCGTGCTGGCCAAGTTCATCACGTGCATGCTGGACGGCACCGTACCCACGGTTTTCGGCGACGGCAGTCAGAGCCGCGACTTCACTTATGTTGACAATGCGGTAGAGGCGAATCTGCTCGCTGCGCGGGCTCCTGCTGATGAAGTGGCCGGACGGGTTTTCAACGTAGCCAACGGGCAAAGAGTAGATCTAAACGAAACCATTCGGATCCTGAGGAAGTTAACCGGATATGCCGGCAAAGTGAATTATGGTTCGGAACGCGGCGGGGACATCAAGCATTCTTTGGCTGACATTTCGTGCGCCCGAAAACATCTGGGATACAAACCTAAAGTAGCGTTGGAGGAAGGGCTCCAGCGCACGATCGAATGGTACCGAAGCCGGCCAAGGAATTAGGAGGACCGATTCTTGGGCAAACACTTGTGGTTGGCCCAAGCCTTGGCCAACTACACGACCAATGATGCGAACACCTGACGCCGGGGCACCATCGCCCCAGGGCTTGGGCGATAATCTGGGACTCGCACAAGTGTCACCGCTCCGTAGTACCAATCTCGCAGTTTGGCGAAGCCTCAACCCAACAAACTGTCAAAAAACCGTCAAGGCGTCTAGACCCGCCGAGTCTTACCGCGGCATGGCCGCAAGCAAAGTTAGATAGCCATCGACCAATAGCCCTTCGTAGCCATGCGGAGCGCCGTCCCAGGCCTTCCAGTCATAAGTATCCCCGTCGGCATTGCTGCCCTGGAATCCCCCATCTTCAAATGCCTTGAGCATGGGAAAAAGAATCGCCTCTGCTTCTTTGTCCCGGCCCAGTTCGCGCAAGGCTTGGATGGTGAAATAGGCATAACAGGCGGTCGCTCCGCCGTTTTCGTAGATTTGAAATCCGTCGGAGCCATCCGCTTTCTCGGGACCACCGAATTCCTTCCGCAAGTCCACGTAATCTTCTTTTCGAATTGGAACCAGATTTCCCGGCAGCCCCAGATCAAAGCGCGTATAGCCAACCTTTTTCATTTCGACCAGCAGCTTGTCCCATATTGCATTGCCCTGTTCGCGCGTAACCAGGCCATAGGTGACTGCCATGCCGTTCACGAACAGAAAATAATAATCGTGCAGTTGGCCGTCAGCGCTTTTCCATCCTGCCAGCACTCCGGTCGCGGGATCGTAAAACGTGCGGTAGTAGATTGCTTTGATTTTTTCCGCGCGATTTCTGTAGATCTTGGCGTCGGCGGCGTTGCCCGCCTCGTCCGCAAGCCGCACCATATCATTAAAGGCAACATATGCCAGAGCATTCGAATAGGCGTCCTTATGGCCAAAGCCGATCGTGTCCCACCAGTTGGAGGGCCGAATCGTAACTTTCTCCGGCCAGGAACCGGAGTTGCCGCTGAGTGGATATTCCATCAGGCCGTCGCCATCGCGGTTGAACTCAATCATCTTGTCGGCCCAGCTTTTGATGACGGAATAATTCCGTTTGAGCCAGGCCTGATCGTGGCTCGCTTGGATATAGTCGGACGAGGCCATCACCAGCGAAGGATAGGTGTCGAGAAAATCATATTTTGTGTCCGCGGAATTGTCATAGCCTTCCATGCCGTAGCCCTTCATGCCACCGACGTAGCGGTCGAGGGTTTGCCGCAAAATATCCAGTGCACTCAGACCATCGGCCAGTGGCGGCATGTGCGAAGCCATCATCGAGTATTCGAACACCGTGAACGCGACGGCATCGCTGGCGGAATTGTTGGCCAGAACGCGGCGCCGTGGATTGAGCTGGAAAATATTCAGGAAATCGCGGCGAAACCCATCGTAGCGCGGGTCAGCTTCGATTCCCGGCATGTGCGGATAGATGGCGGTCACATCCAGCCGATATTCGATTTCCATCTGTTCCTTATCGGCTGCCGGAAACGATACACGTATGAAGTTGTCGCGGAAACGCAGGGCATCGTAGCCGAGAACAACATCCTTCGCGGTGCTCGTGATGCGGAAGGTTCCATGATCCGGAAAATGCAGCAACGCAGGCAAGCGAATCGCTCCCTCGTCCGTGAAAAGACCGAGCAATGTCGCGTGGCTGCCCTTGGGGTCAAAAGCAAGTGTCAGATCCTGCGTAGCATTTTTCGCAGAATAATTGGAACGAATGACGAAGCTTTGATCATTGAAGGTGAAAGTCCACGCCGGAATGCTGTTCCCAGGACGCCGGTATTCAATGGTCTGTCCGTTACGTAAAGCTTGAAAGGCCGGTTCATTCGTCGCCAGCGGCAGCATGACGTTGACATCCAGTTTGCTCTTTCCCAAAGAGTCGACCGCCAGGGTGCGGAAATTAGGCTGGTCGGGCGCCATCTCGACGCGAAAGAACGGCGAGCGGTAAGTCAGGTCTTGGGCATCAGCCGATACCACCAAAACCGCGACAATACTGAGAAAAATAAGAGGTAGCGTGCCCATTCTCTGGGGCGAACGAGAAATGCCGAATCCCTTTGGCTTCATGCCGTTCTCCTTCTCTGCCCTGAAAAATGTTTCCTTCACACCGGGCCCAACGTATTCGCTACGGAACCACCGGCAGATCGATAAAGCTAGCCTCGTCCGCCGCGTGATAGACGCGCTCAGTCGCCCTCACATAATCTTGTGGCTTGGCAAAGAAAATGTTGGGCACGAAAGTTTGCGGATTCCGGTCATAGAGCGGGAACCAACTGGATTGAACCTGCACCATGATTCTGTGCCCTGGCAGAAAAACATGATCTGCCATGGGCAGCGCGAACTTATAGGCCAGTGGCGTGTTTGACGGGATCGGCTTGGCAATCGTGAAGCTCTCGCGATACCGGCCGCGAAAGATGTCCATGCCGATAGCCAGTTCGTAACCGCCCATCTCCGGCTGGCTCGGCACCTCATCGGGATAAACGTCAATCAGTTTAACCACCCAATCGCTATCCGTTCCGCTGGTTGCGGCAACCAGATTCACGACCGACGGTCCGGCGATGTGAATTGGCACCGTCAGCGGCGGCGTGACATAGGACAAAACATCCGGACGGTCGACCACCGCGCGTTGATCGGTAAGCAACCACTCCTTCCACGCGTCCCAGTTGGCGAAGCGGACTGGACGCCGGATGTAAGGCACAGGCTTTGCTGGATCGGAGACGTACTCGTCATAAGCCGACTTAGGATCGCTCGCCGACGGCGCGGTAAATGACAAGCCGAAATCTTTTGTCAAATAGAGCGGCTTCGACTTTGATGCACAGCCGCTTTCACAGGCCAGCGGCCACGACTTCAGCCGGTCCCAGTGATTCTCTCCGGTGTTATAGATAAGAACTGGAGGAGTGTCGGCCTTGGGAGCGCCATCTTTCAAATACTGGTCGAAGAAGGGCTTGAGCACATCGCGACGAAACTGCAGCGCCGTGTCGCCTTCCCACCGCAGCGGTCCGAGGGTATAGCCATCAGAATTGACTCCGCTGTGGCGCCACGGGCCCATCACCAGAAAATTCATGTCATTGTGCGTGTCTTTGGGCTCCACGGCCAGGTAACAATGGATGGCTCCCCACATGTCTTCCTGATCCCATAGGCCTTGAATCCACATGGTGGGGACTTTCAATGGCTGCACGCCCATGGTTTTGTCGAGCGCCTGTTGCTGCCAGAACTCGTCATAGGCAGGATGCTCCGAGACCTTCCGCCACCACGGGAGTTGATCGAGACCACCAGCCTGCGCAAAGCTTCCCGTCGTTCCCGCGCGCAGGAAATTGTCGTAGTCGTCGTAACTCTCACGTTCAATGCCCTGCCCCGCCCCGTGTGCCGAAGTCTGGCCCACGTAGTAATCCAAACTGTTCTGGCGGAAGGCCCCGTAGTGAAACCAGTCGTCGCCCATCCAGCCGTCCACCATTGGGCTCATAGGGGCCGCTACCTTTAAAGCTGGATGCGGATTCACCAACGCCATCACCACCGTGAATCCCTCGTAAGAGCTGCCAAGCATTCCGACTTTGCCGTTAGATTCGGGAATATTCTTCACCAGCCAATCGATGGTGTCATAGGCGTCGGTGGAGTGATCCGTCGTGCTGGAGTTAAGCGGCCCTCGCAGAGGACGAGTCATATAGTATTCGCCCTCCGAGCCGTGCTTGCCGCGCACATCCTGAAACACCCGGATGTATCCGTCAGCCACAAATACTTCATCCGCCTCGGGCAACAAAGACAGCATGTGGGGAGACAAATTTCTCTGGGCTCGCCCAGAAGCGTTGTACGGCGTGCGAGTCAGAATGATGGGCGCATGCTTAGCCCCGCGCGGGATGACGATGACCGTGTGCAGCCTAACTCCATCGCGCATGGGGATCATCACGTCGCTTTTGATGTAGTCATTGGCCGCCGTCGGCGCCTCGTACTTTGGGGGAACATCAGGCGTCTGAGGCGAAGTCTGCGAGTACAGCCCGGGCAGCATGGTGAACCAGATTGCCGCTAGCAATGCACCACTGCGAACGTATGGAAACTTACGAATCATGAAAGGACCCTTTACTGGAAAATTCTTCCGCCGTCGACTACGAGGTTCTGCCCACTTACCGCGCCCGAGGCCGAGCTCAGAAAAAACATCATGACCGGAGAAACGTGGCGTGCTTCCACCAGAAATTTCAAAGACTGTACTTCCAACAACATTTTCTTATCGGCTTCGGTCACATATTTGCGAAGTTGCTTTTCCGTCATGATCCATCCCGGATTAATCATGTTTACACGGACGCCTTCGGGCCCGAGTTCGCGAGCCAGCGAACGCGTGAAGCCCAGGATGCCGCTCTTGGTGGCGTTGTAAACCGTAAAAGGCGCCTCGCCCACCATCCAGTTACAAGTTCCGATGTTCAGGATGCTTTTGCCTTTCCCCGCAAGCACCAACTCGAGAAAGGCGCGCGAAGTCAGCAGGTAGGAACGCAGATTCAGCTTCCACATGCGATCGCAGTTTTCCACGGTGATGTCGCGGAAAGCGATGCGGTCGTCGTTAGCGGCGTTGTTTACGAGGTAATCGACTGCACCCGCATGCTCACGAACATGCGCGGCGAAAGCAGTGATTTGTTCGGGTACGGCAAGATCGGTTTGTACGAAATGGGCGTGAGGTCCGAGCGCTTTGGCCACGGCTTGGCCGCGCTCGGCGTTGCGCGCGCAAAAATACGTCTCGCAACCCGCTTCGCAAAGGACGCGCACAAAATCCTGCCCGATTCCGTCACTGCCGCCCGTGATCACCGCTACTCGGCCTTTAAATTCGTCAGAATTAAACACGATGAGTACTCCTCCACTATGTAACAGAAAATGAATTACAAAACCGAGGATTACTTTATCAGACCTGGCCCGCAACAATGTTCGCCGGGACGGACCGATTGGCGGACAGAAGCCTGCTGCGAGGACTACAATTCCATCGCGATCCGGGAGGATCCGAAAACAATGAACCAGCAAGAGAGCCGCAGCGCGTTGGGCCGGTGGATCAAGCTATTTTCGGGGTGCGTGATCATATTCCTTTTGACCATCGGTAGCGCAACCTCGCAGATGGGTATTGATTCCCTCCAAAGCGGATTTGAAAACCCGCCTAACGGAGCCCGGCCGCGCGTTTGGTGGCACTGGATGAATGGCAACATCACCAAAGAAGGCATCCAGTTGGACCTGGAATGGATGCATCGGATCGGGCTGGGTGGGTTCCAAAATTTTGACGCGGCGCTCAACACCCCACAAGTGGTAGAGCACCGGCTCGCCTACATGACTCCGGAATGGAAGGACACTTTTTTCTACGCCACTAAACTTGCTGACCAGCTTGGACTTGAAGAGGCAGTCGCCGGATCACCAGGCTGGAGTGAGACCGGCGGACCTTGGGTTCCGGCTTCGCAGGGCATGAAGAAATATGTTTGGAGCGAGACCTACCTCGAAGGCGGAAAGCCATTTACTGGCGTGCTGGCCAAGCCCCCGTCCGAAACCGGCCCCTTTCAGAACATGTCGGTTCACGATCTTGTTCCCGAGCCGCAGTTCTACGCCGACAGCGCAGTGGTTGCCTATCGCGTTCCCGCCAGCGATGTGCCGGTGATGTCGCTGCATCCGAAGGTGACGTTTAGCGGTGGCACGCCTGACCTGGCGATGCTGACCGACGGTGATTTGCAAAAGACCACCAAGCTGCCGATTCCGCCCGTCGACGGAGTTTCCTGGATTCAGTATGAGTTTGCGCAACCGCAGACCATGCGGGCATTGACCATCGTACGAACGGACGACGAGCCGTGCGCTTCGGCACTCGAAGCGAGCGGCGATGGTCAGAGTTTCCGGACGGTTGTCCAACTTCCGAATGAGGGCGCGCCGGAGCATACGTTCTCGTTTCCGCCAGCAACGGCGCGGTTCTTTCGCGTGACGTTCAAGAGAGTTCCGCCCCCTGCGCCCCCCTTCTGGGCACAGGACGCCGAAAATTCATCCGACACGGTGGCCACGAACAAGCAACCGAGCGATTACGAGATCGCGGAGTTGGTGCTGCATCCGGGTGCCCGCGTGAACCGCTTTGAAGAGAAAGCGGCTTTTGAACCGATGCCTGACCTCTACCAGTTCGCGACGCCAGAGGTGGCATCGGGCGACGCGATCCCCAAGTCGGACGTGATTGATCTCACGTCAAAACTTCGCGCCGACGGAACTCTGGATTGGACGCCGCCAAGTGGCGATTGGGTCGTCTTGCGGTTTGGATATTCGCTATTGGGAATCACGAACCATCCGGCGACCGCTGAAGCGACTGGTTTGGAGGTAGACAAGCTGAATCGCAGGTATGTGAAGAACTACATGGACCATTATCTCGACAACTACAAGAGCGCAGTTGGTCCCGAGTTCATGGGAGCGCGCGGCCTGAAGTTCGTCATCACCGACAGCTGGGAGGCGGGTGCACAAAATTGGACCGATAACATGATCGCGGAGTTCACCCAGCGCCGAGGATATGACCCTCTGCCATGGATGCCAGTGCTCGCCGGACACGTGGTGGAGAGTGCGGAAGCAAGCGATCGTTTCTTATGGGATCTGCGCAAAACCATTGCTGACCTGACCGCCGACGAACACTACGGACAGGTCGAGGCATCCGTGAAAGAGCGCGGGATGGGACACTATGGCGAATCGCATGAGAGCGGGCGAGCCTTCATTGCCGATGGCATGGAGGTTAAGAAGCTCAACGACGTTCCGATGAGCGCCATGTGGACTCAGCGTCTGGGTGTGAACAACGAACAGTACGCTGCCAACGCGGATGTCCGCGAGTCCGCCTCAGTAGCGCACATCTACGGACAAAACATCGTGGCTGCTGAGTCGATGACCGCGTCGAAGTCTCCCTGGGCGTGGTCACCAGCGACGCTGAAACCAACCGCGGACAAAGAGCTCGTCGAGGGCATCAACCGCTTCGTGATTCACTGCTCGGTACATCAGCCCCTGGTGGGTAAAGTCCCGGGACTGGGATTGGGGATATACGGGCAGTGGTTCACGCGCAATGAGACTTGGGCAGAAGAGGCAGCGCCGTGGATAAACTACATCGCGCGCAGCTCATTTCTTTTGCAGCAGGGGCATTTCGGAGCAGACGTGCTTTATTACTACGGGGAAGATTCGAACCTGACGGCGATTTTCGCCGACAAGTCCCCGGATGTTCCAGCCGGTTATGGCTTCGACTATGTGAACGCGGATGCGCTGATTCACAAGCTGGCAGTCAAAGACGGATTCATCACGACCGAAAGCGGAATGAGATATCGGGTGCTGGCGCTTGATCCGTATAGCACACATATGTCCCTGCCCGTACTGCGACGGATTCGCGACTTGGTGAAGCAAGGAGCAACCGTAGTGGGCGCGAAGCCAGTAGACACTCCGAGTCTTGCCGATAGCGATCAGGAGTTTCACCGCATCATTGACGAGTTATGGGGAAGTGTTGCCGGGGTGCGCGATGTGGGAGAAGGTAAAGTCTATTCCGGCGAGACCCTATCCGATGCATTCGCCGCGTTAAAGCTGCCGCCCGACTTTGACTACACGAAACCAGAGAGCGATACGAAGATTCTTTTTGTGCATCGCAGACTGCGGAATGGGGATCTGTATTTCGTCGACAACCGGAATGACCGGAACGAACAAGTGAACGCCACTTTCCGAGTGGCGGACAAGACTCCCGAGCTGTGGCACGCCGATACCGGAATGACAGAACCAGCTTCCTACACGATCGTCGACGGGCGGACGACCGTGCCTCTGCATCTGGAGCCGTGGGGCGCAGTGTTCGTGGTATTTCGTGAGCCGGCCAAAACGAACTCAGTCACTCTGCCGAAGATGGAAGAATCGCAAGTCGCCACGATCGGCGGCTCGTGGAATGTAAGTTTTCAGGCAGGACGGGGTGCGCCAGCTTCCATCACGATGGATAAGCTGGCATCGTGGAGCGAGAGCCCAGACCTGGGAGTGAAGTATTTCTCCGGCGTAGGTACTTACACGAAGACCATTCACGCACCGTCGCAGTGGTTCAAGCCGGGAGCGCGCTTGTGGATCGACCTCGGAGATGTCAAAAATCTGGCCAATGTCACGGTCAACGGCAAGCCGCTGGGTACGGTGTGGCACAAGCCCTACCGAGTCGATGCCACTGACGCTCTGAAGCCGGGCGCTAATGAAGTGATTGTTAGAGTCACCAATGCGTGGGTGAATCGACTGATCGGCGATCAGCAGCCGAACGCCACGACGAAATATACGTTTACCGTCTACCATCCCTATAAGGCGAATTCCCCGCTACTCGCTTCGGGGCTGCTGGGGCCCGTCGCAGTGGTGAGGATCACGAAAAAAAAGGAGTGAAAAATCGCATTCACGAAAACGCAGGACGCCTCAGGAACCGTTCGTCGCGCAAAAGCGGTCAATTAATTCCGGCAGTTGAAGCATAGAGTCGAAGGTCAGGTCAGCATGGGCTGAGGCGAAATCCGGCGGACGCTTTTGCAGATCGATGTGACTTCCGCCGAGAAACCAAAAAACTGGCATTCCGGCGGCGTTCGCGGCCTTCACCCCGGTTGCGGAATCTTCAATGACCAGGCAATGCTCGGCAGCAACGCCCATCTTCTTCGCGGCATAGAAAAAAAGATCAGGAGCAGGTTTGCCGCGGCTGACCATGGACGCAGTAAAAAGATGCGTCCCGAAAAATCTCGACAGGCCCGTCAACTGCAAACCTCTTTGGACGTAGGGCAGCGGGCTCCCGGAAGCCACGCAGACCGGCAGCCTTATCTGAGACAGAGCTTGTTCGACGCCCGGAATGGCGCGTAACCGCTTTTCAAATGCATCGACAATGGAGTGTTCCAGGTCGGTGGCAAAATTCGGTCCTACCGGATACCCCTCCGCCGCCACCTGCTTTGCCATGTCGTGGCGGGAGACGCCGACAAAGCGCCGAAAAACCGTGTCGATATCGATTTGCAAGCCGACCGATTGCAGCGCTGCCGTGGCGCACTCACAGCTGATGCGTTCGCTATCCAGTAATACGCCGTCGCAATCGAAGATCACCAAGTCTATTTTTCGCACGCTTATCTTTCTCGAACCGTCTGTGTGGTATGGGACGAATACTGACGCATGGTTGCAGCCGTTCCGAGTTTGGAAAGCGCTTGCAGCGCTGCTTCTACCTTCGCAACGAAAAGGTTATTTGCCGGCAGCGCCTCACCAAAGATTGACGTGATGGCGAGTATGGGCCGCGGGTCGGTTCCCGCGGTTTTCGCAATTCTAGTCAATTCTGCCGCCCGCGCATCAATGATGGTGAGAGGCTGGCCACGTTCGTCGCTTCCCTGCGTGTAGTAATGAATCCAGCTGGCAATCACCAGGCACAGCAACTCAATCGACATTTGCGTCTCGAGTAATTCCGCAATCGATGGCAACACCCACTTTGGTATCTTGGCGGAACCTTCCGAGCAAATGCGCGTCACCTGATCGTTGATGGTGGGATTCGAAAAGCGCTCGATCAAAACTCTCTTGTACTCTTTCACCGAAGTGCCTGGAATCTTCGGTACTACCGGAGTCACTTCTTCCATGAAGTTCTCAATGAACATACGAAAGAGAGCGTCTTGCATGATTTCGTGAACGTGAGTGTATCCCGCGACCGCGCCCAGATAAGCCATGGCGAGATGGCTTGCATTCAACAGCCGCATCTTCATCAGCTCATATGGCACAACGTCTGAAACCAACTGCGCTCCGACCTTCTCCCACTCGGGCCGCCCGTTAGAGAACTCGTCTTCGATCACCCACTGGATAAAAGGCTCGGTCACCACCGGCCAGGCATCCTGGAATCCGAATCTGCTGGCTGCGAATTCAATATCCTTCGCAGTGGTCACCGGCGTAATACGATCCACCATGCTGTTGGGGAATCTCACTTTGCTGGCAATCCATTGCTGCAATGCGGGGTCACGCAACCCGGCGAAGGCAAGCAACACTTTCTGTATCACGTGGCCATTACCTTGCAGATTGTCGCACGACATAACGGTGAACGGAGGCAATCCGCGCTGGCGGCGGCGATTCAAAGCTTCCGCAATATATCCCAGCGATGAAACCGGCTGGCCCGGATGTTGCAAATCATGCTGAATGTCAGGATGTTCCGGGGTGAACTCGCGCGTGCCTTCGTCGATAAAATAGCCGCCCTCCGTAATGGTGAGAGAAACAATCTTAGTCTCGGGCGCCGCCAGCTTTTCAATGGCTCTTTCGCGTTCTTCCGGCGCATAGACATAATCGACAATGGAGCCGATCACCCGAGCCGTTTGCTTCTCCGCACTGCGTTCGACGATGGTGTAAAGATAGTCTTGCCCTTTAAGCGCATCGCGCATGCGCTCATCGCTCGCCATCACTCCCATGCCGCATTCGCCCCATCTTTCGGTATTGGGGAGCGCGAGCAAATCGTCCAAATAAGCGGCCTGGTGAGCGCGATGGAATCCTCCAACTCCAATGTGAACGGTGTTCTGACGCAATGCGCTGCGGTTATATGAGGGAACGCGAATTTCAGCTTTCAGTTTGGATAAGTTCTGGTTGTTTAGTTTGATTGCGGAAGAAATGCCATTCATTCCATGCCTTTCTATTACGGATCCCAAAATCTCTGGGGATGCCGAAGAATGATTGTAATGCTCCTCCTTGTAGCGTGTGACGAGGCTCACCCACTCCCGTGGCGTTGGTCACTGCCGCAAAATCCAACCAGCGTTGTAATGGGACGTTTGTAAGTAGCAGTAGGACACCGAGGACTGCCGCCGGATGAGCAACATTCGTGCACGGAGGCACCTGACACCCAGCCCGTCGTTCGTAGCGCCGGCGTCTCGCCGGCCCATCGTGGGCGGCCCCCACGAAGTAGTGACAATTGAAGGCAGGCGCGGGCGAGACGCTCACGCCACAGCCGGCCGGACGCCGGCGCTACACGACAAACTCGCCGGATTTCACTCCCTACATAAAGTGCTTGCGATATTCAGCGTCCTTTCCTTGCGTTCCCCTGCTGCCGTAGAAGAGCACTTCCGCACAGGAGGATAACAATATGAGCGCTGGCATTCTGACACCGCCAGGAATCATCCCGGACGGTTACACAGCAAATGTATGGAACCTGGTCAAAGCAAAGAATCCGGCAGAACCGGAGTTTCACCAAGCGGTCCAAGAAGTATTTGATTCCTTACGGCCTGTTCTGGCCAAGCACCCGGAATTTCGCACGGCCGCCATCCTCGAGCGTATTGTCGAGCCAGAGCGCGTGCTGATGTTCCGCGTGCCCTGGCAGGATGACCAGGGAAAAATTCATATCAACCGGGGATTCCGTATTGAAATGAATAGCGCCATCGGTCCTTACAAAGGCGGGCTGCGTTTCCATGCTTCGGTAACGTTGGGCATCCTGAAATTCCTGGCCTTCGAGCAGGTATTCAAGAACTCGCTGACCACGTTGCCCATGGGCGGCGGAAAAGGCGGCTCGGATTTCGATCCCAAGGGAAAGAGTGATGAAGAAGTCATGCGCTTCTGCCAAAGCTTCATGACGGAACTTTGGCGGCATATCGGGGCCGATACCGACGTTCCTGCCGGCGACATTGGAGTCGGTGGGCGCGAAATTGGTTTTTTGTTCGGCCAATACAAACGCCTGGCCAACAAGTTCACCGGCGTACTCACGGGCAAAGGACTGAACTGGGGCGGTTCGCTCATTCGTCCCGAAGCCACGGGATATGGCTGCGTGTATTTTGCCTCCGAGATGCTGAAGACGCGGAAAGAAACTCTGGAAGGCAAGCTCTGCTTGGTCTCCGGCAGTGGAAACGTCTCTCAGTACACGGTTGAAAAGCTCCTCGATCTGGGAGCGAAGCCAGTGACCATGTCAGATTCGGACGGGATCATCTACGATCCCGACGGAATTAACCGCGAGAAACTGGCTTGGATCATGGATCTGAAGAACGCCCGTCGCGGACGCATCCGCGAATATGCGGATCGTTTCAAGAAGGCGATCTTCATGCCTACTGACGTCAAGCTGGAGCACAATCCACTGTGGAACATCAAAGCGGATTGCGCGTTCCCCAGCGCCACGCAAAATGAAATCACGGCGAAAGATGCCGCCAACCTCATCAACAACGGCATCAAGCTGGTGGCTGAAGGGGCCAACATGCCAAGCACGCTCGAAGCCACCAGGATGTTTCTGGAAGCGGGCGTACTGTATGGGCCGGCCAAAGCTGCCAACGCCGGCGGCGTGGCGACTTCCGGTCTGGAGATGGCGCAGAACAGCGCACGTCTGACCTGGACGCGGGAAGAAGTGGATGACCGTCTGCACAAAATCATGATCGCCATCCACCAAAATTGCTACGAGACGGCGGAAACCTACGGGACTCCCGGCAATCTGGTGAATGGAGCCAACATCGCTGGATTTCTAAAGGTCGCAAATGCGATGCTGGATCAGGGACTCGTCTAACTTGTCGCGCCTAGGGTAACAATGACGCGGGATGGACTCACCTCCATCCCGCGTGTTTTTACACTTATTCGAGGGCATACCGTGCTGGTGCAACCCGTGCCAGAACTGCAACTCGAGACTGAACGCCGCTTCGAAGGCTTCGAAAACCTGATGCCCTTCCGAGTGCAGGACATCCTTCTAGTTTCCAGCCTTTACGATTCGTTCATTCTCCGCGAGGACGGGCGCCTGAACGAGTTGTTGATCCGGGAATCTCTCGAGCTAAACCTGCAGCAGACCCCCGGTATTACTCACGTATCAACGTGCGCGGAGGCCGTGGAACTGGCTCGTTCGCAACCGCGCTTTAATCTTATCGTCACCAATCTTTCCGTAGGAGAGACAGACGCGGCTGAACTGGCGCGCGAAGTTAAGCGGCAGGGGCTGGATGTGCCGGTGATCGTTTTGGCCTACGATTATCGCGAAATCAAAGACTTCGTCGCGCGCAATCCCGTCACTGACATTGATCGCATTTTCTTGTGGCAAGGCAATGCGCGGATGCTGATCGCCATCGTGAAATACATCGAAGATAAACGCAATGTTCTTCACGATACGCGGGTCGCCGGCGTTCCGGTTATTCTGCTGGTGGAAGACAATATTCGCTACTACTCGTCGTTCCTGCCTGTCATCTATACCGAGCTGATCAATCAATCTCGGCGCGTGATCAGCGAAGGACTGAACGCCGCTCATCGTCTTCTGCGGATGCGTGCCCGCCCCAAGATCCTTTTGAGTTCCACCTACGATGAAGCCGCGCAGCTTGTGGACACCTATCGAGATTATCTTTTCGGGGTGATTTCGGATGTCGAGTTTCCACGCGCGGGAGTACTGAGTCCGGAGGTCGGCTTCGACTTGGCGCGCCGCGTGCGCAGCCTGGTTCCCGATGTGCCCGTGGTCTTGCAATCGAGCCGAACAAAATTTAGAGCTCGCGCGCAGGCGGAAGGGTTCTCCTTTCTTCGGAAGCGTTCGCCCACGCTATTGAGGGAATTGCGCCGCCTCCTGACCGAGCAGTTTGGCTTTGGCGACTTTGTATTTCGCGTGCCCGACGGCAGCGAAGTCGCGCGGGCCGCCGATCTCAGCACCCTGGAAGCACGGGTGCGCAGCGTTCCGGAAGAGAGCATCGCATTTCATGGGCAGCGCAACCACTTCTCCCATTGGCTGATGGCACGAACCGAGTTTGCGCTGGCGCAGAAGCTCAGGCCCCGCAAAGTATCAGATTTTCTGGACAGCGAAGACTTGCGCCGCGACCTGATCCGGTCCATCGCGGAATACCGCCGTGAGCAAGCCGGAGTGCTGGTCGGCGACTTCAAAGCGGATAGCTTCCAGTTGGGTGACTCGTTCTTTCTCCGGATTGGCGACGGATCGCTGGGCGGCAAGGCGCGAGGGTTGGCTTTTGTTCGCCACCTGCTGCACACCCGCCGATTGAGCCACCGTTTCCCTGGCGTGCGTGTCATGGTACCCTCCGCGGTCGTTCTGGCGACTGAAGTTTTTGACCGGTTCGTCATCGAGAACAACCTGCAGGATTTCGCCATTAGCTGCAACGACGAAACCGAACTGCAGCAACGCTTTTTAACCGCGCCTTTGCCGGCGGCAACGCAAAAAGATCTCACGGCGTTTCTGTCTGCGGTGCATTATCCCCTGGCGGTCCGTTCTTCCAGCTTGCTGGAGGATTCGCAATACCGCCCATTTACCGGGGTCTACGAAACCTTCATGCTGGGCAATCACCAGTCCGAAATTAGTACCCGGCTGGAGCGCCTGATGGAGGCCGTCAAGCGCGTCTACGCTTCAACTTTCAGCCAGCGCGCCAAAGCTTACCTGCGGGTTACGCCCTATCGTCTGGAAGAAGAGAAAATGGCAGTCATTCTGCAAGAAGTTGTGGGCGCGCACCACGGCCAGCGATTTTATCCGGATTTTTCCGGGGTTCTGCGTTCGCGCAACTTCTATCCGGTTTCTCCCATGCGGTCGGAGGACGGAATCGCCGCCATCGCTCTGGGCCTGGGACGGGAGGTGGTTGGGGGAGGAACATGCCTGAGGTTTTGCCCACGCTATCCGCGGAATATTCTGCAATTCTCCTCGGTAGAGGACATTCTGGCGAACTCCCAGTCGGAATTTTGGGGATTGCAACTGGACCATCGCGAGCATTCCGATGACCCGGTTGCCAACTTGCGAGAGGTGCGCTTCGGCTTGAACGCGGCGGAGTGCGATGGAACCCTGCATCGCCTTGGTTCTACCTACTCCGAGGACAATCATGCTATCTACGATGGACTCAGCCGGCCGGGCGCGCGCGTTGTGAGCTTTGCGCCAATCCTCAAACAAGATATTTTCCCGCTCTCCACGATTCTCCAAGAGCTTATGAAAGTCGGGGAACATGCATTGGGTCGAGCCGTGGAAATCGAATTTGCCGTGCGTTTGCCGCGGGGAAACGAAACTGCTGATTTTGGATTCCTGCAGATCCGTCCCCTGGTGCGCTCGGCAGACGGCCAGGAAGTTCCGATGGAGAGCGTAGCTCCTGATCGCTTGGTCTGCCAAAGCGCAAATGTTCTGGGCCATGGACGAATTACCGACTTGTACGATGCAGTCGTGGTCGATTGGCATCGCCTGGATCGTTCACGCAATCAGGAAGTAGCCCGCGAGGTCCGGCATTTCAATGCCAGGCTGAGTGGTGAGAGAACGCCTTATCTTCTGATTGGCGCTGGGCGCTGGGGTTCAGACGACCCATGGCTGGGGATTCCGGTGGCTTGGGAAGATATTCTTGGAGCCCGCGTGATCATCGAAGCCGGATTCCGTGATTTTCGAGTGACGCCGTCACAGGGCAGCCATTTTTTCCAGAATCTTATGGCCTCACAGGCGGGCTATTTCACGGTCAATCCCGACCTGGGCGAGGGCTTTGTGGATTGGCAGTGGTTAGCGTCGCAGCCCGCCATCGAAGAGCGAGGTTGCGTCCGCCATCTGCATTTTGCCGCGCCGCTAGTGGTGGTAATGAATGGTAAAACCAGCGCGGGGATGATCTTTAAACCCGAAGCCTGAGAGCCCGTTTGTGACAGTCCTCACTGCGATAAGTACCTCGAGTCACATCCCAGAAGCAGGTGGAGGGTCTCTAATTTTACGGGTGGTTGGGCAAGCTGCGACGGAGTGATCCCAGGGGGTAATCCAATGAAACCGGAAGACCTGCTGACATGTCCATTGCTGCAAGGGCTGGACGCGACGCGCCGAAGCGAGTTGCTAGGCTTGCTTGATGGCAGCGGCTTGCGGGAAAAAGTCGAAGCCTGTGTGGCTCACAAAGCAAACTCTGTCGATATAACTCCGGTCCGCTACTCAAATACCGAAGGCAAGGGGCCCCAAGATGAGAAGAAGGTCCACAAGTGGACCCCCGCAACTCCCATGAGTCGCAGGTGCCTTGATGAGTAGTCGAGCTTAACCGCCCGGACGGCGCCCCAGCGGAATTCCTGCCGTTAAATTAGCCCCGTTTGCACTGTGACCCCTTTCCTGCATCCGGCTATCCTCTCCGCCTGAACGCCGGCTCTCAAATTCGAATGAGAACAGGTGACTCTGGGTGACGAAAGTCATCTTCGGGTAATTGCTCTTAAGATTTAGCGTAACCGTTCGAGTTTTTCTGGTTTCACAGCCCGTTTCGAGGCATACTAAGACAGTTGCGAGGAGGGGGCTTAGCGTGGAGCCAATGTTCGATTTAAGAACTCAGCGAGAAATTCCGACTTCCCCCGAAGCGCAGAGCCAAGAGAAACAGCGCAAGCAGATGTTGGTTGCGCTTGGCCTGCTGCTCGCCGCTCTATTGGTTGTCGTGGTGAAAGACCGGGATTTCTGGCTAGGATCTCCGCCGCAAACCACTGAAGATTCCACCGACGAAACCGTGCCCGCAGCAAGCGCGCCGAGCCAGCCCGTGGTGAACGAAGCTCCAAGCCTTCCGAAGTCCGTCAAGTCAAAATCGCATCCGCCTGCCCGAGCCGGGCATGTTCCCGTGTCCGCCGTCACCCCGAGCGCGCCGATGCTCCCTGGGGCAATGATCACGGCATCCAATCGCGCTGCCCTTCCTCCGCTGGAAGTTGAAGTTGTAGCGGGAGGCCAGCGTACCGTCCTACAACCCACCAACCGTTCTGTCAAAGTTGACTTGCAATCCGGAACTCCAGGAGCCGTTGCACCGGGAACTGTGGCCGAGCCGGCGCCTTCCGCGACTGCAGAAGCCTCCGCCATGGCCAATGCCGGCGAGCGAGTCCGGATCTCGGCTGACACGGCCCAGATGGTCGAACGCCCCGTTCAGCCGAATTATCCATTGCTGGCGAAACAAATGAAGGTCCAGGGCTCCGTAATCTTGCAAGCTCTCATTGGACAAGAGGGGTCGATCCAGGACTTGCGGGTTCTCAGCGGGCCGGCCATCCTTTCCACGGCCGCCATGGACGCGGTTCGGCAATGGCGTTTCCGGCCTTATCTTCAATCCGGACAGCCGGTAGAAACCGAAGCTCGGATTACAGTAAACTTTACGATTTCCACGAACTAGATATCCAACTGGCACCACATATCAAATTGGCTTTGAGATCTTAAGGTACGTTCCCGTGAAGGTATTCTTCACCCTGCTCGCGGCTTTGTGGTTACTTCCCACAACCGGCACTGCCGCATTTCGACCTGCCGCGAACCAACCGGCTTCGTTCATTTTTGCGGAAGGAGGAAACGCCATGGCCTTTGCAATTTCGAGTGCCAGTTTCTCCAACGGAGGCGATATTCCCAGGAAATTCACCTGCGACGGCGACGATATTTCTCCAGCACTCTCCTGGACATCGCCTCCCGCAGGCACGCAAAGCTTGGCGCTCGTCGCCGACGATCCCGACGCACCGGTCGGCACGTGGACTCATTGGGTGGTTTTCGATTTGCCACCATCCTCCACTGGACTGCCAGAAAACGCTCCCAAGATTGAGCGGCTTCCCAATGCTGGCGGCATTCAGGGCCTCAATGATTTCAAAAAAATCGGCTACGGTGGTCCGTGTCCTCCTCCGGGCAAACCGCACCGCTATTTTTTCAAACTCTACGCCTTGGACCGGCAGTTGAAGTTGAAACCCGGTGCGACTAAGCGGGAGCTAGAAAAGGCGATGCAGGGCCATATTCTTGGTCAGTCAGAGTGGATCGGTAAATACCACCGGTGATTTCCAGAGAAAGCGGAAGATGGTTCTTGCGCCAATTGTCGAACGATGGAGGCTCGAGAATGATGCAGGTCGGGGGCAAAAAAAAGAGCGTCCGACTCATTCGAGTCATTGGACGCCCGGGCAGCCCTCCCCCAGAACTGCTCAACGGTGAGATTACCGCTTCACGTCCTTCGTGGGAATGGCACCGGGGTGCCAGCGCGACCCACGAACGTGCCAGCGCCGCACCGGTTTTTTCCAGGGCTCGGTTTGCGCCAAGTAGTCTTCTTGTGTCTCCCTACTCTCAATCAAACTTCAGCGGGTAGCGGCCCGCGATTTTGGCAGTCTCATAAAATGCGAGGATATTTTTGATCGGCACCTCCGATTGCAGATTGTGCGCCGGCGAAAGAATCAGTCCTCCACCGGCTCCGGCGCCTCGCAAGCGCAGTTTCACTTCATTAGCCACGTCTTCCGGCGTGCCGAAGGGCAGCACTTCCTGGATATCAACTGTTCCCCACAGCGTGAGGTGCTTGCCAAAGTCTTTTTTGATTTGCGCTGGATCCATGGACTTCGGTTGAATGGGATTGAGAATATCCAGTCCGATCTCGATCAGATCGGGGATGACCGGGACAATATATCCGTCGCTATGGAAGGCAATTTTCACTTGCGGATTGATGCGTTTCCATTCAGCAAATAGCTCGGCGTAGCGGGGCTTGAAAAACTCGCGGAAGATGGCGGGCGAGAGCATCATGCGATTCTGCGCGCCGAAGTCGTCGCCAATCCAGATAATGTCGACGCCGAGTTCCACGTACTTTCGGCCGGCAGTGCGAATCCAGCCCATGAGTTTGTCGAGATAGGCGTGCGCAAAATCCTTGCGCGCGACCAGATCCTCTAGAACCGTTTCCAGGCCGCGCAAATACCATGAGAGTTCGAGCAAGGTGCAGGCCAATCCGCCCATGATGCCGTATTCCTTGCCGTAATCTGCGATCAGTTTTCGCACGCCCGCGTAGCGGCCCTCGGTAGAGAAATCAGGCATGGTGAACTCCGCCGGATCGGTGATGTTAGCCAGCGGATGCACCGCCATTTCAGTGAAGGACCCGCTGGAAGGGTGATCGATCCACCTCCAGTGAATGCCCCACTCGTCGTTGTATTCCTTGGCCGGATCGGCGTAGTAGCCGGTGCAAGGACCCATCCAGGAAATGAGAATGTCGTGATCCATGAGGACGGGGAGCGGGCCGCCGGCCGATTTATAGGTTTCCGTCTGCGTGGATTCAACTCCCAGGTGACGCAGTACTTTCATTTCGGCTTCAGGTGTGTAGGAAGCGTAGATTGGCACGCGATCCGGTTCTTCATGATTGATCGCAGTAAGAAGACGCTCTTTATGAGTTATGGCAGATCACCTCGGGTTAGGATGATAAGACAATGCGGACGACTCGAGAGAGGGCGAAGAGAATTGAATCCAGTTCATTCACCCTACCTCGTAACTGAATGGAACCTTTACTTATACGCCAAGATGGAAGCCAATGCGAGGTGTGGGATAGGATTCCCTATCCGTCTGCGTGCGGCACGAAGCCGCTCAGGCCCGTGATGTTCAGCTTCAGTTTCATGCCAATCCAATTAGCGATGCTGTAAGCGATTCCCACGTAGACTGGGGCGGTGCTCCGAAGCTGGTCCATTCCTCTCGACATAGATTTGTCCTTGCCATGGAAAACATCTCTTGGTAAGTGTGAAACTCCGGAATGAGAAAACCCCCGCCGAGGTAATGGTGAAAAGCAACGGCACACTGGTTTTCGAAAACACCCGACGGAAAAGTCGAGAATTTGTACACAAGAACCGCCAGAGGGACGATCCACACGCAGTGGGCGATTCGATGATTGTACTTGGCGGTTACCAGACCTCCGGCAAAACCGCAGACCGTGCTTAGGAGGAGAAGATGCGAAAACACGAATTGAAAGTGTCCATCGCTTGAAGGCATATGTAAGGCAGGACGGACGGTGTTGTAGATCAGTGCCGCCAGCCAAACGACACCGAACTTGGCGATGAGGTATACGACCGCGAGGTGTAAAGGGAAACCGAGAATTTTCCAGCCGAGAGCGTAACGGTTCGCCACTGCTCGAGCCACGTCGGCGGATACTGCCGACTCCATGCAAGCAATTTACACCGCAAATCAGGCAGGATCCACTTCACCCAACCCTTTTCCCATTTGACACCAAATCCAGAAACGCCTGGTGGACGCGAGTGTCGTCAGACAGCTCGGGATGGAAAGTTGCCGCCATCACGCTTCCCTGCCGGACGGCGACGGGTTCTTTCTTCTCGCCCTCAGTGGCCAGAATTTCAACTCCCGGACCGACCCGAGAAATCTTGGGGGCGCGAATGAAGACCATCTCGATGGGAGTGTCTCCCAATCTCCCTTCGCGAATGGAGCTGTCAATCTGGCGGCCGTAGGCGTTGCGGCGGATGCCGATGTCGAGCGCCCCTAGTCCAGCTTGCTGAGGGTTCTCCACTTCGCTCGCCAGCAAAATGGCGCCCGCACAGGTACCGAAGGTGGGTTTCAGGTGGACGAATTGCTTGAGCTTTTCGAATCCGACTTCGCCGAGGAGTTTGAGGAATGTTCCGGACTCGCCGCCGGGAATAACCAAGCCGTCGATCTGGTCAAGTTGCTCAGGCTTCTTAACGAGTACCACTTCAGCACCTAGCTCTTCGAGCCGTTTGCGGTGGGCATCAAAATCACCTTGCAAGGCTAGAACACCAATTTTCATAGCAGTCGCTGCTCGTTCGTCACTGGTTGTTGGTCCATGACACCACCAGTTTGATTTTACCGGATGCGCGCGGGTGAAGAATGCGCGTTTCGTCGTTGCGAGACAAGAGCAAGCGGACTTACGCCCGAGATTTCTTGCTCGGTGCGCTTTCGTTCCGGTCTCGCGAAAAACAGCCCGCCAAACATGGGGCATCTACCAACGGCAGCCAACCTTTCCTGTCAATTTGGAGGAAGGCTGCTCGACCCCGGTTGCTATTTCGAGGTAAACTCCCGCGGGCGAATGATTGGCCCCCACCTACGCCGAGCTTATCGGTGGACCTTTTTTTAAATCCGGCAAGGCCGGGTTAGGAGGAAATACGGATGAGGAAGACTGTGTCGGTGCTGTTGCTGTCTGGACTGCTTCTAGCCACCGCAGGCTATGCTCTCGCTAAAAACAAGAAAGACAAAAAGGTAGATCAGAGGGACAAGAGCGGCGAAACACCGCTGATGAAAGCTGCTTCGGCAGGCGACACGGATACTGTCAAAGCATTGTTGACTGCGGGCGCGGATGTAAGTGAAAAGGACGCACTCGGCGAAACCGCAATGGCAAAAGCCGCTGTCGCCGGTCACGCGGACGTCCTCAAGCTGCTGCTCGATGCCGGCGGCAGCCGACAGTTGGATAAAGATTGTAAGAAGTATTGCAACCCGCTAATTACAGCGGCTCAGAACGGCTATACCGATGTGGTCAAGTTATTGCTCGATGCGGGCGCGAACAAGGAAGTGTCTATGTTTTATTCCACCAGCTTCACCACCACCATGCATGTGGCGGACCTCGGCCGTCGCAGTCTACAGCCGGGACAGACATTCACGGGGTCGGCATACGGAGCGGTCATTACGGTAACCATGACCCAACCGGAGGCGGGAGGCGACATCTTTATCGTCCATACCGGAGCCATTCCCGAAACCGCCTTGACTATGGCCGCCATGCAGGGTCACATCGACGTAGTGAAGATATTGCTGGCTGCGGGCGCGAATCGGAACGGCCATGATGCTCTTTACATCGGCCAGATCACACCCACCCGCTTTGGGCTCAGCAACTACACGTTTTTCAGCGATCATGAAAACGCATTGGAAGCAGCGAAACAAGGAAAACATCAGGACATTGTGGATCTGCTGACCGCTACTGCTACGGCCACCGCCGCAGCGGGCAAACCCTAGAGCCATCGTACCTCTATGGCAGCGGCATGCTGGGATTCAATTGTCTGGCCTTAGCGAAATCGCCGGCGGCCCGCTCCGGCTGTCCGAGCTTGCTGAGAAGAAGGCCGCGCACCACGTACACCTGGGCAAAATTCGGGTCCAGGCGCAGCGCTTGGTCGTAGTCATCGAGGGCTCGTTGGTATGTTCCTTTGAGAGCAAAAATAGTACCGCGACCGAGAAATAGCGGTGCTTGTTTGGGATCGATCCCGATGGCTTGGTCATAATCGGCGAGAGCGTTGTCGTATCGACCTGCGCGAGCGTAGGCGTTGCCTCGGTTGCCGAGAGCAGCAATAAGACCGGATGGGGTCAGGTTAGCGGTCCGGATCAGCGACGTGCAGCCACTGATCCGGGCATCGGAACTCCGGCCGGAGGAACATGCCTTCTCGTCTTTTTTTTGCTGATTCGCCTCCGCCGTTCGCCAGGCGACACCGACTGTCAGAGCACCCAAGAGTAGTGCCGGGTAGAGTCTCATCGCATTTTGCCTCTCGTCGCCACCTGCGAAAGGATTCTGGCTACAGAATTTTCATACGATGTGGATTTCTTCTCGCATGGCGACCGCTGCTCCAATGAGCAAAACAACCACAGAGAGCGCCCGGAGCGTTCCCCAGCGCCCTGCGTCTCGGGTTGTGGCGTTCTTACCAGCCCCGCGTCTGCAACATATGCGCTTCGTCCAGCGCCGACACGGCCAAGCCCTTCATCGCTCCGACCAAATCCTCACTGACCTCAAGCAACACTTTAGGGTCATTGAAGTGCGTGGCGGCCTTCACGATGGCGCGGGCGCGCTTCTCCGCCTCTTCCGGATCGGCGAAATTGGTTGAGTCTTTCATGAAGATACCGGAGCCCACAAAGACCGCTTCGGCGCCGAGTTGCATGACCAGCGATGCGTCGGCAGGAGTAGCGATGCCACCGGCGGAGAAGTTCGGGACGGGCAGCTTCCCTGCTTTGGCGACCATTTTGATCAGTTCGTAGGGCGCGCCGTGTTCTTTTGCTTTCGCATAGAGTTCCTCTTCGCCGAGCACGGTGAGAATTTTCATCTCCTGCACAATCTGCCGGATGTGCTTCACCGCGTGGACCACGTCTCCCGTGCCGGCTTCACCCTTGGTGCGGATCATGGCAGCGCCTTCGGCGATGCGGCGCAGAGCTTCTCCTAGATTGCGCGCGCCGCACACGAACGGAACCTTGAACGCGTGTTTGTCGACATGGTGAGCTTCGTCGGCCGGAGTGAGCACTTCGCTTTCATCGATGTAGTCGACACCCAGCTCTTGCAGAATTTGGGCTTCGGCAAAATGGCCGATGCGGCATTTCGCCATTACCGGGATGGAGACGGCGGCCATGATTTCGCGAATCTTTTTCGGAGAAGCCATGCGAGCGACGCCGCCTTCGGCGCGGATTTGCGCGGGAACGCGCTCGAGCGCCATGACGGCGACGGCCCCAGCGCGCTCGGCGATGGTGGCTTGCTCGGCGTTGGTAACGTCCATAATGACGCCGCCCTTGAGCATTTCGGCGAGGCCGGTTTTCAGGCGAAGACTGGTGGAACTTCCGTTGTTCTGTGACATAGGTGAACTCTTTTCTGGAGCTTGACCAATGGCGCGGGTGGCGCTGACTTAGTTTTATTTTACATGGCTGGAGGGGTTTCGGTTAGGAGTTAAGCACGACGAAGCATTTGACCGCAGGGTGCGCAGAGGTTTTGCGGAGGACGCAGAGGGAACCTCTTAAAAACCTGGCGAGTTCGTTCGTCCACGTCCCGCAGGATTTGCGAATTAGCACAGCGCTGGTGATTCCACGGGTCTGCTCCTGCCCAAGAACGGCAAAGCGCCGAGCAACAGCGCCGCACCGGGGATCAAGACCCAGGCGCAAACGACGACCGCTACTGCGCCCCAGGGGACAAAGTGGGGTCCGAAGCACGCAATCGGGAGAACGAGTGCGAAGAATCCCAAGTAGGCTGCTGCAGGAAACGAAGCGGAGGCCAAGCGTGTCCAGGGATCTCCACCGGCGCGGCGGCAAACATAGGCAGCCAAGGCTCCGCAAAACGGCAGACTGGCCAGCCAGGGAACATAGAAAGGAATATAGAAAAGCATGGTGCCGGAGTGCTCAGTCAAGACTCGTGGGTGAAAGTCCAGGCGAACCTCGAAGAGTAATACGAGCATGGCGGCGGTCAAGTTGATCAATCCGGGAAGCCACAGTTGCTTGGTTCGGCGGTTCATGGGTTCCTCCTGTTTAGAGCGTTCAATGTTCTCTGCCAGGCCGCGCCAGTCCGTCACTTCGTGGATGGCGCGTTCGGTTGCTTCGGATTCGCTTAGTCCTCGCTCGCGATATTGCGCACAGAGATCGTCGAGGTGACTAGCAATCTCGGTGATGATTTCATCTTGTTGAGCGGGAAAAAGCCCGGCGAGATGCAGCCGCTCGCGAACGATCTTGTTCCAATTACCCATGATTTACCCCGGATTCCCCGACCTCGCGTTGACGACGAAGGAATGGCACAGCGCCCAGTAGCATGGCAAGGCCGGGAAGAATGACGACGTGGGCAAGCGTTGGACCGAGGAAAGTGCCGCCGCTGGAAAAATTTGCAGGGGCTAGAGTTCGTGCGAAGAAAACGCAGCCGATCACAAAGGGATAGGCCAGGGCCGAAAATAACGCTGGCGCCATCCGGAAAAGACAATCACCCCCGGCCTGTCGCGAGGCCCGCGCCCCTACTGCTCCCGCGAGGAGCGCGAAGACCAGCAAAAGGGAGTCAAAGTGCAGCGTATGCGGCGGGATGTGGAAAGCGAACAGTATGCGCACAAGCACTGGAGGAAGGAGAATGGCAATCGCCATGGTTTGCAGAGTGGGCAGCCAGAGTTGCCGGGTGCGATGGTTCACGGTTCCCTCGTCGAGTTTGGAGCGTTTAATATCCTTCAACAGATGGCGCTCGGCGATTTCCGCGAGGGTGCGGTTCACCGCTTCGGATCCAGTCAGTCCCTGTAAAAGATACTGCCGACACAGATCGTCGAGGTGGCTGGCCAATTCGGCGATGATCTCTTTCTGTTCCTGTGGCGAGAATTCGGCGAGATTCAGGTGACCGCACACTACGGAACTCCAATCCGGCATTTTTTCGCTAGGCATTCGACACCCCCGCCAACTGATCCAGCGCCTGAAAGAAGCCGCGCCATTCCTGGCGCAGCGGGGCGAGTTGCTTCTTCCCTGCCGGAGTCAGCGCATAATAGCGGCGGTCGCGGCCGGCTTCGTTCGACTGCCAGCGGCCGGCAATCAGTCCCCGTTTTTCCAGGTCATACAGCATGGGATACAGAGACGCCAGGGTGAAATGCAGCGCGCCGCCGGTTCTTTCGTCGATTCGCTTGGAGATTTCGAAGCCGTAGAGCGGCTGCTCATCCAGCAAGACAGGATGGCCAGCTCGGCGCTGCCGCGGGCGATTTGGTGCCGGATGCGCTTGGTCATGATGAATATAGGAATCCTATATTCCGGCGTTTTTGTCAAGATTACTTTGGTAGCATGGTTTTAGGCGAGCGTGCTCGCGATGCCAGGGGGGCAAAAAGAAAGCATGAAATCTTCCTTTGGAATTCTTCTTGTAGTCGTCATCGGAGTTGTTTTCACGCGGCTGGCGCTCAGGACAAATCGGCTTCTGGCCAGAAGCCGGCGGGCGGAGAGGCCGTCTATAAGGCGAATTGCGTGCTGTGCCATGGCAGTGACGGCCATGCCCAGACGCCGCTGGGCAAGCAGACTGGGAGCGCACGATCTGCACTCCGCCGAAGTGCAGAAAAAGACGGATGCCGCGCTCAAGAACATAATCTCGAACGGGCAGAAGAGTATGCCTCCGTTTCAGAGTCAGCTATCGAGCGCGGAAATTGGGCAGGTCGTGGCCTATGTGCGGGTATTGGGAAAGAAGAAGTAGGGGTTGCAAGTCGGTTCCCCTCAGAATGGTTGCGCTCGTCCTGAGGTCCGGGCAGCTTCCGTGGTGGCGTGAATCGCTCCTAAGATCCTTCTCTTTGCTCAGGATGACAAGGTATAGACGACAAAGGTATAAAGGTTGCAATGCCGTCACCTGCCAGGGCAAGGGAACGAATTTTCGTTTCCTGAATTCCCTCCCGCAATCAGCACTTGCACAACTCACGCATAGCTGTGATAGACTTCCGCCCCAGCCGCGACTTTGATGTGGAGTCGCACCAGTGGAGTGCTCGCAATCCTGACCCCTTGGAGGTCTGGTAAATGGGCCTGGCAATTCTCGCTGTCATCTGGCTGATTACTTTCGTCAGCACCTACTTCTTCATCGCTAAAACCTGGTGGCTCGCACGGCGCTTCAGCCGCGGCGGCATTCATTGACGGCCAATTCGCTCTCACTTCTGTCTTGATGGGCATCATCTTCGTGGCCGCGCAGTTGGCGCTTGGCTACCTGGCATGGAAGTATCGCGAGCGGCCCGGCGTCCGAACCGGTGCGCTACTCCCACGGCAACACCACCCTGGAAATTGTTTGGACCACGTTGACCGCGATTCTCTTCATTGGGCTGAACCTGATGGGAAGCCGGTCTGGGCGAATGAACGTTTCGCGCCGGCGCGGCGGGGTCGGTTCCGGTAGAGGTCACCGGGATGCAGTTTGCCTGGTACTTCCGCTATCCCGGGCCGGATGGGAAGTTTGGCACGCACCAACCCCAAGTTGATCGATCCTTCCGCCGGCAACGAGTCGGCCATTGGTTTGGATCCTACCGACCCGGCTTCGAAGGATGACGTTGTCACCGGCACCATGTATGTGCCGGTGGGTCGCGAAGTCGACCTGCACGAGCGCGCGATTGACGTGATTCACAGCTTCTTTGTGCCGTCCATGCGCTTCAAGCAGGACGCGGTTCCCGGACTTGAGATCCATATGCACTTTACGCCCACCGAGATTGGCGACTACGAAATTGCCTGCGCCGAACTCTGCGGGCTGGGGCATTACAAGATGCACGGAATGCTGCACGTCGTCAGCCAGGAGGATTTCGACAAGTGGCTGGCGGCGCGGGAGGCGGAGAAACAATAATGGCGACCACGGCGATCCAGATTCATACGCACGCGGCCCCGCACGGGTTTTATCCGCAAATATGTTTTTAGCCTGGACCACAAGGTCATCGGGATTCAGTACTACTTTCTGGCGCTGACAGCAGTGTTTGTCGGGATGTTTCTTTCGCTGCTGATGCGCATCCACATGATCTGGCCGACGGCGGTGCTGCCGCTGGTGGGCGAGATCAAGCCGGAGACCTATCTGGGCCTGCTCACCATGCACGGCACCATCATGGTGTTTTTTGTGCTGACCACGGCGCCGCAGGGCGGGTTCGGCAATTATTTCCTGCCGATTCAGATCGGCGCGCCCGACATGGCGTTTCCCGTCCTGAATATGCTTTCGTTCTGGACCACATTTGTGGCGTTCGTGGTGATCATCGCTGCGTTCTTTGTGACCGGCGGCGCGCCGCTGCATGGCTGGACGGGCTACGCTCCGCTGAGCGCGCTGACGAATTCCGGGCCGGGTGAACAACTGGGCGCGGACTTGTGGATTACCAGCATTGCGATTTTCTGCATTGCCTCGCTGATGGGGGCGCTGAACTTTATTACCACCACGCTCGATATGCGGGCCAAGGGCATGACCATGATGCGCCTGCCGCTGACGGTGTGGGCGTGGTTTGTGACGGCGGTTCTGGGACTGCTGGCGTTTGGCGTGCTGCTCTCGGCGGGAATCTTGCTGTTGCTCGATCGCAATCTGGGCACCAGCTTCTATGTTCCGCTGGTCGTGGTCAATGGGCAGGTCATGGTGCACAAGGGCGGATCGCCGTTATTGTGGCAGCATCTGTTCTGGTTCTTCGGGCATCCCGAAGTTTACATCGCAATTCTGCCCGGCATGGGCGTGGCTTCGCAACTGCTCTCGACTTTCGCGCGCAAGCCCATCTTTGGCTATAAGGCAATGGTGTACGCCATCATGTCGATTGGCATCTTGGTTTTGTGGTGTGGGGCCATCACATGTTCATGAGCGGCATGAGCCCCTATACGGCGTTCGCCTTCTCCATCATGACCATGTGCATCGGCGTGCCTTCCGCCATCAAGACTTTCAACTGGCTGGGGACGCTGTATCACGGGAAGATCCGCTTCCAGACGCCGATGTTGTTTGCCATTGGGTTTGTTTCGCTCTTTGTCTCGGGAGGATTGAGCGGACCGTTCCTGGCACAGCCGGTGCTGGATATTCCGCTGCATGACACAGCTTTTGTGGTGGCGCACTTTCACTTGATCATGGGAGTGGCGGCGATTTTTGGAATTTTTGCCGCGACCTACTACTGGGTTCCGAAGATGTTTGGCCGCATGATGAATGAGACCCTGGGACGGTGGCATTTCTTTCTCACTCTCATCGGAACCTATTGCATCTTCATGCCGATGCATTATCTGGGCATGGCGGGCCAGCCGCGGCGCTATTCGCAATTTACGGAACTCGCGTACCTGCATCACCTGATTCCGCTGAACACATTCATTACCTATTGCGCGTTTGTCACCATTTCGGCACAGTTTATTTTCCTGATCAATTTGTTCTGGAGCATTTTCAAGGGACCGAAGGCCAGTGACAATCCGTGGGAGGCGACTACGCTGGAGTGGACAACGGCAACTCCGCCACCGCACGACAACTTTGGCGGACACACGCCGGTGGTGTACCATGGACCGTATGAGTACAGCGTTCCTGGAGCTGCACGGGACTACATCATGCAGACGGATCCGGTGACGATTCCGGCACATTAAGATTCAAAAGCCGCGGGCGAGGGCGCCCGCGCCACGCGAGCTATGGCGACCTTAAATCCTCCAATTTCGGTTCACGATCCGCGGGCAGGTTATGGCGGAGGCAAGAACCGCCTTCGTATGCGGACGGCGGGGATCGCGGAGGCGCGAGCGGCGGAGAGTCGCCTGATTATGGGGCGCGGCTGCGGCGCACCCGGCTGGGTCTGGTGGCCGGCTTGTCTTCGATCACCATGATATTTGTAGCGCTGACCAGCGCTTTCGTTGTGCGCCGGGGCTTGCCGACGTTCGACGAACGCAGCCTGACTTATACCCATGACTGGCTGACGCTAAGCTTGCCGTTGGGATTGCTGCTGGTGAATACGGCTGCTGCTGCTGCTCAGCAGCATCACGGTGGAGTTGGCGCGGCGGCAGATGGCGCGGCGCATGGCGCTGGAGCCGGTGGAGTCCATTCCCGGAGTTTCGCTGGGACGGGAACGGAATTTTCCCTGGCTGGGCATGACCATCGTTCTTGGGTTCGGATTTCTTGCCGGGCAATGGATGGCTTGGCGGGAGTTGGAGGCCCGGGGATTCGACATCACGAAGATCAGCAGTTCGTTCTTTTATCTGCTGACTGGGACCCATGCGGTTCATCTGGCTGGGGGATTGATGGTGTTGCTGTATGCGGGGGTTATTTCTGCTGTGCGCAAACCGCTGGCGCGGCAACGGATCGTGGTGGATGTGACCGCGTGGTACTGGCACTTCATGGCCTTTTTGTGGATCTATATTTTTGCTTTGCTTTGGTTTATGCGGTAGGAAATTCAAAGGCAAAAGCCGCGGGCGAGGGCGCCCGCGCCACACGAACCGTTAGGAGATCGAATCCATGGCTGACGTTGCGGTGTCGCAGCAGACGCAGATTTACGAGCCGTCGTTGTTTGGCACCTATTCCAAAAAGATTGGGATGTGGCTGTTTCTGCTCTCCGACTCGCTGACCTTCGGAGCGCTGCTGTTTGCCTACACCTACGGACGCGTGTCCACGCCGAACTGGCCGACGCCCTTTCATTCGGAGAGCATCCGCAACGCGACCCTCATGACCGCCTTCCTGCTCACCAGTTCTCTGACCATGGTGCTGGCGGTGCGGGCGGCGGTGGATGGCCGGGCCAAAGCGCAGCGTTTATGGCTGCTGGCCACCATGGCATGCGGCTCGGCTTTTGTGATTCTGCACGGCCGGGAATGGACCAACCTGATCGCCGAGGGATTGACGCTGCCGATGTTTCCCGTTCCTCCCGGGACAAGCGAGCGGCGAATTCGCCAATGTCGCCAGCACCGTGCCTCAATTCCCCGCTACCTTCTTCGGGCTGACCGGCATGCACATGCTGCATGTGACCATCGGCGTGATTTATCTGGGAGTGGTGGCGCTGCGAAAGAAATTCATTCCCATTCTTCTGGGGCTTTGGCTGGTGGCTTGGCTGGCAACGCCGGCTTACAGCCCGTTTCACTATGGCGCGCATTTTCTGTTGCTGGCCGCGATCGTCATTTCCATTATTCTTTGGCTGAAGCCTAAGGTATACGACGCGGCGGACGTGGAGGTGGCTGGGCTGTACTGGCACTTCGTGGATTGGTCTGGATGTTCATCTTCCCGCTGGTGTATCTGATGTCCACCAGAATTGTTTAGAAAAAATTAAACCACAGAAGACACCGGGGTCACGGAGTTTCATAAAGCCTAGTCAGGGAGAGCGCAAATGGACGCAGTTCAGATGGCAATTGAAGAACGGGTGTTCGAGCAGCATCGGCACCACGCCAAGGCGCAATTCTTTTGGGTGTGGGGCGCGTTGCTGGTGATGACGGGCATCGAGGTGTTTCTGGCGTATCAGAATATGGAGCCGGTACGGATGCTGAGCATTCTGATGGGTCTCTCGATCATCAAGGCGGCGCTGATTATTGCTTATTTCATGCACATGAAGTTTGAAGTCTCGCCATGAAGTGGCTGACTATGAGTTCTCTGGTGATTTGCCTTTCGCTGATGTGCATTTTTCTGCCGGACGCTCTGCGGATCATCAAGCTAGGAGTGCGATGAAGCTTCGCTTGGGAATGCTCGCGACGGTCTTGTTGCTGTGGGCCGCACCTGCATTTGGGCAAGGCTGCATTATGTGCTACGCCAGCGCCAAAGGCACTCCGAAAGAAGGCCAGTTGGCCATCAGCCGCGGAGTGCTGGTGCTTTTGGTGCCTCCCGTGGGATTCATGACGCTTGGAGTGGGCATGGCGATGCGCTACGGGAAGAAGCGAGACGAGGACGAGTAGAGTGTGGTTTCCAAAAGCTTCGCAGAGACGTAGCCGAGCTACGTCTCTACAGGAGGCGCTTAATCTAGTCAACTTGCTTTGAGGAGCGGAACCACGCTGGGTTTTCGCAGCGGCCGCAGGCTATCGAGGCGGAAAACTTCTTCGGCTCCGGCCTCTTCGAGTACTTCAACGGCGTGGTAAATCTGGTCCTCGGCTTTGCAGGAGACGTATACAATGACGCCGCCGCCACCAAGCCATTCCCGGTAGCCTTCAATCTGACCCGGCGGCAAGCCCAAGTCGTACAAAGCGTGATCACCTGCCATCCCGCCATTGGCGGAGCCACGAAGAATAGCGGCGAACTCCTGTCCGGCAACAAAGACTCCCACGCCTGGGATGACCACCGCCCCAAACTGCGCGAACCACTGTGCCGCTTCGCTTTCTCCCAAGCCATCTTCCAGGGTCCGTGCCACCGAATGTGTTTGCGGCAGGATCGCACAGACGTCTCTCGCTGCGAAAGCCAACTCTGGTTAAGTCGTCGAGCACAGATTGCAATCCCACGCCTGACAAATAAAACCCGATTGCTGCCTTGCTGTTTTTCGGAGGCATATGCGTTCCTTAAAGCTCGACCCAATGGATGAGGAAGCGCGGGCCGTGGTTGCCCGGTATTTCGAAGCGACCGATGAAAGGCGCTCGACGTGACGAAATACCGCGGCCGCTCGGTGACTTATAATAGAAAGATTGCTTACACCTCCCGCAGACGCCTGTGCGTATCGCCCCGGCGGGGCTTGCGGAGTGGCGGCGGTCGGTCCTTTTGGCAATGTCCACAGATAGCATTGTTGTTCGCGGGGCGCGGGTCCATAACCTCAAGAACATTGACTTTGATATTCCCCACAATTCCCTGACGGTGGTCACGGGGGTTTCCGGTTCGGGGAAATCCTCGCTCGCCTTCGACACCATTTATGCCGAGGGGCAGCGGCGCTACGTGGAATCCCTCTCCGCCTACGCCCGGCAGTTTCTGGAGCGCATTGAGAAACCGGATGTCGATTCCATTGATGGCATTGCTCCAGCGGTCGCGATCAGGCAAAAGAACACGACGCGGAATCCGCGGTCTACGGTAGCTACGGCGACTGAGATCTTCGACTATCTGCGCCTGCTGTTTGCGCGGGTGGGCCGGACATATTGCGTGCGTTGCGGCAGCGAGGTCAAAAAAGACACGGTTGATGAAGTGGCCGCGGCTGTCATGGCGCTGAGGGAGGGAACGCGGCTGAATGTGCTGTTCCCGCTGCAAGGGCAGAGTGCTGGCGTCGCCAGAAAACGCAAAAGGAAAGACCCGACAGAAGAAGAAGGCGACGGCCCCGCTCGACGATCCGCTGAAGGCTCGCTTGTCTGATCTGCGGGAAAAGGGCTTCAACCGGCTCTATCAGAATGGACAGATTTTCGAGTTTTCGACGCCGGAATCGTTGTTGGACATTAACTTTGCCGAACCTGTCTTTCTGCTGGTGGACCGCATCGTGGTCTCGGCGGAGATTCGGGCGCGATTGGTGGATGCGATTGAGAGCAGCTATCGGCAGGCAGGAGAGGTCATCTTCGAGACTGTCGCCGCGCGATGGTGGAAATGCCTCACAACTCCGTTTTCGCAGCGTTTCGAGTGCAAGCTTTGCAATCTTCGTTACGAAGAACCCGAGCCGCGGCTGTTTCTCCTTCAATAATCCGTACGGCGCCTGCCCGCGCTGCCAGGGTTTCGGCAACACCATTGATTTCGACCTGGGACGGGTGATTCCGGACACTTCGAAGACCCTGAACGAGGGCGCAATTGAACCCTGGACCAAGCCGAAGTACAAGCCCTCTGTTCACCGAGTTGAAGCGCTTTGCGCGGACGGCGGGAATCCCGCTCGATGTGGCGTGGGCGAATCTCGAACCAGAGCAACAGCGCCTGGTGGTTGAAGGAGAAGGAAAATTCGGCGGGTGCGCGGCTTCTTCGCTCATCTGGAACGCAAGAAGTACAAGCTGCATGTGCGCGTGTTTCTTAGCCGCTATCGTGGGTATTCGGTGTGCTCGGAGTGCAACGGAGCGCGGCTGCGGGTGGAAGCTCACCAAGTCAAGATCCACGGCAAGAATATTTGCGAGGTTTGCAGCATGACGGTGGATCAGGCGGCGAATTTCTTCGAGCATGTCGAGTTAAGCGAAGCAACAGGCGGCCATCGCCGACAAGCTGCTGCAGGAAATCCGCGAGCGTTTGCGCTTTTTGAATGAGGTCGGGCTGGAATATCTGACGCTGGACCGGCTTTCGTCGACGCTTTCCGGCGGCGAAGCGCAGCGCATTCAGCTGGCGACTTCGCTGGGCTCGCGGCTGGTGGGAACGCTGTACGTGCTGGATGAGCCGTCGATCGGGCTGCATAGCCGCGACACCCATCGGCTGATCAAGATCCTGCACGATCTGCGCGATCTGGGAAATACGATTCTGGTGGTCGAGCACGATCCCGACGTGATGCGAGCCTCAGACAGCATTCTCGATCTAGGGCCGGGCGCTGGGGAAAACGGCGGCAAGGTAATCGCCACCGGAACTTACGAAGCAGATCAAGAAGATGCCGGCCTCGCTTACCGGCCGATATCTTTCCGAGGATCTGCGGATTCAGTTGCCTACGGCACGGCGCAAGCCAGGATCACGCAGCATCGAGATTTTTGGCGCGCGGGCGCATAACCTCAAGAATCTTGATCTCAGCATTCCGCTTGGGGATGATCGTGGCCATTACTGGCGTCTCCGGCTCGGGAAAATCGACGTTGCTGCACGACGTGCTTTATCCGGCGCTGGCGGCCGCTCTGAAGCAGGGCAATGGCACGGCACCAACCACGCAGGCGCTGGAACGGCTGGAAGGCGCAGAGTATCTCGATGAAGTGGTGTTGGTGGATCAATCTCCCATCGGACGCACGCCGCGCTCGAATCCGGTGACCTACATCAAGGCATTCGACGGCATCCGCGAACTGTTCGCTTCCCTTCCCGAGGCGCAAAAACGCGGACTGACGGCGGGACACTTTTCGTTCAACGTGCCCGGCGGGCGCTGCGAAACCTGCCAGGGCGATGGCACGGTGACCGTCGAAATGCAATTTCTGGCCGACGTGGAACTGATTTGCGAAGAGTGCAAAGGCACGCGCTACAAACCGCAGGTGCTCGACGTGCGATATCGCGGCAAGAACATTCATGAAGTTCTGGATCTAACGGTAAAGGAGGCACAGCGTTTTTCGCCGAATGTCCCCAAGATCGCTGACAAATTGCGCGTGTTGGAGGAAGTTGGGCTGGGCTATCTGCGGCTGGGGCAGTCGGCGACCACGCTTTCGGGCGGTGAGGCGCAGCGCATGAAGCTGGCGGCGCACTTACAACCGGCGGCGCGAAGCATTGGACGGCCGGGTAATTTGGACGGTGCGCGACAACGCAAACAGACTCTCTACATTTTTGACGAGCCCACCACAGGACTGCATTTCGACGACGTGAGCAAACTGCTCGCCGCCTTCCGCCGGTTGATCGATGCGGGCGGATCGATCCTGGTCATTGAGCACAACCTGGAAGTCATCAAGACCGCTGATTGGGTGATCGATCTTGGGCCTGAAGGTGGTGATCGGGGCGGTCAGGTGCTTGGCGTGGGCACGCCGGAAGTCATTGCCGAGTTGCCGAATTCGTATACCGGACAATTTCTGGCGCGCGTACTGGATGGAAACGGAATCGAACATTCCGAAGGACAGAAGTCGGCCTAGCGCCCGGACCAGGTTCGCGGTCAGGATCGGACCGCAGCCCCTTCGACAAGCGCAGGGCAGGCTCTGGGGCGCAGCACTGCTTTGCTGCAGTGTCGTTGCCTCCGCACTGACCTTCTCAGCCGCATTGGGACAAGATCGACCTCCGACCATCCGGCGTCACGAGGTCGAAGTGGATAATCCTATGTACCCCCCCGACTTGGCACACGCGGAAGCCGCGATGGACAAGCGCGACTATGCCACGGCTGAGCCGCTCCTCAAGAAAGTTGTCGACCACAACGCGGCCAATTTTCGGGCGTGGTTTGACCTCGGATTCGTGGAGAACGCCATCGGCAGGCCAGACGACGCCATCGCTGCGTACCGCAAAGCCGTGGCCGCGAAGCCAGATGTCTTCGAATCCAATCTCAATCTTGGCCTGATGCTGGCGAAAGCTGGGCAGCCCGACGCCGAACAATTTCTGCGGGCCGCCACAACATTGAAGCCCACGGCTCAGGTTGACGAAGGTCACGCCCGCGCTTGGATGGGTCTGGCGCGAGTCCTGGAGGCAAGCCGGCCAGATGATGCGATTGCGGCGTACCGCCAGGCTGCGCCACTTCGGCCGAAGGATCCTGAACCTCATCTTTCCGCGGGATTGCTGTTGGAGAAAGAGAACCATTTCGCCGACGCGGAAGAAGAATATAAGAAAGCGCTCGATATAGATTCCGCCTCTTCCGACGCCGTCACGGCTCTGGCCAACCTCTACATGCGAGGCCAGCAGTTCGAAAAGGCGGAAGATATGTTGCGCAAACTGGTGGTGACGCATCCCCAGGATGCTGTGGCGCATATGCAACTGGGACGGGTGCTAGCGGCTTCAGGAAAGAACGACGAGGCATCCACGGAGTTAGAGACGGCTCTGAAAATTGCGCCGAATGATCCTGCCGCAACGCGCGAGTTAGCCGAACTTTATATGAAGGCCGATAAGTATGACAAAGCGGAGACGGCCTATCGCGCATTGGTGGCTGCGAATCCGAAGGACTTCGATCTGCATGAGCGCCTGGGCCAGGTGTGCATGAAACTCCGCAAGTTCAGCGATGCCCAGAGGGAATTTTTGATCGTGGTTCAATTAAAGCCGGATTTGGGCGATGCCTATGGCGAATTGGCCGGCGCCGCCAGCGAAAATAAAGATGACATGCTGACGATAAAAGCCTTGGACGCGCGGGCGAAGTTTTTGCCAGAGATCCCGATGACCTATTTCGTGCGGGCCATCGCTTACGATCATTTGCGCGACTTCAAAGATGCGGCGGTAAACTATCATAAGTTTCTCGAGGTGGATAACGGGAAGTACCCGGACCACGAATGGCAGGCTCGCCACCGCTTGATTACCATCGAACCGAAGAAGTAAGTTTGGATTAGCAGTGTGGTTGAACGGACAGTGTTCCATGAGACATTGCATGATCGCTTTTCTTCTCCTGGGCGCCACGGCAGTGGTCCTGGCGCAGAAAGGTTTATCGACCGAGGAACTGATCAACCGCGCGCAAACGGCTCCCGCCGCAGCGCAACCCAGCCTTTATACTCAAATTGCCGAACGTCAACTGGAAGCTGCAGACAAGCTCTACAACAGTGGTGATGCGGGAGCGGCGAGCTCGGCCGTGGAAGACGTGGTGACCTACTCTGGCAAGGCAGCTCACGCCGCGGCAGACTCGGGCAGCCATCTGAAACCTACGGAAATCGCTCTGCGAAAAATGGCGGATCGGCTGCGCACCATCCGGCGAACCCTTGCCTTCGAAGACCAGAAACCGGTCGAAGACGCGGCGAATCGCCTGGAGGCCTTGCGTAATGATCTGCTCTCGCGCATGTTTGAGAATAAGAAGGGCAAATGAGGCTTTTCTGGACGAGTGTTGCCTACAGTGGATTGGCACTTTTGTTGGTGGCAAGAGCGGACGCACAAAGACAGCACGATCCGCTGAGCAATTTGGAGATTGACCAGCTTCGCGATACCGCTCAGGATCCCGATTCGCGGCTGCGCCTATATATTCAGTTCGCTCGCGAACGGCTCGTAGCTCTGGACAAAGCCCGATCTGATCCGAAGGTTACCGACAAAGCGCAGCAAACCCACGACCATCTGCAAGAGTTCGTCGATGTGTACGATGAACTGAACGACAATATTGATACGTACGCAGGCCAGAGACAAGATATTCGCAGGGTGCTCAAAGCGATTATCGAAGGGGATACTGAATTCCAGGCGAAACTGCGCGCGCTTAGGGATTCGTCGTCTAACAAAGACGAGCTTAAGCAATACGAGTTCGTACTCTCCGACGCTCTGGATGATTTGGACAGCAGCGCGAAGGATCACGTGCAATTGCTGGCCGAGCAGGAAGATGCCGCGAAGCACAAGAAGTTGCTCAAGCCGCAGCCTCCCAGCCTGGCGAAGCCCCCGTCCCAGTGAAAGACCGTCTACTCCCCATCTTCCAGAAGGCTTACGGCCAGCTTCGTCCGTTGGCATCCACGCCGGAGATTTCTGCTGAGTTTTACTCCTACACCGGCATCAGCAACACCATTCGGATGCGGAAGGGGAAACTCCTGGTGCGGCTCTCGGATCAACTGGAAGGGGCGCCGGAAGCGGTGTTGGATTCGTTGGCTCATATCTTGCTATCAAAACTGTACCGCTTGCCGGTGGAGCGTGCCCACAGCCTGCGTTACCGGAAATATGTTTCTACGCACGACGTTAACCAGAAGGCGCATTTGGTGCGACAGGTGCGCGGGCATAAGCGTCTGGTTTCCGCTCAGGGGAGGTGGTATGACCTGGACGCGATCTTCGACAGCTTAAATGCAAAATTCTTTTACGGGCTGCTCGGCCGGCCGCAAATGAGCTGGAGCCAAAGCGGAGCGAGGAATATGCTGGGCCACTATGATCCTGCGCACAACGCGATCATTATCAGTCGCATCTTCGACCATTTCGCGGTTCCCCGGTACGCGGTCGAATACATTGTCTATCACGAAATGCTGCACTTGAAGCATCCCGTGAAGGTGCGGGGCGGACGGCGCTGCGTGCATTCCGCTGACTTTCGCGCGGAGGAGAAACGGTTTCCTCGCCTGGAGGACGCAAAGCGCTTTCTCAGAAGAGTCTGAAACAGTCTGTGCTCGTTAGCACATGGTAATGAGAGCCCCGTCATTGACGGCGTTAGGATGGGAGACTATCCTAAGTATTATAAAGTACTTGCAACTCAGTTGCAACAAGAGTTGCAAGTACGTGAGCTGACATTTATTACGCGAGACAAAGGACTCTTTCTAAATGCTGCAAGCCTTTATCATTACCCTGCGCGAAGGGGTGGAAGCCGCCCTTATCGTGGGGATAACCCTAGCGTACCTTGCAAAAATTGGACGTCCGGACCTCCGCAAAGCCGTCTATGCGGGGCTGGGAGCCGCCTTTGTGGGCAGCATTGCCCTCGCCATCGTCATTTCCCGCACTCAATGGAACGAAGACGTTCTCGAAGGCTGGATCATGCTGGCTGCTTCGTTCTTTGTCGTCACCATGATCATCTTCATGATGCGGACAGGCCGCAAGCTCAAAGGCGAAATTGAGGGCAAGGTAGGCTCGCTGGTGGGACAGGGCTCCAGTTTCGGTCTTTTCTCGTTTGTCTTTCTGATGGTGCTCCGCGAAGGCGCGGAAACCGTTCTCACCCTGGCCGCCGTCTCGCTCAACTCGACCGAACTCCTGAGCTTTCTAGGAACCCTGGCCGGCGTTAGCGTGGCCATTCTCTTTGGGGTAATGTTCGTCAAGGGAAGCGTGCGCATCAACTTGCAGAAATTCTTCCGCGTTACCACGGTGATCCTGTTTTTCGTGGCGGCGCAACTGATTGTCTCCGGACTGCACGAGCTTTCGGAGAACGGAGCACTACCCTCTTCGAAGGAGGAAATGGCGATCGTCGGACCGATCGTGCGTAACGATATGTTCTTTTTCGTCACGATCCTCGCGCTGGCCGCGCTGATGGTGCTGTTTGAAATGAAGCGGCGGCAACCGACTTCTTCCCTGCCTGAATCTCCAGCGGCGAGGCGCAAGGCATTGTGGAGCGCGCGCCGCGAGCGCCTGTGGATGGCCTCGGTGTATAGCAGTTCGTTTCTCTTCATCGTGCTGGTCACGGCGGAGTTTGTGTACACCAAGAGTGTGAGCGCGCTCTCTCCGGCCACCGAAGTTACATTTGTAAATGGACAGATTAGTATTCCGCTGTCGCAAGTTTCCGACGGCGACATGCACCGTTACCAAGCGAAAGAGAACGGGACGGAAGTACGCTTCTGGCTCTATCAGAAGCCCGATGGGAAGATTGCTACGGTCTTCGATGCTTGCGAAATCTGTGGAGCGGTTGGTTTCTACAAGGGACCGACCGGCGTGATTTGCAAGAACTGCGCTGCGCCCATCAATGCGCAATCGGTCGGCACCAAAGGCGGGTGTAACCCGGTTCCGTTAACGGCCGAGCAAACTTCGATCCGCGATCATTATCAAGGAAGCCGACCTCGTCAGCGGCGTTCATTGGTTCCAAAAATAGCCATGTTCCTACGCTTGGTTTACGAATCATTTCGGAGGCAAAAGCGGCGCAAGCTGCTGGCGGGGATCGCTATCATGCTCGGCGTTGGCGTGGCGACTGCAATGATCGCCGTGGCCACCGACGTCGGCGACAAAATTAACCGCGAACTACGAACCTTTGGCGCGAATCTGATCGTCACCCCGCAGGAAGACACGCTGGACATCAATATTGGCGGCGTGAATCTGAAGCCTCCGAGCGATGGCGCCTTTCTGAACGAGGCCGATCTGCCGAATATTGAGACCATGTTCTGGCGAAATAACATTCTGGGATTCGCGCCCATGCTGCCTGTCAATGTTGGAGGCGTGGGCAACAATTTGACGCTGCTGGGAACCTACTTCGCGAAGCAAATCACTGTTGGGAAAGAGAACTTCGTCACCGGAGTGCGAACGACGCACCCTTGGTGGAAGGTCGAAGGAATGTGGCCTGACGATAATTCGAGCGATGTTCTGCTGGGAAAACACTTGGCGGCAAAGCTCGGGATTCGCCCCGGCAGTTTCATGGAGATTGCTGGCCAGGATCATTTGGTAGTAGGCATTCTCTCGACGGGTGGGCCCGAGGATGAACAGATCGTGGCGCCGTTGCGGCTAGCGCAACAGATTCTGGATAAACCTGGCGCGGTGCGGCGAGTTTACGTCAGCGCGCTCACCAAGCCGGAGGATGCGCTGGCGCGGCGCGACCCTAGATCCATGGGGCCAGAGTTGTACGACCGCTGGTACTGTTCGCCGTATCCGCAATCCATTGCATACAACTTGCAAGAAACAATCCCGCACTCCCATGCCGAACAAATCCGGCAGGTCGCGCAAAACGAGGGCACGGTGCTTTCACGCATTACAGGATTGATGCTGTTGGTAACGTTGGCCGCGCTTCTGGCTTCGGCCCTCGCGGTCTCGGCAGCAATGGCGACAGCGATTTTCGAACGCCGCGGTGAAGTGGGATTGATGAAGGCTTTGGGCGCAGGCAACTTCACGATTTCCGCCATCTTCTTTGCTGAGGCCGCTCTGCTGGCATTGATCGGCGGAGTGGCGGGTTTCGTCGGCGGAGCTGTGCTGGCCAACCAGATCGGACGCGTCAATTTTCGGATCAGCCATTGTGATTCAGCCAGTTCTCTTCCCGGTGATTCTGGCCATTGCGATGATTGTGACTTTTGCCGGCAGTGCGGCGGCGATTCGGCGCGCAGCCAAACTGGATCCAGTGTTTGCGTTGCGAGGTGAAGCATGAGTTCTCCGGCGGCATTGGCGGTAACGGCGCGGCGCTCCTCTTCCCCGCACACTTCGATGTTCTTGCGCATGTTGTGGCGGGCCGCGGTATTGCGGCGGGGACGAGCAGCGTCCGCCCTGGTTGCGATGGTCGTGGCTGCTGCCGCGGCTACGGCCATGCTTAATTTGTACGCCGATGTGCAAGCAAAACTGCGACAGGAATTCCGCGGCTATGGCGCGAATGTCGTGGTCGTGGCGAAAGACGGCCAGACGTTGCCCGACGATGCCCTGCAAACCGTGAATGCTGCGCTCTCCGGACACGGAGTCGCGGTTCCGTTTGGTACATCGTGGCTCGCGCCGCCGACGGCCAATCGGTGGTGGTCGCCGGAACGGATTTCACTCCAGTCCAGAAACTCGATAAATGGTGGTCAGTCACTGCGTGGCCAAGTCAGCCTCAGCAAGCGTTGCTGGGGGTGCGCGCGGCGGCCGCGGTCAGCCCGCAGGGGCGCGCCTTTGATCTCAGCTTTCAGGGCCGTGTGATTCATTTGAGTCCGGCCGGGACATTGAGTACCGGGGCCGAAGAAGACAGCCGCATTTACCTTTCTCTTAGCGATTTTAAGCCTGGGCGGGGGTTCAGCCCTCGACGATTGAGATCGCCGCCTCCGGATCTCCGCAGGAAGTCGATGGGTTAGTCCAAAGATTGGGGCATGACATGCCTTCCGCTGACGTGCGCCCGGTCCGCCAGATTATGGAGGGCGAAGCCCGCGTCCTGGGAAAAACCCGCGCCACGCTGCTCTCTGCCGCAGTTCTCATCATCCTGACTGCGGCGTTGTGCGTGCTTTCGACCTTGATGGGCTGGGTGTTCGATCGCCGTCGCGATTTTGCCATCATGAAGGCGCTGGGTGCATCGCAGAGACTAGTCAGCGCATTCTTCGCCGCCGAGGCGGGTGCATTGGGAGCAGTAGGCGCGCTGATCGGCTACATTTTAGGGGTAGGGATCGCAGCCTGGATCGGCCACGCAAATTTCCACACCACAATCATGCCGCGGTTGAGCGTTTTGCCCCCGGTATTGATGGGGAGCGTGGCAGTGGGCTTGCTCTCAGCTATCCTGCCCATCGCGTTGCTGCGGCGGGTCGAGCCCGCTATGATTCTGAGGGGAGAATAGATTGATCAAGCTGAACAATGTGAGCCGCTTGTATCCGGTCAAAGCGGGAGCCAAAGAGAACGGCAGCATCCGGGCACTGGACAATTTTTCGTTGCACCTCGAACCCGGACAGTGGATCGCCATCATGGGGCCATCCGGTTCGGGCAAATCTACGCTGGTGAACTTGATCGGCTGCCTGGATCGGCCGAGTTCAGGCGAGATCTGGCTCGACAGTGAAAATGTGGCGCAGCTCTCGACCTCTGACTTGAACCGGGTGCGGGCGGAAAAAATCGGTTTCGTCTTTCAGCAATTTCATCTCATCCCTTATCTCACCGCACTCGAAAACGTGATGCTGGCCCAGTACTTTCACAGCATGACCGACGAGCAAGAAGCACTCGAAGCTTTGGCGCGGGTAGGATTAAAAGACCGGGCGAACCATCTTCCTTCTCAGCTGTCCGGCGGCGAACAGCAGCGCGTGTGCATCGCCCGCGCGCTGATCAACGATCCGAAAATCGTGCTGGCTGACGAACCGACTGGCAATCTCGACGCAGTTAACGAAGAAATTGTTTTGCGGCTGTTGCGCGAGCTGCACCAGCAGGGACGCACCATCGTGATGGTGACCCATGATCCCGTGGTCGCGCGTCTCGCCGACCGGCGGGTGGAATTGCACCATGGCAAGATTGCCGCCCAAGAAGTCTTCGCCATGGCGGACGAAGAGCAGTTTGATGAAGTGCTCGAAGAGCTGTGGGTTTTGGGCGAGCATGGAGAACAGGCCGAACTGGAGCACCTGGAAGTGCACGGCGCATTGCCCGTAAGCATCGCCGTGGAGAAAATGTCGGAATTGGGATTGGTGAGCACGCAACCCCATCCACCGGGATCGCACGAGCACAAGCCGTTCAGCAATCCTTGCCATGACGCGCTCAAGCCGGCTGGAAGTTCGACCGGCGATGGCAGCCTGATCGTGGAATTCACGCCCCGGGGTCGCCAGCGCGCAGCAGATGTAATCCGGCGGCACCGCTTAGCAGAGCGCCTGTTTACCGATAGTCTGGCAATGGATAGTGAGAGCGAAATCGAGCAACAGGCTTGCAAGTTCGAACATATTCTCTCTCCGGGGGCAACCGATAAAATCTGCAGCTTTCTGGGTCATCCCCGCACTTGCCCGCACGGGGCGCCCATCCCTCCCGGGGCATGCTGCGGGCGAGAGGCTGAGCTGGCAAGTGTTACCTCGCTGGAGACTGGGGTTGTCGAAAGATCCCGCTAGGAAAATCAAACGAACGGGTTTCGGATTTGCAACCCGTCCAGCTTGTGGTTATTTTGCAAGTCTTCGCTGTACAACACTTCACATTCGGCCTGGATTGCCGCGGCTACAATCAGCGAGTCGTACCAGGAAAGCGCATGGATGTTGTAAAGGTGAAGAGCTTCCATGTACAGAGCCGGCGTGGACTGCACCGCAAGAATGGGACGGAACACCGTACTCAGATACTGTTCCGCCTCCGCCACCGACATGGGCTTAGCAAAGCGCCTGAACGCGACGCTAAAGAATTCCTGCACGACTTGAAAGCTGACAATCCCGCGCTTTGTAGCGACGGCTTTCCGGATCAGCGCCTTCGCCTCGCGGGCCTTTGCGCCCGTTTCGAACGAGTACACGAAAATGTTCGTATCCAGAAAGAACCTACCGCTCATTCATTTCGTCCCGAGTGAAGTGGCCGCCGGCCCGCACGTGGCTGAGTCTGCGCATCAATGCGTCGACTTCCCGCGCACTGCCGGACTGGGCAACATATTGCTCCAGCCATTCGCGAAACAAAGCGTTCAGAGTTCTGTGCTGCGACTGGGCAAGCGTTCGAGCCTGCTCAATCAAGGCCTCGTCGGCACTGAGGGTAACATTTTTCATACAAATATAGTGTACACTGTTCTCGTGTACTTTTCGCAATACTCGATTTTCCGAAACACCTTGGCCCTCTAGAACATGGGTTCATCAAAGGCTCCTACCATCGGCGTATTCGACTCTGGCTTTGGTGGACTGACCGTCCTCAAAGCTTTACTTGAAGTTATCCCTGCGGCCGACTACGCGTACTTTGGCGACACAGCTCGCTTGCCTTATGGCTCGAAATCCGCTGAGACAGTGGCCAAGTATGCGGTTGAGGCTTCCACTTTCCTTGAGAAACAAGGCGCAGGCATATTGGTGATCGCGTGCAACACGGCCACAGCGCTAGCTTTGGACACGATCCGCCGCGCCTCGAGCGTTCCGGTTGTCGGCGTGATTGATCCAGGCGCGGAACGGGCGTCCACCCTGAGCCAATCGCGCAAAGCAGTTGTTATCGCTACGGAGGCTACGGTCGGCAGCCACGCTTACCTGAAAGCCCTGGAAAGTCGTGGCATGCGGGCCATAGAGAAAGCCTGTCCGTTACTGGTGCCGCTGGTTGAAGAGGGATGGGTGGACCATACCGTGACTGAACAGATCGCCCGCATCTACTTGCAGGAAGCGTTCGCCGGCGGTTTCGAATCGGCGGATGTGTTGTTATTGGGATGCACTCACTACCCGCTGATCAAGCCGCTCTTGCAGCGAGTAGTGCCTTCAGGCGTAACGATCGTTGACTCCGCAGAGTCAACGGCACGCGTGGTAGCCCAGCAATTGGGCTCTCCGGCTGCAGCACAATCGCCTGACTTCGCAACCGAAGTTCGTTTTTTCGCCACTGACTCGGTGGCCAAATTCCAGCGTTTGGGAGCACGATTCCTCGGGCGCGCGATTGACGAGGTGAGGCATGTGGACTTGCGCGAATGATTCCGGAAGGTTGTGCGCTGCAGGTCCCGTTATCCAAAAAAGAAAACGGTCGCGCATAGGCGACCGCCTCTTCTTCTCTAAACCCTAAATCCTACTCACTGAAAAAGCCCATCAGTACAAGCGGAAATCCACTTGCACATTAATGGCTACAGCCACCGGCTTTCCATCTTTTAATGCCGGCTCGAACTTCCACGTTTTCACGGCTTCGATGGCCTTCTCGTCTAAACCCAAGCCAAGGCTGCTAGCGACGTGGATGTCTCGCGGACGTCCGTCCGGGCCTACCACCAGCATCAGCACGCATACTCCCTGATATTTGGCTTTGCGGGCTTCCTCCGAATATTCCGGCTCGGGGTCATAAAGCGGCCGGGGCGCGGAAACGCCACCACCGACCCGGAAAACTCCTCCACCGATGCCGCCACCGTGCCCGGGGCCCACTCCGGGACCTTCGCCAGATCCAACACCACCGCCCGAGCCCGAACCGATGCCGCCGCCCGAACCCGTGCCGTTGGATGGTGGCCCCATCACGTTCGACATGGGGTCGCCCAAGTTGGGCATGTTATTCGACGCCAAGTGGATCTGCGGCGGAATGACGACCGTGGGATCCATGGCCAACTTCGGGTGTTCGTTTCTCACTACGACCATGGGCGGAGTGAATTGTTGCATCGAGGACTTGGGTAACTTGCCTTTGCTGGCTTGCAACTTGTCACGGTCGCCACCGCCGCCACCACCGCCGACTTTCGTTTTGGAAGGCGGAAGAGGAGGGATATCTCCCGGCAGCACCAACGAGGTCACGTTGCTGGCCCGCGTGATGTGCTGCACAACGCGCCTAGCCAGGAGGGTTCCCCCGATAATCACCGCGAGGATAACCACGTGCACCGCGGAAGAAAACAACGCGCCATTCTTTTTGTAGTTGTAAAACCCCCAGATATCTTTGACCGGTACCGGCTTCGATTCCAACACCAGCGGCGGCAGTTTCTTGGGGAAAAAGAACTCGTCCAAATTGCGGAAGAGGGACTTCCATAGCGGTTCCTCGAACGCCCCCTGCGGTAGCAGGAGATTCAGGCCGCCATCGTCGCTAGAGTTCGTTGGTGTGCTTGACATAGTATCGCCCAAGTGTGAACGTTTGGCAGGGGCTCCGAACAGCCTCCACGCGCACTTTTCAGTTGATGAGCAACTTCCTTGCCAAGTTGCTTGCAAGCGCGAGAGCAAACCTCCTCCCGCGCGTCCGGCGTGCAATCGAAGGAATCCTACGCTGCACGCCGCCAAGAACTTAGATGCTCATACCCCGGAAAAGGGCATCTTGCGAAAATTGTACACGCTTTTGCCATTTTTTCGACAGTGGTTTTGTAGTGCCATGCTGCGCGCAGGAGGGACCGGACCAGGCCGGTTCATAGACGTCTAGGCGCTCCCTCCCTATAATGAGACAAATCAATCATTTGGGAGAATTCTGCCGAGTGCCGCTCGACCTGAAATCCACCATCAATCTGCCGAAAACTGGGTTTTCGATGAAGGCCAACCTGCCCCAGAATGAGCCCAAAATGTTGGCTCGCTGGGAGGAAATGGGAATTTACCAGAAGATCCGCCAAACGCGCGAAGCCGCGCCAATTTACGTTTTGCACGACGGACCGCCCTATGCGAATGGACCGATCCATTTAGGACACGCGCTCAACAAATGTCTGAAGGATTTTATCGTCAAGTCGAAAACCATGGCGGGATTCGATGCTCCTTACGTCCCAGGCTGGGACTGCCATGGCTTGCCCATCGAAATCAAAGTCGACCAGCAACTCGGCGGCAAGAAATTACAGATGCGGCCCATGGAGGTGCGGCGGGCGTGCCGCAAATACGCGGAAAAATATCTTAACTTGCAGCGCGAGCAATTCAAGCGGCTGGGAGTTTTTGGACGCTTCAATCATCCCTATTCGACCATGGAGCCACAGTACGAGTCGGTGGTGTTGGCCACGTTTTACGCATTCTTCGAGAAGGAATTTGTCTACAAAGGATTGCGTGCCGTCTACTGGTGCACGCACGATGAAACCGCTTTGGCCGAAGCGGAGGTCGAATACGAGAACCACACTAGTCCAGCGATTTGGGTGAAATATCAGTTGGTTGGCGATCCTGCCGAACTGGATCCGGCGCTCAGCGGGAAAAAAGTATTTACCGTCATCTGGACCACCACGCCGTGGACTCTGCCGGCATCGCGAGCGGTGGCGTTCCACCCTGAAGAAGAATATGTTGCGATCGAATCGGGAGAGGAGGTTTATATTGTCGCGGCTAAGATCGCCAGTGCCTTCGCCGAGAAAGTGGGATTGACCGCGCCGCGCGAACTCGTACACTTCCCGGGCAAGAAGTTGGAGTACGGAAATTTCAGCCATCCCTTCCTGGATCGCTCGATTCTAGGTGTGCTTGCCGATTACGTGACCATGGATACCGGCACTGGCGTGGTTCATACCGCACCTTCGCACGGAGCCGAGGATTTTGTCACCGGCGTAAAATATGGACTCGATGCCACGAGCGATGTGGATGGAAGGGGCATCCTGCACAACGGCTTGCCGGAATACGATGGTAAACAAGTATTCGAAGCCAATGCCCGCCATTGTCGAGTTGCTGAAACAGCGAGGCGTGCTCATGCATGCGGAGAAACTTGAACACTCCTATCCGCACTGTTGGCGATGTCACAACCCCATCATTTTTCGCGCGACGGAGCAGTGGTTCATCTCCATGGAGACTCCGATGGGAGGCGGCGAGACTTTGCGCTCGCGCGCGTTGGGGGAGATTAAAAAAGTGAAATGGGACCCGGCCTGGGGCGAAGAACGCATCGCCAACATGATCGCCACGCGACCAGATTGGTGCATCTCGCGCCAGCGAATCTGGGGCGTGCCGATTGCCGTGTTCCTGTGCACGGGGTGCGGCAAGCCGCTGAAGGATCCTGCCATCAATCGCAAAGTAGTCGACTTGTTTGCCCGCGCGGGCGCTGACGCCTGGTACACGCCGGAGGCCGATGCCGTTTTGTCGGCTGACGCCAAGTGTCCGCATTGTGCTGGAGCGTCATTTAAAAAAGAAACTGACATCGTGGATGTGTGGTTTGAATCGGGATCGAGCCATGCTGCTGTGCTTGGCCATGAGAAAAACTTGCCATGGCCCGCAGATTTGTATCTCGAAGGGGGAGATCAGTATCGCGGCTGGTTTCATTCTTCCCTGCTCTGCGCGGTCGGCGCACAAGGCAGCTCGCCCTATCGCATGGTCGCGACCAACGGATGGACGCTCGACGAGCAGGGCCGCGCCATGTCCAAATCCCTCGGCAACGTCGTTGATCCGGTAGACATTGCAAAGCGCCTGGGCGCGGAGATCGTTCGGCTGTGGGTAGCCTCGGTGGACTTTCGCGAGGACGTTACTTGTTCCGAACAACTGATGCAGCGGGTGGCCGACAATTACCGCAAGATTCGTAATACTTTCCGTTACATTTTGGGGAATCTCTACGACTTCGATCCGGCGAAAGATGTTGTTTCGTTCGAGAAGATGGAAGCCCTCGATCAATACATGCTGCGGCAGACCGCGGCCATGGCCGCCGATGTGAACCGGTGGTATGGGGAGTTTGCGTTCCACAGAATCTATCAGCGGGTGAATCATTTTTGCGTGGTTGAACTGAGCTCATTCTATTTCGATGTGTTGAAAGACCGGCTGTACACTTCAGCGCCGCATTCCGTGGCGCGCCAATCCGCACAGACCGCGATCTGGCGAATGGGTGAGACGCTGGTGCGGTTGCTCGCGCCGATCATGAGCTTCACTTGCGAAGAAGTCTGGCAGCAGTTGCCTAAGATGAATGACCGTCCCGAGAGCGTGCATGTCGCCAAATTCGCGGCCAGCGCCGATATTTTGGGAGGCACGGCTTCGGCCGACGACGCCAAACAACAGGAGGATTGGACTACGCTACGCGCTGTGCGGGATGAAGTTCTCAAGGCGTTGGAAGAGGCTCGCGCCAGCAAATTGATTGGTACCGGGTTGGAAGCACAGGTAACGGTTCTAGCTACCGAGCCAGCGTATTCCGTCCTGGCGCGATACGCGGGTCAGTTACGGTACCTGTTCATTGTTTCGGCCGTTACGGTGGAAAAAGCTGCTTCCGGCAACGGCACAGGCGGAATCACGGTGAAAGTGAGCAAGGCCGACGGCCAAAAATGCGACCGCTGCTGGAACTACTCGATTCATGTGGGAGAGAATTCAACTTATCCTACGGTGTGCGAGCGCTGCAGCTCGGTGCTCCGCGAAATCGAAGGAAGTTAGTCTTTCATGGCCGACCATCGTTCCATGCGGAAGTATCACCTGCTGATCGCCCTTCTGGTGGTAGTGCTCGATCGCGTCACCAAGCGGTTAATCGCTCGGGACATCCCACTGCACGATACGAAAAAGTTGATCGCCGGGTTTTTCTACCTGACCCATGTGGAAAATCGGGGCGCGGCTTTCAGTTTGTTTGCGGATTCACCGGGCGAGTGGAAAATTGCCATGCTCGTCATGTTTTCGGTGGTGGCGCTCGTCGTGGTTTCGGCATTGTTGTGGCGCAGCAGTCACACTATGACGACGACCGGAATCGGCCTCGCGCTAATTTTGGGCGGCGCTCTCGGTAACCTCTGGGATCGGCTGCTCAGCGGGCGAGTCGTGGATTTCCTGCTCTTCTACATCGGCACCTATCAATGGCCCGCGTTCAATGTAGCGGACAGCGCGATCGTGTGCGGCGCGGGGCTGCTGGTCATTGAAATCCTGTTCACAAAATCGCCCGAGCCGCAGTAGTCGGTGTGAACCTGAATCACAGAGGGGCACTGGGTTACACAGCGTGCTTGTTCCGCAAGGAACTCGCTTAAGGGATCTGCTGTTTCACGATTCTGCCCCCGGAAAAACAGCAGAACCCTCGCGATTCGAATGGCAAATTACTCCCTGTTCGACTGATGGCGCCTACGCCGTTTTCTTTTTTTGGGCTTGCTCCATTTGGGCGTAGAAGGCTTTCTGGCCCTCGGCGATTTCGGCCTCGGTCATGTCGTGGGTGTGCGTGCTGAGGCCCCAGGTATAGCCGAAAGGATCGGCGAACTGTCCATAACGGTCGCCCCAGAACATGTCAGTAACGGGCATTTTTTCTTTGCCGCCGGCGGTTATGGCACGGTGGAAGGCTTTGTCCACATCCTCAACATAAAGATAAAGCCCGCCGGTAGTGCCCCCTAAAGTTTGCGGAGACTTGTTGCCCATGTTGGGGATTTCTTCTCCTAAGAAAATGATCGAGTCGCCGATTTTTATCTCGGCATGCATGATCTCGCCGTCGGGGCCGGCCATGCGCATCAGTTCTTCGGCGCCTAACGCCTTCTTATAAAACTCGATGGCATCGGCCGCGTTGCGAATAGTCAGGCTGGGAGTGACAGTGTGATGACCTTTGGGAATCGGACTCTTTGCAGGTTTCATCGGATTATCTCCTTCGTGTGAGTGACGGCCAGAGTGGGATTGTTGGTGAAGAGGAGAGTCCATTTTACGCTCGGATACTGTCGGGGCAAGAAAAGAATTGCAAAAAATGCAGGGATCGAAACTGTCAGGAACGGACTTTAGGGTGTCCCATAAAGCTGGCGATAAACGTTTTCATTTCGCAGAATGGCCTGCACGTATTCACGCGTCTCGGTAAACGGAATGGACTCGACGAACTCCTGCGGATCGCGATACTTGCCCATTCCCAACCAGTCCTGCACGCGGTTGTCGCCGGCGTTGTAGGCGGCCAGCGCATACTCGAAGGCACCGAATTTATCCACCGTGTTGCGGAAATAGCGGGTGCCGAGTTGCAAGTTCACCGCCGGAGTGAAGAGTTGGGTCGCGGAGAAATGTCGCATCTTTTACTTGCTTCGCGACTAGCTTCCCCGCGCGACGGCAACAACTGCATCAGCCCAACTGCATTTTTACGCGACACGGCGCTGGGGCTGAACTCCGACTCTTGCCGAATGAGCGAAGCCACCAGGTAGGGATCGAGTCCATTGTTGGAGGAGAAACGCTTGAGGTCAGCCCAGTACGGTTTGGGAAACAGCGCCTCCCAATAGGCGCGCGGCAAGCTGGGCAAATCCACCGCAAAATAGTTCGGGACGGCATGCTTCATGAATTCGACCGCCAAGTCGTAGCGACCCGCGTCCTGATAAAGGCGAGCGCTCTCTGCGGGAAGCCAACTGCCGGGCTGCGTCTTTCGCCGCAGCCTGCAATTCGCGGAGGGCAAAATCCAGCAGGCCTCCGTTTTCCAGCAACTCGGCTTTTTGCACCCGCAGATCGTCAGAGGGAATGTCGGACTCTTCCACCTTCCCGCTGAAATCGAGCGGCGGAATGTGATCCAGCAATGCGTAGTGGACCGGATCGCTGTCGGCTTTCAGTTTGGCCAGCCGTTCGCGCGCCAGGTAGCCGTAGTAGTAATTGTGGAAACGGTCCCCGAGCTTTTGGTAGTAAGCTCGCGCCTTGGCCGGTTCGCCGTCTTCTTCAGCAAGCCGCGCCCGCCAATACAGAGCGGCGGGAACCTCGCCGGACGAGGGATACAGCGCAATCTGTTGTTCGAACATATCCTTGGCTTCCGCGGTACGGCCCTGGCGAAAACTCAGCCACGCTACTTTCCAGTGTGCATAGGAAGCCCGCGCGGCATTGGGAAAGCGCTGCTGCAGTTCGCGGTAGTAGTCGATGGCGTGGTCATAGTCGGGCTTCAGCAGATAAATATTTCCCGCCGAAAGCAAAGCCTGCTCCAGCCAAGGACTGGTGGGCCCAGCCTGCCGGAGCTGCCCCAGGATGCGCAGAAAGCCATCTTCATCGTTGGAGTCACGGGCAATTTCTCCAAGATTGAACAAGCGCTCGGCTTCGATTTCCGGCGTTGGACTCTGCAGCGAATCCAGCATGCGCTTAGCGTCTTTGTTCTCGCCAGAGTGACGTAGCGCGCTGGCTATGGCCAGCTGGATGCTCGGCCGCACGCTGGGATCAGCGAGGCTTTCCAGATTCCCGGTACTCATCGGCCGCCTCGCTGTAGCGTCTGCCCTTGAACAATAGATCAGCGCGAGTTTTGCGCTCGGTAAAAGTCGGCGGGGGCAACTGGGCGTTGCCGCTCAAGGCCTTCAACTCCGCGTCTGCCGGACCTGCTTCCGGACTCATCGGCAAAGTGAAATAGATATTGTGAAGAATAGCGGCCGCTTTCGCAGCATCGCCGACACCTGCGTAGGCTCGAGCAAGTGCCAGTTCAAGATCCGCGCGCTGCGGTTCGCGATCTTTTTCCAGGATCGCCACCGCCTCCTGCGCAGCGATGGTCCGCCAGCAGCGCATTCGCATAGAGGATATGCGCGTCCCGCCTGAGCAGAGACTCCGGATAAGCCTCATCGAACTTGCTTAGGATCGCCGTAGCCTCAGTGAGACGGCCCGTTTGGAAATAAGAGGAACTCAGATAGTAGTCAACGTAATCTCCAAGGTCTCCAGCTTGAGGCTTAGCGCGGTTCAGCGGATCGACGGCTTTGGCATAATCGTGGTCGAGCACGCGGGCATAGCCGATGACCAGCCACGCCAGCGCACCGGCATCTTCATGCGGGTGACGCCGTGCATAGGCATCCACGCCGGCATATGCAGCGACTGCTGCGGTCTTGCAAGAGTTGTTGCGCCATCGGTTTCAGGCTGGCGGAAGCGACGAAGGCCTGCCGCATGCGCCGCAGGCGCGGCGACGAACGTTTGTGTTTGCGCGGAGTTCTTCTTAGATTTCGACGTGGAGTGCGTCTTGTGCGGGGAGGACGTGGCTGGCGGGGATGCGGATGGCGTGGTTTGCGAAAAGACGGGCGCGCCTTCGCAAAGCATGGCCGCAATCAAGACGAAAAATAAATTCGAACGAAGGAAACCCACCGCTTTCCATTATCGCGCATTATCGCTGAAAATTTGAACCCAAGAGCGAAATGTCATCTTCGGCCAAGCTCCGCACCAGTTCGCCATTGAAATACCCGGCGCTGGCCGCTGCCGTGTGACCGTAGCGCTTCTGGTACGTCGCGAAGCTCTTGTCGATGTCTTCCTTCAGGCGGTCGTAAAGGTCGCGGTTCTTGCGGCCTTCGGAGACTTTGGCCTGATTGTAGAGTTTGATTTCATCCACCAGGAGGCGGGCAAAGCGCTGTGCCTTGCGATGAATTTCCGCATCCTCGGGAGGAAGACTGGCTAACGCATCGGGCGCCACAGCAGCAGCAGCGCCAGCGCCGGGAGCTTCGGTGCGCGGAGCCGTCTCAGTTTGCAATGTCGTGCGGGCCGTCGCGGCCTCGGAGGCCTGCGCAACGGCGACCGGAGCTTGCGCGGGGGCTTCTGGAATGTGCTGATGCGCCGGCGCATGCGCCGCAAACGGATCGGAAAATGCCGGCGCGTGCTGCGCTTTTTCGTGACCGAGGCTCTCCTGTACGGCGTTTTCGTGACTGGCGCTTTCGCCAGAACCGTCCTTCGCGCTGTGCTTCCGTAAGGCGACTACTTCCAGCCAAGCGCCGGTGGTGACAACCAGTAATTCCAGCGATGCTGTATCCAGGCTGCCGCCTGGGCCGGGCCCGGCATCGGCGTAAACCAGGGCCGCCACTTTTTCTTTCAACACAAGGGGAAGCACCAGCACCGCGCCATTCGCGGGAGGACGGAAGCGGGCGACAAATTGGCTGTCGATCTGATCGGCCGTGCCACGGGCTGGAGTTCGCGCCTGCAAGGCCTGCGCGGCAAGGCCACTGTCCGATTTCCAAATTAAAGTCTTTGATCTCGTCTGAATCCGCAAATCCCCTTGCCTGCCAACCCGTCGCGGTGCCAGTCTTGATCACAAACAGAGCGACGCGCCCCGCATAGCGAGCCGCGCCGTCCAGCAAGTTGCGCAGGATCTCCCGCTGTGTGGCTCCGGCATGGATGGAAGCAACGCCTTCAGAAGATCGGCCGGATTGCCCTGCACGGAGCCAGCAAGGCAGTGGGTTCGACTTCCTGCAAAACCCGCGCCACGAGTTCGCTCTGCATCTTCGCCAGATGGCCGTCGAGCACCTCTGACACAGCACTTTTTACAACTTGTTCAAGCCAGTTTCGTTCCGGCCATCGTCACTTGACCAAGATTTGAACGCGGGAGGAGGAGATTCCCGTCCTGCTATGTTAAGTCCTGATTATATGGCACTTGGAACCCTTCCCTTTTAGTCGTTGGTCATGAGTCCTTGGTCATCAACCCTTGACTCGCAGGTTGCCTTTAAGGCCGAATTTAGCGCAAATCGGAGGACTTTTGAAACGTCAAAACTCTTGAGCGCAAAACCGGGGGACCAAGTAAAATAACAGTTCGCACCGGCGGTAACGTTCGAAAATAGTTGCATCGGAATGATAATGGGAGCCATCCAAACCAAACTAGGTGAGCCGGTTAGTGATGAACTGGCGCTGGTTCAGTCGGCCAAGAATGGCGACGTCCAGAGCTTTTGAAGAATTAGTCCGGCGTTATGACCGGAATGTATTTCGTATCGCGCAACACATTACGCACAACCGCGAAGACGCGGAAGATGTGGTGCAAGAGGCGTTCCTCAAGGCTTACTCGAATCTGGATCAGTTTCAGGGCCAGTCGAAGTTTTATACCTGGCTAGTGCGCATTGCGGTCAACGAAGCGCTGATGAAGTTGCGGCGCATCAAGCCCGGGCGCACGGTTTCACTGGACGAAGATGTTAAGACGGACGAGGACTCGCTGCCCCGCGAGGTTGCGGACTGGAGCCCGAACCCGGAGCAGCAGTATAACCAGGCTGAGTTGCGGGACATTTTGGCCCGCACCATCCAGGGGCTGCCAACGAGTTTTCGAACGGTGTTTGTGCTGCGGGACGTAGAAGGTCTTTCGACGGAAGAAACGGCGGAGGCTTTGGACCTCAGCATTCCCGCGGTGAAGTCGCGGCTGCTGCGGGCGCGGCTGCAATTGCGGGAGCGGCTGAACCGTTACTTTCAGAAACGTGAGAGCGGAGATGGTAAACCGTGAAATGCGCTGAATTTCTGCAAGAGCTGACCAACTATTTGGACGGCGCGATTGACGAGCGAACCAAGGCGGAATTAGACGACCATCTGGCCTGGTGCCACAACTGCTACGTGGTTTGCGATACCACTAAGAAGACCATCGAGATCTACCGGGACTCCCAACTCTACGAATTACCCGATGACCTTCGCGACCGGCTCCGTTCGGCCATCGTCACCAAGTGCCAGGCGCACAAGAAAGTTAGCCCCTAAAAGCGTTTAGCCGCCTCAATCTTTCGTCTCTAAACCATATTACCCATGTGACTTGCCGGGCGCGACTCTCCCTCCGTCTAATGGGTTCTACGTATTTGACGAACCTTTTCACCGCATCTGGAATCTAAGTAGTAGCACGGTTAGCCGCAGGGCGAGGGGGCCAATCGGCTGGGCTGTGGGAGGGTTTCACACCTATGATCGCGAAATTACTTGACAGCGTTTTTGGATGTGGGCACCGTCGCTATAGTTTTCCTATCACCGTCCGTTCGCGTTCCCATTGTCAGGCCGCTTCGCTCACCGGCACCTATGTGGTGTGCCTGGATTGCGGCAAGGAGTTGTCGTACGACTGGAACGATATGAAGGTGATCAGCTCCGCCGCACGAAAAGAGAAACTACCTTCGTTCCCTGGAAACCAAACAGGCCATATAAATAAATATAAGCGTTCGTTCGAATAGCCCCCCTTTGCGCCGCGATTAAAGTCGCGGCTTTTTTGCGCCCAAGAAGAAATCCGGCGGCCCTGGCCGCCGGATGACTTGAAATCCCGATTTAATTAGTTCGTGTCTCTCCGCTTCAGAGTCGGACGGTCATCCCCGGTGGTGGTCCCATCCTGCGTGCCAGGGTCCGAGGTCGACGTTCTTCGCAGGCTGGGCTTGCTCCCGTCTTTCTGATCGACCAGCTTTCGCCGATTTTCGAGCTGCGCCAAGCGCGCCTTCACGTCATCAAACTCAGAGGTTGAGACCAGATACTGTGGCCGCGCCGGCAAGATGGTGGCGATTTCCTGCTGCGATTTCTCGATGCGGTCCGGGGTTTGCGGATGGGTCTCAAAGGCCTTGGCCAAGCGTGCCGGGCTTCTTTTTTTCCAGGGCCTCGACCTTCTCAAAAAATGCCACGAACGACTGCGGATCATACCCGGCCTTGTACATGTACTGCAGCCCAAGATAGTCCGCCTGAGCCTCAAAGTTACGCGAAAACTTCATAAACGCGAGCGGAACGGCCAACCCAGAAGCCTCGTAAGCCCCGTAACCCACCGCTCCCCCCACAAAAATCAACGGGATCGTTGCCAGCTGAGCGATGTTGCTGCGCGACATTTCCCGCGCCACGTGACAGGCGGCGACGTGAGCCGTCTCATGGGCCATGACTCCAGCCAGTTCAGCCTCGTTATCGGCCGCCAGGATTAGTCCTGAGTTCACATAGAAGTATCCACCGGGCAAAGCCATGGCGTTGACCACATCCGAGTCGATGACTTTGATGGTAAACGGCACCTGTGCGTCCGAGTTGCGCACGATGTTCTGCCCGATGCGGTTTACATATTCTGTAACCACCGGATCGGTCACCATCTTCGATTGCGCTTCGATCTGCATGGCGTAGGACTTACCCATCTTCATCTGGCCTTCTACGCTGTACCAGTTTCCCATGCCACGGTTGCAGCCCACGTTTCGATTGCCGATGGCGTCCACATCATCTTCGCCGCCGTCATGTTTCACCTTGTCTGGCTCGGCTGGTTGGGCCAGCGCAGGCCCCGGTCCCTTGTCCGCCTGGGCCGTACTCGACGCGCTGTCTGGCGGGGTAGTCTTACCGGTATCTTGCGCAAATGTCCGAGGGGCACCGTAACCCAGCATGAGCAGGGCCGCAGCCAGTGTTAGGAATCTTGACTTCATAACTCACTCCTTTTTCGCCTTAGCGCTCCGGCAGCTTTTAGCCCGATTATACGCCTGAGCGCAACGAGCCCTAGTGGGTTGGACGCCTAATGGACGGGGTTGGTTATCCCGGGAAAAAAGAACCCGGCATGGGACGGCCGGCAACTGGTGTAGTGGGCGCCTGTTGTCAATGTTAAGATGTCGCCGCAAGAATTTTGGAGTATCTTATTCGATCGCCACAGCTTTCGAAGTTTGCTTGTGTGGCCGCTGTTTCTGAGGTCAGGTTAAAAGAACTACAATGGTTCCCGCGCGACAACCCACGGCGCTGGAAAGGTAGGTATTTGAAGCCATGAAAACCATTCTGAAGATCGCCGCTATTGTGATCGCGGTTCTGGTCGTGGTTGTGATCGCTCTTCCCTTCCTGATCAACGTAAACCGCTTTCGTCCGCAGATTCAGTCTCAGCTTAGCAGTGCGCTGGGCCGGCAGACCGGCGTGGGAAATCTCAGCCTGTCGATTCTATCGGGCAGTGTGGTGGCCGATGACATTACTATCGCCGACGATCCCAGCTTCAGCAAGTCTCCATTCGTCACAGCAAAGTCATTGAAGGTGGGTGTGGAACTCCTGCCCCTCATCTTTTCCAAGCAGCTCAATGTCACCGAAATTACTCTGGACCAGCCTGAGATCAGCTTGCTGAAAACGGCTGGCGGAAAATGGAACTTCTCCAGCATCGGCGGCGCGTCGAGCAAACCGGCGCAAACCCCGTCAAGCGGTGGGGCTCCCGCGAATTTTTCGGTCGCCAAACTGAAGGTAACCAATGGACGACTGATTATGGGCACAGCCAATTCTTCCGCCAAGCCCCAGGTCTTCGACAAGGTCGATATCGAGGTAGACAACTTCTCCTTTACCTCGCAATTCCCTTTCAAACTCACGGCCGATTTGCCGGGTGGAGGAAATGCCAGCATCTCCGGGAAAGCTGGACCTATCAGCGCCGAGGATGCCGCCAAAACTCCTCTGGAAGCCGAAGTGAAAATCAATCAGCTCAATATCGCAACCTCCGGGTTCATCGATCCCGCAAGCGGCTTTGGTGGGATTGCTGATTTTGATGGAACCTTGAGTTCGAATGGCAGCCAAGCCAAAGCTGTTGGCACCATGACGGCCACGAAGTTAAAGCTCTCGCCGAAAGGGACGCCGGCTTCCACCACGGTAACGCTAAAGCACGCGGTCGAGATGGACCTCGACAAGCAATCGGGAACGCTGACGCAAGGAGACATTGCCATCGGCACAGCGGTTGCGCACTTGACCGGTACCTTCCAAACGCAAGGCGAAACTCAGTCGCTGAACATGAAATTGAACGCGCCCGATATGCCTGTAGATGAACTGGTCACCATGCTACCGGCGCTGGGCGTGGTGCTTCCTTCAGGCTCTCAACTCAAAGGCGGTACCCTGTCGGCGAACCTGGGCATCGTGGGCCCCATCGACAAACTAGTAATCACGGGCCCGGTAAAGCTGGCCAACACCGAGCTGGCCAACTTCGATCTGGGAGGAAAATTGGGCGCGTTGTCTACATTTACGGGGAAAGCGGCCTCAAGCCCGAATACGACCATCCAAAACGCCAGCCTCACCGCGCGCGTGGCCCCCGAAGGTACCAAGGCGGACGATATTAACCTCACGGTTCCGGCCATCGGCGTCATCACCGGGGCGGGAACGGTAAGTCCAGCAGGCGATCTGAACTTCAAGATGCTCGCGGATCTAAAAGGCGGCATGATGGGCGGACTGACCCAGGTGGCCTCCATGGGCAACAGCAAGGGCGGCATTCCGTTCTCCATCGATGGAACCACATCGAATCCACACTTTGTTCCCGACATGAAGGGGATGGCAACGGGCATGGCAAAAGGAATTCTAGGAAACGTGACCGGCGGACAAAATGGCTCGGCAGCCAGCCCAGTCAACGCGCTCACCGGGTTGTTCGGGAAGAAGAAAAAATAGAAACGGCATGCGGGTGGCCCAGAGCGCGAGCCCTTCGGCGCGTACGCTTTGGGCCATCGGCCTTCGCGCGTCTGCAGAAGATCCCGTTTTGGCTGATTCGCGCCTCGCGGCTGAAATCGTGCTCCTGACAGTGGCTCCTGTGTGCGCACCAAGGGAGCTGGGGAATCGGGAGGTCTTGACATTTGTTACGTCACTTCGATGCGTGATCATGGTCACTTAATCTTTCGGTCGACGAGAGAGATGCTTCTGGGAAGCTATTTGCAACCTACGGAAGGCCGAGCCGTTCTTCGACCTCTTGCCTTCCAGATTTGGCGGCGCTCCATGCGCAGCATTTCTCCTTGGCTGCCACGCTGTCCGTCGTTGGTTCGGGGACCCACTCCCGGACGTAAGAGCGTCGCTCACTTTCGGTCATTGCTGCTGGTACTGCCGCTTCTCATTACAAGTCCATGCCTGGCGCAAGCGCCTGCGTCTGGCCCTGCTGATTTTAAGTTCAGCCACGTGGATCTAAAGCTGCTTGACGAGGCCAATGAGTTCGACCGCCAACTCATTATAAAAGGATTAGTGCTGCCAGACCCGCAGGTTACAGCCTACGTCGAAAGCGTTGGCCAACGGCTTGTGGGCGACCAGCCGCTGTTGCGGGTCAACTTCAAATTCCGGGTGTTGCGCGATCCCATGATCAACGCCTTCGCCCTGCCCAACGGCTCCATTTACGTCAACACAGGCTTGCTGGCCATTCTGGAAAATGAAGCGGAACTGGCGAGCGTCCTGGGACACGAAATCACCCATGTCACACACCGCCATGCCTATCTTTTCAACCGCAGCTTGCGCAAGAAAACCGTGGCCATCAATGTGATCGGGATGGCGACAGGCGGATATTCCCCGACGGTATTCGGTGTGGCTCTGCTGGCCGCCGGAGTCATGAGCGAGGCTATGGTCGCTTCCACCATCTTCGGCTACAGCCAGGAACAGGAGCGGGAGGCTGACCGCGATGGACTGGATTTGATAAACCGCAGCGGATACAATCCGCACGCCATGCCGCGAACTTTTGAACTGCTCGACGAGCGATTGGAGTACGAACCCGTTGAGGGCATTTACCACTCGCATCCCCGGCTGAAAGAACGGCGCGATATGACACAGGAGTTGGCGGATAAACTGAGCAACAAAGATCAGCGAGTGGGAAGCGAAGCCGAATACTTGGCCAGCACCGCGCCCGCCATCTGCTACAACATTTCGGCCGATCTCGAAAGCCGCCGCGCCCGCACCGCGCTGGCCCGGGCGGAAAGACTGACGCGCTGGCAGCCGCAGAATGCCGACTATCTAATGCTGCAGGCCGATGCCTATCGCGTCCTGGGCGCCAAAACTGCCAAACCTTCCGAAGACGAACTGCAGAAGCACGGCCAGGCCGAAGCCCGCAAGCGCTTTTTCAAGCTCACCGAAGAGGAAGAACAGAAAGAATTGCTGGCCAAGCCGGGCGGCCCGGAGGAGCGCCGCGTCAACTTCGAAAAAGCCGAGAAGTACTACCTGGAGGCGGCGCAGCGCGATGCCACCCTCGCTGATCCGCACCGCGGACTCGGCTTTCTATATGAGGAGCAAGCGCGACCCGCTGATGCCGTTCGAGAATACCGCCGTTATCTGGAGTTGGCTACTCCTGGCGCGCTCGACCGCTTGCGGGTGGAACGCCGGGCTAATGCACTCGAAAAAAGCCTCGCGCCTCAAGCCACTCCGCAGGCGTCCTCGCAACCAAGGCTGATCCCGCAAGAGGCCGGTCGGTGACCCTGTCTCCCGCGGTCGCTCCAGCTCCCCCACGGCACTGCAAACAGACTTTTGTTTTCGCCGCAAATCTAAATGTCAATTAGGAGGGCATCATGCGTTTGATTCGCTTGGTTTGGCCCGCAATACTCGTTGTGACCCTGGGCGCCGTAAGCGCCGCCGGCTCGGAGCCCGGCTCGAACGTCGATCCCGACAGGTCGATCAGGCCCGGCTCCATTGCCAGTGACAAACTGGCCAGTGGCGCGGCTGTCGTTGGCAAGGTTTGCGTCATGCCGGCAGAAGGCCAGATGGGCCGCGAGACCTTCAAAGGCCGGGAAGGAATGTCGAAGGAGGCTGAGGCCTGGAGCGCGCAACTCCAGGAAGTTGTCGAACACCACCTCAGCGGCATGGGCGTAACCATCACCTCCATTGGAACGTCGGCGGCGGGTATGCAAGCCGACGAAAAACTCCAGCAGACCGTGCTGCAAATCCAAGAGAAGTACGACACCGTTGACGCACAGATGCGCGACAGAATCAAGGACGTGAAGAAGTCGCGCTACACCCTGGGCGACGAAGTCGCGCTCCTGCCCTGCTCCGCGAATTCCGACGCGCTTGTCTTCGTGCGCGCCTGGGGCAGAGTGCCAACCAAGGGAGAAAAACTGAAAAGCGGTCTGATTGGCCTTCTGGGGAGCACCTCGGCCAGCCTGCGCGTCACCTTTGTGGATGCGAAGTCGGGCGACGTGCTGGCCTACTCCCTCCTGTATAACGCCGGGGCCAAGGTCCAGACGGACCCGGAGGCAGCCTACGGCAAACAGCTCGACAAGGCATTCAAGGAGACAAATATCGGGCCGAACGAGAAGCCCAAGAGCAGAAAATAAGAATCCAGAACTTAAATTGTCTTCCTGAGAGGCTGTGACTTTTTGAACGACGCGTGGCCGATCCTAGTCGCGCTTGTTGCGACTGCGGTGGGATTCCAGGATAGCCCCGCTGAGGTTGTCTCACACTGTCATCTTGAGCGAAGTTGCCGTCCGCGTAGTGGACGGCAACGCAGTCGAAAGATCCCTATAAGCGAGTAGTGACCATCGGCGTCGCAACGGGTTTTCACGATGGCTCCGGCGTAACCCGCGAAACATCTCCCCACCGCTGGGAGAGATCGGGATCGTGGAAATCGTCGGAGTGGACGGCGCAAGCCCGGAAGAGGCAAGCCCAAGGCGGCGCCGAGAGGATATTCTTGAACCCAGCTTAGCGCCCAAAACCAGGGCGCGAACCTGCGCCATCCGCCCTCAGCGAGCGCCGGTGTCCACGTGAACGCTCTTCAGTTCCTTGATTTGTGTGATTGCGATCGCGTGAGTTCCGTTTCGCGTGAACACCGGGCCGGTTGCCTGCACATACTTTCCCACAAACGGCATCATCTTTTCGCGCTGGTCGGAATCAGGCATGTTTGCAGAGATTGGGAAATATATCAGCCCGGTCTTAGTGAGGATGATGATCGGCGAGCCGTGCTTAACGCAATCCAGGGTGCACTGTAGACTGAAGCTCTTGGCGGTCCCAGCCGGATTTTGGACGGGACAGGCGAGATCCCGAACGGCGCCCTCGATCGTCATCGTCTTCGCGTCGGGTGCCATCTCAGTACCCTCACGGGCGAGCGCCAGACAGATGAGCACCGCACAAAAAGCCGTCGCAAAGAGCACACGGAACCAAGTGGGACGCTTCATAAGCCTCCTTTCGCGGCGTGACGCAGGCCTTCGCGGAAAGCCGCCCACATTCGCAGGAGGATATCATGACTAGTGGCCCAGGCTGGCGAGTGCCCCAGAGCCTGCCCTGAGCGCAGTCGAAGGGTCTCGCCGGGGCCGCAAGACCTGGGGCTAGCAAGACGTTCCTCGCACAGCCGGCTTGCGAACTTTCACGAGCCGAATGCTCGTGTCGTTTAACTTTGACGAGTCCCACTTCCCCGTAGAAATAGAAGCGGAAACTACTCCAGCCCGCGTGCCCCGCCGTGTTGGTAGCGCTGCGGACCGGTGCCTGCGGCTTCGGCAAGCTTCATGGAAGGCGTGGAAGATCTGCCCGTACAGGAGCGTGAGCGGTAATGCTCCGCTACATGCTGGATACGGACTTTTGCTCCTATGTGATGAAGCGTTCCCATGATGCGCTTTTGCGGCGTCTGCAAAAAGTCCCGGTCAGCGACGTTTGTGTCTCTGTGGTTACCAAGTCGGAGTTGCTCTATGGGGTTGAAGTATCGCCTCGGCGCCAGCAGGACGAAGCGGCGCTGCATGCCTTTTTGAACTATGTGGAGGTTCTGGATTTCCCCGACAACGCGTCTGCGCACTATGCTCTGATTCGCGCCCAGTTGAAGAAATCGGGCGGATTGAAATCAAAAAAGATGATCGGAGCCAACGATCTGTTCATCGCCGCCCACGCCCGCAGCCTGGGCTTGACGCTTGTCACCCACAACACTCAGGAGTTTCGGCGGGTTCACAGGTAGCGATTGAGGACTGGACTTTGGTTGCCTGAGCCGGACTGCCTGAGCGGCGAGCACCATTCCGACCGTGTTAGCCGAATGGCCCATGCAAGTCTTCTTTCTGTCTTAGATGGGAGAGTTCGGTCCTACCGCTTCGCATTCCTTCGGGATCCCAAGTTTTCGCAATCTTCGCACCATTCTTGGTGCAACTCTCGAAACCTTGTCAAGCCCCCTAGACGCTCCAAAGTCCCCTAACTCGATCATTCCGTGGCAGAAATAAAGTTATAAAGCATGTCCCATTTTCCCACCCCAATTTGCTACTCTTGAAGTAGCACATAAAGAAAGCAGGCGCAGGCCCTTCGGCTTGCGCCTTTTCTATTGGGGCATATGGAAAATAATTCTCAGGTTCCGGGTAAGCCACACCCTGACTGGGATCGCGCCAGTCCTAAAGAACGGCACGATACCAAGCGCTGGGGAGACGTGGCGGAATTGACTTTTGTTTTGAAAGCCGCGTCCCTGGGGATGACCGCTTCCAAGCCCTTCGGCGATCGCCGTCCCTATGACTATCTGGTGGAATGCGGGCAGCGTTTATTGCGGGTTCAGGTCAAGTCGGTTTTTACAACTCGCCACGTCAAGAACCGCTTCGGCTTTAACATCTCGGTGTCGCAGCATAGGGACGGCGGACGCGCCCACTACACCGCCGATGAAATCGACTTCATCGCGGCTTTCGTCGCCCCACATGACGCCTGGTATCTGATTCCAGTGGACGCACTTTCCTCGCGAAAAGCGATCCGTGTGTATCCCTCGGGGAAGAAAAGAGTCGACGGCGGACTCTTCGAACAGTACCGCGAAGCCTGGCACCTTTTGCAGTGCCAGGTCAAATGGGAAAAGCTAACGGGCAAAGTCAAGCCGGAAAGTGAGCAGCCATGTCGCCTGCATCAATCGTAATACTCGAGCCCCAGGTGCGTGATCAGGCCTTCGCCCATCAAGTGCCGCAAGGTGTTTTTCAACTTCATCGATTGGATGAACAGATCGTGCTCGGGATACAGCCCCGGCGCTGTCATGGGAGACTTAAAGTAAAAACTGAGCCACTCCTGAATGCCGAGTCCGCGCAGCTCTTTACTGCGCTTCGCCAAGTCGAGGAAGAGGACAAGGTCGAGCACGATAGGCGCGGCCAGGATGGAATCACGGCAGAGAAAGTCCACCTTGATTTGCATGGGATAACCCAGCCAGCCGAAGATATCGATGTTATCCCAGCCCTCTTTATTGTCTCCACGCGGCGGATAATAGTTAATGCGAACCTTGTGAAATATATTTCCGTAGAGTTCCGGGTTCAGCTTGGGCTGCAGAATGTGCTCCAGCACGCCCAGCTTCGATTCTTCCTTCGTCTTGAAGGACCCAGGATCGTCCAGCACTTCGCCGTCGCGATTGCCCAGGATATTCGTACTGTACCAGCCCCGTACTCCCAGCATGCGAGCCTTGAAGCCGGGCGCAAGAATGGTCTTCATCAACGTCTGGCCAGTCTTGAAGTCTTTGCCGCAAATGGGAGCTTCGTTCTGGCGCGACAACTCGAGCATCACAGGAAGATCCACGGTAAGGTTCGGTGCGCCATTGGCGAACGGCACCCCTTCCATCAACGACGCGTAGGCGTAGATCATGGAAGGCGGAATGTTCTCATCGTTTTCGCGCAGGCCCTTTTCGAAAGCCTTCACCGATTGATGAGCTTCGGACTGCTCAAGAAAGGTTTCGGTACTTCCGCACCAGATGGTAACCAGCCGCGCCGCGCCGGAAGTCTTTTTGAAATCTTGGATGTCGGCGCGCAACTGCTCGGCCAAGTCCATCTTGTTCTTGCCCTTTTTGACGTTGGTCCCGTCGAGACGCTTAACGTAGTTGCGGTCGAAGACAGCTTTGCGTGGCTTTATCGAACTGAGAAAAGGCTTGATAGAATCAAGCAGCGAGCGCTCCAGCACGCCAGCCTTGCAGCCAGCGGTGTACATATCGTCCTCGAAAATGTCCCAGCCGGTGAAAATCAAGTCATCCAGGCCAGCGAGCGGGACGAATTCCTTGATTTTTGGCGAGCGCGCGTCGGTACGCTTGCCCAGGCGGATGGTGCCCATTTGGGTGAGCGATCCGATCGGCTTGGCCAGCCCTTTGCGCACCGCTTCAACGCCGGCCACAAAAGTCGTCGCCACGGCGCCCATGCCGGGAATCATGATGCCGAGTTTGCCTTTGGGAGATTGAATTTCAGTTGCGCTTTGCTTCTTTGTTTCTGGAGTTGCGCTTTTCTGCTTGGTCGCCATCGTGTGCGCCGCCTTCTTAATTGAATTATGAGGTCAAAACAAACGGCTATGTTCTCGTATCGAGACCGGAAAAGCAACCAAGAGCAGTGGAGTGGCAGAGATCGTCCCTTAATTGCACACTGAGAGCATTGACTGGCAAACGACAACTCGCTCGCGACCCTCTCGCCTAACGCGGCTCGAACAAAAACAGCGCCATGAGCACAAACAAAACAATAGACGCGATCAGCGCGAATGTCGGATGCAATTGGTGAAAATGAAAATAGGGGTTGCGAGCGAAACGGTTTCTCTGCCGGCTAGTGAGGGTGGGAACCATAAGGCCTCCTTCCGCCGGGAGGGCGGAACAACGTCAGGCTGCCTAACCAAGCCGAAATCAATTCTCCGGCTAGGCCAAAGAACGTGCAGTGACGCTAAGCACACAATCGGCCACGAGTCCGGCCGGGCTATTTCTCATCCAAATCAATGGTCGTGACCGGCAAGTCCCAATGGGCATCGAGGATCTCAAACCGGCGTTGTTCTTCTTTCTTGAAAGTATCCTGGTCGGGATACATCTGTTTGATTAATGCCCCTTCTCCAGGATCGGGCTCGTTGGCGACGGTGGCATTCTTGAAGACTATGGTGACGCGGTAATCCCAGCGGGCGTCTTCCGTCATGTGCAGCTGCGGTTGCTGCATGAAAACCTTTAGCATTCGCCCCGATTCCACGCCCTTCTTGAGCAGCGGGTAGTGATTCTTCTTGAACAATGTCAGGAATTCTTCGGAGTGGCCCCACTTAACTTTATAGTAATACTCGACGGCGTAAGGGCCCGCAGACTTTGCGGGCGCGCCTTGGGCAAATGCCGTTGCGGTGACGAAGAGCAGTGCGACGAAGGAAATTATTTGTTTCATGGCTTTGAGTTCTCCTCGGAACTTGCACTACACAGGTACTCCTTGCGTTCTCATTCCTCCTTAGCGCGCTCTGCGGTCAAAAGCTCTTAACCGCTGGGGCCGCAGAGGAAACAGTGCCAAGAGCGCGGAGCCTATTTTGCCTCAGCTCGAGTAATCCGATGCTGCCAGTGGGACCAGAGAAAATATGCGAAGCCCGCGAGCAGAAACACGCCAATGACGGCATCGAACTGATGGAAGTATTTGCCGAGCGAGCGCCAATTCTGACCCAACTTCATGCCCAGCCAGGCTAGCCCCAAACACCACGGCCACGATCCCAGAAAAGTGTAGATGTGAAAGCGTCCACGAGGCATGCGAGCGATGCCGGCCGGAAGCGCAATAAAAGTTCGTATCACGGGCAGCAACCGTGCGATAAAAACGGCGAGATATCCCCAACGCGCGAAGAAATGATCGGCCCAGTCGAGTTCGCGGTGGCTGAGGAGAATCCAGCGGCCATATCTCTCGACCAGAGGCCGGCCGCCGTAGCAGCCGATTTCGTAGGCCACAAGCGAGCCCAGATTACAACCAATCGCGCCCGCCGTGGCCACCCAGAACAACCGCAAGCTTCCTTCATACACAAGGAAACCCGCGAAGGGCATGATTAGCTCCGAGGGCAAGGGAATGCAGGCTGACTCGATGGCCATGAGAAAGGCCACGCCGCCGTAGCCGGTAACCGCGATCACCGACTTAACGAAGACGAACAGAATGGCCAAAATTTTTTCAGTCATGGGGTAGATTGGCTGATGTAGAGACGTAGCTTGCTACGTCTCGGCCTGGTACGTCTGTTTGCGCGAACCATGAGGCGTAGCCAGCGGCAATCTCGCTGACAAGCCTAGAACGAACCTTCTTGCGTGAAGGTGTATCCCGGCAGCGACGCCCCTTCGGCGTTTTTTGCTACCTTAATCCGAAGCGCCTGCGCATCCGGCGCCGCCACTCCAGCCGGACGCAACATGGCATATTGGCTGAACACCTCGTTGTACACCTTGGTGACCAGGTAGTCCTTACCGTTCTCATCGCTACGCCAAATCTGGCCGAGTTGAATGGACTTAACCGCCAATGGGTTCCTTATGCAGCTCTCTCGCGAGCCGGACTGAGTCTCAGAGTACCTATCTCAGACGCCTGGCGTCAATTGCGGGGGCTGGTTCCAGAGAGCATCGGGCTAAGCGAAGGTTCAGCGACCGAAGGCCACTCCGATTTGCTACCATGGGCTGTTTGCCGGAGCTATTCGAATGGCAAGAGGGATCGTTCCCCGACAACCCGCGAAGACCGGACGCCAGGAAGGCGCCCGAGCAAAACCCGTTGTAAAGGCTGCCAAGTCCGCGGCAGGGGCTGGACCCTTCGGCTCCGCTCAGGGCAAGCTTGCGAGGGCGCCCGCCTCTACGTGGCCCGAGAAGCCTACCAAGAAGCGCTACCACCCGTTAGCGCCGGAGCGAGTCGATGACATCCTGAAGAGGCTCGATCAACTCTACCCCGATGTAACCTGCGCCTTGCAACACAAGAGCGCATGGGAGCTCTTGGTAGCGACGATTCTTTCCGCCCAGTCGACCGACGTCAATGTGAATCGGGTTACGCCGGAATTGTTTCGTAAGTATCCGACGGTCGAGGATTTCGCTGCGCTTACCCCGGAACAACTGCAACCCGATATCTATTCGACGGGTTTCTTTCGCAACAAGGCGAAGTCGGTGGTAGGCGCCGCTAAGAAAATTGTGAGCGACTTTGGCGGCCAGGTTCCAGACAATATGGAGCAAATTCTTACTCTGCCCGGCGTAGCGCGCAAGACAGCAAATGTGGTGCTGGGAACGTGGTTCAAGAAAGCGGACGGCCTAGTCGTGGATACGCACGTGACCCGCATTGCGCGAAGGTTGGAACTAACCAGGAGCACCGACGCTCCGAAGATTGAACAGGATTTGATGAAAGTGATCCCCCGCGAGAAATGGATTATTTTTTCGCATCAAATTATCTGGCACGGGCGGAAGTTGTGTTTCGCGCGCCGCCCCAAGTGCGCCGAATGCTTGCTGGAGAACCTGTGCCATGCGGCGGACAAAACCTGGAGCACGGTGGAAATTCACAAGAGCGCAACCTGGTAATCCGTGCTGCTTTGGTCATGTCGTAGCCCTGTGCGATGTCATTCTGGAGCGGAGCGAAGAATCTTACGAGATTAGAAGCCAGAACGGCAGTCTACGGGACCGTGCGACCCTGGCGGCAGCAACAGCGGGCCCTGCCGTCGAAAGATCCTTCGCGCTGTGCTCAGCGCAGGCTTTGTGGAATCCCACCCTAGTCGCAAAAAGCGCGACTAGGATGGGGCACCCATCGTCCAAAAAGTCGCACACTCTGCAGAAGAAAGTCATTTTGTGTTACCGAGGAACATCATGCGCCTTTTTTGTCTGTTTGCTATTGTCATCGTCATGAGCATTTCTACGGCGGCCCAGACTTTGCCCACTCCCCAAGCTGTCACCGATCCGAAGCAAATCCTCAGCAAGCCCAATGCCCTGGCGGAGAAAAGCCTGACCATCGAAAAGCTCTTCATGACCCGCTCCATCGGCGGGACGGCATGGTCGCCGGATGCAAAGACGATTGCCTTCGTCTCAAATATTAGCGGCAGAAACAATTTGTGGCTGGTGCCTTCGGCGGGAGGCTGGCCTACGCAACTCACGATCAGTAATCAGCGCCAGGGATCGCCGGCGTGGTCGCCGGATGGAAAGTGGATCGCTTACCAGTCGGATTACGACGGCGATGAACAGTGGGATATTTTCATAGTCTCGCCGAAGACGGGCCAAGTCGTAAACGCGACTAACACGCGGCAGATTTCAGAAGAGCAGCCGGTGTGGTCGCCAGACGGCCGGTACTTGGCTTACGCAGTCAAGCCGAAGACGTCGTCCGTGTATGAGATCGACATTTATGACACGTTGCTCCGCGACACGAAGCACCTGACCACTGGCACGCCAGCGGACAAGATGAATGGAAGCCCACTCTGGTCGCATGATGGCAAATGGATTGTCTACACGCAGCAGCAGGCGAAAGGAACGGATTCCAATATTTTTGTCGCGGAGGTAGCCTCAGGAACGAGCACATTGCTCACGCCGCATGAAGGCGAGCATCTTTACAGCGCCAGCGACCTTTCGTCAGACGGCAAGAAAGTGCTAATCACCTCGAACGCCGCCAATGGGTATGACAATGCCGGACTGCTGGATATCGAAACCAAGAAGATCACCTGGCTTACTAAAGATAAATGGGAGGTCTCTGCTGGAAATTTTTCGCCCGATGGCAAGCGGGTCCTCTGGATCGCAAATGTGGACGGCAACGCCAACATCTACGATCACGATGTGGTGTCGGGAAAGACTACTTCCCTGCCTCTGCCAAAAGGCGTGAACATGCTGGGAGGTGCGGAGTCGGCCTTTTCGCGCGACGGGGCGCGTTTGCTCTATTACCAGAACGGACCAACCTCCCCGAATGATGTGTGGACGTATTCGTTTGCGAGTGGTAAATCGCAACGCGTCACCAACTCCCTGGTGGCGGGCGTACGCGCTGAAGACATGGCTGAGCCTACCCTGGTTCACTGTCCCAGCCGCGATGGCAAGTGGACAATTTCCGCATTCGTCTACATGCCCTACAATCTGCCGAAACAACCGGTGAGTCCGGCCATCGTGTACGTACACGGGGGGCCGGCCGCACAGACCATGAATTCGTTCAACCGCTTTGTGCAATACATGGTCAATCAGGGATACATCGTGATTGCGCCCAACTACCGCGGCTCAACCGGATACGGCAAGGAATTCCAGGACGCCAACTTGTTCGACATGGGCGGCGGCGACCTGCAGGACGTGCTGGCCGCAGCCGATTGGATCAAACAGACCGGGTATGTAGATCCCAAAAAATTGATTCTCATGGGCGGCAGCTATGGCGGCTATCTGACCATGATGGGCGTGACTAAAGCGCCAGAGATGTGGGCGGCCGGCATTCCGATTGTCCCGTTCGTGAACTGGTTCACCGAGATCGAGGACGAGGACCCAGTGTTGCAGCAATCCGATATGGCGACGATGGGAGATCCAACGAAAAACAAAGCGCTCTTCGAAGACCGGTCGCCGATCTTCTTTGTGGACAAGATCACGGCACCGTTGTTGCTGCTGGCCGGCGGGCATGACCCGCGCTGCCCGAAAGAAGAAACTCAACAAGTCGTGGACGCCGTCAAGAAACGCGGCGGGATAGCCGAATCCAAGATTTACGAAAATGAAGGTCACGGTTTCGCCAAGGTAGAGAATCAAATTGATGCCTACCAGCGGGTCGCGGATTTTCTGAAGGCCCATGTGCCTCCGGCCGATTGTGGTTGCACCCTGACGGAGTAAGCGATTGGCCCTCCTGTAGAGACATAGCTGAGTTATGTCTCTAGGAATGCGCCGAGACGATGGCTTGGATAAGTCCTGGAATGGTGTAGCGCTCTGCCTCTACATTCACCGGCAGGCCTAGCTCGCGCATCGTAGCGGAGGTTACCGGGCCGATGGATGCGAACCTGATGCCCCCGAGAAGCTGGACACCTTTTCGCGAGCGCCCGCGCCACGCGGGTCCCAACAACTCCACAAAGTTTTTGGCAGTTGAAGAACTGGTGAAGGTGATCACGTTCGGGCTGCGTTTTGGGTCTCGCAGCAGGGTACGCAGACGAGCCCGCGAAGTCTTGGGCACAATCGTTTCGTAAGCTTCAACCACATCCACCGTCGCGCCTAGCTTGCGCAATTCGCGCGGGATTACGTCGCGCGCGACCTTGGCGCGCGCCAGCAGAATTCGCTTGCCTTTCACTTGTTCTCGCAAACTCTGCACCACGGACTCCGCTACATACTTCTCCGGAACTACGCACACCTTCATCCCACGATCCGCGATGGCTTTCTCGGTGGCGGGTCCAATGGCGGCAATCTTTAGCTCCGGCAGTTGTCTTCTGGTCAGCTTGAGTTTCTGTAGACGACCCCATACGGCTTCCGCTCCGTTGACGCTGGTGAGGATGAGCCAGTCATAGTCGTGAAGATTCTTCAGCGCTCGATCCAGAGGTTTATAGGACCGTGGCTTTCGGATTTCGATGAATGGAATTTCAACGACCTCGGCGCCCAGTTCGCGCAGCCCGGAAGTGAGTGCACTGGCCTGATGGCGCGCTCGTCCCACAAGAACGCGAATCCCCGTGAGGGATTGGGGAAGCGGGCGGGTTTTGAAAGTTCTTATGACCATGTAGAACTATTCCGGGTTTCGCATCTCCGCTATCTCGCCATCAAGTGGCAGGAGTGCGTCTTCACGATGAGCCACACTTGGCATCCCGGCTGCAGCTGTAATGCGTCCCGCGCAGCAAGTGTGAGATGGGCTTCCATCTCGACTCCACAATTTACGCGGGCCTGCACGATGACATCGCGTTGCGTCAGCGAAACTATCCGTCCTGGAAGCACGTTGCGGGCACTCAAGCCTTTTGGCTCGACCGTCGCCAGCAGGATATCCCCAGCGCGTATACCCACGCGCAAATGTGAACCGATGTCCGCCCTTACGAGCGGAGTTTCTAATTCCACGTTGCTGGCTCCAACCAGGCAAGTCATGGTACCTCGCTCCGCGTGCGCAGCCACTACCGTCGCGTCGTAAATATTTTCGAACCCTGCTAATTGCGCGATCGTTTCCAGTGTGGGGGCCGTCATGACCTGGTGCGGGGTGCCCTGGGCAATAACGCGGCCCTGGTCCAGTACCAGGACGTTCTCTCCTAAAGCAAATACTTCTTCCCGATTGTGGGTGACGTACAGGATGGGCCTGCGATGCAGCTGATTCCAAGCGCGTAAGTCTTCCATGATTTTCGATTTTGTTGCCGCATCGAGCGCCGCCAGCGGCTCGTCCAGCAACAAGACGCAAGGATCGATTACCAGCGCGCGAGCCAATGCCACACGCTGCCTCTCTCCTCCTGAAATCTCAGCCGGCTTGCGTTTTCGCAGCGCCGCAATGCGAAACGACGCCAGCATGGCGTCTGCCCGGCGCCGTCGTTCGCCGACTGCGAGGTGCGCGATTCCGTACTCGATATTCTTTTCGACGCTCAAATGGGGAAACAGCGCGAGATCCTGGAAAACATATCCTACCCCGCGATTTCGCGCAGGAACTCTGGTCAATTCATCGAAAAAAATGCGGCCGGCAGCAGCGATCCGCCCAGAGTTTGGCACGGCGACCCCGGCGATGCAATCGAGCAGCGTGGTCTTCCCTGCTCCGGAAGGACCAAACAGGATCGTAATTCCTGCCGGCACCTCAAATGACACGTTCAGTTCGAAACCGCTACGGAAGCCTTTGCACACTCGCACGACGAGATCAGTCGTCTCAACTCGGCGATTGACTGTCCCCAAGCGATTTTCCAGAACTGAACCCATAGGTGCGCCCAATGCTTAGAACTTCAGCCCTTCGTGGCGTTGGTCATCTGTTGGCTTGGAAGCTTTTTCTTCCTTCCACGGCCAGACCATCCATATTCTCCGATTCAACGCGTACACGACCGAAAGGACGAAAAATGAAATGCTCAACAACACCAAGGCGGTCCGATTCGCGCCCGCGTAGTTCAACGCCTGAGTCTGGTCGTAGATATCAATCGAGACGGTCCGTGTGACTCCGGGAATGTTTCCCCCAACCATGAGCACCACGCCGAATTCGCCCATGGTGTGCGCGAAACTCAACGCCACCCCGGTGACCAGTCCGGGAATTGACAGGGGAACAGTTACCCGGAAAAACGTACGCAACTTCGAAGCGCCCAAAGTTGCCGAGGCCGACAGCAAGCGGGGATCCACGGCCGCGAAGGATGCCGCGAAGGGCTGCACGGCAAAGGGCAAGCTGTAGAGGATCGAACCAATCACCAGCCCGGCGAAAGTGAACGCCAAAGTATGCCCGGTTAGTCCCTGCCACCAACGTCCCAGGGGACTTCGCGAACCCAGAGCCAGAAGCACGTAGAAACCCAGCACCGTGGGAGGCAATACAAGCGGCAGCGCGATTACCGCCTCGGCTAAAAACTTCCACCGCCAGCGCGAGCAGGCAATCCAATAGGCCAGCGGTAGCGCTAGGATCGCCAGAATCCCCGCCACCAACAGTGCCAACCGAATTGTCAGCTCAAAAGCCTGCCAGTCCACTCGCGTATGTTCCCGTGTTTTAACGATGTTACAACGGGATTAACCTTTGACGTTCCCAATATGGGCAATCGAGTCACGCGGGCTGTTCAAGCGTCACAAACGGATCAATCTCGGAGAGCTTACGATTTAGAGGAGGAGTCTGATCATGGAAAACCAGGACGCGCTCATCATCATGCGCGCGTTAGCCAGTGGAATGAATCCTGAAACCGGAGTAGCACTGGAGGCTGAGTCCATTTGCCGCCGGCCCGAGGTGGTCAAAGCGCTGAACCGCGCTCTGGGAGCGTTGTTGCAGCTGGAACAGCGCGCGCAGCAAAAACCACCAAACGCCGGCAACTACTGGTCGCGGGAGGAGGACGCGCAAGTGTGCGCGGAAGTTCGCCGCGGAATCGACTTTCAAGAGATAGCCAAGACCCACAATCGCACCGTGCCCTCAATCGTGGCACGGCTCGTGAAGCTGGGAGAGATCAGGCCAGGAGCGTCGAAGTCCTCCGCGACCCCGCTTGACGACTTGTTCAGTCAGGAAACTGACCCTGTGCGCCGATGAGCGGCACGAATGCGCATGCTCCTAACGAAGTAATCACGGCGCGGCCATCCTGTTTCCGCACCTTTTGCAGTTCTTGACTTCCGGGGAAACCGACCGGAATTACCAAGCGGCCGCCCTCCCGCAACTCTTGGAACAACGGCTCGGGAATCTGTGGAGCTGCAGCCGCTACTACGATCGCGTCGAAGGGTGCTTGCTCTGGCAGTCCAGTACTGCCATCGCCAAGCAAAACTGTCACATTGTTGCAGCCCAGTCGCGTCAGAATCGCTGTCGCCTCCCCGGCTAACGATTCATGCCGTTCAACGGAATACACGCACAGTGCCAGTTCGCTCAGAAGGGCGGCTTGGTATCCACTGCCCGTGCCAATTTCGAGCACCGTGTGCGAAGGTTGCAGGCACAACGATTGCAGCGTGAGCCCGACGATGTAGGGCTGAGAAATGGTCTGCTCCTCCCCGATCGGGAGCGGATGATCTTCGTAGGCCTGGCTTCTGTACTGCTCGGCGACGAATTCGTGCCGCGGAACACGATTCATTGCCGCCAGCACGCGTTCATCGCGCAGGCCACGGGCGCGCAGTTGGGAGTCCACCATCTTTTGGCGTTCGATGACAAAGCGGTCGATTTCGGGGTCGGAAATCACGGAGATGAGTGCAGCATAGCAAACGCCGCTAATAAAAGGCCGCGGCTTCCGGGTGCCCGAGCCGTCGTGTGAATTACTTTTTCCTGCGGCGGATCTTCACGTCGAAACTCACCACTCCATTTTGATCGCGGATGGCAACGATCGAAATGTTACGTGGCAGATCGTAGACGACCTGGATGACCTGCTGCGAAGCCTGCTCGACACTGGTGCTGTAGGTGATCGTCAGGTTGTCGGCGACCTGTTGTTCAATGGTAACTGCCGGACCGCGACCCAGCGTGGTTTCGTTGGTCAGGCCCTCAGGATCAATTTTGATGCGGCTCACGCCAAACAAACGTTGAGCGCGGTTGGTAACTGTGGCGCTGAGCGCCTGGCTAATAATCGCGCTGGAAGCTTCCTGCGTAAAGGAGGATTGGCCAGACTCCTGGAGCTGCGCCGATTCGGTGGTGGTCCGTCCCAGCGCAAGCAACGTGATGATATCGGCTTCGGGCAAAGGCGGTTCGGAGCGGTAGGTCACTTTCAGCTTGTCGGGCGGACCGTTCAGGCCAAGGGTAATGTCATAGTCGCGAATGTGAGTGGTGGCCTGCAAATCGAGTTCGGGCGTCGTGGTCACCGGGTTCGTGAAAGTTATTTCGCCGCGCTCCAGTTCGTACTTGGTTCCGTTGAACGACGCTTCGCCTTCCAGGACTTCGGCACGGCCCAGAAGCACGGGCTTCGCTGCGCTTCCCCGCAAGCGCAAGTCCGCATCCCCCGAAAGGCGCACCACCGCCGTTTGCATCTGCAGCTCCGGCGTGGTCATGACGTGAACATCCAGCCGGATACGATTAAGCGTTGGGTTAGTGACTGGGAGCGCCGCGGAACGGGAGCTGCGCGCCAGGTAAGCACCGAAATCGAAGCCCGGCATCACCGACAATTTGGTCACTGTGATGTCGCCGGAAAGAGTGGACGCGGACGAGCTGCCCACAAAATGTAAGCTAGCGTTGGCCGTCGAACTGATACCAGGAGGGTATCGCAGGCGCACGTCCTTCTCCTGCAGGCTTACATCAAAACTCAGTTGGTGATTAATCCAGGCTGCGTTGCCACCAAAGGTCACCAAGCCGCCGCCGGTGTGCGCGGTGAGAGTCTCAATCTGCAGCCGATTCTGGTCGAAAGCCAGCGAGCCATTAATTTCACTGAAGGCCGAAGGAAGATCGAGATAGGCAATCCCGCCGCCGGTAATCTGCACGTGCCCCTGCAAGACCGGCTTCAAGAAAGTTCCGGAAACCTCTACATCTACGTTCACCGTGCCTGAGGACGTAAATGCCGAGTCGAAACTTTCCACCAGCTTGAGGTTGCCTTGGCCGCGTGCTTTCAAATCAAGAGCGCGGTCACCCGCGAGTTGCACGGTGCCCTCTGCGGACAGATCAGTGCCTTCTCCCAGCAGTCGAAAAGCTTTCAGTTGCAGGGCTCGGTTCGACACCGCGAACTCAATCGTTCCCTGGTTGTGCAATTTCATGTTTTCCACGTCAACCGAGAGGTCGCTCAGCGCACCTGTCAGCGTCAGGTCGTCAGGCCGGCGAAGCGGTCCTTGTACTTGTAACTCTCCCGAGGCGGAGGAATGTCCCGTCAGCCGCTCCTGCAGATAAGCCCGCAGCGGCGCGTCAAGGTTCAGATGGCTAAAGCGGAGCGTCAAGTTCGATGCCCAACCGTCACGCAGTTGCACCATGCCGTCCAGCGTAAGTTCGGCGGGCTCAAGCTGCGAGCGTCCGGTCAGGTGAAGCTCCGGGCCCTGGGTCACCCCTTGCAAGGTGAAGTCTCCCTGATGCTGGCCGTTGAGGGCGAGATCACGCAAATGCAAAGTCGCATTGATTGCAGGTTCCTGGAGCAAACCCGAACCATGGGCTGTGAAATCCATCCTTCCGCTCAGCCGTACTTGGCCAGTTCGGCCGATGAAAAGCTGGGCGAGATCGAAATTCGTGCCGCCGAGGTCAAGATGAAATATGTGTGCGGAAAAATCGTAGTCCGTCGCGCCACTCACTCTGGCCCCACCATAAGTCATGTCAATGTGATTGAGTTGCAGGAGCGGACCGCTGATTCGTACACCCGCGTCCAAGCGCTGAATGGACTCTCCACGTACCGTTAAATCGCTAAGCTGAACTCTGCCGTTGGCCTGCGGTTCCGCCGGCGTGCCCGAAGCTTGCAGGTAGAGGCTCATTTTCCCCTGGACTGGGTAGTCGTAGCCAGCCAGCGAGAGCCACTCCGCAAGCTCGCCGTCGTGCAGGGCTAGCCTGGCAGTGAATGGATTCTCATTGGCAAATCGCCAGCGGGTCAACTCACTGGTCAGGCCAAAGTTGACCCGAGTGTCTCCACGTTGCAAGGTTCCATTGCGAACCGTCAACACCCGCGGCGAGAGTTGAATATTGGCGTCCAGGCTGTCCCAATGAATCGGCTTCGCGCCTGTTTGCCCGCTGCCCGAGACCAGGGTCTCGAAATCCTGCGCTTGCAGGTTCCCGGCAAAGCTCACGTTGGGGATGATTCCGGTTGCGGTTCCGCTGAATGATGCGTGCCCGCGCAGGACTAGCGGAATCTTCTCCGGCGTGCCGAAGGCCATTAAAAACGGTTTCCATTCGCCGAGATCGGAGGTCGAGACAAACAGCTTGAGGACTCCGCTGCGGCCTAGCCTTCCCCCGGCTTGCACTTGGCTGGCGCGCGTAGCGGCGGACAAATCGGCAACTTCCAGTTCTCCGCTTTCGGCGTAATAGGTGGCGCGGACACGCCCATTCAACGGCAACTGCCTGGGCGATGGCGAGGCAGGCGCACCCACTTCGAGCGCTAAAGCCGTCTCCGATCTTTTCAGTGATCCCTTCCAGCGGAGTTCGATGGTACCGCTGGCCGTGCCCGCCACATTGATTTGGCGAAGCGGAAGCGCCGCCGTAGATATTGCGTCGAAGAACCCACCGGCGGAAATATCTCTGACGCGCAACTGAGCAATCCCTTTCTGCTCGTCTGCTTTTGTTTTGGCGTTCCTGCCTGGAAGCTCCTGTTCAAGCCAGCCGGTTATGTCAACATTTCCTGCAACGCTTCCGCCCAGCATGTGGGCATCAAGCTGGGTCAAAGTCAGCCGCTGGGGAGTCACAGAAAACTGGGTGCTGGCGTTCACTTTGTCGAGATTGAGCTGCCGGTCGCGCCAGCCGAAGTTATTCAGCAAGAATTTACCGGTCGCTGAAAATTGACGTGCCGACCAGGTTCCATTCCCCTGTGCTTCGGCGATTCCACCGCGTGGCTCAATTCGTCGAGTCACAGCGGCAAATTCCTCTACATCCAACTTCGCGTCGTAAGTCGCCTCAACCTTGGGCTGACGGAAGTTCTTCACCGAGCCGCTGGCCTCCAGGCGGGAGCGGCCGGAATTTAACTTCAATGTGCCGATGTCAATACTGTCCGGCCCCAGGCTAAAGTGCGCCTCTGCCATCCAAGCGAAGGGCCGGTACTCCCGCAGCCGGCTGACTATCTTTCCCAGCAGCAGGCTGCCAAAGTAGCGGCGATGCAGAACCGAATATGTCATTTCCGCGGAAACGTCGTTCGAGTCAAAATCGAATGGAATTTTCTGATCATTCCACAGGAGCTCGCCACGGCGCACCTCTAGTTTCGCAATGGACAGGCTGAACAGCCGCTCAATGGGTGTTTTCTTCGAGGCCAATCGCAGGCGGGGCGTGGGCTGGTTGGTCGTGCCATCGGGATAGACAGCGATGTGAACGACCGGGTGTTCAAGCAGAAGCGAGTGAAATCCGAATTCAAATCCTAACGCCGAGATGACTTTGACTTCCGCAATCACGCTCTCCACGTGAGCGTACGGCACTTGATCGGAGTTTTCGGTGCCATGAATGGTAAGGTCGCGAACCTCCACTCGCAGGCGGAAGGGAGTGGTGTGGAAACTCCCCAATTCGACGCGGCCACCAGTGATCTTCTCTAACTCCGCCACCAGGCGGCGCCGCACCATTGCCTGAAACGAATTCGTGGTTACGTACCACCCGAGGCCCACTAACATAAGCAGGCCAGCGAGCGATGTCATCAGCAGGTACTTCCATACCTGGCGCCAGCGCCCACGCGGGCTGGCGCTCACCCCAGTCATCTGGCCTGGGTCCCTGAGCTCGAAGGATCGGGCGCGGTACTAATCTGACTTCCAGAACGCAGGTTTTGCAACCAGGCGACCAGCAGTTGGTTGACTTTTTGCTCGGTCAGCAATTCTTTAATTTTGCCAGACACATCCGCGAGAGGAACGTCCTTGGCCCCGGATTGCCGTAGCTCAGGCAGCAGTTCCTGGTTGTAATAACTCTCGATGCTCTTTCCGTCGATGTTGACGTTGGGGCGAAGGCGGGCATCCACGAGGCGCATCAAATTCAGCTGCAACCCAACCCGTTCCTTAAGTCCAGCCTCCGTCAGGCCATAACGAGCCAGCGCCGCCCGCCATGCTTCGTCCGTTGTAGCATCCGGATATTGCTTGCGCACCTCCGCAATGCGTTTGGCAACTTCATCGTCCGCGGCTTGCGGGAAATCGGAGGCATGCATTTGTTCGCGCAGCAGTTCTTGGTCGATCAGGCGATCCAGTACTGCTTTCCGATCCACGCCGGAAAGGTCATCCGGCTGATGTCCCGCGATAAAAGCCTCATAGCGGATAGCATCTTCCCAGTCACTCTGCAGGATGACGTGGCCATTCACCGTCGCCACAATACGGTCCAAAACCTCGCCGGCGCGTGCCAGGGTGCTTGCCGCCAGTGCCAGCGCGACCGTACAGCTCAAAATGAAAAACAGCTTTCTCATCAGAACGTCTGTCCAATGCTAAAGAAAACATTAAAGTTTGACGCATGTTCCGGAACAAAAGGCCCTTGCGTTCCATCGGGAAGCAGCGTGTGACTCGGAAAGGCCGGGGGATTCAGGTTGTATCCGAAATCAAAACGTACTGGACCGATGGGTGTCTTGTAGCGTACACCAAGCCCCACCGCATGAGAAATGTAACTGTAATCGCACTGGTTGGCTGTGCTCGCCTGCAGGCAAAGCTGGGGGTCCTTCTGTTTCCAGCGCAATAGATTGTCGAGCATGACCCTGCCATTGGTAAAGACGTTGCCCGCATCGTGGAACAGCGCAAAGCTGAGGTTGTCGTGGACGAAGGGAAGCGATACCGGAGGAAAGCGCATTTCCAGATTATTAAGGAACAGCGCGCCTCCCCCCAGCGGAAATCCGGTATTGGGGTCCCGAGGTCCTGCTTGATTCAACCCGAAACCGCGATGGGAGTTGCCCCCACCCGACAAGAAAAGTTCGGGGAGAGGAATGCACCGCAGATCTCCGCTGCTGGGACACTGTCCCGGAGGAAACAGCACCGTGTTCCCGAATGGTGTCTCTACCCCGATGCGAGTGGAGCGGGCAAAGACAAACTTCTTCTCCTGCACGCGATTCTTGCCAAACGCGTAATAACTCGAATATTGCACCAAAATCCTGCTGAAGTCCGGTTGAGAGCCGAAATAGCGGTCAACTACGCTACCGTCCACCGTCAGATAGCTGCCCTTGGTGCTCTCCAGAGCATTGTCGCGGCGGTCGCGAATGTAAGTGAACCCCGGACCTCCTACCCGCGTGGGCTGAGAAAATTGCGGGACCAGGCTGAGATTCGGCGGAAGATTCGTAGCCAGCACTCGGCGGTAAGTGAAACGGTATTCCATGGTGCTGGATCGGCTCAAGGTTTGCTCCGCTTGAATGGAGCCTTCGAGACGCTCGGAGGTGAAGGTGGTTACATCCACCGAGTCATCGTAAAAAGCCGTGACGGAAAGCTTCCAATGCGGACTGTTCAACCAGCGGGGCGCGGTGTAGCTGATCAGCCCGCGCTGTTCTAATCGTCCGACGTCCGCGCTGAAGGTGAGAGTGTGATCGCGGCCGCGAAAGTTGAGGCGATTGACGGAGAACGACACGCGCGGACTTACTCCAGTCGTTCCCTGCGGCTGGCTGGTGCCGCCCGCGGGCTGTCCGGTTTGAAATTCCAGACCAAGACCGTAATTGAAGGTATAACGTTTGGCTTCTTGCAATTGAACCAAGACATTCTTTTCGCGCTCTTTGCCGTCGGGATTCTGCACCGCCGTGTCCACCTGGCTGAAAATCCCCAAATCGTAGAGCCGTCGCTGCGTATCCAGCATATCGATCTGACTTAGCGGTTCACCTTCCCTGACTTGCAGCTCGCGATCCACCACGTAGGGCCGGGTGAATTTCAACCCTGAGACCAACACTTTGCTGACCATGGTCTGCCGCCCCTCATGCACCGTATAGACGATATCCATCACATTGGGTTGGTTCGCCGCTGCCTGAGCGGATGCCTCAAACGTGGCATCGGGAAATCCACTATTAAAGTACCTATTCAAAATGATGTCGCGATCGTCCGCGATTCTGGACTCGGAAAATGGCTCATGCGGACTCTCGTTGAGCGGACCCAACTGATCGTCTTTCATCGACGCGTTGCCGAGAATGCGGAACTGCCCAACCGTCATCTGCGGCCCCTCTTCCACATGCAAATTGATCTCTAGCTGGTTCTCCCGCCCTGCAAAATTGTCGATCACATCGCTGGTGACTTTCACCTGCGGAAACCCGTTCGAATGGTAGAGGTCCTAATGCTGCTCACGTCCTCACTCAATAACCGCTGGTTGTAATTCCCATGGGAAAGCAGTCGTCCGGCTGGCTGTACCGTCATCAGCGCACGCAGCGAAGCCCGGTCAAAATAATGGTTGCCGGTGATCTCGACTTTCACCAGCTTATGCTGCGCCCCAGCGTCGATGTCGTAGACCACAACCATCTGCTTGCCCGAGGGATCGGGCTTTTTTGTCACCGCAACCTTGGCGTCGAAGTACCCCCGGCCCTGCATATAGTTGAGCAAATTACGGCGCCCCTCGTTCAGAAGATCGTCGTCGAGCGCATTCTCCTCGTAAACCGGAACATTGCTTTTGAGCACTCCACGGTTAATTTTGAAACCCTCCGTAACGATCAGCACGTTGGGACCTGGATCAATATCGAAAACATAATCCACTGCGTTAGTTGCCAACCGATAATCGTGGGAGACGATCACGACCTGCGCCAGCCAGTGGTTTTTTTTCTGATATCTCTTGCGCAAACGATCCAAAGCATTGCTGACGCGCTGCGCCGAAAGCGAATCGCCGGTGTGCAAATGGGCGATGTCCTGAATCCGCGCCGCGGAGTATCCAGGACTACCTGTCACCCGCACTTCGCCAACATGTGCCTGTGGCCCGGCGGTGACGTGAAATGCCAATCCAATCTCCTGTGTCTCGGCATTCTTCTCGATATCTTCCGCCACCGCAGCCCGGTAGTATCCGTTTTCCTCCAGCAGTTGTTTAATTCCCTTCAACGCGCGCTCTGCCTTATCGGTCGTGAACAGCTCGCCCAGTTGCAATTTGGTCGCGTTCTGTAATTGGGCTGTGGTCGGCCGGTCAGGATTCCCATCCACTCTGACTTCGCCGACGAAATAATTCGGAGAGGTCGCGAATGTTAGCCGTATCTTGCCATCCTGAATTCGTTCAGCTTCGGCGCGAATATCAGCGAAGCGCCCGGTGGCATGTAGATTTTGAATGCTCTGGCGAATCCGGTCACGGTCGAGGGCCTCTCCCGTTCTTTGCGGAATTAGATCAAGCAACTCTTTCTGGGTTTTGGGGTCAGGCACGCCAGGCAAACTGATGTCTTCTACGATTGACCCTTGATAGGACGCGGCGCCATTGGGTTGCTGAGTAGGCGGCGATTGCGATTCCTCCTGGGTTGGCGCTACCCCGCTTTCTGTGGATTGCGCGCCAACCGGCCTGACAAGCAGAGCTAGAAACGCGAGGCTTGCCAAAGCCTTGAGTAAAGTCGACTTCAAGCGTGCTCCTCGCCTGGAATAAGCTCCGGTTGAATCAAGACACCCTACTGGTTCGATGAATCGGGAAATACGCGTGTTGTATTCCGCCGGTTCGTGCCCGGCTCCCGCCCGTAACCGTGAAACTGCATCGCTGCCGGGACAGGCAGGACGCGCGCCTTTGCATCGCAATGCCAAGTGGAACCTATAATAAAGGTTTATGGACTCGCAGACCGTGACCGCCTTGGAACTCGACCGGGCCCTCGAAGACAGATACTCCCGGCAAGTGCTTTTTTCAGGCATTGGCCGCGAAGGACAACGCAAGCTTGCTGCCGCCCGCCTAGCTATTGTCGGCTGCGGCGCCACCGGGTCTGCGCTCGCCGGCTTGCTGGCTCGCGCCGGCGTCGGAACTATCCGCATCATTGATCGCGACTACGTCGAGCCCAGCAACCTGCAACGCCAGTCGCTGTTTGATGAGGCGGACGCTGCGCAGTCTTTGCCCAAGGCGATCGCAGCTGCCCGCAAGATCGCAGCCTTCAACTCCCAGGTAGTGATCGAGCCGAAAGTAGCCGACCTTACTCCGGACAACATTGAAGCGTTACTCAAGGGAATGCCGCTTATCCTCGATGGATCCGATAACTTTGAGACTCGATATTTGCTCAACGATTTTGCCGTCAGCCGCTCCCTCGCCTGGATTTATACAGCAGCAGTCGGCAGTTATGGAGTAACGCTCAACGTGCTGCCCGGAAAGACGGCATGCCTAGCGTGTATTTTCCCCGACCTGCCCAGAGGGACATTTGAAACCTGCGAGACTGCCGGGATACTAAACTCGGCCGTTAACCTGGCCGCCTCGTTATCTGCGACGGAGGCTTTGAAATTTTTGGTAGGCGCGGAGGACCGCATGCGTCGAACCTTGCTCTCCTTCGATGTTTGGCAAAACGAACGCGCCGAAATAGTTGCGGACAAACCCCGGTCGGGATGCCGGGTTTGCGGAAAACGAGATTTCGTCCATCTCGCCGGCGAGGGCCGGCCGCACATCACCCTGTGCGGACGCAACTCGGTGCAGATCCACGAGAGCGGTCGCCCCGTGGACTTCGCAGAAATGGGCGAGCGCCTTAAATCCCACGGCACCGTTCGCCACAACGACTTCGTCCTGAAGTTCTGGCACGAGCCTTACGAAATGACGCTTTTCGCCGATGGCCGCGCCATTATTAAGGGTACGACTGACACCGCAATTGCCCGCAGCCTCTACGCAAGATTTATCGGAAGCTGACGCCAGCTCGCTGTGAAAAAATTGGGGGCGGAAGGCCATCCTCTCCGGTGCCTCATGAATCTCAAAGCTCGGAGGCCGCCATGCGTCTATTGTTTATGTTCCTCCTGTCGTGCTTTCTGCTCGCGGAATCGTCCGTTGGACAGGTCGCGGTTATTTCTGGATACGCCAGCAACTGGACACCGCCGGGAATCTATGCGGCGCCGTTCGTCCCCTTGTTGAAAACGCCTTCCGTCTCATTGGATTCTCCGACCGTTGGCACAGGACCGGCCTTTAGTGAGTCGTCGGCGTCGCCGGTGGGGATTTATACAGTGCCCTTTGTTCCTCTCCTGAAGACACCTTCTATCTCGCTGGAAAGCGCCCCGATAGCGGCCGGACCGGATTCGACCTCAGCTGCAAACTGGCGTGCTGAGCCCGCATCTGCAGACGTTTCCGGCAATGCGGGAGAAGAGAAATCTGCTAGCACCCCGCAGAGGCAACGCGAAGGTTTTCACCTTGGAGCAGCGCTATCTCAGGACAGTTTCGGCGTCGCTGAATTGGCCAAGTCAACGCGCAACACGGCAGCGGCTCATCTCTATACCAACGAGGACGTGGAGAACCTCAACCGGACCAATGGCCAAGTCTCCTTTGACAACAAAACCGAACGGCTCGAATGAGGTCACTTCACAAATTCAGGTTGTTCCCCTTTAGCCCAGGGATCGTAGCTCAAAGCAAATTGAATTCTGTCGGGGATCGGCGGGTGCGAATAGAACAGGAACACCTCCACAGGGTTCGGTTCGGGATCTGACAGGTCCACCTCGCCCAAAATCTGAAAGGCTTGCGCAGCTACCTGCCCGGAGTCGGGAGTAAGGCCGTGCGTCACTTCGAGGCCATATTGGTCCGCCTGATGCTCATAATGGCGGCTGAATGCGCTGCTGATCGGACCCGCGATAAAGGCGAACACGGAGAGCAAGAGCAGTAATACCGGTAAGGATGCCCAGTCCTCCACCGCGCGGACGCCCCAACCGGCGCCCCATTTAGACAAAGCCCACCCGATGGTGCGGTAGCCAAGATAGAACAGCACCAGCAAGAGCAGATCGGAGAACGCGATCAGCTTGGGAATATGCCGCAGAACGTAATGCCCCATCTCATGCCCGGCGACGAACACGATCTGCGGCGCGCTCATCTTAGCGATGGTCGTATCCCATACCACCATACGCTTGGACGCGCCGATGCCGGTCACGTAAGCGTTCAAAGCCGTGGTCTTCTCTCCCGCGCCCATCCAAAAAATCCTTTGCGGTGGAATATCCTGACCCGCGCGTTGCACCATTTGTTCAAGACTGGCGGTGAGCTGGGGGTCTTTTTGTTGCAGCGGTTCAAACTTATGAAACATGGGATCGATGATCAGAGGCTGGAGGAAAATCAGAAGCACGCCGATGGGAAGAGAAATCAGCCAAAAATAAAACCACCAGCGGCGTGCGCTGCGACGGATGACCATATACAAAAGCCAGATGAGAATCGTCCCCAAGATCAGCGAAATCAACTGAGCTTTTGCCCAATCGCCTGCCCACGAGCCCCAGCTTTGCACGGAAAGTCCGAATTTTCGTTCCGTCCAGTTGTCGTAGATGTCCGCAGGCAGGGTGAGCACTGCCATCGTGAAAAGCAGCAACGGCGAATACACCAGACTCTGTACGAAGCGGTTGGACGCAGCTCTCTCCGCCCAATCGCGATACTTCGGAGCAAGCTTCCAGCGCAGAATCAGCCACAAAACTACCAGCCCATAAACGAAGCTGATTAACTGAAAGCGAAAACGAATCCGGCTGCGGTCTCGAGCCTTCTTGTAAAGGTCTGGCGGAAGCGTGTAGGCGGTGACCTTTCTTCTCCGTCCGGGCTGAGGCTCTGCGGTGGGAATTGCGGAACCGGGGGCCCCCACCGGATTGCTGAAATGTAGGTGCAGCGGAACGCGGTCGGTTTAGGCAGCCGAAAAGCAAAAACGACAAGATGCGAATGCCAAAAGAAAACGAGAGTCTCTAGCTTCCACATTGGTTCCCCTCCACGGAATTCGAGCCAGTCTGCTCCCAGAACTGAAACTCGTCAAGCAAAAGAGGTATACGCCTCAGAATTGGAGTACGGGAACTCAGGCTGATTGCTGACCTGGGAATTTCCCCGCGTTCTCTGCGACCTCGGCGGTGAAGCATCGTACAACTTCCTACCGTTCCAGCAGACTTTCCAGAGTCTCAAAGAATGCCGGATAAGAAATCACCGCCGCATCGGCTCGCTGGAATTCGCGTCTCCCCCTCCGCGCGCAGCCCGGCCACCGCGAACGCCATGGCGATGCGATGATCGCCGAAGGAGTCAGATCTCGGCTCCGTGCAGTGTCTGCCCGCCGGGAATCTTCAGTCCATCCTCCCGCTCTTCCACTTGCGGCGCCCATGGCGCGCAAATTGGTCGCCACCGCCGCAATGCGGTCCGACTCTTTCACCCTCAATTCGCGCGCATCTCGAATCTCAATTCCCTGCTCGGTATAAGGCGCGATCGCCGCCAGCACCGGAATCTCGTCAATCAGCGCAGCCGTATCCGCACCCGAAAGCGACAAGCCCGCGAAGACTCGGCCTTCCGACCTGCGACCGTTCCCCGCAGTTCGTGATGCTGTTCTTCCATCTGCGTGACGGAAATTCCCACGCCCAGCGAAATCAGAATCTCCAGCAGCCGCGCCCGCGTAGGATTCATGAGCAGGTCATGAATCACCAACTGCGAACCCAGGAAACAAAGCCCGCAGCACACAGGAAAAATGCCGCGCTGGAAATATCGCCGGGGATCGTTGGCCTCGATGGCGTGCAGCTTCTGCCCGCCAGCGATTCGTACTTCGTTGCCATTTTGCTCAACTTCGGCGCCAAATGCCCGCAGCGCCAGTTCGCCGTGATCGCGGGTGCGCAGCGGCTCCTCAACACGCGTTTCGCCTTCCGCGAAAATCCCGCTAGCAACAACGGATGTCTTCACTTGCGCGCTGGCCACCGGCATCTTGTAATCAATCGCCTTGAGATGGCCGCCCTTGATGTGCAAGCGGAGGACGCCCTCCTTCTTGCGCTGTGATCTTCGCTCCCATGGCTTGCAGCGGAGTCATAACCCGCGCCATGGGCCGCCGGGAAAGGGATTCGTCTCCAAACAGTTCGCTGTCAAACTCCTGTCCCGCCAGAATGCCGCTTAACATCCGCATGGTCGAGCCGGAGTTGCCGCAATCCGAGGGCCGACTTGGGGCGGCTGCAACTTCGCGCCCTGCCCGTGAATCACCACAGCGTTCTCTTTCCGTTCCCACTCCACGCCGAGAGTTCGCAGGCAACCCAGAGTGCTGGCGCAATCCGCGCCAGTGGAAAAATTCTCCAGCCGCGTCGTGCCTTCGGCAATCGCGCCCAGCATGGCGTAGCGGTGGGAAATGGATTTATCTCCCGGCAAATGGAGCGAGCCTGCAAGCTTGCGCGCAGGATGAATCACAACAGTGGAATTGGAATTCACAGTTCTCTCACTATAGCGGATGGAAATAAATTGAAGTTATCCGGCTGAACGTCTCGTGGCCCCTGGCTATGCCAGCGCTTTGGCTTCGTCCGTAGCCTGCTTCAGGACGTCAGGCGGAACTTCTTTCGCGGTCACGTGAAACTCAAACATAGGAGTTTCCGTGCCGCGTCCCCAGCGGCCCACTTCCCAATGAGCACGCACAAACTTCACATCCGCGTGACCGGTAAGTCCAGCAGCAGAGGATGCTGTCCGCGATAAAATTTCTGCGGAAATGATGCCAGCGGTTTCGCGCTCCATGCCGCACCATCGCTCGAACCATAGACGCTCACATCCAACGCTTCCTGCTCGATGATGTTCGTGATGTTCAACGTCAGAAGGAACACGCGATTTGTGGCCGGGCTTACATCCAGCGCCGGCCCGTCGCCCTTGGCGCTGACAACGGTCTTTTCCGGCATGAGGTGGGCATCAATCATGGCGAGAGGATTGTAACAAACCAACCGATGGTCTCGAGTTCCATGGTCCTCGGTGGATCAGGCTCCGTGGATCGAATCCATGAATTGCCGCAATAAGCAGGCCCGCTTCCTCAGGCCGCTCCCACGGCGAATAGTGGCCCGCTTTTGAAATTATTTTCAACTGGCTTCCAGCGATATTCTGGCGCATCACTTCGCTTCCGCCAGCCGGTGAGCATATCTTCGTCGCCAGTAAGCAAGAGCGTCGGCACGTTGATGGTTTTCAGCGTCGGCGACGGACTCCGGGACGTTCCGCCATGCCCCGTCTGCACCATGGCCACGTCTTCCGGAGACATCTTTCGCATCATGCGCAACGCGGCCTCGACCAGGTCGGGACGCGTCTCCCGCGTGGTTTTGCCGAGCAACTTGGCACCATGCTGTCGAAAAACGGCTCCGTGCCGCGTTCCATTACGTCGACTGCCGCCTGCAACCGCACTACCCGCGCTTCGGCAGAATCCGCTGCGGCCTTCGTGTTACACAGAGCCAGAGCCGTGACCCTGCCCCGAAACTGCCGCCAAAACTCAAAGATCACGTATCCACCAATCGAAACCCCGATCAAGCGGCGCACGGGCAACCTCCGCGTCGTCCATTATTCGCGCCATATCCGCGGCATGTTTTTCCATGGTCGCCGGCCCTTCGCCCACGCCCGAGTCGCCATGACCGCGCAGATCAGGCAGAATCACCTGATGTCGTGAAGTGAGCGCCTGCACGGCAGGCAACCAGAATTCATGATTTGCCGGGAAAGGGATGAAGCAAGACAAGCGGAGGCCCCTTGCCCAGCACCTCGTAGACAATTTCTGCGTCGGAGCTTTGCACACGGGCCATCAGTTCGATTCTATTGTATTTCTCCTACGGGGTCGTGACCTGTTGTCCCGCTGGAACTGGGCAGCATCAGTGGCTCCTCCGGCATAACGATCCAGGCAATGACATACGGAATGAACCCCACTCCTCCCATAATCAAGACTACGAGCCAGACCACCCGAACCAGGGTGACATCCAGATCGAAGTACTCGGCAAACCCCGCGCAAACGCCTGCAATTTTTCTATTGCCGCGCGGACGCACCAGCCGCTTGCGCGCCACCACCGCCCCTACGCGCTTGCCGCAATAAGCACAAAGGTTGGCGTCGTCCTGGATAACTTTCCCGCAGTAGTTGCAATACATGGCCGCCTCCTCAGTTAAGGATACGCTGCGTTTCCTGAAAAAGTTCCCTTACGACTGTCCGCGATAGGGCTCCTGGATATGCTGCCGGGCGGTCGCCGCCGACGGAGTGCTCGCGTTAGCGGCCACCACTGCCTGATATTTTTTCAACGCCAGGTCTCGTTTTTCCAGCAGGTCATACATTTCGCCCGCGCCAAGATCAGCTTTTTGCACGATCTCATCATCGGGTAGCGTAACCTCGTGCACTTGCTCGTAGGCGTGGCGGCGCCATTGTAATCTTTCTGGCTGCGGAGCAAGTCGCCTAAGCTCAGCGCTGCCAGTTCGTAGTGCAGCCCGGAATAGCGTCCATCACGCCCCGCCTGCCAAGCCTTGCGATAAACCGCCGCAGCTTCCGCAGGACGCCCCGCATTCCGCAACAGGTTACCTTCCTCGATGGCCAGCAAAAGATTGTGAGGATAGCGGGGAATCAGGCCGCGAACGATTCCGAGCGCCTCGTCATAGCGATGCTCGCGTCTCAGGAAATACGCAGAGAATAATTTGTGCGTCGACGGCTATTCTCGCCGTCGCTTTTTGCCACCTCGTCAAGGTACTGCAGGCCTTTTTCCTTCGTCCCACTTAATCCAACCAGAGAAACTGCCGCTTTCACCGCCCATGGCAAGCTTCCCATTACATAGTTGTGAGTGCCCACCACCAATTTTGCATCCACGTACTTGGGATCAAGCTCCAGCACCTTCTCATGATCGCGCCTGGCGCCCACCGCGTTACGCAAAGCAGAAAACCATGCCCGTTCCACCAATGCGGTGTACAAGGCAAACGAAGCCCGTGTCACTCCGCGGGCATATAGCGCGTCCGCGTCTTTGTCATTGGCTTTCAGCCGATCCTCTTCCAGGTTCTCGGCTCGCTGCACCAATTGCTGAATTTCCGCATTGACCTTGGGGTCGGCCGGACGATGCGCTTGTCCGATAAAGCTGTCGTCCGCATACTCTCCCGTATTCAGCGCTCCCATTCGATAGAGCTCGCGGATCAGAAGCCCGCTAATCAGATGGTTGACCGCGAACGGGTCGCTGGGATGCCGGCGTAGCACCTGCTCGAAATCTTGTACAGCCGGGTCATACTCCAAATTATAGAAGTGCTCAAAAGCGGGAGCGTTCAGCGCATCATTTGGACGAAAAGCCGGCCCTCCCGGAGGAACGTCAGCGCTATGGCCGCGGCCTCCCACGCACAGCATGATGAATGCCAATACAACCGTGGCGCGTACTGACAAATGGGGGAAAAAGTTCATCTCAATATTTATTTAGGAAATTGACCAAGCACAGTCTATCTGATGCGAGCCGAAGACGATGGGAATCACGGAAGGTACCCTGGGCCATGGGATTGGGAAGTTATCCGTCCAAGATTCAAGATAATCTTTGCCGGGAATCCGGTAATTCTTGCGCGCCAACCCTGTACGAAGCTAGAGGCGATTGCGTAAGCATTCAAACTTTCAATACGTTAGTGCACTCTTAACTTTGGTCACTGGCTTGCGAGATGGAAGACGAGGTGGGGGATGTCCGAGGTTCTTCATGACGCTCAAAACGATTTCTGGCGACCGCCTGCGGCGGCGGAGCCTGCGCCAGTCGTTCTTCCATCTGCATCTCCCTCAATGGTGGAAGCCTGTGATCGCTGTGAAACCGAGTTCATGGTCGGTGCGCGCTTCTGTTACGTCTGTGGTGCAGTTCGCCGTGCTCAAGGGAGCTCAACGCTAACCCCGAGTTGGACTCGCTACTTGGAATTTGGATACATCGAGCAGGTTCTTGGCCTCAACGTCACTTCCTTAGTGGCGTTCCTATTAGGAGTAGGCTGCGTTCTAGCTGCTGCTTTCGTGGGTGCGATTTACGTTGTAGAGAATTCCTCCGACTTTCAGGCCATTCAGTTCTGGCGCATGGAGTGGCTGCTCGCGGCCATCGCCTTCTTCGTCTCGGGTGTTCTGCTGAAGAAAACTGCGCCATCGGCGAAATAACCGGCCGTTGTGGGAGGCCATGGTTCGTGGGCAACTCAGCACCGCAGATGGAGTCTTCGGGCAGACTCCTATTCTTTGTACGGACGTGTGACTTTAGACCAGCTGTTCGGCCCAATAACCTCATATTCGGTTGCGACTTCACCGTCGATGAGAATGACCTTGTGGAATCCGATGCCACTTGAAGCTTCGGCGGTGATTGGGCCACTTAGGATAACTGTCGGTTTTGCATTCCACGAGGCAAATCCACGGTCATTCTCATCGAGAATCTTAAACGATATCGTGTCTAGCCTTCCATTCCTCATGTTGATCTCGACGGAAGTCCTGCCGCCGGTCGGCCGCGGCTTTGCGAGACTCAATGTCTCGTCTCCCCCAAAAGACGCCCCGGTGGCCTGAAACTTGGCATCAAAATCTTTCTTGAAACTGTCCCTGGCATCGTCCAAACGGAACGGCGAGATCCTCCGCGAAACCTCCGCAATCATTTTTTCAATCTCGTCGCTGCCTACGGCTCCGCCAGTACTTGCGGCGGGTCGACCAAGGGCTTCCGGCACTGGCTTAGCAGTTAGCAACCCCACCACCTCTTGGTGGCCTGCTCGGGACGCCATCGTCAACGCGGTGGTTCCGTCGTCCGTCTTTGCGTTAACGTCGGCACCCTTCGAGAGCAGCAGCTCCACTATCTCTTTATCGCCCACCTGAGAAGCAGCCATCAACGCGGTTGCTCCGCCGTTCGTTCTTGCATTGACGTCGGCACCCTTCGCGAGCAGCGAAGCAACGACCTCTTGGTGGCCGTTATTGGAGGCAGTCATCAAAGCGGTTGCTCCGTTGTTCGCTCTTGCGTTGACGTTGGCCCCTTTGGCGAGCAGCAACTCCGCTACCTCCTTGTGGCCTCCCTGGGAAGCAGCCATCAACGCGGCTCCTCCATCGTTCTTTTTTGCGTTGACGTTGGCTCCCTTAGCAATTAGCAACTGCACCAGGTCTTGGTGGCCCACCAGGGAAGCAGCCATTAACGCGGTTATTCCATCGTTCATTTTTGCGTTGATGTCGGCTCCCTTAGTGAGCAGCAACTCAGCTATCTCTTCATGGCCTTCCTGGGAAGCAGCCATCAGCGCGGTTTCGCCGGTGTCTCGAATAGCATTTACATTAGCGCCATTGGCGAGAAGCGCCTGCACTACAGCGAGCTGGCCGCCGTAAGACGCGATCATCAATGCGGTACTGCCATCTTGCGCCTTGGCATTCACGTCAGCCTTGGCGTCGAGCAACGCCTGCAGTACGTCCAGATAGCCTTTCATCGACGCCAGCATCAACGCGGTACCACCTTTGCCCTGTCTGGCGTTCACATCAGCCTTTGCGGCAAGCAGCGCTTTGACTCGTGGTAAATCATCCTTACCAGCCGCGTCGATGAGGTCGTTCCCCTGCGCATTCGCCCGCAGGCTTGTCAGACCGAAAACCAACACCAGCAGAACGCCCACAATCAACGAGCGCTTCCACTTGCACGTCACCTTGAACGTAATCACAGGTGTTCCTCCAAAAGGCAAACGTCGGAAGGGTACCAGAAATCTGCCGGGTCCGCCGTGAGGCTCCGGCGAGTGGGCAGCGACGTTGCATAGATGACCCGGGTTACAGCTGCAGCCCCCTACGCGCTCTCCCAAATCGATAAAGATGATTCACTGGTCCGATCCCTTCACCCAGCGGATAAGCGTTGGCAATCGCGGCTGCTACATAGGCCTTGGCCAAGGGCGCGGCTTCTTGCACGAGTCTTCCAGTCGCCAACTCGCAGGCCAATGCCGAGGCAAACGCGCACCCTGTACCATGCGTGGATCCAGAAGGTTTGTGAGGTCCACTGAACTCGCGCTGCATGACTCCGCCATCGCCGACGCAACTAAGCAGATCAATCGCCGGGTCAAGATGCCCACCGGTAATGACGACGGCCTTTGCTCCCATGACATGAAGTTTTTCCGCCGCCGCCCGCATTTGCTCGAGGTTGCTGACTGCCATGCCGGCCAAAATTGACGCCTCATCCAGATTCGGCGTTGTCACTGCGGCCGCCGGAAGCAGCCTCTCCGCCAACAATCTCGTTCCCGCGCTATCCAGGAGCTCTGCCCCAGAAGACGATCTGAGAACCGGATCAAGCACCACGTTTGGAAGCTGCCGCCGGGTCAGAAAATCGCTCACCACCTGGACTATTTCCCGGCTGGCCAGCATTCCTATGTGTACCGCAGCGATCTTGAAGTCGGCAGCAAGTTCCTCCATGGTCTCCTGGATAAGGTCCCCTGCGACCGGAGCGACCCGGCGCACCCCTTTTGTGGACTGAACTGTCAAGGCTGTGATGCAGGCAACCCCATAACACCCATGAGCGGCGATGGTTTTGAGATCGGCCGTCACTCCTGCGCCGGAAGAAGGGTCGAAACCGGCTACCGTCAGAACGACCGGAGGGGTCTCATCCATAACCGTTAATCTACTGGAACACTCATCCATTTCAAGAACTCGCCCTCTGCTAAGGGAATCGCCCGAATACACTAACGGCCGTGAACCGCCGCGTAAATCGCGCGTAAGTCATTGATTTCGCGACGAAACTCATATTTCTCTGGTAAACTAATGAAAACAAATCCAGTGTCGAAATTACATCCAGTCTAACCAACGTGGTGTTTATTATCTTGTAATCATGCAACGCCCCTATATACAGAAAGATATGGACTGTTCATTAATATCTACAATAGGTTACGTAGTACATCAGCTACTGGGCAGCCAAGTTGATCGGCGATCTTTCTGATTGACTTCGCCACCCTGCGCCCGTAACATCCGAGAATCTTTTCACAGATCGACTCTCAGGGGGTACGACTTTTTTTGAGATGCGAGGTGACTGAATGCGAAGTTTTATTGCTCATGGACTGGCAATCCCGTTGTTGATTGTCGGGCTGGGAGCGGCTCAGGGGCCAAACAGCTCGGGGTCTACGAACTCCCAAAGTGCAACATACAATTCGGTGGTTTTAGAAGTCCAACAAAAAGTGGCGCATGCCAAGCCGTATCAAATTGGGACGGCATCTTGGTATGGCAGCGACTTTGACGGCAAACCTACGGCCAGCGGTGAACCTTATGACATGTTCGATCTCACCGCCGCACACCCAACGCTGCCCCTCGGCAGCTACGTCCGGGTTACGAATCTGCGTACCCGGCGAGCCGTAATCGTTCGCATCAACGACCGTGGACCCATCATTCCCGGCCGGATCATTGACCTGTCTTACGGAGCGGCTCGAGTGCTCGGCGTCAAGGCTCGAGGACTTCAGCGCGTCCGTCTCGACGTGGTCAAACCTCAGACTCCACCGCAGACTATGGCTCTGCTTCGCCCCTTGGCGTATTAGAGCCGGCGGGTTATCCTCACAAGGATGTTCGATCCTCGTGAGAAATTGATTGTCGCTTTGGATGTTTCGTCCGCGGCCGCTGCACAGAAAATCGTGGCGGCCGTGGGCGACTCCGCCTTCACCTACAAAGTGGGTATGCAGCTCTACACCGCGGAAGGCCCGCATGTGGTCCGCGACCTGGTCGCTTCCGGCCGCCGCGTATTCCTCGATCTGAAATATCACGATATCCCCACAACCGTGGGCGCTGCGGTTCGCGAAGCGGCGCAACTCGGTGTGAGCATGCTGACCGTGCACGCTTCCGGCGGCAATAAGATGCTGCGCGCAGCCACCGACGCGGCAGGCAGTGTCAATCCTTCGCTGCTGGTTCTGGCGGTCACCGTACTCACCAGCATGGATACGCGGGACCTGGAGGAAATCGGCGTGCCCGCGCGCTTGGTCGATCAGGTGATACGCTTTTCAAAGCTGGCAATGAGCAGCGGATGCCGCGGAGTGGTCGCCTCCGCGCTCGAAGCTCCGGCCCTGCGCCGCGAATTAGGCAGCGAATTTGAGATTGTCACTCCCGGGGTTCGTCCGGCTGGAAGCGGTCACGGAGATCAAGCGAGAGTGGTGACTCCGGCGGACGCCATCGCGGCCGGCGTAACCCGCATGGTGGTTGGCCGGCCGATCACCGCAGCCCCCGACCCCGCAGCTGCGGCACAATCGATCCTGACCCAGATCGGCTCCGTAGCCGCCTGCGCATAGCCTGAGGACTAGATATTGGTTGTCATTCCGAGCCGTTCGCAGCCGTATAGCGGCGAGAGCGTTTCGAGGAATTTGCTTTTGGAGGGAAGCCGCGCCCGACGGATGAAATCTCTTACAGCTTTTCGTAAAAGTCGCACGCCGAGCAGGAAATAAAAACTCCGCCTGGAATTCCGCGCTCCCGATCTTTTACACGCTTCACGATGCGCGTTGCCTTGCCGCACTTCGGGCAATCGGTGCTCTTCGTCGTGTCCATGACCTTCACACGGTCAGCGGTCTTTGCAATCTTGGCCATTCATTCTCTCCTGGGTAGAAGAAGTATTTTACATGAAAGTTGATTGTCATCCCGAGCGTCGCACTTCGCGACCTTTCCCCGCAAACCCTGTAAACTGACAACTTGACCGCTTCCATGTCTGCACCCTTAAATTTGCAGCTCGCTCTGCTCTCCGCCGCCGTTCTCGGCTTCCGTCACGGGCTCGACTACGATCACATCGCGGCCATCACTGATATCACCAGCGTGCAGAATCATGTGAAGGATGCGATGCGTTACGGCCTGCTCTACGTCTCCGGCCATGCCCTCACCGTGGCGGTGTTGGGAGCGGCAGCCATCGGATTTCGCGTTTCCTTGCCACAAGGCAGCGACCGCTGGGCAGAGCGCGCGGTAGGCCTCACTCTGCTAATTCTCGGAATCTACGTTCTCGGCAGCCTGGTGCGCCGCACCGGGCACGGACATTCTCATCCCAAGACCCGCATTACTCTGCTCATCAATGGCGTGTTATGGATCTATTGGCGAATTGCGCGCTTGTTGGGAAGCGGTGAAGCCAAACGTCCGGAAGTTTTCGGCCAGGGCTACGGCTCAGGTTCGACGTTTCTCATCGGCGTGATTCACGGGGTGGGCGCGGAAACTCCCACTCAACTTCTGCTTTTCCTGATGGCCGCCAACCTGGGCGGCGCCGCCAAAGGGTTTCTCGGCCTGGGCATGTTCATCGTCGGCCTGGTCGTGATGAACACTCTGATGTGCGCCTCCGCTGCCGGAATCTTCATCAGCGGCATGTCGAAGCCGTTTGTCTTCCGTACCGTCACCGCGCTGACTTCGGTTTATAGCGTTGTCGTGGGAGTCGTCTTCCTCTTGGGCTCCTCCAACGTACTGCCTTCGCTCACCGGATCGTAAATAAGTTTAACGTGGGCGCAGAGGGAGCCTATTCAAGCCCGGTTTTAGGGCTTGAGTGTGCGTGGTGAGCCGTGCTTCCGACTTCTACAGTCTCCACAAGCGCTTAGAATAGAGACACCGCCATGCCCCACACTATCGTTGAACCCTTCCGCATCAAGAGCGTCGAGCCCATTCGCTGGACCACGCGGCCGCAGCGAGAACAACAGCTGCGCGCTGCTTTTTACAACTTATTTCTGCTGGCTGCCGACGATGTTCTGATCGATTTGCTCACCGACTCCGGCACCGGCGCCATGTCGACTCACCAGTGGGCGGCGGTGATGGAAGGCGATGAAAGCTACGCCGGCAGCCGAAGCTTTGATCAATTTCGTAGTTCCGTCCAGGACATCTTCGGCTACCGGCACGTTATTCCCACTCACCAGGGGCGCGCCGCAGAGCGCATTTTGTTCAGCGTCATGTGCAAGAAAGGCGACGTTGTCCCGAACAACACGCATTTCGATACCACTCGCGCCAACGTGGAGTTCGCGGGCGCCGAGGCCGTGGATCTGGTGATTGCAGAAGGGCGCCAGCCCAGCTTGATTCATCCATTTAAGGGCAACATGGACGTCGTAGCCCTCGAGAACTTGATCGAGAGGATAGGACGCGAGCGTGTGCCTCTCGTCATGTTGACGGTTACCAACAACTCCGGTGGCGGGCAACCAGTCTCGATGGAGAACGTCAAAGCGGTCAGCGCGGTGTGCCGGAAGCATCGCATCTCACTTTATTTCGACGCCTGCCGTTTCGCCGAGAATTCTTATTTCATCAAGACTCGCGAGGCGGGCTACGAATCGAAGACTCCGAAAGAAATTGCTCAAGAAATGTTTCGCTATGGCGATGGCTGCACCATGTCGGCCAAAAAGGACGGCATGGCGAACATCGGCGGATTTCTCTGCACCAACGACGATGTCCTGGCCCAGCAGGAGAAGAATCTGCTGATTCTGACCGAGGGTTATCCGACTTACGGCGGCTTGGCGGGACGCGATCTCGAGGCCGTTGCCGTCGGCTTGCAGGAAGCTTTGCACGAGGACTACCTCAAATACCGGATTGCTTCGACGGCATACCTCGGAAACCACATCGCCGAACAGGGCGTGCCCATCGTGCAGCCTCCCGGCGGCCATGCCATTTACATCGATGCGCGCGCCTTTTTGCCGCACATTCCGCCCGACCATTTTCCGGGCGTGGCGCTGGCCAACGAGCTTTACCTCGAGGGCGGAATCCGTTCGGTCGAAATTGGCACACTGATGTTCGATGCAGCCGCGAAGATGGACTTGGTTCGTCTGGCGATCCCCCGCCGTGTCTACACCCAAAGCCATATTGACTACGTGGTCGAAGTTATCCTGGACGTATGGAAAAAGCGCGAGCAAATTCGAGGCCTGAAATTAACCTACGAAGCACCGTTCTTGCGGCACTTCACGGCAAGGCTGGAAGCACTGAATGCGGCGGAGTGAGTGCGCGGCTAAACGCTGAAGTTCGGGCGGGTTTTTGCCAGATATGTTTAATCCGCGTTAATCCGCGGCCGCTCTGATCGCGTCCAGCGTGGCGCGCAGGGCATCGATAGCCAGATGGCTGGCGTGCGCCGAAGCCTCCGGCAGGCTGCCGACAGTCCGGACCACGTCTTCCCGCGACAGTTGGCGCGCCTCTTTCACAGTTTTCCCTTGTACTAATTCCGTAACAGCCGAAGCACATGCCATGGTTGGCACGCAGCCCTTTGCCAGAAACCGAATCGCGGCGATGCGGCCCGCCTCCAGACGCAAAGTAAGCCTCAAAACATCGCCACAGACTGGGTTTTCCAGCTGCACCGCGGCGTCTGGATCGGCCACCTCGCCCGGATTGCGCGGATTCTGAAAATGGTCAAGAAGCTGCGGAGCGAACACAAATGAATTGTAACTTGATGGAGATTGCGCTGTTGTAACATCGCTAAGCAGCCGCAAAGTCCGCGAAGCAGCCGTCGAACAAAACAGAACTCCAACTCCAAGCGGAGCGAAACCCAACCATGAAACGCGTCGTCGCAGGATTGATCGTTCAGGACGGCAAAATATTGGTCTGCCAGCGTACCCGTCACCAAACCATGCCGTTGAAATGGGAGTTTCCCGGCGGCAAGATCGAAGAGGGCGAGCAGCCACGGGACGCGCTGCACCGTGAACTGGAGGAAGAGTTGGGTATCGACGCCACCATCGGAGACGAAGTCTCCCGCATTCGCCACGAGTATCCCAACGGGGCCGCGGTGGAGCTGCGTTTCTTCGTGGTCAGGGAGTTCGCCAGCGAATTGGAAAATCGCATCTTCCGTGAGATCCGCTGGGTCACAGTACACGAACTCCCATCATTCGACTTCCTGGAAGCCGACTTAACCCTGGTGAACGATCTTGCTGCCGGAAAGCTGCTCTAAGATTACAAACTAGGATTACAAACTAGCCGCCGGCTTTCCCTCCCGCAGACGCTACCGCCCAGGCCAACGATAGTCCGACAACAACGACAGTTGTAACCCAAGCCACCACATTGAAAAGTCGCGTGTTCACATATTCTCCCATCAATTCCTTCTTATTGATGAGAAGCAACATGAAAATTAAAACAAATGGCAATACGACGCCATTTAACACCTGCGACCACAGGACAATTCTTACGAGCTGCTCTCCGGGAATGAGGAGGACGACCGTTCCACCGGCTACAATCAAAAGGGTATACAACCAGTAAAAAACCGGGGCCTCGCCGAACCTCCTTCCCACGCCCGATTCAAATCCCAAACCCTCGCAAACCGTGTAGGCGGTCGAAAGCGGCAAAATGGAAGCTGCGAACAGAGAGGCGTTGAACAGTCCCACCGCGAACAGAATGTAGGCGTAGTCGCCCGCCAAGGGGCGCAGGGCCTGAGCTGCATCCGCGGCATACTTGATGTCGCGGTACCCGTGAATGTAAAGCGTCGCCGCGCACGCCACGATGATGAACCACGCCACGACATCGGTAAAAATACAGCCGCTGATCACGTCTAGCTGGGAAGCCTTATACTGGCGGGTCGTAACGCCTTTCTCAACCACTGACGACTGCAGATAAAACTGCATCCACGGGGCAATCGTGGTGCCCACCACGCCGATCACCATGAATAAATACGCCTGATCTCGAAATGCGCGAAGCGCAGGCGGCTTGAAGGTTGCGATGGTCGCATCCTTCCACGCGGGATGGGCCAGCACTCCCGCAAAGAGATAGGTGATGTAGAAAAACGATGCCGCCAGAAACACTTTCTCCACGCTCTTGTACTGGCCCTTTACCACAATCAGCCACACGATCACGGCGCATATTGGTACGGTGACGAATCGGGAAAGTCCAAACAGTTCGAGGCTGGTTGCAATACCGATGAACTCCGTCACCACGTTTCCGAAGTTGATCAGCAAAATCCCAATCATCATGAAGAAGGTGATGCGGAAGCCGAACTCCTCACGGATCAGGTCGCTCAATCCCTTGCCGGTGACCGCGCCCATGCGGGCACACATTTCCTGTACCACGATGAGCGCAACCGTGATGGGAATCATGGTCCAAAGGAGAAGATGCCCAAACTGCGCCCCCGCCTGCGAGTAGGTCAGAATTCCGCCGGCATCGTTGTCGACGTTGGCGGTAATGAAACCAGGGCCAACTACGGCAAAGAACAGCACGATCTGGATTTTCCAGCGTCGCAGAAATCTCATGGCATGGTTCGCAGGAACAGGCTCAGACGACCGATCAGGATAAATGGAAGGCTACTAATATGAACAGCTCGAATGACGAGAAAATTCGGAAAACGAGGATTTTCTCTTCCACTCCAGTCTCTTCCCCACTCGTTACAACTTCGCGCGCAGCAGGCTGATGACATCGTCCGAGGTAATCACTCCATTGAGCTTGCGGTGTTCATCGACCACCGGCAGAGTAATGAGATTGTACTTATCGAAAAGTTCCGCGACTTCGTTGTCCCGAGTATCGGTCATAGCGGAGATCAACGGTTCCTGGGTCAGGGAAAGCAATGGAGTGCCAGAGGTCGCCAGTACCAACTTCGCCAACGGCACAGCCCCGGCCAGCGTGCCATGGGAGTCGACCAGGTAAATCGTGCTCACGCTTTCGATGCCGCCCTCGAATTGACGCATGGCTTCCACCGCATCCCCTACCCCGGCGCTCACGGGGAGCGCGATGTACTGGGTGTTCATGCGGCCCGCAGCGGTGTTTTCTCCAAATTCGAGGAGTTCGGCAACTTCTTGCCGTTCTTCCGGCGCCATCTCTTGCAGAATTTCCGAAGAGTGCTCGTCCGTGAGATCCGCAAGCAGGTCGGCGGCGGCGTCAGGATTCATCTCTTCCACAATCTCGGCGGCGCGCTCGGAGTCAAGGGACTCCAAAATGGATTTCTGCACCCTGGGCTCGACCTCTTCCAGGGCTCCGGCAGCCACTTCCTCGTCCAGTGTCTCGAATACGGCTTCGCGCTCGGCAGGAGCCAGTTCTTCAACAATGTCCGCGATATCCGCGGGATGGAGGCGTGCCAAGCGCTCATGCGAAATCTTCAGCTTCACGCGGCGGGCCGGATCAGTTTCAATCAGATCGACAAATTCCCAGGGGATCAACCGAGGAGGCATTTGTTGCAACAAGGTCCGCAGCGCGAGCAAGGGAACCACGCCTTTCAACAAACGGCGAATCGCGCCCCGCACGCCCACATCGACGGCGCCGACCCGCAGCACTGGGCGGTTGTTGCTGGTTTCCTGGTGCAGATCGACGTCATTGACGCGCACCACCTTGCGGCCGTGGACATCGATGATTTGCTGGTCCAGCAGGTCCCGTTCCAGCAGAAAAAGCCCTTCCGCTCCGTTCATCGGGATCCAATTGGCCATCGCAGTCGTCGCATAGATGCCACCCTCCATGGAACCTATGGCAGGCGGTGGGCAACAAACGATCTCCTGTCTTGGTGCGGACAATGAACATGGCAACCCGGGAACGGTCTTCCTGGGGCGCTAAGGCCACTTCACGCACCCGCCCGCACTGGCTGCCCGCCGTATCGAACACCGCGACCCGAGCAATTCGGTTAGTGCGAGCGAAGACATTGCCTTGAGAATACTCAAGGTGTGACCCGGAATCTATAGCGTTTTGGGGTTTTCCATGCAAACGGAAACAAATCTTTTCGTCGGGACACTGGGGGAAGTCAGTTTTCCTTAAAGCCTTCTCCCACCGTGAACCCAGCGAACAAACCGTGGATTTTCTTTTGACATGGACAAAGGCGAGCACCGCTCGTTGACATTTGCGCGAGGGGCAGGCAAACTACCGCTTCGCTAGCTGGGCGCCTTTTCGTGTTCTCTTACCGAGTTGCCGGGCGGCGAAAACCTGGGCTGGCCGGCGTGACCGGTCCGCTAGGATCGTTCGCAGAGCCATTGCCATGACCGAGCTGCGGGTTACGTATACCCTGGATTCGACGTTGGAGACTGTCGACTTCGCCGAAGCGACGGCTTGCCGTATGGCCACGGAGGCCGGCTTTGACGAAGACGAGATCCCCAAAATCGCCATGGCCGTGCGGGAGGGCGTGGTAAACGCCGTGTTGCATGGCAACGCCTACGATCCCGGGAAAAAAGTGAAACTGGATTTTGAACGAACAAGCGGCGATCTGGTAATGACGATTCGGGATCAGGGAAAGGGCTTGGATTTGAGCCGGATTCCCGATCCGCTCGCACCCGAAAATCTCTTAAAAACGTCGGGCCGAGGCATCTTTCTTATTCGCTCGTTTATGGATGAGGTGGAAATCCGCCCTTCCGAAACGGGTACGGAAATCAAATTGATTAAGCACGTCCACGGGCCATCCGCGGGCGGCAAGGAGGTTTTACCATGACCATGAAGATCAGCACACGCCAAGTGGATGGAGTCACCGTGGTGGATTGCAGCGGGCGCATCACCCTCGGCGAAGGCAGTGTCACTCTGCGTGAAACCATAGCCGGATGCTCGCCAAGAATCAGAAGAAAATTTTGCTCAACCTCGCCGACGTGAACTACATTGACAGCTCCGGCATTGGCGAGTTGGTGAGCGCCTTTACCACCGTGCGCAAACAAGGCGGCGACCTCAAACTGCTCAACCTCACCAAGAAAGTGCATGACCTGCTGCAGATCACCAAGCTCTACACCGTCTTCGACGTGAAGGATGACGAGGCAGCGGCGGTCAAATCATTCAGCTAGATTTCTATCAATGACGGCGGAAGGCGGCTCCCCCAGCCGCCTTTCGACTTGTGTGGGGTTCCGTGCGCCTTCCAGCAGTCCGCAATGTGCGTGATGGTCTGATTTCGACAGGAACGGTCTCCTTCTCACGCAAACCAAACACAAAGTGAATACTTCAGGTTCCAATCTTCTCTTGCCGCCTCAACTAGCGCCTCGCTCGCGGAGTAGCGTCACAGTCTTGCTTTCGTGACCTGGGAACAAGAGCGCGTATCCAAGTGGTGTGCAGTGAACGGTCTCACCGGGTCGCTCATAGTGGCCTGGCAGTTTCACACGTAGCGATAAGTCAGCCCCGCGTTCCAACAACAACTGAGCCACGGGTAATCCCCAGTCCCCATGCTGCGAGACCGCGTGGAAGATTGGCGTCTGCCCTCCCACGCCAGCTTCGTCGATAATGGCGCGTGCGTTGACATCAGCCCCACGATCCAAAAGCAAAATAGCGGCTTCCAGGTTGCCGTACTCCGCCGCCACGTGCAACAGTGTAGCCCCTCGAAGTGTGAGGGTTCGGGTACCTGTTTCACCGAAATCGAGTTCAGGGAATCGCTTATTAACCACGAGGGGGTCAGCATCCAAGTGCTTCACCAAACGGTCCAGCCGACCACGAAGCAAGTCCAGCACAGGGGGCGCGTCGTACTTGGTCACCCCTCCGGCATCCAGAAGAATATCAATACAGGCTCCGAGTTCGAGCGAACGCACGTAGCTAGCGATGACATAATCTAGCGCCGTGGGATATTTCCTCTTTGGCTTTTCGCAGTTAGGATTTGCGCCGTGTTCTAAGAGCCATTTGAGAGGGGCGGGCTGTACCGTCTCGCAGGGAGCGAAGATGAGCGGGAAATTGCCATTCCATTCTGCGTTCACGTCCGCGCCGCGAGACACAAGTAGTTCCAACATCGGAATCCGATCACCGGAGAGCGCAGCTCGCATCAACGGTCCGTCGCCGCCTTGGTGCACATCTGATCCGTTGTCAATCATCCATGCCGCTATAGCCAGTCTTTCCCGGCTAGGTGGCTCCCAAGGGATGCGGCATTCGGCAACCCAAGTGAGGGGGCCGTTTTCCCCGTAGCCAATCGGAGCACGGTGCAGAGCCGGGTTTCGTGTCATCAGCGTTTTCACACGCTCGAAGTCGTTGTTGTCGATTGCATGCTTGAGCTGGCCGCTCTCCTCAAGCAAATCAACGTGGGCCTTGAGCTTCGGCCAGCTAGCAAAACCGTACAGACGGGCTATCTTGAACTGAGCATCAATAAGAGACTTAGCACCCTTAGACTTCAGCAAATCCTTGGCTTGGTCCTTAAGATGCCGGAGATTGGGACGGTCAGGGAGTAGGCGGGGAGCTTTCAGAGAATTGGTCGACATAGCGACCTCCTTTCATCAAAGCGCCCGTCATCCGCATGTCGGGCTGAAAGAAGGTTCGCGAAGATTTGCTGCAGACAAGGTGGGCTTCTACCCTTTCCGCGGATCGGATGCGTCCTTCACGCAGAAAAAATCGTATCACAAAGCGTGAATGACATCCGACCAGTAGGCACAATTGCTGTTGTAACATCTCGATCACGCTCATTGACCTCCCTAGAACAATTCTTAAGCAGTGGAAGTGGCCCGATCTCAACTCGTCTCCCATCTAACTCGCCAACCCTTTCCGCTTTCGGGAAATAAAAGACGATTCCGTTCATCCATCACATCCATTTCTCGCCTCGCCGCCTAAAATGAGCCTCTGGTTTCGCGAGGTTCCGAAATGTCTCCCAGAATATTTCTGCTGTTTTCGTTGATACTGCTCTGTCCTGCGTTCACGCGGGCTGCGTGTATTTCCCCGAACCAGGCGGCCAAGCACATCGGTGAAACCAAGTGCGTGAGTGGGAAAGTCACCCGAATCGAGCAGGACAACAATGGCGCACATTACCTTCAATTCTGCCAGGAGGATTCCAAGAACTGCTCCTTCGCCGCCGTGATTTTTCCGGAAGACTTGCGGCACATTGGCGACGTTCGCCAGTTGCAAGGAAAGTTCATCGAAGTTCACGGGGACATGAAGGAATACAACGGTGGCGCGGAAATCGTCGTAAGCGACGCCTGGCAATTGAAAGGCGAGGCTTCCTCAATCCCTCCGCTACCCAAAACCTACGACGTCGAAAAGAAGGGTCACTATAGCGCTGGAGTTTTCAGTCGGCCGACGACCTATGCCACCACTAAGAAACGCCAACCCGCGAAGATGCCGGTGATTGTCCCTGACGATCCGCCGGAATAATGTGGCTAGAAAATAAGAGCCGACAGCCCGTTTAGAAAGGGTGCGGCTTTCAGCCGTGCCGCTCGGAATTGGAAAGTACGATTAGGCGCCGGTACGGCGCAACTACCGGTGCGCGAGACCGTCTCGTGACAGTTGCGCCCCATGGGCGCGTTGGCGGATGTTGGCACAACATATGGCATGGCTGAAGCTCATGCCCTTTCAAAACCAGGTGCGCGGCAGCCTCTCAGACCATCCCTCTTCGTCAATTCTTCGAGTGGATAAAACGTTCCCCGCCAAACCACTCCCCCACGTCCCAGAGTCAGGTACGTAGAGCGCAGCGTGATGTAGAGAAACAGCGCCGTGCTGATGGGATGCAGCAGAAAATAATACGGCGGAATCGACGACTTCACCGACATGCCGGCGTAAATCATGAACATACAAAGTAGCGCCACGGCGTACGGGACACGCGCCCAGCCATGCACCAGCCAGACACCCAAGAACGGTCCCAAGTTTAGAAAAGCCAGCCCAAAACACGAGATCAGCGCCCGCCACCACTGAAATGACAGAACCGCAAAAAAATTCTTGGTAAGATTGTTGACCACGCCCATTGCTCCCTTGGCCCAGCGGATGGAAATCAGGTCTTCTCCGAACGCAACCCGTTGTTTATATCCGGCATTTTTGACCACTTTTCCAAGCTTCATGTCGTCCAAAACTTCAAAACGCAGCGCGTGATAAGTTCCCACCGCGTCATAGACGCTGCTCTGGACCAAATTAAACGCGCCCACGCCCATATGATCTTTGGATTTAGGGTCAGCCACTTTCCATGGCCGGTGCCCAAAAACAAAGAGGGTTTGGAAGAAGGCAATCATCATTCTTTTCGCCGGGGCGCTTCATGATCATGCGAGGAAAAAGCACCAGATGGTCGGCTTGTTCGACCTCGGCGTAAGCCAAGGCTCGCCGCAAAGACTGCGGCTTGAAACAAAACGTCGGCATCGGTGAACAGCAGCCAATCACCGCTAGCCTCTTGCGTTGCCGTCCACATCGCGTGAGTCTTGCCCAGCCATCCCGACGGCAGAGTGTCGATGTGAATCACTTTCAGCCGGCCGTGGGCTTTGGGGCCGGTGGCAATCCGGTCGATGATCTCGCCGGTTTGATCAGTGGAGCGGTCGTCCACCACGATGACTTCATAATTCTGATAGTCGAGTTCAAGTAACTGCCTGAGCGCTGGCTCGATGTTCTCTTCTTCATTGCGTGCTGGAACAATAATGCTCACCCGCGGATTGGACGTGCGGATGCCGGTCCCACTCCGGTCGAGCCAAGTCGGGTATCTTCGGCACCCCGACAGCGGCATCGACAACCCGCGAAAGCCAAGCGAGGCCTAAAATGCAGCCCGCAAACCAGAGGAAGTAACTCATCCCTACGGCGCTCCCGCGGGATCAGGCTGCTCGAAATTTACTGGGGTCGCGAATCTCATGCCGTAAAACAGTATGGCAGAGGATGCCATCATGGCAATCACCGGCAGGATGAACGAGGTCTGGAGCGAATGACGGTCGGCGATATAGCCCATTGCCGTGGGAGATGGCACGTCTCCCAGAAGATGGATCACGAAAATATTCACCGCGAGCGCTGTGGCGCGGATATGGGGACCGACAGAATTGATGAGAGCGGCGTTCAGAGGCGAGGTATTAAGCAGCAGAAAAAATGCGGCCACAGCAAATTGCCGGAACCATGACGCGTCCGCGAAAGAACAGCGCAACAATCATCGCGGGCACGCCCAGTCCCATGCTGACTGCGGAAACGAAATAGTAGGCGCCCTTCATGCGTGGCAAAAGGCGGTCCCCCAGCCATCCGCCAATCAGCGCGGCGAAAACGCCATCGACGACAATGATGATTCCGAAGATGAAATTGGCCGACTCCAGCGAATAGCCGCGTTCTTGGGAGAGAAATGACGGCATCCAGACCTGCAGGCCGCCGAGGGAGAAACGTCATCATCGCCATGCCCAGATTTGCAGTCCAGAACGCGGGATTGGAGAACAGCCCGCGAATGGTATCGCGGCGCGGAGGCCATAGGCGCGTCAAATTGCCCGCGATCCGGCTCCGGAACAAACCACATGGCCAACGCGAGAAGAAACCCAGGCGCGGCAGCGATGTAAAACGGAAAACGCCAGCCATGCGCCGGCGCGAGATGTCCGCCGAGAAGGTAGCCAGCCGCGCTTCCCACCGGAATCGCCAGATAGAAAATCCCCAGAATTCGGCCGCGTCTTTCTTCGGGGAAAAGATCGGCGACGAAGGTCGGAGCGATGGTAGAGAACATCGCCTCGCCCACGCCAACAAGCGTGTGGCGAATCAGCAACTCAGGATAGGTATGAGTGACGGCGGTAAGAGCGTCAATCCGCTCCAGAAAACTGCGCCGAAACGATGATTCGTCTTGCGCGAATAGCGGTCCGCCAGAGGACCGGTAAACGGCGCAGCCACCATATAACAAAGCCAGGAATGCGCTGGTAAGGTAGCCGATCTGGGTCTTTGCTGAGGTGGAATTCCGTCTGCACCAGCGGCTGCACCGCAAACAGCACATTGCGGTCAATGTAGTTCAGCAGGTTCAGCGCAGTCAGAACCAGCAGCGCCGTCCAGGGATAGAGTTTGCGTGGCGTAGCTATTTGCCGACTCCCGCTTTCTTCGGTCTCGGCCATCGCGCCGTGACCACTGTCGAGATTCCTCCCCGCGGCCGGAAGTCGCCCTTCACCTCGGCCCATAGCGGCTTTGCCCAACGCACCACATCGTCCAGAACGCGGTTGACGATGTTCTCCTGAAAAATGCCCAGGTTGCGATATGACTGCAAATATTCCTTCAGCGATTTCAGTTCCAGGCAGCGCTTGTCGGGCATGTAGCGAATAGTCGAGATGGCCAAAATCAGGCAACCCGGTCTTGGGGCAGACTGAAGTAAACTCGGGATCGTCGACCAGAATCTCGTAGCCGGGAAACTGGTTCGGCCAGGTCTCAATCTCCGGGAAATCGTGCTGCAGACCAGCCGCAGCGTGTTCGGCCGTATAGCGTGCTTGCTTGGGCATAGCCCATTGTAACCGGGTCAAATCCTAGAAATTCAGCGTCTTCGGCCAGGAGCGTGCATCTAAGTGGTCAAGTGCATAAGCGCTGGACGAGCGGGTAATAAAGTAGACTTTTCTATGCAATGGAACTGAAGGGAAATCGCGGCGGAGTGCTGGGCCGGCGGCCATGGCTGGCTTGGACGGTTGGCATTGTTGCCGCGGTGTTGTTACTGGCAGCGTTCATGTCGCGGGGGCCGGTGGTTCCGGTGCAAGCCGCAATCGTTCGGCGCAGCACGATTCGCAGCGTAATTTCCACCAACGGCAAGATCGAGCCGATTCAGAATTTTCAGCCGCACGCTCCCATCGGCACCACAGTTAAGCGTCTGCTGGTGAGGGAAGGCGATCACGTTAAGAAGGGACAGCTGTTGGTGCAACTGGACGATGCCGCGGCGCTTAGCCAAGCAGCCCAGGCTCAGGCGCAAATCCGTTCTTCCCAGGCCGCCATCAGCGCGATTCAAGGCGGGGGCAACCAAGAGGAAGTTCTAACGCTGCACAGTCAACTGGCAAAAGCCCGGACCGATCGAGACGCGGCGCAGCGCAATCTGTCCGCCCTGCAGCAACTGCAACAACAAGGCGCGGCGGCGCCTGGCGAAGTTAAAGCGGCTCAGGACCAACTGGCCCGCGTCAACGCAGATCTTAATCTTCTCGAACAAAAAGAAAAGAACCGTTACTCCGCTCCTGAAATCGCACAGGCGGAAGCGCAGAAAGCTGAAGCGCAAGCCGCTTATTCCGCCGCGGAGGATACTCTGCGGCAGCTCAATATTCTGGCGCCGACCGACGGCATGGTTTATTCCTTGCCCATTCATCAGGGGGACTACGTGAACCCCGGAGATCTGCTTTTGCAAGCTGCCGATCTCTCTAAAGTATTAGTCCGAGCGTTCGTGGACGAACCTGACGTGGGCCGCCTCGCTCCGGGAGAAAGCGTCGAGGTGACATGGGATGCTCTGCCGGATCGCGTTTGGCACTGCACCGTGAGCAATGTACCCACGACGGTAAAGCTTCGCGGCACCCGCAACGTAGGCGAAATCACTTTTCAGGCGAACAACCACGACCTCGAGCTGCTGCCTAACGTGAATGTGGGAGTGACCGTGGTTACAGCAGAACATCGTGACGTCCTGAGTATTCCCCGTGAAGCGATTCGTCTCGACGATAGCGTCCCCTACGTTTATCAGATTGTCGACGATCAGTTGCGGCGCAGGAACATCCAGACTTCTCTCTCCAACTTGACCGACACGGAGGTCACGGGCGGAATCGAAGAGAACGCCGCAGTGGCGTTGAGTGCAAGCAACGCGAAGCCCTTGCGCGATGGCTTGGCAGTGAAGGTGGTCCAATAGCGATGGGCTCAAAAGTGATGTGCCAAGGGGCGATGGGTATCCGGAAGCTCTTTCTCTAGTTTTCGTCGCGCTGTTGGCCTGCAACTCCCTCGCGTCCGATTCCGCGCAGCAATTGCTGGCCGCGGGCCGCGTGGACGACGCGGTCGTCGCGCTCAATGCCGAAACTCAGGCGAATCCCAGCGATGCGGATGCCTACAACCTGCTGTGCCGCGCCCATCTAATTCTGGGGAACTGGGACCGCGGGATTGCCGCGTGCGAAAAGGCTGTCGCGCTGCGGCCTGAAAACAGTAGCTATCATCTTTGGCTCGGGCGCATCTACGGAGAAAAAGCTGATAAAGCCAATTTTCTTACTGCCGCAGGGCTGGCGGGAAAAGTTCGCACTGAATTCGAGAAGGCCGTCGAATTGAGTCCGGACAATGTCGCGGCGCGTTCCGATTTGGCGGAATTTTATCTCGAGGCCCCGGGAATCGTCGGCGGCGGCCGCGACAAAGCAGAAGCTCAGGCCAGGACACTGGCTGCTCTGGATCCAGCGAAAGCCTATTGGGTGGTGGGCCGGCTCGCCGAAAAAAATCACGATGCCCCGGAAGCAGAGAGACAATACCGGGCCGCAGTCGACGCCAGTCATGGGAGCGCCATCGCATGGCTGAACTTAGCGTTCTTCTACCGCAGAGCTCAGCGTTTCGATGACATGGAAAACGCCATCAATCACGCCGCTTCGGCGCAGTCCAACCAACCCGAAGTTTTGATGGAAGCGGCAGCGACGCTGATCACCGCGGGACGCAATTTCCCGGCTGCGATTCAACTGCTTCACCGTTATCTGAGCGGGTCCACCGTGGAGGAAGCTCCAGCCTTTCAAGCTCACTATCTGCTAGGGACGGTACTGGAAAAACAAGGCGAGAAGCAAGCCGCGGCTCAGGAATATCGTACGGCTTTGACCATGGCAAAGGGCTTCTCCCGTGCTCAAGAGGCGCTGGACCGGCTGAACCGTTAGGGGAACGCGGAAGCGAAACATTTTCTCGCCTGGAAGCAAGCAGATTTGGATCGGCAGCCTGCAACATCACCCTTTTCTCCAAAAACCATCCTGATCACCCTCATTTACAATCGGCTTTCTTCGTTCTGAGTGTTTTGCAATGGGTGAAACCATGAAACCTGGATTACGCTTTTTCTTTTGTCTTGTGACCGTATTGCCGGCTCTCGGCGGTTCACTGTTTGCCGAGCCTCTTCCGCTCAAACGTGCCGTGGAGCTTGCGTTAAGCCACAGCACCACGGCGGCTATCGCCGGAACCGACGAGCAGCATGCCCTCGACTCCTACCTCGAAGCTCGCGACACCTATTTGCCACAGCTGACTGTAGGATCCGGACTCGGCGCGACGTGGGGTTATCCGCTAAGTTTGGAGGGCTCGGCGCCCTCGATTGTTAATGTCACTGCGCAATCTCCTTTGATTAACTTCTCTTTAAAGGATTTCGTTCTCGCGGCGCGTACCGATTGGAAAGCCAGTACCGTCCAGAGCAAAGAACAGCGCAATCAAGTGATTCAAGATACGTGTCTTCGCTATGCCGAACTCTGTAAATGGCAAGGCCTGCTGAGTCATCTGGAGGAACAGCAAACCGAAACATTGCACGCAGAAGAGATGGTGAAGGAACGCATTCAGCAAGGCGTGGACAGTGAAATCGCCGGCAAACAGGCACGTTTGGCTACGGCCGAAGTGCGTCTGCATATGGCGCAAGCCCGCTCCGCGATTGATGTTTCCGGGAACGGCTTTCGCGTCTCACTGGATTGCCCGCCAATTCCATTGAAGCAGTGCCTGAATCCATTCCGCCATTGCCCGAAGTAAAACAGGAAGACGATCTCCCGGCGCAGGCCGTCAAAAACGAATCCCGCCGTAGAAGTGGCCGCCGACCGCGCCACCGCACTCGATTTCCGCGCCCGCGGCGAGCATAGGCTATTATGGCCAACCGTTGATTTTGCCGCGCAGTACGCGCTGCTGGCCACCTTCAACAATTATCAGGATTTTTTTCGTGCCGGCAGTTTTCAGCAGCACAACGCGACCATCGGAGTCGTGATTCGTTTTCCGTTTCTAAATTTCTCGCAACGCGAGCACGCACAAGCCGCCGACGCCGACGCGTTGCGGGCTCACAGGCAAGTGGAAGACGCCAAGAGCCAGGTCTCGGAAGAAACGCTGAAGTTACAGCGCTCGGTGGAACAGCTTGCCGCCGCGCAGGACGTGGCCGACCTGCAATATCAGATTGCGCAATCCAAGCTCAGCGCCACTGCAAACTCAGCTCGATGCCGGCAACGCCACTTGGCACGACGCCGAAGACGCCCGCGAACAATCGGACCGGCTCTACAATGCGCTGCAAGACGCGAACTTCGACCTTGAGCGCAGCCGCATCGCGCTGCTGCGTGCGACTGGCGGGCTTCAGAACTGGGTCGAGACGGCTAAGTAGATTACCCCGCAAAGATTTATAAGCTCCAGATTTCAGAATCCCCGCCCTGCTATATCGCATCTAAGTAGCAGGAGCAGCAAAGTGAATTCGTAAGCTACTCATTTTCAATGGCTACCATGGCCAAATGGCAATAAGCGCTACCGCGATTGAAGTGATAGCGCGTACCCGCAAGCACACACCCCCGAAAGGGTAAAGATATGCAAGGATGGTACTATTGAAGAACTCAACTATGCCTTTAAAGACACTTTTTCTGAATCCGCCTTCGTTTGAAAACTTCGACGGGGGCGCCGGTTCGCGGTGGCCGGCCACGCGCGAAATTGAGTCCTATTGGTATCCGGTTTGGCTGGCTTATCCCGCCGGAATGCTGGAAGGCGCGCGTCTGCTGGATGCGCCTCCGCACCACGTTTCAGCCGAGGAAACCATCAATATCGCCCGCGACTACGAGTTTCTGGTGCTGTTTACCAGCACGCCCGGTTTCCCGGCGACATCCAGCTGGTGCAGAAAATCAAGGACGCCAATCCCAAGATCAAGATCGCCTTTGTCGGCCCGCATGTCACCGTGCTGCCGGAGAAGTCTCTGCGCGACTGCCCGGCGATTGATTTCGTTTGCCGCAAGGAATTCGATTACGCCGTCGTCGAGTTTGCCCAGGGCAAGCCGCTGGAAGAAATTCTGGGCATCTCCTATCCGAAGAACGGCACGGTCGTGCACACTCCCGACCGGCCGCAGATTCAGGATCTTGATTCCCTGCCCCATGTCACCGACGTTTACAAGCGCGATCTCGATGTGCGCCGCTACAACGTGCCGTTCCTGCTCCATCCGTTGTCTCGCTCTACACCACGCGCGGCTGCCCGGCGCAGTGCACCTTTTGCCTGTGGCCGCAGACGCTGAGCGGACATCCGTGGCGCAAACGCTCCACCGACGACGTGGCGCGCGAAATGGCCAAGGCCAAAGAATACTGGCCGGATGTACAAGGAATTTTTCTTCGACGACGACACCTTCAACATCCAGAAGGCCCGCACCGTCGAGTTGTGCGCAAAGCTGAAGCCGCTGAAGCTGACCTGGTCCTGCACCTCGCGCGTCACCACCGATTACGAAACGCTGAAGGCCATGAAGGAAGCCGGCTGCCGCTTGCTGATCGTCGGCTACGAGTCCGGCGACCAGCAGATTCTGAAGAACATCAAGAAGGGCGCCACCATCGAGCGCGCGCGCCAGTTCACCAAGGATTGCCACAAGCTGGGCCTGGTCATTCACGGCGACTTCATTCTCGGCCTGCCGGGCGAAACCCGCGAGACCATCAAGAACACCATTGCCTTCGCCAAAGAACTGGACGTCGAAACGATTCAGGTTTCGGTGGCGCACGCCTATCCGGGAACCGAACTTTACGACTACGCGATCAAGAACGGATTCATGGCGGCCGACACGAAAATGGTGGACGACGGCGGCCACCAGCTGGCCCACATTCAGTATCCCGATCTGCCCGCCGAAGAAATTCTGGAAGCCGTCCATCGCTTCTACGACGAATATTATTTCCGTCCCAAGGCCGTGTTCCGCATTCTGCGTAAAGCCATGTTCAATAGCATGGACCGTAAACGCCTGTACAAAGAAGCCAAGACCTTTCTGAAAGTGCGCGCGATGCGCCACAAGTGGGTGAAGGAAAAACGCGAAGAGGATTCGGCCACGGCCGCTCCCGCCAAGGCCTAGAAGATTGGGCCGGGTTAGAAACATCAGCCTAGGAAGATCGCGCTAGGAAAGATTGGAACGATAGGTGACCCTCCGCAAGTATCTGGTGCTGGCTGGAATCATCCTCTTCGGGGTTACCGGCGACTCCTTACTTTCTCACGGGATGAGGCAGGTCGGCTCGATTTCTCTGCATCATCTTGTCCAGCATCATCCTGGTCGTTCTGAATCCCTGGATCGCCGCTGGGAATTCTCTTTCTGCTGGGCTTCTTCGCGTCTTACATGGTCGCTCTTTCCTGGGCCGATTTAACCTACGTGCTGCCGGCAACTTCTGTCGGATATATTCTGCTCACCCTGATCGCGAAGTTCGTGCTGCACGAAAATGTCACCTGGACGCGCTGGCTGGGAATTTTGTTTATTTCCGCCGGCGTGGGATTCGTCACCCAAGGCCCGGCTTTGACCCAGCATCCGCCGCCGAAAGAACCAGAACCGCAACATCCAGTGGAAGAAGCGGTTGCTCACGAGGTCCGGACGATGAAGGAGCTCTACACCTGGAGCGGGATTGCCGTGATCGTTATCGCTTCCACCGCCGGCGATGTGCTGCTCTCCCGCGCCATGAAGCAAGTCGGCGATGTCGGCGCGCTGTGGCGTACCACCCGGCCTTTACCGTTGTCGGCCGCGTTCTGAGCAATCCGTCATTCCTGTTGGGCATCCTGGCTATGACGCTGGCGTTCTATAGCTTGCTGTTCGCGCTTTCCTGGGGAGACGTGAGCCTGGTTGCGCCGGCTTCGGCGTCACTCACCTTCGGCACCAACGCCATCGCCGCCAAGATATTCCTGCATGAACGAGTAGACCGCCGCCGCTGGATGGCGGCGCTGTGCGTGGCAGCGGGCGTGGTGCTGCTGGCGGCGTAGGTTCGCACGCCTTCGCGTCGGCATGTTTCGACGCAGAAAAGTAGTAGCCCAACGGCGAATGTTGGCTTTGGCGATTGCGCCAGTTCTCTGCGGATGGGAAGCACATGCTGGTTCTCACTGTGGCGCAGACTGTCTACATCCTGGATGTAACAGCGGAGAATTAATCCAGCGGATAGGACTGCCGCGCGGGCAAAGGTTTACCCGAACAATCGCATGAATCCAGTAGGCGGCAGATTCGGGGCAAGAAACACGCGATCTGTAAGTCCCGCAGCTCGCGCCACCGCTTCCGCCGCCGCGTTACCGCTGCGCACCGCGCCCTCCATGGTCGCGGGCCAGCCCGTCGCGGTCCAGTCCCCCGCCAGAAATACGCGCGGCCAAATGGTCTGCGCACGGGGACGATATGCATCCACGCCCGGCTGCGGCGAATATGTGGCGTGGACTTCCTTGATCACCGTGGACTTTACCAGATTCGCCTCGCGCGCGCCGGGAAAAAACTCGCGCAGTTCGCCAGACCGCGAGATCGATGATCTCCTGCCGCGATTTCTCGACCAGCGTCTTCGACGAACTCACCACCAGTTCCACGTAGCTGCCGCCATCGCTCTGCGGTCCGCGTTCAGCAGCTTCGACTTGTGGAACATCCACTGGATGGTCCGGTCGAGCAGCACCGCGTGATCGAGATCTGTGATCTGCCGGTCGAACCACAAATGAATTCCGGTGATTGGCGAAGTCTCAAACTGTCCGAGGGCTTCGCGCAGCGGTTCCGCAGCCGGAGTGTCCGGAAGCATGCCGGCAAGCACATCAAACGGCACCGCGAGAATCACGAAATCAAAGCTCGCCTCTCCCGTGGACAGTTGCAACACTGACGCGAAGAGGATCGGCTGAAAACGACTCCACTCCCGCACGCAGCTGCACCTGTCCAGCCCGCGCCCGCATGTAATCTCCCGCCACGCTGTAGAGTTCGGTCAGAGGCACCCTCGGCACCCCCATGCGTCCCGCGGCCGCCGACTTGAAAAACGACTCCCGCATCACCTGCGCCGCATACGGGACCGACATAGCCGGTCCAGATCTTCGTTCAGCGCGCTCACCAGCACCGTCTTCCAAAAACGCTCGATGGCTTGCTCCGTCTGCCCGTGCCGCCGCAGCCACGCCAAAAATGATTCGCCTCGCTCGGCGGCGTCGCGGGAGCCAGCACCGCCAAGCGCCGCCGCGATGGCTAGTTTGTCGCCCAGATTCAAGGCAGACGCCCGCAGAAATGACGGCGCGGTATGCAACGGCGCGGGCAGATGGGATGGGCCGATAACCGAAGCACGTCCGCCGGGTTCCAGGAAAGTGAGCCGGTCGTACCAGCGAATCTTGTCTTCGACTCCGAGTCGCCGATAAAACTCGATCAGGTTCGTGCAGCAGCCCAGCAAGACATGCTGGCAGTTGTCCACTACTTCGCCGGTGCCAGGATGTTCGTAGGAAGAAGCTCGTCCGCCCAGGTAAGGGCGGCGCTCGAACAGCGTGACGCGAAAGCCGCTGTCGGCCAGGGCGCAGGCGCTGGCTAAACCCGCCAACCCGCCTCCGACCACCGCTACCTTGGGAGCTTGTGTCCATGGAGCAGTCATCACGCCAAACGCTTCAGAAAACCCTTCCCCAAGACTGTCAGCTTCTCGCGCGTGGTCAGCTGAATTTTCTCCTTGAATACGTCGAAACCGCGCTGCGCGATCTTCTCCAGCAAACGCCGGTAGATCGTGACCAGCACCCACAGCGCGGGCTGGCTGTCTTCGTTGATGAGGGGAATCAGTTCGTCGGCCGAGCGGTAAAATTCACGCGCCCGGTCAGCCTCGCGCGCCAGCAAGGGGCGGATGCGGTCAAGATCCTTTCCCGCGCGCAGCTCGGAAGGCGCGATATCAAACTTCATCAGATCTTCTTGCGGGATGTAAACCCGATCCATGGCGGCATCTTCCTTCACATCGCGGATGATGTTGGTTAACTGAAAAGCTAGTCCGCATCGCTCCGCCAGCGTTTCAGCCGCCGGATCACGATATCCGAAGATGCGAATGCACACCAGCCCCACCACCGAGGCGACCCGGTAACAATATAAATACAAATCGTCAAAGGTCTTGTATTGGACGAGCGGCGGGGCGGCAATCTTTTCCACGATGCCCTCGGGCTTCCAGAAATTGCCGAAGACCCGCGCGCTCTTTCTGGACCTCGATCCTCAATATCCATGGCCGTGCCGTAAGCCAACTGGTCGAGCAACACAGGGGGGATCTGGAAGCGGCGCACCGCGTCCGCCAACGCCAGTTGTACCGGATCGTCGGTGGGCTTGCCGGCCTGGGACTGGTGGAAAGCCTCCACCCACGCGCCAAGTTTGAGCCGCCGCTCGTGCGCCGTGAAACCGCCGTCGTCAGCAATATCGTCGCAGCGCCGCATGAAGGCGTACACCGCATACAAAGCCTGCCGCTTGGGAGCCGGTAAGACCAGAAACGCATAGTAGAAATTCTTGGCTGCCGTTTTCGTTATGTCACGGCACACCGCATAGGCCACCGCCAGCTGCGAGTCGCTGGGAACCGACGGCGCGGGAATTCGCTGCACGGCGGTGCTCACAGCAGCCTCCGTAGTGCGGCGCGCGCCACCAGCATGAGCTTTCGCGCTTTCGAAATTGCCGGACGCCGTCCCAACACTGCATACTCCTGACTTTGAATCGCGTTCAGAATTTCCTGGCCGCCGCAGCTGAATAGCTCGATATCAACCGCCAGTTCGCGATCCACTTTTTGTACCAGCGGAAGTCCTTTCCCGAACCACTCCCGCGCGCGTGCCACTTCAAATGCCATCATCCCGCAGAACGCCGCCGTATTTCGGTTCTGTGCGAGGTCTTCCTCACTCACACCGTACCTCGCCAAATCCTCCTGCGGAAGATAGATTCGGCCTTTGCCATAATCCAAGGTCACATCCTGCCAGAAGTTAGCCAGTTGCAAAGCTGTGCAGGTGTAATCGGAGAGCCCCTGACGCTCTGCGTCCCGATAGCCACAAAGATAAAGCACCAACCGCCCCACCGGATTCGCCGAATAATGGCAGTAATCGATTACATCGGCAAAGGTCGCGTAGCGGGTTACCCGCTGATCCTGCCGAAAAGCCGTAAGCAAATCGGCAAAAGGCTGCTGAGGAATATCGCAATCTCTGCACCGATTCTGCCAGCGCCACGAACACCGGATGCCGCGGCTGGCCTCGATAGCAAGCTTCTAACTCCGCTTCCCACTCGTCCAGCAGCCGCAGAGATACACTCGCATCGCCGACTTCGTCTCCCAGGTCGTCCGAGATGCGGCAGTACGCGTAAAGATTAAAGAAGTGTTGCCGCAGACGTTTGGGCAGAAACCAGGACGCTACCGAAAAATTCTCGTAGTGACTTTGCGCCAACCGCCGGCAATAGGTCTGAGCTTCCGCGAGCGCAGGGGCACGTTCCGGAATACCATACTCCGGCGGCAGACTACTCCATCCCGGCAAGATAGACGAATGCCGGGAATCTGTGCTGGCAATGGATGACATCCGTCCGTCCCCTTCCTCGGATTAAGCCGCGAGCCAAAATTCATCCGGGGAAGTTCACCGCGCCCTCAATGCCCTGGAATGATGGCTGTCTTAATATCTCCGTTGCGATTGAGCATGTGGCGCAAGACCTGTTGCAGCCCGGAGAGCGGCGCCTCGCCGGTAATGTAATCGGTCGAACGAATCTTCTTCTCTGCAATCAGACTGAACGCTTTGCGCACCGTCTCCGGCGTGTGATGGAAAGTCGCCTTGAATGTAATTTCCGAATAATGCAGACGGTCGGTGTCCAGTTGCACCTTGGTGCCAGCAGCGCACCCGCCAAAAAAGTTCACCGTGCCGCCTTTGCGGACCATGTTAATCGCCCACTCCCACGGTTCGGGACGGCCCACAGCTTCGATTACTACGTCGCTGCCCCTCCGGTCGGGAGAAAGTGCGTGCACCGCCTGCACTGGGTCTTTCACCCGCGAAATCTGTATTACTTCGTGCGCTCCCATGCGCTTGGCCGCTGCCGCTTGGGAATCCCGCTTGACCACCGAGATCACATTGCAACCGGTCGCCTTGGCGACCTGCAGGAACATCAGGCCGATGGGACCACCGCCGATGACAGTAACGGTGTCGCCGATCTCCACTCCCGTCTCATGCAATCCGCGCAACACGCAAGCCAACGGTTCCACCATAGCCGCTTCCTCGAAGCTCACATCGGGCGGCATGGCCAGCATGTTGGTCTCTACGATTCGACGCGGTACTCGGAGGTACTCCGCATAGGCGCCATTGTTGAACAACAAGTCCTCGCAGAGATTTTCCTGATGTTTGGAACAGTAGAAACACATTTGGCAGGGCGCGGAGTTGAGTGCCACCACCCGCATGCCTCGCTTGAAGCCGCGGACGTTCGGGCCAACCTCTTCGATCACTCCGGCCAGTTCATGGCCGAACAAGGCCGGCGGCACGATCATGCGGGCATGGTACCCGCGCTGATACACCTTCAGATCGGTCCCGCAGGTCAACGCCACCTGCACCTTGACCAGGACTTCGCCCTCATTCAGGCGAGGGATGGGGACTCGCTCAATCTTTACATCTTCTTTGCCGTACAGGACGGCAGCTGTCATCTTTCCATTCACTCTAGACGTCCTTCCCAAGAGCTGCCCGCCTGAATCACGACTTTCATCGAATCAGGCTGGGGATGGGCAGCCAGGTTTAATGCTTCCACGCTGCGGGAAAGAGGAAAACGGTGACTGATCAAAGATTCCAAATTTATTTCGCGATCCATGACAAAACGCACCGACTCTTCCTGCAGCCCAATGGAAGCGCTATAGGACCCCAATAGCGTTTTCTCGTCCACACAAATAGACGCGGGGTCTACGGTAACTTCCCCGCGTACCGTTTGGGCAAAAAGCAAAACCCGGCCGCCCGGACGCACCGCATCGATGGCGGTCCGGATCAAACCGTTCACACCTACTGCTAAAATTGCGGCGTCCGCGCCCCGGTTTTCGGTTAACTCGCGGGCTGTTCTCACCGCATCAGAACGCGACGCATCTACGGCGATATCCAAACCAAAACGTTTTGATATTGTAAGCCTCTGCGAGTACAAATCGGTAGTGACTACCCTTGCCCCGGCCCTTCTGGCGAGCACGCTTAATAAGATGCCGATGGGTCCCTGGCCGATGACTAAAATTGTTTCGCCCTTTCGCACATCGAGGCGCTCGATTCCCTTAAAGCAGGTATTGACGGGCTCGACAAAACAGGCTTGCTCGTAAGAAACTCCGTCCGGAATGCGAACTGTACCCTGCCGTACAATCCAATCCATCACCCGAACGTATTCGGCAAATCCCCCGCCAGAAGGCTCGAACCCGGCCGTACAGCCTACTTTTTTGTACGTCTCGCATTGTGCATACGTTTTGTGCAAGCAGTAGTAACAATCCCCGCAGGGGATATGATGCATTACCACCACGCGGTCGCCCGGCTGGTATGCGCGAACTCCGTCGCCCGTCGCAGCCACTATCCCGGAAATCTCATGGCCAAAGATGCGCGGAGTGGAGTGCGAGCCTGTGGCAATCTTTTTCAAATCGGTTCCACAAACGCCGCAAGTGTGGACGCGCACCAGCATCTCGCCCCGCCCGATCTCGGGGACGGGAACCGTTTCCAGGCGGACATCGTTCACCCCGCGATATACCGCGGCCTGCATGGTCGCGGGAATCGTGAACGCACCTTTCGTCAACGGCAATTGCTCGGTTGTCGCCATTACTATGTTTTCACGCTCGATGTCGCCTGCATCTTAATTGGCCGGTCTGCCGGCCTATCCGCAAGAGTGGCTAAACTCTGGCACAAGTTTCGGGCAGCCAAGGCGCTGTCTCGCGCCAGCTTGACTGCACTTTTCCATAGCCAAGGGCGCAGCATCACATGCGTCGCAAACTTCCTGGTCTGAAACTTTCCCTCCCGGATGAAAAGCCCCAGTGCCGGCATAAAAAAATTGCTCGCATCAGAAATAGCCTTGCACGCCGTGAACCGTAGACCATGCTTTTCAGCGCTTTTCGCGACCGCTGCTGCCTCCATATCCACTGCCTGGGCGTCGAACGCTTTCGCCAGTTTCCCCTTCTGGTCGGCATCGGCAACCGAGCTAAACGTAACGAGAATCCCGGTTCCGTCTTGCGTGTTGGTCCGGCTGCTGTCGCCGGCGTCGATTACGATTCGCGGCATCAACACCTGCCCGACAACCACATCCCTTTGGAGCGCTCCTGCAAATCCCGCCGAGACCACAAGCTCTGGATCATACAACTGAATCACCGCTTCGGTCGCGCGGCGAGCGCGCTCGCCCCCAATCCCGCCACAAACCAAAACCACGCCATCTTTCTCGAAAAACTCGAACTCATGCCCTTCAAACTGCTGGCGGCTGCACGGCCAGTTCCTTACCAAAGGCCGCACTTCACGCGGCAGGGCAGCCACAATCGCAACTCGGGTGAATTCCGCCAACGGCTTCTTTCGAGATGCTTTCTCTTGCGATCTTGGAAGCTTCTTTGCGCACTCGGCCGCTGAAAGCTTTTCTTCCAAAATCAGGCGTATCCATTCGCTTGAAACCAATCCGCCGCTCGCCGCAATGCGCCATCCACCGGAACCATCTTCCATCCCAAGTCGCGCTCGGCCTTCGCCGAAGAAACGAACATCTTCTTGCGCCCCATTCTTACAGCATCAATCGTAGCCCGCGGCTCGCGGCCTAAGATGCGGCCCACAACTATTTCGTCTACCACGCCAGTCGCCAGCGCCACCACATAAGGAACTCTCACATTCGGCGACGGCAATCCAGTAATCGCTGCCAACTTATCCAAAATCTGCTTTAGCGTCAGGTTCTCGCCGCCCAGAATATAACGCTCCCCGGTCCTTCCCTTTTCCAGCGCGGCCACATGTCCGCGAGCGCACTCTTGCACATCCACCAGATTCAATCCTGTATCCACGTAAGCCGGAAACTTCTTCTTCAGAAAATCCACCACGATGCGTCCCGTGGGTGTGGGCTTGATATCGCGCTCGCCTACCGGAGTCGTGGGATTCACGACCACGACGTCCATGCCGCTTCGTCCCGCTTCCAGAGCAATTTGCTCCGCCATAAATTTGGAACGCTTGTACGGTCCGATCATGTTTTCTACGGCAACCGGTGAAGCTTCATCCGCCGAGTGACCATTCGAGGTAAATCCCATCGTGGCCACGCTGGAGGTATACACCACGCGCCGCACGCCGTTCTTGCGGGCCGCCTCCAGAATCGCCCGCGTTCCCTCGACGTTCGAACTGTACATTTGCTCCGGGTCGCGCACCCACAGCCGGTAGTCAGCCGCTACATGAAATACCACGTCGCATCCGGCCATCGCTTTTTCCAGCGACGCCGGATCGCGCAGATCCCCCGTGGCCCGGTCCGCTTTCAGCCCCTCAATGTTCCTCAGATCGCTGCTGGAGCGGACCAGCAGCCGCAAATCGGCGCCTCGCTCGGCCAGAACACGGGCTACATGGCTGCCCACAAACCCGGTTGCTCCAGTGACGAAAGCTAGCATAAGAGCGGTCAGCTATCGGCCTTCTGCTGTCGGCCCTTCCGGCAAGGGCTGACGGCTGAAAGCTGAGAGCTGATTGCTTCATTCCAATTTTTCCGGCTGGATAGAGATATTCTTCTCGCCCGCCGCTTTCCGTTCCCAATAATTCCGCACCCAGGTCTCCCAACTTTTACCCGCGGCCATATCCCGCCCCGTGAATGCCAAGGCAGCGATCTCAGCGTACGAAATTTTTATCCTGGGAGAACCATCTTTGGGCAACACGCGGACGAAGCTGTCTTGTAAAGCGCTCCCGCTGCTTCGATCAAACACATAACCTTCAATCTTGTTGCCATTTTTCTGAGTGATCTGCACGTCCCCGCGATAGTCAAAGGCGTTCTCTAAGGCTGCGCGAAGTTCTTCTTCGCTAGCCAGCGCTGGAACCGAACCTTCGAGTTTCTCATGGTTTGTTCCCGGCGCGACTTCCAGCGAGTCGGGATCAACCGGCGCCGAAGGCCCGTGCCCGGCTTCGCGCCCGCTCAAACTCGCGTCTCCTCACCCACGGGTGCCTCGATTTGCACCAAAGGGGAAAAGGCCCGCACTGGCTTGGCTGGCTCTTCCAGCAGCCGGAGCGCGGACTCATCCCGATATCCACCAAACATGCGGGCTTTCACTTCCTGCCAAATCCCCCGCACCGAACCGAACATGTCGTCGACGGCAGACGCTTCGTACCCACTGTGCACCATGCAGTTTGCGCACTTGGGATTTCCCGACTCGGTTCCGTAGTTCTCCCAAGCCGTCGCCTCCATCAGTTCCTGGAAGGTGTCGGCGTAGCCGTCCTGCAGCAGATAGCACGGTTTTTGCCAGCCAAAGACGTTATAGGTTGGCATGCCCCAAGGAGTGCAGGCGTATTCGCGCTTGCCCATCAGAAATTCGAGAAACAACGCCGACTGGTTGAACTTCCACTTCTTATCTCGGTTGGAAAGCATGGCGCGGAACAGCCGCCGCGTTCGGGCGCGTCCCAGGAAGTGCTGCTGATCGGGCGCCTTGTCGTAGGAATATCCCGGGGATAGCATCATGCCCTCGACGCCTAATTCCATCATTTCGTCAAAAAAGCTACGCACACTTTTGGGATCGGCGCCGTCGAACAGGGTCGTATTGGTTGTGACCCGGAAGCCGCCAGCCAACGCGGCTTTAATTCCCTCCACGGCTTTTTCGTAGCCACCTTCCAAGCACACTGAAAAGTCATGGTGCTCGCGCTGCCCATCCATGTGGACTGAAAAAGTCAGATACTTGCTTGGCTTAAAAAGATGAAGCTTTTCTTTCAACAATAGCGCATTCGTACAGAGATAAATATATTTGCGGCGCGCCACTAGGCCGTCGACGATCTCCCCAATTTGCGGATGCAACAAGGGCTCACCGCCGGGGATGGATACTGTGGGTGCGCCGCACTCGTCCACGGCGCGGAAGCATTCCTCCGGCGTAAGCTGCGACTTCAGCACATGTGCCGGATATTGAATCTTGCCGCACCCGGCACACGCCAAGTTACAGCGGAACAACGGCTCCAGCATCAGCACCAGCGGATACCGGTCGCGTCCTTTGAGCTTCTGCCCGAGGACATACGTTGCCGTGGTCCACATCTGTGAAATCGGTACAGCCATTCCTTCTCCTTGGACTCAAGCATTCAGCACTCAGTCCTCAGCACTTAGCCATTAGCATTTGGCGAAGTGCTAACTGCCAAATGCCGCTTTTAATCCCCTGCCTGCGCGGTTCGCATCCCCGAAGCGTTTGCTGCCGCCATCACTTTGGCATAAGTCGTTAGCGCAATTAATGGAAAATATTCGCAATACAAGTGATAACTCAAGTAAAACACTCGAGGAAAGCCGGTGCCAGTGTAGTACGGCTCCTGCCATGATCCATCTCTTCGCTGCGTACGCAGTAGATAAGCGATCCCACGCGCAACACAGTCGCTGCGAGTATCGTTGGCGGCCAGCAGTCCCATGATTGCCCATGCCGTTTGCGACGGCGTACTCGGCCCCACTCCTTTGAGGGTGGGCTCGTCATAGGACGCGCAACTCTCGCCCCAACCACCATCGGCGTTTTGCACCATGCGCAACCATTCCGCCGCCTGTTGAATGTAAGGCTCGTGATGATCAATATCCATGGCTTCGAGTCCGCGCAAGACCAACATGGTGCCGTAGATATAATTCACGCCCCAGCGCCCAAACCAGGACCCATCCGGCTCCTGCTCGTTCCGTAGGAACTTAATAGCTCTCTTCACTGCAGGATGATTCCTGTCGTAACCGTAAGTGGCGAGCATCTCCAGAATGCGTCCGGTAATGTCCACGCTGGGAGGATCGAGCATGGCGTTGTGATCGGCGAAGGGAACGTATTGGAACACCATGCGGTCATTGTTCTTGTCGAACGACGCCCAGCCACCATTGCGGCACTGCATAGACAGAATCCAGTCGATCGCTCGCTGCACCGACTCTCGCTGGTAGCGTCCGTTGGGATGCTCCACGCGGCTCAGGGCCAGGCAAACCATCGCGCTGTCATCCACATCCGGATAAAACTCATTGTTAAACTCGAAGTACCAGCCGCCTGGTTGCCCCTTCTTATTCTTGACTTTCCAGTCGCCTGCATTCCTGACCTGCTTTTGCAGGATCCAATCGGCAGACTTAATCATGCGGGCGTCGGTGGCGCGCACTCCGCTTTCTGCCAGAGCGAACAGCGCATACGCCGTGTCCCACACCGGGGATTTGCAGGGCTGCATGCGGAAGCTGTCGCTCTTCTTCGATCCCTAACTTTTCGAACTCGTCCATGGCGCGAATAAACTGCGGATCGTCCACTGAATATCCGAGGCAGCGCAAGGCGATGATCGAGTTCATCATGGAGGGAAAAATCGCGCCCAGGCCGTCACTCATCTCAAAGCGTTGCAGCATCCATTTCTCAGCCTGCTTAAGCGCCACAAAGCGCAGCGGCCGCACGTGTACCCGCTCGAACCAATGAACCATACGGTCCAGAACCAGAAAAATATTGCGCCATGAAACCAGCTTGCGGTTCCACGGCAAATACATTTGCGCCCGGTCGCGCCCCCCCACGAAAAGTTCCTCAACTCCCATTTCCTCGGGAATTTTCTTGAACGGCTTCTTCGCATAGGCAATCGACAGGGGAACCAGAATCGCCCGCGACCACGAGGAAATTTCGTAGATGTTGAACCAGAACCACTTGGGAAAGAGCACGATTTCAGGCGGAATCGCCGGAACGGCGTCGTAATCGTATTGCCCGAAGAAGCACAGATAGATCTTGGTAAACGTGTTGACCTTGGTGACTCCACCCAACTCCAGTATTTTCTCGCGGGCGTGCGCCAACGCCGGATGATCCGCATCATAGCCCGCCAACTTGAGCCCAAAATAAGCCTTCACGGATGCGCTGATATTGGAAGGGCCACCCGCGTAGATACTCCAGCCGCCGTCTTCATTCTGAAGGCGCAGAATGTAGTTAGCCGCCTTCTGCATGCGCTCGGGCTCACCGGTTCCCAGCAAAGTGTGCAGAAGGATGTAGTCCGACTCGAGCGTAGAGTCCGCGCCCAGCTCGCCGCACCAATAACCCTCGTCATGGCGCGTGGAAAATAATCGTTTGCGAGCTCCATCGAGAGCTGCAGTAACCCGGCTGACCAGGTCGTCTATTTTTCCAAAGCGCAGTTGCGGCGCAGCGGAAGCCCGATGTGGGGGAGAGGCTTCTTCCATATAAGATTTTAAAAAATCAGTCAGCTGCCGGGCTGGCTGCCGGAGCGCTGGCGATAGCCTCCACGATTTCTGGTGGCAGGCCGAAACGCACATTCTCCGGAATAACCTCAACTTCCTTTACGTTGGCATAGCCCTTGGTCGCTAGATACTTCACTACCTCTTCCACCAGGCATTCCGGAGCGGAGGCTCCAGCCGTAAGCGCAACCGTCTTGACCCCGTCCAGCCATTCGGCCCGGATATCGCGGTAGCTATCAATTAGATGCGCACTCGCACTAAAGTTGCGCGCTACTTCTACCAAGCGATTGGAATTAGAACTGTTGTTGGAACCAACCACTAAAAGTAACTCGGCGTCAGAGACCACGTGTTTGACGGCCTGTTGCCGATTCTCCGTGGCATAACAAATATCCTGCGCTGCGGGTCCCGTAATCTTAGGAAACTTCTTCCGCAACGCGGCAATCGTATCTCGCGCTTCATCTAGACTGAGTGTGGTCTGGGTCAAATACGCAATTCGTTCTGGATCGGGCACGGTAAGCGACTCAACCTCACCCGGCGATCCCACCACCTGAGTGACCAGAGGCGCTTCCCCCAGCGTCCCGATCACTTCATCGTGATCACGATGTCCAATCAGAACCAGCGAATAGCCTTCCTTAGCGAACTTAACCGCTTCCACGTGAACTTTGGTCACCAAAGGGCAGGTTGCGTCGATGACGCGCAGTTTGCGGGCCGCGCTAGCCTCCCGAACCTCAGGAGAGACTCCGTGCGCACTGTAGATTACCCGCTCGCCCGACGGCACTTCGTCTACGCTGTCGACAAAAATAGCGCCTTTATCCTGCAGTTCTTCCACCACAAAGCGGTTGTGGACGATTTCCTTGCGCACATAGATCGGCGGTCCAAAGGCTTCCAAGGCAATCCGTACGATGTCAATTGCCCTCACCACGCCCGCACAGAAGCCCCGTGGTTTCAGAAGCAGCAACGTTTTGTCGTTCTCTGGAAGCAATGTATTACCCATCCTCGTCATGTTTCCTGCCATCTAGGGTACGCACTTTGCAGGGTTATAACTGTAAGGCTATCGGAAAAGTGCCCTCCGGGTCAATGTAAGCCACACAAACAGAGAGGATTAGCACCGGTCCCGCCAGATTTCAACAGCAAATGGAAAACTCGGACGTAATCCCACTCAATTCGATTCCCCGGTTAAACGCGCAGGTTCAAACATTTTTGCAAAGGCTTCCCAACCAACTCAATCCCATTTCGCCCAATGCAAAAACCTTTCGATCCCGTTGATATCCGGGCGCTCGCGTGATCAGAGGGTTGCGACCCGCTCAGCCGAACCAGCCGTTGAGATGGGGAAGGCGGTGACGGCGCCACATCTTGAAGCATTCACGGCTTCGGGCAGAGCTCGATAACCCGTCCATCATCCTTCGGGAAGCGTATGATTTGGGTATGGACTATTTCTCGCAACGCCTCATTGAGCTTCGCCGGGAGATCGCCAATCTTCGCGGTAACAATGCCAGCTATTCGCAGCAGACCGAGCACTCGCCAGCCGACCACTCTGCCTACGAGCTACGCAGCAACCGCTTACTGCAGATCAAGAAAGAGCTGTCCGCCATGCTCGCCCGCCCGCAAGAAGGCTCGGTGTGGTGGGAAAGAGGCCGGAGCGGCATCCGACCTTAGTTTGACGAACGATTGAGATCGCCGCCGCGCTCTTGAGCGTTTGAAGGAGCGCGTCGATCAGGAATCTGCCATTATTTCGTTTCGCTCGATGCCTTCCTTAGAACACGCTGTTGGCGAGCAGGTTCGCTTGGGACAATCGATATAGGTCTTCCGCGTTTTCACCGCAAATTAGTTGAAACTAACCGAAAAGCAAGTCCATCCAACTTTGCGATAGCTTTTTCAAACCGTCCAGGAGATCTCATGTCCATTCGTCCGGTCAAGCGGCTCATCAAGTCAAAACCTACTCTTGAAGGTGCAGGGGTTCACCTGCGGCGCGCTTTTGGCTTTGGTAACACCTCCGACTTCGATCCGTTCCTGCTGCTCGACGACTTCCGCAATGATATTCCGGAGGACTATCTCAACGGCTTTCCCTGGCATCCGCATCGTGGGATTGAGACCATCACCTATGTCCTCGCGGGCACGGTCGAGCATGGCGACAGTATGGGCAACCATGGCGCCATTGCTTCCGGGGACGTGCAGTGGATGACGGCAGGCAGCGGCATCATTCATCAGGAGATGCCCAAAGGAGATCCGACCGGCCGCATGCACGGTTTCCAGCTTTGGGCAAACCTTCCCGCGTCGCTCAAGATGACGGCCCCACGTTACCAGGAGGTGAAGTCGACGGAAATCCCCACCGTCACTGACGATGATGGCACTCACGTTCGCCTGGTCTGCGGTAGCTTCTGGGGGAAGCGTGGCCCCGTCGACGGCATTGCGGCCGACCCAGTCTACATTGATGTGTCGGTTCCGCCAGGCAAGCGTAAAACGCTTCCCGTCGAAACTTCGCGCCACACTTTTGCCTACGTTTTCGCGGGCTCGGGGAAGTTCTGCAACGCATCGGGTCCACTGGCCGTTCCGACCGAGAGCGTGGGCTGGCTGGACACCGCCCCTCCCGCCGAGGCCGAGAACCGTTCGCTCGTGCTCTTCGACCGGGGCGACGAGGTCGCCGTGCAGGCAGGCGATGACGGCATCCGCTTTCTATTAGTTTCCGGTAAGCCGCTCCAGGAGCCCGTCGCGTGGTATGGGCCAATTGTCATGAACACGCAGGAGCAACTCCAGAAGGCCTTCGAGGAATTACGTGAAGGCACTTTTTTAAAATCTGAAGAGAAGTCTGATCAAACGTCCTAAAAACAGAAGGTTGGAGACTTCGGGGCTGCCGCGTTTGCCCAAGACGATGGGTTAGGCTGGGCCATCGCGACCCGTCAGCTTGCCTTCGTTTCCTCCAAAATCGCGGTCACCTGCTTGCGAATTAAACTCTGCACAGCACGCAGTTGGGGCTCGCCAAACTTTTTCCAATTCATGAGGCGCAAAGCCGTGGCGCGATTGGTGCGAAAGATCAGGATCTGTCCGAATAAGGTAAGAACTCGCAGGCGCGTGTCGGGATCATCGGCACTCTGGCCAAGAATTCGGCCCACCAGATCGCGAAGCAGATTGGTGAAAGGCTGAAAAGCGGCAAAGATTTTGTCGAAGGCCTCGGTCGGCTGCATCTGCTCCCGGGCAAACAACACGCTCCAGTTATCCGGCATTTGCGGCCCCATCAGCATGGCCGCAAAATCGTCCAGCAAGTCGCAGAGATAGCGAATCAGCTCAGCGTGGGACAATCCTGGGTGCCGAACATCTTGCCGGGTTCTTTCCAGGGCCGGCGTCATGCGGCGCATGCAATCGGAAACCATGTATTCGGTGGCCGCTAGATATAGACCTTCTTTGCCGCCGAAGTAGTACGGAATAGCCGTAAGGTTGGCCCCCGCCCGCTGCACGATCTCACGCGTACTGGCGCCGTCGAAGCCATGCTGGCCGAAGATGTCCACGGCTACTTCGAGCAGACGCTGGCGGGTATCTTCCTTGCGCGAGGAAACCGCAGCGGGTATCTCTCTGGTGGCGTGCAAGTTCCCTCCTTTGTAACGAAGTGTAAATCGTACTTTCAAGTCAGTCAATCGAATGATTGACAACGATTCAATCGAATGATACATTGCTACCGAATGCAACGCAAGCAGTGAAAATCCCACGACTTGGGCGAGCGTTCACTCCCCAGGGGAGAGTTTAGCCATGTGCCATTGCAGCGAACCTGGCCACGAACGACACGAAAAGAAGGGCGTCAGTAAGCTATCGGCGGATTACGCCAACTCAACTGACTTCTGTGCAATTTTCGAAGAGCACATGACCAGCCTTTACCAATTAGCCTTGCTGCTGACCGCAGACCAGACCAAGGCCGAGCAATGCTTCGCGTCCGGCTTGGAAGACTGCCAGACCGGTAATCCCGTGTTCCGCGACTGGGCGCGCTTGTGGGCGAAGCGCATTATCATCAAGAACGCCATCGCGCTACTCACGCCCCGCCCGAGCTCCAAAAAAGAGAATCCCCAACTCGAGTCGCCGGTGGCACAACCGCTTGGCGCCGAACCACTCTTTTTCGCGGTCGGGCAACTTGGCCCATTCGAACGAATCGTGTTTGTCGCAACCGTTCTCGAAAAATATTCTCTGCAGGATTGCGCTCTCCTGTTGGGCTGTTCGCAATCGGATGTGCTCCGCGCACGCATCCGCGCGTTGCAGCAGATTTCCCTGCCGGAGGCCGCTTTATTTCGCGGTGAGACTTCCCTTGCCGCAAATGCAGTTGCGAGCGCTCGCGTCTAGTTCCGGTCGAACTGGGCTCCAACGTCGCCTGCCCCATCGAGTAACCCTGCAACAAAGATGGGCACGCCCGCATCTGTTTCCCATGCAACACACCAGAGGAAATTTATGAAGGTCGGATTCATCGGGCTCGGACAGATGGGCTCGGGAGTAGCCGCTAACTTGATCAAGGCGGGCCACGAGGTCACGGTTTACAACCGCACTCCGGCCAAGGCACAGGCGCTAGTGGCAAAGGGCGCGCATGCTGCCACGCAGGTAGCGGACGCTTGTCACGGGGATGTCGTCATCTCCATGCTGGCGGACGACAGCGCAGTCGAAAAAATTGCATTGAGTGCAAATGGGGTGGTCGCCAGCCTCCGCGAGAACAAAATCCACATCTCCATGAGCACGATCAGTATCGCGCTTTCAGAAAGACTCGCTGCAGCTCACGCCGAGGCTGGTCAGCGCTACGTTGCCGCACCCGTATTTGGAAGGCCCGAAGCCGCGGCGGCCGCAAAGCTATTCATTGTGGCCGCTGGCGCAGCAGACGCGTTGGCCATCTGCCAACCTCTCTTCGATGCAATTGGGCAACGCACTTTCCCGTTTGGCGACAAACCGTCCATAGCCAATCTGATTAAACTAAGCGGGAACTTTATGATCGCCTCCGTAATCGAGACGCTGGGAGAGGCCATGGCTCTGGTCGGCAAGGCAGGCGTCGATCGCCACCAATATCTCAAACTTCTGACTTCGAGTCTGTTCAACGCTCCGGTTTATAACACCTATGGCAAGTTGATCGCCGGAGAAGAATTTGAACCAGCAGGCTTCGCCGTGCCTTTAGGGCTGAAGGATATTCGCCTGGCTCTGGCTGCGGGCGAATCTCTTCGTGTGCCGCTGCCGTTGGCGAACCTTATTCGCGATCGCTTCTTAACCCTGCTGGCGCAGGGCGGCGAGAACCTCGATTGGTCGGCCATCTCCCTGCTCGCTGCAAAAGACGCAGGGGGAAAGGATCACTGAGGCTTCGCCATTCCTTGACTACTTCAGGAAATGTTGTAACGCGTAGACGATTGCGCCCAGTCCAACGCTTGCCCCGGCCAGCCCGGCAAACAGCTTCCCGGGGAAACGCTTCTTCGGCGGAGGGCTATCGTAAATCGCGGTTCGGTATTTCTGGATCCACGGATCCCCAGAATCCAGGGCAGGCACAACTTTGGGCGAAGGCGCCGCTTCTTCGACTTTTGGGGCCGCGCATTCGGCGGCAATTTCTGCGGCCGGTTGAGTCGCCTCTCGTAATTTCCGCTCATCCTCCTCGTGCATGGTAAGGAAGCGGAACGGCTGCTCCTTCCAGGAAAGCGGTCTGAGCATTTCTGCCATGCCGAGCACAGGCCCGGTCCCGGTCAGAAACAGTACACGCGCCCGCGCGCCGCGGTCGAGTGGTTTTTCCAGGGAGAGCAAGCCGCCGGTAAGCGAGTACATTTCCAGGGTAGCTTGCGTACAACTTCCGTCTTCGATCCGAAGGACGGCTGGCGTGTATTCCGCAGGCCGCACCCGTGCGGCACGTGGACTTCGTGGCTGCTGGGGGAGGGTATTCATGTCGCCACCAGTATGCGACTTCGAGATACCCGGAAGGTAGTCACGAAAGTACCTAAAGCAGGACGATGTCCCTAGGTTGCTAACTCGCCGACCGCCTTTTGAGCGCACCGATCGCCGTAACCTGAGTAACGGAGTTACTATCAGTTCTCGCTTGTCCTTCTGCTTTCGCTACAATGGTTCTTCTATTTGTTCTCTACCACTTTGCTATTCAAGGAGCTACAGATTGAACGGATGGTTAGCCGGGGGGCTGTGCGTAACGCTGCTCGTGGGCATCGGCTTCCCGCGTGAGGCAGTTCAACCCTCCGCCCAGGCAGTGTCGGCTCCCACGCTCAAGATCGCGCCGGCTACCATCACTTTCTCTGCACAGCCGGTGGACACGGTAAGCCCGCCCCAAACCGTCACCATCACCAGCTCCGGCCGCGCCACGTTGCAGATTAGCGATATTCTTACCTCTGGCATCGACTTCGCCGAAACTCACACTTGCGGCACGAGCTTAGCCACCGGAGCAAGTTGCACCATCGCTGTCACTTTCAAACCCGCAATCACGGGCCCGCGCCTAGGGACCATCAGCATTGTGACTTCCGATCCTGGCGGACCGCGCTTAGTCTCACTCACTGGAACCGGTAAATAAAGTGAGATGGCTCTTTGGGTCTGGACTTGCATTTCCTCAGCGGGAGGGATGCGCCCAGATCTCAAACGCCCTGGATCTCAAAGAAGGCTAGTTCAAGAGGTTGCAGCTGGCGTGTGACCCCCAGCCACTGGTCGCCCTGTTTTCTGGTGCTCTCTGACAACTTGCCGGTGGAGTCGTAGTACTTCACCGCGTACGCTTTGGTCGAGGGTAGCCACAAACTCAGGTTACTTACGACGCGAATGGACGCAGACTTCTTCTGATCGTTGAGTACGACGATCAGGAGCTTGTTTCCCAACTGATAGCCCCGCACGAACGCAGGCGACCGTTTCCACAGCAGCGCATCGCCGAGCGCGGTGCCGTCCACGAAGTAGGGCAGAAACTGCTGACGCAGTCTCGCCACTTCCTTCAACGCCTTTCCCAGTGCAGGCTTTTCGCTGATCAGAGCTGTTCCGTTGGGCTGGTCGGGTTTCCTTGGCATGACATTGATGTAAAGGTTATCGGCAAAGGCTTTCTTCACGACCAGCGGCGAGTCATCCACATTGCAATTCAGTCGCGGAGAACGGAGCACATTCATGATAGGGGCGGCATCTTCGTAGTCCACCCAATTCCAGGTGTAGTCGAGCACCCGGCTGTCCATCTCGAGGTTGGTAATGGACTCGCCACCGAACACCGACTGCGCATCGTGCGCCCGCGCCTGCGTTCTTATCGCTTCGGCCAGGGTCACCATGTCCTCGTTCCCCTCGAACTGATCCCAGGTAAAGGAAGTGAGGCCCTTATTAATCCAATCGCTCACTGCCGCCAGCGCGTCTTCCCTCCAAAGCTTGTTTCCGCTCTCGATCCAGGTTCCGTCCGATGCTTTGGTGTAATAGGGCCGTGCCTGGGGAACGAGGTCGGGGTGATAGGTCCAATTGCTTCCCCCCGGCTTGGTTCCGTAGTGGACAGCACATCGATTGAGCAGAGTGACAATGCTGATAAAAGGAGTGATATTTACTCCTTCTTCACGGGCCTGCCGAATGCCCTCAATAAAATCCTGCGCGCTCCCCAGTTCCAACCGCAGCGGAATACGTGGCAAGGTGAAAAAGGCTACCGCACCCCAGACCGAGATCTCATCTATTCCATATTGTCGAGCGCCTGCGGCTACACGCGGCAAATCGGCAAATCGAAAAGCCGCTTTGCTGGGATCAACTTCCAGGCCCTGGATCATCCAGATCGTCTGATATCCGAGGCCGTCCCGCACGTGCCTGGGAATCTCCCGCGGCGGATTCACCTGCTTCACGTAAGCGCGATAGACTTCCATGCCTTTGGCCCATCCTCCGCGATGAGGTGTCAGCCAGAATTCACCGCTATCCCAGCTTTGGCCTGGCTCAATGTTCTTTTTTTGTTGCCAGGCCAGCCGCATGCTCATTGGATCACGCTGGCTGCGATAAGTAAGTACGTCTGGGCGATCCGCCGTACCCCATTCTTTCTGAAACACACTTAGCCCCCGGTCGAAGCTTCCGTAGTCCAGCCAGCGCAGGGCGTTCTCCGCGTAATAGCCCCCATCGCCCGGATACTCCTTCCATCCCACTTCGGCATAAAACGGGGCTGAGTCCGGAGGCACGATGGGATCTGCAAACGGCAGCACGACTGCACGAGCCAAACGCAGGCGCGTGTTTTCTGCATTCTCTACCGGCTTCAATCCCCAAAGGTCGGGAAAAAGTTCCTGCGGAATCGGAGCTCCTGAATGATTTTCGACATGGCAGCTCAAAATCACAGATTTTCCATCGTTCGCTGCCCGGATCGTGACCACGGCAGTTACCTTTCCCGCCGGCAGAGCGAGGTTGGATCGGCTAGCGCCCAGCGACTCCCAGCGGATTTCTACGCCGCTTGCTCCTTGCTTGATCACCTGCGCTTTCGAAAAACGCGAGGCTAGCCGCATCGCGGCAAACGAGTCGACCGGGTAGGCCAAGTCGAGCAAGCCCGCCGACTCCGGCGCCGTCTCCAAGATCACCCCGGTAGCCGAGGAAGTTAAAGAGACCAGATTTCCCGTTTGCTGACCAACGCCTATCTCCAAACCATTAAGCCGCACTTTCAAAGTCTGGCACGGCGCGCTCCTCCCCATCAGGAGAATCGTCAACCAGCAAATCGAATACGCGCCCAGCTCTCGCGTTTTCACCTTTTTTTATTTGTCTCCAGTCTTATGATCCGATTAGGGCTGGCTGAGTTCGTTGAACGGGACTCGGCGGCAATCGTAGCCACGCGATTTGCAGGCGTTTAAAACGGCATCCGTGTCCTGCGTGTACACATCAGCGCGGCCGCCGAGCGATCGGTTTTCCACCCGTTCTTCTCCGTTGATAATCAATTCCATCGATTCCTGCAAATTGTCATAAGCGTGCATCTGGCGTTCGGTGCCATTGTTCAAAATGTCGCGTGTTTCGCTCATGCTTTGCAGGGTCTGCTGCATCTGCCGTACGTACACGCTGTCATCCACTTTCCACGAACCCCAAATTCGCATCATGTCGGCAAATTCCCGGGGAAACACCTCGGCCGGAGCGGACACATACGATGTGTAGAGGCTCCACCCCGTCATGAGGTTCGGCACCGTGTACACGAGAGCAAAAACCTTGCCCGCGTGGCCGTTGGTCGCGACTTCCTGCAATAGATACGCGCCTTTTCCGTTCGGCATTGGCGGCGGAATCTCCTTCACTTCCAGAACCCGGCCCGGAACACTGTTGAGATTGATCCCCTGCCGCAAGTTCACTTGCGTAAAGTAATTCACAAAATAGGAGAACGCCTGCGCGGGCTGAAGGTAACGGCTGGACATGCCATAGGACGTGGGCGTAGTCGAGACAAAGAAAATCATACCCAACTGGATAAGCTCCTTGTCCGGGCCAACAATGGTTGCGATACCCTCTTTGCATGCAGTGATGCGCCAACCCGTGGGCAGGTCGACCGCGCAGGTCCGGTCGCCCGCCGTCTGCCGGCTCCATTCCTTGGGCGCGGATAAATCGAATGCGCCGCCGCCCGACCCCTTCGGCATTTCCTGGGCGAGTCGTTGCGATAACCGCTGGAACGAGGCTTTCAGCGCTTCCGGCCGGTCGAACACTAATCCGAACGTCGCGCCCGAGGGCGCAATCGCCGCTGTTGCCACGCCCCGCACTGGTTGCCCGTGCAACTGCGCGGACAAAATGACTTGCACCACCTGATCCTGCGGATCGCTGACCGCGCCTTGCAACCGCGGAGGACCGTCAAAGTAGGACTTCAGCCCTGCCAACGAGTCCCGCATCACCGCCCGAGCCGAGTGCGCGCCCGGCCCCAGTTTTGCGAATAGCAATTGCCCGGAGCCTTGCGCATCACGATACGACTGGAAGCCCGCGGGTGGCGATTGTCCCGGCGAAGCCGGCCCCGCCTCGGAAGAAGCTTCCGAAGACGCGGTCAAGGGTTTCGACGCGCATGCCATCGCCATCAGCAGAACCGGCAGAAGAACAATTCCCAGAGTGCTTCTCGCCTTCTTGGACTGCGGAGCGGCGGCAGCGGCGCCCCCTCGGTTGAAAGCGAAAACAAGTTCAACTTCGACCTCGCAGCGCTCAACCTCGTGGCCCGTCATGAATAGTCCCCACCCCGCCCAGAAATGCGCCCACATCCGAATGGACCGCGATGTTATTTGTAGCGGGAAGTAAAGTCAATTCGGGACCACCCGCGCCGCGTCCTGGGCGCTGCGAGTTTCGCCAGCCCGATTCAAACCGTGACTACAACGGGCAGCCCGGACGAATCACCAAAAGGCTGCTGGAAATTGGCGCTCACTTAGCATCTTTTCACGCTTAGCGGCCTACCAACTTCTGCAGCTCTTCTGGATAACGAGCCCCTTGCACCGGGACCTTTGAGGTTGCGGCCTCGAGCTGCCGCACGTCTTCGCGCGTAAGTTCAACGAAAACCGCTCCGAGGTTCTCTTCCAGCCGGTCGAGCTTCGTCGTACCCGGGATCGGAACGATCCACGGCTTTTGTGCCAGCAGCCAGGCGAGCGCGATCTGCGCCGGCGTTGCCTTCTTCTGTTGCGCGAACTTGCCAATCAGATCAACTACTGCCTGATTCGTTTTACGGTTCTCCGGCGTAAAGCGAGGAACAATGTTGCGGAAGTCAGTTTTGTCGAACTGCGTGTCTTCGCTGATCTTGCCAGTGAGGAATCCCTTGCCCAACGGGCTGAATGGAACGAACCCGATGCCAAGTTCTTCGAGTGCCGGTATCACTTCGGCCTCGGGCTCTCTCCACCAAAGTGAATATTCGCTCTGCAAAGCAGTGACGGGCAGCACCTTGTGTGCGCGGCGGATCGTCTGCACTCCCGCTTCAGACAATCCGAAGTGCCTGACCTTGCCTTGCTGGATCAAATCCTTCACGGCGCCGGCAGTGTCTTCGATAGGCACATTCGGATCGACGCGGTGCTGATAGAACAAGTCGATGACATCAGTTTTGAGGCGCTTGAGCGATGCCTCGGCGACTTCCTTGATGTGTTCCGGCCGGCTGTCCAAGGCACTCCAACGCGTTCCACCATTGGGATCGGGTTTGAAGCCGAATTTGGTGGCGATTACCACCTGGTCACGCAGTGGAGCCAGCGCTTCGCCCACAAGTTCTTCATTGGTAAAGGGACCATAGACTTCAGCGGTATCGAAGAAAGTTACGCCACGTTCGACAGCAGACCGAATCAGCGAGATCATTTCCTTCGTGTCTTTAGGAGGGCCGTAGGAAAAGCTCATTCCCATGCAGCCCAGGCCGATCGCCGATACTTCAAGATTGCTTTTTCCAAGTTTGCGCTTTTGCATTGCTACTCCTTCCAAAATAAAAGTGCTTAGGATCAACTCATCTTAGCCAAAGCGGCGACATCGAATTTCGAATAGTACTTCTTTACATCTTTGGCGCCGTATTTCTCGCGGAATTTCTCCACCACGGACTGAACCTGTGCGGGGTCAGTGCTAGCAACAATCTTGACTTCGGCCTTTTCCCTGCCCGCATCGACGCGCACTGTCGGGTTTTTGAGCACATTCTTGTACCACTGCGTATCCGACCCGTGTACCGGCAACAAGTACAGCGTTTCGTCATCCGCTACGAACCAAACAGGGATCGAAATGGCGCGCCCCGACTTTCGGCCGGTCACGGTAATTTTGATTTCGCGAGTTCGGGAAAGACGGTCTTTGAGAGTATCGATCGGCATGTGTACCTCCGGCGAATCAGATTCGCGTGTCATTCAGATGCGGTATTGCTCGTTGGAGACTTGCTCCATCCAGTCGACCACCTTGCCGTCCTTCTTTTCCTGAATGGCGATGTGCGTCATGGCTGTGGTGGTGGTCGCGCCGTGCCAATGCTTTTCGCCGGGAGAGAACCAGACCACGTCACCGGGACGGATTTCCTCGATCGGCCCGCTTTCGCGCTGCGCCCAGCCGCAGCCAGCCGTAACAATGAGAGTCTGGCCGAGTGGGTGCGTATGCCACGCAGTCCGCGCTCCCGGTTCGAAGGTTACGCTGGCGCCTTGGACGAACGCAGGATCCGGTGCCTGAAACAGCGGATCAATTCGTACCATGCCCGTGAACCACTCCGACGGTCCCTTCGCGGAAGCTTGCGTGCCCGCGCGTTTGATTTCCATTCTCCGACTCCTTCATTTGAATCCAGAGCAACACCGTTATGACGCTGTCTCTGCACGCTGCATTTCGCGCCAGCGAGCAGGTGGAACTCCTTCCCAAGTGCGGAAAGCGCGAACGAAGGAATTTCCGTCCTCGTATCCTAAGAGGTAAGCCGCTTCATTCAACTCGAGAACGGAGTTGTTGAGATAGTGGCGAGCAAGCTGGTGGCGAGCTTCGTCTAAAACACGCTGGAAGCTGGAACCTTCGTTTTGCAAGCGCCGCTGCAGAGTACGGGAACTGACATGTAGCGTGTCCGCGATGTCCTCGATCGTGGGGCGCCGGCCGGTGAGTTTCTGCTGTATCGCTACACGAACCCGCTCGAAAAAGTCATCGTCGCTGGTCTCCCGTTTCAATTCTTCCTCGAACTGCGGGGCCAGCATCGCCAGAAGTTCAGCATTCCGCGTGACAAAACGTCGCTCGGCATCGGCGGCGCGAAACACGATTACATTGCGAGACCCTCCACCGATGACGGGACACCCGAAGTGACGCTCCATGGTTTTCACGTGCGCCCGTGCTTGCACAAATTCCACGCGCTGCGGCGAGAGGCGCGTACCCGTCCCGACGGCGTGCGATCGACAGGATCCAGGCGAAGCAGCAATCGTTCAGCACCGGGGGCTCGACTTGGTCAGCAAGAAGCCAACGGAACTGGATGCTCCACTCTTCGTCGTCTTTTTCCTGTAGGATCTCCTCCGGGCAAGTGAGCTGTTTGTAGCGAGCCATTTGGTCTATCGCCGCGCCGAAGGTTTCCGCGGAGAGCGCGGCGAGGCCAATGGGATGGAACCGCTCGGTCCTGTTTTCTGTACCGACCAGCAGACCAATCGCCGGGTTCGAGCTGACTTCCCCGATGGCGCGCCAGAGGGCGAAAAGTTCCTCAGTCTTCAGGAGCACACGCGCTTGATCGATGAAGCTCATGGGGAAGCCCTGCCCTGCGCAGGACTGCAGCGGCACTGACTCCAAGTTCTTCCAACTTCTGAAACGTGCTGCCCGAGAAGCGAAAGTGTTTATTCATAAGCTTTACTCTGATTTGAGAGAAGCCATATCGATCGAAAAGCGGTACTTCACGTCGGACTTGAGCATTCTCTCGTAAGCCTCGTTGACCTTCTGGATGGGGATGACTTCGACATCGGCGGTGATGTCGTGCTGCCCGCAGAAGTCGAGCATTTCCTGGGTTTCGGCGATGCCGCCGATAGGCGATCCCGAGAGGCTGCGGCGCCGCAGATCAGGCCGAAGGCTGAAACCGCGAGCGGTTTCTCCGGCGCGCCAACCAGGGTGAGGTTCCCGTCCCGGCGCAAAAGATTCAGATATGCATCGATGTCGTGGTCGGCGGCTACCGCGTCGAGGATGAAGTCGAAACTCCCGGCTTGCTTTTGCATCTCGTCCGCATTGCGCGAGATCACGACCTCGTCCGCTCCCAAGCGGAGCGCGTCTTCCTTCTTATTCGGGGAAGTCGTGAAGACGACCACATGGGCTCCGAGCGCATGAGCAATCTTCAAGCCCACATGTCCCAGCCCGCCGAGTCCGACCACGCCAACTTTCTTGCCCTTGGTGACGCCCCAGTGGCGCATGGGTGAGTACGTTGTGATTCCGGCGCAAAGCAACGGCGCCGCGCCGGCGAGACTCAGATTAGGCGGAACCCGCAGGACGAACCGCTGGTCCACGACGATGCTATCCGAGTAACCGCCATAGGTGACGCCGCCGAGATGCTTGTCGGGAAAGTTATAGGTGTAGGTCGTATTCGGGCAGAACTGTTCAAGCCCCGCCTGGCACTCGGGGCATGTGCCATCTGAATCAACCATGCAGCCCACCGCCGCCAGATCGCCGAGCTTGAACTTCGAAACTTCGGAGCCGACTTTAGTGACCCGGCCGACAATCTCGTGCCCGGGGACACAGGGATACACGGTTGGCATCATCTCGCTCCACTCGTTGCGAACCTGGTGGATATCGGAATGACAAATACCGCAAAACAGAATTTCGATTTGTACGTCGTGTTCCGATGGATCGCGTCGTGGAATCGTGGTGGAAGCCAGCGACGATGTCGCACTCGAAGCGGAATAAGCTTTCGTTTTGTACATGCACTTAATCTAGATGCGCAGCGGGCATTTCGATATGCAGAATCCGCCATTCTGCATGCAGAATCCGCCAACCGTCGGACCCCAGTAATTCATTGTAGCCGCGGCCCGTGGGCTAGAGGAGGTCTTTTCCGCACTGGTAAGCTATTTTGCTCATCAACATCTACCGTGAACGCAACCGAGATTGCGCCACAGGAAGCACTGAGTCAGGATCAATTCCCTTGGGGCTAGGAGGTGCCTATGCAGATCGATCCTCACGGATATCATCCCGCGGACATCGTGTGGAACGGCGTCCTGGCGAAAATACTAGAACAAGCCTGGGAGATGGGAGAGAGCGAACTAACGTTAATCCGCGGGCATGGGCGCAACTGGGGCATTACCCCGGGTTTCGTGAATACAAACACAGGCTTTTTTTGTCTCCAGATAAGAAGCGCTTTGCGGCACAACAAAGAGCTGGGCCGATGATTGACGACACCACTCTCGACCGCAGCAATCCAGGGCTTACTTGCGTTTCTGAAACGCGAAACCGCGCACCGGTCCGAACCTGCTTTGATCACCGTCCGTGTATTTGACAATTGGTCCTCCTCTTTACGATAGACTGCTTCGATCACCAGCAGGCGCACCCCTCGTTATTCGGGCAAACTTTTTTTGTTCCGGGATGTCGAGAAGGCACCCTTCCGTTCGACTAAGAGTGCGGCAAGAAACCAATCAAGGAGCACGATGCATGCAAAAACTGAGCACATGTTTATGGTTCGACGGTAAAGCGGAGGAGGCAGTGAGTTTTTACACCTCCATTTTCAAGAACTCCAAGAAAGGCAAGATCAGCCGCTACGGCGAAGGCGCGCCCATGCCAAAAGGCACGGTGATGGTCGCGACATTCGAATTGCTGGGGCACGAATTCATGGCGCTGAATGGCGGGCCGCAGTTTAGCTTCACTCCTGCCATCTCGCTGGTGATTTATTGCGACACCCAGGAAGAGATTGATGAATATTGGAAGAGGCTGACCGAGGGCGGAGAGGCAGTGCAGTGCGGCTGGTTGAAAGACAAATATGGCATCTCGTGGCAAATTGTGCCGGCGGCTCTAGCGGAACTGCTCTCTGATACGGACGCGGCCAAGACGCAAAGGGTGATGCAAGCCTTATATCAGATGCTGAAGCTCGACATCGCGAAACTGAAGCAGGCATACGACGGAAAATAAATTCACGGCGATTGTCGAAACCGCGAGTTCTCATTCGACATATCAGTGCAAGCAAGTGCACGACTCAATTTCGAAATCACAAGGAGTGCGGCAATGCGATTCATGATGATTGTGAAAGCCAGCAACGATTCCGAAGCGGGCAAGATGCCGAGCGAGCAGTTACTGAGCGCCATGGGAATGTATAACGAAGAGCTGATGAAGGCCGGTGTGCTGGTGGATTTGACGGGGCTGCATCCCAGTTCGAAGGGCGCGCGCATCAAGTTCAATGGATGGAAGCGCACGGTGGTTGATGGCCCCTTCACCGAGACCAAGGAATTGATTGCCGGCTTCTGGATCATCCAGGTGAACTCACTGCAAGAGGCCATTGATTGGGCTAAGCGCGCCCCCGATCCGCACGGTGAAGGCCAGGAAGGCGAGATTGAGATTCGCCAGCTTTTCGAGATGGAGGATTTCGTGGCCAGCGAGGCAGTGGAGCGCGCGAAAGAACTAGGAAAGGAACTCGCAGCGAGTAAACGCTAGGCGACGATAATTCTTCAATCGCATGGCGGCGAAAGCAAAGTGCAGCGCGGTAGTAGCGGAACCTTTAAGGAGAGAACCAATGCGATACATGATGATTGTGAAATCCACAAAGGACTCTGAAGCCGGCGGCCTTCCCAATCCTGAACTGACAGCAGCCATCGCAAAAATGGCCGAAGAGGCAACCAAGCGCGGGATCATGGTTAGCGCCGGCGGCCTGCGACCGAGCGCGCAAGGAACGCGTGTGCGTATATCAAGCGGAAAAACGTCAGTCATTGATGGTCCTTTTGCCGAGACCAAAGAGTTAGTGGGCGGCTTTGCGATCTTCGACCTCTCGTCGAAAGATGAGGCACTGCAGATGGGGAAGCGGTTCATGCAAGTCCATGCGGACATACTCGGCCCCTCCTACGAGGGAGAGTTAGAGATTCGTCCTATGTTCGAAGGATCGCCGAACAGCGGGAAATGTGATTAAAAGCATAACTTTCAATCTTTTGATCAGGAGAAAACGGCCGTGCACATGAATTTTCATCTTCACTTCAGCGGGCAATGCGAAGAGGCGTTTCAGTTTTATGAAACGTGTCTCGGCGGCAAGATTAACGGCCTGTTCCGCTACAAGGACGCGCCTGGGCCCCAGCAGGTGACTGCCGAATGGGGCGACAAGATCATGCATGCTCACATGAGCATCGGCGATCAGGTATTGATGGGCATGGATGCGCCTCCGGAACGCTTTCATAAGCCACAAGGCTTCCACGTCAACATCGGAGTCAAAGACGTAGCGGAGGGTAGGAAGCTTTTCGACGCACTGTCGGAGAAAGGCAAGGTTATCATGCCGTATGGACCGACCTTCTGGGCCGCGGGATTTGGCATGTTCGTGGATCGCTTCGGAACCCCATGGATGGTCAACTGCGAGCAGCGGTCTTGAGGCTTCCTGCCAATAATCGAAATTGGTGGCCGCGGAGGCAAGGGGCCCGAGCCCTGGGCTCGATTTCAAATACGCGTAAAGGAGTTCGCTTATGTCCACCATCCGCGTTCTAGTCGGTACCCGCAAAGGCGCCTTTATCCTGACCGCCGACGGCAAGCGTAAGAACTGGGATGTCTCCGGCCCACACTTCGCGGGTTGGGAAATCTATCACCTCAAAGGCTCGCCGGCCGAGCCCAATCGCATTTACGCCTCGCAGTCCAGCGGATGGTTTGGGCAGATTGTTCAACGCTCCGACGATGGCGGCAAAACCTGGCATCAACCGGGAACTCCCGTCGGTGAACCGGCAGCGCCAGGACCGCCGAAGAGCGAAAGCAATAGGTTCGCGTATGACGCGGTTGCGAAACCGCTTACCACTCATCAGTGGTATGACGGGACGCAGCATCCTTGGGAATTCAAGCGCGTTTGGCATCTGGAGCCGTCGCTCTCCGATCCCCATACGGTTTACGCCGGCGTGGAAGATGCTGCGATTTTCCGTTCGACCGATGGCGGAGAGAATTGGCAGGAACTGCCGGGACTTCGCGGCCATGGCACTGGCCCCCAGTGGCAACCCGGCGCGGGCGGCATGTGCCTGCATACCATCGTTCTCGATCCCAGCAATGCGCAGCGGATGTGGATTGCGATCTCGGCGGCTGGCGCGTTTCGCACCGATGACGGTGGCGACACATGGAAACCGATCAACCGCGGGCTGAGGTCGCCGTACATCCCTGATCAGGACGCAGAGGTAGGCCACTGCGTCCACCACATTGCCATGAGCCCGAAGCGGCCGGGCGTGCTGTTCATGCAGAAGCATTGGGACGTGATGCGCTCCGACGACGCTGGCGATTTCTGGCATGAGGTCAGCGGTAACTTACCGACGGACTTCGGATTTGCCATCGATGTGCACGCGCACGAACCGGAGACCGTTTATGTGGTCCCCATTAAAAGCGACAGCGAGCATTTTCCTCCGGATGGAAAACTTCGCGTTTTCCGTAGCCGCAGCGGGGGCAACGAGTGGGAGCCTTTGACCAAAGGCCTGCCGCAAAAAGATTGTTACGTGAATGTGCTGCGCGATGCGATGGCTATCGATTCCTTAGATGAGTGCGGCATTTATTTTGGCACCACCGGCGGGCAGGTGTACGTATCGGCCGATGCGGGGGATAACTGGAGCCCGATTGTGCGGGATTTGCCGGCCGTGCTGAGTGTGGAAGTGCAGACGCTGGAGTAATGCGTGATCGCTGGCGAAAGGCGTCGGCCCCAGGGTTGGGGAGAACGCTCGATTCGTAGGGCATCGCTTCAGCGATGCCGCAAGCTCAGCCCCTGGGAACGTGAGTCAATATTGGACGCGAATATGGCACCACTGAGAGGCGATGCCCCGATACCACCCCATTGGAGATGCCTAACCCATGATCCGCGTAATCCTTCCCTTCCATCTCCGAACCTTGGCGCACTTGGATACCGAGGTGGCCATCGAGGTCGAGGGCCCAATCACGCAACGCTCGGTGCTCGATGCGCTTGAAGCTCGCTATCCTATGTTGCGGGGGACGATTCGAGATCACGTTACCCGGGAGCGGCGTCCTTTCCTGCGGTTCTTTGCCTGCGAGGAAGATCTTTCCCACGAATCGCCCGATGCTCCGCTCCCCGACGCTGTCGCGTCCGGGAAAGAGCCCTTCGTAGTGATTGGGGCGATTGCGGGCGGGTAGCGCGAAGTATTTGCTATTCAGACCTAAGCGCGCATCCTATCTTGCGTGGGAAACTTCGGAGAGATAGTCTTCCAGATTTCCCTTCTCCAGCAGATAGACGCCGGGGCCTTGTTGGCCACGAATGGCACGGCAAAATTCGGCGACGAAGAAACCGGATCTCAGAGCTTCACTGAAGGCCCAGCGAGTCGCGAGGCGCCAATCTCGCGCTAATGGCATGTCGCGCTCCTCGATCGCCGCAATATTGCACGGAATCTCGATAGCCAAGCGTTGCCGTGCAATTGCGGTGCCCAGACTGCTTCGAACCGGGCGGCCATTACCATTGAAGAGAACCAGAGGAGCGAGGAGGGAGAGTGCATCCAGCATTTCGTTCCGATTGCCTTTTCCTTGAGTGCGAGCTTGTACCCGGCGCGACCCTAAAGCCCAAGTGACCCACAAGCGGTCGGTGCCATTGCGATGCAACGTACTGGAGGATTCGGGACCATAGAAATCGGTCTTGTAGCGGCCCGAAACGACGCCTAACTTGGCAAAATTGAGATGGGCATTCTTGCTCTGCAGAGGATCGAAGGTCCACGTGATTCTCTTGATCCCGAGCGCCAGGGCACGCTCGCGCTGCGCCTGCTTGAGTTTGTAACCCAGATTGAGGCTGCGATAAGGCGCGCGCACCGCTAGCAGGTGAGAATGCAACGTCAGGCGGTTCTCGTCCAGGCCCAGGAAGGCGAAAGAGAAAGCGGCGAGAGTAGCCCCGTCAAACGCGCCTAGCCAAAGGTTCCCCGCCTCTTTGGTGGCAATCGCCAGAGCAAAGGGCAGAACATCGCGGTCAGAAACTCCCCACACTTCCCTTTCTATGGCTTCGACCTGCTTAAAGTCTTCGAAGCCGTCGAGAGTCGCGGATGGTGATGTTCATCACATCATCCGTCGGGGGCAATTTTCATTGTTGAGCAGTCTGCTCAAGGCCATTCTTTAATAGACTGACTTCTACTCGCGTGGAGCTAGTGTGCTTGTCCGTGGGAGCGTTACCCATGCCGATCGTGTAAATGCGATAGGCCGGGATTTCATGGTTCAACACCAGATATCGAACCACCGAGTCCGCGATCTTTCGGGAGTTGGCAATCGCCACCTGGCCTTGCCCCGCGGCAAAGCCTTGCACTTCGACGATGTAGCCGCGCTGATCTTTCAGCTGACCGGCGAGTTGATCGAGCGCATCCTTCGCTGTCTTGCTCAATGCGGTCTGGCCGGGGCGAAAACGAATCTCAGCCTGGGTAACAGACTTGTATTGATCGATCCCTCCAACCTTGGTTTCGACTGTGGCCACGCGAGTGTTCACACTGTTGGCAGTCTGATTCGCCTGATCCGCCTTGGCGGCAGCGTCCTGCGCATGCTGGTCGGCCATATTGACCTTCGCCGAGGCCATCTGAATGCCCTGCTGGGCGCGAGAATCAACGTCCCGGATGGATTTGCTGTTGGACGCGGTGAGCTCATCCAGTTCCGTAACCCGGTCCTGTATCGCTTGCAGGTGGCGATGTACGTATCTGCTTGCTGGCAAACGGATGAAGAATGAGCCACGCCACACCGGGCTCATCGCCGTCCCAGAAATCGTGCGAACCGTTCTGCAACGGTGGCTGCCCCGTCGCCGTTTCGTGTTCCGTTGCAACTTGATTGCTGGCCGGCTGCGCGCTGGCATTCGAATTGTTTTGCTGCGCGAAAGCAGAAAGCGCGAGCACCGTGGACAACAACAGCGTTATGAATGTGCGGTTCATCGTTTTTTCTTTCCTTCTGAGTGGGAAACCTGGGGCTCCACTCCAATCTAGGTATGGCCAGTGGCCGGCAGCACGTGGCTGAGACAGATAGAACACAAACCCTGGGAAATAAAAGTTTCCGGCTACCCTATATATAACGACATCCGCATCGGAAACTCTTTTTTTGCGCAGCAAGGGTATTGTAGCGCCGAAGCGGGCGAGCCAATCAAAAAATCAGCCGCATGGCCATTTTGGCGGGCTGCAGCACAGAAGGTGCAAACTTTTGCGGCCCTCTGACGCCGAACAGGCGCAGATCGAGGCACGAAGCAATGCCTTTGCTGATAACTCTGTATTACTTTGGTTGGAGTTATCCCCTGCTTGAGATCCGCAGCGGCCTGCGCCAGATCCCCGGGCCTGCCAAGATCGCGCCAGTAATATTCGTCGGCTGGAAAAGCAATGATTCTTTCTCCCTGCCCGGCGAGACGCATATAGGAATTAATGATGGAAAAAACGCCTTGCTTCGCTGAGCATAGGTAAAAGGCGCGGAGAGATGACGTGAATTCCGGAAAACGCCAGCGCCCGCGGATTGGGCAAAGACCGAACGAGTTCAGGCATTGCCATCTAATCCGGAGCGGCGGCCGCAAAGTAGCCCCGCCTCATCGAATAGCAGGTAGCGGGACGTCTTGCGATCCTGCACCGCCAAAGTCGCGAGGGCGTGGTGCTCGCTGTGAAATTGCAGCATGCGCGCCAAGTCGATGGTGCTGAGCACATCCACGTTGTGCAGGATGAATGGCTCAGCGGAGCCATCAGGATCAGCACCTCCAAGGAAGAACCACGCAGCTCTTTTCAATCCGCCGCCCGTGTCGAGCAAAATATCCTCACGAGAGACTTCGATATGCATGCCAAAATTCTGCTTTGCTTTCAGGTAATCCAGAACCATGTCGGCAAAATGATGGACGTTAATCATCACGTCGCGAATGCCGAAGCCGCGCAAGCGAACGAGAGTAATTTCCAGCAGAGCGCGCCCGGAAACTTCCACTAGCGCCTTGGGACGATTGTCGGTAAGCGGGCGCAGCCGCGTGCCCAGGCCCGCGGCCAGAATCATGGCCTTCATAGGCTCATACCCGCTGGGCCAAGCTCACCGAGCCCCTGGCTCTCGAGCTCGCGATGCCGCAGTACGACATCCAAGCGGCCATTGCTGCGTAAGCGTTTGGCGAGTTGCTCGGCCAGATAAACGGAGCGATGCTGCCCACCGGTGCATCCGAATGACACCATTAGATGTTTGAAGCCGCGCCGCTGATATTCGGCCACGCTGGCGTCCACCAAAGAAAAAACGCTGGCCAGAAACTGATGCACGCTCTCTTGCTGATTCAGGTAGTCGATGACGGGCGCGTCGCGGCCGGTGAGGGCCTTGAAGCGCTCTTCGCGCCCGGGATTGGGAAGACTGCGGCCATCGAAGACGAATCCGCCCCCGTTACCCGTTTCGTCCTTCGGCCAGCCGCAATGAAACGAAAAGCTAAAAATCCGCACCGTGAGATTATCGGCGTCGGCAGCCAAGTTCTGAAGTTTCTCTGCGCCCAGCATGCTGTTAAAAGCGTCCATGAGCGTGGGCAGGGCTATGGGCAGCGTGATGTTGTGCAGCAGCCAGCGCAGGTTTTTCAGAGCGTAGGGCACGCTTTGCAGAAAATGCGCTTTGCGTTCGTAGAAGCCTCGAAACCCGTAAGCCCCGAGCGCCTGCATGATGCGTACATAAACGTACGCATAGTAGTGCTGCATGAATACGTCGCGGTCGAGCTTGAGGCAGCCGGAAAGCTGATCGAGATAATGGTCAAGCAGTTTCTGCCGCAAATCTGGCGGCAAATCTGCTTTGGCGTCGTATAGAAGAGAGGCAATGTCGTATTGCAGTGCGCCCTTCCTGCCTCCCTGATAATCGAGAAAAAACGGTTCGCTCTCCCGCAGCATAATATTACGGGACTGGAAATCGCGGTAAAGAAAGTAGTCGTGCGAAGCGGTCAACAGGAATTTGGTCAGGCGGCTGAAGTCGTCTTCCAGCGCCTGCTCGTTGAAGGAGATGCCTGCGAGCCGAAGAAAGTAATACTTGAAGTAGTTCAAATCCCAGGCGATGGATTGGCGATCGAAGCTGGCCCGCGGATAGCAGACTTTGTAATTTATATCGCGTCCGGCCTCGACCTGAAAGCGCGGCAACACGGCCACTACTTTACGGTAGGCTTCCACCACGCCGGGCGCGATGCTGTCGCCGGAACGATTCTGCGAAAGAAACTCAAACAGCGATGTGTCGCCCAGATCTTCTTCGAGGTAAGCGCCCTGGTTCAAATCCTCGCCGTAGATTTCCGGCACGGGCAAACCGTGGCGACGGAAATGTTTAGAGAATTCCAGGAACGCCACGTTCTCTTCGCGGACGTCATAAAGAACGCCAATGGCACTGATCTGGCCGCTAGTCACGCGGATGATCTTGCGCCCGGAGCCGCCGAGTTGGCCCTGCAGCGGCCGAACGTGCTCCACCGGAAAGTGGAAGTGCTGCTCGAAAAGTGTTTTGAGAACGTCCATCAATATGGGTATGACACTGGCTACACAAAGATATCATTTGGGGCAGAGGAAACCGCGTAAAAGCCAGTTTTGCAATTCCTCTGGCGCCGCGAGGCAAGTGTCGAATTGATATCAGCGCTATACTTTGGCCGGCCTTAGCAATCACTCTTAATAATGACCCAGGACATCGCTTTTTCCAGACGCACATTCCTCTCGGGCGCTGCCTCGTTATCCCTTGCGCTTGCTTCGAGGCGCATTTTCGCCGGGACGGAGGATCCGACCTCTCTTCCGCTTCGCGTAAAGAACGTTAACACCACCAGTATCCGCGATGCGGTGTCATTGGGCTGCCGAGCCATGAGCAGCGTTTTCAATCGCGACGATCATGACATCCCTTTTTTCGCGTCGCAAGTCTGGCCTAACGCGGAGCTCAGTTTCTTTCGCTATCATTCCGAGTCTCACGTACCGGGACGGCATCTGAACGCGCTGCTCAACGCCGAGGACGCTCTCGGCATTCATGTAGATGAAGCGGTGATCAACAAGCATGCCGCCGCGGCGTTCTTTTCCTACAGTGGCCCCGTTCCATTTCCATTGAACCGGGAAACGGTTGGCGGAAAGCTGCAAATTTTCTTTCCGCATAATCTGCGCGAGGGATTTCACGCGCTGTATGCGCTGGTGAAGTACAGGAAATCGGAGCGTGCCCGCGAACTGGCGGAGCAAAGCATTGCCGCGATCATGAAATATTGGAAGCCGGATGCGGGATGGGACCGCAATTATCTGGTCAACAGGCTTGGACTGGAAGTCGTGGACGCCCCATTTATTGTCGGCATTGGACGGGCATTGGGACCGCTGGTCAAATATTATCGCGCCACGCAGTACAAACCCGCGTTGGAGCTGGCTACCATCCTCAAGGACAAAACGATCGCGGAATATTTCACGGCGACTGGCGAGTTCGATGCTAAACATTTTGGCGGGCACGTGCATTCGACGACTTGTGTTATGTCGTCGTTGGCGCAGTTTGCCGATGCGACCAAGGATTCACGGGTGATGGAACGGGCACAGATTTTCTTTGAGCATGGCCTGAAGCAAATCTCCGACGAAATCGGATGGGCGGCGGAGACCGCCGGCGAACCCGCGCCGGACAACGGCGAAGCCAACAACACAGGAGATATCCTGGAGACGGCGCTCCTCCTGGGGCAGCACGTCGACGTCGCCTATTTTCAACGCGCCGAGCGCATTTTGCGTTGCCATCTTTTGCCGTGCCAATTGCGGGATATTTCCTGGATTGTCGATCCGCCCAACCCTAAAGGCGAAGATGGGAAGCGAGACGTTGCGAATCGCCATCTGGGCGCGTTCGGATTTCCTGCTCCCTACGGACATAAGCCCGTGGGCGTGGACAGCATCAGCTTCAACATGGACATTGTCGGCGGCGCGGTTGGTTCCTTGTGTGAAGCCTGGCGGTCGGCTACGAGCTTCGACGACTCCGGCCATCGGGTGAATCTGTGGATGAATCGCGAGTCGCCGGAGATCAAGATTCTTTCTCCTTACAACGGCGGAACGCTGAGAATCGAATTGCGAAAGCCGGGAACTTTGGCGATCCGCATGCCGGACTGGGTTTCTCCGCAGGACATTTCATGCGATGTGATCAAGGCGCCGCGCGAGTTCGAAAACGGCTACCTGGTGATTGCCAAACCACCGGTGGGGAGGGAAATTCGCATTCGGGTCCCGCTAAAAGAATCGCGAATCTCCTTAAATCACCGGACGCACAAAATCGCAGTGGCTCTGAAGGGGGACAGCGTCTCCGCCATGGAGAACTTTGGCGCGCCGCTTGCGTACTTTGATCCTTTGTCGTAGCGGCCAGAATGTTCGCGAAATGCCTAGCGGACAATGAGGTCAGTTCACTAATTTGTCGTTGCCGTGAGGATCTACCTTCGCCGCGTCGCACGCTTCTTTTTCGTCTTCTGATTCTTTTCAATCCGAAGCTTCCATGCCGTGCGCAAAGCGCCGGCCAGCACGTCCTCGCTGGCTTGGGCGAGGCGAATGTGGGTCATGCCCATTCTTCCCCACCCGCCATGAATGGGCAGAAAAACCTCTGGCGACTCGCCGACGAAGTCCGCCTGAAGTTCAGGCGTAAGCACCAAGTTGCCGTATCCCTGGGCTTGCGAAGCGAGGGTGGCGAAGATGCGGCCTCCCACGCGGAAGTCGGCGGCACCCATGTGCGAGCCTTCCTCAGCCCCTTCGAGGCTGAGAGCAAGTCGGCGAAAATCGGAGGCAGTCATTGCCATGTCTTTGTGCTTGCGACCCTGTTCTTGCGACCCTAGCAAAACCCTGATCGCGCAGCGCGCTATCGTGGAATCCCACCCTTACTTGCATAAAGCGCGACTGGGATGGGCTACCCATCTCTCAAAAGCCACCGACCCTCCGAATGGCAAATCAAGAAAATTGTGAAGCCGATTCAGAGTCTAGCTCAACGCAAGTGCTATTGCGCCGGAGTCTCTGCTGGCTTCTGAGCTAGTGCGAACTGCAAATCCCGCGCCCGGCTTACCAACTTCTTGAGCTTGCCTTCAATGGCTTCATCGCCGATGTGCTGATCCTGCAAGACTCCGTCGGCATCAATGGTGAAAGTCTGCGGGATGGAATGGACGGCAAACGAGGACTGCAAGGCGCCTTTAGAATCGGCGTCGAGATATTGTGGCCATGTCATCTCATTCTTCGCAACGAAATCTTTCCACTTCTTCTCATCCTCGTCGAGGCTCACGCTCAGGATCACCAAGGGCTCGCCCTGAAACTTCTTGGCGATCTTCTGGATGTGGGGCACAGCCTCGCGGCAACTTGGGCACCAGGTAGCCCAGAAGTCGATCAGCACAACTTTACCTTTCAGCGCGTCGAGCGAGATGCTCTGTCCGTCCATGGCCGTAACTGAAAACGGTGGCGCCATCCGAGCCCGCGCCAGTTCCGGCTCGCTGATGTAGCGCAGGGCGCGCTGCCGGTTCAACTCATCTACAGACTTCATCTTCACAAACTGCTCGAACTGCGCTTTCGCGGCGGCATCCTGATTCAGGTGCGCCAGGATTTGCCCATCGACGAAGACCGCGTTAGGGAAATTGGCAAAAGCAGCCAGGGCCTTGGTCATTTCGTCATGAGCCCGGGAAAACAGCGCATCCTTGTGCTTTTCCAGGCCCTCACCCATGAAGGCCGTTCCCAGATCATAGTGCGCAAGAGCCAGATCGCGCGGGCCTGCGGCTTCCGAAACCATCTCTTCCCCGGCGGTTTCGGCAGCTTTCCATTCTCTTAGCTCGATCCCGTACTTGATCATCTTCTCCTGGCAGTCACGGCAATGCCCGCCATCCTGCTTGTCGGCCTTCTGGAAGCTTTCGAGCGCGGGACCAGGTTCGCGGTGGTGCAAAAAGTCGAGAGCCTCTTTGTAGGTTTTCTTGGCTTTCCCATTGGTCGGACCGGCCGTCTCATTCTGTTGTGCGAATGACGGGACCGCTAGGGCCGCGAGAAGGACTAGCAATGTGCAGTAGCGCATAACCACCTCCTGCAACGGAGTTCGCGTGACGGGGGGAATTCGGACCGAACCCAGATAAGTTAAAAACACTTGATTGTACTCCGGGCATGCAAAAAGACCGTGATAACGCTCACATGCAAAAAAGTCAGAGCTTTTGACCGCAGAGTACGCGGAGAAGTTACGCGAGTTCGCCGAGGGACGCCTGGAGACTTAGGTTAGAACTCTAAACAGCCGAGGCCGCTTCTACTGACTGCCGCCGCCGGCTGGTTGCGGTTGCCGGACCAGCATCGCGAGCCGAGGGAACAGAAAATGTCCGCCCGCGTCATCGACTACGTTCACCTGGCAGGTGTAGAAACCGGGTTTGAGCTGGGTGAGTGGGACGTCCAACTGGAAAACGGCGGCATGGCGGTCGGGCGCGTTGAGCTGCTTGGTTTCGACCAGCGGCGTTTCGTAGGTCTTGGCTTTGCCCTGGAAGAAAGCCACATTGGAAAGAATGTGGATGTCGCCGTTAGCTTTCGCCTTGCCGTTCGCGCCCTCGCGAGCAGGATCATAGACCTCGTAATAAAAGTAGAGATGCTGCTGGCTGGTGAAAACGTGGGTTACGTTGGGAACAATCTCCGAACCGTTGCGGACCAGGGGGTCGCCCGCGATTCCCTTCTTGCTGGAGGATTGAATCTGGCTGGCGAGAATGACGGAGCTCATTTTCAGTGGCGCACTTTTTAGATCGGGAATGGTCGCATCGGTTTCGAACGAACCCATGCGGCCAGTCTGGTTCTCGCGCACCACGAACTTCATGTGATAGGCGCCTGCGGGCAGAATAAAGCCGCTGTCGTACTGGACGTTCTTACGTTTCACCTGGGCGGAAGTTTCCACCGCCAGCTTTACGGTGTCGCGCATGTCGCCGACGGGACGCTTCTTGTCGTCCACGGCCTCTCCGACGATGTCGAGAGTTGCCTTGTCACGGGTGCTATTGCTGGCGAACGGAATCTCCGAGCCGGGAACAACGATCGAAATCGGAACAAAGAATTTGTCGTCACCAATGCGAAAATAGCCGGCTGCCAAATAGACCGGAAGATCAGTGCTGGGGAGTTCTGACGCCAGTTCCTCATCTAACTGGCGCTCCCGGTCTTCCTGATTGGAATGCTTGAAGTCGGCTGGCCCATAGTAGCCCTTGCGATACTCAATCTTGTAGCCAGGCTGCTTGAGCTGCACGGTGATTTTGCGGTAACGTCCGTCGCGCGCTTGATTGGTGCTGTGATAGCCGAGCATGTAATAGCTCGACGTATCGGCCTGAACGCCTTTGAACACCTTGCTGAAATCGTTGGAATCGAGATAAGCACGGCCGCCGGTGTCGCCAGCAAGCGTGGCCAAGGTTTCCTGCGTGGTGAAATTGGAATTCAAAGCGTTGAGCGTGGAAGCACCGGAGTAAGGCGAGGTGCCGCGCAGACTGGCGTTTTGCGCTTCTCCGCCAGGGACTAGGGCCTGCAAGCCACGAATGTCTAAAGTATAGATAGAGAGGTTGGCGCGGACTGCGGCGTTGATAGCGGCACGCAGCTCAGACTCATTTTCAATGCCAGTGCGGTCCATGCCGCTGGAGAAATAGATCAGCGACTTTTTCTGCTCCACATGAGAGAGCTGCGCGGCAATGGTGCGCAACGCCTCCAGGCGGCGATCGGTGTTGAAGATGTTGTATTCGGTGTCATCGGGAGTGAACGAGCCTCCAGTGTCCGGCGTACCTTCGGTCGTGCCCGTGGAACCTTCCTCAAACCCCTGCCCCGCGCCGGTGCTAAACCCGTCTAAGACTTTCTTGAGCTGTGCTTTGTCCTGCGTGAAATCCTGATTCACGGTTAAAGCATCTGCCAGGGAGACAATTGCCACCAGATCGGCTGGCGCCATTTGTTTATCCAAGTAATTCTGAGCGGCGGTGAGAGCATGATCAATTTCGTCCGGCTCCATCGAGGAGAGATCAAAGAACAGGATGATCATGCGGCGGTCTTTGAGCGCACCCAGCGCGTTGGCGACTTCGGCTTGCGGATTAGCGGGAGCCGCTGACTTTTTCACCGGCGTGTTGAGCAACTTCACCTGCGCTACGTCGGTGGAGGGAATGGCGTCCGTATTTTCGATGTCGAAAGAAACGACTTTTTGCGGCTTGCCATCCTCAAGCACATTGAAGTCTTCAGGCTTGAGGTTGCGGACAAAGTTGCCGTTCTTGTCGCGCACCGTTACGTTCACCAGGACCAGTTCGGTTTCGGCGTGAAAGACGTACTCGGGTTCCTGCGCGTAGACCGCCGGATAGAGCAGGGTCAACTGCAGGAGAATCGACAGGAGCTTGGCTGGCCAACGAGTTGTGAGGAGACGCTTCATAACTTCCTGCTCGTGCGGCACTTTCTGTACGACGAATTCAGTAACGGTTGCGACTACTCCTGCCACTACTGCCTGCAACGGCCCTCTCTACCTCCGAGAAGAATTCTTGCCGTCGTAAGATCCTTCGCGTAACCGCTCAGAATGACAAAGCCTACTAAAACCTGAAACGCGCAGTCATTTGGATCGTCCGCATCGCTCCCGCAGAAATCACCCGGCCGAATGTCGGCGAGGTCACCGAGGTGTCAATGCCGGTGAGTTGCGGATGGTTGAAAATATTCGAAGCCGAGGCACGAAATTCGAGCATCCGCATCTCGCCCAACGGAAATAACTTGGTGAACGCCATGTCGAACAACAGTGAGCCAGGTCCCTCGATACTATTGCGGCGAGCGTCGCCATACTGGCCCGTCGGAGGCGCAGTGAAAGCCGCGGTGTTGAACCATTCACTAATGGAGGGATTGGAAACAGTAAAGGGTTGTCCCGGAACCACGTCGGCTCGAATGGTGCCGTTGGTGCCGCGATTAATGTCAGAAAAATTGCCCAGGTCTAATGGAGTGCACGGCAATCCAGAGGCGATGGTCCAGTCGCCGCTCCATTCCCAGTCTCCCAAAATGGCGCGCCACGGAGTTTTCGCACTCAACCAATATTTGTCGTGGCCGAAGGGCAACTCCCACAGATAGTCGGCCGTAAATTTGTGGCGCTGGTCAAAGCTGGAAAGTCCTCGCTCGGCTCCGATGTCCAAGGGATTCTGCGCCACCAAGGCGGTGCCGCTTCCAGCTCCGGCTGCAACACCGTTTCCGATGGAGGACGCATCGTCAATCGATTTTGAAAAAGTGTACGTACCGCCAATCGAGACGCCGCGCTGCAACCGTTTGCGCAAGCGTACTGAACCGGCGTTAGCGCTGGAATAGGCTTGCGAAGTCTGCCAAGTGAACGCCTGCGCGTTGGCGATGCGGATCCCCGCTAGACCGCTGTTGGGGGCCACGAGATTGTTGAGGTCCGTTCCCTTGGTGCCGGTGTAGTCCACATTCAACAGCAAGGTGGGACGAAGCTGTTGCTGAATATCCAAATTGCGAATCTGGACGTAGCCCATGCGATAGTTAGGATCGATGGCGAAGTTGTTGGTGATTAACCCGGCAGGCGGAGTGGGAAACCCGTTTTGCAGGGTCAAGGCGCCCACCGCTGGCTGGATATTCGTCTCCGCGGTGTCGAACGGCGGCTGAAACGCCAACTGCTGGGCGATAGTCTGGTATGCGCCGGTATTGTAGTTAATGCCATATCCGGCACGCACTACAGTCTTGTCGAAGGGCTTCCAGGCAATTCCAACTCGTGGCGCAAAGTTATTGCGGTCGGGACGAATCAGGCTGTCGGGATAACCTTGCCCCGGCAGCACCGCGGTGACTGCCGGCGCTCCCAACGAAGGATTCAGAACTCCAGGCGTCAGGATCAAGTTAGCGATACGGTTATTCAGTTCGGTGAATGGGGACACATACTCATAGCGCACACCTAGATTAAGAGTCAGGTTTCCGCGCAGCTTCCATTCATCCTGCGCGTAAAGGTCCCAAGAGTTTCCCCGAAAGTGATAATTGTTCGCGCCAAATTGCACCGAGGTCTGCTGCGGCAGGCCGAGCAGAAAGTCCGCGAAATCGAAGCCGCTGCTGTTAATTGCCGGCGTGCCGTTTACGATCTGTGCCGTGTTGGCGCCGCTGAAAACGAAAGCGCCGCGTGCGTTGTTGTCGCTTTCCGTATTGAGCTGAATGCGCCGGAAATCCCCGCCCCATCGCCAGGTGTGCTTGCCGTGGTTCCAGATCAGGTTGTCGGAAAAAGTAAGCGTTTGATTGCGTTGCAAAGCCGGATTGATGTCACTCAGGCTGCCAAAGTGGGTGAAAGAGAGACTGGGCAGACCCCAGTCAAAGGGATTCTGGGAAACTCCATTAATGCCGAGTTCCCCGGTGATGTTCTGGGAAAAGGCATAAAGATTCTGAGTGCTGGTGCGGCTGCGGTTGAAGTCCACGCGGGCAATGTTGGTCAGCTTGCCAATGCTGCGGATGTACGAAACAGGCACGTCAAAGCTGCTAACGCTGGTGGTGCCGCTTACGCTGGGAAATGGGTTCGTCAGGTTGGCGGCCGAGGAATGATAGTGGAAGCCAAAAGTGAGGTTGTTGCGCGGCGCCCGGAAGCCGGCACGCCCGCGCCCACCGCGATTTGGCGTAGGAGCAGCGCCAAAATTGTGCATCAGGCGTACGTTGAGATCGTCACTATTGCTGTTGGCGGACGTAACGTAGTGGAAGTTCTGGGTTGCGCCCGGCAAATTGGGCAGCGGGATGTACTTGAGCAGAGCTTGCGCAATTGGACTGATCTCGCAGCCCGGCGAAGTTAAGTTTTGCAGATTGTTGCCCGGTATCGGCTGCCCGGCATTGGCGCCACACTGGCTGATATTGGGATAAAAGAGCTGAACCGGCTGCGAGGTGCCGGGACTCGAGCCATACGTAGCTTGCGAAAAATCACCGGCGCGCTCGGCTGAGGTGGGAACCGTGGAAAACTGATCGAAAGGATTTTCGCTGCGTGAGCCGTTGTAATTCACAAAGAAGAAGGTCTTGGTTCCTCCCTGATAAATATGAGGTATGTTCAGCGGCCCGCCGAGAGATCCGCCAAATGTGTTTTGCGAGTATCCAGCCTTCGTTGCCGGTTGCCCAGTCAAGGAAAACGGAGCGGCGTCCAGCGCCGAATTGCCGCCGGTGTAGTAGAGAGAGCCGTGGGGCTGATTGATGTTGAAGCGGCCCCGGCCACCGCGACCGCCTCCAATCATCATTCCAGGCCCGCCGAAACCGCCGCCTCCCCCAAAGCCCCCTCCTCCAAAACCGCCCGGCCCCCCGCCCAACAATCCTCCTCCGAGTGCGGATTGGTCCCGAAACTCGGAAACGCGCGCGCGGAATTCGTCGCTGCTCATGCTGCCCATCGGATTGGAGGTGCTTCCTGAAACCGCAAACGACTCCGTGGCAGAGTCCGCGGAGAGACCGGGGACCGGCATGCCTGCAGGCGCAATTTGATCGACTGCTTGCCCTTCCGCACCCTCAGACTGCGTTACCGAAAGACTTTGAAAGCCTCGGCCGTTTGCGCCTGCCGCGCCAACGGCTGCCAAAGCGCTAGCCATTGCCTGCTGCGAATTTCCCGGCGTAGTTTGGGGAACGCGGGACAGCAGGATTAATTCCAGATCGGCTTGCACCTCGCGATGGGCAGCATCAATCAGTACTTCGTGAGTGCTCGGCGCAAAGGCAGCCATTTGCGTGCGCACTACATAACGTCCATTGGAGGGAACTTGCAAAGAGTAGGTGCCGTCCACACCGGTCCAAGTCACGGCCTTCTGACCCGTGAGCGTGTTCATCGCGGTGACCGTGGTACCAGGAATCGGCATGTTGCCCGACTTCACCAGCCCGCGAATGGTACCGCCAGCCGCGACTGTGGGGGAGGCAAGCTGCGGGGTAGATTGGGCGTGCACCCAGACAGGCGCGCCCAGCAGCGCAACCGCCAAGAGTAGAGCGTCCGCCCAAAGAGGCGGACGCAGAGTAATTTGCTGAGCAGGAGGCTTCATCGGCGCGCTAGCTCGCGGAGGATCTCATACTCAGTGCGAATCAGGCGTGCTTTGCCCGGCCCCCTGCCCGGTTCCTTGGCCAGCACCCATACCACGGCCCCGTCCCATCATGGGAAAGTCTCCCACGTTCAGCACCGCAGGGACAAACACATCGTTCTTCATTTGTCCGCGGCCAAACACGTGGTCTCCGACCTGGAAGTCAGCCAAGGTCACGCTCTGGCCCTCCTTGCGAAATGACGTGCTCTCGTCCACAGTGATTTGCTGCGTCACCCCGTCGGGGCGAAGAATCGTAAGCTGCGTTCCACTGATCGCTTTCACTTCTCCCACGATAAATTCCTTGCCCATCCCCTCGCGCATGCCGCCGAAACCTCCCGGAGGTCCGGAAGCAACCATATCCGCTTGCCAGGCATTCTCGCCGCTGGACTCGCCGCGAACAAAAATTTGGTCGCCAACTTTGAAGTCGGCGAGCTTGGCTTGCTGCCGGTCCTTACGATATTGGGTCTTATCGCTCACGGTTACTTGAGCGGTCTGCCCGTTCATTGTCTTCACAGTCAACGAGTCGCCATTAATTGCCGTGATGGTTCCGGCGACACCCGGGCGATGCCGGTGTTCCATTGGGCCGCTGGGCGGAGCGGCAGATTGGCTGTCGGGGGCCGGCGCGGTCGGAGCGGTCTGTCCCCAGCACCAGGCTGCAAGGACGAAGAAAAGAAAAGTCCCCAGAGTTTTGCGCATTGAAATCCTCCTGCAAGATATCTTCGATTATTCAAACACTAAAGCGAATTTTTGACCGGTAATAAGTTGGTCAAATCGAGTAAAGTTTCGTAAAGGGACTGGCCGGGCTAGGTACCCTTCATTCGAAAGCAGGACGCTCAATCTCATCAGGCCTTACCTTTTATCGGAATGCGCGAATTTCTCGCTGGAAGAGTTTAAATGCGCCGGGGATGGAACGCCGTAACTATTAGTCGGTATTGTGGCATGAATGTTCAAGCAACGATGACTGGTGGTTTTGCGCAGTGATGTGAGAATACAATCGGGGCGCAAAGGTGGCCATGCGGAAACGCGGGGCGACAGGGATTAACACATAAGGACGGTGGGCATGAGCATTGCACTTGGAGCAAGTCGAAGAGAATTCCTGGTGGGATGCGGTGCGACTTTGGCGGCCAGCGCCTTGCATGCCAAGCCCCGCCCAAGCAATGTGCGCTTCGGCGTACGTACGCCTTTCCCCAAAGAACTGAGCTTGCGTGAACGAGCGCAACTGGTCAAACGGCTCGGCTACGACGGCATTGAACTCGGCAGCGAATGGCTGGACCAGCCGGTGGAATCCATTCAGGAACAACTCGCGGGGGTCGGGGTTGCGGTCAGCGCCATCGTAGGCTCAGCCAAACTCCTGGATACCGACGCTCAGGTTCGCGCTCAGGCCGTTGAGTTAGACCGCAAGCGCTTGCAGATGGCTCGCGCTCTCGGAGCCAACGATATTATTGAAGTTCCGGTCTTCGGACCCAATAAGTTTCAGGATCTTTCTCCGATTATGACCGCGCGCGAGGTCGAAGAGCGATTGTTGGTGGCTGAACTCAAGGAGTTGATCCCCGATGTCCAGCACGCCGGTGTGAACCTCATGCTGGAGCCGTGCAACCAAAAGGAAACTCATTTCATGTACCTGCAGAGCCAGGCTGCTGGCTTCATTGAACAGGTGCATGCTCCCGGCTTCAGGCTGCTGAGCGACTTCTACCATATGCAGCTAGAGGAGCAAGACATTGCCGCGACCTTGAAAAAATACGGCAAATATACTGTCTACGTTCATCTGGCGGATGGAAAGGCTCGCACCGAGCCCGGTTCCCTGCCCTTCGATTACCGTCCGGGATTTCGCGCGCTCAAAGATTGGGGATTTTCGGGATGGCTGAATATGGAATGCAAAGCCACCGACAATCCCGAGGCGGCCTTGGCAAGGGCGCTTGCCTATATTAAGAAGCAGTGGGCTGAAGCGTAACCGACCGATCACATTTGATTCGAGAGATGAATCCCGCATGGTCTTGAACCGCAGAATGTTTCTTGGCGCGGCTGCGGTCCTCGCCGCGCAGACTGTGTGGGAGAGTCGAGTACAGGCCACTCCCACCCCATCGATCCCGATTATCGACTGCCACATTCATCTCTTCGATCAGACCCGTCCGCAAGGCGCGCCGTATTCTGGAGGCGGCGAAAACACGGCACCCGCGTTGCCGGTGCGATACCGAAAAACTGCGGGTCCGCTCGGCATTGTGGGCGCGATTGAAATCGAAGCTAGCCCCTGGATAGAGGACAATCTCTGGGTTCTCGAAGTCGAGCAAGAAGACACGATGATGCTCGGCACAGTGGGCAATCTCCAACCAGATAAACCCGACTTTGCTGAGTACCTCGATCGCTATCACAAAAACAAGCTCTATCTCGGCATCAGGTATGGCAATCTCTGGGGCTACAACCTCGTGACCCAAATCGATAATCCGACATTCATCCGTGGGTTAAAGCTTCTGCAGGAGGCCGATTTAACCCTCGACACCGCAAACCCCCGTCCTGATCTATTGGGTGCGGTTCTCAAGATCAGTGACAAAGTTCCCGACCTGCGAATCGTAGTCGATCACGTGCCCGCCATGCTCTGGCAAATGGACGCGCAAGAGAAAGCTGCGGTCGAAGGACTGCTGCGAGAACTGGCGCAACGGCCGCACGTCTTCGTAAAAGTCTCCGAGGTAATGAAGATCGCCGGCGGCAAGCCATTAACCGAAGCCGCTGTCTACAAGCCGACTCTCGATTATCTGTTCGATACTTTCGGGGAGGACAAACTGCTGTTCGGGAGTGATTGGCCAAACGGACCAGCCGTGAACAACCTGCCTACCATCATCCAGATCGTACGAAACTACTTCGATACTAAGGGCCGGGTCGCCGCGGAGAAATATTTCTGGAAAAATTCACTTGCGGCCTACAAATGGAGTAGGCGCGATTCCCACCAGCCGCAACTCGCTTGAACATGTTCTGGAAACTGCGAAATATCGGCGCTATTGCGGCACCGCCTCCAGCGTAAGCACCTGGAACGGTTCCAAATGGAATGTGTGCGGTTGATCCGCGATAAGCTGAATGCTCGGTTCCCGACTGTCTTTTTTCCAGGGACTGTGCGCGTTGAAAGTTCTTGCCGCCCCGTCAGGAAGCTCGAACGCTTGTGCCACGTTGACCGAGAAATCCTGCCACTGGTCGCTCGGATTGCGCAGCACCAGAATCCCCTTGCGCGGTGACCATGATGCCCAGCCATACGCTTCCAGCATCGCCGGATCGCCTCCGATCCAGTGTGTGTCGACGAGCACGCCGGCATTGTCTCGCGCCCATTTTGCCGATTCCGCAAGCACGTCCCAATCGCTGCTCTTCAACAGCGCAGGAGTGAGGTAGGTTTCCTGCAATTGTGTGCCGCTGCCGAAGTATGAATGGACCTCGTTTTCGAAGTCGCTACCGGGATCTGTGTCGAGATGCTTCGCGTAGCGGGCATAGATGATCCCGTGAACCATCAGAGAATTCAGAGGATAAAGTGGTCCGCCCTGCACCACTCGCTGATAGGTATCGGCGTCGCGATAAGTAATCCAGCGTTCGCGATACGATCCGACACCGGCGAAGCTGTGGTCATCCCCGCCACGCCACGTAGAGTCCGCATAAACAAGCCAGAATGGAGATGGGTAAGTACCCGAGGTCAGGTTGACATAGATGTCTGGCTTCGCCAAACGCCAATCATGGATGAGACGGATAGCGGCGTAAAAATCGCTGTCGAAATCGCTCCCCGGAATTGCGCTGTTCACATTCCCGGTGCCGTCAATCTTGAACTGGTTCACTCCGTATTGGTTGATGAATTCCAAACTAATTTCGCGGAAGCGGGCGAAGTACTTCGGACCGGATAAGGCAAATCCGCCTTCATTGGTTTCGAAGCCCTGTTCCTTTCCATACTTCACACGCTTCTCTCGCGCTTCGCCATAACCGCCCCAGGGCGAGAGCCACACTCCTGGCGATGCGCCATATTTCGCCGCAGCCTCGCGCAGCGGAGTAAAGCCGTTAGGAAAACCGGAGTGGAAGTGCCAGAGCGTGGTGTTGTCGTCCCAACCATCGTCAAACAAAAACGAATCAATCTTCACGGCCCGCTTCGTGTTAAGTTCGGTGCCGTAAACGTTGATAGCGTTCAGTGCTCCCGCTTCGTCCATCACTCCTTCGCCCAAAACGGCGTGAGGATTCACCTTGTCGGGATAGCGGAGGTCGTACCAGGAGTTGTAGTTTAGAAAAGGGCGATAGGGATGGGCCCGCTCGCGCTCAAGATAAAAAAGAAATCCCCGGCGCAACTGGCCTACCGGCGTGACACCGACCACTGACGAGTAAGTAACTTGCTGGTCCATCTTCAACGGCAGTTCGCGCTCGATTCTGCAGATTACCCTGTCTCCCGTGACTCGACTCTCAGAAATCGGATGCTCGAAACCAAAGAACACATTCCCCGCAACCACCGGCGAGCCTTTTACCGCACCAGAGACGGATGCGCCCGGCAAGTCCACATCAACTAACCGCACGGTGCTCACGCTCATATCAGAGCCCAAGGCCTGCAGCGTAATTTCCTGGCGGATGTAGTTCGACCCGTCGCGCAGGATCGCACGCCATTCCGCATGAAGCGTCTTGGCAGCATCCTCTAGCTCAACTGTCGCCTGCTGGCCGCCGAGGCGTTCGGCAAAGCGCGATGCTTCCGGTCTGCCTGTTAACTTCTCGATCCTCGCGGAACCGACTACGTGCATCGCGGAGCCAACGATAATGCCCCCGCGGTCCAGAGTGAGAGCAAAGACTCGGCCATAAACGGGAACAGGTTTGCCTCCGAGCCTGTCCGTCATTTTCACCGCTTGAAGTCTGCCGTCGCTGATTCTCCACGATGCTTCTACCGCGTCGTTACGAAGGGTAATCAGGCCTTCGTCTTCTGAGATCTGCGCTTTTCCGTAATCCGGCAGAAGTGTAGCCTCGCCGGCAAAGGCTCGCGCCATCAGGCCAGCCGCCAACACGCCAAAACAGACGAGCAGCAGCGCTCGTTTCCAGTTCAAATTGAAGATGAAATTTGCCGACTTCATACCATTCCTAAGAGGGATGTTGCGGCACTGCGGACCACAAACTTCCTCGATGCGTCGATGGCCAGACTAGATCGGCCGCGCCCTTTCGGGCGTTGGCACTTCAATCTGCGAGCGGGCGAAGTCCTTTGACTCCGCCCGCTCCAGAAAACAATTATCCGACGTTACGCCGGACGCTGTGTCCACTGAGCGCTCTGCGCGGTATTTCCCGGTACCGGCACTTCCGCCTTGATAGGCACCGGTCCCATAGCGTATTCGGTCGGGCCAAGACGCTCCGGGGAGTCCATCATCTCGTCCCAAGTCACCTCTTTGCCAGTATAGGCTGCGGTCCTTCCCATGATGGCGGCCAGCGTGGCGTGGGCGACGTTTTCCGCTCCGTTAACCGGCTGGTTCGTGCGGATAGCGGTCACCAGGTCGACGTGCTCCTGGTCCATGGAGCTAACCTTCGACTTACCGGGCTCTTGTCCAGCCTCTTGATACTTCCATACTACTTTGCCGGTAGGGTCGAAGATGGTGTTCTTGCAATTGGTGTAGCCCTCGGTGCCGATGACGTATTCGGAAATGTCATTGGCGCAACCATCTATCTGCCGGCACATACTCTCCATGATTCCGCCGTTGGGGTACGAGAACTGGCAGTTGAAGTAGTCGAACTGGTCTCCATCCACGCGCTGAGCGCGCCCGCCCGAGGCAATTACTTTTGTCGGGTTCATTCCGGTAAACCAGAGTGCGACGTTAATGTTATGGACGTGCTGTTCCAGAATGTGGTCGCCCGATAGCCATCGCCAGTTCGGCCAATCGCGGATCATATACTCCATGTCCGACCACTCTTTTTTCTTGTCGGTGGACCATTGGTGCCCCTGGTTCCAACGCACGCACGCTCCGACGATTTTGCCGATGGCGCCATTGGAGACGCGATTGTAAGTCTCCTGGTAGGTGCGGTCATGACGACGCTGCGTTCCTGCAACGACGCTGAGATTGTAGGCCGTCGCTTTCTGTCCAGTGGCGAGGACGGAGCGTATCCCGGGGGCATCCACGGCGCACGGTTTCTCGATGAAACAGTGTTTCTTGGCCTCGACCGCGGCGTCAAAATATTGCGGGCGGAAGTGTGGCGGCGTGGCCATCAACACTACATCCACGTCGGACTCCAGCACTTTCTTGTACGCATCGAAGCCGAGAAAACAGTGGTCGTCCGCAACTTGCACTTGCGCCTTCTTGGAAAGATTGTCGCGGCATTGGTCCATGTGGTCTTTCAGCACGTCGGCCAGCGCGACGATCTTCAGATTTGGTCCCGCCTTCAGAAAGTTGAGCACGGCGCCCGTGCCTCGCTGTCCGCAACCAATCAGCCCCGCCTTCAGAACTGGGCCCTCGGGAGCCTTGTCCACGAACGTGACTGTCGGGTACGACTTCTTGCAGCTGGCCAGAACCGCTCCAGCGCCCACCGCAGCGGCTACTCCGCCGATGAATGCGCGGCGGTCCAGACCTCGTTTCTCCGTCTCGGTCTTCTTATCTGTCATGTCGAATCTCCTTTGAAACGAAATGAATTTCACTTATGAAAACGATCAATGTTGCTTGGCCTTTCCGTTCTTTTGGTTTACTGCGATCTGTTCATTCGGATCATATTCGCGGACCACGCGGAAGCCCACATCCGTACAGTCCGAATACCACCAAACGCTCTTAGGCGACTGTGGATCGGTAAGCAGCCAATCTGCCTCACGGGTGTGATCGCGTGCCGCGCAGCGCAAGTCCGCCGCGTCGGATCGATAAGAGCCTCCACGCACCACGTGCTCCGATCCTGAGTCCGGACCGCGCGGATCAGTCACCCCATCCTGCAGACTCGCATAAGCATCCGGAGCGTACCAATCCAGGCAGAATTCGCGCACGTTGCCCAACATATCCACCACGCCCCACGCATTAGGTTTGGTTGTACCCGCAGGGTGAGTCTGGTCTGAGCTGTCACCTTCATACCACGCGTAATCCATGAGCGGCTCGGTCTTCACTCCCAGCATGCGATTCAGCCAGCGCCGCGTGGTGAACGACGACGGGTCGCCAGCAAAGAAATAAGGAGAGGTAGTGCTCGCGCGAGCAGCATATTCCCACTCCGCCTCCGTGGGAAGGCGATATTTCTTTCCGGTGACTTGTGAGAGCCACTCCGTGAACTTCACCGCCGCATGGAAGGTCATCGTGATCGCAGGCCGCGACCCTCTGCCCCAGCCTTGGTCTGGAGATCCATAAGGCGGACTGGGGCCACTCAGCGCGTCCGCATGGCCGGCTGTAGGAAGGTCCCGATCGCGCCCTTTGCTGCCGCGTTGCAGCAGATAGACCTCATACTCTCGCCACGTCACTTCCGTTCTTTCCATCCAGAACGGGCTTATCTTCACCTCGTGGACTGGGCCTTCGTCGGCGCGCCGGTAGGGCTCCGATTCGGGACTCCCCATTTGGAACGTGCCGCCGGGAATCGCCACCATGCGGATTTTTACGGCCGAGCCCGGAATCGCCTCGCTATAACTTTGGAATCCCTCGGGACTCGCGGGAAACGCCCTTTCGAGCGCCTGTTCTTGAGCCACATCCTCATCCGCAACTTCTTCGGATTCCTTGCCGCGATAATGACCCGTGTGCAGATGGCAGTTGATGCAGCGCATTTTGTCTTTGGAGCGCTGATAGTGCAAGTGCCCGTCTACGCCCTTTTTCGAAAGCCCCACGCTGAATAGGTTGGCATGGCAACGAATGCACGCGCTGTCGTAAGTGAAGCCACGCGCCTGGGTCAGAGTCTGCAGGGATTGCCAGTTAATTTTGGTGGGATCTTTGAAGAGCTTGCCGTAAACGTCCTGCGCCCCCAGGCGGGCCTTCTCCGTATAATAGTCAACGTGCCCGTCGGGCAAATGGCAGTCGATGCAGTGAGTCACTACACCACTTTTGCTGGCGTAATGCGGTGACCGAATCCAGGTCTGCGTGGCGTCCGGATGAACGTGGCACGATTCGCAGAATTTGTCGGAAGATGTGGCCTGCACGCCGGCCTTGCCGCACATAAGAATGGCGGCGCCGATGCAAATTCCAATTCCGACAAGAAGTGGGCTTTTATGTCTTAATCCGACATTTCCGAAACTTCGAAAGAAAGAAAGCACGCGGTTCGCTACTTATTCCTTTCTTGCAGGCTGCGGCATGAAGTGGGAAAGCCGCGAGAAGTATAGTGTTTCCATTCTCCTCCAACCTGGCGAACCCATAAGGCCGCCACGCCGGGGAGAGATTGCGCCGTCCGCATCCCATCCGCAATCGGCATCAAGGAAAACGCCGTGGCCAGCGCGTCAGCCGTCGTCGAGTCTCTCGCCATTACGGTCGTGCTGCTTTCGCCCTCCAGCGCCCAACCGGTTTTCGGATTAATCACATGCGAATAACGGTGTCCATTTACTTCCAAGAACTGATGCTCATCGCCGGAAGTGGAAACTGCTCCTGCCCGTAACAAAACCGTACAAGGCGCGCTGCCCGCTTGCGCGTCGGCCGTGCCGATGTCCACTTTCCATCCCGACTGCGCAGGCGGGGGACTGCCCACTACAACTTCTCCCCCAGCGACCACCATGGCGGCGTGGATTCCGTGGGATTGCAAGATGGCAAGCATCTGATCAGCCGCATAACCTTTGCCGATCGCGCCCAAGTCCAGCTTCATGCCGGCACGTTTCAGGAACACAGTATGACGCGCCGCGTCCAATTCGATGTTCCGGTAATCGACCCGAGCCTTCGACCGCATTATTTCTTCGGGATCAGGCAAGCGCCCGGTTTTGCGAGCCTCGCGCCATAAGTCACCTACGGGACCAATGCTCACATCAAAGACGCCGCCGGAAAGCTCCGAGGTCCAGAGCGACTTCGCCAATACGTCGTAGAGATCGCTGCTCACCGGGAGAGGCGCTTTGGCGCCCTCGCGCGACAGGTTCATCAACTCGCTGTCGGGCCGATAGTCACTCATGATCTGTTCGAGTTCCTCGGCGCGCGCAAAAGCCGCATCCGCCGCCGCAGAAGCTTGCGCGTCGTCGGCAGAATAGATCTCTACGCGAAACATCGTCCCCATGCGTGGAAGAGAATAGTCATGTCGCGTTGGGGCGGGATTCGCTGCCAAAAGATTGGGGTAAGCAAAAAGAAAGGTAAGAGCCAGACTGAGGAAGCAAACAAATGTAGCCAGCCGGTTTCGACTCCGGACGGTTGCCGCGCGCTGTTCCTGGCACATTGCGCGAAAATCCATTTCCGCCGTCGAGCGACGGCTGGGCGAAATGCCTCGTCCTTTGTTGAGCCCAGAGCAGTCCGAGGTATTCGCTTTTCTTATCCCTTGCGAATCATTAATATGGCGTCACTCTATCACTGTCTGTGATCCTCGTCACCAAGGCTTGTTTGCATCAGCGAGTCGCATAGGCAAGTGAGTGTGTCGCCCGCTTGATCCAACACGCAATACCGGGTCCAGTGATCGTCCAGGTCCAGTCAGCTTCCGGGGGAAATCTTCGCCTGCGGGGTTGCTGCAGTGCTAATCTTCTTCATTTGCCCAAGGAGACTCACGTGATTCGACGCCATTCATTGCTCCTGCTCACCTTCATCTGTCTGACTGGTTTCTTGACTAGGGAATTCGGGCAGGCTCAACAATATCCCGAGAGTTTTTATGGAGAGATGCGCTGGCGGATGATCGGGCCGTTTCGCGGAGGGCGGACGCGCGCGGTGGCTGGTGTGCCAGGCGAACCCAACGTCTTCTATATGGGAGCGGTCAACGGCGGAGTTTGGAAGTCCAGTGACTACGGCCGCACATGGGATCCGGTCTTCGACGAACAAGCGTCCCAGTCGATCGGAGCGATCGCAGTAGCGCCGTCCGATTCCCGGATCGTCTATGTCGCGAGCGGTGAAGGACTGCTCCGGCCCGACCTTTCGGTAGGCGATGGAATTTACAGGTCCTCCGACGCGGGCAAGAGCTGGACTCATCTTGGGCTGAGCGATGGACAACAAATTCCGGCTCTCGCCGTCGATGCGCATGATCCGAATCGCTTGTTCGCTGCGGTATTCGGGCATCCCTACGGGCCAAGTGCTGAGCGCGGCATCTTTCGCTCAACCGACGGTGGAGCGACCTGGCAGAAAGTTCTTTATAAGGACGAGAACACGGGAGGGTCCGACGTGGAAATGGATCCCACGAATCCGAATGTGATCTATGCCTCGTTGTGGCAGGCGCGCCTGGGTCCATGGGAAGACGACAATAGCTATGAGGGATCTGGTGGCGGGCTGTTCAAGTCCAATGACGGTGGCACAACGTGGAAGAAGCTGACGAAAGGGCTGCCCGAAGATCTGGTGCAGATTAATGTCGCGATCGCGCCGAGCCAGCCGAACCGGCTCTATGCCACGCTCTCCACCACACATCCCAGTGAGTACGGGTCCGGTGAGGGGTTGGGAGTCTATCGCTCGGATGATGCTGGCGAGAATTGGTATCGCGTAACCACGGATCCGCGTCCCGCAATGAAGATTGGCGGAGGCGATTTACCTATTCCCAGAGTCGATCCCAAGAATCCGGACATGGTTTACAGCGCGAGCATTGTTACGGTTCGGTCCACGGACGGCGGCAAGACGTGGACAAGCATTCGAGGCGCACCGGGGGGCGACGACTATCAAAATCTGTGGATCAATCCGCAGAATCCGAACATCATTCTTCTGGTATCGGACCAGGGGGCGCTGGTCACGGTGAATGCGGGCGAAACCTGGAGCTCTTGGTACAACCAGCCAACCGCGCAACTTTATCATGTGAGCACCAGCAATACGTTTCCCTACAAGGTCTGTGGTGCGCAGCAGGAAAGTGGATCGGTATGCACTGACAGCCGCGGCAATGACGGCGAGATTACCTTTCGAGAATGGCACCCAGTGGGGGCCATCGAGTACGGCTATGTCGCACCCGACCCACTTAATCCCGACATTATTTATGGAGCGGGAAGAAGTGAGGTTTCCCGTTACCACTGGAGCACCGGGCAAGTCGAGAATGTTACGCCGATTCCGATTCGCCGCCAGTATCGCGTGGAGCGCACCGAGCCCATTCTGTTCTCGCCGGTCGACCCACACACCCTTTATTACGCTGCCAACGTGCTCTTCAAAACAACGGACGATGGCAAGTCTTGGCAGACGATCAGTCCCGACCTTACGCGCGAGCATCCGGGAATTCCCGCGAATCTGGGCGACAAAGCAGCCAACGACTCCAAAGCCGACAAAAAGCGAGGTGCGATCTATTCGCTTGCGCCATCTTTCAAGAGCGTTGAGACACTGTGGGCCGGGACGGACGATGGGCAGGTCTGGCGAACCGCGGATGGCGGAAAAAATTGGAATAACATCACCCCGCCCGAATTAATCCCCTGGAGCAAGGTGACGCAAATCGCCGCGTCGCACTTCGGTGATGAGACGGCCTACGTTTCAGTGAGCCGTTTCCGCATCGACGACCTCCATCCCTATATCTATCGCACGCACGACGCGGGCAAAACATGGCAACCGATTACCACGGGCTTGCCGGACGGCGCGCCGGTGGACACGGTGCGTGAAGATCCAGTGCGAAAGGGATTGCTCTTTGCCGGAACCGAAAATGCCGTTTGGGTTTCATTTGATGACGGCGATCATTGGCAATCTCTGCAACTGAATCTGCCCCACGCCTCCATGCGCGATTTGTGGATTCACGAAAACGACTTGATCGTCGCGACCCACGGGCGCTCGTTTTGGATTTTGGATGACATCACGCCACTGCGGCAGATCGGCAGTGAGCTGACAAACGCAAGCGCAACTCTTTTCCAGCCTGCGCAAGCCTACCGCGTCCGGCGGGATACGAATACCGACACTCCGCTTCCGCCGGATGAACCAGCCGGCGAAAATCCTCCCGACGGCGCCGTACTCGACTATTTTCTGGCGAAACCGGCGGATGGTCCCGTGACACTGGAGATTCTGGACAGTCGTGGATTGGTAGTTCGGAAGTATTCGAGTGCCGACCAGCCGGAACGGACTCCGCAACAGTTGGAGAAAGAACTGATTCCTCTTTATTGGTTGCGCCCCTACAAAGCTCTTTCGACCGAAGCCGGTATGCACCGCTGGGTTTGGGACTTGCATTATTCAACCCCGGTTTCGACGGGGCACGGGTATCCGATTTCAGCCGTGCCTCACGATACCCCCTGGTCTCCGCTCGGCCCTCTGGCTGTTCCAGGACAGTATTCGGTGCGGCTTAACGCTAATGGCGAAAGTCACACCGTGCTCTTGACCGTCAAGATGGATCCGCGAGTCAAGGTCCCTGCCACTCAACTTGACCAACAATTTGACTTGGAGTCGCGCTTGGTTTCAATGGTGACGCACACTTCCGAAGCGGTGATTCAGGCGCGTTCCGTGCGCGAGCAACTGAAGAAGCTCTCGGGCCAGGCGAGCGGCGCTCTACTCGATGCGATCAATGCCCTGGATAAAAAGGTCGCAGCAATTTTGGAGGGTGAGCCGACTCCCTCGTCAACTGCGGCGAAACGAGCGCTGGGCGCTGCGAACGGCGACGCAGGTTCCCTTTATGACGAGGTGGGGAATGCCGACGCCGCGCCTACGGTTGCACAACTCGAGGCAACGACGAAGTTGGAAGCGGATGTCGTTCCCTTGCTGAAACAGTGGGATGAAATAAAGGCCGCAGACCTACTCAAGCTCAACCGGCAACTGCATGCTGCAAAATTGCTAGAGGTGCGTCCCAACCTGCCGCCCGAGCAGGAAGAATCGGAGAACAACGAAGAGTAGACGCCGGAAACATTTCTTCTCAATCCGTTCGCACCGTTTCGCGCTTGCAGGCGCATGGCGCACACTTTGAGGCGCGGATTAGCGCGCGCTGCGGGCGGAATTGGTGCGTGTTTCAAATTCCAACAACCTTCTCGCCCTGGTAATCGGGGCGCCTGGCTGAGGAGCCGGCAACAGCGTCAGACCTTCTTTCGCAGTAGCCACGGCTTGTCCCTCCTGCCCATTCGCGCGATAGGCCTGCGCCAAAAAAAAACAGGTACTCGGGGGTTCTACGATGGTCAAGAGCAACCAGTCTCTCGGCATACTGAATCGTCATTTCAGGATTTCGGACTTGGGCCGGAAGAACTATCAGCATGGCAGATGTAGCCAGGTCCAGCACATTCATCGACGCGTCGTCGGCAGAGGCAAGTTTGCGCAGCGTCGCGCTGCCGGAAGCCGCTAATTGAGCGCTACCAGCAAAATCTCCCACGCTCTGGCGAGCGTACCGACCATTGCTCTTTCGTATGCCAGGTTGGTGACCCACAGTTGCTTTTTTGGATCCAAGGCCACCAGCCGTTCTACGATCGCCATTGAGTTGCGAAGCAGAGCGAGCGCACGTTGGGCATTTTCTTTTCGATCTTGCCGCAGCGGATAAAGCAGCGGATTTCCCAGGTCGATGTAGGTCTGTGCTTCGTTTACCAGCGAGATGAATAAATCATATTGAGCGCTCGTGTTCTTGGGGTCCGCGGCGGCGATTGGCCTGTTGATGTTGTTTGCCTGCTCACACGCGGCAATTGACGGGGCATCTTCCAGAGCTTTGGCGAAGGCGTCTCCCAGTCCCTGGTACGTCGCCTGGATGCCGCGCTTGGTCTTGATGCTGGCCTTGTCATTGGCGGGTAGCGCTTCCCATGCGGCCAACGCCTGTTTTCCTCGACCAATGTTCCATAGCCAACCACCCGGGAAACAAAATATCGCTTTCCGGGTGGTTGGCTGCAAATACGCGCAACGCGCTGAAGCTGGGACGATTACTTCTCTAGCGTCTTCGAAGGAGGCGGACTGGAGTCCGCGGTACAGCATTGCTCCAGTCCGACATTTCTGTCAGCGTCTCACATTCGGCAGTTGACCCCTAGTGGGCGCTTCTACCCCACGTTGAGCCTTCGGATTACCGCCGTTGACGTTCCATTCGGCGGACTGTTAAAGTCAAGTTGATTTAGCCCGCATCCGCCCACCGCCTTAACGGTGCCTTAATGGGGTTGGACGGGAAGTGGGTGATCGCCAAAGCCCGCGTCAATGGCGGGTGTTGCCCCCTCGTTCAACGGCAGGACAGCTGACTCTGGATCAGCATATCGGGGTTCGAATCCCTGGGGGGCAGCCAGATTGCTTTACTTGCAACGACCTACTGCACGACCGCTTTAGTCTTCATTTTCAATCCCAGAGGTAAAGCCCGAGTTTAACTAAGAAGAGCTGTGAAAAGGAGATGCCATGGCGCGCGATCACGCTCGTTGTGCCGATTTGAATCGTCGGCGTTGGCTAGAACTCGGGGTTACTTCTCTATTCGCGGCTTGGCTGCGAGATACGCGGATGAGTGCGCAATCTGCACCGCCATCCTGTGCTCCTCCGATTCCCCAGAACCACGAACCATCCAACGGCGGCCAGTGCCCATATCCGATTCCGTGGCTTGATAAGAACGGCAATCACAATCAGGCCGCCATGCCGAATGTCGAGCTTTCAAGCATCTATCACTTCAAAGGCAAGCTTGCCCGTTGTAATGGATTTCACGGCATGGGCACAGATAACAAAGGCAACCGCCTTGCGTGGGGCACTCCGACCACTGATTACAGTTATATGGCGGGCGAGTACTGGGCAGGGCGACAGGCCCATCAAGCGATCTTCGCGCACACTTGACTCACCGTATTTAAGGGACCGGCGGTCCCCACAAATCAGATTCACGATTTCCACTCGCCCATCTCGCCCGAAGGCCTTTACTGGGTGACACCCGTGCCGGCAGACGGCCTGACATTCAGTGCGGACGGTAAAATCGCAAGCCTTGAGATGACTAACGTGCCCATCATCGACCAGCCTCGTTGGCCGGCAATGGACGCCGAAGCAACTCCAGCGTTCCTTGACTTTAAGCTGGTATTCAAAACGACCGATGAGCTGGTCAAGTATGAAGATCCGGCTCGGCAGTATCGCTTCGAAGGTTCTAAGGCGGCCGCACAACTGGAAGCAACGGTCCGGGTACCGTCCATAGATTTCAGCTTCAAAACCGACTCACTGGAGACCTCAGAGTGTGACTTCGCTGTCATCGGGTCAGAGGTAAACGGCAGATATTACGAGGAAAGGGGCTGAGGGTTTCTCGACCAAGACCCCGATGGGACCAACAGCTTGGATTGTTGAAGGACCAGCTGGCGAGTTTGTGTGAATCCGAGGGGGTGGGGACACTCCTGCGCGTCCTGCGGAAGAGCCCTTGAATTTTCTTATTTTTCCTGCAAAAGAAAAAGGCGCAAGGTCCGGGTGGGCACTCGCGCCATGTTTATCTTTCTGCATCCAGCGTAGCAGGTTCGATAGAGCAAAATGGACATGGTTAAAAAGCTATTTTCCTTGTGAATCAGTCAGTTGCACCGAAAAAGTCAAGCTTAGGGTCTTGACAAGATTTTCTGAGTTTGGGGCCGACGCGCCTTACCGTAGCCACTCCTCCAAGCCCGTCCCCTGGTCGGTTTTTTCGTCCCGATACTTCACAATTACTGGGGTATAGAGCGACAGATTCCACTCCTCGCCTTTGCCCTTTTTTACGGCGCGGGAACCGGGGACGACTACGGCATTCTCGGGAACTTCAAGAGGCTTCTCGGGGGTGGCGCGATAGACCTCGCCGCGCACCAGATCATAGAGCGGAGTGGAGCGCGTAAGGATGGTTCCAGCGCCGAGCACCGCCCGCGAACGGACCAGCGTGCCTTCATAGACTCCGCAATTGCCGCCTACCAGGACGTCGCTTCAATAATGACAGGGGCGGCGTTGACGGGTTCGAGCACTCCGCCAATTTGCGCGGCCGCACTCAGATGGACGCGCTTGCCTATCTGCGCGCAGGAACCGACTAGCGCGTGGGAGTCGACCATGGTGCCTTCGTCCACGTACGCGCCGACGTTGATAAACATGGGCGGCATGCAGATGACGGTGGGCGCGAGATAGGAACCGAGCCGCACCGACGATCCGCCTGGCACCATGCGCACGCGGTCGTGAACCGTGAAGCGGCGCGCCGGGTAAGTGTCTTTGTCGACGAAGGAGAGAGCGGCGTCCTCGCCCATCTTGCTCAGTTCGCCGAGACGAAAGCCCAGCAAAATGCCTTTCTTTACCCAGAGATTAACCACCCATTGTCCGTCGACCTTTTCGGCGGCGCGGATCTTGCCTTGGGTGAGTTCGTCACGAAACTCCATAAACGTTTTGCGCGCGCCGGGTTCGTGTTCTGCATCCTCGACAGAAGCGAGGTGTTCGATCAGCGATTGGAGAGATTGCATGCGAGGAAAGTATACGGGATTGCCGTGGCGATTCGGGGAATAGGATTCCGAAAACGGGACATCAACCGATAATTTCAACCGGGAAGGGCACGAGTTTCACTCGTGCCGAGTTAGGCTAGGAGAAATAGCGGCTTCAGCCGCTGAGGTCTGCTGGTGAAACCTGCTCGATTGATCTCTCCTCCCGGCACGTATTTTGTGACCTTCTCAACCTGGCAACGACGGCGGCTTTTCGTCGTTGAATCCTATGCCCGGCTGTTTTTGAAAACGATGTATAACTACCGGCGTCAAGGAACGTTTCAATTGCATGCCTTCGTGTTGATGCCCGAACATGTGCATTTATTGTTCACACCATTTGCAGATGTGACTCTCGAACGAGCAATGCAACTCATAAAGGGTGGATACTCACACGCGTTCGGTCAACAATTTGGCAAACACAAAGAAGTATGGCAGAGAGGATTCACCGATCACCGCATCCGCGATTGCGCGGATTTCGTCACGCATCGCGCATATATTCACCAAAATCCGGTTGAGCGCAAGATGGTGGAGCGGCCAGAGGAATATCGCTATTCTTCAATGTATCCAGGATTCAAGTTGGACCAGCATCCCGCAGTGGCTAAAGCCACGGCAGCTTAAGACTTCAATCGGCACGAGTGAAACTCGTGCCCTTCCCGGGTGGAATCATCGCTAGCCTCAATTTCCATCGCCTTAAACGCACTTGCACTCGCTGCGAATCAGGATGCCGGTCATGCCGTGCGATGCTTCGCGGGCCACGGCGAGGCTGGCGAACGGGCCATGCCAGCGGGAGTGATTGGCGTCGTGGCCGGCAGGGCGTCCCTTGCCGTGATTGCATTGCCCGCAGTTGGAGCGGTGCAAGACAATCTTGTGCGGACCGGCCGCCCAGTTTTCATAAATATAAAACTCGTTGGCTTCGACGGGAGGAGTGGCGGCTTTCGCGACCAAGCCGGCTTCCGTCGCGATTTTTTGCAGCTTGGAGCGAGTGTCGCGCCGCATAGGCAGCAGCGGCAGACGATAAACTTCCTCAATCTTGCCCATCATGGCGAGAACTGCTTTCACCGGCAGAGGATTCGACTCGATAAAGTTGGCTAGCATCATCGGCAGATACTTGCGGTGAATGCTGCGGGCCGTGGGCCAATCATTGTTCAACGCAGCGCGTGTGAGTTCCGCCATTTCCTTGGGAATTTCATTCGATGCGACCGAGATCACGCCGACGCCGCCGAGCGCCATCAATGGCAAGGTAACGGTATCGTCGCCGGAAAATATCAGAAACGTCTCAGGCAGGGAATTACAGACCTCGGCCATTTCAGTGATATTGCCCGTTGCGTCTTTCACTCCGGCGATGTTGGGAACTTCGGACAGGCGCGCCAGGGTTGACACTTCAATGGTCGCCCCAGTGCGGCTGGGAACGTTATAGAGGATGACTGGCTTATCGACGGCCTCGGCGATGGCGCGAAAGTGGCGATACTGTCCCTCCTGCGTCGGCTTGTTGTAGTAGGGGCTCGCAGTGAGAATGCCGTTCACGCCGGGACGGGCGGCTGCTTCTTTGGCTTTCTCGACGGCGTCGGTCGTGGAGTTCGAGGTGGCCCCGGCAATGATGGGCACGCGTCCCGCAGCGACCTCGACCGTGATGTCAATCACCTGCAACCATTCGTCGTGACTGAGCGTGGGAGTTTCTCCCGTGGTACCGCAGGGGACGAGGAAATCAATTCCGGATTCCACCTGCCAGGCGACCAAGTTGCGCAACGCGGCGTCGTCCAGGGAACCATCCTGACGAAAAGGAGTGACTAGAGCTGTACCACAGCCTCGGAGTTCCATGGCTATAAGATAGCGCGAATGGGGGAAGGGGACAAAACGGGGGGATTCGGCTGTAGATTGGGCGAGCTGAGGATAGGGTCGATAAGTGAAATTGGGCTGATTTCGCCAGTTAGCCCCTCACCGGAGCGCGAGGTAGAGGGGATAGCAAAACAGCGATAACGCTGCGGCAATGAACAATGCGCCGAATAACTGTCGTTTGCGACTCTCGGGAAACAGCCCACTATGCAACTTCCACGCCGTATCTAGAGCGCGGCCTCTGAGGCGAAACGGGCCTGTGCCTGTGGCCACTCCATGGAGCAATGTGCGGTCTTGGACGGGCAGACGCGGCCAGACCTGGTGGATGATCAAAATAAATGTGATCATGGCGGCGGCAAGCAACACGAGACTCACCGTATTGAAAAAGCTCTCCATGACGCGGATTGTAGTCCAACCGCGTAATAGCCGGCGATAAATCCCGGGAGTCTGTCTGTGACGAATGACCCGACAGGACTCATAAGGGGAGGTGCACGAACTCAAGACCTCACGCCGCGCGAATCGTCATCTTCAGCACGCTGCAGTCGTTGATCCGCACCAATCCTGTTTCACCGTAGGCGTAAGACCGGAAGCTGCTCCAGCGCCATTGCTCGGGTGCGGTCACCAATCCCCGCTGCACTGGGTTTTGGTGCATGTAGCGTAACTTCTCGATGCGTTTGCGTTCCGTCCACACATTGAAATCATAAAAGCGCCGTTGCCAGATGTGGCCAGGTGCGGTGTCGTCCAACGTAGCGGACAGTTGGCAGTCACGCCGGGAACTCAACAGTCGTCGCGCAAAGCCCAGCTTGATGGCTTGCATCACTACTGAGGGCGTGCCGCGCTGCGGTCCGCTAAGCAACAGATGAACGTGCTCGGGCATGACCACGTACCCGAGAACCACTACGCCATAGCGCACTTGCTCCAACGCGACAAGAAAGAGATCGCGCGCTGGGGCCGAACCCAGCCGGGGCTGGCGCTGATAGCAGCTGCACGTGATGAAATGCAAGTCGCCCGCCCCGTAGTATCGCTTGAGATTCCTGGGCACGCTCCGATCCTAGAACGGAGTAGGCAGTCTGTCTGTGACGAATGACCCGACAAGATTCATGAGGGGGGTGCGATGGACGGGCCCCACTTCTCGCACAAACCGCGAGAAATGGGGCACCCCCTGAAACAGATTTACAACTCTCGCCAGACGTCCTTGAAATCGAAGAAGCCTTTTTTGCCGGCGAGCCATTCGGCGGCGCGGATGGCGCCATCGGCAAAGCCGCGGCGGGATTTGGCGTCATGGCAGACGTAGATGGTGTCGTTGGGAGAGTCGAGGATTGCTTCGTGCATGCCTACCACTTCGCCCTCGCGGAAGGAGATGATTTCCAGTTCGTGGCCGGAAGCATCTTTGATGATGTTTTGCAGCACGGTGGCTGTGCCGGAGGGCGCGTCCAGTTTGTGAACGTGATGGCGCTCGAAAATCTGGCCGACAGTATTCGTGCTTCAAGGCAGCGGCCGCGGCGCGAGCGATGTCGTAGAAAAGGTTCACGCCAATGGAGAAATTTCCGGCGTAGAGAAATCCGATTCCGCAGTTTTCGACTATCTGACGGACGCGCGGCAATTCGTTGTACCATCCGGTGGAACCGACCACAATGTTCTTGCCGCAGCGGGCACAGGCCTCGATGTTTTCCAGGGCGGCTTCTGGAGTGGTGAAGTCAATGACCACATCAAACGCGCTGAGCGTTTCGGGGGTGAGGGCCGAGGCATGTGGGTTGTCGTTGATGTCGAAGGCGCGCACGTGATGCTTGCGTTCGTGGGCAACGTCGGCTACCAGTGAGCCCGTTTTGCCGCGGCCTAGGATTAGTAGGTTCATGGTTGTGCCGACAACGATCAAGAGCTTTTAACCGCCGAGGGCGCTGAGAAAGGCCGCTGAGTGGCTGAGAAAACCCAGCTTGTTTTTCCTCGGCGTACGCAGCGATTTCGGCTGTTAAAGGCTTTTGCCGTTAGGCAAACGTCTCTGGATCCACATCGGTAAAAAATTTCTTATGTAGTTGCTTCACCACCTGCGGGATCGAATCCTCCTCGACCACGAAAGTGATGTTGATCTCCGAGGCGCCTTGAGAAATCATACGAATGTTCGTGTCCTGCACTTCGGTAAAGATTTTCGCGGCGATGCCTGGCGTATTGCGCAAATTCTCGCCGACCACGCAGACAATCGCCTTCCGGCCTTCATATTTTACGTCTGCCAGCTTGGCTAAATCGGCGGCCAGCGCCGGAATGGATTCATTCGAATCCACGGTCAGCGAGATGCTGACCTCCGAGGTGGAAACCACGTCCACGGGAATGCGATGCCGGTCGAAAGCCTCGAAAATTGCCTTCAGGAAGCCGTGAGCCAGCAACATGCGTGGGGCGGCGACATCCACGATCGTGATACGTTTTTTCACCGCGATGGCCTTGAATGAATTCTTCGACGGCGGAGCTGTGGCCGTGATGCGCGTGCCCTCGCAGGTCGGATTCCGCGAATTCAAAATGTAAACCGGAATATTCTTCTGCACCGCGGGAAGCACGGTCGCGGGATGCAGAACCTTCGCGCCGAAGTAGGCCAACTCTGCCGCCTCTTCGAAGCTGATGACGCGAATGCGCTTGGCGTCGGGACAGAGATTGGGATCGGTGGTCATCATGCCGTCCACGTCGGTCCAGATTTCGATGCGCTCGGCGTTGAGGCCGGCGCCGAAAATCGCGGCAGAATAGTCGGAACCGCCGCGCCCGATGGTGGTGGTTACACCCGCTTTGGTGGCGGCGATAAAGCCTCCCATGACGGGGACGCATCCTTTATCGAGTAGAGGCTGAACCTTGATACGCAGGCGCTCATCGGTTTCCGCAAAAAGCGGCGCGGCTTTCATGTGAGCGCCGTCAGTCACCAGGCATTCGCGGGAATCCACGTGCGCCGAGGGCAATCCTTTGGCGGCGAAAGCCGCGGCCACGATCTTGCTGGAAAGCATTTCACCGTAGGCGGCGACGTGGTCGTTGGTTCGCGGAGTAAGCTCGCCGACGGCGGAAATTCCGCGCAACAAGCTCTTCCAGATTTTCGAACTCTCCGCCCAACTCCGAATGGAAGTCGCTGAACAGTGCCGTGCCCAGGAGTTCGCCGGCGGTATCGTAGTGCCGCTCCTGCAAAGCGCGGCAGAGTTTGAGAGCAGTCTTGCGGTCGCCTGCGCCCGCCGCTCGCGACATGGCGAGCAATTGGTCGGTCACCTTGGCCATGGCGCTGACCACGACCACGGGCCGCAGCGGTAAGCGTTCTTTGACGATGGAGGCAACGCGCTCAATGGCCTTGGAATCCTGCACCGAGGTGCCGCCAAATTTCATGACGATCATGGAATGAACTTCCTGGGCGGAAGACTCCTGCTACGGGATGCCGCTCTCGCCTGAAGTGTCCGGGACAGATTTCTATATTTTGTGGTTCGCATGGTACCGCTTTGGATTTTACAACAGCGGTGGGCTGGCTCCGTTTGCTGGGCCGATGCCCGCTTGCATGCTAGAGCTTCTAACCGCAAAGAGCGCTGGGAAAATCCGCGGAGAGCACGGAGAAAATCGCATGGGTGGCTCTCTCAGCGGGCTTGGTATTTCCTCGGCGCTCTCGGCGGTTAAAAGCTTTCTCGCTGTAACTCTCTATTTCCCGGGAGTAATTTCGGTTCCGAAGGAATATTCGTTGAGCGGGCCGAAACGCTTTTTCTCCGCATAGAGACGCCACCGCCTCCAGACAATGCGCAAGCTCGCCATCACCGGAATGGAAAGATAAATTCCCAACACGCCGGCAATCTCGCCGCCGGCCAGCACGCCAAAGATGGCGCCGAGCGGATGCAGTTCCATGCTTTTCCCCATGATGCGGGGTGAGACAACGTAGTCCTGGATCAGTCGCCACGCCGCCAGAAATATCAGCAGGATGAGCCAGTGTGGATAACCCAGCAACAAGCTGGCCCCTAAAATCTGAACCGCCGCCACCAGCGGCCCGACCACGGGAATGAATTCCATTACGCCTCCAGCTGTGCCCAGGACTAGCGCATAGGGAACCTTCATGGCGCTCATAAAGGCCGTATAAACGACCATGGAAAAGGCCGCCAGAATCAATTGGGCGCGGATGAAGTGCGCGAGCATTTGATTCAGATCGCTGAGCACTCCTTGCAGAAATTCGCGCTGCGGCCGGGCATGCGCGAACGACAGAAGCATGTCGCTGAACGATCGCCCATCCTTGAGGAAGAACGCGGCCAAGACGGGAACGACCACTAAAAGCCATGCATCCTGCGCGACTTCAGCAATACGCAGGCCGGCGCGCTGTGCCAGTCGAAGCATCGACTGTCTATGGCCGACCAGAAATTGCAATTGATGTCGCGTGTCTTGCTCCATCCATGCTGCTGGCCGATATCTTCGGCAATCTGGCCCGAGCCCACTTTTTCCAGAAGTGCCGGCAGCGATTCGCTGAGCCGCTGAGCCTGATGGGCGATGCTTGGCCCCACAAAGAAGAAGAAGGTCGCCAGCACCGAAACCATCAGAAGATAGACTGCCGCGATGGCCAGGCCGCGGCTGCGCGTCCACTTTTCGACGCGAGAGATTGCGGGATCGACCAAATAGGCAAAGAAAATAGCGAAGAGAAACGCGATGAGGGTATGGTGGGCGACGTATAAGAAGCCCAGCCCGAGCGCGAACAGCAGCAGGGTAAACAGGACGCGGGTTGTGCGCACATCGATCAGAGACATCACGTCTCTTTATTCCAGACGACATTCCTAAAGACATTCCCGACGACAATCCCTAAGACGTTCCTAACAAAAGGCGCTTTAATCACGCAACACCTCGGTATTCTCGTCCGCGATTATGATTCTGACCAGCTTGAACTGGTCGTCCATCCAAAAAACCCAATCGCCGGCGTCACCCTTCAAATCGAAACGATTGAGTTCGCGCTCCGCGCCGCGCAGCGTCACCTTCTCTTTACCAGAAAACTCGACGGTGATCGGCGCCGAGGATCGCGAATGGGGATTTAAGGTCCCAAATTGGGCGCGCTCATGCATGGGGCATTGCAGTTGTCCCTTATCCTGATGACAGCCGGTAGCCAAATACTTCCACAGCAAGACCTCGCGGTGCACTAGAAAATAGTCGTCCAGGATACTGGTTGACGTGGGCAGCAGAAACGGCTGGTCCAGAGGCTTTTCTCCCGGACCGGTACTCACTTGTTCGGTCAGGAACTGATCGCTTGGCGTTACCGTGGCTGTAATCTTTTCGGGCAGGATCTCTTTCCATTCGTACTTGCGAATTTCGCCGTTGGAGTTGAGCTGAAGTTCGGAGGATTGCAAAGCCTTGTCCAGTCCTTGCTCCGACTTGAACTCGGAAGTCACCAGACTTCCTTTGCCGTCTTGTTGGATGGAAAAGGTCTCCGTGGCCACGCGTTTGCCGCTCATGAAGACTCCGAAAGAGCCGGAATCCACGCTCTGGCCAGTTGTCCTCCTTTTCTTTATCTTTGTTGGGAGCCGCGACCACGGAGGGAAGCAGCAGCAGTCCCAATGTTCCTACCAAGAATCCTGTCCTGATATTCACGGCCTATCCTCTGGAAATGAACTGTCTTGGCGGCAACCCGAGTGCACGGGCCACCGCTAGAGCTACCGTTTCGATATCCTGATCTACCGGTTTCGATCTGCACGGCAGCTTTCAGATAGTGCGGGCGACGAGCTTCATACAATTTACCGAACTCTTCGCGGGCTGCGGCGTAAGCGGGCGCTCCACCTGTTGCTCGATCTGACAGCGCCGGAAAAGCACCTCGACGGGCGCGTCCAGAAAAACAGCTGGCGCCCCGGTTTGTGCTAGTAAGTCTGCGTTTTCTGCTTGCACGAAAGCGCCGCCTCCTAAGGCGACTACGCGAGCCACGGAGCCGGATTCCAAGAGAAGAGCGCGTAAGGCGGCCTGTTCGGCGTGCCGGAATTCCGCCTCGCCGGACTCCCGGAAAATCTGCTCGATGGAACGTCGCTCGCGGGCCACGATGCGGTCATCTAGATCTTCGAATTCCCATCCCAGTTGACTGGCCAAAGCCTTGCCTACCGTGCTCTTGCCCGCACCCATAAAGCCCACGAGAAAGATCGCCCGCGGCGCGGATGTTTTTCCGGGGTGGGAAACACTTCCGTCCGGGGTCGAACCCAGTGTAGTTTCCATACTTGGCAATTTCCGTCCGAGTTGCCAGACCCCAAACGGCTGATTGTTTAGCGTTTCTTGAGGTGGATTCTACCAGAGATGGAAAACAACTTTACCGAAGATGCGGCCTTGCCCATGGTGCCCGCGAAGGCGCTCCCTGCTTTGACCGGGAACCAGGTATGCCGGGGCTGCATGGCACCGTCAAAGTCATTTTCGACTTTTCCTTGCTCGGAGCGCGCAGTGACGTCAATGGAGGCGTAACTGGGGGCCAAGGCTTCGATGTCGCCGGTGTGGCTGGTCAAACTGTATTCGCCACCGCCGCCGAATTCGCCATCGTAGTGAATTTTGCCGCTGTTGGAGTTGACCAGAACGAATGGCCCGTTCACCGAATTCATCACTACGTCGCCACTCACCGAGGTGATTTCGACGTGTCCGTCACGAATGTTGGTCAGATTGATCTGGCCGTTAAGGGTTTTCATGTGGACGTGGGCATCATTGATCTCGCGAACGTCCATGGGGGCGCTGGCGCCTTCCAAGGTCACATCGCCGTGAAGTCCTTCAGCGCGCAGAGGACCGGTGGTGGATTGGAGGGTTACACTGGCGTCGGCAGGCACTACAACAGCGTAGTCCACGCGGCCGGTTTCGGCATCGGCTCCTGGCAAGAGGTGAGAAACGATACCTACGCGATTGCCGCTTTGGTTCTTATCGATCTCCACTTTATCGGAATAGGTAATCGCAGTGACCACTACTTCTTTGACTGCGCCCGGTTTTACCGAGACCGGACCGTACTGGTTGAGAACAGAAACGATGACGTGCTGACCTACTTTAAAATGGAACTCTTGGCGAGTTTCCGCTAAAACGAGAGAAGTCCCAGCCAGAACCACCACCACTGCGAAGCTTGCGGCGCGCTGCCTGCTATTCATGACTGCTGTCCCCCGGTCAATTGGCGGCCGACTCTTCCGCCAGGCGACCCACATATTATGGCAAAGATCGATCTACCGCCAACTCATAGACCATAGCTTTTTGCTCGTAGGCATTCATCAGATATTGTTGCGCCGCCTCGTCTTCGGGATGAGCCTTCGCCGACTGCTCGGCATCACGGATGTATTCATTCACGTGGCGCAACTCTTTTTCGTAAGATGCCCGCATGGCGGGCGAACGCGATCCTACCTCTTCTAATAGTTGCTTGTCTTCGTTCAGATCCGCACTTAGTCCTGTTGAAGTGGAGGCTGCCGGGGAAACTGCGGGAACGGGCGATTCAGCCGGCGCCGGCATGGACTGCGCCGCATTTTGGGGCGGCGTTAGCGGCCGCTCATAGCGCAGCAATCCAAACGTCAAGAGGAAAGCCGCAGTTGCGGGTAGCAACCAGGCCACGGCCCAGTGCCGTAAAGAATTCGTGGAAGCCGGGACCAATGTCGCTCCCGGCTCACGAATCAGCCCTTCCTGGCGTAAGGCAATCTCAATGGAGTTCCACACCCTGGGACTGGGCTCGTCGGAAGCCCGCAAAAGCGGAGCTTGACGGGAAATGATATTGATTTCGGATACCAGTTCCGAACACGCCGGGCAAAGCGCCAAGTGAGTTCGCTGATCGGCGCCGCCGCCGTCTTCAAGCAGGTCTGGCAAGACCGCCTGAAACTCTGCACAGGTCATACAACTCTCCCCTGATCCCTCTGTTGCTGCCTTCTTTTACGGCTTGGCGGCCTTTTCGGCTCTGCTCGTTTTGAGAAGGTCGCGGAGTTTCATCCGCGCTTTGTGCAATTGTGACTTGCTATTGCCGATCGAACATCCCACCATTCCGGCAATCTCATTGTGCTCGTACCCTTCCACGTCATGCAGCAAGAAAATCATGCGATACCCCGGTGGTAACGATTCCACCGCCCGCTGTAACTGCAAGCGGTCGACCGATCCGGCCAAAGCGGGATCCAGCGCTCCCAGCTCTTTCCGGGGAGTTTCCTCTTCCGTCTCTACCGTGTCCTCCAATGGCACCACTGGCAGACCCTTTTTGCGTAACTGCATGAGGACGACATTGACCGCCATTCGATGCAGCCAAGTCGAGAACGCGGATTCCCCCCGGAAGGTTGCGATCTTGCGGAATAGCTGGAGGAATGCTTCCTGGGTTAGATCTTCGGCCGCCGCCGTATTGGCCGTCATGCGTAGACATAACGAATATACACGCCGCTTATGCAGGTTATACAGTACTTCAAAAGCTTCGGCGTCGCCTTGTTTGGCCCGTTCAATGGCCTCGGCTTCGGAAACTGCCTGGTCTCGGCGCTTTTTTGCGTCCGCCAAATCGTCTTTCCGGCCGCATTAGGTCAGATGCGGCACAACTTCCCTACGTTGTACTGCTTACAGTGTCTTAGGGACGCCGCCGGGAACCTTCGGCCCCTAAGTTATCGAAAGCTGGCAAATCGGGCAAGGGTCCCTGCCTGGACACCCGTCTTTCCTCAATTCGGTTCGCAGCGCTGTCCATCTCACAGAAATGATCTAAATCATAGATTCCAAAGCCGGACTTGCGGTTTCGCCTGCCAAGCCCGACGCTTTCTTCCCCCTAAGAGTACGACTAGGCTACCGTATCCAGATTGGATGAGGCCGCTGCCGATGCGGTCGTAATCGTCTCTAACCCATGACCGTGGGGTCCAGTTTCTCGTTCGTGCAGTAGAAAGGCAAAAAACACTCCCAGGAACCCCAAGACGGAAAAAATCCACATTCCCCAGCGATAGCCAGCTGGATTCGATGCGCTGGCGTGCCCCCAGTCGTTGGCCCACCCGATAAGCAGGTTAAATCCGAACAGCCCAATGTTCTGGACCATGGTCATCACGCCGTAAGCCGTGCCCAACTTAGCAGGCTCAACGATGTAGGCCACCGACGGCCACATGACCGCAGGAATCAGCGAGAAAGCGACCCCCATCATGGCCATGGGCACATAAAGGTTGACTCGCGTGTACGCCATGATCAGATACACGGGAATCAGGAGTAGCGAAGCCGAACATCATTAGCAATGCTCGCTTGCCGATGCGATCGACCAGCAGACCGAACAAGGGCGTCGCGATCATGGCGAACAAAGTCAGCATGCTGGACAGGAAGCCGCCGAATTCGCGAGAGGTTCCGTGGGCTTCGATGAAAAATTTCACCGCAAAGGTCTGAAAGGGAAAAATCGCGGAATAGAAAACTACGCAAAGTCCGACGATGAACCAATAACTCATGCCGAAATTGAAAAGGTCGGCAAGCACGACTTTGTCGGTGGAAGTCTGACCCAAATGATAGTTCCGTCTCGGCATACACTTCCATGGCCCAGTAAACAATTGCTCCGAGCACGCACAGCGTGGCGAATCCCACGCTGATCAAAAACGGTCCGCGCCAGTTGGCGTAGGCAGCGCGCGCCCAGGTGGGCGAATTCAGGGCCGCGAAAGAGCCCAGCCGGCAAATCGTCAAGTTGATGCCGAAAGCGAAACTGAGTTCTTTGCCTTTGAACCAGCGAGCGAGAGCGACGGTCCCTCCCACAACCAGCGATTCCGCACCCATCCCGAAAATCAGACGGCCGGTCGCCATCATCCATAGTTCTCCCGAAATGGCGGTAATAGCCGGGCCGATGAGGCACAGCACTCCGAAGATCATCAGCGATTTTCTGAGACCCATGCGGTCAATGATGAAGCCGCCGACCACTACGGTGAAAATATTGGGGAAGCTGTAGATTGCTTGCAGAAGGCCGATATTCGAATCCGAGAAACCGAGTTGCTGCTTCAGCACGTCGGCCAAAGGGCTAAGCGCGTCGTACACGTAGTAGCTTCCGAATACCGCCAGGCTGACGACGATGAGAACTGCCCAGCGGTAGAACCGCGAAGGTTCAGGACGCAGATCTTCAGGCATGCGCATCTTCTCCAAAACTTATACCCTGGTCAGCCACAGTTTCAGAACGATAACAGATTTGGCAACCGTGGGCGTACAGTCGCGTCCATCTCGATTCCTTGCAAAACTTCAAATGGCAATACCGTGGAATGCGGATTACCGAAGACCAATAACGGCCGTCATCTTTGAAAAAGTGGACGATCCATCCGAAAATAGCCGCTCGAACACAGGAGATCACCATGCGGCTCAGACTTTTCGCTACACTCATCCTGCTCAGCGGAATGTGCTTGGCCAAAGAACCGAAGCCATTTCAGAGCGGCACTTTGCTGCAGATGGACTCAGTAGGCTGCGGCATGGATGAAAATAGTGGCAAGAGTCTGGCCGGCGAAATCATTGGCACCGACGGAGCTCATAAGAAGACTCACGAAGTGCTATGTCAGGAATATCTGCTGCAGACGGATCACGTGATCTACCGCATTCGCCCGAAAGATGAAAAACATCCGGCGCTTTTGCCAGTTGGGGAAAAAGCCCAGTTCCGCATGGAGAAAGATAAAATGGTGCTCCGCGTGGAAGACCTGGACAGCAAAGACCGCGAATACAGCGTAGTTTCAATGACCCCGCGTGAAACTAGCCGCTCCGCCGACAGTGTTTCTTCGCTAAGCCAAAAATAAACTTTTCGCGAAAGTGAAAAAGTTGTACAGCAAACTCCGTATCTGACGGCGTCACGCAATGCATTCTAACTGCGCGATTTAACGCGCACCGCTTTCGACCCCCGCGTCCTCCCTTCCAGACTGTCATTCCCTACCAACCTGCCTTCGCTCCGATGGCATCCAAGGCCACAAGTGTTCGCAAGTTTGTGCGCCACCACGCGCGCCGAATGCGAAGTATGAATGACTCGACGTTTAAGGAGAAAAGTACCAGAATGAAACGCATTTTGCTTTTAGCTATAGCAAGTTTGGGTCTGGCTGTGCCTTCCAGTCTTATGGCGCAAAGCACCTACGATCACGCGGAGGTAGGAGTATTTGCCGATTATTTTCGGCTGAGTGCCACAAATCCGAATTCCAATTTGGTGGGACTTGGCGGCCGGGCGGCGTTCAACGTTAGTCCCCATGTCGCCATCGAAGCGGAGATGAACTACGACTTCGCGCGTAACTACACCACGACCTTTTCTAACGGCGGCACGACACAGTTCGTAACCACCAGCTTCCGCCCGCTGACCGGGCTTTTCGGCCCCAAATTCCAAGCGGGATCGTCGGGGCCCTTTCGCGCGTTCATTACCGGGAAGGTGGGATTCATCAATTTCAGCACGACCACGCAGAATCCTCCAGCCGGCTTTGTGGGTTCCGTCAATGACGTCACCACCGGGAATACTCACGTTGCATTTTATCCCGGTGCAGGCATTGAAGGCTTCTGGGGACCATTCGGCGTGCGCCTTGACGCCGGAGATGAGATCTATCTTAGCAATGGAGCGAGAAACAACATCAAAGTTGAATTCGGTCCGACCTTTCGCTTCTAGCTATTGCTGTTTTTTCGCAACTTCGGCAGCCCTTGCGGCTGCCGTTTTTGTTACGACTCGGAAAACAGGTGCCCGAGTTTTTCTTTCTTCGTCCGCAGATAATTCTCGGTAAATAAAGTGGGCGGGACTTCGCAGGGGACCCGTTCCGTGACCGTGACCCCAGCATTTTCGAGGGCTGCGACTTTATCCGGGTTGTTGGAGAGCAAGCGGACGCGAGCGACGCCCAGAGCTTTCAATATTTCTCCGGGCAGAGCAAATCCGCGCTGATCCGCTTTGAAGCCGAGGCGCTCGTTGGCTTCCACGGTATCGAGCCCGGAATCTTGCAGCTCATAAGCCTTCAGTTTCGCCATGAGCCCAATACCCCGGCCTTCCTGCTGCTCATAGATCAATATGCCCGCGCCTTCTTCTGCGATCATCGCGAGAGCCATCTCAAGTTGCTGACGGCAGTCACAGCGCAACGATCCGAAAACGTCCCCAGTAAGGCATTGGGAGTGGATGCGAACCAGCGGCGGCGCGGAATGGATGTCGCCCATCACTAAGGCCACAGCTTCTTCGACGCTCGATTCCTTCCCTTCGCCAAAGGTTCCGCGAAAACCCAGGATGCGAAATTTTCCCCAACGCGTGGGAAAATCGGCTGAAGCCATTTGTTCGACGAGTGCAAGACTCATCTGAACATTATAGTGGTTGAAGTGCAGAGCCGGCGCGGCTCGCCGCCAGAGTGCCGGCTATCCGTTCGGTTTGAAGTGGTAGTAAACATCCTGCTTGGAGGGAATGGCAACGCCGTTGCGCGTAGCCGGACGGAAGTGCCAACTCTCGAGCGCTGCCAATACTTTATTGTCAATCAGCGGACCCAAACTTTGCAGGACAACTTTCTGTACGATGTTTCCCTTGTCGTCAATTGTGACTTCGACAATGACACTGCCCTCACTGTGTCCGGCGAGATCGCCCGGGTAGACCACGGGATCAATGGCGGTGATGGGGAGAGCCGGGAGAATCTCGTCTCCGAAGGCTGGGCCGCTGGCTAAGGTTCCATAGGGCATGCCTGCCGAAGCCACCGGTGCGGACGAGTTGCTGGCGGGAGACTGTATCCTGGCTTCATCCGGCACGGCTGCGGGAGCTATCAGCTTTTTCTCTTTTTCTCTGGGTTCTTTGGGGCGATGCCACACGAGTTTTTCTCGCTCGCGGCTATGCTCGTTGGAGCTCGCCTGCAAACCATGATCAGGCCAGTAGAGACGAGTGAGGGCCGCACCAGATTTTCCGGCAGCAACGGAAGACGGCGCGAGCACCTGCGCGCCGGGTACATGCAAAAGCCAGCCCAGCAACAATCCGTGAAGCAAGAGTGAAGCACCCAGGGGCCGACCTTGGGGGCGCGAAAGGCGGTCATTCAACGAGACAAACATACAGCCATCCCCAAAACAAAGGCTTACCGCCATTAGACGCGAAGAAAGCCAATTCGTAAACCAGAGTTTCCTAAGCGGGGCGCGTTATCCGCATATGCTAGGAGTAGGGTGCTGGTCTGGAATGGAGAGCGCTGCTAAAATCACAGAACACGCCGAAGTTGTTCGAGATGGGGCTATAGCTCAGTTGGGAGAGCGCATCGTTCGCAACGATGAGGTCGTCGGTTCGAGCCCGACTAGCTCCACCATATCTTTTGAAGCACTTAGTGATCGAGATGGCGTTGCGATGCATCATTCTGCAGCGATTTATTGCTCCAGTAATGAACCAGGTTTTGCGCCAGACTTGAGAACAGCTTGGCGAGCGTATTCGCGCATCTGTTCGACGGCGCGGCGCTGACCATCCGGCACGAATTGCGCGTAGATGTCCCTGGTGGTTGAGATGTTCATCAAATCCTCCGATTGTTCGAACATTGTTCGCCCAGATAAAGTCAAATCTAACGGGGGTTCGATTTCTTCCAAACGCGAACACATTCCACTTTACCTTTCCCGGAAGCCACCGGCTGAGGACAGAATCAGAGACCTCAAATATTGCGATGGTGAAATCGAAGAGTATTACTATACAAAGGGGACCCTGGGACGACGAGCGTCTCCGTGAAAAACCTGGGAAAGAACACAATCGAGGAAACCGACAAGCGCAACGGGAAGGTGATCAGCGTCGCGCGTATGACAGTTGGTTCTGACGGCAAAACCATGACCCTGAAAGTCCAGGACAAGTTGCACGGATCCAGAAGTCAGTTTACGGCGACCAAACAATAGGCTACCCGGTGCGGCAAGACAGTGTTGTCTTGCCGCATAACGCACGCCCTGATTGTTCAGGGTAGAACAACTTAGTCTCCGTCCAGCCGAACCCCACTGAGGATCACTCGGCTAAGCAGGACATGAACGTCCGTTCCTAGAGATTTTGGCAGGTGGCCACCTACCGTTCTTTCACGACGGAATAGACGCCAACATCAATCCGCTCCCGTCGTTCCCTGTTTCTTCCCTGCTAAGCTCAAATCGCGCTTGAACATTCGGAGGCCCCGCCGCGGTTGCGTTCACCGATTCAGGTGGCGCTAACGGCATTCCTACCCGCAGCAAAGTGCCGCGTCCCTCAGAGATCAGTTCCAGAGTTCCTCGAAACTCGCTCACGCGCTCGCGCATGCCCGCCAGTCCCACGCCGGTTCCCGTGCTCCGCCGGAAATCTTCCAGCAAAGTTTGAGCAATTCCCTTCCCTCGGTCTTCGATTTCCATCATGACGCGGCCGGATACGCAATGAATCCGAACTTCGGCGGTGGCACTGCCGGCGTGCCGGTGAATGTTGGTGAGCGATTCCTGTAGAACCCTGAACAGCACCAACTCAACATCCTTGCTGAGCGGCGCCAAATTAGACGGAGCCGTGAACTGAACCTGGATCTTGCTGCGCTCCGAAAATCCCTGGATATACCACTCCGCAGCCGCGCGGAATCCCACTTCATCCAACAAAGGCGGATGCAATAGATAAGAGAGGGTGCGCGCCTCGGCGATGCCCTGCTCCAGCAGTTGCGCGGCCTCGGTCAAAGCGCGGCGCTGCGCCTCTGACAATGATCCGCCATGCAAGACGCCCTCGACCGCCATTTTGGAAGAGGAGAAGTATTGCCCCACGCCATCGTGCAACTCGCGCGCCACCTTGCGCCGCTCCATATCCTGCAACTGCAGAATGCGCCCGCTCAGGCGGCGCACCGCTGCCTCCGCCCGCATGCGGTTTCGCAGTTCGACCAACAAGCGGCCGAAACTTATGAGCAGGAATAAAAGGACGGCCACAAACGCGACGATCAGCACCACTCGCATGTGCCGGTAGGTGTCGCCTGAGATCACAACCCGCTGCTGCAGCAATCGATTCTCTTCGCTCCCCATATCCTCGAGAATCGCGGACGCTTCGTTGGTGAGAGTCTCATTCTCCTGGGTGAACGCAGCTTGCTGCGCCGCGTCCGCACTTCCGGTTCTCTCCTGTTCGATGGACTGTTGCAGAACCGACAACTTGCGCTGGATCAAAGGTTCGAGGCGGTCGATTCTTCTCTGCTGCGAGGGATTGTCGGCGGTCAACTCTCGCAGTTGGGCGATCAGCTTTGGCTGCCGCTCGACTGCGACCATGTAACGTCCCAAGCTGGCGTCGTCGTTGGTGAGCATATACCCCTTGCGCGAATCCTGTACCTCGAAAACGCTGGCCCGCAAGCTCTCGATTACCGTTTGCACTTCGTGAGTATGGGAAACCCAATGCTCGCTCGCCGCAAAAGAATTCGCGGTGCGGTCGGCAACCATGCCAATGACCAGCAAGAAAAAGAGCGGAACCACAAACACGAGCCACGTAGCCTTACCGGACGCAAGGCGCATCATTTCCTTGAACTCCTGTGAGGATGGAAATAGAGAATCCATGACTACCAGAGTCAAAACTCCGCTGCCGCTAAGAAAAGAAGAATAAACAATTTTAACAGAGGAGTTCTCAGCCAGAAGGCCGGTCGGCAGCGACGTTAGCGTCGGTAAACCAGCCAAACCGCCGAGTGGCTTACGATTTTCCATCTCCGCGATCTCCGCCCGTAGTCCCTAAACCTGGGGACAGACGAGAGCCTGTCGGAGAGAAACTCTGCACCGAGATGGAGGACGGGGACATGCGAACCGAGAATGGAGGAGGGATCCCGAAAGGCGAAATCTGGACAATGCCAGAAGGGTCCGGCGGCGGAAGAGTTTGAGCAGGTTGTGAGTGGCGCAGATGAGTTTCCATTCCAACTGCACACGAGTGAATCCCCCGGAAACGGAAGCGACGCAAGCCGCGCGCCTCCTTGATACATCCAAACACCGGCTCGAAAGTCGCTTGGCGTAAAGCTATAGAGAGCACGGCCGGCAGGACTGAGCAGCAGTTCCCGCATCTGCATTGCTTCTTCGCTTTTGGGAACGGTCTGGGCTAAAGCTGTCTCCGGCCGCACCTCGGCATCGGGAGACATCAGCACCTGAATCCCCTGCAGCAATAACTGGCGCAAGCTGGTCGTGTCCCAATAACCGGCGTCGGCGAGTACGGTTTGCGGCAGGGTCTATGTGCTCGCTCGAATGCTTTCCACCATCGGCAATAACTGCTCCCGATCCGTGACCTGCATCGGCCACAAACCGAGCTAGGTGGTTCTCCGGCAACCATTCCTGCAACGACGGAGCAAGCAGGAATGGCCGGTTAAGATCACAGACGCGAAAGCGCTTGTTCACACCGTCATCTTAAGAGCTCGCCCGCTCCCGTAAAGTATTTTTCCAGAATCTATCTCCGACAAGCTCCGGCACGCTCCCCAATTTTTCGAAAGGCCTAAACACTAAGGTTAGACCGCCGTGCCCGATTTCTATACTTCGCGCTCGTTGCGGAATTTAAAGAATGAGAAATTTTCGATCCTACGCCACGACGGGCATTGCGAGTAAGCTGTGCCATCAATGTTCCCAACTAAAGTTCGACCCTCAACTTGCCGTCCTGCACACTCACCCGGATCTCGGTCATGGCATGGATCACCGCGTCGGCTTCCTTCAGTTCCGATTCCGCGAAAGTGCTGGTAATCCCGATAGCCTTCATTCCTCCGGCATGCGCGCTCGCGATTCCGGCAGGAGCATCTTCGACGACCAGACATTCCTCCGGATTAACGGCCAGCAGCAGCGCTGCCTTCAAATACGGCTCGGGATGCGGCTTCCCTTGCACTACATCATCGGCAGGAACCAACACATCCGGCACAGGCAATCCCGTCAGCCGCAACCGCGACGTTGCCACCAACCGCGTACCCGAAGTCACTACCGCCCAGCGGTCCCGCGGCAGCGAGCGCAGCAGTTCCGCAGCGCCCGGCATTACCACGACGCCGTCTTTGGTATCTTCATCCACGCCGCGCTGCTCAATCTTCTTGGCCTCGGCTTCGGCATCGAGATGCGGCGCCACCGTCCGTACAATTTCGACCGTACGTCGCCCGTGCATGATGGCTTCGACTTTTTCCGGCGCGACGCCATTCTCCACTGCCCAGCGCCGCCAGGCGCGTCCCACCGCCAAGGTTGAATTCGCCAACACCCCGTCCAGATCAAACAGCATGGCAGAACATAAGAAGGTCGTCATGATTTCGAGATATTCCCGGGATCCGCTGAACAGAAGCTACTTCGCCAAATTGTCATTCCGAGCAGAGTGAGCAATCTGCTGTCCGTGTGACGACATGGTGCGCTCACGGCAGAAGCCGTGACGTGCCCGTCAAGGGCAGGCTAGCGTCTTGCAACTGGTGCTGGCGGCGCACTGTCATATGCCGCTGCCGGAAGTGCGCCCGCGCCCGCCGGCCCCAGGCGCGCACAAAGTAATAATTGAGCAGGCCGCCAATCAGTGAACTGGCAACCGGAATCAGCCGTCCTGACCACTTCTCCACGAAGTCTTCACTAGCCTGCAGCGCAATCCGCCGGATAACCCGCGGCACAAAGCGACTGACGACTTCTTTTTCCAGCAATTCGCGGCTCACATCGACTCCAGCCGCACTGGCCGCCGCAACCCAAAGCTCGGCAGTCTCTTCATCGGTGTTGAATTCGAATCCATACAGCAGACTAAGCTTCTGAATGGTACGTAACGTAATGCCCGCCAGGATGCTCAAATCCGGGACAATGGTGAGAATGCCGCCAACGCCCAGGCCGGCTCCCTCGGCCGCTGCCAGCTTCATTCCGCTGCTCACGATGCTTTGCGCCACGTCATCCAAAGCTCCGATATCGACCGAATAGACTCCGCGGAAATCCGTGATCGGCAAACCGTAGGCTGCCCGTAGTTGCACAAGATAGCGGTCGGGATCTACTTTGACCGTCCGGTAAGCGCGCCTGAAACCGCGCTCCAGCGCGTTCTCCACCCGAAGCCGCATCCAGGATTTATTTTCCACTTCGACCATCCTCCATAAAAGTTAACTCATGAGCCGCGAAAAAGACAGTTCCCTCTTCTCTCTTAAGATGCACTCCGCGGAGTCGCCGTCCGGCCCGTGTGCTAGCATTCAGATATTCAAAATGCCCACTGGAAAATTGCAGATTGTGCCTTTAGGCGGCCTCGGCGAGTTTGGAATGAACTGCATGGCCGTGCGCTGGGGCGACGATATTATGGTGATTGACGCCGGCCTCATGTTCCCGGAATCTGAATTACTGGGCGTGGACATCGTTGTTCCCAACATTACCTACCTAACCGAAAACCGGCAGCGGGTGCGCGGCATCGTTCTTACCCACGGACACGAAGATCACATCGGCGCCCTGCCCTGGATTCTTTCCGAGCTCAATGTTCCCGTCTGGGGAACGGAGTTTACGCTGGCGTATGTGGAGGACAAGCTCGACGAACACGGCTTGCTTGATGATGCCGATCTCCGCGAGATTCGCGCTGGCGACAGCATCACCATCGGCCCCTTCACGGTCCGCCCGATCCAAGTGACGCACAGCCTGGTGGATTGCGTAGCTCTCGCGATTCATACGCCATTGGGCGTCATTATTCATACCGGCGATTTTAAAGTTGATCCCACGCCCACCGACAACCGCCTCTTCGATCTGCATTCCTTCGCCGAATACGGCAAAAACGGCGTCCTGGCCCTCCTCCAGGATTCTACGAACGTGGAGAGGAAAGGTTATACGCCGAGCGAGCGGGCGGTGCGCCCCAAGTTTGATGAGGTTTTTGCGCGGACCCGGCGGCGCTTGTTTATTTCTTGCTTTTCTTCTTCCATTCATCGCATCAAGCTGGCGGTGGAAATGGCATGGGAGCATGGCAGGAAAGTCGCGTTCGTCGGCCGCTCCATGAACAACTCCGCGGAGATTGCCGAGGACTTGGGCTACGTGGAGATTCCCGAGGGGCTGCTCATTCATCCCGGCGAGATTAAGAACTTTCCGCCGGAGAAAGTTTGTGTGCTGATCAGCGGGACGCAGGGCGAACCCATGTCGGCGCTCTCCCGCGCTGCCGTGGATAATCACAAGCACGCCAAGATTGAGAAAGACGATACGGTAATGCTTTCCTCGCGCATCATTCCCGGGAACGAGAAGGCCATCTACCGCATGATCGACCACTTATTCCGGCGCCAGGCTCACGTGATTTACGATGACGGCTCTTCGCCGCCGGTGCACGTCAGCGGGCACGGCAGCCAGGAAGAGTTGAAGCTAATCATCAACCTGGTGCAGCCGAAGTATTTTATTCCGATTCACGGCGAGTACCGGCAGCTCAAGTTGCACGCGGAGCTGGCCACCTCAATGCAAGGATCGGTCGAGCACGTCATGCTGATCGAGAGCGGCGACATCCTGGAATTCGACGACCAAGGCGCGCGCAAAGCTGGCCGGGTGAATGTCGGGCGGGTCTGCATAGATTCCGGCTCGCGTACGGATGTGGTTGAAGATTTGATTGTCAAAGACCGCCGTCATCTAAGCGAAGACGGCATCGTGCTGCCCATTATTGCCATCAACAAACTTACCGGGCGGGTGGAAAGTTCTCCGGAGATCGTGACGCGCGGCTTTTCTGGCGGTGAGAATGGCTTTGTGGATGGCGCGCGGCAAACGGTAGTACAGACGCTCGAGCTTTCCAGCGATGAAGAGAAGGCCGATTACGGCGTGATCAAGGAAAAGATTCGCGCGGATTTGAAGCGCTTCATCTCCAAGGAAACGCAGAAGCGGCCGCTGATCATGCCGGTGATTTTGGAGATTTAAGCCGCTACGGCATTCCCGTTGCATACCGTCATAAACTGTCATATTAACTCGACGGTCGGAATCGCGGACGAGTCACCTAGCACCCCTTCACCAGCACGAGGTTTGTGGCCTTGTCGACGTTGAAGACAACCATCCATGAACTCTGCCCGATGAAGAGTACTTCCCGGTCCTTCCAGAACGAGTTCTGATAACACCCTCTTAGGTAGGGTGAAATGTCCGTAGGCGAGAGAAGCGATCCAACCTTATCTTGTAACAGCGTCTTCGTTTTGCCCACCACCAGCTTGTCCCTGTTGCGGTCTCCAACCATCGTGCCTGTCGCCTCGTCAAGGTTCAGTTTGTAGAGGTTCCGCCTTCCAGAGAACGTACTTGATGTTCTTAGGGTCAGGCGATGGATACATTAGCGCCCAAACACCGAAAAACACTACAGCTATTGCGCCGATGATCGCCGATATCAGTATGTGGCGTCTCAACATTGCGGTGACCATACGACTCAGTATCCAACTTCGCGTCCGTGGCGGACGGCCAAGATCACGATCTCTTTGCCGTCGTAATGATACAGAGCGACATAGGCGCCATGCCCGAATTCAATCACCCACTCGCGGAACTCCGGCGACAACTCTTCGACGGGACGGCCGCTCTCCGGATGCTTGCCAAGAGCTTTTACCCCCTGCCGGATGGCCTTGACGGCTCGTTTGGCTGCATCAAGGCTTTTAGGAGCTAGAAAGGCGTGCAGACGGGCCACGTCCAGCGGAGCCGGTTGGGACCATCTCAGTCGTGGCATTTAGGGGGCGCGGCGTCCTTCCCCGCTTCGAGCTTAGCCAGCCATGCGTCGGCTTCCTCGGCGGTGAGGTGCCGGCCCGTTGTCTGGTAATGGGTCCAGGCGGCCAGCGCGTCCTGCCGGAATTGCTCGCGCTTCTCTTCCCGTTCCACATACTGCTCGATGGCTTCGCGCATGACCCAGTGCGACGACCGGCGACGGGCCGAGGCGAGCCGCTGTATGCGCTCTTTTATTTTAGGATCGAGCTTCAGGCTCGTCGTAGAAGGCGTCGACATCGTGGGTATTCCTGAGTGTTACCTTATAGCACTATAGCATGACCAGGCCGCTTTCCTTGGCGGTCGTGGTAGTTGCGCCCCATGGGCGCGTGAGTCGATCTTTGGCACCGGTACGGCACGGCTTGAAGCCTGTGCCCCGATACGAAAAGCGGATTCCTCCCTTTGGCCGGAATGACAAAATGCGGGCGAATGACAACTAGACGCGGCCGGAATCGCGACTGTAGTGGCACGGCACGATTCCGCTCAGCGTGTATTATCCTTTCGGGTCAATAATCGCCTCGTCATGAATAAGAAAACATCCAAGAAGCACCACTTTCGCCGATGGAGCACTGGTTTGCTGCTCTTCTTCGTCCTCTTGCGTGGGTCGCTTTTTGCGCAGCCACAAGCCCCTCCTCAAGCCGATGCGCCGAGCAATCTGGCGCCTACCCCGCCCATGGGATGGGCGAATTGGAATCATTATTTTTGCGATTATGACGACTCGACCATCCGGGCACAGGCGGATGCGACGGTGCGGACTGGCATGAAGGACCTGGGATACAAATATCTAATCATCCAGGAATGCATCGCGCCTACGCGGGATGCGAACGGAGTGATTCTTCCTGATGGCAAGCGCTTTCCGCACGGGATCAAGCCTCTGGTGGACTACATTCACTCGCGGGGATTGAAGGCGGGAATCTATACGGACATCGGCGCGCACACTTGCTTTGACCATCCGCAATATGAAGGAAGCTTTGACCACGAGGATCAGGACGCCGCCACGTTCGCGTCCTGGGACATCGATCTGATTGAAGTGGACTACTGCAATCGTCCCAAGGGACATACCGGCAGAGAGCTTTATGAGCGTATGGGCGCGGCGATTCGAAAGACCGGGCGGCCCATGTTGCTGTACATCTGTTCGTGGGGCAACGAGCGGCCTTGGGAGTGGGCGCAAGGCACTGCCCAGTTATGGCGAACCGACGCCGATGTGAGTTGGGAAAAGAACCACGTACAGTGGACGCGGGTGGTGCAGAATTTCCAGTCCAATGCGCGCCATGCGGTTTTCAGCGCGCCCAATAGTTGGAACGATCCTGACATGCTGGAAGTCGGCGTTCCGGGCCTGACCCCGCTTGAGGCGCGTTCTCATTTTTCCATGTGGGCGATTTCAGCGGCGCCACTTTGGGCGGGAGCTGACCTCACAACTATGGATGCGGAGACTCGGGCGACCTACACCAATCCAGAAGTCATCGCGGTAGATCAGGACCCGCTGGGCGCGGGTCCGGCGATAGCGCGCGAGGAAGTGGACGGGTTGCAGGCCTGGGATAAGCAACTCGGCACGGTTGGCGGAGGGAATCATGCGGTGCTGTTACTCAATCTCACGTCAGCGCCCGCGACTGTTGGCGTGCATTGGAATGATCTTGCGCTGCTGCCGGGCGCGAAGGTTCGCGATCTGTGGGCGTACAGGGATCTGGGTGCATTCAAAGACGGCTACTCCGCGATGATTCCTGCTCATGGTTCCCTGCTGCTGAAAGTCAGCGGAGAAACCAACTGGCGAAAAGGAGCGGACTATGAGGCCGAGTGGCCGGGCAATGTTCGTCATGGCGCGGTTCAACTGCTGGAATGCGGCGAGTGTTCTGCGAGTTTTGGAGTGGCGATTGGCGGCAGCGTCACCGGAGAAGAAGCCAGCGGGGCTTTGGTGTTCCCTCAAGTGAACGCACCCGGCGCGGGGCACTACACATTGCAACTGTTTTTCTTGCGCAACGGTTTGGAAGATAAGAGCGTTACGGTGCAGGTTAACGACGGCGAACCGGTGACACTAAAGATTCAAACCTTTGTTTGGAGTTCGGTGGACGTGCCGGTAGACCTGCAAACGGGAAACAATATGGTAACGGTGCGCTACACGGGAAAGAGCAGTTTCTATCTTGACCGGATCAAAATAATTCCGCAATGAAAAGCCCGTCTCCCGTTAAAGCTCGCCAGGGTGATGCCGTCATCTGCGTGGATATGGGAACCACGAACACACGGGGATGGCTGGTGGTCGAAAAGGAAATCGTGGCGCGGGAGAGCGCGTCGATAGGAGTTCGGGATTCGGCGCGAACCGGAAGCACCGAGATTGTCCGCAGCACGCTTAAGACTCTGTGCGACGGATTGCAAACCAAGGCGAAGTCTTTGGGTCAACAGCCCGTACGGATTCTGGGCGCCGGCATGATCACCTCTTCTTTAGGGCTGCTGGAGGTCGATCACGTTGCCGCGCCTGCTGGCGAACAAGAAGTGGCTAACGCGATACGGCGGTTTTCGAATCCGCAAATCAGTGAGCTTCCGATTTGGCTGGCGCCGGGCGTCCGCACCGGTCCCGCACAGCCTGCGATTGCCGACCTTCCCGATGTAGACGTGATTCGCGGGGAAGAAACCCTTTGCGTCGGCTTGCTGCGAATGGGAATACTCACGCCGCACGCGACCTTGTTGAATTTGGGCTCGCATTGGAAGGCGATTACGTTGGACGGCAGTAGCCGCATCGTTTCCAGTTTCACGACGCTGTCGGGAGAGCTGATTCACGCAGTCCAGAAGCACACGGTCTTATCGAGCGCGCTGCCACAGGATCGTTTCACCGAAGTGGATGCTTACTGGCTGGAGCAAGGGCGCGCGCAACAACAGTTATCTGGACTTTCGCGTGCGTTGTTTTGCGTGCGCATTCTGGAGCAGAAATTCAAACTCACACCAGTGCAGCGCTCATCGTTTCTGCTGGGCGCGGTGGTGGGCTCTGATTTCGCAGCGGCCACGGGGAATCGCAAGTTAGGCGAGAAGATTGTGATTACAGGATCGGGAGCGGTGGCCGATGCATGGAAGCAATTCCTGAACGCGGAGAACCACGTGGTTATCGTGTGCGATCCGCACGAAGTAGAAAGTGGTTTTGTGGCGGGTTTGCTGAGAATCGCGGAACTGGTGCGCTAGTTCTTAGGAGTGAACTAATTTTTCCAAGGCCGGTTTGTTGCGGATGGTAAGAGTCGCCCCTTTGACTTGCAGCAACTGCTTCTTCTTGAATTCCGAGAACAGACGGCTCACGGTTTCACGCGTGGTGCCAATCATTTCTGCAATTTCTTCGTGGGTGAAGGTCAGTCTCACCTGGTGAGAGCCGTTGCCCGGCCCTTCGGCCGCCCAAGCCAGCAACAATTTGGCGAATTTTTCTCCCGGCGAAGTGGTGAGCCCCAGGGTGCGAATCTCTTCGTAGGCGGTGTAGTAATTGTGGCTCAACTGTTCCGCAACGCGCACGGCGACTTCGCCATACTCTTTGAGAAATTGCAAGAGGGCATCCCGCGCAATGAAGTTGGCCTGGCCGGCCTCAATCATTTCGGCAGTGACTTCGTATGGCCGGTTCGAAATGGTGGCATTCAGGCCGAGAACGTCTCCCGCCTCGGAGACTTGCGTGATGATGGTTTTGCCTTCACTGGAACAGGTAGACAATTTAGCTTTGCCGGTACAGAGAACAAAAACTCCGCGCGGCTGCTGGCCCTCGATGAAAAGCATGGCTGACTTGGGGTAAAGGGCTGTGGATTTGATGTCGTTGAGACGTTGCACGGCGGGCAAAGGCAAGTTACAAAACAAGTGCTCTTCCCGAACCGGGCAGGCAAGACAGTTATCGAGGATATTTAATCCGTAAGGCGCCCGCATAGGACACACCACCACGAACTACTGGCGTTATTGTAGCACCCTCCTGTGATGGAGGTCACGAAAACGCGTGACGCCCCGCACGGCGGTGCAATCCCGGCGGTCGCACAATCCCTTTAGTAAAAGCGAAATTCCTCAGCTTCCAGGAAGGGGAGGGGTACAAAATGAACGGGGCAACCGAAGTCAAAGAACCGGGCGAACAGGAAAAATCGGGTCAAGTCACATATAACCTGCCGCCATTATTCTCGACCAGCCTGCTGGAATTCTCGGGCGAGAAGCGCCGTCGTTCAGGAGCCACGCTGATTTCGTTTATGTTTCAGTGTTTCCTGATCGCGATCGCCTTGATTATTCCTTTAATGTTCACCGAGGCTCTGCCCCAGCAGCAGCTGCTGACATTCTTGGTGGCGCCACCGCCGCCTCCGCCACCTCCGCCTCCGGCGGCCGCGGTACTTAAGATCGTAAAGCAGATACAGACCGATCTGCTGAATGGTGGCCAGTTGCGCACTCCAAGCCGCATTCCGCAAAAGGTGCAAATGATTAAAGAAGAAGAGGCGCCGCCGCCGATGCCAGCTACGGGTGGGGTGGTCGGTGGAGTACCCGGAGGAGTACCGGGCGGACAGCTTGGAGGTGTGATTGGAGGCATCATCGGCTCCGCTTCCACCTTGAACATCGCTCCGAAGCTGGTCCCAGTGGTTCCCAGACGGGTACGAATCTCGCAAGGGGTCACGCAGGGCATGTTGGTTCACCGGGTTGAACCGACCTATCCGCAAATCGCTCGCACAGCTCGAATCGCGGGTTCCGTGGTATTAACTGCGGTCATCGCCAAAGACGGACAGATCGAGAATCTGACGCTGGTCAGCGGACACCCGATGCTGGCGCCGGCGGCAATCGACGCAGTCAAGCAATGGCGCTATCGTCCATACCTGCTCAATGGCGAACCGGTGGAGGTTGAAACCACCATTACGGTGATGTTCCAACTTGCGAGCTAGCGGGTTACGGCGGCCGCACGCGGATCAAGGAATGGAGCTGTGCCATGGAAGAAACAATTCAGCATCGAGTAGTAGCTTGGTGGGCTTCCGGGCGAACCGGCATTGCGAAGTGCAGCTCCGCCCCGAATGCCATCCATTTCACGGCTCCGCCTGAGTTTGGCGGAGTGGAAGGCAGATGGACCCCAGAGGACTTGTTTCTGGGGGCAGTGGCAAGCTGCTACACGACTACTTTTCGCGCTTTGGCCGAGCACTCCAAGTTCGAGTACACCGACTTGGAGGTAACCGCCGACGGCACAGTACAAAAAGTAGATCCGAGTTACGCATTCAGTGAGATTGTGATTGGCGCGAACCTGATCATTGCCTGCGAGTCGGAGCAGGAAAGAGCGCTGCGGCTGCTGGAAAAGGCCGGGGAACTCTGCCTGGTGGCACGCGCCATTTCGGTCCCCCAAAGACTTGAACCTCGGGTACAAATTCATCGGGCTATACCGGTCGCTTAATCGCGCGGAAAACAACCACAACCAGCTATCATGGGGTGTCAAGCTGCGAGGACCGCAATCCTCGCAGCTTCCCTCTTAGAGCCAAGTACGGTGTAGCTCGCTTTTATGGTTTCCGACCCAATCCCGCAAACCGGGCGTCCGCGGAGCCCCTATCCTTGCCAGTACGTTTTCAGCTGCACGATGAAGGACGGAACAGCGGTGACGCTCCGCCCTATCCGTCCGGAGGATGAACCGCTGATGGTTAAGTTTCATGGGACGCTGTCGGATCGCACCGTATATTCGCGATACTTTGGCTGGCTAAGCCTCCCGCGACGAGTGGCTCACGAACGCCTGGTGCAGATTTGTGATTGTGATTACGACCGCGAGATGGTTCTGGTGGTGGACTATCGGGATGCAAAAAGCGGCGAGGCAAGTATTCTGGGTGTGGGCCGTATCAACAGGCTCGCTGGAGACAAAGAGGCAGAACTTGCGGTTCTGATTTCCGATCGATACCAGGGTCAAGGGCTGGGAAGCGCGCTTCTGGAGCGGCTTCTGCAGATTGCGCGTGAGCGGAAGCTGGGCCGCGTGGTGGCCGAGATGTTGCACGACAATCTGGCCATGCAAACCCTACTGAAGCGGTTCGGATTCCGCTTGAGCCGGCTTGATGATCCAGATTCAGCACAAGCAGTGCTTGACCTGTAGAAATTCCCTTCGGGCCGTCGCACGCTTGGTTCCAAAGGAGATTCGTCAATGTTTTCCGCACATCATCATGCGGCATGGGAACAGATCGCGGATCTTCGTGACCAGCCTGCGGCTCTTCTCAACAACCTGCATCCGCTCTCGGCATCCGAGTTCGCACCTTTACTTTGGGATCAGCAATTCGGCTGCGGAGGCGCTTTTGATCGCGCCATCCTGTCGCGCTCGGCTGCAGTCAAATCCGGTCTGTACGGTGGGCGGCTGTTCGTTATCGTCCCTATCTATGTCACTAGCATCTGCTCCGAGCAATGCGTGTACTGCAATTATCGGGCGGGAAATAAGGGACTGAGCGTCGAGCGCAGACGATTGAGCGATGCCGAACTGGAGCGCGAGGCGGAGTATCTAGTAGAGCAAAAGGGACACCGGGTACTGGAACTGGTCTACGCGAGCGATCCCTTGATGCGGGTCGATGCTATGTGCCGCCACGTCGAATTGCTTCGCCGCGTGCTTGACCGGCGCGGAGGCGGACTGGTGGCCATCAGCGCCGAATCGCTGGAAGAAAAAGAATACCGGCGGCTGGTGAATGCCGGTTTGTCGATCTCAGTCTTATGGCAGGAAACTTACGACAAGGCTCGCTACTCCCTGCTTCATCCCGGCAAGACGCGGAAGACGGATTTCACCTACCGGCTGGACGCTTACGAACGCATGTTGGTGGCGGGAATCCCGCACGTGGGCATGGGAGTGCTGTTGGGTCTCGCCGAATGGAAGCGGGACTGGGCGATGCTTATGCTCCACGAGGAGTACTTGCGACGACAATGCGGGCGCGGTGTCACCATTCTCGGCACGCCGCGTCTGAAACATGCGCCGGGGGCGCTATTGCACGAGTCCCCGTTCACGCCCAACCGGCAGGAATTCATGACTGCCATTGCGCTGCACAACGTCTTCTCTCCGGCGACGGCGGCGTTTGTCAGTACGCGCGAACCCTGGGACATCTGCGTTGAACTGGCGCGCGGCGGCGGCTGTCTATTTACTCTCAACTGTTCTACGACTCCGGGCGGTTACTCGCTGCAGCGCGACGGATGCCAGTTCAGCTCCGGAACTTACGACGCGCCCATCTACTCCGCCAAGCTTCGAGCGGAAGGATTTAAGCCCATTTTCCGCTGGAGCAATCAGGATTTGGCGGGCACCAGTTCCGAAGCGTTAGCGTCGTGATGGCGGCAGCAGGCAATCACCGCATTTCTGCCGGAAAACGTGCTGCAAATCCCAACTTGGGAGCCGTGTGACTGCAGTCACACATCGGCGTGACTCCAGTTCCCGACGATTTGCTCCACTCCGCGCATGCTATTAACAGCTAACGAAGTAACCATCTTTCTTATGGGGGACTCATGAAGGGCAAGTTTAAGACCATGGACGGAAACGAAGCGGTAGCGAACGTAGCTTACCGCTTGAATGAAGTCATCGCCATCTATCCGATTACTCCGTCTTCGCCCATGGGTGAGTGGGCAGACCAGTGGGCTTCGGAGGGCGTTCCCAACATTTGGGGTACGGTGCCGAACGTGGTGGAAATGCAGAGCGAAGGAGGCGCGTCGGGGGCAGTGCATGGTGCGCTGCAAACCGGGTCGCTGGCGACCACTTTTACCGCTTCCCAGGGTCTGCTGTTGATGATTCCGAACATGAACAAGATCGCGGGCGAACTGACCGCCACCGCGTTTCATGTCACCGCCCGTACCTTGGCCGCCCACGCGCTTTCGATCTTTGGCGACCATTCGGACGTGATGTTGTGCCGGACTACTGGATTCGCCATGCTGGCGTCGAATTCCGTCCAGGAAGCCATGGATCTGGCGCTGATTGCGCACGCCGCGTCGCTCGAGTCCCGCATCCCTTTTATGCATTTCTTCGACGGATTCCGGACCTCGCACGAGGTCAATAAGATCGAGGTACTTTCTGAAGACGACATGCGCGCCCTCATCAATATGGACCGCGTGTTTGAGCATCGCCAGCGCGCCCTTTCTCCCGACCATCCGGTGCTGCGTGGCACGGCACAGAACCCGGACGTGTTTTTCCAGGGCCGCGAGGCCGTGAGTCCTTTCTATGCAGCCTGCCCGGAAAAGGTGCAGGCGGTGATGGATAAGTTCCGTGAAGTTGTGGGACGCGAATACCATCTATTCGACTACGTAGGTGCGGCGGACGCGGAGCGCGTGATCGTGGTTATGGGCTCAGGCGCGGAGACCACGCAGGAAACTGTGGAGTATTTGAATGGCCACGGCGAGAAGGTGGGCCTGTTGAAAGTCCGCTTGTATCGGCCGTTCTCCGTGAAAGCATTTTGCGAAGCTCTTCCCGCTTCCGTCCGCAAAATCGCTGTGCTTGACCGGACCAAAGAGGCAGGCGCTTCCCGCGAACCGCTTTTCCTCGACGTGATCGATGCCCTGCAAGAAGGCCTGAAGTTAGGATATGGCTCCCTGAAGACTTCTCCCCTGGTCATTGGCGGCCGTTACGGTCTTTCTTCCAAGGAATTCACTCCGGCCATGGTGAAAGCGGTGTATGAAAACCTGGCGGCGCCGACTCCGAAAGATCATTTCACGGTCGGCATTCAGGACGACATCAGCCACAGCAGCCTGAGTTACGATCCCGAGTTCTCGATCGAGCCGGAAAGCGTTGTCCGCGCTCTGTTCTACGGGCTAGGCGCCGATGGGACGGTGGGCGCGAACAAGAATTCCATCAAAATTATCGGGGAAAATACCAGCAACTACGCGCAGGGCTATTTCGTTTACGACTCCAAGAAATCTGGGGCCATGACGGTGTCGCATCTGCGTTTTGGCCCGCAACCAATTCACTCCATTTATCTGGTATCGCAAGCCAACTTCATCGCCTGCCATCAATGGATTTTCCTCGAGCGCTATGACATGCTCAGCGCCCTGGTCCCGGGCGGCGTCTTCCTGCTCAACAGCCCCTTCAGTAAAGACGAAGTGTGGGAGCATCTGCCCCGCGAAGTGCAGTCGCAATTGATTGCCAAGAAGGCCAGATTCTTTGTGATTGATGCCTACGAGGTGGCGCGTGACACAGGCATGGGTTCGCGCATGAATACCATCCTGCAAACCTGTTTCTTCGCCATTTCCAAAGTGCTGCCGCGCGACGAGGCGATCGAGGCCATCCGCGAATCCATCCGTCACACTTACGGGAAAAAGGGCGAAGAAATCGTGCGGAAAAATCTGCTGGCGGTGGACGAAACCATCGCTCACCTGTTCGAAGTCAAAATTCCGGACAAAGTTACCAGCCAGATTGAAATTCCTGCTCCATTTTCTGCGGAAGCCCCCAAGTTTGAGCGCGAGGTGCTCGGCACTATCTATGCCGGCCACGGCGATGATATTCCCGTGAGCGCATTCCCTCCCGATGGGACCTTTCCCACCGGCACAGCGAAATGGGAAAAGCGTAATCTCGCGCTCGAAATTCCCGCGTGGGACACCAAAACCTGTATCCAATGCGGCAAGTGCGCGATGGTTTGCCCGCACGCCGTAATTCGCATCAAGGTCTACGACTCCAGCCAACTAGCGGGAGCGCCGGCCACCTTCAAGTCGGCCGATGCCCGCGACAAAGAATGGAAAGGCATGAAGTACACCATTCAGGTGGCGCCGGAAGACTGCACCGGATGCGGAATCTGCGTGGATATTTGCCCGGCTAAGAACAAGAGCGAAACCCGGCTCAAGGCGATCAACATGGTGGAGCAGCCGCCGCTGCGAGCGCCGGAAAGCGAAAACTGGAAGTTCTTTTTGCAGCTTCCGGAACTCGACCGCCGGAAGATCAAAGTCGGCAACATTCGCCAGCAGCAGGTACAAGAACCTCTGTTCGAGTTCTCGGGAGCTTGCTCGGGTTGCGGCGAGACACCGTATCTGAAGCTGGTATCACAGCTTTTTGGAGACCGCGCCGTAATCGCGCAATGCCACCGGCTGTTCTTCGATCTATGGCGGAAATCTGCCGACTACGCCTTGGGCCAAAAATGCATGACGGCCGCGGTCCGGCATGGTCGAATTCTCTGTTCGAAGACAATGCCGAATTCGGCATGGGCTTCCGTGTATCCATCGATAAGCAGACGGAATTTGCGCGCGAACTGGTCCGCCGAGCTCTCCGGAACCGTCGGAGAGGAACTTGCGAACGCACTGCTGATTGCCACGCAAAAGGACGAAGCGGATATCTACGAACAGCGCCAGCGGGTGGCTTTGTTGAAGGAGAAACTGGAAGGCGTGAACACTCCTGAGGCAAAGCAGCTACGGTTCTTGGCCGACATGCTGGTGAAGAAAAGCGTTTGGATCGTCGGCGGCGACGGCTGGGCGTATGACATCGGCTACGGCGGACTCGATCACGTGCTGGCCAGCGGACGCAACGTGAACGTACTGGTCCTCGACACCGAGGTTTATTCGAACACCGGAGGCCAGGCGTCGAAGTCCACGCCGCGCGGCGCGGTAGCCAAGTTCGCAGCCGGCGGCAAAGCGTCGCCGAAAAAAGATCTCGGGCTTATCGCCATGAGTTATGGCAACGTCTATGTCGCCAGCGTGGCCATGGGCGCTAAGGATGAGCACACTCTCAAAGCGTTTCTAGAGGCCGAGGCGTACGACGGACCTAGCCTGATCATTGCCTACTCGCATTGCATCGCGCACGGCATCGATATGACCACGGCGATGTCAGACCAGAAAGTCGCAGTGGAATCCGGGCAATGGCTGCTGTATCGCTACAATCCGGAACGGATCGCGCAAGGAGAAAATCCGTTAATCCTCGATTCGCGCGCTCCCACTAAGAAAGTTCAGGAATTCCTGCAACAGCAAACTCGCTTCAAGATGCTCACTAAGAGCAAGCCGGAAGATGCCAAGCATCTATGGAAGCAAGCCCAGCACGATGTTGAAGTTCGCTATCGCATGTACGAGTACATGGCGCAGCGCAAAGAAGCCGGCGCAGAGGACAAAGATGCCCCTGCCAAGCCGGTGGTTCCAGCGCCCGTAGCCTGAGCCCGTAGACCAGAAACCGTGGTGTAGAGACCAAGGAGAAAGCATGATGGATTTGAGTACGACGTATATGAAAATGCGGCTGGGCACGCCGCTGGTAGCTTCCGCTTCCCCGCTCTCGCGTGACCTGGATGGCATTCGCCGTCTGGAAGACGCGGGCGCATCGGCCATCGTGCTGTATTCCCTGTTTGAGGAGCAACTGCGCCAGGAAGCCCAGGAGCTCGAACATCACCTGGCTGCAGGCACGGAGAGCTTTGCCGAGTCGCTCACCTACCTTCCCCAGGCTTTCGAATTCTCTACCGGTCCCGAGGGTTATCTGAAGCACATCGCACAAGCCAAGGAGGCAGTGAGTGTGCCCATCATTGCCAGCCTCAATGGCGCCACGCTGGGCGGCTGGACGGACTTCGCCCGCAAGATCGAGCAGGCGGGCGCGGACGCGCTGGAATGCAACATCTATTCCCTGCCCACCGACATGAATATGTCTGGGGAAAAGGTGGAAAAAATCTACCTCGACATCGTGCGCGCGGTGAAATCTTCGGTCCGAATTCCGGTGGCCATCAAACTGAGTCCATTCTTCAGCAACATGGCATACATGGCGAAGCAGGTGGACGAGGCTGGCGCCGATGCCCTGGTGCTCTTCAACCGCTTTTACCAGCCCGACATCGATCTGGAAGCGCTGGAACTCAAGCCCAGCGTGGTCTTGAGCACTCCACAAGCGTTGCGCCTGCCGTTGACCTGGATTGGCATTCTCTACGGAAAAATTCAGGCCAGCCTGGCGGCGACCAGCGGAGTCTACGGAGCTGAAGATGTCGTGAAGCTGCTGATGGCCGGCGCCAACGTCACCATGCTGTGTTCCAGTCTGCTGCGCCACGGCGTCGGTCATCTGCGCGAGGTCACAGGGGGCCTGCGCAACTGGATGGAAGTCCACGAATACGAATCGGTTCACCAGATGCAGGGCAGCATGAGCCAGCTCAAGTGCGCCAATCCGGCAAGCTTCGAGCGGGCGCAGTACATGCAGGCGGTGAGCAGTTTGCGGCATGTGCTGGCAGGCAAGAACTAATCGCGTTTGGGCTGCGCGGCAGCCTTTGTGGTGGGTGTAGGATTGAGCCGGAATTAGTCGTGCAGTTTAGTGAATTTTTAAGCATTGTCATTCCGAGCCAGATTTATCGGCTCGGAATCTACTTTTTGCGACGAACAGTGGATTCCTCGCGCGATCGCGCCGCGCTAGGAAATGACAAACTAAAAACAATTCGTCCTGCGCGACGGTGGCCGATCATTCTCACCAACGAAAGCTCCGGGGAATAAATGTGCGGAGAAATCCACCGAAGACAGACCGTCCGAACTCCACAGTGAACTGGAGATACTGCAGAGTCTGGACCAGTTTTTCGACCGTGCGCAATATTGCGCGGCGATGGGATACGGGCAGGCGATGGGACATTAGGCCTGGTGCCCCGGGAGTTGCGGCCGACTCAGGTGTTCTGCCGAAGGCAGGCCAACCCCCTCATCCAGCTAGCTCCCGGAAAGATGGAGAGACGTTTCGTGCGCTCCATGGCCTTTTAGGTAATGGCCAGAAACCGCGTAGTTTTCTACTGGGTTACGAAACAGATTCATTAGGGACAAAACTTCGTCCTGAAGTTCAAGGTACTCGTTCACATCTACTTCAAGAGCGATGCCGTGGGCGATGTGGTTTCGCCTTTCCACAAGTTTGTGGTCGATCAAGTGATATTTGGGCTCGTATTCGGTCACGTCAAATCCCAGGGTGCGAAGAATCTCAATTAAAACCGTGGAGGAGAGGTTCGCTTCGGTCCGAACGGCACTCTTGTAGGGCAGAGTGCATCTACCTTCCATCTCACCGCGAAAAAAATCTACGACACCAAGGTGGGTTTCGATTTTCTTCGAACTTTGAGCGGCACTCAATCTCGACCGGAGGACAATGGCGAGTATGTTGCCCGATAGCTCGGAGTGTTTACACCGCTGCATTGCCACAAATTCGAGGTAATTTTCCGCGACAGCCTTCACAAATCCTTCCCAGTGAGCGTAGAGCAAGGCAACGGCGGCCCTTGTCATCGCCTCCCTGCGAGTATGGCTGACGACGGAGTTTTGAACGACATTTCGTAGATCTGTTAATTCCTTGCGGCGCCAGCTTATTTCAGCGGCGACCTTATCAATCAGCTGCTCCGTTGTTCTTATCTTCATCGCTTAAAGAGTTTGCGCCCAAGAGGAATCAGCTGCGGAAGCCGGCGAGTGGCGGTTATTCCCGAACCTGCCCAGTCGGTGTAGCGATCATTTGACCATATCGATTGGATTATCGCTGGGATGTCGCCGTCGGCGACGGGTTTATTGATGGCATATCCGAGCCCGAGCGCAACTACCTCATACTGCGAGAGTAAGAAACCGCCTTCATGCTTACGCTTTTTTTTGTTGAACCGCTTGAACGCATCACTTCCCACGCTACGAGATAACGTATCAAACGTTTCCCGAAACGACTTCTCATACAGCGCCTTGTCAAAACCGGCATTCGTTGCGATCTGCCTCATCCGGTCCGTGAGAAACACACCGACATCTCCAACTTGCTTCAAGTCGGCCACTGGTATCCGCGAGAACAAGACAAACCGTAAAACCAGTTCTATATCGTAGGCCTCCTCGACTGGTCTCTCGCTGAGGGCGACACAGTCTCTGAATGCTTGATGGTCGGCCAGTTCCCTTAACCAGAAATAGAGATCGCGGTTTACCATGACTAGAATACAGTTTCGGACCTCCTGCGGACTGAGCTGGGAACCACCCGTATTCAGTCGCTGGAACAGGTCATACTTCGCCGTTTCGTCGCTTTCTCTGAGAATGATGCTTGCTGCAAGTTTTGACCGCTTGATCAGGAGGCGAGCGTCAGTGGGGAGAGACTCGTTCTCATCATTTGGGTTTTCCCACGTCTTTCCCTTCAGCGAAGGCAAGTACTTCGTCCCCCGCAGGACAAGCGCATCGACCGCCTTTCCTTCTTCGTCTTTGAGGATTCCGAGCAACTGGTAGATAGTCGATAGCCGTTGAAGTCCGTCAACAACATCCCAGACACCATTTTCTCTTTGGCTTACGAAAACTGGCGGGATCGGTATTCCCAACAAGATCGATTCGATGAGGTTCGTTTTCTGTTCTTCTGTCCAGCGAAAGAACCGTTGGAATTCGGGATGGATGTCAATCTCATCCCTCTCATACAGGCTGATCCATTCGCCGACGGACATCGGATAGGCGTCGGTCCTGATCTCTTTTCTCCTGGCCTCGATTTCAGATCTTAGACCCATGACTCTCCCGTCTAGGGAATTGGACGCGTTCCCACAAAGCGGAGATTATATCGCGCTTTCCTTTTCCCAGCTTGCACCCAGCAAAAACGGGCGGTTGAGCGAAAGAACTCGACTCGCAACCGCAAACAATTGCAACACCTCCACTCACAACCAGGCCCGGGGTGTTTGGGTATTCTTTTTGCCCGTCCTTTCTTAACGTTAGCTGTCATGACACTATTGTGCTGTCGCTTGCGTCATTACGCTATGTTCCAACTGGAACACTTCGCAAACGGAGGCCAATCTGGCGGGGGCTCGGCGGACAAACTTGGCGGACAAGAGTGTCCGCCCTACATAATCTTTTATTTTTTGGCTGGGGCAGAGCCCGGCCCCACACAGTCTGTTTATCCGCGTACGGTGAGTACTGGGCAGTGCGCGCCGGCGACGACCTTCGGCACCGTGGCCCAGGGGATATGGGTCGCGACCCCGAAAGATCCGGGCGTCCTTACTCCCAGCACAATCAGGTCGGCATGTTGTTGCGAAGCCGTTTCCAGAATGCGGTCGGCGGCTGGTCCATGTTCGACCACGCATTCCGGCCGGGTCTGCAGATTCTCTTCCCCGTATAGCATTTCTTGCAGACGGCGGTTGGCTGACAGCAGTTCGCGATTGCGGGTCAGGCTGGCTTGGTCTTCGTTCACATGCAGCAAAGTAAGTTGCGCCTGAAATTCCCGGGCCAGGGAGAACGCGAAATACCTGGCGGCGAGGGAATGCGGCTTGAGATTGGTGGCGTACACAATCCGCTGCAAGTTGATTTCAGCTGGGGCAAAATCGCCGTTGGCCGTGCGTCCCCGCGTTCCCGATTGACCATGCACTCTGGGACCAACGGTGAGAACCGGACAATGCGCGCGGCGCAAAATCTCTTCCGCTGTGGAACCCATCAGCAACTTGCTCATGCCGGTGCGTCCGTGAGTTCCGGAGACCAGAAAATCGATGCGGTTGACGGCAACGACTTCCGCCAAGGCGTCCCAGAATTCGCCAGTGCATACCCAAGTGCGGTGAGGAACTCCTGCCATGCAGGTAGCCAGCTCATGCATTTTGGCTTGCGCAAGATTGCGCGTGCTTTCATAAGCAGCTCCGATGAGCGAAGGATCGGCCCAGCCGGAGGACATCACAAAGGCGTTTTCTGTTACCACGTGCGTGGCGTGCAGCGTGGCTCCGTAGTGGTGGCAGATGGCGACTGCATAAGGAAAGGCTGCGGCTGAAGCTTCGGAGAAGTCGGTCGCGAAGAGCAGATTCTTAATGGAGATGGTGGTTGCGATTGGGTTCGGTACCGTTTCGGCGAGTGGCACGGGGCACCTCCGCGTTTGGTTCTACGTTTACGCGATTCCCAAAGCGGTGCAGTGTTAAACATCACCTAATAATGTGACCCGGATCACGACATTTTGCGCTGATATAGTCTTAACTAAAGGGTGACAAACCACATATCCCAACCGTCAACTGATAGGATTCTCTACATCTGCCGACAATCCTAAGAGAGGAACTATGCCTACGCACTTCGCTAAACCCGCACCGCCGAACCAGGACAAGCGTTGGAAACTGGTGGATGCCACGATGCGGCGCATGGGTCAGCACTCCCGCGGTCTCATTGAAACCCTTCATACCGTGCAAGAAGCTTTTGGATATCTCGACGAGCAAGCGCTTGCGTTATGTGGCCATATCTTTAAGGGTCCCACTAAGCCGCGCCTATGGGGTCGCGACCTTCTATCACTTTTTCACTCTCAAACCGGCCGGCGAACATACTTGCGTCATCTGCATGGGAACGGCTTGCTATATCAAAGGCGCGCAACAGTTGCTCGACTCGGTGCAGCATGATCTGGGAATCAAGCCGGGCGAAACCACAGCCGACCGCAAAGTCTCCCTATTGACGGCCCGGTGCCTTGGGTCTTGCGGCCTGGCCCCCGCGGTCGTCTACGATCAGGAAGTTGCGGGAAAAGTAACTCCGCAATCGATGCGGGAACATCTCAAGCCCTGGACTCACCAATGACGCCTGAAGAATTGGAAGAAATCGCGGTCGCGGAACGGGAGGCGCAAGCGCGCATTACCCGCCGCGTGAATGTGTGCGTTGCAGCCGGCTGCCTTTCCTGCCAAAGCCAAGGCGTGAAAGAGGAACTCGACAAGGAAATCAAGAAACGCGGCTGGAGTGATCATTGCCAGGCCAAGGGTGTGGGCTGCATGGGATTGTGCTCGGAAGGCCCCCTGGTTACCACCAGCGACAACGTAATGTACAAGCGAGTCGCGGCGACGGATGCCGGCGAAATCCTGGATGGCCTGGAATTCCAGCCGGTGGAGCGGCTACTTTGCCCCACCGATGTTCCCTTCTTCAAGCGCCAACAGAAAATCGTGCTGGAGAATTCCGGAGTGATCGATCCGGAACGGATTGAAGATTACATCGCCGCGGGCGGATACCAGGCGCTGATGAAAGTGCTCACCGAGTTGAGCCCGCAGCGGGTGATCGAAGAGGTCACGAAGAGCGGCCTGCGGGGGCGCGGCGGGGCCGGTTATCCCACCGGACTCAAGTGGAGCACGGTATCGAAAGCTGTAGGTACGCATAAGTATGTCATCTGCAATGCGGACGAAGGCGATCCGGGCGCTTTTATGGATCGCAGCGTGCTCGAAAGCGATCCTCACCGGGTAATCGAAGGCATGCTGATCGGAGCTTACGCAGTGGGCGCCTCCGAGGGATTCATCTACGTTCGCGCCGAGTATCCTCTGGCCATCAAGCGGCTGAAAATTGCCATCCGGCAGGCGGAGCGTTTGGGCCTGCTGGGATCGGAAATTTGCGGCACTCGCTTTAACTTCAAACTGGATCTGCGGCTGGGCGCGGGCGCTTTCGTTTGCGGAGAAGAAACCGCGCTGATCGCCTCGGTGGAAGGCAGGCGCGGAACGCCTCGGCCACGTCCTCCGTATCCCGCGGTGGGCGGGCTGCTCGGAGAACCAACCCTCATCAACAATGTCGAGACCTTCGCCAATATCGCCCCTATCCTGCGCAATGGCGGGGAATGGTACGCCAAGATCGGCACCGAGAAGAGCAAAGGGACCAAGGTCTTTGCTTTAGCGGGCCGGGTACAGAATACTGGGCTGGTCGAAGTTCCCATGGGAATCACGCTGCGCGAGATGGTGTTTGAAATCGGCGGGGGCATCCCCGAAGGCAGAGTGTTCAAGGCGGTACAGACTGGCGGGCCTTCCGGCGGTTGCCTGCCGACCGAGGTTCTGGATATGCCGGTGGATTATGAGTCGCTGGCAAAGGCCGGCTCAATCATGGGATCGGGCGGCATGATCGTGATGGACGAAAGCTCCTGCATGGTGGATGTGGCCAAATATTTCATGGACTTTTGCATGACGGAGTCCTGCGGCAAGTGCATTCCCTGCCGGGTGGGCACCTATCAAATGCACCGCATTCTGACGTCAATCACCAATATGAATGCGACTGCAGAAGACTTAGCGAAGCTGGAGGAGTTGTGCGATTTGCTCCGGCACACCAGCCTGTGTGGGCTGGGGATGTCGGCGCCGAATCCGGTGGTGAGCACTCTGAAATCTTTTGCCGACGAATATCAGGCGCACATTGAAAACCAAAAATGTCCGGCAGGAGTTTGTAACAAGCCGGCGAACGGAGTGGAAGGATGAGTCCAGCGGCAAATCTCAAGACGATGAGTTCAGGGGTTAGCGTTAAGACGCTGAAGATTGACGGCCGCGACCTGAGTGCAACCCCGGACCAGAGCATTCTCAACGTCGCCCGCGAGAACAACATCTTCATTCCCCGTCTCTGCGACCTGACCGGGCTTTCCACGGTGGGTGCGTGCCGCCTGTGTCTGGTGGAAGTGAAGGGCTCGAACAAGCTGCTGCCTTCCTGCGTGACCCGGGTGGAAGAGGGCATGGAAGTCACCACCAGCTCTCCGCGGTTGCAGGGTTACCGCAAGATGATTCTTGAGCTGCTGCTGACGGAACGCAATCACATATGCTCGGTGTGCGTATCGAACGGGCACTGTGAACTGCAGTGGCTGGCGCAGAAGCTGGACATCACCCACGTGCATTATCCCTACCGCTATCCCCAGGAGCCGGTGGACGCATCGCACGACCGCTTCGTAATCGATCACAACCGCTGCATCTTGTGCACGCGTTGCGTAAGGGTGTGCGACGAGATTGAGGGGGCGCACACCTGGGACGTGCTGGGCCGCGGCATCGATTCCAAGGTCATCACTGACTTGAGTGAACCCTGGGGCTCATCGCAAACCTGCACCAGTTGCGGAAAGTGTGTACACGTTTGCCCCACCGGGGCATTGTTTGAGAAAGGCAGGTCAGTCGCGGAGATGGAAAAACGACGGGAATTTCTGCCGTACCTGACGCTTATGCGGGAGGATCACGAATGAGCAAGATACGGATGGCCACGGTATGGCTGGATGGCTGCTCGGGCTGCCACATGTCATTCCTTGACATTGATGAGCGGTTGATTGAGCTGGCGCAAAGAGTTGATTTGGTCTACAGCCCGCTGGTGGACGCAAAGGAATTTCCGCTCGACGTGGATGTCACATTAGTGGAAGGCGCGGTGAGCAGCGACGAGGACATGCACAAAATCAAGCTGGTGCGCGAGCGCACCAAGACTCTGGTTTCGCTGGGGGATTGTGCGATCACGGCGAATGTCCCTGCGATGCGAAATCCGTTTCCCACGAAAGCGGTGTACGCCCGCGCCTACATTGAGAATGTGACGCTGGAGCCTGGAGTTCCGGACCGGGTTGTGCCGCGCTTGCTCCCGTACGCGCGGCCGGTCCACGAAGTTGTGAACGTAGACGTCTTTATCCCCGGTTGCCCGCCTTCGGCAGACACGATTTTCTTTGCCCTGACCGAATTGCTGGAGGGGCGTAAACCAGAATTGAGTTCGCGAACCCGTTTTGGGGCTTAGGAGGCTGAGTGGAGCGCAGAACTATCATCATTGACCCGGTGACCCGCATTGAGGGCCACTCTAAGATCACTCTACACTTGAACGAAGACGGGCAAGTTGAGGATGCTCGTTTTCACGTCACTCAGTTCCGCGGCTTCGAAAAGTTCTGCGAGGGGCGTCCCTATACGGAAATGCCGTCGCTGATGGCGCGCATCTGCGGGATTTGCCCGGTAAGCCATCTGATCGCCTCGGCTAAAGCCTGCGACGAATTGTTGGCTGTCCGCATCCCCCCCGTCGCCGAACAATTGCGCCGCATTTTCGGGCTGGCGCAAGTGGTGCAGTCGCACGCGCTCAGCCTGTTCCATCTTTCCTCTCCCGATCTGCTTCTCGGCATGGATGCCGACCCTGCGAAGAGTAATTTGTTCGGCGTGCTGGAGAAGAATCCGCAGTTGGCACGGGATGGAATCCGGCTGCGCCAGTTTGGCCAGCAGATCATCGAACGCCTGGGAGGAAAGCGAATCCATCCAGCGTGGGTGGTGCCCGGCGGAGTGAGCGAGCCTCTCAGCCAGGACAATCGCGACGCGATTTTAAGAACCATTCCTGAAGCTCTGGCCATTGCGGACCGCACCCTCGAGTGGTTCAAATACACCATTGAAGGGTTTCGTGAAGAAATCAAAACCTTCGGCAATTTCCCTACGCTTTTTATGGCCATCGTTAAACCCGATGGCGGGCTCACGTTCTACGATGGCAAAGTGCGGTTTGGCGACGCTTCCGGCAAGCTGATTGCGCCGGCGCTCGAGCCCAGCCGTTACTTCGAATATCTCGGCGAGAAAGTGGAATCGTGGAGCTACTTGAAGTCCGCCTATTACAAGCCCCAGGGATATCCCAATGGCATTTATCGGGTCGGACCGCTGGCGCGCTTGAATGTTGCCGACCGCTGCGGAACTCCGAAGGCTGACCAGGAATTGGCTGAGTTTCATGAACTGCAGCGCACCGCAGTATTGAGTTCCTTTCACTATCATCACGCGCGGTTGATCGAGATCCTATATTGCGTGGAGCGCCTGGAGCAGTTGTTGAACCATCCCGAGATCCTTTCCACGCATGTGCGCGCGGAAGCTCGGCCGAACGCGCTGGAAGGCATTGGCGCCGCCGAGGCTCCGCGCGGAACGCTCTTCCATCATTACAAAATTGATGAACAAGGCCTGATTCGCTGGGCGAATTTAATCATCGCGACCGGACAGAATAATCTGGCGATGAACCGCAGCATCTTGCAGGTGGCCAAACACTTCGTGCATGGGAACCGTCTGACCCACGGCATGCTCAACCGGGTGGAAGCGGTGATCCGCACTTATGATCCGTGCCTGAGCTGCTCCACGCACGCCTTTGGGGAGATGGCTTTGCAGATCCAGTTGCTGGCGCCGGATGGCGAAGTGCTGGATCAAACGATGCGTCCCTAGTTTGCCGGACTCGCCATGGCACGAGTTCTGATCTTCGCTTGCGGCAACCCGCTGCGCTGCGACGATGGCGTGGCGTGGCATGCGGCAGAAATACTTCGCAAAACCTTGCCGTCCGGCCAAGTAGAGATTCTCTGCTTCCATCAATTCGCGCCGGAATTAGCGGAAGTTGCCAGCCATGCCGACGCCGTAATCTTTCTCGATGCCGCCGCGAAAGGCACGCCCGGGCAGGTAGTTTGTGAACCGGTCGGCGTGGAGGCTGCGGACGCCCACTTCTCCCATCATCTCGAGCCGGCTGGTATCATCGCGCTGACTAAGCAACTCTACGGAGCGAATCCGCAAGCCTTCGTTGTTTCCGTGTGCGGCGAGCGCTTCGATCATGGGGAAGAACTTTCGCCGGTGGTGGTTGCCGCTTTGCCGGAGCTGGTTCGGGCCGTGGAGCAAGTGATCAGCGGGATGGAGAAGCACACTTCTCCGGTGTGAGTTAGCCTCTACTCCGCGAGTTCCGCAAAAGAATTACTGGCTACGCGAATCCGTCCGGCTGCGTGACGGGGCCGAGCGTGGCTTGGTGGTCGGCAAAGTCCCGGCCAGCGGCGAGCGCCCGAAGGTCGGTTTCGAGCAGGGCGGGGTTTTTGATCTTGTTTTCCAGCAGTTGCGCGGCCGTGGCGTAGGCCAGGCAGCAAGTCTCTTCCAGCAGCGCACCCATCATCACAATGTTGGCAGCCTTGACCGAGCCAAGGTGGTCGGACATTGAAACCGCTGGGATGCAGAGCACGGGCGCAGCGCAGGGAGTGAAGTCGGCGGGCAGAGCTTCTCCGCTATAAAGGATCAGGCCATCTTTAGGCACATCCGCGGCGAACTTTCGCAATGAGGGCTCGTTCATGGCAATCAGAGACGTCAGGATGAGAAGTCAGCGGCGAACCGATGCGGTCTTTCGAAAGCGATACATAACAATGAGCGGAGCCAGAACGCATTTCCGGGCCATAGGAAGGCAGCCAACTGACTTCCAGCCCTTCGCGCATACCCATTTCGGCCAACAGTTGACCGAGTAGCAAGACACCTTGACCGCCGAAGCCAGCCACATTGATGGTCAGCTTGTCGGAATGGCGCGCAGCTTTGCCTGCTGCCAGCGGAGCTTCCGCCGAGGAAATTTCCAAAACTTCTTCTACCGTCCGCTGCGGCGGAGTGAGGTTTGCCGACAATCGTTCCTTGCGATCACGAAATACGCCTAGAGGAAACACCGGGACCATATGTTCCAGCACCCAATTGCGGGCAGTGACGGGATCTTTGTCCCAGATGGTGGGGCAGGGCGAAAGAATTTCCACGAAGGAAAAGCCCGCGCCATCGCGCTGGACTTCCAGAGCTTTACGGATGGCCCGGCGGGCTCGCATGATGTTCTTGTTGTCGCACAGGGCTACGCGCTCAATGTAGGCAGGCGCTTCGAGCGTAGCTAACAATTCGGAGACGTGAAGCGGAAAGCCTTCGTTGATGGGACGGCGGCCCCACGGAGAGGTTGTGCTCTTTTCTCCGACCAGAGTCGTAGGCGCCATTTGCCCGCCGGTCATGCCGTAGATCGCATTGTTGACGAAGAATACCGTGATCTTTTCGCCGCGGTTGGCGGCATGGACAATCTCGGCAGTGCCGATAGCGGCGAGGTCTCCATCACCCTGATAGGCGACGACCATCTTGTCCGGACAGGCGCGCTTGAGCCCGGTGGCCGCCGCAGGGGCACGCCCATGCGACGCTTGCACATTTCCCACATCGAAGTAGTGATAGGCAAAGACGGAGCAGCCAACCGGACTGACGAGGATGGTGTTGTCTTGCACTCCGAGATCCTGCAGAGCTTCGGCAATTAGTTTGTGAACAATGCCGTGTCCGCAACCGGGGCAGTAATGCGTCTGCTGCTTGAGTTCCGCTTTGCGCTCGTAGAGATCGTAGAAGAGCGACGATTTGGAATGACTGATGGCGTAGCTGTTGCCCGATGCCTCTTTGAGGGCGTCTTTCATCTCATCCGTCATACGATCCTCCCTCTAATTTCTGCGGCTCACACCGGAACATGCGCGGTCGCCATCACATAGTCGAACAACTCTTCTACGGTGGGAACATTGCCGCCGACGCGCCCGTAGAAATCCACCGGCTTTTTCCCATTCAGAGCCAAGCGAACATCTTCCACGAGTTGGCCATTACTTAATTCCACCACCCACACGCGATCCGCCCGCGATGCGACGCGAGCCAGTTGTTCGCTGGGAAATGGCCAGAGACTGATGGGGCGGAACAATCCGACTTTTACGCCTTCGGCGCGGGCGTGATCCACCATGGAGCGCAGCACGCGAGAGACGATGCCGAACCCCACTACCAGGATCTCTGCGTCCTCCGTGCGATAGAGTTCGTAGCGAGTCTCAGTCTTTTGGGCGCGGATATATTTAGCTTCCATCTCACGCTCATGCTGTTCCAGTTCGTCCGGTTCGAGAAAGAGCGAACTCACCAGGTTAGCGCGGGTTTCCGCTGTCCCCCGTACCGCCCAGGGCTTTTCGGGAGACGCGATTGGGCTGGAGTTCAATTCGAGCGGTTCCATCATCTGGCCGATGAAGCCGTCGGCCAGCACGATAACCGGGTTACGGTACTTGTCGGCCAGATTGAAAGCGAGCACGGTAAGGTCGGCCATCTCCTGCACGGAGGCGGGGGCCAGCACCAGGTTGCGATAGTTCCCATGACCTCCGCCTTTGACGATGGCAAAGTAATCACTCTGTTCGGGAGCGATATTGCCCAAGCCCGGTCCGCCACGCATAACGTCAACGATGACGCAGGGCAACTGCGCACCGGCGAGATAGGAAAGCCCTTCCTGCATCAAACTGATGCCGGGTCCAGAAGAGGCGGTCATGACGCGTTCCCCAGCCGACGCCGCGCCATACACCATGTTAATGGCGGCGACTTCACTTTCAGCTTGCACAAAGGTTCCGCCGACTTGCGGCAGGAACAGCGCTGCGGCTTCGGCGATCTCGCTGGCAGGCGTGATGGGATATCCGTAGTAAGCGCTGCAACCGGCCAGGATGGCGCCTTTCACTACCGCAACATTGCCTTTACAAAGCTGGCGCATGTTGCACCTCCGGCGAGGGCTCGGCCGCAATGCGTGGAACAATTGAGCGGTATACCGTAATCGCGCCAGGCTCAGGACAACAGTAAAAGCAGATTCCGCAAGCGGTGCAGTCCTGGCCCGTGTAACGAGCCAGATGAACGCCGGAAGAACTCAGCTCAGGCGACAGGTGCAGACATTTCGGCGGACAGGACTCGACACACAGTCCGCATCCTTTGCATTCATCTTCATTGATAGTGACCCTACCTCGTGGCGCCATGATTCACCTCGAAGGTACCGGTTCCGCAGCCTGGGGGCGCTGCAGCCATTTCGTTTTTTCACAGTACTGATAAAGCTCATCGCGAAACTTCGGATGGGCGATCTCGATGAGCGCCTTCGCCCGCTCGCGGATGGATTTGCCGTGAAGGTAGGCAACTCCAAATTCAGTGACAACGTAACGGACGAGGCCGCGCGTGGTGACCACGCCGGCGCCGGAACTCAGTGCCGGAACAATGCGCGAAAGCGAATCATGTTTGGCGGTCGAGGCCAAAGCGATAATTGGCTTTCCGCCCTTGGAGTAAGCCGCTCCCCGCAGGAAATCGACCTGCCCGCCAATGCCGCTATAGAACTGATTTCCCAGCGAGTCGGAACACACTTGGCCGGTCAGATCAATTTGCAACGCTGAATTTACAGCCACCATGTTGTCATTGCGGGCCACTAACACAGGATTGTTGGTGTAAGCGGTGGGATGAAACTCAAAGCTCGGGTTGTTATCGACGAACTCGAACATTTTTTTCGTGCCCAGCACGAAACCAACGATGACCTTGCGGGGCTTGAAATTCTTTCGCGCGCCCGTCAAGACGCCCGCTTCGATGAGCGGGATGAGTGCGTCAGAAACCATCTCGCTATGCCCACCCAAGTCTTTGCGATCCATAAGAAAGGGCAAGACCGAGTCAGGAATCGCGCCGATACCAATCTGGAGCACGGCGCCATCCTCAATCAGGCCGGCTACATTTTTGGCGATGGCGACATGGGTATCGGTGATATGGGGTTTCTTGGCCTGGCATAGCGGACGGGAGCCTTCCACAATTGCATTGAGCTTGCTGACGTGAATGAAACTGTCTCCGTAAGTACGAGGCATCTGGTCATTGATGTGGGCCACGACGTAGCGGGCATAGCGGGCCGCAGTTAGGGAGGTATCCACGCCGACGCCAAAGCTGCAAAAACCGTGCGAGTCAGGCGGAGAAAGCTGGAGCAGTGCTACGTCAATCGGCATGGCTCCGCTTTCGAACAGTTCTTCAATTTCAGCGAGATAAATAGGGGTGTAATCGGCGCGGCCTTCGTTGATTGCGTCACGCACGTTGGGACCGATGAACATTGCGTTGTGCCGGAAGTGTCCGGCCATTTCCGGTGACACATAGGGCGCGCAGCCCATAGTCAACATATGCACAATTTCTACGCTATTTACGTAAGGACCACGGCGCATGAGCGCTTCCACCAGCATCTCGGGTTCGGCGCATCCCGGCTGAATGTAAACCCGCATTCCCGACTTCACGCATTGCAGAGCTTGATCCGGAGTACTCAACTTGCTCGAGTAATCGCGTTCCCAGGACATCCGTTTCTCCTCAGGCGCTGGTCGGCTGCGATTGCAAAACGGGATTCGATTGAGCGGAAACAGCCGCCTCGTAGCCGACACTGGCAGAGTAAATGGCGCGATCAAAGAAGCGCTCTAACATCTGCAGCAGTTCGAGTTCACCAAAGATCTCCAGAGCGCGTTCCGGTGGCATTTCTTCCCTCAAGAACTCCCACAGATTTTCCTTGGTGAGAACAATGGCCCAAGTTAGTTCACTGAGGGGCACATTCTGATGAGCGCGCCGCGCGCCGATCTCCATATAGCGGGTCTCGACCTCGACCTCGCTGCGGCCGAGAAGCCATTCCCCCAAATGACGGTAGATTTCGGAGACTCGTTGTTTGAGCTCTTCCTGAGGAATATCGACGTAAGATCTGGTGATTGGGGAGTCTTGCACTTTCTTGAGAAGACCCGCCGCCAAAACGTCAGAGTGGGTTTCGATCAGGCGCACGAGTCGATAAGCCAGCATCATGGCCGCCCTCCATTCCAACATCTCGTTTGATTGTCATTCCAGACAGATTGTTGAACCATGACGGGCAGCACGCGCGGGTGTGACTACGATCACGGCTCAACCCCAACTTGAAAGCCCCCCGAAAGATATGCGCCGCGGCTTAAGCTGCTATGAGCAAATCTGGCGAAAAAACAGGCTGTCCATCATTAAAAATCTCCGCCCACCTTCTCTTTCAATGCGGCGGTCACAAGGTCGCGTTCAGCTTTTTCGGCCAGCCACTTCTGATAAGCCTTCCACCCGGGACACCATCCGGTGTGCCAGCGCCAGAGGCGAGCCAGCAGAGACGTGGGACGCTTCTCGGCACGACGCCGGAGGCCGCAATTTTCGCATTTGGGTGTCGCGTTCAGATCGGTATTCATACCTCAGACCTCCCGCTTAGAATCCCAGTCGGTTCCAGCCTCACCATTGTCCGGTGGTCAGATACTCGTGAATGGATTGTGCGGCTCTGCGCCCGGCACCCATGGCGAGGATGACGGTCGCGCTTCCGGTGACGATGTCGCCTCCGGCAAATACACCAGGTCGCGAAGTGCGCTGGGTAGTGAGGTCGGCCTGGATGTAGCCACGCTTGTCGGTGCCCAGCCCGGGCGTGGTGCTCTGCACAATCGGATTCGCGCTGGTGCCGATGGCGATGACGGCTACCGAAAGCGGCAGATCGAATTCCGATCCAGCAATCGGCGCTGGCCGACGCCGGCCCGATGCGTCCGGCTCACCAAGCTCCATGCGCACGCAGCGGACGGCCTTGAGCCATCCGTCTCCGTCGCCCAGAAATTCAATCGGATTGGTCAGCATGTGGAATTCAATGCCCTCTTCGCGAGCGTGTTTGGCTTCTTCGGCCCGCGCCGGCATTTCAGCTTCGCTGCGGCGATAGATTACATAGGCTTTGCGCGCGCCCAGACGCAGGGCCGAGCGGATAGTATCCAGCGCCGTGTTGCCGCCGCCGATGACGGCCACGTCTTTGCCTTGCAAGTCCACCATGGGCTCGTCATAGGAGGGAAACTTGTAGGCCTTCATCAGGTTGATGCGAGTGAGAAATTCATTCGCGGAATACACGCCATTCAGGTGCTCGCCGGGAATATTCATGAAGACGGGCAGGCCAGCGCCCGTCCCGATGAACACCGCGTCATAGCCTTCTTCCTGAATCAGTTCGTCGATGGTCACCGTTCTGCCGACGACGACATTGGCTTCAAACTCGACTCCCATAGCGCGCATGTAATCCAGTTGCTCGCGGATGATTTGCTTGGGCAGGCGAAATTCAGGAATGCCATAAATCAGGACGCCGCCCAGTTCATGCAGCGCCTCGAAGACGCGAACCTTGTGCCCCTTTTGCACCAGATCCCCGGCGACCGTGAGTCCTGATGGGCCACTGCCCACCACAGCGACCTTCTTTCCGGAGTGCTGAACCTGGGGAAGATGACGAACCCCCATGCGCTGCTCATAATCGGCGACGAAACGCTCGAGATAGCCGATGCCGAGCGGCTTCACTTTCTTGCCGCATGAGGCAGGCGCCTTCGCAGTGGTCTTCCTGCGGACAAACGCGGCCGGTGATGGCGGGAAGCACGTTGTCTTCGCGAATCTTCGCGGCAGCAGCCAGAAAATCGCCGGCCACGATCAACTCTACAAACTCGCGAACTTTTACGCCCACGGGGCAATGTTGTCGTGCAGGCCGGCCTGGCACATTCCAAACAGCGTAGCGCTTCCTGACGCGCCAATTCCGGACTGTATCCCAGATTCACTTCAGTGAAAGTAGTGGAGCGTACATCCGCAGGCTGCTCGGGCATGGCTTGCCGCGGCACTTTCATGCGCTCTTTGAGCGGCAACACATTCAGCGATGGCTTGATTGGCTCAGTCACGTTCTACCTTCGTCCTTCGCGCCGATGCCGTCTTTCAGACGTCTGCGCTCTCTCGACTTCGCGATCCCTGCTCACACTTGAATTCCTTCAGTGCCTGCTGCTCTTGCTGTGCTGTATGTCGTATTGCGCCGGACCAATATTTCAAAGTTCACGCGATGGGCATCGAATTCGGGTCCATCGACGCAGGCAAATTCACTCTTGCCGTCGATCAACACGCGGCAACCGCCGCACATGCCGGTGCCGTCAATCATGATGGGGTTAAGGCTAACCAGCGTGCGGATATGCTCGCCCCGCGTCATATCGGCCACGGCTTTCATCATGGGAATGGGGCCGACCGCCAGCACCATGTCGATGTGCTCGCCACTCTCCATGAATTGGCGCAGTTTGTTGGTAACGAAACCCTTTTCCGCGTAGCTTCCATCGTCGGTGGTGAGCATCAGCACATCGCTGACCTCGCGCATCTCGCGCTCCAGGATCACCAATTCTTTGTTACGCGCTCCGACAATCGAGATAATGCGGTTCCCTGCTCTCTTCAAAGCGGCTGCGGTCGGGTAGGCCATGGCTGTGCCCACGCCTCCGCCCATCACCACGACTGTGCCGAACTTCGCAATTTCGGAAGGCTTGCCGAGCGGGCCGACGACATCCAGAATGTGATCGCCCGGTATTCAGAGAATTCAGCAGGTGCGTGGTCTTGCCCAGCGACTGCACCACGATGCTGATGGTGCCAAGTTGCGGGATCGGAACTTTCGATGGTGAGGGGAATGCGCTCACCTTCTTCGTGAACTCGCACGATGACGAATTGTCCGGGCTTCTGTTTGTGCGCTATGCGCGGAGCTTCGAATGAGGAACCGCTTGATGCCCGGCGCGATAAACTCGGCGTGGGTGATTTGGAACAACAAGCACCTCGGGAACGAGTACTGCTCATTGTTTAAGAAAAGAAGGCGTGCCGACTGTGACCAGAATCACGGTTGTTGCAGAAATTGGGCTGTGGATGTCTTTTTGGGCGATTCGTTCCCGTAGAAAACCAACCGTCCCAGGAAACCGGGCCGTGGCTGCAATACGCAATAAAGGTTTCAGGCGTAATTGATGGGGTGTTTCTCCAGCCAACGTTCGTCGCGGACGTTGTTTAGTTTCTTTGCGGCTCCTTGTCCAATACTCGTGGCTAAACCGTGAGTTCTCCAGGTGAGCCCTGCGCCGAATCCAATGATGCCTCCAACCGCGCCATAGGCCAGCGCGCGGTTTGTAGGCTTATGCCGTCTGCCGAGGTAACTGCTTAACAAGCCGATGCAGGCGCCGATAGTAGCCTGCTTGCAGGCTCTTCGCGCGGCATCATTCAAGAATGGCGTGAGCGGACCGCCTTCCAGGAAAGAGTGGCGGCCCTGGGCCGCGCCTTCGAGGCCAGATCGGACGAGCTTTCTACCGTAACTAAGATTGGATCGCACTCGTTTGCCCAGGCTCATGGTGTGAAGACGCCTCCGCCCTCATATTTTATTACTCCACCGCACCGCGGCTCGCAGTGACGGCTGTCACATTTGGGCAATGGCTGAATTTTCCTGGGTAACACTTTGTGGTGATCCAAATCACTGACGTTGAGGCCCCTCCACCCGCAAACTTTAGAATTATCTTTTCGGTGCAGGCGGTTCGTCCCCCGAATCACTTGCCAAAACGGGATTCCTGCAGACTTTCTCCGTCGGGCAGGAAGATCCCAAATTCCCGGTTAGGGAGGTTCACCGTTGGCCGTTAACCCGTTTCCCGGTTCAGAACCATCGTCGTCCAAGGCTGTGACTACCACCATTGCCCTTCCGAAACTGAAGCTCATCACAAAAAAGAAAACCGCGATGGAGTTGAGAGTCGCCGAGTTGCGCCAAAAGCGCGCGAATATTACGGAGGGCGGCGGCAAGCAGCGCATTGAGAAGCAGCATGCGGCCGGCAAACTCACGGCGCGCGAGCGGGTTGACCGGCTGGTAGACCGCGGAAGCTTTCAGGAAATCGGATTGTTTGCCAAGCATCGCGCCACTTACTTCGGCATGGCGGAAAAAGAAACGCCAGCGGATGGGGTGGTCACGGGCTGCGCCATGGTGGACGGCCGGTTAGTTCATCTGGCCAGCCAGGACTTCACGGTGTGCGGAGGGACCGCGGGCGAGACGCACTGCGACAAGATCACCGAGATGATGCAGCTGTCGCTGAAAACCGGCAGCCCTTTCATCTTTATTAATGATTCCGGTGGAGCGCGGGTGCAGGAAGGAATCGATAGCCTGTCCGGCTACGGCAGCGTGTTTTACAACAATGTACTGCTCTCCGGCAGCGTTCCGCAGATTTCCATTATTTGCGGCCCGTGCGCGGGCGGGGCGGCTTACAGCCCAGCGCTTACTGATTTCATTATTCAGACCAAACGGGCGCAGATGTTTATTACCGGGCCGCAAGTCATCAAACAGGTGACGGGAGAAGTGGTAAGCGGCGAGGCCTTGGGCGGGCCCGCGGCTCAAATGAATCGCTCGGGAGTAGTTCACCTGATCGCCGAAGATGACGACGGGGCGCTAGCGCTGTGCCGACGGCTGCTGAGTTTTTGCCTGCCAACAATCTGGAAGATCCTCCTAGACTCCCTTACCGGCTCTCGCCAGAAATCGATCCCGAGCTAAACGAAGCGGTGCCAGCCGATTCGAAAGTTGCCTACGATGCGCGGACGGTTATCACGAGGGTGCTGGACTATCAGGACTTTTTTGAAATTCAGCCGGGTTTCGCGGCCAATGTAGTGATCGGCTTCGGCCGCATCCAGGGACGCACGGTCGGTATTGTGGCCAACCAGCCCTGCGTGCTCGCGGGCGTCCTGGATATTGACGCATCCGACAAAGTTGCCCGCTTTGTGCGCTTCTGCAACGCCTTTAATATTCCTTTGCTCACCTTCGTGGACACGCCGGGATTCTTACCCGGCGTGGAACAGGAGTATGGCGGGATTATTCGTCACGGGGCAAAGATACTTTTCGCATATTCGGCGGCGACCGTGCCTAAACTGACCGTCGTGCTGCGCAAGGCCTATGGCGGAGCCTATATCGGATGTGCTGCAAGGACCTGGGAGCGGATCGAGTGGTGGCTTGGCCCACGGCTGAAATTGCGGTGATGGGCGCTGAGGGCGCGGCCGAAATCGTGTTTCGCCATGAAATTGACGCCGCCGAGAACAAGCCGGAACGACGACAGGAACTGATTGACCTTTATCGCGGCACGTTTGCGAATCCTTATGTGTCGGCCGGACGCCGGTTGGTGGATGACATTATCGAACCCGCCGAGACCAAAAAATATCTCGCGCAGGCGTTGGAAGCTCTGCATACCAAGCGGGAAAGGCGGCCACCGAAAAAACATGGGCTGATTCCGCTTTAAGGGCCGGAGACTCAGATGCTTATCCTCATCTTGATACTAACCTTTGCCGCTGCGAGTGCCGCCTACTTCGGGTTGCTCCATCTGCTGCAACGCAGAAGCGCAAGGCGAAATCGTGAAGCACGGAACACGCTTCTTGCGAGAGTGCGGGAACTCGATCACAAGGCATTGGCGCGGATTACTGCCGCTACAGTCCCCATGCCCACGGAAACAGTGATGAGCCGTGCGAGTTTGTCGGCGCTGCCTATCGATACGGAGTATGAGATTCCAGCAGAAATCTTGGCCGTGATCGCCGAAACTGTCGCCGCAAGCTGCGGTCAAGACGCACGGCTTCTGTCCGTGAAGAGGATGGGAACTCCGCCCCAGCCGCCGCTTCTGGCGCAGAAGCCCTCCGTCAATCATGAAGCATGGGTGCAGGAAGGGCGAATTTTGATTCACGCTTCACACGAAATTGTTCTTGGCCGAACGTCCTCTGTCACCGGGCGCGGCGCCGTGACTTCGCTCCGAGGAGTAATGCTTGAAACTGCAGATTGTGATTGATGGAACATCCTATGAAGTGGAGGTCGAGAAGAACGGGGAAGATTACTCACCGGAGTCAATGCCGCCGGTGGGCGCTAAGATCCAGTCCTCGGTCGTGCCGACGGTTCCGAAGCCGGCGTCTCACGCAGAGGCCAAGGGCAGTGTGGACGAATCTAAAGTGTGCCGCAGCCCGATCGCAGGAATCGTCATGCGCGTACCAACCCAGGTCGGTGACGACGTGCGGGTGAATGAACTCATGGTAGTGCTTGAGGCGATGAAAATGGAAACCAGAATCAATGCACCGATTACGGGAAGAATAAAATCGCTCAAAGTGGAACCCGGCGACGCCGTAAAACGCAATCAGATTCTGGCAGACTTCGAATAGCAACGCTTCCCCAGATTCAGACGCAGCCCCACAATTTAAGACCCGAAAGCTGTCCAGGAGAAAACTGCAGCGATAGGATGCTAGCGCGCGGCGCTGCTCGCGGTAGCGGTGCTATCAGGCTGGAATCCAATTCTATCCAGCATGGGCTGTATCTCCGGATTGGACATAAACAGCTTCCAGATAAGGCCGCTGCGATAATTTTCGACCATGACCACAATGGGGGCTTGATCGAGGCCCATGTAAACCGGAGAAAACCAATTTTGGCTTAGATTAAAAGCGTCGCGCGGACCATAGACTCCCCAGACCCGGTCGCCGAGTTCGCGATAGAAAAACTTCAATGCGGCCATCGAGGCCTCGGGCGTATACGGGAATGACGAGAGTGCGCCCGTCGGAGTAATCGTGCCATTGTCGTTGGCGCGGTCTGGAGCGTGAGCGGAATAGCCTAGCTGATCGTCGCTCGCTGTCAGTCCCCAATCGTCAGGACCGTAGCCTTGAAAATGGCCAGGGTTGGCTTCGCAGTACGCCAGATTAATGCGCGCCAGGTTACGATTGTTCTCAAAATAATCGGTATAGCGGTCATGGATGCCGCGCGCATCAAAGCCCATGAAGGAATAATCCGTAAAAAACAGAGGCCCTCCCGTCCCTACACCAACGTCGAGCTTGATGCCATAGTAAGTGTGCCCGTTCCTGTAGCGGTCCCCTTCGTTTGTCCCTGACCATCCACTGCGATAAGCAACCGCGGCTGTAGACTGGCCCGCCCATCCGGTGTAATAGAGATCAGCCGGAACACCATGGGTGGGCGAGGCGATAGCCAGCAGGTACGTAATCATGGTCTCGTTGAATCCAGTCAGACGGTGATCGATGTACCACGACCACTGCGGGGACCAGTGCCACAACAATGAGTCATTTTGTGGAGAACGGCGATACCAATCCCATTCAACCCCTTCCCATAGATGGGTAATTCTCAGATAGATATCTTGCTCCGCTTCACTGGTGCCCCGAAAGTATTGACGAGCGGACAACAGGCCTTCCATAAGGAATGAGGTTTCGACCAGATCGCCGCCGTTATCGAACATTCCGAATACCAGCATGCTCTGGGAAGAGTAGCCATTCATGAAGTGAGACCAGGCACCGTGGTAGCGCGGAGCCTTTTCCAGGAAGTTCAAGATTTGGGCGAGGCGTTGCATGCCCTGCTCGCGAGTGATGAACCCGCGCTGCACGCCAACGATGAGAGCCATGATCCCAAAACCGCTGGCGCCGGTTGCGACGATGCGATCGTCTCCCGGAATATTTTCGAGTGTCGCTCCCGCCTGGGAATGCGCGCCTTCCCAGTAGTAGCGAAAACACGCTTCCTGCAACATGGTGAGTAACTCGTCGTCCGAGAGCTCTCGAGTCGACGCGGAGGCTGGGGCAGAGTAGGCAGACCGCCGGTAAGCACGGTCTACGGACTTCACGCGGTAAAAAGCTTTCAACCCCGGCCGTCCCAGAAAGTCCATGTAGCGATTCAGGCCCGCAGTTTGAATCCCGATGGGTTGAAATTTCTGTCCGCCCAGCGCGCGGTAAATTGCATAGCTTTGCAAATCGTCATCGGCCACCGGGTCCCAGGTAAGGTCCACGTGCCGGTCATAGCCCTTGGCCCGGAGATTTTGCGGAGTTGGAGGAAGGCTCCTGATTTCCGGGGCAACCGGAGTGCCCGCGTTCTTGTCGTCGATTTTCATCTCATCGATGATTAAAGTGTGAGGGGTATCGTCTGCCGCGCTCTGCCCGAAGTACACGCTATGCAAGGCGTGCGATTGAAAAGGATGAATCGATGCCGTGGCGAAGTCGCTGAGCGGAAGCCGAATTTGCACCCAGCGCTTGGCGGGCAAATCGCCAACGATCCCATCCAGCATGACCGGTACAGTGAAGTCATTTTGTTCGTCTTCCAGTTGAACGAATGGCAAATCAGCCGCGGGAATCGCTTCGGGCGTATAGCACCAGAGATAAAGCGTGTCGCCGCGGAAATCTGTGGCGCGATTGCGCATGCTCACTACGCGGACTTCGGTTTCCCAACTTCCGCCCGGCACGGAGCGCCACTGCAGGCGGAGCGCGTTAGGAGCAGTAAAAAAAATCTTCTTTTCGACCGGCAGCGCTCCCGATTGCAACTCAACTGAGCTGGGAAACACCGATCGGCCGCTACTGTAATAGTAGAAGTCGGATGTGATGCTGTTGTCGAAGACCACGTGGTTGTAGTAGTCCGTGCCTGTCACCGCAAGGGAAGGAAGGGTGGACAGGATCGAAATCCACACCAAACAAAGGACGCACCGCGCGCTTCTAATCTTAGGCAAACACTGAGATTTCCTTCGCATCGAATTTGCAGTGTACCCGCAGGAAAAACGGAGAACAAGCCGGACCGCAGGTGCCCAGTGCAGAACATCAGCAACCTTAGACCGCCCCGAAACATCCTAACCCGCACGTTCATCTCAGATCAGTTAACCAGAATGGTTAGCCGAGATCAGGACACGCAGAACAGTATCGAGGGATGGCGGGCTTAGGGTGCAAGCAACAGTCAAGCCGGCTCGGTTTTGGTGTGTCTTGGCCGCGATTGACACAGGGAAATATCGAAGCGGAAGCGAATGGCCGAGGACCGGGAGGCGCCGAACGCGATGGGCAAGACACCACGCCGGGATTGTATCTCCCATCTTTTAAGCGGGATTGTAATTGCTCTCATTTGCGCAGGGCTGGGAGCGTCAGCTCAGACCAAGCAACCATCAGGGGCGCCAGTTTCTGACCTAGAGCGGCAAAACATGGCTCACGTGGCCGCGCGGGCTACGCAATTGATCGCTATTTTCTACCGCGATCCCGGTTTGCTGGTCGAACTGAAGCGCTGGGTCGCGAAAGATGCGGCCGATCACGGGCAGTTGGTCTCCGATACCGACCTTACCGATGAGGCCATTTTCAACCGCCTGGAAACGGATGTCATCTTCCGCTCGCAAGCCACCTTGCTGGTGCAGAAATATGGATATCTTTTGCCGGAACTCAATCCGGAATCTTCTTTATCGAAGCAGCAAACGTTGCTTATGCAAGAGCGCGTCCGAAGGCAGGCGCAGAGTCAGCAACGTACTGGGATGACGCAGCAGGCCCCTCAAAACCAGGTTGCCCCAGAGACACGGCCAACGTGTTCTTCGCCTGGCTGCGGGGCACAGCCGAATCGTCCCACCGGGCTGACATCTGTTGATAACTCACAACCGGGAAGTGGCCCGGCTTCAGGACAAGATGCACAAACCGCGGAAGAGTTGGCCGCCAGCGGTGCCGCCTTCGGCTCTCCCGAAGCTTCCATGCAAGGAGCGGAGGCGGGTAGCGTTTCAGATTCGGACCTGCTCAATCGTCAAACTGCCGCGAACGGGGTAGGCGCGGAGGGCTCGGACGTGCGCGGAGCTGACTCATCAGAAATGGATGTGCAGGCGCAGGAGATGAGTCCAGGGACACAAGGCTCCTCGCCTAGCATAGGTGGTGTGCAAGGAGGCGATTCGGGCTCGCCCTCCGAACTGGCGGAGGACGGAACAACTCCGGTCAATGGCTCGAACACGCGTTATCAACCAGTGAGCGCTACATCAGGTGTTAATCAGCCACGTTTGCGCGATGGCTTGAGTGCAGGTCAAAACTTATACGGCCGTCCCAATCCTTACTACGGGATTCCTTCGCTTTTCGATATGTACTTGCAGGCGTCGCCGCACCCCGCCACGCCGGAGCGCTTTGGCATGCGGATTTTCGAAAACGGCGCCCGCGATTTGCAGAATGTTCCCATGGATCTGCCGGCTGGGCCGGACTACGTAGTCGGCCCCGGCGACGGCTTGTCCATCGACATGTGGGGTGGTGTGGTGCGGCATTTCTATCGAATCGTGGATCGTGAGGGCCGTATTTTACTGCCGGAGGTTGGCCCCATGCTGGTGGCTGGCAGTTCGTTGGGGCAGTTGCAGCAATCCGTTCAAGATATTTTGCGAAAGCAATTTCGCGACGTTTCCGCCGACGTTTCCTTGTCTCGTCTTCGAACCGTGCGAGTGTACGTGGTTGGCGACGTGGTTCACCCCGGCGCTTATGACATCAGTTCCCTTTCCACCCCGCTGAACGCGCTATTCGCCGCGGGCGGACCCACCGCACGGGGATCGTTGCGGGTCTTGAAGCATTACCGCGGAGACCAGCTAATCCAGCAAGTGGATACGTATGACTTATTGCTGCATGGAGTGAAAAGCGATGTGCAGCATCTGGAAAATGGCGACTCGGTTCTGATCCCCCCCATAGGGCCTGAAATCACGGTCGAAGGCATGGTACGCCGGCCGGCAATCTACGAACGAAAAGACGAGAAGAGCTTGGGGGACGTGCTTACTTTGGCCGGGGGATTACTTCCAACTGCAACCCTTCGCCATATTGAGGTACAGCGCGTTATCGAGCACGAAAAGCAAACTATGATCAGCCTGGATGTGGATGGCGTAAAGGACTCCAGCGATGTCGCCGCCAAGCTTGATTCCTTTTCCGTCCAGGACGGGGACAAAGTCAGAATTTTCCCCATCGCGCCATTCAGTCAAGATTCGGTCTACTTAGACGGACACGTCATCCGGCCAGGAAAGTATTCATTCCACGATGGGATGCGGGTGACAGACTTAGTCGCGTCCTACAAAGATCTACTCCCTGAGCCCGCCGGACAATACGCTGAAATCATTCGGTTGCGCCCGCCTGACTACCGCCCACAGGTACAGAGCTTCGATTTGGCCGCAGCCCTCGCCGATCCGTCTACTGCGCCGTTACTCCAACCGCTGGACACGGTTCACATTTTCAGCCGTTACGACTTCGAAAATCCTCCTGTTGTTTCGGTGTGGGGCGAAGTGCGGGCGCCGGGAACCTATCGCACCTCGGGAGACATCCATCTCAGTGACGCGATCCACTTAGCGGGAGGGCTGGCGCCTGACGCCGATGGTCAGGACGCTCAGGTATTTCGTTATCTTTCCGACAGCAGTCTGAAGATTTTCTCCGTCAAGCTGGAAAGCGCGATGGACGGCAGTCCGGCCGAGAATGTCATCTTGAAATCGCGAGACCGGATTCTAATCCATAAAAATGGCGACGCGATTGATCCGCCGACCGCCTATATCAAGGGCGACGTAGCGCGGCCGGGACGTTATCCCTTGGCGAATAACATGCGGGTCGCCGATTTAATTCAGGCTGCGGGCGGTTTACTGCCCAGCGCCGATCCTAAAACCGCAGACCTCACGCACTACGAATGGAAAACTGGCGACGAAATCAGCGGGGGCCAGGAAAAAATTCTCCTCGCATCCGCCTTGTCCAGCGACTCAGAAAGCGAGGCCAACCTCGCCTTGCATAACGGAGATGTCCTGGCGATTCGTCAACGTCCCGGCTGGAGCGATTTGGGAGCGTCGATGACTCTGCGGGGCGAGGTCGTGCATCCCGGGACCTACGGTATACGGCCGGGCGAGAAATTGAGTTCAGTCATTCAACGCGCTGGTGGTTTCTCGCCGTCCGCCTATCCTTACGGTTCCGTATTGACGCGTTTGGAAGTTCAGCAGCTCGAGGAAAAGTCTTACTCGGACACGATTCAGCGGGTGCGCCAGCAGCAGACAGCCGTAAAGCTGGCTTCGGCCGCCACTTCCGACCCGAACGAGCGGATGTCGGATGATTCAGCCTACGTTCAATGGCAAAGCACGCTCGACTCCCTGGTGAAAAATCCTCCGACCGGGCGAGTCACGGTTCAAATCTCTTCGGACCTGCGCAATTGGGCAAACACCAATCGAGACCTCACGGTTCGCGGCGGCGACCTACTTACGGTTCCCAAGCGGCCCAGCTACGTATTGGTGCAGGGGCAGGTCTACGGTCCAACCGCTCTGGCCTATCGTCCGGGCAAGAGTGCCCGCTGGTATCTTATGCGCGCCGGGGGGCCGACCAATCTAGCCAACAAGCGGGCAATGTTTGTCATTCGCGCCGACGGGAGTGTGGTCGGCCGCCATTCCACTCTGTGGAGTGAGTCCTTGAGTGCGACGTTGCAGCCGGGCGACATGGTGGTGGTGCCAGAAAAGGCGCTCGGAGGGCCTCCCATCTGGAAGACGATCTTCCAGAATGCGCAGGTTCTTAGCTCGATCACCACGAGCGCGATTTTGGCAGCGAGTTATTGAGGACGCATCCCTTGTATAGGAGTCTGGCCAACCTTGTGAAAGTCGTATTGCTATGTTCGATGAGCGGGCCGGCCGCCTTCGCGCAGTCTCCGGAAATGCCTGCCGGTTCGACTCCGGTCTTGCAGAACGGACCTGGCCTCGCGAAACCGAATTCGGACGAGCAGAGTTCCGATCCGCAACCGTCGAACCAGACGCCATCGCCGCCGCCCAGTAATCGATTGATCGGTTTGCCACAACAGGTTTTTCACGACGAGCTTGGGATGTTGACTAGTCCCGCAAGAATCCGGCTGACTGATGCCACATGGCTGGTTCCATTGGGCGGACTGACGGCGGCTTTGCTGGCGACCGACAGCGACGTAAGCCGAAGCCTCAGCAACGATCCCAGCACATTGTTGCGTTACCGCCATATTTCCGATTACGGAGTCGGCGCCATGGCCGGCGTCGCGGGAGGCGCGTATCTGCTTGGTCTGACCACGCATAACGAACATCACCGTGAAACCGGCTTCCTCAGCGGAGAGTCTGCGCTGGATAGCGTGCTTCTCGTGGAAGCGGTAAAGTACGCGGCGGGGCGCGAACGTCCCTATCTGGATAACGCTAGCGGCCGCTTCTTGCAAGGCGGAGCTAGTTTTCCTTCTGAACATGCGGCCGCCGCGTGGTCGGTTGCGAGTGTGATTGGCCACGAGTATCCCAATCCATTCGTGAAATACCTTGCTTATGGGTTGGCCACAGCGGTTAGCGCCTCCCGCGTAGAAGCCAAGCAGCATTTTCCGTCGGATGTATTAGTAAGCTCGGCCTTGGGTTGGTTGGCCGGTGCGTACGTTTACCATCAACATCACGATCCCAGCCTGGAGGGCCGGGAGTGGACACTCCCGGCGATTCGGCCGGACCGTCCCTCGCATTGGCAAGCGAAGGATATGGGCTCTCCTTACGTGCCTTTGGATAGCTGGATCTATCCTGCTTTCGATCGCCTGATCGCACTGGGCTACGTCCATACCGGATTTCTCGATATGCGGCCATGGACGCGCATGGAGTGCGCGCGCTTAGTAGTCGAGGCTCAAGACCAGATTAACGAAGACGATCCCGACGAGAGCGCAGCCTCGCATCTTTACCATGCATTGCAAACCGAGTTTAGCCCCGAAGAGGATTTGCTCGGCGGAGGAAATAACGCTTCCGCCAACTTGGAGTCTGTCTATACACGCTCTACCGAAATTGCCGGCAAACCTCTCACCGACGGCTACCATTTCGCCCAGACTATGACGAACGATTATGGCCGGCCCTACGAGCAGGGTTACAACAATGTTTCCGGGGTGTCAGGCTGGGCGGAAGATGGGCCTTTTGTAGGATATCTTCGGACTGAGTATCAGGAAGCGCCAGGCGCTCCTCCGCTGCCTCTCGCGGCGAGACAGGCCATGGCGCAGGAAGACTTCGGACGGCTGTCGGGCCTGGTGAATCCCGAATCGCTGGTTCCCCCTGCCACTGCTACCGCACCCATCGAGCAAGCCCACCTCCTCGATTCCTACGTCGCTATGAATCTCGCGGATTGGCAAGTCTCCTATGGCAAGCAAAGTTTGTGGTGGGGACCAGGGCAAGGTGGCCCGATGATGTTCAGCGACAATGCCGACCCCATAAACATGTTTCGCATCGATCGGGTCACGCCCTTCCGCTTACCTAGCTTCCTGGGATTGTTTGGCCCCATGCGGATCGAGTTTTTCATTGGCCAGTTCTCGGGATACCAATTCATTCTTAATTCCACCGGCGTGGTCGGGGAGTGGGGGAGAGCGCTAAATCCTCAGCCCTTCATCAACGGCCAGCGGTTTAGTTTCAAGCCGACGGAAAATCTTGAGATCGGGGTTTCCCGCACCACCGACTACGGTGGCCCCGGATATCCGCTCACTTGGGATTCGTTCGTCCGCAGTATCTTTTCGACCGCGAACAGTACGGCCGGTTCTCCGAGCAAACCCGGCGACCGCCGCTCCGGCTTTGATCTGAGTTATCGAATCCGCGAACTCGCTGGCACTACGTTTTATTGTGATGGCTTCGTGGAGGACCTTACTTCCCCACTGGAAAACCCTGCGTTCGCCGCGTGGACCGGAGGGTTGTATTTCCCGCGACTACCCAAATTGTCCAAGCTCGATTTCCGGGTCGAAGGGGTCTATACCGATTTGCCTTACCAAGGCTCGACCAACCGCTTCCCGGGATTCTTCTATTACGACTCTACCTGGATCACCGGATATCAGAATTCCGGCCATTTGCTGGGCAGTTGGATCGGGCGCGGAGGACAGGGGGCGCAAGCCTGGAGCACGTATTGGTTCAATCCGAAAGACAAACTCGAATTCTCTTATCGACATCAAACCGTGAGCCACGAATTTGTCCCCAATGGCGGCAATTTAACCGATGCCAGTGTGAGCGTCGACTTCCGTCTCCGCTCAATTTTCAGCATCTCCGCATCGGTCCAGTATGAAACGTGGTCGTTCCCGGTGCTGGCGGCAAACCGGCAAAACGATGTGACCACCATGGTGCAATTGGGTATTTGGCCAAAGTCCCACGCTTCGCCAAAGCATCCGGTGGACTGATCTTTGGCAAGCCGAGGTTCGAGACGCTGATCGCATGGCGACGAAAAGAAATCCGGGTTCCGAGGCACACTTTGGTGAGGCCGAATTTGAGCGTGCGCTCATCCTGCGCGAGGTTTCGCTCACCCGGCGCCGTGAGCGGTTGATTGCCGCTCTGGCCCTGCTGTGGCGGCAGCGAGGTGTTCTTTATCGTTGGACCGCAGCGGGACTCCTGTTCTCGACCGTGATTGCCTTTCTCATTCCGGCTCAATATACGGCGACGGCACGAATCATGCCGCCCGACCAAGGTGCGGGTGCCGGCATGGCGGCTGTGTTGGCATCGGTCGTCGGCAAGACCGGGAGCGATGTGGGCTCCATGACCAGTGATTTTCTGGGAATGCAAAGCACGAGCGATCTTTTCCTGGGGATATTGAAAAGCCGCACCGTCCAGGACTCAGTCATTGGCAAGTTCGATCTCCGCAAGGTGTACTCCTACAGCCGCTGGGAAGATGCTCGAAAACTCTTAGAAAAACGTACCGACCTTTCGTCGGACCGCAAGAGCGGCATCATCACCGTCATGGTCGAAGACCGGAGTCCCCAGCGAGCGGCTGGGATGGCTGCTGAGTATGTCGCCGAATTAGATCGCGTAGTTACAAGCCTGAATAACTCGGCCGCACACAAAGAACGCGTTTTCCTGGAGCAGCGTCTGGCGCAAGCTAACCAGGATTTGGAAGCCGCTGAACAGGATTTCAGCAAGTTCGCCACCAAGAACACTGCCATTGACATTAAAGAACAAGGGCGAGCGATGTTGGGAACCGCGGCCGCGGTGGAAGCGCAATTGATTAGCGCGCAGACTGAATTGCAGGGTTTGCGCCAACTTTATACCGAAAGCAATGGCCGTGTACGTACGGCCGAGGCCCGCGTCAACGAACTCAAACACCAATTGCAAATGCTGGGCGGCAATGGAAGTCCGCCGCCGAATCCTGACTCTTCCGCCGGCCAAGACGCGGACTATCCGACCATCCGCCAGCTCCCCGGCCTGGGAGTTCCCTACGCGGACCTTTATCGCCGCGTCACAGTGCAAGAGGCGGTGTTTGTGACTCTCACCAAGCAGTATGAGATGGCAAAACTCGAGGAAGCCAAAGAATCGCTCAGCGTAAAAGTCCTGGATGCTCCCGAACCGCCGGAGAAGAAGTCGTTTCCGCCGAGAATCCTTTTGATACTGGGCGGGACATTCCTGGCGTTTGCAGGCGGCGCTTTCTGGCTGTGGTTGCATGATCGTTGGCAACATGCCGACCACAGCGATCCGGGCACGCGTCTGGCGCAGGAAATCTTGGATTCTTTCAAGGTTACGAGCAATGGACGATTCCCCGACGAGGACTCCGGTGAAATTAGCTGACGACGCGACAATCACCGAGTCTGTCGTGCCGCTTGCGTCCGCGGGCATAGACACAGCGGAATCTTCTCCCACACCTGTTTTGGGAACGAAGGAGAATCATTTCTACGCTATCTTCTCTCGCAATGCGGCGGCTAGCGTAGCCAGACTGCTGATTGCTTCGCTGGTCGCGCTGGTTCTGCCCGCTTACCTCACTCGTCATCTGCCGCTTCAGACTTACGGAGCCTGGGTTCTCATCCTGCAACTCAGCGCCTATGTTTCTTATTTTGATTTCGGAGTTCAAAGCGGAGTATCCAAGTACGTCGCTGAATTCATGGCCAGAGGAGACGAAGCGGGCGCCGAGCGTAGTGCGAGCACGGGTTTCTCCATTATGTTGGCGGCCAGCGTGTTGGGAAGCGTGCTGACTCTCATCCTGGCCTACCGCGTACCGCAGCTTTTTCGAACGATGCCAGTGGCACTCTATCGAGATGTGCGCATTAGCGTGTTGTTGATCGGTATCTCCCTGGCAATCGGCCTGGCGTGCTCAGTGTTCTCGGCTATTTTCCTGGGATTGCAACTCTATGCCGTGCCCATGGCGATCTCCATCATCAATCGAGTTCTTTTCACCGCGGTCGTCTGCGCGGCAGTATTTCTGAACGGCAGCCTGGCCATTATGGGGGCTGCGGTTGCGGTGGTAAATGTATCGACGGGTGTTCTACAGGTTTTCGCTTGGCGGAAACTGGCAAGTAAGGTTCGCGTGAGATTGTCTGCGGTCAATCGAGACTCTCTCAAGCAGATGCTGAGCTTCTGTTTCGTGCTCGCCATCTGGTCGGCCGGCATGCTCTGCGTGAGTGGCCTCGACATTACTCTGGTCGGGCATTACGCGTTCCGCGAAACAGGCTACTACGCGGTTGCTACTCTGCCCTCTAACTTCCTTATCCTGATTATGGGAGCTTTGGTTGGACCGTTGATGCCGGCGGCATCCGCCCTCAGCACTCAACGCAGCAGAATCGAGATGGGCAGCATCCTCGATCGAGCAACCCGATATTCCTCGATTCTCTTGATCTCGGTCGGCCTGCCTCTCTTGGTGTGCGCTTACCCCATCCTGCGTTTGTGGGTTGGTGCCGACTACGCTGCCCACTCCATCCGGTTTATGCGCATTCTGATTCTGGGGAACATCGTGCGCAATCTCTGCTTGCCGTACGCCACGATGGTGGTTGCGACCGGAAAGCAGAAGTTCGCGACGGCTGCGACCATAGCGGAAGCTGCAGTCAATCTGGCCAGCAGCATCTATCTCGCGAGATTCATGGGGGCCATCGGGGTGGCGATAGGCACTCTGCTGGGAGCATTCGTGAGTGTCGCCATGCACTTCGGATTCAGTATGCGATATACCGGAACTTCTCTGGCGATTTCCCGTAGGCGGTTACTGCTGCAAGGGCTGTTACGGCCGGCCGTGGCCGCATTCCCCTCGATCGTTCTACTCTCGCGTTGGTGGCCGTTTACATCTCCGCAATTCAGTGCGTCTGTGTGGTTTTTCTGGGCTGTCAGTACGTTCCTGCTGACGTGGTTCGTAAGCCTAGGCACCGAGGAACGAGGCGAGTTGCTGCACGCGGCGAGGGCGTATTTCAAACCAGCGATGAGTCCGATATAAGCCTATGTGTTCGCGGTGTGTGTTGCTCTTACGCAACGGCACAGTGATTCAGTCTTCGGAAGGCAGTGAGGTCTTCAATGACTATCGAGCTTGAGTATTGGAAGGCTGAGATTTGCAGCCTAGCACGGGCAAGAGTGCCAGTTGTTCCGTATGTACCTAAATACCGCCAACCACCCCCGCGAACACTACCCGTCGAATCGGCGTGGAAAGGTATCGAAAGTGTGCTCGCTGACTTGATTGTCAAGTTTCAAGTTAAAACAAACACCTGTCTCGAATTCGGAGTCGAGTATGGCTATTCGACGGCCGCGCTCTCTTCCTTCTTTCGTTCGGTTATCGGTGTTGACATTTTTACCGGCGATCAGCACACCGTGAACAAGGACAATATCTACGCCGCGACCGTGAAACGGCTTTCTCCCTTCGAAAATGTGCGGCTTGTCCTCAGCGATTATCGAGATTGGATCAGGCAAGACGACAACTCATACGATTTGATCCACGTTGATATCGTTCACACTTATTCCGATACATACGCATGCGGCTTGTGGAGCGCGCTCCATTCGCAATGCACGCTTTTTCATGACACGGAAAGCTTTCCGGCCGTCAAACGCGCAGTCACCGAGATTTCACGGCGGACAGGCAAACGTTTCTACAATTTCAAAGAAAGTTACGGCCTGGGGATTCTGATTTGACGCGCTCGCTCCTTTCCGAGACGGTTACTCTGGGACTCCCTCCTAGAGACACATCGAGCGTCTGCGGAGTAATCGTCACCTACAATCCTGCACCTACGCTGCTGGAAAACGTCGCGGCACTGCGTCCTCAAGTCAACAGTTTGGCGATCGTAGACAACGGCTCTGACAGTGCCTCGTTGGAAATCGTTGATCATGCCCGGCGTGAGTTCGAGTGTGAAGTCATCCTGAACGGTTGCAATCTTGGAATAGCGGCTGCCCTCAACGCTGGAGTTCGCTACGCGGAGTCTCAGAATTACGACTGGGTCGCTCTGTTCGACCAGGACAGCACGGTTGCCGCCTCGTTTGTAGGCAACATGCTTCGCACCGCGGAAGATCACGAGGACGCGGAAAAGATAGCGATCCTGGCGCCCCGCTATATCGACCGGGAATCTCTGGTCCCGATGCCTTTACAGGCAGATAATCGCACCGGCAGAATCCTGGCGAACATGACCTCGGGCAGCATGATTCCTTTGAACGTCTTCCGGCGCTGCGATTTCTTCGATGAATCTCTCTTTATGGACTACGTGGACCATGAATTTTGCCTACGGGTTCGCAACATGGGGTTCGTGATCGTTCAGTCGAAGACAGCGACCCTTCTGCACTCTCTTGGGGCACGAAGTTCTCACGAGCTTCTAGGAAGAACATTTGTTACTACAAATCATCGGGCGGCACGCCGTTATTACATGACTCGCAATCGCATGTGGCTCTACAAAAAGTATTTGTGGACTGACTTCGCTTGGACAGTTAGAGATGCGCGGAGTTTGCTCATTGAAATTGGAAAGATTTTGCTGGTGGAAGAGGACCGAAGGCTGAAATTGCACCACATTGCGCTTGGATTCAAAGACGCGCTCGCTGGCCATATGGGACATCGGATTACGCTATGAACTTTTCGTCATCATGGCACGCTTGGTCTAAGAAGAGAACGAATTCGCGAATGGAGTGGTTTGGGCTTGTCTGACATCGTTCACATCATTTTGCTCAACTGGAATGGATGGAGAGACACCGCCCAATGTATTTCTTCACTGGCGGATCTGCATTCTGCCGCGGCAAGAATCGTTGTGGTGGACAACGGGTCGACCAACGACTCCGTAAATAGACTCAAAGCGTTGTATCCGAAGCTTGACATCCTGGAGACCGGACGCAACCTCGGATTCGCCGCGGGATGCAATGTGGGCATCCGCCACGCGCTCGAAGACGGCACCGATTACGTTTGGCTGCTCAACAACGACACGACTGTAGGCCCTAATGCCTTGCGAGCGCTCATCGAGAAAGCGGAATCCGATGTTCGCCTCGGAGCCGTGGGATCGGCGATCTATTCAATGTCTGAGCCCAATACTTTGCAGGCCTGGGGCGGCGGCTACGTTAATTTTTGGCTTGGTCGTTCCCGGCATTTCATCGAACCTGTGCCCGATCAGGATCTCGATTTTATTACCGGAGCCAGCATTTTCTTGCGCCGTTCCGCCCTTTTGACTCCGGGCTTACTGGACGAAGGCTTCTTTATGTATTGGGAGGATGCGGATTACTGTTTTCGGTTGCGAAAAGCTGGTTGGAAACTTGGGGTCGCAGCGGATTCCAGGATCTGGCACAAGGAATCTGCATCCGTCGGCAAAGCCAGTGCCTGCATGGATGCCTATTTCAATAGTTCAGCAGCGCGTTTTTTTCGCAAACACGCGTTCCTGCCCGGGCTTTCCTTGTGGAGCGGTGTTACGCTGCGCCTTACCAAGCGTGCGCTCATGGGCGATTGGGAGCGATTCAATGCGCTTTGGACAGCGGTTTGGCAAGCGCGCGCCATGCAGCGCTAATACTAGGTGAAGTCCTTGTACGGGAAGAGTTCTTATGCAAACTAATCTCCGAACCGCGGTCGTTGCTTCCCACGTCAAGTATTTTCTGTTCTACAACTTGCTCTACTTCCTTCCTCTGGCCTTTGTTGCGGTCTACGAGTTTACTCAGAACGGGATCAGTGAGGCGGCCGCGGTTAATTGGCAAGATCTGCGGCGAATTACCCTGCTCTATGTTTTCGGCTGCGCAGCATTTTGTTTAGGATCCGCATTCCGCAGTCTCGTCGGCTTCTTGACGGGCACACCCACCGACGGCGAGTCCATCTCAAGTCGCCTTCCTCTATATCCAGCCGCAATGGGTTGGGCGGCACAAATCACAGTCGCGCTTACTGTGGTAGCTTTCATCCTTTCAAAGATCCTGCTCGTCCCTTCGGGCGTTTACTCCGCTTACGCATTCGATACGGGACAGATGGAAGGCGGACTCTGGGGTGCGTCTATGATGCTCTCCGAGTTATTGGTTCTATTTTCGCTTGCGGCGTTGTTTTCAGGACGCAGGCGCAACGTCCTCTGGTTTGCGATACTCGCTGGGATTAATGGCATCAACCTATTGCACGGCACGCGAATATTTTTCATCGTCTCGGTGCTGGGTTTTTCGTTGTACCTCTATCTGAGAGGAAAACTAAGCTGGCGCATTGTGCTTGGCGGCGTTTGCGGGGTAACTGTTTTAGCCTATGTGGTCTTTGTGCTGCGTTCTTCGTTGGAACTCTCCGGCGAAGGTTCTTGGGCAGCTCGACTGTTGGTCCCAGTGATGGCGGAAAGCATTTTTTCTCAACTTTCCCTTCTCTCGATTATTCGCGATTCTCATTTGTGGTCTGCAGGCGGCGCGATTCCGCAATTTATCCAGGACAACTTTTACTTTCTGATGCCCCGCCTACTTCTACCCAATAAAAGTTCTATTTTGTATATCGACCGGTTCAGCGACCTCAGTCCGCTGGGCGCGTTCTCCGGCTACGCGCAAGGACTCATCTATTTCGGATACTGGATCCCCTTGGTCTATTTCGTGTTCGGGACAGTAGCCGACTGGCTGGCACGCAGAGCGAGCTTTAGCGCGACATGGTCTTTGCTATACGTCTATTTCACTTGCGACTTTCTTTTCCGCATCATGCGCGACGGATACATCATCCCGATCAAAATGCTGCTGGACAATTTGGCCGTGCTGGGGGCGATTTATTTTGTGCAGCTCTTATTCCCAGATCCCATAGCAGAGTATGGTGCAGCGACATGAGGGCGACCGGAGCAACTGACCTCCTTCACACGACCGAATACCGTATGCCGGCAATGGCCGGCGTGCTCTATGACACCCGCTGGTTTGGCAATCACGGCATTGGGCGTTTTGCCCAGGAGGTCTTCCAGAACATTCCGGGTCTTATGTCATTCGAGGCCGGACGCCGGCCCGTGCATCCTTTTGATCCTTGGCTACTGGGACTGGCGCTCCGTCGCATTCGACCTCGACTCTACTTCAGCCCCGGCTACAACTCGCCCCTGGGGTGGCCAGGCCGCTACGTCTTTACCCTGCACGACCTCAATCATTTATGCGTGTCCGACAACTCAAACGCGCTCAAGCGAGCCTACTATCAGCGTATCATCCGGCCTGCTTGCCACCGGGCGGAGTTTGTACTGACAGTTTCGGAGTATTCTCGGACGGAAATCGCCAGATGGGCCGGATTGAGCGCTGAGAGAATCGTTAACGTTGGCAACGGCGTGGGACCGCCGTTCTGTCCCGAGGGCGCAACTCATGAGCCGGGCTACCCGTACTTTCTTTATGTCGGGAGCCACAAAGCTCACAAAAATCTGCCTCGTCTGTTGCAGGCCTACGCGCGCACTGGACTGCGGAAACATATCCGGATGTTGATCACGGGATATCCAGACAAGAATCTTCTAAGCGAAATCGACAAATTGAGTTTGCGAAATGCGGTCGTCTTCTGTTGTCCTACTAAGAATGAAGATTTAGCCGATTTGTATCGCGGGGCGCTAGCCTTGCTTTTCCCTTCGTTGTACGAAGGCTTCGGCCTGCCCCCTTTGGAGGCTATGGCCTGCGGAACTCCCGTGTTGACGTCCAACGTTTGTGCGCTGCCAGAGACTGTCCAAGACGCAGGCCTCCTCGTTGATCCAACCCGTGTCGAATCCATCGCCGAAGGAATAAGCGCTCTCGCGGAAAGCAACGAGCTTAGAGGCAGCCTGCGGACAAAAGGTTTACAACGCGGGCGCGAATTTACGTGGCAGAACACTGCCGCAAGAGCTGCGGAAATTATCCAGCGTGCAGCGAGTTAATCTTTTTGCAGCGTGCAACTTCTTGGCCCGGACGCGGCTCCAAAGCGTGTGCCCTCCGTATCGATTCTCATCCTCACCAAGAACGGCGCCACCTGGATCGCTGCCTTGCTGCAACAGGTGTACGCACAAAAAGACATCACAGTCGGCGAGGTCATTCTGGTCGATTCCGGCTCTTCGGACTCCACGCTGGAAACCGCCAGCCGCTTTCCGGTGCGCATCGAACATATACCGGCCCAAAGCTTTCATCACGCCCGAACACGCAACTATGCGGCCGGTTTGGCATCCGGTGAAATTCTGGTTTTTCTTTCGCAGGACGCGGTTCCTGCGTCCGATCGATGGCTTGCAAGCCTGCTTTCCAACTTCGCAGATAGCGCGGTCGGCGCGGTCTATGGGCGCCAAATTCCAAAATCAGGCTCTTCTCCCGAGCGACAGCATGCACTTGATACGCTGTATGGCGAGAAGCGACTGGTGAAGGATCCCGCATCGGGGAATACTCTTGGCTACCGCTTCTATCATTTTTCCGATGTAAATGCGGCACTTCGCCGTTGCGCGTGGCAAGCTACAGGCTTTCCGGAAGAGATGAAAGTGTTTGAGGATCTCGGGATCGCTAAACGGATTTTAGATGCGGGCTGGAAAATTGTTTATGAGCCGATGGCCCCGGTTTTTCATTCTCATCAACACTCAACCATCGGGCTCTTTCGCCGTTACTTCGATATTGGCTATACATTAAAGTACTTGCGGATTTGGAACGCCCGCGGCGTAGGTCGATCGATATTCAAAGACGGCAAGAACATTCTTCGGAAACAGCTGAGCCGCTCCGGCAACCACCCAGAAAAAACCGTAGCTCGATCGATTGGCCAGGAAATCGCCAAGGCGCTCGGTTTATTTCTTGGGTTGCAACAACGGTATTTACCTTTAGTCCTCAAAAAGCATCTAACTGCGCACAGGATTTATTCAAAGTGATGGGGACGGCCTTCGTTTTTCTGCGTAACTAATTCATATCTATTTACCTTTGATAGGGAAACGGCATCGAAGCTGCGATGGGATTATGCGAAATCCCGGGTGAAGTGAAATTAAGAGTCCCGGAGATGTGTTTACATGATTCGCAGTCGGCTTAGCTACGCTCGCTTCTATCTAAGAATTTTCACATTGCTCTTGCCGATCGTCGCTTACTTCATTGCGGTGCGAGTACGGTTTGGCATCAACTTGTTCCTGCCCTCGTATCACGCATTGGGATTGCCCTCCTACTGGGGAGTAGTGCTGCTGACCACGATCATCTGGTCAATAGCGGCCGAAGAGTCTGGGCTTTGGAATCTTGAGCAGTTGTATATTCCGGGGGGCAAGTCGAGGCGGTTGCTCGAGGCGCTGGCCTTTACCTATGGGGTCGTAATGGCGGTTGGATTTCTTTACCGCGGCGCCAGTTACTCCCGGCTGGTGGTCGCGCTGAGCGCGCTTGCGCTTTTCGTTCTCGCGACCCTCCTACGTATTCTCTTTCGTGTGTTTCTGGAGTGGGCTCGTACTTCGGACCGAAGTGAAGTCAGAATCCTGGTGGTGGGAACGGATACGTACGCCCGCCATGTTTCTCGTACTCTAACCAACGGACAGGTCTTACCCTGCAAGATCGCGGGATACGTACGCCTTCCGGATGAGCCGGTTGAAGTTGAGGGTGCGCCCGTGTTTGAAGTGGACCAACTCACTCCCTCATTTATCAGCGCAGATATCAATGACATCGTGATCGCATTGCCCTCCGAGCGCCTTCAAACTATTCCTTCGCTTCTTCCCTCGCTGGAGCAGTTCTGTGTTCCGACTCGAATGGCCATCGATCTGGCGCCGGGAGTAGCGGTGCGCGACCAGTTGATCGATCTAGGCGGGATTCGAATGCTCGACCTGAGGCCGACATTGGCCGAATCAGGCTCTTATCTTATTCAAAAACGTATTCTTGATTTTGTTTTGTCGCTTGTCGTTCTATCCGTGACTTGGCCGTTGATGCTGCTGATCGCATTGCTCATAGAGTTGGAAAATGCTGGCCCGGTTTTCTTTTCTCAAGAGCGGGTGGGGCTCAACGGGCGGGTTTTTCGAATGTTCAAATTTCGCACCATGAGGGTCAGTACCGGACAGGAAAGCGATACACGGTGGACCCGCGAGCAAGACCCGCGGTGCACACGCTTCGGCGCGTTTTTGCGCAAGACTAGCCTCGACGAGCTTCCTCAATTTTTCAATGTGTTAAAGGGCGACATGAGCGTTGTAGGCCCTCGCCCGGAGAGGCCTTTTTTCGTCAAACGCTTTTTGCGGGAATTTCAAACTTACAATTCGCGGCACTTTTTTCGCGCCGGAATCACAGGCTGGGCGCAGGTGAATGGCTGGCGCGGCGATACCTCGATCGCGAAACGAGTAGAGTATGACCTTTACTATCTCCGTAACTGGAGCCTGACTTTCGATTTGCAGATCATAACCCTCACGTTTGTCCGCATGTTCTCCGGTAAAAATGCCTATTGAGCGCAAGTCCTAGTAGTTGGCCACAGCGGTCCATGTCGCCTGCCGCCCAAGCGAGATAGCCGCGTTGGCTACCCAGCGGGCGCCACGGCGCGATTTCCTTGGTTCGGAAATGAGCTAACATAGTCTGTGGCTCAACCCGCCCCATTCCAGCCCCCAGCGGAAATGGTAAACGCAGCGCTTCGCTGCTACGATCTCCCTCGCAATTTAGCCGTCGATCTGATTAACCTCTCGGAGAACGCCACCTATAAGGTAGAAGACCAAAGTTCCGGCCAGCGCTGGGCGTTGCGCGTTCACCGTCCGGGATACCATTCGCGAGCCTCCATTTCTTCCGAAATTGCCTGGCTGGTGGATCTGCGGAAGCAATGCGTTGTCATCACGCCGGTTCCGGTGATGGGATCTGATGGGGAATTCATTCAAGTCGTGAGCCCCGCCTCGCGAAGGGAACCGCATCACGTCGTCCTTTATGAGTGGGAGACCGGAGCTGAGCCGAACGTCCGCAAAGACCTGCGTCGTTCCTTCGAGACATTGGGCAGAGTCACCGCGAAAATGCATCGGCACAGCAAGTCCTGGAAGCGGCCGCTTGGGTTCGAACGCTTGACCTGGAATTTTGAGACTGCGCTGGGCGCAACCCCTCACTGGGGGCGATGGCAGGAAGGAATGGGCGTGGACGCCCCCCGACGTGCGCTGTTCGGAAAAACGGTCGAACTAATCCGGCGGCGTCTGAATAATTATGGCCAAGGCCCAGATCGTTTTGGCCTGATCCATTGCGATCTACGGCTCGCCAATCTGCTGGTTGATGTGGACCAGGTAAAAGTCATCGATTTCGATGACTGCGGATTTAGCTGGTTTATGTATGATGCCGCTACGCCAGTCTCGTTCTACGAACACCTGCCGGAAGTTCCCGATCTGGTTCAGCACTGGCTCAAAGGCTACAAGACGGTGACCGCGATTTCCCAAGCGGATGAAGAGGAAATTCCTACCTTTATTATGCTGCGGCGTTTGCTGCTGGTGGCATGGATCGGCTCGCACCATTACACCGATCTGGCAAAATCCATGGGGACAGACTATACCAGCGGCACCGTGGGTCTTTGTGAAGCCTACATCGAGAGATTCGGCTGAAAGTACATTTTTGTAGAGTATGTCGGAAGACCATTGATTGAGGATGCTCATGTTCGACTATGGACTTTTTCAATTCGCCTCAAAGGAAGAAGTGCTGCAGAAAGCCATCCAGTATTGGAATCCCGGGAAGACGCGCTTTTGGCAGGATATGGGCGTCGATCTTGTGATCGACCGTCGTGAAGGCTACTTCCTCTGGGACATGGATGGCCGCCGGCTTATCGACTTGCACCTCAACGGCGGAACCTTCAACTTAGGCCATCGTCATCCGGAACTCGTGGCCACCCTGAAAAACGCTGTCGACCATTTCGATATTGGCAACCACTGGTTTCCATCCATCGCCCGAACCGCGCTTGCCGAAGCGTTAATCAAGGTCTCGCCGGGCATGAAATACGCAATATTCACTCCAGGAGGCGGCGAAGCCGTAGACGTTGCCTTGAAGAGCGCTCGCTATGGAACCAAGAAGCGCAAGATTGTATCGATCATCAAGGGCTATCATGGCCACACTGGATTGGCCGTCGGCACTGGCGACGAACGTTTCAGCAAGATTTTCCTCTCAGACCGGCCGGATGAATTCATTCACGTTCCCTTCAACGATCTCAATGCCATGGAAGACGCGCTACGTCCCCGCGACATCGCCGCCGTAATTCTGGAAACAATTCCTGCCACCTACGGTTTTCCCATGCCGAAGGATGGATACCTGCCCGGCGTTCGCGCTCTCTGCACGAAATACGACGCCCTGTACATTGCTGACGAAGTACAGACCGGCCTTATGCGGACTGGGCAAATGTGGGGCTGGCAATCTTACGGGGTGCAACCCGACATCATGGTGACCGCTAAAGGCTTGTCTGGCGGGCTTTATCCGATCTGCGCGTGCCTGGTGAATGAGCGTGCCGGCGGCTGGTTATTGGAGGACGGCGCGGCGCACATCACCACCTCCGGCGGAGCCGAGGTTGGTTGCTTCGTCGCTTACAGGGTTTTGGAAATATTGCAGCGTCCGGAAGTAGTCGCGAACGTTCATGCCGTGACTGAGTTTTTTCGCGAAGCCATGCGCGAAAGGATGGCACGCTATCCCGACATTCTCACCGGGGTTCGGCAAAAAGGGCTGATTCTCGGCTTGGAATTTAATCATCCTGAAGGCGCGGTTCATATGTCGCGCGCTCTTTATGGATGCGAAATTTGGGCGATCTTCTCCTCCCTCGACAAGCGAGTGCTGCAATTTAAGCCGGGAGTGTTGCTAAGCCCGGAACTGTGCCAGGAAGTTCTCGATCGTTTCGACAGCGCGATTCCAGCAGCGCGGGAACTCTTGCAGGGCGCGGCGAAAGGAAAATGAAGTTGAGGATTAGAGCGCGCACCGATCTCCGTTATCCCGGGACCGGCGGTCGGCCTCGCCGTTCCCGCACACCCAAAAGGTGGAGAAATTAAACGCGGAAACCCGCCAGAAATTACCGAAGCATCAGAAACATGCTTGGTGAGCGCGGCAGGATTCGAACCTGCGACCCATGCCTTAAAAGGGCATTGCTCTACCACCTGAGCTACGCGCCCGCCTTTTACAATCAAGCATTTGCGGAAATGCCTAGGGTCCACGTGGGTCCTAACGGCAATTTTGGTGCCAAAACTTTCGCCGTGTGGGTCCACTTGTTCCCAATCATGTCTATGACCTTCCGCTGTGCTTCCCGCTTCACTGGCATCAGTCCCTGAGTATACGTGTTCAACGATACGCCGGGGTCCGCATGTCTCAGCGACTCCTGCACCGTCTTCACGTCTTCACCGTTCGCATTCAACAGCGTCGCAAACGAGTGACGGAACACATGCCAGCGAACGTGTTTTGTGATCCCGGCCTGCTTTGCGGCTGGCCGGATGTGCTTCGACATCGCAGAACTAGGCCATAGCGGTTGCTGCCCGTTCTTTTCTGCCGACGCAAACACGTAATCGGTATCTTGATTGTAAGGGCAAGTTCCGCGCCAGTCCAGCAAGCGAGCCGCTAGGCCCGCATCCATTGGCATGGGTTTCTGTGACGCTTCGGTTTTCAATGAGCCGATGTGCTGACAAACGATTGCCCGCGTCAGATGAATCTCTGCCGCGTCAAAGTCAACGTCAGCCCACTTCAACGCCAGCAACTCAGAAACACGCAGACCAGTGACAGCAGCAAGAAACGTCATGACGTAGTAAGGCCCGTCCAGCTTGGCGAGTAGATTTCCGATTTCCTCAGCGGTGAGGACATCAGGAACACTCTGACGCTTCGCGGACTGCCGCACTAAGCGAATCGGGTTTCTGTCCGTCCATTCGTAACGCATCGCATGATTGTAGAGAGTGGACATCAGGTTCCTGATTTTCGCTTTGCTACCGGGGGCCAGCGGAAGAGTTTTTAGCCAGTCCTCAACCGCTACCGTTCGCACGTCTGACAGTGAATACTCGCTCCACTTCGGCACAATCCAATTACGCAAGTAAACGCCGTACGCCTTGCGCGTGGAGAAAGACTTCTCACCATCTGCTGACATTTCCATCTGCTGGTAATGGGTCACAAGTTCCGCCATGGTGTGCGGTGTTCCTGTGTCCCGGTTAATTTTTGTGCGTAAGAATTCGCTGGCCTTCCACGCATTGGCCTTTGTGGGGTAGGCTTCCACCGTCCCGACAATTGCTTTGCGCCGAATGACACTGCCGTCTGGTTTCCATTCTCGCCAGCGGAATGTCCAGATGTCACCATCCTTGCGTTTCTCACGCCTTACACTTCCCTGCTGAAAATGTGCTCGCATCATTGTGTCCTTTCCAATGACGCGGGCGATTGGCAGGTCGAGTGTACATCAATCCATTCGTTCAAGGTGCTGGCCCGATAGCGCCAGTATCTTCCGATGCGCACGGCTGGAATTTCCCCGCGCCGTGCCAACCTCTGCACCGTCTTCGGATGCAGGCCAAGCAATTCCCCGGCCTGCACGTCGGACAGCAGAGGTTCAAAGTTTGTTGGTGTCATAAGATCGGGCCAGCCGTGGAAGCTGGCCGCTGTGCTACGGGACGTATGTCAACTAGAAAATGTGTGTACCTTAATTTGGTCCCCTGCACCGTGCAGCGGATCAAAACCTCTGCTTGTAACGCGGATGCAATATCTCCCGGCCTCGGTCGGGATTTGCAAAATGCTTGGGTGTACAGTGTGCGGAGAATGTCTACATCAGATTTCGGGCCAGCCTTGCCGTTAACCTCGGGTGAAAGTCGGTCACTAACCAGAGTGGGGAGAGAGCCGGGAGAGAGCAAGAGGAGACAGGTGGAATCCATAACAAACAGGGCTATCCCCTTGGAACAGATTAAAACCCTCAATCCCAAGGGGTGTGTCATTGGTTTCTGCCTTGCATTCGGGGTGCCCGCGTTCCCCAAGGGCGGGAGGTATTGCATATGCTATGAGTAGTGGTCATGCCCCTGTGTTTATGCGGGCTAGAGCTAAAAACCCCTCTTTTGCTGCCTGTGGATTCTGGGGTATTTCCTCCCATGTGGGTGTAGTCCAGAGGGGAGGGTTAACAATCTCCTCCAAGGTGCCTAACCGGATAAGGAAAGGCAGGCCAGCAAAGAACCTCCGGCTACGTCCCGCAATCTGCCGCACTGCCCTAAATTCCTCCGGCCCACGGTGGGCAGGATGGTAGCTTAAGACTTCCTCAATCTGCTGATGCTGTCGCTTGGCGGTAACGTCCCGCTGCTTTTTGATCCAATCAGCGTTACCCTTGCGTTCCTCGCCGTGCATCCGCCCGTGTGCCCGGTGTTCAATCTGCTCCAAGTGGTCGGGGTTGTTGCACCGATACCCCACGCAATCTCCAAACTCAATCCCGTGGTGTATATCGTACGGACGCGGGAAGCTTAGGTCATGGATCGGGATGCCGTGGGCAGCCGCATAAGCAAAACGGTGAGTGGCAATCTGTATCCCGTGAAAGCGCATCATCCCGCACGTGTTGGGTCGGCAATGCAACTCCCCTGCCTTCGCTTGCCGTGGGCCGACATCAAGCCAGCACTCACCGCCCACGTGGAACGAGACAGCAACCAAGCGCTTAGTGAATGCCGCTATGTCGTCAAGAGTGATCGGAATGGAAAGCGGATGTGGTGTCATGGTATTTCCGTCCTTCGGCCTTCGGCATCCACGTGACCACAGAGAGAACTGCCGTCATCGTTCATGCCTTCATGTAATCGGCAGTCCTCCCACCGGGGAATCAATTCCCCTGCCTTTACAGGAATGAGTTCCCCGCTGTCGGGATCATAGTGGCAGTCACAGCACTCACTCTCAAGGTACGCTTCCAATTCCTCATCCGTCTGTGGTCCGCCGTGGCAATGACACGCGCATCCGCTCATAGTCGCCCCATCACGCGCAGAATGCTTTCGATTTTCTGCAAGCGCACGTCATGCCGTTCCCTGTGGTTCCGCAGTGCGTCAGTGTGGTCCTTCAGATATTTGAGTTCTGTCCCGAGTTCTTTTTTCGTATCCTCGCACCACTTTGCAGGGCCGTAGCCGTACCATTCCTCAATCGCGGGAAGCGTTGCGTTGAAACGCTGTGTCAGTGCAGCAACCTTCGGTAATTCTTGGTTGCGCACGATGCTGATATTTTCGTCCAGCAGTTTCAACCTTGCGGCCTGCGCTGTTAGCTCTGGGAATGCCCAGAGGATCAAGGCCCGTAGAATCTTCTTCATCAAATTTCCTTTCGTGGTGCCAGTGTTCACACCACTGGTGTGAACGTCACTCTTCCCACCATTGGTGGGAACATCACTTCGCAACGCGGTGAGCGTCCCGCTCATTCGTGTGGGCATTGCTTTTCCTTTTCTCGGGTTGGCGCATCCGTGCTTAGAAACTTCCGAAGGGCTTCACCTTCCAAAGTCGAGAATGTTTCCTCGACCTTGCGATCTCGATTCCGCATGATCGCGTCACGCGGATAGCTTTTGCGTGGCTTCTTCATTTCTGGCAACTCCGCAATAGCTGCTCTACCGCTTCGCCGCTGAATCGGAGACTGTCCCCGATGCGAACGCCTTGCAGCTTGCCCGCCTTCTCAAGACGGCGCACAGTTAGCTCACTCAGTTTTAGTTTTTCCGCTACTTGTTTCGCTGTGAAAAATTCCGGCATGGTGTCTCCTTTATCGCTTCGCGTAATCGAACGCTGCATGAATTGCTGTCCGTGATCTCTCTACCGCTTCGCGCTGCTGGCTCATGCTTGGCCCACCGCCGCGCCTGTTCCAATCCGCACGCATCGCCTTGAGCGCATCGTCGGATAGTCCGCAGTCAAAACTCCAACGTTGCGTTGGTCCGCTGTGCCCGAGTAATGCCGGGTTCATGTGCTGCTGGCTGTCACGTGGCGGGGTGTTGTCCCGCATCGCAGGGCCTAACAAGCTCTGTGGTCCTAACGTGGGGTATCTGTCGTTTGATCCATCTGCCCGATTGCCCGCGCTGTCGCACGCTTCGCCTCGCAAGTACGCTTGTGCAAAGGCGCGGTCGGCATCGGCTTTGAGTTCGATGTTCGATGGCTGAATCTCTCTCTTGTTCTCAACGGGTTCGGAACGTTGTGCGGGTTCCGCACAAGGTGCGGGCTGCGCGTCGGAATCCGACGCGGACGGACGGTCGGGCAAGATGACCGTGACTCTCGCGCTGCCCTTGAATGCCCCGACCTGCGGTTCTTTTTCAAACTGAATCGCGCCTGCCTTCATTCTCATTTCGAGCGTGCGGATTGATATGCGCAGCAATCGCGCTGCATCTTCTTTGCTCAGTCTCATTTTTGAGTTCTCACTCCCGGAGTGAATACTTAAATGCAAGCGCACGGGCCAGCCTTTCCCGAAGCCAGCCCGCCGCCGCAAATCCCATGCGGGAGGTGTGGGCATGGGAATCTCTAAAATCGAAGGGCAGGATGCCAAGGAATCATCCTGCCCGGTGCAGCCGTGGCAACTTCAGTCAAGTTAGCGGCTGCAAATCTCGCGGCATCGGTGAAAGGAGGGTAATGGAAGTTACCCGAAAACCGATGCCGCGTCCCGCAAGTACCTGCAACCTAGCGGGGAACTTTACGACTGCGGACTTCGACAAAACGCAACTCACGGTCTTTTGGTGCGAGAGCTACCGTTCGTCGTCTGCTAGGCGGATGCTTTGCCAGCCACAATTTGTAACTTTTCGATTTTGGATGCGCCATTAGTTGCCAGCATCCGAGTCCGCACAATCACCAAGTGTGCTGACGAAAGACTTCCCGTTTTCGTTGTAGTTGCGGGAGTCCCGCTGCCCGTGCATTTGTTCCCGTGGTCCGGGGTTATCCGGCAGGACGGCAGGCCGCGCCGTTGCGCGGTGATCCCCTACACCGTGACTGCCTTGCAGAACCTTGCTGTCCACTTCTTTGACGCTGATAACAACGTCACGCTGGACGTTCGCATTGATTCCTGAATTGATGTTGCTCTGAGCAGGTGCGGATTCCTGACGGACGCCTTCCGCTTCTACTGCGGATGGGGTTGGTACTGACGTGGCGACGGGTGTGCGTGTGAATTCATTGTCATTGACCTGTAGGTTGGTCGTGGTCACGGTCGTGCTTCTGGTAGTCATGGTTTCCTCTATCTCTGAATTTGAATTTTGGAATCTACTTGCGGGAGTCAGCACATAGGCGCGTCCAACGCGGAAGGCCGAATGCTCCGATGAATCGGCTCTTGAGTCGGGCCGCGTCCTGTGCCGTTCTGCCTTCACTGATTTGGCTCAGGCGCGTGCAAGAGTCCAAAAATTGCAACTCCGCTTCATCCTTGGCCTTCTGTGCATCCTGCAATGCTTGCTCCGCTGCGGCTGTCGCCGCGTCTGCCTTTGCTAAATCAATTGGCAATGTCTTTTCCTTTCTGAATTTCTTCCATCTTGTGTTCGAGTTGTTCGACACGCGCCAGCAATCGCGCGATTTCATCGGTCAGCTTCGCCATTTCGTTCTGTAAAAAATCTTCGGTTGGCGTCATAGGTTTCCTTTCTTCGCAGGGCGGTCAAGTTCTCCGGGCTTGAGTCCCGCAGAAATCTTGTGCAGCCTGCGCCGTGCAGTGCGCTCATGCAACTGGCTTCGGAGTTTCTCATTCTGCTGTTTCAGTCTTTCGTTCTTCCGCCGTTCGTTTTGCAATGCTCGGTATAACTGCGCCTCAAGTTTCAGGTCCGCATTCCGCTGTGGAATCTCTGGTGTGAATGCGAATCCTTTCGGTAGCTCCGTCAGTGCGCCTGCTGGCGTCAACGGTTTGATAGCTGGTACTAGTTTTTCTTTACGCTTCATACGTCCTTTCGACCGTGGCCGACAAGGCATTCCCCCGAATGCACAAGGGTCGGCCACGGTTTGCAAAACTTGGATTTTTCGGAGGGTGTTACAGGGCTGGCTGCGCAGGGTGCGTCAGCTTCGACAGACACAAAGGGTTACGTAATGATTCTAACAGATACATCCTGAATGTCAATGGTTTTGGCTGTAACTGATTGATATCAAAGGGAAAATGTTTTTCTCAAGATGAGACTGGCATGGGTGGGTATTGGTAAAGCGTTGAGGGGCAATGGGATACAAATTGTATGCGTAAGCAAGTTGCTTACGCATAGCACACGCAATGCAGTTGCTTTCTGACCTGTATCGCGCTCCCTAAGCACTCCCAATGGCGAGCATTCCATCAGGCCGACCGGGGAAAGGAATCCCAGTGCTACACCCTCGGCAGGGACGTTCGTGCCCGAGGCATGAGGTTTGATTTCTCTGTGCAGCGCAGAGAAATTAAGCGCCGCTGATCCACCGCATGTGCTTTGCATGGGCCATGCGTGAGTCTGCTACACGGTGTAGCAGGCTTCCGCCTGTCAACCCTGTTACACGGTGTAACGGGGTTAAATGGGTTTGGTCCACTACACAGCGTAGTGGACCAAAGCGGACGCGCTGCATGGGCAATGGGTTTCAACCATCCCACCGTGGGATGGTTGAAAACTGCCGTGGGGTTTCGTTACACGGTGTAACGAAACTGCCGTAGACACCACTTTGCGCGGGCCTGCCCAAAAATTTGGGAATGCAATGCGACGTGGCTCGAACTTCGAGCCAGCATCGGCATTGCCGGGTCCTGCCGCGCCACACTCGGCGGCACCACGATGAGACTAGTAGTCTCAACATGCATTGCGTGCGCGTTGCTCACCCCACTACACCGTGTAGGGGGGTGAAGGTGCCAAGTGCAACTAACTTGGTTGCACATCCCCTGTAGACACGTTGGATGCCGCATAGAACTGGCGCGGCACCGACGCCTTAGCAACGCTCTTACCATCGCCCTACCATGCTATTGCTGGGTGTAACCCCTGCACAGGCAATGGTTTAGCATGGGTTAGGCGAGAGAAACTACCGCTGTACCAATCCTGACGTGTAAGTACAGTCCTGTCATCACGTCTGGAAAAACTGGTATCCGTGTCGGATTCCGACATGCATCCCAGATTGACCTGTATCAACAAACCCTGCTGAAAACCCCGCCCGTAACCCGATTGTTTGCAATGCGCCGCTGTGCGATTTCTGCCGTATTAAAATACAGTTGTTTCTTGACACGGCTGGAGCATGGTGCTACAGTCCGCACAGAAAAGGAGCAAGCAATGAAAATCTGCACGTATTCACGGGTAAGCACGAAAGACGGTCGGCAGGACGTACAGAACCAACTAGCGCAACTGCACGCGTTCGCAGAATCGCAAGGCTGGGAAATTGTGCGCGAGTATAAGGACAACTGTTCGGGCAAGCGGTCGGATCGGCCTGAGTTCACAAAGATGTTTGAGGCAGCCAGCCGGAGAGAATTTGATCTGGTGCTTTTTTGGTCATTGGACCGATTCAGCAGAGAGGGTGTCCTAGCAACGCTCACGCATCTGCAAACCCTGTCGGCCTACGGTGTGGGGTATCGCAGTTTCTCGGAGCAATACTTGGACAGCATCGGGCCTTTCAAAGACGCAGTGCTCGCAATTCTCGCGGTAATCGCGAAACAGGAGAGAATCAGATTGAGCGAGCGAGTCACGGCGGGCCTACAGCGGGCACGGAAGGAAGGCAGGATCGGCGGAAGGCCACCAGTGGAAATAGATATCAAGAAGGCAAAGGCATTGATGCGCGATGGGCTAGGCTTACGGCCTACTGCCGCGAAGCTAGGATGCTCTGTGAATACGCTTAGGAAGGCACTGGCCTAGTCTTAGACCAACAAAGTGGCGCAGCCACAGGGATAGCGTCGGCGTCTTCGACTGCGCCACAGTTCGCGTCGGTTAGAAACAATCTAGTGCGGCATCCATCCTTGTGTCTGGTCAAAATTGAACACTCCCCATCCCAGCGGTGTCCCAAGCCCTAGAAATCCTTCACCCACGGTACAAGCAGAGGTTCTGAATCAACCCTGCTACACGGTGTAGCGGGGTTAAAATCCGGTACACACATCCCACAGTTGCATCTGCCACACATCCTGTGTCACATCGCTATCCCGCTGAAAATGCTTTGCATAAGTCATCCGGCTGCCGGATGGCTGACGTATCTGGCTAGGCCAGACAGGTGTCCCACCGTGGGATAGCTGACGTGTGCTGCCCAGCAGCGAAGGTGTAGGCACACTGCAATGCAAAGTGCTTTGCACAGCAAATCAGGTTTACCGGGCAATGCCTTGCACTGCGGATGCTATGCGAAACCATGGCATCCCATTGCAAACGCAAGGCAATCCCAAGCGAAAGATGCTGGTTTATATTTTCCCACTTCGCATGTACTTGCGCATGGGTACGTACCACTTCGCATGGCCGTTTCGCATGGGGTGGCAGGAATAGTCGGACGCCATGCGCATAGCATTCGCATGGGATTCGGACATTCGGACTCTGACTCCGTGATCCTCGGAGCCTGCTTAGGGGATATGCTTGTTCGGTTTGGGCAATGGGTTCGGTTGTTCGTCCGTATACTATACGCGGGCAAACTTGGCGCTAGGATGCCTGCTGTAGACAGGGTGGGCCTAAATGACTAGGACGTGTGTACATTGAGGCAGGACAGGCCGTAGCGCCTTTGGAAATGGCATTTTGCGCCTAAGGTGCGGGTGCAACGGTGGGTACAGGGACCACGTTCGGCAATTCGTAGATGAACTTGAGCATCATTTCGACGAACGTAATCAGTCTTTCTGCTTCTTCCTTCGACATCAGCGTGATCTCGTGATTTGCTTCATTGGATTTAGTTCTGATGTGATCTACCCAGTGCTTTCCGTTCGGCGGGACGAATCCCTTGTCCGCGAGAAATTGCACATAACTTACGAAAGATTCTCCAGCCTTTGCTCCCTGCGAAACCGCTACGTTCATCAGAATCTTTCGGCAAGCTAGTACTGCTGGAGTGTATGCCTGTGATGACATGGCACCGCGAGCTTCGTCGTAGAGCTGCATAACCTGCTGGGGTAAGTGCGTGACATTGTTCCCAAACTTAACGCCCGGAAACTGCCGCCCTGCTTCATCAAGAAAAGTAGGCTGACTGCAATGGCTGCAAATGTAGATGTATGTCTGGTTTCTTCCTTGCTGCTGAGAGGCAAATCCCCTATCCGGACCAACTAGCACATTGCAATAACCACAGGTGTACCGTAGGGCTGTCAATTGCGCCGCGTTATGCCATGTCCGCGCCATTATCTTAGCCTTGGGCTGCACACTGCCTGCTCACAGCATTAACCGCCATTGGAATTGCCAACCGCCCGCGTGGGTCCATGTGGGTCCAGGTGTTTTTCGGTGTGCTCCAAACCCGCGTAAACGCGTGTCTGAGCATTTCCGACCGTTCCTCGTAACCCACTGTTTTACCAAGATCAAGGCTTCTTAAAAGGGCATTGCTCTACCAACTGAGCTACGCGCCCGCATCACAAAAAAATGCCGTCGTGCAACAGAATACCAGATCGTCTGCCCGGAAGGATGCCGGCGCCGGGCGCCAACGCATGCTGGGTTCTCTCGGCCACTAGAGGGAATAACAGCCAACAGTCCGCGAATGGGGCCCTCGGAGATTGGCCGCCGTAATTACGAATTTGGCCGTGTTTAATGGTCAGGATTTTATTCGGGATGCATTCCGGGTTCCAGACTATACTTACGGACAATGAGCTCCGCGACACCAAACAAGTCGAATCATGAAAAGCTCCGCCAGTTCGACCCCAAGACGTTCCTGGCGACCATTGGCGCCGGCCGGAAACTCGTGGTGGTTGCGGGAAAGCAAACCATATTCACGCAAGGAGACAAGGCCGACGCCGTTTTCTATATTCAAAAAGGCAAAGTGAGACTCAGCGTCGTCTCCAAGATTGGTAAGGAAGCCACCATCGGCGTATTGAACGAGAAGAATTTTTTTGGTGAAGGCGCGTTGGCCGGCCAAGTTCTGCGTATGGGATCTGCGGCCGCGATGACAGACTGCGAACTTCTTCGCATCGACAAGAAAGCGATGATGGACGCGCTCCACCGCGAACACGCATTCTCCGATCTATTCGTAGCCTATCTCCTAGCGCGGAATATTCGCTACGAGGAAGATCTGGTCGACCAACTGTTCAATTCCAGCGAAAAGAGATTAGCCCGGGTCCTTCTGTTGCTGGCTCATTTTGGTAAGGAAGACATTCCGGAGACCGTGGTTCCCAAAATCAGTCAGGAAACGCTGGCTGAGATGGTGGGAACGACTCGTTCCCGCGTCAGCTTTTTCATGAACCGCTTCCGGAAACTCGGCTTCATCCATTATGCCGGAGGAGTAGAAGGCGGACTCCAGGTTCACAGTTCCCTGCTCAACGTCGTCCTGCACGATTAGGATTTGCCTCTACGCACCGCTCGCCCCAAAACCTCACGGCACGCCTCCACGGTACGGGTGCTTCTCGATATTTATCCTTATTTGTCATTTATCCTTGAAACCGGTAGCCCGGCTTGAGTTCGCAACGATAGACCTGGGTCTGGTCCTTGTTAATCCTGGAGTTGCAATTGGCCCACTTTAAGAAAAGTGCCGGCCCCAGCGGAAAGACAATGGTCTCTCCCGCGATGTCCGCCTCGATGCTGATGCCCTCCGCACCCGTGGGGACCGTGTAATTGAGCGCGCGGCCAAAGATAACCGGGTATGATTCGTGCACCACTTCGCTGGGCATCTTGTGGAACACTTCAGCTTCCAGCAAGAAAGTAGTTGTGTCCGACCAGCTGCGCGCGGAGACGTTGATGATTTCGCCGCCCTTCGAAAAACCGTCCGTTTCGATTTTCGTGAACGGGCAGGGCCCGGCTATGCACGAAACTCTGACATCGCGAAACTCGTTGCCGGGACCGGCGTCGTCAGAAGCCGACCCTATTCCGGCTTTCCATTTGCCATCGGGCGAGCAAGGTTGCTGGCCTTTGCACGGCACGTTGCCTACGTTTACCACTTGAAATGTTTTCACCGCGCTGCCGATACTCACATCCTGCACCGCCTTGATCGAATAACGCACTCGAACATTCCCCACGGTGATGGCCGGCCCCTTATCCATCTCCTGCTCTCCCTTGGAAAGCGGAACCAAGTGGGCAAGATAGAGGTCATCTCCGACCAACCCGCTCACGTCCAGAGGCCGGTAATCGGGATGGCGAAATTGCAACGTAATCGGCTCCCCTCTTCTTACACCCCTGAGTAACTTGAGCGCAAAGAACCCTGAAGAGTCCGACTTGGCAGAAACGTCAGCCAGCCCATACGCGGCTGTGACCTCAACATCGGCAATCGGTAACTCTTTTCTGGGATCACCATCCCGAACCATAACTGCGCCCCGGAGCACCACGGGTTTACGATGACGGACAAACGAGAGAAATACGGCCGTCGAGATAACCGTCATCAGAACGGCGGCGCTAACAACCCAAATCACAATTTTGCGTCTTCTGGTCATGCTCGTGTCTTTATCAATATCCTACAATCACGCCAATGGCCGGCGCGAATCAAACCGGGCAATGTAATCGGGAAACCCACTCATCATGGTGGGACGCTTTACCCCTGCGGCAATCATTTGTAAGATTTACTGCAAGGTGAAGGATGGCATGCCCAATAACCTGTCCCGGCGAGAGTTGCTAGGAATTCTCGGCGCAGGGGCGTGCACACCTTTTTCCCGGTTACTCTTTTCTCTGCCCGCACCAGACCAGAAGCCTTCTACGGCGGCACGGCCCCCGGTTGCGACTTCCCTTGCCCCTGGGGACGACCAATTTCTTGACGATCTCGAGAAGGCTAATTTTCAATATTTCTGGGAACAAGCCAGCCCCCAAACCGGCTTAGTCAAGGATAGATCGGAACGTCCGGGCCAACGATCAAGGCATCGTCGCCAGTATCGCGGCCACCGGGTTCGGACTAACCGCACTCTGCATTGGGGAGCGGCGTGGCTTCGTTCCCACCCAACTGGCCCGCCAGCGCGCGATTGCGACCTTGACCTCTCTGTGGAAAAAACTGCCAAACCATCGTGGATTTTTCTATCACTGGGCGAACATAAACACCGGAGAAAGAGTATGGGACTCGGAAGCGTCCTCGGTCGACACCGCCATTCTGCTTTGCGGAGTTCTGACTTGCCGGCAGCATTTTCAGCGGCCTGACATTACGGAATTAGCCAACGATATTTTCAATCGTGTGGATTGGACCTGGTTGTCGGAAGATACCTCATTGTTGCCCCACGGCTGGACGCCGGAATTTGGTTTCTTACCCTACCGCTGGGATCTCTACAGTGAACTGATGATGATGTATCTGCTGGGACTGGGCTCTTCTTCTCATCCGCTGCAGGACGAGACCTGGACCGCATGGAAGCGTCTTACCTTCGAGTACGATGGCTTGCGCTACATCGGCTCATTTGCTCCCTTGTTCGTGCATCAATACTCTCAAGCCTGGTTTGATTTTCGCGGCAAGCGCGACAAATACGCAGACTACTTTCAAAATTCGGCGATCGCCACCGACGCCCATCGGCTCTTTTGTTTGGAATTAGCCAAACAGTTTCCCGATTACAGTGACGATCTATGGGGCATCACGGCATCGGACTCGAAAAACGGATACGTGATTTGGGGCGGACCTCCGGCGATGGGACCCATTGATGGTACGGTCGTGCCCAGTGCGCCGGCTGGATCGCTGCCCTTTTTGCCGCAACCCGTAATGCGGGTGCTACACAACATTCGCACTCGTTACGGGGCGGCATGGACCAAGTATGGATTCGTAAACTCTTTCAATCCGCTGAGCAACTGGTACGACAATGACGTTGTTGGAATTGACACCGGAATCACGATGATCATGGCGGAGAACGCACGTAGCGGATTTGTCTGGAACACCTTTATGAAGAACCCGGAGGCGCTCCGCGGCATGCAACGCGCTGGCTTTAGAGCGTATTAACCTCGGCAACACGACCACCCAGGACCTAGCCGTTTTTTCCTCGAACCGTGAAGATTTTGCGTGTTGGTTTGACCGCTTTCCGGCTTGGCAGGCCATCTCGCGCGCTGACCTTGCGAAGGAGCTCTCCAATTCCTCATCAACTAACATTGCGAGCAGTAAAGAAATAGCCGAGTTCAAGAGGCCAGAGAGCGAGACTTCCTAACCTCTTCGCTCTGACATGCGGGTTTGGTACTCCACGTGACGCAAATCTGTGGGCGTGTTGTTCTGGCGGTGAAGTGTGGGGCACCGCGAGGAACGCCTAACTCAACAAAACGAAAACTCTTAGCTCTATTTGGGCATCTGAACTGCCTACTCTGCTATTAGCTCCTAGGATTCGCGATGGGGGATCGGGACAACTTCTGGAAGGGATGGCGCGACCGCCTGACGGCGTTGCGCAACGTTCCGCCTGTCCTGAAAATCGTGTGGGAGTCGGGGCCCGGGGTGGTGACGTTCGGCTTGATTTCCCGGGTATTTGCCGCGCTCCTGCCCGTGGCACTTATCGAGGTTACGTCGCTCATCATCGACATCATCAAGAATGTCGTCACTACCCGCCATGCCGTTCCGCCGCGATTGTGGTGGCTGGTCGGCGCAGAATTCGCCCTTGCAATCGGGAACAGCGTGTTGAGCCGGGCTATCGATTATTCAGACTCGCTGTTGGCAGATAAGTACACCCGCCACGTCAGCATCCGGGTGATGAAACACGCCGCGGAATTGGACTTGATCGCATATGAAGACCCGGTTTTCTACGACCGGCTGGAACGCGCGCGTGTGCAGGCCACCGACCGCCTGGGCATGATCCAGTCCATCGGGCGGCTGGAACTGCAAGTGGTCACCGCCTTGTCGATGTCGGTCGCAATCATGGCGTATTCGCCCTGGCTGATGTTGCTGCTAATTGTGGGCGTGGTTCCGGCGTTTCTGGGGGAAAGCCATTTTGCTTTTTTGGGCTATGCCAAGAATTTCCGTCAGACGCCAGTTCGGCGGCAACTGGATTACCTGCGCGTGCTGGGCGGCAGCAAAGAAGCCGCGAAAGAACTGAAGCTGTTTTCCTTAAAAGATTTTCTGACCCAGCGGTTTACCCGCCTTTCCGATCAAATCTACGTGGAGGATATCAGCTTAGCGCGGCGCCGATTGGCCGCGGGGACGTTCCTGTCCTTGATCAGCACGGGCGCCTATTATGCTGCCTATGTTTTCGTCATTTTGCGCGCGGTTGCAGGGATCATCACGATTGGCGTCTTCTACTTTCTGGTAAGCGCGATTCAACAGGCCAGCAGCAACATCCAACAAATCTTCTCGACGCTTTCCAGCATTGCCGATCAGGCGCTATTTCTCACCGATTTGTTGGCCTTCTTTGAAATGCAACCTACCATTCGCTCCAAGCCCAATGCCCTCCCGCCTCCCCGCCCCATTGTTCGCGGCTTCGAGTTTCGCAATGTTTCATTCCACTATCAGGGGGCATCGCGGCTGGTCCTTGATGGACTCAATTTTCATCTTCACCCCGGCGAGCGCGTTGCGCTGGTGGGGCAAAACGGTGAAGGTAAGACCACCATTGTGAAGTTGATGACCCGCCTGTATGACCCGGTCGAAGGGCAAATTCTGTTGGACGGAATTGACCTTCGCGAATACAACCTCGAAGAACTCCATCGCGAGATTGGCGTCATTTTCCAGGATTTCATGCGTTATGAAATGACCGCACGCGAAAACATTGCGGTCGGACAAATCGAGCAACTCGAGAATTTACCAACCTTGCAAACCGCCGCCGATAAAAGCATGGCCGACCAGGTTATCGAGCGGCTCCCGCTGAAATATGAGCAAATGTTGGGACGGCGCTTCGATGGCGGAGTAGACCTGTCTGGCGGGGAATGGCAGAAAGTGGCCTTGGCACGCGCTTACTTGCGCGATGCGCAGGTGCTTATTCTCGACGAGCCGACAGCCGCTCTGGATGCGCGCAGCGAGTATGAAGTGTTCCGCAGATTTGCGGAACTGACGGCGGGGAAGACGGCTCTTTTTATTTCTCACCGATTCTCCACGGTGCGTATGGCAGATCGCATCGTCGTGCTCGAAAACGGAAAGATTGCCGAGGATGGGACTCACGAAACACTCTCCAGTCTCGGTGGCCGTTACGCGGAAATGTTTGAATTACAGGCGGCTAGTTATCGATAACGTGCAAAGAATTTCGATGCCACAAAATACTCATATCGAATTTGACCTGGGAGAAGCGGAACGCCGGCGCGATCCGGTGGAGGAGGCTGCCGGCCTGCGGAGCGTAAGAGAAAAAGCGGAAGAACTGACCCGTATCCTGGCCTGGCTGCCAAACATGCCGTCGTCCGCGACTTTTCCAGAGCGCTGCAAAGCTTTGGAAAAGGCCTTGAAACCCCTGCTCGCTACCCTGGAACTGCCAGCCCCGGAGCCTCTCGTCTCCGACGATTTGCGCTGGCTTTATGACAATAGCCGGCTTTTGTACTCGGAACTTCGAAGCACGACGGAAGAGCTACCGCCCAGTCGGAAGATCCCTCACGTGCGCGATGGGAAAAATGAGACTGTTCCGCGGGTTCTGGCTCTTGCCGAAGGATTTCTGGACGCCGTTTCCTACGAGTTCAGCGAACCCGGCTTTACCACGTTCGTCGAAACCATTCAGCAACATATCGTTCTTGAATTGCGCGAGTTGTGGACGCTGGTTTTGGCGCTGAAATTGGTTCTACTGGAACGGATTGCGCAACGCGGCGCCCTCCTAATCCAAGATCCGAAGATCGACTCCCATGGTGTGGGGGTTTGCGTACGTAGTCTCCGTAGCATCGAGGAGACAGCATGGAAAGATGTGATCGAGCCGCTCATTGTTTTCGATCATGTGCTTCGTCAGGATCCGGCAGGCTGCTATGCCCGCATGGACTTCGAGAGCCGCGACTATTACCGGATGAAGTTGTCCAAAATTGCCGACCACTCCAACTGTACCGAGTTGGAAGTAGCGCAGCAGGTTCTCGCCTTGGCTGCGGAAGCTCAAAGCCGCAAATACCTAGACCCGCGGAAAGCTCTGCGCGAATCCCACGTCGGTTATTACCTGGTGGATGCTGGAGTAACTCTCGTCCGGGCGAAAGTTGGTTACCAGCGCCCCTGGAGCCAGAAACTCCAAGCAATATTGCAGAAACACCCGGATGAGTTTTTCCTTCTGGGAACGGAGATTCTAACCTTTGCGATTGCGTTGACCGTGGTTTTTCTTATGGATGACGCTTATCACTCGGTAGAACTTTTTCTGTTTTCAGCATTGATATTGATCTTGCCCAGTTCTCAAAGCGCGGTTCAAATGATGAACCAACTGGTCACGACTTTGCTGCCGCCGGAGATTCTTCCTAAGCTAGATCTTTCAGAAGCAATTCCCGGCGATTGCGTGACCATGGTCGCGATTCCGACGCTCTTGCTCAGCGAAAAACAGGTGCGCGGGTTGGTGGAAAATCTGGAAATCCGTTTCTTGGGAAATCACGATCCCCACATTCACTTCGCGCTGTTGTCCGACCTGCCGGATACGCGCGAGCCTGCGGGCGAAGACAGCGCGCTGGTCATGCTCTGCACGGAGCTGATCCAGGAATTGAATGAAAAGTACGCGCCGCAAAAGATGGGAACATTTTTCCTTTTCCATCGGCATCGCGTGTATAACCCACGGGAAAAGGCCTGGATGGGCTGGGAACGCAAGCGCGGCAAACTATTAGATCTGAACAAGCTCTTACGCGGGCAGTACGACAGCTTCCCAGTGAAGATTGGGGATCTTTCCATACTTCCGCAGGTCCGCTACGTTATTACTCTCGATTCGGATACGGAACTGCCTCGTGGCACCGCGCACCGGATGATTGGAGCTTTGGCCCACCCGCTCAATCAGGCCGTGATTGATCCGGAAAAGAACGTTGTCGTGGCAGGCTACGGCATCTTGCAACCGCGCGTCGGCGTCAGCGTTCAGAGCACAGCACGCTCGCGCCTGGCGGCTATTTATGCCGGTGAAACCGGATTCGATATCTACACCCGAGCTGTCTCCGATGCTTATCAGGAACTTTACGGAGAAGGCATCTTCACGGGAAAAGGAATTTACGAAGTCGATGCGGTTTTAGGGGTTCTCGACCGCCGATTCCCGCGGAACGCCCTGCTCAGTCACGACCTGATCGAAGGGGCGTATGCGCGTGCTGGATTGGCTAGCGATATCGAGATCATCGAGGATTATCCTTCTCGCTATAGCGCGTACAACCGGCGCAAACACCGCTGGCTGCGCGGAGATTGGCAAATCGCCGGGTGGCTCTTTCCCCGCGTGCCGGAAGAATCAGGGGTCCGCGTTCCGAATCCGATTTCGCTGGTTTCGCGGTGGAAGATATTCGACAACTTGCGCCGCAGCTTAGTGGAGCCGGCAACCTTTCTACTGCTGGTGTTGGGCTGGTTGGTGCTCGGGCGGCCTTGGGAGTGGACGCTGGCTACGCTCGCCATCCTCTCTCTGCCCGCGTGGAGTCAGTTTGCCGTCGATCTCATACGGTCCCTAATCCGGTTCGACCCGATCGCGGCTCGCGAAGGGCTGAGCTCGTTTTACGCGGCGAATGTCAATCTGTTTTTCATGCTCACCTTCCTCGCGCACCAGTCCCTGCTTTCGCTGGATGCTGTGGTCCGTGCCTTGATTCGGCGGACAGTGACTCATCTCCGGTTACTGGAGTGGGAAACGGCTGCCGAAGCCGAGATGGGAACCAATGGCCGCGCTCCCGTGGACGTTTATCTGAATTGGGCGCCGGCGCTCGCCATCGCGTTAGGCTTATTAGTTTTACTCACCCGCCCCGCTGCCCTGCCCGCCGCACTGCCGATTTTGTTGCTTTGGGCCTGCAGCAAACGAGTTGCACAATGGCTCGACCGCACACCAACCGTAGCCGGGAACCAGGCGTCGACCGCGGACATTCGATTCCTCCGCCGGGCCGCCCTCCATACGTGGCGATATTTCTCTGAGTTCAGCACGCAAGAACACAACTGGCTCATCCCCGACAACGTGCAGGAACAGCCACCTGCCGTGGCGGCACGAGTTTCCCCTACCAACCTTGGCCTTCTTCTCAACGCGCGGCAAGTGGCCTGTGAATTCGGATATCTAACAGTCCCGGAGTTCGCGGAACAGACCCGCCGCACACTTGCCACCGTCGGCGCTTTACGCAAGTATCAGGGCCATCTACTGAACTGGTACGACACACGGACGTTGGAACCACTGCCCCCGGCCTTTGTTTCGTCGGTGGATAGTGGGAACTTGCTGGCTTCTTTGTGGACACTGCAGCAGGGTTGTCTCGATCGCTTGCGTCAGCCGCTTTTGCAGCCGCGTTTGTCGGAAGGTTTGTTAGATCACTTGCATTTGCTGGCCAGCGTGCGCGCGTTCCCGCGAAGGTCCCTTTTGGGCCTTGAACGGCAACTCAAGACGGACAATTGGCTGCGCTCGATCGTTGACTTGCCGGATACAGTTTTCGAAGAATCGCGTGTGCTCGTTTCCAAGTCGAAACGCGCCGGCCGGGCCCGATGGTTCGCGGAGGAGTCCCTGGTGCGACTCCGCGCCATCAAGCAGGCCATTGGTGAGTACGCTCCCTGGTGCTCACCAGAATTCGTAAGTTTACGCGAGGACCCCGCCATCAATCTGAAATTGATGGACAACATTTCGCTAGAGCAGACGCCGCAATTCATCGCCAAACTCGGACAGCGGCTTCAACTGGCGGCCGAGCGTGAGAGTTCGCAGGAACCAGCATCGCTGCGGAAGCGCTTAGGCGCTCTGTTGCCAGGCGCACTGGCGAAGATTGAGGAACTCATCCAAGATCTCGAGACGATTGCCACTCAGGCCGGAAAGCTCGCCGATGAGATGGACTTTGGTTTCCTGCTCAACCGCGGCCGCATGTTGATGTCGGTTGGTTTCGATGTAGACACTCAGCATCTTCACGTTCCGTGCTACGACCTGCTCGCCACCGAGTCTCGTACGGCCGTGTTTGTTGCTATTGCCAAGGAAGATTTCCCGCAGGAGAGTTGGTTCCTGCTTGGCCGGTCGCACACCCTGGAAGGGGGACGGCCCATTCTTCTTTCTTGGACCGGGACAATGTTCGAATACCTAATGCCCGCCCTCTGGATGCGTTCGTATCCGAATACTCTTCTGGAACGCTCGCGAGTCGCGGCGGTGCGCGCGCAACAAGCGTATGGGCAGCGTAAAGGGGTTCCGTGGGGCATTTCGGAGTGCGCCTATTTCAAACTCGACGAAGGCGGAAACTACCAATATCACGCGTTTGGCCTGCCGCAACTGGCGTTGCACAAGCCCGAAATCAATGCCCTGGTGATTTCCCCATACTCGACGTTTCTGGCCCTGAGCGTGGACTCCGCGGGGGCATTGCGCAATCTTCACCGCATGTCCCATATGGGGTGGTTCGGCGCCTACGGCTTCTACGAATCCGCCGACTATAGTTCGGCGCGGCGGAGATTCTGGCAGGAACGTCACCAGCTAGTTCGCTGTTGGATGGCCCACCACCAGGGGATGAGCTTGCTCGCAATCGCGAACTTTCTTGACGACAACGTCGTACAAAAGTGGTTTCATGCGGAACGCCGGGTTCAAGCCACCGAGCTCTTATTGCACGAAAAGCCAGTCTCGCATGTCCGCCGAAGAGACTTGCCGCGGGGCTTGGTGGCATGAAACTGAATCGCTGATAGAATCAGCTCGAAATGCCAATGCGCGCAAGAAATCACTTTCTCCTTTCCTTATTAATGCTTGCGTTACTCGACCTTGGCGCCGCCCAGACGCCGAGTGTTTCGCAACCCTACGACATCACCATTGATTCCACTGCTCCATCTCACGCTTTTCCGCATTATTGGGAGCAGATGTTCGGTTCAGGACGGGCCATTTTGAGTTTGCGGGACAACTACCGGCAAGATCTGCGCGACGTCAGAAAGATCACCGGTTTCCAGTATGTGCGTTTTCACGCCATTTTTCACGACGAAGTCGGAGTCTATCAAGAAGACGCCCAGGGACATCCTATCTATAACTTTTCCTATGTGGATCAAATTTACGATGGCCTGTTAGCCAATGGCGTGAAACCGTTTGTTGAACTCAGCTTCATGCCCACCCAGCTTGCCGCTAAAGTTGCCATTCAGGCATTTTGGTACAAGCCAAACGTTTCTCCACCGAAGGATTATGGGAAATGGGAAGACCTGATTGCGGCTTTTGTCACCCACTTGATCGAGCGCTATGGCATTGACGAAGTCGCGAGTTGGTATTTCGAAGTGTGGAATGAGCCCAACATAGATTTCTGGGCGGGGGAGCCGAAACAGGCGACCTACTGGGAGCTTTACGATCACGCGGCTCGGGCGATCAAACGTGTGAATTCCCGGCTACGAGTTGGCGGACCGGCGACGGCGCAGGCGGCTTGGGTCGATGTTTTCATCGAGCATTGTGCGTCCAACAAAGTTCCCCTCGATTTTGTTTCCACCCATGTCTATGGCAATGACAAGGCCGAAGAGGTCTTTGGCACCAGCGAAACTATTCCGCGCGAACAGATGGTTTGCCGCGCCGTAAAAAAGGTGCATGACCAGATCAAGGCGTCGAGTATGCCGGCCATTCCTCTCCTTTGGAGCGAGTTCAACGCCAGCTACAAGAACGAGCCAGAGGTAACGGACTCGCTCTATATGGGACCATGGCTCGCCGACACCATTCGCCAGTGTGATGGCTTAGCCGATGCAATGTCCTATTGGTCATTCTCTGACGTGTTTGAAGAACAGGGTGTGGTCAAGACGCCGTTCTATGGTGGCTTCGGTTTGATTGCCGCGGACGACATTCCGAAACCTTCGTATGTAGCCTTTGAACTTCTGCATAAACTTGGAGACCAGCGCATCGCTCTGAATTCGGATTCCGCGCTTCTCACTCGCAGGAGGGATGGGTCGTTCGTCCTTGCCCTGTGGAACTATCGAGAGGCCAACCAACCGGATTCGAAAACGGTTACTCTGCATTTCAAGGACGCCAGCCTCCACCACGCATCAATCTGGCGTTTGGATGCGGCACACAGCGACGTTCATCAAGCGTACGCAAGAATGGGAGAACCGCGTTATCCAACACAAGCGCAAATCCGGCAGCTACGCGCCGCGTCAGAACTTCCGTCACCGGAGGATATCGAAGTGCGAAATGAGATTCTGACTCTCGCCGTGCCGGGTAATGGCCTGGTCTTGATTGAGTTGAAATGAGAAGAATCTGAGTGCAATCGTGTTGGCCCCAAGCGGAGCGCTAGCGAGAAACCAATCGGAAACGAAATGTCTTGATTTCAAAAGGCCGCAGGTCAAAACGGATCGTATCGGCCTTCACCTCCAGATGCTGTCCCGCATCCTCTAAGAGATTCGACTCATTTGCGTCAAGCACCTTCGCGTGAAACCGAAGCGTCGCGGCTTTGGTCGATTGACCGCTTGCTTCATAGACGCGAATTACGGTTTCTCCGTCTTTCGACGGCTTCAAAGCACTGATCACCACATTGGCTGGTAAAACTTCCACCAGTCCCCATTCGGCGGGTAAATTCCCTGCATGTGGCGCGTCCTTACGGACAATCAACGGATTATTGAATTCCTGTCCCGCTCGGTAAACCTGCGCCTGACGCCAGTTTCCAGCGTGCGGCAACAGGGCGTACTGAAAAGTGAATTCTTTGCCCAGTTCCAAACCAGAATCACTACCTTGTCCCTCGAACCCGCCTACGTTGTTATAGGCCTGAATACGGACCGAACGAAGCAGTGAAAGTAATAAGGTGTCTCCGGCTACATTGTTGCCGGGCAGGCCACGATTAATCAGCGCGATTCCACGTTGGCCGTCGCTATAGTCCATCCAGTTCTGCGCTGGAAATTCCGCGTTCTGCGGACGCTCGATCGCGCCAAACGGAATCTCCTGGAAATTCTGGCCGGCTTTCAGGCTTGTAGGAAACGCGACCCGATAGCGCACGTGCTGATCTTGATTGAGAATCTGCGTCGTGAAATCAATGCGCGGTAGATCGTTGTAGATTCTCACTTTCGTGGCAAACGTATTCTTGCCGAGTCCGTGCTTGATTTGAAACTCGGAGAACACCGCCCCGCGAGTAATCGTTCCCGGCTCTCCGCTGAATTCGTCACTGAACTTTGCCACACCGCGTTGTGGCGCCATTACCGGCGTCTTCATCATGTCGCTTTGCGAGCCATCGAGGTTGTGGTTCAATTCCCAGAAGTCCCCATTGTCTACGTCCTCGGCAACTACATTGGCTGGACCGGAGAAAGTTTCCCAGTCCTGTTGCTTTATCCGCAAACTTGTAAGAGAACCATGATCGAGATCAAAAGAGGCGCGATAGTCGGCGCTCTCGATCACATTTTTCGCTGGCAACGAATCGGTGGACACTGGAGTTCTTTCCGTTTGCCGAGGGACCGCGTGATAAACCGCGTAGCCCATCGCCGGAATATCCCGCGCTACGAAGGCGAATTTGACCTGACGAATGCCTCCGTCCGCGTACTTATCCATCTCCACGATTTGCGTCGCCACAATTTTCCCCGCGAGGTCGATGACCTCAAAATCCTTGATACCTGCGTCGATGAAACTCACTTCCCCCTCGGCGATGTCGCTGCGCCGCCAACCCAGGGTGTTGAACACCGTAAACACTGCGCCTTCACCTCGCGTATCTACATGTTCAGAGATATTTGCCAGGCGAGCGTCCATCGCCTCCCGTCCCAAACGCCGGGAAAAATCATAGCTTCGCACCGTGTCCTCATAAACGTAATCCGTCATCACTCCGGAAGCTAGATCGTGAGTCACATTGAAGAGCGCAGGCTCCCAAGCCTTCCACAAACTCTGATCGTCGCTATGATCGCCAAACAAATTTGCCAGCGCGCCAAACTTTTCGGCAGTAGTGAGCAGTCGCTCGCTTTCTCTCATGCGCTGCTTCAGTTCGATACGCGAGCTGTAGATGCCTTGATAAATTGGATTGCGTTCTCCCTTGAACAGCGGCAGATCCCCTTGCTTCGCCACCGCAGCTTCGAAATCTTTGGGCGTGCCATAACGCAAGGTGATTGGCATATTTGGCTGGCGATTAAACTGCTCGACCAGCGCAGGAACATACAACTCCGGATCGCTCACATCCGCCCCGTCCAGATCAACGCGATCGGTCGCACCCCGCGAAAATGGAGTAAGAGACTCGTAGCGCTTCTCGATGAAATCAGAAAAGGATTTCAGATCTCGGGGCGGCTCATAAAAAACGAAGGGCGGTTTGATGGCTCGAATGACGGTGCCATCCAATCCTTGCCATAAGGACTGCACCGGCGCGGTGCTGGCATCTTCCACGCCGCGGAAATACCAAAACGACTCAAATCCAGCCAGACGCAAAAGTTGCGGCAGTTGCGCGTTATGCCCAAAAGTGTCCAACATCCAACTGGTCTTGACATCCACACCCAGAGCGTCTCGGGTAAAGCCTTTGCCATACAAAATCTGCCGTACAAACGACTCGCCGCTTGGCATATTGTCGTCCGGCATTACGTCCATGCCGCCGACGATCTGCAGACGACCCTCAGCGACAAAATTCTTAAAATCAGCTGCTTGTTCCGGATAGCGTTCGAGAAAAGGCCGGTAGTATGCAACCTGGTCGAGTGTAAAGCGGTAGTCGGGATATTGCTTCAGGAGCCGCAGCGCGGACAAAATGTGAGGCAACCCCATCTGCAAATAGTCTTCACGGCTCTTGAAAACTGCGCCTTCCCAATGCGTGTGAGGCAAGATCCACAAGACAGGTTTATCTTGCTTATCTTGAGGGAGACTCGAGGTTCCAGTGTCGGCTAAGGTCATCGAATGCGACAGAACTAGCGCAACAAGAAGAAGCGATATTGCAGCTGTCCCTTTTTGTTCGCGCGCAGCCAGTGCCGCCCGAAAATCTCGCGAATTGAACATTGTTCACCCTGTATACAACATAATGAACTCCTGAGCAAGCTCTTGCGAAGCAGCGGATGCGCAACGTCCGCAACCGGCATCACAGCCCCTTCGCCGTGTGAAAATCATTCGTTGAAGAGATAAAAAAAGATAACCGGCAATCGCCGCTGCCGTAACCTTACAGCCCAAATTCCCGCTGGATGGCCTCGGTATGTTCTCCAACCTGTGGAGCGAGCCGGTTGCTGGTCAATAGATCTTGGTCCAGTCGAACTGGACAACGCGTGGTCAGAAGTTCGTCACCATCGCACCCGGTCAGCTTTTGTATCATTTGCAATTGCTGCATTGCATCACTGGCAAGGAGCGTCGGCCAATCCAAGACTTCCGCGCACCACATATCCGCGGCGTCCAGTATTTTCAACCAGGATTCGGTGGTCTGTTGACGCAAGCGACCGGCAATCATCATCTTGATCTCGTCACGCCGGGTGAAACCGGACTCCGAATCTTCGATCGTCTCGAGTTCGGGCAATCCGAGCAAACGACCGAGTGTCGGGAGATGGTTCATCGCCAACGCGAGATGTCCATCCGCGGTGTCATAAACGCCGTAGGGGGCAGCCAAATAGGCGTGAGCATTACGAAAAGCCGCACGGCGCGGAGTTTGGCGTCCATCGTTCAGATGTACGGTTAGAACCTCGAACTGAAAGTCCAGCAGCGACTCGATCAGGCTGGTTTCGACTAATCCGCCAAGGCCCGTCACGCCGCGTCGCACTAGACACGCCAATATGCCTTCGCAAAGATTATGTCCCGCCAGCATGTCGGCTACTGCCAGCGCCATGGGCGTTGGCGGATCCGTTTCGTCGCCGCTCAGCCACATGATTCCGGAGCGAGCCTGCGCCAGCAGATCCTGACCCGGCCGCTCCCGCCATGCATCCGCATTCCCATAGCCGCTCACCGCGGCATATACCAAGCGCGGATTAATTTCGACGACATGCTGGTAACCGAACCCAAGCCGCTCCATCACGCCCGGACGAAAATTCTGTACCATTACGTCCGCTTGCGCGATCAGCTTGCGTAATTTCTCCAAGTCCTCCGGATCTTTGAGATTCGCCGCGTAGCTTTCTTTGTTGCGATTGATGGCTTGAAAAAGAGTGTTCTCGCCGTGCACAGCGCTGCCGTTTATGTACAGATTCCTGCCCAAGTCTCCCGCTCCGGGACGTTCGATTTTAATTACCCGGGCTCCCATGTCTGCAAGACGTAGAGTAGACAACGAGCCTGCAAGAAATTGGCTGAAGTCGAGCACTAGAAGATGGGTGAGTGGTTTTTCGGCAGCTTGAATGAGAGACTCCTAGGAAGCGCAGATCGGGCCTCTGGTAGTATTGCACAAATGAATTGTGTTTTTCATCAGCTATTGGTAAGTTTAGCCCCGCTTAACGCTCATGATCTGCGTGACTTGCTCGCGCCGTGCGCGAACTCACGCGCTTCGTACGTACAAATGTTTCCACTCGCAGAATATCGGACTCCCAGGACATCATGAAAACTACCCGCCGGGAATTTATCCAGACCTCTGCCTTTGCAACTCTTGCCGCCACTCAGCCTTTGAATGCCGCCGCGGCTGCGCCCCCCGAACGAAAATCACTCGATGGGTTCGACCTTGCGCACGCTCATTCGATAGTCAGGGACTTGCCCACTCCCAATTTCTTCGAGGGCATGCTGCTCGGCGACGGAGACGTTGGCGTCTGCGTGGTAGTACGCCCGGATGCGCTCGGCCTTCATGTCGGCAAGAACGACTGCTGGGATATTCGCTTGAGCGAAGATGTGGAAGAACAAGTCCTGCCTTCCTCTGAATTGTTGAAGCTTTGGCAACGCGCCGGCGACGAGGCCAAACGACAGGGCAAACCGGACATGCTGTTTCTGGAAAGCAGTATCGATTTCTTCCATGAGTACACACATAAAACAGAGGCGTCGTATCTAAGGCCATGGCCGCGCCCCTGGCCCTGCGGATCGGTTTGGGTGCATTGGGATCCGCGGTGGGTTCAGCCTGCATTGCATTCGCTTGACCCCGCCAATGGTTCGTTTACTCTCGATCTGAAATGCGTGAACCCGGTTGGAGGTTCACGGAATGCGAAACTTACCGTCTTTGTGGATTGGACGACGGGACTCATTTCCGCTTCAACCGACACCCCCGTATCCGTTCAGTCGATAAGATACTATCCGCGAATAGACCAGGCCCAAGGTTCGAACGCAGATTCCAAGATTAAGTTGAGTGCGTTGCCGCATCCAGAGCTAAGTGTTCAAGCTGGCCCGGCTTTTGCGGAGTTCTCCTGCTTCCAGTATTTTCCCGCGCTTGGTCCGACGGAGAAAATGCCGGCGCCGCCCAAGTCCGATAAGGACCGCAATTTCGCACTGCACGCCAGAATCGCGGGCACATGGGCGGTCGAGACTGGAGACAAAGAAAACTCGGCGTCACTCAACGCCACGAGTGAGCAAGCGTTGCGTTTAGATATTAAGCTTGCAACCCCACGCGAGATTCTGTTGGAACGTCTGGAGCGTGAAGCGGCCTCTTCGGGGGATCGACATCCATGGATTCTTATTCCGCAAGATCATGTTTTCAGCGAGCAGGACCTCGATACTCGCACCTACGCTCGCAAGGAAGTTGAGCGGCTTGGTAGAAATCCCCTCGAACCAGATTCAACGTGATTCAGAGGCACGCTGGCGCGAATTCTGGTCCCGGTCCGCTGTTCAGTTAGACGACAAAGAGTTGGAAAGAATCTGGTACCACAACCAGTATTTCCTGGCATGTTGCCTTCGCCAAGGAAAGACGGCTCCGGGTCTGTTTGCCAACTGGTCGACTGACGACATCGGCACCTCGTGGCATGGCGACTATCACATGGATTACAACTGCGAGCAGGCCTTCTGGGGCGTTTTCTCCAGCAATCATGCGGAGCAGCACCTGCCTTACGTCGAGCTCTGCCAGAACTTGCTGGCCATGTCAGAAAAATTCGCACACGACAAGTTTGATTTGCCGGGCGCCTGCTTCCCGTTGACCGCTGTTCCGGTGCCGAGCCAAAGCATATTTATTCCGTCGCCGCCCTGGGTATATCTAATTAGCAATACTCCGTGGACGGTGCAGAGCCTCTGGTGGCAGTACCTCTACACTCAGGATGTGGACTACCTGCGGCGAGTTTACCCAATCCTGCAAGCGGCGGCGCAATTCCTGGCCGCCTACGTCAAGAAAGGAGACGACGGAAAATATCACTTTATCCCCACCGTCTCTCCGGAAAACTGGGGCTTGACCGTCGATTTCCGTTTGAATAAAGACTGCATTATTGATCTTGCCCTTACTCAATTTCTTTTGGATGCGGTGATTGAGGGCTCAACTGTACTTGAGACCGATGCCACAGATCGCCCGCACTGGAAGGATATTCGCGAGAATCTTGCGCCCTACCCGAAAGGCAAAGGCCCGTATGGCGAGGTTTGGCTGGATGTGGTGGACGCGCCTGAAGAGCATGTCTACAACGTGCCTGTCACTTTGGCGCCGGTTTTTCCGGGTGAGCAGGTGGGCATCGGCCGCGGCTCGGAATACCTGGAACTGGCGCGCCGCACGGCCAAGGTAGTCCGCCTGGAAGGTGGGAACGATCTGGTGTATCAACCTCTGATCCGAGCCCGCCTCGCAATGCTCGACCTTGACTGGTTCAAACGCGAGGTTCGTTATTGCAGCCTTCCCAACGGGACCGCCAATGACCGAGTCCGCCAGGTGGTGGGCCGTTATGACGATTCCACCGACTACGATTTCATGATGCGCATGGGCTTTTGGACTGAGAATTTTTCGCTGCCTGGGGTATTAAACGAATGCATGATGCAAAGCTATACGGGGACCATCCGGCTTTTCCCCAATACGCAGAATCTGGGGCCAGCGCGATTTGAGAATCTGCGGGCTGCCGGGGCTTTTCTAGTGAGCGCTGCCTTTGACGGAAAACAGGTTATCTATTTGTCAGTACTCAGCGAGAAAGGCAAGACCGCACGAATCGCCAAGCCCTGGCCTTCCGGAACGGTGAAAGTACTCCGCGAGCGGGACGGTTACCAACTGCCGATCAAGCAGGAAGAGAAGATCGTGGTCTTTGACACCCAGCCAGGCGAAAGATATCGGATTGAGCTGGCCTAATGCCAGGGAAACTTGGGGACAGACGGGACGTACCCCAGTTGCGTCTCGCCCAAAGGAAAAGACTTTTGTCAGTCGGCTGGATCAGCTGCGATACTTTCTTTCCATGACCTTCGCTTGCCTCGCGTGGTTGTTGTCTCCCGAAAACTAGGGAACGTCCCGTCTGTCCCCAGGTTCCACGTCCCCAGGTTCCTCCAGGTTCCTTGGTTCCTTAGGTTCCTTGGTTCCTTAGGTCGATCTTACCTTGCGATTGATATAGGTATATTCGGCTTTGCACGTTTTTTGCTAATTTCGCATGTCCTTGTAGGGATCAATATCACACCGCTTTGTAATTTGACTTCATCAACGGTACTTTCATCGAACGTACCCCTTGTGTAGTCGGCGCTTCGAATGCGCAATTGCGAGTCGGAAAGAGGAAGGCCGCCGTCGCAGGTTGTATAGTCTTCCACGTGCACAATCTGGCCTTGATAATTTGCGAATTGACATCGATCCGCGTTCCGTTGGCTATCCAGCCAGCAGCCAATAAACTGTCCTCTAGGCGACCAGTCGAAAGGAGCGGGCGGAGCTTCGACCCATATCGCCCCGACTGGCCAATGCTTGGGGGGGTCAGGTTTGAGTGTAGCCAATAAAATCGGCCCACAACGCAGGCTACGAGAATACCCAGTGCCACCCCTATAGCGCTAATTATCTTCGGCATTCGCACCCTCGCGCTCGCACAGAAGCTAAAACTCATCGCCTCCTAAAACCGGCGGTGGCCCACCTTGTATCTTGCATTTCCAGACGCGACTACGATTAGGTCGTGTTTCGGCGGAGAGGCCGTCCCACCTTTAGGCCATGGTTAGAGCCTGGGCAAAGAACGGCCCCCGTCCCTCTCTTTGTCTGACGCCGTGGAGAATCGAAGGCCTCGTGAGCCTGCATGTTCAAGGTTGGCGGCAGAGAGTTTGCCTGGGGCGGAAGCCGGAACCGCAGATTAACTCTAGGAGCCACTCATGCACAAGCCGTCGGCGGAGGATTTCCTCTGCTGTGGAATCGATGTCAGCGCAGCCCAACTGGTGGTCGCCCTGGAAGACCAGGGCAGCCGAGGTCTGCAACGTAGTTTCCCCAATCGCGCCAGCGGACACCAAGCCTTGATCGTTTGGTTGCAAAAGAGCGGGCCCCGTATCCGGGTTTGCCTGGAGGCCACCGGCCTCTACAGTTTGGATTTAGCTCTGGCCTTGCACGCGGCGGCGGGTATCGAAGTAGCGGTGTTGAATCCCAAGCGGGTGAACCGCTTTGCGGCCACCCTGTGTCGCAGCAAAACCGATCCCGCCGACGCCCAAGTGCTGGCCGAGTATGCCCGACGCATGCCGTTCCAGCCTTGGCATCCCCCGCAAGCGGCTGCTCTGGAGCTGCGCGCCATCACGCGCCACATCGCCGCCCTCACCCGGCAACACACGCAGCACAGCAATCGCCAGCATGCGGCTTCCGCTACCACCACCGGATCGCGTTGCGTGCAACAAGATCTGCAACGTTCACTGCTCGACCTGCAGCGCCGCATCGCCAAGATGCGTCGTGCCGCCCTGGCCATCATCGAACGCGACGCCGAACTCCGCCCGCGTTTCGCCCTGCTGTTGAGCATGCCGGGCATCGGCGAGGTCAGCGCCCTGAATCTGTTGGGAGAGTTGGCCGTGCTAGCCCCGGGCCTCAGCGTGCGCCAATGGGTAGCGCATAGTGGACTCGATCCGACTCATCACGACTCCGGCAGTTCCGTCCATAAACCGGCGCGCATCAGCCGAGCCGGCAACCGCTACCTGCGCCGCGCCCTGTACATGCCCGCTTTAGTCGCGGTGCGCCACGATCCCCATCTGTGCGCTTTTTATCAGGCTTTGCTGGCACGCCGCAAAGCCAAACTCCAGGCCCTGATGGCCGTCGCCCGTAAGATCTTGCACGCCATCTTCGGCATGTTCCGTTGGCGCGCCGACTATGACGGCGCGCGCTTGTTCCCGCAACTTGAACTCGCTCAGGCAGCCTAAAAGAGAGAGGTTCTCCTGCACCTCTCCAGAGAGAAAAACTACTTGACTCGAAAGAGAGAATCTTTGCGTTTTCGCGAAGCTGGGGAGAGATGTACTCATGCAGCGCGATCTTCATCTCATAGTCGTCGCTTCCCACTGATTCATCTGCAGCGCTCCGACTTCGCGGTAAGCATAATCCTGAGATCTGCTCCGGCGCCACTGCGCCACCGCGATCCAGCCCTCGTTTCACCCGTTTGCCCTACACATAGCGCAGTTGTTGAGGCGTTTGTGCCACGGTCGAGCGCCACTCAAATGGAGATATTATTCGCTTTTCAAACCTCCAATCTGCGCATATGATACGAGCAGAATGAGAATGAGGGGTACAACCTATCCCTTCGCGCCGCTGGCCACGGCAGACAGTCTGCATGGCCGCGTAACTCATGCCTTGGCTCTGCAACTGATTGAGGCGGAACGCAAGGCCCAGCTCATCTCATTCCCCAACGAAGGCGAGTTGTGCAAGCAACTTGGGGTCAGCCGCACTGTGGTGCGGGAAGCCGTTAAGGTTCTGGCCGACAAAGGAATGGTAGAGGTGCGGCCTCGCTCCGGGACGCGCGGCCGGCCGCGATCGGATTGGAACCAGCTTGATCCCGACATTCTAGTCTGGATGTCCGAACTGAAACCGGAGCCGCACTTCCTGCGCGAGGTCTGCGAAGTGCGCTTGGGCATCGAACCAATCGCTTCCGGATTCGCGGCGCTGCGCGGCAGTCAGGAAGAGATCGCGGTCATCCGGCAATGCCTGGAGCAGCGACTGGAAATCCGCGCCGCGGACGACCTTGAGGGAGCGGTTGACGCGGACCTGCAGTATCACACAGCCGTGGTCGCGGCTTCGCACAATTCCCTGTTCCAACAATTAAATACCACGGTGCAGGCCCCGTATCGTGTGGTTCTTTCCAACACTCTGCTTTTGCCCGCTGCTGTAACCCTCGAACTGGATGAGTACCGCAAGTTGACCGAGGCAATCGAAAATCGCGACCCGCTGGCAGCCCGGCGTTCGGCAGAAGAGATCGTAGGTTTTGCCATGTTGGCGGTCGAACAAGTTATTCGCCATCTGGAGTTGGGCGAGAAATCCGCCGACGCGACACAAGGTGAGAAATCAAACGGCATCCACATTGCTCGAGCGAGGTCCGAACCATGAAGCTGGCAATCTCTGGCAAGGGCGGAGTCGGAAAGTCGACTGTTGCTGGAACCCTTGCCAGGCTATACGCAGCCGACGGACGCCGACTCTTAGCAGTCGATGCCGATCCCGACGCAAATTTAGCATCTGCCATCGGACTTCCTCCCAGCCTCCGCTCCCAGATCCGAACCATCTCCACCGAACGCAAGCTGATCGAAGAGCGTACCGGAGCGAAAGTGCGTCAGTTCGGGCAGATGTTCAAGATCAATCCTGAAGTTTCCGACATTGCTGAAAAGTACGCGATCCATTACGAGGGAGTCGACCTGCTGGTGCTGGGCGCGGTGCAACATGCCGCTGGAGGGTGCGCGTGTCCGGAAAGCGTGTTGCTGAAAAGCCTGGTGACGCACCTGGTGCTGCGACACGGCGAGGTAGTGATCCTCGACATGGAGGCTGGCATCGAGCACCTGGGACGCGGCACTGCCATGGGCGTCGATTTGATGATGGTAGTCGTCGAACCCGGCCAGCGTAGCGTCGAAACTGCCACGCGCGTTCGCCAGATGTCTGCCGACCTTGGGATCAGTCGTTTCGGCGTGGTCCTTAATAAGACCGCTGACCCCGAAGGCGACAGCAAATGGATCGCCTCCGAGTTTGGAGCCGAGCAACTGCTGGGCACGATTCCCCTCGATGTACGCATTGCCAGGGCAGACCGGCAAGGGTTGGCCCTGGTCGACCTCGGATATCCAGAATTACTCACCCCGTTTCGATCGCTTCAGAAAACATTGCAATCATTCTGCAAAGAAAAAGAGAAGGAGAAAGTATTATGAGCTTCGAGCCGAGTTGTTTAGCCACCGCCATCGGCAGCCTGCCTCACAAAGATCCGGCGCAGGCCGTGAAAGTTGTTCTCGAGAATATCCCCAACGCCCCCATCTGGCCGCAGTTGCCGGCCAACGGTCTGCACGAACAGATGGAAATTCAGTACAGCGAAGGCATGCCGCGCGCGGTCCTCGACCACGAAAAAGGCCGCATGTACTTCGATACCACCGGCGATACCAGCACGGCCCTGGCAGAGTTCTACGAGAAGTTCTGGCCGAGGACCTGGAAGCTTTTCGCATCACCCCGGACTTCTCGAAAGGCATTTATGCCATGGAAGCGGCACTCAAGGCTTCGGGCATCAAGCGTCCGTTCGTAAAAGTACAGACTACTGGCCCGCTCAGCTTTGGCCTGAGCATTGTTGACGAGAACAAGCGGGCGATTTACTACAACTCGGAATTCGTCGACGTGGTGGTCAAAGCGCTGGCGATGAAGTGCCGCTGGCAGATTCGCAAGTTCCGGCCGTACGGGGAGCAGGTCATCTGCTTTGTGGATGAGCCGATTCTGTCGGCCTTCGGTTCTTCGACGTACGTCAGCGTGACTCGCGAAGACACGGTCGCGAAGCTGAGCGAAGTGATTGAGGCGGTCCACTGCCGAGGGAGCGCTCGCGGGAGTGCACTGCTGCGGTAACACCGAGTGGTCCATTCTGATCGATGCCGGCGTGGACATCCTGAACTTCGACGCCTTCGATTATGGCGACACCATTCTGCTGTATCCGGATGCGCTGAAGGCTTATCTGAAAGCGGGCAAGGCGTTGGCTTTTGGGGTCGTTCCCACGAACAGCGCCAAGATTCACGGCCAGACGCCGACTCGCTTACCGCGAAGTTTAGCGAACTGGTAGAGAAGTTGGCCAAGGCGACCAAGCTCGATACGCAGCAGATCTAGCATCAGGCTCTGGTTACGCCGTCCTGCGGTACCGGCTCCCTGCCGGTTGCCGACGCCGAGTTGGTATTCAAGATGTTGCACCAAACCAGCAGGAAATTGCGCCAGAAAATCGGAGCGCCTGCCTTGGCGGGTAGTTCGAAGTAAGCGCTCATAGGACAGAGAGCGGGTGCAGGACATGACCGCGTGTGCCGGTCCCGCATCCGCCCTCGAAAGAAGATAACCATGATTTTGGCAATGACGGGAAAAGGCGGAGTCGGGAAAACCACACTGTCAGCCCTCACTCTGGGCTGGCTGGTGGAGCACGGTGAGACGCCGGTGCTCGCCGTCGATGCCGACTCGAACGCCAACCTGAACGAAGCACTCGGAGTTCCCTACGACGCCAGCGTGGGCGGCATTCGCGAAAGCGCCCGCAAGGAAGTACAGGCGCTGAAGGGCGTATCGAAGCAGGAATTTCTGGACTTGCGGGTCCAGGCAGCGCTCGTAGAGCAAAAAGGCTACGACCTGATCGTCATGGGACGCCCCGAAGGCCAGGGCTGCTACTGTTTCGCCAACAATGTGCTGCGCGAAGTACTGCACCGCCTCTCGCGCAACTACCGCCACATTGTGCTCGACAGCGAAGCGGGACTCGAACACATTTCGCGCCGCACGCTGCTGTCGGTGGACTATCTGCTGATTGTCTCCGACTGCACGGTGCGCGGCATTCGCACCGCAGGACGCATTTCCGCGCTGGCCGATGAAGTCAAATTGCCCACAAAACAGCGCGGGCTGATCGTCAACCGCGTCCCTGGTGGATGCTTTGCCGGAAGCGATTGCCGAAGCGGTAAAGGCTACCGGATTGAATTTGCTCGCCGGCATTCCTCTGGACCCGAACGTCGCCGCTCTCGATGCGGACGGAGTTCCGGTTTCGACAATTCCCGCGGAAGCCCCGGCGCGCCTCGCTTTAAACGAATTATTAACCAAGTTGTTTGCAGTGCCACAGGAGAAAGCCTGATGTCAGCCAAATTACCAGGGCAGCCGGTTTCGCGCGATCCGGCGACGAACGAGATGGTGCAAATTGCCGCTGATGGCGGAAGTCCCGACAGTCTTCGACCGCTACCAGGCGCAGCACCCGCAGTGCAAGTTCGGCACGGACGGCGTTTGTTGCCGGCTCTGCCATATGGGGCCGTGCCGCATCACCCCCAAAGCTCATTTGGGTATCTGCGGCGCCGATGCCGACACCATTATCGCGCGTAATCTGTTGCGTGAGATCGCTGCCGGTACCGCCGCGCACTCCGATCACGGCCGCATGCTGGTGCGCACTCTGAAACTGGTGGCGCAAGGCAAAGGCGGCGATTACAAGATCGCCGCGCCGGACCGCTTGCACGAAGCCGCGCGCTTCTTCGAAATCGCAGTCGAAGGCCGCGAGCGATCTCGGCAATTGCCGAACGATCTGGCCGACTTCTTCATGGCGCAGTTCGCGTGGTCCGAGCAGCCCAACGCGACCCTGAGGCTCGCTCCGGAAAAGCGCCAGGCGCTATGGAAAAAGCTGGGCATCAGCCCCGATGGGCATCGACTCCGCAGTTGTGGAGCTCATGCATCGCACCCACATGGGCGTGGATCACGACTACCGGCACCTGATCATGGGCGGGCTGAAATGCAGCCTGGCGGATGGCTGGGTAGGGTCGATCATCGCGACCACTGGTTTCCGACATTCTCTTCGGCACTCCCAAGCCGGTCCGCAGCCGAGTGAACCTGGGGGTGCTGGCCGCCGACAAGGTCAACATCATCGTTCACGGACATGAGCCAACGCTTTCGGAGATGCTGGCGGTGGCCGCTGGCGACGAGGAACTGCTCGCGTACGCTCGCTCCAAGGGCGCCAACGGCATCAATGTTGCGGGCATCTGCTGCACCGCGAATGAAGTGCTGATGCGCCACGGCCTGCCGATCGCCGGCAACTTCCTGCAGCAGGAACTGGCGATCCTCACCGGCGCGGTAGAGATGATGGTCGTCGATGTGCAATGCGTGATGCCGTCGCTGGCTCAGGTGGTGAAGTGCTTCCATACCAAACTGATCAGCACCTCGGAAATCGCCCAGAGCATCGAAGCCGACCAGATCACCTTCGATGCGCGTCACGGCTATGAGCACGCCTGCAACTTGATTCGCAAGGCCATCGACAACTTCGAGCACCGCAACAAGGACCGCGTACACATTCCCGACGAATCCATGGAACTGGTGGCGGGCTTCTCCAACGAAACCATCTTCCAGATGCTGGGCGGCCACTTCCGCAGCACCTTCCGGCCGCTGAACGACGCCATCATCGACGGCCGCATTCGCGGAGTGTGCGGCATCATCGGCTGCAGCAACCCGAAGGTGGTGGCCGATCACGGCCATGTGAGACTGGCGGAGGAGTTGATCAAGCGCAACGTGCTGGTACTCCAGACCGGTTGCGCGGCGATTGCCTGCGCCAAGGCCGGCCTGCTGACGCCTGAAGCCGCGCTCGCCAAAGCGGGCGCGATCGTTGCGCGAAGTCTGCGAGGCGGTCGGCATTCCTCCGGTGCTGCACATGGGATCCTGCGTGGACAACAGCCGCATTCTGATGGCGGCCACGAACGTGCTGCTACGAAGGCGGGCTGGGCGAAGATCTTTCGCGACCTGCCGGTGGCGGGCGCCGCTCCGGAGTGGATGAGTGAGAAGGCCGTCGCCATCGGCCACTACTTTGTAGCCAGCGGAATTTATGTGGTACTCGGCCATCCGCTGTATGTGGACGGCAGCAAGAACGTACACGACCTGCTTTGCGAGGAGATGGAAGGCATTACCGGCGGCAGCTTCGAATGGGAGCCCGATTCGGTGATCGCGGCCGATAAAATTCTCGCGCACATCGAGAAGAAGCGCGACGCATTGCGGATCAACGTGAAAAAAGAACGCAAGCTGTACGATATGAAATCGAGGCGCGAACTGCAATGAGCAAGCTCATCGCATCGTCGGCAATTCGCGGCGCCCACCAGATTGTGCGCGACGCGGAAGAATACCTCGCCCGGGCCATGAAGGCCAAAGGCATCGACTGTGCCGTGGGCTTCCCCGACACGGCTTATTCCTGCCCGTGATTTATTCGCTCCTGGGCGAGCGCGTGGACCGGCTGTCGGACATGCAGGCGGTACTCGATGAATGCCACCGCCTGCTGCCGCCGGTTCCCGAGCGACAAGTTGTGGCTGCCGTATCTGGGCAGCACGCTGGATTCCGGCATGGCCACGCTGTTTGCGTTCGAAATCATCGAGGCCTGCAAGTACCTCATCGGCCCCAACCCGGTCGACGGCATATGGCTGGGTGCGGCCAGTGACATGATTATTCGCGAGCGCGGCATCGAATTCGTCGATGGCTCGGCGCCGGGTTTTGCGGCCATCGTCGGCGCGGCTCCCACCGTCGAGCATGCGGTGCGGATTGCCCGCGATCTGCAGGAGAAGAACCTGTACGTGTTCCTCGCCGGCAACACCAACGGCGTTTCGTTTGCCGAGCAACTTGCCGAGGGCGGCGTGGAAGTCGGCTGGGAAACCCGCCTGGTGCCTTTTGGTAAAGAAATCTCCGCGGCGATTTATGCGCTGGGTTTCGCCAACCGCGTGGCGCTGAGCTTCGGAGGCGTGAAGCCAGGCGACTACGAGCGCAATCTGAAGTACAACAAGGACCGCACGTTTGCCTTTGTCATGGCGCTCGGCGAAGTGACTGAAGAGAAGTATGCTGCGGCGGCAGGCGCGATCAACTACGGCTTCCCTACCATCGCCGATACCGACATTCCGCAGATTCTGCCGACCGGCATTTGTACGTACGAACATGTTGTGTCGAATGTGCCGATCGATCGCATTGTGGAAAAGTCGCTGGAAGTTCGCGGCTGCAAGATCAAAGTCACCAAGGTGCCCATTCCGGTGGCATTTGGCGCGGCGTTCGAGGGCGAGCGCATCCGCAAGGAACAAACTTACGTTGAATTCGGCGGCAACAGGACGCCGGGGTTCGAATACGTCACCTCGCTTCGCGATCACCGAAGTCGAAGACGGCAAGATCACCGTAGTGGGACAGGACGTAGACGACGTCGAAGCCGGCACGGCGCTGCCGCTGGCATCTGGGTGGAAGTGGCCGGACGCAAGATGCAGTCCGATTTCGAACCGATCCTCGAGCGCCAGATCCATCACATGATCAACGGCGCGGAGGGCATCTGGCACATGGGCCAGCGCGATATCATCTGGATCCGCATCAGCAAAGCCGCCAAGGAAAAGGGTTTCAAGATCCGCCACCTCGGCGAAATCATTCACGCCAAGTTCCTGAACGACTATCCGGCGATTGTGGACAAGGTTCAGGTGACGCTGTTCACCGCGCTCAAAGAAGTTGAGAAGCGCATTGACGTAGCGCGCCAGGTCTACCGTGCGCGCAATCAACGGCTGGAGTCGCTGACGGACGAGAGCGTCGATACGTTCTACTCGTGCCTGCTCTGCCAGAGCTTCGCGCCCAACCACGTCTGCGTGATTACGCCGGAACGGCTGGGATTGTGCGGCGCTTACAACTGGCTGGACGGCAAGGCGGCGTATGAAATCGATCCGACCGGCCCGAATCAGCCGCTGGTGAAGGGCGAATGCCTGGACCCGGTGCGCGGCCAGTGGGCCAACATCAACGAATACGTTTACGCCAACTCGAAGCAGACGACTGCTCACGTTCAACGCCTACTCGATGCTGGAAAATCCGATGACGAGTTGCGGATGCTTCGAGGCCATCGTGGCGCTGATGCCGGAATGCAACGGCGTCATGATCGTGAATCGCGAATACACTCGGACAAACGCCGGCCGGAATGAAGTTCTCCACGCTGGCAAGCACGCCGGCGGCGGGCAGCAGGCTCCGGGATTCATCGGCGTGGGCAAGGCGTATGTTACGAGCCGGAAATTCATCGCGGCCGAGGGCGGTCACCGGCGAATCGTGTGGATGCCGAACGATCTGAAGGAATTCCTGCGGGAGGATCTGGACAAAGTCGGTGAGACGGCTCGGCATCGAGAACTTCACTGACATGATCGCGGATGAGACCGACTGGCATCGATACCGCTGTCGATACAAGCCTACATGGAGAAGGTGAAGCATCCGGCGCTCTGACGATGTGGGATATCACGACACCCTCGCCCGAAGCCGCCGCGGTTGACGCGGCGAAAGCCGGCGCGGCACGGGCCGCAGTTGGGTCGGAATCAGCCATCGGAGCAGCGGACACCGCAGTGGCCGTGGCGGAGCCCGAAGCCGCTCCGCCAGCTGCGCCGAAAGCAGATGTAGTCAACGAAGTCCGCACGACACCTCCTGCGACAAAACCTGCATCCATATCTCTCCCGGCCGCGCCACCGTCATCAACACAAGCCCCGCCACCGCCTTCGCCCAATACTGGGGATGGCGTAGGAGCCATGATTGCTTTGCTGGAGCGCCTGCGCAATGCTCCTCCCGTGACCGAGATTCGTCCAGGGATGACTGCGCAGCAGCAGATGGCAGCGTTGCAGGCATCCACTGCGATGCACTTGCTGCACGCCGGCGCCAATATGCTGCTGATGCAAAGTGGCTTGCTAGCCTCGACGCGCCTGCGCCGGCACCCGCTGCAAAAGAGTGCCCGCATTGTCTGCCCACCGAACAGGAACTGGAGGCGCAGATCACCAACTCCATTCCTCCCCCGGTTACCGAAAAGCCAACGCCTACCCAAATTGCCGCCCGCTCGCTAAAGCCAAACCCGCCTCTGGAAGTGGTGGAGAAGCCGTTCGCATCGGCGGCGATCGTGCTTCCCAAAGCTGTCACGCTCACGCCGGAAAAGGCCAATCTCGCCGTTCACACCGTCACTCTAGGTGGAACCGGGACTCGCACTTCTGCAGTGACCATCGGAGGGGCAGAGGTTCTGCCCTTCCGGCACTTCGAGGGCAGTGTCGGCCGCAAGCCGGTAATCGCCATGGAGGTTCTCGACAGTCCGCCGAAGACTTATCCCGCACTGCTGCGCAATGTTTACGGGGACCTCCTCAAAGATCCTGCGCGCGATGGCTCGTCACCTGGTGGAGAAACTCGGCGCTGACGTAATCAGCGTGCGCCTGGCGACGACGCATCCCGACAACGGCGACCTGCCGGCGGAAGAAGCAGGCAACATTGTGAAGGCCGTTCTCGGCGCTGTGGGCGTGCCCGTGATCGTCACCGGCTGCAGCCACTTCGAAAAAAATAACGCCGTGATGAAGCACATCGCCTCTACCTTCGCGGGAGAAAACCTGCTGCTGAACTGGGTGGAAACCGACAATTACAAAACCATCGCCGCCACCGCCATGGCGTATGGCCATTGCATCGTGGCGCAGACTCCCATCGACGTGAACATGTGCAAGCAGCTCAACATTCTGCTTACCTCCATGGGCGTCGCGGCGGACCACATCGTGGTCGATCCCGATGACTGGCGCTTTGGGCTACGGTCTGGAATACGTCTATTCGGTGATGGAGCGCATCCGGACCGCGGCCTTCACCGGCGACGCCATGCTGGCTATGCCTATGCTCGTGAACCCGGGCTTCGAAGTAGCGAAGATCAAGGAGAGCCGGGCTCCGCGCAAAGACTTCCCGCTGTGGGGTAAGGAAGAAGAGCGCGAAGCTCTGCTCGAAATCGCAACAGGCATGAGCTACCTAAATGCTGGAGCGGATCTGTTGGTGGCTTACCATCCGCTGGCCGCTCGTACCCTGAAGCGCAAAATTAACGAAATGATGTCGTTGGGCAAGTGAGGAAATTACAAAATGGCACTGACCGGTTTACAGATTTTTAAGCTGCTTCCCAAGACCAACTGCGGCGAATGCAATGTGCCAACTTGCATGGCTTTCGCGATGAAGCTGGCGGCCAAGAGCGCGGACCTGGCGTCCTGTCCCTATGCCTCGGAGGAAGCCAAGAAGGTCATTGGCGCGGCCAGCAAGCCGCCCATCCGCCTGGTGAAGATCGGGCCTCCCGGAAACGAAGTTCTGATCGGCAACGAAACCGTTATGTTTCGCCACGAGAAGACATTCGTGCACGCCACTGCCGTGGCCATTGCTTTCCCGGATAATGAGTCGCTCACCGATCTCTCGCACAAGCTCGCCGAAGTCCGCGAGTATTGCCTGGAACGGGTGGGTGATCAGCTGCGAATCAATCTGGTGTTGGTGGACAACTTCAGCGAAGAAGTGAAGCCTTTCGTTGACCTGGTGAAGACGGCTGCTGGTGCTACGGGGATGGGAATCATTCTGCGCAGTACGAACCTCGAAGCGCTGGAAGCGGGACTGAGGGAGCTACAGGGCAAGCGGCCCTTGATTCATGCCGCAACTCCAGCCAACGCCGATGCTGTGGCTGCACTGGCATTGAAGTACGACGCGCCGCTGGTGGCGCGAGCGGCCACCCTCGACGAGCTCGTGGCGCTGACGACAAAGCTCGCCAAACTGGGAGTGAAAGAAATTGTTCTCGATCTGCCGACCGACAACCCGGCGGCTGCGTTGCAGTACAACACGCTGATCCGAAAGGCCGCGCTCAAAAATGCTTTTGAGCCGCTAGGCTATCCGATCATCAACTTTGTAACCCCAGTGGACGACGCGTCGGCGGTGGCCGATGCTTCCACCTACATGTGCAAATACGCATCCATCCTCGTGCTTGATCGCATGAGTCTGGAACTGCTGCTGCCCCTGATGATGCTGCGACAGAATATCTATACCGATCCGCAGAAGCCGATTCAGGTTGATCCCAAAATCTATCCTATCGGCGAACCGAGCAAAGACGCCCCTTTGCTCGTAACTACCAACTTTTCGCTCACCTACTTTTTGGTTTCAGGAGAGATCGAAAACTCCGGGATCCCCGCGAACCTTTTGGTGGTCGACACCGAAGGCATGAGCGTGCTGACAGGGTGGGCCGCCGGAAAGTTTTCGGGCGCCAAAGTGGCCGCGGCTGTAAAGGCCAGTGGACTGAAAGACCAGGAGGGGAAACATCGCATCATCATTCCCGGCTATGTCGCGCAAATCAGCGGCGAAGTGGAAGAAGGATTGCCCGGCTGGGAAGTATTGGTTGGTCCCGGCGAGGCTTCAGATATAGGCTCGTTCATGAAGATACAAGCTGCACGCTGACGTTATGCCATCGGTTCGCTTCCAGCCCGCTAACATCGTTACCGAGGTGCCAGCGGGAACGCTCATTCATGAAGCGGCGCTGCGGGCGGGCATACTGGATCTGGAGTTGCCGTGCGGGGGAGAAGGCTCGTGCGGTTTGTGCCAGGTCGATGTGGTGGGCCGTGAGGTCCCGGTGTTGGCCTGCCAAACCAAGATCACTTCTGACATTGAGGTGCGGCTTCCGGATCGGTCCCGAACCGGGGCGCTGGTACTGGGCGACAGCCATGCTCTGATTGAGCCGGGACTGTTGCCCAGCCGCGACCATCTCACTCCGCTATATCGCCGCCAACGGCTCGTCGTGCCGCCAGCTTCTATCGAAGAGCATTACAGCGACTGGACGCGGCTCACTCGCGAATTGAGCCGCCATGGCGCGCCCTCTCCCATTACCGGTGGTATTGGGATACTGCGCGAGTTAGCGGAAGCTCTCCGTGCCGTTAATGGCGAGATCACGGTCGGAACTGAAGAATCATCGTCAGGGCTGCGAGTCCGCGAGGTGCAAGCCGGTCATCCCGCGGAGCATTGCGTAGGATTGGCTGTCGATATTGGGACCACGACAGTTGCGGCGCAACTCGTGGATCTGCAAGACGGATCGCGGCTGGCCACGCAAACTTCCTACAACCTACAAGTCCGCCGCGGAGCAGACGTAATCAGCCGCATTGACTACGCACGCAATCCCGAACGCCTGGAGGAACTTCGGGGACTGGTGCTTGAAACCATTAACGGACTGATCCGGCAACTCGGCAACACTGCGTCAGTCGATCCACGAAAGGTCCGCGCGACATTTGTCGCCGGCAACACGACCATGACTCATCTGCTGCTCGGCTTGCCGCCTCGCTACATTCGCGAAGCGCCCTATGTCCCGACGGTGAACTTTGTTCCCGACTTGCGAGCACAGGAAGTCGGACTGAACATCGATCCGCAGGCCATCGTTGCTTGCGCTCCTGGCGTGGGCAGTTACGTCGGAGGCGATATCACCTCCGGCCTGTTATGCACCGAACTGCCAACCAATCAGCAGGATGTTTTTCTCTTCATGGATATTGGCACCAATGGCGAGATCGTAATCGGCAATGCGGATTGGATGGTCGCTTGCGCTTGCTCCGCTGGTCCGGCATTCGAAGGCGCCGGCATCAAGTGCGGCATGCGCGCCTCCGAAGGCGCAATCGAGCGGGTGACGATTGGCGACGACGGCGAAATTCTTGAGTATTCCGTAATCGGTGGCGGCAAACCCGCGGGGATCTGCGGGTCGGGATTGATTTCTCTCCTGGGCGAACTGTTCCGCCACGAAGTGGTGGATCGTTCGGGACACTTCTTCAATTCACCCGGGACCGGCCGCATCGTACAACATGAAAGCCGCCGCGCCTTTCGCTTGGCGACCAATGAACAGACTCGCACCGGCAAAGATCTGGTCATCACTGAGGCAGACCTGGAGAATCTTATCCGCACCAAAGCCGCGATTTACGCCGCCTGCTCGCTGGTGCTGGAAGATGTTGGCCTGACGTGGAACGCAGTCGCTCGGGTTTACATTGCGGGAGGCTTTGGACGCTACATGCGGGTTGCGGACGCAGTCTTCATCGGCATGCTGCCTGATCTGCCCCTGGAACGCTTCCGCTATATCGGGAATTCTTCTCTTACTGGCGCGTACATTGCATTATTGTCGCGGGAGCATCGCCGCCGTCTGGCGGAAGTTGCCGCCCGCATAACCTATGTCGATATGAGCTCCAATCCGCAATACATGGATAGCTATGTTAAAGCCTTATTCCTTCCACACACGGACTTGGAGCAGTTTCCAACGGTAGCAAAAACGTTCGAGAGTCGAAGGAGGAAAGCATCGTGAAAAATCTTCTGCAGCGGGTCAAAGCGGGCGAGATCCTTATCTCCGATGGAGCTATGGGAACCTTCCTGCATGCTAAGGGGCTTCAAAGTGGGGAATGCCCCGAGTCGTGGTGTACCACTCATCCACAGGCAGTAAAAGAGATCGCCGAAGCTTATGTAGCAGCCGGTTCCGACATCGTCGAGACCAATTCGTTCGGGGCCACCTCGTTCAAACTGAAAAGCTATGGCTTTGCCGACCGCGTCCATGAATTCAACTGCGCGGCAGCGAAATTGGCGAAAAAGGCGATCGCTCGTAAAGGATATGTGGCTGCGTCCGTGGGCCCGACCGGCCACATGGTGATCGACGAAGGCGGCGACGTAACTCCCGAGCAGCTATACGAAGCTTTCAAGGCCCAGGTAATCGCACTGGCCGAAGGCGGGGCCGACGCCATTTGCGTTGAAACGATGTCCTCCGTGGTGGAAGCGGAGCAGGCCATCAAAGCCGCGAAGCAGAATACCAAGCTGCCGGTGATTTGCACCTTCACGTTTGAAGTCGGGAGCAAGGGCTTCCGCACGATGATGGGAGTGAAACCGGATCGCGCGGCGAAAGCCGCGGCAGAGGCGGGGGCCGACATTGTTGGAGCGAATTGCGGCAATGGCATCCGCAACATGATCGAGATTACGCGGCAAATACACGCTGCCGTGCCCAAGACTCCAATTCTCATTCACGCGAACGCCGGCGCGCCGGTCGTTGAAAACGATAAAACGGTTTTCAAAGACACACCCGAATTCATGGGCTCGTTCGTAGCCGAACTGGTGAAAGCCGGAGCCAATATTGTCGGCGGATGTTGCGGAACCACGCCGGACCATATTGCAGCAATGGCCAAGGCTGCGCAAGCGATCACCGTTCACGCGTAGGTTGTGCTGATGAGTAACTTGCGGAGTTGGGTGTCGCTGACAACCAACTCCGCAATTCCGAATGCTTGCCAGCATAGACCTTGGGTTGGTGCCCGGGACCGGAATTGAACCGGTACGTTCCTTGCGGAACTCGGGATTTTAAGTCCCGTGCGTCTGCCAGTTTCGCCACCCGGGCAACGTGAAGCGCGAATGAAAGTATTGTACAGAACTTGCGCCACCCGGAGACATTGGCATCGCCTGAGTGAATGGAATCACTCCTCATCCCTTCCCTTTCCGCGAATGCCGGTCCTAACAACCTGGCTTCGGGGGAAGGTCTGCCTACGAAAATTCTTTTCCACCTCGCCTCGGACTGCTAATTCGCTTTCGTATGTTACAGTCGGCCGGAGTTTGCGTCTTGATTGGCCATCTCCGCGGCTATTATCCTTTGTTGGGAACGATGCCACCACCTTCCCTGATAGTCACCAGCTGATTAGAAGTTACGCGCTCGAACTTTTCGTGCAGACCGTTGGGCCAGAAAATCTCTATATCCACCGACGTTGCCGCACCGAGCCCGAAGTGCAGTCGAGGATCGTTAGAAGAATAGAAACTAGACTGACTAAGCACAGGTTGCGCCTGCACTTTGCCGCCGTAGTGAACCAGGACCCTTGCGCCAATGGCACTGCGGTTTGATTTCACTCCTTCCAGTTTGAGCTTGATCCAGTTCTGGTTTCCGCTGAGATCATTCCGTAATAAGGATGGAGGCTCGTTCAGATTGACGACCAGAATGTCGATGTCTCCGTCATTGTCGAAGTCTCCGAACGCGCAGCCGCGGCTGCAATGAGCTTCAACCACGCCCGGGCCGGCCTGTTCTTGCAGTTCTTCGAAGGTGCCATTCCCAAGATTTCTGAACACCACGCGCGGCGTCTTGTTCGCATATTGCGGCAGTTTACGTTCAACTTCAGGATAGACATTTCCCGTCGCCATAAAGATGTCCGGGTAGCCATCGTTATCGAGGTCCACGATGCCAGCCCCCCAGCACAGATAGCGCGTTTCGACGGCAATGCGTGCGGGACGAGTGACGTCATCGAAATTTCCTTTGCCATCGTTATGGTAAAGGCCATTGGAGTCGTCTACAAAGTGCGTTTTGTAGAGATCCAAATGTCCATCGAGATCATAGTCGCCCACACCCACGCCCATACCGGCTTGTTCGGAACCGTCATCACTGAGCGCCACGCCGCGCAGCACACCTTCCTCGCGAAAGGTTCCGTCGTGGTTGTTCATAAACAACAAACTGGGAGTGGAATCGCACGCTACGTAAATATCAGTCCAGCCGTCCTCGTCCAAGTCAGCAGCAATGACCGTCATGCCATAGCATTCGGTAGCGCGGGCGATTCCAGCCTTTTCACTTACATCGGTAAACGTGCCGTCCCCGTTATTGCGATAGAGAGAATGTCTGCCGGTGGGCAATCCCCGCGGCCCGCATTCCACCGGCACTCCCTTCCAGTTACAATTCGCGTTCGCTCCGGGAACTGGCGTGTGTTCGAAGGAAAAGGCAACGTAGTTGGAGACGAACAGATCGAGGTGGCCGTCGCGGTCATAGTCCAGAAAACTGCATCCCGCACCCCAGCGCGGCTGTTCGTTCCAGAGACCAGCCGCTTTGGTTACATCGCGAAACGTTCCGTCGCCGTTGTTGTGATACAAGCGATTCTGTCCGAAATAGGTACAGAAAATATCGTCGTATCCGTCGTTGTTGTAATCTCCGACGCAAACTGCAGACGCCCAGCCAGCGGCCCGGAGTCCAGCTTTCTCGGTAACATCGGTGAATGTGCCGTCACGATTGTTTTTGTAAAGCCGGTTGGTCGCTTCCGGAGGATCAGCGCCTAAGCGAGTTCCCGACAGAAGGAAAATATCCATCCAACCGTCGTTATCGTAGTCGACAAAAGCACAGCCACAACCGGTTGCTTCCAGAATGTACCGCTTGCTGTCTACGCCGCCATAGATCACGGGATTATGTAATCCGGCGGCCGCTGCGATATCTACAAAGCGGGCGTTGAAAGCACGGCCTGAAGGCGCCTGCCGGGTCATCGGTTTCGTGGTATGAGGAGCGATCCCCTGGCCGAGTAGTTGCTCGGCGGTCGCACAGACTGCCAGGCCCAGGGAAAATCCAACGAAATTGCGCCGCGTGAGATCCATTTGTGTCGCGGAATTCTTGAATTCTTTCAACCACTGGCTCCGTCCCTGAAGTTTAAATCGAATCGAGTTCCACGATCCTCTGGCCGGCGGTCCCGCCCCTTGGCATCATCATGGTCTGTTCTTTCTGGAGTGCTTTCGCAGATCCTTCTCGGCTTCTTTTATGTCGTCCAGCGTCAGTGCGCCGGATTCCACCAAGTGCGCCATCATTAATTTGGTTCGGCCGCCAAATAGACTTAGCAGTTCGGCGATCAAGCGGTTTTGCTCGGAAGTGCGCGAGACCGCTGCCTCAAAGATGTGAGCGTTGCTGATTTTCCGCACACGACGCCCTGCACTCTTGGTTTCCAGCCGATAGACGGTCGTTTGCACAGTTGTGTAGGCTGGTCGATCATCCTGCGGAAAGGCCTCCTGAACGTCCCGGATGCAAATCGCTCCTTGATCTCAAAAAATCTTCATAATCTGAAATTCAAGGGGAGTGAGCTTGCTTGGGGCCATGGGCCTCCTATGATTTGTGTGGGTGAATCTACTACAGCTCAATCACCATGGCAAACATTTTTGAATACGACTCCGAATTTTTCAAATAAAGTCTTCTTTCCCATTGCGAAAAGATCGCTTTTCCACCGAAGAAACATCTTGTGCCAAGAAACTTATCCCAGGATGGCAACATCCAAAGAAAACGAGGGCGCGATGGTGGCTGTGGCGAGTCCGCGGAAGAAATTTACCGGCATACGCGGTTACGCTGCTGTTCTTTGCACGGCTTTCGTCGCGTTTCTGTTGGTACGTCTTGCGCCTCCTAAGTTGCCTGAGATTTCCCTCGCCCAGACGGCAATCATTTCTCATTCCGCTCACGACCACCGCCAGTGTTTCGACCATGACGAACTGGGCTGGGGCATTCCGCTTTGTGCTGTAGCGATAGGTGCTTCGAAAATAACGCCATACGTTGCGCCCGCGACGGAACTGTTTCTTCCCTTTCCTACCAAGGGACCCCATTACAACCGGCCGCCTCCACTCATTTAGAGCTGCGTCTCACTTGCTACCTCATAGATAAACTGTTTGCCCGCCGCGACCAGCTTATTGTTCCTCGCTTAATCGATGGACAATCCCCGTTCAGGGGGACGAACTTCGGAGGAGTTGATCATGAGTGAACCAACCCGCACGAATTGGAGAGTGTTGTGCAACGCCGCACTTCAAGCTAAGGACCCGGATGAATTATTGAGTATCGTTCAGCAACTGAACAAAGCGCTAAAACAGGAGGAGGAGGTTCGGCGTGATTTCCGCATGGCTTCTGCCTCCGATAAGCGAGAAGGGGAAAACCCATGCGGATGATTCGCTCTGCTGCAATTCGAGGCGAGGTTGTTTACCGCGGAGGAGGACCGGTAGCCAAAGGCTTACTAACGGTCGGAGAACCGGCCCGCAATGGTGTTTTGGTTCGGGTCTCTACGTCATCAGGCACACGGTGCCGGGGTGAAATTGGAGCTGCGGCCCGTCTGCAGGCGCTGTGGGTCTTTTCATCAGATGCTTGTGGAACCTACGATCTACCTCATATCAACGTAACCCATGCCGGACGAACCGACCCGAGGGTGAGGTCACGCTTACGTCGGATAAGGGAGACATGAACATAAGGGCGGGAAGCAGCGCGCTTCTGCGTGTGGACAAAGAATCGGGAATAGCGAAGCCACCTTCCGCAAGTCCCGCGATACCACCGGAAAGGCGGGGAGAAAACAGTGCGTTTCAAACCCTGACCATATTTCCGTGCCGGTTATCGCAGGAGTTACTCGGACGCTTTGGCCGCTAAGGTTTCTACTACGGCGATGTTCTGCATCAACTCCTGTGGGACGCCGTGCCGCTCCTGTAAATACGCGGCGCTGTTATAGGAGACCCAGACTTTTTGCTCGTTATCCTCCCACACTAGAATTTTGAGCGGAAGATCGATAGCAATGGTGGGAGCGGCCAACATCAAGGGCGTCCCAGCCTTGGGGCTTCCAAAGATTAACAGCTTGGTCAGAGGCATCTTCATGCCGACCTTTTCCGCTTCCCCGCTATGATCAACCAGTGCGAAAAGAGTGACTCCTTTCGCCGCAAGAATCCCCTTAAGTCGTTCCACAGTCTGATCGACAGAGTGATTGCTGGGTTTATCGACCATTCCCTTCCCTTGCCTGAGCGTCATGGAGGTCTCCTGACTATTTCCAATCTTCGCGCGACCAGAACCACTGACCGAAACCAGGTAAATTGCCATCGCCAATCCTACCAGCGCCAGAAAAAAAGCAATCGCGACAGCCTGACTGGAAGAGTGAGAGCGCGCAGTTTCGCCGCAATCCAACTCCCTGACCAATCGTACATGGTGCCATCCGGCAAAAACGTTAACGACTACTCCGACCGCAATAAGCGCCGTGCCGAACCAGAGCGATAGTCCGTAAGACGGCGCTGCCGAGCCGCGCTGTATTAATTGAAGTTGCTGCAGGAAGAGTCCAAAACGCGCCACCACAAAACCGAATCCCATCAAAGCCAGACCAGTACGAATCCAGGCAAGCAGAGTGCGCTCGGCAGCTAGATAGTCACTGAGAGCTGCACGCGGCTTACAAGCGGACTCATCCATCGTCTGTCTCCCGCCGCAGGCTTGCACAAAATCGAAACGCCGGCATCACCCGCGCTTAATGATAAACACGGTTTTATCGTCGATGCGGTCTGCTTCGTTAGTTTGGCGCAGGTGCTCGTCCTGTTTCACTGCCCACTCCAGGATCGCGTTACAAATGTCTTTGGCGGACTCGTCTTTGTGCTCGAGAATTACCCGCTCGATCAGTAACCGGTCCTGTCTGTCGCTGCCGTCGTAGACCCCGTCTGTATACAGGAAAAGGAGATCTCCTGGGCTCATCAATGTGATTTCCGCAATGTCCGAGGAGTTGACCAGTCTTTTTCTGACCTTCATGGAAAAATAGCGATTGCGGTCAGGGTGGTCTTCGGGAATTTCCAGTCCCAGCGCGAGGAACTGTACCATGTGGTCTTTATCGATCTCCACGAACTTTTTGTATTCCGCGGAAAATATGAGTGGCGGCGGATGGCCGAAATTCACAAAGCGAAAATGCCCACTCGGCCGTATCTCGCCGTACAGCATGGTCGCAATTTCGCGTGAACTGTCGTCCAAATCTCGCCCCAGAGCGTTTCGCGCGGTGACAGAGTGCGCGAGCCGAAGATTGATCATTTCAAAAAACGCCGGCGTTGTTTTTCCCCTCTGGTCGAGTTCGGAGAGCATGAATGCATGAAAGGTGTCATGCACGGTGGAGGCGATCTTTGCCGAGATGATGCCGTGTCCTTGCGCGTCCACCAGCAGCACTCCCGCAGTCGTGTACAACTCTTGCAGGTCCTCGGCGATTCTCAATTGTTCCGAACTCTTTGCCTTCCTATACTCGGCGGCCACGCTCGGGGTGTAGCCTGGTCTGGACTTCAACCATTGCACGTGGTCATCCACCGAATTTCGCGGAGGCTGGCCTTTGGGAAGTGGCTCGAGGTACTTCGCGGACATCTGCAGCGCGCGCGCAATGCGCGCATCGATGTCGTAGCGCTGCTGAAAATTGATGTACTCGAAAAGATCGCCGCCCACGCTTCCAGCAGGAATGGAGTTGCCGTACATGTCGATCCCCGCCAAGTGCGGAATCACGCCTTCCACCGGCATTAATCTCTGGCGTAGATACTCGTCGATGCTGGGGTCTAGCTGAGTCGACATAGGAAACCGTCCGTAACTGGCTACTGGCCTTGGCCTGTCGCCGAAACGATACGAGTTTAATCTTACGGCTTCGCCAAATGGCGATGAACTTCTTCTTCCACCGCGCTTTCGAAGGAATCAACCTCGTAAACGCCGCATCACACAGGGTCTTTATTCGCCAGGAATTGCACGACCTTGGCTACCGTTGCCATAGGATTCGAGCGGATTCCAGTGGAACCGCAACCTCCGCATGCTGAGGTATTACTCGCGCCGTGTAGTCCCCTGCTGGACGCGTAGCAGGTACACTGGCCTGATAAGCGTAGCGGCCGGAAGTCCCAGGTATCGATCCCGAGCATTTCATTTCTTCGCGTGAAGGATCGCCGCCGTTAATTCCATCCGCATAAAGCTCGACTCGTACGCTATTCGGGTCGAGATCGTTCAGAAAGATTTCGACGTCAAACCTGTGATGCTCTACGTCCGTTTCGACGCGCGAAGTCTCGAAGCGGAGCGATCCCCAAGCTCGGTCCAGAGCCTTCTGCCAATCGACCACTTCCTTGCCCAGCGCACCGTTGTTCGCGGCACGCGTACGAAACGCTGCTGCGGCCGGAAGATAGTGTTGTTCAGTGTATTCGCACACGGCGCGGCTTGCGGAAAAATACGGCGTCAGCCGCGCCATGCTTTCGCGGATGCGCTTGACCCATGCGGCGGGAATACCGCGATCGTCTCGGTTATAAAACTCGGGCACCACCTCCCGCTCGAGCAAGTTGTAGAGCTCGTCAGCTTCGGCAGCGTCCCAAGCAGGGTCGTCGCCATGCTCGCGGCCATCGCCCAGCGCCCAACCTACCTCCGGGGTGTAGGCCTCCGCCCACCACCCGTCCAACTCCGAGAGGTTGATGCCTCCATTCACCAGCACCTTCATACCGCTTGTCCCGCATGCTTCCCAGGGACGGCGCGGCGTGTTGATCCAGACGTCCACTCCCTGCACCAGGTGCTCGGTCAAGAGCATGTCGTAGTCGCTGAGAAAGACAGCGTGGGGACGCACTTCAGGGCGCCGGATGAAACGCACCCATTCCTGAATGAGAGCCTGCCCGGCCCAGTCCGCCGGATGCGCTTTTCCGGCGATTATCAGTTGCACCGGACGATCGGGATTGCTCAGGAGACGAAGCAATCGCTCGGAGTCGTGCAGCAACAAGTTTGGTCTCTTGTAGGTCGCGAAGCGTCGCGCGAATCCCAGGGTCAGCGTGTTGGGATTAAAAAGATGTTTCGCTTCCTCCACTGCCTCCGCCGAAGCCCCCGTGGCAGCAAGTTGCCCGGACAATCGGTCGCGAGTGTATTCGACAAGCGACTGCGTGGAAGTGGTGCGAAGTTTCCAGAGCGCAGCGTCCGAGACGTGGCGAATGTCCTCTTCCAGGGTATCCGTTGTGCCCAGCCAACGCTCCTTGCCACAGGCTGCTGTCCACAAATCGTCGGAGGGCGCCGAGTCCCAAGTCGGCATATGAACGCCGTTCGTAACGTGTCCGATAGGGACTTCGACCTCGGGCCAGCGCGGAAACAGCGGCAGGAATAAGTGACGGCTGACCTTCCCGTGTAAGCGGCTCACTCCGTTGGCTGCCCTGCTTCCGCGAGTTGCGAGATACGCCATATTAAAGGTTTCCGACGAGTCGGCAGGATTCTGCCGGCCAAGAGCTAACAAATCTTGGAATGCGATGCCAAGTTTCTTTTCCGCATACCCGCGAAGGTATTGCTCGATGAGAGCGGGAGCGAACCGGTCGAAACCGGCGGCCACCGCTGTATGAGTGGTGAAAAGATTCCCCGCTCGTGTGACCGCCAGCGCGACGTTCGAAGGGCTGCCCGGTTTCTTGCATGAACTCCCGGGCTCGCTCCAACACCGCGAAGGCCGCATGCCCTTCATTTAAGTGACAGACCTCCGGCTTCAGGCCCAGCGCACTGAGCAACCGCCAGCCGCCAACCCCGAGGAGCAGCTCCTGCACAAGCCGCAACTCCGGACCGCCGCCATACAACTCGCTGGTAATCCCCCGGTAAACGGGAAGGTTTGCCGCGTCATTACTATCCAGCAGGTACAGCTTTGCTCTGCCGACCCGAACCTGCCAGGCGCGCAGCCAGACCGAGTAACCAGGGAGGACAATTTCGAATCGCAACCACTCTCCGTTTGGATGGCGTAACGGTGTGATGGGCAACTGCCCGGGATCGTTGTACGGGTAGAGAGCCTGTTGCTCGCCGTTCTTGCCGATCGACTGGCGGAAATATCCTTGCTGGTAAAGCAGCCCCACGCCGACCACCGGGACACCCAAATCGCTGGCAGCCTTGAGTTGATCACCGGCCACATTGCCGAGCCCGCCTGAGTAAATGGGCAGCGCTTCGCTCAACATGAATTCCATGCTGAAATACGCGACGCACGTTAGAGAAGCTCCGGAATGCCTCTGCTGAAACCAGGCGGGCGTTTCTGACGCCAGCCGCCGGGCTCGCAGTAGGTCGTCCACGCACTTGCGGAAGACAGAATCGGCTAGCACCCGCTCGATTCGATCCCGCGAGACCGTCTGCAGAACCACCCATGGGTTATGCGTGATGTCCCACAGCTTGGCGTCAAGCTGCCGCCAGACGTTGTCCGTGGCGTGATTCCAAGACCAATGCAGGTCTAAGGCTAGCTCCGCCAGTGAATCAAATCCTTCAATTTCTGTGGGGAGAAGGTCGTATACCGGGTGGGTGACACGGGTTTGGTCGCTCATGATTTGTTGCTCCGCTCGGACGATTGCAGCGCCTCGCTTACAATCGCCTGGGCTTCCTCCAGAATCTGCCGAAGATGATCCGCTCCCCGGAAGCTCTCCGCATAAACCTTGTAGATATTCTCGGTCCCGGATGGACGCGCTGCGAACCATCCGCTTTCAGCCGCCACTTTCAACCCGCCAATGGGAGCGCCGTTACCGGGTGCATTGGTGAGAACAGTGCGGATTTTTTCTCCCGCCAGATCTGTGGACCGAACCTGCTGCGGTGAGAGTTTCGCCAGGATCTCCTTCTGTTGGGATGTGGCAGGAGCCTCAACTCGATCATAGAGCGGCTCGCCGAATTCGCGCGTGAGTTCACGGTAAATCTCGCCCGGATCGCGATGCATCCGCGCCGTAATCTCTGCCGCGAGCAAAGCTGGTACGATCCCATCTTTGTCAGTGGTCCACACATTGCCGTCGAGGCGAAGGAATGACGCCCCCGCGCTCTCTTCACCGCCAAAACCGAGGGAACCGTCGAGTAACCCATCCACAAACCATTTGAAACCAACCGGTACTTCGTAGAGCTTCCGGCCCAGCTTCCCTGCGACCCGATCAATCATCTGGCTACTCACCACCGTCTTTCCAACCGCCGCCTCCTTCCCCCATTTTGGCCGGTGCTGAAAGAGATAAAGGATGGCAACGGAAAGATAGTGATTGGGGGGAAGCAGCCCCGCGCTCCTGGTGACAATGCCGTGCCGGTCGTGGTCGGTATCGCAGCCGAATGCGATCTCGAAGCGATCCTTTAGGCCGATTAGTCTCTGCATCGCATAAGGTGAGGACGGGTCCATGCGGATCTGGCCGTCCCAATCCACGGTCATAAAACGGAAGGTTGGATCGACCGTCTCGTCCACGACCGTGAGATTCAACTTGTAGCGTTCGGCAATCGGGCGCCAATAGTGGACCCCGGCGCCGCCCAGCGGATCCACCCCGAGGCTAATCTGCGCGCCTCGAATCACTTCCATGTCAATCACATTCGCGAGATCCATAATGTAAGCATTGAGGTAGTCGTGCCGCCGCGTGCTGGGGGCGCAAAGAGCTTTTTCGAAAGGAATCCTCTTCAAGCCGGCAAGATCGTTCTCGATAAACTCGTTTGCCTTGGCCTCGATCCAGTTGGTGACAAAGGCTTCCGCGGGCCCGCCATTTGGCGGGTTGTATTTGAACCCACCGTCGCGCGGCGGATTATGCGAAGGCGTGATGACGATGCCGTCGGCGAGTCCGCTCTTGCGCCCGCGATTGTAGGTGAGAATCGCGTGCGAAATCACGGGAGTCGGAGTGTATTCATCGCCCTCCGCCAGCATGACTTCGACTCCGTTGGCCGCCAGTACCTCGAGCGCGCTGGCTAGAGCCGGAACCGAGAGTGCATGCGTGTCCATGCCCATGAACAGTGGCCCGTCGATCTTGTTCTGCTGACGGTACAGACAAATAGCCTGACTAATGGCGAGGATATGCCATTCGTTGAAAGCCCTGTCAAATGCGGAGCCACGATGGCCTGAGGTCCCAAAGGCCACCCGCTGTTCCGGCACCGAAGGGTCGGGAATCTCCGTATAGTAAGCAGTGATAAGCCGGGGTATGTTGACCAGCATCGATGGTTCGGCTGGTTTTCCTGCTAAAGGACTCACTTTCATGACTCTCACCTTTAATCCTGCGTGCCAATGCCCCAATTCGATTGTCGCCTAGCTTGTGATTCGGCGCAAAGCCATGCCTACACTCAGCGAGATGCAAACATTCCTTATGAGGTGACAAAAATCCTTCCGGCGAACCAATCCGCTCGGCGGGGCCCTGTAGCCTCCGTTATTCGAGGCGGCCGGAGCACGCCGCGCAGGATCGTAGCGATAAGTCAGCCCCAGCCCAAAAATGCCGCAACCGATGCCACTGCGTTTGCATCCCTTAGCGTAGATTCCCTCGGTAAGTACTTGCCTTATCCATTTTGAGGAGGCTTTTATGGCGCAACCAACTCCGGCCAGTTTTGTGCGTTCGGCATCGACGTTGTCTGTCGTGTGGGGCATCTCGCTCATCGTGTTGGGCATGCTGGCGGTAGCATTGCCGTTTATCGCCGCCGTTGCGGTCAGCGTGGTAATTGGATGGCTAATCGTCTTAGCGGGTGTGGTCCACTTGACGGTCGCTTTTCACACGCGCGAGGCGGGCAGTCTGATCTGGAGACTGCTGGTAGGGCTCGCCTACCTTTTCTTTGGTGTATACCTGATAGCGCGTCCAGCCCTGGGCGTGGTCTCGCTCACTTTAGTTCTGGCATCGCTCTTTCTGGTAGAGGGCATCCTGAACATCGTTATGTTTTTCAGGGTGCGTTCATCGCAAGGATCCAGTTGGGTTTTGATTGACGGGATCATTACTCTGCTTTTGGGGCTGATGATCTACGCACAATGGCCGTCGAGCTCGGCCTGGGCGATAGGCACACTGGTCGGCGTGAGCATGATCATCAGCGGCGTGACGCGGGTGATGCTATCGCTGGCGGTGCGCAAGGCAACGGGCACGATCGCGTCGAGGTTGGCTGCTTAATAGGTCCTTTCAACATTTGATGGAGATTGGCTCGACGCCAGGAAGGGTGCGACGCCTCAGGGTTGGTGTGCGCGTTGAAGCCGGCGCTGCCCGCACTGCCGCTCGCTCAGCTTCGAGCAGCGCCCGCACGGAAAACGCTTGCGCGAACCACGGAGCCGCCTGCAACGCCTGGTCAATCTCTTGCAATGCCAATAGTCAGCAGCTCACAATCTCAACCACCTGAACAATAACTCCGTTGTCCTCTTCCCGAACGAGTTTATTTTGGTCCGCACTAACTCATCTTACAAGACGCTGAGCGAAAACTATCTTTGACGTGATGACCGCCTGTCCGACATGCCGTTGCGTGTGATCCGCAATGTGCACTAGAAGGCCAGCTACGGTGCTAGGCAGTTGCAGTCTTCCGACCTTCCGGACGTTTCCAGGATGCTGGCATCCAGTGCCCGAATACGGCTCTCCGCACCGGCGAGAGCGCGGTGCAATTCCCCCAGTAATTCATCCCGGGTCGAGACAACGTCCATCTCGGAATTAAGAACAGCCAACTGTTCTCCGCTCAGCCTGTGCCCTTCGACGTAGGTCAGTAGGCGGTCGATACTGCGAGCTATATGCCTCAAGTGAAACGATACTGGAGCTAATCCGAAGGGCCGCGCGTGCAGTTCTGTGTCGGTCAGTTGAGCGCAGCAACGATCTGTATCCTCCCTTGCCAATTCCAGGGCGTGTAATACTGCTCGTAAAACGGCGGGAACCTCCGTCAGCGTTCCTCGCAGCCAGGGTTCAGAGCGGGTTGAATTACTGCCGTGCATGGTCGCTCCACTTGCGTTGAGCATAGCACCCTGCTTTCGGTTTTCCCGTGACGTTGGCAGAATATCGGTTACGCCGAGAATCTCGGCCGCTGCATCCCAACGAGAGTTTCTGCCGATCCACCGCCGCTGCATCTACCATCAGAGCTGTGCAGTTTGGATCGGCCAACCATTCTCGCCTGGCGCATTCTTTATCTATCGGGGAGACAAATCGTCGGAGCGAAGGGCGCAGGATCAGGCTCCTGGAAAGAAAATCGTCGATATGCCTCACCTCACTACAAAGCCGATACCAAACTGCGTAGATATCCCCAACCCCCTTTGTCGCACCCTGGGGCGACCCCCGATTCCGACCGTGCCAAGCCCTCGCTCGTCGAACCCTCCGCCACCGCTCAGGAATTGGCTCCCGGAGAATCGCGCCGAAGGTTTGGGTGACTTCGGAAATCCGATCGGAGAATTTGGCACAGCCCCGCAGGTCAATGAAGATGATGCGGTAGTAAAATGGGATGACGTTGGTCCTCTAAGAGTCCACCGACCGTCGCTCAGGAAGGTTGTAGGTCGTTAGCTGTCTTGTCTCGCGGACCAAGCCTTCCGCGTCTTTGGGTGGAAAACGTTTGTTCGCAGTGACGAACCTGGAATGATCGGAACATCTGTCGGTATAGAAAAGGATTAGGACCATGATGATCAACGAAATGACTCAGGAAGAGTGTCGCGCATTCCTGAAAAGCGCTTCACTTGGAAGACTCGCTTGCTCGTTCGACAATCAGCCGTACGTTGTGCCGATCTACTTTGTGTACGAGGCTGACTATATTTATGGGCTTTCGACCTTCGGACAAAAAACCGAATGGATGCGAACGAATCCCAAAGTCTGTCTCCAGGTTGACGAAATCACGAGCCGGTCTCAGTGGGCGAGCGTGATTGCCAACGGCCTCTATCAGGAATTGCCCGAGCCTCAATACACCGCCGAGCGAGAACATGCGCGGGCGCTGCTGGGGAAGCGCTACAGATGGTGGGAAAATGCGTTGGCGGAGCGGGAACTCAGGTTAGGTAACGACTCGATTACTACTTTGTTCTTCCGCATTCATATTGATTCGACGACGGGCCTTCGCGCTCTCGGTGAGGCCGACGAAGCAAGCAAAGCGCCTCAGCCATAGACATCTCGCTCCAGCAGGATCCCGTAGCTCTTCAGCCTGCGCAAGCTCTTTCGTTCGTACCTGCACTTCTGCATCGAGAGCTTCCGCCAATGTGCGATCTTTCCCCTCCGCACGCACCCACTCCGTTATGTCCAGCGTAATTCCGTCGAAACGCCGGGTCTGTCCGGCCGCATCGTAATAAGCCCCGGCACATCGCCCGAAGAACAGCAGGCATATGCGGTGTTCGCTGTAGAAGCGGGCAATCCGATCTCGGAGAACAAGTTGCACCCGTCGGATACGGAACAAGGGGGCAGTGCAGACCTTTCCAGAGAGCGGCGTTACGCGCCCTCTCGTCCTGCCGCTTGACAAATGAATCATTGAAGTCTAAAAAAACTGAATCGCGTTTCACTCCTTGGCGGATGGGGAGGTTCCTCCGATGCAAACGTCCCGCAGAGACTTCTTCAAAGTCGCGGCTGCCGGAGGCGTAGCGGCCACCGTTTTCGGCTTCGACCTCAAGCCTGCCTACGCCCAGCTCAAAGAACTGAAAATTGCGCGCGCCGAACGAGACGCGTTCGACTTGTCCCTATTGCGCGGTGGGCTGCGGCGTCCTCATTTATACGATCGGCGACCGGGCCAAGAACGTCACGCCGCAGGTGATCCACGTCGAAGGCGATCCCGATCATCCTACCAATCGCGGCACGCTGTGCCCGAAGGGCTCCTCGCTCGAACAGGATATGCTGAATCCGCGGCGGCTCACGAAGCCGCAAGTGCGCCGCCCGGGCGCGACCGATTGGCAGGACATTTCCTGGGATAACGCGCTCGATGAGATTGCGCACTGGACCAAGAAGACGCGCGACGCCACGTTCGTCGAAAAGGACGCGAACGGGCACACCGTGAACCGGTGCGAAGGGATTTCGTTCATCGGCGGCTGCACGGATACGAATGAGTTCAATTATCTGGTCGTGAAGACCATGAGGAGCCTGGGCTTGGTGTATTTAGAAAACCAAGCCCGTGTTTGACACGGCCCCACGGTCTCAAGTTTGGGACCAACATTTGGACGCGGGGCGATGACGAATGGCTGGATCGACATCAAGAACACCGACATGATGTTGATCATGGGCGGGAATCCCGCCGAGAACCATCCCTGCGGATTCAAGTGGGCGATGGAGGCCAAGCGCAACCGCAACGCCAAGCTGATTTCCGTTGATCCGCGATTCACCCGCACTTCCTCCACGGCCGACCTCTTCTGCCAGATTCGCGCCGGCACCGACATTGCTTTTCTCGGCGGACTGATCCGCTACGCGATCGAAAACAACCGCATCGCGAAAGAATATCTCGTCAACTACACGAACGCCGCGTTCATCGTGAAGGAAGGTTTCAAACTGCCGGAGGACGGACTTTACTCAGGATTTGACGCCGCGGCGAGCACGTACGATAAGTCCACGTGGAATTACGAAGGAGCGGGAGGTTCTGGCGGGCCGAGCGGGCGCGACGGGCCACGCGCCCGAAGCAGTGCCGGGCAAGGTCGGAGCAGCGGCACCGCCTCCCGCTCTGCCCGCCAAACGTCGCGTACGATCTGACGCTGCAGCATCCACGCTGCGTCTTCCAATTGATGAAGCAGCAGTATTCGCGCTACACGCCGGAAACTGGTCGAGCGCATCACCGGCATCCCGAAAGACCAATTTCTCGAAGGCCGTCGACCTGTTCACCTCCGTCCGCAAAGACGGCGACATGAAGAAGGTCGCGACGATCATCTACGCCGTGGGCTGGACGCAGCACACCTTCGGCACGCAAATCATTCGCACCGCGGCCATGATTCAGCTTCTGCTGGGCAACGTGGGAAGAGCGGGCGGCGGCGTGAACGCGCTGCGCGGCCATTCGAACATTCAGGGCGCGACCGACATGGCCGGTCTGTACGACAGCTTGCCCGGATATTTGAAAGCGCCGACTCCGGCCGACGCGGACCTGGCCGCCTATCTGAAGCGCACCACGCCAACCTCGTCGAAGCCCTCGCCGTGGGATTCGTTCAACTACTACTCGAACACGCCGAAGTTCGTGGTGTCGCTGCTGAAGGCCATGTACGGCGACGCGGCGACGAAAGAAAACGGATTTGCCTTCGACTATCTGCCGAAAGTCGACCGCGACTATTCGTGGACCCACATCTGGGACGACATGTACAACGGCAAGGTCAAGGGCATGATGGCCTTCGGCATGAACGGCGTGATGATCGGCCCGGACACCAACAAAAATATCAATGCGCTGAAGAAAGCCGACTGGCTGGTGGTGGGCGAAATCTATCCCGATGAGACCAGCGAGTTCTGGAGCGCTCCGGGAATCACTGCCGACGAACAAAAGAACATCAAGACCACCGTGTATCGGCTGCCCTGTGCGGGCTTCGCCGAAAAAGACGGAAGCATGACGAACTCGGCGCGCTGGGTGACCTGGAAATATGCCGCGGTTCCGCCTCCAGGCGATGCGCGGCTGGACCAGGACATCATCGCGCAGATCTTTCTGCGGGTTCGCGACCTCTACAAGAAAGAAGGCGGGAAATTCCCCGATCCGATTCTGAATCTGACGCTGGACCTATGCCGACGCCGCTCATCCTCCGCTTTCGCAAGTGGCCATGGAACTCAATGGCAAGGCGCTGGCGGATTTGAAAGACGACAAAACGGGACAAGTCATCAAGGCCGGTCAGCAACTTCCTGGCTTTGCATGGCTGAAAGACGACGGCACCACGATGTGCGGCAACTGGATCTATTCCGGCATGTGGACGGAAGCCGGAGCGCAAATCCAGCGGCGCGGCATCGGACGATCCTTCGGGCATGGGCGTTTATCAGAACTGGGCGTGGTCGTGGCCCGCGAATCGGCGCGTTCTCTATAACCGCGCTTCCTGCGACGCAGACGGAAAGCCGTGGGATCCAGAACGCAAGCAGGTATGGTGGAACGAAGCATCTGCAAACCTGGGCTGGCAACGACGTGCCGGATTTCAAACCCGACTCCCATCCGAAGGATCACATGGGACCCTTCATCATGAATCCCGAGGGCGTGGGGCGGCTGTTCGCGCCGATCGGAGTGCTCGCCGACGGTCCTTTCCCGGAACACTACGAACCGATCGAAAGCCCCACCAAGAATCTGTTGCATCCCGGCCAGTCGAACAATCCGCTGGTAAAGAAATTCAAGACGCCCTACGACAAATTCGGCGATCCGGAAGAATACAACATTGTCTGCACGACCTACCGGCTGACCGAGCAGTATCACTATTGGACGAAAAATAATCCGATGAACGTGCAGCTGATCCCCGAGCCCTTCGTCGAGATTCCGGTAGAACTGGCGGAGGAAAAAGGAATCAAAGGAACCGACAAGATGAAGGTGATCAGCGCGCGAGGAATCTACATTGCCAAAGCCTTCGTCACTCGCCGTCTGAAGCCGATGATGATCGATGGCAAAAAGGTATATCCAGATCGGGCTGCCGATTCATCAGGGCTTTCGTGGAATTACCGAAGATGAAGGCAGGACGCGCGCACTCCCGCCAATCTGCTGACTCCGGCCGTGACCGATCCCAACGCACACACTCCTGAATCCAAGGGCTTCCTGGTGAAGCTCGAGAAGGCATAGGAGCGCACCATGAGCCAAGCCGCAACTGAGATCGTCAGAATTTCCGGACATGCGGGCGCCGTTCCCGGCGCCGGACTCAACCGCGAATATCAGGTCTGCAAACTGGTGGACACGACCACTTGCATTGGCTGCAAAGCCTGCGAAGTGGCATGCCTGGAGTGGAACGGATACACCTTCACCGAAACAACATTTGACAACACCTACCAAACCATGCCGGAAACGGCGTGGAATTACTGGAACCTGATCAAGTTCAACGAGCACGAGCGCGAAGACGGCAGCATGATGTTGCTGATGCGCAAGGATCAGTGCATGCACTGCGCAGATCCCGGCTGTCTCGCGGCGTGTCCGTCTGATGCCGCCATCGTGCAGTATGCCAATGGGATTGTGGACTTCCAGGAAGCTAATTGCATCGGTTGCGGCTATTGCATGTCGGGCTGCCCCTTCAACATCCCTAAGTTCAGTCCGAAGGCGCGAAAGGTTTTCAAGTGTACGCTGTGCAATGATCGCGTGTCCGTTGGACTCGAGCCGGCATGCATCAAGGCATGCCCCACCGGCTGCCTGCACTTTGGCACAAAGCCGGAAATGAAGGATCTCGCCGAGAACGCGGGCGGCGCAACTCCGCGGCAACTCCGGATATCCCGACGCGGGAGTCTACGATCCGCCTGGCGTGGGCGGCACCGGCGTCATCTATGTATTGCATGATGCCAAGCATCCCGAGCTCTATGGCGGGATTGCCCAGCGACCCGCAGGTTCCAATCCTCGGTCCAGCTCTGGAAGAAACCTCTCCGAATGGCTGGGGAACCTTGGAATGCTGGTCGGCGTATTTGGTGTATTCATCCATTACCTGCGGTTCGGCCCTAAGATCGTGAAGGAAGACGAGCCGGCATCCCATGGAGAAGCCCAATGAGCCACGAACCCTATCTCCTCCCGGGCGGACGCGTGCTTCGCTACACATTCCACGAGCGGCTCATTCATTGGATTGCGGGCATTTCGTATGTCTATCTGCTGTTGAGCGGGCTGGCTTTCTGGACGCCATGGCTATTCTGGCTTGCTGTGGTGCTCGGCGGCGGAACGGTGGTGCGCGAATTGCACCCCTGGTTGGGTATCGTTTTCATGATCGGCGTTTCGTTGATGTATAGCATGTGGGGGCGGCAGATGCGAAAGACCCCCGCCGATAAAGCATGGTGGGATGCGATTGGGCACTACATTCGCAATGAAGACGATAAGATGCCCTCAGCCGACCGTTTCAATCCCGGACAGAAGTTGCTGTTTTGGGGCTTTTTCGTGAATGGCATTCTGCTTCTTATTTCGGGCCTGGTTCTCTGGGTTCCGCAGTACATTCCGTGGAACCTGCACCTGGTACGCCAGATCGCACTTTTCGTGCATGGCGTGACCTTCCTGTTCACGGTGGCGCTGTTCATCATCCACGTTTACATGGGAACGGCGATGGAGCGCGGAGCGTTTGGCTCAGTGATTCGCGGCGACGTTTCGCGCGCCTGGGCCGACCAACACCATCACAGCTGGTACCAGCAGCTCCTTCGCAACTCGACCACGCAGAAATGAATAGTGGAGAATGGGATGCGCGAATACGTCGTGCAAATGATCTAACCTCTTCCTACCCGTTCGCAGCCGGGGGACTGCGCTTCTACGCTCGCGTGGCAACATTCCAAAAGAGTCTTTTCCAAGAAATTCAGGGAGTTCTTGCCAATTCGCCAAAGGTTTCCTCGGATCGCCCCCTGCGCGATGAACTAAATGTTTTCTTGCTCGTGCCCAAGTTTCGAGGGTTCCTGTCGATGATCGAGGAGATTGCGCCGACGCCCCTGGCAAAAGCTGCCTGGAGTTTGGCGCAAAGCGGTGCAGTGGGATGGCAGCAAGCGATGGAAGATTTCTGGTACGGGGATCCAGAATTGGCCGCGCTGGCCACAGGCAACGGCGCCGACGAAACAGATGTCCAGTCTACTAATAGGGACGCCGCAATTAATTCCGACCGAGTGCTAGCTTGGATTTTTCTTCAGCCCTACGCTGAATGTCTCGCCGCTCACCGCGAATCCGTAATCGTCGAAGGAACTCCATCGACATGTCCCCTTTGCGGATGCAGGCCGCTCGTCGGCGTATTGCGCAGCGAAGGGGACGGCGCCAAAAAATCACTCATTTGCATGCTTTGTGCTCACGAATGGAGCTTTCGAAGAATCTACTGTCCGGCGTGTGGAGAAGAGAGAGAACCGCAGATGGCATACTACTCGGCACCCGAAATCGCGCACGTTCGCGTCGATGTTTGCGACACTTGCCATACCTATCTGAAGAGCATTGATTTGACGAAAACTGGGCTGGCCATTGCAGTTGTAGATGAATTGGCAACAATCCCTTTGGATCTTTGGGCGCGCGACCATGGATATCAGAAACTGCAAGTCAATCTATTAGGAATCTGAACAGAGTTTGGCATAAGTTCAGTGGCGCGGGAAGAAAGTTGACCAGGCTGCGCGCACCCGCGACGCACGAGTTCGGAGAAAACGGCAACTCCTACTACCGCAGACGGGGGCCAAGGCGGGTGATTGAGTTCTCACTGCGGCGATCCGGCTACCGCGACCCCGCCCACGATTAGAGCATAAGTACAGGCGCCCAATGAGAAAACTCCTCGCTATCGCTGCTGCCACGTTCCTTTCGCTACCCTCTGCTGTCTTCATCTCATTCATAACCGTCTGTGCGGTTCCTGCTTCGTCCGCGACCCAGGTCGAACCCGCGGCCGAACGAACCAAAGTGATTGGCGACTGGGAAGGCTTGGCATACGGCATGTTCATCACTTTTGGCATGTCCACTTTTTCTCCCAACGAATTCGGAGCCATTCCTGAACCTTCTACCGCTTATAACCCAACAAAGCTCGATGTGGACCAGTGGATTCGGACCGCTAAAAGCGCGGGAATGAAATACGCCGTGCTGACCACTAAGCATTGTTATGGTCACGCACTATGGCCGTCGAAAGCTTCCGATTACAGCGAGGCGACCAGTTCGGTACGAATCGATGTAGTCAAGCGGTTCGTCGAAGCCTGCCGCAAGTACGGCATCAAGCCAGGCTTTTATTACTTGCTGGGTTGGGACGCCAAAGATCAACCGGTGATGACGCCGGCACAATATGAGGCGTTCTGCCGTCGGCAGCTTACCGAGTTGCTCAGCAACTACGGACCGATTGTCGAACTGTGGCTCGATATTCCTTACGATATGGGGCCGGAGAACGCACGTGTTCTCGCAGATCTTTACTCGCTGGTGAAGAGTCTGCAGCCTGATTGTCTGGTCCTGCTGAATCAAGGCAATTCGAACGGAACCCATGTATATAAGTCGAAGCCAACATATTTTTACAAGCCCACAGCTGGGGAGCCATTCTTCATCTGGCCGATGGATCTAATTCCCGGCGAAGGTACTCTGCCGCCGCCTTCCGGTCACGATCCCAAACTGATAGTGGAACTCAAACCGTACTACATTCCTATGGAAACCTGCATGACCATAGGACGCTGGTGGTTTTACCGCGATTACGAGGCATTGCGCACTGTGCCGGAATTGTACAGCTGGTACAAAAGTGCCAGAGAGCGCGGGGCCAACTTTCTGCTCAACGTGCCACCTGACAGAACCGGACGTATCCCGGCCGCGACAGTGGCCCGTTTGATTGAACTCAAGGCCGCGATCGAGGACCCCTCACTCGTGCCTGTGAACCTGCTTGCCCACAAGAAAGCGATCGCCTCCAGTGTTTATAGAGGGGATTCATTCTATGCGGGAGACAAGCTCACCGATGAAGACTCAACCACACGCTGGACGGCGGAGGAGAACGACACCTCACCTTGGGTCGAAGTTGATCTCGGCGCTTCGACTCACTTCAACACCGCAATCATTACCGAAGGGGGAAACCGCATCGAATTCGGACCCGATCCAGAGGTTAACAATCTGCATAACACGGCAGTGGTGAGCGAAGATTGGGATCGGGTTCGTGAATTCGCGCTCGAAATCCCGGATGGTCACGGCGGCTGGAGAGCGGTGTACAAAGGCGGTCGGCTGAATGGCGATGGGCGGCCGATACATTTCGAACCGACCGCAGCGGATAAAGTGCGCCTCCATGTTCTTCGAGCGACGGGTGGCCCGACCATTTGGGATTTTGAGTTGTACAACCGGCCCTGACAGAAATCGTTTGACCCAAAGATTAAGAGAGATCTACTTAGACCGTCCTCAACCAGCGTCGCGCCGATTGCGCGCATCTGTTCCAGAGGTCTGGTGTTATACTGCGCCGGTGAAATATGGAGTAAACACCATGGTCTGGACGACGCGCGTTGACGAGAGACTCGCGCCTTTATTCGTCAAGATCAAAACGTGGGGTTTCGATGGCGTCGAGCTTTTCCTTTCGCCCGACGAGCCTGCCAATCTCGACTCGGTCAAGAAGATGCTGGACGAAAACCGCCTCGATAGGACCACGTGTAGCGTTCTCCCGCGGCACGCAAACCTCATAAGCTCCGATAGCAAGGTTCGTACTCAAGGAGTTGAGTTTATTAAGCAATGCGTGAGTCGCACGGCGGAACTTGGCGCGCAGGTGATTTGCGGACCTTTGCACGCGGCACTTGGAGTGATGACAGGAGTACGGCGAACTCCACAGGAGTGGGATTGGGCAGTGGAAGGTCTAGCGAAAGCCGCACGCCACGCTCAAGACCTCGGTGTCATCATTTGTATCGAGCCTCTCAACCGCTTTGAAACGTATTTTCTCAACACACAGCAGGACGCGGCGAAATTAGTCGAGGAAATCGGCGCCTCGAATGTGCGGGTGCACTTTGATACATTCCACGCGAACATCGAAGAACAGAATCCGGCCGTTTCATTGCGCGCGCTGGCGAAATTGCTCGGGCACGTACACATCTCGGAAAATGATCGTGGGATTCCGGGAACTGGGCATGTTGATTGGCGCGGGATTCTGTCGGTGCTTCAGCAACTTGGCTACGACGGCTGGGTAACCATTGAGTCGTTTGCGCAACCGGAACCGGACTTGGCCGCGGCCGCCGCGATTTGGCGCGACCTTGCTCCATCGGGCGACGAACTCGCGAAGCGTGGCATCCAGTTTATTAAGGGATTGGCGAAAGAGCTCGAAGCCAGTGAACCATCGCGGATAGCCCGAGAGATTGCAGCCACTTGAGGAGGGAGCGTCTTGTTACTCGGAAAACTTTCTCCAGCGGCAAGCGGTGGAGTAATCATTGCTCTCATCGCGGCGGCTCTCCTTCCGTCAAACCTCCTTCGCTTGCAAGCCGCGAGTTCCGACGAGATTCTTTTCCGTAAGCAGACAATCGATTTGGGACGCAGCGAAAGCGTCACTGTCGCCGACGTCAATCAGGATGGCCGCCTGGACATCGTGTCCGGGGAGAACTGGTACGAACAGGCGCCCCCTGCCAAGAAAGGCGAGGGGCCGAATTGGATCAAGCACCACTTTCGCGATATCCCCTATACCGATGGCTACATCGAGGACTTAAGCGACCTGGCAATCGATGTAAACGGAGACGGCTACCCCGACATTGTCAGCTGTTCTTACTGGGACGAGCCGCTGACCTGGTGGGAAAATCCCGGAACCCAGAACAAGCCTTGGCGGAAAACCATTATTCAAACTGGGTCTCCGGTAGAGTTCGCGTTCCTGGTCGATCTGCTGAATACGGGGGAAGCCAGAGATCTGCTGCCGCAGTTCGGCGATGAGAATTTTCCCCTTTCCTGGTATGAGATCGCAGGCAAGGGCGCCGATGCAAAATGGGTTCGTCATATCGTCGATCAACACAGTTATGGCCACGGCATCGGCGTGGGCGACATCAATAAAGATGGAAGGAATGACATTATTACTCCCAAAGGATGGTTTGAGGCACCGGTCGATCCAAGAAATGGGAAATGGATTTTTCATCCGGAATTCGATCTCGGCATGACAGGCTTTATTTATGTAGCAGACGTGAACGGTGACGGGCTGCCGGATCTGGTCACCAGTATGGCGCACAACTATGGAATCTTCTGGTACGAGCAAAAGAAAAACTCCGATGGAAGCCGTAGCTGGGTCAAGCACGTTATTGACGACGTTTGGTCGCAAGCGCATGCCATGACCCTGGTGGATTTAAGGCATGACGGGAAAATCGATCTCGTGACAGGCAAGCGTTACTATGCGCACGAACACGATCCCGGAGCTAACGAGCCGTTGGGGGTTTACTGGTACGAACCGGTGCAAAGTGGAGGCCGGCTGCAGTGGATTCGGCACATTATTGACTACAGCAGCCGCGCGGGCGGCGGCATGCAGATTCCAGTGATTGATATTGACGGTGACGGCGACCTCGATATCGTCGTGGCCGGCAAGTCCGGCCTTTTCCTCTTTGAGAATTTAACCATCGACGGGCGCTAGAGAAATTCGAATTCGGATTTTGAAGGAAAAGACATTGAGCAACGGGCTTCAAGTCTATGAACGTCTGCATCATCGGATCTGGCGCCGCAGGCGGCGTCATGGCCAAGGAACTTTGTGAAGGCGGCGCCAAAGTCGTCATGCTGGAAGCGGGCCGCGAGGTTCCTCCGTCGGAGTTCCTCTCCCACAAGTGGCCTTACGAGTTGCCCTATCGTGGATTTCGAGGTGAGAAGCAAGCGCCCTTCTACCAGGGGGATATTTCCAAATCCATCTCTTATGTCGATTCCGACGATGTCGGAATCGACCGGGTGCGTGTCCTGGGGGGCAGAACCCTGCACTGGAACGCCGTTACGTCTGCGCTATGCGCCACGAGATTTCAAAGAGTGGTCGTTACAGGGCATCGAGGAAGACTGGCCGCTGAGCTATGAGGAACTCGAGCCCTACTACGATCGCATCGAGCAGATCATCGGGGTTTGCGGCAACGACGATCATCTTGAAATCCTGCCCGCTGGCAAGCATTATTTGCCTCCTATCCCCTGGCGCTGCAGCGAACACATCATGAACCGGGCCACCAGCGCGATGGGCATCCCCCTAATTGCGGTGCGAAAGGCGGTGCTCACCCGGCCTTACGACGACCGGCCGGCCTGCCACTATTGCGGCCACTGCATGGACGGATGCGACGTCGCGTCGATCTTCACCACCCCAGATTGCATGTTGCCGAAAGCTCGGGCCACCGGCAATTTCACCCTTCGCCAGAATGCGCTCGCACGCGAGATCCTGGTCGACCGCGAGGGACTGGCCAGAGCGGTCTCCTTCATCGACACCGAGACGCGCAGCCGAACAGCAGGTTAAGGCCAACATTGTTGTGGTTTGTTGCTCGACCGTGGAGTCTGCGAGACTCCTGCTCAATTCGCGCTCTCCGAAATATCCTGCGGGACTTGCCAATTCCAACGGCATGGTCGGGCATCATCTGCACGGTCACCCGAGAGTCGGGTCGAGCATTTATCTGGAAGAACTCGAAGGGCAAGAAGCCTTTCAACCAGGATGGCGCTACCGATCACGTTTATGTTCCTCGGTACAACCAGCTTTTCGGGCAAGAACGATTACGTTGGGGGTTGGGGCTTCCAGGTGAACTATTCCAGTTACATGTTCCCGCACCAGGCCACCAGGCTGCCGGGCTATGGGGCTGCCTTTAAGGAGCGGGTGCGGAAAATGCAGCCTGGATATTTGTCCTTTGGGAGCTTGGGCAAGGTTACGTCAGATTACCAGGAACTATGTGGCGGTCGATCCGGGCCGCGTAGACGCGCATGGCATTCCGACTCCTGTCGTGCATTTTCGCTTCAGCGAGAATGATCGTGCTTTGTGGCAGGCCTCGCAACCAGAGCATGCTCGAAATTTTGTCCCGCATGAAAGGCACGGTATTTCCGACGAGTTTCGGTAAGGTCCCAGTGGTTTCGCCAGCCACGAAGTAGGAACGGTTCGCATGGGAAAAGATCCACGCACATCGGTGCTCAATAGCTACTGCCAGGCACGGGACGTGAAAAACCTTTTCGTTACCGATGGGAGTGCTTCACCACTTCGAGCGAGAAAAATCCTACGCTTACGATCATGGCCCTGTCGTTGCGCGCCGCCGACTACATCAAGGATCAACGAAAAAAAGGAGAGCTCTAGTCGTTGATGGCAGCGTTCATTCCCCGACAAACATCGCGGGTTCCGCAGCAATCTGAGAATAGGCGTGGTGAGGGCTGAGAGGATCATATGGAAAGAAGAGCGCTGCTGAAGATATTCGCCGTAACCGCGTTATCACCCAAGTTGAACGCCCTGCGCACTGCCGCCGCATGCCATGTGGAGGCCGCCGCCAAGGCTTCAAGCGCCCCAGAGTATAAGCTGCAATTTTTCCAGCGAGGACGAAAGCCGAGTCCTCGATCAACTTATGGAGATGATTATCCCGGCCGACAACCACTCGCCGGGCGCGCACGCAGTCAAGACCGACCTTTTTGCGGACCTGATGGTGGCCACGAGTGATGACGCGGTTAAGAAGCAATGGCGAGACGGGGTCCGTCTGATCCGGGAGGAGGCCGCGCGATCATCCTTGGCCGAGGCCTTGCGGAAGGCAGCAACTAACGAGGAGAATCCGAAAACCGAATTGGAGCGCTTCTTCGTACTGCTGAAGGAAATGACGGTCAATGGCTACTATACTTCCGCGACGGCAATACACCAGGATATGCAATATCTCGGCAACACTTACCTCGGGGCCTTTCCAGGGTGTACCCATCCCGGGCACCAGGAATAAAGTCGCATTTTATTCCGGTCGCACCCTGCCGGCCATGCCAGCCCTCATGGGGAACTAACGTACCGCGTACGTTCCCGTTCGTCATCGCGCCCCCGGTCGGCGGCGAACCGGAGTTTTTCCTTGGCTCTGCAACCCCTGCGTGGTAATGATTGTCCGCCACAATATTCTCATCAGGGAGGCGCTCTTGCTCAGAATCTTCGCCATCCTTTCCTTCGTCGCCGTTTTATCCTGTACTCTCCTGCGGGCGCAGCAGCCCGTTCCGGACCCACCCACCCAGCCAACGCTCTATAGCAGTCTGGAGACGGTGCATATTCGATCCGGGGAGCGTCACGTCGTGTACCGCGCACAGGGCCGCTTCGAAGCTCCCAACTGGAGCCGCGATGGAAAATTATTTTTATTCAACCGCGAAGGCCACATCCTGCGGCTGCCGGTGAGCGGTGGCACGCCGGAGAGGATCGATACCGGATTCGCGACGCACTGCAACAATGATCACGGCATTTCGCCAGATGGCACGCTGCTGGCCATCAGCGACGAACCCGAGAGTGGTGAATCGACCGTGTATGTTTTGCCCTTTGGCGGAGGCACGCCGCGGCGCCTCACCAGACCTGCGTCTTACTGGCACGGCTGGTCGCCGGATGGCAAGACGTTGTTGTTCATCGGGCGGCGGGAGGGCGAAGTGGACGTTTATGCGGTCCCGCTCGCCGGCGGCGAGGAGACGCGGCTCACGACTGCCAAGGGACTCGACGACGGCGCCGACTACACGCCCGACGGAAAATATATTTACTTCAGCTCAGAGCGAACCGGGAACATGCAGATCTGGCGCATGCAACCTGACGGCAAAGGACAGGAGCAGGTATTCTCGGATGAGCTCAATAACTGGTTCCCGCATATTTCTCCGGACGGCAAATGGATGGTCTTTCTGACTTATGAAAAAGGGGTAAGCGGCCATCCGCCGAACAAGAACGTCATGCTGCGACTCATGTCCGTCAACGACAAAAAGATCACCGTGCTGGCGAAATTGTTCGGGGGCCAGGGCACAATCAATGTTCCTTCGTGGTCGCCGGACAGCCAACAGGTAGCGTTTGTGAGTTACCAACTGATTCCGTAAGAGGAGCGGCCGGGATTAGCGACGCTCGCGCCCCAACCAGGGGCGAGCAGATCACGGATTTCTGTCTGAGGTCTCCGCAACAAGATCATTTCGGCGCGGCCCAGAAGGGTTCTCCCCAGTTGTCCCGCAAGTCATTGATCAGCAAACGACGGGATTCCCGCTCTTCGCGGGCACTGACAGTAAAGACTTGGGACCCATGACCCTGGGTGTCAAACTGTGGCCTCGGCCCGTAGATGGCTGAGCGCTATGTGCCCGTGGGATGGCTGCGGTGAAGAAAACTGACGCCGCGGAGAAATAGCTCGTGCTCGTGATTTCACGGAGTTGATTCTCACTTGCGGACCATAGCGATAGGGTTCTGCAAGTCCGGCCGGCTCACTCCTCCGTCTTGGGTTAGACGTAGCGTCATCTCCGTGGAACATCTTCCACACAGCCAGAAATACTTCCTCGACCGAGTGTCCGGGGAACGTGCAGTCTGGCCTATTTCTAGCCGAAAAAGCCGTCCTTCCGGCGAGATGAAGGAACGATTTGGAACACGAGGGATTCGCACACTTGGCAAGCATCGATGTGCTCCAGATTCAGGCGCCGAACCTACAAAACACTAACCAAGATTGCCCTGGAACATTCGATGGATTCGGACTCTGCACTTCCGCATCGCTTCCCTGACGCTGAATTGATTAGGAATGTTTTCGCATAATAATGCTTTAGCGCTTTCGCCTTGTGTTCGCCACACAGATTTGATATAAATTTCGTCTCGGAAAATTGGCTTTCATTTTTCTATTCGCTGAAGAAGTTTGCACATGGTCGGTTCGCGATATTTCCACATACTGGGCAAACGAGACTAAATAACGGACTTCGTCGCATTCGGAATGGCGATTGAACTGCACGAAAGTGCCATATACCATCGGAGAATTTTATGAACGCTCCCGCTCACCGTATCGCGAATCTCGTTTCTCTCCAAAGAGCTGTTCTATGCGCCAACTGCGAGATCATAAGCGAGGGACTCAATGGCCGCTGCGATTCCTGTGGGAGCCCAGCCTTGCTACGGCTGCGAGGAATCTTGGGCGAGACGCTCGAATCGAGGCCGTCATTCTCATTCGTCAGTTCCCCGCTGATGGCCGACGATTCCGTTCGTCTCCGGCAATTGGCCGTTACTGCAGCCTAGTTCATCCCGGCTGGATGTTGCCTGGGCCGACGATACCCTTTGCTCAACGGCACGAGGAAGATTTTGCAAACTCGTGACAACCTGCTGACAATTCCGAGTCACGACTCACCTACGATTCGCTTGCCAAACAGGTCACGGAAGGTTGCGTGCCCGGTCGTTCGCTGACGGCTCGTCCCACCTTCTGCTGCTGATTTCGCCAAGGAGAAATTACTATGCAGTTACGCAGGACCGCAGTCACCACTTGCCTCGGCCTGATTCTTTTCATGGTTTCGGCCCCGGCCTGGGCACAATATCACCTCACAAACTTAGTTTCGAATCAAGTCGGCCAAGCCCCGACCATCGATCCACTGCTGGCCAATGCCTGGGGATTGGCTCGGAGTGCAACGAGCCCTTGGTGGATCAGCGATAATGACACCGGCTGGTCCACCCTCTATGACGCAAACGGGACGCAGGTGCCACTCAAGGTTTTGGTTCCCACCGCCGGGAACGGACCGTCCTCGCCGGCTGGCCTGAACGGCCCTGGCACACCGACAGGAATCGTCTACAACGGATCGACCAACGGATTTCCTGGTTCAGGGCATGCCAGTCGCCTTTCATTTTCGCGACGCTGGATGGCACGATCAGCGCCTGGGCGCATGAGGTGAACGAGAACCAATCGATCATCGTAGTGGATAACTCGGCAAACAACGCAATGTACACGGGCCTGGCCATCACCAGCAAGCCCTCGGGGAATTTCCTCTACGCGGCGGACAACACGAACAATCACATAGATATGTTCGACAGCAACTTCAATCTGGTGAAGTCGTTCGGTGATCCCGCGATTCCCTCGAACTTCTCGGTATTCGGCATCCAGGACATCAATGGCCTGGTTTACGTGGCATACGCCGTACCCAACGTCGGCGCCGGAGGCTTCATCGACCAATTCCTGGAGGACGGTACTTTCGTGCAAACCGTGGCCCAAGGACCGCCGCTCAACCAAGCCTGGGGTATGGCCGCGGCTCCCAGCCAATTTTGGACCGCTGAGCAATACTCTGCTGGTTTCAAACAACTCTGTCGACGGCACCATCAACGCATTTGACCCTATTACCAGGAAATTCGTGGGCACGATAAAGGACGAGAAAGGAAGGCCGATCGTCCTGAACAACCTCTGGGGAATTGCGTTCGGCGGAGGAAACTCAACCAACGGAACAACCAATGAGTTATTCGTCACGGTGGGTCAGGGGATTGGCACTGCCGAATTGGCTGGCACCTTCGCCAAAATCGTTTACAAACCGTAATTGACAAAAGGCTCGGCAAGAAGACGTAACCGGGGCCACCTGAGACAGGTGGCTTCTCTTTTTGTGCATTGGGTTGCAAAATTGCGGCGACTTGCTCCTGATGACATCTGCTGTAAAGCGTTTTACGTCACTCCCTGCGCGCCCAGCAGTAGGCCTGCCGTTGAGACACCGTAGCGAGAACTTGTCAAAAGATTGTCAACAGTGGGCGGCTCTCGGTCGCCGGCATGGAGCTTGGGAGTAAAATTGTGTTAATTCCATTGATGTGGAGTTAGAGGAAAAATTTATGCTCCGAGTTGACGGGATCCGCGCCCCGATTCCTCCGCGCTTCCAGCCGGGTTTTTCTGTCCCTGAAGCTGCCTCAACGCCGACCGAGCGAATTCTGGTGGTCGAGGACGACCGCGCGGTTCAAAAAGCTCTCCAGCGTTTATTTGAGGCAGAGCGGTTCTCAGTGGAGATCAGTGTCGACGGAGAGTCCGCGCTCAAAACTTTTCGCCGAACCGCGCCAGCCGCAATCGTGCTTGACTTGCGCTTGCCCAAGCTTTCGGGGAGCGATGTCTGCCGGGAAATCAAGAAGCAGTCTCCCAATGTTCCCATTATCGTGCTAAGCGCCGCCAGCGACGTTTCCGACAAAGTGTTGTTGCTGGAAATCGGAGCTGACGATTACGTCACCAAGCCTTTCAGTCCGCGAGAGCTGCTGGCGCGGGTTCGCGTGGCCTTGCGGCGCGTATCTCGAACTTCCGTCGGCGACGTGGCAACCTTTGACGGAATTGGCGTGGACTTCGCCAAAATGGAAGTCGTACGCGACGGTGAGCCCGCTGTCTTGACCGCCCAGGAATTCAAGACGCTGAAGTTTCTCGTGCAAAACCCCGAGCGCGTGATCACGCGCGACGAACTGCTGAATGAAGTCTGGGGATACCAGAACTATCCTTCAACGCGGACGGTGGATAATCACATTCTAAAATTGCGGCAGAAGCTGGAACGAGACCCAGCGAACCCCGTGCATTTTCGGACGGTTCACGGCGTGGGCTATAAGTTCGTGCCTTAGGCGACGGGCCCGGAACTGATTCCCTTCAGGCTGGCGCGTTCAGCGCCACATACTGCGTTGACACGTTGGAGAAGCTGGCATGGCGAAACTTCGGATGCGTACCAAGTTTCTGCTGTCCATGCTGCTGATTTCGGCCGGCCTCACTTCTACAAGCCTCCTACTGGTCGGCCGCCGGGTGCAAGAGCACGAGACCCAGAAGATTTCTACTGACCTGCAAAACTCCGTTCATACCTTCCAGGATTTCCAGCAAGAGCGCGAGCGCACGTTGACACATTCCGCGGAATTGCTTGCCGACCTGCCCAGACTCCGGGCATTGATGACTACGCAACATGAAGCCACCATTCAGGACGTCTCCACGGATTTATGGCGACTGTCCGGCAGCGACCTTTTCCTGTTGGCGGACCGCGCGGGAAAGGTCGTCGCTCTCGACACTGCTTCCCCAGGTTTTTCCCGTGAAATGGCTCAACGATCGCTGGATACGGCCCTCAGTCCGGGAAGCACAAGCTCCTGGTGGTTTGGCGGGCAACATCTTTACCAGGTTTTTCTCAAACCAATTTACTTCGGGCCGGCGATGGAGAACCGGTTGCTGGGCTTTCTAGTCATGGGTTACGAAATCAATGATTCGATCGCGGCCCAAGTCAGCCGCGTAGCCGCGAGCGACGTTGCGTTTTACTACGGGGACAGGATTGTTCGCAGCACGCTAAAGCCGGAACAACAAGCGGAGCTGGCGTCCATCCCACTCCGTTCTGCCTCCGCCAACCCGCTTCCGGAGGAAGTGCAGTTGGGAAGTGAGCACTTTCTGGAGACGTCTCTGGAGCTGGCAGATGGGAACGGATCTCGAGTGCGCATTGCCGTTCTCAAATCGTACGATGTGGCAGTGGCATTCCTCGATCGGCTAAACCGCTGGCTGCTCGCTCTTGGAGTCGTCGCGGTGGTTGGCGGCAGCGCCCTTGTCTTTCTGATTTCGCATACCTTCACTCGCCCGCTGGGCAGTCTAGTCGCAGGTGTACGCGCTCTCGCCAAAGGCGACTTCGACTATGCGCTCGACCCCCGCGGAGGCGACGAAGTCGCGGAAGTTACCGGAGCCTTCAATCGCATGCGTGCCAGCCTGCAACAAACACAGCGCGAATTGCTGGAGGCCGAACGACTGGCCACCATTGGGCGGATGGCCAGTTCCATTTCTCACGATCTGCGGCATTCCCTGGCAGCCATCGTGGCGAATGCGGAGTTTTTGACCGAAAGCCGGTTGTCTTCCGAGCAGCGCGAAGAGCTTTACCAAGAAGTCCGATCGGCAGTGAATCGCATGACGGACCTCATTGATTCTCTGCTTGAGTTCTCGCGTACGCGGGAATCGCTCAGGCTAGCTTACGTAAATGTTGCGGACTCAGTGGAGCGGGCGGTGCAGGCCATTCGATCGCACCCCGAATTTCACCATGTGCAGATTTCCATTCGCCAGGAGGGCAACAGCTTGGGATGGTTCGATGGCCGCAAGCTGGAACGCGTTTTCTATAACCTTCTCTTGAATGCGTGCGAGGCAGTCCCGCCGAATGCTGGGCGAATTGAAATCAGTCTGAGCGAATTACAGGATGCTCTGGAGATTCGCGTTGCCGACAACGGGAGGGGCATCCTTGAGTCGGTTCGTGACCGGCTTTTCGAACCATTTGTCAGCGCCGGCAAGGAGAACGGCACCGGTCTTGGCCTGACGGCGGTGCAGAAAATCATGCAAGATCATGGCGGTGATGTCGTCGTGGAGAAAACCGCTATGCACGGCACCGTCTTCAAGCTGGCACTCCCTCTTGGAGCCTCTGCCGCAAACCCTTCGCACGCGGTGAAAAGCGCCGGCATGAAAGCCCCCCTGGCTCGGACAAAATTCGAGGGACCAGAGTAGGATTTTCTCGACCGGCATCCGGCTGTACGCCGGCGCTTTTGAGTTCTCGATGGGAGGGCGAACCGTGAGGTATCAGAATTGTTTGCGTGGCCGCATCCCCGCTTTGGCGTTCTTTCTTTTGGCCACAACGATTTCCGGCTGGGCCCAGGATTCCGCTCCGCCACCCGCGCCAGAATCAATGGCCACCGCCATTCAAGAACTGCAGACGCAAGTGCGCGAACTTCGCTCGGTGGTTACCGAGATGCGAAGCGAAGCCGCGCAATACCGTGCTGAGACGGCAGCACTGCGACAGGAATTGGAGGCTACGCGCAGTCAGCTGGCACCCGGCAACTCGCCCGCGCCCAACTGGCCTGCGGACAGTTCCACCACAACGGCCAAAAGCGCCTCGCAAGTTCCAGACGCTCCGCCCAATGTGACGGAGGGCCGCATCGCCTCTCTGGAAGAATCGTCGCAGTTGCTCACCGACAAGATCGACGAACAATATCAGACAAAAGTTGAGAGCGCTTCGAAGTACCGAGTGCGGCTTTCCGGTATCGTCTTGTTGAACCTCTTCAGCAATCGCGGAACGACCGACAACCAGGATTTTCCCAGCTACGCCACAGGCCCGGAATCCTATTACTCCAACGGCAATCTCGGCGCCAGCCTGCGGCAGTCCGAAATTGGTCTGGAAGTTTTCGGACCGCGGCTGGCCGGCGCCAGGACAGAAGGAAACGTCCAAGCCGATTTCTCCGGCGGATTTCCCAATACGCTGGACGGCGTGGATTCGGGATTGTTCCGCCTGCGCACTGCCAGCGTACGCATGGATTGGGAACATACTTCCATCGTCGCTGGCCAGGACGACCTGTTTCTTTCTCCGCAATCTCCCACATCCTTTGCATCGCTTGCAGTTCCCGCTCTGAGCTACGCCGGCAATCTTTGGGGCTGGATTCCCCAAGTCCGGATAGAGCATCGTTTTGAACTTGCTGAGAAACACACCTTGCTCGTGCAAGGCGGCATTCTCGACAACCTTACAGGCCAGCCGCCCTATGGTTCCTACGGTCGGACGCCCCAGGCAGGCGAGGCTTCCGGCGAACCCGCGCTGGGAGGCCGCGTAGCCTGGACTACAACTCTTTTAGGACGATCGCTAACTGTGGGCGGAGCCGGCTACTTCGGGCGTCAAAACTGGGGATTCGATCGCTATGTCGACGGCTGGGCTGGCATGACCGACTGGGATATTCCACTGGCGCCCCGCGTCAGCCTTTCGGGCGAGTTTTATCGCGGGCTTGCGGTCGGGGGCTTAGGCGGAGGATTCGGCGAAAGCGTCCTGATGAGTGGCAGTCTGACCGATCCCACCACGCAAGTCCGTGGCCTCGATTCCATGGGCGGATGGTCTCAGTTGAAGGTTCGAACCACCGCCAAGTTGGAGTTCAATGGCGCCTTCGGGATGGACAATCCGTACGCTTTCGATTTGCGGATTTTTCCCGCTAGCCAGAGTTATGTTGACCCGACATTGGCGCGCAATCAGGCGATACTCGGGAACTTCATCTTTCGACCTCGCTCTAATTTGCTATTTTCGACCGAGTACCGGCATCTGAAAACCTTTCACCTCAGCAACGATACGTATCCGGCCAGCCAACTCAATCTAATGATCGGGATTTTATTTTAACCATGACCAAATTGTTTTCCCGCGTCGGTTGGGTTTGTCTGGTGATAGTGGTCTTTGCGAGTGCCCCCGTCTGCTCCCAGGACATGACGGTCACCGGCCGCGTGGCCCTTGCCACTACCGGTAAAACCGGGCGAACGAGCGAAGCCGCAAGCGTCGTGGTATGGCTGGTGCCCGCGGACACCTCATCGGATCGCAGTTTGCCGGCTGCGGCAGTTTATCCGCACCCGCAGCTGGTGCAAAAGAACAAAAGTTTCCAGCCTCACTTACTGGTTGTGCCGGTTGGCTCGGTAGTGGAGTTTCCCAACCGTGATCCTTTTTTTCACAATGTTTTCTCTTTGTTTGAAGGAAAGCGTTTCGACCTCGGGCTTTACGAAGCCGGAACTGCGAAGGGAGTCCTTTTCGATAAACCCGGTATTTCCTATATTTTTTGTGACATTCACGCTGAGATGAGTGCGGTGGTCATCGCTCTGACTACTCCCTACTACGGGATCTCAGACGGGCGCGGGCAACTGCTGATTCCGCACGTCCCCGAAGGCCGCTACGCCATGCATATATGGTATGAAGCAGCTTTGCCGGAACAACTGAGTGCCATGACGCGGGAGATTGCTCTGACCGAGAACAACTCAACTTTAGGAGTCTTGCGTCTGGCCGCGGCCAATCACCCCGAAACGCACAAGAATAAATACGGAGAGGATTACGATCCGCCCACTCCTGATAGTCCAGCCTACCCGCGGCCCTGAGCCAGGAGCTCTGCGGATTGCCCAGCGGGGTTATTGTTCAGAGATATGCGTGCGCCTCTTTCCGGCAGCCCTTTGCCGGATGCAAACTTGGTGGGTGCCTCTAACGTGTAAGGCTGACTGACAAAGCGCTTTGCACTCTTTGCACCACGGATTGCCAGTCCCCGCGCTTGGGCTGCCGGAAAAGGCGCAGGGTGGGATACCAGGGACTATCTTCGCGCGTCTGGAGCCAACGCCAGTCAGGAGCGAATGGCAGCAGAACCCAGGTGGGAACGCCAAGGGCGCCGGCCAGATGCGCTGTAGAATTATCTATGGTTACCACCATATCCATGGCCGCGATCTGCGCCGCGAAAATGTCGATGTTTGACAACTGATCGACAGCACCATCGACGAGAATCGGAGCGTGTGCCGCTGCTGCTTGACTCAGCAATGTGCTGCGATCTCCATATTGCAGGCTCACCCATCGGATGTCGGGTCGCGCGAACAGCGGAGCGAATAACGATAAGTCGATGGAGCGGCTGCGGCCCGTCTTCCGGTTGTTTGTATGCCATGCCAGCCCGACCAGCCGCCTTTTGCCACCATCTACCTCCGCGTAGCGGTCGCGACACTGATCGCGCGCCACCCGGTCCGCAATCAGGTACGGAGACGTGGTGGCAGCAAAAGCGACGTGGGTCCCCCGGAATAGACTGGGCAGACTGCCGCTCGGCAGATGTGCGGCGATATCCGGATCAGGATTGTTCCCCGCTTCATCTTTAGAGACCACGTCGACGCCTTGAAACGATCGAGCGAAAAGAGGTTTGAGCCGCGAGTCGCATTCGAGAATGCAGCGGTTGCCAGTGCGAACCACATCCGAGATAAGTCCCGCGAACATGATTTCGTCGCCGACGCCCTGCTCGCCCCAAATCAGCAGCCGCCCTGAACCCAGCTTTTTCCCGGTCCAGAGTGGTTGCGGATTGCCTCTCATCGATGTGTGATGGTCTTTCGATTGCCAGCGCTTCTCGTAGTTGCGCCAGCCAGAGGTGAAGTCCCCTTTAAGCAGTTGCGCTAGAGACTCTCTAAAACCTGCGTCGACATAGTCGGGTTGGAGAGCCAACGCTCTGCTGTATCGCACTAACGCTTCGTCCACATTCCCCAGGGCATGTTGGGCGCAGCCCAGGTTGTATTGAGCCACTGCGTAGTTTGGCTGGAGGGCCAGCGCGTGCTCGTAACATGCCACAGCGTCATCTGGTCTGTCCTGGGACTGGCGAACGTTCCCCAGGTTGTAGTGCGCTTCGGCCAGTGCCGGCTGGAGGGACAGCGCCCGCTCATGACAGGCCACTGCTTCATTCAACTTGTCCTGAAGATGAAGGACGTTACCAAGGTTGGTCTGCACCTCCGCTGAGTCCGGACTGAGGGCCAGTGCACGCTCATAACATGCCGCAGCCTCGTCCAGCTTGCCCTGGGCCTGCAGCACGATGCCCAGGTTGGAATGAAAGAAGGCCAATTGTCCGTTGATCGCGATCGCTCGGCGGATCATCGTGACAGCGTCCTCGTGGCGTCCGGCTTGATGCGCGATCATCCCGAGCAAATGCAGGCTATCGGCCTGGTGGGCATCGATTGTCAGAATCTGCCGGTAAGTCCGCTCAGCCTCAGTCAGTCGCCCTGCCCGATGGTGCTGAAGAGCATTCCCGAGCATGTCCCTGATGACCCGAGAAGGCCCCTGTCTTACCATTCTGTCCCGCTGCTTCGCGAACCCGCCGTTCATCTGCCGGTAACCGCCTTCAAAATGCAAATCGAGCCACGATCACATCGGTCGTGGTGAATCCGAGGTGAGCGTCGGTCCGTTCCGTGGTTATTGCTCGAAATTCCAGAAAACCGACATCAACGTCTCGATTTAGTCCCACTGGATTAGAGCGGCGTTAGAGACGAACAGGGCCGGTATGATTTCCAAAGCAATCTGTTTTCCACAGCGTGCACGAACGCGAAGGGCCCGCGGTATGTGGCACCCTGCGCCGGATATTGAGTACCGGGAGGGGCGCCACCTTGCGGTTGCAAGGGTGCGGAAAGATGGACTTGCACAGCACAGACTATCCGCCAACCACCGGAAGCCGATCCGCCGGGCGAATGGCACAGGCGATTACGCGGTTACTGAAAGGCTGCTCGAACTAGACGACGATGCTGCCTGCGTTGTCTGACCGCTAGTTTGGCTGGTCTGCAGGAAATCCTGTTGCAACGTGCTGTAGGCCTGCTGAGCGGACGTGAGGTTGCCCGTTTGAAGAGCTTGACCCAGTTGTTGGAAAGCTTGGCTGACCGCGCTTTGTTCTTCGCCGCCACTGCCATGATGATGATGGTGGTGGTGCCCTTCAGTAGCTTGGCTCTGCCCTTGAGCAGCCTGACTCTGTATGTCCTGCTGAATCGTCGCGAAGTCTTGCTGAGCCCCCGACAAATTCCCGGACTGGAGATCTTGCGAAAGCTGGCTGAAGGCCTCTGCTATCGGGTTGTTACTCTGCGATTGAGAAGTCGAGTTGTTCTGCGGCTGAAGACTCTGCAAGGTAGCAAAATCCGTTTGCGCCGCAGATAGATTGCCCGATTGCAAGTCTTGTCCGAGCTGCTGGAATTCTTGCTGGACCTTCTGAAAATTGCTCTCGGTGTTTTGCGTTCCGTAGTCAAAGAGATTGGTGCTGGAAATACCGGAAACTGACATGATTTTCTCCTACACTGCTCGACAGCCAATCGGCATTGTTGAATCCGAACTTTAGTCGTCAGAGTTTTTCCGAATACACCAAGGTAACCTGCAGATAGGCATAAACAACTAGTAGTTAGCGATGATGTATGGTCCTTCGCACTGCAAGAGGATTACTGAATCGAAAAGACAGCCCGCGTAAAGTCACCAAGTGTCAGCCGTGAAGGAAACAGGAGCGGAGCGGCGAACACTCTCGAAAACTGGCTTTTTGGTTGCCTTATTTACTCGCGGATGTGTTTTTATTTCAACGCAGTCATCCGCAAAGTCGAACGAATTCTTTCCCCGGCGCGCAGTAGCTTGCCGCCACCATAGTTGTCGGAATTGCAGGATCGCGTAGCGCACGCGTACCAATCGTTGATGTAGACCACGACGCGGTCCGACGCGACCGAAGCCCGCAAGTGTTGAGTACCGTCGGAGTGAATCGTCCAGCCCTGGCCGGCCGCATCTCGTATTGAGGCCTCAGTGATGTTGCGCTTGGTACTGCGAAAATTATTGCTGCCCATCGGAGAGTCATCTTCGGAGTACGGCCAAGTGGGAATGACGAACGGTGGTCTTCCGGTATGCGCCAGGACATCCCCGGAAAGCGCGCCAATATGATCCGGCGGATACCACGTCCATTCGCCTGTGCGTTTCCAGGATAGGCGATCCATCCAAATAGGAACTCCGAACTCAAACCCTATTTCGGTGGCGCGGATTTCAGGCCCTTCGTACTGAAAGTCGTATGAAATGGTGATGTCACCATTTGGCGTAATTGTGGTTACATACGTTCCGATCAGATTGGGGTAATGTCCCTGAGCGGTGACGCTTATGCTCCCGTCATGCTCGGAAATCTTCGTCGCCCGGTCAAGAGTCCAGCTCAAGGGATTGGCAAACAGCGGGGCAGTACCTGGAATGGAAAGAATGTGAACCTGTGGCTGATCGTACAGGGTCACTTTGTGGCTCACCAGGAAGTAGTCCAGAAGACCGCGTTCGCTGGCAAAACCGGCGGAGAAGCCGTCGCCATCAATTCGTGGCGTGATGCCAGAAAGCAATTGCTGATCGTAACGCCGCAAGGGATGCACATCCGGAACCGGCGCAGAAACCGGAACCGGCTTTCCCAGTTCAACAGCGAACACGTTCACCAAGGTTTCGCCATGCATAAAACGAAGTTGTAATTCGCTGCCCGGCTGAATTGGAGAGGTAACGGGAATTTGCAACGTGCCTGAACTTTGGGGCGCGACATCGGTGTGCGCGGTTCCTTTCTCATTGCCGAGTTGCCAGTTCACAGTAAGTTCGGAAAGGTTAGTGAAGAAATAGCGGTTATCGACGGGAATAGCCAGTTCTCTTGAATTTGGCGGGGGCAGTTCCCTGACGCTGACGTTGACTGGAGAATACAGATTCTTGATGTGCCAGAACTCCGGCCGGGGACGCCGCCAGCCATCGACGACTCCCCAGGGAGCGTCGCCCACCAACCCCTTGCCATCCCGGTGATAGATGCGATCAACACCGTGGCCTTCATCGTAGCCACGGTCGTACTCCGATCCTCGGTTCGGCACCAGAAACATATCATCCGACCACGCCCAGATAAAGCTGCCTTGCACGACTTTACTTTGCCAGAAAGCGTCCATGACGCCAATTAGCGGAGCCACGTAGTTGTCGTGCAAGCCAGGGTCGTTCCAAAATGTTTCTCCGTCTCCCAGTCCCCAAATGCCCTGGGGAATTTCAAGACTTTCGTCCCACAAAACCGGCTTCGTGTTGTGGTCGAGATGGTGAATCTTGGCGACGGTGAATGGATTGTGACGGATGGTGAAGTCAACGTTATCGCTCCAACTTCCCATCACTGGCCGGCTGGGATCGTGCGTGCGAATTTCCCGGAGATCCAAGTCGAGAGTGGGTCCCCAATCGCTTTCATTGCCTCCCGACCAGTAGGCCACCGAGGGGTGGCTCATGTCGCGCTCGACCATTTCGGCAGCGACTTGCCGCGTGAAGGCTCCCCAACGTAGATCGTAGGTGTTGTATACCCAGCAGAACGGTGCTTCCTCTTCGACATAAATGCCAAGTTCGTCGGTGATGTCGAGCAATTCCTCGATGGGTGGGTAATGCGAGGTTCGCAACGAATCAATGTTGTCTTGCTTCATTAATTCGACATCGTGACGCTCAATCGCAGGAGTGACGGCTCGTCCGAGTAGAGGATCAGAATCGTGGTGAACCGTTCCTCTAAGCTTCACAGGTACGCCGTCAATCAGCAACGCGGTCCTGTCGATTCGCGTGTCTCGGAATCCTACTTTTCGAGTTACCCGCTCAATCTCGAAGCCGTTGTAGGAGACCACGGTTTCGAGCGTGTAGAGATGGGGATGCTCGGCGTTCCACTGCATTGGCGCCAAAACCTGTAGCTTGATCGTTTGATTGTTCTTGAACCACGCAGGAAGGTCCATGGAGACGGGCCCGCTGCTGGCTACCGATTTCTTGTCCTCATCCTGGATCAAGTTCAGACGCAGAGTTGCGCCCGCAAGCGCGGATGCAGATTCGTTTTCTACAGAAACTTCCGTGACCAGATCCGCATTCTTGTGCTCCGAATCAAACTCTGCGTGTACCTGTTCGCGCTGCACATGGACGGCAGGAATTGAGAAGACGTGCGCTCGCCGGAAGATTCCCGCCAACGAGAAGTCCGCATACATGCTCATGTTATCCATCTTGGAGGCTTGCGAAGCCTCGCTGACCCGGACCGCGATCACATTGTCACCACCGGGACTTGCCGCATCCGTCACATCAAGCTGAAACGGGGTTGCGCCACCCATGTGCGATCCCACGCGGTGGCCGTTCCACCAAACTTCGCACTCGCTGTATACGCCATCAAAGGCAATCCGAATGCGGCGCCCGCGCCATGTGGATGGTATTTGCACGTGCCTGCGATATCCGCCCTGGCCCTTTTGCGCTTGATAGCCCTGCATCACCCAGTGAGCGGGCACGTCAATTTCACCCCAGGAGGAATCGTCGAAGTTGACCAGTTGAAAAGTCGCGGGAGGGTCGGGCATGAACCGCCATTTGCCGTCCAGTTCAACCGTAGCGTCTGCGGGTGCGGGAACGAGTCCTTCATGGATGTCGCCCACGTCCACAACCTTGCGTACTGTTTCCCCAGCTGCCACTGCGGTAAATTCGATGGGACCCGTGATGCCAACCGGCATCGGAATTGTGAATTCTCCCCAGTCGCCGGGCATGGCAGTGGCTCTCCACGGTTTGCCGCCGGCGTGGCCGGAAGCTTGGACCTCGGCTCTTATTGGCTGCGCCCCGGCGCCATCGGTCAAAACCCCGATGATGTTACCGCGAGCATCGCCGCGGACGTCCAGCCACGGAGGCGTGTTCTCAGAATAGACCTCGATTTCGTTGATGTTCGCTGGGGCCGTGAGCCCGCTCAATCGCAACCTTGTAGTCGTTTGAACCGGCGTGCGCTGGTAAACGATGAAAGGAAGCGGAGTCTTTCCGTCCCCGACTTCGAAAAGCTCGCGCCAGGACCCATCACTAGAAATTTCCGCTTTCAGATGCGTTAAGTCGGCGACGCCTTGGTCAGGTAGCCGCCGGTGGATCACCACCTCCCGGATCCGGACCGGGGCTGGCCAGGAGAGCTCAATCCAGGAAGGATTGCCGGCGGAGCCCGATGATTCCCAGTCTGAATCAAGCCAGCCATCCACAGCTAGTTGCGCAAAGTGCCCGATGGATTCGTCGGACGCGGTAGCGCTTGCGTTGCGCGCGATGTTCGGGTTGTTTTGGGCGTGAGCAAACACACCCCACATGAGAGGAGTGATCCAGAGCCAGCGAGAAATCATGGTCTTTGGAATATAGCGGTGCATTTCTCAAACTTCAACTTCAAGGAAGCTGGAGTCCGCGAACAAGCCGCGACCGTCGAAAGATTATACATATAGATATGTATGTACATCTTTTTGGGGGGGGCTTGTGGCCGGTACACTCCCCGGCGAGTTCCCTTCAAAATTGAATTCGTGCGGTGGAAGAGTGTCGAAGCCGGTCATTCCCCTCATTCGTAGAAAAATGACCGGCCTTGCTTATCGGAGTCCCTATTGCTGGGGCTGATCGGGCGGTGGGGCCTGCTGGCCGGAGTCGCCACCGGGTTGGCCTTGATGACGATTTTGCATCCATTGCTGGCGATTGGCCTGCATTTTGTCCCACTTCGCCTGCTGGGTGGAATCCAGCAAAGCGCGGATCTGGGTATTCGTGCTCTGGTGAATATCCATCATTTTGCTGTGCCGATCCTGCTGCGAAACGGAACTATCCTGGCGCAGACTCTCGATCTGAGAGCGCTCTGACTCGAGGATGCCCTGCACTTTGCTTTGCTGATCGGACGTGAGATTGAGTTGTTTGGTGAGTTGCTGAGTCCGCCGGGCCGGGTCGGGCGCTCCGCGGTGGCCATTGCCTTGCGCGGGTGGGGATGGCTGGTCATTGGACTGGCTGTCCTGGGCTCCCGCGGAAGATGAAGCCATCGCAATAAGCCCCGCCGCAGCAAGAACGAGCAGGCTGTGCTTAATCATGAAAATCTCCTTCTTAGAGTTAATATCTCTACGTCTATGAAGAGGATTCTTGCCGGAAAGTTGCGTGCAAAAAAGCGGTTTGGTCCCTAAGTCGCAGAAATGGTCGTAGAGGCGACACTTCCGCCACTCTGTGTAAAGTTATGCAAAGAGGAAAACTTTCGATGTTTCTCGCTATCGGATTTCCCTCAATCTCTCCGGCCTATGACAGCCATACGAGATCAATATGAGTTTGTTGTAAGTAAACAGCGCCTGCTGGAACGCACGACAACTGGTTGCGCTCTCATTCCGGAGGAACTAGCAAGTTACGTTTAAGCTAAAGTCGTAAGGCAAATCTTGTTGCGAGGAAAGGGAGTGGAGCAATGAAGCGTAGGGAATTCATAACATCCTCAGTCGTGGGAATCGCTTCCGCCACCGTAGCTAGCGCCGAATACTTGGCCGACCGGCAAAAGCAGAAGACCTCGCAGGTTCAAGCACCCGAGGGTTTAAGTCGTTCGGAGCCGGTCTATGCCAGAGAGGCGCACCGGCTTTTCCCTACCAAAGTACCTGCTAAACAATGGGCGCGATTCGACGCTGACAGCTTTGCCGAGCCGGCTTGTGGAATTGTTTATAGAAAGGCAGACGATGTGCCCCACGGCATGCCGCTCGGGGGGGTTGCAACCGGTTACATGGATCTCGATACTGACGGTACCTTCGGTTACTTCAACCTGTTTAACTCCGGCGTTCCGGCACGAGGCCCTCTTCAACATGGTTTCCTCGGCATAGCCAGTGACGAGCGATGCTGGGTGCTCACCACTCGGGACATGACCGGCGCTGAAAATGCTAAGGACATTCATTATTGGGGTCACTACCCGATCGCGGATCTGGAATATGTATTGGATGGTCCTTTCAGTGTCGGTCTCCGGACATGGTGTCCATTTATTCCAGGGGACACGCAGGCGTCTAATATCCCCGCGGCCGTGTTTGAGGTGCGCGTTCGGAACAATCGCGACAAGGCGCAGAAAGTTACCCTGGGCCTGAGTTTCCCTGGGCCCACGCAAGCGGAAGCGCAGATTTCCCCAACCAGCGCCCGAGAACTACGCTATATCGGGTGGTTGCCGGTTTCCGAAGCGATTAACGCCGGCGTGGTCTCGGCGAGTCGCAGCAAACTAAATGAGGGCACCTTTCATGGGCAGTTGGTCAGTTCGCCCGTGGGCACCGAATATGCGGTTGGCGTCATTGGGGATACACCTACGCGATTCGGCGGGGCCATGTGGATCTATGGCTACGAATTTTTAACCGGCCAAAACTGGATCAATATGGCGCGGGAAATGCCCAATCAAACTCCCACCGACTTCAGTGCAGGCCTCGCCACCGATTTCGAGATCGGCGGCGGCGAAGAGAAAATCGTACGCCTTCTCGTGACCTGGTATTCGCCAATCTGGAAGGGCGACAAGAATAAGAGCTATGCTCGCATGTACGCCAGGGAATACAAAGGAGCGGCCCACGTAGCCAAATTTGTTGCCGACAATCATGAAAGTCTGTTGCAACGAATCGTCTCCTGGCAACAGGCGGTTTACAACGCTGAGGAGTATCCGGTATGGCTGCGGGAATCTCTGGTTAACATCTTCCATCTGACGCCGAAAACCGGCTTTTGGGCTGTGGCGCAAAATCCCATCGGTGATTGGTGTCGCGAAGAAGATGGTTTGTTCGGCATGAGTGAGTGTCCGCGGGAGTGCCCCCAAATCGAGTGCATTCCCTGCAGTTTTTACGGCAACGTTCCTCTGGTGTACTTCTTCCCTGATTTAGCGCTCTCAACCTTGCGCGGTTACAAAGCCTATCAGTATTCCGATGGAGCCCCGCCATGGGTATTTGGTGGCTGCACGGCGGGAGCGGCAGACGGTTATGAACCAACCGACCCTTGTGACATGACCACTCCCTCTCCGGGCTATCAGAACACGCTGAATGGGCCGTGCTATGTGGATATGTTTGATCGCTATTGGCAGAGAACCGGCAACGATGAAATCCTGAAGGAGTTCTATCCCTCCATCAAGAAAGCCGTGCTCTACACCCTTAACCTGCGTCGGGGTCCAGAAGGCATCGTCTCCGTGCCCGCCGGCAATCGCAATCCCACCCAGCCTCACGCCAAGCCCGGCGGCGGATTGGACTGGTTCGAAGGCAACGGCTGGTTCGGCATGACGCCGCACGTGGGGGGAATTCATTTGGCCATGGTAAGCATGGCGGAACGGATGGCGAAGCACATGGACGACGACGAGTTCGTCCACCGGTGTGAGGACTGGATTGAGCAAGGCAGCCGTGAACTGGAAGGCAAACTATGGAATGGGGAATACTACTTGGCTTACTTCGAGCCAGAGAGCAATCTGAAGTCCGATCTCGTGTTCGGCTATCAACTGGACGGTGATTGGATGGCCAAGTACCACGGACTGGCTGGCGTTTTTCGTGGCGACCGGGCAAAAATAACGCTGAAGAAAATCAAGCAGACTTGCGTCGCAATCAATCGTTACGGAGCTGCCAACTTTGCCCGCCCTACCGCTTCGGCCGCCGACGACAAAGATTTTGCCGCATGGGGGAAGGGCTATGGATCCCACGGATATTTCCCTCCAGAAGTGTACATGCTGGGGGCAACCTATCTGTACGCTGGTGAAGTCGAAACCGGAAAGGAAATTATCCGCACTTGCCTGGAAGGCATTTCAGTCAAGGAGGGTTATACCTGGACCCAACCCAACGTGGTGAGCGGGGACACGGGAAAACGGATCTACGGATCGGATTACTACCAAAATATGATGCTCTGGGCGGTGCCAGCGGCGATGGATGGTCATGACATTCGCAGGGCCGTGGCGGAGGGGAAGCTGATCGATCGTGTGTTGCGCGCCGGCAGGAAAGTGTGACCTCATTCCAACGACTCATCCGGGCAGAGACGCAACAGGTCAACATCCTCGTGCGTGTTTAATGTAGCGGGTCAGCGTCGGTCGTACCATTCAAACCCATACCGCTGCCAGAGTCCCACCGGAGAATGGTAGCCAGCCAATATCTGCGTCGTCGTTAGGATTGACTGGAATTCCGCATTGAGTGCCGCCGCCATTCTGGAGCGAACTCCCGGAGAGACTGGAGACGCGACGCGACAACCGTTTAAGCGGTAACGAAGCACTCCGCATTCTTAGTTTCAATATTTGAAATTACGGGAGTCACATGTCCGATGCTTGTCTGGACCGCGGATTGCTTTCTGGGGTGTGTGGGAAATCCACTCTAATGTGGGTCTAACCCAATCTGGCCCTGCGGAGAATGCAGCCCGGATGCCCTGTCGCAAAAACATGCGTAAACTTGCGTTAAAAAGGACACTCTACAAATGCCATTGATGACTTGGACAGAGAAACTGAGCGTGGGCGTCGAAGTATTGGACGATGACCACAAGAAACTGGTAGGCATGGTAAACGAACTGCACGACAAAATGAAGGCCGGTCACGGCAAGGAAGCACTTGGAAAGGTCCTTGCAGAATTGGTGAATTACACCAAGTTTCACTTCGAGCGGGAAGAGCGGTTTTTTGCCAAAACCGGGTATCCCGCCGCCCTCGCGCACAAACAACAGCACGACGATCTGACAAAACAGGTCATGGACATACAAACAAAATATAAGGGCGGTGCGGTTGCCTCGCTCTCGCTGGAAGTGATGGACTTTCTCAAGAATTGGCTGGTCAATCACATTCAGGGCTCCGACCAGAAGTACGGACCGCATCTCAACGCCCAGGGCATTCACTAGCCGCATTCTTACATGCACCGGGCAGCATTACTGCTGAAGCCGGCGAGCGGTGCCTTTCAATGTGCCCTACGGAAATCCCATCCGGAACGGCTCTGTGAAATCCCACGTCTCGAAAATCGCGAGACGAGGGCGCGGACCCGAAACGGAAATGGCCTCCACAAATGCTCACCACAATACAAGGATGGGCCACGGCCTATCTGGTGGCGCCGGGCGCCGCAGCCTCTGCCGGTTTCGCGTCCGGTTTGAGGTCTTCGCTCAGGATGCGGAGTTTTTCCTCCGCAGGCACAGTTTGCTTCACGCCGGTTATGTTGTCGGTCTCCGTCTGCATGATTGGGATGTAGGCCCACTGATTTTTTACGCGGAAATGGAGCACATCGCCGATCTGCAGCTTTTTGTCGCCGCCACATTCGCCGCCGGTGGAGGTAAACAGCGGTATCTTGCCACAATCTAATTGGAACATTTTTGTGTCGGTTTCCACCTTGTAGACGTGGGTGTAGACGGTGCGGGACGTGTTGCCCGCCGGAACAGTGCGGCCATTGGTGCCGACTCCGACGATCTTGCCCTGCTCGGGATATTCCTTGGGATGCTTCTCGGCAAACGCAACCCTCGCCAAAACGGTCACTGCGAGAAGAGATGAAAATAGCACAGTCCATGTCCTGCTGCTTCGGCTATGAGGCATCGCGCAATCCTCCTGATAGCGATGGAAATCACGAATCGCAAGCGCGGAAAATCTTAATTCTTAATGCAGAAAACGGCACCATTTTACCCCAGTCCCATTTTGCGTTGGAGTTTCAAACGCAGGTGGCAGGGTGTGCTGCCAAGCATCAGCCGCAGGACTCAGCGATCCTCAGCCGGAGCGCGCAGCATGCTGGACATTTTCTTTCCCTCGGAAGTGGCGATTTTTTCAAAAGAGGAAGTTTTACAACAGCCATGAGACGTTTCGCCAGTCTGAGCGCATCTTACACGCACACTCTCTTCGAGAATCGCTGAATGTATCATATGCGATAATGAGGCGCTGTCCGTTCTCGCCAATATACCCAGCTTTTATCATCTTGTGCGTCACGTTTGCGACCGCGCAGGGCGGTCCGCCCTACTACACCAACGATCCCGGCACACCCGGCGATCGCAATTGGGAAATCAACGTGGGCTACATGCCGTTCTACTTCCAGGGCCAGTCCATTTCCCACACGCCCGATGTAGATATCAACTTCGGCATCGGAAGCCGCATCCAGCTCACCTACGAAAATGCATGGCTGCGTGTCACACCGCCGGGAACCAGTCCGAAATTTGGCCTGGGCCAATCGAATCCCGGCGCGAAATGGCGCTTTTACGATGCCGGCGAAGGCCACCTTTCCATATCTGTGTTTCCGCAGTTCTACCTGAATAATCCGAATGACGCGGTGCGTCGCGGAATCATGCCCGCGAGCCAGACTTTCGAGTTGCCATTTGAATTCTCCGACAAAGTGGGCCCTCTCGACGTGAACCTTGAACTAGGATACGACTTTGTCCACAAGAGGCCGAATGGCTCGATCGCCGGTCTCGTCGTCGGCCGCGATTTTACCCACAAGCTCGAAGTCGACATGGAGCTGTACAATCAGGGCACGTTTCATCCTTCGCAAAACCAGCCCACCATCGATTTTGGCGGACGCTATAAAATCCACTCCCCGATGATTTTGCTCTTCATGGCTGGGCGCTCACTCGGACCGAGCAGCGGCAATCAAACTTATTTTCTTGGGTATTTCGGCCTGCAATTTCTGCTGCCGCCGAAATCGTACCCCAGCGAATTGCCGGAACACGCGGCGGATCAGTAGCCGCTGCACGGCACTCAGAGAGGTAGAGCGGAAACTACAAAATGAGGTAGCGTCCCTGTTTTAATCAGCACGATGTATTTTGCCGTACGCGACCGATGAGACCGCCGTCGAATGTCCGGCCTGCTCCGGAGCCACTCGCATCTTCAGGAATTGAGGTGTTCTTTTGCGGGCGCTTCCGAGCCGGCGACCGGCAAGCGAATGTAGAACGTTGTTCCACGGCCAACTTCGCTCTCAAAAGTCAAAGTTCCTTTATGGCGATCCACGATGACCGATCGAGCGATGGCCAACCCCTGGCCGGTTCCGCGTCCCACTTCCTTCGTCGTAAAAAACGGATCGAAGATGTGGTTACGAATGCCTTCGGGAATTCCGGCTCCCGTGTCGGAGATAGAAATCAGAACCATCGATCCCTCAGTCGACGTATGAACGCAAATCTTGCCCCTCTTATCTGTTCCGCGCACCACGTCGCCGATGGCGTGAGCAGCGTTGACCAGCAAATTCAGAAAAACTTGATTTAGATCGCTCAGGCTGCACACCACCAGGGGCAATTCGCCCAAATCCGTTTCTACATCGGCAACGTACTTCAACTCATTGCGAGCAACCGTCAAAGTGCTGAGCAGCGCCTCGTTGAGGCGAGCGGGAACCATGCCTTTGTTTTCCGGATGGGCAAATTCCTTCATTGCCCGAACGATGGTCACAACCCGGTCTATGCCCTCAACGCTCTGCGCTATGGCTTTGGGGATTTCCTCCATGAGGTAACTGCAATCCAGTTCTTCTTCCACTCGATGGAGCTCTGCGGATAGTTCATGCGCCGGATCGTCGCGGCGATTGCAAAGCTCATGAAACTTGCTTACAAGCATCCGCAGGGTTTCAAAGGAATCGTGAAGGAAATGCGCGTTGTCGCCGACAAACTGGATAGGCGTATTGATTTCATGCGCAATGCCGGAGGCGAGTCGCCCGACCGATTCCAATTTCTGCGCCTGACGAAGTTCCATCTCCGCCGCGTCTCGACCGCTGATGTCGCGCGCGATTGCCTGGATTCCGACGGGCTTTTCGTCGCGGCAAATCAGTCGCGGATTCATTTCGAGCTTCGCGCGCCTGCCATCGTTTGCCCGAATCTCGAACTCGAGTTTCGCCGGAGGCTGACCCGCGACCAGCTGTGCAATTCCACTCTGCACCAGTTCCCAGTCCCGCGGATCGACAAGTTGCTGCAGGCTCATCTGAACCGCTTCCTCACGGGAGTATCCCATTGTCTTTTCGGCCAGCCGGTTGAGGGACGTAATGTGCAGGTCGAGATCGAAGGTGTACACGAGGTCGCTGGCATTTTCAAACAACTCGCGATATCGCTCTTCCGAGGTTCGCAGCTTTTCCTCGGCCAGCTTGCGCTCAGAGATGTCTTCCGCCAGACCAACGATTCGTATCAGCTGGCCGGCCTCGTCACGTACTGGGAAGGCGCGGTCTCGAATCCATTTTTGACCAACGGGCGTTTGAATGCGATAGATGGAATCGATGCGCTCGCCTCGCAGTTGCCGGGCAAAGCTGGCGTGCGCCTCGTTCACATCATCCGGATGAATCGCGTCCGTCCACGCCATCGGATTGCGATACAGGCTCTCGCAGGAGCATCCCCAGATCAGCTCGTAGGCAGGGCTCACATAGAGCATTTTGTCGCCCGCAGGCGACATCATCCAGAATACTTCACTGATGTTTTCCGCCAGCTGCCGGAATTTTCCCTCGCTGCTTTTTAATTTCTGTTCCGCTTCTTTCTGCCGGGTGATGTCACGGGCGATGCTGGCGGCGCCGATAACTTTTCCGGCTGCGTCAAACACCGGCGAGATCGCCAGCGCGACCTCGATGCGAGTTCCGTCCTTGCGCATGCTGTAGGTCTCGTAACCGGAGGTTCGTTTTCCCTGGCGAATTCTGTCGAGAATCTCTCCCATCTGCTCGCGGCGGTCTGCCGGAACTGATTGCAAAACCGGTTGGCCAATCATTTCTTCGGCGCTGTAGCCGTAGAGGTCCGCCGCGCCGCGATTCCAGCTGGCAACGACTCCGTCGGAGGTGAGGCCAACAATCGCGTCCTGCGATGACTCGACCAGCGAGGCCAGAAACGATTGCGCCCGGTCGGCCTGCCGCCTCAGCGTGATGTCCTCGATCTGGGTAATGAAGTGGGAGACACCGCCCCGGCTGACCGGCACGAGCGAGATCTTTACTCTGGCCCACACGATGTTTCCTCGTTTATGTACATACCGCTTTTCGATTTCCTGCGTAGCCGTAACACCCTGGGCAAATCGAGTTGCAAGCTGTTGGGAACGCGCCAAGTCATCGGGATGGGTAATCTTCTGCCAGGCGCCGGCCAGCAGTTCCTCGCAGGAATAACCGAGCATCCTGCATAGAGCGGCGTTGGCATAGAGGAAATGGCCGTCTGGAGCCGTCATGCACATGCCATACGGCGCTTCTTCGAACGCCGTGCGGAAGCGATTCTCACTTTCGCGCAATGCTTCTTCGGCCCGCTTCCGTTCGATGAACTGGGCCATGCTGTGCGTGACTGCTTCGAAAGCTTGCAGGGTCGCATCAGTCAGTGGCTGGCGAGAGAAGGCTGCCGCCACTCCTAAAACTTGCTTGCCCACCTTCAGCGGATAGCCCGCAAATGAGACGATCTCTTCACGACGCGCCCACTCGGGGGCATTTGCCCACAGATTTTCCGGCAGGTTGTCGTTGATGTAGGCTTCGCCGCTCGAGACGATTTGGCCGATCTTGCATTGACCCAGCGGCAAGCGCTGGTTCGTGTTCGTCTGCGCCTCTATGCCCGCGCTGGCTCGGAGCTCGAGGCTCTGCTCCTTCTCTTTCAGCGTCCACACCCGAGCAAACGAGATGTCCGTGTTGCGAACCAGAATGTCCGCGCAATGTTGCAGGCCCTCGCCCAGACTTTCGGCCAAGGTAAGCGCCCCACCCACTTCTGCCGCAAGCGTGGCCAGACGGTGACGTTCCGCCATCTCGTCTTCGATCTGTTTTCGTTCGGTAACGTCGTGATACTGAGCCAGTATGCCTCTCACTTCCTTCGCGATGACCAGCGGCGCGCCATACACTTCGCAATCCACGAGCGTTGCGTCTTTCCGCCGCCGCCGCGCGCTCTCATGGACGTTTCTGCCGGTCAAACACTCCCGGGTGAAGCGGCTCGATTCCGACGCCAGTTCCTCCGGGATGATCAGATCCTCCAGCCGGCGGCCCCGCATCTCCTCATGCTTGTAAAGAAAGAGACGCTCAAATGCCGGATTTGACATTTGCACTCGTTCGTCTTTGTCCATCACAACTGTGGCCAGCGGGCTGGACTCGATCAGGGTGTTGAGGTAAACGGTCCGCTCTTCTAATGTCTTTTCTGCACTCTTGCGCTCGGTGATATCGAGAAAGCTTTCCAGAAGATATTTTCGGCCTACGATCTCAACCGGGCGGACCGTCTTAATGATCGCTCGCTTTTCGCCCGAATAGGTCAGCAGAACGCGTTCGGAGTTGTCGACGATTTGACCAAGATCTGTGACCGGACAACGTCCTTTCTCTGCCGGACACACGAATTTGTGGCACAACGCGCCCACAACAGCCTCGCGCGTGGCCCCGACCATGGAAAGAGCCAGCGCATTCGCGTCGACAATACGATGCAGTTCGGGATCGATGACGAGGATTCCAGTCTCCACGCCTTCGAAGATCGCCTGAAACCTGGATTGCGCTTCGCGCGCCGTCGCTTCGGCCTTCTTGTCCTCCGTCAAGTTATGGGCAAACGCAATCGCCGATTCGTTCCCACCCGATAAGACGTACTTCGCTACAAATTCGACCGGATAACTGGTTCCATCTTTTTTCTGGTGTTCTGTCTCGATGGTGACCAGCCCGCAGTTCTTTATTTCTTCCCAGAAAGCTGGCCAGCCCTTCTTAGCGCAATAGGAGTCAATCTCCGGCAGTGACAGGGAGCAGATTTCGTTCGGCTCGCGCTGGACGCTTCTGCAGGCCGCTTGATTTGCATATACGATGTGCCCTTTCGCATCGATGCCATAGACAGGGTCGGGGGAATGCTCCAGCGCAATGCGTGACAGTTGTGAGGGGTCGCCTGCCTGCGGATCGCCGTCATTTTGGGGGCTCGTGTGCATACCGGATATCGCTTGTCCCCGCCGGAATCGTCCGTGCCTGTGGCGGCAACCTCCCGTTGACCTATCGGCACTCCACGGCGTTTGCTTTAGACCTTCGCGGATCGTGCTTGCACGCCACTGGCTAGACGCTCAAGGATGAGTGGCGTGCTGCCCGCACGAACGGTGACAGCCCATCAGCCCACAGCACGAGGATGGTGTAACAATCCCCTCATGCAGTCCTTCAAGGGATACCTGCCTTCTGCAACGGTCCATTTTCCCGGATATGAATACCGGTCAATTTCGCCCATGAACAAGCCGCTTCTGACGGGCGGCTCCGCCAAGGATGGTGCCCTTGCCCTAATGAGTGGCACTTCTGTGAGGTGAACCAAAATAAAATCGTGCTATGGTCGTTTTCATTAAGCATCCAAATTCCTTACCCAGCGACGTGCCCCATGAAAAATCCTTTTGATGTCTTGCGAATGAAGGAACAGGAACTTGTGAGGGTTAAACGAGAAACCGAGGCCTTACGAGTTACGGCCCGCCTACTCGACAATGACGCTCCGCCGGCGAAAAAACCTCAACGGCAGGAAGTTATCCCGCTCGATTTGGACGACATGGAGTCGAAGCTCGACAGACTCGGTGGGTGAAGCATCGGATTGGCGGATGAAAATCTTGCCATTCCGAAATACGCGCAGGCCTCGACTGCGTCTGTAAAACACGCGCCGCAGTTATGGATTGTTCTGGGTCGAAAGTCGTAGTGGTTCTGCCCAGGGGAAAACGAACCCATGGAACTTTGGCAGGAAATTGCCGGAGCGCTTATCAACGAGCGGGACGCCGCGAAAGCCTCAGAACTAGCCGCAGAACTGGACCGTGCCATCGAAACAAAACTTCAGGGGATACGAAAATCTTCCACGAAAACAAAGATGAAGAAACTCAGCTTAATTTTCTCGCCCACGGCGGGTCCTCCTTTCCATCGCCCCAATCGGCACCGGGGCAACCGATGCCCAATCTCGTAGGCCCTCATCTTAGTCGGAGAAACATTTCCCATGGACTGGAGACACCGCCCGGACCCGCAAAGCGCAGTAACCACCGAGTGAACACGTCCTAAGGTAATCGCGGTATTGTTACCGGCACGAAAAACCGGTGGAATGGACCCATTATGAAAACTCTCCTCGGCAGATACCACCGATGCCCTCGATGCTCCTCTCCTCTCGCATTGATGGAGTCCTCTAGCGGTTTTTATTTAGCCTGCCCGAACTATCCGTTCTGCCAACGCTACGATGAGGAACTTCAGAAACTGCCGCAATCCGACCTTGAGTATTCCGCGGCCGCATAAAACAGCTTTGCGCCGCGTCCCGAGGAAATTGTCAAATGCCCTTCTTTGCGGCGGCAAAGCAAAACGTCCCGGACTCAAGCCATGTGTCAAGGACGTTACGTTCGGGCGTTTCTTCGCCCAACCGTGCTATTCACGAACGCAATTGCAATCGGTAATTTGTGATTGCGTAGTCTTGGAGTAAAACCACTGCGGCGGATTTCGGCATCTTACGTTCAATTTCAAAACGTGAGACTTGTCGTGCAGTTGTTTTTGACATGGCGCACGTTGCCGGTTCAGCTGTTCTTGCTCAGGCTAGGTGGATGACGTGCATCTTCTCTTAGCGGCCCATCAGTTGGCGTGGACACAGCATCCCTTGCTCTGGTTGTGCGAATCCTGCGCCATCCTGTGGCTGATGCTTCGTGCAGTGCGGTCCGCTTGGGTCCGGGCTGGCGTCCTGTTCGTGCTCTGTGGACTGATGCTCAATGGCCTGGTCACCGCCGCCAACGCTGGAGCCATGCCGGTTGTCGGAATGCCTTCCACCCTGCATCCCGTCAGCCCCATGTGGCGGGCAGCGACCTCGAGCACCCGGCTGCCATTTCTGGCAGACCGAGCGCAGCTCGGATTATTTAGCGTGGGTGATCTGGTGATGCTCTTCGGTGGAATCCTCATTGTTGTTACCATTTGCCTGCATCGAGCCCGCAAGATGAGCAGCGGACTGATTTACAAACGGCTGGGATGGATGCTCCTGGACCCGACCGCTCATGTGACCTGCCCCGGCAGAACTCAGCCTTCGTAGTTGCCCGACACCGGCATTCCCGGTCCGCCCCACTAAAGGGCCATTGACGAGGCAACATTTTCGTCCTATGGTTTCGCCTCGCCGCTTTTTTCGAAAAATCGAGCCATCCGTTTCACAAGTGGAGCATTCTCTCGGGTGTTACGGTTACGCAGCGTCTGCATCACAGCCCTCCCCGGCTCTCCCAGTCTGTAACGCAAATACCGGACAGCGCGCGATGGGAACTGTCCCCATTCCGCCACGCGGTGATGATCGTTTTACGACGGGCTAGATTGATCGGCCCGTGATAGAGATCTCTGGAGGTGGTGATGGCTCTATTTCTTCGCAGGCTGTGGACGGAGGAGCAAGGTCAGGATATCGCGGAATACGCCGTGATGTTGGCCGTGATCCTCGTGATCGTGGTGGGAACGATTCGGTTGATCGGCTCAAACGCCAACAACGTTTTTTCCAGCGTGGCGAGTTCCGTCCAGTAGTGGTTGGTCATCGAGTCCCCGCAATGAACTGGTTCTGCCCTACAAAACAAAACGTCCCAGACTCAAACGAGTCCCGGGACGTTTAGCTCGAACAGCCCTCCCCCGAAGTCTGCTCAACCACACCTTATCGACTGCGGTGGCATGCGTAAATAGCACGATTGAGCCCGTTACCTTAGAAACACGGAAGTGGTTACCTATCTGAACCTAAGAACCGAGGCAGCGCTTGCCCTCTGCCGGCTGTCCCATCCGTTGGCTTCATTGCTCGATGCCTGCAAGTCTTGGCATTTTTCGATTACCAATGGGTATACCTGAGTCTTACTGACGTTAGTTGTCCTTCTCTTCGAGTGGTATCACACTGAACAGTTCGACCCCTTGCTTATTCGGGCGTGGTTGTTCTCAGTCTGAAACGGGGATGAAAATGGAGAATGTCCAATACCGCGCAGCCTATTCTGAGGGAGAATGCCTGATCGCATGCGATCATGAACACCATACCGTGATTGCAGCCACAGCGTGCATTGCATCGATTGGCGGCTACGTCGTCGCCGTTGCGGACGGGGCAATGCGTGCCTTGACAGAGGCGGAGGAAGCGGAATTTCAGAACGCCATGTGCGGTAACAAAGTCGATCCCCAACAGAACGCAGCCTACCATCTACTCGCCAGGCTGGAACCGCAGGGGACTTAGTCGAAGTGAGTTGGAGTACTAGCGTCGGGGTCGGCTGGGTCGCGTGGCTACGATGTGTCAACGCGCTTGCTTGAGACCGTCTTTACCCGCTTTTCCACCGCAAACTTCACTGATTGACGACTCTCTGCGTGTCGGAAACTCGTGCAGCTTCTTTCGCAACCTGCGTTGGCGCGCGATATGGCCCGCCTGTGCTGCATCGCTGAGTGATTTGTGGAAGGTCGAAAAGATGTTCGCCATCGACTTGAGGCTCCCGCGATTTTCCACTGGGAAGACCCTCCGGGTGTTGACTACGAGCGAAAAGGCGTAACCCGTGACGTTAGCGTGACGGGCGCATACTTATTGAGCGCGGATTGCCCGCAGCGAGCCCACTGCTGGACGGTTCTGAATGTGGGCGCCTCCGCCTCAAGCTCGCACGCTAGACCATTCCTCGACCGTTCCGCGCAAAACTCGCGCAAAGAATCCTGAAAAATTAGGCTGGATTTCGGGCTTCAGAGTTGCCGGGTAAACCTTGAGATTGGCTCAACCCGTTGAAACCAATTAGTGGAGGTTGGTTGCGGGGGGTGGATTTGAACCACCGACCTTTGGGTTATGAGCCCAACGAGCTACCAGACTGCTCCACCCCGCAGAAGCATCATAGCAACCGCACTGCGCAGGGTCAAACCGGCGCAATGAATCCGTGGCGGAGATAATTTCGATCACGGAGCATTTCCAACATTTCTGACGGCATGCTCTCGCATCCGGTCCTCTCGTTTATTGTTCCGTTTTATCGCTGTGCTCTCCCAACCACGCGGAAAGAGCGTCCTCCTCGCGCGATTTGAGGTCTACGCAGTAATCGATTCGTTCCAGGGTCTGTTTGAGCAGCCGATCCGAAGTTTGGGTGGGATGAGTAGAAAAGAATTCCCGCACCTGAGTTTCCTGTTCGGCATCGCAGAAGCTGCCGGCTGCGCCGATGATGTCGCCACTGCGGAAAGGGCCACCGGCGCGGGCGATATCCGTCCAGTGCGAGCGCACAAACTCCCACGCCACGGCCTGTCCATCGGGATTTTGCATCACGCGGCCGATCACGCCTTTAACATCCTGCGAGCGCACTTGACCGGAAATTGCATAATCCAAAGTTCGTTTGAGAAGTTTGGCATCGCTGAATTGCGAGAGGGTTCCCAGATACAAATAATAATTTTCAGGGACACCGGCAGCACTTGTAACTTTTGCCATGACGCCATCGTAGAACTCAGGGCCGCCGTTCCGAGCTGCCAGACCGAAGAAGACTGGAACCAGCTCTGGCGAGACGGACGCAGGATCCTGCAATGCCTGGCGCGCCTGCTTGCGGGCCTCTTCCAATGTTTCCGGATCGGCGCCGGTAAACCCGAGGGTGTGCAGAACCGTGGCTCGCAAATTCTTTTGGTCGTCGCTCTCGCCCGGTTTGGGCGCAAAACCCAGATCATGAGCCAGCGGCTTGAGCAGATCGCGCACCCAGAGCTGATAGGCGGGACGGTCAGAATCGTTGACCAGATAAATGCCCGTATAGTCGACCTGCGCCAGTAAATACTGAACCACGGCCCGATTCCGGTCCGCTTGCATGCCCTCAGCTAACGTGAGGTAATCGCCAATATCGGTGCGGCCCACGCGCATGGACGCCCATATATCGGCCAGCAACATAATGCGCTCCGCGGGCGTGAGCCCGGTTTCAGCGTCATGCGAGATGGCCTGCACAGTTTGCGGCTGGTAACTCGACCGGTAATCGCCCTTTGCTCCCGCATTAGAGAGCACCCAGGGACCGCAACCCGGCAAGCTGAATTGCTGCTCGCGCTTGGTCAGCAGTTCGCACTTCCCCGCCCCTTTCTCTTCAGTGCCCTCGCGCAGGCAGACCGGAATATTCCACAGCTGATCGTTCCCTTCCACAAATTTCGAACGATCGTAAAAGTAGCGCTCTTGCGACAAAGTCACTGAGGTCGAGTCATTCGCGCATTGCGCTTTGACGTTCACGATGGGTGCGCCGGGCTGCATAACGAAGGTGGACATAATGGCATCCACGGGCTGGTGGGAGACGCGAGCCACGGTGCTCCAGAAATCTTCTGCGGTCGCATTGGCGTAAGCATGTTCCTTCAAATATTCATTCACGCCTGCGCGAAAAATGTCCGGTCCCAAGTAGGCTTCCACCATGCGCAGGACGGCAGCCGCTTTCCCATAGGCAATTCCATCGAACAGTCCTTCGATTTCCACCGGAGTTTCGACTTCCTGGTGAATCGGCCGGGTGTTCGAAAGAGAATCCGTGTTCAGAGCCTCGACGGTGCCGAGTACTTCATCCATTCGAACATTCCAGTCGGGCTTCATCGCTTCGAGAGGTTTGTCGGACATCCAAGTCGCGAAACCTTCATTCAGCCAAATGTCGTCCCACCACTGCATGGTCACCAGATCGCCAAACCACTGGTGCGCCATCTCGTGGGCGATGACCGCAGCTACGCCGCGACGTTGATTCACCGAGGCCCGCTGATCGTCGAGCAGAAGCGCATTTTCGCGAAAGGTGATGCAGGCGGTATTTTCCATCGCACCCGCGGAAAAGTCCGGCAGCGCGATCAGGTCCAACTTTCCGTAAGGATATTTGATGGCGAAGTACTGGTTGTAATAGCGGAGAATGTCTTCCGCGGATTGCAGGGCATACGTACCAAGCTGCTTCTTGCCGGCGGTGCTGAACACGCGGATGGGGACATCTTCAACCGACCCTTCGACATAATCAAACTGGCCGACAATCATGGCCACTAGATAAGAAGACATTTTAGGAGTAGTTGCGAAGGCCACGGTGTGCGTATTTTCCGCAGGCACGTCGGAAATCATCTTCGTGTTTGAGATCACCGTCATTTCCTTCGGAGCGGTGACGGTCACATCGAAGGTTGCCTTGTACGCCGGCTCGTCAAACGAGGGAAAGGCACGGCGCGCATCGGTAGACTCGAACTGCGTGGCCGCGTACTTGCGGCCGTGATCGTCCTTGCCCAGGTAGAAGCCGCGCAGCTCACTGTTAAGAATTCCGGCGTAATGGATTTCGATGGTGGCCGGGCCCGCCGGGAGCGGTTTTTCCACGGTTAACGTCGCCATTTCCCTTGCGGAGTCGAGCGTAACTTTGGCGTGCTGGCTCTTGCCAGCGCTCGCGATGCTCACGTCCTGAAAGGTGATCTCGGCCGCGTTCAAAACAATTTCCGCGCTGGCTTTTTGCAGGGTCACTTGAATCTTTTCTTCACCGGAAAAGCTGTCCTTGGTGAAATCTGGCGTGAAGCGCAGCTGGTAGTTCTCGGGTGCGGCGATTTGGGGCAGCCGTTGTGCGTTGGCGCACGGTATTAACACTCCCACAAAAATAAGTGCCGAGATAATTAGCTTCATCTTGCCCTCAATTTTAGATTTTCCAATCCAAACCACTAAGACGCATCTCCCCCGTCCGGGGTGAACCACAATGAGCTTTTTGCCCGATATCGCGCCGATTGTGCGCTGGCAAAGTGTGGAATTGTAAATAGTATCAGGGTGCGACGCGACGAAGGGCGAGCAAACCGCGGATGATACATTGAAGTCGCGCATCAGGCTTGGCAAGGAGGTAACCGGGTGGAAGCGGCGCAGATGACCGGCTGGCTGCTTGGGTTCGGATACTCTTATGCGGCGACTCGCAAACGCAGCCGAATTCTCTCACCAGCAGATCAAGATTTTCTCGCTGCTCAGGCTCGCGGCATCGTGGCGTCGGCGCGGCTTTTGCCGGGACAGGCCAGCGGAAAGTGGCGCAACCTCACGCCTTACACGGCGCACGTACCCGGGGGCAACATGGGTTATCCCGCGTTCTGGGTTCGGGATGCGGTGATGATGTTGGATAGCGGCTTGATCACGGCGCACGAAACCGAAGATTGGATTCGCCTGATTTGCTCGATCATGCGAGATCGGGACTGGCCGGTTCGTCCTGGGGTACTGGTGCGGGCTTTTTCTATTCCCGACCATATTAATTTCGATGGTAAGGCGACATACTACCCGGGCAATTACGAGACCGGTTCCCAGCAAGGCGGCAGCCCTTGGGGCAAATACCCGCCCTTGGACGACCAATTTTATTTCATCACTGCCGTGTACTATCACGCGAAACATTCGGGCAGCACGGCTCTGTTTCGCGAGCGAATCAAAACCCAGTTTGGAGCGATGGGGCTTTCCCAGCTTTGCGAACGTGCCTATCGCGTGGCGCCCGCCGACCCGGACACTGGGCTTTGTATTGCGGGCAACGTCGATACGGAAAACGCGAAGGATTTTGGCTTCTGCGACAGCGTTTCAAAGAGCGGCAAGCTTCTGTTCCCCTCGATTCTCAAGATGGCCGCCGCACTACAACTCGCGGAGATGTTTGAAGCTGTCGGCCAGCCGGAAAAAGCCAAAGGCTTTCGGAACGATGCCAAGCAGATAAAGACCGCGATTCCCGCGACCTTCCTGCATCCCGCGGGCAAAGACGAAGCGTGGCTTGATTCGGCCACCGAAGTAGGACGGCAACCCGATGTGTGGGGCAGCGCTTTCGCGGTCTACAGCGGTGCCGTAGACGAACTGACGGCCAACCAACTCAGCCGGGCTTTGGTCCGCGCCTATCGCGAGAAAACAGCGGTGCGCCGCGGATGCGTGCGACATCTGTTGTCAAACGACTCGCAGAATCGCAACGGCTGGCAGAAAACTGTCTCGGCCTTAGGGGAATACCAAAACGGTGGATATTGGGGAACACCAGTCGGGTGGTATCTGATCGCGATGCACCATTCCGATGAGGCAGCGGCAGCCGACATGGCCCGCGATTACATCGACTTCCTGCGCAAGAACCGTCGTCCGGATGGACTGTCGCAGGCTTGGGAGTGGTTCAATCCCGATACTGGAAAGACAGTAAACCCCCTGTACGTTGCCACGGTGGCGCTTCCCTATGGATGCCTGCGCGCATCGGGAATGCTTCAGAGGCCTTGATGCTGGATCGCCGGTCGCCACAATAGACTGACCCCTTTTCGTTAGGCATAACAGATTTCGGGTAGTGCTGTTTTTGAGAATTATCGTTCCGAAGCGTGGCCTTGCGGCGCAAGGAGTCTGCTGTTTGCCTCGGAAAAGCAGATCCCTCGCCGATACGACCGGCTTCGGGATGACAAAGCAGTAGAAGATCTGGCCAGACTGGCCCACCACCAGTTTTTCGGTAGCCCTCGATTTCTAGCTGCGGGGAATGGTAAACTTTGGACCTCTCGGGGAATCAGTTATGAACCATACTGGCCTTGGAACCGACCGTCTCCGCCTGAAGCTGAGAATCATGGGCGATGACGATTTGTGGTGGCTCTTCCTTAATCGTCCGGAAGAGTGCTCCCAGCAGTTTTGGGAAGAAGTAGAAACTCGCAAAGCCGCCGGCATCTTGTCGAGAAGCAGTCCATTCTGGACGATGGGCGAATTTGCGAGACAGCGCAGACCGCGAGGCCCCGCCCGCGCTGCTAACCTCATTGAATTGACCCGCGAGGAATGGGAAGCACGCAAACGCCGAAAAATGTTTCGAGTGATCGCCCCATGATGGGCATCGCGGCTTTTGCAGTTTAGTCTCGCAGTCCGATCGTCGCTACCATCCACGCGTAACCGCGCATCCACTCCACCACGTCCCGTCCGCCGCTTTCGATAGCGCCTCATGCGTAAAATAGGCGCGAGATGCTGTATAGAATAGGACTGAGAGGTTGAGGGAGTGGTCATGGAAAAATCCAGCGAACCTAATTCCGAGCAAGGTCCAGCCCAGGCGGCGGAGCATGTGGCAGAGGCTCACCAGATTCTGAAGGTCCTGCAAGACAAGATCGGGGAGCATCCCGAACTCGCCGAGGCCATTCTGAAGCTGGAGACGGCGCTTAATATTCTGACGATCAAGACACTCGGACTGCTGTAGCGCTTGCGATCGCCGAGTGTGCCCAGGAAGAAAGTGGTTCTGCGGTATTAATCGAGATGCCGGCTACCGGGAATTCCGCCAGCCTCGGGAGGGCGCGCAAGCACTGAAGTTTGCCCTGGAAGCGGCCGATAAATATAGCTGGCAAGGCATGGGCACTCATACACAACTTACTCGCAGCCAACCCTCGGTTCCTTATGTAGCCAGACAGCCAATTCTCGACGCTGGCGAAGAAGTATTGGGCTATGAATTGTTTTTTCAACAAAGCCCGCAAGGACAGCGTCCTGCCTCAGATGTTGAAAGTGAGACTTGCGCCATCGTCGATACCTTGAATGTGATGGGTCTCGACGTGTTGTGCGACGGCCGGCGTGCCTTCATTGATTGCACCCACCAGATGCTCGTGGTCGAATATTTCGCCTTGTTACCGACCGGGATTGTTGTCGAAATCCAAGACTCCGTCCCTTGCGATGCCACCGTCGTAGCCGCGTCGCAGCGGCTCAAGCAGGCGGGATATTTGATGGCTTTGGACAACTTTGTGCCCAACGACGCGCGCGCCGCGCTGGTGCCCTATGCGGATTTCATCAAAATTGACACGAAAAAAATCTCGCCGGCCGAGTGCGGCTCTCTTTCCAAGCGCTATGGCAACCAGCATTGCCGCATGGTGGCGCAAAAAGTCGACACTCGCCAAGACTTGTTGACCGCAACCAAAAGCGGGTTCACCGCATTTCAGGGATATTTTTTTCGCCAGGCTGAACACGTGCGCGCACGCCACATCCCGGCCAACCAAACCACCTACTTGCGCCTTCTGCAAGCTATTGCAAAGTCCCAATTGGATTTTGCCGAGATCGAAGATCTGATCAAGCACGAACCCTCGTTATGTTACCGGTTACTGCGCTATTTGAACTCGGCGTCGTGGGGATTGTCTGCGCCCCTGCTATCGGTTCGGCAGGCTTTCAACTTTCTGGGAGAGCGAGAACTAGTCAGGTGGATACGAATGGCCAGTACCATGGCCATGGGGCAGGAAAAGTGTTCCGACCTGGTGCTGTCATCGCTGGTGCGAGCTCGCTTTTGCGAACTCATTGCCCCCAAGGTCAAACACGGCCCGTCTGAACTCTACTTGATGGGCATGCTCTCGTTAATGGATGTCATCCTGGAAGTGCCCATCGGCGTGGTAATCGAAGGGCTACCCATCGATCCGGATACGAAAGCTCAACTCCTTTGTCGAAGGACGGGGACCAGGACGCCCCTTTCGTCGATCTACGATCTGATGTTGGCGCGCGAAGCCGGCGACTGGGGAAAGGTGACGGCCTTGGGCAAAGACCTCAATCTGTCTCTGGTGTTTATCGCTTCGTCCTATAACGAAGCCATGCGCTGGGCCGGACAAATCACCGGCGCGGCTCGGGTACCTTCCAAAACTAGCGGCGCCGCAAGAAGCTGACGGCAAACGCAACCGCTTGTCCTCTTCCTTCATGCGTCTACGACGGAAGACGACACGGAACCCGCGGGTGGGTCCACGGGGGCTCGACTTTGCGTTTTGGCAACTACAAAACTGTTGCTGAGGGTGCCGAAAGTGAATCCAGCCTGATTACCAACGGCCAATAACCCAGGTAGGGAAGCTAAGGCTTACACCGCAATATGCCGAAAATATTCTCATCGTGAAGTCTGTCTCCAATCCGATGCGGATGAAACTTCCTTTTTTCCTTCGGTCTCTCGCCAGTTCAGCCTTCGCGTTTATCAGTCTTTTCTTAGTCCTGTGTTTCGCGATCGCGTTTTACCAGCGTCACCCCCTGCAATTCAGCATAGGCCGCTACGGCTTACTGGCATTGGGAGTCGCGCTGGCCGTGGCCTTTTGGTCTCTTCAGCAATGGCGAGTGCAACAGGTTCAGATTGCGTTGCGCAAGCGTGAGGAACTATTCCGACTGGTGACGGAGAATGCCGCCGACATGATTGCTTTGGTCGATGTTGACGGCCGCCGTTTGTATAACAGCCCTTCGTACCAGAAAGTCTTGGGATACTCTGCGGAAGAACTGCAAGAGAGTACAGGCTTTCAACAAATTCATCCCGATGACCAGGCAAAAGTGAAGCAAGCTGCCGAGGACGCACGCATGACGGGGGCCGGTACGACCCTCGAATATCGCATCCGGCACAAGGACGGGTCGTGGCGCACTCTGGAATCAACCGCCAGTGCGATTCGCAATGCGCAAGGCGAGGTGGACAGACTGGTCATCGTCAACCGCGATATCACGCAACGAAAAGTGATCGAAGCAAAACTGGAATTTAACCAGTTTCACGACAGCCTGACGAATCTGCCCAATCGCGCCATGTTCATGGATCGTCTGGCGCACGCCGCCGCGCAGGCAAAGCGGCATCCGGATTTGCAATTTGCCGTGCTCCTGGTCAATATCGACGGCTTCAAAGCGTTGAACGATAGTTTTGGCCACCAACTGGGCAGCAAGCTCATTATCGACTTCGGACGTCGTTTGACCGAGTGCCTTCGACGAAGCGATACCATTTCGCGCTCAATCGTGAACCAGAACGGCGCGCGCGAAGATTTCCTGGCGCAGTTGGGAGTCGATGAGTTCACAATCCTGGCGGAGACCATCCGCTGTCCCAGTGATGCGTTGCTGGTGGCACGTCGCATTAAGGAATTCCTGGCAGTTCCCTTCTCCATTGGAGAACATAAACTTTCTTTGTCCGCGAGTATCGGGATTGCGTTGAGCTCCTCGCTCCGTCAAACCGAGGACCTGGTGCGTGATGCGCATATCGCGATGACCCGCGCCCGCACTCAAGGCCGCGGCCGTTGGCAATTCTTCGATCCAGAAATGCATGCGGCCGTGGCGAATCGCGTGCAAGTGGAGATGGACCTCAAGAGAGCAATTAACCAGCGGGAATTTCGACTTTACTACCAACCGATCGTCAATTTGAAAACCGGCCTTTTGGCGGGATTCGAAGCTCTGTTACGTTGGCAACCGGCAAACGTCGAATTGGTCAATCCCTACCGGTTCATTGACGTGGCCGAGGAGACCGGGTTGATTGTGCCCATTGGTCAGTGGGTGATAAAAGAAGCATGCCAACAGCTCAAACTTTGGCAAGAGTATCATCACGATCTTACGATTACCGTGAACGTCTCCACCAAGCAGTTTCTGCACGCCGATTTCGTTCAAGATATAGAAGACGTCCTGAACGAGACGAACTTGCCAAGCCACCTGCTTCACCTGGAAATCACCGAAAGTATGGCAATGACCGATTCCGAGCGGGCAGAACAAATCCTAAGCCAGTTGCGGCGCCTTGGGGTGCGGATCAGCATCGATGATTTCGGTACGGGGCATTCTTCCCTGAGCCGCTTGGGTCGACTTCCTTTCGATGTCCTGAAAATTGATCGATCCTTTGTGGACGGGATGGAAACCGATGAAGACAAAGTTGAAATCGTGCGCCTGATAGTGACTTTGGCTCACACCTTCAAGCTCACAATCATCGCGGAAGGAGCGGAAAATGCTGAGCAGGTTGCGCGGCTCAGTGACTTGGGTTGTGAATTTGTTCAGGGCTTTTTCTTTTCCAAACCGGTCGATCTCAACAGCGCCAATCTCCTGCTTCAGAATTACCGCGCTGCTGCCAGGGACAATCCGCTGCTTGCCTTCAGTCACGCCGCGTCAAAGTAAACCTGCAGCTCAAACGGATTCCATCCCATACATCTCTCGAGGTGACTTCTTTCGATTACCCGGTGCTCCCTTTATCCTCATGGCCGCACTTCGATTCTTCGATATCGCACCAGCATGCTGCTTGGCGCCGAGGCAAGATCGACGCGCAGCCTCTTCAAGTCATCCCCGGTCATGGTGCGGCGGTCAGTAACGTCGTAACTCTCGGCGAAGGTCACTTGATATCTTGCCGCGGGATCCAATCCCTCCAGGCCGACCGTCACGCTCGATTGCACGCTCTTCGGCCGGCGGAAAAATAGAGCATAGCCCGCATTGAGATCATTGCGGTGGAATTGCCACACGCACCACTCATTGTCCTGCGCGTCGAACCCAGCTAACGGATAGAAATCGCCCAGCCAGTAAGGACGGCTCTGCTTGATTTCCGCCACCGCCTTGCGCAATTCCTCCCGCGGAATGTAGGGAGAAAGAAGATTCAGCCCGATTCCCGCTCCGGTGGTGGCGACGCTTCGTACCCGATAAGGATCGAGCGCGTTCAGCAGGCTGGCCTGCAGCGGAACCCAAAGACTCAGTTCCATGGTCTGGGCCTGATCGACCTCGGGAAAATACTCAGCGCCGTCGAGTTCGGTACGCGTTAGCGATCCAATGCTGCGCTTGGTGACTTCGATGTCCGGACCGGTGATTCGCCAATTGGCGTTATCGATGGTGAGCCGCGGGTGCCTTTGCAGCAAGCCGTCCCAAAATGCGTAGAAGCCCTCGATATCGTGGTTCTCGGTAATGCCCTGCCGGTCGGGCACGTCGGCGGCGCGCCAGAAAGGCAGCGGGTTCTGGTTGTTGTCATTGCGGTAAGTGTCGACGCCCCAATCTTCAAGATGCTGCGAGAGCATACTCGTCATCCACTGCCGGGCGGCAGGGATGCCAAAATTGAATTGGCCGTCATTTTTCGCCCATCCGTCACGGGTCATGTCATCAGGAAGATGAAGCACCCACTCCGGATGCTGCTTCGCGATCATGGTGCCGGGGGACACTCGCTGCGGCTCGAACCATAAAATAAATTTCAGACCGCGCTGGTGCGCGGCGTCGCCAACCGGCTTCAGGCCACGCGGAAATTTTGGGTCGGGATCCCAGTTTCCCGCGCCCGACGGCCATCCGCCAATGAACCATCCGGCATCCATCCAATACCCTTCCAGACCAACGTTGGGAAGTTGATGCAGCAACTCAAGCTGGTTTTTCTCATTGACGTAGTTGAGCGATGGATTTTGCTGAAAAACTGAGTTGCCGGTTTTCAGACTTGGCCACGCTTCCAGCGGATTTTGGCCGGTCTTCGCGGCAATGTCGTCAAACATCAGCGTGAAGTTTGGGGTGTGAGTGACCAACGGGGTCATGATTTCGCCGTTGACCCGCGGCAGGTAATAGGCGATCAGCAGGCGGCGCCACAGGTTCTGACTTTGCAGCCAGTCCTTCCCTTTCCATTCCAGCAACACCAGGCTCGGCGTACGTACACTTTCCCCAGGATGAAGCTTGAAGTGAGTGCTTTCCTGGCCGACCGCGATAGCCAACCCGTCATTCTGACGGCTGGCCATGAGCGCCCATTGGCCCGTCCAACCGATGCCGCCAACCAGTCCACCATCCGCCCACTGCGCATTGAAATAAGGCAGGTCGGTCTCGACGTGTTTCCCTTGTTTCATGCCGTAATGCGCCAGGTGATATTCGGTTCCCATTTCCATCTGCTGATCAATGCGGTGGTAGTCCGATGTCATGCCGGGAGCAGCGCCGGGCACCAATGGACGGTCTGCGCTTCCCAAGACGTGATGAAAAATCACCGTACCGGGCGGTACCGCGATCTTTTCATCGAGAGCCAAAAGATTTTCAATCATCGGAGTATCCGCGGAGCCTGTATTGCGCAGGCGGACGATCCACTCCACCGCTCCCATTCGCTCAAATTCGGTGGCTTGCCACGTCACTTCGAGGCCAGTTGCGGGGTCGGTGTAGATGGTAACCATTTCGAGTCTGTCATCCGCGAGCATTTTTTGGGTTTGAGTACGCTTCCATCCTGAAAGAATTTCTTTCGACGATTTGCCGCCATAGATAAAGGAGAATGGCGCCGTCGCCATGGCACGCGCCAAAGCCGGGGGCAGCGTCTGAGACGCGATTTGGCTCCCCTGCAGCGAAGGCAGAAACGAGAGGAGAGCGAGGCAAAAGACAACAAGATTGCGGATCATGATTGGAGACTCCTTCGCGAGGTTAGAAAGATGCGGGGGTGTCCGCGAATTTAGCACGTGTTCCCGGCATCCGCTTTCCGCCGAGCCAAAGCATACTCCTGCGCAGCAACCTATATCCGGAGTTGGGATGCAACACCAGGAGCGCTGCCGCCGGATGGTCTTTTGTTTCTCCTGACTCTTCCTTTTAGGCGACAAGCGATTGGCACAGCCCAAAGTCGCGGGAGCAAAGCAGCATCCGCAAGGTGCTCAGCAGGGCGGGGAGATCCCCCTTACAAACGCAGGCATCCGCATCGCGTAGGCGGGCGCAAGGCATCCCGCAAAAAGCTGACATCAGAATAATGGGAACGTCTGGCCGGATGCTCCTTATTATGGGCGCAAGGGTCCCGCGGCTGGGGATTTCGCAATGGCAGTCGGTGACCACGACATCGATTCGGTACAGCCTGAATAAGGTAAGGGCCTCTTCTGCGTCGGGGGCGACTTGCACCTCGTAGCCACACGCTCGAAGTTTGTGAGCCAACGCCCGCGATCCGCAGGTGTGATCGTCGATGAAAAGGATCATCGGCATAAACGGATGGTATTTTGATCTTCTGGAAAGAAGATGCAGTGACGCCAATCACAGGGCGTGGGCTGGTGTCTGGGAAGGAGGAATGGACGATTCAGGCCTGCCGCGAAAACGATACGCAAAACAAAAGCGCCCCAAACTCACTTTGAGTCCTTGAGGCGCATCAGTTGAACAGCCCTCCCCCGAAGTCTGCTCATTGGTAGAGTACGGTCTTACCTTCCGCATGGGAATGGCACAAACGGGCTACTGTGGAAATCTGGATGGGTGAACCGGGTCGTAGCGCCCGAGCGGCGGCACAAGTCGGTTCTGCTTAGCGGTTTCGAACGGCTACTGGTATAAGCTGTCAGGATTGTGACTAAGTATTCGATCTCAATTGTTTCCGTTTTGTTTGTGTGTGGCGTTCTCGGTGTGCAGCAGACTATCTGGCAGCCATCGGTGGGACATACGCAAGTGGCGATATGGCCGGGTACGCCGCCCGATGCGTATGGTGTTCCGGGGACGGAATATGTCGAGACGACAAAAGATGAAAGAGTGGCCGGCAAGCCCTACGTTTGGGTTAGCAACATCACGAGGCCCACAATGACCGCTACTCTGCGGATATCGTACGCTCGGATGGGCGCTGAACGGCTATCGACAGCGGTGAGTGCTTGCAGCGTGGTGTAAGTCGAAAAAGTCAGGCCAGTCGCGTGATATGAACCAATCTCGTACTTTAGCTCAACTTTCCGGAGACGACTTCGAACAGAAATTCTGCGAGCGCCACCTTGTTCATAAGGTGGTATCGAAGTGGGCAAAGGAGAAGCCTGACAATTTCGCAATCATCAGTGCAGATACGGACCAGGGCACGACTTGGGCCGAACTGGAAGCCGCCACGCTTGGCTTAGCTGCTCACCTTCTTGAACTCGGGTATAAGAAGGGGGATTGCTTGGTTAGCGCTTTACCGCTATCCACCCAACACATCATTCTGGAATACGCCTGTTTCCGAATCGGTGTGATCTTCGCACCCATTGACCTCAGATTGTCTTTGGCAGAGATAGTTCGCTGCATCAGGCAAGTTCGGCCTAAGGGATTTGCCTTCCCAGGAGCTACTGCCCTCGGAGATTTTCGTGAAGCGGGCAGAGCCATCGAGAACGAGTGTCCGTTTGTGCGTCACAGAATCCAATTTTCCCCTCCGGAAGAGACTATTCAAGGAGCGACTGCAGCCTCAGATCTCTTTGAGCGAGCTTCGCAGCTGATGACCCGGACCGCGGAACGCGTGGCCAGGGACGTAAATGAGAACGATGCCGCCCTGATCATTTTCACGACGGGCTCGACGGGATCACCCAAACCGGCTCTCCTGTCACACCGGAACATTACCTGTCAGAACATGTGCATCAGCCAAGCATTCTTCGGTGGGGATTCAGGCACGAAGACGCTGGTGAATCTGCCTCCGTCCCACGTTGGCTGCCAGACTGAGCTTCTGATGGGTACGTTCTTTGGCGGCGGCACAGCGGTCATTCTGGGAAGCTTTGACCCGGTGCGCTCTCTGCGAGCGATTCAGGACTACAAGGTAGACATCGTGGGGCAGATTCCTGCGATGTTTGAATTCGAGTGGCGGGTCAAAGCCTACGAAAAGTTTGATTTGTCTAGTCTGAAGTTCGTGGCTTATGGCGGCCAACAGGTTTCAGAGGCATTCGTCGCGAGAATGTCAACGATGGCGCCCTGGGTCGGCACCGGCTTGGGATTGACCGAAGCAGCCGGGTTCTGCACTTATCAGTTACAGCCTCGGGCAACAGCGAACGAATGCGCCGTCAGTCTGGGGTCAGATATGCCAGTGTATCGCGCTTCGATCCGCAGGGAGATGCGCGTTGATGGCTTTGCCGGCGAAGAGTTACCCGCCGGGGAGACCGGCCATATCTGCTTCCGCGGCCCGCAGACGTTTCTCGGATACCTCAACGACCCCGCGGCTACAGCCAAGACGATCTCCAAAGACGGGTTCCTTTACACCGGTGACCTTGGGTATAAGGATGGGGGCGGGCTCCATATGTCAGGGCGGGCGAAATGGGTGATCAAGCCATCGGGATACCAAGTGTTTCCCGTTGACGTGGAGGCTCACATCTGCGCGCTCACCGACAAAGTTGCATCGTGTGCGGTAGTGGGGGTCGCGCATGCGGTGCTATCGGAGGCGATAGTGGCTTTCGTGGAGAAGAAGCCCGGCGCTGAGCTTTCTGTAACGATGCTGGAGAAACACGCGCGGACGCTTGCTTCCTACATGCGCCCGCGGCATTACGTGCTTCTGGAGGCTGGACAGATGCCTCTCAACCGGGTCGCCAAAGCCGACTACGTTCGTTTACACGAGATGGCTAAGAGGGAGATCAAGGGCCTGCGCGCAAAAAGAAAATGGGACCTTTGAGAGCAACGGCAGTTACCCACTCGCGAAATCATCACCCAAGCGCTGGTGGACGCACCCGCCCAGCCCGTGCATACTGGCGTTTTCCCCCCGCGCCGCCGAAGTCCGTCATCAAGGAACCATCTTCGTCCATTTGGACTTCGTCCTGGCGGGCGGGGTGATGACGCTGCCCGATGCTTCGTGTAGTCTCTGTGCGATGACAGCTCGAAATACGGCCACCGCATTGGCAGTGCTGGAGGCGGTCCGCGCGACGTTTGTTCTAATCTTACGCATTAGATTCAGTGGTCTTCACCCCGAGGGATGAGCTATGGATCGCCGAAACTTCTTCATGTTTCTGGGATACACCGCGGTCGTGGCATCGGAGACCGCAGACCAGAAACTGCAAGCCAGCGTGGCACCTCATGCCGCAGACGAGAATACTGCTAGCTACGCGGACGCGAACTCCGGTGAAAGAAAAGCACGCCCGGAGCCGACAATTCTTATTGGGAATTATCACGCTTTGATGCCGCTCGGCATGTCGTTTGTCTGGAACGATGTGGCGGGCATCGTAGTGGACGTGGGAGCTGGCAGTGGGTGGCGCCAGGGAGTCTGTGCACCAGATTTCGCTTTTAGCCATAGTGAATTTGAGCAAGACGGCGCGCGCGTGGAATTCGAGTGGGGTCGTGTGGGCAAAGACGGGGCAGTGGCCCGCATCCGAAGTGACAAACCTGTGCAATTGCTGGTGCGGTTGCCCGGAAGTCCATGGCTTAATTTTCACAACAGTTTTACCAACGTTGGTAACGGTGTTGATTCGTTATGCATAAGTAATGAGGGTCACTACCTGACCTGGCGTCTGCGTCTTGATGCCGCGGCCACCAGCAAAGGAGGCGAATATAAACGAGAAGAATATGCGGAGGGCCGTCCCATTGATCAGGGCGTCCCTAACCTCGCTCTAAGCATCGAAGTTTCGCCGGAGCGTCCTGTACATATCGCAGCTGGTTTCAGCGAAGTTCCAGATTTGGGGACGGTCGATACCACTCTCGACAAGGCCATAGAGGAATATGAGACTCATCGTGCCGGGGCGAGTGGGGCTTGGGGCAACTTCGTAGGCGCCATTACTGAGAACCTCAATAACAGCCGGTTCTACAGCAGTTTGAATAAACGTGTAGCCCATATTTTTGCGCGATCCTATCCAGCCAATCCTTGGACCGCCGATCCTGATTATCTTCCGTACTTTGTTTGGGACACTTCTTTCAGCGCTCTATTGGCCTCGGTAGAGGACTCGCTTCAATCGAAAGATACGATTCGTGCCTTGCTCGCTTTTCAAATGCCGGATGGGAAGATGCCCCAGGTCTCGAGCTGGAGATATCTCGACGTTCCCTATGCTTTCACCGCGTGCTCAAATCCCCCCGTTACAACCATGTGTGCCTGGAAAATCTATCAGCGATGGCCTGATCTGCAGTTCCTAAAAGACGTATATCCCCGGCTTCGTCGATGGCATGAGTGGTGGGCAAGGAATAGTGACGGCAACAACAACGGCCTGCTGGAGTGGGGGACCGCGAATCGGACACTTTTCGACGCCAGAGTTTCGTGCGGGTGGGATGATTCGCCAGCGTTTGAGGGCAGCGAACTGATAGGTACGCAGATGAACGTGGATGCTGTCGACCTGAACTCCCTCTGGTCAATGGATGCTGAATACCTTGCCCACATGGCGGATGCTCTGGGTTTAGCGGACGATGCTCGGCAACTACGGGCGGAACATGCACAGGTCAATCGCCTGATGAATCAGATCTTGTGGAACGAAGACCTCGGCGTCTACTGTCATCGACTGTGGGACAAAGATGGAAACCCGGGAGCATTTGAGACCAGACTTACGCCGATGAACTTCTATCCCCTGATTTGCGGAGCACCGGATCAACGGCAGGCGAAACGGATGCTTGATCTATTGACCGATCCGAAAAAATTCTGGGGGCGGTGGATCATACCAACCCTCTGTTATGACGATCCTGACTGGCACTATCAGGGCTACTGGAAAGGAAACGCCTGGCCCCCGGTGAATTATCTGGTGTGGCTGGGGCTCAAGCGATATGGAACTCCCGAACAGAGAGGCCGGCTCGCACAGCGCAGCGTCGAGATGTTCATGCAGAACTGGATAAGTAAGGGGATTTGTGGCGAAAACTTCAAAAGCTTGGATGGTACTTGCAACGGCTTCCCGCACTACACTTGGGGAGCTCTTCTCTGCCTTATCGGTCTGGAAGCTTTCATGGACATCGGACCGGATGGAAGGCCGGTCGCGGGGAGCGGGGCCGATATTTCAGAGAACATCGAGTTGAGAAATATTCCTGCCGGCGGGCGGTTATACCGACTCTCCTCAAATCTCGGTAAAATTGAAATCGAGCAAGAGTAATAGGCAAAGGATCGTAGCCGCCAAAGACCGCGATTGAAGCTACCGCGATAGGGAATGATCGCGGTACCGATGTACGTCCTTCCCCTCTCACATTGATCGCGTATACCGACGATGCTGGATTCTTCCTTAGCTCCGATGAAGAATCCGAGTTCTTTTGGAGAGGACACTCTTCCCCCGACGTTTGAGATGTTAATGCGGCGACTGAGAGTCGATGAGGAAAAGATGACACTGGGCACCGAAACTTACGCCCGTTGGCTAAGCCAAGAAGATCGCTCCAAACCACCGCAACCCGACAACCGGCCATGAATAACTATGAAATATCTCGATCCCCCTCAAAATGCCTGGCTCCGAGCCATTAGGACTCGCTTATAATGCCGCTGCATCGAAGGCCGGCGCAAAGGTACGGAAGCTAAAGGCAAAAAGAAGAAACAGATGAACGTTTCCTTGCGGGCAAAATTAGGTTGGGTGGCGGCTGCCTACGGCGTGGTGCTCGTGGTATCCGTGTTTCTGGTGGTGTGGCGATATTTACAGTACCGCTGGCATGCTCAGGATGCCAACCTGTACAGCGGCATGTGGGCCGGCGGGGACATGATCCTCGGCGTTTTCATTTTCTGTCTTTTGCTGGTGCCAACGTTTGTTCTGGTTCTGGTTATTCGGGACTCGGAGCCGCTATACACGCGTTATGCAAAAATCCTCCTTGGATTGAGCCTGAGCGCCCCGCTTTCGCTGGGATTGATCTCGATCCCCGAAGTGAATCAGGGGCAATCGCTGCTGGACTGGGTCTTCTTCTGCCGACTCCTGGGATCGCCATTTGTGTTTTTCGGGCTGGCTGGAAGTCGGCTACTGGCGCGTTATCCGCGGGCAAAGCGGTTGTGCTCGTATGCTGTACTGATCGAGGGATTGACGCTGGTGGCAATGGTTGTGTTTTTATTCGGAAGGCATGGAGGTGGCTGACCCGAGGTGGTGGTAGCAAATCCAGGTGATGAAATGCAGATGATGGGCGCCATAGTAACGCTGGAGATGGCTGGGCACTCGCGCAATCTAACACGCCGCGAAAGGAAAACCGTGAGATGGCTGAACTCATCTTTCCCCACCTTTGCAAAAAGCAAAATCGCAAAGGTGGGCCACCCGCGGGCTTGCCTCGTCAGGACGGAGACTTGCTAACATGGAAGCGCTAACTTCGAATACCTCTCTGATTCGGAGTATTCGCCTAGCCCCTTGCAAACCCAAGACAGCCACCCATAAACTTTGTTGGTCTCCAGGCCATATTCAACGACTTTTTCCTCGCATTGCTGAAATTCCCTTTTTGCTTCTGGGAAAAGACCTAGGCGGGCACAGGCTATTCCAAGATACAGATGAGCTTGCCCCTCTGATTCTTTTGAGAGGCCAATACTGAGAGCTTCAACGAAGCAATTCCGCGCCGATTCATATTCCTCCGCCTCTGAATAGCAGCGCCCTAAATCAGACAGCACAATACTCTTGTCTGTGGGCCTGAGCTCAAATGATAAACACTCCTTCAGTATGGGAAGAGCCTCCTTGAACCTCCCGGTACTGGTGGCATCGAAAGCACGTCTCAATTGAATATCCTCATACATGAATCGCACATCTGGTCTGGACAGACGTTCGGAGTAGCCGGACAAAACAGAAGTGAGCGTCAAGTACGCCTCCTCAGGTTTCCGCTCCTGGTCATAAAGCGACGCGTTGATAAAATCGCACTGGAGGCGGATGTCCGCATTGTCGGGCGCGCACTTTAAGGCAAGGTCGAGTTGTGTTCTAGCATCACTAAACTGACCAAGAATGCCGTGCAGAGTCGCCTTCCCAAGATAGAGATTCGCTTTCTCTGCGACATCTGACGTTGATTCGATCTGAACATTTAGTTGTCTAAATGCCTCCTCCGCGACGGTAGTGTCGCCAAATTCCATCACGTGTTGGACAATGGAGTCATTCATCTTGCCGAGTCGCCTCCACGTCTTTTGGAATACCGCTCACACAGTCGTTTTAAGCTGCGAACAAACGGCAAAGGTCATTGCTACATTTGCTGGGTGCCCCGCGTCTCGCGCTTTTCGAGACGCGGGTGCTGGCGCCATCGATCATGTTCGTGGATCACAGACTTCCCGTCGCGTCCATCTTATCTTCTTACTCGTGCCTCGGTTGCTTCATCGCTACTACGGCTCCGGCGATCTTCATTTTATTACCTGTAGTTGTTTCCAGCGGCAGCCGTTCCTCGCCTCCGTCTGTTACCGCGACGTTTTCCTTACCGTGCTCGAAGCCGTGCGGCGCCGCTACCGAGTCGTAGTTTTGGGATACGTAGTCATGCCCGAACACTTTTATCTGCTCATCAGCGAACCGCAACGCGGCACGCCCTCGACCGTCATGCTGGCGCTGAAGTTGGGATTCACCCGGCGCGTGCTGGGCGAGTGGAAGCGGCGGCGCAGAACCAACCAGCAAGAGTTTTGGGAGCCGCCGCACCAGCTCTGGCAGCCGCGTTTCTACGACTTCAATGTCTGGAGCGAGCGCAAGCGTGTCGAGAAGCTGTGTTACATGCACCAAAATCCGGTGAAGCGTGGACTTGTCCTGGAGCCGGAACAATGGCCATGGAGTAGCTTTCGATCCTGCTTTTGCGGGGAAACCGGACTGGTGCGCATCAATGACTGCGGCGTCCTGCAGATGAAAGTGCGAGAGAGAGCTGCGTGAAAAGAAAAGCATCGTGCCTCAACTCGCACCCGCGTCTCGAAAACCGCGAGACGCGGGGCACCCGGCACGAAACAAATTCGCAAAGGTGTTACGCCCGCCGAAGGCGCCTCGGTTCACTGATTGATAGGATTGGTGGGCAGTGCAGGACTCGAACCTGCGACCTCCTGCTTGTAAGTACTGGTCGCACGAAAAACCAACAACTTAGACTGAGTGCTACAAATTGTGCCTGAGTGTCACAGATGCCTTGTCCAGCAAAGCTTTCCAGGGGTGGGACGACACGCCATCACACTCGGTAGGGTTTGGTGGTAGGCACAAAACTGGGCACAGTTTTTGAGAGCCCGCTTCACCGATGAGGGACTTCATCTTCGGTATACCGCGCCACCCTTCATAACGAATCTCACTTGTTGCAGAACGCTGATGTCTTTTAGCGGATTGCCGGGAACAGCGATGATGTCCGCCAGGTAGCCCGGCTTCAGCGCTCCAATCTGTCCCTGCCAACCAAGCAGTTTGGCGCCATTAAGCAAGTCGGCCTGCAGGGCAGCCAGTGGCGTCATGCCGTACTTCACCATGAGCACCAATTCCCGGGCTTGCGTCCCGTGTGGGAACGGGCCCACATCCGATCCAACTGCAATGGGTACCCCGGCTGCTAGCTGCTTCCGAAACTCCTGAGTATGCAAGTCGAGCATCTGGCGCTCCCGCGCCTCCTGCGATGGCGAACTCGCGTGATCGGCAAAGTATTCAGAAATCGTGAACGTCGGCACAGCGAAGATCTGTTTTTCGTGCATCAGCCGCATGGTCTCTTCACTGAGTTGATAGGCGTGATCGATGGAGACAACCCCGGCCCGTGCGGCATATAGAGTGCCCGGCTCCCCGGTGGCATGGACAGCGACGCCCTTGCCGGTGCGTGCAGCCTCATGTACCGCGGCGTCGAGTTCGGCCTCGGTATATTGGTACGGCGTCGACAGGCGGCCATTACGCAACGAGTCCGGGCCGGTTTCGTAGATTTTTATGAAATCGGCGCCTTCCTTGACCTGCTGGCGGATCACCGTCACGAGTTCCGCCGCGTTGTTAGCATATGTGGCATTTGAGAGCACGCGCTGCTCGGGATTGAAATGGAGAGCATCTTCGTGCCCACCAAGGATATCCACCGCATTGCCACTGATGCGCAGGCGCGGTCCGGGAATCAGACCTTGATCAATCGCATCGCGCACCGCGGTATCGGCTGAACCCGCTCCTTCGGTCCCCATATCCCGCTCCGCTGTGAAGCCTGCCATGAGGTCGGCGCGAGCTGCGAGAACCGCCAGAATTGTTCGCTGCGGCACTGATTCTTCAACCGTCTGCAGGTCTTCTGCACCAGGATGCAGGAACAAATGGACGTGTACATCGATTAAGCCCGGCAACAACGTGCTGTCGCCTAAATCGATTGCCTCTGCCCCAGCCGGATGGGTCACCACCGAGCCAACCTCAGCAATCCGTTCCCCTTGCACCAACACCTCACCGGGTGTCAGTAGCCGTCCAGTCTCGATTTCCAGCAAACGCGCAGCATGCAGCACAATGGGGTGCGTCGAGCCAGCACCGGACTGCGCCGAAGCAGCGGAGATCAGAGCGAAAAAGAACGCAATAACCAGCAGCCCAGAGAAAAATCGATTTGTTGTCATAATCGGACGCGATGGTACCACTTCAGTGGGTTCATGATGCAGTGCAGGATTGCTCCACCCGGATGCGTTGTGAAATCTGAACCAGAGTGGCAGCCTAAACGAAGCTTTCTAAGGTAAGACAGCGGCCAATCATCCATAGCTAGCAATCGGGGCTTTCGGGACAAACGGTCCCAACAACGTAAGATCTGAGCGGTGGTCCCGATTGTCCCGCTTCCGGAAGCTAAACCCGCGTCTAGCTGTAGTGGAAACCAGGGTACATGGCAGCGTGTTCGTGGCAAACGCCAAAACCACCCAGTCTAGTACCCCTTCTGGGCCATTCACTCTCGAAGATCTACCGCATAAGGTGTAATCCTTGAATACGATCCCCGGCTGCTGAACAGCGTCATCCCGAGGGAAAGACAGCCACGGCCCGACATTACGCAGCCAATGAATAGGTTCTGGAGCCGGGTTCTAGGGCGCGCGTATGGACGGCGCGCACGGCTTTTCTGAAATGCAGGAACGCGGTGCTTCTGTGAATCGGAAATAGCCGATACGTGCCAGACTTCACCTGCTCCGATAAATCCACGAGCAGCGGCTGGCAAGTGCGCTGCGAGCCCTTCAAGCGTTGCAGCACTAAGTATCCGCCTTCGACGTTGCAGGCCCGAAGTGACAAGGCTCTGAGATTCTTAAACCATGAAATGCGCAGAGCCGAAATAAGGTCGCATAAAATGGCGTCTCCACGGCGCAGATGGCGTCGAGACTGTCTCGCGGAATCCAGTGATCCGTACCCTTAAATCGGCTAACCCGCTTCTTGCGCTTGCCGCCGTGGCCATTCGTCAGAGCCTTGAGCCCAGCTTCCAGCTGTTCCACTGAGGCATGGCGAACTGCGTCCATGAACTGCTGCTGCTGCATCCTGAGCTGCTCAGCCTTTCGTCGCTTCATTGAAGCCTCCTTTTGTCGTCGCAACTTTATGGTTGTCTTGGTGAAAACTGTTCGCCGCGCTGGCGTTGGCGCGGAGAGCGGCCATCAGCGCGGACTTTCGCCGCGAACAGGTGGCGAAAGTTCTCTCTTAGTTCGAACTGTTGTCGGATCGGAGGCCCGCTCGCAGGACTGCGAGCGGAATGTGGCACAATCGAGTGAGGACATCTGAGCCTCCGTGTAGGCTTACTTGTCTTAGCTCGGATTGCCCACGCCAATGGGCGATCCGGGCGACTTAGTAGCCTTGATTATACGCGTTCGTACAACCGATGCGCAGTAACGGTGCGTCATGGAAAAAATGCAGAGATGCTCTAAGTGTGGTGCCACGGAAGATGCGGCGTTGATTGCAGCGATTGCTGGCCCCGCCATCGGATTTACGTGCCCGTTCAAGTTGTCACGCAAGGGCTGACGAATATCGTCACCTTCCAAGGTCGCGGTTCAGAGCTGAACTGCGGAGGGATGTCGGTGTTTGGGATGGTTGAATTGGCGATTGGGGTGCAGGTCGGTGTGGAGTTCCCATCGCCATGTTCTGGAGAACCAATCGGAGTTCGGTGTTTTGTTCGGAACCGCCAGCGCTACAACTATGGCCTGGAATTCGTCACTGAGAATGATTCGGATTACGAAAGCGTCGCACAGATCGAGTCCACTCTACGAAATCTTGGAATCGCTGGCTGCACGGAGTCCTGATGCCATAGAACCGAGAAAACGCTACAAGCATGTTTTGGAATGGCAGGATTACGTGCTCTTGAGGCTGTCCAGTGCCGACTCCAGAGCATCGAAGTCAATCGGCGCGATTGCCTGCCCTTGAGTCGTGTTGATGGTGAAGTGCCCCCGTTTACTGTACCAATCCCAATGTAAGTTCTCGGTTGATGTTTTGTTTTCAGCGGGGATGAGGTCTGGAGCAGGGGATGGCGCTTGAATCCCCTGCTCCAGCAGCCTTGTACTAGCTTTCCTCATGCCGTCATCTCCGCTGCGGCCCTGGCAAACTCTGCCGGCGGCAAGTAGTTCAATGAACTGTGCGGACGTTGTTCGTTGTAATCCTGCCGCCAGGTCTCGATCTTTCGCCGTGCGTCGCTCAGACTAGTGAACCAGTTCGCGTTCAAGCATTCATCGCGCAGGCGACCGTTGAAGCTCTCTACGTAGGCGTTCTGCACCGGCTTGCCCGGCTGGATGAACTCCAGTCGCACTCCGCGTTCTTCACTCCAGGCCGCCAGCGCCCGACCGCGAAACTCCGGCCCGTTGTCCAGAACGATCGCTTCCGGCAGTCCTCTCTCGCTGGCGATCCGATCCAGCACGCGCCGCACTCGCAGTCCACCCAGCGAGGTATCGACCTCGATGGCCGGACATTCCCGCGTGCAATCATCCACGATGGTCAACATCCGAATCACTTTCCCGGTGCTCACACAATCACTCACAAAATCCATCGACCAGCGTTCATTCGCCCTCGTCGCTGCTGGGTTAATTCCTACGCCATTCCAGCGGATCCGTCGTCGCTGTCGAATCCTCATCGCCAAACCTTCCTCACGATACAGCCGGTACACGCGCTTGTGATTGGCCGGCATCCCTTCCCGCAGCAGCATCGCCGTCAGCCGGCGATAGCCGAACCGCATGCGCCGGGCCGCCAGTTCTTTCAAGCGGGTTCGCAGTTCGTTGTCCCGCTCGGCTTTCTGCGCTCGATAACGATGCGTCGATCGTCCCAGTCCCATCAGCCTGCAGGCGTGCCGTTCGCTCATCTGGTACCCGACTTCGACATAACTTACGGCTGCCCGAAGTCCCGCAGGCGCTACCAGTTTTTTGAGAGCACGTCTTTCAATGCCCGGTTATCCAGCGTCAGCTCGGCCACCACATGCTTCAGCTTCCGGTTCTCGTCCTCCAGTTGTTTCATCTTCTTCGCGTCGCCACTGTCCATCCCGCCATACTTCGCCTTCCAGCGGTAGAAAGTCTGCTCCGTGATCCCGTGCTGTCGGCATAACTCCGCCGTCGTCAACCCGGCCTCGCCTTGCTTCAGGATGGCGATGATCTGTTCTTCGCTGTGTCGCGTCCCCTTCATTGCCGTTCTCCTCTCATGGGTTGGGAGAACTCACATTCTAGGCGGTCCAGTTTTCGGGGGCTAGGTCAATGGGCTCGTCGCTAAGCAACTGGGCGGTAATTCGCAGAGCCTCGATTTCAACTCTGACCTTGAGGATTTGCCGCTCCTTCATTCGCAACACATCAAAAGGATTCTTCATAGTGTTGGCGGCCCAGCGTGCATAGCCACGTTAATGATGCACTGGGCGTCGATGGGCCTGGTATGGCCCAAAAGTTTTATTAGCCAAAAGTGGAAAGCACAAGGAGGGTTATGAAAAGCGAAGTTTACGCAGCACACAAAGGCCCGTTGAATCCATCACTGCGACCACGATGGTTGCTTGATGAACGTCCAGCCCAATATACTTTTCATCGTTCACGAGGGTGCTCCTTTCTGTAGGTGATGATGCGAACGATCACAACCTACTCCAAAAGGGGCGCCCTTTTATAATGCGATTTCGACAATTAGGTCGGGTAGCCGGCACCGGGAAGAGACCGAGTACGGATGAACCCACCAGCCACGGGTCGAGCTTCACTCCGCGAAGTTCGTGCAATTCGCAGTACACAAAAGTAGCCAAGGGGCTAAACTGCTTGCCAATGCTCCACGGCTGGGACAACTTCTTTATTATGGCCGGGACTGCCGCCGCGACTCTGATCGGGTTGCTGTTCGTTGCCGTCACGGTAGGCACCGGCTTCTCCACGTCACGCATAGTGGACGGCACCCGCGGTTTCTTGACACCTACACTCGTTCGTTTCGGTGGCGTGTTATTGGTGTCCTTGGCTGTGCTGGTGCCATGGTCGTCGGCGTGGCCAATCGGGATCATTCTCGGACTGGGCGGGCTCACGGGCCTAGCCTATCAAATTAAAGTAGTCGTCAGGCGGCACAAAGCCGGTTTAGTTTTGCCTGATTGGCACGACTGGCTTCCGTACGTGGGCGTTCCGGCGCTCGGTAGTGCAAGCTTGGTTGCCGGCGCGACCGGATTGATTACCGAGAAATCCTTCGCGCCCTATGCCATCGCGGGCGCAGCGGCGCTTCTGCTTTTCGCCGGCGTCTACGGCGCTTGGGATCTCACATTGTGGATGGTCAAGAATCGGGACAAGACATAGCGACGCGATGACTCACAACTCGGCGCGGCGAATCGTCACTTGCCTCGTTCCGTTTACGGGTGGTCAGCAAACCGGAAGCTGTGCGGTTGTTGTCGTAAAATCTCCCGGTTACACTCATCTCCCCCTCAGACCGGGCCGCCCTCCCGCCACTGGAATACCGTGGGCGCGAGGCCTATGTCACTCAACTTCGTTCCCTGAATCGCAAGCTGATTCACTGCCTCGAACTCGCTGCTATGGGGGGTGCTACCGTGGCGATTTCGCGTGGTCCATTCATGTTTCGCGCATCCCGGGGCTTCGACACGACCGAAAAGAAGTTCCTTCCAGCTGCAGCCGAGGCCCCGATGACCCCGCCATAGAGCGCGCCCACGACGCCTAGGCTGGCCGCATCCTGCCCCGTGAGGTAGAGGCCTTGAATTGGTGTTCTGGCTCCTAATTCACGCGTCAGGAAACGGTCAGGAGTGGAGGCGATGCCATAGATCTCTCCGTGCCCGTAGTTCATGAAATGCCGTGTTGTGACTGGCGTGGACAACTCGGTGTAGGCGATGTTGCCTACCACGGAGGGCGCTTGCCGCTTCAGTTCGGCTAGCAGTCGTGCTCCAAGCCGCTCCTTCAGCGCATCGTACTCGTCTCCGCGCCGCTTCCAGTGCGTGCCTCCCCAGCGGTCAAATGCCGCATAAGGAAGCATCGTGATGGCTTCGACCGTGCTCTTTCCCGGATGGCGGCGTTGAAAATCCGGATCCTTAGCGGAAGGGAAGGAAAGATAGACACCCGGCAACGACGAATTGATGTCCCGCGCGAAACGTTCCACGTTCCCATCGTGATCGAACGACGGATACACCCATAGGTTCGTGCCTTTTAGCCCAAGCTCGGCATCGCTCTTTGACAGCCCAACATAAAGGCTCATATGCGCCGTGGAGGGCTGAAGCGTGCGCATGCGGAGGCGCAACGAACCCAAAGCCGGCAAATTCAGCGGCAGCAGGCGCTCAAATGTATTGGCCGCACCTGCATCGCTCAACACCACACCAGACCGAAATTCGTGTCCGTCGCTCATCCGCACGCCGACTACTGTCGCGCCGTCGAGCAGGATGCCTGAAACCTCTGCGCTCGTCACAACCGCGCCGCCGGCGAACTCGATCTGCGGGACCATGGCCGCGGCGATAGCGCCCGCTCCTCCCACCGGGTAGCTCGCCCCGTCAAAATAATGCGCAGCGATCGTGGCGTGGGCAGCAAAGCTGCTTCTCCCAGGAGGCAATCCGTAGTCGCCCCATTGTGCGGTCAGCACACCCACCAGCTCTCGATTGGGGGTAAAACCCTCGAGTACCTCTCGCGTCGTTTGTTTTGCCCAGCGCATGTAAGGCGCGCGCATCAGGCCGCCGGCCAGCGCCGCCACAAACGCAGGAACCGCCTTTTCTGCGTAGTAGAGGCCGCTCGCGCGGTTGCAGGCCTTGACCGCTGCGATGTACCGGTCGATGGCCCTGGTTTCCCCTGGAAACGACTGCCGGAGGCCCTCCCTGAAGCGTTCCAGCCCAGCGGCAAAGTCGAATGTTCGGCCTTCGATGAGGATGCGGTCGTAAACATCCGGCATAGGCTGCCATTGCACGCTTCCCGCCGTGACATGGTCGAATGCGCGCCGCACCGGGGAGCGTTCATCCTGCATCTGCCCGATGTAATGCAGCCCCACGTCCCATTCGAATCCTGGCCGATGAAACGTATGCGTGAATCCGCCAGCTTCGTAGTGCCTCTCAAGGACTAGGATGCGTTTGCCGGCGTGCGCTGCCAGCAGGACCGCCGCCGTAAGCCCGCCGATGCCGGAGCCGATCACAATCGCGTCCCATGCTTCTGTCAGCTTTGCCTGCTTGTAAGTAATCCCGCTCGCCATCACTCCCATCCTCGTGTATCCTGCCGATCCGTTTTCTGCTATGCGCACTCGCTTCCAACGGGTCTCGGGCCGCATCTCCGATCCACAACTCCGACGGCAGTTCGGCCGGGAGTCATTCGTCATTTCACGGTCGCGGCCCGCTCACGAAACTCTGCTTTAATCTCACGTGGATCGTCGCAATCAAGCGCCTTGCGGGTCTCGGCTGCGATCTTAGGATGCGCAGCCTTTGCCGTCCTCTCATCGAACCCTCTGGTGTCCGACGGCTTGGCATCAAACGGATCCAGCTTCGGTTTGTCCGTGAACAGATCACCCATGTCAGCCGAAAGCGCGTCCTCAAGATTGGGCGGACCCAGCCCTAGAACTTCCTAGATCGCCTTTTGAATACTGACCATGCTAAGGTGTCGATGCGATACGTAGCCAGATTTAGCCCAGGGGCCGAGCGCGATGCGAAAGCGTCGCTGCCCTATTTGAAGATGTCATCCAACCAGTCGAATATGATCTGGTGCGAAAGGCTCTCGTTGTTAACTCCGCAGTGAGCCTCACCGCCCTCCTTTGCGGTGATGATGTGCTGCGCCTTGGGACAGGTCAGCTTGTCGTAAAACTTCTGACCGTACAACCGCCAGTTGTCCCTCGCCTTGTCCACCAATATTGAAATACGGGCAGGTGATTTTGTCCTCCAACCCCCACAAGGTGTACTTGCTCAGCCCGTCCATGATACTCCGCGATCGTTCCGCCGCCCGCACCATGTCGATAACGTATGTCTCCCTGGACGATAAACCTGCTCCCCACGGTCGACAGATCGATTTTGCTCTCAAGATCTTCTGGGGCAAGGCTGATCCGGCGGTAACCCGAGTCACTCCCAGAACCACATTCTGCCAGTTCGGCAAGGTCGTGCTCGCGATGCAGGCCTTTACCCGCTTCTCGAAAGCGGCTGCCCTCGGTGCAAAGTACCCGCCCAGGCTCCAGCCGACTAAGGCAAGGCGTTTCGGGTCCACATCGGAGCGAGCGAGCACCCAGTCGCAAACGTATTTCAGCGGAACTTCCGTGTCCGGTCGGAAGAACAGCTCGGCACCGGGATTCGAATACATCGCACCCCGCTGCCCCGGAATCTCGAACAGCAAGGCGTTGTATCCCCGGCGAAGCGCCGCCGCGCCGCCGCCCCAGAAGTAGAGTTCTTCGCCCAAGGAGTCGGCGCCACCCAGGCTCATCAACGTTGGTCGCGGCTTATTGCTCGCATCAGCCTTCAGGAAATAGCCGGGAAGCGACTTCCCGTTTTCATACGGAATACTGACGGCCTCGAACGGCGGGTCCATCAGTTTTCCGGCTTGGGCGAAACATTCACGTTGACGCTCCCAACCAGCGCGGCACTCCGGATCCGTTGTGCTTTGGTAAAAACCCACCTCGCGCCAGTACGACGATGCCCGCAGGAACGCTTCTCGCGCACTCACCAAATGCCCACCCGCAAACGATTTGCGGGCGATAGCCTCCACCCGCTCCGCGGTGACGCGCCATGCTTCCGTATAGCTATCTTCCTTTTCGTCCTCGATGCGCGAGGCGGTCTCATAGCACTCGCCTGTCTCGGCCCCGTCATAGGTTGTGCACCCCATCGTTCGCACGAACTGGAAATCGAAGTTGCCCCTGAATTGCCTCGGCATCCCGGCGGTCGCGCCAAACAACAGAGTGGCGTCCTTGGCGATGGGGACGGAAATGGATTTTGTGGAATTCGCATCTCGCGTTTTTCCACCATCCGTACGTCCTGATTCAGGAGTTGCATTTGGATTCGTTTTCACTTCAACCACGGGATTCATTTCAGTCGCCTCCTTTTCGTTCTGACGCTCTCGCTTCGTGCCTTGCCGTCACTGGTGTTCGCAAGGTCCAGCGCCCGATTAAAGCGGCTGAGCCAGTGAACAATATTAGGCATCAGGAGAAAAAGTTCTGTATAGAAAGGAACACATTGACGTAATGCGATTCGACACACCAGCGATGAGATCTGCCATAGCTTCGAAAAAGAGTTAGGACGGATCGCCGTGCGCGTGAGAATTTGAAAGCCGCATGAAGTCGTTCGTGTCAGCCATTAAGAGAATCATGCGGACGCTAAGCGGAAATCGTCGCCGAGTGGGGTCATGCAAAAGGGTTTGTGAGTAAAGTTGATACCGTACGCGGCGGGTCTCAAGCTGGCAGCCCGCGGTGGCTACTACGTTTCTCACCCATTCGCTATTCGGGCCGTAGGTGAGTGCAATGAGGAATCCCTCCGGCGCTCGAAAAACATTCACTGGTGTCCGGTAGACCTTGCCTGACTTCCGACCTACATGCCGAAGCTGGGCAATCGGGCGGCGAATCGGCTCGTGATTCTTTGCGCTATGGATGGGTTATATCATAGCGCTATTCGCAGATTTGAGATGGCTCCACAACGTTGCTGTTCCCATCCATCGGCCGTTTGGCAGCGGCACTCGGACCTGCGGCGTGGTTTCGCTATTGGCGTCAGAAGCGTGATTCGCACGCTGCATAGGAGGCCGTTGGTTCACCTGGTGTCGCAAAATCGCCATTACACTCAAATGCTTGCCGGGGGCTACGGTCGGACTTCCAGAGTTCTAAGCAGTTCTTCGGCGGATTGAATCTCAGCGTCCGCGTCGCGTACTGGCCCGTTATACGTGGCGAAAATCAATGTGCGTTCCCTTGCTAGCCACCACTTTTTCCGACGTAGCCCTTGCGTGTCATGCCTGTTGCACAATCCGGTGAAAAGCCCTATTTCGACAGTTTCAGGCTCAGGTTGTTTATCAGCCAACTCGAAGAGTTCCCCGTCACCAATGTCGGAACCCTTCCTGTAAGCGCTCAGTTGCAGGACTCCTTTGAGATTTGTAGATGTGAACGTTGAGCACTCAGGATCATCGCGAACTGACCATCCGTCGGGTAGTTCGATGCTCCACCAAATCGCCTCGTACCTATGCTTCTTCGGTTTTTTCACGGGGCCAACTTTACCATGCGAATGTCAGTTGTCGAAAAATCGCGATTGCGACAGTCGTTCTGGACATGTCGGCGTGAACGAATCAGAATAGCCGCTGTGATACTAATTAAGTTCCTTCCAGCGCCTGCCCCAGTAGGCTTGGCCGTTGGGGTGGTCAGAATCAGTTTGATCTATCGCGCACGAGCGATGCGCGATCTCGCCAGCCGATGGGGTCTCCAATACATCGGCCGCTCCGCTTTCCGATGGCGGTTAGGCGAGATCTTGTTGCTGAACACGAGATTGTTAGGCTCCCGCACCCGCCGGAAGCGGAACATAGATGGTAGCCTCGGCTATCGGACCGCTTTGCTACAGGGTAGGGGTGGAATAGCCACTACCCCAATCTACAAGAGCGGAGTCGGTCAGCACACCGCGCAAGCTCGTTTTGCTAAGGGGAAGCTAATCCGGTCCTCACCTCGGCAAGCAGTGCCAGCGATTCCGGGCTTAATTTTCCGGACCGGTCGATATCAACGTTGAACGTGACCGGAACCCGGCTTTGGTTACAGCTGCGCACGTAGTCCAAAACTTGGTCTGCCCCGTACCGCGGACTTGCCAGTGGGGTCATCACCTGGTCGTGCACCCACTGAGGATTATCAAGGCACACCCAACGGTGACCTTGCAAATGGTCAATCGTGAACTGGCTCGACGGTACCGCCACTAAGTCATTTGCTTCTCCTGATTCGTAATCCTGGTGCGTGGAGAACAGAAAATGAGCCAGCATGCCAGCGCTCAGAGTGACTAGACGCTCGGGGTACCCGGTTTTGGCGGCTTCGGTCCACCGCTCCCAAGGAAACTGGAAGTCATGCATGTTTGTCGTCACGCTATCGTAGAAAGTGCGAGGATCGAGCGCGAAACGAGGGTCAAGCGCGAAGCAACTATCGAACCACCAGCCCTCCACCCGCGAGCCGTAACGTGCTCCCATCTCTCGAAGAATCCCGAGCAGATTGCTCACCAATCGAGACTTGTCTGCCGCGTGATACCCCACAGCGTACTCCCAGTCTGGGTCGTTACCGTGATTACAGGAGTGATTGTAGTAAAGCATGAAATGCAGCCCGCGTGCCCGGCAGGCATCGGCCAACTCTCCGATGAGATCCCGTGCAGTAGTACGTCGCGGGGCGATGCGATCAATGGCCGTGCTCGGCGCGGCCAGCATGTGCAAAGCGTGTGTTGCTGTGAAGATGACGTACTGCGCACCGGCCAGGGCGATCTGGTCCGCAAAGTTCGCGGGGTTAAAGCGTGCCACGGTCTCCTCGAAGGGCACCCAGTCATCTTCGCCGACGGGCTGGGATTTTGCAGTCCAATGTGTGGAAATGCCGAAGGAGCAAGCCGCGAGCCAACCTGCATCTGCGGGTCGATAATCTGCCGTTCGCGCCGCCCGGGCTACCCCAACCCCGAGAGCACTCGCTCCTAACAACCTCAGGAGTTGTCGCCGGGTCAGTGTGCAAGCAGTTCTCATCTCTTTCCTCCAGTCTAGGCGAAGACGCTCATGGTGGCTTATGGGGTTGTCAGGACCTTGACGTTGTATGGTCCTATTTCTATATTCGCAGGCTCAGTCGCACCGGTGAGAGCGTTGACATATTTCTGACCCATCGGAACGATTTTGGAACTTTCTTCATAGACTGCGGCGGCGTGCGTAAATGGCACGATTGAGCCCGTTACCGTGGAAACATGAAATGTGTTACCGATGGGGGATTGTGGCCTTTTCGACTGATCTACGCCGTCCTCACCCATTCACCACCGCCCGTCCCCACCCGCAGTCAACGCCGATCTTCTGCCGTCCAGCTCGAATGGCAGACTCGATGGCGGACTCTGGCGTTGAAAATGCACTAGTCAAGTAGAAATGCCTCTCGGTCACGCCGTATGCATCATGCTCCTCGATGGAAAACTCCGCCGAGAATCCGCCGTCCTTCAGTTCAGATGACCGTGCTTCGATGACATAGCCCTTGTAGCCCTGCCTGCTTTTCATGGCCAGAGTCCTGCGCCGCATTATCCCACGTCGCAGAGGCTTCATGCTCACCGGATCGGGACTTGCGGGACAAACGGGACTGAATCCCATTGACTTGTCTCTTTGGTCCCGATTGTCCCTATGCGAAGAGCTAACATTCCCGGCGTAGTTGCTCGTCCATCAGGGTCCTATGCGAGTCGGAACGAAACTCCGTACATCACGAATATGCATCTCGGTAGGCAGGAATTCTAGTCCCGGAATCACCCGCACTTTCGCAACTGCTCCCATGCCTGGATTAGTTGCCGAATGGCTCGGGCACTTGGCACACACCCGCGCTCAACCTCACGATCCTTACTAATTTCAAACTGAGGCACTACCCTTCGGGCTAGACAATGTCTTGACAACCGGTTCTCCACATCGTCACGACTTAGCAGGACAGCAGTGGGAGTTGCCCGGTCGTTCACCGGCGTTTCTTTAGACGCAGTTCGATGACATGATTTCGAGCTGTCAACCTCGTGTCACCCACGAAAAAAGTTTAGTGTTGGCAAAATGGAGGTGGGAAGAAGGAGCTGCTCGATCTCTTTGGTCAGTTGCTGCTGCCTTTCGCGGTCCCGCTCCTCCGACGCCCGCTCGCATAGATCGCGCAAGCGTTTTGACCTGTCGTCACCCCCCCGGTGCTTGCAACCCCAAGAGCCAGTTGGCTACCAAACGGGCATGCCTCCGAACGATGTCTCACGGCTTACCTCGACAGCTAATGATAGAAGAACCATATGAACACTCCAAGGAACGCTATAGCCGTGCAGACGACCGGAAAGGCAGCATCGGAGTGTTGTACGCTGGCGCGAAGGCCCGCCATAGATGCGCGCATGACAAAGAGAATAGGCCTGCCCGTAGCAGCGTCAATATGTCATTCGTAACTGCGCATGCATTACGAATAGTGGTGGGGGCGTTCGCGTTGTCAACAGTCGTGAACAAGAATGGTTTTACAATTGTTCACACACATAAACCCGAGGCTCGGAGCTAAAACATGAGCACCTTTTGCATCATGCCGAACGACAGCCGAAACCGTGGCTATACTCAAACTCGAAAATGACGATACAGACCAAATCCATTATGAGACGGCGCGTCAATCGCGCTGGGCCCTCGGGATTGGTCTGACCATTCGTTAGATTTCCAAGTTCAGATTTGATTCTCGAAGGCCCCGACCAAAATCGGGGCCTACGTGTTTTCCTCAGGGACTATTATTTGCAGGCGTGGCTGCTCAGCCGGGTGAGGGCGTCAGCGTAAAATAGGGACGTGAAAACTCCCCTCGTGCCATACCGGGACATTCTCACTGAGTTGAAGTTCGAGATCGTGTGGTACGTCAACCTCCCGCACCTGACGAGAGAGCGGTACGAACGGGATGAGGTTGGCGAAGGTCACAGGAGGGCAGCCCTCTGGGTTTTCCTTGAAGCGAACGAAGCTGAAGTTCTCTGGACGATGGGTTGGGACTCGAACAGCATATACGACATGCTGGCGTCGTCCACGGCTGCGGCACTTCAGGGGTTCGATCCGCTGACAGTTTTCACCGAGAAACTTCGGGGGCTTGTCGCCAACCCACTTCCGCCCTTCGACTCTGGGTCGATGCCAGAGTAGATCACGATGACTCGGGGCGAAAGAGTTATTGCTCAGTAACAATCGGCGATCTCGACCGAGCGAGGTCAACGGATTCAACACTTTGGCTGATGGTAGGACGCCCATAGCCCAATGTGATTCCAGTCACAGGCACTGGTAGCTCTAGTCATCGCGAGTGCGATTCCGCGCACCGAGAATCATGCGAAATAAAAGTAGAAGGAACAGTCATGCTTACCCACAAGCTTTTGCATCTGATCGAATATCATTCCGATAGTTTGGCCACAAGCCTCCTGCGCCACGTGCAACACTCCGAGCGCGCCGGGTCTTACCGCAACGTACCTGCGATTGATCTGAGGGAACGAGTGTACGAAATCTACCACCATCTGGGCACGTGGTTGCTTGACAAAAGCGAAGGCGATGTTGAACAGCGTTACAGGGCAATTGGCGCACGCCGCGTAGAGCAAAGCGTCCCGCTGAGCGAGCTTGTTTGGGTCATAATCTTGACTAAATGCAACCTTCGGGAATTCATCGACGATGCGTCGTTTTCAGGCCGTGGTGAAGACATATCCGAGAAACAGGAGTTGTTGCAGTTACTGGATAAGTTTTTTGACTACGCGATTCATGCCGCCGTTGCCGGTTACGAAACGGCCGCCGCTGCCCACGCCAAGAGAGAGAACGAGACGCGAAAAGCCAGCTAGCAGCCTGGCAGGCGAAACGCTGCGCCTTGTATCTAGCCTCCGGTCTCAGCCCAATATCCTGTTCGTCGAGGACGATGACATAATGCGGAACCTCTTGCAGCGGACACTGGAAAGGTTTGGGTTTACTGTCACTGTCGCTTGCGACGGCATTGATGCACTAGTCCAGTGCCGGCAGCGTGACGGTTCCTCAGCGGCTGGTGACTTCTCAGACGACATTATGGAGGCGTTACAGCCGCTCGACGACGAGTTCTTTACATACCCTCACAACCTGACCGAGTTGTTGTTCGCTTTATGTCTCGAAGCATCCTGAGGATTTTGGGGAACTACCCAAAGCGGATGACTGAACGCAATCGCTGGGGGAATTTGAGCGTAATCGCCTTCCATGAGAAGGCCGGTCCGAGTCAAGTCGATTCTTCGCTGGCTTCACGGAACAAGGTTTTCGTCTCCCGCCGAGTAGCCGCTGTCGCCATGCTTTCATTCGCACTCTCGAGGAGCGATTTTGTTCGCTCGGTGCACATTGGGCGTTCACGTTTCAACCGGTGCTGCTATCTGTTTGGCGCCCTGTGGTTCTGCTCTTGCAGAGTGGAACCTGGGCCAGGGGATTGACGCAGTCACCGGAACTCGGCTTTTGTCTTTTCTCTTCCCGGAACGGTTTTGGTTTTACGCGGCTGCGGCTCCTGTCATTGGGCTGCTGTTGTGCAACGGTTCGTACACTTCTCCGCTTACCCACAGGTGATGCAGCAACACCGCCAGCTTTCTCGCGGTCGCCACGATGGCTCGCTTTCTTCCCTCCACGTTCGGCTAGTTTCAGGCCCCAGCGCCGGAGATCACAGTCAGGACCGAACGGACCCAGAATGTGCTGCGCTCCTTGCACCAACAACGTCCGCAGATACGGGTCGCCTTGTGCCCGGAGAGCGATTCTCCACTACGAGGCCGGATACATTTTCGCAGACTGTCCGACAATCCGCCCCGGCTCGATTTCCTCTCCATGCCAGAGGCACGCATTGCTCATGGATTCGCGCGACTGTTGGCAATCGTTTTTGGTTGTGCGGGAAGCCCGACACGGTATAAGAAGGCATCAAAGCGCGGGTCGGAGCGCAGCGGATCAAAATCCGGGTCTATCCCCACGAAGCTCATATTGAACATGTCGGAATGGAGTTCGTAAGCCCTCTCGAGCCACGCGAAAGCCTGATCTTTTCTGTGCAGTCCCGCGTAGGCGCGCGCGAGGAAGAACGCTTCTGGCGGATGCTTTTGCTTTTTCAGCCAGGCGTCAAAGGCTCCGTTTACTCCCGGCGCTCCATGGATTTCATCAACCATAGCCAGGAAGGAGGTGTCGCATCCGCCCAGCAATTTGCACCAGAGCCTCCGGCCCTCCGAGTAATCGCCCTTTCTCTCGTGAAGCTGTGCGGTTTCAAAAATGGCATAGCTGTAATCGGGCCCTAACCGCACGGTTGCGTCGCACTGCGCCACAGCGAGGTCATCGTGCCGCGCGTATTGCAGAAGCCGGCAGTAGTCACTGTTGATGACCAAGGACAACGGATCAAGTTCCTCGGCCAGTTTTATTTCGCGCAAGGCTTCATCGAATCGTCCCTCGATGAGGAGCGCGAAGCTTAACCCATCGTGGGCGCTCGCTGCATTAGCATCGAGTTGCAGGGCCCGGCGAAAGCCCGCTTCAGCACTGGGAAAATCCCAGCGGAACTTCATCATCGTCCATGCCCGCTCTTCATAGGCTTCGCCCAGCCCGGGGTCTAGCTCAAGGGCTTTGGCTATGGCCGAATCCGCCGCCCTCGTGGCCTCGCCAACCGCAATTCCATTGCCCATCGCAAAGCCTCCCCAACCCGCTAGATAGTTATAGCTTTTTGCCACGCCAACATAAGCACGGGCAAAGCGCGGATCGATTTGTACCGCCTGCTTGAAAAGCTCGAGGGCTATCCTTTCCGATTCGAGGCTGTTGATCTCGAGAGCCACGCCGCCTTTGAAAAATGCCTCGGACGCACGAGGGTCCATTTGTCGTGTATCCGCGAGCTGGGTTCTTTCTTTTGGAGTGACCTCGATTCGAATTTCTTGTGCCACGGAGCTGGCGACCTGATTCTGCAAACCCAATACGTCTCGCAAGTCGCCATCGAAGCTGCGCGCCCAGAAATGTTTGTCCGCCGCGGCATCAATTAACTGAGCATCAATTCGAACCCGGTCTCCCGAGCACACCATCGAGCCCTCCACCACGGCGTCAACATTCAATTCCTTGGCAATCTGCGGTAATGGCTTGTGCGCATTCTTGTACTGCATCGCCGTGGTGCGAGAGATAACTCGCAGTGCGCTGATTTGGCCTAAACTCGTGATCAGCTCGTCTGTCATTCCGTCGGCCAAATAGTCCTGCGAAGAATCGCCGGACAGATTTTCTAACGGAAGCACGGCCAGCGACCGAATCGGCGCCCCAGCCCGAGCGTCACCCCGACGCCCCCCGACCCACAACACGATGAGGACCACAGCCACAAACAGAACCAGCCCGGAAATCAAGGTCACGCGCCACCGAAGCGACCCCGATGATAGCGCGGAGGTTTTCCCTGGCGTCTGGTGCTGTTCCGGCTCTAAGCTCGGCGGGCGCGCTGCAGCAACCGTGCCAATGAATCGGTAGCCTCTTCGGGGCAGGGTTTCGATGAATTGCGGTTTCTCCGCCGAGTCGTGCAGCGCTTCACGAAGTCGCTTTACCGCTTTATTCAAACTGTGTTCGAAATCTACAAAAGTATCCTCAGCCCATAGCCGCTTGATCAGTTCTTCCCGGGTAACTAGCTGGCCCGGCCGTTCGAGCAATGCCGTGAGAACCAAGAAGGGTTGTTCCTGCAGGTCGAACCTCTCACCGTTTTTCTGGAGTTCACGCGTGCGGAGGCTCAGCTCGAACTCGCCGAAGCAGATTCGGTCTTGAGCCTCGGGCATCACCTACCATCCTGCGGAAAAATTTGAGCCAGTTTAGCATCGCCGTCAGGAATCCCTGAAAGAAAATGGAGGGCTTAACTTACTAAAACCACTGCACTTATTATGTGTCGCCTAGGTTTCCCCTCGATTTCCCTCGTGAGTCTCTTACTTAGTCTTGAAGTTTAGTGCTGGCGGCCTCAGCTTCATGTTTGCGTGCGGGGCGCGGGTTGACACTGTGAAAGTTGGAGAATTTTATTAAGGCATTCTTCCAAGTCGGGATTCTGTTCCTTTGGGGCAGCGTTGTCGTTCTTGTTGGAAGCCCCGCTAGCTCGGCGCAGATTACCGTGAACAACCCGAGGAGTCTTACCCTGCCGGACAACAAACCGCAGATTCTATTAAGAATGGCCTGCCGGGTTGTAGCGGATGAATTCCACGTTCACGACACCGCTAAATTGGATTTCCCGCTGATCTTAGTACTAGGAGAGCCATTTCACTACACCGCCGATGATGAGAACCAGGTGTACACCATTTACCTGGATCGCTGGGACGACACCCTCTTTGTATCGTCCGCGGTAATGCTGGCTACTCACCGCGTCGTCACAAAAGACCAGTACAAGAAAATGGTAGTTGAAATCCTGCGCCGGGCGGACCACGCTAGCCCAATTTCCGCGCAGAACCTTCGAGGGCGACATTGATAAAGCGCCATTATCCCGAAGGCGGTGGTCGCCTGAATTCAAACCAGCCAACCCCGATTCGTACGCGACCGCAAGCTATCGGAATCGCCACCCGGTTTAGTCAATCGTTCTCAAGTGGCGAAACATCGCGTCTCTGACATCTCTGACAATGTCGGCGGTGTCAAGCAACTTTTGGGCATAGCTATCCGTGCACTCGGAGAAGAGCGCCATTTCGCTCTCGTAGAAATGGCCGTACCAACCACAGACTCGCTCGTAATCGTTTCTCAGGTTCAGACTCTCGGTCCGACCCATGCATCTCTTCGGTCACGTACTGCGATCATGATTACTACTTCGAACTCCTCTCTGAAGAGGAGCGGGACGCCCAATCAATTACTCGGTGTTCGACTGCACACCATCGCGATTTCCGGGCTGTCCCGCGTGCGAACCGAACTTTTTCAACTGCTCGTAATCCCATTCCTTGCGCATCATCCAGAAGAGTTGCACGGCCAATCGGCGGGCCATGGCGACTTTCGCAATCTTCCGTCCGCGCCGCAGCACCAGATGAAAATATTTGCTGCGCCACTCCGGCAGGCTGCGTACCGTCACCTGCGCCGCCTCCACCAGCAGGAAGCGCACGATCGAACTGCCCTGCTTGGTGATGTGTCCCAGGCGCCGGCGATTCCCGCTGGAGTCTTCCAGCGGCACCAGTCCCAGATAACTCGCCACCTGTTTGCCGCAGTGAAAGCGCTCCGCGTCGCCGAGTATGAGCACAAACGCTAGCGCTGTTAACACGCCCACTCCAGGATGCGTTCTCAGCCGCTGCGCCGCCGGATAGTTCTCGACTTCGCGTTCGATGGCCTGCGTCAGCTCCGCAATCGCTCGGATTCAGGCGATCCAGTAACTCCAGCAGATCGTGTCGTCGCCGGCTCGCCCACGGAGCCAGCGCGAACGATTCCAACTGCTGCCGTCCACGCTCGCGCCACAACTTCTTCTTGCAGTGCAAACCTTCGTTCAATGCGACCGCTTGCAGTTGATTCATGACTCGCGTGCGCGCCTGCACCATGCGATGCCGATGCCACAACAGTTGCCGCAGATCCCGGTTCTCCCAGCTCGGCACCCAGATCTTCGGAAAGTCATCCTTCAGCATCAGTTTCAAAATATGCTGCGCATCCTGGCGATCCGTCTTCTGCTTCCGCCCCCGCCTGGCGCGGATCTCGGCCGCGTCGCCGATCCACAAATCAAACTGCAACTCGGCTACGAGGCGCTCGAACCAGCGTCCGTGCCCACTGGCCTCCATGCCGATGCGCACTGTTTCGCCCGCAGTCGCGAGAGCACGGTAATACTTCTCCGCCTCGTCGGGATGTGCGAGCCGTTTCTCCTCGACCTCTCCGGTCGTGGTGTTGAGCAAAGCGATTTGTTGAAACTCGGGATGGAAATCTACTCCTTGTATCTTGCTTGCAACTGCCTGATCTCGCGATCCCGTGCTAGTTGGGGATCGGATCGGGTTTCGGCGGGAGGCCGTTCATCTCCTTAGGCGCAGTGAGTCGAGCAGCCTGGATTATAGATAGGCCCCCCGCCCTCCTCTCCCACGCCGTGGAGAATCCTAGGCCGCTTAGAGCCTGCATTCACAAGGTCGGCGCGAGAGGCAGCATAGGGTCGGGGAGCCGGAACTCAGTCTAATCCCATGGGTGAGGATAGTTATGAAAAAAACCGAAAGATCAACGCTTGCGGTCCAAGACTTCGCCGGGATCGACGTTAGCGCGCACGAGTTGGACGTGGCTATGCGACGCGGCATCGATGACCAGCTCACGATTGCAACCTTCGCCAACAGTGCAGCCGGACACAAAGTGCTGCTGCGGTTTTTGCTGCATGGCAAGGCTCGGGTCCGCGTCTGTGTGGAAGCCAGTGGAAACTACACCCTGGATCTAGCATTGACCTTGCAAGCACACCCGCAGGTGGAGATCAGCGTCGTAAACCCGCGTCGTGCGCGGCGCTTTGCCGAGTCGTTGGGGAAGCGCAACAAAACAGACCGGGTCGATGCACAAGTGCTCTGCGAATACGCCTGGCGCATGCCGTGGATTCCTTGGCAGCCACCCAGGGCAGTTGCCCTACACCTGCGCGCCATTACACGTGCCATTGCAGACCTCAGTAGTATTCACACGCAACAGAACAATCGTGCCCATGCTGCGGCGGCTAGCCAGGCCTTACCAGCATTGGTCGTTAAGGAAATGCAGCACCATCAGAAGTATCTTGAACAACGCATGACACGGCTGCGTCGACAAGCCTTGCGCCTGGTCGCTGAGGATACCGAACTGGACCGCCGCTTCCGCCTCATGCTAACGGCAACCGGCATTGGTGAAACCAGTGCTCTGCAGATTCTGGGCGAACTCGCCGTTCTTCCCGATACGCTGGATGCGCGTCAATGGGTCGCCTTCAGTGGGCTGGATCCACGGCTTTTCAAGTCGGGGAAATCGGTCGAAAAGCGGCCCAGAATCAGTCGCGGCGGTAGTCGTCACTTGCGTCGCGCTCTTTACATGCCAGCGCTCGTTGCCCTGCGTCGTGATCCTTATCTGCGACGCTTCTATCAAAACTTGGTGCTTCGTGGCAAAGCTCGTCTGCAAGCCATCGTCGCAGTTATGCGAAAACTGCTGCACGCGCTGTTCGCCATGTTCCGCACTAATCAACCGTACGACGGGTCGAAGCTCTGTGCTCTGGGCCGGACCGGCATTGCTGTCGCCGCCTGCTCTTAACCGTCCACAAAAAGAGAGAGGTTCTCCTGCACCTCTCCAGAGAGAAAAAAATTGAATTGCAAGAGAGAATCTATAATGATCATCGTTCGGCTCCTTTTTCCCGAGCCTGCTGGTTGGTTTTGCCACCATCAACTCTACTCGGGTATCGGAGCCGACATTGTCATGGAATCAGTTACACTCATCTCCCGCTTGGCAGGGGGATTTGAGGGAAATGGCCTGGTTTCTACAGTTGGGCGTCGAACTACGGTTTCTATTGATCTCTTGATTTCGTCACGTGCCATGCGAAGCAGGATGCGAGCCGGCGTGGAATGCCGGGTGCGTTTTTGAGCGTCCACGCCCTGATCTCCGGCTCCTCATCCATGCAAGCCGCACCGCTCCACATCGTGACATAGCGCCTTATAAGCGGGTCCCCAGAATAAAAAAGAAACGGCTCGTCCGACTCGTGCGTGTCGACGTAGATAATCTGCCAACTGCCTAGTTGGAACGATTGCAATACATCCACACTTTTCACGTTGAGTTGCTTCGCAATCTCAGGAGCAAGAACTGCTTTTCGCTCCGAAAGAAGAGCACGGCTCACTTTGTCGCACGGTGATCCTCCCCACGCCGGTGCCGCTGCCCCAAGGAGACATACCACTTGCGAAATCCGGGCAACCATTGAAGTTCTTGAGTGTTCCATAACGCAGGTTAAATGACTGCTGCCACGCCCCACAAGCTTATTGGCGAAAAATCGCGATAGCGCTCAAATCCCCGTCCTACATGGTCCCCATTTCAAAACAAAACGCCCCGGACTCAAAAACGAGTCGCCGGGACGTTGAGGTCGAACAGCCCTCCCCCGAAGTCTGCTCATTCACAAACTATCAACTGTGGATGCGGCTGGGAATGGCCCAATCTGCGCGGCAACCCCGTTCTGAACCAACTGATCCATTTTCCCATCTTCGTACTCCCAGAATACCTTGAGTCCGCTGAACGAAATCTCGCTAGCTTCTAGATTCCCGGGCCTTACTCGCTGAAGATCGCGTTCGGGATCGCGATGCACACCCTGGACTTATTCTGACTGTTCAGGCGTTTGCGGCTCACTGCTCATCTGAAGAACTAATCCATGATCGATTGGGAGGGGGCAGGCGGTCCTTCATGTCAACCGCTCTTTTCTTACGAATCGCCGTAACTTCTGGCTTGCTCAACCGTTATACCTTGTAAAGGGTACCCGCGCAAAGCACTTGAACCCGACAATACGGAGGCGGCTTATCGCCATCCGCCGCGGACCTGCCTTGATGTAGTATCGGGAGCAATGAGCCTTGAAAAGATCTTTTCGGATCTTCTTTGGATGCAGTGCCCTGTTGGCGGTATTGCCGTTGGGACTCGCTCAAACTCCTTCGGGCACCCTCCAAGGCCACGTGCTCGATCCTTCGGGCGCAGAGGTAACGAATGCCACGGTAACTCTGATTCCAACCTCTGGGCCCCTTCTCAGAGCGAGAACCAGTAGCCAAGGAGTGTTTGAAGTGAAGGCCCCGCCCGGTAAATACACTGTGGATATCAACGCGCCGGGGTTCGCTCTCCACGAGATTCCTAACGTTGAGATCACCGACGGTCAAAGCCAGAAGCTGAATGTCTCTCTTGCCATCGAAGTGGAAAAGCAGAAAGTCGATGTTTCGGACACACGAAACGGGGTTCAGGTGAGTCCCGAGGCCAATTCCAGTGCTATCGTCATTACCGGCAAGGCATTGGAAGCTCTTCCGGATGATCCAGACGAACTGCAGGCTGATCTGACCGCTCTCGCTGGACCGGCGGCCGGACCCAGTGGCGGACAGATTTATATTGATGGGTTCACTGGCGGACAGCTTCCGCCTAAATCTTCCATCCGAGAGATCCGTATTAACCAAAATCCCTTCTCACCGGAAGATGACAAATTGGGCTATGGGCGAGTTGAAGTTTTCACCAAACCTGGCACCGATAAACTACACGGCGCCTTTCTTGTGAGTGGTAATGATTCTGCATTCAACTCTGCAAATCCCTTCGCGGGGCTGGAACCAAGTTATTCATCCGAACAATACAATGGCAATATTGGAGGCCCGCTCAGCGCGCGAGGATCATTTTTTCTAAGCGCGCAACGCCGCAACACCAACGATCTTTCAACGGTTAATGCCGTAATGCTTGACTCGAACCTAAACCCTATGCCGCTCAGTGAAGCGATACCGAACCCACAGACAAGGACAAATATTAGCCCACGGCTCGACTATGCGCTCAGCAAGAACAATACCCTCATCGTTCACTATCAGTACTACCGGGATACAAACATGAACTCGTTGGCGGATCAGTTTTCCCTCCCGTCACAGGCGTATGACACGGTGAGTACCGAGCAAAGAATACAGGCGAGCGATACCCAGATTATACGGTCCACAATCGTGAACGAGACTCGATTCCAATATCTTCGGGACATTGAGAATCAGAACCCTTTAAACACAACTCCCGCCGTAACCGTGATGCAAGCGTTCATCGGTGGGGGATATAACGGGGGGACGCTCGTAGACCAGGCCAACCACTTTGAATTCCAGAATTACACCTCTTTGGTTCATTCCTCGCACGTTATCAAGTTTGGGGTGCGGTTGCGAGCACTACAGGATAGGAATTACTCAACCTCTGGTTTCAATGGCACTTTTGTTTTCCCATCGCTGGCGGCATACAGGTCCGCCGAGTTGGCACTCCAGGATGGAGCGACGGTGACCTCGGGTGCCAGTCAATTTTCAGTCACTAGGGGTTCGGCGGTTGCATCAGTTACGAATTACGATCTTGGCCTATATCTTGGGGACGACCTCCGCGTACGCCCGAATTTCACGCTCAGCTATGGTTTGAGATTCGAGACGCAGAATGACATCCATGACCACGCGGATTTTGCACCTCGGGTTGGCTTCGCCTGGGGATTTGGCGGCAAAGGCTCTTCGCCACGAACGGTTTTGCGCGCCGGCGCGGGCATCTTCTACGATCGTTTTCAGGAGATGTATATCCTTCAGGCCGAGAGGCTGAACGGCATCACACAGCAGCAATTCATTGTGAGCAATCCTGATTTTTACCCCATGGAGCCGCCGTCCGGAATTCTTGCGAGTTCCTCGAATACGTTAACCCGATACGAGATTGATTCCAATCTGCATGCCCCTTATAGCCTCCAAAGTGCTGTGAGTCTCGAACACCAGTTCGGACAGGTCACAAACCTCGCGGTTAGTTATCTCAATACGCGCGGGTTCGATCAGCTTCTCACCAGAAACATCAACGCCCCTTTGAGCGCTACCAATCCCACGCGCCCATTCGGTGACATTGGAAATATTTATCAGTACGCGTCAGTAGGCACTTTTCGACAGAATCAGTTGATCGCGAACGTGAATGTGCACGCAGGTTCTAAGATTTGGATCTTCGGCTATTATGTCCTGAACTACGCCAACAGCGATACCGCCGGAGCGTCCAGTTTTCCCTCAAACCAGTACGAGGTACTTGCAGATTACGGCCGAGCGTCCTTTGATATCCGGCACAATCCTTCCTTTGGAGGCACGGTGGAACTGCCTCACGCATTTCGCCTCAGCCCTTTCTTTATAGCGACCTCGGGGACGCCCTACAACATCACGGTACCTTACGATTTGAATGACGATTCTATTTTCAATGATCGCCCAGGATTTATTTCGCGCGACAAATGCAGTGCAGTGCAGGTTCATGGAACTTTGTATTGCACTCCTCTTGGGACCTTTGACAGCATGCCAGGCGCCAGCGAGCGGATTTTACCAATCAACTACGCGACCGGTCCTGGCCATTTCACTGTGAACGCCAGGTTGAGCAAAACGGTCGCTTTTGGCCGTCGCGCCGAAAGTGTCAACAGGAGCAGCATTTCTGGTGAGGATGAGAAGAGTGATGGAGGCTTTGGGACTGCAGGAGGCGGGTTGGGCTTAGGTCGGGCGACGACCCGGCCTTATAGCCTCACCTTCACTGTTTCCGCTCGTAACATCTTCAACCACGTAAATCTGGCAACGCCCAATGGAACGCTCGGCTCTCCATTTTTCGGCCAATCCAATGCTCTGCTCGGTGGCCCTTACGTCGGGGCTACAGGCTCAAACCGGAGAATCGATCTCCAAGCAACCTTCAATTTCTGAAAGGTGCGAAGCCCATTTCGCTGGAAGTGGAGGACATATAGAATCGGCCAGGGGGAGGCTCGTCCTTTCGTCCTTATTCTTAAGTATTCGGTAGCGAGCGCATGCCAATTCGGAGCTTCACCGACGCCCTCGCGGGAATCAGCGCAAGACTCGGGGCCGAGTGGATCGCTGGTCCTTTCTCGTAAGAATTTTCCATTCTCTGCTTCATGCCGGTTTAGCCCGGCGCACTGTAATTGATTTTTCGCCAGTTAAGCAGCAGAGAACGGTTGTACTTGCGCCCCGGCCAGACCGAATGTGGGAGAATGTCTCGTGACTAACTTCGATAAGATGACTGTCAAAGACGAGTCCAGCTACGAACTCTTCAAAACTACCCCCAAAGACCCTCGCGGGAAGCTCGTGGAGATTGTCCGCGGCCTGAAGAAAGCGAAGCAGCGGGCCGCATACCTCAGCCGTGGGCACCGCAATGACAGCGTCAATATGTCATCAGGGCCAAATCTGCTGTGGGTCACCAGAGGCTCAGTTTCGGGGGGTAGTCCACGCTAACATGGGTCAGAGACTCAGGCGGTATTACCGATGCTTATCAAGGCGAGTGGATCGGATCATTTGATCGCCATGAGGAGATTTTCATGAAAAAGATTCTAATTACCGCTGCGATTTCATTTGTGGCGGGCTGGTTTGTAGGTGGCGTCATGCAGAAATCGGCGGACGAAAAGGACTTCAGCCGGCGTGCCCTGACAGGCATTTCGGTAGACTGCTATGACAAGCAGGGAAACCTAGTGCGGAGACCTGTCGCGAAGAACGGTTTTGACTGGAGCAAATACCTACGATCGCGTGTGGACCCGGACAGACAGCGAGAATCCATCAGGATCCACCGCTCCCCAGGATTGACACTCAGTAGAGAGCTTGCGTCTCCTTCGACTCATGGCTAAATTTTGCGCGAAACTTGTCAGGTGTTGAAAGCAGGCGACAGCGCTCAAGTTCCCCGTCCAAGGGATTTGAGCGTAATAGAGAGATATTTCGCCAATCGGGCTTTCCTTTTCGGGACGAATCCGTCCTACAATCGACAACACTGTACCCTTGGGAATCTGCCATCGAGTCGAATAGAGGAAGCCACAATGAAGAATACGCATGCACTGACCGCGCTCAGCTTGCTCAATCTTGGAATTCTGATTTTCATCGTGTCTCATCACACCGCGAGCGTACAAGCAAGTGGCTCCGAGCAAGTGGTTCGCGGACGAGCGCTTGAAATCGTTGACGCCCAAGGGAGAGTGCGAGCATCCATCTCGATCAATCCCGAAGGTCCGGCGCGCAGCGAACGCAAAGGATGGTCCTGCGGCACTCGCTGCTCCGGGCTGACATAGCTGAAGACATCCAACTGCTGTTCGTCTTTTCCGCGCATGCCTTCTTCTTATCAGGTTGTGTTGTGGAAACAAGAGAGTTTTCTGGTACTGGGTCAGCTTCCCTAATTCGTCCGAATTGTTCAACAATTGAGTTGAGAATGGCGCTCCCTCCGAGCGCCAACATTCGTTGAACAGCCGGAAACATTCTTCCCGGCATGGTCGTACTACTGTAGGCTATGTTTACCCACTGGATCGATGACGGGGCTCAGATGAAAATCATCCGCTCTTTATCCTTATCCTTAGCAGTGTTTCTCGCTCTGCAGCTTGTCTATGCGCAGGTACCAGGTCAGACGCCGCAACCCAGCCATCGGCTTTCGAGCAGAAGCTGCGTGAGGTTCGCTATGACCTACGTTGGAGAATGGCAGGTTTGTCGGCAACGCCGCTCCCGTGCTTGAGAGCGCCATCGCCAATGCGCAGTACGTTCTCATTGGCGAAGACCACATTACTCGCGAGATTCCTCAATTCACGGCTGCAGTCTGCGACATCATGGCTCCGCAAGGGTTATCCGCCATGGCCGTCGAGATTGGTCCACAGGTTGCGGAGTTTGTTTCGGCGTCATTTGGCAAGCCCGATCGGCTCGCCCGAATGGCCGCACTCACCCAACAGTATCCGGACAGCGTTGCTTTCATGGACGTCCGGCAAGAAAATGATTTAGCGGCGCATTGTGCGCAAATGGCTCATACCCCTCATCTTCATCTTTGGGGTCTTGATCAGGAGTTCGTTGGCTCAGCGGGCTGGTTGCTGGGCCAGATTCTGGCCACGCATCCCGGCCCGACGGCAACCGCCGCTATCACGCGACTGAAAGGCGAGGAGCAGCAGGACGCCCTTCGCGCCAAGGAACAGGCGATCCACTCAAGCTTTTCCAGTTCGCTGCATCTGATTCTGAACTCGCGGAAGTTGCTGCCTGCTGCAACGCGATGGCAACTCTGCCGCGAATACACTCTTCCACGAATTGATTGAAAGCCACGAGATCTATCTCAAAAACATGCAAGGATCACCCGAATCAAATAACCAACGCGCCCGAGCTTATCAAATGTAACTTTCGGCTGGATTTAGAGAAGGCCGCTGCCGGTGATCAGCCGCAGAAAGTGCTGGTCAAATTCGGCGAATGGCACCTCTACAAGGGCTTTAACCCACTTCACCAGCGTGATCTCGGCAACTACATTGCCGAAATGGCGGACGCGCAAGGAAGCACTTCGTTACATATTTGCGTTTTGGGAGCCAAGGGCACGCACAGGATATCTGCAGGCTACGATCGCCCTACCAGGCTTGAGAAATTCGTTATGGACGAAGACCAGACTATCGCTGGCTAAAACCGGCCGTTGAAACCAGCTTCTGAACGCTTGGACGGTATACGATCTTCGCAAGCTGCGCTTCATGGAAATCGGTCCGGTAGACCCCGACATGGAACGGATGGTCTACGGCTATGACCTCCTTGTTATCGTTCCGGAGCTGACTCCAGCCGACCCAGTCCAGTGACGTGGCCGAGCAATACAAGGGACCTATCGCTCTGATCGTCAGCGATGTGGTGCTGCCTGACATGAGTGGACCCTCAGTTGCGACGAAAGTACGGGCGTTGCATCCGGAAACGAAAGTCTTATACGTTTCCGGATATGCTGAAGTGCCCGTGGCTCAACAACTCATCGCAGAGGGAGGCATCCTCCTGCAGAAGCCACTATCACGAGGTGACCTTCTGAGAAAAGTGGATGAGATGCTCCATCTCCGCGCTCCCCTCGGCTCCCGATAAGCGCTTCCCCCCGGCAATTAGATTGAGCAGCATGCGATCGTCTCCGGTTTGTCGGCAAACCTTGATATATGGAGAGCAGTTGCATGCGAGCCCCGTCGCAGAATCGCCTTATCACTCACGATGCCAGAATCGGCTAGTTATTGGCCGGGTGGTCGGCAAACCGGAAGCTATCCGAGCCTCAACTGGCGTTAAATCGCATGATTGTTGAAAAATCGCCATAGCACGTGCGCCGTGAAAAGGCGCTGATCGACTGCGGTGAAAGTCCCGCCCGGGAACTGGGTTCGCTCCACCCGGAAGCAATCGGAGCGGCGGTAGAGGAAACGAAACCGTCGGAGCCTCCGGTGTAGAGGGTCACTAAGGTGACTTGGCGAGCATGCAGGCCGTAACGTGAGTGAACGCTGAGCAGGCCTCGAAACGATTAACGCAGGAGCCAACCCGCCGTGTAATCGGGAGGGCCGCCGCTGATGGGACAGTACGAGCGAACGAAGCCCATCAGACCTGCCGGGGTAATGGCGACGGCAAGCATGCAAAGTCGACCAGCAGCAACACGGGAAGCCCCAGCGGTGATCGCAGTCGCGGTCAACTGGCAACTCGCGAGAGTCAGGCTGGGCCGTCCGGGGTGACGGGCTCGTAGTACCAAGGAAGCCGGGTAACTCCGGTCGAGGGAAGGGGCCTCAGTTAAAGACGGATGCAAGAAGCAACGGAGGACATGGGGATTGACGATGAGTCTAGCCACCCCAGGAACGTGTTCAGGAGTTGCAGACGGCGTCACACGCTTCCTTCACATGAGGCGTGTGTCTTTCCCGAGAGCCGGATGCGGGAAATCCGCCTGGCCGGTTCGATGAGCGGGAAGAGGAAACAGAACTATGTCAAACCGGACTGAGGCGGCGTGGCGAAAGCCCCGCCAGTCGCCACCGGGAGGCTACTGTCACTGCGCCTCTTCTCGACTCTACTTATCTGACCAGCCTCGGCTTGCGGACCCCGGGGCCGAGATGTCACCCCCACGACAAAATCACTTGTACCGGTCCTCGTAATCCTTCATTTCGGGCAAGACGATCTCCAGGTTGGAATTCCGCTCCCAATCGCCAGGGGTGTCGCGGCGCCAGTATTGGAGGACCGCGAGGTTGAAGCAGCCAGTGGACGCGCCGTCGCGGCAGTTGCCGTAGTTGGGAGGATCGCAATAATCAATGTCTCCGCTGAGAATCTTGTTGGCCAAACTGACCCCGGCTTCATCGCGGTGCGCTCCACCTTGGCCGGAAAGCGCCACCTGAAACCGGCGCAGGCACATGAAGCAGGAAATATCGAGCAGCACTACTTCCACTGCATAAATGTTGGCCGCGCGACGCGGCTCGAATTCCACATAACGCGGCACCCCGTTCTCGTCCCACCACTTGGGAGTCTCCGCGATCCTTTCAGTGATATCGCTGTAATCCACGAACATGGTGCCTCCTCGTGCGACCGTCGCTGTCGCCCCGTAACGATCGTGAGTGTGCTGATCCGGTCGCGCTCCGGCTTAGCGCTTCAATGGACTCGGATGTGTCGGCTCGTAGATGCCGATTTTCCCACCACCGGGAAGCCTTAGGGAAGCCACCTTCCCCCAACGTTGTTCGCTTACGTCCGAGACAGTCACGTGCTTTGATTTGAGATCGCTCAATGTCGCTGCGAGGTCATCGCACAGGAGGAAAAGTTCATGCCGGTCGTTCTTCTCGGAATCGTGGAACGCCGCCTCAAGTGGCGGCATCGCGAAAATCAACCAGCCGTGGCCGGCATCGACGCAGGGAAATTGGAGCACATCGCGAAAGAACAGCCGATCGGCTTCGGAATCCTTGGAATAGACAACGATATGCGCTCCATTGATCAAGCCTGAACTCCCTCCGGGAATAGCAGTATATTCGCATTGCCCTTGCCAGATTCGCAACCGACCCTCCGCTTATTCTACGAGGCCAACAGCGCGGACGAAGTCACGGGGCGTCCGCCTCTTTAGTCTTTGCGTGCCGCGTACCGATCCCGATCAATAGGCCACCGCTTATTCCAAGCGATTGCTCATGCCCGCGCCCAAAACTGTAGTCATAGGCCGGTTCGAGGTAGAAACCGAACCTATGCTTCGCGAAGGGCCAGAACATGAAATCCGCTGCCGCTTCGAAGCCGGGGGAGTCTGTCGTCCTACCGAGTTCCTTCGTATGAATCCACTCGGGGCCAACGCCCGCCATGAACTCTGCCTTTTTCGATAGAGTCCACGGCTTCTTGAACAGAACGTCGGCGCCCCACTCTGTTGAATCGTGACCAAAAAGCGGCGTAACGCCCGCCTCGATTTCCAGCCAATTCTCGATAGGCGTAACCTCGACAGCGACATTGGGGCCGAAACTTGCTCCGCCGCCTGTGAGACTCCGACTAGCAGCAGCTCCGAGTTCGATGATTGCGGCAGGGTCCTTATCAGCCGACTGTGCGCAGGCGTTGCCAGCGTGGAGAAGCAAAGATGCGACAAGGACATATTTTGTCACGTCCGAGAGGCTCTCACCTTTGGCTTTGCAGATCAAGCTGGCCAGAACTCCCCGCCCATCGGCCCAGCCGATTGTCCGTCCGCTCCTCGTATACACTGTCTCCCGAGATGTCCCCGCGATTGCAATCCATGAAGTGGAAAAACTACCTTGCCTGTTCTCTGACCGGAGCCTTCCTGATCCACATTGCGGTGCTAGATTAGGCGTCCGCGTTATGGAAGGCGAGACCAAAGACCGCTGGTTCGAACTTTGCGCCCAAGCTGCTGTCGAGCAAGACCCCGATAAACTGATCGAACTGGTGAAAGAGATAAGTCGTCTTTTGGACGAGAAGGAAGCCCGCCTGAAGGGTCGAGTTTCTCCGTCACTCTAGAGCCAAGCGAGCCCAGGAGGGACCCCATGAACGAGATCGTACGGCGGTATCCAGTTTGGCCGACAACTCTCGCCGCCCAAAAGCCTAAAGGCCCAGAGCAGGGATCACACATACATGCCGGAAAAAGCGTACAGTGAGTCTGTAGGGTCACAGCATACTGCCGTGCTCTTGGAAGCGACGGTCTCTTGTGATTACAAGGAGGCCGAAAATGGCAGATGCGTCACGGCAGGCCCAGCTCACGGCAGAACTTCTCCTATTAACCCAACAACAGCAAAAAGCTTTAGAGGATGCGACGTTCCTTGGGTGGCAGGCAGGTGAACTTGAGGCTTATCAGGAACGCGGCGAACGAGTCTCTTGGCTACACCAACGGTTGAGACTTGTCATTGTTGAGAAAAAGGTCGAAGTCTCATCCGGCACCTCGCCCATTACTCCTGATTTTGGCGCGGACCCGTCCTAAAACGGGCGGTCGTGCGATAAACCCTTCGACCTTCCGAAGAGTTTCTGCGATTATTCGGTTACCGAGTGACCGAATGACGGCCTAAAAGTACCAGATTCTGGTGATTTCCCACAGAACGCCAGCGCGCACGGCGTTGCTCTCCGATCATGCAATTTCCGCATCATGAACTCCTCGCAGTTACCATCAACTCCGGAGGTACCGGCTCATTCTGAAATGCTCAATCAAGAATTGTCATTCCGACGGCGTCGCCTTGCCGCGCGCGGAATCCGCCGTTTCGCCTGCCACGTACCGGCACCGGCATCCACGATATTTAATTATTCAATAGTCAGACAGTCAGTTTGTGCAGAGTTACCAACTCAGGCAATAGACTCTCCGGTAGATTCAGGCTATAAGCAAGCCAAGTCGTCGGGGATGGGAGTGAAGAGGTATTTGAAGTGGAGTCGCCTCTGGCCGAAAATGAACTCGCGCGGCTCGATACCCTGAGGAGCGTTAGAATCCTCGACACCCCTCCTGAGCAAGCCTTTGATGATCTCACTCGTCTCACCAGCTTTATCTGTGGAACCCCAATCGCATTCATCGGATTCATGGACGCGGATCGGTTATGGTTTAAGTCACGAATCGGCTGGGATGTCGCCGAAGTCCCGCGAGAGATGTCATTCTGTTCCCACACCATTCTTCAATCCGATGTGCTCGTCGTAGAAGATACGCTCGCGGATCAGGGCAGATTGGCAAATTGTCCTTTAGCTACGCACGGAGGCATACGCTTCTATGCAGGTGCCTCGCTAATGTCCTCAGAAGGCTGCGCTCTTGGGACTCTTTGCGCAATGGATTCTATTCCACGTGGGCTGACTCCCGGCCAGACCGACGCTTTACGAAGATTGGCGCGCCAGGTGGTCGTTCTCGTCGAATCACGTAGGCTGCCGAAGCCTCTACTCAACACCAATCCAGTTCAGAAGGACAGTCAATTCAGTGACCACACGACAACAATTCAGGGTCTCTCCTTCTGGCGAGATATCTCGGAGCAGAAGCAGGCAGCCCAAGCCCTTCGCCATAGTCAAGAGCGATTGCTTGGCATAATCAGTTCTGCGATGGACGCTATCATTACAATCGATAACGATCAGAAGATCATCGTTTTCAATCGAGCTGCGGAACAAATCTTCCACTGTCCAGCCACAGAGGCCATTGGGCAATCTATCGATAAGTTTGTTCCAGAGAGATTTCGCGAGGTCCATGCGAACCACATCCGTGGCTTTGGCCAGACTGGGGTCTCCAGCCGATCGATGGAATCGCCGGGAACCTTAATGGGGGTCAGAGCCGACGGCCAAGAATTTCCGATCGAAGCCACCATTTCCCAAGTCAAAACGCCGTCGGAAAGGCTCTACACGGTCATCCTCAGGGACATCAGTGTCCGCATGCGAATAGAAGATGAATTGCGTCAGGCTCAGAAGATGGAAGCCGTTGGGAATCTTGCCGGTGGAATTGCCCACGAGTTCAACAACTATTTGGGTATCATCATGGGCTACAGCGACCTGATGGCGCAGGAGGATATCCAAAACGAATCGTTGCGGCTCGGCTTGGCAGAGATCAAGAGCGCAGCCCAGAAAGGGGCATCTCTGACCCGACAGTTGCTGGCATTCAGCCGAAAGCAGTTGATCGAACCGACCGTAATAGATCTAAATGCCTCGGTTTGGGACGCTCACAAGCTACTTCGACGCCTCATCCCAGCAAACATTGATCTCGTTCCTGTGTTGCAATCGGACTTGGGAAAAGTGAAAGCTGACCCGTCGCAGATTCAACAAATCCTGATCAATCTGGTTGTGAACGCCCGCGATGCCATGCCGGAGGGCGGGAAAATAAGGATCGAAACTGCCGAGGTGGTACTGGACGAAGAGTTCACTAGCCGACATGTCGATGTCGTACCCGGTGACTACATCGTACTGACGGTCTGCGACAATGGGGAGGGAATTGATTCTGAAATTTTGCCCCACATCTTTGAGCCGTTCTTCACCACGAAGAAAGCGGACAAGGGAACCGGACTTGGTCTATCGACTATCTACGGCATTGTCAAACAGAGCGGCGGGCATGTCATCGTGGCCAGTGTGCGAGGTAAAGGTACTACATTTCATGTTTACTTTCCAAAACTAGCAGAATCCCCCAATTCGATCGGCGCCCGCGAAACGCCAATGAGCGTGGAATTTGCAACCGTACTGTTGGTCGAAGATGAGTCGGGATTGCGAAAGTTGATGAGGGCGACGCTGGAAAGACACAACTACCGTGTGTTGGAAGCGGAAGACGGTGCGGCAGCCTTATCGATCTTTCAAGACAATCTTGCGCAGATTAACATAGTTGTGACGGACCTCTCGTTGCCGAAAATAACTGGCTTGCAACTGAAACACAAGGTGCTGGCTCTTCAGCCAAATATGAGATTTCTCTTGATTTCCGGCTACCTGGAGGAAGTCATCGGCAGCCCGGACGAAAGGGCCGAGGTGGGGGACTTCCTGGAGAAGCCCTTCTTTCCGGATGAACTTCTGCGAAAGGTCAGAGAGATACTGGGTCGGGCTAGTCGCAATCAAGAGGTTACCGCCTTTGCGAATCGTTCGACCGAACCCCGGTTCGAAGAGTCTGACACGGAACGACCTGACCCCCGCTTTCGATCACGTAAGAATACGACAAACTTCGGCTGCTCCCTCTGCGGGATGAGAACTCGCGAACGAATCGACAATTACACTTTTGAACAAGCCGTAAAAGACTTCTCGGCAGCAAATGAACGTTCTATTTTGACTTGCCGCAATTTTCTTCCAGTTGATGCCCGCTCCGGAAATCGAACCATTTGAAGACGAGTCTGTCGAGTTCTTGCCTGACTATGGAGTTCCCGAACCTGTAGATCCGTCGGCGCTGACTGTCTTCGTCGCCAGCATTTTTCGGGAATTCATCGAAAGCGTCGTCTATCTAGGACCTCTGCGCGAAAACCCCGAGCGTCACTACATTTTTAGTGGCAACCCCACCGAGCAAGTCGGCAAAACCGGAAAGATGGTGCCGGATATTCTCTTTAAAGATCGCCAACTCGTTCAGCGACTCAACCAAAAGCTCGAAACATTCGGCGTCGGATACACAATTGAAGTCTCATCAGTGAGCGCCGAGACACTGGCCTTACACGATGCTTATGCACTGAGCCTCACTGACAAATTAACGGGCGTCACTACCAGCATTTTGGACGTTGGTTTTGGTATAAGCCAAGTCTTACCCGTTATCGTCCAAAGTCTGTTAGCGCACAACAAAACCCTCTTGATTGAACAACCGGAAATCCACCTCCATCCTAGACTGCAAGCTGAGCTGGGCTCACTCTTTGCAGAAAATGGGCCACTACCGTGTCAGAGCAAGCATCACGACAAAAACAACGATGGCAGGGATAAGTCCGGCCAATAGCGCGGCCCACCAAAACTTCCACAGAAAACGGACTAGATCCCAAATGGTGAGGTTTTCCAATTCTTGTTTCAAATTGATCCCCACTGACAGCCCGGTGGGGTGATCGGTAATCACTCGGGCAACGTGCTGGGCATCTTCGGATATTTCGGCGCGGTGGCTAAATGGCAGATCAACGTGATCCTTCTGGAGATCGGAGGCTCGGGGAGCAACTAGATGGGGGATAACGTCTTCATTGGCCAGAGCTGCCATGCAAAGACGTTTCTGATTGCAGTTTGGATCAGACGCCCATTTTCTGAGTTTCTCCTTGGACGCAAGATTTATTACCTGGGCCCTTTTGCCGAGACTCAGGTCTGCCCACTGCTCAGCAATGTCATAGTTGGCCATGCAGTTTACTCCTGTAGCTGAAGTCTGCTCGGGGCGCAGAACGTAGTCTGTCCCGAATTCCCTACTGGTCACTTGCGGCGCCGCGCGTCGATTTCCTGCCCGCGACCTCGGCGGACGGAGCGGACTCTTCGCGGCCCGAAGCTCTCAATGCTCCTCGGAGCGTTCGACTGTCCTCCCGGTGGTCGCCTCAGTGGCCGCCAATATCTCGCGGTAGTTTTCCTTGTCCAAATGGAAGATCGCGTACTTGCCTTCGCCGGAATCGCTTTTGTACTCGATCGTAAGGAAATGCTTCTTGCCCTTTGTGAAGAGAAGTGGCCAAGCGAGTAATAGCCCTGAGACATAGCGCGGCCTGCTTGTACGCTCGTAAAGGGCGTTCGTAATTGAAGCTCCCTTCAATTCCAAATTCACTTTCTTCGACGCGAAATCAATCATCTGCGCCTTCGCATCGAAGTTCAGGGTTCCACCGATCTCTTCGCCCTTGTCTTTTCCTTCTGCCTTGTACATGTATTCCACGTTCTTGAACCTATCCGCCGCCTGAAGGGTTGCGGACAAGACGCACAGGACGGCTGCGAGCTGGTACGTTCGCTTGAGCATGCTTCCTCCAAGGAATCTCCGACGTTGGCGACGATTGTGAAGGGTTTCGGGTTCTACCTCGATTGCTATGAGGGTTCGCGAGTGTATACGAAAAGCTACGCGGCAGGCAGCGAGTGTGTATAGGCTGAGGCGCAATTTGCCCCTTTTCTTGGTCGCCGTAGCCTCCCGATGCAATCCGAACGCCATCGGGGATGCCGGCGTGCCATCGGAACCTGCGGGTCACATTCGCGCCGCGTGATTAGTCTCTGTGGGGATGAACGGCTGCTTCTTTACGTGAGGTTTAAACGAACGCGGAACAGAGGTAGCGGTGCTGATGGCACTGCCCTGAATCGGTTGGGCGCGGAGAACTGGTGCCAGGCAAGGACCCCGAGCATTATGCCTGGGTAAACACCACGGTCCACCGGAACCTCTATCAAATCTCGCTGCCCTAGCCCTCTAACAGCCATGTTCCGAGGCGAGCCAGAGCAACACCTTCTCTGGTGAACGCAACAGTTTCTTCAGAGCTTCGGCGACCTTGCCAGGTTTGACCACAAGTTCCTCGTCTTGGTCCGCCGCCTCTAAAGACTCCAGATAGCCCTTTACCGTTTCCCGCTCTCGCACGCTACCAACGCTGCTCACCGCCCGAACGCTGGCCCGGTCCAGTGAGTTGGCCAGAACTACGGTTTGTTACGCTTCCTCCCCTTCCCGTTCGACTTAGAACTGATCGGCCAACGCCTTTCGACAGAAGCCGCGTCTTTGAAAAAGTCGCCGAAATTCTGGTCCAATAAACAGCTCAGAAGAGTAGTCCTCAACAGCGATTCCAATTTCTCATACAGAGGGATGTGCTTGTCGGCTGGCAACACGGTCACGAGATCGAACAGGAAGCCTTCCGCGTGGATCAATTTCGACCTGAGGCGGTACGCGTTTTTCAGCTCGTCATCACTGAGACTCGCGCCGAAATCGGAGGCAAGCTGACCCACACGTTCACGGAACTGCCAACCGACCTTCTCCTCCTCGGTGTTCATTAACGCTTCAAACGCCGACACGATGAGCGGCCATCGTATATCCAGAAAGTACGAGCGCATTGCGTGTTCCAGATTCCAGTACGCACGGTGGACGCGTTTGTGCATCTGCTTCCCACTGGAAAACAACGGCATCAGTTTGCGTAAGGTCTCACCATCGGCGACTGACAGCCAGTCCCGACGCTCCGTAGGCAGGAGAACATCCGGGCTCACGCCGACATCGCGGAGCGGAAAAATCCGAGAATCCTTGGCCGGGAACTGGTGAACTTGGGCGCAGTATCTGTCACCTGTGCTTGTCGGATTGACCAGTCGAGAGAGCGCAATCACCCCCTTCAAGTCTGACATCCCGGCATACAAACTCTTTTCGTGCGCGAGCGCTCTGCTCACGAATGCATACAAATGCCTATCCTGCTCTCTCTCACGTCCTGCGCTGTAGTATCCGGGATCGCAGTTACTTTGAATGTTTATCGCCAGTTCGGGATCAAGCCTCTCAATCCATATCCGGTCGCTTAGCTGAAAGACGCTTCTGTCCTCCCGGACTATCAAAGGGGAAGGAGACTGCCTCTCTACGGTTCGAGATGGCCCTGACCCCATGTGCAACACCACGTAACACATCGAGGTATCTGAACTGTTCATCCGACCGGACCTGTGTTGCGAGTTGGTTATACAGCTTGCCAGCGCCGAAGAGCAACATTTCTCACAGGTTGCCGGGGGCCTGCGCGGCTTCGTTTTCCGCTGATGCTGGCACAAGCCGCAGCCTTCTGCGTGACCGCCGGAACCGAGGGTGTGCAGTTGTGCATACTCAGGAAGGGGACATACACGGCACGCCCCGGATTTGGGGAGGTGGGGCACTACCCCAGAATATCCCTCCAAATCAATGCACACGAGCGCAGCCCATATTTCCCGAGCCCCACTCCTCGTCCACTTCCGAACAGCATTGTCCGGAACCGAAGTGTCGCGCAGCTGGCCGTTGAAGCTCTCTGCGTAGGCGTTTTGTGCCGGCTTGCCGGCTGAATAAACGCTTAGACCGCCAATCTCAGTGTCTATGCGGAACGGACCGATGAGAACGCGACTCTTTTCCACTACATGAAGCAGAGAATGTGCCGGTCGCTCTACTTTTTATCTCCACCGCCCGAGGCCACTCGCTTGCTTTCAGCCCCCATCACGACGAACGTATCGTATATGGTTGAATACCTGCTGTATCGGAGGGACACCTTGGCTCCGGGTTGATAACAATGTATCCGGACCATCAATTCTTCGAGTGTGTACACGTAGACTCCATCAATGGCGAGAACGACATCGCCCGATTGCAAACCAGCCTGATCAGCCGGGCCATTAGGCACGACACCAACCATCTTTACTCCGTCATGCCTGATCCTGGGATTTTCATTGGACCAAACACCTATTGACGCCTCCTCACCAGTACCAGTCCGAGTCCCTTCACCAGCGGACGCCATGGCGCTTGTCGGAGATGTAGAGTCTGTCCCATGAGAAAAACTCCCCCCTTCCAATTCGCGAAGGTTATACCACTCTGCTATCAAAGCGCTGTCACTCGCAAAGGCGTCGTACTGCTTCTGTCCTGTCCTCCTCGTTTCCAAGGCCGGCGCGACGCTGCGTGTTTTTGCATTTGTGCCAGGGTCAACTGTGCCTGCGTAGACCCCAGATGTGGCAGCCTTGGCTGACGGTGGGAGCGCGGCTTTCCGTTCCAACCCTGGCGCTTTCTTACTAGGCAGTGTTTCGTGTGGCCTTTCTTCCACGAAAACAGTATCGTTTGCCAGTGCTGGTTCAATCTCGGTTTTGGCCAACGCGTTCGCTCCCTCACCGATTTTCGGTAGAGCCACGTCAATTTGTCTTGACCTTTCCAACACAGACCCATCCGGTCCCAAAAAGTCTATACGAGCCTTGAGCATTCGTTCATGCACAGCGGCGATTGTGGACGGAATATAAACGGTGGTGGGAACAGCATCGTCTCGATCCGCACAGACCATATGGCGCCGAACTACTGAGTCATCGGGATTCGTCAGTGGTCGCCCCTCCTTGTCACTAAGATGGACTACTATTGTGATAGGGGCTTTGGCATTTCGGCAGGACACGGCCATGACGATGTTGCCGGTGGATCGCTGCTCGCTTTTACTTGTCTTCGGAGCACCTAGGAACGCGACTACGGGAGGCGTCCCACCCGGCGACAGAGTGGGGTCCGGATAAAGTTGGTTGTATTCAGCCAAGGCCTCCGTGTAAGCGTGATCGCTTCTCTGGTCTCGGGTTTCCCATCGCGGGTGGTCGGAGAAAAAAGCACCAAACTTTGACTGCTCACCGGTCGCCAATCGAAGCAAATGATGAAGAGCAAATACGTTATCTGGGTGATAGCCAGCACGCGCCATCAGCAGCATGCCCTGTTCGTCTGCGTCGTGCTCTAGGTCACGGCTGAGTTTCTTCTCTGCGATCGGGCCGGCGACACTAAGTGCCATGGCAGCCCATGCTGCATTTTTATCGTACCTCGCACGTATTTGGTAGTACCTGAGCTGCTCTTCTATATAGAGATGATAAAGCGCTTTCCTGACTGCGTGGCGCCTCTCTACGTGCGCAATCTCATGAGAAAGCACGGCTGCCCAAAGACCCCGGTTACTGCCAATTAATTGAGCGAGACCTTCGTAGGCGACCACTTCACCGTCGGGCAATGACTCTGCGTTTACGAGGGGCGACCCGATGACAGACAAGGTCCAGCGGTACGGAAGGCCAAGCGACGAAACCATTGCCGAACCGGTCAAATCATTGAACACTGATCGTCCTGTCTCCGCTGCTTCTCCACTGAGTGGAAGATCCCGGCTCGCACCCATGTCCGAACGCATTTTCGAGGCAAGTGAGAGATCGAAATCGAAAGTTAGTGGTAGATCAACCGTCTCGGCTAAATTCGGGGAGTTTCGGTGGCCGCCGAGTAACGGCGGTATGAATAGAAAAACGATCAAGACGACCGCTACCACTTCCCTTAGCTTCTTTAAGATCAGGCCGCCTTTAAAACGGGTTTGAAAGCTGAAACTCATCGAACTTAACCTCGTCCAACTTTCCACCTTGGGAAACTTTGAATAGAAAACAGCGCGGACCAGAGGCAGGGAATCCCACAAGAATATACTCCTCACCCCTCACGTGCTGCCCGAATTTCTGAAGATAGGTTTCGGCATTCCTCTTTACAACATCAATATCCGCACTGAATGTGAGCAACTTGGTTCAGCATTTGTAGCAAGGCAACTTCTCGAAATCGTCCTCAACACTACCCGCATCAGCCATCTCAGATTCCGCCGCCAAAACCATTCGCTCGAGGGACTTGCCCCACCACATAACGTCGAGCCGGCACCATTCCAAGTCAACTTTGCATCCGAGGCTTGTCCCAAGGTCCTGCAAAACAGTTCTTACGACCACGTTCCACATTGGCTTGCTACCTCCGGCGCAAGGTGGCTTCGGGATTCTGGCACTCATTTTTCCCGCTGGCACGAATCTGTTCGGCGCCGCCCGTGACGCGATACCAAGCTCCCCCTGTGACGCGTATTCGCGTGACTGGGTCCGTGATCTTGAACTTTATCCACGTGCTTGTTTCATCAAATTCGACAAGTTTTCCGGGGGCTAATTCGGTGCAAACCTTTGCCACCCTTGCCCGCTGGAACGCGTAACTGTCCTCGTCCACCATGGGTTGGCACCCTTTCCATTCCGTAATTCAAAGATTCATTTGGCAGGACAAGGGAACGCCTGTTTCAAAGCCACCGCCGCCAAGGCTGACGTAGGAAAATGGGCTTTTTCCGGACGTTCCCTAATGTATTTGAGGACCACTCGTATCTGTTGCCCAACAGTGACTTCATCTGGTACGCAATACAGCACCTTCTTAATCGCGGCTCCTTGTACTTCCGTTAATGCATTGGCGAGGCGAAGTCCCGCGCCAAAGCCCAATATGTAACCCGTGCAGACTCCGAGGTCCGCGAAGTCCGAGTCGCTTATTTCCCCGGTTCCTATTCTGTCAATAGAGGAACATAGCTTCAGGAAACCATTCCCCGTTTTAATTTCTGTGGGGTCGTCGGCGGAGTAAAGAAATGGTCCGATTCCGATCACCATCAGGGCGATCAATAGTGGCTTTATTTTTCGACTTACTAGAGTTGAACGCGTGATTCAAGGGCGAAGCTTAGCACAGAGCGTGCCGTACTGGAGATTTTTCTCTGGCGAGTCAAAGGCGAACAAGCGTAGACTGCTCCGATGGATGAAGGGCGCAAACGGGTCATCGCAATCATCGCAAGCTCGTCACTCGTAATTACCTTCGCCCACTTTTCGCCGTCTCTGTGGAATGTTCGACCGTCGTCGGGTGACAGCTACGAGGACGCCCGCAAACTGCTTTGCAGACCACGGATGCCTGACTGGACCCTGCCGATGTTGTTCTATCAGCCAGTGCCGGTTGGAGGAAGTATCCAGATTGTCCGATTTGTTTCCCCGGGGGCACAGGGCGATGTGACTGTGAATGACCCAATCGTGCCCGCCGAGAGAACCGTTGGCCCACGGCTCTAGCGAAAAGCGGCGTTTGGATCCATTCTCTTGATTCTTGTTCCCGACGTTCCCTTGGGATGGCACGAAATAGGAAAAGGAAACCTTTTCGCCTCAATCGTCCAGCCATTCATGCTCACAGGATCGGGACTTGCGGGACAAACGGGACTGAATCCCATTGACTCGTCCCTTTGGTCCCGATAGTCCCGGTCCTCAGGCGCCAGTCTTATGCGTGGGTATGGGTGTGCAGTTGTGCATACTCCAGGAAGGGGACACGCACAGCCCCTCCGTTGATTTTGGGGAAAATGGGCCACCACCCCCAGGTACCTCTCCCAAATCAGTGCACACACCAGCACACGTTCCGGTCAACCTTCGCCACGCGGACGCTGCAGCACGCCGATTTGAAGACGGTTCAAAAACTGCTTCGCACGATGAGATACCTCACATGCGGTTCTTAAGGCGGTAGAGAGTTTTTTTAACTCGCGGATACAGGTGCTTGCAAACGCGCCATAAAAGGGATTGGGTAGCTTTGCGACCCTCGGTTCTTGACGCATGAACCCAACTGCCGATGGCGTTCGGTGCTGCCCCGCTGATATGCTTCGGGATCGTTCGGGGAAAAAAGCCATGCGCAATCTGTTTGCATCCGCTCTCTTGTTTGTCGTTGCGATTCCCGCGACCGCGCAAAACGCGCTCCATCCCTTCACCATTGATGATGCCGCTACGCTTCATGCGCGGCGGTTGTCGCGGTTTCACCGGATGGCAAGAGCGTTCTCTACCAGGTACGTTTCGGTAGCACCAAGGGCCCGGACAATATGGAGTGGCATCTGGTCCCGGCCGCGGGTGGCGACGCACGGCACCTCGGTGTTCCGGAGAAATTCGAGCCCAGTGGGATTTATTCGTGACGGTTCGGCCCTCTATGGCCGAATGACGTGAACAAGATGCCGCAACTGGCCACCTTGCCCCTCGCACCGCCAACACCCCCGCCGCTGCCGCAGCCACTCCCGTCCCGCTCACCGCACTGCCAAAGGGTATTCATTCCGCCATGATCTCTCCGGATGGCACACACTATGCCATCCTTGCCGATCCACGGCTTCCCGACCCGTTGGCGGAGGTACACACTGTCATCGAAGCCCAGCCCACCAGCCTTTACGTGATTGGCGCCGATGGCTCAGGCGGCGCCTGGTGGTGCCAACCTTGCGAGATGTGGCTGAGATTGCCTGGTCACATGATGGCACCTCAATCGTGGTTCTGTCGCAGACAGCGAAGATTGGCTTTCACTATGTTCGCTCGTTTATCGACGTTTGCAGCACTACAGGTCCGCGACATGTTGCCACGATCGAGAATGCCGAAGGGATTGGATGGATCAACGGCGGCGAGGACCTTGGTTTTCCTGAGCACGACTTCGTCAGTGCTGACGCCGGACCATGTCTGGACAGTCGCGGCTGCTGGTGGAACTCCCATGGACCGCACGCCAAAGCTTGAAGGTAGTGCGGTTCATTTGTCCGTAGACGCTAGAGGCAATGCGTGGACGACGATAGCTCGTGGTGTCAGGTCAGAGATCGACGCCTTTCAAAGTTACTCCCTAGTCCCCACCTACAGGTGGCCCGAAGGTACCATCGACGAAGGACCCGTGTCGCCACAATTTACCTCCGCCCCGGAGGTACGGGCCTTCACAGTTGCCGATCCACGGCACGCCTCCAATGTCGCTATCGCACACGGTAATACGCTGCAGCGGATCACCAATGAAGGCGACGATCAACTGGCGAAGGTGGCATTAGGCGAGGTGCGCGCTGTCCACTGGTCGAGCAAGGAAGGAATTGCCCTTGAGGGCATCGTCACGTTTCCGGCCGATTACCAGGCAGGGGAAGCTATGCTTTCATGGTGCTGCCCCATGGCGGGCCGGAAGAGAACGACTCGCTTCGGCTCAGCATGTTCCCGAGGTTATTTGCGGGTATGGGGTATATCGTCCTGCAGCCGGAATATCGCGGTTCAACCGGCTATGGTACCGATTTTTTGAATGCCATCTACCAGCACTTTGGCGATCGTGCCTACCGCGATGTAGATAGCGCAACCGATTATGCCATCGCGCAGGGTTGGGCCGATCCGAATCGGCTGACCATCTTCGGCTGGAGCGCGGGGGGGTTTATGACCTCTTGGACGGTCACCCAGACGCATCGATACAAAGCTGCCATCGAGGGTGCAGGCATTACCGACTGGGCTAGCTTTATGTGGACCAGCGATGTTCAGCAGATCGACTACGACGCTCGCTGGCCCGATAAAGATCCCGATGCGTTTCTGAAATTCTCCGCGGCCATGCATTCGGAGACCGTGACCACACCAATACTCATCCTACATGGTGCGGCTGATGAGCGCGTTCCGACGTATCAAGGGCGACAGCTGTTTGAGGTTTTGGCGGCTCGCGGGAAGACTACCCGTATGGTAACGTACCCGGGTTCGCCACACTTTCCTAGGGTGTGGGAGCAGCGCCGGGATGTACTCCGCGAAATTGCTGCATGGCTGGCACGTTATAACCAGTGAAAAAATGCTGGAAACTAGCCCGGCGACTGCGCCCTTGTTAAATTGGAAACGGAGCGACACTCAATCATCCAGCGTCGCCCCGTACTTCCTTTTCTTCCACGCAGGAGCCCAAATTAGCGAAAAGCGGTCGCACGTTGGAGAAAAGCTCTTACTAACATTTCGAGTTTTGAACCTGACGATCAACGTATAGCGCTGCGGAATCCACAAGTCGACTCCAGCCCGGTGCTTGCCGATGGCGGCGACCAGTTTTGGAAACACGTCGTCGAAGGTGCGTTCCGACAGGTCCGCCGTGACGCGCGCCTGGTAATGCCGGCCGTCCTCGATCGCCTCGTCAAGAAAGCTGCGCGCGTCGGCTGGCCGTGGCACGAATGCCTGGCTGCGGAACAGCAGCAGGAACACGCGCAGCCAATGGTGCATCATCCGCGCCCTTGGGCACGGGCGGACCAAATCCGTCGAGCAGCGCAGGCAGGTCGAGTTCGACGAAGCCGGTGGACAGGCTGGACGCGCGCGCTGAATAGAGCCGCCACGATCGCCCGTTCGTCAGCAGGCCCCAGCGCAGCGCACCGTCGGTCAGCGTATCGGCGCGGCGCAGATAGCGCAGCAGTTGCAGGGAAGGTGTCTCGCCCTTGGCGCCGGCGCGGTCGAGCGGCGTGTCGCGGCCTTCGTTCTCGACCACGACGGTGGCGAGGCGTGCCCGTTCCTCGTGCATCCGCTTCGCCGCGTCGGCCTTGCCGCGCTCATGCGTGAACAGCAGTGCATCGACCCGATCGCGCCCGTCCCGTTGCAGCGGCTGGTTGCGCAGATCCTGCCAGCCGAGCAGGCCGAGGACCGGGAAGATGAACTCGACTTCCGTATCGGTCTCAAAGGCGCTCGGCATCGCCGCGAGCGCGTGCCAATGGCGGCGCGCCGCGTCAGCAAACGCCAGCAGTTCGGCATCGGCCAGCGCACCGTACGCGGGCTTGTCGCGGATGCCGTCATCCAGGAAGAAGCGGCTGAACAGCCCGCCGCGCACCATGTCCCGCCGCCCCG
>CAVQGL010000009.1:0-586324 GCA_963712035.1 uncultured Acidobacteriaceae bacterium | reverse complement strand
CTTCGGACCTTCTTCGTTACCTCATCAATAATGGGCAAGCGCAATTTGCTGCAATCGCATCGCGCCGCCATGCTGTTTATCGACGACCTATACCACTATAGATCGCAAGCCAAATATCGTCTGCACACTTTCGTAGTTATGCCGGACCATTTTCATGCGCTCATCACGGGCGGGCAGGAAATCAGCATCGAACGCGCCGTTCAATTGATCAAGGGCAGATTTGCCTTCCACGCAGGGAAGGAACTGGGATTCAAGGCCCCGGTTTGGGAACGCGGCTTCTCGGAGATGCGGATTTATGATCCGGAAGCTTTCGCACGTGTTCATGAATATATCGCGCAAAATCCTGTCAAGCGGTTGTTGGCTAAAATTCCCAAAGAGTACGCCTATTCGTCGGCACACGGATTTGAGTTGGACGAAGTGCCGCAGGGGCTAAAGCCCAGCAGAGGCCCACGGCTGGACGGCACGTCTGAAGACGCGCCCTGATACGATGCTCGTCCGCCCCTACCTCAGTACTTTCGCGCTCGCGGGCGGAATCAGCGATGTATCCACTGGCTCAAACTCGAACCGCGGCTCGTCGGCGTCCGGCGCGAATGTTGCCTTTGTCGTCTTCAGCCAGTTCTTCGTCGTCGCGCTCGGGAAATCCGGCTTGTAGTGCGCCCCGCGCGATTCGTCCCGCAAGGCCGCGCCCTGCGCAATCACGCGCGAGAGTTGCAGCATGTTGTAGAGCTGGCGAGTGAAGACGACGGAAGTATTGGCCCACTGCGTACGGTCGCTCAGGTTGACGCGGCGGAAACGCTCCAGCAACTCCACCAGCTTGGCGTCGGTGTCCTGCAGATTCTTGTTGTAGCGGATGACGGTGCAGTTCTCCGTCATCAACTTCGCCCAGTTCGCGCCACAGCTTGAAGGGATTTTCGTCGCCTTGGTTTTTCATCAGCAGGGCATTGTCTTTCTTCCTGCTTTTTCTTTTCGGCGTCGAAGTGGCCGTTGCTGGAGGCGGCTTGCAGGTTGCGGGCGTAGCGGACCGCGTTTGGCCCCGCCAGCGAATCCGCCAAAAATGCAGGAGACCAGCGAATTCGCGCCCAGGCGGTTGGCGCCGTGGTATTGATATTCGCATTCGCCGGCGGCATAAATTCCGGGAATATTGGTGGCCTGATTGAAATCCACCCACAGTCCGCCCATGGTGTAGTGCATGCCAGGGAAAATCTTCATGGGCGTATCGCGCGGATCGTCGCCCACAAACTTCTCGTAGATTTCCAGAATGCCTTCGAGCTTGCGGTCGAGCGTCGCGCGGTCAATATGCGTCAGGTCGAGATAGACCATCGGCTTGCCGTCGATGCCAAGCTTGTGTCTCGAAGACAACTTTGAAGATCGCTCGCGTCGCCACGTCGCGCGGAACCAGGTTGCCATACTTTGGATACCACTCTTCAAGGAAGTACCAGCGTTCTTTTTCCGGGATCGATTTCGGATCTCGCGTTGTCTCCCGGAGTTTTCGGAACCCAGACGCGGCCACCCTCGCCGCGTGCCGATTCCGACATCAGGCGCAGCTTGTCTTCTCCAGGAATGCAGGTTGGGTGAACCTGAATGAACTCGCCATTTGCGTAGTACGCGCCTTGCTGATAGAGCGCGGATTGTGCCGAGCCGGTGCAGACCACGGAATTCGTGGACTTGCCGAAGATGGCGCCGTTGCCGCCAGTGGCGATGACCGAGCGTCGGCGGGAAATGTGCGTACTTCCATGGAGCGCAAGTCAATGGCGCAGATGCCGCGGCAGACGCCGTTGGTATCGAGTACGGCGGAGAGAAACTCCCAATGCTCGAACTTCTTGACCTTGCCTTCGGATTCGTGGCGGCGGACCTGCTCGTCGAGCGCGTAGAGCAATTGCTGGCCGGTGGTGGCGCCGGCGAAGGCGGTGCGATTGTAGAGCGTGCCGCCAAAGCGGCGGAAGTCGAGCAACCCTTCGGGCGTGCGATTGAAGGGAACGCCCATGCGGTCGAGCAGATCGATGATTCCGGGCGCAGCCTCGCACATGGCTTTTACCGGAGGCTGATTGGCGAGGAAGTCGCCGCCGTAAATGGTGTCGTCAAAATGCTGTGCGGTCGAATCGCCTTCCCCTTTGAGGTTCTTCGCGGCGTTGATGCCGCCCTGCGCGCACACCGAGTGCGAGCGTTTGACCGGCACGATGGAGAACAAGTCCACCTGCGCGCCCATTTCGGCGATTTTGATGGTGGCCGAAAGTCCTGCCAATCCGCCGCCGACCACGATGATTTTGGGATTCGTTGCCATTTTTAAGATGTTCAACCAATTTGTCATTCCGCGTGAAAGGAGGAATCTGCTTTTGCTTGAAGCACATCCCCCGCGCCAAAACCGCGCTTCGGAATGACCCGTTTCTATCTACGGCACAATGACAATTATCTTTCTACGGCGTGCTGGCCGCGTTCGTTTCCACCATACCTGCGCCTGCCGGATCCGTCGGCTGCTGCGGATGCGACCGGAACGATGTGAGGCTAGCTAGTCCCGCGCCCGTCAGCACTAAAAAGAATGCCAGGCAGACCGCCAAGAACCGTTTCTGCGCCTTCTCGCCCGAAACTATTCCCCACTTCGCGCAGAACAGCCAGATGCCGTAAGCAAAGTGCCAGGAAGCCGCAATCAGCCCAACCACATAAAACAAGAACAGGGGCGTTTGAAAAACTTCGGTCTGCACCTTGCCGAACGAAGCACCGGGATATTGATGAAGATCAATCCCGGTAAAACGCATGGTCCAGGTGTGCCAGAGAATGTAGGCGAAAGCGATTCCGCCGGTCCAGCGCTGCGCCGTGTACATCCAGTTGCCGGTCCAGGGATACTCGCCGACATTGGATTCGCCGCGGTACCAGATGTAAAACCCGTACAGCGCGTGAAACAGAATAGGCAGCCAGATGCCGAAGAGCTCCAGCAGAAAAACCAGCGGCAGATTCGCCAGAAAACTTACCTGGCGGGCGTAGGCCGCCGCTCCGCCGATCGCCGTGGCGTTCGATACCAGGATGTGCTCGAACAGAAAAGCGCCGACGGGAACGATGCCGCTCAGGGAATGCAGGCGGCGCAGAACGAACGAGTATCCATGCCCGGCTCGCAAAGGAGCCACGCTACTTTTCACCGTGGGAGTTACAGGACTGGCGGTAGCCGCCACGAAACGCTCCTTACGCCATCAGTAATGAGCAAAGAACTTTTCATTATCGGGGTGAGGGAGAAGGGAAGTCAAGGAAACCTCAAACCCGGTACCGGGTTAGATTGAAATACTCAATCAAGAATTGTCCAAGAATTGTCATTCCGAGGTGTGGCATTGCCACGCGAGGAATCCGCTGTTACGGCTGCAAAGAGCAGATTCCTTGCCGGTACAGCTGGGTTCAGAACAACAAGGCACAACCTCAACCGCGAATCATCCCGTCCTTCCTCGCCGCTTCAAACAAGATTGTCAGCTCGCTGCAACGAGCCGCGTACCGTCAGCAAATGCAGCGATCCTTCGTCGGAGATTCTTCAAGAGCGAAGAATGTCGTTTCCTCACGGATGACAATATTATTGGGATTTGTGCTCATACCACAGCAGAAATTCCAGAAACGCCGCTCCGCGATGGCTGTACTTCGCTTTCTCCTCCGCCGTCAGCTCGGCGAAGGTTTTTTCGATTTGCGGGAAATAGAATAGCGGGTCGTAGCCGAATCCATTGGAGCCGCGGGGAGCGTCGAGAATGATGCCCTCTGCGCTGCCGCGAAAAGTTTGCAGTGTTTTCCCGTCCCGCGCTGCCGCCAGAACACACACAAATCGTCCAGTGCGCTTTTCTGGCGGCACGTCGCGCAATTCATGGATCAGCCGAGCGTTGTTGGCCTCGTCATCGGTATTGGCTTCGGCTTTGTGGGGTTCGTCGGCGGCATAGCGCGCGGAGTGGACTCCGGGAGCGTCGTCGAGTGCGTCCACTTCCAGGCCGGAATCGTCCGCGAGAACAATCTCGTCGGGAACGGAAAGGCTGTACGCTTCGGCCTTCTTGCGGGCATTGGCTTCGAAGGTGAGGCCATCCTCAGATACGGGCCGCAGGGAAGAGAAGTTCGGGATGCCGACAATCTCAATCGCGCGGGCTGCCGCCGCGCCCGCAAAGTCGCGCAGCTTTCCTGGATTTGACGTGGCAATTAAGACACGATTCTTGCTCATTTAGAAGTTGGTTTCGTGGCGATTCGAAACAAACCCATGAAGCCGCCATCCTCATAAAGGTACACGAAGGAAAGAACTCGAAGCCAATCTTGGCGAGACTCGATGCCTTGGATGGGCCGCCTGTGGCTAGGCTATACTCGCGTTGTCCGCCTACCGGGCCGGGCTTTGAGGAGCACGATGAAGTCGCAATTCTCGCGAGCGATTGCATGGTTTGCCGGTTTTCTGATGATGGTCGGTTGTCTCAACGGCAGGGCTCAGGGACAATCCGCAAACTTGAGCTTTCCACCCTTTGAGCAATGGAAGAGCGCTTTAGAGAGTGGTAACGCCGGCGCCTTGCGAGGACTGTACAGCAACGCGCCTGCCGCCCAAATTGCGGCGCCCGCGGGAACGGTGAACGCCGATGCAGATGTCGCATTCTGGACCGGACTAAAAATCCAGAAGTTGAAAGTTGAGGTCGAGCAGGCCAGTACGCCGCGCCCGGGCGAGGAACAAATCGTCATGCAGGCGGAAATTCACTCCGCCGCCAGCAGGCATGTCCTTTACTTGTCGGAGGCCCAACTCTGGCTACAACAGAATGGACAATGGCGGCTGGTCCTGGCCCAGCGAACGAATGCGGGTCGGCTACAGCAGCCGCTTTCCCTGGATAAGAAGATTTATCCCACGACGGATGCCCACGAAGAAGTTCAGCAAGCCCTGACCGAGGCCGCAAAAAAGCACGAGCGGGTGCTGGTAGTTTTCGGCGCCGACTGGTGCTACGACTGCCACGTTCTCGATGCGGCGTTTCATCGTCCGGACATGGTCGCGGTGTTGCAGGGAAGTTTCCAAGTGATCCACGTGGACGTCGGCCGTGGCGATAAGAACCAGGACCTCATGGAGCAATACCACGTTCCGATGAAGAAAGGGATTCCAGCCCTGGCGGTTCTGGAAAGCAATGGCAAACTGCTCTTCAGCCAGCAAAATGGAGAATTCGAAAACGCGCGGGCGCTGGGTCCAGAAGATTTATTGCAGTTTCTGAATAAGTGGAAGCCGCAGACGCACTAGGGATGTGACACGTTGTTTTTTCTTGGAAAGGACGTTCAGAAAGCCTTAGCCTACGGCAGTCGCGGAATTCTACTTTTGCGCACAGAACGCGCAAAATGGGCGCATCTTACGATGCGGTGACCTCGGTCTTCCTGCGTTGTTGGTGCAACTTTTGCAGAAATTCGCCGTGGCTCAGCAGTTCATGACCGCGCAATAGATCACGCAAAGCATCCTCTAATTTCTCTGCTGGGGACTCCTGAGTCGGCAAATCCGATCCCGCGACCAGGCCGCGTGGCACGATCGTCACTTCTGGAGGCGCGCCTCGTTCGATGAGCGAGCGAATGAAAACTCTCAGACGATCGGTTTCTTGCATGGTCAGAGAGGCAAACTCGATTCCCATGCCCAATCCAGGATGCATCACTCTCACCATCCCCTGCACGTTTACTTCGTCTCCCTCCGACTGCAGCCCAAGCACCACCACCGTGTGTTCAGGGAATGGAGATTCTGTTTCCACGTAACACGCGCCCTGACTCAGATCGGTCAGCTTATACGAAGCCACTGGCTCGGGATCTTCGACAGAAACCGCCTTGGCGTTGGCCGCTACCCATTCCGCCAGGCTCCGGCGAAGCGGTTCAGAGAGATTGACGAAGCGCACACCAGTTTGTCCATTGGGACTGGCCCACGCGACCTCGCCGTGAACGCGAACCGGGTCGGCATTCCCGGGCAACCCGAATTGCAAATGCAGTGCTGCGGATGGACAGAGGGGCTGCGAAGCCAGCAGTTCCATGCCTTCTTCGCTTAGATCCAGCAAAATAGCTTCGAGTTCCAGGCCAGTTACGGTGAGCTGCACCGGAACTTGCACCGGGATGCGGGCCGCCCGGCGACGCTCCCGTTTGATCAAAATGGTGGCCGCCCGCAGGCTGGCTTGGGCCTGCTCCGCGGAAACGGGTTTGTAGAGCACGAAATGCGCGCCCGCGCCAAAAGCCGAACGTACCTTGGTCCGATCACTGAGCAATGCGACGGTAACGGCAGGGTTTTTGGGAACGTCAGATAAGCGTTCTGCAGCACCAGCGCTGCCTGCTGAGGATCCTCGAAGTCCACGATGATGGCGTCGAAGTTCTGCTCGGTAAGTGCTCGGACGGATTCGTCGTAGGCGCAGCAACGCAGACCCAGTCCGAAGCTCGATAGCACTGGAGCAAGAGTGGTGGCCGCTTCGCGATCTGCGGATATTAGGAGTGCAAAGAAGCTCATAAAAGCCTATCGGCGTACCGGTGGCTGTGGGTTAGGGCCAACGCAGGGCAACTGCTTTGCCGACTTCTGACGGAGTCGCTGCGGCTGGGCTACTTGCGGAAGCGGAAGCGGTTTGGGTTGAGGGAGCGGACGGTGCGACCTCATCCTCGACTTCAACCAGAAGAGATCCATCTTCCTCCTCCGCTTCGGCCAGCAGCGGAGCGACTTCTCGCAGCTTCTCTTCCACCTGCTCGAGCAGTTCGATTTCCTTGGTCAGCTTTGCGAGTTGGGTCTGTTTTCGCTTCAGAACTTGGCGAATTTGCTGCATAGTTTCCCCCTACAGAAATCTAAGGAGCAATCACCGCCCGGTCAACGGGAATCACCAGCAATGGATTACGCCCGTAATGAAGAAAACGCAGTCTTTGGAAATCTGGAACAGGCGAGTGAGTCATTGCGCGACGGGAAAAGGAAAATCATAGGCGGCCGCTCAACAAAATCGCAGGCCGTAGCCATGTTGTGCCATGGTCTGGCACGGATGTGGAATGTACAACCGACGGCCCAAATCGTACTCTCATTTTCGAGCAGACCTGGGGGAGGGCTGTTCGGGCGCCCCGTGACTCCAACGAGTCCGGGGCGCTTCTATTTTTGCGTCCTGTCTGGCACGACTTCTTCTCCGCAGAAATCAGTGCCCTGCGGTTGCGGCTGCTTGTTTGGGCAAGCTGACTGTGGTCTTGCTGCCAATCCCTCCCGTTCGCTCCAGGTTTTTGAGTTTGAGAATGAGAGGGACGGTCACTTCGTGGCCTTTTTCCGCAACCAACACTCCCGTGCTGCTCCGGATATCGTCGGCAAGTAGCATGCCGGCGGAAAGTTCATGGATCATGCAATTCTGTATTGCCTCGTCCTCGGGCTTAGGCTCGAAATCCAGCAAAGCCTGCAAAATTCGCGGATCTAGCCCTTTGTGGTGAAAAGCGAGGCGGTGCAGCGCCTCGGTCTTCGATCCCAGGCGGCGCAGCAGTTCATCATATTGCAGAGCGACATGCAGGATTTCCGCTCCCAGCCGCATGTCGGCCATTTCGTGGTCCGCCAGGTCGCCTTCCAGCGTCGGAATCTGGGTTTGGTGAGCAATCATCCAGGCAATCGGTTCCATCCGTGGAATGGTGGAAAGTAAATCGCGAGCCACTTGCGGATGGACGTCGTAGCGCTCTTGTTCCTCGGGAGACAATTTCTGTCCACTGTAAACCGCATTGATGGTTTCAGGAGCAACGATGACGCAGCCGAGTTGTGACATCATGGCGGCGACTTCGAAGCGCCAGGGATTGCTCAGAGAAAGACCTCCCGCGATGTGCTGGATGTAGCGCCGCAGGCGCATTCCCCGACTGAATGCGGCAGGGTTCACCAGGCTCAAGACTTCCGCGAGAACTTGAATGCTGCCCGTCAAGGTTTTTTCCAGCAATTCTTTCTCGGCGCTGAGCAAACGCGCTTGCATCAGGCTGGCGGTTAACGCCTTGGCGAGGGTCTCTTTGGTGCACGGTTTAGTCAGAAAACGGAAAATACTTCCTTCGTTCACCGCGCTGACCGCGGTCTGCATGTCGGCGTTGCCGGTCAGCATCACGCGGACGGTATCGGGCGATAGAACTTTGATCTTGGCGAGTAACTGCGCTCCGTCCATTTCGGGCATACGCATATCGGAAACGACGACGGCATAAGGCCCGTTGTTTTCGATCGCTACCAGCGCGCCCTTCCCGCCTAGCGCAACGTCGATACGAAATTCACGGCGCAGCAAACGTTGGTAACCTTCGAGGATTGCGACTTCATCATCGACGAGAAGGATTTTTTCATTCATGAGTTTCCCCCTTTGTATCGAGGTCCTGAAAGGTCAGTTCCCAGAGCGCGGGCCGGTCGCCCAATCCCAAACCGGCTAACAGTGCTTCGTCGAGGGTCGGCATGTCCCCTGATCCGGGATAGGAATTCCGTCGCCGGTCGAAGTAGTTTGCGGCGTGCACCGCAATCAGCGCGGAAAATTCCTTGGGCTGCGCTTCGGAAGGCTGATGATGCCACGCGACGGCTTCAACAATCGCGTCGGGTAGTCCCCACAGACCCAGAAGATAAGCTCCCACGGCGGGGTGGGTGCAGCCCAGCACTGCCTGCTCAGTTGCGAGGCTGGGTCCGTTTGCATCCGCCCCGGTTTTCCAGATGTGTGCCGATTCCTCTTTGTAGGCGGAACATAGGACCAGTTTGCCGACATCGTGCAGCAAGCCCGCGGTGAAGCTCTCGTCCACAGTGCGGCGAAGGGCTGCTTGCATTCGCGCTATGGCTTTGGCGGAAATCGCAGTCGCTACACAATGCTTCCACAGAAAAGAAAGATCCTGGCCGCAAGTGTTTTCGAACTGCGAAAAGACATGTACCGACAGAACCAGTGCTTTGATATTGTCAATACCGATCAGCGCGGCCGCCTGCCGGGGGTTCGAAATCTGACCGGGAAGGCCGAAGAAAGCGGAGTTTACCAACTGAAGAACCTTCATGCACATGCCCATGTCCTGGGCGATGATGTTGCCCACTTCCGTAATCGAAGCATCGGGAGACTGCAAGGCATTGGTAATGGCCTCATACAACGTTGGAAGGCTGGGGATGGTTTCGAGCCGGCAAACCACCTCCTTAAGACGCGGATCTGCAAGTAGCTCTCGCAGCGCAAAAGCGTGGGCCAGCTTTTGCTTCAGTTCGTCGACGTCGCAGGGCTTCGCCAGATATTGATGAGTCGGACCGACGGAGCGCAAAATTGTTTCGCGGTCCGACTGGCCGGAAAGAACGATGCGCACTGTCTGGGGAGATTTTTTCTTGACTTGCTCCAACAGTTGAGCTCCGTCCATGCCGGGCATGCGCATGTCGGTAATCACGACATCAAAAGGGGTCTGCTCCATTTTTTCCAGGGCTTCGGCGCCGCTGCCGGCAAACAGCATTTCCCATTCCGAACGCATGCCGCGAAGGCTGCGCTGCAACCCCTGGAGCACTTTCGGTTCGTCGTCCACGAAAAGGATGCGTTTGTTCATGTCACCGCCGAGTCTGTGTTCAAGGGCAGCCGGATATGGAAAGTAGAGCCTTTGCCGACTTCACTATCGAACCAAATCTGGCCTTGATGCTGGCCCACGACAACTCCGTGCGCCAAAGCCAACCCCTGGCCGGTCCCTTTGCCGATTTCCTTTGTGGTGAAGAAGGGTTCAAAGATGCGCGACCGAACTTCCTTCGGAATTCCAATCCCTGTGTCGGCCACTCCGATCTCGACCCATTGCGCTCGCCGCCGGGTGCTGACGGTGATCGTCCCTTTGGGTCCATTGCCGCCATTCACGGCCGCGATGGCATGACTGGCATTGACAATCAGGTTGAGCATGACCTGGTTGAATCCACTGACCAGACAGGGAACCAAGGGCAGATTTTCGTCGAAGGCGGTGACCAGATCGGCGCAATACTTCCACTCATTCCGCGAAACTGTGATGGTAGTTTCAATGGCGCGATTCAAATTAACTGCCACCTTTTCTTTCGAACCGGGATGAGAGAATTCCTTCATTCCACGAACAATCTTTGCGACCCTTTGCAAGCCTTCCAGCGACTGATTAATGGCGTTGGGGACTTCCTCCAACAGGTAGGGAAAGTCACATTGTTCGTGTATGGTTTCGAAACGCTGGAGGACTTCGCCGGAAAGCGGTCCCTTGCCAGCCTCGGCCCGCAGGATGGCGCAGAAGTTCAAAAACCTAGCAATCGATTCCCACGAGTCTTTCAGGAAGCGCAGGTTGTCTCCGGTGTACTGCGTAGGGGTGTTGATTTCGTGGGCGATGCCGGCCGCCAGTTGTCCAATGGCTTCGAGTTTCTGGGCTTGCCGCAGTTGCTCTTCCAGACCTTTGCGTTCGGTGACATCGGCGCCGGTCACGATAAATCCCGGAGTTCGGCCGTCTTCCGCGGGAATGCGTCTCACCTGAAGACCGAGAAAACGGGGCTTGCCGTCTTTTTCAAAAGACAGGTCATCACAACGGCAGGATATTTCCGTTTTCAACCAGCCCGCGATTTCCTTGGCCGCGTCGGGGCGTAGCCAAGGGATGGCACATTCCTCGAAGCGATGTCCGACTACGCTCTCCTCATTCAGGCCGAAGGTACTTGCTGCCGCGCCGTTCCAGCGAGTAATACGCCCTTTGTCGTCGAGTCCGATGAGGATGGAGGGAATGGATTGCAGAAACAGTTCGGTCTCGCTGTGGGCAGCGTGGAGTTTCTTTTCGGCGGCCAGACGATCGTCGATGAACCTCGCAACTATAACGAGACCTTCGGCGACGCCCTTGGGATTTCGCAGCACCGAAAAATTCCCTTCTACGTCGCGATATTTCCCATTTTTGTGCCGATAACGCGCCGTGATCATTCTTCCTTTGCCGTCTTCCAGGATTGCCGCAGCCGTCCGCTGCACAAAGAGGAGGTCGTCAGGATGGAGGAGTGTTTCCGCGCCAGTCCCCTCCAGTTCCTTGGGGGTGTAGCCGAGGTCCCGCGTGTAGGAAGGGCTGGCGTAGCGGCATTTGTAGGATAAGTCGCGCATGATTACCAGATCGTTGATGTTTTCCGTGATGGCTCGGGCGAAGGCTTCGCTGGAACGCAAAGCTTCTTCCGCCTCTTTCCTTTCGGTTATGTCGGAGCGAATCGCGATGTACTGCAGCGGTTTTCCGTCTTCCCCCAGGAAGGGAACGATGGTGGTATCCATCCAATAAATTGAGCCGTCCTTGGCGCGATTGCGCATCTCGCCCTGCCAGACCTTACCCTGGGTGATGGTCTGGTACAGGTTTTCGAAGAATTCGCGCGAGTGGTAACCTGAGTTGACGATGCGGTGAGTCTGCCCTAACAGTTCCTCGCGCGAGTACTTGGTGACGGCACAGAACTTGTCGTTGACGTAAGTAATTCGTCCATTGACGTCGGTGGTGGCCACGATAGAGTGCTGATCCAAGGCGTACTTCTGGTCGGCTAGTTCCTTGAATGCCTGCTTGCTCGCGGCCAAACTCTGCTGCAAAGCTTCCTGGGCCCGCCGGCGTTCGCTAATGTCCTGCGCTTGCAGCACGAAACAAGCGGGAAGATCGTCGGTATCGAGAATCAGCGAAATCGTTAGGGAACTCCAAACCACTGAACCCGCCTGGGTAACGAATCGGCGCTCCGATTCTCGCGGTGCGGATTTCACCATCTTCCAGAAACTTTTTCAGCAGGGAACGGGACGAAGGCAGATCATCCGGGATGACAGACGTCTTCGAGATTCATGCTGCGCAGTTGCCCGGCGCTGTACCCGAGCAGATTGCAAAGCGCGCGATTGATCTGTTCGAACTCGCCCGTAACCTTGATGACCGCCATGCCAATGCCGGCGTGTTCAAAGAAGTTGTAGAAGCGTTCCTCGCTCTCGTGCAGGGCACGCTCCAGAATGATTTTTGCGCCGATCTGAAGACGGATGCGCAGTTCGCGTGTGTCGGCAGGCTTGAAAATGCAGTCGTCCGCCCCTGCTTCGAGCCCTTCGACACGGTCATTCTGCTGGCTCCACGGCGTGAGCAGAATCACGTAGGTCGAGCGCCGCCGGTTTCCGCTTTCCGTAGACGGCGGCAGATCTCAAGCCCGTCGAGCCCAGGCATGGCCCAATCCACCAAAGCCAAAGAAGGCGGACTCTTGGACTCTAAAATGGCGAGCGCCTGAACTCCATCCTGCGTGGTAAGTACCTCGTACCCACTCTTTTGCAGCAGGCTGCGCAAGTGAGTCAACACAATCGTGCTCCCTTCCGCGACCAGAACTCGCGTCAGAGGACCGCCCGGAAGTGGAGGGATAGAGGCGGACATCGGTATACCCTTAGGAAATCGGCGGTTACTTCGATTTCTTTAGGTGGGTTGGCGCTGCGCGGGTGCGGGATTGCTGCAATCGGATCCAACGAGTGAACTGGCGGAGCTGCTGCGAAAAGTCGCAGGACTCGCAAATCCGGATGCCCGAAGTTCCCCGGGGTCTCTTAGACTGAAACGACTCCCGACGCACCCGCTCCGTTTCCCGCAAACGGAAGTTCCGTTATAATCAAGTGCGTCGCTACGAAAAGTCGCGCCCTTAGCTCAGTTGGATAGAGCGTCTGGCTACGAACCAGAAGGTCGGGAGTTCGAATCTCTCAGGGCGCACCATCGTTCCTCTTTTTACTCACGCACTTAGCTCCGCTTGTGGCTGATGCCTGCCAAATAATGCATAGTTAGCAGCCTCAGTATTTTCACGTTCATTCTCCTGTTCCCGTTTGCGACGATCCCGATTGAATTCCGTCGGCGCGGGTCAGCAGAACAGAGTTTGGGAGACGAACCATTGGACGAGGGTGGTTGCAAGCTATCCTCCCTCGGCAAACGAGCGGATTCTGCTAAAATTCCCTTACCCGTGGGGAGTCTTCAGCCAATCTTAGGCAAGAAATGGGGTTGACCCATGCCGGACGTTACGGCGGTCGTGTTCGTTGTCGACGATGACGTCTCGGTGCGCGAATCACTGGAATTGTTGATCCGCTGCGCAGGCTGGCAGCCGGAGATATTCGCTTCCGCACAAGAGTTCCTTGACTATCCGCCAGTTCATACTCCGAACTGCCTCGTACTCGACGTTTCTCTACCGGGTCTCAACGGTCTCGACCTCCAAAAACTCGTCGCCGAGGAACGCACCGACATGCCGATCATCTTCATCACGGGCCATGGCGATGTGCCCATGACGGTCCAAGCCATGAAGGCGGGGGCTGTCGAATTCTTGACGAAGCCATGCAAGGATGACGTGTTGTTGACCGCCATCCGGACAGCCCTCGAACGTAGCCGGGGTGCTCTCAGGCTGGAGGCGGAGATGCGGGTCCTCCGGGACCGTTACGCGTCGCTATCGCAGCGCGAACGGCAGGTTATGGTGTTGGTAGTCTCCGGCCTTTTGAATAAACAAGTCGCCGCAGAACTCGGTATCAGCGAAATCACGGTGAAGGCGCACCGGGGCAGGGTGATGCAGAAGATGGAAGCGGGATCTCTTGCCGATCTCGTGAAAATGGCCACGAGGCTCAGGCTCGCGGGCGCAGCGATCACGGCGGCGTAACCTCACGCTATCGGTATCGGATTATCCGTCAGCCGATCTATTATCGAGAGTCAAAAAGGTCGTCTGCGGGCAAGACTGAATCTGGCCCAGGAACTATGTTTTACATTCTCTATCCCCCGCGGACCGTTCCTCGCCTCTGATCGGTAAACCAATACTAAAGTGCAATAGACAGTGCCCCAGGAGTGGCGCACCCTCGTCCCGTGGGGCAGTGCCGAGAAAAAATCATTCAGAGATCCGCCTCGTCGCCGATGGCTGTCCGGATTAGTGTGGACAGCACTCCCTGACGGGCACGCGTCGACTTCCTCACCAGCAGCAGTGCGGATACACCGGGTGTAGCGTTGCCGAAGCCTGCGGAGGTGGGCGCGGCATGAGAAATCTATGACAGTTACGCGTTCGCTAGTATCAGTGGTGGATGACGACGAATCTGTACGCGAGTCGCTCCCTGACTTGTTAAAGGAGTTCGGCTTCGCGGCCCGCGCGTTCGCGTCGCCAGAAGAGTTCCTCGCGTCCGGATGCCTTGATGAGACCAAATGCCTACTCCTCGACATCGCTATGCCGGGGATGAGCGGACCGGATCTTCATTGGGAATTGAAGCGTCGTGGGCACAAGACTCCGGTTATCTTCATCACTGCGAGCACAGATAAGAATATTCGCCCCCGACTCCTCGAACTGGGTGCAGTGGAGTGCCTGTTCAAGCCATTCAGCGACACCGCTTTGCTTGAGGCACTCCGTGTCGCGCTCCGAGGGAACTGAGCAATCGGCGCTCTGATGCGTGCTAGGGCGAGTTTGGGACATTCTTATCGCCTGGGTTCCAGAATGCGCAAACGGTTATCCGGTTGATTTGTGCAGTTCTCCATAAAAAGCGACGCCGCGCCGGGTACTCAGCGTCCTGCGCAGGGGCGGTTCAACGCTTCTGGTACGGGTGGAAGATGTAGTCCTTCGCCTTCACTGGCGCATGGCACGCATATCCGCAGTCTGAAAGACTTTTGGGATCTGGCGAGAACTTGTCTGATGCGGCTTCGTAATTGAACACCGCGTATCCCCACCCCCCGCTCTTTGCAAACCTCTTGCTGTCCTTTTCCATGACGAAAGCTTCCTTAAAGACGTTTGGCACGTCCACGACAAACGGAGCTTCCGTGCTCTTTTTCGGCGTCCATTGCAGCTTCACGATCATAGAACCATCCGGGAAAGGCTGGCCGTTGAGCGGAATGCCGGCCTTAAACGCCTTGATCATGGTCGGATTGCCAACGATCACCTTTAGCCTTTGGTCAGTGTGGGCAGAAGAGACGACGGCCCAGTCCTCGTATCCCCTGAAGTCGGAGAACGCGATTCCGCCCGGCGATTTCAGCGAGTACTTGTCGTTGTCCTGGCTGTGCGCGTAAAGGACTACGGCCCCGAGGACGGCCAGCGCCGCCGCCGCTGCCGCAATGTTGGTAAAGCCGGCCACCCGTTTTGCCGCGGTAGGTGTTTCTATCTTCTTCGTCACGAGTTCAGACATGGCGCGTCTCCTCACAAATAGAGTTTGCAAAGCCCGATCAATGTGCATCTTGAACGTTTGCAATTAAGCCAGAGATGAGGGAATTAAAACAATTGGACGATGGTATCGGCAGTACCTTCGTATCGAACGCGCTGGACGAGATTTCCTTCGCTTGATCGAATTTCAAGCTTACTGGATGGAGAAAAGCCCTGCGTTTGAGACATGAACACAAGGCAATCGATACGAAAGTATGGCCGATACCATCGTCCAATTGCGCAGCCCGTTTTGTTCTGGCTGAATAGTTGGCGAGGGAGGAGCCATCAATGAACGCGATACAAGTCGAACAGAAGAGCTATGAGATGCCCCCGCGAGAGGGGATCAGCATCGCGCATTTTCTCACCGTGGCCGACGTCGAGCGCTCGGCTCGCTATTACGAAAAGGTCTTCGGCGCCCGCATTCTGACCATGGGTGACGGCAACGCGCCTCCGTACCTTCAGCTCGCGAATATCTGGATGATTCTCAACGTAGGGGGCGGGCCGACCCCCGATAAGCCGACGGTAACGCTCAGCGTTCCCGACCCGAATCACATCAACAGCTTTATGAATTTCCGCGTTGCGGATATTCATGCGTGCTACGAATTATGGAAAAGCCGGGGAGCCGAGTTCATCACTGAGCCGATTCCCAAGTACGGGGAGATCCGCTGCTACATCCGCGATCCTGACGGTTACATTATCGAGGTCGGACAGAGCACTACACTCACCTACGGTTAGCACTCCGGCGGGATGGGATGCCGACTCTGCGTCTCATCGTTGCGCTTCCCCCAGTTTTGCTTGTTATTCGCTCTGGCATCGAAAGGAGTACCAGATGGCCGTCACAAACGAACTGAAAGAGGCCACACGCGTAACCGCGCCTGTTGCCCTGAACACGCTTAGTGTGAACGTTTTTACCGCCCCCGGAAAGACTATGGTCGGCGAGCGGCCAAAGCCCTTCGGCGAAGCGTTCGGCTTTGACCCGATCACATCGACTTTAATCTTCGGCGAATACGACGCGGTGCTGGTGGACGCAATGGGGACGGTGGCTGAGGCGGAGGCTCTCGCCGATTGGGTCGCTCTGCACAACCGCAACCTGGAAACCATCTACATAACGCATGCCCATTTCGACCACTTCTACGGTCTGAGCATTCTGCTCGACCGTTTCCCGGGCGCTCGTGCGATTGCAACGCCCGAGGCGGTGAGCGCCATGCAGATGTCTTTCACTCCCGTAGTGGAGCGGTTGGCCCGCCGGATGTTTCCTGGGCAGGTCGCCACAAAGTTGGTTCCACCCGAGCCCTATGAGCGCGACACGTTCACTCTCGAGGGCCACGAATTGCGCATCATCAAGCAGGGTCGCACCGATAGTCCCGATTCGACGTCTCTCTACGTTCCTTCGATCGGCCTAATCGTCGCTGGCGACGTTGTGTACAACCAATGCCGCATGTATGTGGGCGACACCACCCCCGAGAGCCGAAAGAATTGGATCGCGGCGCTAGACCGGTTAGCGGCGCTCAATCCCACGATGGTTGTCGCCGGTCACAAGAAGCCCGGTGCGCCTGACTCACCCTCGACCATCCAAGATACCAAGCGTTACCTCGAGGACTTCGATCGCCTGCAGAAGACCACGACCTCCGAACAGGAGCTGTTCGATCAGATGACGGAACTATACCCGCATTGGGTAGCCAATCAGTCGTGGTTGATGTTTGGATTCCCGGGGGCATGAGCCAGTCCATAGGTCACCCCCGATGGCGCTACCTGTACTCAATCCAGATGCAAGCCGCAACAGTGAGCACAACCATCGTGAGGACTAGGTTGAGGGTGAACCGCCAAAAGCCCGAGCGAACTTGTGCATGCTTTTGGTCGATCAAGCCGAGCTTGGCCAGCAACCAGACGAACAACATGCAAAGGAACTTAGCACAACACCCATCCAGCTGCCCACTGCTTTTACCTAGTGCTAGAATGCGAGCATGAAGATCGAAACGCTCAAAGTCCTAGAGGTGAAGGCCGACGACGGTGGCCATGCAGTGAACGTCAGAGTCGAGCCGGCAGTTCCCGTAAAGATTGTCACCCTGGTCTTCGACAGATTCGCATCACGCAACCAGGTGAATGAGGTCGTTAGGACTATGGAGAGTTTGAAGCTGAACGAAATCACCGTAACGACCACCTAGCGTAGTGCACCCCACCGGAGGACCCGGGGGCTGGCCCAGGCTTTAGATTTTTCTTCGTTCGCACAACCACTCCCTAGGCTTCCCAGGGATTGACGACACCGACTCCCATACGCTCAAAGTCGGCTACATTCCTGGTCGCGACGGTCAGACCGTGCACCAGGGCTGTGGCTGCGATGAGGGCGTCACGATCCGAGCGAGGGTTCGGTACGTGAAGCGTCGCGCATCGCTGGGCGACGGCGGTATCAATCGCCAGGATACGGCCGGAGAATGTGGGCAACACGTGGCGATCCATCCAAGCGCGAAGGATCGCGCCTTGCTCTTTGTCGCGGCGCTGGATGAGAAGGATTCCGATCTCCAATTCGAGTAGTGAAATGACGGAGATGTAGAGATTCGCCGAGGGTAAGCGTTCGGCCCATTTCCTGACGTTTGGATGCGTCTTCCTGGCTTTTCTTAATTCTGAAATCACATTGGTATCGAGGATGTACATCAGGTCAGGTCCGCCGGCTCGTGCAGATTACCTCGCAGACGACGCGGCTCAAATTCGATCTCAGCGGCCGCCGGCATCGCCAATAAGTCCGCAACGCTCTTTTGCCCTCCAGTGATCCTTTGATACTCCTCCACCGTGAGCAGCACGTGGGACGGACGACCTCGATCCGTGATGAAAACGGGACCTCGCTTAGCGGCTCTCTTTGCCCTGCTTGTGTCCTGGTTAAAGTCTCGACTCGACAGTTTTGTGATGGTCATGGTTACCGGCCGCTTAAATGTAGCAACGTGGCTACATTGTAACAGAGAACCCTTTACCCGGATTTCGATCGGCTGCAGAAAACCGCGAAGTCCCGCCAGGAGCTGTTCGATCAGATGACGGAGCTGTACCCGCATTGGGTAGCCAATCAGTCCGGGCTGATGTTCGGGTTCCCCGGGGCATCGGAAAAAACTGGGGACAGACGGGACATTCCCTAGCCCTTCCACCACGAATCGCCGATATTTCCATCCCTACTTTGGTATGGCCGATACGTTCGTCCAATAGACTCGCCGACTCGCTTCTGGCTTAATCGCTGATGAAACCGTGGGGACAGACGGAACGTTCCCCAATTTCAATCGATGGGAATTAGTGTACGTCCAGTCTGTCCCCAGTTTAGTTCGATCATATTCAGGAGAACAGATTCGATTTCAAAAAGGAGAACAACAATGACAACTAAAGGAAAAGTCCTGGTACTAGTATCGAGCGGTCGCGGCTTGCCCTTGAAAGATGGCAAGGTTTACACCGGCGCAGGCTACTATCTCAACGAGCTTACCGTTCCAGTTCGCGCCCTGATGAAGGAGGGCTACGAAATCACTTTCGCCAACCCCAAAGGCAACATGCCCCAGGTGGATGTGCATTCAGAGGTCCCCGATTTCTTCGGCGGGGACGCGGCCAAGCTTGAGGACTATATGCTATTCCGCGACGGCCTGAAGGGGCTCAGAGATCCAAGCCGCATCTCGGATGTCATCGCATCGGGCCTGGATCAATATGACGCCGTATTCGTCCCCGGGGGGCATGGTCCGATGATCGATCTGCTCGATGATCCCAATGCCGGCATAGTGATGAGACACTTTCACGAAACATCCAAGCCTACGGCCGTGCTCTGCCATGGCCCGATTTCACTTCTCTCAGCTCTTCCCAACTCGAAGGAGTTCGTCGCAGCGCTGAGTACGGGCGATGTCGCTGGCGCGCGAGAAAAGGCGAAGGGTTGGATCTACGCCGGATATAAGATGACCATCTTTTCCACCGCGGAAGAGCAGCAGCGGGAGCCGCTCGAGATTGAGGGGAAGGTTCTCTTCTACCCGGACTTCGCCTTGAGTACGGCGGGTGGTGACGTGAGTGTACGCGCTCCATGGACGAGCTACGTCCTTCAAGATCGCGAGCTGATCTCAGGTCAGAACCCGTTCTCTGATCAAGCGCTTCTGCAACTTCTTCTACCGGCACTCAATGAGAAGAAGAAGGTGGCTTCAGCGGCATAAGAATCGGAGGGAAACCGGGGAGAGACGGCACCTTTTCCATTTTTCGACTAAGAAGATCAGTCAGCGTCCCGTCTGTCCCCTGGGTTTTCTGTTTTGGGGTAGAGTGTTCGTCTCCTCGACTGGCAACGCGGAAAGGATGATAGGCATGAAAACAGAGATCAAGATCGGCCAGCAATTCGAGTTCGCGATACGTGCAGATAAAGAGCTTAGACAGAAAGCGGTCGTAACCCGAGTTTTATCTAATCGGGAAGAGGGACTCGGTCCGGAGGTGGACTATTACATGGCCGATTGGATTGAGGCGAGAACACTCTCGGAACGGCCGAAGGCGCTGGTCTTCGTGCTTGCAAACGACGGGAGCGTTTATTTGAATGGCGAGCGGGTTGACATAATCGTGGACGTTGCCGCGTAGCTGTTGCGGGTAGTGCGTCAACAAAACAGTCGCTATATTCCCATACCACACAAAATCCCTAGGTGAGCGTGACGAGAAGCGCTCTTTATCGGAATTGGAGCCGTCAATGAGCAGCGCACCAATCGAACAAAAGAGTTATGAGATGCCGCCGCGCGACGGGTTCACGGTCACACAGTTCATCACCGTCGCCGACATCGACCGATCGGCTGATTTTTATGAGAAGGTCTTTGGCGGACGCATTCTGAGCAGAGGCGACAGCAAGGGGGCGTCTGGGCACATTCAGATCGCGAATACTTGGCTGATCGTCAACGTCGGAGGCGGGCCCACCCCGGACAAGCCGTCAGTGACGCTCAGCGTTCCCGCCGACCCGGATAAGGTCAGCAGCTTCCTGATTATCCGCGTTGCGGATATTCGAGCGTGCTATGAATTATGGAAAAGTCGGGGAGCCGAGTTCATCACGCCGCCGATACCCAAGTACGGCGAGACGCGCTGCTACATCCGCGATCCTGACGGTTACATTATCGAGGTCGGACAGAGCACTGGGCTCACATAAGACTGACGTTGGTGCGGTTGCCTGGGCAAGTCGGTTGACATCGGGTATCGTTACAGCGTTTCCCTTGGACGGAGGAACGAGAGATGGATTGGAAACGGTTAGTCCAGTTTGCCCTGCAGGGTAGCAATGATTGGGAACAATATGCCATCCTGCTGATGCGGGTTTCGATCGGCCTGTTCTTCGCCATTTCCGGGGGGAACAAGTTGTTTGTGGCTGGCGGCACGAAACCAGTTTATGACACGCTGGTTCAGGCCCAAATCCCGTTTCCCAGGCAGACGGCTTATTTCGTGGCGAGTGTCGAGTTCGTGGGCGGATCCCTGGTGACCGTGGGTTTTCTCTCGAGTCCGGCTTGCGTGGCTTTAATGATCGATATGATTGTGGCCACCCTGACCAGCGCGATTTCCACCCTGCCTAAAGGTCTTTCGCCTCTTAACTGGCTCGACGATTTTCTTTACCTTCCGGAAGTCCTGTACGTGCTCTTCTTCATCTGGCTGTTGTGCTCTGGTCCAGGAAGGCTCAGTGTCGATTATTGGCTTGCCGGAAGGTTGCTGGGGTGATCGATCATTCATCCGTTGTACGTAGGTTCCGATTCGAAAGGAAAAAACGGTTCGCTCCGGTGTGCGACGATTCACCCTAAGCCGCGCACGCAGGCAACTGCTACGGGTACCCGATCTGCAGTACGATCTTGCCGGCCTTGTGTGGTGCGCCCGCAAGCATGCGTTGCGCCTGGCGCGCCTCCGAAAGCGGGAGGATTGAGCCCACGCGCGCCGTGATTCTGCCTGCGTCAAATAATGCTGTGAGTGTCTGCAAGCGTGCGGTGGTCACCTCAGCGTAGAAAAAAATGGCCTGTGGCGGGAGCGGCTGCGTCGAGACCGAGGTGACGATTCTTCCTCCGGGTTTCAAGGCAGCGACGCAGCGTTGCATTGTACTGCCCCCGACCGTGTCGAGGATTGCATCCACTTGGGGGAGGTCCCGCTCGAATGCGGGCTTGCTCGAGTCGATGATGGACTTCACGCCCAATGATCGGAGCAGGTCTTTGTCGTCGAGGTGGGCGATAGCAACAACATGGATTCCGGCGTCTGCGGCCATTTGTACGGCGTAGGCCCCGACGTTCCCTGCGGCTCCGACGACCATTACCGTTTGTCCGCGCATCGCCCGTGCATACTGGAACAGCATTTGCCAGGCGGTTACCGCGATGACGGGAGCCGATGCCGCTGCTAGGTGATTCAGCGATTGCGGTTTGCGGGCAATCATCCCGGACGTGGCCACGGCAAACTCGGCCTGGGCCCCACAAAACTGCGGATTGGTGACGCCATAGACCTCGTCAGCAGGCGCGAATCCCGTAACGCCGGGGCCGACCTTCTCGACGACACCGGAGAGGTCCGAACCGAGGGTAAGCGGTGGTTGCGGGCTAACCTTGCTCTTGCCCTCGCGGATGATCGCATCCCAGGGGGCGACGCCCGCGGCCATCACGCGCACCAGAACTTCGCTGGGGCCCGGCGACGGCATCGGCACATCCTCGACCACCACGACGTCAGGCGGCCCGAAGCTATGAATCCTGGCTGCTTTCACGGCCAATGCCTCCCCGCCTTGAAGACGCGCGAAAACCGACAATTTCGTAGTTGAAAGACGGCCGCAATAACACGGTCCGGATCAACTGTTCCTCGTCGGGAGTTGACTGACTACTGCCGCCCCTGACTTGCGGACGACTTCCTACTGCGAATCGGTGCCTCCTGAACAGCCAGTTGCGCCGATAATACCGCCCTAGTCGATCAATGGAATAACCCCTCGAGACGCAACGATCCCATCGAACGCGAGCAGAAACTCGAAGCCGCCCAGAAAACCATGGCGAAATAACTCAATGCGGAATGAGGCAACGGTTCTGGCGCTCGCGGTGGCCCGTTTTGGCTGGAGTTCGATATCTCGCCCACTTCATCACATCCCAGATCTCGCACTGCAAGTAGAAGCCGGAGGAGATAGAAGGCGCTATTATGCCTTTGCTAACGGCATCGACAACCAGTTCGTGGACTGCTTCGTAGCCCGGGATCTGCACTCGCTTCGCGAGTTCGATCAGCTCTTGCACGGGAAGTTCACGTTGAGCAATCATCGAAAGCAGTAACATGAGGCCGTCGGGACCCGCGAAGCGGTCGAGAGCCAATCCCTCTACGATGCCCCGGTTCTTTCGGAATTCGTCTTGCGGATTGTACTGACAGCCATGGGGCTCTCGCCGCCCCGCGCTGGCGTCACCACGGTGCACTAACCGCAAACCGCTTACTTTCGGTTTCCCCGCAGCATCCTCTGCCGCTAGCCACTCCACCCAGCCTGCCTGCAAATCTGACACAAGCTCGCCGCAACTATCGCATCGCCAACCGGATCGAATGGATTTTTCTTTGCGCATAACGTTCACCGGCATCACGGATGCCCATAGGATATTTTTCGCTGGAAGTGACGTGAGGTGAGGTTCCACCAACGGTTTAGTCCTCACCTCACGACGCGTTCAACGGGTCACCGCTTGCATAGCAGGTTCAAGAGCATGATCGGCGACACGAGTTGGCTGCAATGTGCTCAAAATGTTTTTGGCCTTGGCCGTCTCATCGGCGGTTCCATGAGCAACCACCAGGTACTGGCCGGCCTTCAGGGCGGTCTCGTAGGTGACGATGCTGTCTTTTGGGATGCCTAGGCTGTACAGGCCGGCGCCGATCGCGCTCAAACCGCCGACGACCACTGCGTTCTCCAGGCCGGCGACGATCCAAGCCACCAATGGGCCGCCCACCAGCACTGGGCCTATCGCGGGCACCCAAAAGAATGCTGCGCCAAACAGCAAGCCCCAGAATCCGCCCCAGAAAGCGCCCCACTTTCCCCAATACTTCATGCGGTCGCCCGCGTTGTAGTAGCCAACAACGTGCTCGTCGGTGTGATAGTCCTTCCCCACAACTGACAGCTTCTTCATGTCGAAGCCCGACTTCTGAAGCTCCTTCACCGCGTCTTCCGCTGCCGAATGGTTGTCATACACTGCGATCACTGCGTTTGTGTCGGTCATATTCCGTCTCCTCTTCGAGTTTGGTTTTGGTTGGTCGAGATTTCACTTGATCGTTGCTGCATCTTTTACCGGTTGATTCTTTTGCCGATGGATTCCTAGCCCTGCATCCGGCGTTCGCGCGTCCCAGCCCCTTTATCGGTAGCCTCTCTTCTGTTCTTTTGGGGATGAATTCCCAGGTCGTGCCACGACGTTTCTGCGAGGTTGACATCGTAGTAGTTTGCAGCTTTCTCGATGTTCGCGAACGCCAAAGCACGGTCGGCATCGGAAACATCGATAACTTGATCGAACCGGGCGACCGCGTTACGCACATGTTCTGCATCGGTCAGTGGTTCTTTACGCTGCTTCGGAAATGCGTAGACGCTGTCGGGCAAGTCGCTCTGCGTGGTCAGGCGTCCGTGTTTCTCGTGGGGTTTCCAGGTTGCTTCCGGCATAGAGTTGCCATCCTTTCTTAGGTAGTAGGCCGCGGGGTGGGAGCAGCGCCGGCGCTGGAGTGCGCAAGACTCTAGCTCTCTTTGACTTTCTGCGCTAGCTCGCGAAATTCCTTGGCTTGCTTGCGACTGGCTTTTGCCTGAAGATGTGCGAGCTCTCGTGATTTCTCATTCGGGAGAAGCGAGACCAAACCCTCAAGTTCGTTTGCCGCCTCCTGAGCCTGGTCAGCCCTTTTAAGCATCAAACGTTGAAATTTCCGGACTTCCTCATCGTGATCCATGCTTTCCCGCTTTCACGAAAGAATTGTGCGGCCAGTAACCCGATTACACTCGAGGTGCTGCGGCGAATCAATTGGACGATGGTATTGGCGATACCTTGGTATTGGGCCCTCCGAGTAAGGTCGGCGCTACTTTGCGCCCCGTCTGTCGAATCAATGCATTGGACGCAATCGATACGTTCGTCCAATAGATTTGCCGTCGCGACTCTGGCCTAATTAAGCTTGGGCTGATCGGAGGAATTATGAGCACCGCAATCAACGCCTCTCACATACAGAGCGGCGCTAGCGCCGAGAAAGTGGACATGAAGTTCGAAGCTGTTGTCATTCCAGTCGCGGATGTTGACCGTTCGAAAGAGTTCTACACCAGACTCGGGTGGCGGCTCGACGCTGACTTCCGGTTCGATAACGGTTTCCGCGTTGTACAGTTCACGCCGCCCGGCTCCGGGTGTTCGGTTCAGTTCGGCGCGAAGATCACACCGGCCGCGCCGGGAACGGCCCAGGGCCTATACCTGATCGTCTTCGACGTCGAGGCGGCACGGAAAGATTTCGTCGCACGCGGCGTTGAGGTGAGTGAGGTGTTCCACCCCGGTACGCCGGGCGCTCAGTTCCAGACCGACGGCAGCGGCCGCATCGGCGGGCCAGCGCCCGAGCACGCAAGCTACAACTCGTTCGCCACGTTTCGTGATCCGGACGGCAATGGATGGCTGTTTCAGGAAATCACAACCCGGCTACCCGGCCGGGGACTTAGCAATCTGGATGTCGCGACCCTGACAGAGCTTCTGCAGGAGGCTGAGAAACATCACAGCGAATACGAACCGACCGCTCCGAAGCATCACTGGTCGGGCTGGTACGCCGCTTACATTGTCGCGCGTCAGGAAGGCAAGACGCCCGAGGAGGCAGCTAAAGACGCCAAGCTCCACATCGAGGGGGCACGCTGATCACGGTGAAGCAGCAACAACCAGATGGCAGTTTGCCGGAATGCGCTTGGCACTCCGAAAGCGCTACACGTAATTGGCGGTCTATGTTCAGAGAGTTGATGCCGGGCGTCTAGAACGAAAGGTGTCGCGAGGACCGGTGATCCAAATTGCATATTGGTCCGGACTTCTGGAATAGAAGGTTATTTATGTCGAAAAAGAAGACAGCAATTATAACCGGAGCATCGGGTGGTATTGGCGCGGGATTGGTCGAAGGATTTCTGGGAGAAGGCTATAACGTCGTCGCGTCCTCTCGTCAAGCCAATCGAAAGCTGACCAGCGCGGGCGGTCTGATTCTCCTTGAAGGCGATATCGGCAAGCTTCAAACCGCTGCCGATGCCGTTGAGGCGGCAATCAACAACTTCGGAACCGTCGACGTTTTGGTGAATAACGCCGGCATCTTCCTAAAAAAGCCTTTCACCGACTTCACCGCCGAGGACTTCGACGCCCTTGTCTCCACGAATTTGCTCGGATTTTTCTACATCACTCAAGCCACCGTAAAGGAGATGCTGAAACAAAAGACGGGATGCGTTGTGACCATCACTGCGGCGCTTGCCGATCGGCCAATCGCCGGCGAAAATGGCTCCGTTTCGATGATTACGAAGGGTGGCTTGAATTCGGCAACCCAGAATCTGGCAGTCGAGTATGCCAAAGACGGCATTCGCTTTAATGCCGTAGCCCCCGGCGAAGTGGACACACCCATGCACCGCGACGATCCCAAGGACGCGACGTCGCAGTTGGCTATAAAAAAGGCTACGGTGAAGGATATCGTCGATGCCGTTCTTTACCTGGCACAGGCGGATCATGTGAGCGGAGAAATACTCCACGTGGATGGCGCCGCTCCGGCTCGTCGTTGGTAAAGATAAAAAGGATCCTAATCACACGCTGGGCTTCGAAGAGGTGAGCATGCCCCGATTGCTTTCAGTAAATGTCGGCCTTCCGCGCGACGTGACATGGAACGGCAAAACTGTTCGAACGTCAATCTGGAAATCTCCGGTTACCGGACGGCGAATGGTGCGCAAGCTCGACATCGATGGTGATGCACAAGCCGATCTCGCCGGTCACGGCGGGGAGCAGCGTGCCGTATTTGTCTACCAGATGGACTCGTACCATTACTGGGAGCGCTTTTTGAGCCGTAACGATTTTACTTTTGGCCAGTTCGGAGAGAACTTTACCGTCGACGGACTTCTGGATAACGAGGTCTGCATTGGTGATCGATACCGCATCGGTAGTGCTGAATTTGAAGTAACGCAGCCCCGCGTCACTTGCTACCGCGTCGGCATCCGCATGAATGAACCTCGCATGGCGGCACTACTCGTGGCACATCACAGACCGGGATTCTACTTTCGCGTGTTGCGGGAGGGCGAAGTTGGGGCAGGCGACGACATCGTAAAAAGCACTGACGGTCCGGAGCGAATCAGTGTAGCCGAGGTTGATGCCCTTCTGTATCTGCCAGGACATTCCACCGAGCAATTGCAACGAACGCTGCGGATTCCCGCACTCAGCAAGGGTTGGCAGAGTTCGTTCCAGGCAATGCTTCAACAAGACTCGAGCTCCAAAATTACGGTGGGAAATCCGGGACTCGCCCATGAGGAACGAGCCCCAGCGTGGGCGGGATTTCGAAAGATGCGAGTCGCGAATATCCACAAAGAGAGTGCGAGCGTAACCTCTTTCGTTCTGGAGGCGATCGATGGGAAACATCTTCCTGGCTTCGAGGCCGGTCAATTCGTTGTCGTGCGGTTGCTCGTCGATTCGGGCAAACCGCCCGTTCTTCGCAGCTATTCGTTGTCTGACGCGCCCGGAGCGGAACATTTCCGTATCAGCGTTAAAAACGAATTGAAGGGGATTGGAAGTTCATTTCTCTGCAATCGTGAGAAAGAAGGCGATCTATTGGATGTTAGTGCGCCGCGCGGTAGCTTTACCCTGTGCCCTAGCCAGAGTCCGGTGGTTCTGCTGAGCGCTGGAGTGGGGGCAACGCCCGTGATGTCGATGCTGCACTCGCTCGCCGCTGAGAAATCGCAACGAGAGGTCTGGTGGATCTATGGGGCGCGGAATGGCGCTGAGCATCCATTTGCAGAAGAATCACGGTCATTACTGAAGCAACTCTCTCGCGGACGAGGCTACATCGTGTACAGCAAGCCCGCTGCAAACGATCAAGTCGGGGTAGACTTCGATGCCGCCGGGCACATTGACACAGCTTTGCTGGAGAGAATTGGCGTGTCCCAGGGTAGTCACTTCTATCTGTGTGGCCCCACTTCATTCTTGCAGAATATGGGCGATGGGCTGCGAAACTGGGGTGTGGCTGTCGAAAACATGCACACGGAAATCTTCGGTTCTCTTCAGGGCATTACTCCTGGCATGGCGCAGGTTGTTCATGCTCCTCACCTGCCACAAGGGCCGCCCGGATCCGGTCCCCCGGTCTCATTCGCGCGGAGCGGGATTACCGCCGCTTGGGATCCCCAATTCGCGAGTTTGCTTGAACTGGCGGAAGCTTGCGACGTTCCGGTCCGATGGTCGTGCCGCACTGGAGTCTGTCACACCTGCATGACTGGCTTGATCGGCGGATCGGTTATTTATCACCCTGAGCCGTTGGAGAGTCCGGCTCCAGGGAACGTGCTCCTATGCTGTTCCCAACCAATTGCGGGTGTCGCTCTGGATCTTTAAGAAGAATAACTTTGAGAGAAACGGGAGGAGTCCGATCATGCGTTCTGATATTGTGCCCGGAGGTATTTTCCCCGACTACGAACTGCCCGATCACACGGGCAAATTGCGCAAGCTGAGCGAACTACAGGGGGATGATCCGCTAATCCTAACGCTTGCGCGCGGCCACTACTGCCCAAAAGAACACCAGCAGCATTCGGAGCTCGCCGCGTTTTATCCGAGGATCGCGGTGGCGTATACGCAGATCGCCACCATCGCCACCGACGATCACCATACTCTTCAGGAATTCCGGGCGTCGGTGGGAGCCCAGTGGACCTTCCTTTCGGACTCCGGCCGAACCATTCAGAAGGATCTCGATATCCAGGAATACACCGATCCCGAGCACAATCCGATGATCCCGCATACGCTCGTGCTCAAGCCGGGCCTCGTCATTTACAGCATCTATAACGGCTACTGGTTCTGGGGGCGTCCATCGGTCATCGATCTTTGGCACGATCTGCGCGCCGCGACCAGCGAAATCCGCCCAGACTGGGATCTGGGTACTCCTGGACTCCGCGAGGCGTGGAATGCGGGCGACCTCTCGCGTTTCCACGGGTGGAATAAGCAGGCCAATGTAGAAGCGGCTTCGATTGCACGGAAGAAATAGCACACCGCGACAATAGGCATGTCGCGGCGCTGCCGCCCTTTGAGTTGGATTTCTAGTTCCACAGCCGATTCGCTATGAGAGTGAGCGGTACCGTCCTTTGGTACTTTTGGAGTACCTGGCCACCCACCGATTAGTACTTTGGCTGCCCCCGCGTTAGTACGTACAGCTGCACCTTTAAATCCGAATTGAACCTTCCCGTTTCTTGCGCTGTGCCCGAGACTTGGTCCGAGGTGCGGCGTGCGAAAAATACGAGTATTGGTCGCCAATCAGCCCCGCCTGATGCGGGACCTCGTCGTGAACACAATTTCAGAGCAATCCGACATCGAAATTGTGGGTGTTCTTGAAGATGAACCCTCCATCGACGGGACGGTGGAGCGCTTACGGCCTGACGTACTGATTGTCACTTTGGATCGCACCGAGGACCGGCCGCACATCTGTGATGTTCTGCTCGAGCGATTTCCCCAGATGCGAATTCTGGCGTTGGCTGCGGAGCGCAACAGCACCATGTTTTATTGGGCGAGCCTCGACATCCGCTCGAATCGAATTGAGAACTCAGAAGCAAGTGTTTTGAGTGCCCTGCGCGGACGCAAATTGATGGTGTCGACCGCACCGGAGCCAGACAGCAAATCGCGGACAAATTGAGCGCCTGGTATCGCCGTATTTTGTTGATCGTAAACGCGTTACACAATACGAAGTCCTGTGACTGAGAGGACGGAGGTGTGAACGGTTCCCGAAAATTTCGTCCGCATCGACGAAAAGATATCCACTGAAACATACAGGATCGCCAGCCGCTTCCGAGGCGCTCGGCAGCGACGAGATTCGCGGCTCAATGTTGGAAAGATCGAAAGCGCCTTCGGCCCATTTAGTTCGCTATCGCAAGACCGTTTACTGAGGATGTTATGAAGAGGTTTGCCGCACTTTTGCAACCCGTCACACTGGTTCTTTTCTTACTTGCAGTCGCAAGTGGGATGTTCCCTCAGAGCTCTCCCCAGACCGATGCGGGGTTTCCGGATCGGGCGCGAGCCCGGGATGTGGACGAATCCAGCGCGCAACGTGCCGCGGACGAAATGGTCTCTCTTTCTCCCGACAGCATCCTCAGCTTCCTTCGTCAAGAACCAGGTCTACTTTTGCAGTGCAAGAGGCTTCTAGTTCGAAAAGCCTACGAACAGGGGCGCTTGCTCGACCCCGAAGATCTCGACGACGAGACTCTTTTCCGTTTGATCCGCGAAGATCAGTTCATTCGGGTACTGATCACACATGAAATTGAAGACCGCTACTACGTGCAAGCCAAACCGACGCGGGAAGACTTGCAGCGCGGCCGCGTTGAGGAGCAAAACGCACAGCCCACAGAGTCCAGGAAGACGCCGAACCAGGAAGAAACATACTGGTCCACACACGCAAACACATTCCCTCCTTCCAAAGAACAGCAACCGCTTCCTCCAAGCACAGAAGCGCTGCCCTCGCCCTCGTACGAAGCGGCGCCGCCTTCGTCGCCGACACAGTCGCAGCCGAACCAAAGTCCATTGGATCCTAGAAGACAGCTCGAAACCACCGATCTGCAGTCGCCCGATCAATTCCTCGACAGCGCCCCAGACGATGCACCGCGCCTGCCTCGGGTTCGTCCCGAAGATTTGCCGGGCCTGCTTACGGCCAGCGCAACCGGAAACGCGTCCCTCGACGGCGGACGTGAACCGTACGGCCCTCGCTCTATCGTGCCCAACCCCACGGCTCCGGCATTTCCATCCTATTCAACTTCGGACAATCAGCGCAGCGGACAAGAGCCGGCTGTGCGCGAAGCTAGACGAGAAGGGATGACAGCGCCACGGCTGCCCTCAACCATGAAGGAGGTCCGGCCCGAGCAGCAAGGATTGCGCCATCGGCCGAATCCTTACTCGGACGTTCCATCGCTTTACGATTTGTACTCACAATACTCGGGAAGGCCCAGACCGTTGGAGCGTTTCGGGGCGGATGTCTTGCGCAACGCCAGCGGCAATTCCGATGATCTGCCCATGGACCTGCCGGTGGGACCGGAGTATGTTCTTGGCCCCGGGGATGGCTTGAGCATTGACCTTTGGGGCAGCGTCTCTCAGCGTCTTCAGCGGGTGGTGGACCGCGAGGGTCGCATCGCCCTGCCGGAGGTTGGCGCGGTTGAGGTGACGGGCAAAAGTCTGGGCGACGTGCAGCACCTAATAGAAGGCGTGTTGCGTACTCAGTTTCACGCGGTGCAGGCGGATATTTCGCTATCCCGGCTGCGAACCGTTCGGGTCTACGTGGTTGGCGATGTTGAACGTCCCGGGGCCTATGACATCAGCTCTTTGTCGACTCCGTTGAATGCCGTGTATATCGCGGGTGGTCCGACGGCACGTGGTTCGGCGCGTGTTTTGCGGCACTACCGCGGTAAGCAGCTAATCCAGGAGGTCGACGTATACGATCTATTACTTCACGGCGTGCGAGCTGACGTCGCGGGACTGCAGCCGGGGGACACAATTCTGGTTCCTACGGTAGGTCCCGAGATCACCATCGAAGGGATGGTGCGGCGCCCCGCCATTTATGAACTGGACGGGGAAAAAAGTCTGGCGCAAGCCTTGGAATTAGCGGGCGGGGTTCTGCAATCCGGCACTCTGCGTCATGTGGATGTGGAGCGCGTCGAGGCGCACCTCAGCCGGAGCATGCTCCGCCTCGACATCCCCGAAAACAATAACCAGGACTCGGTGACCAAGGCGCTGGAAGACTTTCAGGTGCAGGACGGAGACAAAATCAAAATCCTGCCGATCCTGCCCTACGCGGACAAAACGGTTTACCTCGACGGCCATGTATTTCGTCCTGGTAAATATGCTTTCCGTGAAGGCATGCGCGTCACCGACATCATTAAGTCGTACAACGAGCTTCTCCCTGAACCTTACAAGAAACACGCGGAAATCATCCGGCTGAATCCGCCCGATTACACACCGGTGGTCCTGGCATTCAATCTCGGGGACGCGCTCGCTGGCCCGGATAAAGATCCAGAGCTGAAGCCATTTGACACGATTCGCGTGTTCGGCCGTTTCGATTTTGAAGACGCCCCCGTCGTAACCGTCAATGGGGAAGTGAGAGACCCAGGCGACCATCTCACCAACGGCGCAGTCTATCTCCGAGACGCGGTATTTCTGGCCGGAGGCACAACGCCAGACGCCTCCCTCGCGGACGCGCAAGTGTTTCGCAAGACACAAGACGGAAAGCTGAAAGTCTTGAGCGTGGACCTGGACAAAGCGCTTGAGGGAGATGCGAAGGACAACATCTTGCTCGAGCCCAAAGATCGGGTCTTCGTCCATCGCAACCTGAACAAAGTAGATCCGCCTACGGTGAAGATCGAAGGCGAAGTAGCGCGACCCGGGAAATATCCCCTGGGCGAAAATATGACGGCCGCTGAACTGGTTCGCGTGGCGGGCGGATTGAAACGCGGAGCCTACACCGAGACCGCCGACTTGACGCGTTACGAAGTTGAGCATGGCAGCAATGTGGTCGGAGATCACATCAGCGTTCCGATCGCTCAGGCCCTAGCCGGCGAGCCCGATACCGACGCGCGCCTGCAAGACGGCGACGTTCTCACTATCCGCCAGATCGCCGGCTGGAATGATCTGGGAGCGACCGTCACGGTGCGAGGTGAAGTCCTTCATCCCGGAACCTACGGGATCAAAGAAGGCGAGCGCTTGAGTTCCATCCTCGCTCGCGCCGGCGGCCTTCGCGGCGATGCCTACCCATATGGCGCTGTGTTCGAACGCTTGCAAGTTCGCGATCTAGAAGAAAAAAATCGTGCCCAATTGATCTCCGAGGTACAGGCGCAGGGAGCCGACCTGCACCAGGCGCCGGAAAGCGATGAAGATCAGAAACAGGCCAAGGCCGCAGCCATTATGCAATGGCAGACCACCGTCGAGCGCCTGCAGAACACACCGCCGTCGGGACGGCTGGTTATTCACATATCCAAAGACCCGAAGCGCTGGAGCAACACTACGGCAGATCTTCAAGTGCGCGCCGGCGACGTGATTTTTATCCCCAAGCGGCCTGGACTGGTCATGGTGGACGGTGCGGTCTATAACCCGACAGCCGTTTCCTTCAAGACGGGCAAGAGTGCTGGCTGGTATCTGCAGCAAGCTGGGGGACCGACGAACGTAGCGAACAGGAAAGCTATTTTCGTAGTTCGGGCGGACGGCTCGGTAGTGGGCGGGTCAGGTGGACTTTTCAACGGCAGCGCCGAAAGTGCCATGCTTCAGCCCGGTGACGTGGTGGTAGTCCCTGAAAAAGGTTTCAGCGCCAACACGCGGTGGAAGAACATTCTACAATCCGCCCAATTGGCGTACGCCGTCGGCATCGCGATTCAGGTCTCCAGGAGCTTCTGATATTCCACGACGGAGTCCGGATGTTCTCTCTCTTACGGTTCGCGCTGGTGCTCGCAGTGTTGGTGTTATCGATCGGAGCACCAGGCCAGACCCAGGATGTCGAAGCTGGGCCCACAGGCGCGAATAGGACACAGTCAGCCTTGCCCATGACAACCGTCGAGCAATACGTCGACCCGGACGCCAAGAACTCCGGTTTCCTGCCTCCGGGTGAGGACCCGGAGAACCGACTGTTCGCACCCTTTTTCTCACACATTCTCGATGATCAAGTGGCATTCTGGACGAGCCCGAAAGAACTCAAAAACGCCTCTGCCCTCAAAATATTCCTTCCTTTCGCCGGGTTTACGGGAGCCTTGATCGCGGGGGACAGTTGGCTGTCGAAACAAGTCCCGGACAGTCCTGGCCAATTGAAGCGGAGCAACGAGGTGGCAAAATATGCGACTTTCTCGCTGCTCGGGACGGCGGGCGGCGCCTATGTGTTTGGTCATCTCACCCACCACGACCACCTCAGCGAAACCGGACTTCTGAGCGCGGAAGCGGCCCTCAACAGCACGTTAATCACCTATGGCCTCAGAGAAACGGCGCGCCGCGAACGTCCTTACCAGGGAAGCGGCGACGGGACTTTTTTCGAAGGAGGAAGTTCGTTTCCTTCGGAGCATTCAGCTCTCGCGTGGTCGATCGCGAGCATTTTCGCCCATGAATATCCCGGGCCTTTGACCCAGATCGCAGCCTATGGACTGGCTTCTTCGGTGACTTTGACGCGCGTAACCGGCAAGCAACATTTTCCCTCCGATGTAGTGATCGGCAGTGCTTTAGGCTGGTACTTGGGACGGCAGGTTTACCGCGCCCATCACGATCCCGAATTAGGCGGCAGCGCGTGGGGAAGCCTATTCGAGAAGAGTGCGGACGACACACCTCGCACTCCGCTGACCATGGCATCGCCTTCGGTCCCCTTGGACAGTTGGGTTTATCCGGCCCTGGAGCGGCTGGCTGGCTTGGGCTACATCGACACGGCTTTTTCCGGACTAAAGCCGTGGACGCGGCTGGAATGTGCACATCTCATCGAAGAAGCTGGCGCCCGGTTGGACCGCAATGAAGCCGCGCCGGACGACTTGCTTGCATTGCAGGCTCGACTCCAGGGAGAGTTTGCCTACGAGTTCACCCTCCTCGAGGGCGGCCGGAACCTGACCGCGAGTCTCGATTCGCTGTATGCGCGCTCCGTTTCGATCAGCGGCCCAGCCTTGACGGACAGCTATCATTTTGGCCAAACATTGTCCTATAACTTCGGAAGACCCTTTGAGCGCGGAACCAACAGCCAAGACGGAGGCTCGGTTCGGTTCGCCGCCGGACCGTTTGCCGTCTATATTCGTGCAGAGTTCCAACATGCGCCATCGGCCCCGGCTCCCTCCGATGAAGTCCGTAACTTTATTGCCCAGATTGATCAGGTCCCTCTGGCCCCAAGCGTCCCCGTGAATGCAATTAACCGTCCGCAGTTGCTGGATGCTTATGTAACGCTAAATCTGGAGGGCTGGCAAATTTCCGCCGGCAACCAGAGTTTGTCGTGGGGTCCCGGCCTCGGCGGTTCACTACTGTGGAGCGACAACGCTGAGCCGGTCACCATGATTCGAATAAAGCGGGCGGAAGCATTTCGCCTGCCGAGCATCTTCAAATTCCTGGGCCCAGTCCAGGTCGATCAATTCATCGGCAAACTCGACGGCCATACCTTTGTCCCTCAGCCTCTCATCTACGGCCAGAAGATTAATTTCAAGCCCATTCCTTCCCTTGAGTTGGGATTTGGCCGATCGGTCACTCTCGGCGGCAGAGGCGGTGATCCGTTCACGTCGACGAATTTTCTCCTAAGCTTCTTTGGGCAAGTCAACAGTTCGCGCTCCGTCCCCGGGGACTCTCATAGCGGCATGGATTGGACTTTCTATGTTCCCAAGGTGCGAAACTATCTCGTGTTCTATGGCGAAGTGTACGCCGACGACGATTTCATTCCATGGCAGAATCCACCGAAAAATCCCTATCGCCCAGGAATCTACCTAACCCGGGTTCCCGGCATTCCGAAGCTGGACTTTCACATGGAAGCGGCGTCGACGGAGTCTCCCGGCTTCTTCAATTTCGGGAGCACCAACCACGGCAATTTGAACTACTGGAATCAAACTTATCGGGATGGTTATACAAACGATGGCGATCTCATCGGCAACTCGGTAGGTCGCATGGGACGCGCCATTCAGTGCTGGTTTACCTACTGGCTGTCACCTCAAAACTCACTGCAATTCAGTTACAAACACAACAGCGTTAGCCCCGACTTCGTTCCGCAGGGTGGCTTCTGGCAAGACTATTCCGTCAAGAATGAAATGTACTTACATTCCGGCCTTTACTTGAAGAGCCAGGTGCAATACGAGCACATTTCCAGTTATCCGCTGCTGTTCAACGGACCCCAAAAAAACGTGAGCGCCATTCTAGAGCTCGGCTTCACCCTGGGAAACCATAAGTAATCTGAACCCTCAGGGTTACCTGCGGCGACGCCCTGAACTCAACTGGCGGCGACAGCGGCGACTCGTCCCATATCAGTTTTCAGCTTGACCAAGAACGGCAATTCTTAAGGTGCGAATGTGAATTCTTCTGTTGGCTTAGGCCGGGCATCTGAAGAGAGATTCAGAGAAGCCTTGACCGCGGATTTGCGACTGGTGGAACAAGCGGAACGGCGCGCTGCCGCGGGCCGCATTCGACATCTGATCACCGCTTGTGAAGCCTTAGCCGATCTTTTGACCATCGCCCTCGCGGTGATGACAGGCTATGCCGTCTACCACTATTTTGCTCTCGGCAAGCAGATCTCCTACCCGCCCCACACGATTCTGGGCTTGTCATTCGCTTTTGCTCTGGTACTCGTCCTGATGCTGGACCGTGCAGGAGCCTACCGCCGCGGCAACAGCCTGTTGCGGGTACGCGAGACGGAGCAGATCCTGAGAGTCTCGTTAGAAGCCTTCTTAGTGGTGCTCGGGGTTTCCTTCTTTACGGGCGTTCTGTTTTCGCGCTGGCTGCTGACGCTTTGCCTGACTCTGGTACCACTCTCACTGTTCGTGCAAAAGACTTTAATGTATTTGCTCATCCAATCTCTGCACTCAAAAGGATATGGAGTCGAAAGGGTCCTGATCTACGGTTCCGGGGTAACCGGGCGGCGCGTGTTCTCTGTCCTGACGAGGTCCCCGCGGCTCGGCATGGAACCGGTGGCGCTGGTCGACGACGATCCCAGCAAGGTGGGCAGCACCATCTTTGAATTGGGTTACGAACGGCGGCGTTGCGCGCAGGTCATTCGCGGTCCGGTGAAAAATGGAATGATTCGCGCGTGCAGCGCTGATCTAATCATTATCGCGATACCATCCATCGGCCGTGATGCCTTTCTGCGGACGGTGCAGGAAGCCTTCATCGCCAACGCTCGCGTTTCGTTCGTCCCGAGTCAATTTTTCCCCTCCGCCCCCATGGTCGATTACCAGGATATTGACGGAGTGCTTCTCGCATCGTTCGACAAATCGGCCCGCCGGCTGTCGTATGAAATCACTAAGAGACTGTCGGACTTCTTCGGCTCGCTCACGATTCTGGTGCTAGGGGCGCCGCTGTTTGCGCTGTTGGCGCTGCTCGTCAAACTCGATTCCCCTGGCCCGGTTTTATTTCGTCAGGAACGTGTGGGTAAGGATGGAAAGCGATTTGCGATGTTCAAATTTCGCACCATGCACGCCGCCTCCGATCCTTATGACTTCTCGCCTCAAGCCTCCAGCGATCCTCGTATCACGCGCGTAGGCAGGTTTCTGCGCAAAACCAGTCTGGACGAGGTGCCGCAGATCTTTAATGTGTTGCAGGGAGACATGTCGCTGGTGGGTCCCCGGCCCGAAATGCCTTTCATTGTCGACCAATATAACGATCTCCACCGGCGCCGACTCCAAGTTAAGCCGGGCTTAACAGGATTGTGGCAACTCAGTGGGGATCGCGCCTTTCAAATTCACGAAAACGTCGAGTATGACCTTTATTACATTCGTTACCGAAATTTCTTCATGGACCTGGCGATCATGCTGCACACCACAATTTTTGCCATGCGTGGAATCTAGCGAGTCCCTTCATCAGCGCTAATCGAAAGACCATCGTGGAAACGTTAAGACAAGAACCTATCATTGACGAAATCGAGTCAGAGTTGCATCCCTTGAGTACGATCAGTGTGGGGGCCTCCGCGCCATCGGAGTTACTAGCGAGTTTGCAACTGCTTTGGGAACAACGGCGGCTCCTTTGGCGGGTTGCGATCGTGGCGCTAGCGATTGGCGCGGTGACCGCGTTTCTCATTCCCCGCAGGTATGAGTCCACCGTTAGCATCATGCCGCCCGACTCTTTCAGCGGCAATGAGGGATTGATGATGTCGGCCCTGGCTGGGAAGGCGGCCCCCGGACTTAGCGGGATGGCTGGGACCTTGCTGGGGATGAAGAGTTCGGGAGCGCTGTTTGTCACTCTGGCAGGCAGTCGGACCGTGCAGGAACATATCGTCGAACGGTTCCACCTGCAGCATGTCTATGGAGACCGGTACGAACAAGATGCACGAAAGACTCTCAATGAGCATACGGAAATCGCCGAAGACCGAAAGAGCGGGGTCATCACGTTCATCGTCCGTGATGGCAGTGCGCAACGGGCGCACGATATCGCGCAGGCCTACGTCGAGGAATTGAACAGCCTGGTCGCGCAAGTCAGCACCTCGTCCGCGCGCCGGCAGCGCATTTTCATTGAACAGAGACTTACTACCGTGCGCGCCGACCTTGAGGACGCCGAAAAACAGTTTGGCGATTTTGCCAGCAGGAACACGGCGCTCGATATTAAAGAGCAGACCAAGGCCATGGTGGAATCGGGTGCGCTTCTTCAGGGCCAATTGATCGCGGCTCAGTCGGAGTTGCAGAGCCTGGAGCAGGTGTATAGCAGCAATAACGTCCGCGTGCGAGCGGCGCAGGCACGAATCGATGAACTCAACCGTCAGTTGCACCAAATGGGAGGAACCGATGCCTCGCTACTATCCGATGGCAGCCACTCCGACCAGCTTTATCCCTCCATTCGCAAGCTTCCCTTGTTAGGCGTGCAATGGGCCGACCTGTACCGCCGCATGGAAATCCAGGAAACGGTCTACGAGATGCTGAATCAGCAGTACGAATTGGCAAGGATCGAAGAAGCAAAAGAGATCCCTACGGTGAATCTGGTTGACCCAGCCGACTTGCCGGAGAAAAAGGTGTTCCCGCCGCGGCTGCTGATTATTGCCCTGGTAACACTAATGTCGGTTGCCTGCGCGGCGGCGGCGATCTTGCTCTTGGAAAAGTGGAACCAGGTGGACGCTGCAGACCCGCGCAAGCTGATGGCTCAAAACATCGGCCGCACAATCTCAATTCGGTTAAAGGAAATTCTGCAATGGCCCATCATCGCTCGTTTTCGCGGATCGCGGACCCTGAGGGCCAGTGAATAAAAGCGGCGGTAGTCCCGCTTCGCTCCCAGAAGCCTTGGACGACCTACCATCCGTCCCGCTTCGCCTTACCTCACACTTGCGGGTGGCACAGAATGCAGTCCTGAGCTTATATAGCGAGATTTGGACTTTGCTGGTCGTGTTCGTGACGATGCCGATCGTCATACACGCTCTCGGCGCAGATGCGTTTGGGCTCTTCTCACTCGCATGGGTCGTGCTGGGCTACATGGCGATTCTTGACTTCGGCGTGAGCCGCGCCGCGACCAAGTTCATCTCTGAGCATTTATCCCGCGGGGAACTGGCGCCGGTCGAGCGAATTGCGCGGGCATCGGTCGCGGCCAACTTGGTACTGGGTGTTATTGGCGGAGGCATTGTGCTGGCCCTTGCAGGGTGGCTGGCCAACCGTGTGTTTCACGTGCCGGTCGAGTTGCAAACTGAGGCGCGCACCATTTTCCGCGCGCTCGCCATGTCGATCCCAATCCTGCTTGTGCAGGCGGTACTGCGAGCAATCCTCTGCTCCTATCAGCGGTTTGGTTGGATCAGCATCTTCAATGCGCTAGCGACCACTCTCCAGTGGACAAGCGCGTGCGCGCTCGCGTGGCTCGGCTTTCATGTCGGGATGATTGTGGTTGTCTCTGTCGTGTTTCGCGCATTGCTCACCGCAGGATATGCCGCCGTCTTGCTTTCAATTGACTCCAAGTTCTTCGGGCTGCGTTTTTCTGACTTTTCGGAACTTCAGCGGCTGCTCCGTTTTGGCGGTTGGGTCACCATCTCGCAGCTAATGACACCGCTCCTTCTTTACCTCGACCGCATTCTCATTGCTTCTCTCATTTCGGTCGGAATGGTGACGCTTTACGTTATCCCCTATGAAGTAATCACCCGCCTGAGAGTCGTGCCGGCGAGCTTGGTAAATGCGCTCTTTCCCAGCTTGAGCGAGCACTCGGGAAATGTCGCGCGCGAATCCCTCATCAACCTGTACCATACATCGCTCAAGTACATGCTGGTGGTCCTGTTGCCCTGCTTCTTGTTATTGGGGTTCTTGGGACCGGACATCATTTCTGCATGGGTTGGGCCGGGGTACGCGCTCTGGGGAGGACGCGTGATGCGAATTATAGCCGGGGGAGCTTTCCTGAATTCCCTCGCCTACGTGCCCTATGCGGCGCTGGTGGCGCTCGGCCGCCCAGACCTTCCCGCCAAGTTTCACTTGGCTGAACTGCCGGCCTATATTCTCCTGTCAATCGTCCTTATCCCCAAGTGGGGCATCGTCGGGGCCGCGCTCGCCGTTACTATTCGGCTCAGTGCGGATGCGATTGCTCTTTTTTGGTCGGCAAGAAGATACGTGGGCTGCGCGCCCGATCTGCGGGGGCTGTGGAGGCCAATCGTCCTGAATGGCCTGATCACGTTTTTCCTATGCCTAATCACTCTATGGCCCATCTCCATTAGCCTTCGCCTGGTTGCAGGATCGCTGTGTGCCGTCGCGTATGTGCCGGGAGTCTGGTTCTTTGTACTGCATGATTTCGAACGGCCACAGATTATCCGGATGCTCTATGCACGCGGGGGGACGGCCTGACCGTTGATCAGGTCTCGGCCTCTTGAAAATGAAGTGGTATGGGGGGCCGATCACTTTGCCGCGATCCAGTGGGTTATGAATTTCCAGTTGCAGTCAAGGAACCTTTTTAGCAAAGAATCGACTTTGCCATGAACTCGACGCCGATCGAAGTCGTCGTGATCACGTATAACAGCAGCTCCTATCTCGAAGCCTGCCTGGATTCGATTCTACAAAATGGCGCCGCCACTACCGTTGTGGATAACGGTTCGACAGATCGCACCGTGGCGCTGGTGCGCCAGGAATATCCGAACGTCCGACTGATCGAGAACGTTGGCAACCTGGGGTATGCCGCAGCCGTTAATCAGGGGATGAATTCGACTGGCGCCGACATCGTCGCGGTCTGCAACGCGGATTTATCTATCCTCCTACAGACTCTCTTCATCAGTTAATCCGTTTTATGCAGGCCAACCCCGAGGTTGGAGCGGCCGGTCCGCAGGTTCAGTTGTTCCGGATGGCGGCTGGCAGGGAAGTTATGGCTCTGTTCACGGAATTATAGGAGAGCCTTAAGAGAACAATCGGTTTGACTTCGCTCCACAATTGGCTGCGCCGCTTGTGGTGGCCCCGGAAACTGGACCGTTCGGCCAAGCATGTTGGATACGTGATCGGGGCAGTGATGGCGATACGCCGCGAGGCCGTTTGACGCCGTGGGCGGATGGGATGAAGAGTTTTACTTCTATGCCGAAGATGTCGACTTCTGCCATCGCCTGCACCGGGCGGGCTGGCAGGTAATGTTCGTTCCTACGATAGAGGTAATGCACATCGCGGGCGCCAGTTCCACAAAGGTAGATGCTTCCGAGCGCTATTTTCGACAACTGGTGCAAAGTGAGTTGCTCCTGGTGCGAAAAAATAGAGCGCCCTGGCAGGTGTCAATTTACAAATACTTATCTCGATTCAGCTGCCTGCAAATGTGGTGGGCTTGGCGCATAGTCGCGAAAATTGGTTCAGGGCCCATAAAGGCGCAAGCTTCCAGCAGAACATTGGCATTCAGTCGCCTCTCCAGGATTTGGCGCGAAGAGTGCCGACGCTAGCCGGAAAACAGACGAAGAAATGACCGCCCGAGTCTATTAGGACATGCTTGTCACTGAGTTAACCCGTGAGCAAAAAGCGTTTTACCAGGTATTCGTAGGGTCTGTGCTGCTCTGTTGGTCACCGCTGAAAGCTGTGGCTTATCTAGCGCCATTTCTGGCACTGGCGTGGTTCGTCCTCGCAACCCACGACCGGCTGTTCAAACGCAGAGCGCTCCTCTGGGGCCTGGTATGGCTGCTAGTAATCGGTTTGCACGCGTTGTTCGAGACCACGTTTCTTCTCCCCAGCGCGCTCCTTTCGATTGTCACGTACAGTAGTTCTGCCTTCTTGCTCGTAGTACCCAACCGTGGCCTCTCCAGCCCCGTCCTGTATAAGCGCATCCTGCACGTTGTGTCTCTGATCGTGCTGATCGAGGCCGCACTGGGCATTTCTCAGGCCAGCTATGGGTTTTTCCAAAATGGCACTTTCGACCTAGACACCGGAGATTACGTCGAAGGAACCATTCATCCCGGGTTCGAACCGGATCGCGGATTTGCAAATCCGATGTTTGCCACGAATATCGGTTTTTCCTTGCTCGCACTGTGGCCGGCCGCGGTGCTCAGCAGAAAAGGCCGCGGAACGATTACCCTGGGCGCGTTGGCGCTTATCTTGGCGTCGGTAGTGCACATCCTCATCTTTCTAACTGTGGCATTAGGGCTGTCGATAGTTTATTTTCGACCTCCGCCGACGGTCAAAACCAAAAGATATCTTCGCGTTGCGGCTCTGCTCGCGGTCTGTGCGCTTCCATTCTTCGTGCTGAAAGAGAATTTCGAAGGCATGCCCGACCTCGTGGGTAGGTTCCTGCAGGGACAATCGCCGCGCGCGGTTATAGTCTTACTGGCGACAACCGAAATGCCCAGCCAGTATCCCTACATGCCCTGGGTTGGTCTTGGTCCCGGCCAGTTTTCCAGCCGTGCTGCTTTGATAGGAACCGGTATGTATTTCGGTGGGCCTCTGGACCCGAAACCGCTGCCCCTGCTCTCCGCGGGCGAGTCGCAGGCATTTCAGAACTATCTCGAGGGTCTTTACGTGGCCGCAGCTTCTGATGCCGTTTGGGGGTCCAGTGCGACTCAAAAGCCATTTTTCTCCTGGCTCAGCGTATATACGGAGTTCGGGGCTCTGACTTTGCTGGGCACGTTTTTGGCAGGCGCTGTTGCCCTGGTGCGGCTGAAAAAAAGCATCCGTACTCCCGAACAACATGCACTGGCGACGGCAGTCGGCGCTGGCATATTGTTTCTCTTATTTCTTGGTTCCATGGAGAACTATTGGGAAGTTCCACAGGCTATCTTCCTCGGAATCTTGCTTCTGAAATTGCTCTACGCCAACGCCGTGTTTCCAGCTACTTCCGATTTCCATACTCCCAACACCGCTTAAAGGGGACAAACTGTCCTCTGGGAAAGTCGAGAGCGGAATGTTCAGTCGAATGCCCAAGGATGCATGAAAATCCTGTTAGTTCACAATTTCTATCAACAGCACGGTGGGGAGGATGCTGCCGCTCTCGCCGACAAGCAGTTATTGGAGAAGAATGGCGAGGACGTTGTCTTTTATACAAGGCACAATGACGAAATAGCGAAGTACGGACTAAAACAGAAATTGGTCTTTCCCCCGGAGTCCTTGTATTCGTTGCGAACCCGGAGGGACGTACAAGAAATCATTCGATCGTGGGTTCCGGATGTCGCCTACATCCATAATTTTTTCCCCCTGGTTTCCCCGTCTCTGTACCGAACGTTAAAGCTTTTGAACATCCCCGCCGTTCAAGTTGTTCATGATTTTCGGTTTCTGTGCGCCAATGGCTGGTTTTACACGCAAGGAAAAATTTGCGAACGCTGTAAGGATGGCAACTATCTGCATGCCGTCCGTTACCGCTGCTATAGGAACTCGTTTGTGGCCAGTCTCGCGGCCAGCGCGGTACTCGGGATTAATCGTTTTGCTGGCTTGTTGGAGAACATCTCGGCATTCATCTGTCTGACCGAGTTTACGAAGCAGAAGCTGCTGGCCGTTGGCATACCGGAGAACAAACTTTTCGTGCGACCGCATTCCATCGAAACGTCGCAAGTCGAGCCGCTGGGCGATCCGGGACGCTATATTTTGTATCTGGGCAGACTTTCGGGAGAGAAAGGGTTGTTCACTTTGATCAAGGCCATGAATGGGCTGAACGAGATCAGCCTCAGAATTGTGGGGACCGGGCCGTTGGAAAGTGAGCTTAGAGGGTACGTGCAGCAACAGGGATTGAACAATATTGAGTTTCTTGGCTATAAGACGGGAAAAGAAAAGTGGGAACTGCTGCGTCACTGCCGTTTTGTGGTAGTGCCGTCGGAATCCTACGAAACCTTCTGCATGGTGGTGATTGAAGCGTACGCTGCCGGCAGACCGGTGCTCGGCTCTAATCTGGGAGGCCTACCTTACGTAATTGAGGACGGCAAAAGCGGTCTTCTGTTTCAGCCCAAGAGTGTAGAAGCATTGCGCGAAAAGATAAGATATTTGCTGGATCATCCAGGTGAGGCGGAGGTTATGGGTCGTTACGCTAGAAGGTTGGCAGAGAGGAAGTATGCTCCTCAAGCGAACTACAATGCCCTTATGCGCATTTTCTCTGCCGTAATCCCGGGCAAGGAGACACAAGGCGTTGCTGCCAGCTCGGGCCTGTAACTACACGCGCACCGGCGAAATTTACTGTGACCAAATGGCCGCGAGTCCTTCCCACGTCACACTCTCTAATGACTAGAGCGGAAGCATAAAGCGTGATATCTGCCAAACCCAGGGTTTTCTTACGATCTTTGGATTGCGGGTATGAGTCGTGTTTGCGCGAAGGCTTCGCCTTTCTCGGGGAGTCTGCCAGGATTCAATGGTCCGACCGGGTAGCCATAAAGCCTAATCTTACTTTTCCAGAGTTTCGCCGGGGCGTGATGACTAATCCCGAAGCAATCGAGGCACTCGTCATCTACCTGAAGGACTTTACCAACAACATCACAATCTGTGAGTCCGACTCCGGGGGTTACAACCGTTTCTCCATGGACGAGGTATTCGAGCGTACCGGGATTGCCTCTTTCGCAAAGCGTTATGGAGTAAAGGTCGTCAATATGTCTTTCCTTCCTTCCCGGCCGATTCAGGTCCAACGCTATCGACGAGAATTCGAGGTTCCTCTCCCATCTTTATTGTTGGATGACACCGACTTGTTTATCACAATGCCAGTACCGAAAGTGCACGCCAACACCACGGTAAGTTTGTCGCTGAAGAATCAATGGGGCGTGATCCAAGATCCGGCGTTAAGGCTCAAGCTGCACCCGTGTTTTCAGGAGGTCATTTACCGGATCAACAAAGCACTGCCTCGGGCACTCTCGGTTGTAGACGGCAAATACGGGTTGACTCGCAACGGCCCGATGCGCGGCGATGCGCTGGAACTGAACTGGCTGTTGATGAGCGACAACCTGTTTGTTGCTGATCTCGCCGTGACCGAACTCATGGGTTTCGATTATCGGAAAATCCCTTACCTGCGGTATATCTTGGCTAAAGAGCGGCTAGCCTCGCTGGACGGAGTTGAATCCAACGCCGAACATCGATTTCGCAGCAATGCTTTCTATCTGAGCCGCGATTGGACCGATTATCCGGGGCTTTTGACGTTCAATTCCCGGACTCTTGCCTATATCGGCTACGAGTCTCTCCTTGCCAAACCGCTCCATTGGATTCTGTACAGATTCCGAGAGCCCTTTTACTAAGAAAAACACCACTCCTGTAGCCAAAAAAAACAATTTATACCCTACTGTGAATAGCGGTTAGCAAGGCATCGTCGCCGATGGACAAGCACGTATGGACCTTAGAAAAAAAGTCATAACTGTTCTGAACAATCCAAAACAGGCACTGCCCGCCGTCGGAGTTTTCCTTCTGCAATGCATTGCCGCTTTCAATAACGCGTTGGTGGACCTTGGGCGGAGGCGAGAACCGGCGCCAACCGGTTCAGTAGCGTTCGACGAGATTCTGAAGCGCTCGCAACGCCGGACCGATATCAGTGATCACTTGGCGATTCTCTTTGTAGAGACGGTCCCAGTGCGCCCCTCGCTGATCGTCGAACTGGGTGTGCGTGAGGGTGAAAGCACTTTTGCCTTGGAACGCGCGGCCGAATTATTTGGCTCTACGCTGGTTAGCGTTGATATCGACAACTGCTCGCGGGTGTCCCAATACACGAAGTGGATGTTCGTGAAAAGCGATGACATTGCGTTCGCAGAACATTTTGCAGAGTGGTGCGGTGAACACCAACTAAATCCTTCCATCGATGTGCTATTCGTCGATACCAGTCATGAGTATGAGCATACCCTGGCGGAACTTGCGCGCTGGCTTCCATTGCTCTCCTCGCGATGCAAAGTGTTTTTTCACGACACCAACATGATGAAGCTTTATCGTCGCAAAGATGGCAGCAAGGGCGTCGGTTGGAACAATAATCGAGGTGTCATCGCGGCGATCGAGAAATGCTTGGGCCAGACATTCGATGAACGTAAGGACTTCATTGCTTTTGCAGGGGACTGGCTTGTCAAGCACCACTCTATTTGCAGCGGCCTGACCATACTGGAGAGATGGCAGAACAATGGGACTTTTGCACCATGTGTCTCCTCCGACTCCAACGACGGTGAGGCAGCGAACCGACCAAAATGGCTGTCCTGCAACGCATCTTAGTTACCGGCGGGGTTCCATTTTCCGCCATTTCGTGGCGAGACTGAAGCAGATGGCCCTTGGGTTGGCGGCGTAACGGCTAAAGTGCTCCGGTATTAGGCTTCTGACGCATTCGATTTCTCTCGAACCGGTACTTAATGTCAACCATCAATCGATTGAGCGAGAGCTCGAGCATTCCGGGCGAATACTCGCGTCGCGTCGCCCAGCCTGTGCAGACCGAGCGCAAAGCGAACCTGCTGGGCGTCGGCGTGCTTGCCGTCGATCTGGCGGGCGCGTGCACGACGATCGAGCGTGCGCTCAAAGACGGGGTTCGCGGCTACGTATGCCTTACCGGGGTGCATGGGGTAATGGAGGCGCACCGCGACCCGGAATTCCGGGCTATCCTCGCCCGCGCCCTAATGGTCGCGCCCGATGGCATGCCGACCGTATGGGTAGGGCACAGGCAAGGGCACTCTCAAATGCAACGGGTTTTCGGGCCTGATCTAATGCTTGAGCTCTGCCGCCGTTCCGTTGCTACGGGGACGACTCACTTTCTTTACGGTGGGAAACCGGGGGTCGCCGAGCAACTCGCCAACAATCTGAGAACACGTTTTCCTGGGATCAACATCGTGGGCAGTTACACGCCGCCGTTCCGGCCGCTTTCGCCCGGAGAAGAGTCATCTTTGCAGACGATGACTCGCGAGCTTAAACCCGATCTGTTTTGGGTCGGGTTGGGTACGCCCAAGCAGGAGCGTTTCATGGCCGAGTACATGAGCCGCCTGGAATGTGGAGTCCTGATCGGAGTGGGCGCGGCGTTTGACATTCACACGGGCAATCTTCAGGATGCGCCGAAATGGATCAAGAGCGCGGGATTGCAATGGGCGCATCGCCTCTGTCAAGAACCTCGCCGGCTGTGGAAGCGCTATCTGATTAACAATTCAACGTTCATTGTGAACATCGCGATGCAGTTGGCAGGTATCCACCAGTATGAGATCAATTCCACGCAATCGCCGGGAATCAAGACACCAGGCAACGAGTGGTAATCTTCGCGCGAACGCAACGCGGTTGATCCGCAGCGTTGATCCGCAGCCATGACCGGCAGAAGTTCCTGCCGGGGGTCGATAATTCGCGTACCAGTACTTGATGTTTAGACCGGGCACACTCTAAGTCGCCGACCACTTCTCGATGTATGTGCCTGCTGATCCTTCCGCGCTGCAGCTTTTTGTCCCTCCGAAAATTCTGGCTTTTCCACAGGTGGCGTTGGGATTTATTCGGCCCTAATCGTGCGCTCCGCCCACCCACGTAAATCTTTCTCTCAGATTGGCAATTCCTACCAACTCGAGGCTAAAGCAGGACATTTATTTTCAATAGCTTAGAATTGGAAACCGGGATGCTTACTAGTACGCCAGACGAAGTGGCGCGCAACGGGGCGCTCAAGAGAATGACTTCGGCCAGAGGTTTTCCTGAGTGCCCCTTGCTTTTCTGTCGTTCGTGCTAGCCTGACAGAGTTCTCCGTCAGCTCTCCCCCATCAGCAAGATGTCTGATCGCCCAATCACTCGATTTGGGCGATTTTGTTTAGGACGTCAATTCCGGCACGCCGCAAGAGACCGGCGATTACGGGCTCTTTGAGCCGGGAAGCGTCGAACTCGATGCGCAGTGTCTTTTCCTTTTCAGCAAACGTGACCTTGCGAATGCCGTAAACCTCGCGAACGTTGTCCATGGCGCGCATCTCGGCTTCGCCCGGCGTGGCACCGTATTGATAGGCAACTTCCAACTGAGTCATCGTGCGGTATCCCCCCGCTATCAAGATACAACATTCATACTTCATCGCTAGAAGTCGCAGGTGAATCTAATATAGTTCCTGGTGGCGGGAAGTTCCCTCGACCAGCCTCCGAAACCCATAATGCCAACCTCTGCAAAGGCCACCGCGCCAGCAATAGATCCAGTCTGCGGGATGACGGTGCAGCCCGCGTCCGCGAAGCACAGCCAGGAGCACGGCGGCAAGACCTATTACTTCTGCTGCGCAGGTTGCAAGGAGAAGTTCAAAGCCGAACCGGCGAAATATCTGAACCGGCCTTCTGGCGGCACAGCCATGATTCAAATTGCGCCCTCCTCCCATGCTCCGGTGCAGATCAAAACGGCGCTACCTTCAACAGTCCGGCCAGCTGCGCCGGCGTCGAGCTACGTGTGCCCCATGTGTCCAGAGGTCCATGCCAGCCGGCCCGGACCATGCCCGAAGTGCGGCATGGCTCTCGAACCTGAAATGCCAGCGGCTGCAACCCACGTGGAATACACCTGTCCGATGCATCCAGAGATTGTGCGGCCCGGTCCGGGAGCCTGCCCGATCTGTGGCATGGCGCTAGAGCCACGAACCGTCACCGCAAAAGAGGAAGAGAATCCTGAACTGCGAGCCATGACACAGCGTTTTTGGATCAGCGTGTTGCTGACCGTGCCCCTGCTGGCAGTCGCGATGGCCGACATGTTTCCGGGCATGCCCGTCCAGCGGGCTTTGCCGGACGGTTGGCTGCCGTGGATCGAATTGGTGTTGGCTACGCCGGTGGTGCTCTGGGGCGGATGGCCATTTTTCCAGCGCGGCTGGGCTTCCGTCGTGAATCGCTCGGCCAACATGTTCACGCTGATCGCAATGGGCACAGGCGTGGCTTATGTTTTTAGCTTGCTGGCAACGGGTTTCCCGCGGCTGTTTCCGGAATCGCTCCGCGAAATGAATGGGCTGCCTCCGGTCTATTTTGAAGCGTCGGCGGCCATCGTCACCTTGGTCCTCTTGGGGCAAGTGCTCGAACTCCGTGCCCGCAGCCGGACTGGCGCGGCCATTCGGGCGCTGCTGGATCTGACTCCCAAAACCGCGCGCATCTTGGGAAATGGAGCCGAAGAAGATATCGCGTTGGATCAAGTGAAGCCGGGCGATCGTTTGCGAGTGCGTCCCGGCGAAAAGGTTCCGGCTGACGGAGTCATCCTCGAAGGAAGCAGCGCGGTGGATGAATCCATGCTCACGGGTGAGTCCATACCGGTGGAAAAACAGGCTGGCAGCCGGGTGATCGGCGCAACCGTGAATGCCACTGGCTCCTTCGTCATGCGCGCTGAGCATGTAGGCAACGAGACTTTACTGGCGCAAATTGTTCGGCTGGTTAGCCAGGCGCAGCGTAGCCGCGCACCGATACAGCGTCTTGCGGATCGCGTGGCGGCGTGGTTTGTTCCGGCAGTGATTGCGGCGGCCGTCATTACGTTCGTGGTCTGGAGTTTCTTTGGTCCGCAGCCTCGTCTCGCGCATGCCCTGGTCAACGCAGTTGCTGTCTTGATCATCGCTTGCCCGTGTGCCCTGGGTCTGGCGACGCCCATGGCGATCATGGTGGGCACCGGACGCGGCGCCCGCGCTGGCGTGCTTATCAAGAACGCGGAGGCTCTGGAGATTCTGGAAAAGGTCGACACGCTCGTCGTAGACAAAACTGGGACGTTGACGGAAGGGAAGCCGCGTCTTACTTCAGTCGTCGCCATCGAGGGCGACGAATCCAATTTGATTCGGCTGGTTGCGAGCCTGGAGCAGGGAAGCGAACATCCTCTCGGAGCGGCCGTGGTCGCGGCCGCGAAGCAACGCGGGTTGGCGTTGGCTGAGGTAGGACAATTTCAATCGTTCACCGGCCTCGGTATATCCGGATCGGTAGAGGGCAAAACGATTGCTGCAGGAAACGAGAAGCTCTTGCAGCAGTTAAACGTCTCGTCGGATGCGCTGGCGCAGAAAGCACAAGAATTACGCGCCAGTGGGCAGACGGTATTATTCGTGGCGATTGACGGACGTCCCGCAGGATTAATTGGAGTTGCCGATCCTATCAAGGCTTCGACTCCGCAAGCTCTGCGCGATCTCAGGGCCGGGGGATGGCGTATCGTGATGCTCACAGGCGACAGCCGCGCGACCGCTGAAGCCATTGCCCACGAACTTGGTCTGGAGGAATTTCAGGCGGAGATTTTGCCAAATCAGAAAGCGGAGGCCATTCAGCGTCTCCAGAAAGAGGGCCGCGTGGTTGCCATGGCCGGCGACGGGGTCAACGACGCTCCCGCGCTCGCGCAGGCTAACGTGGGCATCGCGATGGGTACGGGCACTGATGTCGCCATGGAAAGCGGAGGCGTGACCCTGGTCAAGGGCGATCTCAGGGGAATTGTCAGGGCGCGCAAACTCAGCCGCGCCACCATGCGCAATATTCGGCAAAATCTATTCTTCGCGTTCATTTACAACCTGGTGGGCGTGCCCATTGCGGCCGGCGTGCTGTACCCATCCTTCGGAATACTTCTCAGTCCAATCCTGGCTGCCGCCGCGATGAGCTTCAGTTCAGTTTCGGTGATTACGAATTCACTACGCCTGAGAAACATCAACCTGGAGCAATAGTGCATCCCACTTTATGGCAAACAGAAAGTGCCTGCTGGCCCTTTGGGTATCTCGGCCGCAATTGACACCCGTGGGCCAGTGCACAACAATGAAGGCATCAGTTCAAGAAGAGTGCACGGAGGAGCCTCCATGTCCGATCCCGATGAATCTTCAACTGCCCCCGAAATGCATGAGGCAGCCGAAAGCAGTGCCGGCAAATGGATACTTATTATTCTTGCCCTGATCTACGTTGCCGGATCGCTTTATTTTCTTTTCAATTTGCGCGGACGTTCTTGACCAGGCAGACAAGAACGAAGCTGCCAGCAAGGCGGAGATTGCTGAACTGACCAAGCGGATGCAATCCGCCGAGGCTTCCGACCAAACGCTGGCACACCAAGTCGGCATGACCAACAAGGAACTGGCGGATCGGGCTGCCGAATTGCAGCGCCAGCAGAAGGCCGCTGAAGCTCGCCTGACGGAAGAACAAAAAGAGCAAATCAGCCAGGTAAACGGGGAAGTTGCTAACGTGAAGACGGATGTCGGTGGAGTGAAAACCGATGTCGCTTCCACTAAAGCTGACTTGGCAGCCACTCAATCAAAATTGCAGGGCGCGATCGGCGATTTGGGCGTGCAAAGCGGTCTGATCGCCCATACCCGTGACGATCTTGAAGTTTTGAAACACAAAGGCGATCGCAACTATTTCGAATTCACCCTGGTTCGCGGCGCCAAGCCGCAACCGGTTTCTACGGTGAGCCTGCAGCTCCGCAAGACTGATCCTAAGCGCGGGAAGTATACGCTCAACGTAACTTCCGACGATAAGACGATCGAGAAGAAGGATCGCAACATCGCCGAGCCCATTCAGTTTTACAGTGGCCGCGACCGCATGCTTTTCGAGTTGGTTATCTGGACGGTCGACAAGAACAAAGCGACCGGCTATCTGAGTACGCCGAAAAATGCTCCCGTGCCGATCACGGCGGGCGAATAGCTCTCCATGTTTCCGGGCACGCATGTGCTGCTGACCATTGCCCTGAGGACAGCTGTGATTTATGCCGTCGTCCTTTTAGGAGTGCGCGTGAGCGGGAAGCGCGAGGTGGGGCAGATGACGCCCTTCGACCTCACTCTGTTGCTGCTCATCAGCAACGCGGTGCAGAACGCCATGACCGGTCCTGACACTTCGCTGCTGGGCGGAGTCATGGCCGCGGGCACGCTGCTCGTATTGAATTATTTCGTGGCCGACTTATCGGGCGCGAACCGCCGCTTCCGTAAATTGATCGAAGGCCAGCCCAGCTTGATGATTCACGACGGGCAACTCATGACCACGCACATGGCGAGGGAGCGCGTCAGCATGGACGAACTGGAACGCGCGCTGCGGGAACACGGAATTTCCAGCTATCACGACGTTGCGTTGGCAGTGCTGGAAGTGGATGGCTCCATTAGCTGCCTGAAATACGACGAGATCAAGCCGAACGCTGACACTCACCTGGCTCGCCATAGATACCTTCAAAAACACCAGTAGCGCTAACCGATAAATTATTTGGTGAGCACCAGCGGAACCAGTTGGTCAGGTCCAGTGATGGTTACTCGTAATAATTTGCGCTTGGCGAATACGTCGGCAGTTACTGGAAAAGTTACGATAACCATCCCTTTGGTCTGATCGCCGGGTTGCAATGCTTTCTCAAATTGCAAGGGGCCGCTGCCGTCGCCGGCCAGCACCGGAAATGCCTGAACGTAGCGGGGAAAGTCCATATTGGACGCGGCCTGATCGCTAAACGTGCCGCCGTCGGTTTCAAGGTCGGCTTTGATGTCGCGGGGCAGGAAAGGCTTCGAGCCCTGATTGTGAATCGAAATCTCGATGCCGACCATGAGCAGGTTTTGAGTCGGCACTTCGGCGCTGACCACGTTTTCGATTGCTCCGGTCGATTTTTGCCGGGGCCTTTGCACAAAAGCAAAGACTGCCGCGACCACGGCGATGACGGCCACAACGATTCCGACGATCTTCAGCGGCGGCAGATTCTTATTTGCCGTCCCGAACTCTTCGCCGATGCTGAACGGGATCGGCGCTGGTGCGGGTGGTTCGGTTGGTGGAGTTGAAGTTGATTCCGAAACTGTTGCGGGCGGAACGGATTGAGGTGCGTCGTCCGGCATGGGGGCCTCCGCTGGGAGTTCATTCTATGCGCTTTCGCGCCCAGGGCCGATAGATTCCTGTGCAGAGTCTATCCAACACTTCTTAGGATTAGGTTTCTCCCTACCACTCGTGCTTCATAGCCTTGGCAAATTTCTGCGCCGGCAATGTATTCAAGATGTCCTCTTTGCTGAGCCATGCTCGGCGGGCCTGCAGAATGCCAAAGCGGATTTTATCCAGGTGCGAAGTGTGATGAGAATCGGTATTAATCACAATTTTCACTCCGTGCTGCTTCGCTAGCCGCAGATGACGGTCACACAGGTCCAGCCGGTCAGGATAGGAATTCAATTCCATCGCGACCTTGCGCTGGGCAGCCGATTTGAGCACCGCATCAACGTCAAAGGCATATGCGTCCCGGCGGAGAAGTAGTCGCCCAGTAGGATGGCCGATCAGCGATGTATTCGGGTTCTCTACCGCTTTGAGCAGGCGATCAGTCATCTCGGCCGAGCTCTGATTGAAGTGCGAGTGCACGCTGGCGATTACGATATCCATTTGTTCGAGGACGGAGTCGGAAAGGTCGAGCGCGCCGTCGGCCAGAATATCGACCTCAATTCCAGCAAAGATCCGAATGCCTTCAATCTTGTCGTTGGCCGCGTGAATGCGCCGGATGTGCTCAACCGCGCGTTCGTCGTCCAGTCCGTTGGCGAAGGCAAGATTCTTCGAATGGTCGGTGATGGCCATGTACTTGTAGCCATGTGCTCGCGCAGCCTCGGCCATCTCTTCGATGGTGTTGCGGCCATCGGTCTCAATGGTGTGCATGTGCACATCGCCCTGCAGGTCGGCTTGCGAAATTAACGCGGGCAAAGTGTGTTCCGCAGCCGCGTCAATCTCGCCCAGGTTCTCGCGCAGTTCAGGCGGGATGTAGTCGAGATTAAGCTTGGCGTAGATTTCTTCCTCGGTTTTTCCTGCCACCGGTTCCTCGGTGTCCAGCCGCGCCAGGCTGTACTCGCTGAGCGTGTATCCCATCTTGAGAGCGCGCTGTCGAAGGGTTACATTGTGAGTTTTCGAGCCGGTGAAATACTGCATGGCGGCGCCGAAGGAATCGGGTGGAAGCAAGCGCACATCTACCTGCATGCCGCTGCGCAAACGAAAGCTGACTTTGTTCTCTCCCTGCGCAATAATCTCCATTAGTCCTGGCAGCTTGATCACGTGCTGAATTAATTTCTGTAGTTCATCTGGATCACAACACGCTTTTCCGGTCACGAGGATATCGAGATCGCCGACGGTTTCGCGTCCACGGCGCAGAGAGCCGGCGGGTGTAACTTTCTCCACGCCGGGATATGTGCTCAGGTGGGCGATAATCTTGTTTGCTTCGGTCTCGGCCTGATCCAGCAAAAATCGTCCCGCGATGCGGCGGTAATCTTCGATGGCCTTGAGCAGCTTCTTTTCGTGCTTTTCGCCCATGCGCGGCAGTTCGCGAATCTTGCCTTCACGCGCCAATTTCTCTACCCCCTCTACGTCGCAAACCTGGTAAGCACTCCATATCAGCGCGATAGTTTTGGGGCCAAGTCCCTGGATTTTCAGCAGATCGAGCATGGACGGGCGATATTTCTGTAGCAATTCGGCGTGGACGGAAAGTTTGCCATCTTTGAACAACTCAGTCAGGTTGGCAAGCATGCCGCGGCCGATGCCGGGGATCTCCAACACCTTCTTAGGTTCGCTGATCAGGTCAGATATTTGCCGCGGCTGTGCCTCGATAGCCTGCGCCGCATTGCGATAGGAACGTATGCGGAAAGAATCTCCGCCATCGATTTCGAGAAGGTCGGCGGTTTCGTAGAGGATGCCGGCAATGGCTTTGTTATCCATGTGCAGGGAATAAGGGTAAATGAGTTGGGGACGGGAGGGCTAGGGAGCGACGTTGGCGGAAGATTTTACTATTGGGGAGTGTACGGCATCTGACGCCACTCAATCAAACAACTTGCCAGTCCGAAGCGCACACCTTGGGCGCGAGGAATCTGCTTTTTCATGGCTTCCGCTACAACGGATTCCTCTTCTTCGCTACGCTCATCGTCGGAATGACAATGACGACGAGTGTGACGATCGCGTGCGGCGTGCCCCAAACCGCCTACTCAACCTTTGTAACGTTGGCCGCTTGCGGGCCTTTCTGTCCCTGAGTGATCTCGAATTCTACTTTGTCATTCTCTTGCAGGCTCTTGTAGCCTTCTGAGGTGATGGCGCTGTAATGAACAGAAACGTCCGGACCATCGTCTCGTCCGATGAAGCCATAACCTTTGGCGTTGTTAAACCACTTGACCGTACCTTTCAGACGTTCCACGTACCGCCCCCTGAGGCACGAACTTCTGACACTAACGCCGCGCCTCGTTTGCCCACATTGTGAGACGGATTCGAGGGGCTGTCAAGCGTGCGGAGCCTCTATCTATGCGGCTTCGGCTTATTTTTTTGTTGAGCCAACCAAAGCACGCCCGCAATCGTCTTACCATCAAAAATGCGTCCGCTCATGACCATGCGGACTGCTTCGGAAAGTGGAACCATCCCGACCTCGATGACCTCATCGGCTTCGGGTTGCGCTGCGCCCGGACGCAGGCCCTCCGCCAGAAAAATAGTCATGGTTTCGGCGACAAAGCCGGGGCTGGCGTAAAACTGCAGAATGCGCTTCCACTTCTTGGCTGAGTACCCGGTTTCCTCCAACAGTTCGCGCTTGGCGGCAGCCAAAGCCTTTTCCCCTTTGTCGATGCGGCCGGCGGGCAACTCCGAAAGAAAGCGCTGCGCGGCGTGCCGGTATTGCCGTTCCAGCAGAACGAGCGGTTCTCCAGCGCCTTCTTCGACGGCCAGAACGACCACCGAGCCGGTGTGATGCACGATATCGCGGCGGGCGCGGACTCCGGTCGGCTCCAAGACTTCGTCAAAACTTACCCAGAACGCGGGGCCTCGATAAACCACGCGGGAAGAGATCACACGACCTTTGGATTTCGAGCGGGACGACTCCGAGCGGGAAGATTTAGCCATGGAAATACTATAAGCGAGAGGAGCTATTTGGAGGTTAACCCGGTGGTAACTCGTAGAGACGTAGCTCGGCTACGTCTCCGGCAGTTGAACAACCGTCGCAGTTGTTATCCCAAGAAGCGGAGTGCCCGCGAATCTGCTATCTGCCGGCTCCTTAGAAAAAGCAGATTTCTCGCTATGCTCGAAATGACAAAGGTGGCGGGATATATCCGCAGGCGAGACGTAGCTCGGCTGCGTCTATACACACGTAGATTACGTGACCATCAGCCGCTGGATGCTGGTTGCGTGCCCCGTGTTTTCGTCGCAGTCCACTACGACCGCACACAGCCGCACATCGCCGGTGGCAGGCTCAAATCGCACCGGCATATTGGAGAGGAACTTACCGACCACCAATTCTTTCTGCACGCCGATCACGCTGTCGTAAGGTCCACTCATGCCCACATCGGTAATGTAGGCGGTTCCACCGGGAAGCACCCGTTCGTCCGCAGTTGGGATGTGGGTGTGTGTCCCGACCACCGCCGTCACCCGGCCATCGAGGTACCAGCCCAACGAAACCTTTTCCGAAGTTGCTTCCGCGTGGAGATCCACGAAGATTATCTTGGCTTTGATGTCCCTTATTAACTGATCGGCAACGCGAAAGGGGTCATCGTTCGACGCCATGAACACGCGGCCTTGCAAATTGATCACCGCATAACTGACTTTGCCCTTCCGTCCTTCATAAACCCCCCAGCCCGGCATTCCCACCGGATAATTGGCGGGACGCAACAGTCTTCGCGCCGGACTGTGTTCGTCGCCATCGGCCGATTCGAAATAATCCACGATCTCCCGCTTGTCCCAAATGTGATTTCCGGTAGTGATAACGTCGATGCCGAGTTCGAAAAGATCCTCGGCCAGCGCGGGAGTAATGCCGAATCCGGCAGCTGAGTTTTCCCCGTTGGCAATGATGAGATCAATGGCGTGCTCGCGAACCAAGCCGGACAAGCGCTCTTTAACGATAATTCGCCCTGGCCTTCCGAAAATGTCGCCGATGAAAAGGATGCGCACTATTGCTCCTGACGAATTTCGATGGTAACACGCAGCTTCGATGTGTTCTCCGCGTACTCGGAGAATGCTTGGCGAGTTCCGAGGCTTAAGGCCTGGTTAATTCAGCCGTCTTGAGGAAGTCATAGCTTCCCGAGGAATTCAGGGTGAGGTTCGAGAGCCGTTTGTTGGCTACCAACACGTTGTCCTGATACCACAAATTGATGTACGGCAACTCCTCGGCAAGTACTTGCTGAATTTCCGCATAGAGCTGCTTACGGGTGTTGGGATCAGATTCCCGCCGGGCCTGGTCAATAAGCGCATCGACGCGCGGGTTTACGTAGCCGCCGCGATTGGCGCCATTCGGCGGAATTCGCGCGGAGTGAAAGACAAGTTCAAACATGTCGGGGTCTTCGTTTCCGCCCACCCAGCGTAGGGAAAAGAGCTGGAATTCCCCGCGAGTGACATCGGAAAAGAAAGTTGCCGACTCGAACGAGCGGATGTCCACCTGGATCCCAACCTCGTGAAGCTGTTGCTGCAGCACGGCTGCCAACATTCGCGTGCTCACCTCGGGAGAAGTCTTCATGGTCAAGTGAAACCGTACCCCATTCACGGCGCGATATCCAGCGGAGTCCAGCAATTGCCGTGCCCGTTGCGGGTCGTGGGGATATGTTCGCACCTCGTCGCTGTAGGCCCAACTCTCCGGCGGCAAAAGGCTGGCAGCAGGCCGAGCGAAATCGTGCATCAGATAATGAATGAGGGGTTGACGATCAATTGCGTAAGCCATTGCCTGCCGCACGCGAACATCTTTAAGAATTGGATCACGAAGATTGAACGCGAGGTAAGCCAGCACCGTTCCCGAACCATGCAGCACTTGCAGGTGAGGATCTTTCTCCAGCGCCATCACCGTGTCGAGACTGAGTGCGTTGCTTTCCACGTCGGCGCTGCCCTTGCGCAGCTCCAGGGCGCGGGTGGTGTCATCCGGCACAACGGTAAATCGCACACGATGAAGATTGGCGCGCGCTCCCCAATAGTTGTCATTGCGGTCTATCACTACTTCTTTATCCAGTTCGGCGCTGACAAAACGGAATGGCCCAGACCCAATGGGATGTTGGGCAATTTCCGCGCCGCTGCCATCGGGCACAATGCCCATAGCTGCCCCGGAAAGATTCCACAGCAACGTGGCATTCGGTTCTTTCAGATGAAAAATCACGGTGGAATCATCCGGAGCATCAATGCGTTCTACAGAACGGTAGGTAGCAGACTTGGTGGTGCGAATCTTCCCCTGCAGCAACGAATCGAAGGTCCACTTTACGTCGCGCGAGGTTAGCGGACGGCCATCGTGAAATTTCACTCCACGGTGTAAATGAAAAACATAGGTCAGGGGATCGGGAGTCTCCCAGCGTTCCGCCAGCCCAGGCTGTACATTGAAATGCGAATCGCGCGTGAGCAAGTCATCGAATAGCAAGGCATCAATGCGTTCTGACTGTGCGTCTAATCCCACGCGCGGGTCTAGATTGGTGGGACTGCTCTCGATGATCATCACCAGCGTATTGGGGTCGGCCTGATGAGTGCAGGAAAGAAGCGGCAGAACGAAGCAAAGGCACAAGAGCGTTCGAATGCCAGCTACCCAAGATGCCCTTCTGGTCGTTTTGCGCGAGCTCAGGCGCATTCCACGGCCATTTCGTGGAGTTTGTTGACGGTTGCCCAATTTCTGGTCGTGGCGCGCACCGCAAGGGTTTTCTCTAAGAAACTATTCGAGAGTTTAGTGTCGCTGTAACGGTTCTGGCAGTAGAGATAGATCACATCGCCAGAATGAGCGAACTCATCTGGGCCGGCGTCCACGGCGGCTAACTTCTTCAATGCGGCAGCATCGGGAGCTTGGGACAGAAACGTTACATGCAACTTCGCGACGTCAACTCCCGGTTTTTTCAGGAATGGGTTGCTTTCAATCGTCGCACCCATTTCCCCGGAGCTCTTTGTAATCACGGTGACAGCGAAACCGAAGCCGGCCTCAATACTCTTTTCGATCTTTCGGGATAAAGCAACCGGGGACTGCCTGGCCGCCCGAAAAACGACATTGCCACTTTGAATATAAGTTTGCGCCTGCTCACAGCCGAGGGGCGTAAATAAGTTTCGGAGCTGGTCCATTTTCATGCGGTTGTGCGCGCCCACGTTCACTCCGCGGAGCATCGAGATGTAGACAGGCATAGCGTCCTCGTTCACGGATATGAAATCTTCCCTAAAATCGCAGGCCGCTTCGCGCCGGTTGCCGACGGCACGTTCGCGGGGCGCCGATGCCAGGTTTCAAACGCCAATAGCGCGAAAGCTACAGCTTCCTTGGCTTCAGAAGGCAGTCCGAACTCGTCAGACGAGCGAAGTTGCAGGCCTAGTGATCTCAGTTCGTTCGCCAGCATGGCCATGAGCGTGGCGTTCTTTGCGCCGCCGCCCGAGACAATCAGTTCTTGGTAAGCCTTGCCACGCACCACGAAACGCCGCACCGATTCCGCAATGGAGCGAGCAGTCAACGCAGTCGCGGTGGCAACGACGTCAGGCTTCGCAGCCTTGCCACAGAGTTTGAAAAAGCCTTTCACGAACTCGCGGCCGAATTCCTCGCGGCCCGCAGTCTTCGGCGGATTCCGCAGAAAAAATGGCGTGCGAAGGAGCCGCACAAGCGTAGGCTCGATCACCGTTCCCGACGCCGCAATCTCTCCGCCTTCATCAAAAGGTTCGCCGAACAGCCGCTCCGTCACAGCGTCAATGACCATGTTGCCGGGGCCGGTGTCGAAAGCGATGACCTGTTGCGCTGACGCTCTCGCCGGAATCGCTGTAAGATTTGCGATGCCGCCGATGTTCTGCACAATTCTCCCGATGCGTTCGTCGCGATACAGCAAATAATCGAGAAAAGGAACAAGGGGCGCGCCTTTGCCTCCGACAGCCATATCCGCCGGACGGAAATCGGAAACTACGGGCGCTCCCACGCCTGCGGCGAGGACTGCACCTTCTCCGGTCTGCCATGTGGCGGCGATCCTCCGCCCGAGAAAGCGCGCTGCCTCGCCTTGATGGTAGAGCGTCTGCCCATGGCAGCCAACGAGCTCTGCCTTGTGTCCGAATCTGCGCTCCGTCTTCAGCACCGCTTCGGCATAGAGTTCGGCGAGCAGGAAGTTCAGGCGCGCCAGATCCGCGACGCTGGCTTGCTCCGCGTTCATGGCCGCCAGCACTGCGTGGCGGACATTTCTTGGATAGGGAAACTCTGCGTGGCCGAGAAGCTTCAGGGTCGGCCGGGCGGGATGGCCGTTTATCCGCACCAATGCCACATTGATTCCATCCGCCGACGTCCCACTCATCACTCCAGCGACAATCATGCGTCGGCCTGCCGCTTGAGATTTTCCAGGCGTACTTGCTCGGCAAACTCCCAAAGCTGCCGCGAGAGTTTCTCCACTTTGGCGGCCGCGGGCAGAGTCCCTCGCCGCTTCAGTCCGGCGGATTTCTTCTTAAATGCCAGCACTCGGCGAGCAGATTCTTGCGCTCTTCGAGCAAATTGCGGATTCTCACTTGCGGTTTTGACCAGCGCTTCGTAAGACCGCCTGACGTAATCTTCTTGGTGGCAGACTAAGCAAAGATCGCCGCCGGCGCGAATATGCTCCACTGTGGCCTGTTCGATCGGCGCGGCTGCGAGTACTCCACCCATTTCCAGATCGTCGGAGACGATTAGTCCTCGATAACCAATTTTCTTGCGCAATACGTCGGTGATCCACTTTTTCGAGAGAGAAGCCGGGCCGTCGTCTTTTGTGACTGCGGAATAGTTTGCATGGCCTACCAGCACCATCGGCAGCTCACGTCGCATCACGCGATAGGGATAGATGTCTTCTGCCCACAACTTCTTCCAGGATTTCTGCACGCTGGGCAGTTCGTGGTGCGTATCCAAATTCGCTTCTCCCAAACCGGGGAAATGCTTGGCCGCGCCGATTACGCTAGCCGACCGCAATCCCGTCAAAAACTCGCCAGCGTAAACGACCACCTGCTTTGGATCAGCCGAAACTGCGCGCGAACTCATCACCGTGCGTGAGGCCTCCAGCGCCAAGTCCACTACTGGAGCGAGATCGGTGTTGAATCCCAAAGCGCGGCAGGATTCACCAATCACTTTGCCATGCTTGCGGTAGAGCTTCCGGTCGCCAGTGGCGAATACGTCCGCCGCCGAAGGAGCCGGACCGATCACATTGCGAAAGCGGTCGACGCGTCCGCCCTCCATGTCCACGCAGGTGAAAAGCGGAGTGGACACGCAGGCCTGACAGTCTTTGAGAAGCTGGTACGTTTGCTCCGCCGAGGTGATGTTGCGAGCGAACAGGATCACCCCGGAGGGTTGCAGTTCGGTGAGCAGGGCAGACAGCTGCGGCGACATCTCGACGCCCTCGAAGCCAACGATCAACAGTTGGCCGATACGCTGCTGTGACCAATCCGTACGCCTAGGCACGTGGAATGAGTTCCTCAATCGTCTCGCCCTGTGTCCTCCGTGATCCCTGTGGTCAAAGCATAACGACAGCGGACATAGGGAAAAATAACTAATTTCCCGGAAACTGAGTGCTGACTATTCGATTTGCTTCTTCAACTCCGCCAAAAGATTCAACGCCTCAAGCGGCGTCAACCGGTTCAAATCCACTTCACGCAGCTTCTCTACTACAGGCTGCGACAGCGGGGTGAAGATAGTCAGCTGCGCTGGCGGTGGCTCTGCTCCCGGCGAAAGATATCCTGTCACCCGTTGCTCGGCCGATTCGTGCTCCGCCAGCACGGCTCGCGCCCGCTCGATCACCTCGCCCGGTAGTCCGGCGAGCTTTGCGACTTCGATCCCATAGCTGCGATCGGCTGCGCCCGGTTCGACCTTTCTGAGAAACGCAATCCCTCCGCTAGTTTCTTTCACCGAGACATGATAGTTCTTCACGCCGGAAAGTCTCTCCGCCAGTTCGGTCAGCTCGAAATAATGCGTCGCGAAGAGCGTCTTGGCACGAGTACGGCCATGAATGTACTCCACCGCCGCCCAGGCAATGGCCAGTCCGTCGTAGGTCGAAGTGCCGCGACCGACTTCATCCAGCAAAATCAAAGACCGCGCGGTCGCCGTGTGCAAAATGGCTGCGGTCTCCGTCATCTCCACCATGAAAGTCGAGCGCCCACGCGCCAAGTTGTCGCTTGCTCCGATGCGGGTAAACACGCGGTCCACCACGCCGAGCCGCGCCGAGCGCGCCGGTACGAATGATCCCATCTGCGCCAGGATCACAACCAAGGCTGCCTGCCGCAAGTAAGTGGATTTGCCACCCATATTCGGTCCGGTTAGCACGAGGACACTGTGCGTTGTCGAATTCAGGTAGAGATCGTTAGGGACAAAGCGTTCGGCGCCGCCCACCAATTCCTGCTGCTCGATGACGGGATGACGGCCTTCGATCACTTCGATGTCGGAACAACCGTCGAACTTCGGACGGCAGTAGTTGCGCAGGGCGGCAACCTGAGCGAGCGCCGCCAGCACGTCCACTTCTGCCAGCGCCAACGCCGTTTGCCGGATGCGGCGGGCCTCTGCCGCGATGGCCGAGCGCAATTCGGTAAACAGCCTGCGCTCGATTTCGATAATTTTCTCTTGCGCGTCGAGAATCTTGGCTTCGTATTCCTTGAGCTCCGGTGTCGTGAAACGCTCGGCGTTCACCAGCGTCTGCTTGCGCTCGTAGTCAGCGGGAACCAAATGCAGGTTCGGCTTCGAGACTTCCAGGTAGTAGCCGAAAATTGAATTGAATTTGACCTTGAGTGATCCAATCCCGGTACGCAGGCGCTCGCGCTGTTCGATCTGCGCGAGAAACTGTTTGCTGTTGCGGCTCAGATCGCGCAGCTCATCTAATTCCTTGTCCACGCCCGCTGCGATCACTCCGCCATCGCTCAGCGAGATGGGTGGCAACGGGATAACGGTCTTGTCGATGCGCTCGCGCAAGTCACCCAATTCGTCGATGGAAGCGCGCAGCGCTACGAGTCGCTCTGCCGCGAGCCGTCCGAGCGACGTCCGTACCGCCGGGATCTTTCCGAGCGACGCTCCCAGAGCGAGCACATCCCGCGGATTCGCGGCCTCCAGCGTGACTCGGCTCAACAGACGTTCTAGATCCATGATTCCATCGAGCGCCCGCCGCAGTTCCTCGCGCGCGATGGTTTCTTTTACCTGGACCTCGACCGCATCGAGGCGCGCGTTGATTTCAGCGAGGTCAATCGAAGGACGCAGCAACCAGGCTCGAAGCAAGCGTTTGCCCATCGGCGTCACGCTCGCATCAATGGAGCGAAACAGAGTTACCCCGGCGTCGGTTCCGGTGAACAGCGGCTCAATTAGTTCCAGGTTGCGTACTGTGACCGCGTCCAGCACAAGGCAATTCTGGCGTTCATAGAACCCGATGCGGTCCACGTGGTCCAGTGTCCCGCGCTGAGTCGAGCGCACGTAGTAAAGGATGGCTCCCGCTGCCGAAGCTGCCGCCGCCTTGCCCGCCAGCCCGAAGCCCTCAAGAGACAAGACTCCGAAATGATTTTCCAACAGGGGAATGGCGTGGTCGGGAGCGAAGATCCAATCCTCCAGTGGAGTTTCTGCCCATCCTTCGCGCGAACGTGGCTGGTTCTGCGGTGCGGATGCGCGAGTCGAACCGGTTTGACCGCTTCCTTCGAACAGCGGCGCCGACGAACCATACAGAACTTCTTTCGGGCGCAACTGCTGCAATTCCTCTTGAATCCGTCGAGCCGCATCCTCACCTTGAAACTCGGTAGCACGAAATTCTCCAGTGGAAAGATCCAGGGCCGCAAACCCGGCTCGGTCTCCGATCTGCGCCAGCGCGGCCAGGAAATTATTCTCCTCCGAACTCAGCGAGGAGTCGGCTGCCGTGCCCGGGGTGACCACTCGCGTCACTTCCCGGCGCACCAGTTTCTTGGCCAGCCGCGGATCCTCCATCTGCTCGCAGATCGCGACCTTGAATCCTTTGCGAATGAGCTTGGCGATGTAACCTTCCGCCGCGTGGTAGGGCACGCCGCACATGGGAATGGCCACGCCCTTTTCTTTGTTACGCGCGGTCAACGTAATTTGCAGCTCACGCGACGCCAGGATGGCGTCGTCCATGAAAAGCTCGTAAAAATCGCCCAGCCGGAAGAAAAGCAAAGCGCCGGGATGCTCTTTTTTGATGGCGGCGTATTGCCGCATTAACGGCGTGGACGGCTCGGTCATTTCGGAGGATTGCGTGCGCGGATTATAACAAACACGGCCACTCGATCCCGGTGACGCAAATCTGAGTTGACGCGCCCTTGCCCGGAGGTGTTTCCTTACTGCATGGAACTGCGCAAAGATCCGATCACGCGCTCCTGGGTCATCACCGGGGACGATGTTCCCGAAGCCGCTCCCAAGTCAGCTGCCAGTTGCCGGTTCTGTCCCGATGCACCCGCGGCGCCGCAGCTCATTGCCAATCTGCCGGGAGCGCAAAGCATGGGCTGGTCAGCGCGGGCCGTGGTCCATCCCACACCGTTGTATCGAGTCGAGGGTGACCCAACGCGCCGCGGCGACGGCCTCTATGACCGCATGCGTTCGGTGGGCGCGCATGAAGTCCTGGTGGAAAATCCTAAGCATGACCGTCAACTTTGGGAAGCCAGCGATGCGGAGATTGAACCTTTCCTGCAGTTACTGGGACAGCGCATTCAGGATCTCAAGCGGGACGGGCGATTCAAGTATGTGAGCGTCTTCAAGAATTATGGAAGCAGTGCGGGACAGGAGTTTGAGCATCCCGCTTCGCAGCTTACCGCGACTACCTTTGTCCCTCGCCGCGTACTTTATGAACTACGCGCCTGCCGCGACTACTTCAAGACAAAAGAGCGCTGCGTTTTTTGTGACATCATCTCTCAAGAACTACAGCAAGACTTGCGTGTCCTGGAAAGGCGGGGTGATTTTATTGCGCTCTGCCCTTACGCTCCTCGCGTGCCCTATGAAACCTGGATCCTGCCGCAAACCCACGAGGCGGCCTTCGAACGGTTTGCCCAGAACCGGCCCAATACGCTGCGCGATCTTGGCGCGCTCTTGCGACGCACTCTGCAGCGCATCCGCACGATCACGGAAGATTTTCATCTGGTGTTGCACACTTCGCCTAACAGCTTGCATCCCTCGGCGACTTTGGGTTACTGGAAGACATTGGACGAAGACTATCACTGGCATATTGAGATTTTGCCGATCCTTGCGTCCAAGGCGAAATCCTATACGTTTAAAGAAGTTTATTATTCGCCGGTATCTTCGGAGACCGCGGTGAAGCGTCTGCGCGAGGCGAGAATTGAGTGAGGCCGTCGTTGGTTTTTGATCATTGGCTGTTAATCTTTAGATTTTCGGGTTGCCGCGCCAACCACCAACGACGAAAGACCAACGACCACTGCCTATGACCAGCGACCATCCCATGCCGGTCCGCCGCATGAAGACCTACACCGGTGGCCAGGGTTACGTCTATCAATACTATTTTGTCGGAAAACGCGCGGCATTGGCGGGCTGGGTCGACCCGGCCATGGAATATATTTTCGATGTCACTTCTGACCGCAAGACCGCCTTTGCCGTCAGCATTTTTCTGAGCGAAGCTGCTGTAGGCCGATGGGCTGCTTCTCACGGCCGAGAGTTGACCGAAGCGGAACAATATGCCGCCGTCAAGATGCGGTTGTTCGAGGCCTTCGACCAAATCGAAAACATGATTGGCGAAGGCCGCCGCCTGGCGGTTGACGCGGCCGCTCTTGATCGCCTGCTCACACTTTTGGGAATCGAATAAGGAATCCTTAGGGCCAATTTAGCCTTCTGCCTCAGCCAAGGTGCAGACTATAATCACCATGAGGATGTTTCCGTCCAAGCTTGTACGCCGGTAATCTATGCCACTTCTCTGGTTGCGAGTCGCGCTCGCTTGTTATGCCGTCGGCTTACTCTATGCTTTGGTAGCGCTTACGCGCAGCAGCGATCTGCTCAGTAAGATCGCGCTGCACGCCTCTTACTTGGGTATGGTCTTTCACCTGGTTTCCCTGGTGGAAGCGGTACGTCTGTCGGGTCAGATCATCCTGACGTCGGTGCACAACGCGGAGTCGGTGCTGGCGTTCCTATTGATGATCGTATTCATGATCGTCTATGTGACCTACAAGACCACTTCACCGGGCATTATGGTATTCCCGGTGGTGTTTCTTCTTACTTTGGTCGCGGCGGCGGGGGAGCAGCCTTTTTTACAAATGCCGCCCGGTGTGCGCAAGGGCTGGCTGATTACGCACATCGCCTTGATTTTTGCCGGATATGCGGCGCTGGTGTTGAGTTTTGGAGCCAGCCTGCTTTACCTGATTCAGGAGCGCATGCTGAAGTCCAAACAATCCACAGGGATTCTTTCGCGATTGCCGGCGCTCGAAGTAATTGACGATATCGGCTATCGCTCATTGCTTATCGGTTTTCCCTTCATGACCCTGGGCTTGATTGCGGGCACGGTGGTCGCTCAATTTACTTTTGGGCACGTCGATTTTCTCGACCCGAAAATTCTGTTGTCTCTTTTGATGTGGGCGGTTTACCTGCTGATGGTTTATACGCGCTGGCATGCGGGATGGCGCGGCCGCCGCGCTGCCTACTTCGCTGCGGGCGCATTCGTGGCCGCGCTGGTAGCGTGGTCCGCCAACTACTTCAGCGCGATTCACAGGTTCGTGCAGTCATGAGCTTTCGGCTTATCGGCGTCAACCACAACACCGCGCCGGTGGAAGTGCGGGAGCGGTTGGCTATTCCGGAGTCTCGTTTGCCGGAGGCGATGAAGCGCCTGGTCCAGCATCCGGGCGTGGAGGAAGGTCTCATCCTTTGCACCTGCAACCGTGTGGAATTGCTGGCCCGCACCCGCAACGGCACCGCCGATTTGCGAGGCTTCCTGCAAGATTATTTTCAGCTGGGCGCCAGTGATCTCGATCCTCACATCTATGACTACAACGAGGCCGAAGCCGTCCGCCATTTGTTTCGCGTTACGGCCAGCCTCGATTCGATGATCGTGGGCGAGGCGCAAATCCTTGGCCAGGTGAAAGAGGCCTACGCCACGGCCCGGGCGGTCGGGGCCGTGCACTCGCAACTGGATCTATTGCTCACGCGGTCGTTCGCTGTCGCCAAGCGCGTGCGCACGGAAACTGCGGTTGGGACTTCGGCCGTTTCCGTGGCTTCGGTCGCGGTTGAGTTGGCCAAAAAGATTTTTGGGTCGCTGCAGGGCAAGCATGTTTACTTGGTGGGCGCCGGAAAGATGAGCGAGTTGGCGGCGCGGCACTTGCAGGCTCACGGCGCGGCATCCATTTTCGTCGCCAATCGCACCTACGAGCGCGCCCGGCAACTCGCCGCCAAGTTCCATGGAGAGGCAATCCACTTCTCTGAGATCTATAACACGTGCGACCGCGCCGATATCGTCATTACTTCCACAGGCGCTCCGGTCACCATCTTCAAGCGCGAGCATGGTGAGATGTTCTTGAGCCGCCGCAAAAATCGTCCCATGTTCTTCATCGACATCGCCGTTCCCCGCGACGTTGATCCAGAGATGAACAAGCTGGACGGCATCTTCGTGTACGACATCGACGACCTGCAGCAAGCCGTAACCTCGCATATTGCTGACCGCAAAAAAGAAGCTGAGCGCGCCGAATTCATTATCAACAGCGAAGTCGAGCGTTTCCAGGCCAGGCTCCAGACCCTGGATGTGGTGCCTACCATTGTTTCGCTTCACGATCATCTGGAGACGATTCGTCAGGCTGAAATTGACCGGGTACGCGGCCGCTTGGGTACACTCTCCCCCGAGCAGGAAATGGCCATTGAAGCGCTGACCCGTGGCATCGTCAATAAGATCATGCACACCCCCGTCAGCGCGCTGAAGACGGCTGCCCGCGATCCGGAAGCTACCACCGTAGTTGACTTAGTTCGCCGGCTGTTCAACCTTCAGGAAAAAGATAAAGACAAGAAGACAACGAAATCCGGAAACGGCTCCGGAGAGCACGACTGATGGCCCAACTGCGCATCGGCTCTCGGGGTTCCCAACTCGCGTTGTGGCAGGCCAATCACATTGCGGCCTTGTTGCGCGAGCACGGGCACGGCGTCTCAATTGAGATTATCCGCACCACCGGCGATAAGATCACCGACGTCGCTCTCGCCCAGGTTGGCGCCAAGGGAATGTTCACCAAGGAAATTGAAGAGGCGCTGGCTGAGAATCGGGTTGATCTCGCCGTCCACAGTTTGAAAGATTTGCCCACGGAAAACGCGCCGGGATTTGCCATCGTGGCCATCACGGAGCGACAGGACCCGCGTGACGCTTTCTGTTCTCGTCGCTACGACGGCATGGAAGGCCTTCCGGAGGGCGCGCGGGTCGGCACCAGCAGCATGCGGCGCCATGCGCAACTAAAAGCGTTGCGCCCCGATCTGGAGATTCATCCTTTGCGCGGCAATGTGGATACGCGTCTGCGCAAGCTGGAGGCGGGTGAGTATGATGCCGTGATTCTCGCCGCGGCGGGACTGCTGCGCCTGGGCATCACCGATCTGATTCGACAAATCATTCCGGCCAACGTCATGTGTCCGGCGGCGGGACAAGGCGCTTTGGGCATCGAAATCCGTGACGGTGACACGATGACGGCCCATCATCTCAAATTTTTGGATGACGACGCAGCCCGCGCAACTACCACCTGTGAGCGGGCGCTGCTCACCAAGCTGGGCGGGGGATGCCAAGTGCCGATCGGGGCCCTGGCCGAAATGCACGATGGACTGTTGCATCTCGAAGCCATCGTGGCTCGTCCCGATGGTACCAAGATCTTGCGCGAATCGGGCGAGGGAGAAGATCCAATCCGGCTTGGCGAAGCGGTTGGAGAAACGCTGCTTGAACATGGCGCCGACGAAATTCTTGAGGAAGTTTACGGTTAGGCCCTCCGCGATGAGTCTCGTGACGCGTTTTCTCAACGAAAGAGAAACTTCACTCAGAACGACAACGCTGCGTCCTGTACTTGTTCCATCTCAATGATCCCCACCCACTGCCCGTTGCGGCCCGCCGTATAAACCAGATGACCACCGAGAAGCTGTGCCGCGGCGGCGGGTGGAACATCGCGATGGTAGCCGAAGTACTCGCTCTTAATTCTTTTCCAGGCTTGCCAGTTTCGCAGCAGGGAATGCGGTGGGTCGTACTTTGTGGAGAACACCAGCGCCACATCAAAACTCGCCCGCAGGTCAGCCGCCGACATCAACTCCTCGACCGTGAAGTTCTCGATCTGCAGCACTCGCATGGGACGTGTCACGTAACCGAGAGATGGTTGCGAAATTTCACCGCTGGCCGGCCATGCCGTGAGCACGCGAGCCCTCGGGTAACGGGCTTCGAGAAAAGTTTCCGCGCGCTGGTGCAAGACAACGTAGTCGCGATAGGCAAGATTGTCTTCTGGCGCGAACCCGTAGGGAGGATTTACGAATAGCGCAGCGACGAACGCCGCTACCACTAGTACAAGCACAGCGCGCCACCACCGAACCCTACGCCACAGAGTTGAAACGCAGACGATGATTACGAGAGGGACCGCAGGCAACATGTAACGCGCCAATACCGCGCCGCCGATTGCGGCCATCGCCAGCACGTAAATGATCACAACCGCCAGCAGGGCAAACTGAATGTCGAAAGCAATGCGAGGGCGTTCCTGGTTTTTTCCTGGACCCTGATCGCGCTGTGCCGGAAGCCACATGGCAGCGAGCGCCGCGAAGGTCAACGGATAGAGATTCATATATCCGACGACTTGCCAGAGACGCATCAGCAGGGCCAATAGAATCCGAAGGGGGCGGATGGTCGCTTGCACGTTGTAGCGGAAGAACTCCGGATTGCCGAAGATAAAGCCGGTGCGCATCCGGTGATACGCGTACCAGAGGGCCAAAGGAAGGGCCGGTACAAGCAGCAGGACAGATCTTGCGGACAGGCGTCCCCGTTGCTCCCCGATCGCTCCGCGAAGTCGAAGGCTCCGCGCAACCGCCGGCAGCGCGGCCGAAATGCATTCCCACAAAAGCAGAGCGACCGGGGCCAGAGATCGCGGTTTCCTTGGCCAATGCCGCCAAGGAGAAATAAATTACCGCGAGCGCTCGCTGTTCTTCCACATAGGCCAGTAATCCCCAAAACGTGAGGCCAGCAGCCGCCAGGTCTACTTGCGCTAACGAACTCTGCGCAAAGAAAACGGGATACAAAGCCGTGCAAAGAGTGGAGGCAATTGCGATTTCAGTGTTTGCGATGCGCTGTGCCAAGCGAAATACCCCAAGCAATGAAAACGCTGCGATCAGCAGCATGGACAAGCGGGTCACGAGGGGAGTGTAGCCGAGCCCTTTCCAGCACAGCGCCAAGTAAGCCATCACCAGCGGTGGGTGAGCATTGGAGGGTGTCGAGCGCGGGATCAACGAGCCAGTCAGCAACAGATCGCGGGCGGCCGGCACATAGTAGCCCGCTTCGTCCCAAAAATACGGCAGGCGCAGCAACCCGGCGTGCAGAGCGACCAATCCGGCGAAAAGCAAAACCAACAGCAACGGGCCGCGAAGCCGCGTGGGTTCGGTAGGAATGTGAGGCACGGGCCGCGCCTAGTGTACCTGCCCGGGAACAGTCATGCGCGGGTCAAGCTTGATCTCGCCAAAGGCGCTCTCGTAATTAGTGACATCCTGCTGCAGGATGGAGAGCAGCGCCTTGGCCTGTTGCGGGCTTAAATAGACGCCCTGAAAATTGCGCACTTCCACTTGGCTTTCGTTTTGTTGTTGCAGCGTGCCAAAAACCAGAAAGAAATCCCACACGCTGACGCGCACCTGGACGCTGTTGGCATAGTTATCGCGATAGTCGGGAGAATTTACCAGCTTGATGTTGGGCTGTATCGGATTCGTCATGGCGTGTTCAGTGTAGCGGCATTGCTGATCCACAGCAACGCCACCATAGCCGGCACCGAAAGTTGCAGATGCGTGTAGCGGGCGAGGGGTCCCAGCAAGAACAGCGGATAACAGGCATAAAGCAACGGGGGAACAGCGGAAATAAAGTGCTGGCCGGAGTTCCCCAACCTCCAATCAGCGAGAAGCAGGAACGCTGGCGCAAGCATCACCAAATCGTAAACCGTCAGATGGGGCGATACCAGAACTGTGGCAATGAGTAGTGCTGAATAGCGTACCGCTAGCGCAAGCGAGCTTTTCCAGACGCGAACCGCCAAGAGGAGAACAGTGAGCGCGCTGACTACATAGAAAGCGAAGGCTAGATGCGGCCAAGGCAGTATCAGCGACCAGAAAGCACGCAAGGAATGCATCTGATAAGGTCGCGGCTCCAGCAGCGCCAAAATATCGCGCACATGCATCAAAGCTTGCCAATAGGCGCGCATGACGGGAGTTCCGTAGCATACCCATCCAATCGCGAGTTGTGCGAACCCTGAGACCAACGCGCCCAGCACGATTTTTCCTTCACCAGACAGTACGAAAACGACGGCCGCGGCCACTCCGAGCTGCGGTTTAAAGATCAGGCACCCAATCGCCATTCCGGTGAGGAAGAACCTTTCTGAGCGCAGCGCTAGAAACGCCAGCGTGAAGCCGAGCAAAGCCAATCCCGAGGTTTGTCCCCACGCCAACAGGTGAAAGAAACCAGGATAAGCAAGCGCTAGAATCAGCACAGTCCACGGATAGCGCTGCAAATTCGGGCAGCATTTCCAAACCGCGTAGACGCATAGTCCGTAGATCGCGACGTTCACCAGCAACCATGCCAACAACGCCCACGCATAAGGTAGCCGGGCAAAGGGCGAGAAAAGCAGCGAGACTTGAGGTCCGTAGAGGGGAACGTACAGAGTCGCGGAGGTTCCCGGCACAATTTGCGGTATCAACTTCGATTGCGCCTGCATGTCATACAGCAAAGCGCCGTCCCTATGCAGAGCCAGGGTCCCAAGCGTGAAGAAGTGGAGAAAATCCGTTCCCTTGATCAGGCCATTTCGATCGCGCAGTCCAGGAGTGGACAGGTCCGCCGCATAGACAGACCACAGACAAACGGCCAGCAGCAAACCGTGCACGCGGATGCGTCGCGCGGTCAGCCACGGTGCGCGTATCTCAGGAGTAATCAAGCGCCCATGATACCGGAGTCAAAGGGGTAGAGCAGCTCGGGTTGCCAGACTCTTTTGCCGCCCTATCAACAGGACCGGCAAAATAAACGGGACGAACGGAGCGACAAAAGACGGCAGCAATGCGAGGCGGCTGGGCGCGTGGATAGGATGGGAAAAAAGCAGCAGGGCCAGCGACGCTATACATGGCCACGCAGCCCACGCGGTGAAGAGAAGGCGGGACCATGCCGGCAATGCCTGCCAATCGCGAAGCAGGATCAATACCGGCAACATCAACATCACTTGATTGAAGGGATGGGGCAAGGGCATGACGAGCGTGGTCGCAAGAAAAAATGCGCTTAGTGATATGGCGAATTCTTCCGAATCCGCAGCCTCTTTCCGATTCTTCCAGGCCAATCCGAAGAGAAAAACGATGATGAGGGCTGCGCATACGTACCCAGGAAATTGCCCAAGAGCCAGTTCCAACAATGACATGCGACGAAGATATTTTTGATACGCGGCCAGCCCTTGGAGAAAGTATCCAGATCCAGCCGGGCAGCAGTAGTTCACCAGCGCCAATCAACAAAAGGAACATTCCGGTAAACCCAGCTATCAAGCGCCAGCGCGCGCGCCATTCGCTAGCGGCCCACAGCAAGAACCACACCAATACCGGTAAGATCATTTGCGGTTTAATGGTAGAAATGGCCAGAAGCACTCCCGCAGTGGCCAGATGATTCTTCCGAACGCACCACGTGGCTGCGGCCAGCAGGAAACCGACCACCAGGGCAAGTTGGCGAAAGCGCAGACCCTGCACAATTTGAGGACTGGATATTACCAGCACAATTATGGCGAGCGTGGCTATCTTAGAAGGCCCCCATGACGCGAAATCAAGCCACAGGAGCGTGCTGGCCGCAACCAGGATGGCTAGAACAACTTCAGCCCAACGCTGGACCTCGGGGAAAGGCGCGTGAATCGCAGGTGCGAGCAGGAAAGCTACAAAAACCGGGTAAGCGAAGCGTTGTTCGTCCACCGGAGTTCGACTCGGTTGCTGCAAGTCTTGTACAACAGGGTGCCCGTAGAAGCCGATTTGAATCTCGCGGCTGACTTCCGGCCCGTAAGGATTCAGTCGATGGATCAGCAAGGCTTGCGTTCCGACCCAAGGTGAATACAGATCCCCCATCGGCGCTTTGATGTTTCCACTGACGACGTTCACCTGGTATTCCCACGGCACCAAAACGCGATGCGTATAGGCCCACGTCGTCCCCGCGACCACGAAGCTTAATAGCAGCCAAAGCCATGGTTTCATTTGTTGTGATCCGTGCGCTTGAGACGACTGATCCGAACCTAGCATAGGCCTGTTCCCGCGCCCAAGAAAAAAGCCCGAGCACCTTGGCCCAGGCTGAAAACTATCCGGTGAGGTCGTGCTCTTATTATTTGCCCACTTCCTCCAAAATGCCATTGGCAATGTCGAGCGCATCCTGATCCACCGTGCGATTCTTCGCGATGGCTTCGCTCACGGGCACGGAAACTATCTTATTGCCGCGAAGAGCGACCATTTTTCCGCAGTCGCCGTGGTGTACCGCATCGATCGCGCCTAGTCCGTAACGAGTGGCAAGCATGCGGTCAAAGGCTGTGGGCGTCCCGCCACGCTGTACGTGTCCCAGGACGACGGCCCGAGTTTCATACCCTGTGCGGCTCTCAATCTCGTTGGCCAGAAGATTGGCGATGCCGCCCAGGCGTTCGTGGCCGAATTCGTCTTTGCCGGCGGCGTTGATTACCAGTGTGGCTTGCCCATCCTTGCTAGGAGCGAATTTTGCGCCTTCGGCCACGACAACGATGTTGAATAACTTGCCGCGGGCATGGCGCTGTTGCAGCGCGGCGGTCACTTTGTCGATGTCGAAGGGATGTTCGGGAATGAGAATAGCATCGGCGCCCCCGGCCACTCCGCCGTAGAGAGCGATCCAGCCCGCATTGCGTCCCATGACTTCAACAACGATGGTGCGATTGTGCGCCTCGGCTGTAGTGTGCAGACGATCCAAAGACTCGGTCACAATATTGACCGCCGTGTCGAAACCGAAGGTGAAGTCGGTGCCCGCCAGATCGTTGTCGATAGTTTTGGGCACGCCGATAACCTTGCCGCCCTTTTCGTACAGCTTTTGCGCGACCGAGAGCGTGTCGTCACCGCCGATAGCGACCAGCGCGTCAAGGTTGTTCTGCTTGAGCGTGGCCAGGCATTTCTCAATGCCATCCGGTTTCTTCGCCGGATTCGTGCGCGACGTGCGTAGAATGGTTCCGCCACGCGGCAGAATGCCGCTTACCGCCGTGAGATCGAGAGGGATGGTGTTGTTCTCGAGCACTCCCCGCCAGCCTTCCATGAACCCAATGAACTGATCTCCGTAGTGAAAAGTGCCCTTGCGAACCACAGCACGGATCACAGCGTTCAATCCCGGACAATCCCCTCCGCCGGTTAGAATGCCAATTTTCATCGATTGCTCCTATGCGATGAAAGTTTTTGTAAACGACTGGGACCATACAAGGTACAGATGAAGACTTCACCGCTGAAGAACATCAAGATTATCAAATGAAACGGACCTTGTGTTCCCCGGCGCTAACTTTTAGGCAGTTGCGTTATGACAACGAATTCGCCACAATACTGGCCTTTGTGCTTGCCCGATTCGGAGTTTTCGCAATCGCGTTTCGATTTGCTCGTGACCGAGCGTGAGGCCTGATGTCTAAGTTATTCCGGGATTTGATTTGGCTGGCGGTGATTGTTCTTGGAGTCTTGGCATTAGGTACGATCGCCTTGCGCCGGGGCGAGCAAATCAACGCGATGTGGCTGGTGGTGGCAGCTTGTTGTACGTACGCCTTAGGCTACCGTTTCTACAGCAAGTTTATTGCTGCGAAACTCCTGGCTTTGGACGCTCTCCGCGCGACCCCGGCTGAACGATTGAATAACGGCCGCGATTTTGTGCCCACCAACAAATGGGTGGTCTTCGGCCACCACTTCGCTGCCATCGCCGGCCCAGGACCGCTAGTGGGCCCGGTGCTTGCCGCTCAATTCGGATATCTTCCCGGAACCTTATGGATACTGGCGGGCGCTGTGCTTGGCGGCTGCGTGCAGGATTTCGTCATTCTGCTGTTTTCCGTACGTCGTGACGGGAAGTCGCTCACCAAAATGGCCCATGAAGAAATCGGACCGCTCGGCGGATTCGTCGCTTATCTCGCCATCATCGGCATCATGGTAATTCTGCTCGGCGTCTGCGCGCTGGTGGTCGTGAATGCGCTGAAGGGAAGCCCGTGGGGTACGTTCACCATTGCCATGACTATCCCCATTGCGCTATTGATGGGCGTCTATCTGCGCCGCTTCGGCCGGGCAAAGTTTTGGAGAGTTCGCTGCTCGGCTTTGTTCTGGTATTGCTGGCAATCTGGGGCGGACAGTGGGTTTCGCAAAGCCCTTCGCTGGGGCGCTGGTTCACCTTATCCGCAACCGCTCTGGCGATCGTGATCATCATTTACGGATTTGCTGCCTCGGCCATGCCGGTGTGGCTTTTGCTCGCGCCTCGCGATTATCTGAGCACCTTTGTCAAACTGGGGACGATCGCCATGCTGGCGGGTGGAATCATTGTGCTGCATCCCACGCTGCACATGCCGCCCTTGACTCGATTCACTGATGGCAGCGGACCGATTTTTGCCGGAAAGATATTCCCTTTTGCGTTTATCACTATCGCGTGCGGCGCCATTAGCGGATTTCACTCACTGATTTCGAGCGGAACCACTCCGAAACTCATTCGCCGCGAGGTCGAAATCCGGATGGTGGGCTATGGCGCGATGCTGGCGGAGTCCATGGTGGCCATCATGGCGACCATCGCGGCTTGCGTGCTGCAACCGGGAACCTATTTCGCGATCAACAGCCCCGCAGGAATCGTAGGCGCCGCACCCGAGGCGGCGGCCGCAACGATCAGTGGCTGGGGATTCCCGGTGACCGCAGCGGAAATGCACTCCCTGGCGCAGGCTGTTGGAGAGCAAACGCTTTTCAACCGAACCGGCGGAGCGCCCGCTTTCGCAGTCGGCATGGCGCACATTTTCTCGCACAGTCTGGGCGGAGCCCTCACGGCGATCTGGTATCACTTCGCCATCATGTTTGAGGCGCTGTTTATTCTCACCGTGCTCGATGCAGGTACTCGCGTGGGCCGCTTTATGATTCAGGACGCCTTAGGTCACATTTGGAAACCGCTGGGCCGCACCAGTTGGTATCCCTCGATCCTGGCGACCAGCGCGTTGATGGTCGCCGCGTGGGGATACTTTCTCTGGCAGGGAGTGAAAGACCCACTGGGCGGAATCAACTCGTTGTGGCCCCTCTTCGGGATTTCCAATCAATTGCTGGCGACGGTGGCCTTATGCGTGGCGACAACCATCATCGTGAAATCCGGCAAGGCGCGCTATGCGGCCGTGACGCTGATCCCATTAGGCTGGCTGGTTTCGGTGACGTTTACGGCGGCATGGCAGAAGATTTTTGACCCCAATCCACGAATCGGGTTTTTATCTCACGCCCGGCAACTCGCATCCGCCCCCGTGCCACCTTCCGGTGTCGCGCGGCTGATCTTTAATGATCGGCTGGATGCGGTGGTGACTGGCATCTTGATTGTCATGGTGGCGCTGATCTTGATCGAGTCGGCGCTCCTTTGGTGGAAAGTGGCTTCTGGGCGAACCGCGCGCAGCGTCAGCGAAGCGCCATTTGTTCCCACGCGTCTCGCGATGGAGGAAGAATGAAAAGGCTACTCGCGGTTCTCAGAATCGCAGCGGAGGCGTTGCGAGAGATTTTTGACGAATCCGCCTACGTTCGATTCTTGAGTCATCATCAGGTACCCTCCGGCCAGGCTTCGTACGCTGCTTTCCTGCGAGAACAGGAAGAGATTAAGGCACGGCGTCCGAGATGCTGTTAGCCGATTGTTAAGCCGCGTGAGTGCCGATCTTATCAATCAACCTGATTAACAACGCCCGGCAATTTTTGGGTTACACTGGCCTCGATGCGAGTTTTGGGGATTGACTGCGGCACCGAATACACAGGCTATGGCGTGGTCGAACTGTGTCCTAACGACCAACTGGTCTGTTTGCTTTGCGGAGCCGTGAAGCTTGTCCGCGCGCGAATCGATGGCTCTGCGATTGTCCAGAGTTTACGATGCACTGGCCGCCATCATTCAGGATCAGCATCCCGATGAGGTCGCCATCGAAGGCGTCTTCTACGCCGTGAATGTGAAATCCGCGCTCAAGCTGGGGCAGGTGCGCGGTGTGGCCATGTTGGCGGCTTCCGCTGCCGGGTTGGAAGTTGCAGAATATGCGCCGCTTTCCATCAAGTCTGCGGTTGTGGGATACGGCCGGGCAGAGAAGCAGCAGGTACAACACATGGTTACGCGCTTACTAAACCTGGCGGAAATTCCCGAGCCGCCCGATGCCGCGGATGCATTGGCCATCGCCATTTGCCATTTGCACACAGCGGCAACTTTGCAACGCCAACAGGCGGTGGGAAGGTAATGCGCCGCTTTCCAATCTTATTGCTGCTTGCACTGTTCGTGTGCTCTGCGTTTGCCCAGGATGCAACCGTACCGACGGTCACATTCACTCTGGATTTTCCGAACTCCGATCCTGAACACTTTGCTCTTTCGGTCCGCGCCGATGGCCATGCTACCTACGACTCGAACGGCAAGCTCACATCTCTAACGGAGGACAAGGACCCGTTTCATTTAGAGTTCATCATTTCTGCGCAGAGTCGGGAACACATGTTTGATCTGGTGAAACGAGCCCACTATTTCGCTGGGGATTTGGAATCCAAGTTGCCGAATGTGGCATTTACTGGCAAGAAAACCGTCGTTTATAAGGACAGTCAGAAAAATGTGCAGGTGTCCTACGTAAATTCCGTGGTTCCCGCCGTGCAAGAGTTCACGGCCTTCTGCCAGCATTTGTCGGAAACCTTAGAGTTCAGCCGCCGCCTGGAGTTTTACCGACGCTATCAAAAGCTGGCTTTGGATGATGAACTACAACGCATGGAGGAGATGGCGAGAGACAATGAACTCGCCGAACTGCAGGCCGTTGCCCCGATCCTGCGGTCCATCGCCAAAGATACTTCCCTCATGAATATTGCTCGGGGACGCGCCTTGCGGCTACTGGATAAGGCGGGCGTCCGTAATTCGATGCATTAATCTCGTTGCCTAGACAGCTCCATCCGCAGGTTCGTGGCGTAATGCCTGCAAATCGATTCCCAGTTGCTCGGCCTTCTTGTAAAGGTGACTACGTTCTAATCCGAGAGCCTTGGCGGCGTTGGTAATGTGGTAGTGGCTGCGCTTTAGCTCGCCGATGATTACATCCCGCTCAAAACTCTGGACACGCTCAGCCAAAGGTCCCGATCCGACTGGCGAACGCCCGTCCGAGATTTGCGGCAGGGCCGAGCGTACGGTCTCCAGATTCACGTCGCCATCCGTTGCCAGCAGCATGAGCCGCTCGACTACATTTCGCAGTTCGCGGACATTTCCCGGCCAGGAGTAAGCCTGCAAAGCCTCAATTGCTTCCCGGGTGAAGGGAATCGGTTTCCAATTATTTTGCGCGCAGACTTGTTTGGCAAAGTTCTCGATCAATACTGGAATATCTTCCCGGCGCTCGCGCAGTGGCGGCAGGATCAACGGAAACACATACACTCGATGGAATAAATCCTGCCGAAATTTGCCTTCTTTAACTAATGTTTCCAAACTGCGATGCGTGGCGACCAACACGCGTACGTCTACACGAATGGGTTTGTCTCCGCCAATGCGTTCTACCTCGCCTTCCTCCAGCACGCGCAGCAATTTGGCTTGCATGGTTAATGGCATGTCGCCAATTTCGTCGAGAAAAATGGTTCCATGTTCGGCTTGCTCGAATTTTCCCACATGACGATTGGCCGCTCCGGTGAACGATCCCTTCTCGTGCCCGAAGAGTTCGGACTCTATCAACTCTGCCGGAACCGCTGCGCAATTCAAGGTGACAAACGGGCCGGAAACCCGCGGACTGCGTTCATGCAATGTTCGCGCGATCAGTTCTTTTCCCGTGCCGGTCTCGCCGAGGATGCAAACGCGCGTTTCGCTGGCGGCTACGCGCTCCACTTGAGCCATGATCTTGCGCATGGTCTCGCCCGTCCAAATGATTTCGTGCTTTCCCAGACGTTGGCGGAGTTGCAGATTCTCCGACTCCAGTCGCCGCAGTCGGAGCACGTTTTCCACCGTGAGCAGCAGCTTCTCGGTGGAAATCGGCTTCTCCAGAAAATCCAGCGCGCCCAGACGCGTCGCACGCACCGCCATCTCGATATGAGCCTGGCCCGACATCATAACCACGGGCGTGGTGACGCCCTGCGCTTTTAGATCTTCCAGCAGCGAGAGTCCATCTTTTCCGGGCATGACAACATCGGAAAAGATCAAATCGAAATCCTGTGCCTTTGCTAGTTCGAGTGCTTTGGCCGCGCTATCGCAAACCGTGGCTTCGTGACCCTCCAGACGGAAAGCCCGTGCCAGCGAGGCCAGCGTGTTGACTTCGTCGTCGACGATCAGCAGATTGGCTTTTTGCGGCATGTACTCCTCAAGTTGTAAACCTAGGAACAGATTCTCCCGGATCGGCCGCGCTCAGTTTATCCGCATTGCGCGGCAACTCGATCACAAATGTCGTTCCGTTCCCCGGCCGGCTGTGCACGCTGATCCGGCCTCCGTGATCGCTCACCAGCGATTGCACAATCGCCAGCCCCAGCCCCGTGCCATGCGCCTTACTGGTGTAATAGGGAGTGAAGAGGCGTCCGCATTCCTCCGCAGTGAGTCCAGTCCCAGTATCGGAGACCTCTACAACCTGGCGTTCGCCGGCCGCGCGAGTGCGTAGCGTGAGGGTCCCGCCCTGCGGCATCGCGTCGAATGCGTTAAGGACGAGATTCGATAAAGCCCGGTGCAGCAACTCCTGATCGGCAGCTATTGGTTCCAGCGCTTCCGCCAACTCCAGCTTGCATTCGATAGGCGGGCGGCCCGGTTGGCGAAGCTGGGCTTGAAAAAGCTGGGCGACCTCGCGTACCACTTCGTTCAAATCCACCCGATGAAAGCACGGCTGTGGCATCTTTGCGAACTCGCTGAATCGCGAAATGATGGTCTTTAAATTCGAAATTTCTGCCAGCAAGGTGGAAGAGCTCTCGTGAAAGACTTCTTCAAATTGTTCCGGGCTTTGCTGTCGCGCCCGCATCATATTCTCCACAGTGAGTTGCAAAGGGAACAATGGATTCTTCAACTCATGCGCCAGCCGCCGCGCCAACTCCCGCCATGCCGCCACGCGCTCGCTCTGGATGAGCCGTTCTCGCTGATCCAGAAGCTCGCTGGTCATGCGATTGAAAGCCTCAGCCAACTGCCCGAGCTCGTCGCTGGATGTCACGGGAACTTGCGTGCTCCAGTTTCCGCGCGCCACTTCGCGAGCAGCCTCGGCCAGTTGTTGTACCGGCCGGGTTACTCGCCCCGCTGCCCACGCGCTGAATAAAATTGCCAGCAGAATTCCCGCCGCTCCCGCTAGCAGCGCCGCACTGCGAATGTGTCGCTGCAATCCGAGATAAGCCCGGCGCGAGTTGCCGACCAGCAGAATTCCGAGCAATTGATTGTCCTGGCCAGAAAGAGGAATGGCATGCACCGTCTCGTCGTCGAGCGGATTCGATGTCCAATGAATCACCGCATCGGCTTCCTGACGCTGTTGCTGCACTTGTTGGATGAGCGGCGCCAGTAACTCCGGCCGGTGGATCGTACCTGAAGGGTCGAGCAGAAACTGCGATGAAAACCCGGGAGCTAAATTTTTATAAAACAAGGCTTGCGAACCGGCCGGAAGTTCGAGGCTGCCGAGAAAATCTCTATCAAGGCGGCGTCCGCCAATCACATAAAGCCGTTTGTCCCCGACATTGGCTTCGCGAATGGCGGAAAGTCCCAGAGCCGCGCCGTCGGGCAATTCTTCTTGCCGGAGAAACGCTTTGCTCGGCAAGGCCGACGCCAACGCCGGTTCTTTGTAACCAAACTTGGCCGGCCATTGCGCTGAAGAGAGAATGGTCGCGTCGGCGTCCACAAACTCCAGAAAGTCGAGCCGCTGGTCTGCCGCTACGTTCTTGGCTGCATCCAGAAAAGTGCCGTAGTCAGGAGCGCCATGATTCAGCTCAAGGGCGATACGCGTAGCGGCTTCGCTAGAGGCAACTGCACTCACCTCCCGCACTACCTCGTCGCCGCGGCGATTGAACTCACGCCCGAATTGCGCAACCAGAGCCGCTGTGCGTTGCGCGTCCACGCGATCGAAAGCTTTTTGCGTCACCGAAGAGACGATCACAGTCACCGCAGCCACCGACAGGAAAACGGTGAGCGAGAAAACCGCCAATAGCTTGCGTTGAAAGCTCATGTCTCCTTTATTTGCCCGTGCCTAGCCAAATATCGCTTAGGCGCCAGCTTCCATTCGGCGCCGCACTCCAATTGTTTACGCTCGCGTTCATGCCATAGCTGGCGCGCAGATAAAGCAAGGGAATCACCTGATGCGAGTTCAGCAGCAGACTCTCCGCCACGTACAAGTCCTCCGGCGACCTTCCTGCCAGTTTTGGCTGGTCCAGGTGCAGAGAATCAGCCAGCGCCGTCAATGCAATGTGGGCATCGAGCGAAATAATCGGAACCCGCACCACGCGTATATCGGGCGCACTAGAGTTAGTGGCTTGCAGCGTGAGCCCAGCGTCGCGTGCGTTTAGTACAATTCGTTCGGCAATGACGCGAGCCAAAGTATCGTTAGTGTCATAAGCTAAGCTCCAAGGCGAGACTTGCCGCACTTCGAGACGAGCCTGCCGAGCCGCAGCCAGATCCGCAGTCGCGGGAAAGAGAAAAGCATAACCCGTCATCCAGTTAGGCAGAAGTCCGCCCGCGGGTTCGCCTCCACCTTGCAGCAAGACATTGCTCAGCGCGGTGCGATCGATACTCAGCGCCAGCACTTCGCGCAACCGGCCATCATCGGAAGATTGCTGACTGCGGGTAAAAGCTAACGCCATGAGCTCGGTGGGCTCAGAATTCTCTACGCGCCTGCCCTGTGCGGCGCGATGCGCCTCCTCCGGCGCGATCTCGACTAAATCTGCTTTACCGAGCTCCAGCGAGATCTCCTGTTCGCGGAACGTTTCGCCCAGGGTAATTTCAACGGAATCTATGAAGGGACGGCCTGCCCAATAATCATTGTTGGCACTCAGGATAAGTTTCTTGCCCGCCTGCCATTCACGGATGATGAACGGCCCAGTTCCAAGAATATTGGCTCCGCCGCGCTTCGCAATGGCGTTGCGCGGTTGCGCTAGCTCGGGCAGCAGGTCGGGCGCTGGTGAATCGCTTTCGATAATGAGTGCGTCGCTTGCGGGGAGCACCTTCCAATTAGGATTGGCTACGCGCAGTGAAGCCGCGACCTGATCAGCGCTCACCGGCATTCCATCATGGAATGTGACGCCGTGACGAAGGTTGAATTGCCAGCGTTGGCCGCCGGGTTCCGGCTGCCAGGAAGTTGCGAGGGCCGGTTGCGGCCTTCCCCGATCATCGAGCGTGACTAGAGTGTCAAAGATAAGCGGAAACAGATTGCCGCTTTCGAGAGAACTGAATTGCGTTGCGTCCGCCGGGTCGAGAGAGGCGGGAGCAGTCCTCATTTCTACGCGCAGAGTTCCGCCGTAATGCGGACGTGTGGCCCCGTGCGCCATGTCCAGCCACAGCAGGCTACTGGCCACAAGTAAAGCTAATGCGGAATGCTTCATAATCTCCCGTCTGCAAATTACGCGAGACCGCGATCGCGCCGTTACCGTTCGATTCCGTCCATAGCGCGGTAATCGGGCCAGGAAACTCCTCGGGCCTGCTGATCGTTGCCGGTTCGCGGTCCAGAATATCGAACGCTCGCAAGGAATCTCCTGGAGAGGACATTCCCGTGGCCAAAATATTCCAGCCTGATCCACATGCACTGTGCACGCTGGCGATGTCGCTGCCCCAGTCCAGTTTTACTGCTTGATCGGTCAAGCCATCCAGCAGATGAACTTGGCCATCGACCGCCGCAAATAACCATAACGTGTATTTGTCGCGAGGCAGCGCCGCGGCAGAGTAAAACTGGGGCGCGGAAGTTTGCTTGCCGATGCCGGGGGCCAGTGCTCCCGTGAAGTAGTTCCTCGACGGCGTAAAGAAGCCGTTCAGACTAATTTGGTCTGCGCCCAGTGGCCAGGGATCGTCGCTGGCAGAGCAATTCAATGTCAGGGGGGAACTTGTAGTGGTACGGCAGAGAACTCCCGGCAGATAAGCATCGAGAAGATGGTCTTTGCGCAACACCAGGCGTCCTCGTAAATCGCGAGGCCAAGGACGCGCGTGGGCAATGGTGAGCGACTGCTCCGGCTGCCAGTGACCGCTCTCCAGGCGATAAAGTGAGACTTGATTGGCGTCCAGCACTGCCATATGCGTGGGAGAACCATCGACGACAGCCACATCTAAAATCCGTTGCGGTTGTGACCACAGCAGACCCTTGTGAATGGTGACCGCTGCTGCATCATGGCCCGCTAGAGTGCTCGCACCGCGCGGGGTGGAAGTCATCACCACAGAAGACTCGCCCGCGCCCAGGTGAATCTCGGCAATCCAAACGTAGTTTTGCAGATCCTCCGAGAGGGAAATCTTGATCGTAGCGGCGGCCTGATCGGCACTCACGAAACGCAGACCTGATGCCGCCAGCCGGACGCGCAAACCACGGCTGATTTCGTCAAACTCTTCGCGCGAAAGGGAAGAGCGATTGGCGATGTCGAGAGCCACCGCACCCGGTCCCGTGGCCGCCACAATCTTGCTCGCGAGTTGCGCCTCCGGGCCAGACCAGTCGCTGGCCGAAATAGCCGGCACACGCGACAGAAGAATTACGGCGAGCAACACATGGACAATGCGAAGGCCGCGTAGCGAAGGAGTCAGCATGCCGGAGTCGGCGATGCGGGAATTATAAACGTTGCTTCGCTGGGTGCTGCGCATTGGAATCTTCCTGGTAAGTAAGCCGGCGGCCCGTTCGTGGCGCTGCAAGCCGCCGGCGCTGGCCAATTAGTTCTGCGGTGGAGTTTCGGCCTCTTCCGCGTGACTAGCCTGGTTGCCGACGTTCATGCTGCGCAATACGTCGTTGGCGAAGAAGAACTTGCCGTCCGCCGGCACCATCATAATCTGCAGCTTGTCAGACAGACGCTCGGCGACGATCTTGTTGATCAGCAGCGGATTCTGTTTGAGGATCGCACCTTCGCTCTTCATGCGTTCCGCATCGGCTACCGCGGTTACTCGAATGCGCTCTGCCTCGGCTTCAGCCAGGAGCTTGCGGCGCTCCATCTCCGCTTTGCTGTCAATCACCTTGGCTTCCGCCATGGCTTCTGCATTCTGCACCGTGGCTTCTTTGCGGGCTTCAGCTTCGAGCTTCGATTGCTCAATTTGCTTTTGCTTCAGTGGCAGGGTGTACTGCATGGCGTCGGCTTCACCCTTGGCTTGCAGCACGCGCACTTGCGCTTCGCCTTCCGCCTGCTTCACTTGCTGGGCTTTGGTTGCCTCGGCTTCCAGTTCGGAGATTCGCACTTGCTTGGCCTGGATCTCGGTTTCCACGCCCATCTGATCGTTCTGTTGCTCTTTCAGCAGCAGGCTTTCTAGCCCTTTGGCGTATTCCGGCGGCAACTGAATATCCCGTAACATTACTTCCTTTACGACAATGCCATCCGCCGCCAGCCTCTGTGTGATCTCGTCTGCCGCCCGCTTGCGGACTTCCTCCCGCTTCGCGGCAAACACCTCGCGCACCGTGTAGTTCGGCACCAGTTCGCGCCACGCGCTGGCTACCACCGCAGGCACAATTTCTTTCTCCACCGGCTGCGGCAGGTTATTCTGGATGTAATCCAGATGCTTGGCATCGAGCCGGTAGCGCACCGTGATGGCCAGCCCTACGGTCAATCCTTCCTTGGCTTGCACCTCGAGTGGCTCAACCTTTCCTTCCTTCTTAGACACCGGCTTGCCTGGTTCCTCTAAATCGCCAGTCGTAAATAACTGATCTCGAGTGTCGAACAGGGCCACGTTTTCGACGAGGGGCGTAACGAAGTGCACTCCCGGATAGAGAGTACCCGGTAACGTGCCATTGGTCTGGCTGACGCGAACTCCCGCCATGCCGCTGGGCACGACCACAATGCCCAAGGCGAGCAGTATCGGGCCCCAAGCCAGCAGTGCCAGTGCCAATGCGCCTCGCCAGTGAGCCTGGGGCATTGGAAGCATCGGCTCCGTAGCTTTTTCCCGTGCCCGCCGGTACTGCAGTTGAGAGTAAATATCGTAGGCCAGGATTCCCGCTGCGACGAGAATCATTCCGACCCCGCCAAACATCAGCAAATGCTTTAAGAACAGCATAATTCCTCCTTTGTGCTTAGCGTTTCTGCCCAGACTTCACGCGAACTTCCGCCGGTTGAGCAAAGAACAAGCGGAAAACTCTGCCGAAAATGAACTCTTCCGCCAGCAGGGCGATAGAGAAAGAAAAGATCAGACCGGCGATCACTGCCATGGCTGTAATTAAGACTTGCATTGCATGCCTCCTTGGCTAAGAACTGAACAACTGACAGCCCCGATTGCTCGGTTTCCAGAAACTGTCGAAACGCTTACTGGCCTCCCGTAGCTGACATTGCGGCCGGCATCACCGCATGGGCCTGCGCCAACGACACATCGCCAGCGAATCCGCCGAACAACCGGACCGTCTGGTCGTCGCGTTCCCCGCGGATCTCCACCGTGTCTCCTACGTTCACCATTGCGAAAAGCTGTTTAACGTCCGAATTTTTCAGCCGAATGCAACCGTGCGACGCCGCTTTGCCGATTGAACCCGGATCGCTCGTGCCGTGGAGTCCGAAGCCTTTCTGGCTTAATCCGATCCACCTTGGCCCGATCGGATTTCCGGCACCAGCGGGTATCACCGTCCCCGGATGGTAGTAGGTGGGATTAGCGACCCGGTTGACGATGCGAAACTGTCCGATCGGGCTCGGGCTGACGGCTGCTCCTACCGAGACCGGAAAAATCCGTATGACTCGCCCATCCTCCAAGACCGCCAGCTTGCGGTCGGGGACGCTGACCAGCACCTGCCGCGGCCGACGGGTTAATTCAGCGCTCTGTGCCCACGCGGTTCCGGGCGGCAAGATCACAAAGGCAAGTAGAAGCTCGGCGATGCGGTAGGCCTGCGATCTTTGATAGTTCCATTTCATGATGGCTGCCTCGTGGCTACATTCCCCAAAATGGCAGTCCTGCGGCCAAACTGTATGTCATTGAACAGAGGATGGTTATCGTAGACGGACGAGATCAGTTTCGTGTTCGTTGGGGAACACCCGTGTCATCGGTGACACGGGTCGCTCGACGGCGTGATTGTCATCACAGGCTCGGCAGCCGATTCTTCGTAGATTGGGATAGGTGAAACCCTAGTCAGGAGATCCGAATATGGCCTTCGTAATTACCGATAGTTGCCTCAAAGACGAATTGTGCGTGGAAGCATGCCCTGTGGACTGCATTCATCCCAAGAAGGACGAAGCGGGTTTCGAAGCGGCGAAACAGCTCTACGTAAACCCAGCCGATTGCATCGACTGCGGAGCTTGCGTCCCGCCTTGCCCTTCGGATTCAATTCGCCCGATGGACGAGCTTCCCGACGATCACAAGCAGTTCATTGAGGTCAACAGCGCTTACTACGCCTCTTAGGCGCCAATCCAAGTCTATTTGCGTGTAAACTCGTCGGCGGAGTGTCATCTTTTCGCAAGAGGTGACCGTTCCCGGGCATGGGACGGGCGCGTTCCGCGCCGGCGTGAGGTCCGAATTGCTCCGCTATGAACATCCTCAAAGCGACTACTCAGTTCGAAAAATGGCTTGCCCAGCACACCACCCTGGTGAAGCCCGATCTCCGTCTCAAGCATCGGCGCATGGCTGAGTCGACGTTTTGCTTCCTGCGCGGCACCTTCTATCGCTGGATGCAACTCTGGCCCGACGTTTGTGCCAACCTGAACAAGGCTCCCAAAGCGCTTGCCGTGGGAGATCTTCACATTGAGAACTTCGGTACTTGGCGCGACGTCGAGGGCCGCCTGATTTGGGGCGTCAACGATTTCGACGAAGCCGCCACTTTGCCCTATACCGTGGATTTAGTCCGGCTGGCGGCAAGTGCGTTGCTAGCCACGCAGCATGGACATATCGGGATCAAAGCCAAAGAAATCTGCGCCGCGATCCTGGAAGGTTATGGGAAATCCCTTGCGGCCGGCGGCCTACCCTTCGTGCTGGCGGAGGATAACGTCTGGTTACGCGATATCGCGTTCGTGGAATCCCGCGATCCGGTTCACTTCTGGCAGGGGATGGCGGCCTTGCCACGCGTGCGAACTGAAATTCCGCCCAGCGCGCAGGACGCTTTAGAGCATTTGATGCCCGCGCCCAAATTGCCTTACCAGTTGTTCGCGCGCGTGGCTGGGGTGGGAAGCCTGGGACACATGCGGTTCGTCGCGATTGCACAATTCGACGGCGGCCAAATTGCCCGCGAGGCCAAGGCCTTGGCGCCATCGGCTGTGTACTGGGCGGCAGAATCTAAGGGACCAGTGGATATCAATTACCAGGCCATCATCAGCCAGGCAGTGCGCTGCCCCGATCCCTTTGTGCAGTTGCGTGGCCGCTGGATTGTGCGGCGCCTTGCACCCTACTGCTCGAGAATTGAACTCACTTCCGTGCCCAAGCAACGCGACGAATGGCGCTTGCTCTCTGCCATGGGATGGGAAGCCGCCAACATTCATCTGGGCAGCCGGAACGTCCGCAAAGAAGTTCGCTCGCACTTCCAGAAGCTCAAGCCTGACTGGCTTTTGTCGGCCGCCAAGAAGATGGTCGATGCGGTGTCCGCGGATTGGCGAGCTTGGAGCAAAGCCGCTCGCCTTTGAATCCACCGCGGTCACATATCTCTTTGCACGTGCTGCCTTGGCGGACAGTCCCAGTCAAGTGCAGGTTCCGGAGTCGAAGTTTCTGCGCGTAAGCCAATGAGCAATGCGTCCAAAATAGTTCGCAGTGATTGCGGGTTTTCGCTCAACACTCGCCGCATACTTTCGCGGTGAACCGTCAGCTCACCGATAGGTTTGGGAGTATGGGACCCGAACTCGTTTCTCGCGGTCCATCCCACCCGCCGCTGGCGCCGCAGAACTTCTGCCCAGGAATACACGCGGGCGAAGGGATGGTCCAGGCTTCCTGTCGTCATCCAATGAACAACCAGCTCCTCTAGATGGGCAGCGCTGCAGGCGCAATGCGTCCCCTCCAGAGTTGCGAGGTAATCGTCCCAGTGCAGAATTCTCAGCCGGTCCTGCCAGCAATCCTCGCTGAGTAAGAACCAGGGTTGACTGCCTTGACGGGTTTCACCACAAATCGTGCATGCGAGCATTCTCGGCGTATTCATGGAAGGCCTCTTGGTCCCTGAGCTCCACTCGCAGGTCGTGCCCTTAGATTTAGTTCCTGCAGGCAGGGTCGGGTAAAGATCCTCGGTCTGGGCGCTTCGGGCAGCGGTACAGTAACGATTCCGCGACTCTGGTCGAAGGTCAACGTCAAGGTGGAGGCGCACTCACTGCATAGCCAGTAACGCTCAACCCGGTGCACGCCGCGTGAGCGCTGCGCCGTACGGGTTTGTCCAGTCGGGAGTGCCTTAAGGTATTCCGATTCAATCTGGAAAAGCTTCCCCTGGCCGAGGAAACGGAAGCGCACGATGCACTTCGGATTTGCACATTTGTGAAGCACGGTAGTTTGCCGAGCGGCAAGCCGTGACCGACGCGCGCCGCCCCCAGCAAACACCGCAGCGTGCACGCGACGGGCCGTAGAACGGGGACGCAGTGGGTTGTACTAAATCGTTGCGAACGTGCATGATTCCAGGTCGGGAAAATGCTTGGGTAGGGACATCACCCGGCAGGCCTGCCGTCTCGCAGTCTTACCTGACGGCCTCCCGGCAGCGCCGTCGCTCATAACCATATGACGCAACAACGCCGATCCAATGAGGACGCATTCGCCAGGAAAGTGTTATCCTACCCCGACTTTTAGACGAGAACCAAAGATGTCATCCCGGATCATACTTCGCAAGCGGAGGCCACGAATGAGTTCAGAGGAACTCCAGGAATTGCATGAACACGCCGAACACGCCCACCACGATCCCAGCCTGGCGCCGGTTTCTTTGAGCATGGCCGTCTTGGCCGTGGTCGTGGCTACTGTCTCCTTGCTCGGTCATCGCACCCACACCGAAGAGGTCGTCTTTCAGAACAAAGCCAGTGACGAATGGGCTTTCTATCAGGCCAAGAGCATCCGGCGTCACGCCGACCAGACGTTTGTCGACCTTTCATCCTTGATGGCCACAAAAGATAGCGCTGAAACAGCCAAGCTTCAGGAAAAATATTCCGAAGAGGCCAAGCGTTACAACGACGATCAAAAAGACTTGCAGGCAGAAGCCAACCGTTTAGAAGCCGAAACGCGCCTCGCCAGTCGCAAGGCCGATCGCTACGATCTCAGCGAAGTGTTTCTGGAGATCTCGTTGGTCGTCACCTCCATCACCTTGCTTTCCAAGAAACGTGGCTTTTGGTATGGGGGCATTGTGCTTGGTCTGATCGGAACCGCGGTGGCCATCACCGGCCTGGCGTTGCGTTAGCCTGCATTGCGGCAACAACTTGTCGAGGCTTACTCACCCATCACTTTGACAATCACGCGCTTGTCGCGTTGCCCATCAAACTCTGCGTAGAAAATCCGCTGCCAGGTTCCGAAGTCGAGCTTGCCGGCTGTGATTGGCACGATCACCTCGTGATGGATCAGCAACGCCTTCAGATGGGAGTCGCCGTTATCTTCCCCGGTCTGGTGATGCTGATACTCCTGGCGAAACGGCGCCAGTTTCTCAAGCCATTCGTCGATATCCTCGATCAGGCCGCTTTCGTTGTCATTCACATAGACTCCGGCCGTGATATGCATGGCGGAAATCAACACCATGCCTTCCTGTACTCCGCTTTTCTTAACGACAGCCTCAACTTGCGGCGTGATATGAATGTATTCCCGATGCTTATTAGTGTGGAACTTTAGGTATTCGGTGGTGACTTTCATGAATTTCCTCACGAGGATTGTAAGCCAAAGCTGGCATTGCTAAGAAACTCGGTTTTCCACGGTGACAATAAAGTCGAATGCATTCGCCGTTCAGGAGTGGTGAGATTCGGCTGATATGGCGCGGGCGCCTCGCCCGCGAGCGGCGAGCCGGGGCATGGACGTCACAGCTTGCGGAAAAACACTCGATTCGTATCGGGGCACCGCCGCGGCGCAGGTGGTCCCCCCGCCTTGATTTCTGCCTACTAGTCGCTTTGCGGGTAAGCCGCCTGCGCGCCTTCCTCGTTAAAGACAAGCCTCGGCGTGAACGTGGAAGTTTGGCCGCGGTAGATGAAAACCAGCTTACATACAGGATCAAAATGTGGAGAGGATACCAAAACGTCGTACAAACCCGGAGACAAGCGGAGATCAAACTGTCCCTCCGGTGTGACTTTGAGCTCCGTGGTAGGACCACCCGCGTTAGGGTGGATTAGCACAAAGATATTCGGGATAGGTTGGCCCAATTGGGTGAGAGCCGAGCCAGTAAGCCTCCCGTTTTCGGGGGCGGGACCAGTTGCGGTTCCGACTAAGAGGCTAGAAAGTCCCAACCAAACAATAAGGCTGGCCCACGAAGTGATCATTCTCTCCTCCTGAAACCTCACTAAACACGAGCGGGCGAGCCAACCCTGGCGGTTTTTGCAAAGGTGGCGATGGACGGACTCATGCAGCATGGTCTTTCCGTCGGAGGCTCGCCACCCCCATTGATTGATCTGCACCGCGCCCGCTTCGCCGTAAGCATAGTCCCGAAATCGGTTTCAGCGCCACCGCTCCGATGCGAGCACCAGCTCTCGTCCCCCCCAACTTGCGGTGCAGATAGCGCGGTTTTTGGCGAACATCCCGAGCGAACTCGAGGGATCAGGTGAAATGTAGATTCTGCGCGCTGCCTATCAGGACGGGTTGGTGCGCAGGGGACTGGCCGAGATGCGGAAAGGCCGTACCGTTAGTCATGCGGATGTTCTGCAACGGCTAAAGAGGCCCGGACGAGCCCGCCCGTGACGCCGATCGAATGGACTGAACAAGCGGTTCGCCAACTCGATCCGGCTTATGATTACTAAGTCAAGCCGGCCCTATCGTTTGTTGGCCACGACCTTGCTTCGTCTCTCCCGCTCGGCCTTCAATCGCTCGATGGTCTCCGCCACTCCCGGCGAATACAGCGCCTTCACCCAGCGCGGATTCTCCCACTCCGGCTGTTTACTCGCCGCAGACTCGAAACTGATTATGGCTTCGTCTTGTCGTTGAGCCTGCCACAGTGCGACTGCCCGGGCCATCTGCCGCTCCGTACTTTCACCTTGATCGTAGCCCCGCTCCAAACTTTGCAATGCATCTGCCAGCATGTGCTCTTCGATCTGCACCCACCCTTGCTTGGTTGTGTACGCTGCATTCCCCGGACGCTGCTGCGCCGCGCTGCCCACCAGATTGAGCGCGGAAGAATAATCTCCTGCCAGGTAATACCACCAACCCAAGTCGAGGAGAGTGCCAGGCGCCCACTCCTGCGTATAGTCTTGCGAGGCCTCTTGTGTGATACTCCGCGCCAGGTCAGCGTCTCCTGCCAGTAGGGAAAGTCCTGCCTGCGGAACTTTGAGTACAAGATTCTCCTGCCAACCGGTCGAATCTGCCCAGCGCCTGAACTCTTCCGCTGCCGTCTTCCGGTCCGCCGCCGCCAAGGCGCGGGCGTAATCGCCAGCAAAATCAGGGCTGGAAGAATTGAGCGCAATCAGCTTCCGGTAAGTTCCCGCGGAAGCCGAAAAATCTGCCCGCGCAAACTGTGCCTGCGCCATCGCGTCCAGAGCCCGTACCTGATCGGGCCGCACCTTCAGCGATTGCAGGGCCAACTCCTGGGCCTGCGCATACCTACCCGCCCGCAACGCTTCTCTGGCCTTCTCCGTCGAGAAAATGTAGCCGACCGCCAGATCCCGTTCAGCATGTACCTCCCAATGCTCGCTGGCAATCAGGCTGCGGATCTGTGCAATTCGCTCGGAGGGCAAGGGATGTGACCGAAAATATCCTTCCAGTGTCTGCAGCGCCACCTGAGTAAGTTCCTCCGGAGGATTCCCCGCCTGCTGATGAACTTCTTCGTAGAGCCGCTGAAACGTCTCAAACATCCGAATCGCCCCATTCGGTGAATATCCGGCCTCCACGGCAAGGCGTGTGCCTTCGCGGTCGGCTTCCATCTCCTGATCCTTGCTGTACCCTGCTTCAAATACCTCCATAGGCACAGCCAGCAATTCCCCCAGCGGAATCCTGTGCATCGCCCGTTCCTGCTGAGCTCGCTCCGCGCAATGATAGTGGTCGATGTGCTCGATCTCGTGGCCCATCACGGCTGCTAGCTCGTCCTCGCTGTCCATGAGTGCGAGCAGCCCTTCGCCGACGTACACTTGTCCGCCCGGCAAGGCGAAGGCGTTAATGAAGTATTTTTCGGGGATGTAGTGAAACTGGTAGGGAAGCCGGCGATGCGCATGCGGCGCCAGCCGCGCTCCCACTTCTTGCAGGTAGCCCTCGACCGCCGCGTTTTCTTCGCTGGATTTGGCGGCTGTCTTGTAGGAGCTCGCCAAATCATTCCCGATGCGGATTTCCTCGTCATCCGACATGCGCGTGAAGCGCACCGGCATGCGCGTCAACTCCTGCTCGGTGTCCGCCACCAGATAAAGCAGGGCTTCAGGACTCGCGGCGACATCGACTTTACGGCGCTCGCTCACCACCACAGCGGCCAGCCCGAGCGCCACAATCCCCGCCAACGCTATCCAGCGCTTCATAAATATTGCCGTATCACTTCACGATTTTTTGTATAGAGGAACGACACTAACAACAACGCGCCGCCCAGCACCATGAGCGTCAGGTAGCGGTCGCGTGGATTCAGTCCCCAGACATCGACGATCAAAATTTTGCCTACGCACAGCAACAACAGTCCGAGGCCGCATAGCCGAAAGCTGCGCTCGCCAACCCACAAAGCGAGCAGAAAGATCGCCACCCCCTCCACGCCCCAGGAAACGGTCACCATGCCGTGCCGCATCTCCAGAGCCAGGAGAACGGTAAGCAGGGCAACCGCCATAAAGAAGAAAACCTGCTCGGGCCGCCGCGTGAGAGATTGCAAGAGCCGCACCAGCCCGGTCTCGACGGGAGGCTGGTCCTTCCTGCGCAAACGAAACGCCAGCGGCAAGCACGCAAAAAGGAGCGCGACGACGGCACCTACGCATACCCAGCGGCTCTCCCAGAACGGAGCAGGAAAGTAACTGCGTTGGTAGAAATTGTGCAGCGTAGTTCGGAACAACACCCCCAGTCCGACCAGCAGCGCCTGACTCAGAAAGACTGGAAGCTTGCTGCGCCAAGCCAGAGCCAGCAGAATGAATGCCAGTCCTGCCCAGGCCGCCGCTACCCAGTCGGCCTGCAACTCGAAGCGCATGAGCGCGGCTACGCTGATGGTTCCCATATAGCTGCACAGGTCTTCAGCCTTGAACCGCCGCTCGAAGGGCAGCAAGTCTTCACAACTCTCGTGAAGCCTCCACTGCGCGTAAAAGAAGGCGAGAGCCAAAGGCACGACGGTATAAAACCGCGGACTCACTTCGCCGGGTACTCCCGCCGCGTTCAAATTCACAAAAAAGATGCGGGTGAAGCCGGCGAGAAAAAGTAAATAGGCTTGCAGCCGCAAAGAAACTGACTTCCCACTCAGGCCCAACTCGAAGAGCACAAGGCCGCCAATCACCCATAGGACGGCCACACTTACCGGACGCAATTCATACCACGCCAGCAGCGCCAGCAGGAGCGAAGCGGCCCAGGTAAAGGTCCCATTGATCCAATCGCGCAGCGGGAACGAGTGCGACCGGAGCGCGAAATTCCGCTCGCTCCATTCCGCCGAGGAGCTCCAGCGGGACATCGCATACAGAAACCCCGCAACCGCGACGACCGTGATGAGTCGCGACGAAACGCCATGCAGAGGCGTCGTGTCGGCAAAATTAATTAGTGCCACGCGCACAAGAGAGGCGAGTGCAAAGCCGTGTGCCTGGTGCGTCAGTTCCCGCCAACCAAAACGGTGTCCTAACCAGGCCAGCCCTAATCCGAGAACGCCCCAGACTACTGCCGTCCAGTTTTGTGGGAAGGCGATCCACGCAGCGACCATGGCCATCAGCGCTCCCACGTACGACAAGCGCTGCATCACCCGCAGGTCAAACTCACCGGTGAACAGATTGGACCATCGCCGCGCCACCCAGTGTGCGCTGGCATAGAACACCAGCGCCGCCACCGCAAACAGAATCGCTACGTTAGGATAGCTGCGAACATCCGCTCCATCCATGCGGATGCCCACGATACGCGCCGCATCCACGCTGAGCATCTGCCCTGCGACCAGCAGCGAAGCCAGCGCCCCGAGCCGGCGAAAAACGACCTCCCGCGTCCATACGCCGATCAGCAGCAAGGCTTCCGCTTCCAGCAGCCACAACACTGTGAGCCGCGTTCCTGAGTAGCGGAAAGGGAAGGCAGCAACCAGCAGAACCACGCCCAGTGTCGAGAGCACAATCACGGCAGTGCGTCGCCGCTGCGTGACAGGCAACTGCCCCAGTGCGGTTTCGATGGCGCCGATTGCCAACAGCGCCCAGAACGCCCACTCCGGATGCGTAGACTGATATTTGAACAGCGCCAGCAGCAGCGCCGTGTTCAGCAAAGCAGCGGCCGTCGAAATATGCTCTTGCCGCTCGTCACTGGGCCGGCGGAACACATACGACATTCGGAAGATCACCCAGTACACGACGAGCAGTCCAGCGCTGGCGAAAAATTCCGGAAAAGGCCGCCGGTGGCCTTGCATCGGCTCGATGATCGGGCGCAGCCACAGGTAGTGATTCAGATAGCTCGCGAGAATTCCGAAAATCTCCAGCTCAAACCACTGCATGTAGCCCACGATCACGACCAGCCCAGCGGCGAGGACTCCGCCCGCCGAGAGGCTGTAAACCGTGTCGTGGCTGATGGTGACGGTTAGAAACGCCAGCAAAAAAGCTAATCCGGTGACCACCTGTGATCGGTAACGCAGCGTGTGCCAGACCATGGCTGCGGCCACCGCCAGCATCAGAACGAGGTCAACCGCTTGCGACGGAAGCACGTGCGCCGCGGGCACGTGATACATGGCGTAGGTAGTAAAGAATAAAAGCGCCCATCCGCCGCCAATTCCTGCCCGCGCCAGTACGCGATAGCGGTCGCGCCGCTCGAACCAGACGCCGACTCCAAGCATGATCGCGCTGGTCACGTAGCCGACGAGCACTTTCCCGGCCGGACCCAGGGTTTTCAGCTGGTAGGCAAGAAAAGAAGCGATGCCCAGGACCAGAAGCGTGATGCCCAGCTTGTTGAGCCAGTTCGTCCCCAAAGTCTCTTCGAGATCGCGATTCGATTTGAAGCGGTCTGCGAATGACGCTTCGCTCTGCACTTCGGCAAAGCGTGGCGGCGGCGTGACGAATTCCGGAGCGGGCGGGGGGGTAATCTTCTCAGGCGGCGGAGCCGACTTGACCGATGCGTCCGCGGGCCGTGTCAGCTCTGCCTGAACCTGCGGAGCCTGAATCTCTGCGGGCTGCGTCCCCGCGGGTCGGAGAGAAAACGTAGCCGAGGGCTCCGGTTGTAACGGATGAGCTGTTTGCCCCGTCGGCCCCGGAACTGCCAACGGCGCCTTGGGGCTGGGAACTTTTTCTGTTGCGGGCGGTTGAGTTGCGGTGCGCTGGCGCACTGCTTCTTCGAGAGCGTAAACCCTATGGGTCAGTTCACTCCAGCGTGCCTGGTCCTCCGCGCGCTCGCGGATGCGCCGCCGCCGGCCCGTCCACACGAGAATCCAGGGCCCGAACACAATGAACAACACGAGCCCGCCGAACAAGAAAGCTTCGTCCATCGCTCCCGAGCCAGCTCAACAATGTCGGCGGGATTCTACTACCGGCCGAGGATTTATGCCATGAATTGCTGATGAGAAAAGAATTGCGCATGTATAACTTAGAGATATAGATAAATCGCCTTCTAGCCCGATATCGCTCGCACGAGGGGAAAGCTTGTCCGAGACTGTCAAATGCGCCTATAAACGATCCTGACGCAATTACGGGGCATCCTGCGAAGGGTTCTGACCCTTCTAAACCCGGCCCGGATCCGATGGCAAGAATTGGGTTGTACGTCTTTTCAATAGCTTAGAGATAAGTGATTGATTCTAAATGCCGGACAGTTGGCAGGCTTTTGCACGCACCCCGCCTCTTTCTGGTTTCTTGGTCCCACCCGCGGTGTGGCTCTCCCTTTTGTTCGGGAGGCGACTTCTGGGAGGATGCGCTGTCTCACTCTAGCGCAGGGTCTCTTCGACTTCCGAAACCCAGTTGGGGCGCTTGAGAACTTCGCGTGGCTTGGGGCCGTCAGCAGCGCCGACGATGCCGTCACGTTCCATGAGATCGATCAGGTGCGCAGCGCGTCCGTAGCCAATCCGTAGACGCCGCTGCAGCAGGGAAGTCGAGGCCTTGCCGAACTCCACTACCAGGCGGACCGCATCGTTGTACAACGGATCATTCTCATCCGCGCCCGCTCCGCTATCCGCGCCGTCCCCGGCTTCATGTTCTTCCTTCGGAGCTTCGAGGAATTGTTGCACGTACTCGGCGGTACCTTGCGCGCGCCAGAATTCAACCACGGCGGCAATCTCTTTCTCGGTGACGAAGGGAGCATGCAGGCGATGGACACGCGCCGAGCCCGATGGCAGATATAGCATGTCGCCACGTCCCAGCAGCGCCTCGGAGCCGTTGGCGTCGAGAATGGTCCGCGAATCCACTTTGGTCGCCACGCGGAAGGAAATGCGTGCCGGAAAATTAGCTTTGATGAGTCCGGTAATTACGTCCACCGAAGGACGCTGCGTGGCCAGCACCAGGTGAATGCCGACCGCGCGCGCCATCTGCGCCAGCCGCGTCACCGACTCTTCAACATTTCCCGAGTCGAGCATCATCAAGTCCGCCAACTCGTCGATGATGATGACGATGTAGGGCAGCGGCTTGTCTTCCGAATCCTCGCCAAACAGGCTGGGTGTTCCGTCGCCGTCGAAGAGCTTGTTGTATTGGTCAATATTGCGCACGCCCTTGGCGGCAAGCAGCTTGAGCCGGCTCTCCATCTCGCGCACCGCATTTCGCAGCGCATTGGCGGCAAGTTTCGGCTCTGTAATGATGGGCGTAAACAGGTGCGGCACACCTTCGTAGTTGCCCAACTCCAGCCGCTTCGGATCCACCAGGATCAGGCGCACCTGTTCGGGCGTCGACTTATACAAGATGGACATGATCATGGCGTTGATGGCCACGCTCTTGCCCGATCCCGTCGAGCCGGCGATCAGCAGGTGAGGCATGGTGTTGAGGTCGGCGGTAACGATGCGTCCGTTGATGTCTTTGCCCAGCGCCAGCGTGAGTTTCGATTTCGACCCGAGGAACTCCGACGACTCCACGCTCTCGCGCAGCCAGATGATTTCGCGCTCGCGGTTGGGCACCTGAATACCGACGGTCGATTTGCCCGCCATGCGCTCGATCAGGATGCTCTCCGCTTTCAGCGCCAGGCAGAGATCGTCGGTGAGATTGGTAATGCGGCTGTACTTGATGCCCGCTTCCGGCTTGAACTCAAAGGTCGTGACGACAGGGCCAGGATTGATCTGCGTGATCTGGCCGCGCACGTCGAACTCCGCATACTTTTCTACCAACACCTGGGCGAGAAGCTTGAGTTCGTCGGCATCGACCGCGTGCTGCTCGTCAACGCGATGCAACAGGCTGCTGGGTGGAAGCTTGTAACCACCGGCAATCCGCGGCATGGTGGTTTTGGCTTTGTGGTCGGCGTCGGCTCGTTCCGCGACTTCGGGCTCGGCGACCGAAACAGGCGCGGGCTGCAGAGTTTCCTCAAGAGCTTCTTCGGGTTCCGCCGTCATGCGTTCAATGCCAGTGCGGCGAGGCTCTGGCGCGCGAAAGAAGGGCTGCTTGGCTTCTTCAGGCTCGCGCGCAGGAACCAATTGCGTGGCTACGACCGGCTTAACGGCGCGGCGCTTATCCAATTCCTTTTGCAGTCTGCGCTTGGCGCGCGCGTCCTGCCAATCTTTATAGCGTTGCCATAGTGCGATGGCGAAGGCAAAGCGCGTGGGCGCCCACAAGCGCAAAGCAGAAAAAGAAAATGCGGTGGAAAGATACAGCGCAACTGCCAGAACGCTGGCACAGACGATGTAGGCGCCGGTCAGATTCAGGTAATGGATGAGCGCGTCTCCGACAATGCGTCCGAATAGACCTTCGATGGGAATTACTCTCATCCAGTGCATGTGGCCGGGTAGCAAAGACAAAAATGCCGGGACAAAGACCAGAAGCCAGATCCCGCCCAGCAATTTAGCGATGGGCGAAACGACTCGGCGCGAGCGGAACCAGCGCACCCCGAACGCGCCCAGAAAGAACGGGACCAGGAATGCTCCGAGGCCGAAGCCTTGCAACACCAGATCCGCAACCGACCGCGCCGAGAATGCCAATCCAGTTGCGAGCGGCATGCGAGCCGGTGAGAACCGACGCGCTGTTGAACGACGGATCAAGCGGGGAATACGAAGCCAGAGCGAGAAAAAGGAGGAGCGCGGAGACGCACAACAAGAACCCGATCAGCTCATTGAGCCGACGGTTGTTGGTCGGGGCAAAGATACGCGAGATATATTTCATGGGCGTAATGGACACCGCGGAAGAGACAAGACTCCCTATCCGCTGCCCCAACCACGCCAGAGCCTCATGATTATTACAAGAACTGGCAGGCGCGACAATGAGGGGCAGTATCGAAGTAGTTTCCCGTGCCTACTGTAGATGCAAGATCAACGCAAGAACGATCACGATTGCCCCAAAAGCAATGCGGTAAAAAATAAAAAGTTTCAGGCTGTTGGATTGCAGATATCGGATTAGCCACGAAATGGCGATGTAGCCGACAATGGCAGAAACCACGATGCCCACAAGAAAGGGCATGTGCATGCCAGCGGGCAGACCCTCTTTCCTCAGTTCATGCGCTTTGAGCAACGCCGCGCCTGCGATGATGGGCGTGGACAGCAGGAAACTGAAGCGCACGGCCGCTTCTCGCGTCATGTTACGGAACAGTCCTGCGGTGATCGTGGAACCGGACCGCGAAACTCCGGGAATCAGCGCGGCCGCCTGTGCGCATCCCACGATCATTGCATCCGCAAAGGTGATGCCGGTGAGCGGCTTTTTCAGCTGGCTGGCTTTCTCTCCCCACCACATTAACAACGCAACCACAATCAATGCCCCGGCAATAAGGAAGATATGTTCCCGAAAATAATCCTCAGCGGAATGCTCAAGGAATTTTCCCGCAATCGCTCCGGGGATCGTTGCGACCAGCAAAAACCATAGGAGCAAGCGCTCTTCCCGTTGTTCATCCGGCGTGAGGTTCTGGCCGGTCTCGCTCACCTCGGAGAAACGCACCACCTTGCCCCCCAGCGCCGCACGAATAATCTGGAACCACGTCCGGCGGAAGTAAAAGAGAACCGACAGCAGGGTCCCGAAATGCAAAGCCACGTCAAAAGTGAGCTCGTGCGCGGGAGAAAGCTCATTCCATCCGAGCAAACGGCGCACAATAATCAGATGACCGGAACTCGAAATGGGGATGAATTCCCCCAAGCCCTGGATAATGGCTAAGACCACCGCTTGATAGATTGGCATGTCAGTTCACCCGATCCCCGTAGGTTTGATACCGCCCGTTCGCAGCCTGTTCGCTGGGCGCTGCCAATCAGTATCGCAGATGAACGGGGCTTTGCCACTGCCGTCGGAGATTCGGGGAATCAACTTCCGCAAGAAAAACTCAGGCAGCCACTAGGCCGATGACCGCGGCAGATCGTCACGGAAATTCCGCTTCGGGCAGCGTCATGCCAACTTCCGGGATCGACCGGATATTCAGGCTCCTAGTCTTCCACGTTGCCGTAGGTTGGAATGCCCTGCTGCAACAGATATAGCAGCTTGTGGGCGCGCGATCCCCAATCACTGCGCGTGAACTGCGCAGCCGCTTTTTGCGCCAGGTCGAGAGCTTTAGATTTGGCCTCTGTGGATTTTTTCTCATCGCCATCGGTCTTGTAGATTTCGATCAACGCCGCCCATCGCCAGGCTGCTTCGTACAGTGCCTCTGGACTGGCGGGAGATTCGGGATGGTCGACGGCGTATTTCTCGTAGATTTCGGCTTCTTTAGCCGGACATTTGGCCGCACCCTGCCAGTTGCCGCAGAGTTTGTTGTCGATCAGGTGGAATGCGGCCAGATCGGCCCACTTGGTGCCGGGAAATTTCTTGATGACCTCTCTCATCCAGTGTTCATCAATCTCGCCGCGCAGGAAGGCGTCCTGTTCTCGGGCCGAAGGCTTCGACATAATGTCGGCTTTGTCGACTTGCCAGCGAATGTCCGCGGAGCGGTACATGGCGTCAGCGGCTAAAGGAGAATTGGGGAACAGGTCGGCCACTCGATAGTAAAGCCGCTGAGCGTCCTGCGCGGCGCCGAGGCGTCCGTGCGCCTGGCTGGCCTGATCTTCTGAGTCCACAGCCTCGCCAAACAGAATCTTATCGCCGTCCGGTGTGGAGGCGAGAATGACGTCGCGCTTCATAATCCATCCGGTTACGGTTTTACCCTCGTCCTCATCTTCGTTGACCGCATATTCGATATCGGGACGAGGATCGCTGAGCAAGGCCTCGACGTGCAGCCATTTTTCAGTGGTATCGAGGATAACCAGTTCGCGACCCCGCCCCGCGCGCGCCAGTTTGGACGAAGTTTCATCCGGAGAAATGTAAATGGTGGCTTCTGTCACCGGCGATCCCCGATCTCCCAACGCGAACCCCACAGTCACAGTCAGGCACAGGAAGAGCGCGATGCAAACGGATTTTTTCATGGTCATTACTCGGCGGGATTTCCCAAATGTTTAGCCGAATCGCGGATCTCCGCAAGCATCTGCGGATCGATGTTTCCGCCGCTGATTACGGCGACATTTATTTTAGTCTTAGGCAAAAGGTCCTGGTGAAAGAGGAACGCGGCTACAGCCACAGCGCCGCTGGGTTCGGCTAGGGTCTTAGGATTCTCAGCCAGACGCCGCGTGGCCTCGCGAATTTCGTCCTCGCTGACCGCGACAATGTCATCTACATAACGGCGAATTATTTCGAAGTTGATCTCGCCAACGTATTGGGCGCGCAGCCCGTCGGCGATGGTCTGCGTGACCTGCTCGGAAGAGAACTCCACGATTTTGCCGGCGCGCAAGCTGGCTTGCGCGTCCGCGCCTAAGGCCGGTTCCACGCCAATCACTTTAATTTGCGGCTTACTCAGTTTTAACGCCGCGGCCACGCCACTGATCAAGCCTCCTCCCCCGATGGGCACAAGAACGGTCTCCACTTCCGGCAAGTCCTCCAGGATTTCGAGGCCCACCGTGCCTTGTCCGGCGATAATTTTCTCGTCATTGAAGGGCGGCACGATCACGTAGCCATGTTGCGCCGCCAATTCCTCCGCCTTGAGTTGCCGTTCCACGCCGTTGGTGCCCGCTAATATGATCTCCGCTCCCAGCGCTGCGGTTGCCTCGCGCTTGATGGCTGGGGCCGTGGTGGGCATAGTGATGATCGCCTTCGCGCCCAGCGCGCGAGCCGCATAGGCCACGCCTTGCCCGTGGTTGCCGCTCGAGTAGGTAATGATGCCGCGGCGCCGCTCTTCTTCGCTGAGCGAAGCAATTTTGTTGTAGGCGCCGCGCAGTTTGAACGCGCCAATGGGCTGTAGGTTTTCGGCTTTCAAAAAGAGTCGCCGGCGGTCGGCGGCAGCGCTCTTCTGGTCGGTATCGGCTTGGTGAATGTGAGATTCGATGAGCGGTGTGTGCACGGCAACTCCGTGCAGCCGGCGCTGAGCTTCCAAAAAATCATTGAGCGTGACCATGATTTCCTATGTTATTCGAGATCGGGTAAACGGTGGCCATGGCTCGAAGAAATTTCCGCAATCGCCTGCGCCTAAACCGCTTTCTCTTGTGCTCTCTTCGCAGCCTCATGATCCGCTCTACCCTATAATCCTGATAATCTTAAGGATTCGACGGCACCCCGTGAATCTATCGCAAGACGAGCTCAAGTTAAGGAAGAACCGGAATGGACGTGACGGAAAAGTCGGTTAACGAAGAAGAAGACGCATTTCGCGCAGCCCGTGAATATTGGATCTGCCGTCTACCCACGCTGCCGCCGTCGCCCGATTTGCCGCTGGCAGCGAATCCGGCAAGTCTTCAGCAACCGGCGCTTCAGCGGCGTACGGTCAGGATGGATCAACAAGCGTGGGAGCGCCTGAAAAACCGCGCCAGTCAATCCGAACTGCGGCCCCAGGACGTGCTGTTGGGCGCGTTTGCGGAAGTGGTCGCCATCTGGAGCAAAAGCTCACATTTCACTTTAGGCCTGAACAACGCGGGCGAAGTAGCGATAGAACAAGCCAACCGCCCCGCACAAACAAATTTAACCGTCACGACCTTGCTGGAAGTGGACAACTCCAGCCGCCAGGATTTCGCATCGCGTGTACGGCAACAGCAAGCACAACTTCGGAAAGATCTGGAACATCGTTTCTTCAGCGGAGTTCAGGTCATGCGCGAAATCGCACGCCTGCAGGGTATTGAATCCCCGGCGGTCATGCCCGTGGTCTTTAGCAGTTGGCTGAATCGCGAGCAGGGAAGCGACGCGACTCGAGACGGCTCGGACTTCGAATCCCGCGAGGCTACGCAAGTTTATTTGGATGTCAGAACCCGCCAGGATGAAACAGGCCTGGAGATCACTTGGGATGTGGTAGAAGAACTTTTTCCGCCGGGACTGATGGGCGACATGCTGTCCGCTTACCAACATCTGCTAAGCGACCTAGCCACGGATGACGCGGCTTGGAATCGAACTCTCGCCGATAATGCGCGCACCCTGCTTCCCGAGAAGCAAAGGCGATTATTCGAAGCCGTGAGTCAAACGCAGAGTCCGTTGAGCGACGAATTTCTTCATACCCTGTTCCTTAAACAGGTGGAACTGCGTCCCCATCAATTAGCAGTTTGCACGCCGACCCGCCGCATGACCTATGCCGAGATTTACAGCCGAGCCTGCCGGATCGAAGAAGAATTGCTGCCGCGCGGCCTGGAGCCCAATCAGTTTGCCGGTATCGTGATGGAAAAAGGATGGGAGCAGGTGGTCGCGGCCATGGGCATCTTATTTGCCGGTGGCGCCTTTATGCCCATCGATCCAGATTTGCCCGCGGAACGGCAACGTTACCTGATCGAGAACGGGGATGTCCGGGTTGTATTCACGCAATCGTCAGTACAACATCGAGTAAGCGCGCCCCATGACGTTGAGGTTCTCGTGGTCGACCAAATGCAGCCGCTGGAAGGTCGCGCCCTCACGGCCCCGCGCACCCGGCAAAAACGGGAAGACCTGGCCTACAACATCTACACCTCGGGTTCCACAGGGCAACCGAAGGGCGTGATTGTCGATCATTGCGCGGCGGTGAATACCATCCTCGATATCAACGATCGATTTAATATTGGTCCCGAGGATCGAGTGCTTGCGCTTTCGCGTTTGAGTTTTGACCTTTCCGTGTACGACATTTTTGGCCTGTTAGCGGCAGGCGGCACGATCGTCATGCCTGCTCCCGAGCGCGTGCAGGATACGAGACATTGGGCCGAATTGGTGCGCACCGAGAAAGTTACCATTTGGGATACGGTTCCTGCGTTGATGGGATTGCTCATGGAGGAGGCAGAGCATGGCTCGCCGATTGGACAGTCTTTACGCTTGATTCTGATGAGCGGAGATTGGATTCCTCTAAATCTCCCAGGCCAGATTCACGAATTATTGCCCGCTGCCAAGATCATAAGCTTGGGCGGAGCCACGGAAGCGGCGATCTGGTCGATCTTGTATCCCATTGAAAGCATCGATCCGGCGTGGAAGAGTGTGCCTTACGGCAAGCCAATGCGGAATCAAACCTTCCATGTGCTGAACGATGTAGAGGCTCCTTGCCCGGTTTGGGTTCCAGGGCAGCTATATATTGGCGGAAGTGGATTAGCCAGGGGCTATTGGCGGGATGCCCCGAAAACCGCTGCCAGTTTCATCCATCGGGGCGGCGATGGGGAGCGACTCTACCGTACCGGCGACTGGGGAAAGTATCTGCCGGATGGAAATATCGAATTCCTGGGGCGCGAAGATTTCCAGGTCAAGTTGCAGGGTCAGCGTGTGGAACTCGGCGAAATCGAGGCCAAGCTGGCTGAACACGCGGGAGTTGATTCCGGCGTCGTAATCGTGAGAGAAGATACACCCGGCCAGAAACGCCTGGTGGGATATGTAATTCCCAAACGCGGTGTGGAATTGCAGGCTGACGCCGTGCGTGATTTCCTGCGCGAGAAGCTGCCGGAACACATGGTGCCCTCCGCGTTTGTGTTTCTGGAGGATTTTCCGCTTACGGTGAATGGAAAATTGAACCGGAAGGCGTTACCTCTTCCGTAAGACGTTGTCGCTTCATTCGAAACACTCAAGATAGAGCGGAGCCCATCAACTGAGCCACTACCCGCGACGGCTAGACATCGGCCGGCGGATCGTCTTTGGGTAGGTCGTCCTTCGGTGATTCATCCTTCGGAGGTTCGATGTCTTCTTCTTTTTCCTGGGGACCTTCTGCGGACGTGGCTTGCGACTCTTTCTCCAATTCAGTTAGGTATTCCGGACGCGTGTGGCGATAATGCTCCGCGTCAACTTTGCCGGTCAGCCAAGAGGTTTCCATGGGGTACACGTTCGGATCGAAGATCACGAAGTAGAAATGCCACAGCAAAATCGAAAACGTGGCGAGTATGGCCTCGTAGTAGTGGACGGCAGTGGCCGCGTCAGAGACCCACTTAGGGAAGAAGCGCAAAGTGAAATTGTTAAACCACAGCAAAAAGCCGGAGATCGCCATGAGAATAGTTCCCCATAGCAGCGCCCAGTACTCTAGTTTTTCGGCGTAGTTGAATCTCCCGAATTGCGGGCCGGCCGGCGAGAGTCCCAGGTTATAGCGGAAGACGCCAACCATATCGGTCACGTCTTTAATCCCCGGCAGCATGGCCTTTACGAAGGCACGCTCGCGCGGTTTCACCGCCAGATAGATGAGATGGAACGCCATGGTAGCGACCAACACGATAGCGGCAGCGCGGTGTAACGATCCGCGGAGAGCGAAATGGCCTTCCCAAACCAGCAAGGGCCGCGCCCAGATCGCGTCGGGAAACTTGAGCGCAAATCCGGTAATCACCAGCGTGGTGAAGCTGACGATCAAACCCCAGTGCACCAAGAGTAGGTACTGATTCATGCGGACAACTTGGGCGCCGTTCTGCTGCGAGCGGCGGCGAATCAGCTTCGAAGTGAAATCCAACGCGTTGTGCAGCACCATGAATCCCAGAGTCGCAGGAATCAACACCCAATAAATCATGCGGATGGATTTTACGATGGGGCTGGCAGCGCCGGTGTCGGTGCGCACATGCACCGCTCCGATGACGAAGTGTTCTCCCGCGCCGGAGTGGCACCGCCCGCAAGTTTTGGAGAGGTTTGCCGCATTCACCGTGGAGCGCGGGTCGTTGGGCCGGAAGATGTTGTGAACACCGTGGCAGGAAGCGCAATTGGCGACAGTTTGCGAGCCGCCGCGCATTGCCAGCCCGTGATAACTGTCGGCGTAGGAGGGCACCACATCGGTAGGCAAGTTGTAGCGGACCGCCAAGCGCTCCTCGCCATGGCAGCGCCCGCAAGTGACCGAGGAAACGCGCGTCGCGTTGACCAGGGACTCGGCTTCCTTGGGGCCAAGAATTAAATGTTCTCCATGGCAGTCGGTGCAGACCGGGGCATCCGATGCGCCCGCCCTGACGGCTTGTCCGTGCACACTCTCCAAGTAGGTCTTGGCCACTTCGCCGTGGCATTGTCCACAGGTCCCGGGAATATTCCAATGGTTGATCTTGGAGCGAGCGTCGCGCGCGGGAAGAATGTCATGGCTTCCGTGACAGTCGGAGCAGCTCGCTCCAACTTCATTCGTAGTCGCCAGTATCCTGCCGTGAACGCTTTGCCGGTATTGTTCGACGGGATGAGCAAATGGAATGTTGTGTCGAGAAAGAAAATCTTTGTTGCTGTGGCAGGAAGCGCAGGTATCGGGCAGATTTTTCTTTGCAACCGTTGATGAATCGTCCCCGGCGCTGTGAATCTGGTGCACCGGTCCGTGGCACGAAACACATTTCGGCGCATCGGGATCGCCCTTGGCGGCAGCCTGGCCATGAATGCTTTCGCGAAACGCTTTCACTTCGTCCGCGTGACATTCGGCGCATTTGTGCGGCGCCAGGTCCGCTGCCGCCTTCACTTCGTGAACATTTCCATGGCAGGACTGGCATGCCTGTTCGCCGAGTGCGCTGTGAACGCTGTTCGGCATAGCGGCGGATTCGTCGGCATGGCAGGTGGCGCACTGCACCTTGGCGATTTTCGCGGGATGCGGATAGTCCTTGATCGTCGCGTGACAATCAGTACACGCCAGCACACCGTGCAGGCTAGTGGCATGCTTGGATGGATCGATAAAGATGCTCTTGCCAGCCGGGGAAGTCATGCCGGCTTGGCCGTGGCACGCCAGGCAATTTTCGTCTTGCTTGACTGAAGTTGACTGAGCTACAGCTGGTGAGGAGATCAGCGCCCAGACGCCAACAAGCAAGCCGCAGAAGTAAAGAGCGGATGGTTTGCGTCGAGCGGCTTGACTCAATGGCCCTGGCGGCAAAATCGGATTCCCTTAGTCCTGTGGCGATTTAGATAATGAGTCATTGTAAGGCAAAGCAGCAATCACCGTACCTCGTGCTCAGACGATCGGGAAGTGACATAAGGGCTTCACTCAAGTTTTTTCTACCCGAGAGTTCAGAATCCAAAGAGAAAATGTGTTCGCTTTTTGTGCCCTACTCTTTTTTCTGCGGACTCGGCTTGGGTGGTTCGGCTAGCTTTTTCTCCGTTGCGCCTGATTCGGCCGGCTGTGGACCCGTACCGTCACTTCGGCCTTCATATTGCACAATCACCGAAATGCGCCGGTTCGATGGGTCGGAAGGATCATTTGGAGTGCGCAGCATCTGGTCGGCATAACCGCGAACTTGGGTCACCTGCTTCTCGCCAAGTCCTTTTTGCTGCATCAGGCGGCGGGCGGCGTTGGCGCGGTCTGCGGAGAGCTCCCAGTTCCCGTAGTCGCCCTTGCCCGCGTAGGGAGTGGAGTCGGTATGGCCCTCAACCGAAATGGTATTGGGCAGCTTGCCCAGTTGTTGCGCCAGCAGGATGAGCAAGTCTCTGCCGTGCTCGTTGGGTAGTGGACTTCCCAGATCGAAGAATGTTCCCGAAGCCGTCTCCATTAACTCAATCCGCAAGCCCTCCGGAGTGATAGTCATCTCGACTTGATTTTTTAGTTTGGCAAAGTCTGGAATTTTTTGCAGAGAATGCTCCAAGTCGGTTTTCAGCTTTTGCATGTCGGCGGTGGGTTCGCTTTTTTCTCCTTTGCCATCCATACTGGTTCCCGTCTTGGTGCCCGTGCCCGAGGGATCCTTGAAATACCCGGCGATGGCCTCCTTCACCGCTGGTTTGCTGGTGTTCATAAGCCACAAAACGATAAACAGAGCCATCATTGCGGTGACAAAATCCGCATACGCTACTTTCCAGGCGCCCCCATGGTGACCACCATGATTGATTTTTTTCTTGACGATGATGATGGGGCGCGGCGTATCCATAAATCATGTCTCCGATCTAGGCTGAGGCCGAGGATGACGCGTCAGCCGGGGCTTCGGCAGCGTCGCGCCTGCGGCTTCGCCTCATCGCCTCGCCCGCGGCATAATGATTCTCGACTTCCAAGAACGTAGGGCGGACGTGCCCAGGAATCGCCCGCCGTGCAAATTCGACCGCCATAATCGGCGCCGTGCCCTTTAAGAAACGAGATCATCAAGACGCGCAGTACCTGCAGATAGGCGTGTTCATCGTCGGCGATTTTCGCCATGTTGGCGGCGATCGGACCCACCAGGCCATAGCAAAGCAGAATGCCGAGAAACGTTCCGACCAGGGCGGCGGCGACTTTGCGGCCAATTTCTTCCGGAGGTCCTCCCAACGCTCCCATGGTGATCACCACCCCGAGCACGGCAGCCACGATGCCCAGGCCAGGCAGGGAGTCCGCCATGGTGCTAAGCGACGCAATCGGAATGCCGGCCTGATGGTGGTGCACATCCATATCGAGTTCGAGAAGTTGGTCCAGGTCGAACGCTTCGGTTCCGGTAATGGCCATCCGCATGGAATCGCAAAAAAAGTCGCGAATGTGATGATCGGCAAGAAACGCAGCATTTTTGGAGAGGACGGGACTCTTTGACGGATCTTCGACGTCGCTTTCCAATGCCATCAAACCTTCCCGACGCGCCTTGTTCAGCAGGTCATACATGGTCTTCATGGAATCGAGGTAACGCTGTTTCGTGAATTTCGAGCCGCCAAACACTCCGGTAATGCCGCCGATAATCTGCTTGAGAATGTGGAGCGGATTGGCAATCAACACTGTGCCACTCGCCGCTCCCGCAATAATCAATAACTCCGCTGGCTGGAGGAGAACTTTGACGTTTCCATGCTCCATCAAATACCCGCCCAGCACCGCGCCGAACACCACGAGAATGCCAATGATTGCAAACATAAAATCTAGCTGCCCGTACCGGCCCGGCCTCCGTTGGGAATCGTCGCAGCCGCCGCTGGTTTTCCCGGGTTTTTCCCCAGGCCCTTGGCGGCTCTCAGCAGAAAGGACTCCATGGTGTCTCCGGATTGCACCATGGCCCGGCCAACGGAGACGCTGACTGACAGCAAATCGTCCCACCACTGGATGCCCGAACAATTCGCCATCTGGTGCACGTTCTGCGCAGCCCGCTCCAAGTCGGCGTTCGAGCAATTGGTGACAATCGCCAGAAATTGGTGTTCCGCCCAGCGCCCCAGAAAGCCATCCGGACGCAAAGCGTGCTTCATGGTCTGCGCGATGACGTGGAGCGTGACGTCCACCGCCTCTCGCCCATGGGTTGCTCTTAATTCGTCGGTGCCTCCCACTTCAATGCAAAGGATGCCAAAGGGCAGATGGTATTCTTCGAAAAAAGCCAGGTTCTCTCGCAGGTGGGATTGAGTAAAGGCATGGTTGGGGACGCCGGTGACCGTGTCCAGACAGCCATGCGCAGCGAGACTATTTTCGTGGACAGCGGCTTCCGCGCTGCCGCGTTCCTCGTCAAAACTTTGGGCGACGGCCACCACCGACCCGTGCCGATCGCGGATGGGATGCACTTGCAAGCGCACTGGAACCGAGTGTCCGGCCTTGTGGTGAATATAGCCTTGTATTTCGGAATGCTTCCCTTCGTGCAAAGCGCGGGTCACGGGGCAGACCGCGCCGCAATGCACGCAGCTCGTTCCATTGCACTGGCCCAGAATATTGGCTTGCACTGATGTGCCCTAGGGCATCGTGGCGGCGGTAGCCGGTGATTGTTTCAGCACCGTCATTCCAAAAGATAATTTTGCGCGCGCCGGTCAAGAAGCACGACCCCAGTGCTAAGAACCTCCAGTGCGATGCGGAAGATTTCCTTGTCTGGTGCTCCCGGGATGTCAGGGGAACGGCTCATGGCAATGCAAACTGCTTTCCTCGGTCAACCGATCGCCGAGATATGAAATCAGCCCTGTAAGTTAATTGGGCCCCATTGTTCCCGGCCACGCCATTCCCAAAGTTGTGCGGATGGTGCCCGAGCAATCGGCTGTTGTCCACAGGCTTCTGAAAAAATGCGGTCGCTCCCGCTCGCAACGCCTCTTCGCGGCTGGTTTGGGGATCGCGGGCGGTCAAAATAATCACCGGAATGCAGGAAAGATGGGCATTCTGCTGCAGCCGTTCCAGTACCACAAATCCGTCTCCCGCCGGCAGCCCAAGATCGAGAATAATCAGATCGGGCCGTTCTTTCTGCGCCATCGCGATCGCCGAAAATCCATCCGTAGCGTAGGCAGTCTCGTAGTGGTTGGCGCGCAAGCGCAAATTCAAGCCGCGGCGCAAGTCGGGATCATCGTCAACGATCAGAATCTTGGGCTTTTCCATGGTGGTGTTCCTTTCTAGGGTTGGTTCCTTTCTTGCGAATTCCTGTGGGTTCATCGGCGCGCCGAATCCACTTCCACTCATGACCGAAGGCTCTGCCCGAGGGTTTGCGCAGCCATGGAGGTCACGACATCGGCTACGTCCTCGACCAGCTTTTCCAAGGGCTTCCCGCTGGCACAAGAAGCAAGATTGATCGGGGACGCGGAAACCGCGAAGCCAGCGCTGGCGCATAGTTCCGGCACGCTCGCAGTTGCCCGGCAATGCGTTTGGTCAGGACTGCTGCGCCTTCGGCATCCGTAGAGGCCACGATCAGAAATTGTTCTGACTGTCCGGAGGCCGCCAGCGCCGGAAGAATGATGTCCTTCGCAGGCAAAATGCAGCCGCGCAGCAGAGTGAGGCATTGTTCGTGTGTGTGTTCCCAGTGCCCATCTCTGGCGTGCCCCGCGGAGTGAGTGCGACCACTACGAGCGTGAGCGCTTCGCGTAACCGGCCCTGATCGGTAATGACCGGCAACAACAGCTTTGCCAGCGAAAACAGCGGAAGGGTAAAGGAAAACGTGCTGCCTTGGCTGAGTTGGCTTTCGACCCAGATGCGGCCGCTGTGGAGGCGCACCAGTTCCTGCACAATGTAGAGTCCCAGTCCCAGACCCTTGCGGCTGCTGTCCACCGCATTCGGGTCTTGATACATCCGCTCGAAGATCAGCGCTTTGATTCCGGGCTGATCCCTTGACCTGTGTCCGCGACCGAGATATAGACGCAGCGCTGGGTCCGCGTCGACTAGAGAAGGCCTTGACGGTTACCGAACCTCCCGTTGGCGTGAACTTGATAGCGTTGTCAAGCAAATTGAGGAGCACCTGCAGCACGCGAGCGGGGTCGGCATACACCAAACCGATTCGGCTGTCCACCACGAACTCCAGCACAATCTCCTTGGCCTGGGCGGCAGCTCTGCATCATGCGCACGGCTTGCTGGATGACGTTGTCCACTACGATGCAGCGGGGCTCGATTCGCAATCTTTCCGGTTTCCGCACGGGCCGCCTCCAGAAGTTGGACGATCATGGAGTGCAGTTGATTCGCGCTCGCATCACGGTTTCGAGATGCTCGCGCTGTTCCGCGGAAAGCGGGCCGGCCAAGCCATCCAGAAGAATGCTGACGAATTGATGAATGGAGCTGAGCGGCGTGCGCAATTCATGGGACACATGGGAGAGGAACTGATCCTTGAACTGCAACTGCTGCTTGCGGCTCATCTCCAGTGAGGTGAGCAGAGCCTGCCGCTCGATGGCGTAGCGCATGGCTCGCGCCAGTTGTTTGCTGTCAAAAGCCGCCCTTCACCAGATAGTCCTGCACTCCCTGATGGACCGCCTTCAACGCCAGTTCTTCGTCATCCTGGCCGGAGAGCACCACGATCGGCACGCCGGGCGCCTTCTTCAGCACGTTGCGAAAGGTTTCCGCGCCACGGCTATCGGGAAGATTGAGATCCAGCAATACTACCGCCGGTTCATCTGGGTAAAGGGAATCGAGGCCAGTGGAAAGCCGGTCGGCGTAGGCCACGCCAAGATCGGAGTTGCCCTCCACCAGGCGCAAACGGACCAGGTCGGCATCTCCCGGATTGTCTTCGATCAGCAGCACGTGCTTGGACGGCTTGCTCACGGCCTCTCCTCGTGGGGAAGGCGAGCGCAGCCGAACCAGAATTCCCCGATCGAATCGATTGCCGCGACATAGTCATGCAGGTTTCCCGGCTTGCATACGTAGCTGTTGGCGCCGAGTTCATAGCTTCTAGCAATATCCTGGGCTGGCTTGGGAGGTGCTGAAGATCACGACGGGGTGGAGCGCAGCGTGGGATGACGACTTGACCTCCGCCAGCACCGCTCGGCCATCTTTGCGCGGCAGATTCAAATCCAGCAGCACCAAATCCGGCAGGGGCTTGTCGGCATATTTTCCCTCGCGTCGCAGAAAAGCCATCGCTTCCTCTCCGTCGGCCACGGAACAAACCAGATTCGGGTAATTGCAATGCGCCAGTACGTCGCGGGTCAAATCAATGTCCGCGGGATTGTCATCCACCAACAAGCACTTGGGACAGCTTTTTCATCTTGCCTCTCTTCTTTTCTCTGTGGCTGCGGTTGTGCTCTCCGTAACCGCCGCCAACGTGAACTGCACGACGGTGCCCGGGCCGGAATGCGGTTCGACCCAGATTTTGCCGCCATGTTGCTCGATGATTCTTTTGCAAATGGATAAGCCGATTCCGTTGCCCGGGTACTCGGTGCGAGTGTGCAGACGCCTGAAAATGGTGAAGACCTCCCCGGCCTGCTCTGGCGCAATGCCAATGCCGTTGTCCTGAATAGAAAACAACCAGTCCGCTCCGTGCGGTTTGGCTTCGATCTGGATTACGGGCGCGTCGTGGCTGCGAAACTTGATGGCATTGCCAATCAGATTCTGAAACACCTGCTGCAACTGCACCGCGTTGCCCGTGACCGCGGGCAAACGATCGTGCAATACCACCGCACCACTCTCGGAGATGGCGGCTTGCAAATTCTGCAGCGATCCGCTCGAGCACCGCCTCGCACTCGACGCTTTTCATCTCCAATCCCTGGCGCCCGGCGCGGGAAAATGCCAGCAAATCCTGAATCAGCGCTTGCATGCGGCGTCGCGCCCTCGACCGCATAGCCGATGTACTTGTCGGCTTGCTCATCTAACTTGCCGCGATAACGTTCGCCGAGAAGTTGGGTGTAGGAGGCCACCATGCGCAACGGTTCCTGCAAATCGTGGGAGGCGACGTAGGCAAACTGCTCCAGTTCCTGGTTGGACTTCGCGAGTTCCTCAGCTTTCTTGGCCAATGCCGCCAGCACTAACCTGCGCTCCTCCCGCAGGCGTTTTTCCTCGAGAGCACGGACGATGGCCACGGGCAAGCGCGCCAGCGAATCCTTTAGCACGTAATCGGTGGCGCCTCGCTTGATGCACTCCACTGCCGTCACGTCCCCGAGCGCGCCTGAAACCAGGATGAGCGGAATATCCAACCCTTCTTCCCGCAAAATGTCCAGAGCTTCCATGCCGCGCCATTGCCCCAGGTTGTAGTCGGCCAGAACGACGTTCCGGAGGCTGAGCCCGCGCCCGTTTCCGGAACTCGTCGGCGGTCTGCACCACCGCGCCAATCACCTCGCATCCCGCGCGCCGCAGTTCCCGCAACACCAGTTCGGCATCGGCCGAGTTGTCTTCGATCACCAGCACAAGTTTCATCTTGCCCGCGCTGGTCTTCTTCGTATTTGTGGCAGCGTGGCTCATGCGCCCTGCTTTGCGGTGCGTGACAAAACAGTCAGAGGACGTTGATTGGTAACCAGCCAATAGAGCCCAATGCGTTTAATGGTGTCGCGGAACTGATCGAAATCCACCGGCTTTTGGATATAGCTGTTGGCCCCCAGGTTATAGCCGCACACTACGTCGCGTTCCTCCTTGGAGGAAGTCAGAATCACTACCGGAATAATTTTGGTCCGCGCGTCCGCTTTGAGTTGCCGCAGCACCTCAATGCCATCCACTTTGGGTAATTTCAGATCGAGCAAAATGAGCCGGGGAGATTGGTCGAAAGTACGGCTAGAAAACTCACCGCGGCAGAACATGAAGTCCAAAGCCTCTTCACCATCGCGCGCCACGGAGATTTGGTTGGCCAGGTTTTCGTGCCGCAGGGCGTGCAGCGTCAGGTCCACATCATCCTGGCTGTCGTCCACCAGCAAAATCTCAGGCGCGAATGAATTCATATTTTGGCTCCCACCTCTTTTTGGCCACGCCCTGAGTCCGTGCCGTTGGCGGCGCCGTTTCCCAGGGTGAAATAGAACGCCGCTCCCTTTTCTAATTCCGCCTCCGCCCAGATGCAGCCGCCATGTTTCTGAACGATGCGTTGCACCGTCGCCAGACCCACCCCCGTGCCTTCAAAATCTTCCGCGCGGTGCAAGCGCTGGAAGACCCCAAATAGCTTATCGGCGTACTTCATACTGAAGCCCACCCCATTGTCGCGGACCATGATGGTCGGCACGCCATTGTGTTCGCTGTAGCCGACTTCAATGACCGCCTGAGACCGCGGGCGAGTGAATTTGAGCGCGTTGGAGAGCAGATTTTGAAAGACTTGCTTCAGCAAGGTCGGGTCGCATTCCACAAATGGGAGCGTCCCAATTTGCCACTTCACTTCTCGGCCTTCATATTCGGATTTCAGGATGGTCACGACTTCTTGCAGAATCGAATCCAGCCCGGTGACTTGCAAAGAGATGGCGTGCCGTCCCACCCGCGCCAGATTGAGTAGCTCATCCACCAGTTGTCCCATCCGGTGTGTGCCTTCTTCAATCCGCTGCAGGTAGTGTTGGGCTTCGGAATCAAGCTTGGGCCCATGTTCTTCCATCAGAAGTTTGGAGAATCCGCCAATGTGCCGCAGTGGAGCGCGCAGATCGTGGGACACGGAATAAGTGAAAGCTTCCAATTCCTGATTGGCTGCCTCGAGTTCCGCTGTGCGCTGAAGCACTCTGTGCTCCAGTTCATTGTTCAGTTTCTTGATTTCGGCTTCAGCCGCCTTTCTTGCGGTGATGTCGCGAAACGCCGCCACACCGCCGCAAACTGCTCCATCTGCATTAAGCATGGGGCGCGCCGAAACCTCGATCCATCGCGGAGGAAGTTCGGGATGGCGAACCAGCATTTCCGCGCTGCTGGCCTCTCCGTGGATTGCCCGAAACAGGGGGACACGGTCCGCGGGACAGAGAGTTTCGCCGTCTGCCTGGTAGAGGCCATACTCCCGCGGCCATTCTGAAGTGGGAATGAAGTGTGCTTTGGCGCCCAGAATCTTGTCGGCCGCCGGATTCCATAGAGTGAACCGTCCCTGCTCGTCGGCGGCCACTAAGCCTTCTTCCATGCTGTCCTGCACCGATTGCAGCAGGTTGGTCTGCGCCTGCAACTCCTCTTGCGAACGCGCGAGTTCCTGCGTCTGCGCGGCAATTTGCTTTTCTTTCCGTTTGTTTTCTGTGATGTCTTGCGCAATGGTGGAAACGCCGATGATCTTGCCGCTGGGATCTCTTACCGGAGATACGATTAGGGAAATAGAAATCAGGCTTCCGTCTTTGCGACGGCGTTGGGCTTGGGCGCGCCGTATCAATTTTCCCTCCGCCACCTGCCGCAGAAACGCCATCTCATCCGCCTGAAATTCGGGCGGCACGACGAGGTTAATGTGCTTCCCCACAGCCTCGTTTTCCTGATAGCCATAGAGCCGTTCTGCCGCTTTGTTCCAACTGGTGATGACGCCGTTCAAGTCTTTGCTGAGAATGGCGCTGTCGGTGGATTCGACGATGGCCGCCAGCCGCAGCCGGCTGGCCTCGGCGCGCTGGCGCTCGGTGATGTCGCGGTGAATGATGGTAAACAGTTTCTTGCCGCCGCTTTCGATCTGTGAAACCGAAGCCTCAAGAGGGAATTGCTCGCCATTGGCTCGCACTCCCCACACTCCGCTCGATGGACCCATGGTGCGGCTGCTGGCCCCGGTCTCGGAGAATTTTTGTACATGTGCGGCGTGAATCTCTCGAAGACCGTGGGGGATGAAACGCTCGATCGGCTTGCCGATGGCGTCCTGGAAGGAGCAGCCAAACATTTTTTCGGCGGCGGCGTTGAACAACACCACGCGCATTCCACTATCTACGGTGACGATGGCGTCGGTTGCCGAGTCGAAGATGCCAGCCAGCATTTTCTCACTCTCGCGAAGCGCTTCGGCAACCCGTCGCCGCTCCCCAATCTCCGCATGCAGCGCCTGCGTGCGTAGTTCAACGCGCTGCTCCAATTCCGCATTCAGAATGCTGATTTCTGCTCGGGCCCGGGCGCTGATTTTGATTTCGCGACTGACTGCCAGGCTCGCCAGAAGCAGGAAACATACCCCCACCAGAGACCCAATCGTATTGATGAAGTTCACCGAGCGTCGTACTTCCAGATGGCGTTCGGAATGCTGTCGAAAAAGTTGCGATTCTTCGCTTTGCATCTCCGCCAGGGTGGCTCGCACCGCATCCAGGCAATCGCTTTCTGCAACAAGGTCCGCGGCCGAGGGTATTTTGCCGGTGCGCCTTCGTTCGTCCACCAGTCGTTCGACCGCCGCCATCGCCGCCGCTGTTTGTGGCCCTAGCCGGTTCAACTGCGGTTGCCGGGCGGCGTTCTCCGGAGGGTGGAGCGTCTGCAAATCGCGGCCAAGCGCGTTTCGTTGAAACTCAAAGCGCACAAGCTGTTGCTTCTCTCCGGTCATGGCGAAGTCACGGGCGCTGGCTTCCATGTCGCGGACATCGCGGATCACCGATTCCGTCGCGTCCAGCGCAAGCCGCCCATTGACTAGCCAACTGGTTTCGTTTGCCGCCATTCGTGAGCCACGCCATGTGATCAAGCCCAGCAGCCCCACCAAAAGCATGGCCGCCAGCAAGCTAAACGACACACTGCGCCGCAGCGGCGCATCCAGCAGCCACTGCGCTTTCATAGAAGCGGCGATTTCCTTTTCCAGTCGCCGATTCGCGGCCTGCAGTTGAGTCAAGCTTCCCAATGAAATCGCTTTCGGAATCATGGGGATGAGCATGATCGCGGTGAGCAGGGAGACACCTGCGGTCACGCCCTTGATAATCCCCGAAAGAAGATAGGTGGGATGCCATATCGTCCACACCTCCATCAGGTGGGTGGTCCCGCAACCCAAGATAAAAAGTCCGAACAGCCAGAACACCCACCCGAAGGGAAGATCGCGGCGGCGGCGGGCAAAATAGAGCAGACCGAACGGAATGCAGTAGTAGCAGAGCGCAATCAGACTGTCAGAGATGACATGCAGCCATACGATCCCAGGATTCCACAGGTAACAAAACCCGTGAGGCATGAACCCGGAAGCGAATACGTATTTTAAGATTGTCAAATCCCGCCTCATGACCTGTGGAATGCGAAGATTGTTGCCGGCAAGCCGATTGGCAGAGAGCGCCGGCTGCGCCCTGTGGGCACACTTAGGTAGCATCGGCGAAGTCTTCCAGAGCTTGAGATTGGCTTGACCTTGGGAAATAGAAAAATATTGACGGCTTGCCCCTAATGGAAGGGAAAGGCCTAGCCGAAGAGATTTAACAGCAACCTTTCTTCGGGAAACTACTCCCGTGCTTCGAGCGAATCATGGCGCTGGACGACGAAATCAAGAACGCTTTGGCAATGCTCCCCGGCGCACGCGCCTCGCTGCCGGAAAATCCCCTTCAGCAGGAGGCTGTGTTCGTTCCGCCTCAGTCGGCAGTGCGGCCGGCTCCATGGAGTAAGTCCGAAGTGCTCGAACGCCTGGGCGAAGACGAAGAACTTCTGCGCGAAATGTGTGCCATCTTTTTGAGCGAGTCGGCGAGCCTGCTCCAAAAGTTGCGGCAAGCCGTTGCTGGGGGCGAGGCGGCGGCGGTGATGCGAGCTGCCCATAGCCTCAAGGGCGAAGTCAGTTACCTGTCGGCGCCTGCCGCCCTGGAGGCCGCCCGGCGGCTCGAAGATATGGGACACCAGTGCGACATTGCCCAGGCACCCGAGGCGCTCCTGGTATTGGAGCGGGAGATGGATTGCCTCTGCCGTTCCATCCGTGCGTTTGTGGCAGCCGACCGTGACCATCCCCTCTGAACGGGATCACCCTCTCTGATCCGATCCGCTTCCGCGATCCGCCCAAAAAATATGCCATTTCTCCTTGACACAATTATTCCGTAACGGTACAGTTACGGATCATGCGTCACCGTTCGGTTACGTATTCCACGGAAGCCGCGTTTCAGGCGCTCGCCGATCCCACCCGCCGCGCCGTGCTTGATTTGTTGCGGCAGGGAAGCCAGCCCGCCGGTCACATCGCCAGCGCTTTCCCCATTTCCCGGCCGGCGATTTCCAAGCACTTGCGCTTGTTGCGGCGGGCGCATCTGGTCAGAGAGCGCCGCGAAGGCAGAAACCGCGTTTACCGGCTCAATCCCGAACCGCTCAAAGCCGTGGACTCCTGGCTCGAGCAATACCGAGGGTTCTGGCGGGCCAATCTTGCCGGCTTGAAAACATTTGTGGAAGCGGAGTACGCTCGCGAATCGCGTGCTGCGCAAAATTCGAAGCACGCTCCTCATCCAACTCCGAAGACTGCTCGTAAAGGAAAGGAATGACTCCCATGACCAAGCATTGGATCGCCCGCACAGCTCTAGCGCTCGTTCTATTGACCGCAGGTTCAGCTCTGGCTCAATCCGACGCCACAAAATCCTTCGCTCAAATCAAATCGCTTGTCGGATCCTGGGAAGGAAAGACGGGCGAAGGCAAACCGGTACAAGTCACCTTCCGCGAAACCGGCGGCGGTTCCGCTGTCATGAGCGAAATCATGGGCCACGGCCACGAGGACATGGTTACCATGTTCTATCTCGATGGGCCCAATAAGCTCATGCTCACGCACTACTGCGGCGCCGGCAACCAGCCGCGCATGCAAGCCAGCATTTCTCCGGATGGCAAAACTCTCACTTTCGATTTCCTCGACGCCACCAACCTCGCCAGCCTGGACGATGGCCACATGAATCGCGTGGTCTTCGCCGTGCTCGACCCTGACCATCACACCGAGGAGTGGACTTTTATCAACCACGGAAAGGAAATGAAGGAAGTGTTCGACCTGCGGCGCAAGTGAACCGGCATTTCAAGCGGCACCAACACGTGTAGAGACGTAGCTCCGCTACGTCTCCGCGCACCACCCCGGAGGACATTCGTGAGCGACCCAGCCACTATGCAGATCAGCTCCGATCAAGACGAACTTATCAGCGAGATGCACATCGCTGCCCCGCCCGAGCGCGTATTTCAAGCGCTCATCGATCCTCAGCAAGTGCTGCAATGGTGGGGACAGGCCGGCATGTATCGCTGCACCGAGTTCACCGCCGATGTGCGTCCCGGCGGCAAATGGCGCAGCGCTGGAGAAGGTGGGCAGACCGGATCGTTTGAAGCCCACGGCGAGTATCTGGAGATTGATCCCCCACGCTTGCTCGCCTACACCTGGATCGCGAGTTGGACCGGCGACGTGCAAACCACGGTCCGCTGGGAATTGGAACCGGCAGGGTCCGGCACTCTGGTGAGAATCCGTCACAGCGGACTCTCAGCCCGTCCCGATCTGTCGCAGAGCTACCGCGGCTGGGGAAACATTTTGGGATGGATTCAGGCTTTCGTGGAACGGGGCGATACGGTGGACTCGCGAAGCGTGGCCTGAGAGCAAATTCGCCCGGTTCGCCCACGTCTCGCTCGCGAGACGTGGGGGCCTCCAGCCTATTCCGGAAAGACTGAGCCGGGCTCGCTTCTAAGCCGCGGGTTGGCTGGCCATGCTTGCAGGAGGCTGTGGGGCCATACCAACGGGAGGCTGCGGGACTGTGTTGACCGTCTTCAGAATACGGGAAACGATCTGGTAGGGATCGCCTTCAGAGTTCGGACGGCGGTCTTCCAAATAGCCCCTGTAACCGTTCTTGACGAAGTTAATCGGCATGCGGATCGAAGCGCCACGGTCGGAAAGCCCATAGCTGAATTTGTCGATGGCTTGTGTTTCGTGCAGCCCGGTTAACCGCAAATGGTTGTCCGGACCGTACACCGCAATGTGTGCGGCAACGTTATCGTTGAACGCCTTCATCAGGGCCTCAAAGTACTCCTTGCCGCCCACCTCGCGAAGATATTTATATGAGAAGTTACAGTGCATGCCCGACCCATTCCAGTCGCCCTTGATGGGTTTGCAATGTAACTGCACATCCACCTCGTATTTCTCGCAGAGACGCATCATCAGGTAGCGAGCCGTCCACGTATCATCGGCGGCTTTGGCCGAACCTTTGGCAAAGATCTGGAATTCCCACTGGCCTTTCGCGACTTCCGCGTTGATGCCTTCGTGATTGATGCCTGCGGTAAGACAGAGGTCGAGATGTTCTTCGACGATTTGCCGCGCTTTGCTGCCCATGTTCTTATAGCCGACCCCGCAGTAGTACGGTCCTTGCGGAGTAGTCGGATAGCCATTTGCCGGGAAGCCGAGAGGTCTCCCATCTTGATACAGAAAGTACTCCTGCTCCAACCCAATCCATAAGTCAGGGTCATTCTCGATGGTTGCCCGCATGTTGGTGGAATGCGGAGTGCCATCGGCGTGCAACACTTCGCTGAGCACGATATACCCGTCCTTGCGGCCTCCGTCCGGGTACAGAGCTACCGGCTTCAGCACGCAATCCGAGCTTTTGCCCTCGGCTTGCATGGTGGAACTGCCATCAAACCCCCACCTGGGAAGGTCAGCCAGGGTCGGTGGATTTTCGAATTCCTTGAGTAAGGTTTTGCCGCGAAGGTCGGGAACTGGTTTCTTGCCGTCAAGCCAAATGTACTCAAGTTTGTATTTTTTCATGACGGTCTTATACACGACGAAGGGTCAGCTCCAAAAACGCCTTTTTTCGCACTTGCCCATCTGTTTTTTCGCTTTGGGAACAGCCGCAATGGCAAGCAACCAAGTAGCGCGGGCGCGCGACGGTGGCAACGAGAGTGGCCTTCTTGAACGTAGTGTCGGCGGCCCGCAAAGTGCTCTTCGAGCAATATCGCCAAGCCAGAGGCCGAATCGTGCTCGGGCATTCCTTTGTGTGACACGTTCAAACAATGCCGCTGCCCGGAGTGTCTAGAAACAGATTTATGCGGATCACACATCGCCAAGGAATCCGTGTCCATCCGCGAAAATCCGTGGCGCATTGCCTCCCGCGTTATACTGGCTCATATGAGTGGGGAGCCCCAGAAGACCTTTTATCTCGAGACTTTCGGCTGCCAGATGAACGTCCACGACTCCGAAAAAGTCGTGGGGACACTGCTTTCCGAGGGCTATCGCCAGGTTTCCACGGTCGAAGAAGCCGGACTGGTCCTCTATAACACCTGCTCCATCCGCGACAAGGCCGAGCAGAAAGTCTTCAATCGCCTGGCCGATTACAAGAAACTGGAAAAGCAGGGCAAGAAGTTTGGAGTGCTGGGCTGCGTCGCCCAGCAGGAAGGCGAAAAGATTTTCGAACGCGCTCCGTATGTGTCTATGGTCTGCGGCTCGGCCTCGTATCGCAATCTGCCCGCCATGCTGGTGCAGTTGCAAGCAGGGAATCGCCGCGTCACCGGACTCGACGACCGCCAGACCGATGCCTGCTTCGAAACCGAATTCACCGCCCGCACCAATCCGCACCGCGGCTACATCACCATCATTGAAGGCTGCGACAAGTTCTGTGCCTTACTGCGTGGTTCCCTTTACCCGCGGCAAGGAGCGCAGCCGCACCTCGGATTCGGTCGCTCGCCGAAGCCCGCCACATGGCCGACCTCGGCTTACACCGAAATTCAGCTGCTCGGCCAAAATGTAAATTCCTACAAGGATCCGGAAGGGAAGTAGTCCTTTGCCGAATTGCTGGCCGCTGTCGGTCAGGTTCCCGGCATCCGCCGCGTGCGTTTCACCACTTCGCATCCCGCGCGACTTCGGCCGCGACATTGTCGAAGCCATCGACGCTGTCCCAGCTCTCTGCGATCACGTGCATCTTCCCGTGCAGAGCGGCTCGACTCGCATCCTCGATGCCATGCAGCGCCTCTACACGCCGCGATCAATACTTGGAGCGCATTTCCTGGATCAAAGCTTCCAAGCGCGACATCAGCCTGACCTCCGACATCATCGTCGGATTTCCCGGCGAAACCGAAGCCGACTTCGAGGAAACTCTGTCCCTGCTTGCCAGCGTCCAATACGACAGTGTTTTCGGCTTCAAGTACTCCCCGCGCCCGAACACGCCATCGCTCAAACTGGACGACGCGATTCCCGACGCAGAGAAATCCCGCCGCCTCACCGTCTTGCAGGAGATGCAGCGCGATTTGCAAAAGCTTCGCAATGTTAAGCATTTGGGAGAAATTGCTGAGGTTATGGTTGAAGGAAAGAATGAAGCGCGCGGCCAGTGGATCGGCCGCACTTCGCAGAACAAGGTGCTGAATTTTACGTGCGCCAGATGGCGCATGCCCCCGCCGCCGGCAGCTACGTCCCAGTGCGCGTTCACACCACCTTTCCTAACAGTCTTTTAGGCGAAATGGTGATATAGGGAGCAAAGACCCGGGAGATCGCGATGGAAGTAGAAATGAAAATCCGCGGCCTGATGATGGATCCGGTGAGCAATATGCCGATCGTCATTCTGAAGGACGTTGGTGGTGAAACCGTCCTGCCGATCTGGGTTGGCGTTTATGAAGCCAACGCCATCGCACTGGAAATCGAAAAAGTCGCCACGCCGCGCCCTATGACTCACGATCTCATCAAGAATGTTCTGGTCGGTCTCGATGCGTCGATCCACAAAGTCGTGGTCACTGAACTGCGGGACGACACTTTCTACGCGGTCATCTGGATGGAACGGGAAGGTCACGTCATCAGCATCGATTCCCGGCCGTCCGACGCGCTGGCCCTGGCCCTGCGCGTGGATTGCCCCATCTTCGTCGACGACGAGGTGCTGAAAAACTCCAAGCAAGCCGGCAATCTCGCCGATCGCGTCAACAGCGACGAACTCCGCAAATGGCTCGAAGGCCTGAACGACGAGGACCTGGGCCGCTATAAAATGTAAGGCCGTAGCTCATATTCACACAGATCCAGCCCACGATTGCCCGTCGAGACGGCCCTTTCGCTGCACTTTACATAATACCTGTTATCGGACATTGATAATAAGTCCCATTTTCCGTCTCCAGCATCCAACGTGACTGAGTTCCCAGCTATCCCAGACTTCCCTTTGAAAGGAATAACCTCGCCCGCATGAAAGCCGCTCAAATCAGCAAGCCCGGAGCATCGTTTGAAATCGTCGAACGTCCCATCCCCCAACCCGGTCCCGACACAGTTCGCATTAAGGTCGAAGCCTGCGGACTCTGCCACAGCGACGTTTTGGTGAAGGAAGGACTTTGGCCCGGCATCCAGTACCCTCGGGTGCCCGGACATGAAGTTGCCGGACGCATTGACGCGGTCGGCGCCAACGTCACCAATTGGACGGTCGGCCAGCGTGTGGGCGTGGGCTGGCATGGCGGCCATGACTTCGTCTGCGACTCCTGCCGCCGTGGCGATTTCATCCTGTGCAGCAACCAGAAGATCACCGGCATCCACTTCGATGGCGGCTACGCCGAGTATATGATCGCTCCGGCGGAGGCTGTGGCCTCGATCCCAGACGATCTCCCGGCTGATTTAGCTGCGCCTCTGCTTTGTGCCGGCATCACTACGTTCAACTCGCTTCGGAATGCTGGCGGCCGTCCCGGAGACTTGGTCGCTGTGCAAGGCATCGGTGGCCTCGGCCATCTCGGCATTCAATATGCTCAGCGCATGGGCTTTCGCACGGTTGCCATCGGCCGCAATAAGGACAAAGAGCCTTTGGCGAAGAAGCTCGGCGCGCACCACTACATTGACACCGCCGCTTCCGATCCAGCCAAGGAATTGCAAGCGCTCGGCGGGGCCCACATCGTTCTTGCCACCGCTCCGGACGCCAAGTCCATGGAAGCCCTCATTGGCGGGCTTGGTCCGAACGGCAAGCTCCTCGTGGTGGGCGCTTCTGCCGATCCCATGTCAGTGAACAGCCTTCCGTTGATTAATGGACGCAAATCCATTCAGGGCTGGGCCTCGGGCACTGCTAAAGATTCCGAAGATGCGCTGAACTTCAGCTCGCTTACCGGCGTCCGCCCGATGATTGAGAAGTATCCGCTGGAGAAGGCTGCTGAAGCCTACGACCGCATGATCCAGGGCCACGCTAGATTCCGAGTGGTGCTGACGACGTAGGCTGACAACGGCTCATGCCTTCTGCTAATATGACTATCATGACCATTATGGTCATAGGAGTTGACTCATGGGTTCGCAGAACTGGACAGTGGCTGAGGCAAAGGCGAAATTCAGCGAAATGATTGAGCGGACCCTGTCCGAAGGGCCCCAGACCATCACCCGCAACGGGCGCACGACCGCGGTTGTGGTCGCGGCCGAAGAATGGGAACGCAAAACTAGGAGGGTGGGTAATCTGGCAGAATTTTTTGCGGCATCCCCCTTGCGGGGGTCGGGACTGAAGTTGCGCCGCCGCAAGGACCTTCCCCGCGAGATTGATTTGTGAGCTTTCTTTTGGATACCAATGTGGTCTCGGAATGGGTTAAGCCGCGACCAGATCCAGGGCTGATGAGTTGGACGGAAATGGTAGATGAAGACCGGACTTATCTGAGTGTGATCTCTCTGGCGGAATTGACGTTTGGAGTGGAGCGCTTGGCTCCTGGACGGCGGCGTGCGCAGCTGGAGAGGTGGCTCAGAGAAGAATTGCCGCTGCGCTTCCAAGGCAGGATCCTCCCGGTGGATGGCACCATTGCCGCAGCCTGGGGTATCACTGTTTCCCGCAGCGCGAATGCCGGGTGGCCCATCGGCATCCTGGACGCATTTCTGGCCGCGACTGCCCAAGAACACCAACTCACGCTAGTCACGCGCAATGTTTCCGACTTCGCCACGATCAAGGTACTTAATCCCTGGAGTACGTGACACTGCTGCGAGAATCCGGAACTATGGGACCCAACTAGGTTGGCGATTTCGGCAGATCCCTCACACCACAAAATATTTCGCCCCCGGATGATGCGCGACGATCGCCGAGGTACTCTGCTCCGGCTCCAGTAAGAACCCCGTAGTCAAGCGCACTCCGACATTTTCTTCCGGATGCAATAGCGCAAACAGCTTAGTCTGATCTTCCAAATTTGGACAGGCCGGATAGCCAAACGAGAAGCGCGATCCGCGGTACTTCTGATGGAATAGATCCCGGATATGCGGCGAGTCGTCGCCGGCAATCCCTAACTCCTCGCGAATCTTTTTGTGTAGATACTCGGCCAGAGCCTCGGCCGTCTCCACGCTCAGCCCGTGCAGGTAAAGATATTTGGTGTATTCGCCAGCCTCGAACAATTTCTGCGTTTCGACGGAAGCCTTGTCGCCGATTGTGACCAGGGACAATCCGATTACATCCATCGTGCCTGACGATTTTGGAGCAAAGAAGTCGGAGACGCACAGGCGGCGGCCTTCTCTTTGACGGGGAAAAGTGAAGCGGAGTAGTTCGCGAGGAATCGAGTCTGCTTCCCCTCCCGATGGAACAGCAGGTCCCTCCACTCCGCGAAATGATCCGCCTTGCGGATCATTTCGCTCCGGTCGGGATGACAGGGTTGAAGGGGTTTCATCGGCGGGGCGAAGCCCCGTCCCCACATGGCCTTTGCCAGATTCTGGTTCGTAGACCACCACATCATTTCCATCGCTCTGGGCCGGGAAATAGCCCCAGACGGCCTTCGGCTCAAAGATGCCGCTCGCCAGAATCTCTTCTTCCATTTGCTGCTTGATCGGCCGAAACTTGTGCTCCACCAATCGCAGATAATCTTCCTGCGACGCGGTTTTCAGCTGCCACTGGTTCTTGAACAGCGCCGTCTCGTTGATGTAGGGAAAAATCTCGCGCAGATCGAAATCCTTCTTCACCCGCACGCCCCAGAACGGAGGGATGGGAATGTTGGGCGCATCGCTGACCACCGCGCTTCTTCCCGCAAACACCGGCCCGTCTTCTTCATCGACTGCGGCCGCCTTCGCGTATTCCTTGACCGCTCTTCCCTCTTTCAGCCGGTCTTGTTTCTTGCCGTTGGCTGTCGCCAAGTCCTCCATGATGTGCAGCCCGCCGAAAGCATCGTCCGAGTAGAAGACTGCATTCGAATATTCCCGCCGCAAATCGTCCTCGACATATTTGCGGGTCAAGGCCGCGCCGCCGCACAGTACGGGAAACTCCAGCTTCTGCCGTTCCAGATCCTGGATGACATACTTCATCTCCAGCGTGGACTTCACCAGCAGGCCGCTGAGTCCAATGGCGTCCGCATTGTGTTCCTGCGCTGCTTTGATGATCGCGTCCGCCGGCTGCTTGATGCCCAGATTCACCACGCGGAATCCATTGTTGGTCAGAATGATGTCCACCAGATTCTTGCCAATGTCGTGCACATCGCCCTTCACCGTGGCGAGCACGATGGTCGCCTTCTGCGAACCGGCTTTCTTTTCCATCTTCGGCTCGAGGTACGCGACTGCTGCTTTCATCACGCCTGCGGAATCCAGCACCGACGGCAACTGCATCTTGCGCGCTCCGAACAAATCGCCGACGGTCTTCATGCCATCGAGCAGCACAGTATTGATCAAATCCAGCGGCGAATATTGCGCCAGCGCCTCTTCAAGTAATGCTTCAAGTGTCTTTTTGGTCGCGCCTTCGCCTACGGACTTCTCGCCGTTGATGATGGCGTACTTCAGCTTGTCCTCGATGGAAAGCGTCTCCACGTGCGCCGTCGTCTGGGCCTGCGCATTGCCTTTCGTTCCCGCAAAGTGCTGCATGTATTTCTGAAGCGGATCGCCATCTCTCTCGTCGCGAAAAATCAGGCGCCGCGCCAGCTCAACTTCTTCGTGAGGAAGTTTGTATAACGGGTAGGTCTTGCTGTAGTTAATGATGGCAATATCGAGGCCATGATCCACCGCTTCGTGCATAAAAACCGAGTTCAGAACGCGCCGCGAGTAGGCGTCGAGTCCAAAGGAAATATTGCTGACCCCGAGAATAGTCTTCACTTCGGGCAATTCGCGCTTAATGCGCTTGATCGCGTTCAGCGTCTCGATGCCAGCGGTTCGATACTCCTCCTGGCCGGTTGAAATCGGCAGGGTCAAGGGATCAAAAATGATGTCCTGCGGGCGCATTCCATACTTCTGCGTCGCTAACTCAAAAATCCGATGCGCGATGGCCGTCTTCTTTTCCGCGGTCAGCGCCATGCCGTCTTCATCGATAGTCAGAGCGATCACCGCCGCACCGTAACGCTTCGCCATGGGCAGGACTTTCGACGTCCGCTTCTCGCCATCTTCCAGATTGATCGAATTGATAATGGCTTTGCCGGGAATCCGCTTGAGCGCCTCTTCGACGACATCGGCTTCGGTCGAATCCACCAGAATCGGCGCCGGGACGCGCGTCGCGACCTTTTCCAGGATGGAAGTGATGTAGCCCTTCTCGTCCTCGCCGACGATGGCGCAGCACAGGTCGAGCATGTGCGAGCCGTCATTCACCAACTTTTTGGCCAGCGTCAGAATGTCGTCATACTTGCGGCCACGCACCAGGTTGCGGAAATTCTCCACGCGGGTGGTGGTGTTCATTTCCTCGGCGACGACCAGCGGCTTAGGATCGAGATCCAGCGGCACCGAAGTGTAGGCGCTCGAGGCCGCGGCTACCGGCTTCACTTCCCTTCTTGCCGGCTCCACGCCAGATACCGCGTCCACCACGGCTTTGAGATGTGCCGGCGTGGTGCCACAACAGCCGCCGACAATCCGCACTCCATAGTCCTGAACAAACTGCTTGTGGTACTTTGCCAGCTCTTCCGGCGAAAGCTTGTAGACCGCGTGTCCGCCTTCGTTTTGAGGCAGCCCGGCATTGGGCAGCACCGAAATTTCTTTGGTGGAGTTGAGCCCCAAATATCGGATGGCATCATTCATCTCCGCCGGCCCGGTCGCGCAGTTCAAGCCGATGGCGTCGATGTCGTAAGGCTCAAGCGCCGTAAGCGCCGCGCCGATTTCGGTGCCCAGCAACATCGTGCCCGATTCCTGCAGCGTCACCTGCACCTGCAAGGGCAGGCGCTTCCCGGCTTTCTTCATGGCATCGAGAACGCCGATGGTGGCGATCTTGGCTTGCAGCAAATCCTGCGCCGTCTCGATCAGCAGAATATCCACGCCGCCTTCGATAAGGGCTAGCGCCTGCTCTTCGTAGGCCGCTACCATTTCATCGAAACCAATGTGTCCGAGCGAAGGCAGCTTGGTCGTCGGCCCAATGGAGCCGGCCACAAAGCGAGGATGGTCTTTGGTGGAGAACTGCTGGGCGGCGTCCTTCGCCAGCTTCACCGCGGCCAGATTGATTTCGCGTACCCGGTCGGCCAAGTCGAATTCGCGCAGCACCAGCCGCGTGGCGCCGAAGGTGTTGCACTCCACCACATCGCAGCCCACGCGGAAAAAATCCGCATGAATATCGCGGATAATATCCGGACGGCTCAACGACAGCACTTCGCTGCAATTCTCCTTACCCCAGTAATCGTCCAGGGTAGGATTACGCGTCTGGATGCTGGTTCCCATTGCGCCGTCGTAAACCACGACGCGCTCCTTCACAGTTTGCAGAAAATTGGACATGAGTTCCTAGTTCACTCCTGGATCCCAGGGTCGCTTGTTATTGAGGCGCAAGCCGAAAAACCTTGCGACAGTTCGTCTCTCCACGGAAGACGGCAGAACCACTACCGCAGTATGACATTCGCCGGCGTTTTTCGGCCAATGACCAAAGATTAGACACTACCCCTGATGCACAAACGCCGGCCCGCATGGCGGTACCGGCGTAATCCGTTTCCCAATGTCGCGAAGCTATTCTCCGGGAAGCACCGCAGCCGGCGCGCCGTGGGCCACTTCATCCTGATTGAACACGGCATTCGCTCCCATATGCGCGGGAATGGGCGCCAGCATCTGCTCTTTGCGATACACCAAATTGCTGGCGTTGAAGGTAGCCAACTCGAAGCCGTGGCCGTGCGTGATGGCGTCGGTCGGGCAAGCCTCCACGCAATATCCGCAAAAAATACATCGATTGTAGTCGATGTTATAAACTTTGGCGTAACGTTCTGCGCCGCTTACGCGGTGCTCTGCGGTATTTTCGGCGGCTTCAATGTAGATACAGTTGGATGGGCAATTGGCCGCGCACAGAAAGCACGCGACACATTTTTCCAGGCCATTCTCGTCGCGTTGCAGGACGTGCACGCCGCGATAGCGCTCCTGAAACTTGGCGCCCCTCAGGGGTCCCGGCCCATCGGGATAGTTCTCGACAGTCGTGGGCTGGAACATCTCCATGAAGGTGATGCTCATCCCTTTGGCCACAGCAGCAATATTTTTTAGCACCGGCATACCTTCTTAGTATAACGGATGCTTCTTGGAGTTGGAATTCTGGTGAGGCGTTCGAGGATTAAGGACAGATCGGCGTTTTATCCGAGCGCGATGCGCGGATAGACACATTTGCGGGAAGCGGCAGCGGGGGCCCGTGCGGGGCGTGATCTAGGGGATCGGCTCAATTGGCACGGCTGAAGTTTGTGCCCTACCCGGTGTGTCGCGTCCTGAATCAACCGGAGACTGCCGTGGAATCCCGCCCTAGTCGCAAAGTGCACGACTAGGATGGGGAACGCCCGGGGAGATAGGCCGCCGCGTGGCAAAAGCCGCTTGCGCCGTAACTGCCGACTCGGACCGGTTGGAACCCTTCCACGAAGGCGGGGGTGTTGGTGAGGCCGGCATAGTGAACAATCTTCCCGTCCCGAATTTTGCAGTAATGAGGCCATGGACTCCCGCGTCCTTTTGGGGATGGCGGCCTGGTGTAAAATCGTGCGGGATCGTACGGTTCGAGGGCCTATGAAACGAATTGCGGCGCTTCTACTGCTGGTGGTTTTGGGTTGTGCGTGGCCGGTCGCGGCTGAGGCTCAGATCTTCAGAGGCCCCGACGCTTCGCGTCAGGCCGCGAAAGCTGGGAAGAAGAACCAGAAAGTCGCCAACAAGGCGGCCAAGAAGCAAGCCAAGGCGTTACGGAAGGCAGTCAAGCAGCAGCGGAAAGCCATGAAAAGAGCCGCCGCGACCCATCCTCGCGAGTAATCCCCCGGAACCTTCTGTCCAAATCGCTCGGAACCTGCGGCATTCCTAGAGCGCCCATTCGCGGTGCACCCCAGAAAAAGTTTCGTAACGGGGCTAGAAAATGTTCCGGAATCCCCAGAACAAGAAGCCGGAGAGCATCATGGCAACAGGCAGTGTCAGCACCCACGCCATCGCCAAGCTTCTTATCGTAGACCACTGAATGCCGGAGTGGTTCGCGGCCATGGTTCCGGCGACTCCAGACGAGAGCACGTGCGTAGTGCTTACCGGCAAACCAAACCAGTCGGCGGCGCCGATGGTCGCCATCGCGGTAATTTCGGCGGCCGCGCCCTGCGCATAGGTCAAGTGAGTTTTGCCGATCTTCTCACCGACGGTTACGACGATGCGTTTCCACCCCACCATGGTGCCCAGGCCAAGAGCCATGGCGACCGCGACTTTTACCCAAAGTGGAATGAAGCGGGTCGACTGGTCCACATGCTTTTTGTAGTTAGCGAGGATCTTCGCGTCGGCGTCGGAAAATTGAGCGTGCCCGGTCTTCTGGACGATGCGCAGCGCCTCGCTGATTAGGTAAAGGTCGTTGCGGAAGTTGCGTACCCGGTCGTTGGGAACGTTCTTCAACTCCTTGTAGAGGACGGTCTCGTTGCCGATGTCGGAGATCAACTGGCGCATGGCCAGCATGGTGTTGGGAGTGAATTCGCGAGTGCGAATGTAGTTCGTCAAATCGTCGCGCGCGTCGCCGATCACCGCGTTGGGGCTCACATAGTGATCTAAAGCTGTAGCGGCTTGTTGCGAAACCGCAATGAAGTCCTGCGACTGCTGGAAGGTGACCGCGTGGTTCAAGGCGTAAGCCGTGGGCACGGTGCCGATGAGGATGAGCATGATAAGTCCCATGCCTTTCTGTCCATCGTTGGAACCATGGGCGAAGCTGACACCGGTGCAGGTGAGGATGAGCAGAGCGCGAATCCAGAAAGGAGGAGGAGCATTGCCTTCGGGCGCGCGGTACAGTTTTTCATCCTTGATGAAGGCCTTGGCGAATAAAAGCAGGAGACCAGCTAAGGCGAAGCCCACGATTGGCGAGAACAAGAGCGATTTCCCCACGGTGAGTGCCTGATCCCAATCGACGCCGCTGGTACCGCTGCGCCCGGCCATTAACTGGTTGGCGATGCCCACGCCGATCACCGATCCGATCAGCGTGTGTGAACTGGAGGCGGGCAGCCCGAAATACCACGTGCCCAGGTTCCAGATGATGGCTGCGACCAGGAGCGCAAACACCATGGCGAAGCCGGCCTTGCTGCCCACTTGCAGAATCAGTTCGACGGGCAACAGCGAGATGATGGTAAAAGCGATGATCCCGGAAGAGATCAGCACGCCCAGAAAGTTCCAGAAACCTGACCACACGACCGCGATGTGCGGCTCCATGGAGTGGGTATAGATGACCGTAGCCACCGCGTTGGCCGTGTCATGGAATCCATTGACGAACTCGAAACCGAGAGCGACCAGCAGCGCCACGCCGAGCAGAACGTAAGGCAGCACCGATCCCGCATGAATCCCGGAGAGATCGCGTCCCAGGCTGATTCCGGCGTAGGACATGCCGACGATAAAGACTGCAATGGAGATTAGGATGCCCAACCTGCCGGGCGATTTCGACAGCTTGCTATCAAGAAGACTTGGGCTGGCGGTTGCGGTAGCCATATTTTTCTCCAGGAAATTGTCCGCGCCGGGACATCCGGCGGCGCAAGAGTGGACAATATACGACACGACTGTTACAGGAATGTGAAAATTGCGGGCCTTCGATAAGCGAGCTATGCGTTGGACTTAAGCATCTGTTCGGCGTGTTTGCGGGAGGTTTCGGTCAGCTTGGCGCCGCTCAACATGCGGGCTACTTCTTCGGTGCGCTCGTCGCCGGTGATCCGGCGAACCGCGGTTCGGGTGCGCCCAGCGGAAGCTTTCTTTTCAATGACGTAATGATGGTCGGCGAAGGTTGCGATCTGGGGCAGATGAGTGACACAGAGTACCTGATTGCTGCGCGACAGGTGTTTGAGTTTCTTACCAACGGCTTCCGCGGCGCGACCGCCGATACCGATATCAATTTCGTCAAAAATAAGGGTGCGCTGCGAGGGTGAACGCGAACCCGCGAGCGAAGGTGCTCGCGCTACACTCGCCTTGAGCGCCAGCATGACCCTGGAAAGTTCGCCACCGGAGGCAATCTGCTCCAGCGGACGCATGGGTTCGCCGGGATTTGTCGCAATTAGATAAACGACAGTATCGAAGCCCGCGGCGGTCCAGTTCCCGGCTTCGTCCGTGCCGCTGACCTCGATATGAAAACTGGATTTCATGGCGAGATCGTTGATCTCCGCTTCAACCAGTTTTTCCAGCTTGCGCGCGGCCTCGTACCGCTTCTTGGAAATGGCACGCGCGGCGTGCAGATATTCCTCCGCGGCTTGGGCCAGTTCGACATGCAGTTGGCGCAAAGCCTCGTCTTTGTTTTCCATGGCGGAGAGTTTGCGAGCAACCTCTTCTCCCAGTTGGATCACATCCAGCAGAGTCGGGCCATACTTGCGTTTGAGACGATCGAGCGCCGCGAGGCGATCCTCAACTTCGGCGAGATGCTCGGGCGAAGCTTCGATGCCGCCGGCGTAGTCGCGAAGACTGGCGCCCACATCCTCAACGCTGATGCGGGCGGTGTCGAGCGCGGTGAGCGCCTCGAGAAACTTAGGCTCGTAGCGCGCCAGTTCTTCCACATGCTTTTGCGCAGACCGTAGAGAAGCCGAGGTCGAAGCGCTGCCTTCATAGAGCAGGTCGAAGGCGTGCATGGCGGCGGTGTAGATTTTCTCGGCGTTGGCCAGGACGCGCTTCTCGGTTTCCAGGCGCTCGTCCTCGCCGGGTTGAAGCCTGGCGTCCGCGATCTCTTTTTTCTGAAAGGACCACAAATCGAGCAGGCGAAGGCGATCCTGCTCGTCGCGCTGCAACTCTTCGATGCGGTTGGCAACGTCTTTCCAGTTAGAAAATGCGGCAGCGACCGCGTCGAGTCGGATCAAAGCGAAAGAGTCGAGCAGGTGCAGGCGGGCGGCCGCGTCGAAGGAAAGCAACGATTCGTTTTGCGCGTGGATGGTGGCGAGATGGGGCGCGAGCTGGCGCAAAACGGCTACCGTCGCCGGTTGGTTGTTGACGAAGACGCGTCCTTTGCCTCCGCCCGCAATCTCGCGGCGCAGAATGATGGAGTCATCCTCCAGGTCGATGCCGTTGGTTTCGAGGATTCGGGCGACCAACTTCTCGCTTCGCCCCGTCGACTTCAAAAACAGCGGCGACCACGGCTTTGTCAGCGCCAGAGCGGATTATGTCGCTGGAAGCTTTCTCGCCGAGCAGTAAAGCCAGAGCGTCGATGAGGATGGATTTACCGGCGCCGGTTTCGCCGGTAAGCAGATTCAAGCCAGCGGCAAACTCGACTGCCAGGTTATCAATGACCGCGTAGTTTTCAAGCCGCAGTTCGACGAGCACAGCCGTCCTGGGAGAAAGAAGTTGAGGGCAGAATAGCATGATGGGAGGAAGGTCGCGGTCAGTTTTCGAGAGCGAGAGCGGAGGCATCCAGACCAGTGGTCGCCTGTAATTCGCGCGGCACCGGAGCTGCGGCGAAGGCGTCACGCAAGCAGCGAGGATGATCGGCGAAAGCGGGAGCTAGACGATCAGTTCCCGGTAGCTAGTTCCCAGTTCTCAGCGGAAAAGAAAGCCACGGCAGGACAGCCGTGGCTTCGTTCGGTTAAACGGCCTTGCGAAAATCTTCGGCACTCTCACCGCCGGCGGTAGTAGGGCCTCCGAAGGCAGACTGTTTGCGGCGTTCGCGCAAGCGGCTCTGGAAAGTGTCCCAGCGTCCGCCAATGCCGACCGCGGTATTTTCGATTACCACTGCGTCCGCCCCTGCCGGAATGATTCGTTCATTTGCGGCGGCGCTGGCGCTATCGATGGGGGTCACGTTTCTTGCCACCGGAATCTGACTTGCCGGCGGAGTGATGTTGCGGTCGGAGCCTTCACGATGCATGACGGGACCGTCATCCCATTTAGCGCGATAGCGGGTTTCGTAGTCACTCCAGCTGTTGTCCGTTTCCAGGTCTTTTTCGTTATAGGGCGGAAAGTCTTCGATTTGGGTCTTGGTCAAAGAGACTTCGTAGTCGTTTTCGTGTTTCGCCGAGACGCGAATGCGCTCCGCGGGGACGATAAATTCCTTACTGGAAAGCCATCCACCGGTGTCCACCACGGCGTAGAGGATCTCTCCCGTATCGTTACTGAAAACTACATCCGTGATTTTGCCAAGTTTTTCGTCGTTGACACCATACAGGTGAGAGCCACGAACGTCCTCGGCGGCATTTTCTAACTGGTAATTTCGCAAAGTTCCGTATTGCGCCATGATTTCTCCTTTTACTTCCGAAGCGTCTTTTGGATGCAAAACCGCGCAATAGGTTTTGCACAAAAGACATAGGGGTAATCGATGGGATTCAGTGCGCAAACCCGCGTCAAAATTGGTCTATAATCAATGAAGCTTCTCCAAAAACAAAAATGCATCTGTATTTACTTCACCCAGCTCTATTTGTCGGCGGCGAAATTCTAGATTTGGTCGGTGAAACCGGCCTGGTCGCCAAAGCAGTTCTGGTACTACTGCTCGCCTTTAGCGTGCTTTCCTGGTCGATCATCCTCTCGAAGTGGGGCTTGCTGAAGCGGGCGCGGGTGCAAAGTGGGCGTTTTGTTCGGGCATTTCGCAAAGCCCGCCGCCTGCAGGATGTTTCGGCTGTGGCCGACCAATTCCGGCCTAGCCCGCTGGTGGGCGTGTTTGAAGGTGGATTCGAAGAATACAGCCGCCAGGTAAGTGGTTCCACGGGGCTGATACGCAATCCCGTGGCGATTCAGCGGGCGATGCAGATCGCGGTTTCGGAAGAGATGACCCGTTTCGAGCGCAATTTACCCTGGCTGGCCATTACCGGCGCGGTAACGCCGTTCGTCGGCTTGTTTGGCACGGTGTGGGGAATTATTGACGCCTTCCATGGGCTGGGGACTGCGGGTGCGGCCACGCTGCGAGCCGTCGCACCGGGAATTTCTGAAGCTCTTATCACCACAGCAGCTGGTTTAGCGGCGGCGATTCCCGGCAGTCATTGCCTACAATCTGATTGGCTCTTCCATCCGCGAATTTGCCGCGCGCAGCGATGACTTCACGCTGGAGATGCTGAATGCGGTGGAGAATCAGCAGGCTCAGATGGCCGCCCACGCGCCTGAGACTGCCGGAGTGCGGCGATAATGGCGTTCACCGCTTCCAACGGACGAACCCAGACTTCGCTCTCCGACATCAACATTACGCCGCTGGTGGATGTGGTCCTGGTGCTGCTGATCATCTTCATGGTGACGGCGCCGGTATTGCAATCGGGCATTGAGGTCAGCGTTCCCAAAACGCGCACGGTCAAGCAGATCACCGAGGAACGGTTGGTGATCACCATTGATAAGCAGCAGCGAGTGTTTCTGGGAAACGATCCCATCAACATCAATGAGATTGCGGCAGCGTTGCAGCAAAAAATAAGGGACCCGCAACACCAATCCATTTTTTTGCGAGCGGACGAGGATGTTCCCTTCGGAGCGTTCGCGACGGTGATGGATGCGGTGAAGCAGTCGGGGATCAGCAATGTGAGCATCGTTACGCAACCGCTCGAGACGCATGGCCAGCGCTGAGATTTTTTTCGAACACGACCGTGGGGACGCAACTTGTTGTGGTCGGCCGGCCTGCATGTCGCCGTCACCGTTGTGATCGTGACTTGGGCTTCGCTTGCCACCGGAGGTGGCGGCAGTTGGGGCGGAGGAGGCGGAGGAGACGCGTTGGGCGTGACTTTGGTGAGTACCGTGCCTTTGCCGGCGAATCCCCAGGCCAGACAAATGTTCTGGCGAATGAGTCGAAAGGGTTAACGCAGTCGCAGCCCAAGATTGAGGAGAAAGAGCCGGATGCGATTCCGATTCCGGACAAGAATGTAAAGACAAAGACGAAGCCTAAGCCGGTGGTCAGCGAGAGCCACCGCAAACCGGAGCCGCAACCGGAAGCAAGAAGCCAATAATGTGGTGCCGTTTGGGCAAGGCGGGCCGGTAAGCGGACCTTATGGAACGTTTAGCGCGGGCGGGGCTAAAGGCGGGTTTGGCTTTACCGGCGGCGGCGGAGACTTTGGTAATCGCTACGCATGGTACGTGCGTGTGGTTCAACAGAAGGTTTCGGAGAATTGGTTAAAGTATGAGGTGGACCCGCGGATTTCGGATGCGCAGCGCGTGTACGTAACCTTCGACATCACGCGCAGCGGACAGCCGACGAATATACGAGTCGAGCAATCCAGCGGCGTGCCCTCGCTCGATCAGTCCGCGATGCGGGCATTACAGCGGATTGACACTTTTGGTCCCCTGCCCGCTGATTATTCCGGAAATAGGGTTTCGGTCGAGTTTTGGTTCGATTACAAGAGGTAGATAACTATTAGCCTCCAGCTTTCAGTCTCCAACTCTCAGCTGTTTTTGGAGAGTGTGCAGGATCAAGGAAACGGGTATTCATGAATCGATTGGTTAACTGGTTAGTTGTGGTTTTGGCGCTGGCATCGACAGCTTCGGCGCAGGATTGGATTCGGACTGGAACTGGTTTGGGTGTCGAGCACGTCCGCATTGCGGTGCCGGACTTCAAAGCATCCACGCCCGACGGCAAGAATCCGGATCTGCTTAAAGTTTTCAACGATACGCTGTGGAATGACCTGGACAATGCCGGGATCTTCGACATGGTTTCGAAGAGCTTCTATCCGCTCGGACTGGTAGGCGCTCCGGCGGATGTGAAGTTCGACACCTGGAGCGCCCCACCGCCGAACGCGTCGATGCTGGTGTTTGGGAATCTCGGGGTGACGGGCGCGAACGTGATGGTGCAGGGCTGGCTGTACGACGTGAAGAATATTTCGTCGCCGCAAGTGCTGGGCAAACAATACCAGGATGTAGCCACCAGCGACGCGGTGCGGATCATTGCCCATAAGTTTGCGGACGAGATTATTTTTCGGCTAGGCGGCGGCGTTCAGGGAATCGCCGAAAGTAAGATTTACTTTGTAAGCAGCCGCAGCGGGCATAAAGAAATCTGGGCGATGGACTACGACGGGGCGAACCAGCACCAGATTACCCATCTAGGCTCGATTTCGCTTTCGCCGCGGATTTCTCCCGACGGTTCGCGGATTGCGTTCAGTTCGATCTCGCGGGGCGCCTGGGAAATTCTGATGTTCTCGATGGATTTAAACCGGGTCATTTCCTTCCCCCGATTTGGCGGCACGAATCTTTCACCGGCGTGGTCGTCGGACGGCAGCAAGCTGGCATTCTCTTCCTCGCGAACCGGCGATCCGGAAATCTACGTGGTGGACTCTTCCGGCGGAAATCTGAAGCGCGTCACCTCCTATGCGGGGCCGGACGTTTCTCCAGTATGGAATCCGAAGACCGGGGCGCAAATCGCGTGGGTCAGCGGACGCACTGGACTGCCACAGGTTTACACTATGGAAGCCGACGGAACCAACGTGCAGCGGCTGACCGATCAAGGTTATGCGGTGTCGCCGGCATGGCATCCCAGCGGGCAATTCTTGGCTTTCTCCTGGATGCGCCGCTATGGGCCGGGCGCGCCGGGATCGAATGATCTTTATATGATGGATATCGCCAGCAAACAGTGGGTGCAGTTGACCCATGACGGCGGGCGCAATGATTTTCCATCATGGTCGCCGGACGGGCGGCATATCGTTTTCCAATCCAGCCGGGCAGGAGGCGAACAGATTTGGACCATGCTGGCCGATGGCTCGAATCCCAAGCAGTTGACGTTCAGCGGCAGCAATACCCAACCGAATTGGAGTTGGAAGTAGTAGCACGGCTTTTGCTGTAAGCACTTGATTCACCTTGTCGTTGATTTAACCGGGCGGAAGACGGAGCAAGCCAGGCCGCCTCGCCGGACTCTAACGCGCCACGTAGGGTGCAATTTATGCAGGGAGGAAAAGTGAAGCACAGAAGAATGAAGTGGAGTACGTTGATACTGATGTTGGGCGTCATTCTGTTGTTGGGCGCCTGCAAGAAGAAAGTCGCACCACCCCCACCGCCGCCGCCCCCGCCGCCACCGGCGCCCACGGCGACCTTGAGCGCAAGTCCTGACTCGATTCAAAAAGGTCAATCCACCACGCTGACCTGGCAGACCAGCAATGCCACTGATGTGAGCATCGATGGCATTGGAGCGGTACAAGCCAGCGGCTCGCAGTCGGTATCACCGTCCGATTCGACCACCTATCACCTGACCGCCAAGGGCGCGGGTGGAACGCAGGATGCAACGGCGCGGGTTACCGTGACTCAGCCTCCTCCGCCACCGCCGCCAGCGGCAGGGCCAACGGATGAGGAACTGTTCGGGCAGAATGTGAAGGACATCTACTTCGACTATGACAAGTACGATATCCGCGCGGCTGAGCAAGCGGCGCTTCAGGGCGACATTGCTTTCCTGAAGGATCACCCGAGCATTCAGTTCGTCGTCGAAGGACACTGCGACGAACGCGGATCCACGGAATACAATCTGGCACTGGGCGACAACCGCGCCGGGGCCGTGAAGAACGCTCTGGTTCAGGGTGGAATTGATGCCAGTCGCATCACGACCATCAGCTACGGCAAGGAGCGGCCGTTCTGCACCGAGTCCAACGAAGAATGCTGGCAGCAGAATCGTCGTGGCCACCTGGCGTACAAGAAGTAAGGGGGAGTTCTGAGGAGCGGCTCGAAGGCGGGCCGCTCCTTGATCCTCTCGTGGCAACGATCTCGCGCAGCAATTTTAAAAAGTAACACAGCCAGCAGATTCTGGGACATTGGTCTTGGCTGGTTGGCGCTTCAGGGTGGCAGCGGAACCCTTCGAGATAGCTGTGCTCTGAAAGGTTTATCTTTATGCTGGAATCTCGATTCTTGAGTCTTCAACGACAGAAATATTCTCATCTCCAGTCGGCGCCCGCTGGACGTGAGGGCTAATTCGGGCATCTTTAGTCAGGGGAAATAATCATGAGAATCCGGCGATTTTTGATCATCTGCGGCTTACTGGCGGGGATGGTCTGGGCAGCGGCTCCGGCTTGGGGCGTGAACCGCGACCTTATCCAGTTGCAAACCCAGGTGCAAACGCTGCAGGACCAGATGACACACATGCAGCAATCGTTTGAACAGAGCATGGGCGTAATGAAGAATTTGGTCGAACAGGATACCGATGCCATCAATAAGGCAACCGCAGCTTTAAGCAACCTGCAAACCACCTTGGAAAAGCAACAAACGGACAGCGGCGCCCACGTGGACCAACTGTCCGGGCAGATCCAGGCGCTAAACGACTCTCTGGACGAATTGAAAGCACGGCTGGCCAAGGTGAGCAAGCAACTGGAAGACATGCAGACCGCACAGCAGAACCTGGCGACCCCGCAAGCGACCCAACCCGCGCAGCCTGCTCCGGTGCCGGCGCCGCCGCCCGATGTGCTCTACCAGAATGCGATGATCGACTACAACGCGGGAAAGACCGACTTGGCTACGCAGGAGTTTGGCCAGTTCGTGAAAGCCTATCCCGATAATGATTTGGCGGGAAATTCTTACTTCTATCTGGCGGAAATCGCCTACCGGCAGGGGAATTATCAGGAAGCGACAAAGAACTACGACCTGGTGCTGCAGAATTTTCCCAGCGGGAACAAGGCGGCCTCAGCGCAACTGAAGAAGGGCTTCGCGCTCCTCGAACTGGGAGAAAAAGAAAATGGGATCGCAGAATTGCGGCATGTGATCCAGCGCTACCCTAAGTCCAACGAGGCGCTACAAGCGCGGGACCGGTTACACAAGCTGGGAGTAGGCACCACCGCTACCACTCGTCGTCCTAGTTAAGCGCGTCTGCGATGAGAACGAACCTTGTGACGTTTGTGGTGGCCTGTGGGGTGGGCATGGCGGCGGTGAGCTACTTGGACAAGCCGCGCGCCTTGGAAGTTTGAATGTAATGCCGCGTCACGCGCGGGCGCCGGACTGGCGGACAAACCGAGCGCGAACACTACGATTGAGGCCAGAACCAGCAGCAGACGCGTCATGCTTTCTCCTCTTACGTTTTAACAACACGTCAATTTTCAGTTTATAGGTGCTACGCCTACTTTTCTAGAAAAAACCTTTCGGAGTAGCCTGAAGGTGCTATATTTCCAACTATTATGGGGCTTTCATTCATGCTAACTAGAAAAGATCAAGACTCCGGCAAAGGCGCTGTGGAACATGACGACCAACGCCGTGGCGGAAACACTTCCATGAACGGGCAGCTGGGACATCGCGATCAAGATCCGATGCTCAAAGGCGCGGATACCGATTTTCCCGAGCCTGGAGAAAACCCCGAGCACAGCGGGGAACGCGGGAAACGCCGCAGAAACAAAAAGCTCAAGCGGAAAGCAGCTTAAGCCGGCGGGAGGGATTCAGACCGACGGCTGGGTTAAGACTGTGGTCAGAATCTTTCACCGCACTCTCGCGTGGAATCCCATCCTAGTCGCAAAGAGCGCGACTAGGATGGACCGCCCATCGTTCAAGAAGCCGCAAGGGAAAACTACCTGAGAGTTCCTTACCGCAACTCTTCCATTACCTGTTCGAGCACTTCCCTGCCGGGGCGCACCGACGACTCCGGCAAAGTCGCCAGTGGTTCATTCGTCATATTCAGAAGATCAATGAAGTTGGGGGCCTTGGGGTTGACATAGAAAACTCCGGTCAGGACCTCGCCCTTTTCATGCGCATGATTGAGGCGGCGAATGGCTTCGATGCGGTTGGTGGGATCGTAATTCTCTTCCAGCTTGCGCAAGAGCAACTGCGAGCCGTCGTGCATGGTGACATTGGTGGTGGTCCCGGGATCGTAGTCCACGGTGATTTCCTCGAATACCGGCACGAAGCTCAGTTCCTGCAGCGGCTCTTCATGGTCCTTCATATATTTGTAAGACTTGGTGGAACCATCGTGATCGTTGAAGGTGACGCAAGGCGACACCACGTCGAGCATGGCGGTTCCCTTGTGTGCGATGGCAGCTTTCAACATGCTGTGCAGTTGCTTCTTGTCGCCGGAGAAAGAGCGGCCGACGAAAGTTGCGCCCAGCGTGATCGCCATTTCGCAAGTATCAATGGGAGGAAGATCGTTGATGACTCCGGTCTTCAGTTTCGAACCAAGGTCGGCGGTGGCGGAAAATTGTCCCTTGGTCAGGCCATACACGCCGTTGTCTTCGATGATGTAAATGATGGGCAGATTGCGCCGCATGAGATGGACAAATTGTCCGATGCCGATGGACGCGGTGTCGCCATCGCCGCTGACCCCGAGGGCCAACAGCTTGCGGTTAGCCAGCACGGCCCCGGTAGCGATGGAAGGCATGCGTCCATGGACAGCGTTGAAGCTGTGCGAGCGGCTTAGAAAGTACGCTGGGGTTTTCGAGGAGCAGCCAATGCCGCTCAGCTTTGCAACTCGCTGCGGCGAGACGCCCATCTCGTACATGGCGTCGATAATGCGCTCGGAGATGGCGTTGTGGCCGCAACCGGCGCACAGCGTGGTTCTGCCGCCCTTGTAATCCATCACGCTCAGCTTGATGCGGTTCAGCTTAGGCGCGGGCGTCGGCGTAGTCGGAGTGGTTGCCATTTACTTGCCCTCCATGGACATGAGTTCGTCGGTGACTGAGCGCGCGTCCAGCGGCAATCCGTGAATGTGCGCGATGCTGCGCAGGCGGGCGACCAGCGTGGGCTCGACATCCAGCTTCAGCAGGCTGAGCATTTGCGCATCTCGATTCTGCTCGACCACATAGATACGCTCGTGCTGCTTGACGAAATCGTGAACTTCGCGCGTGAAAGGATAGGCTTTCAGCCGGAGATAATCGGTCTCAATGCTGTATTCCTTGCGCAGTTGGTCGCGGCTTTCGAGAATGGCCCAGTGCGATGTGCCATAAGCGATGATGCCGATTTTTGATTTGCCGGTATCAACTTCCGGGCGAGGAACGAAAGAACGCGCCGTTTCAAATTTGCGGTTCACCCGCTCCATGTTGCGTTCGTAGTCGTCGGGACGCTCGCTGTACTGGGCGTGCTCATTGTGGCCGCTGCCGCGAGTGAAGTAAGCCGCCGCCGGTGCTCGGTTCCGGGCAGCGTGCGGTAGCCGATGCCATCGCCATCAACATCCTTGTAGCGGGAGAAGCCGCCGAGACGGTCGAGGTCCTCTTTGCTGAGAACCTTGCCGCGCTGGATGGGCTTTTCCGGATATTTGAAGGGATCGGACATCCAGTTATTCATGCCCAGATCCAGGTCGGACATCACGAACACCAGCGTTTGAAAGTGCTCCGCCAAATCGAAAGCATCCTGCGCCATGCTGAAGCATTCATCCACCGAACTGGGAACCAGCATGATGTGCTTGGTGTCGCCGTGCGAGAGAAATGCGGTGGAAAGAATGTCGCCCTGCGCAGTACGCGTCGGCAAGCCGGTGGAAGGCCCGACCCGCTGAATGTCCCAAACCACGCCGGGCACCTCGGCGTAATATGCCAAACCGGCGAATTCAGACATCAAGCGAGATGCCGGGTCCTGCAGTGGCGGTCATCGCGCGCGCGCCCGCCCAGCCCGCGCCCAGAACCATTCCGATGGCCGCGAGCTCGTCCTCGGCCTGCACGATGGCGAAGGTAGCCTTGCCGTCGGCGCCAACGCGAAATCGCTTCATGTATTCGATCATGGCCTCGGGCAACGAGGAGGACGGCGTGATGGGATACCACGCGACAAACGTAGCGCCGGCGAACATGCAACCGAGGGCAGCGGCAGAGTTGCCATCAATGATGATCTTGCCCTGAGTCTTGTCCATGCGCTGGATAAAGTACGGATCGCGCTTGGGAAGATTGGCAACGGCGAAATCATAACCAGCTTGCACCGCGGCGAGATTCAGGTTGGCGGCTTTTACCTTCTTGGCGAATTGCTTACGGATCGCCTTCTCCACTTCGCCCATGTCAATCTCGAGCAACTTGGCGACGACTCCGACGTAAATCATGTTGCGGACCAGTTTGCGCAACTTGGCTTCCGGGCAGACGGGCGCTACCAGTTTGTCGAAGGGGACCGCATAGAACACGAGATCCTGGCGGAGAGCGTTAAGATTCAGCGGCTCATCGTAGAGCACGGCGGCTCCGGGTGCCAGGGACTTGACGTCTTCCTGGGCAGTCTCCGGATTCATCGCGATCAAAAAATCGATTTCCTTTTTGCGGGCGATGTAGCCGTCTTTGTTGGCGCGGATGGTGTACCAGGTGGGCAGCCCGGCGATATTCGAGGGGAACATGTTCTTGCCCGAAATCGGCACACCCATCTGAAAAATGCTGCGTAATAAAACTGTGTTGGAACTTTGAGAACCGGAACCGTTTACCGTCGCCACCTGGATACTCATGTTGTTGGCGACACGTTTGTTCTCCACCGGCTCAGCCGATTGGTGGAGGGGCACATCGGTGGTGGCCATCCCTGATCCTTCCTTTGCTCGAAGCGGAATTCATACGTTCGCGGAGACTTGACATCGTGATGCGGACACTCTTCCGTTCATTATACGGTAGTGGGGCGTGAGATAGACAATCCGGGAAAGATAACCAAAGTGTGCAGGATCAAGATGGAAACTGGCCTTTTAAGCGCCGGAGGAGAAAAACTGCGCCATATTGCGGAATTTATTATATCGTGAAGCGATCAATTCTGGGATGGCCACGGTTTTTAGCTCGCTAAGGTGCTTTTGCAAAGTTGCGCCCAGAAGCGCTGCAGCCTCCTCATGGTTGGTATGAGCCCCGCCTTCCGGCTCGGGTACCGTGCCGTCAATGCATCCCAACTCCGTGAGGTCGGCGGCGGTAATGTGCAGAGCCTCGGCAGCCAACTCTTTCTTGGTGGCGTCGCGCCACATGATGGAGGCACAGCCCTCGGGTGAAATTACGGAGTAGATGGCGTTCTCCATCATGAGCACGCGGTCAGCAATGGCAATCGCCAAAGCGCCGCCGCTCCCTCCTTCGCCGGTAATGACGGTGATGATGGGAACCTGCAGGCGGACCATCTCGCGCAGATTGCGGGCGATGGCCTCGGCCTGGCCACGTTCTTCAGCGCCTAGTCCGGGATAGGCGCCGGGAGTATCGACGAAAGTAAAAATCGGGCGGCGGAATTTCTCGGCAATCTTCATGGCGCGCAAAGCCTTGCGATAGCCCTCGGGATTGGGCATGCCGAAGTTGCGGTATACCTTCTGTTTGGTGTCGCGAGCTTTTTGGTGGCCCACCAGCATCACGTTTTCACCATGAAAACGGGCCATCCCGCAGACGATGGCGGGATCGTCGGCGAATCCTCGATCGCCGTGAATTTCATTCCAGTCGGTGAAGATGCGCTCCACGTAATCCAGAGTGTACGGGCGCTGGGGATGGCGGGCCAATTCGGTTTTCGGACCAGGCGCTGTTGTGGGCCGTGACCTCGTTGCGTAAGGCGTCGATGCGGGTGCGCAATTGCTCGACCTCGCGGCGGGTGTCGTCGTCCTGCTCTTGCGCCGCGGCTTCCAGTTTGGCGATGTGGGCTTCGATTTTTTCGAGTTCCTGTTCACCGCGGGAGTCCATGTGGCCGCCGTTGCCGTTGGCAGCACAGCGCGCCTCCACCATGGATAACAGGAGTTCCGCGCCTTTCACCGGCTGTTGGGCGGGCGCTTCGGGCGGTGCCTCTTGCTTGCTCGGGCTTTTAGGTTTGAAAGGACGCATCGGGCTGCCGACTTCAGTCGATCTTTTCTAGCCGATCTTGTCTAGTCGATCACGCGCACCGCGCCCCGGCCGCATAACTCTTCCACACGCGCCATAAAAGCCCGGTCTGGTTGGACATTATAGCCTTCCGCTTCCATCACCACCATGAAATCTCCCTCGCGTTCCACGTCGAACAACACCTTGGCGCCGCCTTTTTTCTCGAGGCAGAGGGCGAACAAAGCGTCCACGGTGGTTTCCGTGGAGGCGGGAAGCGGGATGCGAATGCGCAGAGAGCGCGGCAACGGCACCTTCGCGTCATCGAGCGACTGGATGTCGTTGACCGTGAGTTTCGGATTTGAGCCTTCTTCGACGCGCAGGCCGCCCCGTACCAGCACGGGGACCTCGAGCTTCACTTTTTCCTGCAGGCGGCGATAAGCCTCGGGAAAAACAATCATTTCGATCGAACCTTCCATGTCTTCCAGCGCGCCCTGGGCATAGAAGTCGCCCTTTTTCGATTTCTGCACTCGCAAGTTGGTGATGATGCCAGCGGTCGTGATGTTTTCGTCTTTTCCGGTGGAATTTTTGATGGCCGCCAACTCGGCCGTGCTGAGAGCGCGCAAGCCGTCCAGTTTCTCGCGATATTTTTCCAGCGGATGCCCGGTGATAAAGAAGCCGAGGATTTCTTTTTCGGCGGCGAGGCGGGTGTGCTCGTCCCAGTCGGGCGTGTTGGGGAGCTTTTCGTTATCGGAAGGCGCGTCATCCTGCTGAAATACGCCGAACAGTCCATGCTGGCCGGACTCGGCGTCGCGTTGCTCTTTCTGCGCGTGTTCAATGGCTTTGTCGAGGACGGCCATCAACTGCGCACGGCGTCCGAAAGAATCCATGGCGCCGCTTTTGATCAGCGACTCCAGCACGCGCTTGTTGAGCAAACGCAAATCTACCTTTTCGCAGAATTCGTAGATGGAGTGGTAGCTGCCGAGTTTCTTTCGTCCGGCGACAATGGAGTCAATCGCGTTGTGGCCAACGTTCTTCACCGCAGCCAAGCCAAAGCGGATGGCGTGGCTATGCGGGGTGAAGTTGGCGTCGGAGACGTTGATGTCGGGGGCTTCGACCGCGATCCCCATTTCGCGGCATTCATTGATGTACTTGACCACATCGTCGGTGCTGCCGGTCACCGAGGTCAGCAGAGCCGCCATGAATTCGATGGGATAGTGCGTCTTGAGATACGCCGTGTGATAGGCGAGCAAGCGCATAGGCGGCGGAGTGCGACTTGTTAAATCCGTAGCCGGCGAACTGTGCCATCAAATCGAAAATCTTTTCGATCTTTCTTCGGCGGATAGCCGCGCTGCACCGCTCCTGTGACAAAGCGCTCGCGCTGGGCAGCCATTTCCTCGGCGATCTTCTTGCCCATGGCGCGGCGCAGTAGATCGGCTTCGCCGAGAGAATAGCCGGCGAGACGATTGGCGATCTGCATCACCTGTTCCTGATAGACGATGACGCCGAGGGTTTCTTGCAGGATTTCCTTCAGCTCCGGCAGTTCGTATTCAATCTTTTTGCGGCCGTGTTTGCGGTCGATGAAGTCGTCGATCATGCCGCCCTGAATCGGGCCGGGGCGGTAGAGCGCGTTGAGAGCGGTGAGGTCTTCGATGGAATTGGGCTGGTAGCGGCGCAGCACGTCGCGCATGCCGTGCGATTCAAACTGGAAAACGCCGGAGGTCAGGCCGGTGTGGAAAACCTTTTCGTAGGTTTCCTGATCGGTGAAGGCGATGTCTTCCAGCACAATCTTTTCGTTGCGCGTCTGCGCGATAAGTTTGCAGCGAGTCGTCGAGAATGGTCAGCGTGGTCAGGCCGAGGAAGTCCATCTTCAGCAGGCCGAGCTTCTCGATCGCGCCCATGTCGAAGGCGGTGACGATTTCGTCGTTCTTGGTTTTGTGCAGCGGAACCAGCTCGGTAAGCGGGCGCGGAGAAATCACAACCCCGGCGGCGTGCACCCCGGCGTTGCGCACCAGGCCTTCGAGTTTGCGGGCGGTGTCAATCAGTTCGCGGACTTGCGTCTCGTTTTCGTAGGCCTGTTGCAGCGCCGGAGAATCCTTGATCGCCTGTTCCAGCTTGATATTCAGCGTGGTGGGCACCATTTTGGCGATGCGGTCCACGTCGGCGTAAGGCACATCCATCGCCCGGCCCACGTCTTTGATGGCGGCTTTGGCCGCCATGGTGCCGAAGGTGATGATCTGGGCGACGTTTTCGCGGCCATATTTCTGGGTGACGTAGTTGATGACCTCGCCGCGGCGGTTCATGCAGAAATCGATGTCAATATCGGGCATCGAAACGCGTTCGGGATTCAAGAAACGCTCAAAGATCAGCTCGTGCTGCAGCGGATCGATATCGGTGATGCCGAGCGCGTAGGAAACCAGCGAGCCCGCCGCCGAACCGCGGCCCGGTCCCACGGGAATATCGTGTTCCCGCGCGTAGCGGATGAAATCCCATACGATCAGGAAATATCCGGAGAACTGCATCTGCTGGATGATGGAAATTTCCCGCGCCAAGCCGCTGTTCATATTCCGCGAGGCGTGTTTGAGCTTCCCTTGCTCTGCAGACGTCCGCAGCACCTCGAGACGGCGGGCGAAGCCCTCCCGGGTTACGTGTTCGAAATAGCTGTCCAGGGTATAGTCCGACGGCACCACGAATTCAGGGAAGGGATTGCTTACTTTTCTCCAGACGCAGATTGCAGCGCTCGGCAATGCCCAGGGTGCGCGCCAAACACTTCGGGAGAATCTTTGAAGACACGGAACATCTGGTCGTAACTCTTGACGTAGAAATCCGTGCCCTGAAACTTCATCCGGTTGGTGTCCTGGATGGACTTGCCGGTTTGAATGCAGAGCATCACGTCCTGGGCATGGGCGTCGTCTTCGCAGAGATAGTGGCTGTCGTTGGTGGCCACGAGCGGCAGGCCCAGTTCTTTTTCCAGACTGAAACAGGCCGGAATGGATGCGGTGCTCCTGCTCCAAACCTTGATCCTGAATCTCCAGAAAGAAATTATCTTTGCCGAAAATGTCATGGTAAGTGGCGGCGGCGGAGCGGGCGGCATCATATTTTTCTTCCGTCAGAAATTCGGCGACCTCGCCTTTCAGGCATCCGGAGAGCCCGATGAGTCCCTTGGAATGCTCCGCCAGAAATTTCTTGCTCACGCGGGGCTTGTAGTAGAAACCATGCAGCGAGGCTTCCGAAGTAATCTTGGCCAGATTGCGGTAGCCTTCTTCGTTTTCGGCCAACACCAGCAGATGGTTGTAAGTATCCCCGTCGGGCGGAGTGCGTTCGATGTTGTGGTCGTCCTTCTTGCAGATGTAAAGCTCGCAACCGACGATGGGCTTGATGCCCGCATGTTTGGCGGCGTTTACGAAGTGGACTGCGCCGAAAATGTTGCCATGATCGGTCATGGCCACGGCCGGCATACCCATTTGCTTGGCGCGTTGGCAGAGTTTCTCCACGTCACAGGCGCCGTCGAGCATGGAGTAGTCGGTATGAAGATGTAGGTGAACGAATTGAGACATGGGGTATAACTTTGATTTTACGTTGAGGTTCGGGGAATGGGAAATTCAAAGTCGGCCATGGATTCACACAGTTTCCACAGATTAGAAATCACGATCGCAAGACAATTAGTTTTGGTTGGGCAGTTCGAAATCGATGCCGCGATCGTCGTTGGCTTTCTGAGTAGCAGGGATATCGAGATCGGAAAGCGGAATCTTCCGGGCACGCGCTTCGGTAAAGATCCATAGCGTTTCTCCGACAATCGCGTAGTTCTGTACTTCCTCGGTGTGTTTATCCCGAAAGACGATGACCGTTGCAGGCTGAGAATTCGCCGCCGCGCTGGATCGCGCCCGTTCTTCGCGGAGCTGTTCTACTTCGCTTTCTAAGCGGTCGATTTGATCTTGCTGGGTTTGATCCTGCGGTTGATATTGGAGATTGGGATCGGCGTAACTTGCCGACGGATCGTAGCCGGGGTAACTGGTGTCGCCCGAGGGATACTCGTAATCGCTGTAGAATCCCGGATACAGATAATAGGCGCCTGGGTAGCCGTACGCCCAAGGATAACCGTAATAGCCACGCCGGTAATAGCGGTTCGAATAAATCAATGGACGGCGCGGTCCGAAGCCTCCGCCGGAGTAGATTCCGTAACGGTGTGCCGCGCCCGAGCCGCGAAGGCCGTAACCGCCAACCGCTAGTCCGGACCCCCGAACGGCCATACCCGCGCCGTGGACTGCCATGCCTGCGCCATGAACTGCCATTCCAGCGCCATGTACCGCCATGCCGGCTCGGGAAATCGAACCTGCAGAACCTCCGCCACGGTGCTGCGCCCAAACCGGAACGGCTAGCAATGTCATAGCCAACGCCGACATCAACAACCAGCGCCTCATAAGCAAATTGTAGCGCTAACCGCAAGGCAGCGTGCCGATTTAATTCTGATTCCCGGCCCCGTGCCACTGTTTGCAAAGTTTGCAATAGGTGGGCGGCAAGCTATTGTCCACGCGGTGTTTGACGGGTTTCACGGTGCGAAGGTAGGCGAAGATGGCCTTCAGATCTTCGTCGGTCATGTTTCCGTAAAATGCGAAAGGCATCGCCGGGCTGAGCTTTCTGGCCCCTACATAACCAGCGCGCATGGCTTTCAGAAATGTGGCTTCATCGTAATAACTGATCCCCGAGGCGTCCGGCGTGAGATTTGCTGCCGCCGCCTTGACCCCTGGTTCTTCCAAAACAGAGCCGCCAGCAAAATTCATCCCAGCGATCTCTTGACCGTGGGCATCTTGCGGAGTATGGCAGTCTTCACATCCGGCGATGGTCACCAGGTACTTGCCCCACGCCACGTGGTCAGACGGGTCGGGACTTGCAACCGGCTGGGTGAGAGGCTCAGGAACATTGCGAATCAGATATTTGACCGGGAAGATGATCTGCGTTTTCGGCAAGTCATGCTGTACTGGCGGCAAAGAGCGCAAATAGACGACAACCGACGCGAGATCTTCATCCGACATGGTGCGAAATCTCGGGTAGGCCATCAAGGGAAAGAGAGCTCGTCCATCGTGTCCAATTCCCTCTCGGATGGCGCGCGCGAGTTGATCGTCGGTCCAGGAACCGGCGCCCGTCTGGATATCGGGCGTGAGATTCGGGGCGACGACGCTGCCCGGCAGTCCTCCGAAGGGGATGGGTTCGCCTACGCCTTCCCGTCCAGGTAGCACAGGTTGGCCAGGTTGGTGCCAGTCATGCTCGGAGTGGCAATAGGAGCAACCGCTCACCGCATTGGCAAGATAATGACCGCGCGCCAGGCGCTGCGGGGTGCGCTCGAAAGTGCGTGCTGTGAGTGGACGTGCTTTGGGACCCAAAAAAGGCCTCCAGCCAATGGTGAGGCTGATGGCTGCGAGCAGCAACACCACGACGACTGCCAGAGCAATGAGAAGCTTTTTCATTTGCCGTCTTTCAGAAAAAGATCAGCCGGAACCGCCCAAAGAAAATCGGCGGCAGATTTATATAGCAGAAAAAAAGAGCGGTAATCAAGAACGCGATCTCGAACCGGCCTAACGCTTCTTTTTCGGAGCCATCTTCTTGGCCGCAGGCTTGGACTTCTCTTTGGCAGCTTTCGGCTTTGCGGGGGACGGCGGGGCTGGTGGGGCAACCTTGGGAGTCACAGATACCGGGGCCGCGGCCTGCGTCTTTCCTTTTTTCTTGCCTACGGCCGGGGCAGGAGGGGCGGGGGTCACCGCGGCCGCTGCTGCCGCAGCCGCCGCTTTTGCCGCGCGACCGCGCTTCGGAGCCGGTGGCGGTGGAGGAGGCGGAGGAGCCAGCGGCTTCAAGAACTTTAGAACCTCGTTGTGCGAACGTAGCTTTCCATCGAGCAAAAGCATGAAAACATCGTTAGCGATCTTGGGATATTCCGGCAGTTGAGGGGTGATATAGAGCTCGGTCATCTCCGGCAAGGGCAATTTTTGTTGCACCTGCCGCCATTTGGTGAAGTAATTCTTAATCTTCAGCGCGACTGCCTGTTGACGCGCGGTCACGGAGAGGAAAAGGACCATCTCTGGCCGAGCCTCCGACAGAAGCTTCCAGGTGCGGGAAGGCGTAGCGGCTTCTTTGCCGGTGAGGCGCTTCGCCAGAGTTTTCGCATTTTCCTCGAGGTCGCGCCAAGCTTCCACCAGATCACGGCGCGGCATGAACTTGCGCATGTCGGCGATTTCTTTGTCGCTGAGACGCGAGGTTAAGAAGTACATCACCGCTGAAGAAGGGTCCGGCCAGTAACCGAGGTCATTCATTTGCTGGCGAGCCTTCATGAGCTGCGCCAAGCCGGCGGTATCCATTTTGGCAGTGCTCCAGTGTGCGCTCAGCACCTTGAGCCAGCCTTCTTTCTCCAGCGCGCGCACCACATTCAGGGGATCGTCTTCGTACGCCAACTGCGCCGTCTCGTAACCGATCGCCTTATTGGTGATGTATTCGATGTAATTGTTCTCTTTGGCGGAGTCGTAGCGGGCCTGAGTCCGTTCCTCGAGCGGCCAGTGGAAGCGTGCCGCAAAGCGAGTAGCGCGGAGGAGTCGCGAAGGATCCTCCACAAACGCGTAGTTATGCAGGACGCGCAAAACTTTGGCTTCGATATCCGCCGCGCCGTTAAAGGGATCCATGAGCAGGCCGCGCGAGCCCGGATTCAGCGAGAGCGCCATGGCATTGACGGTGAAATCGCGACGCCGGAGATCCTCAATGATGGTGGCGGGTGCGATATGAGGCGGCTTGCCGGTCTTCTCATACTGCTCGGTACGCGCCATGCTGATCTCAGCCCGCGCGTTGCCGGGAAGGGTCAGGAACAGGTCTTTGACATCATCGTCCGAAGCCGAAATCACGGCGCCGGCGCGCTCCAAGTCTTTGTGCAGCTTGAGCGGATTGCCCTGAACCGTGAAATCCAAGTCACGAATGGGAAAGCCGCTGATGATGTCGCGAACCGCTCCCCCGGTGAGGTAAATGTTCATCCCGGCCGCGCGGGCGACGTCCTGTACCAGGGTGACGCCCCGCAACTGGTCCGGGGTCAGCCGGACCTCCATGGTGTAGATGTAATCAGCCATGCCTTTTCACAAACACCGCGTCGCTCCCACGCGGCATTGACCAATCGCAGGAGTTTTCCACAGAGGCTCGACCGGGAGGACACCACTTCCCCTGCTACCGCACGTAAGTAGTTCTATCCGAATAGACTTAATAGTTTTCTGATAGGAAGCGGCAAGCTACAGAAAATAACACATCGTTAACGATTTGGCTACTACAACCTAGATACTCCCCCGCTTCCCGGAAAAAGTGGGAGAATCGAAGCCGAACGAAGCATAGACTGCGGGCAGCCCGCAATGGGGCGACCTCGCCAACTGACAACGCCGACATGCCGTCCACCCACAAGAAAGTTATCGTCCGCAAAATGGACCGCGATACGGTCAATGGCTATGTCGCCCCAGCCAATTTCGTGCGCGAAGGCAAGCTCGAACTGCTTAACACCTCGGGCACCGTGATCGCCATCGAATTGCGCGATATCAAGGGTGTCTATTTCGTGCGCGACTTCGGGGATTCGGATGCCTTTAGCCGTAAGACATTTACCAGCCGCCCCCGCACCGAAGGACTGTGGGTGCGCCTCAAGTTTAAAGACAACGAAGTCCTCGAAGGCATGATGCCAAACGACCTCAGCCTGACCACGGCGGAGGGATTCCTGGTTAATCCTCCCGACCTGCGATCCAACACGCAGACGAATTTTTGTGCCCCGCAGCGCGCTGGAGTCGCTGACGGTACTTGCCGTGATCGGGGCCACACGCCGCCAGCGCCGAGAGCTCGGCCATCCGATACGCGCCAAGTCCAGTTGTTCAGCGAGTAGTAACTAGCCAAGAAGTTTTTATTCGGCCGAGGGATGCCAGGGCTACGGCTGCGCTGTCTGAATTTCCATTTGCAATCTCCAGCGATGAGTCGACGTGGCGGACCAACTCCGGGACATTCTCCGTGGGCAATTGCCGTGCAGCTAGAGAATCCGGCCGGCCGTTGCAAGGTTCTAGAGCCACGGTAAATTCCGAAGGGCCCTCTGCCGGAAAGCCACCTTGGCAAATCCACAGTCCGACGAACGGCACGAGCCGCGGATCAAAACGGAAGAAGATGGCTTCAGCGGTGCTGGGAAGTCGCAGCCCGCAATAGCCTTGGGATAAGCGGGGAGTAAATAATTTGTCGGCGGTTTTTTGCTGGGGGCCCGAAATTGTGTTCAGGTCCGCCGAACTTTCCGTCTGTCGCCGAAGCACGCGGCCATGTGATCGCTCTTGCCGATGGCGAAGCGATTGCCTGCGGAATAGTCCACCAGAACTTCGGAAACATCCGGGGGCAAAACGATCTCTGCCCCGGCTTCAACCGACAACAGCGGATGAGCCGACCACAAATATTTGAAAGGCTTGTCGTTCAGTTTGTGATTTCGTACTCCAATTCCAGGGCTGAACCTGCGAGCCGAATTTTGCGACGAAGCAATGTACGGCAGCGAACGCCCTCAACTTCCAAAGTCCAACTCTTCGCCCTGAATTTCATATTTCCAGGGAAGAGCCCAGACTTCGCCATGATCCGGCATCATCACGCCCGCAAAGGGCGGTTCCGGATATAAACAGGCGGAAATGGTGGGCAAGCATTCGTCGAAGCCGCCGATGTCGTAATCGCCGATGGAAGTCGGCATAGCGGGCGCGGCGATAGGGACGGTCCGGATGCTGCAGAAAAAACTCCCGGCCACTTCCGAGACTCACCAGCGAGCCGATCTTTGCCGCCGAGTTCCGGCAAAACCACGGCGCGAATCGCATGGTTCTGCATGACGATGCGTTGCAACTGCTCTTGGGGCAAAACATCGATTTTAGTGGGCATGAAATTTCCGAGATCACCACCAAGGATTCGTTCAGGAGGCGGCAGCCTAACCAAACCATTCCGTCTCAAACATCAAACGCAGCCACTCACGGTGTTCCGATTCCAGAATGTGTTCGCACCACGAGAGATCGCGCAGAATCGGATAGGCGTCGGTCTCCTCCACGTCTCTTTCCACACCCGTGTCGGAGTCGTGGCCGCCTGCACTCTCGCTGGCGGCGAAGCCTTCATCCACCAGACGCCGTTCCAGATCGCTGCAGAGCCTGGTGTGCCGCTTCGAAGCGTCCTTTGTTGCGGGAAAATTCGAAAGCGCTGCGCCACGTGCGGACTCCGGCAGCGGCGGCCGGCAAAAGCGCCGCCAGCAACGCGAGCACGTGCTCCCAACGCGCCGAAAAGTGGCGGATGAAAAATTTAAGGAAGACCGCGAGAATACTGACAGAAGAAAAACCACGGCAAGTAAGCTCGGATCCAATCGGAAAGTTCGTTGCGTTGGGTGCGGTTGGCGAGATATTCCTTTTGGGGGTTGAGCCGCTTGGAGAGATAGTACTCGGTCAAAGCCCGCAAGACTCCCAAAGGCAACTTGCATTGTGTGCCTTCGAATGGGCCGTGGGGCGTAGGCTCGCGGACCGCTTTCTCGAGTTCGGTATTCCGGATTTCGTTGAGCTTATCGTCGATCCATACGCGAGCCGCTTCCTCGCGTCCTCTGCCATACCGAGGGATGCGTCAGGAAGTTGTAGCGCAACAGGCGGCAGGATTCGGCTTGATGGCGCCAGCGCAGCCAGCTTTCTTTGAACTTACTGATCCATCCAATGAGCACGAAAAAAACCGCAGCGCCCGCGAGCCACAGTTCAACCCAGTCAAGCCTCTGCTTTGCTCGGCAACCATCCTGCGCTCCATAGCTCTTGCTCGCCGCGACTCAGGCCGATGACGGCGAATAACACGGCAAGCGTGCCGAAAAAGGCGGCGCAACTGGTGAGCAAGCGATGCCGGCGCTGATATTTCACCGCCCATTCGTCGGCCACGTCAAATTCGGCTTCGATGCGCCGGCATAACTGCAGAGTCGGCGCGATGGCAGCATAGCGGGCGATCTCCGCGTCGGTATCGTGCATGTCGTCGAAGGTGTCTGCGCCACGCACTACGATATGCAGAGCCGGCGGCGACTTGCTCGAATCGGTCTGGGGATTCTGGCTCATCGAAGACTGGTTGCAAGAGATCCTGGTTCTAAGTATGCACGCTATGTCGGGAAAGGCAAAAACGAGCGCCGATTCTGGCACTCGCCCCACCGGGTGTCAAGGCTTGGTAATGTGATAGCCCAGCGCCAGAACTGCCTTCAACGTGCCCATCGCGGTGTTGCGATCAAAAACTTTCTCCGATTCCGGCAGTTCCTCGTAGGGTACCAGGCAAGGATGCTGCTTATGCGAATCGTCTCTGCTGCTGCCGTAGCGCCAGCCCTGCGCCATTCGCTCCTGCGCCCAAACTTCATGGGCATTCTTAGAGAGCACTTCGGTGAGCTGGCAGATTTCCGGACTGAGTTGAATGTTGGAAGTGTCAATCGGAGCGGGCTTGTAGCTCATGCACACATTTTACGAGGTTTCCGCGGAATTTGAGGAGGTTGGCGGGGTTAACCGTGTGATCTCCGACACGCAAAAGAGTCTCTGCGATCACATTCGGTACTTGTGGCCTGTGTTACTCTTCGCCGCCGTGAGGGGCTAGCGTTTCCTTATCGAAAATCCCCTTGCAAGGCATGCGGAAATAAGCTACTTTTCTCCTCCCCCCGACGCGTGCCGTTACTTAGCGGAGTATTCGCCTCGGAAAGTGAACCCAAGGTTTTATGAGACCCTTCGGAATTTTCCTTCTCCTGATTTCCTTCTGTCCCGGCGGAATTTTGTCTTCAACCCCGGCGTTGGCCCAGGCCGTTGCGCCACAGCCGCGCATTACGCAAGCTCTGGATGAATCCCAACTCACCGTCTTGCAGGGCAACACTCATCCGCTGGCTCGGGCGCAATTCGACCGCGGTGCTGCCCGCCCGATCTTCCCATGCAGCGCATGCTGCTGGTGCTGAAGCGCAGCCCGGAGCAGGAATCCGCGGTGCAGAGGCTCCTCGACGGCCAGCAGGATAAGGCGTCCCCCAATTTCCACCAATGGCTCACTCCCGCGCAATTCGGTGAGCAATTCGGTCCCGCGGATGTGGACATTCAAACCATCACTGGTTGGCTGCAATCGCATGGCTTTGAGGTGGCCCGTGTCGCCAATGGGCGGATGTACATCGAATTTTCTGGTACGGCGGAGCAGGTGCAGCAGGCATTCCACACCGCGATTCATAAATTCACCATAAACGGGGAAAGCCATTGGGCCAATGTCAGCGACCCGCAAATCCCGGCGGCGTTGACACCAGTAGTAGCGGGGGTCAATACGCTGCACAATTTTCCGCGCAGGGCAATGGAACACACTGCGGGCGTCGTTGCGCGCTCCAAAGCCACCGGGGCGATAACCCCGGTTCAGCCTCTGGTAACAATTCCCGCCTCCAGCGGCTGTGGAGTGCAGAGCGCAGACTGCTATGCTGTCGGGCCATACGACTTCGCCACCATTTACAACGTGCTGCCGCTATGGACATCCAGTCCGACTGCCATCAACGGAACCGGTGTGACCATCGCCATCGTCGGAGACAGCGACATCAATCCTCAGGACGTTACCGACTTCCGTAATTTCTTCGGTTTGCCGGCGGCGAATCTTCAGCTTTTGCACGATGGACCCGATCCTGGCATCGGCGGATCGGAAAGTGAAGCAGATTTGGACGTGCAGTGGTCCGGCGCCGTCGCTCCAGGAGCAAGCATTGACCTTGTCGTAGCCGAGGATACAGAAAGCGCGTTAGGCGTGGACCTGGCTGCACAGAACATCATCGATAACAATCTCGCACCGATCATGAGTGAAAGTTTCGGAGTGTGCGAACTATTTCTGGGCGCGACCGGCAATCAGTTTTACGACCAGCTTTGGCAACAGGCGTCCGCGCAAGGAATTACCGTGCTCCTGGCCTCGGGTGACAGCGGTTCTGCGCTCTGTGATAGCCACGACGCGACATCCCCCGCGCCCGCGCAATATGGGTTAGCGGTCAGTGGTTTTGCTTCGACTCCGTATAACGTAGCGGTTGGCGGCACCGATTTCTATGATCTGACCAACGGCTCAGTGTACTGGAACCCTTCCAACGCTGTTACCACCCGAGCCTCGGCAAAGAGTTACATTCCCGAGACAACGTGGAACGACACCTGCACGAACCCGGTGTTCGCGCTTCTTGGCTTCAGCACGACTACTGAAACCAACTGCAACAATCAGCAGCTGATACAAAACGGTTTCGTTGTCACCGTGGGCGGCTCGGGCGGCAAGAGTAGCTGTACGACTTCCAATGGACAGAGCCCGACGAGCTGTTCAGGAGGATATGCCAAACCCTCGTGGCAGACCGCTCTCACGCCCACGGACGGTAAACGAGACGTGCCCGATGTATCTCTGTTTTCAGCCAGTGGATCACCGTCGGGAAGTTTTTTCATCATCTGTGAAGCGGACGCAATCCAAAGCGGGAGCTCCTGCAATCCAAACGACAACAATACGCAATTTCTCGGGGTGGGTGGAACATCGGCCTCAGCTCCGGCCATGGCAGGGATTATGGCCTTGGTCGAACAGCAAACCGGAGCCCGCCAGGGCAACGCCAACTACGTGCTGTATAAGTTGGCGGCACAGCAGACGCCGGCAAATTGCAACTCCACGTCAGGATCGGGAAGCAGTTGCGTGTTCAATGACGTCACGACCGGCACGATTGCGATGCCCTGTGCCAAGGGAAGCCCTAACTGCACGACAAACCTCAGCAGCGATCAGTACGGCATCCTGTCCGGCTACACAGCGACCTCCGGCTATGACTTGGCCACAGGATTGGGGTCGATCAATGTCGCGAACTTGGTTGCGAAGTGGAGTGCGGTCACGCTGACGCCATCGGTCACGACACTGACGAGCATCACCCCTACAACCATCACACATGGCCAGGCAGTGAACGTGAGCATCGGCGTGGCTCCGCAGTCTGGGACGGGAACGCCGACGGGGACGGTCTCGCTAATCAGCGACTTATCCACAGACAACGCAGGAATCGGCAGCTTTCCGTTGAGTAACGGTAGCGCCGCAGGCACGACGAATGCGCTGCCCGGCGGAACCTATCATGTAACCGCTCACTACGCGGGAGACGGAACCTTCGGCTCCAGCGACTCTGCCCCGGTCAGTGTCACGGTGAATAAGGAAAACAGTACGACGCAGGTTGGACTCGTGGCGTTGAACGTCGTAAATGGCCAAGTCGTGAGCACCACGCGGACCAACAACGCCGTGTATGGCTCGCTTTATTTCCTTCGCGCAGACGTTACAGGATCAGCGTGCCCCTCAACTAGCGTGGCCGATCCCAGTTGCCCTACGGGAAATGTGACGATGACCGACAATGGCGGCGCGCTCGACGGTGGAACCTTTTCGCTGAACAGCCAAGGATATATGGAGGACCAAAATGTCCAGCTGAGCGGCGGGACGCATGCAATCATCGCACAATACGCGGGAGACAACAGCTTTAACGCAAGCTCCGGAAACGCGACGATCAGTATCACGCCCACAAGTAGTACGGTTACGGCTCCCGCGGTTCAGGGCCCCCAATCCGCCGGAGTACAAACAACCGTTGCCGCAACCGTACAGACGCAGAGCTCAGGCGCGGCTCCCACCGGGACAGTGACGTTTTCCACCAATGGAACCCCGTTGACCGGTACATACACGTACAACGGCACAGCCGCTACGAATAGCGCTCCCGCAAGTTTAACGGTTCTTCTGACGACGACTTTCGCCACTGCGGGAAACAGACTGCTGATCGCAACGTACAGTGGCGATGCGAACTACACCGGCTCGACCTCTCCCGGCACCGCTCTTAGCCTCAAGTTCTTGAGTCCGACTCTTTTGCTGTCCGCTAATCCGCCCACGGTTGATCCTGGGCAGAATATGACGATTACGACGCTTGTTGATACTTCCAACAAAACAACAATCCCAACCGGCACGGTCACATTCCTGAATAATCTTAATGGGGCGACGGTCCCCGGAAGTGTCACATATACCCCGACGACGGATGCAAGTGGGAACGAAGCCCTACAGGCTGCGCTGACCTTCCAGCCCACTGCTTCCGCCTCGATTTCCGCCAAGTACAGCGGCGATGCAAATTATCCCGCCACTACTTCTAGTAACGCTCTAAGCATTTCAGTTACAGGTACGGACTTCACTTTGTTTCCCATCCAGCCTTCCAGTGTGACTGTATCGAGTCCGGGAGGCTCCACGACTCTGCTCGTGGGGGTCGGCACCCAAACAGGTTTTTCGGGCACCATCACCTTCGGTGCGACCGCTTGCTCGGGTATGCCGGCGGAAAGTACCTGTACGTTTAGTCCAACTTCATTCGCCGCGACCGGCACGAGTCAACTTCAGGTCAGCACTACCGCACCACACCAAGCTGCGCGAAGCGGGGGCGTTCTCGCCGGCAAGTCTGGGCTTTGGACGGCACCTCTGGGGTTGATGGTAGTAACGCTGCTTTTCTCGGCAATTCCCGTTCGAAAACGACGCCGGGCATATTTATTCCCGGTATTCTTGTTGACGTTACTTCTAACCCTTCCAAGCTGCGGAGGTGGAAGCGGAAGCGGTGGTGGCGGCGGAGGGGGCGGCGGCCAAACCGATCCCGGCACTCCCGCAGGGACCTACACGATTACCGTCACCGCTACGAGCGGCAGTTTATCCCATAGCACAACGTTTCAGCTCGTGGTTCAGTAAGGAGCGACTAGGGCCGTGGTCCCGCGAATAGCAAAGGGCGACCTGCTGCGAGCCGCGTCGCGTATTCGACTATGACCCCAACGCCGGCCGGTAGCCGGATTCTCCCGCTTTTTTCATAGCCTGCAAGGCTTCTTCGGCGGAGAGCAACGGCGTCGTATGAACCGACTTGCAGGCTCCTCCGCCGGCGAAGGCGATTGCCAGCCCTGCGGCGGTTGCGTTGTCTGGCATTTCTGTGATCAGGACGACGTCACAGTCGCCAAAGGCAAACCAAGCGCTGACGATTTTGCCGCCCAATTTCTCAATAGCTTGACGCACAATTTCCACGCGGTTCTGGGGCTGCGAAATCAGAGTTTGCCAACCCTCGCGCGAGTACGTGACTTGATGTAGATAGTGTGGCATGAACGCCTCCTCAAGGTTGGGGCATGATTCCAGAGGGTTGCATGCGAGTCAAGGCAAAAAATTGTCGCCACTGACCTCTCTTCGGCCTGGTAGTGCAGCCCCGGCAGTCCTGCCCAACGATTGGTTTGACCCGGTGCACCCGGAGCACTACACTGCTCGCCTGTTCGTTACTAGCCCACCGAAGCACGGCTTCAAAAACAATTTAAAGGAGGATTACGCGTATGCGCTGTTTGTTGAAGGCTTCTTTGCCCGTGGAAAATGGCAATGCCGCCATCGCCGATGGAAGTCTGCCCAAAACGATCGAATCCATTCTGTCTGACCTGAAGCCGGAGGCGGCCTATTTTGCCGACGAGGACGGCAAGCGAACTGCGTTTATATTTTTTGATTTGAAGGATGCGTCGCACATCCCTGCGATATCTGAGCCGTGGTTTCTGGCCTTCAATGCCAGCGTGGAATTGCATCCTGCGATGAATCTGGAGGACCTGAAGAAAGCCGGTCCAGGCATTGAGCACGCAGTTAAACGCTACCACCGTTGAAACGAGTGTCTGCTTCTTTTGCTGGACCAAGCTTCCGTGCGCTCGAACAGCCCTCGCCCCTGAGGGCTGTTTGCTTTCCCGCACACGGCTCGTCAACAGCAACCCGCAAGTTCGCATTACAATCACTCTCGAACTGATTTGTAGAAATAATCTTTGCAGGAACACCTTATGAAACTTGGACAGCTGGCTGCGACCCTGGGCGCGCTCTTGGAAAATGGTTCTCCGGATACCGAGATCCGTGGGATTGCGGGGATCAAGGAGGCCGGGCCGGGAGAACTCACCTTCGTCGCTAACCCCAAGTACGCTACCGCAGCGAAGACGACCAAGGCTTCGGTTGTGATTTTGGGGGAAGACGCTCCAGCCATTTCCGCGGCCATATTGCGCAGCAAGAATCCCTATCTGGATTTTGCTCGTGCGATCGAGTTGTTCCATCAACCGCCGCTCTACGAGCCGGGAGTCCATGCTACGGCCGTGGTGCACGCTTCGGCGAAGATTGGACCGCGTGCGCACATTGCGCCTTATGTGGTGATCGACCAGGACGTGGAAATCGGCACCGACGCGGTGATTCTGGCCCATGCAGTCATCTATCGTGGGGTGAAGATTGGTGACCATTTTTTCGCTCACGCGCATGCTGTAGTTCGCGAGAACTGCCGGCTGGGTGACCACGTGATTTTGCAGAATGGCGTCGTGATTGGCGCTGACGGCTTTGGGTTCGCCAAGGATAACGCTGGCCACTGGTACAAGATCGCGCAGCCGGAAGCCGTGGTCGTAGGCAATAACGTTGAAGTGCAGGCAAACTCTTGCATTGATCGCGCCAGCGTGGGCGAAACTCGCATCGGCAATGGAGTGAAGATCGACAATCTGGTGCAGATCGGCCACGCCTCGCACATCGGCGATGATGCACTGATCTGCGCGCAGGTGGGCTTAGCGGGATCCACAGAGATCGGCAAGGGCGCGATTCTTACCGGGCAGGTCGGTGTGGTTGGCCACTGCAAGATTGGCGATGGCGCGATTGTCACGCCACAAAGTGGAGTTTCCGGGGACGTGCCCGCTGGCGCCATTGTAAGCGGCGCGCCCGCAGTGGATCACAAACTTTGGCTGAAGTATTCCGCAATTTTGAGTAAGCTGCCGGAGATTGCGAGAGCGGTGAGGTTCAGCAAGAAGGATCAATAGTCATTGACGGAAATCAACTCGCACATTGATAGCCACGGCAACCGGGTCGCTTCCTTTTAGTGCCGGGTGAAATCGCCACTCGGAAACCGCATAGAGTGCCGCGATATCAAATTGCTCTCCGATACTCTTCATAACTTGCACAATTGCGGGGAAGCCGGCTTCATTGATCACCACATAAAGAACCTCCACATGATCTTTTGGCGGTTTAAGGCCCTGCGGAAACTTTGGTTCGGGAGTGTCCATTGCTCGAGGAGCTTCTACAAGACCCGCCGACGCGCCACAAACATCGCGCCCATCGAGCTCACCGACGATTTTGACTATCTTGTTTTTCCCAACTTGCGGTTGACTAGGTTTTGAAACGACCTTCGGCTTCCAGTACTCGGAAAATCGACTTTTAAGATCATCTGGTATGAAAACAGTGAGAAGCGTTTTGTTTATCTGTTCCTCCGAGAGCGGAGGGCCCAGTTCGATCATAATGCGGAGCTTCTGATTGGTCGCGATAGGAAGGAATCCGTCATCTTTCGAAGTGTCGCGCGCTAATAGAACTCGCTCCCCTTCTATTTCCAACGAATGATCGGTCAGGATGAGATCTTTCACGCGAAGAACACCCTTGCTTGTCCAAGGCCGGACTTCGCTTTTATTCTGCAAGACTCCCAGAGCGTCGTACTTAAGAACCGTGCCGGCGTACGGAATCCTTAACGCTAGAAGCTTGCCCCCGATAGTCTGGCGCAATTTTGCCTGGAGTTCATTGCTCCCCTGTGCATAGGTCACCGGGCAAACAAGGACAGTCAATGCGCAGAGCAGCATTGCAGCAATCCATTTCATGTCGCCGCCTCCTGGAACTCCGCCGGCAACCCTCTATTGATGGCGGCTCGCACCTTTGCCATCAGCTCTTCCCTTCCGCCAAAATCCTTGGGTTCGATAGGATCATGAAAAATTACATCGACCCGGCTCGGCTTGACAGCAAATCTTCCTTTGGGCATCAGATCGTGGGTGCCGGAAATGGTGACGGGCACGACTGGTACCTGGCATTCTTCCGCCAAATAAAATGGACCCTTTTTGAATGCGATCAGCTTGCCGTCGAAAGAACGGCCGCCTTCGATATAGATAGTCATGTTGATGCCATCGCGAATCACTTGCGCCGCAGCGCGAACGGCACTAATTCCGGCATCGCGATTCTTGCGGTCCACGGGCACGAGTGATCCCATACGCATGATTTTTCCCAGCAGCGGATAGCCGAATAATTCTTTCTTCGCCATTACAGACGTGCGCCGAGGAATCAGCGGCAACATGATTGGCGGATCGAGATTCGAAACGTGATTCGACATGAAAATGTAGGTGCGGGCAGGGTCAATTTTTTCGAGGCCCGAAGTATGCACGTGCGCGCCTGCGATGCGCGCTCCCGTAAACGCTCCCCACATTCCCACGCGGTAGAGAAAACGAATGTCGCCGGTAAGCAAGGTCCAAGGAAAGCAGATGACGGCGGTGAATGGAAGCAATACCGCCCAAAAGCCGAGCATGAGAACGCCGCGGATCATGGGCGCTGCTCTCCGTTGATCTGATCCTGTCCGCTGAGCCAGGCCGCACGCCGGGCTTTTTGCTGGGGCGTAACCTGATCGAGATCCTTGATCTCAAACTCAACGTCCTCGTGGCTTCCAACCTTCCACGCTACTTCGCGTTGCACGGTCCCCCTGCGGACCAGCAAACGGAGAGTTTCGCCCGGCTGCAGTTCAGCAAGTTGCTGGCGGAAGTCTGAACTAGTGACTCTGCCGTTGATTTCGAGAATCAGGTCGTCGACCAACAATCCAGCGCGCGCTGCCGCACTATCCGGATCAAGCCAGCTCACAACCGGAGGCGCATCGGAATTTCGCACTGCCCAGAATCCTGTCTCTGCGACAACGTTCACCTGCCTGAGCAGATGCAGCCCGACACTCCTCAGAAAATCATCCCAGGGAATCTCTTCCGTTCCGGCCACGTATTTTTGGAAGAACCCGTCGAAATTCCGATGGGTAACCGCCTCAGCGGCTTGGCGGACGCCGTCGGAGTCCGGGAAAGGCATATCTTTCTGCGCGTAGTTGCGATTCATCCATTGAAAAATGTCGCGCAACGAAGCCGCGCCGTGAGTGGCCTCGCGCACCGTGAGATCGAGCAACACGCCCAACAAATCGCCTTTGTTGTAGTAGGAAATACTCCGCCCGGGCTGCAAGTACGAAGGATACTTTTCCAGCCATGCGTCCAGGCTCGATGCCTCCGCCGACTGCGTAAGGTGCGCGGGACGACGCTCCAGTTCGCCAATTTCGCCCGCCAGCCGGCTAAGATAGCGCGATTCATCGAGCAAGCCAGCCTGAAGACAGACGTAATCCTGCGCCGTGTTGGTAACGCCTTCGCTGAACCACAATGCGTTGCTGTAATTTTCTTTGGTGTAATCCACGGGATCGAGCGACTGTGGCCGGATGCGCTTCACGTTCCATAAGTGGAAAAATTCGTGCGCGGTCACGTCGGCAAACGCCTGTGGGTCGTTGGCAAGCACGCTAGCGTTGACGTCGATCGCCGTGCTGTAGCTGTGCTCCATACCTCCTCCCCCGGGCCCTCGCGGAAAATGATACAGAAACAAATAGTTGTCGAAGGGCCGATCGTTCATCCAAGCTGTGGCCGCAGTCACGATGTTGCGAATCGTGGGCACCAGCTTTTCCATATCGTAGTCCGCGGGATCGGCATCCACCACCACGCGATAATGACCTCCGCCTTGGTCGAAGTCCCGCTCGCGGAATGTGCCAATTTCTACGGGTGCGTCGACCAGCAGATCATAGTTTGCGGCCTCGTATTCGTTCTTCGGCGACTCTGCGAGCGTGCTCGCGATCTGCCAGTTCGAAGGAACATTCGTGAAAAGCAGTCGTACTGGGGCTGACCGCGCATCCGCGGGATACATTAGAATCTCGGCCAGATTAAAGAATGCGTGTTTTTCATTCAGCTGAGCGCCGTAGGGACCAGAATTGTCGGCGAGGAGTTCGTATTCGATTTCCGCACCTTTTTCCGTTCCGCTAACACGCCATCGACTCTTGTCGATCAATTTGAGCGGAAGCGGACGACCTGCGGCGTCTTTTGCGTTCACCCAATTCACATATTGCGAGAAATCCCGAACTTGATAGAGAGCGTTCCAGACGGGCAACTGCAAATCGTGTTCTGTCGCCCCAGAGGGAATGTTAATCGTCACATCGATAAGATGCTTGTCCGGCTTGGCCAGAGAAACTGTATAGCGAATCGCGGTAACTTGATCGGAATTCTCAGCGGCGCGAGCGAGGGAAGACGTTGTTAGAGAAGCGGCCAGAACAAAGGAGAAAAGGAGAAAAGCAATCGCGCTGCGGCGCGAACCAACAGTTTTTTTCGGCGTGGAGAGCTCGCGTTGCGGAATCACGCTTTGGCCGATACCTCGCGCGCCGTTTTCCCGGATAACGACTTCAGCATTCGCGGCAGCTTCTCGTAAATTCCACCGAAACCGCCGTTCGAAAGAATAGCCACAACGTCTCCCGGGCACATCTCGGGGGCGGTTAAACGCACGATGGCATCCGCATCGGGAACAATACGCGCCCGTCTTCCCTGCTGCGTGATACCGGCGACGACCGCGTCGATGTTCAGACGCTCATTCTCGGGAATGGCCTCCGACTTAAAGACATTTGCCACGATAACTTCGTCGGCCAGGGCGAGAGACCTCGCTAAATCGTTCTGCAGGACGTTGCGGCGGAGTGTATTAGAGCGGGGCTCCAGAATCACCCACAATCGCGCCCCGGAGTAACGCGTCCGCAAAGCGGCCAGCGTGCTGGCAATGGCGGTGGGATGGTGAGCAAAGTCATCAATGATGGTGATGCCGTTGACCTCGGCGCGAACTTCCAGTCGCCGTTTCACGCTTTTGAAAGTCCTGAGCGCGTCCGCAATTGCCTCTTTGGAAATTCCGCAGCCCGATGCCAACGCAGCCGCTGCCGTGGCATTCCACACGTTGTACTCACCCGCCAGGGGAAACTCGAACTCCGCCCAGACTTGTCTATTGCGCACAACCGACCAGGTTGTGCGATCAGGTTCCAGGCGCAGATTCGCCACGCGCCAGTCCGCTTGATCGCTCGCCCCATATCTTTCGACCGGACAAAAAGCTCTTGCCCAACAGCGTTCCATGCTCTCTCCGCGGTCGAATGCCACAATACGCCCGCGCTGCGGCACCAGGTTCACCAGGCGCTTGAAAGCCGTTTCCACCGCGTCCAAATCTTTGTAAATGTCGGCATGGTCGAACTCGACCGAAGTGAGAATCACGAAGTCCGGAAAATAATGCAGAAACTTTGGGCCTTTATCGAAGAACGCGGTGTCATATTCATCGCCTTCGAGAATGAAGTGCTTGCCCTCTCCGAGCTGAAAGCTGCTGCCAAAGTTTTCTGCGATGCCACCAATCAGGAAGGAAGGATGCGCGCCGGCGCTGTGAAAAATCCACGCCAACATGGAAGTCGTGGTCGTCTTGCCGTGGGTTCCAGCGACGACTAGCACCTCTTTGCCGCGAAGAAACTCGTCGTGCAAAATTTGCGGCAACGAACAAAAGTCCATGCGCTCATTGAGCACATGCTCAAGTTCCACATTGCCGCGCGAAATGGCGTTGCCCACGACGATGAGATCGGGACGAGGGTCAAGGTTGGTAGCGGCGAAGGGCTGGGCGATTGGAATGCCGAGAGAGGTGAGGAAATCAGACATCGGAGGGTAGGCTGCCGCATCGGAACCCGTAACGCGGAAGCCCCGTTGTTGCAGCATCCCTGCGAGCGATGCCATTGCGGTGCCACAGATTCCGATCAGATGAATATGTTTCGTTTGGCTCATAGTGCCGCCGTGCGAGATGTCACTGCCGGCGTCGTGGCCGGTTCGAGAATCTTGAGACTCACTTCCTTGTCAATTTGCAGAGCCGCCCGAACCCCGATGGGCAGCGTAATATTTTGCCGTGAAACATGCCCCGATCGCAGGCCATAAGCTACGGGCACGCCCAAGTCGCCGACGATGCGCAGAACTATCTCTTCTAGAGTGTAGCCTTGCTGCGGATGCTGAATGCAATCCAGCATCTCGCCGAACACCAACCCCCGGACTTCCGCCAACTTTCCCGCGAGTTTGAGTTGCATGAGCATGCGGTCAACCTGATAGGGCTTGGTCGCAACGTCCTCGATAAAGAGAATTGTATGCGCCGTCTGGATTTCGTAGGGCGTATCGAGGGAGGCAACCAACATCGAAAGGCAACCGCCGTAAAGAATCCCTTCCGCCGAACCGGCGAGTAATGGTCTCACGCCGGAAGCGGAACCAACTTCCCAAGGAGAGAGCCCGGTGAGCGCGGCTTCCCAAGAAGCCATGTCAATTCCATCGTCGCGTGCAAAATCTTTTGCAATCATGGGCGCATGGAAAGTTACAAAACCGGCGGTATCGGAAAGGTAGGTCAGCAAAGTCGTAATGTCGCTATAGCCGCAGAAAATCTTGGGATGCCGCTCAATTTCCAGGCGATCCAAGACTCCGGGAAGATAATTTGCGCCATAGCCTCCGCGCGCGCAGATAACGGCGCGCACGTCATCGCGCAGAAACATTTCTTCCAACTCGCGTGCCCGTCGTTCGGTGGACCCCGCGAAATAGAGGTCTTTCTCAAAGATCGAGTCGAAGTAAAAAGGCTTGTATCCCAGGCTGCGCAAGCGTTCGCAGCCCGCAGCGAATGCCTCGCGATCAATATTGCTGGCAGGCGCGACGATGCCGACAGTATCTCCGCGCTGCAGCGCGGGGGGCTTGATGCGCGAAGACTGCGGTAGCCGGCTCATGAAAGACCAGAATCATTCCCCGTAGAAGTATTTTCCGCGACAAACCAGGGTTGCAGATCCCAGAAGAAAAAGCTGGGTTTCCCAGCGAACAGTTTGAACACCACCCGGCGCGTGCACTTTAACCGGCGAAACGGTCTTCCTGGAAAAAATAGCAGCCGCAGCCGCTGCGCAGGATCCAGTACCCGAAGAGCGCGTTTCCCCAACGCCTCGTTCAAAAAAACGCACCTCAATATTCTCCTCGTTCTGTATTTTTACGAGCTCAACATTGACCCCGTGCTTGAAGTCGTGGTGGTGGCCGATTTCCGCCGCTTCCGTTTGCCAAGCCGCCGCAAAGTCGGGCACGAAAATCACGAAGTGTGGATTCCCCATGGAGACAGGAACTCCTCTCACCTCGCGGAGGGCCAAGTGGATGGGAAACTCTTCTCCCACATGAGGCTCCCCCATCGCAATTTCAAATTCATAGTGCGGATCGCTATGCGCAATCAACCTACAGGTTTTGAGTCCAGCGTCGGTGCGAACGATTACCTGCTCTCGCGCCTCCTGAGCACAGAGATGAGCCGCAACGCAGCGAGTTCCGTTCCCAGAGATTTCGGCCGCCGAGCCATCTGAATTGAACAAGCGCGCGCGGATATCGGCGTCAGAGGCGGGAAACAGCCACTCCACGCCGTCGGCGCCCACGCCATCGTGACGGTCGCAAATGCGCCGGGAAAACTCCGAGATGTTCGCGGGCGCATGGATGCCGTCAATAATCAGGAAGTCATTACCGCAGGCGCTCGCTTTGGCAAAAGGAATAGTGATGAGAGAGAAATTCATTGGGTCCGAATTGAGTGCGGGGACTGCAGTGGATTCTATCATCGCGAAATTGCGTTCGAGGCCTGCCCCAGGCCGAACAGGTAACGTTGGTGATGCACATAGCGGAGAAACCGACGGTCGTTGGTCATTGCCGGCCACCATGCGTCAGATAAATGGTGCATGCGGGCTGACCGCTGGTGTGTATGACCGCAAGCGGGACTAGATCGCGCCGTTGCACCTTTTCCGCCACCGGGTCACCGGCAAATGCCACGACGAAATCCGCATACTGTCCAGGATCGGCCAGCGCCTTCTCCCACAGACCCTCTGCATCAAACGGCTGCTTCCAGGTGCGATGGTTGCCTTCATTGATGACGCGCTTCAGCGGAATGCCGGCGCGTTGTAACGCTCCTACATGATCGCCGAGATACATCAGGAAACGTGAGTTCGGCGGAAATTCCAGAAACGTACTGGCGAGTTCCTTTTCCAGCGGGATGCGAGTCCGCGAGTTGACGTAGGCCTCGCGAAATGAAATCGGCTGGGCGCGCCAGGCTGATGCGTAGCTCATGCCGCCGAAGATTAGCAAAGCAACGGCCAGCGCTGTTTTTGAGGAAGATTGCCGCAGTAGAAGGCCTGCACAATAGACCGTCAACGCGCCGAACACCGCGAAGGCGGGGAGAAATTCGATCCCGTAGCGCGCGTTGTAAAGTGAGAAGGGCCACCACGGAGGAATAAAAATTGGTACGCCACTGTAGGCGATGGAAAGCGTGTAAAACGGGAGCGGCGCCCACAGCAGCAAAAGCGGCCAGAGTCCGCGCTGGGTCACTAACAGCGTGACCGCTCCGATGAAAAGCAACGCCACCCACAGGCGGTGCCAATTACTTTCCGTCATGTTGAGTTCCGCTGCTTTTAGAAAAAAGCTGGCGGCCATTTTCAGATTGTCCGCGCCGGGATGCGCCGTCGATCCGGGAACAGCAGTCTTCCGCTCAATGGCTCGCGCCGAATACGGACCGTTGGCGAACTCCAGCGGATTGCGATAGACGATCGCATTGTAGGCAAGCCATAACGCTGGGGCGGCTGCCATGACCAGCAAACATTTGATAACGCTGCGACGGACTTCGCCGCTTCCCGGAGAGGTTCTAAGCCATACCAAGATTGCCGCAACACCCACGACCGCAGCCAGGAACCATCCGTCGTATCGTGTGAGACAAGCGCCGGCAACGCAACAACCGCTTTTGATCAATGACTTGCCATCCGCGCCCACGCTGAACTCGGTGAAATAGACCACCACCCAAATAAACCACGCCAGGTAGAGCGGTTCGGTCATAGCGGTGCTTTGCAGATAAATGAGATTAGGATTTGCGGCGTAGATGACGGCGGCGATCCAAGCTGTGATCCTGATTGTGGCATTGGGCGCATCGTTACCGCTTAACGCGCCGCGCACCAAACGAAAAATTCCGATCACACTGAAAACGTAGGCCACCATCGACGGAATGGATCCGCCCACGCCGCTTTGCCACATTGCACCAGAGAGCAAGAAAGGAATCATCAACAAATGCGGCAGTGGAAGCCACACCGTGCCAAGTTGCAGCAGGCCCGGGGTGCGAGAGTCAAAAACCCGGCGCGCGATATTTATATGCGCGACCGCGTCGCCGTAAAGCAACAGGTCGTGATGACGGAGATAGAACAGAAACGAAATGAGGGAGCCGAATGCTGCCAGCCACGCCACCAGAAGAGTCTCCTGGTCCCAGCGCGGCTTGGCCTGGTTTGTCATTCGAGGTGGGTAAGTTCGCGAAAGACCTGAAAGCGAGCTTCGATTTCCTCGCGGGTAAGAGATTGCAACCGCTCCGTGCCGAAGCGCTCCACCGCGAACGATCCCATCACCCCGCCATAGAACAATGCCCGCTTGAAGACTTCCCGGGTGAGCTGCTCCTGCGAAGCGACATATCCCATGAAACCGCCAGCGAAGGAATCGCCCGCGCCGGTTGGGTCTTTCACTTCATCCATCGGCAAAGTTGGCGCACGAAAGGGATGATGGCCGATGCCAAAGGCGCCTTCACGGAAGAAAACCGTGGCGCCATATTCGCCGTGCTTGATAACCAACGCCTGCGGTCCCATCGCCAGCACTTTCTGTGCGGCGCGCGGCAGGTTTCTCTCGCCTGCCAGCATCTTGGCCTCGCCATCGTTGATCAAAAGCACGTTCACCAACTTGAGCGTTTCCATGAGTTCACTACGGGAGCCTTGAATCCAGAAGTTCATGGTGTCGCCGCCAGTTAACCGCACACCCGACATCTCACGGCGCACGGCGGCTTGCAAGGTGGGATGGATGTTGCCGAGAAACAGAAACTTCGAGTTGTTGTACTCCGCGGGAATTCGGGGGTGGAACTTTTCGAAAACGTTGAGCTCGGTAAAATCCGTCTTGGCTTCGTTGAGATTTTCCATGTACTGCCCGCCCCAACGAAACGTCTTGCCTTTGGCGTGCTCAATGCCGTGCGTGTCGACTCCGCGCTTCTTGAGGATGTTCTCGTGCTCGGCGGTGAAATCTTCTCCGACCACGGCAACGACACGCACTTGCGTGAAATAACTTGCAGCCAGCGAAAAATAGGTCGCGGAGCCACCCAATATGTTCTCCACGCGGCCGGAAGGCGTAGCAATGGAGTCGAACGCAATCGAACCGACGGCTAAAATGCTCATGCTTTTTTGGCTTTCAAGTATTTTCCTAGGATGAGTTTCAGTTTCTGCCGCGTGGCCGCGGGAATGACTTTGGGATCGGTGAGAATGGCATGTGCCAAGGCTGATCCACACTTGCAATCTCGTTCTTGGGGGATGGCGGCTACGGTCTCGCGCACCACCTTGGCTGCATTTTCGGCATTCTTCAACAACACTGCCACAATCTGATCCACCGTCACCGAATCGTGGCCGGGATGCCAGCAATCGTAATCGGTGACCATGGCGATAGTTACGTAACAAATCTCGGCTTCCCGCGCCAGCTTGGCTTCCTGCAAATTGGTCATGCCGATCACGTCCATGCCCCAGCTACGGTAGACGTTAGACTCGCCTTTGGTGGAGAACTGTGGGCCTTCCATGCAAACGTAGGTTCCGCCGTGCTTGCCGTTCACCTTCGCCTTCTTGCAGGCTGCTTCCACAATGGCCGCCAGATCTCCGCAGACTGGATCGGCAAAACTCGACATGCGCCACGACTCCGCCGCCAAAAAAAGTGTCGACGCGATGCCGGGTGCGGTCGAAGAATTGATCTGGAATCACGAAGTCGAGCGGCCTATGTTCTTCCTTCAGTGAGCCCACGGCCGAGACGGAAACGATGCGCTCGGCGCCCAGTTGCTTGAAACCATGAATGTTGGCGCGGAAGTTCAATTCTGTGGGAAGAATGCGGTGGCCGCGTCCATGACGGGCAAGGAACGCAACCTTGCGGCCATCCAGCGTACCGAGGACGTAAGCATCGGACGGCTGGCCAAACGGCGTTTTCAGACGTACTTCTTTTGTCTTACTGAGGCCGGGCATGGAGTAGAGCCCGCTCCCCCCGATAATTCCGATTTCCGCTTGCGGCAAAAAACCTCCTGAGAATCTGGCTCGTATGGAATGAATGGGTGATTATACAAAATGAACGGCGAAGATGCGCCGTAACGAAGGTTTCGGCAGTAGCTCTGTTTGAAATACTCAACCAAGAATTGTCATTCCGAAGCGCGGGTTTTTCGCGCGAGGAATCCGCTGTTTCGCCTGCAAAAAGCAGATTCCTCGCCGGTGCGACTGGCTTCGGAATGATAAGGTAGAGACAGGATCTGACCAAAATTGAGCCACTCCCAGGCCTCACTTCCCCGACACCGCAGAGAAAACATCACGTTCCAGCGCGTCTGTCGCTGCGGAGTCCAGGCTTTCCGCGACCATTACCGTATCGGCTTCAACCTCAATCACGACGGCGCCATCCTCTGTCTGCCACGAATGTTTGCCGGTAAGTGTTTCCAGTTTGGCCAGATCATCCGAACTATCGCCGGTATCCTTCACTTCCTTATATCTTTGCGTCAGTGCCTTCGCGTAAATAGCTCCGAATTCCTGCGCCTTTTCCGCATTTGCCCAGCGCGAAACGTACAGCAGTCCCAGCGGCGCCGACGGACTGCCTTTGGGCAGCACGGAATAGTAATAGCCGCCGCGCCAATTGGGATACATGCGCTTCGACTCGTCCACACTGGCATACTGATCGATCAGCATGGACACATCAAACTCGCCAATCGCGCCGAGGTCGAAACGCTCGTAATCTTTAAAGTCCTGCTTGAAGTCAGGCAGCGGCAGGGGGGTGATGGTCTCGCCGGAAAGGTAGGTTTGCGGCTCCATGATTTGCCGTGTAATGCGCGGCGGATTGCTAAACACGTCCGCAAACGCTTTCTGCTTGCCCTCGTCCTTCAAGACCGCGGTAACAAACTTGACGCCGTAGCGGTAAGGAAACGTAAGCGACTCCTTGAGAAAAATCGGCGCACTCTTGAATTCCACCGAATCCGACGACCCCGCCATCATGTCTGCATCCAGGGCGTCAATCACCTCGGGTGCATCGGCTACGGATTTGCCGCTCCCGGCCAGCACATAATCGAGCATGACGGTTTCCGCCTGGCCTTCGACGACGGCTTCTTTCACCTCGTCGGTTTCGTCCGCGACGATGTCGGCAGGCGTGATCTCTTTCTTTTTGTCGATATCTTCGTCTCCCGCCTTCATCCACTTATCCAGATTGAAGGATTGGTCCTGCAGGGCATGAGTTAATTCGTGGGCCAACACCGGACGTTGCTGGTCAAGCGGAACCCAATCGAGCAAGTTCATAGTTTTGGTCTTGGGATCGTAGAAACCGGCGATCTGTTCGCGTAACAGGGCTACCAGAAAAGAACTGAGCGTGAAATCGCGGGGCAGCAGGCCGAACTTCTTCAGTACCAATTCTGATCGCTGCACCCGTTGTGCGGATTTGTCCTCGCGCATGCTTTTTTCCAGATAAGCGACAACTTCGTCGCGATTGGTAAGCCGGCGCTTGACCTCGCGCTTAATCGGCAAATCTGAATCCTTGCTGGCGAACTTGAGGATTTGGTCCACCTGGCTGAAGAGTTCCTGGGCCTCTTGCGGAGAGATCCTCTTGTTGGTGGTGTCGTTTCGTTCCGCATTCTGGGCCTGATCCGGCTTACTCGCGGTTTTCGCAGGCTGAGAGGTTTGCCCCTGAAGCCCTGCAGCTAAGACAAGCCCCAACCCAATTGAACAAAACGGCAAAATAAGTTTCCGGTAGAATTTCTGGTGATCTGTCATTGAATTTGTTGGTGTTCGACCGCTGTCATCTCCGATTCGTCGTCATGTCCGACCCGCGCCAATCCGCTGCCGAACTCTTCGAGAAAGCCTACGAATTGCAGATGGCTGGCGACTATGAGCAAGCCATCGACTTCTATACTCGCTCGATCAAGGTCTTCCCTACGGCGGAGGCCTACACTTTCCGCGGCTGGACATACTCCTTCCTCGGCAACTACGACCGCGCCATCGCCGAGTGCCAGGAAGCCATCAAGGTTGACCCGGGATTTGGCAATCCCTACAACGATATCGGGGCTTACCTAATTGAACAAGAGAAATGGGACGAGGCCATCCCATGGTTGCAGAAAGCCATGATTGCTCCGCGCTACGAGGCGCGTAGCTATCCGCATTTCAATCTGGGACGCGTCTATGAGCATCAGCGCCGCTGGGAGAAGGCGAAAGAGTGCTACGCCAGGGCGTATTTGTTGGACAAACGCTACGGGGCTGCACTGGCCGGATTACGCCGGCTGCAGGCGGCGTTCAACTGAAAGTTCGCCACGGACGCGCGGATTTTGACGGATTGAGAGGCTGCTACTTCCTCTAATGCAATACGTAGTTGTGCCCGCTATCCCGCCTCTTCCATCGGCTCCGCTATAATCAAAGCTGCGCTTATGACGACGGTGTTCCACGACAATTTGGCGGCGGACAGGGTTGGCAATGTGCTGGCTGAGTTCCGGGCGTTGGCTTCCGGCTGCGGCGTCTATGAGCTCGCCTCACGAACTAGGATCTCGCTCAGCGGAAAAGACCGGGTGCGCTGGTTGAACGGCATGATCTCCAACAACATCCGCGACTTAGCGCCGGGGCACGGAGTGTATGCGTTTCTGCTCAATCCACAGGGCCACATCCTCGGAGATCTGTACGCTTACAATCGTGGGGAGACGATCTTGCTGGATATCGCCCAAGATCAGAAAGAAAAGATTTCTGCGACCCTCCGGCGTTACATCATCATGGACAAGGTTGAGCTCGCGGATGCAAGCGGCGAAGTGGCCGCGGTTGGAATTTGTGGGCCGAAGGCGCTCGAAGTGCTGCGCACCGCCGGATTTGAAGTGCGGGACCTTGCCTCGCTGCAATTTGTAAATCTCGCTTGGCGGGATATTCCGGCGGCCGTCCTTCGCGGCGACAACGCAGGCGTCACCTCGTTCGAGATATGGCTTGCATCAGAACACGCTGCCAACTTGCAACAGGAACTCGTCAAAGCCGGAGCTCAGGCAGTTGGCGCCGATGCGCTGGAGCTCCTGCGCATCGCATCCGGCATTCCCCGGTACGGTCAGGATATTCGCGAGCGCGACCTGCCTCAGGAAACCGAGCAGTTGCGCGCGTTAAGTTTCACGAAAGGTTGCTACATCGGGCAGGAAATTGTGGAGCGTATTCGCTCGCGAGGCGCAGTTCATCGCAAGTTTACGGGATTTGTTGCCGAGGGCATTCTGCCGGTGGCAGACGCAAAGGTTCAGTCGGACGGTAAGGATGTTGGCGAAATAACGAGTGTCACTTCGCTGCCACTGGTTGGCGATCAGTTCGTCGCGCTTGGCTATATCCGCCGAGAAGCGGCCCAACTCGGAAAGCTGCTGGAAGCGGGCGGCGTTAAACTCACAGTGGCTGACATACCGTTCACAGACGCATTTAAGAATTGAAGGAATCGCTATGGCTGAGAAGAAGCAGGAAAGTTTTGTCGTCACCGACCGGCGTTTGTTCACTGCGGAGGGAGAGTTGCGCCAGGAGACGCACGAGGAAGAGCAAGTCACGCCTCCCCCAGTAGCCTCCGAAGTCGCCGCTCCCTCAAAACCGGCGCCCACCGCAACAACAGAAGAGGCACCCATGCCTCCTTTGCCTACCGCCGACGAGCAACGCGCCCAGGCGGACGCTTATTCGAAGTCCTCAAAAGAGTTGGACGCGCGAGTAGAGCTGAGCGGGCACTCCGCGAAACAATTGGAGATGACGTTCGAGCGCTTTATGGCTTCGCTGTACATGACCGCGATGTTGCAGCTCGGCCTGATGCACGAAGAAGGGGGACAGCCCGCGCGTCGACATCATCGGAGCGCGCCAAACCATTGACACTCTCAGCCTGCTAGCGGAGAAAACCAAAGGCAACCTCACCTCGGCGGAACAAAACTTCTTGCAGAACTCTCTCTACGAAGTGCGCATGGCCTACGTGGAAGTAACTAACGCGCTGGCGCGTCCACCTGAAGCGCCGGCCAAGAGCACAGGAACTTAAGCGCCCATGAAGGCGACGCTCACCGTCTTGGGCAGCGGCACTTCCATGGGCGTGCCCACCATTGGCTGCGACTGCGCGGTCTGCCATTCTTCCGATCCACACGACCGCCGCACCCGGCCCTCCATTTTGATCGGTTACGCAGGCAAGAACGTGCTGATTGACACCACACCAGATTTCCGCGAGCAAGCCATCCGCGAGGGCATTCGTAGTTTGGACGCGGTGTTGTACACCCATGGACATGCGGATCATATTTTGGGTCTGGATGACCTGCGGCCTCTCACTTTATCTTCGGCCGGAAAAGACTTCCCTTTATTCGCGCGGCCAGCGGACGCTGAGATATTACGCCGCATGTTCCGCTACATTTTCGACGCGGACTATAAATTTGGCGGGCTGGCGCAAGTGGAATTGCGTGCTATTGATGGGCCTGTGGATCTGTTTGGCGCGCGTTTCGAACCTGTCAAGGTTATTCACGGCGAGGCTGAGATTCTCGGATTTCGCTTTGGTCAGGCCGCTTATCTGACCGATCTTAGTGAAGATTCCCGAGGAGTCGTATGCGAAGCTAGCGGGACTGGATATTCTTTTTCTGGACGCGCTGCGGCACAAGCCCCATCCCACCCATTCCACTGTGGAGAACTCGCTGCGCATTGTGGAGCGGCGTCAAACCCAAACGCGCATTTTTCACCCATATTTGTCACGATCTGGCGCATGAGGCCACCAATGCATCGCTGCCGCCGCATGTGCGGCTTTCCTACGACGGAATGAAATTGGAGTTTGAGATTTGAGTTTCGCCCGACAATCGCGAACGCAGATACATGCAGATTTTTCACAAACTCGATGACTTTCCCGCTGACTCCGGGCCCAGCGACAGTCAGCGTGGGCAACTTTGACGGCGTGCATCGGGCCCATACCCAAGTCCTGAGCCAGATCGTACAACGCGCACAAGAGAACAAGTTCAAGGCAGTCGCCGTAGCTTTTGAACCTCATCCCGCGCGCATTTTGCGGCCTGATGCCGAGTTGAAGCTCCTGACTCCGACGCCTGAAAAGTTACGTCTGCTCGAAAGCTGCGGCCTGGATGCGGTGCTACTGCTTCCCTTTACTCGCGATTTGTCATTGTTAACGCCACGCCAATTCGCGGAACGCATCTTGAAAAAGAAACTGCACGCCCGCGAAGTGCATGAAGGCTACAACTTCCGCTTTGGCCACAAGGCCGCGGGGGACGTGGCGTTGCTTGCGGAGTTTGGGAAGGAAATGGGATTTGGCGTGGTGGTCTATCCCGAGATGCGACTGCGCGGCGAACCGGTCTCCAGCAGCCAGATTCGCAAGTTGCTGAGCGAAGGCCGCGTCAGCCGCGCTCGCTACCTGCTGGGCCGGCCGTATTGCATTCTCTCTACAGCCGGACGAGGCCGTGGGTATGGCTCGAAGTACACCGTGCCCACCATCAACCTTAGCCGCTATGAAGAGCTAATTCCCAAAGATGGGGTTTACGTCACACGCACACGAGTAGGGCAAGAGTGCTTCGATTCGGTGACCAATATCGGGAATCGTCCAACCTTTGGAGTCGACTCATTTGCAGTCGAATCGCATCTGCTGAACTTTCATCCGCTGGAATTGACGCCGGAGACCGAAGTCGAAATTCATTTTCTGGACCGGCTGCGGGACGAAATCAAGTTTCCTTCGGTGGAAGCGTTGCGGGAACAAATTGGGCGCGACGTAGAAAAGGCGCGACGCTATTGTCATCTGCTGGGTTTGGCCAGCCACGAGCCAGCGGAAAGAGCCAGTTAGGCGAGAAACTACTCAATTGGCTCGACCAAGAGCGTGGCTCGCGACTTCCTGTCTGGTATCTGAACCACTAGAATCGCCGCCAACACCAGCGCGATACCAACCGCCTGCCACGGGCGAACAATTTCCCCAAGAGCCAGGGCGGCAATGACGATGGAAAATACCGGCTCGAGGCAACTCACCACAACGGCGCGCGTCGGATCCAGATAGCGCAAGCCAGCAATGTAAAAAGAGAAGGGCGCGAGGACGGAGATAAGGGAGAACACCAACAGGAAAGCCCACGATCGCGAGGAGTAGTGCTGCGCCACGATTTTCCACGGCGGGTTGATTACCAACCAGAACACCGAGGCGCTCAAAGTGATATACAAAAGCACAATCCAATGATCGTAGCGTGCCAAAATGCTGTGCCCGCCAATGTTGTAATAAGCGAATGAAAACGCGGCCAACAGCGCGGCCATCACGCCCATGGCATCGAGCCGAAAACCGCCGGAGCGAAATAGTCCAACCACCAGAACAATGCCAGCGACCGCGAGCGCAACTGCAAGCAATCGTCGTAATGTTGCCTTCTGCGCACCTGCGGCCACCATAGTAAAGCAGGACCCAGATGGGCGCGGTGGATTGCACCGTGATCGCCGTCGCCACGGTGGTTCGCTGGATGGCGAGGTAGTAAAAGTAATTCGAGACCGCGACTCCGAGTACGCCCAGCAAGAACATCTCGGCCGAAATCTGCCCGCGGCAACCACAGACGGCGCCAGCCTCGAGTGACGAGGAGAATCGGCAGGAATATCAAAAAAGAGAAAGTAGTGCGACTCTGCGAGAGGATCAGCGGATTAATGGTGGCCAGTTCGGAACCGTGGAACAAGCGCCCGGTGAACGCAGCCCGTCCGAGAGTCGCAGAAACGCCCCAGCAAAAAGTGGCTGCGGCGATGTAGAGGTAGCCAAGAACTGATTTGCGATTTTCAATTGTCAATTGCCAATTTTTCCGTCGTCCGATGATCGGTTTTCGAGTTTGGGCTTCATTCGCCGACCTGACCGCTTTGCCGTGAGCCTCGACGCAGCAAAAATCGCCGTCAATTCTTTAGCTTCGCTAATCAGGCCCTCTATTCGACCGCGCCTGACTAGCCCGACGTTCGGTCACGAACTCGAGCCAGAACCCCGTTTCATCTGCCTCTTCTTCTACGATTCCCAACTCATTGACGAAGTCCGCGTGGGAACGAGCTTTGCATACGGCGCGATAATTAGCCGCGACAGACGTGCCCGACCGCAACAGTTGTTGGCCGATCACCTTTGCCTCCGGACAGTTTGGCAATGCGCGGAACAACTTCACGATGCGCAGGCAAACTTGGTGGTCCGTTGTCTTAGTTCTTCGGCGCCGCTTTTAATAGTTTCGTCTAATTGGCAATTGGACATCGTCAATCGCCAATTTAGATGTGACATTCGTCACAATCACCGCCGGTTATCCGTACTCGGCTCGGGATGAATGAGCACGCGAAACAACTCTGGCGCTTCCTGCTTAAAACGGGTTTCCAACTCGGTCGAAATATCGTGCACGCGGGAGAGCGACAGTTCGTCGGACAGAGTACAGTGGCAGGAGATATAGAGCCGACCGCGCACCCGTTTGATTTGCACATCGTGCATGTCGAAAATCTCCGGGAAGCCGTCGGCGATGACCTTCAGCTTCTTTTCCAGTTCGGCATCGCGCAAGACCTCATTGCCGCTCTCAATGGTCGCCGGCTCGCTCTCGATGTGCGTAAGAATGGAAGAAACTTCCGGCACGTCGGTGCGAATCTCGGCTTCAATCACGGTCACCCGGTCGTGCGCCTCCTTCAGGCTTAGCCGCTCGTCCAGTTCCAGGTGTTGCTCCACGTGCAGCAGGCCGCTGAGATCCTGCACGCTGATGTCATGCAAGTTCACATTGTGGCGCGTCGCCACGGCGCGAACCCGGTCAAAAATATTTTCTGTGCGCAACGCGCGTGGCACGGGATGCACCACCACGTCGGCATCCGGCAGAACATTGTGCACCGCATTGGCCACGGCATCCGCCACCTGCTCGGAGCGCTGAAACGTCACGTTGCGCGCCAGGCCCACGGAAAGATCGGCGAAATAACGGTTGCCCGCGCGCCGAATGCGTACACGGTCCACCTCCAGCAAGCCATCCACGTGCTCGACCGCCGCTCACAATCTGGCCGCGCACGCCGGCGGGAGCCCCGTCGAGCAACGCGTCGATAGTCTGGCGCGCCAGCCGCCCGCTCACGTACACCACGACGCCAGCTACGAACAGCGCAGCCACCGGGTCGGCATCGCTCAACCAGGCAATCCGGTACAGTCTACCCATCAACACCAGCACCAGTCCGAGAACCACAACTCCGCTCGACCAGACGTCGGTGGAAAAATGCAGCGCGTCGGCTTCCAAAGCCTGGCTGTCGTACTTGCTGGCGATCTTGCCCAAAGCTCGCGAGCGCCAAAAATCCACCCCCATGGAAACAAACATCACCGCGAACGCGGCCAGGTTGGGCTCAATGGCCACATGGCGAAAGAACAGGCGCTTCACCGCCTCATATACGATTCCAATGCAGGTCAGCAGCAGCAAGGCCGGTCTCGATGAAGGCGGAAAAATTCTCGACCTTGCCGTGACCGTATTGATGGGTGGCATCGGCGGGCAGGTCGGAGACTCGTACCGAGAGCAAGCGTGACGACGGCTGCCACCAGGTCCAGCGCAGAATGCGCGGCCTCCGACAATATGCCCAAGCTTCCGGTTGTGACGCCCACCACGATTTTCAGCACCGTGATGGCTAGCGCCGCCAACACTGAATTTCCTGCCACGCCGCGCTTCTCCGCGCGCATGGACTCCGGGCTATAGCTGACGGAAACTTCGGGCATGAGTGCATTATCGCTGCACCCCAGCATCCCGCCAAGCGGCTTTGCGTGTTTTTTACAAACCCCACGACTGATCTACGCCGAGATTCCGACTCCGGGGAACCATGCTCGACGAACAGGCACGCGTGAGCCTCTGTGCTAGGATTCTGCGTGTCTTTTCGGTTCTTCCGGAGGAATCCCGCGGATGTTACGCACGACCTGACGTGGCGGCTGGCACATGACTAATTCAAAACCCGCCATCCTGGTTACGGGGATCAGCGGCAATCTGGGACTCCGGCTTTTGCCCGAACTGACGGAATACGAAGTGATTGGCGTTGATCTAAACCCGCCCCGCACTGATCTCCCCGTTCACTTTCAGCGTATGGACCTGGGCGAAGAGGACTCCTGCCGCGAGCTAATGAATCTGCTCCGCGATTCAAACGCCGCTGCGGTCGTCCACTTGGCCTTCATCCTGGATCCGGTGCGTAGTGGCGTTCTCGACGTAGATCGAATGTGGCGGATTAATGTTGCGGGCACGGCCCGGTTGCTGGAAGCCATCGGGGAAACCAATCGTCACGAAGCGATCGTGCGTAAAGTGATCGTCCCCAGCAGTGTCACGGTTTATGGCCCGGATCTTTCAGAGCCAGTGAGTGAGGAAGCGCCTCTCCGCGCCCACACCCTGCCTTACGCGGTGCACAAGATGGAAGTGGAAAAAGTCCTTCAGCAGCGCTCCCCCGGACTGCGCGGCTGCAGCGTGTACGCTTTGCGTTCCCATATCTTTGCCGGCAACAGCATGGACAATTACATTGTGGGTGCGTTTCGAGGCACACCAAACGGCCACGGCAAGCGTGCTGAATCCATGCGACGAAAAGGTACAAAGCTCCCTTGCATGTTGCCCATGGGAAAACGGTATGTGGCGAATCGGATGCAGTTCGTCCACGTGGATGATGTGGCTCGGCTGACTACCTACATCCTCCACAAAACCGACCCGGCAACGCAGCGCCTGACGGTGTTGAACGTAGCCGGCCGCGGTACGCCATTGAGTCTTGCCCGCTGCTTCGAAATCGCCCACGCGCGAGCGGTGCGTCTGCCCGGGAAGGCTGCGTTTCGCCTGGCGCTACGGTTGGTATGGGACTTGGGCATTTCCGCCACTCCGCCGCAAGCTGCTCCGTACATCACTGGGGAGTATTTGATGGACACAGAACGGCTAAGAGAATTTCTGGGAGCGGACTACGAAAAAGTGATTCGCTATACCGTGGAGGAAGCTTTCGAGGATTCCTTTTCTAAAAGCGTCCCTCTTCCTAGCTAAAAAATCTGAGATCACTTTTTTCCTGCATATAGTCCGGCAATTCCAAAGGTGTACGGCGTCCAGGAAACTTCGCGAAAACCGGCGCGCCGCATGCGTTGCAACATTTCTTCGGGCTCGGGAAAGCGTTCGACCGACGCCGGCAGGTAGGCATACGGCCCCTTGACTCCTGAGATCAAAGTCCCCACGGCAGGCAGCACGTGCTTAAAATAAATTCGATAAAATCTGTCCGATCACTCCCCGCGGTTCGCCAAAATCCAGAATTCCGCATTCTCCATTTGGACCAAGAATACGGGCTATCTCACGCAGGCCTGCATCGTAATCCGCAAGGTTGCGGAAGCCGAAGGCGCTGGTTACCAGATCAAAGTGTGCGCTTGGAAAAGGTAGTTGGAGAGCATCGGCCTCCACCCAGCGCAGCGACGTTCCCGTCGATTTCGTGGCGGCCCGCTGCAACATGGTATGCGAAAAATCCGCGCCTAAGATTCTCGCCGCTTTCCCGGCGCGCTGCCGCAAAGCGAAGGTCATATCGCCGGTGCCGCAGCACAAGTCGAGTATGCGTGCCTCGGGCTTCGCCAACACATCCGAAAATTGCCGCGCTGCTCTGCGCCACCACAGCCGGTCAATATTGAATGACAACAAATGATTGAGCAGATCATAGCGGGGCGCAATTGAGGTGAACATCTCGCGCACGGCGCGCGCCGCAGACTGCCGGTCACGGGCTCCCTCGGGAGCAGCGCCCACCACTGAAGATTTAGGTTGATTACTCAACTGAGGATTTCATTTCGACATGCCCCGCAGTTCGTCGATGGCTTCGGTGATCAACGCGCTCGGGCACATCGTTCACGACCTCGACGTGGCCAATCTCCCGCGGCAGCACGAAATGCACGACGCCATTGCTGGTCTTCTTGTCGTTCTTCAAGAGCTCAAGGATACTTCGGCAACGCACTTTAACGGCCGGCAGCGCCCCGAAACCAAACACGGCATCCTTAATCCTTTGCGCAGATTGGCTCGTCCAGCATACCCACAGTGGCCGCAATCTTTCCCGCCGCGATCATGCCCCATGCCACAGCTTCCCCGTGGAGAAAATGGCGATAGCCGGTTGCGGTCTCCAGCGCATGGCCAACGGTATGCCCGAAATTCAGCACTCGCCGTAGCCCACCTTCGCGTTCGTCTGCGGAAACCACGTCCGCCTTCAGCCGTACGGATTCCGCGATCACCCACTCCAGAGTTTTCGCATCCCGGCGAAGCTTGCGGATATCCGCTTTCTCCAGAACGTTAAACAGCTCGGGCACTCCTATCACTCCGCACTTAAGCGACTTCATACAGTCCCGAGCGAAACTCCCGCTCCGGCAAACTGGCCAGCACGGCCGGATCAATCAGGACCGCCAGGGGCTGATGGAATGTCCCGACCAGATTCTTCCCGGTGCGTCAGGTTCACCCCGGTTTTACCGCCGACCGAGGCATCCACTTGCGCCTGCACGGTAGTGGGAATTTGCACTAAATCCACGCCCCGCATGTAGACCGAGGCCAGCATGCCAGCTACATCCCCGACCACGCCACCGCCGAAGGCCAAAACCACGGCGCGACGGTCCGCGCCCAGCCGCGTCATCTTTTCGGACAACGCTTCGACAGTGGAAAGCCTCTTATAGCGTTCGCCGTTGGGCATCTCGATGAACTCAGCTTCAAATCCGGCAGCGGAGAGCGAAACCTTCAGCTTTCTGCCCCATTTGCGGCGCACGGGAGCGACCGTCACCACGAAGACACGCCGCCGTTCGCCCAATAATTGGCGCAAATAATCGCCCGAAGTTGTCAACAGACCATTTTCAATGATCACATCGTAGGAGCGCGCCGGCAGGATGACTTTCACACGGGTCATGGTCATTCATCATAACGTAAGCGGCGGGCCGGTTCGCATGCTCATTGCGTGATACCATTTTTCCAAATGGAGCCTGTACCATCTGAAACGGATTTCCTGATCATCGGAGCTGGAGTTGCCGGGTTGCGTGCCGCCATTGAACTAGCGCCAGCGGGACGTGTCACGGTTCTGGCCAAACGCGAGGTTACAGATTCCAACACGCAGTTTGCTCAAGGCGGGATCGCTGCCGCGCTGAGTGACGAAGACGAAATCAGCCTGCATTGCAGGACACGCTCAATGCCGGCGACGGACTATGCAATGTTGAAGCGGCCAAGGCGCTAGTCGAGGATGCCCCTGAGCGTATCGAAGAACTCATTCAATGGGGTACGGAATTTGACCGCCAGGGCACCAAGCTCACCTTCGGCCGCGAAGGAGCGCACAGCCGCAACCGCATTCTGCACGCGCATGGCGACTCTACTGGACGCGAAATTCAGCGCGCCCTTTACGCCAAGGCACAAACTCTCAAGAACATCTCGGTTTACGAATTTGAATTTACCGCGAGCTTGCTGAACGACGGTGGTATCCGCGGAGTCGAGCTCGCCGGTGGAACCACATCACCGCTTCCGCCGTGTCTGCTGGCCACAGGCGGAGCCGGGCCAACTCTATCGCAACACCACCAACCCCGCCGTCGCTACCGCTGATGGCGTTGCCATGGCGTTCCGCGCGGGCGCAGAAATCAGCGACATGGAGTTCATTCAATTCCACCCCACAGCTCTTTATTTGAAAGATGCGCCCCGCTTCTTGCTTTCGGAGGCGCTGCGGGGCGAGGGCGCGTATCTGCGCAATGACGAGTTGGTCCGCTTCATGCCCAATTATCACCCTATGGCGAGTTGGCGCCGCGAGACGTTGTAGCCCGAGCCATTACGCACGAATTGGAACTCAGCCACTCCAAAGATCCAACCGTCTATCTGGACCTGACTCATCTAGATGCAGAGCACGTGAAAGCGCGTTTCCCGCGAATCTACGAAACCTGCCTGAAGTATCGACATCGATATCACGACGGACCTACATTCCCATCCGCCCCGCCGCCCATTATGCGATGGGCGGAGTTCGCACCGATCTTGAAGGACGCACCACACGCTGCCGGGCCTGTACGCGGCCGGTGAGGCGGCCTCGACAGGAGTCCACGGCGCAAACCGGCTGGCCAGCAATTCCCTGCTCGAAGGACTTGGTGTTCGGAGCGCGCGCAGGCAAGAAGATGCAAGAAGAATTGCGGGCAGCCAATGCGAAAAAGAAAAACGCAAGCAGCCTGCTCCAATGGCCCGGTCGAAATCGGTACGAGAAGACGTGATCTCGCGAGATACAGGACCTGATGTGGCAGGATGTCGGCATTGCCCGCGGTGCTGCACGGACTAAACCGGGCGATTCAGCGGCTGGAAGAAATACGCCCTCGACTCGCCCGCCCTCGAACCCGGCGGGGCTGGGAGGCGCTCAACCTTTGCCAAGCGGGCTTGCTGGTAGCACGCTGCGCATGGCCCGTGAGGAGAGCCGTGGCGCCCACTACCGCACCGACTTTCCGGATCATGACGACGTCAGATTCCTGAAGCATTCGATTGCGCAGAAAGATTCCATTCGGTTCGAGTGACCGCGAATGTCCTGCCGTAGAGACGTAGCTTTGCTACGTCTCCTTCTTCACTTGCACAGAGCCTGGCGCCGCAGGCAGAGACGTTGCCAGCAACGTCTCTAAGGGCGTTTGGTCACGGACGCCAGCACGGATACGAGCAAAACGCCAGCCACCGCGGTCAAAACCCATTCCGTCCTGGCCTGATAGTAGTGCGAAGCCAGCATCATGCTTCCAAAAAGAATCAAAATCAGCGCTAAGCCATAGTGCAAATATTCGAACGTCTTCATCATGCCCACGAGAGCAAAATACATGGAGCGCAATCCCAGGATGGCGAAGACGTTCGAGGTATAGACGATGAAGGCATTTAGGGTGATGGCCAGAATAGCGGGCACCGAATCGACCGCAAAAAGCTATGTCGGTGGTCTCCACCACCAGAAGCACAATCAGCAGCGGCGTGGCGGACCAATTGGGACGCCGCACAAAAAACTTGTCGCCCTCGTAATTCTCAGTCACCGGGACCCAGCGGCGAAATAAACGCAGTAAGGGATTTTTATCTGGATTGATTTTCGCCCCGCGCTGACGGAACAACTTGAAACCGCTGTACACCAGAAACGCCCCGAAGAAGTACGTAACCCAGTGCAGTTTCTGGATCAGCTCCACCCCTGTCAGTATGAAAATTCCGCGGGTAAACAATGCGCCCAGAATTCCCCAGAACAGCACCTTGTGCTGATAAGCCTCGGGCACGCGGAAGTACTGAAAAATGAGCAGAAAGACAAACAGATTGTCGACGCTGAGCGAAACTTCAAGAACGTATCCGGTAAGAAATTGCAGGGCGGCAGTGCGTCCTTGCCAAAAATGCATCAGGACGGCAAAGCCCAAGGCCAGAAGCAATCCACGCTAAGCTCCACGCGGCTGCCTCACGAAATTTTACTACGTGAGGGCGGCTGTGCAAGACGCCGAGGTCTAGCGCCAAAGCCGCCAACACAAATACATTGAAAAGAATCCAGAAGAGGAGCAAGGACTGTTCTCTCTCGCCGCAGCATCTCGACATCAGCGGTCCAGCATCAATGGCACTTTAAGAATAATCGCCGAACATGCGACCCACGACTGTCATTCCTGCGGCGACCGCAGCGAAGAAAAGGAATCCGTTGTCGCTGGACCCGCGATAAAGCGGATCCCTCACGCCCAAGCGAGCGCCCCGGAATGACCATCCGCGTTGTTCGGATGTTGTCCTCGTATATCGAATCCTTGCCAAGAAATAAACTCGCCGCTTATTTGCTGTCCAACATTTGGACTGTTTCCAGAATCACGCTGCCCACTATTTGCAGGCTCTTGGGGCTCAACTTGTCCATAGTGTCCTGCGGAGTATGCCAGAAAACATTGTTGTATCCGTAATCGAAATCAATCAGATCCGCGCAAGGCACACCTGCTTGCATGAATGGAGTGTGGTCATCGCCGACCGCGTTTTCCCGTGCGAAAAAATGCGACTGGTACCCCAATCGCGTCGCCGCCTGGTAAATCAAGTCCTCCAGCCACGGAGTAGAGTTCTGGTCGTGATCGATGTTGAGCTCAGCGTCGCCGATCATGTCTTCCAGAAGGAACGCTTTGATCTTTTTCAGCGTCCCGTCCTTCTGCCATATTTCAGCGAGATGGCGCGCGCCGTAAACGCTGTCGGTATCGGTCCAGGTTCGCACCGCCTCTTCCCCGTCGGTCCAAAGCAACCAAACGCTGTAACCATCGCGTTTTCTGCCCCGGAGCTGATTGGCTAACTCGAGCAGACAGCCCGGTGGACGAACCGCCATCGTTGGCGCCGACGTAGCCAGTATTGCGCAACGGATAGTTCGTATCGTAGTGGCCCGCAATCACGATGATGCCGTCCTTGGCGCCGGGAAATTTGGCGATGATGTTGCGCACCGGAAATTTGCCTTCTGGAGTGTCGGCGGTAAACAAGTCGTCCTCGACCTGGTCACCCTTCAGATGCGCGTAGATGTATTGCTCCAGTTTCTTGTGGTTGGCGCTGCCAATCGGACGCGGGCCGAAGGCTGTGACTTCGCGGGTGTATTGCATGGCACGGGCCGCGTCAATCGAAGGCAACGGACCGGAATTGGCCGGTTGGGCCGTGTTCGAAGCCGGCGCATTTTCCGCGGCTGGGGTGGCGGAGGCTGACAACGGCGAAGTCGGCGCCGCGGATTTGGAGCGAGCACAGGCCGTCAGGCTAAGAAAAAGAAAAACCACAGCCAGCCGTCGGCACGAAACAACTCTTCGGGCCGGGATCATGCGCCTTTCCGCGCTGCCGCGCCTTGCGCTGTTTCGGATGCACCAGCCACGCGATCCCGATGCTGAGTACGTACAGTCCGATCATGGGCGCGGCGAAGATACACATGTTCAAGATATCCGCGGTTGGAGTCAAAGATGGCGGCAATGATGAAAATCACCAGAATCGAATAACGAAAATTGCGCCACATCCAACCCGCGCTGACCACCCCCATCAACGCCAGGAAAAAAACCAAAATCGGCATCTCGAACACCACGCCCATGCCGATGAATGACTGGTCAAGAACAAATCCGTGTATTCGTGACGGTGATCATCGGCTGGAATTGCTTGCCGTAATCGATCAGAAAATCCAGCGCTCTGGGAATAGACAATCTTGTATCCGAAGTACTCCGCCCGCCAGGAACAAGCCGCATCGTCGAGAACATGAACGGCACTACGTAGCGCTTCTCATTGCGGTAGAGCCCGGCGAAATGAACATCCACATCTGGTACAGGACGAACGGCGAGGTGACGAACAAACCCGCAACAGCCGCCATCTTGAGGTAAAGATTGAAGGGGTCGGTGGGATTGGTGACCACCAGCTTTTCAGGCATCCCGTTGTGTTGCAGCGCCTCCATGATGGGGCGTTGCATTAAGTCGTAGATCTTCTCGGCGCGACCCAGCACACGAAGAAGCCCACGACCATGGCCACAACGCAATAAATCAACCGCTTGCGCAGTTCCTCGAGGTGATCGAGAAAGCCCATTGCGGGCATTTCTTCCTTGACGTGATTTCGGAAAATTCTCCAGCAATCTCAGGCATCGGGAGCCTTGGCTATGGGAGCTTCGGGCACAGCGGCAATCTCTGGGCCGGCCGGCGCTTCCGGAAGCGCCGCGACCTCGGGAACCACCATAGCTTCCTGCACAGAGCGAGCGGCAATCGATCCCGCTGGCGGATAAGCCGGAGGCAGGATTTGCGGCTCCGGATTGGTTTCGAGGTGGGAGATTTCCGCTTCGATCTGAGCTTTGAATTCATTGGAGGCACGCTTGAATTCATTGAGCGCCTTCCCAATTTGACGTCCAATCTCCGGCAATTTCTTCGGCCCGAAAATGATCAGGGCAATCATGAAGATGAACGCCATTTCGCCGAAACCCAAATTCATAAGCTAATCATACTGCCCAAAAGGGATCAGCGGCAATTGGAAGGCAAGTTCGCATCCCGGAACTGCCTGGCCCGCTTTAGAGACGAAAAGCCCCACTATCGTCGTCCAGCAGGCGACAAGTCCTGATGCAGGCGCTCGTCCCAAACCACGGCTGGACCGGTAGCTCGCCCCAGCAAAGAAACTGCCGCCTGTCGCGCGATCGTGCATCTAAAAAGAAAAGGTCCCGGCATCTATTCCCCGGAACACGTTACTTAGGGGTTCCCAGGGGCAGATTTGCGAATTCACGAATGCTATACTCCCTTAAAGTCTGCCTGGAGTGCGTTTTCACGCCGGATAAGGACATCGAAGATGGTCAGCAGTTCTCGTCGCATTCTCTTTGCTATCGTTCTGTTTCTCACGACTTGCGGATTCATGGGAGCGCTTTTCGCGCAGAAAAGCCGTGCCGTCGCGCCCAGTTCCGACGGCGACGTGCGGGACAACGTGAAGGCCTTCACCCAGGTCTACAGCATCGTTGAGGAAAATTATGCCGAACCGGTGGACGCGGATAAGGCTATCTATGACGGCGCGATTCCCGGCATGCTGCACGTACTAGATCCGCATTCCAACTTCTTCGATCCCAAGGCCTATGCGCTCCTCAAGGAAGACCAGCGCGGCAAGTATTACGGCGTGGGAATGCAAGTTGGTCCGCGCACCATCAATAATAGGACGGTGGTGATCGTGATCGCGCCGTTCGTGGGAACGCCCGCCTATCGCGCCGGCCTTCGTCCCGGCGACATCATTGCGGCAGTGGATGGCAAGCCGACCGACAATATGAGTACGGGCGACGTCGCCGATTTGCTTAAGGGCCCCAAGGGCACGACCGTACACATCACGATTCTGCGAGAGGGCTCGGAAAAGCCGCTGGAATTCCCAGTGGTTCGCGATGAGATTCCCCACTACAGCGTAGACCTGCATTTCCTGATTCAGCCCGGCATCGGCTACATGCACGTCAGCGGTTTCAATGAGACCACCGACACCGAAGTGCAGAACGCGCTCGATGAAATGGGGGATCTTAAAGGTCTGATTCTCGATCTGCGGCAAAATCCCGGCGGCTTGTTGAGCGAAGGTGTAGGCGTCGCGGATAAATTCCTGCACAAGGGACAACTCATTGTTTCCCATCATGGGCGGGCTTCTTCGGAGAAGCGTTACGTGGCGACTCATGGCAACGGCGGCAAGGACTATCCGCTGGTCGTTTTAGTGGATCGTGGAACCGCTTCGGCTGCGGAAATCGTCTCCGGCGCGATTCAGGATCATGACCGTGGCCTGATTCTGGGTGAGAACACGTTCGGCAAGGGTCTGGTGCAAACCGTCTATCCGCTTTCCGAGAACACCGGATTGGCGCTTACCACCGCCCGCTACTACACGCCGAGCGGCCGCTTGATCCAGCGGGACTACTCCAACATTTCGCTCTACGACTACTACTTCAACCGCGACGAAGACAAAAACAACGCTGGTCGCGAAGTCAAACTGACCGACAGCGGACGCACGGTTTACGGCGGAGGAGGCATCACTCCCGACGTGAAATTTACGCCGCCTAAAAGCAATCATTTTCAGGATGAGATGGTGTGCACTATGCCTTTTTCAACTTCGCCAAGCACTACCTTGTGGACCACCATCCCGATAAGAAGTCTTTTGAAGTGGATGATGTGGTGCTGCAGGATTTTCGCAAGTTCCTGGACTCGGAGAACATCTCCTTACTCCGAAGCCGACTTGACGGAGAACAATAGCTGGGTACGTTCGTGGATCAAGAGCGAAATCTTTATTGATGCGTTTGGCCAAGACGAAGGATTGAAGGTTCGCGCAGAAGCCGACCCGGAAGTGGTCAAGGCTCTGGAATTACTTCCGCAGGCAAAACAATTGGCGGATAGCGCGCGCCGCATCATCGCGCAGCGCAATAATACTCGGGTATTTAACAATCCCGAATAGCTTCGCTTCAGACCGTGACCGACAGGCCCGGAGTTTCCGGGCCTGTTTTGTGCTCAGGGTTCCCTGCCGGGTAACCGCCACTTTCACCGGATTTGGTCCTAATAACGAACGCACTCATTGACTTGCCCTGCGGACTGTGTGACAATCCGCGAAGAATCGGCTGTTTAGGCCACAATTGGCCCCATCGGGGCCGTCTGGAGTTTTCAGATGGCTAAGTCCCTCTCCCACAGTAAAATAGGGTAGGACACGCCGGAAGCTAAGGTCGCTTGGCGATGCCCGCAAAATGGTGAGCTCATGAGGCCTGGATGTTGGCAGCCCCGCTGGCGGCCATCGCCGGAGGAACCGATTGGCGCTGGCGCCGCATTCCCAATTGGCTTACCGTGCCTGGACTGCTGGCTCGGAATTGCAGCGAACTCCATGGCTGGGGGATGGGCGGGCGCGAAGAGTTCGCTTCTGGGCGCCGGGCTGGGTTTGGCCCTTTTGCTGCCTTTCGTGCTAGTCCGGAGCCTGGGCGCAGGTGACTGGAAATTGGTGGGCGCACTGGGCGCGTTTCTCGGGCCGCAGCGCTTGATGCGGTGCTGTTTGTTTCGGTTCTGGTCGCTGGAGTGATGGCCGCTGATCCTGATTGTGTGGAAGCGGCGAGTGGGGCAAACGATACGCAATTTGTGGCGGATGCTGGCAGCGTTTGCCACCTTTCACATGCCCGACTCAGAGCTGTCGCTGGATAATCCGCACGCCGCCAAGGTGCCGTTTGGCGTGGCGGTCGCGATCGCTACCATCGCTTTTACGGTGCCGCAATTATGCGAGTTCGTTGTGAGCAACTCTCCTGAGCATGAGTGAGCAAGGCTGGTAGGAAAAGATGGAGGCAATCGCCATGAGATGGCCGATCACTGCACGGTGCAAGCAGATCGCCGCGGACACGAGCGGCGCGGAAGTGGCCGAGTTCGCCGCCGTACTGCCCATCCTGATCATGATCCTACTCGGGATCATGTCTTTTGCCCGCGCCTACAACGTCTACACCACCATTACCTACGCCGCACAGGAAGGCGCGCGCACCGCGGCGGCTTCGAGCTGCGCCACTTGTGGGAATGTTCCCAGCGCGGCGTCAGATGTGGCCACCAGAGTGACCGAGGTGCTGCAAGCCTCGAAAATCGATCCCACGGCCATTCAGACCTACGCCGGCACCCAGACGGAACGGCTTGCGGCGGAGGCGCGCCGTCATGTAGCACGACCGCCAGCAACATCACCGTCTGCACCAATGTGGAGCTCGATACTGGCCGGACCCGGCGCGGGCGGCGCACCACTCGTCACCGGCCCGGCAGCCTGCGGAGCAAGCGTGTCATTTCAATATCCTTACCAGATGCAATCTTCCTTTCACGTCGATAGGCACGAATATCGTTACCCTGCAAGCGGACGTGCAAGTGCCGAGCGAGGATTAAATGCGTGGCGTGAGAAGGATCGCTTGCCCGCGTCAGCGTTCTGCCGCCCTTCAGGGCACGGCCGGCGTCCAGATCGTGGAACTCGCGATCGTCCTGCCACTGCTGATGGTGTTGCTGGTTGGGATCTTCGATTTCGGTAACGCTTTCAACCTTAAACAAAAGCTCACGAACGTGGCTCGGGCCGCGGCGCGCTTCGGGTCAAACTCTCCTACCAATGATCTCAATGCCGGCGGCACACCGAATTCAGTCACGTCCATCCGGAATTTTGTGGACGATTCGCTGGTAGCTCAGGGAGTGAACGAGTGCAATTTGATTCGAACGGGCGGAGCCCAATCTGCCCCGCAATTGCTTTGGACGTTCACTGCCACCGGCAACGGTTGCGTGGCGCCTGGCCTGACCGTTGTCATTGACCGCAGTTGTTGTGCATCTGGCATTCTTACCGCGGGTAGCCCGTCCGCACAGGTCATTGCGACACACATTCAAATCAGCTATTCCTACCAGTGGACTTTCAACAACGTAATCAGTTTGATTGCTCCGGGCAGCAGTTACCCGGGAGTCAGCCAGATTTCAGTCGATGCATACGTGCCGAATTTAGATTAAAGGTGGAGAATGTCGCGCCCAAGTTGCAGTCGCGCCGAAAGAACAAAGAAGAAGGCCAGACGCTGGTGCTGGTGGCCATTTCTCTGCTCGTCTTGATTGCCATGGCGGCGCTGGCGATCGATCTAACCACTTTGTACGTAGCGCGCGGGGAGATGCAGCGTGCGGCCGATGCGGCGGCGCTGGCGGGAGCTAAAGCATTCGTGGATTCCGGAGTCACGACCAGCAATACGACCGATCCCAACTACGCGAATCTGCAAGGTCTGGCCCAAACCATGGGCACGCAGATTATTAATGCTTTGCTGGTGCAGAACACGGTGGGCGGAAGCGCGCCTGCTTTGGCGGCTGGTACGCCGATCTTCGATTTCACCACTCATCCCGGGAATCCGCAGGTCACGGTCACCTTGGAACGAACCGATGTGCCGACATTTTTTGCGCACATCTTCGGGCAAAAGCTGGTAACCGTTCGCGCGACCGCGGTCGCCGAAGCTTACAATTCTTCACTTCCTCCGGGAGGAGCGGGCAACCAGCCGCCGGTGGCGCCAAGTTGTGTGAAACCATGGTTGATCCCGAACGCGGATCCGGGAGTTGCCGCACCGACTAGCTTCATCAATGAAGCCACGGGCGCGCTGAATCGTCCTGGAATTTATCCGACCGGGATTATTGGAGAAGAAATCACTTTGAGCACTCCGTGTGTGGGAGGCATCTGCCCCGGCGGACTCTTGACTCCAACCGCTCCGGTTTCCCTGAACGCATTGAATTATCTGCCGGCGCAACTAACCAACACTGCGGGAAACTGCCCGTCCTGCGCGGGTGGTACGCCCTATGAGAATGGGAGCGCGTGCTGCGATACCGTCAATTCGTACGCTTGCGGCGGAACGGCGCCGCCATTGGTATTCGACTTGGCAAACGGTCTGCTTGCCAATACCGTGAGTTCGGTTGAGTGCTTAATAGGTGCGACAAGCCAGGGTATCAACGCTGGCCAGGATGAAATTGGGTTAGGTACAACCGCGCAAGGCCCAGCGAATACCTTCGGAAATTTCTTGGACACGAATGGGAACGATCCGATCGAGATTCGGGCGGGAAGTGGTTTTCACTCCGGGCAGCTCGTTACAACAAGCCCCTCAATCGTTACGCTCCCAATCTACGCGACGAGTGGCCTGGCTGGAGTACTGGCCGTAGTAGCGCAGGTACACGTCATTGGCTATATGCAGGCATTTGTCGAGCAAAGTCCAACGACCGGAGGCGAAATTGAAATCTATGTGCTTAACATCTCCGGTTGCGGCCCTAACGTGAACACCGGCCTCACCCCCGTCACGGGCGGCGGAGCCTCGCCGGTTCCGGTACGTCTGATTCACAATTGAGCCTTCAGCTCTCAGCCGTCAGCTTTTAGCTTTGGCTAAACCTGTCATTGCAATCGCCTCTATTGCGGCGGAGGCGGTACGGTATCTTGCGGTGGAGGATTTTGGTCCTGCCAAGTCGGGACGCCCGGCGCGGGATCGGCCGCCGGCTCAGGAGGAGTCGGCTCCACCGGCGCGGGAGTATAGTTTGCTGGCATGCTGCCCGTTTCCGCGGTACGCGCCGTTAGCACGATGCTGGTCACTCGCGTCAGATCCCTTCCCGATCCCACCAACATCACGTTATAAGGCACTCCCTTTAGGATCGATGAGATGACTTCGCGAGCCGGAGCCGGACCAAGGTCGGCGATCACGGGTTCCTGTTCGGCAGCGCCGGGCAGCGATACGCTCGCCCCGGTTTGCCGCCCGATGGCGCGCAACACCTCTCCGAGGGTGGCCCGCTGCGTCTGAACTCGCAGCAGGCCATTACTGAATTCGACCAAGACGGTTGGAACGGGTTTTGCCGCAACCGGAGGAGGCAGCGGAGCTGTCGAGGCGATCACTACCGGCGGAGTAGCTACCGCAGGCGCCGCGGCGGTCATCTTCTCCCCGCCTGTTATTTTCACGATGACCGATCTGCCCGACGGAAATACCTGAAAGGTCTGCGGCGAATTCAAATCAACGACCACGCGGGCCACAGGCGGATTCGCCGCGAACAATCCCATGCGCACGCTCTTCACGTGGACCGCATTTACTGCGATGGCACGCAGCCTTGGCCCCGGAACAGCATTAGGAAAATCGATAATCAAACGATCCGGGCCCGCTATGGTTTGACTGGTAGGGCTCACCGGCCGGCTGGATTGAATCTCCATCTCAAAGCTGGCGCCGTGACTTCAGGACGTCGACCCGCTCGATGGTAGCGGCTGCCGGGTTACGGGATTGGCCCATGGCAACGGAACACAGGCCAAGACATCCCGCTGCAACGAGACAACGGAGGATAGAGGCTCGAATAACAGAATGCATGATCAAGATGCTGACTTCCTAACTGTGATTCTAGCAGCCGACGGCCTTCACCGAGTCACACTTTGGTACGCAGCTGAGATGCAAAATGCCGTTCCGGGCTAAACGATGAAAGGATTCCCGTACTCCTCCGTTCTCGCCATTCCCACCCCCATTTTTCTCAGACCCCTAAAGACTTATGCCGAAAACGGCGATGTCTCCAATGATAGGCGGGGATACCGTGAAAATTCTGATTGCCGAAGACGATGCTTTTTTTCGCCGCCTGCTGCACCAACTGCTGGCTTCCGAGTGTGAGGTCGTCATCGTAGGGGATGGCGACGCAGCGTGGGATTTATTGCAGAAGGAGGAAGGTCCGGTCCTGGCAATCCTGGATTGGGTGATGCCCGGCATGACTGGTCCGGAGATTTGCCGCGCGGCGCGCGGCAACGCCAAAACCTCAGGCTGCTATTTGATTCTTCTGACCGCGAGACATAGTTCAGCCGACATTCTCGATGGCTTACGATCTGGCGCCGACGATTATGTAACTAAGCCGTTCCGGCCAGAAGAATTGCGGGCCCGGCTGCGTCTGGGACAAAGAATTATCCGGTTGGAACAGTCGCTGTTTGCGCAAAGCGCAGCGTTGGAGAGCACACATGCGCGCGAAGTTATCCTGCAAGACCGTTTGGCTGCTCTTGAAAGGACTCGGCAGGAAGCAATCGGCAACGCGGCTGCAGCGACTGCGGGCTATGCTGGTTCGCTCGATTCATTGACTCCTAACGCAGACCTTGACATCGAAAGTCGTCTGCTACCAATCCATCCGGTCAACAACGGTAAAGTTTCGTAAAGATTGCGTCATCCGGCTTGACCCGTGCCGCGTACAAGCAGGATTCTGCAATGTGCGGGTCAGCAATTCCTCATCGCTATCGGTACAATAACAATCACAATCAGCTCATGGTTTCTAACCTCCAAACCAGGTCCAAATTCAATATCATGCGCGTGCCATGTCTTCGTCCCTCCGTCTCGTTTTTGAATACCGATCAAGCTCTGTCAGCAACTGAAAAACAGCCGTCGTCAGCCTGGCGCAGTGCCAGGGATAAGGTCACGCAAGCGCGATTTGCCACGCTGGCCATTGCCCTGGCGTTTTGTCTGGCGGCGTTGGGTTGTTCTTCGGCCGATCCCAAACCGACTAACGCACGCGGCGGCAGTGGGCCAACCGTTCCAGTCGGAGTAGCCACCGCCCGGCGCACCGACATGCCCGTATACCTTGTCGGATTGGGATCGGTGACCGCCTACTACACCGACAGCGTCAAAAGCCGGGTAGACGGCGAGCTTATGCAGGTGAATTTCAGGGAGGGCCAGAACGTAAAAAAAGGTGACCTTCTCGCCGTGATTGATCCGCGTCCCTATCAAGTGGCTCTGGAGCAGGCCCAAGCCACGCTATTTAAAGACCAGGCATCGCTGCGTGACGCCAAACTCAACTACCAGCGATACAAAGGGCTGTTGCAGGATTCTGGTTCCATGTCGCAGCAACAGGTGGATACGCAACAAGCCACTGTGGACCAATTAGACGGAACCGTACGCACGGATCAGGCCGCCGTGGATAATGCGAAGCTCAACCTGGTGTATTGCCACATTATCGCGCCCATCACTGGCCGCATTGGATTACGGCAGGTGGATCCGGGAAATATTGTGCACGCGGCCGATACCACGTCCATGTTCGTGATCACGCAATTACAGCCCATCGCAGTGCTGTTTACCCTGCCCGAGGACAACCTGCAAAACGTCTCTCAGCACATGAGGCAAGGCACGCTCACGGTGGAAGCCTACAGCCGCGATGACCAGACAAAACTGGCCTCCGGCACCCTGCTTACGATTGACAACCAGATTGACCAGACTACCGGAACCGGCCGCCTGAAAGCCGTATTTGAAAACAAGGATGAGTCGCTCTGGCCCAACCAGTTCGTGAATATTCGGCTGCTGCTGGAGACGCTTAAGAACAGCACGGTAATTCCAGCTGCGGCGATTCAGCGCGGTCCGCAAGGAAGCTACGTATTCGCCGTCAAATCGGATAAGACGGTTGAAGTGCGACCCGTCACCGTAGCCATCACGCAGAATAACTTTTCCGCAATCAGCAGTGGAATCTCTCCCAACGATATCGTCGTGACCGACGGGCAGGACAAATTGCAAGGGGGCAGTAAGGTCGAACCCCGCACCGGCAATGCATCGCCCACCCGGACGGCGCAAGCGAGCGAAACTGGCGCCTCATGAACCCGTCGCGCATATTCATCCTTCGGCCGGTGGCGACCTCGCTGCTGATGGTGGCCATCATGCTGGTCGGCATCGTGGCCTACCGTCAACTGCCGGTTTCCGCGTTGCCTGAGGTGGACTATCCGACCATCCAGGTTGCCACTTTTTATCCGGGGGCGAATCCGGAGGTCATGGCTTCCTCCGTTACCGCGCCTCTGGAACGCCAGTTCGGCCAGGTCCCCGGCCTGAGCCAAATGACCTCGACCAGCTCCTTTGGCAGTTCGGTCATTACGCTGCAGTTTGCTCTCGACCAGAACATCGATATTGAAGAACAGCAGGTGCAGGCAGCGATCAACGCCTCGCAGACTTATCTGCCCGCCGACCTGCCCAATCCCCCGATTTATAGCAAAGTGAATCCCGCGGACGCGCCCATTCTCACCCTGGCGCTCACCTCCAAGACTCTTCCGCTGTCTAAGGTCGAGGATCTCGCCGACACCACGATGGCGCAGAAAATTTCCCAGGTCACCGGCGTGGGATTGGTCTCGATCAGTGGCGGACAGAAACCCGCGGTGCGAATTCAGGCGAACCCGACCGCACTGGCATCCTATGGCCTGAGTTTGGAAGATGTGCGGACTGCTTTGGTGGCCACCAACGTCGATCAAGCCAAAGGAACGCTGAACGGCCCGCGCCAGGCGTTACACCATCGCGGCCAACGACCAACTGCTGAGCGCCGACCAATACCGTCCCATTGTGGTGGCTTACCGCAATGGCTCGCCCGTACGCCTGTCGGATATCGCTGTCATCACCGATAGCGTCGAGAACACCATGCAAGCCGCCTGGATGAATACTGATCCGGCAGTCATTTTGAATATCCAGCGGCAGCCGGGCGCCAACATCATCAGCGTCGTGGACCGCATCAAGAAATTGCTGCCGGTGCTGCAAACCTCGCTGCCTGCGGCGGTGCGAGTCGCGGTCCTGACCGACCGCACCGAGACCATTCGTGCCTCCGTCAAAGATGTTCAGTTCGAGTTGATGCTCACCGTCGCCCTGGTGGTGATGGTGATCTTTCTTTTCCTGCGCAACTTCTACGCCACCATTATTCCGGGCGTCGCCGTCCCGCTTTCGATTGTCGGCACCTTCGGCGTGATGTATTTGCTGGGCTACAGCCTCAACAACCTCACGCTTATGGCGCTGACTATTTCCACCGGCTTCGTGGTGGATGACGCCATCGTCATGATCGAGAACATCGATCGCTTTCTAGAGGAAGGCGATGCCCCGCTCGAGGCCGCGCTTAAAGGCGCCGGACAGATCGGCTTCACCATCGTTTCGCTCACCGTTTCGCTGATTGCCGTGCTGATTCCGTTGCTGTTCATGGGAGATATTGTCGGCCGATTATTTCGCGAATTTGCGGTGACCCTGGCAGTGACCATTTTGGTTTCCGCTGTGGTCTCACTGACCCTGACGCCGATGATGTGCTCCCGCCTGCTTAAACCCAAGGGGACAAAGCGCAGCCGTTTTTACGTCGCCTCAGAGAATTTCTATAACCGGGTCATCGAGTTCTACGGCCGGACTCTGAAATTCGTCCTGCAACATCAAACCATTACGCTGCTAATAACCGCCGGAACGCTTGTCCTGACCCTATTTTTGTACGTGGTCGTTCCCAAGGGCTTTTTCCCGGTGCAGGATACCGGCGTGATTCTGGGTATCTCGGACGCTCCCGAGAGCATTTCTTTTGCCGCTCTTTCGCAGCGCCAGCAGGCGCTGGATAAGGTCATTCTGCAGGATTCGGATGTCGCCAGCTTGTCTTCGTTCATCGGAGTGGACGGCACCAATCTCACTCCGAACAGCGGCCGGATTCAAATCAATCTGAAGCCTCGCGACCAGAGAAAAGCATCCGCGTCCGACATCATTCGCCGCTTGCAGCCTAAATTAGCGCAGGTGGAAGGCATTACGTTGTACATGCAACCGGTGCAGGACCTCACGGTAGAAGACCGCGTCAGCCGCACCCAATTTCAATACACCTTGGAAGACCCGGACGCGAATGAGTTGAACCGGCTGTCTAGCCAACTCGTGGATAAGCTGCGCACTTTGCCGGAACTGCAAGACGTTGCCAGCGACCAGCAGAATGGCGGGCGGCAGACCGAGGTCACGATTGATCGCGATACAGCTTCCCGCTTAGGAATCCCGGTCGCCAATATCGACAACACTCTGGAAGACGCCTTTGCGCAACGCCAAGTCTCGACCATCTTCACGCAGTTGAACCAATACCACGTAATTCTCGAAGTGGACCCGCAATGGGAGCAAAATCCAGGGTCGTTGCGGGATCTGTATGTGAAGTCGGGCAACAACACGCAGGTACCCCTCTTCACCTTCACTCAGATGCAGACCTCGAACGCACCTCTGGCGGTCAACCACCAGGGACAGTTTCCCGTCGTCACGCTGTCGTTTAATTTGGCTCCGGGCAAGTCTCTGGGAGACGCCACCAAAGCCATCAGCGCTGCGGAGAAAGAAATCGGAATGCCTGCCAGTGTGAATACCGCCTTTCAGGGGACCGCGGCGGCATTTCAAAACTCGCTCTCCAGCGAGCCGTGGCTGATCGTGGCTGCCATCGTTACGGTGTACATCGTGCTAGGAGTTTTGTACGAAAGTTATATCCACCCCATCACCATTCTTTCGACGCTGCCTTCGGCGGGTGTCGGCGCGATCTTAGCTCTGCTGATCACGGGCAATGATCTTGGCGTGGTTGGGTTGATTGGAATCATTTTGCTGATCGGCATTGTGAAGAAAAACGCCATCATGATGATCGACTTTGCCCTGGAAGCCGAACGCGTGGAGAAAAAACCGCCAGAGGAGGCCATCTTTCAGGCATGTCTGCTGCGCTTCCGTCCCATCATGATGACGACCATGGCGGCTCTGCTTGGGGGCTTGCCTTTGGCCCTGGGCAGAGGCACGGGTTCGGAACTACGTCATCCTCTGGGTATCACCATCGTGGGCGGCCTCTTGGTGAGCCAAGCCCTCACCCTTTACACCACGCCGGTGGTCTACCTGTGGTTTGACCGGCTAGCCAAGCGGTTCGAACGCTTTGGATTCCGTGCGGTGCAGGAACCTGCGACGGGCGATTGATGAGCGTATCCAGTCCATTCATACGACGGCCGATTGGAACGTCACTGCTGACGCTGGCTCTACTGTTGTCCGGCGCAATCGCCTTTACATTGCTCCCCGTAGCCCCGCTTCCGCAGGTTGATTTTCCCGTAATCCAAGTTGGAGCCGGCCTGCCTGGGGCAAGTCCTGAAACCATGGCTTCGGCGGTGGCAACTCCCCTCGAACGGCAATTTGGGCGAATCGCAGGCATCAACCAGATGACCTCGACCAGCCAACTCGGTTCGACTGGCATCGTTCTGCAGTTTGATTTGAATCGCAATATTGACGCTGCTGGACGCGACGTGCAAGCCGCCATCAACGCGGCACGCAGCCAGTTGCCAGCCTATCTTCCTGGCAACCCGACCTATCGGAAGGTAAATCCCGCTGACGCCCCCGTGCTGATCCTGGCGCTCACTTCCGACATTATTACTCGCCGGAATATGTACGACGCCGCCAATACGATTCTGGCGCAAAAATTATCGCAAATTTCCGGGGTAGGCCAGGTTTTTGTGGGCGGAGGCGCGAACCCCGCGGTGCGCGCAGAACTGAATCCGAATCAACTCAACAATTATGGGATTGGGATCGATGCCATCCGAACGGTCCTGGGAGCAGCCAACGCCAATAGTCCCAAGGGTTCGGTGGCCAACGCGGTCAACGCATGGGCGATTGACGACACTGACCAAATCAAACTTGCCGACCAGTATCGCCCGCTGGTCGTCGGTTACAACAAGACTGACGGCTCCGCAGTCCGTTTAGGCGATATCGCTAACGTCGTGGACTCCGTGGAAGACGTGCATACCGCGGGGCTCTCCGGAGAAAGTTGTCCGCCAGGCGCCGGCGCCGACTGCGTGGGCAAGCCCGCGGTGTTGATCATCGTATTCCGTCAGCCGGGCGCGAATATTATTGACACCGTCGACCACGTCTATTCCGTTTTGCCTCAACTGCAAGCGGCAATCTCTCCTGCGATCAAGCTAAGCGTCGTCATGGACCGCACGACGACGGTTCGGGCTTCCGTCCACGACATTGAAATTACGCTGCTGCTCTCTGTCATTCTCGTCATCCTCGTCGTGTTTGCTTTCTTGCGGACGGTGCGCGCTACCATCATTCCCAGCATCGCGGTACCGCTCTCGCTGATCGGCACTTTCGGCGTCATGTATTTGCTGGGGTACAGCCTGGACAATCTGTCGCTGATGGCATTAGCCATTTCCACCGGTTTCGTGGTGGACGATGCCATTGTGGTTCTGGAAAACATAACCCGCTATCTCGAGCAGGGCATGGAGCCGGTACAAGCCGCGTTTCGTGGCGCTCGGGAAATTGGTTTCACCGTGCTCTCCATGAGCACGTCGCTGGTAGCTGTATTTATCCCCATCCTGATGATGGGCGGCTTAGTCGGACGCCTGTTCCGCGAGTTTGCAGTCACGCTGAGTATTGCCATCGGAGTTTCGCTGGTGGTGTCGCTTACCACAACGCCGGTGATGTGCGCCCAGCTTCTTAAGTCATTGGGCGAAGAAAAACATGGCCGGGCCTACAACTTTGGCCAGCGCGTTTTTGACGGCGTTCACAAGATTTACCAGATCGGGTTAGATTGGGTCTTGCGCCACCAACCCGTCATGTTGCTTTTGACGATTGCTACTGCGGGCCTCACAGTTTATTTGTATATCGCTGTTCCCAAGGGATTCTTTCCCCAACAAGACACTGGCCGCATTTCGGGGGCGGTGCAAGCGGCTCAGGACATTTCCTTTCCCGCCATGAGCGCGAAGATGCAGCAGTACGTGAATATTGTCATTAAGGATCCCAACATCCAGACCATCGTGGGATTTGCCGGGGGGAACACCGCGCTCAATCAGGGACGCATGTTCATCACTCTGAAGCCCCTCGGCAAGCAACGAAAATTGACCTCCGATCAAATCATTACCGAGTTGCGCCGGAAATTGGCGGTCGTGCCGGGGGCCACGCTCTATATGCAGTCGGCTCAAGACCTGACCATCGGGGGCCGTCAGAGCCAGGCGCAGTATCAGTACACCTTGCAAGGGGAAGACTTGGCGGAATTGAATTCCTGGGCGCCGCGCCTATTGCAGAAAATGCGCACGCTTCCGGAGTTACGCGACGCCAATACTGACCAGCAGGACAAAGGTCTTGAAGCCGGCATCATCATCGACCGCGACACCGCCTCTCGTCTGGGTATTGCCCCGCAAGACATTGACAATGTGCTGTATGACGCTTTCGGGCAACGCTTTGTCTCCACCATTTACGAGGCCATCAACCAGTATCACGTCGTGATGGAAGTAGACCCGAAATTTCAGCAAAGCCCCGACACCCTGAAAAGCGTTTTTGTGCGCTCTTCGACTGGCGCCATGGTCCCGCTTTCTGCATTTACGCATTACGGGCCGTCCAATACTTCTCTTGCCGTCAACCATCAAGGAGTGTGGCCGTCAGTCACCCTCTCCTTCAATTTGGCGCCCAATGTCTCACTCGGCCAGGCCACGCAAGTGATCGAAAGTGCGGAACAATCGATCGGATTTCCCAACACCATTCATGCCAGCTTCCAGGGAACGGCGGCGGCCTTTCAGGAATCTCTGTCGAACGAGCCTATCTTGATTTTGACGGCGCTGGCAGCGGTTTATATCGTGCTCGGGATTTTGTACGAAAGCTATATTCATCCCATTACGATTCTCTCGACGCTTCCCTCCGCGGGCGTCGGCGCGTTGCTTGCCTTGCTGGTTACGCACAACGAACTCAATGTAATCGGCCTGATCGGCATCATTCTGCTGATTGGCATCGTAAAGAAAAATGCCATCATGATGATTGATTTTGCCCTGCAAGCCGAGCGGGATGAAGGCAAGTCGCCGCTCGACGCCATTCGTGAAGCTTGCCTGTTGCGTTTCCGGCCCATCATGATGACCACCATGGCTGCGCTGCTGGGCGGACTGCCTCTCGCTCTCGGCACGGGCACCGGCGCGGAGTTACGCCGCCCCCTCGGCATGACAATTGTGGGGGGCCTCATCGTCAGCCAGGCGCTCACTCTATTCACCACTCCGGTAATTTATCTCTACATGGATCGTCTGACAGGAGCGAGCCGCCGTCGCAGGGCCGGGGCGGGAGCCGTTCCTCCACTCAAGCCGGAAGCCAGCCAGGCCGACTAGGGCGGATCGTCGTAAACCGTTTTGGGTAGAGCCCGGCTCTACAGGCTGCGGATAAATTCCGGATCTGGTGGATGGAGCAGCGCTTTCAGCGATGGGCTCCCTGATTTCTTTTAGAGAGGCTTTAGACGCTGAGGCAGCGCTCCTTACTTTTGTGGGGCGAACGCGCGCGAATTAAATTCCAGGGTTTCGCTCAGGTGTTCCACAAAATAAGGCAGGCTGTGATCGCCAGGATAAAGATGGTATTCGTGCTTAACGCCCTCGGCTTCCAATTGCTGGTGCAACGCCGCCGCGCCTTTCTCAAATCCGTATTCATCCTTCTGCCCGCAGTTGAAGTAGATGGCCAACTTCCGCAGTCCCGCCTCATGTTCCTTGGCCAAAACGAAGGGACTGTTTTCCCGCCAGTGGGCGACGTTGACCGGATCTCCGAAAACCGGTCCTAGCAGAGGCCCCACCTGGCCGCCTGAGTGCATCGCCGCATCCAGTTCCGGGGGCGAGTCTGTCATGAGTGCGGGGCTTTGTGCACTGACCGAGGAGAACAACTCGGGATGCGCAAACGCCAAGCGCAGCGCGCCGTATCCGCCCATAGAGACGCCGGTGATCCCGCGATTTTGTCGTCCTTCGCGAACGCGATAGTGGTGCTCAATGAAAGGCATGAATTCCTGCAAAAAAAAATCGCTATAGCGCACTCTGCCGTCGGCGGAGTTGACAAAGAAACTGCGCCTGCCTTCGGGAGCGACGAGGAGGAAGTCGCCAATCTTATGTTGCTGCCGCAGATCTTCAATTAAATTCCATCCCCCAGTGTCGAAGAGAGTCCGCTCATCTTGCCCCAAGCCATGCAGAAAGTAGAGCACTGGAAAGCGGTGCAATTTGGCATCGCTGGCATCGTACATGGCGGGCAACAGCACACAATAGTGAACCGTTTGATGGAGGATCTGACTGTTCAGCGCGCTGCAGTCAATGCGGCTCTGCGCACGTGCTAAAGGAAAGAGAATAAAAATAAACCCTGGAAGGAGAAAAAGCTCGCGCCGCACCATGACAATGAGTTTACTCGTAGCGCAACGCCTGCACCGGATCGAGGCGCGCCGCTCGAGACGCCGGATAGAGCCCGGAGATCAAACTGACAACAACGGAAAATAAAATCGCCCCGCCGACCAACCACCAGGACACTGACCAGAAGTGCTCCGTGCCGAAGTGTTGCCTCTTGAGATAGATGTTGGTCCCGAAATTAATGACTTGTCCAATAGCCCAGCCCAACCCTACTCCGGCGATTCCGCCGAAAACCCCCATCACTCCAGCCTCGGCGAAAAATAGCATTTTCACATCACCGTCGCTGGCGCCCAAGGCTTTCATAATTCCAATCTCCCGCCGCCGTTCAAGAATCGCCATGACCAGCGTGTTCACGATTCCAATGGATGCCACCGCCAAAGCCAGGCTGCCAAAGATGCCCAAGAATGCGTCGAGCACTTTAAAGAATTGCCGGATGCTGTTGGTCGCATCCACGATGGAAAAAGTGTTGAACCCCATCTTCTTAATCGCTTCTTCGACCTGCTGCACCTTGCTCGGACCGTCGACCCGCACGCTCACATTGCTGAAAGCGGGCTGCTTGCCCGGGCCAATCGTGCTATCGCGCACGTCGGAGGGCTGCATTACGTGCAAATCCTGCGCCAGCCCGAGCGGCAGAAAAACATGAGCCCGCGCAGCCCCGCGCATGCTGTCGGGATCAAGATCCGAGACGCCCACGATCTTCAAAGTCTGCGTCCGTGACAATACGGAATACGCCTCGCCGCTCGCGCCATTCTCTTCTGCCGGCGAGGCCACTCGTTGCGCGTAACGCATCACCAGTTCCTTGCCGAGCAGAAGCTTGGCGAGCTCCGCGACACTGGTCGAATCGTCGGATTCGGGACGCCTGCCTAGCAGTTCTTCGGCGAAGGATTTCTGCAGAATTGCTTCCGCCGCGTTTTGCGAAGAGAAAAAGCTGCCTTGCATTCCGTCGAAAGCGTCGTTGTTCTTGGCGGAGAATGGCAAGCCGGCCACCATGGTCAGGTGTGGCTTGTCTTCAAAGCGAATTTCAGTGACAAAACGAATGTCCGGGTAAGCTTCGCGAACGTTGGGCAACTTTTCGATTTTCTGCCGAGCTGTTTCGTCCAGCACGGGACTCTCGGCAGGCGCAGGTCCGCGCCCATCCTCTTCCCTACCAAAACCGCGGAGATCGCGCCGTGAAGTGACGACTACGGTGTCGAACAACCCAGATTTCTCCAGACGCCGCGAAGCCAGTTGTTGCAAACCGATGCCCAGCGAGAGCATCGCCACCAGCGACGCCACACCCACGGAGATCCCCACGGTGGTCAGCGAATTGCGCAGCACGGATTCGCGGAGGTTCCGCATCGCCAGTTCGGCAAGGTCGTAGGCTTTCACAATTGTCCTCGGCGCAGTCCTGTACCCGGCATCGCCTGCACGGCCACCGAATCTCCATTACTCTGCTCGCTGATCAGCTTTCCGTCCGCCAAAAAAATCATGCGCTTCACGTAGCGCTCCGCCAGAGCGCGCTCGTGTGTGACCATCACGATGGTCATCCCCAGCGTCTGATTGAATTCGCGGATAAAATTCATAATCTCGGTTCCGTTCTTGCTGTCGAGATTGCCAGTCGGTTCGTCGGCCAGGAGTAACTGCGGCCGATTGATCAAAGCCCGCGCGAGCGACGCCCTCTGCTGTTCTCCACCAGAAAGCTCGCTTGGCCGGTGACCGACGCGGCCTCCCAACCCGACGCGGTCGAGTGCCTTCCTCGCCAGGCCAGCGCGTTCACCGCGATCGATTTCCGCGAAGCGCATGGGCAATTCCACGTTCTCCAGCAATGTCATAGTCGGGATGAGATTGAACGACTGGAAGACCATCCCCACGGTGTGCAGCCGGTGCTGGGCCAAATCCTCCCTTGAGAGCTGGGCAAGATCTTTTCCGTGCACCATCACCGCGCCGGAAGTCGGCCGGTCCAGTCCGGCAATCAGGTTCAAAAGCGACGACTTGCCCGAGCCTGAAGACCCAAGAAGAGCCACGAATTCTCCCGCGGGTATTTCGAACGAAACGCCGTCCACGGCTCGGATGAGCGCCTCGCCCATGCGATAGTGCCGGCAAACGTCCACACCGCGAACTGCGATCGAATCGTTCTGAGGGGTGGGCGCGACAGGCGGGGCCGTCATGTGACCGGGAAATCTCCTCTGTCCCTAGAATAGCAGCCCGATCCATATTCCGCTCTGCTCACTCAGGCGTCGGGTCGCAGTGCCTGAACCACGAAGTGTCACGGAGGACAAGCTTTTCGTAGGGTTCCTTCGTAGTACTTCGTGTCCTTCCCCGTTTATGGTTTTAGCCTCGCCGCTTCGCGTATAGTATTTGTCCCATGTGGAAGTCTGGCCTGTTGCTGATCTCTTTACTCTCGTCCGTATACGCGGCTGACAAGATGACCGCCCCGCAATTGATTCAACTAGCCAAGTCTCACAACGCAGGACTGCGCGACGCCATTACCCGGAGCTTCGACGCCAAGTATCTCAAGAACGGAACCGCTTGGGCAGGACGCGGCTCCGACTTTTTCTTCGTCACCGAAGCAGCTTCGCGTCCCCAACTCGTCATTGACGACGCCCCCGGTCCACGCATGCAAGCACTTAAAGGAACCAACTTCTGGTACGCCGTGGCTCGCATCAAGCAATTAGGCAAGCTGCACGCCTTCCACTACAAGCTTGATGGCCATGACTTCGGCGGTAGTCTCGACGTTCCCGCCTTTGGACCGCTTTCCTACCTTGAGCCCGGCGTGCCTTCCGGCGCTTTGTCCGAAAAGATTACTCACACCAGCAAACTTTATGATGGGATGAAGAGCGATTACTGGATCTACGTTCCCGCGCAATACGATCCCAAGACTCCCGCCGCTCTGATGGTTTTCCAGGACGGGGAAGGATATACCGAACGCAACGGGAACCGTCCGATCCTGAACGTCATCGATAACCTGATCGCGCAGAAAAAGATTCCGGTGATGATTGCTGTGTTCATCAATCCCGGAGACATTTCCGATTCTCCGGGCACGCCTACCTACTCCTTCGTAAAGGCCTACGGTGCCAAATGGAATCGCACCCTCCAAGACTCGATGCGCAGCACGTTGTATGACACGGTGAGCGACCGCTACGTTCGCTTCTTGCGCGATGAAATTCTGGCCGACGTTGGGGCCAAATACAACATCCGCAAAGACGCGTACAGCCGGGCCATCACCGGACTTTCCTCCGGCGGCATTTGTTCGTTTAATGCCGCCTGGCAGATGCCCGATCAATTCAGCCGCGTCATCAGCTGGATTGGCAGCTTTGGCAGCATTCAGTGGAAGGAAGATCCAAACAATCCCGATGGCGGCCAGGATTATCCCGACAAGGTATTGCGGGAGCCCAAGCGCAATATTCGCGTCTGGCTGCAAGACGGCTCAAATGATCTCGATGTCCATTTTGGAAACTGGCCCCTATTGAACCTCCGTATGGCGAACGCTCTAAAGGCGCGCGACTATGATTTCCATTTCAGCTTCGGCAAGGGCACACACAACTCCGGTCATGGCGCCGCCGAGTTCCCTGCCGAAATGATCTGGCTGTGGCGCGATTACGATGCCGCTAAAACAGAACAGACGTATCAAATCGACCCGGACGAAAAAGCCAAACCGCTATTTCGCGTCTCTGTTACGAACCGAGATGCCGAGTAAGCCCGGCTCCGATAGGATGAATCCATGAGCAGCATTTCCACGAAAACCGGCGATAACGGCCAAACCGGATTGGCGGGTGGAACGCGCGTTTCCAAAGCTTCTTTGCGCGTCGAGTCTTACGGCACCGTCGACGAACTGAACTCCGCCATGGGTTTTGCACGCTCTATTTGCGATGACCAGGAAATCGCCAGTCAAACCAAAGCGATCCAGCAGGAGCTTTTTAAACTGGGCGCAAGCTTGGCCACACCGGCCGCAAGCCGCAAGGGAGATTCGCCGGTAACGGCGCAATCGGTCGACACGCTCACCGACAAGGTGCACGAGTTCGAAGCGCTGGAGGGAATTCTGACCGATTGGTCTGTCCCCGGCGAGCAGCCCGCGGGCGCAGCCTACGATGTGGCCCGCACCATCTGCCGCCGCGCCGAACGCTGCGTAGTGCGCTTGATGGAATCAGGGGAAACGGTCGAACCTAATGTTCTCGCTTACCTGAATCGTCTATCGGATCTTTTATGGCTGTTCAGCCGCAAGCTGGAGATAGATGCCGGAGCCACCAGTTCCCTTCGCGAACTGAACGACAAGAGCGGTCCGCGCTGGTCGAAAGCATGGTGACCACCTCTAGGAAGCTGCCGGGTTCCTTCGCAGCGCTTATCGACGTGGTCTTGAGTGCTATCGCGATGTTACGCCAACAAGCAGCCAAACAGCGTCGTTTCGCGTGGAGCGTTTCTCCCCACACGTCGCCGACGTTGAGGTCGTGCTGGATCGACCAGTGCCGCATATAGTCCAATTGGGCCGCGGACTCAACGCTGAGAGAATAATGCCCCGGCGGTAACCCATTCGCATCGTAAATCCCGCGTTCATCGCTCATCAAAGCCATGGCTCCGTTCGGGCCTGTGATCTCTCCCTGCACTCCCTCAGAAGGAACAGATTTCCTCGCTGCGCTCGAAATGACAACGCAGAGGGGACTGTCAGGAATGTGAGATGTAGCAGGCTACGTCTCTGCGGAGGACCGCATTACTTCCGTCATTTGGGAGCGGTTACGCGCAAGCCTTACAGTAGCAACATGCCGCTCTCTTCGCTGATTCTTTCTTGCGACTTGCAAGAAGTGGGCGTTTTCCAGTGCATCCTTAGTTCCTTGCACATCGATGTGGACGTCGAGACTGACCCGGCAGCCGCCCGGACACGTCTTAAGAAATCGAAGGTTGATGCTGTGATCGTGGATTCCGATCTGGCGGGCTCGGATGGCTTTCTTAAAAGTCTGCACGAACTGGCCGACGACAGCAGACCGGTCGTCATCATCAGCGGATCGGAAGATCGGAGCCATCTCGACGCGGCTAGAGGCGAGTTTGTTGCGCATAAGCCAATCTCGGTCGAGCAGGCCGTACACATCCTTTCCGCGGCGCGCAACCTGATACTGAAAACACGATTGCGCTACCATCGTCAACCCTTGAACACACAAGTTTCTATCACCGACACGAAGGATCGGATTCACGCCAACCTGCTCAACCTAAGTCAGCGGGGGATTCGAGTCCACTTGGACCATCCGCAAGCTCTGCATGGAGACGTTGGAATTCACTTTCTGCTGCCGGGAAGTCAGCGCGCACTTGATGTTCAAGGCGAGGTAGCATGGGTTGACCCGTCGGGGAACGCAGGTATCCGGCTGGTGGGACTTAGCGAACCAACAAAACGCGATATACAGTTGTGGCTCGAACGCCAATATTTTCAAACGTGCGGCGACTAAGAGTCAGGGGTCAGAAACGCGTCTATGACGCAGACCGGTGTTTCGGTGGCAGAGTTTCCGGCTGGATTTGCTTTTGCTGTTTGCGGTCCCAAGCTAACAGGCGATGCAGGTCGTAACTGTACGGACCATAGGCACGAAAGGCCTCCTCATCAAACAGGCGTTTGATGCCGCAGCCCAAGCAAACCTGATAAGAATGATGCTGAGCGCGCACCGGCCAACTCATCTTCCTATGCCAGCAGCCTCGCAAAAGCACCACTGCGGCCCCAGCTAAACCGGTGGCCAGTAACCCAAAGGGCCACGTCCAGCGTGATTTCAACTTGTCACCCACTACTGAGATAACCGGTAAATAACTCCAGCACACCAACATACCTGCTGTTGCAAGGAATTGCAACGTGTCATCGAAGCCGATATCCACAGGACGGTGGCCATAGATCCGCGCCTCGGCATCAAAAGTACGGTTGCGATTCGGCCCAAACCACTGTAAGTTAAGTACATCGGTACTGCCAGCAATGGCGTGCGGCCGACAATCTTTCGCGGGATTTCGCTCCCCCACGATCTCCCCCTAGCAGCCCGGAGTTTGGAAACAAGTTTGCACCAAAGGCTCCACGCCTTCTCATGAGCGCGACTCCGAACAACGCGAACCTCAAGGTTCCTGAGAGCGGATCTGGTCCGCGAACTTCCGATACCGGACAATCTCAGCGAACATCGCCATCTTACGCCCCGGGGCGTGAGTCTCTGCAGGCGTTGCTGGCGTTCTCTTCTCTACACGATCAAATCCGGCGGCGGCGCGGACGTTCGGCTTTCTCTCCGGATCGTCTGGATTCGATGCAGCGATTTGTTCCTGACGAAGTGCTGCAACTCATCAGCGAACGCGCTCTGGCTATCACAGGAACGGATGGCGTCGCGATCGCGTTGGCAGAAGGTGAGCAAGTTCGCTGCCGTGCAGCAGCGGGAGAGATGGCACCCGATGTTGGGGTACGTCTGGATCCCAACTCTGGATTTTCTGGAGCGTGTTTCCGCAGCGGCTTGATCGTGCGCTGCGATGATACCGAAAAAGATCCGCGAGTCGACCAGGAGGCTTGCCGGCGCATAGGCGTACGTTCCATCGTCGCGGTGCCGCTTCTTACAGAGCGAGGCGTGGTCGGACTGATTGCTGCGTTCTGCCGCCAGACTCACGGTGTAAGCGACGGGGATATCCGGAGCTTGAGTCTGCTTGCCGAATTGGCTTTGGCCGCCCTGCAACCACAAGAAGACCTATCACCTTCTAAAGCTGGAGTGACACGGCAAGGGCGGACTCTACGTGAGACTGAAACTGACGAGCTCCCGTCTTTCCATGCAGATTACGCGGAACCCGAAACCGAAGGATTAGCGTCGACTGATGAATTCGCTCTGCCGAATCTCGACTCGCTCAGAAGCACACTAACGCCGGTGACGGAAGAGCGAGGCGTGAACGAGGCACCACCCGAGGATTTCGTTCTGGGGCTCGTCCGGCCTGCGGAAACGCCGCGCAAGTCCAAAGGCGTTCTGGTGGCTGTCGTAATTCTGGCGTGCCTGGCACTGTCCCTCGCCGGTGTGGCGCTGTGGTCGTGGCATTTAAAAGGCGCGGGCATCATTCCGCGGCAAAGCGACAAAAAAATTGGCCTGAGCACGACGCCGAGCGCCTCTGCTGCCCCGCCGACCGGCAATGAAGCGCTACCCGAGGTTTCGAAGGATATTCCGACGCGCCAGATCATGGGCATACGGCATTGGTCGTCGGCGGATTCCAGCACGGTTGCCATCGACTTGCAGGGACAAATCCAATACGAAGCGCACCGGTTGTCGAATCCGGAGCGAATTTATTTCGACCTGCGTGATACGACCCTGGTAAGTGGAATACCTGGAAATATTGAGATCGGCGATACCTTGCTATCTCGCATTCGTATCGCACAACCCACGGCCGATCTGACCCGCGTGGTGCTGGAAACCAAGAACAATCCTAACTTCTCAGTGAGGCTGGAAAACAATCCATACCGCCTTTTGATTGAGGTTCGCGGCGCGAGCGCGAAGGCGAAGAGTAGTGACAAAGTGAATCTTTTTGCTCCGCTGAATCCCGACGAAAAGAATCGGCAACTGACCGCAGCGGCCACGCCGGAGCAGGGTACATGGCTCGCCCCTTCGGATGCTTCGCCGCATTCCGATAGCGTAGTGCTACCCGGCACGGCGCACAGCCTCCGCATTGTGTTGGACGCTGGCCACGGCGGATGGGACATGGGAACGGTGGGGCGCAAGGGATTGCTGGAAAAAGATCTGGTCTTGGATATCGTGGCTCGACTCGGGAGGCTTATCACGACCGGCATGGGTGCGGAAGTAATCTATACGCGGCGCGACGACAGCTACGTCCCTCTGGAGAAGCGAACTGAAACTGCAAATCTCTCCAAAGCAGATTTATTTCTCTCGGTGCACGCCAACTACAGCGACTCTCCTACCGCACGGGGGGTGGAAACTTACTACACAAACACCTATTCGTCGGCGCATGCCAGAGTCCCTGAGGGCGGCGCCCCTGAGGCTCTCAGCATCGATTGGCTTAATGTGGATGTCCGCGAGAAAGTACAGCAGTCGCGTGGTCTGGCTAATGACGTTCAGCAAGCGCTCTACCGTACCTTGGCCGCCAAGAACCCAGCCCTGCGGAATCGTGGAGTAAAGGCGGCATCCTATGTGGTCCTGACCGGAACCACTATGCCGGCGATTCTTGCCGAAGTTTCATTCGTCAGCAGCCCTGAGGATGAAACCAAGCTGGAAAGCGCAGCCTATCGGCAGCAGATTGCTGAAGGTCTCTACAAGGGAATTGCAATCTACTCCGAGGTGCAGCACAGGGTGAATGTAGCCAGCACGTCTGCCCGGGGATCCGGGCAGTAGTTTGCTTGCTTATCTCTCCTGACTAACCTCCTAACTGACACCGGCTCCCCGCGTCATCCACCAGCGGCGTGCCGCTACAATCGACCAGACCGCCTCCACAAAGCCGAATGGCCATGCTCCTTGCAGAAAGCCGTAAACCGAGCCCAATGCACAAGACCCTGCAAACGCCAGGACAAACCACGAACTACGCTTCTCTAGCGCGTAACACACCAACATCGCCGTCACTGCAAATAGCCCAAAAAGTGTAAGCCGACTCACGCCGATCCTCCCAGGTTCGTGGTTGCCTCTTGTCGCAGGATGCTGAACAACATCCATTGTAGGGCAACAAACGCAAGCACTGAAACTTGCAGCCGTGTAAACCAAGCCAATGGCCCAAACAACGGCAAAAGATAAGCCAAGTAGAGCAGAACGGAGACGCGGTCAGCCGCCGGATGAGAAGGATTGCCGAGCACCCAATCGGTCAAAAGCAGAAATACCGGCGCCAGTATTAGCAGGTCGTAAACAAACAAGTGCGGACTCACCAGAACAGCCGCGAAAATCAAGGCTGAAAAACGCAGCCCTAAGGAGCCCGGAGATCTCCAGGAAAGGATCGCAAGTATCAGAATCGCAATCGAACTTATAACGTAAAAGGTGAACGACAAGGAATTCGAAGGCAGCAGTAGTCCCCAGAAAGCACGGAGAGAATGCATTTGAGCCTGGGAGAACCCGGGCTCCACGAGTGCCAGATCCCGCGGAATGCGCCACAGCGCGTGGGCGTAAGCTCGCATGACTGCGGTGCCGAAATAAAGCCAAGTTGCAAACATCTGTGCGGCGGCGGCTATCACAGTTCCGGCAAAACTTCTCCAGGCGCCAGCGGCAAGCAGGATTATGGGAATCGCTATCAGAAACTGCGGTTTAAACACCAGTGATCCCAAAGCCATCCCCGCCAAAAAATCGCGCCCGGAGCGAAACGCGAAAAATGCCGCTACGAAGCAAGCCAAGACCGGCACTGCGATCTGTCCGCGTACCACAAAGTGGAAGAATGCGGGAAAAGCCACAGCGGCCATCCACAAGAGACTTCGGTTAGCTTGCAGATTGGGGCATACCCTCCAAACCAAATCCCAGCACCCAAAGTACGCTAAGACGCTGGCGATCACCCAGAGCATTGCCGCCGCGAAGAAAGACAATCGGCTGAGCCCCGCGAAAAGCAGCCCCACCTGCGGTCCATACACCGTTGGAAGTCTGACGCTGCTCGGCTTTCCGACAATGGCTTGTAATTCTACGGCTGCGACCTGCGGATCGAATAGTTGACTGGCCCGTCCCTCTCGAATCAGTTGGGCGGAAATATAAAACTGCAAAAAATCCTGGAACTTGATATTTCCCGCGCGATCCATCAAACCGGGAGTTGCAAAGTCAGCACCGATCAAAGCCCAAGCACAGACGGCCAAAAGAACGGCATGTGCGCGGAGACGCCGCCGGCTCAGGCCACGCGCCGCTTTGTGAAATATGGCGTCGAGTGCACTAATCGTCACTGGGCTGGCTCGGCGTTCCTGAGCGCGTCGTCCAGCCCTTGATAACTTCTGGCTGCGCTACCCTCGATCAGCCGCCACCCGTCATCGTATTGGCGGAAGCCGACGGTGGAGACATACTCCACATTTTCGTTGTAGAGGGCCGCGCCCACGGCATTCAGGGGAGTCCACTTCCAGCGAAAATCTATTTCCGCCATTTGATCAGTCCGGCTGATTCCGGTGACTGCCAACAACTCCCTTCGCGCCGCCGGGACGCTGAAGAACTGCGAGGCCGCGGCATCGGGCGGGATCAAGTCGTGAAATATGTTGACCCCATTAGGGGTGAGCGCAACGTCCCAGCATGGAGGCGGACTGATATCGGAAGGGCAGGCGATGTTTGTTCCGGAAATCCAGCCGTGGCGCTCGAGCACCAGGTAGTCCGGAGAAAGATAATCTTTGTTCGACATGATACCGGTGCGCAGCCAGAATTGTTGCGGATCTCGAAACGCTTGTGAACCGGCAATTAAGTCAGAGGCCAATCGCCGCGTGAGAAAATCGCGTGGCGAACACGCCGCGGTGAGGCAGACCATGACCACCATCAGTGAAGTTCTAAGCGTTCGCATGCAGTGGGTTACTGGAGGATTGTAACCAAACGCGAGCTTCGGGGTGGCAAGAAAGGACGACCGGTAACCTGTCCTTCAAACTTCCGCGCCCAGCGGCCCGGTATCGCGGTTCCGCAAGCCGGACATTTGCCATCGGATGTCAGTTGATAGTCTTCAATGAAATAGCCGTACCGGCGAATGAGCACCTTGCCACAATGATGGCAGAGAGTATTTTCTAACTCGGCTACCGCGCCAGGCATGTTCCCGGCGTAGATGTACTGCAGGCCTGCCTGCCGGCCAATCTCCGCGGCGCGCAGCAAGTCTTTCGGCCGCGTGTCGGCGGGATCGTCCATTTTGTAGTCCTTGTGGAATGCGGTCACGTGCCAGGGGATCTCTGGCGAGATCCCTGCAATAAACTCCGTCAGACCACGCAGTTCTGCCTCGGAATCGTTGAATCCAGGAATCAGGAGAGTAACGATCTCCAGCCAAACGCCCATCTTGAACAGAGCCCGAATAGTTTCAAGAATCGGACCAATGCGGCCTCCGAGTTCATGGTAGTGGCGATCATCGAAGCTTTTGAGATCTACTTTGTACAGATCAATCCAGGGGTGTAAGTATTCAAGTACTTGAGGGGTACCGTTGCCGTTAGAGACAAATCCGGTAATGAGCCCCGCGGCTTTAGCCGCTTTGAAAACCGCGACTGCCCATTCCGCCGTGATCAGCGGTTCGTTATAGGTGCTGACCAGGATCTTCGCGCGTTGGCGAAGCGCGTCACGCACCAGCAATTCCGGAGACGCTTCAAGCGGCGAGGATATCGCATTGGGGTCGCGGAGCGCCTGTGACGTCACCCAATTCTGGCAATAACCGCAGTGCAAATCGCATCCCAACATTCCAAAACTGTAGGCCAGCGATCCGGGATAGGCATGGAAGAAGGGCTTCTTTTCGACAGGATCGCATTGCACCCCGCCTACGTATCCCCAAGGAACGTAGAGCGTGCCACCGCGATTGTAGCGAACTTTGCAAACTCCGGGCTGGCCATCGCGGATCGGGCAGCAGTGCCCACAGGCAAAACAACGCACACGCTTGCGGTCGAGTTTTTCGTACAACTCTCCTTCGCGCACGTTTTCGTACACCACTTCACGGAGGGTAGGCACGAAGAACCTCGAAATTATTCTAAACCCGGCGGCAAGTGGACTTGAGCGTCAGGCGAGTTCCTTCGTTGAGCCGGGATAGGATACGCGCGCGAAGTTCTGACCGGCAAGTCTTAAAGTATTGGATAAATAATTAACGGGCAGCTCGATTGGCCAGCTGATGTTGCCTAATCCACTCATTGGCCTCTTCTTGTGCCCGAACGATTTCCTGATGGCTCAGGTTAGAGGCTAGGGAAGCCAGCCGGAGTTTACTGCCTTCGTCGCCGCCGGCCTGGGCAAGAACCGACCAGAAATACGCTTTGTAGAGATCCTCGGGCACTCCTCTTCCCGCCCAGTAATAAGCGCCCAAAGTCGCCTGGGCGACTACGTGCCCCTGATCGGCAGCAAGAGTAAACCAATGGGCAGCGGTACTGTAGTCCTGCACAACCTCTTCTCCGGTGGCATAGCGCGCGCCCAGAGCAAATTGGGCGGTCGCGTCTCCTGACTCCGCCAGTTGGCGCAGGCGCTCCAATTCAGAAACGGGACTGCCTTCCTCAGCGCTGTCTAGGGTTGTCGAGCGAAAAGATGGCTGCACTAGTTGATGTGCCGACGAGGTATTTCCCGCGTTTGTCCTCATCCACGGCATGAGTAAAGTTGCCGCCGCCAGAAGAGCGACTGCCGCGCCTAGCACCATAATTCTTTGCCGTCGCGAGGAAAAGAACTCCTCAAAAACTTCGTGAGTCGAGTTAATTGCGGTACGAGCTGCCTCACATACCCGGGCATAGTTCAATTTTATCTGTAATGACGGCGCGTCCTGCGCCTCGGCAAGGCTTGGTAACACTGCTTCCGGTTCGATGGAACCAGCGATGATTTCCGTCAGACGTTGCAATAGGATGCGCCCGTTGCGGTTAAAGGCTCGAGGCCGATCTGCAAATACCTCCATCAGCCCGGACACCCGTAACCCCGAGCGAATGGGGGCCGCAATGATCGAGCGGATGCCCATAGCCATACAGACCTGTTGGTCCACCCGCGGATCGGTCTCCGCATCGTCACAGCGCATTAATACTCCGCTGAGTATGCACTGCCCGGAAAACCCTGCCCCCGCCTGGAACCGAGTTCCGATCCCAGGTGCGGACCCGGCCGAGGCACGGCAGACCATTTCACCTTCGCTGGAGGTTGCGACGGCTACTCCAGAAGCATTGAGTAACCGGAGAACCTGTTCGGCCAGGGTTTGCAGCGGGAAGGCCCCGGCAAGCCCGGCTGCGTCCACTTCCTGTTTGATGTCCGTCAGCCACGTCAGCAAGGTAGGATAATCTGGAAACTCCGCGTCCGCCGCCTCATCCGCAAAACTCTCAGCCAAGGTCGTGCCCGCAAGCCACTGATCCGACCGTTCCGATAGCTCCTCTCCCGATTGCAACGCTTCGTAATGGGTATACGCGGTGATGGCGTTCAGAAATAAATATTCATCGAGCACGCAGGGAGCAGAAAGCGAAGACCTCTGCAGTTGAATCCCGGTACGCCCCGAAGGCTCGAACCAAGCCACGCGCCCGTTGGCGTGAAGTGGCGCAGCCACTCCGGAAAGCTCCAGATTCAACCGCAAATGAGAACCGGGAATCAAGGGTTCAGGGCTTTGAAAAGAGAGCCCTGCAATGCCAATGTCAAAGACTTCATTGAGACCGAAAATTGTACCGTCCGCACACGCATCCACGCTGATATATGCAGGCGTATGAATTTTCTGCCGCACCGAACTGCGGCGGTTGGGGATCGCACACGCAAAAACTTCGGCGGGCAATTCCGGATTGTTCGGAAAGGGTTGCATAGCCAAAATCTGGTTCATCTTACTCCCAACCACTAGCGGAGTAATACGAAAGTTTCCCATTTTTGGTGCAATTTGCAAAGTCCCGAACCCCGAAAGGCTACATTCCCATTCTGAGACGCAGGCGAACCTTGCGAATGCTCTGTGCCTAGTTACCCACGCAAATATAGGAGATTACATCTCCGGCTTTTCCATTCACGCGAAGGCTGTTTGCCGATAGAGCCACCGCATTGGCAGATGCGGTCGCATTTGACTTATCGCTGGCGGTGCACTGAAAGCTGCTAGCCGTCGTAAACGCTGGTTTCAACCCATTCACAGCAGCGCTAGCGCCAGCCAGGGTCACAGTGCCAAAAACGATTTGACCGTTGGTCAGAGGTTGGGCGGAACAATTGGCCGTCGCCCCACAACCTTGGATTTGCGGATGGTTGCTGAGGGTCAGATTCGGCACCGGCGTGGTGGACGCGACGGCAAGCGGCGGCGTCCCCGTACCGACGGTGGACGTTATTTGAGAATTGGTGCTGATCGGGACATGGAAGGTCTTGAGGTTGGCAGTCAACCTTTCCAGCCAATGGGTTCCATCTCCCGCATTGCCGATGTAATTTGAGAGTGAGACTGGGGCCCCGAAGCTAATTCCTACGGCGGACGGGGTAGTTACGCGCTGGTCGTACCCTATGAAGGCATCATTGCTGTCGTTGTTGGGACGGTTGTTCGCCGTGGCCACGGTTTTGTCGAAGTTCGAATCGGAAAGCGTGATGATATGGCTCGGTCCGGTTCCCAGCGTTCCATAATTTGTTTTCCCTTTTTGATTGGTATTCAGGCCGCCGTCGTCCAACCGCTTCACGGGCAGCATGATTGCCTGTTGACTGTCGAAGAAGGTCGCCCCCAGACACACAGCGATCAGCGGAGTCCATTCGGTAGCGGCGCCGCAATAAGAGGAGATAACCGAGGGAGCAAGCGGTCCCAAAACGCTCACTATATCGCCAGGCGTGCCATCGCTGATCAAAACCGAAGCCTGGGAAGCGGAGGCGCTTGCCGTGTCCGACCCAGACCCCAAGATAGACGTCCCCGGGCCAAAACTTTAGAAGGGGGAAATAGGTTGGCCTTGTCACCGCATAAGACGAAAGCGGGGCTTGCGTATCGGTGAAGGTACATATTCCGGCATCGCAGGCGGAATTCCTTAATACTCCGCGGGCCACCGCGTAATTGCCGGTTCCATTGGGAGTCTGCAACCGTGGGTCCCCGGCGGCAACGTAGTTTACTCGCAACAGATCGAAGCTGGTTGCTCCGGGAATATCTGGTGTGGTTACCGTGATGGAGCCGGAGCCATTTGTCCTCGCCTTCCCCGCATAAAGCAGATTCGACGAGCCGAACGTCGCGCTACGCGCCACAATGTAATAGCGGTATTCGGTTTTCCCGGTATCGGCAAACAGGGGCGAAGCGCCGGGCAGAACAAGAGAGCCGTGAATAACGACGGGGCCGCCCTGCGCGATGATGCCGGCCTCCCCAATTTTTCCTGCGGGATTGTGGCAGTTTCCAATTTCGCCGTAGACATTCTCGGTGACCAATCCTTGATAGCCGCCGTGGGCCACCCCAGCCCGAATCGCGTACTGCGGGTATCCTTGAATAACGCTGTCGCTTACCCTCAGGGAATTTCCACTTTCCCAATCGATTCCGTTGGAATCGCATCCCAGGCTCATGTTTAGGTGCTTCAGCCAGCCTACCGCCCAGGTTTTGCCCCCAGGCGCATAAACCGCCGGGTTACAAATCGTCGCATTGCATAGCACTCCATCGGTGCCATAGGTTTGCCCCAGCGATGTGTCGAGCCCGTCCAGCAGAAAGGCTTGGTCGTCATCCACCTGCACATAACTGCTAAATGATCCACCCTTCGCTCCCAGTCGCAAGGAAACGTTGAAAACTCTGGTCTTCATCGCATTGACTTCCAAAAACGGATGCTGACCGCCTTTTACCATGGGACGGCCACTCGGGCCGACCACGGAAATATCCAGGTACTTTCCGGAATGGACGGGATCGCCGGCGAAAATGCACGTATCGTCCATCCAGCAATCGATGATTGAGCCAGAGAAATCCACCTCGATATTCGAAGCGCGAATTGAGACTCGCGCGTAAGCATCGAATTCTCCGGGAGGAACGATAACTCTCCCGGAAGGAAACGTGTTCGGAAAGTCCCTCGGCGCGAAGCGAGCGGCAATCAGCGCTTCTTGCAATCCGCTGGAGGCGCTACCCACGGTGTATCCCGCTGCATGGGAGTTCGCGGTGGCGAATTGCAGAGTGCCTGGCGCCGCGTTGCCGGCACAAGTTCCGCCGGTCACCTTTGCCGCTTCCCCGTTCCCCCCGCCGGAAACGTAGATCCAGTACTCGGGTTCATTTCCCATCACTCCGGCCGGACAGGCTGGGAGATTGACGGTCTTCGGGCCGGGTTGGGTCAAGTCATCTTTTGGATTGATCGACCAGTTGTAATCAGTGGAGTATTTGATGGAGTTCGGTACAGAATTTTCAGCGGCACAACACACACCGGCGGAAACAACAAAAAGACAGAAGACAAGAGTTCGCAACTTTGACGAAAGCTGGGGGATTGCGCTCGCCATGGAAGTAACCTCCGAAAATCGAGATAATTCAGTTAATGCTAGCGGATGTTGTTTCGACTCCTGATTACCTGGGCGTCGCTTATCGGCTTTTCTTCGCTCGCCTGGCCACCGCGAAGCGGCCCTGCATGCTTTGCGGAATCTCCTGATCGGCTAGGTTCACCACTCGATCATCCCCAAAAACAACTTTGGGCGTCGCGCAATTCAATCCAAACACGCAGATCCTCATCCGTTCAGGTACCACCACCCTTAATAAGGTTCGCAGAACTCTTCTAACACGATAACCCAGAACCCGCGATCACTTGGTAACCACATTTCATGTTTTTTGTGGTTCATCGTTTTTCTCTAGATATCGTGATCATGAACTCGTCGAGTTCTCGTTTGCTCGTAGAACCAGTTCCTATTTCTTGACCGGCCTGCGGTATAAAGGATAGTTACGATCCACCTTACTTGTTTACCAATGGCCTCCATGCCCACCGCCCGATGGCTCGGTATTTTCGGGCTCGCCGTTTGCAGTCTTTTCCTGTTCTCTTCCCCGGGGAAGAAAAACGTGTGTCCATTTACTCGGTGGTGGCCAACTATGCGCTTCCTGTAGTCGAACGCAACGGTCAGGATTATGTCCCCTTGCTGGAAGCTCTCGACCCTCTTGGTGCGGTCAAAGCCACCAGCGATGGCAAGCGCTGGAGGTTACGCTACAACAAAGTGGAGAGCGAATTTGTTTCCGGCTCGAGTCGCGCTCGCATCCGTCGGCACAACTTCGACCTGCACGCCGATTTTCTCATGGAAAACGGGCGCGGCTTGGTGCCACTCTCTTCCCTGGGACAGCTGTTTTCCGAAATTCTTGGCGGACCAGTAACCTTTCACGAAGCCTCGCGCCGTGTATTTATCGGCAACGCCGCAGTCCATTTCACGGCACAAATGAGCAAACAAATTCCGCCGACTCTGGTGATGACCTTTACTGCGCCCGTCAATCCCATGATCGCCACCGAACCGGGCAAGCTGCACATGATTTTCAACCATGAGCCGGTGGTTGCGCCCGGTTCTCCGGCGCTCACCTTCGGCGACAAAACCATCCCTTCCGCCAGTTACGAGGAGGGCAATGGAGCGGCCGAGATCACGGTGAACGGAACGGCGCCGCTCTTTGCCAGCTTCGGAGACGGGAACCGCACCATTACCATCTCGTCCGCAACGCGGCCCAACGTGCAGGCTGCAGCTCCCGGCCAACCGCCGCCGGCGAATTCGCCGGTACAGAATGCGACAACAGCGCCAGCCAATCCCACGGCCGCTCAGCAATTCTTTGCCGTAGTCGATGCCAGCCACGGCGGCGAAGATCGCGGGGAAGCACTCAGCGAACAACTGGCTGAAAAGGATGTAACGCTGGCTTTCGCTCGCGGATTGCGTCAAGAACTTCTGGCTCGCGGGCTACGGACGCTCGTCTTGCGAGATGGAGATACAACGCTCACGCTGGACCAGCGCGCCAACCTGACCAACGTCGCCCATCCCATGATCTATATCTCTCTACACGCATGTTCCGAAGGCCATGGCGTGCGTCTCTATACCGCCATGCTGCCGGCCAATGGAACGGATAAGGGTCCGTTCCTGGATTGGAATACCGCGCAGTCGTCTTTTCTTCCGCTCAGCCAGGTGAGCGCGGCCGGTCTAGCGGCAAACCTGCAGCAAAAACAGATTTCCGCACGCGTGTTGTTGGCGCCTTTGCGTCCCTTGAACAATGTTGCGGCTCCCGCTATCGCGGTAGAAATTGCGCCATCCCCGGATGGCCTTTCCAGCCTGAGCTCGAGCACCTACCAGCAACAGATAAACAGCGCCCTGGCGGCGGGTGTGCTTTCGCTCCGCCCCAAGCTGGAGGCGGGACGATGACGCCGCGCTCCTTAATCATCGCCGTAGCGATTTTGTTAGTCGCCTCGCTGGGCATGGGCGGCTTTGTATGGCATATCCGCCGGACCGTCGCGTCAGAAGCTCCGGTCGAGGACGGCCAGCCTGTCGCTCCGCCGATTTCGGGACCGAGCGAGCAAGTTACCTTGTACATCGCCTTTGATTCTCCCGGCATTCTGCTGCCCGAGACCGCCAACGTTCCTATGCCACAGGATCGCCAGCAACGCGCCCGGGAATTATTGCGCGCGCTCATCAGCCACTACCTCGATAAGTCTTCCACCCACTCGCTCGCGCCAGGTTCGGACATTCGCGAGGTCTATCTGATGGATCCGGGCTTGGCGGTGATCGACTTCAACGCCGATCTGGCCAACGGCCACCGGTCCGGAGTTCTTACCGAGGAGCTCACTCTGGTTTCCGTAGTGCAGACGCTTTCTTCCAATGTCAGTGGCATCACGCGCGTAAGATTTCTCGTGGATGGCAAGGAGCGCGAGACGCTGGCCGGTCACGCCGATCTCACCGGCACCTATGACGTTGCCAATGTCGCCCAGATGGCAAGCGCGCTGCAAGCTTCGCCGTAGAGACAAGCTTCGCATACCAAATTCAGAAATAAATCCCTCGCATTCATTCGACAAAAACTACTGTTGCAGCGAGAAGATCTTCACCATGGTGCTAGCCACCGCCCGGTGGCCTTTGAATGCCGGAACAAACTTCCATTCCGAAAGCGCATTCATCAGATCGATGTTCTTCCACGCAGTGGTGCCGAGAGGCGCAGCGGAACGCACCTTGCCAGCTGAATCAATCACGAGGGTTACTGTCATCTCGCCCTGGGGAAGCGCTTGGTCGGCAGTCCCGACCGTGGGGAAACTCCGAACCAGAATAGGCACGGCTGCGAGGATGGGATCCGGCTGCTCGACTTCGTTCACCTCCGTCGGATGTTCCGAAAGAACTTGTTGTTGCAGCTCGCGGGAGGAAGATGTAGGGGTGAAAACTCTGACGGTTTTTCGTATCTTGGGAGTCGTAGTGGATAGACCGTCGAGCTGCGTGAGCATCCCCGCGGCACGCGCTTTTGAGAGAACGTCGCGAATCCGGTCGGCATCGGAGGCCGGCCACATTTCCGACAGAGCGCGCCATGCTTCCGGTTCGCGGCCGCTATAAAGATACGACCACACAATCTCCAAGACCTCAACTTTTACTCCGCGCAAGCGGTGAATTCGCTCCACTGCGGAAGAATCGATGGATTGCAATTTGCCGTCACTGTTTTTGAAATCACTGAGGTCTTCCGGACGAAGTTGAGAGCGTAGCGCCGCGATGCGTTTATCGAAGTCGGAAGCGAATTCCGAACTCACATCCAGAAGTTTGCCGTTCTCAAAACGCAGAACCATGGGCGGAGCAAAATCCAACTCTGCGAGGGTTAGGTTGTCGATACCTTTGAAAGCGGCGGTATCGTCAGTCCAGATTTCCACTTGACCATCAAGATCCGTGTCAGCTGCGTCAAAAAAGCTAGCGCCCGTAAGGCTGCGTAGCAGTTTGGGAGGCTTCTGGAGGGAATAAATCTGATAAGTCATGCAGCAGTCGTCTTTGGACTTCTTGGTTTGGAACGCGGCAATGGGCGCGCCCACTCCAAGGTCTACACCGAACGCATCGAGATCCAGCACTGGGATGTCACTAGCGACTGCCAGCGTTTGCCCACTCCAACTAAGGATCGCTTCGCAAGAGCGCATCGCAAGAGCCCCCTTTCTAGTAGCGCCCACGTGCACCTCAACCTTGTTAAACGATGCCGCTTCGAAGCTACCCTCGCCGTCGGTGCAGAGCACGCTGTGGGCTTGGGCTTCGCAAAGAGAGAGAAGGCAACAGCATACTGGGAGCAATGCCAAAAAGAATCGTGCGCAAGGACCGGCAACGGTATGACGACTGGAATACCAGGTTCGTCCTGTAGCCCTGGAGCAACGGCTCGAAATAGTTATGAAGAGTTTCATTGTGCCTGACCTCCCGGTCGATAGCGGGCCCTTTGGTGGTGCGCTGAATCGTAATCCACTTAGCTGGTAGACCCGAACGTTATTTCGGCCTCTCGGCTGGCGCTCCCTGGCCCGCGTAGTATCCGCTGCGGGTTCTGACCGTCAGTGCGCCGTAGCCCGAAGCGCGGACCTCCATGCGAACGGCGCGGTAACCACCCATGCTCTCGGGAATACTGGGTTTATACGCGAGCGTGTATTGGCTACGGATGTCATGGGCCACACTTCGGCTGATCTGGTCCACTTGGTCGAGAGTACTGGGCATAAAGGCGATTCCTCCTGTTCCGAGCGCAATCGTTTGAAGCGCGCGTGTGGCGCGCCGCTCCGCGGTTTCGCCCCCCAGGAGTCCAATGGCATAGACGATGGGTCCATTTTCTTTTTGCAGCGACCGAACCGCCTGCGTCAGACTATGCCGACTGGTGTTATCCTCCCCGTCGGTTACCACAAAGAGGACTTTCTTCGACAACTGAGCCAGTTCAAGCCGCTCAGCCGCCCCTACCACGGCATCATACAAAGCTGTATTCCCGCGCGCGTCTACCCTCTCCAAAGCGTGTTTTAGCAGCCCTATGTCGCTGGTAAAATCCTGATCGAGGTAGGGTTCGTCGTTGAAGTTGACTACGAAGACCCGATCTTGTGGATTGCTCGAAAGCACCAAATCCAGCGCGGCCGTGTTCACCTTGTCGCGCTTCTCACGCATAGACCCGGAGTTATCGATAACGATGCCCATGGCCACCGGAGCATCCTCTCGCCGGAAAGAAATTACGGTCTGCGGCTTATTATTTTCATATACGGTAAAAGCATCTCTGCCCAGATCCATCACCATGCGGTTCTTGTTGTCTACGACGGAGGCGTGAAGCACCACTTCTTCGACTTTCTTTTTGAAGACGAACACGCCCCCGTCATCGTCCGGAGCCACCTGCCCTCGGGATTGGGCCGCGGAGGAATTATTTTGTTGAGAGTGCGCGGCTAGCCACGCGGGCGGAGCGGCCGCTATCACAAATGACGCGGCGCCAGCCAGTCCTAGCGGAATCCACAGCAAGACGATTGCAGCTCCGCTCACCATAATGAAAAATAGCCGTGAGGACGAGTTGAAGAATGGCTCAACGATCTTTCTAGACACGGTGCGCCTCCCTAGGGAAATCGCACGCCTGAAGTCAGTGCTCGGATGTTGGGATCCGACCCACAGAGTTAGACACCAGTATTCTCACCTTTGTTCCGACTCCGAAGTTTCAGTGAAACCGCGCTTAGCGCGGAGTCTAGCCTCCAACCCCTTCGCGCGCAAGAACATTGAGATGCCTCCTTTCATTTACAATCGCAACCTATGCACTATCGCTCGGACAATCGTTCTCCCGGCCAGTTGCGGCCGGTCGAAATCATCGCGGATTACATCAAGACAGCTGAAGGTTCGGTGCTTATCGAAGTGGGCAACACGCGGGTCATTTGCACGGCTTCGGTCGATGAAGCCGTGCCGCCGTTCCTGCGCAATAGCGGCAAGGGCTGGATTTCGAGCGAATACAGCATGCTGCCTCGCTCGACTTTGACGCGCACCGCGCGCGAAGTAACCAAAGGCCGTCCCAGCGGCCGCACGCATGAGATTCAGCGGCTGATCGGACGTTCCCTGCGGGCGGTAACCGACCTCGAACAACTGGGGGAGCGGACCATCTGGATCGATTGTGATGTGATTCAAGCCGACGGCGGCACTCGCACCGCTTCCATTACCGGAGCTTTCGTGGCTTTGGGATTAGCGTTGCAAAAACTGGTCGAGGCTGGGACGCTCAGCGCTGCTCCTCTCCGTGACTTCGTTGCTGCCGTCAGTGTGGGAATCGTGGACGGCGAAATCCTGCTCGACCTCTGCTACGAGGAGGACTCTCGCGCCGACGTGGACATGAATTTTGTGATGACTGCCGGGCGCAAACTAGTGGAGGTGCAGGCTACGGCAGAGCACAAGGTGTTTGATGAGCAACAACTGGGCAAGATGGTCGCTCTCGCCAGCAAGGGCGTTGAATCCCTGATTGCCAAACAACAGGCAGTCTTAAACACGCTCACGCTGAGACAATAGTTCCTTGGGAATGTCATTCGTTGCACCTCGCGAACTGACTACATGGGTCCCAAGGGATTGGAAAGCCTAAGCGTGACCGGGATGTGAATTCTTCTTGTCCGACTTTCTTGCTTTGTGCAACTCGGCGTGAGCGGTCAGTGCGATAAGAAGTGCGGCGCAGAGCCAGTAGAAAATCACTACTGCGATTCTCATATCGTTACCTCCTGCACCTGTCGCTAAGGCAGGTAACTGATTTCACGATAAACCTTTAGCTGGTTCGTTTCGGTGATGACCGTCACCCGACCGAGCGAGGATCAATGTCTTTCCAGACTCAGAGGCTGACGTAATCAGCTCCATTTCCCTCCGTGTTGTTACTCCCGAATTGCCGTTCGGTGTTCATTTTGTGATGAGCGTCACAGTGGCCCTAACCGTCCTTTGGTTTACAATGGAGCTGAATTCAGCGCACTCATCGGAGGAAATGTATGAAGCTTACGCCCGGGAAACTGGCCGGACTCAGGAAAGTCTCGAACGATCATGGTGTGATTGCAGCCGCTGCTATGGATCAGCGTGGTTCCCTGCAGAAATCTTTAGCCAAAGAAAAAGGCGGCGAAGTCGGCGACGCCATGATGGAAGAATTCAAGTCGCTGGTCACTGAAGTTCTGACGCCGCACGCCAGCGCGATTTTGCTGGACCCCGAGTGGGGACTGCCAGCTTCCAAACGCCGCTCCAAGAATGCCGGCTTATTGCTCGCCTACGAGAAGACCGGATACGACAAGACTGGTCCCGGCCGCCTGCCTGACCTGCTGGATCACTGGTCGGCTCGACGGTTGAAAGAAGCGGGCGCGGACTGCGTCAAAATTCTGCTCTATTACACGCCATTCGATCCCAAAGACGTTAACGACAAGAAGCATGCCTGGGTTGAGCGGCTGGGCGACGAATGCCGCGCCAACGATATTCCGTTCTTTCTGGAATTTGTTGGGTACGAAGAAGGCGCGGACGAGAAAGGTTTCGAATACGCAAAGAAGAAGCCCGAGATCGTCACTGAAAGCATGCGGGAGTTCAGCAAGGAACGTTACGGCGTAGATGTTCTCAAGGTGGAAGTTCCGGTCAACATGAAATTCGTAGAAGGCTCCAAAGTGTTTGCCGGACAGAAAGCCTACAGCAAAAAAGAAGCCGCGGACCTGTTCCTGAAAGCGGCCAAGGTTGCCACCAAACCGTTCATTTATCTTTCCGCAGGCGTGAGCAATGCGGAGTTTACAGAGGCTCTGGAACTGGCTGGAGAATCCGGTGTGAAGTTCAACGGTGTTCTCTGCGGCCGGGCTACCTGGAAAGACGGCATTCCGATTTACGCCAAGCAGGGCGCGGATGCATTCCGCAAATGGTTGCAGAACGAGGGCGTAAAAAACATCAACAACGTAAACGAACGCCTGAAGGCCGCAACTTCCTGGCATTCGATTTATGGGTTGGAGCCGGTCCTAGTAGGCGCGTAAGGATCACAGTTAGTCGCAAAATGATCGGGCACGGGATATTACTCCCGTGCCCATTTTCTTGCTCGCTGTGAAGACGTAGCTCGGCTGCGTCTCCGCCCGCTCCCGAATCCTCAAAAGTGCGACCCTATGCCGCAGCCTTCTCATCGAAGCGAATCAACATGATCCGCGGCATCTTCACTTCCTTCCACAGCCGCAGCCTCCAGAGCCTGATCGGAATCGGCCAATTCGGCCACGCTTTCTTCCGCCGACGTCTTCAATCTGCGAAAGCTGTTGCAAGTCTCCAGATTGACCGGCACTGTCTGGCCCGAGCTGATCGGTGTTATTTCCCAGTTCGTCGAGTTGTGCTTGATTATCGCCGCGGAGTCTTGTTGCCATACGTCCTCCAGATTTTTCTGCTTAGGATCAGATAAGTAAGACGATGTTCTGACTTCAGGAGTTCACGATCTAGGAGCCCGGTGCCGCTTTCCATCGGATGATTCCCTTAGAATATGGACAGGATTTGCAAGGCCTCACCTATGGCTGAAAGGCAACTCAACCGCTCTCATCACCGGCGCCTCTAGCGGAATCGGGTACGAACTGGCGAAGTTATTCGCCAAAGACAAGCACAACCTAGTACTGGTCGCGCGGAGCGAATCGAAGCTGGCGCAATTCGCGGATGACTTGCGTCGCCAATTCGGCGTCGCGGTCACGCCCGTGGCTCTGGACCTGACAAACGCGAACGCTCCCCAACTTCTGTTCGAGAGGTTACAGAGTGCAAGAATCGGAATCGACGTTCTCGTCAACAACGCAGGCTACGGCACGATGGGCGAATTTGCGGGGGTGCCTTGGGAAGAATCGCTTGGCCAAATTCAGCTGAATATCACGGCGCTCACGCATTTAACCAAGCTTTTTCTTCCGTCAATGATCGAAAAACATTCCGGCAAGATTCTCAACGTGGCGTCCACCGCGGGATTTCAGCCGGGGCCGCTGATGGCCGTGTATTACGCAAGCAAGGCCTACGTGATTTTGTTCTCTGAAGCTCTGGCCAACGAACTGCAGGGCAGTGGAGTCACGGTCACGTGTCTCTGCCCAGGGCCGACCGACACGGGATTTGCCGCGCGCGCCGGCAACGCACATTCGCGTCTTTTCCAATGGTTCCGTCCCATGAGCGCACAAGCCGTGGCCCGCGTGGGTTATCGCGCCCTCATGAAAGGCAAAACCTTGGTGATCGCGGGGTTTACGAACCGCTTGCTCGCGGAGTCGGTTCGTATCAGCCCGCGGAAGATGGTGGTAAGAATTTCGCGTTGGGTGGTGGAGAAGACGGGTTAGGGCTGAAGAGTCTCAGGATTTCGGAGTAAACCAGCCCCCATCGGCGGCTGCTAGCGCGTCTCCCTCCGCAGGTCCCCAGGTTCCAGGCTTGTAGGGATGGATAGGGGTCGCGTTGCCCAAGATCGGATCCACGATCCGCCAGGCTTCTTCCACATAATCCTGGCGAGAGAAGTGGAGTTGATTCCCGCACATCGCATCCTCCAGTAGTTCCTCATAAGCCAGCATCTCCGCGGGGTCCGAGGACTCCGTAACCATCAATTCCGTCATCGTACCTTTGTATTCGTCGCCAGATTTCTTCACCAGCGCCGCCGCCGCAATCTCAAGATTCGGCGTCACGCGGAATCGAAAATAATTATGCGGAAAGGTCTCCCCGAAGATCTCGGGAGCTGGCCGCAGTTTGACAATTGCTTCCGTCGCAGTCACAGGAAGCGATTTCCCCGCGCGAATGTAAAACGGCACTCCCTTCCACCGCCACGAATCGATCGCCAGCCGCAGCGCGACATAGGTCTCGACATCAGAATCCTTTTTCACGCCGGGCTCGTCGCGATAACCATCAAACTGCCCGCGCACCACGTCTTCCGGACGGAGCGTGCTGAACACTGCGCAACACTTTCACTTTCTCATCGCGTACTCTCTCGGTCTCGACGTTCGGCGGCGGTTCCATGGCGAGGTTGCAGAGCAATTGCAGACAGGTGATTTTGTGCCACGTCGCGAATGGCGCCAGCCTCTTCATAGAACGCTCCCCGCCCTTGCACGCCGAAATTCTCGGCCATCGTAATCTGAACGCTTTCGACGTATCGCCGGTTCCAGATCGGCTCCAGGAAAGAATTGGCAAAACGGAAGAAGACCACATTCTGGACTTCATTCTTTCCCTAGATAATGGTCAATACGGAAATATGTCGGGTTCGTTGAACTCGCTGTGCAATGTTTGGTTCAGCTTTTGAGCGGAAGCCAAATCCCTGCCGAATGGCTTCTCCAGGACAACCCGTGCGCCCGTGCTGCAATTGGCAGACTTAAGCTGCTTCACCACCTCTGCGAACAGGTTGGGCGGAATCGCCAGGTAATGGAGCGGGTGCTGGGCGTTGCCCAGTTCGGAACGCAACTGCTGAAACGTCTTGGGATCGGCATAGTCCCCGTCGATGTAGCGCAACACGCTTATCAGCTTCGGGAAGCCCTCAGGGTCCAGACCGCCGTAGTGTTCCACGCTATCTTTGGCGCGCGCCTTCAGTTGCTCAAGATTCCAGCCGGCTTTGGCCACGCCGATTACCGGAATATCCAGTTTCCCGCGCTTGGCCAGTTTTTGCAGGGCGGGAAAAATCTTTTTGTGGGCAAGGTCGCCGGTGGCTCCCAGAAAGACGAGGGCGTCGGATACGGTCGGAGTCATACTTCCTTTATCTCACATCGGGCGCGATTTGCGGACGGGTAGCCGAGAGCGCCTATCTTATGTGATTTTAGCTGAAGGCTGGCGACCAAAACCTGACAGCTTCTCACTCCCACTCAATCGTTCCCGGCGGCTTAGACGTAATGTCGTACACCACTCGGTTGATGCCTTTCACTTCATTGACGATGCGATTGGAAATCGTCTTCAACACTTCGTGGGGTAGAGGAACCCAGTCGGCAGTCATGCCGTCTTCGGAGTGGACGGCGCGAATGGCGCAGGTGTTGGCGTAGGTGCGCTGATCGCCCATCACTCCCACCGACATGACCGGCAGCAGCACGGCGAAGGATTGCCAAATTTTGTTGTAAAGGCCGGCCTGCTTGATTTCCGTCACCACGATATCGTCGCATTCCTGTAAAATAGCGACCCGCTCGGGCGTAACTTCGCCGAGAATCCGCACGGCCAGTCCCGGTCCCGGGAATGGCTGGCGTTGCAGGATTTCTTCCGGCATGCCCAAGTCGCGGCCGATGCGGCGAACTTCATCTTTGAATAATTCTTTGAGCGGTTCGATGAGCTTGAGCTTCATCTTCTCCGGCAGGCCGCCGACGTTATGGTGCGACTTGATGACCTGCGACGGGCCGCGCACCGAGCGGGATTCAATCACGTCGGGATAGAGCGTCCCCTGCACCAGCCACTCCACCTTGCCTTCCGTTTGTTCGATGCGGTGGGCTTCTTCATCGAATACGGAGATGAATTCCGCGCCGATAATCTTACGTTTTGTCTCTGGATCGGTGACTCCGGCCAGCTTGCTCAGGAAACGCTTGCTGGCATCCACGGCGATGAGGTGCAGTCCCAGTTTGTCGCGCAGGTTCTGCTGCACCTTTTCGAATTCGTTCTTGCGTAGCACGCCGTTGTTCACGAATACGCTAGTCAGGCGGGAGACTCCGTTCTTGTCGCGGAGAGCACGATCCACCAAAGTGGCAGCCACGGCCGAGTCCACGCCGCCGGAAAGTGCACAAATAGCGCGGCCATCGCCCACTGTCTGGCGAACATTTTCGATGGTGGCATCGATGAAATGCTGGGCGTCCAGGTTGAAGCTTGGCCCCGCAGATGCTGAATACGAAATTCGCCAGGATCTCCTTGCCTCGCGCGCGTGTGGTGTACTTCGGGATGGAATTGCACCGCCCACATTTTCTTTTCTGGATTTTCGATGGCCGCGACGGCGTGAGGAGAACTGGCAGTTAAGCTGAAATCCGGCCGGGAAGTTCGACGGCTTCGTCACCGTGCGACATCCAGACGGAAAGTTTTGCCGGCAGTTTTTCAAACAGACGCGAGCCTGGTTTCAGTTCGACTTCGGCATGGCCATACTCCCGCTTGCTGGCGGCACGAACTTTGCCGCCGAGCGCGTGCACCATGAACTGCAATCCGTAACAGATGCCGAGAATCGGCAGGCCCAGCTCAAGAATGCGCGGATCAGCGGCAGGCGCGTCTTTGTCGTACACCGAAGATGGCCCGCCGGACAGAATAATACCGATCGGCGAATAGCTGCGAATCTCCTCCAGCGGCGCATTGCAGGGAAGCACCACGGAAAAAACGCTTTGTTCGCGGATGCGGCGCGCGATGAGCTGCGAATACTGCGCGCCAAAGTCGAGGACAACGATGGATCTGGGTTTCCACGGATGAGTTTCTCAGATTGGCAGAACAGTGTAAAGCGAAAGCGGCATAGCCGCCAGCAGTGGAATTAGGGACCGGCCGGGAGGGCAGATCGCTGAGAATCAGTTCGTCCGGATCGATACGGCTGCTCGACGGATGTGGCGTGAGAACGTCGGGCGGAGTCGGGGCTGCGGAAGTTCGAGGGCTGAGAGATCCTCCGGCACTTTCAGCGATATAAACATAGGCAGCCAATCGCCCGATGTGCAGAAAATCAGCGACCGCGAAATAAACCAATGTCACCAGCAGGACTCCACCGAAAACCACGGCTCCGGGCACTACTGCCAGAAAAGACAACAAGAAGCCACGGCCGAAGTAGCGATAAAGAAAGCGGTACACGTGGGCCAGTGCCGAACCAAAAACTCACCGCTAATACTGGCCCAGGCACGCCGCGGCAAAAATCAACGGCCGCAGCGATCGCGCCATAGTGTCTTCTCCCTCCGCAACCACAAATAACGAAGCCAGCGAGAGAAACCAGTTCACGACCAGCCAAGCCAGATTCACCAGGACGAATCACAAAAATGAACACGAGCGATGCGCTGCCGGGCGAGGGATCTGCATTCGGCGATACCGTCCAGCCGAGAGCATCGCGCCCAGCCAACCAACGGCAGCAGCCAGAGTCGCGGCGGCACGCAAAGAATTGAGGCCGAACAGAGATCGTATCCGCCAACGCTTTCTGGCTCTCATCTAGCTAACGATTGTTCGCGCAAAATAACTCAGACCAGCGCTTTAGACGTTGCTGCCCGGCCAACGGATGCCGCGACCACCCATGCCACTGCAAAAGCCAGGCCAAGACCAGGCCCGCTTCCACCAGACGGAACGTGCTCCCGCGCAGAATGTGCTCCAACGCACGCAGAATCAGGAACGGCTGGTGGGTGCGCAGTAGAAACATGTCCGCAGAAGTTACGGGAAGCGTGTCGAAGTATGCGACAGAGTGAGAATTAAACAGGGAGAGCCCGGCAAACCGAGACTCCAGCGCCAGGCGATCTCTGCCAAGCCGAGAGATGGCTGACGGAAGATGGCTTTGAAGCCTTCGAAGTCGGAGAACGCTTCATGTGGCAGAATTCGACGGTCATTTCACAACGATGTTGACCAGCTTGCCGGGAACCACAATTTTCTTGACGATCTGTTTCCCGGCAATCGTGGTCTTGATTTTTTCGTCAGCCAGAGCGCGTTCGAGAATAATCCCTCTGACGCGTCGGCCGGAACCAGAACACGACTCCGCAACTTTGCCATTGATTTGCACCGGAATCTCGATCTCCTCTTCTTTCGCCAGAACTGGATCATACTTTGGCCATTGCGCCTTCAGTAGATTTCTTTTTTCGCCGAGCATCTCCCAGAGTTCGTGAGCGAGATAAGGCGCAAACGGCGCAGCAGAAGAGCCAAAGTGCGCTGGGTATCGGCAAGCAGCGCCGCTAGGACATCTCCGCCCCGAAGCGGCCGTTTTCTTCCACGCCATACAGCGCGTTGACCAATTCCATGATGGCCGCGATGCACGTATTGAAATGCCAACGCCCCTGGAAATCGTCGCTGACGCGCTTGATTGTCTGATGCAATTTGCGCTGGATCGCCCGCGCCTCTGGCGATAGAGACGTTGCCTGCAACGTCTCTGCTGCCACGTGCCAGACGATTTTTCGGCGATGCGCATTTCGCAGCTACAAAACGGTACACCCGCCCCAAGAATCTCTGGATGCCTTCGATTCCCGTATCCTGCCAATCGAGATCGCGGTCCGGAGGCGCGGCAAACAGGCTATACAGGCGCGCAGCATCCGCACCATAGCGAGCCACCATCTCATCGGGTGACACTACGTTGCCCAGACTCTTCGACATCTTCGCGCCGTCTTTGATGACCATGCCCTGTGTGAACAGACGCTCAGCCGGTTCGTCATTCTTGATCATTCCCAGATCGCGCATGAACTTGGTCCAGAAACGCGAATAAATCAGGTGCAGAATGGCGTGCTCGACGCCGCCGATGTACTGATCAATCCCCCGCTCGCCGAACCAGTAGCCGGCCTTCGCGCTATCAAACGGAGCGTGGTCATTACGCGCGTCGGTGTAGCGATAGAAGTACCAGGACGAATCCACGAAAGTGTCCATGGTGTCGGTCTCGCGTCGCGCCGGGCCGCCGCACTTCGGGCAAGTAGCGTTGACGAACTCGGGCACCCGGCCGAGAGGAGAACCGCCGGTGAAAGTGATATCCACGTTGTCGGGAAGAAGGATCGGCAGGTCTTTTTCGGGCACAGGGACGATGCCATCTTTTTCGCAATACAGCATGGGGATGGGCGTGCCCCAGTAGCGCTGGCGGGAGATGCCCCAGTCTTTCAGGCGAAAGGTAACGGTGGCCTTGCCGAAGCCGTCCTTCTCAGCGAGAGCGGCCATCTTCTTAATGGCCTCCGTGCAGCTGAGCCCGCGTGAACGGCCCAGAGTTAATAAGCTTGCCGTCCATCAAAGTAAAGGGAAGCTCTTGGCTGGGTGTGGTTTGTGTCGGGACGGACTTGTCCCGCCCGCTGCCGGCACAATCACCTGCCGAATTTCGATTCCATATTTCTTTGCGAACTCGTAGTCACGCTCATCGTGCGCAGGCACGCTCATGATCGCGCCGGTGCCGTAGTCCATCAGAATGTAGTTCGCCACCCAGATGGGAACCTTTTCGCCGTTGTACGGATTGATGCGCGAAATGTCCCGTGTTGACACCGTGCTTCTCGATCTCGCCAATGTCGCCGACTTCTTTGGCTTTGCGCTGCTCCGCAATCAATTGCTCGACCTTCGCGCGCAAGTCTTCGTCATCGGCCGTCAGATCGGCGACGAGAGGATGCTGCGGCGCAAGCTGCACGGACGTTGCGCCGAAGATGGTATCGACACGCGTGGTAAAGACGGTGATGGTCGAGCCCGCCGGTCCGACGGGGCCCTCGAGCTTGAAATCGACCAGCGTGCCTTCGCTGCGCCCGATCCAATTGCGCTGCATGGTGCGCACTTTTTCCGGCCAGCCGTCAAGCTTGTCGAGATCGCGCAACAATTCGTCTGCGTACTGCGTGGTGCGTAAAAACCATTGCTCCAACTCGCGCTGTTCAACTGGCGTATCTTCGTGGCGCCAGCAACATCCTCCGACAACCTGCTCATTGGCCAGCACAGTGGCGCACTTGGGGCACCAATTAACCTTGCTCTTCTTGCGATACGCCAACCCGCGCTCGTAGAGCTTCAGAAAGAACCACTGATTCCACCGGTAATATTCGGGCAGGCACGTGGTGACCTCGCGCGACCAATCGTAAGCAAAGCCGAGGCGCTTCATCTGCGCCTTCATGTTGGCGATGTTGCGCAGAGTCCATTCGCGCGGCGGGGTGTTGTTCTGGATGGCCGCGTTCTCGGCGGGAAGGCCGAAAGAATCCCATCCCATGGGATGCAGCACGTTGTAACCGTTCATCCACATGTAGCGGGCTAGCGCGTCGCCGATGGAGTAGTTACGCACGTGGCCCATGTGCAACGCGCCCGAGGGATAAGGCAGCATTTCCAGCACGTAATATTTAGGCTTGCTGGAGTTGGCTTCGGCGGCGTAAAGGGACGGATCGCTTCGCCAGCGCTCAGACCATTTCTTTTCGACGCGCCTGGGCATCGTAGCGGTCGTCTTTTGACTCAGCAGGCATAGGGAAATTTCAGTCGGTAATCTGTGATTCTACAACGTACGCGTCAAGAGAAAGGCCACAGGGCAGTTCGAGCGGATCACCGGTATACATCCTTGCGATTGCCGACTTCCAGAACCAGCATGGTGATTTTTTCGTCCTGAATGTCGCATATGAGCCGGTAATCTCCCACTCGATAGCGCCAAAGTCCGCGTTTCTCCCCACGCAAGGGCTTGCCCCACTGCCTGGGATCGTCCGCAGGCTCGATCCTTTCCCGTAGAAAACGAATGATGGAGGTTTGTGCGACGCGATCGAGTTTCTTGATTTGCCGCTCAGCCGTTCGCGTGATGGCAACGGTCCAGTTCACCGCTCAAGGCCGAGACGCCTCTCCAATTCTTCAAGAGAAATGGTTCGTTCACGGCGCTCGAGCGCGGCGATGCCTTTCAGATAATCTTCTCGGTCTTCCAGATATTGGCGAATGGCCTCGCGCGCATAGTAACTCTTGCTGCGGCCGGTCTCTCTGGCAAGAGAGTCGAGCTTTTCTTCGAGTTCGGGTTCGAGGCGGATACCGAGCATTTGTTTAACAAGTTTAACACATTTTCCACCAAGCCTACAGATCGTATTCTTCCTGCAGTTGCGATTTGAGGCGTTCAGCGGGCATGGTTAAGTCCTCGGAGTCCGGGTGCCGCTTCCTTTCGACCTCGGAAACTCGCTCAAAGAGCCACTCGAAATCCTTCCAGACTTGAGAGACTTCTTTTTGCTTTCCGCCTATGTAACGCTTTCCGGCACGCCAGTAAAGATTGATCCAATGAAAGAACATGCTGTAGGCGATGTCCTCGCCCAGAGCGCCTAACCTCACGAACAATCCGACTGTGTCAAAGAAATCGAACACATATTCCGCCTCGGCTTCGTCCTTTTGGTTTAGTAAGGCCGACGCTGCTTCAGACCTGCGGTTTTGGAATTTCGGGCTATCGAAAAATTCTTCTAGCCGAAAAGCTGCCTCGACCGACAGTGAGAGCCGATAGGCTGTGGCCTGTTTCTCGAAATTCTTCGTCTGCTCTGTGATTCCGTTCCGCACCGCAATTGTGCTAACAACTGCAGCAAGGGCGGACACGATGCCCGCTATGGCAATGATGCATGTCGCGAGAAGCATTCTGTTTCCTGTCCGCTGACACCATACGGCGGTTGTCGAACGAATGCAACGTCCGCTGGGCAGCCAAGGGCGGCCCTCCCCGTCTTACTTTCTCACCAGCTTTTTCAACGCCTCCACGTTCCTGCAATCATCTCCCGGCTCATCAATCGGCGTTTCGGCGATGAAGGCGGCATGCGCAAGCCGAGGATCGTTCAGCAAGCGCCGGAACGGCTCCAACCCGATACTTCCCTTCCCGATATGTTGATGGCGGTCAAGCCTTGATCCCCGCGCCGCTTTGGCGTCATTGCAATGCCATACGCGGACATTTTCGAGCCCGACAGTTTCGTCGAGATGCGCCAAGGTTCCCTTCATCCCATCCTCGCTCACAATGTCGTAACCAGCGACGTGGGTATGGCAGGTATCGATGCAAGCGCCGATAGGGACAAATCCGCGTAATCTCTCCAGGGTTTCGGCAACCTGCTCAAAACTTCCGCCGAGAGAAAATTCAGCGCCCGCTGTATTCTCGATCAGAATCGTCAGATTTCCTTTTTCCAGATCAAGGCCTTTAGTTGAAGCTGCGATCGCGGCGGCTGTCTGCAGCAAGCCAGCTTCCCGGTCCGCACCGCGAAACGATCCGGGATGCAGCACCAGGTAATCGGCACACAGAGCCAAGGCCCGCTCCACTTCTCCGCGAAAAGCCTCGATCGATTTCTTCAGAAACAGCGGCGTCGTACTGGCAAGATTTACCAGATAGTTAGTATGAATTACCAACGGCTTGAGATCGTATTTCTCCCGTAGCTGTTTCATTTCGTTGCATTGCGGCCGAGCCAATTCATACGGCGCCCATTGCCGCGGGCTGGAGGAAAAAATCTGAAACGTATTGCATCCCAAGCGATAAGCGCGTTCGGCGGCGTTCTGCACGCCTCCAGCACTGGAAGTATGAATCCCAATCCTCCGGAAGGTCAGACGTGGTGGCCGCTTGGGCGCAGGCAGCTTCAGAACATCCCGTTCCTGGACCGGCGGGCGAGGCATCACAGCAGTATAGCGAGGCCAGATTTGCTGCACCCCCGGTGCAAACGATAGACTTGGTTATTTGAGGACAACACCATGCTAGTTGTCATGCAGGCCCACGCCACCGCAGAACAGGTTCGAGCCGTCTGCGACAAGATCGAATCACTGGGCTACCGGGCGCATCCGCTGCCCGGCGCCGAGCGCACCGCTATCGGCATCACCGGCAACAAGGGCGAAGTGCAGGCTGGCGCGCTGGACGAAATGCCTGGCGTGCAGGAAGTCATACCGTCACCAAGCCCTACAAATTAGTTAGCCGCGACACGAAGCCAGACAACACGTCATCCGCTTCCCGGGTACGGACGCGACCTTTGGCGGCACAGGCTCTCGCCATTATTGCGGGACCGTGCTCGGTGGAAAGCCGTGAGCAGGCATTGCTGTCGCCGAGCGCGTAGCGCAGGCCGGCGCGCAATTTTTCCGCGGCGGCGCCTATAAACCGCGCACCTCGCCTTACGCCTTTCAGGGACTCGGCGAGCAAGGTCTTACAATTCATGGCCGAAGTTCGCGAAAAATTTGGCCTTGAAGATTGTCACCGAGGCCATCGACAATGAATCGCTGGCCCTGGTCGAGGAGTATGCCGACGTCATCCAGATTGGCGCCCGCAACATGCAAAATTTTTCGCTGCTCAAGCGCGCCGGACGAACCAGGAAACCCGTACTGCTGAAGCGCGGACTTTCAGCCACACTGGAAGAATTTCTCATGGCGGCCGAATACGTAATGAGCGAAGGCAACTACAACGTCGTTCTTTGCGAACGCGGCGTTCGCACCTTCGCCGATCACACTCGCAACACGCTGGACTTGAGCATTGTTCCCGCCGTTCAACGGCTCAGCCATTTACCCATCGTGGTTGATCCCAGCCACGGTACCGGCAAACGGAATAAAGTCATGCCCCTCTCACGTGCCGCGGTGGCCGTCGGCGCGGATGGCTTGATTATCGAAGTCCATAACCAACCGGACGTGGCTCTGTCGGATGGGATGCAATCGCTCTATCCCGACCAGTTTGATGAATTGATGGCGCAAGTGCGACAGATCGCTCCGGTGGTAGGGAGAACCCTGCCAGCAATTGGAATGTCATCTCCCTATCCGGCAGTCGTAACCAATCGGCCTGACGTGCGACCTTCAGTCCCGGCGCGTTAAGGGCAGTCGAAACCATGGTCCGAAAAATCCAGTCCTGTTCTCCCAGAGTTTGGGCGTAGGTTTTGCCATACGGATAGAAGAGTTCTTTGCGACCTTGTTGCCACGCGGCTTTCATCTCCGGTGTCGTGATGTCCCAGACCGGCCGGCATTTTCTGGTAACGACCCGCAAGTCCTGGCGGAGATCTTCCAATAAGTGGCCCCGCGCCGTATGGACGCGATAGCGTGGCCGCCCCGGTTGCGCGTGAACGTTCTAGCTTGTGCTTGCCAACGCGGAAAGATCGCTGCATAATTTTTGTATCCCTACCACACCCTTAAATCATCACATCGTAGCGACCAGGAGGAAAGTCAATGTCCCACCATCTTGATTCTCCCATTGCACGGCAGGATATCCGCCTCGACATCACAGATCTGTACGTATTCCGCGGTGAAACCGGCACGGTCTTTGCGATCAACGTATGCCATTCCATTTTCGGCCCCATACCTAGCCCCCGGCTACCATCCCGAGGGCATGTACGAATTCAAGGTCGATCTGAACGGAGATGCGGTCGAAGACGTCACTTACCGTTTAACCTTCGACGAGCGCGATGAGCATGGGAAGCAGAGCTACGTAGTGCGCTGCATAAAAGGAGCGGCTGCGCCCGATCCGCATGCGGAGGGCACGATTGTTGCCGAGGGGACCACGGACGAGATTGTAACCACGAAATCCGGCCTGCGGGTGAGGGCTGGCAGGGCAGGCGATCCTTTTTGGATTGAGCCCGACGTGCTGCATGCCGTCGGCCACGCTTTCCAGGACGGCAAAATCGCCGACCTCTCCGGCTGGGATCCGAAACGCGCCAAGAACCTATTCGCCGGACACACGGTGTACTCGATCGTTTTGGAAGTTCCCGATCAAGAATTATTCGCATGGACGAGTCGAGAATCGCCGGATTGGCGCCTGGGCGGTGTCGACACTGGCAACGGACGCCGGAGGATGGCGCTCCATCAATCGCGTGGGGCTTCCGATGATTCACCCTCTTTTCACGCAGTACAACGAAGATCTCGGCAATCGCCTGAATGCCGGCGTCCCCACCGACGATTTTGCGACTTTTGGTAAGACCGTCATCGACGCCGTCGCCGGCGCTGTCGCAGCCTATGGTACGGCGGAAGATCCTCAGGCTTATGCGGAGAAAGTTGCGCACCGGTTCTTCCCGAATATTCTGCCGTACGTCGTGGGCACGCCGGCCGCATTTGGATTTGTCGAATGGAATGGCCGTTCCCTGACTGACAATGCGCCCAATGTGATGTTTTCCATCGCGGCGAACACGCCTATCAGCCTCGGGATCGGCAAAGAGTCTGTGACCTCGAAGCCTTCGAAGAGGTTTCCATACGTTCCGGTCGCGCTGGAAGAGGTGCGGGAGTCTGCGGCGTAAGCGCGACTTCGCCGGCGTCTTGATACCGAGGGGTGGCTGCTCTGTAGAAATGGGAGGCACGGAAAAAAATAGTGTCCGATCGGCCTGAAGTTCGCAGGTCTGAACTGCGAAACCTGCGAGGCGAGCGAACGACACCGTGGCCATTTGCGCCGGCCAGTTTTCTACCGGCTACCTCTACTTAACTGGCCGCGAACCGGTGATGAGGATGTCCACCAGCCTCTTGGCGCTTTGCTGCCAGTCGGGCGTGGAGGCCACGTTGGAAACGCCGATCAGCGCCCGCAGTAGATCGAATGGCTCGAGATCTCTCCGAATGTCACCAGCTTTGATGGCGCGCTTCACTAACGCATCAATCGCTCCTTGAATCTGAGCGCGTGACGATTCATACAACTTGGAAGGCCCCCCGACATACGCATTTAGGGCAGGGGCGATAATGTGCTTGGTCGCGATGTAGTCGACAAACAACAGCATCCAGGCACGTAATGCTTCCACCGGCGACATAGCTGCGGAGAACTTCTTCTCGGCTGCGGCCAATTTTTCCAGCTCGGTGCGATACACCGCTTCGATCAACGCGTCTCTCGTAGGAAAGTGGCGATACAAGGTTCCCGGCCCGACGCCCGCCTCTTTGGCAATTTCATCCAGGCTGGCATTCGCACCCGAACGGGTAAATGCCTCTTTCGCGACCTCGAGAATGCGCTCGCGGTTCTGCTGCGCGTCGATACGCGGCTTTCGGCAGGCGAACAGTGAGCATTTTTTGAGCATCGCAGAAAAATTTGCAACCGGAGGCACTCTCCGGTTATCTTATCTACAGATTCGGAGACACTCTCCGTTTTAGACGGAACCCCGCGGCCTGTCAATAGCCCTCCCGGGAGTTCTTCGGGTTAGAGAGGTGCGTAAGATGAGTTCACTCGCTCGTTATAAAACATCGAAACATTTCAATCCTAGTTGCGCTGACCTCGTGCAGATGGCGGAACGAGAGCTGTCGGCATTCTTCCACGCCGTCACTCAGTTGTTCGGATCAGATCAGGCGAGGCAGTCGGCAGAAGACTGGCTCCAGGAGTTGATCGAGATCGATGGTCTGCCGGCTTCAACCCACGAATGGCGATTGATCACGACAAAGATTTCCGCTCGGCTCGCCAGTCGACTGAGCGCTTCGTCCCTCGCGTCATGCTTATCAACCGAACCACAAATTGCTTAGGAGATAAAGAATATGCGTGTTTTTCTTACTGGCGCTACAGGCTTCATTGGTTCGGCTCTTGTTGAAGATCTCATCCAAGCTGGTCATCAGGTGCTCGGCCTCACGCGCTCCGATGCGGGCGCCAAATCGCTTATTGCGGCTGGGGCCGAGGTGCATCGAGGAAGTCTTGAAGATCTAGAAAGTCTGCGCAGCGGAGCAGCCGTGTCTGATGCCGTCGTTCACACTGCCTTCCGGCACGATTGGTCAAGGTTTGCGGAGAGCTGCGAACTGGACAAGCGCGCCATCGAGGCCATCGGCGCCGTGCTCCCAGGGCTCCAGCCGTCCGTTCATCGTCAGCTCCGGAGTCGGATTAGCTCAGGGCCGCACCGCCACCGAGGATGATCCACCGTTGTCCGCTTCCCCATCCCTGCCTCGTGTATCAGAAGTGACGGCTGTCGCACTCATGGAGCGCGGAGTTTGCGTCTCTGTGATGCGCCTGCCGCAGGTGCATGACACGGTAAAACAGGGTCTCGTCACTCCCCTGATCGCTGTAGCCCGCGCGAAGGGCGTCTCTGCGTACATCGGCGATGGTCAGAACCGCTGGCCTGCCGCGCATGTACTCGACGCCGCCCGGCTGTACCGGCTCGCTTTGGAGAAAGGCACTGCCTCGGCCCGGTATCATGCAGTCGCAGAAGAGGGAGTCCGGCTCAAAGACATCGCTGCCGCCATTGGCCGGGGCCTAAACGTGCCCGTCACTTCCATTCCACAGGAACAGGCCCAAGAGCATTTCGGCTTTTTCGGGTTCTTCGCGGGGAGAGATAGCCCCGTGTCCAGCGCCCGAACCCGAGAACAACTCGGATGGAATCCCACCGGCCCCTCCCTTCTCACCGATCTTGAGAATATGAAGTATTTCCAAGCCTGAAACCTAAAAGGAGAAATCTATGAAGAGCAAACGCCTTGCCCTGGTCACCGGGGCCAATCAAGGAGTCGGGTTTCAGGTGGCAAAGGAACTTGTGGCGGCCGGCGTCACGGTGCTGGTCGGCTCGCGCAATTTCGAGCGCGGCGAGGCTGCGGCCAAGGAGATTGGGCCGGGCGCAACGGCGATTCAGCTGGACGTCACAGATATATTGAAGGAGAAGACAATGGTGGAAGTTCTTGGAGCAACCTCAACGACAGACGAAGTTTTGTCGGGCATGAATCTGCGCGGCAAGCGGATTCTCGTTACCGGCGTTTCGGCCGGCCTTGGCGTAGAAACGGCGCGCGCTCTGGCTGCGCACGGCGCAGAGGTTGTAGGCGCGGCTCGGGATTTGAACAAGGCCAAGACTGCAACCGAACAAGTGCAAAAGGATGCTGCGGCCCATGGCGGAAGCTTCGAACTGATCGAACTCGATCTGGCCAACCTGAAGAGCGTGCGTGCCTGTGCCGATAATCTGCTGGCCAAGGGAGAAAAGATCGACGCGGTGATTGCCAATGCAGGCGTGATGGCCACACCGTTCGGCCACACAGCGGATGGCTTCGAAACGCAGTTCGGAACGAATCATCTGGGCCACTTTGTTCTGGTCAACCGCATCGCCTCTCTTATCCGCGATGGCGGGCGGCTTATCAACTTGTCCTCTTCCGGTCATCGTTTCTCCAACGTGGACCTGGACGATCCCAACTTCGCGCACACGCCCTACGAGCCGTTCGTTGCTTATGGCAGATCGAAGACGGCAAATATTCTCTTTGCCGTGGCCTTCGACAAACGCCATCGAGGGCGTGGCGTGCGCGCTGCAGCCGTGCATCCGGGAGGCATTCAAACTGAACTAGGACGCTATATGGACCGCGGCCATCTACAAGAGATGGTCGAACAGATGAATCAACAACTCGCGGCCGAGGGTAAGCCACCATTCCAGTTCAAAACCGTGCCACAAGGAGCTGCAACCTCGGTATGGGCGGCCGTGGTCGCTCCCGCCGATGAGATTGGCGGACGATATTGCGAGAACTGCCACGTCGGCCATGTCGTGCCGGACGACGTGATCATCAGCGCTGTCAGTGAAGGCGTACGCGGCTATGCGCTCGATGCGAAAAATGCCGAGGCGCTCTGGAAAAAAAGTGAAGAGATGGTGGGAGAGTCGTTTTAGTTATCTTCAACCAAACGAAAATGGTTCCTGGAGGAACGCAATGGTTGAACAAACTGATCTCGCTGGCAGCTTCACCCTGCCTGGCACGTCGATGACGGTGAACCGCATGGGCTACGGTGCGATGCAACTCGCGGGCCGAGACGGCAACAAATTGGTATGGGGACCTCCCCGCGATGTCGATGGAGCAATCGCTCTTCTCCAGGAAGTCGTGGCGAGCGGCGTCAACCACATTGACACCGCCGATTTCTACGGTCCCCATGTCACCAACCAAATCATACGAAAAGCGTTGTCGCCTTATCCGGGCGATCTGGTGATCGTTACCAAAATCAGCGCCCGGCGCGGCGAGGACGGGTCATGGATTCCAGCTTTCTCGCGCGAAGAGTTGACCGCGGCGGTTCACGACAACCTCCGCAATCTAGGACTGGAGGTCCTCGACGTGGTCAACCTTCGCAGTATGTTCAGTATCGAGGAGCCGGCTGAGGGATCGATCGAGGCGCCGATGACAGCTCTAGCCGAACTCCGGCAAAAGGGTTTAGTGCGTCACATCGGCCTGAGCAATGTCACGCCCACGCAGATCGCGGAAGCCCGGCGAATCGCTCCGATCGTCTGTGTGCAGAATTACTACAACCTCGCGCATCGGGCTGACGACGCCCTCCTCGCCGATCTTGCCCGCGATGGCATCGCTTATGTGCCGTTCTTTCCACTCGGCGGGTTCGCCCCACTCCAGTCGGCTACCTTGTCTGACGTTGCTGCGCGCCTCCGTGCGACGCCCATGCAGGTTGCGCTGGCCTGGCTTCTGCAGCGGTCGCCCAATATTCTAGTGATCCCGGGAACATCTGCCCTCCAGCATGTTCGCGAGAACCTTCAGGCTGCAAAACTGCGGCTTCCTGCCGAAGTGATTGCCGATCTCAACTCAATCGGCGCCGATCCAACTGAAACCCGTGAGGGATAGATGATCAAGAGGTTATGCCCAATTCGCTGCGAAGTAAACGAAGGGTTGGAAGAAACGAATTTCGATCGAGCCGGAAAAAGAGAAAGCAGCGATTAACCTTCCCGCACATGTTGTACTAAACCGAACCGCGCTGCATGGCACTGGCCGCACGAAGATCGCAAGCACCCTGCCGCAATCGGTGGACGGGTTCAATCGGCGGAAAATCAAAAACTAAACGTCATCTGCAAATCGATGCTCCGATTCGCGGCCGGAGACGAGAAGAATCCCCCAGCCAGAGCAGTCGACTTGCCGAACAACGGTGATTCCAGCACGCCCACTGGTTGCGCGAGATTAACGGTATTGAAAATGTTTCTCGCCATCGCAGCGAAAGTCAACGAATACCGCCGCGGCAGTTGCTGATCCAGCCGGGGTGGTCCACCCGATCGGCTCAGTCCTCCTGGTCCGAGGCCGCCACCTGGGCCTCCTCCCGAAGGAGGCCCGCCTCCGGGTGGTGGACCGCCACCACCCGGACCGCCTCCAGCTCCAGCCGCCCCTTGTTCGACCCGTCGACCGAGGCCAATCGACTTGCTGATCCGCAAATTCATACTCACCTGTGCCGGTCCCGTACCGAGGTTGTAAGGGATACGCGCTCCGCCGGCTGCCGGATCGAGATCGAAGGTTCCGTACGTCGTCGCAACCGTGTCGAGACTACTCGCAGTGGCGAATGCGGGTCGGTCGTTGAACTGATTGTCTCCATTGAGATCCTGGCCAATCGTGATATTGAAGGGCTGTCCAGAGTTGACGACTAGAAAGGGGCTAACGGCAAGACCATACGGCGCCTGCACATTGCCGCCCAAGAGAAAGCGGTTTCGAACATCGAAGCTGGAACGCCCGTAATCGGCGCTAGGATTGAACTGGTTGGAAGGAAAATAGGTTGCGCCGGAAGTATCGGCCTTGGCGAAATTGACCATATAAAAGCCAAATAATGAAAAGCGGCGTGCGCGCACTGTGTAGTTCAGGACCAGTTGGTTCTGGTTATAAATCCCTCCCGATTGAAACTGATAGATGTTCTCGTTGATTCCGTTCGGGCGCACGCCGTTACCGGTCAAGGGATCGTAAGTTCCCTCAAGCGGGGCGTTAATATTGTCGCTCAAGTATTGGTGAACCCCGTGGGAGTTGATGTAGGTTGCCGAGGTAGTCGCAATCTTGCCAAACTGATGTTCTATCCCGAAAGCCGCTTGCATGTTCATGGCGGCTTTCAGGTTTGGAGCAACCTGATAGATCGTCGGGGCAACGACGTTGCTGGCCGAAAGGTCCGTGGGTGGCGGGGCATCGTCGGCGAAGGTTGGGTTCTTCACGACATATTGCTGCTGGTTCACACCGTTTTGGCGGATCGCGTCTAAAACGTAGGCAGAACTAAAGCGGTCGAAGAACCATCCGTAGCCCGCGCGAAGCACGGTCTTGGCGGAGTGACCATTGTTTTGTCGGCCGGGTGCCCAAGCAAAAGCGAATCGCGGCCCCCAATCAGCATGGTCATTGATCTGGTTTTGCGATTCGACGCGAAGCCCGTAGCTGAGTGTCAGATTCTGCCGGATCTTATAATCGTCCTGAAAGAACAGTCCCGCATCGAAAAGATTCACTTTTGCCGTGGGAGTTCCTGTCGTGATGTCATACTCCGACGGGGTACCCGCTGCGTACGTAGCGAGCGAGGAGTAAATATAGCTGCCGTTAAATCCCGATGTGGAGTAGTTGGAATCGTCTGTCAGCCGAAACCGTCCCCCGAAGTTGAGGGTATGCTTGCCTTCTACTGCTGTGGTGTAGTTCTGCAGCTCATATCGATCTTGATAATCGCGAACCGTACCAAGGTTGTTTCCACCGCCCGTGAAAGCTCCCTGCACGGTGATCGTGGGGACACTGCTCTCCGCCACCTGGCTGTCACGGTCCCGTATGTATTGAAACCGTGTTTCGTTGACCACATGGCTGCTAAGGATCTGGGTATCACTGACCTGGATCGTGTCTTCGCGGTTTAAAAGGTTATAGCCCTGGCTTTGGAGAGCAAACTGCGACACTCCACTGTTTGTTTCAGCCTGCCGATCATACATGTACCGGACGGTAAGGGTATTGTTATTGCCCAGCTGAAAATCGAACCGCGGACTTACGTCCAGTCGCGACTGCGGGTTCGGAACGGCATGGGTATAGTCGTACGCATTTCCAACAGAGTCGAGCAACTCGGCATCGATAATCGAATTGGATTGATTGTCGCGGCGAAATACGTTGGCTGACCAGGATGCGCTTTTTGTAAGAGCTCCTCCGGCGCTGCCCATCATAAAAGTCGAATGATAAGAAGGTTCGTTGTCGACAAACGGGTTCAATGAGTTGAAGGCCGAGTCGTTGCCATTGATCATTAAGGTTCCATGAAACTTGTCCGTACCCGGCTTGGTAAAAATTTCGATACGGCTGTAACCAAGCCTGTCATATTGGGCGGAAAACGGGTTCTGATTGATGCGGATTTCGCGAATAGAAGATTTCGGCGGCAACTGGCCTCCAGTGAATCCGTCGATGTAGATCTCCCCGCCACTCGGACCCGCTGACGGGCCAGCGAGGGCATTCAGCTCATTCTGCATTTCGTCTGGATCGTCCGAGAGAGCATCCAGATCCTTGCCCTCAAGGATGATGGCGCTGGCGTTATTGTCTGCGGTGGTATCGACGTTCATCGCCCGATCGTTCACCCGAATTTCTTGATGTTCAACTGGAAGTTGCAACGTGACATTCTGAGCAGTAATCCTGTCGCTGAAAATCAGAACCTCTTGTGTATTTGTTGCGAACCCGGGCGCGGTCACCGTAAGCGAGTAGCGCCCCGGCACCAAGTGGTCAATCGAAAACGTACCATCCGGGCCGCTGGTCGCGGATTTCGACAAACCCGTATCGCTTTTAAGCACTACCGCTGCGGAAGGAATCAACGCTCCAGTAGGGTCAGCGACCGTACCGCGCACCCCGCCCGCGCGGCTTTGTCCGAACAACAACTGGCTGTAGAGGGCGATGACTGGGAAGAAAGCAACAAGAAGAATTCGTCTGTTCATAGCATCACGCGAGAAAACAATCAGCACAAGTATCAAACCGCACTCTGTGGCTCGCTGCGGTCATAAAGGGTAACCTCGTGTAACAAAGCGCCGCGCCGGCCGTGACGATTTGTTACATTTCTGTTGCGCTGATTGGCGGGCAACGGCGTACGCTGGAAAGGAACCGTGAAGGACGTTTTGCTCATCGACGACGATATCGAGCTTTGCTCGATGCTCACCGACTACCTCGGCCGCTATGGGTTTCGCGTCACGTCCGTACATCGGGGAGACGTCGGTCTGAAGACTGCAAAAGGGAAACCATGGATGCTAATCCTGCTCGACGTCATGCTTCCCGGAATTGACGGGTTCGAAGTGCTTAAGCAACCGCGTGCCGTATCACCCGTGAATGTGCTGCTCCTGACTGCCCGTGGCGATGATATCGATCGCATCGTGGGCCTCGAAATCGGGGCTGACGATTACTTGCCCAAACCCTTCAACCCGCGAGAACTGCTTGCCCGAATGCACGCGATCTTACGGAGAAACGGGACCGCGGAGCCGGCTCCCGAGAACTCGATTCTTCGCGTCGAAAATCTCGAGCTGAATCCTTTTGCTCGCGCCGTGCTCAGCAAAGGCAAGAATGTCGAACTCACCGATGTCGAGTTTGCCCTGCTGGAGGCGCTCATGCGTTCGCCGGGTAAAGTGGTTTCGCGCGAAGAGCTTTCGGAGCGCGTGCTCGGCCGCAAATTTAGCCCTTTCGATCGCAGCCTGGACATGCATGTAAGCCGCCTCCGCCGCAAACTGGATGAGATCAGCGCTGCTGGCGACCAGGTGAAGACGATTCGCGGAGCAGGATACCAGCTATTGGTGTTTCGGACAGAAACCACGAGTTAGCCATGCGCGGACTTTTCTTCAAGATCTTCGCTATTTTCTGGATCGCGCAGAGCCTTATCTTTGTTATCTCGACCGCTCTGATCTTGCAGCACCGTGGGCCTAGCCCGCCAATTCTCTTCGACACAATCTCCTCCAGTTTTCGTAGGGATGCGGATGAGAGTGTAAGCGCTTACGAAAAAGGTGGCTGTGCTGCTTTGGAGGCGTATGCAGCACTTCATAAGCAGAACCTTGCGCTGGAGGATCAAGCGGGGCACTTTCTCTGTGCATCGACTATCCCCTCAGTTCAGCTTATTCCCGAAAGCCATACCGGACAGCTCTCCGGAAAACAGCTTGGGCAACAATATGTTTGGAGCATCCCGGTAACCTCAGCCAGTGGGGTGCGCTATCTGTTTTTGTTGAGCCTCCCCCGGGCGCCTGACAATCATTCTTGGTACCACGACCTGTTGCACTTCGCGTTTCCACAGTTGCTGGTGGCAATTGCCGTTGGTGGCATAACCACTTATGCTCTCGTACTTCTTTTCACCCGGCCTCTGGTTCGGCTCCGGAAAGCAGCTAGAGAGCTTGCGCAGGGAAACCTCAAGACCAGGGTCGAGGCGCCGGTTCACCAATCGCGCATCCCGCAAGAAGATGAGTTCAAGGGCTTGGTACATGATTTCAACCATATGGCCGGAAGGCTTGAATCGTTGGTGGGCGCGCAACAGCTTTTGTTGAGAGATGTGTCCCATGAACTCAGATCTCCTCTCGCCCGTCTCAGCGTTGCCCTGGAATTGGCTCGGGAGGATGCCGCTCCCATAATGGAATCTCACCTTAACCGCATCGGACGCGAAGCGAAAAAACTGAATGAACTGATTGGACAATTGCTGACGCTGTCTTCGATGGAAGCTATCGACAAGACCGATAGCTTCCGGCCCGTTTCGCTTCGTGAATTAATCGATGAAATGATTCCTGACGCGGAGTACGAGGCGCGGCAGCGGCAGAGTTCGCTTGCATTCCGTGGGGATTCAGAGTGTGTGATTTCCGGGAATCGTGAACTCCTTTACCGAGCCTTCGAAAACGTGATTCGCAATGCGGTGCGCTACACGGAACCGGGGTCCGAGGTCGAAATTCGTCTTACCGCTTCTCAAGCCAACGGCAAAGAGACGGCCCAACTGGAAATCAGCGATCATGGCCCGGGAATTTCGGAATCCGAGCTCAGTAACATCTTCCGACCGTTCTATCGTGTCGACCAGGCACGGAGCATGGAAACGGGCGGTTTCGGTGTCGGTCTGGCCATTGCCGATCGTGCGGTGAAGTTGCATGAAGGCCTTCTTCAAGCCGTGAACCGGCCGGAAGGCGGGGCGACGATCCGAATGTTGTTCCCGTTACTCACGCAACAAAAAGTTGCAGAATGAAATGTGACTAGGCCGTCGACGATGAGAAGTTTCCCTTTGTAAATCAACCCCGCAGTGACCGGCTTTTCTCTCCCGCCTTAGCTTCAATGTGGGGACCGAGGGAACGTTTTCCTGACGGGAGATTGGGAAACGTCCCGTCTGTCCCCAGTTTTTCCTGGGCGGAGGCCTGCATGAAGCCAAACAGGCGACTCTTTAGAATCTTGGCGTCCCCGACGGGATTTGAACCCGTCGGACTTTAAAATGACGCGCTGATTCCAAAGCACTTAGGCCATGCCAACACCTGATTCAAGGCCCCCGGAGGGGTAGTTTTGCGGCGTTTTGCGGCGGAGGATTACCAACAACAAGTGACCTGAGGATTTCTTGTCACCTATTGCAGGCGGGTAACACCGAACATGATGGCCGAATACGCAAGCAACCCGGGAACGCAAACGGCAGCAATGCTTTCAAGACTGAGCCAATTCACATAGACTGCTGTGTTCGGGGCCGTGCCAACCCTGCGCCACGGCCCGATTAAAGTAGTTGCATTCCGCCGACGCCCCGTTTGGTCCTTTAATTTTGGTGGTAACGGACGAATTGGAACAGTATCGATCGAGCGCCCGCACCTATTTGTCTTAGTGAATTACGATGGAGCCGGCAACGATTTGGCAGAGAGGTCAAGAGCCTGTTGCTGCGCGGCGGCGTAGGAGCATGTGACGGGCGCGAGGCGGCCATAGGGACCGATCACGATCGCGAGACGGCCGCGAATGGGCTGCAGGTCGCGTGCGGTTGCGGTGAAATCACTGAATGCCGCGGGACGATCTTGCAAGCTGGTGGACTCGAAGTTCAACTTCCGGACTGTTCCGCCTGTAAACCACAAATAATCGGCGACGAAGCGGGTGGTTTGTTGCTTGAGCAGTTCCTCTTTGCTAAGGCCTTCATACTGGCGGTCGAGCATGGGCCCCACGGCCACGGTGATGGTACGCTCTCCGGAGCCGCTCAGCAGCAAGACAGTGCCCTCTGTGTGGTCCACTTCATTGGTGTGCTCTGGCACGGCGATGGACAAGGCGAAACAGTATCCGCTGTTGCAAAAGGTGTTCTGCCAGCGCTCGAAGCCGCGTGGAGCGAGGTCGAGCGAGTCAGAAATCTCTTCGTGCTCAGGCTTGGCGCGGCGGGAAGCAGCGGCCAAGTCAGCGACCGATGGCTCTCCTTTAGCAGCCGTCGACGGGAATGGCTTTTCGACCTCGGCTGGCGGCTCGCTTTCAAATTTGTGCAGTTCCGCCAGCCATGCTTCGGAATTCTCTTGCGGCAGCCAACGCGCGGTGGACTCTTCTTCAATGGAATAGGTGGCCAGCGGAAGCGCATCCTCGCTGTCATATTTCAGCATCATGCGGTTGTCGATGGCGCGATCACGATGCAGGTACGCGATTCGCTGGCTCGCGCGATCAAACAAGAGCGAAACAGTCCCTTTGCCGGTTACGAAGGTAGTCCCGGAAAAGTCGCGCGCATCGGTGCGGGTTTGCACGTAGGCGGGCAGGTCGGCGGGCGAGAACACTTGTTTGTACTGCAGCCAGGCATAACTCTGGCCTGCGATGGTCGCGTCGCGCTTATATTGCATGGAAGCGGCCGCGACCTCCATGTTTTCGACAAATGTATCTGGCCAATAGAGAAAACGGCGGCTAGGGAAGGTAGCAGGCCCTTGGGCAATCGCCTCGTCGCTCACGCGGACCTGAAGCAAATCCCACGCAGCCTTTAGCAATACGCTGACGCCTTCGCATTTCGCGACCGCGGGAGACTTGCTCAGGCGAATATCCCCTGCCGGATTGATTTCAAAGTTGATTTCATTGGCTTCGAGGTTACGCAGGGCTTGCGTCAGTGCGGACTTGGGCGGAATGGCGCATGCTGGGCCATCGTAGCGTACGCCTTGGAAATGGACGCGGCCGGTGATAGCGCCCTCGGCGGTCGCGCGGTCGAAATCGAATTTCAGCACGGCGCGCAAGCGGTAAGAACAATCCTCGGGAAGATTCAACGTGACGTTGCGGACGTGGCCGGTCGAGAGGTGAACGATGCCATCGAATTCATAGCGAATGGCTTCACCTGGGATGAAGCGTTGGGCCATAACGGCCGCGGATGCCTGTGCTCTGCACAAAGACGATGCCAGAAGCAGGAGCAGGCCCCACTTTGGGCAGCGCCTGCCGTGACTTTCAATGCTGAACATAGATGAATCTCTGAGGAACTTCAACCTGAAGAGAAGAGATAAACGTGTCGCATTGAGGCTCCGCTGCGACGCGATCCTTGGCGTTATAGATGCAATAGGCCATCACTGTGGCGACGGGCGTTTCGACGAGCGCCACGCTGCCCTGCATTTTTCCGCGCACGTCATTCATAATTTCGAAATGAGCCACGCGCGCTTGGTAATCACCGACGGTCGCGTTTGAATCAAAGAGAATCCGCGCACTGTTCCCAACCCAGCCTCCGCGCTGAAACCGTCCCAGGAATCCCTTTTCTGCGCAATCTAGGCCGTTGCACCAGTCTTCCCCCAAATGAGGTCCGAAGCCAACGAAAATCTTGTCCTCCTTTTGGCCAATCGTGGTTGTGGCGGAGGAAGCGTCGTTGGGGACCATGCTCCAAATGTGGACGGCGGGAATGATGACGAACTCGGCCACTTGTCCATTCCAGGGGTGCATGCGGTTGGCGGGAATATCGTCGTCGGTGACCACGCGCTTGGCGGTATTGGAGCGTTGCCGCTGTTCCTGCTGCTGGCGCGCGACATCGCCCAGAGGAGCCTGAGCGCCAGTGTCGCCCGATTGCTGCGCCCATGCGCCGGCCACTAACAGCAGGCAACACAGCGCCATTCGCCACAGCGCTGGCAACAGGAATTTACGGGTCATTATCGTTGTCATTGGCATTGGTGTTCGCTTTTGACCGCGGCGTTTCGAGCGAACGCACGACATGCTCGCACATATCCTTGGCGTCGAGGTAGGCTTTTTCGGGGACGCTGCAGCGGATTTGCACGAACAAGCCCGGCGCCATGTAGGCCGCCTGTTGCGTAACGACCGGCTGGAAGGCGGTAGGAGAACGGAATGCCGCCAGGCGCGCCGGCATGCTATTCAATGTGGTGAGTTCTTCGCTGTACACTTCCGCCTTGCCGGCTCCACTGAAGTAAACTGCAGGCGCATTTTCGATCCACCAATCGATTTTGGTATTGATAAATTCTTCGCGGCTCGTCACGCCCTGGATGGTCGACGCTCCTGTGCTGGCCTGAATCACGGCGAGGGTATCGCCGACTGGGACTTCAAATTCGAAGAGCCCCGTGTAGGCTGTCTGAAAAAGTTCGTCCTTGCGTGCTTTGACCGGGAGCTGAAGCGTGGCGGTGTAGCATTCGCTGTTCGAACAATAGTTGAAGCCGTAGGAATAAAAAACTCGGGGATGCGTGCACCAGGTCGGTGACTACTTGGTTGGAAGTAGAAGTTTTGCGCATGCGAGCGAGGTCGCCTAGAGATGAGTCCTCTGCATTTCCGGCGGCCGGCGTGGAACTGGTATTCAGCAGGGCATTTGTAACCACGGCCTTCCCGGGCGCAATCGCCGCGTTTTTGGGATGCCACTGCGAACCGTGCTCACGAAAACGAATCGAAGGCAGGATCACGTCGCAGGCGCGGCGTCCATTATTTTCGCGGTCGTAGGTCTTGACCACGGTTGCGATGGGGCGGTTTCGGGCTGGATGCAGATCCTCGGTGGTGAACGGGTAGCCGCACACCATGGGCACGACGTAGCCGTCGCCCAAGACCAGCTGAACCGAGCCTAAAACTTCTTGGCGCAACGGACAGGTGTCGAAGGCAACCGTAGCCGCGGGATGGCTGTTCACCGGCTTACCGACGGTATTGATTCCGGTTCCCGCAGTAGCGACACCTACCTTGCAGCCGCGGAAGTAGACCTGCGCCGCATTACGCAACATTTCCTCGTTCGTGCTCCCGCTGGCGGGGATGGGATCGCCGAGGATTACCTCAGTGCGCGTTCCCATCGCTTCGGAAGAAAGTAGCTTCAGGCCATAGGAATCTCGTTGTTCGACCTCGGCATCGGCCGGAACCAGGATGGAGTAGTCGCCCTCTTTGAAGTTGTAATAGCGATAGCCGACAGGAGCAGGTGAAGCTTGCTCGGATTCTTCGGAGAGCTCGGTCGCCATTTCGTCGACGGCTTGGGAGGTTGCGGATTGCTTCGTGCGTTCTTGCTCGCGTTCTTCCCGCGCCTGCCGCGCGGCCCGGGAAAGATCGCTCTGCGGCTGGGCTGGCGATGAGTCTTCTTGAGACTGGGCGGATGGAATTTGACTACCGTCGGGGGACGCTCCCGTTTGCGCAGCAGACAACGTAAATGCCGACGCCAATAGCAACAGAAGCGCCCACTCACTGCGCGCCAGTCGACTTTCCCTGGTTTTGCATGGCATCGACATCGTGATTAAGCAGCTTTTTGAAATTATAGGGCGTTTCTGTGGGGCACTTGATGTGGGTTGGGGCTACGACATTACTCAAGTAAGTGGGGGTATGCTAGGAAAGGAAATTGAATTCCTGCTTTCCGAAACTCGAAGCGGGCGCGATCTTTTTTGCCAGAGTACTTCTTCGGCGGAGCACCTCCTGGAATCACGATGTGGAGAGTTTTGCGCTTGATCAGCTTGGGTGCACGGTGGCATCGACCACTAGGCCTGATGACCGTCTCGTGGATGGCTTAAACTCCTCAATTCGATACCTTCACGCCGCTTAAGCCATGCAGTTTCTCGAAGCCATCCCAAAGGCACCCCAAGACTTGGCGTCCCCGACGGGATTTGAACCCGTGTTACCGCCGTGAAAGTCGTCCTAGAGTTCGTAACCGATTGAAATTAAACGGTACGGATAGCGCTCTAGGGCACTTATCGGACTGTGGAGACGGGTTATCGGACTGTTAACGGACTGTGATGGCCAGGTGCTAAGGAGCCTGAAAATCATGGACCCGACCCTTCTTTCCCTGCTGGATTCGATCCCGCAGAAATCACCTCGCTCCAAACTCGAAACTCACCGTGAACTGATTCGCCAGCTTCGGCGCAAAGGCTGCACGTATCGCGACATCGTTCGCATTCTTCACGAGCGTGTCGGCCTCGACGTGGCAGTCAGCACGATCCACTCGTTCATCAAGGTTCGCGCAAAACACCGAAAGCAGGTGCAGTACGAACTGCCATCACTCGAATCGGAATCGCTCGTGAGCACCCGCAAGAATCCCGAGGACGTTGCCTCCCGAATTGCAGCGCTCAAAGCAAAGCCAGTCGAGCACAAGGCAAAACCTAAGCACTTTCACTTTGAAGAAAACGAGCCGTTGAAACTCGTCAGCCAAGGAGGATCGCGATGAACGCCCCAGCAAAGAACAAACGAGTCGTCTTCACCATGGGAGGTAAAGGCGGAGTGGGCAAGACTGGATTGATGGTCGCCCTGGCTGAGTGGTTTGAAGCCACTGAGATTCCATTCACGCTGCTCGATCTCGATACCGAAAACAAGGCTCGCGGATCTCTAAAGCACTTCTTCAACGGGTCAGTGGCAAAAGTGAATATTCACACGCCAGCCGGCCTCGACGCGTTCGTGGATCATCTCGAATCCGGCGCGGCGATCATCCTCGCCGACATGGGAGCCGGTTCGGGGCAAGTAGCGAGTGACTGGTTCGATGCGATGTATGAAGATGTCGCGGCCACCGGCGCGCGCTTCACTGCTGTGGGCATTGTCACGCCAGACCCGGCAAGCGTTGAGAGTGTCCTCGCATGGGCAAACCGACTGCAAGAGCGGGCCCAGTATGTTGTCGTCCAAAACGCCACAAGTCCCCAGTCAGACTTCAGCTATTGGGATTCGGCTGAGCAAGCCATTCGTTTCCGCGAGGCGCTGTGGCCAGTCGTGATTCGGATGGAATTTCGTCTGGCAGAACTAGAAAACCCGGCCCGGCAACACGGTATCCGCCTTGGCCAGGTTGCGACGAGGCAAAATGCAATCAACGAATTGAAGCGTGCTTCCATCGTGATGCGTGCCGAAAGTTACCGGCGGCGGCTCTTCTCCGAGTTCGACCGGGCAAAGGAGATGTTCTTACCATGAGCCCTGATCAGGAACTTCTCAATTTGTCGGGCGCAGAGTCTGAGAACCAAACCCTCTTCGATGAACTGGCAGGATTAGTGCCCGCTGAACGACAGGCGGAATACTACAGGGTCATCGCGCACACTCGCACTCTCAGCCCAAACGACGAGGTGCTCCGCGTATTGGAAGCGATGGGTATCCTGGCGCTTCTCACGAGAGAAACGCCCGCGGCGATCGCGGTAGAACGGAAGTCTTTGCGGACGATTCTGGAAAATGCTCTATCTAAGGCTGGCGAAGTCGAGAAGCGAATGACAGCATACTCGTCACGCCTTGAGTCACGCATTGCGCAATTGCCGAAGGAATTGGAAACAGGTTTGGACCCGCCACGCATAGCGAAGCTTCTGGGCGAGAGCCTGCGACAGTGCTTCCAGCAGTCCGGCCTGCCGGATACGGCCAAAGCGCTTGACCAGTCCTGTTCTGAAATGAACTCCGTTCAAGAGCAACTTGTGAACGTGCTACGAGAAGTAGCTCACCCTGACATCGGAGTGATCGAGAAGGTCAGAAGCGCCAATGACTCGCTCCTGCGGAGCATGACCACTAGGGCGCAGCAGATGGACGATCTCCTTGTTAGGCTGGAAAAGCAGGTCTGGGCGGTTTGGCTTCCTGTCGTTGCCAGTGCTGCTCTAGCACTGGGATTCGCGTTGGGTACGTGGTTTGCCAACGTGCGACAAGGAACGCCCGAAGCGTCAAGTGCCGCTCAGTCACAGCAGATACCAATGCCGGAAGCTCCTGCGGAGCAAGTCGCTCCGCAGCGGAACACAAAGCATCATTGAAACGGGGCTAGGTCGCCAGGGAGTTCACAAGAGACATGCCGAACATATGGTTCACCGCGGATTTTCATTTTGGGCATAGCAACATAATCCGCTACTGTAATCGACCGTTTCGAAGCGTCGAGGAAATGGATCAAACGATCCTCGACCGTCTCAACGCGTCGGTTAAGGCCAATGACATCCTCTATTTCCTTGGGGATTTCTGCATCGGGAGCAAGGCGAAGGCTTTGGAGCACCGCAAGCAGATTCGCTGCAAGAAAATCTTTGCGGTGCCGGGTAATCACGACAAACAAGTTCGCAAGCTCACCGAGGAGTTCTCTTGGCTCGACAACCTTGCGGAAATCTCCATACATGGCCAGCCCGTCGTGATTTGTCACTACGCCATGCGGGTCTGGAATCACTCTCATCATGGAGCGTGGCACCTGTACGGACATTCTCATGGGAACCTCCCTGACACGCCTACTTCCCTTTCGATGGATGTCGGCGTTGACACTCACGATTTCCGCCCGTGGCATTTCGACGAAATAGGCCTGCTGATGACCGAGAAGGCAAAGAGTCTGAGCGAGCTACGCCGCACTGATCCATTGAATATCCAGTAGTTCGGGGTTCGTTCGAGCTATAGGCACTCTCCAAACCTAGGAATCCACAATTCCCCGCTTTGGGCAATTCTGGCTCGCGTCCTCAGCAAGACGTTCGCAATCGGCGGCAGCACGTTTCCCCGAAGCCGACTTCTGGCCAGCCTGGTTAAGGACCGTTTTCGAGTCTTCCGGCTTGCCTGTCATCCGCTCAAGATCGTTGGCAGGCGTCACAGGAAAACCCAACATCCCACAAGGCGAGACCAGATCCCTACTGTTTTGGAAGGATGCGAATGCTAGTCGTCACCTTCCAGACCTTTGGATCCGCAGATTAGCCCACCGGCAGGTTCATCGAATCCACTCACGATTATGAGCAACAGTGAACATCTTTCGTGATCACGAGTCTGACAAGATAGCCCGGTGAGATTCAAACTCATGTTTCAGACCGTCGTTTAAGACTGTTGTTTCATGTTCCTGTCTCAACAAAATCGAAGGCAAACGCATCGGGTGTCCGAGCCCAGAGCCGCGGCTTCAACGCGCGAGAGGTTGGTGGAAGCCGCCGGTCACGTCTTCGCCGAGCACGGCTATCACGCGACCACAGTTCGGGAGATCGTCAAGCGCTCGGGCGCCAATATCGCAGCGGTCAACTATCACTTCGGCGACAAACTAGGCCTGTATACGGAAGTATTGCAGCAATCGGTGCGTGCGGCTCGGGTAGATGCAATCAACAGTGCACTTGATCAGAATGCTCCTCCGGAGGACATCTTGCGGGCGGTGATCAGAGCTCGCCTTCAAAGCATAGCCACACCAAACCTGCAGGACTGGCACTTTCGAATCATGGTGCACGAACTTGTGCAGCCCACGCCGGCGCTGTTGCGAGTCGTTAATGAAGTGTCCCGGCCGATCTATAAGCGACTGCTCGAACTGATCGGAAGGATCATCGATTTACCTTCCAAGAATGAGACGACCCGGCTGTGCGCACACAGCGTCATGGGACAAATTCTTGTTTATGTTCTCGCGGGTCCGCTACTAGAACAGCTTTGGCCGGAACTAGAAATGACACCGGAGCAGGTGGACCGGATCGCTGAGCATATCGGGAACTTTTCGCTGGCATATCTTCGGCAAGCAAATTCTGATAGTCGGTAAGCGACGGCACCGAGCAAGAGAGGTCAGAAATGACGGAGCAACTGGTGATCGACAGGCCTCAAGAGCTTCCAGAGCAGCACCAACCGCAACCAGAACCCCAACCAAAACCTCCGCCTGCGGCGGCGGTAGGAAACGTGTCTGAAATAGTCCAGCAATTGAAGCAAGAGCGGGAGCGAGCACAGAAGGAAATCCAAACTCTTGATGCGGCGATTACGGCATTGGGGAGTAATAGTTCCAATGCGCAGCCGCTCCAGCCAACCCCGCAATCTGTTCCTGTAGCAGCGCATCCAGCCCAAACAAAGCCGGAACCGGCTCCTGTGGCAGGTCAGCCGCCCCAACCGAACCCGCAACCTGCCCCTGGTGCAGTGCAGTCTGGTCAATCAAAACAAAAACGTGCGCCTGCCAATGCAAAGCCTGCCCGCTCGATGGCCCGTCGAATCATTGTTCCGTTGGTTGTCATTCTAATTCTCGTGGCCGTCGGATTTGGCGTTTGGAGAGTGTTCTTCTATACGCCGCCGATGTCTCCAAACATCGTGCCGCTCAGTGGTCGAATCGAAGGTGACGACTCAGCGGTGTCGCCCAAGACGAGCGGCCGTATTCTCGAAATCCGAGTGCGCGAGGGAGACCGCGTCTCCACTGGAGACATCATCGCGGTGCTCGACGACGAGCAATTGCGGGCACGCATAGAGCAAGCGCAAGCCCAAGTTCAGCAAGCGCAAGCCAAGGCCAGGTCCGCGCGAGACCAGATTGCGGTCCTTGATGAACAGTTGCAGCAGGAAGAGGCGAACGTTGCGCAGCAAGAAGCCGCCCAGGACATTGCGAGCTTTGACAAGGAAGCCTACACGCGACTGGCGAAATCGGGAGCCGTAGCCGAGCGTCAAGGAAAACAGGCAGTGTCAACAGCCGACCAACAGGCGGCGGCTGTGGCTGGCGCCAAACGCCGCGTAGCCGGAGTCAACATGCAGCTGGCGCAGCAGCAGGCGACCATCGCCGACGCGATGGCGAGTGTCGGTCAGGCCCAGGCCCAGCTCACTGAGGCTCGGGAAAATCGCCAGGACCTGACGGTAAAGGCGCCCTTCGACGGGACGGTCGTAACCCGCGTGGCTGAACCGGGAGAGGTGATCACCGCCGGAACCCCGGTCATCACTCTTCTGGATCTCAGCAAGGTGTACCTGCGAGGTTTTATTCCCGAGGGACAAATCGGCAAGATCAAGGTCGGCCAGACTGCGCATGTATATCTGGATTCGAATCCCAAGCAACCGGTCGACGCATACGTTTCGCGCATCGACCCCCAGGCGACGTTCACTCCCGAGAACACTTATTTCCGTGATGACCGTGTAAAACAGGTCGTCGGTCTAAAGCTGCAGCTGAAGGGAGCCCTGGGATATGCCAAACCGGGTATGCCGGCTGACGGCGAAGTGCTGGTTGCGGGCGATCAGTGGCCCGAAGAAAAGCGCAAATGACGACAGCGACTTCCACTCCGCCAGCTTCCAAACCGGGCTCCGGCAAACCCGGCTCCGAGGGTTCGGACACGAGCGCTATCCGAATTAGAGAGCTTTGGAAAAGCTACGGCAAACTAGAAGCCGTTCGCGGAATCAGTTTTGAGGTGGGCAGAGGCGAGATCTTCGGATTGATCGGGCCCGATGGTGCGGGAAAAACTTCGACGTTCCAGATTCTCGCCGGGGTCATGGAAGCGACCTCGGGATCGGCTGAAGTTTTTGGCCAGCCAGCGCGCGAGGCACGCTCCCAGACAGGTTATCTGACGCAGGCATTCAGTTTGTACCCCGATCTCACGGTTCTCGAAAACATTCGCTACGTCGGCGATTTGCGCCGCGTCGCATCCGATGACATCGTGAAGCGGGGCCGCCAGTATCTGCAGATGTTCGACATGGATCGATTCTCAGGGCGGCTGGCTGGGCAGTTAAGCGGCGGAATGAAGCAGAAGCTTTCGCTGGCTTGCGCCTTAGTGCCTCAACCTCGCGTGCTCGTGCTCGATGAACCGACAACCGGAGTGGACCCAGTATCACGACGCGAGTTTTGGGACGCCCTGGCGCATCTGGCCGCCGAAGGCTTATCCATCCTGATTTCGACGCCATACATGGATGAGGCTGAGAGGTGCCATCGGATCGCGCTCATTCACAAAGGCGAGATCCAGCAAATCGGCACTCCGGCCGAATTACGAGAGAGTCTGGGCGCCAAGCGACTGGAAGTCCAAGTCGACAACTTGAGCGAAGCCGAACGCATACTGTCAGAGGTATCTGGTGCGCAGAAAGACATCATGGATGTGGAGCGCTTTGGTGATCGTCTTGACGTCCTCGCACATGACCCGGACAAAGCGCGCCAAATCGTTGAAGAACTCTGTAACAAAGCTAGCCTGCACGTCAGCGACGTTCGCGTCGATGAGCCCACTCTCGAAAACGTGTTCGTCGCCGGCCTGCGAGGTCTAGGCGAAGACTCAAAGAATCCACCGTTTCCGGGGCACCACGATCACTCGAACCTGCGCGGCCAAATTGCGATCGGCGCGAACAATCTGACGAAACAGTTCGGAGAGTTCACCGCGGTAAAGAATGTGACCCTTGAGATTCCTTACGGAGAAATCTACGGCCTTCTGGGTGCAAATGGTGCTGGCAAGACAACCACGATCAGGATGTTGTGCGGACTGCTTGAGCCCACCTGCGGAAGCATGCGGCTGGCCGGCGAGCAGGGCAACCTACGCTCGGAAACCATTCGCCAGCAGATCGGTTACATGTCGCAGAAGTTCTCTCTCTACAACGATATGACCATCCGAGAAAATCTCAATTTCTTCGCCGGCGTCTACGGCGTTCCGGAGAGTGAGCGCAAGGAGAAAATCCGCTGGGTCGTGTCGTTCTCGGGTCTCGAAGGAAAGGAAGACCAGATTACTGGCAGCCTGCCTGGAGGCTGGAAGCAGCGTGTGGCTTTCGGCGCCGCCATCATGCACGAACCGAGCGTGCTCTTTCTCGATGAACCGACCTCCGGGGTTGATCCTCTCGCACGCCGCGCTTTCTGGGTGATGATCAACCGCCTGGCAGACGCGGGCACGGCGATTCTTGTGACGACGCATTACCTCGAAGAGTCGGAACAATGTAACCGCCTGGGATTCATGGCCGGCGGAGAACTGGTGGCGCAAGGAACTCCGAGCGGCATCAAGAGCGCTCAAACCGGCCATTTACTGGAATTCATCGTCGACCAGCCGCAGCGCGCCGCCGATGTACTCAAGAGCGACACAGAGCGTTGGCGAGTTTCCCTGTTTGGCGATCGGCTCCACGTGGTCACAGACGAAGATCTTGAGGCCGCCAAACGGACCACGACAGAGAAGCTTGCAAGCAATCGAATCAGGGTAATCAGCGCGCACGAAGAACCCTTTTCCCTCGAAGACGTGTTCATCAACGTGATCGAAAAAGCGCGCCAGCTGGGAAAGGTTTCCACGGAAGAGTGAACCGTAAGGAGCGCATGCGATGCGACGTGTAGTTGCGCAAGCCCGTAAAGAGCTGACTCAGATCTGTCGCGATTGGCGGACGCTGGCTCTCGCACTCGTGCTTCCGCTGGTTTTGTTGCTCTTGATGAGCGTGTCTCTTTCATTGACCGTAAACAATCTTCCGGTCATCGTGCAGGACTTTGACGATTCACCCGCTTCGCGCGATTTTGTGGACGCGATTCGTGCTTCCATTACTCTCCATGTCGTTGCCTGGCCGATCGATCGACGCCCCGAAGAGGCTCTCAGCTCAAACACGGCCAGGGCGGTGCTCATCATTCCGCCCCATTTCGGAAGGGACATGGCACTCGGAGCAAATTCTCCCGTTCAATTGCTGGTGGACGCCTCGGACGCCAATACCGCGAAGCTCACGGCAGGTTACGCCAACGAGATTACGCGCGCCTACAATCAACGCATCGCTGGCACCCAAGGACTCGCGCTGGTCCAAACCGCCATCCGCCTCTGGTACAACCCTGGACTCTCCGCCAAGAAGTTTTACGGTCCAGGAATTTTCGTGCTGGGACTTTCGATGTTTCCTCCTTTGCTGGCGGCTCTCGCCATGGCAAAAGAGGGTGAACTGAAGACCATCCTACAAGTTTATGTGTCCAGCATCTCCGCCCACGAATTCCTGCTGGGAAAGATTCTTGCCTTTATGGTAGTCGCGCTCGCCGAGTGCGTAGTCATGCTCGTCCTTCTGTTTACATATTTTGGTTTGGGGCTGGCGGGCGACCCAACCCCCGTTCATCGTCGCCACGATTCTCTACACGTTCTGCGTGGCGGCCTTTGGAACCATGGTGGGAGCGACGATTCCGAGCCAGGTCGCCGCGATGCAAGTGGTGGCCCTCGGCGGCTTCCTCCTGGTGTTTCTGCTTTCCGGCCTGATTTTTCCCATCGAAAACATCCCTGTGGGATTGCGTTGGATCTCGAATTTCATGTGGGGCCGGTACTACATCGAAGTCGTGCGGGATGCGCTCCTCCAAGGTGGTGGCTGGCTCGCCGACTGGTGGAAGGTCACGATCATCGGCATCATCGGCTCGGTTTTCTATGGGGTTGGCTGGTTCAGCATGCGCCGAATGCAGCTCAAAGCGTGAGCGAATGACGAATCCCTTGCAAAACGTCTTCAATCAGCGGTTCCGCGCACTGGTGGGCAAAGAGTTCAACCAGATCCGGCGCGATCGTCGTCTCATGATCTCTTTGATTCTTCCTCCCATTTTGCAACTGACGCTGTTTGGCTTCGCGTTGAGCGCGGCGGTGTCGAATGTTCGCCTCGGTGTCGTCGATGACAGCAAGACTCCGGAGAGCCGGGAGTTAATCGCGACCCTCACCGAGAGCGAAAGCTTTCGTCTTGGAGGCTACTATTTTTCGGTAGACGAACTCGGGGCATCAATCAGTCAGGGCAAGGTGGACGCTGGAGTGGTCATCCCCTACGACTATGCGCGGGATTTGCACCGCGGTCATTCAACCACGGTCCAGTTCCTGCTAAACGCCACGAACGCGAATACCGCCACCATCAGCCAAGCCTACGCGGAAGGCATCATTCAAACTTACAATGCCGGGCTGCAGAGCATGGGCATTCATCCCAGCTTTAAGCAGGTTGCTGCGTCCGAGATCAGTCGCCGGGGACAAGTGCAACTGATGCCGGCTTTCCTCTACAACCCGGGCCTGATTGATTCCTGGTTCATTGCGACCGGTGTTTTCGGTCTCTTGCTGATTATGAACAGTTCGTTGGTTGCATCTGCGGCCATGGTGAGAGAGCGCGAAACTGGAACGATGGAGCAACTGCTCATGTCTCCCGCCAGCACGTCTGAAATCATCATCGCCAAGATCGTGCCGCTGTTTGTCTTGCTCTGCATAATGATGCTGATGTGCGTTGCGACGCTCAAAATCGCTTTTCATATCCCGTTTCACGGCAGCTTGCCCTATGTTTTATTTGGCGGCATGTTGTGCATTTTGTCCGGGATCAGTCTGGGCACGGTCATTGCAACTTTCAGTAAGTCGGCCCAGCAGGCGCAACTAACTGCCTTTTTCATCAATCCGCCATTGTCCTCTCTGTCGGGAGCTCTGAATCCTGTCGAAGCAATGCCGCGATGGATGCAGCCCTTTACCATCCTTAATCCCATTCACCATTTCGCGACTATCGTCCGCGGCGGGATGCTCAAAGGAAGTGGGATCGTCGCGCTGTGGCCCAATTTCCTGGCGTTATCGATTTTTACCATCGTCTTGGTTTCGCTCAGCGTCTGGCGTTTTCGCAAGCAACTCAGTTAAGAATGGAAAGGCACGGTCCATTGCCCATGGGGAAGAAGAAACTAGCCCGGCTACCGAGACAGCTGAAGACAAGTGCGACGTTGATCCTGCTGAGCATGTGCATCGCAGGCGGAAATGCGTCGGCCCAGACGCCGCCTGGGCAATCCCAAGGCGCGCAAGCAACGCAGTTGCCGCTGTCGGGCCGAACCGCACAGAGCGGCTCGGTGGCGGCCACGCAGTCATCCACTCCGGGCGTAGCGAGCACGGTCAACACACTCAATCCCACGGTTCAAGTTCAAGGGGCTTACTTGGGAAGTACGTCTGGTATTTCCAACATGCCGTTTTCCGGCAAGCTGTCTTTGCGAGACGCCATCCGCCGCGGCCTTGAGTACAACTTGGGGGCGGTAGGACTCGCCCAAGCCGTGCGTCAGGCGCACGGGCAAACGCTTGTGGCGCGCAGCGTGCTACTCCCCAACCTCACCGGCGACCTGGCCGAAACTGTCCAGCAGACCAGTCTGGCAGCCGAGGGCTTGAAGAAGATTCCAGGATTCAATCTGCCAACGGTTTTGGGGCCCTACAACTACATCGACTTGCGTGCCCGTCTCACGCAAACCGTAGTGGATCTCACAGCTTGGAAAAACTACAAGTCGGCAAATGAAAACTTCCAGGCAAACCAACTTTCGGCTCAAGATTCTCGTGATCTCGTGGTCTTAGCCGTCGGGGGAGCTTATCTCTTGGTCATCGCCGACAAAGCCAGAGTGCAATCAGCTCTTGCTCAACTCGACACAGCGAACGCTCTCTATCAACAGGCAGCGCAGCAGCGAGCTGTAGGAGTGGTGGCACAGGTCGATGTCGATCGCACCCAAGTGCAAGCTCTCACCCAACAGCAGCGAGTAACTTCATTGCAGAACGATCTTGCGAAGCAGAAGATCAACTTGGCGCGGATGACCGGGTTGCCGCCCAACGATCAGTACGACCTCTCCGATGACGTTCCCTTCTCCGCTGCGCCGCCGATTGCCCTGGAAGAGGCGTTCAGACAGGCCTTCGAGCAACGTCCGGATTTAAAGGCAGCCGCGGCTCAAGTCCGGGTCGCCGATCTCGCGCGATCTGGCGCACGTTCTGAACGGCTGCCCTCTCTTGCGGTGAACGCCGATTATGGAGTGATCGGAACCAATCCGTCCCAATCTCACGGAACGTTCTCGGTCACCGGGACACTGCGCTTCCCCATCTGGGAGGGTGGCCGAACCGGCGGCGATATCGAGCAAGCCGACGCCACCTTAAAGCAAAGACGCGCCGAACTCGAAGATCTCAAACTGCAAGTAGAGGGAGACATTCGAAAAGTCTATCTTGACTTAGAGGCGGCAACCAGCGAGGTGGAAGTGGCGCAGAAGAATGCGCGGGTCGCTAAGGAGACTCTCGATCTCACCCGGCAGCGTGTGGAGGCAGGCGTGGCCGACAGTGTTGAACTGGTTCAATCGCAGGAGGCGCTGGCGGGTGCTGAGCTCGACTACATCAATAGCGTGTTCTCCCACAACATCGCCAAACTAAGCCTTGCTCGCTCCATGGGCCGCGCAGCAGAAAATCTTCCGAAATTCCTTAACACCCCATGAAACACGCGTTCAGCGTATGGTCTTTCGAAAAACACCAGACGAGCATTTGCAATCGCTGGCTCACAAAGGACCTAGATTTCGCTTTTCGCTTAAATCCACGAGCAAAAAGACACTCGCCTGTTCAAGCTGGACGACTCTCCGCAAAAGCGCATCGCGACTCTTGGGTTTCACTCGCCGGTGGGTCGTGTCTCCGTACCAATTCTCTTCTCTCTTCCGCAACCCGCTTTACGCGTGGTCTGCCCCGGGTCGGAAAAAGAGCTCAGACATTCATGAATCGGCTCGCAGCGTTCTTCTCGGCAGCCTGGATGGGAGGCGCCACACGGCCAGGTTGCATGCGATTGGCGCAAGCTCGTACGAAGGCCCGCATATAAGACTGTGCTACCTGGTCCCACACCATGTGGCGTGCATAGAGATAAGCGCGTTTGCGCATCGCCTCGCGGGCTGCATCGTTGTCCAGAAGTTCGATCGTCGCATTCGCGATTGCGGCTGGGTCCTGGAAGGCAACCAGCACTCCGCGCCCACCGCCCAAGAGTTCGGCGGCGTGCCAGTACGGCGTCGAAATGATCGCTTTCCCGGCACCCACGGCATACGCGAGTGTTCCGGACACGGCCTGTGTCTCGTAACGGTATGGCGTGACGTAAATGTCGGCCGAACCAACCAGCGCTGCCATTTCTTGCGGACTTACGAACCGGTTGTAGAAGACCACGTTCTCCTCAACTCCGAACTCCTTAGCCAAGGCCTGCAACTGCTGTCGATATCGATCGCCCTCGCGGCGTCTGACATGCGGGTGGGTAGCGCCTGCGATGATGTAAACAACGTTGCTGTGCCGGGACAAAATGCGCGGCAGGGCTTGAATCACGCTTTCGAATCCCTTGTTCGGGGACAATAGGCCGAACGTGAGCAATACAGTTTTCCCTGTTGAAAACGAATCTTTGTAAGAAGACGGTTCCGCAAAAGGCAAGTCGGGGATGCCGTGCGGAACCAGGTCAATCTTTCCGCTTGGAACTCTAAATATATCTTGCAGAAACTGAGAAGAATGCTCGCTCATAACAATAAGACGATCGGAGCGCTCGGCGATTTCTTGCATGACGATTAGCTGGTCGACGTCTGGTTCACGAAGAACCGTATGCAGAGTTGTCACGACTGGCATTTTGAGGCGCTTCAGCAGCCGCAAAACATGACCACCGGTCTTCCCTCCAAAAATCCCATACTCATGCTGCAGACTCACAAGATCGATTTTGCTGGAATTTAGAAAGTCGGCCGCGGCTTGATAAGAGGAGATATCGCTCTCCGTTATCTGGAATCGCACGCGCGGGGGATAGCTATATCGCGATTGCGGATCATTGACGGCTACTACGGATACTGCAGCCGCGCCGTACCCCGCAGCGATCGCATCACACAAATCTGTCGTGAAGGTCGCAATTCCACATTGGCGAGGGAGGTGGTTCCCGACAATTGCTACCCGCACTGGAAGCGAGTGGTGAGGGATCCCTTGTACACATGATGCAGGCTTCGTTTCGAACGCGAGTGGACTCGCTTTGCACCGCATCAGGATGTTCGGTCCTAAACTCACGGAGCGGTCAGGCTCGGACATTGCGCACTCCTTAACGATATGGTCTGGTTGGAACGGGACGAACAGAAGATGTACACCACAGGCGAGCTCCACCGAGCTTCCTGGTGCTGAGCTCGTACTGACCCTCTTCAAACAGCAGTTCGACGTCCACTCAATAAGTTAATGATCAGAACCGCCAACGCCACGACAAGCAGCAAGTGGATCAGGGCTCCGCCAAAATGCAAACTGAAACCCAAAAGCCACAAAATTAGAAGAACTACGAAAATGGTCCAAAGCATATCAACCTCCCGTGCTTACCCGCGAGCACCTGAATGTTGGAACGGGCACTCTCCCGCAGCAGAGCCCGATCTTCGTGACGCTAAGTGTGTTCAATACGCGTTCGCCCTTTTACTCTGGCAGCCGGAATGTTGGCATTGACAGGTTAGTTTTGTGCCGGAACTTGCATCGGCGCACGCAGTACCGCAGTGTTTGCTGCCTTCCGCCGCTGCACAACTGCAAGCGGGGTGTGCGCACTTCGTGGTTGGTGTCATTGAGGTTCTCCTTAGGCACTTGCTTCGCCAGGCTTCGAGCCGGGGTGGTAAACGCACTCTCGGGAAGCTAAGTCAGCATTGCATTGGCGGAAGCAACAATCTGTTCCGTTTTGCTCATCGCGGGCATCCTCTCTGCAACTAGATTCATAATTGTCACTAAATTCCCTTTGGCTTGGCGGATCCTTGCCTTAGAGCCTTAGGAGAACGAAGATAATGAAAGCTGCTATTTTCTCTTCGACTTTTGCTGCGCCACAATCTTTCCTTCATGTCGAAGATGTTCCGCGTCCGCAGCTCGAAGCGGGACATGTGTTACTCCGAGTCGTCGCTTGCGGAGTGTGTCGTACCGACCTTCACATTGTTGAAGGAGATCTTCGGCCGATTCGACCGCGCCTAATTCCCGGCCATCAAATCGTGGGAGAAGTAATTGAAGGCGCGACCCCGGAGTTGCCAGTGGGAACGCGCGTCGGCGTTTCCTGGATGGGCGGCGTCGATGGCGATTGCTGGTACTGCCATCACGGCCTTGAGAATCTCTGCGACAAGCCTGTTTTCACCGGTTATATGGTGGATGGTGGCTACGCCGAGTATGTTCTCGCACGCGCAGACTTCGTACTTCGGCTGCCCCCTGGCCTGGATGACGCACACGTCGCTCCTTTGCTGTGCGCCGGTATCATCGGCTTTCGCAGCTTGCGAGTTGCGGGAGTCGAGCAGGGAGAGAGAGTCGGGCTCTTTGGGTTTGGTAGCTCTGCGAGTTTGGCTATTGCCATCCTGCATTCGTTGAAATGTGAGGTTTATGTTGTCACCAGAGGTGAATCTCATCGAAAAAGTGCGGCTTCTCTGGGCGCGGCATGGGTTGGCAAAGAAGACGAAAAGCCGCCGGTGGCGCTTGACCGTGCCATCACCTTCGCGCCCAGCGGAAGAGTAGTAGTCAGCGCGCTTGCGAGTCTGCGAAAAGGTGGCGTGGTCGCCGTCAACGCCATCCACCTCGATCGAATGCCGGCCTTTGACTATGACACGTTACTGTGGGGCGAGCGGCAGATCCGCAGTGTTGCCAATATGACTCGCCAGGATGCGCGCGATTTTCTCAAGCTCGCGAATGACCTCCATATCCGCCCGAACGTTGCAGAATTTGCACTCGACGACGCCGATAAGGCGCTCGTGGCAGTAAAAGAAGAAACGGAGCAGGGATCGGCAGTGATTGTTCTCTGACACTGCTCTGTATTAACGAGACTCGGGACAAGGGCTTTGCTCCTCGCATGGACAGTGCTACTGTTCCCACGCATACCTAAGTTGTTCTTCTGAAGCCTCGGCACCGATGCGGTGAACATCGGCTTTCGCGCCGGACGGCGGCGGAGAGAATACAGCAAAGAGCTTCAAATCGTGGCGGCCAACGTTTCTTAGATTGTGGATTCGTCCTGCAGAGACCAGGATTGCGTCGTGCTTGTTAGCGATTTCTTTCCGATCGCCAAACAACACCTCTCCTTTGCCTTCGACAATGAACAAGATGACATCGGTATCGTCGTGTGCTCCCTCACCCAGCTCTCCCGTGGGCGGAATACTAATCACGACTAATTCGCTGAAGGCTCCTTTACAGACTGTCTGACGAAAAGCTAAGTTCTTCCTTGCGGCCGCCTTGATGTTGTCGTGGAAAGACAGAACAGTTGATTCCGCGTGCGGCGCCTTGTGTGCCATGGTTTCACTTTCTTGACTCACATTCTGGGAGGCATTTTGTGAGTCGGTCGTGATGCGTGTTGGTTGCGTTTGGGGTTCGAGGATTGCACCCTGGCCCTCCAAGACTGGTTAAGCGGCTGCTTCGTGGTTGGAATCCAGGTTCAGTGTCGCAATGGCTGCTTTGACAATCCCAGCCGAAGTCACCAGACCGCTAAGTTCTTCCTCATCCAATGGAAGGTGCAAAATATGGTCTGCTCCCCTTCGGTTCACTTTGGTGGGCAGGCTCACGCAGACCTCACTGATTCCGTAGTGCTGCGTTGGGCTGGAAATCGTAAGGAGCGTGTTCTCATCCCGCAAGATGGCCTCAACAATGCGCACAACGCCGGTTGCCACCGCGTAATCCGTTGCTCCCTTGAGGCGCACGATGTCATACCCAGCGGTCCGCGTCTGGCGCGAAATTGATTGCATCGCCTTCTCATCGTAGGGCAGATCTTCATGCTGACAAAACTCTCGCAATCGGATTCCAGCGATGTTCGCGAGTGACCAGACCGGAACTTCACTGTCTCCGTGCTCTCCGATGATGTAGGCGTGCACGCTTTGCGGATCGATCCCAAAGTGTTGTCCTAGCAGATAACGAAACCGAGCGGTATCAAGAATCGTTCCAGAACCGATGACCCGGTTCGGGGGGAACCCCGAAAGTTTCCAGCTTGCGTACGTGAGAACGTCGACAGGATTGGTTGCTATCACGAGAATCGCGTTCGCGGCATGGCGCGCCACTTCAGGAATGATCTTTTGGAAGATGGAGGCATTCTTCTTGATCAGGTCTAGGCGGTTCTCACCAGCCTTCTGGTTGGTTCCGGCCGCGACAACGACGATAGCCGCACGTGCGCAATCCGCATAGTCTCCGGCCCAGATACGAGTCGGGTGAGTAAAGGGCTGGGCGTGGTTCAAGTCCATTGCCTGACCCTCTGCCTTAGATTTCTCCACGTCGATCAACACGATTTCCGCGGCTAGGCCGCTCAGGAGCAGTGCGTACGCGGTGGTAGCTCCCACGTTTCCAGTTCCGATGATGGCAACCCTGACTGGTTCTGGATGAGACTGGCTCATTGGTTTTCGTCCTTTTCGGTGGAGGAGCGGTTCCTGAAGGTGCGGTCGAAGCGTTTGATTAGTGGTTCCCCTCCAGGGTCGGAGGAGACGGCTAATCGTTGTCCTTCTGTGTACCCGCAATCTCTTCCTGCTGATCTTCCGCCTCTTGCCAACTGGAATTGGGGTTGTATTCTCTCATCGTTCCTGCAACAACACTGGTCTTCGGGCCAAGATCCTTCTCGTACACAACTCCATCCTGGCCAACCATGAACGTCTTCACACCCGATGACCTGTATTCCGCTGGATAGGCCACAAATGCGAAGCCTGCGGTCAATTTGCCGTTGACCACGTAATCCTTCGAGCCGCCTGGGCCATTCTTTCCCTGTCGGGTCACCATGCGGAAGTAGTAACCACGATAAGGAGTCGGAGCACCCTCTTGAGTCTTCGTGTGGCCGTCGGCAACGGCCGCGGCAACGAGCGGCCCGATGGGGCTCTCCGGTTCACCGTCCGCAGCTTTCCAGTACAGGCCATTCTGCTGCCCCGGCTCACTGAAGACTTCGCGGGCGTACTGATCGCCGTGCGTGGAACGGAATTCCTTTTGTGCCGCCACTAGCTCCTGGCAAACGCGGATGGCTGACAACTCATTGCGGCCAACGCGCCGGTACAAAATCTCCTGTTTACCCGCTTCGGTGTCGAAAAACCAGGTGCCATCTTTATCTATGAGCGGTATGGGAGTGGGCCAATTTCTCGCTCCGATATACAGAACCGTAGTTCCGTCGGGTTCTTTCACCAGGCGGTGCATTTCGCCATACTTCTCCACGAAGTTTGCGCGGCTTTGGGCGTCCTCGGTGTCGTCGCCAGACGATACGATTTGCTTTCCATCGGGGCCGAGAATTTCGAGCATCGCCTTTTCGTCATTGCTCTGGGTGGCCGCGACGAGTGCGCTGCTGGCATCTTCAGGCGACGAGAAAGTTTTCTGGCCGAGCTGCTGGGCCAGGGATGGCGTAAGGAAGCACCCCGTCACGAGGACAGCGAGTGCCGCGTGTCTAAGCAAAGTCGCGCAATAAGGCTTGTCGAAATTCTGAATGATGCGTGGCATTTGATCTCTCCAATTCACACTTTGCAGACTCAGCAACGTAGTAAGAACTTCAATTACCGGTGCCCGCCACCACCATGACCACCACCACCGCTGGCGTGCGAACCTCCACCACCGCCGCGAGATCCCCCACCGGCATGCGCCGCACCCATACTGGCGCTGCCTCGTGAGGAGTAGGTCCGGACCTGCCCACCGTGCGAATATCCGCTAAACGCGCCGGAGCGGACGCCGCTTTGACCACGTGGCGCGGCGTATCCTCGCGCAGCCTTGGTGTTTCCTTCGAAAGGCCGGGCGGTTGCGCCGCGGTTGCCAGCTTCGCCGCGCGCTCCAACGTTTCCATTCGCAGACCGGTTACCGGCATAAGCACGGGATCCATCTCCGCCGCGCATACCGTTACCACCGCGTGCGCTTCCTGCGCGGTAGAAATTGCTTCGGTTATAAAAGGTGTTGCTGCGGGAGTAGTACCGGCCGCCGCCATACATCGCGTATCGGCCGCCCCAATTGAATCCCCAGTGATTCCAACCCCATCCGAATCTGCCGTACCAGCCAATGCCGAAACCGCCGCCCCACGACAGGTACGGACCGCCGAACCAGATTCCGGGATACGGATACCAACCTGGCCACGCCATGATCGGATCTCCATAAGCCAGCCAAGGGTTGTAAGCCGGGACATAAACTATCTCCGGGTCGGAAGGCTGAACCGAAATCGTCGAATCTTGCGTGGTCACGTTCTGCTGCGATGTGGTCTTGAGATCGCCTGCAGCTTGGGCTCGCCGGCGCATTACCTGCACGGCATCCATGACATCCGATTGCTGATTGAAGTAGGCATCGCCGAGAGACGACGCCCATGAGAGGTTCTTGTCCATGTTTCCGAGCACGGATGGAAACGCGGTGAGTGCTTTCACGCTGGGGTCCCATGGCTGCTGGTCCACGGCCTTACCCAGGGCATCGCCCTTCACATCGGGATTCGACTGTACCCAGCGGTCGGCCTCTACGACTTGCTCGGGAAACGTAGCCGCTGCCAAAATCTGCGCCACCAACGAATCCGGATACAGCGCAATCGGCGCAACGAGCCGCTGCAACTGCTCAGGACTCTGTTGGGCGTAAGGCGGAGCCGATGCCGCCTGCGATTGTTGGTCTTGAGGCTGCTGCGGCGGAGCCTGCTGGTCTTGCTGAGCAGTCAGTGTCCGCGGCCAAACGGCGAGCAACAGAACTGAACACAACATAGGAATCAAACTTCGCCTGCCCCAGCGACGGCTTGATCTCGCGGCACGTTCGACAATTCTCATGACGTTGAATCCTTCCATGCACTGCTAATTTCGCTGAATCGCTCTCTCAATACTGTGCAGAACGGCTCACTTCGGGAACCGGGAAAGGCTGCGCATCGAGACGAACCGGCTTGCTGCTTACACTCTCTTGAGCGACGGTTGGTGGACTCTGATACGTCCGTCGTCATCCCATTTGACGAGCGCATCATCTTCATTCACTTGTCGAACCGTCCCAAATTCTCCAGTCGGCATTCCGAAGTCGCCCAAACCTTCGACGCGATCTCCGGGACTCAAATCTCGGCCAGCGCTGGCAGGGTCGACAAGCGCCGGCTTCTTGGCACGGTCTGAATCGGGTGGTGCCCCGCAGTGTGACAACGGCGGCTGCGCGGCTCTACGCAGTCTGGGTGTCGGCTTATTGCTCTTGCGATACATATCCACACTTCTTTCCGATAGCCCAAATCTGTCCTTCGCTTCGACAGTTCAGCCACTAGATACAGAATGGGCGTGCAAAGATTGTTTGGCTGATCCAAACTGCTCAGTTCCGATATTGGAAAGCGAGTGTCCAGCGACTACGCGGTGTTGGATCTACGCGGTCAGCTTTGCCGGGCGGAATCTAATCGTGGAGAACAATACTGAGAAGCGAGCTGTGGACTTCCAGCCCGCCGTTGTAGTGAATAAATCCCAGTTTCCTGAACCGGTTCATAAAAAAACTCACTCGCGAGCGGGTTGTGCCGATCATTTCCGCCAGACTCTCTTGGCTGATCTTCGGAATCACGGTCTCTGGTACACCGTCTTTACCAAAATGAGCGAGCATAAGAAGCACTCGGGCCAGTCGCTTTTCACTAGAATTGAAGAGCTGGTCGACCAGATCCTCTTCGTAGCGGACATTGCGTGCGAGCAAATACGCGACGAAAAGGTCAGACAGCTCGTGTTCCCGATGAAGCACATCCACCATGGCTTTCTTGTCGATTCGCATCACAGCACAGTCTGTCATTGCCGCTGCCGAACCCATACGAAGAGGTTGGCCAGCCAGTGAACCTTCGCCGAAAAAGCTCCCATCGCTCAATATACCGATCGTTGCTTCCTTGCCAGTTTTGGAGACGACAGTGAGTTTTACCTTGCCCGTTTGCAGATAAAATACTGCGTCTGCTCTATCCCCTTGCGCAAAGATGGTCTGCTTCTTCGGGAAGAGCATGGCTTTTCTACCCTCGCCGATGGTAGCGAGGAACGCATGCGGATCGAACTCACGACTGCTTTTCGTGCCACGACGTACTTGTGTGGAATTCTGGGCTGCTGATGCGGATATCCGACGAACCGGCTTTGGACGGGCGATGTTGGTTGAACCCTCGGACTCGCGAAGCAGAGACATAAGCGCCTCCCCTAACCCCGCGTTCGAATACATTGTAACCGCCCAGCGAGGAACAGCAAACTCGGCCATTCAGAACAGTGGTACCTGGAACGGCTAGAGTTGTTGATGAGACACGGCCTATGCCGCCCCCTAACTTTTTTCGATTGAGGCAATCGAGATTTTGCGTGCACCGCCGGGTTGCGCCGGAGGGAAGTCAGGTCTATCTGATTTCATCGCCAGATCGTCTGATAGCTGGATAAACTGCTCCTTCGCCCCATCCACAGGGTAACCGCTTTCCTCTAGATCACGGACGAGATCAGCGGTTGAATCTGGATTCTCAGATAAGCCAGCTGCCGTTTTGGTCATATCGCCCTTCACAACTCGGTCACGATGTTCAAGTTGGTTTGCGCACATCACGTTGGGGGTTCGATTGTCTACACAGGATATCCAAAGGTTTGGGCGGGTCCAGGTCGACGCAAATCATCGTTCTTAGCGACTCGCTGGAGTTCACTGATTGTATTGAGAGCGGCAAGCAGCAATCGGTTCTCATGACCAGCAGCAGCATCGAAGGAGTCTTCGATTCGGTCCATGATGGCGTCCTTCGCATTTTCGAGTCGCTGATCGCGCGCTACCGGATCACATTCCAGCAGAGCGCATTCAAACAGCTGCTCCCATTTACTTGCGGAGCCCGCGGGCGATGTCGGACTGATGTTCTGGCTCATGGCATCCCTCTGATCCTAGGTTGGACGCGGCACCTGTTAAGTATCTTCCCTCGAAAACCCCTTGAACTCATTGCGACACTAAGAGCGAGCCATTGAGGCTCGGTTCCTAGTGGGAGCAAGGGTAAGAAGATTCCCGTGGTCATGTCTGTGCAAAATCGCACACTCCGGCGAGGGATGGTTTTCGTACTACTGCCGCATGCTCAGGCCCACACTCTGAGACAGTCCTCATCCAGAACTAGGCCGATTTCTTCTGCTCAACGTCCGTATACTCAGCGTCGATCACGCCCTCGTCTCTGGACCGTCCACCAGCCGTGGAATTGACACCGTCACTCGGACCTGCACCAGATGCGCTTTGCGGCTGTGCCTTGCTGTACATTTGCTCCGCTAGTTTGTGCGATGCCTTCGTGAGACGCTCGCGAGCTTCGTCCATCTGATGCTTGTCCGCGGACTCCAGAACCTTCCTTGCATCGGCAAGCGAATTTTCAACCTCACCTCGCTCCGAACCCGAAATCTTGTCGCCATGATCACGCAGCATCTTCTCCACGTTGTAAACCATCGAGTCCAGCTGATTCTTCGCCTCGATCTGTTCGCGCCTGAGTTTGTCATCCGTTGCGTGCGACTCGGCTTCCTTCGCCATGCGCTCGATGTCTTGCTTGCTCAAGCCTGACGATGACGTGATGGTGATCTTCTGGTCTTTGCCCGTTGCCGTGTCTTTCGCGGCTACGTTCAGGATGCCGTTGGCATCAACGTCGAAGGTGACCTCGATCTGGGGCACTCCACGTGGAGCGGGAGGAATCCCAGTCAGCTGGAACTTGCCAAGTGTGCGGTTTTGGTCTGCCATGGTGCGCTCGCCTTGCAGAACGTGCACTTCGACCGTGGACTGATTGTCCGCGGCAGTGGAGAAGGTTTCCGTCTTGCGCGTAGGAATTGTTGTATTGCGCGGAATCATAGGTGTCGATACGGAGCCCTGGGTCTCAATCGAGAGAGTAAGTGGGGTCACATCGAGAAGTAGAAGATCCTTCACCTCGCCTTTAAGCACACCTCCCTGAAGTGCGGCACCTACGGCGACCACTTCGTCGGGGTTAACGCTTTTGTCGCCCTCTTTGCCGAATAGTTCCTTGACCAGTTGCTGAATGCGGGGCATGCGGGTCTGGCCACCAACGAGTACAACTTCGTTGATCTTGCCGATATCTACACTGCCATCCTTCATGCACTGTTTGCACGGGGCCACCGAGCGCTGCACAAGATCTTCGACCATCGACTCCAGTTTTGCGCGCGTCAGTTTCTTGACGAGATGCTTGGGTCCATTGGCATCGGCCGTGATGAAGGGCAGGTTGATTTCGGTCTCCATGGTGGAAGACAGTTCGATTTTGGCACGTTCGGCTGCATCCCGGAGACGCTGCAGCGCCATCTCATTGCCCTTAGCTCGCAGGTCAAGCCCTTCAGTCTTTCTGAACTCCTCAATCAGCCAATCAACCAGGCGCTGGTCGATATTATCGCCACCGAGATGCGTGTCTCCGTTCGTGGCTGCAACCTCGATAAGACCTTCGCCAACGTGCAGAACAGAAATGTCAAAGGTCCCGCCACCAAAGTCGTAAACAGCGATCGTCTCGTCCTTCTTCTTGTCCAGGCCATAAGCAAGAGCCGCCGCCGTGGGTTCGTTGATAATGCGTTTCACGTCGAGTCCGGCAATCTTCCCGGCGTCTTTGGTAGCCTGACGTTGCGCGTCATTGAAATATGCCGGGACGGTGATGACTGCCTCAGTGACTTTTTCACCCAGGTAGTCTTCCGCCGCCTTTTTCAGTTTCTGGAGAATCATGGCTGAGATCTGTGGGGGAGTATATTTCTTGCCTTGGGCGACGATCACTACGTGGTCGCCGTCGGCCTCAACTTTGTAGGGCACCATTTTCAACTCTTCACCAACTTCGTTATGTCGGCGTCCCATGAAACGCTTGATCGAATAGATCGTATTCTCGGGATTGGTAGTCGACTGGCGTCTTGCAACTTGTCCGACGAGAATCTCGCCACTCTTCGTAAAAGCCACGACCGATGGAGTGGTGCGGCTACCTTCTTCGTTGGGGATGACCTTGGCTTCGCCGCCATCCATAACCGCTACGACCGAATTCGTGGTACCGAGATCAATGCCGATAATCTTACCCATGATTGCGATCTCCTGACTTGCAAAAACTCTAAGAGTAGAGAACTGCCGAGCTGCTAAATGATTGTGGATGTCTCTGGTACTTCTTAATACCCGTCTCCCATGCCGCCACGGCCGCCGGCCGGGGCCCCCGTTGTCTCTTCCTTTATGTCGGCAACGAGAGCTTCGGTGGTCAGCATGAGCGCCGCTATGGATCCGGCGTTGGTGAGAGCTGTGCGCACTACTTTGGTCGGATCGAGCACGCCGGCTTTAACCAAATCTTCGTACTCCGCCGTTAAAGCGTTGTAGCCGAAGTTTTGGTCCTTCGATTCGAGCACTTTGCCTAATACGATGGCGCCTTCTTCACCCGCGTTTTCCGCAATCTGGCGGAGCGGTTCCTGCAGAGCGCGCTTCACAATGTTGACGCCGATCTGCTCGTCGCCCTCCAGTTTTAACTTGTTAAGAGCCGCGGCACTTCGCGCTAGAGCGACTCCACCGCCCGGAACAATACCTTCCTCAACCGCAGCGCGGGTCGCGTGCATAGCGTCTTCGACCCGAGCTTTCGTCTCTTTCATTTCGGTTTCGGTCGCCGCGCCCACCTTGATCACAGCCACGCCACCCACAAGTTTCGCTAATCGCTCCTGCAGCTTCTCGCGGTCATAGTCGCTCGTCGTTTTTTCAATCTGGCCGCGAATCTCCTTCACGCGGCCCTCGACGTCACCCTTTTTGCCTTTGCCTTCGATGATGGTCGTGTTGTCCTTGTCGATCGTGATTTTCTTTGCCTGTCCGAGATCCTCAATCTTTACGTTTTCCAGCAAGATGCCAAGATCTTCGGTGATGGCTTTCCCGCCGGTAAGAGTTGCGATGTCCTGTAACATGGCCTTGCGACGGTCGCCGAAGCCTGGAGCCTTGACGGCTGCGACCTGCAACGTGCCACGCAGTTTATTGACGACAAGGGTCGCCAGTGCTTCTCCTTCTATGTCTTCGGCAATGATGACGAACGGCCTTGCGCTCTTGACGATCTGTTCGAGCAGCGGCAGCAAGTCCTTCATAGAACTGATCTTCTTCTCGTGGATGAGGACGTAGGCGTTCTCGAACGCAACCTCCATGCGCTCGGGATCAGTGACAAAGTAGGGCGAGAGATAGCCGCGGTCGAACTGCATGCCTTCGACAACTTCGAGTTGCGTCTCAAGAGTTTTCGACTCTTCTACGGTAATGACGCCGTCCTTGCCAACTTTCTTCATCGCGTCCGCGATGATGTGGCCAATGGTTGAATCGTTGTTGGCGGAGATACTGCCGACCTGAGCGATCATGTCGCCGGTAACCGGCTTTGAGAACTTGTCCAGTTCGCCGTTCCTGCGTTCGCCGGTCTTCGGATCGATGTTGCCGCAGATCGCGTCGACAGCTTTCTCAATCCCGCGTTTCATGGCCATAGGATTAGCGCCGGCCGCGACGGTTCTGACGCCTTCACGATAGATGGCCTGGGCCAAAACCGTGGCGGTTGTCGTACCGTCACCGGCAACATCGGACGTTTTGCTGGCGACCTCGCGAACCATCTGAGCGCCGATGTTCTCAAGGCCGTCCTGGAGTTCGATCTCTTTCGCAACCGTGACGCCGTCCTTGGTGATCGTAGGAGATCCGAATTTCTTCTCGATGACTACGTTTCGACCTCTGGGGCCGAGAGTCACCTTCACCGCGTCCGCCAACAAGTTCACGCCGCGCAAGATCGCCTGCCGCGACTCTTCTCCGTGTACGATTTGTTTTGCCATGATTCTTTCTCCTTAAAATAACGTCGTTAAGATCTGTTGCTTGAGGCTCTGCGACCACGCAAATCGAGACTGCACCATCGCAAGGAAATAAGAGACAACGATACTATTTGCGAGCGCCGATGGTCTCTGGCGTGCTGACGTTCTCTTTCTTGGTCGTACCTGTAACGATGCCCAGAACTTCCTCTTCTTTCATGATGAGGAAATCTTCGCCATCGAGTTTGATTTCGGTGCCGGAGTACTTGCCGAATAGAATGGTGTCGCCTTCCTTCAGCGCGAGGGGGAACAGTTTGCCTTCCTCGTTGGTCTTGCCTTGCCCCACAGAGATGACCGTACCTTCCTGTGGTTTATCTTTGGCTGAATCAGGGATAATGAGGCCTCCGCGCGTAGTTCCTGCCTCTTCTTCGCGGCGCACAAGAATGCGGTCATGCAGTGGGATAAATTTCGTTGCCATAATTGCCAACTCCTTCTGATTCAAGATGTGATCGAGACATGGGACCGGGCACGGAAGCTAATAAGCGCGCCGTTCTGCGACCGGCAGCAAGACGCGTGTGCTTCCTTAGACTTCATTCGTGGTCTTTCGCGGACGGGAACGAACTAACCCGATCCGTAAATGTTCTTTTATCGAGTATGGTCCTCAGTAGTGGTTGGAAACTGATCAAGATTGACCATCGCGCATCCCACCGCATTGGATTCCCTGACATGTCGCACCATCGGCAGGCAAGGCTCATCCACGTGTTTTGAATAGCGACCCAACTCCCGCGGTCACCGCCATAGCCAGCGCTCCCCAAAATGTGACGCGCAAGGCGCCAACAATCACACCTGCGCCACCCGCGCGCGCCGCCAATCCACCGAGAAGCGCCAGAAATAGCAACGAACTTCCGGCAACAATCGGTATGACCCTGGCTGGCGAGGCTATAGTCGCGACCAGAAGAGGCATCACTGCCCCTACGGCGAAGCTGCAAGCCGACGCCAAGGCGGCCTGAATCGGACGTGCTCGGGACTCTTCGGAGATGCCGAGTTCGTCGCGAGCATGGGCGCCGAGCGCATCGTGGGCCATCAATTGTTGGGCGACCTGTTTCGCGAGCACGGGGTCGAGGCCGCGAGCGACATAGATTGCCACCAGTTCCTTGTGTTCGCCCTTGTCGTCTATTTTGAGTTCCGCTCGCTCAAGCGTGAGGTCGGCTTTTTCGGTATCTGCCTGTGAGTGGACAGACACGTACTCGCCCGCTGCCATTGACATGGCCCCGGCTACAAGTCCTGCGACGCCTGCGACCACCACGCTGCTGTGAGTCGCGTGTGCAGCTGCGACACCCAAGACTAGACTCGATGTTGAGAGAATCCCGTCGTTCGCACCCAGCACCGCCGCGCGCAACCAGCCGATGCGTGATGTACGGTGTCGTTCGATTCTTGTTGGCGGCATTCTCGATGACCTTGTTGGCCGTCGAAACTCTAGTCGTCCCGGTGATGAAGACGTGGCCTGGAATCTCCGCTCATTGTTCGCCGTCGTACTCGCGGGGTACATCGTCCTGAAGCACTTCTCTTGTTCTCACTTCATGAACATCAGGATCGTCTGCGTCTTCCACGCCGCTCACAGCCGCTGCTTCGAACGATTGCCCGTCAGATGCCAGTTCTTCGACGCTTTCACTATTAGCCTGCTCTGCGTTCGACAAACCTTGCGTGTCACCGGACTGCACGTCCGCCTCGCGTAGGCTTTCAGTCGCCGTCGAGGTAACAACTTTCTTCATTTTGTCTCTCAAGATTTCCTCCTTGTTCGACTCACGCCTTAATGTCGTGTAGGGTCGCGAATGCTTTGTACAGAACGCGTGGGTCGTATTGGCCCTTATAGACGGCCGGCGGTTTTCGGTTCAGCTCGAGCAAGTTGTAGACAGCTGTCTGCGCGGAGCGGATCGAGTATTCCACGGTGAACACCACGTCGTCGGGCAGTTCGCAGAACTGGCCTGTGAAGGCCAGGTTTGTCGATCCTTTGGGCACAACCTCAGGGCGATCACCTTTTTCGCGCCGCAGGAACTGGCTGGTAATAAAGGGCATCATGCAGGGAATGCAAATGGAGGTTTTCAAGATCTGCGATGCTTCGGATTCGATGTGCAGGTGGCCCAGGATCTCGGTCATGATTTCCCGGCCGGTACAGGCGGACATCGGTTTTTTCACGAAGTCGCCTGGCTTATCGACAAACAGTCCGTACCCCCAGAACACATTCACGTTCTCAGGTTGTCCGATGAAGTGCGGCTGATGGGGCAGTACGATCGAGGTCAACCAACTGGAATCCGCGAAGGTGATCAGTCCGCCTTCTCCGGGCACATTGCCGGTGAGGTCCCGAACCAAACGAAAGAAGGTAGGATCTCGCTGAGTAGTGGTGAACGACACCCATTTTGATTCTTCGATGTGATCGGCAAAGGCCGATGGTCGGCCGAAATCGGGCCTGCCAGCGGCGAGCTTTTCCCAAAGCGTCCAGGCCCCACTGTCGGTTTTTCCGTTGAGGACAGGGGACGAGTCCATGGATCCGAGGCTGGAAGCCTCAGTCATCGAACCGAGGGTGACGATCACGAAGTCGTTTTTGCCAACTTCAACCTCGCCGGAGAGACCGTTCCGCGTGTAGACGATACGCTCTACTGTCTTGCGGTCAGCCTCTTCAGAAAGGACAAGATCGGTGACGCGGGTGTTCAACTCGAACCGTACCCCCCGCTCCTCAAGCCATTTCTGGAGCGGACGCACCATGGAGTCGTACTGGTTGTAGACCGTTCGCATGATCCCCTTAAGATGGTTGAATCCAGCGACCATGTGTGTAAACCGGAGCAGATAGCGCTTGAACTCGACAGCGCTATGCCATGGCTGGAATGCAAACGTTGTGCACCACATCAACCAGAAATTCGTCTTGAAGAATGAAGAGTCGAACTCGTCCGCGATGGTGTTCCTGCCGAGCATTCCCTCCGGCTCCGCCGCCAGACGCTCCAGATTGAGGATGTGCTTCTCGCTCAAGCCAAATTCGGGGCCGTCGATTCTCTGTCCTTTGCGGACGAGCCGCGACTTTGAGGAAGTCTTCATGGTTTCGTTCCAGTCGAAGATTTCCTGAGTGACGGTCTTGCTTCCATCGAGCGTCGGGATCGACGAGAACAGTTCATAAGTGCAGAGATACTTACTCTCGATCATCCTGCCGCCGCGAAGGACATAACCGTCCCGTGGGGATCCGGCGCCGTCGAGACTGCCGCCCAAGCGATCGAGTTGCTCCATGATGACGATGTTGTGGCCTGGGATATCTGCGTCTCGGATGAGGAAAGCCGCCGCGGCGAGGGAAGCAATACCGCCGCCGATGAGATAGACATTCGTATCGTCTTGCCGGGCAGATCTATGATCTTCCACAAAAAGTCCTTTCAGTTACTTCGCGCACCTGCCAGAGGCTCTTGTACGCTTTGCGTGGTTTTCATCAATAAGGACGGATCGTACCCAAGTTCTCGAAGGCGGGTAACGATCCGCCCATAGACTGATTCGGTGAGCTGAGGAGAACGGCTGAGGATCCAGAGATATTTACGATCAGGTTCTCCGACGACGGCGTAGCTGTAATCGGGCGCCAGGTGGATGATCCAGTAGTTTCCTGAGAACGGCCAGAAGAATGTAACCTTGAGCTTGGCATTCGTCCTCTTGTCCGCGACACGAGCCGTGCCCTTTGACCTCTTCATCTGCCCGTCCGCTTTTCGACACTCGTTCAGAACCTCGATCTTGCCGCCGGAAAGCTGAGTGTAGGTTGCGGTCACATCGGACGCGCAGTCCTTTTCGAACCATGCGGGATATCGCGCAATCTCATGCCAGCGGCCGACATACCGTGCCAGATCGACGTGAGGGACGGTTTGCAGCGAGGCTTTCGATTCGGCGAAGGCTATCTTGCCGACGACAGCAGCCACTCCCAAAACTAACAGTGCAGTGATTCGCATAGATGACCGATTCACGCGACCAGTATGATTTTTCCGATCCCGCCTTTTTCAGCCATCGGGTCCGCAGAACGGATGTCTGACAGTTTGAATTCTTGCCGGATGGGAATCGAGAATTTGCCCGCTGCGACCTCGTATGCGAGCTGTTCAAGTCTTAAAGAATCGGGCTGCGCCCAGATTTCCGCGACGCGCAGATCGCGCCCGTTGGCCGCTTCAGGCTTGCCTAAAACGGTTGCGAGTACCCCGTTCTTCTTGATGTGGGGAATTAGGGAGACAATCACCTCGTGCCCGACCGTATCGGCCACGGCGTCGAGTTCCTTCAGGCTGGCGAGTTCTGATTCGCTGTCCAGGGCCAGTATTCTGTCAGCGCGAAGACCTTCTGCCTCTTTCTTTTGTGTGGAGCGCACTCCCGCGATTACATGCGCTCCATGTTGTCGAGCGACATGGACAGCGGTGCGCCCGACTCCGCCCACGGCCCCGGTGATCAATATTGTTTCTCCGGATCTGGGCCTGATCCCTTTCTCGATGAGTTGAGCGCCGGTAAGCACCACGAGAGGAAGTGCAGCCGCCTGCTCAAAGCTAAGGCCTGAAGGTATGAGAGCCAGTTCGTCTGCCTTGCACAAAACGTATTCTGCATACGCATGATTTACGAGCCCAAGGACACGGTCGCCAATCTTCCTGCCTTTAACTCCGTCTCCCAGGCCGACCACTTCGCCGGCAAGGTCACGGCCCAGGATTGCCGGGAACTGCAATGGCATGAACGCTTTCAGCTCGCCACGACGTAGTTTCCAGTCGATGGGATTGATGCTGGTCGCTGACATTCTGACCAGCACTTCTCCCGGTCCCGGCTTAAGGTCGGGAGTGTCTCCGTAGAAAAGTTGGTTCACGTCACCATAGGCGCGCACTAGGACTGCTTTCATGGACAGGATTCCTCTTTTTGGAGTTGCCGAAGACGCCTTGATCAGTACTTGGTCTTGGTGTTCAGCAAATCAAGTCTCAAGCCTCATGCCTGAGATCGGCTGATCAATTCTGATCAGTATTGCGAACGAGGTTCGGCGACTCTATGAAAGAAGCAAGGGGGCAATATGGCAAAGACTGCAGTAGGTCTGTTCGAGAATTCAGGATCGGCCGACGGGGTCGTTCGCGATCTTTCGGCCAAAGGTTTTCTGCAGAAGGACATCCGTGTGTTGGGAGAGCCAGTCGAGATGCCCGGCAGCGGCCTCATGAGTACTCCACACACTGATTTCGAGGTCGATTTGATTCGGGATCTAACGGCGTTCGGAGTCGTTGAAGCGGATGCAGAAGCGTATGTCCAAGGCGTGCGTCGTGGTGGCGTCATGGTGTTCGCAACCGGTACCGGAAAGAACGCGGACCAAGCTGCCGAGATTATGAACTGCCACGGTGCCCTGGAGATTGAAAAGATCAGCGCGACACGGCCAGCGCTCCCGAGCGCGAAGATCGATGAGGAGATTCCGGTTCGCGATCCTTCGACCCAAAGTGGCAGAGTGCGTTCCGCCGGGTCTGGTGCTCGCCTGTTCGTTTGGTAGTTTCTTCGCGATTGGTAAGTCATACCTCGTAGCAGGGGGTTCAAGGACCATGACGACAGTCGGAAAGTTTGGAACGATTCCGAAGTCTCAATTGAGCCAACAGATCGCAACCAACGACGATGCTGCAGCCAATGAAGAAGAGGTGGCGGAGCAAATTGAGGAAGAGAACGTGGAGAAGGCGGCACTTGAAAATAGGGCTGGCGTGTCGACCTCGTTCATGAGCAATAAACAGATAGAGACTGCCGACGATGCTGTGGCCTCCAGGGAAGAAGTTGAAGAGCAAGCAGAGGAGAGTCGCATCGATAAGGTGGCTGTTGAAGATGGAATGCGCGCAGGGCTGGCCAAAAGAATACATTCAACGCGGACGCACCCATGATTAACGAGACTCTGGAGCACCCCCGACAAACAGCAGCAAGACCTTTATCGAGGGACAAGATACAAACGGTTACCTCCAGCACATTTACCCGCCTAGTTCTAGAGGCAGAGGGACCAATCGCGGTTGAGTTCATGTCTTACGGATGTGCACACTGTCGAGCGATCGAGCCGGTTCTAGAGCAGGTGGCTAAAATGTTGGGGCCTCAGGAGAGAATTTTTAGGGTCAACATCGCAGTCGAACAGGAACTCGCCGGCGACTATCAGATCCAAGGCACACCAACTCTGGTCATGTTTCTCAATCAAAACGAAGTTGGACGAGTAGAAGGTCCATCCCCGACAGTGTCCAGTGTCCTGATAGCGGTAACGCGGCCCTTTGAGTCAGGAACGGAGGGCAAGACAGGATGATGCAGAAGCAGTCTAAGCCAATTCTCCTCTTTAATGACGAATGCGCGGTCTGTCGCCACATTGGGCATTGGGTGCAAAGGTCGGCGCAGAGCAAATCAGGTGAGACGAGCATCGTCGTACAGCCGATTGGTGACGACCCGGAGAGACTTCGGTTGCTCAATCCCGATCTCGATATCTGGGATGCCTATGAGTCGATCCACGTCCTGATGCCCGATGGCTCGATGAGGTTAGGAGGGGAAGCCGTCGCGGAGACACTCAGGAATTTGTCCAACACCAAATGGTTTGCATGGAGTTTCGGCACTACCATATTGGGATTCCGACCCTTTCAGGTCGCGCTCAATGTGGCCTATGCAATCCTCTCAGATGTGCGACCGCTCTTTGGCTGCGAGAGTTGCGGGAAGTCAAAAGTTCTGAGACCGATTCAATGGGTGACCAAACGGGCGAAGCAACTGTTTGGCGGCGGTCCTCACGCGAACCCGTCCCCTCATTTCAGTTCGCTTTCGGACGCGAGGCGGCGACCGATAGCAGCGTCGGCATTGCCTGTTTCTCAATCAAGTCACTCTTGAGGTTTCGAAAGTTCAGGTCGACTCCGCAGTTGGTTTCTTGTTCCGAGTGAGTGAAGAAACCGGAGGCGTGCGTATGACGACGACAGCTCTCAACCCTGCAGCAGGCACACCGCAGAAATCTCCCAGCAATTCATCCGTAGTCACATTGGCTGACAAATCCGGACTGACGACGCACGAGGCTCAGAGCCGCCTGAAAACGATTGGGCCAAATTCCATGCCCAGCACTGCCCTCCACCCATTGCGCAGAATGATCGACAAATTATGGGCTCCCGTTCCGTGGATGCTTGAGGCCGCGATCGTGCTGGAGTTAGTGCTGCACAAGTTTACCGAGGCAGCGGTCATAGCGTTTCTGCTTGCCTTCAATGCTGCATTGGGCTTCTTGCAGGAAGGAAAAGCGCAAGCAACACTCGCGGCCCTGAAGTCTCGTCTTGCCTTGAATGCATCGGTGCAGAGGGATGGCGCATGGAAGGTAGTACCGTCCGCGGAGTTGGTGCCGGGTGACCTGGTCAAACTATCTCTGGGCGCAGTGGTAGCCGCGGACGTGAAGATCGTGGACGGATCCGTTCTCCTCGACCAATCGATGCTTACGGGTGAATCTGTGCCCGTTGAGTCTGGAGCGAGTGTAGAGACGTATGCGGGCGCACTCGTGCGGCGAGGCGAGGCCACTGCAAGAGTAATCCAGACCGGGCCGAGAACCAAATTCGGGCACACTGCCGAGTTGGTCCGCACGGCGCATGTTGTCAGCTCACAACAAAAGGCTGTTCTGCATGTTGTGCGCAACCTCGCGATTTTCAACGGAGTGATCATCGTTGGGTTGATCACCTATGCGACCTTACGCGGCCTGCCTTGGAGCGAAACGATTCCGTTGCTGCTGACCGCAGTTCTCGCTGCCATCCCGGTGGCTTTGCCAGCGACGTTCACGCTCGCTACTGCTCTCGGGGCTCGATCCCTTGCGAAGCTGGGAGTACTTTCGACTCGACTTTCCGCCGTCGATGAAGCGGCGACCATGGATGTGCTCTGCTCCGACAAGACAGGCACGTTGACCCAGAACCAATTGTCCGTGAACAGCGTCCGTCCGATGCCCGGCTTCAGTGAAGCTCACGTCCTGGCATTGGCGTCGCTGGCAAGTGCGGATGGGGGCCAGGACCCTGTAGACGAAGCCATTCGAGGTGCCGCTAAGCTGAAGAGCGAGCCAGATTCGCCGAAACTCGTCAAATTCATACCGTTCGATCCGGCAAAGAAGATGTCGGAAGCGATGGCCACCTCAGGGAACGGTCGGAGTTTACGGATCGTGAAGGGAGCCTATGGCACGGCCTCAGCTCTTGCGCAAGCGTCTGCGACTGGGACGAGTTCCGCGGGATCCCCTGAGGCCGATGAACTTGAGAAGCAAGGTTACAGAGTCCTCGCAGTTGTGGCCGGCCCTCCAAACGCAATGCAACTCATTGGACTCGTCGCACTCAGTGATCCACCTCGATCCGATGCTGCTGCGCTCATCAGCGAGTTAGAGGCTCTGGGCGTGCACATGGTTATGGTAACCGGCGATGCGCCGGCTACGGCAAGTATCGTGGCTCACGCCGTAGGACTGGACGGGCCAATCTGTCCTCCTGGTCCGCTCCCTAAAGATGTTCGCCCGGAGCAATTCGCTGTTTTCGCCGGTGTTTTTCCCGAGGGTAAGTATGACTTAGTGAAGGCGTTCCAGAAGAGCGGCCACACGGTTGGGATGTGTGGAGATGGTGCGAACGATGCCCCCGCTCTACGCCAGGCACAGATGGGAGTTGCAGTATCCACGGCAACGGACGTAGCGAAGTCAGCCGCAGGAATCGTGTTGACCACTTCCGGACTTGGAGGCATTGTCTTTGCCGTGAAAGAGGGACGGTCGGCCTTCCAGCGCATCCTTACTTACACGCTGAACTCCGTTACCAAGAAGATCGTCAATGTGCTATTCCTCGCCATTGGGCTGATCGTCACCGGTCACGCCATCCTCACGCCGTTACTCATGGTGATCATCATGATCACCGGTGACTTCCTTGGCATGTCTGTCACCGCAGACAATGTCCGCCCGTCGGCAAAGCCCAATCAGTGGCAAATCGGCAAGTTGGTTCTGGCATGCTCGGTATTAGGAATCTGCCTTCTAGGGTTCTGCACGGGGTTGCTGCTTGTAGGCAAATACCGGCTAGGACTCGACATCGGTGGACTCCAGACCCTCGCCGCGATTTCGCTCGTGTTCGGGGGCGAAGCCACCCTTTACGCCATTCGCGAACGCCAGCATTTGTGGAACTCTCGCCCAGGTACGTGGCTGATTGTTTCGACGATAGGAGACATCTTGATCATCTCCGCGCTGGCGATGCGCGGCATCGCGATGCGGCCTCTGCCAATTGCTGCCGTCGTTTCTACGCTTGTGGCAGCGCTGCTGTTTGCATTCCTTTTGGATTTGATCAAAGTACCGGTCTTCCGCCGCTTCCAGATCGCGTGAGATGGAAATGTTCGCCGCAGGTCTCGCGCGGTGAGCGTTATTGCTCAGATTGCCAGCACTCATTTCAATAGGCTTGCATCGATAGGGATATGTTGGTTCCCGTCGAAAACACTTGTCGCCGTCTTCACCAAGGAGAAACGCATATGCTGCGACTAGCTAAAGATCTTAAAGGCTACAAACTGAGTGCCCGCGACGGAGACATCGGCAAGGCTGAAGAGTTCTACTTCGATGACCGGAGTTGGGCGGTTCGATATCTCATTGCCGATACAGGTGGCTGGCTGGGCGGTCGGCAGGTCTTGATTTCGCCTTACGCACTCGACCCAGCCCGCACGGATGACCACGTCATTCCCGTCGCTTTGACCAAGAAGCAAATTGAGAATAGTCCATCCTTGCTCACCGACAAACCAGTCTCTCGACAGTACGAGTTTCAGTATTACTCGTTTTATGGTTGGCCGGCCTACTGGGACGGCCCTTTGATGTGGGGCAATTCCGCTTACCCTGAGCGGCAAGCACAATGGTCCGCTACCACTCGTCACAAAAAGAGTGATGACCCGCATCTGCGCAGCACCAAGGATGTAACTAGCCGCACGATTCAAGCCCGGGACGGAGAGATCGGTCACGTCTCGGATTTTGTGGTGGATGACGAGGATTGGGCGATTCGCTACTTGGTTGTGGACACACGCAACTGGTGGCCGGGCAAAAAGGTCCTGATTTCAACCCAATGGATTGAACGAATCAGCTGGGAAGAATCCAAAGTCTTTATTGACCTCACTCGGGAAGCCGTCAAAGCATCTCCGGAATACACGGAAGCAGCTCTCATCACCCGCGACTACGAAGAAGAGTTGCATCGTCACTATCTTCGCGAAAGGTACTGGCATCGTGAGAAACCCGGCCCGGAACGTCAGGAACTCGTTGGGCATCATTGATTCGGCCCCAGAAATCATGGGCTATGTGTCCGCCCAAGCGCGGCCGGCATGGACCTGCAGATGAGAAATGAATCACCTTCTTCGAATCATGGCGCCGTCGTTTCCGTGCGCGGCAGCGTGGTCGATGTACGGTTTGAGAATCACCTGCCACCGATCTTCTCAGTGCTGCGCGCCGGAGCGGGACAAGAGATCGTCGTCGAAGTCATGACACAGCTTGATGCGTGTCGGATTCGGGGAATTGCCTTGACGCCCACCCAAGGTTTGGCCCGCGGAATGCCGGTCGAAGACACGGGCGCACCCCTGCAAGCGCCGGTCGGCAAGACGATCATTTCGCGAATGTTCGACGTGTTCGGTCAGGCCATCGACCGGCAGCCGCAGCCGTCGGATGTGCAATGGAGAACCGTCCATCGAGCACCACCGCCGCTGTCCGAGCGCTCCACCAAGTCCGAGGTTTTCGAGACGGGCATCAAGGCCATCGATGTGCTCGTACCGTTGGAACGCGGCGGTAAGGCGGGCTTGTTTGGCGGCGCGGGTGTCGGCAAGACGGTGCTGCTCACGGAGATGATCCACAACATGATCGGGCATCAGAAAGGGATGAGCATTTTTTGCGGGATTGGGGAGCGCTGCCGCGAAGGTGAAGAGCTTTATAGCGCCATGAAAGCAGCGGGCGTTCTTCAGAACATGGTAATGGTCTACGGCCAGATGAATGAACCGCCGGGCAGCCGGTTTCGGGTGGGAGATGTGGCGTTAACGATGGCGGAGTATTTCCGCGATGACGAGCATCGAGACGTTCTCTTGCTGATCGATAACATTTTTCGTTTTATTCAGGCCGGCATGGAAGTATCCGGCTTGATGGGCCAGATGCCGTCGCGCCTTGGTTATCAACCAACGATGAGTACGGAGTTGTCGGGGCTTGAGGAACGCATCGCCAACACCCGTGCAGGAGCCATTACGTCCATCCAAGCCGTGTATGTACCGGCCGACGACTTGACCGACCCGGCGGCGGTGCATGTGTTCTCGCATCTCTCGGCTTCGATCGTGCTCTCGCGCAAGCGGGCGAGCGAAGGACTTTATCCGGCCATCGACCTGCTCCAATCCAGCTCGAAAATGGCGACGCCCGGCATCGTGGGCGATCGGCACTACAAACTGGCACAAGAAATCCGAAAAACCCTTGCGCAGTACGAGGCTCTCAAGGATATTGTCGCCATGCTCGGCCTGGAACAGCTTTCCCCGGAAGACCGGAACGCCGTCGCTCGCGCCCGGCGGCTGGAACGCTTTCTCACACAGCCGTTTTTTGCTACCGAGCAGTTTAGTGGGATCAAGGGAAAGCTTGTCAGTCTTAAAGACTCGCTCGATGGCTGCGACCGCATTCTGCGAGACGAGTTCGAAGATTACCCGGAGAGCGCGCTCTATATGATCGGAGCGATTGGCGAAGCGAAAAAACCGGACCCGAAAACAAGACCGAAAACCGAACCAAAGATGGATTCGAAAACGAAGCCAAAGATCGAAACTACACCCCGAGACGGACACAGCACTGAAATCAGAACCGCCAACAGAGCCAGCGAAGGCCCATGAATCTTAAGATCCTGCTTCCGTTCGAGATTTTCGCGGCGAAAACGGACGTATCGCGCATCGTTGCCGAGACCCGCGAGGGGTCGTTCGGAATCCTGCCTCACCGCCTCGACTGCGTTGCGGCGCTTGCGCCCGGGATCTTGACTTACGAAACAAGAGAAGACGGAACCGTTTACCTCGCCGTCGATGAAGGCGTGTTGGTTAAGGCAGGCGCGGATGTGCTCGTCTCCGTGCGCCACGCCATCGGCGGAACGGATCTCACCCAGCTCCATGAAGCGGTGAAACGTGAGTTTCTGACGCTCGACCAAAGCGAGCGCAACGTTCGCGCTGCGATCGCCAAAATGGAAAGTGGCCTTATCGGTCGGCTCGCAGAGTTTCAACATGAGCGATGAGCTGAAAGGTCAATCCGTGAACGAGGAGACGGAATTCGAGCGGCAGGTGACCGCGAAGGCTGCCCGCAAGCTCAGGGTTCAACGGGAGGGCAAACAGGGAGTCTGGTTTGGTCTCGGCATGTCCGGACTCATCGGCTGGTCCGTCGCAGTACCGACGCTTCTGGGCGCGATGCTCGGCCTCTGGCTAGACCGAAGGCATCCGGGAGCTCGTTCCTGGACGCTCATGTTGCTGGTCGCTGGTTTGTGCATCGGCTGCGCCAATGCTTGGCATTGGGTGGCACAGCAGGACAAGGCCATGCACGACGAACCTGAGGAACACAAATCGGAGGATAAGAAAGATGAGTGAACCGTTGGCTCTCGTCTCCGCTCTTGTACTGCCGCTGATCGCTGGCGTTTTGCTCGGTATGTTTTTCTTTGGCGGCCTTTGGTGGACAATTCGGAGAGGCGTTTCGTCCAAACAGCCGGCGGCGTTGTTCTTCTTCAGCCTGCTACTGCGAACAGGGAGTGCGCTGGCTGGGTTTTACTTTGTCGCTCGAGGCGATTGGCGCAGAGTGCTCTCTTGCCTGGTTGGATTTATCCTGGCGCGCATCCTGGTGACTTGGCGTACCCGCGCGCCGATTGAAAACGCGAAGAGGCCTCAGACTGTCGGTGAAGTATGCCGGTAAATCTCACATCCGATCAGCAGATTCTGTGGCAGCACGGCTTTGTGAAACTCGACGGAACAATCGTCATGACGTGGGCGACGATGATCGTGATGTCGTTGGGCGCAAAGTTGATCACACGCAAGCTTAAGACTGAAGGCGATATCTCACGCTGGCAAGGGTCACTCGAAATCATCGTCACCGCAATGGAGGAACAAATCAAGGAAGTGGGCCTGAGCGAGCCAGCAAAGTATCTCTCCTTTCTGGGCACGCTCTTTCTGTTCGTTGCGACGGCCAGCCTCGGTACGGTGATCCCAGGTTATAAGCCGCCGACGGGTTCACTTTCGACCACCGCGGCCCTGGCCCTGTGTGTGTTTGTCGCCGTACCTCTGTTTGGCATCCGGGAGCAGGGGTTCGTTGCCTACCTCAAGACCTACACAAAGCCAACGTTCATCATGCTGCCGTTCAATATCATCAGCGAACTGTCGCGCACGCTGGCCTTGGCAGTTCGTTTGTTCGGCAACATGATGAGCGGAGTGATGATTATTGGGATCTTGCTCACGATCACGCCCTTTATCTTTCCGATTTTCATGACCGTACTCGGGCTGCTCACGGGCATGGTGCAAGCATATATCTTCAGCATTCTGGCCACGGTCTACATTGCGGCCGCCACCCGAAAACCGAAACTGAAGGTGGCCGTCGTTCAGAGTAACGTCCAACCCAAGCCAGAACCGAAAACTTTGTAAGCGCAACATTAGCGATAAGAAGGACTCCTTATGGATAGCGTTACCGTCGTCGCAGTCGTATCAATCGCCACTGCCGGTATTACCACCGGCATCGGTTGTATGTGTCCGGCTCTCGGAGAGGGCCGGGCCGTCGCCACCGCCCTGACTTCGCTGGCACAGCAACCCGACGCCTCGGCCACGATCACTCGGACATTGTTCGTAGGTCTGGCGATGATCGAATCGTTGGCCATTTACTGTTTTGTCGTCTCGATGATTCTCATTTTTGCAAACCCGTTTTGGAGTCACGTCATCGCTCAAACCGGAGGGAAATGAGCCATGCTCATCGACTGGTTCACCGTCGGGGCACAGGTACTAAACTTCCTAATCCTGGTGTGGTTGTTGAAGCATTTCCTCTACAAGCCCATCCTCAACGCCATCGACGCGCGGGAAAAGCGCATCGCCGCTGAACTTGCGGATGCCGACGCGAAGAAGACCGAGGCACAAAAGGAGCGCGACGACTTTCAAAACAAGAACAAAGTATTTGATGAACAACGCAGCGCTCTTCTGGGCAAGGCTGCGGACGAGGCGAAAGTCGAGCGCGAGCGTCTTCTCGACGAAGCGCACAAAGATGCGGATAATTTACGCGCTGTGCAAGCGGCCGCATTGCGAAATGACCAAAAGAGGCTGGGCAGTGCGATCACTAACCTAGCAAAGCAAGAAGTCTTTGGAATCGCGCGAAAGACTCTCGCAGACCTCGCCACAGTCAGTCTCGAAGAACGTATGGGAGAGGTGTTCACGCGCCGGTTGCGCGAAATGGACGGGAAGGCTAAGGCACTGCTCGGTGCAGCCCTCAAGTCATCGTCTGAACCGGCAGTCGTGCGGAGCACCTTTGATCTGGGTTCCGCTCAGAGGGCCGCGGTTCAGAATGCCCTCAACGAGACCTTCTCGGCGGAAATCCATATCCGGTTCGAAACCTCGCCAGATTTAATCAGCGGCATTGAACTCACCGCGAATGGACAAAAAGTGGCGTGGAGCATCGCGGATTATCTGGCCTCGTTGGGAAAAGGCGTCGATGAACTCCTGAAGAAGAGGGACGAGGCTACAGCGGCAGAAGCGAAAGCTAAGACCAAGCCGGAGGTGAAAGCCGAGCCGAAGCCAGAAGTGAAAGCTGAGCCAAAACCTGAAGCGAAAGCTGAAACCAAGCCGGAATTGAAACCCAAGCCTAAGGTAGATGCAACAACAGAACCGAAGCCAGAAGCTAAAACCGAGCCGAAGCCCGAAGCGCCTAAGCCCGAAACCGTGAGCGCATGAACATGGAACCTGAGAGCCTCCAGCAAGAGTTCGACAGCGTCTTCGCTGGAATAAGGCAAGTGCGCGAAGCCTTCACGCCGCGACTCACGCTGCGCGAAGTGGGCATCGTCACAAATGTCTCCACCGGAATCGCCACGCTTTCAGGCCTTCCTGGCGTAGGGTATGAGGAATTGGTGAGATTCCGTGGCGATCTGTTGGGCATTGCATTCAACGTGGATGAGGACGAAATCGGCGTGATCCTGCTCGGCGAATATCAGGATCTGCACGCGGGCGACGAAGTCGAACGCACCGGGCGGGTCATGGATATAGCGGTAGGAGACAGTTTGCTGGGGCGGGTGATCAATCCGTTGGGCAAACCGCTTGACGGCAAAGGCCCGCTGGCGGGAGACGAGCGCTTGCCGGTCGAGCGCCCGGCGCCGCCCATCATGGACCGCGCGCCCGTAGTCGTGCCTTTGCAGACGGGACTGAAGGTTGTCGACGCCCTCATTCCTATCGGACGTGGTCAGCGCGAATTGATTCTCGGCGATCGACAGACGGGCAAGACAGCTATTGCGATCGACGCCATCTTGAACCAACGCGGGCAAAATGTGCTCTGCGTTTATTGTGCGATCGGTCAGCGCGCTTCCGCCGTCGCGAAGGTCGTGGCCAACCTCCGCGAAAAAGGAGCGATGGATTACACCGTCGTGGTTGTCGCCGAAGGTAACGATGCGCCCGGACTTGTCTATATCACGCCCTACGCGGCGACGAGCATCGCCGAATATTTCATGCAAAAGGGCCGCGATGTGCTCATCGTTTACGACGATCTCACGCAGCACGCACGCGCCTATCGCGAACTCTCCCTGTTGCTTCGTCGTCCGCCCGGGCGCGAAGCGTTTCCCGGCGACATCTTCTACATTCATTCGCGAATGTTGGAGCGGGCGACGCATCTCAGCAAGGAGCGCGGAGGTGGTTCTCTCACCGCACTTCCCATCATTGAGACCGAGGCGCAGGATATCTCCGCCTACATCCCAACCAATCTCATCTCCATCACGGACGGTCAAATCTACCTCTCGCCCACGTTGTTCGAACTGGGAATCCTACCCGCGGTCGACGTCGGCAAATCCGTTTCGCGCGTGGGCGGAGCGGCGCAACGAGCTGCGTATCGCGCTGTTGCCGGCAACCTTAAACTGGCCTACTCGCAGTTCGAGGAGTTGGAAACGTTCGCGAAGTTCGGAACTCGTCTCGATGAATCCACGCGCAAGATTATCGATCACGGGCAGCGCATTCGAGCCTGCCTCAAACAGCCGGAATCGCAGCCGGTCTCGATGATCGAGCAGATCGTTGTTCTCCTGGCTTTGACGGCAAACCTGTTCGACGCGGTGCCTATCGAAAGGGTGAGCGATGCGGAGCAGGCAATCCAGAAAGCGACGTCGGACATCCCGGCTGACATTGCGGGGCGGCTAACGTCAGCGGACAAATTGAGTGACGCTGACCGAAAGGCGATTCTGGAGGTTGCCACGCGCGCGCTTGGTCCGTTCCAGCCCGCAGCTAAACCGAAGCCAGCCGATCCCAAACACGAAGCCGCACCAAAATCCATTGTTAAGCCCACCGCCCCGGCCAAGGCTTCGCCATGAGCGGCACATTGGAGAGTCTGCGTCGAAAGATCGACGGCGCGGGGGATCTCGAAGGTGTGGTTCGGTCGATGAAAGCGCTGGCGGCGTCGAGCATTGGACAATACGAGAAGGCAGTTCAAGCGCTCGACGACTACTATCGCACGGTGGAACTCGCATTAGTCGCGTCTCTCCATCAGGGGGGACCGGTTGCTCTCGCCGAGGCAAAACTCCCGCACAAGCGGCCGCATGAAGGAAAGATCGGCGCGGTCGTGTTCGGTTCGGATCAGGGTCTTGTCGGCAGGTTTAATGAAGTAATCGTGGAATTCGCCGTGCACGAGCTCAAAACGTTGCCCGGCAAAATAACGAAAATCTGGGCGGTCGGCGATCGCGCTCACGCGCTGTTAGCAGATACCGGCATCGCTCCCGTCGATCTGCTGTCGGTCCCTACTTCAGTCAATGCCATCACGCCCCTTATCGGTCAGATCCTCATAAAAGGCCAGTCGGCTCTCGATCATGGCGATGTGGAGGAGGTGTATGTCTTCCACAACCACCCGAAATTCGGGGCCCTTTACGAACCCGTCGGCGAGCGGTTGGTGCCGCTGGATTACACCTGTCAACACAAGCTGGCCGCAATGGCTTGGCCAACAAAGAACTTGCCGGAGGTCATCGAAGGATCAGAGCTGGCACTTCCGGCTTTCGTCCGAGGATACCTCTTTGTTCTGCTTTTTCAGGCCTGTGCGGAATCCCTTGCCAGCGAAAACGCCAGCCGTCTGGCGGCGATGCAACGCGCGGAAAGGAACATAGAAGACATTTTGGAGGATCTGAACCGCACCTTCCGCCGATTTCGACAGGAATCTATCGATGAAGAGCTGTTCGACGTAATCTCCGGCTTCGAGGCGCTGACAAAAAACCCACGCCACGCCTAAGCCCCAGCAAAGCTGGAAAGACCCCACATCTCCGCGCCACAATACTGTTTCCGAAAGTGAATATACCCACTCGATGAGGAACCGCCGTTACTTCTCTTTCATAAGTTGCTTGCCGATCGCTTGTAGTTCCTGCCGGCGCTTCTCGCTTGTGTTCGGATAGGCCATTTTGAGGTCCTTGAGCACATCGAGGACAATTCGGGAAACAATCAACCGGGCGTTCTCCTTATCGTCGGCGGGAACGGCGTACCAGGGCGCGTGATGAGTGCTGGTCGCTTGCAGACAGTCCTCATACGCTTTCATGTAATGCTTCCAGTACTTCCTTTCGTGATTGTCCGAGGGGCTGACTTTCCAGTTCTTGTCGGGCTCGTCAATGCGCGCAAGAAACCGCTTTCGCTGCTCTTCGTACGAAAGGTTCAGGAATATTTTGACGATTCGAGTTCCGTTGTAATAAAGGTGGCGCTCCAAATCGACGATGGAGCGATACCGGTCCTTCCAAATGGTTTTCTCGTCGCGTAACGCTTCGGGAAGGCGCTGGTTGCGAAGAATCTCCGGGTGCACGCGAACGATCAACACCTCTTCGTAATAAGAACGGTTGAAGATGCCGATCCGTCCGCGTTCAGGAAGCCGACAAGTGGTGCGCCAAAGAAAATCATGCTCCAACTCTTCGGCACTCGGTTGTTTGAAACTGAAAACGTCGCAGCCCTCGGGATTGACTCCCGACATGACGTGCCGAATGGCGCCGTCTTTGCCAGCTGAGTCCATTCCCTGAAAGATCAGCAGCAAGGCATAGCAGTTGGATGCGTAGTGAAGCTGCTGTAGTGCGCTCAACTCTGCGATGTGTTTTTCCAGGAGGGTCTGATACTGCTCCTTCGTTTTGCAAAAAGGTTTAACGATCGTCGGCAACTTCCGGAGGTCGAGTTTTTTTCCGGACCGCACTCGGAAATCCTTGGAGTGAATTCTCATCGTCTTCCTTTCGGCCGTGCCCACTGTATTCGCGGCGATCTATTTATCCTTCGGTCCTCAACTGATCTACGGCGGGCTTCATCATGAGGACTCCTCGTGGTTTCGTTATGCCGCGGTATTGGTGGTATTCGCCTGGGTCTGCAACATGCTGATCGCGGCCCGGACGATGGCCAGAAACTGATCAGAGTGCAGACTGGCGCCGCCGACGAGGGCGCCGTCCACACCGTCACGGCAAAACAACGCCGCCGCGTTGTCCGGCTTGACGCTGCCGCCGTACTGTACGGGAATGGTCTGAGCCGATTTCTCCCCAAACATCTTTCCGAGGCGGTGCCGAATGACGGCGTGCGCGTCCTGCGCCTGCTGCGGAGTTGCATGGTGTTCGAGATTGCCGATGGCCCAGACCGGTTCGTACGCAATGCTCAATCGCGTCAAGGAAACCGCCGACACTTCGGCTAATCCGCTAGTGAGTTGCCGATCCAGCAGCGCTCCTGTCTGATTGGCCTTTCGCTGTTCCAAGGTCTCGCCGATGCAGAGGATCACGTTGAGGCCAGTGGCCAGAGCAACCTTCACTTTTTGGTTGATGAAGGCATCGGATTCGCCCAGCTTGTGCCGGCGCTCGCTGTGTCCGAGAATTACGTATTTGCAGCCGAGGTCGAGGAGCATGGTCGGACTGACCTCGCCGGTGAACGCACCTTCTTTTTCGGGATAGAGATTCTGCGCTCCAAGCGCGACGCGGCTGCCCTCGAGAATTTCTCCGACAAGGGCGAGATATGGAAACGGCGGACAGAGAGTAACGGAAACTCGCTTCTCCGCACTCATGCCATCGACCACTGCCTTTGCCAACTGTCTAGCCTCGGCCGCGTTGGTATACATCTTCCAATTGCCGACGACGAATTTCTGAGGTACAACCGGGCTCATTGAATACTCCCGGCGTGTTTCAGCGATGCAACGCCGCGGAGCGCAGTCTCCGGTTCATCGCTCTCCATCGCGGCGTTATATTCGCCACGGCGCGCAGCCCGGTTGCATTTGGCTCGATGATCGAGAGCTTGTTGTGCCGCCTGAACGTTGGCCTGCTTACCGCACCAAATTTCCAAAGCCGGTTGCTGAATGGCGCGGGCAAACGAAAACGCTAACGCCCAAGGCAGCCGCGACTTGAATCTGACATTCATGGCATTCAACCGAGCCGAGGCCAACTCGGGAGATTGTCCACCCGACAAGAACATGATCCCAGGAACCGCAGCGGGGACGGCTCGCAACAGACACTGAACCGTAGCGTCGGCTACTTCGTCTGCTGTTTCCTGGGTGGGGCAGGCCAACCCGGGAAGTACCATATTGGGCTTCAGGATCAAGCCCTCCAGCTTCACACGTTGGGAGTAAAGCTGGCTGAAAAGCGTGCGCAGGACTTCTTCGGTTAACTCGCAGCAGCGCTCCAGAGTATGATCGCCTGCCATCAGCACTTCCGGTTCGACCACGGGAACGAGTCCGGCTTCCTGGCACAAGGCTGCATAGCGAGACAACGCGTTCGCGTTGGCCTCGATGCAACCCCAACTCGGAATGTCGACTCCGACGGCAATCACCGCGCGCCACTTTGCGAAGCGCGCGCCCATCTGAAAATACTCGGTCAGGCGTTCGCGCAATGCATCGAGTCCTTCGGTGATTTTCTCTCCGCGATGGCCGGCCATGTCCTTGGCCCCGATGTCGACTTTAATGCCTGGGATGATTCCCGCATCGGTGAGAGCTTTCACGAAAGAAGTGCCATCTTCCGTCTTCTGCCGGATCGTCTCGTCGTAGAGAATCGCGCCGCTGATCGACTCACCGAGGCCGGGCGTGGTCACTATCATTTCCCGGTAAGCGCGCCGGGTCTCCTCGTTCTGTGGAATTCCCCACTGCGCAAATCGCTTATTGCAGGTTGGATTGCTCTCATCCATCGCCAACAGCCCTTTGTCGGCGGCGACCATTTTCCGCGCGGTGTCGATCAACGCTTGTGTATTCATTGGCCGTTGCTCCATTTCCAGTTGCGGATTTCCGGCATATCCTGGCCATGCTTATCGATGAAGTGCTTGTGTTCAATGAGCTTGTCCTGCATCTGCTGCCTCAGGTAAGAGCCTTTAGAGCCCAGATCCGGGAGGCGATTCACCACATCCAGCACTAAGTGAAAGCGGTCCAGATCGTTCTGGACTCGCATGTCAAAGGGCGTGGTGATCGTGCCCTCTTCTATATAACCGCGCACATGCAGATTGCGATTGGTGCGGCGGTAGGTCAGCCGGTGAACCAGCCACGGGTATCCATGAAAGGCAAAGATGATGTGCTTGTCTTTGGTGAACAGCGAATCGTAATCCTTTTCGCTGAGACCGTGAGGGTGCTCGGTGCACGGCTGCAGCTTCATGAGATCAACGACATTGACCACCCGGATTTTCAGTTCGGGTAGATGCTGTCGCAGGATGGAAACGGCGGCCAGAATCTCCAGTGTCGGTGTGTCTCCGCAACAGGCCATCACCACGTCCGGTTCAGCCGCGTCCTGGTCGTTGCTCGCCCACTGCCAGATGCCAATTCCTTCCGTGCAATGTACCACCGCTTCGTCCATGGTCAGCCATTGCGGGAGGGCGTGTTTGCCCGCCACCACAACGTTGACGTAATTCCGGCTGCGCAGGCAGTGATCGAAAACCGACAACAGGCAGTTGGCGTCGGCCGGAAGGTAGACCCGCACGATGTCCGCTTTCTTGTTGATGACGTGGTCGAGAAAACCGGGGTCCTGGTGGGTGAATCCGTTGTGGTCCTGCTGCCAAACGTGAGAGGCGAGCAGATAATTCAACGACGAAATCTTCCGCCGCCAGGGCAGTTCCAGGCAAACTTTCAGCCACTTGGCGTGCTGGCTGAACATCGAATCGATGATGCGAATGAAGGCCTCATAGCTGTTAAACAGGCCGTGGCGCCCGGTCAGCAGATAGCCTTCCAGCCAACCTTCGCATTGATTCTCGCTGAGCATCGAGTCCAGCACGCGGCCGGCGGGCGCGAGGAATTCATCATTACTTACTTCGCGCGCATCCCACTGCCGGTTGGTGACTTCAAACACAGCGCCAAGCAGATTCGAGACGGTTTCATCGGGACCGAAGACACGGAAATTACGCTGATCCTGATTCATTTTGGCGACATCGCGCAGGAACAAGCCCAGCACCTGCGTATCCTGGGCGCTGACCGCGCCGGGTGAAGGCACGTTCACCGCATGAACATGGAAATCGGGCATGCGGAGATCGCGCAGCAAAATGCCGCCGTTGGCGTGAGGATTGCTTCCCATCCTACGGTCGCCCTTCGGAGCCAGTTCGGCTAATTCCGGTCTGAGACGCCCGTTCGCATCGAATAGCTCTTCCGCCTTGTAGCTCTTCATCCAAGTTTCAAGCAGCTTGACGTGATCGGGATGCTCGGGATCGACGAGAAGCGGCACCTGGTGGGAACGGAACGTGCTTTCGATTTGCAGGCCGTCGACGTATTTTGGTCCGGTCCAACCCTTCGGTGACTTGAGCACAATCATGGGCCAGCGCGGCCTCGTTGTGTCGTTGTTGCTTCGTGCGTTGCTTTGGATTCTACGAATGTCTTCGATGGCTTCTTCTAGAGCGACAGCCATGAGTTCGTGCATCTTTTCCGGCTCATCGCCTTCCACAAAGTAGGGCGTCCAGCCGCAGCCGCGCAGAAATTGTTCCAACTCCTCGTGCTCGATGCGGGCCAGAACGGTGGGATTGCTGATCTTGTAGCCATTGAGGTGCAAGATCGGTAGCACGGCTCCGTCAGTAATGGGATCGAGAAACTTGTTGGATTGCCATGAGGTCGCGAGCGAGGCGGTTTCCGCCTCGCCATCGCCGATGACGCAGGCAACGATCAGGTCGGGATTGTCGAATGCTGCGCCAAAGGCGTGACTGAGCGAGTATCCCAGTTCTCCGCCTTCGTGAATCGAACCCGGTGTCGTGGGAGCGACGTGGCTAGAAATCCCGCCGGGGAACGAGAACTGCTTGAATAGTTCTTTCATTCCCGCTTCGTCTTGCGTGACGTTGGGATAAACCTCACTCCATGTGCCTTCAAGGTAGACGTTGCCCACCACCGCCGCGCCGCCGTGGCCAGGCCCGGCGATGTAGAACATGTTCAGGTCATATTTTTTGATGACCCGATTCAAGTGCACGTAGATGAAGTTCTGGCCCGGCACCGTGCCCCAGTGCCCTACCACCAGCGGCTTGATGTGGGGCAACTTCAGCGGTTCCTTCAGCAAGGGATTGTCGTAGAGATAAATCTGACCGACCGCAAGATAGTTGGCGGCACGCCAGTAGGCGTTCATCCTGGCGAGCAGCTCAGGACTGAGCGCACTTCCCTTCGTGTCCGCTTGCGGTGTCAATTCCCGCTGGTTCGCTGTTTCGGTTCTGTGGTCGAGCAGTTCCGCCGTGAGTGTGTCGGGTGTCATAGTTCAGTTCTCCTTCTTGTTCTTGCCGCCAAGTCCGAGAACCTGGCAAACTGTTTTGGCGATCATGAGTTCTTCGTCCGTGCGAATGACGCGGATCACAACCCGGCTGTGCTTCGGAGAAATCACGCCTTCATTGGCTGCGTTTCGCTTTTCTTCGAGTTCGATCCCAAGAAATGCCAGCCCGTCACAGATCCGAGCACGGACTGCGGGCGCGTTCTCTCCAATGCCCCCAGCGAACACGAGCGTTTCTAGTCCACCCAACGCCGCCGCAAATGCGCCGATCCACTTCTTGACCTGGTAGCAGAAGAGCGCGACCGCTTCCGCCGCCCTCACATCGCGCGCTTCGGCCTTCAGCAAGTCCCGCATGTCAGAGCTGGTTTCGGATATGCCGAGCAGGCCGGACTGCAGATTAACCATCTCATTGAATTGCTTCGCGCTCATGTTTTCCGTACGCGCCAGATACCACACCAGTCCGGGATCGAGATCGCCGGAACGAGTGCTCATCGGCACCCCGGCCGCCGGCGTGAAGCTCATGCTGGTGTCGACAGATTTGCCGTAACGCACGGCCGCCAGACTAGCGCCATTACCGAGGTGGGCTAGGATTACCCGACCTTGTGCCGCCTCTGCTCCGGCCAACCGGGCCAGTTCTTCCATGAGGAATGCATACGACAACCCGTGAAATCCATACCGCCGCACGCCCTGCTCTTCGTAGCGTCGCGGGATCGGCAACTGTTGCGCCACGCGCGGCAGGTCATGGTGAAAAGTAGTATCGAAACACGCGACTTGCGGCAGGTCAGGAAAGCGGCGATGAAACGCCTCGGTCAACAGAATCTCCTCGGGCAGATGGTCAGGATCAAACGGACTGAGGCGTTTCAGCGCCGTAACCATCTCCGCAGTAATTCGCTGCGGCTTGTAATACTTCGGGCCTCCTTGTAGGACGCGATGGCCCACCGCCGTCAATGGATCGCGCCCGCTGCGCTGTTCGATCCAATCCATAAGTGCACCTACGGCCTCAGTGTGGTTCGACGCTGACACTGGACGCGAAAAGTCGTCTGCGTGATCCGGTCCTTTTACCTGGAAGGTGGCCTCCGGCAGTCCAATCCGCTCAATCCCGCCCTTCAGAATCCGTCGAAGCGAGTTCACCGCATCGAACAGCGCAAACTTGATGCTCGACGAGCCGCCATTAATCGTCAGAATGCGCGTCAAGATGCGCGGGTCAGTTGATTTGATAGATGGTTCCTTCGTCATTTTTGCAATCCGAACGAAGCCAGCTTGGCGCAGGTGGATTTGTAATCCGTATGAAGAATGCTTCGAATCCCCAAACCTTCCGCGATCTGAACGAACATCGGCGTATTTTCGATATAGACGACGTGCTGCGCCGGCGCCTGGGCGATGTCCAGCGCAAGCCGAAACATTTCCACATCGGGCTTGCGGATGTGAACGAAACAAGAAGAAACAAAAGTGTCAACAAACCGGTCGAGCTTGAACTTCCGAATACGATGCGCATTCACCGCGCGCGATTCGTTGCTGACCACAGCAACCTTTACTCCGTACCGGATCTTGAGTTGCGCGACCAGATCGATCATCTTGGGGTAAGGTTTCGATTGGGCGAACATGAAGCGTCGAAACTGCTCCCGGGTGAAGGATCGCTTTTCGTAGAAGACCACCCAATCCAAGTATTCCTCGAACGTGAGTTTGTCCTCTTCGTGAGTTTCGAAGACCAGGCGGTGCCGTTCTTCCATCTCCGCCCACGGCAGTTTGAAATTCTTCGCGGCTCTTCGGCGAGCATGATGATCCCAGCCGTTCGTGAGCAGGACTCCGCCAACATCCACAAACAAGGTCTTGATAGCCGTCGCTTTCTTCATAGTTTTTCTATCGGATGGCTGGTCCGTCGATGCGGATCATCGTTGCCATAGAATCCGGGGGTCTTCCAGTGGAGCCGAAGTGCCGTCGCTCTGAGGCATCACTCGGGCCGTGAAGTCTCCCGCTGGACGTACAGCGGGTACCGTCACCTGGTAGACGCAGCCCTCGGGTGCACCAGGAAGCAGTCGCTCCCACTTCATTTCCTGCCGTACGGCACCTCCGCCGTTGATCGCGTCCGCATACAGCTCAACTCGCGCTGCATTCTTGCCGAGATCGTTCAGGAAGATTTCGACTTCAAAGACGTGGTGATCCCCGATGGTTTCGACATGCCGACCTCCAAAGCGCAACGATTCCCACTTTTGGTCGACGTCCCGCTGCCAACCCAGCATCTGGTTCGCAACGGCACCTTTGTTCGCAGCGCGGTCGTGGTAGGCAGTTGCAGCGGGAAGATAGTGTTGCTCGGTGTATTCGCGCACCGTGCGGTCGGCCGCGAAACGCGGAGTCAGTTGCGCCATGCTTTCCCGCATCCGCGCAACCCATGCCAAGGGGATGCCGGTGTGGTTCCGGGTATAAAACTCCGGGATTACCTCGCGTTCAAGCAAGTCATAGAGCGCGTTGGCCTCGACAGCGTCCAAGGCGGGGTCGTCGCCATGTTCCTGGCCGTCCCCTAATGCCCACCCAACTTGCGGTGTGTAGGCTTCCGCCCACCAGCCATCTAATTCCGAGAGATTGATGCCCCCATTGACGAGCACTTTCATCCCGCTCGTCCCACAAGCCTCCCATGGCCGGCGCGGCGTGTTGATCCAAACATCCACGCCCTGCACCAGGTGTTCAGTCAGCAGCATGTCGTAATCACTCAGGAAGATCACATGGGGGCGCGCCTCTGGCCGGTGGATGAACTGCACCCATTGCTGAATCAGGGCCTTTCCCGCCTCGTCCTCGGGATGGGCTTTGCCGGCAATGATGAGTTGCATTGGACGGTCAGAATTATTCAGTAAACGAAGCAGTCGCTCCGGATCATGCAATAGCAGGTTCGGTCGCTTGTAGGTTGCGAAGCGCCGAGCAAAGCCGAGGGTCAACGCGTTGGGATCAAACAGATGTTTCGCCCGGTCAACCGCCTCGGCCGAAAAGCCTGAAGCAGCCAGTTGCCGGGATAGCCGTCCGCGAGCATATTGCACAAGCGCTACGCTGGCGGCGCTGCGGAATTTCCAGAGCGCGGAGTCGGAGACGCGACGAATGTCCTGCTCTAAGTTCTCCGTCGTCCCCAGCCAGCGGCCCTTGCCACAGGCTGAAGTCCAAAGGTCGTCGGCCGCCGCCGAATCCCAGGTCGGCATGTGGACTCCGTTGGTCACGTATCCGATCGGAACCTCGTCCTCCGGCCAGCGTGAGAAGAGCGGAGCAAAGAGATGTCGACTGACTTTTCCGTGCAAGCGACTAACGCCATTTACTGCCCCGCTCCCGCGGATGGCGAGATACGCCATGTTGAAACTTTCCGAGGAGTCATTCGGATTCAGACGACCCAAGGCAAGCAAGTCGCGGAGTTCTATGTCGAGCCTCTGCTTGGCATAAGTACCAAGATATTGCGCAATGAGCGCTGGATCGAAACGGTCAAAGCCGGCAGCCACGGCCGTGTGCGTGGTGAAGAGGTTGCCGGCCCGAGTTGCAGCCAATGCCACCTCGAACGGCTGCCCGGTTTCTTCCATGAAAGTTCGGGCTCGCTCCAGCACCGCGAAGGCGGCGTGACCTTCATTCAGGTGACAGACTTCGGGTTTAAGTCCGAGCGCTCTGAGCAACCGCCAGCCGCCGATTCCGAGCAGCAATTCCTGCTTGAGACGCAACTCCGGTCCTCCCCCGTAGAGTTGGCTCGTGATTCCGCGATGAGCGGAAAAGTTCGCCGCGTCATTGCTGTCGAGGAGGTACAGCTTTACTCTGCCGACCCGAACCTGCCAGGCTCGCAGCCAGACGGAGTAGCCAGGCAGCGCGACCTCCAGTCGCAACCACTCCCCATTTGGCTGGCGCAACGGAGTAATCGGCAACTGTCCGGGATCGTTGAAAGGATAGAGAGCTTGTTGCGCTCCCTCCCGATCGATCACCTGGCGGAAATAGCCTTGCTGGTAGAGCAGGCCAACTCCCACCACGGGTACGCCTAAATCGCTGGCAGCTTTGAGCTGATCGCCGGCCACATTGCCAAGTCCTCCCGAATAGATGGGAAGCGCTTCACTCAACATGAATTCCATGCTGAAATATGCAACGCAGGTCAAGGGGGCTTGTGGATGCTTTTGCTGAAACCAGGCAGGAGTCGCCGCTGCGTGATGCTTGGCCTGAAGCAGTTCGTCGATGTTCTTACGGAAAGCTGGGTCGGCGAGCACGCGCTCAATCTGATTGCGCGAGACCGTCTGCAGTACAACCCAGGGGTTTTGCGTGAGTTCCCACAGCGTGGGATCGAGCGCCATCCACACAGCGTCGGTAGCATGGTTCCACGACCATCGCAGGTCCAGCGCAAGCTCTGCGAGAGAATCGAACCCGGCTAGGTCTGCGGGTAGATATTTGTGTGTCGAGTTGGAGCGGTCCTGGTCGGTCATGATTTCCGGGCACTTACCTTCAAGTTGGCATCGACAGTTGCGGATTCCTGATGCCTTGGGCATCGGCCGATTCGGAATAAAGATCGGCAAGGCCTACGATGCAGCCTTGCCGATACACCCCGATGGGAAGCTAAGCAGCTACCCGTACAGCTCCGTCGGAGTGCAATGAGAATTCAACGGGATGGGTAGTTCTGATGATGTCTCTGGCCTGCGCTACCTCTGCAGCCGTTCCGTGGACAATCAGCAGAAACTGATCTGTCTTGAGAGCCGTTTCGTACTTCACAATGCTGTCCTTAGGAATTCCAATGCTGTAGAGGCCAGCTCCCAGGGCACCCAACGCTCCCACCTCCACCGCACCTTCCAACCCTGCCACGATCCAAGCCACGACAGGTCCCGCCGCCAAAATCGGGCCAAGCCCCGGAATCATGAAAAGAGCGGAGCCAAACAAGAGTGCCCAGAAACCTCCCCAGAACGCTCCCACTTTGCCCCAATACTTCATGCGGTCGCCGGCGGTGTAGTAGCCGACCGCCTGTTCATCCGTGTGATAACCCTTGCCGACGATCGACAATTTGTGCAGGTCGAGTCCGCCGCGCTGCAGTTCCTTGATTGCCAGATCGGCGTCGCTATGTTGGCGATAGATCGCAACGACTGAATTGTTTGTGGACATTTCGTGCTTCTCCTCGGGGATACGCTTCTTACGTCTCCGGCCATCGAGCTTAGTACCGAAATGAAACTGTGACACCGTCTTATTAGAAAAACTGATCTCTATTGCACAATGTCCGCGGAGAGCGCGTGGGATCGGATGGCACATCCAATTCGACATGCGCGGGTGAGCACTCTTGCTCAGAAGAGCAGCCAAGCGGCTGTTAAGGTTGGACCCTCAGCGAAAGAGAACAAGACGAATTTTCTAATTGACAACTTCTGCACTCGATCTCGCGACTTTGACCGGTGCACCTTTCGCGCCAGTCAAGCTCAAGCACGGCAGCTCGATTTTCAGGACCGACATTGCAGTCAACAACTAGCCAGGAGGAAACAATGTTAGCGAACACCACGCATTTGAAAGGCCTTGTTATCCGGGCCACCGATGGCGAGATTGGAACCGTAGACCAACTATATTTCGACGACGAGTCATGGGCAATCCGATATCTCACGGTTAAGACCGGCAGCTGGCTGCAGGACCGGGAGGTCCTGATCTCACCATTCTCTGTGACGAACGTGGATTGGCCAGCCAAGCGGTTGGATGTAGCACTGACGAAAAAGCAAGTCAAGGACAGCCCGAGCATCGATACCCAGCGGCCAGTTTCGCGTCAGTACGAAACCGAATATCTCGGCTATTACGGCTATCCCAATTATTGGAACGGATCTTACCTGTGGGGAGAAGGCGCCTCTCCCGCCATGACCACGCGGATCGATTCTCCGAAAGAAGTGCTGGCGGAAAGGATCCGGAGAGCGTCGATGGACTCGCATCTACGCAGTACTGGCGCCGTCACCGGCTATCACATCGAGGCTATGGATGGCGAAATCGGCCATGTGGCCGGATTTTTCATGGATGATGAAACCTGGGCCATCCGCTACATCGAGGTAGCAACGCGCAATTGGTGGCCCGGCAAGAAGGTACTGTTTTCTCCCGCGTGGATCCAAAAGGTCAGTTGGGTGAATTCCGAGGTGAATGTCGGCCTCTACCGGGATGCGATCCAGACGGCGCCGGTCTTCGTCGAGTCCGTGCCGCTCACTCGTGAATATGAAGACCAGCTCTACCGTCACTATGGCCGGCCCCCCTATTGGGTGCACGACGAGGAACTGAAACCTGTTTTCTCCCTAACCGGCGCTTAAGTAGGGCATGGGCATCCGGCATAACGGCTGCCCATGATTTTCGCCTTGCAGCGCAGCGTCCCATCGCAATTTGGACGTTCCTTCTGTGAGACCAGCATGATGAACAACACAGAACATCTACATCCGAACGGCGAGAGTCATCATAGCCATGGTGAAACTCCTTACTGGAGGCGTGCACATCATGATTGGCGATTCTGGGTCGGCCTTATCGCCATGTTGGTGGCTATCGGCATCTATGTTGGAACCAATGATTTGTCGATGGTACCGTTTGGCCGTCAGAAGCAGATCCCGGCTGGCAGCCGAGTTCCATGAACTTCGTAAACGAGACGTTGAGCTTGGTGCCTTAAGACGCTCAAGCGCTCTCTGTGCATAGCGTCTTAGCGGCAGTGTATGAGCGCAAGAAAAATCCTCGAACAAATCAGCAGGAGATCAGCATGCATATCCAAGTCAATACCGACCATACGATAGAAGGGCACGAGGCGCTCGCTGCTCGGATCAGGGGAGTAGTAGAGAATGCCCTGAGCCGAGTGAGCGATCACATCATGCGCGTGGAAGTTCACCTGACCGACGAGAGCGGCCCTAAGAGCCGAAGGAATAACAAACGTTGCATGATGGAAGGTCGCCTCGAGGGCCACCAGCCCATCGCGGTCACCGATGAAGCGGAGACGATAGACTTAGCCGTCAATGGGGCCGCTGAAAAATTAATTCGATTGATCGAACATACGCTCGGCAAACTGCACGATCAACGGAATCAAAGAACTGATCCGTCTCCTCCCGAGCCGACATTCCTAGATCAGTCATGATCGACACGACGGTAAACCAAGCTGTCGACAATAGAGAGGGAGCACTCAGTCACGCCCTTCTGTATCCTCTGCGATTCGAACCGATCTATCAGTATCGGCTGTGGGGCGGTCGGCATTTGGCCAACTTGCTCACCGCACCCTTGCCCAGCGGCCCCATCGGCGAAGCTTGGCTGCTCAGCGACCGCGATGACCATCAGAGTTGCGTTACCAATGGATCGTTCAAGGGGCGGACCATCGGTCAACTGCTACGGCAGTTTCCGAAGCAAATATTGGGGAAGCTGGCTGGACGCTTTCGCCGATTCCCATTGTTGCTGAAATTCCTCGATGTCCATGAAATGCTCTCGGTTCAAGTGCATCCCACAAAAGCGAACACGAACCTGCTGCCAGCAGGCGAGACCGCGAAGACCGAAGCGTGGGTCGTTCTGGAAGCTGGGACACAAAGCCGCATTTATGCGGGCCTCAAGCCAAAGACAACGGAAGCCGATCTGCGGCGGGCACTTACAAATGGGACGGTGGCGGACTACCTCGCGTGTCTGACTCCGAAACCCGGCGACGCCGTTTTCCTCCGCGCAGGAACGGTGCACTCTCTGGGCGGCGACCTTGTGGTGTTCGAGATCCAGCAGAATAGCGACGTGACGTTTCGCCTGTATGACTGGGACCATATTGATGCGAAGACGGGAAAGCCACGGGCACTCCAAGTCGATAAGGCAATGGCCTGCATTGATTTCGCGGAAGGTCCGGTCGGCCGGACGACGCCGGTGGTGGAAGCAACGAGTCCGGTGGAGCGGGAGAAGCTCTTTCAGTGTGAGCATTTCTGGTTATGGCGCCTGCGCGGACAATCGCCGTTCACCGTCGGCGCCGCAGGTGTGCCGCGCTTGCTGGTATGCCTCGGCGGTAGTGGACAGGTCGAGCACGGGGGGGCCACTTACGCTGTCGCAAAAGGCGATGTGTTTCTGTTGCCGGCGATCATCGGTGCGTGCACTTTTCGACCTCGCAGCGCAGTGAACTTATTGGAAATTGCGCTGCCGGATTGAAATACCCAGAATTCAGAGGCGGAAGCGGGGAGCATGGTGAAACGGCTAATCGTGTTTGATCTGGACGGAACGCTTGCCGAGAGCAAATCGGCTGTCGATCCTGAGATGGCGGGACTGCTGCACGAGCTTCTCGGAATCGTCAACGTAGCCATCATTTCCGGAGGCGGGTGGCCCCAATTTGAAAAGCAAGTTGTTTCCAAACTCCCCCATGACGAAAGGCTCACGCAGCTATCGCTGCTTCCGACCTGTGGAACTCAGTTCTATCAGTACTCAGGCGATTGGAAAAAACTTTACGAAGAAGATTTCACCGAGAAGGAACGAAAACAAATACTCAGTTCACTCCATAAAGCACTGGCAGAAGCTGGGTACAAAGTCGCCAGGGTCTGGGGCGAAGCAATCGAAGACCGGGGCAGCCAGATAACATTTTCCGCACTCGGTCAGCAGGCACCCTTGGAGGAAAAAAACGAGTGGGATCCGGATTATGCCAAGCGAAAAAAGATCAAAGCGATTCTTGACACCTATATTCCCGAATTTTCCGTTCGCCTCGGGGGCTCGACATCGATCGATATCACAAAGCCAGGCATCGATAAGGCGTACGGAATCGGAAAGCTGCGCGACCTCCTGCATATTTCGTTGAAAGAGATGATTTACGTCGGCGATGCGCTGTTCCCAGGCGGGAATGACTATCCCGCCGAAGAAGCTGGCGTAGATTCTATCCAAGTCAAGGGTCCCGAGGAGACGAAGCGGGTGATCGAGACCATCATCGCGTGCCTAGCGGATTGGGACCAGGCGGCATGACCTCGATTTCTGACGAGAAGGAGTCATGAGCGACTTTCAGTTGCACCGTTTGGGAATACTGATGGAACCGGAGCCGGGCAATCCTCAAGAAGCGGAGGGCGTCCTGAACCCGGCTGCCGCGCGCGGCCCGGATGGCGATCTTTACATCTTCCCGCGTCTGGTGGCGCGCGGCAATTACTCGCGCATCGGGATTGCGCGCGTGCAGTTCAACAAGGCGGGTGATCCCTCGGGCATCGAGCGGCTGGGCATTGCGTTGGAACCTGAGGCTGACTATGAAAAGCGGCCCAACGGCGGCGGTGGCTGCGAGGATCCTCGCATTACGTTCGTCGAACCGCTGCAGCACTATGTGATGACTTACACGGCATTTTCGTCTCGTGGCCCCCGCATCGCCGCCGCAACTTCGAAGGACCTCTTCCATTGGCAACGCCTGGGGCTTGTCCCCTTCGCTCCCTATCAGGGAACCGACCTCAGCAACGTTGACGATAAGGATGCTTGCCTATTCCCAACAGCCATTCCAAATCCTTCCGGCGAACCGGAGTTGGCAATGCTCCACCGGCCCCTATTCCCCGGAACGCGGCCCGAGGAAACCGCGCATGCGCCCGCTTCCCGCGACTTGGATATCGGTCGCGAAAGCATCTGGATCTCCTACCGCCCGGTTTCACTGGAGGCGTTTCAACCGAGTCTCCGAACACAGTTCTCGCATCATCGCTTAGCAACCCCAGTGTCTTCCTGGGAACGACTCAAGATTGGCTGCGGTACCCCGCCGATCCTGACGCGGCATGGCTGGCTCATTGTCTACCACGGAGTGAGCGAAATCGAAACGCTACATGACGATCCGAGTCAATATCCACCGATAGCTGGACATCGACTTTGTTACTCGGCCGGTGTAATGGTGCTCTCGAAGGAGCATCCACAAGCGATCCGCTATCGCTCGACGAAGCCAGTGCTCACCCCAACATTGCCAGAGGAATGTCGCGGCACGGTCGCTCACGTAGTGTTCCCCACCGGCATCGACCGGCGCGACGACCTCGGCTTACCGAACCGCCTCGACGTTTACTACGGGATGGCCGACAGTCGGATTGGAGTTGCGCGTCTTGAAGTACCCGACACACTGCCGTCAGGCAGCGTAGCCGATTCGCCGGAAGCAAAGGCGTAACATTGATTTCAATTTGTCACTGGCCTGGCCGAGCGAAGCAGCAAAAGCGGACATTCCACGCGTTTGACGACCTGTTCTGCGATCGAGCCGAAGACCATCGGGCGCCAACCAGACACGCCGTGCGTGGAAATCACAACCATGTCGATATGCTCTCGTTCGATTACCAGCATGATGTTTCCAACCACATCGTTGCCAACCTCAATGCTGGAACTCGACCTGATCCCCATGGAAGCGAGAACTGACTCGCAACCGGCTAATCGTCGATCTGCGTCCTTCTCCGCCGTGTGAAGATACTCTGTCTCCGGGAAGGAGACAGTTTTTGGGCCCATGGGAAGCATGGGAATTACATTTAGAAGGTAGAGTTCTGCATGAAAGTGCTGGCCGAGGTCGGTTGCGGTTTGGAGCGCGGCGTCGCTGGATGAACTGAAGTCCAACGGCACCAGAATTCTTGTGGGAATGAAATGGGAGGCAGTAGCTGGTTGCATTAGGAATCTCCTTGATCGTGAGTTTCAGAACCCAAGCAGTTTTGTGTGCGCTGCTCGGCGATTTTTCCATTCACGGTTTGATTAGCGGAAAGCACAGGATGCTCGCAAGAAAGCAGATTTCGAGCCCGCAGGCGTCGCACCTCGTGCTGGATAGAGCAGGCCGCATCGAAGGAAACCTCAAGGGTTAGACTCACCGGCTCGAGGGCCATCACTTTGGCGAGGCGGCGACGGTGCCGCAAGGCTCCGCTGAAGTGAGCGCGTAGAAACGTCCCGATCAGTTCCCACGCGAGCGCAGAACCGATTACTTTGCCCCCGAGACAACAAACATTCATGTCGTCATCTTCGACACCTTGGCGGGCCGAAAACACATCATGGATGAGACCCGCACGCACACTCGGGACTTTGTTCGCGGCGATCGATGCGCCCACACCGCTGCCGCAAAGCGCAACTCCGCGATCAACCTCCCCAGAGGCGACCGCACCGGCCAGTGGAATAATAAAATCAGGGTAGTCGTCCAGAGGGTCGAATCGGTGCGCGCCGAAGTCTGTGACTTCGTACTCCGAGCCCTGTAGCAACTTCGCCATCTGTTCTTTCAGGGCAAAGCCTCCATGGTCCGATGCAATTCCCACGCGCATCATGATCTGCCTCTCCTAGAAACCCCCCGGAGCCCCAGTTTTTCTTGAAACGATAACTTGAATAACATTTTTTCTTTAGACGACAAATCAAGCCCTCCCCCCGTTTCTCCGCTTGGCATGATCCAATTGAATGTGTCAGACTTCCCCATGGCAAAGGATCTCGTTTGGCTGGAGAATGACACGTTTGCGGCTTGGGGATGCCAAGGCTGCAGTTGGATCATGTCGAATCCTGGCAGAATTCCTAAACAAGCGCCGACAAGAATAAAGGAAGCGTTCGACCAACACGAGTGCACGGATTACCCTCGCCAACGACAGCACCGCCGACGAGAAGCATGACATTTTCCAAGGGTTGGAGATGAATAGAGGTTAGGCTCTTGCTCGGATGAGCACGTCCCAACCCCTAAGATCGTAAAGTCACGTGGCTGGATAATCAGATATAACTGCCCTGTTCGCTTCATAACCTCTCAGTTCCTCAGCGACGCTACGCTTCGTCTCACTATTCGGCTTTCGCCACCCGAGCGTATCCACCAATTTCATCCAGCAGTGGTTGCGCTGACACGGGAACGGCAACTTTGCCGCCTAGAATCTCCCGGCGGTTTACGTCGTGGCCGTAAATGGCTTGATCGCCGCTCTTGTCGGCTTGCATGACCGCGCCATCCAGGCTGACCCCGGCAAGAATTCCCTTGGAACGCGAATAGGAGAGAATCTCCGCATTAAGTTTAAGATCGGTGCCAGCAGAGGCGCTGCGGCCAACCGGTCCCGCAGCTACGGAGGCGTCTGCTCCCATCTTGAATTTGTCGCTGAGCAAACTTTGCAGTGCGTGGTCGTTCATGAAGAGCATCACGAGGTCAGTGGATGAGCCACCAATCTGGTAACCCACACTCCCTCCATCAATCGCGACGAACATGGGAGCACTCCAGCCGTTCGGGGTGCGGCAGGTTGCCACTCCCCTGCCGTAGCTGCCCCCAAATATGAAGGCGAACTTCTTGTCGCCTGGAATGATGGCGATGCACTTGGCAGATTCCAATAGACCCTGAGGGATACCCTGATCCGGCGTCTTCATGATCTCCTGGAGGACTTGGGCGGCCTTCTGAGTGCGATAGATATCATCGTCGCGGTCCGATGCAATTGCGGTAAGCGTCACAACAAAAGTCAGGCCTATAACGATCAAAGCACGCTTCAACATGTTGTCATTTCTCCTTAGAGGCTCTCAAGACGCATGGTAAGCAGCACGCGACCGCGTTTCTGTGCAATAAGGACCATAATCCAATCTGATCACCGCAACCGGGATTGTGACTACTAAGGCTTGTTGATTGGCCTGAAAGGAGCTCGTGGGAGGGGTCGAATGAGCGTGTCCAACCACTGGTAACTGGCCGCGGTGTCGACTTAGGCTGGTTTCGACCGTCACATTTTCAGCGCGGGGTGGTTTTTCGTAATCCAGTCTTCGACTTCAATGTAAAACTGTTTCACTTGGACGACGATCTCTTTTGCTTCTGTGTCGGTCGCAACATTGGAGAAAGTGTAGTCGATAGTATTTCGTTTCCGTCGACACGTCTCAAAATAGTCGGCGTACTTGTGCGCGGCTTTACCCAACACCAGTTGGGTGCACTCCAAGGACACCCGGTGGTGTCCGACTTTGCTCACGATCCGATACCCCGCACAGGCTATGGCCATATTCGCCGCCTGGAGCGCAGCGTTGTATGCAGTGGCGAATCTCCGATCTGCTGAAAGGCCAGCGAGACTCGCGTCTGCGAGGTCGCGGGCTATCAAGGCCCGCATATTGTCTAATTCCTTCTTGGAGGTTTTGTGTTTTTGGGCTTCCTTATTTGCCAACAAGCTCGTCCAAGTCACTCTGGCCTCCTTTCACAAACTGTTTCCGTCCGCGTAAAACGGCAGCAAGAAAATGGTCGCCCGATTTGATTTTCTCCCGAAACTCCTCTGGGGAATAGGCAGTGACGTTGACCTCTCTTCCCAGCCGCACCTCCGCCCTGCGGAGCGATGGAGATAGGTCAGCAAGACCGGCTGTGCCAATGACCATCACATCCACATCACTCATCGCATGTTCCCGGCTTCGTGCTACGGAACCATAGATAAAAGCACTCTGAATCCTGTCCCCAAACGGCTTTAGTATCTGCTCCAAGATCGGAGCCAGCCCTGCAGTTTTTTCGAACAACTGCTGCAGGTCTCGGAACACTGGGGACTGGGTCTCCGCCTTGAAATAAGCCCTCGTGCCTTCCCGACGATGCACCAATATTCCGCTAGCCACCAAAGATGATAACTCCCGCTGAAGGCTGGACGGGCTCGTTCCCAAACGGCTGGCGAGCTCCGAAAGATACCACCACTTATCTGGCTGGCCGAGCGTAGCCGCGAGGACACCTTGCCGTACCTGTGGGAACAACGCAGTCAGCACGGGAGAGCTACGCATATTGCGTATATTATTACGCATATTGCGTAATCGTGTCAACCTTTAAACGAACAGGGTTGTCCGCGGCGGCTAGCGTTAAGGAATCTAAAGTGGCAATTCAGATTACTCATATCCGTTCGAATGAGAATCGAACGCAAGTCGAACAAACTCGAACTCTGTTCGACTGCGTACGAGCACGTTCGCTAGCCTCCGAACGGTCTGCACCGACCTAAGCCGAAGGCTTAGGGATGGTGTCTCTCTACCCGGTCGCTCTCATCCTCACCCGCTTTAGCGCATTGCCTGATCCAGTTTGAACGTCAGACGAAGCGCGTCAGGCCATCCGGCACGGACAAAAAGATCGAGAATCTCTCCGAGCGCAGTTGCGATAGATGGGTCCTTCAAGGCGTCTTTGTGGTCGGCTAGGCTGTGCTCAGCTGTCACGGGGGCACTCTGCCTGAAGGTCTGCCTCGGATCGCCGACTTACTATCCGTAGGTCACAGAACTTTGGTTCCGCCAACACTTGAAATTCATCTGCGTGCCAGCCGTATGTCCCTTCATTGTTGACCTAGAATCTCGAACAGAGCTAGCGTCGGGCTGTGCTGACGATTCGTGCCATGACCGGCGGTGAGGGCTACGCTCAGCGCCATCTCCGGCAAAGTGATTATTACGACCAAAGTCGGACTGTCGAAGGCAAGTGGCATGGGCGCGGCGCTGAATTGCTTGGCCTTAAAGGAGAGGTTACATCCGAGGATTTTGAGGCGGTACGGCAAGGTCTCGATCCGCAAACTGGAGAGTTCCTGCGGCAGCGCCACGGCGCGGATCGCGTTGCTAGCAATGGCGCGGAACAGAGTAAGGCGCGGTCCCTCTATGACATGACATTTTCAGCACCGAAGTCCGTCTCTGTCATGGCCATTGTTGGCGGTGATGACAGACTGCTCGCAGCGCACGCAACCGCCGTGCACGAGGCCCTGAAGGAAGCAGAAAAATACTCGGCCACTAGGGTTCGCCTCGCCGGCCTGAACGAAAATCGAGCCACCGGAAACTGGATCGTGGCTTCCTACACTCACGACACGAGTCGTCAGCTAGATCCTCAACTCCACACTCATGCCGTCGCCGCCAATCTCACCTACGATGGCACCGAGGGACGATGGAAAGCACTCCAGGCCTCCGGTCTGTACGAGCGTCGCAGCTACCTGACCGAGGTTTACCGCAATGCCCTGGCTCGCGAAGTCCGGGCCCTTGGTTACGAGATCGAAAACCGTCATGATGTTCGTGGCCGTGACAAGGGATTCGAAATCGCAGGGTTCTCCCAGGCCCTCCTCGACAAGTACAGCCAACGAAGTGCCCAGCGGGACGCGGCCATTCAGGAATTCATCCAATCACGTGGTCGTGCCCCAACAGACAACGAGGTCGCGGTACTGGTCCGGGAAACGCGGGCCGACAAGCTTCAGGAAATATCGACCGAGCGAGTCCGTAACCTCCAGCAAGAACGAATGACCCCGGATGAGAGGCAAGGGCTTCGGGATGGCTTGAACGAGGCTCAGATAAAATCCCATTCGCCTCAAATCAATCGCGGTGCGCATGAGGCTTCGCTTGCATACTCCCAGGAGCACATCTTCGAGCGTCTCTCAGTCGCCAGGGAACATGAGGTTCTTACCGAAGCTCTTCGTCACGGGCGCGGCAACGTCGAACTCAGCGACCTTCAGGGCTCTCTCTCCCTTGAACGTGCGAAAGGGACTCTCATCGCTGCTGGGGATGAAATTGCGACACACGCGAGCCTCCAACGCGAGCGCGACATGATCGCGGTAGTTAACCAAGGGACAGACCGCTACGACCGCCTCAGCAAAGGCTGTGACTTTGAGCCTTCGGACAACCTGCGTCCCGAACAAAGGCGCGCCATCGAAGCGGTGCTCGATTCTCGTGATTTGGCGATCAATATTCGAGGTGCTGCCGGTACTGGCAAGACTGCCACACTGCGTGAACTTGACCGTGGCCTCAGAGAGGCAGGACAGGAGGTTCTTGCGGTGGCTCCCACCCGAAGTGCGGTGGATGAACTCGAAAAAGTTGGCTTCCGAGATGCGATGACTGTCTCACGACTTCTGGAGGCTCAGGAACCACAGGGCGCGCTGCGCGGGAGGGTCTTGATTGTTGATGAAGCAGGCATGGTTTCTGGCCGGCAAATGCAAAGCTTGCTGCACCTCGCCGAGGATCAGGGATGCAGAGTCGTCTTTTCCGGTGACACCCGACAAATTACCAGCGTAGAAGCCTCGGATGCTTTGCGAATCTTGGAACGGGAGTCTGGCCTGAAGAGTGTTTCCCTTAGTGAAGTACAGCGGCAGACGAACTCTGTCTATCGCGAGGCCGTAAAGACAATGAGGCATTCACCGGAGGAAGGGTTCGCACAACTGGAAATGCTCGGTGCCATTCGCGAGGTACCCGTCTTCGACCGAGGTCAGATAGTGGCGGAGTTGCATCGCGAGTTCCGAGCCGAAGGGAGCGAAACGCTTGTAGTTGCCGGCACTCATGCTGAGATTTCCCAACTCACCGACGCGATTCGCCAAGATCGGAAAGAACACGGCGAACTGGGAGTCGGCCATTCTTTTGATCGGTACGTATCGCTCCAATGGACAAGAGCCCAGAAACAGGAACTGTCCAATTACCAAGAGGGGCAGATTCTGCAGTTTCACAGAGACACGAAACTCGCAAAACGACATGAGTCGCTGGAAGTCGTGCGCACTGGCCCTGAATCTTTGGTTGCGCGAAAAGAAACCGGAGAAGAGGTGAACATCTCGCCGAAACAAACGCGGGCATTTTCGGTTTATGAGCGTCAGCCCATTGAAGTTGCCCCTGGCGACAGCCTCATGCTGACAGCAAACCGTCGAGGACCGGAATTCCGGGCGACCAACGGAGAGCTGGTCAAAGTGAGTTCGCTAGATGGCGGTGCCATTCGCCTCGAAGACGGAAGAACGCTCCCTGCGAACTATCACGAATTCACTCACGGATATGCGGTCACCGCCCATCGAAGCCAGGGCAAAACCGTAGATACCGTGATCATCTCGGCGGACGCCATGAAGAGAGAATTGTTCTACGTGGCTGCCAGCCGGGGTCGGAGCGAGATCGCTGTCGTCACCAGCGACCGCGAGCAACTTCGTGACTCCGTCGGCGTATCCACGATGCGGCAGTCTGCGATTGAACTGGCTCGAAAACAGCTATCCGCACACGATCCGGAAAAGGGCCACCGTGTTGACCTGATGACTGGGGTGAACCAGCAAGCTGGCCAGCAGATCGGAGAGCAGCATTCTTCCGTTCCAACTCACACACCGGAACCGGAAAAGACTCCCCATGTCGGCGTGGAACATGATCTCGGTGGCCCCAGTCTTGGGCTCGGGCTTTAAGGTCTCTCCTGCGGCCACACCTGCGCATTCCCCACATGGCGGAGAAAACGTGCCGGGGTGAGGCTTGCGTCAAGGCCGCGCTCTGTGCGCCGCGAAGCGGTTGTGAGCCTTGACGCGAGCCGCACCCCGGCTATGCTGTTCGACGTGGGGATCGGTCCTCGGCCTGTGCGCCTTTGTTCGAAAATATTTTCGATATATTTTCCCTCCCGCAGGTTCCTTTTATACATAGAAGGGAAAATCTCGCGCGGATCAACGGAACGGCCTCGCTAAAGAAGCCGCCAGTCGAGGGCGGTCGTTGTAATGTTCCCGTGGATTCCCCAAACGTACCTAAAAGCACTTCTAGGCGCTTTAGGCACTTTAAGCAATTGTTGAGAAGTTTGTTCGAAGTCAAAAAGAAAAAAGATTCTTTGAGCGGAAGCAACAAATGCGTCTTGTACGGTTTCTATACGAATAATGTTCTCGTCCGCCCATGACGCGAAGACTAACGCCAGCCGAGTAGTGAATGGGCTCGAAATCTGTCGGACGAAGTCGGACGCCACAGCCGACCTTTAGACGACGCGGTGATTTCAGCCCGGTCTCGACTCTCGCTGCAGGAGACTTTATGAGCGAGATGCACGAAGCAACGCCAGTCAGCCAGCCGTTCCCTCATTTCGAGAGGTTAGTCGATTCGCGCGAGGCGGCAGCCTTGCTGCAAATCCACCCGAAAACACTTCAACGACTCGCCCGCAAGGGCGAGATACGCGCCATGCGGATCGGAAAATTGTGGCGCTTTCGCACATCCGATCTCGACGCGTGGGTGCATTTGAGGTTAAAGTTAGCCAGCTATCCGTACCGTCCCTAACCACGGAGGATCGTGATGAGACGGACGAGATTTCAGCAAGGCAGCCTTCAGATCGTGAAGCGTGCCCGCGGCCGGAACGCTTGGGAGTATCGGTGGTACGAACTCCAGGCAGACGGCTCTCGCAAGCGACGCTGTCTGATTGTTGGGTCGGTCGAACAGTACCCGAACGAGGCGTCGGCGCAAAAGGCTGTCGCCGCACTTCGGGCAGACATCAACGCTGAGAATCCGCGCACCAGTTTGACCCCGATGAGTGTTCAAACGCTCATCGAACACTACCGGGAGAAGGAACTGGGGCGGAATTGCAGCAAAACACGGAAGACGCAGGTCACCTATGAGGGCTATTTCAACAAGTGGATTCTGCCTCGTTGGGGAAGCTATCGCGTCACCGAGGTCAAGGCAGTCGCTGTCGAGCAGTGGCTTCGGTCGCTCAAGTATGCGAATGGAAGCAAAGCCAAAGCTCGAAACATCATGAGTGCCGTTTTCAATCACGCTGTCAGGTGGGAATGGCTCGGTGTGAATCCCATACGCATGGTGCGTCAAAGCGCCAAGCGGACCAGGATGCCCATTGTCCTTTCCATCGAGCAGATTGCGGCACTGCTTCGCATCCTGAAGGAGCCTACGCGCACGATGGTATTTCTCGCCGTGTTCACGGGCCTTCGGGTTGGGGAGTTGCTGGGCCTCAAGTGGAAAGACATCGATTTTCAGAAGATGGAGGTCCATGTCATCCGCTCGATCGTCATGCAACACGTGGGCGACTGTAAGACCGAGGCCTCTCGCAAGCCGGTTCCGCTCGATTTGCGATTGTCGAAGGTCCTGTGGAACTGGCGACTGCAGAGTCCATACCCAATCGATGAGGACTGGGTATTTGCCAGCCCACACAGCAAAGGTAAACTGCCGTACTGGCCGGGTTCGCTCTACAAGGCGCACTTGGAACCAGCGGCCAAGGAAATCGGAATCGTGGGCCATTTCGGTTGGCATACGTTCCGGCATACGTACGCGACGCTCCTCAAGGGGAACGGCGAAGACGTGAAGGTTGTGCAAGAGCTAATGCGGCACGCAAACATCTCAGTCACTCTGAACATCTACGCGCAAGCCATCACGCAAACCAAGCGAGATGCGCAGAGCCGAGTTGTGAGTCTGTTGCTCGACAAAAACGAAGAAAAACCAAGCACCGAGGCTTATCGGACGTTAACGGACGTACAAAATTCTGGAGGGGATTTGCAAGTGGTTGATAAGTTTGGCGTCCCCGACGGGATTTGAACCCGTGTTACCGCCGTGAAAGGGCGATGTCCTAGGCCGGGCTAGACGACGGGGACGGTCACTTTTCAACAACTTCGTATTATACAGGTCGGCCCGCAGTAGGGTCGTGGTACCAGCGTGTTAATTACGTCCCGATGCGTTCGCCGCTTGCCGTGGGCCAACGCTTGGGTGTGGGTGTCTATGGTGACCTGATGACTCGCGTGCCGCAGGAGTTCCTCAACCACCTTGGGATCGCTTCCGTTGGCTTTCAATGGTGTGCAATAAGGTATGGCGCAGCGTGTGCCATCTCTTGAGTTGAATCCCGGGCTTCTCCGGCGCCGGCTGAATGTTTACTTACATGACCTTCGAGAGCCCATACGCTACCACACTTCGCGGTTGAGATATCCGATTACGCGCATCTCGTCCCTGGCTGGGGATTTGAGTGCCATCGCTGCTTTCCTCAATAACTCCTGGGATCCCGACGCGAATGGCGACGCATCCGCCGCGCCGGTCGAGATAATAATCACGGCTAACGTGATTTCGCGCACTGACAAAAGTCTTTGCGCGACTATCTTTGCATCGCCTCAAGAAGGGGTTTTCTATTCAGTTTCTTGCATTCTGACGAGCACATTCACACGAGGAGAAATTCGATGATGAAAACGAAAAGCGTGGTTGTAACTTTGATAGTGATTGCTTTTGCGGTGCCGTCGTTCGGCAAGACCTCCAAGAACACCTATCCCGCTCCTTGCAGCGAATTGTGGAGCGCAGTCAAAGACGTTCTCGGCAATGCGGAGAACTACAACGTCGAGGACACCAACGACACCCTGATGACTGCGGCCTACAAGGCGAAGCATACCGTTCACGTCACCGTTACCGGAGCGGTTCTCCAGCGCACTAACCACGTGGCCCTGGTATCGAATGGCACTGGCTGCGAGATGCAAGTTAAGTCGAACTACAGTGGATTTGAGCACGACGACAGTGGTGACTTCCGGAAGCGTGTTGAGGAATCCTTTGCCAAACTGAAGGGGGCGAAGCCGGCCGAGCCCGCGAAACCGGAGGCTCCCGCCCGGTAATCCGGGCAGAACCCACTCGTAAATAAGTGCTCATGCTGGAGGTGGTTCAGCAAGCCGCGATTCTAGTAATCGATCCCCTTCCAGTAGTTCGGCGTACCCACAATTTAGAAGCGATTGGGATTGGCCTTGACCAGTGCGTTGGCATCGGAGTTCCAGAACGTGCCGTGCCCGACGGTGCCGTTGTTGTAGATGTTGTTGTCCTGGACGACGGTCTGATCGAGTAAGTAGTTGCTGAAGCCTTGGCCGTTTCGCGAAATGGAGTCTTCGTGTTGCTCAAAGGCTGGTCCTGTTCGCCGTGCATCTGATGGGCGGCGTTAGCGTGCGCCCTGGCATTGGCACCGATGGCAATAATGTTGGCAACAGCCTGTCGGCGCCAGGCGAAGGCTGCCTGGTCACTCGCCTTCTGCCGCACCATGTCCGCCGTTTGTTGTTGGGTGCCCTTTCATCGCCACATGTTTGTTTAACGCAAAACCTCTAGACAACTGGAGTCAGAAGTGGACGGCTCGAGAAATGCGCTGCCAGATTATCGCGCACAAGCTCCAGCATGGATTTTCGGGCTTCTGCAGTGCCGCTGCCGTGGTGTGGGTAGATGACGACATTCTCGAGGGCCAGAAAGCGCGAATCGATGTTTGGTTCATTCCAGAAAACGTCGAGACCGGCACCGGCAATGCGGTGATTTTCGAGCGCGTCAAGCAGGGTTGGTTCGTCCACAATGAAGCCGCGAGACACATTCACGAAATACCCATCGGGGCCTAGAGCCGCAAATACCGGAGCGGTGACGATCTTGTGGGTTGAAGGCCCGCCGGCCAAGGTGACAATCAGCAGGTTGCACCAGGCCGCAAGCGCCACAAGATCATTGAAAAAGGTATATGGAACGCCGGGACGTGGGGCGATATCGAAATATCCAACCTCAGCATCGAAGCCGGACAGTCGTTTGGCGACTACGCTGCCGATATGGCCCAAACCAGCTATGCCCACACGCCTGCCAAAAAACCGTGGGACAAACTCCATCGTGCCGCGGAGCGCCCATTCTCCAGAGCGGATGTAGGCGTCGGCCGCCCGCATACGGCGGATAACAGAAATGGCTAAGCCCATCGCAAGATCGGCGACGTCTCCCGCCAAAACCCCTGGAGTGTTGGTCACCGGGATGCCGCGTTTCTTGGCGGCGTCGAGATCGAGCGCATCGGTACCGGCTCCGTTGGAGACGATGACCTCAAGGTTTGGCAAAGCGTCGATCAGATTGGCTTTAAACCCTATCACCGCATCGGTGGCAATCGCTCGGATGCGATCGGCCCTTTCCGCGACGAACGCTGCCGGGTCGGGCGCTTCCCACAGCCGATGGATTTCATAGACTGCCTCCAGCATCTCCATCGCCCATTGCGCATAGGGGCGAACCAAGAGCACGTTGGGGCGCTGGCTGCTTCCGTTTACAACTTGATTGTTCCTGGGTACTTCAGTCAAGCTGTCCACCCTGCCTTCCGACTTAGATCGAGTCCCTTCTCACTTTGCCACCCGAAAAAGACTCCACATGGCATCTGCGGCTGTGGCCCATCGCAGCATTCGCGTCAGGCTCAGAGGTCTCGCCGTAGCGGATATTGCCCGAATTCATGACCTGCGCGCACCATCGCGATAACGTTTTGCGGGTCACAACCTGAATGAATGCTGTTCGATGAGGTAAGGATGTAGCCTCCTCCATGGGCGGCATCGGCGATCGCCCGACGCACGGCCTGGCGGACCTGTTCGCGCGTTCCGTGCGGCAGCAAGTGAGCACAGTCAATATTGCCCAGAATGCAGACCTTGTCGCCAACCCACTCCTTGACGCGTTTCAGTTGCATGCCGGCTACGGGTTCAATTGGATTGAGACCATCCGGCTCAGCGGAGACGATCATGTCCAGCAGCGGATAAATATTCCCGTCGGTGTGCTTGATGCAAAGGGCTCCTTCCTCATGAATCAGGTCGATCATCTTTTTCAGGCGGGGCAATATGAACTGGCGGAAGTGCCTTGGACTCATCAACGGGCCTTGGTTGGCAGCATAGTCGTCGCCGAGGCCGACGATTTCTGCTCCCGCTCGTATGGCCCGGAGGGCAACCTGCAGACTGCACTGCAATACTTTGTCCATCACGAGTTCAACTATCTCCGGCTCCGCGATGAAGTTCATGAGGATCCGATCCAGCCCCATAAGGCCGGCCGACCACATGAAAGCCGCGCGATGATGAAACATGATTGCCCGTTTTCCCTTATAGCGCGCCACGAGTTCTGGGAGTTTGCCCAGGCGCCAGGGCGCATTAGGATCGGGTGGGGTCCAGGCACGAGCATCGTCGAGAGTCACGATCGGCCCACGGACGGGATGTGCCGCGGCCTCGATCGTGGGAAAGTACGTCACTCCCCACTCGTCCACGTAGGATCCGTCGGAATTATGGCCGATCGTTTTGAAGCAGGCCGTGCAACCGACACCATCCAAGTCCAAACGGTCCATGCAATCGGCAACATCCCGGCAGTCGGGCCACATGGCTTGGGCGACCCTTTCGTTGAAACTTAACTCGAGTACCGGCACACGGTCGGGCACACCGAGCCGCAGTGCGGTGTGAACACGTTCCGCGGAATTCATGTTCTGCAAACCCCTCGGCCCATCGAGCTTGGCCTCCGAGCGACTGCCGCGGTGATAATGGTCACCACGACGTTGCCGGCCGCGATCATTTAATACGGATGAACTTCTGAAGTGCATGTCCGCTTCTGCCAAAGAGACTTCGATTGAAACCAGCTGTCTTCAATACTTCGCAAACGTAGACATCACCCACCCGGTCGACCGAGACGTGGTGCGGTGCAAAAAATTCCCCCGGAGCCGTTGGGTCGTTGCCTCCTCCCCATCGCGCCTGGAGCGCGCCCTCCAGGTCGAAAATGCTTAGGCGACCGAAAGCCGCATCGGGCGGTGGCACGAGCCAGGGAAATAAGCCGGCCTTCCATCCGAGTTCGGTGACAAACACATTGTCCTGACCATCGATGAAAACTTTCGTCGGCCGGACCACGTCGGTCCATTGAGCGAGAAATTCGCCGAATGGACTGAAGATTTGGATACGGCTGTTTTCTCGATCAGCGACGTAGACGCGGCCGACACGGTCCACGGCTATACCGTGGGGCAGGTGGAACTCTCCTGGCCCGACGCCGGGTAAACCCCAGGAATGGAGAAGGTCCCCGTCGGAAGAGAAGTGGTGGACACGAGCGTTGCGGTAACCGTCAGAGATCAAGAGCGATCCGTCAGGTGCCAACGCCAGATCTGTCGGCCCGTGGAAGGGTGGTCCCCCTTCTTTCCGGATGGTGCGGTAATCGTTCCCAACTATCCCAGTATCGGATGGGGTACCGCTGGTGCCCAACTTAATCAGCAAGCGTCCATCGACGGAGTATTTTCGTACCGTATGGTCGCAGTCGTCGACGCAATAAACCGAATCATCAGGGCCAATGTGCATGCCGTGAGGACGCACAAATTGTCCTTCTCCCCAAGACCCGAGGAATTGTCCATCAGCGTCGAAAATAACCACCGGATGCGGGCCACGATTGAAGACGTACACCTGCCTCGCAGAATCACTGCTGACGGCAACGATATCATCGCTGTCATATCCTGGAGGGAATCGTCCCCAGTCGGGCACCACTTGAAAATGAAACTGTCCGCTACCAACGCTCACCGCTGTCATCTCGTACCTCCTCTAACAAGTCCCAGCGATTCAACCTCGTCGGCACCGACTGCTTTGTTGGGACTGGGACGGTACTACCATCACATTAATCAAGAGCAAGGAACTTGATGCACACAGGCGAGGTCACCTTCACCGATACTTCTGCCGTCAACCGGCCGGTCTTTTGATCGACACGCAAAGCAAGGATGCTGTCAGAATCCTCGTTTGCGGCGAACAGATAAGCGCCGGTAGGATCGATCTCAAAATTCCGCGGTGTCTTGCCTCCTGTCGAAACGTGCTCGATTGGCGCGAGTGTGCCGTCTTTCTGATCTATCGAAAACACTGCGATGCTGTTGTGGCCACGATTTGAACAATAAAGAAACATACCAGAAGGAGAAACCCTCACCTCTGCGCCTGAGTTCCAGTCGTGAAAATCCTGGGGGAGCGTCGCGATGGTTTGCAAGGGGCGCATGCGTCCGGTAGTCGCATCGTAGGAAAATACGGAAAGCGAAGATTGCAATTCATTGATCGAGTAGAGGAATCTCGCGTCCGGCGAAAAGGCAATATGCCGCGGCCCAGCCCCCGGATTCACGATGGCAAAAGCCGGATCGTTCGGAGTCAGCGCTCCCTTGGTTTGGTCAAAGCGATAGACCAGCAGTTTGTCCAGCCCAAGATCCACCGCTATCGCAAAACGGTTGTCACTCGATAACTCGATCGAATGCGGATGCGGCGCTTCCTGACGTTCCGGGTTGACACCTGATCCGGGTCCAGCCTCGCGAACGTACGACGACGCGTCGAGGAGACGGCCATCATTCGACACCGGGAAAACGGCTACCCCTCCAAAATAGTTCGACACCAGGATGTGGGTTCCTGTCGCATCGGTTGTCACGTAGGTGGGATACGGGTCTCCCGATAGAACAGTATTCAGGAATCGAAGGTGGCCAGTGCGCTGATCGATCGCGAAGGCGCTGACTCCGCCACTTTTTTTGCCCTGGTAATTGCCGACTTCATTGACGGTGTGCAGAAATTGTCCACTTGGGTGAATCGTGAAAAAACCCGGAGTGTTGGTCTCGGCAGCCAATCCGAGGGGTGTTAGCATTCCGTTCCCACTGTGAAAGCGGTAGGCGTATATAGCTCCTTCCGTCTGTCCTCCAGTCTGCCCGGGATAGAAAGCTGAGCCAACATAGACGAGATACTCTCCAGCAGGAGAAAGACCCATAACACACTCCTTCAACCGTCAAGACGTGAGGCCCCGACTTTCACTTGTTCGGCAGTGATGGCAAAAATTGCCAGCGGCGACTGGTGCTCACTCAACTTACACCGCAAGCTCGCCAGCCGCTTGCCAGGTTCGACGGGAACGGACCAGAGCAGCACCTGGTACTGTTCCCGTGCCATGTCCTTCAGAAAGTGCAGAGCGGGTTGTGCCGCTGCGGCCAGCGGATCAATACGGGTTGCCCCGTACACGCGGTTGGCTTGCGCGACTTCAATGCCGTTTCGAACCGGCAAGTCTTGTGTTTTTCCGCTCGCATATTGCAAGGAATAAACCGCGACCTCTTCGCCTTGCGTGCCAATCACCGGATAGCCTTGAGGAAGACTCACCTGGCCGAGGATGTGCAGCGTCGTGCACTCCTGATCAACAGAAATCGTGGCCTCCGCGCCGTCTGACGTCAACAGCAGCGGTCGAACGTAACCATTCACTACCGCGGAGCGAAAAACGGCGCCGCCAATCGCCACTTCCGGTTCCCGCCAGAAAAGGAAGCGTTCTCCCGTTCGCTTCCATTGATCGCTATAGCCTGCCGTCTTCCAAAACTCTTCCATGGTAGCTTCGAACCCCTCCCAGGCTCGTTGCTCAGCCGGAGACTCGACAGTTTTTTGCAGATCCACAGTCCGGAGACTGCTTCCGGGAGAAAATGGAATCGATCGCAGAGGCAGTACCGTGGGGCGGTCTGGCACGGCATGTTTGGGCATTTCCCTTCTTCCAGCTAATAAGGCGGCAAGTCGCGAGTAAATTGGCTCGCGGATTTCCCGGTTTTCCTTAACTACGCCGGACTCCAAGACACCGTTGCGAACCGACCAGTCTTCGCGGGTATACAACCGCATGTCATTCCAGCCCCAAAATGCGTGGCCGGCAATCTTCCCCGAGGCCAATTGCTCCAAGAGTTGGTCGAAGTTACGTTCGTAGAAAACGTCTCCCTCTTCCCAGGATGACACTTCCCAGCCCCACTCCGTCAGAGTAGTGGGCTTGCTGGGGCCAAATTGTTCCGGGATTTTGAGGAACTTATCGTCTTGATACTCGTAGGCATGCCAGTCATAAAAATCCAACCCGCCTTCGTCAAAGACTCGCTTTACATCCGGAAACTTGCCGTAGTTTTGCGCAACCGAAACCAAACGGTGAATAGGATCGAGTTTGTCGCATAATGCCCGGCCACGCTTCACGTAACTGAGAGGAAATGCGCACTCGTTCCCCAGGAACCAGATAATGACCGCGGGTGAGTTCCAGTCACGCCTGATGGCGCCCTCCAGAATCCGGCAACCCAAATCAATTTCCCCGGGCGCCAACTTGTCAAAATCCATGTTCCAGAAGCCCGGCTCTTCGCTCATCATCAATCCCAGTTCGTCGGCGAGTTGGACGATTCGCTGGTCATGCGGGTAATGCACCATGCGCACGAAATTCGCTCCCAACGCCTTGATCATGCGCATGTCTTGTTCCTGCTGCTGTCGGGTCAAAGTGAAGCCCTGATCCTTCCACATGTCGTGCCGGCCGATGCCGTTTATCACCAGCTTTTTCCCATTCAGCAAAAAGCCGTTACCTTGCGTCTTGATTTCGCGGAAGCCCGTTCTGCAGGTCCATTCATCCTCGCCCGCCGGCGTCTTTACCCGGGCCTTGAGCTCATACAGATTGGGCTCATCGGGCGACCAAAGCGCTATGTCCCTCACATCGAAAGCCAGCTCCACCTCGGTCGCTCCGACTGCGAATGACGTATCCTTGCTGGCCCGCACCACTTGCGAAGGGCCCCAGAATAGGGCCAATTCGCAATTTCCGTTGAGGGCCGCCGACGACGAAACTGTAACTTTTGCGCTGCACGACGCTCCCTCGAAGTCGTTACTCAACTGATAGGCAAACCGGACAGCCTCAACAAACGATGCGGCGCGCACCTCCGCATACACATCGCGGATAATTCCCCCGTATGCCTCCCAGCCATCGGTATAGCAAAAGGCCACTTCGTCCTTGCCTGCGCCTTGTGGGGCCGGTCCCGCATCCACGATTTCCACTGCGATCATGTTGCGTCCCTCTTGGGCATAGGGAGTGAAATCGAATTCGTGAGGCAGGTAAGGAATCATGCTTCCCAACTCGTGCCCATTGACCGACACGCGGCCGCGGTAGGTAATGGCGTTGAAATGAACGATTCCCCGTTGATCCGAGGTGAGCCGTGGCATCAAAAATGTTCGTTGTAAACGGTACGTACCGCACGGACGGAGCGAGGAAGGGACGCGGACTACCTCTACCAACTCGTCGTGAATGTACCGCGCCCAATCGCCATTCAGATCCACGACGGTTCGCGTTGGATTGAGCGAATGCATGTATGCCATCCTCCTGTCCCGGTAACTGCCCTGCTAGCCAGTGAAGCCGCTTTGAAAACTGATCACTTCGTCGCACAATCGGTTTAAGAACGTTCGGTTGTGATCGCAAAGATCGCGAGTGGGGGCTGATCCCCGTTGAGTCTGCAGCGAAGCTGGACAAGTCTCGCTGTCTCTTCCACCGGAACCGAATACAGCAGAATTTGATAGTGTTCCCGGGCTAAGTCTTTTACGAAGAGCAGCGCTCGCTGCGCCTCAGTGAGGATCGTTCCCAGGCGGGTTGCGCTCACGATGAGGTTCGACTGTGCCACCTCGTAGCCGTTGCGCAAAGGAATTTCTTGCGTTCGGCCGTTGGCGTATTCCAATGTGTAGGCGGCAACTTTCTCACCATCTCCCCCCAAAACCGGATATCCGTTCGGAAAAGTGACCTGTCCCAGAATGTGCAATTTTCGACACTGCCGGTTAATGGGAATCACCATCTCTGGCACTTCGGGCGTGACTACCAGCGGCCGCACTCGCTCATTCGCAACCGGCATCCGGAAAAGAACTCCGGCAATCTCCACCTTGCTCCCTTGCCAGAACAGGAAGTTTTCTCTGCCCTTCTTCCATGAGAACTCCAGCGTTCCTTCATCCTGGGCCACATTCTTCCAGAACTTGACCATGCGGTCCGTGAAACTGTTCCACCCGCGATCGGCTTCCGGTCCCTCTGCTAACGGTTGTAAGTCCACAATCTCGAAGGTGTTCTTTCGTAACCAAGGGGTCCAGCGGAGTGGAACCGCTTCGGGTGAGGCATCGGGCGTCTCGTCTTCATGACGCCATCCAGAGAACAGGCGGGCCAGTTCGCGATAGACTTCATCCCGCACCTCACGCCCTTCCGTGACCACGCCAGATTCCAGGACGCCGTCGCGCATCTCACCGTCGATGCGGCTGTACTCCCGCAAATCAGCCCACGACCAGAACACATGACCGGACAACTCTCCCGACTCCACGAGATCGAGCAACCGGTCAACCGTGTTGGTCATGACGATCTCCATTTGCCCGATGGCTTTCCCACCCCACTCTGTGAACGTGAGCGGCTTGCTGGGACCGTCGTAGTCAGCCTCCTTCTTGAAGTCTCTCAGGTCATAGGTGTAGGGATGCTGATCGAAGAAGTCCATGCCTGCATCCACGAACATCTGCTTGGAATCCTTTGCCGGCATGCTGTTCGCGGCCGAAACCAACCGCCGGATGGGATCGAGCCGATTGCAGCGCTCTTTCCCTTCCTTCAAGTATTCCGTGGTCAGAGTGCATTCGTTGGCGAGGAGCCACGCTATGACCGAAGGAGAATTCCAGTCGCGGCGGATCGTTGCTTCCAAAATGCGATAGGCCTGCTCAATCTCACTTCGCGGCATGGTACGAAAATTGAGCCCGGGATAGCCCGGCTCTTCGCTGATAAGCAATCCCAGTTCGTCTGCCAATTCCACCATCCTGCGGTCGTGAGGATAGTGCACCTGCCTGACAAAATTTGCTCCCAGCATCTTGATCATCCGCATGTCCTGCTCGCGCTGCTGCGGCGTCAGGGTGAAGCCCTGCTCTTTCCACATGTCATGGCGGGCAACGCCATTCAGAACCAATCGTTTTCCATTGAGCCTGAACTCGCGCCCCTGCGCGCGAATGTCACGGAAGCCGGTTCGGCATGACCATTGGTCCTCGGATGACGCAGACTTGAGGTGTGCTTCCAACTCGTAAAGATTCGGTTGTTCCGGAGACCATAGCGCCGGATGGTTCACTGCGAACTCGAGTTCAAGCTCATTCATCCCCGGCTTGAGTCGTGCAGTCTGGCGGGAGCGGCCGACTTCTGCGTCATGCTGTTTAAGCACCACCTCAACCGCAGCGTTGCCGGCTTCTGTACTCGACACAAAGACGCGCGGCTGCAAGTTGAGTTTCCCGTAGCCGGTGCTCAAGAGGTAGGCGAGCCGAACGTTTTCAATGAATGATGCGGGACGGATCTCTGCCCACACATCCCGGATAATGCCGCCGTAGCCCTCCCAAAAGCCGTTCAATGCGATTGCGAGCTCATCTTTGCCGGTGCCGTCCGGCCAAGGCGCAACGTCGGCAATTTCTACTTCCACCTCGTTTTCGCCCTCCGCCGCTGAAGGCGTGAACTCAAATTCATAAGGAATATAGGGGCCCATGATTCCCGACGGCTTACCATTGAGAGCCAGCCGGCCGCAGTACGTGATTGCGTCAAAGTGTATGAACGCCCGTTCTCCGTGCGCCAAACGCGGCAACACGAAATGTCTGGCCAAAGTGTAGAAACCCTTGGGATGGAGAGACGACGGAACATGAATCACGTCGATCGTTGCACCGTTAATTCGCATCTCCCATTCGCCGTTGAGCTGGACGCGGTTTCGGGAACCTTGAACCACCGCCTCCCGCTGACTTGTCATGACCGGAATTGCGCCAAGGACTGCAGAGGCGCTGAGAGTGCTAAGAAAATCGCGGCGATTAATCATATTCACCTGGCCTCAGGCAACGGACTAGATCCTCCGCTGCTCACCATGCAAATTCTGTGATGCGCATCACATGAACTCCAAACATCCCCGGCCCGTCGGCATGTTAGGTGCCCCTGCCAGACTTAAGGCCGATAAAGGGGCATGATGATCTCTGAATCCGGGGCTGCAACAGACACCGATGCTGTCGCAATCTCGCGCTTGCATGTTGCGAAGCTGCCAGACGACTTGCTCTGGGATCCTCCCTGAGGAGTAATATCTTGCTGATTTGAGCTTCCGGGAAAGGTAATGCAGAATGTGTCTCGTTTGGGAAATCGAAGCCCTACTAGCTCTGGCCCTATCTGGGATGCAGCGCTACAACTTTATTTCACGCTTGCCGATCGCTCACGAAACTCTGCTTCAATCTCACGTGGATCGTCGCAATCAAGCAATTTGCGGGCCTCGGCTGCGGTCTTAGGATGCGCAACCTTCGCCTTCTTTTCATCGAACACCTTGGGGTCCGACGGCTTGGCGTCAAACGGATCCAGATTCGGTTTGTCCGTGAACATATCACTCATATCAGTCGACAGCGCGTCCTCTAGATTGAGCGGACCGAGCCCTAGAACTTCATAGATCGTCTTTTGAATGCTCACCATGCTACTGTGTCGATGCGAAACGTAGCCGGATTTTGTCCAGGGGCTAATCACCAGCAACACGCTTCGGTGAGCATCAACGTGATCAACGCCGCTTTGTGAATCGTCCTCCGTGACGAAAATAGCGCTGTCTTTCCAGATCGGACTATGCGAAATAGTCTGGACGATCTTTCCCAGCGCCAAATCATTGTCTGCCACGTAAGATGCCCTATAAGGATAACCATCGCCTGGCCGCGGATCCGCCGTGTGATCGTTCGGGAGACGAATTACAGTAAGGGCGGGAGCGTAGCCCTTCGCCGCCTTGCGGAGAAAATCTCGTGAAAACTCCGCAACGCGATTCTGATCGGGAATACCGGTATTGAATGTGGAATAAAGCCGGTCTGTCGATTCAAAGATTGGCTCGGGTACCGGCGCATTGAGATACAAACGCTGTCCCTCCGGCTCGGTGCCCTCCCGCTCATCGACACCCTCAACTTCGAGGCCTTCGCCGTAGTTGAACAACGGCAAGCCAGCGCCCGCAACGTGCTCCCAGATCGAACCGAACTCCGGCTCGTCCTCAGGCATGGGGCCATCCGCATTTCCCCCGAGAGCCCGGCGTCCAGGGGCGGAGCTCAGAGGGTCCTCGGTTCTGCGGTTGTTTTCTGTCGCAGGCCAAGCGATATCCATCCACGGTGTAGGCGCCATACCCACCGCCCATCGATGCCCGTCGGTCGAGACATCACTATCGGCAAAAAAACGATCGCTGGTTGCAAAACGCCCGGCTAAAGCGTGAGCGTTCGGGGTCACAGAAAGTCCGCGAGCATTTGAATTTTCTTCCGCCCACCCATTTACTCCATAACGCGCTAATTGCGGAGCACCGTCCACGCCAGGAAGATCGCCGAAGACCTCGTCGAACGTTCGATTTTCCCGGATGATGAGAAACGCATGCCGAATATGCGGCAGCGGCCCGCTCTGCATAAGGGCCGCCTCATTATTTTGGAGCACCGTCGCCGTTGCTTTTTTGAGATCCTCCATCGTGTTCAACGGGATTACTGAGATGCTGCCCAGTTCGAGATTGCCGACGTAGGTGCCGCCTCCCTCATATGTTCCCGCTGCAGTCTTAATCCCCGCATTTGGGCCACTGCCTTTGCCTTTGCTGTTCGCAACATACAAGTTTCGCCCGTCAGTGGAGACAGTGACGGCCGCTGGGTACCAACCCACGGGGATGTGACCGAGTATCTTTCCTCGCTCTACATCGACTACTCCCACTGCATTGATTCCACTCTCGGCGACGTAGAGTCGCGCGTTTCCCAGCGCCAGGCCGGAAGGCATCAGTCCGCGCAACGGTCTGCTGTATGCGTCGTGAAACCCTTTTTCAGGAAAAGGGCTTAGTGCAATCTGTTGCTCCAATCGTTGCCCGTCCGGCGAGACAACGGCGATCGCATCCTCGTGCGCCAGGCTCACGTAGATATGACCGGTGTCTGCGGCAATCCCCGACGGAGACGCTCCGCCGACGACTCCGTGCGGCTCGGATCCGATCCGTGAACCGAGCCGCAATTTTGCGATTAGCTTGGGAGCCTGCGGACTCGCAATGTCGTATGTCCAAAGTGAGCTGCCGTTCTCGGAATTCTCATCTCCGAGCCCCGGTATTTCATGGCCTTCCGCGATCGTGCCTTCCCGCGCAGCCTTCGACGGAAAACCGAAGGGAGGAAAGTGTAGCCCGGTTTTGAGCGGTGAATCCCGTCGCACACCGCGGATAAGCTTGTACTCGAAGAGTCCGGAGTTCGCGATATAGAGCCGCTTTTCGTCCGGCGCGAGCGCGATGAGGAGCGGATTCGAGCCCGTCGGAACGGAAGCGACCACCCGGCGCGTTTGCGTGTCAATAAAGACTACCCGCCAATTTCCCTGATCGAGCACGAAAAGCGACCTTCCATCCCCGGAGAGCAGGAGGCCTGCCGCGAAGCTATCTTGTCCCGCTCCCGCCTCATCCAGCGGGATTCTTGCAACGCGGTGCCAATCTTTCGCAGAGAACACATCGACCGCGCCGCTATTACCGGTCGCGTCATACAGCAGATTGCCGTCAGGGGAATAGGCAATGCCGGTGTGCACCTGTAAGTTGGGATCGCTCTTGTCACTGTCTGGAATCCGCAAAACCGTCGGCACTGCTTGATCAGGGCCGCTAATAATATTCAGCGCAGAGGGATAGCCGATCGAGGTCACGGCCATTTGACGGCCATCAAGCCTGAGCGCCATGGCAAAGGCAAAGGGTGCAACGGAAATCCAGCTTCCCGAAGGCTGGATCATGCGGCCGTTGGGCAACCATGCTCGCAAGGCAGGGGCGCCCGCCGCCGTCAGGCGGTCCGCGCTTCGCGCTTCCTGGCGCGTGAGTCGAAATAGCACCAGCAGCGCAACGCAACTTACCACTAACGTTCCGAAAGTGATCCCGATTCCTCGCCGTCTGAATCGGCCCCCCTCTTCCTTCTTTCTTTCCGGAACACGGCTCTTCATCTTGCCTCCTCGCTATCTCGACGCTCGGCACGGAAACCTCGAGTTTTAGAATTCGAGCCAAATCGATAACTCGGCCTGTGGGATTCCCCGAAAAGTCAGAACCGCACGCGGATGTAATCTCCCCAAGCGGTCGAGCCTCTTATCTTCGCTCGGAGTTTGCGTTTGTTGATAAGGCGGAGGCATTCTACATGGGAAACAAGCGGGAGCCAATGGCGGTTCCCTAAAGGCACAGCGAAACCGTCAGCGCGTGCAGTCCGCGAAGGGCCAACTTTCCCAGCCGTCGGGGCTCGGAAGCGATATTGATATTCGTTGTTGTCGTAGTTGTGAAAGGGCGATGCAGACGACGGGGACGATCTCTATAAGTGGGATCGCGCAGCGAAGCTTTGATGGTAGCAGCGCTTCGAATGCAGTGTCAGGAGTCTCGCCGCGTGCGGTAAGAATTCATTTTTTTCTAGAGCTATTGTGTTAGACCCGGTCGCTGTTGCGGCGGGGATTTACAATGAGGACAGCTTGGAGTGCACTTATTCCGCGAGCCGATTGATGCCTGACCCTCTCTATCTGAGCCTTTGGTTTCCCAGCTTTGATGTCGCCGACATGCTGCCGCACGCCCTCGGCGTAATGCGCCCCTTCCCTTTCTCTGCTCAACAGCCGGGCATCACTTATCTTGCCGTCCATCCGGTTTCCTGGAGCGAACCCACGGTGCTGGAGCAGCGCTTTCGTCCCGGAGTCACTCCGGAGGAAGCTATTCTCCTGGCCGCCGACCTGTTGCACGAAGATTATGCTTACTTATTCGAAGCCTTCTGGGATCTTTGGGTTCCCTAGTGCAGATGGCGGGCAATGGAACTTGCAGCCGTCGCAAGTGAAGTTTCTAGTACACGGCACAGAGTTCGATGAGGGATTCTTTCAGGAGGCTGGCCATGTCGAGGTGGACTTCGGCTTGGACGCGCTATTTCTCTTTGAGGGCATTGCACTCACGCCGTCCGTCGAGGAGAAGGTTCGAGCCAATGTACAAAAGCTAGTGGACTTCGTGAACCAGGTGGAGAAAGCTTCGGGCGCCACAGCGCGATTGCTATGGTCGGAGTCGGGAGAAAATCTTGCTCAGAAATTGATTGCCCGGCTACAAAAAGTGCAATAACCACAGAGGGCACAGGGGCCACAGAGTTTCTCTCTGCTCCCCGATGCCCTCGGTGGTTTCAAAATCCTACTTCGTTCTTCCGCCTTCGACCTTCAGTTTCTCGCTGGCTGCCGCCTGCGCGGCCGCCAAACGCGCGGTCAACACGCGGAACGGCGAGCAGGAAACATAGTTCAATCCAATCTGGTGGCAGAACTCGACGGATGAGGGTTCGCCGCCATGCTCGCCGCAGATGCCGACTTTGAGATTGGGACGCGTCTTGCGCCCGCGCTCGGTCGCCATCTTAACGAGTTGTCCTACGCCTTCGCGATCCAGCACGGCAAACGGATCCTGCTTCAGAATGCCTTCTGCAAGATACGTGGGCAGCACTTTGTTGATGTCGTCTCGCGAGAAGCCGAACGTGGTCTGTGTGAGGTCATTGGTGCCGAACGAGAAGAACTGCGCTTCCTTGGCAATCTCATCCGCCACCAGGGCGGCCCGCGGCAATTCGATCATGGTGCCGACCATGTAATCCACTTTTCTTTCTTTTTCTTTGAATACCTCTTGCGCCACGCGATGGATGATCGCGGCCTGATTGGCCGTTTCCTTCAGCGTAGCGACCAGAGGAATCATGACCTCGGGATGAACTTTCACTCCCTCCTTCGCCACGGCTACAGCCGCTTCGAAGATGGCGCGAGCCTGCATCTCGGTGATTTCCGGATAGGTAATTCCGAGACGACAGCCACGGTGCCCGAGCATCGGGTTGAACTCGTGCAACTCTTCCACGCGCTTCAAAAGCGACTTGAGCCCTTTCAGCTTCGGCGATTTGGGCTTGGTGGCCTCGAGGACCGCAATCTCGACCAACAAGTCTTCGCGCCGCGGCAGGAATTCGTGCAACGGCGGATCCAGGGTGCGGATCGTGACCGGGAAGCCGTCCATGGCGCGGAAAACGCCGTCAAAATCCTTGCGCTGCAGAGGAAGCAGTTTCTTGAGTGCAGCCCGCCGGTCTTTCTCGTTGCTGGCAAGAATCATGGCCCGCATGTGGGGCAGCTTTTCCTCGCCAAAGAACATGTGCTCGGTGCGGCACAGGCCGATGCCTTCGGCTCCGAACGCACGTGCTTGAATGGCATCACGCGGAATGTCCGCGTTAGCCCTTACCTTTAGTGTGCGGAAAGGCTCAGACCAGCTCATCAGTTTGAGCAGTTCAGGATCGTCAGCTTTCGGCGCAAGTGTGTCGAGTTTCCCTTTGATAACGCGGCCGGTGGTTCCATCGAGCGAAATCCAGTCGCCCGCTTTGAATACCTGGCCTTTCACTTCCATCTCCCGCGATTTTTCGTCGACGCGAATATCGCCGGCTCCCGCTACACAGCACTTGCCCATGCCGCGGGTGACCACGGCGGCGTGGCTGGTCATGCCGCCGCGCGAGGTAAGAATGCCGGCAGCGACTTCCATGCCGTGGATGTCTTCCGGAGTCGTTTCTGCGCGCACCAGGATGACGGGATTCTTCTTGGTGGCGTGTCCCGCTTTTTCCACCGCTTCGTCGGCAGTGAATACGATCTGGCCAACTGCCGCGCCGGGAGAGGCTGGCAGGCCGGTCGCCAGCACTTCGATTTTTGTTTTCTTTTCGTCGAGACGCGGAACCAGGAAGTCGTAAAGCTGATTTGGTTCTACGCGGAAGATGGCTTCTTCCTTAGTGATCAGTCCTTCCTCCACCATCTGGATAGCTACGCGTACGGCAGCCAGGCCGGTGCGCTTGCCGTTGCGGGTTTGCAGCATGTAAAGCTTGCCGTCCTGGATAGTGAATTCGAAATCCTGCATGTCTTTGTAATGCTTTTCCAGGCGGGTGGTAATGTCACGCAGCTGGTCATACACCGCCGGCATGATCTTATGCAGTTCGGAAATATGAACCGGAGTGCGCACGCCAGACACAACGTCCTCGCCTTGGGCATTCAGCAGGAACTCGCCATAGAATTCCTTGTCGCCGGTGGCGGGGTTGCGGGTGAAGCCGACGCCGGTGCCGCTGGTATCGCCAAGGTTGCCGTACACCATAGCCTGCACGTTGACCGCGGTTCCAAGGTCGTCCGAAATATTGTTGATGCGGCGATAGTGCTTGGCGCGCTCGTTCAGCCAGGAGTGGAACACGGCATCGCGCGCCATGGTTAGCTGCTGGTGCGGATCTTGCGGGAAGTCGGTCTTGGTGTGCTTCTTCACCACCTTCTTGTATTCTTCGATGACTTCCTGCAGAGCTTTGGCGTCGAGGTCGGTGTCGAGCTTGGCTTTCTTCTGCTTCTTCTTGGCGTCGAAGACTTCGTCAAACGCGGCTTTCGGAATTTCCAGCACGACGTTGCCGAACATCTGAATCAGCCGCCGGTAGGAGTCATAGGCAAAGCGCGGATTGCCGCTACGCTTGGCCAGGGCTTCCACCGTCTGATCGTTCAAGCCGAGATTCAAGATGGTGTCCATCATGCCCGGCATAGAGAACTTGGCGCCGGAGCGGACGCTCACCAGCAGCGGGTTTTCGCCCTTGCCCAGGGGCTGGCCCTGCAGTGTCTCCAGGCTCTTGAGAGCTTCATCCATCTGCCGATCCACCTCAGCCGATGTCTTGCCTTGCCGCATATGCTCGCGGCAGGCTTCGGTCTGGATGGTAAATCCGGGGGGGACAGGCAGGCCGGCATTGGTCATCTCAGCGAGGCCCGCGCCTTTCCCGCCTAAGTCGTCCTTCATCTTGCCGTTGCCATCGGCCTTGCCGCCGCCGAAGAAGAAAACGTATTTTGTGGTGGGTTTGCTTTCGTGGGTCTCTGTTTCGGGGAGTGTGAGCGTCGCCATTTATGAGTCCTTTTCTATTGAAATTTTATTTCGGATTTTCAGTTACGATCTCAGAGAAATCGGCAATTGTGGTGAACTCCTTTACCAGGGTCTGCAAAAGCGCCAATCGGTTGGCCCGGAGTTGCTCGTCGTCAACCATCACCATCACCTTGTCGAAGAACGTATCTACTGCCGGCCGAAGTTTGGAGATTTCTAATAGTGCCGTCTCGTAATTCTTCTGGCTGCGCAGGCTCTCGACCGCCTGGGCTGCCCGCGGAATTTGCGCGGCCAATTCTTTTTCCGCTGGTTCTTGCAGGGCAGTCACATCCACTGCGGCGGCAACGGCCTTGTCGGTTTCCTGCGCCTGCCGGAGAATATTTTTCGCGCGCTTGAAGGCAACGGAGATGGATTCGAAGTCGGCCGACGGACGCGCTTTGGTTACGGCCTCCGCGCGAGCCACCGTATCCACAACATCGTCGGCGTTGGCCGCGAGAACCGCTTTCACCACGTCATACTTGAAACCCAGAGCATCGCGCAGATAAAACTCCAGCCGCTCGCGGAAAAAGGCCCGCAACGCTTCCGCGTAGTTCACTTCGTCGGAAAACTTTTTTTCCGCCGAAGAACCGCGGTAGGCTTCTCTGGCATCGGCGAACAATTGCTCGAGGCTAATGGGCAGCTTATGCTCCGCAATCGTTTTTACGATCCCGTTGGCTTGGCGCCGCAAAGCGAATGGATCTTTCGATCCCGTGGGCTGCAATCCCAAGGCAAACATTCCGGCAATGCTGTCAGCTTTGTCTCCAATCGAAAGCACGGCGCCTTCGATGGTGCGTGGAACGGAATCCTCCATGGATTCCGGCTTGTAATGGTCGTAAACAGCATCCGCAATGGCCCGGCGAGTGGACTCGGCCATACCGCGATCAAGGGTTTGCACCTGCGCATACAGACCGCCAACGATGCCTTGCAGTTCGGTGAACTCTTTAACGAGTTCTGTAGTCAGGTCGGTCTTGGCCAGCAGCGCAGCCTTGTGAATCACGCCCGGACGAATGCCGACGCCCCCGGCACGGACTAACTCAGACAGCCAACTGCACAGGCGCTGCACCCGCCGGGTCTTTTCGTAGTAGCTGCCCAGATCTTTTTGGAAAGTGACCTGCTTCAGCCAAGTGGCCCGCTCGCGCAGCGGATGCTTCTGATCGGTTTGCCAGAAAAAGCGAGCATCGTTGAAGCGAGCCCGCAGCACGCGTTCATGACCGTGCTGAATGATTCCCTGCGGATCGCCGTCGGTGTTCAGCACGGCCAGGAAATGCGGAGCGAGCTTGCCAGAAGCATCCTCGATGGCAAAGTACTTCTGGTGATCGCGCATCACCGTAACCAACACTTCTTCGGGAAGCTCCAGAAATTCCGGATCGAAGTTGCCCAGAATGACCGCCGGCCATTCGGTAAGATTGACAACGGCATCGAGCAGGAACTTATCTTCCCGCCAGCGTGCGCCAGGGACGGTGCGGGTCGCGGCGTCAAGAGCTTTGCGAATTTGTTTCTCACGCTCTTCACGGCTGAGCACCTTGGCTTGTTGCAGGATTGCCGCGTAATCTGCCCCGGCGCGCGGAATGCGTATGGCCGCAGGAGCCAAGATCCTATGCCCGCGTGATTCGTTACCAGCGGGTACACCATACAGCTCTAGCGGGACGACTTCGCTGTCGAGCATGGCTACCAACCAGCGCACGGGCCGCACAAACATCTCGCCGTGTTTGCGCCAGTACATGTTCTTGGGCCAGTGAATCGAACTGATTTCTTTGGGAAGAAACTCGGCAAGAATCTCGTGCGCCGCTCTTCCCTTTCGCGTGATCTTGGCGGAAAGATATTCGCCTTTGGGAGTGGTCACTCTTTCCAGTGCGGAAACTTCAACTCCAGCCTTTTTAGCGAAGGCGTGGGCTGCGGGAGCAGGCTCGCCATTCTTGAATGCAACGCTAGATGAAGGTCCGGTGATTTGCTCCGTGACGTCGGGTTGCGCCGAGGGAAGGCCTGAAGCAAGTACTGCCAGACGGCGTGGGGTATCGAGGGAACTGATGTCTCCGGCGGGCTGTAATCGTTCGCGTTGCAGGAGTTTTTGTACCCGCTCGCGTAATTCGAGCGATGCTCCATCAATCATCCGCGCGGGAATCTCTTCGCAACCGATTTCAAGCAGAAAGTCTGGCATTCACTCAACTCCCAAGTCTTACAGAAACGAACAAAGAGCGGATGTGAGCACAATCACCGACACGCACGCCCGATTATGTTAGAGCCCTAAACAGGGCCTCTCGTCTGCCCCCGCTATCCTACCGGCGATAGATTTTCCTCTTTATTCTTGATCACCTTCGAGCGCTTCGCGCCAACCGGTTCTTCGTCCTCGGAAGACGCAGCGTCCCTCTGTTGAACCACCCACGCTTTCGCGATCCCTACGGCCAAGGCCCGTACTCGCGCGATGACGCCCACACGCTCGGTCACCGAAATTGCACCGCGTGCGTCGAGAATATTGAACAGGTGCGAGCACTTGAGGCAGAGATCGTAGGCAGCCAGTAGAGGAAAACGCTTCTTGTCCGGGTGGCCCGCTTCCTCTTCGTCGTCGCGAGGAGTAGAGTGGGAATTTCTTTCAGCCGAGATCATCGCTCCGTATTGCTCCAACATCTCTTTGCACTCGGCTTCGTACAACTCAAAGTGTTTCCAGGCTTTGTCCACATCGGCCATTTCAAAGTTATACACCGAGAATTGCAGCTCATCCGTGAGGCGCACATCGCCATAGGTAAAGGGCCGCCCAGTCTGCGGATCGCGCGCCCACACGATGTCGTAAATCGAATTTACATCCTGGAGGAACGCGGTGATGCGCTCCAGTCCGTAGGTAAGCTCGGCGCAAATGGGATCGAGATCGACGCCGCCGCATTGCTGGAAATACGTAAACTGCGTAATCTCCAGGCCATCGAGCATGACCTGCCAGCCCACGCCCCAGGCGCCCAGCGTAGGCGCTTCCCAGTTGTCCTCTTCGAACTTGATATCGTGCTGCCGGAGGTCAATGCCGATCGCGGTGAGCGATTCGAGGTAAAGCTCCTGCACATTCTCCGGCGGCGGCTTCAAGATGACCTGCATCTGCAGGTGCTTAAACAGGCGATTGGGATTCTCGCCATAGCGACCGTCAGCGGTACGCCGCGAAGGCTGCGTGTAGGCGACCTTGTAAGGCTTCGGCCCCAACACCCGCAGGAAAGTTTCGGGCGCCATGGTGCCGGCGCCAACTTCCACATCGTAAGGTTGCTGCAGCACGCATCCGCGCGCCGCCCAGAAAGATTGCAGACGAAGAATGAGTTCCTGATAGGTGAGCGGATTGGAATTATTCTGAGTCAAAAGTTGTCCTGGATAGTTTTCAGCTGTCAGCTGGCCCCTTGATTACGGCGGCACGGTTCGCCACTATAGTTACGATTCCCTTGGTTGTTAATTAACGATTGTAATGGATGGAGATGGCAGGCGTCAGCCTTTGCTTCGAAGACAAAGTGTTCCCGTTGGAACAGTGGAAAAAGCACGGATTGGCGCGGCGTAAGTTGTTGATCTTTTTGGTTCCGCGTTGCACAGATAGGGGTTACGTCATGGCTAGGATGGTTACTTTCGTAGGCGTCGGAACCTGCGAAAGTGGGTTTGACTTGGAGGCTCCGCCCTGTGGCAGGTGGCGTGGGCCTCCGAGTTGGTAGTCGACATGGTCAACGTCGGAAAGCCTACTATCCGCGGTTTCCGCTCAGGGCTCGCCATACAGCAACGATAACGGCCATGAGCAGCGCGTAAACGCGCCATCGATGATATGAGAAATCGCCATCCTCGACCTCGGCGAAACCAACGACCAGAATCACAAGGAAAAAGAAGACACCTAACTTTGAAGTCACCTGCCCTCCTTAACACGATCGACCTGCTGCTTGTTGAGCAGTAATCTGGCAAGCTCGGGATCCCAGCCATCGTTCAAAGTTCTAACCGCTGACTTTTTCCAGCATCCCCGCGGTTACCAGCTTTTTCTCAATATGCCGTTGCAATGACTGTACCAAAAACTTCCGCAAATCTGCGCCCTGCTCTTTCGCCCACGGTGCGCCGGCAAAAGTCTCGAGCGGCGCGCGGAACATTTGTGCCGCCAGTTTTCGCGATTCCAACGACATTTCCGAGGACGCCAGGCGCTTATCGTCGGCGCACATCAATCCATCCGCTAGGGCGTGAAAATAAGCGCGGCTGCCGTTGAGCGGGCGGCCGCAGGCCATGCATTCGGAAAACTCGGGCATATAGCCCATAAGGCGCGTCATCCACAGGTCGAAATAAGTGAGTGGCATCCAGATGTGCGGACCGCGCAATCCGGCCAAAACCGAAAGGGCCAGGCGGAAGACGGCGTCGTTGGCCTCGCGGTCGGGAAGCAATTCGTCCAGCACTTCGGCGACGTGGCCCAGCGCGACCGCCCGTGGATAGCTCACTTCCGTGGCCAGCGGAGATTCCAGCACGTCGCAGGAATCGAGGCGCGTCAACTCCTGCCCTTCGCGGTCTTCGTAGTAGGCTCGAACATAAGTCAGCGGCTCCAGCGCGCCGCCAAACCGCCTTTTGGATTTCTTGGCGGAACGGGCTACCCCACGTACCTTGCCTTCTGCGCGGGTGAACAGCGTGACCAGCAGGTCCGCTTCGCGCAGCGGGTAGGTGCGCAGCACGATCGCTTCCGATTCTTTTAGGGGCATGAACGGGACTGAATTGTGATTGTAGTGGAGAGGTCAGTCTTCAGTCATCGGGCTCCAGTCCTCGGTCTTCGGTATCCGGTCTTCGCCTGAGCAGTTCTTCCGGACGCCTGAAGACGAAAAGCTGACGACTGCGAGTGTGTTTATAATCATGCCTTCGTGGGTAGGTAGATCTGATATTGCGATTTTGAAAGGACCTTTTGGCACTCGACGACGACATCCGCAAACTGCGGCGCGAGAAACTAAAGCAGATTGAAGCGCTGGGGCAGCAGTCGTATCCCCACAAGTTTGAATTCACTCATACCATCTCACAGATTTTGTCGGAGTACTCGGGCAAAAACGCCGAAGAACTGGAAAAGTCGCGCGTGGATGTGGCGATTTCCGGCCGCATCATGGCTATCCGGCTGATGGGAAAGGCCGGCTTTGCCCATCTTCAACAAGGCGGGCAGAAGTTGCAGATTTACGTAAAGAAAGATGCGGTAGGGGATAAAGGATTCGAGCTTTACAAACTGCTCGATCTCGGCGACCACATTGGCGTCAAGGGGTATCTATTCCGCACTCGGACCGGCGAACTCACCGTGCACGTCGACGAACTGACGTTCCTCTCCAAAGACCTGCTACCGCTTCCCGAAAAGTGGCATGGGCTGACCGACGTCGAACTACGCTATCGGCAACGCTACGTGGACATGGTGATGAACCCGGAAGTCCGCGAAGTGTTTCTGAAACGCAGCAAGCTGGTGCAGTCGCTGCGGCGATTTCTGGATTTGCGGGGCTTTGTGGAAGTAGAAACTCCGATGATGCAGTCCATTGCGGGAGGCGCCGTGGCGCGGCCATTTGTGACGCATCACAACGCGCTCGATATTGATCTTTTTCTGCGCATTGCGCCCGAACTTTATCTCAAGCGGTTGCTGGTGGGCGGACTGGATCGCGTGTATGAAATCAACCGCAACTTCCGCAATGAGGGCATTTCGACCCGGCATAATCCTGAATTCACCATGGTCGAGTTCTATCAGGCCTACACGGATTATCGCGGCGTGATGGATCTCACCCAGCAGTTGATCGAGCAGGCGGCAAGGGACGTGACCGGCGGGACGAAAACGAAGTGGGGCGATGCGGAAATTGACTGGTCGAACTGGCAGCGGCTGACTATGCGGGAGGCCATTATTCGTTACTGGCCGGAGGCCGCAGGTGCGAAACCGCAAATGTCCGACTTCGCTTCACTGGATGCGGTGAGGGCTCTGACGCAGCGCTTCAACACCGGGCATGCACACGTAGCCTACGATCCCAACGAACCCGCGGGAAAAGCGATTGCCACCTTATTCGAGGCAGCAGCCGAGGAACATCTGGTGCAGCCCACGGTCATCTACGAATTCCCCACTGCCGTTTCGCCGCTTTCCAAGCAGAAAGCGGATGAGCCGGATTGGGCTGAACGCTGGGAGATTTATGCTGGGCAGATGGAAATTTCCAACGGCTTCAGCGAGCTCAACGATCCCGAGGAGCAGCGCCGCCGCTTCGAGCAGCAACTGCAACAACGGGAGCGCGGCGACGAAGAAGCTCACCAGATGGATGAAGATTACATCCGCGCACTTTCTTATGGGATGCCCCCTGCTGGAGGCGTGGGCGTGGGCGTGGACCGGTTGGCTATGTTATTTACCGATTCGCACACCATCCGCGATGTGATTCTGTTTCCTTTGTTGCGGCCAGAGAAAGGCGCCCTCACAGGGGACACAGAGGAACCCAGAGGGTAGCCAGTCAAACGGGCTCTTGTACGCTTTCTCGTTCTCGGGGCTGATCTAGACGGCATCCGACTATGCACTAGAAATGGTGCAGTAGTCGCCGTAAACTTTTGGATTAGATCGGGGCCAAGTTATGCGGCGCTACCGTAGCATCCGGGGCCTCTCCCGGAATGTTGGGTCGGTAGCGCTTTGTTATTTGTGGCGCCCGGTAGCAATTTTGCGCGACCAGTCTTCTTCTCGGAGCATCTTGAGGGATAGGATGGGATTGTCTGTGGTACTTTGGTGGGGTAAGCGTATTATTCTTAGTAGAGTCTAATGGGTCTGATGACGGAAGCGAGCAGCGACGGGGTTCGGCCAGCAGTCTGGTTTGGCTGGTCGCTTGTCGCTGTTGTCGTGCTGTCCTTGTTCGTTACCTTAGCGACTCGCACTTTCCCGATCAATGTCTCTCACGGTGTGGCGATTCAGTCGGATGCAGCGCAATGCATGCAGCAACATTTGGATCGTGACGCCGCAAACTGGGTACCGGCTGTTCTGAGCTCGACTATCCTTCAGGCTCCGACCTTCTATCCACATCTGGCACCTGCGGGCCCTCCTCTTGTTGTTCTTCTCCTCGACGAAAATCTTTACAACCGTCCTCCTCCATCCTGCTGATCGCTTGGTTTTGCCGCAACTGTTTAGTGCCGAATTTCATCCATTAAAGCATCTTGGGCTCCGCTTAGATCGCGGGCCAACGGTTTGGTGGATGTTCAATGCGACCAGCGGACCCCTTTAGGTTCTCGGTGCTACGTTTTCGCCGACTTCCCTGAGCAACTCCGCCCGCTCTGTACAGGAGGAGAATATGAAAAAACATCTGATCTTAATGATTTCCTTTGGGGTGGTTTCGTTCCTTGGGCCACTTCACGGGTATGGCAGCACCGTGCAGGACCTGAAAGGTGCTTCTCAGTCCGCCACGGTGGTTTCCGTGAAAAAGGTGGATACTGCGGCAAATTACGTTTATGAAATCGGATTTCAGATCGATTGCACGATTTACGTTGCGCGGTACAAATCGGCATACGACTATGTTCCACCCGCGGCGCTTGCTCCCAAGACCAGCGTGAATGTGCGTTTAGAAAACCACTGGCTGCGTGTGTTCCTTCCTCCAGACCGCAATCTGGAGATGCGCTTGGTAAGCACGAATGGAATGAGCGATGCGGCGTGCGCAAAGAACGCGGCCGCAACCTCCCGGGAAACGATTCCGGCGGGCACCATACTTCCGGTGAGCCTGGATTCCGCGATCGGTTCCGACCAGAGCCAAGCCGGCGCGCCAATCGCCGCGACCTTAATGCAAGATGTCTCGCTCAAAACCGGAGTCACCCTACGGAAAGGATCGAAAGTTTTTGGTCATGTCGTGGAGGCGGTTCGCCCGGGGCAAGGGGCCGACGAGGCGAGGCTTTCGTTCGAATTTGACCATGTGCAGTTAGGACATCAGACCGTCGCCATTACCACTAATCTGAGGGCCCTCGCCTCCGCGATGGAGGTATCGGCAACGAGCACTCCGAAGTCGAGCAGCGATGACCCCAGCACTTGGACTCTGACCCAAATCGGCGGCGATCAAGTGGCCTACGGGCAAGGTGGCCCGGTCGTAGCGGACTCGCAGGTGGTGGGCACATACACCAACCAGGGCACGCTGGCGTACCTCAATCCGGACTTGGGCACGGAGTGCCGAAGCACGATGAACGGCAACACCCGTCCACAGGCGTTTTGGGTCTTTTCCGTACACGCCTGCGGTGCCTATGGAATGGGCGACGTGAAGATCCTGCATTCCGGACGCACCGAACCGGAAGGCCAAGTCATCCTGATTTCCGACGGGAAACTGGTCCGCGTGGGCAAGAACACTGGAATGCTTTTGCGCGTAGACAGCAGCGCACACGAAGAGGAATCGGCGGAAACCGCCATTCGATCGCAAATTCCCGCGAAATAAGAGATAGCGGGCTGTCTGAAAACGGGAGCAGGCTGAGCAGAGCGCAGCCGCAATCTGGTTTCGGCAGCCCGTCATATTATTCCCGCATTGCCCTCGCTTCGGACCTGTTGAGACATTATTTCAAGAGTCCGGAGGCGCGGGGACGTTGGTTTTCCTATTGCGACTGAAGGTTGGGGATCTGTTTTTGCGCCCAATTCCATGCCGTGGAAACAATCTGATCGAGTGAATACCTCGCCTGCCAGTTCAATAGTTTCGCGGCCCGCGACGGATCGGCGACTAGCTCGGCCGGATCGCCTGCCCTTCGCGGCGCCAGGCGGACGGGAACCCTTTGCCCAGACACTTTCTCAATCGCCGCAATCACCTCACGCACTGAATTCCCGCGTCCTGTGCCAAGATTGATGGCCGTCGAACTTCCCTTCTGCAAGTACTCCACGCCAAGAACGTGAGCCTCCGCGAGATCGGTCACGTGAATGTAGTCACGAACGCAGGTGCCGTCGGGGGTTGGGTAGTCATCGCCGAAAATATCGAGCGCCGGTCGACGGCCTTGTAGTGCTTCGAACACCGACGGAATCAGATGGGTTTCGGGGACGTGCATCTCGCCAATTGTTCCATTTTCATCCGCGCCGGCAGCGTTGAAGTAGCGGAAGCTCACGTAGCGCAACCCATACGCTCTCCCATAGGCTTCGAGAGCATGCTCAAAAGCCAACTTGGTGTCGCCATAGGGATTCACCGGCTGCCGCGCCGTTTCCTCGGTGATAGGAACTTTCGCTGGAATGCCATAGACCGCACAGGTCGATGAAAAAATAAACTTACGGACAGGGCTATCTACGACGGCGTTGAGCAAGGTCAGACCGTCCTGGACATTGTTCTTGAAATACTTTCGGGGATTCTCGACCGACTCGCCCACATAGGCGAAGGCGGCAAAGTGCATAACCGCATCGACGCGGCGGAGGACATCCTTGAGCTTGGCGCTGTCGGAAATGTCTCCGACAATCAGCTCAAATCCGCCGGCCAGTGACGCATGGCCGGTAGACAAATTGTCGTAAATGATGGCCTCGAATCCCTTGCGCTTTAGGGTGTGCGCGGCGTGACTGCCGATGTATCCTGCGCCTCCAATGACTAAGACAGACACCTTTACCTCCTCGACTTCGTGTCCATCATAACGTGAAGCAAACGGAATTTCCTCGATCCCCCTACAATCCCCAAACTCGATTTGCTCGAATGCGTTCTCCATTCAGGTTTGCAGGCGCGAACCGCATGAACCCAAATTAAAAATCCTCTGGCCCGCCGATAGTTTGGCTAGCCAGAGGTTTGGAGGAAAAATCGCTTCCCCAATTGCCGCTTGGTTAGGGGAGCAAATAGCGGAACGAGGTGAAAACCATCGGCTCAGTTGTGTTGGGGGAACCTCCCACACCAGACCATGAGTTACGATCCACGTAGGAAAGTTGTGGTCCCCACTGGATCGTGCCCTTGGGCCCTTTGTAGAAGCGGTACCAGAAACCGATTGTGCCTTCGAAAAGAGAACGCGTATCGCCGGTGCAGTTGGCAAGCGCGCCTGGCAAGAAACCAGTCGACGATGTCGGAAATTGCCCGGAAACCGGCGTTCCCGGCACGATCTCGTTGTAGCAGCCTGCATTGCTAAACAAAGGAGAACCATATCCTTCGCCTTTACCACCGGAGATGAACGCTGTGCGCTGGTCATATTCGCCGCCGACATAACCATATACATCCAGTTTCTTGCCGCGATATTCGATAGTCGCCAACGACTGGTAGTTCCGGATAGGGGCGAGCACACCGTCGGGACGCACCGTCACATCCGGCAGGTTGGAGACGCCATAGCGTCCAATGCCCGTGCCTCCGAAAAAGTGTAGGGCTAAGTCCAGGCGCTTGTCCGCCAAAGACACGCGCGCGTTGCCGCCCACGCCCTTGCCGACACTGGTGTTGTTATGGACGCCTTCGATCGACGCCGGGGTTGCGGTTGCGTCGGGAAACACGCGGTCGCGGAAGGTACTGACTAGTCCGAAGACCTCTAAGTGCAGGACTCCGGGTTGGAATACCATCTTGCCAATAAAATCAGGCGCTTTGTTGTATGAATAGGTGCCGCTGGGATTGTAGGCGCCGCCGCTGGTTCCCGCCGCTCCAACCAGGAAGTTCTGGGAATTGCCGTGAACGGTCAGAAGGGTTTGAGCGTTTTCCATCGAGAATGCCAGCCAGAACTTATTGCTGAAGTCTTTAGCCACCCGGAAGCCAAACTGGCGCGGGTTGCTGAAACCGGCGTTATACGACGTGTCGATGGTCATAGGCGGAAGTTCGCTGCGGTTGTCTACGCCGTTTCTGGTTTCGGTGATCAAGGTCCACATTTGTCCACCCGTGACGCTCCACCCGCCGTTGGTAACGACCTGGCCAAAGGCTTGCCTTAAACGCAGGGTGTAACTGTTGGTGGAATTGCTGTTGGAAGTGATGCCCGAAGAGAGGAAATCGGACTCCACGTAGCCGGTCACCTTGGCGTTTGCCAGATTGCCTTCCGCCAGCATGGAAATGCGCGAGGCGCGTCCGGAAGCGAAAAACTCCGAAAGGTCAGTCGACGAACTACCGACATAAGGAATCGAATTCAAAGGCGTCGCGATGTCGGAACCGAGCGCCGTCCGCCGCCATACCGTATCCGCTGAAAAGAACCCTCCCGGCGTAAGGTTGATCCCTCGGTAGTGAATTGCGAGTGGGCTCTCCAGGCTCGATATGCTCTTCTGCGCGTCCTGCACGGCGAGAGCCGTACTCGTCGAACTCTGCTTGAGATCGGAAATATCACTGTGCAGGGCTACCACCGCTTGCTGCTGCTGGGCGGTTTGCGTTGCCAGCGCGTCGGTCTTGCTCTGGGCGTTCACCGCTGCCTCGTTGGCTTGCCGGGTGGCATCGAGCACCTGTTGTAGTTGCGATTTCAGTTGATCCATCTGCTGGCTCTGGGTTTGCAGCTGTTGTTGTTGCGCGCTCACTAGTTCGTGCAACGCCTGCACTTCCTTCTCTATGGCGGTGGGAGCGGGTTTCTTTCGGGGTTTCGGCTTGGACTTTGCCGTCGAGCTGGTTTGGGCGAAGGCTGCTGCGGTCAAGGCAAGAGCCAAGAGCACGGCGGTCCAGAACTTCGTTGGTTGCATGGGTCAAGCTCCTTCAGTTTCGAATAGGAAAGCGGTATCAGTCTTAAATTGGTATCGGCAAGACAGCTGGGTACATTAACACAAGTATATACATTATGTCTATCCAGTAACTAGTGTTTTGCAGCTCCCCATCTTTCCGAAATCATTTTGAGGGAGCGCAACGCTGAAAGCTGTGAGCCTTCCGAAAAATTCCCTGACCCTAGCGAATCACCCCATCGCCATGACGAAGGTTACCTTAGGATCGACCGGCAACCTTTCTCCGCTGACTATTTTGGTTTTCCTCGGGAGCATCCGCCGCATTGGAGGCCGCCGCTGGAACCTGAAAAATCTTAACGTCTTTGGGAATCACAAATACCGCCTCACCCTTCAGCAGACGAAGGTTACGGAAACGGTCTTGCGAGATCTCGACATGCACGACGGCGCCCCAATCCGTAACCGCTTCCACCTTAACCAAAGGCCCAGCCGAGTTGATGTGCTTGATTCGCGCCCCGAAATGATCGCCGCCCTTAGGCTGGCGATCGATATCCAGCAAGTGGGGTCGCACATAAACCAGATGCCCGGTCTCTCGATCGTTGATGTACGCCTGGCCATCGTCCACGCGCCCGTGAAACAGATTTACGTTGCCCAAGAACTTATAGACAAATGGAGTAGCAGGATAGTTGTAAACCTCATCCGGCGAGCCAATCTGTTCGATCCTGCCTTCATTCATCACCACGACGCGGTTGGCCAATTCCAGCGCTTCTTCCTGGTCATGGGTGACAAATACGCTGGTGATGTGAATCTCCTCGTGCAACTGCCGCAGCCAACGGCGGAGTTCCTGACGCACCTTGGCATCGAGCGCGCCAAAAGGCTCATCCAGAAGCAACACGCTGGGTTCCACTGCCAAGGCGCGAGCTAAGGCTACGCGCTGCCGCTGTCCGCCGGAAAGCTGCGACGGAAAACGGTGGGCGAGCTTTTCCAACTGAATCAGCTTTAACAGTTCATGAACCTTCGCCCGAATCTGCTCTTTCGACGGCCGATACTGCCGCGGTCTCACCTTCAGACCGAAGGCAATGTTCTCAAACACCGTCATATGCCGGAACAACGCGTAATGCTGGAAGACGAAGCCCACCTGGCGTTCGCGGGCGGACTGGCGACCGATGTCTTTTCCATCGAACCGCACAGTTCCGGCGTCGGCGAATTCCAGACCGGCGATAATCCTCAGTAACGTGGTTTTTCCCGAACCGGATGGTCCCAGCAAGGCGACCAGTTCGCCAGTGGGAATCTCCAGCGTGACGTTTTCCAGCGCGGTAAAATGCCCGAATTTCTTGGTTATGTCGAGCGCTTCAATGCTCATGCCGCTTCCATGTTCCAGTTCTCTTCTGGCTCGGGCAGCCGTTGCTGCGACTTCCATTCGACTACGCTCTTGACTACCAGAGTGAGCAAAGCCAGCAACGCCAGCAACGACGCCACCGCGAAGGCCGGAACAAATTGGTATTCGTTGTAAAGAATCTCAATATGCAGGGGCATGGTGTTGGTGAGCCCGCGAATGTGTCCCGAAACCACGGAGACTGCACCAAACTCGCCCATGGCACGCGCGTTACAGATGATCACGCCATACAACATGCCCCATTTGACGTTGGGCAAAGTCACGCGGAAAAAAGTCTGCCATCCGCTGGCGCCCAGAGTGAGCGCGGCTTCTTCTTCATCATTGCCTTGCGCTTGGATCAGGGGAATCAGTTCCCGCGCTACAAATGGGAAAGTCACGAAGATTGTTGCCAGCACAATTCCCGGCACCGCGAAAATGATCTTAATGTCGTGAGCGGCGAGACTTTTTCCAAAGACACCTTGCAGACCAAAGAGCAATACGTAGATGAGACCCGAGACGACTGGAGACACGGAAAAGGGCAAATCAATTAGCGTAATCAAAAGGCTTTTGCCAAAGAATTCGAACTTGGCAATCGCCCAGGCAGCGCACACTCCAAAAATAAAATTCAAGGGAACGGCAATGCCGGCGGCAATTAAGGTCAAGCGGATCGCGGCTAACGCATCCGGGTCGCGGAAACTGTCAAAATAGGGCCCGATTCCCTTCTCGAAGGCGGAGAAAAAAACCACGGCCAGGGGCATGAATAGGAAGAGTCCGAGGAAGAGCACTGCGATCACGATGAGGGTCCAGCGCACTAGCGCGGATTCACGCGTAGCGCGGCCCGCGATCGCGTTTGGAGTCGCTGCGTAGCTTCTAGCGTTGAGTGGGATTGTTCCAGCCATGGCTCTTATCGACTAGGCTCCAGTTTGAACGTACATCGGCTCGAGGCTCTTACCGGAATCGGCGTCGTCCGCTGCCGATTCCCCGCGATGCGCCTTACTGCTCCACCATTGCAACAAATTGATTGCCAGCAAAAGAACGAATGAAACCACCAGCATCACCACCGCAATCGCTGTCGCCCCGGCATAGTCGTACTGGTCGAGCTTGGTGATAATAAGCAATGGGGTAATCTCCGTCCGCATCGGCATGTTTCCCGAGATGAACACCACGGAACCGTATTCACCGACGGCGCGGGCAAAGGCCATGGTAAAACCGGTGAGCGCCGCGGGCGAAATGGCAGGAAGAATGATTTTAGTGAACACCTGCAGCCGGTTAGCGCCCAGGCTGGCAGCGGCTTCCTCCATGTCTTTGTCGAGATCCTCTAACACCGGCTGCACCGTTCGCACCACGAAAGGCAAGCCGATAAATGTTAGGGCGACGACTACGCCCAACGGCGTGTAGGCAACCTTAATTCCAAGGGGCGCCAGGTATTGGCCGACCCATCCGTGAGGCGCATAGATAGACGTCAATGCAATGCCGGCCACGGCGGTGGGCAACGCAAAAGGAAGGTCGACCAAAGAGTCGATCAGCCTGCGCCCCAGAAAAGAGTAGCGGACCAACACCCACGCCACCAGCAGGCCAAAAACCATATTGATCGAAGCTGCAATGAGCGAGGCCCCAAAACTAATTCGATAGGAAGCCATAGCGCGGGGATCGGTCACGATATGCCAGAAACGCGGCCAGCTAAGCGTGGCCGCCTTCAGAAAGGTCGCCGAAAGCGGGATCAGCACGATCAGGCTGAGATAAAGCAGCGTAAATCCCAGGGTCAAGCCAAACCCGGGCAGAACGCTGCGTTTCTTGAATACAATTGCCATCTGTTTCGAAGCTCAATCAGAGATACCCAGAAGTTGCCGGTAATTTGTTTGCGGTTCGGGCCGGCGGCGTTAGTTCGGCTGATAAATCTGGTCAAAAACGCCGCCATCGGCGAAATGAGTTTTCTGCGCCTTCTGCCAGCCCCCAAAAACTTCGTCGATGGTTACCAGCTTGATCTTTGGAAAGGTCGACGCGTACTTCTTTGCCACAGATTCCAAGCGAGGCCGGTAATAATTCTTGGCAGCAATTTCCTGGCCTTCCGGCGAGTAGAGATATTCCAGATAAGCCTGCGCGACCTTCCGCGTGCCCTTTTTGTCGACCACTTTATCGACGATGGCCACTGGGGGCTCGGCCAGAATACTTTGCGACGGCACTACCACTTGGACCTTGTCCGCTCCTACTTCTTTAAGAGACAAGTAGGCTTCATTCTCCCATGCGATCAGAACGTCCCCCATCTCGCGCTGTACGAACGTGGTGGTCGAACCACGCGCCCCGGAATCCAGCACCGGGACATTTTTGTAGAGACGCTTTACAAAGTCCTGCGCCTTAGCCTCATTGCCGCCGGGTTGCTTGAGTGCGTAAGCCCAAGCCGCCAGATAGTTCCAGCGCGCTCCGCCGGAAGTTTTCGGATTTGGGGTGATGACAGAGATGCCCGGCTTCACCAAATCGTCCCAGTCCTTAATTTGTTTTGGATTCCCTTTGCGCACCAGAAAAACAATGGTGGAAGTGTAGGGGGTGCTGTTTTGCGGCAGGCGTTTCTGCCAGTCGGCGGGAAGCAACCCGGCATTTTGTGAGATGGCGTCAATATCGTAGGCTAACGCTAAGGTCACGACATCGGCCTGCAAGCCATCAATGACGGCGCGCGCTTGTTTGCCCGACCCTCCATGAGACTGCTGGACGGTGACCGCCTGACCGCTCTTAGCTTGCCAGTACTTGGCAAATGCGGCGTTGTAATCCTGATAGAGTTCGCGCGTCGGGTCGTAGGAAACATTGAGCAAGGTCACCGAACCCTGCGCCAGAGCGAAACTCGCGAACAGAACAATCAATCCCAGCACAACCAGCGTCTTTGCCGTGTTCATGCCGGTCCTTTGTTCGCCGAACCATGAGCCGTCATGGGGAGCACGCGGGCCTGTTCTTCTTTCCTCTTGGCCTGGCGCTTCTTCGATTTTGCCGCCGACTCCGGGCCACTCACGATATCGGCGAGCGTGGTGTTTTCCAGAATCTTAGCGGCGGCATTGCGCACATCGAGGAATACTTGATAAAGAGCGCGGTGCCCGTTGTCGCGATCGATTAAGTTGCGCAACTGTTCGGCATCGCCAAAAGGGGCGAGCGGCCCATCCACCAAGCGGACTACATCGCTCAGCAAAATCTCCGAGGGCGGGCGGCGCAGTTGATATCCGCCCTTTGCGCCCCGCACGCTTTCCACGATGCGGGCATTCTTCAATTCCAGCAGGATGAGTTCAAGAAATTTCTCGGGTAGTCCTTCTTCGTAGGCGATGTCGCGGATGCGGATGGCGCCGCGCTCATAGGCCCGAGCCAACATCATAAGGGCCTGCAACGCGTACAGACCTTTCTGGGAGATTTTCATTCGTACATTATTCCATAAACTATATTGCTTTACTAGACATTTAATAAAGAGCGTGGCTTTTTAACGGGGCATTAATAAAGAAAAGGGGTGCGGGCCCCTAAAGCGAGACACGGCCCTCGTGTCGATTCCCGCGCCACATTTGGTCTTGCAGCGGGGACTGCATATGGCTGCCGATTTGATCGTCCGTTTTCTTGAAAATCTGGCAAGTCAGTCCATTGATTGTAATGATGGTCGGCAAGGGGAATAGGAGTCCAATAGCTGTTCTCGACGATGGACCGGAGTGGAGGGAACCCTTCTAAAGCCATCGGAGCCTAATATCGAGACCATGAGCGGTTCGAGCCTGTTTGCGGAGAAAAAACCGATCAGAATATTTGGACTCATAACGGCAACTTTCTTCGGCGGCTGCCGCACCACAACGATGCCCCACCCGGCCTTATCTCGTTATCATCGATTACCTAATCTAGCGGGGGTTATTCGACGAGCCGCACTAACTGAACCGTGATGTTGTCCGGGCCGCCATGTTCTTTGGCTTTGTCTACCAGCGCCTGGCACGCCTGGGCGAGGCTTCCGGAAGCGACGAGGTCGCGCATTTCGTCCTCACTCACCACGCTCCATAATCCGTCGGTGCACAGCAGGAGGACGTCATCCTTTTGCAGAGGAATAGGTTGGGCCGTACTGTCCGGATCAATCTCCTCGCCCACCCCGAGAGCCTTGAGCAAAATGTTCCGGTGAGGATGTACCGCTGCCTCGGCTGCGCCGATAATCCCGTGCTCCAACAGTCGCCCAACGTAGGAGTGATCCTGGGTGAGGCGGTGCATTTTTGCATCTCGAAACAGATACAGGCGGCTGTCGCCAATATGGGCGAAATACAAAGTCTTTTCCAGCAGGGCGATCGCGGTACAGGTGGTGCCCATGCCCTGGAGCAGGGGATGCTCGTGACCATAAAGGAGAATCTGTTGGTGCGCCGCGTGAAAGCCAGCGATCAGCCTGTCCCGTGGAGCCTCGCCAGCACCGTCCGCATAAACTTTCTTGACGGTTTCGACGGCAATGCGGCTCGCTTCCTGGCCGCCCTCGTGACCGCCCATGCCGTCGGCCACAATCGCCAGTCTGCCGGATTGCTGAAACTGCTCCCGGCGAAACGCTTCCCAATAGGAATAACTGTCTTCGTTGTTGGGGCGCAGACACCCCACATCGCTGAGACTTGCGAGCTCAATGCCCGGTCGAATCCGCATGAAACCCCGCGTAATCTTAGAGCCTAGCGACAAATCCACCCAAGCCCAAGCACGAGTCACCCTACCATGTCTGCCGGAAGACGCGAAACAGGAAAAGAATGCACCCAATTAGGCAGCGATCAGCAAGCTTTCCGCGAAGGGCCATTCCTCATCAACCCATTGGCTCTGGCACCGGAAGCCAGCCCGCTCCCCAATTTGCACCACTTCCGTCAGGGAGTATTTGTGACTGCTCTCCGTCCAAATTGTCTCATTTTCCCGCAGCTTGACCGAGAACCCGGCGCCCGGGATGGTTACAATCTGGCTTCTCTTCGACCGAAGATGCATTTCCACGCTGCGAGCCTGATGGTTGAAGCGAGCCTCATGGGCAAATTGCTCCAGTAGAAAATCCGCCGACAGTTCACGATTAATGCGCGCCAACAGATTGAGATTGAACGCGGCGGTTACGCCAACGGGATCGTCGTAGGCGCGAAGCAGTTGCCGCAACGGTTTTTCCAGGTCGGTGCCTAATAACAGCGAATCTCCAGGCTGCAGGATTCTGCGCACCTCGCTCAGAAACCGGATTCCGGCCGGACACTCGAAGTTGCCGATCGTGCTGCCCAAGAACAATACCAGCAAATGCTCGCCTTCCTCACGCCTGGCGGCTACTTCGAGCAGACCGTCCAGGTACTCGCGCTCGAAGCCTACGATACTGACGAAATCCATGTCGCCCAACTCGCGCTGGCACATGGCCAGAGCGGACGCAGAGATTTCGATAGGACAATACCAGACCCGCCGGCTGCTGCCCAACGCTTCGAGAATGCTGCGAGTTTTCTTGCCACTGCCGCTGCCCAGCTCCGCCACAGTAACCTTGCCGGGAATATGGCGCACGATGCTTTCCGCATGACGTCGCAGCAAACGTTCGTCGGCGCGGGTCAGGCCGTACTCCGGAAGCTGGCTAATCACTTCGAAAAGCGCCGAACCGACGTCATCATACAAATACTTCGAGGGTAACTCTTTCTGTTCCGTCCGGCTGAGCCCGGCGCGCACTTCGGCGGCGAACTCATAGACCGGATCCGCGGTAATGGCTTGGCTCAGCATGCAGCGCTCCTGGCTTTCAATTAATTGCTGACGCAGCGAAATCCCGAATAGACATACTGATAATTGGGTTGAAACCAATTGCGAAACGAGCGGCGCAGCATGCAGGCCGCAGTACGCGCCGATCCGCCCTTTAACACATAGTGCTTGCCGTCAAAAAAGTTCGCCGAATACCCAGGATAAAACGAGAATGGTTGAAACCCGGGAAGCGGTTCGAACAGGCTCGAACGTCCACTCCCAGCCATTGCCCAGTAAATCGGCCACTCCGAACGCGCTGTTTCCTGCAGAAAAATGCCCTACGGGCGAAGGATGCCAACTGGCGAAGTCAAAGTTGCCATGCTTTTTCCCAGGCGCCTGCTCGCCCCATGGATAGGCACTCTCAAAGCCGTCGGGCGTGCCATACGCCGCCCGCTGCCATTGCGCTTCGGTCGGCAGCGACTTGCCGGCCCAGCGAGCGTAAGCACTCGCCTCCGCTTGGCTTACGTAGACCGGCCATTCGAGCGGCAGTGGGACCTCGTCAAACATGGCCAGGTAATACCAGCGGTCGTTGTCAGGTTTCCAGAAAGCAGGCTGCCGGATATCGTGTGCCGTCTTCCACTCCCAGTCATCTTCCTTCCACAGCTTTCGATCCTCGTACCCGCCTGCGGACATGAATGCAAGAAACTGGCGATTCGTGACCATGTATCGATCGACGGCAAAGGCCGGAACATCCACTCGGTGTATCTCGTATTCATTGTCCCAACCGAAAATGTCGCTGTCGTGGCGCGGCAGTCCCAGGGTGGCGGTACCCGACGGAATCTCAACCATCTGCGGTTCGACCGGAGGCGCCACCAGTTCCAGATGATGGGGCCACCGCATTTTCTGTTGTGCGGGCAGTTGATGCAACATGTAGGTGAGAGTCTCAGCGTGCATGAGCCGGTGCTCAATCGCCACATTTAGAAGTTGGATTGTCTCGACGCTCCAGGAACTAGATGCCAACCCGGCGACGGCCTCATCCAGAGTTTGGCGAATGCGGCGTCCGTACCGCCGTACCTCTTCGACCGAAGGCCAGTCGGAAGGCTTATCGGAGGGCAGCCCACCTCCTAGCGGATCGATGCCGAAAGCGAACAAATGGTCGAAGTCCGCGTGGAACGCCGGCAGGCTGAATAAACGCTCGCGCAGCAAATTCCAGTCAAATGCCTCAAGATGGCCCAGATAAAAAAGGATGCGGTGCCTTTCCGCGATGGGGCGTTCATAGAGGAAGTCTGGCTTTACCAAGTTAAAAAGGTCGTCGGTTCGGTTACGCGCCTCCCTCATGCGCGGAAGAAACTCGTGTTCAACCACCAGATCCTTTTGCGTCGCTAGCATGGCATCGCCTCCAAACTCCCCTCGCGCCCGCTTTGGTAAGATGCTCGGGCTTGGCGCGTGGATTCGAGTGAAACTTCCGCTGATTTTTGGTACCGCTAGGTGGCCGAGGTTGCCGCTCCACATCACTCCAGGCCGCTGAGCATACATCCATTGCTATTCTTCAACAAGGGACTTTCACCGATCCGACTTCGATGCTCCGGGCCCTGTCCCGTCCCCTATATTGCGGGACTTATGATGCAGAAGTTCAAGTGGGCGTTGAATGCGGCCTTGTAATTTCTCGTAACCGGATGGGAACGATGGGATTCGTCTGCCCGGTGCCCCGGCTTGCCCGCTGTCGAGAAATGTCCTAATAATCTACGAGGACGACTTCTTATGACGATCAGTTTTGACGCAATCATCATCGGCACCGGACAGGCCGGCCCATTTCTGGCGGTTCGTCTGGCGCAAGCCGGAATGAAGGTGGCCGTGATCGAACGCGGACTCTTCGGCGGAACCTGCGTCAACACCGGATGCATCCCTACTAAGGCGATGGTCGCCAGCGCGTATGCTGCACAAACAGCGCGGCGAGGCGCCGAATACGGAGTGACTCTGCCCGGAGAAGTACGCGTTGACATGAAGAAGGTCAAGGCGCGCAAGGATGCCATCCAAGCCCCCAGCCGGGAGGGCGTCGAGAGCATGCTAAGGACCACTAAGAATTGCACCGTTTATACCGGGCAGGCGCGCTTCGAATCTGCCGACGAGGTCGCCGTCGGCGATGAGCGCCTGAGCGCGCCGCGAATCTTCATCAATGTCGGGGGACGCGCGGTCATCCCGTCCCTGCCCGGACTCGATCAAGTTCCGTTTCTGACAAACTCCTCGATGATGCACGTTGACTTTCTGCCACGGCATCTGGCGATTGTGGGCGGCAGCTATATCGGTCTCGAATTCGGCCAGATGTTTCGTAGGTTTGGCAGCGAAGTCACGATTGTGGAAATGGCGCCGCGCCTTATTTCCCGAGAGGACGAAGATATGTCTCTGGCCATTCAGGACATCCTGCAGAAGGAAGGAGTGGGTCTCCGGCTGAATGCAAAGTGCATCAGCTTGGCGAAGCGCGGCAATGAGATCGCGGTAGGCGTGGATTGCGCGGAGGGAACACCGGAGGTTTCGGCATCGCATGTGCTGCTGGCGGTGGGACGACGGCCCAACACTGACGATTTGGGCCTGCAGAATGCCGGCGTCGCGCAAGACGAACGCGGTTACATCGTGGTGGACGATCAACTGCGAACCAATGTCGCCGGAATTTGGGCCTTGGGCGATTGCAACGGAAGAGGCGGCTTCACCCACACTTCCTACAATGACTTCGAGATTGTCGCGGCAAACTTACTGGATAACGATCCCCGCCGGGTGAGTGACCGAATTCCGGCATATGCCCTTTATATTGATCCTCCGCTGGGACGCGCCGGCCTTACTGAAACGGAGGTGAGGAAGTCAGGTCAACCTGCATTGATAGGGAAACGGCCCATGAGCAAAGTCGGCCGCGCGGTCGAGAAGGGCGAAACCCAGGGCTTCATGAAGATTATTGTGGATGCGAAAACAAAGCACTTTCTAGGCGCCGCGATTCTGGGCACTGGTGGCGATGAAGTGATTCACTGCATTCTCGACCTGATGTATGCCAAGGCGCCTTATACCGTGATGTCTCGTGCCATGCACATCCATCCCACAGTTTCGGAGCTGCTGCCGACCGTGCTGCAGAGCTTGAAACCACTCTCGTAATCATTTCGTTCCAGATGAGAGAATCCCCTGCTTCGCGGTCATTCCATTTCAAACGATAGCCATTGTAGTTTGCCCTCGCGCTCGATCTGCAGCACCACGGGAGCATTGGGCTTGATTTGCAGCATAGTGGAGCGGAGTGTGTCGACCGAATCGATTGGAGTCTTGTTCACGGTGTGAATCACGTCACCAGATTTCAAACCGGTGTCGGGACCGATCAGATTCGCCGCGCGAGCGAGGACCGCTACGCCGTTTGCGATGCGCAGTTCGCCGATAGCTGACCGCAATTCGTCGGTCAAATCAATCGCCAATATCCCCAACGCCGGCACGAGACTTTTCTCGGGATCCACGTTGTCTCTGAGTTTGTCCATGGGATCACGGCGTTCCCTCACGGAGATTTCGAGGGTTTGCTTTTCTGTCCCCCGCAGGACCACCAGTTTCATCACTTGATCGAGAGGATGCAGGTACATTGTGGCAGTCAGCGCTGGAAGCGTGGCGATCGGGCGGTTATCGGCGCTGACCACGATGTCTCCAATTTTCAAGCCGGCAGCCGCGGCCGCGCCGTCCGGATCCACGTCATCAACAATCACACCCCAGCTTTGCGAAAGCCCGAGACCCTCCGCCAGGCTGGGAGTAATATCTTGCGCGGCAGCCTGGATTTCAACTTCGTGCACGTGACCGTATTTCTTCAAACTTTGGTAAACGAAGCGCACGACGCGCGCGGGAATAGCGAAGCCCAAGCCCTCACTACCCCCGCCCTGGGACAAAATCATAGTGTTGATGCCGAGGACATAACCGTCCATGTCGACCAGCGGTCCGCCGCTGTTGCCGGGGTTAATGGGAGCATCGGTTTGAATGTAGACCATGCTTTTGTCAGGATCGGGCTGCTGGCCCACCGAACTCACCACGCCCATGGTCGCGGAATTCTCCAGCCCCTGCGGACTGCCAATCGCAAATACCAACTGGCCCTGATGAACGGGTCGCGCGCTGCCGAGGGAAAGCGTTGGCAATCCAGTTTGCTCAATCTTCAGCAAGGCGAGATCGGAATCCTGATGCACACCGATTAGCTTGGCGTCGTAAACATGTTCTTTGCCGGCCGGAAAAACCTGGGGAAAATCTGCGGACGGCATGGGCAGCACGACCCGAATACGCTGCGCCCCACGAACCACATGCGCGTTGGTCATGATGTAGCCATTCGAATCGACGATGACACCCGATCCGATGGCGTGTTGGCGAGCCACTACCGCAGTCTCGCTCCGGTTGCTGTCGTCCAGCGCACCGTACCCGGTGACTTGAATCTGCACCACGGCCGGCGAGACTTTTGCCACCAATGCTTCCAGTGCGGAATTGAGCTGTTGCAGCACTGGCGGCGCTTCTTCAGGACGCGCACCCACCGCCTTGCCCAGCTCAGCGGAAGGATTTACTTTTTGCGAAGTTGGGGTCTGAGGAGGGGGATTTGTAGCTGGTTTTGATGGTGGTTCCTGCGCAACGCCTTCAAAGGCCAGTAGCACGATCATTGTAACTAGAAAAGTGATGTGGAATTTCGTCGGGGATTTGAAAACGAGCATTAGGATAGCTCCTCGCAGAGGCCTACGCACTATGTAGATGAGAACCACGCAAAGAAAGAAGCTAGTCAGTGTTTCAGTGAAAATCATGCGAGGGAATTGTAGCTGCACTGATGCCCAGCGAGCTGATGGCCCGGGCCTTTAGGTGAATCACATGATCCTGATTCTGCACCACGCCTGAAACCACCACGAAACGCTCCTTCAGCACGGTCATCCGATTCTGCTCGTAGAAATCAGGGGTAATAATTATTCTGGCCGTTCCGGTTTCATCCTCTAGGGTCATAAAGATGAGGCCTTTGGCAGTGCCGGGGCGCTGGCGGGTTATGACACAGCCTGCCAGCGTGGCTTCTTTCCCGTGGGGCAGACGGCTGAGTTCGATGGCGGATTTAATACCACGCGCGCGAAGAGTCTCGCGCCTGTAGGCCATGGGATGGTGGCCGGTGGTTAAACCGGTACCGTGGTAGTCGGCCACCAGCCTTTCTTCGACATCCATCTGGCGCAAGGGCGAAGGAGCATCCTTCTCGAGGATGCCTTCGAGCAATGGCCCGGTTCGTCTAACGGCTTTTTCTACCTGCCATAGCGCGTCGCGACGGTGGAGCTTCGTGTCTTCCGAGAGATTGTTCAGCGCACCAATGGTGGCCAGCATTTTCAGATTCTCGCGGCTGAGTTCGGGCACCCGCTGCGCCGCATCTTCCACCGAAGCAAAGCGAGCGTGCTCCCGCTGGCGCACCAACGCTTCCGCCGCAGTTTGCTGCAAGCCTCGGACGTAACGCAAGCCCATGCGGAGAGCAAGATTCTCGCCAGTATGCTCAAGAGAACAATTCCATTGAGAGCAGGTCGCATCGATCGGGCGCACACGCAACCCATGACGCTGGGCGTCTTTCACGATGGTGGCCGGGTGGTAGAAACCCATCGGCCAGTTGTTCAGTAAAGCTGCGGTGAATCCCGCCAGATAGCGGACCTTCAAAAATGCACTGGCATAGGCAATGAGAGCAAAACTGGCCGCGTGGGATTCAGGAAAGCCGTAAAGAGCGAAGGAACTGATGAAGCGGACAATCTGATCTTGCGTGGTTCCTTCGATGCCGTTCGCCACCATGCCGGCGCGCAGTTTGACTTCAATCTCCTGCATACGTTTTTTCGAACGTTTGCTGCCCAGAGCACGGCGGAGTTCTTCCGCCTCGCCACCGCTGAAATTGGCACAGATCATGGCTAGCTTGAGAAGTTGTTCCTGAAATAACGGCACGCCCAGGGTTCGTTTCAAAACCGGGATGAGCGACTCGTGGGGATAAGTGACTGCTTCTTTCCCCTGCCGACGCTTTAAGTAAGGACTGGTCATCTCGCCCGTAATTGGTCCGGGGCGGATCAGTGCCACTTGCGTGACCAGATCGTAAAAACGCGTGGGATTGTTGCGCGGCAGCGAGGCCATTTGCGCGCAGCTCTCGATCTGAAACATGCCGATGGTGTCGGCTTTACGGATGGTGTCATAAACGTCGGGACAATCCTGCGGCAAGTGCGCCAAGTCGACTTCGTCGCCGTAGTGATCGCGGATCAGGCCAATGCTGTCTTTGAGCACGGCCATCATGCCCAGGCCCAGCAGGTCCACCTTGATGAGACCGAGGTCGGCGCAATCGTCTTTATCCCACTGCACTACTACTCTGCCCGGCATGGTGGCTGGCTCGAGGGGTACGACGGAATCCAATTCACCCTGGCAAATGACCATTCCTCCCGAGTGCTGGCTGAGATGGCGCGGCAAATCCTGTACCCGCTGGCAGAGATCGAGGTAGACAGCAATTTGCGGATGCCTAAGATCGAGGCCAGTGTTGGTGAACTGCCGCTCCATCGTATCGTTGGGATCGCGCCACTCCCATGTGCCCACGACCGCTGACAGTCGGGCCAAAGTGTCTTCGTCGAAGCCCAGCACTTTGCCCATCTCGCGTGCGGCCGAGCGGCCACGATAGGTACAGACATTCGCGGTCATGGCGGCGCCACGCTTGCCGTAACGCTCGTACCCGTACTGAATCACTTGCTCGCGTTGATCGCCGCTCGGCAAGTCAAGATCGATGTCAGGCCATTCGCCGCGCTCCTCCGACAGGAAGCGCTCGAATAGCAAATCCATGCCGATGGGATCAATCGCAGTGATGCCCAGCGAATAGCAAACCGCGCTGTTGGCGGCTGAGCCGCGGCCCTGCACCAGAATGCCATTGCGTTCACAGAAGCAGACGAGGTCCCATACGATCAGGAAGTAGCCGGCCAGTTTTAACTTTTCGATGAGAGCTAATTCTTTTTCCAGTTGCTCGCGTACTCGCTTGCTTACCGGGCGGTACCGGCAGCGAGCACCATCCCATACCCGTTTTCGCAGGAAGGAATCCATGGTCTCGCCTTCCGGAACCGGATAGCGCGGGAACTCGTATCCCAACTTTTCCAGGGTGAACTCCAGCCGCGAAGACAATTCACTGGTATTGGCAATGGCCTCCGGCAGGTCGGAAAACAGTCGGGCCATTTCCTCGGCGCTGCGAAGATAGCGTTGCGAATTTCGGGAAAGCAGCCGGCCTGCGGAATCGAGTCGCCGCTTGTTCTTGATACAGGTGAAGACGTCGGCGATTTGACGTTCGGCTGGGGTGGCGTAGCAAACTCCATTGGTCGCGAGCAATGGAAGATTAAGTTCTCGCGCCAGGCTGATGGCTGCTTGATTACGCGATTCCTGAAAGCGGTCAGCGTGCCTTTGCAATTCCACGTACACATTTTCGCGGCCAAAGGTGGAAATGAGTTGTTGCAATAACTGGCGGCCGCCAGTCATTCCATTTTTTTCCAAGGCATGCGCCAGCGGACCGTTCTCGTCTCCGGTTAAGCAGATCAATCCTTCCGCATGATGTTGCAATTCTTGCGGTGATGCGGTCGCGACGGTGTTTTTGGGAGTCCGTAATTTTATAGTGGTGATCAGCCGGCAGAGATTTTGATATCCCGCGCGGGACTGCGCCAATAGCGGGTAGTTTCCTCCCCCAGTCACGCTAACTTCCGCGCCGATGTGAGTCTTAATTTTGCACTGCTTGGCCGCCATGTAAAAACGCGGCGCTCCATAGACTCCATTGCGATCGAGCAATGCCATGGCTGGCATTCGCAGTTCCGCGCATGCAGAGATCAGAGCTTCCGGCGAAGAGGCGCCTTCCAGAAAACTGAAAGCCGAGCGGGCGTGTAATTCGACGTAAGGCACGATTTATCCTGTCTAGTCAAAGACGCCTTCCACAAACCAGCGCTGGCGAATGCGGTCGCGATAAATGCGATAAAAGCCGATGCCAGCGGGAGTTTTCAGCGCGACATCCCACTCTTCACGCGCCCAGGCAGAAGCGTTCCACCAATCTCCGGAAGCGCGCCACGGCCCCGAGACTGCGAGCACGCGGCGATTGCGATGCCATAGCAAGACAGAGTGCGGCGCGTCTCCGTTGAGCTCTATAAAAGTTTCCAGGGCTGGCCGGAAAATTCGCAGAGCGATGATGGGATTGCTGGACGGGGGTAGATTTACAGTTTCTTTCACGCTGGAAAAGTGCTGCACGGTGAAACTGTCAGGCTGGTGCGTGTCCAGCAAAAGCGGCGAGCCCACACAAGCTCTGCCCGCTGCATCGGCAGTACCGACGATGCCGCAAATCCGCTCCAAAGTGATTTCAAGTTTTTCCGGCTCGGGCGAAGGCGGCGTGAAAAGATTGCCTTGCGCCATGCGCGGCTTTACCGGCGTGACTTCGAGGATCAGTTTGCGAACCGGCGCGGAAAACGTGATCTTCTCCAGATGCAATCGCACCAACGCAAAAAGCATGTGCTTGTCTTGGGTAGGAACCGGGAGCTTCCACTCATGCTGGTACTTTTCTCTGTCTTGCCCATTCTTAATTTGCCGAACTTCAAGCTCCATGGTCAGACGAAGTTCATTGGCCGCAAGCGAGGCCGCCATCAAATTGAAGCAGAGTTGCTGGAGCAGGCGGTTCAAAATAAAGAAAAGCGATTCCAGGGTTTCGACGGGATCGTCAAATTCAAAGCTGACAAGAAATTCCGTGATTGGACCGACGGTCAGCAACGGGCGATCCACTTGCCCTTGTGCCAACTTTTGCAGATGCAAACCTTCCTGACCCAGACGCTCGACCAGCGCTACTGTGGGAAGTGCTGCCAATGCCTGGAAGGTTTGAATTCCCCAGCACTGCAAGATGTCCAAAATTTCCGGGGAAGCCGTAAGGACGCTCACCGGCAGGCGGGATAATCTCCGGGCTTCGTCGCCGGGGGAAATGATGGTGATGCCGGAAAATCCACGCGCGGCGTAGAAAGCAGCGTCGGGATTGCCGGCAATTGCAAGCTGCAGATCGAAACCAATTTCCCTCGCGCCAGCAGTGAGTTTGTGAGCTACCTGTTGCAGAGAACCAAAAAGCTTTGCTGTTCCGGCGAGATCCAGAATCGCGGCTCCGGCGCATGTGGATTCCACGCGGGGAGAAAATCCGCCGGCGTAATCCAGCAAGGTGGCTTGGGCTGCCGCTTCTGATGAAATGGAGCGCTTTCGCAATCCGACACCGCCGTAAGTTTCCACTTGCAGCTTGGTCATACCGGTTTCAATGCCTGCGCTGCGGGCAGGCTGGTTCAGGGCAAAGACGCGGGGTAAATTGGCTGGCCCGTCGAGGATGGCCAGAGGAGATTGCTTTAAAATTTTTCGCGCTTGCGCTTGCTCAGACAACAAGGAGGCTTGCACGGGAAAATCCGGAACGTATAAGCAGGCAAACATAATTATCGATAATCGTGGAATGGAGTGACAGAAATCGTATTGTCATTTCGACGATGCCCCTGAGCTCGCCAAAGGGGAAGCGAAGGAATCCATTGTGGCTGACGCCGCGGAAAAGCAGATTCCTCGCGCCAAAAGCGGGCGCTTCGGGATGACAATCTGTTTAGATGAGTGGTGTCCGCCATATCGTGCAACCCCCGCTAAGCCCATTGAGTCCTAAGGGAAAATCCTGACTTTTCCGAACGAATTGGTTTTTTATCCTGGCCGCGGACAACCTCAATTTTGAGCCGAAATCGCGTAAGCAAATTTCCCGAGAATTCACCGGGTTCCGCCGCAACCCGCATTACCAATCCCGCGCAACTGGTGGCATGCGGTTCTTGCTCAATAAAGACCAGTGCCGCCGCTTGCTTCTCAATGACGCGGCTGAAGCGGAACCATGAACTCAGCGGAACCTTACGAACTATCCGCTCGCCAAGGCTGCTGAGATCGACAACGATTAGCCCGAAGCCCCCACTTTGCAATAAGATATCCGCAACTTTGAAAGCCTGCTCCAAGGGCGGCAGCTTGACTCGACTCTTTCCGCATCTCACCCATAACAGCCTCGATAAATGGATTCCCGCGGCCTGGCCGCCGCTGGGATCAAAAAGAATCGCTGGCATCCACCAACGCACAGCAATGGTTGCGCGTGGCTTGCGCCAGCAAAGAAACCAGCAGTGAAGTCTTGCCCGAGGAGGCGAGATTGCTGCCACAAATTTCAGTAAGCGCATAGAGAGGGACGCCCTGCACCACGCTGTCGATTTGCGGGATTCCAGTGGGAATGCTTCCCTGCTGCGCGCGCCGGTACACGGTGAAAGCGGAGGGCAGCTTCTCTTCAATCTGAGAGCGGATCTGCGAGCGAAGCTGGGATCGGATCTGGTTGGTGTGTAGCAGGGCGGCGCTCATATTTCGCCTTTTATTCGCCTCTCAGGAGAGTTACACTAGCCCCAGGGCATGCCTCTGTCAATCCCCAATTTTGCGGATTTGCCCTAAAGTATTGAGGGAATGGGATGAATATTGGCATTAATTACCTTGACTAACCCAAGGGGTTGATGTACTTTAGCCGAAAGAAACGGTAAAGCAATGCTTGCACATAATTAGAGAGATTGGATCGGGAGAACCGATTGACGAGGATAACTTAGTGGAGTTTCGCCTGCTCTATGAGGGAGAGCTTTTGGCCTCTGCAAATAGCAAGCGCAGGGCGGAAGAGAAGCATGAAGTTCGCAGAGCCTTTCATCCTCAACTGCGGCGACTCTGGCAGCTTAAGGCTAACCTTCAGTACATCGCGAAGCATAAAGGGAATATTGCCGATCCAGTTGCGAACAGGACCGACCAAGAACGCTTCGATGCGGGGATTAAGGCCGTAGGCGAAAATTGGAATAGAGGTGGCTATGATTTCATTCCGCTCGTCACTAAGGAATTTGCGTTGCTTTGCAGTTTGGACATTCTTCTGCTGCGACCGGGAGAGGAAAAGTACACTTTCAGGCAGGGCGATTTAGACGGGCAACTTAAAACTTTAATGGATGCCCTTCGGCTTCCTAATGAGAATGAGGGGTTCAAAGCAAGCGATCCGCAGGATGACGAGAAGCCATTTTACTGCCTTCTCGAAGATGATCGCTTGATCTCGGAGGTACATATTGTTTCTGATGAATTGCTGCTACTGCCACACGCTCGCGAGGTGAAAGCAAACGATTCCTTCGTGGTCGTTCATGTCAAGCTTAACCCGAAGATGCACGGGACATTTGGCGAGTGGGGGTTTTAGCCCGGCTACAATCGCTGGCCGAAATTCAATTCGCAGGCAGTGACGAAAGACCTATAATAGCGAGAAAATCGGCTTAAACAACAAAAGCCCGGATGTCAGTCCGGGCTAATTCGATGCGCTCAAGGCAGATCATGCCATAGGAGTGTATCGAATGTCTACCTCTAGTTCTCCGACCACATACGCCGAGAAAATCGTAACTGTCCTGCATTCCGTAGACACTAATACCGCTAGGACAGCATTGCGCATAGCAGAAGCGTTGTTAGAGCACAGAGTCAACGCTGAGGCCGGGATTTCGTTAGACGCGCCACAATCGGTGGCGCAATCCCCAGTTTTTGCTGAGTAATAACCGTTACGTAGCGATTCAACTGTTCAAGCGATGCTGCGATGCTCTTGAGAGCCTCTACTATTTCTTGCTCTTGATCTGGGGTCATGGATTGGCCTCCTATCGGGCTTGACGAAGTGCGCTATTATAGGCGCATGAAGTCTATTCCTGACCCCGACACCTCGCCTAACCAAAAATTCTCGGCATTTGAGAATGCGCTCCGTCGCACGATTAAAGTCTCCAAGAATGATCTAGAAGTGCTGGAAGAAAATTACCAGAGATCGCGGGCTGGAAAGCCTCGGCCTGGACCTAGGCGGGGGACTTCTTCGGGCCACGCTTCCCGCGCCAAGCATTAGAAGGGCGTTTCCTGCACCTTGCCAGTCACCTCTTTGAAGGTCAACCGCTTTCCGGCCACTTTAGCCAAAGCTTTCTCGAATCTCTCGCCATCGCTCAATTTGTTGCCGTATGCATCCTTGCGATTGTTGAAGCGGAATGCTTGCTCATCGACGTAACGGAACAGGTGAAATGGCTCAACCGAAACGTAGGTACCGCCCAGACCGCGCTTCAAGAGGCTCCAGAAGTTTTCGATCCCCTGTGTATGTACATTCCCGTCTACATACTTCTCAAGGTGATTGATGATTTTGTGCTCGTATTCTTTCGACAGGTTCATGTAGGCCGGAAATTCGTCGGTGTTTACCAGTGTTCCCAGCTCTACGTGATTGCGAACCATTTCCTCCATGACGGGACGTTTGCGGGCTGGAATAACTTGCGCCTTCACCTGTCCACCACGTTGCAAGATTCCCATGACTACAGCCTTGCCATGACCGCCCTGCATTCCTGCGGATTCACCGATGCGAAGGCGTTTGCTCTTGTGCATGTTCCGCGCCTTGCCGCCGATGTAGGTTTCGTCTACTTCCACCTCGGAACCAGGACCGCCCAGCTTTCCGCCATCTTCCGATTGCAGAACCAGTCTCAACCGATGCAGCATGAACCAAGCAGCCTTTTGGCTGACGCCTAACGCCCGGTGGATCTCCCACGAACTCACGCCATTCTTGCAGTTCACTAGCAACCACATTGCGGGGAGCCACTTCTGTAATGAGATCGGCGAATCCTCAAAAATGCTCCCGAGTTTCACCGAGAACTGGCGACGGCAATCCTTACACTTCCAACGCTTTTGGGTCTTGATCCAGTAGGGTTTCTTCGCGGAACAGGCAGGGCACTCCACGCCGTTTGGCCAACGCATCTTAGCTACAGCATCAATGCAAACTTGCTCATCGCTGAAGTATTGGATTGCTTCTTGGAGTGTGTTCGGCTTGACCATGCAGCAAATTTAGCAAAGTTCCTTGGGTTAGTCAAGGTAATTAATGCCTGAATATTTTTATTGGGACAGCGGGCTTTTCCTACAAGGACTGGGAGGGCACCGTCTATCCTAAAAGCCTGAAAAAGCAGAAAATCCATCCCCTCCAGTACTTAGCGCAATTCTTTGATTGCTGCGAGATCAATACCTCTTTTTACGGCCACATTAAGCCTGAAGTCGGCAAGCAGTGGGCAGCGATGGTCTCTGCCGTCAATCCTCGTTTTTTGTTTACTGCCAAGCTCAATCAAGGCTTTACCCACTCGCCGATTGCGGTAATTCAGTCCACCTCGGCTGAAACCATTCGCCCACTCGCCGAAGATGAGGCTCTGGCCAAAGCCGGATTGGACAGCCTTGCTAATGCCGGACTTCTGGGCGCCCTGCTCATCCAGTTTCCTATTTCGTTCAAGAACACTCCGGAAAATCAGGCGTACTTAGATCAGCTTCTGAAGAAATTTGCCGCTTATCCACGGGTCGTCGAGGTACGCCACGCTACCTGGAATAGTCCCGAGCTATTTGTACAGTTAGCGGAACGAGGCGTCGGCTTCGCCAATATTGACCAACCGATCCTGGGGAAATCCATTCGGCCCACTAACTATGTGACTTCGCACGTCGGGTACGTGCGCCTGCATGGACGCAACTACAAAAACTGGTTCGATTCTGAACACCGCAACGACCGCTACGACTATCTCTATACGCGGGAAGAGCTAGGAGGATGGGTAGAACGGATCAAAACTGTGAGTGCCAGTGCGACAAAAACATTCGTCATCACCAACAATCATCCCGATGGCAAAGCCGCGGTGAGCGCTCTGGAGATTGAGCACATGCTGAGCGGGAAAAAAGTGAAAGCGCCGGAAAGCCTGATCGCAAAATATCCTCAGCTCGAGCAAATTACGGAGGCTTCGCATTCCATTGAACCTACTTCCGCGGCCTGGCAGTCTGCTATTTTTTCGGACGACTGAACCATTCAACCCGGCTGTTCACGTCCTCTGCAAAACGTTGAATGAATGTCTTGATGTACTCGGCCGGATCCAACTGGGGGTCTTGAATCAGAGGAGTGAGATCCATGGCAAAGTCGACTGCATTTGCAGTATCGACGGCATGACTCTGAAAGAAGGTAGCGTTGGCACGGCGCCGTCCCTGAATTGCCAGGTCATAACGCTTCCCCCCGGCAATTTGTGAATCGAAAACGCCCACCAGGGACGCGGCAATATTTTCGCCTTTGCCCGGATTGAAAATAACTTTGTCACTGTCCTGCAGCCAATCGAGATTACGCCAGATTTCGCATCCATAAAGCTTTTTGGGATGCCTCTCCTTGGGCAATTCTCGAATTGCGGCAATGGTTCGCAGTGCGACGGCAACATGTGTGTCGTGTTTATCGGCTAAATTGTGCGCATAAACAATTTCTGGACGGCAAGCTGACAGAATATGTTTTAGATCCTCCTTAGGAGAAAGATCACTAGGATCTTTTACCGCTGCGCTGGTGTGGTCGAGAAAGGCCACCGCTGAATATTCCCCAACGATGGCGGCTTTTTTCTGTTCCTGCCGCCGCACCTGTTGCATTTGCTGATCGGTGTAATCTGCATAGCGCCCGGCGCGCGGACTGCCCGCGCCGTTGGTGGCAATCACTGCCATAAATTCACGCTTGCCGAATCCCGCCAGTATCCCATCCAGAGCCATGATTTCTACGTCATCCTGGTGGGCCGCAATTGCCATGTGCGTAACCCGGCCAAGAGCCTTGCGTTCCTCTGCATCATCAGGTGTCCATATTTCCGCGGTGGGCTGGCTGAACTTCATTCGGTTATCTCCTGTGTAGTATCGCGGCGAGCCGCCACCTTTCGGGCCAAAGCAAAAGATCAAGGTGTATTTGAATCATATCGAAGCTAATCATTTTAGGAGTTTGAAAAAGAACTAACGGAATGGCGCCGTGTTCTATTGCTGCGTGATCCCCATCACATCACAGCTTGTCTCAAATTGTAAGAATGTTTTAGTGACGTATGCGAGGCTAAGGCGGTTAAGGCGCATCTCTCAAGTCGCCTTTCTGCTTGCCTTCTTGTTTCTTCTTCTTAGGGCAGAACTTCGCGGGGCGCTTGCGCGGCGGCAGCGACGACATCCACCTCCGCTACCCGGTCCGCCTGTTTTTCGAGCTCGATCCCCTGGTCGCAATCTCCAATGCCCTGGCCAGCCGTGCACTTTATCGCGGCCTGCTGTGGAGTCTGCTCATTCATCATTCCGACGCTCTTCCTGGGACGCTTCTTTTGCGGATGGATTTGCCCGATGGGAAGTCTGAACCACTTCTTCGGGAGCCTGAAGTCGGAAAAAAAGCGCGGCAAGCAACTGATCGAGTCGAACCGCTACAAGCGCTGGCAGACTACGAAATATTACATCCTGATCGCCGACTTTGCTGGCGGCGTTTCTGGGAACGGGAGTGGTGGGCTGGCTGGATCCGTTTTCTTTCCTCACCCGCTCGCTCGGCCTCTCGATTCTTCCGGCATTTAACTATCTTGCGAGATGCCAGTCTCAAGACGGGCGAGACCAGCAATTTTGTTTTCTTGAGCCAAGTCGCCGGCGTCCTCCACACGGTTCTGAATGCAACCGTACTCAGCTTCAAACAACCCCACTTCCGCCAGGGAGTGGCGATTGGCCTGCTCTTCATCTTTATACTGGCGCTGAATTTCCGGGTGAGCCGATTCTTCTGCCGCGCCCTTTGTCCGCTGGGAGCGCTGCTTGGCGTGCTGTCACGCTGGTCGATTCTTGGCCTGCAGAAAAAAACGGACTCTTGCGATAAATGCAATCGCTGCCTGCTGCACTGTCAGGGCGGCGACGATCCGATCGGCGGCGTGCCTTGGCACAAAGTCGGAATGCCATCTCTGCCTGAACTGTATCGGCGAGTGTCCGCATGAAGGGCTGGCATTCAAGTTTTTTCCCGACGCGCAGGCAGTCGCGCCCGGTCCCGAACCTGGTGCGGCGCAAAGCTCTGGTCGGATTGGCGACGGGCGCGGCAGTCATTCCTCTGCTGCGCAGCACCACTGCATTTGCGGCGGAGAAAAATGAACGGCTCTTGCGTCCTCCCGGTTCGCTTGAGGAATCGGATTTCCTGGCGCGCTGCATCCGTTGCGGCGAATGCATGAAAGTCTGCCCAAACAATGCGTCTGCATCCCGCGTTGTCCGAAGCGGGGCTGGAAGGCCTCTGGACCCCGGTGCTGGTGCCCTCGGGTTGGCTATTGCGAACCAAGCTGCGTGCTGTGCTCGGAAGCCTGCCCTACCGGCGCCATTTGGGAAACCACGCCGCAATCGAAAGGCTGGGTAGTGGGCGTAAGCAGCGACACCAAGCCCATCCGGCTCGGCACTGCTTTCTATGATCGCGGCCGCTGTCTTCCCTGGGCCATGGCCACCGATTGCATCGTGTGCGAAGAATGGTGCCCGACGTCTCCCAAGGCAATTTACCTGCAGCCTGCCGAGGTCATCGATGCCATGGGGCAGAGTGAAAATGGTCAAACAGCCTCGCGTCGACCCGGCACGCTGCGTGGGTTGCGGCGCCTGTGAGTATGCCTGTGTGGTGCAGGACCAGCCGGCGGTCTATGTCACCAGTATCGGCGAGAGCCGTTCGAAAACCAATCAGATTCTGCTGAATCAGCGACGGAAGAGCACGAGATCATGAATGTCATTGAAGTCGCAGCGCTTGCAGTCGGCTTGGCGGCGCTGCTGGCCGCAGGTGCAGGATGCAAGAAACCATCCGCAGAGCAGAGTCGGCCTTTCCCCAGACCAACGAAGTTCCGGCTGGACAAAGTCAGGCGAGACTCGCACGTTTGCCGCGGCCGAACTTTCAAACTACATCGACGGCGACGCGGAAAAATACCTGAAAGCCGGGGTTCGCGAGCGCATCCACCGCCGACTACAAGTTCAGCGACCAGACTCAGGTCGACGGCCGATATTTACACCATGTCCACCCCAGACGGCGCGAAAAGCATCTTTGAATCGGAGCCTGCCGTCGGTGCGCCGACCGCACCGATCGGCGATGCCGCGCGCCTCTATTCCCAGAGCCTGGTGTTTCGGAAAGGACCGTACCTGGTCAGGATTGTCGCTTATCAGGTTTCGCCACAACTGCAGCAGGCGATGCTTGATCTCGGGCGTGGAATCGAAAAGAAGTTGAGTCAGTAGAACAGCAGACGACGCAAGTTGAATGCAGAAGGAGCTTTCGATGAAAAACAAAGCGGGAGAAAGCCGCCGGGATTTTCTGAGGAACTGCGTGACGGGAGCGATTGTGGCTGGCGTGGGCGGCTTAGCACCGCTGGGCATGGCTGCGTCGGCCAAACCGGCGTGCCGCCAAATCGAAAGTCGTCATTGCGCGCGATGCCATGCTCTATGGGCAGAGCTCCACTCCCGATTCTTCGCGCGTACAGAAGTTGCTGGATCATGCCATGCAGTCTTTTTACCGCGCCAGCGATCCGATCACGCCCTGGAAGAAGCTCGTTCGTCCCGGCGAAGTCGTCGGACTCAAGATCAACACGCTGGGCGGCCCAGCGCTGTCGAGCAACTCGCTGTTGGTTGCTGCGATCTGCGAGCGGCTGAAGCAGGCCGGAGTGAAAGCCCCGAATATCGTTATATGGGATAACACCAACGAAGCTCTGGAACACGCCGGATATCAGCTTTCCAACGATGGCAAGCGGGAGCGCATGCTTCGGAAGCGACGACAAGAGCGCCGGCTATGAAGAAACGCTCCACCGTTTACGCCAGCGTCAACACACGCCTCTCCAAGCTGCTGACCCGCACCTGCGATTGCATGATCAATGTCCCCATCCTGAAAGACCACAGTCTGGCCGGCGTCACTCTCGCCATGAAGAATATGTACGGGGTCATTCATAATCCCGACCGAGTTGCATGGCAAAGATTGTTCCCCTTATATTGCCGATCTCAACGTGCTGCCCGAAATCAAAAGCAAATTCCGGCTGGTGATTTGCGACGCCATGACCGCCTGTTACGAAGGTGGCCCGGGTTTCAATCCGCAATACGCCTGGAAATATAACGGACTGATGGTTGCGACCGACCCTGTGGCGCTCGACTACACCGGCTGGCAAATTATCGAGAGCAAGCGAAAAGAAGTCGGACTGCAGACGCTCGAGCAAGTGGGCCGGCCGCCAAGATATATTGCCGTCGCGGCCGATGCCCAGCACCGGCTCGGAACCAACGATCCGAAGCGAATCAATCTGGTAGAGGTCTAGTTCCGTGCAGGAAACCAAGGAAACATCGGGCTCCTGGCAACGCTACTACGATGGACCGCCGCGAAGCCATGCTTCGCATCCTGCGGCTGGCGGGGATCAGCGCGGGAGCGGCCGCCGCGGGCGTGTGGCTCCGGTCACGCAGCGCACGGCCCGTCGAAGCGCTGGTGGTAGGCGCCCGGCGCAGTCATACTGTAGCCGCCAATGCGGCCTTGCCAGAACTCGCCGTGATCCAGGGCGGCGAGCCGCAGCAACTGGCTCAGCGGGCGCTGGAGGAACTCGGTGGCATTCGGCGGTTCATTTCCCGCACGGATGTTGTCATCGTCAAACCGAATATCGCTTGGGACCGCACGCCGGAACAGGCGGCCAACACCAATCCCCTGCTGGTGGTCGCGAAGTGGTGCGGCAATGCTGGGATGCGGGCGCAAAAAAAGTAATCGTGACCGACGTCAGCTGCAACGATCCCAATCGTTGCTTCCAGCGCTCCGGCATCGCCGAGGCGGCACGGCAGCAGGGCGCTGAAGTCCTGTTACCGGATCCCTCCAAATTCAAGCAGGTTGATCTGGGCGGCGATGTGCTGCAGGACTGGCTGGTGTTTCAGCCTTTCCTCGAAGCCGACAAGATCATCAATCTTCCCATCGCCAAGCACCACAGCCTAACCGGCACGACGCTGGGGATGAAGAACTGGTACGGCATCCTGGGCGGAGCGCGCCATCAACTGCACCAGAAGATTCACGAAAGCCTGGTGGACCTCGCCGACTTCGTGCGCCCGACGCTGACCATGATCGATTGCTACCGCGTGCTGGTACGCAACGGCCCAACCGGCGGGAACCTGGAAGATGTTTTGCTGAAGAAGACCCTGGTAGCGGGAACCGATCCCGTGGCGCTCGATGCTTACGTCGCCAAGGCGTATTGGAATCTCGACGTTGCTGCCTTGCCTTATCTGAAGCTGGCGAGTGAGCGCGGACTCGGAACTTTCCAGTTTGAGAATCTGCGCAACCGCATGGTTCAGCTAGACAGCAATTTTTAACGAACGAATCACGCTCGAAAATCACCACCGCTAATCGCTGCCGTGTGATCGGAGGAGCAGCGGGCGCGCCGCGTCAATCCTTCATGGAAAAAACGACAATCACATTGATTTTGGCCGGCGTGGCTACTCCGGAGCGTAGGAAGGGCTTATATCGCCATTGTCTGACCGCATTTTCCGTTGGTGGAACCAGCAAGGGATGTCCTGTCCATAGGGATACGTCTTTCACGGCCCCTGCTTCATCAACTTGCACGCGGAGAAGCACGCAACCTTGAATACGCGCGGTCCGAGCATCCGGCGGGTATTCAGGGGACAAGTGGGACGTCAGGTGCGAAAGAGCCGTTTCCGAATCCACTTCGAAATCTTGTCCCTGCGTTGAATTTCCCGGAAGGTTGAAATCCACAATTGCCATACCTCGGATGTTGACCGGTTGGCCGTGCAGCAGAGGGGACTTGAAATGCCATTGCTTCACTGCGCTCGTTGCAGCTTTCTCAAAGCGATCATTACCGCACTCCATTTTGGCTTCGATCACTGATCCATCCGGTCCTACAACCACATTGACACCGACCGGCCCTGAGAGCTTTGCGGATAGCGCTTTCTCGGGATATTCAGGTTCGACTCTGCTTACCAGCAAGTTCGCTAGGTCCAGCGGCCGAACGTCTAAAGTGGCCTTAGCTTTGTCTGACGACTTTTGACCGAAGGATTGGCCTTCGGAAAAGGAAAGGATCAGACCGCATAACATCAATCCGATTGAGACCCAACACCTGGAAGCTCTCGCCATAATGTTCCCTTAAAGGAGCGGGTTTCACAAGCAATTACAAGCGAGGCCTCAAAAGGGGGGTCAGTGAATGGAATCGACCCTTGCACACGGGACGTGCCGGACGGGGTGACCGCCCATTGCGACCTTTCTCGCTTTCCGCGAATCTACACCGTTACCGGTTTGACCTGTTGGAGTTCCACCAACCGATGCCGGTAGTAGCGAAAGTTCTCCCAGGAGACATCCGGGGGCACGGCATGATCGCAACATGGAATGTAGCCACCGGCCTCCATCATCTGCGGCGAGACCTTATGAGCTAATTCCTTGTCGATGGCTTCTTTGCCAGCGGCCATTTCACGTTTATCGATTCCGCCCAGAATCTGCAAGCGCGGAAACGCCTTGCGCACTTCGACAACATCCATGCCTGCCGCGACTTCCATCGGACCCATGCCGGTGACGCCGCCTTCCATGAAGAGAGGAATCATCTTCATGATCTGCCCGTCGCTATCGACGATGATGTTCTTGACTCCGTGATCGTGCAGCATCCCGGTAAGTCTCTTGTAGCAGGGCATCATGAATTCGCGGAACATGGCCGGAGAGATGAACGATGAATTCTTGAAAGCCAGATCCTCGCAACCAAAACATAGATCGACATCGATTTCATTCAGAATCTTGTCGAAAAGATAGATTTGCAGGGCGTTCAGATGATTCATGACATCCCGCACCAGTTCGGGCTCGTCATGCAGGTTATACATCAGGTGTTCCGCTCCCATCAGGTAACGGCTGGGATGATAAATGCCGCAAAGCCCGCTGTGCCCGCCAATGGCCAATACAAAATCGCGGTGCTTGAGTTCTTCGCGGATCGCCGGCCAATTGGCAGGCAGCCGCCCTTCCAGGTTCAGCGCCAGCCTCTCTGCTTTTACCTTTTCCCAGTCTTCACGGTTAGAGACCAGCGGCTTAATGATGTTCGAAATGCTGGCGCGGCCTTTCTTGTCTTCACGGATATGGCCACGCTCATCCTGAGCAATGATCGTGTCTCCACGCTCTTCCAGAACTGTGTACTTGAATAGCGGATAGATGAAGGAGTTTAGCGGGATGCGTCGCGGACCCGGATCGATATGAAAACCCAGCGACGGGGTCTCCACAAAGGGTGGGTCGCTAAGCAGGGTGTTGCTATGTGGATCAAAAGCGCCTTCTTCATCCGGGCTCAAATTCACAGTTTCCACGCGGTCGTTCATCGGCGCGCCGGAGGCCTTCCAATTATGCAAAGCATCCGGCCAGTAATCCCATTCCCAAAGCGGAGGCCGGTCCACGTGTTCAAAGGCCATCGTCGCCAAGAATCTGTCTCGAATATTCATGCAGGGTCCCTTTCTTATGCGGCCGCCATCACGCAAGCGGCCGCTGATTCCGCGCTTCGCAAACCGTTTACGGATGGATGATGATCTTGTTGCGTTCCGGCGAGCTCATGGTCTCCATCGCTTCGTGAATCTTCGACAACGGGAAGCGGTGAGAAATCACCTTCTCCGGATCGACCAGACCGCGCGACATCAGGCGAATCGATTTTTCGATGGCTTGCGGGGTCGTGCTGAAACTGGAGTCCATGCGCGCTTCCAGAAAGTGCATTAAGCCGCCGTCCAGTTTGAATTCTTCGTGCGTGGTGATTCCGAAAATGTTCCAGCGGGTACCGCGCCGCAACATGCTCGTCATAAGGTTAACGGCCTGAATGGGACCGGCGGCCTCGACGACCAGGTCGGGTCCTTCCGGCATGATTTCGTAGACCGCTTTCTTGGCGTCCACATTCTTGGGATTGACGGTATGCGTCGCGCCCAGTAGCTTCGCGTTCTTGAGCGCGTAATCGCTGGTGTCGACGGCGATCAAACGGCCCGCTCCAGCCGCGGCCGCGACCATCAGGCAATACATGCCAATTCCACCGGTGCCGATGATGACGACGTCGTCGCCGACATGCATCTCGGAGTAATGAATAATGCCTTTCCACGCGCCGCTAACCGGCTCGGCCTGGCAGCCCGCATCGAAACTAAGCTCGGGGGGTTTGGGGAACACAAGATTTGCGCCGGTGCGCGTGTACTCGGCGAAACTGCCGGGCCGGACTTCGGAACCATCGCCGCCAGTCGTGTAGGAATGCTCGCAGTAATGGGTCAGACCGATTCTGCAATTGCGGCAGAGACCACAAAAACCGCTGGGCGACATGACGACATCGTCACCTTCTTTCACATTCGTAACGAAGGGACCAACCTTGGCGATAATTCCCGCCGGCTCGTGCCCAGGAATTAGCGGAAAATCCACGTTCTTGCGGATCCCTTTAACCGCCTTATAATCGGTTGCACAAATACCGCATGATTTAATGCGGACTACTACTTCACCGGGACCTGGCTCCGGCTCGGGGACATCTTCCAGCACGAGCTTATTGAATTCCTTTAAGACTGCAGCAAGCATTTTCTAGCCTCCTAGTGAAATCGTAACTTCAGCGACAGACTTGGCCTTACCGCTAACTACGGATGCGAGAATCAGCAACCCATGAAGTGTATCCTCGGCGAAGGGCGCCAGCCGGTACTCTGTCGCAAATCTTTTTTGAATGGCTTCCCGCAGCGCTTCCAGCTTGCAGACAAGGCCTCCGGAAAAAACCATCTTCTTCCATGATCTTTCCGGCCACAACCGCAGCGCGCAGTCGTAAAAACTATCGGCCATATTCTTGAAAGCAGCGCGAAACAGGTGACCAACCGTTAGATTGTCTCCCCGGATGTTCGAGATTTGTCCTCGATCGCCCTGCGGAGTGGGGAAAAAATTCAGATTGACGTCTAAGTCGTTGTCGGTCACCCTGCCCACAGCCTGCACAATCGATGCCCAGGGATCGCGGAGCTCAATACCCTGAGCGGTTGCCAATTCGCTGAGCAAATCGACAATGACATTCAGCGAGCGTCCTCCGGGCGGATAACTGAAAGTATTCAGGAATTTGCCATCAAAGAATGGACGCGTCTGATAATCGCCCAGACTCAAGCCCGTGGTCATCCGGCTGACCTGCGATCCGGTAGCAATATTTAGGGAGATTTCTTCTTCCTTGAAGAGCGCCCCCAACAGCGCACACTGATAATCCCCGACCGGTGTATAACACGGTACGTGTTTGCCGCCCAGATTCAGATACCCAACCACTTCGCCATTGTCGCGTAGCTCCGGCCACCGCAGGCCGTCCAATCCTAATGCCGTAATGACCTCGTGATGCCAGTCCAAAGTTTCCAGGTTCAGCGCTCCGTAAGCGCCGGCGTTGGTGGTCTCGACGGTTGGAGTCGCATTGCACAACGCACTCAATACAAAATCAGGCATCGAAGCTGGGATCAGCCCGGGCTTGAGCTTGCCCTGTTCTGCGAACCAAAACAGATAGCAAAGCGGACGTCCGGGATCTAGTTCGTTTCCGAGTTGGCGCTGTTGTGCGGGGCTTACTTTCTGGCGGATGATGTCAAAAAACGTTCCCTTTCCCGAAGGATGCGGCAGCATGGCGCGCTGATCACGCCACGAGATGCAATTCGACATCGCGTTGCCATGCTCGTCCACCAGAACCATGCCGTGCATCTGGGAACACATGACAATGCCTTCGCAATCGGGCGACTTCAGGACCAATTCATCGATGAGTTTTCCGACAGCACCAACGACTTGGGCAGGATCGAACTCGCAGCACAGGGGGCTTTCGCTTACCAGTGGCTCGGGGAATGGTATTCGCCGTAAATGCCCGAGTTGCCGCGTCTCAAGATCTAGCACCGCGCCCTTGATGAACGAGGTGCCGAGATCGATGCCGATAAATGACATAGTGAGCCTAGAGCGACGCCAACTCCTTGTGGAACGAGACGTTTCGTGCGGTATCGAATAAGGCTACGATATTTTCCGGGGGAACCCCGTGCTGAATATTATGCACTCCGGCGCAAACGTAACCGCCCCCTGGCGCCAAAGCGCTAACGTTGGTTTCAACTTCACGGGCCACATCTTCCGGCGTGCCCAGCGGAAGAGTCTGCTGGCAATCGGCCGAGCCACCCCAAAAGGCGACTTTTCCGGCATAGGCTTTTTTCAGGCCGTTGGGTTCCATCCCCTTGGCATTCACCTGACACGGATTCAGGATATCAACTCCCATCTCAATCAGAGAAGGAATCAAAGTGAAGATTGCCCCGTCGGTGTGCAGCATGACTTTCATTTTCGTGTTCTTGTGAACCCAATCCAGGCCGCGCTTGTAATGCGGCATAATGCGTTCCCGAAACATCCTGATCGAGAGCAGCAAAGACTCCTGCGTCCCAAAGTCGTCGGTCATTTGCATAACCTGCACCTTGTCGCCCAACGCCTTGGTAACCCTTTTAAGATTCTCAATCCATACGTCCACGGTTTTGGTGAACAGTTCGTTCACATACTCGGGTTCGCTGCCCAGGGTAGTCCACCAAGCCTCGAAATCACCGGTGCCCATGCCGGTAAAGAGTTCTTGCGGAGGATTGATGCAGCACACCAGGGCATATTCCGTATTCTTGTACAGAAACTCGGCTTGTGCCTGGACCGATTCCAACTCTTCATTCGTCCAACGATGCGGCTGCCATTTATCTACGTCCACGTGCGCGGCGCCAGGAAGCTTTTCCACACGGTCAAAGAAGTAGCCTTCGGTCGTCATGCGCGCGATGGGAACCCCATTGCGCAGCATGGTAAACGATCCATCTGGTTCGTGTACCGGATTGAATCCACCTGGAACCTCGACCGGCGTCCCGTCGACCAGGCGCCATGGCTTCCAATCTTTCTTCTCGATTCCAAGCCCCGGATTCGTCTCCGGCCGGAACACTCCGACGGCGTCCACCCCAAACCTTTCGAGTACTGGCTGTTCCACGTCGGCCAGAAACTGGATCAAATCCACGAGTCTGGTGGGAGTGTGAATCCCCAGATGTTGCTTCAACTTGTGGTATGACGACGCGGAAATACCCGACTGCCGGGTAGCACCTAAATCGATCGGAACCCGATCTGGCTCTTGATGATTGATGGCACGGATGACTCGTTCCCGAGATGTCATTGACTCTCCTTGAGGAGAGCAGGTCTCCTCATGCAAACTGCTGAAATTTGCCGTATTTTGTCCCCACCTATAGCCTCGTTGGGGGCGTCGCAGGGGTGACCAGCGCTCATGTGGCGCAACTCAAGCTTCTCACCCGATTGCACTTGCGGACTGTGATCTGCATCACCCGCTAGAGTGATCGAGCACACGAGCCGATTGTGAGTTCGGTTCAACGAAATTCTGTAATTAAACGACTCGACTCAGTTCTGAATCATTGCCTCGAGGGCAGGCCGGTTGCGGATCGTCAGAGCGGAACCCTTGCCTTGAATCAATCGCTTCCTCTTGAACTCGGAAAACACGCGTGTGACGGTTTCACGGCTGGTGCCGATCAACTCGGCGATTTCCTCATGGGTCAACTCCAAACGCAACCCGGGAGAATGGCTTGCGCTTTTGCCCTCGGCCGACCAACCGAGCAGCAGCTTAGCAAACCTTTCTCCTGGAGAACTGGTAAAGCCCAGAGAGCGGATTTTGTCATACGCCGAATAATAGCTGCGGCTCAAGTGCTCGGCCACCCGCAACGCCACTTCGCCATAGTCTCGCAGGAACTGCAACAAGGCATCCGCAGCGATGAAATTGGCTTGGCCGGGCTCGACCATTTCCGCTGTAACTTCGTAGTGCCGGTTGGAAATCGTCGCATTCAGCCCCAGCACATCTCCGTGCTCGGAAATCTTGGTGATGATGGTCTTGCCCTCTCGCGAGGTAGTCGACAGCTTCACCTTCCCGGCGCAAAGTACAAATACCCCGCGCGATTGCTGGCCCTCAAGAAACAAGATGGCGTCGCGAGGATAAACGGCAGCTGCCGTGATGTCATTCAGTCTCTGCACCGCCGCCGGAGAAAGATTGCAGAAAAGATGCTGCTGCCGCACCGGGCAGGCCGTGCAGTTGTCAAACACCTCAAGGTTGTAGGGAGACCGCATGCGACACGATTCCGAATTTTAGACTTTGTGCAATTTTGGCGGAAGGTCTCTGTCCAGTCTGGTCAAAATTGCACACTTGAGGGGGGACTTGGGGCTGCTTTCTCCCCAGACGATCCTCGGTCCAGCCGAAGAGTACGGCATCTGCTGGCGCGGAATGGGATACCCGCGCCCTCAACCTATTTACACAAGCAGCCGGAGGTCACCAGACACGGTTTATTTGACAGGACTCCCGCCTTTGCCATAACCTACTTCTTCGTTATGCTGAACAGCCGTCATCCTCACCATCACCACCACGCGCACAGCGCGCCGGTGAGGGTGTGTCACTGAGGCAGTACAGCACTCCCAAGATCCGGCCCGCTGAGGCACAAATACTCAGCGGGCTTTTTGTTTGTGGCGTAGCAACAAAGCAGATTCCTCGCACCCAAACGCGGGCGCTTCGGAATACCAGAGGAAAAGAAAGATGAATCAAGAAATCGACTTCGAAAAGATGCGCGGCCTCGCTCCCGCCATCGTGCAGGACGAAGCCACCGGCGAGGTCCTGATGCTGGGTTTTATGAACCGCGACGCCTATGAGCGTACCGTGAGCGGCGGCTACGTGACCTTCTACAGTCGTACTCGCAACGAACTGTGGACTAAGGGAGAAACTTCCGGCAACCGCTTGAAGGTAGTTTCGGCCGCGACCGACTGCGACCGCGATACGCTGCTGTTTCGCGTGATGGTCGAAGGCGCGGGCGTGGTCTGCCATGAAGGCACACGCTCTTGCTTCACGAAGCCAATTTCCGTCGCGGAGAAAAAAGAGGTGACGCGATGAAGATTCGCCTCGGCATTCCGAAAGGCAGCTTGCAAGAGGCCACGCTGCAGCTGTTCGCGCAGGCCGGCTTGCAGATCCACGTGAACACGCGTTCATATTTTGCCTCGACCGGCGACCCGGAAATAGAGTGCATGCTAATTCGCGCCCAGGAGATGGCGCGCTACGTCGAGCATGGCGCGCTCGACGCCGGCCTCACCGGCTACGATTGGGTGGTCGAGAGCGGACTGGAAGTAGTGACGGTTTCCGATTTGATCTACGCCAAACAGAGCCGCAACAAGGTCAAGTGGGTGCTTGCGGCGCCGGAATCGTCCACGTTTCAAAACGCTGAAGATTTAGAAGGCTGCATCATCGCTACTGAGCTGGTAAACGTTACCAAGAATTATTTCCGCGAGCGCGGCGTGGAGGTGAAGGTCGAATTTTCGTGGGGGGCAACCGAGATCAAGCCACCCATGCTGGCGGATGCCATCGTGGAGATCACGGAGACGGGCAGTTCGCTGCGCGCTAATCATCTGAGAATCCTGGATACGGTGTTGGAGTCGACTACCCAGGTCATCGCCAACAAAATATCCTGGGAAGATGAAGCCAAGCGCCGCAAGATCGAGAACCTTGTCCTCATGTTGCGCGGCGCCATGGACGCGAAAGAACGCGTAGGGCTGATGCTCAACGTGCGCAAGGAAGACTTGGATGCAGTGCTCTCCGTATTGCCGGCGCTGAAGCGACCGACTATCTCCGCACTCAGCGAACCGGGCTGGCTTGCGGTGAACACGGTGATCGAAGAGCATACGGTATGGGAAGTGATTCCGCGGCTCAAAGAAGCCAGAGCGCAGGGGATTGTTGAGTATCCTCTCAACAAGGTGGTGATGTAATGCGGCTGTTCCGTGGTCGCGCGGCGACGGCCCAAGTGAAGAATTTGGCCGGACGCAGCGCACAATTTGACAAAGTTGAGGCGCGGGTGCGACGCATCGTGCAAGATGTGCGCCGCAACGGCGACCGCGCCCTGCGGCGCTACGCCGAACAATGGGACGGGTTAAGCAAGCATGAAAGCTTGCGAGTGAAAGAAACCGACCTGCAGTCGGCGTGGCGTACGGCTCCTGCGGAATTGCGCGGGGCGTTGCGGCAGGCGGCCGGGAACATCCGCAAATTTTGCCAATGGCAGAAGCCCAAGGAGTGGACACGCAGCCATGCGGGAATTTCTTTGGGCCAACTGGTTCGGCCGCTCGAATCCGTGGGATGCTATGTGCCCGGCGGGCGGCATCCCTTGATGTCTACGGTGCTGATGACGGTAATACCGGCGCAAGTGGCGGGCGTCAAGAACATCCGCGTGGTCTCGCCGCAGCCTGCGGTCGAAGTGCTGGCGGCCGCCGGCATGTTGGGTGTCAAGGAATTCTACAGTGTCGGTGGCGCGCAGGCGGTGGCCGCGTTGGCCTACGGAACCGCAAGCGTTCCCCGTGTGGACAAAATTGTAGGACCCGGAAATCTCTACGTCACCGCGGCCAAAAAGCTGGTGTCGTTCGATTGCGCAATAGATTTTCTGGCCGGGCCGACGGAAGTGGTCATCGTCAGCGACGACGGTATGCCGGAATTTATTGCGGCGGATTTAGTCGCGCAGGGAGAGCATGATCCAGAGGCCATGTCCGTGTTCATCACAACCTCCAGCCGGCTGGCTAAGGCCGTGAATGCAAACGTCAGCAAGATAACGGTGAACAATCCGGTGGCGCGGGAATCGCTCCGGCGCCATGGCGCAATCGTACTTGCGGAATCACGCCAGCAGGCGCTGGATTGGGCAAATCAAATCGCGCCAGAACACATTACGGTGAGCGAGCGAGATTTAGCTTTCATTCAGAACGCGGGCTCCATTTTCGTCGGCGACTACTCCGCTCAAGCCGCCGGGGATTACGCCTCTGGCCCGAATCATGTGCTCCCTACGGCTGCCGTGGCGCGATTTCGGGGCGGATTAAGCGTACTGGATTTCGTTAAGGTAATCACGGTCCAGGAACTTTCGCGGAAAGGCTTGCGCGGTATTGCGTCAACCGTGGAGTTGCTGGCTCAGACTGAAGGTTTGCAGGGACACGCGGACTCGATCCGCCTGCGGGTGCGCAATGCTTAAGGCACGTGCAGCAGTGCATAGCTTAAAGTCATACCATCCGCCGCTGGGAAACCGCGAAGGCTTGCGGCTCGATTTCAACGAAAATACGGTGGGCTGTTCACCGCGCGTGCTGGAGCGGCTGCGAAAGCTGGACAGTGAACTGCTGGCTCGCTATCCCGAGCGCGAACCCGGAGAGTTGTGTGTCGCTGCACACCTGGGTATCGAACCGGCAGAAATTCTGCTGACCAATGGAACCGACGAAGCCATTCACCTGATTTGTGAGACTTATCTCGAGCCTGGGGATGAGGCGCTGATCGGCGTGCCCACCTTTGCCATGTACGAAATCTATGCAGCCGCTACCGGGGCGAAGATCATTCCGGTGCTTGGCGGGGCAGACTTTCACTTCCCCGTCGAAGAATTGCTGGCGCAGATCAATGAGCGGACCCGGCTGATTGCGGTGGCGAATCCTAACAATCCCACGGGAACACAAGCGCGGCAGGCAGATTTGTTGCGGCTGGCCAAAGCCGCGCCGCAAGCGGCGTTGCTGGTAGACGAGGCGTACTTTGAGTTTAGTGGCGAGACTTTGATGAGGCAGTGGCGGGAGGTCCCAAATCTGTTCGTCTCGCGAACTTTTTCCAAAGCATATGGGCTGGCGGGATTACGCATTGGAGTGCTGGCGGGCAATGTTGAGCAGATGAAAATGGTTCGCCGGGTGAGCTCGCCTTACAATTTGAACAGCGTTGCGCTGGCGTGTTTACCTGACGCGCTGGCGGATGAACAATACATTCGTGACTATGTGGCAGACGTTCTGTTGGGGCGTGCCCGCTTGGAAAAAGAATTACGGGAGCGCCGAATCAAGTATTGGCCGAGCCGTGCGAATTTTGTGCTGATATATTTCGGATCCCTCGGCCCGACCTTCCTGGCGGCCATGCGGGAACGCGGCATTCTGGTTCGAGACCGCTCGAAAGATCCCGGCTGCGTAGGCTGTGTGCGTATCACGCTGGGATCGGCGAAAGACAACCAGCGGATGTTTCGGGCGCTGCAAGAAATTCTGGATCAGGAGAACTTTCGGGCTGGGATGGCGAGTTCAGACAACAAACAAATCATGACGGCCGGTGTCGTGAAATCCCACCCTAGTCGCAAAATGCGCGACTAGGATGGGGCACCCATCATTCGATAAGGCGGCAAAGGTGAGAAAAGCCAAGATTGAACGTACCACGAAAGAGACCGACATCCGGTTGGCTCTAACGGTCGATGGAAAGGGACGCTACAAAATTTCCACGGGAATCCGCTTTTTCGATCACATGCTGGAGTTGTTCGCGCATCACGGCGGCTTCGATCTCGACCTGAAGGCACGCGGCGATCTGGATGTGGATCAACACCATACGGTGGAAGATGTCGGCATCGCGTTGGGACAGGCTTTTGCCGAAGCGCTGGGCAGCAAGAAAGGGATTCTGCGCGCCGGATATTTCGTCATGCCGATGGACGAGACTTTGGGGCTTGCCGCTGTGGATTTTTCGGGACGAACTGCGGCGGTGATTGACACAAAGGTAAAGACGCGACTGGTGGGCGATTTGCAATCGGAGCTCGTGTTCGACTTCTTCGAAGGCTTTGCGCGGGGAGCGCACGCCAATGTGCACGCCAAGATACTTTATGGCCGTTCCAATCATCACAAGATCGAGGCGTTATTCAAGGCCTTTGCGCGGGCCATACGGGCAGCCTGCTGGCGCGACCCGCAGATGGCGCGGTTGCTGCCCAGCACAAAGGGACTGTTGTGATTGCGAGTTTTGGAGAATGGTTGCGAGTTGGTTTCGAGTTTCAGAAGACGACTGCGAGTTTCAGAAAACGACTGTGAGCCTTAGAGAATGACCATTGCCATCGTAGATTATCGTGCCGGCAATCTCACTTCGGTGAAGAAGGCGCTGGACCGGGTAAGCACAGGGGCCGTGGTCACGGCCGATCCTGAGATCGTGGCACACGCAGAGAAGGTTGTTCTACCCGGCGTCGGACACTTTGCCGCGACTTTGGCTCTGAGCGAAGGCGGGTTACGCGAAGCGATCGGCGAATCGATCAAGCGTGGAGTTCCGTTTCTGGGCATCTGTGTTGGGCTACAGTGGATGATTGAGTCGAGCCAGGAGGCGCCTGACGTAGCCGGCCTTGGCTTGTGGCCGGGAGACTGTGAGCGCTTCCCTGCCAACGTGAAATCGCCGCATGTGGGATGGAATCAACTGGCAATCCGGAATGGATCGTCGCGTTTACTGCGAGGCATTCCTTCGGAATCGTTTGTGTACTTTACACATTCGTTTCGTGTGCCATTGCTGACGTTTACCGTAGCGGAGTGCGAGTACGGCGGGAAGTTCTCCGCGGCCGTCGAACAGGACAATCTCTTTGGAGTGCAGTTTCATCCGGAAAAGTCCGGAGCGGTGGGATTGAAGGTGCTGGAGAATTTTTGTGGGTTGTGACGGAATGTATATGCGGGAAAGTTTTACCGGAGTTAGAGATCCTTCTCTGCGTGATTGCTCCCCTTCGCGGAGCTATTACTTCGCTCAGGATGACAATACGGTTGAGTTGACCTAGAAGCATGTTGACTAAACGCATTATCGCTTGCCTGGACGTAGACGCTGGACGTGTGGTGAAGGGCGTGCAGTTTCTCGATCTGCGCGATGCGGGAGACCCGGCGCGGCTGGCGGCGGCGCACAGTGCCGCGGGGGCCGACGAAATTGTATTGCTGGATATTACGGCCACGCATGAGGGCCGGGACACGCTGGTCGAGACCGTCCGGAGAACGGCGCGGGAGTTGTTCATTCCGTTCACCGTCGGCGGCGGGATTCGTACGCTCGACGACGCGACCGCGATTTTTGATGCGGGCGCCGACAAGGTGAGCATGAATTCCGCGGCGATCGCCACCCCTGAGCTAATTGCGAAGATCGCCCACCGTTTTGGCTCGCAAGCGGCGATCGTGGCGATTGACGCCAAGCGCGCGAATGGCGGCTTCGGAGTTTTCGTGCACGGCGGGCGAAAGCCCACCGGATGGGACGCGGTGGAATGGGCCAGAGAGGCCGAGCAGCGCGGTGCGGGAGAAATCCTGCTCACTTCGATGGATCGAGATGGCACGGGAATTGGGTTTGATTGCGAACTTACCCGCGCCGTCGGCGACGCGGTGCGGATTCCGGTGATTGCATCGGGGGGCGCTGGTGGAGCGCAACACTTTGTCGAAGTGTTCGGCGAAACCGGGCACGCGGATGCGGCGCTGGCTGCGTCCATCTTCCACTTTGGGCTGAGCTCATTTTCTGATCTGAAACTCCAACTGCGTTCTGCCGGAATTCCCGTGAGGTGGCCTTGCTGATTCCTTCCATTGATCTAATGGGCGGCAAGATTGTTCAACTCGTCCAAGGCAAAAAGAAAGCTTTAGAGTTCGAGAATTTCGACGAGTGGCTTGAACGATTCTCCCAATATCCGTTAGTTCAACTTATTGACCTCGACGCCGCCATCGGTACCGGCGACAACCGTGGGTTAATCGAGCATTTCGTAAAGCGTCTTCCCTGCCAGGTGGGTGGCGGCATTCGCTCGATCGAGACCGCAAGAAAGATTCTGGATTTAGGCGCAAAGCGAGTGATCCTGGGATCGACCTTAGTCCAAGAGGAAAGAATCAATACAGCCTTTGCAGAAGAGATTGCGGCTGAACTCGGTTCTGACGGATTGGTATTCGCGCTCGACGCCAAAAGCGGAAAAGTGGCGATCCGCGGATGGCGCGAGGTAACCTCCATTACGCCGCTGGCCATGATGGAGGCGCTCGAACCCTGGTGCGCCGCCTTTCTCTACACTCATATCGACACCGAAGGGATGATGCTGGGCATCCCCATAGAGACAGTGCGATCTCTGCGCGCGGCAACGAAAAAACAATTCATCGCCGCGGGCGGCATTTCCACGAACGAAGAGATTGAAAAGCTGGATGCCATGGGCATCGACGCAGTTGTGGGAATGGCCTTGTACCTGGGAAAAATCGATCTATTGAAAACAGGGATGAGCGAGAACAAGGCTGCCACCGTCAGAGAACCCTGATTTACGCGACTCACGGAGGGGCTGCCGGTCTGCCGCTTCCATTCTCTATTCTGTGACACTCCTGCAATATTCCTCTGCTAGTTTCGTGGCTGGCGGTAACCAGGCTGGAGCGCTAGAGCAAATCACCCTGTGTCTCTAAAGCCGGGAGCGGTGGCGCAGAGGGCAGCCGGACCGCGACCATCACCCCTCCAGGAATAACTCACGCGATGCTGTCCCAACGAATACTGTTGTTCATGGCAGTCGCGTGCAGTTTTTTCGCGGATTACGCACGCGCCCAAACTCCTGCCGATGACGTTTGCCCCCGGCCTGCAACTGGAGCCATGGTCTCGGAGCCCTTCGATCTGCGCAGCCAGAATGGCGAGTTGAAGGTCGAACTGGAATTTCGGAAGAGCACGGGCGAGCACGGCGCATCGCGATTTTGCTACGTCGACAGTGCAGGACATGTGTCCCCCAATCTGCGCGTCCATCCCGGCGATCTGTTGACCATTTCTCTAAAGAACAAGATCGCGCCTTCGCCAGAAGGAATGGACATGGGTATGGCGATGCTGCAGAAAAGTCCAATGACGGACGCCTGCGCTGGAACGGCGATGACGGTCACGTCCACCAATCTGCATTTTCACGGAATGAGCATTCCTCCGGTGCCATCAGGACGATGTGATTCGAACCGCCGTTGAACCCGGGGATCCGCCGTTTGAGTACCGGGTGCGGATTCCGACAAATCAGCCGCCGGGCTTGTATTGGTACCATCCGCATATTCACGGGTTCAGCAAGGCACAGGTGCTGGGTGGAGCATCTGGCGTTTTCGTCATTGAAGGCTTGGAGAATGCAAATCAAGCAGCGTCGGGGCTGCCCGAGCGAGTGATGGTGATTCGCGATCAGGATCTGATGAACCAGGACGCCGCGCCCACAGCATCGGGCAAAGGAGCGCCGACGGTAGTCATTCGAGACAACGAGGGTGACGCCGTTAACACTGGGGACGGTAGCGATTAGGCGGACCTGCTTCCTGGCCGGAATTGCGCAAATCTGGCACACTAATTCCAGTCGAGGATGGAAACCTGTGGATGACGCAGAGCGCTACGCGCCCGGTTGGCCGGGAATTGAACCGCGCTGGACTTCAAGCGCTAAAAGCGGTGTAGGCACCGCGCTGAACTTGCACAGCCGAGTGTGGTTCACCTTGAGCCACGGCATTTTGAATGAAGTGTACTTTCCGCGCGTCGATCAAGCCTGCACCCGTGATCTGGGGCTCATTATCACTGACGGCGCAAGTTTCTTTGCCGAGGAAAAACGCAGTTGCAGCTTCGAAAATACCGCCATCGAGCCCGGCATTCCGGCCTACGAACTCACCAATACCGATCTGGAAGGCCGCTTCTGGATCGAAAAGGAAATCTTCACCGATCCCTACCGGAATGTGGTCTTGCAAAAGACCCGTTTCGAACCTCTGGCCGGCCGCCTGTCGGAATACCGTTTGTATGTACTGCTGGCTCCTCATCTGGCGAATTACGGAACCGGCAATACCGGGTGGACTGCCGACTATAAAGGTGAGCCTATGTTGTTTGCGCAGCGTAACGATTGCGCACTGGCGCTCTCCTGCTCCGCTCCCTGGCTCAAACGATCCGTAGGCTTCGTCGGCATATCCGACGGCTGGCAGGATCTCTCGAAACACTTTCAGATGCAGTGGGAATACACTCGCGCCGAAAACGGCAACATTGCCCTCACCGCAGAGGTCGACTTGGCAGCGTGCGGCGGAGAATTTGTTCTGGCGCTGGGCTTCGGTTCCATCTGGTCGGAGGCCGGACAGGCGGCGCGCTCCAGTCTATTCGAGCCTTACGAAGAACTGCGCAAACAATATGTCTGGCACTGGAGGAATTGGCAGGACGGACTGCTCAAACTCGATCAGCCGCAGCGTGAAGTGGATCTTTACCGCGCCAGCGCAGCCGTCTTGCGCGGACATGAGTCCAAAGGTTTTCTCGGGGGAGTCATTGCCAGCCTCTCCATCCCCTGGGGCTTCAACAAAGGCGACGAAGATTTGGGCGGATATCACCTGGTGTGGCCGCGAGATCTGGTTGAGACCGCCTGCGGATTCCTCGCCGCTGGCGCCACCTCCGATGCTCTGCGCGTACTGGGTTACCTGGAGTCCACCCAGGAAGCCGACGGCCACTGGGCCCAGAACATGTGGCTGGATGGACGTCCCTATTGGGGTGGCGTGCAGATGGATGAAACTGCATTTCCCATTCTTCTCGTGGATCTCGTGCGGCGCTATGCGCCCTCGGAGGTCTGCGATTTGCATCGCTGGTGGCGCCTCGTCCACCGCGCCGCAGGACACCTGATGCGCAACGGACCGGTCACCCAACAGGATCGTTGGGAGGAAGACGCGGGATATTCGCCTTTCACCTTAGCAGTGGAGATCGCCGCGCTTCTGGCGGCAGCCGATTGTGCCGACGCAGTGGGCGAAAAGGATATCGCCCAAGATCTGCGGATTACCGCGGATTTCTGGAATGACAATATCGAGCGCTGGATCTATGCCAGAGACTGTGCTCTGGCCACGCAGGTTGGCGTAGAAGGCTACTATGTCCGCATCGCTCCTCCGGAAAGTGATGGTGTGGCGTCGCCTTTGTCGGGATTCGTTCCCATCAAGAACCGTCCCCCGGCCTTTAGCCGCGAAAGCGCGGTGCAGACCGTCAGTCCAGACTCCTTGGCGCTGGTGCGCTTCGGCCTGCGCGCCGCCGATGATCCGCGCATTTTGAATACGGTGAAAGTGATTGATTCCCTGTTGCGCGTCGAGCTGCCGCAAGGTCCCGGTTGGTATCGTTACAACGGAGATGGATACGGCGAGCACGAAGACGGGTCTCCTTTTGACGGCACTGGTATTGGACGGCCCTGGCCACTGCTCGCGGGAGAGCGGGCGCATTACGAATTGGCAGCCGGTCGTCCCAAAGCAGCGGAAGATTTGCTGCGCGCGATGGAACTCTCCACTGCTGGTAGCCGCTTGATTCCCGAGCAAGTATGGGACGCTGCCGACATCCCCGAGCGTGAACTTTTTCGCGGCAAAGGGACGGGTTCCGCATGTCCGCTGGTCTGGGCACACTCCGAGTACATCAAACTGCGGCGCTCGCTGCGCGACGGAAAAATATTTGATCAGCCGCTCCAGACTGTGCAGCGCTATCAGGTAGAAGGCAAAAAATCCGAATATTTCGGATGGCGTTTCAACAACAAGACGCGCAGCACGCTTCCGGGCAAGAAGCTCCGTCTGGTGCTGCTGGAATCGGCTCTGGTGCACTGGAGTTTCGATGGCTGGCGGACCACGCAGGATATCGCTACCCGCGATACCGGGTTGGGAGTGTTCTGCGCCGACCTTCCCACCGAAACGCTGCAGCCTGGACATGAAATCGTGTTTACGTTTTTGTGGCTGCGTTCGCAATGCTGGGAAGGAGTAGATTATTCTGTAGTCGTGGAAAACGTCTGAAATCTTTTGCCGCTGGGAGGCGCTATGGCGCTTCGAGCCTGGAAAGAAAAAAACTCTGCCCAGCAGTCACTGGCCTTTCTGCAAGTCCTTTTGCGCGATTACCATCCTCGCGATTTCGCGGTGGAACTGTGGGACGGCACGCGCTGGGAGCCGGAGCCCAACCAGTTTCGGCGATTCACTTGGAAGATTAACCGCGCCAGCGCGTTGCCCTCGGCCTTCGAAGCAGCCAGCCAGTTAACTTTCGCCGAAGCCTACATTTACAGCGATTTTGATGTGGACGGAGACTTGGCTGGGGTCTTCCCTCTCGCCGATTATCTGCTGCGCCGCCAATGGAGCAAGAAAGAGAAACTGCGCTTGGCGGCCACATTGCTCGCGCTGCCCGCAAACGATTCGCGCCCGCTTAAGCGGGGAGCGCACTTGAACGGACGCCCGCACTCGAAGGACCGCGACCGCCAGGCCATTCGCTATCACTACGACGTTTCCAACGATTTTTATGCGCTTTGGCTGGATAAGCAAATGGCGTATTCCTGCGCCTATTTCCAGAAGCCGGACGACGACCTGGACACGGCTCAGGAGCAGAAGCTGGATTACATTTGCCGCAAGCTACGCCTGCAACCGGGAGAGCGCTTGCTGGATATTGGCTGCGGTTGGGGCGCGTTGATAATTCACGCGGCGCGGAAGTATGGGGTCCAGGCCCTCGGCATTACGCTCAGCGAGCAACAACTGGCGCTGGCCAAACAGCGCATCGCGGACGCTGGGCTGACGGATCGTTGCGAAGCGCGGCTGCTCGACTACCGCGAAGTGGAAGACGCCGGTGGGTACGACAAGCTAGTCAGCGTCGGCATGGTCGAGCATGTGGGGGAAGCAAACCTTCCGCAATATTTCCAGCGCGCGTACCGGCTGTTGCGGCCCGGCGGAGTGTTTTTGAACCATGGCATTGGAGTTCCGGAGAACCGGCCGAAACCCAAGGGACCGAATTTTGTCGATCTGTATGTTTTCCCTGACGGCGAGCTCGTGCCCATTGGCGCCATGACCAGGACCGCGGAACAGGCAGGGTTTGAAATCCGCGACGTGGAGAATTTGCGCGACCACTATGCTCTGACTTGTGGCCACTGGGTACGCGCCATCGAAGAACATGCGGATGCGGCGCGCCGTTTAGTGGATGAAGTGACCTACAGAATCTGGCTGCTGCAAATGGCAGGCTCGGAGTATTACTTCCGCCGAGGATGGCTCGACCTTTATCAGACTCTGCTTGTGAAAAGCGAACATGGCCAGAGCGGCCTGCCGCTGACGCGGGCGGATTGGTACCGGGAGTGAATGCTCCTGGCCGTTTTCCTGAGCGCCCAGGGAAACCGCAATCGCACTCCTCTCAAGAACGGATAAACCCCATTCGTTGTCATTTCGAACGGAGTGAGAAATCTGTTCTTCTGGACAAAATATGGGAACAGGGAAGGTTCAGCACGTCACAAACCTGAGATCGGAAAAACAGGGATTTCCCGCTCTGTCGCGGTTTCCCACTCGCTACAAAGTCCGCGTAGTTACTTTTGGTGTGCCTACTCGGCTCGCAGGGCAATGATCGGATCTGTTTTCAGCGCGCGATAGGCTGGGAGAAGCGCTGCGATCAACGCTACCATGACCATCAGGCCCGCCGCCAAGGTGAATTCCGGCGCCTCCGGCAGGATTACCCGAGTGCAAGTGCACGTTTTCTGAAGAAAAAGCGAAACTCCCTCCATGCGCGCTCCCAATCCCCCTGCAATCAGCACCTTAGGTGTCATCACATTTCGGTCAGCACGCTATGTTCCAGTTGGAACACTTTGCAAGATCTTTAATCGTCGCCCGGTGAGTCGCCGCCGCCATTTCTCCTAACCTCGGAAATACCGACCGCTTGCAAAGCTAGCCGGAATCGTTCTTGACTTCTGCCGTTCTGCCGGAGCAAAATCCCCGCAAAGAGTGGGGTGCCCAGTTTCTCCGAATCGGATCCGCTTCTTCAATATTGCTTGGACCCCGCCTTGCCTTTCCCTTTAGGAGAACCGTATGGCTACGCAACAGCAAACTCCCCAGCTCGACATGGATAAACTGAATGCCTTCATCGGACAGTTTGTGACTGACCTCGGCGCCGCCGTGCACACTGGCATGGTCGTCATTGGAGAAAAGTTGGGACTCTACAAAGCGCTTGCATCGGGTGCAATGAGTTCCGCGGAGCTTGCCGCCAAGACCGAGACTGACGAGCGCTATCTGCGCGAATGGCTGGCCTCGCAGGCGGCGGGAGGCTACATCACTTACGACGAGAAGACACATAAATTCAGCCTCACCGAGGAACAAGCTTTCACCTTGGCAAAAGAAGATAGTCCCGCTTACCTGCCGGGCGCATTCGAGCTGGCTTTGGGTTCGCTGGCCGCTGTGCCACGAATCGCCGAGTCTTTCCGCACGGGCGCCGGCATGGGTTGGCACGAACATGTCGACGGAGTCTTTCATGGTTGCGAAAAGTTCTTTCGTCCCGGTTATGCTGCCAATCTCGTGACCTCATGGATTCCATCTCTGCAAGATGTGAAACAAAAACTGGAGGCGGGAGCGCGAGTGGCGGATGTGGGCTGCGGCAAAGGGGCATCCACACTATTAATGGCGAAGGCCTTCCCCAAATCTCAATTCTTCGGCTTTGATTACCATGACAAATCGATCGAAGCGGCTCGCGAGTCAGCTCGTCGAGAGAGCGTCGCGGATCGCGTCACCTTCGAACGTCTCCAAGGCCAAAGAATTCCCTGGCAAAGAGTACGATTTCGTAGCCGTCTTCGACTGCTTACATGACATGGGTGATCCGACTGGGGCGGCGTCACATGTCCGGCAAGCCCTGGCCAAGGATGGTACGTGGATGATCGTCGAGCCGTTTGCCAACGACCAGTTGAAAGACAATCTGAATCCCGTGGGCCGGGTCTACTATTCATTCTCTACGTTGTTGTGTACCCCATGCTCACGATCCCAGGAAGTCGGACTTTGTCTGGGCGCTCAGGCTGGTGAGAGCCGCATTCGGGAAGTTGTAAGCTCAGCGGGCTTCAGCCGTTTTCGCCGCGCCACCGAAACCCCATTCAACATCGTCTACGAAGCGCGGCCGTAAACCGGCTCGGATATTTGTTGCGAGACTTCAAGCGTCTCTCTTCCCTTCTGGTGTAATCTGAATTTCCGGAGGGGGAATTTGCCTGCAATCAAAGCGATTTTTTGGGATGTCGGAGGCGTGCTTCTCAGCGACGCCTGGGACCACACGCAACGCGCCGACGCTCTGGCTCACTTCGGCCTCGACCAGGTGGAATTTCAGTCGCGCCACGAGATGTTGGTTTCTTCTTTTGAGTGCGGCAAGATCACGCTCGATGAATATCTCGACCGCACCGTGTTCTACCGCGATCGCTCTTTTACCCGTGACGCTTTCCGCGACTACATGTTTTCGTTATCGAAACCAAAGCCGGAGGTTTTGGCGCTGGCTCAACAGCTCGCACAATCCGGCAAGTATTTCATGTCCACCATCAACAACGAATCGTTGGAATTGAATCTGTATCGCATTCAAACTTACGGACTGCGCGATATTTTCAGTCTCTTCGTCAGCTCCTGCTTTGTGGGATTACGCAAGCCTGAGGACGGAATCTACCGCTTAGCTTTGGAGCTCACGCAAAAAAGCGCGGAAGAGTCGTGTTTCCTCGACGATCGCCCGCTGAATCTGGAAGCCGCTGCGTGCCTGGGGATGCGCACCATTGCCGTGCAGGACGCAGCTCAAGTCCGGAATGAATTAGGAAAACTGGGAGTGGGAGCGTGAGGAAAACACTTTCAGCGCAAGACTTTCGTGGAATCCCAATCTAGCGCACACATCGTTTAGAAATCGTTCAGAAGATCACAGAATCCTAGACCTTGCGGGGGACGCCACGCGGCAGGGCTCCGTTGGGAACTTGGACTCCGGATTTCACGGCGGTCTCCCCACCAACTCCCAGACTCAGATCGCTCGACCAACAATCTACTATAGCTTTCCATTCGCCAGCTGGCTGCTTGGCAAACAAGATCAGGTATTTGCCGCGCTCCTCGCGCCGCTTGCCCACGGCGGTCGGCACTAAGGTCTTGCAGCGTCCTGCCTCAAAGGCAATATCTCCGAACAATTCCACGCGCATCGGATCGAACTCAGCTTCACCCAGCCCGGCATCGAGCGCGGTGAAATAAAACTCCCGAATCGCAGCGGTACCCCGGATCGGCGGAACGTTAGGGCGAAGCACAAGGGCATCGGTGGCGTAGAGTTCAACCAGATCGTCGAGTTGCTTAGTATTGCAGGCCTGCGCCCAATCCTGTGTCATCCGGCGAACCGCAGCTTCAGCGCGGCTGAGCGACGGCGCCGCTCCCGCCGGTCCGCGCACTTTGAGAGCATCGCGCGGAACCGCCGCGCTGGCTGCTGGACGAAATTCCGGAGCCGGTCCCTGGGGCATCCCGTTCGCCACTGGAAAATAATGGTGATGGTAATGGTGGTGATAATGATGTGCGCCGGCAGGCTGCACGGCCAGGGAATTCGACGCCCTGTTGCTGGCTTCTTCTGGCGACTGCCGCAAGGGAACACCGCAGGAGGAGCAGAATTGGCTGCCCTCGCGGTTGGCGGCGTGACAGGCGTGGCAGACGAATGGGCCCGCAACGATTGAGTTCGCGGCCGTCTCCTGCCCTGCTTCTTCCACATCGGAGTCCAGCGCCATTTTCTGAATCGCATTAAAAGCGGCGCTGATTGCGTCCTGACTGAGATCGGGACGGCGCATATCAGACTGTAGTTGGTTGAAAAATTCGTCCACCGCGAGATCGGACTGAGCCGGCGGCTTCCCTGCCGCAGCGCCTTCCGGGGGTCGAGATTTTGATGGCTGATCCACGAGAACTTCCGTTAACCGCTATTTTAGTGGATAAAGTTCCGCCTAGCGACTCGAAAACGCAATCGTGCCTTCCATCTCGGTCGGCACTCCGTTGCAGGTGGCGGGGCGATAACGCCAAGTACGTACCGCATCGAGCACGATGCGATCACCCGAGGGTCCCAGGCTCTCCAGAATCAGCGGACTATGAACTCGGCCGTCGGTGCCGACGATAAAACTGACCGTAATTTTTGGGGTAGCTACCGGCGCGTCGACCAGCGGATCAGGCGTCGCCAGTGCTTCCGGCGGCTGCGCCGATTCACAACTGAGGCGAGCGGTCATATGGGACATCGCGGCGAAATTCGCATCGTGCACGGCCAGCGATCCGAATTGCTGCTCATGTCGAACGACATTGACCGATGCGCTTCCCACGCGGGAAGGTCTCTCCGGCGCGGCCAGACATAATATTGGCAACGCTACGGTAAGAAGAACTGCGGCTCCGAGCTTCTGTAACACCATTTGGTTCGCTCCCTCGTAGATCCTGGTTGCAGGCCAAGCTTAAAGAGACCAGCAACTTCGGATGCATGGTTTAGGGCAATTGCGATACCAAGAGAAACAAGTATAGAGTTAGCCTTATCAATAACATACGCGTCATCCCAGGGTGCGCAAGAAGGGCAAAGTGCAAACTTTTGCACATCCCGAACCTTTACGTGCAACCAAGCTAAGCATGCCGGCGCCCTCTGGTTTCGCCGGGACAAAAAAGGCTTAGAGGGCTCGGCACCGTGACCGGTCACGGATACCTTTCTCCTTCTCTGGCTATCGGCACAGAATCGGCATACTACAAATTAGTACGGACATCATGACCCGTCGGGCCAGCGTAAAACGGCTAACAGATGAGGCGTATCAGCACGAGAAATTGTGCGCGCAACCTCGACAGAGCAATAGTCGCGCGATTGCGAACCGTTTTTCCGCCGCGAAATTCATCGAAGTGGGAAGTACGACGCTTAAGGTCACGACGAAAACTGTCCTTCTTCCATCGCTGACAGTGACCTTCGGAAATCTTTCTCTATTACCTAGGTGGGGGCACACTGGCCTTTCTGTGCCAGAGCGTTCCGCGATTTCGGATCGCCCGAGTACAGCGTTGTTAAATCCCCCGCCGTGCGGAATGACGCCCACGCGGCCAGAAATAGAGGTCTTCAGTGAGAGATCTCCGGCTAGTCCGAAATCGGCTCCTCGGCATTCTTGCTCTCACCACGCTGGTTGGGTGTGGGGCTCTGCAAGCTGATCCGCACAGTTCTCAGCAAAGTACCCAAAGCAATGCCGGGCTGGTGGCGAGCGGTCGCATTCTGAACTTTGGCTCCGTGGTTGTGGGCAACCACGCGCAGGCGACCGAATATGTTTATAACGCCACGAATTCCAGCGTCATTATCTCGGATGCGACCGCAAGCACCGGAGCTTTCAAGATTGTCTCGCCTGCTTTCCCTGTCACTGTGGCGGCGCGCGAAAGAATGGCGCTGGTAGTTGCCTACGCGCCGACCACGCCGGGCAGGTCTTCTGGCACAATTTCGATTTCCAGCAATGCTCCACAGCCTTCTCTGAGCATTCCCGCAGGAGGCCAAGCGATTGCCCCAGGCCAACTCGTGGTCACTCCGTCAAGTCTGAATTTCGGCAGTGTGGCAGTGGGAAAAAGCCAGTCGCAAGCGGAAGCCTTCACCAATGAGGGAGACACGAGCGTCACTATTTCGCAGGTCGTACCCAGCGCCGGCGAATTCACGATTTCCGGGCTGGCTTTGCCGGTCACTCTGTCACCCGGGAACAGCGTGAACTTCAGCATAGTTTTCACGCCCAAAACAAGCGGTACGCAAAGTGGAAACATCTCCGCCAGCGCTTCTGTCTCGTTGATGGCGCCTTCCTCGAGTTACTTAAGTTCCGCGCAGAACGCTTCACTCATCTCGACCGCAAGTGAAAACGAGGTCGCAACCGTCCTTGTGGCTGGCGTAGGAACCCAAACTACGGGAACCGGCACGACTTTAGGCCAACTCACGGCAGCACCCGCAAGTCTCAGTTTTGGCAGCCCATTAGTCGGAAGCACGCAGAGCCAGTCTCTCGTCGTCACCAACGCGGGTACCGCCAGCGTGACCATAACGCAAGCTGCCGCCAGCGGAACTGGATACAAGTTGAGCGCGCCGACCCTGCCCTTGACCCTTGCAGGCAATCAGACGGCAAGCTTTAGCGTGACCTTTGCGCCGCTATCCGCCGGAACCGCAAACGGAAGCGTGAGTGTCGTGAGCAATGCAGCGAATCCCACTCTGGATGTGGTTTTGTCGGCAACGCCAGTTACTCCGGGGGTGCTCGCTGTGAGTACCAGTCCGGTAGCCTTTGGAACGGTGACCGTCGGCAGTACACAGAAAGCCTCGGCCACGCTCACCAATTCAGGAGGCTCCAGCATCACCCTGAGCCAAGCGGCCGTGAGCGGCAACGGTTTCAGCATGAACAGCATGGGCATGCCCATGACTTTAGCGCCGAATCAAAGCGCGAACGTGACCATTACCTGTGCGCCGCAGTCGGCGGGGGCCTTGAGCGGCAGCCTTTCCATTGCGTCGGATGCTTCGAACGCCAACCTCGCCGTCCCCCTTACCGCTATGGCGGTCGCGCCTGGCGCGCTTACCGTGACTCCATCGAGTCTCAGCTTCGGATCGGTGCAAACTGGCACAACTCAAAGCTTGCCCGCAACGCTGACAAACTCGGGTGGAAGCAGTGTGACGGTTACACAAGCGACATTCTCCGGCAGCGGATACAGCGTCACCGGGCTGGCATTACCAATGATCTTGTCGGCGGGACAGAGCGTGTCGTTCAACATAGTTTTCGCTCCTCAATCGGCAGGCACAGACAACTTCGGCCTTTCCATCACCAGCAATGCTTCCAACCCCACGCTGACGGTGCCCCTCGCCGGAAGCGCGGTAACGCCGGGTTCGTTGACGGCGAGCGCTCCCAGTTTGAGCTTCGGAAACGTGCAGGTGGGCAGCACCCAGACTCTGCCTGAGACCGTGACCAACTCCGGTGGTTCGAATGTCACATTGACACAGGCTACCGCCGGCTCCGGCTACACGGTGAGTGGATTAAGTTTGCCGTTGACTCTAGCCGCCGGCCAGAGCACGTCATTTAATGTTGCGTTCTCGCCCCAGTCCGCGGGCAGTGACAACCTGACGTTAGCGATTGCGAACAGTAGCTCCATCCCGACATTCTCAATTTCCCTTACCGGCACTGCGGTCACAGCAGGAACCTTGAGTGTTAGCCCGACGAGTTTCAGCTTTGGATCTGTCAACAGTGGCAGCACGCAATCCTTACCGGCGACGCTGACCAATAGCGGCGGATCCAGCGTTACTATTACACAAGCCACCTTCTCCGGCAGCGGATATAGCGTGAGCGGACTAACTTTGCCGCTCACTTTGCAAGCCGGCAACACCGCTTCCTTCAACATTGTTTTTGCGCCCCAGGCCGCGGGCACTGATGACTTCAGTCTTTCCATCAGCAGCAACGCTTCCAATCCAACCTTAACGGTTCCGGTGTCAGGATCCGCGACGACACCCGGAGCGCTCACTGCGAGCGCAGCAAGTCTCAGCTTCGGACAAGTCACGGTGGGGAGCAACAAGACCCTGCCCGAAACGCTGACCAATTCCGGCGGCGCCGCGATCACTCTGAGCCAGGTTGCGGCAGGCGCCGGCTACAGCGTGACCGGACTGAGTTTGCCAGTCACCCTGAATGCTGGACAAAGCACTTCTTTTAACGTGGCCTTCGCTCCCACATCGGCAGGAAATAGCAATGTGAATCTGGCGATCACCAACAATGGCCCGTCTACTTTCACCATTCCTCTTTCCGGTAGCGGCGTGACGCCCGGGACCTTGACCGCAACTTCGGTAAGCTTTGGCAGCGTGCAAGTGGGCAGCAGCAGCACCCAAACCGCTACTCTCACCAACTCAGGCGGCGCTAGTCTCACCGTGTCACAAGCCACGTTAAGCGGAACCACATTCACCATGAGCGGATTGAGCCTGCCACTGACTCTCTCCGCCGGGCAGAGCTTCACTTTCAGCGTCACCTTTACCCCGCAGTCCGCTGGATCTGCCACGAACAGCATCACGTTGGTATCGAACGCATCGGGCACCACGCCTTCTATTTCTCTATCAGGAACGGGAACGGCGGCGGGTCAATTGTCGGTCAATCCCGGCAGCTTGAGCTTCGGAAGTGTGGAAGTGGGCGCCAGCAAGAGCATGCCGGCCACACTGAGCGCCACGGGCTCCAGCGTGACTGTCACTTCGGCTTCGGTGAATAGCGCGGAATTCACCCTCGGGGGGCTGACTCTGCCGCTCACCATTCCGGCGGGAGGAACTGCCTCGTTAACTTTGACGTTCACTCCTCAAGCGAGCGGCGCGGCATCCGCCACGGTGTCGTTTGCCACCAGTGCATCCGGCGCGGCCAGCGAGTCGGCCAGCGGAACGGGGACGGCGCCCATCCAGCATAGCGTCGCGCTCAGCTGGAGCCCGAGTACTTCCTCGGTGAGCGGCTACAACGTGTATCGCGGCAGCACAACGGGGGGTCCCTATGCCAAGCTGACCTCGTCGGTTGACGGGAGCACAACCTATACCGACACTTCCGTACAGGCTGGAGATACATATTATTACGTAACTACATCGGTTGGGACCGACGGCACAGAGAGCAGCTACTCCAATCAAGTCAGCGCCGTGATTCCTACGCCGTAAAGCGTGACAGTTTCGAGTCGCCGCAAAACGAATTAACCCCAGTTGGGATTTTCTCTCCCCCTGGGGTTGATTTTTTATCTGGAAATCGCGCGAGCAAATTTCGCCTGAGCTCGCATTTGATTTCCCGGGAAGAACTAGTGAGTTAAATCTCCACTCCGCAAGCGGGAAGGATGCAAACTCCTGAGTGCCGGTCTGCCCATTTGGCACCTACTGTTCCGCGCGTGAAAGCTGAAAACTGGGAGCATGACACTCCCCCGATTCGCGTTCAGGACATTTCTTTCTTTGGCTTTCGCCGTCGGCGTTTGCCTCATCCTATTGACCACGCAGGTGCTGAAAGCGGGCGCGGCAACATTGGCCTTCAATCTCTCGCCTAAGATCGATCTTTCGCTGAATGGCTGGGGAAATTATGGAAGGGTTTCCGCCAGTCCGACCAGCGTAAACTTCGGCAACGTGCAGGCCGGCAGCAGCGGTAGCGAACTCGAAACGCTAACCAACACCGGAAGATCTACACTAACGATTACCTCGGCCAGCACGAACAGTTCGGCTTTTTCCGTCTCCGGAATTACTTTACCGGCGACCCTGGCATCTGGGAACTCGATAACGTTCACCTTGGTGTTTAAGCCGGCGGCCAGCGGCGCGGCCAGTGGAAGCCTCAGTATCGTCACAAATCTCCATGCCAGAGCGCTGACCATTCCGCTTTCTGGAAACGGCGCAGCCAGTGCCGGATTGACGGTTTCACCAGCCAGCGCGAATTTGGGCAGCGTTACGGTCGGCTCGAGCAATACTGTTTCTGCGACTCTGAGTGCCTCAGGCGCAAGCGTTGTAGTCTCTTCCGCCACTACTACGAGTTCAGAGTTCACCGTCAGCGGAATCTCTTTTCCTCTCACTGTAGCTGCGGGGCAGAGTGTTCCCCTCACCGTACACTTCTCCCCCACTAGCTCCGGTGCTGCGGCAGGAACACTCTCGTTTGTCAGCAACGCCGTGAATTCGCCGGCAGTCGAGTCGCTGACCGGCACTGGCACGGCGGCTACGCAACACGATGTCAATCTTTCCTGGTCGAGCAGTTCTTCCACGGTGTCGGGCTACAACGTCTATCGCGGTACATTGTCCGGTGGACCTTACGGGAAAATAAATAGTTCCTCCGACCCCGGCACCTCTTTCAGTGATACCTCTGTGCAGGCCAATGAGACCTATTACTACGTTGTAACGGGTGTGAATTCCGCAGGAGAAGAGAGCGCCTATTCAAACCAGGTGACGGCGGTTGTGCCATAAGTTTCCGTCGAAGTTTGGAGCGCAAAAAATGGGGAGCACCGAGCTCCCCTGGTAAGTACGGAAATGTCAGCGGACAATTGCCTCGGTTCCAGCGGGTCAATTCTTCCCGGTAAGCCGTGCGTAGAGAACGAACATCTGCACTACTCTCTGGGCAATTTGCCGGCTCGGATGTCCAATGCAATACCTGCGGCCGAGACATGTACTAATGTGACGTTCCCAGTACCCACCCTACGCGGTAGAATTTGCCCATTATCAAGAAAAGCAATAGGCAAAACTGTACCGACAGTCCGGTAAGTCGCCCATTTCGTCTGGCTAGGCAGTTGATACTCCGAAATTCACTTCAGAAAATATTTGAAATGGTTCCCGCAGCCGGGTTCGTGCACGAGGGTGTCCATGCGCTAGTCCGGAGGAACAACGGAGACGGATGAAAGACTTCAGGAAGGGTCGATGGAACAGGCAGGGCCTGACGGTCGCGTGCTTGGCCACTCTGTTTGGCGTCTCGTGTGGTGGAGTGATGCCGAAAGCCACGCAGAACGCATCGGTAAACACTGGCGGCAATAAGGCCGCCAGCCTTGCCCTCAATAAGTCGAGCCTGGACTTCGGCAGTATTCAAGTCGGCAGCAGCAAGAGTAGCGCACTCACCCTGACGAACTCTTCCGCAGCCGACGGCCCAAATGTCACCTTCTCCGAGGTGACCACGACCGGCGCTGGTTTCACGGCCTCGACGCCCGCACTGCCTATCGTTCTGGCGCCAGGACAGTCTTCGTCCATCACCATCACGTTTGCACCAACGACACCGGGGGCCGTGAATGGCACCTTGTCCATCGCCGTGGATGGAGCAACCAATCCGGCGAGCGTGCCGCTGACGGGCACCGGCCTCGGTCCGGCAGAGCTAGGGGTTTCGCCTTCTACGCTCAGTTTTGGGACGGTCGCAGTAGGCAGCAGCTTAAGCAAGGCAGGAACTTTGTCGGCAGGGACTTCCGATGTGACGGTGGCCAGCGCGGCCTGGAACGGCCAGGGGTATTCGCTCAGCGGAATCAGCTTTCCAGTCACTATTTCCGCCGGGAAGAGCCTGTCCTTTACAGTGACTTTCACTCCGGACGCAGCCGGTGCGGCGAGCGGCAGCGTTACCTTCGTCAGCAGCGCGGCTAACTCACCCACTGCGGAAAATCTTTCTGGAACTGGATCTCAGACTCAATCGTCGGAACCTCCGCCGACGCAGCACACCGTTGAGCTTTCGTGGGTTTCCAGTTCATCTTCCGTTGTTGGATATAACACCTATCGAGGCAGCCAATCCGGCGGGCCTTACAGCAAACTGAACCCTAGTCCGTCAGCGGATGCTTCTTACGCAGACAGCACGGTGCAATCCGGGCAGACATACTATTACGTAGTCACTTCGGTGGGATCGGATTCGGTGGAAAGCAGCTACTCCAGTCAAGTGACCGCCGTCGTTCCTAGTCCCTAAGGGGATTGCCTGACTATTCTGCGGAGGGCTGAATCGCTATTCGAAAGTTTCTGCCTGCTGCAGTGTCAGCCCTTCTTTGTCTTTCGCGGATATTACCGGACTTCCTTCCAGCGGCCATTGAATGCCGAGCGCAGAATCATTCCAGGCGAGCGTGCGCTCGTGCTGAGGGGCATAATAGTCGGTGGTTTTGTAGAGCACATGCGCCGTCTCTGAGCAGACAAGGAAGCCGTGTGCAAGTCCCGGGGGAATCCAGAGCATTTTGTTATTTTCTCCCGACAGCGCGGTTGCGTGCCACTTGCCGAAGGCCGGCGAACTGCGGCGCAAGTCAACGGCTACGTCAAAAATCTCGCCCGCAATCACGCGCACCAGCTTGCCTTGCGGTGAGCGTATTTGATAATGAAGACCTCGAAGCACGTTGTGCGCTGAAAATGAATGGTTATCCTGCACGAAGTGCTCGCGGATGCCAGCTTCGGCCATGCCTTTCTCGTTGTAACTCTCCAGGAAGAAACCACGCGCGTCGCCAAACACTTTCGGTTCGAGGACGAGCACCCCGGGAATCGCCGTTTTTAGGACGTTCATGATGATTGAGCCGAGAACTTTCGCAGATCAGTAGACCTTTTCGCGGAGCAACTGCAGCAAATATCTTCCGTAGGCATTTTGTTTCATAGCGGACGCCCGTATCTCCAACTCCGCGCCGGCAATATATCCGTAGCGGTAGGCGATTTCCTCCGGGCACGCCACCATCAACCCCTGGCGGGTCTCAATCGTCTGAATAAACAAAGAAGCTTCCAGCATGGCCTCGTGTGTGCCGGTATCCAGCCAGGCCATGCCACGGCCCATGACGACAACCTCCAACTGCCCCCGCCGCAGATACTCTTTGTTGACGTCGGTAATTTCCAACTCTCCGCGCGCCGACGGCTTCAGAGATTTGGCAATCTCCACAACTTGATTGTCGTAAAAATATAATCCGGTGACCGCGTAGCGCGATTTGGGCGTCTTCGGCTTCTCTTCCAGACTCAGAGCTTTCCCTGCCGGGTCGAACTCCACCACACCATAACGCTCTGGATCGTTGACCGGGTAAGCAAAAATGCGCGCTCCCGAGCTGCGCTGCAGCGCCCCCGTGACGCTCTTGGCCAAGTCGTGCCCGTAAAAAATGTTATCGCCGAGGACGAGCGCACAACTGGACGATCCAATGAAGCATTCCGCCACAATAAATGCCTGCGCAATTCCTTCCGGCCGAGGCTGAACTGCGTACTGAAGCTTCAGGCCAAAGGCCGATCCGTCGCCCAGCAACTGCTCAAACTTACCCACATCCTCTGCCGTGGAAATGACCAGGATGTCGCGAATTCCCGCCAGCATGAGGGTGGACAGCGGGTAGTAGACCATCGGTTTGTCATAAATGGGCAGCAGGCTCTTGCAAACCGCATGCGTAACTGGATAGAGCCGCGTGCCTGAGCCGCCAGCCAGAATAATGCCTTTGCAGTCTCCCGCTGCTTGCGAAGTTCTAGATGCCATGGTGAGGAACCATATTCGCGACTAACTATTTGTTACGATCATCTCACACCGAATATTGCTTCACGATCCACTGCCGATAACTCCCGCTGGTAACGTCGCGGATCCAGTTGGCGTTGTCTAAATACCACTGGACGGTTTTGCGAATCCCGGTTTCAAATGTCTCACGCGGCTTCCATCCCAGTTCCCGCTCAATTTTGCTTGCGTCGATGGCATAGCGGCGATCATGTCCTGGACGGTCTTTGACAAAAGTAATCAGATCGCAGTGGGGCACTACCGGGTCGGCAGGTCGGAGTTCGTCCAGAATTGTGCAAATGGTTTCGACGATTTCGATATTGGGTTTTTCGTTGCGTCCCCCAATGTTATAAGTCTCGCCGACTACGCCCCGAGCGAGGACCGTTCGCAACGCCTCGCAGTGGTCAGAAACAAACAACCAGTCGCGTACGTTCTTTCCATCTCCGTAGACGGGAAGAGGTTTTCCTTGCATGGCGTTCAGAATCACCAGCGGAATCAGCTTCTCCGGAAACTGGAACGGCCCGTAATTATTAGAGCAATTCGTGGTGAGCGTCGGGATGCCATAGGTGTGGTGAAAAGAGCGAACCAGATGATCGGAGGCGGCTTTTGAGGCGGCATAGGGACTGTTTGGAGCGTAAGGGGTCTGTTCTGAAAAAGCCGGGTCCGCGGGTCCGAGAGAGCCATAAACTTCGTCGGTCGAGATGTGCAGAAAGCGAAACCCCACTCGTCCCTCGCCCAAGCCTGTGCAGTACGCGCGAACTTCTTCGAGCAGGGCGAGCGTGCCGTTTACATTTGTAACCACAAATTCGTCCGGACTGTGAATCGAACGGTCCACGTGGCTCTCGGCAGCAAAGTTGACCACGGCGCGCGGCTGATGTCGCCGTAGCAGTTCGTTTACCAGCTTGCGATCGCCGATATTCCCGTGCACGAAGGTGTAGCGCGGATCGGTCGCAATCTTTTCCAGGTTCTGCAGATTTCCCGCATAGGTAAGCTTATCCAGATTAACGACGGGCGTGCCTTCGCTCGACAACCATTGCAGAACAAAATTGGAGCCAATGAAGCCAGCTCCGCCGGTTACCAGGATTGGATTGTCTCGGGTCAAGATCATTTGAAGAATTGTCGCCGGCCAGAAACAGCTTAGCCAGTCACGCCGCTCTCGCTTATGCCTCGCGTTCTCCCAGGAGAAGACGCCGCAACGTGCGCAAATCATTCAATAGCCGGCGACTGGTCTTCACGTGCCGTTCCAGTTGTTCCAACTTAAGGAAAGCGAGCCGCAGAGCCTCGAGGCGCCGGCTTAAGTTGGGGTCTTCCGCAGCCTTGATATCGGCTGCGACCTCGTTCCGCGCCTCCAGGATAGCCTCGGCCAAGAGACTAAGATATTCATGAGCCCCCTCGACGCTGTCAAATGGAGTCTCGGATTGGTCTGTCATCGGCCTCCATTCGCTTTCCGGCTTTCATCCTTACAGCGCCTTTTCGTTCACGACCACTCCACGGTTCGGCGGGGGTGCGTCCGCGGTTCGCGCTTCGATTCTCTGCAACACCCAAACACCCGCCCACAGCGCTAAGAAGGCTAACCCAAAAAACACAAAGCCGCCATGGTGATGCAAACTTCCGGTGAGAAAAGACCGGTTCACGTACATCCCCAGCATGCACAGTGTAAATATCCTAACGCCATTTTTGATAATGGTGAGCGGAACCAGCCAAACCATGAGCGCCAGCCTCGACCATCGGGACTTTAAATACAAGTAACCCAGAACCAGGCAGACGAGAAACAAAACCATGCTGGAACGAATACCACTGCATTCTTCTGCAATCTCGATGGTCACCAAAGGGAGAGTCAACACTACTCCGTCGCGCCTGAACGGGACACCCGCCGCCGTAAACAGCCAGGCGGTAACCAACGCGGAGCCGCTCTGTAGGAATGAAATAATCCGCTCGCGCAGCCCATCTGGCAGTGGCGTCAGCAGAAGGAGGAAAAAAAGCGGGAAACTTCCTGCTCTCAAGGCTGCCACGCCATAGCAGAATAGAAAAGCTGCAATGCAGGCCAGGACAAAAAGCAAAACGGATGCAGAAATGAAGTTGCTTGGATCCATCGTTCCCGAGTGCCAATCCACATAGGCAAACGCTCCCAAGCAGGCCAGGTACATTCCTCCACCGACCAGGCTGTTCGCAACCTTGGCAAATATTTTTCTTCGTTCCAAATACAAAAACAATCCGCCGATGGGCGCTACCAGTAAAACTTGTGAGTATTGATCGACCGCGACCGACGATTCAACGACGACGGCCAACGGACGATGGATCACCGCGGCCGCGAGGATCATCAAGCCCAGAAAACAGGCATGCCTGCCATTGGTCCGACGCGGGTTGGTCTTCTCATTCATTGCGCCTGATGTCGATTGCGATGATCCCATGAGTAGGCTAGGAATGATTATCCGGTGGCTTGGCGATGCCGACTGGACTTCATATTAGACTTCCCACGGCAATCCGCCCAAGTTCCTGCCGAGTTTCTCCATTTCGCGTCATTACTTTGGTTTGCCTTGGAACACACGACCGAAGCCGCTTTCGACGGAATCGTCTAAGATAGAGGGTTCTTACGTGTCATTGTGACGATTGATCGGCACCGATGCCTTGAGGGGGGCACCGTCGGACTGCGGTAGACCCCAGACCACGCACGGTTCCCGGCGCGGATCGTGGCACGAGATTCTGGCAGGCATCCGCAAAACGGCAACCATGCATCTTAGGGCTGCCAAAAATGGCGTGAGTCGGCAGTTATGAATTGTCGAAAGGGACGAGTTTACTCTGGCGGCAGGCTTTTTCATGAAGATCCAGTGGCGCATTCAAAAGCCGACTGCCGGGGATGGAAAAAAATACCGCGTTCACCGGTCTAGGCTGGACATGCCGACTGCAAGAATCCCACTGAGCTGCGTTATCTCGGTGCAAACAAACAGGGTCGGTGCAGATACACGGAAGTGCCGCCGAGGCGATGGTTGGAAGCCCGTTTGCTCGTGTTTGTGGGGTTCCGTTTTGAATTTGATTCCCCTAAGAAAAGAACTAATTGCGCTAACGCGCATGCGCTCTGTCCGCCCATCCCAGACTGACGGCGTTGTTCGTGATCGAGTCTCACGAATGACGCGGTTTGAACGGTCACGGCACTTTTCCGCTCTTCCAGTTCGAATCGACCGGGAAGATTACGAGAAATGTTGCGGAAAAAACGCGCCGCCAATCGCCAACCAGTTCAACGGTAAATCGAAACATCGAATGCGCCATATTCGCAGGCGCAGAAGTTTTGCCACGACGTTAGGCCAGCCCCGCTCCGTCAAGAATGAAAACTTAGAAAGAAGAGGACTGTAAAAAATGAAAAAGTTGTTGCTCTCCCCCACGCTGACCCTGTTGTTATTGTTGGTTCCCAACTGGGCACGTGCTAACAGCTACTCCACCTCGTTTCCGGCAACGGAAAATCCCATTTCCCAAGGCGGGATGTGGCTCAATGGCGGCGCCAATGGCCTCAATTGGGGCAACGTCCAAACAACCCCCGGTCTTGCCTTCGGAACCACCATCTCGGGCGGACCGCCGTACAACGACTCCGTGGCGGCGTTGACTGGAACCTGGGGCGCCAATCAGACCGCTTGCGGTACGGTGTACACCGTTAATCAAAACGATAGCGTTTATGAAGAAGTTGAAATCCACCTGCGCACGACAATCAGCGCCAACAGCCTCACCGGCTACGAATTCAATTTTCGCATGACGCACGACGGCTCGCAGTATGCGCAGATTGTCCGCTGGAACGGACCACTGAACGATTTCAATTCGCTGGCCTTGGTCAGTGGCCCCGGCATCAACAACGGCGACATCGTGTGCGCCACCGCGAACGGAAGCCAACTCTCCTCGAGTATTAATGGTGTTACCGTGGTCACCGCGAGCGACAGTACTTTCGCTGGTGGCTCTCCAGGAATGGGATTCTGGATGGAGTTTGGCTCGACTTCTCAGCTCGCGGACTATGGCTTTACTCAGTTCTCGGCCAACGACAATGGTTCAACCACAACCACCACCACTTCGCCGACCTCCGCCCCTCTGCCGACTGCGAGTTTGCAGGCGTCTAGCAATACCATCACGCCTGGCCAGTCGGTAACCCTCACCTGGAACTCGACCAACGCCACCACTTTGGCCATTGAACCCGGCCTGCATAGTGTCGCGGCTTCGGGTTCCGCGGTTACTACACCCACCGCGACAACCACTTATACGCTTACTGCGACTGGTCCAGGAGGCACGGTTGCCCAGAGCATCACGGTGACCGTCACCACGCAACCTGCGCCCACCCCGTCCAAGAAACATGTGCACCATAGTTATGTTTCCGAAAGCCGCACAAGTAAGTAAGCGGGCAGGAACCCGGCGAAACCCGCGGCAACAATGAGCAATCCAACGTACAGGCCCGACCGGGCCTGTACTTTTTTTGCCTTCGCGTTGTAGTCTGGTGCTATAAGGTCACAGGCGAGAGTGACTATAAATCGGGCTAAAGGCATGCTCCAACTGCAAGCCGCTGTTCTTGAATCCCCTAGTCTCTTGCTTGCCTTGGCGGACCGGAACGGCCCGAAACGGCAACTCTAAAAGCAGTACAAAAAAACCAGCTCAGCAAGGAGGGCGAATGCGGCGGCATCCACTCATGAGGCTCACCGGGTCAGAACGCGGTGGCGCGTCGGGGTCATCCCAGAGGTTGGTCCCGCTTCTGCTCTTGTGTCTGGCGAGTCTGGCCCTAATTGCTTGCGCTTCCGCTGGGACGACTTCTTCTGGCGGGACGACTTCGACCGGCGGCGTACATACCTACACGACCAACTTTCCTTTGACGGAGAATCCGATTTCCGAGGGCGGCAACTGGACAAACGGTGGCACCGTCGGCTTGGACTGGGGGAACGTATCGACCACGGCAGGCACCGCCGAAGGAGTAGGTCCGGCTAATACGGCGTATTCCGATCCCACCGCGGCGCTTACCGGCGTATGGGGACCCAACCAAACGGTTACGGTCACGGTGTACAGCAACGGCGTGGAGGATAAGCCCAATCAGGGCTATGACAAAGAAGTAGAAATTCGTCTCCGCACGACCATTAGCGCTCACTCTATCACCGGCTACGAAATCAATTGCCGGACACCAAGCGATTCCTTCTCTTATATACAGATCGTTCGATGGAATGGTGCCTTGGGAGATTTCACCAGCCTGAATATTTTGAATGGAACCGGATGTAACAACGGAGACGTGTTGAAGGCGACGATTACGGGCGGCACCATCCAGGCATATCGCAATGGAACTTTGATGCTGACGGCTACGGATAATAATCCGTTCACGACCGGCAATCCGGGAATGGGCTTCAACTTTGGCTGCGGCACTGCCTATAATCAATTTGGACTTACCAACTATTCCGCTACCGATGGCCCGACTAGCTCCGCCGCTCCTGCTGCACCCACCAACCTGACTGACCAAGTCAAGTAAACCTCCCCTCGGGCGTCGCTGCGAGCCATTAAGCGAACTCCAGCGCTCCGCGTCGCACATTTCGGGCGATGATCTGCCTACTCCATCCCCACAGCCGAACAAACGAATCTGAATTGGAGTCTTGGGAGAACTTCGAGGCTCGCTGGGCGCAAGCAAGGCGGGATTGCCCGAGAAACACTGAAATCCTCCTTAGTGCGGGACTAGAAGGTCAGGTGGGCAGAACAGGGAGGAGGACCACCGGTCGATACCGGCCGCCGCAGAAACACCTCAGCGGGCCGGTTAGCGGGTTGCTATACCGGATTCAGGACCTTTTCTTCAACGGTGGAACGCCCGATCAATCCGCGCAGAAGCTCCAAATACAACCTCTTTTGTCCGGCCACGAACAGGAGCAGCGCGAAGAACGCGACCAGAAGAACTGTACTCTCCAGCGCGAGACGGGGCAAGGGCGGCAAGAATTGGCCATAAGTTGCCCGCACTCCGTAGGCGAGCGCACCGGCCACAATGCTCGCCGCTAAGGGATGGCTGGAAGCTATCAGAACATCGCGGAACGAAACTGCCGTGCCGTGTACCGACCACGCAATGACTGGAAGCGACCAGAGCAGCATAACCGCAGAGTAAGCGCAGGCTACGCCTTTCGGACCGTAGGGCAGTCCCACCAGATAACCGGCGATCATGACCGGCGCAACCACCAGCCCGATTTGCAAATTGCGCTTGACTAATCCAAGCGCACCCATCAACCACCCTAAAGGATTGACGACCGCGAAGACTAGAATGGTCGGAGACAGAAAGCGCAAAATCGGCGAAGCCGCCATCCACTTCGGCCCCAGCACCACACGAATGATATCGTCGGCAAACACGGCGCACACCACGGTGATTGGCAAAGTCAGCGCCAGCACCAGTGAGTAGCCCTTTAGAAAGTAGCTCCGCACCCGTGGAGGATCATTCTGCACTCGCGACAGGCCCGAGAATGCTACTTCACCCGCAGCGGAATTCAGATTGTCCGTGGGAATATTAACGAGCTGATACGATCTCCCGTAGAGTCCAAGAGCATCGCCTCCCCAGAATCGGCCTAGCAATACTTTCTCGAAGTTGCTGGCTATATACATAACCAGCCATGTCGTCGTCATGGTGCCGCCGAACTTCATCATGGAACGCATGCCCGTGTTGCGCCGCGGAGGCCCGGGTATCCAACCCGTAGCCAGCCAGGAACCGACTGTGCTGGTCAGAGGCAGAGTCACAGTCATCGCGACCAGCGCCCAATACCCGTAACCAAATTTCGCTCCGACGATGGCAATCGCGGTGCCCACGATCAGCCCGATCGTGTTGATCACCGCCAAAGCTGTGAAACGCATCTCGCGCTGCAGATGTGCGCCATGTTGCACACCTGCCGCATTGAACAGAAACGAAATGGCCAGGACCAGAGTGACCTTAACCAGCCGGGGCTCGTGGTAAAACGCTGCGACCAGCGGCGCCATTGCGGCCGCTACGAGCGCTAGCGCCGCCCCCACCCCCAGATTGATCCAGAATAAGGTTGAGAGTTGCTCCTCCGTCACGTGCGCGCGTTGAATGGCCGCGGACGAAAGCCCGAAATCCCGAAACACCCCTAATACTCCCGTAAAAGCAGTGACCATGCCCACCAGTCCGAAATCCTTGGGAACCAGGAGGCGCGCCAATACCATGAGCGAGGCCAGGCGAAGGCCAAAATTCGCTCCTTGCGCAAGCAGCCTCGCCAAACCTCCGCGAATCGCTTTCTCTTTTAGATCCTTCATCGGACCCCGATCGCTCGCGCGAGATTTGCTGTCGCCACTGGCATATCTTCCTTGTCTCTCATCATCATTTCCTTTTCGCTACCGCGGAAGCGGATTGGACGGCTCCTTGTCGACTCACGTTCTTTCAAACGGAATGCTCTCCGAATTCTTTACGGCGCCGATGGACTGGCGGGCATCGGATCCGCAGGCTTTCCTCCGAGTTTCTGTTCAAGCTTCCGGCGCAAAGGTCTCGTGAGCTTCCAAGGTGCGAGAACCGGCCACGCCAGCGCCGCCAGAATCGGATGAAATACCGGCAAGGTGTCGACACGCCGCGCCAGGGACGCGCGTCCCAGCGACCGGTGCAAGCGTCCATCCTTAAGGTAGTGAGTCGAGTCTGCAGTTCCGATACAAGTGTCCAGCCCGTAGAGTTCCTGATTGCGTTGGCCTTCAGGGCTTACGAAGCAATCTTTGACTCCTCCTTTTAAGTGAGAGTAGTCGTGATTCTGGTGAATCGCCAGAATGTCCGCCGTACCGTCGATGACAGGTATCTCGCGCTTAAGAGCGGAATAGACCATCCAGTTGTCCCAACGCGCCCTGCCGACCACGAAGGGAGGAACGTCGCTGTAGACGCCGCGAGGAAAAGCAAAGTAGTCCATTGCGACCCAATCGTCCAGCCTTCCCTCTTTCGCCACCTTTTCGATCAGGGCCCCTTCCCCCCCGGCTTGATCGAAATCCCAAAGCGTTTCCAGGTCGAACAAAGTTCGCCGGCCGGTCATCAGGAACTGAGGCTTGGCGGCGAAGACCACCCGCAACGCCTTCATAAAAGAGTCGGTCAGCATGATGTCCGCATTCAAGAAACACAGCAGTGGATTCGAACTCAATTGATGAGCCAAGCCGAACATCGAACTGATCAGCGGCGTTCCCTTTTCGCTTAGCTCGAGATCCGGGACGTGGGTGACTTTAAGTTCGGCCGCGACCTCGGCATTGCCCTCATCGTTCCCAAACATGATGATTTGGGGAGTCGGTTTGAGCATTGCCCAACTTTTGATAGCGTTGCGCTGGATCACTCCAGAGTGGCCCTTGAAGCGTTTCGGCGTCGTGAAAATGGTCAACATGATCAACTCCTACACGAATCTCCCGGACGCAAAACTGATTTCATCCGAGAAAGTGATTTTCTAGATGTCGCGCGATTGAAGGAAGTGGGGAGGGAGAAAACCTTCACCGGCCGCAACGAGCATAACCCCTCGCGGCGGCCGGCCGTCGCCAAACAATGCCGGGGAGCCTTACGCCGGGGTCTCGACTTTTTGTGCCGCAGCCACCTGCTCCGCTACCCAATGATAGGTAATTTCCAGGCCCTTGCGCAGCGAAGCCGAAGGAGCCCAGCCCAATTTCTGACGAATCAAACGATTATCGGAATTCCGCCCGCGCACCCCCAGGGGACCATCGATGTGCCGAATGCGCAGCGGCTTGCCGGCAATCTCCATAGCCATTTCCGCCAACTGATTGATGGTGACCATTTCCTCCGAACCAATGTTTACCGGTCCCGCGAAGTTCGAATCCATCAAGCGGCGCACGCCCTCGACACATTCTTCGACATAGAGAAACGAGCGAGTTTGCTTGCCATCGCCCCATATCTCAATCTCGCCACCTTTCGGTGTCTCGGCGACCTTACGGCAGATTGCCGCTGGCGCCTTCTCCCGTCCACCGGTCCAGGTACCCTGCGGCCCGAAAATATTGTGAAATCTGGCCACATGGATTTCGATGCCGTGGTTTCTCTGATACGCCGCGTAAAGCCTTTCGCTGAACAGCTTCTCCCACCCGTACTCGCTGTCGGGGGCCGCTGGATACGCCGAGTCCTCAGAGCAATTTGGGTCGTCGGGATTGGTCTGGTTGTAGGCAGGATAGATGCAGGCCGAGGACGAATAAAAATAGCGCCGAATTTTGGCTTCCCGGCCACACTCGAGAATATTCAGATTGATGGTGGCGGAGTTGTGCATCACGTTGGCATCGTGATCGCCAGTAAAAATATAACCGGCGCCGCCCATATCCGCCGCCAGTTGATATACGTCGTCAATTCCCTCGAGAGACGCACGCACCACGTCGACCAGCCGCAAGTCGCCAATGATGAACTCGTCCGCTGCGCTGGGCGCAAATTCATTTCGCTTGAGGTCGACGCCGCGTACCCAGAAGCCCTCGCTTTTTAAACGCTTCACCAGATGTCCACCGATGAACCCGCCGGCGCCGCACACCAAAACTCGCTTTTTCATAACCCTATGTTCTCCTTCTTAAAATGACTTCGCTCTATGTCGCGCCTATTCGGCCCTGGTACGTCTCAGCACTCTTTCCACCGTAGTCTTCGGGTTAAGCACTAAGTCCGCAAGCTTCGCACTGACGGCGCCCGTTAATTTAACGCTATCCAGTGGATGCCCAAGTTCCTTCAAGCGGCGTTTGTGATAGCTCCAGAACTTCTTCTCTCTGAAGTTTACCGCGCTGACGGCCAGGAACTCGTAATATTCGTCCAGCAGTTCCTGGAGCCGCTTGTGGATCTCTTCGGCAGACATGTACCAGGGCCCATAGGTCAACAAATCCGCAATGTGCGACGGCACATAGGCGTTCATATCCTGCGACGCAGCCGTCACTCTTACGTTGTGCAGCCGTTCGTAGGACAGCACCTGGTGCACAAACCCAAAGTCTGCGTTTTTCAAGTGCAGGAAGCAGGCACTCACATCGGCTTCGGCGGTCGGGTTTGGGAAAAACTCGTCGGTGCTGCGGACCAGATCCGCGCGATACATATTCGAAGTTGGCGCGCCGAATACCGACAGCGAAGTCATCAATTGCGCCCGACAGACATCCCGGCCGGTCATGAAGGTTGTGGTGTAAGGCAGCCCGGCGAACCGGACATACCACTTATCTTCGCCGCCACTCACTTGGTACGACCCGACCAGCCCAATTGATGGGTGGGCTTCCGCGAGCTCCACCATGCGCATGAGACATTCGGGAAAAATAGCGTCGTCGGCCGAAACAACTTTGCAGTACTTGCTTTTCGGACTAATGGTCTTGAATGCCCGGTTGTGATTGGCGATGATGGGAACTAAAACATCTGCGTTGCAAACCCGAACGCGCGAGTCCCGTTTCGCATATTCTTCCGCGATCTCACGGGTTCGATCGGTGCTGCAATTATTGACAATGGTGTACTCCCACTTCGAATAGGTCTGCGCCAAAACACTTTCGATGCACTCCTTCAGGTAAGACTCCCCGTTGTAAACCGGCGTCAGCACACTAACTAGTGGTTGATCCTGCACATCCATGCTCAAAGTTCTCCTTCTTTCAGGCGAAAGCTGGGCTGCTTCGGCTTTGAAAAGTCTTTGTAGGCTGGGAACAGATCGTCAAATTGCGACTGCAGCGCAACCCTGTAAGACTCAGCTTTCTCGGCCATGCGGACCTTGATGGCATCGCTGTTCGCCACCAGCCGCGTGAATGTCTCCTGCAACACTGCGGCGTCGCAGGTGCGCGGGTCGACACAATATTCCGAGAGTCCCAGTTCCTCCATAAGCGCGGCCACCTTCGGATGCGTGGAGATTGCCAGCACCGGCTTATTCATCAGATGGGCAAAGACCACTCCGTGAAAGCGGCATGCGACCACACAGTCCGTGGAAGAGATCTGCGAGAACATGTCTTCCATCCCGGTTACAGGCTCGCGGGAGATGGAGCGTGATCCAGCGATCTCCCGATCTTTTCTCAACGCTGTCGTCACGTCTTCGATGGCTTGCGCGTCAAACCAGATATCCGTGCTGAACAGCACTAAACGGTACTGTTCGCGCAGCAGCCATGAACCAAAAAGCGCAAGCGTCCGGATGTGGCCGTCGTATGCGCTTTGATCTTTATCAAAGCAGCGCCGCGGATCGTAATACGCCATCGGAGAAAAGCCAACGACTCGCGAGCTATTGCGCGCGCTGCCGCGGATGGTAGGCGTGGCCGGAACTGTCAGACTATAGACGCAGTCAGGAAAACTCTGTGCCCGGCCGGTGAACCCTATCTTGCGAACCAGCCTGATCGAGTCCTCGTCGCGAAACGAAACGTAATCGGAAAGAAACAGAGCGCGTTTTATAAACCACTTGCTCAAAGGATCGCGCAGCGGGCCCGCGCCCACATTCAGGAAATAGCACCGTGCCCCGGATAATCTCGCCAGTAGGATCCATTTGAAGAGTGTGTAGGGAAATCCCCATGGTCCACCCCAGGAATCCAGCAGTTGTCCGCCGCCGCAGACAATCGAGAGGTCCAAAGATTTGACGATGCGGAACGATTCAACCAGGAAAGACAGTTCCTGCATTAATGCTTTGGGCCGCTCAATGAGCAGAGCATTCGCGTCTTTAAGGACCTTCAGCAGAAACTTATTTCGCTTGAGTACCCCCTTAACCCGGGCCTTAAGCCCGGTTTTAATCGGGGCCGGCTCGGCCTGGGCGCCCATGGGCACCGGCGGTAATTTTGAGTCGCGCCGCAAAGCGTAAGCCGGCATCCCATGTCTTTCCTGGGTATCGACCGGGTTCAGCGTGAAGGCGATGATCACGGCGTCGGACCAGCGCCGCCTGATATTTTCCGCTACCGCATCCAGGGTTGCGTCATCGCCCAGATTTCCGTGACCGAGGTGATGGATCAGGCCGATTCTTCTAAGCGAGCGAGCTGCGCCACCCGTCTCATTCCCGGCGGATCCTGCCTTCGGCTTCGCGGAACGCGACGGTTCGACCTGGACAAGCACGTCTTTCCCTTTCCAAAGTTACAGAGTTCGCAGGCAACTCACGTTCGAACGTCTTACGAACCAGGGACCGTCACCTGCAACGCCGGCCCGATTTCACTAAGCAAGCTAACCGATGTTAGCCTGCAATACGACGATCTTGTCCAGCAAGCCCGGAAGCCATGCCGATACCGCCGGCAACACTAATCGGGCCGTATGGAAACAGTTCGTCGAATTGAGCTTCTAATCGCCGCCGATACTGCTCCAACGTTTCAGCCAGCCGGTTTTCCACCTTGTCGCGATTACTCACCAAAGACAAGAAAGCTTGTTCCAGCTTAGCCTCATCACATTCGCCGATTTCCACACAGTACTGCGACAATCCCAAATCGCTCATCAGCGCAGTCGTTCTCCGGCAGTCAGAGATCGTCAGCACTGGTTTCTTCAACAGATGCGCCATTATTACGCCATGGAAGCGGCAGGTGGTCACATAATCCATGAAAGACATATTGGCCAGCGTCTCTTCCGCCGACCATTGATGAACCCGGCAAAGGGGATCGCCGGGACTGGTGCTGGCGGTCGCGTTTTGAGCCGTCAGAATTGACTCAAGCTTCTCCACCGCCTCGGGATCGACGCTGATATGGCTACAGAACAGGGCCACACAATAATTATTTCTGATTAGCCACGAGCCGAAATGGCCGAGCGCATCGAGGACGGAACCCGCGAGCTTCGGGTTATAAACAGTCGGGGCAATCCCAACCGTGGGCGCGCTCAGTTCGCGGATCGGACTCATATTGCCGGCCGGAATTTCGAGAGCATACGCATTGTCGGGAAACACATAAGCAATTCCGGTGAATCCAATCCTCCGTGCGACGGCCAGGGATTCTTCATCACGAAAGGAAACATAATCCGCAGAAAACAGGATCTTCCGCACAAAATACTGGCTGATCCAGGAGTCGACCGGTCCCGCCCCGACATTTAGGACGATGCACTTCGTGCGTCCCAGGTTGGCTAACATTACCCATTTAAACACCGCGTACGGCATGTCCCAAGGCCCGCTCGAATCAGCAAGTTGGGCGCCTCCGCTGACTACCAGCACGTCCAGCGACCGCACCATGCGAAAGCGGTGGATCAGGAGCGTGACTTCCTTGAAGACGAACTTCGGCATTCTGACCAGAACCGCCTTGATCGCTTTAAGGGTCCGCACCAGAAAAGGAGACCTTCGCACCGCGGCCTTGGCTTTCCCTTTTAACGACGGCTTCGCGGGACTACTGTCCCCAGCTTGCTGGACCGGTTGGCCGAAGCTCCATGTCCAATGCCGGATGGGGTAAGTCGGGATCCCATGCTTGGCGCGGGTGTCCTCGGGATTCATGGAGAATCCCACGACAGTGGCATCGGGCCAGCGCTTCCTGACGTTCTGCACTACCGCCCCGAAGCTGGCTTCCTCCCCGTGATCGCCGCCGCCTACATGGTGAAGAAGGCCGACCTTCTTAGATGCTTGAACCATGTCTTCTCCTAGGAGCTACGATTGCCATGAGTTAAGGTTACCGTTGCGACGCCACCACAGAAGACAGGGCGCGGTCGGCAGCTTTCTCTCCACTAATAAAGCTCTCATCTGTCCACATATATCCCCAGTCCCCGTAGCGTCCACAATAGGCGATTCCAATATCATCGAGATAACCATGGACGGTCTTCAGCGCGGCTGCGCGATCCAGATCGAAAATGATATTCGCATAGCGCAGCAACATCGCTTTCCGCGACAAGATGCGATCGTCTTCGCGAAGCAACCCGCACTTGCGCAGATCCCGGATCACCGGCTCAATCCAGTCGTCCGCTTTGCCGGTCAGTGGCTTGTATTTGTCGGAGAAGTATACTTCCGCCTGGATGCTGCTGGTTCCCGGAGGCGCGTTGTTGCTGGAAAGCATGCTGGGAAAACCCAGACGGGTAAAACAAATATCCTCGTCGTAGAAGTATGTCATGTGCGCTTTGGAAACATCCGCACGATTAACTCCGATGTTCACCAGCACGCAGGTCGAGCAAGCTAAGCGCCGCGACGCCTCTACCACGTCAGCCGGCGCGCCCTGAATCATGCGAATCAGGTCGGGGAGCGCGACCGAAGAAACCAGCGAATCGTATTGCACCACATGGCCATTCGAGAAACTTAGCTGCCGGGCTCGCGGATCAATCGATACCAGCTCATGATTGAGCTTCATATTTCCCATGGGGATAAATTTGTTCAGATAGCACATGAATCCGCCGTCGCTGGGATAGCGGAAGTGGGTAATGTAGTGAACCTGAGGCGCGGTTGGCGAAATCGCGCCGCGCAGCACTTCCTCCAGACTGGGACGATAAATCCTTGGCCCCAGCCAGTCGGTGCTCATATTCTCCGCCGTGGTCAGGTGATATTTTCGCGTGTACTGCATGGGAAAAGATTCCGCGAATGTCCGTCCAAAACTCGCCAGCAACCAGTCCGCGTAGTTCTTGGGCGACTCCTCCGGCAACTGCCGCGCTTCCACGAAATCGCTGATGACTTTTACGATGAGGTCATCGGGCAATCCCCGAAGATGGAGTTGCACCGGATGCGGCGGCCAATATCCCCGCCAGTAATTGTTCAGATTGATTTGCACGGTTTCAAAGCGCTGCTCGACACTATCGGCAAAGAGTTCCTGAATTCGCGAATCCTTGGTGAAGGAGATGTGCGGGCCTACGTCGAACAGGAAGCCGGTCTCATAGCGGAACGACGCCGTATGGCCACCATAATATGAGTTCTTGTCGTACATGACGGGCGTAATGCCCTCGGCGTGCAGGCGATGAGCTGCGCCGAACCCGGCCATTCCGGTTCCCAGGACAACGATGTTTGGCGTTGGCATGTAAAAGCTTCTCCTATTTACTATGATCCATGTTTTGCGGGGGTCCGTCACCGCACAGCAGCATCCCCCTATTACCTACGTCACCTAGGGGCTAAGCGGCACCACCCGTCAATATCGGTTCAGGGCCGTCTCAGTTTAGAGAGAGGACCTCATATCGTTCGATCTGTTTTTGCGTAAGCTGTCGAAGGTCCGCTCCGCTCTGGAAAGCGCGATACCACTCGACAATCCACTCCAAAGCCACTGGCAAACGGAGCACTGGATGCCAGCCCAGTCCAGCCTTGGCCTTGGAGGCATCCAATTTGAGAGCATGCGCTTCTCGGGGATGCGCCGCAGCATCCTGCGTCCACTTGGCGCCCTTTCCCCACGATCGTACCAATTCGTCGGCAATCCAGGAAACCGGTTTGGCGTCGTCATCCGCTGGACCGAAATTCCACCCGGAAGCAAAACGTGCCGGGTCTTGGCACAAGCGTTCGGCGAGCATCAGATATCCGCGCAGCGGTTCCAGCACGAACTGCCATGGCCGATACGAGGCGGGATTCCGGATCAGGCAAGCTTTGTCCGCCAGAAACGCCCGCATCAGGTCAGGGATAAGTTGGTCGCTGGTCCAGTCGCCGCCACCGATCGCATTGCCCGCTCGCGCGCTACCCAGCGCGACCCCATGCTGCTCGAATGTTTCCGGCGGAAAGAAGGATTGCTGATAAGCCGTGGTTACCAGCTCTGCGCATCCCTTGGAGTTGGAGTAGGGATCACGGCCACCCATAGGCTCGTCTTCGCGATATCCCCAAATCCACTCGCGGTTTGCATAACATTTATCACTGGTTACATTCACAATTACGCAAGGCCGCCTGAGCTGCCTTACCGCTTCCAACACATGCACCGTCCCCATAACGTTGGAAGAATAATTCTCGATAGGATCCTCATAACCGCGGCGAACCACCGACTGCGCCGCCAGATGAAGAACCACCTCCGGCTTGCATTCCTCGATCGCCGCTTTAAGCCGATCGAAATCGCGAATGTCGGCGCAAATTGATCGCAGGGTCTTCGCCACTCCTGCCTGCTCGTACAGGTTCGGCTGAGTGGGCGGGTCGAGCGCGTATCCGGTCACATCGGCTCCAAGAGAATGCAGCCACAACGTGAGCCAGCTTCCTTTGAACCCGGTGTGCCCGGTGAGAAACACGCGGCGCCCCCTCCAAAACGGACGGTTAAGCATTCGCCATCCACCTCTCGGACGCCGGCACACCTAGCTCTCGCATGAACGAAACCACGTTCACCGTTCCCTTCCCGCAAGCGCCGGCTGCAGCGACTCAGGCGCGGGAAGCGGCCAGCGTGCATTCTGTTCGTCCCATAGCGCGTCGGCCAGTCCGGCTGCAGGCCGATCTACGTCATCAAACGACACCACAGCGTCCTTCGAAAGATTGCGCCGCAGAATGCATCCTTCCGACAGGCCGATGGGCAAGGCCGCGACAGCGCGAGCCGCCGGAGCGTTTTCGATCAACCCGTACGAACAGAAACCGCCGATCCCGTCGAGCCGTTCCCCAGCCTTCAGGTCGCGCTTCGCTACCGTGACCACTTCGCAGACCGGGCCTCCAATCGGGGCAACCGTGGGATCGCGCTGGACGCCCACTCGTCCAATGGTCGAAGCGATTTGCAGATGCGGCAAATGAAACGGTGTGTAAAACACGTAGAACGGCCCGGCCCCAATCTTGTAATACGCGAGCTGCGCTTTCTTCAGCGGCGAGTCTTCGTGCACCACCACAAAAGCGCCCGTGTGCGGAGCCGCGCCCAGCGCGTAATCCACCAGCCCGGTTTCCAGCATCTGCGCGGGCGGAAGCAGGTTGCCAATTTCACGAACGTAACCGCAGGCCGGCCCGTACATTCCTCTTCGGCCAACGTGGAATCCGGTTGCATTGGAAAGAACCGTGCACTCCATGGAAAGCTTGGTAGCATCCGCGAACGAAGTCACTTTCTTGACATCCTGATCGTTCTTCTCGGCGAAGGCCTTCTGCGTATCCGGATTTCGGTAGTAGTCCACCATGCCCTTGATGTTGCCGGCAGCCACCGTTTGCAGTCCCAGAGTTCGCAAGTAACGGAGCAGCGTCATCGCCACTCCAGGTTCGTCCCCATCCGTATGCGTGACCACCACTCCACATTTATCGGCTTTCGTCTTGAGCAGCGGGCCCAGCAAGGAATCCAACTCGGCATTCACTAGCACCACATTCTTGCCATGATCGAACGAATCCAGCGCGACGCGGGCGCCGCCTTCGATGGTTCCCGTAGCTTCCACAATCAGGTCAATGGCAGCGCAACGGGTCAAAACCAAGGGATCCTCGGCCAGCACTGGCAATCCCCGGCTAATGGCGGTTTCCGCAGCATGCGCCGAATCGACCCGGCTCCACTTCTCGAAACCAGCCTCGCGGAAGGCTCGCTCCCCATTGGCTGCAGTGCGGTTGGCAATGCCCACCAGGCGCATTCCCGGGACCGGGGTTCCGAGTTGCAGCGCGATGGCGCGTCCGGTAGCGCCCGCGCCGATCATTCCGACCCGGATAGGACGTCCCGCCGCTTCACGCTCTTTCAGTCCCGTATCGACACTCCCATTACCTAGACTCATGGATAGCTCCTGTGCTGCTGCACGTTACGATTATGTTTCGAGATCCTTTTTGAGAATCCTGTTTCTTGAGAATCCTGTTTGAAAATGAAGGTAGCCTTCGAACGGCCAGTCATCAACCGATCAAATCGGCCAATCCAAAGGGACTTTCGGCGGCGAACCGGGGCATTGTTTTCATCACAGTCTCACGCCGTGAACACCCTGTCAATCGCCCGAATTGGCTATAGGAAAAGCTCCTCACAGCGTCAGTTTGCGGCAATAGAATGCCTCCGCAAAACCACTTGGGGAATTGCATTCCATTCCCCGTAACCGCATGAGCGCCGAAAATGTTTCCGGCTCGAACCAGCGCTTGGCGCGCTGCGACTCAAAGGCTTCCATCAGACAGCGAATCTTCTTCTGGCAAGTCTCCGCATCGAGTGGGATAAACACGCTCGGCTGTCCCATGTCGCCGTCGTATTTTGGAATCTCGTATTCCAGAATCAGGTGGTCACGGAAGGTGTTCCAGGTTAACTCGGCCAGTTGGCGATGGTCCTGATGGGCGTCTTTGCGGTTGTGCGTGAATACCAGATCCGGAGAGACAGCCCGCTTCAGCTCTTCAAAAACCGCTTTCACGTCGGCGCCCACAAAAGGCAGAAAACCGTCGGGAAACGTTTTCAGCACCGGCCCGCGGATTCGCTCCGTGCCCACAAATAGCTCGGCCGCGCGCCGCGCCTCCGTTTCCCGCACTCCAATCGCGCTGAACACTACCCAATGAAACACGCAATTGGGATATTGCTGAGCCAGACGGAGGATGCTTCCCCCACAGCCAATTTCAATATCGTCCGAGTGCGCGCCCAAACAGAGAATGTTAGGAGAGGATGTCGCGTCGAATGGAAGGGTTAGCGGACGCATGGATCCTTTCTGTTCGCGTTCTTTCCGCTCGGGTTATTTACCATTGCCATTCGCCTTCCACACTTCCCAGGGAGCCACCCCGCTGGCGAGAATGCTCTCCAGATGTTGCCGGTCCTTGAAAGTGTCCATGCTCGCCCAAAACCCGTCGTACTCGTAGCCGATCAGTTGCTTTTCTTCGAGCAACCGCTGAAAAGGCTCGCTGACCAGTTCCTCTTTCTCATGGATGTAATCAAAAATTCTCTTCTTGAAGATGAACGATCCCCCGTTGACCCGCAGGGTGCCGTCGTTGATGGCGTGGATCCCGGTCACCAGGTTGCCGTTGCCCGGTTGCAAGGTAACCAGGTGGTAGCTCAGGTTCGGCCGCACGCAAAGAAAACTCGCGACTTTCCCCTGCTGCCGGAAGTGATCGACTTGCTTCCACAGCGGCAAATCCGTCAGGCCGTCGCTGTAGTTGGCCAGAAATTCTTCTTCGCCGTCCAGATATTTCTCGACTGCCTTCAGACGCTGGCCGATGTTGGAATTGATGCCCGTATCCGCGAAAGTAATCCGCCAGTCATGAATGTCGCTGTTGAACAGCTCCAGGTTTTTGCCGCCTCCCGACAAAACAAAATCGTTCGAGGTGCACTCGTTGTAATTCAAAAAGTAATTCTTGACCGCGTCCGCCCGATACCCCAGGCACAAAATAAAATCCTTATGCCCAAAGTGCGCGTAATACTTCATCACGTGCCAAAGAATCGGCCGATACCCGATCGTCACCATGGGTTTGGGAATGTCGTCGGCATCGCGAATTCTTAATCCTAAACCGCCGCAGAAAAGTACAACCTTCATTGCTGCCTCCTGTATGTCATTTGTGGTAGCGGGGAGGGTTCTATCACGTTAAGGTTCGACCAGCGGCCAGTTGCGATCCTGATCCGAAATTACGGTCACAGGCAAAGGCCACTGAATGTGGAATGCGGGATCATTGAAGCGCACGCCGGTGGCTGCGCCGGGGGTGTAAACCGCCGAAGCCATGTAATGCATCTCGGTGGCTTCCTCCAGCGTCTGATACCCGTGGCCGCAGCCTTCGGGGACGTACAACATTCGGCCATTTTCCGCTGTTAATTCCGCGCCATACCACTTGCGATAAGTCGGCGATTCGGGACGAAGATCCAGCACCACATCCAGCATTGCTCCGCGGGTGCAGCGCACCAATTTGGCCTCGAGTGCGGGGGCCTTCTGGAAGTGCATGCCGCGAACCGTTCCCTTACGAACGCTAAAACCCATGTTGGCCTGGAGAGGAACAAACTCGATCCCGTTTTCCGAAAATTCCCGCAAACACCAGGCGCGCATGAATCTTCCGCGATCATCCTGATGAGGACTAGGATCGATCACCTTTGCGCCGACGACGCCGGTTTCTGCAAAACGCATTCCCTCGCCTTTCTTTTCGATAGTGATCGCGGCGCAGGAAACGTTGCGCCACGCAAAAGCTTTCTTCCAATTGGTTTAGCGGTGAGCCGCCATTGCGGGCTGCGCCTCCCGCGCTTCCCCCATCTGGAAGACCGACGCACAGCGAAGCTGCCAATCGGACCCGCGGTCGGAAAACGGTTCCAGCCCGAAATACTCAAAGGGCCAACCCGTCCGCAAAGAAACATCTCCGTCATAGACCTCGCGGAGCATCTGGGTAATCGGATGCCAGCCCATCTCTTTAGCCACGCGGGCGCGGACATCCAGGTCGACGCCGTAAACAAAGAGATATCCGCCGGGCTTGACCAGTTGGGAAAAATTGCGCAGACACTTTTCCGCGTCGGGAGGATCCATATGACAGAGGAAGCGGTTCGCCACGACGATGTCCTGTGGGCCGAGATCGCGAATCAACTGCGGACTGCTTGCGTCCCCCTGCAGCCAGGTAATGCCTTCTTTAAGCCACGGCCTGATCTTCGCCGTCTTCCCTTCTACCTCAAACATCCCGTCGATTTCCTCCTGCGTCAGGCGCTCAAAAATCGACGACGAAACCGGCTGGTCTTTCCAAGTCATATCTCCCGCGGCGATGCGGTCGGGAGCGGGTTTGGAGCCATCCACACTGTCCAGCGAATAGATTCCCTGGGCGGCGAAGTCCACCACTTCTTGAGCGATGTCGATCGCATGTACCCGGATTTTCAAGTCGGGACGCGCGGAGCGGATGGCCCACATAAAGGAATAGACTTCCGCGCCCTTGCTGCAAGCGATGACGGCAATGTCCAAGCTGGATCCAGTGGGACGCTTGGCTAACAGGCTGACAACCAATTCCAGTTCCGCACGGTTTCTTAGAAAGAACGTGGAGTGATTTTGCCGGCGGTCGCCGAAACGGCGGGCCAGGACATGCAGGTGCTGGCCATAGGCTCTCACCGGGGCAAGACTTCGCCAGGACTCGGGAAGACGATTCCAAATATGTCCATTTTGATAAAGGTAAGCTCGAACCCATTTCCGAAGAGTCATGACTTCGCACATCCTGTGAGATTAGTTTGGCATTTGCCGCTTGCCATTTGAGAATTACGTTGGGCCAAGTCCCCACTCCGCCCTTCTTCCGTCGCACGCGAGCCGGCGGAGGCTGGATCTTGCGCGAGTATCTGCTGCACTGCGTCGAGCAGCGAGGCTGCGGTCAAATCGGCGCAGTTCCCGGCAACCGCCTCGTCCTTTTTACTTTTATCCAGTAATCTGGCCGTTTTGCATGCAGCTTTTTTGCCGGCCTCAATATCGATCTCGGAATCACCGATCATCCAGGAATCCGCTAGTTGGACGTGATGCTCCCGCGCTGCCTGCAAAAGCATGCCGGGAGCGGGTTTGCGGCAACTGCACACGGGTTGCAGTTCGTGCGGACAATAATAGATTGCGTCAATGATGGCTCCGGCGCGGGCCAAATGATCCGCCATGCGTCGATGCATCGACTCCAACTCGCGTGCGGTCAGCATTCCCTTAGCGACACAGCGCTGGTTACTCACGACGATCACGCGAAAATCCGCAGCATTGAGCAGAGCAATGGCCTCGGCCACCCCGGGGAGAAAATGCAGATCCTCCCAGCGCGTAATGTAGAGGCCTTCCGGCGCTTTCCGGTTGATGACCCCGTCACGATCGAGAAACGCGGCTTTGCTCATGAAAGATTGTGTGCTCCACCAACTCGGAAATAATGTGCCCGATCAGGATGTGGCATTCCTGAATGCGCGGGGTTTCACTCGAAGGCGCACAAATACAGTAGTCCGCCGCGTCCTTCATCTTGCCGCCGGTGCAACCCGCAAAAGCCACCGTAGGCATGCCCATCTTCCTGGCGGCCGCCAATCCCTGCAGCACATTGGGTGAATTGCCGCTGGTGGAGATGCCGACGGCAACGTCTCCGCTTTTGCCCAAGGCTTCGAGCTGCCGGGCGAAGACCAAATCGAATCCGTAATCGTTGCCGATTGCGGTAACGCAAGAAGTGTTCACTGATAGGGCCAAAGCTGGCAGCGGAGGACGATCGAAGGCGAAGCGCCCGACAAATTCCGCAGCGATGTGCTGCGAATCGGCCGCGCTTCCTCCATTCCCGAACAAGAACAATTTGTTCCCCTTCTTAAACGCCTCGACCAGGGTCTCGCTGATTTTGGCGACTGCCGATCGAATCTCCGCACTGTCGAGCAGACGCTGCTTGACCGCAATCGAAGCTGCGATGGATTTGCTGACCCGCTGTTCAAAATCGCTAGTAGTACTCATTCACGCTCCATTTTGTTTCTGCAGGGCCGCCTCGTCGAGCCGGGTGCGAATCTCCTGCGCCCGCGCGTAGTCCTCGGGAGTGCCAATGTCGATGAACATGCCGTCCTGCTCGAGCGCATAGACTCCCCGGCCAAGGATTCCCGGAAAAACATCTCTCTCCAGACTGGCGGGGCCGTCTGGTATGTATTCAAAGATACCCGGTTTGCATAGATACACGCCTGCGTTCACCAATCCCGGCGAGCTGCTGCCAGTTTTTTCCGCAAAGCCTTCTACCCGGCTTCCCGCTTCGACGCGGACGGTTCCGTAGCGTCCGGCATTCGCCACCGGCACCACGACCATGCTGAGCAGTCCACTATGTCCGCGATGAAAGCGCAGTAAGGCTTCAAAGTCGACTTCCACAAAAGAATCGCCGTTCAACACCAGGAAATCAGAGCGTTCCTCCAAATAGCGCTGCGCGAGTTTTACAGCGCCCGCGGTGCCTAATGGGGCCGGCTCCTTAGAATACTCAATCTCCACGTCTAAGCCGTGGCCATCGCCGAATTCGCTTTCAATCTGCTCCGCCAGATAGCCCGTGCACATGACCAGGCGGCGGATTCCCTGGCACTGCAACTGCCGGACCAGGAGTTCGAGAAAGGGACGATCCCCCACCGACGCCAGTGGCTTTGGCAGTGACGGCACCACGGAGCGCAACCGCGTTCCCAAACCGCCTACTAGCAGAACCGCTTTTATATCTTCCATCATGCTCTCTGTGACTTGCAGATTACGGCCGTAACCGGCCGGTTCGGGCAGTTTGATGTGCGAGGGATTTCAGTCGTCACACGATAGGCTTACAGAACGCGATCCCAATGCTCCAACATGGCGCCGAGAGTCGCCTCAATTGATCTTTGCGGCTTCCAGCCGGTGTCTTTGCGGATTTTGTCGGTCTTGCCAAAAATAATCTTTTCGTCCGAAGGACGCATCAGATGCGCGACAGGGCGAATCTCCGCCTTGACCCCGGAGAGCCGCAGCGCGATTCGCAGCAACTCCCCGATCTCATAGGTCTTGTCGGCACACAGGTTATAAGCTTCGCCCGGCTTCCCTTTCGTAGCCGCTAGATAGAAACCGGCTACGGTATCTTGCACGTCAAGAAAAGCGCGCCGCGGTTTCAGGTTCCCCACTTCGAGCACTGGAGGCTGGAGGCCTTTTTTGATGCGGATGATCCGCCGCACAAAATCCGAGGGCGCGTCATTGGTCTTTCCCGGGCCCGTGGTATTGAACAAGCGCAGATTGACCGCCGGGACTCCGTAATCCTGGAAGTTCTCGCGGGCCAGCAGGTCCAGGCACAGCTTGCTGATGCCATAGGGATGCAACGGCCGCATGGGCTGCTCTTCGCTCACTGGAATTTGTTTGGGCGGCACATTTCCATATTCCGCGCTGGAGCACGCCGAGACCACCACTGGCAGCTTCTTCATGCGGCGCACTGCCTCGAACAGATACAGCGATCCCATGATGTTCGATTCAAAAGTAAACACGGGATCCGCCCAGGAAACCGTGGGCAGGCTCTGCGCACCCAGGTGAAAAACATGGGTCGGCTGGAGTTGATGGACCGTCTGCTCGACTTGTTGGCCGTTGCGCAGATCGCACTGCACAAAGCTCAAATTCGGCAACTTCGGAAACGTGTTGCCCTCATGCAGACGATGTCCTCCGACAACTTTCCATCCTTTGCCTTGCAGGAACTTACACAAATTGGACCCGATAAATCCTTCTGCTCCGGTAACCAATGCGGTCTTAGTCATTCTTGTCCTTACGATTTAGTTGTACGCCAGAATTTGGAATTTGCCCCGATCCATTATCGAGCATGAAGCACAGTGGCGGCACGAGAAGAGGGTTGCGGCTGCGCGCTCACCCCATATGCCGGTACAGAAGTTTGCCTCCCGTAGTTAAAACAGAATTCGGGAGCACTGAAAGAAGTTGACGCATGACGTGCGGATCCCACGACAACTCTGCGCCCTCTTTGACCGAAGTGGTGTAGCGATAATATTGCAGCAATCGTTTCGAGGTGCCGAATTTGTCTTTGAAGGCAATCAGGCTGGGCCGGTCGAAGTCCGAACGGCCAAAGTCGATGCTCTCGGCCCCCTCCGCCTTACTCTCCTCGATCATCTTCCAAAACAAGAGTGGCATGACGCCGCAATGGTGAAATCGTTCGTCGGAGCAACCGTATTTATAAACCACCGTGGCGCGATGGCGAAGCGTCAAAATGGCGGCGACCGGAATCTCGTCCTTGCGCAGCAGCCGAATCTGCAAATGATCGCCCATCGCCGCCACCAGGTTCTTAAACCAGTTGATGGGCTGCGGAGGCAGAGCCTGCCGCTTTCTGGTTATCCGCAGCAGGCGGTAGAACGCCTCGACCAGCGGCTCGGACCGGCCCACTTCATAGCCAAAGCGTTCCTTCTCTGCCCGCCGGATACGCCGCTGAATGGAATCTTTGTGCAATCGGCGAAAAATGTGCTCCAGGCTCGGGGTGGTATCCAGTTCGTGAAAGCAATACCGCTGACTTCGCCGCAAACCGCTGCCCGCCACCGGAAGCGGGAACAACGGCCGAAGCTCGACATACTTCCACACTCGGCCATCACATTCCGCACGCAACCAGTGGGTGCAATCCAGGTATTCCCCCAAATCGTTCAACAAGGGTTCACAATGGTCCGCGAACGGCAAAGAGACCAGCCGTGTGCCCGTGATCCAACTGGATACGCGGCAGAAGACGACCCCATCTTCCAATGCCTGGCCGGACGGTGAACTGGTTGACACCATCGGCTCATATCCATAAGTGCGAGACAATGCCTCCAGCCAACCGCGTTGATGAAAGGCTGATGCCCGCGGATGTCGAGCCACCAGATCTTCCCAACGGGAGTCGGTCAGCGGATTGATGATATGGATGTTCAAGGCACCAGACGGCTCAGGCCTGTTCGTAGACCACGGATCGCTCCTCGATCAGCGATTTGTCGTATACCTCCTCAGGTTCGTACACCACCACGTGACTTCCCCGGTTCGAAAACTTAAAAGGAACGCACAGAAACTTTCGTAGCCGGGCGCGTAAGGCTTCGCGACGCTCCGGAGACACGAAGAACAACATGAAGCCGCCGCCGCCAGCGCCCAGCAGCTTGCCACCCAGCGCACCGGCATTGATTCCGGCCTGATAGATTTCGTCGATGTTGGAATTCGAAATCTTTTGCGTGAGGCTTCGCTTGATTTGCCAGCTTGCGTGCAGCAAGCGTCCAAACTCATCCAAGGAAGCGGTCGGACTGGTCACCACCGCTTCGGCCTCGTCGACCAGTTGCATCATCATGTCCAGCTCTTTTTTCTTGTGCGGCGTCATCTTCAACTGTTCGGTGGCAATCTCAGAGGCAGTCCGGGAAAACCCCGTAAAGTAGAGCGCGAGGTGCTGTTCGAGGTCCGCCAAGCGGTTTTGCGAGGCCAGGATGCGCTTGACTTCGATGCCGCCATCGGCGTCGAAGTTGATGCGATTGAATCCGCCATACGCGGCGCTTACCTGATCCTGCGAGCCCACCGCCTCTTGAATCAAATCTTGTTCCACGTGGATGGCGTCTGCGGCCAGAGAATGCTTATCGCGCATCTTGTCCTGCAGGGCATAAAGGCCGAGCAGAAGGCCCACGGTAAAGGCTGAACTCGTGCCCAGTCCGGTGCGTGCCGGCAGATCGGCAACGTGATGAATTTCAACGCCCTGTTCAACTCCCAGGAACTTCAAGCACGCCCGCACCGAGGGATGCTCGATTTGGTCGTTCTTGCTTACATTCTCTACTCTCGAATAGGAGATGCGGCTGTGGTGTTCGAAAAACGGCGGCAAGTTGCGGCAAGTGACATAGCAACGCTTGTTGATGGCGGTCGCCAGCACGGCGCCGCCGTGCTCGCGGTACCATACCGGATAGTCGGTGCCACCGCCAAAAAACGAGATACGAAGAGGAGTGCTCGTGATTACCATAGATAGATTGGCTTAACCTTCCCAGCCGCTCAGCCGCATGACCCTAGCGTCTCAAACGGCCGCGTGAATCCCTAGCAAAATATTCACCCCAACCACACGGCGGTACTTGTCCTTTCCCGACTTGACGATGGAAGGCGAACGATTCGGCGGGTCGCCAGCCAGTTCGATCAAATGCGGGCGATGTTATGCCCTTAATGTGCTCACTTGGCCGTTCTAGAAGTATTTCTTGGCCACCAGATAGGGTAAGAGAATCATTTCGCCAAAAAACGGCAGTGGATCGTCCTTCGCGAAGACCGACTCAACCCGCGTATTTTTGAGGGAGTTGTAATAGGAGCGGACGCTAATCTCACCGTGCAGCAGGTCAGACAGCGCCGTCGGCACATCCGTGATAAATCGCAACCACCCTACTCCGGCCTTTCCGCGGCAGCTTTCGGAGGGTCTTCCCATCTGGTCGGCAAACAAGATGTAAGGGAAGTCCACGCCCGAGGCCGCTCCGATGCAGTGGAACCCCCAGGTCCGGGCGTTGATGTTCCAGCAGCTTGTATTGGCCGTCTCTCGGATCATGTTTGAATTCCAATTCCACGACGCCGTAGTAGTTGATCGCTTTCAGGAAGCGTTCTGAGAATTCCTCAATGACCGGCAGATCAACGCTCTCCACGTAAGTGGCGGCTCGGCCGAATTCCCGAGGATGTTGGCGGCGGCGCTGCGCCACCAGGGTGCTATGCGCCCGGCCATCGCGAAAGAAGGCGCAGTAGGAGAACTGCCGGCTGCCGTCCCCAGGAATGATTTCCTGCAACAACACTTCCTCAGGCTTGATTTGGCGTTGCGCGTCGGCGAACAATTGATTGAGCTCCGCAATCGTCTCGGCGCGCCAGGCTTTGGCTCCGGTTGCGTAGAAGAAGTTCTCCTTCACCGCTGGCTTGATGGCGAGCGGAAGCCTCGGATAAAGCGCGGCCAATTCATCCAGGTTCCGCGGGTTGAAGGTTTGGGGACAGGGAATCCCGAGTTGCATCGCCAAATCATAGGTATTTTTTTTGTCCCAAGCCCAGCGAATCGTCTCCCACTCCGGAGTGGTGACCCGGAACTGCTGGGCCAGTTCATCGCGGTAGCGGGAAAACGCGGCTACGGTTTCGTCGCGAGTGGGGAACAACACCCAATCCTTGAGATTGAAACGCTTGCCGGCATCGAGGACTGCATCGACCGTTTGGCGCTCATCCCGCAGATCTTTACAGCGAATGACCCGAGTCGCATATTTGGAGAATGAGGAGATGGACTGCTGATCCTCTAAAATGTAGACGGGAATGCCCTTGCGGCCGAGGCTGCGGGCAATCCCCAATCCAGGGTGGTCTCCCCCCACCACCAACGCGCCGACCGGGTGCGGCCCTGCTTCCCTTTCGAGAGCAGAGCGCACTTCGCTCTCCACCAGGGTGCTCGCGGATTGCGGAGTGCCTCTGCCTTTTGCTGCGTTCAAAGTATCGATAGCCACTGTGCGTGTACCAGGCCCTTCTTCTTTACAGGTTTACCGAAAGGATTTAATTGGGTTGCGTACGATGTGGGAGGTCAAATGCGTCGAAGCGAAATCCGTGCCGGCAACAAAATACAACAACGGCCCGAAGCTGCGAGCAGCGGCAGCGCCAACGAAGTGTAGTCCGGGCACTGAAGTGGTGAACCCGGCTCCTAGATCCGGATAACCATCCAGTTGACGGATTTGCGCGGTCAACTCCGGCGGCAAGAAGCTGTAGCGGGAGATCTCCACCGTGTATCCGGTTCCCAGCAAAACGTGATGCACCTGCCGTTCGGTGCCATCGTTGAGCTTGAGTTGCACCTGGTCGCCCTTGGAGTCCGCGCTCACCACCGCGCGTCCAGTGCTGATTTTCACTGCCGTCAGCCGGGGACCGAGCCAGGGCGCTCCCGCAGAGCGAACCGCGCGGGTACGCACCTTGTCGCGAAGACCAATGGGAACCTGGCGCATGAAGTTAGGCCACGCCACCAGCCGGCTGATTCCGAAGGGACCTATATCGTGGCTGGAATACATGATCTTGGAAATGATTCCTAGGTGATGCAGCCGGGGATGCATGCCGATCCAGCGCAACTGGGGGATTCTCGCGATCACCTCGGCCTCAGCGCCCGCCTCGTGCAGCAAAGCCGCCGATTCGAGCGCGCTTTGCCCCGCTCCGATCACGGCTACGCGTTTCCCCGAAAACTCCGAGATTTTTCTTCCTTCATAACAATGCGACACTTGTTCCGGGGGCAGATGGGCAAAGACGGCGGGCTTTCTCTGGAAAGGCCCGACCCCGGCCGCAACTACGACTCGACGGCTGGTTACCGATTTTCCATTCTGCAAACTGAGCCGGAAACCTGACTTGTCGCTCTGGATGGCGCTGACCTCGGTTCGTTCCAGGCAAGAATCCAGCTGGTGTTGAAACCACCGTCCGTAGTCGACAAAAGTTTCCACCGGCGTGCGGCCGTTGGGCTTGATGCCAGAGGCGGCTTCGTAGGCATCGAGCGTAAAGGCTGCCGACGGATCGGAAATATTCGATGCCACCCGCGGAGAGCGCAGCAGCATGCCTGCTGGCATTTTGTCGGCCCAAAATTCCATGGGCTCTCCAAAAACCCGGATCGCCAGTCCCTTCGCCTTAAGGTGGGCGCCGGCCGAGAGTCCATACGGTCCCGCACCGATCACGGCCACATCGTAATCGGGCGCACTGGGTGCTTTTGAGTTCTGGGCGTAATGGGTTGCATCATTACTCGCCCCCGTCACTGGGTTCACAAGTCCTCCTCTGTCTTGGCGGCCGGAATCGTCGCCGCCGGTTTTTTGTTTTTGGGGGATTTTCGGTTTGAACTTGGCGCTAATTCATAGTCAGCTTGGCTACGAAAAAACGCCCTTACTTGCTAGGAATGGAATTCGTATCGAAGTTTTCCATTGTCCAGCACCGCATGGGCGAGGCTGGCTTGCTCGCTGCCTTCCCCTTCGATGCGGCACGTACCGTTAGTCTCGACCAGATTCAACTCGCTGCGAAGACGCCACCAAGCGGCAACCTCCCCGGGCAACGCGATCCAGGTTTCTCCTTGCGCGCGCAGTCCGGCCAGATACCGAAGCAGGTCGCGGTAGACGCGTTGCCGGGATTCAGCGACTACGTAATCGGGATGAATAATGAAGCTGAGTAGACCGTGCTTCTCGCGGACCAAGGAAACTTCCTGCTCCCACAGCCGGATCGAGTAGTCGTTGAGAATGTGAAATAGAGAGTAATCCTGGGTCGTGGTTACCGGGAGCTCCACAATTCTTCCGATGAAAAAAGGGAAAACCGTGCAACAACCGCCTTGCTGAGGATCCATGCGCGCCATATTGGGAATGGACATGTCGTAGTCCACATCCAGCGCCTCTAACCAATCGATATTCCGGTACATCACGGCGGATCGAAATCCCAAGGCGCCAAACTCGCGCACGTAGCGGTTGATCTGGTCGGCGCGATGCAAAAACTCGTCCAAATCCCGAAATAAGTGCCCGTCATGATTCAAATCGTGAACGTTAATCTCGAAGCCACGATCTTGAATCGACTGCAAGAAGGATGGCGTCACCTCATATCGTTTCTCCGGCACCACCTGAAAAGAAGTCTTGATCCCGAAGGAGTCGGCGAGATCCATCAGCCGCGGGCAAAAATTCACCCCCGCCGAGGTTTCCACATCGTGCGTGATGATGGTGCAAGAATGCGCGCCGCGCGGCCAAAACCAGATGAATGGCAGCCTGTCCACTTGGCTCGACTGCATGGCTAGAATCAACAGTTGCTCGAAAATATCGTCAACTGTGCGATCGACCGGCCACATGGGGAAAGCGGCGTCGTTGCGGCCGCGAAAATAAACCTTCTGAAAGTGCCGCCGCAACGAAACTGGCATGAGCGGGCGCAGCAGGTAGTAGAGGTTTCGCACCAACTTGTTCGCAGGTAACGAACTCTCCAAATACCGCTCACAGCGCAGGCTATCCACGACTTGCACAGGATCAAACGGGAGTTGAACCGACGAACCGTTCACCACCACCCGGTCGCGCGCGTCGTAGAGAGGCACCTGCACGCTGCTGGCTGGCTTCCCTGAAGCGCATTGCCCATAACAGATGACGTCCGAACCGAAGCGGAAGTAACCAGAGTTGCCGGTTAAATTCTTGGGAACGTCGAAGCCGGCCACGGCTCCGGGCCGGCATCGAAATCTTTCCGTGAGAATCTGGCCTGCATTCCCCGAGGAATTCGCGATGTCTGAAGTTCGCGGCTTGCCAGACCGCTCCGGACCAAGCGCCCGTAAACCCTCATGTCTACCTTCGGTGAGGCGTGTTTCTACCTGGAGCGGCTCGCCGTTTCTTCGTAGCGGAGTCAACGATGTTCTCAAATGGATTGCCGGAGGATCTGAATCAGGCTGTTCACTCTACCCCTGCTACGTCAAACCGCGCTCGGGGCACCGGGTCCGAGCTAAGCCATCCCGGTTCTTGTCGTAGGATAATACGCCAAGTTTGGCCTGCAGCCTAGATTTTTTACGGGTATGCTTCGCGATTCCGCTTTGACGCGGTTACTGCGGATTCCGAAAGTTTTAACGCCGTTGAAAACAAGAGACAGAACCGGCGCTGGTTCAACTTTCGCTCAGCCGGACTTTCTATTCCTATCCGCTTACTTCTATGTCCCGAGCGCAGCCAAATCGAGTTTCTTTCCTCGAAACATCGCTTTGTCCCAGGCCCGAACCGCCGCCCAGCGGGTACGCGGCGCCAACACTTGCGCGCGCTTGGCCAGATTCCAGCCAAACAGCGCCTCGATCCAAGAGTATTTCCAGGACAAGCGCGGCACGGTCACTTCGCCCCCTAGTTCGTGGGCCACGCGTTGCGCCCGCTCAAAAATATCTTTGCGTTCCGGATAGAAAAAGATCAGCCAGTTTTGCATATACTGCACGCACGCTGCGCGGACGCGGGGGCTGTCTTCCAGCGAGCGCAGGTAAGCGATGTGCAGTTCCATCGATCGCCATTGCGCCTCGCGCTTGGCGTCGGACTGTCCAATGTAGCTGAGACTGCTCGCGCCCGATGCGCGATAGTAGACGCGCGCGCCGGGAACGAATTTGGTGCCCTGGCTCTGCATCAGCACCCGGCAAAAATATTCTCCGTCGTCGTCGCCCAGCAGCTTAGTGTTCCAGGGCCCAGCAGCTTCAGTCAGTTCACGACTAACCAGCCAGGTTGCGGTCTGCATGTGGAGATTTTTTCCCATCTTGCAGAGCAACCACTCTACCGGGGAGAGATCGTTCCACAAGGCGGACGGAATAAACCGGGTACGATGGTAGCGATACAAGAATTGTCCCCAGGCCGAGGACGCCAAGATGCGTTTGCTCCCGCATTTTTCCAGGGCTTCCATCTGCAGAGCGACTTTGCCGGGAGATAGCAAGTCGTCCGCATCCAGCCATTGAATGTAGTCGCCTTTGCTGAGAGAAAACGCCTGGTTGCGGGTCGCGGCCGCTCCCTGATTTTTCTGGGTATAAACCCGGACCGTCTCCGATTCAAACTGCCGGGCAATGGCCAGCGTTTGATCTTTGGAGCCATCGTCCACGATGACAATTTCTTTTCTTTCCCAGGTCTGGGCCAGAGCGGAGGCGACCGTATCCGACAGCCACTGTCCGGCGTTGTAGGCTGGGATGAGAATCGATACCAGAGGCTTCATGCCCGCTCCCTCTTGTCGAAAGCCCGCTGATAGGCGGCAAGAAGGTTGGTGACCGAATACTCCCAGGCCAGTTCTTTTTGAACGCGTTGGAATCCGAACTCACCCATCTTTTTCCGTTGCTCAGGATGATCGAGCAACCACAGCAGATTGGCGGCAAAATCGGTCACCTGGTCGTGATTGTTGCTGCTATACAGGGAAGCTTCTCCGGCGCTGAATCTGCCTTCCTTCAAATCAAACTGCACAATCGGCTTGCCCAGCGCCATGTACTCCATGATCTTGATCATGGTGGAAATATCATTCATCTCGCAAGGCTTGTCCGGATTGACGCAGACATCCGCGGTGGAAAGAATCTCGAGCAATTGCGCGTCCGGAACCCTTCCGGTGAAGTTGACCGTGTCCTCGAGGCTCTTGTCCTTGCACCATCTGCCGCAGGCCGCGAGAGTCCGGGCCCTCCGCCGACGCAGGTGAAATGAACGTCGCGGCGGCCCTGGTTCTTGATGTGCAGCGCCACCTCGAGCAGGATGTCCAGGCCTTCCTGGATACTCATGGTGCCGACGTAACCGACCAGATACGGCTTGCCGTACTTCAGCTCGGGCTTGGGAGCGACCGCTTGAACGTCTCCAGATCGGGACCGTTGCGCACGACGAAAACGTCAGCCGGGATCGAGGCCGCCACGCTTGACCGCCAGATTCGCTTGTAGCTCTGGTTCGTGGCCATGACGACATCGCTGAAGCGGTACGTCAGCTTCTCCAGCCAGACCTGTACTTGGTAGAAGAGACCTTCCTGCTCGTACTTCGATAGATAGAGCTCCGGGTTGGCGTCGTGGTGGTCGAAGATGTATTTCACGCCGAAGAGCTTGAACGGCAGGGCGACCAGAAAAATGTCGTCGGGCGGATTGCAGCCCTGAATGACCTGGAATCCGCGCCGCAGAAAAATCCACCAGGCATAGAAAAATTCCCAGAGCAAGGCGCTTCCGATATTCCCCAGATATCGCCAATGGACTGTTTCCCTCCACCGGCATGGATGCCGGTAGACGTGAACGCCTTCGAGCAATTCATAGCCCTTGGCATAGCCCTTCCCTTTCGGGCACAGTACGGTCACTTCGTATCCGTTCTCATGCAGCGAGCAAGCTTCTTTCCACACCCGTCCGTCAAAGGGGACGGGCAGATTCTCCACGATGATCAGGACTTTTTTCGTTCTTGCATGGGTCCCGTCGTTCTCATAGCCGCTGGTAAAGTCCGGCCAGTGCGCACAGCATGGTGGCCTGTCCCCAGTGCAGGGTGGGGGTTTTGTTGACCAGCCATGAGGAATAGCGCCGGTAGTAGAAATAGCCGCTGGCGGTCCTGCATAGTTTCGATCGTCCACTGCGCCACCTTCAGTGCCAGCGGGAGGCTCCTCGGGATCGCGGTCTTGAAAGAAAACCAAAGTATCGATGGCCTGCGAACAGCACTGAATGTCGAGCGGCAAGGTCTTGTGGTCGTAGTACCGCGGCGTTCCGTCCTCCAGGAAGAACGTCTTCTTCCAGTATTGGTAACCGTTCATCATGTTTTGGTCGAAGCGGTCATCGCCGGTGGCTTCGGTATAGTACTTGAAACAATCCAGCACGTAGGCGGTGTGGAAGTTGTCCACCCAGTGCAGATTGTCTTTCTCTCCGTACCACCAGGAAGCATCCGGGCGCTGGTATTGCGCCGTGTATTGCATGGCCTTTTGGGCCAATTCGCGGTAGGCCGTCGTGTCGTGCGTATAGGACCATGTGCGCGCCAGCAGGCTGCCGCCGAGCGTGTTGGCGTTGTGGACCAAGCTTTTTTGTGCGGGAACGTAGCTGATACAGAGTCCTTCGCCGTCCGGGTATCTCTCCAGATCCTTCATGATGTGTTCGCAGGCGCTTATGCGCGACATGCAGGTATTGTTCCTTCTTGAAATGGTCGTAGCCATCGAGAAACGCGTGGCCGATCAGAGAGGTCCAAACCACTGTGGCACGCCTTTGGGCAGATAGAAGCTGCGCGACTGGTAATCGAAATGGTTGCCCCAGCAAGCGCCGCTGTAACCCGGCGACTGATTTTCGATCAGCCATTGCAAGCACAATTCTGCCTTATCGGCCCAGACTTTGTCGCCAGTCGCGGAGTGGAGGCGCATGAAGCCGCGCGCCAGAAATCCCATGCCTTTGGTCGAGAGGCCCTTGCGCACTCCAAGCAGCGGGCGCAAGTTGAGCGGGAAACGGCGCACCCCCTGCTGCAAGACGGTATTGAGGAACTTGCTGTTGAAGGTGAAAGGACGCACGAAACGCGCATTCAGGCCGTCAAAGGTGTCGTAGCCCCGATAGTCGTTCTTCTCCAGCCAGCCCGAGAGCCGCAGCAGGGAGTCGTAAATCTGACCCTTTGCCGCCTTACTCCCGGCTTGCACTTCCACTAACTCACCAGCAGATGCCATCGTATTTTCCCTTTTCGCTCCGGCGGTCGCTGATGCGAACGAAATCAACCAGCACCTGGTCGCTTCGCAAGGTCTGCAACGCCGTCTGAAATTCCGGATCTTTGTTGCCGATCACGACCGTCTGCGCGTGATCGAGGACCGCATCCATGCGGTCGACCATCATCCGGGAGATGTGGGGAATGTGATTAAGAATGAAGTCGCGGTTGGCGCCCACCAGGCTCGCCATGTTCACGTTCTTGTCGTAGATGCGCAGATCGTAGCCTTTGCCGACCAGTCGCTCGATGACTTCGATCACCGGGCTCTCGCGCAGGTCATCGGTGCCAGCTTTGAAACTGAAGCCCAGGATGCCGACTTTCTTGTGCCCTTTGTCCATGATCATTTGCAAGCCGCGGTTAACTTGCATTTCGTTGCTCAGCAGCACGGAGCTCAAAATCGGCAGTTGCAAGTCGTTCGATTTCGCCTTGTAGGAAAGAGCGCGCAAGTCCTTGGGCAGGCAAGACCCGCCAAAAGCAAAGCCCGGCATCAGGTAAGCGGGAGAGATATTGAGTTTCTTGTCCTGGCAAAAAATATTCATCACCTCGTGCGCGTCGATGCCGAACGACTTACAGAGATTACCGATCTCGTTGGCAAAGCCGATTTTGAGGGCATGCCAGCTGTTGTCGACGTACTTCACCATCTCGGCAGTTTCCAAGTCGGTGCGAATGAGCGGAGCTTGCAGCTTTTCGTAAAGTTTAGCCAGCATGTCGCCGCTGGCTTTGTCGACTTCTCCAATCACGGTTTTCGGAGGCGTATGGAAATCCTTGACCGCCGAACCTTCGCGCAGGAATTCGGGGTTGTGGCAAACGCCGAAATCGGCTCCCGCTTTCTTACCAGAAGTTTCTTCCAGGCTGGGAATCACGATCGAGTGCATGGTGCCCGGCAGAATCGTGCTGCGAATCACCACGGTATGCCGCGCGGCTTTGGTCTTGATCGCTTCGCCGATCTGCTCGCAAATGCGGCGGATATAGCGGAAATCCAGATTGCCGTTGGCTTGGCTGGGAGTGCCGACGCAAACGAAGGAAAGCTCGGTAGCACGGATGGCTTCGTTCGGATCGCTGGTGGCCCGCAGTCTTCCCGACTTGACGTTGCACGCCACCAATTCGCCAATTTCCGCTTCGATGATGGGCGACTGGCCTCGATTGATCAGGTCCACTTTGGTCTGCACCGGATCGACGCCAACGATTTCGTGGCCTTCGCTGGCCAGACATCCGGCCGAGACCGTCCCGACATAACCCAATCCAAAAACGCTGATTTTCAAAACGCGCCTTTCCCTTTCCCACCGCTTTGAGAGCTTTGCCCCTTTGGGGCTACGAGATGATTGAAATCTGATGCCGAACCCGGCTTCGGCCACCACGCGCACGACATGCCCGGTCCGACGGCAATCGGGATGCAGAGACACCGGCCAACGGAAACCGTTAAAACGAATCTCCTTGGCGTATGCCCGACAACCCTCCCGCGAGCCGTCTATGGTGGCCTCGCGGAAGTCGCGGCAAAATCGCTAAAGTGTAGTGTATGCGGGGAGACTGACTTCGACGTTGGGGAAGATCCAGTCCTAGTAACGGACTAGGCACCGGAGAGACAACGGTTGTGGCGTGGGAGTTCCACTTTCCGGTGGCGCTCCCGCGCGCTGAATAAGTTAGTTAACCACCACACTCAAACCCGTGGGCGGAGCCGGCGCGCCACCTGCCGGCGGATTGTTATTTGCGGTCGTGTTGTAGCAGCTGGCGGGGTTGAAGGTCAGGACATTGCCTGTGCCATCAGACGATCCGCCCATTACATTGGCATAGCAGTCCGCCGCAGGGATGGAGTAAGCGTGGCCAGAGTAGCCAGCGATGTTCCCGCCGGTTACGTCGGGTCCAATGGGAGGCCACGGCTTGTTACTCGGCCACCACGAGGGCTGAGCATTCAAGTAAAAAGATGAAGGCAACGAGGTGGAAGCCGGAACGGGATTGGGATAATTAGGAATCCCGCTCGGGACCTCCGACGTGCTCGCGCAAGTAGAGGTCCACCCGGGATTTGAGGAATTTCCGCACCAGCGCACGGCTCCGGTCACCACATCGTAGTTTCCCCAGCGCATGAGGGTACGCCCCACATTGGGATCCGCCGGCACGGTATAGCTTGCTCCGCTCTCACTTCCGCCCACGTTATAGATGGAAGCCGCGCCGTTCTGATAGCCGCTACTCGGTAAGGTAGGGCTCCCCAGAACGTTTCCGACGATATTGAAGAAGCGGTTCAACGCCATCAGGATTACAGGGTTCGTGTTGCCGGTGGGGTTGCTCCCGTTGTCCGGTTGAAAGCCATTCCAGACGTTGCGAAAGGCGGTAATGAAATGGTGGCTTCCATGGATAATATCGCCCTCTAAACCCGATCCCTGGTTCCCTTCGATCAGTACGTGCGATATCCCTACCGCATGCGGAAGGCTTCCGGCCATGCGCCAGGTGAAGACCCCACCGCCTGAGTCGTACACGTCATCGATATCGAAGTTGTAGCCTTCCACGCATCCGGAGCAACTTCCAGTGAACGACATGGGTTCGGTGATCTGCTGGAATATGTTGTTTTGGATCAAGACGGCGGATGCACCCGCCGTTTCCACTCCATACGAAGTCGAGGTCTGTCCCGCTGTCTTGTAGAAGTAGCTGTCCTGGACTGTAACGTTCGTACTAACCTGAGCCTGGACATGCGAGCGTCCGGGGCCGATGCTCCGGATGCCTTTCACCCAGCATCCGCTGCAGTTGAATATTTCTACGCCAAAACCCGTTCCCACCGAAGGCTCGGCAGCCGTCATGTCTATGCTCAGATTCTCTACGCCCATATTAGAAACTGCGGAATTGGCCCACCATGCTTGCGGACTCTTGGCCGCGGCCCAATTAGGCATATACAACCCTGGAGTAATACCGACGGTGTAGGGTCCAGAACCCGAAATGCTGGTGACGGTCACGATTTGTTGCTGTCCTCTGCTGGTGCGGGCAAAGCCGCCATTGTCTCCGTTGGTCGAGCAATACAGGGGCGCGTTATCCTCGTAACAAACGAAGATATCTCCACTGTCAGCGGTGTCGTCCAATTGATCCAGCATGACGGCAGTTCCTACCGCAAGATTGCTTTTGCTGCTCAGAGTGATCGACGTAGCTCCCGCGGCATATCCCGCGGTCCAGTTGGCCAGGTTGGATTGGCTTAACGAGTAGTTAAGATCGGCGCTCGCCATGCAGATGCCGCTCTCAAATCCCATGCACCCGCCCGCTGCGGTGAAAACCAAGAAAGTCTGATTCGCGCCCATGCCCACTAATTTCACATTGCTGTTTTGCAGAAAGGTGAGGCCGGTCGTTAGATTGAAGGTTCCCGCGCCCAGTTGCACAAAATGATTGGCCGGGCAAGCGGCGATTGCCGCATTAATCGTCGCGGCCGAGGCGCCGGCGGCAATGGTCGAACCACATTGCGTCCATGAACTGGACGAAGCCACCGCGCTGGATCCAACCGTCGACCAATCGATGGCTCGGTTCGGGGCGAGGACGCCAGACCAAAGCTGTCCAAAACTGGTGGTGGAAAAACAGAGCAAGATAAGGGGGAATAGAAACGAACCGATGCGTCTCATTTTACCTCACTGACGCCCGAAAAAATTCGTAAGCGCCAGCAAACCGCTAGCTCTTTCCGGGGGTTGAAATCCAGGGGCGTCCTAGCAAGAAATCTACTTGATGCGGTTTGGTACTCGCAATGCACGGAAGTACACTTTGCGGGGCAGGAAGTACATCGACTTTCGACGGCATTTTCAGCTTCCCGGCCCAGCTCATCTGTCGCTTCTGCGTTTCCCCCGCGGGCCTGGCCGCGCCCACCTGGTCAGACTCGAATGTCCGCCTCGGGACAGAATGAAAATCGATGCTAATCGATCTTCCCACGCCCTGCGCACACCGGCGCATCGTTCGTTACTCGTTACAAACTGGCATACACCTCGCGCGTGATCTCAACTACCGTGTCCCAGGAATTTTTCGACTGCGCGTAAGCGACGATTTCCTGCCGGCGCCGCTCCAAGTCTTTGAACAAATCACTGGCAAAATATTGCCGGATGGTTCGGGCAAGGTCCTGCGCATCGCGCGGCTTGCACAAAAAACCGGTTCGGCCGGGAATGATGTCTTCTGCAAACGATCCCACGTCGCTCGCGATCGCGGGCAGTCCGAAGCTGTAGCCCAAGAACAACACTCCACTCTGTGAGGTATCGGTGTAGGGCAGGATCACCACGTCAGCGGCTTTGAAATACAGCTCCGTATCTTCATCCGGGATGAAGGCGAACTGTTGCACGACTCCGCGGCCATCGTGGTCTTTAGAAATCAGTTGCCGGATCTCCTCAAAATACTTCTCCGACCCAACCTTCGGTTCGCTGGCGATGATTAGACGATAATCGGCTTCGGTAGCCGCGATTTGCTGAAAGGCGGTTACCAGATATTCGAGACCCTTATAAGGCCGCAGCCTGCCGAAAAAAAGAACAGTCTTTTCGTGGCGCTTGATCCCCAACCGCTGTTTGGCCTGGGCGGGAGTCATTGCAGTTTGCGGCAGCGAGTTGTTGATCCCAAAGGGGATCACCGACACCGCCGACTCGCCGACCCCAAAGTCTTCCAACAACTCCGCCTTCATCTTGTCGGTATGCACAAAAATGTGATTGCAAAGCCGGTATTGAACCTTCAGGCTGAAGCGATTGAGGAATGAGTCATTGGAGTCACGCTTTGCCTGATTGACATTGTGCGCGGTAAAAACCAGCTTCTTGCCCAGCAGCTTGTAGTAGGTCGTCAGCAAAGTGCGGTCAAAAAGCGGGAATTTGTTATTCCAGAGAATATGAAAGATCTTCGGCTTGGCTTGGGCGGCGTAGCGGATGAGGCCGAGGTACGCGTTCAGAACTCTTTTTAACTTGGCTGCCGGGCCGCCAGCTTTTCGCCCATCCCCGTAGATGTCGAGAAACCGTAGATTGGAGTCGGCATGCATCTCCGGACTGTCGAGTTCGGCGCCAGCCAGCACATCCAAGCGCACACCCTTTGAGGCCAAAGCCGTAGACAGCCCAAAGGCGTAAGGCCGGTCAATTCCCCCGGTGAGCAAGGCCACTTCTGATTCAGCGGGCCGCCTGACCATCGAAGGGCGCGTGCCTGCATCCATCGGCGCTGCCGGGAGTTCGGGGCTGGCTGACATTGTAATTGTCAGGGCCATTGTGCTTTTTGGGCCTGGCATCGAAGAACTCATCTAACCCGTGACTATTTCCCTTGGAGGCAGTCCGGCGCCAAGTTTTGCGTCGGCGTGGGAGAACTTACCAGTCTTCAAAGGACGCGGGCGTCTCCCGGTGACCAGATTCGGCACCGCAATAATCGAGAGCAGGAACGCCGTCCAGACGGGACACATGATTCTGAATCCAGCCTCGGTGAAGGCGTACACGATGGCAGTGGCGAAGAAGGCCAACCGGAGCCGGCTCACTTCCGGATCGCGGCGAAATACCGACATAATGTTGCGGTAGCCGCTGACGATGAGGCCGACCAGCAGAGCCACTCCGATCCATCCCAAGCTCAAATAGATTTCCAGATAGCCATTGTGAGCTTCATTAATCCCGTGCAACGTGCCGGAATTCGTCCAAATTGCCTGCAGCCGGTCTCCTACCCAAAAGCTCTCGAAACCTGCGCCCACCAGCGGATTATTACTGATGGCGAGAAGGGCTTTCCAGATATCGGTTCGACCGGTGAGGGTCGCATTCCTTCCCATACTCTCCAGGGCGCCGCCTCCGACATGCAGAAAGAGAACGGTGAACGAGACTCCCACCATGGCCGCGATCATAAGGTTCAAGATTGCGGGCTTACGGGCAAACCGGAAAAAGCTGGTTGCGGCGAGCATGCCCGCTGCCATGAGAAAACAAGACAAGGAAGTCATGGAATTGGCCATGTGGAAAAGCCACATCAGCATGGCCATCACGGTACCGTAGGCGATCAACTGCCGCGCCCGGCCGCGGGTTGTCTTATCCCGATAGGCCGCGAGCAACAACCACCACACTCCCAGCCCGTAAACCAAACATGTCATCCCTAACATGTTTTTATCGGCCGCGACGCCGGAGACCATCTGCAGCCCTTCAAATGGGCTGTAATACCGGGCTTTCTCGGGATAGTACTTGATCAGCAGAACGGAGAGCGGAATCAAGATAAAAGCCACCCGAATCACGGTCCGCTTGATGGCAGTAAAGCGGTCCGCTTCGGTGAGCACGATCAGGACCATGACCACATCGCCCAGCAGCTTCGACCAACGCTTGAGAGCGACCAGCGGATAGTCAGACCAGGCTATGCTCAACAGACAGTAGAGCAAGAACAGGAGAATAGCTGGGTTGGCGCGCAGAAATTTTGATACCGTTGTGGCGCGCCTCCAAAGGATCCCCAGCCCAACCAAAAGCAGCGCCAGGTAGATTACGCGATCGAGCGGGCTGCCTTCGAGCGACTGATCCACCGCACTCACAGGCGCGATCCCCAACCAAAACGACACCGGGCGCGCCCCATTGATCAGCAGCCATGTGACCGGAAGCCAAAGCGCAAGCCTAGTTCGTTTTCTGGGGTCGCGGACAAACAGGAAGAGTGCCAGAATCCCCAATCCGTAGACGGCCGTAGCAATCTGCGGGGTCACGAATCCGCTACCTCGAATCCATCTTGTCGAGCCATCATTGCGAATCCAGAAAAAGCCGGTGTAAAAGCTCCAGCGACAAAAGCTTGTGAATTTCGGTGGTGTAGTTTAATCCATTTTTGAGGTGACCGTTCACCACCGCTTCCACTCGCTTGGGCTCGAGGTACGGCCGGGAAAGGGTTCGCCGGTCGAGGAGCATCTCGCGCACGTACGCTGCGAGAGCGTCGCGATACCAGACTCTGAAATGCAGCAACTTGTGACGGCCCAGGAACAGGCGCTCCAGTTGGAGCCCGGAAAGCAAATGATCGATGCGGGCCACCGGCTGCGGCATGCCATAGTCGTAGGCGTATTCGGCTTTGAAAGTGAAATTTTGAAAGGCGCGCGCCATGCGGGAAGCCAGCGCTCCGCCGTTACCACCGACGCCCAGGTCGGAGCGGATTCGCGCCAAACCAGGGTTCCCATCTCTGATCAGACGCAGCCGCACATCTCCCTGGTGATCCCCATTGCTGCAATGCTCGTGCGGCGCACGATAAACGGTTCGCACGAAATCGTTATCCATGAATGGGGAGCGCACCGTCAACTGGCTTTGTTCCAGCGCCAAAACCCCGTGATGGTACCAGGGCGACTGCCGGAAGGCGGCGAAAGTCACCGGATGCTGCCGGCGCAGCGCAGCATAAGTGGCTCCCGCGCCGCGAATCCACGGCAGGAAATCGGGACGAAACAGCCCCGGCGGGGGTTCAGCCGGTTTGAACATCACCATCTGGCGCACGATTTCGCTGCCGTAGGTTCCCACAATTTTCGCGGGCGCGATAGCGCGAGCCTTCTCACTCACGTACAGATCGGATGCCCGGTTTACGTCCACTCCGCCCTCGGTGATATGGATACTGCGCTGCGCGTAGTCCGGGAAACCAGCCAGGAATTCGCTGCCGATCTCGATGACTTGATGCGGCTGCTGGCAGAGATTGGCAATCCGCCGCCCGATCCGCACGTCCCGCGATTCGCGGTACTTGCTGCCGAACGTGTAACTGGGCAACGACCCAGGCGCCGACGGGTGGCAGGCTAAAATTACGCGCGTATCCAAGCCGCCAGTCATCGCAATGCCCATGGCCTGCCGCCCGGCAAAATACTTGGGAAGGCTGGCGGTGAGGGTCGAACGCAATTCCTGATAATAGGATTCCGCCGTAAGCGTCGTCTGCTGCTCCCACTGACTGGGCTCGAAATATGTTTGTTTTTCTTCCAGCTTAGCGTTCCTAAACGTCCAGGACGAGGCCGCGGGCAGCACGTGAATGTCTTTGAAAATAGTTCGATCTTCCAAAACACAGCTGCAAGCGACAAACTCACCTAGACTTCGAGGATCGCCCACCCGCAACTCGGGATGTACCGCCAAAATCGCCTTGGCCTCTGCCGCAAAATAGAAGGCGTCCTTGGACTGGTAGTAGCAGAACCGGTGCATGCCGTAGCGGTCATTGAAAAGCCTGACGACACCGCGCGCCCGGTCAACAATCAGCCCGTGGAACATTCCATTCAGATTCTCAAGAAAGTTGGGATCGTCTTCATACAAGCGAAGAAGATATGCGGATTCGGCGGAGGAGTCCGAACTCCTCTGCCGGCGCGCCGCGGAATACTCCTCGCCCGAGAAGACCATGCCAACATCCCCGCGCGGAGCGCGGAGCGGCATGCCATCGGAGAAGGAGCCCGGAACCTCCGTCCAGCCAGCGTAGACGCCGAGAGACTCATCCTCCCAACTTCCGGTGCGATAAAAGGATTCGTGACGAATGGCCTCCACCATCTGGCCAAGCTCCGTCCCCGCACGCAGACGCGGCATTTTTGTAATAAGACCCACAATTCCAGGCATACAGTCTCTTTCAGGACTCTGTCGGAACCTGCACTTTTCGGCGATACCACGCCTTCCGCCAATCACGCAAGCGTGCCGCCACGGATTCGGGAATGCGATCCGCCAAACGGTGGTGCAGACCGAGACGCATGGCCATCCGTCCGAGAGGCGTGACGGGGACGTTGTAGCGTGGCACCTCGACGCGCTGGAAGCCGTTCACTTCCTTGAAGTGACTGAGACTGTCGCCCTGCTTATTACCGTAGTTGAAATGTTCGTACACCAGGTAAGGAATCTTATGTTCAGCACAGGAGCGCACGGCCTGCGCGATCAGCGCATTGTTCGGAGCTTTGTCGGTGTGCTGCACCATGGACAGGATATGCACCAGGCAAGCCTGGGTTCGATTCACATCCATGACCAATTTAACGAAGCCGATCATGGTGTCGCCGAGAAAGGCGCCGATAAAAACGCTCTGATCGAGGTAAGTCCCGGCATAGGCCCGCGCCTTCTCCGGGGTCATTCCATAATGGGTGAAGGGCTTGCCTTGGCGCACCGGCGTTTCGTTATAAATTCCGCAAATCCCCTGAATGAGCACGTCTCCAAAAGGAACTTCACGAAGCGTGACACCTTTCTTCTCCGCCTGACGGGCGCGGTTTCGAGGATAAGAGCGTATCTGATGGTTCCACCAGTTTTCAAAGGTGGAGACGGGAACGACCGCCAGATTGTCATACTCCATCGGGTACGAATACCGTGGCGCCGTATCGGAAACGCTTTGCAGGAAGGTGAAAATGTCCGCCCGTGTTCCGGATGTTTTCAAGCCCTTGATCAAGGCCTCCGGATCCTCGGGAAATGTGTATTTGTCTCCGTCGAGACGAGCGATGCGAAGGAATCTCCCTTGGACCCTCACCGCCAGGCCGCAAATCGTGATGTTTTTCTTTTTTCCCATAGCCTCTTGAAAACTCTAGGGTCGTGGTCGGCCGATTACCAGGCCGTTTCTCCGGCTGTCCGGCGGTTGCGGTTATGCAGCGTTTGTGCAGCGGGGTGGCGCGCGAGAAGTACGCGGCGCCTTAAATTTTCACCAGCGCCTTAGGGCGGAACACCAGCACAGTCGGCCGGCCGCCGTCTTCGTGCTGGCTCTTTTCGAGAATATCGAATTCCGCCTCGATATTCGCCAACATGGTCGTCGGCCGATACTTGCTCTCGTTGGTCTGGCGATCGCCTGCGAACAAGCGGACAATCAAAACGCCATCCTTTTTCAGGTAGGTCGAGTAGCGGTCCAACGTGGCCTTCACCTTGCCGATGGGAACGTGGTACAGCGACTCCCGGAAGAGGATGACGTCATACTGCTGGGCGGGCACGTAGCTGATGAAATCGGAGCACTCAAAACGGTTCTTGTCCCCGCGGCCAATCTTTTGCGAGCGGTTGGCCGCTTTCTTCAGGGCCTCCTCGGAAATATCCACTCCGACATAAGACTTGTAGGTGTCCGCCATTTCAGTCGCAGTATTGCCCGAGCCGCACCCCATGTCCAAGACCGCCCCGTTCAAGGCGTACTTGTCGAGCAGAGGATACACGCAATCCCCAACCGTGTTGTCGGCGAAGTGCCACTTGTTCGCGGCATATTCCTTATCCCAAAAACGCTTCTTCAAATTCGAGGGCCCATAGCTCATCAAGAACCCTCGCACAAACCTTACGCTTCGCTCGACGATATACATGTCTAATCTCCATTAGCAGTCTTGTTCTTGTGGCTGTGGCAATTGCCCCTGGCAAATCCCGCGAAGTTTCTGCCAGGAAATTGATGTAGCAGTGAGCGGCCCGGAGGCGGCTCGCAGTTCATTGGAGAGCATTCGCTCCACTTTCATCGCCGGCCTGCAGCGCTGGTTCGCGCTTGAGAATGATGCGGGCCGGCACTCCCACCGCAGTTGCGCCATCGGGAACATCGGTGAGCACCACGGCATTCGCGCCAATCCTCGCGCCGTTGCCGATGCGGATGCTTCCGAGAACCTTCGCTCCCGCGCCGATCCTGACGTTGTTGCCGATAATCGGGGCCGCCTTCTCGTCCCAGCGAATGCCAATGGTCACTTCCTGATCGATCCGTACGTTGTCGCCGATCACCACGCGGTAATCGAGGACAACTCCAAGCCCGTTGTGGCCGAAATGAATATTCTTGGTTCCCATTTGCGTCTTGTAGGGGATGAAGCAGCCGAAGCCAAAGCGCAAGAACTGCTGGATCACGAAAGGCAGTACAGGAATCTTCCAGCGATAAAGAGTATTCGCCGTCCGGTAAATGTAGTAAGGAAGATTTGATTTGACGATCATCGGATGCCCTCTCTCAGGTGGGCTGAAACATTCCAGGACGTGACATCATGGCGTGTGCTAGCGGGATGGAGCTGTGGGCACGTGCCCTCCGGCCACCGGAAGCCGAGCCCGAAGGAATTCCTTCAGCCGCTGCATCTGTTCCTTGCCGCGAAACTCCGCAAATTCTGGGGAAACCGTGCGGGGGCGCCGGGTAATCAGCGAGAAGAAATATCCGGTAACGGTGAGCAGGCCGCCAACAATATACGGCGGTTTGCTCATCTGATAGATACAGCGAAAGAGTTGCCACGCCGGATGGCTGCCTAGCCGGTAATCGCTTTGCCCCCATTTGAACTTGAGTTTCAGGCCTTTGTTCATCGCCGAATTCATGACCCGGTGATGAACACAAATTCGGTCGGTATAGGTTCTGCTTTGCCAGCCATTCATGCGCGCCGTTACCACCGCGACCAAATCAACTCCGCCGCCTTTCAGCGGAGTGTAGCCGCCGATTTGCTCGAAGCATTCGCGGCGAAACAGTTGGCAGCCTCCCCAAACGTTGTCGATGCTGGTAAAGCGATAATCGTACTGCTGACCACCCTCCCGGAACGGCGCTCCGGCCACCCCGAGACGCGGATTCTCGGCAAATTTCGCCACCAGCAACTGGAAGTGATCGGGCTCCAGCGAAACATCGGCGTCCAGGTTCCCCACAACGTCGAAGGGCAACTGCTTGACCCGCTCATAGCCGGCGTTGAAGGCGTAAGCCTTGCCGGCAAAGTTCCGTTCCGTGCGCTCCGGCATGCGAATCAATTCAATCCAGGGATGGATCGCCGTGTATTTGGCAACAATCTCGTCGGTGCCGTCCGTCGACCCGTCGCTGACGATCACCCACTTCAGCGGACGCCAGGTCTGGGCAGCCATAGACTGGAGGGTCAGTTCGATAAACTTCGCCTCATTGCGCGCCGGAGTGATGAGGGCGTAGCCAGGAGGTTGCGTCATAGCCATGTCTCGCGGGCTCTCATGCCTGAGCTCAGGCCTAAGCTCCCACCAACGAAGGAGCGGAAGCCGGAGTCTCCGAAACGCCGCCGACTCCCACGTAGTGGAATCCATGAGCGGCAATTTCTTTTCCGGAAAGCGCGTTGCGGCCATCCACTACTAGCGCCCGTTCGACCAAACCCGCCAGGCGGTGCCAGTCCAAGCTGCGGAATTCGTCCCATTCCGTGAGGACGAGAATCACTTCGGCGCCTTCGGCGGCCTGGTACGGATCTTTGCAGTAAGTCACCTGCGGCAATTCCTTTTGGCAACTGTCCATGGCCTGCGGATCGTAGGCTTGCACAATCGCTCCTTCGGCCAGCAACTGGCGAATCAGAGAAAGGGCAGGCGCAAAGCGAATGTCGTCGGTGTTGGGTTTGAAAGCCAGGCCCCATACTCCAATCTTCTTGCCGCGCAGCACCCACAGCTCGTGTTTCACCTTCTCCACAAATTTGTTCACGCGCTGCAAGTTGAGCTTCTCCACTTCCTTGAACATGGCGAAATCACAGCCGAACTTTTCCGCGATCCGGACAAAAGCCTGCAAATCTTTGGGGAAACAAAAGCCGCCGAAGCCGATGCCGGGATTCAGAAAACTCGATCCAATACGCGGATCGAGGCCAATTCCCTCCGCCACTTTGCGCACATCCGCGCCCGCCGCTTCACACAGATCAGCCACCGCATTGATGAAAGAAATCTTCATTGCCAGAAACGAGTTGGAGGCGTGCTTGATGAGCTCCGAACTATTGGTGTCGGTCACCAGAAACGGAACGTTGGCGCGTTTCTGGCAATCGGAATGCACCGGGCAAACAAAGTTGGCTTCGAGAATGGGGCGATAGACTTCGCGCAGCAGGTCCGCCGCCTTGGGCCCTTCGACGCCAACCACGATACGGTCGGGATGAAAGAAATTCTCGACCGCCGAGCCTTCGCGCAGAAACTCCGGGTTCGACGCTACGTCATATTCCAGCTGGCTATTTTTGTGGATCGCCAGGTGACGGCGCAACTGAAACGCCGTCTGGACGGGGACCGTGCTCTTTTCGATGATCAGCCGGTATCCTTTTCCCCGCTTGGCGATGGTCTTGGCGAGACGCTCGATGGCGGAAAGATCCGCTTCGCCATTTTCCAGCGGCGGCGTGCCGACGCAAATGAAAATGCACTGCCCACGGTCGATGGCCTCTTCAGTCGATCCGAATTCCAGGCGGCCCGCGGCCCGGCCCTTCTTCACCATGGCATCGAGGAAGGGCTCGAAAAAGGGCATTTCCCCTTTTCGCAGCTTTTCCAGTTTTTGCGTGTCATTCTCACTGCAAAAGACTTGATGCCCCAACTCTGCCAGACATGCAGATGTGGTCAAGCCCACGTAGCCCGCGCCGATCACTGAGATTTCCATTTTTCCGCCTTATCCTGAGGTTCTATTGCTTCGAACTCTGCGTATTCTGATGTCTGGCCCTTGCCCTCGCGACCGAGGGTCGGGCTGACGCTGATGAACTGGGACAAACCGATGCGTCCCTGGCTTTTCCCGGAGAGCGATGGAGAGGGATTGGCCCATCGCCCGAGTTTATCGTATGCCGGCAGATTTCATTTGTGACCGGGCTACGCCCCAACGCTGAATGGGGCGGCAATTTCCACCAGCTTGCCCCTGGCCTGCAGTGACTTCTCGGCCGCTTCCAGCAACCGCACCACGCGCAGGCCGGCGAGCCCATCGGCCATGGGAGCGTGACCGGAGGCAATGCAATCCATAAAATGAACGATTTCGGCCTTCAAGGCTTCGGTCTGTTCCACCCGCGGCGCCCACATATCGCCCGAGCGGTAGCTCACCAGCAGGTTGTACATGCCCTCGGCGCCGTTCTTGACCGAGACTCCCTTATCGTAAATTTTGAGCTTCTCGTCCGCTTCGAGATCGTTCCACACCAGCATTTTCTTTTCGCCGCCAATCAGCGTGGTGCGCACCTTCACCGGCGACAGCCAGTTCACATTGATGTGGGCCACCACATTGTCGGGAAAATAAATCGTGAGGAAGGCGATATCCACATGGCTGTTCAAATGCTTTTCCCCGGTGGCCACGATCGCCTCGGGTTCTTTGCGGATCAGATAATCCATGATGGAAAGATCGTGCGGCGCGAGGTCCCAGATCACATTGATGTCGTGCTGGAACAATCCTAGGTTCACCCGCATGGAGTCGTAGTAGAAGAGCCTGCCCATCACGCCTTCGTCCACCAGTTGGCGAATCTTGCGCACCGCTCCGGTAAACAAGAAGGTGTGGTCCACCATGATTTGCAGTTTGTTGCGGGCCGCCAGTTCAATCAGTTCTTCCGCCTGCGCGACGTTGGCGGTAAAAGGTTTCTCCACAAAAATGTGCTTGCCATTTTGCAACGCGGTTTTGGCCAGCTCGTAATGCGTCCATACCGGAGTGACTACGGCGACGACGTCAATGTCGGGAGAGGTGAGAACCTCCTGGCAATCCTTGGTGACATGCGCCTGAGGAAAGGCCTGCCGGGCGCGATGCAGGCAATCGGTGCGCTTGTCGGTGATGGCTACAACTTCAGAAACACCGGCCAGATTGAAATTCCGGGCCACGTTGGGGCCCCAATAACCGTATCCCACAACTCCTACTTTAATCATGAGTCACCTCGCACCGACGAACTCTCGCGGAGACGCGCCGCGCCTGAACGAACCAGCAAAGTTATGGGGGAGAACCGCCTGGACACGCCGCCGCACCGCAAGCTCAGCGCGCGTTCCGGCCAATCAAACCAACCGGGAGGAAAATCAGTATGCTCCGTCGCCCGAAACCACTGCCGCCGGGGTGCGAAGAAGAATCTTCAAATCAAGCCACAGCGACTGTTTACGTGCGTATTGCAGGTCCAAGCGGACCATCTCGTCAAACTTGGTGCGGCTGCGCCCGTTCACCTGCCACAAGCCGGTGATCCCGGGACGCGCTTCCAGCAAGCGCCGGCGATGCCACACATCGTAAGCTTCTACCTCGTAAGGCACCGGAGGCCGGGGGCCGACCAGCGACATCTGGCCCATCAGCACGTTGACGAACTGCGGCAGTTCGTCCAAGCTGGTGCGCCGCAGGAATTTCCCCACGGGAGTCACCCGCGGGTCGTCGGTAATCTTAAATACTCCGTCGCGCCCTTTCTGATCGGCATTGCCGGCAATCAGTTTACGCACGTATTCCTTGTGAATGTCCGAACTGTTGTTCACATACATCGATCGGAATTTCAGAAACACAAAACGCCGGCCAAACTGGCCAATGCGGGGCTGCCGGAACAGGATCGGGCCCTTGGAGGATAACTTCACCGCCGCGGCAATCACCAGAAACAACGGCGAGAAAATCAGCAGCGCACACAAGGCTCCGATTACGTCCATGATGCGCTTGAAAGCGCGGCTTACGCGCTTGCGGCCGTCTTCCTGGTGCAGGTCGGGATAAAGCGCGGAATCCTGCGGATGGGTAGGCGCTTCGTCGCCCCACTCCTCGGGAAAAAGATGGAAAGAAATATTGATCTGGCTGAACTGTTCGAGGGTCAGGCAGTCGCGCAATGCGCTGCTCACGCGCATCAGCATGGTGCCCATGATGGATCGTTTAATATCCACCGCGATCTCGGTAAACATCACTCCCACCACCGAATGGTTTTTGTACCAGCCGATGACGTCGGTGTCGCGCGTAGAAAGGGCGAGCGCGGAAAAAACATTCTGCAACATCCGGCCGTTTTTTTCGCTCGGCGAGAAACGGCCGGTATCGAGCAACATCAGCAGAAATGGTTTGCCCGAACGCTCAGCGCGCTTGCGCTCCAGACAAATCATGCGGTGAAAATGTTCTTCGGGCAGAACGTCAGGGTCCTGCGCCCGCATCATTTGTTTTTCCGAAGCCGCCGTGGTCTCCACTTTGCTTTCTAGCTCGGTTACTTTCACACTCACGCTCCTCCTCTTTCCGTGGGGCTGGGAAAGACGGTGCACCCGCTCATCAAAGCCATGGGCATTGGCAAATGCACAGCTACAGCTGTGCAAAAGCTGGTTAGGAGGGAGGGCTTGCAGTGCGGCCACCCTGCTTGGGGCTGCCGCATTGGTTCACTACCACATCATTCTACACCAAATCATCCCGCCGCTGTTTGACTATAACGTGAATAATAATCATTTTCGTCATGGCCCACGAAGTTATTCACAACTAAGCCCAGCAAACGGGAACGGTCGATCGCTCCCAAGCCGCGTTGCAGGGCTTGCCGCTCGGTTCGCCCGGAACGAACCACCAGCAGAATGCCATCGGCAAATCGTGCCCACACGCTGGTATCCGCCAGGGGCAAAATGGGAGGTGAATCGATGACCACCCAATCAAAGCGGGTGACCAGTTGATCCAGGAGCTCCGCCAGCTTGCCGGATTGCATTAACTCCAAGGGGTTTTCGGGAGGCTGGCCGGCGGGCATCAGCCAGAATCCCGGACCATCCAGGTGATAGATATTGCCCACGGTACGGCTTCCGGTCTGCAGCCACTCGCTGAGGCCAGCCGGCCGGGTTCCGCCAAAGAGCTGGGCTTGGGTGGGACGCCGCAGGTCTCCCTCCAGCAGCAGCACCTTCTGTTGTTTGCGGCGAGCCAGTGTGGCTGCCAGGTTGGCGCTTACCGTGGTTTTGCCTTCCTCGGAGATGGTGCTGGTAATCAACAGCTTTTTTAGTGAGCGCTCTTGCTGCAATTGCCGCAAGCGCACTCCCAGAAAGCGGAATTTCTCCGCCCCCAGACTCTCCTTGTCGGTGAGCGACACCAGGCGGCTGTCCAGGGTGGGCGCGACCTCCACCGTGGGAAAGTCTCCCATCTGGAGATCTGGCTTGACTTCTCCGGCTTCGGTTTCTGGGCTCTCCTTTTGCGCGGCATCGAGCATCGCCACCGAAGGCGGCTCGGGAAAAGCGAACTCCACCCGCTCCGACTCAGATCTCTGTAACGCCTCAAAAATACGGCTCATTTGCGCCTGCTTTCTGCTTCCAGCGGCAGCGGAGATTCTCCATCACTCGACCGAACGTTCTGCAGATAGTCATGCAACTGCAACAGGGTTTTCACCGCCTGCCAAACCTCTTCGCTGCTCTCGGCCCCGGCCGGCCCCGCGTCCGATTTCGCCGGATTCCCGCTGCCGTTCGCAGCGCTCCGGCGCATCACTCCCAGCCGGAAATCGGCTGCCACTTCATCGATGACATCGGCTTCGACAATGGGAGTTTGCCGGGCAAATGCCGTAATCAATGCATTCTCGCATACCGTGTTGATCAGCCGCGGGATGCCGCGGGAATGGCGGTAAACCTTGTTGATCGTCTCCGAGGGGAAAAGCGTGGTCACATTGGCGGTAGCCCCCGCCAGTTGCAGGCGGCGCTGGATGTAGCCGCGGGTCTCTTCGAGAGACAGCGGCTCCAGCTGCGAACGCAAGGCGATGCGCTGTTTCAATTGCCGCAATTCCATGGAATCGAGTTTCGCGTCCAGCTCCGGCTGCCCGACCAGGAGAATCTGCAACAGTTTTTCCTGCGCGGTTTCGAGGTTGGTCAGCAGCCGGATCTCTTCCAGAACTTCCACCGGCAGATGATGGGCCTCGTCCACCACCAGAACCGTGGTGAGCTTCTTTTGATGACGAGAGATCACGTAGTTGCTCAATTCCAGCAGCAGATCGCTTTTGCCTTTTCCCGAGGCCGGCAGACCGAAGTCTCCCGCCACATACTGCAGAAATTCCAGCGGTGAAAGCAGGCTGTTGAACACGTAGGCATAGGCCACGCTGCGGCGGTTCAGCAGTTCCAGAAGGCAACGCACCAGCAGCGTCTTCCCCGTGCCCACTTCGCCGGTCATGACCACGAAGCCCTTATGCCGCCGCACCCCGTAGTAAAGTGCCGCCAGAGCCTCGTTATGCCGCCGGGTGGGAAACAGAAACGAGGGATCGGGAGTGATCTCGAAGGGATTACGCTTCAAATTGTAGAAAGTTTTGTACATACATTTTAGCCATGCAAAAAGCTGACAGCCACTCCCGCCAGGACGATCGCACTCATTACGCTCAGGGCGGCGAATTCCCAACGGGATTGCCGTCGCTGGTCAATTTCTTCCTGGGCCGTGGGCAGCGGAGGAATCTCGCCGATGGTCTCCACCTGCACCAGTTTCTCGAAGTCGCGGTGATCATAGATGCGGGGATCGACAAATTCCGCGACCAGGGCGGCGGCAATCCCCAGCGCGAGCCCGCCTAGCAGCCCGCCCAGACTGAACAAGAAGCGCTTAGGCGCGATAGGGCCGGGTGGGAAGGCTGGGCGGATCAATGGGACGAAACTGCAGACCTTCCTGGCTTTTGCCCAGGTTGGCGGCCAGCTCGGCTTGATTTTTCCGCGCCAGCAGTGCGTTGTAATCCTTTTGCTGTTGCTCGTCGTCGCGCATTAGGTCACTCAATTCCTGCTCGCGCGCCGGAGCGCTGTTCAGGCGCGCCCGATAATCGTTGATCTGCGCTTTTAAGTCGGCGATCGAGTGCTGGCGGTTTTCGATCTCCAGGGCGTTGGCTTTCAATTGGCTATTGGTGTCCATGATGGCGGCGCTCGTCCGGCCATCGCTGTATTCGACGGCGGCAGGAGCCTCGTGCCCTGCCGGGTCTCCGGCTTGCGCCTTCAATTCGGCGACACGCTGTGCCCGCTGCCGCTCGGTCTGGGCAATTTCTTCCTTCTCTTTGCGCACATCCGGATGTTGATCGGTATAGCGCGACAGCAAATCAGCCAGAGTAGCCTTTTCTTTCGCCAGTTCCTGATCGAGGGCAGCCAGGGGCGAAGGAGCGTCGCCCGGCTTGGCGGGGCCGACTCCCATCGTCTTGTATTGGCTTTGCAGGGACTCCAGCAGAACCTTGTGCTGCATGGCCTGGCCCAGCTGGTCTTGTTCCGACTGCAGTTGGCTCTGCAGGCCGCTCAGGATCTGGATGTTGCTCTCTTGCTGAGTGGGCAACTCTCCCATGTGGCTGTCTTTAAAAATCCGCACCTTCTCATCCTGATCCGCGAGTTTCTTGCGGGCATCTTCGAGCTGGCTGTCCAGGAACTTGACCGTATTCTCGTCATTCTCCGCCCCGATTTGCAGATTCTCGCTGATCAGCGCATCGCTCAGCTCGCGCGTTACCTGTTGAGCCGATACCGGGTTGTCGGCGTCGAAGGTAATGCTGAACGAAGTCAGGTCGGCCTTCCCCGGCGCCCGCACCGGAACGATGGCGAGATCTTTATTCATCCGCGCGACCAGATCATCGTCGCTGGCATGGCGAGCACGCTGTTTGGGATAGAGATTGAAGCGCTCGATAATGCTCAGCAGCCGGGTACGGCTGCGCATCTGGGTTTCGATGCTATCCAGCCGGTCCTGCAAATCGTTGGACGAACTGGTTCCCACGATGCTCTGCGACACCGTGGGCTGCTCCACCAGAATCTGCGTGGCCGAACGATAGACGGCGGGCAACGTCCAACTGACTCCCCATACCAGGAGCCAGACCACGAACAAGGGCACCAGCACATACCAGCGGCGCCGCAGCAGCACATCGCGGTACTTCGACAGATCCAAGGGTGCTTGGGATTGCTCTTCGAACTCTTCTGCCATAATTATCGCCCCAGGGGCCGGGTAAAGCGGTATCCGACGGAAACCCAGCCGCGGTCGTGGTTGGCACTGAGTGTGGACGGTGCCGTGGTTGTTTGTTGCTGGAACTCTCGCGAAAACCCGAAACTCGCAGTGATATTCCGGGTGATGATCTGTTCCCAAAGGACGCTGACCGAGTACGACTTGACCTCAAGGTAGTTGGTGATTTCCTGGCTCAGCGCATGACTGTCGGCGTAAAGTCCGCCCACCTCCAGCGAGGAGTTGCGAGTCAGCTGTTGCCGCACAGCTCCAACCGCGCTGGTAAGATCCGCCGCCGCCAGCAAGCCTCCCCCGTCGCTGACCTTGCGCGAGCCGCTCGCCCGCAGGCTGGTGCGGCGCAACTTCCAGCTCACCGAACCCCCGCCCGCCACGGACCAGCGGTTCTGCGAGACCGAGGTTGAGGTTACGGTCACGTAGGGAAGGGTGACGGTGGTCGAGACCAACTCGGAGTCGACCTGGGTGTATTCGGGCCCGGCAAAGAGCGAAATCACCAAATCGGGATTCAGCTGGAGGCTATGGAAAAGCATTATGGTCTGGGTATCGGTGGGCTCGATCACCGGCTCGAAGCTGATCCGCTCGAAGGTATAAGCGACGCCGCTCGATTGCCGGGGACTGAAGCGATGGCTATAAAACGCATCCGCTTCTTCGCTGCGCGTATCCACCAGAGTAGGCGCGCCGCTGGGCGGCTTGGCATAGTCGGAAACATCGCCGGTCGCGCTTATCCCGACGGTGTCGCTGGGGCTGAACTGATAGGTAAGTTCGGCCGTTCCCAAATCGTCGGTGCGCCGGGTAAAGGGGGTAGCCACGCCCAAGTTCGGCTGTTGAATGACCCCAACCCCCAGGCTGCCGTTTCCCGATTGCAGTTGGTCGTAGAAGCCGGTAGTCAACACAAAATTGTCGTGGATGCGAAAGTTGACGTGGCGGGTAATGCGATAACGCAAGTCAATCAAAGCGTTGTCCACACTCTGGTTGTATGCGCTGAAGCGCTGGTTGAAAGTGTATCCGCCCTCATAATCGGCATCCAGGGAGAACCTCGCGCGCGAGATATCGATCCCGAGGCTGGGCGTCACGCTGTAAGCCAGTCCGCCAATCGGTTGTGTCGCGACCGACAATAGATTGTCATCGTAGTTCACGCCGCCCGCCACTCCGCCACGCAAGTAATTGCCACGCGCCCTCTCGCTGGAAAATTGCAGCGAACTGGAATCGATATTCAATGGCGCCGGCATTTGAGCGGTCGCTGGAGAACCGGAACCGCCATTCTGCTCGTCGCCATTGACGGTTTGCCCGGCGTCCCCGGCGGATGCCTGATCTGGCGTCTGCTCCGGGATCTGGCCGGGGGGCGTCTCCTGCGTCTGGCCGGGCTGCTCTGCCGGAGCCGGCGCTGGCGGCGCGGTCTGTGAAAATGCGACGCTGGCCTCGGCTATGAGAAGAAGCGCGATCCCCATCCGGCGCAGCCCGCGCAGGCTCACGGAACCACCACGCTATCCCGAGCCTGCAGTTTAATGTTCTGCTCGACGTTCTTTCCCTTGATTACCTCCTTGTAGTTGAACGGCAAGCGGGTCTCGGTTCCGTCCGCATTGTGCCGCAGCACGTAGATGGCTTTTTGCTTGGCGAAATCACGGAATCCGCCCGGCCAACGCAATGGCATCGAGCACCGTCGTCGAATTGGTCAGCAGATAAGATCCCGGCTTGGTCACCTCTCCCAGCACATTGAAGCGCTTGCTCATCATCTGCTGCACGATCACGGTCACTTCGGGATCGGAGATATAGGCATGCAGTTTAGCGGTGATTTCCTTTTTCAGCTGCAGCGGAGTTTTGCCGGCGGCCTGAACCTCTCCCACCAGTGGCAGCGAAATGGCCCCATCCAGGCGCACGGTCACGGTACGAGAAATCTCCGGCTCCTTCCAAACGTTGATGGCCAGCACGTCCTCGGCTCCGATTACGTAATCGCTTTGCGCATCGCCGGGCTGGGCGGATGCCGGCGCGCCTTTCGGAGGTTGCCGGCTGCGAGCCGCCGGGATTCGTCGTTTGTCCCCACAGCAATGCCGCCCAGCAATAGCACCGGCAGGAAACCCCACTTCCTGACTCGACCGCGGCTTGCTTTCATTGCATCCTCCTGACGCATGGTTGCACGCGACACTCTTGCGCTTGGCATTAACCTTCCTTGCCATTTCCTTTAGCTCCTTGTCCCATCATGGCAGACGAAAGATAACTGGCCGGGGGCTCATCTGGTAGTGCTGAATTTTGTACAACAACGTCCGATAACTTACCTTGAGCAAGCGCGCTGCCGCTTTGCGATTCCAGTGCGTCTGTTCGAGCGCCGCGGCGATGGCGCCGCGCTCGGTTTCACCCTTGACGCTCTGGACCAGGGAACGCAACCCGGAAGCGTGATCCTCGCTTTCCGCCGGGTCGTTTCCGTGGACATTGGCCGCGCCGCCATCGAGAGCCGTAGACCGCTCGCGGCGCGCCTCCCAGTTATGTTTCAACTCGCTCAGCGCCAGTTCCTCATCCCCGCCCATCACCAGATAACTCTTCACGAAAGTTTCCAGCTCGCTTAGATTGCCCGGCCAGTGGTGGGCCTGGCAAGCTTCGAGGACGGCGGCAGAAAACGCCCGCGTCGGCAAGCCGTAGCGGCGCGCCGTCTGGTTCATACAATATCCAAGCAGCAGCGGAAGCTCCTCCCGGCGCTGGCGTAGCGGCGGAACCTGCACCGTAAACGCGCTCAGCCGGTAATAGAGATCCTCGCGCAACTTTTTTTCACGGAGCGCCTGTTCCAGGTTGCCGTCCGCAGTGGCCATGATTCTCACATCCACATCTACCCGGGTCTGCCCGCCCACCCGGACGAACTGCTTTTCCTGCAATACTTGCAGCAGTTTTCCCTGTAAATGAGCCGGCGCTTCCACGATGTTATCCAGCAGCAGCGTGCCTTTTTCGGAGAGCTCAAACTTCCCTTCTCCGCCGTGCGTCGCCCCAGGAAACGCGCCCGGCTCATAACCGAACAATTCGTGTTCCAGCAGATCGCCGGGCAGGGCCGCGCAATCCACCCGGCGAAATCGGAATCCCGAACGGACCGACAATTTGTGCATCAGCCGCGCCGTAGCCTCTTTGCCGCTGCCACTCTCTCCTACAATCAGCACCGGCACATCGACCTGCGCCAGCAGCTCGGCCTGCGCCCGCAATTTTCGCATTACCGGGCTCGAGGCCACAAAAAAAATGCCTTCGCTGACCTGCAGCACCTTTTCGCTGGCAATTTCCAGTTGCGCCGCGTCGACCACGGGTTTGAGTTGCTGGCGAATGGCGCTGGCCAGGGCGCGTTCGTCGATCGGCCTCACCAGATAGTCGCAGGCTCCCAGCCGCAGGGCCTCGGTCTTCTGCGTCGCGTCCTCGGGATGAGCCAGCAACATCACCCGCACGTCTGGGCGCACCCGGCGCAGCCAGCGCAAGGTATACAACGCGTCGGCATCGCCGCGCGCCAGGTCGAGCACCACCAGGTCGGGCCCGTTGCCTGGCTGCACCCGTTCCAGAGCCTCGCAACCGCTGTTGGTAAGTTCGATTTCCCATCCATTGGCTTCGCCGATCGCCCACAACATGCTCAGGGCGGCGGGTTCCCGGCTGACCACCAGCAAACGAATCGCGTCGGGATTGCTCAGCGCGCGGCGGGAAAGTTCTCTCATAGCCATGAATTGTTAGATATTGGCAGCGGACTGTAGACGGTGAAACGGATCAGTGAGCGCCAACGATAGTCGGAGCTGAATTAGAGATTCGGAGAACGCTCCGCTCCCCAGTGCGATCCTTCCCCTGCATCAGCCATCCCCTGAATCAGGAGGAAGCGTGGCACTTCGCCAGGCCACGCGCCGGAACCTGCTGCACCAGGATTTCCACAATCCGTCCGGCCGCTCGACCGTCCCAGAATTTCGGAACTCTGCCTCGCTCGGTGCGCCGCAACTGCTGCCGGATGGCGGCGCGAATTCCCTGGCAGCGAACTCCCGCGAGCAGGTTCGTGCCCGCTTCCACCGTGACTGGACGCTCGGTGTTTTCGCGGACCGTGACACAGAGCACGCCGAGTCCCGTGGTCTCTTCCTGAATCCCGCCGGAATCGGTCACCACCAGGCGAGCATGTTTCATCAGGCACAGAAAATCCAGATACCCCTGGGGATCGACCATCCGAATCCTCTGGCCTTTTTCATCTGCGGAGCTCTGCGCCCCAGCCGCCGCGCCAAAGTAAGACTGCAGCCCGTTCTCACGGATGCGTTTCTGGGTTCTGGGATGCGCCGGGAAAATAATGGGTACCTGCTCGGCCAGCTCTTGCAGCCCTTGCAGTATCTCGACGAACGATTCCACGTAATCCACATTGGCGGGGCGATGAAGCGTGAGCAAGGCGTAAGCTCCCGATTTCGCCGAATCACCTCTAAGCTGGAAGCGATCTAAAACCGTGGACGCCTCCGCCTTCTCCTGCGCCGCCAGCAGCGAATCGATCATGGTGTTGCCGACAAAAAACATCCGCTCCCGCGGAATTCCTTCTTTCTCCAGATTCCGCAGCCCGCTTTCTTCGGTCACAAACAAAATGTCGGACAAGTGGTCGGTGAGAACGCGATTGCGCTCTTCCGGCATAACGCGGTCAAAGGATCGCAACCCCGCTTCCACGTGAGCAATCCGCGGACCTTGCCCAGCGCCGTAGTCGATCTTCGCGGCCACCAGGGCGCAAGCAATCGTGGAGTTAACGTCTCCCACCACGATGACCACGTCGGGCGCGTGCTGGATCAGCACCGGCTCGAAGCGCCTCATGATCTCCGCCGTCTGCGCCGCGTGAGATTCCGATCCCACTCCTAAGAAGACATCGGGCTGCGGTAGATCGAGATCGGCAAAAAATGCATCCGACATGCGAGCGTCGTAATGCTGCCCGGTGTGCACCAGAATGCATTCGATCTTCTCGTGACCTTGCGAATCGTGGTCTTGGCAGCTCGAACCCTGAGGAGTTGTGGCCTCGGTCGCTGCTTCGCTATGCCGCGCCATCGCTCTCAGGATAGGCGCCGCTTTCATGAAGTTTGGACGAGCCCCCACCACGATCATTGCCTTCATGCCGCAAACCCGTAGTCGCCGCGCAGCGACTCGCCGGCACAAATTCCCGCGGCCGATCCCGCGTGCGATCGCGCGCCCAATCCGAGGAGATGTTCTGGGAGAAAGAATTGAGTCATGAGGGAGGGCTGGTTAGCGCCGTGCAAGTCGACCGCTCAACCCGCCGTCACTGCCGGCCGGCGTGCGCCCGTCAGTTGCATGACTTTCTCTGCGACGGTGCGCGCCTGCTCGAAAGTCAGCTGTGGGAACATGGGCAGCGAAACAATTTCCGGAGCCACGCGCTCGGCTACAGGAAAGTCTCCCGCTTTGTAACCCAGCCGCTGGTAGGCCTTCTGCAAATGCAGCGGAATCGGATAATGAATGGCCGTGCCAATCCCCGCCGCGCTGAGATCGGCTTGCAGCTTCTCGCGGCCCTGCACGCGCACCACATACAAGTGATACACGGCTTTCGACCAAGCCGGCTCGTGGGGCAGAATCACGTCGGCCGCCCCTTCGAACAGGCGCGAATATTCTTTTGCCAGCGCCCGGCGCTTTTCGTTCCAGCCTTCGAGTTTTTTCAGCTTGGCGTGCAGGATGCCAGACTGAATGGTATCCAGGCGCCCGTTGTAACCTTCCACGTCATGATAATATTTGCGGCTTTGGCCATGATCGCGCAGCATGCGGATTTGCTTGGCCACCGCTTCATCGTTGGTCGTGACTGCGCCGGCTTCGCCGCAGGCGCCGAGATTTTTCCCGGGATAAAAACTGAACGCGGCCGCCCGCCCCATGGAACCGGCGCGACGCCACTGCTTATCGTTTGCCGAATAATACTCGGCGCCATGGCCCTGGCAAGAATCTTCGACCACCACTAGGCCGTGCGCAGAAGCCAGCTCCAGAATGCGGTCCATGTTCGCCATTTGCCCGTAAAGGTGAATGGGCACGATGGCGGTGACCGGGCGGTTGGACTCGAGATGCATCAGTTTTCCCGACGCGTCGCGGCGGCATTCCTCCGCCAGAAAGCGTTGCAGCTTGGCGGGATCGAGGTTGTAGGTGCTCTCGTCGATGTCCACAAACACCGGCTGCCCGCCCGCTTGCGAGATCGCCTCGGTGGTCGCAATAAATGTATTGGGCGCGGTGATGACCAGGTCGCCGTCTTTCACTCCTGACGCCATCAAAGCGAAGCGCACCGCATCGGTACCGTTGGCGACGCCCACGCAATATTTGGTTGTACAAAACTGCGCGAACTCGCGCTCAAATTCTTCCAGCATCGACCCGCCGATGAAATGCGCTTGGCGAATGCAATCGCGAAATATCTCGACTAGTTCTTCTTCCATCTCCACGTGCGGAGTAACCAAGTCGAGAAACGGAATCATGCCTTGTGCCATATTATTTCTTCCCCTTTTTCTCAGTGTCCAGATATCGCAGAACCTTGGCCGGATTTCCGGCCACCACGCTATGGGGGGGGACGTTCTTGGTGACGACGCTGCCAGCGCCTACCATCGCGTTCGGCCCGATGACCACGTTCGACAGAATCGTGGCTCCCGAGCCGATGGAAGCGCCTTTCTCCACCCGCGTGGTCTCGACCTTCCAGTCGGCTTCGGTTTGCAACTGGCCGTCGCCGACGGTGGCCCGCGGATAGGAATCGTTGATGAAGGTTACGCTGTGCCCGATGAAGACATTGTCTTCAATCTGCACCCCTTCGCAAATAAAGGTGTGGCTGGAAATCTTGCAGTTCGCGCCGACGCTGGCATTTTTCTGGATTTCTACGAAAGCTCCAATTTTGGTGTTGGCGCCGATCGAGCAGCCGTATAGGTTGATGAACTGGGATAGCTTGACGCCTTCGCCCAGTTTGAACGTCCGGGGCGATGGCGAGAAATCGATTTGCAGCTTGGCCTTGTTTTGCGCTCATAGAAATTTTTCTTGTGTGAGTGCCGCCGAATGCTTCAGGGATGAATCACCGCACCGTCATTTTCGCCGAGGGTCCCGGCTTACAAGGGTTCGACGTGGTATCCCTCAATGCGGACCGCCAATGACCTTTGAATTACGTCCACCGATACCACCAGCGTACGGTCGCCATTGCGCGCCAGCAGAATCCCTTCCACCCCGTCCATCGCGCCGCCGCGTATCCGCACCCGCTGTCCAATTTTCAGAAAAGGATGTTCCGACCAGGGCAGCTGCTCGTTCAGCAGGATTCGCACCGCCTCAATCTGCTCGTCCGGAACCGGAGTGGCTTCTCCGCGCGGCCCCACAATTTGCAGCACGCCGTTGGTCTGGCACACCTTCAGACGATCTTCGGGGCTGTGCGCCATCCGTACAAATGTGTAACAACTGAAGAGCGGAAGCTCGACAACTTTTTTTCGATCACTCCAGCGGTGCGTCTCTTTCACCAGGGGAAGAAACGTCGTCAAGCCGCGCTCTTGCAACCGCTCCGCTACAAGTTTCTCGTGACGGGCGCGGGTATGCACGGCATACCACTGCAACTCGTCGCCGGAAGCAATCTTCCGCAGCGAAGGTTCTTCACCGGGCCGGCCGGCATTCATAGCTTCGCCCTCTGAGTCCCATGGGGAGTCTGGCCCTGAAATAAAATGCATAGATGTAGGTGTTGTTACCGGGCAAAGGGGAGGGGATTGCAACCACGTGGCCCGCCGTGATGTTTGCAGCGTATCGTCAGATGCAAGTGCCTGCAAGAGGCTTAAGGTACATGGCCATTACGACTCCTGTGTCATAGAGTTTATAATATCTTATATTAGTACTGTAGAACTAGGGTATTTCATCCACACCACCTTAGTATTATGTCATGCCTCACTTTTGGCATCGTCGTGTGATAAGTGCCGAGCCACCCCGGTAAATTGTACGTTGATATCCTACTATGATTCCTATTTTCAGCGCTTTATAAGCTCCACAGAAGATAGGGATAGACCGCCTTCCACCTGGCGGTGGCCACCATTTACAAGAGCTGATGTTTCTCATAGTGATACACATTGCAAACACTTGACACTCCGTATGCAGCCCATTGCGCTGTCAATTGCCAACTACCCACCCAGGCTGTAAACTTTTATGGGCGTTCCTTGTGCGTCATCCTGGCGTTTGAGTTGCGATTTCGACATTATTTTTCCCGATCACTGAAGACATTAGAAATGCACAGAAAACCCCGGCTTTCGCAGGCTTCTCTAAGTCTCAGCGCTTCCCCGCTCCGCGGCGAGTGAACGATGGCTCTCGATCCAAACCTCGGCCAGGAAACGATTCGCGTGCTGGTTGCCGACAACACGCGCATGCATACGCAGTTGCTGGCCGATGCGCTGCGGCGCGACCGCCGCTTAGAAGTAATCGGTTCGGCTTCCCATTCTCGCGATTTGCCGGAAGCGGTTACCACCCACAAGGTGCACGTCGTTGTGCTCGCTTCCAGTCTTGATGAGGAAGCGGGACGCGGCCTGGAAGTGCTGCGCGAGCTGCACCACTCCCATCCCGACACCCACGCCATCATTCTGCTGGATTCTTCCAAGCGCGAAGCCGTGGTCGAAGCGTTTCGCGCTGGCGCTCGCGGCCTGCTCAGCCGGCATGAATCTCTGGAAACTCTCAGCCGGTGCGTTCGCACAGTATACGAAGGCCAAGTGTGGGCGAACGGTCAACAGATGCTCTTCGCCGTCGAGGCCCTGGCTTCGTCTCCCAACCTGCGCACGCTCGAGGCCAATGGATTGAGTCTGCTCTCCAAGCGGGAACTCAACGTCGTCCACTGCCTGGCCGAGGGATTAACCAACCGCGAAATTGCGGAGCGCCTTGGCCTGAGTCAACACACCATCAAGAATTATCTGTTCCGGGTCTTTGACAAACTCGGCGTGTCGAGCCGATTGGAGCTTTTATATCTGACACTCTCGCAGCCGGTGGGGCGACTCTCCGGTATTCCAGGCAGCTCCGACACTCCCGCACCTGGCAATGGACGAGGAGACCACAAAGAGAGCGAACTCACCGCTTATCAAAAGGAAGCTGAGCTTGGTTCGGCGGCCGCGCAACTTTCGCTAGCGCAACTCTACCGCAAGGGAAAGACCGGGGGCGCAGATCTGGTATCCGCCTACCGGTGGTGTCTGGTCGCCGAGCGGACAAACCTCGAAATGTGGGACGAGATCACCGCAGCGAAGAAGCAATTAACGGAATCTCTCACCGTCGAACAGATGAAGGAAGCGCAAAACCAGGCCATGGAGTGGCTTGAAAACTACGCGAAAATAAATTCCGCACTCCCTGGCCCGGGCCGCGGCCGGTCCTAACCGCTTCTTTCGTCTCGCAGCAGCGCTTATAAAGCGGCGGCTCCGCGCTCCTGGTTGCGGATGCGAATGGCCTCATCCACTTTCGACAAGAAAATTTTTCCATCCCCAATTTTTCCGGTCGCGGCCGTGCGCAGAATAGCATTCACCACTTCTTCCACGCGCTCGTCGGGCAGCACCAGTTCCAGCTTGATCTTGGGCAAAAGATCCACGGTGTATTCGCGTCCGCGATAATGCTCGGTGTGCCCTTTCTGGCGGCCGTGCCCGCGCACGTCGGAGATGGTCATGCCTTCAACTCCAATTTCCAGAAGAACGTCTTTCACGGCGTCGAGCTTTGACGGCTGGATAATGGCTTCAACTTTTGTCATTTCGGATTGTCCTCAGCGCACCGGTTCAGCCTGCAAAACAGTGAGGCGAGCGGTTCGCCGGATGATTCTAGCAAAGCCTGCAATTTACGTGGAATCTCGTTCTGCTCTCGATGGTTTGATCGTGGCGATTTGCATGTTCAATCGCCCCGCTTGTCTACCGATCGCACCTTCCACAGGATTTGCCGCAGCATGCCCAGCAGTACCTCCGCATCGCCCGCTCGGATCTGAAGGCGTCGCACCAGTCTGCGAACTTTCTCTTCAGTCGCCGCGCCTGCTCCCGGATTCCAGTATCGTGTCGTGCGCAGCACATCGAAGAGTACAGTCGTAATGCGCTCAACTTCTCCGGCAGCGGCCCGTTCCGTTTTTTTATCGATCCGAGCCGTACTGGCTTCGCGGATCAACTCATAGAGGCAGACTGCCACGGCTTGCCCCAAATTCATGGAGCCGTGTTCTTCGCGCGTCGGAATGCGCATTAGCCAGTGGCAGTAACTCAGGTCGTGATTGGATAGGCCAACTTTCTCCGAGCCAAACAACAACGCGACCTTGCCTGCCGCGAGTTGCCGCCGGATAAGGCGCGCGCCCTCCTCCAACCGGCGTAGGGGATGTTGCAATTCCCGCTTCCCTACCGCAGTCGTGCCTACAACCAGCGCGCAGTCAGCAACCGCCTCGGCAACACTGTTGTACTCTTCGGCTTCGGCGAGCACGGCAGCGGCGCCGACCGCCGACCGCGCTTCGCGAAATGCCACCGCATACGGATTCACCACCCGCAGATGAAGAAACCCAAAATTGCTCATGGCGCGCGCCGCCGCGCCGATATTCAGAGGGTTGCGCGCCGCCACCAGCGCCACCCGCAAATGATCGAACTTATTCAGTTCAGGCAAGCCACACATTCTATGTCAATCAAGGTTTCTCAGCCTTCTCGACTTCTAACTCCGCGTTCCCTGCGGTCAATAGCTTTGCGCCTGCAATAGCTAAAACTTTTCTGTTGCGGAAAGCGGTAGTTTATATTGTGATGTTTCACTTCAGAGTCGAATAGCTACTCCACGGCTCTGGCTGGGATTTTCCGCATGAAGCTGGCAGGATTTTTATTGTTGTTCGCAGGCTGGGCGCTGGTGCTCACCGCGTTGGCGATTTTGCCTTCGCCCGCGGCCCGCACCGGTTTTGTGTCGGCCGGCTGCGGGGTCGAAATCCTGGGACTCGTATTAACCGCACGCGCTCACCGAACTCTCCCCGAGGATCGAGGGTGAGCACCTTGCCCGCGTCATTCCTCCAACAGACAGCGTTCGTGCTTTGTGTGATTTCCATTTTGCTGGTGCCTTTCGCCGGCGCCGGGCTGGCCCTGATCAACACCGGCCTGGGACGTTCCCGCAGCGCGGGCCACTCCATGATGGCTTCGCTGAGCGTGATGGCGATCGCTGCGCTGGTGTACTTTGTCTGCGGTTTTTCGTTCCAGGGATTTCCCAGCCTGCCATCGCACCTGGTCACAGCTGGAGGCAAGCCGTGGGACTGGATTGCCGCGCTGCCCTTCTTCTTGCGCAGGTTGGATCTCGACGGCTCTCCAGCCTCGCTGGCGGTCTGGCTACAGATCTTGAGCGTAGGTGTAGCCGCTCTGATTCCGTTAGGCGCGGGCGCTGACCGCTGGCGGCTAAGCTCAATCTGCGCTTCCACCGCGCTTTTCGCTGGCTGGACCTATCCGCTCTTCGCGCATTGGGTGTGGGGTGGCGGCTGGTTGGCACAACTGGGCGGGAACTACGGAATCGGTCACGGCTTCCTCGACGCTGGCGGTTCCAGCACGATTCACGTCGTGGGCGGCCTGACCGCATTGTCGATTGCGTGGATTCTCGGCCCGCGCCGCGGAAAATATTCTTCCAATGGCATGCCCTCGGCAATTCCTGGCCACAACGTGATTTACGTGATGCTCGGCTGTATGCTGGCATTGCTCGGATTCTTGGGCCTGAACTCCGCCGGCGCTCTGCTGTTCGGCCGCGTTGATCCCGGACGCATTGTGCTGGTTGCGATCAATACGATTTTGGCTGCGACTTCGTCCGGTCTAACCGCCGCCGTCGTTACGCGCATCCGGTTCACTAAGCCCGACGCCTCGCTCACCGCCAACGGCTGGATTGGAGGTCTGGTGGCGAGCAGCGCCGCCTGTGCCTTGCTCAAGCCCGCGGAAATGGTAATCGTCGGCATCGTCGCCGGCGCTTTAGTGACGTTCTCGGTCGAATGGTTCGAATTCGGACTACGCGTAGACGATCCGAGCGGCGCCGTTTCGGTACATGCCATGGGCGGACTTTGGGGAGTGCTGGCGCTAGGATTGTTCGCGCAATTTCCAGATGAGAAAAGCGGCCAGTGGCTGGCTCAAGTAATTGGCATTGCAACTTTACTCGGTTTCGTCTTGCCTCTCACCTACGGATTAAATTGGACCCTCGACCGCTTCCGGCCGCAGCGCGTAGCCCGCGACGGCGAGCGCCAAGGCATGGATCTGCACGAATTGGGCGCTGAGGCCTATCCGGAATTCATCACCCATACCGAAGAATATCTGCCGCACTAGGTAGCGCCGGCGTCCTCGCCGGCTGTCGCGTGGGCGTCTCGCCCGCGCGGATGAAAAGTCCACCGCAAAAAAACTGCTTCCCCACAGAGCCTTCGGTCAGGACTGTTTGCGCGGTTTTCGCAAGACCGGCCATTCCGATGATGCGCCGCATGAAGTTGCACTTGCTCGGGGCGCTTGAAAACTCCGAGAAAAACGGCAAAGTACCGCCGACTCTTTCTACAACAAAAGCGGCGTCTTTCCCCGAGCGAATGTCCGCACCATGCTTTCTCGTTGACCTCAATTTTCCAATCCCATACGCTGTGAATAGGAAGCGTGATCGCTTTCGACGATGCACGGTCTTTGACAATCTGAGCAGCACACCGCAAACCCAACTTCTCATTCTCGGTGCGCGTAACCCGTTTGCCATCTAGATTTTGCGCGTAACTCCTGCAAACTCAAAGATCTAGCAGGGTGCCGTAAAATCAAATCCTTTGTTTTCTGGATTTTGCAGTCGGAAAGGAGGGAGGGGGGTACCCCGGCCATTCACATGTTTTATCAGCGGTTGGCCACTACTCAGTGCCGCGCCACCCACAGCAGTAATCCAAAAATTACTACCGGGATCAGCGCCAGCATGGCGTAGAAGAGAATTTTTCGCGTGAGCGGTTCGCGCCGTAATTTCCAGTCACTCAACTCCGCACGTTCGGCTACGCCGACTTGGTCCAGATGTTGGAGATCCCAAATCATGTCGCGGGCATTGGCATAGCGTTTGCCGGGTTCACGCTCCATGGCCCGGTAAATGATTTCCTGCAATTGCGGAGAAATGCTGGGATCGATTTCGCGCGGCGGCACCGGATTATTCAGCAGCCGGTCATTCATGATGACAAACGGATTGGGCCCGGTGAACGGCACCTTGCCGGTCAGCATTTCGTAGAGCATCACGCCCAGCGAGTAAATGTCGCTGCGCCCGTCCCCCCGCTTCCCTTTTACCTGCTCCGGAGAAATATAATCCGGCGTTCCCATGGTTTGGGAAAACTTGGCGAAGGTGAGCCTGCGCGAGCCCAAATTCGAAGCGATGCCGAAGTCGATCAGCTTGATCTGATCGTCATCGTTGATCATGATATTTTCCGGCTTTAGATCGCGGTGGACGACGCCGTTGGAGTGAATGTAGTCGAGCGCTTCCGCGATGCCGATCGCAATCTTCACTGCACGTTCGGGAGAAAGTTTCTTCTGCTGATTAAGCAACTGGCGCAACAGCCAGCCGTCCACCCACTCCATCACCATGTAGAGCTGGCTGCGCTCGTCATCGCTGAAGACTTTCATGACTCCCGGATGATCGAGCTTCTGGCCAATCTGCACCTCGCGCTGGAAACGATCGTAGAGAACCGGATCGCCTTCCATCTCAGGATGCGGAATCTTGATGGCCACCTGGCGTCCGGTGCGCATGTCGGTACCGCGAAAAATCGAGGCCATGCCGCTGCGCGCAGCCACGCCGTCAATCTTGTAATGATCGAGTTGTTCGCCGGTGTGGAGTGAGGTCATGGTCAGCGCGGATCGTCAGTGGGCATAGTCATGCGCGAGGGCGGCGTTTGGAATAGTCGCACGTATTGGTTCATCCCCACCATCTGCTTCCATGATGCCAGAATCTCCCACGCCGGGGCATAAAGAATCCATAAAATTTAAGTGGGAGTTCTAAGGGTACACAAGAGGCGTCAACGCAGGCGGTAAGGCCTTCCGCGATACATTCCCACCCGCTCCACGCTGCGCACACGAATGATCTGCACACTGATGTTGTCACTGCCATCCTGTTGATTGGCAAAGGCCACCAGCCTGTGCGCGGCAGCATTCAAATCTTCTTTATGGCTGACGATCGCCGCGATTTCTGAGGCTTCGACGGCCCCGTGCAAGCCGTCCGAGCATAGCACGAGAATGTCGTCAGGCAAGACCTGGTGCTCATTGGTCTCGACGTTAACAAACATCCCGCTCCCCAGAGAGCGGCTGAGCAAGTGGCGATTGGGAGAATCCGCGGCTTCCTGAGCCGAAAGCAAGCCCATCCGCGCCTGCTCTCCGGCCAGCGTGTGATCGCGGGTAAGCACGGCTGCCTGGCCGCGCCGAACAAGGTAACAACGAGAGTCGCCCACGTGCGCCACCAGGGCGCGATCGTAACGCAGCGCGCAACTCACCAATGTAGTCGCCATGGGAGTGCCGCCGGGACCGGTCGCGAGGCCGGCTTCCATGACTTGAGCATTCGCCTGCTGGATCAAACGGGACATCAGGCTAGCGTGAGGCTCGCCGGCATTCGCGCGGCGAAAACCGGCAAGAACGGTTTCCACGGCCATGCGCGAAGCCACTTCCCCTTTGTCGTGACCGCCAACCCCATCCGCCAAAACGAAGAGCCATCCGATGGAACTGGCGGCCTCGGGCGTGGCGGGTGCAACGTAGCCTAGATAATCTTCGTTCCCTTCGCGCACCTGCCCAGGATCGGAAAGCTGTGCGAATTCGAGTTCAAGCATAGGAAATTGTAACGGACGGCCCGCTTCTACGTCGCCGTCAAACGAACTCTGGCCGAACAGGCGATGATGAATCATGACTTCGCATCCTTGAAGCAAGACAACGGGCGGGCTTGGTGAGCCCGCCCCATCATCTTTAGTCCTTACTTACGTCGCTCCTCACTTCACCGGGCTAGCTCGCCATTCGGCTTTCCACCAATGTGGTCTTGCCGTGCTTCTTACTAATCCCCATAAAGTAGATGCCACCGTAAACGGCCCAACAGAGAGCGACTCCCAAGGCCAGCAGAGGTTCCATTTTTGTGCCGAACCCCATGAACGGACCAATGAGGTAAAAGGCCATGCAGGCCAAGTTAGCCAGCAGACCGAACACTGGAATCACCAGATGACGCACGAACTTAAACTGGGGATGTTTGTGGTAGCAGACGATGCAAGTGACGCAGCTCAGCATATACAACAGGAACGTTCCGAAGTTCGAAGCGAGCGTAGTGGTCAGGAAGGTATTCGGCAACGCCGCCATCTTGTCATGCGTGGTGTAACCGAAGCTGGACCAGAAGCCATGCGGGATGGCGGCAATGGAAGCGTCCGTGGGAGCGCCGCCGTCGCCGAAAAACACCGAGACCGTAATGCAGCCGACGATGGCCGAGATGATGGCCAGAGTCCAGATGGCTTTGTGAGGAGTCAGGTTAGTGTTGTGCAGCGCACCCATGGAATCGGGCAATTCTTTGTCCTTGCCCATGGCATAAGTGACGCGGGCGCCGGTGTTGATGCAGGAAAGCGTGGTGCCGATCAGCGCGAGGAACACCGTAGCCGCTTCCACCAACATGAAGATACGTCCCCGGCCGGCCCCGAATAAAGCATCGCCCACCATCGTCATCATATCGCCGATGGGGGCGGAGGATGCCTGAGCGAAGGCGTTGGGATACCCGCTGTTGAGAAAATAGTTTGCGGCAAAATACTCGAACAGATAGCAGAAACAGCCCTGTACCAGGAGTGACGTAATGACTGCGATGGGAACGTCGCGCTTGGCGTTTTTGGCCTCGCCTCCCATCGAGGTGACGGATTCAAAGCCCACCAAAATGAGAATCGCGATGGTGGCTTGAACAAACATGTAGCCAAAATTGTGCATACGTACCACGGAGTAAGCGTTGGGGTGTGAAACGAAAGCACCGGTAGAGTCAGTCTCGGGATAGCTGATGTGGTAGGGCACTGGCTTTCCCGCCGCGTCGACCGCGCATTGCGGAGTACCGTCGGCGGCGCGGACGATGGTGTCGGTGGCTGTGCCGTTTACCATGGTTTTGGTGGTGGCGAACTCGCAGCTATAGCCAGCGCTGGTTTGCGGATCGAACTGGGCAGCCTCGCTACCTGCAGGATGCTTCGCGCGGTAACCTAATGCTGCAACTGCGAACACGATCAACGCGCTGATCTGAACGACGTTGATGGCAATGTTGACGGAGGTCGAACCGTTAACGCCGCGGTGCGCAATATAGGCAACCGCAAAGGCGAAGAAGATCGCGACCGCCATCATGAACATGGGCCCGGGGTTGCTGGCGCTCATGAAGTTCGGCCAGAGCGTGCCTACAAGGTAGCCTGAAATAACCCCGATCACGCCGACCATCACGCCTGGATAGATCCAATAATAAAGATGCGAGCCCCAGCCGACGACAAACTTGGCGAGCCGTGCATAGGGCCACGCTGTTTCGTGGTTAAGGAACGATTGTTCCGCAAAGTAGTAGGAACTGCCGGTGCCGGGATACAACTTCGCCATTTCCGCATAACACACCGCTGTGGCCAGACACAGGGCGGTGGCAAAGAGGATACCAATCCACATCGCAGGAGCGGTGTTGCCAGCAACGGCCTGCCCTTCGTACGTTAGCCAAAGGAAGGCGCCGGGGGCGATCAGCGCCATGGCGTTCATGGTTAGACCAGTCAGGCCAAGAGTAGGCTTCATTTCTACGGGAGCATCTGCCATTTACATTTCTCCTTCAGCGTTGAAGTTTTTTTGTGGCCGCTCCACACCGAGCGGCTTCCCAGCGGTTTCTACAGGTCTTTTACGAAATCTTTATAACTAGCGCCACCACATTGCTCCGAAATCAGGAGTCTGTAAAATTCATATTTTTTATTGGACCGATAAGCGCTTCCGGGGCGTCGCCTTTCTCTCCAACTAATTGCCCACAACAAGCAAATGAATTCCGCAGTCGCATTCACAACGTCGCATGATGACTCTGGCACCTGCGTACTCCGCTGCTGTGGGCCGGTCGACGATCATTCCAAAGACCTTGCGGTTTTATAGGTTTTCTGCAAAGCGGTCCAATTGATTGTTTTTTTCGCGAGCATCAAAAATAGTTCTGCATAAGAAATTGACCGGGAGGATAAAGAGGATGGCTGCGCATTAAAAACCAGGGAGTTGGGGCGCTTCCCGCAGCCGAATGTTTCGTTTATTCGATTATCCAAATCTGTTTTACAAGTGACGCAATCAAAAAGTTCTGAAGATCAGTTGCGCTCGATGAAATTACACGGCCGCTTCGCACTCCAAACCGATCTTGTAGAGTAGATGTGTTGCGCGAAGTCGCAAAGTACGGGAAATACTGCTGATTTTGCCCTTTTCTGATTAAAGCCTCCGCTACGGCCGTCCCTTCCGAATGGTTCAAAGTTCCCAGAATTGACGCGCTCGGTCGAGATTGCTTCCCAATCGTTTTTATTAATCAGCTAAATAAATTTTATGCTGCCACGTTTTTGTTTATGTGCCTTAAAAAAATTTGCGATTGGACACCAATGCATCGTGGCCCGTAACTTCATTCCCCATAGTGTCTAGGCCAGTTTCCTGACAGTCGGTCAAATCTCGGACGTTCAATTCAAACAAGAGGAGCCACGTGAACAACAATATGAGAGCTTTTTTGCGAATACCTGCTGCGATACTCAGCCTGACGGTCGCATTTGCGATTCCGATTGCGTGCAAAGCTCAAGTGGACGCAAATCAAGCGACTCAACAACAGAGCAGTGCAACAAACCCTGCTTCGCTCGCTTCCGCTTCATCGGCGACGGCCGATCAACCGGCCACCGACTCTTCTTCAAGTGCGAACGCAGCTCCCGATGGGCAGGATCAAAGTGCGCCAGCAGCCGCTGCTCCCGCTTCCGCGCCAGCAGCCGCGCCACAACAGGCGCCAGCCGCGCCGCCCGCTGCTCCGGCGGCGGCCGCACCCGCTCCCTTGGCTTCTCCTTCGATGACCCAGCCGCTCTCAACCGCGGTGCCCCACACATTTAACGCGGGCCCGTGGAAGAACATTGCCGTCACCGGCATCCTCAGTGGAATGGGCATGACGGGTAACAACACGGTGCCCGGCGACACCGACACTCATTGGGATGTGAGCAACGCTCAGGTGTTCGTGCAGAAAACTACTGGATGGTTTCAGTTCTACTTACAGGGCGGCGCTTACAACATTCCGGACTTGGGCGTCCCGTTCATTTCTACGTCCAAGACACTATCCGACTTCTGGGGACCGTTGCCTCTCGGATACTTGAAGCTGGTGAAAGGCAATTTCTCCGCGGAGATTGGCGAGCTACCCACCCTGATCGGCGCCGAGTACACGTTCAGCTTCGAGAACTTAAACGTCGAGCGAGGTCTTTTGTGGAACCAGGAGACGGCGGTAAGCCGCGGCATCCAACTCAATGAGACCCTCAAGAAACTGACGCTTTCTTTAAGTTGGAACGATGGCTTCTATTCCAACCGCTACAACTGGATTAGCGGGTCTGCGGCCTACGCTTTCAACGCGGCCAACACTATTTCCTTTGTGGCTGGCGGAAACGCTGGAACTACGCCCTATTACACGCCAGCGACGCCAGTGCAAAACAACGGCTCCATCTACAACGTCATTTATACGTACACCCATGGGAACTGGTACGTCCAGCCTTACTGGCAGTACACCAGCGTTCCGACCAATGTGAATGCGGGAATCCCGCAAGGCGCCTCGACCGATGGCGGCGCTCTCCTCTTCAACTACAACTTTAAACACGGCGTGTCGATAGCCCTGCGGCCGGAATACATTACGAGCACGGGCAGCGTCGCGAATGGCGCCGTCAGTCTGCTCTATGGCCCAGGCAGCAGCGCATTCTCATTTACCTTCACGCCAACCTACCAAAAGGACGGATTCTTCATTCGCGGAGACCTCTCGGTGGTGGACGCTCGCGGTTTCACTCCGGGTTTCGGGTTCGGGCATCAAGGCTTGGACGGCACGCAAACTCGCGGAGTCGTCGAAGCCGGCTTCATGTTCTAAAGGCCGCGGCGCTGCCACTTCACTCGGATGATTCGGGCGAAGTGGCAGCGCCTGCCGTTAAAGGCCTTGTTCCTGTCCAGTTTCAACCGCGAATTTCCAGCGCAATCCACACCGCTTCGCCTTCGCAGATGAGCGGCAACTCCAGCCGGCGGGTCGCGGAGGCGGCATGTAGTTGGTAGTTTCCGCCGGTAATTACCGAGGGAACGGACAACATGCATTTGTCTTCCAATCCGATTTTGGCTTTGAAGTTTCCCGCAGCCATGTTGCAAATCTCTCCAATCGCATCGCACTGATGCGGCGATGCCTCCGCGATGGGAACGGAGAGCATTCGTGATGCGATCTTGGCGGCGCACTGAGCGCTGCAACGAAAACTCAGAATCGCCGACAACGCGCCCGCAATTCCCACCGTGCCGGTGATGGTGGTGGAGGGACTGTTCGCTGTGTCCGGAGCCGGCAAATCTGCGCCAGCCGTGACTTCCATTCCGGCCATCATCGAAAAAACTTCCGCGGTCGCTTCATGCAGGATGGAAGGCCATTTTGCTGCGGGCGCAACCTTGGAAGTGTCGATGGCAGGAATCGTCATAAGGAATAGCGATCTGCGGCCGAGATCAAAACGTCCTTACAAAATCGAAGTCAATCTTTCAGGAGCCAATCTTCAGGATAGATCGGCAAGATTGCAGTTGGCGTGAGGCGCACAAGCCGCCAAACCGAGTTTCAAAATGGGAAGATTGAAATCGAATGCTAGGGGGCTACGGTTAAGGCAGCGCTGAAGCGCCGCTCCACCCAAAAGCACACCAAGTCCCGGACCTTTTCCGCGGATTGTAAGGAGGTTTGATCGTGCGCCAATGGCTAATGCTTGGGCGCACTTTGAGACGCCTGACTCTTGTCGCTTCTCAGTTTCTCGATAGCCTTCTCCGCTTCCTTCGAAAACGGACCATGCGGCAGCACCTTGAGATAGGCCTGGAAGTGAGCTACGGCCTCATCGTCCTGATCGAGCTTCGCCAAAGCCTCACCCAGGCGAAAGTTCGCCACCGCGTCGTCAGCTTTGTAGAACAAAGCTTCGCGATAGCGATCGACGGCAGCATGATAATTCTTTCGCCGAAAATAAAAATCCCCTACTTCAACATCTTTCGCGGCTTTGTGCGGATCCCACGGATGCAGCTCCTGGATATCACTCACATCCTCGGTTGGAGCTGTGGGCGCCTCTGCGCTGGCGGGGTGGTCCTTGGCGTCATCTTTCGGAGGACTGATATCGATTCTGGTATCGCGGCTGGAACTCACCCCAGGGGGACGCACATCGTCATCGCGCGGAGGCGCTTCGTTCTTGGGAGGACCCTGATCGCTGGGCGGCAGCGTTTCCACTTGCGCAAACGCCACCCCTGCGAAGAAAACCAACAACAGCGCGACCATGGAACAGCGGTGCACGAAATCTATTCTACCTATTTTGATGAGATGCAGGGTAGCAGGGACGAGCGATGGTAAGACGGAAAAAAGGCCGTTCCGCGGGGACGGAACGGCCGCTGGTGAAGTCCTCCGGGGAGGGAGGGAATCTGTCCTACATGCTGGGCGGCGTCTGACCGGAAGCCGTTGGCTGGCTCGCGGGAGCTGAACTGGCGGTATTGGTCATCAAGCGCACGTCCACACGGCGGTTGGCTGCCCGGCCGGCGCTGGTTTTGTTCGAGTCAACCGGCTTATCCTTGCCCAAACCGATCAAGTAGATTTTGTGGGCGGGCACGTTGTGCTTCGATGCCAGGTATTGGATCACTGCATCGGCGCGCCGCTGGCTGAGGTCGTAGTTATATTCCGCGGATCCAACCGAATCCGTTCCACCTTCCACCGTGATGATGTAGCCCTTGGTATTGTTCACGTCCGTCGCCATTTGGTCGAGGGCGTCCTTGGCTTTCTTGGTCAGAAAATCTTTATTGAAGCCGAAGTGTACCGAGGCCTCGGTGACCACGCGATAGTTATCCAGATTGGCCACGGTGGTTTGCAGGGAGTCCACACGATTGACGGCGGTGTCGGCCAGGGTCTGAGCCTGCGCGGCCTGTTGCCCGGCGGCTTGGGCTTTCTGATCCACTTCCGCGGTCTTGGTATTCACCGCCTGAATGCCAGACTGGGCGCGGGCGTCCACATCTTTAATATCCTTCGAATTCTTAGCGGCCAGATCATCAAGCTCGTTGGTCTTGTTGATGAGCGGCGTGGTCTGTTGGCGAACGTAGTTCTTGCTCGCGCAACCGACGGAGAATGCTGTGCTCATTGCCAGCAGAATCGTTAGCGAAGTGCGGTTCATGTTGGGAGGGCTCCTTTTCCTCTCGATAATACTAATCTTGCAAAACCCTTGGGTCCGCGACTTGGGTTCCGGGGGAATAACTCACTTGCGTCCCAATCATACATAAGCACGGGGTGTGCCAATTTCAATTAGTTGCCGAATGCACAGTAAGTGTTGCCTTATTAATAGCTTGTCGGCTATTCCACTAGCCTTCCCGGAACGGAAAATGAAGCCAAATCGGGGAAATCGAGGAAATTTTATACGGTGGGCGCGCTTCCGCCGGCCGGCAATACATCGCTGTTCGTCGGAGAATTTTCGTTGAGGAATATGACGAATTGAACATCGCATTGTTTTGTGAAGAGCACTCCAGGACCGTCAACCGGGTAAACCCCGCCGTTTTCGTCGACCCAAGAAGCCGCTTCCAAAAAGAACGTCGAGTCCTCAGCTTCATCCGAATAGCAGCGAAGCCATCCCTGCGCCATTCGACCATCCTTCAAGCCAATCTGGACGGTTCCGCCAAGAGTGTGGAATATGTCGTTCCACACTGATGTTCTGCTGCTTCGCTGCGTGAATCCGGCCTTTCTTAACCATGTCAACAGAGCGTCGTGGTTCGTCAGCCAGCCCCACGCAAAGCCTAGCATTCCAGCGTAGGCCGCCAACAAGGCCAAGCGACCGCGATGAATCTCCATTAGGTAGTGGATTCCGTTCTGGTCTCCCCTCGCAGACCAAGACAAGGGCAACTCCGGGCCCAAGGTCAACGCAAAAAGTAGATAGGTGAAGAAGCTGAAAAGCAAAGCCTCAACGATCTTGTCGAGTTCACTTTGCTTCGGTCGAGCGCAAAGCATCTGAACAATCTTCGCGCTGAAGAAACCTGGCAGTAGCAGCAACAGAACCGCAAGCGCCTGAACTCCTTGCGGCACTCGCTATTTCCCTTGCTTAGTCGGCGGGGGCGGAACCTGAGCAGGCGGCGGTGGAGTGTAGTTGGCTGGGACCGAAGGCTTAAAATTTCGGCCGTTCGACACGCCTTTTTGGAGCGTCCCGTCTTGTGTCCGAACGCTTGGCGACTTATGATCCTCTCGCATTTACGCGTCCTCCCTCTTACGTATCATAGAGCTTCCCCGACCCGATGGCTAGCGTTTCTCCATCTCTATCCAATCTCCTCATCCGCGTGAGAATCCTTTCCGCGACGAGAGGTCGGGCGGACCACTCATGACACCGTCCAGGCGGAAACCGTTCTTGTCAGTCGGACGAAGGGCTCGATCCGTCACCCTCGACCTCTCGCATCCCACACGGCAACATCGCCAAATCAGCGAGTCTTGCTCCAAACATTCGATGTACATCGCGCCGTCCCAGCAGCCGATGAAGTTCCTGCTTTCCGGAACGACTGACCCGTCAATGGTCGAAATGTACCCTCCTGATTCGAATGAGCGCACACAACCCTCACGGGGGCAATGAAATGCTGGTTCGATCCATATGTCCGTCCCAATTCGGAGCTTGACAATAACGGGCTCCATCGGTAGGAAGTGCTCGTCGCAGAGAGGCCGAACGTTCAATTTCATCCCCTGCTCGGAAAAAATCGAAGCGGCATCCATAGGCAATCTCCTTGTTTCTATTCTATCAGCTAGCGAATAAACAGCGAACCCATCGCAGAGCGCGTATAGAATCGCCTGTAAAATAAAGTTCTCGGACAATGGATCTTCCCTCCAAAATCCGTTCCCTGCCCACCGAGCCCGGCGTTTATCTCTACAAGAACGCCGAGGGTGAGGTCATTTATGTAGGCAAGGCGAACAACCTGCGTAGCCGAGTGAGCTCTTATTTCCACGAAGGCCGCTGGCAGGACGCTAAGACTGGAACCCTGGTTCGCGAGGCGGCGGACGTGGATTACATCGTCGTCGCCAATACCAAAGAGGCGCTGGCGCTCGAGAACAACCTCATCAAGCAGAAGAAACCGCGCTTCAACATTCTGCTGCGCGACGATAAAACCTACCCTTATGTGAAGCTCACGCTGGGCGAGCGCTTTCCCCGGGTCTACGTTACGCGCCGCCTGCGCAAAGATGGAGCAGCGTATTACGGTCCTTACTTCCCTGCCAACCTGGCGTATCGCATCGTGGATTTAATCCACCGGAATTTTCTGGTTCCGTCGTGCAAAGTGGATTTGACGCGTTATCATCTGCGGCCTTGCCTGCAGTATTACATCAAGCGCTGCCTGGGGCCTTGCGTGGAAGAGTTGACGACGCCCGAGATTTATCAGGAGGCGGTGCGGGACGTGAAGTTGTTTCTCGAAGGCCGGCCCAGCGATCTTGCACGTTCTTTGCGGGAGCGCATGGAAAATGCCGCTGCGACGGAAGAATTCGAGCGGGCTGCGAGGTATCGCGATCTTATCTCCACGGTTGAGCAGTTGCAGGAGAAGCAACGCATCGCTTCGGTCGAAGGCGATGATGCCGACGTCTTTGGCTACCACTTCGAAAATGGGATGCTGGCGGTGAATTTATTCCATATGCGTGGTGGGCGAGTGCTAGATCGGCGGGAATTTTTCTGGGAGGAGTTGCCAGAGTTGGATGTACCTCCTGTGGGGACAGGGCTTCATGTGGGGACGGGGCTTCGCCCCGTCCATGCCGAGCAAGGCTCGGCAGAGGTTGCGATCGAGCCAGAAAACGATCCGGTAGAGTCCGGCCCGGGCGGAGCAGAGCCCCGCAGCCACGCCTTCAACCCCAGCGAGTTCTTCTCTGCCCTGCTTAAGCAGCTTTACATCGGGCAGCCCTATGTCCCGCGAAATATTTACGTTCCCGTGGAATTTGAAGATCGCGAAGCGCTGGAAGATGTGCTCTCTGAGCAGATCGTGGGCGAGGGTACCCGCGCCACACGAGCCTATATTGTCGTCCCGCAGCGCGGCGAGAAACGCTCTCTAATCGATTTAGCCGGCAACAATGCCAAGCAGTCCTATGACCAGCGCTTCCGCGTCATGAAACCCAACACCAAGGCAATTCAGGAAGCGCTGCAGGACGCGCTGGGCCTACCGGAATTGCCGCGACGCATCGAATGCTTCGACATCTCGCACATCCAGGGCGCGGAAACCGTGGCTTCGATGGTGGTCTGGGAAGAAGGCAAGATCAAGAAATCCGACTACCGTAAGTTCATCATCCGCACGGTCGAGGGCGTGGACGATTTCGCCTCCATGCGCGAAGTCGTCACGCGCCGTTACAAGCGCATCCTGGAAGAAAATAAGCCCATGCCGAGTCTGGTGCTGATTGATGGCGGACTCGGACAACTGCACGCCGCGGCCGAGGCTCTGGAAACTTTGGGCATCATCAATCAGCCGCTGGCCGCCATCGCCAAGCGCGAAGAGATCATCTACGTTTACGGACAGGAGAACGAGCCAGTGGTTCTGGATCACCACTCTCCCGTGCTGCATGTAGTGCAACTTATTCGCGATGAGGCCCACCGCTTTGCGGTGACTTTCCATCGCAAACGCCGCCAGATGCGCGACCGCTCTACCGAATTGCTCGAAATTCCGGGAGTGGGCGCCAGCACGACTCGCCGCTTGCTGGAACACTTTGGCAGCGTGCAGGCAGTGAAGAACGCCGACGCGGCCGCGCTCTCCGCGGTCGTAACCAGAAGTCAGGCGGAAGCCATTCAGCACCACTTTCATAAACTGGTATGAACCAGCGATTTTTTCAGTTCTTCTCGGGACCGTATAATCGTCGCTGCTGCTCCGTCCAGTGCCTATGAAGATCTTCAACTCCCTCGCGATTCTCGGCCTGCTTCTACTGGTATTAGCGTGCGTGATCGGTCTTGTCTTGACGCGAGATTTGGGACAGCCAGCCTCTGCGGCGAAAAGCTCAGGGCATGCCGCTCCGCCGGTGGATGAGCAACCTCTACAAACCGCGCGCAACATGGCCAAGCTGGTCTCGAGCTGGGATGAGCAGCGAATCGCGCAACAGGCGCTGAAGTTGGCTGACCATGAAGTAGATCTGGCTTTCGCTGACGCGCTGCGCGACGCGACTGAACAGCCCCGCTCTACTTCAGCCCAGAGCCGGGAACTATACGCCCGGGTGAGCAAAGCCGAGGCCATGGTGCAAGCCGACCAGAGCCGCATCGACGATTTCAAGAAGAAGCTTGCAGCGGCCACGAACGATCATCAGAAAAGCGCGCTGCAGCAGCAACAGGACATCGTTCAAGCTCAGATGGAGCTTGATCAGGACGAACTGGACGATGCCAAGGAGGACTTGGCCCGCTCTGGCCTCGATCCCCTAAGCCGCGTCCAGCGGCAGTTTAATCGCCATGAAGCCGCTCAGCAGGCCGATACCACTCACCTGCAATTTTCACCGGGAAGCGCTGCTCCAACGTACGCCGCGAACCTGGTGAGCCGGATGACCGCCTGGCGGGCAGCGCGTAACAAGGTTGCACAACTGAAGGAAGCACAAAACGAAGCGGCCCATGACGCCGCCGCACTCGGCCAAAAGCATGACGAACTGGAGAAGCAGGTCACCGAGGAGAAGACGGATCAGCAAACCCTGGCACAGGCGGCCTCTAGCGAACTCGCGTCTGAAGGAAACCAGGATTCCGCGGGAGCAAGCGGAGACGCTGCCGCAGCGCTTCTTTCTCTGCACACGGTTTCCGTGGATCAGAAAGATCTCGCCGACCTGGACAAGCGCGTTCAAGATCATAGCGAACTCCGCGATGCATATGGCAATTGGATTGTTCTGGTGAAATCCGATCAGCGGGCCGCGCTGCACGGGGTTCTCAAATCCGCGCTTTACATTGTGCTGATTGTTCTCGCCATGTATCTGGCCGGCGTACTGGTGGAGCACTTCTTGAGCGACTTGAGCCCGGAGCAGGTTCGCTTTCGCACCCTGCGCCTGATCGTTCGTTTCGCGCTGCGGGCTGTGGGCCTGGTGCTGATTCTGCTGGTGGTCTTCGGCGTTCCCAATCAATTGACCACGGTTCTCGGTCTGGCCGGCGCCGGTTTAACTGTGGCCCTGCAGGATTTCATTATTTCCTTCCTCGGCTGGTTTGCCTTGATGGGCCGCAACGGCATTCGCGTCGGGGACTGGGTGGAAATCAACGGCGTGGCCGGCGAGGTAATGGAGATCGGGTTGTTGCGCACGGTTCTGCTCGAAACTGGCAACTGGGCCGAGGCTGGGCATCCCACGGGGCGCAAGGTGGCCATGATGAATAGCTATGCCATCCAGGGCCACTTCTTCAATTTTTCCACCAGCGGCCAGTGGCTGTGGGACGAGGTGCAGGTCACGGTACCGGCGACCGAGGATCCCTATCCCATTATCGAGTCGATCCAACAAATGGTGGTCAAGGAAACCGAGGCCGACACGCGGGCTGCGGAAGAAGAATGGAAGCAGGCCACCAACCGATACCGCGTGCATGCCGTCTCGGCCGAACCGGCAGTCAATTTGCGTCCGACGGGCGCGGGAACAGAAGTGCATGTGCGTTACATTACTCGCGCCAACGACCGTTATGCCACGCGTACCCGCTTGTATCAGGCAGTCGTGGAGCTTTTGCATCGCCGCGGAGTGCAGGCGGAAACCGCGCAAGCGGTGCCCGCAAAATCGGGCAAAAGCTAGTTGCGCGGTGCGCAGTAATTTGCTCGTCTTGCGGATTCTGTTGTTCCTGGGCGTACTCGCGGCAGTCTCTGTGACTTCAGACGGTTAAAAGCTTTTGCAGACTTCTCTAGACCTCGTCTTCCTTCAGCTTGGCAATCACCCCGAAGTCCTCCAATGTAGTGACGTCCCCCTTAACATCTCCGCTGGTAGCGAGTTCGCGCAGTAAGCGCCGCATGATTTTCCCGCTGCGAGTCTTGGGCAAGGTATCGGTAAAGCGGATATCGTCCGGCTTAGCCATCGCTCCAATTTCTTTCGCCACCCACTTACGCAACTCATCTTTTAATTCCGGAGTAGCGACTCTTCCCTGTTCCAAAGTCACGAACGCAGAAATCGCCTGTCCCTTGATGTCATCGGGACGCCCCACCACTGCAGCTTCCGCCACGGCCTCGTGCGCAACCAGCGCCGATTCAATTTCCATCGTGCTCAGCCGATGTCCGCTCACGTTGATGACATCATCCACGCGCCCCATCACCCAAAAATATCCGTCTTTATCCTGGCGCGCGCCGTCGCCGGTAAAGTACACCCCAGGAATCTGCGACCAATATTGTTTGACGTAACGATCCGGATCGCCGTAAATCGTTCGCAGCATTCCCGGCCACGGTTTCGTGATTACCAGAAATCCCCCCGACCCCGCGGGCACCGGCTTCCCTTCCATATCTACAATCTCCGGCACCACTCCAGGAAACGGCCGCGTCGCCGACCCCGGCTTGGCCGCCACCGCCCCCGGAATCGGCGCGATCATAATGTGCCCCGTCTCGGTTTGCCACCAAGTATCCGTGATAGGGCAGCGGTTGTGGCCGATTACCTCGCGATACCACATCCAGGCTTCGGGATTGATGGGTTCGCCGACGGTCCCGAGAAGACGCAGGCTGTCCAATTTGTGTTTTTTGGGCCATTCGTCTCCCCACTTCAGGAAGGTGCGGATAGCGGTGGGCGCAGTGTAGAAAATATTTACCTGATGACGATCAATGATGCTCCAGAAGCGATCGGGCTCAGGAAAATTCGGGGCGCCTTCATACATCAAACTGGTAGCGCCGTTCTGCAACGGGCCGTAAACAATGTAGCTATGTCCGGTAACCCATCCGATATCGGCCGTGCACCAGTACGTATCTTCCTCTTTCAGATCGAAGACCCATTTTGTGGTGAGATACGTGCCAACCGAATAGCCTCCGGTTGTATGTACAACGCCTTTGGGTTTGCCGGTGGTACCCGAGGTGTAGAGGATATAAAGAGGATGCTCGGCATCGAGCGGCTCGGCGGGACATTCATCGGAGGCTTTCGCCATCAACTCATGCCACCAATGGTCGCGGCCGGATTGCAGATTGATGGCAGTGCCGGTGCGCTTGTATACCACTACGTGCTTCACACTCGGGCACGATTTCAACGCTTCTTCAACTGCGGGAAATAATTTAACTTCGGCGCCGCGGCGTAAAGAACCGTCCTGTGTGATTACGGCGGCGGCCTGCGAATCGTGGATGCGGTCGACGAGAGCGTTCGAGGAGAATCCGCCGAAGACGACGGTATGCGGCGCACCGATTCTAGCGCAGGCCAGCATGGCGACGGGTAACTCCGGCGTCATGCCCATGTAGATGGCGACGCGATCGCCTTTTTTTACTCCCAGGCCCTTCAGAACGTTGGCGAACTTCTGCACTTCACGATGCAGTTGCTGATAGGTCAGGATGCGAACTTCTCCGGGCTCGCTTTCCCAAATGATGGCGGCTTTATTTTTGCGCGAGCTCTGGACGTGCCGATCGAGGCAGTTGTAGGAAAGATTGAGCTGGCCGCCCACGAACCACTTGGCCCAGGGCAAATTCCATTCCAGAACCTTGTCCCACTTCTTGAACCAATGAAGTTCGTTGGCGACGGTGCCCCAGAATCCCTCGGGATCCTCGACGGACTCGCGGTAGATGCGCTCGTACTCTTCCAGGCTTTTGATGTGGGCTTTTTCACGGAAGGCTTCCGGGGCCTCGAACTTGCGGTCTTCCCGCAGGATGGAATCGATATTGGTAGATGCGGCCATGCCAAATCCCTCATGGTGATTTTTGCCGATGGAGATTCTATCGTGGGGGAAGGAGAATGTCTCCACCTCAAATCCATGGCGTTTGCAAATTCGAGGGCCTGAGCGGAAAAACGTCGCAAGCCGCTACTTACGATGAGCGGCAGTTTCGTAGATTACCCACGCGAAAAAAGCAATTGTAGCGACGAGAACAATCGCGAAAACAATTGCGAGAGGCCAGAAAGCCCAGGACCATGAATCTCTTTTTCTGATGTGCTGTAGGGCGTTGCGTAATGAGAAAGCGGTAGCGACAGCTCCCCACGGACCAATAAAGAAGGCGGGCATAAAAGCATCGAGGTCAGCCCCTTTGCATCCATGCTGCCAACAGTAAATAGCAGGCCACACAATCAAAAGGATGTACAGGCTTGTAATGAAATACGAAATTGCGAGGGCCAGTTTGCGTAGCATCGACCCGTCCTCAAATCCTTATTCTCAACGGCGTACAGATGGATACGTTAGCACAGGAGGTCTTTACCGCTTCCAGGAACTCGGAATGGATGGCCGGAAGCTTGCGGTTAGTTGTGCGGATCGAGTCAGGATTCGGTAGCATGACGTTTCGGCGACCCATGCCCCTGCAACTGGCTCGACTGGGCGCAGAACAAGAGGGAACGAAAGTGCGGTGTTTGTCGTATCCAATAATCAGATTCGGCGGCGGTATCCAACAACCGTATTCAACCACCGGGGATGAACCATGAAAACTCTGAAAGTCTCTCTGATTGCTTCTTTGATTGGAACTGCAGTTGGGTTGAGTTCATGGGTATTCGGGCTCGGAGCACTCATCTGGCGGGCTCATCCGCAAATCGCCAGCTTTTTGCTGACCCTGGTTACGACGATCATGATTCAGATTGCCTGGCCTCGGATGATTGAGACGAACTCACATTAAGTAATCCGGGACGGGACCGGAAGCAGGCCCCTCGCCTGCACTCCGGTCGGAGTGACAGGTTTGTTAGAGGGCGAGCCTTCAGGCTAAATCGCGAACCACAATTGAGATCCGTACACCGCGGCTGAAGCGTGTGCGCCTTTACGATGAAGGCTCACTCATGTTCTTGCGGGCTACTTCCCCCCTAGCCTTACAAACCGCAGCCAGAAAATGGGCACCCATAACCCGGGCGCGAAGTTGTTCCGCCGGGCTGCCGGCTAGTTCAAAGGATCGGGGAGGTGAGGATCCGTCCGCAGCATGGGGAATTGCACGGAATGCAACATGTTTTCGAACGCTTCTGCGTAACGGTCGTAGACCTCTTTCGGCGCGAGCGCGGTAATGCGGTAGTAATCGTCCCCCACGCCGAACATCTCCATCACGGAGGAGTAGACAATGCCATTCTCGTTCCAACTCACGCTCCAGCGCGTGAAGGTTAGCCCGTCCCGCATCACCTTTTTTTCACTAGCGTGCTGGAAGTCCGTTTTTTTAGAGAAAAAGTTGTTAAGCATTTTCAGGTAGAGTTCGAGGGAGCCTTCGAAGTGCTCACGTGTCAACATGAACACCGCCAGCGAACCGGACTCGCCAAACATAGCATTCCGCGGGCGGCGGGATGATCCCGGCTCTAGCCTGATCAGTCTCCAATCGTCGGGGAGGGAAATGCGCATACCCATGGCCGGGTCGTCGTACACATGCGGATCGCGGCTTGCACTTGTGGCCGGCGTGGCGCTGGCCAGCGCGATCTCGTCGCGTGTTACAGTCACGGCATCTTCAGGGGTCAGGAAAGCGAACCGGCACCGCGTCTCCTCGGAATGACAGGTCAACGTTCCTCGAAACGGTACCTCAACGCGGGAGGTTTCAGGAAGGGAGATGGGAAGCTTCGTGGCTTGCAGCGAATCACTGAATTTCGCGAGAGTTTTGTCTCCATTCAATTGGTGAAACTCCGGCGGCTTTCCGGCTGCCGAGAGACGGATGGCGAAATCCCCGGAGGCGTTGAGCGCACCTTCATTAGCGACCGACACTATGTTTTTCCCGTTCAGGTCGGCACGCCCCTGCGCAATGCTGCTATCGGTGTTCTCACCGGCGAGTTTTGCCAGCCGTTTCTTGACATCAGCGAGGTCGTCCAAGTCGATGGGAGCTCGGGTCGGCTGCTCTGCGGAAGCGATCGCCATGGCATATATTTTGGCCGCGTCTTCCGAGCGGCCTGATTTCTCATCGATCTGGCCGAGGTGGTCGCCTGTGGTGGCGTCTGCGCGGATTGACCAAGCCGCTTCTACGTACGAGCGTGCTTCGGTATTGTCGCCGCTCAAAAAATAAATCCAGCCGCGAGTATCCCAATAACTCGCGATCCAGAAAACGTAGTTCAGCTGCTGCGGAGTCAGGTGATCAAGAGAGATATTCTGAAGGCGGGTGTTTTCGGTGGCCAAGCACGCCTCTGACCACTTTTCCGCGATGCCGATCTCAATGTTGCGCCTAGCCAGCACGTAGGCAGCACTGTTAAAAATGTTGGGTGCGGAAGACACGCTGGTCGCCTGTTCCAACTCGGAGATGCCTTGAGCCCGGTTGCCGAGGTCAAGATCACACTCGCCTTCGGCCAGCAATGTCTCGGCGTGATTTGGAGTGAGGGAAAGCGCTTTCTGGAGTTCCGGCATGGCCTCCTTGCACTGATGCTGATCGCGCAACATCATGCCAAGGTTGCGATGAGCGTAGTGATCTTCAGGATTGACGACCATTTGCTTGCGGAATTGTGTGGCAGCTTCCGGGTATTTCCGCGCCCGCCAGTAGACGAGACCGAGATTGTTATAGGCGTTCCTGCTGGCTGGATCCTTCTGAATCGAAGTTTTCAGAGCTTCGGTGGCAGCGTCCAACTGATTCATCGCGAGCAACGACCGGCCCAGTTCGTTCCACGCATTTGAGTTCTCTGGGTTGATCGAAGTGGCCTTACGGAACAGGTTCGCCGCCGTCGCATAGTCACCACGGTTGTATGCCTCTGCGGCATCGGAGTAGATGTTTCGAAAATCGTCGGCAGCGCCTTTTCGCTCTTGCAGTTGTTCGTCCGGAAAAGCCTGCGGTGGAGGAGTGTTCAGCCGGAAATTAACCGTCACAGTCAGGTCCACATCGACCGGATTGCCCTGATAGGTTCCGGGATCAAACTTCCATTGGCTCACGGCACCGACCGCAGCCTGATCGATTTCCTTGTCGATTCCATTCACAAGATGCACACTACCTACAGACCCGTCTTTACTCACCGTTAGTTCCAGAGTGACGGTGCCTTCCTTCCGGTTCTGGCGGGCTTTCTCGGGATAAGAAGGACTGACTTTGCTTAAGGGGCGCGGAGCCGTTGAGCACGGGCCTGCCGACGGAGGATTCTTGTCGCTGCACACATGCATGGCCGAAAGAGCATCTACGGAGATCGTGTCTTGGGAATAGAGCGCGCTGGTAAAAAGCAGCAGAAGCAGAAAATGAAGGAGCCGCATGATCGTTTGTGACCGGCCACATTGTAGCTAACGAAAATCAATTTACAAGGGCGACGGACACAAGTCTCGCTCAAGCCAAAAAAACGGGCTTGAGTGGCGCACAACCGAAATGCGTACTCTCCCCCGCGATTCTGCTACCCTAGCAAATCAATCTTCCGTTTTCGTGAGGTGCCTATGTTAGGAGGCCGATTGCTCTGGACTTTGGCTGCTTTTTCTTTGCTGGCCGCGGGATCGTGGGCTGAAGACACGCCCGCGCCTACCGCGCCCCTGGCTCCGCCCAAGGCAAAGGTCGAGCCGGTGGTGGACGATTTGCACGGCCAGAAGATTACCGATAACTATCGCTGGCTGGAAGATTCGGCGAGCTCCGAGACGCAAGAATACGTCCGCCAGGAAATGGCATACACGCGCAGCGTACTCGATCCGTTGCCGGGGCGGCGGCAGATGCAGGAGCGGCTCACCCAACTTTCAGCGACTGGCACTATCGGTGCGCCTCAGGTCGGTGGGTCTTACTACTTCTACACGCGGCGGGAGGGAACGCAGAACCAGCCGGTATTGCTGGTGCGCGAGGGAATTCACGGCAAAGACCGCGCGCTGGTGGACGTCAACCAGATGGCGGCGGATGGAACGGTCGCGCTCGACTGGTGGTATCCGTCGGATGATGGGAAGTATGTGGCCTATGGCACCTCACACAGCGGCTCGGAAGAGAGCACCTTGTATGTGATTGAGACGGCGACTGGCAAGCTGCTGGGCGATACGATTGAGCGTACGCGCTTCGCTAGCGTGGCCTGGAAGAAAGATGACTCCGGCTTTTATTACACGCGCCATCCCAAGAAGGGTGAGGTGCCGGAAGGAGAAGAGGTCTATCACGTCAAGATTTTCTATCACGCGATGGGAAAGGATTCGGCCGGCGATGCGCTGATTTTTGGCGACAAGCTGGGTGCGCAGGACATGCCGGGAGTGCAGTTGCCGGATGACGATGACCGCTGGCTGCTGATCAGCGCCGCCCAGGGTTGGGCGAAGACGAACCTCTTTTTACAGGATCTGCAGGCGGACACGCCGGCAGTGGAAATCACCAGCGGCAAGGAGTTCGTCTATGGGGCGGAGATTTTTCGCGGCAAGCTGTATGTCATGACCAATGAGGATGCGCCGCGCTTCAGAGTGTTCGCGGTGGACGCGGCGAATCCCAAGCGAGAGAACTGGAAGGAAATCATTCCGCAGAGCGACGCCGTGCTGCAGAACGTGAGCGTGTTTGGCGGAAAGTTGTTTGCGCAGTACGAAAAGAATGCCACCTCGCAGCTCAAGATGTTCGATCTTAGAGGGCAAATCATTGGGCGAAATTGCCCTGCCGGCGATCGGCACGGCGGCGGGAATCGGGGGCCGGTGGGATCGCGACGAAATGTTCTTTGGCTTCCAGTCATTTACAGTTCCGGCGTCGGTTTATGAAGTGGAGCTAGGAATCGCGCAAGACGGAGTTGTGGGATCGGGTGCAGGCGCCAATCGATCCCTCCGCCTACGAAGTCAAGCAGCTTTGGTTTGCTTCGAAAGATGGCACCAAGATCCCGATGTTTGTGTTTCATAAGAAAGGGATCGTGCTCAACGGGAAGAATCCGACGCTGCTAACCGGCTATGGAGGGTTCAACATCAGCCTGACGCCAAGTTTCATGGCATCGCGCTTTCTCTGGCTGGAGCATGGCGGAGTGTTTGCCGTGGCCAATTTGCGCGGCGGGGCCGAGTTCGGGGAGGAATGGCACCGGGCGGGAATGCTGGAGAAGAAACAGAATGTGTTTGATGACTTTATCGCGGCGGCCGAGTTCCTGATTGACGACAAGATTACGGATAAAGACCATTTGGCCATTCAGGGGGGATCGAACGGCGGACTCTTGATGGGCGCGATGATGACGCAGCGTCCCGACTTGTTCCGCGCAGTGGTGTGCCAGGTGCCGCTGCTCGACATGCTGCGCTACCAGAATTTTCAGATTGCCAAGCTTTGGATTCCGGAATACGGCTCGGCCGACGATCCCAAGCAGTTTCAGTGGTTGTATGCCTATTCTCCGTATCATCACGTGAAGCCGGGGACGGAGTATCCGGCGATTATGTTCATGACTGCGGACAGCGATACGCGGGTGGAACCCGATGCACGCCAAGAAAATGGCGGCGCTGATGCAGGCGGAGGCGGCGAATGGCCAGAGCCGGGAGCGGCCGATTCTGCTCCGCATTGAGAGCAAAGCGGGGCACGGGGCTGGAAAACCGATTGCCAAGCAAATTGAGGAAGGAGTGGATATTTACTCGTTCCTTTTCTGGCAGTTGGGGGTGAAACCGTAGGCTGGGTGATTTAATCCCGGTCTGGCACCAGAACCGGCAATGTTTTTGCGTCGCAGCACAACGGAGTGTGATTTCCGTCACCGCGTCGGTGAACCTGTAAAGTCGACAATCTTCAGTGGCTCGATTCTGCTCATACGATCCGACCAGGTTTGACCTGCCGGAATTCGCGTGTTATAAACACACGTTTTGTGTTGGCACGGCCCCGAGGTGTTTGTACCTCAAGCCCCAGGCCAGGCGGGCACAGAATCTCCGACGCGGCCAAACTCAGCACACCTGTAAAGTCTTGCGGTGGAAGCGTGTTCGGAACTCCGGCCATGGTTTCCGCGGAGCTCTCGGATGAGGGCCCGTCGATTGCTGTGTACGGAGGCGGGACAAAAGGTTTTGGTCATCGTTAAATTGTTTTAATCCGGAGGAAATTTATGCGCACCTGGCTCTCAAAATTGGCGTTCCGAGGAGGCCAGTTCGGCAAGCTTTTGGTTGCCGGACTCGTTGGGCTGACTCTGAGCGCATCCACGGCGTTGGCCCAGTCCCCTAGTAGTGAGGGCGGTGAGGCCAGCCTCAAGCTGCCCGACCTTTCCCAGGTGTCGTTTCTTGGAATAGACGGCCACAAACTGCTGATGATCGGACTGCTGTTTTGTCTTTTTGGCCTCTTGTTTGGACTGACCATTTACATGCACTTGAGGAATCTTCCAGTGCATCGCGCCATGCGCGAAATCTCGGAGTTGATCTACGAGACCTGCAAAACCTATCTGGTGACACAGGGTAAGTTCCTGATGCTGTTGTGGATCTTCATCGCGACCATTATCGCGGTGTACTTCGGCGTGCTACGGCACCTCGAATTAGATCGAGTCTTGATCATCCTGGCATTCAGCCTGGTCGGAATCGCGGGCAGCTACGGGGTGGCGTGGTTTGGGATTCGGGTCAACACTTTCGCAAATTCGCGGACGGCTTTCGCTTCCCTGCCCGGCAAACCGTTTCCGATTTATCAGATCCCGCTGCAAGCTGGAATGTCGATTGGCATGATGTTGATTTCGGTCGAACTGCTGATCATGCTCTTCATTCTGTTATTCGTGCCAAGCGATTATGCCGGCCCCTGCTTCATTGGATTCGCGATTGGCGAGTCGCTGGGCGCGGCCGCGTTGCGGATCGCGGGCGGCATCTTCACTAAGATCGCCGATATCGGCTCCGATCTGATGAAAATCGTCTTCAAGATTAAAGAAGACGATGCTCGCAACCCCGGCGTCATCGCCGATTGCACGGGCGACAATGCCGGCGACTCGGTTGGCCCCTCGGCTGATGGATTCGAAACTTATGGTGTGACCGGCGTCGCGCTGATTACCTTCATTCTGCTGGGCGTCAAAGATCCCACCACGCAGGTGCAGTTGCTGGTATGGATTTTCGTGATGCGCATCATGATGCTGGTGTCGAGCGCGTTGGCCTACTTCATTAATGGCGCGATCGCCAAAGCCCGGTACGGCAGCGCCAACGAAATGAATTTCGAAGCGCCGCTGACCACGCTGGTATGGCTCACTTCGATTGTTTCGATCGTTTTCACCTACATTGTTTCGCGGTACATCATCCCCGACCTGGGTGGCGATACGACGCAATGGTGGAAGCTGGCGTCAATCATCTCCTGCGGCACGCTGGCGGGAGCCTTGATTCCTGAACTGGTTAAAGTCTTCACTTCGGTCGACTCTCGCCACGTGAACGAAGTGGTGACCTCGGCAAAAGAAGGCGGCGCGTCGTTAGGAATCCTTTCAGGCTTTGTCGCCGGAAACTTTTCCGCATACTGGCTGGGATTGGCGATGGTCGCTCTCATGTCCATTGCCTACTTCTTCAGCGGCATGGGACTGGCTGCCGCAGCCACGATGCTGGCTCCGGCAGTGTTTGCCTTCGGCCTAGTTGCCTTCGGCTTCCTTGGCATGGGGCCGGTGACCATCGCGGTCGATTCCTACGGTCCGGTCACCGACAACGCACAGTCGGTGTATGAGCTCTCGATGATCGAACAAGTCCCGAACGTCGCGGCGGAAATCAAGAAGGACTTCAACATCGACGCAAATTTTGAGCGCGCTAAAGACTTGCTGGAAGAGAACGACGGCGCGGGCAATACTTTCAAGGCAACCGCCAAGCCGGTGCTGATTGGAACCGCCGTAGTCGGCGCTACCACCATGATTTTTTCTATCATCATGGCACTCACCAACGGCTTGACCGAAAATGTGGCCAAGCTTTCGTTGCTGCACGCTCCATTCTTCCTCGGATTAATTACCGGCGGCGCCATGATCTATTGGTTTACTGGCGCATCCATGCAGGCGGTGACTACGGGCGCGTATCGCGCCGTGGAGTTCATCAAAGCCAATATTAAGCTGGAGAGCTCGGACAAAGCGTCCGTAGCCGATAGCAAGAAGGTGGTTGAAATCTGCACCAAGTACGCGCAGAAAGGCATGTTCAACATCTTTCTTGCCGTTTTCTTCGGCACGCTGACCTTCGCGTTCGTGGAACCGTTCTTCTTTATCGGGTATCTGATCTCGATTGCAATCTTCGGTCTCTATCAGGCAATCTTTATGGCCAACGCAGGCGCCGCCTGGGACAATGCCAAGAAGATCGTCGAAACCAAACTGAAGCTCAAGGGCACGCCGCTGCACGATGCGACGGTGATTGGCGATACGGTGGGCGATCCTTTCAAGGACACGTCCTCTGTGGCCATGAACCCGGTCATCAAATTCACCACGCTGTTTGGACTGCTGGCGGTCGAACTGGCGGTTTCGCTCACCAATGACCACCCGGGCAACTTAACCCACATCCTGGCCCTAGCCTTCTTCCTGGTTTCGGTCTTCTTCGTATATCGGTCGTTCTACGGTATGCGGATCAAAGAAGACGAGGCATAGAGTCCGTTCCGCGGAATCGTTCGAGCTTTCGCAACATGAGTCCTCATCCTCGGATGGGGACTCATTTTTTTGCGCCGGCCTTCGATTAGGACCGTCCGCAAAGGAAGATCCAGAAATCCCTACGGTTCGTACGAAAACGCCTTATTGGGATACGGCGGAGCCTTCGGAACCGGCCGCGGATCTTTCTTGATCTCTTCGCGAAGGTATTGAATGGCCGCGTCCAGTTGCGCATCGCTTCCACCGAACGTGGCATGCGGAAGATCATCCACCTCGATATCGGGATCGACTCCATGCCCTTCGATCAGCCATTTACCTTCGGGTCCGTAAACCCCGTCTTCAGCGGCGGTGGCGATTCCGTCATCTGCCAGCGTGTTGCTGGCTGAAAGCCAGATCTCCCCTCCCCAGGTCCGCACGCCAATGATTTTCCCCAATCCCAAGCGCCGGATTCCTTCGGTAAAGGCTTCGCCATCAGAGGCAGTTAGCCGGTCGCAGAGCACGACGATGTATCCGCGAAAAGCGTATTGCATGTTAGAGCTCGGATTGCCGACGCGCGGTTGCCAGTAGAACCAGGCCTTGCGGAGTAGTTTGCCCAGCACCCAGGAGTCGATGTTGCCTCCGGTGTTGTGGCGCACGTCGATGATCAGGCCCTGCCGGTCGAAGACCGGGTAAAACTCGCGGGCCCATTGCTCGATGTCACCGGAACCCATGCTGCGAAGATGAACGTATCCAATCTGCGATTTCGAATCGGCCTCTACTTTTTGGCGCCGCGAATATTCCCACTCGGTATAGCGCAGGTTGCGCTCGTCTCGCTCCGACAGGGGGGTCACCAGAACGTCGCGGGTCTGTCCGGCCGCGGATTTCACGCGCAGCAACACCTTGCGTCCCGCCTTACCCCGAAGTAAAGCGCGCTCATCCGGCACGCTAAGCGAGTCTTCTCCATCGATGCTCAGAATCACTTCGCCTTCGTGCACGGGGGAATCGGGACGGGCTAGTGGCGGCGCTTCGTTGGGCAGGTCCGGATCGTGAACGAAGATGTGCTGCACCACAAAGCCACCCGCCTTTTCATCGCGGCGCAATATAGCGCCCAGGCCAGCGATCTCCACATCGTCCGCCGGCTTTCGCGAATCGCCGCCGCGAACGAAAATATGCAGCGCGGAGAGCTCGCTGACCATCTGCGCAATCACGTCGTTCAATTCTTCGCGGTCAGCGACGCGATCGACCAGCGGGAGATAGCGGTCGCGTATCGCCTTCCAATCGAGGCCATGCATGCCGCGGTCGTAAAAGTAGTCGCGTTCCAGTCGCCAGGCATCGAGATACATTTCGTGGAACTCGGCGCGCGGAGTGACCGCGAAGGTCCAACGCGACATATCAATTTTGGCTTTGGGAAGCGCTTTGGCGTCCGATAGCGCCGAAGCTTTGACGTCCGAACCCAGGATGTAGAAGTCATCGCCTTTGCTGACCAGCATTTTCTTTCGGTCCAGCGAAATCTCGTATCCCTTCACGTCGGCCAGGACTGTATCTGGCGGGTCAGCTTTATTCGCGATGTCCACACATTGCAGGCCAAGCTTCGGCTCGGCTTCCTCGCCCCTTTGCAACCAGCACAAGCGTTTCTCTGTGGCCTGCAGAGAGGAGTAATTGCCCGCCGGCACCGGAACTTCGTTGAGCCGGGAGGCCAAATCAGTGAAATCAATATTCACAGTCGGTGGGGCTTTCTTCTCGGGCTTCTCCCCCGAGGTCTTGTCGGACTTGCCCTCTTCTTTCTTGGCGTCGGCTTTGGCATCGTCGGACTTTGCCTCGGATTTGGCATCGTCCTTTTTCTTGTCGTCGCTCTTATCTTCAGACTTGCTATCGGGATGGAGTTCGTCCACCGGGGCAAACGGCGAACGCAGGCCGGCGGTCAGCGCCAATTCATAAATTTTCATGGAGCGATCAAAGTTCGGGTCCGGCTGGCGCGTACCCCACGGCGATCCCACCGTAGTCTTCAACATGCGGTCGGAAAGGAAGTAGAGCCACTTGCCGTCCGAACTCCAGGTGGGGTTCACGCTGTTGTAGTGGTCCGAGGTGATCGCCTGAATGGCGCCGGTCTTGATATTCAGCACCTTGATCTGAGCGAACGTATTGGTCGCTGCTTCCACATAAGCGAGCCACTGGCTATCGGGAGACCACGTAAGATCGGAGAAATCGTCGACCATGGACTGCGCGATGAGTTTCGACTGCTTGGTTTTCGTGTCGTACAACCACAACTTCTGATCCTTATCGCGGTAGGCAAGCCAACGCGCATCGGGCGAAGGAATGCCTTCCCAGCGAAGAACTCTGGCATCGTTGGTCCACTGTTCGGGCGCGCCGACCCCGTTGACGGGATATTTCCAGAACTCGGTTTCGCCGCTCTCGGTGGAGAGCACAAGGATGCTCTTGCCGTCCGGCATGTAGCGCGCTTCGCGGTAACGGATGCCAGGTTTACCGGCGACGGTGACGATACGTCCCGTAGTCGCAGGCAGCGTGAACACCTGGCCGCGCGCGGTGAAAACCGCGGCGCTGCCGTCGGGAGCAAGATGCGCGCCCGTGAGATATTGCAGCGGCTTCTTGACCCAATGATCGCGCAGTTGATCGAAATCAGAAACCAGCGTGATAGGAATGATGGCATCCTGATGGTTATTCAAATCGAGCAGCCACAGATCAGCGCCGCACTGATACGCGATCCGGCCATCGGAGATGGATGCCCACTGCACGTCAAAACCACGGTGATGGGTAATCTGTTGCAAGTCGCGCCCATCTTTGTCCATGGAGAAAACATTCATCACGCCATCGCGATCCGAAAGAAAGTAGACACGTCCATTCCAAAACATGGGATTGTGCGAAGTACCATGCCAGTCGCCGGTCAGCAGCACCGCTTCCGCACCGGCATCGTAACGCCAGATGTTCTCCGCAGTGCCGCCCTGGTAGCGCTTAGTTTGACTGGGCTGCCGGTTGTAGCGAGTGAAGAAAAGGGTTTTTCCGTCCGGCGTGTATGCGCCCTCCGCAGATTGCGCCAGCGGAACAAGCTCACGTTGTCCGTTCGAATCAATAGACACCAACTTTGGATCGGGCAGGGTGGAGTAGCGTTGCGTCCGCACCAACACGCGGCCGTCTGGAGTCCATCCCGCGACCGCGGCGCCGCCATCCCAGGTACGGCGCTGCGGCAACCCTCCCTCGACGGGCATGGTGTAAACGTCGAGAGGCCCTTCGTATTCCGCACTGAACGCAACCATCTGCCCATCCGGAGAAATGGCTGGATAGATTTCCCTCCCCGGATTTGACGTCAGCCGGCGCGCCTCGCCGCCTTTTGCGCTCACCGACCACAGATCGCCCTCCGCCGTGAAAATGATGGTGTCCCCGTGAATCGCTGGATAGCGGTAATAGCCAGGGTGAACGTTTCCATCACTGCCCGCGTTTAGAGGAAGCGCAAAAAACAGTAGAGCGGCGGCTGTTACAACGAGTGTTGAGTTAACAGATCGAAAAGACAGGTGAGGCATGAATGATTCCGTCCTCGCGGCGCATTGAAATCCCTTGGGAGATTTCAACGTCCAGGAAATTGGGGATACGTCGCAGAAAATTGAAATTCGCCGAAAATATTCTTAGTCATCCGGCTCGCAGATGATAACACCCCGGGCGGTTTCTCCATCCAGTTTACGAGCGATGCGTGAGGAGGAATCCATCTGTACCTTCGGCGCGAATGGGTGCATCTAAACATCTGTTATGCGGAGATGTCCTCTTCTTTTATTTGGGATCATGGCTGTGTTCGCAGTGCATTTTGCACCGTTAGGATTTTCGCAGACCGCAACTTCCTCAGCATCACCGACAAGCGACGCGCTGCCGAATGATCCTTCGGTTTCGAGGGCCCTTGATTCCTCGTCTCCTAACAATGGTGAGCAAACCAAGCGCATTCTCGGCATTATTCCCAACTTCCGTTCGGTGTCTGTGGACGCAAAGCTTCCGCCGCTCTCCCCTCGAAACAAGTTCAAATTAATGCTGCAAGACAGCTTTGACTACTCTTCGTTTATTTATGTGGGCATTATTGCGGGAGCCGGACAAGCGGAGAGTTCCTATCCCGAGTTTCACCAGGGCGCAGCCGGTTATGGCCGCTACTATTGGCACAGTTTCGCTGACACTCTGGATGGAAACCTGATGTCCGAGGCGGTAGTGCCCACGCTTACGCGCGAGGACCCTCGCTACTACACGCTCGGCCGGGGTGGGTTTGTCCATCGTACCGGGTACGCCGTTTCGCGCCTATTCGTCACCCGTACAGACGAAGGTGACCGTACATTTAACGTCGCCGAAATCGTGGGGAACGGGGCAGCTGCCGGAATTGCCAATCTTTACTATCCCCGCCAGGAGCGCACGTGGACGAAGACCGGGCAGCGCTGGGTCGCGCAGGTCGGCCTGGATGGCGCCGCAAATTTGCTCAAAGAATATTGGCCGTATCTGAATTCCAAGCTTTTCCGCGGCAAATACTAGGAGGCTTTCACAATCCCACGCCCCGCGTAGAATGAACGGCTTGAGTCGCCCGGGCCAAAGCTAAAGCTCCGCCAGGCTGCGATGCACCAACTGGATCGCAACCGCGCCTTCTCCTACTGCGGAAGCCACGCGCTTCACATTGCCGGAACGAACATCGCCTACCGCGAATACTCCGGGAAGAGTGGTTTCCAGCATCTGCGGGGAACGGGCGAGCGGCCAGGCAAAAGGCGCGACCGGACCATTCGCGGTCTCCAAATCTCTGCCTGTCAAGATGAAACCTTTGTCATCCAGGGCGACGCAGCCTTTCAGCCAATCGGTCCGCGGAGACGCGCCGGTCATGAGGAACACGTGCCGGATGGCATGCGTCGAAGTTTCTCCGGTCATCCGATCTTGCCAGCGGACCTGATCCAAATGCGTTCCACCTTCCAGGCCGACAATCTCCGTCTTGTAATGCATTTCGATGTTGGGGTTTTCGGTGATTCGCTGAGTCAGATAGCGGGACATGGTCTCCGATAAGCTTCCAGAGCGGACCAGCATGTGCACCTTGCGCGCGCTCTGCGATAGGAACACCGCAGCTTGGCCGGCGGAGTTCGCTCCACCCACCACCACTACATCTTCGGCGACACACAACTGCGATTCCATGTAGGTGGCGCCGTAATAAACGCCCTGGCCTTCGAACTGGGCGAGGTTTGCGATTGCCGGTTTTTTATATTGGGCTCCCGTGGAAATCACGATCGCCCGCGCCGCCAGCGCATGGCCGTTATCCAAAATGATTTGGTAAGGACGGCTATCGCATTTCAACTGGACTGCCTTGTGCGCGATCATCATTTGCGCCCCGAATTTCTGGGCCTGTGCGATGGCGCGGGCGGTAAGCTCCTGCCCAGAGATTCCCGTCGGAAATCCCAAGTAATTTTCGATTTTGGAACTGGACCCGGCCTGCCCGCCGGGAGCCTCGGTTTCGATCAGCAGAGCGTTCAAGCCTTCTGAGGCCGCATAGACAGCGGCCGCCAAGCCAGACGGTCCCGCACCCACAATAATCAAATCCCGCAACTGGGTCTGATTGATGCTGAGGTTAAAACCTAAGCAGTCCGCCAATCGCTGCGGCGTCGGATTGCGCAACACCAGACCGGCGTTACAAATGACCACGGGGACCTCGGAAATCTTTACCGCAAAACGGTCAAGCAGCTCCTGCGATGTCTTGTCGGTGTCGAGGTCCACGTAGGTGTAGGGATAGGCATTGCGGGCAAGAAACTCGCGCAAATGCAGCGTGCTCGCGCAGTGGCGCGAACCCATCAAAATCAAGTTACCCTGCCCGCGAGCGATGAGCGAGAGCCGGCGCAAGATAAACGCGCGCATGAAAATCTCGCTCAGCTCAGCGTCAGTAGCAACAATCGACCGCAACCCTTCTCCGGTAATCTCAAGAAATTCGCCCGCGGCGGTGACGCGGCCAAGCACCAGGCAACGCTGCCCAGAAATCATGGTCATCTCGCCGGTAAATTCACCCGGACCATGCGTGGCGACGGCGAGTTCGCCAGCCAGGCCGGGTTGAACGATCTCCATCTCTCCGGAGAGCAGCACAAAAAAGGGCACCGCACTGTCGCCGGGCTGGAACAGGATCTCCCCGGCTCAACCTTGCGTAACTTGCCCACGCGCCGCAGGCGGGTCAGTTGCGCTTCAGTGAGGACTGGGAACGCTTGAGTGTTGGCGTCGAGCGCGCTGGGGGAGGGCCAAGCCGACATGTTTCTTCGTCCTTCGATCAGGGTGGAATGTGAGTAGTAGATGATCCAGACCGCTGTTGGGGTTCACCGGGCGGGAGAAGTCTTTCTTGGGCGCCGAAGTTTTACCGATTTGGGAAGATTGGGAATCGCGGCGAAGAGAACCGAAAGAAAGGCACGCCAATTTCGTCCTTCGCACGCCAGACTAGATCATTACTTCGCTTCTGCACTCCGCCGGATGAAACTCCCGTCACGCAAAGCTGTTTTCATGCTTCCACATGGCCGCCGCTGTCCTCGGAGAGATGACCGGCAAACGTCCCGGCTTTTCCCAGACCGCCAGATTAGAAAGAAACCGTCCATATTCAGGCTCCAGGCGAAGGAACGCCGCGCGCGCGGCTTCGGCCTCCTTGCGTAGTATCTCGATGCTCAACGAGCCCGTAGACGTGCTGAAGGATTCGCATACCGCACGGTAATGCAAAAGCCAGAACCGGTAATTGTCCTCCAACTCGCGGGTTCGAGAACGCAAATCGAGCAGAATCTTCACCCTTTCATCTGCCTGGGGATTGTCCGCACCACAGTCGAGGGATTTTAAGCACCCAGTCACAATCTCGGTGCCCAACCCGGCAATCACCTGACCGGCAACCGCCGCGTCGCGCCCGCTTAGCCTCAGCCAATCTTCGGAGTAGGCTCGCGCCACGGTTTCGACCGACCGCTGCGGATCTTCCGCAAACTGCAGCACGGCAAAGCGATTTACGTCGTCATGCAGACCCTCGCAATATTGAGCCACGCCGCCGATATGAGGATCGTCGTATTCGTATCCGCGCTTAATGTCTGCGAGCAAGGGACACGGCCCGAACTTGCCCCACCCTCCGACCATCGTGGTCTCGGGCAGCAGGCTCTTGATCACTGGCTTAGGGCCGCGCGGAAACTCATAGACATAGTCCGCCCACCCGACTGCCGGCAAAAGCTCTCGCATCATGTCCATTTCGGCGGTCGAGGCACTCATCGCGGAAGCCACGATTTTGACTTCCGGATGGTAGCGCTTGGCGATAGCCGATTGTTCTTCGAGCACCCTCAAGTAGGTTTTTGGGTAAGGCGCGCACATGTCGCACCCGCAGCCGCCGTAATCGGTGATCTGGGTAACGATGTAATCGATTCGGGGTAAGCCCGCGAAGAGCCTCTCCCGCAGCCGCAGCAATTCCTGGCGAGCTTCTGGGACCGAGGGGCACACTGCGGCTTCTTCTGGAGAATAATCTCCCCGCGTTGCCTGCCACTCCGGATGTTCGGCCCAGGTTTCGGGAAACACATCATTGAGGCCCAGGTAAATGCCCACCTCAAGCCCAGCGTCGACAATCGAGCGGCAAATAGCGCGTTGCAATACCCAGTGCGGCGCCATGTCTTCAAAGTCGTAATGAGTGCGCTGCCCGAATTGAAATGGCAAAAACCAAATGGCCCTGGCACCCATTTTTTGACTGGCGCTGATTTCTAGCTTCCATCGCTCCAAACCCCAGAAGTGCAATCCCGTGTCCTGGTTGTGGTTGGCGAAGAAGGGCCCGAATGGACGCAACGTTTTTCGCCCCGACGTAGCGGAATCTTTGCTGGATTGACCAGCCTGCTGAGGGTCAGAACCAAGACTACCAAGCGGGGATAGCGTGCGCAGGCGCGAAATCTCAGCCAGGGCTTTGCCTTCGGCGGCGCTTGCAATGCTGCTTCCCGCAGCGACTCCAAGACCCAACCGCAAAAAAGCTCTTCGGTCGCATGACGAGAGTGGTTTCATCGGCATTCCTCCCGAGATTCACGCGCCAGGCATTTCATAGCCGCGCGTAACCCAACGGGTCGCGTTCATCTTACTCTTCGGGAGGCACTTTGGAAGGGTGCGCACACGGGTGCCGGGACACAGGGCCGCCGGGGGCGTCGGGCAACGTCCAATTCACGGCAGCCTTCTAGTTTAATTGCACTCCGGGAGGGGAATCCTACGCAGCCCCCGTCAGCTCTTTGCGGACCAATTTCACCCCTGCGACTAGAGACTTCAGCTTCAAAACCGCCAGCCAGCGCGGCAGCTGGAACAAACCACAGTCGGGCACCAGCGTCATCTTTTCGGCAGGAGCGAATTTCAAAGCCTCGCGGATGCGTTCGGCCACGTCTTCCGCACTCTCCACGTAGAAGGACTTGATATCCACCACGCCAACGCCCACTTCGCGATGCGCCGAAATCTCTTTCAGGAGATCGATTTCCTTCATTTCGCGGTTAGCAAATTCGAGAATCAGTTGATCGCAATTCACCTTCAACAATTCTGAAATCATCCAGCGGTAATCTCTTTTGCCCCGCGGGCGGCTGGCCAGATTGCCAAAGCAAACGTGGTAAGCGATTTTGGCCTTTACCCCTTCCACCGCCGCGTTGAATAGCTTTGTATATTCCTCGAGTTCGCCGCGCACAATGGCTGCCGAGGGCTCGTCAATCTGAATGAAGTCGGCGCCCGCGGCCACCAGCGCCTTCAATTCGGCATTGATCACCGGCACAAATTCCCAATACAGCTTGTTGCGATCGGGATAGAGCGAGCTGTCCTTGGTGCGAATATGAATGGAGAGCGTGACCGGGCCGGGGCAAGTCGCCTTAATTTTGCTGTGCGTATTTTTCTTGTAAGTATTTGAATTCTTCCACAATCCCCAGACCCTGTCGGGAAGGTTACGGGAGAAACGGCCTTGTAGCGGGGCACGCTATCGTATCCATAGACGCCCATCTTGCGCAGCGGTTCCAGTTTTTCCAGACCACTCATGCGGCGGAAAAAACTTTGCACGAAATACCAACGCCGCATCTCGCCATCGGTAATGATGTCAATGCCAGCAGTCTCCTGATCGTGGATGGCGATGGTAACCGCATCATCGAAAAGCTCCTGCCGGTCGGTCTCGCCGAATTTGCCGGCTTCAATGGCTTCCAAGGCGGCCAACATCCAGCCGGGATACGCGTGACTACCGATGACCGAGGTGGGAAGGATCGGGGGTGGACATGATTTCTATGGACTCTCCGCGAGTGAATTGGGAATTCTGTCGTAGCGCTCCGCATTATACCCGACGCGGCGTGTCGTTCGAATGGCCCACAAGGAGGAGGCCAATTCGCAACCGCTGACGCGGTATATTTCGTAGGTCAACTCTTCTTGAGCGATGACTTCCCACAAATACGACGCGCTGATTCTTGGAGCCGGAGCCGCTGGGCTGATGTGTGCGATCGAAGCCGGCCGCCGCGGACGTCGCGTAGCTGTGCTCGAACACGCTGAGCATCCGGGAAAGAAGATTCTGATCTCTGGCGGCGGACGCTGTAATTTCACCAACCTTTATTGCGCGCCGGAAAATTTCATCTCGAACAATCCTCACTTTGCCAAGTCTGCACTGGCCCGCTACACGCCGGCAGATTTTATCGCTCTGATCGAGAAGCACCACATTCCCTATCACGAAAAGACTTTAGGGCAGCTCTTCTGCGACCATTCCGCGCAAGACATCCTGGGGATGCTGGAATCCGAATGCGCTGCTGTGGGGGTGCAACTCTTCACCTGCCTCACAATCCGGGAAGTCAGGCGCACGGATGAATTCATCGTGCTGGCGGGCGAAAAGGAATTTAGGGCGCCCGTTCTCGTCGTGGCCACGGGCGGGTTGTCAATTCCAAAGATGGGCGCCACAGATTTCGGCTACGGTCTTGCGCGAAAATTCAACTTAGCGATTCGTGAAACTCGCCCAGGTCTGGTGCCGCTCACCTTCAAGGAAGGCGACCACGAACACTATGCGGATTTGGCTGGCGTCTCCGCCGAAGTCATTGCTGCGTGCGGCGGCCAGCGCTTCCGCGAGCAGATGCTCATCACGCATCGCGGACTCAGTGGGCCAGCGATCCTGCAGATTTCGTCATACTGGAGACAACCGCAGCCTATTCTTCTGGATCTCGCCCCAACAGGGGCACTCCTGAAACCAGATTCTCCGCGAACCACATCCGCCCTACGATCTGAATTGCAAAACTTTCTGCCCAATCGTCTGGCCAATCGCTGGCTGGAAACTCATCCTCCCGCAGCCTGGACGAACGCCGCGCTCCGCGAATGGGAGCGGCTGGTTCACGCGTGGGCCGTCCTTCCGTCGGGCACTGAAGGCTACGCCAAGGCGGAGGTCACCGTCGGAGGGGTTGACACCGACGAACTCTCCGCCAAGACCATGGAGAGCCGCAAAGTCCGCGGACTTTTTTTCATCGGGGAAGTTGTGGACGTGACAGGACACCTCGGCGGCTTTAACTTCCAATGGGCATGGGCCTCGGGAGCCTGCGCGGGGCGTGCATTGTAAGCACAGCGGGACAAAAACGAGAGTCCGGAAGACTAAAATGTTCCGATACCCGAGAATTTGCGGAGTGACCAAAATGTGCAGAAATATCAAGACTCTTTTCAACTTCGATCCTCCGGTAACACCGGAAGAGGTACGGGCTGCGTCTTTGCAATTCGTGCGGAAGATCACCGGCTTCAACAAGCCTTCAAAGGCCAATGATGCTTTATTTCAGGGCGCAGTGAATGAAGTCGCCGCCATCTCCATTCGCCTGCTGCACTCCCTCGAGACCACCGCACCGCCGAAGAATCGAGAGGAAGAGGCGGCGAAGGCACGAGCCCGCGCGGCGGAACGATTCGGCTCCAATTGACCGCGTCGAACGCTAATGGCGCGGCCGGAGCCTTCCATACAACATCCAGCCGTAGAGGCTGAGGTTCAGGACACACACCGCAACGCCAACTATTGTGAGGATGGCGGGAGAAACGTCGGGATAGACGGTCGCGTCGAGATAGTGCAGAAGAAAACCGCCCTGATACGGGCGCACGCCAGCTTGAACCTCGAACCAGTTTTCCAGCACGGTAAGAGGACATGGCCAAGGGGTGAGTTCTACGAGCACTCCCCAGAGCAGGCAAAGGATGTGGAACCAGCGCAGTCTAGGCCGCGAGTAGGCCAGGATCGCGCCAAAAACGACAAACAAAATAAATGTCAGGTGCAGTGCCAAAACAAGAGACGCCATCGCCGGATACAAAGGGTTCATCTGGAGAAACTATTGGCGGGAAGTGGAGGCCCCGGCAGCCAAATCGCGTAGCACTTTCATGAATCCGGCGGCCGACTCATCATCCGAGAGGGACTCCAAGGGCACGGTCACTAATAAATGTGGAGAATGAGAACGTAACCGCACACTTAGCAAGGAGTGTCCGCGTGAGGTCATGAAGGTACGCACCACGGGTGGCAGTTCAGGGTTGGGTTGAGCGGCGGTGCTGAACACGACCGGGCCCGGCCGGATCAGCGACCAGTCGCGCGAATCTTGATCAAGCGAAACCTGGTTGCCGGTGACCCAGCGATGGCGAAATACTTCGATCTGCCCCCCCGGTGCGTAGTCAAGGTCGGCTTCAAAGGTTAATGTCTCTTTCTGCTTGCGGCATAGGCAGTAGAGCCATTTAAAAGGCAGAGGACGAGGGAACAGATGCACGGTCACTCGTGCCTGATCGAACCAGTGAGATGCAAAACTTACTTGAGCTTGTAGGTGGGAGGGGCTGAACCAGCGGGCTTTAACGATTCGTCCATGGTTAGAACAGGCGGTTTCGACCCAGCGCAGGGCATCGATGGCACGCCGCCGATTCAATACAGCAAAGCAGAAATACCAAAAGGCGGACAACGCCACAGCTACAACTGCGTCAATGATAAGGAGTCGCCCCACACGTAGTCCTTTCTGTGATGGTACTTCCGCCTGCAGCATAAGGGCAAGCGGAGTATTTTCCGGCCCAGCATGGACTTACGTCCGGCGGAATTTCTAGCCAGATATTCACATGCTGAAGACCGTCCTCCTTTCCGAGACTACAATGGCGGCGTGGATATTGTTCTGCGGGACTTCCGGCAGCAGGATTTCGACACACTGTGGGGCATTGACCAGGTGTGTTTCGTCGCCGGAATCGCCTATTCCCGGCGGGAGCTTGGGCTGTACATCCGACAACCCAGGTCGTTCACCCTGGTGGCGGAATCGGCTTCCGGAGGTCAGCAATCTCCGGTGAACGCGAAAACAAACGCCACCGACTCGGTAATCGTCGGCTTTCTGGTGGCAGAGGCTCACCGCGCCGCAGGACACCTCATCACGATTGACGTCCTGCCGCAGGCACGACGGGCCGGTGTGGGTTCGAAGCTACTGCTGGCGGCCGAGGAGCGTTTGCGGAGCCGGTCATGCCGGCGGATCTATCTTGAAACAGCGGTGGACAATCTGCCGGCTATCGCCTTTTATAAGCGGCACCAATATTTCACGGTCCATACTTTGCCGCGGTACTACTCCAACGGTGTGGACGCGCTAATGCTAGAGAAAGATTTGCTTTCGGCAGGTCAGGACGATTAAGTTGCTCACATGAAAATTGCTATCCAGGGCGAAGCCGGATCCTTCAGCCTCGAGGCCGCCCGGCAGATGGTTCCGGGGGGAAGTATTGTGCCTTGTGCTCGCTCAGCGGAGGTCTTTGACCGGCTGGAAGGCGGTTCGGTCGGAGTGGCCGTGATCCCGATTGAGAACTCGTTGGCCGGCTCGGTGACCGAGCACTTTGACCTGCTGTTGGCGAGGCAGGTATTCATTCAGCGGGAATTCCGTTTGCGGATCGTGCATAACCTGATTGCCGCGCCCGGAGTGAAAAAATCGGCATTGCGCCGCGCCTATTCGCACCCGGTAGCGCTAGAGCAATGCCGGGATTTTTTCCGGCGCAATCCCGAGATTGCCGCCACCCCCTTTTACGATACAGCGGGAAGCGTGAAACATGTCATCAGAGAGGGTTTGCCAGATGCGGCGGGCATTGCCAGCCGTAACGCCGCTGCCGTCTACAAAGGAAAGATCCTGGCAGCAGGAATTGAAGATGACAAGCGAAACTTCACTCGCTTCTTCCTGATCCGCAAAGCACGGCGCATTCTTCCGGGAGCGAACAAAACCTCGATTGCGTTTGGGCTGAAGAATATTCCGGGAGCACTTTTCAAAGCACTGAGCGTATTTGCGTTGCGAGATATCAGCCTCACCAAGATCGAATCGCGGCCCATGCGCGGGCGCCCGTGGGAGTATGTCTTCTACGCGGACTTTCTTCGCGGCGACGACGAGGCGGCCCGCAACGCCCTGCGGCACTTGGCGGAAGTGGCTGATCTGGTAAAGGTGCTGGGAATTTACCCTGCGGCCTGATTGCGCCGCGGCAGCAACTTTTTAGCTTGTCCGGTGCTCCAAGTCTTAGCAAGATTTGTTAGCCATCCCTGGTAACACACAATCTAGCGTCCCTGCATACCTATGGTTCAGTTTCCTACAGGAACGTCTGGGTTGCGCATCCGCCCTCAAGAAGGCGTAGAATCCCAACCATTCAGGAAACTCAGCTGCCTTGCATCGAATGGGCCCGGATCATCATCAAAAGTTGAGTAAGCTACACTCAAGGTGAACTATGGCACAAAAGCTACCGCCTGAAGCCAACTCCAAACCATTGGAAAAGCAAGAAAAAGACAACGCACTACCAGTTCTGCCCGTACGAGATACGGTCCTGTTTCCCCATGCCGTTTTGCCTTTGACCGTCGGACGGGAGAGTTCGGTGCAACTGATCAATTCGCTGGGTGAAGACAAGACCATCATCGTGGTCGCGCAGCGCGAAGCTCGCGTCGATGCGCCTCAGCCCACGGACCTTTACACGGTGGGCAGCCTCGCCGTGGTGCACAAAGTAGTAAAAATGCCCAACCAGAGCCTGTTCGTATTCGCCGAGGGCCTGGAGCGCGTGCGGCTTGGTGAATTTACCCAGCTCACGCCTTACATGCTGGCTTATTCCGAGCCAGTGCCTGAAGCGATTCCGCCCCAAAGCTCCGAGTTGGAGGCGCTGCAACGGAACGTCCTCACCTTATTTCAGCAGATCGTGGCGGGATCTCCCACGCTTTCTGACGAGCTTTCCACGGTGGCGATGAATATTGAGGAGCCGGGGCGGCTGGTGGATTTTATCGCCTCCAATCTGCCATCGCTCTCGACCGCTGATAAGCAGGACACGCTCGAAACGACCGACGTCCGGGTACGGCTGGAGAAGATCAATCATCATCTGGCGCGGGAGCTCGAAGTCCAGCAACTGCGGAACAAGATTCAGTCCGAAGTCCAGGACCGCGTGCAGCAAACGCAGCGCGAATACTACCTGCGCGAGCAGATGAAGGCCATCCAGAAGGAACTGGGCGAGCAGGATGAGGGCGCACGCGACACAGAAGAACTGCGGCAGAAGATCGAGTCCGCGGGCATGCCGGATGAAGTGAAGAAAGAAGCGCTGAAAGAGCTGGGCAGGCTCGCTCGCATGTCGCCGATGGCAGCCGACTATTCGGTGACGCGGAACTACATCGAGTGGCTGGCGGTTCTGCCGTGGGCGAAGACCTCCGGCGGCGAGGTGGATATTCTGAAGGCCAAGGAAATCCTCGACACCGACCACTACGATTTGCAGAAGGTCAAAGATCGCATTCTGGATTTTCTTTCGGTGCGGCGGCTCAAACCCAGCATGAAGGGACCGATTCTTTGTTTCGTCGGGCCTCCGGGCGTAGGCAAGACTTCGCTCGGCAAATCCATTGCTCGGGCGCTGGGACGCAAGTTTGTTCGCATCTCTCTGGGCGGCGTGCACGACGAAGCCGAGATCCGCGGACATCGGCGCACTTATATCGGCGCGCTGCCGGGACAGATCATCCAGGGCATCCGCCGCGCTGAAACCAAAGATCCGGTGTTCATGCTCGACGAAATCGATAAAGTCGGCCGCGACTTCCGTGGAGATCCGGCGTCGGCGCTGCTCGAAGCTCTCGATCCGGAGCAGAATTCCACCTTCCGCGACAATTATCTGGATGTGACATTCGATCTCTCGAAGGTGCTGTTCATTACCACGGCAAACATGCTCGATCCGATTGCGGAGCCATCTGCGCGATCGCATGGAGATCATCGAACTGCAGGGCTATACCGAAGAAGAGAAGGTCCACATCGCGTTCCAGTACCTGGTGCCGCGGCAAATTGAAGAGAATGGCATTACCGCGGAACAGATTGAGTTTCCGCCGGAGTCCATGAGTTATCTCATCCGCCATTACACGCGTGAGGCCGGGGTGCGCAACCTGGAGCGGAACATTGGCACCATCTGCCGCAAGCAGGCGCGGCGGCTGGCCGAAGGCAAGACCGAGAAGCTGGTGGTTACGCAAGAGACCATTCAGGAATTTCTGGGTGGGATCAAAGTCCGCAGCGAAGGTGAAATTGCCGAACGCACCAAGCGCGCTGGCGTAGTGGTCGGTTTGGCATGGACGCCTTCCGGAGGCGACGTTCTGTTTGTCGAAGCCAATGTGATGAAGGGCAAAGGCGGGTTCACCATGACCGGGCAAATCGGCCAGGTGATGCAGGAGTCCATGCAGGCGGCGTTGACCTGGGTACGCTCGAATGCGGAACAGCTGGGCATTGCGGAGAATTTCTTCGCCGAGCACGATATCCACATTCACGTACCAGCGGGTGCGATCCCCAAAGATGGCCCATCGGCCGGCGTCACTATGGCGACCGCGCTGGTTTCGCTGCTTACGCAGCGGCCGGTGCGTCCGCTGACGGCCATGACGGGCGAGATCACGCTCAGCGGCAATGTTCTGCCCATCGGCGGTGTGAAGGAGAAAGTTCTCGCCGCGAAGCGGGCAGGCGTGCATGACGTGATCCTGCCGGCGGAAAACAAGATGAACGTGGAAGAGGACTTGACGCCGGAGCAACTGGAGAACATCACGGTTCACTACGTGAAGACGATCGGCGAGGTTCTGGAACTCGCACTGCCCTCGACGCCCCGTGAGGAAAGACAGGACGAGGAGGAGCGGGAGAAAGTTCTCACCGAACAAACCGTGAGCTAACTAGCAGGCTTTAGACTCGGCTATTGCCGGTCCCCCACCATCGATGTGACGGATATCGATGTTAGCGACTTGGGGACCGGCAATTCTTTTTGTTTCGGCACTATTTTAAAGCACCTGTTAATACTGGGTTTCTCGGGTAGAACTTCCTGCCTCGGCAGGTGTTTAAGTAGGAATAGGATAGCGTTACGGAAAGGGAGCCGTGTAATTTGCGGCCGCTTGGAGGAAACGAACGATGAAAAAACGCAGGCTTTTCGCAGTCGGAATACTCACGGGACTTTTGCTCATGCTGCCAGCGGCGAAAGTGGTTTTGGCGCAGGATGCTTCGCCGGAAGTGCAGAACGATCAGGGTCCGCCGCAAGATATGCAGGGCCCTGTCCGGATAATCAGGCCCCGGCGCAAGATCCTCCTGGACGAGTCGCGCAGTTGAGCTACTCCTCAGGGTCAGTTTCTTTCCAGCCCAGCGGCCAGGGCGACTGGGTGCAGGCGGTCACGAACCGTCCTCTGACGGCAGGCGACAACCTTTGGGCAGACAAAGATTCGCGGGCTGAATTACATATTGGATCAACCGCCATCCGCATGGATTCGGAAACCAGTATCACCTTCCTCGACCTGGATGACCACACCACGCAGATCAAGCTGTCCATGGGTTCGCTCATCGTGCGGGTACGACATCTGGATGACGGCGACACATTCGAGATCGACACGCCGAATCTGGCTTACAACATTCAGCGTACCGGCGAGTACCGCTTGGACGTGAACTCTGACGGCAACTTGACCGACGTGACGGTTTGGCAAGGCCGCGGAGAAGCCACGGGCGGTGGCGAATCGTATCTAGTACTGGCTGGCCAGCAAGCCCGATTCTCCGGCACTGATCAATTGGATCATGAAATCGCCCAGTTGCCGGGGTCGGATGATTTTGATGGCTGGTCCTCGAGCCGGGATGCAGCCGAAGACCGAAGCGAGAGCGCCAATTATGTCTCCTGAAGAAGTGACCGGATACGAGGACCTCGATGCCTACGGCAGCTGGAGCTATCAAGCCGGCTATGGCACGGTTTGGGCTCCGGTAGGGGTTGCCGTGGGTTGGGCGCCTTACCGTTTCGGTCATTGGGTATGGATCGCTCCCTGGGGCTGGACTTGGGTGGAAGACGAACCTTGGGGCTTCGCGCCATTTCACTATGGACGCTGGGCATTTGTGTCGAGCCGCTGGTTCTGGGTACCGGGCCCCGTCGTGGTGCGCCCGATGTATGCGCCCGCTCTGGTCGCTTTCGTCGGCGGAGGCGGCTTTCATTTTGGGGTGGGAGTCGGCGGCCCGGGCGTTGCCTGGTTCCCGCTTAGCGCCGGGAGAGGTGTACATGCCGTGGTACCGCACCAGCCGAGTGTATGTGAACAATGTGAACATCACCAACACTCGAGTGAATATTGTCCAGGTAAACAATGTGTACAACGTCTATAACTCCAGGACGCCGAACGTCACTCGTGTCACCTACGTGAACCAGCGAGTGAACGCGGTTACGGCAGTGTCACGCGACACCTTTGTGAATGCTCGTCCGGTGGGAAGAAGTTTTGTACAAGTGGACGAGAAGCAGTTGGCGGCGGCGCCCGTCGGCTATCGGCCAGACGCGCAACCGGTGCGCGCCAGCACGTTGGGAGCAGGTGCCCCTGCTCGATTCCAACCGCCGGCCGCTGTGGTCAACCGGCAGGTGGTCGCCACGAGAAACCCGGTCATCGCGCGAACACCCTCCATGAACGTGCGAACCGAAGCCGTGACTACGCCACATTATGAGGCGGAGCGCCCATCACAACCGCAAACCCAACCCATAGACAACCAACGAAGCGGACAATACCCAAACAACGTTCCTCGGCCGGGAAATCAGGTGCAGTCCCAACCCGCAAATCGTGGGGAGGTACCGAATCGGCAGACGGACGAACGACCGGTCCAACGGGCTGCGCAGCCGAATCCGCTCGTAAGATCGGCTCCGCCAGTACAAGACCGTCCGGAAACGCAGCGCAGCGAGCAACAGAAGTTCGACAAGTGGCAGCAGGCACGTCCACCGAAGCCGTCGCCGCCGCCAAAGGAGAGCCATCCCGCTCCGCCGCCGAAAGAAGAGCACCACAAGTAGCCTCTCGCGGAGTGCGGCGCAGAAAAATGCCGGTCCTCATTGCGAGGACCGGCATTTTTCATCCGGAAGACTCTGCTTTTGTTCTAGACGGAAGCTAACTCGCTGGCCGCGGTAGCCGGCGCGACAGCCGCTTCATCAGCCGCTTTGCGAGGAAGCTCGGAAAGCTTCACGCGATAGACGTGACGCGCCAGACCAAGCTTCTTCAGCGTCCAAATGCCGTACCAGTTCATGTCCACTTCATACCATTTCAGGCCATGACGAGCGGAAACCGGATGTGCGTGATGATTGTTGTGCCAGCCCTCGCCGAAAGTCAGCAGCGCCACCCACCAGCTATTGGTGGAAAGATCGCGAGTCGCAAAGCGGCGAGAACCCCAGGATGGGTCGCGGAATTCACCAACCAAGTGGCATGCAGGCCGACCACGGTGCGCACGAAAATTCCCCACATCAGGAACGGCAACCCACCGGTCGCCAGCAAAATTACGCCGAGCACGATCATTGGGACATAGTGATATTTAGTGATCCAGACGTGAAATTTGTCCTTGGCCAGGTCGGGAACGTAGCGGGCTAGCGTGGTCGTATCGTGATGCATGGATTTGCCCATCAAAATCCAACCCATGTGCGCCCACCATTTGCCGTCAATAGGGGAGTGCGGATCGCCATCCTGATCGGAATACTTGTGATGAATACGGTGCGTGGCCACCCAGAAAATCGGTCCGCCTTCCAGCGCCAAAGTCGCGCAGACGGTCAGAAAGTACTCTACCCACTTCGGGGTTTTGTAGCCCCGGTGAGTGAGCAGACGGTGATAGGCCATGCCAATTCCGAGGCTGCCGGAAACCCACCACAGGAACATGGCGACGAATAAAGCTTTCCAAGTGAAAAAGAAGAGCGCCGCGATTGCGCCCAAATGAAATGCGATCATGAAGCTTGCGGTAACCCAATTAATCTCGTTGTCAGCAGCCTGCTTGCGCTCCAGTGCGTCCAGTTCCATAACCATCCCCCAGTGATCAGTCCCCACCCATGAGTACGTTAGCAGTCCGTAGTGTCAGGGTCTGTAATAGTTCTGTAATAGCAAGACCAGCGGTAACAAATCGTCAGCGAAGAGTCGCAATTCCCTTTTCTTGCATTGAAGTTTACAGGCTTTCCAAGGGCGGAAAAGCTTGCGGCGTTACCAAGGTTCGTTCCGGCGGCTGAGTTTGCGAACGCAAGGCGGGGGCGAGCATCTCCAGGGCAATCCCGGTCAGCGGCGGGGTAATCACGGTCGCCTTGAGAAGCCCTCGGCGAATATAAGCCTGGCCGCAGTCAGGCACGCCATCGCACCCGACAAAAGACAATCCCAGGAATTTTTCTCTCAAGGCAACGTCGACAATCTGCTCGAAGGCCTTACGCGCACCTATGGCCATCGTGTCGTTTTGGCATACTACGAGATCAATTGCGCCTTGCTTGCCCAATCCCACTTGCAGCCAGGACTGGACAGCGCGGCAGGCGCCGGCTTCCGTCCAACCTCCCCGCAGACGCTTGATATGTATGTCAGGACGCTTCACTGTCATCATCCCGCGGGATCGATGCCGTGCCGCATCGCTGTTGGTTGGCCCTTCGAGATACAGGACGCACCCGCCAGGTGGAGTCAGCGCGGCCATCTGTTTCCCTTGAATCCGCCCTACCTCATCATTATCGGTGCTGACGGCGAAGACTGGAACTGAAGCTTGGGCGCGCAGTTTGGTGAGATAGTCGGCGTCGCGATTCAAGATGACCCACCCGATACCCGCCCTGGCCGCGGCTTGCGCCACTTGAACCATGCTGGTTCCCACTGGCTCTACGATCACGGCGTCGGGGCGCAAGGCAGGCTCTGACTGGATGACTTTTAGAATCTGCAAGGTCTGGTAGACACCGTCGCTCTCGGCATATTCGATATTCAGAGCGAGACCTAGCTTCGCCGCCACCTGCTCGGCTACCGACGCTTGCTCGAGTTGGTAGTCGGTGTCCGGAGTGATTAGAGACAGCAAAACTCTGGGTTTAGGCTGGGAAACCATCGCAACGTCTGGCGCGATGATAGACGATTTCCGGCCAACTCCCGGATTACTTAGGTGTCAGGGCAGACGGCGCCGTTCCCGAAACGCCATTCACTTCAACTCCGGCCCATTTCTCCAGCAGCGTGAGCGTAGCCGCGTAGTCAAGATCCTCGTGGCCATCTTCCGTAGCCATTTCATAAACCTCTTCGACGGTCTCCAAAGCGGGCAGCTTAACGCGAGCTTCTTTGGCGGCGCTGAGGGCCAGACGAATATCTTTGTGCATGAGACGGAGCGGGAAATTCGGGGAAAAATCCCGTTTAAGAACAAACGGCGCCTTGTATTCGACCACCCCGGAACGCACCATGGAAGCCTCGATCAGCGATATCAATGTCGGGGCATCTACGCCCAGTTTGGCTGCGAGCGTCAATCCTTCTGCAAAACCTTCATAGATGAGGGCGATTTGCAGGTTCATGGCAAGCTTGGCGGCGTGCCCTTTGCCGGTTTCGCCCACGCGACAAAATTTCTTGCCCATCGCCGCGAAGAGAGGCTTTATTTTCTCAATGGCCGTGTCTTCCCCGCCCACGAAGAAGATCAACGTGCCGTTTTCCGCTCCCGCCTTCGAGCCCGTCATCGGCGCATCCACATACTGCACGCCACTGGGGCGCACCCGCTCCGCAAACTTCAAGGTCGCCGAGGGCGCAATGGTGCTGGAGTCCACAATGGTCATGCCGTCGGCCAGAGCTTCGGCTACGCCTTGTGGCCCAAACAGTACGTTTTCCACGGCTTTCGTATCGGAAACGCACATCCATACGACTTCGGCGCCGCGAGCTGCATCCGCGGGAGACGCCGCACTACGCGCCCCTTCGATATCTTTCCCTGGCGTGCGATTCCAGGTGGTCACCTCATGACCAGCTTTCACCAAATTGGCGGCCATGGCGCCGCCCATGATTCCCAATCCGAGAAACGCTACGCGCATATCGACTTTGCTCCCTATGACCCTCTGATTAGAACCGACTGTGGGAAGACCGGTCAAGCAATCCGTGGGCGATTGTTCTAGAATCCGATGGGGTGGTGCACCGGGCCATGGTCCGGCGGGAAAGATTCTGAATCGCAAGATCCAGGTTTGCAGGCGTAACCATGCCCACGAAACGCGAGGATCCGAACGACGGGAACCGGCGATCCTTCGTCGACGCGGCACTACGCAATCCCGTCCTCCGCAAACGGGCTCAGCAATTCGGCCGCCTGGTGCGTCATTCCGCGGTTACCCCTCGCACCGGCGAGGCCCATAAACCCAAACTCGCCACCAACGGACAGCTGGGACTGACTTTCATCGGCCACGCCAGCTTCTTTTTGCAAATGGGCGGCCAGAATATTCTGATCGATCCCAATTTCGCCCGCTGGCTGTTTGTCCTGAAACGGCTGCGCCAGCCCGGAGTCCATCTGCGCGATCTGCCCGCCATTGACATGGTCCTGGTCACGCACGCGCACTTCGACCATCTGCACCGCCCGTCGCTGCGCGCCATCGTTCAACACACCCGGCGCAAACAGGGCAATCGACCAGTCATCGTGGTGCCCCGGCAGGTGTTCGATCTGGTCTCCGATTTAGGATTTGAGGACGTTGTGGAAATGGATTGGTGGACCAACTACCGCCATCGCGGGGTGAGCGTTGTGCACGTTCCTTCGCGGCATTGGGGCGCGCGCATTATCAAGGACGCGCACCGCGGCTACGGCGGGTACGTGTTGCGCGATTCGAAGCATTCCGTTTATCACGCTGGAGATACGGCCTATTTCTCTGGTTTTCGCGAGATCGGCCAGCGCCTTGCGCCTGAGCTGGCGTTGCTGCCCATCGGCGCCTACAATCCTCCGTCATTCCGTAACGTGCACGCCAGCCCCGGCGACGCCACGCGCGGCTTTCTGGATCTGAAATCCCGCTGGATGGTTCCTATGCACTACGGAACGTTCCGCCTCTCTCATGAGCCCATGGATGAGCCGCTGCAACTTCTGGAGCAGGAAGCCAAAGCCGCCGGGATTGAAGATCGCGTGGTGGTGCTGGAAGAGGGAGTAACGCGGTTCTTCTAGGCTCGCTCGGTTTCCGGTGTGCTCCTGGTCACAGACATCCCAAACGGGATTGGGTAGTACTTACGCCGTAATTGGACGCCCTTCCCCTGTCCAACTGGGCTACAGGTTTCTGGTAACCCTTTTTAGGCACACTGTCGTTGAATTTGGGCCCATTTCGTTTTGGAGGGTCTATGCGACTCAAGCCATCCTTTGGAAATCAGTGCCTTTTTTCTTCGTTTAACATTAAGTTTGCAGTGATTGTCGCGGCCTCCGTCCTTTTCTTCGCAGGCTGTGGCTCGGGCGGAAACAATTCATCCGCTCCGCAACTGAGCGGCAACACGTCGGTTACGCTGCTGTCGACGAGCACGGCGAACGATCAATTGTCGGCATTCGGCGTCGTCTTCAACAGCATCACTTTGACCAGCCAGTCGGGCAAAACAGTTAATCTACTTAGCGCAAGCCAGAGTGCCGAATTCATCCATGTGAATGCCAGAGCGGAACCACTCTTGACTGTGAGTATTCCGCAGGGCATCTACACATCCGCAACCGCGATAATCGGCGGTTCTATATATACTTGCGTGACGCTTGCACCGTCGTCAGGCGCGGTGGCGATCGCGGCGTCTGGCTATGGAAATACGCCGTCTTCCGATGTGACAGTGAAAGTGCCGGAGCCGATCACCATCACTGGCCCCGCCATGGGATTGTCTCTGGACATGCTCGTCTCACAGTCCGCGAGTTTCTCCTCGTGCTACAACCCCACCTCTCCTCCCACTTACTCAATAACGCCAACCTTCAACCTTACCTCCGTGGCCTTCACCTCTCCCTTCGCGGAAAATGGGCTGGACGGCGAAGTTTTGTCCGTCAACACTACCGACAATAGCTTTTCTCTAGCGCTGCCCCAAGACCAGACATTGTCGATCAATACCAGCAACGGAACGGTTTACCAGGGGATAAATGGGTTTTCGCTTTTGAGTCCGGGCACCTTCGTTGACTTGGACGCTGCTATTCAGGCGGACGGTTCACAGTTGGCGACCCGCATCGCGGTCGAGGACCCGGATACTAGCAATCTGAGCATGGCGATTGGCCCCGTCCTGTTTACCAGCATCGCCGACCCGGTTTTGAACGAGTTTATCGGCCTGCAACAGGGCTCCTTGGACATGAGCATTTGGAATTCTTATAGTTTCGGTGATGCCGTTTTCCAAATTTCGGGGCGGTTCACAAATTTGCAAGACCTCCCCTTCGTCGCCAGTTTCAATGGCGCCAACGTGTTCGCAGGTCAGAAAGCTTACATTACTACGCATGCCACCAAGGAATCGCCCGAGCCTATCTACATTCCTGCGACAACCGTTACGCTGATCCCGCAAACCATTAATGGCACGATTAACGGGGTCTCCAGCGATGGCAGCTTTACTACATATACTGTCACTCTCGCTCCTTACGACTTGATCGCAACGCTCGCTGTGCAATCGGGGCAAGCCACAGCGCTGACCAATCCGAATACCGTGATCGTCTACGTTGACGGCAACACACAAACGCTCAACGCGAAGTCACCGACCGCAGGCGGCGTTTTCCGCTTCAATGGACTGCTGTTCAACGACAATGGCACTTTGCGTATGGATTGCGGCCAGATAACCGACGGAGTAGCTGAATAGGACTCGGCTCCGTTCGATTTACCGATACGCCACCAGCATCCGCAGATCCCGCAAGTTATTGCCCGTAGGATTGGTCACGACCGCATCGCCCAGCGCCTCAAAGAACGGATAGGCGTTGAACGTCTTTAAGTGATCACCAGCATTCAAACCTAGAGCCTTGGCCCGCGCCAGAGTTGTGCCATCTGCAACCGCGCCTGCCGCATGGCTATTGCCATCCACTCCGTCGGTGCCGCCGCTGAGTACGGTGATATTTTCTCCCGCGATTTTCTCCGCGCAGGCCAGTGCGAATTGCTGATTGCGTCCGCCAATGCCTCCGTTCGTGACTTTCACCGTCACTTCCCCGCCGGAGATCAGGCAGACACGTTCCGATTTTTGCCGCAGCTCGCGCAGGCGCCCGAGCAGATATTCGGCGGCACGGGCATAATCCCAGTCATCACACGAGTTGTCCACTTCCACTTCGAAACCTGCATCCCGCGCCGCCGCCGAGGCCGCGTCCAGGGCGGTCTGATTGGAGAGCAGCGTCCACCAGCGGGAATGCGCGAATGCCGGATCGTCGGACTTCGGCGTTTCTTCCAGCGCCCGCCGCTGAAAAAGCCTCCCGCACCGGAGCGGGAAATTGCTCCAGCATTCCGTACTTTCGCGCGATGGCGTAACAATCTTCCGCCGTGGTGGAATCGGGCATCGTCGGACCCGACGCCAGCGCATCCAGCATGTTGTCCGGAACATCCGAGACCAGCAGCGAAAGCTGGTGCGCCGGATAAGCCGCCTGGGCCAACCGGCCTCCCTTGATGGCCGACAGATGCTTGCGGATGGCATTGATCTCCGCAATGGGCGCACCAGAATGCACCAGCGTGCGATAGGTCGTGACCAGATCTTCGAGAGAGATTTCGTCGTCCAGAAGTTTCTCCGCCATGGACGAACCGCCGCCACTCAGCAGAAAAATCACCAGCGACGCCGCGTTCTGCGCATTCAGCGATTTCAAAATCGCGCCAGCCGCAAGCACCGACTCCTGGTTGGGAACGGGATGCCCTCCCTGAAAATAGCGGAAGCCGCGCACCTGGGAAACCGGTTCGGTGGAGCTGACCACGATGCCCTCGAAGCGGCTGCCCGCCCGCTGCTCCAGCGCCTGAACCAGAGAGTGTGCGGCCTTTCCGATGGAAACCACAAACACGCGGCTATAGGAATTCAAGGTCGTAGAGATCGTCGCGAACGCGCAGCACGCTGCGCTCACAACTGACATGCCGCTGAAAAGCATTGTCGATGCTGGCCACGGCCAGCACGCGGTCGAAAACTTCGCGGACGGTGCGGCGCATCTTAACCGCGTTGGGCTCCGAGTTCGGTGGCGAAGAAAGCATGATCCCGAATTATAAGAGGAAGAACCGCTTGCTTAATGTGTCGTCCTTCAAAGCGCGCTAGGGAAAGCAGATTTCTCGCTCCACTTCGAAATGACAAACGATATCTAGTTTTGATACGCCCGAATTTGCCTTGCGAGTAAAATTTGTATCTGGGATTGGGAGGATGCCATGAGAATGGCGCGGATTATATGGGTTCTGGCGGCGGTCGTCGCCATCGGTATTGCGCTGTTTGCGTACAGTTATGCTCGCGGCAAGTCAGCCATACACTCGGCCACTTTGCGCTGGTCCCCAAGCCCGTGCGCAACCTCCTACAACGTCTATCGCGCCACCATGTCTCGCGGCCCGTATAGCAAAATTGGCGCAGCCTCCACCCCGCGGTATGTGGACGCTCCGGTGTCTTCTGGTTCGGTCTTCTACTACGTGGTTACCGCGGTCTGCAAGGGTAAGGAGAGTGGGTACTCCCAGGAAATAAAAGCTGCGATTCCCTGAAAAGTATCCGCTTCGGACATTCGCAATTCCCCGGTATTCAGGTCGTTTGGTCGTTCGGACGGGTGGAGGTAGCGCTCGCGATCCAGCGCTCCGCCTCCGCGACAGAATGGAAGATCGAGAGATTTTCCTTCGCGATGCGCAGAATCTGATGCATCCGGGCGGCGTGGGCCTGGACGGCGTCGTGCACCACAAAGGCACGCTTCGCGTTATAAGAGAACGGATCGATTTTGTCAGCCAGTTCCATCATCTCGTCGCCCCGCAGGTCCAGTTCCTCCACATCGCGCAAATCCACGATTTCCGAGAATTCGGGATCGAACAAGGGATCCAGGCGAAGCGCATGGGCATATCGCGCCATTTCTCTTTCGGTCACACGCTTTCCGAACTTGACGGAGACCAGTCGCTTTTCAGGGATCACCTTGTAATCAGGGCATTTTCCCGGATGGCGTCCTCGTCGGCTTCCCGGAGTCATTCGAATTTAGGGCTTCTTTAGACAAGAACACTTCGCGGTCCTAGGGTTATGAGACTTCACCTATGGATCCATCGGCAATCCGGCCGACCCTACAGATCGATTGGGGCCGGGTGAGAAATCTTATGCGCTCTGCAAGGTGCGCCGCACTGTCTATCCTAGTGTTTTCCCTACCCAAGTTTCAATGGTCTTTCGCAGTTCGTGCAACCTGCCGGCGAAGAAATGGTCTGCTCCCTCGATCCAAATCAGTTTTTTCGGATCGGAGGCCAACCCGACCACCGTCTCTCCAATTGTGCTCGCGGCCCGAAGACATCGCTGGGAACCGCTCACGAAGAGTTTCGGCTTCACGCAATTCGCGCAGAAAACCGAAGTCGTAGCTGCGGCCATCGATGGGCGCGACCGGAAGCCGAGGCCAACCAACGCCGTCACCCGCGGATCGGGGCAGGCGGCGCGCAGACCCACTCGCGGCGCCGAAGGAAAATCCCGCGAGAATAATGGGCAAATGGAATTCCTGTTCCAGCCAATCCAGCGCGGCGCGAACATCGTCCACCTCGCCATGCCCGTGGTCGTGCTCACCGTGGCTCAGGCCAGCTCCGCGAAAGTTAAAGCGCAGCGTGGGATACCCAAAACTGTTCAGCGCCTTCATGGCGTGAAATACCACCTTGTTATGCAGCGTCCCGCCGAACAGCGGATGAGGATGGCAAACCAGCGCGGCGTGAGTGGCCTGCTTCGTTCCCACGTTCAAGACAGCTTCGAGCCTGCCTGCTGGGCCGTCGAGAAAAAACGAGCGGATTGAATTGGAGGAAGTGGTCACGATTTTCGTGGCTCGGAATAGGATACCAGTTGCGAATTTCTGCAGCCGAAGGGGGCTTCAGGTATCCTCAACAGCCATGGATGGCAGAACCATCGGACGTTGTCGCTTTCACCCGGCAACTCGTGGATATTGAGTCGGTCACGGGCAATGAGGGCCCCGGTAGGCAGTTTTCTCTATCACCAGCTCACTGCGATGGGATACCAGCTGCAGAAAATGACGGCGGAAATGGAGCGTTGCAATATCTTCGCCACCGCGCCCGAGCAACCACATCCCGAAGTTGTCTTTTCCACTCACATGGATACCGTGCCACCCGTTTATTCCCTCCTGGGAAGACGCAACCGCGTCTATGGGCGGGGTTCCTGCGATGCCAAGGGCATCATCGCGGCCCAGATCGCGGCCGTCGGAACGTCTGCGTGCAGGAAGGCATTCTATGTAGGCCTGCTTTTCCTGGTTGGCGAAGAACGCGACAGCCTGGGAGCCAAAGTCGCCAATGAGAAACCGGTCGGCTGCAAATTTCTGATCAATGGAGAGCCGACAGAAAACAGAGTCGCAGTTCGCGTCCAAGGGAGCCCTGCGGGCGGAGGTTACGGCGCGGGGAAAGATGGCTCATTCCGCCTATCCGGAGCTGGGAGAGTCGGCCATTGATAAGCTGCTGGAAGCTTTGCACCGTTTGCGGGCCATGGAATTGCCTGTCGATCCTGAAATCGGCCCCTGCACTCTGAATATCGGCGTGATTGAGGGCGGGCGCGCGCCCAATGTGGTTCCTGACAAAGCGCGGGCCCAGCTCCTTTACCGTCTGATCGGCCCCTCGGAGAAACTGCGCGCACAGATTCGAGAAGCCGTCGGCGACTTGGCCCGGGTCGACTTCACCCTGGAAATTCCTTTTGTACGCTTGCGTACCCTCGATGGCCTGCCCACCATGTCCGCCGCCTTCACTACCGATATTCCCGCCTTGAGCAATTGGGGCCAGCCGCTTCTTCTTGGTCCGGGATCCATTCATGTTGCCCACACCGAAGCCGAATTCGTGGAGAAAAAGCAGCTCCATGATGCCGTGGATCTGTATGCGCAGATCGCCAAGCGGCTGACTGGCTTAGCGCTCAGAGGCTGCCGGTGACTCTAGTGCTCTCCGACTCCGCGCCAACGATTGATGCCGCTCCCGGCCAATGCTACCCTCGAAATCAGCCAAGCTTACCCATGCCTGCCCTCTGAAGCCCGCCAGCCGATTGCAGATCGCTTCGATGAAGATCTCCGGAGCACGGGGCCCGGCTCTCCGGCTTCCGGCTCTCCGAAGTGTGGGTCAGGTTTCTGCTGGCGATCGTCGGCCTGGGACTGGCTTTCGGCGCCGCTTTATTCTCCACCGTCACGCGAGAGTCGGGAAATCTTTGGGCTACATTGGTCTCTGGCTTCGGCGGCGCTCGTGCTCGCCGTGATTGTGGGGTTGACGACCGTTCCCTACCTGGCCCGCCGCGTAGCCGTCGCCCGTATTCGTAACGTCTTTGATTATGACGTGACGCGGGCCGGCATCGTCTACGTCGTGATCGTCGTAGTGGTCGGCATTGCCGCGCTGAATACCGGCAACAACCTGCTCTACATCATCGTCGCCGCGATGTTGGGGGCGATTCTGTGTTCTGGTTTCGCCTCGGCGATGGTCCTGCGAAATCTTGCAACTCGATGTGCAGGTGCCGGAGCACGTATTCGCAGGCCGAGCGGCGGCATGGCACGGATTCGCATTGCGCAATCTGCGGCGCTGGCTGCCTCGTTTTCCATCAGCGTCATCTCCTCGCCGCGAAGCAGCTGCGAAGCAAGCAATGGCGCTGGCAGGCCACCACCTTTTCTTTTCCCTCCGGCCGTGCCCCGGACAAGCAATGGTTCAGCCTGCCCGACCGCCAACTGCGCCTGGTCGCAGTCGCGCCCGCCGCTCCGGCAATTTTTCAAGGCCCCGCTTATTTTCCTTACCTTCCCGCGCGCACTGAACTTGCCGCGGACGTGAAATTATGCTTCGAGCAACGCGGCCGCTATCAGCAGGAAAGTTTCGGGCTGGCCACGCGATTTCCTTTCGCTTTTCTGGTTAAAACCCGGCGCGTGCCCCTGACTCGGGAGATTCTTGTGTATCCCTCGGTCGAACCGACCGATGAATTCTTCGAAGTCTTGCCCTTGATCAACGGGGAAGTTGAATCATGGCAACAGGGCCGCGGCATCCGGGCTTGTACCGTATTCGCGATTACACTCAGGAAGATTCCGCACGACATGTGGACTGGAAAGCCACCGCTAAGTCTGGCTCGCTGAAAGTTCGGGAATTTACCCGCGAAGACGAGCGCAAGCTGCGCGTCGTCTTCGATAATCCCCAGCGCGGCGCAGTATCGAGCGGAGACTACGAGAGGGCTGTCCGCTTAGCGGCATCCCTGAGTTGGCACTTCGCCGGCGAACATGCAGAGGTTTCGTTTGCTACTCAGCAATACGCAGGCGACGACGTTCACCAATTTCTCAGTCGCTTGGCGGTAATTGAACCCGAAGCGACGCTTCTCCCCTTGCACGATCTGCAGCTCGCCACCGGCTATAACATCGTCCTGACCGCCCGCCAACGAGGCAGTATTCCTACTACCCTGTGGACCACTTCCTATTTTGTCTTCATCGGCGATCAGGGCTGAAAAGACAAACGCCACCCTGCTTCAGCTGAGCTCGTTTCGTAGGTGTGGCTCTTTCCTTCCAAACTAAGTTTTTAGCCCCCAATTGGAACGCGCGATAGAAATGTTAGAGCCCGACGCGTTGTCAAAACGGACACGGCAACAAATCTGCTCCTGGCTGAGCGGCGGATTCCTCTTCACTTCCCGGAATAACAACTCTGAGAGTCTGTCGAAGGCTTGGAGTAACCCATGGGAGGTTACCTTCGTTCCATGACTGTTGATTACCCCGCGTGCTTTCCGTGCGTGGTTTGGCGCCCAAAGCAGTGTAGTCTTTTATGGCCAGCCACCTGGCTGCCGAAAACCTGGAATGAGTCCGACCGTCCGCACTATTTATTACGGGCTGTGGTGTGCGCACCCGCTATTGCAGTTGGCGGTTGCCGGAGTCATGTTCCGGAGTAAACTGTACCGCAAATTTCCCTGTCTTCTTTGCCTACGTCCTGTCTCAGGTAGCAATTTTCTCGCTTCTCTTCCCCATTCAGTCTAAAGGTACTTACTATGCATTCTTCTACACCTATTGGATCACGGCCGCGATCAGTTTGGCGGTAGGCTTTTGGGTTATCTACGAACTCTTTCTCGATGTATTTCAGCCTTATCACACCTTGAAGGATCTTGGCACCGTGCTCTTTAAATGGGCAGGATTGGTGATGCTGCTGGTGGCCGGGGTCGTCGCAGCCGCAAGTCGCTGTCCATCGCAAGATGGACCCGTTAGTGCAGGCGGTATTTGACCGTCCAGCGTTGCGTGCGCGTGATTCAGTGCGGACTGGTGCTCTTCTTGCTGCTGTTTTCCCGGTATCTGGGTGTCTCCTGGAAACAAAAAAGCTTTGGGATTGCCCTCGGGTTTGGCATGCTTCGCCGCAGTCGAACTTTTCGTGGGCGCGCTCCTCGCCTCCGGCCACGTCGACTGAGGTCGCATGCGCCTATCGTCAATATGATCGCCTACAACCTGAGCATCATGGTCTGGCTGGGATACATGTGAGACGAAGGAGGAAGCCAGGGAGTCTTCGGCGAATCTGCTCATGTCGCAACGCTGGGACCAGAGTTTCATGGATTTGCAGCATCCCATGCCCGCCGATTCCCTGATTCCCATGTTTGAGAATATGGTGGAAGAGGCAATTTCACGAGCGCAGGACGAATTCACCCGCGCACGAAGGAGGCAACAGCAACCGAACAGCTCCGCAACCCTGGAGGACTGGTGAACGCATCCGCTCACAGTCTCCCGCAGCCGACGGATCGGAAACTCGCCAAGTCGGCGACGGCCTCCGGCGGACATCCTCCTCGAAACCTTAGCCCGTCTTATTCGTTCGTCTCTTCCGGGACAACTTCGCTTTTTCCGACAAGCCACCCGTTTGTTCGGATTTCGTAACAACCTGTTTATGCTCCGGCTATGGGACCGCGAAACTAAAACTTTCAAATTAAGGAACGCGGATATCCACTTGAATAACTTAGTACTTTAGTAACTGGCCTTTCGTAACCTTGACGTTGATCATCGGCGTCAAGGTCGCTTCAAGAGACTTAGCGGCCAAGACGCTGGGACCGCGCCCTATAATTCTCCAGCGTTCGGATTCCGCTCCCAGGGGGATCTGCACGCGAAGGAGAAAGAACAATGAAACGTGCGATCAGGCTATTTGCCCTGTTGGTAGGTTTTGCATGCACGTGTTGGGCGGCTGCTGCTCCGATGCTTCCAGCTCCGGATGGCGGGCCGATTCCAGCGTGCAATCCAAACACCGGCTGCAAATGCTAATCATGCAATTTGAGCTGCACTCAGTGGCTTAGATCTGAGGGGGGCTGAGGGGGAGTCAATCCGCAGCCCTTTTTTCATGGCCTTGAGTGTGATTTTGCGTCAGGCCCCCCGGAGGCGACGGCTTAGTTCCTCCGGTTCTGAGATCGGTCCCTGGCAAGCAAAGCCGGAGCATAGTAACGCTCCGGCCTTCTCTTTTTCGATTAGCGGCGAGTGCGGAATGATTTCTGCCTAGCGCCGGCGGAAGATTTTGAGGGACAATTTTGTCGGCGGTAAACCTGAGCACCGCTTTCCCGAAATTGAATTGTTGCACGGCACAGGCATAGAGACGGTCTGCCGCTTCGCCGCTTCCCACCACTACCACTTGCGTATGCGGCTGTGAGAAATAAACTGCGGCAATGCCATAGGTAGCAGCGAAGAGCCCATACTGTCCTGCCATTCCGGCGAGAAGTTCCAATCGTCTGCTGGGCTCGCTCCTGGTAAGCCTGCTTCGTTGGTATACGCATGCAAGCCGCAGCAACGCGATCGCCGCCATCGAGTTCCCTGCCGGAGTCGGCGAGTCTTGAAATGGTTTGCGGCGGGTGCCCAAAACTCCCAGCGCGTTTTGCCTTGTCCCTGGGCAGTTTCGTGCGTTCGAAGAAGCCTCCGCCTTCGCGCATCGAAAAAACGTTCGATCATCCGATCCCCGATGCGGCGCGCGAAATTGAAATAGCTGAGATCGGCAGTCGCTTCGTAAGCATCGAGGCAAGCCAGAGTCGTGAAAGCGTAGTCGTCCAGCAATCCCGGAATCTCGCGCCGCTCCGCACTTCGCATCCGAATAAGCGATCACGTGCAGCAGACCCGTTGTCGCTGCCAAGCTTCGGCCAAAATGCGGTCCAGCGCGCGCAATGCCGAGTGCCTCGCCGAATCCAGGCCGAGCACCTTCGCCGCTTCCAGATACGCCGACACGCAAAGCGCATTCCAGCTCGTGTACATGGTCTTGTCCACGTAAGGAGTCGGCCGCTTGAGCCGCGCGGCATACATTTTTTGCTTGGCTGACTGGAGTAAGTTCTCGACGCGTTGCGGCGGCAGATTCAGCCGTTTGCCGATTTCTTCGACGCGAGGCCCGCACGAACAAAACATTCTTTGCCGGATTGTGGTGCATCTCGCCGATTTCGTTGATGTCGTAGCGCAGACTGGCGACCTGGGCTTCCTCCTCGGTGAGCACCTCTTTGGCTTCGTCCACAGTCCAGGTGAAGTAGTCGCCGTCGTCGTCCATGGAGCAGTCGGCATCCTGCGAAGCGTAGAAGCCGCCCTTCTCGCGGTCGCTGAGCCATTCATCCATCCAGCGAATGATGTCTTTGGCCACGCTGGCGAAGAACTCCGAACCGGTCGCCTGATACGCATGGACATAGTTCTTCAGCAGCTCGGAATTGTCGTAGCACATCTTCTCGAAGTGCGGCACCACCCAGCGCTCGTCCACCGAGTAGCGATGAAATCCGCCGGCCAGCTGATCGTAGACGCCGCCTTGCGCCATCTTTTCCAGCGTGGTGACGAACACGTTTCGCAGATGCTCGTCTCCTGTACGTACATAACGGTCAATCAATAAATCGAGGGCTGCGGGATGCGGAAACTTGGGCGCGCTGCCGAAGCCGCCGTGCTTGGCGTCATACATTTTCAGTATGGATTCGACGATGGCATCGACCACCGCGGGCGAAAACTCGCCGCTACTCTGCGCGGAGAAAGATTCGGCCTGCGCGACGGCATTGCGCAGCATCTTGGCCTGCTCCAGCACGTCGCCATTTTTTTCGCGATAAGCATCGGAGATCGCCAGCAGCACGCGCTTGAAGCTGGGGCGTCCGTAGCCATCGCTGGGCGGAAAGTATGTGCCGCCGTAAAACGGCCTGCCATCGGGCGTGAGGAACGCGGTCAGCGGCCAGCCCCCTTGCCCGCTCACCGCCTGCACCGCCGTCTGATAGCGGATGTCAATGTCGGGCCGCTCATCGCGGTCCACCTTCACCGCAACGAAACGTTCGTTCACAATCTGCGCAATCTCAGGACTGTCGTAGGACTCGCGGTCCATGACGTGGCACCAATGGCACCACACCGCGCCAATATCGAGCAAGATGGGCTTGTTTTCGCGCTGCGCGGTGGCGAAGGCCTCCTCGCCCCACTCGTGCCACTGGATAGGCTGGTGCATGGCGGAGCGCAAGTAGGCGGACGAGGCGCGGGCTAGGGAGTTGAGAGCGGGAGAGGACATGCGTCCAGTGTATCGTGACCGCCTGTGAGATGGAGAAGTGTTCCAACTGGAACGTTGCGTGATGACAGGAATGTGGTGACAGGTAAGCTATTGAGATGATGGGGGTTGCGGGGGCGGCGGCATGGGGTTTCGCTTTTTGTTCAGAAACTTGCAGATTGTGTATAGACCCCGTGCGAGCACATATGCGGCCGGCATCGGTTATTGCGCCCCATGGGCGCGGGACTCAATCATCGCGGCTCTGACGGCATGCCTGAAGGCATGCCCTGATACGAAGCTCGCGACTCGCAAATAAGGTGACCCTCGCCCAATTTGTCATTCCGACGATGAGCGGAGCGAAGAAGAGGAATCCGTTGGCGCTGACCGAAAGCAGATTCCTCGCGCCAAAGGCTGGCGGCTTCCGAATGGCAATACGTCCAGGACCACGGCAATGCATTTACGCATGTCAGCTTATACCGCCATTCTCGGAAATGACGGGCTACTGACCCAATCTGCACCAAATTGGTGTATATTGATGTCACCATGGCAATCGCAAAGCGACGCCGATCCAAACAAAATCCGGCGCGGCGGCAGGTTCGCCGTAGCGTCACCTTGCCACCTAAGATCGCCAGACAGGTTGAGAGCATGGCGAAGGCGCGCGACCTCAGCGACAACCGGATTCTGGTGGAACTCATCGAGCATGGCATTGAGGCCCAGCAGCACAAGCAGGCGGCGTTTTTCCAGTTGGCCGAGCGCTTTCGCGCCGCGAACGATCCCGAACAAGTCAAGCAACTCGGGGATGAGTTGGGCCGCTTCGTGTTTGGCGAATGAGCCTGGTTTGTAAGAACTTCGTCTGCGATGAGCCTGGTTTGCAGGGACCAAGGAAACGATGCCCACGATCGCAACTTGGTCGGAACTCCCCGCCGCCGTCCGCGACCATCTGGTGGAGCACATGCACGACCGCAATGTAAGCCTAGCCGACCTTAATCAGCTGCGAATCTGGATCGAATCAAGACCAAGCGTGCCGGAAGGACAATGGTATAAAGATTTTGGCTCCTTCAAACTTTGCGGCGAGGGTAAACATCCGAAGACGTTCTTACTCCCAGGACAAGCTGCCCGGGGACAGAAACTATGAGCGGCTCAAAAACCGGAGGCAATCCTATCCAGCCGCAACTTCGTCCAGCCGTGCCAGCGTATCCGGATAGCGGCGCACTAGAAGAACCAGCGCGGCGGCCTGTGGGTTCGGCTTCGCGCGGCCCTGTTCCCATTTCTCCAGGGTGCGTTCGTTGATTCGCAGTCTGCTGGCGAAGACCGCGCGCGAGCAGCGCAGCTTCTTTCGAGTATCCCGGATGACCTTGGAGTCCACCTTGGGCAGCGGCGACACCTTCTACTTTGTAGCTGCGCAGGGTGAGCTTGCCTTCGCGATGATTCTTCATCGCGGCTACGCCTTCCATCAGATCCGCAAAAATATGTGTTTTAGCCATCGTGTTCTCCGCACTCCCTGTGCGAGATTCCCCGCTTGGAGAAAACGCGGGGGCTATGCTGTTTCCGACCGTTATTCCAGCGTTCGCGGCGAAAACCCCTGAGGCGCTATTGCTGATCTTAAATGAAGCGAGATCCTTCGACTGCGTGATCGCGCGCTTTGCGCTCGATCACTACGCTCAGGATGACAGCGGAGGACGGGCGCAGCGAGTTCCGGATCACAATCGTCAGCGAGTCGCGGCCTCACAGCGCAGGCGTTTGTGGAATCCCACCCTAGTCGCAAAGAGCGCGTCTAGGATGGGGCACCCTCGTTCAGGAACTCCTTGCCAGGAACTCGGCTACCGCACGATTGAATTCTTGCGGCACTTCCTCGTAAGGGAGATGACCGACGCCGTCGAACATCAGCACGCGGCAGTCGTGGAACTGCTGCTTTAGCGGCTCGGCGGAGGATGGTTGAACGGCGGCGTCGAGCGTTCCCCACATGAGCAGAGTGGGAATGTGGGCGATGCGGGGCAATGCGGCGCGCAACTCTTCGAGATCGCGACTCCAGGTACGCAGAATTCCTATGCCGTATTCAAAGGCCCCTGGGACCGCATACGGAGCGGAATAACCTTCGAGCGTGCCTGGACGAATGCGGCGAGTGTCCCCGTAAAGAGGGCTCAGGAAAAAATTATGGAAGGGTTGCAAATACGGAGCCACGCGAAGAAAGACGGGCGCCACGACGCGATTGCTCAGGAGTGCCGCTGTGCGTTTGCCACGATTGGACCAGGGATTGACGGGAGCGACCAGAATCAACCGGCGAATGCGGTCGGGGGCGAGAGCGGCGGTCATCATGGCTACCGCGCCGCCGTGGGACGTGCCGAGAAGATCGCACGTGTCCACATTCACTGCGTCGAGAAAATGCAGCAATCGCTCGGCGTTGGCTCGCAAGCAGCCATCGAGACCAGGTGGGCGATCGGAGAAACCCATTCCGAGCATATCCACGGCATGAACCGTGGCCTGAGTGGCCAGCGCGGGCAAGGCGTATCGCCAAGAGAAGGAGTAGCCGAGAAGGCCGTGAAGGAGCAGCAAGGCCGGACCGGAACCACTGCGAAGATAGCGCATGCGGGCGCCGTCCAGAGTGATCCAGTGATCCTCGATGTCGAACGCAGTGTGCCGGATTCCTTGCGGGGCCAGAGTCATTCTCCAGGCGGTTTCTTTTCGGATTAGACAACTCTTGGATGACCGAAAGAGTCTACTTAAATGTATCGCCTCTGTCGCTTCTGTGCGGGGGAGCAAAATTGCTCCCCCGTTTTTTGGGGTTTTTCCGGAGTTGTGTCGAGCATGGCCACATCAGCGGCTAAAGCCTTTCCCGGAAAAAGCAAGTTGACGCAGCGGTGAAGCACTGCTCCGCCCATGCACTGTTCCACCCAATAGCGCTCGAACCCAATGCGCTCTGCCCCGAAAAGGCGCTCCCGCCCCCAGGTTTTTCTCTTGAACTAACTTCGCTGATAACAATGAGTTACTAAATCCCACAGAATCCTACCAAAATGCGTAGTGCGCAGTCCTCAAGGCTTTTATAATGAACCAAGTCATTTGTTTCAGAGCGTTTGGGGAATCCCGAACATGGCAGCGAACGTGCATGCTCCTCTCAGGACCGCTATGGTCCCGCAGCGTGGGGTGGTTCCACGGCCGATGGATAAGAACCTGCAAAACCGTTTTACCGCTGTCTTGCTGGCTCTGCTGACCATAGCCGCCATTGTTTACGCGGTAATCAACTTCCAAAAAGAACGCGAAGCGCTGGCTCCCTACGACGGTGTGTGGTGGGTCGAGAATAATGGCGCACTGACCGCGGATCGCGTGGAAGCGAGCGGTCCGGGCGACAAGGCTGGGATCAAGCGAAACGACCGGCTGGTGGCCGTGAATCAGCGCGCGGTCCCAGACGACGCCACGCGGATGCGGCTGCTGTACCGCGCCGGAGTGTGGTCGAAGGCTACTTATTCGTTGGTGCGGAATTCGGTTCCGGTGGATGCGGACGTAGTCCTGATTCCCACGGAACTGTCTCTTAACACCTGGCTGCGGCTGATCGCGCTGATTTACCTGGGGATTGGACTGTACGTACTGCTGCGGCGCTGGACCGCGCCCGGCTCATTTCACTTTTACATTTTTTGTCTGGCGTCGTTCATCCTTTACGCCTTCCACTACACCGGGAAATTTAACAGCTTCGATTGGACGATCTATTGGGGCAATATCGCCGCCAATCTGCTGCAACCCGCGCTTTTCCTGCACTTTGTGCTGACGTTCCCGGAAAAACGAAGAGTGGTCCGCGAGCATCGCTGGATCGTCCCGGCGATCTATGTGCCGGGAGCGGTGCTGTTGGGGATTCATCTGTTGGCGCTGCGCTATTTGAAGGCCAGCGAGCGGCTCAATTGGAACCTGGGCCGTCTCGAAATGGGATATCTGGCGCTATTCTTCGCGGCGGCAGCGGGCGTGTTGTGGTATTGCTATCGCCGCGCCAGCACGCCGATCCAGCGCCAACAGCTTAAGTGGATCACGCGGGGAACGATTCTGGCGATCGCCCCATTCACGCTGTTTTACGTGATTCCTTACCTCACCGGCGCTTTGGCAACCAATGCCATGAAGGTGTCGGTGCTCTCGCTCGGCTTGCTGCCTTTGACGTTTGGCTACGCTATCTTCCGCTATCGCTTGATGGATGTGGACCTGATCTTCAAGCGGGGCATGGTTTACACGCTGGCCGCGGTCTCGATTGCGGGAGTGTATTTTGGGGTGGTCGCAGCCGTAGCGGAGCTGGTGCGAAGCCAAGTGCCGAGTTCCGGACCCAAGGGGCTGGTGCTGGCAATCGTAGTTACCGCGGTGTTATTCGATCCCGTACGCAAATGGATTCAGGAGCGGATGGACCAGTTTTTCTACCGGGCTCGTTACGACTACCGCAAAACGCTGATCGAATTTGGACGCGAGCTCAGTTCGGAAACCGATCTCGACAAAATGCTAGGCGCGGTGGTCGACCGGCTGTCGCGCACTTTGCTGGTAGACCGCATTGCGATTTTTCTGTGCAGCGCGGAATCGGACCAGACCATGGTGCTGGCGAAGTCCTTCGGCATTTCACAGACGAGCGGACTGGATTTCGAGTTTCCTGACCCGTCCTCGGCCCGAAATGGAAGCTGGACATCTGTTCTTCGACAACACCCACATGGTGCCGCGCGAGACGCCGAGCGGCGCAGGACACCATCGCGCAAGCTGGAATTGAACTACTACATTCCTTGCCGCGCCCAACAGCATCCGATTGCGTTTCTCGGACTGGGCAAAACCATGGATGGCGATTTCCTTTCCAGCGAAGACGTTGAGTTGCTGGAAACCTTGGCCGGCTATCTTGGGATTGCAGTTCAGAATGCGCGGCTTGTATGCCTCCCTCGAACAGAAAGCGGCGCAGTACGAACGGCTAAAAGACTTTAACGAGAACATCGTCGAGTCCATCAACGTGGGGTGCTGGCGGTTGATCTGGAAGACAAGATTGAATCCTGGAACTCGCAGATGGAGGTCGATGTACGCATTGCCCCGTTGGCAGGCGCTTACCCGGCCTTTGAGCGACGTGTTCCCTGACTTATTCATGGATGAGTTCTGCCGGGTTCGGGATACTCCGGGAATTCACAATCTGTACAAGTTCCGCTTGCATACGCCGGCTGGCGAAGACCGCGTGGTGAATGTCGCTATTGCTCCGTTAGTCACGAAGAAGTTCAGCGTAGCCGGGCGCCTGATCATCATGGACGACATCACGGAGCGCATGGAGCTGGAAGCGCAACTTACTCAGGCGGACAAACTATCCTCGATTGGCCTGCTGGCCGCAGGTGTAGCCCACGAAGTCAACACGCCCCTTGCCGTTATTTCGTCTTATGCCCAGATGCTCTCAAAGCAGTTGCAGGGCGACCCGCAAAAAGGTCCCCTGATGGAAAAGATCACGCGACAGACTTTCCGAGCCTCTGAAATCGTTAACAATCTGCTGAATTTCTCCCGGACCAGCGGGACCGAGTTCATGGAAGTGGACATTAACAAAATCATTCTGGACACGCTCGCTCTGTTGGAGCATCAGTTCAAAACGGCGAGAGTGCAGGTGCGCGATGAGTTGAGCCAGCACTTGCCGCTGATCTACGGCAATGCCGGCCGCTTGCAGCAAGTATTTCTGAACCTGTTCCTGAATGCGCGAGATGCCATGCCCAACGGCGGTTCGCTGCGGGTGAGCAGTTCGAACGGCGACAGCGTCAGCGTGATGGTTGCCGACAGCGGAAGCGGGATCGCGCAGGAACACATTCAGCGAATCTACGATCCGTTCTTCACCACCAAGACTGCGCCGCGGGAAGGCCAGGCAAACCGGGGCACGGGACTAGGCCTCTCCGTGACCTACGGAATCATCCAAGAACATGCGGGGAAAATCCGGGTAGAGAGCCAGCCCGGAGCAGGCACGACATTTTACCTGGATTTTCCTCTGACCCGGAAGGCGGTCCATGTCTGAAGCTGCCGTCATCGCGCACCGGAGCTCGAATGAAGCCACGCCATCGCCGGCGGGTTCGGTCCTGATCATCGACGATGAAGCGGCGATTCGCGAGTCCCTGCAAACTCTGCTGGAGTTTGACGGCTACGACGTGGAGTCGGCGGCCGACGGCGAGAGCGGACTGGCCCGCACCGGGGAACGCACCTTTGACCTGATCCTGCTCGACCTCGCCCTGCCGGACCGCAATGGCCTGGATCTGCTGGCGGAGCTGCGCGCCCACGACCCGCAGATTTCGGTCATCATGATCACCGCGTATGGGACGGTCGAGAATGCGGTGGCCGCCATGCAAGCTGGGGCGGTGAACTTTGTCCAGAAGCCCTGGGACAACGAGAAGCTGCTGGCCGATATTCGCGCAGCGGTGGCGCCGCCATAAGGCGGAAGAAGAAAATATTCAGCTCAAGCGCGCGCTGAAGCAGCGCTACAACTTCCAAAACATCGTGGGCAAGAGCGAGCCCATGCTGAAGATTTTCGACCTGGTAGCGCAGGTGGCGCCCAGCCGGTCGACGGTGTTGCTGCAAGGAGAAAGCGGAACTGGCAAAGAACTCATTGCGAAAGCGATCCACTTGAATTCGCAGCGGCACGATCGGCCGTTTGTGCCGGTGAATACGGGATCCATGCCGCCCGACTTGCTGGAATCCACGCTATTTGGGCACGTGAAAGGCGCGTTCACCAGCGCGATCGCCTCGAAAAAAGGATTGTTCGAAATCGCCGATCGTGGCACTTTGTTTCTGGACGAAATCGGCAACATGAGCATGGACACGCAGAGCAAGATTCTGCGGGTGCTGCAAGACCGGAAATTCATGCACCTGGGTGGAGTGCATGAGGTACAGGTCGATGTGCGCATTATCGCCGCCACCAATGTGGACCTGAAACAACATGTGCAGGAAGGCAAATTCCGCGAGGATTTGTTCTACCGCCTGAACGTAATCTCCATCGATCTGCCACCGCTGCGCCAGCGCAAAGAAGATATTCCCCTGCTGGTGGACTTCTTCCTGAAAAAGTATTCGGAAGAGAACGAACGTCCCTTGCGGCGGGTAACTCCGGAGGCGTTGCGGCCTCTCCTGACCTATTCCTGGCCGGGGAACGTGCGCGAATTGGAGAATGTGGTGGAGCGGGCGGTGGTGCTTTCCTCGAACCCGCAGATTGGGCCGGAACTGCTTCCGGACTCCGTGACTGGCCGAGGGACGTCACTGCCGGTCCTGGAGCGCCACGGAAATGCGTCCCTGTTTGACATCATGGAAGATTGCGAACGGCAGATCATCGTCGATATGCTGGAGAAGTGTAGCTGGAATCAGACCGACGCCGCCGAACGCTTCCACGTACCTCTCTCCACTCTGAATCAGAAAATCAAGCGACTCAACATCGAAATTAAGAAGAAGACAAGAGAGTAGCTGAAGGCTCTCAGCTTTCAGCTCTCAGTCTTTGCAGGAGACGTTCGTAAGGACCACGGGAGTGGCTGAGAGCTGAAGGCTGAAAGCTGAGAGCTTTCGGCTTCTGTTATAGTTCGGTCAAGCAGAGGCGCACACCGCAATGGCAGCCGGGGATTTTCTCAGCCGGGTAGAATTGATCTCCCCTAGCGAATGGGCTAAGGGAAAGATTGAATCCGTCCAGGAATATGTCTTGCTGGCCCTGCAATCGCTGGCCAATCTCTTCAAGCGACCACTTTACGTCGCCGACATAATGCAGCAGGCCGACCTCATCGGCTTTGGTTCGCTTTCCATCGTGATCCTGGCCGGTTTTTTCACCGGCGCCGTACTGGCGCAAAACAGCGCGGCTACGCTCGAAAGATTTGGGTCGCTCTCCCTCATCGGACAACTGGTTTCGATTGGCATGGTGCGCCAGCTGGGTCCCGTGATTGCGGGGCTCCTGGTTGCGGGCCGTAACGCTTCTGGAATGGCGAGCGAACTGGGCTCGATGGTAGTCACCGAGCAAATTGACGCCATGCGCGCTCTGGGCACCGACCCAGTCAAGAAATTGGTCACTCCCAGGGTGGTGTCGACGGTGTTCATGTTGTTCTTTTTGACCATCATCGCCGACTTGCTGGGGCTGCTGGGCGGAAGTTTTATTGCTATGTTCCTGCTGGGCCTGGACGGACACCAGTACTGGACAACGTCATGGCAGATTTTGCAGTACCCGGATGTAGTTACAGGACTCGTCCAACCGGTGTTCTACGGATTCATCATTGCTACGGTGGGGTGCTACTACGGAATGACCGCGAAGGGAGGCACTCAAGGAGTCGGCCGCGGCACTACCCAGGCGGTGGTCGTGTCTTCGGTGCTCATTCTGGTTGTAGATTTTTTCCTGACCAGGTTGCTCGATCTTCTTCTCGGAACGCGTTAACGTATGCCTACTCTTCCGCTCGAGAACCCTACCAAAGAAGCCGACCCACCGTCTCAGGAAATGGTGGTGTTTGAGAATGTCGTACTTGCATTCGAGGATAAAGCGGTTCTCGATGGGATTTCGTTTGCGCTGGCTCGCGGGGAAACCAAGGCGCTGTTTGGAGTCGCCGGAGTGGGAAAAAGTTCGATCCTGAAACTTACCCTTGGGCTGATCAAGCCGGATGCCGGCCAAATTCATGTGCTGGGCAAGGACATCACTCACATGAGCGAGGATGAACTGTTCGATCTGCGAAGCGAGATCGGCATGGTGTTCCAGGAGAGCGCCCTGTTTGACTCCCTCACCGTGCGGGAAAATGTTGCCTTCCGGTTGACCGAAGAAAAGGAAGTCCCGGCCGATGAAATCGAGCGCCGGGTGCGAGAGGCGCTGAGTTTCGTGGAACTCGAGCATACGCTGGACAAATTTCCCTCTGAACTTTCCGGAGGAATGCGGCGACGCGTCGCCATCGCCCGAGCGATCATCACCAAGCCGGAGCTTTTGCTTTACGATTCGCCTACTGGTGGCCTCGATCCGGTGACTTCCACCACGATTGTGGAACTGATCGTGAAGCAGCGCGATGTTTATAAAACCAGTTCGCTGCTGGTGTCACACCGGCTGCAAGACGCCTTCACCATGGCCACACACTGCTTTGACCGTACCACGGGCCACATGCAGCCGATTTCGGCAGGCGCACAGGCAGAGGTTCCCATGACATTTCTTTTGTTGCGGGATGGCAAAGTAGTCTTTGATGGATCGGCGCAGGAATTGGCCCGCTCCGAAGATCCATACATCCGGGAATATTTCTCCTGAATCGATCGGCTTGCGAAGAGGCCTACCCGAAGCAAAGCAATCCCTAGCTGTCTCTGGTCGTTCCCACCATCGACTTCGCGCATCGCAGCCATGCGGGCCTCTAATTTCTTCAGCCGCTCCTTGCCCGCTTTGGATTTGGTGGCAAGTTTTTCCATGTGCAAGAAAAGCTCGGGGGTCTGCATTTTGGCTCGAATCTCTTTCAAGATCGGGCTTATCTTGGAGAGGGTGAACCACATTTCGCCACAGGTATCAAAGAAAAGTTGCTCATTCAGCGCGCCATCGAGCACCAAAGCGGCAGCCATCCCCCAGTAGCTCACCACCTGCCGAAGCCAGGCATTTTCCGGGATGGAAAAAGCATTCGCGACTTTGGCGTAATCGTCGGCAGTCTCCGGCCAAAAACTACCCGCGTACCAGCTGCGAGCTTTGCGCATCACGGTTTCACGGCGTAGGTCGTAAAGCTGCAGGATCAGTTGAGCATCTGCGGTGGTCGGTTGTTTTGCCATAATTAGCTCCTGTGATTTTGTTGCGACGCTGTTGAAAGCAACTTAAGTCGTATTAGAACCTTGAATCATGCCACAGGAGCGGCCTCTACGGGAACAGGCCGCTCGTACTCGCACTCCTTATTGGGACAGGCAATAACCGGACCCGACTTGAGCATCTTCTCGACCAAGAATTCGCTGCCGCAATCGGGACACTTCTCCGCCAAGCGGCTTGTGAGCCGAAGTGAATTTGCATTTCGGATAGTTGGAGCATCCGAAGAATGTATTGCCCTTGCGCGCCTTCTTCTCCACCAACTCGCCGTCTTTGCACAGCGGGCACTTCACGCCGATGAAGTTCTGCTTCACGTACTTGCATTCCGGATATCCGCTGCAAGCGGTGAATTCGCCGAAACGTCCGTGGCGGATCATCAAATTGCGGCCGCACTTGGGGCATGGTTCGTCGAGCGGAATGTCGGGGACCTTCTTGCCCTGATCCAAACGGCGCGTGGTCTTGCAATCCGGATATCCGGTGCAGGCCATGAACTGGCCGAAGCGCCCGCGCTTCAGAACCATCACCCGGCCGCAATTCTCGCAGTATTCCTCCTGCGTGGTTTCCTGCACGTCGGCGGAATCCAGGTCAGGCAGATTGATGGGATTTTCTTTGGTGAAGGTGCAGCTATTGGGATCTTCCTTGTCGTACGAACTGCAGGCGTAGAACGAGCCGTGCTTGCCCCACTTGATCACCAGCGGCGAGCCGCAGCGTTCGCACTTCTCGTCCGTGGGCTTCTCCATCCGCTTGATGTTTTCCATGTGCTTGGAAGCGTAACGGAGATCTTTCTCGAACTTCTTATAGAAGCCGGCAAGCGCATCGGTCCAGGTTTCTTTGCCTTCTTCGACTTCGTCGAGTTCTTCTTCCAGGCGCGCGGTGTATTGCACATCGAAGATGTCGCGAAAATTCTCCACCAGAAGATCGGTGACCACCAGGCCGATTTCCGTGGGAGTGAACTTGCCGCCCAGCTTCTGCACGTACTGCCGCTCCTGGATCGTGCTGAGAATGGCGGAATAGGTTGACGGACGCCCGATGCCGCGTTCCTCGAGTTCTTTCACCAGCGAGGCTTCGTTGTAGCGCGGCGGCGGCTCGGTGAAGTGCTGCTCCGGCTTCAGTTCCCTCAGGGTTAACTTCTGGCCGGGTTCGAGCGGCGGCAGTTTGTGCTTCAGTTCTTCGTCTTCCTCGTCTTTGCCTTCCTTGGACTCTTCGTAAACTTTGAGGAAGCCGTCGAACTTTTGCACTGAGCCGGTCACCCGGAACCAGAATGTTTCTGCCGCCGGATTTTGCGTCGATATCCACCGTGGTCTGGTCGAAAACCGCCGGCGTGATCTGCGAAGCCACAAAACGCTGCCAGATCAGCTTGTAAACTTTGTATTCGTCTTCTTTCAAATACTGCTTGATCTGGTCGGGATGGCGCATGGCCGAAGTGGGGCGGATGGCTTCGTGCGCGGCCTGCGCCTCTTTCTTTTCCTTATAAGTATTCGGGGACTCCGGCAGATATTGCGGGCCATACTCCTTGCCAATGTACTCGCGCACTTCGGCCATCGCTTCCGCCGAGACTCGCGTCGAATCAGTACGCATGTAGGTGATAAGTCCGACCGAGCCTTCTTCGCCCAGTTCCACGCCTTCATACAGGCGCTGCGCGATCATCATGGTGCGCTTCACGCTGAAACGCAGTTTGCGCGAGGAATCCTGTTGCAGCTTGCTGGTGGTGAAGGGCGGAGCGGCATTGCGGCGGCGTTCCTTGCGCTCCACGGTGCGGACGACCCAGTCCGCCTTTTCGAGGGCGGCACGAATCTTTTCCGCATCCTCGCCGTTGTGGACTTCAATTTTCTCCTCGCCCTTGCCCACAAAGCGGGCGTCGAAAGCTGGAGGTTTGGCGCGCGGCGAGATGGGCGTCAATCGTCCAATATTCTTTCTTCTCGAAAGCCTTGATCTCGCGCTCACGCTCGACGATGAGCCGCAGCGCAACGGTCTGCACCCGGCCGGCAGACAAGCCACGGCGAACTTTGTCCCAGAGGAGCGGAGAAACCTGGTAGCCCACGAGTCGATCCAGAACGCGCCGAGCCTGCTGGGCGTCGACCAGGTTTTGGTCGATATCGCGGGGATGCTCGAAGGCCTCCTGCACGGCGCGCTTGGTGATTTCGTTGAAGGTGACGCGGCGAATGCGTTCGCCATCCTCGTCGCTCTTTTTCTTTTTCTTCTTGCCCTTGTTGCCGTCGCCCAGTTCTTCGGCTAAGTGCGCGGCGATGGCTTCGCCTTCGCGGTCCGGGTCAGGCGCCAGATAGATGTTATCCATCGTCAAGGCCAGCTTCTTCAGCTTGGCGAGAACTTTCTCCTTGCCGGGGATAACAATGTATTCGGTTTCAAAATCGTTGTCGGTATCGACGCCCAGTGTGCTCTTGGGCAGATCTTTGACGTGGCCGAGCGAAGCCTCGACGGTGTAGCCCTTGCCTAGATATTTCTGAATCGTCTTCGCCTTGGCTGGCGACTCAACGATGACTAAACCTTTAGCCAATGTGTCCTCTAATCTGGGATTGCTTTTTTTGAAGCTAGCACGAGTGCGGTGGAAACAACAAGTTTCGCGAACTGCAGCTACTAGCTGCTAGCTCCTAGCTTCTAGCCAGCGGCCCACGTTTAACACTCGCAGCCAGAGAGGCCAGCATCCGCTGAATTTCTAGCGTTCGCGTTTCCATGTCCTCAAAATCAGCGGTGTCTAACAAGCGTAAATCTCTTGCGAGAAGGAGATGATATTCCAACTCGCTTGCAGAGCCCCTTGCGATCTGAAGAAACCGATTCATTTCCCCATCGGATCTTCTCCCACAGCCTTCGGCGATGTTCGCACCCACCGACGCAGCCGCGCGTCGTAGTTGGCTGGTAAGACCGTAAATCTCCGCTTTCGGAAAAGCCTGCGTCTTCCCGTAGACGATCAACGTCAGCTCATGCGCCTTGCCCCACACCCTCAGATTCTTGAAGTCTTCCATCGTAAACGCCTTCCAAGCTAGGAGCTAGCAGCTAAAAGCTTTTCACAAAATTCTTTCCCGGCAGTTGCTTCACTTTGCCGGCCAGCTCCAGCTCGAACAACGCGGCGAAAATTTCCGAGGAGGAAAGATTGGGTTCCAGACGCTCTACGATCTCATCTATCTGCGTGGCTTCATCCGCCTTTAACAGGGCCAGAATCTTTTTTTCGTGCGGCCCTAAGGCGTCGTCCCCGAATAGAGATGCAGTTCCTTCGGCTGGCGATTCAGCGCCTCCTGTCGGCTCCAACGCGAGCCGTATCTCGACAGGAAGCTCTTCCCAGATGTCTTCCCATGTGGCTACCAGCTTCGCGCCCTGTTTAATGAGCGTGTTTGGACCCCAGGAATTCTTGTTGGTCACGTTGCCGGGGACGGCAAAGACTTCGCGATTCTGTTCCAAAGCGCACCGCGAGGTGATTCGCGTGCCACTATATTCAGCGGCCTCCACCACCAGGACGCCCGAGGAAATCCCGCTGATAATGCGATTGCGGATGGGAAAATTCTGTGGCGCGGGAAAAGTGTTCAAGGCGAACTCCGAGATCAGCGCTCCTCCCAGAGCAAGGATCTGGTCCGACAAGCGGGTGTTTTCCTTGGGGTAGATGACATCGACTCCAGTGCCCAGTACCGCGACGGTTCTCCCCTTAGCGGAGATCGCGCCGCGATGTGCGGCTGAATCCACGCCACGCGCCAGGCCACTGAAGATGACCAAGCCTCGTGCCGCAAGATCACAAGCCAAACGCTCTGCCATTCCGGTTCCGTAAGGCGTGGGATGGCGTGTACCCACGACGGCGATTCCTGGACGCGAAAGCGCAGCTACGTCACCGCGTACATAAAGGACTAACGGCGGGTCGTAGATTTGCCGGAGTGGTGGCGGATAGGCCGCGTCCTCCAGCGCGATGACGTGAACATTCGACGCCGAGGTGCGGGCGAACTCGTCCTGAGCAAGCTCCATGGAGCGGCCGGTACCAAGGGATTGCGCGGCCACCGCCTGGATTCCGGCTGCTTCCAGTTCCGTCAAGGTGGCATTGAAGACGGCCTCTATGCCTCCGAAACGCTCGACTAATCTGCGGGCCTTGGTCGGGCCTAAGCCGGGGGTAAGGGCCAAGGCCATCCACTGAAGAGAGCACTGGTCCGATGAGCTCGGGCGAACCGCTTGCACCGCTTCTGGCACGATTGCCTCCTGAGGCATGCATCGCGACTCTAAGCAGCCGGGAAAAAGGCTGTCAAGGTCAGATGACACATAGCTTTGTTAGAATCGACCTGTTGCAGCATGAGACGCCTTAGGATTTCGGCCATTTCGTACCTGAATACTGCTCCGCTCATGTGGGATTTTGAGCATGGGAACGCGGGCAACGACTTCGATATTTCCTATACCGTTCCCTCCCGGTGCGCGGCGCAGTTGGCGGAAGGGACCGCCGATATTGGCATCATCCCGGCCGCGGCGTACGCGACAGTTCCAGGACTGCTGGTGCTTCCGGGAGTGGCCATCGCGACCCGTCAGGCAGTGCGGTCGATTCTCTTGATTAGTAACGTACCCCTAGAGAAGATTCAGACCGTGGCATTAGACACCTCGTCGTTAACCTCGACGGCGTTGACGAGGGTCCTATTCGCGAAGTGGTGGGGTGGGGAGAAGACTTTCATCGCGATGGAACCGGACGTTGAGAACATGCTCTGCAGGGCCGATGCCGCGATGGTCATTGGGGATCCTGCGCTTCGGGTGGATCGCTCGCGTAACTTTACTTACGACTTGGCGGAAGAATGGGTGCGGCTGACGGGTAAACCGTTCGTTTTCGCGTTCTGGGCGGTACGATCCGCCGCACTAAACGACGCGAAACGCTCCTTGGAATTGGCCGAGGTATTTCAGCGATCGCGCGACCATGGTTTGAAGCCCGAAAACCTAGAGAAAATTGGGCGGGAGTGGGCGCCGCGCGTGGGCCTCAGCGAAGCCGACGTGAAGCGATATCTCACCGAAAACATCCATTATTTTCTCGACGCGCCCTGCCTGCAGGGACTCCGGCTTTTTTATCGTTATGCGGAAGAATGTGGCGCCTTACCGGCAGTGCCAGAGCTCCATTTTCTCGATGTTCCCCACGCCGCGGCGATCTAGAAGCAGCGGAAGGTTGCTAGCTCCGACGTTAGTCCGCAGGCGTTATTTTCACCGCCGTCGCACCGTTTGACCCCAAAGTAGCGTCTAACAGTTCCAATGTTGCATCATATCCAGCCCTTGCTCGCGATGTCCCTCATGCGGCGGTTGCACCGCTTGGGTGGACCTGGCCTGATTCTGCTGGGGATCGCAGATAATTCGCTGATTCCGCTGACCGGTAGCGTGGATGTCTTCACTATTTGGCTGGCGGCGCATCATCGCGAGCCCTGGCCCTATTACGCGATGATGGCGACCATCGGCGCTGTCCTGGGCGGCTACATCACGTACGTTTTGGCCTGCAAAGGTGGCAAAGACGCGCTGGAGCGTAAGGTCTCCAAGCGTACAGCAGCGAAAGTGCACAAGAGTTTCGAGCGGTGGGGATTTTATGCGATCGCGGTGCCCGCGATTCTTCCGCCGCCCTTCCCGATTGTGCCGTTTCTGCTCGCCGCCGGAGCACTGCAGTACCCGCGCAATAAGTTTCTGGCTGCTCTCACTGTTGGGCGCGCCATTCGTTTTACCATTCTCGCCAGCCTGGGGGCGGCCTATGGAAGCCACATCGTGCGGTTCTTTGCGCAGTACCACAAACCGGCGTTAGGCATCCTGATTGGCCTTGCGGTAATCGGAGGGATCATGTCGTTGGTTACGTACTACCGAAACCGGCCGGGAATCGGAGCGGTCCCGTCAGGCAGTGCAAGGGCGGCTTAGGATTCGGATTGGAACAACCGGGGAAGTTCGCTAAGATTCTTTAAGGTGCTCGGATTGAGTCTGTCGTGGGCTACATGCCCAGGCAATGTGGAGATCCTATGAAGGCCGCTGGCGATGCGGGTTACAGGGATTCTTCGCTTCGCTCAGAATGACATCATTGAAGAAATAGCGGTTAAGGAAGGCATTCGAGAACTCTGAATAATCTATGTCGCTCACGAAGCAGCAAGCCCTTGACCTGTTCCGCTCCGATGACCTGATTGGCATCGGCATGGAAGCGGACGCCGTGCGCCGCAAACTGCATCCCGAAGGCGTGGTTACCTACATCATTGACCGCAACATCAATTACACGAATTACTGCACCGAGTACTGCACCTTTTGCGCGTTCTATCGTCCGCTGAAAGGGCCGAAAGCCAAAGAGGGCTACATTCTCGACTTCGATACGATCTACGAGAAGATCCGGGAGACGGTGGAACTGGGCGGCACGGGCGTGCTCATGCAAGGCGGCCTGCATCCTGATTTGAAAATTGACTGGCATGAGCAGATGCTGCGCGGGATCAGGCAGCGCTTTCCGAAAGTTCATCTCCACTGCTATTCGGCATCGGAAATCATTGCCATTGCCGAGTACAGTGGGCTCAGCATTCGCGACACGATTGCCCGGTTGCGGGACGCGGGGCTCGACTCGATTCCCGGAGGCGGCGCTGAAGTTCTGGATGACGAAGTTCGCTACAAGATTGCTCGTCTGAAGTGCTTGACCGACGACTGGCTCAATGTGCATCGCACCGCGCATCAGTTAGGAATGAGAACCACTGCGACCATGATGTTTGGCGTGGGCGAGAATTATGAGAACCGCATTAACCACTTCCAACGCCTGTATGAGCTGCAGGAGGAGACTGGCGGCTTCACTGCATTTATCCCCTGGAGTTTCCAGCCTGCGAATACCGCGCTCGGCGGTCGACACTGGGATGAAGCCACTGCCGTCGAATATCTGAAAGTGTTGGCCATTTCGCGGTTGTATCTTTCCAACTTCCTCAACGTGCAATCGAGCTGGGTGACGCAAGGACTAAAGGTATGCCAAATGGGCCTGCGCTTTGGCGGCAATGACGTTGGGTCAGTCATGCTGGAGGAGAATGTCGTGCGTGCGGCCGGTGTGAGTAATTGCACGACGGAAGAAGAACTGCGAAGAATCATTCGCGACGCCGGCTTCCGGCCTGCACAGCGAGATACGCTCTACAGGCAATACTTCCTGAATTAAGCCATAAATGGAAACGGCCTCGCAAAACGAGGCCGCTCTTGAATGTCACGGAACCCTGTCAATGTTCCAAATAATTATCTAGGATTGGTCAGGTGGAAGCAAGGAGAACCTGAACCCTGTCAAACAGGCTCTCCCAATTTGGCACATTGACGGACTCCTCGATGACCGAGGAGTGGACCTGACGGGAATCGAACCCGCGCCTGAACATTGACAGGGTTCCGTGCTGCCTTTACACCACAGGCCCACGAAAACAAAGCTAGCCTGCGGATGGAAAAAACGCATGGTCGTCCGTCACATCTGGTGATCCGTGGTTCCAGTTCGGAACTGGTCACTTCGTTGGCGGATTCTGCGGCGCCTTCGGCTGCAGTTCTGTGGGATCTTTTACCGGCTTTAGCACCAGGGGTAGAATGTGATCGCCCTGAGTCCAGGTGCCGTCGATTGACGAGCGATCGGCGGCGATCTTCCCCGCGTACAATCCACCAAACTGTTTGGCTTCCATCTTCAGCGAGGCGCCATCGCGAGTTACAGACGTGGCAGGAAATAACTGTGGACCTTGGTCCGGCACACCGAAGGTGACAATCAAACCGTCTTCCGTATTGACAATGTGGAAGACGACTCGGAGCTTCTGCTCCCCAAGATCGAGCGTTCCCAGCCATGCGCCGTCGATGTCGGACGGCTTGGCGGGCTTGTGTTCCATTTTAATGGGTGTCGTAGTGCGTTCAAACTCGAGGTCCATCGGGCGGCCTTGCTGCCACTTGCCGAGAATCGTTTTGCCGTCACCCATGACTTTGCCGCGATACTCTCCGTTGACCGCGTCCACATCAAAGCTGAGGTTAGCCCCTTCCAGATCGAGGTTGGTGACGGCGATGCCGTTCTGGCCCTGATCCACGCTATCCAGAGTGGCTTTTAATGTGCCGTCAGGGTTCTTTGTAATGTGCAAGACCAGCCGTAGCTCAACGTCGTCCATGGGGGAGAGCGTTCCCTGCCAGTCGCCGGTGATGTCTTGTGCGCCGGCTAAGCCCGTAATTGCCATTATCACCGTCGCGAGAATCAGTATTCGTTTCATGCTGGTGCGCCCCTCCTGAGGGCAATATACGTTTTGGAGGTCCCGAATGTTTCCTCTACCACGCGAAACCCAGCGCCCGAGAATCACTTCCATACTATGCCCGAGACGAATCCGGTAGAATGAGAGGTCATATCGGACAGGCCTTTTGACTTCAGTGATCCCAAGCTCCCCGCCGACTCTGGCCCTCTTTGCCACGACGCACGGCTTTGTCCCTTACATGCGCCAGCATTTTTTCGACAAAACGTTCCAGGGGATCTATCAGGCTAATGCCTTTGACATGGCGTTGCTGATCCCTTACTTCATTGTTTTGATTCTGTTGGCGTCCTACGGCGTGCACCGTTACACCCTCGTCTACCTCTATTACAAGCACAAGAAAAACCGTACGACCGATCCGGCTGCCTACTTTTCCGACTTGCCTCGAATCACAGTTCAGCTACCCATTTTCAACGAACAATTTGTGGTGGAGCGGTTGCTGGACGCGATTTGCCAACTCAAATATCCGCTGGACAAATTGGACATCCAGGTACTGGACGATTCCACCGACGAGACTCAAGCCGTAGCTCGTCGGCTGGTGGAGCAGTATGCCAGCCAGGGATCGCCGATCACCTATCATCACCGCGACAACCGGAAGGGATTCAAGGCAGGGGCTCTACGCGAAGGCATGAAGACGTTAAAGGGAGAATTTATCGCGATCTTTGACGCCGACTTCACCCCGCCGGAAGATTTTCTGCTGCGCACGATCCATCACTTCACCGACCCGAAAATCGGCATGGTGCAGACGCGCTGGACCCACATCAACCGCCATTACTCTTTCTTGACAGAAGTCGAGGCCATGCTGCTCGACGGGCACTTTGTGCTGGAGCATTCCGGCCGAGCCCGCAGTAACGTGTTCTTCAACTTCAACGGAACCGCGGGCCTGTGGCGACGGCGCGCCATTGAAGAAGCCGGCGGATGGCAGCACGACACCCTCACCGAAGACACCGACCTTTCTTATCGCGCTCAACTTAAAGGCTGGAAGTTTATTTATTTGCAGGACGTTGAGTGCCCGGCCGAATTGCCCGTGGAAATGACCGCGTTCAAGACACAGCAGGCGCGTTGGGCGAAGGGACTGATTCAAACTGGAAAAAAGATCCTTCCCAACGTTCTCAAGAGCGATCAGCCATTTCATGTGAAGCTGGAAGCCTGGTACCACCTGACCTCGAACCTGAGCTATCCCCTGATGATCATGCTTTCCGTGCTGTTGTTACCCGCAATGATCATCCGCTTTTACCAAGGCTGGTTCCAGATGCTGTACATCGACCTGCCCTTGTTCATGGCATCGACCTTCTCGATTTCAAGTTTCTATCTGGTTTCACAGAAGGAGTTGTTTCCGCGAAGTTGGCCGCGGGCGCTGCTGTACCTTCCATTCTTGATGGCGTTGGGCATCGGCCTGACCATCACCAACACGATTGCTGTTCTTGAGGCTTTGATCGGGCGGCAGAGTGCCTTCGCTCGCACTCCGAAATATCATGTGGAATCGAAAAAAGATAAGGTGCAGGCGGCGAAGTATCGCCGGCGTCTGGGTTGGATTCCGTGGATCGAGCTTTTGATCGGAAGCTATTTCGCCCTTACGGTGTACTACGCCATCGACAACGAAAATTTCATCACCGTGCCTTTTCTCATTCTGTTCGTCATCGGCTACTGGTATACGGGGCTTATGTCTCTTCTGCAGGGTCGTTTTTCAGGTGTGACTTTTAGCGCGGAGAGCCACACCAAACCGTTTCCGGTGGGAGTTTAGCAATGCGCCGGTGGCAGGGTCTGGCTGTGCTTGAAGTGGCTTTCGCAGTTCTGCTTATCAGCCAATTGAATTGGGCATTAGAGCGGCAACCGCTTGCTGACTATCACATGCGCCGCCAAGCGCTGGCTGCCAGACTCGATGGCGGAGTTGCGCTGCTGTTTGCGCCCAATGAATCGGAGGGTCCCAACGATCTCTACGGGTATCGGCCGGACGACAATTTTTATTATCTAACGGGTTGGAGCGAGCCCGGTGCAGCTGTGCTGATTGCCGCATCCACCGAGGCCAACAACAATGATAAAAGTCCGGCGCGGCCCTACACGGAAATTCTTTTTCTTCCCAGCCGCAATGAATCGCAAGAAAAATGGACTGGGCCGAAACTCGGGCCGGAGAGTCCTGAAGCTCCGAAGATTACCGGATTCGCCCGGGTAGAAGTTCTCGACCATCTGCGCGATGTGCTCAGCGGAATTCTGTCATCGGGAAAACCCACGGTCTATACCGACTTGCCTGCTTACGAGCAGATTTCCAATTCCGAAAGCGCACTGGATTGGCTGAAGCGGGCCAACAGCTTTCCGGTGCGCATTTCGTTTGAAGATGTGAGGCCGACCCTGAGTTCGCTGCGCACTTTCAAAGATGCCGGGGAGATGGATCTGATCCGCAAGGCCGCGGATGCCTCGATCGCCGCCCATTTTGCGGCCATGCGCCTGGTAAAACCTGGAGTGACGGAACGCGAAGTCTCTGCCTTGATGCAATACGAGTGGGGCAAGCGCGGGCTGCGAGCGCCCCGCCTACGCGCCCATCGTGGGTTCGGGATTCAACTCCACGGTGCTCCACTATTCGGACGATTCCGGGACCATGCAGGCAGGCGATGTCGTGGTGATTGATGCGGCCGGGGAATACTCCCTGTATGCTGCCGACATCACCCGCACGCTTCCGGTCTCTGGAAAGTTCACGCCGCGCCAGCGCGAGATTTACGACATTGTGCTGGGAGCGCAACACGCCGCCATGGCCGCATTTCAATCGGGCAAATCCACGCTCACACGCGATGGCGAGAGCTCGCTTTACAAAGTGGCGTACGACTACATCAATACCCACGGCAAGGATCTTGCACGGCCAACCGCTCGGCCAGTATTTTATCCACGGACTGAGTCATTACATTGGTCTGAATGTGCACGATCCCGGGGATTATGGCGTTCCGCTCGGCCCGGGCGCGGCATTCACCATTGAACCGGGAATCTACATCCCCGAGGAGAAACTGGGCGTCCGCATCGAGGACGATTTCTATGTGGACACAACGGCAAGCTGGTTGACCTCACGGCTGCGCTGCCGAGTTCTGCCGACGAAGTTGAGAAGGCCATGGCCGCGCGCTAATGGCCCTTTTCTGTTCGGAGCGTCCGCGGTTGTTTGGTATCCTATGGCACCGTGCGGATGCTGTGGTGGTTCCTGATTCTCGCCTGCGGGGGCGGCGCGGTAGTGTGGGCCGCCATCGCCGTCTATCTGCGGGTGCGCCAGCATATGAAGAATTCGAACGACCCGTCGAAGGGAAAAATCTGTGAAGGCAACAGCATCAGCGGGTTTCAGGGGCTTAGAATCATTTGGAGAAGTGTGGTACATGGCAAAATCCGCAACTCAGACTCTTCCCGCGAATGATCGGGCACTGGCTGGGCTCCAACAGGTAGCGTTGGTGGTTGGTGGCAGTCTCTTCGTGGCTTTGTGCGCGCGCGTCATCTCTGCCTTTGCCTTTCACTCCCGTGCCGCTGACCTTGCAGAATTTTGGCGTGTTGTTGGTCGGCCTTCTGTTGGGAAGCAAGCGCGGTTTCGCGGCTCTGGCGCTGTATCTGGCGGAAGGCGCCGTGGGCATGCCGGTCTTTAGTCTGCCCGGCGTCGGCGGCATCGCGCAGTTGCTGGGACCAACCGGCGGCTATCTGATGATGTATCCGTTTGTGGCCTTTCTGGCGGGTTGGATCATGGAGCGAGGCGCCAGGAGCTTTCTCCGCGCCGCGATTGCAGCACGCTGGCCGAGATTGTACTTTTTGCAGGCGGGATTGGCTGGCTGGCCGTATGGACTCATTCTTTTGTCGCTCGCTCTGCGCTTCGGTTTGTATTGGTTTGTGTTTGCGGAAATCATTAAGGTCATGTCTGCGGCCGCGATTGCGCGCGGCTGGCAGCGCTTTGATAAAACAATCTTTGTAATTCGGCCCCATTGTCTGCAGTGATGTCCGGCATTTCCCAACCAGGAAAGCAAGGATTCCATGAACAGCAGTGTCTCGTCCGCCGTCCGCGAAATTACCATCGCCCATAGTCCTGATTCCGATGACGCTTTCATGTTTTATGGCTGGCCACGAATAAAGTCCGCGTGCCGGGACTACGCTTTACCCATACGCTTTGCGATATCGAGACCCTGAATCGCAAAGCTATGGAAGGCGATGGGAGCTACGACGTGACGGCAATTTCGTTTCACGCCTACCCGTACATTCAGAAGCACTACGCGTTGTTGCCGAGCGGCGGCAGCGTGGGCGAAGGGCTATGGGCCGATGATCGTGGCTAGGCATCCGTATTCGGTCCAGCGATATTGCACGCAACGGATTGCCGTGCCGGGAACGTTGACCACCGCATATCTGGTGTTGAATTTGTTTGCCCCGGGAATTGAGACCGAGGTCGTTCCTTTCGACCAGATCATTCCGCAGGTGACGGAAGGCAAGTTCGATGCGGGTCTGATCATCCATGAAGGGCAACTGAGCTATTCGCAAGTCCGGATTGCAGCGCGTGCTGGATTTAGGCCGCTGGTGGCATGAGCAAACCGGCTTGCCGCTGCCGCTCGGAGGCAACGCCATTCGCCGCAGCCTGGGACCGGAGCTGATGTCCACTGTCGGTGGGGCGCTGCGCGAAAGCATTCAATACGCGCTCGACCATCGCGAGCCGGCGCTCGCTTATGCTATGCAATTCGCCCGCGATCTGGATCCGCAACTCGCCGACAAATTCGTCGGCATGTACGTCAATGAGCGGACTCTGGATTACGGCGCGGATGGCCGCGAAGCAGTCCGCCGTCTGCTGAGATGGGCTAAAGCGGGGATTATTCCCTATGAGGCCAAGGTGGAGTTTGTGGCATAGGAGCTACTAGCTTCTGGCTCCTAGCTGGGGTCTAGCTGGCAGCAGACTGCCAGGCAGCTACCAGGCTTGTCTTACCTCACCGTCTCCTTGAACGAAAACACCGGATCAACATCCACCGGCACCTTAGACGCGGACGTTTAAGGCCGCCATCAACTCCGGCGACATCACGTCGTATTTCTTGAACCAGTTCTCCGCCCGCTGGCGGTCGCCGGTGGCTTCGATCTCCAGCAACTCTTTCGCAAGATCGGCAATGGCTCCCGGCATCAGCGCATAATCCATCTTCATATTTCCCTGACGACTCACGCTTGACGGCGCCGCGCTCACACAGATAGTTAAACTCCATCATCTCCGCCTGACCGTGGGCTTCTCCGGTACCCGAAGCGGATGGTGCGGAAATTTCCCGCCACGTACGACGCGTAATATTCCTCGAGCTTGGCCTTGGGCAGCGCGTCGTGGTCCACCAGCCACTTCAGGCCGAACATGCCGACCACATCCGCCTTGGCCTCTTCCAACCCGCTGTAGGCGGGACCAATGGCTTCGCGAATGTCCACCTTGCCGGCAGCGGTCCTCGCGTATGCCGGCCCCAGGCCGTGCGAAATTTCGTGCATGATCGTCGAGAGCAGATAACCCTCGCCCGAGGCCTTCGCCGCCTGCTCAGGCACCATCATGTAGCGCGCCAGCGGCAGGATCACGTAGTCCACCCGCGCATCCATGAAGTTCTTGAAGAAGATTTTCTTGCTGCCCTTCTGCTCATGGATTCGCGGATCGTTCGGCAGATTGTCGGCCACTACCTGGTAGCCATGGCGTAAATCGCCCGCGCGGTAAGGCGAGTCCATCACCTCCATCGGCGTTTGCAGCCCGCGCTTCGAAGGACGGTCCTCAGGCGCCAGCGGCAGCGCGTCCTGAATGTCCGCCACATAATTCTGGAACATTTCCAGCTTCTTGCTCTGCTCGGGATTGCGAATCATCACCGCCGCCCCGTAGGTCGCCTTCACCCCCAGCAGGTGATCGTCATAAGTCTCGTAGGGCGCGAAAATAACGTCGAACTTCGGATTCTTCAGATCCAGCCAAGCCAGGTCGCTGGCGTAATAGTCGTCGGAGAGCAGCGCATCGGCCCGCAGGCGCAGAAAATTCGCGAAGGCCGCGTCTCTGCTGAGTTTGGCTGCTTCCCGCAAATCCTTGGCCGCCGGCTCCAGAAACGAACGATAGGCAATGTGATAAGGAATGCCTTCCAAGCTCATCGCCCTGCCAGCGCACCACCGTTGTTGGACTGTAGATCTCGGCTTTTTTCTCGGGATGATCTTTGACATACTGCTCGATCTTTTCGCTGGTCAGCCCTGCCGGATAAAATCCGCGCCCCGGAGGCATGGGCGCAGTGCCGACGAAAGGCTTGTTTTCGTCGATCTGATCGAAGCGGGAGGCGTTGATCCAAAGATAGTGCCGGAGCTTCACATCCTTTGGATTTGTGCTTCCGGAGAGCGACTGGTAAAGCGTAAGAGCCTCGGGATCGCTCTGCCGCCAGTAGATCTCTTCCAGATAGCGCGAAGCGTCCACCAGTTTTTCAACCAACTGCCGCTCCCGCGCGGTCAAGCCCGGCAGAGTTGAACGGCACGTGAATCTGCCGGAACTTCGCCAGCCGCCGATCGAGATCCGGCACCACCTGCAACCCGGCAGATTCCGCTCCCTTAGCCGCGGAGCCGACCATGAAAGTGTGGCGTTTCTGTTCTGCGGAGGATGCGACCATAGAAAAAATCAGCACCAGGGAGAGCAAACACCCCAAAGTCTTCATACGCGGTGAATTTTAGCAGAGTCATTTCGTCGTTGATCCCGAAACCGCGCCATCCGCTCTTCGCGCTATCATCACTAAGGATGCCTCTTTGCTTTGACCACGAATGGCGCACAGACGCTGCTCATCGATGCCGACGACACGCTTTGGGAAAACAACATCTATTTCGAGCGCGCCATCGCCAACTTCATCTCGTTCCTCAACCATCATGAATATTCGCCCGACCAAGTGCGCGAAGTTCTGAATGAAGTCGAGCGCGAGTGCATCATCAGCCACGGATATGGACTGCACAGCTTCGCTCACGCCCTGGCACAAACCTTCGAACGCCTGGCTGTCGAGCCGATTACTCCGGCGCTGCATGAAACCATCGAAGGGCTGACTCTGACCATCGCGGAACACCCCATTGAGATTCGCCCCGGCGTGACCGAAACTCTGCAATATCTGTCGGCACGACATCGCCTTATTCTCATGACCAAGGGAGCGGTGGCCGAGCAATCCAGCAAGGTGGAACGTTCTGGGCTGAAGCAGTTTTTCTCCGCCGATCGAAATTGTGCAAGAGAAAGATCCGTTCACCTATCAGCGCGTCGCGGCCGAGCACGATCTAAGCCATGCTTCCACCTGGATGGTCGGCAACAGTCCGAAATCGGACATCAACCCCGCGCTGGCGGCGGGTCTGAACGCCGTATTCCTTCCCCACGGCGATACCTGGATCCTGGAGCATGAAGAACTCGCGTCCGTTGAGCCGCCGCAGCGGTTGCTGGTTCTGGAGAGTTTCGATGAGCTGAAAAAGCATTTTTAGCGCTCAGCCATCAGCTCTCAGCCTTCGGCTAGGAGCACAAAAGAGAACGCGTTGATCTTGATGAGCTGAGAGCTGACGGCTGAGCTGCAGTGCTTCCAGCACCAAACTAACTAACAACCCAGCTTCGCCTTGCATTCGGCTGCGTGGTAATCTCAAATTGCTCTGGTTAACTGCTCCCACTCTGCGTGGCGGTGCAGAAAAATAATATTCGGCGGCTTCTGCGGACGGTCGAAGCCCTCTCCGAGCTTGGCCCGGAGATGACGGCTGAGCGCGAGTTTCCGGAGACGGCGCGCGCCATGGTCGCTGCCATTTTGCAGGCTTCCGGCGCACGCGAGGCTGTGCTTTTCACTTTCAACGACAAGCCTCCTCTGCTGAGTTCCGTTGCCGCGGATGGTTTTGCTCTAATCCCGGAGCCCGCCGTCATCCCTCTACTTCCTCGGCACGTGCATGCCCTGACTTCCGCGCGTGGCCCAGTCCCGCTGAATTCCTCGTCCTATGACGGATTTCTCAGCTCCAACGGCAATGTTGCGCCTGAGCTGTTTAAGTGCGTAGCGCCCTTAAAAGTTGGCGGTAAGCTGGTGGGCGTGGCCGCGTTGGGGCGCCGTGACGGCGACGCTCCCTACGACGAAGAGGAACTCAGCGCGCTCGACCTGCTGGGCCATTACGTGGCCCTCGCCGTACACAACCACGTGCTGACGCAAACCTTGGCGCAGCGCGTCGCGGAAAAAGTGAAGCTGCTGGCTTCGGTGCATGGTTTTTACGACAACGCCCTGGAGGCTTTCGCCTCCGCCATCGATGTCAAACACGTCAACATTCATGGGCACTCCCTGCGAGTGGGCCGCTATGCGGCCGGGATTGTCGAAGCCATGGGTGCGGATGCCGCTGAGGCAGCCGCGATCAAGTCCGCCGGCTATTTGCACGACATTGGCAAGGTTGCGGTGGACAAGCGATTGTTTGGCAAACCTGGTGCGCTCGATCCCGAGGAGTTCCGCGAGATGGCCGACCACACAATCGTGGGTCATCAGATCGTCAGCGGTGTGCAGTTCCCCTGGCCACGCATTCCTGAAACCGTGCGCTGGCACCACGAGCGCGGCGACGGGAGCGGCTACCCGGACGGCCTGAGACAGGAAGACGTGGCCATGCCGGTGCGAATTGTGGGTTTGGCGGACACACTCGATGCCATGACCAGCGCTCGCCCTTATCGCGAACCGCTTTCCATTGGCGAGGCGCTGAGTGAGATCGTGCGTCTCGCGCCGCTGAAATTGATCCTGACGCCGTGCAGGCTTTATTGACGCAAGTGCGCCGCTCGGCTTCGGGCAGCCTGCGCAGCCCATTTTTTGATGAGCGCATGATCGTGGACATCGCCCCCACCGACGTGGATCAACTTGCCTCTTCGCTGCAACATAAGCTCAGCCATAACCGCATTTACCTTACGTAACTTTGTATAGGTTACTGAGTACCAAGGTATTAGCCGCCAACCTGATCCGAACAACTTTTCGTCTTCATAAGGGTTCATAATTGGAAGTAATTCCGTGTCCTGAGGAGTGGGGATGCAATCGAACCGCCGCGCCATCGTTCTAGCCACCACTCTCGCGATGGCGCTTACCACTTCCGTTCAGATTGCTCTCGCTCACAAAAAGAATCGGCAAAACGCCGCAGCCGAAATGGAGGAGCAAAAACGGGCCGTGCACTTGCTTAACCGGCTCAGCTTTGGTCCGCGGCCCGGCGATGTGGAACGGGTAACGGCCATGGGCGTGGACAAGTGGATTGATCTCCAGCTTCATCCCGACAGAATTGATGACAGCGCGCTGAATGCGCGGCTGGAACCCCTGCGCACCTTGCGCATGGATACCCGCGAGATCGTGGAGAACTTTCCGCCTCCAGCAAATCATCAAAGCAATCGCGGACGGCAAGGAATCCCTTCCATCCGACCCGACCCGGCGGGCAATCTACCAGGCTCAACTCGAACGCTACTACCAGCGCCAGGAACGCAAACAGGACGCGGCCAACAGCGCCGCCGCGTCCGCCAACGTTCCCAGCAATTCTTCTCCAACTCCGGCAATGACGGACGATCCTGCCAAGAGCGGAATCATGAACAATGATGCGGAAGCGGCGCGCCGCGAAAACCGCTTGTATGCCGATTTGCAACTTGATCAGCTTCTCGGCCTTCCACCTGATCAGCGCGTGAAAGCTGTTCTCAAGATGTCGCCGGCGGACCAGGTTGCCATGGGCCCTTCGCTGAAAGGCAAGAAGGCAGATGACTTTCTGGCGGGGATGACTCCGGAACAAAAAGAAACCATGCTCGCCCTGAACAACCCGCAGCAAGTGGTGAACGAGGAACTGGTTGACGGTAAATTGCTGAGCGATATCTACAGCGAGCGCCAGCTGCAAGAAGTGATGACCGACTTTTGGTTCAACCACTTCAATGTTTTTATCGGGAAGGGCGCGGACCGCTATCTGCTCACCAGCTACGAGCGCGATGTCATTCGCCCCCATGCGCTAGGCAAGTTTGAGGATTTGCTGGTCCGCGACCGCGCAAAGTCCGGCGATGCTGTTCTACCTGGATAATTGGCTGAGCGTTGGCCCCGATTCCGATTTCGCACTGGGCATTCCACAGCGGCCGGCGAATCCTTATCGGCGGCGCTATCCGCCGGTGCGGCCACCGCGGCCAAAAGCCAATCGCAGCGGCCTCAATGAGAACTATGGACGCGAGCTTATGGAGTTGCACACTCTGGGCGTGAATGGCGGCTATACCCAGAAAGATGTCACCGAAGTAGCCCGCGTGTTCACCGGCTGGACGCTGAAGCAGCCGCGCGAGGGTGGCGGCTTTTTCTTCGATGAGCGCAAGCATGAGCCCGGAAATAAAGTGGTGCTCGGCCATCGCATCAAACCCGCCGGCGAAAACGAGGGCCGTGAAGTGTTGCACATCCTGGCGCACAATCCGGCGACCGCGAAATTCATTTGCACCAAACTGGCCATACGCTTCGTTTCTGACAATCCGCCGCCGGCGCTGGTCGACCGCATGGCGCAAACTTTCCTGAAAAAAGATGGCGACATCCGCGAAGTGCTCAAAACCATGTTGCAGTCGCCGGAATTTTGGGCGCCAGAAGCCTACCGCGCCAAAGTGAAAACGCCGCTGGAATTCGTAGTCTCCGCGGCTCGAGCCAGCGGCGCCGATGTCGCCGACGCCGCTCCCCTGGCTCGACAACTGCAAATCATGGGGATGCAACTTTATGGTGCGCAGCCACCAACCGGCTACTCCACGAAGTCTGAGGCCTGGGTTAACTCGTCGGCGCTGCTCGACCGGATGAACTTCGCGTTGGCTTTGACCGCCGGGAAACTGAAGGGCATCCAGGTAGAGGACACTTTAGGAGAGCCCGCGAACGGCTTCGTGGATGCGCCGCAGACCTTGGCTACGCTAGAGAATAGTCTTCTCGCCGGGGATGTTTCGAAACAAACGCACGACACCATTACCTCGCGCTTGGAAGATCCAAAGATCACCCAGCGCAAGGCGGATGACCCTACTCGTCCGCCCAATGTCAGCATGATTGAAGGGCTGCTATTAGGATCGCCCGAGTTTCAGAGAAGATAGCTTTCAGCTTCTGGCTGCTAGCTAGAGCGAGGCAGGAGCCGAGGTTGATAGCTAGGAGCTAAAAGCTAGGAGCTGTTTTTTATGTCCATCACACGCCGCGTATTTCTTCGCAATAGCGCTCTTGCTGTTGTAGGCACGACCGCAGTCCCCGCATTCTTAACTCGTGCCGCGTTCGGCGCGGTTGAGACCGCTGGCCGCGTCAAACGGCTGGTGGTGATCTTCCAGCGTGGCGCCGCCGACGGGCTGAACATTGTGGTGCCGCATGGTGAACCGTCGTATTACGCGATGCGGCCTTCGATCAACATTCCGCAGGACCGCGTGCTTGATCTCGACGGCTTTTTCGGCCTGCATCCCTCTTTGGCATCCTTTCAACCGCTCTGGCAACAAGGTCATTTGGCAATTGTGCACGCCGCCGGATCGCCTGATCCGAGCCGCTCGCACTTCGACGCGCAGGATTTCATGGAGTCGGGAACGCCCGGCGTCAAAGCAACCGAAGATGGCTGGCTGAATCGCACGCTGCGGGGATTGCCCCAGCCAGCGGTGAATTCCTCCTTTCGCGCCATTGCCATGGGGCCGTCGCTGCCGCGTATTCTCTCCGGAAGCGAGCCGGCCGTGGCCATGAATAACATCAACGATTTCGGCGTGGGCGGCCGCAACCCAAACTCTGCGCCCATCGCCAACACTTTCGAAGCCATGTACGACCAGTCCGTGGATTCGGTGCTGCATGGCTCTGGACAGGAAACTTTCGACGCGGTCAAAATGCTCAAGTCCGCTGACCCGGCAAAATACAAACCCGCGCCCGGGGCGGATTATCCCAAAGGCCGCTTCGGCGACAGCCTGCGCCAACTCGCCCAACTCATCAAAGCGAACCTGGGCGTGCAAGTGGCGTTCGCCGACATCGGCGGCTGGGACCATCACGTGAACGAGGGCAATACCGAAGGCCAGATCGCGAATGTGCTGCGGGAATTTTCGGGCTCACTCTCGGCGTTTTGGATTGATCTTGGAGACTTGGCCGACGATACGGTCGTCGTGACCATGTCAGAGTTCGGCCGCACCGCCCGCGAAAACGGCAACCGGGGCACGGACCACGGTCACGCCAATGTCATGTTCGTCATGGGTGGTCCAGTCAAAGGCGGAAGAGTCTACGGACGCTGGCCTGGACTCGACCAATCGCAACTCTACGAGGGTAGGGACTTGGCTCTGACCACGGACTTTCGCCAGGTCATCGGCGAAGGCGTGTACCGTCATCTGGGAAATCGAGATTTGGAGCAGGTGTTTCCCGGGTTTGAGAGTCAGCCAGGACGCTTCCTGAATTTCCTGGGTTAGTTTAAATTTCGATCATCACATCGCCGTTTTCGACCTTGATGGGATACACGGCGAGCTTTGCATTCGGGTTGTGCACGGCCTGCCCGGTCTGCGGGTCCCACTGCCATCCGTGCCAGGGACAAACCACTTTTCCACCCTCGATTGTTCCCTGCCCCAGCGGCCCGCCACGATGCAGGCACACATTTTCCATTGCGGTGATTGCGCCATTCACATTGGCCACGCAGATGACTTTGTCGCCGCAAGGAAATTCTTTGGCGCGGTTCTCGGAAGGAAGTTCGGATGCGGAGGCGAGTTTGATGAAGTTAGGCATATTTGGGAATAAGCAATTGGCATTTAGCACTTGGCATTTGACAACATACCGAAGCGGCTAAGATGCGTCGAACCGGTTTGGCTAAAAGCCAAAGGCTAAGTGCTAAAAGCTACCGCGGCTGCAACGTCTGCGCAATCATCACCTGCCGCTTGAAATTCTCCACCATATTTTCATCGAGCCTGACCTCGGTGGGACGCTTGGCCAACGACATCTGGTCAATTTTGTCTTGCAGCTTGAGCAAAGCGTAAAACAAATTTTCCGGCCGCGGCGGGCAGCCGATTACGTACACGTCCGTCGGTACAATCTTGTCCACTCCCTGCAAAACTGCATAGGTATTAAATGGCCCGCCGACCGATGAACATGCCCCCATGGAAATGACCCACTTGGGATCAGGCATCTGCTCGTAAATTCGCTTCACCACCGGAGCCATTTTCAGGGTCACGGTCCCCGCGACGATCATGAGATCACTTTGTCGCGGGCTGGGACGAAACACCTCCGAACCGAAGCGCGCAATGTCGAAGCGGGAGGTCGACGAGGCGATCATCTCGATCGCGCAACAGGCTAAGCCGAAGGTCATCGGCCAGACGGCCGACTTCCGCGCCCAGTTGAAGACATAGTCAACCGTGGTAATGAGAAAATTCTTCTCAAACTTATTTTGCAGCCAAGCCATGGGTCACTCCGCCAACCCGCCATCATAGTTCCGCTCAGCCACAAACGCGGCGCGCGGACGCCTCAAGTCTAGGGGCGGAGACCGCGAGTGTCAATCCGGTAACAAGTTCAGGTTGTTTTGTGCATCCAGAGGAAGCCCGGCCGCCAGCTTTGACCTTTGTGATAAGTGTTGAAAGTGGCCGCCAGTTCGTCCGGATACCTCAGGTGCAGGTAGGTCCCCGCCAGAAGAATCTCGAAGGCAGAATTGAAGGCTAGAAACGCCTGCAACAGGTATTGTTCCGTCCAGTAGCGGTTTCTTCTCAGCACCCAATCCTCTGGATACTCCATGGGGAAAAAGACGTTATGGATGTGAACCAGCACTCCTTTTTGCAACCGGGGCAATACTTCCAAATACTCGTACTGCACATCGCTACCGGTCTTAAGTACGTGGCTGGAGTCGATGAAGAGGATGTCGTTCGCTTCCAGCTTTTGAAACTCAGTCCATGACACGTCTTGTGCTTTGGTAATTACCAGGCGGCTTAGCCCGGGGAAACCGGCCTTCAACACCGAGTTAGGAAAAGGCTCAATAGCTACCAATTCGCAGGTGTACGACGCATCGTCTTGGCGGTTACGCTGAATGGCTTGAGCGGCAAGATAAGTCGTGAAACCCGAGCCGATTTCATAAATCCTTCGTGGCTTGAAATGCCGAATGATGGAGTAAAGAATTTCGGCGTCGATGCTTTCGTAGTAGCCATTGGATAAGTAAAAAGTGTGAGGAGGGGAGCCCAGCGGTTTTTGCCGGGGAAACTTCTCATACTCGCTACGAAATTGCGAGCCGAACACACGCAACAGGCGAAGCTGTTCCTGATCATTCATCGCCAAGCCGGGAAGTTCGGAGCAGCGCGACCACAAGGTTGTATCGAACTGCGCCACAGCTGGGACGGGACTGTAAAAATGAACCGGGAGGATGTGCACGCCTAGCGATTGCGCCAGATGGTATACCGTGTTTCTGAGCTCGCCAGGCTCATGAAAGAAGGAATCGGCGCCGCCGCGATAGAAATTTCTCAGAAAGATAGTCAACAGGTAACCGGCAGTTTGGACTTTCCGTCTGATGGCTGGCGGACTATCACCCTCCGAATCGAGTCTGCGCGTGAGGGCAACGACCACATGAGTCCAAAATTCTTCTGATCTTTCGGCGAGGGCTGCTGAGGCGAAACGTTCGGCTAAATCGCTTAGCTCTTCATTCATTCCGTTGCGGATTATCCCACAGAATTATGCAAGACCACAAAGCGAGGTCGAAATCGCCGAATGGGTATCAAGCGAGAAATTCCCGCTAGGTCGCCCCCGTATAACTGCATAGAACCTGAGTTGTTGAATAGTCCGAACAGTTTAGGAAACAGAAACGGTAGTTGCTTGCGTGACCTCCGCCAGAGCTTCCTCAAAGGCCCCGATTGCCTGGTCGATTTGCTCGCGAGCAATCACCAGCGGTGGCTGGAACCGAACAACGTTACCATAAGCCCCGCCTACGCCGACCAGTACACCTCGTTTCAGTAACGCGTCGCGAATCGCATCAGCTTCCGCGGCTGCAGGGGTTAGCTTGTCATCCTTCACCAGCTCGACGCCGATCATCAAACCCAAGCCTCGCACTTCGCCAATCAGCGGATGTTGCTTCTGCAACTCGCGCAGCTTCTTGCGCGCATACTCGCCCGTTTCTGTGGCGCGCGCCGGGAGTTCTTCGCTTTCCATGAACGCGATGTTAGCGAGTGCGGCGGCACAGCTAACCGGATTGCCGCCAAAGGTGGATAGGTGGTCCCCCGGCTTGTAAGCGTCCGCAATTTCAGGGCGCGTGGTGAAAGCACTCAAAGGAAAGCCGTCGGCAATGCCCTTCGCCGTGACCAGAATGTCAGGTGCGACGCCGAAATGTTCGATGGCAAACATCTTGCCGGTACGCCCGTACCCCGCCTGCACTTCGTCCGCGATGAACAGAATGCCGTACTGGTCGAGAACTTTTTTGACCTCTTTGAAGTAATTTAGCGGCGGGACGATGATTCCGCCTTCCCCCATGACCGGTTCGGCGATGAAGGCCGCCACGTCCCCCGAGGTCGCGAACCGGATGATGTCTTCAATCGCTTGAGCACACTGGCGGCCGCATTCCTCAGGATCGTTCGGCCACCGCGAACGGTACATGTAGGGCGCCGGAGCGAAGGCGACGCCCGTACCGTAGGGTCCGCCGCGTTTCTTGCGCCCCATGTTGCCGGTAACGCTCAGTGCACCGAACGACCTCCCATGAAAGCTCGCCTGCAAGGCGATGAACTCATGCTTTCCGGTATACAGCCGCGCTAACTTCAGAGCGCCCTCAATCGCCTCTGCGCCGCCATTGCCAAAAAAAGTCTTCGTCAAGCCGCGCGGGGTAATGTGCGCAATCTTTTCCGCCAGATCGGCCACCGGCTGGATGTGATAGGAGTATGAGGAACCGTGGATGAGCTTGTCCATCTGCGCCTTCGCCGCCGCAATTACCTGAGGATTGCAGTGGCCGGCATTTACCACGGAAATACCCGCAAAACAGTCAATGTATTCGCGCCCGGTGTTGTCGGTAACCACCGCTCCGCTGGCTTTTTCAATTACGATGGGCGCGACCGATTTCACAAAACCGGTCATCACGTAGTCACGGTATTTCTGAATAGTGTCTGACATTATTTTTATGATTCGTAGCGGGACTGGGGCCTGGCCATCACACTGATTGCGTCACTGCTTCCCTTTTTTCGTGGACCGCTTGCAGCGCAGACTCAAGCACGTCGAGCCCCTCCTGCCATTGTGCATCAGAGATCACCAGCGGAACAAGCACGCGGATCACGTTGGAATACGAACCCGCCGAAAGCACGATCAATCCATGTTCATAACAGTACCGAGTAATGCGCTTGGTTTCTTCCGCAGCAGGTTCACGATTCTCGGCCGATTTGACCAGTTCGATGGCCTGCATTGCCCCTAGCCCGCGCACGTCTCCAACAATCTGCCAGCGCTTTTGCCACTCCCGCGCGCCTCTTTTGAAATTGCGTGCCCAGTTCGTTGGCCCGCCGCAGCAGATCGCCGGTTTCGAAAATGTCGAAGACAGCGAGCGCAGCGGCACACGAAAGCGGGTTGCCGGAGAACGTACCACCCAAGCCGCCAGGGCTGGGTGCGTCCATGATCTCCGCGCGCCCCGTAACCGCAGCCAGCGGCAATCCTCCACCCAACGACTTCGCCGTCACCATAAGATCCGGCTCGATGCCATAGTATTCGCTGGCGAACAGACGCCCAGTGCGGCCGAAGCCGCTCTGCACTTCGTCGGCGATAAAGAGCACGCCGTGCTTATGGCAGATTTCGATCAGCGTGCGAAAGAAATCTTTTGGCGGGACTACGAATCCTCCCTCGCCGAGTACCGGCTCAGCGATCACGGCTGCTACGTCTTCCGACGCGACAACCCGCTTGAAGGTGTCTTCCAGATGCCGCGCACAGTACAAATCGCAGGATGGATACTTCAAGGAATACGAGCAGCGATAGCAATAAGCATACGGAATCCGATAAACATCTCCAGGAAGCGGCGCAAAGCCAGCTTTGTAGGGATGAGTTTTGCTGGTGAGCGCCATCGCCATCATGGTGCGGCCATGGAAGGCATCCTCGAAAGCAATCACACTGGACCGGCCGGTATGCGCGCGCGCAATCTTGACCGCATTTTCGACGGCTTCCGCCCCCGTATTAACTAGCAGCGTCTTCTTGGGAAACGCTCCCGGCGTGGCGGCATTCAGCCGCTCAGCCACGCGAATATAGCTTTCGTAAGGTGTAACTTGCGCGGCCGTGTGCAGGAACCGGTCAAGCTGCTGTCGAATCGCGGAGATCACTTGTTCCTGGCGATGTCCCACGTTGACGCATCCAATTCCGCCCGCGAAATCGATATAGCGATTGCCATCCACGTCTTCGAGCCACGCGTCTTCCGCCTTCGCTACATAGATCGGGGTGGCATAGGAAAGTCCGCGCGGCACAGAATTTGCGGTCCGTTCCGCCAGCGCCTTGGACTTGGGGCCGGGAATCGTAGTTTGTAGCCGAATCATTCCCATGCTTAGTACCAGCCAATCGGCTGCTCGTTCAGATTGATGTGCACCTGCTTGGTCTCCAGATATTCTTCAATTCCCCACGGCCCCAACTCCCGGCCAAAGCCCGATTGTTTATACCCTCCCCATGGAGCTTCGACGTAAGTCGGCTGCATGTGATTGACCCAGACGATGCCCGCTCGCAATGCCTTCACCGTGCGAAAAGCTTTGAAAATGTCGCGCGTCCATACTGCGGCGGCCAAGCCGTAAGGCGAATCATTGGCAATTTTCACCGCATCTTTCTCGTCCTCGAACGGAATTACGGTCGCCACCGGACCGAAAATTTCTTCGCGCGCGATGCGGGCGGAGTTGGAGACGTCATAAAAAATGGTCGGCTCGACGTAGTACCCTTTGGCGAACTCTTCTGCACGGCCGCCGCCACTGGCCAGCTTGGCCTCGCTCTTGCCGACTTCCTGATAGGATCGCACCCGTTCGTATTGTTCTTTGCTGACCAGTGGTCCCATTTTTGTTTCGCGATCGAGCGGTGCACCCAGCTTGATCTTCTTCGCCTTCTCGGTCATGGCATCTACAAACTTCTTGTAGATCGGCTTCTGCACCAGGATGCGGCTGCCGGCGGAGCAGACCTCGCCCTGATTGATGAACACACCGAACAGCGCGCCATCGATGGCGGCTTCGAAATCGGCATCGGCAAAGAAAATGTTGGGCGACTTGCCGCCTAGCTCGAGCGTGACGCGCTTCACCGTGTCCGCGGCTTGTTTGACGATGATCTTGCCCACGGCGGCGCTGCCGGTGAAGGCAATCTTGTTGACGTCGGGATGCTGCACCAGCGGCGCGCCACAAGTTTCGCCAAATCCGGTGACGATGTTGACCACTCCGGGCGGCAGCCCAACCTCCGAAAGCCAATTCGCCATTTCGAGCGCGGTGAGCGGCGTCTGCTCGGCGGGCTTCAGCACGCAAGTGCATCCCGCGGCCAGCGCCGGCGCCAGCTTCCACGCAGCCATCAGCAACGGATAATTCCATGGAATAATTTGCCCCGCAACGCCGATGGGTTCTTTCAACGTCAGGCTGACAGCATTGTCGGGCACCGGATTCACGAATCCCAAGAATCTTCGTCGCCAATCCGCCGTAATATTCGAAGCAGGTAGCGACATCGGCAATATCGAACTCCGCCTCGACAATCGGCTTGCCGGAGTTGCGAGACTCGAGTTCGGCCAGCATGGCCGCGTTCTGGCGAATTTTCTCCGCCAGGCGAAAAAGCACGCGCCCACGCTCCTGCGGAGTGGTGGTGGCCCAGGGACCATCTTCAAAAGCAGCTTTGGCGGCAGCCACGGCGCGATTGACGTCATCCGCATCGGCGTCCGGAACCTGCGCAATCACTTCTTCGGTAGAGGGATCGTAAACGGGAAACGTTTTGCCGGATTTGCTGTCCACCCACTCGCCGTTGATGTAAAGCTGATAAGTACGAATTTCGGCTTTCACGCCGCCGTGCATATCATCTCCTGCAACCAAACACGTAGAAACGGCCGCCCTCGGCTGTCAATCGAGCCGGCAGCTCGGCAGCTAACGCTATTGCCGCCCCTCGCTCGCCGGAACCGTCGCCGCATTCGCCGCCACCGCGCTGCAAAGTCACCTTATTGCGGCCATAAACAAAGAAGAAAAACGCGGCCAGCGCCAAGAACAACAACGTGAGGCCAAACATCTTTGCTTCGTACCACCAAACGGAGCTGATTTGCTTGGCCGGAAAAAACGCCAGCACAATCCCGAGAGCGGTTGTCAGCAGGCCACTAGCGCCGGCAAACACCAGCACGCCTTTGCCGTAGCGGCCTTGCCTTGCGGATTCCCGCAATGCAAATCTTCAGCAACGCCGCAAAAACATAAATAAACGGCACCAGCTGCAGCACGACCGCGAGCGACAACATGGTCTGAAATGCTTCCTGCACTCCGCCGGAAGCGAGAAAATTAATCACCACTAGAACCAGCGAGACCAACGCCTGCACGATCAGCGCAGCGTGAGGCGTCGCATATTTGCGGATGCACTTTGCCCAGCCACGACGGCATGTAGGAATCGAGTCCGGCGACAAATGGAATCCGCGCCGAGCCGCCCATCCACGCCGAACCAATGCCCGCAATCGAAAGACTCAGCATCAAGGCGAACGGCGCAATGATCCAACCCAAGCCCACTCGCGCGGCCATGTGACTCACGGCCTGCACGATTCCCTGGAGCACGCTGATGTCGTTCTTGCTGATCGCGATCAGTAAAGTCAGCGTTGCGCCGATGTACAGCAGGCCGGAGAGCACGCCTCCCCAGGCCACCGCGCCCGGCAAACGTGCGCTGCGGCTCCCGAATCTCGTCGCCCATTACCGACGCCAGTTCCAGCCCCACCAGGCCGAAGCAAATCACGCCGAAAGAATTCAGCACGAACCGCGGATCCGCGGGAATGCGGAAATCGGCAGCCGTAACTGTCGTTCCGAAACGCAGAAAAACCGTGACGCCCAACCCGATCAGAACCGCGGCAGCAATTCCCGTCCCGATCGCTCCCAGATTGTTCAGCCACTTTCCCGACTCCCAGCCCCACGATGTTCAGAATGGTCAACAACGCGAGCAACAGCGAGGACGCCGCCAAGCGCAAACATCTTGTTGTCGGCCAACGCCTGATGTCCCGCGCCCAGCACAAACACCGAAACGCCGACGAAATACAGCATCACTGTCGGCACGTAGAGCATGTTGTTGGTCCAGTAACACCAGCCCGAAAGAAATCCGTGAAAGTCACCGAACACTTCCTTGGCCCACAAATACACTCCGCCTTCGCCCGGATAGCGATGCGCCAGTTCGATGACGGCAATGCCCTGCGGCCAAAAGAACAAGAGCAACGAAATGAGCCAGAGCCAAACCGTAACGCCGCCGTTGGCGGCAATCGACGGCACCACGTTCAGATTGAAGACCGCGACCACGAATAGCAACACCAAATCCCAACGGCCGAGGACGCGCTTGAGATGCGGCTGGTTGGGTTGCTGACTCGTCCGTCAAAAGAGGCTCCGGATTTTCCAGCTCTGCAACTCTGTGTCCCTCCGTGGTCAAATAAACCGGTTCTTATGATCACGCGGAACGACACCGGACCCGAGGTGATTCAGTGCGCCGCGCACCGCGATGCGCTCCTGCTGCGCCTTAGCCAGCGCTGGCGCCACATCCGCGAACGCCGCGAGATGCTTGTCGATATCCGCTTCGGTGTGCTGCACCGAGATCGTCCACTGCTCGTCCCACCAGTAAGGCTGCGCCATCACGCCGCGGTTGACCATGCCAAACCAGTAATGCCGCCACAGATCGGTATCGACCGTGATCCAGTCGCGGTAATTGCGAATCTCTTTCGGATAAAGCATCAGCGCGCCATTGGCTCCGGCGCTGACGACGTAAGCCTGCAGCCCGGACTTCGCGATAGTCTTTCGATAGCCTTCGGTCAGCTTCTTGCTCAGCTTCTCGACGTGCGCATAATTCTCACGGGTGAGCACTTCGCGGAAAGTGGCCAAGCCCGGCGGCCATCGAAACCGGATTCGTGTTGTAGGTGCCGCCGTGAAAAACCTTGTGCTGCGAAATCAGATCCATCACTGCCGCGCTGCGCGCCGAACGCCGCAAGCGGCAATCCGCCGCCAATCGATTTCGCCAGGCAGATCATGTCGGGCTTCACGCCGAAATATTCCGAAGCGCCGCCCCAGCCCAGCTTCGCGCCCGGTCTTCACTTCGTCGAAAATCAGCAACGCGCCATTCTTGGTGCCAGATCGCGCAGGCCTTGCAGAAATCCAGGCTGCGGCATGCACAGGCCGACGTTCATCATGATGGGCTCAAGAATGATGGCGGCGATCTCGCCGGGATTTTGCTTGAAGCGAAGCTCGACGGTCGCTAGATCGTTAAAGGTGGCCACCGGAACATTGGCGAGCGATGCCTTGGGAACGCCGAGTCCGCCAGTAACCGAAGCCGGCGCATGGACGTCGCCGAACTCCGGAGCGTGTGGCTTTACGCTGACCAGCGCGGCGTCGTGCAGCCCGTGATATCCGCCTTCAAACTTGATGATCTTGTCGCGACCCGTGGCGGCGCGGGCCAGACGGATGGCATGCATCGTGGCTTCGGTGCCGGACGAGCCGAACCGCAACATCTCGACCGGAAAGCGGTTGCAGATTTCCTCCGCCAGTTGCCATTCCATGTCGTGCGGCATGCCGAACATGGTGCCGGTGCTCAGCCGCTCTTCGACGGCCTTCATCACCGCGGGATGGCAATGCCCCGCCATCAGCGCGCCAAAACATAGATTGTGATCGATGTAGTCGTTGCCATCCAGATCGCGGAAATGCGAGCCCTGCCCTTCTTTCACGAAAATCGGATAGGGATCGTAGGCGCGGTAATTGCTGGCCACACCCAGCGGAATCCGCTTCAAGTTGCGCTTATGGGATTCGGCGGATTTGGGCGTGCGCCGTTCAAACGTCTTCAGCTCCTGCTCTAGTGCGGGATACATCGAGGTCTCCGGTAAGTCTCAAGCCGCTTGGTGACGGCCATTAGAGTGCGCGGGCAGCCAAAGCCGCCCGGCTTCCTGCTAGAAAAAGAATTTCAAAGCAAATTGTACTTCGCGCTGGTTACTGGCTGCGGTGATTCTGCCGAAAGCGGTCGGGCCATCCTGAAAATTTCCGTCCGGGTTCGCAAAATTCGTGTGATTGAAGATGTTGAAAAACTCAGCCCGGAATTGCACATAACGCGCTTCCGTGAACGATGATCTGCTTGTGCACAGAAAAGTCCCAATCCTGAAGGCCAGGTCCGCAGCAGATGGTGCGCTGGGTTCCGTTGTTAAACTGGCCTAGCGGTGGATCGGCAAAGTCATTCGGGTTAAACCAGAAGTTGTTATTCGTCTTGGGATTCAGTTTCGCGAACGGCGCCACCAAACTTGGCGCCTCCGTGCCGATGAAAAAGTAACTGTTGATCAGCTCGTTGTCGTCGGTAGTTGCTAGCCGAATCGGAAATCCGCTTTGAAATTGCGTGATGCCCGAAATCGCCCAGTCATCCAGAACCTTGCCGGCGAAACCTTGATGTTTGGGGAGGGGTAATTCCCAGTCGTAGCTGATGACAAAACGTTGCGCCGAGTTGAACAGGGACAAGGCGCGGTTGGCTTTGTAGTCAAATGGATTCAGAGTCTCTTCGAAGGTTGAGGCATCGTCCATGGACTTGCTCCAGGTATAGGCCGCCTGGAATTGCAAACCATGCGAAAAACGCTTTTCCAGCATTGCTTCGAGCGCGTTGTAGCTGGAGTTGGCAATGGTGTCCTCGGCGAAGATGTCAGTGAACACTGGAACTCCGTCGGCGGGGCATCCGACACCGGTGTATGGATTGCAGTTGGGCGACGAGTAGGGGCGCAGGCCGACCAGATCGAGCCCATTCGGGGCGACCGAACCGATAGAGGCGCCGGCTGGAATAACCGCCGGTCCATTCGGACCGTACGGAACATGGAAACCGCCTGCTGGCGCCACTGCCGACGCTGGAATAATGAATTGTCCGTCCTCTCCCGTGGGAACACACGTCCCCGACCCCAGCACGGAATTAATATCCAGACATGTTTGCGGATCGGATGGATTGATATCGTGGCTGGCGAGCAAACGATGTCCTTCGGAACCCACATATCCCACTTGCGCCATCAGATTATTTCCCAGTTGCCGCTGGATCGTGAGGTTGTATTGGGCCGTGTACTGGGAACGCAAGTGCGGCTGAAAGTCACCGTAGAACAACATGGGCCGGAAGACCGACAGATCCACAGGTTGTCCAGGAGTGGGCGTAATGAATCCGTTAAAAGGATTCGGGCTTTGTACCTCATTCTGACTGACAAACGGCGTGTTAAAGAACACGTTAGAAAGCGATGTGCTTCCACCAAAGGGAGGTTCGGCGCCGAACTGCGCCAGTACCAACTCCTCGATCGGATTGTAAAACAGGCCCCATCCCGCACGAATACTGGTGTTGCCGGATTTTCCCGGGCTCCAGGCCAACCCCACGCGCGGCGCAAACGCCTTGTAGTAAGTCGAGGTCAAACCTGCAGGCACACCCTTGTCACCGGGAACGACCAGCCCCGTGGGGCAGTCTGCCGGATAATCTGCGGTAAGGGACGGGCGGCAAGGAAATACAGTGCTGTTTTGTCCCGGGCGGAAAGTCTCTACGTGCCCGCTGATGTCAACCGGCGGCGGGGTGAACTCCCAACGCAAACCGTAATTCAGAGTCAAATTTGGTTTGATCTTCCAGCTGTCCTGCGCAAATGGATAAACCGCGAGCGACCGAATGTCCTCGCGCTGCGCCGAGCCTTGCAGATAGGTATCAGTGAGCCCCAATAAATACTCGGCATAGTTGTCGCCATCGTTTGGCAGAATGGAGTTTGGACCTAAATTGTCGAACGTGTACTCTCCGTTGACATCGAAATAATAAGTTTGGTCAAAGCGCGCCCGCCGCACATCAACTCCGAACTTATAAGTATGCGTGCCTTTCACCCAGGTGAGTTCGTCTGTCCACTGAAAGCTGTTTCCCACCTGCGGCAAAAAGCCTTCCCAGTTGTTGCCGAAGTTGGCGCCTCCACCAATGCCGACGTAGGGTACGCCGGTATTGATCGCCGGCAATCCGGGAGTGATGCCGAGTGAAGGACTGGTACCGAAGTTACCCGTAATTGCAGAGGAATCGGAGGTCCCAGTGAAACAAAATGCCGATGCCGCGCTGGTACAGGATGCCGTTACCGCACCCGTGGTCTGCGGCTTCAGGAATCCCAACTGCCCTTCGCGCATGTAAACGAAGCGAGCTTCGTTTACCACCGAATTACTTGCCGTCCAAGTGTGGCTCAGATTCCATTGCTGGTTGCGATTATTGTCGTAGTTGCCAAAACCGGGGACGTTTGCTCCTGCCTCCTCAAAGTTGTTATAAGGCATGAGCTGCGAAACATTGGTGAAGTAATAGTAGGCGGTAAACGTTTGATGGTCATTGATCTTGTGATCCAGGCGGGCGGTAAACTGATTCTCATAGTCACTGCCGACCGGTACGGATTGATTCTGGTTGCTGCCAACATTTGGTAAAGGAACGAAGCGCATAAGATCGGCGGCAACCGGATCTTGGCAGGCGCTCGGGATGGCTTCACTGGGAAAAATCGAAGACCAGGCAACGCCGGCCGCCGGGGTAGTTCCTCCCAGCGCATGGATCGCATTCGTGCAACCCGGCCTTCCATTCAGCACATCGGCCACAAATTGGTAGTTAGGATCAATTCCCCCGCTGAAAGACCCGCCCGTGTCGGAAAAGTCCCCGCCTCGTTCCACTAAGCTGGGAACATTAATTAGATCTCCCGGCTGCCCTTCGCGAATGCGCTGTCCCTCGTAGGAAACAAAGAAAAAGGTCCGATCTTTCTTGATCGGGCCGCCGAAAGTTCCCCCGAATTCATTCTGGTTGAACTGGGGTTTCACCGTATTGAAGTAACCCTGCGCGTTGAGGACCGTATTGCGAAAATATTCGTAAACGTTTCCGTGAAAATCGTTCGTGCCCGACTTTGTAATCACATTCACGACCGAACCCGAGTTGCGCCCGTACTCCGCGTCAAAGGTATTGGTAATCATGCGAAACTCGGCCACGCTGTCGGGTGTTGGCTGGATGGTAGGCGTGTTCACGAATTGGTCGTTAGCGTCCCCGCCGTTTACGCTGAAATTATTAGCGCGGGTGCGGCCGCCATTCACCGAAACCGATCCGGCATCGCTGTCACCATAGAAAAGCGTCCCGCTGCTGCCTAGCTGCGCCTGCACGCCGGGCTGCAATTGCAGGAACTGGTAGGTATCGCGCGTGTTGAGCGGTAGTTCGTTCACCGAGCGATCGTTGATCACCGCGCCCAACTGCGTGCTGGTAGTGTCTACCTGGGGCGCTTCGGAAGTTACTTCCACCACATCCTGCACCTGGCCTAGTTGCAGAACCGAGTTCAGCGTGACCACCTGGTTCACGTCCACAATAACGCCCGCCTGCGAATTCTTTTTGAACCCGGCATGCTCGAACTCAACCCGATAGGTGCCCGGCACCACTTCCACAAAGCTATAGTCGCCACTGCTGTTGGTAGTCGCCTGCCGAGTCGCGGAAGTAGCCTGGTTGGTCAGCGTGACTTGCACGTCAGCCAGCACCGCGCCGGTCGGGTCCGCGACCCGGCCTACAATTCGGCCGCTGGTGCTCTGTCCCAGAACCGAATGCGCGAGAAGCGCTACGCATCCCACCCAAGCCAGCCACCAAGCTGACCCACGGCTTGCAGACCAATCCATGGAAACCTCCACGTGTAGCGGAAACTCAGACAACAAAGCAAGTGTCTTGCGCTCCACAAAAACCTTGCTATAATCCCGCAAGGTTATGGGCAACCCCCAGCGCTCGTCAAGGAAAAAAAAGTTTATCCAGCCTATAAACCAATCGCATGAGACAGCCTTCGACCAGTAAGCAACGGGAAGACGCGAAACCTTACTTGAAAATTGGCGACGTGGCGCGCCTGGCGGGAATTTCCCCCTCGCTGATCCGCTCCTGGGAACGCCTTGGGCTCACGCGCCCTCGCCGCACCGCCAGTAAATACCGCCTCTATACCTCCGAGGATGTGCAACTCCTGAAGCGAGCGCGTTTTTTGCGCAAAGTGCAGGGCTTAAACGCGCCCGCCATCGTTGAGTTGCTCAAACGTGAAGGAAAGGTGAACCCCGCGCCTGATGCTGCATCGCGGGCCGTCGGCGTGCGCTTGCGCCAGTTGCGAATCAGCCGCGGACTATCCCTCGCGCAAGTCGCCAAAGCAGCCGATATTTCCGTGGGTTTTCTCAGTGCTCTGGAGCGCTCGCAAATGAGCGCTTCGGTTGGCACCCTGCGCAAACTCGCCCGTTTCTACAAGACCAATATCCTCGATTTCTTCGGCGCCGCCGAACTCACCAGCCGCCTGGTCCAGCCCCAGCATCGCAAGGTTCTGCACGCCGGTCCCGGAGTCCGCATGGAATTGTTGGCTTGGGGAAAAACCGTCATGGAGCCTCACTTGTTCCGCATTGCTCCCCAGGCGAGTAGCGGCGAATCTTATTCTCACGAAGGTGAGGAATTTTTATATTTGTTGCGGGGCGATCTGCACATTTCTGTAAACCAGGAAGAGTACCGGCTCAAGCCGGGCGACAGTTTTTATTTTGAGAGCGCCACGCCGCATCACTGGCGCAACCCGGGCAGGACCGAAACTTGGGTGCTATGGGTTAACACGCCACCCACCTTCTAGATTTCGAGTTCGTGTGAATTGAAGTTCGCAAGGAGGCTTGATGAGAACGCGACGTCTGTTCGCTATTTTTCTAGCGGGCGCGACTATTCTCGCATCCCTTTCCTGTGGCAAGAAGACGCCAACGCTCAGCTTGCTGGTTTGGGAGGGCTACGCCGATCCATCGTTCGTCCACGCTTTCGAGGAACAAAATCACTGCAAGATAGCCGCGTCTTACATGGGATCGAGCGACGAACTCGTGGCCAAGCTGCGCGGCGGCAGCGCGGGAAATTACGATATTATCTCCCCGTCGAGCGACGTAGCCACTTCCATCGCTACCGCCGGGTTGGCCGCGCCCCTCGGCCTCGCCCAACTCCCGAGCTATAGCCAGCTTTCGCCCCAGCTGACTTCTCTTCCGCTAGTACGCGTCAACGGCCAGGTTTACGGCGTCCCCTTCATGTGGGGACCGGATCCCATGATCTACGACACCACAGCTTTTGCGCATCCGCCCGACAGTTGGGGCATTTTCTGGGATGCGAAATACCGCGGCAAAATTTCGGTCTGGGACGATTTGTCCACTGTCTACATGGCGGCGCAGGTTCTCGGTTACGACAAGCCCGATCCAGAGCATCTTTACAACCTAGGCGACGACGAACTCGAAGCCGTCAAGAAGAAGCTGCTCGAATTGAAACCGAATATCCGCAAGATGTGGTCCACCGGCGGCGAACTCACCAATCTGTTTCAAAATCACGAAGTCGTCGCTGCCATGGGTTGGCCGCTCATGACCAATCAACTGCGCAAGATCAATTTCCCCGTGGGTGAAACCATTCCCAAAGAAAATACTACGGGCTGGATCGATCACTTGATGATCACCGCCGCCAGCGACAACAAGGATCTTGCCTATAAATTTCTCGAGTACATGATCGAAGCGCAAACTCAAAAACAAGTGACCGACGTGACCGGCTATGCTCCGGCGAATCCAGGCGCTGCGAAGTTTATGACATCCGACGAAGTCAAGCTCCTGCATTTGGATGATGTGGACAATTACCAGAAGCGGATCTATTTCTGGCAGAACGTGCCGCGCCGCGCCAAGTACAACGAGATTTGGAACGAGGTAAAAGCAGCCCAGTAGAAGTGTGGGGCGGACATTCTTGTCCGCCGCGTTCGGGTCGAAGATGTGGTCACAAAGGATATGACTCCCATTTCCCAACAAGCTGCGGCTCCCGTGTCTGGCGCCCTCTCGAACTCCCTTCTCTCGATCCGCAACCTTGCGAAATCTTTTGGCAAGACCACGGTTCTCCGTGACATCTCTCTCAACGTCGCTGAAGGCGAGTTCCTGACCATTCTCGGCGAAAGTGGCTCCGGCAAAACCACCTTACTTCGCATCATTGCGGGTTTCGAAAATGCCAGTTCCGGCGAAATTAGCATGGCTGGAGAACGTCTCGACCATCTCCCGCCCTATCGCCGTCGTGTCAACACCGTGTTCCAACACTACGCGCTCTTCCCGCATTTGACGGTGCAGGACAACGTGGGCTACGGCCTGCGCGTAGCCAAGCTGCCTAAGAAAGAAATCAGTACGCGTGTCGAGCAGGCCTTGGCCATGGTAAGAATGACAGCCTACGCGGCGGCAAAACCCGCCAAGATCAGCGGCGGCCAGCAGCAGCGCATTGCTCTGGCCCGCGCTCTGGTGAATCGCCCGCGCCTCCTGCTGCTCGATGAACCTCTCTCCGCGCTCGACGCGAACCTACGCCGCCAGATGCAGATTGAACTCAAATCGCTGCAGCGCGAAGTAGGCATTTCCTTCGTGTTTGTGACCCACGATCAGGAGGAAGCCATGGTGATGTCAGACCGCATTGCACTGCTACGCCAGGGTGAACTGGAGCAGGTAGCTTCCCCGCGTGAAATCTATGGCCACCCCGCCACGGCATACACCGCGCAGTTTATCGGCCACACAAATCTATTGCGTGGCGAAATCAAAGCTGGAATCGCGCATTGCGGCTCGCTCGCCTGGAAAGTCGCGCTGCCGGAGGGTCCTGCGCTCTTCTCTCTGCGCCCAGAAAACATCCGGTTCACCGAAGAATCTGCTCGCCTGGCGGATACAGAAGTAGTTCGTTTCCGCGCCGCCATCCGGCAACAAGCCTTCCACGGCGCCACCGAACTGCTCCAAGTGGAGTGCGTGGACGGACTCGAACTGTCGCTGAGAATCGCAAGCGGCCACAGTCACCCGGCAACTCTTGATCTGGAATTCTCTTCTGCCGACGCCGTGCCCGTTCGTGAATCCCACGCTACGCAGGAAGGCCCAACAAACTGATGTTCTCGCGCGCTTACAAACTCGTAATTACCGTTCCACCCTTACTCTGGGTTGCTACTTTCCTGCTTCTCCCTTACGCGTTGCTTCTTTGCTATAGCTTCTGGTCGGTATCGTCGTCGCAGATGATCGTCCATTCCTGGACGGTGGATAACTATCGCGAGCTATTTCGCGTGAATGTCTATTTGCAAACGCTGTTTCGTTCCATGTGGATCGCTGCCCGCGTGACCATCTTCTCTCTGCTACTCGGCTATCCGCTGGCCTATTATCTTTCCTTTCACGCCGGCAAACGAAAAGACCTTCTCTATCAATTAGTCATCATTCCGCTATGGGTCAGCTATCTGGTGCGGGCTTACGCCTGGAAAACCATCCTGGGCAGCGATGGCGTATTCAACACGCTGCTGCAATATGTTCATTTGACGAAACACCCTCTGGAATTCCTTCTCTACAGTCCATTCGCCGTGGTGCTTACGCTGACCCACATCTACACTCCGTTCACCATTCTCCCCATCTATGCTTCCCTCGACCACATTCCACGCAGTCTGGTCGAAGCTTCGCACGATCTGGGAGCCTCGCCCTTCCAAACTTTCTGGCGAGTGATTTTTCCTCTGTCCATTCCAGGAATTCTGGCCGGAACAACTTTCGCCTTCGTGCTCAGCCTGGGAGATTTTCTCGCACCGCTTCTGCTCGGCGGACCAAGCGGTATCATGATCTCCAATATCGTGGTGAGCCTTTTCGGGGCTGCTTACAACTGGCCGTTGGGTGCGGCCATTTCCTTCTGTATGTTGCTTCTGGTTCTCGGGCTTCTCTTCCTTTCAGAGAATCTGGAAAAGAAATGGAGCTTCCGTTGAACCAGGACAATACTCTCAACCGTTCGCGCTGGCTACCATGGCATGCCGCTGTGGTTTTCGGTTTTCTCTACCTGCCTATTGTCACGCTCATTGTGTATTCGTTCAACGGTTCCGGGGTCGGCGGATTTCCGCCTCGCAATCTCACCCTCGATTGGTACCGCATGCTCTTTGCCGACGATGCCATCTGGACCTCGGTGGTGAATAGCCTGCTGGTCGCATTCGCCGCCATGGCCATTGCGCTCGCCTTCGGAATCCCCGCGGCACTCGCTCTCGATCGCGCCAACTTTCCTGGCAAAGGCCTGTTCCGCCGTCTGGTTCTACTGCCGCTGATTCTTCCCGGCATCATCACTGGCCTCTCACTGCTCATGCTCTTTCGCGAAGCCGCCATCAGAAATAGCCTGCTGACCATCGTCTTGGGCCACGGCACAGCGCTGATTTCCGTTGCCACCACCGAAGTCTTCGCTGGCTTACAGAAACTCGACCGCGCGCAAGAAGAAGCCTCCCTGGATCTCGGCGCCAATTACTGGCAAACGTTTTGGCGCGTCACTTTGCCTAACTTGCGGTTATCCATCATCGGCGCGGCGCTGCTGATTTTCACTCTCTCCATGGACGAGATTGCCGTCAGCTTTTTTCTGATTGGCCGCGACAACACGTTACCCCTGGAAATTTGGGGACGCCTCCGCCGTGGCATCACGCCGGAAATTAATGCCATTTCCACAATCATCTTTCTTTTTTCGCTGATCGCAATCGTAATTTGGTATCGCCTTCGTACCCAGGCGGAAGGCCAACCAGAAATCACCGCCGAATTAGTTTCGTAACATCTTGTAACGCCGGCGTCTCGCCGGCTATCCGCGAGGGCATCTTGCCCTCGCGCTGAAGAGATGTCGAAGAGGACGGAAAATGACCACGAATCGCAGAGACTTCATCAAGTATGTAGTCGCGGGAGGCATTGCCACTGGCTGTCCGGTCGACTTGACGCTTCTATCCGCGCAAACCGCCTCACCTGTCGTCGACAGCGAAGACAATCGCATCTGCCATCAAGTCCGCGATGGCAAGATCTTCGGCCGCCCTCCCGCCTCCGCGCGCCACGATGTAGTAATTGTGGGCGGCGGCGCCAGCGGACTAACCGCCGCCTATCTTTTACGTCAGTACGATTTCCTTCTCCTCGAAAAGGAACCCCACTGGGGCGGCAACGCCTACGCGATGGACTATGAAGGCAGCGCCTACGCCACTGGCACAGCCTTCCTCTACAAGAGCGACTACGCCTACGCACTCGCTAGAGAGCTTGGCATGGAACCACTGCCCATCAACAGTTCCGACGGCACCATCCTCAATGGCGAATTCATTCCCGACACCTGGGGCGCCGGGCTCGACAAGCTTCCTTATTCAGCTTCTGTCCGCGAAAGCTTCAAGAAATTTAAGAAAGAACTGCAAGCGATCGATCTGCACAAGCGCACACCTGAACTCTACAACGTTCCTCTCTCCAATCTACTCAAAGGATATCCCGCGGAACTTACGCAATGGTGGGATGCATACGGCGCCTCCAACTATGGAGCAACCAGTGCCGAAGCAGCCGCTGGTGTGGGCGTTCTCGAATTGCAAGAACTCGCCGGCGAGACTACATCGGACGACCGCTTCACCTGGCCCGGCGGGTTGGGAGCGGTCACCAGAAAGCTTTCCGAAGTCCTGCAATCCAAATCGGCAGATCGCCTGCAGACGGGCGCGACCACCGTCGCTGTCGTCCCCGAAAAGGAGTCAGTCCAGGTCACCTACTTGCAAGGTGGCGAACTAAAGACCGTCTCCGCCAAGGCAGTCATCATGGCCGCGCCAAAGTTCATCGCCCGCCGCATGATTGCAGGACTCCCGGAAAAGCAAAGCGACGCCATGCATCAGATCCACTACATTCCCTATCCCGTAGTCAATCTCATCTTTGACAAGCCTGTGTTCAACCTGGGATACGACACCTGGTGTCCGGGCAACTCATTCACCGATGTCATTGTGGCCGACTGGGTCGTCCGCAAGCGTCCCGGCTACCAGCAAAAGTACAACATCCTAAGTTGCTACACCCCCATGCAACAGGCCGAACGCGGATATCTTCTCAGCGAGGACGGCACGCGAACAATCGCCGGGAACGTGTTGCGCGATTTCCAAAAACTTTTTCCCGGATCCAACGTCGATCCCATCGAAGTCCACATCTTCCGTCGTGGACATCCACTGTTCAAGTCTTTGGCGGGTCTCTACACCCAAATCCAGCCTCTGGTGCGCCAACCTATGGACCGAATCTTTTTTGCTAACACAGACTCCGAAGGTCCCGAATCAGATTTCAATGGCGGCGTCAACGCAGCCCGTCGCGCTGTAAAAGAAGCAGAAGCGCGCCTCGCGCGAAGATCCATTCCAAAGGGAATCACAGCCTGATCCCGTTCTGCCTCTGTGTCCCCCTGTGTCCCCGGTGCTTGCTCGCCTTTCTACAAAATCTTCAACCATGCAGGACACAACCTTCCACGCATAGTAAAGTGATAGAGAGAGCACTCGAGGACGGTAGACATTTTGACTTCCAGTATCCGCAATATCGCTATCATCGCCCACGTCGATCACGGCAAGACCACGCTAGTGGACGCCATGCTCCGCCAGAGTGGCACGTTCCGCGCCAACGAGCACTTGGTGGAGCGGGTCATGGATTCCAATGATCTGGAGCGCGAGCGCGGCATCACTATCCTGGCCAAGAACACCGCCATCTTCTATCACGATGTAAAAATCAACATCGTGGACACGCCCGGTCACAGCGACTTTGGCGGCGAGGTCGAACGCGCCCTCAAGATGGTGGATGGTGTCATGCTTCTGGTGGACGCGAGCGAAGGCCCGTTGCCCCAGACGCGCTACGTCCTCAGCAAGGCCCTCGAAGCCAAGCTGCCTCCAATTCTGGTTATTAATAAGATTGACCGCTCTGACGCGCGCCCCCAGGAAGTGCTTAACGAAGTTTACGACTTGTTCATCGATCTCAACGCCCAGGAAGATCAGATCGACTTTCCGGTGCTCTACACCAACGCTAAGGCAGGCACCGCATCGACGGCTATCGATGTTCCCGGTGAAAATCTGCGTCCGCTGTTCGACGCGATCCTGAAGACCATTCCGGCGCCCGGAGGTGATATCGCCGGTCCGCTGCAAATCCTGGTTGCGAATCTCGACTACAGCGACTACCTCGGGCGTCTCGCCATTGCCCGCGTTTTCAACGGACGTATGTTTACTGGCGAAGATGTCGCCATCGCCAAGCTGGACGGCTCTTTCCACAAAACGAAAATCACCAAGCTGTTTTCTTTTTCCGGCCTCAAGCGCACCGACATCACCGAAACCACGTTGGGTGATATCGTCGCCGTCGCCGGAGTGGAGGGCATCACCATCGGCGAGACCATCACCGACGCCGAGAATCCCGCGCCCCTCCCCCACATCACCATCGATGAGCCCACCATTGCCATGCAGTTCACCGTCAACACTTCGCCCTTCGCCGGCCGCGAAGGCACCTACGTCACCTCGCGCAACCTGCGCGAGCGCCTGCAGAAAGAATTGCTGACCAATGTTTCGCTGCGCGTCGAAGACACCGGCACTACCGATGTTTTCACCGTCATGGGCCGCGGCGAGCTGCAGCTTTCCATTCTCATCGAGATGATGCGCCGCGAAGGCTACGAACTCATGGTCGGCAAACCGGAAATCGTTACCAAGCGAGTGAATGGCAAGCTGATGGAGCCAGTCGAGCACCTCACCGTGGATGTGCCGGAGGAATTTGTCGGCGTGGTCATGGAGCAACTCGGCTCCCGTAAAAGCGAAGTGCGCAATATGCACAACCATGGCTACGGCCGCGTGCGCATCGAGTTCCGCGTGCCCAGCCGCGGGCTCATCGGCCTGCGCAACCAGTTGCTCACCGACACGCGTGGCACCATCGTCATGAATGCTCTGTTCGATGGCTACATCGAATGGCAGGGTGAGATTCCGCACCGCATCACCGGCGCGCTTATTTCCGACCGCGGCGGCGCATCGACCGCCTATGCCTTGTGGGGATTGCAAGAGCGTGGCGAGTTGTTCGTCGGTCCGGGCATCGAAGTCTACGAGGGGATGATCATCGGCGAGAATGCCAAGGATAACGACCTCGATGTAAACGTGGTGCGCGAAAAAAAGCTCACCAACATGCGCGCCTCCACCGCCGATGAAGCCATTCGCCTGGTTCCTTTTCGCAACTTGAATCTCGAGCAAGCCATCGAGTTCATCGCCGACGACGAATTCGTGGAAGTGACTCCCAAATCGCTGCGCCTGCGCAAGCGCGTTCTACCAGCCAACAAAAGAAAAAAGAGTGCGATGGTGGCTGTCGAAGAAGAGTAACTGCGGGTGCTTCCTCCTAGCCGCGAATATTCTCCGAATGCCGTAAAATATTCCGATGAACCGGCGAACTTTGCTGCAATCCGTCCCCGCTATGGCGTTACTGGCGGCAACTCCTTCCGCTAACGCGAAAAGCCCCAAGCGCGTGCCTTTCCTCCCCCCGAGCGCCGTCTACGAACTGCGGATCTATCACACTTACGAAGGCAAGCTGGATGACTTGCTCACTCGTTTTCGCGAACACACCATGCGCATCTTCGAGAAGCATGGTATGACCAACGTCGCCTACTGGACCCCGACCGATGATCCCTTGAAAGGCAAAACTCTCTTCTATGTAATCGCTCACGCCAGCCGCGAAGCGGCCACAGCGAACTGGAAGGCCTTCGGCGATGATCCGGAGTGGAAGCGTGTGCAAGCCGCCTCCGAAGCCAATGGCAAGCTGGTGGAGAAAGTGGATTCCACTTTCCTCACATTAACCGACTTTTCGCCTGGATTATGACGGAAGCGTTTCGTCCTGGGACGGCGAGCCATCGCTAAAACACGCGGGCAGATTCTCGAAGAGCCCATGCGTGGCGGCGCGCGGGACACAAATCTGGGGCCAGCCGATTACAGAGTGAGCAAACATCGCTCTACTTCACGAAGCGCGTGTTGCTCGCCCGCTCGGACGCGGCGTTCACTTTCACAAAACGAAAGAACCGTGGCCGCCCGCGCTCTTTCCAGTAGTCGGAATCGTAGGTCTCCACACCTAATCCCGAACTCAGCGCGCTGTAAAACGAGTGCTGTGCCGGATTCACTACGATGCCGACGTGGCCCGGCCATACCACCAGGTCTCCCGGCTGCAGACGCTTCACCCGCCGGAATTCGTCCACTCCCGCATACAGGTCCGAAGAACTCGCGTAGTCGTAAACAAAACCCGCACGCTCGTAGATGTCATGTACCAGGTGCGAACAATCAGCGTTCGTGGAACGCCGAGTGCGAGCGTCAAGCGCAGCGCTGATGACCGCCAACCCGTCATCCGCTCCAATCAAACCCGTCCTGGAATGCTTCGCAACTTTCGTCGGATGGTGAGCAGCACCTGAGTTCTGCGTGCTTTGCTGTGCAGCCGTACCAGATGCAAGCGCGCACAACGCCAAGAACGCAATGCTCTTTGACTGGAACTGCGAGGATCGGAACTGCAATCGGAACTGCATGAGTCGTCCATTATGATGCATTTTCAACTCGCAGCGTAGATCACGGGAGGTCCGGGCCCCGCTGGCTTTGTCGTCCTGAGAGCGGCGAAACGTACATGCCCTTCGGCCGTCATCGCCAAACCTTGATCTCGAGAAACGAGCGCTGCGACGAATTAAGCATCAGCCCCGTGGCGGCGCTATGGGAAAGCCCAGCACGGTAGTGCTGGGAGAAGTAAGGTGAGGAAAACGACTCCGCTTTAGCGGACGACTTTAGCCTCGTACCGCCTTTTTGTTGTGCAGCTGGGGTGACCGTCCGTTTCCAGGGTTGCTTGGCCGTGCGATAACACCGTCACAGCTCTCCACGCTTGGTCAAGCCCACGGCATAGTCGCACGCGCGAGCGGTCAGCGCCATATACGTCAGAGAGGGGTTCACGCACGACGACGACACCATCGCGCCGCCGTCGGTAATGAAGAGATTTTTGACGTCGTGCGCCTGATTGTAAGCATTCAGAACAGAGGTTTTCGCATCCCGGCCCATGCGCGCCGTACCCATTTCGTGGATGGAAAGTCCGGGCGGATAGTCGTCGGCAAAGGGGCGAATATTTTGCGCGCCCGCCGCCTCAAGCATCTCTGCCGCCGACAGGGCCATGTCCTGGTGCAGGGCGATCTCGTTTTCGCTCCACTCACAATGATCTTGAGCGCCGGAATTCCCCACGCGTCCACTTGTTCTTTATCAAGTTCCACGAAGTTGTTGTGATTTGGAAGACACTCGCCGAACCCGTAAAAAGTGAACTGCCAAGGCCCGGGCTGTCGCAGCGATTTCTTAAAGTCCGCGCCGAAGCCAGGCTGGGTAATGCCGCGCTCCCATGCATCACGCGAACCTTCGCCCTGGAAACCGTACCCGCGCAAAAATCCCGGCTGACTCGTCTTCACATTCCGGAATCGCGGAACATAAATTCCGTTCGGACGCCTGCCCAGCATCACCCGGTCTTCATTGCCCGGAATAACGCCCGCGGCGCCGCCAGCCTTGATGTGGTCCATCAAATTGTGGCCCAGTTCTCCGCTGGAGTTCGCCAGGCCATTGGAAAATTCCGGAGTCGCGGAATTGAGCAGGATTCGCACCGACTCCAGTGCCGACGCGCACAGAAAAATAACCTTGCCGCGAAACTCCAATGCATCCCGTGTGCGCGAATCAATCACCCGCACGCCAGCTGCTCTGCGCGTGCTCGAATTGAAGCTGATGCTGTGCACGACGCTATAAGGCCGCAGGGTCATGCGTCCGGTTTTCTCCGCCGCCGGCAAGGTTGCATTCACGCTGCTGAAGTAAGAGCGCGTGATGCATCCGCGTTCACAGGGACCGCAGTAGTGGCAGGCGGCGCGCCCATTGTGCTCCCGGGTAAGAATGGCGGCGCGCCCGATGGTCATCACCCGTTTGCCGCCGTAGGTTTTAGCGATGACATCTTTCATCATCAGTTCAGCGCAGTTCATTTCCATGGGCGGAAGAAATTTGCCGTCGGGCAACT
>CAVQGL010000008.1:0-13212 GCA_963712035.1 uncultured Acidobacteriaceae bacterium | reverse complement strand
CAAATGGCGGAATCCCGAGCAGCGCAGGCAGGAGAATGCGCGCCGTGCTGGAACGCACGGAGTCTCGCAGCTGATCGCCCGCTCCAAAAGCGAAGAACCACAAAGGAGCCAGGAGCCAGGCGAAACTGGCGAAAGCATAATAGAAGTTGCCGCCCAGCCCGGCCGCGAGAGCTGGATGGCCCCGAGCTTCCACCCAGACCACGAAAAGTATGGCGGCGTACGAGGCGAGCGCCGAATAAGCGGAAACATGTTTCACGCTGTCCGCCCTCTGGCTCATGGTAGCAGTGAATTTGCGCTCTTGTTGCGAGAGGTGCCTCCGCGGTTATTCCGTGGAACGATATGCTAAATAAAGCAGCGGCCATAGTCCGCTCTCGGCTGGTAGACTGGCGCTGATGTTTCCCGGACACGCTACCGCTGAGGGCACCGCCCGCTTGCGCGATCGCTTCCCCGCTCTACGGGATGCCGGCCACTTTCGCCGTCCCGAACGTTCTGCCGGCGCGGGCGAATTGTGGCTTTCTTCCATCGGCCTCGGCACCTATCTCGGCGAGCCTGATGACGCAGCCGACCACGCCTACACGGAAGCCATCACAACCGCAATCGAGTCTGGAGTGAATGTGCTGGACACCGCCATTAATTATCGTCATCAGCGCTCTGAGCGGAATATCGGCGAGGCTCTTCAGCGGTCGATCAACGCCGGGGAGTTGAAGCGCGACGAAGTTCTGATCTGCACCAAGGCCGGCTATCTATCTTTCGATGGTAACTTGCCCGCCGATCCGCGTGGCTATTTCATGCGCGAATACATCGAGCCGGGGATTCTTGATCCACGAGAGATCGTGGGTGGAATGCATTGCATGGCGCCGGCTTACCTGGAAAACCAGATTGAGCGTTCGCGCCGCAACCTTGGCCTGGAGACCATTGACGTTTTCTACATTCACAATCCCGAATCGCAGTTGGCCGAGATCTCGCACGAAGTTTTTCATCATCGTTTGAAAGAAGCTTTCTCCTCGCTGGAGAAGGTGGCGAAAGCAGGCCGGCTGCGCTATTACGGATTAGCCACGTGGGGAGCGTTTCGAGTGGCCGATGGGTCGCGCGATTACATCAGCCTTTTCGAAGTGGAGCAACTGGCGCGCCAGGCTGGCGGAAACGATCACCACTTTCGTTTTGTCCAGCTCCCTTTCAATCTTGCTATGCCGGAAGCCTACGGGCTGGTGAACCAAAGCGACGGCACAGGGAAAATGTCGCTGCTGTCGGCCGCTTCCCGCTTGGGAATTGCCGTCATTGGCAGCGCCACTCTTTACCAGGGCCAGTTAATCCACGGCTTGCCCGAAGTTGTCGGCCGAATTCTGGGTCTGAAAAGTGACGCGGAAAATGCCATTCAGTTCTCGCGTTCTGCGCCGGGGCTCACCACGTCGCTCATTGGCATGGGACACAGGGAACATGTCGGCCCGAACCTGCGGCCTGCACTGGTTCCCGCAACTCCGGCCGAACACTGGAACCAGTTGTTTACGGAACGCTGACAGCGCTCACTTCAGGGATTGAAGTTTTTCTTGCGCCAACTGAGATGCCGCGCTGGTGGGATTATCTTTCTGTATCTGCTGATAGATCTGCTTGGCCTCGGCCGTTTGCCCGTCGGCTTCGTAGGTCTCCGCCAGCCCGACTTGCGCCGTCGCTTTGCCGACCGTCTCCGCGGGTTTAGCGATCAGCCCCTTGTACAGTTCGATGGCTTGCTTGTTTTGATGCTGGCTGCGGTAGAGCGAAGCCAGCGCCATCTTGGCGAGAGCTGAAAGGTTAGCGTTGTGGGAGTCGGCCACCGTTTGAAACTGGCGGGTAGCGGCTGCGTCGTCCCCCATGTTAATCGCGGTTACGCCCAAATAGTAGCGAGCGAATTCCGCCGAACGAGTATGCGGATATTTGTCCACAACGTTTCGCAACTGCTTGCTGGCTTCCGTCGCCCGCTCTTTGGAAGAAGCGAAAGTTGGATTGTCGGGCTCGGGCGGCATGTTTGCGGGACGCAACGGCGTGTCCATGGTGCGAACCGCCTGGCTAAGTTCAAAGCTGGCTTGCTGGTCCTGCTGGTTCAGAAAATACCAGCCGCCGAAAACCGCGCCAGCCACGACCACCGCGATGACCGCGGCCATGATCAACCGGGTCCTGTGCTCGGCTGACCAGAGGACGGTGTCCTCCGCGGCCTTCATAGTGACTTGGCTGAAACGGTCTTGTTTTAGTTGATGACGGACGCCTGCGCGCACGGAGGTCCCTTCTAGGTAGAGGCTTTGGTCGGCAAACCATCAGTCTAACAGGCAGAAATCGCCAGCGTCAAAAGAAGAGGCAGTGAAGTCGGCGTTCTTCTCAAGAGAGATTTCAACGGACCAGGAATTTCCACACTGCGACGACCGCGAAAATAACTGTCCCGACCAGATATGCCCAGCCTCGTCCTTTTTGGAATTTTTGCTGATCTATCACAGCGCACCTCGCAGAACTAATTCTACGCTGTCCACCACGGCGAGCACTAAGCATGAAAGAGCAACAACTGTTGATAGCGTCAAGACTACGCTGGTTACCCGTGCGCCTCTTCCAACATTCCCTTTTCCAGCTTCTCCTGGCACTCAATGCAATGCCTCGTCCAGGGCACAGCTTCAAGGCGCTTCATGTTGATTTCCGTGCCACAGGAGATGCATTCGCCAAAGGTGCCTTCCCGCATGCGGCCGAGTGCGTTCTCCACCATCTGCAAGAGCTGTCGATCATTGTTGCTCTGATGGAACAGGAATTCTTTGTTGTAGGAGCTCGCGGCGCGGTCGGCAATGTCCTGCGTGGATTCTTCGTCCACTGTCCGCCCGTCCTGTTCGGTGCGCGAAACTGTCCGGCGCAATTCTTGCTGCCGGGTTTCGAGCCTCTTCTTGAAGTAGTCGATCTTCTTTTTATCCATGTGAAAACAACTTCGCGGCCCGCAGGCCGCTCCGTCATGCACCTTCCGCCGATTTAACTAGACGAAGATCATAGACGCTTAAATTAAGATGCGTCAACTCAGCCCAAGGCTTCGGCAGTGGCTCGGTTTTCGCTGTGTCCGGTTCGATCCTCCGTAGAAACGGAGCTTCGCAACGTCTCAGACCGGTAGGAAGCTCTCAGAGTTGTCATTCCGAGAAGCACAGCGACGAGAAATCCGCCGTTTTCCAGCTCCCCGGGAGAAGCAGATTTCTCGCCGCGCTCGAAGATACAAAGCGTACGGATACGACGAAATGCGGAGATGTGTCCTCCACAGCCCCCAAGAACAACGGCCCCATTTCTGGGGCCGCAAATCACTAAAGAGGCGAAGGAAAGGAAGTCAGGAAAGGCGATGCAAGGGTCTGCTCCATCGGCCGGAGCAGATTAGCAGGTCGAGAACAATGGTGAGGTTCATCTTGTCAGCGGCCTCTTTCACTTGATCCTGCAAGTGCATGTGCTGCGCCAAAGCATGGCGCGGCGCGAACCGTGTCACTCGGCTGATCGTAACCAACTTAGGCATAAAGACTTACACGAGGATTTCGGAACGAATTTTGAAGCAAGAGGCCCAGGAGATAAAAGGATGGAATGCAGAATGGTGCACATTCAATGCATAGGAGTGCCAATCGCGTTCGAGCCAGAACCCAAAAAATGTCTAGGAGTTCCCCGCTACGGTGCGCAGCTTGCCCGGCATGAAGTGGTAGGGCGGCCAGGGACCGCTGATCGCGAGTTCGCAGTTTTTCAACTGCTTGGCCGCACTGCTGTAGCGATTTTGATATTTTTCGACGGCCTTGGAGTCGATCAGATGGGCGATGTCAATTAACATACCCTCGGGATTGAGCCGCTTACAACTGATCTCTTCCTCCAGGGGATTGAAGAGTTTGTGGACTTGTACCGAGAGGGCGCGTGCCTTGGTCTGGCGTTCGCGGTCCTTCGAAGCCTTTTCCCGCAGCTTCACCAGATATTCTCCGCCGACGGTATCCGGTAGCTGAACATCCATGAGGGCATTCCGCAGCGAGCCGTCGCGAACCAGTAGCTTCAGGTGCATCTCCGACTTCCCGCGCAGCTTGGCCACGCTCTGGCCGAAGGCACGCCGGTTGGCTCTGACGGCCTGGCGCAGTGCCTCATCGCTGTCGAAGATCGTCCCAAAGCGAAAAGGGAGTACCGTCCCGGTGCGGAAACAAACGCTGACGACGCGGGCGTGCTCGAGAACGTGCTTTTCTTCCAGAGTGCTGCCATCGCGCTCGTACTCGCTGACAATCACCGCGAACTCGCCGCTGGGATAGCTTAGCACCGAGGCTCCGTTCACCCCCTGAACCCCATCCATCAGGAAGGGACGACGGGCCCGCACGCCATTAACTACGGTCTGCTGCTCAGTGATGCAGTACGCGTACCACGCCATATAGGGTCTCCGGATTTTTGTTCGAGACAAAATAAACCGCTCAGAACCTCTGTCGCCGTTGACTACGGCCTTGTAGACCTGGAAGAAAGGGCAGTAACACAGTGAGAACCGGACGCGTGAGACTGGCGTCTAAGGGGCATATTAACTCCGCTGTAATGAAAAATGCAACCATTTCGTGGCATATGCATCACGCCCCCTTAAAAAGGCCGCGGCCGGAAGATGCCCAGCTTTCCGAGAGGTTCGGGAGATTGAGTGCCGGGCTGCGTGGCTGGAGAATCGTTATTGCGCTATAAGCTGTTTGCTTTTAGCGAGTTCGCGAGACTTCGCGCGTTGCTGCAGGGTCAGAGTCGCAGCTCGAAGCATGTCATCCCAAGGGGCGGGCTTGCCGGTCCAGATCTCGAACTGGTGGGCTCCCTGGTGAACGAACATCTCGATTCCTGGAATCACCTGCGCTCCACGCGCCTTCGCGAGCGCCATCAGATGAGTTTCGGCGGGATCGTACACCATGTCGAAAACAATCTTCGCATTGATCTCGTCCGCATGCAGCGGCGTGTCTCGCGTGTTCCCCAAGCCTACGGGAGTGGCGTTAATGATTACGTCAAAAGCGTGTTTCTTCAGATCCGCCCGCTTGAGGGTCCGCGCCTTTGCCTGCCGCGCCAACTTCTGCGCCGGAACCGCGCTGCGATTGAGAATATAAACTTCAGAGCCGCGCTCCTTCAGTCCAAACACCGCGGCGCGCGCCGCACCACCCGCTCCCAGCACCAGGATCTTCGCTTCTTCCAGCGTCACTCGTTGCTCGAGAGACCGTACCACGGCTGCGGCGTCTGTGTTGAATCCGTAAAGCTTGCCATCCTGCGCCCGCACCACGGTGTTACACGCGCCGATTTTGCTGGTGTGCGCATCGGTGTTGTCGAGATGAGGCACGATCGCCTCTTTGTACGGCATGGTGATCGACAGTCCGTGGATGGGAATCTCCCGCACGCAACTCAACAAATCCTTGAGCGCCTTGGCATGCAAAGCCAAATAAACGGCATTCACATTCTCGCGGCGGAATGCCGCATTCATCATGGCCGGTGAAAGCGAGTGCGCGATCGGATCGCCAACCACTCCATAGACGCGCGTAGCTGTGTCCACTTGATCGATGCGATAGATATCGTGCAACTCCTGGGCAGTGATCTGTCCCGGCGCCGTTTTCTCCTCCGCGCTGACGGCCGCAAAAGTAAACACACTGCCCGCCCGCACTCCAAGGATGCGGCTGATGACCCCCTGTTCTCCCATGCACATCCCCACCAGCGAGTGCTTATCGCTTTCTTTTTCGAGGAACTTCATCATGACCACGTTGTCGTGCAAGGTGGTAGCCGTGCCTACGATCTTGTAGAAGTCGGCGGGTATGGCAATCATCTCGGCCAGCTTGTCTTCCAACTTTTTGGTGGCGCGAAAATCGTGAGACGAAAGTATAAGCGCGCCTCCACTTCGCAGACGTTCCAGTTGCTCAGACTTGCAGTGTGAGGCACTTTCCACTTCCAAATCCACCAACTGGCAACCGGCGGCAGCCGCCTTCGATAACACATCCAGCTGGGAAGCCACCGAGCCGCGGAACTTCCCGCCATTAGCTTCGCGCCGGCAGGTCGCAATGACCGTCACATGCGGATGGTACTCTGTGAAGCGCTTGATCTTTGGCAGCGCCAGCGCCGGGCTGCGCAAGTAGTCGAGCCTGAGCTCCAGAAAGCGGTTGTCGCGGACCTGAGCCTCAGCCTTTTGCAACATTTCAGCCGGATCAGAGCCGATTACCGCAACGCAAAGTTTCGGCAGCCGCAAGGATCGTAGACGGGCAAGGTAGTGGTTCGACGAAGCATTCATCATTTCAGTGAGTTGGCGGCGATATTACAGGCGCGTGATCCCAGATGCAACCTCCGACTGCGGATTCTCTCCTCTTAAGCAAACTTTTTGTAGGGCTCGGCATACACCGCCGTAACCTTGACCCCCTTACTCGGGCTTGTTAGTGTCCGGGAGAAAGCCCTTTATTTGATTGCAGTTAGCACACCCGCCGACGGCTTCGGCTTTGACTCGGAGGTAACATGAAGAAAATAGGACTGTTGCTGGTCATTTGCACGGCTCTGGCTGCCAATGCGCAGCAATCCGATTCCACTTCCAGCACAGGCGCAACGGATTCTGAAACACCCTCGGGAACGGTTTCCACCAATGCGACCTTCCCCGTGGAACGCGTGCAAACGCCAACCTACGCCGACATTTATTGTGCGGGCTTCGTCAATAAACAGACCATCCCGTTAACGAATTTCGTTGCGGGTGGGCTGAACACTCCCAATACCACCAAGTTCGTTAACGGCGACGTGGTTTTCCTGGCCGGAAGCGGCTATCAGACGGGTAAGCAATACGAGATTGTGCGCGAACTGGTGGACCCCAATCGCTTTGAAAGCTTCGCCGGCCAGTTTTCCATGCTGAAGGAAATGGGACAACAGTACGGCGAGATCGCCCGCGTCCGCATTATCGATATGCGCAGCAAGATGGCGATCGGTCAAGTGGAATTCAGTTGCGACCCCGTCAACCCCGGCGACTTGGCGGTGCCCTTCGTGGAAAAAACGCCGGTTGCCTTTCACCCATCATTGCGCTTTGATCGCTTCGCTCCGGCGAGTGGAAAACTCGGCGGGCGCATCGTCGTGGCACGAGACTTTGACTCCGTGCTCGGAACAGGCGCGAAAGTTTACATGAATGCCGGTTCGAACCAGGGCGTAAAGGTGGGCGACTATTTCCGCGCGGTACGCTCGTACGGCACAGATTTACGAGATCCGGTGGACTCACTGTCGTTTAAAGCAGCCATTGCGGAAGACTCGCAAAAAAGGCCACCTTCCTTTAACCCCAATCTGTTTACCAAGAGCAGCGGTCCCACCATCCACGTACAGGATCTGCCCCGCCGCGCCGTGGGAGAAATCGTAATTCTCAGCACCACGCCCACGACTTCAACCGGCATGGTGGTCTTCGCCATGGAGGATTTGCATCTCGGCGATGGCGTAGAGATCGACCAGCAAACCCAGCAGTAGTTCTCTTTCCCAACACAGCGTCGACAACCGGGGAGGCCAAAAACCTCCCCGGACTTGTCTGCGCCAGGCTGCGGCGAAATCGCCGCCGAAACCTAACAAGCGGCCCCTATAAGAAATGAATTGCACAGTTCTGCGCCACGTCCTACGATGAGGCCGAAATGCAATCATCATGGCAAATGGAGATGGGACAGCTCACCCACCGCTGGTCTGAGGTCGGGCAGCGCGTCCGATATAACCCACCGTGGATGCAAGAGGCTTTAGAGAGTAGTTACGTGCCGCCTGTCCCAGATTTTGCCAGCCACAGTCCGTTTGTCGGAGCTTCTTGGTTCCTCCCACGCGATAGACGCGAATCTCTTTAAATTTCAAACTGAAGCACTACCGAAGGCCGGGTGGATAGAGCTTTCCCCGCCCTTGGTATAAGCTTGAAGGCATTCCATGGTCTTCGTTCTGGACAACTACGATTCCTTCACCTACAACCTGGTGCAGTATCTCGGGGAACTGGGAGCGAAAGTCGTAGTCCGCCGCAACGATCAGCTAACCGTAGCGGAAGTTGAAGCCATGCGCCCGGAGCGCATTGTAATTTCCCCCGGTCCTTGCACGCCGCAGGAGGCGGGCATCAGCATCGACTTAATCCGCCACTTTACCGGCAAAGTGCCGGTCTTCGGCGTGTGTCTCGGCCACCAGGCGCTGGGCGCGGCCTTCGGAGGCAACGTCATCCGCGCGCCACATCTCATGCACGGCAAAACCAGCCAGGTGCAGCACGATGGCCGCACCCTCTTCGGAGGCCTCTCCTCTCCGATGATTGCGACGCGTTATCACTCGTTGATCGTCGAAGAAAAAAGCCTGCCCCATGAACTCGAAGTCAGCGCCTGGACCACCGAGAAAGATGGCTCACGCACGATCATGGGACTGCGCCACAAGAAGTTCCCCACCGAAGGCGTGCAATTCCATCCCGAAAGCGTGCTGACCGATCAAGGCAAGAAGATGGTAGAGAATTTCCTGAAGATAGCGGCCTAGTCAATTGAGCCAGCAATCCCAAGCAAAATTCTGTCATCCCGACCGTAGCGAACCCTGAGCGAAGCCGAAGGGGAGCGAAGTGGAGGGACCTGCTTTTGCCGCAGCGTACGATGGGCGCCCACCTTTGCTTGGTCTTGGCAAGCGGAGGATTCCACGGTCGTATCCACGCTTAGGATTTTTCGCTCTCGGTGTTTGTGTCACAACTCATCGGCGAGGGAATATAGATTCCAAGATGCTCCACATTTGTGTGGTTGAGGCCACTACGAAACTCAATTCTCATATCCCGGCGGTCGGACGAATCACGACTCAGCCGCGGAGCGGCGGTAGGTGAAAGCCTGGCACGGCAGTGCCGGGAACACGAAAATAGAAAAGAGCGAGTCCGCTTCAGCGGACGGCACGAGTCTCGTAACAGCCTCCGCAGGGACGGTAACGCAGGGGCGCCACCGTCAACTATTCCGCTCGCAGCGCCTCCACCGGCTCGATCGACGCGGCCCGCCGCGCCGGAATGTAACTAGCCAACATTGCCGAAACTCCCAGCATCGCCGCGACGGCGGCCAACGTCGGCACACCCCAGGATCGAACTCCAAACAGCAGCCCCCGCATCAGTCGCGCCGCAGCCAACGAACCGGCCAACCCGGAGGCAATCCCCATCGCGGTCAGCCATGTCGCCTCTCTCAGAATGAGCTGATACACCGACCCGCGTTGCGCGCCCAGTGCCATGCGAACTCCAATCTCTCGCGTTCGCTGGCTGACTGGATAGGCAACGACTTCATACAGTCCGACGATGCTGAGAAGAAACGCCATCTCGGCGAAACTTCCCACAAATCAAGCCCAGGAAGGGCGCGGGATGTAGTCATACTTTTTGTACTGCTTATTTCGTACTTATTATTCTTGTACTACAAAATGTTCCAGCTGGAACACTTCTCGCAACTCGAAGCGGCAAACTCAGGCCCCGCCGCCCCTAGCCGCCTCGACCGCCCGCAGCACCGCCTGCGCTTTGTTCATCGTTTCCTGATATTCGCTCTCCGGGTCGGAGTCGGCCACGATGCCTGCGCCGGCTTGCAAATACGCTTTCTTGCCTTGCATCAGCATGGTGCGGATGGCGATGCAGGAATCCAAGTTACCCGCGAAGTCCGCATAGAGAACTGAGCCGCCATAGACTCCGCGCCGCGTTGGTTCCAGCTCTTCGATAATCTGCATGGCCCGCACCTTGGGCGCGCCACTCAAAGTGCCCGCGGGAAAGCAGGCCGCGAAAGCGTCGAGCGCGTCGAGGTCACCACGCAGTTTGCCTTCGAGTGCAGAGACAATATGCATCACGTGCGAGTAGCGCTCCACGTACATCAAGTCGCGCACCTTTACCGATCCATACTCGCTGACGCGTCCCAGGTCATTGCGCCCGAGGTCTACCAGCATCACGTGCTCGGCTCGTTCTTTTTCATCGGCCAGCATCTTCTGGGCGAGCGCCTGATCTTCAGACTCATCGCGGCCTCGCGGATGCGTGCCTGCGATCGGCCGGTACTCCAGTTTGCGTCCAGTGACGCGCACCAGCATCTCTGGCGACGATCCCAGCACGTGCGTGTCTCCCATCCGCAAGAAGTACATATAAGGAGAAGGATTCACCGCGCGCAGCGAGCGATAGATATCAAAGGGCGCGACCTCCGGAACAAAATCCAAGCGCTGCGAAAGCACCACCTGAAAAATATCGCCGGCCGCTATGTATTCCTTGGCGCGCTCGACCATCTGAATGTAGCGCTGACGGCTGGTGCCAGAACGAACTTTTAGTTTGGGCTTGGAGCGCGGCGCGTTCTTCTTCCAAACAGCCGGACGCAAACCGGAGGCCAACTTTCTTTCGAGGACAGCAATGTCGGCGACCGCGCGGTCATAGGCTCGCCGCGGACTCTCGCGCGTGACATCGGCGGCCGCGATGATGTGAATCTGATGGTGCAGATGGTCGAAGGCGAGCAGCCGGTCGAAGAACATGAGCACGCAATCCGGCAGAGCAAAATCGTCTTTGGCATGCTTGCCGATGTTCTCCAGTTGACGCACCACGTCATAGGCAAAATAGCCGACGGCGCCAGCCGTGAACGGAGGCAGACCGGGAATCACCGCGGCGCGATGTTCGCGCAGCAAATCTTTGATGATTCCAACTTCATTCCCTCGATGTTTCTCCTCGCGCTTGCCGCGCCGCACAACGACTTCACCAGCGCGGGCTCGCACCTGCATGTAAGGCCGCGCGCCCAAAAATGTATAGCGCCCGATCTGCTCGCCTCGCTCAACGGATTCAAGCAGAAATGCATTGGGTTCGTTGGCGGCGACAGCTAGAAAAGCCGAGACCGGGGTCAGCAGGTCCGCCATCACCGATTTCACTACGGGCACCAGCGTGGCTTCCCGCGCCAGGCGGGAGAATTCTTTGTAGTCAGGACGAATCATGATGTGAGCCCGCCGCAACTTGCAAGACGCTTACTGGCGAGTGCTCAATTATAGAGAACTCCCTTGGTTTCGTCTGACGCCTTCGTCCGAAGGCCTCTCCGGAAGCCAATGCCCCGGCCGCCGACTCTGGCTCTTTGAACCAGCCTATGAATTGACGGATTCACGTCCGTCGATGGAAGATGACTGGATCAGCCGCTTTCGCTGATTGCTCTATGCATATCAAGTTCTGGGGCGTGCGCGGATCAACTCCAACTCCTCATCGCGAGAACATGCGCTATGGGGGGAACACTTCGTGCGTCGAAGTCGCACTGCGGGAGCAGCGCTACATTTTTGATTGCGGCACGGGATTCCGCGCACTGGGCCAGCATCTCATGCAACAAAACGCGGGACGTGAAATCTCCGCTCACATTTTCGTTTCTCATTTTCACTGGGACCACATTCAGGGGTTCCCATTTTTTATGCCGCTGTATGAGCAGTCCAACCGGTTCGTGTTTCACTGTTCCACACGCACTCGCGACCTCCGGCAGGTGCTGGAGGAGCAAATGTCGGCGCCATATTTTCCCGTGGGTTTGCCCGACATGAGCGCCAAGCGCGAGTTTTATGCCATCGAAGAGGGGCGGCTCTCGCTCGACGAAATGGTGGTGCAAACTCTGTGGCTAAATCATCCACAGGGATGCATGGGCTTCCGCCTGGAAACCAAAGAAGGAGTCGTGGTTTATGCCACCGACAATGAACCCGGCGATCCGTTGTTCGATGCCAACGTCCGCAAACTGGCTGCGGGTGCGGATGTTTTGATTTACGATGCGCAGTATCTTCCCGAGGAGTATGCCGCGCGCCGCCGCGGTTGGGGACACAGCCATTGGCGCGAAGCCATCAATATTGTGATGGAAAGCGGCGCCAAGGAATTAGTTCTTTTCCATCACGACCCCGCGCATGACGACACCTGCATTGACCTGGTGGTGAAAGAAGCTAGAAATTATTATCCGCAAGTGCGCGCCGCCGCCGAGGGCATGGAGATCATCCTGTAGGCTGGCATTTCCTTCTCGTAGATTTGCCCGAATTCCTCGACTATCTGGTTTGCCGCGACTGGCTGACTCCAGAGGCCGCCAGCGAGACCTTGACTATCTACAACGCCATTGTAGATAATCATGGCATGGGAAAGCCTACCGACCTGGTGCAGGGAACTCTGGATGTTCTGATCTTGAAAACACTTTCGCTTGAAGCGAAACACGGATGGGCGATTGCCAAACGCATTCAACAGGTTTCGGGAGATGTGCTGCAAGTGCAGCAAGGCTCTCTCTATCCGGCGTTGCATCGACTGGAGCAGCAGGGATGGATTCGCGCGAAGTGGGCCGAGAGTGAGACTGGACGCGAGGCGAAGTTCTACTCGCTGACCGCCGCCGGCCGCCGGCAACTGGAGCACGAAACCGCCAACTGGAACCGGCTCTCGGGCGCCATCAATCTGGTGATTCAGGAGGAGTGATGCGCTGGCTCGAAAAGATGCGGATGCGGATCAAGATGTTCCTCTGTCGCGGTCGGGAAGTGCAGCGCCTCGATGCTGAGCTTAACTTTCATGTGGAGCGACAGACCGCCGAGAATATCGCCGCTGGGATGAGTCCCGAGGAGGCTCGTCAGGCAGCCTTGCGGGTGTTTGGCAATCCGACGCTGTTGCGGGAGCAGGTCGGCGAAACGTGGAGTTGGAATTGGCTCGAATTGTTCGTGCATGACTTGCGGATCGGGATTCGCGCGCTTGCCCGAACGCCAGGGTTTGCGTTGCTCACGATTCTTGTCATCGCCATCGGTATCGGCGCGAACGTTGCTCTGTTTACCGTGGTGCGGTCCGTGCTGTTGAAGCCGCTGCCGTTCAGAGAGCCGGCGCGGCTCCTGCGTCTGTATGAACACAGCACCGATGACAAGTTTCCTTACAACGGGAGTGCGGGCGGGATATTCGCCGAATGGAAAAAGCAGAACCACGGATTTTCTGACCTGGCGATTCTCGGTGGTAATGGGTATAACCTGTCCGGAACGAGCGGTCAGCTTCCGGAAATGGTGAACTCGGCCGTGTGCTCCTGGAATTTATTTCCAATGCTGGGAGTAAAACCCGCGCTGGGGCGAAGTTTCACCGCAGATGACGATCAACCATCCGCGAACGCAACCGTCGTGCTGAGTTGGGGATTGTGGGAGAGGCGATTCGGTGGCGATGCTTCGATCCTGAATCAGACGATACTCCTGGATGCCAAGCCTTACACAGTCATCGGGATCATGCCGTCATGGTTCGCCTATCCGGACCAATCCGTACAACTGTGGACGCCGATTTATCACGAA
>CAVQGL010000007.1:0-437520 GCA_963712035.1 uncultured Acidobacteriaceae bacterium | reverse complement strand
GATGCTCCGCCAACTCGAAGCCGACCAGTATACCGGGCCCGCTGGCGAGGAACGCGCTAAACGGTGGTCGCGGTGGCAGCGTGCGGTCGCGTTTACGTTCGCAGCCTTGCGCTGTGGCCGTCGTCGTTAGCTCCGTCATTCAGCTCGCGCACCTGCTCTGACTGCCTCTGCTCCTCGCAGTAGCTCGGCTGATGCTGGCGCTGTCCCCTGACTCCCGCCGCTCAGGATCGAGCGCCGCCTAACCAATGCCGGGCCGGCTCTTCCCAAATCAGAACAACGCAAAGGAAAAGCAGTGGTGGATGGTATAGCTTCACGATTTGGTAAATCTGGCGGCTCACTCATCTTTCAAGTGCTCTTTGTACTATGCGGTGAATTAGTATTCACCATTCCTTATGTTGCCATGATCTTCGCCGTTGTCTTCTTATTCTGGTTTGCAGCTGTAAGAGGCCTTGGCAAAATGGTGAAACGTTCTATCGATAGCGTTGGTATTGGTCAGACTTTCGTGAGGGATGAAAATGGATTAGCTACAAATAAGAATGAAAAAACGGATTCTGAAGAGTTGGTAAAAATTTAAAAAAGCTTGCATACTGATTTCTAAATTTATATATTTTTGTTATATTAATTAATTGAATGAAGATGAATTAATCTTAATAATAATTTGAACTTTAAACTATCTTTTTGATTTTGAGTGACTATTCACACTCTTTCTGGATTGCTTCGACCTGTGGCCTCGCAATAACACATGTTCTGAGCGTCATTGCGGGAGCAAAGCAATCCAAAAATTAATATATTATTTGAATATTTACGATTTTATTGTCGTATCACAAAATCTTTTTAAAAATTGTCCTGTATAAGATTTCTTGACTCATGCGCCACTGCTTCTGGCGTTCCCACGGCCATAATTTCACCACCTTTATTGCCGCCTTCGGGGCCCAAATCAATAATCCAATCTGCGGTTTTAATGACATCCAGATTATGTTCGATGATGATAATGGTATTGCCGCGATCGCAAAGACGTTGCAAAATTTCTAATAGATGTTTCACATCATGAAAATGCAAACCTGTGGTGGGTTCATCTAAAATATAAAGTGTATTGCCGGTATCACGTTTGGATAATTCTTTGGCAAGTTTAATGCGTTGGGCTTCGCCACCAGATAAAGTGGTCGCACTTTGGCCAATTCTAATATAGGCTAAGCCGACATCCACTAAAGTTTCTAATTTTCGAGCGATGACTGGAATGGCTTCGAAAAATTCTAATGCTTCTTCTACCGTCATCTCTAATACTTCATGAATATTTTTGCCTTTATATTAAACTTCTAAAGTTTCTCGATTGTATCGTTTGCCTTGACAAACATCACAAGGCACATAAATATCGGGTAAGAAATGCATTTCAACTTTAATTAGACCATCGCCTTGGCAAGCTTCACAGCGTCCGCCTTTCACATTAAAACTAAAACGTCCAGGTTTATAGCCGCGCGCGCGCGCTTCTTGGGTATTAGCAAATAATTCGCGAATTTCAGTAAATAAACCGGTATAGGTGGCGGGATTAGAACGCGGTGTACGACCGATTGGGCTTTGATCGATATCAATTACTTTGTCAAATTGATCTAAGCCTTCTAATTCTTTATGGGGATACAGCATCTATTTGTTTCACGCCATTTAAGGTTTTGGCGGCCAATGGGAAATAAGGTATCATTGATCAAAGTGATTTTCCAGAACCAGAAACGCCTGTACACAAGTGATAACCCCAACGGAAAAGTAACATGTTAAATTTTTCAAATTATTGCCGTTGCACCGTTTATAATGTAATCATTTTGGTTGTTATTAAGTGGACGTCGTTTGGTGGGAACGGCAATGGATTGTTTGCCAGATAAATATTGTCCAGTGAATGATTTGGCATTTTTCATGATCTGCTTTGGAGTACCTTCTGCCACAATTTCACCGCCATGAATGCCAGCACCGGGACCGATATCCACCACATGATCGGCACGCCATAATGGCTTCTTCATCGTGTTCCACCACGATGACAGTATTGCCGAGATCACGTAAATGCGTTAAAGTTTTAATAAGTCGTGCATTATCGCGTTGATGCAAACCAATTGAAGGTTCATCTAAAACATACATTACTCCCACTAATCCTGCACCAATTTGGCTGGCCAAGCGAATGCGTTGTGTTTCACCGCCAGATAGTGTGTCGGCGCTGCGATCTAAAGCTAGATATTCCAGACCGACATTTATTAAGAAATTCGAGACGGCTTAAAATTTCTTTTTGAATTTTTTCGGCAATTTTGCCGCGAGCGCCAGGCAATTTAAATGCTTAAAAAAATGATGTGAGTCTGTAATGGAAACAGCAGTGATATTCAGGTAAATTTTTATTTTCAATAAACACATGACGCGCAGCTTCTTTCAAACGCGTTCCATTGACAAGTCGTGCAAGTCTTTTGAGTAAGATATTTTGCCAATTCTTCGCGCACATAATTGGATTCGGTTTCAAGATAACGACGTTCCATATTAGGAATAACGCCTTCAAAAGTGTGTTTTCGTGTATAAACTGCCGCCGCCTTCTTGTAGATATCGGAAATTTATTTCGACATCATCACTGCCGTAGAGCAAAATTTCTTGAATTTTCTTCGGTAATTTTTTAAAAGGGCGTTTCAATATCAAATCGGTAATGTTTCGCAAGTGAGGTCAGCATGCTGTAATAATAAATATTATGTCGTATCCCAATTGCGGATGGCACCGCTTGAAAGCGGCAGTGCTATCATCGATCACGACTTTATCGGGATCCATAAATTGTTTCATACCCAAGACCATCACAAGTTGGACAAGCGCCAGATGGGTTATTAAAAGAAAATAGCCGCGGTTCAAGTTCTGTTAAACTATAGCCGCAGTCTGGACAAGCATATTTGGAAGAAAAAGTAATTTCTTGTCCTGTTTTTTCACCATCCACTAACGCAACTTTGACAATCCTGCTCGATAATGCAGCGCAGTTTCTAAAGAATCTGCCAGACGAGTTTTGATATCAGGTCTGAACCACTAAACGATCGACTACCACTTCAATATCGTGTTTTCGCCGTAAATCAAGTGGTGGAACGTCGGTCCAATTCCATCACTTCGCCATCGATTCTGCGCACGTACATAAATCCTGCTCTTTTAAGCTCTTCAATATTTTTTGATGTTCGCCTTTTCGGCTTTGAACCACAGGTGCCAGCAATCAATAATTTTAGTATTTTCTGGCATATCTAAATATTGATCCACCATTTGGCTGACGGTTTGTGCTGTCAAGCGGAGTGCTGTGTGTGGGACAATGCGGGATGCCCGTGCGGCAAATAATAAGCGCAAATAATCATAAATTTCTGTGATCGTCCCGACGGTTGAACGCGGATTATGAGAAGTGGCTTTTTGCTCGATCGAGATAGCAGGGGACAAACCTTCGATGTGATCCACATCCGGCTTTTCCATCAAGGATAAAAATTGTCGCGCATAGGCCGATAAAGATTCTACATAGCGGCGTTGTCCTTCAGCATATAAGGTATCGAATGCCAAAGAAGATTTGCCAGAACCAGATAAACCAGTAATCACAATCAATTTGTCTCGAGGCAAATCCAAATCAATATTTTTAAGATTGTGGGTTCTTGCCCCCCGAATAGAAATTGTGTGCATAATCAATGTTTCTTTAAAAAGTAAAAGGTTAAGTTAAAGGATAGGGATCTAGACATTTAATTTGGTTATTGTACAACATTCATCATAAAATTGAAATACCTACATTTAAAATAATTAATATATTGAAAAGACTCCTTAAAAATAAGCTAATTAGCAAAGAATATAGATTTTCCTAAGCTAAGAGCTTAGGCATTTAATATAACAATAGGGTATTCCCCTATTTTTGGATCAGCAGTAATGAATACCAAATCATGAAATTTTGCTTGGATAATTAATATTCTATCGAATGGATCAGAGTGTATCAATGGTAAATCAGCTACTCCCAAACTTTCTTCAGGCGAAATAGGTAAAATTTGAAAACCTTCTGTTACCAATGTTTCAATCAAATTATGAGGAATAGTTAAGCGACCAATACTTTTATTAATAGCCATTTCCCAAAAAGAGGCGCTGCTAATAAATACATGATTTGCTTTATCGCTAATTATCTTTAATGTTCTGGTTTTTATTTTTTTGGGTTCAGTGAGCCACCATAAAATGACATGAGTATCTAATAAATATCGCATTGAATTTCCTTGAAAGATTACCTTTGACTAAGTCTTGTTGTACTTCGTCATTTATTTTTCTTCGGAATCTCCATAAAATAATTTTAAATAATCATCTGATAATGGCGAATCAAAATCTTCACTTATCTGAATCAGTCCTTTAAATTGGCCACCACGTCTTTCAGAAACTTCTTCGGTATAAGGAATTAATTTTAAAAGAGGTTTTCCTCCTCTTGCGATAATGATTTCTTCACCATTTAAAGCTTGATTAATGATTTTTGAAAAATGTGTTTTGGCTTTGTGTATATTCACCAAAGTCATAAGTCACCTAAATTTGCTATCCCATTTATGAGTAAAGTATATTAGACTAAGTTGACTTAGTCAACAACTTTAATAAAATAATAAAATTATTGGGATATATTGGATATATTGGATATATTATAAGGAGTGAATTAAGAAGTTAAAGATAATTTGCTAGAAGCGGCAGTATTTGTATTGGCAGGCGGATGAGTGCTTAAATAAATTGAAATCGCATTAGCTTCTGAAGGACTCAATTTCGCAACTTTTATTAGACAAGCCTTGAATATTTCTAAGATCAGGACCTTGTAATTTGAAATATTCTCGTAGATAAGCGACATTGGAAAGTTCTGGCGGATGTTGCATTAAAAAATTTCTTGCTTTAATAAAGTCATGAAAGGCAACGAGATAATAATTTTGTGCTGTCTCGAGATCTTGCGGTGTGTTTAATCTTCGAAAATAATTGCCTAGTTCAATATTTAAGGCGCAAGTGGCAATAAAGCCTGCATCAGATTGTTTTCGCAAAGCATCCATTGCGAGAGTTCGTTCAATAAGTTGCTTCGAATCTAAGGTAGGCTGGTCGGCATTTTCCTTGTTGGAGCTTAATTGCAATTCTTTGATATATAGGACACACTGAGCATAACATAAATCAAAAGATTCTATGCACCTGCCCTTTTGCAGAATAGTTTGAATGTTTTCCTTTACTGCTTTAAATAAGGGACTATTAGAATGAGGCTTGTAGGGAGGAAATGATTTCGATTTTTGTTGAGAGATTGTCAGAGATTCTAGAATTAGATTGAGATCGATATAACGTTCAAACAAAAATCGCTCACATTGCATGTCAAAAACAGGCTTCATAGAAATAAAAGCTGATGTTTTATTCCGTGTAGGTTGCTCGAAAGCTAGTTGAGACCAATACTCATTCAAGCAAGGATTTCGTAATAAAGCTTTAAGCTTATCAATTTGAGATTGTTCACTAACGACTTGCAAATTCGGTGAAAATTGTTGGTGAAAGAGAATACATTTTATCAATGTTTCAGGAGCAATTGATTTTATCGCTTCTAAAATTGCAGTTTCGTTTGATTTTTTTTGCGAAAAAAGAATGATATTTGAGTGTTGAGTGGTTGTATTGGAGTTTGTTGTATTTTTTAACTCTACTCGATCTTTTGTATCTGCAATATTTTTGGTGTCTTTTTCTGAGGTGTATATTTCTGGGATGTCTTTTTCCGGTAACATAGAAAGCAGGTTTCTAAATTGAATCACTTCATGTAGGGTTGGAAAAATGGGAATGAGAGAAGTAAAGAGAAGGTCTGGTACAGGTGAAATTTCTTCAATAATTATTGGCCATTCTCTATAATATTTACAATAAAAATCAAAAAATATTGTTTTGGCTATTTCTGGGTCGCATTCTAATGCATAGTGAAGCGCTGACTTTTTACTTTTCACATCTTTGAAGGCAAAGAATTGAAGAATAAATTTTTTATCATGATTTTCAAAAAGTGCAATAAAAAATTTATAAATTTCTCTTTTTTTGTTTGTAATATCAAAGTTCTGTGATTGTAGTATTTTTTTTAATTCTTCTAAAAGCGCTTCGAACATACTTATTATACCTTAATTATTAAGAGTAATTAATCAACTATAGATTAAGAGCTAAGAATATTTAAGTCTTAATTATATCAAAAATGAGCCTCAAAGGGAATTACCTTTAATCCATTTTCATCATTTCTTTTTAAGAGTAACTGCACTAGTTGACATTATTTTGTTTGTAAGTTAACATAGTAAATCAATAAAAACTTTTAAAAATCCATAAATTATAAAAATACGTGCATAGGCTGTTAAGTATATTGTTATTAAAAAATAATAAACAAGCAATGAATCACTAATAATAATGAACCATTTATTTTTACGGCTAATAATTTTTTTATGTGTTTATTTCATTATTACAATTATGAGGTGGAATATGTCATCGAAATTAGACTCAATGAGAACAGATCTCAAAGATGGAGATGAGAAATTAAAGCAAGAGAAATTCAACTTTACTCTTAAAGATCCTTTTCTTGTATTGATTGATACCAATATTTATGCTCGCCCCCTTGAACCAAGACGCTTTATTAAGCAAAAGGTTCACGATAAGGCTCCAGGTAGTGCTGAAGAAGCTAAACAGACAAAAGAAAGGGTGAAGAAAAAGAAAGAGAAAGATTTATCTCCTGATCAGCAAGTAATTGCTGAGAAACAAAGACAAAAGGCTTTAAGAGAGAAGCAGAAGCAAGCATATTCTAATGGTTCTAATGGCGTTCCTCGTGTTGAGGATGAGAAGCTAAAAGTTGCTGCGAGAGAGGCAGCACTCGCCAATCAGCGCAAATGCCAAGAAACTGAGTTTGATAAGCTTGTGTATCTTGATATCTTAGAATGTGGTTTATTTCGTGAATTAATTACTGAAGCTTCAGTAGTAGAATGCGCCGGTGCGAAATATGATGAATATTCCGGAAGCGATATGGCTAAAGCAGCACATGCACAAAAAGCATTAGAATGCGTGCTGCAACTAAAAGACAAAGCAAGAGCAAGTCACCCTCTGTCATTTTCATTGCAAAAATCCTGTCAGCACTTAAGTCGATTAAAAATGGAAAGAACCCATCAAAAGGAATATTCTCCATTGACCGCTAAGGATTTATTTGAATTGTTTAATAGTGTGACAGCCGAAGATATTATTGCCGATAGCAAGGCGCGTCCAGATCTTTGGAAAGGGAAGATTGCAGCTAACAAACTAGAAAAACAAGATGAAGCCAAAATTCGCAAAGAACTACAAGCAGCAAAAGCTCAATTGAAAACGCTGAATATTGGTAAACTGGGATTAGGAGACTTGATGTATCTTTTTAATGCCATGTTATATGATGCGCCTATTATTACAGAAAATTCTGATATGATTCGTCAAATTGAAAATTCACAAAACATCATTGTTCGATATCTTTTTTCCCCAGTGACTATAATTGTTCCAGTTCATAATGGCGGTAAAGAAAAAGATGCGACTGGATACAGAAAGAGATTGAGTAATGTTATGGATGAAGTAGCCCAACACTATGGTGATGCTGCTAAGCTTAAGCGAAAAGCAGGTCTTGATTGTTTTAAAGCCAAAATTGAAAGCATTAGAAATAAAGCTGGAAATAGTGGAAATAAAAAGGAATCGAAGACTGATGATGTTGCTAGTGTTGAACCTAGTAGAGGATCCAGCGGGATAATGAGTGGTGGATCTAATGGTATAGTGAATGCTGTGTCTAAAGGCGTACAAAATGGAATTTCTAATGGAGCAACTAAAAGAGGGTCTCTGTTAGTTCACTATCTGCAGAGAAATAGAGTGTCGGTTGAGTCTGCACCTAGTGATGGATTAGCAGATCTAAAATCAAAATTGGAAACAGTAGCTACAAAAGCCGACTTAGCTACAGTTAATCATGAAGAAGAACGTTCAGAAATGCTTAATAAGTTAATGACTTTCAGCTTGTCTTTGCCAGATTTAGCAAAACCGACACTGAATAGAAGCCATTCTGAAAGAATGGAGCAACCAGCGATGCTAAGACTGGTACGCTTAAGAAGCAGTTAAGTTAAAGGTTACACACTTTAATTAATTTTTTAATGAATGATTTGTAATTAATAATTATCGAAAATTATCCATCAATCTAAATCTATAACGGCAGGGAGGCCGTTATACACTTTAACACTCATTATTGTACTTACCACCTTATGAATTGTTGATATCTATTCCTTTTATGTATTCCTCTTATTGTTAATATTTCTGGTTTGACCTTTATTTTTCAAGTATCATAGGCTTGAGGGATATATATTATTTCTCTTTTAGTCCATTTGATTGTGATTGTAATTATGATTTTGATAGCAAATTAATCAAAGTTATTTAACCCTCATCAACGTCAAACAATGTTAAACAAGATTGACAGGTCAAAAAAGGTTAGAAAGTTGAATAAAATCCAACCCAATGAGTATCGAGCGATTGCCGCATTAAGCGGAATATTTTCACTTCGTATGTTCGGTTTGTTTATGATTTTGCCTGTCTTTGCATTTTATGCTGTTCAACTTACAGACTCAACCCCGATTTTGATAGGAATTGCCTTAGGAGTTTATGGCTTAACACAGGCATTGTTGCATATTCCCTTCGGCTATTTATCGGATAGATTTGGCCGAAAACCAATGGTTATAATTGGATTAATTATTTTTTGTTTAGGAAGCATGGTGGCAGCAATGTCCGATTCAATTCAAGGCATGATAGTTGGAAGAAGCTTGCAAGGCGCGGGTGCGGTTGGCAGTGTGGTCATGGCACTTTTAGCTGATCTCACTCGCGATGAAATTCGCCTAAGAGCCATGGCGTCAATTGGTATCACAATAGCTTTATCTTTTGGTTTATCTTTTCTTTTAGGCCCCTTACTTTGCGCGCAATGGGGATTGAGTGGGATTTTTTGGATAACAGCAGGATTGGGATTACTGGGAATTGTTGTGCTGTTACGTTTTGTTCCTACACCTGAAGTGAAAACGAATAAATTAGAAGAACGGATAGTGCCTATTATACATTCTGATTATCCTGAATCTATAACTAGTTTATATTTCGGTGTGCTGGTTTTACATGCTAGTTTAACAGCCTTATTTCTTAAAATTCCCAATATAGTTCATGCACTCACCACGATTGAAAATCAATATTGGAATTTTTATCTTCCTGTTTTTGGACTCGCACTGGTAGCGACCGTTCCGCTGCTGTTAATTATTGAAAAAACAAAACAATTTAAAAAATCTTTATTTGTAATGGTTATCAGTCTGATAATATCGGAAATTTTATTATTCATCTTCCAATCTTCATTGGTCGGATTAGGATTGGGCTTGGGACTTTTTTTTACTACTTTTAATTGTTTAGAAGCAACTTTGCCTTCCACTCTTTCAAAGATGGCACCCGTGGATAGAAGAGGTAAAGTATTGGGAATTTTCTCTACTTTGCAATTTCTGGGTTTATTTTTGGGTGGTGCTTTAGGCGGGTTTTTGGACAATTGGGATGGCGAAGTCACAGTCTTTGCCTTTTGCATTATACTGGCCTTAACTTGGTTAGTATGGATTTTATTTAACAAGCGAGGTAATAAACATGGCACAAGGAATTAATAAAGTTATGATCATGGGTAATCTTGGCGCGGATCCAGAAGTTCGTTACATGCCAAGTGGTTCGGCTGTCACTAATATTCGAGTGGCCACCAGTGAAACATGGAAAGATAAGCAATCTGGAGAAAAACAACAACGCACAGAATGGCATCGCATCGTACTGTTTAATCGTCTTGCTGAAATTGCTGCGCAATATCTAAAAAAAGGATCACGCGTTTTTGTAGAAGGTTCCATCAGAACCAATAAATGGCAAGATCAATCTGGCAATGATCGCTATACCACAGAAATCATCGCGAGCAGCATGCAGCTCATGGATTCAAAAGGCGGCGGTGGCGCTGCTCCAGAGTTCGATGATGAAGCAGCTGAAAGCACTTCAGGTGGAGCAGGTAATGGTTCCAGTGGATCAGGCTCAAATGCACCAAGCAATAGAAGTTCCTCTTCTAAAGCCCCAGCCACCACTGCAGATGAAGAGTTTGATGACGATATTCCGTTTTAAATAAGGCCGTTGCAATCTAGAAAAAATGGGTAAGTAATCACTTTTGTTGGGTGGACACAGTAGTCCGCCCCCCAAATCGTGCTATAAATATAATACAGACAACAATATCAAGTTCTCTCTGACTAAATTTTATTTTGTTAATTGTATTTAGATTGCTGCAGCAGGTTCGATATACAAATGTTTTCTCTGCTGCCTTCTCTTCCATTTAATAGCTTCCATTATGCGGGGGTAATACAGAATAACAGAAAATTTTCAAATTTCACTTAGATATCGATTTAAAATATTTCTTGCTGCTTGTCCACGATGGCTGATTTTATTTTTTTCAGATAAGGGGATTTCTCCTGCTGTGCAACCATATTCTTTTAGATAGAAAATAGGAAGATAACCAAAGCCATGATCTCCTTTTGGAGCGCTTAAAATTTCCCCATGAATGATACCTTCAGCAATCAGTGGTGCAGGATCGTTAGGGTAGCGGAGTAAAACAGTGACTGCATAAAGCTTTGCTTTGCGACTTGCATTGGGAATTTTGGCAAGTTCAGATAACAATTTTTCAATATTTTGTTGTTGAGTCGCTTTTTCGCCAGCATATCGAGCAGAATAAAGTCCAGGAGCACCCTGTAATGCATCCACAATCAATCCAGAATCTTCAGCCATCACAGGTAAATCTGTGTGAAGGCTGGCATGATGTGCTTTGATTAAAGCGTTTTCAATGAAAGTTAAACCCGTTTCTTTGGCTTCAGTAATAATAAGATCAGATTTTAATTTAGATTTAAGCTCGGATTGTGGAATGAAAGTAATTGGAAATTGTGTTGCGATATCAAAGTAATCTTTCACTTTCCAGGGATTAGTAGTCGCTAAAACAATTTGTTTCATGTGATTTACTTAGTGTTGAAAGATATTTGGTAAATATTTCAGATAATAGTGTTAATTTAACGTAAGTCTGTTATGGAAGCTGAAGGCTGGCATCCAGACTCTATGCGAATTTTTCTGAATGCTAGCCTTTGGCTTTCATGACAACACATTTTTTTAGCTATCTCTTCGTCTATGACCTCTGCCTTGTCCATTTCCATTACTTGGACCTAATCTTCCTCCCATTTTAATTTTCACACGTCCATTTCCAGTAGGAATCACTAACTCTCTTTGAAAGTGAAGGCCGCCTCCTTGAGTTTGAAATAAGGCGTCACTTTGTGCAATGGGAACTCCATTTTCTCCTCTTCTAATTCTAAGAGCTTGCATAAGTGGTAGGATTCCCTGTCCTGAGCTTGGTGCGCCGTGATGATGGTGACGATGTTGATGTGGTGCAGGCATACGATGACCCACAACAGTTTCTTCGGAATTATCAGTTTTCGGTATCCATAAATTAGAAGGTAAACGATGCGCAACGCGTTCATAAAACTTGATTACTTCTTCATGCAACTGTTCTTCAGCCGTTCTTGTTTCAGGAAATCTCTGCATACCTGCAATGTTGCCTTGATGTTTAGCAATTTCGATACAGATTTTGATAATTTTATCTTTTTTCTGATTTCGACGAGGATCATTTATAAAATTCTCTGAATTAGCAAATTCTCTATAAAATTGCAGCATGAAGTTTAATTCAGCTTCTCTGAAACTTTTGAAACAGTTATATAATCTATTCCCCAATATTACAGCATCATCATTACTTATCTTAGACTCTTGTACTAGTACAACTCCATTCGCGACGTTTTGCGGTTGAGTTGCAGGAGAGTGAAGCACAGGAGGTTGAGTTGCAAGAGGTTGTTCAACAGGTTGCTGGACTGGACGTTGAACAGGTTGTGGTTGTGCTTGTGGAACACCTACTGCAACACTCGGCTGTGTACTGTTGAGTGCAGGGTTGATCCTCACTTCAGTAAAACCAGCAGTTGGTTTTACTTCATCTATTATGACTGGAACGACCGGAACCTGTGCTTGAACTGTAGCCTGGACAGGAGCAGGCATCACTATAACAGGTTGAGCTTCAAGAGAAGGTGTAGGAGCCACTCCATTTACTTTTGCTGCAGGCTCTTCTGGCTGACCTCTTTCCTGATGCTTCAATTCTAGTGTAGGTTGTGCTTCCGGTTGTTGTACTGGGGCAGCCTCAACATTCCCCAATTCAGGAATATCATCTACCACCTGAAAACGTTCTGGCAACCAAAAATCTGTGGGAAAATCCTGTTTATTAGTAAGATTTAGAATTTGTTGATAGATTGAATCCCAATCTTTAATATGATTTGGAAAGGATTTCATTTTTCCTGGACCGCCATTATCCACAACCCATTCGCACACATCCTTAATATTTTGTTCAACAGTCCGTCTTTCTGAGTAATGTTCTTTTCTGGCTTCTTTATCTTCGTTTGCAATTTTCTTTAAACTTTCATCTAAGGCGATAAAAAGAGTTGAATATAATTCATCACTTTCGTGGAGAAGAGTAAATAATTCTTCTGCTTTCAATTCATACGCTGCTTGGATATCTTGGGCGCTTGGAAGATCATCTTCAGAATCAGATGGTTGCCAGGTTCTTCCTGAGCTAGTTGATAAATAACCTCTTTCTCTTTCTACACCCCATGCATTAGATCCATCATAACCGAGTATACCGGCTCTAGGTTCACTTTCTGTGCCCCCTAACCATCCAGCAGCTTCTCGAGCTCTCATAACGGCGACGTTGGCTCTTCTAATACCTGCGTCCCATTCATCAGGTGATGATCCAGCTCTTATCATTTGCTCTTGAGTTGGAGAATCCGAACCTAATTTCAAATCTGCAGCTGCTCTATTCGAATGGTTCGGTCGTCTGGCTGGTCTTTGTACTGTTCTTCGTAGCGCGTCAAAATCATGTGATGACATATTTTTGTATCTCCTTAATAAAATTGTATTAAATGGACGGTATTATATTTATATCATTATTATCATACTTGAAAACAATTATATTTTAACAATTTTTAAAAACTAAGTCAATAAACCTATGTTGCTGATTATTAAAGAAATTTAAACAAAGTCTTGATTTCATAGATTATTTATTATTAAGAATAGTATATTCAATACTGCAATATTATATATGATAGTGTAATATCAATACTAGTGTATTATAATTTTGTTATTTTATTAGTGTTAAAAATTTTTAATATGTTTAAAAGTATACTTTTTACTCTTTATTGTTTAACTAGAATCCAACAAGTTCTATCTTCACTTCACAATTTTTTATTGATTGCATTTCTCTCTTTACTGAGCTCTCTATTTATTCCGAATCACTGCTTTTGCAGCAGCACCAGTAACACATGCAGTCCTAGCTGAAAAATGGATAGCAAAGCATGAAAATTATACTGATGAGCAAAAGCGGGACTTCATGATAGGAACTTTATTTCCAGACATTCGCTATTTGGGAGTAATAAAGAGAACCCAAACACATGAAAAAGGTGTGACCATTCCAAAGCTTTTAGAAAAACAAAGTGAATTCAATAAAGGAAAAAGGCTGCATGCATTTGTAGATAAAGCACGGGAACATCTCGTGATAAAATGGAAAATCTATCAAAAACTAGAGCATATTCCTGGCCAAAAAAAAGCGACTTTTTTAAAATTATTGGAAGATGAAATATTATTTAACAATCAAGATTGGAAGGATGTTCGCCGATATTTAGATTATTTACATCCAGAAGAAAAAAGTTTTGGCATTAAAGATGATGATTTAAGAAGATGGCATAAAAATCAGTTACGATCATTTCGCGCGCCGCCTAGTGTGTATTTAAAATATCTTTCAATGTTTCGTCTAGGTTTTGCGAATGTTCCAGCTGATATTGTTGAAATATGGAGCAATCTACTGCCAGAGTATGCTAAAGATCCTTCTATGCAGGAGTATGTAAAAAATTTAATGACAGAATTTGATAAAATTTTTGATCCTGCTAATGCCTACCCACATTCCCATTACAAGTACAGTTCTTAGATAATGATTTTTTAAGTTTGGTATATGTTCAGATTGTTATGCCGTGCTGTGGCAGGCATCAAAGATCCAAACGCCAGTGACTAGATGCCAGTCGCAGCAAGACATGACAACAAATACTATTTTTCCTGCAGAAATAATTTGGAGTCTGAATAATTACTAAGTTTGTTAGTTTTATGAAATTTCATTTATGATATATTAGTATATGCAAATTTCTCTATTCAATGTCATACTATATTTATATATTCTTTATATAAGGATAGAGAAGTTAAACAATGAAATGGCCTTCAATTAAAACATCAATAGCATCAATATTATTACTATTACTCTATTTTTACTGTACTTCAATCCTATCCGGTTGCGCCTTACCCTTGCCAGATCCAGATTACAAAGTTAAAAATGCACCCCCTCCTCCTGAATGTATTTGTACGGGTATTTGTGAAGGTTATGTAGCACCAGACGAACCCGATTGTCCTTGCTTCCCGCCGCCCCGATGTCCTACAGGCAGTTTCGGACCAACGCTAGCATTAACCAAAGAAAATCCTCCTAAATTCTGCAAAAATCTTCAGCTCGAAGCATTAATAAAAAATCTTAAATGTCAAATAGAAGAAGGATCAGTTTGTGCAGCAGCAAGCCTTGGCCATCTTTATCTGTTTGGAGACAAAGTCCCTAGAAATATTCCTCAAGCAGTAGAGTATTACAAAATGGCAGCCAACGGCGGCATGTCAATTGCTATGGTCCAAATGGGTAATTTACATCGGGATGGCATAGGAGTGTCTCGTAGTGCTACTTGCGCAATCGCTTGGTATGAAAAAGCAGCTCATGCAGGGGAAATTTCGGCCATGTTGGCGCTAGGTGAAATGTATAAAGGTTGGCATGGAGTTCCAAAAAATTATCAAAAATCGATGCATTGGTATCAAAAAGCAGCTTGCATGGGTTCAGTAGAAGCAGAATTTCAAATTGGATTGTTATTATCTCTAGGCACAAAAGGATGCAAAAAAATAGATAAAGGATTAGATATTGTCACAACTGCTGCAGAAAATGGAAATGTCGATGCAATTATTTCTCTAGGAGATCTTTATTTTCAAGGCAAAATAGGCGCCAGAGATGTTCCTCGTGCGGCTGAATTTTACATGGCAGCTGCAACTCGAGGATCAGGAGAAGGTGCTTTTAAGCTGGGTTTGATTTATGCGGCGGGTACGCATTGTGTTATTAGAAATGACAAAGAAGCCCATCGATGGATAATGAAAGCAGCAGAGTTAAGATATGGTCCAGCGGCATTTTATGTAGCAAATATGTTTCGCGATGGATATGGAGTAAAAAAAGATTATGGGTTGGCTGCAAAATGGTATATGGTGGCAATTGAAGAAGGAATCACCGCAGCCTATGTTGAGATAGCAGATTTATATCATGCTGGAAAAGGAGGTCTTCCCAGAGTATTTGAATTGGCTGCCAAATATTATCAATTAGCTGCCAATACTTGTGCTGATCCTTATGCAGAACTCATGTTGAGTGTGATGTTTGAGATGGGTAGAGGCGTTCCTTTTGATCTTACTCAAAGTGTTGCTTATTACAAACGTGCGAGTCGTCAGTCTGGATTTTTATTGGCTGAATATAAAGTCGGAAGAAGATTTAAACTCGGATATGGATTACCTGAGAATATGGAAAGAGCCATTTATTGGTTGAGCTTAGCCGCAAATAAGGGGCTTGCTTTAGCGCAAATTGAATTAGGGGATATCTATTTACTTGGAAGAGATGAAATTCCACCTAATTTTGAGGTTGCATATTATTGGTATAATAAAGCAGCAGTACAAGGCAATGCTTATGCACAAAATTCCATTGGTTTGATGTGGTTAAATTCATGTCCACCATTCGGGGTTTCAGTTAAATTAGCATCAGTGATATTTAAAATAAATCAAGCAAAAGCAGTGAATTGGATTCATAAAGCAGCTTATCAAGGCGCACCTCAAGCGCAATATCAGCTGGGATTATTATATGCAGAAGGCATTGGCGTGAAACAAAGTTATCCTACCGCTTATGCCTGGATATTTTTAGCGTTGGAATATCTTCAAGATCAAACCCCTGAGCCGCTTCAAGCATTAATTCAAGCGATGAATCCGCCCATGAAAGAACGTGCAGTGCATTTAGTTGAAGATTTCAAGAGAAAATATAAACTAGGTAGACCTGGGCCATTAAATTGTAATAGAGTTGCTTTTTATGACTGAATTGAATGAAATGGTAAGAGAGATAAAAAATCAAAATTTTAGAAAAATTTAAAAAATACAAAGATCCTACACTAATTTTTTTATGGATAAAATATTTTGATATAAAGCTAACAAAAACACTTTACTTTCATTATGTTTTTTGGCAAAATAGTAGTTCAATATAATTTTTTATTAAATAATTTCAAATATTTATTTTCTTTTATATAATGATTATATACACTGTATTATTACAATTTAAAGAGCTTTTAAAAAGGAAAGTAAAGATTAATTTAGAATAAAGTTAAAAGTTAAAAGTTAAAAGTTAGAAGTTAGAAGTAAAAGTAGCAAAAGGAGCAATTCTATGAAGTTTACTGAAGTTGAGACAAGTACAAATTTAATTCCTAAAAATGGAATGACGATTGTACGCGCACTCTTTATTTGGGGATTAGTAGCTCTTTTCTATTTTTATGATAATTTATTACAGGTTTCTCCTAGTGCCATGAAACCTGAATTAACCAGTATATTCACACCAGAAGCAGAACAATTTGGTAGTCTTTCAGCCTATTGTTTATATGCTTATGGATTAATGCAAATTCCCGCAGGTATTCTGTTAGATAAATTTGGACCGAGACGCATTATCACCTTAGCTTGCAGCTTATGCACTTTGGGAAGTTTTGTATTCGGCATGGCCGACTCCTTATGGATAGCTAAATTAGGCCGAGTTTTCATTGGTGCAGGGGCGGCTTTTGCCTTATTGTGTTGTTTAAAAGTGGTAAGTTTGTGGTTGCCCCGTTCTCGTTATGCCTTAATGACAGGTTTGACTGTCACCGTAGGGTATTTAGGGGGTGCTTTTGGTTTGGCTTTTGTAGTGAAAATTGTTGAATCTTTAGGCTGGCGTGAAAGCATGTATTTGGGTGGCGGCATAGGCTTGTTATTGTGCTTTTTCTTATGGTTATTTGTAAAAGAAAAAAATAAGAGTGAAGAAATTGCAATCACTCCAAGTATTACAAGTGCTAATACCATCGTTAACGGTGATTTTGTGAAAGCAGAAACCAAAAAAATCGATGCTTATTCAGGGTCAGTCCATAGTTCGATAAAAAATGTGAATAATTTGAATGGCTCTAAACAGAATTTAAAAGCTATTTTTGCAGATATTTTTTCTACTTTATCACAGAATTTAAAAGTAATCGTAAAAAGCAAGCAAACCTGGATTGCAGCTATCTACGCAGGATTAATGTTTGTTCCAACCTTGGCATTAGGCGGTTTATGGGGAATTCCATTTTTAGTAGAAGCCCATGGTTTTGAACGTGAAGCCGCTGGATTTTCAGCTTCTTTAATGTATGTTGGTTGGGTAGTGGGCGGATCCTTTTGGGGATTTGTTTCAGATTATTTTGGAAGACGCAATTTGCCCATGATTATTGGCAATGTTGTAACGTTAGGCATAACCTTTGCCATTGTGTACTGTAATGATTTGTCCTTGCCGGTAGTTAAAAGCATGTTTTTTGCCTTAGGCTTTTTTTCAAGCAGCTTTATAATCGCTTTTGCTGTAGTCGCAGAAAGTAATCCTCGTGGCTTGGCGGCCACAGCCAGTGGTTTTACCAATGCAATCAATACATTGTGGGGTGCGTTAGCGCAACCATTCATTGGATTGATTTTGGATTTTACCTCTGCAAAAGCAGCAGTTCAAGCAGCAACTGGAGTTGCGACTACAACAGCAGTTGCCGCAACATCAGGTGCAACCACCTTTAGTTTGGCACAATATCAAACCGCCTTTTTAACCTTGCCCATTTGTTTAGTCATGTCTTTTATCTTCTTAATGTTCTTAAAAGAAACATACTGTGGACGTCGTTCTATCGTGTCTGAATCTGAGACGGCGGTAGTATTGGAAGCTAGTAGGTAAGAAAGAATTAGAGTTGTATTTTCATACAGTTTTTCGTTTCTATGTAAATCTCTAATAATTCTTTTAATTGAACTTTGAGTTTTTTTGTCTGCCTAAGAATAAATATGAAGAATATGCATGATAAAAAAATTCAAGTATTATTAATGACACTAAAACAACAATTAAATGATAATTTTAGTGAAAGGCTGCGTGCGCTTGAGGCCAGACATGTTGAAGAATTAAAAGAAGAAAACACCAAATTTGATCGTTTCCATTCCCCCTTGCGATATTTTAATTCAAAAACACACAATTCAAATAATTGTTATCGTGGTCTTGTTTTTGGACCCACGCTTGATAAACTTGGTCAATGGTTAAATTTTATGAGTGATATTGATTGCGAAGTCTTAGCAGATTTTTGGAATCCTAAATATTCAACTAAAAATAAAGCAAAAGCCTTGGGATTGCTTGCTGTAAGTAGTATAGGAGCATTATTGCGTGTGACTGCTAATGTAGTGGATTATCTATTGGATGCGATAACAAGCCCAGTAGCCACTTTAAAAAAATTATATCAAAATTTAGGCTTTACTATTTTTAAACAACCTGGTCGTTCAATGGATAGGATGTTTGGTAATTATAAAGTACTGGAACCTTCTAAACCTTTAGAATCTTCAACCAAATCACTTGATCTTAAAGATGCAAAAGCTTCAAAAGCTGAATCTGTTAATTTGAGAACCCTATCTCTCAATTGTGGACTATTAAGGGATCTGTATTGGGATGTTCAAGACCAAAACTTAAATGGTTTGAGAAGACCCAGGATAAGAGCAGTCGAGTTGGCGAATGGAATACTCAAAAAAGTAAAAGCCGCAAAGGTTGAGGGCAAACCTTATGATGTGATTTGTTTACAAGAAGTTTTTGACAATATGGCCTATTTTGGCCTGGGAAAAGATGCGCAAACAATATTAATTGAAAAATTAAGAGAAGAATTTCCTTATATCGTATATGACATTGGAAAAAAATCTTGGCCCGCAGTTAGTAGCGGGTTAATGGTATTGAGCAGACACCCTGTTGTGGACGTTGAATTTCATCGTTATGCAAATTTGGCTGGTGTAGATGTCTTTTCAAATAAAGGTTTTGTTGCAGTTAAAGTTAAAAAAGGGGGATACTTTACTTCTATTTATAATACCCATCTTCAAGCCGGAGCAACCGATTCAGGAACACTAAGAGGTCAAGAAATGGGATTGATGTATGAGCATATGCGACGCTGGCAAGAGCGTCCAGCACTTCCTCCTTATCAGAATTTAAAATATCTAGACACTGTGGTGATGGGAGATCTAAATGAAGGATTAAATAATCCAGAAAAAATGCTTGGGGAAAGTCATGGTAAGAAACCATCGGGCCAAAGAAAGGCAGGTAGTCTTAAGTATATGGGCAAGGCAAGATTATTCCATGAAATCAGTCCAGTGCTGCCTGATAATTTCGTCGATTTAAGAATTGGCACACCTATTGAAATTATTGGTAAAGTCACAGAACAATTAGATTTATCTAATATAAAAAAGAATGATAAGGGAGAGTTTATTTCGGCCGACTTAGGTTTTAGAGATTCAGAAAATCAGAATCATCTAAAAAAACGACCTTTAGAACAAAAGGAGATTGCTGAACTGAATAACAAACTTAAAAATAAAGGAATTTTTCCTATTGTTGTTATGGAACATCCTAAACAACAGGTGGTCGAAATAAATAAAAGAAGATTCAAAGGAATTGACAGAGATAAAGATGGAAAGATATTGGCTGCAGAAGAGGAGAAGAGATCCTTCTTGCCGCCATTTAAAAAATCTTGGATGCCACTTTCGGCTAAAACTCTCAATTCTCTGAACGAATGGCTGGCTAAACATCCTAATGATAAGCAAACATTCATAAATCAAGTACTAGAGGCAGCGCCAGATTTACGAATTCATTTTCGTGAAGAATATGAGGTCGTAGTTGAACGTGAAGCAGGAGATCCCAATAATAGGAGTCATTATAATATTATTTATAGAAAAATTGTCAATAAACAAAATGGAAGTGTAGATCTCATTCCCTTTACACCTGAAGAAATGACAGATTTTAAGAATGGAGCTTTTTATTTGCGTGTAGACAAAAAAGGTTTCCATCCCACTAAAGTACAATTATTTGAATATACTTTGGATAAACTTTTTCCTGCAAATAAAAATGCAGCAAATAGTGAAATAGAGATTGCAGCAAATAAAGCAGAGCTCGCCAAAGCTAAGATAGTCTTGCGAGATAATGTCTATTTAGGAACAGCCATCAGAGAGGATTATTTACGCCACACCAATGACTTTGATATCCACCCTCAACATCAAACTGAGTTAACAGGCGGCAAGCTAATTGATACTAACCTTTCAAGAAAAGCACTAAAACAAGCCCCTATCGGAAATGGACTTCAATGTAAATCCTATCACTCCAAAATTTTGCGCTTTTCAGACTCTAATCCTGAAAAACCTGAAGTTTTCCCTACCGATCACTTTGGCATAGAAATGGAAGCCGAGTTCGCCCCTATAGATACTGCAGATAAGGAGCGACCATCTCAATAGATATCTTCAAAATTTTGATAGGGCCAAAATGTAATTTTGAATTTGCAGAAATAGAGATTAAAAGAATTTTATTAGAGAATCAATATCCAGTTGATAGTATCAAAATTTCAGATTCATAATGTAAATTTTAGGATTATAACTATTCAAGTTTCTAAAAATTTAGCCTGAATAAATAATAATTTTTTGCAGACATAATGAGTGGCTGAGTAGTTACTGAATAAGTTACTCGAAAAAGAACTTTTTATTCCTAAGTACGATCAATATAGCCACTGCAACAAGAAGTAGAGTGAAAATGGAACTAATGAAGTATTCATTTCTAAGAGTAACTTCGATGAGATCCACATAAAAATGTAAAATGATAGCAGCGATGATGCTTTGGTTATTTTTATAATATATCCAGTTGATAATGATGCTAAGTGGTAATAGTGTGATGAAAAAATTGACAATATAAATAATATTTGTATTCCAATATTTAATAAAAAATAAAGGTAAGTGCCAGAGACTCCAAAGGAAAGCGAAAATAAGGGAGGTTTTAAATAAATTTACATTTTGTCTTATGCTGTCCACTCCATAGCCGCGCCAGCCTATTTCCTCCAAACAAGGGATTAATAGAATGAGGAATAGGCCGAGAAAATTGTTTAGTGTTAGAAGCCTCATGTTATTGAAAAGCTGCGGTAAAATTGTTGTTTCATTAGAAAAATTGAATAGATGAGTTAAATTAGATAGATTAGATTGTTTAAGAAGGAGGGGAATGATAACGGACAACACTGAAAGTCCAGGTAAGAGAAAGAGAATGACAAGAAGATAATTTTTCTTCATTTTGTTGATTCTAAATTTATTTTTGAAATGTTTGATGAAATCCTGGTTTTTTGTACCATATATTAAATAGAAAGAAATAATAGCAGGGAAGAACAGACCAAGAATCAATAATTCTAAAACCCATTTTGCAGTATTTTGTTGATAGCTGAGATAAGCGGCAACAAACCAAGCAGCCCAGGTGCCGAGCAGAGTATATAAATAAAATGAAATTGGTTTATAAATGTATTTCATGCTTTAATGATAGTCGTTTTCATTATTATAGTTGAGCTTACTAATGGAAACTCCAATCAATTTTAGAATTTTGAATATAATTGGTTGCCTCTAGCACAGGTAAAGGCCGGCTAAAATAATATCCTTGAATTTCATCACAACCATGTTCACATAAAAATTTGAGTTGGGCTTCAGTCTCTACACCTTCGGCTATAACATTAAATCCTAAGCTATGTGCCATGGCAATAATAGCGGTCACGATCGCCGCATCGTCTGGATCTGTTGCAATGTCTCGAACGAAAGATTGATCGATTTTAAGGGTATGGATTGGAAAACGTTTTAAATAACTTAAGGACGAATAACCTGTGCCGAAATCATCGATGGATATTTTAATTCCCATTTCTTTAAGACTACGCAAAATTTGAATATTATTTTCGATATTTACCATCAATACACTTTCCGTTAATTCGATTTCAAAAGAATTTGGTTCAAGATTTGTTTCTGCCAAAGTTTTTTCTACCATTTGTAATAATTGCTTATTTAAATTGCGAACTGATAGATTGACAGATACGGTAATGGTAGGAAGACCCAAGTTTTGCCAAATCTTATTTTGTAACCATGCGGTTTTTAATACCCATTCCCCTATGGGAATAATGAGTTCACTATCTTCTGCAGTAGCAATAAAACTTCCTGGGAACAGAAGAATATCGGGTCTTTGCCATCGAATTAAAGCTTCCATTCCTGCAACCTTCTTTGTTGCAATATCAATTTTTGGTTGATAATGTAATACAAACTCATTATTCTCCAGAGCCTTACGCAAATCGTTTTGCAGCGTGCCTCGATTTTCCGCTTTTTCAGTCATTTCTGAGGTGCAGAACTGAAAATTATTTCTGCCTTTTTCTTTAGCAGCGTACATGGCAATATCCGCACTCTTAATTAAGGTTTCAACTGTGCTCCCATTTTCAGGATAAAGACTAATACCAATACTTGCTGTCATAAAAAATTCCTGATCCTTTAAAGTGATTCGAGTTGAAAGTTGCTGTTGTAATCTGACAATTATTTCAGTAATCTCCTCTTTCTGATGTAGATTAGGCAGAATAATGATAAATTCATCACCACCCAATCTACTGATTGTATCTTGTTTTCTAATACACTCGCGAAATCGTTCCGAAATTTCTTTCAACAAGAGATCACCTGACTGATGACCCATGGAATCGTTAACATATTTGAAATGATCAAGATCCAAAAAGAGTATTGCTAATACTTGGTTATTTTTCGCTGCTGTGGTGAGAGCAGTATTTAAATATTGCTCGAGCAAGCTTCGGTTTGAAAGTCCCGTTAATGTATCATGCTCGGCTAGATATAACATCTGCTTTTCCATGTGTTTTCTCATTAGGAAAATACCAAATTGATTTCCAACAGACTCAAACCATTGCAATAAATCGGGAGTAGAAGGAATAACACTTTTGCTGAAAAATTCAATCACCCCTAGCATTTGATTCTCATAGATAATTGGAAAAGCAATCCCTGTATTTAGACCAAGTTGAACAGCGGTATCTTTTCTGAGAAAACTTTCATCATGTAAAATATCCGGTTCCCAAATCGCTTTTTTGCTTTTCCAAACTTGACCTGGCAACGCGACGCCAGGCGCATAATTACTGTTTTGACATTCTTCTTGATAGATATGATTTTTTATATGTGGCATTTCCAAAACTCTAGTGCAACGCAAAACATTGGCCTCTTTATCGACAGCCCAAATTGCACCACAATCCCAACCAAGACGTTCACAAATAATTTTTAAAATTTTAGCGGTCGCCAAATATAGCGTATCAGATTCCGCTAATATCCAAGCAATTGCGTATTGTATTTCTAAATGGAGTGCGGCGCGTTTGCGTTCTGTTATATCTCTCATAATCATGTAAACTGCTGGTTCACCTTGATAAGCAAAAGGACTTACCACAATTTCAACGTCCAGAGTATCACCTTTTAGACTTATTATTTTCCCTTCTAATAGGGAAGTAGAAGCTTCGCATTTACTTAGATGTGTATATTCTTTGATAACTTTTTGATAGCCAGATGGAAAGAAATCATAAAATGATCGAGCAAGCAAATCATCTAAATGATGAGCGCCTAACAGTTTAAGAGCAGAACTATTGGCATAAACAAATTTTTCATCTTGTTGAATAAAAATAGGGTCGGGTGAAATTTCGACTAACTGCCGATATCTTTTTTCAGAAGAACCAAGCTTTTTAAAAGCGGATGTTAATGCTATAGACTGAGCGAATTGCATTCCCAGGGTGCGTACAAACTCTTTGGTAATTTCACCCGATAGATTTTTCAGATCAGAACCTAGAAACAATATCCCGAGACACTCTGACCCTAAAAACAATGGTACAATTAATGCAGATTTCACTTTGGCTTCGTCTAGGAAGATCTGTGCGTTTTGAGCGGAAAAATGTTTGGTATCGATTTCAAATGGTTCATTCACCTTTGTTATCTCTGGTATTAATTTTAATGCACCAAAAAATGATTCAACCTTTTTCTTTTGTTCCTCGAGATAACCAATTTGTTGGTTTAAAACAAAACTATTATCTGATTGTTTAATGTACAGAACACCTTTGGATATGCCGAAAGCGTCTAAGCTGAAGGACAGCACTTCTTTAAGGGTCTCATTGATATCTTCGTTGCTTGTGGTTAAGGCATTTGCAATATCACTGATTAAGAATAATTGTGACTTAAGCAAGGCACATCGTTGTGCGAGTTTTGATTCTCTAATACTTGCTGTTCTAATTGACGAATTGAGCGAATCGTATGTTTTTCTTTGATATCTTCTGTTAGTTCAAATACAGGTTCTAAAGATACGGAGGATTTGTTGTTCAGGATTTTATATAATTCAATAATTAATTTTTCTGGATCGGGCGTACGCGTCAAATAACAGCTTGCACCTACTTTTTTAGCCAATGCTAAATCCTCATCTTCGAGATAATGTGAGGTAAGTAGTAAAACTGGTATGGTGCGGAGTTGTGGGATCACGCTTTATTTCTGTACATAAACTGAAGCCATCCATGTTTGGCATTAATATATCACTGATAATAGCATCAGGTCGTTTGTCTCTGGCTTCTTTAAGAGCAAACACCCCATCATAGGCAGTGGTTACTTCAAATCCCCGATTTTTTAATTGCATAGAAAATAATTTAAGTTGGATGGGATTATCGTCTGCAATTAGAATATGTTTTCCTTTTCCTGACAATTCATCCGATGGCTCGAAATAGGGAGATGTGCTTTAACGACATCCAACAAATAAGATGGTTCGATTGGTTTTAATAAGAATGCTGTAAACCCAGGGTGTTGTTCTTGTTCATGCGTGGGACTTAAAATTCCTGACAATGCAAAAATCGGAATTTTTTGAAACTCTGGAAAAGATCTTAATGCTTTATTTAAAGCATAACCATCCATGTCTGGCAAAAATATATCTTGTATTATTAAATCAAATTTTTGTTTCTTTAGCCTCTCGTATTCCTGAAGCACCATCGTTTGCTTCAATAACAGAATAATCTTCAGTTTCTAAACTAATTCTTAAAATTTTACGAGAAATGGGATTATCTTCAATAATTAAAATATTATAATATCTTTTGTTTAATATCAACGTTTATAATGTTTGGTTTATTCACAATTTAACCATTCCTATTTAGGTGATGATTTTTGCTTTTGTAAATATTGAGCTATCTGCACGGGAAAAGTTGCTGCAGATATTGGTTTGGTCATATAACCATCGCAGCCGGCTATATTCGCTTTTTCTTCATCTCCTTTCATGGCATAGGCTGTTAGTGCAACGATGAGAATATCCTTAAATTTGGGATCGGCTTTAATTTCTCGGGTAAGTTCAAGACCATTTTTACCTGGCAATTGCAAATCCATCAGTATTAGTTTAGGGTGAAATGTTGCTAATACATTTATTGCTTCTTCCGCATCTATGGCGGTTTGTGACCTCATATCCTTCTATAGTCAATAGAAGTTTTGCCAACTTAAGATTTGTTGGATTATCTTCAACAATTAATATTGCTTCTCCGGTCATAGAGTTTTTCCACTTATGTTTTTGATTTTGAATCAACCGCTTGTTTTTTATCTAAAATTGGACAAATACGTTTCATTTCTGCAACCAGAGTGTTCATGGAGCCTCCTCCTTTTTGTATAACAGCCTCTACAGAAGCCTTTATTCGAGTTCTATCAACATCACTGATGTCTTGGGAGGTACAAATAATAACGGGAGTATTTTTTCCAGTGTTCCGTTAATCGAAAACGGCGCAAAAATTCTAATCCATCGATGCCTGGCATTAAAAGATCTAATACAATTGCATCGGGTCGTTTTTGATCTGCTACTTCCAGGGCTTTTTCTGGATCACTTTCACAAAGAACAGTTGAACCATAATCCTTTAAGTACTTCTGACACAACAAGAGCATTTGCGGATCATCATCTACAAATAAAATTGTTCTTTTTTGATTTGGATAAACCCCTGTTTGTTGAAGAGCCTTGATCAAATCTTCAGATTTGTGGGTTTTATGAGAAAATTTTGAATCATGAAGCCAAAATTTGCAGCCTTAGTTCCGATAACGGTTAACACGAAAGTAGGAGTGGCTATATTAGGACCTTTTGAACGAAAGTTGCGAAGCACATCCCAACCATTCATGTCTGGAAGTAATAAATCGAGGGTGATGGCATCGAATTGCTTTTCTTACACATTTTAATGGCCTCAGTCCCTGTAAACGCAACTTCAATGGTATAGCCTGCATCCGTTAAGGTTTTGGCAATCAATTCACTATCTTCTGGATCATCTTCTACCACCAGAATTTTAGGTGATAATTTTGCCAAATTTTTATTATCCTCTGGAATAATATTATTTAATGGTATCGTACTGTCTTTAACTTTAACATTAACATTCGTAGGTTCAGTAAGTTGAGAAGCTTCGCTAGATTTAATAGATTGGTGTGTTGCTCGGTACTGGAATTAAAACTGGCTTAAGAAGTTTTTTGTTCCAACTTAAGGGGTACTTTGGGTAATATAATGAAAAAAGTACTTCCTTTATCTATGATACTTTTTACGCCAACTTGTCCGCCTTGTGCTTCTGCAATACGTCGGGTTAAGGCAAGACCCAAACCTGTTCCTTGATATTTTTTATCCAGACTGGCATCAAGTTGTTGAAATTCGGCAAATAGTTTAGGAATGTCTTCTTCACGGATCCCAATACCTGTATCTTCAACCTCTAACCGAAAATTTTCAGTTCCTTCTGGAAGAACCGAATGTTGACAGAGCCTCCTTCATTGGTGAATTTCAATGCATTTGAAATATAGTTGTAAAGAACTCTGCTTTAATTTTGCTGGATCAATGACCATATTGGTCAATGCTGGGATCAACTTTGATGTTGAGATTTATTTTCTTCTTAGAAATTAAAGTACGCAAAATATCGCAAACTTCACCAATCACAACATTAAGGTCAATTTTTTCTGGGTGAAATTCCATTTTTCCTGATTCTACTTTCGCTAAGATCTAGAATATCGTTAATCAATTGTAATAAATGACGAGAACTGGATAGAATATCGCCTAAATATTCCTTATGTTCAGGGAAACAGGACCTACTTTTCCTAAATGCATCAATTCTGCAAAGCCAATGATGCCATTTAATGGGCTGCGAAGTTCATGAGACATATTGGCTAAAAATTCACTTTTTAAGCGATTAGCCTCTTGTGCTAAACGATTTTGTTCTACTAATTCTACATTCTTGGTAACTAAAATTCTCTTCTCGTTTTTGATTCGTGATATCTTTAGAAATTAACAAATAACCAACAGTGGTTTCCATTCGTATCTTTACGCAAAGTCAGTGCAATGAACGCAATAAATCTCTCGCCATTTTTTCGCACACTTTCTAATACACCTTCCTCTTTACCCGTTTTAAGGGCTGCATCTAATACCGCTTGCAAGCGTACCCGATTTAATATCTTCTGGTGCATGTAAAATACGTGTATTTTGTTTACCAATCATTTCTTCTGCGGTATAGCCATAATTAAGTCTGGCGCCTTCATTCCAAGCAAGAATGTTACCTTCTAGATCTTCAGCAATGATTGAATAAGCAGTCGAGCTTTCCAACACATTATTTAAAAATCCAGTGCTTCTTTCAATTTGATATTTTGTTCTCGACTTTCTGCTTCTAAACGTTTTTGTTCGGTAATATCCCGGGCAACTGCAAAGACGCCTCTTAGTTTCTGATCCGTCCCCTTAAAAGTTGTAGCATTACAAGAAACGACGGTTTCTTTACCATCTTTTGCCTTAATAGTGAGTTCATAGTTTCTGACACTTTCCATTCGCTAAAACATTACGAATGAAATCTTCAGCTCGCTTTGGATCTGTGAAATAATTCTTGAACTGTGTGTCTATTAATTCCACCTGTATTATATCCGGTTACAATACACGTCTGTTTGTTGACATCTGTAATGATGCCTAAAGTATCAGTTGCCATCAAAATATCAATATTCGATTCGAAAAGGCTTCGGTTATAACTGAGTTGTTCTCGTAATTCTTGTTCTTGTTGTTTTTGGACGGTGATATCTTTTGAAATAAGTGCATAACCTACCGGATTTCCTTCTGCATCCCGACGTATAGTAACAGCAAGCATGCCAGGAAATCGTTCACCATTTTTTCGTACACGTTCAAAAACACCATCATACTTTCCTGTTTTAAATGCTTCATCTAGCATGGCTTTTGCACGACCGGATTCAATATCTTCCGGAGTATGCAAGGCCCATACTGTTTTCTTACCTACCATTTCTTCGGCAGTATAACCATAATTACGTCTGGCGCCTTCGTTCCAAAGCAGAATTTTACCTTCCAAATCTAGGCAATGATGGAATATGAAGTGGTAGTTTTTAAGTACATCATTTAAAAAGTTAGTGGCCTCTAGTAAAGCTCACTTTGCTTGTGACTTTGTTCTTCTAAACGTTTTTGTTCAGTGATATTACGAGCAGTGGCAAATATTCCTTTCAAACGACCATCGGTTGTGCGAAAAGTTGTTGCATTAAATGAAACAGGGGTTAGTTTGTCATTACGTGATTTTATAATGAGTTCATAATTGGTGATGCGATTTTCAGAAAGTACCTTTCGTATGAGATCTTCAGCACGTTTTGGATCAGTAAAATACATTTTGAAAGGAGAGCCGATCAGCTCTTCGCGATGAAAATTCTGTCATTTCACAAATTTGTTGATTCACATCATTGATAATACCTAATGAATCGGTCGTCACCAAAACATCTAAATTTGATTCAATTAAACTGCGTGTATATTCTTTGGATTCCGCAAGCGCTTGCAATTTGCTATTTAATTCTGTCTGATTATGAGAGATAATTGTGTAACCAATGGGTTCACCTGATGAATTTGCTCTCAGGGTGAGAGGTAGATAGGACAGTAACTGGTTTTCCATCTTTACATATAGCATTTTAATTCACCAGACCACACGCCAGTTTGTCTTAACTCTTCAAGAATTTTTTGTATTTTTCCTGATTGTATATCCTCGGGATCGTGAATATTTGAAAGTATCGCTTTGTTTACCATTTCTCCCGGTTCATAATGGAAGAGTCGATGCGCACCCTCATTCCAAGCGACAATTTTCGACTCTAAGTTTAATGCAATAATAGAATATTCAGTACAGCTTTTGAGGATGGATGCGAAAAGTGCTGCTTCATTTTCCATATTTAATTCAGAAACTTTTGGTTTATCAGGTATATTTAGATTTTTGTCAGCCATAGGTCACAGTCCCGTTGTAATATATTGTACATGTTTGAAGTATAGCTTATTTAAACTAAGCGATTAATTAAGAATTGTGTGAAATATTTATCATTTTATTCAAAGTTATTCGTCCTAAAAATTTAATGATAATATTGATAATGATTGCCACCCTTTTCTTTGGCTCGGTACATTGCAACATCTGCATTTGTCATTAACGTAAGTGAATCTTTTCCATCTTCTGGATATATACTAATACCTATACTGACAGTGATCAATAAACGATGCTTTTTATAAACGATTTCTTTTTTTATTATATTGATAATCTTATTCAATACGACTTCTACATCTTTTTTATCGTGAATGCCTGTTAGAATTATAATAAATTCATCTCCTCCTAAACGACAAACAGTATCTATACTACGAATATTTTCTACTAACCTTTTTGCTAATGTTTGCAATACAAAATCTCCCATATCATGACCGAATTTATCATTAATGGATTTGAAATTATCTATGTCCATAAATAATAAGGTCATTTGTTCGGAATGACGTTGGGAAATTTGAATGATTTCATCAATTCGCTTATAAAGGTAAGAATCGATTGACTAAACCTGTTAAAATGTCATGATAAGCTAAATCATGTAATTTATTTTCTGCAAGAGTACGTAATCGCAGTTGATTGATGAGCATGATTAAGCCTCCAATCAATATCAAAATGCTTAAAGCATCGCCAAACATAGTATAAAATTCTACATTTTTAGAATGCGCATTTACAGTATCATTGCGAACTCTTAAAAGTCTTTTTTCTTCTTCATTTATTTTATTATCTGTTTCACTTAATTTTTCGATTAATTGTGAACTTTTGTTTATCTCATCGATCAACGTTTTACTACTCAAGAGATTTTTTTGTTTTAAATTAACCGCATTATCAAGCAATATTAAACGATTATTTAATAATGATTCAAATTCAGCAATCTGATTTTCCTGAAAAATATTGTCTTGTGTAAATTCCTTCAACACAATCAGATTATTTAAAGCGATATTTTTATATTTATTATATTCTATGATGTATTTTTTATCACCTGTTAATAAAAATGCTCTTCCAGATGTTTCAATTAAAAGAACATTTTTAAGCAACTTTTCTGAAGTTTCTATTACCTCATGAGTATGAATTACCCAATCATTTGCTTCTCTTAATTCCTGAATCTGTCGATACGTAAATACAGTGATTAAATTAATCACTGCCAATGCAAATATTGCAATTAATACGACTAATAAATTAGTGGTTAATTTCAACAATCCTCACCTGTCTATTTATGTTTCAAATCTGCTATTGAAGGTACAAGAACATAGATGAAAACAACCTTAAATCAAGAAATTGAGTTATTATTAATATTAGACCATTTTTAGCGGCCTTATTCAAAATTTGAGTAAAAAATGAAAAGGTTAAACCTATGACCATCCCCATCGTGGAAATTTAATGAATCTTGCATTAAAAATCTTTATTTAATGACAGTAATTGTCACTGAGTATCTTTTTGGTCAGTCTGGTTCGAAGATAAAATCCTTTTGGGACTGTTAATATATCTTCTCCTAATTCATTTGTGGTGGCATACAAAATTCGACTATGTGCTGCTTTGGGACGAATCTGAAGGTAGACACCGAATCGAGCAGATAACGTTTCAATTTGTCCTAAGGCTAACATGTCCATGAGTTCTTGCCAGTCTTGTTTTAAAATTTGTTCGATTTCAGGATCAGGACTCCAGAGAATAGCATTACCAATTTTGCGTTCTGCAATAGGAATATTTGCATCTGCTTCAACCGGAACCCAAAGTACGCGTTTTAGTTTTTGATAAACACGACTTGTTTCCCAAAACTGATCCTCAATTGCCACTGTACAGATGAAAGTCGATTCTTGCGGCTCGCCTTTATTATTAATAGGTATCGTTTTTAATTCAATGCCTAGATTTGCAAAGTCAGGTAAAGGTGAGCTTGATCCAATTGCACCTAATTGTTTTTCTATGAGTTGACCTATCCAACCTTTAGCTTGTGTCAATGATTTTGGAATATTTAAATTTGGAGTATTCAAAGTATTCAAAGTATTCAAAGTATTCAATGTACTTGAGTCATTCAAAGATTGTGTCATATGAACAACTTCACTAATCGTCCTTCCAGCAATTCGCTGGCAACGCAAAAGCAGTTCTTGTTCATTTTGAGGCAGGGCGGTAAACTGCATAGACCTCAGTGTAACATATATACATTGGGCCACAAGCTAGGTAACCGTTCAGGTGCAGTGCAGGAACGATTGCCAAATAAGATAGAACTGTGAGAAGCATTTGGAACCATTCATTGAGGGTGCAAAATTGGATGCAAGTTGGCAACCGATACTAGAGCCGGAATTTAAAAAACCGTACATGGAACAACTTCGCAGTTTTTTACGAAGTGAAAAAGACCAAAAGAAAGTCATTTATCCAAAAAGTGAAAATATTTTTAATGCTTTTAATTTAACTCCCTTTGATAAAGTGGAAGTAGTTATTCTGGGTCAAGATCCTTATCATGGACCAGATCAAGCCCATGGATTATGTTTTTCAGTGCCAAAAAAAATACCCATTCCTCCTTCTTTGATCAATATATATAAAGAAATTAAGGCTGATCTTGGATTTCCCATCCCTTCACATGGGAATCTAGAACATTGGGCTACACAAGGTGTGCTTTTATTAAATAGTGTATTAACGGTTGAGAAGGGATTGGCCGCTTCCCATCAAGGACGAGGTTGGGAACAATTTACGGATCATGTCATTTCAATATTAAATCAGCAAAAAAACGGATTGGTTTTTTTATTGTGGGGAGCGTATGCTCAACGCAAGGGACAATATATTGATATGCAACGCCATTTAGTTTTAAAAGCGCCTCATCCTTCGCCCTTATCCGCGCATCAAGGCTTTTTGGGTTGCAGGCACTTTTCCAAAGCCAATGAATATTTGGAAAAGCTTCATAAAAAACCGATTGATTGGAAGTTGTAAATTCAAAAGGTAGGAAAGATATGAGTAGCAACCAGTTAAGTATTTTAATCGTAGCAATAATTTTATGCTGTTTTGGAACCAATCTTCATGCAGGAATCTATTGTTGTGAAAAAGAGGATGGCAGTCTTGAATATCGCGGCAGTCCTTGTCAAAACGATCAAATAAAACAAACTTTTTTTCCTATTTCTTATAATGAGACAGATCCTAAAATTGTTAAGCAACAAGAAAAAGAAGTAGAGTTGGCGAATCAGAAATTTGCCAAAATGGAACAGGCTGCTGATAAATTAAGGCAAAAAACGGCTAAACAAAGAGAAAAGGAGAAAGAAAAAGAAGAGCGACGACAAGTACGTTGTCAACGAATTAATGAAAAAATCCTAAAGTTAGAAGCCGATCTTCGCCGAGGCAGTAAGGCTAAACGCTATAAGCGCTTGCAAGAGGAGCTATTACATTGTCAAAAAATGAAAGCTCGCTATTGCAGTCAGTCTTCATTAAAGTAGTTAATTTAAGAATCTAATAGAGTATGTCAATTCAATCTGTCGATACAAAAAATCAAAAAAAGGGAAAAAATAAGCAGGATACAAGTTTTACCAATACTGAATATCTTTCAGGCTCTATTGAGCGCGTAACTTTTCACAGTGAAGAATCCGGATTTTGTGTATTAAGAGTAAAGGCAAAAGGACATCGTGATTTAATCACAGTGGTGGGTAAGGCGATTTCCGTGACTCCAGGAGAATTTATCGATTGTAGTGGTCAATGGGTGAATAATCGAGAATATGGATTGCAATTTCAAGCTGATCAATTACGGGCAATTCTTCCTTCCACTCAAGAAGGGATGGAAAAATATTTGGGATCTGGCCTCATCAAAGGTATTGGACCTTGCTTTGCCAAAAGATTAATGCGTGCCTTTGGTGAAGGAGTATTCGATGTTATTGAAAAAAATCCAGAGCGATTGAAAGAAGTACAAGGCATCGGCCAATCAAGAAGTGACAAGATCATTGCCTCCTGGAGTGAACAAAAAGTCATACGCGATATTATGGTATTTTTACAATCTTATGGAGTAGGAACGCAGAGGGCGGTTCGTATCTATAAAACGTATGGTCAAAATGCAATTGATATAGTGCGTGAAAATCCTTATCGCTTGGCACTCGATATCCGTGGCATTGGCTTTAAAACAGCAGATAGCCTAGCTGTTAAGCTCGGAATTCCCAAAGATTCTATCATGCGTGCTGAAGCCGGAATTAAGCATATATTGCAAGAGTTGTGCAGTGCTGGCAATTGCGCCACTTATCTAGAAAATTTAAAAACACAAACGCATGAATTATTAGAAATTCCAATGGAATTGATAGATCAAGCTGTGGCGTTAGCCATAGAATCTGGCCAAATGATTAAAGAAGAAATTAATCATCAAGAGGCCATGTTCTTGAATACCTATTATCGTGCTGAAGTGGGAATTGTTGAACATTTACGCCGATTATCTAAAAGTAAACCCCCTTGGTTAGATGATTTAAATATTGACAGAGCACTCGCCTGGGTGGAAGAAAAAACAAAAGTGGTATTATCTAAAAGTCAACTTCTTGCAGCGCGAACTGCATTATCAAATAAACTCGTGATCATCACGGGTGGACCAGGAGTGGGGAAAACCACTTTGGTCAATAGTATCCTTAAAATCTTGCGCATTAAGACTCGTGATATCGTTCTTTGTGCACCTACAGGAAGAGCAGCCAAGAGTCTATCTGAATCAACAGGATTAACTGCCAAAACCGTGCATCGTCTATTAGAATTTGATCCCAAAAATTATGGGTTTAGACGCAATGAAAATAATCATTTGATTGCTGATGTGGTAGTTGTAGATGAAATGTCGATGGTAGATCTCTTCATGATGCATAATTTATTGAAAGCGATCCCTGATCATGCTGTTTTACTGTTGATTGGAGATGCAGATCAACTTCCTTCAGTAGGATCCGGAATGGTACTCTCTAATTTAATAGAATCAGATATTTTTCCTTGTATAAGATTGACTGAAATTTTTCGTCAGGCTGCAAAATCACAAATTATTTTAAATGCACATCGAGTCAATAAAGGACATATGCCTACGCTACATAATGAGCCAGGCGAATTGACAGATTTTTACTTTGTTGAGGCAGATTAAGCGAAGCAATTCAAAATAAGCTCATCCAAGTTGTCACAAATAGGATACCCAAGCGATTTCAATTTGATCCAATACGCGAGGTACAAGTATTAGTACCTATGAATCGAGGAGGATTAGGGGTTCGATCGATCAATATTGAATTACAAAAACAATTGAATCCAAATTCCACAATTGCTGGTGCACAAATTACAAGATTTGGATGGACTTTTGCGGTAAATGACAAGGTAATACAACTTGTTAATAATTATGACAAAGAAGTTTTTAACGGAGATATTGGGTTTATTACTACAATTGATCAAGAAGATGGTATTTTACAGATAGAATTTGATGGAAGATCTGTAATATATGAAGTCGATGAATTAGATGAGCTTTCATTGGCTTATGCAACGACTATTCATAAATCCCAAGGATCTGAATATCCTGCTGTGGTTATACCTATTGCTATGCAGCACTACTCACTGCTTGAAAGAAATTTATTGTATACTGGCATAACCAGAGGTAAATCACTAGTAGTTGTTATTGGTCAAAAGAAGGCTTTAGGTATTGCCGTTCATACCGTTCAATCTTCTGAGAGATTGACCAATCTTGTTAACAGATTAATTCAAGGTCATTCCTTTTAACAGATAGCTTTATGAGTAATTTAATGCATAAATGAAAATGTAGGATCATAAAGTATAAATATGCTGTTGAGTTTTTTATTTTTTTGCTATGCTTTATAGGTTGATATTCATTTTGTACTATTTATTTAGTATATCTGTATATCATATGTTTAATTTCTTTAGCTAAAGGGGAAATCCATGAAAAAAGTATCCTTAATTTTATTAAGCGGACTCGTCAGTACATCTTTAATGTGCCCAACCGCTTTTGCATATAGTTCATCTTCTAATGCAAGTCACTCAAACGATTCAAGTATGAATGCTTCCAATCCAAGTTCCGGTGCATCAAATTCAGGCTCATACAATCAAAGTTCAAGTTCAGCAAGATCTAGCTCTCAAGGTCCGACAACTGCTGCTAATGAACAAGCGGATGAGCATGAAGGAAAACATAAGAAGCATAAAAGACATCATAAACATCATGAACATCATAAAGGCCACGAACATCATAAGCATCATGGCAAAAAACATGAACATGAAAATGAACATGAAATGATGCAAGGTGAAGGAAAGCATAAAGGCAAAGGCCACGGTAAAGAGATGCAACAAGGCAAAGAGATGCAACAAGGAAGTAAAGATAATATGCAACAAAATAAAGGAAGAAATTCAAGCTCAAACAGCAACTCAGGCAACAATACAGGAAGCAGTTATTGATTTGCAGTGGCTAGCTTAAGCCATTATTCGAATAAACGAGTTTAGGCCGCATAGCAGGGGAGAGAAAGACAATGTTTCCTTCTGAATTGAGATAAAAGCGAACATTGTCGCTTATCTCCCCTAGTGGTTTATAGCAAACAGCTATGTCATTATATCGGGGTTGGTTGAATACTTTAACCCCAATTTCATTCAAAGTTTGTGTGAGCACATGAATAATATGAGTATTATCAATATTCGGGTTTACACGAACATGGCTTAATTCAAATAATAATCCCTCAAGAGAGGATTTAATATTAGGAACTCTTGCATAAATTCCTCGAGCCTGAGATTCAATTTTGACACATTCTATTACTTTTAAATGTTCATCCATGACAAATTCGTAGGAACTACCTTGTCCCCTAAGTCTTTGTTGGGTCACTTGACGTGAACTAATTAAGATTTCTGAAGCCATTGTTTGCATATTACTTTTATCGGCTTCTAGAAAAAAAATATTAGAATCTACCTAATTGAGTCCTTGTATCATTCTCATAATGTTTTTATAATCATGGTCATGAATAAAACCAAAGCTGCCTATAGTTGTACTGAATGCGGCGCGATCAGTCCTAAATGGAGTGGTCAGTGTGGGGATTGTCAAGCTTGGAATAGCATGACAGAAATCATTGCAACTGCAAATAAAAATCTACATGCTAGGCATCGTGGATTTGCAGCTGAAACTTACGCTGATGTCATAGAGTTGGCTGCGGTTCCTATGACTCAAGAAGTCAGAGTGACTACTGGAATTTCAGAATTAGATCGAGTCTTAGGAGGCGGCTTAGTAGCAGGATCGGTCACTTTAATCGGTGGGGATCCCGGTATAGGCAAATCAACAGTACTGCTACAAATGCTTTCTCATCTAAGTAAAAATCAAACTAGTTTATATGTCACTGGTGAAGAGTCTTTACAGCAAGTTAAGCTTCGTGCTATTCGACTTGAATTAAAAGCAGAAGGATTGCGCTTATTAGCTGAAACACAAGTTGAACGCATCATTTCAGTGGCTAGCACTGAAAAACCTCAAGTTTTAGTCGTTGATTCTATTCAAACTATATTTACTGAACTTTTACAGGCTGCACCTGGTGCCGTCAGTCAAGTACGCGAAGCAGCTGCTCAGTTGGTTCGTTTTGCTAAGCAAACTGGCATTGCTCTTTTTTTGGTAGGGCATGTTACCAAAGAAGGTATTATAGCTGGTCCTCGTGTTTTAGAGCATATGGTGGATACGGTTTTATATTTCGAAGGACAATCGGATAGTCGATTTCGTATTATTCGAGCGGTAAAAAATCGTTTTGGCGCAGTGAATGAATTAGGCATTTTTGCCATGACTGATCGTGGATTGCGCGAAGTGCAAAATCCTTCTGCTATTTTTCTTTCAAGAGAAGGACTGCCTATCTCTGGGAGTGTTGTGATGGTAACTTGGGAAGGAAGTCGTCCTATGCTGGTTGAAGTTCAAGCATTGGTGGATGGAAGCCATTTAGCCAATCCGCGTCGAGTTACTTTAGGACTCGATCAAAATAGATTGGCATTAGCATTAGCTGTATTGAATCGACATGGTGGAATAGTGACTTATAATCAAGATGTTTTTGTGAATGTTGTTGGCGGGGTACGAGTGAATGAAACTGCAGCAGACTTACCCGTTTTATTAGCAGTATTATCAAGTCTAAAAGATAAACCTCTTCAAGATGATCTTGTTGTTTTCGGAGAAGTGGGATTAGCTGGAGAAATACGACCAGTGCAAAGTGGACAAGAACGATTGCGTGAAGCAGCGAAACATGGATTTAAACGCGCGATTGTTCCGATGGGAAATGCACCCAAACAGCCAATAGATGGAATGGAAGTGATGGGAGTCTCGCGTTTGTCTGAGGCATTACGATTGTTATAATGAATGTTTTATTTTTAATTTAAGTTTCTTACCTCATATAAATATAAGAAAACGTTTTAGAAATTTCAACAGGTCCTAATTTTAGTTATTGCTTTTAATGACTGATATAGAATATCATCTTTTTTGGTGGTAAAAAGGTAGTTAATTAAAGTTTAATCAAAAGTATGGATGTAAGGATGTATGAATTCTTTGTCTTTTTCAAACAATAACTTAACGCAGATTTTTTTTGCTTTGTTACCAGACATGAATTCTGGTCAAAATATTGGAAAAAGAGAAAAATTGGCTGAGATACAAGATCTACTCAAGTTTGGCGTGGATGTTAATGCAGAGCTTCATTCAGGTTATACCGTCTTATGTAAGGTTATTGAAGATGGAGGAAGTAAATCTTTAGTTGAACTATTACTCAATTACGGCGCTAGGATAGACGTTCCAAAAAACTTAGGAGTTGAATGGGAAGACATAGATGGTCAGCTTATCAATAGCCAAGTCTATGCCTTAGCTAAGCAACGTCAATTACGTTTACAAGATAAAGAAAGCTTAGAAATACAACAATTAATTCATAAACACCTTATTCAGAACCATATGTTGAATACACACAAAGTAGAAAATATGCACACTGGACAAACTATTCACAATGCACAAAATGTTCAGGGTATACAAGGAATACAGGGTATTCAGGCTGCGCAAAGTACGCAAATTCTGATGCAGCAAATACAACATGCACAGCAGTTGCAACATCCAGGATTAATACAACAACAAGAGTTTGTGCAGCAAATAGCGAGTCCCCAAAAGCCTATTCTACAAGAACAATCTTTAAATAAAAGTCATCCTTTGAGGGCAGACATGCAAGTTCATTCCCAAGAGACGACTTCTCATCTTGCTATGACTTACCACCCCGCTGTCGAAGATGTTATCAAGAAAAAGATTTTTATTTTTGACTTTGATAATACGATGGTGAATGGACATTTTCACAATATCCTAAAAAATATGGGGGTGGCGAATGGCCGCGCTTCACAAGAATTAATAGAATTTTTGTTGGAAAAATATGGGATTCGCAACAAAGAATTTTTAGTGAATATTTTCAGAGATATTCTAAATGGTGGAGATTGCATTAGTATTGCATCAAGCTCTCGGTATCCAGAAACTATTATTGCCGCATTAAGTGCCTTAGGATTAACGGAAGAAGAGCGATCTAAGATTTTTTATGATCCACCCGATTTAAAAACCCCATTAGATCTTACTATGGGTAAAAATGTAGATATCTTGAAGGCAATGATTTACTTTGAAGTAATTGACGTCAATGCAGTTTACTTAATTGATCACGATAGCACTAATCTTCAATTAGCGAAAAGCCGATTAAATATTCCAGAATCCAATTTAATTAAAATTGAATCCGATCCTGAAAATTTAATCATGCATCTTAGGATGATTCAAAAATTGGTCCGCAGAAACTTTATTCATGAAGAGTTGAAAAGGGGACAAAAACCCCCATCGCGAATGATATCTTGATAAACGATCATACACTGAATTTGAACAGTTACCTGTAAATTGTCGTACTGAGTTTGTACTTAGCTTGATACAGCCTGTAGTTTTTTAAACTTAATACGATGAGGTTGCAGCGCAGCGTCACCCAATTTGGCTACTCTATCAGCTTCATAATCAGTATAATTACCATCGAACCAGGTGATTTTTCCATCTTCTTCAAAGGCAAGAATGTGAGTGGCAATTCGATCGAGGAACCATCGATCATGGGAAATAATCAGTGCACAGCCTGGGAAGGTTTGCAATGCTTCTTCTAAGGCGCGGAGGGTTTCCACATCAAGATCATTGGTGGGTTCGTCCAGTAGCAAAACATTCCCGCCACTTTTTAAGAGTTTAGCCAAATGCACTCGATTTCGTTCACCACCTGATAAATCCCCAACTCGTTTTTGTTGATCTGTGCCCTTAAAATTAAAACGGCTGACATAAGCACGAGAGGGCATTTCGAAGCTACCCACCATCATTAAATCTTGTCCATCGGAAATTTCATCCCAAACAGTTTTATCTGGATTCAAACAATCTCTGGATTGATCAACATAGGCAAGTTTCACTGTGTCACCGATCTGTATTGTTCCTGAATCTGGCTTGTCTTGCCCTGTAATTAATCTGAATAAAGTGGTTTTACCCACACCATTGGGTCCAATAATACCAACAATTGCACCTTTGGGAACTCGGAAACTTAAATTGTCGAGCAGCAATCGATCATCAAAACCTTTATTAATATTCTTCAATTCAATGACTTGCTCTCCCAGTCTGGGTCCAGGTGGGATATAAAGTTCAATGGTTTCGTTGCGTTTTTGAAATTCCCGTGAATTTAATTCTTCGAATCGTGCCAAACGAGCTTTGTTTTTAGCATGGCGACCTTTAGGATTGGTGCGAACCCATTCCAATTCAGATTTAATAGTGCGTTTGTGTGCTGTCTCTTGCCTTTCTTCCATGGCCAATCGTTTTTCCTTTTGATCTAACCAAGAAGAATAATTGCCTTCAAAAGGAATTCCATGACCACGATCCAGTTCTAGAATCCAGCCGGCCACATTATCCAAAAAGTAACGATCATGTGTAACCGCAACAACGGTACCTGCAAAATCATGTAAATAACGTTCAAGCCAAGCTACGCTTTCAGCATCCAAATGGTTAGTAGGTTCATCCAATAAAAGTAGATCCGGAGTAGACAATAGTAATTTACACAAAGCCACTCGTCTTTTTTCGCCGCCAGAGAGTTTGGCAACATCTGCATTCCATGGAGGAAGTCGAAGGGCATCTCCTGCAATTTCAAGTTTGCGGTCGAAATCCCACCCATTGACTGCTTCAATTTTATTTTGTAAATCCCCTTGATATTGTAATAAATTATTCATTTCGTCGTCAGACATGGGCTCTGAAAATTTGAGGCTGATTTGATTAAACTCATCTAATAATGCTTTGATCTCTGATACACCGTCTTCTACATTACCCCGAACGTCCTTCTTCTCATCCAGTTTTGGTTCTTGTGGTAAAAATCCAATTTTTATTCCTTTTTGCGGGGTTGCTTCCCCTAATATTTCATGCTCAAGACCTGCCATAATTTTTAAAAGAGTAGATTTACCCGATCCATTCAATCCTAAAATTCCGATTTTGGCCCCATAAAAAAAAGAAAGAGAGATGTCTTTTAATATTTCACGCTTTGGGGGAACAATTTTACCGACGCGGTGCATAGAAAAAATATATTGGGCCATGAAAAATCCACCTTTAAGTAAGTTAACTTGAGGCTATCTATATTTAACCAAATTATGCTAGAATTATATCACATTTTATTATGGATTTTAAGTTCGCTTTATGCGATGTGTTGCCTACTGTACTTCAACTTCTTTTGACACTGTCGGGTTGCTTGGCTATCTGAGGTCAAATTATACCGTTAATCGTTATAGAGAAGTCTTGCATATACAAATTTCTGGACCGGATTCTGATGTCTTCTTTTTTCCCTATGGTGCACTTGTCTGTTGGGGACTGGATGTAGCAGAAGAAAATACTATCATGCATGAAATCCGATCCTTTGAACAACAGCATCAAGAACCCGTTGAAGATGATGTCTTCACTTATGAATACGGAACCCAAGCTAAGATTGAAGAAGATGAAATTATTTTGCCTGAACGAGATGTGTTGACCAAATTAGCTTTTTCACATGGAATGGCTCAATCAGTCAAGTTGGCGGTATTTGAACAAACTATTCAAAGAACCATTCATCTAACTCGGGAGCTGCCTGAGTTATTGGGAAAGAAAGGCAGTATTCAACTTTCTCGCAAAGATATTCGAAAAATGATGGGCCGTTTATTTATTGATAGAAGCTCGATTAACCTTAGACAAGAATTATTAGATACTCCTGAATTTTTTTGGGAACATTCAGATCTTGAACCTTATTATACGCTAATGGCGCATTATTTGGATCGAGAACGTCGTGTCAGTGTTTTAAATCAGCGATTAATTATTTTAAAAGAATTGTTGGACATGTTGGCAGCTGAGCTCAATCATCAGCATTCCTCGCGTCTTGAGTGGACGATTATTTGGTTGATTGTCATTGAAGTTGTCATGAATGTGGCTAGAGATATTTTTGGGATTATTTAAATATTCTGATTGATAAGCATTTTGGAATATTGAATATTGATATACGGGAAAAGGGAGTAAAAGTATGAGTAGGCATGGCTTAGAAAGTAAAATTAAGCAAAAAAATGAGCGAATTTGGAAAAGAATAAAAAATAAAAAAACATATGTTTTTATCAGCGTTTTGATGCTGAGCAGTCTTTGGGGGTGCGCGCGAAGTCCTGAAGCAGTCACTCCAGAACAAAGGTTGATGGATAAAATGCAAGAACAAGGAATGGTTCGAGAAGTATTAGAAGAAACCTCGCCCCGAGGTTTAAATAATTTACCGAAAGCTGTTCCAGAATTTAGAGCGAGGCTGCGACCTCAGTGTCCTGAAGGGCAATAGCACTATTGAATTTCTACCATAATGGTTAAAATCAACGAATTTTATTGATTTTTAGTAATTTTTGTACAAAAATAGATTATGTATAAGACTTTTACTAAATTTGAGGGCCAATACGTATGCAAAATAACACTGTAAATCAAAAGATATTAATGAATATTGTCGAAAAATTGGTTGCTGTAGCCAATCCTACAAAAATTATTGTATGTGGTTCCTATTCACGTAATGAATTAAAACCAGGGTCTGATATTGATTTACTTGTTATAGAAGAACAAGTTGAAAATAAAGGTAAAGAAATGGTGCGCTTGAGAAATGAAATCGGAAATATAGGAATTGGTGTGGATGTTTTGGTGTACACACAAAAAGAGATATCAGAATGGGGCCATTTGCCTGGCACAGCGCTTAATGCTGGTTTGAAAGAAGGCTTGGTTATATATGAAACAACCCATTGATCAAGCTTTGCGTTTTTTCCGTTTAGCGGAAAGAGATCTTCGTGCTTTTTATGTTTTAAAGGAAGCCTCGCAGATAGATTTATCAACAGTTTGTTTTCATGCTCAACAAGTAGTAGAAAAGTGCCTTAAGGCTGTTTTCTATATCATAGTCTTGATCCAACTAGGACACATGATTTAAATAATTTATCTTATTTATTATTGGATGCAGGAATATTGCTTCCATTATCTATAGATGAGATAAGTAAGTTAAATCCTTATGCAGTTATCTTTCGATATGATGATATGGACTTAGAAATTTTAACTCGCAATGAAGCACAAGAAATAGTTGAAGCCATTTATAATTGGTCTAATAAAATTATTAACCAATAAATCCTAACTCAATAAGCGATATTCACACATTTGATTATTGCTTTAAGTTGCAGGTACCCCTTGAGCCGAGGCTGGTGCACCAGCATTGTTATTTGTAGCGCTGCGGCAATGAGCGGGGGCATATTTTTTAAAATTAGAGGGAGCGACAGTACAATTCCAGAAAATCATTTCAGCATTGTCAAATGCAGGGGTAAGTGTTAATGTCAGCTCTCCGTTATTAGGACGGATCCCAAGCTTTTCTGAATCGCCGATAATGGTAATGACATGATTGTCTGCTACAGAAATCTCTTTTACCACATCTTTGTTCTTGATTTTTTCTATCTCAGGTTTTTGTCCCATCATTAAATTTTCAGTGACTGCCAATTTAGTGGCTTGTGCTAAGGTTAGCATGTTAGACACTTTCGCTCGAATTAAATAATCTTGATATGCGGGTATCCCTACAGCGGCCAATACTCCGATAATAGTCACCACAATCATTAATTCTATTAATGAGAATCCTCGTGAAAATCCTTGATTGATTGTTTGAATAGATTTTTGTGTGTTGTCAATAGTCTGATTCAGGGTTAAATTTGTTGGTAAATTCATTTTCCATCTCCTTAAGCTGTAATACTGTTAAAACAAGTCTGACCTTTTGAGCAAGTTTGTCAGGGGAGATCGAAGTTGCCTATCCGATATTTGTAGGAGGAAGGGGAATTAGAATACAATAAGTTACTAATGAGTTATAAACGAAAATAAAACTTATAAGTATGAGATAAAGCCGGGGTAGCTCAGTTGGTAGAGCAACTGATTCGTAATCAGTAGGTCCGCGGTTCGATTCCGCGCCTCGGCACCATATAAATCAGGTCTGTACCGAAGACATAGGTAACACTTTATACCGGACACATGGGTAACACTTTTGGTCCAAAAGGGTTCTTTAAAGGTTCCAGTCTACAGGATTCTTCATCAAAATACCCTAAATCATAATCCATGAAGCTCACTAACCATATTTTATCTTCGGTTTCTTTGATGCCTACATTTTGTCCTGCAAACACTGTACTCAAATTTATTTTCTTTCCTTTAAACAAATTCTGCCGCAGTATGTGATAGTAATAACCTTGTCATGAAAGGGATAATCTACTTCTGGAAGTCCTGCATATTTTTTTGTAGAGGGAACATAAATTTCTGCAGGGCATTTCATGTTCAAAGCTTGATGTGGTCGTTCAGTATTGTATTCTTTTAAAAAGTAATCAAATTTTTCTTGCTGCTGCAAAAAATTATCTCCAGCAGGTTTGGTTGTTGCTTTTTTCAATGTTAAGTGCATGCGTTCATGTCTGCCATTTTGTTGAGGGTTTCCTGGTTTTATTCTTTCAATAGCAATTCCAAGCCGCAACCACCACACAGATAGTTTGCTCAGTCCAAATAAAGAATTAGGTGAAGAGAATGGAACGCCGTTATCAGTTCGAATGGCATCTGGCAAGCCAAATTCTTCAAAAACTCTTTGAAATACGGTAAAAGCGTACTCTTCTTTTGTTGTTGTCAGGCCATCGCAAGCAAGAAGATAATCGGGTGCTAAAATCAGTTATTGTGAGGGGATAACAATATTGATGATTACCTAATCGAAACTCGCCTTTGTAATCTGCACACCAGAGTTTATTAGGGACGTCAGTATTTGATAAGGCTGTTCCTTGCGCCTTATTACGACTACGTTTTTGTCTGATCACAAGACCATGTCTATCAAGGATTGCATGCACTGTGCTTTTTGAAGGAGGATGAATTTCAGGATATTTTCTTATTAACACTTCTCTAATTTTAGGAGCACCCCAAGTCGGCTTTTCCTTTTTGATCCTAAGGATCATTTTTTCAACTTGAAAGGGTAACTGGTTAGCATATCTATAGGGCCTACGACTGCGATCATTTAAACCCTCTAAACCAAAATTTTTGTAGCGCTGATAAATCTTGTAACCGGTTTTTCTGGAAATGCCGAACTCTTCACAGAGGGGCATCATCTTATCACCATCTAATAACCTAGCAATAAATTTTAATCTTTCATCCACTTGATTACACTCCATCCAAGGCATTAACAGGTCCCTCCTGTAAATACCAACAGTGTAACCTATGTCTCTGGTACGAAGTGTCACCTATGTCTCAGAACGTACATCAGGTCTGTACCGGAGACATGGGTAACAGAGATGGAACATATGATGTTAAATATAAATCCTAAATCCTAAATTATATATTGATAATAATGGCATAATTATGATGAATCGCACGTAATTACTTTATATTAGTGTGAATGAATGTTTAGGTCAATCTGCGGTATTTTGTGAAAGTGTAAATTCTTATACTGTGTTGCATTTTAAATGAAATTATAATAAATTTCTATATATTTCAACATAAAAGTAAATAATTGATAACAGTGTTGACATGTATTAAAATATTGCCTTTATTCTAAAGCAAAGATTAAACCTAAAATATTTGATATAAACCTTAAGGAATAATAATCATATGCAAACAAAACAGGAACTGAGTTCAGATCTGAAGGAATTCTTTCACAATCCCTTGCATTGCGCGCTCTTCGAATTAGCAAAAGCAAATCAACCAAAAGAAGTAGGAAGATTGATTGCAAGTCGCCTTGAAGGTATCCAATATTTTAGAGAGGCAGGGGATTTGTGTTTGATTTCTGCAACAATGATGGGTTTTACTCAAGTAGCCAAGGTATTGTTAGATGCTAAAGCCAATCCGTGTAAAGTCATTCCACAAGCCGATCACAATTCTGCACTTCATTATGCTGCTGAAAAAAATCGTGTTGACATTTTAAATCTCATATTGAAAGTAGGAGGAGTGGATGTTAATGTCAAAGATGCATACGGATATACTCCGCTACAGAGAGCTGCAAGTTTAGGTAATGAAAAAATCCTAGAATTATTATTACAAGTGGTTGAGATTTCAATTGAAGAACCAAGCCCAGGAGATGGATTCACAGCTTTAATACTCACTGCCTATAAAGGTCATGCGAAAAGTGCAGCTTTATTGATGGATGCAAAAGCGGATGTAGAGGCGAGAGCTTCTAATGGGAAAACTGCTTTGTGTGTTGCTGCCAGAAATAATCATGAAAATGTGGCAAGGGTATTATTATCAGGAGAGAGAAAAGCTTCTACAGATACTTTAGAAAAAAATGGATTGACTCCATTAACTTATGCAAGTAATAATGGAAATCTTTCTTTGATGCGATTATTATTAAACGCGAAAGCAGAAGTGAATGGCCCGAGCAATTCACTCTGCCACTTGCCCTTAATATCTGCAATAGAAAGTCATCAAAAAGAAGGAATAGAATTACTTATCCAGTCTAAAGCAGATATCAATGCAAGAGATAAGTTAAACCGCACTCCTCTTTGCACTGCAATTGCAGTTAACAATGAGCAGGCTATCTATCGTTTATTGGAATGTCGAGCAGATGTTCAAAGTCTTATTCCCTTTCATTTTTTTTCTCAAGATAAACAACAGTCCTGTGATCCTGATAATTGGAAGCATATTGATGTCTCACCCTTGATGTACGCTGCGATGCGCTGCAGGATAGACACAGTTAGATCCTTAGTAGCGCATAAAGCTGATGTTAATCAGACAACAGCATTGGGAGACACAGCCTTGAGTTCTGTTCTCGTTGAATGTTCTATAGAAATGGAAGGAAGGCTTCCGGTTTTACAATATTTAATTGAGCAAAAGGCTAATCTCTATTCAGTTGCTCATAACTTAAGTATTTTGAAATCTGCCCTAAATTTTTGTCCCTTTGTAGTCAGTAAAACAATACTTGAAGCCATTGTTGCTGATGCTAAAAGCAAAGGTGATTCTGGTGTATATAATGCAATCGTAACTGAAACAGTTAAACACATCTTTAGTGTTTTGATGACTAATTTAACCCAAGATTTTCGTGCACTGCTCAAGTTTTTATTGAGCACAGAGCCTTTTGCCAAGTTGATTCAAGAACAAGCCGATACGTACTACTACAACAGTCTTCAATTTTCTTATTATAAAGGTCTGGAGCGATTACTAGATGCTGGTCTTGTTTCATCTGACCATTGCGAAATGCTGATAGTGAGAGCAAATCATAATAAGGGGAATGAGAAGATACTTCTATTGCCTCCGATCCTTAAAGCTTCTTTTGATGGGGATTTAAACTTAATTAAAACACTTATCAATGCAGGTGCCTCTCCTCTTTCAATATGTATTTGGGTTGTTAATAATGAAAATACGGCGATAACTCCACTTATCATTGCAAAAAAGTTTGACCAAGAAGAAGCAGCGCAATACTTATTCACCAGAGAATTGCTCAACAGCTTACATTATGCGCCTAAATTAAAGAGTTGGATGTCAAAAAATTTAACGCAAATAAAAAAAGTACAAGAATGGATTGATCAAGTTTCTGAATTACTTTTATCAATGGAACCAAAAATTGGCTATCATCCTGAATTTGGACATCATTTTCTTATTAATTGCAAGAATTTTGAATTTCAGCGTTTGATTCCTCGATTTATTTTAGGTTCTTCTTCAAAAATCAAGATTAGCAGTTGTGAAGTTGTGAAGATGGCAGAAAATCTTATTTTAAGCAAAAAATGCAACAAAGTTGATGCTAAGGAATCGGGCAAAGACGTGAATAAGACAACGAATAAGGAAGTAGATAAGGAAGGCTTCACTGTTGAAGAATTTGAACTATCATTCTGGGAAGTATTGAAACCTAGGGTAAGGAAACAAGAACAATCATTGGCTGAAAGAAGAATAGTAGATGACGATTTCAGAATGCTAAAGTCTGAATTGGATCAAAATTATCGTCGAATCCAATTCAGCAGAAAGCTCATTGATCAAGATTATAGAACACTTACAAAATATATACAGGAACTGCAAGCGCTCATTCAAGAGATTGATGAATTATTAGAGTCTTGTGAAGCCTTTTATCATTCTGATCGCTTTACCGGCACAATGGACGCTTCAAAGGTCACTCAGGGACTTGAAAAGGTTCAATACTATCAAGAAGTTGTAGAAAAGCTTGAAAAAGAAATGCTGCTTGCAAAACAAAACTTGGAGAGTCTTGGAGAAAATTTCGAGCAATATTGGGAAAATATCGAGCCGAATATTAGAAGGTTAATCAATGAACAAAAGAAAAGGGAAGCGATTCAAGCTTGGAATGCATTAAAAGAGGATTCAACCCTCAATCAATTGTCAGATGATGCTGATAAACAATGGAGCACTTTGAAAAAAATAAGCACAGGACTTTCAGACATTAAAAAAATATTGGCAGCAAGACGCCAAGAAGAATTTCTAATAGAACAAGCATCGATTAAAGCAGAGCAAAGAAAAAATGATGAGCGACGCGAAGTGAATAAGCGTGAACGCGAACGAATGAAGCTTAAAAGCAAAGAATTGAAAAAGAGAAGAAAGGAGACATTGGAAACTGCCCAAAAACAGGCAGAACGCTTGGTTGAGCTAGAACGATTTCGTGTTGAAAGAAAGAGATTGGCAGAAACGCATCGTAGAGAGATGGAGATAAAACTTTTGATTGAGAGACAAGCAAAAGCTTCTGCTGGGAAGTCTGGAAATGGAGTGAATGCTGAAAATGCAGAGAAGGCTGGAAATTCAAATTTATCTGAAGATGGTTGGGATATGTTGAATGACAGCGACCACGATTCAAGTCCAACAGCGCAAAACAATGATCTCTCATCTTCTCTTTTCACAGAAACATGCGGTAGTGTAGGTGTTGACGACAAGCTCTGGCTAGAAGAACAATATACGAAATTTAAAAAAGAAGTATCCGGATTAGAAGAAATATGGAAGAAAATTTCAATCAGTTCTCATGATTTTGAAAAATGGGGCTTGGGTAAAATTTTGGTGCACAGAGATGCGATGCTTGGTTTACTTGGAAGAGCTTTTGAACTTGTACATTTTTTGTCTCCTGATTTAGCTCCTATGATTCCAGAACATGCGGGACACCTTAGAAATGTTATCTTTCGCAATCATTCTATCTGTCCTTTACTTGGATTTGAGGATGCTCAATTAAATCAGACTGCAAAGTTAAAAATTCAAGATACGATTAAAGATCATATTAAATTTTATGAACAAGTTTGTAGCTTCTTTTTTGTGGTGAAAGAATACTTTAAAGCGTTTGTTGAAAATAGATCAAGGATTGAGCAAAAATCAAAAGTTGAGAATGGAACAAATCAAGCGCAAGAATTAAAAGGTGATGATGAAATAATATTGAAGCAGCTTTATACTAAGATGATTTCTCACCCTTTTTATGAAATATTGAAGTGTTACAAAATAGATAGTCAAATCGATCTCAAGCTTTGCCGTGAACGTTGGAATGTATATCAATTTGGAGCATCTCTATATGATCAGAATGTCGAAAAATCTATTTTAGCCCATGCCCGAGGATTCATCGATGGTTGCACTGGAGTTTTTGCGCGTCATATTGCAACAGAATATCGGAATGAATTTTATGTTCACAGAAAGGAATATCGTAAAGCCATCAAAGCTGGTAAAGCGTATCGTCATGTCGATCAAGATGCAGATGAATTTGGCTTATATTTTGCATATCGAAACCAGAAGACTGAAGCTCAATCAGCCATAAGTTTATTGTCTAGGAATCCGAATCCCTAAATTAAAGACAGGAAATAATTTTAAAGTATATTAAACTAAGGTATAGGATAGTTGATAACAAGGGAGTGGACAATGACCTATAGTTTATTGCAAAGATTTAATAAGTCAAAAAAAATCATTTTTTTAAGTGTTTTATTAATGGGATTTCTTGTACAAGAAATTTCGTTTGCCCAAAAAAATACCGACCCAAATGCTAATAATAATATGAATATCGAACCAAATTCGGGATCTGGAAACATGCGCTCGGATACTACAACAAATACAGATACAAAAACAGACATAGGTACAAATACTGCATCAAATTCTAATGAAAATACTTTGACTCCTAAAGCTGCGCTTGATCGTCTCATACAAGGTAATCAGCGCTTTGTGAAGGAAGGTAATTTATGTGCCAATCGAAATCAAGATAGACGCACCATTACCGCTTCAAAACAGAGGCCTTTTGCAATAATCTTAGGGTGCTCTGATTCACGTGTTCCCCCTGAACTCGCATTTGATCAAGGGATTGGAGACATTTTTGTTGTGAGAGTGGCGGGTAACGTCGTTGGCGGAACAGAATTAGATAGCGTTGAATATTCAGCCATCTATAACCATTCTTCTATTATTTTAGTGTTAGGACATTCAAATTGTGGAGCTGTCGATGCAGTGATGAACAATAATACTAAGGATATCGAAGAGGTCGCTAAATTAATAAAGCCAGCCATGAAGAAAAATCAATCCTTAGATGAGGCTGTTGAAGCCAATATTCGTCGAAGCGTAGAGTTGATCAAGAAGTCAGCACCAATATCGAAATTAATGAAACAAGAAAAAATAGATGTTGTGGGCGGCTTTTATGATCTGAATACCGGATCGGTTAGATTATTGGATTAAGATAGGGATGTATTTCCTTTTAATTCAAGACTCAATCTACAGTATTGGAATGTGCTTAGGATGCTTTAATTTCACCACTTGAGGCTGAGCAAATTCGTTGTCTTTGAGAGTGTATTTTGTATCCAAGCAAAACATATAGAAATTGGTTTTTCGATCATAGATGTCCAATTGTTCAATATTCTTTAGCTTTTTCACAAGGAAAATTGAAAGAGGCAAGCCGATTAATTCAACGAACACTTTTACAAACCACATCACAAATATCATTCTATTGAGGTGTTCTGACTCTATTGTGTCGTAGAAAGCAAGGATCGAAAAGATCAAGCTGTCTAACCCTGAAGCCATTACTGTTGAAATAATGAAGCGAAGGCTCAAATATTTCCCATTAAACTTGATTTTGAGTTTTGCCATAATAATTGAATTAAGGGGCTCAGCACAAAAATAGCTTATAATAGAGGCAATAATAATTCTTATAGTAGTAGCATGAAGGGAATCAAATATTACATTATTTGTTGGATAGCTTGGGCTAGGAAGATGAGTGACTATTTGACCATATACAATAAAGAATAAATTGAATATCACTCCACACCATATTGTTCGACGGGCTAATTTAAAGCCATAGACTTCGGTTATTAAATCAGAAAGTAAGAAAGTGATGGGAAAAATAAGGGTGCTTGCCCGAAAATCTAAGCCAAACACTTGAACAATTCGTGGATTGAACCAATTTGCCATGACAATTATCATGGTATAGCTAAGATTTAAAAACCATAAATATTTTGGGTGAAATTTAATAATTTGATTATTTTCAGCAAATTTATTCATACATTGCCCAAAGGCTTCCCGTTTTCTACATCAAAACTTATTGCTTGAACAGTGATGACACTCAGACTTATTCAAACGCTTTTTCTTTGTGGTTAAATACCTATATTTAAAAAAAAAGCTGGATATAGGTTTCCTTACGGGCTGTATATTAATCGAATATGAACGATGGTTCAATAGTAAAAAATACTGAAAGGAACGAGATATACCTACTACTGCATTTATGCAATAAGTTAAGAAACTTAACTTATTGTTGTGATGCTGTCGCTCTAAAATAATTTATTATTATTCAATCATTAATAATTACTTAAATACTTACATAAAAGCTAATATTATATACTCTAACCCCTCCTAACAGAACTGAAAGGCTCTTGACATTTTAAAATTGATTAGTTACGATGGCTCATTATAATTTCAATAGATAACTACCGAAGGAGTCGTATAATGGCTATAGCGCCAGAACTACTTGATGACTTAAAAGAAAAACAACAACTCAATAAATTTAAAAAAGAGAATCCTTTTACTTTCAAGAGAGTTGAGGAAATTGATTTACTACGCACCACCATTAGGATCGCAGATGGGAAAGCTATCAATGAAGAAGCTTTAATTAGGGGTTCCAGTGGTAGAGAGACTGATTCAGAATCGGATTTAGCACGTTTGCTGAATACATCACTGGTTTTGAATCATACTTTTAAAAATCTTAAAGGAACAGAAGAAAGAGTTTTTAAAGATTTCGCATATACAGAATTTGAACAATTTAAACAATCCATGTTAAAGCCAGAAGATGGTCCGCCACCTTTTATTATCCGAGATTTTGGCAATTTTACTTGGGAAAAACTACCCTACATTATTCGTCCTTTTAAGAATGAAGAAGTACAGCCATCAGGCCAGCAATTTTTTGTTCTCTCTTATTTTTACTATACTTATTTTCACCAATATACAATAGATGGCGATAAACCTAATAGAAATGGGCGATTAAAGAAGGATTTAGATCACGGCCATGTTTTATTCAAGGTAGAACCCACAGGTTTTCGAGTTTATTCTCAAGTAGTAAACTTTGAAGATATTGATAACACACTGCAACCGAAAATTAAACTTGTTCCCTCTAAAACAGGATTTTATGGAACATTAGAAGAATTGATTAGAATTGAATTGTCTCAAGACTTATTAGAAGATTGAATGAAGGCAAAAAGAACATTCGATGCTGTATATCAAGAAATAATGGCATCAATGCCAACTCAAAGGAGAGATGTACCACAAAGTGGTAGAGAAAATGGCATAGGCAGTCAAAGTCTAAAAGGCAATCTTGAAGTGAAGAATGAACAGGAAAAAAAACAAGTATTTGAGAGAGCGCCTAAAGTTGGACAAAGTCGGATGCTTTCTAATAATCTTTATAATTATCCAAAGCATCTGGTAAGTTTCTATACATTAATTTTGAAAAATCAGATTTTAGACGATTATGCTAAAAAAGATGCAGAATCGGATTGGAAGCATCAATATCAGATAGCTTGTGATGAAGCTTTTGCCAAAATGTATCAATTGTCCTTTGACAGACATGATGCAGAAGAAGACCAAGTTCGCGAAGTAGAGATAGCATCAATGCGACAAGGAACTCAGATTTTATCTAAATCCACGGCTCAAATTCGCACTCAAACCCAAGGTCAAGTTCAAACACAACATTCTATCGGTGCTTCTACCTATCCAGCTCGGAGATTAGAGCAAAAATTAGTTGTTGAAAAACCAATTGTGACTGCACAAAATCTACCAGGTACTACTAACGCACCGGTTGCACAATTTGCAGCAGGATTGAGTGAACCAGCTCCTGTTCCACCTAAACCCCAGCTCGCGAGTATATCAAAACCACAATCTTTACCAGCAACAATTGTTCAGACAGATACATCGAAATTACGAGTTGGGCCTACAATCAATCCCCAGGCTACTGTGACCTTGAAACCACAAGCTGTCGTTCAAACGAATGCTCAACCCCAAGTTGCACCAAAATCTCAGGTTGCGGTTGCACCGAAATCTCAAGTTGCGGTTGCACCGAAATCTCAAGTTGCGGTTGCACCGAAATCTCAAGTTGCGGTTGCACCAAAACCTCAAGTTGCGGTTGCACCAAAACTTCAAGTTGCAGCACCAACCAATCAACAGCCTTTGGTCACTCAAGTTCAAGCAATGATATTCCAAGGTCCTAATCCTAATAATGTTCTTAATGGTACTACACAAAATAGACTTGGAACGAATACTGCATCTTTGCCTATAAGAGCTCACGCTCGTGTTAATACAGTATCTAATTTAATTCCTCAGCCGATGAATGGTGGTAATGCCATTAACAGTGTTAATGGAGGAGGAAATGCCAGCGGTAGTGGCAGTGGCAGTAGCGTTGCTTCAAATGCGCAACCTATCCAGAGGATCAGCAGAGTTGATAGTAAACCTACAAATATTCGTCAATGAACTATTATTATGATGAATAATAGTTGATCTAATAGTTAGCAAGTGCCTGCATGACTAAAGAATAAATTGAACTTGTTGATACAGCACTGAAGAATAAGAATGCAATAAAATATATTAAAGCTTGTCTTTGAAATTGCTTTGCTAAGATTGATTCTTTAAAATTGGAAACTACAAATTCATATTTTTGAGGAAGTCCTTCATCAGTCAAAATATTCAGAAACTTTTGACCCTTTTGTTCGAGATATCTCTTTAATTGGACATTATCTTGAATGAAAGGATCATCAATGGAAAGCGTCTTAAAAAATCCAGTAGCATAAATTATTTCGTCATTTTCGAGACGGTATTCTCGGTATCTAAATTTTAAAGAACGATCTTCAAATAACCAAGAACCAAGGGCAGAAATAAAGCCTTGCTTTGGCTTCATTGGATTAGGCATTCTTTGATATCCCATCCAAATATTGGAACGGATGGTTAAAATGGCTGCTTTTTCTGGAAAAATGAGACATTCTCCGGTTTTGTCTGCAATCATAAAAGGGTCCTTGCTCTTTCCTTCTTCAATCGTTATCCAAACATTCTCCAGTCCTTCACTTGTTTCTCTAGTCTGCCATTGATCAATAGCATAATGAAACCAAATACAAGGAGTTTTGGTTAATGTAGCAGTCAAGTGCTGCTCATTAAAATATTGTCCAGCACCCGTTAATTCATTATATCCTTGAGCAGCAGAGCGAATTTTAGAAGCAGGGGTTTCACGTAAGATCCAACTGGCCTTAAGGTAACTAAACGAATAATAAAGACACGCAAGCGCAGCAATCACAGGAATTAATACAAGAATAAAGAAGAGAAATATATGAAATTGCGGTTGATGTAGAATGGTTGAAAGGTTCATGCGATCCTAATAATGATCACGTACAGAATTATCTATTGTCAGCATGGCTATGGTAAGCATGATTAAATTAGTTGAAACAATATCTTTCATTTCTTAAATAATCCTTGTATCGATACATCTTCAGTTTCTTCAGGACTAAATTTCAATAGTTGAGCCAATTGAAAGCCAAATAATTTAGCGACAAGGATTTCTGGAAATTGCTGGATGCGAATGTTATATACATTGACGCTGTCATTGTAGAGTTCTCGACGATCGGCTATAGAATTTTCGAGATCGCTGATCCGAGACTGAAGTTGCAAAAATGATTTATTTGTCTTGAGATCGGGATAACTTTCAGCCAAAGCAAAAAGCTTGACTAGGTTTTTATGTAATTCAGTTTCTGCAGCCCCTAGAGTGGTCAGATCTTGTTGTACAGTGGCTGTCATTGCAACTTCTCTGGCCTTTACTATTTTCATTAATGTTTCTTGCTCAAATCCCATGTATTCTTTACAGGTTTCAATCAATTTGGGAAGTTCGCTATTTCGTTGTTTGAGCAATACATCAATATTCGCCCAATTTTTGCTATAGTTATTTTTCAGTGAAATCAGATTGTTGAATATCGAGATAATATAAATTATCAATGCCGCTAATAAGGCTAATATAATTACTAGTATCATCATGATTGACCTCTATCCCAAATATCCATTCCCTTATCATTTTTCCTATTCATTTTGAACTATTCCTTCATTATGTCATTATAGTTGACTTAACTATCTCATCCTATGCAATCATTGTAAATGCAGTATAGAAAAGTAAGTCATGTATATTAATCCTAAGACTGGACTCTTATCAGGTGCAAAATTTGTTCAATCACCCAACTATGATGAAAGACCATCAGGTGAGGTGATTGACCTTATTGTTATCCACAATATTAGTTTACCTCCGAATCAATTTGGTGGACCTTATATAGAAGCTTTATTTTTAAATAAATTAAATCCAAAAGAGCATCCTTATTTCAATGAAATAGCGCATATTAAGGTTTCAGCACATTGCTTGATTCGACGAGATGGATCCATTATTCAGTTTGTTCCCTTTCATTTACGTGCTTGGCATGCAGGGAAATCATTTTTTTTAGGACGAGAACGTTGTAATGATTTTTCAATAGGCATTGAGTTGGAGGGGGCAGATGAGGTACCTTACGCCAAAGAGCAATACCATTCTTTAATAGAGTTATTGTCTGAGCTAATGAGGACCTATCCAAAAATAACTGAAGGAAGAATAGTAGGTCATCAAACCATAGCACCGGATCGTAAAACTGATCCAGGACCTGCTTTTAATTGGGAATTATTAGCTACAATGTTAAAGAATAGGATTGGATGAAAATTTTGGATAACTTAAATAGTGGAATAGTGATTTCCGCGTTTATATTATGTACTTTTATAAAATTGAAATTTAGGAACAGATATGGCTTCAGACGTTGATCCAACCGAAACCCAAGAGTGGCTGGATGCACTCGCTTCAGTGATTGCTAAAGAAGGACCTGAACGTGCTCAATATATATTAAAAAAATTATTACAAAATGCTGAAGAGCAAGGGTGTGGTGTTCGAACCTCTTTGAATACACCTTACATCAATACAATTCCAGTGAATAAACAAGCTAAACTACCTGGCGATCCAACAATGGAAAGACGGATTCGAGCTTTAGTTCGTTGGAATGCTGCCATGATGGTAGTGCATGCAGGAAAAAAAGATCCGGATTTGGGTGGACACATTGGCACCTTTGCTTCTGCAGCCACTTTATATGATGTTGGATTTAATCATTTTTGGCATGCACCCACAGAAAATCATGGTGGTGATCTCCTTTATATTCAGGGACACTCTTCTCCTGGTATTTATTCAAGATCCTTTTTAGAAGGAACGATTTCAGAGTCAGAGCTTGATCGTTTTCGACAAGAAATAGGGGGAGGCGGACTTTCTTCTTATCCGCATCCTTGGTTGATGCCGCATTATTGGCAATTCCCTACTGTATCAATGGGATTAGGGCCTATTCAAGCCATTTATCAAGCAAGATTTATGCGTTACTTAGAAGCTCAGATCCATCCTCACTCCCTCTTCACGCAAAGTTTGGTGCTTTTGTGGAGATGGAGAAATGGATGAACCTGAATCCACCGGTGCACTTTCACTCGCGGGTAGAGAAAATTTAGACAATCTTATCTTTGTGATTAATTGCAATCTACAACGGTTAGATGGACCCGTACGGGGAAATGGAAAAATTATTCAAGAATTAGAAAGAATTTTCAAGGGTAATGGATGGAATGTCATTAAAGTCCTTTGGGGAAATTTATGGGATCCTTTATTTGGCAGAAGATAAAAAAGGATTGCTAGCAAGGCGCATGGAAGAAGCTGTTGATGGAGAATATCAAAATTATAAGGCCAAGGGCGGCGCCTATACTCGTGAACATTTCTTTGGAAAATATCCTGAATTGAAAGATATGGTGTCGCATTATTCTGATGATCAAATCATGCATTTAAATCGAGGCGGACATGATCCACAGAAAGTCTATGCTGCTTATCATGCAGCGATTCATCATAAAGGACAGCCTACTGTCATTTTAGCAAAAACGATTAAAGGCTATGGATTGGGTAGTGCTGGAGAAGCGTTGAATATTGCGCATAATACAAAGAAGATGACAATTGATGAATTAAAAAAATTCAAGGAGCGTTTCGATATACCTGTTCCAGATGAAAAATTGGCCGAAGATGCGGAACTTCCTTTTTATCGACCAGATGATAATAGTTCTGAAATCCAATATATGCGAGCACGTCGTGCGCATCTAGGTGGGAATTTGCCTTCAAGGAGGCTTGAAGCAGACGAAACATTGAAAATTCCCCCTCTTTCTGCCTTTGAATCTCTGATTAAGGGAAGCGGAGATAAAAAGCATTCTACGACCATGGTGTTTGTGAGATTATTGACGATTTTATGCAGAGATAAAGAAATTGGAAATCGCATTACGCCTATTGTTCCTGATGAGGCCAGAACTTTTGGGATGGAAGGATTATTTCGTCAATTAGGAATTTATTCATCTTTGGGCCAACTATATAAGCCTGTCGATTCAGAACAAGTAATGTTCTACAAAGAATCAAAAGATGGACAAATTTTAGAAGAAGGGATCACTGAAGCAGGTTCTTTTTGTAGTTGGATTGCTGCTGCCACATCCTACAGCGTGCATAATAAAATTATGATTCCATTTTATATCTTTTATTCTATGTTCGGCTTTCAAAGAATTGGAGATTTGGCTTGGGCGGCTGGAGATTCTCGTGCAAGAGGATTTTTAATTGGCGCCACTTCAGGAAGAACAACCTTAAATGGTGAAGGATTACAGCATGAAGATGGACACAGTCATATTCTTGCTGGAACTATTCCTAATTGTATTTCTTACGATCCCACTTTTTCTTATGAATTAGCAGTGATTATCCATGAAGGTTTGCGACGAATGGTGGCTAACAGGGAAAGCGTATTCTTCTATATCACAACGATGAATGAAAATTATAAACATCCAGACATGATGGGTGGTACTGAAGAAGGAATCTTAAAAGGATTGTACCGACTGGATTCTTCTCAGTTGGATGTTGTTGCTGAAAAGGATGGGGGTGAGGAAGAAGGTGGAGGAGAGGGTGAGAAAGACAAAAGAAAAAGTACTGAAAGCAAAAACATAAGAAAAGTCAAGTCTAATTCTGAGCTTCGAGTGCAATTATTAGGTTCTGGCACAATATTGAGAGAAGTGATAGAAGCGTCGCACTTGTTGAATCAAGATTTTGGAGTAGAAAGCGATGTCTGGAGCGCAACGAGCTTTAATTTGCTGGCACGAGAGGGACAAGAAACTTTACGATGGAATAATCTGCATCCAAAAGAAAAAGCTAAAATTCCCTACGTTACTCACTGCTTAAAGGATACCAAAGGCCCTATTATTGCAGCGACAGATTATATCAAGCAATATGCCGATCAAATCCGAGCTTATGTCCCCAGAAAATATATTGTGTTAGGTACTGATGGTTTTGGACGCAGTGATAGTCGAAAACAATTACGCTACTTTTTTGAAGTGGACAGATATTATATTGTCTATACAGCCTTAAAAGCATTAGTAGATGAAGGAAGTTTGCCTTTAGAAACCTTGCTTGCAGCTGCTAAGAAGTATCAGATTAATCCTGATAAAAAGAGTCCAATGATATGCTAAAAGATGTGGTCGTCCCAGATATAGGTTCTTATTCCAACGTTGATGTTATCGAGATTTTGGTTAAAGAAGGCCAAATGATTGAAAAGGAAGCGTCTCTTATCGCTTTAGAAACGGATAAGGCATCTATGGAAGTTCCTTCGCCCTATTCTGGTAAAATTAAGAGGATTAAGGTGAAATTGGGAGATAAAGTTTCGCAGGGTGATCTCATTTTAACTTTAGAGACTGATGAAAAGGGAGAAGAAGGAAAGGCAAAAGAAGGTGAAAAAGCAGAGAAGGACGAAAAAGAAGAGAAAAAAGAGAATACAGATAAAGCAGATAAAACGGACAAGAAGGATCAAGAAAAAGATATAAATAAAAAAACACCTGTAATTCAAAAAGTCGAAGTTCCTGATATTGGCAATTATTCAAATGTGAGCGTGATTGAAGTTTTGGTCAAAGCAGGAGACAGAATTTCAAAAGAAGCTTCTTTGATTACTTTAGAAACCGATAAAGCATCGATGGAAATACCTTCACCCTATGCTGGCGTTATAAAAGAAGTTTTAGTGAAAGTAGGAGATACTGTTTCTGCTGGAGATCAAATATTAAGTTTAGAAACTTCAGAGATTTCAGAAACCCAGAAAGGTTCAGAAGCCGCAAAAACTTCAGAAGCTGCAAAAACGCAAGATAAAATAGCTGAAGAAAAATCAAAAAGTCCGAGCTCAAGCGGAGAAAAAGGTGAAAAACGTAAAGAACAAGGTGAACAAATAGAAGAAACTAAGTCAGTAAAACCCAGTGGAGAACTTCCACACGCTGGTCCTGGGGTGAGAAGATTTGCGAGAGAGTTAGGAGTAGATTTAAATCGAATTAAAGGCAGTGGACGCAATGGCAGAATATTACAAATTGACGTACAGCAGCATGTTAAAGGTGAATTAAAGAAAGCATATTCAGGAGCTGCTGGAGGTGGATCTGGAGGTTCTGGGGGCGGCGGTACAGCTATTCCTGGAATAAATATTCCACCTTGGCCACAAATTGATCATTCTCAATTTGGTTCTGTGACCATTCAACCATTATCGCGAATTAAAAAATTATCTGGTGGATATTTGTTACGCAATTGGTTGATGGTGCCGCATATCACGCAGTTCGACGAAGCAGACATTACTGATTTAGAAAAATTTCGCAAAGAAAGTCAAGCGCTGGCTGATGAAGGTGTTAAATTAACGCCATTGGGATTTATCATGAAAGCTGTGACAGCAACTTTGCAAAATTTTCCAAGTTTTAACGCATCATTAGATATTAACGGCAGCGATTTGATTATCAAGAAGTATTATCATATTGGCGTAGCGGTGGATACGCCTGGTGGATTAGTGGTGCCAGTGGTGCGAGATGTTGATCAAAAAGGCTTATTTGATCTAGCAAAAGAATTGGGAGAGATCAGTCATAAAGCACGCCAAGGACAATTAAAAGCTCAAGATATGCAAGGAAGTTCATTTAGTATCTCGAGTTTGGGGGGCATCGGAGGAACAGGATTCACACCTATTATTAACGTTCCTGATGTTGCGATTCTAGGGGTATCAAAAGCAATCATGAAGCCTGTGTATCAAGATGGAGAATTTGTACCGCGATTAATGTTGCCTTTATCTTTATCCTATGATCATCGTGTTATAGATGGTGCAGAAGCCGCACGTTTTTGCAGTTTCTTGGTAAAACAATTATCGGATATGCGAAGATTATTGTTGTAGGGTATCAGAGTAAGTGATTGATGCCTAAAATTGTCATAAGGGAGAAACCATAAATGTCAGATATACAAACGGAAGTGGTTGTTTTGGGATCAGGACCGGGTGGGTATACTGCTGCTTTTCGCGCTTCCGATTTGGGAATGAAAGTGATATTAGTAGAACGCTTTGAAACGTTAGGAGGCGTTTGCTTAAATGTGGGTTGTATTCCTTCTAAATCGCTTTTACATGCAGCAAAAATAATTGAAGAAGTCCATGAATTTAAAAATTATGGTTTAGAGTACGGTTCCTTTAATTTAGGTTTGGATAAACTGAGATCCTGGAAAGAAAGCGTTGTTAAGCGTTTAACTGGTGGACTCAAAATGCTGGCCAAGCAGCGTAAAGTTCAAGTGGTTCAGGGGGTAGGTAAATTTATTGGGCCTAATGAACTTGAAGTGGAAGGAAAAGAAGGCAAGCAAATCATTCAATTCAAGCATGCCATTATTGCAGCAGGTTCAGAACCCGTTCAGCTTTCTTTTTTACCTAACGATCCTAGAATAATTGATTCAACGGGTGCGCTTGCACTTCAAGATATCCCAGAGAAAATGTTGGTGATTGGGGGTGGAATTATAGGCATGGAAATGGCCACCGTTTATCATGCATTGGGATCAAAAATGTCTGTTGTTGAATTAACAGAAGGATTATTGCCAGGAGTTGATAGAGATATTGTTGCGCCACTCCAAAAGAGAGTACAAAAGAAATATGAAGCGATTATGCTAGAAACAAAAGTAAGTGGCGTGGAAGCAAAATCAGATGGATTGTGGGTAACATTCGAAGGCAAAAATGTTTCAGAACAGCATCAACGTTTTGACAAAATTCTTGCTTCAGTAGGACGTGTACCCAATGGTAAAAAGATTGGCGCGGAAAAAGCAGGTGTTAATGTGGATGAACGAGGCTTTATTCCTGTAGACAAGCAAAATCGTACCAATGTTCCCCATATTTTTGCAATTGGCGATATTGTGGGCAATCCTATGCTCGCACACAAAGCGATGCCTGAAGGACGAGTTGCAGCTGAAGTAATAGCTGGTAAAAAACATTTCTTTGAACCGCGTTGCATTCCATCTGTAGCTTATACAGATCCAGAAGTAGCCTGGGTAGGATTGACTGAAATAGAAGCCAAGAAGCGCGAAATTAATTACGGTAAAGGGGTGTTTCCTTGGATGGCCAGTGGTCGTTCTTTAGTTTGGGTAGGGATGAAGGCATCACGAAACTAATTTTTGATAAAGACAGTCAATTGATTCTAGGTGCTGGTATTGTGGGACCGAATGCAGGAGATTTAATATCTGAAGTGGCGCTAGCCATTGAAATGGGCTGCGAAGCTTTAGATATTGCGCTGACCATTCATCCTCATCCTACTTTATCTGAAACAATTTGTTTAGCTACCGAAGCTTTTGAAGGGACGATTACGGATCTTTATATGCCGAAGAAGGAAAGTTAAAAAGAATCAACAACAAATGCTATCTTTTCTATCTTGTTGAACTCCATTTTGATCTTGGGTGTGTGATATCACTAACGCTTATACCGACCTTATTTCGATTTGTTGTCCTATCGATAATTTATTCCTATTTAAAGTGATCAATTTTGGCGTGTATCGAAGCTTCATAAAGTCTATCATGGAAATTTGGTTATTGATGATGGAGGTTTTATCTAGGAGTTTATTTTAGGATTTCTGAATAGCTGCGAATTATTTTAAAAATTAAAAAAGGGCCTTAAAGATTAAGGCCCTTAATATATATTTACCATTGAATTTGACCTTTATGACTTTGGTTTATGGATTGCGGGTTTAGATTGTTTCCCTAATTCAGAAGGTCCATTTGCATCTTTAGGATCTTCTGCGTCAGCTTCATCATAACCCAGCAGGCAGACAAGGGCTTTCCTAGCTTTCATTTTAAAATAAGCTGTGATGCCTTTATTTTCAATGATTTGACGCTCCTCCTTGTTTTCTTTTTTCCGAGTTTCTGCTTCTTTCCTTTCTTTTTCAAGTAGCGCATGTGCTGTGTGAGAAAACGTGACTGCAGTACCACTCTCGTTTTCATCAGCTTTGGTTTCACGCAGCTTCGGCTCAGGCTTCGGCCTTGGCTTTGACGCTACATGGATAGTCGTCAAGGTTGTTGCAGGATTTTGCCTAGGTTTAGGCCCTGTTGGGCTTTTTCTAAGCCGTTTTTTTAACCTCTCTAAAGTTAACATAGTGTTCCTCCTTATTTAAAATTAACCATTAAAACATTTAAGATATTCAACAACTACAGTTTAATGGTAAAGGAGTTTATTGGTCAGAGACTATCCGTATAAATACTGTGTGTGAAATTACGATTGGTTACAAATGAATTACTCTGATGGTTAATTTTGTTAATCAATTCCAAAGGAAGTTGATTGTAACCTAAGTCCAATAATTTCACTATTAAACCTGCAGTTTTCTTACAGTCCAATTTTAGTTTGATGCCATTAATGTAGGATTCAACCGTTCGAAAACTGATATTAAGTTTTCGTGCTATTTCTTTAGAGGTAAGACCTTTTAATAAATAATAAGCACACAGTTCTTCTCTGGGTGAAAGGAGATGTGTTTGATTTAAAAATGTCGATTTTATGTGGTTTAAAAGATCCATGGTGACTTCAACACCTGCATCCATCAAACCTGAAATAATATTTCTAATAGTAGGTTTGCAAAATTCGTGCAAATGGTTTAATGTGCCAACCACTTGTTCGATGCGCGCCGTTGTTCTCAATATGGGAATTTTTTTGACAAGAAAAATTCTTTCTTTCCCACAATAAATAGTTTTACTCAGTATGTGCAGTATTTTACCTTGTAGGGTTTCTTTATCTTGACTTCGAAACAATTCAGCGAAACCCTCTTTACCCCAAGGCATATCCTCATCGCTTTTGCCTATCATTTCCTCAGGAGATGAGAGATTAGCCAAATTTGCCACACCGGTAGTCGCACCTAAAAATTCTGAATGAATATTTTTCCAATTAACAAGCCCTGGGAAATATTTTAGAACATCTAACATTTCTTTTTGCCAAGGGAAAAAGTGTTGAGGAATTGATGAGAGTTGGATTTGAGAGTTAAAGGGCAAGTTCTTTTTATATACAATCTTGAATATAGGTATCGGTTCCTAAAACCGTTGTATTATGTGGATTTTACGGTTGTCTTCTTTCATGGCATTTTCTCCTTAATTTTCGTTTCTTTAAAGCAAAGGATTTCCATTTTTTCATTGAACAAAACTGCGTCCCTATTTGTGGTAAAGATTTAAACACTGACACGAATAAGTAGAAAATATGATGAGAAACTTTAGAGCTAGCGTTTGATGATGACATATCTTTATCTCCTATGTGTAAATTTGCTGCAAGGTCAAATGATTTGTAAAAGTACAGAGTATTTTAACAGTTAAAAATTAAAGACGTCAAATATTTTTAAAATAGTTTACTTCATTTATATTTAATATTATTAGGTTTATTGAGTTAAATGTTGAGATAGAAATTGAGACCATAAGTAAATTACCATTGTATAGGTACATAACGAATTCCAATATTGTTCTTGTCAATTGTGAAAGCTGGTATGTAGTTGAGATATAGATAGTTATTAAGTGATCAAGTAACTTAGTCTGGAAATGAAATTTAGCTAATGATTAGCTTTGCAGTTGATATTCATAGAATTTGCATTCTATTCCCTGGCATTCTGATGCCATGGCCTCCGGTATATAAATCAGTTTTGAAATTGCGCATCCCAATTTTTTCTAAAACTTTTTGGGAGGCGATATGTTTTATAGGTACAAGAGCAATAATTTTAGATGCTTTAATATTTTGTTTTGCCCAATTTATTAAACCCGCTGCTGCTTCAGTTGCAAAGCCTTTGCCCCAATGCTCTTTCAACAATACATAACCCATTTCAATCTCACCATGATATTGGGCAAATCCTGCGCGGCCAACAAATGAATTTGTAACCTTTTCAAAAATGGCAAAATCAGAATATCCGAATTTTTTCCAATCATTGATATAACGATTTAGATTCTCTGTGATTTTGTCTTTTTGTAATGCACCACCCGGAAAATGAGCTCTTACCTCTGGATCAGAATCCAATTTCCAAAGTAGTTCAGCATCATTTTTTTCAAATAAGCGAAAATAAAGTCTGTCTGTTTCAATAATTGGTTTAGCGTTTTTCATATTATTTTTCCATTTTTCATTAAAGCACCCCATTGGTTTTTAAGATAAGATTCTGGTGTAATGACTTCTGTTTACTATTTAACTTTTGTTCATATGCTGAAGTAAAAAGTGTCTTTCCCGATCTACGCATGCCTAAAGCCAATCCGATTTTATCAGAAATATTTGCAAAAGTTGCCTCTTTGTTAATTGTAGGCAAAAGGTGATCATATGTAGTTTTTTGTTCTTTTAAAATAACTGTCATTAAATCCAGCCTTCATTTAATTCGTAACTAATTAAATGGACCTTCCCATCAGGTACAGTTTATTTCTGCAATAAAGTCAGTTTTTGGATGTCATGACAGCGAAAGCTGGCATCCAGATTTAGGATCAATTGTTTCAATCTTCCAATTGTGTTAGAATATTTCAACAAATCTAAATAGATTTTAAATATTATTATAATATTGCTTTGGAGATAATTATTGTGTCTTATTACACATTCAATAAAGAATTCATCCAAGCTGCCACTGAAACTTCAGCTAAACAGGACAAAGTGGTGAATATCCAAGATAAAAAAGAATCTCTTGAGCCTATGAAGTTAAAGCAGCTTGGGATAAAATTCCTTCTGGATTAGATCCTGAGGCAAATGTAAATAGTTTAGTTGATATCACCGGCCAAACAGTATTAAATTGGGCGATATCATGGAAGCATTAAGAGTTCCGGAAATTTAAAACCCTAAATTCATTCCAAAAGAATTTCAAATGAATTTTTCATTTATTCTGATAAAGAATTTAATGTTCTGACAGGATATTAAAGTTCTGATTATTTTATACAGGACAGGGCTTGACAGGCTTTATCAGAATTGATTATATTGATTGTAAGGATTAGGATTATTTAATAATTCTAACATTAAGTGTATATAGTTATCATATTAGAACATTTAGAACATAAGGTTTATAGAGGCCATGAAGATTAAAGGTTTGATGTTTACAAAACACACTTGTTGGTGAGGCTAAATCGCTAACCATTTGTTTTTTTGTTAAATATTTTACTTTTTTCAGGAGCCTTGAAATGAACACTTTAATCCAGACACTTCAGTTACTTGAATCCAATCTTTTTGCAATATTATTTGTATTTATAAATCATACAAATAACAGAAATTATATAAAACTTATAAATCAGATTTTTACCTATTTCCTCAAAGACAAATTCCTTCAAGCAATTCAGTTCACCTTCTGGCGCCTTTGGCGCAATCATAATTAATTTCAATTTTTAGTTTTATTTAACTTTTATTTAGTAAATTTAAATCTAGGTAACTCTTAGGTGATTTAATTGATGATTTAAATATCATCTGGATTACTTCGCTTTCGCTCGCGATAACGCATAGAATGAGCGTCATTGCGAGCAAAGCGAAGCAATCCAGAGAAAATAGCATAAATGTTTACAAATTTAACAAGATTAATTAAGGAGAAGAATCATGTTGTTCAAAAAATGTTTAAAAGATCATTTTAAAAAGTTTAATCTATTTATTCTGGCTGCGATCGCAACCATTGGCCTTTACCATTGTTTAGGTTTAGCTTCCAATCCGGAATCCAACCCTGCAACCGTGAAGAAAACGATGATAATAGGTATTTTAATGCCTATGGATCATGTTGCATTGAGAGATATCGTGGCAGGATTTAAGGAGTCGGTTCATGATGAATTGAAAAAAATGAATAAATTAAATAACAATAAAATAAATAGTGATAAGTTAACTAATCAGGTAAATGCTGATGATGTAAAAATCATTGTTCAAAATGCCCAAGGAGATATGAATATTCAGCGCAGTATTTTGCAGCAATTTGTTAGACAGAATGTAGATCTAATTGTGCCCATAGGAACAACTGCTACACAAATGACAGCAACTGTTGCTAAAGACAAATCGATCTTGAGCTTGGCTGCAAATGTTGAAGAAGGACAGCGACTAAAGGAGAAGATCAAAAACATCACTGGTGTGGTAGATGAAATAGGTCCAGAAAAACCTTTAGAGTTTTTATTAAAGGCAAAACCAGGTATAAAAAAAGTGACCCTTCTCTACAGTAGCAGTGAAAAAGTTTTTCCGGAAGTCGCTTTAGCCGAAACAATTGCTTCTAAAAAAGGAATCAAGCTTCAAAAATTGATGATTCAAGCTTTGCCTGAACTCTATACAATCAGCCGATTAATTGATAAAGAATCTGAAGCAATTTTTATTCTGAAAGATCATATGATTGTCAGTGGCATTAAAACTTTAACTCAAGAAGCACTGAAACGCAAAATTCCTGTTGTCAGCTCAGATGAAGGTAGTGTAAAAGAAGGAGCTGCTTTTGCTTTAGGAATACCTGAGAAAGAAATTGGTGTGGCAGGTGGAGTAATAGCTGCGCAAATTTTGTCGGGTACAGAGGCTTCAAATCTACCCATTAAAATCTTGGACAATTTGACTATTTTTTATAATCCCAGTGCTTGTCAAAGTCAGAACGTAGATATCAATCAGCTCAAATCTTCTGCTCTAGTACATGGTTACAAAATTATGATATCAGAGAATATTGCATCGGAGAATTCTAATGGAAATTTATAAACTTCTGTTAGAAGCTTTTGAGCAAAGTTGCTTATTTTTTCCGATGGCGCTTGGAATTTATTTAAGCTTTAGCATATTAAAAACTACAGACATGACCACAGAAGGAAGTTTCGTTTTAGGAGCGGGTGTTTTTGCCCGCCTCCTGAATTTACAAGTTTCCTCATTCTTGGGCGCAGGTCTGGCCGTATTCTTAGGTGGCATGGCCGGCATGGGTGTGAGTTTGATTCAAGCTAAAAACCGAATCAATTCACTCATTGCTGGCATCATTGGATTATTTATGCTTTATACCTTGAATTTTCAAATGATGGGACGTCCAAACATAGGGCTTCATGTTGATGATGTCAATTTTCTAGGTACCAAATTCACTTTAACAATTTCAATTGTATTATTGGTAATCTTCGTTGGTTTACTTTTAAAATCTCGTTTTGGCTTGCAACTCAGGGCTTTTGGTGTGAATTCGCGTTTACTAATTACGTTTGGGAAAAATGTTGAAGTATACAGATTATTTGGTCTTGGATTAAGCAATGCCTTAGCCGCACTCTGTGGCGTCTTCACAGCTTTAGTAAATGGCTATGCTGATTTAAATATGGGTTTTGGCATGACTTTAACAGGCATTGGCACGGTCATCATTGGCCAACAAATTATAAAAAGATTTTTTAAGCCTATTTCCTTTAATCCATTGATAGAAATTTTGTGCTGTTTCATTGGCGTTTATTGTTATTTTTTGGCAGTGAATGGATTTTTGGCCTTGGGAGTCGATCCAATATATTTGAAATTTCTATTGGGATTGATGCTAATTATTTTGCTAAGAGGTAAAGAGGAAACAATATGAAATACACAACTTTATCATTAAAAAAAGTAGGATTACAAATCATTGGTGCAAGGCGCAAAATATTAGATGATGTTAATCTAAATTTACTTTCTGGAGAATCAGTGGTTGTATTAGGACGCAATGGTTCGGGCAAGAGTTCTTTGATAAAGCTGATGAATCAACAATATGCTCTAACTGAAGGTGACATTATATTTAATCAAAAATCTATCACCACCCTTTCTAGAGAAGAATTTCATCGTTCAATCATCACGCTTGCACAAGACCCTGCCCAATCATTATTTTATGATTTAACCGTATTAGAAAATTGCATTCTTGCAGAATCAAGATTCAATCGAAAACAATCAGGATTTTTTAAATTAAGTACTCAGCCTGAAAAGAAATTTTTTGCTCATTATTTAAAAGATTTTCATTGTCAATTATCGAATCATTTGTATACTGAGGTTGCTTTATTGTCCGGCGGGGAGAAGCAAGCATTGATGTTGGCCTTATCAGTTTTAAGACCACCGCAGTTATTACTATTGGATGAGCATACTAGCGCCTTGGATCCCCATCAAGCAAAAAAATTGATGCAGAGTACCCAAAAAGTAATTCAAAAGCATGGTATTACTACTTTAATGACTACCCATAATTTAGATCATGCTTTGGAATTTGGAGATCATTTGATAGCGCTTAAAGAAGGTAAGATTGTATTTAGGGTAGATGCTGCTGGTAAAAAGAATTTGACCAAAGAAGATTTATTAGAATTTTGTTATTAAACTATCTTTATTTTGTGGAAACTCCATCATCACTAAGAATTGATAGAGTCTGATAGATATTTCCCTCATTAAATGATAAATTTCAATTATTACTAGTTTTTTTAAAAAAAAGATAATGTACAAGTGCTTCTGGATGCCAGCACAGACTGGCATCCAGAAGAACTTGTACATCGCAAATCTTGAGGTACTTTTTAATCTCAATATTTCTATCAACAATTCATTGGGAACATTAATGAAAGTTAGCGAACTATGGCTGAGAAGCCTAATTGATCCCCCACACAGCATTGAAAAAATTGCTGAACAATTAACTGCGGCCGGAATCGAAGTCGATAGCATAGAAAAGTGCACGACACAAGGCGCAGAACAAAACGCTGCGTCAACCTCAACCTCAATACCAACACAAGCGTCAACACAAACAACGGTATTAACTTTAAAAACACCTGCTAACCGCGGTGATTGTTTAAGCATGGAAGGAATTGCAAGAGAAGTTTCAGCCTTATATAATTTGCCTTATCATCCCGTCCACTTTAATTTGCCTGTGCCAAAAATTGTAGATTTTTTTCCAGTGCATGTTGAATCATACCCTGCTTGTCCTCGTTACTTAGGTAGAATCATTCAAAACATCAATCCTAATGCAACGACACCTTCTTGGATGCAAAGTTATCTTGAATTAGCTGGAATTCGATCTATTTCTCCTGTGGTGGATGTTACCAATTATGTAATGTTAGAAATGGGACAACCGCTGCACGCATTTGATTTATTCGAATTAGATGAAGAAGTGGTAGTACGTTATGCTCGTCTTGGTGAAAAAATTACCACTTTAGATAATACAGAAATCAGTTTGCGCGAAGACACTTTAATCATTGCGGATAGACATCAACCTCAAGCTATCGCGGGAATTATTGGCGGATTGAGTTCAGGTGTCACTGAAAAAACAAATAATATATTTTTAGAGTGTGCATATTTTGATCCAAAGAGCATTCGTTTTTCTGCAAGACAATATGGTTTAAGGACAGATTCCTCCATTCGATTCGAAAGAGGAGTCGATCCTAATCTTCAAATGCGAGCTTTGGAAAGAGCAACCTCATTATTAGAAAAAATTGTGGGTGGAAATGTGGGTCCTATCATAGAAAAGGCAGATCCTGAAGCATTGCCTATTTCACCCACGATTTTATTGAGACGCGATCGCATTGAAAAATTATTAGGTATCTCAATCAAAGATCAAGAGATTAAAGATATATTGAAGCGTTTAGAATTCTCTTTTATTTCTAATGAAAATGGATTTGAAGTCACCGTGCCCAGTTTCAGGGTAGATATCAATCTTGAGGAAGATCTGATTGAAGAATTAATTCGCGTTTATGGGTATCAGAATATTCCGGCAAGCATTCCTCAAGCAAAATTTAATTTTAGCGTTATTCCTGAAGCCATTCTGCCTCAGTCGCGGATTAAGCAAACTTTGGTGAATCGAGGATATTTCGAAGCGATTACTTATAGTTTTGTGTCTCCTGATCTCATTAAATTAATCACCAATGAAGCAGAACCTCTGATTTTATCTAACCCAATTTCAAGAGAAATGTCAGCAATGCGTAATAGTCTTTGGCCAGGATTAATAGAAGTGCTGCTGCATAATGTTCGCAGACAACAGGAAAGGGTACGATTATTTGAAGCTGCTACCTGTTTCTTCAAACTTGAGGATGGAAATTGGCAGGAAAGAAAAATGTTAAGTGGCTTATGTTTTGGACCCATATATAAAGAACAATGGGGTATTCAAAAAAGAAATGTAGATTTTTTTGATGTGAAGGCAGACGTTGAAGCTTTATTATCCATGACAAGGTTAAAATCGGAATTTCGACCCAGTCTTCATCCAGCTGTTCATCCTGGACAATCAGCAGATATTTTTCTTGAGGGAGATAATTTAGGTTGGATTGCGGTATTGAATCCAGCTTTATCTAAGTCTTTAGACTTACCTACTCAAGGAAATTTGCTAGGATTGGTGGGATTTGAAATTAATTTGGATTTGCTCCAAAGAAGATTGGTGCCAAAGTTTCAAGAGTTTTCTAAGTTTCCTAGCATTCGCAGGGATATTGCTATTGTGGTTGATAAGGAAGTTTTGGTAGAAAATATTAAATCTGCTATTGTAAAAGAAGCAGGGCCCTTATTGCGTGAAGTGATTATTTTTGATGTTTATCAAGGAAAAGGGATTGAACCGACTAGCAAAAGTATCGCTTTAGGTTTAATCTTACAACATCCATCTCGCACTTTGGTGGAGGCAGAAGTTAATGAAGTGTTCGACAGAGTTGTAAAGTGTCTTAAACAAGAATTCAAGGCTATTTTAAGGGAATAGATCATGACGCTGACCAAGGCTGAATTAGCGGATCATTTATTTAATGAACTTAATTTAAATAAAGTAGTAGCTAGGGATTTTGTAGATTTATTGTTTGAAGAAATCCGAAAAGCGCTGGAAACAGGTCGTTCAGTTAAGCTTTCAGGATTTGGCAATTTTGAATTAAGGGATAAAATCCCAAGGCCTGGTCGAAATCCTAAAACCGGTGAACAAAAATTAGTGACAGGTAGACGTGTGGTGACTTTTAAAGCCGGTCAGAAGCTGAAGGCTAAAGTAGAGAAGTTTAAGGGTGAGCCAGAGGCTGATAAATAATAATCTATTTCTAAGTGTTTGAACTTTAATTATTGTGGATTCAGATGCAGAACGGCATGATTTTCCATAAGAGAATTACAGAATTTATATTTATACAAGTTAATGATTAGTAGAAGCTGGATGCCAGCCTTCGCTGGCATGACATAAGCATGACATAGAACTTGTAATATCAGTTTTTCAATTAAGACAAGACACTATGAATTCTATGAATTTATCCAATTACGACACGACACTATGAATTGTCATGCCAGCGAAGGCTGGCATCCAGCTTCTAGCAATTATGAATTCAGATTCCAATAATTATTAAGATATACCCGCTGTATGGAATTACTATTCAAATTGTAGCTTTTCGTAAAAATATATAAATAATGAATAATTTGGCATCCAGGAAATACAGCAAAAATCTAGAATTAATAAAGAATTAAAGAATTAAAGAATTAAAGAATTAAAGAATTAAAGAATTAAAGAATTAAAGAATTAAAGAATTAAAGAATTAAAGAATTAAAGAATTAAAGAATTAAAGAATTAAAGAATTAAAGAAAATATATAAAAATTAGTGTAATTACAAATTTTTATATAGATTTTATTAAATGAAATGATTTAAAATCAAAAAATTAATAAAAAAGCATAAAAATAAACACTAAAAAATAAGTTAGAAAGCTTAAATATAATGCTTGTCTTCTAAATCGTTTTTAGGGTAAAATAGATCTTTTACGGGGCGTAGCGCAGCCTGGTAGCGCACATGTATGGGGTGCATGTGGTCGGAGGTTCAAATCCTCTCGCCCCGACCACAGATTTCCGCAATAAATTCAATAAGTAAGTAAGATTAAGTTTAAGTAACTTTAAAATATATTTAGAGGTTTTTAAAATGAATGTGTCTTCAACAACATCTACTTCTACTGCAGTTAAAAGTATAGGTTTGAATGTAAGTGCAACTCAGCCCACTACTAAAAGTATTACTGGGCTTGTTTTTGCTATGTGTGCATTAGGTACTATTTTTTATTGCTATGAATATTATTTGCGTGTAGCACCTAGTGTAATGAGTACAGAATTGAAATCTACTTTTCTATTAAGCGATGCAGCACTCGGAAATTTAGCAGCTTGTTTTTATTATGCTTACACACCTATGCAAATTCCAGTCGGAATGTTAATGGATAAATTTGGTCCGCGTCGAGTATTAACTTTTGCTTGCTTATGTTGTGTGATTGGTACCTATCTTTTTGCTTCTACGCAAAATATTGCGATGGCGCAATTGGGCCGTTTTTTAGTTGGCTTTGGTTCGGCTTTTGCTTATGTAGGTGTATTGAAAATTTCAAATGATTGGTTGCCTGGAAAATATTTTGCCTTAATGGCAGGATTAACCACTACACTTGGCATGGTGGGCGCAATGAGTGGTGAACTTACCATGGCTTATATGGTAAATGCTGTAGGTTGGCAGTCAACTTTATATTACAGTGTTATCTTAGGTATTCCATTGACCGTTGCATTGTGGTTCATCCTTAAAGATGTAAAGAATTCGAATAGTGTAAAGAATACAGATACAGTAAAGAATTTGAATTCAGAGAATGTAAAAAATCTAATAAATATAGAAAATGATTCTATTGCTAATTCGAAAGAAATAATGGAAAGAGACACAATTGAAAAAACTGCACCAAAAGAATCACAGCCAAAAACGAATCTCTTAAGAGGTCTTTTTGTTGAGATGATCTGCAGTCCTTCCATGTGGATTAATGGATTGATTGGTTGCTTAACATTTTTGCCCTTGTCTGCATTTGCTGAAATTTGGGCTGTACCCTTTTTAGTTTCTGTAGGGTTTAGCAAAGAAGAAGCAGCGATGGGGTCTTCCATGATTTTCCTTGGATTCGCCTTTGGTGGTCCTTGTTTCGGGATTATTTCGGAAATGATAAAGAGCCGCCGAATTCCGTTGATAATTGGTTCTTTCATCAGTGCTTTCTTTTTATTCTTAGCGATATTGTTCCCCAGCACTTCTAAGCTTTGGATGTATTCTTTGTTATTTATCTCTAGCTTTTTTGCTGGAGCAGAAATTCTGGTATTTGCTGTGTCCAATGATATCAATCGAAATGAAGTCTCGGCGACCGCATCTGCATTCACCAATATGGTAGTCATGATTGGAGGTGCTGTATTACCTCCATTAATTGGAAAATTATTGGATAATTCACAACAACTTTCAACGATCACCGGTGCTGCGAGCGCGAGCAGCGACAGTTTTAGCAGTGCTTTGATTGTTATTCCCGTGGCTTTAGTATTGGCCGGGATACTGAGTTATTGGTTAAAAGAGACATATCGAGAGTCGACTTAATCTTATTGATTTTTTTTCATCTTTGACTCAACTTTTTTGAAGTTAGTTGATCTTAATTGCAACTTATTGACAGGAGTCATGCCTTGTTACCTAAAACTTTGTTTAAATTTTTATGGCATTTTATTCGTCCTTACCGTTTTACTTTCTCAGGAATGATATTTGCGGTATTTTTATATGCCATTTTGACTTCCGTTAATCCTTATTTAATGAAATTAATCATTGATGGAGTAATATCACACGAAAGCAGCAAAGAAAGTTTATTTGCAGTTGTATGGGTACAAGTTGTCTTATTTATTATTGTTTACCAAGCCATGGATTTTAGTTGGGCAATGTATGACTTCTTTAAATTGAAAACCTTACCTAGAGTTCGTGAAGATATTATCAATAAAATGTTCAATTATCTTCAACATCATTCCTTTAGTTATTTCCAACGTCAATTTTCTGGAAGCTTATCCAATAAAATTGCTGATATGGCTAGAGCCTCTGAATCGGTGATTTCGCAAACCATCGAACCTATTTTTTCGCAAATCATGGCATTATTTATTGCATGCATTAGTATGTATTTAGTGAATCCATTATTGAGTGTTGCTTTGCTTATTTGGTCCGTTATCTTTTTAGGGATCGCGTTTTTATTTTATAAAGGAACTCTAAAGCTTTCAGCTGAATTTTCAGAAAGTAATAGTTTATGTATGGGTAAACTTGTAGATAGTGTTACCAATATAGTCAGTGCTAAGCTTTTTGCTCGCAACGATTATGAAAGAAAATATTTATCAAAATATGTTTACGAATCGCGCATTAAAGATCAAAAGCTGCAATGGCATATGTTTAAGATTAAAGTATTACAAGGAACATCGGTTACCATTTTGTTTGGTACTTTGATTGGTATATTAATTTATGCACGTGAACATCAAATGGTCACAATTGGTGACTTTACTTTTATCTTGACCTTATCCATGTCTATCATGCAAGGCTTATGGTATTTAGCCAGCCATTTCTTAACGTATTCTCAAGAACTAGGTGTTTGCGAGCAAGCATTATCATTAATGAATGTTCCACATGAAATTGTAGATCTTCCTAATGCGCCTGGATTAAATGTGACTAAAGGCGAAATATTATTTGATAAAGTTACCTTCAATTATGATCGAGGCAAAAATGTTTTTCGTGATACCAGTCTCAGAATAGAAGGTGGACAAAAAGTGGGATTGGTAGGTTTCTCGGGTAGCGGTAAAACCACTTTTGTTACTTTAATTTTACGGTTTTTTAAAATTGCTTCGGGCCGAATATTAATTGACAATCAAAATATTGCTGATATTTCTCAAGAATCACTCCATTCTCAAATTAGTATGATTCCTCAAGATCCTATTCTATTTCATAGAAATATCATGGATAATATTCGTTATGGCCGATTAGAAGCGACTGATGAAGAAGTAATAGAGGCATCTAAACGTGCACACTGCCATGAGTTCATTGAGTTGATGCCTGATGGTTATCAAACCATGGTTGGTGAACGAGGCTTGAAATTATCAGGTGGACAACGTCAACGTATTGCTATTGCCAGAGCAATTTTAAAAAATGCGCCTATTTTAATTCTGGATGAAGCCACCAGCGCCTTGGATTCTGTTACTGAACAAAAAATTCAAGAAAGCTTAGAATATTTAATGCAGGGACGAACCACTATTGTCATTGCACATCGACTTTCAACCTTATCTGATATGGAAAGAATTCTTGTGTTCTCTGGTGGACATGTCGTTGAAGATGGAACCCATGAAGAATTAATGGAAATCGGAAATCACTATGCCAAACTCTGGCACATGCAGGCAGGCGGATTCTTGCCCGAACGATCTTTAGAAGATGACGATGATTATTATGAGGATGAAGAAGAAGAGGATTCAGTAGAGGTGTAGGACTAATGCTACTGTTTTTAAAAGAAAAATGAAACCCGTCTTTTTTTCTATTTTTTTGATACAAAAGAATATTTTTATTCATTCCATAATGACTAAATTTAGTCAATTCATTTCAGTCGAATAATATATTCCCATTCTTTACTACTTACTGTGGTAATCGATAAACGATTACCAGGTTTAACTAACATCATATTTTTTAAAGGTGAATGTTGTTTAAGTTCACTTAACAAAATGGTTCTTTTAAATTTTTCAACAAATTCTACTGTTACTAAATACCAACGTGGATTTTCTGTATTGCTTTTAGGATCATAATATTGAGAGCGAGGATCCAGCGCTGTCAAATCTGGATGCGATTCCTGCACCACTTTTACAATTCCTACAATACCAGGTTCTTCGCAATTTGAATGATAGAAAAAAGCTAAATCATTCTTTTTCATTTGATCTCTCATGAAATTTCGCGCTTGATAATTCCTTACACCTTCCCATTCAGTGATTTGTTTAGGGGATTGAATCAGATGATCAATGCTGAAGGTGTTGGGTTCTGATTTCATTAGCCAATATTGCATAGAAAATCATCCATTTGTCTTGAAAGTCTAGGATCTATTGATTGATTGTGTAGACAGGCATTGTTAACATTTTGTTTAAGCTATCTGACAAAAATACATCAAAGATAATAATTTATGATATAGTATATGGAAATGTCAACCAGGACCTATATTGAGTTAAAATAATAAGTTAAAAGAGCAATTTGAAAGACTAAGTTTAAACTGCACAAGGAGATCTTGCTTGAAAAATATTAACAGTTTGTTTACCGAGCGTCCTATTTTAATTTCCTTATTATTGGGCTTTGCATCTGGATTGCCTTTAGCGCTAAGTGGAAGTGCGCTACAAGCTTGGTTTGCTTCCAGCAGCGGCATTTCTTTAACCGCCATAGGATTTATGTCACTTGTCAGTTTATCTTACACTTTCAAGTTTATTTGGGCGCCTGTGATGGATCGATTTGTCCCACCCCTTTTAGGAAGAAGAAGAGGCTGGATATTGGTTTGTCAAATATTATTAATTATCACAATTGGATCCATGGCCTTATTTTCACCCAGTCAAGATCCCAGAATGCTAATGATTTTAGCAGGTGTTGTTGCTTTTTTCTCTGCCTCTTCAGATATTGCCATTGATGCATATCGGGTAGACATGTTGACCCCTCAAAATCGTCCTTTAGGCGCGGCGATGGCCGTGAATGGTTATCGAATAGCCATGTTAGTATCGGGGGGATTATCTTTAGTAATAGCCGATCATTGGGGTTGGAAATCCGCTTATCTTACCATGGCTGGTTTAATGAGCATTGGCGTGATTGCATCCTTTTTAGGCCCAGAACCAGAAGTGCAGGTTACACCTCCCAAACGTTTGTGGGATTGTACAGCGCTGCCTTTCATCGATTTTATGACTCGTCCTCATTCCGTTTGGATACTTATTTTTATTGTTTGTTATAAATTAGGGGACGCTTTTGCAGGTAATTTAATTTCTGCATTCTTAATTCGTGCTATTCATATGTCCTTAACAGAAATTGGAACATTGGTTAAATTTTCAGGGTTTATGGGCACCATTATAGGAACTGTGCTCGGCGCTTTATGGATCCCCAAATTGGGCTGGTATCGCTCATTAATTTTCTTTGGAATCATGCAGGCTTTAGCGAATCTTATTTATTTGCCGCTGATTTGGACAGGACCAAATTATATGTTGGCTGGTTCTGCCATTTTCTTTGATAATATCTTTGGAGGCATGGGAACTGCTGCGTTTATGGGCTTTATTATGGGCTTATGTAACCCACGCTTTACTGCCTTCCAATTTGCCCTGCTTTCTGCATTGAGTGCTGTAGGTAGAACTTTTATTGGCCCCATCGCAGGTTATGTCGCTGATATTTATGGTTGGGAGATTTATTTCACTACTTCGCTATTATTTGCAGCACCTGGACTGGCTTTGATTTGGATGATTAAAGACAGTGTTGAAAAGATGAATGCAGAGATGGCAGAGCAACGCGCAAGTTTGACCACGGCAAGTGCAACTGCGGGTTAATGTTTTAAGAATGAGTTTGGAAAAATACCTTGGGTACCAAACTCTGGATTGCTTCGCTACCCCTCGCAATGACACGTTGTACTTGCATCATTGCGAGATGCGAAGCAATCCAGTAGTATTTTAAACAGCCTGAGTAATTACAGAACATTTCACTGGAATACTAATCGAAGGGAAATTGATGAGTGATTCAAAATCTAGTCCCAAAACAATCTATGTCGACATTCAGCCAACCGCGAGGCGCTTCGATTCGCAGCGTGGAGATATCCGTTTCAACAGTGACGCTGCTCATTATCTGCCGCCCTCAGAGGTTTGTTGCCGTTTTAGCTGCTCAACGTCCTCCTGCTCGATTTGGCGCATCAGCGACCTGCGATGTTGAAAGTACGCCTGCGTCTCCGCGAAGACATGCTCGGGGACCACGGCGACCTGATTGTGTGTCGTCCGCTTCCACGAGATCTCACCACGAGCGGGAATCAGGTGTGTGCCCCATTGAAAAATGAGGCCCAAATTCCACAGGATCAAAAAGGCGGTCACGCTGGAAGCGGACACCAAAGCGCGCTGCTCGCCCCACGCGCGGGCGATCCAATCGAAGGATGCCGCCGCTCCTAATATGAATAACGGTGTAAGGGACACGAAGAATCGATTGCCAAACGAGGACGTCCCATCCCAGTCAGGGTAGAAAGCAATCACGCTGTAGAAAGCAAGGAAGGCGACAATCAGGCTCGTTGCGAATGCCTTGTCAGTCTGGAGGAACAAAAAGATACCGACTAACGATAAAGCAAGAATTGGCGTCCAGCTCAGCATCCCGTGGTTCGATGAGAACAGGACGTTCCAAAACTGAGGTGATGTCCATTTCCATGTGCTGGCGGGCATGTAACCGGTCTGTAGCGGACTTCCGAACACGATCCGACGAGAGATCAGAGTGGGCAGAAGCGCAACCACGAAGACAGCGACATAGACAACATGGAGCGCGAACAGGCGTGGAATTGCCGTTTCGCCGTGCTTATGAGAACGTCCAGGCTCGCCAGTAGCAGGCGATCGCCTGCAGCATGGGAATTAGAAGCAATACGCCATTCGGATAGTAAACGTTTACCATCAGCCCCGAGAGCACACCTAAAAGGGCCCATTGCACAAGGGTTCGCGTGCCCCGTGTCTTGTGCCAGTACCAAAGAAAGAGGGATACAACGAACGCAGAATGCGCATGCGACCAGGATGGGTTGAAATACATGTAAACGGGCAGAGAACTGGCCCACCAGATTCCCAGGGTCGCGAGAAATGCCCAGCGCTCTTCAAAGTACTTTCGCGCCAGACGAAACGAAATCCACAGACCCAGGAAACCGTAAATGGAGGTTGACACTGCAACCGTGACCAAATAGGGAGTCGAAAAACCGTCCGCGGCGACATGCGCTCCGAAGCGGTCGCACAGTAGCACGCCCAAATGAGTAACAACCAGGAAGGGCGCCCACAGAAGAGAAGGCCCGATAGTCCAAAGGTTGACGAGATGCCCGGTGGCCGTGTATTGACTTTTCAGTACGGTGCCATCGGCGCTGACACGACCCATCGTGAAGCTGTCGTTGCCATGCTGCCAATCCTTTTCGAAGTTGAGGTGCCTTTCGATCAGAAGCGAGCGGGCATACGCGTAATATCCCACGCCGTCGCCACGCACCCAGGGGTTGGTAAGCGGAAGGGTCAGGAGAAACAGGAGCGCCAGTAATCTTTCGTATTTTGTGAATCTGCACAAGGCCCCACTTTCGGAGGTCTCGTGCGGCGCAGTCGCGACACTGCTCGATGTTGTCACGTGCATTATGAAGCCAGCCTGCGAGGAAGTGCTTCAGCGGTCGTGGCCTCGCACACATCGCTGACTTCTTTGCGCAAAATCGCGATCAAAGAGAGCGGTGGGAGTGGCAGCGAGGAATCGAGGACGCGAAACACAGGAGTCAACAAATTCAGGACTCGGAGCTGACCAAGGCCAAACGTTCTTTTTCGGAGCACGCGTCCGTTCAACCACCAGGCCAGAACCCCCGGACGATTAAACTCCAGAATCTTCTCTACCTGGAATCCCGCCTGTTGCGCGACCTCGACAAGTTGCTGCTGACTATACCTGCGAAAGTGTCCGAGCACTTCGTCCAGGGTGCCATAGAGTCCAGGTCCCTGCGGTACCAAAATGATGGCTCGACCGTGATTGCCGAGTGCTCCTTGGATATTCTTCAGGGCAAGGACGTTATCCTTAACGTGCTCGATCACATTGAGGCAAACCACGGTGTCGAGTTCGTTGCCGGAGGGAAAGGATTCGGCTTTCATTCCGTCGGTGTAGGCGACCTTCATATAGGGCCGTGTAAGGCGCAGTTTGTCGAGATAGTCAAGATAGTGAGGATTGATATCGGTCGCCCAATAGACCCGGCGTGGCATCAAATGAAGAGACATGTTACCGATGCCCGCACCTATTTCCAGAACATGGTCGCCCAAGTAGGGCCGGATGACGTCGGCCATCCAGCGAGTGAAGCGTGGCGCCTGGTTGAGCCGCTCTAGAATTTCGCCACCATGCGCATCCTCTGTGTAGATGCGGGTGGAACATCCGTACTTTAGGATAGCCCAGAATGCTCGGGCCCCGTCCTTCCACCCAATCTTCTTGCCTTCACGATAGGTTCGCCCTGAATAGCTTATGGGCACTTCAAAAACTCGAGCTCCACGCTTAGCAAGTTTGATTGCTAACTCCGGCTCGACATCGAAGGTTGAGCTCTCCAACGGTATGCTCTTAAGCAAGTCCGCCCGTACCATCTTGTAGCAAGTCTCCATGTCCGTCAGATTCAGATCGCAGATGAGATCGCACAAAAAGGTGAGGAGCTTGTTTCCCATCGCATGCCGGAAAAAGAGTGCTCGTTTATAACCCCCCGACATGAACCGGGAGCCAAAAACAGCATCCACTTGTTCCGAAGGGAATAACTCCACCATCCGCAAAAGATCGCAGGGATGATATTCGAGGTCAGCATCGTGAATTACGACCAGCTCTGTATCGACGTGCGTCAATGCTGTGCGTATTGCGGCACCTTTACCCAAATTTGTTTCATGGCGTATCCAGACCCAGCGGAATTTCGTATCCGATTTCTCATTTTCGAGAGATGCTCGGAATCGTGCAATGGCCTCACCTGTTCGGTCCTTCGAGCCATCGTCCACAACGATGACTTTGATCAGTTCAAGCCGCGACGAAGAACCCAACATTTTTAGTCTTTCCAGGCTGGCCTCAACGAGGTACTCCTCCTGGTAGACAGGCACGATTACTGAAAGAGTTGTGCGCCGCTGCTCGTTTCCAGTGTCATCCGCGGTAACGACTCGCGGTCTGGTACCGGCCTTAGCCGAGAAGCCAAAACTTGGGGCTAGGATGTTTTCAGTCATAAAAAGTATTGGTAGGGTTAGGTTCAGACTTACGCCGCGTCGACGAGCGATTCAACCGGTTTCGCTCGTTTGTGCTCTTGGAAGTAGCTGGTCACGTTGTCGATGATGGTGGTCAACGGCGTAGTCGGGCGAGAACCGGTTAACCGAATCAGCTTTTCCAGCGACGGCACCCGGCGTTCCATGTCCTCAAACCCAGGCTCGTAAGCCTCTTCATACGGAATGAATTGAATCTGGGAGGTGCTGCCGGTCCGTTGCTTGATCAGCGAAGCTAAGTCTTGGATCGAAACTTCGCTATCGTTTCCAATGTTGACCACCTCACCCACGGCGCGATCGGTCGCGACCAATTGAAGCATGGCTTTTACCACGTCGCTGACGTATCCGAAACAACGTCGCTGCTTGCCGTTGCCGAAAACTGTGAGTGGCTTGTGAGCTAATGCCTGAGACACGAAGGTAGGCAGCACCATTCCATAACGGCCGGTCTGGCGAGGTCCCACGGTGTTAAAGAAGCGTGCAATCACGATGGGAAGTTTTTTCTCTTTCCAGTAGGCCAGAGCAAGAAATTCGTCGAGTGCTTTGGAAGTCGCATAGGACCAGCGCGACTTAGAAGTTGGGCCAAGGACAATGTCGTTGTCCTCGCAGAACGGTACCTTGATGTTCTTGCCATACACTTCGGAGGTAGATGCGATGAACACCAGTTTCTTTTTCTTGGCGGCCGCTTCCAACACCAGTTCGGTGCCCTTGACGTTCGTCTCGATCGTCCGGACTGGGCTTTCGATGATGCGTCGCACGCCGACTGCGGCAGCCAGATGAAAGATGACATCGGCTTCGTCAACCAGTTCAGCCAGAAGCGCGCGCTCCATCACACTGTCGAAGACGCATTCGACATTCGGCTTATCGCGCAAATGCCGGATGTTCTCAACCGATCCCGTACTCAGATCGTCCAGAAGGATGATTTGTTCTCCGCGGGCTGCAAGAGCTTCAGCCAAGTGTGAACCGATGAATCCGGCGCCGCCTGTAATTAATGTAGTCACGATATCTCCTGGTGTAGTGAGGTGAGGGTTAGAGCCCTAGACACACGGTGCTAGAACTTCAGAGCAGGTAGAAACCAATCGTTCAGGCTGCTGGACGGCTGTCATCGTGTTCCTCGTGGTAGTAGGACTTAGCCCCGCCGGTGTAGTAGCCATGATAGTAGCGATAGCCGTAATAGCCATCCCGTCTGACATCGACTTTGTTGAAGACAGTTCCGAGAATCTTGCCGCCAGAATGCTCCATCACGCGACAGGCGCGAGCGAGCGCCGCTCGTGATGTGGAGTCGGACTCCACGACCATGATGACACCGTCCACCAACGTCGAAATGATGGTCGCATCGGTGATCGGCAAGATTGGCGGAGAGTCGATGATGATGTGGTCAAATTTCTGACGTAAGGTCATCACCAACTTTTCCATTTTCATGGAACAGAGAAGTTCTGCCGGGTTGGGAGCGCGCGGTCCGGCGGAAAGAACAAAGAGGCTGTCCAATCCCTTGACTTGTTGCAGCAGTCTTTCGTCAAACTCGTAAGCGCCCGTCAGGATACCGGACAACCCATTGCTCATCTTTAAATTCAGGGCCTTCGCGAGTCCGGGTCTGCGCATGTCCGCATCCACGAGCAACACGCGACTGCCTTTCTGCGCCAGCGTCGCGGCCAGGTTCAACGAGGTCGAGGTCTTTCCCTCGAAAGGTTGGGAACTAGTAACAAGCAAGACTTGCGGAGGACGTTCGGCGGTGGATAACAAGACTGAGGTTCGTAGCGCCCGGTATGCTTCAGAAATGGCTGCTCCGGGTTTTTGCAGAACCGCCATTTCGACCACGGGCGATGAGCTACCGTTCATGCTGATGCCGACACCAGGGACCAGGCTGGAACGCGAGCGGAAGGAAGAAGTTCCCATGGGAATAATTGCCAGGGTCGGCAGCCCAGTGAGCTTTTCCATTTCCTGTGCGTTCTTGATGGAGTTGTCCAGAGCTTCCTGGGTGAAGGCCAAAGCGATGCCGAGAGCCAGGCCCGCTACCAACGCAAACTCGATGTTACGCGGCTTATTCGGGCGCACTGGAAAGGAGGGAACAGCAGCTTCGTCAATCGTGTGGATGTTGGTTGCCCGCAGCCCGGCGCTGACGTTCGCGTCCTTCAAACGTTGCAACAGGCTGTCGTAAAGTGTCTGATTCGAATCGAATTCGCGCTTCAACAAATTGAATTGAATCAACAGCTGGCTAACTTTATCAACTTCCTTCTTCTGGTCAGCCAGCGCAGCGGCTAGGAATTGTTGCCGCTTTGCAGCTGCCAGGAATTCATTATGAACGTTTTCGACCATGCGTTTCCGTTCACGCACGATGAGCGCATCCACATCTTTCATCTGGTCCTGAAGCGCCAATACCCGCGGGTAAGTTGGCCCATATTGCGACAAGGCTTGGGAGTATTGTTCCTTGAGGTCCACTTCTTTTGCTTCAAGAGTGGCCAAGAGACTATTGCCGCCCTGGAGAAGGAAACCGACTTGCGCATCGTTCGAGGCGACCATTCTATAAAGCGATTCCTTGGTCAGGCGATCACTCTGCGCCTCATTGAATTCCTTGCTTAAATCCTCAAACCGGGATTCTGTTACAGTCTGCTTTTCGCCGAGATTGACGATGTTGTTCTGACGCTCATAGGCCACCATGGCCTCCTGAGATTTTTCAACCTTCAATTTCAGCTCGTCGAGTTGCGATTCCATCCATCCTGTCGCCTGCCGCGTGGCATTGTACTTCGTCTGAAAGTTGCTTTCGATATAGTTGTTAATCAAAGTGTTGACGAACAGGGCGGCTTCGCGAGGGTCTGGACTCTCAAAGCTCACGAGGACCATCCTGGTCTCTTTTGTTCGCTCTACCTTGAGCCTACCCCGATAGGCTCCGATAATCGCATTCTTGGCCGCAGTGCTGTCTGCTCCCGGTGTCACCGGAGTTGCAAGGCCCAGTTGCTGGACGGTTTCCCAAATCAAGTTATCGCTTTCGAGGATGCTCACCTGTGTCGCCAGGAATGAATCATCGACTTCACCCGTATGGAATAGGTCATTGAGCGATTGCAGGAGCGGCATTTCCGCCTCGATATCCAGGCGACCTGTCGCTTGGTAAATCGGTTTCATTTTGAACGAGTACACCGCTACCAGCACCATGAGAATGACGGTCGTCGCCAGAATGAGCCACTGGTGCTTGACTAGAATGTCCCAGGTCGCGCGCAGTTGGCCGAAGGCGTCAACCGACACTTCGCCATCGTGAACCGGATACGAGCGCGGATCGTTCCGCAAGGGTTGCTGAACCAGTGAACCAGGGGTTAACTGCGCCTGTTCTAGCCGATGTATCAATTCATTTGCGTCCATAGGTTACCTGCAGTCTGAGTGGAATCGTGATGAACAAAACTTGAAAGTGTTCTAGATAACTAGTAGCGATAGATGACCGCGGTGCCCGCCGTTCCAGCAACCGTTTGGACGGTCTGGGTGATGGCATGCGCCGCCTTCTTTCCGCCGCTAGCCGGAACGTATAGAATGTCATTTGCCTGCAGCGTGTTGTCCGTAGACCGACCAGCAATGATGGCAGTGAGGTTGAGGGCGATCTCTCGCCGACCGTTGGGTGCAGCGGCGTCTTTGCGAATGATCACCGCCTTGTCTTTCTTGGCGACGGAAGTCGTGTCACCCGCAATCGCCAATGCTTGAAGCACGGTTACTTGTTCCTGGGCACTCTTCAACCCAAATCCGCCTGGGTGGTTGACCTCACCCATCACGTAGAAAACGCCCGCGTGTTCGACTGAGATCCGATCGCCTGGCCACACATCCACTTGGGAAGCCAAATCGACCCCATCTCCAAGCTTTTTCAAGTCGACCGTAATGATGGAAGCCGGTGTTCCGCCTTGCTGCTGTGAATCCCGCGGAGCGAGCGGCCCCCGAGTAATCATGGCAGTACCGCCCGCATCATCAGCGAGTCCGCCGCATTGCGAAAGAACCGCGAGCAACTTGGTTCGTCCAATGACCGGAACCGATTGCGGAGTTTTTACTGCACCATCGACAGTTACCACGCTTCGCTTCGTCTGTTTTACCGTGACGGTGATTTGTGGACGGCTCAGCGAGCCCGATTGGCGGAAACTCTGTTCCAGAGCACGAGCCAGCTGGTCAGGACTCAGGCCGGCGGCCTGTATGGGTTTGGGCAGCAAAGGCACGGTCACATTTCCAGCGGAATTCACGAGGTATTCGCGCGAGAGCTCGGGGACGTCGAAGACATACAAATCCAGCACGTCTTCCGGCTCGATTAGATACTCGCCCGAGGCGCTCGTCAGAGGGGTTGTGCTAGTCGCGGTTGTGGATGACGGCGTCGTCGGGTTTGACGCAGGACCTTGGGGCGAGGTTTGAGCCTGAAGAGTGCAGGACGTTGCCACGCTAAGCGCTATCGCCAACACGAGGACAATCCTGATTGATGGATGCCAGCCAACTGTCGGAGTTCTATTGATCATGACGTGAATAACCTCTTTGAAGTCAAACGACACTTCCCGCGTCGTTAATCACGGGAAAAGGTAGCGAAGGGTAACCAACCTCGAATGCTTTCAACTTCAGGCTGGAGCGTTCGTGGGCAGGAGGCGAGGCGCGAACCCAGGCTTTGGAACTGAAACCGGTTCTACCATGGACGCGTCAACTTCCACCGCGACGGATCTTTGTAGCATCTCCACAGATACTACGAGCTTCCACACATTTCTCTTGCGTACCAAAAGTCCTTCAAGTCCCTGAAGCGGACCCGCGGTGAGCCTCACTCGATCGCCGCATTTCAGGAAAGGATGGGGTTCCGCCATCATTGAACTGCCAACTACCTTTCGCACCGCCTCGATTTCCGCGCGGGAAATCATCGCTGGTTTTCCTGCGAACCCAAGCACACTGTGGACCCCTGGGGTGGAGAGAACGGGCTGCCAGCGCTCAATCGGGCTTTGCAAGAAGACGTAGCAGGGAAAGAGTGGGAGCGAGACCTTTTTGTCACGGTCCTTCCAGCGGTGGACACTGGTATAGAGAGGAAGAAAGACTTCTAAGCCTTTGCCAACTAGCGCCTGCGTGACCTGCTTTTCGTGCTGATGGCGCGTGTACAGTGCATACCACGCAAATGACAAGTTCGGTTCAACACCTGCGATGTCTGTTTGTACGATTGGCATAGCTCCGCCCTGTGACTTACGCTTACTAGGGGACTTGCTTGGGGGGGAGGCTACTGCTCTGGTAGTCAGCACGTTCGCTGCCACCACCTTACATACTTTGCGTCGGGGCGCGGCCGTTAAACTTAACTCTCTTTGCAACCAAGCACTTGGAGGGCCGGAGCTTTCGCCGCCCCACCAGAGTGCCACGGCGTCTTTTTCGGCACATAATGCTTGCCGAATCCCTTGCTGGTCAGGCCTTTCCAAGGGCAACGCTCGCAACTCGTACTAGCTTGGGGGACTTGTAATGTCGATCCATTGGAGGCGTGAACCAATTCCCTGGATCTCGATCGCGCCTTTAATGTCTGGCGGCACCGGGAACAACCCGGCGGTTGACCGCGGCCCAGTGCGCTGCGAGAACAATAGTGTGCACAAAAGGTTTCACTCTTATCCCTGAACTGTCAACGAGTGTGCCCGCACTTGTCTAAAAACCCGATACTCAAACGACCTAAACGCTTGTACCGGCCACCTTACTTCGGTAACCGTAGGGCGGTGACTCTTGGAACCCAAGTCTTCGCCGATTGGAGGAATGGGACGCCGGAGCCCGCTCGGGTCTTAGTGACCGACGCGCATGAAGCGCAACGACTGGCCCCCGGCTGCGCGGGGGCTCAGGCGAGCCACAAACGAAGATTCTCCCCCGACGGTAGGGGATAGCTAGTTTCCCGCGGCGCGGCGATATGGCACTTCCCGATCGAATGGCAGGACGTTGGGGTCCGGAATCTTGGCTTCCTCTCCAAGGTCGCCAGACGAGCCCTTCCTGGCCTCGTATCGTTCGATCATCAACTGGTCGCCGACTTCTGTACGGCTCTTAACGATGGAATGAGCCGGCAACTCAATAACGCTCTCGGCCCGAAAGTTCGGCCGGGTTACTCGAAACGGCCGAATCTCCTCGCGTAGACCGACCACCCTGAAGTCCTTGTCGATCAGTACTAGATCAAAAGCGAACCGCATTCCGACGGTGTGGACCGCATTCGCCGGCACGATCCACACGCCGCCGTCTGGTTTGAGAGCTTTCTTGCCTAACAGGCCAATTAATCTGCTGACAAATGAATCAGCCACTTTGACCCGAAATGCAAGAAACGTTTCCTTTGTCTTGTTATAGACAAACACGTATCGCTCGTTTTGTGACATGGGGAAGTCCATTCGTCGTATTCAGGAGCGATTCGGCCTAGCGAGGAGCCTTTTTCTTCATGCGGTAAATCAAAATCACGAGTACCACTGCTGCAAGAATTCCTGAAACTACTCTGATCAAACTAACGTTGTCCATGGTTAGCCCCTTTGCAAGATTTAAGACACTTGAACTCAAAAACTGATGAAGCTGTTATCCGATGATGTGACTGAGATTGTTCATTAACGTAATGACTGCGGGTCCAATCACAACAATTCCAATACTCGGGAAAATAAAGAACACCAGGGGCGGCACTAACTTGATTGTGGTTTTTGCCGCCTTTTCTTCCGCCACTTGCCGACGTTGAGTCCGCAACTCGTCGGAGAAGTTGCCTAAAGACTTAGCAAGTGGAGTTCCGAAACGATCGGTTTGAATCAACATGGCGACAAAAGACCGCACGCTCTCGATGTCGACGCGTTCGGAGAATGACTTCCAGGCTGCGATTCGCCGCACTCCGGCGCGCTGTTCAAAGTTCACCTGGAGGAATTCCTCACTGAGCTCGGGATGGCTTGATTTCAGCTCCTGCCCGACGCGCACGATCCCCTGATCCAAACCAAGGCCGGCCTCCATGCAGATGGACAATAGATCCAAGCCATCAGGAAGGCTCAACCTGATTTTCTCCCTCCGTTTCTTGATCGCGTACCCCAGCCAAAAGTCTGGTAGAAAGTAACCAAGGACAATGGCTAAGAAGAAGAATAGGAACGTATTGCTCTCGATAAGGAGCGCGACGCAAACTCCCAGAAAAGCCGGCACAGCCAACCTTGCGCCGAGAAACATATCGACGTTGGAGGGCTTGCGATAGCCGGCGAGCATCAATTGCCGGACCAGGACTGGGTCGGGTTCAGATGAAAAGAATTTGCGGAAAATCGTGAAAGGTTTAGCCAGGAGATCCGAAAAGGCCGAGTGCGGACCGGTCGAGCCGCTTTCGCCGGAAGGCTGACGAGCCTCTCGAGTTACCTTTTCGAGCAGAGCACCTTCGGTCGATGGGCTAAGCCAGAGAAGAAAGGCAAAGAGAAACGCTAGAAACAAACATAGTCCGAGTAGTATTGTCATGTTCATAGCGTTAGACCTTAATGTCAATGACCTTGCGAATCACGAGAACACCTACCAGCATCATCGTCAGGCCGGCATAAATCATGTCCTGCCCAAGCGGGTCTTTGAACAGCACTTTCTCGTAGGTCGGGTTTACTACCCCGATCAAAGCGAACATGATGAAAGGCGCGATGCACAGAATCCATCCCGTAATTCGGCCCTGGGCGGTGTAAATCCTGAGCTGCCCGCGCAAGCGTGAACGCTCTCTCATCACCGCCGCTGTCTTATCCAGTATCTGCACCAGGTTTCCACCTGTTTCCTTTTGGAGAAGGATCGCCGTCGCCAAGAAACGCATATCGTCGCTCGGTACTCGCTGCACCAGGTTCATCATGGCGTCGCGTGCCGGCAGCCCCAAGATTTGTTGCTCGTGCAGAGTCCGAAACTCCGCTCCCACCGGATCCGCGATCTCACTGGCTACCATTTCCATCACGGCGTTGACCGCGTGACCAGCCCGTAAGCCTCGCGCCATCAGATCGACGGCTTCCGGAAGGAGGTTGTCAAACTTGGAAAACCTGACTTGCCGAAGGATATAGAGGTAAAGGCAGGGTGCCAGACAGGCGGCCACTGCCGCCAAGAGGGCCAATCCCGCGCTCGAAAATATTAGCGACGCCAGCCAGCCAACGATGATCGCGGCAATCAACGAAGAAAAGAAAACCGTACTCAACTGCCATTTTTGCCCTGCCTGCTTGATCAGCACAGAGAGAGCCGATGCCCCGGGCAGTTGCATGAGTTGCTGATCGACCCACGGGGCGGAGCTGCGCTGTTCTTCCTTCAGGATCGTGGGCCCCTCTGTGGCCACGATGCGGCTCTCCTGGATTCCTTCCAGTTGTTGCGCGACCGCACGTTCTGCCTTGCTCGGCTTCAGGAAGAAGAACAGAACCCCAAAGCTTACGATCAAGAGCAGGAAGAAAAGAATTACAACCATATGTAAATCCTCATTCTTAAATCATTACCGAGCTTTCAAACCATGAACCCGGAACGGCGATACCGGATGCCTCGAGTTTTTCGGCAAACTTCGGCCGAATGCCGGTCGCGGAAAATGTTCCCAGTACACGGCCGTCGGGCGAGACGCCATGTTTTTCGAAAACGAAAACATCCTGCATGCTGACCACATCGTCTTCCATGCCCGTGATCTCACTGAGATGGGTTACGCGCCGCGTGCCATCATTGAAGCGAGAGACCTGGATCACAATTGCGATCGCCGAAGCAATCTGGCGACGAACGGCTTTTTCCGGGAGATTGAGGTTCGCCATGAGAGCCATCGTCTCCATACGAGCGATGGCATCTCTGGGATTGTTCGCGTGAACCGTCGTCAGTGAACCGTCGTGACCGGTGTTCATGGCCTGCAACATGTCCAACGCTTCCTCACCGCGAACCTCGCCAACGATGATGCGGTTAGGGCGCATTCGCAAACAATTAATTACTAACTGCCGCTGCATGACTGCGCCTTTGCCTTCAATATTCGAAGGCCGGCACTCCAACCGAACCACGTGACGCTGCTTTAACTGCAGTTCTGCGGAGTCTTCGACCGTGACGATTCTTTCCTTGTCGGAAATGTAACCAGACAAGACGTTCAGCATGGTCGTCTTCCCGGCGCCCGTGCCTCCAGAAATTACAATATTCAAGCGGGCCCTCACGGCGCCCTTGATCAGGTCCAGCATGGGTTGGGTAAGCGTCTGGTTCGCCAGCAAGTCACCCTCTGCGACGGGGATGGTTCCAAAACGGCGAATCGAGAGATGCGCGCCATCGACAGCCAACGGAGGAATGACCACGTTGATGCGGGATCCATCGGCCAGGCGGGCGTCTACCATTGGCGAAGACTCGTCCACGCGGCGCCCGACGGCCGACACGATCTTTTCAATGATGTGCATCAGGTGCGCGTTATCCTTAAACACGATTCTGGTTTCTTCCAACATTCCCGCGCGCTCGACGTACACTTGCTTAGGTCCATTGACCAGGATGTCGCTGATGGTTGGATCTTGCAGCAACGGCTCCAGGGGGCCTAACCCAAAGACCTCGTTCAGAACTTCCAAAGACAGTCGCTCTCGTTCCCGGCCGCTCATCGGGGTTTGCAGACCCGCCACCAATTCCTGGATCACGCTCAGCGCCTGCGCCCGGACCCGCTCGTCTCGCACCGTGGCAATCTTCTCAAGATCCACCTTGTTCAACAGGTCCCGGTGAACGCTGGACTTCAAGTCCTGATATACCTTGAGGCTCAGTCCGCCTCTTTTGTTATCGCCTCCCAGGGGAGCGTTGGGCGTGCTTGGTACAGCTATTGATTGGTTGAAGTCACCCATAATTCCTCCTTACTACGCGGCCAACATCACCGGTTCCACAGACCTAGGATTCCCCGGCTCTCTTTCTTCACTTTGCGACCTACTGCGCCCGCCCATTCGTTCAGGTTCTTTGTAACGTCAGAACTGGAAACATGACTGACCGGATCGCCGGCGCTGATGGTCTTCACCACCTGGATGTACTGGTTCGGAACTTTCCAGAAAATTCTCTGACCAATCGCCTTCTCAATTTGCTCATCCGTGATAAGACTGCGCTTGTTGTGGCGGTTCAGGACAACCCGGATTCGATCCGGCGATATGTCCTTCTTGGTGAGGTAGTCGATGTGTCGAACCACGTTGCGCAATGCTGAAACTTCCGCCACGGTGACGATATGCAGTTGGTCACAGTAGCGAATCAATTCAAGGTTTCCTTCAGTTAACCCCGGGCCCAGGTCGACCAGGATGAACTCATAGCGGGGCCGGAGGAAATCGAAGGTCTGCCGCACCGCCCCGGGCATTACGTTTCGGATGGCCTCAGCACCGTCTGGTGCGGGAATCAGATCCAGGCCGCTGGAGTGATGCATTACGAAGCTTTGCAGTAACTCAGCGTCCAGCCGATCAGTGTTTTCCAGAAGCTCAAGGTAGTGGTAACGATACTTCGTCAATCCCAGATAAAGGGCAGCATCTCCGAACTCGGAATGGACATCCACAGCCAGTGTCTTCCTCGCGTAGGAGTTCGCCAAGAGTGCGCCTAACTGGGTTACCACCGTGGTAGCGCCGCAACCGCCTTTTGCGCCGATGAATGCCATGACCTGGGCACTGTATTGCTCTTTCCGTTCTTTCTTGCGTCCTCCGACCCGCGCCAGCGCATTCAGCAGTTGGTCGCGATCCAAGGGCTTCACCAGATATTCGGTGCAACCGCTGCGCATCGCCTGAACAATGGCGTCCGGCTGCGACTGCGACGAGATAGCGAAGATTGCGGTCTCGGGGGCGCCAGCGTGAATCCCTTCGACAGCCACGGTCGCGCTCCGCCGGTCCTTGTCGAAATCAATCAGGCAAACGTCGGGAGGAGGGTCTCCGATCCATGCGAAAACCGACTCGGCATCCTCCAGGCCATAGTCTCCAAGATTTTTCTGGAGCGAGACTCGGCGAGTTGATTCAGCGAACAACTTCACGACACTCGATGTCTGGGCGTCCAAACAAATACTAATGAGAGAGAGAGGGCCGCTAGGGGAGAAGCCCTCCTGCGCCGGAATATTAGATGTCTCGTTGGCCGTCATTTCCGTCATTTTGAACTCGGAGTTTGCGCGGCCGGCGGAAGTTGCGAGTTCCCTGGCATCGTCTTGTCAAACTTCGGAGATTGCAAGAAGGGCACGGAGAGCCTCGGATCGGAAGGAGGCGCAGATGCCACCGCTGCATGCACCGGATCCACAACGTGAACCGTCACCAGCACCAGCAACTCAGTGTGACTCTTGGTGGAGGAACGGGATTTGAAGAACTGTCCAAGAACGGGGACATCGCCCAGGCCAGGGACCTTACTGAGCAGCACGGTCGCTCGATTGTCGAGCAAACCAGCGATGCCGAACGATTGACCGTCCTTTAGCTCAATTTCCGTCTCCGCGCGGCGCGTCGAGATAGCGGGAATCACAAAGCCAGAAATAGTCAAGGCGTTCGAGAAGTCCAAAGTGCTGACTTCCGGAGCGACATGAAGCCGTATGCTGTTGTCGTCTTGAATGATGCCGGAAAAATCAAGCTTGACGCCGTAAGGCTTAAATTGAATCGTCACCGCCGTAGTCCCCGCTCCGGGTTGAATGACAGGGAAAGGAAACTCGCCACCAGCCAGGAAGCTGGCCTTCTCTCCGTTCATAGCCATCAGGTTCGGCTCAGCCAAAACCTGGAGCACATTTTGTTGTTGCAGTGCTTGTATCGTTGCTCCCAGATGGGTCGCGGGGTTAAACAGGAAAATATTTAATACCTGGTTGATGGTTTCAGTTGTTGTGAACGGCACGTACGACGGACTGGTATTTGCCGTGGGAGCGTTGGGTGCGGGGTTCGCTTTGACCCCGATGTTGTCGGTGATGGACTGAGTACCGTATTGTCCGAATTGTCCGGTGGTAACCGCCCCTATGGTGTTGCCCGCGCCGGTCGATAAGAGATTAAAGCCGAACTGGGTGATGGCTGTTCGGTCCACTTCGGCAAATTTGACCTCGAGTAGGACCTGGCGCTCATTCACGCTGAGGGAATTCACTACTTGCGAGGAATACATTCCCGCCATTTTGGTGAGGTCATCGATCATTTGGGGGGTTGAGACGCTTCCGGAAAGAACCAGTCGTCCACCTGTCGACTGCACGTCGACGTGCTGGTTGGGATACGAGTGCTGAATGGCACTGCGTAACCCGGCTATGTCCACGTCGACCACCACATCCAGCATTTGCGACCGTCCCGTGTTATCCCACACGATTAAGCTGCTACTGCCTGCGCTCTTTCCTTCCACCACAACCTGCGTGGGAGAAGTCGCAAGGGTGCCAATGATCCCTGGATTGCTGGAGAGGACCCGAGTGATCGGTGTCTCCACATTGACGATCACGGACTTACCAACCAAGATATGGAGTACTTGCCCGTCCAGGGCTCCCTGTTGCGATGTAGCCCTGCCCCTCGCTGTAAGAGTCGCCAGGCCTAAAACCAAAATTGCTATTTTGAGTACCCTCGAGCTGTTCATCTGTCCCTCACCGCCTTTGGTCGAATCCTGCTTACTTAGAACTTCTGCACACTCCGCTCGGTTCCTTGGATCATTTCCAGCACGTAAACTTGGGGCTGCGGAGGAGCCGCCGGCATAACGGATCTTTTTGGGGAGGAGGCGGGGGACGCCGGTGGTTTCTCGTCTGCAATGAGCTGATTCAGCCGCGTTGGCCTGATTTCAACGTTCTTCTGATCGACACCGCTACGCAACACAAACTGAATGGTTCCTTGACCGGACGTTAGTAAAAGCTTCTGCGAATCTTCGGGGCTCAATAACAAAGTCACCACGTCGACTGTCTCGGGCTTGCCCTGTGGATCCGGCTCAATCGTCTGGCCAGCCGCCAAGACCTCGACATCTTGCAGGACGGTCTGGGTGAGCGGAGCAGACGTAGACGAAGAGTTATAAGTGGCCAGTACATCCACGTGAGAACCTGGGTATAAGAAACCGGCAACGCCTACGATCTCATTCGATTTGACGGCCGTGGCGCGCATCCCAGCCGGAATTCTTCCGGCAAGTCCCATGCCCGAACCTTCGAGTCCCAAGTCGCGCTTTAAGATCGGCTCACTGGCGCCCATCGAATGAATCAGGGGACGCCCAACCACATCCTCAAGCTTCGAAAAAGAGCCCGTCGGTGGCGTGTCGTTGAACCAATCAAGCATGGTAAGGTCTTTCGGGGTCAAGGGAACGCCCGATGGCAACTCACGGGTTGCGGCGACGATCTGGATTGCCTTGCGCTGTACGGCGGTGGCACGCAAGCTCCTAAAGAGCAGATAGGTTATGCCGCCTGCCAAAACCGCAGCCAGTAGAAACGCGATGAAAACTCTACGTAGAGTCGTAAATCACCTCCACCAAAATGCATTGCCGACGCAATACAGTGTTCCCAAGGCAATCGCCAACCCGTAAGGAACCCGCATCGTGCTCGGATCTTGAACATTCAATACCGGATGAGGCCGAAGCCCCGAAGTCATATGGTGCTGAAGCAACTCCCCGGTGTTTTGTAGCGTTTGCCGGAGTTGTTTTCGAGAAACTATGTAAAAGACCGCCAGAGCGCCTCCAGCGATGGCTGCTGCGATCAATATCGCGATCACCCATACATTTCCAGCCCACGCTCCCACGGCGGCCATCAACTTAACGTCTCCGCCCCCCATGCCTCCGAGCAGAAAGAGGACGAGAAAAATTCCGCCCGCGATCAAGAATCCCGCGAGCCCACTTTTGAGCCCTGGCCATCCGGACACCAGGCACCTTAGAGCCAGAGCTCCGACAATGCCGGGATAAGTCAGCCAGTTCGGAATGCGTCCACCGCGCACATCCTGCACCGCGCCCGCGATGGCGATTCCAGAAGCACAAATTAAGAGATATTTCTCCACGATGTTCACACTTGAAGCACTAACGCAGTCGGTGGGAGAGGGGGCCAGCCGGTCATTTATTGATACGGACTACTGGTTCTCCTCAACGCACTGCGGCGAAGAGAACCAGAAGCCGTGGTTGTTGGTCGCAGCCTAGGTAAGGTAGGTGCCCAGTATTGTGGCAACCTCTGTGAAAGCGCTGTTAATTCCACTCGCCAAGCTCCCCATTCCCGCTGCGGCAGCAAGACCGACCAGTGCAAGAATCAACAGATACTCCACCAAACCCTGACCCGACTCGTCTGAATGGAGCCGAATCATAGAAGCAATAAGCATTGTCGTCATCGTTTGACTCCCGCTACGCAGGATTTAAATAAGGTCCTGTATCGCCACAACGCTTTGCAGCGACGCAGGTCAAACAGAACCCTTTTGTGCCTTTGTAACTATGTGATGTAGGTGCCCAGTACTTGAGCAATTTGAGTGAACGCGCTGCTAATTCCGCTTGCCAGCTTGCCCATTCCAGCAGTGGCCGCGAAAGCAACCAGCGCGAGAATCAACAAGTATTCCACTAAGCCCTGACCAGCTTCGTCCTTGTGAAGACGCATCAGGGAGTTCAGCATTAGGTTTTTCATCCTAGTTTTCTCCTCGTTTTTGATGAACGTTCATACACGCTCCCGGCCAGCAGAGCATGATGGGTCGACCGTACGACAAACATCTATTGGCATGTCTCAGGCCAAACCGCTGGGATTAAGGAGGAAGACCGCGGGGCGGCGGTGAAGCATTGCAAATCAATAACTTAGCTACTGGACAGCAAGTTTGGCAGGGGTATCCGCAGTGATCGGATCGCTAACCAGGGCGCGGGACCGACCGCGCTGATACCTTCCAGGGACGGCCCTATGAGGACAACCGAATACATTTGTTTACACCTCGATTTGGGCTTGGCAATGGCGGGCGATGCCTGACGAACTGGAATTCGCAGGTGGCGCGAGCCTGACCTCGCGTGTCGGCACGTTCCACTGTTTCCATCCTGCCAAAATGGCAAACAGAAATGCCAATAGCGGCAGCGCCACCAGAAAAAAGTGGTCAGGAATGTAGGAAAAGCAAACCGGAGCCACGAACAGCAGCGCGGAGGCCCTCGCCATCATGCGGCCGGTTCGGTCGCCCGTTGCTTCTGCTCCGATGAAGCGGTTCAGGGTCACGACAATAGGGATCAGCAAAATGCTCATGTCGTGAATCAATAGGTAGTAGCTCACAATGGCGGTTGTCGTGATGGCCATCGGGAGCGCGTTGCCTCCGCCTTGCTCCCTGAACGCCCACGACGCTACCAACGCTAGCACCAACCCCGAAAGAACAATGGTAGCCGCCTGAACCCAGAATCCGGAGACGCGGCTACCTGCCAAACCCAGAATCAGCCCTCGCAGGTTCGCCATGGAGGCTACGGGAACGGGATATCTGAGTAAGTCCGCCTGCGACCGTAGTCCGGCTCCCATAGCGACCAGCGAGCGTACGTAGATGCGCGTCTGGGCGAGGCCGACGAGCCAAACGGAGACGACGCCGGCCGCCCCAGCTGAGATCGCGAACCCTACCGAAAAACGCCAGCGCCGCCATACCAGGAAGAGCAGCGCGATAGGAAGGACGAGCTGCAGTTTGAAAAGACCCAACCCAACCGAGACGCCAGCTGCCAGATCCCGGCCGCGGCCGAGGAGAATCGCAGCCGCAAGAAGCAGAGTTAGAAGCAGGATTGAATCTTGTCCCTGCATTAACGCAGCCGCGATGGGAAGGTACCCCAGAAACATGGCGGCGGGCAGCCATCGGTATATTTTCGCCAAGTTGTCCATCCAAGGTCGAAGGAGCCGGAAGGATACGGCCAGCAGGACCAGGTTAATGGCCAGGAACGCGAAGTAGGCGATCTTATACCGTAGCCAGGAGAAAGGAACAAACAGCAATGCTTGATAGGCCGGACGAATGAAGGGCAGTGGAATGTCAGCCCGGCTCACCCGCTCGTTCTGAAAGCGGAGTTGCGAACTGTAGCTATACAATTCCCGCGCGTGTCCGGAACGGACCATGTATCCAGCCGTATACAACTGTCGAAAATCGGAACGTCCCCCAAGAAAAGTAGGCAGAAGAAAGACCCACGTCCACAGATGGATGCCAATCAGAAACGCGAGAAGCCCGAGAGCGAGGCCTCGGACGTAATAGGGCGCTTCAGGAGCAGCCGCCGTGCATTTCACCGATTCAACGTGCGTTTCCATTTCTTCCTTGTCGGCCCTCTGACCAAGAGCGGGAAGGTCACCCTCCGACAGCTACTGGAGTAACCGCGAAGCCGGACATCGACCGAACATCCCGAGACGACCGGATCGTAATCATCAACAACATGATGACCGGAACACACATCAGTCCAAAAAGGTTGTGGAGCAAAAGCAAGCGATGAAGAGGCGGTATGAAAAGCGCGATCAACGTCAGATTCAACGCAGTTGAGCTCAGTAGGCGCCCACGCGCAGCCAACTCGCCACACAAGATGGCGATCGGCAACAAGAGCAAGACCAGATCGTAGTTGTAAAGGTGGTAGCTCGCGAGCAGGGTCGCGAGGAGCGCAGCCGAAAAGGACAGGCCAATTTCTTCATCCCGCCAGCTCTTCGCTGCTATCCACAGTACTGATAACGAAAAACTCGCGACTAAGAAAGCGAATACGGGTTTCCCCAGCCTGCCATCAAGTGCTAAGTACAAAAGCCCTCTGATGTTTGGCATGTATTTTGGATTGAAGCCCGCAACCTTTTGATAAGTGCTGTCGAAGAATAAGAATCGTGGATAGGTCGTGATCACTTTAAGTCCGGAGATACCTATTGAGACCAGCGCCAGCAGGAACGCGACCACCGCGAAACCCCTGATTACCGTCCATTTGCGACGGAATAGAAGAATAACTACAAACGGCAGAATAAACTGAGGTTTGTAAAGCCCCAGAGCCAATACGCATCCGGCAAAATCTTCGGAACCTCGTTTGAGCAACACGAAGACAGCAGTAAATATGAGCAAGGTGAGCATGGAATTCTCGCCGAGCAGAAGGCAGGTCGTGGCGGGAGCAAAAGTTATGAATAGGACGAGCACCAGGCCGAGATCGCCGGGAAGCCTTACGTATTGTGATATTGCGAGGCTTATCTTGGCATGAGATTTAATCAATAGAGCCGCAACGGTCAGGAGCAGTACGCTAACGAATGTCCAAATGATGTACGCCGTGTGATAAGTGAAATGGGTGAGTGGCACAAACAGCAGTGCTTCATACGGCGGGTGGTTATAAAAGGCGTGGACAGAAGCCACCTTCAGCTGAAATTCGACCTGAGTTCGCAGGTCGTACAAGTCTCGGCCGAGTCCTTGGCGAACAATTTGCGCCGCGCAATAAAACGAAGAGAAATCCACGACATTCGCGGTGTCGTTCTTCTGGACGGGGAAGCTTAGCAGAGCCATCGCGAGGACGAGGCTCACCACAGCGAGAACAGCCAGAGTTTTGACCACCCGCTGCGCACGTGTCTCGTGGGGCCGGAATGGCTCCGCCGGATTGCCAGTTAAAAGCGTAGTCGCCATCTAAGGCCTCTCCATCGACATCATGGGCATGGAAGATCCTTGCGAATCATGAAAAGAAAGCGCCAGTCGCTGGGCGAATTCAAAATCCTGCAGCTCCGATATTCTCGTGCGATGTAATCAGCCACAGGATCGTTGGCGATCGCCGGCAGAGGCGTTCTCGGCCAGGAGTTCGAGATCTTGTCCGTAAAGGATGACTCGAACAAAACGATCCTGACGCGCTGGGTTTCGAGCTGACGAACCATCTCGTCGGCTTGATCCCTGGTGTTCATGCCGGGCTGGAAGTATTCATAGCGCGTAGGGCTGTGAGTACCCGTCAGGTAGTTATAAAGTGGAAGATATGGATAAACGAGGATCGGCTCGCCGGGCGCTACTCTTGCCTGAACGTAGTCGATGACGGCGTCTTTCGCCGGCATGGCGATCACTCCGCGCCGCGTCACGATCTTTTCGTTAGCTTTGAGCGCACGCACGAGCAGCGGCATCGCCATCAGCGCAAATGCGATCACGATGTATCGACGTAAATACGGACGAGCTGCCCTGAAGGCTCTACCGGGAATATCCCGCCCGTCTATTACCCAGGCGAGTACCAAGCCAAACAGAGGCAACAAGTACATGAAATGAATAATGTCTGCTCTGACCGTGACCACGGAGAACAAGAGTCCTGACAATGCTGTGGTGACCAATACGTAATAGGAAGCCTCCTGCCGAACCTTTGCCGTCGCGCTGCATTTTGACTATCCAGTACAGGAACAGTCCCGACGGCGATCAACGGAAGAACTGGAACTATAAAGCCAGGACTGATGATGACGACCTTGACCAGTCGTACCCACCAGGATCCAGTTCCGAACAACAGGTGCCGACTGTGATCAGACCAGTTTTGGTAGCCGTAGGGAACGCGGTTGGCAAGCGAATAGTGCTGGAGCGGCCAAAGCCAATCCGTCAGCATCACCGAGAGCGACATGGTGGGCGGCAAAGTAGACCAAAACACAGCCCATCGGCCATGCCAGGCCGAGGATCAGAGCAACAACTTGAGCCTTTTTAACCAGCGAACCTCGGGTCGCCCATCAAACGATCGCCAGAAGACCGAGTCCGAGTCCGAGACAAAGCCCGGTTCCTTTGGACTGCTCAAAAACGAAAGTGAGGGACGCAAACGAGCCGGCTCCAAATCCCCACTTCCAGTCCGCGGTCTCCAGTAATCGCACCGCAAGTAGACAGCCAGGCATGCCCAAAGTGTGCTATCCCAGTTATGAAGAACCAGGAAGCGATAGGGGAGGTGGTCAGGTCACTAACATCGCGACGGTAAGCGCATTTCCGAACGAACAAACGCGACGAACCAGAAGATAATTGACGGCTGAAAAGACCGCCCCGAAAAAATAAGGGGAAGCCTTGCAACCGCGAACGAAGCAGCCGAACATCTTGAACAGCAGTGCCAGCAAGTAAAATGAACCTGGAGTAAGGAAAGAAAAGAAATCCCGGTAAGGTACCTCGCCGCGCAGAATTCGCAGAGCTCCCTGAAGAACGATCCCCTCGTCAGGTTCGATTGCGGTGTAGCGCAGAAACAGCGTAAGGTAAGCCAACGATCCCAGAAACAACAAAAGCACGACACGCCTCTCGAAAGCGGAATCTTCTGGAAGATACAGAGTGGACGCCCGCTCACCGTGGTTCCGTGCGATCGAGCGCTCGACATGATCCGACGTGTTTATCGGCTTTTCTGACTCTAGTAACACCGGCATTGACTCGGTACCCGGCATTCCCCCGGCAGTTAGCGTGCGGGTGCCAGCTCTCCTCCGATCAGAGTTTCTCTATGGCCGCTTCCGGCGAGGCTGAACGCCGAAAGCGCGAAAACTACAAGAACTGGGCAAATCAGATAAAGGTGATGCCCGGCCAGCAGAATAAAATAGAGCGGGGGAATCAATAGACACACCAGCGTGCTTCCAACAGCCCAACGCAAAATGGGTCGGCTTCGGCCGGGAAAGTGGCTGGCCACCAGCAACATGGATAGCATCAGAGGGCTCAAATCGTGGGACAGCATGTGAAACCCGGTTAGCAGGGACACGGCTAATGCGCCAGCAAACATCGTGTCCAGCGAGCGTTCCGGCGCTTCGCGATCAACCTGGCGCCAGCGCCACGCAGTGAGAGCCAGCAAAAAGACCGAGAGAGCCGCCACAATAAAGCTCAAACTTGCCAGACCGATTCTGTCTCCCAAGATTGCGTAGATGAATCCGCGAATCGTCGGCATGTCAGTGGCCGCGCCATACGCTGCGTTGCTCGGGTTATGAGCGATCGTGAAGAGCAACTGGACATAACTCAGAGATCCTTGCCAGCCCACCGCAATCAGAGACACCAATCCCAACACCGTGGCGGAAAGCAGAAACCCAGCAAAGAACCTCCACTTCCGCCGCAGGAGGAAGATGAGCGCGAACGGCAGCACGAATTGAAACTTGAACAACCCCAGCGCAAGCCATATGCCGGCCGTCAGTTCATGCCCGCGCTTGAGATTGATGAATACCATCGTATAGAACAGCAGAAGAACGATTGAAGGCTGCCCCTGATAGAGGGCGACACCCAACGGTGCAAAGAGGAGCCAGATCACAAAATAGCCCACAGTGTTCTTGGGAACCGGCACGTACGGCCGGAGCAGGCATGCGAGAAGCAGCCAGAGAAAAACGTTGGTTAAGCCCCATGTGATGTAGGCCGTTTTAAAAGGCATACGAGCCAACGGCGCCAAAAAGACAACCTCATATGCCGGATGGTCGTAAATCTGAGGGTTCGGATGCTCAAAGAGTAAAACTCGTAGACGCTTCTGTTCTTGCAGACTGTAAAGCTTTGGACCATCTCCCTGGTGAACGATGCTGGCGCCAATGTAGATGCTGGAAAAATCCGTCTTCTCGGCAAATGTGCCCCGACCAGCTGCGAAAACGAGCGCAACCAGAAGAACCCCGATACCGGATAAAGCGAGCGCGCCCTCGAAGCCCAAGGCGAACTTCCCGCTGGGCGGAGCGAACTCTGGGACTGCAGTAACGGACAAGGTTCTCTACTCCTCCATGGATGGCAGAGACACAACTGCCATGGCCTCTGCTACCGAGATTTCAGCAAGGATGCGGCCACGCTCGAATATCTTGTTAGGTTGTCGAAATGCAAGTACTTAGGCCGTACAGCACGGCTGTTGGTGACCGTCTAGTTGGCTCATTTGCGCAACCGGTTAGACTAAAAAGGACTTTCCTGTTGCCTTTACGACCGATTACAAACGAGCCACTGAATACATCTGGTCACACTCTTGCCGGTGTAGTCGCCAATCCCATCGCAAATCGCATCTTTGGTGGCTTCGGAATGGCGAGTTTTGGAAGGCAAAGTGCTATCTTCACGCAGATGAGCCGCGCCGACGTGTCAATTCCCGCTGTCTTGATCGAAGCAAGATTGACCGAGTTAACCTCCGGGATGTATCAGGACTCTCCATCTCAGGTGGCAAGAAATCCTCACCTGTCGGTTGTTATGCCGGTGTACAACGAGATGGCGACGATCAAGGAAATCCTGGCTCGCGTCCAAGCCGTCGACATCGACAAGGAAATCATCCTCGTAGATGACGGCTCAACAGACGGAACCCGAGAATTCCTGGCGGAACTGGCGATTGGCCTTGAGTTACATTCGTCCCCGATGGCGGAAGACTACTCTGGGCGCCTCCAGCGTCGTGATCCGATCAGAATCTTCTTCCAAAAGAAAAACTACGGGAAAGGTGCTGCGCTGCGGCGCGGTTTTCAAAAGGCTCGCGGCGAAATCGTGATTGTTCAGGACGCTGACCTGGAACTCGATCCGCAAGAATACCCTAAGCTGCTCGAGCCGATCGAACTCGGCGCAGCGGATGTAGTCTATGGTTCGCGTTTCCTTGGAAGGCCGCCCGAGAAAGTCTCATTCGCGCATTACCTGGGCAACAAGCTTCTCACCGTTTCCTCGAATGCGCTCACCGGGATGAAACTTACCGATGTCTGGACCGGATACAAAGTGTTCCGCCGCGAGGTGTTGCAGACCATCGACATTCGCGAGGACCGTTTCGGCTTCGAGCCCGAGATTACCGCCAAAGTCGCCAAACACGGCTGCCGTCTTCAGGAAGTACCCGTCTCCTATTGTTGTCGCGCGCGCGAAGACGGCAAGAAAATCAGCTGGAAAGATGGCTTTCGCGGTATGTGGTGCACCTTCCGGTATAGCCTCTTTCGCTGAGGCCGCCCATCACACCAAAAGCGTCCTCGTATTCTCACCGTGCCGCGTCAGGCAGTTGAGCAGCAGGGTACGGTGACAGCCTCGGTGGCTTCTGGTCTGCTTCCAACAGCCAAACCTTTCGGTCTTTGAAGTAGCGGATAAGTTCGTCGTTTTCTGAGGGCCCCATTTCATGCGCCCACACCACTTTGGAATTGTCGATATCCGCGTCGTTGTAAACCCACTCTTCAAATGGATCACGCCCCGGGAAATAGCGCACGATCACAAGCTGCCGCCCCGCGGCCAGCTCCAATTGCTCCAATACCGCAGCTCTTCCGAAGCTCTTCGGACCGGCCTGATGCCACGCCGGTATATAACGGCTAGCAAGCGGTATGTGAAGCGGTCCGGTGCTGGCCCGGAGGACAAACATCGCTACACAAATCACAGGAATAGCGCGCGTTATGAATAGTCCGGTTGGCTGGCCGCGCCATCGCCATTGTTGCAGATGCCGCATGGCGAGCAGAACCAACCCGAGGATCGCGGCAGTGAATGGCGACGCATAGTGCGGTGCATAGAACGTCTCCAGTACCAGGGCCGTAAGCACTGATAAGCATGTAAGCAGAAGGAAGCGTGTCCTCGTACTCGTTCGGCTCCCCGAAGAGTCGGGTCTCGCCGTAAACATTACCATCAGCAAGGGCAACGTTAGGACCGGCCCCAGATAAAAACTCCAGAGCCAGGCCAGCTTGAACAGTGGAACGATGAACCGGCCTGCCGGGGAGCGCTCTAACATATACAGACGAACTTCATCGCCAGCATAAAGCCGGCGGATAACCTCGTGGTGATATATCGGCTGCGGCCGAGTCGATTGCCAAAGCATGTAAGGAGCCACTGCGTAGGTCTGGCGTTCGACCTGGTACGACAAACGGAACGGATTTCCCGTCACCCTCCAGCAGTAATAGCCCGTCGCGGCTGCGGTTACCGCCAGCAATAGACACAGCGGCACAACCACGCGGCGGAGCGACACCTGTAAGGGAGGCCGCTTCTTTCCGAACATCCACAGGAGAAGCGCCCCAGCCACTGGCAGGCTGAACACGAATCCCTCGTAGGGGCGGCTACTGGCGAGTATTGTCAGGCCCAGTCCCAACACTACGGCGTCGCGCAGACGCCGGCAGCGCTTAAGGCGAGGCAGTGCGCCTATGACTAGCGCTCCCCCAATGGCACCCGCGGCCCCTCCCCAATAACTGTTCCCCCAATAGCTGAAGGTTGCGATCCGCAGAATTGCCAGCAATCCTCCGAGCAGCGCCCATCGGGCCGGCATCCACGCTTGCAACATCCAGCAAATTGCTGAGCACATAATTCCCATGCTGATCCACACACCCCAGAAAGGGTGGCCGAGAACTACCTTCCCAAATGCCAGGATGAGCCCTTGTGCGGGCTGCGCGAAACATTGATAAGTGGGCTTCATCAGGATGCTGAAGGTCTCAAAATGAACCCACATTGGCGGAGTGGGATTGGTCAGGCGACCATGAGCAAAAGTATCGGCTGCCAGAAGGTAGCCAAATTCGTCGTGAACAATTGGTTCGGGAATGGGCTCGATGGGGAGTAGGGCGGCGCGAAGTAGCAGCGTCAGCAGTCCGACCACGATGACCGAAAGTGTGCGTCTGCGAGCGAATGCGCTAAATCTAAGTTCAAGCGCTGCAAAGCTTCGCGATCCGGCCCCTGGATAAATGAAGGCAGTCAATACTGCAGCAACCACCAAGCCAGACTCGATTAGAAGCATTAGTAGATAACTTTCGTAAGAGAACTTGTTGCCGGAAGAATGCCCAGATCTGATGGATAGGGCGAGAGTTTCGGGGGCACAAGGTCAGGCTCCAGCAACCAGACGCGGCGGTCTTTGTAGTAGCGTATCAGTTCTTCGTTCTTGCTTGCGCCCATATCGCGGGCCCACACCACTTTCGAGCTATCGATGTCAGCCCCGTTGTAGACCCAGTCGATCAGAGGGTCATGATCTGGCTTGTAGCGTACGAGGACGAGTTGGCCACCGGGCAGGGAGCCGAGCTGCGATAGAAGCGCCGCGCGTTCCGGTCCCATCGCTGCCCAAGTCCCGGGTTTGGGCTGCGCCGAAAGGATTCGGGCCTGGATCGGCATCATCAAAATACACATCATGACGATGGCGCGTACTAAGAAAAGCCCCGTCGGCTTACCTTCCCAGCGCCAGGTGCGCAGATGGCGCATTCCTTGCAGAACCAACGCCAGGATCACCGCGACCATAGGCGCGACGTAGTGGATGTTGAAGAAGACGATGAGCGACGATCCCGCGAAGCAAACTACTCCGGCGAAGACCAGGAATCTGATTCGACGGTCCTTAAATACCCTGGGGAACAAGACGAGCGGTATGGTCAGTACCGGGCCGATGTAGAACGCCCAAGTCAGCGTAGCTTTGATGGCTGTCTCACGCACGAAACCGCGCAGAGAACGGGCGTCTGTGTATCGTTTGAGTTCCAGCCCGTAGTAGAAGTCACGAATCTCTTTGTGACGGTAGACATGCTGCCAGTTGGGCGGCTGCCAAAAGAAATATTGCGCCACGGCATAGGTAGCGCGATTTACCTGCTGCGGCATGTGTCGGACATTTCCGGTCACGCGCCAGAAGTAATAGCCTGTCGCTAAGCCGGCTAGAGCCAGCGTCAACCCGAGAGGGAGCACTACCCGGCGGATAATAATCCGGCTCCGTGGACTCTTCTTTCCCGCCATCCAGACAATCAGACCTAGCGCCACCACGAGGCTGAGTACCAAACCTTCGTAGGGCCGGCTATTTGCGAGCATCGCGACACCGAGCCCCATCAGCAGGGCGTCGCGCACGCGCTGATGCTGCTTGATTCGCGGCAGAGCTCCCAGCACCAGCGCTCCTCCGATTGCCGCCGGCGCTCCGCCCCAGTATCCGTTGTCCCAATAACTGAAAACGCCAAAACGCATCACCGCGAGTAAACCGCCAAGCAATGCCCAACCTGGGGGCAACCATGCTTGCAACATCCAACAGATGGCCGCGCACATCACGCCCACGCTAAGCCAGACTCCCCAAAATGGGTGTCCAGCGATTTTGGTGCCCGCAGCCAGGATTATTCCTTGCAGCGGCGGATACATTGACGCGTAAGTCGGCTCGGAAATGGTGTGAAAGGCTTCGAAGTGCACCCACATCGGATGTACAGGGTTAGCGAGCCGGCCGTGTGCGAAAGTATCTCCCGCGAGGAGGAAGCTGAACTCATCGTTGATGTAGGGCAATGGCACCGGCAAAATGGGTAACAGCGCGACCCGTAGAAGAAGGGCGGCGAGTCCGCAAACCAGCACACTGGCCTTGCGTTTGCGGGCAAGCCTTCCCAGCAGCCACTCCATTTTGTGAAAGAAGCCTGAACCTAGCTGCGGATAGGTGAACGCGATGAGCAGCGCCACGGAAACGGCTAAACTTTCAGGTCCTAGATGCGCGAACATGCAGCTTCGTTGACTCGACTTTCCTTGTTAAGAGATGGGGCGGTATCAGAGGCTTAGTTTCTCGAGGTAGGTCTGGAATCGCCCACGCAGAGAAACCAGTGGGTCTCGAAGCCACCCCATATCCCATTCGTAACTTTCGTTCCAAGTCGTGGGGAGATACCAAACTTCCTGAAGTTTTTTCCAATACCGCGCACGATCGTCGGCATCACTGGGGATAACGCCCGAGTCTTCCCCGCCAACTTTGAACTCAGGTGGAGGGGTGGGAGGAAGGTACGCGCGACTATATTTCCACTGAATCTCAGTAACGGCGCAGTCCCAGTAGGCTTTGGCGAGTACTTCTTCCGAAACATGCTTCGGGCTAGGCAAAGAACTGGATGCATCGATAAATGCCGGCGGCATGTCGAGCCGTAGCTGAGACTTCGGCCGGTAGGACATATAGGCAACAAACCCCACGACTAGCAAGGGAATGACGAATTTTTCGATCTTCCACCTGATTAGCATCGCAACGCTCTTAGTTCGTCAACCGGTTCAGGGGATCCGCATCGGGCTCCCAGAGCCTCCCGCGGGTGAAGCCGGACTGAGGACGATCCAATCATTTGACAACCGAGCGTTTTTACTTGAAAAGCGCTCAATCGGGGAGCTTGTTCGACTGGCCTGCTGTACTCGCGGAGCTTCCACCCACGCGTTCCAGCAGAACGCTTATCTTGTCGCTATAGATCTCTTTCCACTCGGGATCGTGCTCCAGCACATAGGTCAGAGGTTCGCCGTGGGGGAACAGCACATACCGGATCTTATATTTGTCCAAAACGGTCTCGGGATGATCGAGCGCCAGCGCATCAAGGTAATCCTTCAGCACTCCCGAGTACTCAAAGATGTCAACCCGGCTATCCAGGAACACCTTTACGTTGCGGTCATTCCAGTTCAAATAACCGCCCCAAAGATAGAAATTCAGCATCGGACCTGCTGGAGGATGGGCTTTCAAGTACGGCAAGACTTCAGCGGGATACTGCTCGGCTACGGAACTCTGTAACTGAGCCGAGCTTGGCCAATAGTAGACCATGCCGGCGATCATGAGCGATATCACAATCGCGTTGATGATCGGCGTATCCGCTTCCCGGCGGTAGGGAGGCGCGAAGTCCAGAATTTTCGCGATGACCGGAGCGGCAACCATGCCGAGCAGAAACAGGAAGCGCACATGGGTGAGGCCGCTGTACAACGCAAAGAATACTAGAAGCAATTCCGCCAGGCTCCAACGGCTGCGTCGAAATAAGGCAGCGAGCAACAATCCCAGCAGAACGAACATCACCACTTTGCCCCGCGTATCGTGGAAGTTCACCGAGGTCCATTCGGCCACGTGCGCAATATTGAGCTTTTGCCGAAATGCAAGGTCTAGGGGATACAAAACCAGGCGGTACCCGAAGGGGTTCACAAAGAGTGCGGCGATGCTCGCCACCCATGTGACCGCGAGCTTGCGTAGTTGTGGCCGCGTCCATAACTCCGATTCCACACTTCCCCACGTTCCTTTTACCAAACCAGACGCCGCAATGACGGAGAGGACAATCACGCCAAGAGCCCAGGATCCGTGGGTGTTTATCCACAAGCAGAACAGGGGCGGAATCACCCACAGAGGGGCATCCCCTTTTCGGCGAAAACGTTGAAGAATGATAAGCAGAATTACCAGATACGCATAACCAAACAAGATAGTCCGTGGTCCAAAGGAAACCGAAGCTAGAAAGGTGGACAAACAACAAGCCAAAATCGACGCCTTATAGTTTCGGGTTTCCTGGTAGCAAAGATAGAGAAGGCCCAAAAATATAAGCTCGATTATCCCGAGCATTACTACGTTGACCCCAACCAATCCGCCTACGCGCCATCCCACATAGTAAGGAATTTCCGCCAACCACTCGTGGTTGATCCAGGGATGACCAGCCACCGTGAAAGAGTACATGTCGTAGCGTGGAAGTTGGTGGTGCTGGAATAAGTATTGCGCATTTCGCAGATGCCACCAGATATCAGGATCTGGAAGGTCTCCCTTGGCCATGATGAATTCGAGAGTCATCAGCATCATGGTCAACACGCTCAGAAAGGAAACTGCCGTCCAAACCCAGCGTCCAGCGCCGGTTTGGCCCCACGCGTGCTTTTCTGCAATTGTTGGCATCGGGAGCGGTGGCTCAGCCGCGGTTCCAACTTCCAGGCAAACGGTGGATTCGGTTTTCGTGCTGTCGAGTTGGCCGGTTGAGGGCATTAGTCCTAGTCTCCGCTACGTGATCCGTGCAATTGCGGGGCCAATGGTAAGTTGCTCCTATAGCTTCAGCTAGAACGCCGGAAAGTGGCAAGATCTTTTCCGCCGAGAAGGCCGACTTCAAGATTCGGTCGCCAAGGCGAAATATTAGGCCCTGGTTGGCAAAAGACCACCGGCGCAGAGTCGAATACGAGACAGACTACCTATTTGGGGAGGTATCACATTTGAGCCTTTAAATGTCGCCGATTGTTTTCAGTTGGTGCCCCCGTTCACTATGAACCGGCCTTCTTCGAGGTCCAGCCAAACTCGCATCTATACGCAGAGTGCTCTGCACAAATCATGCAGCATTTTGCACCTCGCATTCACCCTGCCCTTGGTAACTAGCAGATAAGAAAGAAGCGTGTGTTTGGCTACGCGCTTGCACAAGACTGGACTATCACCCCCCAGGGCTTCGCGTGAACGTGTGGGCCGATATGTCCCTGCTCACGGTCGCACAACAGCAATTTTCTTGATCCCCCTCTACCAGGCGCCAGTGCCGTTTGCTGGTGACCCGTCGGAAGGGGATTTGTGCAGTTGGGCCGAGCGAAAAAGGGGGAAATTTTGTCAAACTTGAAACTTGACCAGAAGCATATTCTCCTCGTCGATTCGGACGAGGCATTCCGGCAGGTTCTGCAAGAGGTTTTGGGAATTGGGTATTGCATCCGGTTCGCGTCAAGCGTGAAAGCCGGAATCAGTCAACTCGACGGCGAAGAGCTTGATGTGGTTCTGCTGAACATGGATTTGGAGACTGGCGATTCCGCCCCCGAAGAATCGCATGCTCTGCTGAAAGCAGCGTCGGAACGGGCTTCTGCCCCGCCTGTGATCGCCTTTGGGTGGGACTCCCGCCGTAAAAGAGCCATGGAAGCGATGCAGCAGGGCGCCGTCGACTTCCTCGAGCAACCGCTGGATATTCGCGAGCTTAAGTTTGCTTTGGATGGGGCCTATCGTCGCGCAACCTTGGCGCGCGATCTCGCTGCGGCCCAGAGATATCTCCCTTCCGCCCATGTGGAGGGACTGCTGGGAAACAGCAAAGCCATGGCGCCCGTGAACGACGTGATTCGCAAAGTCGCGGGGGTTTTCACTTCGGTGTTGATCACTGGTGAAAGCGGAACCGGAAAAGGGGTTGTGGCGCAGGCTATCCATCGCCTCAGCCAACGAGCAAACAAACCTTTTGTAGCCTTCTCGGTATGTGCCTTCCCTGAATCCTTGATCGAAGCAGAATTATTTGGCCACGAGAAAGGCGCTTTTACCGGCGCTATACAGAGCCGGCGTGGCCGTTTCGAGGAGGCTAAGGGCGGCACCATTTTCCTCGACGAAATCGGAGACCTCGCCCTGCCCTCGCAAGCCAAGCTTCTACGAGTTTTGCAAGAACGCAGCCTCGAGCGATTGGGTTCGAATACATCGATTCCGATTGATGTGCGCCTGGTCTGCGCGACCAGCCGGAACCTCGAGAAAATGGTGCAGGAAGGTACCTTCCGGGAGGATTTGTATTTCCGGATTTCAGTGGTGAGAGTTCACTTGCCGCCACTCCGCGAACGGGGAGACGATATTCCACTCCTCGCGGAATACTTTCTGCGGACCTTCGCTAAAGCCCACCAAAAGCCGCACCGTTGCCTGACTCCTGGCTTCCTGGGCGCACTGGCCCGCCACAGCTGGCCGGGCAACGTTCGCGAACTGCAGAACATAATTGAGCGCAGCGTGGTTCTGGGGAATGGCGGCGACCATCTCGGAGTCAAAGATCTGCCACCAGAGCTTAAGGATCTGACCATCTCCGATGACGTGCCCTCGGGGAGTTCTTTCCATGAAGCAGTCCGCAGTTTCAAGCGTGAACTGCTGCGTTCGGCGGTGCGGATGCATTCGGGGAACAAGCTGAAAGCAGCCCGTGAGTTGGGCATCAGTCGGTGTTATTTGCATCGCCTGCTCAACCAGTTGAACGCTACTGATCTCCTGCGTCCAGACGACGAAGAAGAAGAGTCGGGTCGAGGCTCAGACAACTCCCGGACTGACCGCCGGGACTATGCGCTGGGAACGCATGCGGCGTGATCGAATAAAACGGCGATCCATCTGGCATCGGTCGTATAACCATTGCGGTACGGAAGGAGGGCTTGTGCAAACACCTAAACGCGGGCGGGTGCGAACACGAAGAGGTGAAAGCGGGCAGTCTTTGATCATCATGCTTCTTTGCATGTCTCTCCTGCTTGGGTTGATCGGGCTAGCGACGGATGTCGGATCGCTGCTTTACCAGAAAAGACTCTTACAGACGGCAGCCGACGCCGCCGCCGTCGGAGCAGCAACAGAAATCCCCTACAGCGATTGGGCGGCGGCAGGTGCGGCCGATGCTACCAGGAATGGCGTTACCGCGGGGACTGTCACCACGGCTGGTAATGGGTCGATTGTTACGACCGTGACTGTAAACAACCCGCCAGTCTACGGGCCCCACAGTGGCGCCAGTAACACAGATTATGCCGAAGCGATCGTGACCCAGACCGAACCAGTGTATTTCATGAGACTGTTTGGGATGAGTTCGGTGAAAGTAACCGCCAGAGCGGTTGCCGAGTTGCAGAACAACCCGGGCTGCATGTATGCGCTGAACCCAACAGCCAGCGGTGCCCTAAGTCTCAGCGGTGGCTTTTTGATTTGGCTCGACGCTCCTTCGTGTGGAATCTACATAAACTCCAACTCTTCGAATGCTTTGACCGCCGGTTTTTTGGATGAGATTACGGCCAAGGCGATCGGTATTGTCGGCAATTACAATTCCGGTTTTTTCAGTAGTATCACTCCCAGACCTGTGACCGGCATTGTTCCTGTAAGCGATCCCCTGGCTTATCTAACCGCTCCAGCAACTAGTGGATGCAGTCCAGCTAATACCAACAAAGTGGTAACTACGGGTACGACTTTGACCCCAGGCAACTATTGCGGTACTTTCACCGGCGGGGTCGCGCACGCGGCTATCACCGTGAATAGCGCGGCGCTGGTTACTTTCAATCCGGGGTTATACCTAATCAATGGAGGGGGTAGCACTAATACAACTGCGCCGGCGTCGGGAGGGCTAAGTCTCACAGGTTCGGCGTTGGTGAGCGGCCAAGGTGTCACCTTCTACCTTTACAACGGTGCCAGTTTCAATATTGGCGGGTACGGGATTACGCTTCAGGCGCCGGCTGGCAATTCCACAACAGCGGCATTTCCGGGCGTTCTCATCTATCAAGATAGGGCTGACACTTCGCCCGGCACATTCGGGGGTACCCTCAGCTCACTCGACCTCGAAGGTGCAATCTATATGCCGGCCGCGAACCTGACATTTCCAACTCTCGCTACCGTGACCTTTTCGAACTACGGCATTTACGTAGCAAGCGACATCTCATTTACCGGTGCTCTTGGCATCTTTGTGGACTACGCCCAAGCGGCAAGTTCTGGCGGAGTGTCCCCTATCAGGGGCGTCTCTCTGGTGGAGTAGATATGGAAAACATAACCAATCCCGCATCTTCACTGTTCAGCCAGTGTTGCAATATTGGAAGACTCGGCGAACCAGAGAAGGTGCGTGCTGATTCAGGGCAGGCAATTATAGAAATGATGATTCTGCTTCCCATTTTTCTGGTATTGATGATCGGGACGGTCGAGTTTGGACGTCTGGCCTATGCATATATCGAAGTTGCCGACGCCGCTCGCGCCGGGGTCCAGTATGGCGCGCAGAACCGAGCAACCGCTTCAGACACCGCCGGAATGCAGCAGGCCGCACTCAACGACGCGCCGGACAGTCCACGGAATATCCCTCACTCCCGCGCCGACACATTTTTGTGCATGCTCCAACGCGCAATCTACTACTGTCAGCTGCACGGCTGTCCCTGCTTGTAGCGGAAACAATCGGCTGATCGAGTGGGTACAAGTGAACACGAGCGTCCAAGTAGATCCAATTTTCCGCTTTCCTGGGCTTCCTCCGGCCGGCAAGAATTTCGTGCTAAAGGGGCAGGCGATCATGAGGGTAGCGCAATAGTGGCCAGGGGTTCCGTTCATGGGGAGGAGGTCGTTTAGGAATGCAAGAAAAACCGGCTTACCCAACCCGCTCTCCATTGTTCAGGGTGGGCGCACGTCGCTTATCTTTTCGGCGGGCCGAGCAAGGCCAAACGCTCTTGGAGACGGCCTTGTGTACCATTTCTATCTTGCTGGTGGTTTTCTCCGCCATGGAGCTCTGTCTCGCTCTTTACACGTATCACTTTGTTTCCGCGGCGGCGCGCGAAGGCACCCGCTACGCAATTGTTCGGGGATCGATGTGTACCACAGCGGGCTGTCCCGCTACTCCATCCACGATCCAGAACTATGTGCGAGAAATAGGGTTTCCGGGGATCAATCCAAGCCTGATGACCGTGACGGCTACGTGCGGGACCAATCCGGCTGCCCCCGGGACACCATCTCTATCGGCTTGCGTCGCGACCGGAGGCTCTCCCAACTACGTTCCGGGAAATCTGGTTCAGGTGGTGGTCAGCTACCAGTATCCTTTCGTATTCCCCTTTGTAAAGAGCACTACCATAACCATGACGAGCACCTCGCAAATGGTAATTTCGCAATGACGCCCTGTTGTCCTAAACAGTGACGGAGATTCATTCGCTGAGTCTCGCGTCGCTATACATCTCGATCAAGTCCCTCCTCCCGGCCTGCTGAAAGAGGTCCTTTCTGCCACTACTAATGCCAGTCGCTGAGCCCATGGAGGAGAATCTTCCGCCGTCGTCGTCCGTTCAGCTTACGTTCGCGACGCTTTCTCCAACCTATCTGCCGACGCGCGGACTTTTCCTTTCTTCGATCCTGCATGAACTCGCCATCTTCGTTATGCTTTTTCTGGCGACACACAATTTCGCGGGAAGCATTCATCATCACCGCATCCGCACGAGCAGGAACCTAGGCGAAAGTCTGGTGTATCTCCCGGTGTTGGGTGGTGGACATGCGGGAGGCGGCAATCTCGGAGGAGGCTCTGGCGTGCCCTGGAGGACCTCAGCGCAACTACCCGCCCGCAGCAGCAGGGGGCTCAGCTATCCCGGGAAGCAGCCGCTCCTTTCCAATCCTCCGAACCCATTGAATTTCAATCAGACTCTGCTGCAGTCTGGATTGAGGAAGCTCCCTGTATTGCGAAATTTTGTGCGTCTGCCGAATTTGGTCCAAAGCGCGGACGCGGCGCCCGAACCTATCGATCTTCGAAAAAACAAAAGCCGATTGCCGGCCACAAATTTTGCAACGATCGCACCACCGGAGATCGCGCCATCTGCCAATGCTCCACAATTAGCTGCGAACCATCCGATTCTTCCGACGCTTCGTCCGCTTCCGCAACCAGTACTACCCCTTCAAACTCGCAAACCGCCCCGACTGTCAACATCGGTGGCGCCGCCTCAAGTCGCGACGCGTCAGATTTCTCAGATGCCGATGCGGGGACCGAACCGACATGGCATCGTGGCGCTGAGCCCAACTCCTGCTCCGGATGTGCCATCCCCTAAGATTCCTTTGGCCGAGACCCGGGGTCAATTCGCGGTTTCTCCCGAAGCCAATACGATTTCTGCCACGCCATCGCCGGGCTCGAAGTCGATTGGGTCCGAAGCCGCTGGAATTGGTAACAGTCCGAGCGCTCCCTTGGGGAATGCTGCGGCCGAAGTTGCCGCGGGCGCGGGTAATAACCGCAGCCTTCCGTCAAGTGGCGGAGGCGGCAATGGGATCGGTAATGGAACTGGAGACAAAGAAGGGCTGGGGAATGGAGGCACTGGGACTGGCGCAGGTCGGGGCGAGGCGATTGGCTCTGCCTTGGGAACAGGGACGGGAGCGACCGCTGGCAGCGGAACTGGGTCCGGAAGCGGCCATGGCGGCGGCAACTTTCTGGGCATTACCATTCAAGGCGGCCGACTCGTTGGTGGAACAGCGCCAGCACACTCGCATATGGGGACACCAGTGCCCGCGCAAACTTCGTACGGCATGACCATCGTCTCAACCGCCAGCAGTGGCGGCGGACTTCCCGACTACGGTGTCTTTTCCAACGAAAAAACTTATACCGTTTACCTCGACGCACGAAAAACCACCGACGATCCGGCCATGGCTTGGACATTACAGTACGCTCCTCTGCAGGGAACAGCTGATGTCCCGAATTCCGATGGCGCAAACCGGGGCGCCAGAGGCATGACGCCGCCTTACGTCATATTCAAAGAGATTCCGCAGTGGCCGCCCGAGCTCATCAATCGATATTCCGATAGGGTGATTGTGGTTTCCGCGACGATTACCACGGAAGGTAAGCTCGATCAGATGTTGATCGTAGAGAGTCCTGACGACGCACTTACGGAAGCCATTGCAGAGGCATTGAACAAGTGGACTTTTCGGCCAGCTCAGCGGGACGGCCGTCCAGTGGCGGTCAAGATTATGCTGGGCATTCCGTTGTCTCAGTAGATTCCCCTTGCCTGGCAGGCCCTTTCGCCTTGCCTTGGGGCCGATATTTTGAGACTATTCATTTCCCGGCTCCAGCTTCCCACTTCCATGTTTACGCACCCGAAATGACCGTTGCCTCGATCCTGCAAGCCAAGACCACCTTCGTTGTACTTCAAGTTTTGGATTTCTTCACGACCATGGTCGCATTCCACTTCGGAGCGTTCGAGGTGAACCCTCTGGTGGCGCGCTTGAACGTATTTTTTGGGCCGGTGGGGGGTGTGCTGGCGAGCAAAGTGATAGCGGTGCTGATCGCCTTAGGCGTTCGCAGGCGACTGTGGATCGTGAATATGTTCTACGTTGGCGTAGTGTGCTGGAACGTGGTCATTCTTTCATTGCTCTCATTTGTCAGACACTAGACCATGAACAACCCGTTGCATCCTCCGGTTTGAGGCAATTATTGGAATGTGAACTGCATTGCCATTCATCCGAGATAAGATCAGCCGCACCCATCGTTTCCTTCAGAATCTCATTGCCGCTCGCAGCGCCCACGGGACATTGCACTCCGAATGCTTTAAGGACAGATTTGCGGCGCCGAATGGCACAGTTCAATCCCATTTACAATCGCTAGCGCGCTACGCGGCTAATGCTCCCCGCGCGGTGTTCCGGTTCCTTGGTTGAGCCGATGGGGGCTTCATTCGGCTTTCCATGCGCTAACTTGTTTGGCCATTGACTCGGCTATTTGTTTGATTTGAAGCGCACGCGTTGCAGTCCCCGAATCCGCTTGGGCGTGCCTCAGCAGCAATTCAGAGTAGCCGACGATAAGTGCCAAGTTGTTATCTAGGTCCCGCGCCAACACGCGCAACCTTGCGGCACTCCAGCCGGACTCCAGTTCCCGCAATTGCTCTGTTAACTCCAGGACCGTAGTACGCAGGGCATCATAAACTTTAGCCTCAGCTGGAGTCATGCCGATGTAGGTTGCCGTTTTGATGGCATCGTCCTGCTGTTTGGTTAGGCGCAGGATTTCTGCGTGAAGTCGCTTAACGGCTTTGACGTGATCGGGAGCTTCGGCGAAGCTTGGACCGCCCATCGCGCGTCAAAGTATACCTCCAAACTGGGCAGCGCTCCAGCGATATGCAACGAGTGCAGCAAATTGCTCAGAATGGCTATCCGGAGTTGTCTCGGCTGGAGGTGGACGGAGTGGGAGTGCTCGAAACTCTACTCCCTGAGACTAGCCAAAAGACCTATCGGAAATGATCGACACAACGCGATCGCGGTTTTTTTCAAGAAGGTTCAGGAAGTTAGGCTCCATCGACTACGAGGGCGGAACTGGGTTGCAAGTTCACAGTTCATTTCTCAACATCGTTCTCTACGACGAGACCTTGGCACGACGAAGGGGATTTTGTCCCGCACGCGCAGCGCCTTTCGGCTTCGCCATTTCCAGGTCGATCTAGATCGCGCGAACTTCCCCAAGCTGCTACAATCATATGTGGGGTGGTTATCACCTTCTCCTCTTTCAGGTCTTCTGACCTAAGCCAGTCCATCTGAAGTTCTCCCACCTTAGGCTTTTTAGCGAGGATGGTCTGCCCATGCCTTTTGCAGCGATCTTGCGAGAAGTCGAGCAGCTCAACAATGTCAGCACGCGGCTCGCGGGACTGGCGGACCAACATTTGCCGATATCGGAAGCACTCCTGACGATCGCCGGAACCGTTCGCGATACCGCCACCGTATTGGCAGTGCTAGTAGTGGCCAAAGGCCCTAAGCCGATCTGAGCACGGCGGACCAACGTGCCCGGGGCACGTGAGTTGGGCCCAAGTCTTTCCAACTCGTTCGATACTGAACTTGATAAGAAGGGTCACCTTTATGAACGTAATAACCGTTTTCTTCGGTCTGCTCATCGGTCTGCTCACGATCCGTCTGCTCTACAGGATGCGCAACCTGAAACCCCAGGTCGCCGCCTACGGAACGCAAAGGATGTGCCCATCTTGTGGATTGATCACGTCTCGATTGAAATCCCATTGCTTGGAGTGCGGCAAGTTGCTTCCTGCAGTGACCTAATTGAATGCCGCTCACCAAATCTCCACCCGACCGAGGATAAAACTATGACGAACACCAAATTCGTTGTGAAAGTGAACCGTGGCGGTACCCGCGCCCCTGAATACGTGCAGCGAGTTGATCCGACTCCCATACACATGACAACCAACCGCAAGCTGGCGCTGGTGATGGGAAAATTCGTGGCCGAAGATGCTGTGAAGTTCCTCCAAACCTCGCGGCGCAGCCCGGAGTTAGTATCCGTACAAGTCGGTGCCTGAAGTGCTGGAGCGCGGCAATGCTTTCCAAGTGTGCGAATCCTTCGTGTTCCACTTCGTTTAGTCATCTGGCTAACGGACGGCTTTTTCGGCTAGAAACTGGCCAGACCGTAGGGTCACCAAACGCTGAGGCGACGGAGTATTTTTGGTTGTGTGAGCCATGCTCGGCAGCGATGACACTACATTTGGCACAAGACGGACGAGTCATGCCGACCGGGCTGTCAGACGCGCTCCGTATTGGCCGCCAAGTCACACTCAACGCGGTGGATCGCAAGAAGGGGCTGTTCCTCCGGAGCGTTAGCTTTCTTCGTAGAACCCATCCGAATGACACATGAGCACGAGAAAGCCGTGCCCAAGGGGCTGGAGCGATGACAGTTTCGGCGGAAGGGATGACCCCATCGCAGAGACTCTCACGCCCAGCTCACCTGCTGTATTAGTAGGCTTGATTAATAGCGCCTGTGTTTCTTGGGTGGCGTTGGCGCAGGTTGTTCGGTAACGGTCACGGTGACGCTTTGCGCGACCGTACCTCCTGGACCCGTCGCGGTAAGCGTGTATGTGGTTGTCGCAGTGGGGGTACTCACCGCGGAACCAGAAGCCGCGACGCTGTGCAGACCGGGCTCAATCGCCAGGGACGTCGCGTTGGTCGAAGTCCAAGTGAGGGTTACCGATTGGCCAGGCGCAATTGTGGTGTTTGACGCCTGCAGACTCGCAGTTGGCAGAGGTGACACCGGCGGAGGGTTCGGGGTCGTGGTTGAACCATTGTCGTTGGCGGAGAACTGAGTAAAACCATAATCCGCGAGCTGAGAAGCGGAGCCAAATTCCATCCAGAATCCCATTCCTGGTGAGCCCCCACTAAAAGTGCTATCGGTCGCGGTTACTACGGTGACACCGTTGATACCGGAGGAAAGTTGGTTTCCGTTTGCTGTTGCGCACACGATGTCGCCGTCGTTGATCCCGGGACCACTGACCAGGGCCAGCGAGTTGAAATCGTTCAGTGGCCCGTTCCAGCGCACAATCTGCGCATACTGCGAGCCGTCGTGCGTCATGCGAAAATTGAATTCGTAGCCGGTGAGGCTGTTAGCGCTGATTGTCGTGCGCAGGTGGATTTCAACTTCTTCATAAACGCTATCGTTTTGATTAACGGTGTACACCGTGCCGCAAGCGGTCTGATTGGCGCCCCAGGTTCCAGTCAACGCGGCCACGGAGTCGTTGTACGGTGGTCCGCCCGAGACGGTGGTTCCGAAGGCAAGACCGGGGGTCGTTTGGACGTTGCCCCAATTGAGGCCATTGGCGCCGCCATTGAGCCACATCCCGCCTTGGGAAATGGGATTTTCCGTTGCCGGAAACGAGGTTGAGTAGCTATTGGCTTGTGCCAAGTTCGGAATCAACAGTAACAATAGGAACAGCGCGGGGGATAACAACAGCTGTTTCATTTTTGCAGTCCTCTTCCTAAATTTTGGCTTACGATGAGGCTTAGCTGGCCTTGCGTCGCTTCATAATGTCGCTATCTCGGACGCAACGACATTTCAATCTTGGACCTTCCTTGAGATACTCGCCGGCGGTGCCTTACCTTTTCGTGAAGAATTTCTTGAGCCGTATCCGATCAATCGATCGCGTTGTCTGATCGATGACGATCGCAGTCACCGTCCGTCCACCCGTGCGTATATGAACGAAAGGTTCCCAGGGGCTGGGTCACAGGCTGAACAACATTGAACTCGCAATCCTTTGTAATCGGGATTCCCACTTGTGTGTGCGACCGGCCATCGCTACACATACGGTTTCCAGTTTGGCAGTACCCACATTGGCATTAATGCACTCGCGGCAGCATGAGGTCTGTTCACAATTGAACACTTTCAGGAAAATCGATCGAATGTTTAGATAAGCAATCTGTGGATCACTACCGCTTCTGCAAGTCGGAGACTTCTACTTTATCCGGGTAGTGGTCTTTGGTTTCAGATATGGTCAGGATCGGGAAGCTGATAACCTTCAGACGGCGGGCTAAACCTTTTTGAGCCACGGCTGGTGCAGCCTACTGCGACCGTCATCGTCCCATTTCACGATCGCGTCATCTTCGTTAGTTCGTACCACTGTGCCAAATTCTCCCGTCGATTTTCCGAAGTCACCCAGACCCTCGACCCGATCTCCGGGGTTCAAGTCTTGGCCGGTGGAGACGGGGTCAACGAGCGATGGTTTCTTAGCTCGGTCAGAGTCGGGGGTCGCCCCAGGATGGGCCAGTGGCGGTTGGAGAGATCTAGGCAGTTTGAGTACCGGCTTATTGGTGAGGTGGGACATATTCAATTTCCTTTCCAAGAGACTTCCTCGACGCCCAAAACTTGATTTCTTTCACTGTCAACACCATAGGCTCTCAAAGACGAGATCGTCTGGTCCAAACTGCACACTTCCTCAGGAATGGCCGGCAACCCGAAACTACCGAGATTGCCAGTGCATCGTCGTCGGATGTGGGTACGTTCAGTTTCACCAAGAGAAGATAGTCGTGGAGAACTGGGGAAGAGCGCCGACCTCGACAACCACAACCCATCTTCCGGCCAGCACGAGCCCGATACCCGCACAAGCCGGCGTCAGAATCGGCTTCGCCGAGCAATTCACATCGGGCGAAACGAATTGGCTAACCGCCCACTGTTTTCCCGTAGTCGTCGAGGGTTCGCTTCGTTTCGGCCCTCTTGTCGGCTTCGCTCGCCTCGGCAGGTCCTATTCCTTCAGTAGAGGACTTCGTTTCCGCGACTGCGATGAGCACCTCTAGTTGCTTCACTGTGGCTCGACGCAGAGCGAGTACGCACTGCCAACCCAGGTCATCGGTTTCGTTCAGTTGTTCTCCGAGCGCGCCCCACCGGGAAAGATCTTCTTTGGCTTTCTGGAGCTGGTCCTTATACAGATGAGCTTCTAGCATGATGGGAAAAGAAGAAGCGAAATCTCGCCGCTTGTCAAGCGCTCCTCACATTTAGAAAAGTCGCCAGAATTGTCTTCAAACGTGAGCGGTTTTGAACAGTCACAGAATGTGCCAACTCATAAGATGGATTGCCAAATGGGGTGTGGCGTGACGGTGATGCTATCCACGAGTTTGTGCCTCTCTGAGTGTAGTGGCACGATCTCAGTTTTAGTTCACGCCATATGGGCGCCGAGTCGCAAGAACGGAGCCGGAGAATAGTAACCGTGTGAACGGTCAATGTTCACAATTTTTGATTTAGAAGTGCGGTCCAAATTCGCGACAGGAGGACTATTTGAAACTACAAAACCTTAAAAGACTTGCGGTATCGGCAGTGATGACCACGGCTATGGGTACGGCGATGTTCGTTACCGTTCCCCGGTCGTATGCGGACGACCACACAAAGTGCCAGCACCAGATTGAACGCGCCGAATCAAAACTGGATCAGGCGATTCACAAACACGGGGAGCACAGCGAGCAGGCCGAGCAGCGCAGGAGGGATTTGAACGCGGAGCGGGAACACTGTTGGAACACGTACCACGGATGGTGGGATGGCCACGAGAAGCGGTGGCACGACGACCGCGACTGGGACCATGGCGATCAGCACTAAAGCGTTTTCCTTGATCCAGGCCTCGGGGGCATCCTGCGTTTTCAGGGGTGCCCCTTTTCGCACGAAAGGAGCGGACGGCGCGCGCCATCGCCTGTGACAAGGCCGAGGCTTGCCAAAAGAAAACCTGGTTTTGCTGCCGTGGCTTCATTCGAGCGCGGCCGGAGGTGCTGGCGGAACTCAGCATTGATGGGGCTAGTCGTGCAGGATGACACTAAGCAGCGAGCTATGAACTTGCAGCCCGCCGTTGTAGTGAATAAAGCCCATTTTTCTGAAGCGATTCATGAAAAAACTGACCCGCGAGCGGGTTGTGCCCACCATTTCCGCCATCGTTTCCTGGCTTATCTTCGGAACTACCGTCTCTTTACCTTCTTTGCCAAAATTAGCGAGCAGAAGAAGCATGCGGGCCAACCTCTTTTCGCTCGAATTGAAAAGCTGGTCCACCAGGTCTTCTTCGTAACGGATATTACGCGTCAACAAGTAGGCCACGAACAGATCGGAGAATTCATGCTCCCGATGAAGTGCTGCCATCATGGCTTTCTTGTCGATTTGAAGAATAGCGCAATCCGTAATTGCGGTGGCAGAACCCATCCGGAATGCTTGGCCCGCGAGCGAACCCTCGCCGAAAAAATTTCCATTGGCTAATAAACCGATAGTTGCTTCCTTGCCAGCCTTCGAGACCACAGTGAGCTTTACCTTGCCCGTCTGAATGTAAAACACTGAATCAGCAGCATCCCCTTGCGCGAAGATTCCTTGGTTTTTCAGGAAAAACACAGATTTCCTTCCCTCGCCGATGGTTGCGAGGAAGGCATGAGGATCAAAATTGTGCCTCTTTTCAGCCGCCGCGCTTGCAACGAGGGCTTTACGCTCGTCTCGCCGCGCCGGATCAATTGGGGATTTGCGGGCGATCTTTCTCCCTGGGGAAACGTTGGGTTGGCCAGCAGGAGACATAGACACCTCCTTACTTGCCTAACAATAGCAGACGACATTCTACCACTTTCGTGATCGCGTAAATGCATTGTTGGAACGCGAGAAGTCGTTCCTCAAGACTTTCGGTCACACCGTTCTCACCGCTGTAAAAGTGTCTAGCAGCTGCAAAGCTTGCTCAGGAACATCTGCCGCGGGGACATAATGATTCGCCCATGGGCTTCAGTCGCCTCGTTGCGATGGCGACCTCCTGCCTGTTTATCTCAGGCATGAGAAGGCCGATGATTATCACATCAACTGAGCACATGGACCAGTTCCAGCCCCATGCCCCAGCTTTTATGCTCGGCGTCACGTCCCTGGTGGCGCCGATTTCCGGCAGAGAGACGCAAGGCGCCAAAATCGGGACACGGACATAGCGCGACCACAATGAACGAGTATCGCCCATGATTAGTGCGGTGCTCATCGCAGGTGGGATCGCGCTGGCCATTGCGGGTGCGCGCTCAGAAAGGACCGGGAAAGTGAAAGCCCCGGGAGGAACCCAAGGGTCCGCTTGAGAGTGAAAACCTACCAAACCACAGAAACGCACCTCATCTCCGGAACTGCTTTGCGGCGCCGTCTAGCGATTCTCCGCTACAACTATCCGTGAGTTCAGCAGATCCGCCGCCTCGGCAAGAGTCAGATCGTCGCGTACGCGGTGGAAATCGCTGTGATTTTCGCTCTGTCGGACATCAATCGTCTTGAACAGGAGAGCTTTTCCTTTGATATCCACACGCAGGGCAATCATTTCCCAATGACCCGGTGCAACTTCTGTCTGCTTGACCTCAAACTCTCCGCCCTTGTCCAGGTGCCCTAAGAGTCCGCCTCCGAACTTGATATCCTCCATCAGATGGCCGTTGAGAGCGACGAGCCTGTCTTGTTTCGTATCGACCGTCATCTCACCTTGCATGTCGTGCAAAACCCGGGCCTCAAGAGAAACTGGTTGAAAAGCAGGGTTTGGCTTGAAGGTTAGCGTTACGAGGTCCCCTTGGCGACCCGCGTAGGCGAATAGGAATACATCAGGCAGGATTTTGAACAAGCGCTCCCCTCGTTCTGCTTCCTTATTACTCACCTGCTGTAATTTGCGTTGCTCATCCGGATGACTTACGAGGCTCCGCATGCGGTGGTTTTCTTCCTGCTCCTGTTTGGCGTCAAGCGGATGGCTATCTATGGAGAGGAGTCGGCTCAAAGAGCCATCGTTGGTCTCAAGGATTTCCTGGACGCGTTTCTTTCCGGATTCCTCTTTTTCCAGCCGGTACATCCAGTGGCTGTGGTCCTCATCCTGGAATCTCAGTTCGTTCGCGACCACCGTCCGTGCCAGTTCGACAGGGGGGATTTCGGGCTTTTCGGCATGCGATTGGGAGAGTGCTGTCGACCCGAGCAAAACGACAGTCACTACTACAGCTACAGGGATCAGCAGTCTCGCAATCGATGACGCCGCCGGCACGCAACACTTCTTGATCCATTTTTTCATGGGACTTGCCGTCGCCGTTTCCCCCACTTGTAACTATGGAATGAAGTGGACCAAAAAACTGGTCAAAACAGCGCACTCTTTCCCCAGCGGATCACAAGAGGTGGGGTCCGTTCTGAGCGGAGGGGTGAAAAGGTATTTTCCTCTGACTTCTTTGGCGTCCTTCAAACCGTCTAGATCGCCGCACATCGTGGCCTTTACTAGTCGCGATATCAGCTCACTGTCGCTCGACCTAGCACACCACGAATGGTGGCCCAATGTGTAAACGGAGACTACGGTCAATATTGACCAGTACTTGAAAGCCTAAGGCCTGATACTCGCAATCGAACAACTCTCTACGGTTGAGAAGCTGCCGGACTATCCGGCGGTAGAGCTCTTGTAGGCCGATACCCTCGAGCTCCCAAAACCTACCCACTGCCGTGTGAGCGACATCGGAAAAACTAGAGGAGAAAGAACATGAAATCGTTTAGGGCGTTTGCAATCGCGTGCTGTATTGTTGCGCTTTGGCTACTCGTCATGCCGACCGTATCGGCTGACGACTGGAACAGGGAAACTGTCGTCACCTTCAGCGAGCCCGTCGAAGTTCCGGGTGTGGGCGCTCAAACTTTACCTGCGGGGACGTATGTTTTCAGGATTCTGGATTCACAATCCGACCGACACATCGTTCAAATTTTCAATCAGGATAAAACCCATGTTTTTACTACTATCCTTGCCATCCCGAACTACCGTTTGCATGCGACGGACAAGACAGTCATAACGTTCCGCGAACGACCCGCCGGACAGCCAGAAGCTCTTAGGGCCTGGTTCTATCCCGGTCATGAATGGGGCGAGCAATTTGTGTACGCGAAGTCGAGAGCTGTCGAACTAGCGAAGGAAACAAACGAGCCCGTGCTCGCGACCCCGATCGAACTGTCGACCGCGCCCGTAGAAGCTTTGAAAACAGCACCCGTGGAGGCCGTCGCGCCTACAGGAGAACCAATTGAGCTAGCTCAGGTTGTTGGTCCACCTCCGGTGGCCGACACTCCTCTGGCTGCTGCCGACACACCACAACCAGCTGCCGCCGAGCTTTTGCCGAAAACAGCCAGTCCGCTGTCCCTGATTGGATTGCTTGGGCTGCTCGCGTTGGGCGGCGGCTTCGCTCTCTCGCTCGTCTCGAAACGAACTGCGTAAGAGAAAGGGCGGATCTGCATGAGCTATCCAGATAGTGCGACCGGAAGCCGGACGGCGAAGTTACGCCCGTCCGGTTCTCCGATTGCAACTCACATTGCATGATGAAAGGACCAAGCGAACGACAGCCCCTTCCTTGTCCACGCTTCGTTTGCAAGCCAAGCTGGAGCCGAATGCCGCCCAGCGTCACGGCAACGGGGTACGACGTGGTAGCACATTTGCCTTCACGCTTCGATGTCTCGTTGCGATTGTCGTCTTCTTTCTACCCGGTCGCGCGCGGCCTCAAGAGCCCTCTCCGCCAGAAAGTCATCAAGAGGACAATTATGCGATTCGCGTAAATGTGAACTTGGTAGCCTTGCACGTAACCTCGCAGGACCACAAAGGCGGGTTTGTCTCCGGACTCAATAAAGACGATTTCCAGATTTACGAGGACGGAGCACTGCAACAGATCAAGTATTTTAGTCACGAGGACATCGCAGTGACAGTGGGTTTGGTTGTCGACAACAGCGGAAGCATGGCGGAGAAACGTCCTGAAGTAATTGCCGCTGCGTTGCTATTCGCCCGTTCCAGCAACCCGCAAGACCAGATGTTCGTCGTCAATTTCAACGAAAAAGTTTCGCTCGGTCTTCCGCGCAACACGCCGTTCACAGATCAAGTCGCTATGTTGGAGATCGCCCTGTCGAAAATCGCTCCCCTTGGTCAAACAGCCCTCTATGATGCGGTGGACGTGGCTCTCGAGCATTTGAAGCAAGGAAATCGCGACAAAAAAGTGCTAGTCGTAATCAGCGATGGAGGAGACAATGCCAGCAAGCACACTCTGGCCCAAATTATGACAATGGCCCGGCAGTCTGACGCAATTATCTACACCATCGGTATCTTCGATGAACAGGATGAAGACCGGAACCCGCGCGTGCTCAAGAAGCTTGCGAAGGATACCGGCGGCGAGGCGTTCTTACCAGTGTCGCTGAAGGACATCGCCCCTATCTGTGGAAGGATCGCTCACGACATTCGTAATCAGTACACCCTTGCTTACGTTCCCACAAATAGAAAGCGGGATGGAACGTATCGGATTATACAAGTGAAGGCAAGTGCGACGGGTCGCGGACGTTTGGCGATCCGCACCCGCACAGGTTATTTCGCACCGTCCGCAGTTCCATCACCTGTGGCAAAGGCGCTCGACCATGAAAATCATAATTAGACGGCCAAAACTGTCACCGCGAATGCGCCTCTGGGTTCGCTGGGGTCAAAGTCTTTTGGTTATCTGCGGACTCGTGGCACTCTCCTATGTTGGTTTGTCTTTGCTTGACGCGAAACTTTACCAGGTGTCTGCAAAACGTTCCCTGGAAGACCGAATCGAAGTGGCAAAAGGCCACGAGGGAATCCAACCTACCAGAGTGGTCGAAGAAGGTGACGTTCTGGCCAGAATGGATATTCCGAGGCTAGGTGTGTCCGTCGCAGTTCTACAAGGGACAAAGTGGCGACTGCTGCGCCTGGGTGCGGGACATATCGAAAGCACTCCGCTTCCTGGGGAAGCCGGGAACAGCGGCATTGCGGGACACCGCGACACCTACTTCCGGAAGCTAAAAGACATTCGCCAGGACGACGAGATCCAACTCCAGACCGCGACCGGGCTGTCCCACTATCGAGTGGATTGGGTAAAAGTGGTCGATCCCGATGATCTCAATGTGTTGGCAGCCTCGACCGAATCCTCACTCACTCTCGTGACTTGCTACCCGTTTTATTTTCTTGGCCCAGCCCCGAAGCGGTTTGTCGTGCACGCCCGCAAGAACTAACCAGAGGCGTCCATTCGCATTTGGAGATGACTCCACCAGAATCAACATTAACAACAATCGCGAAAGGTGAGCAAATGTGAACAGCCTTTGTCGCGACGCATGGGTGACTATCTTGTATATGGGGAGGTTTAGTCTATGTCTAATCAGCCAGCCCCCAAGATAGTTCTATGCATCGACGATGATGACAGCATGCTGTGGTACCATCGTGCACTCCTGGAAAGATCCGGATTTGCGGTGCTCACTGCCGCCTCAGCTCGACACGGCGTACAAATTGCGTCGGCCTCCGGAGTGGCCGCCGTGATTGTTGACTACCACATGCCTGATATGAATGGGCATGAGGTTGCAACAGAAATAAAGCGCGTTAAGCCACAACTTCCGATCGTCATGGTTTCCAGTGAAGACGATATACCGGAACACGTATTGCAGGTGGTCGATGCCTTCGTTCCCAAAAATGAAGCACATAGCCGCTTGTTGCCGGTGATCACGCGAATGTGCGGTGAAAGTCCGTCGGGGTTCCCAGAACGCACTAGAATCCGCGCCTGAGTAACATGCAGGGCTGTCGGGAGCGTTTCGTCCCCGCTAGCCGATGCACTGAATTCGAAGTCGATGAGCCGCCTGACGAAAAACTAAGAATTCACATACACCACGTGGTATCTCCGTTTGTCCGGGAAGGGCACGGGCAGGAACAGAGCATCGGCACACCGACGATCCTCAATTAGTTGCCTGCGAAGGAAATGCGCCCTTTTCACCGAGTGTATGGAAAATTATCCGAAACGGGACAATCCAATTCATGCCAGGAGGCCTTTGCTCATAAGCGGCGCATACGAAAGTGACGCCATACCCGTTGTGATTTTTCACCGGCTTCATGCCAAAGCTAAGAATCCAGAGAATATCTTGACCGGAGGCGCAGCCTCTAGCCGACGGACCCCTTTTGAGGAAAGGGCTTGGCAGGCTGATCCCACTGACCGAAATGGCTTCCGGGCCGAGTAAGACATGCACGCAGATGCCTGGGATGCTCAATCCCCACCTTTTCGAAGGACGCTAATCACACGACACTTCGCCGGCCGCTCACCAAATTGATTACGAGCACCACCAACGCGACCACCAGCAGTAGGTGGATCAGGCTGCCCGCCACATGGAGACTGAACCCCAGAAGCCACAAAATCATAAGCACAATGAAAATTGTCCAGAGCATATCGTTCTCCTCTTGTTCACGTTGTGAACGATTTTTGCGTGCTCCGCGTTTGTAATACTGAGCAACATTGCTCAGTTTCGGAAATTATTTCGAAACGGTGTGCCGTCGAGCCCCTTCTGTTCGACATAGATGGAAGTGATCAATTTAGACCAGCTACTATCGATGGCCCGAGCGATCATGGTGTTGGAGGTGAGTTCTTTCGCTCTCTCTTTCGGGTCCCCTGAACCAAGTCAGCCCATCTGAAGTCCTCTCCTCTTAGTCCGTAGCTTTGAAAAGGAAAAATTATGAGAAAAACAATTTCCCTATTCTTGATGTGCTTCATCGGTTTGGCTGGAAGCTACGCGTTGGCAGGCTCAGCCCGTGAAGACACGGTGGCCCGTCTACAATCGTCCGTCGACGTTCTACGCGCGATTATGGCGACCCCAGACAAAGGCATTCCGGAAGAAGTGTTGAGCAACGCTAAGTGCATCTTGGTAGTGCCCAACTTGATCAAAGGTGGCTTCGTTTTTGGCGGAAAGCACGGACGTGGAGTCGCAACATGCCGCACGTCCGATGGCTGGAGCGCGCCGGCGTTTGTTTCAGTCGGCGGTGGAAGCTGGGGATTGCAGATCGGCGTCGAAGATGTGGACTTGGTTATGCTAGTCATGAACGATCACGGTTTCCAACATTTACTCTCCAGCAAGTTCGAACTCACGGGCGAGGGATCGGTCGCAGCCGGCCCGGTCGGCCGTCATGCATCCGCCGGAACTGACTGGACGATGAACACGGAAGTGCTTACGTACTCACGCTCCAAGGGCGTATTCGCTGGCCTGACCCTGGAAGGTGCGGTAGTGGAGCAGGACAACGACTCCACCCAGGCCATTTACGGCAAGCACATGATGTTCCGCAACATTCTTTCCGGCAAAGCCGCAACTCCGGGAAGTGCAGATGCGTTTCTCCGGGCGGTTTCAGAGGCAGGCCAACAGGCGCACATTGCCGAGGCGAAATAAGACAACATGTCGTAATCGCTTTCGAAGTCCTAGAGGGGCAATCCCGGAATTTTGCTGACCGGAACCGCATGGTTCCGGTCGGCAACTAACAGAAGTTTGAACGACAGGCTGCGGATACTCGCGTGGTTTACTGCGAAAGGCGTGAACATGAAAGTTAGCTTAAGCAAACGTAGTTGGGTACAAGCGGCCTGCCTCGGTCTTTGGCCTATTTTGGCATTTGCGCAGTCTTCCGATTTTGCGCTGAATCTGGAGGCCTGCAAAGCTGGACGCGAGGTGTGCGACCGCTCGAAATTGAGCCAAGCGGAATCGGAGGATGTGGCACGCTCCCGCCACGAGCGCAACGTGGCAAACTGCAGGAACGATTACGATTCATGTGATCGATCGAAACTCACCAAGCCCGAGGCGATTTCATTGGCTGTGGCCGATCATCAGCGTAATGTCTCCAACTGCAAAGACGGCACAGCGTTCTGCGACCCATCCAAATTGACTGCTTCCGAAGCACGGGATTCGTCAGCGGCCGTTCACCAGCGTAATCTCTCGGACTGCAAGGACGGTGTAGGCTCTTGCGATCATTCTCGGCTGACGCCAGCGGAAGCCGGGGAAGTGAACCTAGCCAGGAGCCAACTCAACGTCTCCGACTGTAAGAAGGGTGTTGGTCTCTGTGATCATTCCAAGCTGACCGTTTTGGAGGCAAGTGAAGTTAGCGCCGCAGAACACCAGCGCAACGCGCAGAATTGTGAAAACGGCTGGGACGAATGCGACCACTCCAAGCTCACTCCGTTGGAAGCCGGTCAAACAGCCAACGCAGAACACCAACGTAATCTGTCCGCTTGTAAGGACGGCAAGGAAACCTGTAATTACTCAACACTGACCGCGCCCGAAACCATGATGCTTGCTGACGCCGAGCACAAGCGCAATTACGCGGCGTGTTTGCTCGGTTACGGCTATTGCGACTCCTCTCGTTTAACGCCCACAGAAGCGCAGGCAGTCCACGCCGAAAACAAGCCGGTTACCAGGTAGGGGTCGAGCAGGAGCTGAAAGCAACTTCTCCTGATATCTCACCCTCTCTGGGAGCATATAGCGAGCTGATAGATCAGAAGGTGGCATTTCGATCAGAGCGCCAATCAAGATTTTGAAACACTGAGAACAACTAGTAAACCGCCGCAAACACGTAAGACGAGAATTGGAAAAGGAGAACGATGATGACGACAGATGAGCGGAGCAAGTGTGCGCACCTGCCATGCAAGTGCATGGCGCAAGCGAGCGACAAATACTGCGGTCAGGCCTGTAAGGAAGCGGGATCAGAAGAGGTCGAGATCGCGTGTCAGTGCGACCATCGAGAAACCTGTCCGCTCACGGTATAGAGGCTGACAATCGAGGATCGTTTGCCCCGTGATGACTGGCCTTCATCGCCGAGCGTCCGGGCAAATAGTTCAATTGGGCTTCCTTCCAGCTTCCTGCAGGAGCTCCGAATTGAATTGAGCACCTATCAATATCACGAAGCCCGTCCAATAAAGCCAAATGCTGAATGCGAGCGCCACCCCCAGGGTGCCATAGCCCTTACTGTACGCAGAGAAATCCTGGAAGTAGATTCCGAGCAAATAAGAAAGTCCGATGCAGCCGCCTACTGCTATCAACGCCCCAGCCAGCGTGCTCGCGAATTTGCATTTCACATTCGGCGCAACGAAATAGAGGAGCTCAACCGCGAGAACGGTGCACGCAATGGCGACGGACCACCTAACATAGGGCCAGAGGTGGCCGGTTCGAACGGTCGTGGTGAACCACGCGCTCAAGCGAGGACCCACAAGCAGCAGTCCAAGGGCAATGACGAGCAGACATCCAACCGACAACGTCAGACCGATGGCGACGCCACGCGTCTTCCAATAGCGCCTCGTTTCAGACACATCATAGGCAGTGTTAAGGGCGTCGATCAGAGCCGTAAACCCGCTTGAGGCCGACCATAGGGCGAACAGGATTCCGAAGGTAAGCAGATGGCTATGCCTATGCAGAATCGTGTCCTTCATTAGCGTTGTGAGTGGGGCCAAACTCGCGGCTGGCACAACTCGCGCAACAAGCCCCATGACCTGGCTAAGGAAATCCGGCAGCGGCAGATGGGAGACGACCGCAGATAGGAGGATTAGGAAAGGAAACAGAGCGAGAACGAAGTAATAGGCCAACGCTGCAGCAAATGCCATGGTGTGATTCTTTTCCATCTTGCGAACCACGTTGACAGCGGCGTTCTTGAAATGGACAAATCGCACGTTGGTTCACTGGGCAGAGCTGAACGCCACCGTGGGCGTCGGATCGGGAGCGACAAACGTCAATTCGCTGAGTGCAGTCAGAACACTTTGCCATTGGACTGGGTCTTTCTTGGTCTCGATCGGCAAAGACAAGTTGGAGTAGAACTGTAGGATGTTATGGCGCAGCTCCCTCGACGTCAGATTAAACTTTCGCATCGATAACTGAGCCAGCAACTTCGCGTAGGTGTCGTCCGTGAGAGAGTATTCTGCTGCCATGGTCGCTTGGCCACTATCCAGGTCGTAGTTGGGCAATACAAGTGTGTTAGTGCGCACTTCTTCGAGAAAGTTGCGGTATTGATCAACGGTTGTATTGATGCTCTTGATATATAGGTCCTCCGTTTGCGGAGTTGGGTTGTTGAACCCCAGTTTCTTGAATGGACCCGCTTTCGGTATGTACCGCAGGAGTGTTGATAGGACCCGCGTTCCCGCGCCAGGCTTCACGTAGTCCTTTCCCCATTGTCTTTCGTAGTCGGAGCGGGATAGACGGTACAAAAACTTCCGTTTCGCGAAGTCGGGGGTTTCGCGCATCAGGTCCTTCTTATGGCTTCGCAGCGCGACTTGGGTCATTTGCGGGATCAGCCGGCCGACCGCGAACCGATAAGACCCCACTGACAGATCCTCGTGGGTGAGCACATCCTTTAACTCCACACCATAAACCGCGGGAAAGACGCGCTCCAGCAAAGATTTAGAGACTTGGAATCCCATAAAATCGTGGTACTGCGGCGATGCATACCGATTCTTGGCGACTTGCACCGTATCAAACCCGAACTCGGTTTTCAAATGCGCTGTCTTATTCTGAGCATAGCGGACCGATTGGCCAAACTTCGCTCGTAACTTTGGATACTCTATTGCGACCGCCTGATTGACGGCTGGGTGACCAGAGATGTCCGACGCATAGTGCGACAGAGCGCCCAGCGCGAAGGCATACTCGTTAACATCCTGGCTTTCGAGAAGCAGCTCGCGAACAAAGTCTCCGCTGCGGACGTAGTGCACCAGATTGCTGAATTCTGTGCTGCCGAACAGGTAGTAGCCGAGATCCTGGATGACGGCGCCCCCATAAGCGTAGGCATGCGCTTCCCGGATCTGGTCTTGCGAAAGTCCTGCATAGCGTTTGAGGAGGAGGGGTTGGATTTCATCCGTCCAAAGCAGGTCTACGATTTCCTCATGCGTCAGAACCGAATATGCGGATGACCCACCGCTGCAAATAAGCACGAGGAAGAGTACCAGGGCGCGGACACACCGCAGGCGCCACCTCTTGGCTGTGGCGCCTGCAGATGTTGATGGATAGTGCATGGCTTAAATTCGGCCGAGAACTAGGAGGACAACTACGATCAACAGGACCACTCCAATCCCACCGGTGGGAGCGTACCCCCAATCCCGGCTATGCGACCATCGTGGAAGGGCCCCAAAGAGTGCCAGAACCAAAATCACGATCAAGATAGTTCCAAGCATGTTTCATTCCTTCTTTCCTGTCTTCATGAATATTGATCATCCGGTGCGGCCCCTTTCGCCGCCCGGTTCACCCAGGTGCGCCTACCCTGTGCCGTTACAATTCCACGCTGAGCGCGACGTTTACCCCGGGATACGTTGAGTTGCACAAGTAATACACGCCGTCAATATCGACAACATAAACATCTTGCGTGTATAGCCAATTGGCTGGCCAGGGATCAACGAATCCGAACCAATAGCCGCCGTATTGGAAGCGACGGTCCCTGCTGTACTCGGCTTGGCTAACCCGAAACCTGTGTTCCTGTCCAAACTTGGCTCGGAAACGGTCATCGGGAATGCGCCCTGCACCATTACCACCGGCGCGCTGCCCGTGCTGTTCAGACTGGGCCTGTTGGGTGGATTGCTGTTGCGCGACTTTCTCGGACTGCTTCGCGTTCTTATCCTGCTGCTGCGTGGCTCTCTGAGCCTGCTTGGCGTTGTTGTTGTGTTGTTGAGTGGCTTTTGCTGTCTGCTTCGCGTTCTTATCCTGCTGCTGCGTGGCTCTCTGAGCCTGCTTGGCGCTGTTGTCGTGTTGTTGTGTGGCTTTTTCTGTCTGCTTGACGTTCTTGTCCTGCCGCTGTGCGGATTTCTCCTGCTGCTTGGCGGGTTTAGCTTGCTGCGTTTTTTTCTCGTTCTGGTGGGCGGGCTTGGCTTTCTGTTCATCCTGCTGGTCGTGCTGCTCCTGCTGTGCGTACATGGGAGCAGTGATTCCAAGGGTCAAAGACAGAACTGCTGTGCTGATCATTCCAACTAGCTTCATAAGGTGTTACCTCCATTTGGTGCCGGTTAAGTGCTACCGCAAACTTCCTGTAGTCGTATTGACCGGGTTGCCGATGGCATCACCGGATACGAGGAGTTCCACTCGGCGGTTCTGTTGCCGTCCCGCAGAGTTACTGTTGGAAGCTACCGGCAATGTGTTGCCGAAGCCTCTTGAGCTGACCGAATTTGTAGCCACGCCTTGCTGGACCAGGTAGTCGCGGACGGAGCCGGCGCGATTTTCCGACAAGGTCTGGTTCATGGCATCGCCGCCGACGTTATCGGTGTAGCCGCCGACTTCGATGTTGAGTCCCGGATAGGCCAGCAAAATGCCCGCAACTTTCGCCAGTTTTTCCCGTGCTCCCGGTTTCAAGGAATATTTGCCGGTATCAAACAGAACATCGGACATGCTGACGATGAGGCCGCGCGCGGTGTCGCGAGTTTGCAGAATGGAATTCAACTGCGCCGACAGTCGCATCCGCATGGCCGCTTTGTCGGTTTCTGCCTGTTGCGCACTCAACTGCGCTTGCTGTGCTGCCAAGCGAGATTGTTCGGCATCCGCCTGGGCGGCAGACAGGGCGCTGGCTGATGCGGCCTCGTTGGCGGCCATCGCAGCCTTAGCTTGATCGGAGTCTGACTGCGCTTGAGCAGTAGCGGCCTGAGCTTTTGCTGTGTCTGACTCTGCCTGTGCCTTGGCGGCTTCGGCTGTAGCCGTATCCGACTGCGCCTGAGCTTTGGCGAGTTCGGCGCGGGCTTGATCCGACTGGGCTTGCTCTTTTTGCCGGGTTGCATCGTCGGCTTGCGCCTGGGTTTGTGCCTGCGCATCAGCCGCCGCTTGCCGTTCGTTGTCTCGGCGCACATCTTCCATCTTCTTGACGGCGACCGCGCGGGCATCTTCGGCAGTTTGCACTGCCTCGCGGGCAACCGCAATCAGGGGCTTTCTGTCGATATGCTTCCGTGTCGCGTCCTCATCGACGTTGTTCATCAACTGGACGGCACGTTGATAGCTGTCGCCGGCGTATTGCTCGGCGCCCTCGGCCTGTGCGATGCGCAACGCATTACGCGCTTCAAAGAATTCCAACGGGAGTTTCGTGTTCAGGATCACCGGATCAAACTTGTAGCCGGTCGGAATGTAACTGCCCCGCTCCATCAATTCATACTTTGCATTGACCGCTTCGATAGTCCCTTTGGTATCCTCGCGGACCACGTTTTCGAGAACCACGACATTGCTGGGCTGGCGCACCGCATAATAAGGTTCCGCGGTAACAATGAGAGCGAAGGCTTGCAGGTCGGTGGTTACCGTCACCTTGCTGCGATGATTGCCCCCTAGCAACACTTCGCCGAGATTTACGGCACGTCCTTCTGGCGAAATTGCCCACAAGATATAAGTGAGATATTCACTACCGAAAGTTGTTGGATTCCGCAGGTCGCCAAATTCCGCTTCGATCTCAATCGCGCCGCGCTTGCTGTTCACTTGGGCCACACCGTTGGCTGAAGGCATTAAATTTGTACCAGCAAAATCCAGCTTCGTGGCTCCGCTGCGGTGCTGATAGTTGACCGCCTGCACGCTGCGGCTAACTACGGTGACCCGAAACGTCGGGGTGTGCTCCATGGGTTCGACGACATCGGCTTGAGAAGTGGTCTGGGCCGCAGCGTTCAAGCCCATCGCGATGACAGCTGCTAACAACAGTTTCGTTTTCAATCTATCTCCTTGTGGCAGATATCTACCGGTTGTATTCGTAAAGCTCTGGCATTGCTGCATTCTCTTTTATGACTGGTTTCTTTTACGGCACCCTTTACGTTCCGACGTGGATCCGGGAAAGCGAATGAAAGAGTCCGAAAATATTCAGCAGCCATAGAACCACGGCGATCACTACGACGCCATTCAGAATTGACTTGATGGAGGACTGCATGGGAATGAAGCGATTTACTAACCACAGCAGAACACCCACCACGATGAGAACTTCCAAAAGTTGAATCAAAGGCATGCGCTTACCGTTCCTTCCTGCAGGCTAACGACTCCCCATCAGCCGGGAGATGTTGCCCTAGTCTCAATTGTTCAAGAACGTATGGTCGAATCGTGTTCGCCGGAGGTTGCACGGCATACACACGGGTCGAGAATGCCGATTAGCTGGATGTGGTCGCTTCGCCGTAATGTGATTTACACGCCGGCTGGCAGCGACCTGAGAATGGGAGCTACAAATCGGTGGCCGCAGCTCTCTCTACACACCCAGGAGAATACAGAATGACAGGTGCGGGCCACTGCTGTCTGAGCAAGACAGCTCACCCGCGAAAAAATGCGACGCTTGAGCGAGAGCGGGCGGTTGCTCAAGGTATCTGGCGGGGATTCACGCATAACGGGGCTTTATCGAGCACACCCGGCGGCAGTTGCGGGGCGGCATCGGGCAAATCGAATTCCCAGAGTTCGTCGGATCGCTCGCCGCCCGTGCGGCGCTGTTTTCCTGGGGTCCCGCGCGAGCTCAATAGGCAAGCTTCGGCATGAACTGCTCTCGACCCTCGGGAGTCATGTCGAGAAATCCCCAGAGCGCATTCACGGCGTCACCGGATCGATGATGCAGGCCAGGATCCATCGGAGCCCAGGTCAGTTCGCTCCCCCAGAAATGACGGACGGTGCCATTGTCGAGACGAAACACGTCGAACATCGTCTCGTCATAGTCCTTGCCGTCCTTGACGCGCTCTTTGCGCATCGCCGCCGGCAGCTTCGACGTATCAGTCGGCGTCGTAGCTGCTGCCGGCGGTGGAGAGAGAATCAAGATCATCCCACCCACGCTCGCGCGCCCAAGCGACTAGTCGCGCGATGGGCGACTTCGCGACGATGTAGAGCCACGCGCGCTGGCTGACATGGCGGGCCGCACCGTTGACGGAGTCAAGCAGGTGCGTGCACATGGGGCACGGCGCCTCGCGTTCCGGCCCATACATAAAGCTGTAGAGGATTAGCGTGGTGATGCCTGCCAAAGAGCTTTGACATTTCCACCTTCTCAGGCATGACGTTCTTGCTGATCGGTTCAAAAAGGTAATGCTGCGGCACGTCGCCACCGGGCGGCAGAGCACGTCGCCTCGTGGCCACCGCTTCAATCTGCCTTCGCAACTCGATCTCCAGCAAGCAGCTTATTTCTCGCCTCGCGGTACTCAGCGCTCTCGTTTGGATAGTTCAGATGAGACATGTGTCACCCCCACTTCTTTCTCCTCAAGTGGTCCCCGCGCTAATTGCCTTTCTCTACTTTTGCTAGAGCTTGCCGAGGCTTCCCCCACCATTCCCCGTTAGCACCCAGAGCGCCACCTCAGCTCGCTTTCGCCTCTTCGTCGCGCCTTCGGATGGCCGCTCCTTGCGGATCGGTGAGAATATCCACCCACTTCGGATTAGGCGAGGCCTCGGCATCGTAGTTATCGTGCCAGTTCCACCACTTGTATGGCGCGGTCTGCGGGTAGCCCTCGGGAGAGTCCTCCCAAGTCTCCTGACGGCCGAGCGGCGTGATGTCGAGGTAACTCCATGTGGTCCCCATCGCCTCGTCGCCGCGGCTGTTGATGAAGTAGGTGCGGAACACGCGCTCGCCGTCGCGGAAGAACACATTGTGGCCATGCCATTCATCGACGCCGAAATCCTTGTCGAAGCTGCCTGTGATGGTGTACCAGGGCATCTCCCAGCCCATCCGCGCCTTCAATCGCGCGATGTCCGCTTGCGGCGCGCGTGAGGCGTAAGCGAGGGTAGTGTCGCGAGCGTTCAGATGGGCCAGGTGCGTGACCTGATCGGCACCCAGGGAACACCCGCGGCAGGCGTGCTCAGGCCAGCCGAAAACACCGGGCTCGAAGAAGGCTCGATAGAGGATCAACTGACGGCGGCCCTCGAACAGGTCGAGCAAGCTGACCTTGCCCTTGGGTCCGTCGAACTCGTACCGCTTGTCCACAACCAGCCAGGGCATCCGCCGGCGTTCGGCTGCGAGTGCGTCACGCGAGCGGGTCAAGGCCTTCTCCTTCACGAGGAGTTGCTGGCGCGCAGCCTCCCACTCCTGCTGCGATACGACCGGGGGTGTCTCCATCGAGAGACTCGGGTTCTCAGTTCTGTTCGTCGGCATTTTGATTTTTCCTTTCGTCTGAGTTCGGCAGGACTTCTCCTGGCCGGTTGCGGGAAACTTTTACAGCCAATGCTGCCAGACCGCCGGTAGACACCGCGCCGGCAACAACTAATCCGATGGTTGCGAAACAGAATGGACACATTGTTGACCTCCTTGCTAGCCAAGGTTCGACGCCAGCCGCCTCTACTGGGTTGACCTTTCACCGCCTGAAGCTTTGCTCATGCCGCGACAGACACTGGCGGTACGAAACCTGCGTACTGGCGCTCGAACGCCTTGGCTACGCCGGTGCGCCAACCCTCGGCGATAGACCGGGACATGGGATCCGGAAAGATATCCTCTTCACCATTCTCCAATCCATCGAAGATCCCTCGCGCCACGGACTCAGGGGAGGCCTTCGGAGCCTCGAAACCGCGGGTCATATCGGTATCCACGGGTCCTAAGAAGACTCCGTGAACGTTCACGCCCTGACCCGCCAAAATCGCCCTCAGGGACTGCGTCATGTTCAATGCGGCCGCCTTCGAAATGGCGTAAGACGGCGTGAGCGGCAAAGGCGCCAGCGCCATGAGCGATAGATTGTTTACGATGGACCCTTTGGAGCGCCGCAGCAACCGCAGGAACGCGCGCGTCACATTAAACGTTCCAAAGAGATTGACAGCCAGAGCCTGCTCGATTGCGCCTGGATTGCTCAGATCGTCGTAGAGAGCAATGCCGGCATTGTTGATGAGAACGTCGAGAGTCTCCACTTCGTTGGACGCCTGCTGAATCTGCGCAGCGTTGGTCACGTCGAGCGGCAGTGGGATCACCCGTTCATCGGCGATTGTGAGACCGGCGCGCGTACCGGCATAGACACGCTTCGCGCCTCTCCTCAAGGCTTCTTCGACCAGGGCCTTTCCTATGCCGCGATTGGCTCCTGTCACTAAAACTGTCTTGTTTGTGATCGTCATATGCTCTCCTGTTGTTATCCTCTTGGGCGGCAAAAGCGTGATCGCTAAGCCGCCTTCTATAGGGATGACGAGCAGCGCGGTCTGATTTCGACAGAGGGAAAAAAGAAAATTAGCGGCGGCATTCGGGAGTTGCATTTTGCCGTTGGGCAGTCGCACGAGGACGGGAAAGCGCTTGTTAAGTTCCGCTTCGCCTATGAATCGGGAAGCTAGCGAGGCAGCGCTGCTTATTTCGATCCGCCGTAACGCTCAACCAGTTTGCCCTGCCGCCAGTCTCGGCCCATCCCATTGTGCGACAACTTTCGCAAAAGTGGCAGCCTTGGATTTGGCGCTTTCGTCGTTCAACAGTTTCGCAATCGCCTCTTGAACCTTTCGGGACGGATTGCGCGATTTCCGCACGCGTATCGCAAATCCCAACCTTTCCAGACATGCCAGGTTTGCGACCTGTTCCATCTGCATTCCGACACCGACAACAGGTTTGCCTGCCAGCGCGGCAGTCATGACCGTACCGATTCCGCCATGAATCACCGCGAGATCCGCCATTTTGTTGACCTGGACCGCCGGAACCCAGTCGGTGACCAGAACATTCGACGGGATGTGCACGTTGGGAACCTGAGAAAGTTGGAACTTCACCGGAGCGATCACCCGGTATGGCTTACCCTCGAAACTCTCGATGATTCTTGCGACGATCTCGCGGCGTGCCCGAGCTCCCCATGGCGAAGTAGATGAGTGGCTTGTCCCTTGGAATGTTCCTGACTTCTTCAGGCATCGGAAATTCGTCTTGGGGAATCAAGGGCCTGTGAAGAAATGATTGGGCGGCAGTTTGACGCCGGAAAATCCGGGAGGCTCCGCGACCAGGGTAATGTCGCCGCGCCAGTAATCGAAGATCGATTCGTATCCTGGAACGCCAAAGTGTTTGGCGGCATGATTCACAGAATTCAAAAAGCCGCGCTTGATCCAAAAGTTGATAAACGCCAGGATGCACCGGTCGGCAACGGCCTTGATGGCGGCAGGCCGCACGTGGTCCGTCATGCCTGCGCCGTGCTCAAAGAAATCAGGGAGCCAAGTGGACTGCACGACCCAAACGAGCGGAATCTTGAGCACGCGGCAGGTGACCGGAATCGATGGATACGACCCGGTAACGACGGCAACCGGCGCGAGCCGCTTGAGAACGGCGACTTCGTTCTCGACGCGCTGAATCATCTCCGCATCGGTGAACGCCGGCGTGAACTTCTCTCCTCGATCCACTTTGGCGATGTGCTCGATCTTCTCCGGCGTCAGGCGCGGCTCCATCCGAGTTAGGGCAAAAGCCGTGCTTCTCGATCAGCGGCTCGAAGTCGCCCCCATCGGAGATGAAGTGGCTTTGAAACAGCTGTGCTAGCCACCGGGTCGCGCGCCACTCCCAAGGCGATCTCCAGCATGCGGCTCGTCTCCGCCAGGTTGAAGGCGCAAGGAGCGAACAGAAGCGTTCTGGACGGCTTCGTCCTGCTGTCGCTTACATCAGCCATTGAAATGCTCGCTCTACGAAAGCCTTCGCGTTTGTCTCGATGCACACACCGTGAGCGATGATCAGCTTGTCGAAATCCCAGGAAAGCAGCTTTTCGAGTGATTGCCGCGCGAGGTCTCGATGAATGAAGGAGAGCCGTGATGTCAAGCCCAACGCCCCCATACGGAGATACCACACCCTCCAGTTTGAACACGGCATTGCGAAAGGGCTTGCCTTTGACCATGGGATGAATCTGGATCAGATCATCTAGAATGACCGTGCGCGACTGTCTGTGAAAGAAAAGCACTTCTTCGATGAGGGGATTGCCCTTGAAGGCAAGCTGGTCGAAATCGTTCTTCCAAGCTTGAGGCGGTTCGTCTCCCAAAATACCGGCGAAGGGCAAGGTCCCTTTCTTTAGCGTAAACGGAGTGGCACGTGATGCCCATAGCTGTGCGTCGGGAAACAGCGTGTGCCAAGCGGTCAGCCTCCAGACATGCCTTGGCGTCGCTGCGAGAAGGTATCTCACAGGCCCAAGTTCCGTGATTCGTTTGAGCATGTCGAACGACACCGAGACGGGAGAATTTACCCAGACTGCACCATCAGAGAGCTTCGCGACGGCCATGCGGGTCGTAAACATGAAACCCATATCGCGGACGTTCGGCCCTTCCACGACCCACAGGTCATTAGCAAATTGCTCCCATTCCGCCATAGGGCTGCCTTTTCGAAGATAGCAGACGGGCGACAGCTACTCTCTCGCGATCGATATGAACCAGCCCCGATTTGCCGCTGCCGACAAGCGCATTGTTCACGAGCGGCAGATCGGTCTTGTCCGTCAGAGCGACTCTCAACCGTTACAAACGCGTTCGCTTCTCGAGCAGGAACTGTCTTCACTGCCGGGTCCTCGGCCAAGCCAATTGCCCGGTCGAAGGCATCCGTGGCCTCAGATGTTTTCCCCAGCCGTTGCAAAAGGTGAGCGCGAACTGCCCAGTAGGGCTGATAAGCGGAGACATCGCCCGGGTCGATCGCATCCAATACCGCCAGCCCCGCTTCGGGTCCTTTCGCTTCGCCAACCGCGGCGGCGTATCCAGTTCGCGTGCCGAGCGTCGGAGAGATTCGGAATCAGTTGTTCGTAAAACAGCATGATCGCAGCCCACTCGGTCCGGCCGCTGCGCGCCCGCTCAGCGTGCACTGACTGAATTGCGGCTTCAAGCTGAAATCGCCCGGAGCGACCTTGAGCTCGCATGCTTCGGCAAGATGGCGCTCCGCCTCTTCGATCAATGGCGATGGACCACTGCTTCGGGTCCTGCTCGGAAAGAGGAACGTATCGGCCATCTGGCGCCCCGCCGCGCCGGTCTGCGGGCTTCGCAGTGGAGCATGAGAGCCAGCAGACCGCTGAACCTCGGCTTCTCCGGGCATCAGCTGAGAAGGACCCGTGCGAGCCAGATCGCCTCCTCGGCCAGATCCCGGCCGCGCTGGTCAACGCCCGCCATGTCATCCCAGCCGATTCCGAAGGCGGCATAAATAGCTTCCAGCACCGCGTCGAGCCGCTGCGGCAGTTCACGCTCTTGCGGGACTTCAAACTGAATGCCGCCGTCGCGGATCTTCGTTTTGGCACGCACCAGGCGCTGCCCCATCGTCGTCGGTGAAATCAGGAAGGCCTGGGCAATGCGCACGGCATCCAGGCCCAGAACGGTCTGGAGCATAAGGGGCGTGTGCATGGCCGGATCGATCGCCGGGTGGGCGCACACGAAGAGCAGTTTCAACCTTTCATCCGGAAACTCCGGCGACAAGGTCATTTCTCCTTGGACTCCTCCCTGAGGAGCAAGCAGAGTGGGCTCGCTCGCTTCGGCTACTTGCTGATGACGCACATGATCGATCAAAGGAGTGGCGCGCCGTCGTCAGCAGCCAGGCCTCCGGATTTTGCGGCACGCCGTCTCGCGGCCAGGTCGTGAGCGCCGCGACCAACGCATTGCTGAGGGCATCCTCCGCGCTGGCTACGTCGCGCGTGTGCGAGGAAAGGTAGGCCACCAGTCGGCCGTAGGATTCGCGAGCCACGCGCTCGATGGTCCGGTGCGTGTCCTCCTGATTGCTTCCATTCATCCTGTAAACCCCCGCCGCATGGCTTCAGGCGCCAACGGCCGGACCTCAACTGCGCCGATCGATGCTCCCGGGCATCGCGCAGCCCATTCGAGGGCGGCGTCAACGGAAGGGAGTTCCAGGATGATGAATCCTGCCAAGTTGCTCCTTCGTATCGGCATACGGGCCATCCTGTACGTGGCGCTTTCCATCCCTAAGGCGCACTGTAGTTCCTGTCTCGGGCACTTCAAGTGCATTGGCGCCGACGTAGACGCCGGCCTCGACAAGCGCCTTGTAGTAAGCCCGCCAGGCGCCGAGATGAGGATCGGTATAATCGTCTCTTCGCATGCCGCAAACTCTTCCGGTGAGTGGTAAATCAGCAGGGCGAATTGCATCACCTTTTCTCCTTTAGGGACGATTTTGAGCGCTATTGTGCTCCTGAATGTATGACGGATGGGAGGTCGCCTAATTCGACAGATTTCAGGAAATCTTCGGAACATTTAAGCAGCCGTCGGCGAATCGAGGTACGTCATCGTCAGGGTGCGATCTCCGGAGGTGCAGAGGACAGTCCCAGAGGTTCGCCCGGCATGCCTATCCTCTCCTCGTTTTGCGATTTGTTGATTCGGTACGGTGTCAACTCGCCTCGGCTTGTCTGCGAACCCTTTCGTGCATCGAGTTCCAGCCCTTGTTCATTCCGGCCTTGTGCTCCTCGGAAACGAATCCGAGCGCGCTGTGACGGAACGTTATCAGGGTTCCGCCGTCGACTTCACTCAGACGATATTGCACGTTGCAAACGAATGGGAATGAGGCGAACAGTGGACCAACGAACTCAAGCAGCGTGGGCCGCTTAATGGCTTGGACATGGGCCCAGAAATGCCCATTGCCGTCGCCCAGGTCGCGGTACCACCTTCCACCGGGCCACGGTTCAATCTTCATGTTGAGAGGTTTGCCGTCAGGTGTCTCGTTGCCGGGGCCCAATTGCTCGAGCAGCGCAGCAAAGGTTACATCGAGAGGAGCCTGGACGTGGATTTCCTGGTTAATCGTCAGGGTCAGGTTTTCAAGGGTCTGGTCGGTAGCAATCATCATTTCTTCTCCTTAGGGTGTGGGTCTTGGGAAGTCAAATTTGGAGAGCCTTGGCGGACCATTGCTTCCGCGCGCTCCTTCACTCGATTTAACTGGTGCTGCCAGTAACGCTCGAAAGTTCCGGCCCACTCTTGAAGTGGACGTATTGCGTCGGCGTTGGTCCGGTACAGTTTTTGGCGGCCATGGCAACGCATCCGAACCAGTCCCACGTCGCGCAGCACGCGCAGGTGTTTGGAGACCGACGGCTGCTCCAGGCCGAGAGCTGCCACAATCTCTCCAACCGGTCGTTCGCTCCCGGCCAGATAGCTCAAAATCTCCCTCCGGCGGGGTTCAGCGACCGCGTTGAATGCGTCCGAGGTGGTACTCGCTCTTGCCATAGCGGAATATTACATTCCCATATAGGAATATGTAAAGAGCGTTTTCGTGGCGCCTCCAGCTGCGATCTTGGACTGGAAGAGAGGACGTTTTCGTGACGGTTTTTTCAGCTCGGTTACGCAATGCTAGACGACGGGCCGGAGAAGGGCGATACAATCCGCACCCGAGCTAACTCTGCGCGCTCGCATGCACCCTGGGACGTGCGTGTTGATCTGCGGTGAGGGACGAATTCGCTCGTGCTTGATCAGAAAAACGCGGCCGCATTGCAATAGTTTGGCATTGATGCAAAAGGAATTTGGAGATACAATTCCGTTCCCCTCCCCAGTTCAGTGGACAAAAAAGGAAATTTCCGTTCGAAGGGAAACTCAGGCTTATGTCAATTCGTCGACTTCGCAGTTTTTTGCCGGCCGCCGCGTTTCTGTTCAGCTTGGTCCTTTTGCCTGCCGCTGCGGCTTTTGCTGGAGGGCCTGAGGCCGTCACCACCTATCACTATGACAATTACCGGACTGGGTGGAATCAGAACGAGACCACGTTAACTCCTGCCAACGTGGCAAGTTCGTCCTTCGGGTTACTGGAAACCGTCACTCTGGACGATCAGGTAGACGCACAGCCACTTTACGTGCCGGGTGTGAGCATCACGGCTGGGAAATATCCTGGAACTCACAATGTGGTCTACGTCGAGACAGGAAACAATACGATTTACGCAATCGACGCCCAAAGCGGCGTAGTGCTCCTGAGTCCCAACTTCGGCACCCCGGTACGGTCTCCTCTCGGCTGCAACAATAACGCTCCGAATGTTGGCATCACCTCGACTCCTGTCATTGACCTGACCAGTAACACCATGTACGTCATGGTCTACACAAAAACCTCTTCTGGTCCGAGTTACCACATTCATGCGCTCGATCTTGGAAGCCTGACCGACAAAGTAACGCCGCAGTTGGTAGTTGCTTCGCGCACGCTCACTGACGGCAGTACTTTTGCCTTCAACGCGACGTATCAACGACAGCGCCCGGCACTGCTGTTGGCGAACGAAACGGTGTACGCGGGCTTTGGGAGTTTCTGCGATTCTGCCGTAAACCTTTCTCGTGGATGGCTGCTGGGCTGGCAGACAGGAACGCTGACTCCGCTCGCGGCGAACCAGCTCTTTGACACGCAGGCAACTTCGCCGAACAACTTCTTTCTGTCCTCTATCTGGATGTCGGGCTATGGTCCAGCAGCGGATGAATCGGGCAACGTGCTGGTGGTGACCGGGAACTCGGATTACTCGGGAACCACTTACGACGGGGTAACGAACATCCAGGAAAGCGTGATTAAGCTGTCACCTAACCTGGAAACGGTGCTCGATTTGTTTACCCCCACGGACTGGGCCTATCTGGACGAAAGCGATTACGATTTTGGATCCGGTGGGATCATGCTCTTGCCCCCGCAATCCGGCACCCTACCTAACCTTGCCGTGGCAGCGGGCAAGGAAGGCACGATGTTCCTTTTAAACCAGGAAAGCCTTGGAGGCTACTCCACCAGTGGAAACAACGTACTCGGGACTTACAGTATTGGCTCTTGCTGGTGCGGTGAATCTTATTTTGTAGATCCCAAGGACTCCACGTCCCGTGTGGTGAGCAGCGGGGGCCAGACGATTGGCGTGTGGAAACTGAGCACTTCGCCCACGCCAGCTCTGACCAATGTCAGCAATTCGCCAACTCTCAGTACGGGCCAAGATGCCGGATTCTTCACTAGCGTTTCCTCGAACGGCAACAGCAATGCGATTATCTGGGCTCTGGCGCGCCCGCTTTCAAAGAGCCAAGACCGGATTCTCCTTTATGCTTTCAACCCCGATGCCGGTGGCAAAACCATGAAGAAACTCTTCAGTGGCCGTGCCGGGACGTGGCCCAATGTGGGCGGGAACGCGAACCTGGTTCCAGTGGTTGCCAATGGAGAAGTGTTTGTGGGCAGCAATAAGCAGCTGCAGATCTTCGGGCTGAAATAAGACTCCAGGGTTGGGAACGCGGCCACGTTGCAATAGGGAAGCGGGCGGCCCAAACATCCGTTTCTCAAGCCAAGCTTTTCGGGGATTTCATCTTGCCGTCAGAATGTAGATCCCGAGACCAATGAAGACGACGGGGACGGTGAAGTGTCCGTACCGCTCTACCGAGCGCAAAACAAGCGAATGGTTTCCCAGTGACTTTGCCATCCGACACCACACCAGCAACAATGCCGCATAGACCAGCAAAATAATCCACACACGCTCGTGATTGATGACGAAGAACGGTACGTACACACTTATATTGTCGGCGCCGTTTGCCAATGTGACCGCTGCGATGCTGATCACACCCGCGTTGCGATCACCTGATTTCCATTCACTCCGGTGCGCCTGCAGTAGTTGCTTGATGCCGATGCCCAGTGGTAACAGGCCGAGGCATCGCAACCACGCACCGGGGATTGCTGCAGCCACCCAAAGCCCCGCCAAGCTTAGTGACACAATGCCAGCAAAACCAAGGCACTGACCGAATATGACGGTCCATGTAGGAACGCGCTTCGCGAAAAACAAAGTCAAAAGTACGAGGTCGTCGACATTCGTTACCGCAAATGTGGCAATGCTTGCAATGACCAGGGCGGGAACAGATTTCATCGACTAGCAGACTAGCACGATGAAACGAACGCGATTCAGGAGGCGGACGTACTTAAACTCTGGATTTGGACTCGGAAGCCTTTTGCGCGAGTCGAGACTAAATCCACGACAGCCAGCGGATGCGCGGCGCGATGGCGAAGTTCAGTTGTAACAGCATGATGAAAGCAATGCTCCAATAGGTATTGAAAACACAAAGAAGCGCACCAAAAGCGTACAGCGCTTGCGCCACCACGACACGCCGCTCGACGGCGCAGAGAACTTCGTTCGAGAGGTCCTCTTTCAACAAACCGCCAATTGCCGCACACCTCCAACTCGAATAGATGACGCCACCCAATAACACGATATTCAGCCAGTACACAACCAACGCCAGGCGGTAGCGAATGAATTGCGCGAGCAGCGCCGTCGAAAATGGAATGAGCGTAACTGACGCCAGAAAGGCGATGTGAATCCATGTGAAGTTGCGGTCGCTGCGGGCCAGATAGTTGAACTGCACTTGCTGGCCATTCCAAAAGATACCTAGCGTCACAAAGCTCATGCCATAAACCAATAGACGCGGCGCGATCCCCGCCAACGCGTGCCCCAGGTCATGTTCGCTATGTACCAACTCTGCCGCAGGCACGCGCAGGTCGAGAGCCAACAGCGTCATCGCAAAAGCGAAAATGCCATCGCTAAGGGCTGCCAAGCGCTCCACGCTCTGTCCCGCGATTCGGTTGTAGGTTAGCGACATTCCGGCCTCAGTGAAATTCTAGAGTGATAAACTTTGCCGGTTGTTTACTCATATTCATCAAGGTGTGGCTGAAGCCGCCCGGAACCCATCTGACTTCGCCGGCCTTGACTGCAACTTTGGAAACGCCTTTCCCCACAACGTCGCTTTGCAAATCTAAATCAGAGACCGCGATAAGCAGATGCGGCCCCGTGTGTTGGTGCTTAGGGATCATGCCGCCAGGCTGCAAATCAATCTCGGAAACGCGTACGCCATCTTTTACAAACATAATATCCTGCGTGCCGTGCTCCAGAATATCGAGGCCACGCTCTTCATCCCATTTGGGCGGAGGCGATTTGCGCGCTTTTTCATCCTGCAAGAATTCGACGGTCACATTGCGGAAGGGCGTCGGAGCAAGATCGCGCACCACGTGAGACATGGGACCTTCTACAAAAGTTATCTCGCCATCCCGTAGCTCGGTTGTTGCCGGCGCTTTGCCTTCCACCTCATTGGAAATCTGTGCGTTTCCCAGAGTCACGATCACGTAGTCATGACGATGACGGTGCAATAGCGTTGCTTGGCCAGGAGGAACCTCCACCTCGAACGCTCGCACATACGCGTTGTCCAGAACCAAGTGGTGATGTGGTTCGGCGGCGACTTCTACCTCCGGCGCGGTTTGCGCAGCCAGTGTCGCAGCGAGAAGAATAGCGGGCAGCCAGAATCTCATGGAGCGAGATTCTAGCATCAGAGATGCCCAGGCAATCTAATAACCGAAAATCGGCCACCAGGGATTGATTTTCACAATTGAAAATAAGTCTTCTTGTGCAGCAAGCTGTTTTCGTCCCCGATCACAAAATGGTCGGGCCACCCTGGAGTCGTGTTGATCAGGAGGCGCAATCTTTTCGCAGTGGAAGGTACCGTGAAGTAAAGTTGCGTGATATAGGACTGGCCAGGTATCAGGCTAGCCGCCAGAGGCGTACCGCTGATTGATTCCGGAGCGTAGCTGCTGCCTCGGCTATCCGTGAGCAGCACGGTTCTGGGTGCGGGTTGCAACGGATAATCTTTCGGGCGGCGACTGGAAATAGTGGTCTCGTCAAAGCGTGTGCGGAGGCTGACGATATAGCGCATCGCATCCGCTTCAGGAACTACCTGCGTGTTGAGGACCGTGTACGCCAGGTGACAATCAATCTCGCAGAAATATTTTTCCTGGCCGGGCGCAAGCGTAGTCTCGTGACTGCCCAAGGAAAATCCAAGAAGAAGGCCAAGGTAAATCGCTGCTGCAGCGCCAGTCAATTTCATGAGCAGCGCGGCAAACTTAGCCTTGCGGACGAAATAGGCGACTGCGACACCGAGGATGGTTAGAGTCAGGCCCCCGCCGGCCGCGAGGAAACCGAGCACGGCGAGGGGAGCAGGGAAATTCATGTTGCTGGGCGGACTGACGTTCCACATAGTGCGTCCTTTGCAAGGCATGTAGTAATGTACTTTGCATCGCAAAGTACAAAGGCAAAAAAATATGACGCGGTTCAATATTCCCGAGTCATGCGGATCAGTTGTTCCATCTGTTGTAAGTATTCCTCCAGGGCTTTGCGACCGGATGCGGTCAGTCGGTACTCGCTACGCGGAATCCTTGCCTCGAAGAACTTGGTGCAACTGACGTAGTGCGCCTCTTCCAGTTTGCGGGCGTGCACGCTCAAGTTGCCGTCGGTGGTCTTAAGTAGCCGCTTGAGGTCGTTGAAACTGAGCGATTGATTGATAGCCAGCGCGCTCAAAATACCCAGTCGGATGCGCTCGTGGATGCGACGGTCCAGTTCCGGCAGTTCGGCGGTGGGAACCTGGTGTTCACGGGGGTGCGCCGGTCTGACCGCTGTGTCTCGCATCTTTCCCATCGAGAGTTTCGTTCTAGCCACCATGCCTCCTTGCGATCCACAGTCCAAATGCGAGGTGCAGCCCCCCGAAACCAGCTGCCAAAAAATAGTTTCCCCAAGCAGTGGGGGCAAGCAAAGCCACAGCTCCGGCCAGCATAAAGCACGCGCCCATCACGGGAACAATGGCGACAGACAAGGCGCCACCCGTGACCACCCCGGTTCCGTAAAGCAACAGCCATGTGCCCGGGAGAGCGCGCGCGAGGCCAGCCCGATACAGCATGACGGTCAGCAGTGCGCCCGCAGCCATTGGTGGCAGAAAGGTGGCGGCGAAGTTGCGGCCAGGCCCACTGGTCAGCGGCAATCCAGTTCTCAGTGCTTTCGAGCGGGTCGCGCTCAAGCCAATGGCCACAGCCACTAAAGCTTCTCCCAACCAGACTTGCAGCCACGCCGCTGGCGTACTTTGCAGCCGCGCGATGAAAGCCGCACCCAGCGCCGTGAAGCCCATGGCTACCTGCCCCCATCCCGGGACCGCGGTGAACGAGGAGGAGCGCTCCATGGTCTCGCGAATGAAGCGCAGATCGTCGGCCGCATGCAGCGGAAGCGACCGGACCGTCGTGTGCAGGTTCCGGCGGCGCGGGCGGTGCTCAGGCATGCGAGAAGTGTGAAGCAACTACCACACATTGTCAAGTACTTTGTGTTATGAAGTTGAATTGGAAGACAGTCACCATGTCGCTCGCGCGCATGTGGTGTCGCAATCGCCGCTCTTGCAATTCCCCAGTCTTGGTGTCCACAAAAGCAATTTGTTGGAAGGCCGGGTGGTAATCGCATCCTAATCATCATGTTCGGCTCCTTTCTCCCGGGCCTTTGGTTGGTTTGCACCACCAGAGCTTACTCGGGCCGGAGAGCCGACATTGTTATGGAATCAATTACGCTCAAAATGCCTTGCGCCGGGCCATTAGGGCTCGCTTATAATGCCGCAGAATCGAGCAGACTATTGCGAAGAAGTTTGCGGGTGAACGCTTGGCCAATCCACCGATGCGAGAACGAAATAAGGCGCAGGCACTATACATTTTGCAAACGTCTTCTTCATGAAAGAGTCCAAGATGCGGCTGAATTTCCTAAGACTAACGGCTCTGTGCCTGGTGTTTTGGCCAGTCGCAGCGATTGCCCAGGAGCAGAGAATTGACGAACGCGAAGTTTATGTAGTGCCCTTCTCGCATCTCGACCTGTTCTGGGCTTGCACGCAGGAGGAATGCCTGAGCCGCGGGAACTTCATCATCAGCAAGGCTATCCAGTTGGCTAAGCAATATCCGCAGTATCGCTATCTTCTCGAAACGGAGGTGTTCGTTTCGAACTTTGTGAAAACTCATCGCGGCACCAAGGAACTGGACGATCTAAAGCAGCTAGTCAAAGACGGCCGCATCGAGATTGCGCCGTTATGGGCAGCGATCTATCAGAACCAGACTCGGGATGAGGCCCTGGTGCGGAACGTGATTTATGGCAAGCGCTACGCCAGCGACGTGTTTGGCGTTGATCCTCCAGTTGCGCATCTCGCGGATATTCCAGGGTTCACGCGCCAGTACCCACAAATCCTTAGCCAAGCCGCCGTTCCGTATATGGTGATGACGCGCATGGGCCCCTCGGATTTGTCGCTATTCCATTGGAAAGCTCCTAACGGCTCAACCGTGCTGGTGTGGAACACGACCCACGGATATGGATGGGGAGTAGGGCTAGGCCTGCACCTTGGCCTGGACAAGGATCGGATGGCAGGAATTGCGAGCGACCTAAAGGAAGTTGAAGCGACGACGCGGGGGCCGATTTATATGGGTTGGGGCACCGACCTCTTCGCGCCAAACGCGAAACTCGTCGAAAACATTGGCGTCTTGAATCAGAACCTTGCCCCAACTCACTTTCGTTTGGCCACAGCCGGAGAGTTTTTTCGGGTCGCCGACACAACATCCGAGATTCCCGATTTGGCGGGAGAGATCCCGTCTTCCTGGGCGAATCTGACCACGTCTTTAGTGCCCCTTTGGTCCCCGGCGACATCCGCCACTGAGACCTTGGTAAGTGCGGAGAAATTTGCTTCTATTAACTACGCACTCGGGTATGCCGCGTATCCCGACAAGGCATTCGAATCTTTGTGGAAAGCGAATCTAGAGTCCCTGGATCACAACAATGACGGACAGGGCGGGGCGATCGGAGACGAACGTAAGCTGGGCTACGCACAACAGGCCTTGTTGGGCGGAAGTCAAATTTTGCGCGATTCCTTGCGAAACATCTCCGAACGAGTGCAGAACCCCTTTGGAAGAGATTCCCTTATTGTGGTTTTTAATCCGCTAAGTTGGAGACGGGACGATTTCGTGGAGACCCACCTGACATTATTCGGCGAGGTAGAAACCCCCGATATCGACGACTACAAAAAGGGGATGCGGTTAGTAGACGAAAAAGGAGCATCGGTGCCATTTCAGGTCGAACAGTACACCGACGGCAGTTCGCGCTCCTTGGATCTGACTTTCATCTCAAGCGGGGTTCCGTCCATTGGTTACAAGACTTACTACTTGGTCCCAACCAACAAATCAGACGTTTCGGAAATGCGTGCAACGTAAAGCTAGAAACCGATGATGACGCCCGACGGGCGAACGACACCATGGGAACGGACGTGGTGGAGAACGAGTTTTACCGCGTATCCGTCGATCGGGCAACGGCCGGTATTGAGATCTTCGACAAGGAATTGAATCAAATAGTGGGTAAGGGGATCGAAATCGCCGCGGCCGAGGAACGCGGTGGAGACGATCAGAACATCATGTTGCCCACCGGACGAACCATCATCAACCTAGTGGACAGAGTGGAGCTTGAGGAAAATAGCCCGGTTAGGGCAGTTCTGCGTATCGCGGAAAATGTCGGCGGCGTTGCAGTTCTTCAGCGGCTCATCTTGTACCGGGGCATCAAAAAAATCGATCTCGAGAACACCATCGATTGGAAGCCGGGCAGAACGATGAATATCGAACAGGTCTTCCCTATCCTTCAGCGAGGTGTGGAAGTCCGGGCCGGGATTCCGTACGGGACAGTGGCTGCACAGGAAATCATGCCACAGGCGGGACCGCGCGGTGGGGACGAGGTGGCGCCTGAGATTTGGAAGGGATGGCGGCAGATTCAGGACTGGGTTTCTGCCGGCACCAAGGAATGGGGCTTTACTGTAAGCGCCGATCACAACCTGATTGAAGTCAGCGACACAGCGATCAAGGCGGACATGCTCCGCGGCACGCGTTTTAGTCCAGCAACGACAGTTAGGAATGGGCAAACAGTTCTGGACGCGAGGCCGCCCGCCGGGACCTACGTTTTCCGGTACTCCTTCACTTCAGGTAGAGGTGATTGGGCAGCGGCAAGATCCTGGCGAGCGGGGATGGCGTTCAGTACACCATTGATTCCAGTAAGTTCAGTCAATTCTCTTTCCGAGAAACCGCTGCCTCCCGAGAAGTCTTTCTTATCTGTGGATGCTGACAACATCGTGGTGACCGCGATGAAGAAAGAGGATATGGGCGATGCACTCGTGGTGCGCGCTTTTGAGATAACGGGCAAGTCAGCGGAAACTCCATTGCTTTTCTTGGGGCAAGAACATCCTTTCCGGCGAGCCAGCTTGCTTGAGCGCAATCTTCTGACGGACTACCGCAGCATGCTTCACCTGGACCCCTACGAAATTGGCAGCCTAAAAATCTCTTTGCCTTAGCGCGGGGCACAACTCCTTCACTCCCTGTACAAAAGCAACATTGACATTATGAGGGCGAGGCGTCACTTATGGCGGTGCAGACGTGATCGCCTGCAATTTACTTATTCGTCCTGCTCTTAGGAGTCCCCTGCATTTCGTCGGCTACCTTCTTCGCCAAAGCCTGATGTGGATCGGCCTCGGCATTCGCTTGATTCGTCAACTCTGCCTGTTCGGCTGCCGCTTGCGCGAATCCCAGCCGCTGGTAAACATGACTGAGGCGGTAGTGATCCTCTGCCGAATCGGGCCGAAGCCGTACACAAGTCTCAAGCGAATGCCGCGCTTCCGTCAATTGCCCCGCCCACTCGAGAGCATGCCCAAGCGCGCAAAGTGCGACCGGGTCATCCGGCGCGAGCTTGGCGGCAAGGCGCAAATGCATGATGGCGTCGGGTGCCGCGACGAGATCATTGGCTAGATATGCCTTCCTGAACAGCAAAGCCCCGCACCAGGTAACGGTGGCTGATTCGGTAGGATGGGACTTCGCGCGCCCGCAGACCGATGCGATTGCCGCTGGGGTCGGGCCCGCCGGGTTATCCATTTGGGTTGCGCCGAGATATCCGATTGCCCGCCCAGACCTAGGCTCGAGCTTGTCCGCGGTCAAGAAAGCCGCCACGCTGTCATCATACTTCTCTATGAAATAGTCCGACATTCCGAGCCCTACATATAGCCGAGCAGAATTGGAAAACACTTTCTCAGCCTCTTGAAACACTGAAGCCGCAGCCGCGTAATTTCCGTGCTGCAGAAGTTCGGCGCCCAACGACAGACGGTACTGTTCTTCACGCGGCGCCAAGGCCACAGCATTCTCGTAGCTATGCACTGCAGCTGACGGGTCGCCTTTTTGCTCTTCTATGTCGCCAGCCAAGTTTTCCAGTTCCGGGGAATCCCTCTGCGCCTTGAGTGAGGTTAATGTCTCCAGGGCTCCATCAAATTGCTGAAGCCGGTATTGTTCGAGCGCCAGATTATAAAGAAGCGTTTCGTCATGTCCGCCGGCGATGCTTAATGCTTCTCGAAATTCTTCCGCGGCTTCTTTGTCCTTTTCGGCACTGGCAAGCAATTCACCGGAACGGGCTCTAAGCTCCAGCCTTTGATTTTCGGGCCAGATCGAGTGCCCGAAGACTTTGAAGAGTAGGCAGGAAATCCGTATGGGTGGCCAATTGCGCTCGCAAGAGTAGGAGTCCGCTGTTGGAAGCCGGATGCCTTGCATAGAGAGGCGCAACATTTCGAATGCAGGCCTGCCATTCTCCGGCATCTGCTTCCGTTATGGAGGTGAGCAGTTGCAGTTCTTCGTTCGCTGGGACCACCTGCAAGGCCTCCTCCATCGCATGAGCTGCAGCCGCGGAATCTCTCAATCCGGAATCGATCGAAGCGACGAGCCGAAAATATCGGGCCTTGGCATTTGACTCAGCCGGTGGCGGGATCATACGGATCTCGGTCTTGGCCTGTGCATACTTGTGTTCCATCGCCAAGACGAGCGATAGCTCTGCGCGGCCCGCGGTCAAGTCCGGATGGCGGTCGACGGCGTCCTTCAGCAGCAGTTCGGCGTCGCCAAGTGACCCCGTACTCATATAAAGCGCGCCCAAGGCCAATTCCGCTGAAGACGCTCCCGGATGAAGGTGCAGCGCTTCCCGCAACTCCATTTCCGCTTTGTCCGTGTGGTGGTTTTCGGCATAGAGATTCGCGAGTGCCAATCTCGCTTCTAGATCTTCTGGATGAGACGCGAGGACTGACTGCAGCAGTTGCTCTGCCTGTTCGATGTCCCCGGAATGAATCAATTGTGCGGCACGCTCCGTCACTGACGCCTTTCGATCTTCTGCTGCACTACCAGATAGCACCAGACTCAAGGCGGCAGCAAGCATTAAAAGAGTTGTCAGGGGAAAAAGCCATTCCGGCATGGCGGGCTTTCTAGCGGCGCGATTCATTCGAATCTCTGCATCAAGTTTACCGTCCCTCCCGATTTTATCGGGAATCCTAAGCGGTTCGAGAAAATGAGGACAAGGACTGGGTAAGGTGAAAGTCAGTTGGACGTCCGCAGAAAAGCGCGGTGCAGTGCAACCGCCCGATACTGGATTTGCCTGCAAGTCATTGAAGAGCCTAGCAATACTACAAGGCATGTCCGTAATACGGATATACCGCTCGATTTGTGTTGACTGTTAACGATCGTGCCTTTGTAGCATGGGCCGATTTTGACATCCCTCTGTATTTGCAATTCTGGAGTTATGCTAAGCGCTTTGAGTTGGTAAAGATCACGGAAGCCTGGTCAAATGATTCGCCTCGGGAGGAACTGCCATGGGATACCGCACCTGGATTCGTCTTGTAACTGGTTTGCTCGGACTATTGCTTGCGGCCTGCCAGTTATTAGCGCAGATCGATCGCGCGAGCATTTCCGGCACCATCACCGATCCTTCCGGCGCGCTAGTCTCGGGTGCAAGCGTCACGGTTACTAATGCGGACACAGGCCATCGGCGACAGTTACCACCGGGAGCGATGGCAGTTACACAGCCAGCCTTCTTCACATTGGCACTTACTCCGTAGAGGCTACCGCTGGCGGCTTTCAGAAGACTCTCCAATCAGGAGTCATTCTGAACGTGAACCAAGTTGCCCGCGTCGATTTGCAACTGAAGGTGGGAACCGTCAATCAGATCACGCAAGTGACCGCCGCGTCCCCGCTACTGGCGACCGAAACATCGTCCCTCGGTACGGTAGAAACGGAGAAGCGAATCGTTGACTTGCCTCTGAATGGACGCCTTTTTACGCAACTCGCATGGCTAGGTCCCGGGGTTTCCCCGGGATCGAGTTCGGGCATCGGGCTCAGCGGATCTACCGACGACAACCGTCCCGGAATTCAATTGGCAGTGAATGGTTTGTGGGGCTTTGACAATAACTTCCTTCTCGACGGCGTGGACAACAACGCTATTGGGGATGGCACCATCGCCGTCAATCCATCTCCCGATGCCATCGGCGAATTCCGCGTGGAAGAAAATTCCATGAAGGCGGAGTTCGGACGCGGCGGCGCGGCGGTGAATGCAGCTCTTAAGTCCGGCACCAACGAGTTCCATGGCGGAGTGTATGAGTACATGCGGAACGATGGGCTCGATGCCAGAAATTACTTCGACCCGGCCAGACAATGGCCCGAAAGCCATTTTGCACCGCAACCAATTTGGCGCCTATATAGGCGGCCCGATCATCAAGAACCGGACCTTCTTCTTTGGAGACTTCCAAGGCTCCCGGCTAACCGGGAAGGCCAGATTGACATATCGGCACCGTTCCCACGGTAGCGGAACGCGGCGGAGACTTCACCGTCCTCGGCTAAATCTTTATGACCCGAACACGACCCAAGCCAACAGCAGCCGCGCGCACTCCTGAACCCTTCTAATCCTTCCGTGATTCCGGGCACCCGCATCGACACCATCGGGCAAAATCTCGTCAACCTGTTTCCGCTTCCCAACCGGGCTGGGGCAAACGCCGTCTCGAGCAACTATATTGCTTACCCCGTCGCGACTTTGTCCGGCAACCAATTCGATATTCGCATCGACCACAAAATCAGCGATCATGACCAGTTGTTTGGGCACGCTTCGCTTGAGGATCACCCTCAATTTCAGCCCACGCCGCTGCCGGGTGAGGCGGAGGGTGTTGTGGCGGCAACATGAACATGAGAGAACAAAACCATGCTCTCGGATACACGCACACGTTCGGCAACAATCTGCTCAATGATCTTCGTTTTGCCTATATTCGTTACGCCGTGACCTCCACTCCGGTGGACTATGGCCAGAATGTCTCCGACCAGGTTGGTATTCCGAACGCCAATCACGGCAATCCGGAGACCTCCGGTTTGGCGGATATCAGTATTAATGGCTACAACAACCTGGGGAACTCTTCCTGGATCCCCGAACTGGCGAAAGACAATGTCTATCAAGTCGCCGACTCGGTAAACTGGATTCGCGGCAAACATACCATCAAGTTCGGCGTCGACTTTCGGCGTTACCAGCGCAATTTCTATCAGTCCGCAAACGCTTTTGGACAATTCTCCTTCTCGGGGCAGTTCACCCAGGACTTAACCGGAACGGATCCAAACGGCGGTGGGAATGGGCTCGCCGATCTTTTGCTTGGCCTACCTAACTATCGGGAGCAGGATGGGTTAACTCAGGAAGACCCAACTCGTTCCTGGGAGCTTGGGGAATTCATCCAAGATGACTATCGGGTCAGCAAAAAGCTCACGCTCAACCTCGGCATGCGCTATGACATCACTTCTCCCGTCGGTGGCACGGTGGGAAATTTTAATCTGAAAACCAACGTGGTCGACCTTAACTTCGGGCCCAATGCAAAACCGAATGCTGGGGTCGCTACTTACTATAAGGATTTTGGACCACGGATTGGCTTTGCCTATTCGCCTTTCGACGACCGCAAAACTGTAATCAGCAGCGCCTTTGGCATTTTCTATGCGCCCGAAGGCAATCAATTTAATGACTTGGGCGAAAATCCACCATTTCTCCAATATTTCCAGCAAAGTACTCCGGCCAACACCCTCCCCTCGTATGGCCACCAGTATTGATTCTGGCTTCCCGGCTCAACTTCCCACCGAGGATCCTCTTGATCCGTCCGGGCAGGTAAAAACAACCGGCCCTGTCCGCAAGGCGCCGACCATTCTGGAATGGAATCTGACCGTGCAGCGCGAGCTGGCACAGAACTGGATGTTGAGCGTAGGCTATGTGGGGACCCGGGCCACTGGCATCTGGAATAATGAAGACAGCAATCTGGACCAGCCGACCCAGCCACTGGATTCCAACTTTAGTGATCCTACCGGCAATATGGGGCGTCCCTACTTCAGTGTTTTACCCAACCTCTCGGTCATCAACCCAATTGACTACCCAAACTTTAATATTTTCTACAATGGTTTGGAGTCCAAACTAGAGAAACGTTTTTCCAACGGGTTCACTCTGCTGGCTTCGTACACTTGGTCGCATGACATCGGCAGCTGGCAGGGCGCCCATTCGGGCAACACTCAAATTGCTGACGATGCCAATGCTCAAAGTGGCGACGTGGACCCGGATTTTCGCCAACGCTTTACCGCCAGCTATACCTATGATTTGCCATTTGGCAGGGACAAAGCCTATGGCGGAAGCATGAACTCTTATGAGAATGCCTTTGTGGGAGGCTGGCAGGTGGCGGGAATAACCACCGTACGGACTGGGGAGCATTACACGGCCTTCTGGGGGTATGATCCCACGAACACCGGCACTGCCGCTCTGCCGGATGAGATCCACAATCCCTACGATTTTTCGTATCGATATTGCAGGACAAACGGCAGACGGCTGTCCCACTCCAGGCCATCAGTCACTCTTTTGCTGGTACAACCCGACCGCATTTGCTCTCCCTGCTTTGGCGCCCGGTCAAACTTTCGCCCATCTGTTTGGAAATGCCAGGGATGGCGATTTGGTCGGGCCAGGCCAAGTGAACTTCGATTTTTCGGCATTCAAAAATTTCACTATCACCGAGCGGCAGCAACTGCAATTCCGCGCGGAGATGTTTAACATTTTCAATCACCCCCAATTCGCGCAGTCCGGTAACAATCCCAATAACAATGGCGGCGCAGCCATCAATGGCACGCTGGGCGATAACCAGCGCGAAATTCAGTTCGCACTGCGCTATACCTTCTAGGGACTTTGGGAGCGGGAACTTGTGCAAGGCACCTCCCGCTTCCTTATATCTATGTCGTAAAGAAGTATCGATGTCCTAAAGAAATGCACTTCGAGTTTTGGGCACTAGTGGAGAGGCTCTTCGATCGTCATGATGCGATCCACATCTGCGTTGCGGAGTGATTGCCTGGTTCCGCTTGGCCACCGAATTTGAATTTCTTTGATGCGACGGTTCGTTCCCAGCCCGAAGTGCACGCGGCTGTCGCTGGAAGACGCATACCCGACGGCGGTGGAAACTTGATTCCATTGCGAATTGCCATCTTCCGTAGTGACCCGGATCTGAGCGCCAATTCCCATGCGGTTGCTCTTGGTGCCCACCAGATTCAACAGGATCCAATGATTGTCATTCCTCGAAATGTTATGAAACAGTTTCGCGGGTCCGCCCAGCACGGAAACCAACATATCCATGCGCCCGTCGTTGTCGAAATCCCCAAAGGCTACGCCGCGATGAGCGGCCTCCAATTGAATGTCTGGTCCCACCGCTCTGCTGATGTCTTCAAATTTGCCATTTCTCAGATTGCGAAAAACTGAATTAGGTTCCGGGTAGCGCCGGTTCGGGAGCAGAAGATGAATGTTGTCCACAACATTCGAGCGGGCAACAAACAGGTCCTTCCAGCCATCGTTGTCGAAGTCGACCATCCCGTTGCCCCATCCCGACATGCTTCCGGTGTGCTGTGCCAATCCGCTGCTCGCCGTCTCATCCAGGAAATTCCCGTCTCCTCCGTTCATATAAAGCGGAAACGTTTCGTGCTCGACCGCGGTATGCCAAATGTCAGGGCGTCCGTCATTATTTACATCGCGGAAATCCGAGCCCATGCCGGAAAGCGCAGTACCATGGGCGCCATAGGCTACTCCCGCCACCACGCCGATCTCTTCGAATTTCTTTCCAGCCAGATTGTGAAATAAAAAATTCCTTGTGGTATCGTTGGCTACGAAAACGTCCAGGAAGCCGTCGCCATCATAGTCCGCGAACGAAACGCTCATGCCTTTGCCCATGTGCGCGGCAATTCCGGTCTCTTCGGAAACATCGGTGAAAGTGCCGTCCCCATTGTTGCGGTAGAGCGTATTGTGTAACGGAGCGTAATACCTGGGATGGCAATATGCCCGTATCCCATCACTCACCGCGCAAATGGCATCTTTCTTCACTTCCCACTTGCAGTAATTGACTACGAACAGATCCAGGAGACCATCGTTGTTGTAATCGAACCAGCCGGCGCCGGCCGACCACATCTTCTTGCCATCGAACAGCGCCCCAGACACTCCTGCTTTCGCCGTGACATCGGTGAAGGTTCCATCTCCGTTGTTGTGAAAAAGCTGGTTGCCGGTTACATTCGCCACGAACAAGTCAGGCCGTCCATCGTTGTCGTAGTCACCCACCGCAACGCCCATTCCGTAGCCGGTTCCGGCGACCCCGGCCTTCTCCGTCACGTCGCTGAATGTGCCATCACGATTGTTGTGAAACAGTCGATTCCAATATGCTGGTGATTCTTTTTGGAGCGAGGGAATAGCCGCCCCGCTCACCAGATATGCATCCAGGTAACCATCGCCGTCATAGTCGAATAATGCGACGCCGCCTACCATGGTCTCTGGCTGGTTTTTGCTGGGCGTTGCGCAATTTGCCGTGACATAACGCAAGCCGCTTTTTGCTGCGATCTCCTCAAAATGAATGCTTTCGGAAACAGTGGCACCTGAACTTGGCTTTGTTTCGTATCCCTCGGTTCGCTGCGATCGCAGGACGAGCGATCCGGTCGCGGCGGCGGCCCTTCCGATGAATTGCCTTCTATTCATAAACAGCTCGGTGGGAGCCAGCGGACCCCGCTTCATCGCCCCCTCACATCAATGGGATTTAGATGCGAGCAAAACGATGAGTATCTTATCGCAATTTTAGGGACTAAGCAGTCAACTCAGATCGCGCAATGGAAGCCCATTGGCTTAGCCGGCCAAAATCCATCCGGTACCATTCAAGGGTTCTGGCGGGACTTTCAGTAAGGACGGCTCGACTCTCAAGTCCGAAATCTTGCGTCGGAATTGGGAAAACTCAGCAGGGCCAGAACACAAATTGGAAGACGTTCAAGCATTCTTGTGGTGCAATCGAACGATCCTTAGTCCGTTTATTCCCCCGTGAGTAACACCAGCCCATTTCCGCCGTTTTCCCGGGGCACCTCGCCCGATCTAGACTCACCTAATGCACCAGGATCATCCCGCCTACGTAGGCCGCGAATCCGATCCTCAATCTTATGTTGACGATGCCAACTTGGGACTTCCGGTTTGCGGCCCGGTGAGTGCCACTTGTGCGAAGGTGACCTCCAATCCTCGAATTGATCAAGACTTCACTGCGGTGTTGTGCCACTACAGTGACGGGATCGATTCACTCGGGGCACGATGCCACTTGAGAGGAACGCTGCGGAACAGTGAGATACCGCTTGAAAGCTAGGGCCTCAGCACCACTTCATTTGGACCGCCCGGCAGCAGAAACTTCACGCCGCGCTCCTGGTTGAGCTTCAACGTCGCAGGGATGTCCAAGTCGGCAATCTGAATCTTCTTGGTCCACGATCCATTGCTCCAATAGTCCGTGTTCGAGTAAATGGTTCCACTAATAATCGTGTAGCCACTCACTTCTTCCTTCCGTCCGTCACGGAACACAAGAACGGCGGGTGGAAGATCGCTGGACGCTTGCGCGGCACCTTTTGCGTCTCTTTCGGAGTAATCAGGACTCTTTTCTTGCCCCGAAGAGGCATCCTGCGAAAGCGTCATCCTCTCAAAGTGATCGCCCTTCCACTCGATCAGCAACGGCTCCGGCGGACCCGCCACTGGGACCGCTGCCGGCACAGAAACTGGCGGGGCGCCGACTCCCTGGGGTGGGGGACCTGACTCGGAGTCGTAGCCATAGCCATAATCGTTGTCGAGGTAAGGGTAAGAATAAGGGTAGGATACGGGGCCAGAACGTCGACCAGGAGAATGACCCTGGTGGAGGTGAGAGGTCGTCCCGCCTCCTTTTGTGCCAGAAACCGCACCGCGCGTTTGTGCCTGAACCGGCGTTATTAGGATCGCAGTTGCGAGACTCGCTATGGCAAATGAGTTAAACATTGAATCCCCCTTCCCTGTGCCGGCTGTTTCGAATTGTTTCAACCTGGCACCACGGTCCACATCTGAGGGTCGCCAAATACCTTCCTGGGCTTCGCTACTAGCAGGGTAGTCCGTCATTCCAAGCTGAGTCAAGGTCGCGTCGCATGCCAGGCGGGTTGAGAGTTTGTTTGCCGCTCCGTATGATGATCATCACTTGGGGCGGTGAGGCGTTGACGCTGGCCTCTTCAGGCGAAAAGAAAAGCCGCCACCGGCACGCTTATGTCTTCCGCGATTCAGGATGTTGAGGCCGATCAAGAAGATTGATGATGACGAAGCAAAGACTCGCGGTTCTCTTTCTCGTGCTCGCGCTTCCTTTTCCTCTTCGATCTGCGTGCCAATCGATTCAAGGGAAGTTCATTTCCTTCGCTGCGGCGCAGCCGGTGCTGAAAGGAATGAGCAAATCCCTCCCAAAGGAATTGCAATCTGGCGCCCTCGATGATGCCAAATGGTCCGCTTGGGTGCAGACCAGCGATCGTGAAATCCGCAAGCGGCTCGACCGCGGCACCGAGGACACATTCACTAATCTACTGCGTTTCGGCGTGACCTTCACCAAAGAGTACCGTATCGACGACGAGTATCTGGCTCGCTACGGCCAGAGTTCACTGGTCAATGCATTTGCCGAAAATCGTGCCAACGATCTCATCCGCGCCTTGGCTGCACCCAACTCTCCCGAGCGGATTGCTGAGATGCGTGCTTTCCTGGAAAAGCGAGGTTTCTCCCTGAAAACCTCTCAGCAACGCGCACAAGTCAAGAAGTACCTGCTCGAAAACTTGGCCCGCATGCGCGATGACTTTTTGAAGTATCGCGCGCAACCAAAAGATGAGCACCGCTTCCAGCTTTTTCAAGACCGCGGCATTTCGCTCGACACCAATCTTTGGCCGGACTATCAACTCGACGTGCACTTCCGCAGCATGATCGCGAAAGGGTTGCTGAAGCCCGGCAGCGTGCACCGCGTCGCTATCGTCGGGCCAGGCCTCGATTTTGCCAACAAAGAGGGTGGCTTTGATTTCTATCCGCTACAAACCACTCAACCCTTCGCCGTGCTGGACTCCTTGCTTCGTTTGGGCATCGCTGATCCTTCCAAGATCGAGATCTACACCCTCGACATCAGTCAGGACGTCAACTTGCATATCGCACGCGCGCGTCAGATGGCGGGTTTGGGACGTCCTTATGTTGTGCAACTTGCCTGGAACACCGAGCGCCCCATGAGCGACGAATACCGCAATGACTTTATCGCCTATTGGCAACAGCTTGGCAGCAAGATTGGAATCGCAGTCCCTCCCATCCCAGTGCCTAGAAGCGCGGGGGCCATTCGCAGTCGCGCCGTGAAAATTCAACCGTCCTTTGTGCGCCAGATTATTCCGCTCGACATCAACATCGTTTACCAGCGTCTTGCTTTGCCGCCTGAGCAGGCTTTCGACTTGGTGATTGGGACGAACATCTTCTTGTACTACGGAGAATTTGAGCAGTCGCTCGCCCGCGCCAACATTGCCGCCATGTTGCGGCCTGGAGGATTTCTTCTCTCCAACGATAAGTTACCCGACACCGTTCCTTCCGGGATCGATGACGTGCTCGACACGCCAGTCATCAGCTCGGTCGAGCCCTCTATCCGTGACATTGTCTTCTGTTATCAGCGAGGAAAGTAGTTGCTTTCGGTGAGGGAAGAATATCACTCCCCTACATACTTCGATGGGCGCTAATTCTCGCGAATGGCCGTTGCGCATTCCGGCGCTCGCCGGTCTTCACGTTCGTACAGCCGGGGCGAGCTTCACTTCAATGGTTGCGGCAATCCCCGCCACGCGTTCATAGGATCGCAACCGGTCCGCATGCTCATAGGTGTCAGTCACAACAATCACTTCGTCAGCCGCAGTCTCGCGCACGAGTTTCTCCAATCCCGCCTTCACGGTGGTATCCGATCCCACAATCGCTGCGCCCAATTTGTTCTTGACGGCTTCCCGCTCGACGTCTTGCCATAGCGGCTCCATGGAATCGACCGGGGGCAGTAATTCCACCGGCTGGTTTCGAAGCAGCCGCAAAAAACGCTGCTGTGGCGTGGTGAACAACCGCCGGGCTGCTTCATCCGTCTCTGCCGCAATCACCTGTACGGCCACAATTAAATGCGGCTTCTGCAGGACCTCACTTGGCCTGAATTCGTCGCGGTAAAGCTGTACGGCTGTGTACAGATCTTCGGGAGCGAAATGCGCCGCGAAGGCAAAGGGAAAACCTAACATGGCAGCCAGCCGCGCGCTAAAATGGCTGGACCCAAGCAACGTTATCGGCACGTTGCTTCCTTGTCCAGGAAACGCTTTCACCACTTGTCCCGGCGTCTCCTGTCTTAGATAAGTTTGTAGTTCTTCCAACAGCGCCGGAAAATCATCCCCACTCTGCCGCAGGTCCCTACGCAATGCCCTCATTGTCTGAAAATCCCCGCCAGGAGCCCGCCCTAAGCCCAGATCAATTCGGCCGGGATATAACGCCTCCAGCGTCCCAAACTGTTCCGCGACAACGAGCGGCGCATGGTTGGGCAGCATTACTCCGCCGCTGCCCACGCGGATCGTCTTCGTTGCGGCCGCCACATGCCCAATCAGCACCGGCGTTGCCGAGCAGGCGAGTCCGGAGATCCCATGATGTTCTGCCAGCCAGTAGCGCCTGTATCCCCACTGCTCTGCGTGACGCGCTAAGTCGACCGAACGCGCAATTGCGGAACTCGCGGTCTCGCGTGGCCGCATGCCCACAAGATCCAGAACCGAAATCGTTAAGCCGTTACCCATGACAAAGTTAGATGAACCAGCCGCTAAAGCGATGCGAGTAGGACTGAGAAGATTGTCGAAGATATCGCACCGGCGCCCGCGGAGTTTCGACATTTCGCTGGCGAACAAATTGCATCCAAGATGTATGCTACCAATGCAAAATTGTTTCGAACGAGTTTATAAACATGGAAATAAACCGCCGCAACTTTCTGTTGGGCGCGCAAGCAGTCGCGGTTGCCTCCGCACTCAACCGCGCTTACGCCGATGCCCCCGCGGAAACATTGGCGCATGACGAGAGCTTTTGGAAGAAAATCCGCCAGGCTTATCTTCGCGATCCGAAGATCCTCAACCTGAATAACGGGGGAGTGGCGCCGGCGCCGGCTACCGTGCTGAACGCCGAGATCGAAGCGGTGCGCTACAGCAATCTGTTGCCTGCCTACCGCATGTGGCACGATCTGGAACCCCGCATCGAGGACGTTCGGAAGAACTTGGCACGGCTATGGAACGCCGACCCCGAATGCATTGCGATCACGCGGAACGCCAGCGAATCGCTTCAGATAGCGCAGTTTGGTCTCGACCTCGATCCGGGCGACGAAATCCTGACGACCAGTCAGGACTATCCACGGATGATCACCACGTGGCTACAGCGAGCGCGCCGAGAAAAGGTCGTGCTAAAGCAGCTTGATTTCGACGTGCCGGTCAATGACCTCGACAGTCTGGTGCGTCTGTTCGAACAGGCCATCACCCCGCGTACCCGAGTCATTCATATGTCCCACGTTGTGTTCATGACCGGCCAGATATTTCCCGTCAAAGAGATCTGCGCTGTGGCGCGCGAGCGGGGCCTCACCAGCATTGTGGATGGGGCGCATGCCTTTGCGCATGTGCCTTTTCAGTTCTCCGACTTAGACTGTGACTTCTACGGAGCCAGCCTTCACAAATGGCTGTCCGCGCCTATTGGAACCGGGGTGTTGTATGTTCGCAAGGATCGCATTGAAAAACACTGGGCGCTGATGGCCGCGCCGGAATCAATGGACAAGACCATCCGCAAGTTCGAAGAAATCGGAACACACCCGGCGGCATTGCATAACGCGACGTTGCAGGCCCTGGAGTTCTACGAACAAATCGGGGCAGAGCGAAAGTTCGCGCGCCTCCGGTACTTGAAGCAGCGTTGGGCGGAACGTCTGAACAAGCTTTCCGGCGCCCGATTGTTGGTCAGCCTGGATGCTCGCTACTCTGGGGCCTTCGGCACCATTCATTTTGAATCGAGAGATCCCGGGAAGCTGTCCGACGCGCTCCTGACCAAACACAACATTCTTGTGACTCCAATCTCGGCTCCTGGTTTCAACGGCATTCGAGTCAGTCCGAACGTTTATACGTCAGTCGCAGAAGTTGATCGCTTCTGTGACGCCGTGGAAACAGTCCTTCGGGCCTGAAATATCGGAGCGATCAGAAACGCATGCTGCTGTCCCTACCAACACGTTCGAGATAGCTGATTGGCGAAATGTCCCCCATCGCGCTCCTCTTCCCTCCGGCGGGCCACGGAAGTGTAATTTTGGGGCGCTCTGAGTCCGACCTTTGGGTTCTTTGCCGGAATCTATTATGCTAGACACCTATGAGCTTGCTGGATGCGCCTGAATACGATCCGCACAAGGAGCGCCGCCGCCGCATTCGGATCATCTCCATTGTGGTCCTCGGCCTGGTGGTGTTGGGTCTGGCCTGGAGGTATCACTATTGGCCGGAAGAACACGCGGTCGACCGCTTCTTTGATGCGTTGCAGCAACAGAATTACGAGTCCGCTTACGGCATTTGGCTGCACGACCCCAGTTGGAAGCAGCATCCCGATAAATACAAAGTGTATTCGTACGACGATTTCTACAAGGATTGGGGACCGGGCGGCGAGTGGGGTTTGGTGAAATCCCATGACATCTATGGTTCGGGAACTCCGCGAGGCGGCAGCAGCGGTGTGATCGTAGAAGTCGTGGTTAACGGACGCTCCGAGCACGCCCGCTTATGGGTAGAGAAATCCGATAAGACGCTGAGCTTTTCGCCAGACTGATTACGCGTTCACCCCGGCAAAATTTTCCAGGGTTTTCTTCAGCGAGGACTCGTCCCCTACGTACATGCCAGTCTTTGAGCGCTCGATCTGCCGCATGAGTCCCCACAAAACTTTTCCCGGACCGACTTCAATAAATGTCTGGACATTCCTGGCTACCAACAGGCGGATGCATTGCTCCCATTTCACCGAGCCGGTGACTTGACGGACCAGAGCGTCGCGGCTCGCGTTAGCGTCCTTAAGTTCCGCAGCGTCCACGTTACAAACAACAGGGACGGACGGGTCGCTAAACGCGAGCGCAGCCAAATCTGCCGCGAGCCGGTCTTGTGCCGGCTTCATCAGTGAACAATGGAAGGGTGCGCTCACCGGCAATATTTTCGCTTTCTTGGCGCCGCGCTGACTGGCTAGATTCGTGGCGCGCTCAACTGCGGCAGTGTGCCCGGAAATCACGATCTGCTCTGGTGAGTTGATGTTGGCCAGATCACAAACCTGCCCCTGGGCGGCTTCCGCGCAAATGGCTCCAACCTTTTCCAATTCCATGCCGAGGATAGCGGACATGGTGCCTACGCCCACGGGAACGGCCTCCTGCATATACTTGCCGCGATTGCGAACCGTGCGTATCGCGTCCGTGAAGCTCACGGTTCCGGCAGCGACGTGGGCTGAGTATTCTCCCAGACTGTGTCCGGCGACCAGGTCGGGCTTCAAGCCTTTCTCGGCGAGTACGCGGGCGGCGGCGATTGAAACCGTCAGAATGGCGGGCTGCGTAATCTCGGTGAGGCGAAGTTGATCCTCCGGCCCCTCAAAGCACAGTTTTGAAAGTTTGTATCCCAACGCTTCGTCGGCTTCTTCGAAAGTCTGACGAGCGACGGAATGGGCTTCCGCCAGTTCTTTGCCCATGCCAACTGACTGCGATCCCTGGCCCGGAAAAAGAAAAGCAATAAGTCCGTTGTTTGATGATGAAGTTGTCATAAGGATGAGGCTTACAACAAAAAGGACCCGCTGCCAACAAAAAACCTCGGCTCGACAGGTTACCAGAACTTGCCGGACACGCGCATTTTCGGGGATCTACACCGTCGCCTGTACGGGGCGTATCCCTGCCAGTTCTCTCTCGATCTTCTCGTTGATGCGGTGTTCCGCGAAGTCGGAAGCCACGCGAATGGCGTTCTTGATGGCGTTAGCGTTCGATGATCCGTGCGTAATAAAGCATACGCCCTTTACACCTAGCAATGGCGCGCCGCCGTACTCGGTGTGATCGAAACGTTTCTTAAAATCTGTGAACGCGCTGCGCGAGAGCAGGTATCCCACCTGGCGGGTAATGGTTGCCTTCAGAGTCTCTCGAAGAGTGGCGCGAACCAGGTTGGCTACACCTTCAGAGGTCTTCAACGCGACGTTGCCGACGAATCCGTCCGCAACAATGACATCCACTTTTCCGGTGTACAGGTCGCGGCCTTCGACGTTGCCGGTAAAATTCAGCGGCAATTGCTTCAGTAGCTGAAACGATTCGCGCGTCAGCTCGTTGCCTTTGCTTTCTTCTTCGCCAATCGAAAGCAAGCCGACACGCGGACGCGCCGTGCCAAACATGCTGCGAAAATAAATCTCGCCCATTACCGCAAATTGTTCCAGGTTGTGCGGTTTGCAATCGACGTTTGCGCCGACGTCCAGCAAGATTGCCACCGTGCCGATGGCGGTCGGAAAAACCGCAGCGAGGGCGGGCCGGTCGACGCCGGGAATCGCTCCCAGCACCATCTTTGCCGTGACCATGGCCGCTCCCGTGTTGCCAGCGGTCACGAATCCTGCCGCTTGTCCGTCGCGAACCATACGCAGCCCGACGCGCAGCGAAGAATCCCGTTTGGCGCGGACCGCCTGCATGGCTTTATCGTCCATGGTGATCACTTCGCTGGCGGGGACGACGTCAATCGGCAAGGCTGCCGCTACGGGATAGCGTCGCAGTTCGGTCCGGATAATATCGTCGGGCCCGACTAAAAGGACAGGAATGCCATGATGCCGGGCGGCTTGAATGGCGCCTTCAATTTCCGGCCGCGGCGCCCGGTCGGAACCCATCGCGTCCAAGGCTATGACGCTTGGCATGCAGGTGCGGGGACTAGCTGGCTTCCTTGATGTCCAGAACTTCGCGGCCCTTGTAGTAGCCGCACTTGGGGCAAGCACGATGCGGTAATTTGCGCTCGTGGCAGTTCGGGCATTCGGAAAGCGAACGGGTCGTCAATGCGTCGTGGGCACGCCGCGTGCTGGTGCGTTGCTTGGAGTGCCGTCGTTTTGGATTTGGCATGGATTCCTCTCGTAAAACCGCTTCTAGCTTCTGGCTACTAACTCAGAGCTCTCGGCTTAGACTAGACGCTAGGAGCCAGGAGCTAGCTTGCTACGAATCTCTTTCAGCGCTGACCACCGCGGATCTTCTACCGGCTCCTCGCAAGAACATTGCGCTAGATTCAAGCTCTTGCCGCAGTGCGGGCACAAGCCCTTGCAATCTTCCTTGCAAATAACCTTTATGGGAATTGCCAGGAGAACCTGCTCGCGCAGAACATCTTCCAGTAGCAAGCCGTCCCCTTCATAGTAACTTATTTCTGCTTCGACGGCAGTGACTGACAACTCTTCTTTGCCTGCGTCCGCCCCCACGGGACGATACAGCAGGTCGAATTTGTGAGCCAGCTTCTGCGTGACTGGCTCAAGACATCGCGCACAGGCCATCTGGAAAGTTGCCGTTAGCTCTCCATTGACGCGGATGTCCTGTATTATCTGATGCTTGCCGTGGCGCTCTTCCACCAGTTGGGCGCGGCCGGCAGCCCGCAGATCGCCGGTCTGCAGCAACTCCGGCCCAAAATCAATTTGTCCTGGGGATAACCTCTCCTCAAAATCAAGGGGATGCACTTGTAACTGCTGAATTTCAATTAACATAGGCACCCCACGGCGTCCGCCGTAGCGGAGCCCGCGCTGAGATGTAAGTTCATCTCCAGGCAGAAGTTAAGCATAAAGCGCGGGAGAGAAAAGTGTCAAGAAAGCGCCCGCTCACTGTAAACTACTGCGCAATGAGATTCCCCCTCCTCAGAAGCGCAGCCGTTGCCCTAGTCTTGTGTTCGTGCCTCAGTACCCTGGGATTTTCTTCCGCTTATAACGCTCAGCCCAAGCTGATCGTCGTGATCGTGATTGACCAATTCCGCGGCGATTATCTGGAGCGTTATCGCGACCAATTTGGCGAGGAGGGATTTCGCCTGTTGCTCGACCGCGGCGCCTATTTCACGGAATGCAATTACGACTATGCGAACACCGTAACCGCTGCGGGTCATGCCACATTGCTGACTGGCGCCTATTCCGACGGTCACGGCATTTTGGGCAACGAATGGTGGGACCCGCAAAAAGAGCGCATGGTCACTTCGGTGGAGGATGATGCGGCGAAACTAGTCGGAATTTCCAGCGGGGCGCCGGGAGCCTCGCCGCATAATTTGCTCGCCGATACGCTAGGAGACGAACTGAAGCTGGCGACCCAGGGGAAATCGCGAGTCTTTGGCATCGCTCTGAAGGACCGAGCGGCCATTCTTCCGGCTGGATTCGCTGGCGATGGAGCCTACTGGATCGACCAAAAAACTGGCGTATGGGTGACCTCGACCTACTACCGTAGTGAACTTCCTTCCTGGGTACAGAACTTCAACGAGAGCAAGCGCAATGAAAAATACCTTAACCGGGAGTGGAAAGACGGCGACGGAAACGTCCTCCGGACTACCACCCCAGAGGCTGGCAAGGACGCCGATTTCTATAAGCTTGTGGGTTCAACTCCTTTTGGAAATGAGTACGAATTCGAGTTTGCTCGCGAGCTGCTTACCTACGAGAAGTTAGGGGAGGGTCCGGCAACCGATCTTTTGGTCATCAGCCTCTCGCCCAACGATCTTCTGGGACACCAGGTCGGGCCCGACTCGCCAGAGATGGCAGCCATGGCGCTAGCCTTGGACCGCGAACTCGCCGACTTCTTCAATTATCTGGGACATCAGATTGGGCTGGCGAATATTTGGATTGCGCTTTCGGCCGACCATGGCGTCGCGCCAACTTTCCCGGTCGCCACCAAGCTGCATATTCCGGCGGCGGTTTTCTCGGGCACGAAAGTGAAAGCGGAATTGAATCGAGTGCTTTCCGCCAAATTTTCTCCGGCGCATCCCGCCGAGTACGTTACCAACTTCGGTCCCGCGGTTGCCTGGCTAAACGAAAAAGTCTTTACCGCGCAAAGAATCAAAGAGGAAGACGCAGAGCACGAAGTGGGCGAAGCCCTGACGCGCCTCGGCATGCGTGGTTACTTCACTCGTGCCCAGTTGGCCAGCGGAGAAGTGCCAAACACCGCGACTGGAATTCGTTTTGCTCACAGTTACTCACCTCTGGGCGGATGGTACGTGATGGCCGTGCTGCCTGCTTTTGCCGAAGCTGGGGAGCAAGGTGCCGATCACGGCTCTCCCTACACCTACGATACGCACGTGCCCTTGGCTTTCTTTGGCATCCCTTTTCAGCCTGGGATCTATCGCACTCACGCCGAACCGATAGATTTGGCGGTCACGTTCGCTTCCTTGTTAGGCATTAACGCGCCCAGCGGAGCCACTGGACGAGTCCTGACCGAAGCGCTCGCCAATCTGCACCATCCGCCAAACCCGGAAGCGCCCGCAGCGAAAGGCGCACATTGACCCCGCCTACCACTCAAGCTCCCGACCTCCGCGTCAGCTTCGCTGGCATTCAGCTCAAGAATCCCGTGATCGCGGCGAGCGGGACGTTTGGCTATGGCCTGGAATTTGAGGATGTCCTCCGTCTCGACAAACTAGGTGGGTTTGTCGTCAAAGGATTGTCGAAAGAACCCATGGTAGGCAATCCGCCACCGCGCCTGTATGAAACCCCGGCGGGAATGTTGAATGCGATCGGGCTGCAGAACGTCGGCGTCCGTGCCTTTCTTGAGGAAAAACTGCCCAAGCTGCGCCGCCTCAAAAACATCGTGGTCTTCGCCAACGTATTCGGACATATCCGCGAAGATTATGAAGCGGTCATCCGGGCGCTGAATGAAGGTGAGGGCATCGCTGCTTACGAGCTCAACGTATCCTGCCCAAACACGGCAATGGGCGGGATTCAGTTCGGCATCGAGCCTCGCATGCTTGACGAGGTGGTAGGCACAGCGAAGCGCGTGGCGCGGCGTCCGGTGATTGTGAAGCTTTCCCCCAATGTGACCAGCATCCAGCTTATGGCGAAAGTGGCGGAAAATGCAGGCGCCGACGCGCTATCGGTAGCGAATACTTTTGTCGCGATGGCGATTGATCCTGAAACCCGCAAGCCACGCATTCCCAACGTGACTGCCGGACTTTCGGGACCGGCCATCAAGCCGATTGCCCTGCGCATGGTCTTTGAGGCCGCAAAGGCGGTGAAGATTCCGGTGATCGGGGTGGGCGGCATTTCCACCGCAACCGATGTGATCGAATTCATGTTGGCCGGGGCCACCGCCATACAAGTCGGCACTGCCAGCTATTGGGATCCTCGCGCCACGGAAAAAATTGTGGACGACCTCACCGAGTGGTGCGTGGAGCACCAGATTGAACGCTTAGCCGAGCTTACCGGCGGTCTGATAATTGAGTAGCCCGCGGTAAAGACGTAGCTCAGCTACGTCTCTACCCGAGCTCGGATACCTCATTTCGGCCAAACGGCCAGGATCGCGCCCATCGCCAGAAAGCATGCCAACTGATACCCGGTGTTGATCAGGTACAGTTTGAGTGGCTTCTTGCTGAACAGCGCGTCGGTCAACTGAACGGTAGTAACAAATCCCAACCATACGCCCGCTCCCATCTTCACACCGTGCAATGCCGAATGAATTGTGGAGATATGGATGATTCTGCCCAGCACAACTGCCGCCACCAAACTGCACAAAAAAGAAAAGGCGTAAAGCTTGCCCGCTCCCTTGCGCATTTCTTCCTGCTTGGCCTTATCAGTTTGGTCATAGCCCATCAAACGCATCCACGGCTTAGCGAACAGCAATGGGGAATACCACAGAAAGCCCAGAATCATGCACGCGACAGCAGCGACCAATACAGCCCATAAATTAACGCCCATGCAATTCATTACCCTACCTCCTGGCAGGATTCAATTCCGGGGCGCATCCTACGCCGGGAAGTGAACTTAGGGAAGCGAAATCGGCGGCATGCCCAGGATAGGACTTGTGCCACTTTCCTGCGCTCGCATCATCTAATAATGCCTTTACAATTCGTTGCGAGGATGGACCATGGCCAAAGCTACATTTGCCGCAGGCTGTTTTTGGGGAGTCGAAGCCACGTTTCGCCAACTGCCGGGAGTGATCTCCACCCGCGTCGGCTACATCGGCGGAAAGACTGACAAATCCAACTTACAAAGACGTTTGTACCGACGCGACCGGGCACGCCGAAGCCGTGGAAGTGGACTACGATCCCGCGAAGATTTCCTACGGCAAGCTGCTGGAAGACTTTCTGGGAGAATCACGATCCTACGCAGCTCAACCGCCAGGGCCCCGACTGGGGAACGCAGTACCGCTCGGCGATCTTCTTTCACTCGCCGGAGCAGGAAGCCGAGGCCAAGGCCTCGAAACAGGCGCTGGAAGCTTCTGGCCGCTTCCGCAAGCCGATTGTGACGCAGATCGTTCCTGCCGAGACGTTCTACGAGGCCGAGGACTATCACCAGCAGTATCTGGAGAAGCGTGGCCTGGCTAGCTGCCACGTCAAGGCCTAAGCCTAGCCGATCGCCGAAGATGGCTTTTTCGGGGTGAAAGAGAACATAAGGACGAATCCCACCAGGTAAAACGGAATGACCTGCGAGAAAGTGAAACCGCAGAAATCGCAGGACGAGTCCATGGAGTACGACTGCTTCACAGAGCGCATAGATCATTAAGTATCCTGTCCGCCAGCGGGCCAGGGCGTCGACGTCTTCGGGATGCGCTGCCAGAACTCTCTCTTTGGCGCGAAATGATCCGGCGCCGTATAGAGAACAGACTCGTAATCATTAAGACTGACAGACCGGCGATGATGAAAAAAAGAGGACGGGCTGGTTTGGTTTTGGTGCCGGGCCGAATTGATTTGCAATATATGCATACATCATAATGCTGGCGAGCATGGCGATCCGCACGATGCGCAATAATCTTAGCGAAGATTCCATTAAGCAGGATTATCCTGACAAAGTGCGCGGTAAGCGGAGAAAAATTCCGCCACAGTGCCACACTCAATAACAGCGGAAGTTCCGTAAGTGCTCATTCACTGCAGCCTCACCCGCAGAAACACCACTCCGCCGACTGGGTGCGCGCCGTAAATCGGCTTGAGCACTGCTGGGACCCCGTACCACTCGAATTGCCCGCCGATCGCCGTCGCCAGATGGGGAATATGGCCGAGGTCTCGATCGTAGCCTGCGGTATAGGCTTGCACGCGGGTAAAGTAGCGCTCAACAAAGCCTGACGGCTCGGGGTTCTCTCCGAGCAGCAACTCGTTGGTCCGGTCCACGTTTTCAATGCGTCCCCAGACCGCATTGCGGCGCAGGAATTTCAGGGTGGATTCGAACAAGTATGCGTTGCCCACGTTCCCATCCTGCAGGCTCTGGTTGCGGCCCCACAGCAGCATGGAAGCCCAATTCCCCTGCGGCAGCGGACGGTTGTACATCACCGAAGCTGTCATGCGCCGGATGTCTTCCCCGGACGCCAGCGCTTCCGGGCTGTGCAGTTGCCCGATGGAATATTGCCCGCTCCAATTCTGGCAAAATCAGCGTCCCGCGCACCGACCAGGAATCCATGGCGCCGGAATTAATCGTCCCAGCGGTTTTCTCCGGGCTCGCGCCCGTGGAATCCGGAAGCTTCCAAGCGGAAATTTTGGTAGGTCACTCCGGCCGTGATTACGTCGGCGGCAATATGCGTCGAATCTTCCAGATGATGGCCCAGAGCCGCGACCGGATCTTCCGCAGCCGATTCGCGGTGTGGATAGGCAATTGGCCCCAGCGCGGGATCGCCCATGGGCGCGGCGTAAAACGACAGTAGCGCTTTTTCGCCGAGTTTGTAATCGTAGAGCGCTGCCAGCTCCATAAAAAAATTATGGGGATGCTGGCCGTCCACAATGGGCAAGCCATAGGCCGTCTCGCCTTGCTGGAACAGCTCCGGATAGCGCCGCTGCGTGATCGTCGCCGGTTCCAGGCTCAGCATGGTGCGCAAGGTTAGCGGGCCGCCGCTAAATTTTCGTTGCGCCATGGGCATCAGCCAGTTGGTGGAAAACCAGCGATCCGCGCTGCGCGGCCCGCTCTGCTGGATGTCATTCAGAAAGCCGACGCCATGCAGCATGAGCGTCCATGCGCCTTTCGTCTTCATCAGCATGGCAAAGGGAGTCGAAATCGGCTCGATGTCGGTTCCTGAGGTCGGGTGCATCTCCATCTGGTCGATGAGCGACCGCGCATGGGACATGGTTTCTGCAGACATATTACCCGGAAGCATTCCTTTCATGCCCGGCATATTTTGCATCGTCTGGCGGGCGTCTGTGTTTTCTGGCTGGTTTCTTGAGTAAAACATGGAGAAGCTCTGGCAAGTGTAAGCATAAAAATAACAATACAATCCGTCGCTACAACATCGGCACTCCTTAGACTGGCGAAGAGTTTGCCTTGGCGAGCCAAGCCCCGCTTGCAGAAGGGTGACTAGATACGCAGGCGGATGTCTTCCTGGCATCGAACTGGAGGTGACTCTTTCGCGGGGGAATCCTGATAGGCGTGCAAGGAAAAGGAGATGTTACGGATTCAACCAGCTGGCCGGCCATGTGACGCGCCAGAGTACTCGAAAGAAATCTCATCAGCAAAAAACGAATTCTCGACAATCAAACTCTAAGGTCGCTTGCCCTGCGGATGGCTCCAGAGTGCTCAACAGCTAGCGACTACGTCCCCGTGATCTTCGCCCGCAGCTCTTCCGGCAGGCGCTCGCGGATTTCCGGCGGCAGGTGGTCGTGCACGTGGCGCGCGCCGATGCTTGGCGGCATCCACCACCGCCATGGGCGCCGGCGTAGCTACGGCCACGACCAGCCAGATCAGCGCGGACAAAACGAATCCCGCCAGCGCCGCCAGTTCCAGCCAGAAAGTGTGCCGCGGCCCAAAATGGCGGATCACGCCGAAGGCCAGCAGAAACACCGCGGCGGAAAGCGACGCCAGCGCGATCAGGGAAATATCAATAATGCGGTGCAGTTGCTGGCGCGAGCGGCAGCGTTCGCAGGCGGCAAAATGCTGTTCGTAGTCGCCGCGCATCTCCGGCGCGATGCCCGAAATGTCGTAGCGCCAGCCAGCCAGAATCTTGCCTACGATGGGATCAACGCACTCACTCATAAGTAAACAGATGACCTACAACCGGATTGGTTGCATGGGCTCGGCCTGTGCGGCCAGCAGCACGCGGTTATGCAGCAGAGTCTGACGCGGCCCGAGAGCCTTCTCCGCCGCTCCCCGGGCAAGTTCAGGATGGTTATTCTGCTCGGAGAGATGCGCCAATACCACGTACGCCGCTCCTCCATCATAGTCGTTGGCAAAGAATTCCGCGAGCGCCTCGTTCGAAAGGTGTCCCACCCGGCTCATCACCCGCTGCTTCACCGACCAGGGATACGGGCCCACGCGCAGCATTTCCACATCGTGATTCGATTCCATGACCAGCACATCGCAGCCGCGCAGGTGGTCGCGCACGCTGGCCGGCATGTAGCCAAGATCGGTGGCAAAGCCAACTTTGATTCCCTCGGCGCGCAAGGTGAAGCCTACCGGATCGGCCGCATCGTGCGGAATGGTGAATGGAGTGACTTGAATATCGCCAATCTGAAAACTGTGCCCCGAGCTGAAGACTTCGAGCCGCTCCGAGCGTCGGGAGACTCGCCATTTTCGTCGCGCAGCGCGCGCGCCCAGGCCTGATGCGTGGCTCCCGTCATGAAGACAGGAATCCTCAGCTTCTTGGCCAGCACTCGCCAGGCCGTAGACGTGGTCGGAATGCTCGTGCGTGATCACGATGGCAGCCAGGGAGTGGGGATCGTCGCCGGCGGCTTTAAGGCGCTTGAAAGTCTCGCGGCAGGAGATGCCGGCGTCCACCAGAATGCGGGTGCGCGAACTGGAGACGATGGCGCTGTTTCCCCGGCTGCCGCTGGCCAGAACCGAAACACAAACTCCCATGTGCGCAGCATACGCGCTGGCGCTGTGGAAGCGGGAGTAACTATCTGGTTAGCCGGGACCTTCGAGATTGTTAGCTACCGGCTGTCAGCTTGCAGCCCAAAACAGCGATTAGCACTAGGCAATAAGAAATTAGGAGATTACATTTCGCAATTAGCATTTAGCCTTAGAGACCGCGATGCCGAGGTCCACCGCTGGTCAAGAAGAGCTAAATGCCAAGAGCTAAATGCCAAGAGCTAAATGCCAAGAGCCAAATGCCAAGAGCTAAATGCCAAGAGCTAAATGCCAAGCGCTAATTGCTAATTGCTGTTCTTCCCAAACAACTCATTCAATCCCCTCCGCCCCAACGCGCCGCCGTAGGCACCGGCGGTGCCGGTCAGGAAGCCTAGAAAGGATTCGTAGATGTGCGCGCGGTCGCCTGCCGAGTTCGAAAAAAATAAGCCAGTAGATGCAGGACGGGAACGAAGGCGGCGACTATGAGCGTCCAACGCCAGGGCCTTTGCCGGACGCAGATGCGCCCAGCAGCATGGTGGCCGACGGCTCGAAGAGAGCGGTGAGCAGCAAGTCGCCAATTTCACGTCCAGGGCTCCGGCGCAAAAGCCGAGAATCGCGCCGAGAAAATAGATAGGCTGTGCCTCTCGTCCTCACTAAGCGCGCGCCCCCGTGATCCCTGTCCTCTGTGGTGAATCGCTTTGCCAACGCAGTGGACCACAGAGGACACGGGGCACACAGAGGATGAACGCTAGTACTCATAGAATCCACGGCCGCTCTTCTTCCCCAGCCAGCCCGCATCCACCATCTTGATGAGCAGCGGGCACGGCCGATATTTCGGATCGCCTAGCCCGTCATGCATCACCCGCATAATGTCGAGGCAGACATCCAGGCCGATGAAATCCGCCAGCGCCAACGGCCCCATGGGATGCGCCATGCCGAGCTTGAACACTTCGTCGATGGCCTCCGGTGTGGCAACGCCTTCCATCACCGCAAACATTGCCTCGTTCAGCATCGGCATCAGGACGCGGTTAGAAACGAATCCCGGCGCGTCGTTGACTTCAACTGGCGTTTTCTCCAGCTTCAGCGCCAGATCGCGCACCGTCTGGAAAGTTTCACTCGAAGTCGCCAGCCCGCGAGATCACTTCTACCAATTTCATCATCGGACACGGGATTGAAGAAGTGCATTCCAATAACGTTTTCCGGCCGCCGCGTCAGCGCTCCCAGCTTAGTAATCGAAATAGAGGACGTGTTCGACGCGAGAATCACGCCGGAAGGCAGGAGTTTGTCGAGTTCGCGAAAAATCTCTGCCTTGATTTCAAACTTTTCGGTAACAGCTTCGACCACGAAATCACAGTCAGCTAATTTGCGCGCGATCCACTGCCAACTGAATTCGCTTGCAGCGCCGCCGCTTTCTCTTCGGCGGCGATCTTGTTCTTCGCTACTTCGCGTTCGAGATTTTTCTCGATGGTGGCCAGCGCGCGGTCGAGAAAGCCCTGCTCCACGTCGCACAGCATGACTTCTAATCCGCCGCGCGCAAACACATGCGCTATGCCATTGCCCATCGTCCCTGCGCCGACCACTCCCACCCGTTGAATTTCCATATCTCAACCGCCGCGAAAAAGTCTATCACTTGCCGCGAAGCGCGATGGGTCGCGTCTGCACGACGCGGTCAGCAACTTTTTTCCGAAGATTGGGTTTCCATGGAAGACGGTTCGGGAGGAGATTATGTCGCGAGTAATTAAGCTGGCAGGATTGGCTTTGGCGTCGGCCATGGCATGCAGTTGCGCGGTGCGCGCCCAGAGAGGATATCGTTACTATGGTCCGGACGTTCCCCGGTATGAAGACAGCACCCTCCGCATCGCTCGCAATACCGGCTACGATGACGGCTCACGCATGGCGTACAGCGACCTCTCGCACTACAAGCCCTTCGATCCTTATCCTCGCGGCAAGTACGCGCACGAAGACCACGGCTATCACCGCGAGTATGGAGACAAGTACGCCTACAGAACGGAATATGAACGCGGATACCGGGACGGTTACGCGGCTACCTTCCGCCGCCGCTAGAAAATCGAGGCGGTCTGATTGCCTCGGGCTTCGTTCGGCGAACGTCGAAGCCCGTTTCGGTCATCGCGCGGCGATCACTTCGTAAGGCCGCATCATTTCGTTGTCCTCGTGTTCCAGAATGTGGCAATGCCACACGTAGCGGCCAGTAAATCCCTCAAAGCGCACGATAATCCGCGTCACCATGCTCGGGTCGGCGCGCACGGTGTCTTTCCATCCCGCTTCGTTGGGTTCCGGTGGAACCGCCGGCGCCAGTGAATTTCAACTTGCCGCTGGTTCTGGTAAGTCCACGGTTCGAATCGCCGCCGGTCGAGAATCTGGAAGCGCACCAGATGCAGATGAATCGGATGCGAATCGTCGGTCGGATTGACGAAGCTCCAGATCTCCGTGGAATTTAAGACTGGGTTTTCCGTGATCGGCATCTGCCAATAAGTTCCGTTCAACAGCATGAGGATGGGTTCGGCGACGCCGTTGTCGTATTCGTCGAGAGAAAGCAAGCGCGTTTTCACGGCTGCCGATTCGGGAGTTTTCGGAACCGGCCGCAGGACGGCGGGCAAGGAACTCGCTTCCTCACCTTTTGGCTGAAACGCGGAATTGCATCACGCACGAACGAATCATTCTTGAGGACGATTTGCTCGCCGCGGTGATCGGCGAAATCGACCACCATGTCCGCTCTCTCCGCGGGGGCCAGGGCTAGCGTCTTTAACGCCACCGGCGCGCCGAGCAAACCTTGATCGCTGCCGATTGATGAAATGGCATGCCGCTCGAAGAGACAGATGGTAAAAACGCCAATTAGAGCCATTCAGGAGCCGGAAGCGATATTTGCGCGGCTCGACTTCGAGATACGGAAACAACTTTCCATTCACCAACATCGCGTCGCCAAAACTTCGGGTACCCATGGCGATTCGGCATCGCCGGAAACTGGGTATTCGAGCTGGCCCTTCCGGTAACAGGCGATCGTGGATCACCAGGGGAATTTCATATTTTCCTGCGGGCAGGTTGAGCGCATCCTCCACCGGATCACGAATGATGAATAGTCCCGAACAGTCCAGCGTAGATATTGAGCCGGTTAATGCCCATCGCATGGTCGTGATACCAGAGCAGCGTGGCTTCCTGATGGTTGGGATATAAAACAGGCGGACTTTCCCGGCACGAACCAATCTTCCGGATAACCGTCACTATCTGGCCGCGTTTTAGCGCCATGAAGTGCACCACGGTGCGAACTTCGCGGCTTGTCGGCTTCAGCGCCTTGAATCTTGTGATCGATCGGCAGGAAATGCTTTGCGGGAAGCGCATTCACCCATTCAACCAGCACTCCTTCGCCTTTGCGAGTTTCGAAGACCGGGCCGGGCGAGGATCCAAAGTCCCCACAGGCGAGTCGGATTCAGGTCGCGATGCAACTTTGGTCTCAATCTCGCGCATCGCGATGCGATAGTAAGGCACCTTCACCGCGGGATCGGAGGGACTGGCCCGATTTTCATCCGGGCGGGCAATCGCGGGAATGGGCAACGGGTCGACGAACTTTGCCAGCGTATTCGGATCCAGCGCGGGCCTTGTCACTGGCGGCATGTGGTGAGGCGCGGTCTGACCGCGCAGCGAAGCCAAGCCGCCGTTGCTCATCGCCATTGCCGTAGCTGCCAGACCGGAGTGATGCATAAACTTTCTTCTGGTTATCATTCTTCTGGTTGTGAATCGGAATCCTTCGTGTCTCGAAAATGAATAGCAACTGGCAATATCGGCGGCATGAAAGAACGGCAAGAGCAGGTGCGGAATGTCCACCGCATCAGGCCTTGCCGTTCGCGATCGAAACAATTTACTGCAACCGTTGCTGTGCGAACCTCGGTCTAGTGTCCAAACCCAAAACCAGAATGCGTCACTTCCCCGGTAGTTGGGTCAAGAATGAACGGAACCGGGATCGGTCTTTGTTTGAAATCCAACATCTGCACCAGCGAACTGGCGATAGTGTCGAACGAGCCCTGGCCAATGCGCTTGCCGCCGAGCCAGTTGTCTTCGATGAAATGAATAATCGAACTCTGGTCGGTGATTGTATGGTCCACGAAGTTGTGCTTCGCCCAAGGCGAAATCACCATCATAGGGCAGGCGTGGTCCATAGCCGCAGCGGCCTTGCGCATGCGCGGTGCCAGCTCGATGCCGGGCAGAGCGGTTGCGCCGGTGCCGCAGGCGCCAGGGCCGGTGAGACGCGTCCGCTGCCGTCTTGGATTGATTCACGATGGGACCCATTTGATGGTCGTACCAACCATCAGAATCGTCGTAGGTGATAACTACCGCGGTGCTCTCCCACTCGCGCCGTGTTTGCAGGAAGTTGATGACATTCACGACGAAAGTCTGTTCGTCCAGCGGATCGGAATAGCCGGCGTGGCCATCCTGATAACCCGGCGCTTTCAAGAAGCTGACGGCCGGGAAATTTCCCGCTTTGACTGCTGCATAGAAATCGTTGATGTCGTATTGGTGATTGGCGGCATCGCCCTGGTGGCCGATGGTGGACACCGAAGTCGGACGAGCGTGCGTGGGATTGGCTGTCGACGCGTAATACTGGAACGGCTGATGGTGCGGGATGTAGTCGGCTTTCTTGGTGTTGGTGATGAGCGAAGTCGTACTGCGAGAGCATCCCGTGCTGCCGTTGGAATTGGTGAGGCTGAGGTTGAAACCGCCCTCGAAAAATCCCCAGGTCACTCCCGCTTGATTGAGCAGATCGCCAATGTTGGTGCCGCCCAGTTGTACGGTGTTTCCGGTAGAGGTCGAGCAAACGTCGCCGACCGGATCGGCATCGCTGATTAGACGTCAGTCCGCCGCTTCCGTCGTCCACCACGTTGCCAGTGCCGTTCAGGCTCTGGATCACGCCATTGGTTTGGCCCGAAACCAAGTTGATGGCGCCAGGCGTAGAAGGTCCAAAGTTGGTGTCATAGGAATTGTCGCTCATGGCGAATTGCTGCGCGTAGTTCCACAACGCCGTGACCGTGTTGCCATCGTAGTAGCCCATGACCAGGCCGGTTGTGCCCGCGATCGCCGGCGCTCCCGGCGGCGGCCCGGCAGTGCCGGTGTTGAGCGGGAACAGATCCATCAAGCCGCCATCGAAGGCGAACTGTTCGGGCGTGTAGTCATGATCCTGGTCATTCGTGGAAGCCTGGGAGCGGTCCAAGCGAAAAGGATTGGTGGCGCCGGTCAGGTTAAGCGGATTGAGGTTGGGGTTGTTGGTCAGAAGTCCGAGGGTCAGCCCATTGACATTCGGGGTGCCGGGAGCCGCGTGAAACGGGGGCTCTCCCGCTGGATTCATCGCGTAGGGGTAGGTGCCGAAGTAATGGTCGAACGAAACGTTCTCTTGAAAAATAACCACGATGTGCTGGATGGGGGTAGCGGTCTGATCGCCGTAGGGACCGCCGGCGAATGCGGGCGTGACCGTTGTCCCTAAGATTGTGGTTAAGGCCACGAAAACAGCCATGGTTTTCCTGCAAGCTGAAACCACTAAGTCGCGCAACATGACTTCTCCTTGATTGAGATTGCTGCTAGAGACAGAAAATTTGGTTTGTGGGACGCTCTTGCGTGCCCGGCGTGAACGGGGAACCGGCGGTGTTTCTGGGCCATCCCGCAGAAACACCGCTGGGTTAGAAGATAGGTAGGAAATATTTCTGAACGGTTGCAATCGGGTTAAAGCTTGATGAATCTCGGGCGGGCTACATTCTGAGGATTTGTTTTTGGGCCGTCGAGGTTTCTGTGAGTGCCGTCTTTATTGCCGTTCCAGAATTTCGTCCACTGTCGCCTTGCCGCCTCTGTCTACGTTGATGATGCGATGCACATCTTTGTATCCCGACAGCGTGATGTCGATCATGTAGGTGCCGGGGTTCAGGTAGAAATCCACCGGCGACCCTTTGTCGAGGACATGGCGATTGACGGAAACTTGTGCGCCCTTGGGTTGCGTTTTGACAGTGACCGTTCCCATCCCCGCGGTGTCGCCGCCGCCAAAAATCTTCTTGAACTTGCCGCCCAGCTTGATGTCGTCAGTCACGCCCAGCGCGCGCAGCACCGGCGCGTACTGAAAGCTCTGACCGGCCTGTAAGTTGGCCGTAGACGTTTCCTCCAGGTAGCCTTCTTTCCTCACGGTAAAAATGTGACTGCCCAGTTTGTCGACGGAAATCTGCGCCGGCGTTCCGCGGCCCGTGTCCCGACCATCCATATAGACTTCCGCGCCGGGAGGCACGCTGCTGATCAGCGCCGTTGCTCCCAACGCCGCCAGTTGAATCACCAGAAATGACTTGCTTCCTGAAGCCACCTCAATGGTGCGATTCTCGGTGGAGTAGCCAGCTTTGCTGACACTCACCAAATGTTGGCCTGGAGTTAATCCCGCCAAGTCAAATGGGGTCAGCCATGCGGGGTTATGGTGTCCATCGACTAGCACCTGTGCCCCTCCCGGTGTCGAACTTACCGAGAGCTGACCTGGCACGATGACTGGCGCAGGCGGTGGCACGACCTTAGCCACCTTCGGCTTCGCCCGTTTAGGCTTGACTGAGATAACGTCCGGGCCTCCTGCGGAAGACTGCGCTTCCGTCACCATCGGTACCGAGGAAGCTTGTATCGGTCCGGGCGCTTGCTCGGCGGCTGTTGGATGCGAGTCGTTGGCAGAGTTCGTGGCCTGGACCGGAGCACCGTTCTCCTCCGCGCTCTCGGAATGAATTCGCGACAGAATGACGCCGAGAACCAGCACGATGACACATACCGCCGCTCCAATGGAGTACAAAAAAAGTTTGGGCGGAGTCTTTCTTATTTCTGCAACGGCTTTCAGGGCAATTTCACGGGCACTTGGTTTCTGCTCTTCGACGGATTGGTGAAACGGTCCGCTATGCGTTTCAGTCTCCGCGTGCTCTTCCGGAAATGACTCCGGCCCCGGCGGCGGCGGAGGAGCGACATAGACTTCCTTCAGAGGAGGCAAAGAATCCACGTCTGAAAAACTCGGGCGTTTAATTCCATTGCCGCTCGCGGCACCAGGCTTGGGCGCCGGCGGATGGGATACGGTCTCAGTTTCAGGGGAAGCCACCGCCGCCGACATGGTGGCAGGTTCAGGTGTTACTTGGCCGATGAATGGTGAAGCCGACCCGGTTGCTCCGCCCGCAGCCGCCGAGGCTCTTTTCGCTACAAGCCGGGCATCGTGGGCAACAACTTCACTAGGCCCTGATCCTTCGTCAGGATTGCGCGTGGAAACCGACGGCATTTTTCGCGGGGCCGCTTTCTGCGAGTTTTCTTTGCATCTCTCCAGGTCGCCGACCAGATCCTGCCCTGACTGGTAGCGCTGGTCTGGGTCCTTCGACAGTGCCTTCATGATCAGTTCGCTCAAGCCGGGGTGAAGCTTGGAGTTGATCTGGGCGGGCGCCACCGGCATTCCCACTGTGATCTCCTGCCGTACCTGATCCGGGTTGTCGCCGGCAAATGCTTTGCGGTTGGTCACCATTTCGTAGAGAATGGCGCCCAGGCTGAACAGGTTCGAACGAGCGTCGGGCAGTTCTCCCTGCACTTGTTCCGGCGACATGTAGCGCAGAGTTTCCGGGACTTTTCCAGAGGCTTGCGCGGCCGTTGCTCCCATGCTGGAAATGCCAAAACCGAGAATCTTCACCGTGCCGTCCCAAGTCACCAGCACCTTGGCAGGCTCCAGCGCGTAGTGCACTACTTTTCGCGCGTGGGCATGATCGAGACCCTGGCAAGCTTGGCGAGCGACATCTAACAGGTCCCAGATGGAGAAGCTGTCGTGCTGCGCCAGCATTCCCGCAACACTTTTTCCCTGCACATATTCCGTGGCAGCGCAGAATTTTCCGTCGATTTCACCTGCCCCGTAAAGTACGGCAAGGTTGTGGCTACTGAGAACTTTGGTAGTTTCCGCTTCCGCCAGAACGCGCTGCACCAGCGCCGCGGTTTCCTCGGCCGGCAAGTCAACCTGCAGCACCTTTAGTGCGACGGTCTGGCCGCTCTCCGGATCGGAGGCCTTGTAAACGCGTGCCGAATCGCTGTGTGCGATCTCGCTCAGAATCTCAAATCGGCCGATATTTTCCGGCATCTTCTTCGCCTTACCTCAGTGGACGTTGACCAGACGAGGTTCCAATCTCATCTTGTCCGGCAACCTGCCAAATGGACCTCAAGGAGATTAAAGTCAGGATAGCGCCGAGGAGATGCTGGAGTGGAGTTACGAAGGTACTCGGGACGCGAAGAGCTTGCCGATGAAAAATTCCCACAGCTTTCCACAAAAGTTTGCCGCCAGCGCCAGCATAAATCCTTGACAAAAATTCATTGCGCTCATACAGTTCGGAAGAGTTTCTTAATTAACCGGGCATTAGGTGCTTACGCTATGAAGAATGTTTACGAGGTTCTAAGGCAAAAGGAATTGGAGCTTTCCCGTTTGGAAAAAGAAGTGGAGGCTTTGCGCGTGGCTGCGCCCCTTTTGTCCGATGACAAGGAATCGGGGGGCGATATGGATCACAACAAGCCCACTTTGACGGGCACCGTCGTGACCCAACAGCCGATCCGTATTCCGCAGTCAGCCGTGGCGGGCGCTGCCCCACAGCCAGCTCGTGCAGCAGGCTGGGAAGACTCTGCTAAGCGTTGGCCGTGATCTTCCGTTTCCGGTTTCCCGGTTTGTATTTTGCCGCTAAAAGATTAAGGTAAGGCCATACCTAAGATCTTGCGCTCGCTCAGGTGCAAGATTTCGGGACTAAAGCTTTTGCCTCGGCTTGATCCTCCTTCCAGAGCCTCCGTATGCACTACCTTTAGTGCTATACTCGGTGGCGAATTTCCACAACCCAGCATCTAAGAAGCCGATTGGCTCGTGCTCGCTCCGAGCACGGGAGGTAAACCATGAGTACCGCTGGCCGAGCACCGCTGCGCGCGTTTGCCCATCGCCGCGCCCCGCGCTGCCCCTTGGCCGTCCCGGTCCGGGTCACGCTGATGCGCGCCGGTGCCGGATACAGCGTTACAGGACGCGCTCTAAATCTTGGGGAAGGCGGGATCGCAGTTTCCCTGGCTGACGATGTGCGTGTGGCGGATTCGGTCGCGGTCGAGTTTCTCCTCCCGGATCTTGGCTTGGGTTTACAGGCAAGGGCGGTGGTGCGGTATCGGGACGATTCCCGATCGGGACTGGAGTTTCGCAGCCTCACGCGGCACCAACAGGCGGTGATCCGCGAATGGACACGCCAACAACAGTCCCAGCTCGATCAGCAGCAAGACCAAGCTGCAGAAAAGCCAGCGGTCCACGGCTCGCGCTTTTTTTCTCCGGTAGTTCTCACCCGTATTCGTCGTCTCATATGGCCCATTATTGTCGTGCTCGCCCTAATTGGATTGATTGCGTGGTGGAGTTGGGAGCGCGCCTGGAAGGAACTGGAAGATCCGGCTCGCCAATCCGCAGCAGGGTTGGTCATTCCTAGTCAGCCGGCGACCGATTTCGAGAGCTTATTTAGAGGCTAGCCGATCCTTCCGGAAGCCATGCAGGATAATTAGGCTGCTGATGGCAAAGCTCCCGATTGCGCCCAAAGCAAGCAAATGCTCCGCCTGCGAGCTGAGATGAATGTGCTCCCCGAACAGCGCGACCACCGCAAATAAAATACCTAGAATGTTTAGCCACACCGGAGCGTGGAGCGGAGTGGACTGCTCGCGATTCCGCAAGCGCAATTGCAGCAAGACTGCCACCGTCCCAATGGCGGCTACCACCACCACGGCCAGAGGACTAAAAAACGCAGCCCGATTGGTGAAGATGACCACCAGCGCCAAAATTCCACAGAGTAACCCAGAGCCGATTACGGTCATCCGGCGACGATGGGGTTGAATGTCGGTCAAGGCCTTTTTCCCACTTTATAGTGGTTAGCGCAGCCTTTCAATGACAACTCAATGACCCTTCTAGAGGAAGGCCCCAGCCATCCATTCCGCCTGCAGCCGTCCCCCGTGGTTCATGGCATAGAGCACCAGTTCCACCCGGCTGGAGACGCCCAGTTTGTCGAAGATGCGAAACAGATACTTCTTGATGGTGTTTTCGCTCAGCCGCAATTCCAGCGCGACATTGCGGTTGCTCAGCCCGTCGGCGACCAACGCTACTACCTGTTCTTCGCGCGCCGTAAGTAATTTCTTGCCGTTGCTGTTGACCACGGGCAGGGAAGGTACTTCCGCGATTGCCTCCAACAGGAAGTGTAACTGTTGGTTGTTGGCCCATATTTCCCCGCGATGCACGCTTTGTATGCATTTGCACAATAGCCGGAAGGGGTGATCGGGAAAGCAGAACAATCCTCTCGCGCCCGAACGGAAGGCGTTCACGACGAGACTTCGATCGTTGGCGTCGATGAGAAGAATCTTGACCACTGCGGGGTACGACAGATGAATCCGGCGCACTAGTGCCATGTCCTGATGGTCGTGCTCCGCATTCATGACCATCACTTGCATATTGTCGGAAACTACCGCTTTGAGGATATCGTCCCATTCGGCATTGCATGCAGCAACCCGAAACTCGGGTCGTCGCCGCAGAGCTCGGACGAGAAGCTGACGTTGCATTTGGTTTGAGTCGGCGATCAGCACACCAATGCCATTGGAAGAAGCGCTACTCAGGGAGTCCATTATTCCTCGGGGCGGACTGGATTTTTCGAGATCCAAGTGCCGAATGTAGACTCTTTCGACTTTAACTTCTGTGACGTATCAAGCTCACTACTTCGCCCGCCGGTGTGGAAAACTAAGTCTTGGCGATGCCGCGAGACGTTCACCTCGCTTGTTTGCAATTCGCTGCAACTTGCTGTTGCGCTTCTGGTAAGAACGCTTGAGAGATTCGACGTAGGCCCAGAACATTCCAAACCCGCAATCTGCGCAAGCCTACTTTCGGAGACGTATTCCAAAGTGGGACCCGCCCCACCCCCCTGCAAACCACATGCGCGGTGCTAACCCGCCATCTGCGACGGTAGCAATCGCATCGAGAACCCGATGGCGAAGAGAACAAAGGTTTTGGAGTCTTTCGCCTACCTTCGTGGGCAGAACTTCCCATGTCTTGCCGCAAAAGATGCCGCGCGCTAGTTTCGGAAGGTCAGTTGGTGGCCTGTTTCGACCTACCAGCAAGAAAAGGTAAGCCGGGGGATGATAGCGATGACTTGGAGATCCGCGGCGAGAGTGCTTACCTGCTGCATGTTGCCGCTGACTTTAGTGGTAGCCGAAGCCCAGCAATCCCGGTCCCCCGCCGCGGTTGTCTCGGGAACCCAGGACACTACTAATTCCGGAATCGCGGACGGCGCGCCGAGTCCAGCTCTGGCGGGAGAACGCCGTCCGCTTTACCGGCTTCGCAAGAGTCACGTACTGGCAATCACTTTTACCTTTGCCCCAGAATTCGATCAAACGGTCACAGTTCAGCCGGATGGCTTTATCTCCCTGCGTGGCCAAAAGCAACTCTATGCCGAAAACATCAGCCTCGCCGAGCTGCAGGAAGCTGTGCGCAAAACTTATGCCGCTACTCTGCATGATCCTGAGGTGACCCTGGCCTTGACCGATTTTGACAAGCCATTCTTCTTGGCGAGCGGCCAGGTAAATCGTCCCGGCAAGTATGAATTGCGGGCCGACATCACCGTAACTGAGGCGGTCGCAATTGCCGGCGGATTCAATGACCAGGCCAAACATTCGCAAGTTGTGCTGTTCCGGCGCGTGTCGGATGCGTTGGTCGAATCGCGCGTCCTGAACTTGAAACACATGCTCAGCGCCAAAAGCCTGGCGGAAGATATTGAACTCAAGCCCGGCGACCTGATCTACGTTCCGCAGAATACGATTTCCAAGATTCGCCGCTATTTGCCGGCGTCGAATCTCAGTATGTACGCGTCGCCTGCACAGTTCTGAACGAAAGTCGTCCAACGCACTGGACTCCCGGAAGACCTGTATGGAAGAGCTGCGAATCATAGCCGGAGCGACACGAACACCCTCCCTCACCATGCGGGACCTGTTGGCGGTAATTTTCCGGCAGTTTCGGGCGGCTGCGATTTGCTTTCTCGTTCTTCTATTGGCCTGTCTTGGTTACCGGCTGCTGTCGCCTTCTTACCGCGCCGAAATGAAGATTCTGATTAGCCGAGGCCGAGTCGATCCAGCAGTGACCCCCACCTCCACGCAATCGCAATTCGAGCGAGAAGACGTAACCGAGGAAGACTTGAACTCGGAGGTGGAACTCCTGCACGACCAGGAAATCTTGCGCACGGTGACGCAGGCTGCCGGATTGTTTCCGGAAAGTGGATTCTCCTTCAGAAAGTTTCTGGGGGAGAGCGATGAAGAGAGGTTGGCAAGGACGGTCCGCCGTTTGGACAATCAACTCCAAGTGGAGCCCTCTCGCAAAACCACACTGATCACGGTGACTTATGATTCCGCCAAACCGGCGCAGGCGGCCAACGTGCTCAAGTGTCTGGCTGGAGCCTATTTGGAAAGGCATTCGCGATTGAACCGGCCCGCCGGACAAACCTCCTTCTTCGAGCGGCAAATCGCGGAGTCGCGAGGAAATCTTCAGGCTTCGGAGCAACGGTTGATGGAGTTCACTCGGGATGAAGGTGTCGTCTCCGCTGCCCAGCAACGTGATAGCGCATTGCAAAGGCTTGGAGAAGCTGAGGCCAACAGCCTTGCCACTCAGGTGGACATCGCAAGCACTGGACAGCGTATCCGCACCCTCCAGTCCAAGTTGCAGTCGCTACCGGAGCGCGCCACCACGGTGATTCGCAATTCTGACAATCAGCAGTTGTTCGGAAAAATCAAAGCCGACTTGCTCGATCTGGAATTAAAGCGCACCGCACTCCTTACCAAATACCAGCCGTCTTATCGCTTGGTGCAGGAGGTGGATCAGCAAATCGCCGAAACCAAGAGCTTAATTGCCCAAGAAGAGTTAGCCCCTCTGCGAGATCAGAGCACCGATCTCGATCCTAATCATGCCTGGGCTAAAGGCGAACTGGTGAAGGCGGAGGTCGACCTGAGTGCGCTACGGGCTCGCGCCGTGGCAGGCCGACAACTATTCGCGTCCTACCAGACCGAAGCGAGAACCCTGGGAGACCGCGCCATCCAACAAGATGAGTTGCTGAGCAATTTGAAAGCGGCCGAGACCGAATATCTGCTTTACGTGAGCAAGCGCGAAGAGGCTCGGATTGGCGACGCCCTCGATGCCCAGCGCATTCTCAACGTGGCCGTTGCAGAAGAGCCCACCGCGCCCGCATTGCCAGTTCGTTCGGCTCTAAGCTTTGGCCTGCTCAGCCTTTTGTTCGCTGGCACGGTCAGCACAAGTTTGGCATTCACTTTGGATCGCCTGAATCCCGGTTTTCGTACGCCGGACGAAGTGGTCGCGTACTTGGGCGCGCCGGTACTGGCGTCTCTGCCTCGCGCCAGAACCTAGAACTGCCGGGCGAGCCACGCGGATCACGAAGGAAGGTTTATGGGGACTCTTGTAGATTTGTTTCAGCCTCTGCGGCTTCCCGGCCGGGTAGAAACGACGGTCCTTCAGCCGGAAGCACCGCCCGTTCTTACCCCAGACCTCTGGGATCCCGTCCGCTTCGGCGAAGCTCAGATCCGGTCATTGGTCCGGCAAATCTTCTTTCCCGGACGGCCTAAGCCGCCTCGCCATGTGGTTTTCTGCTCCGTGGACGAAAACACTTACATCGCCGAGATTTGCATGGACGTAGCCAAAGATCTATCCGCTCAAGTGACAGGCAGTGTTTGCGTAGTCGAGGCCAACCTCCACAGCCCCGAGTTGGAAAATGTATTTTGGAGGAAAGACGAGGCAGCCCACCGCAGCGACGCCCTAGGCTCACTGCGAAGCGATTCGCAGAATGTTTGCGGCAATCTTTGGCTGGCGCCACTCAAACTTCTTCTTGGCGCCAGCCCGGAACGGGGAGCCGGCGACTCATTAGCTCGGCGGCTTTCCGATTTTCGTTTGGAATTCGACTACACCGTCTTTCATGGACCCCCGATCGGCGGCTACAGCGACGCCGCATTGCTCGGCCATCTGAGCGATGGTGTGGCCTTAGTGTTGGAAGCAAACTCCACGCGCCGAGCCACTGCTCTCAGGGCCAAAGAAACTCTGCAAGCTACACAAACCCGCCTGCTGGGCATTGTGCTCAGCGAGCGAACGTTTCCAATCCCCGAGAGAATTTACAGGAAACTGTAAGAACCTATAGAAGGCGTTTGAACGCGCCGTCATCTGGCTAAACCCGAGTGTAGAAGAGGAGCACCGTCTGTGAGCGCGCCCGCATTCGTCAGAATCGAACCTCCGAGTCCCCCCTTCGCAAGAGTTCTGCCGCCGCGGTTGGTGGCGGAAATACCACATCTGCAAGTTGAGTCCCAACACGGTCCGCCCGCGCGCAATGTGCTCATCATTGGAAGCCAGGCCGCGGGTCGTGGCTTGGCTACGTATCTCAAGCAGAATCCAGCGGCGAAGTATGTAGTGCGTGGCTTTCTGGACGATTCGGAAACCGTGGGCGGGGACGTGCTGGGCCGCGTTGCGGATTTGGCCGGTATCGCACGCGCCCAGTTCGTGGATGACGTCATTCTGACCGCTCCTTACCAGCGTGAGTTGGTTTCGCAAGTCATCCTTGAAGCCGAAAAGAATCACTTGGGGCTGAAAGTGGTCCCCGATTTTTTCGGCATCAAGCCAGAATCTGTGATCTTTGACAAGTTGGGCGACCTTCCGGTTCTCAGTCTGCGCCAAGAACCAACGCCGGTCTTGCCATTGTTCTTGAAACGCATTGCCGACGTTGGTCTGGCGGCGGCCTTGTTGGTCTTTACGGCGCCGGTGCTGGCAGCCATTGCGCTCATGATTCGGCTGTATTCTGGCGGCCCGGTTTTCTATCGTGCCCCTCGGGTCGGCAAGAAAGGACGGACTTTCCTTTGCTGCAAGTTCCGCACCATGGTTACGGATGCAGATCAAACCAAGGATATCTTACGGCGTCGCAATGAACACCAGGGGCCAACGTTCAAGCTGGCCAACGATCCGCGCATCACCCGCGTGGGGAAATTCTTGCGCCGCTACAGTCTGGACGAGTTGCCGCAACTTTGGAATGTTCTCCGCGGCGAAATGAGCCTGGTAGGACCGCGCCCCCATCCGCTGGACGACTTCGAACGCTACGCCCTCGATCACTTGCGCCGGCTAAACGTGACCCCGGGTATGACTGGATTATGGCAGGTCACGGCTCGCAACGACCCGTCTTTCCGGCGCAACCTTGAGCTTGACTTGGAATACATCGAGCACTGGAGCCTGTGGCTCGATCTGAGGATATTGTGCAAGACGTTCTCTGCGGTCCTCGGAGGAAGCGGCACCTAGATGTATTTCCCTCGGACCATTTCGCCAGGAACATTTGCCCGGGAGAGCGGCTCATGGAGCGTAGCCGCCGTTATGCGGCCGCTTCATCTCTTGATGTCAATGCCGGCCTGGCTATTCCTCGCTGCGCTCACCGCCATGCTCTTTCGTCCGCCCGAAATGAAGTTCTATAGCCTCGATCGCATTGCCTTCGGATTGCTGGTCTTTGTGGTCTTGTTGCGGGCGCTGGTCTTGCGGCAATCCTTGCGTCTCACCACCTCCGTGATGTTACCCATGTTGGGGCTCGCGCTGCTGGCAATTGCTGGCCCTCTCAACATGTCCTATGACGATGAAACATGGAGTGTGGTAGCAGCCAAGTGGATAGTTCCACTCTCGCTTTACGTGCTGGCAGGGCTGGTCTTCGAAACCGAGGCGTCTTTGCGCGCGCTTGAAATCTTCTGTCTGGTCGTAGTGGCTTATCTCAGCGTTATTGCCATTCTGTTTCTCTCGGGCGAGAAGTCTTTCATTGTTCCTCCTTTCATTCTCGACGAAAGTCTTGGCATCCATGCCGATCGTGCACGCGGCCCCTTCTTGCAAGCCGTGGCCAATGGAGTAACGCTAAATTTGCTGGGCCTCGTCGCCCTGGATTCCTATCGCCGAAAACGCTTGCGCGGGATTGGCGCGCTTCTGTTATTGATTGGCCTGCCGCTCGCGATTCTCGCCACCAAGACTCGCGCCGTGTGGATTTCATTTGCTCTCTCAGTTTTGGTTTTGCTTTTCATGTTCCCGAGCGCCCGCGTGCGCCGTGCTTGCCTCTATCTGGTTCTGGCCGCCGGCTTCGGATCGCTTTGTGCGCTTACTTTTCAGGATGTGAATCAATCTATTACCGATCGCCTGCAGGAACGCAGCCCCGTGGAGTTCCGCATGGCCATGTACCGCGCCGGCTGGGATATGTTTCGCGCCAAGCCGCTGTTCGGCTGGGGCGCGGGACAAGTGCAAGCCGATCTGGAGAAACGCATCAGCGACTTCCATCAGTCGGAGTTCTACTTCCACAACACCTTTCTTGAGATTGCCGTCGAATTTGGCGTTGTGGGCGTAGCCCTCTATTCCTGGGTCATTCTCGACCTTCTGCGTCTGGCCCGTCAGCCGCCCGCGACCGTCTTCTCGTCGCGCCCTTACTTCCTCGACGCCGGCTTTCGCGACCTATGGCCGGTACTGCTCGGCGTCTATTTGCTGAACGCATGTTTTGTGGTCATGAATTATCAATTCGTGAATGGACTGCTCTTTACCTTCGCCGGAATCCTCGCAGCCCAAAACCGCACTCCGGCGCGGGAGGTGCGTCATGCCTAACGTTCCGGTGTCCACCGTGGCTTACCTCGCGAATCAGTTTCCTTCGCCCGTCGAGCCTTACGTGGTAGAAGAAATTCAAGAACTCCGCAGGCGTGGTGTCAGCGTCGTGCTTGGAAGTGCCCGGCTGCCTGTCCCAAATCTCGACGGATACCTGCAAGGCTTCGCCGATGAAACTTTGTATTTAGAACCCTTTCGAGTGGGCTTGCTTTTGCGCGCCGCGTGGCTTTGCATCCGGCGATTTCGCGGGCTCTCCGATCTAGCGGCACGCATTCTTTTCGGCGGCAAGGAGACCTTCGGACAGCGTTTCCGCACCGCCCTGCACACCTGGCTCGGTGCCTGTTACGCCTTGCAGTTGCGCGGCCGCGGCGTGCAGCACATTCACGTCCACCACGGGTACTTCGCCTCCTGGATTGCCATGGTTGCCGCAAGATTGTCGGGAATCAGCTTCAGCATGACGCTCCACGGGTCCGACCTATTGCTGCACCCGCTCTATCTCGACACTAAGTTAGCCAACTGCAAATTCTGCCTGACCGTCTCGGAGTTCAATCGCCGGCACCTTCTGAAACATTATCCGCGCATCGACGCGGCCAAAATCGTGCTCGGCCGCTTGGGAGCTTCCGTACATCCGGAAGCGTTTCTTTCCGGTAGCCCCGAACATTCGCAACGCCAACTCGTCATGCTCGCCGTAGGCCGATTGCATCCCGTGAAGGATCATGCTTTTCTAGTGCGCGCCTGCCGCCGCCTGAAAAACCAGAAGTTTTCTTTTCGATGCTGGATCGCGGGCGAAGGCCCAGAGCGCCCCGCCCTCGAGCGCCTGGTTCGCGACTTAGATCTACAAGATGACATCACTCTGCTCGGGCACTTGTGTCGCGCACAACTCGACTCCTTCTATTCGGCGTGCGACCTGGTCGTACTCACCAGCCGAAGCGAGGGTCTTCCCCTGGTTCTCATGGAAGCCATGGGCCACGCCAAGCTTGTTCTCGCTCCCGAGATAGCGGGAATACCCGAACTCGTGATCCCCGGCAAAACCGGTTTCCTCTATCGCGCCAAATCGCTCGACGATTTTGTCTCACAGGTGCAAATCCTCAGCAGCCTGAGGCCGACGCTAGCCCCCATGAGAAGGGCGGCACAGCAACATGTTTTGGAACATTTCAATCGGGAAAGAAATCTGGCCAGATTCGGCGATGTGCTTCTGGCCAATATCTCCCGGGCCACGGTGAACCTTCCTCATGCGGATTCTCTATTGCAACAAATATAACTTCACCTTCAGCGGGACTGAGGCCTATCTATTCGAGGTCATGGATCTCGTCAGGGAACGCGGCCATGAGGCAGCCCTGTTCTCCATGGCCGATCCGCGCGGTAAACCCACACCCTACGACCGGCACTTCGTTCCGCTGGTGGACTTCAAAAGGGTCTCGCGCAGGCCGCTAGCGCAATTCAGGCTCGCGGCTCACTCCCTCTATTCGTGGCAGGTGCGACGCCGGATTCGCAACATGATTGCTGAGTTCCGCCCTGATGTCGCGCACGTACGCAATATTTATCACCATCTGTCTCCGTCCATCCTGTGGGAGTTGAAGGCGCAGAAAGTTCCAGTTCTCTACCATTTGAACGATTTCAACATGCTTTGTCCCAGTTACAACATGGTCTCGCACGGCGAAGCCTGTGAACGTTGTCGTGGCGGCAAATTCTGGCACGTGATGACCGAACACTGCTATGCCGGGCCTCCGGGTTCAGCGTTGCTGTTGGCCGCCGAAGCCTATCTCCATAAATGGCTCGGCACCTACGAGAAGTGTGTGGATTGTTTTCTTGCGCCCAGCCAGTTCGTCAAACAAAAGCTAGTTGAAAATGGCTGGCCCTCCGGCAAGATTGAGGTTCTTCCGCATTTCCAGCGCCTGGCAACCCGGCAACCTCTGAAACCGAATGCGCCCATTGTGTACTTCGGGCGGTTGTCCCCAGAAAAAGGAGTGGCGGACCTGCTCCGCGCCATGCAGATGCTCCCCAACCTGCATTTGCAGATCGCGGGAGACGGAGATCAGCGTCGGGAACTTGAAACTCTGGCCGCCACCTTGGGCTTACAAAATGTCGAGTTCCTCGGCCACCTCGACCATGCGGATCTGAACAACGTGATCGCCGCATCCCGCTTCACCGTTTTGCCCTCGCGTGCCTACGAAACCTTCGGCAAAAGCATTTTGGAGTCCTACGCTCACGGACGCCCGGTCATTGCCACCGACCTCGGTTCCCGACGCGAACTGATTCGCCACGGCAAGACCGGCTTGCTGTTTCCGGTTGGCGATATTCAGTACTTAGCCGATGCGCTGTCCTTTCTTGCAAATCATCCCCAACAAGCCGCGGAAATGGGCGCGGAGGGGCGCGAGTTGGTGAGGGCACACTACTCTCCCGAAGAACACTATCGGGCCCTGACTCAGTTGTACCGAACGTTCGGCGCTGCCTCAGCAGGCTGGCAGAGCAGCGCTTCAGTGCCCTCCGGAGAGCGAGAAATCATTTCTGACCTTGCTCCCTCCTCGCAAAATCAAAGTCGCCTTCATCGGCGGCCGGGGTGTAATTTCCAAGTACAGCGGCATCGAAAGCTATTTTGAAGAAGCTGGCCCGCGCCTGGCGGAGTTGGGTCACGAGGTCACGATCTACTGCCGTAACTATTTCACTCCCCCGCGGGAGACGTATAAAGGCATGCGTCTGGTTCGCCTCCCAACCCTGCATTCCAAGCATTTCGAGACCCTGATTCACACTTTGCTGAGCACCATACACGCGTCGTTTCACGGATACGACATCGTGCACTACCACGCGCTGGGACCAGCAATCTTCTCGTTTCTGCCGCGTTTGCTGGGAAAGAAAACGGTCGTAACCGTTCAAGGCCTGGATTGGCGCCGCAAGAAATGGGGAGGGTTTGCCTCCTGGGTTCTTCGAGGCGGCGAGCGCTCCGCAGCCCGATTTCCCAACGTGACGATTGTCGTGTCAAGAATCCTGCAGCAATATTTTTACGGCCGCTATAGTGCGCAGACCTTTTATGTCCCCAATGGCACAACGCTTCGGGAGCGGCAGATAGCCTCGCACATCCTCAAGCGCGATCTTCAGCCGGACGACTACATTCTTTTTCTCGGGCGTTTTTCGCCGGAAAAGAATTGCCACCTCCTGATCGAGGCTTACGAAAAGATCGACACACGGGTAAAGCTCGTGCTCGCCGGAGGCTCCAGCCACACCGACAGCTATGCTCGCGGACTTCGTGCTCATGCCAGTGACAAGCTCGTGCTCCTCGACTGGGTCGCCGGGGACGAACTTGACGAGTTGATCACGAACGCTTTGTTGTTTGTCCTGCCTTCCGATCTCGAGGGGCTGTCATTGGCCCTGCTCGACGCCATGGGCGCCGGCGTGTGCACCTTGGTCAGCGACATTCCCGAGAACCGCGAACTGGTCGATGGCGTTGGTTTCACCTTCCAACCTGGCAATGCATGCGATCTGGAACGTATGTTGCGCCTGCTCATTTCTAGCCCGTCGCTGCGCCAGGCCGCCGCGGCACGAGCCCTGGCAAGAATCCGAAAGCACTATCTATGGCCGGAGATCGCTGGGCAGATGGATTCGATATATCGCGAGCTGATGTTACCGAAACGCCTCATCACCGTTCCTATGCCAGTTCCAGACTCCGGCCAGGACGAGTCCGCAGCCTGATCGCGCGTGGTTTGGGTGCCCCGTCCTCGTCGCGTTTTCTGCGACAGAGTGGCATTTTTTAGCCTGACGAAGCCACGTGAATTGGAGAGGCAGTCGAGTTCGGTCGCTATTGACTGCGCTGAAACTCCGACACAAGCTCAACCAGTCCCACCAAGTTTTCGTTCAATTTCGGGAGATCCGCAGCAGGAATCCAATATTCCCGATGTTCCGAACTGCCAGCGGTATGGATCTCATAGTGGTTCAGGAATTCGGTCCGTAGACGAAAGCGCAGCACATATCCCACGAAGCCGGAACGTTCATCTTTCGTATTCCAATCGCGAGCAATTTGCGTCGCATACCGCTCAGTAAGCACCGGATAGAAGTAAGGTTGTTCTGGCAACCGGGGCGGGAAGCCACGGAACCCGGAAGTCCGAATCAGGTCAATCTCAGCTTTTCCCACCGGCCGGTAAAGCGTAGTAGTCGCATCGGGCACTGCTAAGCGTAAACCACAAAGACGAGTGGTCTGTCCTCCCGCGTTGTCATAGCGCTCGCAGCCTCGCAGCCTTTACAATCATCCGTCGCCCGCAGCATGGGCTTCGGTTGCGAAATTTTCCTCATGCGAATCACCCTATTCGGAGCCACTGGTCTTCTCGGCAAAGCCCTGATGCGCGAATGGGCGGAAGCTTCAGAAGATGAAGTCATCGCCCTGGGCTCCAAAGACGCCGACATTCGCGACGCCCGCCGCGTATCTGAAGTGGTGACCCAGACCCGTCCCGAATGGATTATTCTCGCGGCTGCCTACACCGACGTGGACGGTTGTGAGAGCAGCCCGCGGCTTGCGTTCGACGTGAATCGCTACGGCACCGCCAATGTTGCGCGCGCGGCCAAGCAAATGGGCTCACGTCTTCTGTCCGTAAGCACCGATTATGTTTTCAACGGGAACAAGGCTTCACCCTATGAGACCGGTGACTCTCGCGATCCACGCAGCGCCTACGGCCGCTCGAAAGCGGAAGGCGAAGTTGCGGTAACTCAAATCCTGCCGGACGTCTGTATCGTTCGCACCTCGTGGCTCTTCGGTACTGGCGGCCGATGCTTTCCCGAGACCATTCTCAAGTTGGCTGCGAGCCGGCCCGCGATCGACGTAGTCAATGACCAGCGCGGCTCCCCTACCTACGCGCCCGATTTGGCCAAGGCCATCAAGCAACTTTGTCACAAGAATGCTGCGGGCATTGTTCACGTGACCAATCGCGGCGAGTGCACGTGGTTCGAGTTTGCTTGTGAAATTGTGATGCGCGCCGGTCTCCCAACCCTGGTGCGCCCCACTACCAGCGACAAGTTCGTTCGTCCTGCCGAGCGGCCGAAGTACTCCGTCTTATCGCCGCGGAGCTTAGAACCTTACGGCATTACGATGCCCTCATGGCAGGATGCTGTAGGCCGCTACGTGAAGGAGCGCCAGAACACGAATCAGTCTGCGGAGGCAAACAAGTGAGCGAACAAGTCTCGGCCAACCCTACTAGCGACGACGCCCTTGTCGTTGGCGTAGATATTGGCGGCACCAAAGTTGCGGTGGGTCTGGTAAATGCGCACGGTGAAATCAAACGTCAGTCGCGCGCCCCAATGACGGCCCACGGCTCTGCGGAAGACGGCGTGGGCGCGGTCATCTCGGCGATCGATTCCTTATTCGCCAGCGACGCTGCCGCTCGCAAACGGGTGCGCGGAATCGGCGTCTGTGCGCCCGGCCCACTCGATCCGACGACAGGCGTAATTCTTAATCCGCCGAATCTGCCTTGTTGGCGTGACTTTCCTTTGGCCGACAGGATGTCGCAACACTTCGAGGTGCCGGTAAAAGTGGACAACGACGGAAATGCAGCGGCTTTGGCGGAAGCTCGTTGGGGCGCGGGACGGAGCTACCGTAACGTGTTTTACGCGACCATCGGCACCGGAATCGGCACCGGAATCGTATTCGACGGCCGCATCTATCACGGCCGCACGGGGGCCGCTGCCGAAGGCGGCCACGTGAGCATTGATTACCATGGCCCGCGTTGCGCCTGCGGAAAGCATGGCTGCATTGAGGTTCTGGCTGCCGGTCCCGCCATCGCTCGCCGAGCCCGCAGCAAAGTCGCGGCCCATCCAACCCGCGGCGCGGCGCTTCTCTCTCTGGCAAATGGCAGCGTCGATGCGGTCACCAGCGAAATGGTCGGCCAAGCTTACGCGGCGGGCGATCCGCTGGCAGAAGAAATTCTGCGCGAAACCACCGAACTGCTCACTCAATGGCTGGGCAACATCATCGATCTGTTGGAACCGGATGTCATCATCCTCGGCGGCGGTGCGGCAGCCATGTTGGTTCCGTTCTTTGGCGAAATCCGCGATCATCTTCCGGCGTGTAGCATCAATCCGCGCTGCCAGGAAATCCCCATCGTCAAAGCTTTCTACGGCGCCGATGCCGGGATCGCCGGCGGTGCGGCTCTTTGCTGGGCCCCCGATGGAGGCGCATAAGAAACATGCGCGTATGCGAAACATTACGATTATTGACTTGACGCAAATCGCCAAGTCCGACATCCTTGCGACATGACGCCGAGGTTTAAAAGAATTCTGGAAAATGGACTCTGGTTTGCGATCGGTTTCGTGTTATGCGTGCTCCTGCATCATTTTCATGTTGTGACCGGCCGATAGCAGTGCTCCGGCACTGTCATTAAGAACGTCGGTTCATTTCGGCCCACTGCATTTTCCGTAGGAATCGGAACTTCCTATGAAGCCAGTGCGGGGTGCCGGTACGTCGATATCGCCTTCGAGGTCGTGAAAACTAACGCGACCGCACACAGTGCGATGACGCCAATCCAGAAATCGACCAGGTAGGTCGGCAGAGTGTAGAAGTTCGAGTACTCAAGAGTATCGAAGAACATGCCGACCGTTCCCAGGTGGCTGGTGTCGCCGTCGCGAAAGTAGGTGCGGACCATCTCAGCGTAAGGCCTGTAGCTGAGATAAAGTGCGGCACTCGAGAGCAGGAGACCGATGAGGCCGGCGCATCCCAGGACCGTGGTAATGCGCCCCGGATGAAGCTTGCTTGGCCGGAGGGAACGGCTTCTGGCAATTTTGACGATCGCACAGAACGAGACGATGCCGGCGCAGAGGAACATTGCGATCCCGGAAATACTAAGAATATTGGCGTTGCGACCCGCGTCTTGAAACTCGTACCCCCGTAATTGAGCAGCCAGAGCTGGTTCATCCCGAACATCCTGCTCGGCCTTTCCCGCAAGATACGTGAAAAGCTCCGCTTGCTCTTGGTTGCCCTGCTTTTCGTAGAGCAAGGCCAGGTGATGGTAAGGGCCGCGCAGAACGCTGTTGGCGATCATGGCGAAGAATAAGGACTCGGGACTTCGTTCTTGCCGGGGCTGCAGCAATTCTCCGAAGTGCACTGCGAGCAGGTATTTCTTCTCCGCGCCCCGATAATCGCCGCGAGCCGCCAGGGTATCGCCGGAATCCACCAGGAGCTGGGCATAGTCCCCCGACTGTGCGTTTTGCGGCACGCCCACACCTATAAATGTAAGAAAGTATTCGTCCATGGTTTCATGAGGATCATCCACGCCATAGCGGAGCATAACTTTGTGGTCGAGTTCCTGCAGGCGGTCGCTATAGTTATCCAGCTTGGAACTGGCGAACGCTTCCGCCATGGCGTCTTGCCATGCGGGAATCGATGCCTCCTTGCCAAAATATTTTCCCGCGGCGGCTCGCTCGGCAATCAAGAGATGGGGAAGCGCATTCTGCGGATCGAACTGTTGGAGTTTGCCGATCCATTCATCCGCCTCGGGCAATGATCGATTGCCGTGCGCGACCATGGCGTAGATCCATGTGAGTTTTGGATCCAGCCCAACCGCTTCGTTGGCCAGGGCGGCGGAATTGAGGTCTTCCCGGCCGCCCCGTTCAAAGGGGCGGATAGCTGCGAACGCCAGACCTTCCGCGTCGTGGTTTTTCCTTGCCTGATCCGCCAGCTTGGCAAAAACGCGGCTTCTTGCATCAATACTTTTCTGCTCTGCCCGCTTCGCAATTTCCGGCCGGTCGGACGGATTGTAATAGCCATCCATCTCCGAAATGAGGAAATGAATTTGTGTCAGGGAAATACGGAATGCTTCCCGGTATGACGGCACGGCGAAGAACAGCAGGCAAGCCGCGAGACACGCTGCGGCGGCGATCAAAGTACTTTTGCGCATGGGATTGTCCTTGGCTACGACAGAAACGATTTCATCGGGCTGGCCGGGAATCATGAGAGATAAAAGCGCTTGTTTGGCGAGGACGCCTGCTCCGCCCACGGCCCACGCGAACGCGGCCCAGTCGCCTTCGACGTGATGCAATTCGCCGAGCATGGCCCGTCCCCACTCGGCGGCGTACTTAGGCGCAATCTTGAGCGCGCCATGCAGGAGTGCGGTGGCAACGCTACGAAGAGGAAGGTTCAACATCATGCGCCACCTTCGTTCGGAGCCAATCGGCCCACACGCAGCCGCGGCCGGACGTGCGCCAGTTGTTCGCGAAGCACTTCGACGCCTTTGGCCGTGAGGCGATAGGTGTGACGCGGCGGAACGCCCTTTTCCGTGGTGATCCACTTGGTTTCAAGCATCCCGTATTTGGCGAGACGCATGAGGATGGGATAAAGCGTGCCGGATTTGAGGCCGGTTTCGCGGCTTAGCTCGTAGCCGTAGTGCCAATCCGACGGGCGTTCGGCGAAGCGTTCGAGGACGCGCACCGTCTGCGGAGACATCTGGGGAGTTTTGTGCGGAGTCTTCACGTAGAAAAGTCTACATATATCGATACCGCTCGTCAATGATTACGGAAGTATCAACGCAGCTTGGGAATTGGCCCAATAGCACGATCGATGGCTTGCCTTCAGTCAGGATCGACGTGCGTTCCCGATAAGGTTGCCCCACCACCAGACCCTGTACGACCCCTGCACACATTTTATGGATCCCTTATTCGAATTTTATGTCTGGCCGTATCCAATAACCCATGGAAGGAAGAGATGCAGAGCGCGAGGATCTCGCGAAAATTGGCCTCAAGGGGATCAGAACTTCATGTCCATCACAGAAATTTCAGCCGAACAGTTAGCCGAGCTTTTCCATCTTTATCACGAAGCGCTGGATCATGAAGCGCTGGCGAATGGGGTTACCGGCCTGCACTACGGTCGGCACCTGGCTTGGAGCGAGATTCCCCAACCGGAGCGCAAGCGATTGGTGGCCGCGGTCCGTCTGGCGCTGTTGGACCTGGGATTCGCGGCCAAAGAACCGGCCAAGCCAAAGCCACACTTCGCTACTTCCGGCGAAGCAGAGTGGGGATGTTGAGCCGCGTTACGGCGAAATTGCTCAGCCAGTTTGCTAAGCCGCTCCCGAAGTGCAGTTCGCTAAACAATGGTCGCTTGCCAGGAAATAGGGAATAACTGTCGCGGGAAAATTCGACATCGGCAAGAGTTCATCCGCGATGGAAAATCCCAGTTGTTCTTTCATGAAGCGGCGACGCGCCTGAAACCGCTTCCATGCGGCCGGCCAGCGCTTCTGGATTTTCTGCCGCAAGCCTGCATCGGCCACCACGACTCCGTCCTCCGCAAAGGCGCCAAAATGCGGCGTGGCGACACACCCAAAGAAGTCAGCTTGCCAGTACATGCCGCTGCGAACTTTCTTGCTTGACCCGGTCGCGGACATGCTGTCAGTCCACTCATCGGCTGCGATCTGATGTCCGTTGTTCAGCGCGAGTGTGAAGCCGAGGGGCGTCAGTCGGTCCGAAGCGGCGTGATAGAGCTCGTGTCCGCTGGCCCCGATGCGCAGCGCGCCGTACCATGCCGCAAGAGCCTCCGCATAGGGTGCGGCGGTAGTCTCCACATAATCGCGAAGCGCCGCCGGCAAATCGCGCGGCCCCCGCGCCATCCAGCCAAACCGGCAGGTGTTCGCTCCCTGGTAGGAGCAGGTCATGATCACCGCATCGCCTAAACGAAACTTGCGATCGGATGGACTGACGAGGGGAGCCTTCAGGAAGCGCTCGCCGCCGGCGCACGAGGGATAGCAGGAAAACGGCAAGCCGAATGTAGCCATCGCAGAAAAGCCTTCCATCTCCGTCATCCCAGGCTTGAGCGCGCGAATTCCCCGCAACACGCATTGCGAGTTGTAGGTTGCAACCCACTCGAAATCGGCAATCTGCTCCGGTTCGAGGATGCTGCGCAGGCCCCTCTCCGCATCCATGAACAAAGCGCCTTCATTGGTGATGCGGCCGCCCGGTTGGATCGCAGCCCGCACCGATCGCGCCACGAATTCCGGCGCGTCAAGAACTTCCCGCGGATTTTCAAATTCCTCCGCCGAAAAATATTTCCAGCCAGCTACGCCCACGCGGGAGCACCCAGCTAACCCAGCATCCTTGAGCACTGACGCCAGCGGTTTCACTTTCTCACGAGGCTGCCCCAGCAGGCTGAAAGTCTGATGCAACTTCCTTTCGATTGGAATCTTCACGATATTCGCGTAACTCCAGCCCTCATTGCCTACGAACAGAACCGGTTTGCCTTTGGGCAACACCACCAGCAAAGCCTCCTCGAAGCGAGGATCGTAGTTAGTAAGCCACAATAAATTGGCGAAGTGCTCGCGATCGGCATAGATGACGAGCGCGTCGAGCTCTTGCTGAGCCATGCGCTTGCGTAGCCGCGTCAGCCGCGCCGAAAAAACTGCAGGGGGAACTTCGGGACGCGGTTCTCGTGGGAACCCAATATTAGGGTAAGTGACTTTCTTGAGCGCGAAGCGCCGCTGAGCGTGCGTGGCGTTGGGTTTCATAGAGGCTTCCGTTTCTGCAATGAAGGTGGGTGCAAGCGACCTGCGAAAGCTTACGTCATTATGACAACTCAGGCAAAATGCGGAAGGGTCGCTATAGCGAGAGCGTCTGACGCATCCCCCAGCAAATCACTGGGCGGGCTGCCCCGCCACCTGAAACTCCCCCGCAATCCCTTCGATCGCATTCGGCGCGACCCACACGTCGTAAGTTCCCGTCGGCACCACCCACTTCATCGCCGGATCGTACGATCCGAGATCCTTCGCATTTACGACGAACTCGACCGTCTTACGCTCGCCCGGCGCAAGCGTCACCCGCGAGAAGCCTTTCAGTTCCCGCACCGGACGCGACGTTGGCCCGACTCGGTCACGCACATAAAGCTGGACCACTTCGGTTCCTGCGCGCTGGCCGTCGTTCGTTATCTCCGCGCTTACACGCAGTGTGCCAGCAGGCGTCACGTTCGGCGTCGCCACCCGCAGATTGTCGTATTTGAAATGGGTGTAGGTGAGTCCCCATCCAAAGGGAAACAGCGGTTCCTTGCTTTCGAACTGATAGCCCGTGTGCCAGCGGTCCGCCGAAGTAGGTCTTCCCGTACTCTTGTGTGCGTAGTAAACCGGAATCTGTCCTACCGTGCGCGGCCAACTGATGGGCATCCGTCCGCTGGGCGCAACATCGCCAACCAACAAGTCAGCGATCGCATTGCCTGCTTCCGTGCCGGGAAACCAGGCTTGCAAAATCGCCGGCACATGGTCGTTTGCCCAAAGAATATTCAGCGGACGCCCGCTTTCCAGCACCAGCACCACCGGCTTGCCGGTCGCGACGATGGCTTCCAACAGTTTCTCTTGATCCCCTGGGAGATCCAGGGTCGAGCGCGAACTGGCTTCCCCCGAATAATCCGCCGGCTCGCCCAGGAACAGGACCGCGACATCGGCTCGCAGCGCTGTATGTACTGCACCGTCAATACTCGCGGGTCCGGCGGCCGCTTCTCCCGTGACCCCGGTCGCCGCCGAAGGCGCCGGGGCCGCTCCGGTCGCCCCTCCATACTGAGTGCGCTCCGCGGGCAGCGCGAAATCTACGCCGCGGGAAACCAGGATCGTGGCGTTCGGCAATTTGGTCTTAATCCCCTCGTAGGGCGAGATAGCATTCTCTGCCTGACCATCCCCGGCCCAGGATCCAAGCTGATCGGCCTTATCGTCCACCAGCGGCCCAATCAGGGCGATCGTCTTAATTCCCTGGTCGAGCGGCAGCAAATTCTTGTCGTTCTTGATCAGGACGATAGACTCTTGCGCCGTCTTGCGCGCCGCCGCCAAATTTTCCGCCGACAAGATTTCTTTCTGCGCGCGGGTCACATCGGTATATGGATTGTCGAACAGTCCAGCGCGAAATTTCGCCCGCAACACGCGCCGCACCGCATCGTCCACCACGCTCATCGGAACCTTGCCCGACTCGACCAGCGCCGGCAGATACTTCGCATAAAGTCCATCCGCCATGCTCATGTCCAACCCGGCCGTCACCGCCATCTGCGCGGCTTCCGCTTCGTCGTGTGCGATTCCGTGCGCAACTAATTCCTGCACCGAGGCGTAATCGCTCACGATCATGCCGGTGAATCCCCACTCCCCGAGCAGAATGTCCGACAAGGTATGCCGGTTCGCCGTGGCAGGAACCCCATTGAGATCCTCGAACGCGGCCATTACAGTGGCTGCTCCCGCCTTCACCCCCGAGTGAAACGGCGGCAGGTACACTTCGCGCAAGGTCTGCTCCGACATGTCGACGGTGTTGTAGTCGCGACCGCCTTCGGCCGCACCGTAAGCGACATAGTGCTTGAGACATGCCAGCAGGCTTTGCGGACCGGCGATGTTCTGTCCTTGAAACCCACGCACGCGGGCTGCGGCGATCACGCTGCCCAAAAATGGATCCTCCCCTGCGCCTTCCACCATGCGGCCCCAGCGCGGATCCCGTGCAATATCCACCATGGGAGCGAATGTCCATTTCACGCCCGCTGCAGTGGCTTCCTTAGCCGCGACCTTTTCCGACTGCTCAATCAGTTGCGGATCAAAACTGCTGGCGCTGCCAATCGGAACCGGGAAGATAGTCCGGTAGCCGTGGATCACGTCGTACCCGAATAAAACGGGAATTTTCAGCCGCGATTGTTCCATCGTGATCTTCTGCGCCGCGTTGGTCTTCTCCGCGCCCAGCAGGTTGAATAAGCCTCCGACCAGGCCTTGCTGCAACAGAGCTGTCGTCTGCTCAGCCTTTTCTGGAGAGTCGCCGACGTACCCGCTAAGCTGCCCAGCTTTTTCCTGCAACGTCATCTGCCTCAGCAAAGCGTCAATGCGATGCTCGATCGCGTCGTTAGTTTTTTCTTGCGCAGCCGAAATACCAACGCCCGCAAACGGCAGAAAAATGCCAGCTAGAAGCAGAGAGAAGAAGCGGCGGAAATGAACCATAGGGAGCCCTTTCGGAAGTACCTGGCAACAGCACGATGCGGAAACGAGACGGCGGAGCCGATCTTTTCCGATTGCCGATCGAACGATCAATCGTTTCCCAACTATAAGCTTCGACTATTCCCGCGCGGTGATTGAGATCACGTGCCCCCTCTTGCTTTCCGCAAGGAAGAGCGACTAGACTGTCCGCGCTATCCGAGGGGGACAGCTTGAATCACTACGAATCGATGTCGCAAAAACGTCATGAGGCTAAACTCCAAGAGAAACGGCAGGAGCGGGCCATGGAAAATCAACGGCTCAACAAGCTCAAGCTGGGGCTGCAAGTGAAATTGGCGGCCGACAAGGCTAAGAGTGGGGAAGTTCGAGCCGCGTAGAAGATGTGCGGGCCGGTTCGACTCAAATCGGTAAAATCTCCTCTTGCGTTCAGTCCGATTCATCTGGTATAAATAATTCACCGAGAGCAGTGTGGCTAGCTGGGCGTTTTTGCGGAATCTCTCGTCGCGAGCCTAGCATCTAAGTATCAAGCAGGGCGTACCCAGAAATAGGTAGGACCTGAAATTAGCTCCGGCCACGGAGCTGCAATTCGGGGCGAGAGCGCCTCGAAGGGTTTAGCGTTTTTCGCAAAAACCTCCTAAAGGATCTTTTTTCAAGTTACGGACTTCCGCCGACGCTCGTGCTTAAGAGCCGCGTGCCAGAATGGGCGCCAGTAGGCGGAAGGCAGTGTTCTGTTGCGCGCTCAAATGCCTCGGCCGAGAGCTGAAGGCTAGCAGCTGACAACCGGCTCCCAATGTGGATAAGCAGTTGAAATCCTGTGGGGTGCCAGGGTTGACAGTCGCTACCGGGACCGCGTAGCTTGTACAAGTTTCGAGGACAGGCAGATTTGTGTGGTGCGGGCGCCTCGCCCGCATTCCTCAGATTTGCACTGGACTGAAAGCGCGCCGCTCAGGCGGAAGGTCGGGGTCCCCGGCAAGCCCGGTTTTGGCTTGGTGGGGTGACGACGGCGATTCGGTTCTTTGACAACTAGGTTGAACGTGCCAGTCGTGAGAGGAAGACTCGGGTGAAATCCGAGCGATCTCACAAGATAGGCCACTGCATTCTTAGCGGAATGCGAGTGGTCGCCATCACGCCCTTTCGAGCGGCGGAGATGGCAAGCCTGCCTTCTACCCGTCGGCAGGCGACTAGGTTTCAAACGAGAGTTTGATCCTGGCTCAGAATCAACGCTGGCGGCGTGCCTAACACATGCAAGTCGAACGAGAAAGTGGAGCAATCCATGAGTACAGTGGCGACCGGGTGAGTAACACGTGACCAACCTGCCCTTGAGTGGGGGATAACTCCGGGAAACCGGGGCTAATACCGCATAATATCTTTGGAATGCAAATTCCGTTGATCAAAGGAGCAATCCGCTTATGGAGGGGGTCGCGGCTGATTAGCTAGTTGGCGGGGTAATGGCCCACCAAGGCGAAGATCGGTATCCGGCCTGAGAGGGCGCACGGACACACTGGAACTGAAACACGGTCCAGACTCCTACGGGAGGCAGCAGTGGGGAATTTTGCGCAATGGGGGAAACCCTGACGCAGCAACGCCGCGTGGAGGATGAAGTCCCTTGGGACGTAAACTCCTTTCGACCAAGACGATAATGACGGTACTGGTGGAAGAAGCACCGGCTAACTCTGTGCCAGCAGCCGCGGTAATACAGAGGGTGCGAGCGTTGTTCGGAATTATTGGGCGTAAAGGGCGCGTAGGCGGTGCCACAAGTCACCTGTGAAATCTCCCGGCTTAACTGGGAGCCTGCAGGCGAAACTGTGGTGCTGGAGTATGGGAGAGGTGCGTGGAATTCCCGGTGTAGCGGTGAAATGCGTAGATATCGGGAGGAACACCTGTGGCGAAAGCGGCGCACTGGACCATAACTGACGCTGAGGCGCGAAAGCTAGGGGAGCAAACAGGATTAGATACCCTGGTAGTCCTAGCCCTAAACGATGGATGCTTGGTGTGATGGGTACCCAATCCCATTGTGCCGCAGCTAACGCGATAAGCATCCCGCCTGGGGAGTACGGTCGCAAGGCTGAAACTCAAAGGAATTGACGGGGGCCCGCACAAGCGGTGGAGCATGTGGTTCAATTCGACGCAACGCGAAGAACCTTACCTGGGCTCGAAATGGAGTGGACCGGGGTAGAAATATCCCTTTTTCGCAAGAAACTGCTCTATAGGTGCTGCATGGCTGTCGTCAGCTCGTGTCGTGAGATGTTGGGTTAAGTCCCGCAACGAGCGCAACCCTTATCGTTAGTTGCCAGCGGGTTATGCCGGGCACTCTAGCGAAACCGCCTCGGATAACGGGGAGGAAGGTGGGGATGACGTCAAGTCCTCATGGCCTTTATGTCCAGGGCTACACACGTGCTACAATGGTCGGTACAAACTGTCGCAAACCCGCGAGGGGGAGCTAATCGGAAAAAGCCGGCCTCAGTTCGGATTGGAGTCTGCAATTCGACTCCATGAAGCTGGAATCGCTAGTAATCGCGGATCAGAACGCCGCGGTGAATACGTTCCCGGGCCTTGTACACACCGCCCGTCACATCACGAAAGTGGACTGCACTAGAAGCCGGTTCGCTAACCCGCAAGGGAGGTAGCCGTCCAAGGTATGGTTCATGATTGGGGTGAAGTCGTAACAAGGTAGCCGTAGGAGAACCTGCGGCTGGATCACCTCCTTTCTAAGAGAGAACGTCACGGCACTTCTGCGGCTCCTTCGGGAGATTAAACAGGCAGAGGATGTTGCCGTGTACCCTGCAAGAGTTCACATAACCTGGGAATTCAAGCAGGAATCCTCGTTCGGACTCTCTTTCTCGAGTCATATCCGCATGATGGTCCGGCTGGGCTTAGCCCAGCTGCACGTTCAACCTTGTCCTCGAATAACAGCGTTTGGCACTTAGCAATTGGCACTTGGCCAGTCCGGCTAAATGCTAACTGCCAAGTGCTAAATGCTGGAGCTATAATGCAGGCTCCGGATTTTATGTTCCCGGGCCTGTAGCTCAGGTGGCTAGAGCGCACCCCTGATAAGGGTGAGGTCGATAGTTCAAGTCTATCCAGGCCCACCAAAGATCAGCCGTTGGCTATTAGCTCTTGGCCTTTAGTTGGACCCCTGGGGGTTTAGCTAATTGCTAAAGGCTGAGTGCTAAGAGCTGCTTTCAAGGGGCTGTAGCTCAGCTGGGAGAGCGCCTGGTTTGCAACCAGGAGGCCACCGGTTCGATCCCGGTCAGCTCCACCAGATTTAGGTTGGAGTCGGATGATAGCGAGGAGATTGATTTGGGCCACCGAGAAGGTAGGTGGCATTCCTCAAAAGCGCGGCGCGTGTTCTGACTGCGGCTGGGTCTCGGCGCTTCCCAGGATTACGGGTTCTGCGCAGCACAGGAAATCGATCCGTGATGAATTCCGCGAACACGACTGCGGGGATTTTCCCGCTGGGATTCGAAGGAGGAGGTTCAAGCCAACTTAACGTTGGGCGTCAACAGCAACAACCGTGATTCAGTTCACGGTTCCAGAAAGTTGCTTGGCGCCGAACATTGGGTTGGAAGGCAAGCTACTAGCTGCTAGCTCTTAGCTAAATCAAATTTGGTTTAGCTAGAAGCTAGTGGCTAGGAGCTAGCAATAAAACCCATACCCGCCGAGGCGGGCAGTGAAATGTCGAAAGCATAGGGTTTGGCTAAGTGCCAACTGCCAACTGCCAAATGCTGACGGCTCTTTCACGAGGACGATATTTGACAACTGAATAGATTGGGCAATCTACAAGGCTGTAAATTTTTATGAGTGCCTAGTAATTACGATTTGCTGGGGTGCGGAAACGTGAGAGCGTTTAGCGCGCGATGAGCAGATCTAGGCCCATGAAGTTTACGAAGGCGTGTGGGAGGCGTAGCTAGGAGCTAATAGCCAAAAGCTAGAAGCTGCGGCGAAGCCGCCCGTGTGTCGAGTAAATTTTGTGGTCAAGCTACTAAGGGCGCATGGTGGATGCCTTGGCAGAAGCAGGCGATGAAGGACGTGGCAAGCTGCGATAAGCCTCGGGGAGCCGCAAGTAGGCTTTGATCCGGGGATTTCCGAATGGGGAAACCCACGGAGGTAAAACCTCCGTACGGCCCGATGAATCCATAGTCGGGCACGAGCGAACCCTGGGAAGTGAACCATCTCAGTACCAGGAGGAAAATAAAGAAACCTCGATTCCGAAAGTAGTGGCGAGCGAAATCGGAATTAGCCTAAACCGTTTTCACCTTCGGGTGACAGCGGGGTTGTAGGGTCGACAATAGTAGAGTTACCAATCCAGTCGTTAGCTGAAGCCCGCTGGAAAGCGGGGCCATAGAGTGTGATAGCCACGTAGGCGAAAACGAACTGGACTCGAAGTCGATACCTGAGTATCGCGAAGCACGAGAAACTTTGCGAGAAGCTACGGGGACCATCCCGTAAGGCTAAATACTAGCTTCTGACCGATAGTGAACCAGTACCGTGAGGGAAAGGCGAAAAGAACCCCTGCGAGGGGAGTGAAATAGTACCTGAAACCGTGTGCCTACAAACGGTGGGAGGACTATGCGGCGCAAGCCGAAAGTCTGACCGCGTGCCTATTGCATAATGAGCCGGCTAGTTATTCTTGTCAGCAAGGTTAAGCGTAAGCGAGCCGCAGCGAAAGCGAGTCCGAATAGGGCGAATCAGTTGGCAGGAATAGACGCGAAGCGGGATGATCTACCCTTGGCCAGGCTGAAAGTGGGGTAACACCCACTGGAGGGCCGAACGGGTGTTTGTTGAAAAAAGCTCCGATGAGCTGAGGGTAGGGGTGAAAGGCTAATCAAATTCCGTGATAGCTCGTTCTCTCCGAAATAGCTTTAGGGCTAGCCTCGGATGATTTGTCGTGGCGGTAAAGTACTCGATGGACTAGGGGGCTTTCCAGCTTACTGAATCCAACGAAACTCAGAATGCCATTGAACAACCAATCCGGGAGTCAGACGGCGGGGGCTAAGCTTCGTCGTCGAGAGGAAAACAGTCCAGATCGCCTGCTAAGGTCCCAAAGTACAAGCTAAGTGGGAAAGGAAGTCGGAACGCCCAGACAGCCAGGAGGTTGGCTTAGAAGCAGCCATCCTTTAAAGAAAGCGTAATAGCTCACTGGTCAAGCGGTCCGGTGCCGACAATATAACGGGGCTCAAGCTTGTCACCGAAGCAGCGAATGCATGGCCTAAAAACCATGCGTGGTAGGAGAGCATTCTCAATGGTTTGAAGCCAGACTGAAAAGACTGGTCGACGGTTGAGAAGAGACCCTGCCGGCATAAGTAGCGATAACGGAGGTGGGAACCCTCCGCGCCGAAAGTCTAAGGTTTCCTGAGAAAGGTTAATCCGCTCAGGGTCAGCCGGTCCCTAAGGTGAGGCCGAAAGGCGTAACTGATGGACACCCGGTTAATATTCCGGGGCTCCCTTGTGGTCGTTATCACGATGGGGTAACGCAGTAGGATAAGCGGGCCGTCCTATGGCTATGACGGTCGATGCGTGTAAGGTGTTTCCGGTAGGTAAATCCGCCGGGAAGTTATCACTGAGACGCAAAGCAGTAATCCGTATGGGTGAAAGCCGCCGATTCCACACTGCCAAGAAAAACCTCTAAGGAGAACATAAGGGAACCGTACCTCAAACCGACACAGGTAGACGAGGAGAATATCCAAAGGCGCTCGTGAGAACAGTTGGTAAGGAACTCGGCAACATAACCCCGTAACTTCGGGAGAAGGGGTGCCTCACTAGGGTGCAAGCCCGAAGAGGCCGCAGAGAAATGCGCACTGCGACTGTTTAACAAAAACACAGGTCTCTGCAAAGTCGAAAACGACGTATAGGGGCTGACGCCTGCCCGGTGCCGGAAGGTTAAAGAGAGAGGTTAGCCGCAAGGCGAAGCTTCGAACTGAAGCCCCGGTGAACGGCGGCCGTAACTATAACGGTCCTAAGGTAGCGAAATTCCTTGTCGGGTAAGTTCCGACCTGCACGAATGGCGTAACGAAAGTGCGACTGTCTTGCCAACTGGCACGGCGAACTTGTAGTGCCGGTGAAGATGCCGGTTGCCCGCAACTAGACGGAAAGACCCCGTGCACCTTTACTATACCTTTACTATGAACTATGGCCCTTGCTGCGCAGGATAGGTGGGAGGCTTTGATTCCAGGCTCTCGGGCTTGGAGGAGCCAACGGTGAGATACCACCCTGCGAGATCTGTGGTTCTAACCTAGTCCCGTAAACCGGGACAGGGACATAGTAAGGCGGGTAGTTTGACTGGGGCGGTCGCCTCCTAAATTGTAACGGAGGCGCGCGAAGCTACGCTCAGGCTGTTTGGAAATCAGCCGACGAGTGCAAACGCATAAGCGTGGTTGACTGCGAGACCTACAAGTCGAGCAGGTACGAAAGTAGGCGTTAGTGATCCGGTGGTTCTGCATGGAAGGGCCATCGCTCAACGGATAAAAGGTACGCCGGGGATAACAGGCTGATCGGAGCCAAGAGTTCATATCGACGCTCCGGTTTGGCACCTCGATGTCGGCTCATCGCATCCTGGAGCTGTAGAAGGTTCCAAGGGTTAGGCTGTTCGCCTATTAAAGCGGTACGTGAGCTGGGTTCAGAACGTCGCGAGACAGTTCGGTCCCTATCTGTTGTGGGCGTAGGAGATTTGCGAGGACCTGTCCTTAGTACGAGAGGACCGGGATGGACGAACCTCTTGTGATTGAGCTGTCCTGCCAAGGGCACCGCTCAGTAGCGAAGTTCGGTTGTGATAACCGCTGAATGCATATAAGCGGGAAGCACACCTCAAGATGAGATCTCCCAAGACGCGAGTCTATGAAGGGCCCAGGAAGACTACCTGGTTGATAGGCGGGATGTGAAAGCGCAGTGATGCGTGCAGCTTACCCGTACTAATCGCCCGTTCGGCTTGACCATAAAATTTACTCGGTGCAGTTACAGCCGTCAGTACTCAGCTGTCAGCTTTCAGTTCGAATCTGTTCGAAAGCTGCAGCGTAGTCAGTCGCTCGTCAGAACCTGGACGAGCCTGAACACACAGGACTGATGGTTGTGCGCCGACGAAAAGCCGAAGTAGTACGTGGTTGAAATCGGAAGTAAACAAATATGAAAGTAAATCACACCCAATCTATTCAGTTGTGAGGTTTCGCCCTCACGATCTTTGAGAATCAGCTTCTGGCTCCTAGCTCTTGGCCAACCCTGCGCGGGGAGGCGATGTAGCTAGAAGCTAGTCGCTAGCAGCTTTCGCGCGTTACGCGCGATCAAGTTGTCGGTGATCTTACCGCGGGGGATCCACCCGTTCCCATCCCGAACACGGAAGTTAAGCCCCGCAGGGCCGATGGTACTGCACGCGAAAGTGTGTGGGAGCGTAGGTCGTTGCCGGCATTAAATAAAGGCCAGTCTGAGAAATCAGATTGGCCTTTTCCTTTTGCTGCTGATTTCGGTTTTGGTTGTTGCTTGTGTGGGCCGCCCGCCAAAGGCCGAAGCCACATGAGCCTTGGGTTTGGGCATTTTGGGCACGTCAGCCGAATCTTTTCTTTGCGGGTCTCTCGCCTACTAGCCGGATGCCCTTGTCGGCCTTTCGCGGGCGGGGGCGCCCGCGCCACACAAGCAACTTTCCGGGTTTACCCATAGCCATGGATAATCTTCTGGTCTCCGCACCAGCCCAGCCCGAACCGGGTCTCGCCGAATGTACTCGCACTTCTCCCTCAGGCTCTCATCCGATCGCAACACATGGTCGAACGATTCCTCCTGCCACATCGGTCCTTCCCAATTGAGAAGCTTGTTGATGCGGTGCGCCGTAGCGCTCTTCAGGGACAGCAGGATATCGACCAAAGGAAAAGGCCAACCGTCGCGATCTCGAAGTGGCGATAACAGCAAGTGAACATGATTCGGCATCACTACCACGGTGTGCAGAACGATGCGCTGTCCATGTTCGCGAAGGCAGTGCTCGAGGACCAGGCTCCGCGCTTCACCCGGCAGAATCAACGGACCTCCGGTGCAGAAAGTCACAAAGAGATCAGCCTCTGCCTTCTGCAGGTGAGGAAGCCGTCTACGGTATTTGTACTTGGTGAGTGGCGGGCTGGTGGACATGGTGTCTTTGTGGGTTACGTGGGGCGGGCGCCCCCGCCCCCCAACTGCAAATCTAATCACTCGAGCCGCGCTTGTCTGTGATCGATGAACAGGTGATTTAGGTGTGTGTGCTTCAGGTCGGCTGTCTGGGCACGGCAAGCTTTTCGCGGGCGAGGGCGCCCGCGCCACACTCCGATTCATTTTTTCCGGCCTGCTAGGTGACGGGCGAATATGGGCGGAAACCTTGGTTTCCAATGCGGGATGGGAGTTTCGATCTGAACCCAGGCGTTGTCGTCGGCAAGGGGAGCCGGGGATGGAGCAGGATCGGCGGGTGTAGGCTCCGCGGGCGTGGGTTCGCCAGGCTGGGTTTCGCGGAAGAGGTGCCAGGCTTCGCGGAAGTGCTCGAAGCGGGCGGTTTTGCATTCGCCGTGGGGAAAGAGGCGAAGGCTGGTGCCGCAGCCGAGCGCGCTGACGGGCAGGATGTACCAGAACGTCGAGCGGGACGATATGGGCGGCGAGGGCGTCGATTTCGTCGGAGGTGTAGGCGAGCTTCCTTTCGCCGTAGACATAATGGATCGGTTGAATCTGGTATCCGCCAGCGTGCAGGGCGGAAGTGGATTTGATCTGCACGCGCCAGAGGCGGGCACCGGAATCGAGGATGAAGTCGTAGCGCTCACTGTCTCCCCAGGGCTTGGTGACTTTGAAGCTAAGGCTGACGGCTTTATGGAGGAAGGCGGCCTCGGAGATTTCTCCGGTGCGCTTGCTGTTGAGCTTGGCGGAGGTGGGGTCTGGTGAGGGCATGAGTCGGTCGCTCCTTGGTCGCTCGTGGGGAAATAAAAAAGGCGCAGCCTGAGGCCGCGCCTTTTGATTTTCTCTACTAATTCCAGAATAGCAAATTGCAGGGGGAAAATGGGACACGAATGCGAACTTTATTTTGTCAACGGAATGAATGGGTTAGGGGGAATTGAGGCTTGTGGGGGGCTTGACAGGATTTTTGGGGACGACTGTGCGTCCCCGGCTAAGCGCCTTTTTGGCGTCGAGTCGGGCTACCGGATCGACCGCCCCTGGGCTCACCAGTTGATTCGCTTGTTTCCCTCCACTAAATCAAAGTGCCGATCGCGGCTCAGCAGAGGAAGAGCGTGTTGCCGGCAGAGGGCCGCAATCCAAATGTCGTTGCTGGGAATTGGCGTGCCCTTCTTCATTAATTCGAGAGTGATCTCTGCGTAATAATGCGTGGTCGGCTCATGGATGTCTAACACCAGTCAGTCATTGAGCAGGCTGTTCAGCCAGTTCGCGTAAGCGGCCGGGTGTCGGGACTGGGCGATTCCGTAGCGATATTCTCCCAGAACAATCACCGGAATCGCCACCTGATCGGCATCCGCGAGAAGGGCAACGACGGCCGCATCATCATCCGCCGCAGCCGACAGTGCGTTCGTGTCAAGGATCATTTCCAGAGAGTCACGTTTAGAAAATCATTGCCAAAGTTCGCGGTCAATTTGCTCGAAGGCTTCCTCTACCCGCTTTTCGACTTGCTTGCGTTCTTTCCGGAGGTGTTTGAGCTTTCCCAGATGCCTCATCCAGGGCTTCTCCTGCGAAGTCGTCTTTAACTTTTCCTGGACGGCTTCAGTGACCAACTGGCGTAAAGGAATCCCGCGTTGGGCGGCGGCTGACTTCGCGCGGCGGAACAAGAAATCGGAAATCTCGAGGGTCGTCTTCATTTTTCCCATATTGCCATATTTATGGGTCCAGAGGTCGGCTAACGCGGCACGGCCCTTTCCGCCACGTGCACACCGTGACATGAAGGGTTACCCACGAAAAACGTGGCGTGTCGGGTATCTCCCGGTGTATCCTCCCGTGAACCGGGCCAACGGAACGGACGCCCCGGCTCATCCTTCTATGTCCACGATCAATACGGAACGTCTCAGGCCTGCGATAACTCTAGAGACAAAATCGCGCGCGCTCACCGGCCGAAACGGGCTTCTGCAGAGATACTTCTATTTTGCGATGTCGCTGCTGGTGGCGGCGATTGTCGTTGACGGCTTCAGGCGCACGGTCAACGATAACTTGTTTCATCCCGCGGTGCCGCGTCCCTTCATCCTCTGGATTCACGGCGCAGCTTTTGCAGGATGGGTAATCTTCTTCATTCTTCAGTCGACGCTGGTCCGCATCCACAAAGTCAGCTGGCATCGTTCGATTGGGTGGTTTGGCGCCGGGCTTGCCACCGTGATGGTTCCGCTGGGCGTCGCCACCGCCATCATCATGACTCGCTTTGACGCGGTGCAACTCCACCAGAGCGGCGTGGATGCTTTCCTGAGTATCCCGTTCTATGACATGATCGCCTTTGGCGTGTGCATGGCGCTTGCTATTTATTGGCGCACGAAGCCAGAGCTGCATCGCCGGCTGGTGTTCATCGCAACCTGCTCGCTTCTGGACGCGGCGTTTGGCCGCTTTGACTACTTGTTCGACCACAATCTCTTTTTTCTCTGTCTGGACCTGGTGATCATTCTCGGCGTGGTGCGCGACCTGCTCGTCGATCGGCGCGTCCACAAGGTATATCTCTATGCGATGCCGTTATTGATCGTGGGCCAAAGCCTCGCGGTATACATGTGGCGGCACAATCCTTCCTGGTGGCAGGGGATCACCCACTCGATTCTGGGATAAGCAAAAGTCATGTCATTGCGACCCGAGACGGAGGAATCCGTTTCTGCGGGGAATCCTCAGGCACCAAATGACTGAACTCAACGGCGCCGCTTGAATAGAATGGGAACTCAACGAGGGCGTATGAGCAAAGTTCGAGTCGCCGGGTTTTCAGTTTCTATCGACGGGTTCGGCGCCGGGCCTCGGCAGGATCTGGCTAATCCCCTAGGCATCCGTGGCCTGGAGCTCCACCGTTGGTTCTTCGACACCGAAGCCTTCAAGAGGATGCACGGTCAAGCCGGAGGCGACACAGGCATCGACAATGATATTGCCGCCCAAGGTTTCGAAAACGTCGGGGCCTGGATTCTGGGCCGCAATATGTTCGGCCCGGTTCGCGGTCCATGGGAAGGCGATTCCTGGAAGGGCTGGTGGGGCGATAATCCTCCATACCATACGGCGGTATTTGTGCTAACGCATCACCCGCGGCCTACGCTTGCGATGGCGGGCGGCACCACGTTCCACTTCGTCACCGAGGGATTGGAGTCGGCTCTGGAGCAAGCGAAACAGGCGGCCCACGGCCGGGACGTCCGTATCGGCGGCGGCGTGGATACCATTCGCCAATACCTAATGGCCGGCCAGATCGACGAAATGCATCTAGCGCTGTCGCCAGTTCTCCTCGGCGAAGGGGAGAATCTGTTCACCGGAATCAATCTCCATCAACTGGGATTCACTTCTGTGAGGATCGTCCCCGGAGAAAATGCCACCCACGTTTTTATCAAGATGGCGTAAATGTTTCGCGACTCTAATGTTTGCCGCTAACGATTTTTGCTGTCAAGGATTTTGAGAGCCCGTTCGTAATCGTTCGGGAAAAGGTCGGAGGGGATCAAGAGTCCATGCGACGCCACCATATACCGGCCACAGCCAGTTTTTTCGCCGTGGCAATAGATTTGTTTCATGGTGGCGGCCGTCTTTGGCATAAAAGACAATTTATCGCGAAAGAAAGGACATTTATTTAGCCTCTCACAGTTCGCCATGATGAAGTTCCCCCCGTACAAATGCAGCGTGAACCCCATGGCAAGTGTTTGCCGACGATTCGCCTGAAACCATTCTAGATCCCGCTGTTGCTGGAGCCAGTCCAGAAGCAGTGAACAGCGCTTAACTGATCTTATGTTAATCGGCAGGTTCGACATTTTCTTTAGCCGACGAAGAGGGGATTATTAAATTCCGCCGCCCAATATTTTCACCCAAAAGGCAGCGGGATGCCGGGGCAGTCACTCCCGTTTTGGGGCGGAACTCGCGCGCTCTCATCGCTGCCAGAATCTCTTTTGCTTGCTTAAAATTTGATTGAGCGCGGACCGGCTCTTTTTATAGCCGCCTGGTTTGCGAGAATGGTCGCTTGGTTCTTTCGGATGGACGTTCGATTTTTCACGACGGTGGATTGGTTAGCGAGAATCGTGGTAGCTTTCCTACTGAGCGGCGCGGAAGGAGTTCTCAATGCTGGAAGTTAAATCGATCGGCATGGGCCACCTGGAAACCTATCTGAAGGAATTGCAGGATGCGGCCGCGGCATTGCATTTGAATTTTCCAATTCCGGAGTTTGATGCGGCCGATGAGAAATCCTTGCAGGAGGCGATTGCGCGCATGGAGGCCTCGGTTGATGAACGGGTGGCGCCCTGGAAGCACAATCAAACCGTGCTCGGCATGGCGCAGGAAACCAAGCGCCGCTTCCGCGATGACATGCTGAAAAAAGCCAAGCCCGCATAGCGGTTGGATCAAAAAAATCCCCACCCTGTCTCTCCCAACACGGAGATCAAGATGAGGACGCTAGCCGTACTTACACAAACGTCATTACTTTGGTTTGGTGATTGCGCCTTCCGCGGCCGATGTGACCAGCGCCGCATACTTCGCAAACACTCCCGTGGGATAGCGCGGCTTAGGCGGTTTCCAGCCGGCCATGCGCTGCTTGATCTCGGCGTCGCTGATTTCCATTTCGAGCAGGCGCTGGTTGACGTCAATGTGAATCATGTCGCCTTCGCGGACCGCGGCGATCGGGCCGCCCAGCGCGGCTTCGGGCGACACATGGCCCATCATCAGGCCGTGCGTGGCACCGCTGAAGCGGCCGTCGGTGAGCAGGGCGACGGACCCGCCAAGGCCCTCGCCAACCAGCGCACCGGTGACGCTCAGCATTTCGCGCATGCCGGGACCACCCTTCGGACCTTCGTTGCGAATCACGACTACGTCGCCGGCCTTGATCTTTTTGGAAGTGACTGCGGCCATCGCGTCTTCCTCGCAATCGAACACACGCGCGGGACCACGATGACTGAGGCGTTCGTGGCCGCTGATTTTCGCGACGCATCCCTCGGGGGAGAGGTTGCCTTTCAGGATGACCAATCCGCCGGTCTTCTTTAACGGACGATCCAGCGAAACAATCACATGCTGGCCGGGAGTTTCTTTGGCGTGACTTGCTTCCTCGGCGAAAGTCTTGCCGGTGACAGTGAGCGTGGAGCCGTCAGCGAGTTTTCCGTCGAGCAGGCGCTTGGCGATTAGCGGAATGCCTCCCGCTTTGTCGACATCAGCGGCGACATATTTTCCGGATGGTTTCAGATCGCACAGGATGGGCGTGCGCTCGCTGACTTTCTGAAAGTCATCAATCTGCAAAGGCAATCCAGCTTCGCGCGAAATGGCGAGCAGATGCAGCACGGCGTTGGTCGAGCCGCCGGTGCAGGCGACTCCGGCAATCGCGTTCTCGAAAGCAGCGCGAGTCAGAATGTTGCGCGGCAGGATTCCCTGCTTCAGAACATTCATGACGATCTCACCGCATTGGTAAGAGACTTCATCCTTGCGCGGGTCCATGGCGGGGACGCTGTTGAATCCCATGGGCGAAAGCCCGATGAGTTCCATCACCGTGGACATAGTGTTGGCGGTGTACTGGCCTCCGCAGGCGCCGGAACTGGGACAGGCGACGTTCTCGAGGTCGAGCAGTTCGGCGTCCGTCATTTTTCCGGCGGCGTTGGCGCCTACCGCCTCGAACATATCTTGCACCGTGACGTCTTCGACCTTTGTACACTCCGGGCGCGATGGTGCCACCGTAGAGCACGATGCCGGGAAGATTCATGCGGGCCAGCGCCATGGCCGCGGCGGGAATGGTTTTATCGCAGCCGACGATACAGACTACGGCGTCGAACAACTGGCCGCGGCAGACCAGTTCGATGGAGTCGGCAATGACTTCGCGGCTGACCAGCGAAGCGCGCATGCCCTCGGTACCCATGGTCTCGCCGTCGGAAATGGCGATAGTGTTGAACTCCATGGGCGTGCCGCCGGCGGCGCGAATGCCTTCCTTTACTTTGGCGGAAAGGCGGCGCAGGTGGAAGTTGCAGGGCATGGTTTCAATCCAGGTGTTGGCCACGCCGATGATGGGACGGCTGAGATCCTGGTCGGTAAAACCGATAGCTTTGAACATGGCGCGAGCCGGAGCCTGGTCGCGTCCGTCGGTGATGCCACGACTGCGATGTTTGAGGTCCATGGTCTAACAGGATACGCCAAGAAGAGTACGACATGCAGACGCGGAAATTACGGCGAGAGGCCTCTGTGGCCATACGGTATTTTCCGTCACATACGCGAACTGCAGCTTATGTTATGTTACCCGGCTATTTGTTTGAGGCACCCTTCAATGACTCCTGCCCGGTCGGCATGGCAAACTTTCATCGTCCTTTTGTTACTGTCCGTTTTGTTCGAAGGTCAAACCCCAAAGCCGGTTCCAAGCCCGCCTGTTGAACAATCGCCGGCTGGCGACGATGCCTCGAAGGAAGCCGTTGTTTTCGAGCGCAATGCGACTAAGGTGGTGTACGAAGCGGACGGAACCGGCACGCGAGAAACAACGGTAGTTGTGCGCATGGTATCGGATGCCGGCGTCAAGGCGTTTGCCGTGCTTGCCTTCCCTTACACCAGTTACAACGACCAGGTGGAAATCGATTACGTACGAGTGCGCAAGCCCGACGGCACGCTGGTCTCGACCCCGGACTACAACATTCAGGACATGCCCGCCGACGTGACCCGCCAAGCTCCGATGTACAGCGACATCCACGAGAAGCACGTCACGGTTAAGGCACTCGGTGTGGGCGACGTCCTCGAATATCTAGTGCGCTATCGCACCATAAAGCCCGAGGTTCCTGGACACTTCTGGTACGAGGATACGTTTACAAAGGCGTACATCGTCAAAGATGAAGAAGTGGAGATTGCGGTCCCCAAGGACAAGTATGTCAAAGTTGCAAGTTCCGATGTGCAACCTGCGATTAAGGAAGACGCGACTCACAAGATCTATAGCTGGAAGACTTCGAACCTCGATCTAAAAGAACGCGAGACATTGATGAAGAAGACCGAGGCGCCGAAGCCGTCGGTGCAGGTCACCACCTTTCATACTTGGGAGGAAGTGGGAAGCTGGTACAGGGATCTGCAACGGTCTCAAGTGGTGGTCACTCCGCAGATTCAGGCAAAGGTCGCCGAGCTGACGAAAGGCCTCACCACCGATGACGACAAAATTCACGCCATCTACAAATTTGTCTCCACGCAAATCCACTATGTTTCGTTGTCATTTGGGATTGGCCGCTACCAGCCACACCCGGCGGAGGACGTCTTTGAGAACGAGTACGGCGATTGCAAAGACAAGCACACATTGCTGGCCACCATGTTGCAGGCTGCGGGAATTGAAGCTTGGCCGGTTCTCATTCACGCCACGCAGAAACTCGATCCCGATGTACCCTCGCCCGGCCAATTCAATCATTTGATATCTGTGCTACCCCGCGGCAAGGAGTTCCTCTGGCTGGACACCACTCCGGAAGTTGCGCCGGCTGGTTTGTTGCTGGCCAACCTGCGTGACAAGCAGGCACTGGTGATGCCGAACACCGGTCCCGCCAGTGTGATGACCACTCCCGCTCAGCCGCCGTTTCCGGCTTCGATCACTTTTAGCGGCGAAGGCAAGGTTAGTCCCGAAGGAACGCTCACCATGCACGTCCAACGCACCGCCCGCGGGGACGCAGAGGTTCTCTACAGGGCTGGCTTTCGCAGTGTCTCTCCCGCCCAATGGAAACAACTGGCCCAGCAGATTTCCAATTTTTCAGGGTTCGGCGGTGAAGTCAGTGAGGTGACCGCTTCCGCTCCCGAAGATACAGATACGCCGTTCCAATTCAGCTACGACTACACGCGCAAGAACTATAGTGAGTGGAGCGACCACCGCATGATTGCGCCGCTTCCTTTTTTCGGGATCGAGAGCGCCGGTTCGCAAGACGAGAAACCAGTGGAACCAGTCATTCTCGGTGCTCAGGGAGAGGTTGTCTTCCAGTCAAAGATCGCCTTGCCCGCCGGATTGGCGCCACCATACTCGGACGAGAAAGATTTGATGGAAGATTTCGCCGACTACCATGCGACGTACGAGATCAAGAACGGAGTGCTAAAAGCTACCCGCCGGTTGGTGGTCAAACAAAGCAAAGTGCCGCTCGCTTCCTGGGATTCGTACAAGAAGTTCTGCAAGGCTATTTCGGATGACTTCGACCGCTATCTGAATCTCGATACGGGGAAAACCGAGTTTCCTCCCGGAGAGGGGCCCGCTCCGCAGGTTGAGGCCAGTTCGAATCCCACCGTTACAGCTCTAGGCGGGTCACAGGAGATCATGGAGCAGGCCCGCCAGGCGAACCCTGAGGCGGCAAAGCTGATGGACGAAGGCCAGGGCGCAATGCAGGGCCGTGACTCTACACGAGCGCAAGAGGCCTTTCGGAAAGTGATCAGTCTAAACCCGAAATTTCCTGGTGCTCACGTTATGTTGGGTATCGCATACCTTACGCAGGGAAACAGGGAAGGTGCGTTGTCGGAGTTGAGGAAAGAAGAGGAGTTCCACCCGGAGAATCCGATCACCTATCAAGTGTTGGCGAGAGTGCTGTCGGAGATGCGCCGCCAGGACGAGGCGCTGGCCGAATACCAGAAGCTGCTGAGGATCGATCCGGCGAATCGGGATGCAGCACTCGCCGTCGCTGCCGGACTCAACAAACAGCAAAAGTACTCCGAGGCCGTACAGGTGCTGGAAAAAGCGGTGCAGCAATCGCCTGACAGTCCAGCGCTGCAATTACAACTGGCCGAAGCTTACTTGCATAATAAACAGTCTGACAAGGCGTCACCTTTACTTAAGAAAGCGGCGGAAGGCGATTCTAGTGCGAACACTCTCAATTCTGTGGCTTACGAACTTGCCGACAACAATGTTGCGTTGGACGATGCAGCAATCTACGGGGACAAGGCTCTGCGTCAGGCCGAAGCCGACTCAGTCGGGGCGGCCGACGACGAGGCTGGCTTGACTGACACTCTGCGTCTGGGCGAGATCTGGGACACCGTGGGGTGGATCTACTTTCGCAAGGCAGACTATGAGAAGGCGCTGCCTTACATTCGCGCCGCCTGGCTGCTTACACAGGACCCGATCGTGGGGAGTCATCTCGGGCAGATCTACGAAAATCTGGGCAAGAAGACCGAAGCCGCACACCAGTACGAATTGGCGCTTGCCGCGTCCTTTGATAGCAATAGTGAAAACGAGAATGATCTACGCCAACACTATAAGCAACTCGTTGGGAAGGAAGCCGAGGACCACCCCAGGCTTCAGCGTAGTCGACCCGGCGCGGGCGAATACTACTCACCTCAGGACGAACTGAGCCACATGCGCACCGTACGACTGTCCTCTGCCGCCCACGAAAAAGGGAGTGCTGATTTCACGGTTATCTTCTCCCCGAGCAAAACGGCAGAGGTAAAGTATGTGAGCGGGACAGAATCTTTGAAAGCGATGGGAGAGCAGATCAGCCGGGCAAAGCTGCAAACGGAAATCCCGGATTCGAATCCGTCCCGTGTATTTCGAAGTGGCATTCTGGCCTGCGGCGAAGCTGGGTGTGATTTCGTCTTTCTGCTGCCTGATCGTGTTCACGTGAGAAGTACGAGTTTTCCAGTGCGCTAGGCTCCACTTCGCGGCTCGGCCATTCAACCCTGAGCTTATCCCTTTTCTCCGATGCGAGTGGCGTAGCCAATTATGCCCCGTTCAAGCCCCGCTGGGGCGAGGACGTGTTTATCCGCCGTAGGTCGCGCGGCAACCGATCCGGCACAGGCGCAGCAATTGGCGTCATTTGACGCTATGCTTCGCGCTTGGAGTCTCTCATGAGAACAACTGTGGCGCTGGATGACGAACTCATGCGCGTCGCCCGCCCCGCATGGAAGAACATTCCGCGCCGCAAGCGGTGGCGGACTGGCGGGCATTCGCCCGCCCATGGGCCGGCGGGACGCCGGCGCTACGGAGCGCTGTTGGCGTCACTGCCATACAGGATTTATTGTATTGACCTTCCGTCGCTCGGAGATTTACTGGTACAGATTCCCTGGGTTTCTTCGTCCCCCGTCTTCGTTACCAAATCAACTTCAGCACAACCGAAAAATCTAGAGGTATTCAATTTAAGGAGGACAGCATGACTCTAACCAGTGCAATCCAACAACGCAGCCAACAGGCGGATGATAAGAATGCGATTCGTCCCTTTCATGTGAGCGTTCCAGAGGCGGATCTGACCGAATTACGCAAGCGCATTAACGCGACAAAGTGGCCTGAACGGGAAACGGTGACGGATGCATCCCAAGGAGTACAGCTCGCGACGACTCAGGCCCTTGCGCGTTACTGGGCGACGGATTATGACTGGCGCAAGATCGAGGCGAAGCTGAACGCCCTGCCGCAGTTCATCACCGAGATCGACGGGCTCGACATTCACTTCATTCACGTCCGTTCAAAACACGAAAATGCGTTGCCGCTGATCGTGACCCACGGATGGCCCGGCTCGATCATCGAACAGATGAAGATCGTCGATCCGCTGACCAATCCTACTGCGCACGGCGGAAACGCATCCGATGCGTTCGACTTGGTGATCCCATCCATGCCGGGCTACGGATTCTCAGGAAAACCGGCCACCACCGGGTGGGATGTTGCCCACATCGCGCGCGCCTGGGTGGTGCTGATGAAGCGCCTCGGCTACACGAAATTCGTGGCGCAAGGCGGCGATTGGGGCGCTCTCGTTGTCGATCAGATGGGCGTGCAGGCGGCTCCGGAGTTGCTGGGCATTCACACCAACATGCCTGGCATCTTTCCGAACGACATCGACAAGGCGGCTGCGTCGGGTGCGCCGGCGCCAGCGGGTCTGTCGGCCGATGAGAAGATCGCTTACGAGCGTTTGCTGTACGTGTATCAAAAAGGAATCGCCTACGGGTTCCAGATGGGGCTGCGGCCGCAGACCTTATACGGAATCGCGGACTCCCCGGTCGGCTTGGCGGCTTATTTTCTGGATCACGACGCACGGAGCTACGAGCTGATCACACGCGTATTCGATGGGGAATCCGAAGGACTCACGCGCGACGACATCCTCGACAACATCACGATCGCCTGGTTGACGAACACGGCGCTTTCTGGCGCCCGTCTCTATTGGGAAAATTGGGGCAAACTTGGGTATTTCAATGCCAAGGGCGTCTCCATCCCGGTTGCGGTAAGCGTTTTCCCAGACGAACTCTATCCAGCGCCGCGGAGCTGGGCAGAGCAGGCGTATCCAAAATTGATTCATTACAACAGGCTCCCCAAAGGCGGACACTTTGCCGCCTGGGAACAGCCGAAATACTTTTCGGAAGAGGTTCGCGCCGGCTTCAGGCCGCTGCGAACGAGTTTCCTTGAGGAGCAGGCTGGCAGAGCAGAGCGTGAAGTGGCTTAAGAGAGAGGACTTCCGCGTGCCCCGTCCAAGCTCGGCTTCGGGCGGGGCTTTTAGCGTTCAAGCGTCTGGACTGCGCGGCTACCAAGCGATTGAAGCTCGCCGTCTGTACAGCCTCGGCATCGGCGTGATTGATGCACACCTGATCGCCTCTGTGTTCGTCAACGCGCCTGCGTTTCTGCGGACGAGAGATAAGCCACTTCCTAAGGTCGCCGAAGCTCTGGGTTGCTGTGGTGGACTGGCGGGCATGCGCCCGCTTCTTGGCCGGCGGGACGCTGGCGTTACGGGATTTCATCGCATTTTCTCTTGACATTCCTTGGAGTCTCCCTATACTTAACCGCGTGGTTAAGTATGAGCGGAAGCTTGACGCAACGTTTGCGGCTCTGGCTGATCCTACAAGGCGCGCCATTCTGGCAACCCTTACGCATGGGCAGGCTTCGGTAAGCGATTTGGCGAAGCCGTATCACATGTCTCTTCCCGCAGTCATGAAGCACTTGCGGGTGCTGGAACATGCCGGGCTGGTTGCGCAGGAAAAGACGGGGCGGGTGCGGCGTTGCCGGCTGGCGGGAGAGTCTTTGCGGCAAGCGGCGGACTGGCTGGCGCGGTACCGCGTTTTTTGGGAGACACAGCTCGACTCGCTTAACCGCTACTTAACCCAACAACAATCATCGGAGGAGCCGTCATGGAGCAAGCATCCGTCGCATCGCAGTCGGTCACGGCCGAAATAACCCGAACCTTCGCGGCGCCGCGCGAGCGAATGTTTCGTGTCTGGTGTCGATCGTAGAGCACATGAAGCGGTGTGCAAAGTTTTAAGTCCGCAATTCACTGAGGAGAAAGTTATGCCAAATCCGTTCGTGCACGTAGAACTCAACACAACCGATGTCAGCAAGGCTAAGGCGTTTTATTCGAAACTGTTCGACTGGCAGCTCGAAGACATGCCTATGGGAGACATGGGGACCTACACCATGATCAAAGTCGGCAAGGGCACGGGCGGCGGAATGATGAAACATCCCGTGCCCGGCGCCCCTTCGGCGTGGTTGGCCTATGTGGAAGTGGACGACATCAACGCGGCCACGCAGAAAGCGCAGTCGCTGGGCGCAAGCCTAATCAGGGATGTCACCGAGGTGATGGGTGCGGGGTGGTTCAGCATCATCAGCGATCCGACAGGCGCGGTGCTGGCATTGTGGAAAGGGAAAGCGGCATAGAACTACTTTCGCACAACCACAGGGCGCACGGAGGGGCACAGAGGAACACGTCGATACCTCAGTGTCCCCCTGGCTTCTGTGGTCCACCTAAAACACGATCTTTTCGCCTACCGATTTCGCCTGTGTGAATAAGAGCAGATAGTCCGGGCCGCCGGCTTTGGAGTCAGTGCCCGACATGTTGAACCCGCCGAAGGGATGCGCACCTACCATGGCGCCGGTGCATTTGCGGTTGAAGTAGAGATTGCCCACATGGAAGTCGCGGGTGGCGCGATCCATTCTTTCGCGAGAAGTAGTGTAGACGGAACCGGTGAGGCCGAATTCGGTATCGTTGGCGATTTCCAACGCGTGATCGAAATTGCGCGATTTGATCACGGCTAAAACCGGACCGAAGATTTCTTCCTGCTCGAGTTTCGATTTTGGCGGAATGTCGGCGATCACAGTGGGCTGAATGAAATAGCCATCGCCGGGAGCGCGGCCGCCGCCGGTAATGAGCCGTCCATCTTTTTTCCCGGATTCGATGTAGCCGAGGATCGAATTCATGGAAGCTTCGTTGATGACCGCGCCTTGATTGGTATTGTCGGCGGGATCGCCCACCGTCATCTTTTCTACGCGGGCTTTCAGTTGCTCGAGGAACGATTCGTAGATGCGCTCGTCGACAATGGCGCGGGAACAGGCTGAGCACTTCTGCCCTTGGAAGCCGAATGCGGAAACGGCCACGCCCCCAACTGCGGCGTCAATATCGGCGTCGGCATCGACGATGATGGCGTCCTTGCCTCCCATTTCGAGGATGGCGCGCTTGATCCAGATTTGTCCCGGAGAGAGATCCGCGGCGCGGCGGTTGATATCGAGACCCACCTCGCGCGAACCGGTGAACGCGATGAAGCGCGTCGTGGGATGGGCGACCAGAGCATTGCCGAAGGTCGCACCTGCGCCGGGACAGAAGTTCACCACGCCGTCGGGCATACCGGCTTCTTCCAGCAGTTCGACAAATTTTGCGGCGATGGTCGGCGAATCGCTGGAAGGCTTGAGGATGACCGTGTTGCCGCAGACGATGGAAGCCGCAGTCATGCCCGCCATAATGGCGGCGGCAAAATTCCACGGCGGAATGACCGCGCCGACACCCAGCGGAATGTAGAAAAGCGAATCGCGTTCGCCGGGCAGTTGGATGGGAGGAGTGGCCTTCGCCAAGCGCAGGGCCTCGCGAGCGTAGAACTCGCAGAAGTCAATGGTCTCGGCAATGTCAGCATCCGCCTCGGCCCAATTCTTGCTGACTTCGAACACCAGCCACGCGCAGAATTCGAATTTGCGTTCGCGTAGCAGGTCGGCCACGCGGAACAACAGGCTGGCCCGCTGTTCGGCTGAAGTCTGGCTCCAGGATTCAAAAGCGCAAACCGCCGCGTGCATGGCGGGCTCAACCTGCTCCTTGCCCGCTCTCTGGTGCAATCCCACTAATTGGGAAGGCTGTGCCGGATTGGTGGACTTGATTTTGTCCGCGGTCCTTAAGCGCTGACCCCCGATGATTAGATCGTACTCGCGGCCTAACTCGTTGCGAACCTTGTCCAGAGCGGCGTGCATCTTGCGGGCGGTGTGCTCGGAAGTGAAGTTGGTGGCAGGCTCATTGAGGAAGGAAGTTTTGTGAAGACGGGTGGCGGGAGATTCTAAGGTCGCCATAGGTATACCTTTTCGAGAGAGAATGATATCAATGCAATTTTAGAGCAGTTATTGAAATCGTGCGGGTGCACCGGCGGCCGGAGGCAAGCTTTTAACCGCGTTTATGAAACCGCCGGCTGTGTCGAGTCGTTTTTGCGCACACTACAGCGTGCACTCGAGAGACGACCACCGTTTCGCTCTCTGGGAAAGGCTTTTGCCATCGTCAACCCAGTCGCATAGCAGAATCATGGTCGATGGTTTGGCCGAATCGATGGTTGGGTGGAACCATCTTCCACCGCAGGTGATTCAGCGTGAGACTCGCAGAGCCTTGGTCCTCAACCTTCTCTGGCAAAACACTGAGGGAGAAGTTTGTCCTTGACACAGTCTTCGCTCTTATCGAGGGGCACCCTCTGATGCCTAGGTTGCGACACCGCGCACGAAATCCTCACGCCCCGGCCAGCGCGAGCAGCGTCAGCAAAATGCGCTTCAGGCCCAGTTCGCGGCCGTTGCAGTCGAACCACTCTTGCAACGTGTGCGCACCACCGCCCGACCCGCCACCGCCGATGGCAATGGCCTCGCGGCCCAGCGACAGAGGAATGTTGGCATCCGTCGAGGCACGCTGGATCTGGGCCGTGTTTCCCAGGTGCTCGTCCACGGCGCGAATCACTTGCAGAATGTGCGCGCCTTTTTCCAGTTCTCCGGCGGGACGATTGCCGATCGCAATGAGTTCGTGACTCAATCCTGAAAACCGGCGCTGGGATGGGTTACGCAGCTCACTGGCTTCCGATTCCTCCAGCACGCCGCGTTCGAGCGCGTAACGCAGAGCGGCTTCCAGGCGCTCGATTTCGGCCATCGAGGTGGAGCGGATGTCCACTCGCATGCTGACCGACTCTGGAATGGAGTTCACCGAAGTACCGCCGCGGATGACACCAATATTGAAAGTGGTCTTGGGCGAAACAGGGACCGGAGTCTGGCTGAAGATCTGCACGGCGCTAGCCAGCGCGACAATGGGATTGGGCGCACCGAAATCGCTCCACGAATGTCCACCCGGGCCCCGTACGATCACTTCGAAACGGCTGCTGCCAAGAGCCTCCGCAACGATGGTGTCGGAACCCGCGCCGTCAAGAATGAGGCTGGCGGCAATCGAATCCTTCCAGCGGGCACTGGAGAAAATATGGCGCATGCCCCGCAAATCGCCTTCGCCCTCTTCCCCCACGTTGCCAATGAAAAGAATGGGCGCGCTGTGCGATACGGAAGCTGCGCGCAGGGCAGAAGCAACCGCAAGCAGGGCGGCCAGCCCAGCGCCGTTGTCCGAAACTCCCGGCCCGTAAAGCCGGCTACCCTGTTGGCGCACATTCAACGGCGTTCCGGCAGGAAACACCGTATCCATGTGAGCGCTGAGCGAGACGCAGCGCGAACCATTTCCAGGATGAACGCCGAACACGTTGCCCACTTCATCGCTGGAAACCTCTTCGAGGCCGAGGTCGCGAAAACGCGCTTGCAGCCATTCTCCGCGTGCCGTCTCGCCAAAGGGAGGCGCGGGAATGCGCGCCATTTCCAATTGCCACTGGGCGAATTTTGGCTCCCGGCCGCGCAGCCAGCTCAACGCCGCGCGGATCGCGGGCAGAGAGGAGATTCGGGCGATCTCCCGTTGCAAATCAGCCAAAGTTTCCGAGCCGTCGCGTGGGATGGGAGCCATGAGGTATGGGCCATCTTACAACGGGACGCATAATGTGAAGATAGGAGGTTGCAAGTGACGGCTAATTTGCGGGCATGGCCGTCATTCGTGCAACTTTCGGCCAGCATTAACAATCCAAACAGGAGTTAGAGGTACCGCTCCCCCGCGCCGCAGCCCTCTGAGCGGAGAGGGTATGCCGCGGGCGAGCGGCATTATGGCAGTTACTCCAGCCGCACTTCCGCCGGAATTTGCTAAAGTGAAAACTATGAAATCTCTTCTTTCCGTCGTGTCGATGCTGGTCATGAGTGCGACTCTGCTTGTCCCCTTAGCCAGTGTGGCCGACGAAGGCGAAGGCCCGCTGGACAAAGCTCAGCCCACGGGAACCACCCCTGAGCAAATCATCCAACGCTTTGCCGCGAAAGAGAAAGACTTCAAAGACGCCCGAGATCAATATACTTACCGGCAGTCGGTTACGGTGCAGGTGTTGGACGGAAACACGGTGACTGGCGAGTATCACCAGGTGGCGGACGTCATCTTCGACGATCAAGGCAAGCGGCTGGAGTACGTCGTATTCGCGCCGCAATCCACGCTGGATAACGGCGGCCTGCAGATGGATCAAGGTGATTTCGAGGACATCCAGCATCGGATGCCCTTCGTTCTCACCAGCGATGAAGTTGGCGAATATAACATCCTCTATGTAGGGCAACAGCAGGAAGACGAACTGCACTGCTACGTTTTTGATATCGCTCCCAAGGAAATTGTGGGCAAGAAGCGTTATTTTCAGGGACGCATTTGGGTAGATGATCACGACTTCCAGATCGTGAAAACGTACGGTAAGTCGGTCCCCGACATTAACCGCGGCAAAAGAGGGAAGGACGAACACCTCTACCCAAACTTCACTACCTGGCGGGAGCAGATCGATAACAAATACTGGTTTCCTACCTACACCAAAGCCGATGACATATTGCACTTCGCTACCGGCGACATTCATATCCGCGAGATTGTGAAGTACGAGAATTACAAGAAATTCGGCTCCAACGTGAAGATCACCTACGAAGGAAGAGACCTGCCCAAGGGGGATCAGCAGCCGAATCCTGCGCCCGAGAAGAAATAGGCTTTCAGCTTTCAGCCGTCAGCTCTCAGCAATTGGCACTTGGCATTTGGCTAAGTCTCTATCATGTACTTGTTTCCTGTGCTCAGGCGTGGGCGTTTAGGGGATTCCACCGCTTCGACGTCGCTCAGGATGACGACGTGGAGAATCAAGAACCCACAGTGCCGGCGATCGTGGAATCCCATCTTAGTCGCAAAGAACGCGACGAAGATGGGGCACCCTGGTTCGAATAATTACAGGCTCGGGTAATCACAGGCTGTTGGAATTTCGAGGAGCTTTCGGCTCTACGGCCAAATGCCAAGTGCTAATTGCTGACGGCTGAAAGCTGACAGCTTAATAAAACAAATACTTTCGCCATTTGTCGTCGGAACGGCCCATCAGCCGCATGATGTGGCGGCTGGTGTGCAGATTAAAAGCGCGCGGCTCGCGCAGCAGCTTCATTCCTGCCTCGAGGGGAAAATGATTTCCTTTTCGGCGGTTGCAGAAATGGCAGCAAGCTACCAGATTTTCCCAGGTTGAAGCTCCACCACGGGAGCGGGGAATCACGTGATCCAGAGTCAGCTCACTGGAAGGCAAAACCTCGCCACAGTATTGGCAGGTGTTGCGATCGCGCAATAAGATGTTCTTGCGGGAGAGCGCGCGCGACTGGTGCGGGATGCGGCGATACTCCAGTAAGCGAATCACCGAGGGCAGGCGAACCGCCAACCGCGCGGCGTGCAGGAAGTGGCCATTTTCCTCCTCGGTCATGGCAATCCCCTTCAGCACCAGCACAATAGCGCGGCGCGCAGCGCACACATTAATGGGCTCGTAGGAGGCGTTCAGCACCAGCACGGGAGCGTGCAGGGCGTGGCCATCGCTCCCCTGATGAAAGCCCAGGACGCTCGGAGGAGGCAAGTTCGCCGCCTCCATGCGAGCCGCCGAGTTGTTCCAATTTGCCGACATACGCTTATGCAGGTACCGCCAGACGAATTTCGATTTTCTGGTCAAGCTCCGCATGACTGGCTTCCAGTTTCAATGTGCGGGCCACCGTAGCTACCCATACGTTAGATGCGCCAGCGCGCCGCAAAATGCGGGCACATTCGGAAACGGTCGTGCCGGTGGTAAATACATCGTCTACTAATAGGAACTCCCGGCCCGATACATCAGCCGGTTTCGCGACCACAAAGGCCCCGCGAATATTCTCCCGGCGTTGATGGCGGGTGAGCCCAATCTGCGATTGTGTGGGACGCCGGCGCAGCAGCATATCCGCGTTCAAGATCATCCGATCCTTCGATGGACTCAGCTTAAGAGCTTCACGAGCAATGATCTCGGATTGATTGAAGCCTCGCTGCCGCCGCTTCTCCCGATGCAGAGGCACGGGCAACAACACTACTGGCGCACTCCCGAAGTCCGGCGCCAACTCATGAATTGCCTGGCCCAACATCCGGCCAAGTACCTGGGCGGCGGGCCGCACTTGCTCGTACTTCAGCAAGTGAATCAGTTTGCGGAGGGCGCCTTCATAACTGCCATAAGCCGTGGCCCGGACGAATGGTGGCTGCAAGCGACGGCACGGGCCGCAGCGAGGCTCGCCGGCATTCGATGAAAGCGCATAAGGGCTGAGAATGGGTTCGCCGCAGACCGCACAAGTTCCAGCGCCAATCGGATGAATCGCAGCGAGGCAATCTTTACAGACAGGCAGGCGTGAGATTTCTAAGAGTGGGACGCCGCACAAGCGGCAATCGGCGGGGAATAGCGTCGCGAACAGGCTTTCCACGGCACTGCCCAACCGCGCGGCCAACCAGTTGCGCGCAACGGCAACTTTGGCCCCCGAAACCCGGGTTGGGTCCTCGCTACTGCTGAAGACGGGCCTCCCTAATCCTACCGATACAACTAGTGGTCTAGGCGGATGAATCTTCTCAAGTATAACCAGCGGCGAAGCGGGGCGCAATTCTCCACGCGAGATTCAGGTAGTAGCGTCCGTAATACCGCGGTCTTCTCTTTGCCGTTGCCGGTCTTGCGGACGCCGGACGCGGTAGCAACGCGACATGCAATGGCTGCAGCGCAGCGCGCGCAGCGAGAATATCCGCAAGAAATATCTTTCGAGAAAATTGCGCGAACGGGAAGGAAAGCTTTCCTCGTTGCCGCATCGTCTGCAGCGAAATCCTATGGAATCCATGGGTTGCCCGGTCGGCTGCGGGGTTCAAGCGCCGACGAAGCTATTCTAAACGAACCGACTGCCCTGGATTGTTACAGTTTGAAGATTTTCAAACAGAGCTGGAGGCGGCATTCCCTCGCGAATCACGCAGGGTTCGTCGCGCCAGATTTCTTGGCTGACCGCACTTGCTGAAACACAAAACGGTAGGTGCGCCAGATAACAGTGCCCACAGCGCACTGGGCGCAACAGAAACAAAAGCAAGAGGTACTTCTCCAAAATATTTCGGGAGCGGGAACGGTAACCCTCACCACTGCCGCAGCGTTTGCACCGAAATCCGGTAGAATCCAAGGCGACACCCTGATACGGCCGTCGAAGAAGCTACCCCCTATTCTAACCAAGCAGACTAGCTTCAGGCGAGAAACTTCGATGCAAATGCCGGCAGGGTGGGTTTACCCACTTGTAAAGCGGCGGACGCGCGTGTTAAGGTGCGCCCTTCTTCCTGAAATATGTCAAACTGCCACAATCATTTGCGAGGGATCTTCAGATGAGCGCACCGAACCCCAGCGGGGTCGCCGATAGTCCTAAGAAGTTCCGTCCGTATGTCCCAGAAACTATAGAGATGAAGGAACTTACCCTGCGGGCATTACTGCTCGGCCTGGTGATGACGGTAGTTCTGGGGGCGGCCAATGCATACCTGGGATTACGCGCGGGAATCACCATTGCAGCCACCTATCCGGCAGCGGTCATAGGAATGGCGGTATTGCGGGCATGGAAAGGATCGTTGCTCGAGGAAAACATCGCCCGCACCGCCGGGTCCATCGGAGAATCCGTGGCTGCAGGAGCAATTTTCACATTGCCCGCCTTCGCGCTGGCCGGAGTTTGGCCGTCGTTCTGGTCCTTCGACGCCTATTGGAAATCGACGGCATTGATTATGGTCGGCAGCATTCTGGGCGTGCTCTTTATTTCTTTGGTCCGGCGAGCCATGGTGGAAGATCCTGAACTTCCTTTTCCGGAGTCGGTAGCCGCTTCGGAGATCCACAAGGCAGGGCAGCGCGGCGCGCAAGCCGCGAAATATCTTTTCTGGAACATTGGCGTAGGCGGAATCGTGTACATCCTGGGAAGCTTTGGGCTGTTCGCCCCAAACCAAGATTTTCATTTGCGGTGGGAAGCCTGGGACGCAGTCAAGTCCGGCTCGGTCTTGCCGGAAGCAAGAATATCGTTGCAGCGGGCGGCACCAGTACGTTCGCGGCCCCGAGCGTAAGCCCGGCGTATTTGGGGGTAGGTTACATTATCGGGCTACGGCTCGCATCCATCCAGTTTGCCGGCGGCGTGCTGGCCTGGGGATTGATGGTCCCGCTGCTGATTTTCTTTCTGGGACCGCAGACTCAAGCAATACCTTCCGGCAAATACTCCCGACGACTGGGCAACCATGGCGATTGCGGTATGGAAGTTTGTAGTCCGCCCCATTGCAGTAGGAGGAATGCTGGTAGGAGCCGCTTACACCTTATTCAAAATGGGCAAAAGCCTGACGGCGGGGCTGGGCAAAGCGCTCAGCGACTTACGCCAAACCGCGGACCAGCGCGCCCAACTGTCGCGCACCGAGCAATACATGAGCTCGAAAGTTGTGTTTGGCCTGATCGCGCTCATGTTCTTGTTCATGTGCGTGCTGTATGTCCATCTCACGGGCCTGCTTTGGCCGGCTATTTTGGCGGCGGTTGTTATGCTGGTGGTCGGCTTTTTCTTTGCCACGGTTTCCGGAAGCCTGGTGGGTTGATCGGCTCTTCCAATAACCCGATTTCCGGACTCACTCTTTCCACTCTGCTGATCGCCGCATTGCTCATGGTTTCGCTGGGAGTGTCGGGAAAATCGGGCGTGTTGGCCGTGCTCAGCGTGGCGGCGGTGGTTTGTGTCTCCTCGGCGGTCGCCGGCGAGTTGCTACAGGATTTTAAAGTCGGGTACATCCTGGGTGGTACACCCCGGAAAATTCAGTTGGCCGAGCTGATTGCGGTGGTGGTGGCGAGTCTGGTGATGTATTTTCCGCTGGCGCTTCTGAATAAGTCATTCGGTTTCGGCAGTCGTGAACTGGCCGCGCCCAGGCGGGACTGATGGCAACCCTGGCGGTGGGCGTGGTCGGAGGAGATATGCCCTGGCCCCTCGTGGTGGTGGGATATTGATGGGCATCGCCATGATCATGATGCAAGTGCGCAGCCCCATGCTGGTAGCTGTGGGAATGTACTTGCCGCTTGAGACCACCTTCGCGATCTTTTTCGGCGGAGTCTTCCGGGCTGTGGGAGACTGGCTGGCAAAACGGCGCGGCTTCAATGAAGCGCAGCGAGCCCGGGTGGAGAATGCGCGGAGTGCTGACCGCTTCCGGGCTGATTGTCGGGGAATCTCTGCTGGGCTTGTTTGGGCGGGAATTGTTGCGGTGGCCAAGAGCCGCAATTGGGCGACGCCGCAGATCTTTCAGTACCCCTCGTATATTGCGGGACTCGCCGTGATGGCGGGCCTCGCGCTCCTCATGATTCGCATTCCGCTCACCAGCGCTGGTGATCCGAGTGAGCCGGCTCCGCCCACCGCGATGATGTGAACAAGATCAGGAACCTCTGTGTCCGTTTCCGAAAACATAGCACTGGTTCGCGAGCAAGTCGCTGCTGCCGCGCGTCGTGCCGGGCGACAGCCCGAAAACATTGAGCTTATCGCGGTGAGCAAGACATTCTCTCCTGCGCTTATCCGCGAAGCCTACGCGGCAGGGGTGCGGCGATTCGGCGAGAACCGTGTACAAGAATTCGCGGCAAAGATCGAGGCTTTACGCGATCTGCGCGAAGTCGAATGGCACATGATTGGGCATGTGCAAGCCAACAAAGCGGCAAAGGCTGTGGAGTTGTTTGACTTCGTGGACTCAGTGGATACTCTGCGCGTGGCCCGCCGGCTCAACACCGCCGCGGCCCAGGCCGGCAAGAATCTGACAGCGCTGCTCGAGATCAATATTGGCGGCGAGCCGGCCAAGAGCGGAGTCGCCCCTGAATCGACCGAACTGGAAGACATTCTTCAGGCGGCGGCGGAGTTGAACGATCTGCACATTCGGGGCCTCATGACGGTTCCGCCGTTTGCCGACGATCCGGAAGAGGCGCGTCCTTATTTTCGACGGCTTCGTGACTTGCAAGAGCAAATTGCGGCGCGAAATCTTCCCGGAGTGGAAATGGACATGCTGTCCATGGGCATGTCGCACGATTTTCAGATTGCCATCGAGGAAGGAGCCACCTGCGTGCGGGTGGGAACGGCCATTTTCGGGGGGCGGGGATAGGGCGTTTAAAGAGGCGCAGCCGCTGCGCGGGGCGAGATAGGCCTAGCCCTTGTTGGAATCCCGCTTCTGCTTGTACATTTTCAGCGCCAGCTTGCGAATGGTGTCGGGAACATCTTTGTTTCCCGGAAATGTTCTTGAGATCGCTGAATCTGCAGATTCTTCATGAGGCCGAGAGAAACATCGAGGGGGGTGCGCGGATTCGCAACCAGATTGCGGACGACATTGTAATTCTTCATGAAGCGGCGCTTCATCGAAATGCCGCGCAGCAGGGATTCCAGAACATTCTTCTGGTTGGCAAACGCCTCGACTTCGGCATCGGTGATCTTGGGTGATTCGAGCACGCCAAGCGCCACCACCTTGGTGCCGTCGCGCACCAGGATGGAACGTTCCTCCTTATTGCCTTTCATGGCCAACTGAATACGTCCTTTGACGTCCAGCTGGGAGATTTTCTGCAGCGCGCTGCCTCGCTGGATTTGGGCCTTGGCGCCGGATGCGGCGGAACGAGATCCCCCATTCGCCGCCGCCGCCGCAGCCCTGGCCTCCGGTTCCTGGGATTCCAGCACGTTTTCGCGGATTTCCTGGATGCCGCCGATAGGATGAAATGGCTTTTCGCTGGCTTCAATTTCAGCGGCGTTTTCGGCGAGATAGGCGGTCATCTCCGGGCTGAGAACATCGCCCTCTTCCGCAACCTCAGCAGCGCTGGGAGAAGAAGCTGTTCCGGATTGCGCCGGCGGAGGATCATGGGGCGGCACCGGCGGCTCTGCCGGTGACAACCGGTTCCTGATCTGTTCCGCCTGAATTCCACTTAGGTGCGGGTTGGAATGGAGCGCCTCGAGAATGAACGAAGAATGTTCGGCGCGCGCGCTGCTCAATATGCTGTCTACCGCCTCACGAGGGGCTGCAATCGCTATTTCCGCCAAGGTTGTGTCGGAAACCGCAGGGTTGGTGAGCAAGGCAGGCAGCAGCGCTGGCCGCAAATTCTTCGGCGATGCAAGGTAATCCAACACTTCTTGGGGCGCGGCGGGATCGCCAGCCATGGCTAGCGACGCTTTTTCATCCCAACCCGCCAAAGTGAGGCTAGCTTGCTCGCCGAAAGCCTGGTCGTGCGTGGCCAGATAGACGAGGATTTCCATCATTTCCGGCCCCGGTATGGAGAGCGCGCCCTTGGCCGCGGAGTGCACAATGTTGTGGGGCACGGCCGAGGCGCGGATCAAATCGATCATGCGCGGCATGGTGCAAACCTCTTCCTAAACGTCATGAACTGCCCTTCTCCCCGCGCCGCATCAACAAATACGCGCGGATGAAAGGCTGCAGATCGCCGTCAATCACGCGGTCTACGTCGCCGACCTCGACCTTGGTGCGGTGGTCTTTGATCAGGCGATAAGGCTGCAGTACATAAGAGCGGATCTGCGAGCCGAAATCGATATCCAGTTTGGAATCCTCGATCTTCCGCGTGGCTTCGCGCTTCTTCTCCATTTCATGTTCATAAAGTTTCGAGCGCAACATGCTCATGGCGCGATCACGATTTTTATGCTGCGAACGCTCGTTCTGGCAGCCAGCCACAATTCCTGTGGGAATGTGCGTGATGCGCACCGCGGAGTCGGTGGTGTTGACGTGTTGCCCGCCTTTGCCGCTGGAGCGGTAAGTATCGGTGCGGATGTCTTCCGGCTTGATGACGACTTCGATGCTGTCGTCAATTTCCGGCGAGACGTACACGCTGGCAAACGATGTGTGGCGGCGCTTGGCCTGATCGAAGGGAGAAATGCGCACCAGGCGGTGCACGCCGATTTCGCTGGTCAGCAAGCCGAAAGCGTACTCGCCATTGACGGCGAAGGTCGCGGATTTCAATCCAGCTTCTTCGCCGGGCTGATAGTCGTAGAGAACGGTTTTGAAATCCCTGGCGCTCCGCCCATCGCAAATACATGCGCAGCAGCATGTCGGCCCAGTCCTGCGATTCGGTGCCGCCCGCGCCGGGATGAATAGTGACGATGGCATTGAGCGCGTCGTTTGGACCGGAGAGCAGGGTTTCGGTTTCCAGGCGATCGACTAGCTGGCGCAGCGAATCAATTTCGCGGCGCAGGTCGGCGTCGACAGATTCGCCTTCGCCGGCGAGTTCAAAGTACGCGGCAATATCGTCGCTGCGGCGGATCAGGTCGGCCTCGGTGGACAGCATGTCCTCGAGGCGCTTCTTCTCGCGCATGACCTGCTGAGATTTTTGGGGATTCGACCAGAGATTGGGGTCGGCAGCCTGCTTTTCGATCTCGGCTAAGTTGGGACGCAGGTTGTCCGCGTCAAAGGTACTCCCGAAGTTCGCGGACTTTGTCTTTCAGCGCTGCGTATTCCTGATCCAGCTCTACACTCATAATGGCCGTTCTACCTTTGTGCGAAATAGAAGATGGCTGAACAATGCCACTACAGAAATTATCGCACACAAGCACGCGAACCAGTCCCCGTGGCGGGTGTAGAAAGTGGTTACGTCGGTGATGCGCGTATGGCGCCTGCAGCACGGTGCGCACTTTGCGCGGGAGAGTGGCGACGATTCGTCCATAGGGATCGATGGCTGCGGTCAACGCCGGTGTTGGTGTCGCGCAGCAGCCAGCGGTTATTTTCGACGGCCCGCATGCGGGTTTGCTTCAGAGTGCTGAGCGTAAGCGCCGCTGTCGCCGTACCAGGCGTCGTTGGAAATATTGACCAGCACTTGCGCACCGCTGGCGGCGAACTGCCGGACCTCATCGGGGAAAATTGATTCGTAGCAGATGAAAACGCCAAGCTTCGCGCCGCCCGCGTCGAGCGGCACGCGCGCCCGGCCTGCGGTAAAGGCACCGACTTCTTTAGTCAATCCTCCGGCAAACGAAAACACCCGTGGGAAGGGAATGTACTCGCCGAAGGGAACCAGATGGACCTTGTCGTAGCGCGCGGTCCATTCGCCGCCCGGACCGACCAACGACGCGGAATTGTACATCTGCCGGCCTCCGCTGACTGGTCGCCGACATCGCCAGCCAAAACCCACGCGCGCGATTCGCGAGCCAAATTGCTGACTGCGTTGCGAAAAACTGGATCACCGTCGGCAAAGGGCGCAGGCGATTCCGGCCAAACGATCAGCCGGGACGTCTGCACCGCGCTGCCCGCCGGTTCTTGAGAAGCGGCGTCAAAGCTGATGGAACTCAAGTCGTGCAGTGTGTCCTGAAAGTAGTCGGGCGTCCAATCAGCCTCGTTAAGAATCGGAATGTTGACTTGCACCAACGCGGCAGTTCGGTCCGAGGGCAGGGCGGGAGGAGCGATCCACCGCGTTCCTTGCAGCACCACCACGGCTCCCAACGTGGCAACCAACAATTGCTTGCGTTTAGCGCGCCGTACCAGAAAAGCCGCGGCCAACGCCGCGTTCACCACCATGATTTCAAAAGAGAGGCCGTACACTCCGGTCACCGTGGCAATGCGCGCCAGCGGAATGTTATCCACTTGCGCGATCCCCAGGAGGTCCCACGGGAAACCGGTGATGCGGGTGCGAGCCAGTTCCACCGCGACCCAAATGGCTGGAGACAACAACAGCGCGAGCTGGTTGAACGATTTCTTGCTTGCCAGCAGACTGACTAACAACCCGAAAGCGCCGTGGTAAAGCGCTAGATAGAGGCAAAAGAGAATGAGGACGCCAACCGCAGCAGGAGTGTTCAGCCCGCCGTACTGACGCATGGTATTGCAGATCCAGTAGCAGTTGCCGGCATACCACAGGATCCCACAGACATAAGCCAACAAGAATGCCTGCCAAGGATTGGCTGGTAGAAGCTTCATCCCCTCCTGCAGTTGCAAGGTCTCCGGCTTCCGCGTCCGCAAAAGCGCGACCAGCAGCGGCGCGACCGCAACCCAGCACAGCACATACAAATTGGGCAGCGGAAAAATCAGGATTTGCAGAACGGCCGAGAGCAGGACCAGCAGCCAAGCATTCTTGTGGATTTTCAGCACTGTGCAAGGATAGCAAAGCTTGGAAGACGAGGAGATCCTATCGCTGCCGACGAGGAACAGTCCAGGGAGGCAACAGGCCGCACTGCCTCCCCGGTTGATTAGAAGGCCGGCGGCGTTCCAGAAACCGGCAGCGATACTGACCCTTGATTGTCGAGAGCGGTGGCAAGCGAATAGGCAGGGCCGGTGCTCGGCGTGAGAAACGGAGTGAGTGCGACCACCGCCGAGCTGCTCCCGTTGTAAACGGCAGTGATGTTATCCGTCTCTTCGTAATTGCGATTATTCGCCGGGTTCGAGTTGGAGATGACGCGCCCGAGTACGCGATGCTCCGATTCAATCCCCATGATGGAGGCGGAAACTTTGGCCAGGTAGACAAGCTGCTCTGGCGAATAAGTGTCGTCGTGATCCTTGTGCCGGTCACGGCGGGAGCGCTGCGAGGCCGCCATATTTCCGAATTCCTGCACCGCATTGAGATAAGCGCCGATGAAGGCGTTCTCCAATGCGTCGAGCAAGGCGAGAAACGGCGTCAGAGAGTCGAAAGATCCTGCCGGAAAATAAAAAGTCTGCGCCGGATCTTTGCCGGAGGAAGGAATTTTCAGCAGGCTGCGCAGCAGGTTAGCGTGAGCGATCTCTTCGCTTAACGCGGCTTGGATGTAGTTCACATTTCCGAGGTTGCCCTGGGAGGTGACGTTGTCAGCGCTGCCGCCGGGGCCGGCCAAATTAGGATCCTGAATCACGTTACCGATCAGGCCGTTATAGTAAAAAGTGGTCGCCAAATCTTCGGCAATCAGCGCCGCAGTAGCGATTTCGGCCACTGTGTCTTTAGCCTGGGCCGCTTCCGAAGCAGCTTCGGCGGCGGACTCATGCTCGTCGGCGCGCACTTGCGTGCCGAATGCCGTGAGCAATAACGGAGCAACCGCTCCGCCGAGGCCCACCGCGCCCATGCCTTTGAAGAACTTGCGCCGATTGATGAGTAGCTCGCTGATCTTATAGAACTCGTCCGGGAGATGAGTGAAATCCATTTGCTCCTCCAATTGATTTGAGCGGACGAGAGACTAGCCGTAGCGTTTAGCCATCCCTGTGCGCTCGGCTCGGGACTCGTCCCTCATTCACCCCTAGTACGGACGTGGCAGGAACTTGGATTGGGCAAGGCTCGACTAAATAAGTTGATTGGACAAGCTCTGATTGAACAAGCTTGGATTCGACAAGAATGACAAATAGGGTTTGGAGCCCCGACGAATTCAAGTCCGCGACAGTACTACCGCCGGCGCATTCCACTCGCTCATGGGACTCGATCTGCGGCAGTCCAAACACATCGTCTGCGGAAACTGAGACTTGCAATTGGGACAAACCGCGTTCGTTGCAAACGTGTCAAAGGGCTGGCCGCATTGGCCGCACTTCCAGAAAGTTCCAATCGGGGGCGAAGACTTGCACGATGGGCAGGCCACGCCATAGCGCCGCGGCAACTTTGCCAGGCGCGACAAGGCTTGCGCTTGTTTCCAGCCCCGCCAGCAATTGGTCAGCATGAACACGGCGAGAATGGCAAACCAGATGGACCGCATCCATACAGCCAAGGCGACGAACCCAGCCGCGCCGAAGAAGCCGATGATGGTGGCCGCCATCAGGCTGCGGGCGCGTCCAACAGCAAACCAAAGCAGTGAGCGCAGAATCTGCCCGCCATCCAGCGGATAGATGGGCAGGATGTTGAAAACCAACAGGCTCAAGTTGATGAAAAAGATGGTGCGCAAAAAGGCGTGGAAATCGGGCATCGCCGCCGCCCATCCCGCCGACCGGCTTAACATGCCGAGGGCATACAACACCGGGAGTAGCGCGACATTCACCAACGGCCCTGCGACGATGCTCCACAGCGTGGCGCCCGGCCGCTGCGGAGGATCTACATAGGCCACGCCACCGAGCGGCCAGAGCACGATTTGATTTGCCGTGCCTCCCACCTGGCGGCAGGCCAGGGCGTGGCCGAATTCATGAAGCAGCACGATGACAAACAGCGCCAGATATTCCGCGATGTTCCAACCGACAGAAGAATAAGTGCCTTTGCGGTCGCTGATTTCGTAAGCCGCCACCAGAAACCACGACCAATGCAGATACACGTTGACGCCAGCGGCATGGAATAGAGGAATCGATCCTTGGCGAGCGCTCGGCATGGCGAGAGTTATAACACAGGGGCCATGGTTCGTTACATTCGTGGGTAAGATGACCGCGTGAGAGCCTTGTCATTCCGAGCGTGGCGAAGAATCTGCCGCGGATTCCTAAGCGACGGCGGCCCCGCACTTTTGTACGTCAGCAATTGGGAAGGAAGAACAGCAAAGGCGGGCGGGCGAAAAAAAGCTGCTCGCGCAATCGCAGCGCGAGGTGAGCACTTTGCGCCCCATCTCGAGTTTCAATTCAGACAGTATTCCCCCAGCTTCTTTCCCTTTTCGGCCTTAGCGGAGATCGGATAAATATCAACGTTTGGGCAATCGGTGTATTGGCCTTCACTCGTCAAGCGGACCACTTGATACGTCTCGGGCTTAAGAATCGCGCAATTAGGTTGGGACAAAAAGCAGGTCAACTGAGCGGAACGGCCGTCAAATTCAGCATTGATGTAAATTACATCGCTACTGGTGGAACTATCTTTTACATTGATATGTTGTTTGTCCGTGGCAAGAGCCAAGGCCACAAGCGCAAAGGCCGTAGTCATAACACGAAGTTTCATCAAGCCTCCATCTTGCCTGCGCTGTTTTCAGCATTCAGTTTACCGACTGCTGACGCAGCAGCGGAATCGTCTGTGCGTGGCGATCGATCACTTTTTCGCTAACCGAGCGATCACGGCTAGCTGCTTCAGATATTCACGAAGTGGTTGCGCCGGCGTCCCCCAGAAGGCGATTCCATTCCCCCGCAAAATTTTCTTTGGCAGAACGCCTCCCTGACCGCCCAGCATGACGCCTTCACAAATGCGGGCATGTTCCCCAATGCCGACTTGTCCGCCCAGAACCACGTTGTTTTCCACTACAATGCTCCCGGAAAAGCCCGCCTGGGCCGCAATGACGACGTCTTCGCCGATCTGGCAGTTATGACCAATGTGAACCAGGTTATCGATCTTTGTGCCGCGTGCAATGCGCGTCACCTCGAGCGCTCCCCGGTCGATTGTGGTATTGGCGCCGATCTCCACATCGTCTTCAATTTCGAGCCTGCCGACCTGCGGAAATTTCTCATAGCGGCCCGTCTCACGGTCGCGCACGTAGCCGAAGCCGTCGCTGCCTAGAACCGCTCCGGCATGGATAATCACGCGATTGCCGATCTTTGCGCCAGGATAAATGGTCACGTTGGGATAAAGCTCGCAATCGTGTCCAAGATGCACGCGAGCGCCGATCACGCTGCCGGCTCCAATTCGAGTGCCCTCGCCGATCACCACGCTTTCGCCGAGGACCGCTCGCGCTTCCACGGTCGCCGTCTCCGCCACACGTGCCGACGCGTGCACTGCCGCGCTGGGATGAATTCCAGGCTCATGTTTTGCCGACGCGGAAAGAAACTGCGCGGCCCGGGCGAACGCCAGACGAGGTTGGCTCGAGATGAGCAGAGGTTTGGCGGCAGCAGTCCCCGAGGCGAAATCACCTGCAATCACCGCCGCTGCCGGTGATTCCAACGCCAGCCGCAGATTTTTTTCATCCTCGACAAAAACCAGAGCCCCCGCCGACGCCGAGGCAATGCTGGACACTCCACTGACTGTGATCTCGCCATCTCCCTGCACCCTAGCCGACACGTGTTCGGCCACTTCCTGGACAGACCGTTTCAGCGTTGCGCGATTCATCGCACCTTTCTATACGTTTGCCCGAGGAAAAGAAAGTCGAGAAATTGTGACTTTGGGAGTGATGGGTGCCCCATTTTTGCGCGTTCTGTGCGCAAAAGTGGGATTCCACTGCCGCCTCCCGTATGGGATTTTGCTTCAGTTTCCAACAACGGAGCAATTCATCCCCACGTCGCCGACGGAGGCTTCCTTCCACTCCTCGGCACACCCTTCCAGGCGCGCAATCCTGTACCGAGGTTCATCCGTCACATACATTCACCTGAACCGCTGTCATCCTGAGGCAGGGTAGTCCCGCGCCCAACGCGGGACTACCAACGAAGGACCCATGCATTCCCACTCCTACTTCGTCTACATAATGACCAACCGCTCGAAAACTCTCTACACCGGTGTGACAGGCTATCTCGAACGACGCACCTTCGAACACAAACAAGGCATTAAGGGCGAGTTTGCCGCCCGCTACAAAATCGACCGTCTCGTTTACTACGAGAGCTTTGACAGCATCCATTCAGCCATCGCCCGCGAAAAGCAGATCAAAGGATTACTGCGCATCCAGAGGATCGCCCTAATCGTATCCATGAATCCAGAGTGGAAGGACCTATGGATTTGTCGGCAACAGAGGTGATGCCGGCAAGTGCACAGATCTTTCGTCCGCAGACTTCCGCTTCGCGAAAGCCCGCACATCCTCAGGATGACAATCGCCGCCTCTGTCATCCCGACGAAGGAGCTATGCATTTTCCCCCAAACGGCAAAACGGGGCGGCTCACGCCGCCCCGCCAAGACTAACTGCTAAGTGCCAACTGCTGAGCTCTACGTCCCCTCGCTCCACCCCGCCAAATACTCTTCCTGCTCCGGCGTCAAGCGGTCGATCTTGATTCCCATCGACTCCAGCTTCAGCTTGGCAACGCGTTTGTCGAGGTCTTCGGGAACTTTATAGACTCTCTTCTCCAGCGTCTTGACGTTCTTCACCATGTACTCAACCGAGAGTGCCTGGTCGGCGAAGCTCATGTCCATCACGGACGGCGGATGCCCTTCGGCCGCGGCCAGATTGATCAGCCGGCCTTCGCCCAGCAGGTTAATCTTGCGGCCGTCGCGCAACGAATATTCCTCCACGAAATTGCGCGTAGTGCGCTTCGACGAAGACATTTTCTCCAGCGCCGGGATATCGATCTCCACGTTGAAGTGGCCGGAGTTGGAGACGATGGCGCCATCTTTCATCAGCTCGAAATGATCCTTGGTCAGGACGCTCTTGTTGCCGGTCACAGTGCAGAAAACGTCGCCCAACTTGGCCGCTTCGTGCATCGACATCACGCGGAAGCCGTCCATCACCGCTTCCAACGCCTTCGTCGGATCGACTTCGGTAACGATGACCTCAGCGCCGGCGCCACGCGCGCGGCTAGCCAGTCCGCGGCCGCACCATCCGTAGCCCGCAACCACGAACTTCGAGCCAGCCAGCAGATAATTGGTCGCGCGAATGATGCCGTCAATGGTCGACTGCCCGGTGCCATAACGGTTGTCGAACAGATGTTTGGTGTCGGCGTCATTCACTGCCACGATGGGGAACTTCAGAATGCCTTCCTTCGCCATGGCGCGCAGCCGAATCACGCCGGTGGTGGTTTCTTCGGTGCCGCCAATCACGCCTTCCAGCGCGTCTTTGCGCTTGGTGTGCAGCAGCGTAACCAGATCGGCGCCGTCGTCCATGGTGATGTGCGGCTTGTGATCAATCGCGGCCAGAATGTGGCTGTAGTAGGTGTCGTTGTCCTCGCCCTTGATGGCGAACACGGGAATGTTGTTATCGCGCACCAGGCTGGCAGCCACATCATCTTGCGTGGACAGCGGATTGGAGGCGCACAGCACCACGTCCGCGCCGCCGTCGCGCAGGCAGATGGCCAGGTTCGCGGTTTCCGCGGTCACGTGCAGACACGCGGAAACTCGATTCCCCGCAGCGGCTGGTTCTTGATGAATTCTTTGCGAATGATCTGCAGAACCTTCATCGACTGGTTGGCCCAGTCAATGCGTTTTTTGCCAAGATCCGCCATTTCGATGGCTTTGATGTCGCTATGAATTGCGTCGGCGTCGTTGACATACGTCTCCTCTGGCGCTGAAGAATTGTTTGGACTATATCCTAATTGCTGGATAAAGATTTCAATACCGATTGTGCTCCCGAAGCTGCCGCGCAGGTCCGGAATGACACTGCAGAGTAACTACTCATCGTTGTGATTTCCTGTATCCACCGTGCTTCTCAGTGATCCTCTGTGGTTTTATCTTTGCCGTTTCACTTCCGGCCCGCGTGAACCGGTTCCCGCAAACCAGCATCGGCGGCCAACTTCGCGGCCTTGGCCGTGGATTCCCAGGTAAAGTCGGGATCGTTGCGGCCAAAGTGGCCGTAAGCCGCGGTCTTGCAATAAATCGGCCGCCGCAAATTGAGCGATTCGATTATCCCTTTGGGCGTGAGCTTGAAATGCGCCCGCACCAGATCCGCAATGGAATGCGGATCGACCTTGCTGGTGCCAAAGGTTTCGACCAGCACGCTGACCGGTTCGGCCACGCCGATCGCGTAAGCCAGCTGCACTTCGCAGCGATCGGCCAGTCCTGCGGCAACAATATTCTTTGCGATGTGACGCGCCATGTAGGCGGCCGAACGGTCCACCTTGGTCGGATCTTTGCCGCTGAATGCGCCGCCGCCGTGACGGCCCATGCCGCCGTAGGTATCCACGATAATCTTTCGTCCCGGTCAGGCCGGTGTCCCCCATCGGCCCGCCAATCACAAATCGTCCCGTAGGATTGATGTGGTACTTGGTGTCTTCATCCAGCAGGTGGGAAGGAATCGTGGCCTGAATCACGTGCTTCAGAATGTCGGCGCGCAGCTCGTCATTGCCCACAGTCTCCGCGTGCTGGGTTGAGATCACAACCGCATCCACGCGCACCGGCTTGTGATGCGCGTCATATTCCACGGTAACCTGCGATTTTCCATCCGGCCGCAAATAAGGAAGCTTGCCATGCTTCCGAACCTCCGCCAAACGCATGGTCAGCTTGTGCGCCAACGAAATCGGCGTGGGCATGAGTTCCTCATTCTCGTTGCAAGCATACCCAAACATCATTCCCTGGTCGCCGGCGCCGCCGGTATCTACGCCCATGGCGATGTCGCCGGATTGTTTATTGATGCTGGAGATGACGGCGCAAGTGTTGGAGTCGAAGCCGTAGAGTGCGTTGTTATAGCCGATGGAGGAAATTGTGCCGCGCACCAGCGCCTGAAAATCCACATAGGCCTTGGTGGTGATTTCGCCGGCGATGACCACCAGTCCGGTGGCGGTGAGGGTCTCACAGGCCACGCGGCTGAAGGGATCCTCGGCCAGGCAGGCGTCCAGGACGGCGTCCGAAATCTGGTCGGCGATCTTGTCGGGATGGCCTTCGGTGACGGATTCGGACGTAAAAAGGGTACGGTTCTTAGCGGACAATTGGCTTCTCCTTCAAGCGATTCAGCGTGTGACTTTTGGCGGGGGAAACACGGAGCACCAGGAACATGGAACGCATGCACCGATTATCTTTAAGAGGCTAACAGAGAAGGACATCCGGCGCAATGGGATTTGGGCGGGTAGGACAATGGAGCCATTGACAGGAGGGCTGGGAATGCTCAACGGAGGGAGAGAAAGGGCGAATGGGAATACATCGCAATCCGACACCGGGAGGACTGAGGAAATCGGGGGCGGCGGCTCAGGCGGGATTGACCGCAGGTTGAGGTGCGGTTGTAGGGACTTGGAGGCCTGATGGAGCAAACTTGAGGGTTTTGACCTCATCGGGGGCGCCTTGGGCGGGTAACTTCTTGCCGTTGAAAGTGAAATCCAACCCGCCGATGTTGCCAGCCTTGATGACGATTTCGCGTTGAGCCTGGATGGACTTCTGGGTGCCCGCCGGAAGTAATTCATGCGTGACGTCCTTGCCGTCGGCGGAGACCTCTATCCAGGAATCGTCGCGAGCCTGGATGAGCAGGAGGAAATTTCCGGGTGCGGCGGGCGGAGCAGGTTGCGCCTCAGTTGGACTTGGGGGCGGAGGGGTTATCGACGAAGTTGACGGGGGTGAAGTTGCGGCCGTTGCAGCTGCGGAGGTGTCTGCGCCGCTGGCAACGGGTGGTTGCGCCACCGGCGCAGGCGAAGCGGTGACTGCTGGAGGATTAGACTGTTGACTGCTCTCGAGATGACTTTGTCTACGGAGCCGCCATCCCCAGAGAGAAAGGCCAAAGGCAGCGAGCAACAAGATGGCCGCTAGTTTGTCCCAGGGGAGATCGCCAGCGCCGGGCTCAGTGGTGCGAGACTCCTCCGCGCGGACCGCCAGAGCGGAGAGGACGGCTTCGGGCTCTTTGATAGGCTGGCTGGCGCCGGTGGCAGCGAGATAATCGGTGATGGCTTGTTCTTCATCCATGCCCAGGTGGCGGGCATAGGCGCGGACAAACCCCTTATTGAAGATGCCGCCGGGAAGCTGATCGAAGTGGTCGTCTTCGAGTGCCTTCAACATGCGGGTGCCGATCTTGGTGGACGTGGCAACGTCGTCTAATGTGATTTTCTGCCGTTCGCGTTCCTGCCTAAAGCGCGTACCTAGGGAATCCACTACGCGAGCCCCCTCACGGTTTGGAACTGCCATACTAGCTCGCAAACATCATAGAAGAAGGGTGCTGGCGAAGGCAGAAAAATCCGAGGTGGCGGAACGAGGAAGTCAATGGGTGCGGGGCGCTGGACGCCCTCGCGCGCTGCTTTCGGACCGTCTGACAACTAGGGTCTGGTTGGGAGCAAGTCGGGATAGATCAAGATCTAGGGTCAAAGGCAACGGCTTCGGACAGGAGTGTCCGACCCACAAGGGGCGCAGTCAAACGGGAAATCAGGGTCAAAAGCGGCGGGCGGGCGCGCCCGCCCTACATGTTTGCCCTTGGCTTTAGGGGTTCTTGGTTACCAACGGTAATTGCCCCGGTTACGGAAGGCCTCCTATAATCCAAGCACTTCCTACCAACGTAGAGGTTTGCAGTTCATGACCAAGGGCACGGGAGCAGCACGGAACCGGCCAATGCAGGAATTGAATATATTCCACGGCGTGGCTAAGGCCCTGACCTCGTCGCTGGACCTCGACTCCATTCTGCAGACCATTATGGACAAGATGGCGGAATACTTTCGTCCCGATACCTGGTCGTTGTTGATGATCGACGAGGAGTTGAATGAGCTGTACTTCGCGATTGCGGTGGGGAACGCTTCCGAGTCTTTGAAGAATGTGCGCCTGAAAGTTGGCGAAGGCATTGCCGGCTGGGTGGCCAAGCACGGCGAAAAATTAATTGTGCCCGACGTGATGGCGGACCCGCGTTTCGCTAAGCGCATAGACGAGATGACGCAGTGGGAGACGCAATCCATTATTTGTGTTCCCCTGCGGTCCAAGCATCGCGTGCTGGGCGTGATCCAACTGGTCAACGTGAATATGGACGGCTTCGGCGAGCAGGAGTTGTTTTTCCTCCAGGCCCTTTGCGATTACGCGGCCATCGCGATTGAAAATGCGAAGTCAGTCGAGAAGATTCAAGAACTGACGATCACGGACGACGTGACTGGACTGTACAACGCGCGCCACCTGCACAAGGTTCTAGAAACCGAAGTATACCGGTCGTCGCGCTTTAACTACGAGTTCACCGTGCTGTTCATTGATCTCGACCACTTCAAGCAGGTGAATGACACGCACGGGCATTTGGTGGGAAGCAAGCTGCTGGCGGAAATTGGATACCTGATTAAGGCGCAGCTGCGCTTAATTGATTATGCCTTTCGCTATGGCGGAGATGAGTTCGTCATTCTGCTGCCGCAGACCGACAAAGATGCGGCCATCGTCGTTGCGCGACGTATGCGCGATACTCTGCGCAGCAGTTTTTTCTGCCGGGATGAAGGCTTGAACCTGAATGTGCGGGCGTCGATTGGGCTGGCGACTTATCCGCATGACGCCAAGACGCCGCAAGACATGATTCGCCAGGCCGACGAGATGATGTACATGGTGAAAAACAGTACGCGGGACAATATTGGGATCGCGCAGCGTGGAATTATTAAGTAGAGCTGACGGCTTCCGCCGGAACATAGGTCGCCGGCGTTGCGCTATGAGTGAGGGGTGTAGGGACAGCCGCTCTCGGCTGTCCGGGTCGAGCAGAGCTCGACAGGCATTTTCCGGGACCAACTGCGGAACTTCGCTCCGCGGGACAGCCGAGCGCGGCTGTCCCTACGTAAGTTCGCGGGCGAACTCGCGCCGCGCGATCACTCCCTACTGAACCTTCAACATCAATTGCGTGCCACCATCCAGGTGCACGTTCTTGTTGCCCGAGCTAACCACAGACGCTTGGGGCGTGGCGCTCAGCGAGAGGTCCTTCAGTCCAATAACCCCCATGCTCGACGCACCTAAGGCGCCGGTGGATGGGCCGTGGGGAGGGACGGGATCGGGCGAGGTCGGCATGCCGCTCGAAGCGGTGGAAGAAGGCGCCGGAGTACCGCCTCCCGAACGCGAACCTCCCATGCCTCCGCCTGACGCGCCTCCCATGGGAGCGGCCGAAAGGTCAGGGGCGCCGCCGTTCACCGACGAACCGGTGCCGAAAGCATTCATCGGGGCTCCGATTGCCTGCACGGACGCTTGCAGAGGGATTTCATGGCCATCCTTCATGACCAGACGGTCAAAAGCGAGTCCCACCGTAGAATCCGGCGATTCCTTCGTATGAGCTTTCACGCTGGTCACGTGGCCGAGAACTCTGGTGTTTCTCGGCATTATGACTTTTCCGTTCGACAGCATATCCGCGGTGGTCTTGGCTTCGAAGGGGTCGCCGACCTTGATTTTCTTGGCATCGACGGACTTCGATAATTCGGCAGGGATGATAGTTCCCGCCGCAAACTGGGTGGGGGCACTTTGATCCGCAGGCGCGGGGGGGGCGCGGTTGGATTCTGCGCGAAGGCCAGGGTTGCCAATAGAATTGGCGACGCTAATATCAGAACGATTTTCTTCATGGGGTGCGCTCCTCAGATTTCTGTAGCCTGTACGGCACCTAAGAAAAATAGATGCGACCCATGATAAGGAGTTTGCCGGAAGTTTGCCAAGGCGCTGATGAGACCCGGCCCTCCCGTCTCAAAACATTGCAACGGGGGAGTTGGCTAGTAGGTTCGAAAGACCAACTGCGTGCCGCTAAACAAATGGATGGTTTTCCCGCTGGAGCGAAACAGGTTCGCCTGATCCGATCGGCTTACCGAGATGCCCTTCAAAGTCAAAGCACTGTGCTGCAATGCGCCCATCGGGCCGGCCGATGAATTCCTGGTCGGGGGATCAAGTAAAACGCCCAAAGGATCGGATGCCAGAACGAAAGTACGGCCGGAATAGTTCTGCATCGGGGACTTGGACTCGTCATTGGAGTTGCTGTACGAAAGCCGGCCATTGCCAGATCCGCTGAATTGCGAACCTTCATAACCGGCAAAGGGATCCATTGGCGGTCCAACCGCCTGTAGCGAAGCCTGCCAGAAGAATTGGCGGCCGCTCTTCATGAGCAGGCAGTCGAAGGCAATCCCAATCATGGACTTGGGAGAATCACTTCCGCGGCTTTGAACGGCGGTGATGTGACCGAGGATTCTTGTCTCCCGCGGCAAAACGATCTGCCCGTGAGAGAGGATGTCCATAGTGGTTTGGGCTACGACTTTATCGCCTAGCTTGTTTTTCCTGGAGTCCAGCGACTTCGATAGTTGTGCGGTGATCAAGGTGTTCGAAGCAAGCGGAGTAGACACCGGAGTTTGATCAGGCAGGGTGCAGGGTTGCATCGCGGATTGGGTGGGCCCCGCAGGCGCGTTTCCCGCCAACTTCTCAGCGCTGGCAAAGGCCGCCAGGACGATGATCGAAAAGAGAACACGGGCTGGGAATTTCATAGTGCCGTCCTCAGGCCTAAACCAGGCCAAGATTGCGGATTTGGATGCGGGCCCGCCTGTGGAACTTTGCCGAACGCGACTCAGGTGAAACCTTGACAATCGATAAATTCCTTACTCAGTCATGAAATGTTTAGACAGGAGATCACGGGAAGCTTCTGACGTGGCCACACGCGATGACTAAGTTGGCTGATCCTGATAACGTGGGCGTATGGTTCGAGAAATTTCAGCGGGAGGGGTCGTCGCCAGGCTTTTCGACGGCGGATGGTCGGTTGCAGTGATTGAGCCACAGCGTGAGGCCTTTGTCGTTTCGAAATCGAAGAAGCAGCCCGCGCTGAAGCTGTTGCTTGCCTTGCCCAAGGGGCTGGTCGATCCGGGCGAGAATCCGCAGCAGGCGGCCCTGCGCGAAGTGCTGGAGGAAACCGGTATTACGGCTACCGTCGTCAGCAAACTCGCAGACATCAAATACGTGTATGTACGTACGTGGGGAGACAAGCAGCGCGTCTTCAAGATTGTGAGTTTTTATCTGTTGCGTTACGAATCGGGAAAGATTGACGAAATTACTCCAGAGATGCGCATTGAGGTGAAGCGGGCCTGCTGGCTCCCTTTGGAAGAAGCGCTGAAAAAGCTTTCGTATAAGGGAGAGCGGGACGTGGTGCGGCGCGCGCAGGAGTATCTGAAGGCGCATGTGGCCAGTGATGGCGAAGTTTCTTGAGATTTTTGGCCGTTTACGTTGCGTGCGCGAAATCACACATGATTGTGACGACCGTCATTGCAACGGCGCCGCTCTCTGTGGTTGAAAAACTGGCGTATACTGTTGAATCTAAAAGATTTATCTTGACAAGAAACGGATAGAAGCTTAATCTGTATTCAACTTGATTGCGGCGCGTGCCGGCCATCCTCACTCCACATCTAACGGCACGCGCCGGTTGTGTTTTTAGCCATCTTCTTCCCGCATAATGTAAGTACTGTGAACTCTCCCTGGATTAATTCCCTTAGCGTACGGTTTCTGAGTTTGGCATTGTGCTTGGTTATGGCATCAGGACCAGCGCTCGCTCGAGCAAAGTCTGTCACCGCCAAGACGGATGGCGATTACGTTCCCGCCCTGGCGGCCGCAGACCGTTTCCTGCATGCCTGGCAGACCCAGAATCAGGAAGACGGATTGATAATGCTCAGCGATGCAGCCAAACGTCACTCGACGGAAGAGAAACTGCAGCAATTCTTTTCTCCCGGAGAAGATGCGGCTTACCAAATCAGCGGCGGCAAAAAGCTAAAAGCGGGACGTTACGCCTTCCCGGTGGCACTACTGGCAGACTCGGATGCGCCGAAAGGGCGAGTGTGGAAGCGGTTCTCGGAGATCGTTGTGATCCGGACCGGCCGCCGGGATTGGGCCGTGGACAAACTCCCGTAGCTATCTTCGAAATTCTCCCAGCGACGACGACATCTGTCGTGACAGAATATTTCTTCCAATCGAACGTGCCCCGCCGCCGCTCCTCTGCAAGCATTTAACTATATACTTGACATTTCGCCTTCCATTCGCCAACAATCCGAGGCATGGCAATCACCAAGCGGCAGCGACAGATCTACGACTTCATCTCCGACTTCGTGCAGAAGAACGGTTACTCGCCTTCTTTCGAGGAGATTCGCGAAGGCATGGGGCTAAATTCGCTGGCGACGGTGCACAAGCACATCACCAACCTGGAGAAGAAGGGCCTGCTCACGCGCGACTACAACCGCAGCCGCTCGATCGACTTGTTGCCGCCTAAGGGCCGGCTGAAGCAGGCCATGGCGGTGAACACCACCATGGTTCTTCCGCTGCTGGGACAGAATTGCGGCAGGCCAGCCGATTGAGGCAGTGGAGAATCCGCAAACCATCTCGCTGGCAGACTTCGTGCGCTCCAAGGAAGTGTTCGTGCTCGAAGTGCGCGGCGAGTCCATGCAGGATGAACATATTCTGGACGGCGACTACGTTCTGGTGGAGAAAGCCAAGACTGCCCACAATGGCGATATCGTGGTCGCTTTAGTGGACGGCACCGACGCCACCCTGAAGCGCTTCTACCGCGAAGGCGACAAGATTCGCCTGCAGCCTTCGAACGCCGCAATGCAGCCCATCATTGTGCCGGCCGGCGCGGTGCAGATTCAGGGAAGAGTGATCGGAGTACTGCGGAAATATTAGAGTGGTCAGCTCTCAGCTTCCGCTTTCAGCTCTCAGCCATGGAAAGTTTCCCGCGCGAAAGATAATCATTAAATCCAAAAGAAACGCCCGGCATCTTTCCGGGCGTCATTTCTTGAAGGCTGAAAGCTGAGAGCTGACAGCTTATCCAATGTGCTTTTCCAGCGCCTGCTGAATGGCATCTTTCGGCCGGTAGCCGACCAACTGCTCCACCACCTGACCGCCTTTGAACACCAGCAGCGTGGGGATGCCGGTTACTTTGTAGCGCATGGGCGTGGCGCTGTTGCGGTCCACATCCATTTTCCCAACTTTAATCTTGCCCTGAAAATCCTGCGCCAGTTCGTCCACGATCGGAGCGATAGCGCGGCAGGGACCGCACCAGGCCGCCCAGAAGTCCACCAACACCGGCTGTCCGACTTCAAAACATCCTGGTCAAAATTGGAATCGGTCACTTCGAAAATCGCATTGCTCGCCATCGTTCCTCCCGAAATGTTCGCGAAGCCAACGGGTCAGTCCTCCGAGCCAGCGCTCCAAGAGGTCCACCCTAGTTAACTCCTATCCTAGCATCTCTGCTTTGATGCAGCGCGCGCGAGAAGTCGCAAGGGCTAAGGACAGCGTTAGCTACCGGCCGTTGGCTCTCGGCCCGAACGAAGGATCGCACGGCAAGAGCGAGAACAAAGAGCTAAGCGCTAAGAAATAGAGGCTCACACCAGGGAACAATAAAAAGCGCCCTGAACATCAGTTCAGGACGCCTGGCAGCCCTCCCCCAGAACTGCCAAACCACGACTGGATACTAGGGCCACCGGCTCGCCGTGTAAATGTCACGTAGGTAATAGCTTGTTGGTAACCCGCGGGGCCACAGTCTCCTCGGCTCTAAACGATTGCTGGCACAGGAGAAAATGCGCCGACTTCCGGCCCCTCCGCTTATAGTTACCTTCCTTAGTTTCGCCTGAAATCCACAGGTGGCCCTGTTTGCGAATCGTGGGGGTGAGAATGGCTTGGAGCAGCACGTTTGTCGGGAATGGGGAAGGCAGGCGCCAAGACGTAGAGGCCCGAGGCGCCTGCCCCATACGAGAACTACTTCTCGACCACAACTTCCTTTTCCTTCTCGATGATCACCTTCACGTGCGTAGTGACATCTTTATGCAGCTTGATCGAAATGGTGAACTCGCCCAGCGTCTTGAGTGGCTCGTGCAACTGGATCTTGCGGCGATCCACGACGAAGCTTTTCTTTTCCAGCGCATCGGAAATATCTCCGGAGGTAACCGAGCCGAAAAGTTGATCGTTCTCCCCGGAGCGCCGCTCGAACGTTAACGAAACCCCGTCAAACTGCTTGGCGAGCTCTTCCGCCTGTGTCTTCTCTTTGGCCGAGCGCCGCAGCGAGGCGGCTTTCATCTGCTCGATCACGGACTTGTTGCCCTTCGAGGCCTCAATGGCCAGCTTGCGCGGCAACAGATAGTTGCGTCCGTAGCCCTCGGCAACCTTCACCACTTCGCCCCGGGAGCCCAGCTTGGCGACATCTTCTTTCAATATGACTTCCATGCGAATAACTCCCTTAATGAATTCGTTGGTCACGGATTTACACGGATCACTCGGTCTTTGGAATCCGGACGACCGCGACCAAAGACGAATGACGGATTTCTTACGACGCGCGGCCGGCAAACGGCAGCAAGGCAATGTTGCGGGCCTGCTTGATGGCCGAGGACAAACGCCGCTGATGAGGCGTGCATACCCCTGTCAGACGGCGCGGCACGATCTTGCCGCTCTCGGCCACGAACTGCGCCAGCGTCCGCACGTCTTTGTAGTTGATGGTGTCTATTTTTTCTACGCAGAATTTGCAAACCTTCTTGCGCCGGAAATACTTGCGTCCGCCTTCGCGGCCGCCCGGACCACCGGGTCCGCCGGGACGCGGTGGACGCCGTTCGCCCCGTAAGAACGTTCTCCCGAGGGCCGGTCGCCAGATGGACGATCGCCGCCTGAAGGCGCTCGGTAGCCGCTGAAGACGCGGCAGGTGCGGTTGTGTTGCTTTCGTCAGCCATGATGCTCCTTAAAATTAGCTTCTAGCTCTTAGCCTTTAGCTCACCAAGCGCCGCTCGTCAGCCCTTGAGTATAAGGGTTTGCTCAAGGCCAAGTGCGAATGGCTAAAAGCTGGTTTTCTATGCCGTTACCGCGGGTGCAGCTTCTCCCGCCAGCCTCAGCCGCGGGCGCCGCCGGAGCCACCGCCTTGCGGCGGGCCTCGCGGATCTTTTTGATCTTGTCCAGGCGCTTCTGCTCCTCATCAATGCGCACGCTCAGGAATTTGATTACCGGCTCGGTCACGCGCAACCGCCGTTCCAGTTCGTGCACCAGGCCGCCGCTGCCTTCGACGGTGAGCAGGATGTAGATCCCGTCATGAAAACGGCGCACCGTGTAGGCCAGGCGGCGCTTGCCCATTTTCTCCACGCTCTTCACCAGCCCGCCCGAAGTGGTCACGGCAGTTTCCAGCGTAGAAATCAGTTTGTCCTGATCCTCTTCCACCATATCCGGGCGGACGATGAACATCAGTTCGTAAGTACGATTCATTGGTTAACTCTCCATTCGCCACGGATCTTCACAATCATTCCGTGAAATCCGCGTATGCTAATCCGCGGCTAATCTTCTTCCGGTTCTTCCGGCTTGCGGTTAAAGCGGTTCATGGCCGCCGCTCGCCTTCCGTCAAAATCACTTTCACCGCTTCCGCCGCGGTATCGAGCACTGTGTCGACGACTTCCAATTCCGCTTTCCGGAACGGGCTTAACAAGTAACTCATGCCGTCCGAAATCCTGCGTTCCGGCGCTACCCCAATGCCGGATGCGCAGAAAATCCTGCGTGCCCAGCGCCCCGATCATCGACTCAATCCCGTTATGTCCCGCCGAGCTGCGCTTCCGGTGAATCCGCAACGTGCCCAGCGGAAAATCCAACTCGTCCTGAATGACGATCAAGTCCGGTTTCCGGCTGGACCTCATTCTTTTCCACCAGTTCGCGCACCGCGACGCCGCTTAGGTTCATGAACGTCTCTGGCTTGGCCAGAAGAACCGTCTCCGAACCTATCACCGCCCGGGCAGTAAGCGCGCGGCACTGCCGGTTCCTGAACTTCCACGCCGCACTGATTCGCGATCCGGTCAACGGCGAGAAAACCCAGGTTGTGCGGCGTGAACTGCGTATTCGACGCCCGGATTGCCCAGCCCAACGATCAGCTTTCACGCCGCTTCAATTTCCTCGGGCCATGTGGGACCGGGGCTGTGCCACCGTCCTGCGCAGGGCATAGCCCCGCCGCCACACAGCTCGCTACTTCTTCTCTTTCTTCTCGGGCTTCTCCGCAGGAGCCGCCTCGCCATCCTCGCCCTCAACCTCCTGCTTGCCCTTCTTGATGACTTCGGGCTCGGCCGGAGCAGCTCCAGCTTCCGCCGCCACCGCTTCCGGAGTCGCCACCACTTCTTCTTTCACAGTGGTAACGTGGGCCACCGGCTGATTCGCGTCGGTAAGAAACTCAATCTTGTCGCTTTTCGGCAGATCTTGCACGCGCAGCACCTTGCCAAAAACCAGCTGGCTGACATCGGCCTCGATCACGTTCGGAATATCGCCCGGCAAGCACTCGATCTCCACTTCGCGCAGCAACTGTTCCAGGATGCCGCCTTGCTGTTTCACGCCTTCGGCTTCGCCCTTGAGCACGATGGGCACGCTCACCGTCAACTTCTGGTCCATGGCGATGCGCTTCAGGTCGATGTGCAGCAATGCATCCTTTGATCGGCTCGTATTGCCAGTCCACAATCATGGCCTGGGTGTGTTCCCCGCCGTCCAGGGCAAGCTCGAAAATCGTGTTGTGGCCGGTTTGCGAATACAGAATCCGCGACACTTGCCGGGGATCGACACTCAACGCCACGGTTTCCTTGCCCGCGCCATAGAGCACGCCTGGCACTTTGCCGCTCACGCGCACCCGGCGGGCATGGTTCTTGTTGCCCGGAGTCCGCGGCTGAGCTTCCAATCGATTTTTTTCTGTTGCTGTAGCCATAAGTTGAATTCCTGTTTACAAAAATAATTTGCTGACCGAAGCTTCTTCGTGAATCGCCTGAATGGCGCGTCCAATCAGCCCCGCCACCGATCGCACCATGATCTTCGGTTCGTTCTTCGCTTCTTCCGTCAGCGGGATGGTATCCGTCACCACCACTTCTTTGATGCAAGACTTGGAAATGTTTTCCACCGCCGGCCCCGACAACACCGGATGCGAGCAGCAGGCATAGACCGCGCTGGCGCCGCTTTCCATCAACGCCGCCGCGGTTTTCACCAGCGTGCCGGCGGTATCAATCAAATCGTCAATCACCAGACAAGTGCGGCCTTGCACATCGCCGATCACGTGCATGATTTCCGCCACGTTCGCCTCCACCCGCCGCTTATCCACGATGGCCAGCGCGGAGTCCATTTTCTTGGCAAAGAAACGCGCCCGTTCCACGCCGCCCGCATCCGGCGAAACCACCGTCAAATTCGGCAGACTCAGCTTCCTGAAATAATCCACCAGCACCGGCGAGGCGAACAACGGATCCACCGGAATATTAAAAAATCCCTGTAACTGCGCCGCATGCGGATCGATCAACAGCGCCCGGTCCGCTCCCGCAGTCGTCAGCAAATCCGCCACCAGCTTGGCGGAAATCGGCGAACGCGGCTTGTCCTTGCGGTCCTGCCGCCCGTATCCGTAATACGGAATCACCGCCGTGATGCGCCGCGCCGAAGCCCGCTTGAGCGCGTCAATCATCAGCAGCAACTCCATCAGGTGCTCGTCCACCGGACGCGATGTCGGCTGAATCACGAACGTATCCGCGCCCCGCACGTTCTCCTGAATCTGGACGTAACATTCGCCGTCTTTGAAGCGAGTGACCAGCGCCTGATTGCGGGCCAACCCCAGGAAAGTCGCAGACATCGTCGGCCAGCCTCGGATTCGCGGTTCCGCTGAAGATCTTGAACTTATCTTCCCCGCGGCCGCGTTGCGGCTTGCGCTCCGACTTCTCTTCAGCGCTCATGGAAGCCTTCTTTTCCGTCGCAGTCGCAAGAGTTGCCATAAGTTAAGCCGCTCAGCTCCTAGCCTCTAGCTCCAACCAATTGCCTAGCTAGCAGCTAGCGAGCTAGAAGCTGCATTTTCTGGCTGGGCCGCTAGGATTCGAACCTAGACAAAGTGCTCCAAAGGCACTTGACCTACCATTAGTCGACGGCCCAGTGTCGCACTGACGATTGACGATAGCTGGTCCACTTAGTTTATCCATTCAGCCAAAATCGGCAATCGAAATTCCAGCCCTTAAGCCTTTAACTCTCGAGTCAAACGCGCTGGTTTGGATCCAAGCTAAAGGCTAACAGCTAACAGCCGCTCTTCCAGTACTGCCGTCGCGTCAAAGTCGTCGTCGCCACCGCCGGTATGCCGCTCTTGCTGAGCCGGGCTGCGGCTTTCTCCGCCGCCGCGCGCGAGGCAAACAATCCATAAGTCGCCGACCCGGAACCGGAAAGCGATGCATACGCCGCACCCGCGATTTTCAGCACCCGCTTGACCTCACGCAACTCGGGATATTGAGGAAACACGACCCGCTCAAAGTCGTTTTCTATCCCGGTACGGACGAGGTCGAGAAGCAGGGTCTCGGCCCGGCCCCTGCCATGTCTCACAGGGACACCGGATACGGCCTTCCCACGCTTAACTTTCCCCTGGGAAAGGCCACTCAGCCACGCAGAAACCACCCGGCCAAGCTCAACCATTCTATCGGAGGGATTATCAACCGTCAATTTTGATGGGGCTGGTTGTGTGGGGACGGGGCTCTGCCCGTCCGGGTCGAGCGAAGCTCGACAGCTTGGAGGACGCTTGCCCCTTCCATCATCGCGTCCCAATCCGCAAAAGCTTTTGGCGTGGACACTCCAATCTCCGGAGTCGCCACTACGCACGCCATCGCCGGCAAATCCGGCAGCGGATACACTTCCTCCCCGCGTCCCACCCCCAGCACGGTGCCGCCCACCAAAAATAACGGCAGGTCCGATCCCACTTCCGCCGCAATGCGCAACTTCTCCGGCCCGGAAAGCTGCTTCTTCAAAGCCCGCTCTAAACCCAACAGCGCCGCCACCGCGTTCCCCGATGCTCCCCCCAACCCGCCCTGCACCGGAAGCCGCTTCTCAATCTCGATGACCACACGTCCCTTCGCCCGCAGCGCTGCCATGGCGCGCTCCACAATGCGATAGCAGGTATTCGAGGCATCCCTCGGAACGCGCGCATCTTCACAGCGAATCTCAATCCCCGTCCCGCGCACCACCTGCACTCGCAAAATGTCATGCAACGCGATTGTCTGATAAACCGTGCGCAGCCCATGAAAGCCGTCTGGCCGCCGCGCACCAATGGCGAGTCCAAGATTGATTTTCGCGAAGGATCGGAGAGTGACGGGCATGGGGAATGATTGTAAGGTTTCGACCACAGATTTGCGATTTTTCAGTTCCAACTGGAGTTAACCTGGCAAATGTGAAACACCTAGACCTATGGGAGTTGCTGCCGCTTTGGCAGGAACTTTTGTTATTTGCGATTGCAACCTGCGGCGGCATCTGGGCTTGGCTGCGTGCACGCCAAGCTCAGTCGTGGCTTTCCACGCAGGGGACTGTCCAAGACGCGATTGCACGGCCCGCCGGGGGTAGAGGACTCAAGCCGTGGCTCGCCAAGTTTACTTACACATACGTGGTCAACGGTGAGTATTACTCCGGATTTCACAGCATTTGTGCGCGCACCGAACGGCGCGCGGAAGAATTGGTTGCAGGCTGGGAAGGCCGCATGGTCGTCGTACGGTACTCACCAACGAAACACGATATTTCTGTGCTGCTCACCAGCGATCAGCCCGGCGGTCAATTGGGCAACTAGCGCCTTCGACTAACCACTCCCTCTATTCCGGACTTGACTCCTGCGGTAAAATGGCCGCCCAGCGTCGGAGGAGAATATCTATGACACTCGGCAAGCGTTCGGTAGCAGAGTTTTTTGGCACCTTTTGGCTGGTTTTCGGGGGATGCGGGAGCGCCGTGTTTGCCGCTGCCTTCCCTGGATTAGGCATCGGTTTTGTCGGCGTCGCTCTGGCCTTTGGCCTCACCGTGCTGACCATGGCCTTCGCCATCGGGCACATTTCGGGATGCCATCTAAATCCCGCTATCACGGCAGGCTTGGTCGCAGGCAAACGTTTTCCGGCAAGCGAATTCCTTCCCTATGCACTTGCCCAGGTTGTTGGCGCCTTCGCGGCGGCTGCAACTTTGTACGTGATTGCGAGCGGCAAGGCTGGGTTTAGCCTGACCGGCGGCTTCGCTGCCAACGGCTATGGCGCACACTCCCCGGGCGGTTACTCGCTGCTGGCATGTTTCGTCGCGGAAACTGTGCTGACCATGTTTTTTCTGCTGGTCATCATGGGAGCAACTGATAGACGCGCTCCCCAAGGCTTTGCGCCGATTGCCATCGGGCTATGCCTAACCCTGATTCACCTCGTCTGCATTCCCATCACCAACACTTCCGTGAATCCCGCGCGCAGCACCGGGCAAGCCCTCTTCGTCGGCGGATGGGCCGTCCATCAACTGTGGCTGTTCTGGACAGCTCCGATTATCGGTGGCGTGTTGGGTGGGATTGTTTACCGCCTGCTGTTTGCGGAACTCGTTGCCAAGGCCGAACCCAAGCTGGAACCTGCTCTCGACGCGGCCAAAACAGCCTAAGCGAGGGATCGCCGGCGGAGGCGCGCAAGTGGGTCGGTCTCGAATCTTGAAGGTGCTTCGTCCCAGTTTCGCTTGCAGCGAAGCACCTTCTACTGTGCGCACCCAGGATGCTTGCCACCTGAAGAGGCGCCCTGTCCTAAGCCTCTTCGCAGTTCCCCAATTCCATGCGGGAAACCGTGGACCCGGCAGGCCGCGAACCCGCACCTCGTAAGTCGGACAGGCTAACGTGCTCCCATTACACCACGGGCCCAAAGCCAACCATAACCGGCTGCAGCCAGCAATAACAAGGTTACTCGTCACGTTCGACAGTGACCCGCTTCACAATTGGGAAAGCGGGCCATGCTCGTGTAGAGCGGACACTCCTGTCCGCTGCTTTTGATCTGCTGATTCCATTTTGGGCTAACCAAGGTGGCGCAGCGCTTAGCCCCACGATCAGCGCCCAAAACCATCATCCCGGCCGAAGCCGGAGCGCAGCGACCGCAACGTGGGCAGACCTGCCGTTCGCATCTCCTAAGTCAATCAAAAATCTCCCGTTTGCCCCCATCAAATTAACCATGCTTAACCCGCACTGTATAATCTCTGCCAATGATTACCGTTTCTAAAGAGGACTACCTCAAAGCCATTCTCGAGGCCGAAAGCGAAGGCGAAGCTGTGATCTCGGCTACTCTCGCGCACTGGCTTTCGGTTTCACCACCCGCTGTCACCATGGCCTTGCGGCGCCTGAAAAAAGATGGCTTGGTACGGGTGCGCAACGATGGGCACGTCTCCCTCACCGCTGCCGGACGCAAGATTGCCGGCAAACTAACTCTTCGCCATCATTTGATCGAGCGCATGCTCTCGGAAATGTTCGGCCTGGAATGGTACAAAGTGCACGACGAGGCCGAACGCCTGGAGCACGCGGTCTCCCCTGATTTTGAAGCCAAATTGCTCGCCAAACTGGGCCGCGGAGGCGCTTGTCCTCACGGCAATCTCAGCGAACGGGAGAGTCCTGCCAGTCGCCGTCGCCGTGGATTGCTTCTGCTTTCCGACGCCCAAGCCGGAGAGCGTTACCAGGTCAGCGGCATCTATGAGCGCGACCGCCATCTTCTGGAGTTTCTGGAAGCACGCGGCATTCGTCCCGGGGCGAATGTGGGTTTAACCGCGCGCAACTACGATAAAACGCTCTCCATTCGAACTACGGCTGGAGACGTGATTCTGGGCAGCTCCGCCGCCGATAAAATTTGGGTTTCCCATCTTCCGGCCCACGCGGTATAATTAACTACAGTTAATTTATTATCATATACGTCGGTTGATTGGGATCCTCGGCCATGTGCGGGGCGTGTGGACGTGGATTGGCAAGGGCGACGATGGAGCCGCGGAGCGGCGAAATGTGAAGGCCCGGCACAAGAGTGCCGGGACGCAGAGCGAGGACGATAGAGTCCTGTAGGGACGGGACGCGCCCCGGTTGCTACACGCGCCAGATAAAACCATCCAACGATGAGTATCTCTGACGATAAGAGTCTTCACACAGTGCCCGTTCAAGCGCAGACGGGCAACCACTTTTCGTTGGAGGATGTGCACGGTTCCATCGCGGTCCCGCACTATCAGGCCGGATTCTGGGAACAGTGGCGCGCCTTCGTAGGCCCGGCAATTCTGGTCAGCGTCGGCTACATGGATCCCGGCAACTGGGGCACCGATCTGCAAGGCGGGGCTCAATTCAAGTACGGGCTCTTGTCGGTGGTTGGGTTAGCCAGCCTGATGGCCATCTTTATGCAGGTCATCTCGGCCCGCTTAGGGGTCGTCACCGGAAAGGACCTGGCCCAATGTTGCCGTGATTGGTATCCGCAATGGACGCGCTGGCCGAACTGGCTGATGAGCGAAGTGGCCATCGGCGCGTGCGATCTGGCGGAAGTTCTGGGCAGCGCCGTCGCCCTCAACTTGCTCTTTCATATCCCGCTGCTATGGGCGGTCATCATCACCGGATTAGATGTGCTGTTGCTCCTCGCTTTGCAACAGTTTGGCATGCGCACCATCGAGGCCGTGGTCCTGCTGCTGGTGGCAACGATTTCTGTCTGCTATTTCATTGAGATCTTCGTTCTTCCCCAGACCCAGCCCAGTTTTTGGGATATGGGACGAGCTTTTATTTCTCCCCACTTCCGGCAAGCGGGAATGTTGTATGTCGCCATCGGCATCGTTGGCGCCACCGTGATGCCGCACAACCTCTACCTCCATTCCGCTTTGGTGCAGAGCCGCAAGCTGCAAAAAGATGGGCCGTCCATTCGCAGTGCGCTTCGTTTTAACACCATTGACTCCATCGTGGCGCTGACCGTCGCGTTCTTCGTGAATGCGGCGATTCTGGTGCTGGCCGCACTAGTCTTCTATGGCAAGCAAAGCATCACCGTCGCAGGCGGACACGTGGTCACGTTCAGCGCCAACAGCGACTGGATTCGCGTCGCTTACCTGACGCTGGCTCCGCTCCTGGGCACTGCCTTTGCGGGCACACTTTTTGCGGTAGCACTGCTGGCCAGCGGCCAGAGCAGCACCATCACCGGCACTCTCGCCGGGCAGGTCGTCATGGAAGGTTTCATGCACTGGCGAATCAAGCCGTGGGTGCGTCGGCTGATCACCCGCTCGCTCGCCATTTTACCGGCGGTGTTTATCATCGGCTTGCGCGGCGACAGCAGCGTCACCGATCTGCTGACTTTGAGCCAGGTAGTGCTCGCGCTACAACTGCCATTTGCCATGTTCCCCTTGCTGCACTTCACCAGTTCGCGTAAACGAATGGGCACGTGGAGAAATGGCTGGTTCTTGCTGGGCGCAGGTTGGGCGAGTGCTATTCTGATCACCGCCATGGACATCTACGGGTTGCCCGATTCGCTCCGATCGGCTTGGCAAGTCGTAGTTGGCGGCTAACAGCATAAGGCAGAAAACTTGTCATCCCGGCCGAAGCGAAGCGAGCGAAAGGGGAGAGCTTGCCCTGAGCGACTCCGAGTGCAAACGAGGGAGGAGTCGAATGGGGACCCGCTTTTGCGGTCACTCACAACTTCCGCCGGTTTCCGTGTGGTCGATATCAGCCCACGGCCTCGGCGCATGGCTTCAACGGTTACTTGAGGACAATGGCAGGTTCAGAAGGTTGAGAGGGAGCTAGCAACCGGCAAAAACCCGGCCGCGGAGCCGCGGCATGGGATAGCCCCGGACGGGAGTCCGAGGAGGCAGAAGCTGAGATTTCAATGAGTCCCGTAGGGACGACACATTTCCGCGCACATTTTGACGCCGCTTTTTACTGGACGGCACCGATCAATCACGCCCTGAGATAAGAAACGGAACCACCCATGTACGAAACCATTCTCGTGACGCTGGACGGCACGCCGAGCGACCGCGCCATCATCGAACACGTCAAGCAACTCGCCAAACTCGCCCACAGCAAATTGGTCTTGCTGCACGTGGCCGACGGATGGGCCGCGCGAACCTACGGCCCGGACGCAGTCAGCCCTGAAATCACGGAAGACACGGCCTATTTAGAAAAAGTTCGCGCCGAGTTTGAGGCAGCCGGCATTCGCAGCGAGCCTGAACTGGCCTACGGCGACCCGGCCAGTGAAATCATCAAGTGGGTACAACAGCGAGGATGCGATCTGGTGGCGATGAGCACCCACGGCCACCGCCTTCTGGCCGATCTATTCCTCGGCACCACAGCCACTCGCGTCCGGCACAGCGTCGGCGTTCCAATTCTGCTTTTGCGCGCGAAATAAATTTGGGCCGAGCACGGTTCCTCTGTGGAGCCGGGTCTCAGACCCGGCCAGGCTGAGCGGAGCTCAGCAGGTCCCCGCCAAACCAGCTAAACTAATCTATAAAACTTGGCGATTGTCCGCTCGGACCCGCCCATTTTCAGGAAGGCGCACCATTCATGAACAGCTTCAACAGCCGCGCAACTTTCAAAGTCGGCAGCAAGGAATACGAAATCTACCGGCTCGATGCGCTCGACAAGCAGGGCATCTCCACCACGCATCTGCCGTATTCACTGCGCATTCTGCTGGAGAATTTACTGCGCACCGAAGACGGCCGCAATGTCAAAGCCGATGACATTCGCGCTCTCGCCGCGTGGAATAAGAATTCCAGGCCAGAGAAAGAAATCGCCTTCACTCCCAGCCGTGTGCTCTTGCAGGATTTCACCGGCGTCCCAGCGGTGGTCGATCTTGCCGCCATGCGCGATGCCATGCGGCGCCTCGGCGGCGATGCCAAGCTGATCAATCCTCTTCAGCCCGCCGAGTTGGTAATCGATCACTCCGTGCAAGTGGACGAATACGGCACCGCGCAAGCCTTTCAGCTGAATGCCGAGCTCGAGTTCCTTCGCAATAAAGAGCGGTATGCTTTCCTGCGCTGGGGACAAACCGCTTTTCACAATCTAGCCATCGTCCCCCCGGACACCGGCATCGTCCATCAAGTCAATCTCGAATATCTGGCTCGCGTAGTTTTTGTTCAGGAATCAGATGGCAAGCGCACCGCCTATCCCGACACCCTGGTAGGCACAGACAGTCATTCTACGATGATCAATGGGTTGGGAGTTTTGGGGTGGGGTGTGGGGGGCATTGAGGCGGAAGCTGCGATGCTCGGGCAGCCGGTCTCGATGCTGATCCCGCAAGTGGTCGGGGTGAAATTGACGGGGCGATTGCGGGAGGGGGCGACTGCTACGGATTTTGTTTTGACCATCACTGAGATGCTGCGCAAGCACGGTGTGGTCGGAAAGTTTGTGGAATATTTCGGCCCGGGATTGCGTGACTTGTCGTTGGCGGATCGCGCCACCATCGGGAATATGTCTCCGGAGTATGGCGCGACTTGCGGAATTTTTCCGGTGGACAAAGAATCGCTCACCTATCTCCGGCTTACAGGACGAGCGGAGGAACAGATCGCGCTGGTCGAAGCTTATTGCCGCGAGCAAGGTCTCTTTCATGATGAGAAGACGGCAGAGGCTGAGTACTCCGAGTTGTTGATGCTCGATTTAGCAAGCGTAGAGCCTAGTTTAGCGGGTCCGAAGCGGCCACAAGATCGCGTGCCGCTTTCGCAAGCTGGAGAATCGTTCCGCACCTCTCTGCCTTCGCTGCTCAAGCCTAAGTCTGGCGCAAAGGTCACATCGCAGGCCAGTGTCCCGGCTAACGGAAATGAAAAACGGTGGGAGCAGGAAGGCGGCAGCCCTGCCGCCATCGGAGTGGAAGATCCCAACGTTCACGAACATGTTCCGCAGGATGTGAAGTCTGCGCTGCGTCATGGGAGTGTGGTGATCGCCGCCATCACTTCGTGCACCAACACTTCCAATCCATCGGTGTTGATTGCGGCTGGATTGCTGGCGAAAAAAGCCGTGGAGAAAGGGCTTTCGATTCCGCCGTGGGTCAAGACTTCTCTCGCGCCCGGTTCTAAAGTTGTAAGCGACTACCTGGAAAAGGCTGGGCTGATGCCTTATCTGGAGAAACTGAAGTTCCATTTGGTGGGCTATGGTTGTACTACCTGTATTGGGAATTCGGGGCCTCTGCCAGCGGAAGTTTCGCAAGCGGTGGATGAAAAAGATTTGGTGGTCGCGTCGGTGCTCTCGGGCAATCGTAACTTTGAGGGCCGCATTAACTCGGAAGTGCGCGCCAACTATTTGATGTCTCCGCCGCTGGTCGTGGCCTTCGCGCTGGCCGGACGGGTTGACATTGATCTGCGCAAAGATGCGCTGGGCAAAAGCAAAGACGGCAAGCCGGTTTTTCTCGCGGATCTCTGGCCATCGCAGCGCGAAGTCGAAGAGACGATCAAATCGTCAATTTCCTCGGACATGTTTCGCCGCAGTTACGGCGAGGTCTATCACGGCGACGACCGCTGGCGCGGGCTGCCGGTTCCCAAGGGAGAAACTTATACCTGGGACGAAGCCTCGACGTACATTCGGCGCGCTCCTTATTTCGATGACATGGCACTGAAACCGGCGCCGGTCGGCGATATCCGTAACGCGCGGGTGCTGGCGGTGTTGGGAGACAGCGTCACGACCGACCACATTTCTCCCGCAGGTTCGATTAAGAAAGACAGCCCGGCGGGGAAATACCTGCAGGCTCGCGGTGTCAAGCCTGCGGATTTCAATTCCTACGGCTCGCGGCGCGGCAATCACGAAGTGATGGTGCGTGGGACCTTCGCCAACGTACGCCTGCGCAACAAAATGGTGAGCGTCGAAGGCGGATTCACTCGGCACTTGCCCGATGGCACGGAGATGAGCATCTTCGACGCGTCGGAGAAGTACATTGCCGAAGGCGTGCCGCTGGTCATTCTGGCCGGGAAGGAATACGGCTCGGGATCGTCGCGCGACTGGGCTGCGAAGGGACCGTTGCTGCTGGGCGTGCGCGCGGTGATCGCGGAGAGTTATGAACGCATTCATCGGTCGAATCTGGTGGGCATGGGCATTCTGCCGCTGCAGTTTTTGCCGGGAGAGAATGCGGAGTCGTTGCGGCTTACTGGTGAAGAGATTATCGAGATTGCCGGCATCCCCGAAGTGGTTGAAAAGTTCGCTTCCGGTAGCCAACTTACGGTGCGGGCAGGCGACAAGAAGTTCAAGGCGCTGGTGCGGATTGATACCCCGCAGGAAGCTTTGTACTACGCGAACGGCGGAATTTTGCAGTACGTGCTGAGACAGTTGCTGTCGGCGAAGCCGAGTAAGCAGGCCGTAGGGGTGTAAGTGTGGGGCGTCCGCCGCTTTTAAGCCGGGAGCACTCCGGAGGCAACCAGCACACTTTGGTCCCAAATTGGAACTAGCAGGCTTCTGATGTGACGGGCGAGCTTGTTAACGCCTGCGCAAGCTGGTCAGGTCTTCTTAGGGCCCGTAGTGTAATGGGAGCACGTTAGCCTGTCCAGCTACAAGGTGCGGGTTCGACTCCCGCCGGGTCCACGGCTCCCTGTATTTGGTAGGGAATCTGCGAGGAGGCTCAGGATTGGAAGCCTCCTCAGGTAACGTTGACTTCCGGTCTCGGGCTGCGGATAATTAGTTTCGTAGCTGGACAGGTTACGCCCCGGGTGACATCGCCCCGGGGCTTTGTGCTTTTGTCGTTGGGGAGTAGGCGGCTACGGCATAAAGCCTAAGAGATTAGGGTTCGCGGAATCCCACCCATTCGACTCAGGGCAGGCCCTTTCGAACACCGCGAAAGGAGCGGCCGGCCGAGGCCTCGGATCCAGATGGTTCACAGAACGGTTCCATAAGAATGCGCTCGTAGCGTACTTCCAGCACAGTCAGGGTTTCAGTACCGCCCGGCAATTGAAGGACTACGCTGTCACCCGCCGCCGACTTCATCAAAGCGCGCCCCAGAGGTGATACCCAACTGATGTGGTTGCGGTTGAGATCAATTTCGTCGGTGCCCACGATGCTCACCACTCGCTCGGCTCCCGCGGCATTGGCATAGCGCACGGTCGCTCCGAAGAATGCCCTCGCCGCGGCCTGCCCCGCTCTCGCAGCTTCCGGGTCCACCACTTCCGCGGCTTCGATTCGCTTGGTGAGAAAGCGAATCCGCCCATCGATCTGCCGCAGCCGCCGCTTGCCGTACTGATAGTCGGCGTTTTCACTGCGATCGCCGTTGCCAGCAGCCCACGCCACCACCTCTACCACGGCCGGGCGTTCCCTGGTCAGCAGAAACCGGTGCTCATCTTTGAGGCGCTGCAGCCCGCTGGGCGTGATGTAGTTCTTGGCGTGGACTGCGGGGGCGTCCGGTTGTGGATGTCTCGTAAACCCTTTTCGCATCTCGTAGTCCTACCAGCGCGAATCGAGCGGGGCGCCCAATGAAAGCGGACGAACGCCGACAGGAAACCGCGTAGGTCATCCGCGCTCATTGTGGGGGGATGCGTCAGCGTCCGCTCCGCAAGAAGTACACTTGGTTGGTCCAGTCTATTCCCCCGACCTCGTCAGCGAGCGAAATTAGAGCACGGACTAGCCCTCCGATGTCTGCCGGCGAGATTGTCTTTTCATCGATGAATATCACACCGCCATGGGATCGCTCTTCCTCGGCCCAAAGCTTTAACAATGGAGGAATCGTCCTGCGATCATAAGTGACCAGGGTCAAGCGTTGCTTTGCTGCTTCCAACAGGCAAACGGAGTCTTCCTTCCCCAGGAAGTTTCCGCCCTCCCACTGCACCATGGAATGGATCACTAACGATCGATTCCGGCGTTGAACGCCATTCGCTACGTCTGGCGAGAGGTGCTCATCTAGAAGAAGCTTGAGCATCAGCCCCGCTTGCTCTGTCTGGCGGCAAAGTCGACGGCTTGGGGGAGCATGCGCTTTAGGCTGTCGAAATCAGTTGCATCGTTCTCCGCTATCGCGTCGTTCACTTCTCCGGGGAATGCCTCCGAATAGTGAAGGGCAGCTCGAACCTTCGCTTCAGGCCATTTCAGATGCTTGGCCACATCCTTGACATTTCCTTTGTAACTCCGAAGAAGCAACATGACCTCCCATATCGCCAGGGTGCTGCCTTGGATATAGGCTTGCCGGCCAGCCGATGAATCGCGAAAATCCAGGAAGGCAAATTCCGACCGCCGTAAGCCCTCTTCCACCAGCCGCGCGCTGGCATCGCTCGCCGTCCAGCCGTGCCGACGCGCGATGCGCTTCAGACGTTTTCCGCTCTCCACTGGCAGGCGCATACTGAGCACCATCGTCCGCGATTGCTTCATCGATCCTCCGAGTGTAACTGTTGTAAGCATTGTAACACTTCGGGACAAGAATTGGGGACCGACAAGAATTGGGAACAGACGGAACGGAGAAGTGGGCAGCCCCGCCGGATCTTCACTCACTTTTCAACAGTGTCCAGATCCAGCCGGCGAATGTAAGGACGAGGAAAGGGTAGGCGAAAAAAGGGAGGGGCCGGGAAGTTGGCAAAACCTGTTCACCCCAAAATATTCTTGATGCAGTAATCGCAAAGAGAATCGAACCAATGATGCCTACCAGACGGACCCCAATGGCAAATTGTTTGGGAATACATGTGAGCAGCAGCGCGGCGGACCATAAGGCTGTGCCTGCAGCAAACGCAGGAACACTTCGTTCGAGCGTCGCGGCAGTTCCCGACAGCATGACAGCCTCTCCGATGGCGAATACTAAAAACCCGGCGGAAACAGTGTCTTCTCCCGCCCGGAAGTATTTCAATGCGAGTAGTGCGGTAGCCACGATCAGTCCGACAGAGTCAATCCCCCAGAAAGCTGCCCTGAGATTTGATTGCGCGACGACGGTCCCCAGTAAGCCAAACACTCCGCCGACCGCAAGACCAACTGCGGCAATGATGTTCGAACGTGTGCGCGTGGTTGTGTTCATGCGATATGGGTCTGCTTGAGGGGCCTCAGCATCGAGCAGAGTTGTGGTTCCTGACCCCGTCACCGTTATACCCGAATGACCGACAAACCTCCAATAATCCCACGTGCCAGGTGGGTGGCAATTTTCTGGCCGAAAGATAATGGGGTCAGTTCCATCTGTCCCCGAATTATCCGAATTTTCCAAAGCAGACGACGAACTATCCTCATCTCGTTCTCGAGTTTCGTTTCCCAATCCTGATTTGCCATCGCGACACCGGCCTGAGGGTCCGATTTTTCTATAGGCGAATACATGGCGAATCCACTTAATTACACAACAGCTATATATTAGAGACGATTATTGTCCTATTATTGCTATTATTGAATAACATTTGTGTTTTTCTAACTATTGTTGATTATACATATAATGCCATGATTGTAACTCAATGTAGAAAAGATATTTATACACAGTTATGATTTCGCAGTGACTCACATTTCATTAGTATATCGCTCAGATAGACACGAATATCCGCGATACTTCCATTTACTAGCGAAGATTATTCTTGCAAATGGTTCCGTATAATAACACAGCTATATAAACAGATTTGGCTTGACACCTAACCATCGCATGTGCTCCCATTCTCATAGGGCCGAACCTCAGGCGGGAGTCACAATGGCAAGTCAGGATTGGGAAACGAAACTCGAGAACGAGTTGAGGATAGTTCGTCGTCTGCTCGCACTCGCACTGACACAAGGGAAGCCGAAAGGCCAACAGATTCAGCTGTTGTCTGATGCAGGGATGGAACGCCAAGAAATCGCGCAACTGGTTGGCACAACGGTGGGAACGGTGAGTGTTGAGGTTTCGAATCTTAAGAAGCGGAGGTCAAAAGATACACATGGCAGAAGAACAGAAGACTGAACTGGAAAAATCGTTGAGAGCTCTGTTGCTCGTTAACTTGGAGCCGCTCAAGCAGAAACAGCAGATCACCATTTTAGACAAGGCGGGCTTCGGTCAATCGGAGATCGCGGAGGTCGTCGGGTCTACGCCGAAAGCTGTGAGCGTTCGGCTTGCGGAAATTAGAAAAGAGGCTCGCAAGGGCACATCGAAGTGAGGAGAGTTGTGTGATGGACAAAGATATTCAGGGTCAAATTCTAGCAACCCTGCAAGACTTGCTCATTTTTCAAATGGCCGCCAAGGGTGTTCCCCAAACTCAGATTCGCGAAGCGGTCGGACTGGACATGAACCGAGTAGGTCGGATCGCAAAGCTAGCGAAGAAGTCGTCGAAATCGGAGGAATGAAATATGGCTGAAATCTCGGACGTGGTGAAACGCCTCGATGCGATTACCGCGCTGTTGGTTTTTCTTTTGCCTGAACCATCGGAGCGACGCTCATTACGCGACCAAATAAGACTGTTCGACGAAGCTGGCTTGGCTCCATCGGAAATCGCGAAGATCGTGGACAGACCGCAGGCAGCAGTCAACTCGGAACTCGCAAAGATTCGCGGGAAGAAAGCCAAGAAACGTGGGACCAAGGAGTAAAGCGAATGCCAACTGAAGGAACAGAACGACTGATTGAGCTTTTGGAAAAAGCCCTCATGATCCAACTTCACGCACTGGGAGCCACACAAGGTGACATCGCAAAGATGTTGAGCAAGAGCAAAACGGATGTAAACAGCTTCTTGAAGCCCATCGCTAAGGGGAAACGCTAAGAGGGTAAAAGTCTCGACAAAAAAAGGGCTGACTTTATGGCAGGCAGAACTCCAGTCGTTGATTGGTCAGGCAATTACGAGGAAAACTGTCTCCAGCTCGCCAAGCATCTTGGCAAAAACAAAATCCGACGTATATTGTTCGACGCTATCTATGGCCGCGTCTCGAAGCCTCGCTCCAGAAAACAGATGGTTGCGGCGACCAAATTAAAATCGAGCGACGGGCAGCAGGCCCAGAATGAATTGGATCACCTCGCAAAGTACGGTTTAATTAGGCAAATCAATAATGAGGGGAACGTCTTCGTCGATGATGGGAGTCGTTGGCTGTATCTCAAAGATGAAAATGTTCGCGCTCACCGTGCACGAATCTTGAGATATGCAAACAATCCTAGAGAGGCGAAAGAAGTGCCAACAAAGCGCCGACCACAGGGGTCCACAACTGTTGCTGTGACTCGCCACTTTCTCAAAAAGCGAAAGCATTTGGACGTTCTATATTTGACCGCAAACCCGCACAGGGACCTCCGAGTTGAGGCGGAAGTGAATCAAGTACAGCAAGAAGTGCGTGGTTCCAAGTTCCGTGACAATATCGACGTTCACTATCGGCCAGCTGCGAATTTGGATTCTCTGATCCAAGGATTGAATGACCACGTTCCAGCGATCATACATTTCTCTGGACACGGTAATGAGAGTGGTGTGGGAACGGACGATGCCAAATCAGTTTCTCCGGCAGGAGAACTGGTTTCGTTCGAACTTCTAGCTAAGGCAATCGCTGCCACAGATACACCTCCGCGGGTTATCGTTCTGAATTCGTGCAAAAGTACAGGAGCAAAAAAGTCCTTCTTTCCGCCAGCCAAAGCGATCGTCGCCATGGGAGATTCAATTGGCGACTTGGCCGCGATCGCTTTTGCCGCGAAGTTTTACGCAGCAATTGCCGCAGGACAATCGCTTCATTCCGCATTTGCGCAGGGAAAGGTCGCCGTCGAAGCAGTCTCAATCGATGAGGCAGATACGCCTGAGCTCGTTCTGGCCGAAAACGTCAATCCAAAGAAAATCATCCTGACCTGAGGCTGAAAAAGTATTGTATGAAAACCGGGGACAGGAAAACCGGGGGAAGGAAAACCGGGGACAGACGGGATGTTCCCAAACTTTTAGTAAGACTGTTAGACCCGGTCTTTCCAATATCCAGGCGGCCGGTGTCCGTGGGCGATGGCCAGGATTCTAACCACTGATCTCCTTTCGTGGTAAATCAGCGCATAAGGGAAACGGCGGAGAACAAACTTCCTGGTGTTGAGGTCACTCGTCGGCCAACGTCGGGGGGGACGCTAGTACGAGGTCAACTGGTCGATCTATCTCTTCGAGCGGGCTCTTTGACTTTCTTGCCACACGAGAGCAACAGCCGCACGACAACCAAGAGCGGCGGACAGGAGTGTCCGCCCTACACGTCAACGCCGATGGACGGGCAGGATGCGCAATCGCGCGGCCGCACCGGTTTTGAATCACTAAATCCTGCCTGCTCGAAAATCAAAAGCCCAAGAGAGTGAGGCTTCGTTGGAATCCCACCTTTCGAACACGAAACTCGTGCCGTCCGATAAAGCGGACTCATATTTTTCCACTTTTGTCCTTCCGGCACTGCCGTGCCGGGCTTTCACGTAACGCCGCGGCATCCTGCCGCTGGGTCCAATGGCTCTTAGCGCTCCCCTACTGGACTTTCAGGATCAGCTGACTTCCGCTATCCAAATGTACATTTTTATTGCTCGAGCTCACTACGGAAGCTTCGGCAGTAGCGCGCAACGAGAGGTCCTTCAATCCAACTACGCCCTGACTGGACGTGCTGAGAGCACTCACGGGACCGCGGGAATCGGGGCCCGATGGCCTGCCTCCCGTGGGGTAAGAAGCGGAGGTTGGGGAACTCGAGCGCTCCCCGGTTCCCAAAGCACCACCGGAAGGCCCGCCGACGCCGCCCGGATTTCCACCACCCGGCTGCATAGAGGGGGATAGCGGGCCGATCGGCGAGTCCGCGCTTGCGAAAGGGTTGAGGGGAGCTCCGATCGCTTGCACCGAGGTCTTCAGGGAAAATTCGCGTCCATCTTTCATCATCACGCGATCAAAAACGATTGCGACGGCGGAATCCGGGGACTGCTTGCTATGGGGCTTGACGCTAACTACATGTCCCAGGATTTTGGTTTCGCGAGGCAGAACGATCTTGCCATTCGAAAGCATATCCAAAACGGTTTTGGCTTCGATGTTGTCGCCCACTTTGAGCTTCTTGGCGTCCACGGACTTTGACAGCTCGGCCGAAATCAGGATGTTGGGGGCAAACTGAGCTGGAGTCTGGGCATGAACGGGCGTGGCTGGAGTCTGGCCAAAGCCCAGCCCTGCCAGAAGAATTGGCACGAGCGCGGAAAGAATGGTGTTTTTCATGGTGCATCCTCAGTTGTGTCAAGCCTACCTTTTAGACTCACCCAACGACAATAGATGCGATTGATGACAATCGGTTTGTGCGCAGCGCGTGGCGGAGGGATGGTTTGTTGCGGTAATTGCAGGCAGAGGCGGGATCTTTCTTCTACTTGCCTCATTGACGCAGAAATATTTCACAGTGAAGCTTGTGGGGATGTTGGTCAGTCAAGTCGGCTTGTCGATCTGCCTTCTCACCGTCAGCGCTGATCGCGCGACTTGTCGTGGGCGCGACGGGCATCTCGCACGGCGATATCTTCCGCTCAATTAGATACTTTCCGAACCCGATCCTCAGCAGAGCAAAATGGCCATGCCTACGAATGCAGAGCGCCCCCAGCAAAATTCGCAGGAGGAAATGCAGTCAAGTAACACATACAGGCCGTTAGATTATTCAGGGCAAACTAGGCGAATGGGCTGTCCAGGTTGCGACCAGCTTCCCGGGATTTTAATCGTTCGGCGTTGCTATTTCACTCACCGGCCTCTCAGGACGCAAAAAGCTGCCGCTTGCTAACATGGACGAATGCAAACGGTATTCGAGGCAGCGGGTGGTTACGATGGCCTACGCCGTCTTGCCGACGCTTGGCATCGTCGGGTGATGGCTGACGAGATTGTGGCCCATGCGTTCAGCCACGGCTTCCATCCCCAGCATGTCGAGCGACTTGCGGCTTACTGGGCGGAGGCACTCGGTGGCCCGACCATGTATTCAGATTCCTATGGTGATGAGACCACCGTGGTCAAGATGCACAGCGGAAACGGGGAGCACGATGAAATGGATCGCCGTGCGATTGCCTGTTTCGACTTGGCTCTGGCCGATGTCGGATTAGCGAGCGACGATATTTTGCGACAAGTGCTGCACGACTATTTCGCTTGGGCGACCACGACAACAATGTCCCGCTATCACCAGTCCGCCGACGATGTGCCGAAGGGGCTCGGCATCCCACGCTGGTCATGGAACGGACTCGAGTCATTGCGGTGAGGCCGGGCAGTTGGCAGAAATCGCGATTTCACTCATCGTAGTCGAGGATGCATCCTTCACCCTGATTGCGTACCCCGCGTTCCCGTTTGACATCCTTTCCCTCTCGCCCCTACCCTTATCTGTCCTAGCCTATGAGAATCCTAGTTCTTGGAAGTGGCGGCCGCGAGCATGCCCTGGTTTGGAAGCTGCGGCGGTCTCCGCGGGTGGAGAAAGTTTACTGCGCGCCAGGCAATGGCGGCATTGCTGACGAGGCGGAGTGCCTGCCCGCGGACATGAAAAATATCGACTCGCTGCTGGCGCTGGCCGATCAGGTGCAAGCCGATCTGACCGTGGTTGGCCCGGAGTTGGCGCTGCAACTGGGCGTGGTGGATGAGTTCACGCAGCGCGGGCTACGCATCTTTGGGCCGACCAAAGCGGCGGCGCAGTTGGAATCGAGCAAGAGCTTTGCCAAAGAGTTCATGCAGCGCCATAACATCCCGACGGCGCTGTATGCGATTTGCAACTCGATGGACGAAGTGCGCGAGGCACTGCCGCACTTCCACGCGCCGCTGGTGGTGAAAGCGGATGGGCTGGCGGCGGGCAAAGGCGTGGTCATCTGCAAGAGTAAAGATGAAGCCGCTTCGGTGGCGGGCGATATGCTCAGCGGAAAAATGTTGGGCGACGCCGGGGCGCGCGTGGTCCTGGAAGAATGCCTGGTCGGCGAGGAGCTTTCGTTTCTGGTGGTGAGCGATGGAGAGCGCATCGCTCCGCTGGTGGGCGCGCAAGATCACAAACGCGTGGGTGATGGCGACAGCGGGCCGAATACCGGCGGCATGGGAGCGTACTCCACGCAGACGATTGTGGACGACAAGATGCGCGACTGGCTGATCAGTCACATTGCGCGGCCCGTAGTCGCGGGCATGAAAGAAGAAGGCGCCGAATTCAAGGGCGTACTCTACTGCGGAATTATGATGACAGCGCGGGGGCCGATGGTGCTGGAGTTCAATTGCCGCTTCGGCGATCCGGAGACGCAGCCGATTCTGATGCGGCTGGAGAGCGATTTGGTAGCGGCGCTGGAGGCGTCCATTGAGGGCCGAGTCAGCGAGGGTGATTTCAAGTGGTCCAAGGATGCGTCGGTGTGCGTGGTGATGGCCTCCGGTGGATATCCGGGGACGTTTGAAGCGGGCAAGAAGATCATGGGGATTGAAGAGGCGGACAAGCTCGAGGGAGTGAAAGTCTTCCACGCCGGGACCACCAAACGCGATGGCGGATATTACACCGCGGGCGGACGCGTGCTGGGGGTGACGGCCCGTGCGGCGGATTTAGAGTCTGCGGTGGCGCGCGCGTATGATGCGGTGGGGAACATTCGATTTGAGAACGCGCATTACCGGAAAGATATTGCGGCGCGGGCGGGGAAGAAGTAGGAACTCACGTTTACATTAGATGTGGCTGCAAAAACTGCCGGGCCTTGCCCGGCCGGACGACCGAGGGCGGTCGTCCCTACGTAGACAAGGAGAGATTGAAACAGAATGAGTAAGGCATTGGTTTCGATTGTGATGGGCAGTGATTCGGACCTCGACATTATGCGCGAGGCGGGGAAAGCTTTGGATGATTTCGGCATCGCTTACGAGATGGATGTCACTTCGGCGCACCGGTCTCCGGATCGCACCGCAGCGTACGCGCGCGGGTCGGCCGATCGCGGCGTACGTGTGATTATTGCTGGGGCCGGTGGCGCGGCGCATCTGGCAGGAGTGATTGCGGCGCATACTTCGCTGCCTGTGATTGGAGTGCCCATTCCTTCGACTTCGTTGAACGGGCTCGATTCGTTGCTGGCTACCGTGCAGATGCCGGCCGGCATTCCGGTTGCTACTGTGGCGATTGGCAAACCTGGCGCTACGAATGCGGGGATTCTGGCGGCGCAGATTCTCGCGTTGTCCGACGAAGCCGTGGCAAAGAAGATGGCCGATCACAAAGAGAAGCTAGCCAAGGGTGTCGAGGAGAAGTCTAAGAAGTTGAAGGCCGCGCTGTAGAGCGGGGCGCGGCGGAGTTCAAGACGAGAAGTTCAAACCGCGGGAGCAGCCGCCCCTGCCTGTTCGTGGGCGTGGTAGCTGGAACGCACCATCGGGCCTGACTCCACGTGGCGGAATCCGAAGCGCAAGGCTTCTTCTTTCAGATAGGCAAACTCTTCCGGCGTGTAGAAACGCGTCATCGGAAGATGATCGCGCGATGGCCGCAGATACTGTCCTACGGTCAGAATATCTACGTCGCGAGAACCCAAGTCCTTGAACACGTCGATCAATTCGGGGATCGTCTCGCCCAGCCCGACCATTACTCCCGACTTGGTTACCATGCCGGGAGAAAACTTCTTGGCGTTTTCCAGCAGATCCAAGGTGCGTTGGTAGCGCGCTCCGGAGCGTACCACCCGATAAAGCCGCGGTACGCTTTCCGTATTGTGATTCAGTATATTGGGCAGGGCATCGAGCACGATGCGCAGCGGTTCTTCCAGCCCCTGAAAGTCCGGGATGAGAACTTCGACGCGACAATCGGGCGTCAGCTCGCGGATCAACCGGATGGTCTCGGCGAAAACCTTGGCCCCGCCGACGTTGTCGTCGTCCCGGTTGACGCTGGTTACGACGGCATGTTTCAGCCCGAGAGTCGCAACGGCCTCAGCCACGCGGCGAGGTTCATCCCAATCGAGCGGGGCCGGTTTGCCTTTCGGTACGGCGCAAAAACCACAGCGCCGGGTGCAGATGTCGCCCAACAACATGAAAGTCGCGGTTTTATGGTGCCAGCACTCTCCGATGTTGGGGCACTGGGCAGATTCGCACACCGTGTGCAGACCGAGTCCGCGGGCCAGCTTTTTCAGATTGTGGAAGTTTTCGCCAACGGGGGCCTTCGCGCGCAGCCAGGATGGCTTCGGCATGCGTGGCAGAGGGTTGACATCAATTTGGACAAGTTGAGAGCCGGATGACATGTCTCTGATTTCAATTCTACACGCGGTGAGATGATTCCACAGTCAGTGACTTCGAGTTCAGCATGGCAATTTGATCCGCTTGAGGCAAGAAGCACTGAACCGCCGAGATCGCGGAGAAGTTGGTGGAGATTGCAGGAAACATCCGTCGCTCGGAACAATTGCGAGGACCGAGTCAGTTCTCCAGATACGCGTCGATCCACTCTTTGATGCGGAAGCGGCGCTCGTCCTTCGGGTCGAAGCGGATGCCGAAAGTCCGACCGGCGGTCTTTCTCCAAGTCACCGTGCTGCGGACCCAGATTCTAGGCAAGGTTAACAAAGCAAAAGAGATTTCTACGGTTTCCCCGGCCGACACAGCTTCCGCGCCGCGCAGAGACATGCCTCCGGTGCTGATCTCGAGGCTAGTGGCGGCGAAAGCCGTTCCCTCAGCCGTCGATACGGACACCTCGGTAATCACCGGGATGCGGATGTAGCGCCGATACTCGTGCAGAACCAATACCTGGGTCGCCCGCACCAATTTCAGGGCGGCGGGACGTTCCAGCGGCTCATGGAAGATCGCATTGATGCCGTACCTGGAGTACCGCAATGCTTCCTTGGCGCTGCCGCCGACGCCATAGATCACCATGCGGCTGTTCGATGGGGAAGTGCGCACAAACTCCATGACTCCTTCTGAGCCCGGAGCCAGCTTCACGACGCAGGCGTCGAACTTCTCTTTTTTCAGGCGACCGGTAATATCTCCTGCCATGGCAATGGTTTCCGCTCCAAATTGATGGAAACAATCGGCCAGGACATTTCTCACAGGGTCCTTAATCTCAATAAATGCGATTCGGGCTCCTGCTCTTTTTGCGATAGGGATAGCTGTGGCGACGGTTGCAAAGGTATTTTCCATGACGAGAGGTGGCGTCCTCAAAACTGTCTGATTGTCGGCGTCCCCGGGCTTCTTGGCAAAGGGATATAAGGACAATCGACCGGCACAGAAGTGTCATTACGGAGGTGATGCGTTACCTCGAGAGGTTATAGCGTAAGTGACTATCCTACAATCGGTTGGGCGAGGTTACCTCGGTTGGTCGGCATGGTGTACCGTCGCGCGCAGACCGAAATTTCCACAACCTCTATTCACTCCAACGACGAAAAAGTAACGCCCCGTTAGTGCCACCGAAGCCGAACGAATTCGACATCGCGTATTCCAGATTGGCTTTTCTGGCGTGGTTGGGGACGTAATCCAAATCGCAGTCTGGGTCCGGATTCTCCAGATTGACGGTCGGCGGCAGAATTTGATCCCGCAACGCCAAAGCGGTGATGCCGGCTTCCAGTCCACCCGCGCCGCCCAGCAAATGTCCGGTCATCGATTTCGTGGAGCTCACCGCAACCTTGTAAGCGTGGTCGCCAAAGGCCCGCTTAATGGCGACGGTTTCAAGCTTGTCGCCGATGTCGGTCGAGGTTCCATGCGCGTTGATGTAGCCAACTTGCGAAGGCTGCACCCCGGCGTCCTTCAGAGTGTTGAGCATTACCCGGTAAGCGCCGTCGCCGTTTTCGGCAGGCTGTGTAATGTGGTAGGCGTCGCCGCTCATGCCATAGCCAACCACTTCGGCGAGGATGGTCGCGCCGCGGCTGCGGGCGAGTTCCAATTCTTCGAGAACCAGGATACCTGCGCCTTCGCCGATGACGAAGCCATCGCGGGCCTGGTCCCAGGGGCGGCTGGCTTTTTCCGGGGCATCGTTGCGCGTGGAAAGCGCGCGCATAGCAGCAAAACCGCCGACTCCCATGGGGGTGATGGCGGCTTCGGTGCCGCCAGCGATCATAACGTCGGCGTCGGAACGGGAGATGATTTTGAAGGCATCGCCCACGGCGTGAGCGCTCGAAGTGCAAGCCGTGCAGGTTGCCTCATTGGGCCCCTTGGCGTTGTAGCGGATGCTGATGTGGCCGGCTGCCAGATTGACGATCGAGGCGGGAATAAAAAAGGGAGAGATCTTGCGCGGGCCGCCGCGCAAGCAGGTTGGTGTGCTCGCGCTCGATGACATCGAATCCGCCGATGCCGGATCCGATGTGCACCCCAACTCGCGGAGAAGACTCCGGCGTCACCTGCAAGCCGGAGGTTCTCATCGCCTCATCCGCGGCGGCCAGAGCCAGGTGGATGAAGCGTCCCATTTTTTTCAGTTCTTTTTTTTCGATGAATTGCAGCGGATCGAAATTCTTGACCTCCGCCGCGATCTGGCAGGCGAATTGGGAAGCGTCAAACTGAGTGATGTGGCCCACCCCGCTTTTGCCCGCCAGCAGGTTGCGCCAGACCTCTTCGGTGGTGTTCCCCACGCCGCAGATCAGGCCAATGCCTGTCACTACGACTCTGCGTCCCAACTACTTCCCGCCTTTCCCATGCTTCCCGATGTAATCGACGGCGTCTTGCACCGTACGGATTTTCTCCGCATCTTCATCGGGAATTTCCAATTCAAAAGCTTCTTCGAAGGCCATTACCAGTTCTACCGTATCTAATGAGTCCGCGCCCAAGTCGTCCACGAATGAGGCGGTGGGGGTAACTTCACCCTCATCCACCCCTAATTGCTCCACGATGATTTGCTTCACTTTTTCATCAACGGCTGCCATGTTTCTCCTCTTGCTTCAGTGTAAATAGATTTCGAGTCCAGCGAAATTTGGAACCCAGTTGCCGGCGATCAGTTTTCAGTTGCCAGTTTTCTGGCCACTACTTACTCGCCTTGGCATGCTTCTCGACATATTCGATCGCGTCTTGCACGGTACGAATTCGCTCTACATCTGCATCGGAAATCTCAAAGCCATACGCCTCTTCGAGCGCCATGACCAATTCGATCTGGTCGAGAGAGTCGGCGCCCAAATCGTCCGCGAACGAAGCACTCGGCGTGATTTCCGATTCATCCACTCCGAGCTGTTCGGAGATGAGCGTCTTCACCTTTTCGCCCACCTCTTTCTTTCCGTCGCTAGGCATGTGGCCCTATCCTCCAGACTAACTGTAAAGCGAAGGGAGTAGTGTACTTGTCCGCAGGAAGAAGTGTAAAGGAGAGGATATCGCCGGAAGCTGGCAGAAGCGGTTTTTTCGCGAACTCTTAACGCCGGATCGTACGGATTCAGCTTCCATGGTAGAATTCGCACCATTCACGAGGACGGTAATTATGCGCAAGGCAGTGGCAGTGGCGGCAATGATCGCCCTAAGCGCCTCAACCCTGATGGGCGGGGACGACGAAAGAGAAGACAAACGCCTGGAAAGTTGCGGAAAGATCTTTGGCGAAATCATGAGCGTCCCGGAACGCGCTCCGCGGTACATTATGGATCGCGCGGACTGTGTGGTTGTGTTGCCCGGGGTTAAGAAGGGCAACGGATTCATCTTTACCGCCGGGTTTGGTGGCACTTTCGGCCGCGGCGCCATGACTTGCCGTACCGGCGAGCATTTTGACGGTCCCTGGGGCGCTCCCACCATGGTGGCTCTGGAAGGCATGAACTGGGGGCTCGCCGCGGGCGGTGCGTCCTCCGACGTGTTGATCTTCGTGATGAATCCTTCGGGCGCGAGTTCAGTCCTCACCACCAAGGCAAAGATCGGCGGGAACGCTTCGGCGACCGCGGGGACCGTGGGGCGGGACGTCGCCGCCGAGGAGGACGTGGCTCTGCACTCCCAGTTGGTTACTTTTGCTCGGGCCAAGGGCTTGCTTGCTGGAATTACCTTGACCGGTTCCACGCTGCGTGCCGATGGTCCAGCGAACGAAAAAATCTACGGCAAGAAAATAGATGCCAAGGATGTGGTGTTACACAGTGCCGAGCCACCTCCGGCGGCAGCCAAATTGTTGCTGGATACTCTAAACAGCCAGTCGCCCAAGAACCTTTCCGACCCCAAGGGCCGCTGATCTGGTGGCACCACACAAAAAGCGGGCTTCAGGGGGCCTCCATTTCGCTGATGGCCCGCGATTTCGCTCAAATCCCCTGCCAAGAGGAGATGAGTGTTATGGCGATTTATCGACAGTTGGCCTTCCAACTTCATTTGTGCGGTTGATCACTGGAGGGCGCTGGGCTCGATGCGACAATCGACGCAGAGAGAACGATGGAGTCGCAACAATCACAACCGGCCAGCCACGAGTACCGGATGAAGGTCTCAAAGAGTGGCCTGTACCTTTTGTCGGCAGTGCTGTTTATTGTGGCTTCAATCCCTGTCGCCGGCCATGGCCTCGGCTCCGCGAGCGCTACGATGGCCCTCGGGTGGATGGTTATTGGAGCCCTCCTACTGTTTTCGGGCGTTTTTATGGTGGCGACGGTAGTTCGTTCGCGTCTCCTGATCGAAGAATCGCAAATTCGCTTCCGCATTGTTTTTCGGGAAGAGGTCTTCCCTGTTAGCCAGATTGTTGGGTTCCGAAGCATCACAACCGGACCTGCATCGCACCGTGTGTCGCGTCGTGTGATTTGCATCAAGGGCCGCCGTGAGCCCATTGAGATAGCGCTCTTTGACCCCGATGAATTCTTGCAGACTTGGTTACAGCAATTTCCGAACCTTGACCAAGCCGATCCGCCTCGCACCTCAGACGTGGCCCGTGCCCGAATTGTTCCTATCACACCATTTTGGAAGATCGCTGTAGCCGTTGTCTGCGTGGCGCTGTTCTCTGCGGCCGCAATTATTTGGCACTTTGACAAAGCCAGAGCCCAGCAGAGGAAGCTCGCAGAGGACGCGAGGGTGTGTCGCATAAGGGCGGAGAAGGGAGACGCAAACGCCCAGTCGGCGCTCGGCCACATCTATTACCACGGAGATGGAATGCCGCAGGACTACACCGAGGCTCTGCATTGGTACGGCAAAGCCGCCGACCAAGGGGACGCGAAAGCCCAATACGCCATCGGTTACATGCATTACCACGGCCAGGCAGTCTCTCAGAGCTATCCCGAGGCGCTACGCTGGTACCGTATGGCAGCCGATCAAGGTTACGCGAAAGCTCAATACCAACTCGGCTACATGTACGACCAGGGTCACGGAGTGCCGCAGGATTACGCGGAGGCCGTCCGTTGGTACCGCAAAGCAGCTGAGCAGGGTGACGCATGGGGGCAGGATGAGCTCGGCTTCGCGTATTACCAGGGCAAGGGAGTGCCGCAGGACTACACCGAGGCTGTCCGCTGGTTCCGCCAGGCTGCCGACCAGGGAGACGCTAAAGCTCAATATAATCTCGGCTCCATGTATTACAGCGGTCGGGGCGTAGCGCAAAACTATGCCGAGGCCGCCCGTTGGTACCGTAAAGCCGCCGACCAAGGTGACCTGAGCGCTCAGCGCGCTCTAAGAAGAGAGCCCAGCACGGGTGGAACAGTCCGCCTCTCTGTAGAAATTCTGGGAAGTATCTTGCTTTTGATAAGCGCCTATCGCGGGGGCGGACTGTTTGATCCGCAACAGCGAACAACAACCATGGCGGCGGTCCTGGGTCTGTTGTGGGCAGGGTTGGACGTGTACGGGTACTCTCATTTCGGCGTACTCCAGGCCATGTCAGCAGTCAATGCCTTCTACATTGCGAAGGGCCTTCTGGTGGGCATATGCGTTGCGATGTTCATTTTTTCCGTTTGGCCCCATGGCGCAAAGACTGTGCTCAAAATATCCGGAGTATTGTTCGTCTCCACTCTCGGACTGATTGGGTATCTGATTGAGCACCACCATCCAACACAGCTTGCGCCGATCATCCGTTTGTTTTCTTTAACCGGGTTGCCAATCGGAATGTCGATTCCCTCGTCCATCTTTCTTTGGCGGGAACTAAAAAAGACGAGAGGAATACCAGGAACGACGGGCGGAAGCGAAAAGGCACCGACTCCGAATTAGCTGACGGTTATTTGAGACTGCTCGTCAATGGCAAAACCAGGCGATAGCAGTCAGAACGCCGCCAGCGGTGACGGCCCGATGTCTTTAATACAAGCGAAAATCCACTTCCACTGAGGTTAAGACCGCAATGGGCTTGCCGTCCCTCATGGCAGGCTTGAATTTCCATTGCTTCACCGTATCAATGGCGCTTTGATCGAGTCGTTTATCCGACGAGCGCGTCACGTGAACGTCTCGTACCGACCCTTCTTTATCCACTGTTAATGCCAGCACGCAGGTCCCTCCGCTCTTGTGCTTACCCTTGCGAAGCCATTCAGGGTAATCGGGCACTGGACTAAAGACAGAACGCGGTGGAGTGATGCCCGGCCCAACTTCGACGGCGATTTCTTGCGAGGCTGTGGCCGTCTTCGCCCTTTCTTGCTGGGCGAGTCCAGGGCTTAACAAGATGAGGCAAGCACAGAGGGCCAGGGATCGTTGCATCGCAGTCATTCTAATGCCGCCGCCACCATTGCGAACAGGCCATTCCAGCTAGGGCTGCTCAAAACGGTCGCGCGAAAACCGGCTTTCCCTTCGCCGCTTACGGCTGATCACTCGTCGCAGAAAGTTTTGGGGTCGAGAGCGAATGTCGCAAATGCCGAGGGTGAGTCGGGCTATTGTCGATTGAGCGAATCCCGCATCGAAAGCTCCAGTACAGCAAACCCAACGCAATTTTGCGCAGCCTTCATGGCGAAGTTACGCAAACGCGCGCGCACCAGCCATACGGCCGAGCCGATGCCACTTGCCAGCGCGGGCGATAACCGGGAAACTGGATTCTATGCGCGCTGTCGTGCAACGAGTGAGCCGTGCCCAAGTCACGGTGGACGGTGAAATTGTAGGGGAAATCGGGCGCGGCCTGTTGGTTCTGCTGGGAATCGCAGCCACCGATGCCGAGTCCGATGCTGACTATTTGGCCGACAAGATCGCCGGCCTGCGCATTTTCGAAGATGATCACGAAAAGATGAATTTGGCCGTCGCCGAAGTTGGCGGCGCAATATTGGTAATTTCGCAGTTCACGCTTTATGGCGACGTGCGACGTGGGAGGCGCCCTTCTTTCGATGCCGCTGCCCCGCCGCAACAGGCTCGGCTACTCTACGAGTATTTTGTGGAGCGTGTACGGGCTCTTGGTTTCCACTGTGAAACTGGCCGATTTCAAGCGACGATGCAGGTGGAACTGGTGAATGAGGGACCGGTTACGATCCTGCTCGACTCGGGTAAGACTTTCTGAGCGAGCCGGGACTCGCAATCGAAAAAGTCAGAGTCTCGTAGCGCAGGCTATCGTGGAACTCCACCTTAGCGCACAAAACGCGCTGGGATGGGCCACCCATCTTTCGCACAAGGGTTCGTTCTATTGTCCCGAAACAACCTTGCCCTGCTTTTGCATTTCGATCCACTGCGTAACCCGCGCATCCAGTACATCGAGCGGCAGCGCGCCGCCATTCAAAATCTCATCGTGAAATTTGCGGATATCGTATCTGCTTCCAAGCTCCTTCTGGGCGCGTTCGCGAAGCTTGAGAATTTCCAGCTCGCCCAGCTTGTAGCCCAAGGCCTGGGCCGGGTTCACGATGTAGCGATCGGTTTCGGCCTGCACATCGGGTTCGTCTTCCGAAGAATGTTCGTGGAAATAATCGACCATTTGCTGGCGCGTCCAGTGCTTGTAGTGAACGCCGGTGTCGACCACCAAGCGGACGGCGCGCAACATTTCGCCGGCAAGACGGCCGTAATCGGAATAGGGATCCTGGTAGAGGCCGATATCTTTTCCCAGACGTTCGGCGTAAAGCGCCCAGCCTTCGACGTAGGCGTTGTAGCCTCCCTGCTGGCGGAAGGTGGGCAACTCGGGCAAAGTCTGCGCAATGGAACTCTGCATGTGGTGCCCGGGAATCGCTTCGTGGTAAGCGGTGGACTCAATTTCTATGGTGATGCGGTGCTCATAGTCGCCGGTGTTCACGTAAACAATTCCCGGGCGGGAACCGTCGGGAGTGCCCTGGTTATACTCCGCAGCCGGGGCGTCTTTCTCCCGATAGGCCTGAACCGGCCGGACCTCGAGTTGCGTTTTGGGCAGCAAGCCAAACAACTGGGGAAGCCTGGGTTGCATTTCGCCGATGTAATAACGGTACTTGTCGAGAATGTCCTGCCGCGATTTGGGAACCAGCTTGGGATCGGAATTCGCCGAGGCGCGAAAGCTCTTTAAGTCGGAGAAGCCGAGCTTCTGCGCGATGGCAAGTTCTTCGCCTTCGATGCGGGCGACCTCCTTCAACCCGAGTTCATGGATGGCCTCGGGATCCATGGTGGTGGTGGTTTCCTGGGAGATGTCGAAGCGGTAAAGCGCGTCGCCATTGGGCAGAGACCAGACTCCATAATCGGTGCGGCCATGGGGCGCGTAGTCTTTGGCGATGAACTCGGCCAGCTTGTTGTACGCCGGACGAACCTGCTGGTCGATCGCCTCGACGATGGCGTCGTGCAGGCGCTTGCGGTCACTTTGTGGGACGCCGTCGGGGAATTGAGTTACCGGATGACCGAATACGTTGGCGTCGCCCGCCGGGGAGGCAATGTCTTTACATTGGTCGACCGTCTTTTCCAATAGATAGCGCGGCGGCATGAACTGGTCTTTTTCGCCTTGCCGCAAAACCTCGATCAACTGGTCAAACTGGCGGGGAATCAGGCGCAATCGCGCTAAATAGTCTTCATACTGTCTAGTCGTGTGAAAAGGGATGATCTCGACAAACTGCGCGAGTTCGAGTTGCGCCCCGTTCAGTTGATCGACCGGCATTTCGTAGTTTTTGAGATCGATGGCTTGAATACGCTCCTTCAGATTGCGCAGCATGAGCGACTGGCTGAGCTGTTCTTGTTCCGGGAAGCCTTTAGTATCAATGGAAGAAAAACGCCGCAGCCAGTTTTCCCAGTCGTTGCGCTGCACCTGCACGTGGGCGAGTGACCAGTCGCTCCAGCGGTCGTTGTAGCGGAGGTCCCCGATAATGGTCGCCATTTCAGGACTCTCACGCATTTCATATTCCCACTCTTCGGCGAGAAGTTGCTTGAACTGATTTCGGCGGCCCTGGAGATTTTGGCTCTCATCCGAGCGCAGGGGAACGGACAGGAAAGTTATAGCAAGAAGCAGGAAAATCGCAGGATGCCGCAAGCGCATTTCGACTCCGGGATTCGGACAGATTCATTCCATTCTAGCGAAGTGGCTGATCGACGTTAGAGGCGCACCCGGTTAGCCGGGGCTTTTATTGGACGAACGACCGGTCCGTTGGGAAGCGTTAGCCTGGGTTTCGCTTGATATATTCCCGGCTGTCGAATTTCTTCCCCGTGCTGGCCAGCGACATATAACGAACCTTTCCGAAGATGGGTCGCTCCGGCCAGGCACGATCAAACTTTCCCACGACCGCCCAGGCAATACCCGCATAGCCGTTGGGATCGCGCCCGTCGAGTTCGTATTTATCATTCAGCCGCACGGCGATCTCATAAGCATCGGCGGGGGAAGGACTCCACTCCAGAATTTTCTTGCCCCAATACATTCGCAGATAGTTGTGCATCCAGCCGTGAGTCACCATCTGCCGTTGCGCGGCGTTCCACAGCGGGTCGTAGGTCTCCGCGTTCTCGAGCTGCTGCTCGCTATACAGCACGGGGCGGGAATCATCGCTATGTTCGGACAGGGTGCGGTGCGCCCAAGGATCCGCGCACTCAAAGTTGTCATAGTCCGGAGTAAATCGCACGAAGTTCACTGACAGTTCACGCCAGGTAATGAGTTGGTCGAGGAAGGCTTGTTTTGCGGCTTTCGGAGCCGTCGTCGTTTCAACTGCTAACGCCACCGTGATCGGACTGATATGACCGAAATGAAGGTAGGGAGAGAGGCGGCTCGTCCCGTCATCTTCGGGATGGTTTCGCAGCTCGGGATATGTCCCTAATCTGCTATGCACAAACTTCTTGAGCAGGCGCTGCGCTTCGCGGCTTCCGCCAATAAATCCGTTCACCGCCCGCACCGAGCCATCGACCGGCCAGCCTCGTAGCAAATCAGAGTCAGAAGATAGCGACAGCAGGCTGCGCGGCTTCCTCCAGGGAAACTTCGCTTTGGGATTCTTGCTGGGCACTAGAAAGTGCTTCAGCAGCCGTTGCAATCGTGGCCGGATGACGCGGGCGGCGTATTGCGCTTTCTCCAGCAATTTCGAAGGCACGATGACGTTGGCGTCCACCGTCCAGAATGGCACACGCAGCTTTCGGGCTGTCCGCTGGCGCAGCGATTCGGGCCCGCGCAGAGGATTTTCATCTCCAATTACTAATGCTGGACGCAGTTCGTCGCAGAGTCGCAGCAGACTGTGTTCCGGAGAGCGCTGCAGGACAAATCCAATTCTTCGGCGTTGCAGAGCCGCCGCAATGTCCGGAACCCCCTGCAACATAAATGAATAGTGGCGCAGGTTCGCACTGCGAGACGGCTTGAGCGCGAAAAACGCGACTACGGGTTTACCGAGAAGGTTGCCAGCTTCGACCGCCACGTCGAGAGCTGGATTGTCGGCGCCACGCTGGGCGCGCTGCATCCAGTAAAGCACGCAGTTGCCGTCGGGGCCGGCCATTCCGCCGCGTCGAATGGTTACGCGCGAAGCCTCGGCAAGTTGTAACAGATAGTCCATGCAAGGAAGAAGCCCGCTTAGCCCACCAGATCAGCGATTCTCGCCGCATCAGCGCAGGCGCGCACCTCGTGGGTGCGGATGATCTGGGCGCCCTTCAAAATGGCTGCGGTTTCTGCTCCCAGCGTGCCATAGAAACGGTCGGTGATGGGCGCATCTTTGCCGTCGCGGGCCAGCGCTCTTCCAATAAAAGATTTGCGCGAGACTCCAGCGAGCAAGGGATAACGCAACTGAAGAAACTCGTCGAAATGTTTCAGCAGCGGATAATTCTCCTCGAAATTCTTGCCGAGCCCGAAACCTGGATCAAGGACGAGACGCTCGCGTTTCACCCCTGCCATCTGGGCAGCGTCGGCGGAATCCCGCAGTTCCCGTTTTACCAGCGTCACAATGCCCGGTACCCGAGCCTGGGTGCGCCATTCCTCGGGGCGCCCGCGCATGTGGACCAGCACGGCCCCGCATTTCAGATCCGCCAGCGCCTTGCGCATCAGCGGGTCCCAGAGGAATCCGCTGACATCATTCACAATCTCTGCCCCGGCTTTTACCGCCGCCCGCGCCACGTTTGCCTTGTAGGTGTCCACTGAGATCAGTGCGTCCGGCTGCTTCTTCTTAAGCGCAGTGATAACCGGAATCACGCGGTCCAATTCTTCTTTTTCGGTGACCGCGATCTTATGAGAAGCGGAAGGTCTAGCCGCTTCTTTGCTCTCCCCAGCCACAGGCGCCAGCTTGGTTCCGGGCCGGGTCGATTCTCCGCCTACGTCGATGATGTCCGCGCCATCACGGAGGAGCTGCAAGGCATACTCGACCGCCTGATCGCGATCAAAATGTAAGCCTCCGTCGGAAAAGGAATCCGGGGTGACGTTGACGACCCCCATGATGAGAGTCCTCTTACCTAGTTCGACCGAGCGCGATGCCAGTTTCCATTCAAATACCGGACGCATATAGCTGATTCTAACCTTTGTACGGAAAACCAACGGTAACCCGTAAAGTATCGAGACAGCGCGAAAGCACCGAAAATGCATCTATGGAACGGAAGCCCAGTCTGGTAAGGTTGGCTGAATACCGATAAAAGGGGAAGGCACCTGGTAGCTCCCCGCCGGGGGGTGCACCGTTTTCGGTGCTACAATCAGGCGTTCTTATGCGTCGCTTGCGCCCATTTTCGTTGACGCTGTTGTGTGTATTGTTCGCGGCGCAACTTTACGCTGCACCGCATAATACGCTGTCGGACCGCATCGCCGCTGTATTATCCGAACAAGATTTGACTCGTGGTTACTGGGGAATTGAGGTTATTTCTGTTCCTACGGGAAAAGTGCTGTACGCCGAGAATGCCGGCAAGCTCTTCACTCCGGCATCGAATACCAAATTGTTTACCACGGCTGCGGCCCTGGCTCTGATCGGCCCTGACTATACCTTCCACACCACGGTTGAGACCAACGGCACGCTCGACAAACATGGACGGCTGACGGGCGATTTATTGTTGGTCGGACGCGGCGATCCCAACCTCTCTGGCCGCGAGCTGCCTTATACGCTGCGCACCGAGCGCAACGACCATCCTATTGAAGCGCTCGAGCAACTGGCGGATGAGGTTGTACGAAAAGGCGTGAAGTATGTGGACGGAGACGTTGTAGCCGATGACTCGTATTTTGCCTTCGAGCGCTACGGAGAAGGCTGGAGCCAGGATGATCTGGTGTGGGCAGATGGCGCCCCGGTTTCCGCCCTCACCATCAATGACAATGTGGTCTTCGTGAGTATTCTCCCCGCGGACCGCGCCGGCGAGCATGCTTTCGTCAACATCACACCCTTCGCGGACTACTATCACATCGACAACCGGATTATGACCAGCCCGATTGGCACCGGGCAACGGATTTTCATTAATCGTGAACCAGGATCGACGGTGCTCACGCTATGGGGCGACATGCCGCTGGATAGCGCCGGAGCGAATGAAGCTCTGGCGATTGAAGATCCGGCTGAATTCGCTTCGGCGCTGTTTCGCGAGTTGCTGCAGAAACGTGGCATCGTCGTATACGGCGGTCAGCGCACGCGCCACACTGATCTGGCGAGCCTTTCCACTTTCACCGTAACCGCGCTGGCGCCGGCGCGCGGCGGGGATGAGCCTTCGCGCGCCCTACAAAATCAGCCGCTCGTGCTGGCCAGCCACGAATCGAAACCGCTGATCGAAGATGTCCAGGTCATCAACAAGGTCAGCCAAAATCTACATGCGGAGATTCTGCTGCGTTTGCTAGGACGGGAAAAAGGCACTGCGGGCACCGTCGAAGGCGGGCTGGAAGTGGTCCGCGGCTTTCTCAACCGGGCTGGACTTGCCAGCGATCAGTATGTTTTTTTTGACGGCTCGGGACTCTCGCGGCAGAACCTGGTCACTCCCGATGCCGTGGTGCAGTTGCTGCGTTATTGTGCGAGCCAGCCTTGGGGCACCAGCTTCCGCAATACTCTGCCAGTCGCCGGCGTGGATGGTTCGCTGGCATCCCGTTTCAGCGACGTGCGGGTTCAGGGAAGCGTGCAGGCAAAAACCGGCTCGCTGGGCGGGGTGAAGACTCTTTCCGGTTATGCCACGACTGATAGTGGTGAGGCCGTGGCCTTTTCCATTTTGTCGAACAACTTCAACCTTCCCGCCAAGCGCGTGACCGATGCGATCGACGACATTGTCGCCGCTATCGTCGAAGACGGCCAACCGCCGAAGAAGAAAAAGTAAGTCCGACTATCGTGGCATTCGCTTGGCTTCGCGGAGGCGCGCGCCTCGCAAAGCGCCCGGGCCGGTACCGGTGGGAGGTTTGCGCATATCCTGCAACAAATCTTTCAGAACCACTGCGTTATTTTGCTCTTCATTTCTTGAGGCGTAAAGAAGAGTGAGCTTTTTGGATTGATCGGCCAGCCGGTAGAGTTCGTCGAGCGCGGCGGCCGCTTCGGGCTCGGCCAATTCCTTGAGATAGCGTTTGCGGAAGAGCGTCCAGGCTTGCGGATAGGCGTGGAACCAATGCCGTAACTCATTGGAAGGCGCAAGATCGCGGAGCCAGGCGTCGATGGCGGCGCGCTCTTTGCTTATGCCGCGCGGCCACAACCGGTCGACCAGCACGCGGGTTCCATCCCCCGGCACGGATTGCGCGTAAACCCGCTTCACTTGGATTTGTTTGGCTCGGACCGGCATTGCAGTGTCTTATTATTGTACGTCGGAAGCGCTCGCGTGGTGGGAGGTGCAATGAAAAATCGGTGCCGTGAGTTTGGTTTCGGAGCGGCTTTCGGGCTCTGGGCCGTCGTGGTGCTCACATTCTCGCTAACCGCCTGCGATGCCGAGCGCCGCAAGAGCGACGCGGAGCTTGGTCTCAATGCGCAGCAAGCGGCGGGCCGGCGCGTCTACGATCAGGAGTGCGACCGCTGTCACGAAGCGTACTCCTCGCGCTCCAAGAAAGCAGACAGTCTGCAAGGCGTTTTCAAGAAAGAATATCTACGCAAGAGCGGCCTGCCGGCCAACGATGAGCGCGTAGGCGAGATCATCCGCTCCGGCCGCACCATGATGCCGGGGTTTGGGCAGGTCCTCAGTGAGCAGCAGATTCAGGATTTGCTGGCTTACATGCACACCCTGTGACGAGAGAAACGGATTCAGTGACACTCAACTACCGGTCCGGCGAAGAAATCCAAAGAGGGGATCGCGCCCGTTTTCACGGAAATCCGGCGTAGTCGAGCTTGTGGCGTCTGATTACCCGCTGAACCCGGCATCGGGCTATCTATCGGAATCTGACGAAGAACTTGCTTGGTACGCGAAAGAATTTGGCGGCGGTGTACTCATCTTCGATCCGCTCGTTTCCGGGCGGACGTTTATCCCAGTAGACGAACTCACTGACTACGAGGACTTGGAGTTCGTTTCGCGTGGGCAAACGTGATTGGCGCCGCTAGCCTTCATTCTCAACCCAAGGCCCGTTGACAAGTTCGCAATTTGCGAACATACTAGACGAAGTTCGCAGACTGCGAAGTTCAATGCACGTCATCAGCCGCAAGCGGTTGCGAGAGGCAGAAGCGAAACACGGTGATTTAGCCGGACCGTTAGGCACGTGGTTTAAGGTCGCAAAGGCGGCCCAATGGAAAGACATCGAGGACGTGAGAAAAACGTACCGGAATACCGGCCCTGTCGGGCCGCACACGGTCTTTAATATTAAGGGGAACTCGTATCGGTTGATTGCGAAAATTCAATACGAATCGGCTCTCATTTTCGTCAAAGCAGTATTGACACACGCCGAGTACGACAAAGGAGATTGGAACAAATGACTCCCATGGCTGCTAAAGAATACGTAGCACTACTTGCGGAGACGGTACCCACAGCTATTCATACCGAAGCCGAGAACGAAACCGCCCTTCGTAAAATTGAGGAATTATCTGAGAAGGGAAGAAGACTGAGCATCGCTGAAAGAAAGTTGATGGAGCTTCTTACGGTCCTGGTTGAGGCATTTGAGGAAGAGCATTATCCCGTGTCACAAAATGTGCCTCCGGTTGAGGTTCTGAGAGAATTGATAAAAGCCAACGGCATGAAGCAGAAAGACCTGACGGATGTATTCGCTACGCCAAGCATCGTTTCCGAGGTCCTTCATGGCAAGCGAAGTTTGACAACCGAGCACATAAAGAAATTGTCAGAGCGTTTCCACGTTTCCACAGATTTGTTCTTCTAAGATTTACAGCAGTCGAAGGCGTGGTATTTCCCCGCGCATGAGACTGCTACTGAGTCACCATCAGCACCACCGAATTTGCAAGGAACTAGGCTGTCCCTTATCTGGGCAGACTGTAAACTATTGAAACATTCTCTAGGCGCAAAATCTTGCTGGTTTCCGACTTCAATTATCAGCTTCCTCCCGAACTCATAGCCCAGGAGCCTTTGGCGGACCGGTCGGCGTCGCGACTGCTGCACGTGGATCGAAAATCGGGAGAGCTGCGCGACCGATCTTTTACCGAGTTTCCCGAACTGCTGCGGCCGGATGATCTCGTCGTATTCAACAACACTCGCGTTTTTCCGGCGCGCCTGTACGGTAGGCGAAGCGGAGAAAATGCGCAACCGCTCAGCCCGCATAATCCCGCGGCGCGGGAATTTCTTCGCGGACGCGTGGAAGTTCTACTCACTCGCCAAGTTTCCCAGCAGCCCAATGAGTGGGAATGCTTGGTCCGTCCCGGGCGGAAAATTGGAATCGGAGAACGACTGTTCTTTGGCGAGACGAGTGAACTTCAGGCTGACGTGATCGGCCGTGGCGCTTTCGGTGAACGGCGCATTCGATTTGCGCCCGTTTCCGATTTCTTCGCATTGGTCGAGCGTTTAGGCCATGTGCCCCTGCCGCCTTACATTGACCGGAAAGATATTTCCAACGACCGCGAGCGCTACCAGACAATTTATGCGCGCGAGCGCGGGTCGGTTGCGGCTCCGACGGCGGGCCTGCACTTCACACCGGAAATACTAGCTCGCATGCGGGAGCGCGGCATTGAGACCACGGAGATCACTTTGCACGTTGGCTTAGGCACGTTCCAGCCGGTTCGCGTGGAGCGGGTGGAAGATCATAAACTGTACCGCGAGACCTATTCCATTTCCGATGAAGCTGCCGCGATCATCAAGCGGGCTCTGGATTCGCGCCGCCGCGTCGTCGCCGTTGGGACCACAACCGTACGCACACTCGAATACGCGGCGCAACAATCGGGAGATGGGAAAATACCGGCAGGGAGCGGGGAAGCAGATATTTTCATTTATCCCGGATACGCGTTTCGCGTCGTAGGAGCATTACTGACCAACTTCCATTTGCCGCAGTCCACGCTGCTGATGCTGGTTTGCGCCTTTGCCGGGCAGGAGCACGCACTCGGTGCTTACAGTCATGCGGTCGAAGAGAAATACCGGTTTTATTCGTACGGGGATTGCATGTTGGTCGAATAAGCGCGGCCCAGGCTCTTTCGGGGGTTTCTCGGCGCCCTCGTTGATGCTCTCAGCGGTCTCTGCAGTTTAAGGTTTTTGGTTCCTGTCGGGAATAAAGCAAAATCTTAAACCGTCGAGGCCGCGGAGAACTTCGGGACAGAGATCACAAAGGACCCATCGAATAAGTAGGGCAACCAAGGCCAGACACGCTACTGCTAAACTAAACTTATTGTCTCCTCGAAGAGCATCCACGGCAGCGAAAGATGGCGCAGTCTCAGCCACTCAACCATCGCCTAAACCGGTCCTTTCGACTGCCGGCCAGAATCGCATTTTTCTGATCGACGCCATGTCGTTCATCTTCCGCGCTTATCACGCCATGGCGCGACAGAGAGGCATGTCTACCAAGACGGGATTGCCCACTGCCGCAACCTATGTCTTCGTCAACATGCTGCGAAAACTGCGCGACGATTTCTCGCCAGAGTATTTGGCCGCGGTCTTCGATGTTGCCGCCCCTACCTTCCGCGATCAGCAGGCGGAGGCTCTCACGACCGTGCGCCGCTTCGATCTAAAGACGCAGACCTTTCAGGAAGTGGAATACCAGGGCTACAAAGCCAATCGCGCCGAGATGCCGGGAGAATTGGCGCAGCAACTGCCTCATATACGGCGTGCACTGGAAGCCTATCGCATTCCGATTCTCGAGCTCGCCGGTTATGAGGCGGACGACGTCATTGGCACGCTGGCGCGCCGGGCCGCGGAGCAATCGTATTCCGTGTACGTGGTTTCCAGTGACAAAGACATGCTGCAACTGGTGAATGAGCGGGTGCACGTCCTCAATCCGCCTAAGGACAATTTGATTTGCGACGCTGCCAAGGTTGAAGAAATTCTTGGCGTTCCGCCCGAACGCGTGGTCGACGTGATGGCGCTGCGTGGCGACAGCATCGACAATATCCCCGGCGCCCCCGGCATCGGCGACAAAGGCTCCGTCGAATTGATCAAGCGCTTCGGCTCGGTGGAGCAGGCCTTGGAGCACGCGGCGGAAGTCGAGAAGAAAACTTATCGCGAGTCTCTGCAAAACAATCGCGAGGCTGTTCTGATGAGCAAGCAGCTTGCGACCATAGATTGCAACGTGCCGGTCGAGCTCGATGTAAATGCCATGAAAGCGGGATCGCCCGATGTTGAGACTCTCCGCGCACTGTTCACCGAACTGGAGTTTACCTCGCTGCTCAAGGAGTTGCTGCCGGTTGTCGAAGTGGGCGACGCACATTACAGTCAAGCCAAATCGGCTGCCGACATTGAGGCAGTGCTCCGAGCGGTAAGCGAATCTTTGGCGGTCGCCGTCGAGACGGAACCGTCCGCCGAAGAACCCGAAGACGAAGAGGAAGACGACGCGCAGGGAAATATGCTACCGCTATCGTCGGAACCTCAGGCCGAAAGCCAGCTGCCCAGCATCGCAATTTCCTCGAAAACTGGAACGGCAGTCATCGTCAGTGGTGACGATCCGGAAGTTGGAGCGCGGCTGGCTTCTGCACTGGCCGATCCCAAACTCCCAAAGAGCGTTCACGATTACAAGGCTGCCATTCATGTCCTGGAGCCTCGAGGCATGGCGATCAGCGGAGTTCGCCATGACTCCATGCTGTACTCCTATTTGCTGGATCCAACTTACTCGTCCCATGCGTTAGCCGATGTGGCACTGCGGCGCTTCAATCTCAAGCTGACAGGCACGCTGGCAGAGTCGGCTGATATTACCGGGCGGCTTGCCGACGCGCTCCGCAAAGATGTGGAAGAGGGCGGATTACTCAAGTTGTACGAAGAAATCGATCTGCCGCTGGTCCCGGTTCTGGCGCGCATGGAGCAAGCGGGGGTGAAAATAGACCGCGCCACCTTGGCTGCGATGTCATCGCGCCTGGAAGCGGAAGTGGCGGCTAAAGGAAAAGAAATCTACGAGCGTGCGGGAGTTGAGTTCAATATTAATTCTCCCAAGCAGCTCGGCGACGTGCTCTTTAACAAATTAAACCTTCCCAAGCCGGTGAAATACGGTAAGGGAAAAACCATATCGACGGCTGTCGATGTCCTCGAAGGCTTGGCCGCTGAACATGACGTGCCCAAGCTGGTGCTCGAATACCGCCAACTCTCCAAGCTCAAATCCACCTACGTAGATGCGTTGCCCGCGCTGCTCAACCGCGCGACCGGGCGCCTGCACACGACTTTCGGCCAAACCGGGACCGCGACCGGCCGGTTGTCGTCCACCAATCCGAATTTGCAGAACATTCCGATTCGCACCGAATTGGGCCGCGAGATTCGCGCCGCTTTCACCGTCGAACCCGGGCATGTGCTGCTGGCGGCAGATTATTCGCAGATCGAACTTCGCCTGCTCGCGCATTTTTCTAAGGACGCGCTGCTGGTCGAGGCGTTCCGGCGCGGCGACGATATCCACACCTTGACCGCTTCGCAGGTTTTTGGCGTGCCGCCGCTCATGGTCACGCCCGACCATCGCCGCCAGGCGAAGGTAGTGAACTTTGGCATCGTCTACGGGCTCTCTGCTTTTGGCTTGTCGCAACAATTGGGGATCGAACCGGGCGAGGCCAAGCAGTTTATCAACGCTTATTTTGAAAAATATAAAGGCGTGCGGGCGTTCATTGACACGACCCTGGATGAGGCTCGCCGCGAACAAAGGGTGAGAACGCTATTCGGCCGAGCGCGTCCCATCCCTGACATTAACAGCAAGAATGCCAACCTACGCGGCTTCGCTGAGCGCACCGCCGTCAATACGCCTTTGCAGGGCACCGCCGCGGATCTGATCAAGCTGGCGATGATTCGCATCGATGCCGCATTACTGGAACGTAGGTTCAATTCGCGGATGACCTTGCAGGTACACGACGAGTTAGTCTTCGAAGTTCCGGAAGCGGAAGTAGGCGCGATGAAGACGTTAGTACGGGAGCAGATGGAGGAGGTTCATCCCCTAGGCGTGCCGTTGCTGGTGGAGATTGGCTTGGGGGCAAACTGGAGAGATTTGGAGTAACGTTGTTTTAGCAGTCGTTGACTGCTGCATCGTGACGGCCAGCCGTCGTAAGATCCTTCGCGGTGAACCTGCTCAGGATGACAATATTCAAGCCGCTGACAACACTCAAGCCCCGATTGCAGTTTTAATGCTTCCCGCGATGCTCTCCGCAATTCTTCGCATCTTGGGCTCGGATTCCGCTTCAACCATCACCCGTGCCAGCGCCTCGGTGCCGGAGTAGCGCACTACCACGCGGCCATTGCCGTCCAATTCCTTTTCGGCGGCTGCAATCGTGCGCTGAATCTCCGGAACTTGCTCGAACGGAACCTTCTCCCGCACCCGGACATTTTGGATGGTCTGCGGAAAGACTTTCAGGTCGCGGACCAAGTTCGCCAGAGAACGCTTCGTCCGTAGCATGATTTCCATCACGCGCAACGCGGTCAGCAGACCGTCGCCAGTGGTGGCGTCTCCATCGCGAAAAATAATATGCCCCGACTGCTCTCCGCCGAGAATGGCGCCGTTCTTCAGCATTTCCTCCAGTACATATTTGTCGCCAACGTTTGCGCGCAGCATGCGAATGCCGGTTTGGCGCAAGGCGATTTCCAGCCCCATGTTCGACATGGTGGTTCCGACCACAACCGGCTCGGGCAGCAGGCCGCGGGCTTGCATGTCTCGCGCCGCCAGCAGCAGCACGCCATCGCCATTCACCACTTTTCCACCCGCATCGCTGAACAGGGCGCGATCGGCGTCGCCGTCGAAGGTAATCCCCAGATCGAATTGATTCTTCTTCTCTGCAACCGCTTTCGCTACTACGCCGGCATGCAGCGCGCCGCAATGATCATTAATATTCCTGCCATCGGGAGCGGCGCTTAGAAAGGTCGCGGCAACGCCGCACGCGCGAAACAATTCGGGCGCCTCTTCCGTGGCTGCCCCGTGGGCACAATCCACCAAGGCTCGCAAACCTCCGAGCTTCACGTTCTTTCCCAGCGATTGAATATAGGAGTGGCGAAGCTCCGCTTGGCCCGGCAGGCTCGATACGGCCTTCCCGGCCGGTGGCTGATCGCATTGCGGCCCTTGCAGCAGGGCAAAAATTTCTTTCTCGATCGCCAGTTCGTGAGCGTCGGGCAACTTGTAACCGTCGCCCGAAAACACTTTGATTCCGTTATCCGTCCAGGGATTATGCGAGGCAGAAATCATCACCCCTGCCGCGTAACCGCGGGAGCGAGCCAAATACGCCACTCCTGGCGTCGTGATAATGCCCGCGCTTTCAACTTCGCAGCCGCTAGAGATCAGCCCCAGCATCACCTGATCGGCAATCCAGGCACTCGACTCCCGCGTGTCCTGCCCAATTACGACGCGGGGACGAGCATTCGTCCACGCCAAATCGTGGCCGAGGGCGCGGCCAATCAGATACGTGCTTTCCGTGGTCAACGGAAATTCGCCCGCCACGCCGCGAATTCCATCGGTGCCGAACAGCTGTCGTGTTGAAGCGCTCATTCGTCCTTGCGAGACTTACCGCGACTTGTCCTCGGCCGGGGTCTTTTGCATGATAACCGTTACCCGAATCGATGCCGGATCCACCACCTGAATCAAAGGGTCAGCGACGTAAGCGTGGGTTACAAACGTACCGTGTTCCATAAGCCCGCTCACGTCCACCGGATCGGTAATGGCGTTTTCCACCGCAATCACCCTCGCCCGCGGCCCAATAATCGTCGTCGTCGCCGGATCTACGGAAATGCGGTTGATGCTCAATCCCGCGGCAAAATTCCCCATCACCCTGGGACGAATCTGCACCGAGCGCATCATTCGGGTGTCAAAGGTCAGGTGGAATTGGCCCGGAACCACCTGAACCACGTCTAATTCATAAGGTTTATGAATCTGTTGTGCGGTCAGATCGAAAGTGCGCTCACCCGGCTTAGCGCCGGTCAAATCAATCTCCGGGTGCACGTCCGACGCCTGCAGGCGCCGCACCAACCGCTCCGGCCCGCGCAGCCTGAGCTGAGCCTGTGGAATGTACTCCGCGTTGATCTCCAGATTAGCGGGCACGTTACGAAATTCGATGGGCGCTTGAATGGCAATCTCCGCCACCGGATCGTGCGCCACGGCCAGCCACAGTGCAGTCGCCAGCGCTATCGAGACAATCTTCAATCCCAGGTTGTGCCAAATGTAGTGGCGAAAAAAATTAGTCATAGGGGTGCTCACCCCGCTGCTCCGCGTGCGCATTTTCCGCTTCTGAAACCGGTGACCCGTCTCCCATAAAGTTTCTCGCCGTCATGCCTTCGCCGGTGATGGGCGTGGGGAGAGTGGAAGGCGCCATATGGCGGCGCAAAAGTTTGCCCAGACGCTCGCGCAATTGTTCGATGGTAAGGTCGCGGTCGATGGTCCCGCCCATGGCCAAACTGATAGCGCCCGTCTCCTCCGACACGATGACGGCAATCGCATCCGTTTCTTCCGTGATCCCAATGCCGGCCCGGTGGCGCGTGCCCAACTGCGTGGACAAAACTGGATTCATGGACAGCGGCAAAAAGCATGCCGCGGCGGCAATGCGCTCTTTTTGGATGATCACTGCGCCGTCGTGCAGGGGAGCGCTGGGCCGAAAGATAGTGGCCAGCAGATCATAGGAAAGTTTGGCGTCCATCGGAACGCCGCTTTCAATGAAAGTTCGCAACCCGATTTCGCGCTCGATGACCATTAACGCGCCGGTCTGGTTTTGAGAAAAGAGATTGGCGGCCAACACGATGTCATCGTAGGCATCGCCCTCCGCCGCAGAAGTGCGGCCGAACGTAAGGCGGCGGCCCAGCCGCGCCAGCGCCTGCCGGATCTCCGCCTGGAAGATTACGATCAGGGCAAACGCCGCGTAAGGCAGCAGGGTGCTGATCATCCAATTCAGAGTGGAGAGTTCTCCGAGACGTGAGAAATAAAACGCAATCGCCAGTACGGCCACGCCCACCAGCATGAGCGCGGCGCGCGTGCCTTTGATCAAGGCCAGAAATTCGTAGATGATGACTGCAACCACAAAGATGTCGACGACCGAGATCACCGACAAATGTGGCCACGTCATCGCAAAATGCAGCACGCAACTCCCCTTTCAAAACAACACCTTGAAGGGCCCGGCAACCCGTCTTCATTGTAATCCAGCGCTCGCCGGGTGGTTTGCAGGACGGTTATCTGTTCGTGAAAGCAGCTAGAGAGTGGTTTTCTTTACCGTCGCGGTGAGGCTACCGTGAGCCAGTCGAGCGGAGATGTCATCGCCCGGACTCACCTGCGCCGTATCTTTGAGCAATTTCCCCGCAGCGTCGAATACCAGGGCATATCCTCGTTCCAGAATGGCCAATGGCGAAAGCGCAACGATCTGTGCGGAAAGCTGTTCCAGCCGCGATCGGTGCTGTAACAACGCCGTGCGCATCGCCGACGCCATCGCTGCTTCTCGCGCCGCCAGTTCCTGCGCGACACCGGCAAGAATGCGGCGGGCATCATAGTGGCGGACTGCTCCGGCCAAGGTTTCGAAGCGGCGCCGGCACAGCTCAAGTACGTCGCGTTGCGAGTGAAGCAGCCGGTTCTGCAAATCGTCCACCCGTTGCTGGCGCCGCCGAATCAACTCCATCATGCGGGCGAAGGCCCCGTGCTGGGCCAATTCCATCAAGTTCTGGCGCGCCATGAGCAAGCTATAGCGCATCGACTTTTCCAGACGCTGCTGTAGTTGCTGGAGCTGTTCCTCAATCTCCTGCCGCGAGCGAATTACCAACTCGGCGGCGGCGGAGGGTGTCGGCGCCCGCAGATCCGCGACGAAGTCCAGAATCGTGAAGTCGGTTTCGTGACCCACCGCGGAAATCAACGGGATCTTCGAATCGGCCGCTGCCCGCGCCAGCTCTTCATTATTGAAGGCCGCCAGGTCTTCGGCCGAACCACCGCCGCGCGCCACGATAATTACATCCACGTCGCGCGTGTGATTAAAATAACGGATGCCTGCGCGGACCTCTTGCGATGCGCTTTCTCCCTGCACCTGGGCGGGAAAGATCAACACGCTGGCGCTGTGATGCCGTCGTTGCAAAATGTTGAGAATATCGCGTAGCGCGGCCGCTTGCGGCGAAGTGACGATGCCAATTTTTCTGGGCAGGCTGGGTATGGGTTTCTTGCGCGCAGAATCGAACAGGCCCTCCGCTTCGAGCTTGATTCGCAGCTGTTCGAACGCAACTTGCAGCGCCCCGGCGCCTTTGGGTTCGAGGTATTCGGCGGAAATCTGCAGTTGGCCGCGGTCTTCATAAATCGTAATTCGGCCGCGCACCACTACCTGCATTCCGTTCTCAGGACGAAAGCGCAGCAGCCGCGCCTGCGAACGAAACATCACCGCACTGAGCTGGGAGTTCGCATCTTTCAGAGTGAAATAAAGATGCCCGGAATCGTGAGCGCGAAAATTCGAAATCTCGCCTTCCACCCAGGTATCGCCGTATTCCCGCTCAATATGAGTACGAACCGCGGCCACCAGGTCGTGGACAGTCCACACCCGGCGGTCCGGCGGCTTGAAACTGAATCCCAGTTGATCGGAGAACCCCATCACGGGAATTTTACAGCCACGCTACCGTCGCAACCGCCCAATCACATAGAAGAGAATCGACAGAACCACGCTGACCACGATGGAGGTCGCAAGCGGAAAGTAAAATGTGGTGTGCTTGCCGCGATACAGAATATCTCCGGGCAGCCGGCCAAGCGGAAGGCTGGTCTTGCCCAGGAAAAACAGCAATAGTCCGGCCCCGATCAAGACTGCCCCGAAGAACATGAGGACTTTGCCCAGTTCCGTCACGGTTTCAGTCTAGACCATGCGCGGCATGGTTGGGTTCACAACGCTCGTACGGTCTTGTTGAGGGGCGCAGCGCGCGGTTGAGGTGTCCGACCACCTTTAGCCCCATTGACCGTGCCTTTCGCGCTTTGCTTATCACGTGCAGCGAGCTTCAACCACTCTCGCGACGTGAAACCCATTCCAGCAGAGGCTAAAATCCGCCATCCGCGTTCTCACCCAAACCCCCCCAGGTTCAAAAGCGAGTTGCGGATGGCGGCTCCGCGGTCGTTGCCCTCGGAGCTTTGCAATACGGACATCGAACCTGGTCCGTATACATAAATCGTCGGCACTTGGTGCAGGGAAGAGCGAAAAGGCGAGGCTTGGGAATCCCGACATCATTCGACTCGGGGGATGCCGCGGCGGAGTTGCTGCCCGCTTCGTTCTGGTGAACCGCGGCCTTCCCCTCAAGACGACCGGCCTCTAGACCACGCCGGTACCCCGCTTCATGTCCAGTCGCATATCCCGTGTCATAACCTGCCCTGTATAGTGCGACCATCTCTTCCGGCATGGCGCCATTGCTATTGCTGCGCGGCGCCAGCACACCATTGCCTTTAGTTTTTTCCATAGCCCGTCAAAAAACTGTGGCATGTCGTAGCGAATACTTTCGCCACGCTGAACTCTCGGGGGAAGGACGATGAGCAGAATTAAATCGCAGCGCGCTACGAGGGAGGCTATGCGCACACTGAAGTGCGCGCTTTAAGCGCAGGGGAGAGACGTTCGTTGCACCACGTAAAGCGTGAAGCGGTCACGCAACACCCGGCATGACCATCGCTGCAAGTGCACGTGGGGTGCCATCAAGCTAGAGCCAACGCTCGCAATAAGAGGAGGTTACAGGCGTTTTGATGGACCGATCCTGGCTTGTATACAAATCGCAATTGCGAAGTGTTCACGGTTGGACACAGTAGGATGTGCGGTCGGTGCGGCTCTGGAAGCGATACTAGTATTGGCGGGCCTTCCGATTGACGAACAAATTCGCGGGTTCAATTGCCCGCTTGAATCGTTTTTTCCGATTGCGAATAGCGACCCGTGCCTCGTGCGTCCGGGATGATATGTCTGAACAGATATATGATTTTGAACCAACTCGTGGTCTCCAGAATGATAAGCCCGCCCCACAGATCGCTATGCTTGCCGCGATACCGCTCTTTCCAGTGCCAGATCGTAACCAGCACACAGTAGACCGCTCCCGGAATGAAGAGCGCCATACCCGTGACGGCCAGTACCGTAGGCGCAGGCCGCTCCATGAATATACAAGGGATCAAAACAGCCACCCCGAGTACCGACGCAATGCCGAGCCGAAAAAGCCACCGAAATCTCGATTGCCAGATTGCAGGATGCATATCGCTCACTTTATGAAATCATCGGCACTCTGGAACCTGCGTCCGACGCCGTGTCGAGCAGTTCACTAGCCCCCGCCCACTCTCTATTCAACCGCGATCGATTCGATACTCGGTCCCGGTTCGCAGATCGGCGAGAAAGTAAGCACATTGTTGGCGCCGGCGCGGTCGAGCAGCGCTTCAATCCAGATCGCGCCCAACGCGTTTCCGCTTCCAGTGGGAGGGAACGCGATTCTGGTGGCGATCTGGCCGTTCACTCGCAGTTCGGCATAGCGGGGAGCCTTGTCAGGATTGGTATAGGTGATCCGAACCCGGGCCATATGAACTCGCGAAGCCACCCGAGTAAAGCTGAACTCGCCCTTGCGCGTGTCTGCGCCATTAGCGGCAGTGTACCTCGTAAGTTTGCCTTCGCTACCGCGAACGACGATTAAGACTGCATCGTCCGGCTGCACGGTGGCGGAGTACGAAGAATTGAAGGAGCCGAGATCTTTTCCTGCCCAAAGATCTTTAACCGTTGCCGAGGAGGAATCCTCGAGTCCAAGGTCGCTCCAATGTGCGGTAATCGAAGCAGTATCGCCAGTGCGGTTGAGCAGCAACACGGCCCGCTCTCCGGCTGTCGAGAGCGCCTTGCACCACACCTCAAGTCCATCGCCATACGATGCTACCTTCACTCCTTGCAAGCCAAGCGAGTCCTGGTCGACCGCCAGCACATCAGGATTGGTGAGCGTAGCCCGCGTCGTAGCGCTTAACGTCGTGAGATCGGCGCCTGCCAGCAGCGGCGCGGCTGAAATGGCCCACAGGCTCATGTGAACCCGGTTCTGCGCGTCGGTGAGGCCCGGCATCCCGACCACCATCATGTCAGGATCGTTGTAAAAACCAGTGTGTTGCGCCTCGGGATGAATGCCGTCATCGAAGTTGGAGAGAACTCCGAGAAAGCTGGCCAGACGCCCGCTGTGCTTGTGATGCGGCACGATGGGAGCGACGATGTCGCCGCTCGTACGCCAGATGTCCGCGGGCGCGCCGCCTACATTCGGCGCCCAGGTCCAGGGGCTGTTGTTGCCCCAGTCGCAAATGGAAAAGTAGAGCCGATGTCCGGTAACCGCCTCAGCGTTGGCGATGGCTCTCGCGATCTCGGCGTATTGCACCGCCGGATCAAGCTTCTCCTTGTCGCCGCCGCACCAGTCTACCTTCACATAGTCGAATCCCCATTTGGCGAATTGCAAAAAATCCTGCTCGTAATGGCCTTCGCTGCCCACGTGCGGATAGACCGGGCCGAGGTCCGGATACATGAAGCAACCTTCCGTGCCTGCATCGGTATAGATGCCGGCCTTCAATCCCAGCCCGTGAATATATCGGACGATGTTAGCCATGTCTCCCGCGCGCTCGCCCGGAGCTACCGCTGGCCAGGTCTTGGCGTCGACCACGATGTTGCCCTCGGCGTCGCGCTCGCCCAGCCACCAGCCTTCGTCGATGTTGACATATTGGTAGCCCGCTTTCGCCATGCCGTTGGAGACCATGGCCTTGGCCTGACCAATGATGATTTGGGAATCGACGGTGTTGGAAAAACTGTTCCAGGAAGACCAGCCCATCGGCGGAGGAGTGACGGGAATGAGTTTTGCCGCGCTTTCTGTCCGCAGCTCGCCAGCTCCGCACAAAATGATGCCCGTGATCGCCAGAAGAAGCACCAGCGCGCACGGCGTTGCTCTCCGATCATGTAATTTCCGCATCATGAACTCCTCGCAGTTACCATCAACCCCGAGCGCCATTTGACCGACTTCTCCGCCCACCCCTAGAATAAGCAGTTCCGTCCACGCCTCTCCTATGGGACTTCGTCTCTACAATACGCTCTCCGCTCAGCTCGAGCCTTTCGCTCCCGCTCAAACCAACGAAGTCCGCATGTATGCCTGCGGTCCCACGGTTTATGACTACGTGCACATCGGCAACCTTCGCACCATTGTCGCCGTGGACGTCCTGCATCGCTTTCTGCTGCAAAGCGGCTATCAGGTCCGCCACGTCATGAACATTACCGACGTGGACGACAAAATCATCCGCAAAGCCGCCGAGGAAGGCCTCAGCGTAAAGGACTACACCGCCAAATACGAAAAAGCCTTCCTCGAAGACGCGGCCAATCTCAACATTCGACAGCCCATTCTGGTGCGCGCCACCGAACACATCCAGAAAATGGCCGAGTTTATTGCCGGCTGGTTGAGAAAGGTTTCGCCTACCGCGCCGACGACGGCTCATACTACTTTCGCATCGCAAAATTTCCCGCTTACGGCAAGCTCTCCAAAAAAGATTTTGCCGGGATGGAAGACGGCGCCCGCGTCGACCTCGACGAATACGACAAAGATAGCGCCCGTGACTTCGCTCTGTGGAAAGCTCCCAAGCCCGGCGAAGCTTCCTGGGATACGGTCATCGGCCCCGGCCGGCCCGGCTGGCACGTCGAGTGCTCCGTCATGTCGATGGAGCAACTAGGAGAAACTTTCGATCTGCATGCCGGCGGCGAAGATCTTATATTCCCTCATCACGAAAACGAAATCGCTCAGTCAGAATCCTTCACCGGCAAGCCTTTTGCCCGCTTCTGGTTCCACACCCGCTTCCTATTATTCAACAACGAGAAGATGGCGAAGAGTCTCGGCAACTTCTTCACCTTGCGCGATCTCGTGCTCAGGGGATTCAAGCCGTCGTCCATTCGATTCCTGTTAGCGTCCGTCCCCTACCGCACCCAACTTAATTTCACCTTTGACGGTTTGCAACACGCTGCCGCCGCCGTTGATCGTCTGCGCAACTTCCAACAGCGGCTCACCACCGTGCAGTTCCCCGAAGGCACAAGCGACACGATGTCGCAGCTCGCGCGCACCACCGAAGAAAATCTGCGTGCCGGCATGGAAGACGACCTCAACACTTCGCAAGCCCAGGCCGCCATCTTCGAAATGATCCGCACCGCCAACGCCGCCATGGATTCTGGCACATTTTTCAAAGCGGACGTCCCTTCGCTTCTCGCAGTCCTGCAGAAATTCGACGACATCTTCTCTGTCCTCAAAGATGATGATGCCGCCAAAGTAAAAGCCATCGTGGATTGGGCCCAAACTGCAGGCCGCGAGAAAGACATTAGTAAAGAAGCCGCCGACATCGCCCGCTCCGCCCAGCTCTCCGACGAAGCCGTCAATCAGAAGATCGCCGAAATGAAGTCCGCCCGCGACGCCCGCGACTTCAAAACTTCCGACGCTCTCCGCGCCGAACTCGCCGCCGCCGGAATCCTGGTAGAAATCACGAAAGCCGGCATTCGCTGGCGCAGAAAGTAAACTCTCTCTGTCATCCTGAGGTCGCGGAGCCCTTCGCCTCAGCGAGGGACTCCCAACAAAGGATCTATGCGTTTCCCCGTCCTACTTCCTACTCTTTTCCCACTGCTCCCTATTCATCGCCCGCCGCTGCCGCCTGCTTCCTGCCGGAGCCGCCGGCATACTCTCGCCCCCTGTCACTTGCGTCCATCCCTTCGCCGCATCAAGAATCGACATGTACCCGCCCCGCGCCAATTCCAGCGTGTGCGAGACCCGCTGTTTGAAATCCATCCGGTTCGCTTCCGTCGGCTCAAACCACGCCGGCGTCACAAAATCCGAAAGCAGCACTCCATCAATCTCGTACCCAGACTCGTCCGCCTCCACCGCGTCGCAGACTTCCAACGCATAAATCTTTCCTTCACGGCTCTGCGCGCACCAGTTGATCCAGGGATCAGCCAGCATCTCCAGCAATTCATGCGACAGCGTCACCGTCCACGACGTCCCCAGCCTCATGTCCAGTCCGGCAAATACTTTTCCCAGCGGCGTTCCCCGCGAACTCATTTCGTGATACCCGAGCGCCCCCGCCTGATCCGGATCGTCCATCACCACCATCTGCCACCACCCCATGACCAGCGCTTCATTCTTCGGCAAGAATTGCAGCGTGCAGTCCAGATCCCAATACGCTCCGAAGTCCAGCCTCACCTGTTGCTGCAACGCCGGAAGCACTGCCTCGACCTGTTCGTCTTTCAAGCAGGTGGAAACATTCGTCACCGCAATCACCGGCAAACTCATCGCTTTTCTCCCTGTGCTGAGAACGATCAACCGAGAACTGACAACTGGTCTTGCGATTGCCCTTCTCGCTGCGCTTTGTGGTGGATTGCCCTGTTCTTAAATGCCAGCGCGCTATCTCAGCACGCATCCGGCGAGCGCGGCGTCAAATCCAGCGACCCCAGTCGGCGCGCACACCTCCCGGTTCCACTGCTTCTTCAAATCGCTTGCGTTCGGAATCGCCAGCTTCTGCCCGGCGACTCTCTGCGCGCTTTTCAATGTCGTCGGCAGCAGCGCCGCGAAACTCTGTACCGTGGTCAAAATCAAATCCACGCCCGCCGCGATTCTCGCCGCTTCCACCGGATCGCTGATGTGCACCGAGGCCAACAGCGCCGGCAAATTCTGATTGATACCCGCCACCGTGCTTTCGATCTTCTGCAGCGTCCCCGCATCCGGGCTGGCCTTGTACTGGTTGTAAAGTGACTGCAACAGATTCAAGTCGGTGCTCGCCTGGTTGGAAATGTTCTGGACCGCCGCCGCGTCGGCCGCACTGATTTGCTGTCCTGTCCGCAACGCGACCACTACGGTCGCAATGTTCAACGCCATCTGCGTCAACACCGGCAAGTCCGCCAGTGCCACGCTGATCCACTGCGCCGTGCATCCGGTAGCCATCAAAGAAACACACAACACTCCCGCCAACATTGCCTTCATCATCGAATTGCACTGCATCGAATTGGATTGCATATTATTTTCTCCTCCAAAAAATTAAGGCGGACTCTTCGTCCGCCCCGTTGAAACGATTTGTCATTCTGAGCTAGCCGGGGTTTCGTTTACGAAAACCCGGCGACGCGAAGGACCTATGCACCTTCACCGCTTTCCCAAATACACAAATGCCGCAATCGCCTTCGCGACCGCGGCATCCTAAAACTCCAAATTTGTCTACGCCGTCTCAAACGCATGCGCCACGCGCAGAATCGTGCCCTCTCCGAAATGCTTGCCCAAAATCTGCAACCCGATCGGCAAATTTTCGTGAGTTTCTCCGCACGGCACCGCGATCCCCGGAATCCCCGCCAAATCCGCGGTCACCGTATAGATGTCCGCCAAATACATGGCCAGCGGATCATCCACCTTCTCGCCTAGCTTAAACGCCGCTGTCGGACTGGTCGGCGTCACAATCGCATCTACTTTTTTGAACGCCTCATCGAAATCCCGCGTCAACAACGTGCGCACCTTCTGCGCTTTCAGATAGTAGGCATCGTAGTAACCCGCGCTCAGCGCATACGTTCCCAACATGATGCGCCGTTTCACTTCCGCGCCAAAGCCTTCGTTCCGGCTCTTGCGGTACATTTCGGAAAGCGTCCGCGCCTCTTTTGCGCGATGTCCGTAGCGCACGCCATCGAATCGGGCCAGATTCGACGACGCCTCCGCTGTCGCCACAATGTAGTAGGCCGGAACCGCGTACGGCGTGTGCGGCAGCGATATCTCGACCACTTCGCAACCCAGACTCGCCAGCTTCTGGATCGCCGCCTCAATCGCCTTTCGAACCTCGCCATCCAAACCTTCGGCGAAATATTCCTTGGGGATGCCAATCTTCATGCCCCGCACCGGCGTGTCGAGTTCGGCCACATAATCCGGCACCGGCACATCCGCCGAAGTCGAATCCATCGGATCGCGTCCCGCGATCGTGCGCAACACAATCGCCGCATCTTTCACCGTCTTCGTCAGCGGCCCAATGTGATCGAGCGACGAAGCGAATGCAATCAGCCCGTAGCGCGACACGCGTCCATAAGTCGGCAGCAACCCAACCACTCCGCAAAACGATGCAGGCTGACGGATGGAGCCGCCCGTATCCGATCCCAACGCGATCACCGCCATGTCGGCCGCAACGCACGCCGCCGATCCTCCCGACGAACCGCCCGGCACCCGGCTCAGGTCGCGTGGATTGTGCACCGGCTTCCACGCCGAGTTCTCATTCGACGAGCCCATGGCAAACTCATCGCAATTCAATTTGCCCAGCACCACCGCGCCCGCCGCTTCCAGCCGCGCCACTGCCGTGCAGTCATACGGCGGAATGTAGTTCCCCAGAATTTTCGATCCCGCCGTCGAACGCACGCCCTTGGTGACCATCACGTCTTTGATGCCCACCGGCACTCCGCCGAAGGGCGGCAACTTCTCGCCCTTCTCGGCCAGCGCGTCCATCTCGATGGCCTTCGCCATCGCCCGTTCCATCGACAGCGTTAAGAACGCGCCAATCTTCGGATCGTCGTGCTCGATCTTTTCGTAATACGCTTCCGCCAGCGCGACCGCGCTAGTCTTGCCCTCCTGCACCGCGGAGCGCGCAGCATCAATGGTCAGTAAGTTGAGGTCCATAGGAGCTTACGTAGGGACAGCCGCCCTCGGCTGTCCAGCGGAGCGAAGCTCCGCAGAATCAAACTGGCGAGCCAGGCTCGCCCGGACAGCCGAGGGCGGCTGTCCCTACACGACTATCTTTCAATCACCTTCGGCACTTTGAAGAATGTTCCGTCCGACTCTGGAGCGTTGGCCAACGCGACATCATGCGGCAAAGATTTTCGCAATCCCTCGTGCACATCTTCGCGGCTGGCGTAGGCGAAGCGTTCGCTGCCCTGCTTTGAAGCGTCCACGCCATACTTGTCGGAAACCTGCGCCATCGCCGGAACATTCGCCGTGTCCAACTCGTTCAGCGTGTCAATGTAGCCAAGAATCGCGTTCAGGTCGCGCACCATGCGCGTGCTCTCTTCCGGACTTAAGTCCAGATTCCCCAGTCCGGCTACGTAGGCAACGTCTTTTTCGGTGACTTTCATAAAAGCAGCTTCTAGCTAATAGCTCCTAGCCAAGCCAACCGAATGGCGTCCGGGCTAGTAGCTAGGAGCTAGAAGTTAATCTCTACTTCCAGCATAGCAATTTCGGCAGGGTAAATGGGACATGCTTTATAACTTTATATTTACTTTGCTTGCACTGACTTGGCGCAAAATCGACCTCCGCAGCCTCTTGACAAGATTTTGCCAAAACGGCGGTTTCGCCGAAAAACGGTAATCCGCGCTCCGTACAACCCCAAGCTTCGCAAAATCTGTTAGCGTAAGGCTTCAAATTTTTCACGCGGAGCCTGCGTTGATCTCCTATAAGCCACGGCTTTTCGCTCTTTTGCTGCTCGCTATCCCTGCTTACGCTCAGATTGATCCCGCAACCAAACAACTTTCCCACGACATCTTCAAGCAACTGATCGAGATCAACACTACCGACTCGGTCGGCAACGTGACCACGGCGGCTGAGGCTATGGCGCAACGTTTTCGGGATGCAGGCTTTCCCGAGAGCGACATTCATCTCCTCGGCCCCAACGACCGCAAAAAAAATCTGGTCGTTCGCTTGCACGGCTCGGGCAAACACAGGCCCATGTTGATGATCGGCCATCTCGATGTAGTCGAAGCGCGCCGCGAGGACTGGACCTCCGATCCCTTTCAGTTCATCGAGAAAGATGGCTACTACTATGGCCGCGGCACCCAGGACATGAAAGATGGCGACGCCATCATGGTGACCACACTCATCCGCTTCAAGAAAGAAGGCTACGTTCCCGATCGCGACATCATTCTCGCCCTGACCGCCGACGAAGAGGGCGGCAAATCCAACGGAGTGGATTGGCTGCTCAGGAATCATCGCGAACTCATTGACGCGGAGTTCACCCTCAACCACGACGGCGGCGGCATTGACGCTGACCACGGCAAGCCGGTCGTCATGGAAACCGACGCGGCCGAAAAACTTTATGCCGACTATCAGCTAACCGTCACCAATCCTGGTGGCCATAGCTCGCTCCCCCTGCCGGACAATGCCATCTATCACCTCGCCGATGGACTCGCGCGGCTCGAGCGATTTCAATTTCCCGTCGAACTCAACAGTGTGACCCGCGCTTATTATGAGCAAACTTCCAAAGTGGAGACTGGACAGCGGGCCAAAGACATGCAAGCCATTCTCAAGTCTCCTCCAGACTTGGCGGCCGCGGCGCGCCTTTCCCAGGACCCGATCGACAACGGCACTTTGCACACCACCTGCGTGGCTACGCGGCTGAATGCGGGCCACGCCAATAACGCTCTGCCGCAAATGGCGCAAGCCATTGTGAACTGCCGCATCCTGCCCGGACATTCGTCGGAAGAAATGCGGCAAACCCTGATCCAGATACTCGACGACCCTAAGATCACGGTGCGCTACGTGGACGATGCCGGAAATGTTTTCGACCAGGCTCCGGATAGGAAGGCGATTCGCCGCCTCCCTTGCGCTCGGATGTGATGCAGTCCCTGCAAAAAGTCACTGAGCAGATGTGGCCTGGAATTCCCGTGATCCCCGACATGTCCACTGGCGCGTCCGACGACGTTCACACGGATGCCGCGGGCATTCCCTCCTACGATATTTCCGGCGAGGCCATCGATCGCGACGATATCCGCGCGCACGGGAAAGATGAACGCATTCGCGTGGAGTCGTTCTATCGTGCGGTAGATTTCTATTACCGGTTCTTGAAGTTGCTGACGGCGGAATAATCGTTTCGGACCATGTGGGGCGGACACGCTTGTCCGCCGCTTTTGACTTGGAAGCCTGCCGACCCACTTGGCGCTTGTGATTATGCTTATGCGAATGCCGTGCGCCGCAGTTGTGTAGAGATGTAGCCCCGCTACGTCTCTGTTTCCGCCAGCACTAGCCCGGAAATTCCCGAAGCACGAACTGCATAGCTTCCTCTCGGCTGACGAACCGTCCCTCCAGTTGCCCATCCTCCACGGCTTCCAGAATCTCTTTAAACTTTGGCCCCGGCACGTAACCCGCTGCAATCAAGTCATCCCCGGTCACCAGCGGTTTGGGGCGCATCACTTCTGGCGGCGTCTCCGCCAGTTTCTCCCGCACAAATTCGTAGGAAGTCAGAATCCCGTTGCTGGCTTGGCAATCCAGACGATGCAGTTCGAGATGTTCATCAAACCGTGGCATACGCAGAAACTTTTTGAGCGTGGATTGATTCATCTGCATTGCCTGGGCAAAGCGCATGTGATTGTCCACCAAAGCTAGAATCTGTTCGGTGTCGTTTTTGGAAAAGCGCAAACGGTGGCAAATCTCCTCCGCCATCTTCACGCCGATATTCACATGATCGTCAAAACGGATTCGGTCCGGCCCGACGCGAAACGTCGGCGGCTTGCCCACATCGTGCAACAGCGCTCCCCAAGCTAAAGTTGGAGAGCAAGGCTTGGGAAGGTTTTCCAACAAAAGCAGTGTATGTACAAATACGTCGCCTTCGGGATGAAACTGCGGCGGTTGCTCCACGCCTTTCATTTTTTCGATTTCCGGCAGGACTTCGTGCAGTAATCCAGTCTGATCCAATAGCAGAAAAGCTTGCCGCGCTTTTCCCTCGGTAAGCATCTTGGTCAATTCATCGCGCACCCTTTCACGCGACACTTGGTGAATTTCCGGCGCAAGCTTTTGGATCGCTGCGAAAGTCTCAGGCTCGATGGCATAACCGAAACGCGCCGCAAAGCGCACCGCGCGCAACATACGCAGCTTATCTTCGGCGAATCTCCGCTCCGGATCGCCAATGGCGCGGATGATCTTTGCCTTCAGATCGTCCTGCCCGCCCACGTAGTCGAGAACCTCGTTGGAGATCGGATCGAGCAGCAAGCCGTTGATGGTGAAGTCGCGGCGCTGCACGTCTTCCCGCGGATCTTTTGTGAAGCGAACTTCGTCAGGATGCCGCCCATCGGAATAACCGAGATCGGAACGAAAAGTGGCAACCTCGATGGCCGGTGCCGCCCGACGCAAGACGTAGCCAGCTACGTCTCTACCATCGTGCGATTCTTCTGTAGAGACGTTGCTTGCAACGTCTCTGCCGGCGTCGTCTCGGCTACCAGCCTCCGGCACCAGCACCACGCCAAACTGCGCGCCCACGGCATAAGTCTCGGGGAAAATGCTCATGACCTCATCGGGCGTGGCGCTGGTCGCAACGTCATAATCCGCGGGCTCACGCTCCAGCAGCAGATCGCGCACGCATCCGCCGACCAGATAGGCTTGATGACCCTTCTCGCGGAGAGTGCGAACAATCGAGATGGCTAGGGATTTTGACATCAAGCTGGCGCAAATATACTTTGGTTGGTCAAAGTATATTTAGGTGCGGCTAAGCAAACGCAAGTATCTTTAGATCTCAAAATCTCAGGTCGACGATGGCCATGCACCGGGGATTTGTCTTCAAGCCTTGCTGGCCCAGGCGCGCTGATAGCAATCAGCAATCACCTCTGAGACTGCGTGGCGGTCAATTTTTTCTGGAAGCGAAGACTTCGCAGCGGCGCTTTCGCACTCCGCGAAGCGCCCCTTCGACATCCGAATGACCTTCTCCAAGGAGTACTTACCAGTGCGAACTCGAATTAGGAAATCCCGTTCCGGACGAGGCAAAGTGATCTTTCCCACGGAAACCAGTTCTTGGCACTCATAGAGCAAGCGAAACACGTGCATTGCTGCCTTAACGTCATAGCCGTATTTTGTCTCCAACTCAGGTCTCTGTCCCTTCTTGCCGCGCCCTTTTGTACCCGTGATCCGCTTGAGTTGATCGTCGGCGAACCCCAAGAACGCCTTCACACACGACCGTGCCAAGAACACGTCCTTCCTCGCAACTATTGAAGTCCAGATTTGGTTGCGCAGCTGCCCTTCGGCGAAAAGAAAGTGCAACGCCGTCGGATTCCCTTTGCAGGCGAGGCCCGCCCACTTGCGAAGTGAATAAAGAGTGATGTCCACATCGTGGGGACCATTTCTCTGTTCGTTCCCTGACGTTGACCAAACAAAGTGAGGCATGGATTCCAAGCCCAAGATCAAAACAGGCGGTTCGACGTAAGCACCGTAAATGTCAAGATCGTCAGTGCCGTGGACCTTTGCGCCGTGCAATTCAGAGCCGCCGACAAATAGATGGATCAGCGTTTCTGGGAACGCGAAGCCCGAATCGATCACGTGTTGACGCAGCTCGTGCATAAGCAAAGAGTAGCATCGGTCGCCGCGTCTTTGCAGAGAATGCCTCGACACGGTGGTGGAAAGCGAGGCGTTAGGGATCCTTCGACTAGATGTTTCCTTCGCGTCGCGAAGGAAACATTCTGCTCAGGATGACATTGGAGAGGAGTCTCTCGCGACAATGGACGCTTCGACAAGTTCGATCCGCAATGCCCTGCGGGATACGCGGGCTATAACCTGCAGATCAAGCACTAGTCGTCGCCTTTGGCGACCGGACAGCCGGGGCTGCTGTCCCTACGTGTTCCACTGGTTGCGCAGCCTAGCGCGTTCCGCTTCGCTTCGCGTGAACCACGACTCCGCCACATCGCGCACCTGCTCCAGCGACTTTTGCATTTCGGCGTGCTTGCGCTCCAGTTCCTCCGCATTCGCATCGCGGGGAACATAGACCAGCGGAGCCCCTATCATTACCGCGCGTGAGAAGAGATGTGGAATCTGCATCAGGTCCCATGCCTTTTCAAACGTATGTGCGCTTTCCAGGCCGATGTGAAAGACGAACACTGGTTTGCCGGTGCGGCGGGCCAGCATCACCGGGCCGGGCTTGGCTACGTAACGCGGGCCGCGCGGGCCTCGATGGTGAAAGCGCAGTCGAAGCCTCCTCTCAAGCGACCGGCCATGACGGCCAGGCCACGCAGGCCACCGCGGCTGGAACTGCCCTGCGCCGTGCCATAACCAAAGCGCTCGATGACGCGGCGAGTCCACTGGCCATCAAAGTTGGTGGTGTTCATCACCACGATGTTGCGATGCCGCCAATACCAGGTGGCGGAAATGATGCAGCGATGCCAGAAGGCCATGATCAGCGGCTCGCCGCGGGATCGGGCCTGATCGTAGTGCTGGCGTCCCAGCGATTCGAAGCGAAGGGTTGGGCCGATGCAGTTTAGGACTGCGCCCGCGGCTGCGGCGATCAGAGGAATCTGCATGCGCCGTCCGCGGGAAAGTTCGGGCGGGCGAGTGTCGTAGAGCTTGCTCACCTCGGCGGCTTGAAGTTCTGCGGGGTCCTCGGGCATCAGAGATATTGTAGGGGTTCGGGCTCCGTCGCGGCGTGTACACATAGCGTCAACCACAGAGGACACTGGGGAACACAGAGGAACCCGCATTTTTCCTCTGTGCTCCTCTGTGGTTACGCTTTTTTTGTTGGCTCGACGGATAAGAGCCTGTCGCCCTGGGCGACCGGACAGCCGAGGGCGGCTGTCCCTACGTGATTTAGACTTAGATGGGTATGGCCGATGCTTACATTCTCGGAATCGAAAGCTCGTGTGATGAGACAGGCGCGGCGGTCGTCCGCTCTGGCGAGAAAATTATTTCGAATGTGGTGGCTTCGCAAATTGTCACTCACCAGCCTTACGGTGGCGTAGTTCCGGAGTTAGCGTCACGCGAGCATTTGCGGGCAATTGTGCCCGTAGTGCGGCAGGCACTGGCGGATGCCGGACAGACCTATCAATCGCTGGATGCGCTTGCCGTCACCCAGGGTCCTGGCCTCGCTGGTGCGTTGCTGGTCGGAATCAGTTATGCGAAGGCATTGGCTTTTGCGCTCGACAAGCCGTTGATCGCGGTCAATCATCTCGAAGGGCATATTCACGCGGTGCTGCTCGAAGAGCGGCAGAAAGGTGGATTCGCGGGTTCCGAGCGCGCGTTGAATTTTCCCGTGATCGCCCTGGTGGTTTCGGGCGGACATACGCATCTGTATCTGGCGGAGCGGAACGGCGAGAGTTGGACGTATCAGAACATCGGGCGCACCCGCGATGACGCCGCCGGGGAAGCCTTCGATAAAGTTGCCAAGCTCTTAGGGTTGGGATACCCCGGTGGCCCGGTGATCGATAAGCTTTCCCGGCACGGCGATCCTGCGGCGGTGAAGTTTCCCTTGTCCCAGATCAAGCACGCGGATCGAAGAGACATTTCCACTGCGTCCGGTAAAAACGCAAGCCGGGGCTGAGCTCCGGCGCCAGACGAACAAATTCGACTTCTCCTATAGCGGAATCAAGACGGCGGTGTTGCGCTATGTCGAAACCCACGGCATGAAGGACGCGATTGAGGCCCGGCGAAAGGCGCTGGCCGGCATCGCCCAACCCAAGATCGAAGATTATCTGGCGCATTGTGATCGGCAGACGCTTGATCTGGTGGCGTCCTTCCAGCGAGCCATGGTAGAGGATCTGGTGCGCAAAACGCTGGCCGCGGCGCGCGCTTGCAACGTGGCAACTTTATTTGTTACGGGAGGCGTGGCGGCCAATCGCGAGTTGCGGGAGCGCTTTGAGCAGGAGGCCGCTGCGGAAGGGTTGCCAGTATATTTTCCTTCGCGTCCACTCTCGACCGATAATGCCGCGATGATTGCGGCCGCGGCTTATCCAAAGTTTCTGGCAAAGGATTTCGCGGCAATGGATTTTTCGGCGGAAGCGGGGATGGCGCTGCGATGAAGCAGATAGCAGATAATTGGCAATTGGCAATTAGCCTTCAGCCTTTCAGCAATTGGCACTGGGCTAGCAGTCAAAAAACTATTGCTAAGTGCTGAGTGCTAAGTGCTAATTGCTAAATCGCCAATTGCCGCTTTTCGATTACTGTACCGCCTTGCCTTGGGCCTTCACGCCCAGTGTTACCTGCAGAGCTTTGGCAAGCTGCTGCTCGATATCAATATCCTTAAAGATGGCGAAGTCTGCGCGATGCTCAGTGTCTTCAAACCCGCTTTGCTTCCCGGCAAGGATGATTACCGGAATATCTTTAGTGCGAGTCTCACTTTTCAAAACGGTTATGAATTCGCTGCCGCACATTTTGGGCATCTGCATATCAGTGATGATCAAATCGGGACGAATTCGTTTGAGCGTTTCCAGCGCGTCCAGTCCATTCGAAGCGGCTTCCACCGCAAAGCCGCGCTCCTCGAGGAAGCGGCAAACGGTGTGGCGGATGAGCATGGAGTCGTCCACGACGAGTGCAACTAGAGACATTTCACTCTCCAAAGAGACAAGCTCCCCCCTGGGCCGACATTAACAAATCTGTCACATTCTCAACAAGGGAATGCACTCGCCCTGTATTACGTTAGTTTTAGGGGAAAGGGTACCTTTGGCCGTCAACCGCTGGGCAATGCCAGGTAGAGAGGCGCAGCTTTCAAACATCGTCCTGTAACTTGGTCTCTTCAATGTTCATGTCTTTGAACTCGCTCGATTCAAAGACGTCACCACATTCCATGCACTGCACAAATTCGGCATCGTCTTCGCGAGCCACAATCTGCACGCGGGGATGCTTACACGTGGCCGTATCTTTCTTCTTGCCCGAAGGCGGTGGAGACGGGAGTGAGTTCATAAATCCGGTAGCGACTCTTCATCCAAGCGGATGAAGGCAGAACTTCGCCGGAAATTGCGGGTATTTTAACGTGACCGTTTGCGTTGTCAAGTCCCCACTTTGTCAAGACCGGCTTCGACGAGAAGGCAGCGGCGAAGTTTCGTCCCGGTGTGCCTGTGGACTCAGGGGCTCGCCGGCAGAATTAAGAAATCCGGGATGGTGCCTCGCATCTGGGCAAACTATTCAGGCACATGGGTTTAGTTCGCAAAGAAATCGTGACTCGGCCTCTGCGAAAAGTTGTTTGCGCAGGGGCGCGCATCTAGAATGGCATCATCCACAACAGGAAATCGCCAAGAGCACAGAAGTGGGAGTTGGCTTCAAGTTTTTAGGAGAGCATTGATGACCCCGAATGGGAGGGCAGTCGCCCAGGAGCACGCCGACAGCGTCAAGCTGCCCGTGTACATGGACAACCACGCGACTACGGCGTTGGATCCCCGGGTGCTGCAGGAGATGTTGCCTTACTTCGTGGAGAAATTCGGCAATGCTGCCAGCCGCAATCATGCGTTTGGTTGGGTGGCGGAAGAGGCGGTGGAGCGAGCGCGGGCGCAGATTGCGAAACTGATCGGGGCTACGGCCAAAGAAATTGTGTTCACCTCGGGTGCGACCGAAAGCGACAACCTGGCCATCAAGGGCGTGGCCGGGATGTACACACAGAAAGGGAATCACATAATTACTGCCATGACCGAGCACAAGGCCGTGCTCGATACCTGCAAACGCCTGCAGGCCGGCGGCTATCGCGTGACTTATCTGCCCGTGGAGAAAGACGGAATCATCGATCTTGGCGCCCTAAGGCAAGCCATGGATGACCAGACCATTCTGGTTACCATCATGGCGGCCAACAACGAGATTGGGGTCCTGCAGCCAATTGCGGAGATCGGAAAGCTGTGTCACGAGCGCGGCATAATCTTCCACAGCGATGCCGCCCAGGCCGTGGGCAAGATCCCTCTCGATGTGAATCAGCAGAACGTGGATTTGCTTTCGATTTCCGCGCACAAGATGTATGGCCCGAAGGGTGTGGGCGCATTGTATGTACGGCGGAAGAACCCCCGCGTGCAGCTCGCGGCGATTTTGGATGGAGGCGGCCACGAACGCGGCCTGCGCCCGGGAACGCTGAATGTCCCTGGGATTGTGGGATTGGGCAAGGCTTGCGCCCTGGCTGGGGAAGAAATGCCGGAAGAGTCCTGCAAACTAGCTGGACTGCGGAACCGATTGCGCGACCGCATTGTGAGCCGGCTGGATGAAACTTCCGTCAACGGTTCCATGGAGCAACGGCTGCCGGGCAATCTCAATCTGACCTTCGCGCATGTGGAGGGCGAGTCCCTGCTGATGGGGATCAACGATATTGCGGTCTCCAGCGGCTCAGCTTGCACGTCGGCGGCGCTGGAACCATCCCACGTACTGAAAGCGCTGGGCGCCGACGACGATCTCGCACACAGCTCCATTCGCTTCGGACTGGGGCGCTTCAATACCGAAGCGGAAGTGGATTACGTAGCCGACCGCATCGTGGAGACGGTTTCCCGGCTACGCGAACTCTCGCCATCCTAGAAGAAACCAGGGACGCACGAATTGGATAAACAGGGGCTTCTGTCGTTGGAGCCCAGGAATCGTTGGAGAATATTTTTGCAAAGAAGGAAACTTCTTTGCACCTTTATGACACCGCACTTCCAGAATTCCATAGGGCAAAAAGTCTTGCTCTATCCCTATCATTTTTAAGCCTGTTAGAAGCTGTCTTTGGGAGTTGTCCTGCCCGCCAATGGGCACCGAAGTGCAATATTACCGGCATTAGGAACAAACTCCAGGCAAATCTGATCCGGTTGGGGCCCTCGTCCTCAGGAAACGTGGTAGCAAACATAGGGATAGGAGCTAACCAATGAAGGCAGCAACAGCGACGCAGAGGAACGATCACGACAATGCCACACCTTCTCAAGATCTTAGCGTGACCAGAATTGAGACGATCGAGGATCTCCTCAGGAAACGCGGCTTTTTCGATACGGTTGAGCGCGACAAAACCGCGCACGACAAGCAAGATCAGAAAGTGATGGCGAACTAACTCCTGGCCGGAGTTGGCCGCGCCCTTCTCGGAAAGATGGAGAACGCCGGGCAGGGCTTCCCGCTCTCACAGCGGGAAAAATGGCGATTGCGCTTCTTTGTTTGGAATCTCCTCGTAAGAACGTTGCAAAACACCAGAAACCTGCCTCGAGAGATCGAGGCAGGTTTCTGTTTTGCACGGTTGATCTTTCGTGACCCGGCGCAATCAAGCCTTATATTTGCGCAGGATCATGCCCGCCAAAGCAAACGTTGAACTGGCAAGTAACACCAATTCTGTAGGCTCGGGCATGGCGATGTGACTCCGATGGTCCCGCTCGCGATCCTGAGCAAGGGCCACAGTCGATGCCAATGACAGGACTACCAGCAAGAACAACTTCTTGGTCATTCCACCCTCCAACCACGGAATAAGTGAGCGCTAGCTCGGGGAGAGGGGAAACGCAAGCCAGCCTGCCGGACCGAAGAAGCGGGGTACATTTGCCTCGACGGCGCCGACCCATCAATTATGCGAGCATCAGGCGATCTTGTCAACCAATTCCTCGCTGCATCGAAGACGATGCAACTCCAATATCAGCAACAACTTCGGGCACGCGATACGACATTGACTTCCGCCCTCCCAGGGGCGAAGAAGAGGCGAATTTTTGCAGCCCTGCGCAGGTGCGGACAAACTTGTCAATATAAAGAAATGTAAAGAAGCGTGATGAAGTGTATGCGAAAAACGTACGTACGCTGCCTAATGCTTTCGCCTTTCCTCCGCTGTTTCAAGCGGCGCGGCCAGCACGGCATTTTCCAACGCAACCATGCACTAATGGAAACCAGTAGTCCACGTACTTGTGAGACATGCCGGGCTCGACAGAGAACGGTAAGATTTCGCCATCCGGGAAAACAGAAACGCTAGTTCCAGAAAGTAATCGCCGCCTCTTCGTCGAGTAGTCGAGCCCCAAGCTAATTACCCACGGTTATCTCAGGGAAGGACTGGTCCGCCTTCCCAAAAATAGCTTCTTCCAGATTCAGGTAGGGCGTCAGATTGCCCAAGAGGGGGGCGCGTGAAAAGCAGGAGCCCAATTTGTCGGAACTGGCGGAGCGCCCTAGTTGCGCTGCTCGCCGCGCTACTGAGCGCCTCTTGTGGTATGGGGGGTGCGCAAATTGGCCGCAGCGCCAGCAACCTCACGCCCGCACGCCTGAGTCTGAGCACTTCGAGTATCAGTTTCGGCAGTGTCACGGTGGGAACCAGCGCCACCAGCACCATTACGCTAACCAATAGTTCGGCTGCCGGCGGGCCAAGCGTAACGTTTTCTCAAGTAGCCGTCACCGGATCAGGTTTTACCGTCAGCACTGCAGCCCTGCCCATTGTACTTACACCGGGAGGGACCTCGACCATCACCATTCAGTTCGCGCCCTTGGCGGCCGGAACAATAAGCGGGTCATTATCGATCACGGTGGCCGGGGCGGAGAATCCGGCAAGCATTCCTCTGACCGGCACGGGGATCGCGGCCGCGGGAACGGTTGCAGGTGTAACCCCCGGGCAGTTGACGATGTCACCGTCTTCGTTGAGCTTTGGCAGCGTCGTCGTCGGCAGCAGCCAGACCTTGCCAGCCACGTTGACCAATGCCGGCGGAGCAAGCGTAACGATTACGCAGGCGAGTTTTTCCGGCGGAGCATACAGCGTCAGCGGACTGGGGTTGCCGGTTACCTTGTCGGCGGGCCAGAGTGCGTCTTTTGCCATAGTCTTCGCTCCGCAATCGGCAGGCACGAGCACGTCGACCCTTTCGATTGCCAGCAACGCTTCCAATGCAACGCTGACGGCTTCGGTTACGGGAATTGGAGTGACGCCAGGATCGCTGACCGCCAGCGCTCCGAGTTTAAGTTTCGGAAACGTGCAGGTAGGCAGCAGCGAAACTCTTCCTGAGACCTTGACTAATTCTGGCGGATCGAGCGTCACCGTGACGCAAGCGGCATTTTCCGGCGGCGGCTACAGTACCACTGGACTCAATTTGCCAATCACCTTGCAGGCGGGCGAGAGCGCGTCGTTCGATGTCGTGTTTGCCCCAGCGTCGGCCGGTACAGACAACTTCAATCTCTCCATTGCCAGCAACGCTTCTAATCCCACGCTGACGATTCCGGTTACGGGAAGCGGAATCGCCGCAGCCAACCTGTCCGCAGGCAGCACCAGTCTCAGCTTCGGGAATGTCACGGTTGGCAGCAGCCAAACCTTGCCTGAAACGTTGACCAACAACTCCACCAGTTCCAGCATTACGGTGACAAAGATTACGACCAGCACCGCGTACAGCGTGACCGGGTTAAGCTTGCCGGTCACCCTGAATGCAGGACAGAGCGCGTCGTTCAGCGTCGTATTTGCGCCTACGACCGCGGGCGCCAAGAATGCGAGCCTATCCATTGCTAATAGCGGTGCAACTCTCACCGTCGCTCTTTCCGGGACTGGAGTGACGCCGGGAACTCTGGCCGCAACTTCGGTAAATTTCGGCAGCGTGCAAATAGGCAACAGCAGCACGCAAACCAGCGTCCTGACAAACACGGGCGGATCCAGCGTAACCGTCTCGCAGGCGACTCTGGCGGGCGCCGGGTTCAGCATGAGCGGGTTGAGTTTGCCCTTGAACCTCAACGCCGGCCAGAGCTTCACCTTCACCGTAGTATTTACGCCTCAGGACGCCGGAGCGGCGAGCGGAAGCATTTCGCTGGTTTCGAACGCATCGGGAACCACGCCCACCATTTCGCTTTCCGGAACCGGAACCGCACCGGGTCAATTTTCTATCAGTCCGGCAAGCCTGAGCTTCGGCAGCGTCGTGGTCGGAGCCAGCAAGAGTCTGACAGTCACGCTGAGCGCGGCCGGCGCAGCTGTGACGGTGACTTCGGCGTCTGTCAGCAACTCGCAATTCGCACTGAGCGGGCCTTCCTTGCCGCTAACCATTGCGGCGGGAGCGACGGCCTCGTTTACGCTGAGCTTTACGCCTCAAAGCAACGCAGCAGCCTCCGCGACCGTATCCTTTGTCAGCAACGCATCGGGGGCGCCCATCACCGAGTCGGTGACGGGAACAGGGACGGCCGCGCCGCAACACCAGGTGAACCTGTCCTGGAGCGAAAGCGGTTCGGATGTCGCCAGCTATAACATCTATCGCGGCTCCGCGAGCGGCGGCCCTTATGTGAAGATCAACAGCTCCACAGTGACGAGCTATACCGACCAGGCCGTCGACGCCGGACAGACATACTATTATGTAGTTACATCGGTGGGCAGCAACGGGACGGAAAGCGGGTATTCGAACGAAGTCAGCGCCGTGGTTCCGACGCCGTGAGAGACTCCGAGGATTCTGGGTTATCAGCAACGAGGCGCGACCGGGATTCAACAGGCGGCAGAGAATCCCGGCCTTCGCCAACGGCGGTGAGTGGTCCGCAAGACCTCTTCAGAAACTCATCCCTGAGCCAGCAACCCGCCTTCCACCATCAAACATGAGCCGGTAATGTAGCCTGCATCTTCAGAAGCCAGGATGCGCACGCCGCGGGCAATGTCTTCTCCGGTCGCAAAACGACCGAGAGGAATCTTGGACTTTATCTTTTGTTCATCCTCGGGATGAATTCCCAGATGATAGGTAAGGAGCGGCGTCTCGGTCGCGCCAGGAATGATGCAGTTCACGCGGATTCCGTACGGGGCAAGGTCGATGGCAGCGGCATGCATAAAGGCGACCTGTCCACCTTTGGTAGCCGCGTAACCGGTGTATCCCGGATAAGAAAGAAAAGCGTGGCCGGAGGAAGCAATAATGATGCATCCCGATTTCTGCTTCTTCATATACTTGGCCGCGGTTTTGGTAGCCAGAAAAGTGCCGGTAAGATTGGCCGCGATCATGGTGTCCCAATCCTGTTTGGTGAGATCGAGGATAGGCTTGTTGATCTGAATGGCAGCGTTGGCATAAAGAATATCGATCTTGCCGAATCTCTCGATCACCTTGGCAAAACTGGCTTCGACCTGTTCCTCATTGCCGATATCGGTCTTGAGGAAGAGGGCACTGCCGCCCTTGGCCTGGATCTCCGCCACCGTCTCATTGCCGGCTTTTTCGCCGCGGTTCAGAATGACGACATGCTCGCCATCGCGAGCGAAAAGCAGCGCCGTGTCCTTGCCGATTCCGGAACTTCCACCCGTGATAACGACTACACGATTGCTCAATTCAGGTTCCCCTTTCGATTACAAATTAGTAACGAGATGAATGCCGCCCTATTATCGAGTTAGGGATTATGGGTGTCAAGAAAACGGCGGGCAGCCGTGATCAGTTTGGCGAAATCCTCCCTCGACCTTGTCATTCCGAGCCAGTCGTATCGGCAAAGAATCTGCTTTCTGCGAGTGAAACAGCAGATTCCTCCGGCAAGGCCACGCGTCGGAATGACAATACGTCGGAATGACAATCCTTGGTCGAGTATTTCAAACCGAGCCACGACTGCCGTTCCAAAAAAGATCGGCAAGCAGTCGACCGCTGGCTCGGCGAGCGGGATCAACGGAAGCGAGAAGCGCTCCGAAGTCTAGTGTTCCGCAGCCGGACTTGCGTCTTGCCGCTTCACGAAGTCGAAGGTGCAAGTGCGGCCCACGATCCCGAGGCCTGCACTTTTGGTGCCCGTACCCTCCGTGTCTTTGAATTGGGCCTTGATGTCGTAGCTGTAATCGGCGCCCTTGTGGGCGAAGACTGATCGGGCATATTCCCGGGAGGCGACGATGCCGTTGGCCAGTAGCTTGGCGCCACCGTCGGGCGCGATTTTGCCTTCAATCAGGAGATATCCGGGTTCCCCCACGGTACCGTGTTCCGCGCGGAAATTGTTGTTGGTAACGATGCTGGGAATCTTCCAAGTGTAGCCCTCGGTGTTTCCTTTTGGTGGACAGGTGAGGGTGGTGAGCCATTGACCGTCGAAGCGTTCCCCGGCGACCGAGGTCCCCGCGACCAGCACGAGGGCGCAAGCCACCGTAAACCGGATTACTTTTCGCATCCCCTTCCCTCCTCGGAACGAGTTCGAAAATTGCCGCTACAATTCAACACTAACCAGGAAAGCCAGCAGTGACGCGGGTCACAGGGGGAACGCTCGGCGAAAACCATCGCGGCGAGACAGTTCGTCCTGACTCAACGAGGCGGATGGGGTAATGAACCGCCATCGTGCTTCTATTTTTCGACTGGTTTGAGCTGTGTTAGGATGCGCGCATGGCGAAGAAGACTGGAATGAGCGATTCCTCGCTCTGGATTTTCGCGATCATCTTGCTGGCATTGGCAGCGTGGATGTATCTCAAACGCTAGGCTGGAAGGCCACGCCCAACACGGGATAGCAGCGACGGCGCGTCGTTACGCGGCGTCTCTGTTTTTTGCTGAACGATTCTTCCCAGAACGCTGGCTCGGTTGCTTAATCGGTGGCGTCAGTGTCTCTGTAATCCGCGACACCAGTTTTTGAAGAGGGTTCATTTTCTTGGTCTCGTGGGCGTGGGCCAGCAAAGAACGCAAGTGATCCACCTGATCGTGAACCGACGTGGTGCGGGATAAATCCTGGACAGAGGAGGGCTCCGCGTTCTCTTGCTCATGGGCATGCGCCAGAAGCGAGCGGAGGCGATCTATTTCTTCTCGAGGCACGGCGACATCTCCTCGCGAGGAAACCGAGTGTAGCACGTTTCTAGGCGGTTAGGCCAGCGCCCCGTAGCCCGAGTAGTGGGCCCTACGGTGAAGGTTTTTGAGGCCGAAGCCACTTCTTCGTCCCGTGGGCATTGCGCGTGAGATGATCCCCGGCCATGCGATGGACCAAGGCATGCGCAGTGATCTCGCTAGCCGTTGCGGCGGTGGCAATCGTCTACCTGGGCTTCATCTTCGTGGAAAGTAGAAATGCGTTCCGGGCGGAGATGGCCGTTTTGACGTGCTCCCAATTAAAGCGGCAATACGGCGCGGATTATGTCTGCCAACAGGAAAACACCACACTGAAATACGCGATGTCGAGTGTCGTCGCCGTCGCCGGATTGCTTTCCTCCCTCATTTTGTTGCGGGCTGCCAAGGGGAAATCCAGCAAAACCGCCGGCAGTGCCTAAACAAAGACAACACACGCACCCAAGAAATCACGGTACATCCTGCCGAAGTTGCACCTGCGCGTAGCCGCCCCGGCTTTTGAAGTACAAAAGCAGCCCGGTATAACACAGAAACATGATGGCAGGCAGCAGCGCTACTTTGGTCAGCGTGGCCTGATTGTTGGCAGTAAGGACTTGATCGACCTCATTTTTTTCGCCTGGAGATAACGCCTCGATCTTGGTCTGGTCGAGCGGTTGATAGTCCAGACCAAATTTCCTCTGCACGGGCTCCGCGATTTTCTGGTGAAGAGCCGGATATTGTTGCGCAAGATTTTTATCGAGGAAATGATCCTGCATTGTCCCCAGGAACGGATTACCCAATACTCCCACCGAAATCGTTCCCACGGCGGCGATCGCACTCAAAGTAAGGGCTCCGCCCTTGGGAAACAACTCCGAGACCGCGCCGAGGGTAGTCGGCCAGAAAAAAGTCTTGCCGAAACCGTAGCAAGTGGCCGCCAGAAAAACCATTCCCGCTGCGGTCGCATGGCCCAGCCAGAACAAGCCCGCAGAAGCCACTGCCGCGCAGATGGCAAGCAGGCTCAACGGTGAAAGGCGGCGGGTAATCGACCCGGACCAAAATCGCAGCACGAACATGATGGCCGATGTATAGATAATCACGCATTTGCCGGCGTTCGGCCCGAACCGCTTCAACACCGGCTCCATCAAGGCGGCAATCCAGCTGTCCGTGCCCAACTCTGTGGTGGCCAACAAAAGCATGACCAGCAACAGAAAGATAAATAGCGGACGGCCGAAGCTGCGAATGCGGGTCGCGACCAATCCGGTGATGAGTAGCGGAATCAGCAACAGGGCAGCGCCGGGCAAGTGCGATCCGAAGACTCCCAGAATCTCGTCCAGGGCGTAAGCCGCAAAGACGGAGACAATAAAGCATCCGGCCAAGCCGAATTCTCTGAACATGTCAGCGTAAGAAACGCCTGCGGCAACCCGCTCCTGCACCGGAAATTTCTTCCCGAGCATGAGAAATCCGTAAATAAAAGTCGGGATAAGGTAGAGCGACACCTTCCATCGCCATGCGTCCGCTCCGCCCGAGGTGCCCATAAGGATAGCCAACACGCCGCCAATGACCATGCCGGCGGGCCAACTGGCGTGCAGCATATTCAAGCGCTGAGTTTTAGTGTGGGGATAAAGCGTGGCCGTCACCGGATTGATGACTGCCTCAATCGAGCCGTTAGCGACGGCAAGAAGAAAGGTTCCCCAATACAAGCCTCGGTAACCTGTCGCCATCACGGTGACCACGGCCGAGGCCACCTGCACCACCCAAGCGAACGCGATGACGCGGCCATAGCCAACCCGATCCACGATGAGGCTTAGAAGGATCATGGCCAGAGCATTGGGATACAAGCCGGCGCCCTGAATGGATCCGATCTGGGTTTTAGAAAGATTAAAAATTACCTGCCATTCGTTGATCAGAAAGGCGCGAATAATAAATCCGAAAGCGACCGAGACCAGAGCCAGGCTGCAGGCGACAAATAAGCGGGTGTGCTTTTCCATAGGAGGGTTGGGTCAGGATAAAAAATGGCGCGCAAATAGGTAGATATGGATTGCGAAACGCATGGCGAGCGCAATTGTACGCCGCCAGCGGGTTTGCGATGGAGCGCGGAACCCATGAGGAGAAGATTAGAATTCTGAGCCACCGTGCGTGGGAGGCAGGCCTCGCGCCGTCAATCCTCGGCAAGCCACCGCGTTAAGCTGCGCCAATCATAGGGATTTACCTCGGTCGCACACTTCAGTAATATGCCGGCCCCACACAAAGGTCGCTCGCTTGCATTCTTGTACCGGGTGTTGGTAGGCACACTTGTGCACAGATGTATGAACACTTGGAAAGGCATCCATGGCAACCTACAAGCTCTTTGACCAACCGAAGTTTCATGACGAGGCGTTCTACCAGGATCGTGAGGTTGCGGATCACATTCATGAAGTTGGTCACCGCGAGCGGTTGATGCGTGCCCTGCATGACGTGCTTTACATTCTTGATATCGACAAACGAGCCAAGACTGTCGCGGATTTCGGATGCGGGAACGGCGGCATGCTGCGCGAACTGAGGCAGCGGCGCCCCGACGTTAAATCATGGGGCTACGATATGTCTCCGAAGGCGGTGGAATACGCGCGCGACACTTACGACGTGAATGCATCCCTGCTCGATTTCACTGCGCAGCCCGTAAAGGTTCCGCATATCGCCGTCTTGACCGAAACCCTGGAGCACTTGGTGGATCCTGGAGCTTTTTTAGGCAAGCTGAAGAGCGCTGGGGTCCGGTGGGTCGTGGCCAGCGTACCCTTGGGAGAAAACGATCGTGTGCACTACGAGTTTCACCTCTGGGCATGGGACCCGGCGAATTTTGATGAACTATTCGCCCGCACAGGATTCTCAATCGCGACTCACTACCACGTGGCGCTGGTGCCGTCGCAACACGTAATCGCCCTCAACCTGCAAGCTCTCCAAGCGAGCGCTGGCCAGCCTGTCGCGTAACCCAGCAAGTCGCGGGTGACAAACGCGGACAGCAGTAAGTCTGCCTTCGCTTTCTGCAACCGGCATCTCTCCCCGCTTGTCCAAAACTGGGGTTCCATATAGACTTTCGGCAAAGCGTTCGCCTAATCGCGCGCTGTTCTGCCCCCCCCCGCAGTGCTCGGACCAGAGGTGTGGATCCGATGAGTGCCCTCGCAGGAATTAGGTGGTACTACGACCTTTGCGGGATTCGTGGAGTCGGCGCGATCGCTTCGTTCCGTCTGATCAAACGGCCGCGAGAACTTGCGGTCGTGCCTCGTGGTAAAGAGCATCCCGTTTATCTTCGCATTGGGACATCGGATTTTTGCGCTTACAAAGATACCTTGGTATGCGCGGAGAAACATTATGATCCGGAGATCCCTGGTTTCAATCCGCGTGTGGTGGTGGATGCCGGCGCCCACATCGGCATGGCGAGCATTCGATTTGCCTGGCGGTATCCGCGGTCGACCATCTTCGCGATGGAACCAGAACCCTCGAACTTTGCCGCTCTGCTACGAAATATTGCCCCCTATAAAAACATCGTTCCGATCGAGGCAGCGCTCTGGAAGGCGGACGGCGAGGTCGGATTGGGGCCGTGTGAAGTCCATCCCAAGGGAGCTTTCCAAGTCATGGAAGCTGGGCCCATGCGGGTCCGAGCCATCACGCTGCCTACCCTGAAACGCGAAATGGGAGTTTCGTTTATCGACCTTTTGAAGGTGGACATCGAAGGCGCGGAAAAAGAAGTATTCGCGGCGTGCGACTGGATCGACAGTGTTGGAAACATTGCGATCGAACTCCACGACCGCGTAAAGCTTGGCTGCAGGGCGACAGTGCAGAGAGCCGCAAAGAATTTCCGTTTCGAAGATCGAGGGGATGTGACTTTTGGTTTCAGCGGCGCGCCGCAATTCGCGGCCGCAACGGTCACCCACAAGTTGCGCGACGTGATTTAACTGCACAACGCCAAAGGAGGGGCCATGTTGGTATCGGTCAAGAGAGCTTTCCAGATTCCGCAACGCTTTCGCCCAACCGTTTCCACGGTGTTGTCCAATACCTTGGGGCATGTGGACCTGCAACGGCCCGCTGGTGGCCTGACCTCCATCGCCTATTGGGTCCAGTTCTCGCGTTGGTGCAAGATGCATCCCCTTCCGCCATCTTTCGATGGCCGGGGCGGGAATAACCGCGGCTGGCTGCATGACACCGTGATTCGAAACGAGGGACTAGAGCTCACTCCGATCACCTATCTGGAGTTTGGCGTATATCGTGGCCCGACCCTTTCCTGGTGGCTTAGCCGCATCGGCCATCCCGAGTCCACGTTTGTGGGATTCGACACCTTCACCGGTCTTCCCGAATGGTGGCGTCCTACGGAGCCGACGGGTCACTTCAGCACCGGCGGCCAGGTTCCCAGCATCACCGATCTCCGTTGCACTTTCGAAGTTGGCCTCTTTCAGGATACCCTTCCTCGTTTCGTCGGAGCGAATGATCTTTCCGGCCGGCTGGTGGTCCACTTGGACGCTGACTTGTTTACTTCAACCCTCTTCGTTCTGACCACGCTGGCCCGCGTCCTGAAGGCTGGCGATATTCTTTTCTTCGACGAGTTTTCCTGCCCGCTCGACGAATACCGCGCTTTCGACGAGTTCGTGCGATCGTACCGCGTGAAATATGAGCTGTTGGGAGCGGTGCAAGCCTACACCAGGGTCGGAATCAAAATTCTATAGCAAGGCCCGGGTTCGCGGCGAAAAGGATGAGACGTTCTGGCGTGAGATATAATCCGCGCTGGCTATACTGCCGTGCGGCGTATCCCTTCACTGGACGGATTGCGAGCCTTATCGATTGGCTTAGTGCTGGTTTTTCACTCCGCTCCCAACAATTCTCCCCACCCCTTCCTCTGGATTCTCGGAAACGGCGATCTGGGAGTCTCGATATTTTTCGTGATCAGTGGTTTTCTGATCACCTCTCTGTTGCTCGAAGAACACGGCGACACCGGCACGATTTCCCTGAAAACGTTCTACCTGCGGCGGGCCTTTCGGATCCTGCCGCCCTTCTACACATTCCTTATTGTCATTCTGGTTCTTCGCCAGTTGGGCATTTTGAATCTGAGCCTGCATGCCTGGGTCCAGGCCCTGTTGTTCCTGCGAGACTATCTATGGCCGGGCGACTGGTGGACGATGCATACCTGGTCGCTCAGCATCGAAGAGCAATTCTACCTGCTGTGGCCGGCTTGTCTGGTGCTGGCGGGGATACCCAGAAGCAGGAAGATCGCGTTGGTTTTGATCTTCGCGGCGCCAGTAATTCGCGTAGTCTCGCACTGGCTGCTGCCCAATGTCGGCTGGCACGAGCGACTCATGTTTCATATGCGTGTAGACGGACTGATGGTCGGCTGCGCGGTGGCGATGTTCTACGACCGGTTGCAGTTCAAATGGAAGTGGGTTGCCCCGGCGATAGTCTTTCTATTCGTCGTGTCGCCTTCCCTGATCATTTGGTTGCAGAGCGATTATCTGCTCCCGCTGGGGTATAGCCTCGACAATCTCGCTATTGCGTACCTGCTTCTTTATGTCGTGCGGAATCCGGGCAGCGTAATCGGGCGCGTGCTTAACCATCGAGTGGTCGCGCATGTGGGCGTCATCTCGTACAGCCTCTATCTGTGGCAACAACTGTTCCTGGGCAAGTGGCCTTCTTTCTGGGGAATCCTCGGCGCGTTTCTGGCTGCGGAACTGTCCTGGAGACTGGTGGAAAGACCAGCCTTGCGATTGCGGGACAAGGTAACGAAGCCGAGCCAACTGGCTTCCGGACTGCAGCCTAATGCGGCGGCAGCCTCCATCGCCGGGAGCGCGGGAGAATAAAACGGAGTTACTGCTGACGAGAAGCCCCGAGTAGGTAGAGAAGCAGCAGCGGCGTTCGACTGCAACTTTGTACCCCGTGAATCCGTTCTATCGATGTTCAGCAACACAACAGTCGGGACATTCGCTGCGGATCAACAGCTTCACTTTTTCGTGAATCTCATCGCGAATGGCACGCACCGCTTCGAGCGATTGCCCCTTCGGGTCCGGCAGCGCCCAGTCGAGAGTCTTCAACCCTGGGATGAAAGGGCAAGCATCGCCGCAGCCCATGGTTACTAACACCGATGCAGTTTCTGCTAATTCAGGGGTCAGTTTCTGCGGCTTGGACGAGCTCAGATCAAGGCCAATCTCACGCATTGCTTCCACCACTTCAGGATGGATGTGACTGGCGGGCTGCGTTCCAGCAGAAATTCCCTCGCATCGACTGTGATCGGCGTAGGCATTGAAGAGTGCAGCCGCCATCTGGGAACGTCCGGCGTTGTGAACACATGCAAACAGGTAGGTCTTGAGCGGCTCACGATCGCCGTGCGGCACCAGAATGTCTTCGGCGGTACCCGGCAAGGACGGAACCAGCCACCGGAACAAAAGTGTGGCCGCAATCGCTCCCGCCAGCTGCGCCGCAATGAACGCGGCGACATCTGCGGGGCGGATCCCTGAAAATGTATTGGAAACCGCGCGGGCAAGCGTAACTGCCGGATTTGCAAACGAGGTTGACGAGGTGAACCAGTATGCCGCGGTGATGTAGGCGCCAACCGCGAACGGTACCGTACTGGCCCGCAATCGCGAACAGCCCCAGATGACAGCCATTAAGCCAAAGGTTGCGATGAACTCACTGAACACTTGAGGCCATCCGCTTCTTGAGTGCTGGGATATAGAAAACAGCGGCAGCCCAAACATTAAATGCGCGACGGCAGAGCCGGTGAAGCCGCCGCAAATTTGCGCGGCGACGTAGGCTGGCACTTCAAGCCACGGAATGCCGTGTTCCAAAGCATCGGCCAAGGTTACTGCTGGATTAAAATGCGCGCCTGAGATACCGCCGAAGGCCAAAATCAAGGCTACAAGAATTGCGCCGGTGGCTATGGTGTTGGCAAGCAGAGCGAGCGCAATATTGCCGCCGCAGAGCCGTTCGGCCATAATTCCCGACCCCACCACCCCGGCAACCAGAAAACACGTTCCCACGAATTCTGCCGTCGCGCGCTTGGATAGAGGAGAAGCAAGCATAACCATCCGATGATCGCATGTAAGGACGTGGAAAAACCAGCTTCGGAAGAGGCCGGTAGTGGCTCGGTCCGCTGAGATTCTCTCTCTGCCTTTTTTCCGAAGCAGCCGTATTGGCGAGAAATCTGCTCTCCCAGGTGAAGCAACAGATTCCTCGGGCGACAAGGCCACGCTTCGGAATGGCAATTCTCGGTTGGGTGCTTCAAACACAGCCACTACCAAAAAAGCCGTGAGAGAATCATGGACGTGGCTGGGAGAGTGCGCTGCCAAATAATATTCGTGGGCCTGTTGGGCTGGGCGATGGTGTGGGCCTGCTTCGCATTTTCCGCGGTGAAAGCGGGCGAGACTTTGGCTCCTCCCGGCGAATTTGTCGATGTCACCGCCAAGGTCGGCATTCACTTCAAGCAGGAAGCTTCCCCGACATCCAGGAAATATCTTTTGGAAACCATGGGGTCAGGAGTGGCGTTGTTCGACTATGACAATGACGGCCGTCTTGATATTTTTCTCGGCAATGGCGCGCGCATCGACGACCCCACCCCTCCGGGAACGATTCCCCAAAAAGATGGACCGAAATATTGGAACCGTCTTTTCCATCAAAAAGCCGACGGAACTTTCGAGGATGTAACCGAAAAGGCCGGCTTGACGGGCATTGGCTACGCCACGGGAGTGGCCGTCGGCGACTATGACAATGACGGCTACGAAGATTTGTTCGTCGCCGGGTATGGCCGAAATACTCTCTATCACAATAACGGAGACGGCACTTTTTCCGACGTGACCGCCAGCGCCGGAGTAGAAGGGTCAGGGTGGTCCACCAGCGCCGCCTGGGTGGATTACGACAACGACGGTAAACTGGATTTGATTGTTGCGCGCTACATGGAATACACCTTCGACGACATCTACTGTGGAGAGCATCGCGAAGGGTATCGCTCCTATTGTCATCCGGACCAGTTCAAAGCAGCGCCGATTCTTCTCTATCACAACGATGGCAATGGCAAATTCTCCGAGGTTGCACACCAGGCTGGCGCGGACCGCCCATGCAAGGGCCTGGGCGTGGCGATTGCCGATTATGATCGCGACGGATGGACCGATTTTATCGTGTCCAACGATGCCATCCCCGAGGCGCTTTTTCACAACAAGGGCAACGGCCACTTTGAAGAAGTCGGCGAGGTTTCCGGACTCGCGGTCAACGATGACGGTTCCACTTTTTCCGGGATGGGCGTGGATTTCGAAGACTACAACAACGATGGTTGGCCCGACGTCATCATCACGGATCTGGCGAACCAGCGCTACTCTCTCTACACCAACGCGAGAGATGGAACGTTCGACTATGCCTCGGATGCTACCGGCCTCGGCGCGATTACGTTGATGCACTCCGGCTGGGGCGTGCGCTTCATGGATTACGACAACGATGGCTGGAAAGACATCTTTATCGTACAGGCGCACGTCATGGACAACGTCGAAGTTGTGACGCCCAGCCAGCATTACCGCGAACCACCGCTGTTGTTGCATAACGAAGGCGGCAAGAAGTTTGTCGATGTATCGGCCGCATCGGGGAACATTTTTCAGGAGAAGTGGGCGGCGCGCAGCATGGCGGTCGGCGACATCAACAACGACGGCTCTCTCGACGCAGTGGTCACCTCCAACAACGGACCGGCGTGGGTATTAATGAACCACACCTCTACGTCGAATCACTGGATCTCATTGAACTTGGTCGGCGGGAAAAGCAACCGCGACGGCATCGGCGCAAGGATTAAGCTGACCACCGATACCGGCGAACAATACGCCACGGTGACGACGAGCAGTAGTTATCAGTCTTCGGGAGATAAGCGCGCCCACTTTGGTTTGGGAGCCGCAACAGTGGTAAAGCGGATTGAAATTACCTGGCCCAGCAGGATTGTTCAGGTTTTGAGCGGCATCAAGGCCGATCAGTTCTTGACAGTTACAGAGAGCGCGGCTGCAAAATAGGCCGCGCTTGGTTAGGAAGGCGCGGATTTCGAGGAGTGCGGCGGCGTCTTGCTGACGATCCCAGAACCTTCTTTGATGGTCAGGATCTGATTCACCTCGACGTCGGTAAACTTTTCGGTCTTCCAGGTGGTGGGCCATTTCACCTCAATCCAATCGATTTTTTTCGCCTCGCCGACCCCGAAGTGCAAGCGCAGATCGCTCTGCGACATGACGCTGCCACCACTGTGGACTTCATCCATCTGCTTGTGTTCACCAACAACCACACGCACTCGCGCGCCAATGGCGGTGCGATTACAGTGAGTGCCAATCAGTTTGATTTTGATCCAGTTGTTTTTGTTCCCGCCGTCATTGCGCAGCAACGATGGGGGATCGTTCATATTCAACACCAAAACATCGATGTCCCCATCATTATCGTAATCTCCAAAAGCTGCGCCACGGCTTGAAAAGCGCTCGGTAATTCCTGGCCCCATCTGCGCAGAGACATCCTTGAACGTGCCGTCGCCCAGATTGCGATACACGATGCGCGGCTGCTTGAACTGCGTGAGATGAGTCTTCTCCACGTCTGGATAAACATGGCCGTTGATCTGCATGATGTCCGGCCAACCGTCATTATCGAAATCGACAAATCCCGCGCCCCATCCGACATATTGGGCGTTGACTCCCACGCCCGAGGAAAACGTGACATCGGTAAAAGTGCCGTCGCCGTTGTTGTGATAGAGGTCGCAGGTATCGTTCGAGAAATTGGTTTTGAAAATATCCAGGCAGCCGTCCCCGTCATAATCGCCTACTCCAACTCCCATGCCGGCCTGTTCGTGGCCGTCTTCGGTCAACGCACAACCGGCCTCGACTCCGCGTTCGGTAAATGTGCCATCGTGATTATTATGAAAAAAAAGGCTTGGCATGGAATCGACGGCCACATAGATGTCTGGCCAGCCGTCGTTATCGAAATCAAACGAAACCGGGGTGATGGAATAATGCGGCCCGGGCTTGAGGATTCCCGCTTTTTCCGTCACATCGGTGAATGTGCCGTTTCCATTGTTATGAAACAGAAGATTGGACCCTGGAGGCAGGCCACGCGGTCCGCACATTTCCGGCATGCCCATCCACTGGCAATTACTTTCCCCCGGTGACGGAACCTTGGCGAGATCGAACTCAATGAAGTTAGCGACGAATAGATCGAGCCAGCCGTCGCGATCGTAATCCAGCCAGGTTGAGCCCGAGGTCCAGCGCGCGCGCTGGTTATAGACACCGGCTTTCTTGCTGACATCGGTGAACGTGCCATCGCCGTTGTTGTGGAAAAGGGCGTTGTGTCCCCAAAAGCCGCAAAAAATGTCGTCCCAGCCGTCGTTGTCGTAGTCGCCTACGCAAACTCCGGTCTGCCAGCCCACTTGCCCTAATCCCGATTTCTCGGTGACATCGGTAAACGTTCCATCCCGATTATTTTTGAAGAGATGAGATTTCGGCTCTTTGCCCGGCGGCCACTTTTCATCCAGCCGCAGTCCATTGGTGAGATACACATCGAGCCAGCCATCCTGATCGTAGTCAAAGAAGGCGATGCCGCTGCCCTTGGTCTCTACAATGTACTTCTTCTGCTCTATTCCACCCCAAACATTGGGCACGGTGAGACCCGCTTCTTGCGCTACATCGACGTAAGTGACCGGAATGCCCGGCCCTGCTTTCGGCAGGTTCGTTGCTGTGGTCAACAGTGATCCCGTCCATCGACTGAGCGGGCGAGTCAGCGCTTCGAGTAAGGAATTTCCGAAGAGCACAGTGGAGAAGCTGAGGAAGAGCCGCCTGGAGGATGGCACTGGACTCGAAAACTTGCCGCGGGAATTCTCTGAGTTCACGGGGAATTGTACCCCGAGGCCAACTTACAGTGAAAGGGTCGAGAGGCCGTCGCTGGGAGCCAACCGGCGGCTTGACTCACGAACGACGAGCCTCGGCTCGATAAAGACTGGAGCTGTGGGAGCGGGCTTGCCATTGATGATACCAATCAAAATAGAAGCTGCGGATTTCCCCATCTGGCTGGAATCGGCGTCCACGGTGCTGAGTGGAACGCGCAAGTCCTCGCCGTAACGGATGCTGCCCACTCCGATGACGCCGATATCCTGGGGCATGCGCAGTCCGGATTTATGAATCGCGCGCATCGCTCCGATCGCGGCGGGGTCGCTGGCGGCGAAGATGGCATCGGGACGAGGACGCATTTGCAAAAGCTGTTGCGCGCCCTCGTAGCCTCCAGCCTCGCCAAAAACTTCCAGGATGAAATTGCGCCGGACCCGCATTCCCGACTCGCGCAGCGCCCGCACATAGCCCTCGTAACGGCCGACACCAGTGGCGACAACTCGCCTCCCCAGATGCGCGATGGCGCGGTATCCCTGTTCGACGAGGTGCTGCGTAGCCATGAAACCGATACGTTCATCGTCTGGGCCGACGAACGGCGCGTCCGGAAAGATACGGTCAATTAAAACGAAAGGTACGTCCGAAGCTCGCAGAATTTTCCTTTCTGCATTTTTTCCCGGAGGGTGGGCCGAAGCAATGATCAATCCATCCACTTGCCGATCCACCAACGTGGAAATCTCCTTATCCTCTCGTTCCGGAACATCTCCCGTGTTGGAAATTACAAGATGATACCCCGCACTGTGCGCCACCTGGTCAATCCCTTCCAGAACGGTGGGATAGAAGGAGCGCGACAAATTGGGAACCACCACGCCGATGACATGCGAAGTCTGGGTGGCCAGGCTGCGCGCCATCCAGTTCGGACGATAGTTGAGTTCCTTTACTTTTTTCAGGACGCGCTTCCGGGTCGCCTCGTTGAAGTCAGCCCGGTTGCGAAGTACGGCACTCACCGTCGAGATGGAGAGGCCCAAAGCTTGCGCTACATCTTTAAGGCGAACTGCCATGGCGGGCGGCGCGCTCCTGTCTGAATCAAGTTCACTCTACATCCTGTTTGCTGAAATCTTCGACAGCTTTTTTAGCCTGGCTTTTGGGCGATTTCGATTCTCTGCGTGCCTGGCGCGGCGGTGTCTTGCGATGAGTGTTCAAATTTTTCTTGCGGGTGTTGCGGAGCGCGGTTGCTGGACTCGCGAAGGATCAACTCGGGTTCCAGGAAAACTGGTGCTGGCGCCAAGTGTTGTCCGTTGATCCTGCCCAGCAGCATGGTGGCAGCCGTTCTTCCGACGTCTTTAGGATGCAACTCCACCGTGCTCAGGGGCACGCTAAGGCAATCGCCATAACGAACGTTTCCGACGCCGATTAAGCCACAATCGGCGGGGATGCGCAGCCCGGCATCTTGAATTGTTTTCATGGCCCCAATGGCCACTACGTCATTACAGGCAAAAATTGCGTCTGGCCGGGGGTGCAAGTTCAGCAACCGCGTGGTGCCTTCTGTTCCGCCTTCCATCTCCCGCCACGTCACCTGCACAATGTAATCTCTTCGCACCGGAATCCCGGCTTCTCGCAAAGCGCGCATATAGCCACGATAACGGCCAAAGCCGGTCACAACGTTGGTCGCAGCCAGATGTGCAATGCGACGATAGCCCTGCTGGATAAGGTGGCGTGTCACCGTCAGCCCGATCAGTTCGTCGTCAGCTCCCACAAAAGGCACGCAAGCAAAGAAGCGGTCCATCAACACAAAGGGCACGTCAGACCGATCCACCGGCCTCCAGACAGCGTTCTTCCGCGGAGGCTGTGCGGAGGCAATGATTAAGCCGTCGACCTGATTGCTGATGAGCGTGCTGATGCCTTTCTCTTCGCGCGCGGGATCGTCGTCGGTGTTGAATACCACCAGACTGTAGCCTGCCGGGTAGGTGACTATGTCGATGCCTTCCAGCACGTGGGGAAAGAACGGGCGAGACAAGTTAGGCACCACTACGCCTAATACATGCGTCTTTTGCGTGGCCAAGCCGTGCGCCAAACGGTTGGGGAGATAATTGAGTTCCGCGGCCTTCTGCAGGACCCGTTCGCGCGTGGCTTGATGAATATCGGCCCGATTGTGGAGAGCGGCGCTCACCGTCGAGATCGACAGTCCGAGGGCTTCGGCTACGTCTTTGAGTCGGACTCCCATGCGGCTCCTCTGACGTGGTCAAGCATTCATAGAACGGGGCACTGAATTTATTTTCTGACAATAAAGTCCGCGGGCTACAAAATCTCGTAGAAACCTATGGTCGCACTCGGAACCGAGCGGCTATCTCCACTATTTGCCGCAGTGTATCATTTTGAGCCCGAGGGCCACCAAGTCATATTATCCCTAGAGCGTTATAGACGCCATATTTTCCTCACTAGAGCGCTATAAATATCTTGACAATCACTTTTCGACGGTGATATTCATCGCGCTGCGTGGATTGTGGAGTCTGCGCCGACGGGGCTGCGGATTCCGACTTTTCAATGGTTCTCATGGCAAGGTCGGGGAAGACCTTTTGCTCGATACTTTTTGGCATCGTGGGTTGTACATCTCTAACTGCATTCTGGGACAGCAGATAATCGGAGGACAAAAATGATTAACCGTGCAGTTCGCGGCATCGGTTTAGTTGCACTTCTAATCATTGTGGGTCTGGGGCAGCGTTTGCTGGCGCAGTCTTCCCTGGGCGGAAGTATTAACGGCACGGTGACTGATCCGTCGGGAGCGGCGGTCAGTGGGGCAACGGTCCAACTTACCAATGAAGGAACTGGAGTGGTAACTCCCACCACCACTACATCCGCAGGCCAGTTCGTGTTTCCGGTAGTTTCGGTGGGTGAATACACCATCGCCGTTTCGGCCGCCGGGTTCTCGCAGTCGGTAATCAAGGGAATCTCGGTTGTGCCCAACAAGGCAACGACACAAAATGTGATCCTGAAGGTGGGCACTACCACGCAGACGGTGGAAGTAACCGCTTCAGCGGTTCACCTGGAGACGGAAACCGCTCAGCAAGGCACCAGTTTCGACCAGTCGACGTATGCCGATCTGCCGCTGGCGCTGGCTGGCGCCCCGCGCGCCCCAACCGCATTTTCTGACCTGATGCCGGGCGTGGCTACGGCGCCCACCAACAGCGCTAGTTTCAGCGAGCCCGGAGAAGTCGAGATTTTCTCCCAAACCGTAAACGGCGGGCAGACCCTGGCCTCGGAAGTCTATTACGACGGTGTGGCCATGCTGCAGACCAACGTGGCCGGCGACTATCGCTATCAGCCCGTTCCGGTGGAGGCAATTTCGGAGTTCACTCTGGTGCAGGACAACTTCTCTGCCGAGTACTCCAGAACTCCAGGCGGCATTGTCTCCCTGAATACCCGCTCTGGGACGAACAACTGGCACGGCGAAGCCTACGAATACAACGAGAATAACGCCATGAACGCGGCCGGCCAGTTCAGCCCGGTGGTGCCAGTTGAACGGCAGAACGAGTTCGGGGTGAGCATGGGCGGGCCGATCCGCAAAGACAAGACTTTCGTTTTCGGTTACTACAGCGGTTTCCGCTTTACCTCGACGAAGCCAAAATTCCTGACTCTGATCCCGTCTGCGGCGGAGGTAGCGGGCGATTTCTCGAACGCGACCACCGTGGATCCCACAACCGGGGCTACCATTCCGGTAAGTATCTTCGATCCTACAACGACAACATTCGACACTGCCACCGGCCTGTATACGCGGCAGCAATTTAGTTGCAACGGCGTGCTAAACGTCATCTGTCCGAGCCGCATCACTTCGGTGGCTCAGGCGGCGATCCCCTACGTTCCAACCAATTACCTGAATAGCAATGAAAACGGCCAGCCCAATTACCTGGGTGGCGGAGTTACCAATGACAGTTACAACCGCTGGGGCGTGAAGATCGACAACAATTTCGGCACCAAGGACGTGCTACACGCTTTCTACGGCGAGTCTCCCTATCTGGTTTACTATCCGACCGAGGTTTACAAGTTCCCCTTCACCGGTATCGGCTTCCAGGAACCGGACAATGCTCTGATCGTGCGCATCAGTGAAGATCACACCTTCTCCAACTCGATGCTCAACTATCTTGCCATTGGCTATAACCGAGACAATGCGCTTTATACTTCTCCGCGCACCTTCTCCGACGTGAGCCTTGGTATAGGGAACATACCGGGCGACACTCCGGCCATTGAATTGGGTCAATATGGCAATTTCGGGTGGTCCGATCCCGGTCAGAATATTCGTGAAAACGGCGTCGCACTAAGCGATTTCATCTCCATCATCAAGGGGAAACAGACTCTTAAGATTGGAGGCGAACTGCGGCACTATCAGGACAACACCATTCCCATCGAGTCGTCTACCTTCAACTTCAGCACGACGGAGACGGATAACCCCAGCGCGCCAGTGATCAGCGATACGGGAAACGAGTGGGCCAGCTTCCTGATTGGGGCTGTCGACAGCGCCAGCCAGCAGTACACCCTGAAGGAGATCACTTCGCATTTCTGGTATATGGGTCTGTACGTGCAAGACGATTACAAGCTTACCCACAAGTTGACGGTCAACCTTGGGTTACGCTATGACATCCCTTGGACTCGTGCCGAAAAAGACAATATCTTCTCCAGCTTCGAGCCCAATTATCCAAATCCGGCGGCAGGTGGAATTCTGGGAGCTCTGGTCTTTGCCGGAAGCGGCCCAGACCATTGCAACTGCACTCGCTTCAGCAATACGCGCTTTGATCTCTTCCAGCCTCGGGTTGGCTTTGCTTATGCGCTGAATAACGATACTGTGATCCGTGGTGGTTCCGGCATCTTTGAAGGGTCAGCTGGCGACGTTCTGGAAAATGGTTCGCGCGTGTTCAGCGACGGATTCAATGCCGCTCCGAACTTCACCACGCTGAATAATGGGATTACCCCCGCTTTCTATCTTTCGGGAGCGAACCCCAGCTTCCCCTCTTTCCCCGCTCCTCCGTTCCTGGATCCGAGCTTGGATAACAATTCCGGCATCAACTACATACAGCCGGCTGACGGCACCCCGCCACGGGTGTTCTATTGGAGCATGGGGGTGCAGCGGAGGCTCCCGGGCAAGATGCTTCTCGACGTGGGTTATGTCGGGAACTACGCGACCCATATCAGTTCCGCCCTGGAAAACATCAATCAGTTGAATCCCGTGTATCTTTCCCTGGGCAACGTGCTCACCCAGCAATTGACCCCAGCACTCTCCGCCCAGTACAACGTCCCTTATCCTTGGACTTGCACTGCTTCCTCCGCTGCAGATTGCGTTCCCTTCAGTGGAACTGTAGCGCAGGCCTTACGCCCGTTCCCGCAGTACGCGGGCATCGGCCAGCCGCAGCAGACTTCTGGTTGGTCCCATTACAACGCGCTGCAAATGAAACTGCAGCGGCAGTTCAGTAATGGATTCTCCTTGTTTGTCAGCTACACCTACGCCAGCCTGCTGACGACTTCCGAGTCGCAGCATCAGTATCTGGATGCGACTGGCGGCTCCCAGAACAGCTTTAACTACTCGGGCGAAGAAAGCCCATCTGCAGACCTTCCACCTCAAGTGCTCAACATCGCCTATGTCTATCAGTTGCCTTTTGGAAGGGGAAAGAGATTCGGTCCTCACTCCGGGGCAGCCGAGAAGATTATCGGCGGCTGGTCGATTTCCGCAATTCAGCGTTATCAATCGGGCACGCCCCTTGCTGAGGGCGCGGCCGAAAGTCCTGACGTGCTGGACAACAACGAACTGCGCCCCAACATCGTTCCGGGAGTGCCGGTCAAGGAGCAATGGCAGGGCAAGTTCAATCCATATGGAGCGACACCGGACAGGTACCTCAACCCGGCAGCGTTTTCTCAACCTGCCCCATTCACCTTCGGCGATGCGCCGCGTACCATCTCCACGCGGGGTTTCGCTTGGTATAACGAGGACATCACTCTGGGAAAGGACATCAAGTTCACCGAAAGGTTCAACTTCACGTTCCGCGCCAGCGCCTTCAATATTTTCAACCGCACCTTATGGAGCATCGATAGCGGCTGTCCGAACTGCGATCCGAACTATGGCTACGTCAACGGACAGGGCAACACCGCTCGCGTGCTGCAAATTTCGGGCGACTTGAAGTTCTAAGCGAGCAGTTCGCCAAGTCAACAAAATGAGGACAGTCGGCTTCAGCTGACTGTCCTCTTAATTTTTGATTCCAGCACAGCTTAGGGCCTGCGGGCGTAGCGCTTCGCATATTCCGGCGTTGCGCGCTTCCGATCAAGCTTCGGATCGCTGATCGGTTCGCCGGCTACCATCTCCAGCGGAATTACTCCTGCCCAAGTGGGAAAAGCATAGTCATCTGCGTCATCCACCGGAGGCCCCTGGCGAACCTTGGCGGAGAACTCTTCAATTGGGAGGCGCATGACCAGCGTAGCTTTCAATTCGCGCTCGTTCGGTTGGCGGACTTCATCCCAGCGGCCGGAAAGAATGTGTTCCGACAGTATTCGCAAAGCCTGCAACTTTTCTTGCGGGTCGGTGACCGCGACTGCCGTTCCCAAGACCACCACTGAGCGGTAGTTCATCGAGTGATTGAAAATGGAGCGGGCCAGAACCAATCCATCAAGCAATGTCACTGTTATGCACACGGGCACACCTTGATCCAGGGTGCGCAGCATGCGGCTGGCGGCCGAGCCGTGAATGTAGAGATCATCCTTCTTGCGGCCGTAACTCGTAGGGATGACGAAGGGCTGGCCATCGGCGACGAAACCAACGTGACACACCAATCCTTGGTCGAGGATTTGATAAGCCACAGTGCGGTCGTAAACTGCACGCTCCGCTTCACGGATAACGCGAGTACGTGACGTGGGACTGGAATTCTCAGGCATGAGGCAGACTCCGGCAGATCGCGAAGAGTAGACGCAGAAAAGTTTATCAATGTCCCGAACTGCTTCGAGGAAAGTACTACTTCCACAAAAAACCTCTGCGACGCACGATTTCGCGGGCGAGGGCGCCCGCGCCATACTCGAGCGCTCGATTCCTAGGAGGCCTTCTCCAGCGATGCCCGATCCCACTGCGCCAGGTTGGCTGCCGCTTCGTAAGTACTCTGTAGAAAATCGAGCAACGTATCCCGAGGCGAGGCCGACTTCCGCACGTCCTCATACATAAGAAAGAATTCGTGCATCTGGGCGTGATAAAACGCGCTGGCCGGGCGTATCGAACTGTGGGCCAAGCCCTCCGGTTCGGGAGCGGCGTAAGCATAGAAGGCTGCGTCCTTGATGTCACCACTTCCCGGCCAGAAGCCGGCGCTGATGACTTCGTGCGAGTAAGCTTCGCGGGTGACGGGATCGGCTCCGGCACGTTCCGGAGCGCGCCGCCCGGAAAAGCGCGTCACTGCCAGGTCAAAGCTTCCCCAGAAAAAATGCACCGGACTATCTTTGCCGATGAAACGTCCGCGAAATTCCTTGAAGACGCTATCCGCGGCCAACAAGATTCTCCAGAAACGCTGCGCTTGGGCGGGATCATAAGATGCGTGCTCAGTGTCCTGATCGAATGGGATTGGGTTGGGGACTTCTTGCGGCATGGGCCAGATTTTTGCGTCAACGCCGAGGCTTTGCAGAGTTGCCATGAACTCCCGATAGAAATCGGCTACCGAACGCGGCCGAAGTTCTAAAGTCTTGCTTTCTCCCGTGCTCGTCTGAACGCTCAAGACATGGCGCAGGAAGTCGAACTCAATTTCGACGACCCCGCGCCCGTAGGGAATGGGGGACGTAGTCAAGCCGCGTGCGCTCACGTACAGTGGCACCTCCCACCAATGGTTCACATACGGCGAAAGAGCAAGCCGCACTTTACCCACGATCTGGGTCCACATGTGCAGCGTGGCGCAGGTGTCCTTCCAATCTTCGAGATGCAACTCGGGCCAAGATTCTGCTTTGCTGGTGAAATCAGTGGGAGTGAATTTCGTATGGGAATCCGCAGCCATGGGACCTCGCAGATAGTCTTAGAAGACTAGCTTAGTTCGCATGGGCAGGCAACGGGGCAGAGCCCGCCGCGGCCTCGACCAGCTTTTGAACGGACGGTACGATCATGAGCATCACTTCAGCGCTGGGTTTCGCCGCTTGCACGATCAACTCCTCCCGCCGAGCCTTCCAATCGACAGGCGCGCTTTGACCGCGGTCAAGATAGTCGAGCGCTTCTAGTCCAGCGCCGCCCAGAGCCGAAAGGTCTTGCGAGACTGGAGCAACTTCCTTGAGCAGGAAAGACTGGCTTTCGGTAGGTTTGAGAATGGCGTCATTTTCTCGCCATCGGCTAAGCCACGCTCGGATTTCAGCTTCGGTTTCTGGACTGGATCGGTTCGCGAGAAACGTATCGACCAACTGCGCAAAGCGGCGTGCCGTGGCGCTCTCCGGACGGGCAGCATCCACCAGCCGATTCAGCGGTGTGTCGGCAGTAGACTCGGCAATTTCGGTCTTTGCCCGGCTATACCCTTTCGCTGGTTCAACCACGTCGGCCAGAGTGCGCAGCGCTGAAATATCCCCGGATCCTGCTATGCGCCGCAACATGAAGTTATAACCGGAGTCGTGAGTCAGGCCCAGCCCTTGGATCTCATGGCTCACCGCGTCCATCCGCAGGTACATCGAGTTCACATCGGTCACACTCTGCGGAGACCACAGGCGTTCGGCAATAGCGGCATTCCGCGGCCAGATGCGGGAGTCAATTATCTCCGCCGAGACATATTCGGTCCACATGCACGCCTCACCGCCGAGAATGCGTTGCCTCTGCTCGGGATTGAGATTGGCCGCCGGGCCGGTCAGAGGATCCGAGGCATAATGCAGAGCCGCGGGTTGGTTCAAGTCGAGATAGTAGCCGGTTGAAAGCAGCCCGCTAAACCCTTGCTGCGCCGCTTGCGCGAGCGACGCCTGCCCTCGCCAGGATTGAATGACAATGCTCTTAGGGAGATCGGGATTGAGGATTTCGTCCCATCCCATCATGATTTTGCCGTGCTTGCTCACGATAGCTTGCACCCGCTTATTGAAGTAAGCCTGCAGCGCAGCGTCGTTTTTGAGGTCGTGGGCGCGCATGAATTCTTGAATCTGCGGATTAGCGTCCCACTCCTTGCCGTTGACCTCGTCGCCGCCGATATGAAAATAGCGGTCAGGAAATAGCTTGGCCATCTCGCCGATGAATGCATCCAGAAACTTGTAAGTGCGTTCCTCGGCCGGATTCATCGCGGGATCGCGCACCCCCCAATGACGGTCAATCTGATACGGGCCTGGGCCGCTGGCAATTTGCGGATAGCCCACAAACCAGGATGTGCTGTGCCCAGGCATATCGAACTCCGGGACCACGCGAATGCCACGATCGGCGGCGTAGCCAATCAGATCACGCATTTCCGCCTGAGTGTAATAAAGTCCGTCAGAACCCATCTCTTGCAGCTTAGGAAATTTCTCGCTCTCGATACGGAAACCCTGATTTTCCGTGAGATGTAAATGCAGAACGTTCATTTTGACTGCAGCCATGCCGTCCAGATTGCGCTTCAGCGTGTCAAGCGGAATGAAATGCCGGCCCACGTCAATCAACAATCCTCGCCAGGGAAAGCGCGGCTGGTCCTGAATGGAAATCGCGGGAACGGCAAAGCCAGCGGGAGTCGCGGTTACGAGTTGGAGAAAGGTTTGCAGCCCGCGAAGAACGCCCAGCGAAGTCGGGGCGTCCAATGTTGCGCCGGAAGCCGTGACCTCCAAAGAATAAGATTCGTCCTCGCCCAGCTCAAGCACCGGCTTTGCTGCCTGGGCTGCGTGAATCACGAGCGTGCCCTGAGAACCGGCGCTCACTTTCATGTTCAAAGGCCCCATGCCGGTTTGCCGGCGTAGGCCATTTAAGAAACGATCCGCAGCGCGCTGCAGGAGCGCGTCTTTGTGGCCGATCAGCGCAACGGTAAACGAAGGGGTGACCGCCAGTTGGCCGGAGCCAACTTGCAGCTTGGCCGGCCATGGCATGAGGTTCAGCGAAGGTTGCGGCTGTGCTTCCGCGAAAGAAGAGAACATGAAAGCCAAGGCAAAAACGGCCCGTAGGATGCGCATTGTTTGCTTCCTGGAATTGCTTTTACAATTTTAAGGCGTGAACAGGGCAGGATAGTAGAAGCGGAACGGGCGCGCAAATGAGCCGGAGCACTGCGAGAAACCTACCCGCCGACATGCCGGCGGGTAGGTATTGCGGCCATCAACTCAGCGCGGCCATTCCCGTAGCGACCAACTGCGTGTTCGGACCGAGGTTCAGGCCCCAAATCGGTGGTTCTGAGGGCAGGGATTGCAAGCCGGCCTCCCCCTCGCGCCGGCTGCCCAGCCTGCCCACCCAGACCACGCGAAATTGTGCCTTCCCGTCGCCGGCCTGCACCTCCAGGAACTCCCCCGGATTCACCTGGCGGCGCAATCCTCGCACTACTACTCCGCTGGCGCTGAGATTCTTCACCGTCACCAGTTGGGTGAAGGGCAGAGAGTGTGCGTCCACTCCCCACACACGCACCGGCATAAGCACCGTAACGCGAGGACTTCGGCGACGATCCATTTCGCTTCCCCTCCGCGGGACTTGACGAGATAGTACGGCGCTTGCGGGCGAAAGAAAACTTACACCGGTTTGGACCGGTGGTGCCCAAAGTTACCAGGAGTAAATCATTGAAAATGAAGCGATTGATCGTTTTTGAAGAAAGAGAGCGATAAGTTCCGCGGGCGAAATCCGTCGCCCGTGCTAGTTCATATTCCGCATCGAGCATGCGCCCGGACCACGGGGATCGCCGCAGCTGCCGCAGGGTCCTGCCGTGGGAGCGCTGCCGGCCGAGCCCTTCGCCGAAACCGCAAACACGGAGAGCTGCGGCGCCAGCTTCTTGCTGTGGCACTTCGGGCATTCGGCTTTCTCGTTGCCGTACACCAGCGCTTCAAACTGGTGACTACATTCTTTGCAGGCGTACTCGAAAATTGGCATCGCTTTGATCCCTCACTCTGATTATCCACTTTACTCCAGCCGCCGCCAACACCATTTAAAATCGATGCCGTGCCTCCAGCGCAAACTCCAGCTCAGTTCCTACCCCGGCGATTTCTGCGCGGCGGGCATTTGCAAACCATTGGCAGCTTCCTGCTCCGTCGCCATTTCGCGCTGCCGCCGCACGAGGAACGCCTGATCGAAGTCGAGCCCGGCGTCAGCGTGCTGTGCCAATGCCATTGGCAACCTGACCGGCAAAATGCGCTGACCGTCATCATCGTGCATGGTCTGGAGGGCTCCAGCGAATCGGAATACATGCTGGGCATCGCGCAAAAGGGATTGGCCGCCGGCATGAATGTGGTCCGCGTGAACCAGCGCAATTGCGGCGGCACCGATGCGCTCGCTCCCACGCTCTATCATTCCGGGCGCTCGCCGGATATTGCCGCAGTGGCGCGCAACGTCATCGAGCAGGATCACATTTCGAGCTTTGCGCTGGCGGGCTACTCCATGGGCGGCAATCTTGTGCTCAAGCTGGCTGGCGAATGGGGCAACGGCGGACCACGGGAATTCCGCGCGGTAGCAGCGGTTTGTCCGGCGATGGATCTGGCGGCCTCCGCCGATGCGCTGCATCTCCCCAGCAACCGCCTCTACGAAAGCTACTTTCTGTGGAACCTGCGCCGCCGGCTGCGTGAAAAGGCTCGGCTGTTTCCCACGGCATTCGATCCGGCCCGGCTGCGCGGCGTGAAGAGCCTGCGCGAATTTGATGACAAGATCACCGCTTTCTACTGCGGATTTCAGGGCGCCGATGATTACTACGCACGCTCCTCGGCGTCGAATGTGGTAGACCGCATCGCCGTGCCCGCGTTCATTCTGCAGTCCGCCAACGATCCTTTTATTCGCATTCGGCCCGAGACTCGCCAGAAATTCTGGCGAATCCCAACATTCGCTTCGTGGAAACGGACGACGGCGGCCATTGTTCATTCCTGGGTGAACGAAATGGTTTGGATGACGAAAAAAACGACGGACACTGGGCGGAATGGCAGGTGACGGAATTTCTGCGGCAATTCAAAGCCGGCTAGTAATTTGTTAGTTTTCCGTGACCTCGGCGCGGAAGTCCTCTGCGACGTTAGCGGTTAAAAGCTCTTTGCCCGAAGATCGCGAAGCCTTTAATCGCGCCGAGAATTGCTCCGAGGAGTCTGAGAAATTCAGGCCAACGGAACGGTTTCCTCGCCCTGCCTTCCCCTAGTACAGTGGAAGCGTGCAATTTCAAGGTTCCGGCGATTGTTCGGAAGGTTTTTTGAGTGCCTGAGTCGCTGCGCATGAAACTTTGCCACAAGATCGTCCTGCTATTCGTCGTACTTGCATTTCCGTCGCTACTTTTTGGTGAACCCGTCTCCCAACTGAAGCCGGCGGATTACGTCAACGATTTCGCGCATGTCCTCGACAGCAACACCACCGCGCAGCTCGACAATATCTGCCAGCAGATTGATCAGAAGGCCCATGCCCAGATTGCGGTCGTGACCATTCAACTCGCTGGATGGCGATTCCATCGAGGACTACGCCGTCGACCTCTTTAAGCAGTGGGGCATCGGCAGCAAGTCCACCAATCGCGGAGTGCTGATCCTGCTGGCGGTCGAGGATCACCGCTACCGCTTTGAAGTGGGATATGGCCTGGAACCGATTTTGCCCGATGGCAAAGTCGGCGGCTTTGGCCGCGAGGCGGTTCCACTGCTGAAACAGAATAACTACAGCGGCGCCGTGTTGCTGTGGACTTCGCGCGCTGCGCAGACGTCATTGCGCAAGACGCCGGCGTACAGCTGACCGGGTTGCAGCCCAGCCCTCGCCCGAGCCACAAGCACAGCCCAGCCAAGGAATGTCCGCCGGCGGAATTGTGCTGGTGATCATCATTATTCTGATCGTTCTGTTCACTCCTTTGCGGCAGATGTCTTTTCTGGTGGCTGTCTGTTTGGAGGCGGGGGCGGCGGGTATCGCGGCGGAAGTTCGGGGGGTGGCTGGGGTGGCGGCTTCGGAGGTGGTGGCGGCGGATTTGGAGGATTCGGTGGTGGCAGTTCGGGCGGTGGCGGAGCCAGCGGCAGCTGGTAGCGCGGAATAAGCGAGGAACCTCATGAGTGCGGAAAACGTGATCCCTGAAAAACAGCTCACGGAATTCGCCAGGCGGTTGCGCCAAGCGGCAGGAGAGAATCTGGAAAGTATGATTCTCTACGGCTCGGCTGCCGGCGGAGAATTTCATCCCGAGTTCTCAAATCTCAACTTGCTGTGTATCGTGCACGACCTTTCATTCTCGGTTCTGCAAGCCATGGCTCCCGCCGTGGACTGGTGGACGCAACAAAAGCATTCCGCGCCCCTGATTTTCACCCGCGAGGAGTTGGAACGCTCCGCCGACGTATTCGCCATTGAATTTCTCGACATGCAACAACGTCATCGCCTGCTGTTCGGCGAGGATGTACTGAGGTCGCTTGCACATCCCCATGCAGTTACACCATGTGCAGCTGGAATATGAGTTGCGGGAGAAATTGATCCTGCTGCGCCAGTCGGCCTTGTCGGCCGCGGGCGATGCCAAGCGTTTGTGGGAACTCCTGCTGCGCTCCCTGCCCGCCTTCACCACTTTGTTCCGCCACACCCTCATCGCGCTGGGCGAATCCGTACCGGAATCGCAACGCTCCGCGCTGCAAGCTGCTTTCCTCGCGCATTCCGTTCGAGCCCTTCCGCGTTCTTGCAGTCGCTCGACATTCGCGAAGGTAAATTAGATCGTGAACGCCTCGACGTGGGCGATGTGTTCACTCGTTATCTGGCTGCGGTGCAGCAAGTCATCGCCGCCGTAGATACAATGTTGGGACCCGCCGGGCCGGCTGCCGTTTCGTAACAGATTTCAGATTCTGTTTCGGGAGACAAGACATGGGAAAAGCTTTGGTGGTAGTGATCGTCATTGCTCTGATCGCGCTGCTGGCGTTCGGGCAGTACGTCGGCGTTCGCAACACTCTGGTCACCAAGAATGAGGCGGTGAAAGCCGCCTGGTCGCAAGTAGACATCGTGCTGCAGCGGCGCGCGGATCTGATTCCTAACCTGGTGGAAACCGTGAAGGGATACGCCCAGCAGGAGCAGACTGTATACGGCGATATCGCAAAGGCGCGCTCGCAACTGCTGTCTGCGGGAACCCCCTCCGACAAGATTGCCGCCAACCAGCAATTGGACGGAGCCTTGGGACGGTTGCTGGTGATCGTGGAGAATTATCCGCAGCTGAAATCCAATGAAAACTTCATGCGCTTGCAGGATGAATTGGCCGGAACGGAGAACCGCATCGCCGTCGAACGCAAGCGCTACAACGATTCGCTGCAGGACTATGACACTTACATCCAGAAATTCCCTAACAACATTTTTGCAGGATGGGCGGGATTCAAGCCCAACGAAGCTTATTTTGCGGCGAGCGAAGGATCGCGCGAAGTACCCAAGGTGAACTTTTCCGCGCCGAGCGCAACGCCTCAGACCGCGCCCCAACCCGCGCCGGCCAGGTAACATTGGTCCCGGCGCCGGTCCACGGGTGGAGCAAGGCTTCAGCCCTGCATTAACCCAGGAGAAGCACATGCCAGAAGGCTTCAATGGCCTGCGGGTGCTGGCGCTCGAAAGCCGGCGCGCCAAAGAAATCGCGCAGCTTATTATCAATAACGGTGGCCAACCCACGGTGGCGCCGTCTACCCGCGAAGTCAGTTTGGCCCCCAGCGGGGAGGAATTGCGCTTTGCCTCCGAGCTTCTGCAGGATCAGTTTGGCGCTGTCATCTTTATGACTGGCGTGGGTACCCGCGCTCTGGCGCAAGCGGTTGAGCCACTTTGCTCCCTCGCTCAATTCGCGGCCGCACTCAGCCGGACGAAGGTGATCGCCCGCGGCCCCAAGCCCGTCGCCGTGCTGCGCGAGTTCGGTGTGCCCATTACATTGAGCGTTCCTGAACCCAATACCTGGCGCGAGATTCTGCGAGCGCTCGATCAGAATCCAGAGAAAGTTCCGCTCACAGGCCAGCGCGTAGCCGTGCAAGAACATGGTGTGCCCAGTCCCGAACTGTATGCAGGATTGAAGGAGCGCGGCGCGCAGGTCTTTCCTGTCCATGTCTATGAATGGCAGCTTCCCGAGGACACCGGCCCCCTCCGCGATGCTGTCGCGGCCCTTACCGAGAATCGAATGGATGTCGTGCTGCTCACCTCTTCGGTGCAAATTCACCATCTGCTAAAAATCGCCGAGGAGATGAAGCTGCGCGACCGGGTACTCCGCGCCTTGAATCACGCAGTGGTCGCCTCCATCGGCCCGGTGACTTCAGAAACTTTGCGCGGCTTCGGCGTCACTGTAGACCTTGAACCCTCGCATCCAAAAATCGGCCTGCTGGTCAAGGAAACCGCGGATCGAAGCGCCGAACTTCTCCGTCGCAAGCTATCAAAGTAGCCTTACCACGGATGTCATCTTGAGGCGCGTCTTTTGCGCCGAAGAACCCATGCAACTTGCCAGTTCCACGAATGCGGGGTGCCCATTTCTCGCGCGGTCTTTGCGCGAAGCGGGAATACAACGAAGGGCACACCAATTCTCCTTGACAATCTAGGAGAGTGATTGTACCTTCCTAGATTATCTAGGAGAAGCAGGGATGAGCGAGCAACTCGACCTCCTCCAAGGCACCCTCGATCTGCTCATTCTCAAGGCAGTCTCCCTCGGGCCGCTGCACGGTTACGGCATCCTTCTACGCATCCAGCAAATTTCCCAAGACCGTCTGGAAATCCTGCAAGGCTCTTTGTATCCAGCCCTGTATCGCCTCGAACATCAAGGCTCGATTCGCAGCGAATGGGGTGAGTCCGAAAACAGGCGCAAAGCGAAGTATTACCGCCTCAGCGCAAGCGGAAGACGCCAACTGGAAGCGGAAACCGAAAAATGGAACCGCATGGCCGAAGTCATGACCGGCATCCTGCAAGCGACACCCGAGGGAACATAAAATGCTGGCCCGCGTCCGCTCCCGGCTGCGTGCCGTATTCCAGCGTTCTCGCGTAGAGAGCGAGATGGATACTGAACTGCGCTGGCATTTCGACAATTACGTAGAGGACTTAAAGAGAACCGGCATCTCCCGCGAAGAGGCGCAACGCCGCGCCCGGCTGGAGCTTGGAGACATCGAAGTCCAAAAAGAAAAATGCCGCGACTCTCTGGGCCTGCGATTCTGGGATGAAATTGGAGCTGATTTCCGCTTTGCAGTGCGCAGCCTGCGCAAACAGCGCCTCTTGGCTGCCAACGTCATCATCACGCTCACGCTAGGCATTGGCATCAGCTCGGGAGTCTTTAATTTCTTGGACGCGATCGCCTTGCGGCCTGAAGTCTCGAAAGACCGGGCCTCCTACGTGGAAATCTTTTCGTTCTTCACCATGGACGCCACGCGCCCCATGAACCTTTCCGCCGCAACGCTAGAAGATTATCTTGCCATCCGCGACAAGACGCGATCCTTCCGTGAAGTTGCGGCTTGGGGGCAATTTCAACTTGATTTCGAGTCCAAGGATTCCTCGACCACCGGCGCTCTGCTGGTCACCAGCAATTTCTTCTCGCTCTACGATTTGAAAAACGCCAAGCTCGGCCGGTTGTTACTACCCGAGGACTATTCAAGGTCGAGTCCGGTCGTCGTGTTAAGCGAGGATTTATGGCGGGATCGCTTTGCCGCCGACCCGTCAATCGTCGGCAGGACAATTCATGTTAACGAACAGCAAGTGACCGTGGTTGGTGTCGCGCCCCACTTCGCGAGTGGAATTACCTCGGGGGAAGCGTGGCTTCCGTACACACTTACTAGCTACCTTGGTCTGGGGGAGCAATGGACGCGGCCCGGGGAAATCCGCTGGCTAAACCTTGCAGCCCGGCTGCACCCTGGATTCTCGCGTGCCGACGCTGACGCGGAGACTTCGTTACTCATCCGCCAGCAAGACATACTTCATAAAGGTCGAATAAGCAAGCTGCTCGTGACGGACGGTGCTGAAATCCATAGACCGCCCGCGAACAGCCTGCTTGCGTGGGGTATCGGCCTGATTATGGGCGTGCTGGTGCTGGTTCTTATTATTTCCTGCGCCAACGTAACCACCCTCCTGTTGTCTCGCGCCGATGCCCGGCAACAAGAGATGGGTGTGCGACTAGCCTTGGGCGCGAGTCGACCCCGACTGATTCGAATGTTGGTCACGGAGACGATTATGCTTGCCTCCGTCTCGGGCATCGCAAGCCTCTACCTTGCTTACAGGTTTCCCTTTCTCCTCTGGTTTTGGATCGCGAGAACTCCCGTCGAGTATCCTCTAGATCCCGACTGGCGCTTATTTTCCTTCTTGGCGGTAAGTACTCTGCTCGCCGGCACACTGGCCGGCTTGGCGCCCGCTCTCGAATCGTTGAAAGTTGATCTGTTGGGATCTCTCAAAGGCCAGCGGAGATTCTTCACCCGTCGCAATACTCGTGGCGGATTACGCAATTTCCTGGTGGCCACTCAGGTTGCGGTGAGCTTGGTGCTTTTAGTGGGCTCCGTCCTTTTCGTTCGCGCCCATCACCAGATCTTGAATTCCGATCCCGGCTACGACACTCGCCAAGTAATTTTCGCTAATATCGACATGCCCTCGGCCAAAACGCAACAGGCTCGAGCCAGTTTTCGCGACAACGTCACTCGCCACATCGAAGCCTTGCCGGGCGTGCATTCCACCGCACTCGCCAGCAACCTAGTACCCGTGGGAGGGGAAGAACTCCTGATTCAGCTCCCCGGGAAATCTCCTTTCCCTGTGGCCTCCATCCAGGTCAGCGCTAATTACTTTGCCACCATGAGCATTCCTATCCTGCGTGGACGCGCCCTGGAGCCCAACGATGCTCTATGTGGGACGCAGGCGGGCGTTTGCCCAGTAGTGGTTTCGCAGCGATTCGCGCGCGAGTTTCTCGACGGTGTCGGCGTGATCGGAAAGACGCTTCACACCGCCGACGGCGGGACCCTTGAAATTATCGGAATTTCCGGAAACGTTTCCGACCTTCTCAGCCGTGTCTCCCAACCGGCGATCTACCGCTCATGGGCGCCGACCGAACTTCCGCAGCAATTTGTGCTTTTAGTTCGCGTGGGCGGCAACGCGGAGACGATGGCCGGCGACCTTACCGATATTTTGAGGAAAGACTTTCACAGGGTCCAAAGTCCAGGCGCGCACGGTTCATTCAATGATTTACCTGAGTTGCGGGCATGTTTTGGCGACTCGAGATGCTCATTTTGTTACTCGGCCTTCTCGCCGTCCTTCTTGCGGTCATCGGAATTTATGGCGTGGTCTCCTTCGCGGTCAGCAAGCGCACCAAAGAGATCGGCATCCGCATTGCCCTGGGAGCTAGGAAGAAAGACATTTACGCCGCCGTAATTGGATCCGGCATGCGCCCATTTGGATTGGGCTAGCCGTTGGCATCCCGCTTGCGATAGGCGGGGCGCGGGTTCTGCAGCAGGCTCTGAAACCTGTCGCAACCATATTCGCCTACAACGATCCCCTAAGCTACGCTGCGCCCGCGTGCTTTTTGCTCGCAGTCTCGGTGATTGCCATGCTAGGTCCCGCCCGCCGCGCCGCCGCCTGTGATCCAAGCAAGCACACTTCGCGAGGAATAGCCCGAGCAAAATGTCACGAATGTATCAACTCGATCCGATTCCCAAACGGATCGTGAATATAACACCGCGTCACGCCCGGATTGTTCTCGTCCGGAATGACATCGACTCCCGCCTGGCGCAACTTAGCGATCAGTGCCTCATAGTCGCGACAACGCAATGCCGGATGAGCCTTCTTCGACGGACGGAAATCTTGCTCCACTCCCAAATGAATCTGCACCGCCCGCTCGCAAACCAGCATCCGCCGCGCTTGGCCAGTTCCGCCGGCTTGCGTAATTCGGTCATCCCCAGCACTCCGCAATAAAAAGCGCGAGCCGCATCTTCCATCCCAAGCGGGATGGCAAGTTGAACGTGATCAATCTGAACGAAACTCATGCCTAGAGCCTACTTCAATCGTGCCGCATGAGCACATAAGACCGGCTCTGACGCATCAACTAATTGCGAACGGCCAACGACGAGCGACCGACGACTGCACTGTCCGCCTGTTAGAATCACGTATTGACCCCTCGCAACCATGGACGCCGCTTTCCTCCGCAACTTCGCCATCATTGCCCACATCGACCATGGCAAATCCACGCTGGCCGACCGCCTGCTGGAGCTGACCGGATCGCTCACCGCGCGCGAAATGCAGGCCCAGGTGCTCGACTCCATGGACCTGGAGCGCGAGCGCGGCATCACCATCAAGGCCCACGCCGTCCGCATGATGTACACCGCGCAGGATGGCCAAACTTATCAGCTCAACCTGATCGACACGCCCGGCCACGTGGATTTTTCCTACGAAGTCTCGCGCTCGCTGGCCTCCTGCGAAGGCGCGTTGCTGGTCGTCGACGCCTCGCAAGGCGTCGAGGCGCAAACGCTCGCCAACTCCTATCTCGCCATCAATCACGGCCTTGAAATCATTCCCGTCATCAACAAAATCGATCTGCCGAGCGCCGACATCGCTCGCACCAAAGAAATGATCGAAGGCGCGGTCGGCCTCGATGCCACCGACGCCATTCTCATCAGCGCCAAAACCGGACAAGGCGTCCCCGACGTGCTCGAAGCCATCGTAAAGCGCGTCCCGCCGCCCAAGGGATACCCCGACAACCGGCTGCAGGCGCTGATTTTCGACTCCTGGTTCGATCCCTATCGCGGCGTCATCGTGCTGACCCGCGTCTTCCAGGGAACGCTGCGCAAAGGCCAGAAGATTCGCCTCATGGTGGAATGGCAAGGTCCTCGACGTCGAAACCCTCGGCGTGCTCACCCCCAAGCCGGTCGAGATCAACGAACTGCGCGCCGGCGAAGTCGGCTTCCTCATCGCCAATATCAAGAATGTCGCCGACACCAAGATCGGCGACACCATCACCGAAGACAACAATCCCGCCATCGAGCCGCTGCCCGGCTTTGAAGAAATCAAGCCCATGGTGTTCGCCGGCATCTACACCGTCGACGCGCACGAGCACACGCAACTGCGCGAAGCCCTCGAAAAACTTCGCCTCAACGATTCCTCTTTTTTCTTCGAGCCGGAAAGTTCCGTCGCCCTGGGCTTCGGCTTCCGCTGCGGCTTTCTCGGCCTGCTCCACATGGAAATCATTCAGGAGCGCCTGGAGCGCGAATTCGACCTCGACCTCATCACCACCGCGCCCAGCGTGCGCTACAAGATCACCAAAACCGACGGCGAACTGATCGAAGTCGACAACCCTTCGCGCTGGCCCGATCCCAGCGAAATCGACAAAGTCGAAGAAGCCGGTCATCCTCGCCACCATTCTCACCAACGAAGAATACGTCGGCGGAATTCTCAAGCTGGTCGAAGAAAAGCGCGGCAAGCAGAAAACTTTCGAGTACGTCAGCTCCTCGCGCGTCATGCTGCACTACGAACTGCCGCTGAACGAAATCGTGCTCGACTTCTACGACCGCCTGAAATCCGTCTCCCGCGGCTACGCGTCGCTCGACTACCATCTCGCCGACTATTGGGAATCGCCCATGGTCAAGCTCGACATCCTGGTCGCCGGCGAGCCCGTCGATGCCCTCTCCATCATCGTGCACCGCGACTTCGCCTACGAACGCGGCAAGGCCCTGGTCTCGAAAATGCGCGAACTCATTCCTCGCCAGATGTTCGAAGTCCCCATCCAGGCCTCGATCGGCGCCAAAATCATCGCCCGCGAAACCGTCCACGCCATGCGCAAGAACGTCATCGCCAAATGCTACGGCGGCGACATTACCCGCAAGCGCAAACTGCTGGAAAAACAAAAAGAAGGCAAAAAGCGCATGAAGCGCATCGGCCGCGTCGACATCCCGCAGGAAGCCTTCCTCGCGGTCCTCAAAGTCGGCGAAGACAGTAACTAATTGTGGCGCGGGCGCCCTCGCCCGCGAAACGTTGGCGGCAATAGTGCCTCGTCGAAGGTGCTGCGTCGACCCAGTTTGAAGGGCACCGGCGTCCCGGGTACCTGCCCTACTTCGGTTCCATTACCTTCAATCCCTTAACCCTCGCAAAGTGCCGCCGATTGAAAGTCGCGACCTTACTACCTCGCTCCAAAGCGGCAGCCGCTACGATGAGATCGTAAGGCCCAATCATTTTTCCCGCAGACTCCAGCTCCGACCAGAGACGGGCATGATGGTATGCCGTCTGCTCGGTGTAAGGAATGATCGGAAGAACATCTAAGAGAGCTCGAAGATAACTTTCGCGAGCGGTTTTATGACTTGCCGGTGCGCGCTTGACACCATGCCAAAACTCCGCGACAGTGATTGCTGCGATTTCAAATTCTTCACTGGCCAGCGATTCCAGCCAGGGGCAAGATCAAAACCGCCCTTCTCGCCGTGAATTATGACATCTGCGTCAAGAATTATCGCCATTTGTCGGCAAGTGGTTTCAACCGCTCGCGCGCGCTTAACAGGTCGCGACTCCATTCCCGCGCCTCTTCCGATGAAAGTCGAGCGCCCGGAATGGCAGCTGCCAGATCCCTTCCGGAACATACTTATCGCCGTCAGGAACAATCCGCGCCACCGGAGACCCGTTTTTGAGCAAAACGAACGTCACGTTCTGGTAATGGGCGCGGTTTATGCAATCGGCAAAATTCCGCGCCGCCTCAGTCACGCTGATCTTCTTATTCACAAAATCAGATTATATGATTTTGCCCCCATTAAATCCACTTGCCTTCGAGAGCCGGTAGTGGCTCAGTTTGAACCCTGCATCCCACGAGGCGTCATCCCGAAGAGCCCGCGTTTTTGCCAGCGGGCCGAGGGATCTCCCGTCGCACACAGCGTCGTAGCGGAGATCCTTCGCCCGGCCTGGAGAACGGCTACGCTCAGCCTGGCGATTAGCATTCGCCCGGGAACTCTTTCGACTCCGCTCACAATAGGCAGCCCTGGAATCCCACCCTAGTCGCAAAAAAGCGCGACGAGGGTGGGGCACGCATCGTTCAAAAAAGTCACGACATCTCAGAATGACGCCGTCGACGAGCGGAGATGCCATCAGAAATTCAAACTGACCACTACCCGAGGCGCCCTTTTCGGCCGACCCGCTCTTCCGGGGAATGTGCAAATCCCTTAAGTTGCATCAAATTGGTGACAATGTTGTTCGGGCGGGCAATGAATTCACGAAAATCAGATAACTATCTTAAAATGTGAGACTTGTAAGGACTTTCCTAAATAGCAGAGGGCGAATCGCGCAGTTGTGACTAGCGCGGCGTGTTGTGACCCGAATCACTGTCCACAAGCTTTTCCACAGGCCAAATCCCATCGAGGGTCTGCTCCATTACTGACATTTACAAGGAAGAGATTTCGACCGGCAAAAGCGGACCGATGCTCTGCGCCCCAGGCTTCTGGAGCGCGATTCAACCGACAGAGCGCAGTCACGGGCACTAGCCCATTTGGGAATCGACTAGTTCCGGTATTCGTGTCCTCCCGCCCTTTCCAATGCCTTGAGAATTACTGGGCGCCATTGCTTTGGGCTGAATGCCCGCGCAGCGTGATGGATCTTGGGGGCCAATGATTTATCGTGTCCGATATTGAACTGGTAACACTGAATGCTCCGACGCCCATGTTTGATTGGCTGGACGTCCGCCTCGAAAGGGCGTGTTCTCCCAAGTTTCATAACCGAAGACCGCGATCAGCCGAGGTCGCGGTTTGAGCCAACGCAATACTTGCAAAAACGGCTCTTGTGCGTCTTGCCACATTTTCCGCGTTGGTCGTGACCCTTTTTTAACTAACGACTGAACATAGTTATAGAAGACGACCGATTTCCAGAAATTACTGAGCTTGTCTCGATCTTTGGTGGGCCCTAGGAATGCTGCTTCGACGTTCCTTAGAAAATGCTCTTTCTTGTGCGAGCCTCCATCAATCACTCTCTTAACTACCTTCTTTGTAAAGGAACGTGTGATGTTCTTATCGCTGACGTTCCCATCACTGTAGTGTGACTCCCCTAGAATCATCACCGGAATCCCGAACTGCGACTTATATCCATAGTGCTTCCCCACCCAGGGTTTGAAGGCCACGGACTTTAACTCGCTTGTCATGATTAGACCTCCCGGTGTAAATGAGAATCCGCTTCGGCGAGATTCTACTCCCGAAGGCCTACTCCGGCGACATCCCGCCTTCGGCCATCGACTCAAAGCGGGTGGAGCTTTTGAGGAACGCGAGTCTTACGGTTCCGGTGGGTCCGTTGCGTTGTTTGCGGATCAGGATTTCCGCGATGCCGTCGAGTTCCGGCACATCCGGCTTGTAAACCTCTTCGCGGAAGATGAATGCCACCAGATCGGCATCCTGCTCAATGGAGCCCGACTCGCGCAGATCGGCGAGTTGCGGACGATGGTCGCCCGCACCGCGGCTCTCCGGGGCGCGGCTCAACTGCGAAGCGCAACAACTGGCACATTCAAGTCCTTGGCCACCATCTTCAGTCCGCGCGAGATCGCCGAAACTTCCTGGGTGCGGTTCTCAAAGCGCTTGCTGCTCCAGCCCGACATCAGTTGCAGATAATCGACGATAATCAGGTCCAGCGCGCCCTTGCTGCTGTTTCAGCCGCCGCGCTTTGGCGCGCATTTCGCTGAGCGCGATTCCCGGCGTGTCGTCAATGAAGATCGGCGCGTGCGCCAGTTGCTCCAGCGCCGCGCGCAACTTTGTTTCAATCGTCGCGCCACAGCGAAGCCGGTGCGCATTTTGTGCGAGTCCACTCGCGCCTGCGAACACAGCAGGCGCAGCAACAGCGCCTTCTTCGACATTTCCAGCGAGAACACGCCCACCACCTTTTGCCCAGACCGCCGCATTTTCCGCGATGTTCATGGCAAACGCCGTCTTGCCCATCGACGGCCGCGCCGCGATGAATAATCAGGTCCGAGGGCTGCAGGCCGCTGGTCATCTCTCCAGATCGGTCGTAGTAGGTGCGCAGCCCGGTGACCCGCTGCCCGCGCTGCAGCAGAGCTTCCACCGAGCCGAACGATCTCCTTCATAATCTCGGTGACGCCCATGAAGCCGCGTCCAATGCGGTTCTCGGAGAGCTGAAAAATGGCCGCTTCGGCTTCGTTGAGAATCTCTTCCGCCGGATCGCTCTGCTCGGCGGCGCGCGTCAATGGCCGCATTCGCCGCGTGCATCAGCCCGCGCAGCAGCGCCTTGTCGCGGACAATCTGAATGTAGTGCTCAATGCTCGGCCGGTCCGGCACCCCATCGCAGCAAGCTGGAGATGTAAGCCACATCGCCGATCGCTTCCAGTTCCTTGTTGCGGTCCAGTTCCTCGCACAGCGTGATCAGATCAATGGCCGTGGAGTCTCCGCCAGATCCACCATCCGCGAATAAATCCGGCGGTGCGAGTCCAGCGAAAAATCGTCCGGCTTCAGGCTCTCGGCCGCCTGGTTGTAAGGCAAATTATCCAGCAGAATCGCGCCCAGGATGGAGCGCTCCGCCTCCAACATTGGCCGGAAGACTATGTCGCGAGACTGTAGATCGGTAGTTGCCAAGGGATTTTTCGAGATTTACGCCTTCAGTATAGCGAAGAAAGCAGCGAAATGAGAGCGTGTGAATTTCTTGAAAATCCGTGACGATCCGTGCAAATCCGTGGCGTTGAATTCGTGAGCAAAAAAACTTACGGCCAAGGCCAGCCACCTGGGCCGCGCGTGCTTCGTGGATGCCCGCCAATCGCCTCGGCGCCGCCGCATAGCCGCCCGGTGCCGTAACTCGGCGGGCAAGCTTTCAGTCGAGTCTCACGCGTGCAATACAGGAGACAACTTTGCCCGAAGAGTCGCTATGCCTCTAATCAGTATTTCACTCTCGCCTGTGCAGAAATTCCTGCTGGACGATCGAAACTTCCGTTTGTGCCAAAGGGAAGGAAAAATACGGAGTAACTGCAGACAAGGATTCGAGGATGAAATATGCGGATGCACAACGGCAAAAAAAGGAGGCATAACCTTTTGGAAGATAGTGCCCGTAAGAAGTCGGCGCGTCGATCTCGCGCAAGTCCGTTGCCGCTTTTAGCTAATCGTGCACCCCGTCCATGAACGCCCGCAGTTTGCGCGACCGCGAGGGATGCCGCAACTTGCGCAACGCTTTGGCTTCGATTTGCCGGATGCGTTCGCGAGTGACCGCAAACGACTGGCCGACTTCTTCCAGCGTGTGCTCGCTGCCATCTTCCAGGCCGAAGCGCATCTTGATGACTTTCTCTTCGCGCGGAGTCAGGGTGCGCAGCACCTGGCCGGTCTGGTCTTTCAAGTTGACGTTGATCACCGCTTCCGCCGGCGAAACCACGGCGCGGTCTTCGATGAAGTCGCCCAAGATGCGAATCTTCTTCTTCGCCGATCGGCGTCTCGAGAGAGATCGGCTCCTGCGCGATCTTCAGCACCTTGCGCACCTTGGCGACCGGAATGTCCATGCGCTTGGCGATTTCTTCCGACGTGGGTTCGCGGCCCAGTTCCTGCACCAGCTGCCGCGAGGTGCGGATCAGCTTGTTGATGGTCTCGATCATGTGCACCGGGATGCGAATGGTGCGGGCCTGATCGGCAATGGCGCGAGTAATGGCCTGCCGAATCCACCACGTGGCGTAGGTGGAGAACTTGTAGCCGCGGCGGTATTCGAATTTGTCCACGGCCTTCATCAGGCCGATGTTGCCTTCCTGAATCAGGTCCAGGAACTGCAAGCCGCGGTTGGTGTATTTCTTGGCGATGGAAACCACCAGGCGCAGGTTGGCCTCGATCAGCTCCCGCTTGGCCTGCTCCGCATCCATGTCGCCCTGGATGATTTCGCGCTGGGTGCGCTTGAGCTCCTGGAAGCAAGACGCCGGCCTCCTGCTCCAGCTTTTCCAGTTCGGCGCGGATGGCGCGCGCCTGGCGCTTGTGTTCCTTGCGCTGCTCCTCGCTGCGAGTGGCGTCGGCCTTTTTTTCCAGGTTCTGCGCCTGGCGGTCGAGCGAGCGCATGCTGTCGACGGTCTTGTTGACGCGGTCAATCAGGCGCTTGCGTTCGTTATTGGTGAAGCCCAGCTTGCGGCACCGCGAGCGACACCTTCACGATGGCGCGCGCCAGCGCAATGCGGTAGTGGCGATATTCCTTGGGCCGCTTCTTCTGCGAGACCTCGGCGAATTTCTCCTGCACCAGCGCGGCCTTTTTGTAGGCCTTGGCGAGGTCGTCAATTTTGCCGGTGAACTCTTTCAGCCGGTTCTGCAGAATCTCGTCGGTGATTTCTTCTTCATCGAAGGTGACCACTTCCTTGATGGAGCGGACACCCTTCTTCAGATCTTCGCCCATCGCCAGCAGTTCGTTGATCACGATGGGCGAACGCGACAGCGCCTTCAGAACGCGCAACTGGCCGCGCTCGATGCGCTTGGCGATTTCCACTTCGCCTTCGCGCGTCAGCAGCGGAACGGTGCCCATCTCGCGCAAATACATGCGGACGGGGTCGTTGGTTTTTTCCATGGCGCCGGGCGTGAGGTCGAGCTCCACGTCCTCGCCGACTTCTTCTTCGTCGAATTTTTTGTCGAGCGCAGAGGAGGGCAGCTTGGGGCCCTCGAGCACATCGATGCCCTGCGTGCCGATGGTGGTCAGCAGATCGTCCAGGTCGTCGGGAGAATGCACATCCTGCGGGATGAGGTCGTTCACCTGATCGTAGGTGAGATAGCCTTTCTCCTTGCCGGTATCGATCAGCTTTTTAATATCGTCGTACTTGTCGTCAAGAGCCAAGAAAAATTATCCTCTTCGTCCAATGAAGGACGCGGAAACACACAATCGAAATCGGTGGGAACGGTAATTTGGCGGAGTTGTGCGCCGACACAAACTTTCAGAGTATAGCACGCAGGTACCTTTTTCCCGCTTTGGGGTGGTACTCAATTTGGCCGCTTCGCCCTTATTCCCTCCACAGCTAATAACTTAGATGTCGGACTGCCCCTTTTTAGTTTCAACTTGCGCCGGGTCACGCCGTGCGGTATTGCGGGGCCGTCCTCCGATAAGCCCAGGCGGTCCACCTAAGAGCCCGCTTCAGGCGCATTTTTTCCTGCAAAAGCTCTGCAGGCGGCTCCGATCGCCGGCTTGCGCCTGCAATTCGCTGCTGAATTTCCTCCAGCCTCCGCCGGATCTGAATACGCCGCAGGGCCCTGACCGCTCCTTCCAGTCGCTCCGCCGTTAACTCCTCATCTTCTTTCATCAAGATGGCCGCCAGCAAGCTGCGCTCGCCCTCGGGCCACGGCAAGTCCATAATATCGGCAGTTTCGGGCGGCGGCCTTCAGCAACGTCTCGATCAGCGATTCGGTGGCCAAGCCCGCGATGAATCGGCTCACTCTGGAGCGCGAAATGCGCCTGCCGGGCGGGATCGAATTCCTCGTCGGCGCCGTCGCGGGAGGAAAGTTGCTCTTCCGAAGTCCGCATCTGCCTGCCCGAGGCCAGGGCGCGGATCAGGATGCGCTCCGCATCGGTAATCTGCGTCCGGCCGCGGAATCTTTACGCGTGCCGGCGGATCGCGTGGCCACGACGTGCTTGAGCTCCTGGCGAAGGACAGCGGAATCGATGCCGAGCTTCTGCGCGATTTCCTGGGCCAGCTCGTCGCGCACAATCCGGCTGGGAATTTTCTGGATATGGGGCAGCAGATAGTTGACCGCTTTCATCTTGCCCTCGCCGCTGCGCACCGGAAACTGCGCCCGGGCGCGTTCGATCAGATAGTCGAAGTAGTGCTGCGAATTCGCAGCGCTTCGGCGTATGCGTCCTTGCCCTTGCGGCGGATGAAGAGGTCGGGATCGAAGCCGGTTTCGAGCGTCAGCACCTTGATCTGAAATTCTTCCTCGACCAGCAGGCCAAGGGTGCGCTCGGTGGCTTTCGCGCCGGCGGTATCGGGATCGAAATTCACGACCACATTCTTGCTGAAACGCCCCAGCAGCCTGGCTTGCAGTTCGGTGAAGGCGGTGCCCGAGCTGGCAATCACGTTGTGAAATCCGGCGGCGAAAACGGAAATGCAATCCATCTGGCCTTCGACCAGGATGGCGTAGTCGAGTTTGCGAATGGCTTCTTTGGCCTGATCGAGATTGAACAGCACGCGCGACTTGGAGTAGATCGCAGTTTCGGGCGAGTTCAAATACTTTGGCCCGGCTTTTTCGTCGGTGGAGAGCGTGCGTCCGGTGAAAGCGATGACGCGGCCGGTTTCGTTGGCGATGGGGAACATTACGCGGTTGCGGAATTTGGAATACATGGAAGCAGCTGCTAGCTTCTGGCTGCTAGCTTCTAGCTCCGCCTTCCCGCTCTTGTCATCTTCGCGCTTCTCAACCTTGTCATTCCGAGCGGAGGCGAGGAATCTGCTGTTCCTGAGGGCTGACAGCTGACGGCTGAGCGCTTTCTTTCCACGAAAACAACCCGCTCTCGCGCAGGACTTCTTCCGGGAACTCGCCCTTGAGGCGGTCTCGCAGCAGGAATCCGGAATCCGGCGCGTAGCCGATGCGAAACGCCTTGATCATCTCTTCGTTCAATCCGCGGCCCGCCAGATATTCGCGGGCGTGCGCGCCTTCGGGACGGCGCAAGCACTCCTGGAAAAATGCCACGGCGCGCTCGTGGACTTCGAGCAGCACGGTGCGCAGCTTGGCTTCTTTGGCTTCGGCGGGACTGGAGTATCTCGCCTTGGGCAGCGCGATGCCAAGCTTCTGCGCGACCGCGCGAACGGCTTCCGGGAAAGTTATGTTCTCGATTTTCTGCACGAAGCTGAAAACATCGCCCGAAGCCGCCGCAGCCAAAGCAGTGAAAGAACTGGCGCGTGGCGTGGACGGAGAACGACGGCGTCTTCTCGCTGTGAAAGGGACAAAGCCCGGAGTAGTTCTGCGCCCCGGCTTTCCGGAGCTTGACGTAGTCGCCGACGATGCGGACGATGTCCGCTTGCTGCTTGACCGTGTATGCGAAGTCTCCGGGGTTAGCCATTGTTAAAGATTGTGCGGGAAAGAAGCCCGGCTGTGAATATAGCGGATGGGAATTGCTGTGGAGAAGCTGTGGAAGGCGCGGTTTAGCGGTCGATGAGTTAGGAAAACGTGGCCGTGGGCCTGCTCTGAGAGGTAGTGACTTGTTGAACGATGGGTGCCCCATCCTCGTCGCGCTTTTTGCGACTAGGGTGGGACTCCACAAATGCCTCCACTGAGAGCTTGTGACTTTCTTGATTATTGGGTTTATGAGCGCTATGTGGATGTTTCACCGGTCTGCACTTCATCTACAATGGAGACCTCGGAGGTTGGCCTGTAATGGACAGTCTCTATAAAGGCATCTTCAAAATGGTCGGGTGCGCATCGCTATTATTCAGCTTCGTCACGTGGCTGATGAGTCCAGTTTTGATCAAAACTCCGGGAGCCCACTACAGACTAATAGCCATCTACACTTTTTTCGTTGCTTGTGGAATTGGGCTTTGTTTTCTCCGCCGATGGGTAGCGATACTCTTGGATGCTGTCTTGTGCCTTGCCGTTTTTGCCTTGTTCGTTGACTTAGCCCGCGATTTGGGTAAAGAATCGCTTCCGGCAATCTCCATAGTGACCTCATCCATTTTCGGTGTTTGCTTGGCGCTTCCTATTGTTGCGACATGGAAGGGTGGGTCCGTCCTTAAGTGACTAGGCCGTGCATCGTCCCGGCAAATTTAATCGTTCGCTGCAATGGGTTGACATCACGATGCACGCGCAATAGCTTCGTCGCTGCATGCGTTGGGGGAGCGACTAGGGATTGTTCGACTCCGCCGCGCCCTTCGGCGCGGCTGCGCTCAGAATGACAGCTCATATTTTTGGGCGCTTTCTCATGCTGAGCGGAGGAAGGGCGGCCACTTTGGGCCGGCCTTCCGCAGTCGAAGCATCCCTATGTTCTTCACCATCCTTCATCCATGGATACCAATCCTTCGCTAGATCCAGCCAGTGCGGGTTCGCCGGCTCGAAGAGCGCAATCTTCTTTGCTCTGGACCAGCCTTTGAGTTGCTTCTCGCGGCCGATGGCCTTGTACACATCGTCATAGGACTCCCAGTAGAGCAGGCGCTCGACTTCGTACTTGGCGGTGAATCCTTCGTAGCGATGGAATTTGTGTTCGAAGACGCGCTTTAGCAGATTGCCCGTGACACCGATGTAGAGAGTGCCCGAGAGGCTTCCCATGATGTACGCGCAATAGCTTCTTCGCTGCATGGGTCCGGGGGCGGGTAGGGATTCTTCGACTCCGCTCAGAATGACAAATGTAGAGTAAGTGCTAAGGGAAAGCAGTGACAGATGTCACATGCTTGAGGGAAAGATGCCGAAACTGAAACAGACGCTACGCTCTGATCTTCTTTGCCCGCCACTGCGGTCGATCGCCACATGATCTTGCCCGGGAGTTCATCTCTCCCACCCGCCGACTCATGCCCTCCCGGCAAACTCGCGGTTCTCCGTGGACACTTTTACCTTTTCCCCCTGTTTGATGAAGAGAGGAACGCGGATTTCAAGGCCGGTTTGCAGACGGGCCGTCTTGGTCGAGCCGCCCGAGGAGTCGCCCCGAACCGCGGGTTCGGTGTAAGCAACCTCCAGCTCAACGAAGATTGGCAGCTCTAACCCGATTGGATTGCCGTTGAACTTTCGCAGATCAAGCAATGCTCCCTCGATCAGGAAGTCTAGTGCGTCTCCGACCATCTGAGCGTTGAGGGTGACGGTCTCGTAGCTTTCCTGATCGAGGAAATGAGAACCATTTCCATCGCTATATAGATAGGAAGCCTGGACCGACTGTAGGTCCGGCTCCTTAAATTTGTCGCTTGCCTTGAATGTTTTTTCAAAGACGGCGTTGGTGACGAGGTTGCGCATCTTCAGGCGCACCAGAGTCTGGCCGCCTCGAGCGGTCGGCGTGTTCACCTCCGCTTCAAGGCAGCAGAAAGGAGTGCTTTCAAATTCAAAGAATGTCTTACGTTTGACATTAATAGCATCGATAAGTGCGGCCATGGAGTCCTCGAAAGCGGGTCGGGTAACGCAACGCAAGCAACCGTGATCCCAATCTCGTTCCAGTATAGGGCGAAGCACTCCATGGCTATCAAGGTGGAAGGGGGCGCTGCGAAGATACTGCGGCAGTCAATTGCCCGCGCCCGAACAGTTGAGCGCGTTGCGTTCGCCCCACAACTCGTCGGTGTAAAACCGGACCACGTACCAATTCTTCTGCATACGCTCTATGAGAGGGACCTTGCACGGTATACCGTTGAACTTGCCGGGACGATGCTGCTGCGCCGCCGCCGATAACGAATCCGTAGGGTCGAATACCAGATAGACCGTTGTATCCTCGCCGCCCCAACCCCAGCCATCCCACTCGATGTGCTTTAGTTCTCCATTTGCTGAAGTCGGCTGTGCGAAGACTTCGGCCTTGTACGAGCGGGACCAGACCAGCCATCGCACATAGTTAATCGCTCGAGGATAGCCGAACATAGGGCGTAGAACCACGAACGCCGCTAAGCTGCACAGCACAAAAAATGCAACGCCGACTATCACGACTACCCGTTTGCGCGAGAGCATAGTCAAATCTTAACGGGAGAACCAACTCTTGTTAACCAGCGTGGGACTCGGAGTCGGTCAATGAGGTAAAAACCGAGCGCAATTCTGTAAGACCAAGGGAGTCACCGTGGCATCGAGAAAATCTTGACCACGTTGCCAGCGACAGATGCCACATGTTTGATTGAAAGGATACTAAACGAAACTGCCGCTACGCCCTGCTTTTCTTGCCCGCAACTGCAGCCTTGGCTCCGGCGACGCCCCAGGGGCGCTTCGGGCGCGCGGCTTCCGGTTCGTCGCGGTCTTTGACGCGGTCGTAATGGTAAGACTCGCTCACCGTTCCGAGAGACTCGTTGTACAAACTGGGCAGGCCGAGTCCTTCTTTTAATTCTTCGGTGAACTGCTGCAAAGCCTTTAGATGATCCGCAGTGGCTGGAACTTCGTTCTTGGATGTCTTGAGGAACTGCTGATATCCCTTGTTCACCAGCTTGGAGATTTCGCTTCCAATCAGGTAGCCAGGGTAAGCAAAGATCTTCACGCCATCATTGCCATTTTTCTGAATGGCGGCCGAGACGTTGTACTTTCTTAGAAATACCCGGCCCGGAGTGCCGGGCGCATCGATCAAGTCGAAGCCATGGTCGCGCAGCCAGTTGACTGCGTCTTCGTAAGTCCGCTCTTCTACCTTGGTAGCCATTGAGTTACTTGTTCCCTTCCATCTCTTGTCGCTTAGATGCGAATGCCCAGCGCGGGGCTCGTAAAGTTGCAACTACAATTCTTTTATAATCGACCCTGGAGTGGGGCAATTCCTAATTTTGCCTTTACACTACGTTACGATAGTACCAACGGTTGGCTAGGTCATCGTTTCCCTTATGCCCAGCGTTCCACCTGATTTCGATAAGGCAACTTCTTCTATGCCACAGGCTTCCGGCAGAGCCCACGGATTTGGCGTGCGCAGTCTGGAACGCGTGGGAAGCACCCCACTGGTTCGTCTGACTCGCATCGCGCGCCATATGCCGGGCGTGGAACTGCTCGGCAAAGCAGAATGGATCAATCCCGGGGGATCCGTCAAGGACCGCGCCGCGTCCAGCATTGTGGCCGAGGGGCGCCGCAGTGGAAAATTCACTGCCGGCAAAATTCTGCTCGACGCCACCAGCGGCAATACCGGCATTGCGTTTGCCATGATCGGCGCCGCCGAAGGATTTGAAGTCACGTTGTGCATGCCGGAAAACGTTTCCGTGGAGCGCAAGCGCATCCTGCGCGCCTATGGAGCGAATATCATTTATACCGATCCCGCGGACGGCTCCGACGGAGCCATCCGCGCTGCGCGCGCAACTTACGCGCAGTCACCGGAAAAATATTTTTACGCCGACCAGTATTCCAACTCGGCCAACTGGCAAGCTCACTACCATGGCACAGCCAACGAAATCTGGCAACAGACGGAGGGACGTATCACACACTTCGTTTCCATGATGGGAACGAGTGGCACGTTCGTTGGCACCACGCGGCGATTGAAGGAACTCAATCCGAAGATTCGCTGCATCTCGTTGCAGCCCGACTCGCCGTTCCATGGCATTGAAGGCGCAAAACACATGGCTACTTCGCTGGTGCCGAAGATATACGATCCGTCGCTTGCCGATGAGGACCTCGGCATCTCGACCGAAGAGTCTTACGCTATGTGTAAACGCCTGGCTCGTGAGGAAGGGTTGCTGGTTGGAATTTCGGCGGCGGCCGCGGTGGTGGGATGCCTGCAGGTGGCGCGGCGGCTCCCCGCCGGCGAGAACGCAGTGTTCGTCGCGATTTTGCCAGACTCGGGCGACAAGTATTTGAGCGAGCGGTTTTGGGAAGAGAACTTGACGGTAGCGGAGACACAACCGGAACCGTGACCTTCACCACACAGACACGGAAGCGCAGAGAACAACAGGGCAAAGTTCTCCGGATTCTTGATTTGGTGTTGCTCCCTTTGAGTTTAGTTTTCTCCGTGGCTCCGTGCCTCGGTGGTGAATGACTTTCTATGCTGAAAATTACGGACAAAGACTACGCAGCCATTCGCAAGCACGGCGAAGAGACTTATCCCTACGAGTGCTGTGGCGTGCTGCTCGGGCAAATGGATGACGATGGCACCCGCGTCGTCACCACCACCGCACGCTGCGGCAACACGCGCAACGACTCACCGCAGAACCGCTACAACATCGATCCCAAGGAATTGGTGCGCATTCAGCGCGAGGGGCGAGAGCGCGGAGAAGACATTATCGGCTTCTATCATTCCCATCCTGACCATCCGGCGCAGTGGTCATCCACCGATCTGGCCGAGGCACACTGGTTCGGCTGCTCCTATGTAATCACCGAGGTGGCGAAAGGGACGGCGGAGGTCACGAACTCCTTTGAGCTGACGGGATTCGACGAGAACGATAAGAAGCTGGTGGGGGAGAAAGTGGAAGTAGTTTAGTGTGGCGCGGGCGCCCTCGCCCGCGGCTTTTGAATTTGCTCTCGACTTGGTTGTGGCTGGGTCGCCGATAAAGATCGAGAGGCTGGCAGAATCAAAATCACCGTCAAACCCCGTGGACAGGGGCGCCCTCGCCACACCGGCAATCCGGGGCTGCATCCTGCGCGGAGTCTGTGGCATCATGTATGGTCTATGGCCAAGATCCATATTCCAACCCCTTTGCGGCAGTATGCGGGCAAACAGGCTGCGGTCGAGGTGACCGGCGGGACCGTCGGCGATACGCTCTCTGACCTGGTCTCCCAACATCCTGAACTGCGCCGCCATCTCTATACCGACGACGGCAAACTGCGCGCTTTTGTCAACATTTACCTCAATGACGAGGATGTCCGCTACCTGCAGAAAGACGCCACTGCGGTGAAGGACAGTGATAACATTTCCATTGTGCCTTCGATCGCCGGAGGCCGGTAAGTCTATGATTTGCTGCCAGACGAATTTTCGCTGGTCCCCTCCGCGCATGGGCCGCTGTTGTTGTCCGGGCTGTTGTCGCTAAGCAATAAGTCCGCGTATTCCTTCAAACTCCAAATTTCACACGAGGTTTCATGGCCACCACAATCGACATCACGCCGCAGACGGCAACGCTGAACAACGAAGAAATCCTGCGCTACTCGCGCCACCTCATCATGCCCGAGGTCGGCATGGAAGGGCAGCTCAAGATCAAGGACGCCAAAGTGCTGTGCATTGGCGCCGGAGGACTGGGCTCGCCGCTGGCGCTGTACCTGGGCGCGGCCGGAGTGGGCACGCTCGGCATCGTGGATTTCGACGTAGTGGACTACACCAACCTGCAGCGGCAGATCATCCACTCGACCGCCGACGTGGGCCGCAAAAAGCTCGATTCCGCCGCCGATAAGATTGAAGGCCATCAATCCATTTGTCAACATCAAGAAGATTCGAGACCCGGCTTACCAGCGCCAATGCGCTCGAGCTGTTTCGCGAATTCGACATCATCGCCGACGGCACCGACAATTTCCCTACGCGCTATCTGGTGAACGATGCCTGCGTGCTAACCGGCAAGCCGAACGTGTATGGCTTCGATTTTCCGCTTTGAAGGGCAAGCCAGCGTCTTTGCGACGGAAGAAGGGCCATGCTATCGCTGCCTGTATCCGGAGCCGCCACCGCCGGGATTGGTTCCCTCTTGCGCCGAAGGCGGAGTGCTGGGAATTCTGCCAGGACTGGTGGGCGTGATTCAGGCTACGGAAGTCATCAAGCTGATTCTGGGCGCGGGCGATCCGCTAATTGGGCGGCTTGCTGCTCATCGACGCTCTAGGCATGAAGTTCCGCGAGCTCAAACTACGCAAGAACCCGGATTGTCCGGTTTGCGGCAAGAATCCCACCGTCACCAAGCTGATAGACTACGAGCAGTTCTGCGGAATTCGCGGGGAGGAGAAGGAAGTGGAGACCAGTACCAGCAGATATGCAAGTGGAGGAACTAAAGCAGCGGCTGGACCGGGGCGATGACGTTTTTGTGCTCGATGTGCGCGAGCCGCACGAATACCAGATCTGCAACATCGGCGGATATCTGATTCCACTGGGGATCTGCCCAAGCGGGTCAACGAACTCGACTCCAGCAAGGAAATCGTGGCGCATTGCCGTTCCGGTATGCGCAGCGCAAAGGCAGTTGCTTTCCTGCGCCAGGCGGGATTCAAGAAAGTCCACAATCTAGCAGGCGGGATTTTGGCTTGGGCGGATCGGGTGGATCCGAAGATGGCGAAGTACTGAAGGCAGTCGTTGGTCGTTGGTCCTTGGTCCTTGGTTGTCAGTCTTCACCCGGCGATTTTCCTTCAGGTAAACACGACGCAGGTGTGCCGGTGTCCGCTCCCTGACCGGAATTGAAAAAGGGAGCGAATTCGCTCCCCTCTGTACGCCGAAGTGTGGCCGGATATTTAGCGATCGCTTTTGTCGCTGCTTCCGGTTTGCGAGCCGCCCATGTTTGCCCCGATTTCCAGGGTGTACTTCTTGCCCGAGAAACGGATTTCGCTCAGGGACTTCGAGCCATCCGGGTTTTGCGTCGCGACGACGGAGTTACTCGCAGGAGAGTGATCCACCGCCATCACGTGCGCCGGGACCGTGGTCACCACTTTATTGCCCTTCATGATGTTGAGTTGGACGTTGGGACCGTCGCCGTCCCAGGTGACGGTGTAGTCCCCGGGCTTCAGTTGCTTGCCTCCCACAGCGGTCGGGTCAGTGATTTGGAGTGGTCCTTTGTTAGCCGCGAATGCCACTGCCGCCAGCAGCAAGGTAAAACCCAGCAGAAAGCTCTTGCAAACTCTCGATGCATGCATAACAACTCCTCGATTCTTTCCCGAAACTCTTCGGGAAAAATGGTTGTGGGCGGCGGGGCCCTCCTCGGATTGCATGCCCGGCCGCCAGAGACAAGGGCAATGCAATTCCTCCACTAGAAAATCGGCTCCGCGAACCAAGAACGCCGTTGGCTGACTAACTCTAGCACGCGGTGTCCAGAGATACGTTCGGTTGTGCGAAAAAGTTCCTGCGTACTCGGTTGTTTGCGATTACCCCTGTTGGACGCGTTCCTGGGTCACTGGTTAGCACGCTAAGAAACCGGTGGCGGCTATGCTTTTTAGGATTTCACATGCAAGATTTTGTAACTCAATTTCGTAAGCTTCACCGCGGGTATATACTGCCCGTAGATAGCCGTAGATATAAGATGGAGTCGGATCGCTTGGTTCGACAGCGTATATTGGGGTCTTCGGTTCATGCATTATTGTTCATTCATGGTCTCCGTTTACGATCGCTGGCCGCTCGGAATGGCAGTTGCGGGCGGAGATTCTACTTTGCAGTGGGCGTTGGGGGGGGAGTCGGGGAGGTTCATCCGTGGACTTATTTCTGGTTCGTTTCCTATTTATTCTAGTTGTCGCGATCACCAGTTATTTAATTCAACCCTTTAACCGTTCAGCACTCGAAGACGCGGGATTAGGTGCACTGCTGGGCGCCGCGATTGTGCTCTTCGAGTGGAAGCTCAGGCGCATTAGCCTGACGAGGCTCATCGGGGCCGCGATTGGCAGCGTGTTGGGGATTGCCGGGGCGTATCTGTTTGCGCTCGTGATTCGCAATAGCCTGCCCGCAAATCACACCCAAAGTTTCCTGCAAATCATGGTCATGCTGTTGATGGCCTACGTTGGGCTGATCGTGGGTGCCAACAAAGGCGACATGCTCAATCTGGCGGCGCTGGGCGGAATCTTCGGGGGAGACAAGCAAGCCAAGAAGAGCTACAAGATTCTCGATACCAGCGTGATTATCGACGGCCGCATTGCGGACGTGGCGGAGACCGGATTCCTAGACGGCACGATTGTGATTCCGCAATTCGTATTGCGCGAGTTGCAACTGGTGGCCGACTCGGCTGACTCGCTGAAGCGCAATCGCGGACGCCGCGGCTTGGATATTTTGCAGCGCTTGCAGAAGATCGCTTCCGTGCAAATTCAGATTATTGAGGACGATTTTCCGGCGGTGCGGGAAGTGGATCTGAAACTCATAGAACTGGCCAAGGTGTACGAAGGTAAGATCCTCACCAACGATTTCAATCTGAACAAGGTGGCACAACTTCAGGGTGTGGAAGTGCTCAACATTAATGAGCTGGCCAACTCGCTCAAGCCCATCGTGTTGCCGGGCGAAACCATGAAAGTATTCATCCTCAAAGAAGGAAAAGAATACAACCAGGGCGTGGCCTATCTGGACGACGGAACTATGGTGGTAGTGGACAATGCGCGCAAAATGATTGGCAAGACCGTCGATATTTCCGTGACTTCGGTGCTGCAGACGACGGCGGGGAAAATGATTTTCGGCAAATGGGACGACCGCGGAATCGTGCGCGTAGAGCCGCGTCCGCCGACAGCAACGGTGCCTGGCGTCGTGAATGCCGAACCGAAGAAGACTTTGGTAGCGGAACGCCCGCCAGAGTAGTTTCTTCACAACGGAGGCTGCCCGGCCGCAGTCTATTGGGCGCGGATGGAACTAACCTTCAGTGTGTCGCCATTCAGGGTTCCGTTCACTTGAGCTCTCTGCCCGGCGAAAGCATCGAAGGCCGTTTCGCTTCCGACCAGAACATAGGTTGTGTCCCCATTCACTACGACATACCTGGCGCCGCGCCGCGCGCAGACGCGGGCGCATTGTGCAGGGACGTTCCCCGATTCCGTCGCATGGCGCGCCCCGCAACGAGAGTCCGAAATGAGTCCCGACACGGTGACTGGATCGTTGCTTTGGGGCGGGTTAGCGGGTGTGCGGCCGAACGCGAATGAGGTGCTGGTAATCGGCGTGACTACAAGGAGCGAGCCTGCGAGCCCTAGAGCAAAGCAGTAAGACAACAGGTGAATCCCCCGTCCATTTCGCATATTTTTCGCCCCGTTTGCGGCCTGTTTTGCCTGCATTGAGAGTCCGTCCCCAGCGTCTGGGTTGGCTACGCTTTAAGCAGCAACTGGATGGCCATCGAAGCTGCTTCGCGGGCAGCCGCCAACTCACTGCATTAGAACCATTTGGCGTAAAGTCGCAGGGAGCGAAGCTGCCCCCGCTCGTTCTTGCGGAAATAAATCCACGGTGCGTGCAAGACGGACGGGGAGCGCACTCAGGCCTAAGGCATCGCGAGACCCGACAATTTGTCACGTGCCCTGCCGCGAGTGATTTGAACTCTGCGCGTCGGTTCCTTATACTTGCAAGCCGCTATGAAGGTTTTCGTGATTATTCCCGCCGCCGGGTTGGGTACGCGCATGACGCCAGCCACCACGGACAAAGAAAAAAAGAACATCCCCTCCAAACAATTCACGGAGTTGCATGGCACTCCCATCCTGATCCATACGCTCCGCGCATTCGCCGGGTGCCCGGAAGTTACGGAGATTTGCATCGCCCTGCGGCAGGATGAGATCCACAACTTCCACGCGCGTCTGGAAAAAGATGGCCAGGAAATCCTCGCCAAGAAGGTGCAACTGGTTGAGGGGGGAGAGCACCGGCAGCAATCCGTGGCGAACGCGCTGGCGTTGATTCATGCAGAGAATGATGACCTGGTCCTGGTGCACGACGCGGTGCGGCCGTTTGTGACACAAGAGATCATTCATGAAGTCATTGGGGCCGCACAAAAATATGGCGCCGCGATCGCGGGAATGCCCGCATCGGATACGGTGAAGCAAGTGGAGCGCACCGCGGAGGGAGCGGTGATCACGGCCACGTTGCCTCGCGAACGTGTGGTGATGGCGCAAACTCCGCAAGGCTTCCGCTACGGCCTGCTGAAGAAAGTTTTCGATGAGGCCACGGCCGACGGTTTTACCGGAACCGATGAAGCTTCTCTCGTGGAACGTTCCGGACATGAAGTGGCCGTCGTCATGGGTTCGCCGCGAAATATTAAGATCACCACGCCGGCGGATCTGGAGTTGGCCGAGTTCTTCCTGAAACGGTAAAAGCTAGCCGCGGATTACGCTGATTCTGCGCGGATTTTTTGGGGAAACCGATAGACTGGTTTCTCTATGAAGCTAGTTTCGCCTGGCGACCTGAAGCACTCTGAGCTAACGGGGAGAATTATTAGTGTTTTCTATGCTGTTTACAATGAACTCGGTCACGGCTTCATGGAATCAGTTTATGAGGAAGCAATGACAATTGCTCTGCGCGAATCGGGGATAAAGGTCCAACGGCAACTGGCGCTGCCAGTTTGGTTTCGTGGACAGAAGGTCGGCGATTTCAAGGCTGACATGCTGGTCGAAGAGGCGGTTCTGCTGGAATTGAAATGCGTGCGAGTCTTCGAGCCGTTTCACGAGGCACAGCTTCTTCATTATCTTAAATCGACGGAAATAGAAGTAGGCCTCTTGCTCAATTTTGGACCGTCGGCCCATTCCCGCCGTCTTGTATTTGCCAATGAAAGAAAAACAATCGGCGTGAATCCGCGTAAATCCGCGGCCGGTATTGCATCATGAGAATCGGCTACGGGTGGGATTCTCACGAGTTCAAAGCTGGCATTCCCTTGAAGATTGGTGGGGTCACGCTGCCGCACCCTCACGGGCTGGGAGGACACTCCGACGGTGATGTTCTTCTGCACGCCATCACCGACGCGCTGCTGGGCGCGATCGCTGCACCTGATATCGGCTCACTCTTTTCGCCATCCGACCCGCGCTGGAAAGGCGCGGACTCGGCAATCTTCCTGCGCGAAGCTTTGAACCGGGTTCGCACCGCCGGTTACAAGCTCGTAAACCTGGACTCTACGCTCATTCTGGCCGCACCCAAGATTGGTCCGCATACCGCGACGATTCGGGCTCGTCTGGTTGAGTTGTTGGAACTGCCCGCCGATTGTGTCGGGATCAAAGCCAAGACACCCGAGGGCATGGGCACCGACAATGCGGCCATAGCGCATGCTGTTGTCTTGCTGGAAAGAAGATGAGACTGGCCACAGATCCATTCGGATCTGCAGGGATCAATTTCTAATTAAGGTTTATCTGCGTTCGTCCGCGAAATCCGCGGCGGTCCTATTTTGCTTTGCCGTCGCGGCCTCAACCAAGGCGCGAAAAATTGCGCGGGAGCGCTCATCCTCTTCGACCGATCGCTCCGGGTGCCACTGCACGCCCAATACAAAATGGTCGGAAGCCGTTCCTTCCACCGCTTCGATGATGCCGTCTTCGGGACATCGCGCAACGATACTTAATCCGTCGCCGGCGGCCTCGGTAGATTGGTGGTGGCTGGAGTTCACTGGAATGACCAACTTGCTCTCTGAATTTGAGTTGGCTTCCGCGTGGTGAATAATCCCCGCCAGTTTCGATTGTGGATCAATCTCGACGGTGTGCGCGACCGGAACCGTGCGGCCAGCCTCGTGATTCACTGGCGACTCGATGTGCTGCAGAAGCGTGCCACTGCGATAAACGTTCAGGGTCTGCATGCCATAGCAAATGCCGAGCACCGGCTTGCGCATATTGTAGGCATCCTGCAAGAGCAGTTCGTCGACAGTATCGCGTTTGGGATCGGCCGCGTCAGTCTTGGGGTGCTTTGCAGCGTCGTACCTCGCCGGGTCTACATCCGCCTTGCTTCCCGGCAACAACACCGCATCACAGCGCTCGATCAACTTCATGACCTGCGCCGGGGTTTGATCTAACGGAATGGGCACGGCCTCGCCGCCTGCCGCTTCGACGGCTTGCATGTACTGTGGCAGGGCCTGCTCACCGTATTTCTGGTCAGATGAATGCGGTAGAGGAATGGCAACCCGGGGACGCATGGTGTGATTGTAGCCTGCGTGGCGTGTTCTCTCCACTGCACTAGCTGGAACGTTCAATCGCGGTCAACGTCTTCTCTCGCCGGTAACGGCGAACCTCCAGCACAATCATGGAAATCAAGACAACGGCTCCGGCCGCGGCTGCAATCGGCGCGGCAACCTGGCGGTAAGCGTTGCTCATATTGGGATGCGCTCCGCGCAACCAGCCTGCGATTACGGTACCCAAGATGCCCAGCATCAGGCTGACCGCAAAAGTAAGTAAGGTCAGCAGAAACGTCACCAGCAAAACTCGCACGGGAATATAAAACCAGCGCGGACGGCGTGACGGACTCTTTCCAGTAGTCATGACCTTCTAAGGCTACAACATTTGGGGCCAGTCTTCAGTCCTCAGTCGTCAGGCTCCGGTCCCCCGAAAATGTCGTCGTCGACGGTGGTACGTTACAATATGCAGATGTCTCAAGCTGTGCCGGTGACGACTCGTCCCCCGGCTGAAGTGGTTCGCCAAACTCCCGTCTCGCAGGCGCCCAACGGCATTTGTTACGCCATCGCCGGCGAGATGACTGTTTCCGCCGCCGATCTTGAACGGATGGTTGCGGTTGTTCCTACCTCGATGGCCGCGGCGCTGGAGCGCAAGGCCTACTACTTTGTGCCCCTCACGGTGAACCAAGGGGACGAAACCGTAATCGCCGATCGCTACGACGTAGCTCTCAGCGACAACGCAGTTTGCCATCGCAATCTAGACCTCGGCGGGTCGCAGTGTGTGTTCATTTCCACGCGGCTGATGGACGACAAATTCTCCGTCGCCTTCGAGTTCTATATCAACGTAGGACATGCTATCGTTGAGAAGGCCGGGGTATCCCAGGAATTTGCTGACCTGGCCTGGAAGCAGGTCGAGTCTGGGGTGCGCGGAGAGACATCGCTCGACGCGTGGGAGTCGCGCAAGCTGGCCTCCGTTCCCGGCCCGGAAGCCGAGAAGTACAAAAACGAATACTTCGCCGCAACTTTCTCTGACGCAATTTCCATTTATCTGCTTTCGTTGTTCCTCGACGTTGATTATCACGACTTGCGCGAACGCGACTACCCACTGCTGGTCCCAGCGGCCATGGCAGAGAGACTGCGCAAGGTGGCCGAGCTATTTCCCGCAAATCGCGGAGTTGAGTTTGCGATTTACTACAAACGGAGAAGTTGATACTTTAGCCGGTCAATTCAAAACATTGATAGATTGTCATTCCGACGCGTGGTTTCATCGCGCGAGAAATCCGCTGTTTGGCAGGAAGAAGCAGATTCTTCGCCCGTAAACCCGGGCCTCGGAATGACAATTGTTCAGAATGGATTCACCAAACTGCATCACAACCGAAACCAGGCTGGCTTCGGGTTTGCCTTTCATTCACTGCTATAATCAAGGTTTGCCCTCATGCCTACGAAGCGCCTAATACGTTCGACCACCGTTCTCTGTGTCCGCCGCAATGGCAGCGTGGTTATGGCCGGAGACGGCCAAGTCACTCTCGGCGAAGGAATTATCAAGCACACCGCGAAGAAGATCCGCCGCTTGTATCAGGAGAAAATTCTGGCCGGATTCGCCGGCTCTACGGCGGACGCTTTCTCTTTGTTCAGCCGGTTCGAGGCGAAACTCGAGCAGTATCACGGAAACATCGGCCGCGCTGCCGTGGAATTAGCCAAAGACTGGCGGACGGACAAGTTTTTGCGGCATCTCGAAGCGCTTTTGTTGGTTGCAGATAAGGAACAAACGTTTCTGTTGAGCGGCCAGGGGGACGTGATCGAGCCAGACGGCGGGCATTGCGGCCATCGGCAGCGGCGGTCCTTATGCGCAAGCGGCAGCGCTGGCTCTGGCAGAACACACCCAGCTCACGGCCCGCCAGATTGCCGAAGAAGCCATGAAGATTGCCGGCAAAATGTGCATCTATACGAATGACAAGGTGACGATCGAGGAGTTGTAAGGACCGAGTAGGCACAGCCGCCCTCGGCTGTGTGGCCGGGTCGGAGACCCGGCAGCGATTGTAAGCTGGCAGAAACTGTCGAGCTATGCTCGACCGGACAGCCGAGGGCGGCCGTCCCTACATACTTATGGCCATCTACTTACCCGCTTCCGCTGAAGAACAACCCGCCGTGCTTGACGAACTGACGCCACGCGAAATCGTGACGGAGCTCGATAAATATGTTGTCGGGCAGAGCGCTGCCAAGCGCGCCGTCGCTATCGCCTTGCGCAACCGCACGCGCCGGCAGAAGCTTCCTGCCGAGATGGCGGAAGACGTCATCCCCAAGAACATCATCATGATCGGCCCCACTGGCGTGGGTAAAACCGAGATCGCCCGCCGTCTGGCCAAGCTAGCGAATTCGCCCTTTCTCAAGGTGGAAGCTTCGAAGTTCACCGAAGTCGGTTACGTGGGACGCGACGTCGAATCCATGATTCGCGACCTGGTCGAGATCGCGATCGAAATGATCCGCGAGGAAAAGCTCGAAGACGTGGCCGATAAAGCGGAACTCAATGCGGAGGAGCGGTTGCTCGACATTCTCCTGCCGCCTCCCGCGCCGCGGCCCGCGGAACCAAATCCGAGCGGAGGGTTAGTACTCGAAGGCACGACCTTCACTCGGGCGATTCGACCTCGCGCACTCGCGAGAAACTTCGCCAGCAGTTGCGCGAAGGCAAACTCGACGAGCGCACGGTTGAGATTGATGTTCGCGAGCGTAATTTCCCGTCGTTTGAAATCATCTCCAACCAGGGCGTCGAGGAGATGGATGTCAATATCAAGGACATGCTGCCCAACATCTTCGGCCAGCGCACCAAGAAGCGGAAGATGAAGGTCAACGAAGCCTTCGAGTATCTGATTCAGGAAGAAGAGCAGCGTCTGATGGACATGGACCAGGTCACGCGCATTGCGATTGACCGCGTGGAAGATTCGGGCATCATCTTCCTCGACGAAATCGACAAGATCGCGGGGCGCGAAAGCGGCCACGGCCCGGATGTTTCCCGCGAAGGCGTGCAGCGCGACATTCTGCCGATTGTCGAGGGAACGACGGTCAATACGCGTTACGGCATGGTGCGCACCGATCACATTTTGTTCGTGGCCGCCGGCGCTTTCCACGTTTCGAAACCAAGTGATCTGATTCCGGAACTGCAAGGACGCTTCCCCATCCGCGTGGAACTGCAGTCGCTCACCATGGAAGACTTCGTTCGCATCCTCACGGAGCCCAAGTCTTCGCTGGTAAAGCAGTATATTGCTCTGCTCGAAACCGAAGGCGTCAAACTGGAATTCACTCCCGACTCACTGGAAGAGATTGCCCGCTTTGCGTTTCGCGTGAACGAAGGTACGGAGAACATTGGCGCGCGCCGCCTGCACACCATCATGGAACGCGTTCTCGACGAGATCAGCTTCTCCGCTCCGGAGAAGAAGGGCGAACAGATGCGCATCGATGCCGAGTATGTTCGCAAAATGCTGGTGGACATCGTCAAAGATCAGGATCTGTCGCGGTACATCCTGTAGCTCCAGCAGCGAGAAACGCCGGGATTGGCCCGTTGAATTATTCGATCAAGAATTGTCACCCGAAGCGTGGCTTTGCCGCGCGAGGAATCCGCTGTTTCGCATGCCGAAAGCACATTCCCCGGCGATACGACTGCCTCCGGCATGACAAGGTAGGGGAAGGATTTCACCGAACTGAGCCACTACAGGAAGTCGTTGAATGGCTTTTTCCCGTCTGCTCCAACATGGGCAGTCTTTTCGTTTTGTCTGTTCCCAGAGTGGGGAATCCGCCTGATTTATCGATCGCGATTTTTTCAGGAAACCTTCATCACAATTTCTGTATAGATGAAATCGAAAATATCGATAGGCAATTCGAAACTAAGGTGAAAACACCACGAATACCGCTTGCTCCCGCAAAAATGAATTCTGTTCGGAATTCGTAACAGCTCCGGCTTTCCTCACTCCACCATCGGCGGGCAGCGTATCCTCACCCACAACAGGCAGCTACTAAAAACCATACGTTGCTGACAATGGAGGGGGGATGTCAGGCAAACTGGCCTAGCTACAACCGCATCTGAATTTCGGGTTTCACAACACCAAACAGAATGCATAGAAGAAGAGGATGGCGTTCGTTCGCGCAACGTCCTCACACGGACCGAACCCTTTTGGATGATCGCAGCGAGAACGCAATCTCAGCCCGCAAGATTAGTCTCGGGATTCGCAAGATTGAGCGGCGCGAGTGGTGGCTGTGGGTTACCGCCATCGTTATCACTCTGCTCTTGACCGCGGGAATTCTTTCGTTTGCCCTCCCCTCCCTCCCCTTCAGCGTCGTCAAGATTGATCCCGCTGAACTCACGACCGCGGTGCGTGGTCTGGTGGCGATGGTCTTGCTGTTCGACATTTACACCATCTATCAGCAGCTGCAGATCTATCGCATTCGGCGGCAATTGGCGGAACGCGAAGAACTGTTTCGTCTGATCAGCGAAAACGCCGCCGACATGATCGCGCTGGTCGATGCCAAGGGTCAGCGGCTCTACAACAGCCCGGCCTATTTGAAGATTCTAGGTCGCACGCCCACGGAATTGAAAAATTCTTCTCCGCTGGAACAGGTCCATCCCGACGATCGTCCCTTAATTGAGGAAGCCGCGCGGGAGGCCTTTCGCGGCGGCACCGGCCGCCGGATCGAGTACCGCATGCGTCACAAAGATGGAACCTGGCGAGTGCTCGAGTCGACGGCCAGTCCAGTGCGCGACGCGGAAGGGCGGGTAGAAAAGCTCGTCGTGGTGAACCGTGACATCACCGATCGCAAAAAGCTGGAAGAACAATTCCGCCAGGCTCAGAAGATGGAAGCCGTAGGCCGTCTTTCCGGCGGGGTGGCGCACGATTTCAATAATCTTCTCGGAGTCATCATCGGCTACGGCGAAATTCTGCAGGAAGGCTTACCATCCGGGCATCCTCTGCGGCGCAGTGCGGATGAAATCTTAGCTGCGGGACGCCGTGCCGCCGGTCTTACCCGCCAGTTGCTGGCGTTTAGCCGTCAGCAAGTATTGGAACCGCGCGTCCTCGACTTGAACAGTGTGGTGCGCGACATGGAAAGCATGCTTCGCCGCCTAATCGGAGAAGATGTAGATCTGAGCAGCCAGCTTGATCCGCAACTGGGAACCACGAAGGCAGATCCCGGGCAACTGGAGCAGATCATTATGAATTTGGCGGTCAACGCCCGCGACGCCATGCCGCAGGGCGGCAAACTGATCATTGAAACCGCGAACACCGAGATGGATGAGCTTTTCGTGCGGCGCTATCCCTATCCTGTGCAGCCCGGCTCTTATATTCGGCTGACGGTTTCCGACACCGGCACTGGTATGGACGCGGGGACGCGCGCCCGCATCTTCGAGCCCTTTTTTACTACGAAGGCCAAAGGCCAAGGAACGGGATTAGGCCTCTCCATGGTTTACGGAGTAGTGAAGCAAAGCGATGGTTACATCGACGTTTATAGCGAGCCCGGGTTGGGCACGACTTTCAAGATTTATCTGCCGCGGGTCGATGAAGCGGTCGCCCCGGTAAAGCCGGAAACCACTCTGTCGAAAACCTTGCGCGGAACCGAAACGGTGTTGCTGGTCGAAGATGAAGCGGCGCTGCGCGACCTTACCACTGGCGTATTGGCTGCCTGCGGATACACCGTACTCGAAGCGAAAAACGGTGGAGAAGCGCTGGACATCAGCCAGCATCATGAAGGCGCCATTGATTTACTGCTCACCGACGTAGTGATGCCCGGCATAAGCGGCCGGGTGTTGGCGGATCAACTTGTCCAGTTGCGGCCGGAAATCAAAATAGTTTACATGTCGGGCTATACGGGGCAGACGGTGGGCGCGCACGGAATTCTCGATCCCGGCAGCTTGTTCCTGCAAAAGCCGTTTACCCGGGACGCCTTGGCGCGCAAGCTTCGCGAGGCGTTGGATGGAGGCGAAAAGTCTGCCTCGGCCACAGGGGCGGGAGCAAACTGAATTCAGCGGCCAGCGCTGGCGCTGGCCCGAAGAGGGCGATATGTCGAAGATCTTGATCGTGGATGACGACGAAGCCATGCGCGGACTGCTGCGTACCCGCTTGGAAAGCTCCTACGAAGTGCTGGATACGGGAGATCCCGACGAGGCGCTGGGAATGGCGCTGGAACACAAGCCCGACGCGGTGCTTCTCGATTTGATCATGCCGAAGTTTTCTGGTTTCGATCTTTGCCAAAGTTTGCGTTCGTTGAGTTACACCTCTCGGATTCGAGTTTTTGTGATCACCGGCAAAGGCGGTGACGAGGCCCAGGAATATTGCAAGAATCTCGGCGCGGTGGGCTTCTTTCAGAAGCCGGTGGATTTTAATCTGCTCAAGCGCCGACTGGCCGAAGAACTCGAAGCGCAGCGCCCCGAGCGCCGGTCCGAAACGCGGGTTCGTATGCGCGTGACTTTGAAATTGCGGGGAACCGACACGGCCAGCAAACCTTTCGAAGAAATTACGACCACGGAAAATGTGAGTGCCGGAGGATTTCTTTGCAACTGCTCGGCATCGCTAGCCACCGGCACCATGGTAGAAGTCTTTCTGGTCAGCGGCATGGAACGTTACGTCGGCCTGGCCCGGGTCATGCGCAAGGAGTCCTCTGATATCACCTGGCAGCGCTACGGTTTCCATCTGGAATCCAAAGAAGGCCAATGGGTGCTGCAGGCCTAACTCTCTGCTTTACGATGCTTCGATATCTCTCACCTGGACTGGGCGCGGCTTGGCTGGAGAAGATTTCGGTCTAAGCCACGTCACTGCCCGGTATCCCAACAGAAGGCTCAGCACAAACGCATACTCCAGCGGCTTGTGCAGGTCGGCTTTCACCAGCCAAATGTAGTGAATCACCCCGGCCATGGCACTGAAATAAATCAGGCGATGCAGAGCCTGCCAGCGCTTTCCACCCAGCTTGCGGATCGACCAACTGGTCGAAGTGAGCGCCAGCGGAAGCATCAGAAGGTATCCGGTTAGGCCCGCTGTGATGAATCTTCGCTTGACGACATCGGCAAGCATCGCATGCACATCAAAAAATTTATCCAGCCAGACATAAGTCGTCAGATGTAACGTCCCGTAAAAAAAAGCAAATAGCCCCAACATGCGGCGATAGCGAATCAACCAATTCAGGCCGCTTAGCTTGCGCAGGGGCGTGATCGCCAACGTGACCAGCAGGAAGATCAGAGTCCAATCGCCGGTGGAATGAGTAATAAACTCAATGGGATTCGCGCCCAATCCCACTCCCCAGGACTGCATATCGGTCGGATGGGGACCAAAGAATTTCCAAAGCAGCCGGCCCAATGGTTCGAGGCATGCCAGGAACACCACGATTTTGAACCAGCGGATCATGCTTTATTCTTCATTGAATCGCCCTTTGTGTAGTCGCTTAAAAAAGCAGATTCCTTGCGCCTAAACACGCTTCGGAATGACAACCTCCAACTGAAAGCCACTGCATTGTGCACATCTCGATCGATGCATCCATGGTTTAAAAATTCTTCTTCAAATCCATTCCCGCATACAAACTAGCCACCTGATCATACCCATTGAACATCAGTGTCGGACGCTTGAAGAACTCTCCCAGCCGGCGTTCCTTAGCCTGACTCCAGCGCGGGTGATCCACATTTGGATTCACGTTGGAGTAAAAACCATATTCATTGGGCGCCGATTGATTCCAGGTATTGATCGGCTGTTTCTCCACAAACCGAATGCGCACGATCGCCTTAGCGCTCTTGAAACCATACTTCCAAGGGACAACCACGCGCAAAGGCGCGCCGTCCTGGTTGGGCAGCACTTGGCCATACATGCCAAAGCACAACAACGCCAGTGGATGCATGGCTTCGTCCATGCGCAAGCCTTCGACATACGGCCATTGCAAAACGCTGGTGCGTTCCCCCGGCATCTGCCTCAGATCGTAAAGCGTGGTAAATTCCACGAACTTTGCCTTGGCGAGAGGCTGCGCCCGCTTGATCAATTCGCTCAGCGAAAAACCGATCCACGGCACAACGATGGACCACCCTTCCACACAGCGGTGCCGGTAGATTCGCTCTTCCGGAGAGGCCATCTTGATGATCGAGTCGACGTTGAGCACCTGCTTCTTGGGCACCAGCCCGTCAATCGTGACTGTCCACGGACGCGTCTTGAAATTCTTGGCGAGCTCCGCCGGGCCTTCTTTGTCCGTCGAAAACTCATAGTAGTTGTTGTAATGGGTGACGTCCTGGAACGGCGTGATCTTCTCCGTCGTTGAAAACGGGCTCTTCTGGATGCCGTCAATCTTCGCGCCCGAACTCTGGGCCCGTACCGTGGTCGAAGGCATAGCCAGCTCTTTGAGGCGGATTCCGGCGACCGCCGCAGCACCCGCTAACGCCGTCCTGGCCAGGAACTTCCTGCGATTCAGATACAGGCTCTCTGGAGTGATCTCGGAAGAAGAAATGTCGGCAGCCTTCTTAATCAACATGGATATCTCTCCTCAAATTATACGAACTGAGGCGTAGTTCGGATGTGGTCGGGCCGCAATTAACTGAAAATCCATCGGATGATAACAGCGGCAACTTTTTCGGGAGCGTCCAGTAAGGTCATCCGCATTTGTCTGGACTTCCTTAAAATAGGACGCGCCAAATCCGCCAAAGTTTCAGCCGATCCTTTTCCCTGAGGATCTAAGCTCCCTAAGGATCCAGGCTTCCTGAAGACCCAAGTCCCTAAAATCGATGGAACTTACCAGGGACGGAACTCGTAAAATCCAGTAGCACGACAGGCGTCTCCGCGGAGGTATGAAGATGTTTTGCAATCGTTGCGGGACTCCATTGCAGCCAGACTACAACCTTTGCCCCAAGTGCGGAAGCCGGATTATTGGAGCCGCAGGCTCCGGCGATGCGGCGCGCTTTGCCGGACACCTGCGCACCTTGGGCATTCTCTGGATCGTGCTGAGCGCTTTTTGGTTTCTGCCTTCCATCGGTCTTCTCACCGTCGGCCATGCTTTTCGTTTTATGGCAGGCAATATTGAGCCCTTCGCCCGCATCGTGGTTCCACCGGTCATGTTTGGACTGAGCGCAGGCTTCCTGGTGCTGGCTGCGGCCGGAATGTGCGTTGGCTGGGGACTCATGCAGCATGAACCGTGGGCGCGCATCGCCGCCATCGTTCTGGGAATTCTTTCTTTGATGCATCCACCGTTTGGGACTCTGCTGGGCGCTTATACGCTGTGGGTGCTGTTATCGAACGATGCCAACGCCTACGAGCGCGCCGCTATGCGCTGATTCGGGCTGAACCGCCGGAAGAGTTCTCGCCATCCCATAACCCCCCTTACATCGTAGAGACGTAGCTCTGCTACGTCTCTCCATATCGTTCCCGGTCCTTTCCCCATGACTTTCATCTCCGCGTTTATAATATCTCCTCGCGATTCGACTGAATCCCCAACCCGTATCCAGTCATCTCAACTTTCGTGGAGGAAAGATAATGGCGCACGAAGTCCCACCCTTGCCGTATGACTATGCCGCTTTAGAGCCAATCATTGACACCCAGACCATGAAGTTGCATCACGACATGCACCACGGAGCCTACGTAAAGAACCTGAACGCCGCTCTGGAAAAACATCCCAACCTGCAGTCCAAGAGCGCTGAAGATCTGATTCGCGATCTCAACGCCGTTCCTGAAGATATCCGCGCCGCCGTGCGCAACAATGGCGGCGGCCACGTGAACCACTCGATGTTCTGGAAGATCATGAAGCCGCAAGGCGGGGGCGATCCCACGGGCGCGATCGCGGAAGCCATCCACAAAGCCTTTGGCAGCTTCAAGGATTTTCAAGCCAAGTTCAACGACGCCGGAACCAAGCAGTTTGGCAGTGGCTGGGCCTGGCTGGTCGGCGAGGCGAACGGAACCTTGAAGGTGATCAGCACGGCCAATCAGGACAACCCCATGTCGCAGGGACTTTATCCCATCATGGGCAATGACGTTTGGGAGCACGCTTATTACCTGAAATACAACAACCGCCGGCCGGAATACTTGTCCGCCTGGTGGGGAGTGGTGAATTGGGACGAAATCAACAAGCGCTTTGAAGCCTCAAAATCCCATAAGCACTAGACGCTCAAGCCGTCCGCGTGCCTCGAGCCTCCAACCCACATGGGATGGAGGCTTTTCGATTTTGCATCTCTGCTCATCCGTAGAGACCTTGCTGGCAACGTCTCTGCTTAAAACGCCGCCAAGGCTCGCGGAATGCCACGCTGCCGCCAAACACACCGCAAGCTACGCCTCCCTCTTCGCCCGCATCCAACCTAGGCATGCCATCGGCTGGAAGACAACACACCCGAGTCAAAGCTGGCGCGATTCTGCCGGAGAATCTGGGCCAGAATTTCCCCTCCATTCGGCTGCCAATTCGCCCTCCATATCCGCCTGCCGATGCCCGCTCGGTCAGCGAAATTCCCCACGGGAAAGAGTGGCTCTACGAGCCCAAGTGGGACGGATTTCGCTGCCTCGCCTTCCGCGAAGGCGACCAGGTTTTATTGCAATCGAAGGCTGGCCAGCCGTTGGCTCGCTATTTTCCAGAACTTGTAACGGCGATCCGGCAGCTTCCGGCAGAGCGCTTTGTTCTGGATGGCGAAATCGTTATTTTTTCCGGCAAACGTCTTGCCTTTGACCACTTGCTTCTGCGGATTCACCCATCCGAGTCCCGCGTTCGTAAACTTTCGATGGAAACTCCCGCAACCCTTCTCTGTTTTGATCTGCTGGTGAATGACGGAAAGTCTCTCGTCGGTCTTCCGCTCCAAGAAAGACGGCGCCAGCTGGAAGTGTTTTTCGGCGAGATGCTGGAGGCTGGGAATTTGTCTAAAGAGGGAACTGTCCGTCTCTCGCCCGCGTCTCCTCGCCGCAGCCAGGCAGAGAACTGGATGCGCCATCCCAACGCCTTGGGGTTGGACGGCGTAATCGCCAAGCGCCTCGACGAACCCTACCGCTCCGGGGAACGCACTGCCATGGTAAAGATCAAACGGATTCGCACCGCGGATTGCGTAGTGGGTGGCTTTCGCTACGCTTCCAAGGGAGGAGGGATCGGCTCGCTGTTGTTAGGTTTGTATAACGTCGATGGGCTTCTTGACCACGTCGGATTCACTTCCAGTTTCACTGCCACGCAACGCCAGGAACTAAAAGCGATTGTGGAACCACTGGTCGCGGCGCCCGGTTTCACCGGGAATTGCTCCCGGTGGCCCCAGTCGCTGGAGCACCGAGCGCTCCAGCCAATGGCAACCGCTCAAGCCGGCGCTGGTCTGCGAAGTTCAATATGATCATTTTTCTGGAGGACGATTTCGTCACGGCACAAAATTTCTACGATGGCGTCCTGAAAAACGTCCGCCGCAATGCACTTTCGCTCAATTGGAATGAAGAATGGCGAAGGAGCGATGCGGTCTGGGACAGTCTCACAGCGCCCCTTCGCACGAAAGCTGGTTACGCCGCACTCGCGGTTGCGTATTGCTCGGGGTTCTCATCAAACTTGGTTTCACACTCTTCGGAGCAGAAATAAAAATCCTTGCCCCCATAGGTGGTCTGGAATTCCGTGTCTCCCTCGTCCACTTTCATGCCACAAACTGGATCGACTGCCATAACTCCTCCTTGGTCCGCATAACAGCTTCTTGCTGGCTATAGAGATGGCTCTTAGCGGGACCGGGTTGGTGCGATTGATCTGTTTCATGAGCCAAATTCAGAAGTATTGCGTTGAGATTCCCGTGCGCATGCCATGGAAGTTCACCAAAACTCACATCTTTAAATCTTCAAGATCCTTCTTGATCCGGGTTTCATCCGCGAAAATCCGTGGCCCGGAATTTTAGATTTCTTTCTGCATTTCCTGTGCGCATCGTGTGGAAATCAAGATGCTTGGCCTTGCAAGCTTCTTACGGATGCCGTGCCGCAACTTCGCAAACTCCTACGCCGCGCCGCTTGACCCTGGATATTGAATGATTTTCATGATCCGTGTCCTTCCGCGAAAAGCCGTGGCCCGAAATTTCCCGTTTGCACCAAACTTATGGAATTGACCTCGCTCCATCGCGCGAGTAAATTCGGTTCACCCCGAAATGATTTCCCATAAAAGCCACGTGTCGTCGCGCCTCTTCGAAAATGAAAAATGGTGTCGGCAGCCGCAATGATGTCGGCATGCAACAAAATTTAAATTCCCTCCCCCCAAGGGTGAACACACGTGAACAAAACAGAAAGTGAATGGCAGACGTATCGCAGCAGATTCTTGATCCGGGCAAAACAACTCACCGCGCCTCTCGCCTTCGTCGATCCACTCGGGCGGGAGCACCATGGCAAGAAGGGCGACTATCTGGTCGAGTCGGCGAACGGCACGCAGAGAATTTGGCCCCGAAGGCTCTTCGAAGATGCGCATGTTCTTTTGGATTCCGCCATCTCGTCGGCTTCAGTTGGGACGGACCAGGCCTCACGCAACGGATCGCCTCTTCCGCCTAAAAAAAGCGTCCGCAGAATAATCGAAGGATCGCTCTGTGGAAAAGCCACGATCCGGCCCGGCATCCCGGCCGTTAATTGCTTGAGATACAATATATAGGGATAAACTCTTGACAGGCCCAACATACGGGAGTACTGTTTCCCTCCCATGGAGTTCTTCGGAATCGTGGCTCGTTACATCAAGGGGCGCGATTGCAATGATCCGACCGGCTGGCTTCAGGCCGAGGTGACCTGAGCTTCCCGGACTTAGACCTATGGTTTCAGCAGGTTAACTCGTGTCGCGGGAACGACCTCCTGAAATCTTAGACAGCTGTATGCGTGTGCGGTGGCCGTTTCCCAGTTCGGCAGGCCGAGCCTCTTCTCGGGAAGCGACATCTGTTGACAATCAGAGCTGTCGGAAATGCCTCGCCGCGCGGGGACGGGATATTGTTCCCTCGCGGTGAGCTACAGAAACGGCAATCATTTTAGGAACAAAGATCTAGATCCAAGCAACGGAGAACTGAGCCCAAAAGTCCAAGAGTCACTGATTAGACCTTAGCAATCAAAATATTAAGCAAGTCGCGGGCCGCAGTGTCCGCAGGGAGAGAGTAAAGAGAATGCCGGAAGTACAAGAAAAAGGAGCCCCCGTTACCCCGAGCACCGCTGTTGCCTCCGCGGCCCCTGCGGCTGCTGTGCCTGCCACCACTCCCGCCAAGAAGGGCGTCGGCCTGACCTTCCGCCGCTTCTTCACCAAGCCCGGCGTCTCGCCCTATGACGAAGTCGAATGGGAACTGCGCACCGCTGCGATCACCGACTCGCAGGGCGGCATCATCTTCGAGCAGAAGGATGTCGAAGTCCCTAAAGACTGGTCGATGACCGCCACCAACATTGTGGCGTCGAAATACTTGCACGGCACACTCGGCACTCCTGAGCGCGAAACTGGTGTCCGCCAGCTAGTGACCCGCGTCGCCGAGACTATCCGCGACTGGGGATTGGCCCAAGGCTACTTCAAGACTCCCGAAGATGGCGCCATCTTCCACGACGAATTGGTCCACATCCTGGTCCGCCAGTATGCCGCCTTCAATTCGCCGGTCTGGTTCAACGTAGGATGCGACCGCATTGAGCCCGATTCCGACGCGCGCAACTGGCACTGGAACACGAAGACGCAAACCGTGGAGTTCGGCGTCACCGGCTACACCAAGCCGCAGTGCTCGGCCTGCTTCATCAACTCCGTGCAGGATTCGCTCGACTCCATCCTCACTCTCGCCAAGACCGAAGGCATGTTGTTCAAGTGGGGATCGGGCACCGGGACCAATCTCTCTGCGCTACGCTCTTCCACCGAAGGCTTGAGCGGCGGAGGCACGGCCAGCGGCCCGCTCAGCTTCATGAAGGGTTTCGACGCCTTCGCTGGCGTCATCAAGTCCGGCGGCAAGACTCGCCGCGCCGCCAAGATGGTCATCCTCAACGTCGACCATCCTGACATCGAGGACTTCGTCCTCTGCAAGCAGAAGGAAGAAGCTAAGGCTCACGCCCTGGTCGCCATGGGATACGACGGTTCTTCGCCCGATTCCGAAGCGTACTCTTCCATCTTTTTCCAGAACGCCAACAACTCCGTCCGCGTCACTGATGACTTCATGTACGCCGTCTTGCGCGACACTGACTTCTCCACTCGCGCCATTCGCGACGGCCGTCCCATGAAGACCTACAAAGCGAAAGACCTGCTGCGCACCATCTCCGATGCCACCTGGCACTGCGGAGATCCCGGCATGCAATACGACACCACGGTCAATCGCTGGCACACTTCAAAACACACGGCGCGCATCAATGCCAGCAATCCGTGCAGCGAGTACATGTTCCTCGATGACTCCGCTTGCAACCTGGCCAGCCTCAACCTGCTGAAGTTCGCGCCCAACGGGACGTTCGACGTGGCCGCCTATCGCCACGCTGTCGACATCCTCATCACCGCGCAGGAAATTTTAGTGGACAACGCCGGCTACCCGACCGAGCAGATCATGCGCAACTCGCATGACTATCGTCCGCTCGGCCTCGGCTACGCCAATCTGGGCGCGCTGTTGATGGCCGCGGGCCTACCCTACGACTCCGACGCCGGACGCGACTACGCCGCCTGCGTCACTGCCATCATGTGCGGCGAAGCGTACTTACAATCGTCTCGCATAGCCGAATTGTGCCAGCCGCTAGCCCCAGCCACGGAGCCCACGAAAAAAGGCCTAGCCGAAACCAATCTAGGTTCCGACATAGGCAATGCCCATGCGGGACCGGGTCTCAGGCCCGGTCAGGAGCGCAGCTCCGCATTCCCCGGAGCCGCCTGCCCCGGCTGGTACATCAACCGCGAACCGTTCCTCGACGTGATCCGCATGCATCGCGCCTCCGTCAATCACATCAGCAAAAACCACGTCCCCGCTCCGCTCTACGAAGCCAGCAAGCAATGCTGGGACGAAGCTTTAGCCCACGGCGAAAAATTTGGCTACCGCAATTCGCAAGTAACCGTCCTCGCTCCGACAGGCACGATCGGATTTTTTATGGATTGCGATACTACCGGCATCGAGCCCGACCTCGCTCTCGTGAAGTACAAAAAGCTGGTCGGCGGCGGCATGATCAAAATCGTGAATAACACCGTGCCCACTGCGCTCTTCAAGCTGGGCTACGATCACGACCAGACTGACGCCATTGTCAGCTACATTGACGCCACCGGCACCATCGAAGGCGCCCCCGCCATCCAGGACGAGCATCTCCCCGTCTTCGATTGCTCCTTCAAGCCGGCCAAGGGCACGCGCTCCATCCACTACATGGGACATCTCAAGATGATGGCCGCCACGCAGCCCTTCATCTCCGGAGCCATATCGAAGACCGTCAATCTTCCCGTCAACGCTTCCGTCGAAGACATTATGGAAGCCTACATCCAGGCCTGGAAGCTGGGACTGAAAGCGGTCGCCATCTATCGCGATGGCTGCAAGACAGTCGCAGCCGCTCTCCGCCGCAGGAACCAAGACGGCGACATCCACCAAAGACGATGCAAATGCGCGGGCGGGCGCCCTCGTCCGCCGAAGCCGACGACCTCAACGCTCCGCCGCGCGCCGTGCGCCATCGCCTGCAGGACGAGCGCATGTCGGTCACCCACAAATTCAAAGTCGGCGGACCACGAAGGCTACCTCACCGTGGGCCTCTATCCCGACGGCAGCCCGGCGAGATTTTCATCACCATGGCCAAGGAAGGCTCGACGGTCAGCGGCCTGATGGACAGCTTCTGCCTGCGCCGTCTCCATCGCGCTGCAACATGGCGTGCCGCTGAAGCTGCTGTGCGAGAAATTCGCCCACACCCGCTTCGAGCCCAGCGGCTGGAGCAACAATCCCGACATCGGCTTTGCCAAGTCGATCATGGACTACATCTTCCGCTGGCTGCAGTTGCGCTTCCTCACCGGACAGCAGCAGTTGCTGTTCGATAACCTGCGGCCGAAATCGTGGCGCGCTCTGGCCGACTACGATCCCAGCGAGGAGACGCATCCAGAAGCTTCGGCCGCGAGCGATGCCCAGCCGATGCTTCGTCAGGACACGGCCACGTGCACGCAGCCGACGCCTTGTCGGAATTCGTAGACTTGGGCGACGCGCCCACCTGCAGCTTCTGCGGCTCGATCATGACTAGAAACGGCAGCTGCTACCGCTGCATGAGTTGCGGCAGCACGAGCGGCTGCAGCTAGAGGTCGCGTAGGGACAGCCGCCCTCGGCTGTCCGGGCCTTGTGTGGGAAATGGATCGTGTGGGGCCGCGGCTCGGCCCCGGCCGGGTTTTGAGTCTTAGTTAATTCGAAGGAGTAATTTATGAGCGGCAAATTGTTTATTGAACAGCGTCCAGAGGGCGATTATGCGATCCGGAGACCGGACGCTTACCGGATCAGCGGTCACGAGCCAACACAAGCAGAAGCGATAGAAAGAGCCCGAGAGATTGATCCGAGTGCGACCATTCAGGTGGAGCGCGTACGAGATACCAATCGAGGTGGTCGCGACAAGTGGCGTAAACCGTAGACTCAGCGATCTCATGGGATTGGCGCGAAGGAACACAAAATCAAGCGGATCATCGGCGAGGCCTAAGTCTGAGCCGCAATTTGTCCTCTGTGTGCGGAATCGGGACTACCCCGCATCTCTCGAAGTGCGCAGGGTGTATCGCGTACTTAGCGATCAACTTGCCACTCGACATCGTCAGGTCCGAGTGATTGATGAGTCTGGCGAGGATTACTTGTATCCCGAAGAGTATTTCGTTCCCATCAAGCTACCTCAATCTGCCCAGAAAGCAGTGCTGGAGACAGGATAGGGGTCGCGTCGTGTGGCGCGGACGCCCTCGTCCGCGGCTTTTGATCGTGTAGGGCAGACACTCCTGTCCGCCGCTTGTGCAGGAAGTGACTTTTTGTAGGAAATGGATTGTGCAAGAACGCTCGCGTAGGGACGGGCGCCCTCGCCCGTCCAGCGGAGCAAAGCTCCGCAGGCAGTTTGTCTCAGGGACCGCGGTTCGTATCAGGGCACCGGCTTCAGCCCTGCCGAAACATCCTCCTCGCTCATTGTCATCCTGAACGAAGTGAGGCGGCAGCCGAACGCAGTCGAAGGATCTGTTTTGCTCGCGCGTTTGCCTCGCATCCAAATGGGTAGTATGCGCGCAGCTCTGAGAGTACAGTGATTTCGTCGTGGCAAGAGTAAAGTTGCCACCAGCAACCAGGGCCCGACAACCAAAATTGAGAAACGTACCGCGAGGGGGGCACGGCACGCGCCGTGCCCCTTTTTCTATTTTGGAGAGAAAGATGGCTGACCGCGCACAGATGGCAAAGTTGCTCGCCATAAATCGCCCGCCTACGTTTTGCGAGTATGCGAGCGGAGCATGTGACCAGAATTTTGACGGGGTAACTTTCTGCGATGGATTGTTCTTGTATCCAAATGAACCTGAGATCATCTCCGCGACGATTGAAGAGGCGGCAAGGGTTCTCCGGTCAAAGAGGGCGAGCAGGCGGTGAAGATGACGCGGCTCTCTTGCCATCGGTTCCGCTCGAACCAAGTGCGGCTGGCGCTGAGCCTGCTGGCCTGCAACCTGGGGAATCTGTGGCGGCGTCTGGGTTTGCCGAGAGGAATTGAGAACTGGTCGCTCACGAGCCTACAGCAACGACTGGTGAAGACCGGAGGACGGCTAGTGAAACATGCGCGTTACTACTGGCTACTCTTGGCGGAAGGACATCTGAACCGGCGGCGGTTCGGGGCGATGCTGGGTCGGATCGCTCTGCTCCCGATGCCGAGCGGATAGAGAGCTGGTGGCCAAGTCAGCAGCGGAATCCGGGTACAACAGGTAGGGAGAGGCAGTGGTGTTGCAAAAGTGGCGGAATATCGGGCAATTTTCGGTGCTGCTGGCGCGGATCTCAGACCGCTGGGGCGCTCCAGATGAAAATTGTTTCACACTCTCGCGATCAGTGGGAGCGGGTGTACACTGGGCGCCGTGTCTGGAAGGTAAAAAGGAGATCGCGGATGAATAGTGAACCGCCCCTACAAGAGCAGCTCAAATCGGAATCGCAGATAGCCCTTGAAGGGTCCGAGCCGTTTCAAATACTTCCTGACGGCCGCATTTTGACGGTAAAGCACAATTATCCGAATAATTCCGTAGATTTGTGGGAGGTTAACTCGAAAGGAGAATGGACGTCGTGCTGGATTGACTATGGGAATGGACATTATGCAGTCATCTTAGCTGATCTTGCATCCACCATAGGGAAGCGTATTTCGCTTATTGGCGTTTTCGCGTTGTCGGTTTGGTTGCTGACAGGCACACTGGCCAATGGACAGGCGGCAACACCAAGCAAGACACCGGCTGCTCCAAAGGCGGGGGCTGGGACAAACGCGTCGACTCCGTTTAGGGACAATGGCGACGGCACGGTCACCGATACCAAGACAGGGGCCATGTGGCAAAAGGATGACGATGGGCAGGAGAGGAAATGGGCCGACTCTGTGAAGTATTGTGCGGCCTTGACACTTGCGCATCACTCCGACTGGAAATTGCCCGGAATGGAGAACCTGGTTCCATTGTGGGAAAACGCCGGGTCCAAACCTGAGATCAGAAACACCTATTTCCCCAGCATGAAAGACAAGTTCTATTGGTCTTCAAGCAAGTCCATGACGTTTCCGGGGGGGCTAGTTTCGAGCTACTGGGGAATCAACTTTTATGGTGAAGGCGTGCAGGGCTGGGGCACTGACGGGGGCAATACAGGGCTTGTACGTTGCGTTCGTCTCGGAATCAAGTTGAAGGGAGCGAAATAATGAAACGCCTTCTGACGCTGCTGGCCGCAATTTTCACTCTGTGCTCAGCGAACGCGCCATCCCAAATGTACCAAGACTACTCGAATACACACGTTCAAAACACAACTGGCGGACCCATGTGCTTGATCCAGATTGGGAGCCATGCCGAGTTGTGCATAACCGGCAAGGATGCCAGCTTCGACTCAAAGGGCAATCTCTCCAAAGGGCCGGGGTATATACAAGCAAAGCCGGGTGAGTATTTCTCTGTGGTCGTGACTGTTAGCCCGTCTGACGCCCATAAGAACGACCTCAATTTTACACAGTTTCAATTGGGTGTGAGCCGCATAGAGTTTGACGAAAATGCAGTGCCGACGGTCGTTGTTGGGCTGAATCCTACGATACAAACCTTGATGGGTGGCACCTTGACAACCACTTCGACGGGGCGGCTGGTAGCGAAGCATGGCGTCATCGAAATCTCTGTTACGGGAGGTCATACGCTCTCCATCCCCCTGGATTCGAGCCGATACAGTCAGATGAACACTGCCGACTGGATGTTGACCCCAAAAGCGAAGAGCGGGAAGTAATAACCGTCTATGCGCTACCTTGTATTGAAGACAGCGTGACAGGTAGCGCCAATCCATTCCGCATACTTGCCAGCTTTGCTGGCCACAATGCCGCGCTTTTCCCGCGCTCGCTCAAGCGTTTTACGCCGGGTGCCCCATCTTTGCGGGCCCTTTGCGCAAAGTTGGGATTCCACGGCGCTCCGCCTCTTTGTTTCCCTCCGCCGTGGCGCCCATGCGGGGCGTGAATCGAATTTCTCGACTTCCCAGGACTTCCGTCCTGGGCTATCTTATGCCGCCGCTCCGCGGCTGCGGTTGAGGAACCGCCCACCGCTCATTCGTATCGAGTAGGCGGGGCTTCCGAGCTGGGCTCGGCCCGGTGCCCCATCCTCACGCGTCCTTTGCGCAAAGATTCTCTCTTTCAAGTCAAGTAGTTTTTCTCTCTGGAGAGGTGCAGGAGAACCTCTCTCTTTTAGGCTGCCTGAGCGAGTTCAAGTTGCGGGAACAAGCGCGCGCCGTCATAGTCGGCGCGCCAACGGAACATGCCGAAGATGGCGTGCAAGATCTTACGGGCGACGGCCATCAGGGCCTGGAGTTTGGCTTTGCGGCGTGCCAGCAAAGCCTGATAAAAAGCGCACAGATGGGGATCGTGGCGCACCGCGACTAAAGCGGGCATGTACAGGGCGCGGCGCAGGTAGCGGTTGCCGGCTCGGCTGATGCGCGCCGGTTTATGGACGGAACTGCCGGAGTCGTGATGAGTCGGATCGAGTCCACTATGCGCTACCCATTGGCGCACGCTGAGGCCCGGGGCTAGCACGGCCAACTCTCCCAACAGATTCAGGGCGCTGACCTCGCCGATGCCCGGCATGCTCAACAGCAGGGCGAAACGCGGGCGGAGTTCGGCGTCGCGTTCGATGATGGCCAGGGCGGCACGACGCATCTTGGCGATGCGGCGCTGCAGGTCGAGCAGTGAACGTTGCAGATCTTGTTGCACGCAACGCGATCCGGTGGTGGTAGCGGAAGCCGCATGCTGGCGATTGCTGTGCTGCGTGTGTTGCCGGGTGAGGGCGGCGATGTGGCGCGTGATGGCGCGCAGCTCCAGAGCAGCCGCTTGCGGGGGATGCCAAGGCTGGAACGGCATGCGTCGGGCATACTCGGCCAGCACTTGGGCGTCGGCGGGATCGGTTTTGCTGCGACACAGGGTGGCCGCAAAGCGGTTCACCCGCTTGGGATTCAGCACCGCTACTTCGATACCCGCCGCCGCGTGCAAGGCCAGAGCTAAATCCAAACTGTAGAGGCCGGTGGCCTCCAGGCAAACCCGGATACGGGGCCCGCTCTTTTGCAACCAAACGATCAAGGCTTGGTGTCCGCTGGCGCGATTGGGGAAACTACGTTGCAGACCTCGGCTGCCCTGGTCTTCCAGGGCGACCACCAGTTGGGCTGCGCTGACATCGATTCCACAGCAGAGGAAATCCTCCGCCGACGGCTTGTGCATGAGTGGCTCCTAGAGTTAATCTGCGGTTCCGGCTTCCGCCCCAGGCAAACTCTCTGCCGCCAACCTTGAACATGCAGGCTCACGAGGCCTTCGATTCTCCACGGCGTCAGACAAAGAGAGGGACGGGGGCCGTTCTTTGCCCAGGCTCTAACCATGGCCTAAAGGTGGGACGGCCTCTCCGCCGAAACACGACCTAATCGTAGTCGCGTCTGGAAATGCAAGATACAAGGTGGGATTCCACGGCACCCCGCCTCTTTGTTCCTTCCGCCGTGGCGCCCATGCGGGGCGTGAATCGAATTTCTCGACTTCCCAGGACTTCCGTCCTGGGCTATCTTATGCCGCCGCTCCGCGGCTGCGGTTGAGGAAACCGCCCACCGCTCATTCGTATCGAGTAGGCGGGGCTGCCGAGCTGGGCTCGGCCTCGTGCCCCATCTTTGCGCGTCGTTTGCGCAAAGGTGGACGCCACGGCGCTCCGCCTCTTTGTTTCCCTCCGCCATGGCGCCCATGCGGGGCGTGAATCGAATTTCTCGACTACCCAGGACTTCCGTCCTGGGCTATCCTTTGCCGCCGCTCCGCGGCTGCGGTTGAGGAACCGCTCGCGGCTCATTCGCATCGAGTGGGCGGGGCTGCCGAGCTGTGCTCGGCCTGGACGGGGCAGAGCCCCGTCCCCACACAGCCCGTTCCCACACAGCCCTTGCAGATCCCTTGCGGGCCGTGAATCGAATTTCTGAGCTGCCCGGCGTCCCTTCACCCGAGCTCGGGGCAGGCTCTGGTCCATCCTTTGGCGTCGCTCTGCGGCTGGAGTGTCGGCAGAGAGACGCTTTGCAGGCCTTGGTCGGCATCGACAAAAGTCGATCTTCTGCTGCCGAATCGGTCTCCATCAAGCGCTCTTCTTCACTTCGTGCACCTTAGTTACGGGTTGATAGCTTCCAGGAACTGTGCGCGAGGCAATGGCCAGACGGTTCCATGCATTGATGGTGGCTATGGCCAGAGTCAAATCCGCCAAGTCTTTTTCGCTGAAGTGGGGGCGGACTTCGTGGTAAACCTCGTCCGGCACATGGCCATCGGCGACGCGCGTAACGGCTTCGGTCCAGGCCAGAGCGGCGCGTTCGCGATCGGTGTAATACGGCGCCTCGCGCCAGGCATCCAGCCCGTACAGACGCTGCTCGTTTTCTCCAATGGACCGCAGATCTTTCCAGTGCATGTCAATACAGTAGGCACAACCATTGATCTGCGATGCCCGCAATTTGATGAGGTGCAGCAGCGAAATCTCCAGACCGCTTTCATGAAGATAAGCCTCCAGGCCAAGCATGGCTTTGTAACCGCCTGGGGCAACTTTGGCGCCGTCGAATCGGAATTGCATAGAGCCTCCGTCTTTATAAATGATTTGCTTTTTTGGATTCGGTGAGGCCAAGCGGCGTTCCAAATTTTCTAGCAGGCGCGAGTTAGAATCGGGTCAAGGTCAAATGGGACATCGTCCCATCACGAACGCGGCTCCCAGGCTCACCCGATTGACACTCAGGCGCTAGCATTAGTATTTTAATTAACCCGGTATTCCAAGAGGAATCCAAAATGACTCAGGCTAGCCAGCGACAGGCCGCCAAGCGGCGGGCTCTGCCCAAAGCGCCTACTGGTATTCAAGGACTCGACGAGATCACCGGAGGGGGTTTCCCTCGCGGCCGTCCCACCTTGATTTGCGGCAGCGCCGGCGCCGGTAAGACTTTGCTGGCCATGGAATTCCTGGTTCGCGGCGCCACGGAGTACGACGAACCCGGCGTGTTTATGGCGTTCGAGGAGACGGCCTCCGAGCTTGCGCAGAATGTTCGCTCCCTCGGCTTTGATCTGGACGAACTGGCAAAAAGGAAGAAAGTCACGGTGGATTTCGTTCGCGTCGAGCGCAGCGAGATTGACGAGACTGGCGACTATGATTTGGAAGGACTCTTCATCCGCCTGAACGCCGCGATTGACGCCATTGGGGCGAAGCGCGTGGTGCTCGACACCATCGAAAACCTCTTCTCCGGATTGCAGAATGAAGGCATTCTGCGCGCGGAATTGCGGCGCCTGTTTCGCTGGCTCAAAGACAAAGGAGTGAGTGCCGTCATTACTGCGGAACGCGGCGAAGGCGCGCTTACGCGGCGCGGCCTCGAGGAATATGTTTCCGATTGCGTCATCCTGCTCGACCATCGCGTAACTGAGCAGGTCTCTACCCGCCGTTTGCGCATCGTTAAATATCGCGGCACGGCTCACGGCACCAACGAGTACCCGTTCCTCATCGACGAAGATGGTTTCAGCGTCTTGCCCGTGACCTCCTTGGGATTACAGCATCAGGTCAGTAACGAACGGATACCCACTGGAATTCCGCGATTGGATACGATGCTGGGCGGCAAAGGTTTCTACCGGGGCACTACGGTTCTGATTTCAGGCACCGCAGGAACGGGAAAGACCAGCCTGTCGGCACATTTCATTGATGCGGCTTGCCGCCGTGGAGAGCGCTGCCTGTACTTCTCGTTCGAGGAATCTCCCGGTCAACTGATACGCAACATGCGGTCCATCGGCCTGGATCTGGAACAATGGACCAAGAAAAACCTGCTGCAGTTTCATTCCAGCCGTGCCAGTTTCTACGGATTAGAAATGCACCTGGCTCTGATTCACAAACTGGTGCAGGACTTCCAGCCCCAAGTGGTAGTGCTCGATCCAGTCAGCAGCCTGATCCAGGCGGGGAACAAGCGCGATGCCCACACCATGCTGATCCGCCTGATGGACTTTTTGAAACTGCGCGGGATTACCGCCTTCTTAACCAACCTGACCTCCGGGGGCGAGGCCCTGGAGAAAACCGACGTCGACATCTCGTCGCTAGTGGATACCTGGCTGTTTGTGCGCGATATCGAACTGAACGGAGAGCGCAACCGTGCTATGTATGTCCTGAAGTCGCGCGGCATGCGGCACTCGAACCAACTGCGCGAATTCCTGCTCACGGAAAAGGGCATCGATCTGCTGGATATCTATGTCGGCCCCGGAGGAGTGCTCACCGGGTCGTCCCGCTTGTCGCAGGAGGCACAAGAAAAAGCCATTGCGCTGGCGCGCCAGCAAGAGGCCGAGCGAACTGAACGCGTCCGGAGACGCAAGCGGGAGGCCTTGGACGTCCGGATCGCGGCGCTGCGCAAGGAATTTGAGATCGAAGAGGACGAGTCGGGACGGCTTGCGGCCCAGGAGTCTGCCATCGAGAAGCTGATCATCGAGGATCGCCAAGTCATGGCCCGCAGCCGCCAGGCTGACAAAGGTGAGCTTCTCAAGAAGAAATCGAGGAATTTAGCATGAAAAAGCCAACAAAACCTGACACACGGCAACCTCTTAGCCTGGAAAAGCTCTCCAAGAAGAAAACGCAGAAGCGGAACGATATCTGGGAGCTCCGATTGTACGTCGCAGGGCAGACGCCGCGATCACTGGCCGCCTTTGCCAATCTTAAGAAGATATGCGAGGAACATTTGCCTGACCGGTACAGCATCGAAGTAGTCGATCTGGTCAAGCATCCGCAATTGGCGGCGGGCGACCAGATCCTGGCAATTCCCACGCTGGTGCGAAAGCTACCGTCGCCCATCCGCAAAATAGTGGGCGACCTTCGCGATACGGAACGCGCTCTGGTGGGGCTTCAACTGCGGACCATATCCGAACGTTGATCGGCGCTGCAAAAATGCTTGCAAAAGAGCTTGCATGACAATGAAGGCAGGTGGGCAAAACCGCTTGGGGAGAAGTTTAGATGAAGAAAAAAGGCGCCGTATCGGGAGGGAGCGCGGCGGTACGAGACCGGCGGGAAGCGGAAGACACGCTGCGCGCGATTCGCGACGGCGCGGTGGATGCCTTCGTAGTCGAAGAATCCGACGGCCATCGCGTCTACACCTTGGAAGGCGCGGACCTTCCTTATAGTGTGTTGGTCGAACGCATGCAGCAGGGCGCGGCCATGCTGAACGCGCGCGGCGAAGTCATCTATTGCAGCCCCAGTCTGGCACAACTTTTGGGAGTGACCCGCGAGTCGGTCATTGGTCTGCCCCTGCAGGACTTCCTCGCCGCCACCGAGCAGGTTTTTTGTCAAAAGCTGCTGGGCGAAGCTGCACAAGGGTCGAGTGAAGGTGAAATGAGCCTGCGGCGGTCCGACAACACTTTGATTTCCGCTCATTTTGCTTTTCGGTTACTGTCACGCGACAAATCCGCCACCGGCGTCCTGATCACAGATTTAACCGAACAGAAATTGCAGGAGAAGTTTACTTCGCGCCTGCAGAATATGCAGGATGAGGAGCGCCGTCGCATTGCTCGAGGCCTGCATGACAGCGTGGGCCAGTTGCTGGTGGCTCTGGCGCTTAACATGGCGCGGGTTGCCAAAGAAGCTCACAAGTTGAGCCCTGAAACCGCAAAATTGGTTCATGACAGTGCGAAAATCATCGACGAAATGAACAATGAGATTCGCACTATTTCGCACCTGTTGCACCCGCCCCTGCTGGACGAAGTAGGATTGCCTTCCGCTCTCCGCTGGTATATCGATGGCTTCGCTGAGCGAAGCAAGATTCAGACTACGCTGGATATTCCTGACAAGCTCGACCGCCTGCCGCAAGAGATGGAGATTGCAATCTTCCGATCCGTGCAGGAGTGTCTGACCAATATCCATCGTCATTCCGGCAGCGCGTCTTGTGCGGTAAAGCTCATTCAAGATAAGGGTCAACTGCGGGTTGAAGTCACGGACCGCGGCCGAGGCATCGCAAAAGATAAGCTGTCGACTCTTACCTCCTCGGGAGGCGTTGGCTTGCGGGGCATGCAGGAGCGCCTGCGGCAGTTGGGAGGGGCTCTGCACATCCAGTCGAATAGAGCCGGCACCAGCGTTACAGCCACTTTGCCCATCTCGCCAAACGGTAGCATCTCCGCCGGTGTAGCCTGAAAGTCTGTAACCTTTTTGGACGCGATTCCGCGGGGTGCGTGAGCTGACCATGTTCCGCTCGAAAACAACGATATCCCCGCGACGGACGACGCGACTTTCTCATTCAGACCGTAGAGCCGCCATCGGATCAAGACGCGAGGCTCGCCACGCAGGAACAAAGCAAGCCGCGGCAGCCACCAGCAATAAGATCGTAACCACAGATACGAACACCATCGGATCAATCGGACTTGTCCCGTACAGCATGGAGCGTATCAGCCGCGCGGCGGCGAAGCTCCCACCCAGGCCCAGCGCAAGTCCGATGAATGCTGGCCGAAGTCCGTCGAGCAATACGAGCTTGAGCACCTCGTTCCGTCGTGCTCCCAGCGCGATGCGGATGCCGATGTCCCGTGTACGCTGGGCGACGATGTAGGAAAGAATCCCAAACAAACCCGCCGCGGCTAATACCAGCGATAACACCGCAAACGCCAGCAGCAGCGTTGCGTCAAAACTAGCATCCAGCGTGGATTTCCCAATGAGCTGGTTCATGGTCAGGACATCGAGCACGGCCAGTTGAGGGTTCAGTTGTTGAACAATTTGCTGGATGGGCAAGGCTAGACTCGCGACATCGCCAGTGGAGCGAACCGCCAGGGTTGCGTTGTCGAATATGCCCATATAAAGCGAAAAGTACAGAATTGGCTGGGAAGGTTTGGCAGCCAGGAAACGAGTATCGCCGACGATGCCCACAATCTCGTAGGAATCGTGGCTCATCCCGAGCACATGCTTCCCAATAGGATCCTCATCCCCGAAATATTGTTGGGCAAAGGATTTGCTGATGATGACCTGGTTCGCTTTGTCCAGCCGCCGGTTGCCATCGAAAGTGTGCCCGCGGAGCACAGGAATTCCGAGAGTCGCGAAATATCCAGAGTCGGCCCAGCGGACGATTGCATACTGGCTCTGCCCGGGTGGTAAAGGAGGATGCTCCGCGATCGCAAAACCGGTGTCGCCACCATAGCCCTGCCCCGGAACCACTCGTACAAGTCCGGCAGCCTGAACTCCCGGCAAGGTTCGCACGCGCTCGATCAGAGCTTCATAGAAATTTAAGCGTTGTATCGGCTCCCGATAGGTTGCTCCGGGAAGGCTGAAGCCCATGGTCAGCACGTTGTTCGTAATGCAGCCGAGATCGGCAGAACGCAGCCGCGCGTAACTCTTCAGCAGCAAACCTGCGGCGATAAGCAGAATAACGGTAAGCCCCACCTCGAGCGAAAGCAGCCATTTGCGCAGGCCCACTTGTCTTTGTCCCACGCTGTGCGCTCGCGATGAGTCCTGAAGCGAAGGCACAATCTGATCGCTCTTAATGGAAAGCGACGAGACCGCGCCCGCGAAAAATGCACAGAGAAAAACCAGGGCGAGAGCAAAAATCACGGCCACCCCGTCCATGTGGATGACCTCGACTCGGCTCATGTCCTGCCGCGTACTAACCAGCCATTGAATCACGGCATACGCCATCAAAAGACCAAGGGCGCCGCCCGCGGCGGATAGCAAAAAGCTTTCGGTCAAGTGCTGGCCCAGCAAACGCCAGCGGCCGCTGCCTAGCGCAGCGCGGAGAGCAAGTTCTTTTCGGCGTGTGGCCCCGCGGGCCACCAGGAGCCCAGCGACATTCAGGCAGGCAATGAGCAGCAGGCAACTGGTTGCGGCAAACAGTACGTAGAGTGGCGACTTAATCTCGCCAACCACATCATCCAACAAAGGGCGACTCTCCGCAGCTTTGCTGACGAACGGATTGTCGAGGTGCTGATCGTGCACCCGTCGCACAATCAACGCCAGCTCCGCGGTCGCTTGGGCTGCGGTTACTCCAGGCTTCAGTCGCCCGACCGCCGTGAAATCGTGAGAATCCGGCGACTGCATCTCCGCGGCGTTCATTTGGCAATTTTTTTCAGGTGGCCGGGGCACCGGCTCAGTACATTACTCTTTGAAGGCGCGGGTGCGGCTTGCAACGATGATCTCGCCAAAAGGGCAGTCCGTCGACATGCCGATCGATGGCGGCGGCTTTGTCGGAATGGTGGACCGCGACTCGTTCGACGAATGGCTGCGTGATCGCGCAGCCAAATCTGGCGCGACACGGTTTGTCGGCCGGTACGAGAAAATCACGCGTAACAGCGATGGTGTCGTTGGCGTTTATTTTGCGCCCAAGGCGGGCGCCCCTCACAAATTCTTAAGACGCGGTTCGTGATCGGCGCCGATGGCGCGAACTCGACGGTCGGCCGGCAGGAAGTGCCAGGCGCGACCCGCGGCCGCTTCGTTTTCGCCTACCACGAGATCATCGCGACCCCGGTGGACGAGGCGAACCAATCGGGAGAGTCTCGCTGCGAGATCCACTACCGGGGAACGCTTTCGCCCGATTTCTACGCATGGATCTTCCCGCATGGCGACACGATGAGCGTCGGCTCGGGCAGTGCGAAAAAAGGCTTTTCGCTGAAGACGTCTGTTGGCGTCGCTGCGTTCATTGACGGGGCTTGGAGACGCCAAGACGATCCGACGGGAGGGGCGCCCATCCCGATGAAACCTTTGCGACGTTGGGATAACGGGCGCGACGTCGTTTTCGCGGGAGACGCGGCGGGAGTTGTCGCCCCGGCTTCCGGCGAAGGGATCTACTACGCGATGCTCGGTGGACGGCTGGCGGCGGAGGCCGCCGAGAGGGCGCTCGCGACCGGCGACGCACGGGCGCTGCGGCTGGCGCGCAAGAGTTTCATGCGGGAACACGGGCGCGTGTTTTGGGTTCTCGGAATGATGCAATATTTCTGGTACAGCAACGACAAGCGGCGCGAGCGCTTCGTCAGCATCTGCCGGGATCCGGACGTACAGCGGCTCACCTGGGAATCCTACATGAACAAGGTGCTTCCCCGCCGCGATCCGATGGCGCAAGTGCGGATCTTTTTCAAGGATCTTGCTCATCTTCTGAGGCTTGTGCCGCCATGATGATGGGCTTTTTTTCTGAACGAGGAATCGAGATCGTCATTGCAGCAGCGGCTGTTAGTGTGGTTGCGCTGATCGGAGGCCTCATGACCGATGTTGGCCCCTGGTATGAAAGCCTTCAGATTTCCCAGGCTTCGCCCACCCAATTGGCTATTTGGGCCCGCCTGGACGGTTATTTTCATCCTGATCGCCGCGGCAGGCGTCGTCGCTTGGGAGAGCGCCGAAAATCCGACTACCCGGTTTCGTCTTGTAAGCCCTCTTTCTGATCAACGGACTTCTGAATCTCCTGTGGAGCCCACTGTTCTTCAAAATGAGGCGGCCGGACTGGGCGCTCTATGAATTGCTTTTGTTCTGGCTATCGATTCTGGTTCTCATCGTAGAGTTGGCTCGAATTTCGAGTTTCGCTGCATGGCTGCTCGCTCCCTATCTGGCTTGGGTTACCTTTGCGGGATGGCTCAACTGGCGCGTCGTCCAGCTGAACAAGCCGTTTGGCAGCGGGGCTGCAAAGGAAGCTTCAGGCAGGGTTGGAAGTGATGGCCGCGTTTCTCCCTGACGCTCGGATCGTCGACGCAATTATCGCGCTCGTCGCGGTCGAGGCAATCGTCCTGGTCTTATGGCGCGCGCTGACTGGCGGCGGCCTCCCGGTAGCGGGAACCCTCGCGAACTTGTCGTCCGGCGCAGCGCTACTGTTAGCCCTGCGCATGGCGCATCACCGGCGGCCTTGTCAACGTCTGTTCTGGCCTTGCTGTCGGTTGCGCTCATCGCTCATGTCGCCGATCTCGCGAGCCGATGGGAAGCGGCGTCGGCGCGCCGACCCGAGGCGCTCGTCCGTTGCATCATCGCCGGATTCGTTCGGCATGGTCCCGAAGATTGGCTTAAAATTATGAAAACGGGGCCATGTTTGCGCGATCACGGTTATTGCTCGACGGCCATAGGCGCCGGAGGTTTAGGTAGCGACTCGACGAAGCGTTGGACGCAAGAAAATGAAGCCCATTTCGACGGACGTTCAATCCATCCCAACGCGTCCGTGTCGCATCTTGTTTACAGTTTATAAAATCGTCAACCGGTCTTTACAAAGCTAGAAAAATTCGCGTTCACTCCGACCTCAATAACCAGTTCCCTTTCCAGATCTTCGGCCGACATCAAGCTGGCTTGCCTTTGGGAGGTTCGACATGGGCGTCGAGGGAGAATCTTATCGGGTCCGCTGCGCGGACCTTTTCCCGCCGCCCTCCGACGCGTCGATGATAAGGCAGCTCACCCCCAAGATCGCCAATCTTTGCGACGACGCGGAGACCCTCTACAATCGCCCCTTGAGCAACGTCATCGAGGTCGAAATTGGCCCGCGGCTCGTGCTCGTTCACCACGAGTGCCCGGTAGCGCCACCCGACCGACGGCCAACTCCCGACAGAGTGCGAGACGCTCGCGCGCCTCTCAATTGGAGGAGACGAGGCGGCTCTTTTTGGGTATTTCGAGCGCGTAAGGGCGCAAGACCATCCTTTCGCAACGCTGCTCGCATTTTTTATCGCGCCGGCGGCGCTCCATCTCGGCGAACTGTGGCAACAGGACCTCTGCGACTTCTTCGAGGTGACCCTCGGCGTAGGTCGACTTCAGATGCTGATGAATCGCCTGGAGCCTCCGGGAACCTCCCGAAGGAAGGACGGGGACCGCCGCGCGCTTCTGATTGCCATGCCGGGCGAGACCCACATCCTTGGTCTCCGCATGGTTGGCAAGCTCATGGACGCTGTGGGCTGGGACGTGACGTTCGAGGAACAGCGCTCTGCGGAGGACTGCGCGCAGACCGCCGCGGAAAAATGGATCGGCGTCGTCGGCGTGACTGTCGGCCTACCTTCGGGACTCGAGCGAGCCGCCAGAACGATAGCCGTCGTTCGAGATGCCTCGATGAACCGCAATCTCGCGGTCCTTGTGGGCGGAAACGCATTCACTGATCATCCCGAGCTTGTGGCTCAGGTGGGAGCCGATGCGGGAGGGTTTGATGCGCCGACCGCGGTGGTGCTGGCTTCCCACCTTCTCGCTCGTCAGCCGCCTTCGCGCTAAAGACTACGTCGAAGCGTCAACCTCAGTTCTCCACCCCGCCATCCAATCCTCAAAAGCTTTGAAAGTCGCGACGGCGGCGTCTTCGGCCTGCATTGCTTCTTCGTCGTCTTCGTCGCAGTGACTCAAGTTCTCGACGAGCTCGCGCCACATCGCGCCCTGACGCTCTCCCCGGCCAACAAAGAATAACAGCGCATTCCCCAGGCCGTTGCCGACCCGATTCTTCAGCGCACGCGCGATCTGCACGCCACCTAATGTCGACCCTTCGAGCACGTAGAGGGCGCCGAGCAGTGCGCCCTTGCTCACCAAGCGAACGCGACGGACGCCAGAGAGGGAAGAGTCGCCGCGGCGTTCGGGTCGAAGCCAATAGTTTGCAAATCGGCGAGGAGCAAGGCCGAGCGGGCACGGGCGTTCATATCGAGATCGATCTTGAAGGCCTCCGCCGCCGAGCGCGCGATTTCTTCGAATGGCCGATGAAAGCCATAGAGGCGGACTAACAGTCGTCGATAGTCGGAGAGCTCGATCGTCCCAGCCGCCGCTGCTTCGAACCCCGGATGGGCGTGCATTCGTTCGTGCGTGGTAGCCGTTGCAGCGCGCAATCGCCAGCGCAGGGCCGACCTGCTGGAGTGCGCGAAGGAGACGAATTCGGTCATCGGGCGTCGCCTTCGCGCGTCGGATCCGCGACAGCGTGAGCAAGCTGGTCCAGAACGACCGCGGTGCGCGAGACCGACCTCCGAACGCTTTCCAGCAGTGCGGGAGCCTCGGAAATATCGGTCGCATCGGTAATTTCGAGCGCCGCGAGTTGAGCGTTTTCGATCACCGACGACATGAGCGTTTGAACCGCTAGGTCCCTTGGCGATCCGGCCGGAGCAGACACTTTTCGGTTGCTGCGAAGAATGCCGTCGTGGAAGCGCCTTCGCGCCGCCTCGGCCGCCTTCCGATCTGTGAGATCGGTGAACAGCAGCACGAAGCCAAGGACGCGCTCCGGGGCCACAAACACCGGATCTGCCCGCACCAAGCACCGCCGTCGTTCGACCTTTGGCGGCGCGAACGACCGCCTCGCCTCGCCACGGCTTATTTTCGCTGATCAAAGCCTTCAGTCTTCGGCTCACGAGATCAGGGTCGGCGAAAAAGTTGGGCAATTCGTCGAGACTCTGGAGAGCGCCGTCGTCGATCCCCAACCATTCGCTGAAGGCGGCGTTACTTTCAAGAATAAGGCCGCGCGCATCAGCGACAACAACCTGCTGATCGGAGCCGCGGACCTGACGAAGCACCTGCTCCAGTTGGTCCTGTGCGATCAGGATGCGGACAGCGCGAAATTGAACGACGACATCGGTTACGCTTGAGCCGATGAGCCGCGCAGCGCTAAGGTCGGCGACCGTCCAAGGATCGGACGTCCCTTTGACGATTTGATGCCATTGCGCGAAAGATCGGCGAGGCGAAAGCTCCGAAGGGTCGTCTTCCGAAGACGGTGACTTAAAAGGATTTCCGCCCCAAGTTACGGTTCGAACGCGTTCGTTTCGGAACCAAATCAACATTTCGTCGACCTGGGCCGAAATCGGAACGACCACAACCCCGCTCGCGACTCCGGCCAAGGGCGCGAAGAGCGGTTCTTCCTCTCCAAGGCTCGCCGTCGAGAACAGCCCTTGCTTCAGCTTGGGACTAACCCAACGCGCAATGTCGCGGATTTCGTCGGTTCCCGGCACGTCGCCGGTGGTCAGGATCTCGTCTTCAAATATGAGCGCCGCCCCGTCCGCCGCGAGCGGCAGCAACAACGGACGTGTGCGATCGAACAGGGCGCCTCGCCAATCGCCGTCGCGCGAGATCCATTCTGTCATACGCTGTTCGAGCCGCCGCGCCGCAAGCTCACCCTGGCCGCGCATGAAGCTTTCGAGCGCCGCAATCCGGGTGCCGATCACTTCCGCCAGAAGCTCGCAGAGCGCTCGCGATTCAAAATGCAAGACTCGCGGCGAATAGTGATGACAGGAGATAAGGCCCCAGAGCCGTCCCCCGACCATCAACGAAACCACCAGGGTGGCGCCAACGCCCATGTTCTTAAGGTACTGAAGGTGGATCGGCGAAACGCTGCGCAAGTAGCACAGCGACATGTCAAGTTCTTTCCCGAGATCGGAGAGTGCCGCGGCCACAGCGCGGAAGGCGCATAGTCAACATCGGCCAACAGCCGGACGCGATTGCGCTCGTAAAGTCGACGCGCCATTTGAGGGATATCGGAAGCTGGATAGCGATTGCCGAGCAGAGCTGCGAGTTCCGGCCGCTTGGTTTCCGAAAAAACCTCCCCATGGCCCGCTTCATCGAAGCGGTAGACCATGACACGATCGTATCCGGTCAACTTCCGAAAGATCCTCGCGCTATCGTCGCAGAGCGTTTGAAGGTTTGTCGCAACGACAATAGAGCGCACCGCGCTTTCTAGGACGTCCGGAAACTCGTTGGCGGGTTCGGTTCTTTCGATCTCAACCACGAGCTCGCCCTCTGGCGCTCGATGGAGCAACGCGGTGCACGGCTCGTTGCGGGTGCCTACCGTGCACCGTACGGCGGCCGGAATCGTCTTGAGGCTATCGGGGAGACGTCCGCTCGTCCGCTCCCACAGCTTTCCCCCTAGCGCTCGCAAACGGAGGCCCTGGAGCTTCGTGTCGATACCGAGATAGGCGGCGGCGTTTTCGCTCGCCTGCACGATAATCGGATCGGATGCGCCAACCACCAGCAACGCGCCGTGGGGCTGAATCGACCCCGCGAGGTGGATCTGCTCCCTCTCGCAATTCGATAGATTGGCTGTCCCGAACGCGGGCGATGAAGGCTGGGCGACTGCCAAAGGCCGGACCTCCCTTGCAGCTTCTTTTCGAAGCCGTCTATTGGTTCTCCAACCTGTATTTTTTGAGCTTGGAGTGCAAGCTCTGCCGGCTCAGTCCGAGAGATTTTGCCGCTATCGTTCGGTTGCGGCCGGCCCGGACGAGCGCCTCGGCAATCCGTTGGCGCTCGATCGCTTCGATGGATAGACCTGACCAGGCTCTCAAGGGGCGCGTCGGGCGATTTTTCGAGGAGGGCAGTCACCGAAAATGCTTCCTCCGATTCGCGGCTGCGGGACGCAACATCGCGGATAACGAGACCGAAATAATTCGGCTGACCGAGCCGATCGCCGACCGCAGAAATCTCGACTTCCGTCGCAGCGCCGAGTTCGCCGTCAAGCGTGGTCCTCATCGCGCGCACCGCTCCATGACGCTCGACGAGGTTCATGATAACCCGAATGCCTGTTCCCGGCTGCGAGAGCCACCGCTTGAGATTCTGGCCGATCACGGCGCTCTCAACGCCCGCTTGAACCAGATCAAGAAACGTATGGTTTGCCTGCCTAGCAACACCTTCGCGATCAATGACTACGAAGCCGTCAGGCATCCGCTGCACGAGATTATCGACAGAAACTGGCTCGCCGTCGCGACCCGGGGAGCCGCCATTGGCCACCTCTCCGCTCCCCGCAAGCGGCGCCATCTGAAACAGGTAGAATGCGCCGGCTTCGCTTGCCAGCATCGACGTGCGAAGGCTCCAGGGACCATCGTTCAAAAGATGCAGCGCAATGCTCGGAGCTCGGCCGTTTAACCGAGCCGTGTCGAGCGTCGCCTCGAGGTTTCGGCGATCCTGGTCCGCCAGCCTAGGCAGAAATTCTCCGCCAGGAACAAGGCCAAGCAACTTTGTTGCCGCCACGTTCGCTTCAACCACGCGTAGATTCGTCACGCGCACAAGCGCGACCGCTCCTGAAGAAGCGTCGAGGAGCGCGCGATATCGGGTCTCGATTTCGCGAAGCTTCCAATAGTCCTGCTCGCGTTCCTGCTGCACAAGCGCAAGGCGCGATCGGAGTTCGGAAATCGCCTCAAGGTTCTTTCCGATCGCGATGAGGCCGGACTTCCCACCGAGCTTAACGGTCGTGTACTCGAGCAGAAGCTCGCGACCGCTCGGCAATCGCTGATTGACAGTGAAGCAGGACGAGTCGCCCTCGCGTTGCGCCCCCTCGACTGCTCGTGCAACCTGGCGAGCCATGTCAGACGGAACGGTGTCAATCCACCGCAGGCCCCGCCACTGCTCCATAGGTTCCCCTGCGAGCGCCTCGGCGGATACTGCGTTCCGGATCACGCCCGCCGCCGTCGACGGTCAGCGTGATGTCAGGACGAAATGTGGATCGTCGATCATGCATTGCCCGCTGCGGGGTCGGCGGATGCGCCTGCTCGTATTTGCCCTCCGCGGTATCCCTCGACAACGAGGCCGCCCTGCCAGGACAATCAAGCCTTATTGATACATCAGCCCGTTAAGTCCAGTCGGCGTTGGAAACGTCGCCGATAAAGCGCGCTTCGAAATAGCCTTTGCCCAGGGGCTGCTGACCATTGGAGCACCGCGATTTCGGCCAATCAGGAGACTGCTCAGATCTGTCAATCCGTTTTTCGTGACCCGACTGTAAGTTGGCATTGACATGTGTCAAGGCCCGGTTCAATTTTAACGTTGGTCTGCGGTCGAAGGCGGCGACGCGTCTTACAATCGCAGGCGCCTCGCACGAATTTCAGGACCTGAGAGCTCGACACTCTGCGAGGAATGAAATGAGGGCGATTACATTGCAAGTCGGCGAGTTTAGAAGGAGGAAACGATGAGAGACGGACGTCAGAAGGCCGGTATAACTCGACGAAAAGTCCTTGTTGCGGCGGCGACGCGACGCCGGCTTTTGCACTGATGACCGGGACAGCGGAAGCAAAGATACAACAATCTGCCGTGAAATATCAAACTGAGCCGAAAGACGGAAAGCAATGCTCGGATTGTAACTTCTTTGTAGCGCCGAACGCGTGCAAGCAGGTCGACGGCAATATCTCCCCTAACAGGCTACTGTCTTCTTTGGGCGAAGAAGCCGAGTTGACAAAACCTCGGGTGATTCGCGACAAACGTCGCTTAATCGGTCGTGAGGTCTGCAACGTTAAGTACAGTGAGTCCTGCGCTTCCAGATTTGCGCTTGATCGCGGAAAAGCCGAACTGCATCGCCCCAACAAGCCGCGGTGAAATCTATCCAGCCAGCGACATAAATTTACGTCCGGAACAAAGCCGTCAAATTCTGGTTCTTCTGAACTTGATCAGAGGAGAACTTATCATGACGGACTATAATCGACCAGTCAACGAAGGCACCGGACCGAACGCCGCTCGGTCCATCAATCGGCCTGTGCCGAGGACCGGGCCCATCTTTGAGAGTTTGGATTTTGTTGCCGGAATTGTGGCTGCGGTGATGACTCTTGGACCGCTGGCGATGGCCGCTTTTTGGGCTCCCTATCACTAGAGACGAAGGCTTGCGAACCTCCGTCGCCCGACGGAGGTCTTGGTTGAGATACTGGCTTTTGTTTTCCTGGCCATGCTGTGGGAGCAGCGCTGGCTTGGCTCTATACGCCTGACAAACGCCGCGCCGATCTGGAGGCCAAATATGCACGACCTCCCGTCTCAGTTCATCGAAGTCGCGGGTATACGGCTTCACGTGCGAGATACGGGGCCCAAGACGGCGCCGGCGTTGATTTTTCTGCACGGCTTTGGTTCGAGCTTGCAGACTTGGGACGATTGGGCGCGCGACCTCGAAGCGGATCATCGGGTCATCCGCTACGATTTACCTGGTTTCGGGCTGACGGGGGCTGATCCAACCACGGACTACAGTGACCGTCGCAGCATCGCGGTGCTTTTGGCGTTGATGGACCGGCTGGGCGTTGCGCGGGCATCCGTCGTCGGCAACTCGATGGGCGGCCGCATCGCCTGGACCTTCGCGGCGCTGAATCCGAACCGCACAGACAAGTTGGTGCTCATATCGCCGGATGGTTTCGCCAGCCCCGGGCTTGAGTACGGAGCAACGTCGAAAGCGCCGCTTATGATTCGGGCGCTGCCATATGTGCTGCCCTCGTTTATGCTTCGGGACTCGCTGGCGCCGGCTTTCGCGAATGCCGATGTGATGACCGAAGCGCTCTTTACGCGTTACCGGGACATGATGCTTGCGCCGGGAGTTAGACAAGCTATCGTCGATCGGATGAACCAGATGGCGCTGGTGGACCCGGTCCCGCTGCTAAAGGCGCATCCAGGCCCCAACCTTGCTGATGTGGGGCGAAAACGACGGCATGATCCCGTTTGCAAACTCGGCGGATTACCTGCGAGCGTTGCCAAATGCGACGCTCGCGGCGCTTCCGGGTATAGGGCATATACCGCAGGAGGAAGCGCCGACGACCGTAGCGATCGTTCGGAAGTTCCTGGACAGGTAAGTCGCTTCGCGTCGTCACTTTCAACCGAGCGAGGGCAAGAAGCTCGGGCCATGGCTCGTCGCAAAATCGCGAAACGCACGCGCGGCCGGTGAGAGGGCCCGGTCGGTCCGGTTGACTACGTACCAACGGCGCATGATCGGCAAGTCTTCCACGTCCAGGCACACGAGCCTTCCGCTCGCGACTTCCGCAGCGATCGTGTGCGCGGAAATGAGAGCGATCCCCATCTCCGCCATGACCGCCTGCTTGATCGTTTCGTTTGAGCCGAGTTCCATTCTCATCTGAACGGCGTTGATCCTCGTGTCCCCTATGAAAACGTCAAACACCGATCGCGTGCCGGAGCCGATCTCGCGAAACAGGAACGCTTCTCCGGCGAGGTCGGCCCGCGTCAATTCTCTGACGCCGGCAAGGCGATGCTCTGGAGGTGCGATCAGGACATAGGGGTGGGGGCCAAGGGGAAACGTTTCGACGGAAATGTCTTGAGGCGGACGTCCGGCGAGCGCGATCTCGACTTCGCCGCTGCGCAACGATTCCATCGTCGCGTCGCGATTGCCGATCTGAAAGCGCAGGTCGACCTTTCGGCCGGCTGCGGACGAAGGCGGCGATGAGCCGCGGCGCGAAATATTTCGCAGTGGACGTCGCGCCGACGGAAAGTCGGCCTCCTTCGCCGGAACTGATCGCGAGCATCGTGTCGGCAAATTCGCGCATTGCCCGCTCGACGCCTCGCGATGCTTCGAGAGCCGCCTCTCCTGCGCTTGTCAGCCGCATTCCGGTGGAAGTCCGGTCGAAAAGCTTTAGCGCGACCGCCTCTTCCAGGCCCTTGACGCGCGCGGTGAGCGCCGCCGGCGTCATGCTGAGCGTAGCCGCCGCCTGCACAAGTGAACCGGCTGCGGCGATCGCCTGTATCGTCTCGATGTGACGGAGCGAGACGTTGCGCATCGGAGACCTCCTCAGTCATTCAATATTTTTGAATGGCAAGGCAATAATTAATTCAGTTCTCTTTGATGCGCAATCGCCCCTATAAATTGAGCACGGTGCGGCGGCTCAGCCCACCAGGGAGGAACGGACGCGTGAACACCCCGCGATCTGGGCGTTGGCCTCAAGGCGTTCCTCGGCGCGAACGCCCCCGCTGACCTCGCCTCCGTCTTGTACGCCTTGGCCGAGGCCTCTCTGTCCGGTCGCACGTCTCATCCGCCGCGGCTCGCTCGGCGGCGCTCTCGACGCCGCAGTCGGCCCGGCGCACGATGGGATCGCCCAGAAGGCGCTCGACGTGTTCGCCGACAAGTCCTTTGTCGATGGCCTGAAAGGATCGGGCGTTCGCGGCGTCGTTTCCGAGGAGCGCGACGATCCCGTTGCGATCGATCGCGACGGCACGCTGCTCGTGGCGATTGATCCGCTCGACGGCTCCTCGAACATCGACGCCAACGTCACCATCGGGACCGTCTTTTCGGTGCTCGACGCGCCGGCGGGCGAAGTTGAAGGCGCGCAATTCCTGCAGCGTGGCGTACGCCAGCGGGCCGCTGGCCTCGTGGTCTACGGGCCGCATGTCGCCTTCGTCTTCACCACGGGGGCAGGCGTCCACATTGCGACGCTCGATCCAGATACAAACGAATATCGGGTCTCGGACGGCGTCGCCAGGATTCCGGCGGAGTCGAACGAGTTTGCGATCAACGCGGCAAACTCTCGCCATTGGCCCGGACCGGTGCAGCGCTATATCGAGGATCTTCTCGAAGGCGACGAAGGGCCGCGCAGGCGCAACTTCAACATGCGCTGGATCGGCTCGATGGTCGCCGACGTCTACCGCATTCTGATCCGTGGCGGCGTCTATCTATACCCTGAAGATTCGCGCCCGGGCTACGAGCGAGGACGCCTCAGGCTGCTCTATGAAGCCAACCCGGTCGCGTTCCTCATCGAGCAAGCCGGCGGCGCCGCGATCGACGGATTTCAGCGCATTCTGGAGATCGAGCCGAGGGCCCTCCACGGTCGCACGCCGCTGATCTTCGGCTCGAAAGGTAAGGTCGAGCGGATCGCTCGCTACTATCGCGAAGACAGCGTCTCGGCGAACGACTCGCCTCTATTCGCCAAACGCGGCCTCCTGCGCCGGTGAGCTTCGAACTTCGGAACGTGGCAAGATGTCGATCAAGCATCCCATCATCGCGATCACCGGCTCCTCGGGGGCGGGCACGACGTCGGTCAAGCGGACCTTCGAGCAGATCTTCCGTCGAGAGAAGATCAACCAGGTCTATATCGAAGGGGACGCCTTCCATCGCTGGAACCGCCTTGAGATGCGGGAAAAGATGAAGGAAGCCGCCGCCAAGGGGGACAACCACTACAGTCACTTCGGCGAAGACGCCAATCTGTTCGAAGAACTCGAGAAAACATTCGCCGCCTATTCCGAGAACGGCGGCGGGCGCACACGCACCTACGTCCACGACGCGGCGGAGGCCGAGCAGCACAAGTGCCCGCCCGGAACTTTCACGCCCTGGATCGAATTCGAACCGGGCTCGGACTTGCTCTTCTACGAAGGCCTGCACGGCGCCGTCGTAACCGACAAGGTCAACGTCGCCCAATATGCCGACCTGAAGATCGGCGTCGTTCCGGTCATCAATCTGGAGTGGATCCAGAAGATGCATCGCGACCGCGACTCGCGCGGCTACACCACCGAGGCAATTACCGACACGGTGCTGCGCCGCATGCCCGACTACATCAAGTTCATCTGCCCGCAGTTCTCGCAAACGGACATCAATTTCCAGCGCGTGCCCATGGTCGATACCTCGAACCCCTTTATCGCGCGATGGATTCCGACGCCTGACGAGTTGATGGTCGTGATCCGCTTCCGCGATCCGCACGGCATCGACTTCCCCTATCTGCTCTCGATGATCCACGGCAGTTTCATGAGCCGAGCGAATTCGATCGTGATCCAGGGCGGCAAGCTCGACATCGCGATGCAGCTCATTCTGACGCCGATGATCCTGAAACTAGTGGAGCGCCGCCGACGCGCCATTCACGCTTAAGGCGTCAGAGAAATCGCCTGCAGCGACCGCTTAGCCTACAGCTCGAAGACGAGGAGAAAAGCCATGAACGTGCAACCTTCGCAGACCGTCAAAGGCAAGGATCGCTACAAGTCCGGCGTGATGGAATACCGCAAGATGGGTTACTGGGAGCCCGACTACGTGCCGAAAGACACCGACATCATCGCGTGCTTCCGGGTGACGCCGCAGGACGGCGTCGATCCGATCGAAGCCTCGGCGGCGGTCGCGGGCGAATCCTCGACCGCGACCTGGACGGTGGTGTGGACCGACAGGCTGACCGCGGCCGAGAAATATCGCGGCAAATGTTTCCGCGTCGATCCGGCGCCGGGATCCGAAGGGCAATATTTCGCCTACATCGCCTACGATCTCGACCTGTTCGAGCCGGGCTCGATCGCCAATATGTCGGCCTCGATCATCGGCAACGTGTTCGGTTTCAAGCCGCTCAAGGCGTTGCGGCTCGAGGACATGCGTTTCCCTATCGCCTACGTGAAGACGTTCCAGGGCCCGGCGACCGGCATCGTCGTGGAGCGCGAGCGGCTCGACAAGTTCGGCCGGCCGCTGCTCGGAGCGACCGTCAAGCCGAAACTCGGCCTTTCCGGCCGCAACTACGGGCGCGTTGTCTACGAAGCTCTAAAAGGCGGCCTGGACTTCACCAAGGACGACGAGAATATCAACTCGCAACCGTTCATGCATTGGCGCGACCGCTTTCTCTATGTGATGGAGGCGGTGAACAAGGCGCAGGCGGCGACGGGCGAGGTCAAGGGCTCGTATCTCAACGTCACTGCCGGCACGATGGAAGAGATGTACGAGCGCGCCGAGTTCGCCAAGGAGCTCGGCTCCGTCATCGTGATGATCGACCTCGTCATCGGCTACACGGCGATCCAGTCGATGGCCAAGTGGGCGCGCAGGAACGACACGATCCTTCATCTGCACCGCGCCGGCCACGGGACCTACACGCGACAGAGGATTCACGGCGTTTCGTTCCGCGTGATCGCGAAATGGATGCGGCTCGCCGGGGTCGACCACATCCACGCCGGCACGGTCGTCGGTAAGCTCGAAGGCGATCCCGCCACGACCAGGGGCTACTACGACATCTGCCGCGAGGAATTCAATCCGATGCAGCTCGAGCACGGCGTCTTCTTCGACCAGCACTGGGCTTCGCTCAATAAGCTGATGCCGGTGGCCTCGGGCGGCATTCATGCCGGCCAGATGCACCAGCTTCTTAGTCTGTTGGGCGACGACGTGGTGCTGCAGTTCGGCGGCGGCACGATCGGCCATCCGGGGGGAATTCAGGCTGGCGCAACCGCCAACCGCGTGGCCCTCGAAGCGATGGTTTTCGCCCGCAACGCGGGCCGCGACTATGTCAACGATGGGCCAACGATCCTCGCAGACGCCGCCAAGACCTGCACGCCGCTTCGCCAGGCGCTCGACGTCTGGGGCGATGTGACCTTCAACTATGCTTCAACCGATCAGCCCGACTTCGTGCCGTCGCTGACGGTGGCGTGACCGTGATGCGGCGGGCTCAATCCACTTCGGCGCTTCGCCCAACCCGGACAAGTCCGCTGACCGCCATCACGAACTCAAGGAGACTTTTCGATGCGCATCACACAAGGCTGCTTCTCGTTTCTACCTGATCTCACTGACGACCAGATCCTCATTCAGATCCAATATTGCCTCGAAAAAGGCTGGGCGGTGAATCTGGAGTTCACCGACGATCCGCATCCCCGCAACACATACTGGGAGATGTGGGGCCTGCCGATGTTCGACCTGCATGATGCGAAGGGCGTGCTGATGGAGCTCAATAACTGCCGCAAGATTTACGGCGACCAGTACATCCGCCTCTCTGCCTTTGATTCCTCTCACGGCTGGGAATCGGTGCGCATCTCTTTCCTCGTCAACCGGCCGAAGAACGAGGAGGGCTTCCGCCTCGATCGATCGGAAGCCCACGGCCGCGTCCAGCGCTATGCGACAAGGGCCTATGCGACCGACCGGCCGGAAGGGAAGCGTTACACGTGAACGAGGGCGTCCCGGCGGCGCCGGCAAAAACCAACCTTGCGGAAGAATTCGCGCAGTCGGGCGTCGGTCCCGTGCTTCAACAGCTTGACGATGAACTCGTTGGGCTCGCGCCGGTCAAGGAGCGCATCCGCGAGATCGCGGCGCTCCTGCTGGTCGATCGCGTGCGGTCGAAATTCGGGCTCGCCTCACAGGCGCCGACCTTGCACATGAGCTTCACCGGCAATCCCGGCACCGGCAAGACGACAGTCGCGGTGCGCATGGCCGAGATCCTCCACCGGCTAGGCTACGTGCGCCGCGGGCACCTGGTCGCTGTGACGCGTGACGATCTCGTGGGTCAATATATCGGCCACACGGCTCCCAAAACGAAAGAGGTGCTCAAGAAGGCGATGGGCGGCGTGTTGTTCATCGACGAGGCCTATTACCTCTATCGCCAGGAGAACGAACGCGACTACGGGCAGGAGTCGATCGAGATTCTGCTGCAGATCATGGAGAACAACCGCGACGATCTCGTGGTGATCCTCGCTGGCTACGCCGACAAGATGGACCGCTTCTTTCATTCCAATCCGGGCTTCCGCTCGCGCGTCGCCCATCACATCGATTTTCCCGACTACGACGACTCCGATCTCCTGGCGATCGGAGAGAACATGCTCGCTTCCCTCAACTACAAGCTAAGTCCCGATGCGAAGCTTGCGCTCGGCGAATATATTTCGCGGCGCCGCACGCAGCCGCTGTTCGCTAACGCGCGTTCGATCCGCAACGCGCTGGATCGGGCGCGCCTGCGCCAGGCCAATCGCCTCTTTGCAGAGGGCGACCGCGAATTGACTCTCGACGCGCTGACGACCCTCGAGGCCGAAGACATTCGCCGGAGCCGGGTGTTTCAGCAAACCGGGAGTAGCGCGCGATAAGCGGGTCATTGCGCCGCGGTGACTTCGGACGGCCGTCACCGCCTCGACATCGCATCAACAATTCAATCTCTGCCGCTGAGTTCATCGAGTGCAATTCATGAAAGCTGTCGTTTTCGACCTTGATGGCACCCTGATCGACAGTGCGCCGGACTTGCATACGGCGGCAAATCGCATGCTGACGACCTTTGCCGGCCGCCATTGACGCTTGAGGATGTTGCTGGTTTTGTCGGCAATGGCGTCCCTTCGTTGGTCGCGCGCTGTCTTGAGGCGACCGGCGGGCCGGCGAAAGATTTCGATTATGCCATTTCCAGATTTCGTGAGCACTACGCCCGAGCGCCGAGCTGAGCTGACGCGGCCGTATGTTGGCGTCGACATGATGCTACAGCGTAAGCGGCGCTTACGTCCCACGGCTTTGGTGAGTTGACGCCGCGGGTCAGGCGGCGAGGCGATGGGGTGCGGACGCGTTCGCCCATGCCCACGGCATGAGCTCGTCGATGCGCGATGCCGGACAGAGATTGACGAGCTTGTCGAGGGCGCCGGCGATGCAGGCTTGCGGCTCGACGTCGTTGAGCTTGCACGCCTCGATCAGCGACGCGACGCAGGCCCAGTTTTCGGCTCCCTCGTCATGACCAGCGAAGAGCGCGTTCTTGCGATTGAGAACGATCGGGCGGATGCCGCGCTCGACGATGTTCGTGTCGAGTTCGATGCGGCCGTCGTCGAGGAAGCGGACGAGCCCTTCCCAGTGGTCCAGACCATAGCGGAGCTCCTCGGCGATTCCGGACTTGCCAGAGACGCGCGCCAGCTGATGCTCGAGCCAGAACCTGAACGCTATGACGAGCGGTTTGCTCTTCTCCTGGCGCACGCGGCGACGCTCGTCGGCGCTTGCGCCCCTGATCGTCCTCTCGATTGCGTAGAGCGCGGCGATTCTTTCGAGCGCCTCACGGGCGATCGGCGCTTCACCCTTGGCGTGGTCGAAGAACCGGTGCCGCAGGTGGGACCAGCAGAAGGAGAGCGTGATCCGGCCATCGGGCGCCTTGGCGGCGATCGTCTTTTCGGCGGCGCAACCGTCGCACTGAACAACGCCCGCATAATTGTCGAGCAGCTTTAGGCCGTGGATCGCCCCGCGGCCGGGCGCATAGGCGAAGGCGATGGCCGGAGGGTCCCCCCCGCCCCATGGTCGATCGTCGCGGGCGACCGCCCAGAAATAGCCCTCCTTGACCCGGCCTCGACCCGGATCGAGCACCGGGCCTTCGTCTCGTCGACCGCGACGTTGCCCGACGTCAGAATGAGTTCCCGAAGGCGGCCATAGACCGGCCTGAGTTCCGCAGCCGCCTGGCCGACCCAGAACGCCAGCGTCGAGCGCTTGATGTCGAGGCCCTGGGCGGTCAGCATCTGAGCCTGACGATAGGGCGGCAGATGCCATGCGTATTTGGAGACCAGCACGGAGGCGACCATCGCCTCGGTGGGCAGGCCGCCCTTGATCAGCCGCTCGGGCGCCGGCGCCTGAACCACGGCCTCCTCGCAGGCGCGGCAGGCATATTTGGGTCGGTGCGTCACCAGCACCCGGAACTGCGCCGGGACCACGTCCAGCCGCTGCGAGATATCGGCGCCGATCGCATGCATCGGCGATCGGCAGCACGGACATATCGTCGTCGTCGCCGAAGGGCAGATCATCTGCCAACACCGCCGATTCTTTGCCCGCTCTCACCAACGAAAGAGTACGACGACCGTTTTCGATTGGCGGCGCTATCTGGCGGTCAATCAACGTAAACCGGGCGCACTCCGCAACGGCGCGCCGTTCGCCGAACTCCTGCCCGCCTTCCGGGCTCTGCAACAGCGGATGCTCAAGACGCCGGGCGGCGACGCGAGATGGTCGAGATTCTGGCTCTCGTCCTCCGTCATGACGAACAGGCCGTGCTCGCCGCCGTTGAACTGGCGCTGGCTGTGGCGGGATTTCGCGCCGACGAAGACCCATATTCTGAATGTGCTGCACCGGCCGGTCGACGGCAAGCCGATCGACCCACCAGCCGTGAAGCCGCCCAACGCCCTGACGCTCACCACAGGCCGCAAGCCAACGTCGCGCGCTACGACGCGCTGCGCAAAGCCCCGGAGGCGCGCCATGCGTCATGATCCCGCCGCCTGAGCCGTCGTCATCATGCTGCGCAGTCTCAAAATGCACGGCATGGCCCACACGGTCGGCGAGCTGACCGAACAAGGCTCCCGGCCTTCGAAGCCGCCGTGCCAATCCTGTCGCAGCTCCTGAAGGCTGAGACGGCCGACAGAGAGGTCAGATCGACGGCCTATCAGCTCCAGGCCGCCCGCTTCCAGAACTATGGCGATCTCGCCGGCTTCGACTTCGCCAGCAGCGAGGTCAACGAGGCGCTCGCGCGTCAACTCCACCGCTGCGAGTTCCTGGAAGACGCCCACAATGTCGTCCTGGTCGGCGGCCCCGGTACGGGCAAGACGCATCTCGCCATTGCGATCGGGGTCCAGGCGATCGATCACCACCGCAAGCGCGTCCGGTTCTTCTCCACGGTCGAACTCGTCAATGCTCTCGAACAAGAGAAGCTTCAAGGCAAACCAGAACAGATCGAAGCCCGGCTCACCCACTCCGATCTCGTCATCCTCGACGAGCTTGGCTACCTGCCGTTCAGCGCCTCCGGCGGAGCCTTGCTCTTCCACCTCTGCAAGCTTTATAGCGCGCCAGCGTCGTCATCACCACAATCTCAGCTTCGGCGAGTGGGCGACCGTGTTCGGCGACCCGAAGATGACGACCGCGCTACTCGATCGTCTCGCCCCGTTGCCACATCCTCGAAACCGGAAACGGGAGCTCCGCTTAAAAACAGCTCGGCGAAAGCCGCCAGAAACCCCCAAACCCGCCCGAAGGCGTTCTTCACAGACGACTATGCATCTTCTCCTGTGCCCGGGCCGCCTTTAGCGCCTCGGCTTGGGGGCGCCCATTTGTCCGCTCTCCGCCTCGGCGTTGGCGCGAGGCCCGCCGGTGACGGCCCTTGCGACAACCAGGTCGCGAAGGCGCCCGCGACGACGCCGACCATCGCCGAGCCGATCGCGACCGCGAACAGCGGCGCGGTGAACGAAAAGGCGGGGGCGTCCGGAGGAGAACGGATCCAACGACACCATGACGCGAATGATGGTTGGCGAAAGCGAAAATGAGAATGAGGATGGCGACAGGGACGAAGATGACGATCTTGAAGAAGCGCACCATGCAAGCCTTATCCGCTCCAACCGCCGAGCCCCTCAGCCCAGCTGCCCCGCGAACTATCTAGACCTGCTCGACCGCCGCGCGATTGAGGCGCTCGCGCATTTCCTTGCCGGTCTTGAAAAACGGCGCAAGCTTCTCGGTGACCGGCACCTTGTCGCCGGTGCGCGGATTGCGGCCGGTGCGGGCCAGGCGCTGCTTGGTCGAGAATGCGCCAAAGCCGCGCAACTCGACGCGCTCGCCGCGCGCCGAGGCGTTGGCGATTTCGCCGAGAATGGCGTCGATGATGTTCTCGATGTCGCGCTGATAGAGATGCGGATTTCGGGCGGCCATGCGCTGCACGAGCTCAGACTTGATCACCGAACGTCCCCGACTCGAAGCGACCGCGAGCGTTTCACAACGCGCCTTCTTGCCCCGAAACAACGCTAAACATCAATAGCAAACCGTCAACGACTTGGGCTCAGCGCGACAATTCGGCCGGGCCGTCGCCGACGGCGGCCGATACACTCAAGCCGAACGTTGAACCTCGTACTGGCCGGTGCGGCGAAACCGCACGAGATAAGACGGGATGATCGCTTCGGCGGCCTGCGGCTCGATGTCCGAGCGCGCGAGCACGCGCCCCTCGGCTTCCGCTGCGGCGGACACCACGTTGTCCGACGCCAGCAAATCGACCTGATCGCGCGTCGAGGTCAGCATTTTCGGAAAAAGCCCGAATGTCGCCCAACTCGCGAATTGGCTCGAGGCCGCGATCCAGCGCGACGGGCCGAGCGGCAGAGCCGATCAGCAGACGGCGGCGATCGATGGTGCGCAGGGCGAGTTCCGCCGCTTCGCGCAGCGTCATCGTCCTCGGGCCGCCGAGCTCGTAAATCGCGCCGGGCTTCGCCACGCCGGAGAGCGCCGCGGCGGCGGCCTGCGCGACGTCGCCGACATAGACCGGCTGCAAGCGCGTCTCGCCGCCGCCCAACAGCGGCAAGACCGGCAAATGGCAAGCGAGCGCGCCGAAGCGGTTGAAGAAATCGTCTTCCGGCCCGAATACGACCGAGGGACGCAAGATTATCGCGGCGGGGAACGTGTCGAGGGTCGCCTTCTCGCCAAGCCCCTTGCTCGCGACGAAGCGCGAGGCGGAGTTCGGGTCCGCGCCGATCCCGGAAATATGCACATAGGCGCGACGCCGCGCGGCCTTTGCGGCGCGCGCGAGCGCGCGGGCGCCCTCGACATGGACCGCTGTATAGGTTTGCGCCCCGCTCTCGACCTTCACGCCCGTCGCGTTGACGACCATGTCCGCGCCCTCGAGCGCGGCGGCGAGCGAATTCCGGGAAGCGCAGATTGGCCTGCACCGGCTGGACCTGCCCGACCCCGCCGATCGGCTGCAGGAAGGCGGCGAGATCCGGCCGCCGCACGGCGACGCGCACCCGCCAGCCGTTGCGCGACCAGCGCCCTGACGATATGGCGGCCGAGGAATCCGGACCCGCCGAATACCGTCACCAGACGGTTGCGCTTCGCTCGGGCGTCGGCCATCGACGTCGTCTCCAGATGAGGCGGGCCACGCGCCCCTTAGGCGAAGGCCGGGCGCCTGTACAGCCGGGAAGACGCGCGCCGAAATTCGGCGGCCTCAGGCGTTGCGCCTTCTGACGCGCCGCGATCACCAGTTCGGCGGCGCGCCCGGAAAGCTCGGCCAGATGATCGAACTTGGTCTCGAACGCGCCGACGCCCGAGGTCGCCGAGCGCAGTTCGACGATCAGATCGCCGATTTCGGCCTCCGGGATCAGCGCCCGCAAGCGCCTCCCAGCCCGCCCAGCCCTCGCGGGCCTCGAAGCCGAGGATCTGGCCGCGCCGCGCGCTCACCAATGCGCTCGCCCGCGCCAGCGCGTCGGTCGGCACATAGATCGTCACCGACGAGGATCGGCTCGAGCAGCACCGGCCGCGCCTTGGCCAACGCCTCGCCGAGCGCAAGCTTCGCCGCGGCGCGGAACGCCATGTCGGAGGAATCGACGGTGTGATAGGAGCCGTCGATCAGGGTCACCGAGACGTCGACGACCGGAAAGCCGAGCGGCCCGCGCGCCAGCGCGTCGCGCGCGCCGGCCTCGACCGACGAGAAATATTGCCGCGGCACGGCTGCCGCCGTGGACGCGTTCGGCGAAGGCGAATCCTTCGCCGCGTCCGCGCGGGCCGACCTCGACGACCACGTCGCCAAACTGGCCGTGGCCGCCCGACTGCTTCTTGTGCCGCCCGCGCACCGTGACCGCGTCGCGGATCGATTCGCGATAGGCGACGGTCGGCTTCTGCGTCTCGACCGTCACGCCGAAGCGGTCGGCGAGCCGCTCGATCGTCACGCGCAGATGCATCTCGCCCTGGCCAAACAGCTTCAATTCGGACATTTCGGCGTCATGCACGTAGGAGAGCGCGCGATCCTCCTCGCACAGCTTGGCGAGCGCGCGGCGAGGCGCACCTCGTCCTTTCGGTCCTTGACGCGGATGGCGACGCCTTGCGTCGGCGGCGGGCGGCGGACATCCGCGGCGGCCGGCGCGTTCTTGCCGTCGGCGAAGCGGTCCCCGGTCGCGAGGTGTTCGAGGCGGGCGAAGGCGACCGTGTCGCCCTCCTCGGCGCGGGTCAGTTTCGAGGACGTCGCGCCCATCAGCCGGGCGAGGCCGCCGATGCGCTCCTCGATCCCGCGCGAACTGACCACCGTCGCGCCGTCGACGAAATCGCCGCGCAGCACGCGGGCGAGCGACAATTTGCCGCCGTGGGCGGTGTGGATCGTGCGGATGACCTGCGCCAGCGCCGGACCCTTTGTCCTCGACGCCGAGCCGCTTGCGGGTATGGGCGATGCCGGGCGATTCGTGCCGCAGCGCCTTCAGAAGACGGGTGACGCCGTGGCCGCCGGTCGCCGAACCCATCAGCACCGGCACGACGTGCCCCTCGCGCAATTCGCGCGCCAGGTCGTCGAATACAAGATCGCGCGGCGGCTCGATGTCGCTGATCAGCTGCTCCATCAGCGCATCGTCATAGTCGGCCAGCCGCTCCAGCATCGAATAGCGCGCCTCCTTCTCGTCGGGGACGACGCCGGCCGGCATTTCGATGACGGTGGAGGGCGCCGACTTCGCGATAGACGAAGGCGCGTTCGAGCGCGAGATCGATAAATCCGGTCGCGACGCCGTTCTCCCAAACCGGGATCTGGCGCAGCAGCAGCGGCGTGCGCGAGGCCGGCTGCAGCATCTCCAGCGTCTCGCGCAAGCTGCCGCCGGCCTGATCGATCTTGTTGAGGAAGAGGATGCGCGGAAACCCAAGCTCTTCGAGCTCGCGCAAGATCACCTGCAGCGCCGGAACCTTGCGCGGATCGGCCTCGCACACGACGACCGCGGCGTCGCAGACCGGCAGCGCGTGGCGCATGTCATGGATGAATTCGACCGAGCCGGGGCAGTCGAAGAAGGTCAAGCCGGTCGCCCATATAGTCGATGTTGGCGATGTTGGGCTCGACGCTCATCGCATGGCCGCGCGCCTCGGAGCTCGAATCGCCGACGCTGGTGCCGTCGCGCACCGAGCCTTGCCGGGCCACGCCGCCGCCGCGCGCCAGTATCCCCTCGAGAAGGCTGGTTTTTCCGCTCTGAAACGGCCCGACGATGGCGACGAGACGCGGACCGGCGACGCGGTTCTCGTGATTGGCTGCGTTCATCCCGGGCTCCCTCATGCGTTACGCGCGCGTCGAGGCCTCGCGCGCTCATTCGCAAGCGATCGACTCCCAGACTTAACCGCGTCCATCGGCGCGGTTTTCCTGTCATGACCGCGCCTTAGGACTCGGCGCCGCCGTCGTCGACCGCTGCAGCTTGTTGTCGTGCTTCCGACATGGTTGCAAGAACCGGCGCGGCGCGCAAGACGGTCGAAGCGATCGCGCGCCGCGGATGCGGCGGCGGTCGTCGCATTCGTCGCCCGCTTCCTGTATGGGACGGCGCGAAGACGCGAGCGGGCAAGGTTGAGGGTTCATGGGTCAGGGCCAATCGGTCGACGCCGGGCGCGTGGCGGCCGCGCTGGGCGGCCGCTCGGTCGTGCTCGTCGGCATGATGGGCGCCGGAAAGACCTCGGTCGGCAAGCGGCTCGCGGCCAGGCTCGGACTGCCTTTCGTCGACGCCGACGCCGAGATCGAGGCCGGCGCGCAATTGACGATCTCCGAGATTTTCGATCGCTTTGGCGAGCCCTATTTCCGCGACGGCGAGCGCAAGGTGATCGCCCGTCTTCTGAATGCCGGGCCGCTGGTTCTGGCGACCGGCGGCGGCGCCTTCATGAACGCGGCGACCCGCGACAACATCGCCGCGCGCGGCGTCTCGATCTGGCTGAAGCCGAGCTTCGAGGTCCTGCTGGCCCGCGTGCGCAAGAAGTCCAATCGGCCGCTGCTTGAAGACCGCCGACCCGGAGGCAGACGCTGCGCCGCCTGCTCGAGGAGCGTTCGCCGACCTATGCGCTCGCCGATGTCACCGTCGAATCGCGCGACGGCCCCATGACGCGGTCGTCGACGCCGTCCTGCGGCGTCTCGCTCGCGACGCTGTGCAAGGACGCCGCGCCGCTCGTGCAGCGCGGCGCAGGGTCGAGGTGCCGCTTGGCGCGCGCGCCTATTCGATCCTGATCGGCCCCGGCCTGATCGACGAGGCGGGCGCCGAAATCGCGCGAGATCGCGCCGGCGCGCATTGCGCGATCGTCACCGACGCCAATGTCGCCCCGCTCTATCTCGAGCGGCTGACCGCGAGCCTGCGAGCAAGCGGGCCTGCGCTCGACGTCCGATCGTTTGCCCGCCCGGCGAAGCGACGAAGTCCTACGCCGAATTCGCCCGCGTTTGCGATGCGCTGATCGCCGCGCGGATCGAACGGCGCGACCTCGTCATCGCGCTCGGGGGCGGCGTCATCGGCGATCTCGCCGGATTTTGCGCGGCGTCGCTGCGCCGCGGCGTGCGCTTCGTGCAGATCCCGACGACGCTTGCTCGCGCAGGTCGATTTCGAGCGTCGGCGGCAAGACCGGGATCAATTCGCGGCACGGCAAGAACCTCGTCGGCGCCTTTCATCAGCCCTCGCTGGTGCTGGCCGACACCGCGTGCCTCGACACCCTGAGCGAGCGCGATTTTCGCGCCGGCTACGCCGAGGTCGTCAAATACGGGCTGATCGGCGATCGCGGCTTTTTCGAATTTCTGGAAGCCAATTGGCGCGAGGTTTTCGCCGGCGGTCCGGCGCGCGTCGAAGCGATCGCCATGAGCTGCGCGGCCAAGGCGCGCGTCGTCGCCGCCGACGAGACCGAGCAAGGGCGAGCGCGCGCTGCTCAATCTCGGCCACACTTTCGGGCATGCTTTGGAGAGCCTGACCCACTACGATTTGGCGCGCCTCGTGCACGGCGAGGGCGTCGCGATCGGCATGGCCTCGCGCTTTCCGCTTCTCGCGCGATCTCGGCCTTTGCTCCGGGCAGGACGCGACGCGGGTCGAGGCGCATCTGAAGGCGCCCGGCCTGCCGACCCGGATCCGCGACATCCCCGGCTTCGAGGCCGAGCGCGGACGAAATCCTCGCCGCCATGCGGCAGGACAAGAAGGTCGAGCGCGGCAGGCTGACCTTCATTCTGGCCAGGGGCATCGGCGAGAGTTTCATCGCCCGCGATGTCGATGAGGCGAAAGTCTCGGCGTTTCTGACGCGCGAGCTGGCGCTGGCAGGCCTGAACGCGTGATCGCGCCTGCGTTACGCGCGCCTGGCGCCGCGTGCTAAAATCGGTCGCATGTCGTTACGGCCTCGCCCTCATCGTCATCATCGCTCGAGCATAGCCGCCGCGGCGTTTTTCGCCGGCGCCGAGACCGCGCTGACCGCCGCTTCGCGCGCGCGCATGCATGCGCTCGAAATGGCCGGCGACAGCCGGGCGAAGCTGGTCACGCGGCTGATCGGCGATGCGCGGGCGCCTCATCAGCGCGATGCTGCTCGGCGGTCAGTTCGTCACCATCGGCGCGTCGGCGATCGCGACCAGCGTTCTGCTTGAACTTTACGGCGATCACGGCGTGTGGGCCGCGACCATCATCATGACCGCGCTGATCGTCGTTTTCGGCGAGGTGATGCCGAAGACCATCGCGATCGCCTATCCCGACCGCGTTTCGCTGCTGATCGCGCCGCTCGTGCTGTTCTTCGTCACGCGTTTTCGGACCGATCGTCAGCGCGGTCGAGGCGCTGGTCCGCGGCATCCTGCGGCTGTGCGGCGTCTCGCTGTCGAGACGGATCCGGGCGTTTCCGGCCATGAGGAGCTGATGGGCGCGGTCGACATTCTGCATCGCGAGGGCGACGTCGAGCGCGCCGAGCGCGACATGTTCGGCGGCCTTCTGGAGCTGTCGGAAATCCCGGTCTCGCGACGTGATGGTCCATCGCACCAAGATGCGGCTCATCGACGCCGATCTGCCGCCCGAGGAGCTGGTGCGCGAGGTCATCGCCTCGCCCTATACGCGCATGCCGCTGTGGCGGGGCGATCCGGACAACATCGTCGGCGTGCTGCACGCCAAGGACCTGCTGCGCGCCTATGTCGCGGCCGGCGGCGACGCCAGCAAGCTCAATATCGCCGACCTCGCCGCTCGAGCCCTGGTTCATCCCCGAGTCGACGACGCTGCGCGACCAGTTGCAGGCGTTCCTGCGCCGCAAGACCCATTCGGCGCTGGTCGTCGACGAATATGGCGTCGTGCAGGGGCTGGTGACGCTCGAGGACATCATCGAGGAGATCGTCGGCGACATTCGCGACGAGCACGACGTCGCCGTGCAGGGCGTGCGCAAGCAGCGCGACGGCTCGGTCGTGGTCGACGGCTCGGCGACCATCCGCGACCTCAATCGCGCGATGGACTGGAACCTGCCCGACGAGGAGGCGGCGACCGTCGCCGGCCTCGTCATCCACGAGGCGCGCGCCATTCCCGAGCCGCGCCAGACCTTCAGCTTTCTACGGCTTCCGCTTCGAGGTGCTGCGCAAGCAGCGCAACCGGATCGCCGCGCTCAGAATCACGCCGCTCGCGCCGCGCGCGGCGGACGCGCCGAGCGACCGGCCAAGAGGGGGAAGCCGCGGCGCCATGACTGAGGCAAGGCCCGCGGGTCAGGCTCCGACGGACGCCGCGGCGCGGCGTCCGTTGCCGCGCCGCCGCACTTGCCTATATAAGCGCCCGACGCATCGGCCGCCGGCCGACGAGAGGTTCGGATGTCCTGGAACAATCAAGGCGGCGGACCCTGGCGCTCGCCGGGGCGCGGTCCCTGGGGCCAAGGGCCGTCCGGCCCCGCCGACCGGCGATCTCGAGGAGATCATCCGCCGCGTCCAGGAGGCCCTTGGCAAGCTCGACGCCCGGCGGGTCGGGCGGCGCCGGAGGGAAGGGGTCTGGCGGCCGCGGACGCTCTTCGTTGTCCTCGCCGCGCTCCTCGCTCTGGTTCGCCTGGGGCACGTTCTACACCGTCCAGCCCAACGAGGTCGGCATCAACCTCGTGTTCGGCCGCTACACCGGCAAGACCGCCGCCGGCCTCAACACCAACTGGCCCTGGCCGATCGGCTCGGTGATCAAGGTTCCGGTCTGGGATCAGCAGATCACCGAGGTCGGCTACCGCAGCGACGGCGCGAGCACCGACATCCCCGAGGAGAGCCAGATGCTCACCGGCGACAAGAACATCGTCGACGTCCACTTCCGGGTGAACTGGCAGATCGATCCGGCCAAGCCCGAGGACTATGTGTTCAATATCCTGAAGCCGCGCGAGACGGTCAAGGCGGTCGCCGAGAGCATCATGCGCGAGGTCGTCGGCCTGAAGACGATCGACGGCATCCTGACCACCGACCGCGCCGTCGGTCGAGACCGACGTGCAGAAGCGCATGCAGGACCTGCTCAACGAATATCGCGCCGGCGTGCTGGTCAAGCAGGTTCAGCTGCAGTCGGTCGACGCGCCGGCCAGGTCCTCTCCGCCTACCGCGACGTGACCGCGGCGCAGCAGGACCAGCAGCGCGCCGTCAACGAAGCCGAGACCTACGCCAACAAGGTCGTGCCGGAAGCCGAGGGCGGCGCGTCCCGCATCATCGGCCGAGGCCAACGCCTATCGCGAGCAGACGATCCTCGACGCCAAGGGCCAGACCGCAGCGCTACAACCAGATCCACGAGCAGTACAAGAAGGCGCCGGGCGTGACCCGCGAGCGCATGTATCTCGAGACGATGGAGCGCGTGCTCGGCCCGATGGACAAGACGATCGTCGACACCAACGGCGCCAGCCGCGCCCGTGCCCTATATCTCGCTCGACGCGCTGACAATCCAAGGCGGGAGGCGCCAAGTGAACCGTCCCTTTCCGGCCTCGCGATCGCGGTCGTCGCGGTCGTCGCGCTCGTGATCGCGCTGATGTCGACTTTCGTCGTCGATCCGACCGAGCAGGCGCTGGTGCTGCGCTTCGGCCAGCCGGTGCGCGATCTGATCGGCGCGCCGGGCCTCTATTTCAAGTGGCCGTTCATCGACACGGTCGTCTATATCGACAAGCGGATCCTCGCGCTCGACAACGAGCGCCAGGAGGTGCTGGTGTCGGACAACCAGCGGCTCGAGGTCGACGCCTTCGTGCGCTACCGGATCGCCGACCCGCTGCTCTTCTATCAATCCGTGTTCAACACGCGCGGCGCCGACGCCCAGCTCGGCGGCATGCTGAACTCGGCGCTGCGCCGGACCCTGTCGGAGGCGTCGATCACCGACATCGTGCGCGACAAGCGCGACGCGCTGATGGCCGACATCCGCGACCAGATGATCGCCGGCGCCAAGCGCTTCGGCATCGACGTCATCGACGTCCGGATCAAGCGCGCCGACCTGCCGGCCGAGAATTCCGAGGCGGTGTTCCGCCGCATGCAGACCGAGCGGCAGCAGCGCGCCGCGTCCTATCGCGCGCAAGGCTCGCAGCAGGCCAGCAGATCCGGGCGGAGGCGGACCGCAAGGTCACCGTCATCACCGCGCAGGCGCAGCAGCAGTCCGAGCAGATCCGCGGCGAGGGCGACGGCGAGCGAAACCGCATCTTCGCCGAGACCTATGGCGCCGACCCGGAGTTCTTCGCCTTCTACCGCTCGATGCAGGCCTATCAGAACGCGCTTCAAGGACGGGCAGACCCGCTCGCTGGTCAGCCCGAAGTCGGACTTCTTCCGCTATTTCTCGACGCCGACCCCGCCGCCGAAGCGCCGCCGCCGCGGCGGCGCCGCCGACGGCAAAGGCGGACTGAGCATGCGGGACTTCGCCGCCGCGATCGGCCTCGTCTTCGCCATCGAGGGATGCTGATGGCGGGATTCACGGAGCAGATGCGCAAGCGCATGGCCGCCGCCGCGCGCGAGGACCCGAGACGCTTGCGCGGGGTCGGCCTCGGCGCCGCGCTGCTCGGCGTGGCGATCGTCTGGGCTTCGCGCTCGCTGTTTTATCCCTATCCGGCGAGGCCGGCTCGCGCCGGATCGTTCGACGCTTTCGAGGAGATGACATGACCCATCACGCGCGGATTCGACGCCGCCCGCCGCGCGTCCGACCGGCGCTCGCGGCCGCGCTCGCCTCGGCGCTGATCGCCGGCCCGCTCTCGCTTCCGCCGGCGAGCCCCGCCTTCGCCCAGACGCGGCCGACCAATCTCGCCGATCTCGTCGACCAGGTCGCCGACGCGGTGGTCAACATCTCGGCCACCCAGACGATCGAGGAGAAGGGCGGCGGCGCGATGCCGAACCTTCCCAAGGGCACGCCGTTCGACGAGATGTTCGAGGAGTTCTTCAAGAACCACGGCGTCACGCCGCGCCCGCGCGCGCAAAAGGCGCAGTCGCTCGGCTCCGGCTTCGTCATCGACGCCAGCGGCATCGTTATCACCAACAACCACGTCGTCGGCGACGCCAACGACATCGTCGTCATCTTCAACGACGGCCGCAAGCTCAAGGCCAAGGTGATCGGCAAGGATTCCAAGGTCGACGTCGCGGTGCTGAAGGTCGAGAGCGACAAGCCGCTGAAGACCGTCAAGTTCGGCGACAGCGACAAGGCGCGGGTCGGCGACGGCGTGATGGCGGTCGGCAATCCGTTCGGCCTCGGCGAGACCGTGACCGCGGGCATCGTCTCCGCCCGCAACCGCAACATCGACAGCGGCCCCTACGACGATTTCCTGCAGACCGACGCCTCGATCAACAAGGGCAATTCCGGCGGCCCGCTGTTCAACCTGCAAGGCGAGGTGATCGGCATCAATACCGCGATCCTCTCGCCGTCCGGCGGCTCGATCGGCATCGGCTTCGCAACGCCCTCGGCCACGGTCCAGCCGGTCATCGCGCAGCTCGAGCAGTTCCATGAGACCCGTCGCGGCTGGCTCGGCGTGCGCATCCAGCCGGTCGACGACACCATCGCCGAGAGCCTCGACCTCGGGCTCGGCGCGCGGCGCGCTGGTCGCCGGCATCGACGACAAGGGCCCCGCCAAGCCCGCCGGTCTGAAGGCCGGCGACGTGATCGTGAAGTTCGACGGCAAGGACATCAAGGAATCGCGCGACCTGCCGCGGATCGTCGCCTCCACCCCGGTCGGCAAGGCGGTCGACGTGGTCGTGGTCCGCAACGGCCAGGAGGTCACCAAGTCGGTGACGCTCGGCCGGCTCGAGGACGGCGAGAAGAACGCGGAAGCGGCGCCCACCGAGGAGACGACCCAGACGGAGACCAACGTTGTTGCAGAAGGCGCTCGGCATGGAGTTCTCCGGGATCACCGACGACGTGCGCAAGAGCTTCAAGATCAAGGAGAGCGTCAAGGGCGTGGTCGTCACATCGGTCGAGCCGGGATCGCCCGCGGCGGACCGGGGCCTGAGGCCCGGAGACGTGATCGAGGAGGTCAACCACCAGGCCGTCGACAAGCCGGCCGACCTCACGAAGGCGCTCGCCGACGCGAAGAAGGAGGGCGGCAAGAAGCCGGCGCTGCTGCTCGTGTCGCAACGGCGAGGGCATGGCGCGCTTCGTCGCCGTCCCGGTCGAGTGAGGCCGGCCTCGGTGGACGGCGACCGCCCCGTCCGCGAGGGCGGACAACGCGCTCGCGATGGCGCGCGCCGTGCTCGAGCGCGCGCCGCTGTTCGACGGCCACAACGACCTTCCCTGGGTCATCCGGATCGACCCACGGCGCGCGGCGATCGGTCGCCTACAAATTGAACGAGGTCCACGAGAGGGCCGACACCGACATCCCGCGCCTGCGCGAGGGGCTCGTCGGGGCGCAGTTCTGGGCGGCGTTCCAGCCGACCAGCGCGCCCCATCCGGCGCGCACGGCGCTCGAGCAGATCGACCTCATCCGCCGCATCGAGGAGGCGTATCCGGACGTCTTTCTGCCCGCGCGCAAGGCTTCGGACTACGCGAGAGGCCAAGGCCGCCGGAAAGATCGCCTCGTTCATCGCGGTCGAGGGCGGCGTCGGGCTCGAGAATGCGCTCTCCCCCTTGCGCATCTGGCATGCGGCCGGGGTGCGGCTCATGACGCTCTGCCACAACGAGACGCTCGACTGGGTCAATTCGGCGACCGACGCGCCGCGCAACGGCGGCTTGAACGCCTTCGGCCGCGCGGTGATCGGCGAACTGAACCGGCTCGGCGTCGTGATCGACCTCGCCCACGTCTCGCACGACGGGATGCGGCGCGTGCTGGACATCACGGAGGCGCCGGTCGCGCTGTCGCACTCGAACGCCTTCTCGCTCTGCGACCACCCGCGCAACGCTCCCGACGACGTCTTGCGGCGCCTGAAGGACAACGGCGGGCTCGTCATGGCGACCTTCGTGCCGGGCTTCGTCTCGCAGCCTTGCGCGACTGGCTGCGGCGCGGGCGCGACGCCTACGGCAAGGCGCCGCTCGGCGCCGACCCGAAGGCGCAACTGGCCAATCTCGAAGCCAGTCACGGGCGCGCGCCGAAGGCGACGCTGAGCGAGGTCGCCGACCACATCGAGCGCCTCGCGGGAACCGCGGGCGTCGACCACGTCGGCATCGGCTCCGACTACTTCGGCGGCGCTTCGCCCGAGGGGCTCGAGAACGTCAGCCGCTTCCCGCATCTGTTCGCGGAGCTGGTGCGGCGGGGATTTTCCGACCGCGACCTCGAAAAAATGTCCTCGGCGAACATCCTTCGCGTGATGCGCAGGGTCGAGGCCGTCGAGCCGGCGCCGGAAGACGCGCCCCGGCGATCGGGCGGATCGAGGACTACAAGGATGCTTGAGTTCCGCCAGGGCGCGCGCGGATGCGGCCTCGCCGCAGTCGATCGTCGACGTCGGCCGGATGGCGCCCCGTGCGCGCGAGGCGAGCGAGTTTCTCAAAGCGTTGGCGCACGAGTTGCGTCTGATGATCTTGTGCGACCTCTTGCATGGCGAGAAATCAGTCGGCGAGCTCGAGGCGCTGCTCGCGAGGCGCCAGTTGACGGTGTCGCAGCAATTGGCGCGGTTGAGGCTCGAGGGACTGGTTTCCGCGCGCCGGGACGGAAAGACGATCTACTACAGCATCGCCAGCGACAAGACGCGGTCGATAATCGGCGCGCTCTACGATTTATTCTGCAAGCCGGCCGGCGGCGCTCAAGCGTCGCCGTCAGCCCGTCCGCCGGAATCCGCTGGCGCAGGCGCCGACAACCGT
>CAVQGL010000006.1:0-457122 GCA_963712035.1 uncultured Acidobacteriaceae bacterium | reverse complement strand
AACTCTGCTTCCCTGTCATATTTCGATAATTGCAGAAATATAGGACCATGTCAAGCCGATTCCGCCTCGTGGACCCCAGCATGCGGTGCCTCAGATGCCCGCTCGGCACGCCTTTCATGGGGTACACTTTCCCACGTTCAACCCTGGAGCGACGTGCTATGACTTTTCAAGCTGGCGGCTATCTTTTGCCGGGTTACCTGTTCGCGCGCGATTACTCTTCTCTCAAACAATCCAGTTATGACCGCAGTGGAGGGAACCACGATAGCTGGGTGGTTCCCGCGGGAGCGACGCAGGAAGTTTTTCGAGCTGCAGGGCCGGGTATCATTACGCATATCTGGTTCACCATGGGACGTGCCGGCGAGCACCATCTGAAAGAGACCGTCTTGCGCATGTATTGGGACGGTCAGGAGAAACCCAGTGTGGAAGTTCCGGTGGGAGACTTTTTTGGCCTCAATCTGGGACAGTACAGTTTGTATCAATCGGCGTTTCTGAACTGCGCTTCGGTCCGGGCGCTTAACTGCTATTTCGGCATGCCGTTTCGCAAAGCGGCGCGGGTTACTGTGACCAACGAAGGCAACCGTGCAATCGGCGATTTCTATTCCAACATCGATTATCAGCTCATGCCGTCTTTGCCGGAGCAGATTCTGTATTTTCATGCGCAATATCGCCAGAAGACGCCCAACGCGGCTATCCCTTATGCCAGCGAAGACCAGGCACTCAACCTCGATGGGAAGAGCAATTATGTGTTTCTTGAAACTCGGGGAAGGGGGCATCTGATGGGCGTGACCTTGGGCGTGCTACAGAATCGCGATCTGTGGATGGGTGAAGGCGACGACATGACGTTCATTGACGACGAAACCAAGCCTGCGATCTATGGAACCGGTTGTGAAGACTACTTCAACGGGGCGCATGATTTCGCGGCGGGTCCGTTTGCTTATCTGTATCACGGCGCACACTTGATCAGCTCGCCAGAGCTGGCCGGCGGACGCTATTGTATGTACCGCTGGCACGCCGACAATCCCATCACGTTTCGAAAATATTTGAAACACACCATCGAGGGCGGTCACGCGAACGACCGCGACGACTGCTACTATTCGGCTGCGTATTGGTACCAATCGGAGCCTTATACGGATTTTCCGCCGCTACCGGCGGTGCAGGAGCGCATACCGGCGTTGCGGAGCCAGTGATCCGCAACAGATTTTTCAGCTCCAAACGGGCGCGGGCAACATGCCCTCGCGACAGCTGGCAAAGGGCTGCCGCTACGGGACAAAGCTCTAGAAGCTTGGTCTGGTTCGGCCCGCGTGAAAGGGAATCTTTACCACGGCTTCCAGGGCTACCGGGTTGCCGTTCTTGGTTGCTGGCCGGAAATGCCAGCGTGTTAAGGCCTCGCGTGCATATTGATCGAGACGATCATCGACACCGTTGAGCACGCGCACATCGCTCACCGAACCGTCACTGCCAATCATCGCGTAAAGAGTCACCGTGCCCTGCACGTGTTGCTTCATCAGTTCCAAGGGATAGGCGGGGTCTGACATTGCGGTAGCGGCCGGGGCAACCAGTTCTCCCTTGTCTTTAGTGTCTTCGTTCAATTCAGCGAAATGGATGACCCAACTTCCTCCCGCGGAATTCAAATTGGGGATGTTCAGGGTCATGGAATAAAACTTGCGGTCGCCGAAAACCTTCTTTTCAACGTCGCTTTCGGGGCTGTTGGAAACTGCTTCGGTCTGTCGCTGCGGGGTGCTGGCAACCCGGGGAGGGTTGACCTTGGCCATGAGCACCGAATCTTTGGATGTTGTCGGCGACTGGCCAGAGGACGCTCCCGAGCCATTGCCTTGTCCATTTCCGCCCACCGCGGAGGTCTTGGGATCCGCGCCCGCGCCTACGTACAATCCTGCCGGTACCTCATTGTGCTTACCATTTCCGCCTACGCTTTCTGAACCGTAGCCGTTGCCCACAATGTCAGGGGTTCCGGCAGCCCCGGCTTTGCCTTGCGGAGTGGCGGCAAAACTTCCGCGACGGTTTCCAGAGGGCGGGTCCACTGGAGCGCTGGCCACAGCCGGCTGCAGATTAAGCGCAATAAGACGGCCCCCGGATTTGCCTATTCCGGAACCGGATACCGGTGGTGGAGGCGGCACGACCGCGCCAGATCCGCTGAGTGCGGAACGCCCAGCCGCGGCTCGTTGTGCTTCAACCGCCAATTGAGGCGCAGGGGCAATCACCTGGGCCGGCGCTATGTTCATGTCGCCCAAGCGGCGGGAGGGAGCATCTAGCAGGGGCGCAGGCTGCACTACCGCCGGTTGCAGGCCGCGCATCGCATTGCGAGAAGATGCCAGCTTCACGTCGGGCGGAGGCGCGACCACCGGAGTATCCAGCGACGGAGCTTTTGCCAAGTCATTCCGTTGGGTCGCCGCGATGGGCACCGCCAAAGGCGTTTTTGGCCAAGAGACTACGTTCGGCAAAGGCACGTCATGATCGAGCTTCACGTTCGGAGGGGTCACAATAGTTTGCCGGTGATTGTCAGCTTCTTTCGGCACCGAAATGATGGGCTGCGGAGCGTACACCGGGTCTCCCCTCATCGATTGCTTCGGGTGCACACCCCCGGTATCGAGCGGGGGAAGAAGTTCCGCGGGCTGGTAGTAGATTACGTCCTCGTGGCTAAATGAAGTTCGCAGTGCAATCTGCGGCCGGCGCGCCCAGAGGATAGAAGATGCCCACAACATCAGAAGCACGAGGCCATGGTAAAAGGCAGACTCCAGAAAACGGCGCCAAGGCAGGCGATGCTGAACGAAGACATCCGGCCAGAACGCTGCCGGCTTCGAGGACAAATGTAGCGGCGGTTGTTGCTGCGGCAGCAATAGGTCGAGCAGGTTACGGCGAAAGACGCTGGGCCAATGCGGAAGTTCTACGAGCAGGTGAGGGACCGCGACCGGGCCTTCCCCGAGGTCATTTACAGATTCCATAAGCCCTGGCCCAGTTTCCATGCAATTCGCTGCGAACCGGCAAAAATTAAAAGCCATCCCATGAGTTGGTTCAGTAGGAAAACACAGTGCGCACTGCCGCCGGCACAGGGCTCCTCTGGGAGAGCTTTCCGCTTATTATAACTGGGGCGGAAGGCTTTTCGGGGCGGTTCGTACCTCCCGACAGATTTCCGTGCTTTAATACCAGTGCTGACGCAGGAAAGTTATGAAAAGAATAGGGATGGTTTTCGCCGCTGCGATGTTGGCCAGTTCATTGCTTGCCGCTCAGGGCACTGCACCAAGCCCCGCTCCCACCACGTCCGCGCCGGATTATTCGGGAATGTATAGTTTTCTTAAGGAAGGCGAGTTTGTGCAGCTTACCGTGGAAGAAGGCCGGGTGACCGGCTTCGTTTCGCGGTATGGCGAGCAGGATAGCGATCAAGGCGCATTTCTCGACCAGTTTTTCAAAGAGGCGAAACTCGAGGGCAAGAAGTTGAGTTTCACCACCCAGACTGTGCACGGCGTCTGGTATGAGTTCAAGGGGACGGTCGAACGCGGTGCGGGAAAAAACGTCGGCGACGAAGCCTACTACGTTCTCAAAGGCAAGCTGACGCAGTACACCATAGGCGCCGATAAGAAAACATCTTCGCAATCGCGCGAAGTTGCGTTCAAGGCATTCCCCGCCGACATGGGGAACGACCCCACGAATCCTTAATAGCGTTCTTATGGTTGGTTTTCGGGGAGTTGCAGTTTGGACTGGCAGGCCCGGTTTTACCCGGGCCATCCCATGATGCCTATATGAAGTTTATTTATGAACCCAGTCCTTTATGAATTAGTACTGCAAGTAACTCATCTCTACGAGGCTGCCTGCTCGGTGGCCGCCGCGCGTTCTCGCTCAATCCGTGCGATGGTTGCACGCAGCCAATCTCTGACCGCGCTCTCCAGTTCGACCTGGGTCTGCTGGCGTTCGATGGTGTGCACGGTTTCCCCCTGCGGATTCAGGGGAATGTGATGACAGGGAACTTTCTCTTGCTGCCCCTCGGCCGGCACGAAATCGGTGAGCAAACATTCTCCACAGGGATGTGCTTTCCCGGGACTGTTGAAATTAATGCAGGAAAGCGAATCCTGGAAAATCGACATTGGCTTCCAAGGAGTGCGGACATAGCGTCCGTAGCCACCTTGTTCCAGGAAATTAAGTTCGAACTTCAGGACCTCGAGAATGTCGCGCTTGTCACAGCTTTTGGAATCGGACATGAAGCACCTCGATGGGGTGGACTCATCGGGCCCGTCTATCCTCACCCGCTGCTCGCCATTTTGGATCAGAGCCCAAGAGCAGGATGTGATTAGCCTTACCTTAATTTGTGATTAGGATCACTTGATAGGGGGCAACGCCGCTCTGATATGTTCCGCTCCCATTGTGGAACTTAGGCCCTCCACGTTGTATCCTCGGTGGCGTGCCGCGCTTGCCTGCTCCTCACCGTTCCCCCACCACCGGACTTTTCCTTGGGCTGATCGTCACGCTGGCTGCCGTGGTGGTTTATTCGGCTTACATTACCCGTCAGATTTCCAGCTTGCGGGAGATGCAGAACAACCTGGTGGACCGCAACCGCAAGGATTCGCTGCAGCTTCTGCGCATTCAAAATGACCTGAACTCACTGGCGATTGCCATGCGGGACATGCTGGACAACGACGAACCCTATCCTTTGACCGCGTGGTCGGCGCAGTTTCAGAGCAAGCGCGAAGATCTTGAAGACGCGCTTCGCCTGGAGGCGCAGGTTGCAGTTCCTGATCGCACGCCGGATCAGAGAAAGTATCTCAGCGATTTTGTGGCGCAGTTTTGGGATGCGGCGGATCGCACCTTCAGCCTGGCACGCGAGGGTAAGCAGGCGGAGGCACGAGCTCAGATTCAATTGACGTTGCAGGCACGGCAGGCGGCGCTTACTACTGCGGTGGCGCGTCTGCTGGTGCAGAACAACGCCAGCGAAGAACAGGCGGCCCAGCGCATTGGGCAAATCTACGATGGCGTGCAGCGGCAGGTTTATCTCTTTCTGACTGCCATCCTGATTGCCATTGTGTTGACCAGTCTTTACGTGATTCGTTCCAATCGCCGACTGTTCGCGCAACTCGCGGTGTTGTCCGAGCAGCGCAGTGATCTGGCGCAGAAGTTGATTGCCACGCAGGAATCCACGCTGCGCCACATTTCGCGCGAGCTGCATGATGAATTCGGCCAGATTCTGACCGCCATGGGAACCATGCTGGGCCGCGCCGGAAAATTTGCTCCGCCCGGCTCGTCCCTGCGAACCGACCTGGAAGAAGTACGCGAAATCGCGCAGACCGCGCTGGATAAGGTTCGCAGCCTCTCCCAGGCGCTGCATCCGGTCATGCTGGATGAAGCTGGCCTGGAGAGCACGCTCGACTGGTACCTGCCGGTAGTGGAAAGACAATCGGGAATTCACATAAGCTATGAGAAATTCGGCGAACCCTTTACCATCGAGGGCAACGCCGCCATCCATGTTTATCGGGTCTTGCAGGAAGCCTTGAATAATGTTTCCCGCCATTCCGGGGCGAAGCAAGCCTGGGTGCGTTTGCGCTTTTTGCCCGAGGCATTGGAACTCGAGGTGGAAGACCACGGAAAGGGTTTGGTGGCGCGAGCGGCCAAGCCCGGGATCGGGATGGTGGCGATGCGGGAACGCGCAGAATTGCTGGGCGGGACGATCGTCTTCGTGACTCCCGCGCAAGGAGGAACGCTGGTGCGCTTGACCGTGCCACGCGAAAAAACGGAGCCGCATGCCGCATAAGATTACCGTTCTTTTGGTGGACGACCACGCCCTGGTGCGCCGAGGTTTTCGCCGCATTCTGGAAGACGAACCGGATATTACGGTGGCTGGCGAAGCCAGCGACGGCGAGGAAGCCGTGCGTCTGGCGCAAGAGCTGCGCCCGCAGGTGATTGTCATGGATTGCGCCCTGCCCGGCATGAATGGTCTGGACGCCACGCGCAAGATTCTGGAGGAGTCTCCCAGCGCCCGGGTGCTGATGCTGAGCATGCATCCCGAGGAGACGTGGGTGCACCAGGCGCTGGCCGCCGGCGCGCGCGGCTACATTCTGAAAAATGCAGTGGATTTGGAACTCGGGACGGCGATCCGGCGAGTGATGATGGGAGAGAAAGTGCTCGACTCCCAACTGGATCGTCCAGATAACTTAAAGGGCGAACGCGCCGCCGCTCTCACGCAGCGGGAATTACAGATTCTGCAAATGATAGTGGATGGAAAATCGAACAAGGAAATTGCCTCCTCGCTCGACCTCAGCGCCAACACCGTAGCGGTTCATCGCGCCAATATGATGGATACTTTGGGAATCCATAAGACCGCAGAACTAGTGGTGTACGCCATCCGCAATGGGCTGGTAAACCTTCCGTGAACCGCCGGGCTTTTCTTCAGGGCGTAGCTCTTCAGGGTATGGCGGGTCTGATTTCGGCTTCCGGTTTGTGGCTGCCCAGGGTGTTGGCCGCGCCGCCGGAACCGGCCCCGGTTTTCGCCTAGTGGATGTCACCGATCGCGCCGGGCTGCGATTCTTCCATAATAGTGGAGCCTACGGGGGCAAGTTGCTTCCCGAAACCCTGGGCTCGGGATGCGCGTTTCTCGACTATGACGGCGACGGCTGGCAAGACATCCTGCTGATCAATGGCATGGATTGGCCGGGCCATAAGCGCCAGCGCACCACGCTGCGGCTCTATCGGAACAATCGCAATGGCACTTTCACGGACGTGACCCGCGCCGCCGGGCTCGATATCGAAATGTACGGCATGGGCGTGGCCGTGGGCGACTACAACAACGACGGCTTTCCCGACATTCTGATTACCTGCGTCGGACAGAACCGGCTATTCAAAAACACCGGCAAAGGCAGGTTTGTGGATGTCACCAAAGCCAGCGGATTAGGCGGCCGCGAGGCTTTGAGCACCTCCGCGCTGTGGTTCGATTATGACCGCGACGGCCTGCTGGATTTGTTCGTCTGCAACTACGTGAAATGGTCGCCGGAGCACGATGTGTTCTGCAGTCTCGACGGCAAGCATAAGTCTTATTGCACGCCGGAAGCTTATCGCGGAGAGACCTGCTGGCTGTTTCATAATCGCGGCAACGGCACATTTGAAGATGTAACCGCCAGCAGCGGAATCTTCGACAGCAGTTCGAAATCTCTGGGCGTGGCCATGCTCGACTACGATCATGACGGCTGGCCCGATCTGTTCGTGGCCAACGACACTCAGCCCAACAAGCTCTACCGCAACAATCGCGATGGAACTTTTAAGGATGTCGCGGTCGAGGCTGGCATCGCTTTCAGCGCCGAGGGCAAAGCGCGCGCTGGCATGGGGGTGGACGTCGCCGATCTCGATAACTCCGGCGCAACCACGGTGGCCATCACCAATTTTGACGACGAGATGATCGGGCTCTACCGCCTGTCCAATGGAAATTATTCCGATGTGGCCACGCAAAGCGGGGTGGGGATGGCCTCCAAGGACAAATTGGGTTTTGGCTGTGCTTTTCTTGATGTCGACCTCGATGGCGCGCTCGACCTCGCCGTCGCCAATGGCCATATTGACGATACTGTACGTAACATTCACGGCAATGTGGGTTACGCGCAGCCCCCGGAATTGTTTTTGAACGACGGGAAAGGCAATTTTCGCGATGTGGCCTCGCAGGTAAGCGGCGCATTCAGCCAGCCCAAAGTGGGGCGTGGTTTGGCCTATGGGGACTATGACCGCGACGGCGATCTCGATCTGCTGGTGACCACCAACAACGGTCCGGCCTATCTTTACCGCAACGATCAACTCAGCGGAAACAAAAGCATTCGAGTGCAGCTGGTGGGCAGCAAATCGAACTCGCGATGCCATCGGAGCGTCGGTTGAAATGTTTGCCGGAGACTTGCGCCAATCCCGATCTGGTGAAGGGCGGTTCCAGTTACTTGTCGCAATCCGAACTGCCAGTGACGTTTGGTTTGGGGAAACGAGACCACGTGGATCGGCTGGTGATCCACTGGCCGAGTGGCGCGACCGAAGAATACAAAAACCTGGCGGCTGGCCGTGCGTATAAGTGCTTAGAATCGAAGGGAATAACTCCTTTGTCCGGTTTCTAGTATTTTTTCACTATTGCGCGATTTTAGGCCTAAGGCTATTTTCAACTCAATTCCGTCCTCACTTTCGGCGCTCTCCGGCCCGACACTTTGAGAGACGACCCACGCAGGGGGTAGGCAAGGCGCCTACCCCCAAATTTTTGGTAGGGCCTCAGCCCGGCTTGTAGCCTTCGTAGGCACAGCCGCCCTCGGCTTTGTGGCCGGGTCGAAGACCCGGCAGTCGCCTGGCAGGCGCCTTCCACCTCCGCGCGACGGGAATAGCCGAGGGCGGCCGTCCCTACGGGCAAGGCAAAGCCGCGTCCAAAAGGAGCACGAACGTGATTCCCGTCACTCTGGGCGGTGACGTGTTCCATGGCGCAGCCAAGACGTGCCGACGTAAGCTGACCGTATCGGGGAAATTCCATGCAAACCCAATACAAGTATCAGGCGAGCGCTTCCTGGACGCTTCACCGGCACGGTTTCATCAAAGCCAGCGATGGCATCCCATCCACACTGGATTTTTCAGTTCCGCCAGAGTTTGGTGGCGAGGGCGGTATGTGGACGCCGGAACACCTGCTGCTGGCTGCGGTCGCGAGTTGTTTGTCGCTACTTTTCGCGGCATGGCGGAGAAGTCGAACCTCGATTTTCAGACGATCGAGATTGCGGTGGAAGGAATCATCGAGAAGGAGGAGGGTAGCCTTCGCTTCACCAAGATCATCCTCCATCCCGAGGCTCTGATTTGCCGGGAAGAAGACCGGGCGCGCGCCAGGAGATTGCTTGACAAGGCCGAACAGGGCTGCTTGATTGCCCGCTCCCTGTCCGCTGAAATTGAAATGCAGCCGCAGATTTGGGTGGAGACGCCCGGCGCCGGGTCTAGAGGCCGCAAGCATCCACGCGCCGGCGAACGTGCTCGCCCTTTTCTCCCAATGCCTCGCTACCGTATCCCTTCCGCGAGGCATCTAAGCTCAGGGTATTTCCGTCCTTCGATTATGACAAGGTATAATCTTGAATTCTGTTCGGAGGAAGTTTTCTATGAACCCGCGCGCTAGCGCTTTCTGGGGGCGCTTAAAGGCGAACCGCCTACCCTATACGCTGACCATCCTGGCTACTCTTTCGGTGGGCATCTTGATCGGGACGGTCATATCCCACGGAGTCAGGGGAGACGAGACCAAGAAAAGCGATGCAACCCCGTTGACGGTCCCGTCGCCGCGGCAACTCTCCAACCAGTTTTCCCAGATCGCGAAGCAACTCGAGCCGAGTGTGGTCAACATCAACACCGAATCGATGGTCAAGAACCCTCATGCCCGCCGCGGAAATCCCGGGCAAGGTCAAGGCGATGATCAGAGTCCCTTTGATGACTTCTTTGACCGCTTCTTTCGGCGGCCAAGGCGGGCAGGGCGGCGATGGCGGAGCGATCCGCGAGCGTTCTCTGGGCTCCGGCGTGATCGTCGATCCGCAAGGGCTATATCGTCACCAACCGCCATGTGGTCGAGAAAGCCGACCGCATCCGGGTGCGCTTGCAGGACGATCCGCCGACCGTGCTGCACGACGCCAAAGTCATCGGCATGGACCAGGAGACCGACCTGGCGGTCATTAAGATCGACGTGGACCATCCTCTTCCGCGGCCAAGCTGGGCAACTCCGACAGCATGCAGGTCGGGGATTGGGTGCTCGCCATTGGCAGCCCCTTCGGTCAGATGGGGACGGTTACGGCCGGCATTGTTTCCGCCAAGGGCCGCAATATCGTGCCGCAACGCCAATTCCAGAACTTTATTCAGACCGATGCCGCCATCAATCCGGGCAATTCCGGCGGCCCGCTGGTGAATATGGATGGCGAAGTCATTGCCATCAATACCGCCATTCTCACCGAAACCAATTCTTACGCGGGGGTGGGTTTTGCCCTGCCCTCCAATACCGTGGCTTCGGTCTATAACCAGCTGATTGGTCCGGAACACCGCGTGGCCCGGGGCTCGATTGGCATCCAGTTCAACTCGGAGGAGAATCCGGCCATTGCTCGAGTCTATGGCGCCGGTTCGGGAATCACGATTGCCGATGTGAGCCCTCCGGGAAGCCCGGCGGAACAAGCTGGGTTGAAGGTTGGAGACACCATCGTTTCCGTGGATGGCAAGGATGTGAAGACTGGCGATGAACTGGTTGCCGATATCGCGAGCCGTAAACCCGGCACTAAGGTTCCAATCGGTTTCATCCGCAACGGCAAGAAACAGGAAGCCACGGTGACCGTGGCCGACCGCGCGAAGCTGTTTGCCTCCCGTCTCGGCGAAGACGATGACAACGGAGAAGACTCCGCTCCGAAACAAAGCAAGCTGGGCATCACGGTGCGCGCCATTACACCGGAGATCGCCGACAAGCTGGAGATTCCCTCCGGCAAAGGCGTGATTGTGCAGGACGTCAAGCCGGGCTCTTTCGCTGACGATATCGGGGTGGCCCGCGGGGACGTGATCCTCGAGGTCAACAAGCAGCCGGTCAACAGCGAGGATGAGTTCAACCGCATCCAGTCCACCTTGAAGAGCGGGCAGGATGTGGTATTTCTGGTCCGCCAGCGGGGCGCGAGGACCGGCGACGGGACCATCTTCCTCGCCGGAACACTACCCTAACCACAGACCCATCACGTGTGGCACTGGATTCTAAAGCAAAGAACATCCAGTGCTAGTCCTTTGGATTGGGAGAGTCGCTGCTGGATTCCTGAGTTCGGGGTTTATGCTAAGTGAGACGAATTCCGTGCCTTCTGAGGTGAAGTTTTGCTCTGGCCTGCTTTTTCCGGGCGGTTTCTGGCCGCCAGTTCGGCGCTGCTGGTGTGGATGCCGCTGTGTCATGCGCAGACCAGCCCGCCCGCCAAGCGAACCTCGGCAGCTCGAAGCCGGTTTCCAGGTCCACCGCGTCGCTCACAACAGTCTTCGAAACGCCGCGCACGCGCTTCGACTTCTCAAACTCACATCATGTCGACTTCAACACAATCGCGGGCGCTTCGCACCATCCCACTTCCGGCCGCTAGCTTCGCGACAGTCGACCGTAGCTGCGAAACGCGGTGCGCGGACCTCGAAGAGCAAACGCAAAACTCCGCTAGTTGGCGCAACCGCGGACAGCAGAAAATTGACCCGCAACGCGCCCATGATATTCAAGACGCTCTGATACGGGAGCACTATTTGGACGGAAGTCCCTCCGGTGTCTGGGATGATGAAACGCAAAAAGCGATGCAACGGTACCAAGCCGATCAGGGCTGGCAGAGCACCATGACTCCGGATTCGCGCGCACTTATCAAGTTGGGACTGGGTCCGGACCATGCTCACTTGCTGAATCCGGAGAGCGCCATGACATAGCGGGGGCAGATCCGCCGCATGCTGCACCACCTGCCACTGCTCCCCGCTACTGTCGCCCCACTGCTCTTCACCCGTCGGTGCCGGTTTCCCCCGACTCCGCCGCCGGAACAAGATCCGCCGCAGGCAGATCCAGCCGAAGAAGTAAGGAAGAGCCGTCGAAGACTGGCTAACTTTTCATCACAGGATTGGGACAATAGGGCAGGGGCTGTCCGTTCACGATGGCGCGGGGATTATCGTCCACCAGAGCTTTGGCCAGTTCCGCGCTGTAGTTCTCCTCGATTTCCTTGCGAGCGGCCGAGAGTACTGGAACCCGATGTTTAGTATCATGTGCGTCGGTGGCGAGAACGTGCACCGCCTCGCGTTGCAGCAGCCATTCCGCCGTGCGCCAAGCCCGCTCTCCCCAGCCTCCGGTGATGGCCGAGGCGGTCACCTGCACGACGCATCCCATCTCCACCCACTGCAGGACGCGCTGCGGAGTCTGCTGCAGAATAGGATTACGCTCCGGGTGAGTGATCACCGGCCGCAATCCCTTGTCCCCCAGGTGGGTGAAACTTTCTTCCAGGTGCGCCGGAACGCTGTAGTTACTGAGTTCGACCAGCAGATACGGCGTATCATCGATGGTGTAGCGATGTGGGCGCTGCATGCGCGTCCTGAATGTTGTCGTAGGACATATGGAAATCACATCCCAGACTGAGGCGAGGTTTCTGGCCCACTAGTCCGCGCAATCGGTTGACCACATCCTGTAAATATTCGCGATCATACGCATAACGCTCGTTGGCATGCGGAGTAGCGACCATGTGCTCAATGCCATCCGCTGCCGCCATGCGGCACATTTCCTGCGCCATCTCCCACGACTTCGCGCCATCGTCCACTTCCGGGAGGATGTGACTATGAATATCAATCATGCCCCAAGGCTCCGTGCCAGTCGACAAAAGGATTTCTAATGATAGCGCTCTTGCATGAACTCCCCGATCGCAGTGTAGGCGCGCGAGAGCGTGGATTCGTCCGGCAAGAACACGATACGGAAATGCTTGGTGCCGGATTTCTGTCCAAACCCGGAGCCGTGCACCACCAGAACGTATTTCTGCATGAGCAATTCTTTGACGAAGACTTCGTCGCCTTCGGGGATATCGATGCGGGGAAACGCATAGAACGCGCCGCGTGGGGCAACGCAACTCATTCGCGGAATGGAGTTGCACGCCTTCATGGTCAGGTCGCGGCGCTCGCGCAGCTTGCGGTTTACGCCGATCAGGTGATCCTGCGGCCCTTCCAGCGCCACCTTGATCGCATACTGTTCGGGATGATTGGCCGAGAGCCGCGCCCGCAGCAGCCGGTGAAGGCCCTCAACGTAAGGTTTCACCACCGCAGCTTCGCCGCTGACGATGCCCCATCCCAGCCGCCAACCCGGCGCCAGATAATTTTTGGAGATGCCCCCAAACGTGACCACCGGCAAGTCAGGCGCCACCGCTGCCATGGAAATGTGCTCATCGCCATCGAGCATGAGCTTGTCGTAAATTTCGTCGGAGAAGATCATCAAATTGTGCCGCCGCGCCAGTTCGGCAATTCTCTCCAACATGCGCCGCGAGCATACCGAGCCCGTCGGGTTATTGGGATTAATCAGCACAATGGCGCGAGTGCGCGAAGTGATCTTGCCCGCCAAGTCCACCAGATCGGGCTGCCATGCATCGTCTTCGTTAAGAAGATAAGTCTTGATTTCGATGCCCAGCTTGGCCAGCACCGCCGAATACAGGGGATAATCGGGGCAGGGCGTCAGGATCTCGTCTCCCGGATTCAACAATGCCGTCAGGCAAATATCCACCGCTTCGCTCGCGCCTGAGGTGATAAAAACATCCTGCACATTCTCGATGCCCTTGCGCGCGGCCTCGCCACGAACGGCTTCAATCGCCTCCGGAATGCCGGGGGATGGTGCGTAGCCGTTCTTGCCATCGCGCATGGCTTTGTAGACCGCCTCGATCAAATGGGGAGGCGTCTGGAAATCGAAAATATTGGGATCGCCGACCGTGAGAGTCAGAACCTTGTGACCCTGCTTGATGACTTGATCGGCCAGCGGAGCCAGATCACGAATGGCATAGCGAACATTGTCTAAGCGGTGTGCGGCGGCAATCTCGCGGATTTGGGTCGTGGGCATGGCAATTTGATTGTACCGAAACCGAAGTTGGAGAACTACTTTCGGACAGCCAAGACCAAAGTGCTGGCTAGGGAATTTTGACTTCTTTCGAGAAGGTCGTCAGGTGGTGCTCTTCCGAGTCGGTGACCACTTCGCGGATACGGTAAATTCCCGGTCTTACCTGGAACGACATTCGCACGTCTACGCCGAACTTGTAAAGATCGGGGAATTGAGTGTCAAGAATACTCACCTTTGCCCGTCGTTGCTGCAGCCCAACCATGTTTCCATTCTGATCGAAAATGCCGAAGACGAAGGTCACCGTATTCACGCTGCGCTCGCCTTCCTTATGAAAGTGCAACGGCTTGGCATCCAGATGGGCAACCAAAGAAAGCTCACGCGTGTCCTGGCTCGATTGGGAAAGCCCCGCGCCGAGTGCGACCGGGAGTTGTTGCGAATCATTGTTAGAGAGAAGCGCCCCGCGAATTTGATCTTCGGCCTCGTCGGCTGGCGTATTCGCGCCCTTCGGAGCAAAGTAACCACTCCGCGCCTGCAAGCTGAATCCCCAGTGCCTCTGAGAGAGGCTAACCTTCAGGCTGTGAAATCGCCCGTCCAGTTTGAGGTCCGTGGGATTGAACGCCAGAATGTAATAGGCCTGCGCCGTTCCGGAGAGTTGTTGGAATCCTGCCTTCAAATCGTTATTGTCATGAAAGTAGTCGCCCCCGGTGCCGTAGGCGACCTCCCGAAGCACAGTTTCCGGCGTGATGAGGAGGTCAGGGTCAAGACTGTCCACCAAGGGGCCACCGGTTGGGGTTGCGGAAAATGGCTGAGGAGGCAGGCTGCTCACCAAAGCCAGCGGGCCGCCCCCTACTGGTTCAAGTCCTCTGGGATCGAGCGTGTTGATGACGACCTGCGCGCGCACCGCGCGGTCGATGATTGCATCCACATGCGTCTGCTGGCTGGCCGACATAAAGCCGGGCGAGACCAGCACAATAGTTCGCCGCCCGGGCATTTGCGAGATGCGTCTCACTAATTGGTCCAGAGTTTGCAGGTTGTGCCAGCTCTGCACGATCGGGCTTGCTCCGTGCTCGTTGGGGCCAATTCTGAGAAGAGCTGCGTGAAGACTTTTCAAATCTGAGGTGAAGTCCACCAGGTTGGTCCCCGAGGTGGTGACGAGCGCGGCACGATCCGTGGGGCGGAGATAGGCCTTCAAATATTGATCGGCGGCGTCGCGGGCGGAGGTCAGATAGCCCCGAGGCGTATCCAGATCGTCGAAAAACAGAGCAACGAAGTGCTCCGGCGGGCCCTGCGCGACGGACGGTTCGGATCCAGGGGTCTCCGCAGGGATCTTCACTTCGAACTGCGCGACGGCTTGTTCTTTTCCATTGTCAAAGATCCGAAAATCCTCTTTGCGAAGATTGTCAACCGCATTGTCATGTGCATCGCGTACGACCACGCGGACCACCACCAGGTTGCTGCCCACCCGCAATTCGAAGGCGGACACATTTTCTTTCGGGGCGGATTGGGCAGTGCCGGCCGTCTGGCATGCTGTGCGAGGTAAACAAAACAGGAAGCCGCAAAATGCCAACGCGAAGAGAACTCCTGATGGATAGCTGTCGGCGCGGCATGTTTTCTTACCCATGCGATCGCATCCGGCTACGGGATCTTCACGTTTTTCGACATGGTGGTCATGTGATGCTCTTCGGAATCGGTCACGACTTCGCGTATCGTATAGGTCCCCGGCTTGAGTTGAAAGACGATTTTGACGTCCATGCCCGTCGCCAGAAGCTTCGGCAAGTCGTCGTCCGGCAGGTCGACTTGGGCTTGCCGTTCTTGCCCGGTCACGTACTTTCCACTCCCGTCAAAAATCACGGAAACAAAAGTCACCCTATTCTGGTTGTGTTCGCCAGCTTTGTGAAAGTGGAGAGTCTTGGTGTCGAGGTGAGCGAAAACTGCAAGCTCGTCATTGTCGGCGGCTTGGGAAATTTCGGTGCGCAGCTCGATGGGCAGATCTTGCGAATCCGTTTTGGAGATGACTGCCTGGCGGATTCGTTCTCTCTCATGAGCTGCGGCGTCAGTGACCGGTACGGATTGCGTCGCAGTGAGTGGCCGGGTCTCAAGGTGCGGCGGTTCCTCCACGGCAGCCTCGCCTTCTTTGAGGGCAAAATATCCGCGCCGGGCCTGCAGCGAGACCCCTTTGTGTTTCTCGCTGAGTGTCACCTTCAGAGGGTGAAATTTGCCGTCGGCTTTCACGTCAGTCGGCGCGAAAGCCAAGATGTAGGACCCCTGCGAACCCGCCAGCGCACGAAAACCCGCGGTTAAATCATTATTGTTGTGGAAGTATTCTCCGCCGGTTCCTTCGGCGACCTCCGCCAGCACGTCGGTGGCAACCATTTCGCGGTTGGTATCGACCGCGTGCTGGGCTCCGACCACCGGAGTCTGTCCCGGTCTTCCCGCATTTGCCGCAGGCATGTATCCATTGGTGATATCCGACTCGCGCATTAGAAGCGCCAGGCCTCGCGGGTCCAGCGAACTAATCACCACTTCGGAGCGCAGCGCGCGGTCAATGATCCGGTCCAGGAGATATTGTTCGCTCTGTGAGAGGAATCCCGACGAAACCAGAATGATGCTGCGTTGCCCAGGCGCGTGCGAAACGATGTTTATTACCTGCTCTAGTCCTTGCAGGCTCGCCTGCGCCTGCATTTGAGACCGATCCACGATCATGCGCGCTTGACCTCGAATTTGGGACTCCAGAACTGCCTCAAGCGCTTTGCCGTCCGTACCCGGGGGTGGTTGGTTCGGATCGGGCATGTGACACCGGTGGATGGCCTCATCAATCGCCATGGTCCACGCATCCGACATATTGGGATTGTCTTCGCGGTTTATTTCCAGCGCCTGATAATCGGAGATATCGGGACAATCCGTATGTCGTGCGGCCTGCGGATGGGGATGAAGCCGGGAAAGCGCTTCATGAATCCGCTGCATGTCCGCGGTAAAGTCAGACAACATCGCCGATGACGTGAACATCGCCACGCGCTCGTCAGGTTGGAGATTTTTGGCCAGGTAGTGCTCGGCGGCGTCGCGGGCGTCGATAGCGTCGCTGTCCGACATGTCCAGATCATCGAAATAGAGCACGAGGAAACGTTTCGGCGGTTTGGTCTTCGCTGGGGCGATTGCCGATGGGCTGGCTGTCGTTGCGGGAGCCGCAGCCGGAGCTTCCGGTTCGGCGACCTCAGCTTCGAACTGCGTGATCTTTTGTTCTTTTCCGCGATCGAAGAGATGGAAGTCTTCTTTTTGCAGGCCTTCCACCGGTTCACCTTGCGCGTCCCGCACCAATACACGGACCACTACCAGATTGCTGGCTACTTTTAGCTGGAATGGAACTTGGTCCTGCGGAGCCTGGTCGTTGGTAGGGCTTTGCGCTTGCAGAAAAATACAAAATGATGTGAAAGCCAATAATTGAACAGCCGCTAAATAAACGTACCGCGGAACTCTGGATTTCGGCATCGATTAATGCCTCCAACTGGGGGAGAACCTCCCAGCAACCCGCGAGCCATTACATAGTCTGTAGCGCAAACGGTCGCGGAATCCCACCCCTGCGAATCCGCTCAGGGCAGGCTCCACGCACAAAACGCGACCAAAATGCGGCACCCTCGCGTGGTTTCACTTGTCAATCTTTGTCAATCTGCGCTTTTTGCAACTTGTCGGAATAATCGACGTAGATAGACTTCCACTCGCTATAGAAATCAATGGCGCCAATTCCGCCTTCGCGATGGCCATTGCCGGTGGACTTCACCCCGCCAAAGGGTAAATGCACCTCCGCGCCAATTGTAGGCGCATTGATGTAGGTAATTCCGGCTTGCAGGTCGCGCATGGCAGCGAAGGCGCGATTCACATCTCTGGTATACAGCGAAGAAGACAGTCCGTACTCGATGCCGTTGGCGATTTCAATGGCATCTTCGAAGTCCTCACAAGGTAGAATCGAAACCACCGGCCCAAAAATTTCCTCCTGCGCAATGCGCATCCTGCGATCCACGTCGGCGAAGACGGTCGGCTCCATGAACCATCCATGTTGATATGCACCCTGGTTTAAACGGTTCCCGCCGCATTTCAGCTTGGCGCCCTCCGTCTTGCCGATCTCCACATAGTTCAAATCAGTTTCCAGTTGGCGCTGGTTAATGGCAGGCCCCATCTCTGTGGTTTCATCTAGGCCATTGCCCACTTTCAGTGTTCGCGCGCGCTCTACGTAGCGCTCCACGAACTCACCATAAACGCCCTTCTGAACAATAATGCGGCTGGTCGCGGTGCAACGCTGGCCGGTGGTCCCGAAGCCGCCCCACAAGCCACCTTCGATGGCCAGGTCGAGGTTGGCGTCGTCGAGTACGATCATGGGATTCTTGCCGCCGAGTTCGAGCGAACAGTGCTTGAAACTCTGCGCGGCGGTGGTGCCAACAATTCGGCCTACTGCCGAAGAACCGGTGAACGAAATCGCACGCACCACCGGATGCTCCAACAGCGGTGTCCCCACGCTGGGCCCAAAGCCCGTCACGATGTTGATTACGCCTTTCGGTACGCCGGCATCGCTCAGCACCCGCACCAGATTGAACGTGGAGAGCGGCGTGTCCTGCGCCGGCTTGATCACGCAAGTGTTGCCGCAAACAATGGCGGGCAACAGCTTCCAGGAAGGAATGGCCATGGGGAAATTCCACGGCGCGATCATCCCGCAGACTCCAATCGGCTGCCGTACGGCCATCGCAAATTTGTTCGGCAACTCCGATGGCGTCGTGGGTCCGAACATGCGCCGCCCCTCGCCGGCCATGTAGTAAGCGGTATCGATGGCTTCCTGCACATCGCCGCGAGTCTCGTTGAGAACCTTGCCCATTTCTCGCGTCATGTCGTGGGCGTAATCTTCCTTGCGCTCCAGAAGCATTTCGGCGGCGCGGTACACGATCTCGGCGCGGCGCGGGGCCGGAACCAATCTCCACTTTTGAAACGCGCGGGCGGCGGCATCCACCGCCGCGTCTACATCGGGTTTGCCGGATTTCTGAAAGATGCCCACAACATCGCGCGTGTCGGCGGGATTCAGATTTTCGAAGGTCTCCCCAGTCGAAGATTCGACCCACTCCCCGTCGATGAAGTTCTTGAAAACTTTAGTTTGGGCGCTGCTTCCGAGGTTTGGCGGGTCAGTGAGTGTGTCAGCGGACATAAGCATTCTCCAGGAGACTCATGCTACAACCCGGTACGGCGGGCAGCAAGCCAGCTGACGTGCAAGCCTTCATCCCCTCGGAAGGTCCCGTTTCGACCGTTTGCGATTGCGCGGATCGTTTTTTTGCACAGATGTAACCTAGGCGTAGCCCTATCCAGACAGTAAACTAGGTGGCAATAAGCAGGAACTGCACGGAGTCAGCTAAACTAACGAACAACGGGGACACAAACGTGAGCCAGGCTGCGTCGGTTGGCGATGACAACAGTTATATCCTGACCTTGGAAGAGCTCGGGAACCTTACGCAAGAGGGAGGCAAACCCGCCGAGACCCTCATGAATGTGGTTGCCCTGATCGCCCGGCGCTTCAACACGGATGTGTGTTCAGCCTATCTGCTGGAGCCGGACCGGGCCAATCTGGTGCTGGCCGCGACGCTCGGTTTGCGACCGCAATGCATCGGCACTCTGCGCATGTCCCTGCACGAGGGGCTCGCTGGTCTGGTGGCGGAACTGGTGCGGCCGGTCGCGGTCGAACAAGTGAAGAACCATCCTCGCTTCAAGTACTTTAAGGAAGCGGGCGAAGATGCCTTTCAATCCTTTCTCGGTGTTCCTCTCATCGACCGCGGCGTGCTGCAAGGCGTTCTGGTGGTGCAGACAATGGAGCCCCGCGTCTTCCGCGACGAAGAAATTCGCATTCTCACCGAAATCGCCGCCCAACTGGCACCCACGGTAAGCGAAGCCCGCACCCTGGACCGCTTTATCGCGCCGGTCCATGAACGCCTGTGGTTGCTGGCGCGAAATTTGTGGTGGAGTTGGGATCACGATACCAGCGGCCTGTTTCGAGAGCTTGACCCTGTCCGCTGGCGAGCCTTGGACCATAACCCGGTGGCCCTGCTCTCCGAGATGCCCTTAGCCACCATCGAGCGCCGCGCCCAGCAACTGGTGCTGCACAGCCGGATCAATTACGCCTACCGCCGGCAACGCGAATATCTGGAAGCCGACCGGACGTGGGGCGCCATGCATGCCGGCATCCTGCGCACTCGGCCAGTTGCGTATTTCTCCGCCGAGTTCGGCATTCACGTTTCAGTTCCGGAATACTCTGGCGGCTTAGGAGTTTTGGCTGGTGACCATATCAAGAGCGCCTCTGATCTTGGCATTCCGCTGATTGGCATTGGCCTCTACTACGGTCAGGGATATTTCCGCCAGCGGCTCAATCACGATGGCTGGCAGCAGGAAGAATACCTGGAAACCGACGTCAGCCAATTGCCCATGGAGCCTGGCATCGGGCAAAACGGCGAACCCGTCACCATTGAAATTGAAACGCGCAGCGGCCCTATCCGCGCCAAAGTCTGGCGCATGAAAGTCGGGCGCTGCAATCTGTTTCTGCTCGACTCCAACGTGGAAGGAAATGCGCCCGAAGATCGGGAACTGACTTCCCGGCTGTACGGCGGTGATGGCCGCACCCGCATCCGTCAGGAATTGTTGCTCGGCGTCGGAGGCTTCCGTGCTTTGAAAGCTATGGGAATCCAGCCGGGTGTGCTTCACCTGAACGAGGGGCACAGCGGCTTCGCGGTGCTTGAGGCCATTCGCAACCGCATCCAGGAAGAAGGGCTGACCTTTGATCAAGCGGCTCCCCGGGTATCTCGTGAGGTCGTTTTCACTACGCACACTCCAGTACCAGCGGGCCACGACCGCTTCAATGCCGGACTAATGGAAGAACATTTGGGGCCGTTGCGCGATGTTCTGGGAATTTCGCACGAAGGCTTGATGGCGCTGGGCCGCGAAAATCCGGCGAACTCCCACGAAGAATTTTGTATGACGGTGCTAGGGCTAAAGCTCTCGCGCCGCGCCAATGCCGTTTCAGCGTTGCACGGGGAAGTGTCGCGTTCGATGTGGACTGTCCTATATCCCGGCAAGACGGAAGATGCGGTTCCTATTGGACACATCACCAACGGAGTGCACGTCCCCTCCTGGTTATCGCCGCAAATGTATCGCTTGTATGACCGGCACCTGGGGACGGGATGGCATACGCACAGCGCGGAGGCGCGCATTTGGGAAGGCATCGAGAGCGTGGACGATGGCGAACTTTGGGAAACTCACCTTAGCCTGAAGTCGCGCCTCTTGGATTTCGTGCGCCAGCGCGTGGTCGAACAGGCCGACCGCCGGGGTGAGCCGGCGGGTGTTTTGCAGAGGCTCAGCCGCGTGCTCTCTCCCGACGCCCTGACCATTGGTTTTGCGCGGCGCTTCGCAACCTACAAGCGGGCGGACATGATCCTGGCCGACATGGAACGGCTCGCTTCCATGGTTAACGACGCCAAGCATCCGGTGCAGTTCATCTTTGCCGGGAAGGCGCATCCCCGTGATGAACCCGGCAAGCGGGTGCTGCAACGCATCGCTCAGTTGACGCGCGACCCGCAGTTCGCCGAGAAGTTTGTCTTCGTGGAAGACTATGACATCAACGTCGGCCGGCATTTTGTGCAGGGCGTGGACGTATGGCTTAACAATCCACGGCGGCCTTTGGAAGCCTCGGGAACCAGCGGGCAAAAAGTCGTGCTGAACGGCGGCCTGAATCTTTCTGTCCTCGACGGCTGGTGGGCGGAGGCCTACGACGGCCTGAATGGGTTCGCCATTGGCACCGGCCGCACGCATTCCGACATGAGCGTCCACGATAACGCGCGATGGCGAGGATCTCTACCGCGTCCTGCGCGACGAAGTGATTCCGCTCTACTACGAGCGCGACCGTGACGGCCTGCCGCGTGGCTGGATCAAACGCATGAAGCGCACGATTCGCACCCTGGGATGGCGCTTCAACGCCGACCGCATGGTCATGGATTACACTCAGAAATGCTACGTTCCGGCAGCCGGAGGCACTTCGAGCGACATGCGCGTGACGCTGTAAAGCCCTGTCTTTCACCACTCCGAACTTCCGGTTTGGGGTTGAAAATCGCCCAAGCAGCCGCTTGTGATTTCGATCACGGATGCTCTTCCGAAACGGCCCGTACACTGGAAAGCTGAGCGGGGACCTCCAGAACATTACCGGGGGTGAGTGCAAAGGACTTCTCTATGCCATATGACGCAACCCAGTTGCAAAACTGGCAAATTTCCCAGTTAGCCGAAGAAAAAATGCCCACTCCGCAGGAGTGGCAGGAGCGCCTGCATCTGCAGCGCGACGAAGTCTTTCCCATCGGCCGGCTATGCAAACTGGATTTTCTGAAGATCATGGACCGCCTGAAGGACCGGCCCGACGGGAAATATGTGGAAGTCACCGCCATCACTCCGACGCCCTTGGGAGAAGGCAAAAGCACCACCGTCCTGGGATTGATCGAAGGACTGGGCAAGCGTGGAAAAAATGTTGGCGGCTGTCTCCGCCAGCCTTCTGGCGGTCCCACCATGAATGTGAAGGGAACGGCCGCGGGCGGCGGCAATGCACTGCTCATCCCCATGACGGAATTCTCCATGGGCTTGACTGGCGACATCAACGACCTGATGAACGCTCACAACATCGCCATGGTCGCACTCACCGCGCGCATGCAGCACGAGCGCAACTACGACGATGCTCAACTGGAGCGCCTCACCAAAATGCGCCGCCTCGATGTCGATCCCACCCGCGTCGAAATGGGCTGGATCATCGATTACTGCGCGCAGGCGCTGCGTAACATCATCATTGGCATCGGCACCAAGCAAGATGGCTATATGATGCAATCGAAGTTTGGCATCGCCGCCAGCTCCGAGCTGATGGCAATTCTGGCCATCGTAAGAGACCTCGCCGATCTGCGAAAGCGCCTCGGGGAAATCACCGTTGGCTTACGATAAAAAAGGCAATGCCGTGACCACCGGCGACCTGGAAGTTGCAGGCGCCATGTGCGCCTGGATGCGCAATACCATCAATCCAACGTTGTGCTCCACCGCCGAATACCAGCCATGCATGGTGCACGCCGGCCCGTTTGCCAACATCGCCATGGGACAATCTTCCATCATTGGCGATCGTCTTGGCCTGAAGATGTTCGACTACCATGTCACCGAAAGCGGATTCGCCGCCGACATCGGATTCGAGAAATTCTGGAACGTGAAGTGCCGCTACAGCGGGCTCACTCCCAATGTTTCCGTGCTGACCACTACCATCCGCGCCCTCAAAATGCATGGCGGAGGCCCGAAAGTCGCGCTGGGCGTGGCTTTGCCCGACGACTACACCAAAGAAAATTTGAAGCTGCTGGAAAATGGGCTGGCGAATATGCTGCACCACATCGGCGTTATTCGCAAATCGGGCATCAATCCGGTAGTGTGCATCAACGCCTTTCAGACCGACACCAAAGACGAGATTGCCATGGTGCGGAAGGCCGCCGAGCAGGCCGGCGCGCGCTGCGCCATGTCCGAGCATTGGGCCAAGGGTGGCGACGGGGCTCTGGAACTGGCCGACGCGGTGATCGATGCCTGCAACGAAAAAGTCAACTTCCGCTATCTCTATCCGCTGGACATGAAGTTGCGCGACCGCGTGGAACTGATCGCCAAGGAAGTCTATGGCGCCGATGGAGTAGCCTGGACTCCGGAAGCCACCGCAAAATGCGTCGCCTTCGAAGCGGACCAGAAGTTCGACGACTACGCCACCATGATGGTCAAGACCCACCTTAGCCTGAGCCACGATCCCGCGCTCAAAGGCGTGCCCAAAGGGCTGGATCCTTCCCATTCGCGATGTCCTGGTTTATTCCGGCGCAAAGTTTCTTTGTCCGGTCGCCGGCACCATCAGCTTAATGCCGGGCACTTCCTCGAATCCCGGGTTCCGTAAGCTGGATGTTGACGTGAACACCGGCAAGGTTAGCGGGCTGTTCTAAGAGAGGACACCATGTCCGTCATCCTGACTGCTCATTTGTTTCACGGGATCGGCAAATCCACCCTCAATCAGGTAGAGGACTTGGCACAGAAGAAGTCCTGCGCGGCGGGCACGTTTCTTTTTCACGCCGGAGACCGAGCCGACCACCTTTATCTGTTCTGGACGAAGGCCGGATCCGGCTGTGCGCCGGCGATGGTGGCAACATTGCGTTTGTGATCAGCGAACCCGGCGAGGTTTTGGGCTGGTCGAGCCTGGTGAAACACGCGGAATACACACTTTCCGCACGCTGTGTTGGTCCGGCCAGGTTGATCAGAATCGAAAATCGCGTGCTGTTGCACCTCCTCGAAAAAGACCCGGCCGCCGGCTTTCTGTTCTTTCGGCACCTTAGCGAACTGATTGCCCTCCGGCTAGTGAATTCCTACAAGGCGACGGTCTCCGTCCACGGCGAACGAGCCGCGCAATCCTACGGATAGTTTTGTCCCCATCGCGCGTCTTTGAGGTCACAATCCAAAGTGAGCAGAATCACAGACCATCCTTAACCACCCGTCGAAAATAGGGTTAGTTGTGAGGGTGTCCTATGGAGAACAATTCTGCTGGTTCGTCCGCGGCCGACGCTGCGCGTGGTTCCGACAAGCCAAGCTTGGTCAGTATTCACAGTTGCCCCTCCACCATCCAAAACACCGAGCCGGCGAAAGCAAATTTTCTAAGAGCAGCGATGGAGAAGCGTGAATTCATCTGCACCGCAGAGTTGGTGCTGGGGCGCGATCACAATGTGAATGAGGCGGAAGCCTTCATCAAAGAGGCGGCGCAGCAGACGGATGGCATCAAAGTCATCAGTTTGACCGACCTTCCCGGCGGGAATCCGGCGCTGCCGCCGGAAGCTTTTGTTTCTTACGTGCTCGAACATGGGCTTACCCCGATTGCCCACCTCACCGGCAAAGATGGCAACCGCTCATTCCTCGAAGCGCGTCTGCACGAATTGGCCCGACTCGGAGTTGAGAATGTTTTGGCGCTGACTGGGGATGCACAGAAAGAGGGGTTTTCTGGCAGATCGAAGCCGGTTTACGATCTGGACTCGGTTTTGATTCTCTGGCTGATCCATGCCTTGCGCAGCGGCCTCGAATACAAACAGGGAATACGAACGGCCCATACCACGCCGTTTAATTTCTTTACCGGCGCGGTAGTGAATCCTTTTAAAGTCCGTGAGCCCGACCTGCTGATGCAGTTCTACAAGCTGCAGCTGAAAGTGGCCGCCGGGGCGCAATACATCATCACCCAGCTGGGCTACAACCTGCGCAAGCTGGTCGAGCTGAAGCAATTCATGATTCGCGAGGGCATCGGCCAGGTTCCGGTACTTGCAAATGTGTACGTGCCTACGGCCAAGATCGCGCAGATGATGCAAGCCGGCGAGGTCGCAGGCTGCGTCATCACCGACGAGTTCATTAAACGGCTGGAAGGCGAAAAGAAGCCACAACGATTGGAGCGCGCCGCGCTGATGGTGGCTGCAGTGAAGGATCTTGGCTTCGCCGGCGCCCACATCGGCGGCTTCGGCCTGACCTACAAGGATTTCGCGACCATCCGGGAACGCGCCTCCGCGATTGGCAAGGATTGGCGTGGCCGGATGGACGAATTAGTCTTTGCTGTGCCCGATGAGTTCTATCTTCTGCCAGAAAATGGCGATGGCCTCAGCGATGGCGAAGCCAGCTATCAGATCGCCCGTCTCCAGCCGCATGCTTCCTTTGCGCAGCGCCTGTCGGAGTCGGTGCACAAGCACTTTATCCGTGACGGTTCTTTCGGGGCGCGGTTTTTCGGCCCGCGCATGAAGAAAAACGGCGAGCCCGAAAAGAATAATTCCTGGCGGCATGGACTCTGGTACAAGCTGCTCGAGCCTTCCTCGCTCTATCGCAAGGCCACCCTCGGCTGCGTCAGCTGCGGAGATTGCGTGCAGGACCATCTCAACTACTCCGGCTGCTCCATGCGCTGGTGCTACAAAGAACTGCGCAATGGCCCTTGCGGCGGCTCGCGAATGGATGGAACCTGCGAGGCTCGTCCCGATCTGCCGTGCATCTGGAACCTGGTTTACCTGGGCACCAAGGCGGTGGGCGATGATCCCAAAAAGTTCGCTCACGTGCTCGTCCCGCCGCGCGATTGGTGCCTGGATCGCACCAACGCATTAGCCAATCGTTTCGCGGGCCTGGATAACGTCTGCAAGAGAATTGATCTGGCTCCCGCAAAAGAGGAATAAAAAAGATTCGCAGTGAAAGGGAAATTTTTATGCTGATTATTGGCGAACTGATTAATTGCACGCGGAAAAAGGTCGGCGAAGCGGCGCGTAAAAGAGACGCGGAGTTCTTCAAAGAACTGGCGCGCAAGCAGGCCGACGCCGGAGCGCACATGCTGGACGTGAACGGCGGCGTCCCCGACCAGGAAGTGGAGCTACTCAGCTGGCTGGTCGATCTGGCGCAGGGCGTGGTGGACATCCCACTCTGCCTCGACAGCGCCGACCCGAAGGCTCTGAGCAAAGCGTTGCCGCTCTGCAAAGAACGTCCCATGGTCAATTCCATTAGCGACGAGCCCGGCCGCTGGGACATGCTGCCCGTCCTCAAAGAGCACAAGCCGAAAGTAATTGCGCTCTGCATGTCGGAAGCTGGACCGCCGTCCACCGTCGAGGACCGCGTGGCCACAGCCAGCCGCCTGCTCGATCGGCTGAGCAAAGAAGGCTTCGTGCTCGACGACCTCTATATCGATGCCTGCGTGATGCCCATCTCTACCAGCCAGGATCAAGGCGTCAGATTGATGACCGCCATCAGCCAGATTGCCGCGCGCTATCCCGGAGTTCACTTCAGCGCGGGCGTGAGCAACGTCTCCTTTGGCGTGCCCCAGCGCAAGCTGCTGAACGAAACTTACCTAACCTTACTCATGGCCCACGGTCTGGACGCAGCCATCGTAGACCCCTGCGACCAGCAGCTGATTATCAACGTCCTGGCCGCCGAAGCTCTGTTAGGCCGCGACGAATATTGCGGTCAATACCTGCGCGCATATCGCCAAGGCAAGCTGGCGCCGCCGGTGTTAGCCCCAGCCTAAGCAGTTCGTGTGCCCCAGGTTCACGCCTGGTTTTTGGGCGTTAACCTGGGATCTTTGCACCAATTCCAGATGTAGGTTCATCTCATGTCGTACGGTCTCGTCCGCTTGCAACAATCCGGACAGTCCCACTTCATTACCTTCAGCTGTTTCGACCGGCTACCCTACTTCGCAGCTGGCTACTCACGTCCTGTTCTTGCGCAAAGGGCCGACAGAAGGGAACTAAGATGAAAATTCGTTTGCTGCTGCGGGTGGCCGCAGTCGTAGCCGTGATGTTGCAGGCGGGGTTCGTATCCGCGCAGGCACCATCGAAAGACGTTGTTCTCGATGGCGCAAGCATTGGCCGCACATACGACGGCATTGGCGCGGCGAGCGCCGGGGCCTCGTCGCGCTTGCTGATTGACTACCCGGAACCGTATCGCAGCCAAATTCTGGATTATCTTTTCAAGCCGAATTACGGAGCAGCCCTGCAACACCTGAAAGTCGAGATCGGCGCGGACGTGAACTCGACCGACGGCTCAGAGCCGAGCCATGCCCGCACGCGGACAGATCACGACTACACCCGCGGCTACGAGTGGTGGCTGATGGCGGAGGCGCGCAAACGCAATCCGAAAATCATTCTCGACACGCTGGCTTGGGGAGCGCCGGGATGGATCGGCGGCGGAGACTTCTACTCCGACGACATGGCGAATTACGTCGCCGATTTTCTCGAAGGCGCTAAGCGGACCTGGGGCCTCGACATTGCCTATACCGGAATATGGAATGAGAAGCACTTCACAAGCGCCGAATATGTGAAGACGCTTCGCCGCACGCTTGATGCCCATCATCTCGACGCGAAAATTGTCTGCTGCGACGAGTACCCGAGCAAGGGTGTGGACCAGTGGACGATTCTCGCCGCCATGGAAAAGGATCCGGCTCTGCGAGACTCAATCGCGGTGGTGTCGGTTCACTATCCGCGCGTGGATGGAAAGCTGACCACGCCGCCGTCCGCCCTGGGCATCGGAAAGCCGCTGTGGTCGAGCGAAGATCAACCCGATTCGAGCGCCTCGACCATCCTCTCGCGTGATTGGCAAATCGGCGGCCGCTCGCTGGCCAAGATCTACAACGAAAATTATCTGAAGGGCGGTTTCACGGCGACCGAAATCTGGAGCCCGATTACCTCTTATTACGACATATTGGCCGCGCCCAATTCGGGTCTGATGTATGCCAACACTCCGTGGTCGGGGCACTACGAGGTGCAAGGCGCGATCTGGGCGACGGCGCACACCACTCAGTTTACGCAACCGGGCTGGAAGTATCTGGAAAAGTCCAGCGGCGAGTTGCCGGAAAAAGGGGACTACGTCGCGCTTCGATCGGCCAGCGGGCAAGACTGGAGCGTTGTCCTCGAGACCATCGACGCAACCCATCCCCAGAGCGTGCACTTCACGATTCGCGGCGGCCTTTCGACGGCCACCGTCCATGTGTGGGAGACCAACAGCCAGCGCACCTTCGAGCATGTAGCCGATGTGCCGGTGCACGACGCAGCCTTCAGCTATACCTTTGATCCGGATTCGCTGTACTCACTGACCACGACCACAGGACAGGGCAAAGGAACCGTGGTTCCTCCTGCGTCGGCTCCGTTCCCGTTGCCTTACAAGGAAAATTTTGAGGATACTCCATTGCAGCGCAGTCCGCGTTTTCTCGCGGATCAAGATGGAGCGTTCGAGGTGCGCGAATGCGCGGGCCGTCCGGGAAAATGTCTGGAACAGGTGATTACCGAGCGGCCCATTCCCTGGGGACCGCTGCCCGATCCCTGGACGCTGACCGGAGACGAGGCGTGGACCGACTATGCCGTCGATGCGGATGTCCGCATCGCAGGCGAAGGCAGCGCCATGCTGATTGGCCGGATTGATTCCGCCGACGTTTTCCGCGACGGTCAGGCGCGTCTGCCGAGCGGCTACACGTTCCGCTTGCATGGCGATGGTACGTGGGAGCTTCTCGATTCCGCCTACGGAAAGGTCACCCGCACCCTGGCGCAGGGAGAGACGAAGGCAGCCGCAGGGCAGTGGCGGCATTTGCGACTGGCCTTCGCCGGCCCGCAAATTACCGCGAGTCTCGACGGCCAAACGCTTGCTTCGGTAAAAGACACGGTTCACACACACGGCATGTTTGGCATCGGCTCAGACTGGAATCGAACGGAGTTTGATGATCTCAGTGTGGCCGTGGGTGTGGGACGCTGACCGAGGGCGTCGGCCGATGTTCGTCCGTCACAGACGAAAGATCGAAAAGCCTCTAGGCTTGAATGTGCCCCAGGTTCGCGGCGCTTTTTGCCGCTAACCTGGGAGCCCTGACCTCTTCCCTGATGCAGTCATGACATGCGGTCTGGTGCGCTTTCACCAATCCGGACAGTCCCACTTCGTAACCTTCAGTTGTTTTGACCGTAGGCCCTACTTCACGACCTCAGAGATCTACGATCTATTCGTCCAATGTCTGGAAGACATGCGCCAACGTTTCGAAATGTGTATTTACGGATACGTTGTGATGCCCGAGCATGTTCACTTGCTCATCAGCGAACCGCCCCACACCAAGCTTGCCGATGCCCTGCATTATCTGAAATTGTCTTTCGCCAAACGGCTGAGCAACCGCCGACCTGAGGGCGAGTCTGGAACCTTCTGGCAGAAGCGTTACCACGACCGAAACGTAAGAGACCATCGCGAATTCACTACCAAACTGCGCTACCTGCACAGAAATCCAGTGAAACGAGGTTTGGTGCAATCTGTGTTGGACTGGAAGTGGAGTAGCTACCGCCACTATGCGCTAAGAGAGACGGGAGTGGTCGAAATCGAATCGGAGTTGGGCGGCCCGGGATCGCGAACCAGATGTTCTCGGGACGCAGAGGAGAATATTTCTGAACCCAGGTTAGCGCCCCAAAACCAGGGGCGCGAACCTGGGGCACACTTCGACTGGCCGCAGGACTAGAATGAATCTCGACCCTTGGAGGCTTTCCATGAAGAAGATCGTCGTCATCGGCGCAGGCAGCATCATCTTCAGTACCACCGTCCTAAATGATCTACTCAATACGCCGGCGCTCAGCGACTCTCAGATTGTTCTCGTGAACCCCAACCTCCCGCGGGCGCAGCGGGTCGAGAATTACGTCAAGCGGATCATCGCGCAAAATGGCCTCAAGGCTACGATCACTTCGACTGCCGACCGCCTCGAAGCTCTCGTGGGTGCCGATTTCGTCATCACTACCATCAAAGTCGGCGGATCGAAGGCGTTTCTGGCAGACAACGAAATTCCGAAAAAATATGGCATCGATGTCTGTGTCGGCGAATGTGTTGGGCCGGGTGGAGTGTTTCGCGCGCTGCGCACCATTCCGGCAATGGTCGACATTGTGAACGATGTGCAGCAAGTCTGCCCGAAAGCCGTGCTGCTGAACTACGTGAATCCCATGGCGATGATTTGCATGGCCATCGGTAAAACCACCAGCCTCTCTTTCGCCGGGCTCTGTCACGGAACCCAGACCACGCTTGACCTGATCTCGCGCTATGTCGGCGTGAAGAAAGAAGAGATTGATTTTCTCGCGGCAGGAATCAATCACATGGCCTGGTTTCTGAAGATCGAAAAAGATGGCAAGGACCTGTACCCGCTCTTCCGCGAGAACATCGAGAAGCCCGAATACTACGTGAACGAAAAAGTGCGCGCCGAGGTTGCCCGCCACTTCGGTTATTTCATGACCGAATCTACCGGCCACCTTTCCGACTACCTGCCATGGTTCCGCAAGAATGCGGCCGCGCTCGCCGAATACTGCGACCAGCCGGCGCTGGGCGGCGAAAGCGGTTTCTCCTATGCCTTCCAGAAAATGATGGAAGAAAAATTCTCCGCCACCGATTACCTGCAATTCGAAAGCGGAAAGCTGGAGCCGCGCAGCGTCGACTACTGCTCGTGGGTTCTCGAAGCCTTGACCACCGGCAAATATTTCCGCTTCCAGGGAAACGTGATGAACCGCGGCTTCATCACCAACCTTCCGGAAAATTGTTGCGTGGAGGTTCCGGTGTTCGCCGACGCCAACGGGTTGCATCCCACCAGCGTCGGAAACCTTCCGCCGGCGCTCGCTGCAGTCAACCAGAGCAATGTCACGGTACAGACGCTCGGCGTGGAAGCCGCTCTGACCGGCGATCCCGAGCTGGCAGTCGCCGCCATCGCGATGGATCCGCTGACTTCGTCGGTGCTCACCTTAAAACAAATCCGCGACATGACCATCGAGATGTTCGACGCGGAGCAGCCGTTCCTCCCACAGTTCGGCAGGCGCCGTCCGCGCAAGGTTCATGCCATTGCGATTCCTGCAGGAACAAAAGCTGTGGATGTGCCTCTCGACCCAGCGCTCGCTGTCGCGAATCGCTTCGGCAAGCTGGTCGTGGCGGGGTAGGTGGCTGGGCTCGTGTGGGGCGGGCGTCCTCGCCCGCCGCTGTTGACTTGGTTTTGCGTCTACTTCCGACGATGGTCATAGGTCATTTCTACTCAACTAACTGCAAGATAAAACGTCAAGGGCAAAGGCGGCGGACAAGAGTGTCCGCACCACACCAGTCCGCTATCGATCTGCCCGTATCCAGCTGAAGCAGTTGCAATTGCGCATACTATATCTAAAAGATATAGGCAAATCAATTTCTAGCCCCGCTGCATCGCTGGAGCACTCAGGGCTGGTCCGAGGCGAGAAGCGGGCTCACGGGCCATCCTGGCGCGATTGCGGGGCATTCTGCGCGAGGGTCGAATAGCGGTTCGTCCCTTGCCGAAGCCGTCGTCTGCGGTGTCTGCAATAGCTTGTAGATAAGTCGCTGATAGCAAAGCCCGCGCCCCACTCCGCATCCGGTTCTGGGGCCCGACTCAGGAACATTTCGGCCGATATTTTCACAGAATCCCTTTTGCCGGTCTCCGAATCAAAGCTGGTATGACTACACCCAATGCGGCCGCCGCCGGCACAATTTCTATTGCGGAAGATCTCACCGTCAACCGTCTGGGATTCGGCGCCATGCGAATCACCGGAAAGGGAATCTGGGGCGATCCCGAGGATCCAGCCGAATGCAAGCGCGTGCTGAAACGCCTTCCCGAGTTGAACGTCAATTTCATCGACACCGCGGATGCCTACGGCCCTGAGGTCAGCGAAAACCTTATCGCGGAAGCGCTGCATCCTTACCCCAAAGATCTGGTGATCGCGACCAAAGGCGGCTTCACGCGCCAGGGTCCGAACAAGTGGAAGGAGCTGGGGCGAGCCGAATACTTGCGGCAGTGCGTGGAGATGAGCCTGCGCCGCTTGAAACTGGAGCGCATCGATCTTTACCAGTTGCACCGTTTCGATCCGAAAACTCCAGTCGAAGAATCGCTCGGCGAATTGAAGAAGATGCAGCAGGAAGGGAAGATTCGCCACATCGGTCTATCCGAAGTTTCAGTCGCGCAGATTCAACAGGCGGAAAAGATTGTGAAAGTGGCCAGCATACAAAATAAATACAATATTACCGACCGCGCGGCGGAAGAAGTAGTCGAGTATTGCGCCAAGAAGAAGATTGCATTCATCCCCTGGTTTCCGCTCGCGGCCGGCAAGTTGACTGAGCCGGGCGGAGTTCTCGAGCAACTAGCCAAAGCTCACAAGGCAACGGCGTCGCAGGTTGCGATTGCCTGGTTGCTCTGGCGCTCGCCGTGGATGTTGCCCATTCCGGGCACATCGCGAGTGAAGCATCTGGAACAAAACGTGGCCGCCGCAGAATTGAAATTGAGCCAGGACGAATGGCAATCGCTGGAGGATGCCGCAAAGAAAGCCGCTTGAACAGCGGTGGAAATTCCCCCGGTTGCCGCCGGTGCCGAGGGAGCGCGAGGGATTCTTCGCTACGTTCAGAATGACAAAACGCTAGATTGTGACCTTGTCCGCTTGCGGAAATGCCAACTGCTCCACAAACACATCCTGGAAACTGGGATCGAGATTCAGCGCGACGTGCCGGATGCGTTGGCGTAAGTCTGTGTAGGATAGGTCGCCAGTTCCGAGCTGAAATAATGCCATCTTAGCCCCCAGCAAAGCCGTGTTTCCGACCGGCTTAGTTTTCTCTGGAGGGAAATCAATCAGGCCGATCTTGCGGGCACTAGCGCGGTTAATGTAATTGCCGAAGGCGCCTGCCAGATAAATTCGTTTCAGATCTCCCGCTCCCATTTTGTCGCAGAGCATTTGAATTCCCGCGGCGATTGCCGCTTTTGCAAGTTGTAGTTCGCGGACGTCGTTCTGGGAAATCGCCACCGGAGGAGAGATCGTCCAATTGACGGTGCCATTCGCGAAGCGGCCGGAAGGCGCAATCACATTCAGTTCCAGGCCGGATGCAACTGCATCGACCAAGCCGCTGCCGCAGAGCCCTTGGGGTGCGACGTTGCCCAGGACGTGACATTGCAGTTTTCCCTCTGACACCGTGACCTCGGAAATCGCTCCAGTGCAGGCACGCATGCCCATGGAAATCTTTGCGCCTTCAAAGGCAGGTCCGGCAGCGGTGGAAGCGCAGACCATCGAGTCTTTGTTGCCGATGACGATTTCGCCGTTGGTGCCAAGGTCGACCAAGCCGATAATTTCGTCACTTTCGTGAAGCTTGGTGGCGAGAATGCCGGCGAGCACATCGCTGCCTACAAATCCGCCGAGGCAGGGCAGAAAGTGAACCATGGGATCGCCCGCCAGCTTCCATCCCAGATCGTGGGCGCGGAATTCTTCCAATCCCGGTCCGCGGAGATTCGAAGGGATAATGCGATAGCGGCTCGGTATCCACCCCGCAAAAAAAGTGATGCATGACGGTGTTGCCGACGACGACCACATCGCGGATCTCGGCGTCGTGCTTTCCCGCAGCCTTAGAAGCTGCTGGATCAATCCGCCGATCTGTTCGCGAATCAGTTGCTGCAAGGCGGGCTTGACTATGTTCGAGCACGGCAAAATAAATACGGCTCATGACATCAGCGCCGTGACGGGCCTGAGCATTCAGATGCCGTCTTTACCGCGAGTACGCCGCCGGTCCGCAGATCGAGTAATTGCGCGGCGAGAGTGGTGGTGCCGAGATCAACCGCGACACCCAGACCTTCTCTCGGCTGGAACGCGAATGTGGTCTCGTCCGGCAGAATGGCGGCGTCCCATTGGCGCAGTTCGATTTCCAGATCGCTTTCGAGGATGCATTGGCAGGCGAGCCGCCATCCCTGCGAGATTTCTTCGGCGGAAAGAATTTCCCGCTGCGCGGGATTGACTTTCGCTTCTCCGCGAAGCACGCGAATCCGGCAGCCGCGGCAACGGCCCTGGCCACCGCAGGGAAACTCCACGCCTTGTTCAAAAAGCAGATCGCGCAGCGGCGTGCCGCGCGCAGCCGTTAATTCCGCATGCGTAGGTTGCAGGATGATTCGACAGAAAGAATTTTCAGCCAAGGTGCATGCCTCGGACTGACGTTCTTGCGCGGCGTAGAACTTACGATTTCGGTTCTGTTTTTTTCGTTTCTTCTTCCAGGGCGATGATGCCTTCATCGTAGGGCGCGGCGATGCGCCGTCCCGGCGGCACAATCGAGAAATTCGTTGTCATTCCAGATGCCATCCACCAGGCGCTGGAACATTCCCATCTGGCCTTGCACCTTTTCGAATTGCCAGTGGCGGTTGCGTCGGCCTTTTCTTTGGCGATTTGTTCGAAACTGCTGTCCGGCTCGATCCCCATCTCGATGAAAGTCATCTTGCCGTAATGCTTTAATTCGGTCGCCCAACTCCTCCCAAAGATATTTGGCATTTTCCTCGCCGTACTCGCCACCATCTCTTCAAAGGTCTGTTGCGTTTTCAGGCTTGTTCCACACGCTGAGCTGGTTAACTCGCCTTTGGCTTCGCCGCGTTCCAGCCAGCCGGTGGTCTGAAAATAAACTCCGCGCATTATTTTGGAAGTAGTCGAGATAGCGCTCCTTGCTGCCCAGAAAAAGCGTGATGCAATCGTGGGCGCGCGGCACAACCAGGCGCTTATCGCGGCGGTCAGTCCCGACAATCCCGTTGTTGCACAAGCCATATCCCAAGAGGATGGCGTCGTAGGCGGGATCCGTCACGCGATCAACCACTGCCTGCAGCCGTTCGCGCATGCCGGTCGTGCCAATGTCATGCAGAGCTTTCGGCAGATATTCGGAGTCGACGGTGTGGGGAGACCGCGCCACCACGGTGTTGAACTCGCGGTAGAAAACTTCGCAGCTAATTAGTTTTAGACGCATAGAATGCGGGGGGAAGATGCCCTCGCGCCAGCCGGCAAGATGCCGGCGCTACAAAAAGAAACGATGCAGAGTCCATGCCGAACTCTTAAGCAATATAGCATTTTGTGGGATGACTCAGAGCTTCAAAAGAAGCCACGAGGCGAGCGAACAAAACAAGAATGTGAAGTGTGATTTGCGTCACAGGAGGCCGATTCTGAAAGCGTATGATGTTGGGTGGCGTCGCAGACTTAGCTCTGCCTCGTGCAGGGTGCGCCAGAGAAGTGAATAATGGAGGAAAGGATTTCTATGGCAGATCTTAAGAAACTGTACGAAGCAGTGCTTAATGGGGACAGCAAGACATCGGTAGCCATTACTAAGGAAGCGATTGCGGAAAAAATTGATCCCATGGAGTTGATTACCAACCACATGATTCCCGCCATGGACGAAGTGGGACGCCGTTTTGAGTGTTCCGATTACTTCGTTCCAGAATTATTGCTTTCTGCCCGCGCCATGAAGGGTGCGTTGGAGTTGCTTCGTCCGTTGTTGGCAGCCAGCGGCGCGCAGCCTGTAGGGCGAGTCGTGATCGGCACCGTGAAGGGCGATCTGCATGACATCGGGAAGAATTTGGTCGCGTCCATGCTGGAAGGAAGCGGCTTTGAAGTGCACGATCTCGGAACCGACGTCGCTCCGGAGAAATTTATTCAGGCCGCGCAAGAATTCAAGGCGCACGTAATCTGCCTCTCCGCGTTGCTGACGGTCACCATGCCCGCGATGAAGAACACCATCGCTGCGTTGGAAGCGGCGGGGATGCGCGGAAAAGTGAAAGTCATGGTCGGTGGCGCACCGGTAACCCAGCACTACGCTGAGCAAATTGGCGCCGATGGGTTTGGCGAGAACGCGAATAGCGCCGTCACGCTTGCCCGTAAGTTGGTGGCAGTGCCAGTACCGGCCTAGGCAACCGGTTCTTGCTTTGGGATGCGGGACTCCAGAGCGAAGTAGTAGTCAATAATCTCGTCGGCGATCCGCAAGCTGTAACGGTCCCACGAATATCCCGGAGAGCGCAGGGCTGCTGTTTTCAGCAGCCCTTTTCGCAGCAGCATTCTTTTGAAGAATGCTACTGAGTGATACAACTCCTGATTGCTGAATACCAGAACCGGCAATAACTCGCGGAAGATTCGCACCGCCTCCTCGCGATTCCCGGAAGAATACGCCCGATAGATGGCGGCATACACCAGGGTGAGCGCGCACTCCGGAATCATGGCATCCACGTCGCGGTCGAGTGCTTCGATGAGTTGGGGCACCGCCCATCCTCCAGAAATATAGAAATCCGGACCGAAGGCTTCGCGCACCGCTGTGTACTTTGCGCCCGCGGGGACAGTTTCAATCTTCAGGCCCACCAGGGTGGGTAGCTCATCGCGCAGTCGGCGCATGGTATCGAGGTCCATCCCTGGGCCGTTCCATTGCAAGTCCTGAATAATAAGCGGCGCAGAACTGGCCGCAACAATCGAGCGAAAATAGGCGGGCAGTTCGTCGGTCTTGCCATAGAGGGAATTCGGCACTGCGACCAGGTATGCGGTCGCGGCAACTTTCTCGGCAAGCTTGGCAAAGAAGCGGCAAGTTTCAGGATCTTCGGAAGACGCTCCGACGATGAACGGCACGCGTCCCGCAATGCTGCCCGCGGCGAGGGTGACGATTTGGGCGCGCTCTTCCTTGCTGAGCGCGGAGACTTCGCTGGCCACGAGCGGTGCGGTCAGGCCATTCACTCCGCCGCTGATGCTGTACTCAATCAACCGGGGCAAGCTTTCGTAATCAATTGCACCGTCCTCCAGGAAGGGCGTTTCGAACAGGGGGACAATGCCTTTCGGCAGATTGAGAACTTTCATGGCATGCTCCTTTGATGAGCTCAAATGATTGAAACTTGCCAGTACTAATTTACAGTGCGAGACGAATCTGCGACGTTGAATTGATGGTGGGGAGGCATCCGCGCGGTGATTCCGTTGCACCACGAGCCTCGGGGCGCAGTAAGGGCGGATTTTTCGGCACTTGACGCAATCACAACTCAACCAGCGACTCCGCAGACACCTCAGAGTGGGTCACACCGTCCACTGACTCGACGTGCCACGGTCGCTTGGTATCGACACGGATGGTCTCACGCCCCGTCGCGTCAACACTCCGCCCAACGATCTCGGCGGCGATGACTCCTTTTTGCGGATAGGAGGTGTCGGCGTCGAGAGGTTCGGCGCTGACTATCGCGGTTTTTCCCACGAACGACCATTGACGACCGTGAGCCTCTTGGAGTTTGCACTCGACAATTCCCGGCTGAGGTTCGTCGCTAATGTAGCGGACAATGGTCACGCTGATTCCGAGCATAGGGCTTCCAGACTTGATGAGCGCTATCGCGATGTTACGCCAACGGTGGTTATTGATCTCTCTCGCAGCATTCGGGCAACGATTCTAAGGGGTTTTCATCGCGCTGGGCTAGCCTGTCAGGCGATAGACGATGGCCGGGTAGGGTTCGGGGCTAACAACGGTTCCTGCTCCGACGGAGTTGGTGCAAATTTCGGCAAACCGCAGTGGATACATCGTGGGGAAAACATATTGTGGTACCACCATTTGTAGAAGTACAGCTTATGGCATCGCGGACAGCGGAAAGCCTGAAATCTAATATGCGCAACTGCGTAGAAGGCCATCCAACAAACGGCTATGACGTAGGCAGGCGCTCTGCTGCCGAACAATCGCATGGTGGCAAGGGCGATAACTGCGGCTGGTAACGCACCGAAGAACGCGAACAGTAGCAGGTTTCGGCGTCCGCGGTGGTCCTGCCAAGATTGATCAAAATCACTCATACGCCTGCTCTAAGCCTAACCAATCAAGCGCTGGGCTACAAGATCACTACGCAAGTTTCACTTGGTCTGCTTCTCTCGAAACTCGCGCTCTCATCACGGACGTTACGGTCATAGTAGCGCTTCTGCCAGAAAATGCCCGTCCCCAAGCGCTTAGCGAAAGGACAATTTCAAATAGTGCATAGCGTCGGCCAGCAGTCCACGCTGAGGTTCGCTCACCAGCAAGTGTACGTGTTCGGGCATGGCCACGTATCCATAGATGGACAGGGCGAAGCGGCGGCGCATCTGCGCCATGACCTGGACGAAGAGCGCATGGACCGCGGGGGAGTCGACCCCACGGCGCCGAGGGTAACAAGTAAGGTCACGAAGTGAGATTGTGCGGACTGCGGAAAACTTTTCAGGCCATCAGCGATGGGGACACGTTACTCGAATCCACTCCTGCACGCAGTGACGGATAACCCAGGTTAGCGCCCAAAACCCGGAGCATGCAACGTTCAAGGGAAAAGTAAAGGCATCGGTTGTGGTGGAATCTTTATGTCGGGCGGGGAGACATCCCGGCTCATGCAATGCCGCGATAGCCCTTCCACAAACTCCGCACGGAGAACTTTCTCCACGAGTATCCGATAGGTCGGGAGGCCTCGGATGTTGGCAGTCCCAAAGCGACCTTGGACGGTCACTACGAAAGGACGATCATCAGTGCACCCCCGCGTTGTTTCCAGTTCCACCCGGAATCGCTCCGAGGCGGCAGACTGCCGCATGGAGTGCGACTCGACAAGTGCCGCCCCAAAGTCAATGCAGCTAGGGCTGCTCAAATCAGTTACGTGAAAACTGGCTTCCACTTCGCCGCTTACGGTGACCACTTGTCCCAGAAAGTTTTGGGGTCGAGAGCGAATATCGCAAATGCTAAGGGTAGGTGGGAATATTGTTGATTGAACGAATCTTCCAGGAAAAGCTAGCAGCACAGCAAACCCAATCCAATTTCGCGCAGTCTTCATGGCGAAGTTACGGCTATGATACGCCCACGGAGCCAATACATGACGCTGGCTGATGTACTAGGCGTTAGCGCTCAAAAGCGCCGCTGGCGGCTAGACTATCCGCCGAGGAGCTAACATTTGCCTTCGATGCTTCGCGGGCGAGGGTCCTTCGACTTCGCTCAGGCGTCCGTGGAATCCCACCCTAGCGCAAACACCGCGCTAGGATGGGGCACCCATCGTTCAAAGAAGTCACAACCTCTCAGGGGCAGTCCGCGCCACCCACCCCGCCTTAGCTGGTCAATTCGTGCCAGAGTTCCAGCATCTGGGCGCATTCTTCGCGAGTTTCGGGATAGACCGTGGGACGCAGAATCATGCGCGCGCCGGTTTCTTTTCGCAGCGCAGCGAGACGGCGCAAGTAATCCGGCCAGGGTTCGTTTTCTTTTGCCGGTACGGGGCTGAATAAGACCGTCCCGGACTCGCCGCATTTCTGCAACAGCCACTTGGTGTCGTACATCTCGGGATTTCCCAGATCGATGCCGTGAATCTCGGGCATTTTGCAAAGTTGCTCGAACATGAATTCGTGGTGCCCGCAATAATGCACAAAGCAGGCTTTCCAGGGAGAGACGGCGCGCGCGGTGTAGGGCAGCACGAACTCGCGGACCATGCGCGGAGAAATCATGGTGGCCGTGTCTTCGCTGATGCGCACGCCCGCGTCCGGGAAGTAAACGCCGTTGGGAGATGAGTGGCCGTGAGCCATCTCGCCATCGGCTTCGCCGATGTAGGACTTGAGCAGGCGAATCACCTGCACGTGGATGGAGGCGGTGATGTCGAGAAGTTCGCGGATCCAGTCCGGATCTTCGGCCAGATCGGTGAAAATTTTGTCGCCGTAAAACAGATGCGCGAGGCTGAAAATGCCCTGGGTGTCGGGCTGGTACGCCAGCACTTCTTTTTCGCCGCTGGCGCGATGGATTTCGTAGAAGCGGCGAGCCAGTCCCATCATGCGGCTGTTCTCAATATCCTGCGAAGGAAAGCGGCGGATTTCTTCGCGGCTAAGCGGATCGCCCGGCCAGGGCATAGTGTCGGGCTTCACTTCGTAATTCTGTCCAACCACGCCGGGAATGAAGATGACTCCGAGATTCGGGCGCACGGTGGGAATGCCGTCGGTGGGCCAGTCCGTAACGGTTCGAGCCCGTTTCATTTCGGCGTCCCACATCAATTGAGGATTCTCGAAGCGCTCGGCGTAGCTGTCGGTATCGTACTGAGGACCGGTAAAGCCCGGAATCAAAATTAGCGACGGACCTTTCCCGGCCCAGAAATCACGGTGCAGCTCGATTTTTTCTTTCAGCATGATTTATGAGTCCAGCAAACCGGCGGCAATCATATGTTGCCGCACTTTTTCGCGCTCGACCGGGCCAAAAGGCTGAAACGGTTCGGCGAGAACGTCTCCGCAGATTCCCATAAGAGACGCCGCGCATTTCATGCCGCGCAGATAGGAAGAATCTTCCGGAGCCACGCGATAGACGGTGGAACTGATTTGCATGATGCGGCTGTGCAAGCGATTGAGCTCGGGAAGATTGCCCGCAGCCGCGGCTTTGTACATGTCCACGTAGAGCTTGGGATAAATGTTGGAGCCGCCGCACATGCCGCCGTGGCCGCCCAGCAGCACGGCTTCCCCGGTGAGTTCTTCGGGACCAACCAGCAAAGTGAAATCGGGACGGTCGCGGAACAGCCAGACCAGTTTGTGGAAATAAATCATGTTGAAGCCGCTGTCTTTGAGTCCGGCGATGTTGCGAAGTTCGGACAGCTTGCGGACCGCATCGAGACCTAGCACCTGATGAACATTGGAAGGCGCGTTATATAAGAAGATGGGCAGCGGTACCTGGGCCGCCAGATGCAGCACATAGGTGACGAGTTCGGCTTGGCTGGACGCAAAATAATAAGGCATAGCCAGGACAACCGCATGCGCTCCCGAATCCGCCGCGAAGCGAGCTAATTTTACCGACTCGGTTAAAGAAGTATCCGTGATGCCGACGATGACCGGAAGGCGATCCGCATTGTGGCGGCAAGTATGCTGAATTACATCGCGACGGGTTTTATAGCTGAGAGCAGGCGCCTCACCAGTGGTACCGAGGATGAAGAGGCCGTTCACGCCTCCGTTAATAAGATTGTCGATGAGTTTTTCGAGGCCGGCAACATCAAGGGTATCGGGCTCAAGCAGTGGCGTGATCATCGCGGTGACTACGCCGCGTAATGGGGCGGGTAATTTGATGGACATAATTTGGTTGGAAAATCACCTCTCCTCTATCACACCGTGCGTTCCCATATCTGTCAAGCCGAGTGGACAGGGCTTGGGTGGTTTTGGCTCTCGGGCGCGGCTAAATGGCCGTCCTGGTAAATACCGTAACGTTTTGCGGCAGTGACCAGGGTGATGAGATTTTCTTTTTTGCTGCCCGGCGGGACCATGCATCCCGAGCCCAGCACGTAGCCGCCGTGCTCGCCAGCGCCCTCGATGCAGGCGCGTGACTCGTCAATGACCTGTTGCGGATCTTCGGCAAGAAACGAAAGCGTATTCACGCCGCCCATGAGTGCGATGCGATCTCCGGCCTTCTCCCGTATTTGTTTTGCGGTGAATCGTCCTAAAGGATCCATGGGACCAATGCAGTCGAGGCCAGTGGCGATCAGGTCGTCGATAATGGGGTAAACATTGCCGCAAACGTGCGAGTAGATTCGCACTTCGGGGTCATAGCGATGTATCTCGTCGCAAACTTCCTTCATGTGCGGCAAAATGAATTGCCGCCAATGACTGGGAGAGATGACGCTCATGTTGGCCGTCGAGTCATTCAGCCGGATTACTTTAATCCCAAGATCAATACTGAACTTGGCGCGCTCGGTGGCGTACTCGACGCCCTTTTCCATGAGTGCATGCAACAGTTCCGGCGCGTCGATCAAGTCAAAAAGCGATTGCTGGTAACCGCGAAAATAGACACAAAAACAGAGAGTGGCAGAGATAGCGTCCCCAATGATGGCGATGCGGTCACCTGCACGGCGGATCATTTCTCGTGCACGATCGCCGCAACCTAGCTGTTCGTAAAATCTGCGGCTCGGGATCGACATTCGCTTCACGTCATCCAGATTCTTCACATATGGTTGCTCCGCGGGCCAGTACTGCATGTAGGCCATCCGCCAGGTGTCCTCGAGATGAAACTCACCGGGGTCTTGCAGACGGGTGGTCAAGCCACCTTGCATATCGATCTCGCCGATGCGGCGGCCGAGGGCGTCCACTTCGAAGACCTGATTGTCCTTTTTCTCGATACGCCGCGGCGGAAAGTGGAACTGGCGAACCGCGTCCACATGGGTGAGCAGGCCCGCGTCCAAAACAACGTGCAGCGCAGTGACCGGATCCTGAATCACATCAAGGATGGGCGTGCCCGTAAGCCGGGCTGCGGAGTCCACAAAAATTTTGGGAACGACTGGAACACGATCAGGGACGCCGTTGGAAAGTGCCGTATAAAGTCGTTGAGTTGGAGTCAACATCCCGAGTGCGAACCTCCTGGTTGGAGAACAGGCAAGCCGTTCCAAATAGCTGTTATTGCGCCGGTGCGATTCTGCGCGGGCCCACGCCAACTTCGCAGTTCACAGGCCCGGTACGCCGGCTTTTCAGTGCTTCTCTTTCCCTTTACTCTTTAGACTCTTTAGAAACTAAGGACGCCCGGCCCACACATCTCTCGGGCTATCCCCATGGGGACGAATACGCCTGCTTCTGCCATGACTTCAAAGGTCTCAGTCGTCATAGGCAGCATCTCAGAGTCTTCTTCGGCGCTGGCGGATGGCGAGACAACTTCCGTAATTTCGTCCAACGGGGTAGCAAGGCAACTCATAGAAACCTCCCGATACCACATCTTCTTTATAGTTCTGGAGTTGCGAGTCGGCTGTGATTTTGCGCACAGGTGGGTATTGTCGCGCTCACACTGTTTTTTGTACCGCGGAAGGTCTGATCTGTTCCAGAAGATGGCTTAACGGAGATTCGGCCGGAACGGAAACTGGAAGGAGGCGGTCTTTCAGAGGATGCTCAAAAGAAAGTGTCACTAGGGCTGTTGGACCGGAGGCTCCTGGGGCGCGGGCTTGGATTTCATTTTTTGCTGGTCGAGTTTATCTTGCAGAGCTTTGACTGTTTCCTTTTCCCGCTGCGCATCGGATTTCTTTCCCAGCCGGTAATAAACTCGAGCCAGCGCGACATGAGCAGGGGCCAGATCAGGCTCGCGTTCTATGGTTTGTTCGAGCAAGGCAGCGGCGTTGGCGAAATCCTCCTTGGACTCGTAACAAAGAGCTAGTTGCAAGCTGATCTGGGGGTCCTGGGGATCATATTGACTCGCCCACTTCAATTGGGCAAGTGCTTCATCTAGCTTGTCGCCACCTTCTTGCCGCATGACGGTGGCGTAATCCTCATAGTAGAAAGAAGCTTTGGGATTGAGCTGAATCGCTTGGCGCAAGGCCTTTTCCGCTAGATCGTACTTGCCGAGCCCCAAGTAGGATTTCCCCAGGATGAAATAGACTCGGTCTGGATTGCTGGGATGGTTGAGCAACAGCTTTTCCAGAACATTCGCCGCATCCTGAAACTGGGTAACTCCGAAATAAGCCAGACCCAGAATATATTGAAATTCTGGCAAGCTTCCGAATTTTGGTTCCACCGACTTCGTAAATGCAAGCAGAACTTGTTCCCGTTTCCGCAGCACCAAAGTACGAGCAAAAGCCAAGGCATACTCGGAAGAGTTGGGATCGAGTTCCACGGCACGCTCAAAGTGAGGCGACGCGTCGTCATATCGTTTTTGCATCATATAAACCGTGCCCAATGCATCTTCTGCGCGAGCCTGATTAGGATCAAGATGCAAGCTGTTGCGCAAGACTTTTTCGGCAATGGGGAGGGCGTTATTTTCAATCAGAATTGCGGCGAGCTTTGTCTGGTCGGCAGGGCCCGCGGCTCCGGAACGGATCAGTTCATCGGATTCGGCGTCCGCTTTGGAGGGTTGTGCAGTTTTCAGATAGCATTCGATCAATCCGACGCGGGCGGGGATAGAGAACTTGGCGTCTTGCTTTAATCGGAGCAATGGCGCAATGGCATCTTGGTACTGTCCCGTCTTGGTCAACAGCAAACTGTAATTTTGCAAAGCGGTGGAGTCTGCGGGATCGAGCGCAAGGCCGGAGCGGTACGCCTCCTTGGCTTTGCCGAGGTCGCCGGCGCGCCAGTAGAGTAAACCGAGGTCGAAGTAGGTGTCGGGCCGTCGCGGAGCCAAAGCGCGTGCCCGCTCAAAAGCGGCGATCGCTTCCTCGTCGTCGTTGAGTTCGCTGCAGCTTGCGCCCAGGTGGAACCACAACGCCGCGTCTTTCGGATCGGCCTTTACTGCCTGGAGCAGAATCTGGCGGGCTTGAGCAAAATCGCCATGTTCCATGGCGGATTTTGCCTGTGGCCAAAGTGCCACCGGGCCTGCGGTTTGTTGCGCCGAAACTTCCAGAAGTTTGACGGAAGGGAACAGAAGCATCGAAGACTTGATTGGTGTAACTGCCGGATGCTCGCCTTCCACAACCAGCAAATAGCGATTCATCGCCGGTTTTTCGATCCGGTCCACCACGTGGCTGGGAGCCGGCCACTGCACCTCAAGCCAGTCAATTTGTTGTTTCCCGACTCCCAGAATTTGTCTGGGATCCGAACTGGACAGGAAGCCTCCGCCAGCATTTTTGATGCGGGAGTACGTCTTGCCTGCAATACTCCACCGGATAACCGCGCCGCTCGCCTCGGGATTCGTTGTCTTAGGCTTGAGCTCAGCCCTAACCAATTATTCCCCGCGGTCGCGTTATTCATCAGGATGTGGGGTGGGCCCTGGATTTCCGTAAACACAATATCGGGGTAGCCATCGTTGTTCAGATCGCCCACGGCCACTCCTCGGGCGGCATAATCTTTCGAGAATGCAGGACCCGCTTGCTCGCTTACATCCTGCAGTTTGGTCCCAAGGATATTGCGAAGGAGAACAATGTGCTCTTTCCAGGTCACGCCCCGGTGGCGTAAATCGATGAGATCATCAGGATGGCTATTCACTTCGACGAGATCGAGCCAGCCGTCATTGTCGTAATCGAACAACCGCAGACCCCAACCGCTTAACATCCGCGTGACCGTAGCCAGTCCGGTTTGGACAAACATATCCCGGAAAGCCTCCCCTCCAAGATTTTTGTAGAGCGAGGTGTTTTGCTCTTCCAGATTGGTCACCAGGAGGTCGGGCAAACCGTCGTTGTCAAAATCTCCGGCATCGACGCCCATGCCAGAGCGCGCGAGTCCGTCGGCGCTATAGCCGACGCCGGCTTCCAACCCAATCTCCTCGAATTTCTTGCCTTCACGATTCACCCACAGAAAATTGGGCATGGTATCGTTGGAGGCGAACAAGTCCATGTAGCCGTCCTGATTGATATCGGTAGAGACGACCGTCCATATTTTCCCCGGAGTTGCGGCGATTCCGGTGCTTTCGCTGACGTCGACAAAGTGACCGTTTCCCAGGCCGCGGTAAAGGTGACTAGGGACCGGGGGAAACTGCTTGGGATTGCAATAGTAGTTTTGCTCCTTGGGCATGCCTTCGCCTGCACCGCCATACGAGGAAGCTAACCCACAGCGTCGCAGGTCGGAGTAATCGGCAAACTCGCCGACGAACAAATCCAATTTGCCGTCATTGTCGTAGTCGAACCACAGGGCGGCTTGTTCCCCACTTGGGCGGGGCGATTCCGCTTTGCGCCGTGACATCGGTGAAAGTGCCGTTGCCGTTGTTGTGGTAGAGAACACATTTTCCGTAGCCGGTGATGAAGATGTCTTCGTAGCCGTCTCCGTCGTAGTCGCCAATGGCCACGCCTTGGCCGAAGAGATCGGCGTTGAGACCGGCCTGTTGGCCGACACATCGGTGAAAGTGCCGTCCCCGTTATTGCGATAAAGAACTGGGTGATGAGGCGTTTCTGGTTTATAGAAAACGCTGGTGCCGGAATTTACAAAAAGAATGTCCATCCAGCCGTCGTTGTTGTAGTCAAAGATCGCGACTCCTGCGCCAGCGGTTTCCGGCAGGTAGCGATTGTCGGACTTCCCGTTGTCGTAAACCCAGGTGATGTGGCTTTCGGAGGGAGGGACTTCGCGAAAGATATCGGAAGAATGGGCTGAAGGTTGAAATCAGCAGGATAGTAAGAACGCAAAACGAGAAGTGTCGCATGAGAGAAAACATTCGAAGGTGGAAGCTATTCTAGATTTCCAGAGACGGAAAAACCAGCGGACCGCATGGGAAACGGCCCGCTGGTCAAAGTGGAGCGCCCTGCTAGAAATTGAACTTTAAACCGGCCTGCATCACGCGTGGCCCGCCGATGCATGCAAGCTATTGCATTGGGTGCTGGTGATTTGTCCGAAGCCGCTGGTGTTAGAGGGACTGTAATCACTATTGGGCGTGTTGAACTCCGTCCGGTTGAAGGCGTTGAACATCTCCCAGCGGAATTGCACGTTATAGTGTTCCCGGAAGGGGAAGTTCTTGGAGAATTGGAAATCGGCGCTATTCCAACCCGGGCCGTAGAGAATGTTACGTCCCGAATTGCCGAACGTGCCGGGCGGGTTATAAGTGAAGGCATTGATATTGAAGTATTCGTTGAGCCAATGCGACTTCCCTCCGGAATGAACGTCGAGGGATTGCCCAGAGACGCGGTCGGCGTAGTCGTTACCCACACCCGCGCAGGAAGCATTGTCGTCTCCACAGTTGTTAACCGAGGGATTGTCGCCGCCGTTGATGCTGAAGGGCCTTCCAGAATGCAGTTGCCAGATGAACGAGGTCTCCCAGCTACCCAGAATTGCGCTTCCCACTCTGCCAAAACGAGAGAGCTTGGGCATTTGGTAAACCACGGTATTGTTCCAGATTTGCGGGGTATTCAGGTCGGAAATCCCGTAAGCAGCGCGGGGATTGAAGGGATCATAAAGCGATCCGACGTTCGAGATGCTGCCCTGCGACTGCTCGTCCAAGAGCTTGGAATAAGTGTAATTCGAGCTGAACTGCAATCCGTGGCTAAACCGCTTATTCACGGAGAACTGGATTGCGTTGTAGGAATCAACCCCGATTGAATGGTAAGCCAGCACCGATTGAAGTTTTCGGCAACAGCAGAGAGGTTCCGTTGTTATTGCTCAGAGGCCCATAGAATATGCCCGGGCTATTTTGGATGGCCGTGGGCAAATCGTAGTCGTGGTGGCCTATGTAAGTGGCGCTCACCACGAAGTCATTCCCGAACGAGTGTTCGACGTTCAGGTTCCAGGTCACATCCGAGCCTGGGTTGAACCCCTTGGTGAAGACTGCCTGCAGATTTACCGGCACCGCGAAGGCCACGTTACTGGCGGGATGATCGGCTGGGCCGGCAAATGGTGGGAATGGATCGATAAAGTTAGTGGGCGCGTAGCAACCGAACGGATTGGCAATGTGTCAGAATGCACTCCCCACCTTGTTGTAGTCGATGGTGTAGGCGGGACTAAACGGAGCATTCGCGCTCTGGTGGTTGTAGTAAGAGAAGTCGTAAGGAATACCCATCATGGCAAAGGCGCTGCGAATGGTGGTATTGGGCAGCATCTTGGGCGACCAGGCCACGCTCACGCGAGGGTAAAAGGCGTGCCAGTTGTTGTTCCATCCTCCCGAGGCCACTCCCGGCATCTCCGGGATAAACCAAGCCAGCCGGGGCATTGACGAAGCGGGTGCTTTGTTCTCCCGGGATAGAAATCGGCGGTATGGAGTCCGACGGAGACGGGGGAGATCTGCGGCTCCCAGCGCAGGCCCAAGTTCACCGTGAGATTCGGTTTCAGCTTGATGCTGTCCTGCCCAAAAGCTGCATAGTCGGTGGCGGTATAGCGGTTATATTCACCGCCAGACGCGTCAACCTCGTCAGGGAGCCCCAGAAGGAAATCGGCGAAGGAGTTTCCGGTAACCGCACCGTTGAAGAAGGTCAAAGGATCGCCTTCCCATGTGGCCTGTTCCAGCGAATACTGGGTGTAGACGTTGAAACCAGCCATGACCGTGTGTTTGCCCTTAGTCCAGGATAAAGTGTCATCCACGGTCCAATTGTGGCGTCCCTGAACCACCGGAATGCCGGAGACGCTGAAGCCGTTAGTCTGTACTAGCCCAATGAAATCGCTGATCTCATTGAGATTGACTCCCAGGGATTGAAAATTCAAAGGACCGCCGCCCACCGCGGTGATTCCGGTTTTGGCAGCAGTATCGTTCACACTAAAACCGAGGCGCAACGCGTTTACCATATTGGGGCGAATAGTCCAAATATGGCTGACTTCGGCGTTCATGACCTTGGCGAGGTTGGAACGGGCGTTGCCGCCGCCTGCCAGGTAGTTGCCCGCTCCGGTAAAGGTTGGCCGGAAGAAGTGGTAATCGAAGAAACGAACACCCAGCGTCTGGGTGGGATTGATGTTGTAATCGGCGCGGGTGGTGAACTCGTAGGCATTATTCAGTTGCGTGATGCCCAGCACATTGACAAATCCTTCCGGGTCGGTGGTCCCGTCGGGTTGGGGTAACCCTTGCTCAAACTTAGTGGCAAAAGAAGAAAACGAGCTTGTGGGAATCTGGTTTCCCGGATAGATGTTGTCGTAGGTGTGGTCGTTCCAGCTCTTGTAGAGCTGATCGGTGACGTCGCCACTGGAATCCCGGTCGTTACACTCGCCAGCGGTGGGGCCGGAAGTGGCGAATCCGGTGTTACAGAGTTGGCTGAAATCTCCTCCGAGCTCCGTGGTGGTGGGCACCTGGGTTCCGCTGCTGCTGGCGCTAATGACCTCGCGAGTAATTTGGAGATTGCCGAAGATAAAGAGTTTGTCTTTGATGATCGGACCGCCAATGGAGCCGCCGAACTGGTTGCGCTTGAGTGGCTCAGCCTGCTGGGTAAAGTATTCTTTGGCGTTCAATACATTGTTTCGAAGAAATTCAAAAAGTGTGCCGTGCCACTGATTGGTGCCGGAGCGGGTAGCGATACTGACGATGGCTCCGGAAGTGTAACCGTATTGAGCGTCGAAGTTATTGGTGATGACGCGAAATTCCTGGGTCGCGTCGGCGTTGGGGAATGGGTCGGCCGTATTGAAATAGTTGTTCATGTTGGTAATGCCGTCCAACTGATAAACAACTCCTGAAACGCGGCTGCCATTTACCGAGGCCGCGGTCTCTGTTGGTGCTCCGCTGCCGTTACCCGGCAAGGCCATGCCATTGACTTGGTTGGCATCAACTGCGCCGGGCGCTACCGCGACGAGGACGGCTGGATTACGTCCATTGAGTGGCAATTCCGTAACACTCTTTTCGCCGATAGTTTCTGCAATTTCACCAGTCGTCGTATCAATTTGTGTGGCGGAAGCTTCCACCTCAACCTTGGTGGTTTGCGATCCAATCTTGAGAGTGAAATTCACACTGAGCACCTGATCGGTGGTCAAAGTGATTTTGGTTTGGGTTTGGGTCTCAAAGCCCTCGTGACTGGCAGAAACCTGATAAGTTCCAGTTTCCAAGAATGGAACCGAGTAGGTACCGTCCGAAGTCGTAGTGAGAGTTACAACCTGCCCCGTCTGGGTATTCTTGACTTGTACCTGAGCGCCGCTAACCATGGCGCCGCTAGGGTCAGATACTGTTCCATTGATCGTGCCTCGGCCACCTTGTCCGTAGGCAAGCGAGAGGAAAAATAGTTGAAAGGCGCAAAGCACTCCGGCCACAAACAAACGTCTCATAAAGGTCTTCTCCTTCTAAGTCGCGGGCGGCTTACAGCCGTCTTTAGAGTTACGTACTGCGAAAGACCACACTTTGCCCGTTGGGTCGAGAGGAATATCACGGGTGATGCGCGACTGTCAATACGAAACTGATACCATGTTCTGAGATGCAGAATGAGTAATCTATCTTGGCATCTAAGCGGTTTGGGTTCAATCAGGTCGGGGTCTGCGAAGGACGTGCAGGGGTGGAAAAGCAGGCGAGAAATCTGAACTTATTCTTTAATATAGAACGATATTCTTTTGTGGTGGACAACAATTCAGGGATCGTGCCAAAATATCGAATTCGATTCGGCGCGGGGCCGCTGAATGCCATTCCGGAGTCGGTTCAGCCACGTTCCGCATATTTCCCCTAGCAAAACTATGAAAAACAAACTGAAACAAAAGCTTGCGAGCGGGAGACCGGCGATTGGAAGCTGGGTTTGCTTTGCGGACCCGTACGCCGTGGAAATAATGGCCGACGTGGGGTTCGATTGGCTGCTCATTGATATGGAGCACGTCCCCATGAGCAAAGAGACGCTGCGCACCATTCTGATGGCCTGCAAGGGGAGTGTGAGCACGCCGATCGTGCGCATTCCGGCCAACACCAGGGATTACATCCAGACAGTTCTTGACTTGGGAGCGGAAGGCCTGATGGTTCCCATGATCGACACTGCTGAAGATGCGAAAGAGGCGGTGGAACTTTCTCATTATCCTCCGTTAGGGCGCCGCGGCCTGGGACCGACTCGCGCCAGCCGTTACTACCAGGACGAAGGACAGTATCGGAAAGAAGCCAACGACGAGATTGCGCTGTTTGTGCAGATCGAGACTCCTGAGGCATTTGAGAATGCGGGCGAGATCCTTGGCGCGAAGGGAATTGATGGAGCCTTCATAGGAAATGGGGATTTGGCTAATTTCATGAACCATGGCGAGGCCGGTTCCACGACAGTGCAGGATGTCGTAGACCGTTTGATCGACATGGCTGGCAAAATCTCGCTGCCGGTCGGCCTGCCAGTCTGGTCCGAACAGGAATGCAATCATTATGTGCAGCGCGGGGCGCAGTTGTTCACCATCGGCAGCGACATGAGTTTCTTAGTAAACGGTGCGCGGGGGGAGCTTGCGAAGGTACGCACGCTTCTGGAAACAGCAAAGCCCGCGACCATCGAATCCTAGAAAAAATAATCTTCAGTTAGCGAGGTAGGGGTAATGAAGCTCTCTTACTCGTTTGACGTGCTGCGAAAAATTTCGCAGACCGCATTTGTGTTTCTATTTTTGCTCACGGTTGTGAACTGGACCTGTGCTCAACAAGTGGAAAAAGGGTTGCTGCACGTGGGCGGATTTCGCTGCGCCAGCGTTAAGCCTTTCAAAAATGACTCTAGCCTGGATCTCTACAACACCGGCTACTGGAACTACACCGGCTTCCGCATGGAGGTGTGGAGACGCCTCGGCGTGCCCTTTTGGTATCCCAAGAATACGGGAGTAGTGCGGGTCGCGGGAGAGGGGTGGAGTCCCGAGTTAGGGGACGATATCTCCAGCTCTGACGCGGGTGGAAAGGCCAGCGAAGCGGTTGAGGGGGCCGCAACCAACGGGCGTGCCGGAGTTGATCCCCACGCCGACGTTGACAATCCAGCCGCTAGCGCGAATGACGGGGACAAGTCGACAGCGTGGTCGCCCGCCGGAGATAAGCCCAACGGGAAGTTGATCGTGACCTTCGCCACTCTGGCGCGAGTCAACAAGATTCGCTTTTTGTCGGACGACACGCCGCGCAGCACGCCGCGTGACTATGCGGTGGGTTTGATTCGGGCAGACGGGTCGGAAAAGGAAATAGCCTCGATCGCCGGCGAATCCAGCATCGGCGGGACGTGGCGTGAATTTGCCGTTCCCAATGCGGAGGCCAAAGGAATTTATCTTTGGATTCGTTCTTCGAACGATGGCAAACGCGCCCCCGTGATTAATGAGTTTGAGGCCAAAGGCGAGTTTGTTACTGCGCCCGCGCCCGCCAAGTTTCCCGCGGAAGTGGTCATTCCCATGGGCGGGTATGCCGGGACCGATCTGCATTTCATTGGAAATGTCGGCTCTGGATTTCCAGTTGCGCCAGAAGTTCAGACGCCGGTCGGCGAATATGTCGTTCATTACGGCAACGGAGAAACAGAAAATGTTCCCCTCATTGCCGGCAAGAACATTGCGGACGTGAACTACGGGCATTTTGTCCCCGAAGCGCAATTCGCCTACGGCCTGAAACCGAGGGATCCGGCGCCGGGGCAGACTTCTTATCATCTGGAGCAGATGCTCCAAGTCGAAGCCAAGAGCCAGCTAATGTTTTTCACGCACCATCTTGGCCACAGCGATTGGCCGGTGCAGTCGGTGGAGTTTCGTTGCACGCGTCCGGAAACGTCGCTGTTGTTGGCCGCGGTGACACTCGAGCAATCGGGGCCACACATCAGTCCGCTGTTCTATGGCGGGAAGATGGTGAGGCCTTATCCCGAGGATGCGCCGCAGGTTTCGCCATCGCCGTTAGAAGCGCTGAAAGATCGCTCCCGCGAGCTTTCACTGGATGGCGATTGGAGCTACGCCACGGACCCCGGCGACGAAGGTATCCGCAAGCAATTCTTTGCTGAGGATTACGATGCATCGTCTTGGAAGACGATGGCGGTGCCCTCGCAGTGGTACGTCAAAGGGTTGGAATACAACGGTGCGGTGTGGTTTCGGCGCGAGATTCAGGTTCCGTCCTCGTTTCCGGGATCGGTGGCGGAGTTGGACTTCGGCGCCGTCGATTATGAAGCCCGGGTTTGGGTGAATGGCATTTTCGTGGGAAGGCACATTGGTGCGTATTCTTCTTTCAAAATTAATGTGACTTCGGCCCTGCACAAAGGGGCAGCGAATCTGGTAGTGGTGCGCGTGGATTGTCCCGTCGATCCGGGTTACGAAAGCGAAAAGACTTTGATCAAGGGCAACACCATGGACGATATCATGATGCCGTACGGGCAGGAAGCGTCCATGGGCGGGATTTACCGCTCGGTGGTGTTGCGGGCGCGCGGTGACGTGGGAATTGATAACCTCTGGGCCGCTGCGCAACTTAGCGAGGATTTGAAGCATGCCGATGTGCAAGTGAAACTCGATTTAGATAATTCCGCTTCCTCGGGCGCGGTCGAAGTGCGCGCCACATTGATCGAACCAGCCCATCCGGGACTCGCTCCACGCCGCTTCACTGCAACTGCGACGGAAAAGCTTTCCGCGGGACAAATTCCCGTTGAACTGCCGATTGGCGTGGACAATCCGTTGCTTTGGTATCCCTGGGAACAAGGAACTCCGTATCTGCACACATTGCAGGTTGATGTGCTACAGGACGGACAGTTGTCGGATCGCAAGTTTATCCGGGTGGGATTGCGGCAGGTGGAATTCAACGACAAAGAACACTACGTGCTGGTCAATCACCATCGCATCTTCCTGAAGGGCGTGCTTAACGACGACATTCATTGGCGGTCGCTGATGGACCGCCGCGGTTACGCGCAGCGCATCCAGATGCAGAAGGATGCCAACATAAACATTATTCGCATGATTGCCCATCAATCCTCTCCCGAGATGTATGAGTTGTGCGACGAGATGGGAATGATGATTTGGCAAGAGATGCCCTTGCAGTGGGGATACTCGCGCACGGAAGCGATTCATCAGGACATTTTGGATGTAGTGCGCCAGACCATCGAACAGACTCGTCCCTATGCTTCCGTGGTTGGTTGGTCGGCGTGGAATGAAGGTGGGCAGCCCGAATTTTCCGACCGGATCACCGCGATGATTCGCAATCTCGATGGCACGCGGCCCATGACTCGGGCTTCGGGTCACGGAGAGTTCGACGTTCATATTTATCCCAACATGACCGATGGCCTGCAAGGACGGACTTCTTTGTGGACGGGGCATGCCCTGAATTTCGTGAGCGAAACCGGATCTTATGGACTGTCTTCGGAAGAAGCCGTCAAAGAAATGGCGGGCGACGATTACTTCCACTTTGATTCTGTCGACCCTATCTGGGACAATTTCGATTCCTATCGCTGGTCGGACGACCCCGTATTCCGCGACGCTCCTAAGCCGGCGGCGTGGCCGATCGAAAAAATTAAGCAGTACTATCTGGACAAGATCAAACCCAGCGAGCGCTTCTACGCGCAGTATCACAAATTTCAGTACGAGAATGCGCGCGCCCAGCGCTTTGCGCCGACGACGGCACTCATTCACTGCCGCTTCGATGACGCTTATCCTTTGGCCTATTCGGGAGCGCCGGTAAACTTCACCGGGAGGCCGAAGCCCGCCTATTTTGCAATGCAAAACGCGAACCGGGCCGTCTTGCCGATTCTGTTTTTCGATTTCGAAGGCGCCAAAGACGTTCGAGTGGTGAATGACTATTGGTTCAAGTCCTGGAAGGGCGCCAAGCTCACTTACCGCCTGCGAACGCGCGATGGCAAAGTCGTGAAAGATCTCACGCGAACCTTCGATCTTCCCGCTGATTCCACGGTCACCGCTATTTCTCGGGAGGATACGGGGGATGTCTGGCACGTACCGGGAGGGTTCTTCGCGGACCTCACCGTTTCCAACGCGGATGGCCAGGTGCTTTCTGAAAATCATTACGACTTCACGGAACAGGAGGTTCAAACCTTTCTGACTTCTGTCTATCCGCTTGCCCCGGTGCGGCCGGCTAACTCCGTTGTGCTGACGGCTGAGCAGGCGACCTCCGCTAAGAACGTAAGCAGGAAAGCCAGCGAGGGCGGAACCTACAGCAAAGAACTTTTGCAAACGGCTCCGCAAGGACCTAAGCCGCAGATTGAGTTCAGCGCAGAGGTTCCGGCAGACAGCGACTACTACGTAAGGGTGTCCGCGAGTTCCGGCAAAGCAGCGCGCGACTTCGACTTGACCATCGATGGAAAGAAAGCGGCGCTCGAAACTTATGATGTGCTGGACGCGACCGAGCACCTTACCCGCGATGTTTACAACACGCCCGACATCTCCTGGTATCCCGGATGGAAGGCGCGGCTGGCTAAAGGCAAGCACCAGCTTGTGTTTACGGTACCGGACTCCAAGGGAACGCCTGAACTCTTGCTCGATGCGATCGCGCTGCAGAGTTACAAAGAGCTGCCCGATCCTTTTATCATTCCGGGAGTTCGGGACCTGAAAGCGGAGAAGGAACTCGAATCCGATCCGCGTTGAGGCGTTTCGTCCCAGAGTTCGGCCATCAATCCATCGGGTAGAGGCTACACCCGCCATCGACCAGCAAGGTTGCGCCGGTGATGTAATCGGAGGCGGCGGAACAGAGAAAGACCATGGCGTCCGCCACCGACTCGGGAGTTTGCAAATGGCCCAGCGGAATAGCTCTCTCCGCGCGGCGGCGGTAGCTGGGATCGCTATCCCACTGACTTTTTGCCATGCCAACTCCCACGATTCCTGGAGCCACGGCATTCACGCGAATTCCTAGCGGCGCCAGTTCACGCGCCATTCCCCGCATCAGCGTGCGCACCGCACTTTTGGTAACCGTGTAGGGAGTGATTTCCGGCCAGGGAACGTCTTGTACCCACGAAGAGGTGAAAATAATCTTTCCCGCGACCTTCTGCTCCGCCATTAATTTTGCGACCGCCTGCGCCACGAGAAAACTTCCGCGCAAGTTCAGATTGACGATGCTGTCCCACTCCTTTTCGGGATACTCCAGGATGGGATGGGCGTGCACGAGGCCAGCGTGACAGAGTGCGATGTCGAGTTTTCCGGTTGCTTGCAGCGCAGCATTCAGCAAAGCCTGCACCTCGTCCGATTTTGTGATGTCCGCGCGCACATAGGAATAGCGGTCGCTGGGCCAGTGATGCTGCGATGCGGCCGCGGCAGCGTCACCGTCGCTAAGCACATCGTTGGCGACGACATAGGCTCCGTGAGCTAGCAGTTCTGCCACAATGAAGCGGCCGATCCCACCCAGCGCTCCGGTGATGAGAATGCTTTTGCCGGCAAGGCAATCGTTAGCGAATTTGGACATGATCGAGAATCCCCAAGCGGTATTTTCGTTCGTCAAAGAGCATCAAGCTACAACGAACTGCACGAGCGGACAGAGAAATTCTTTCATCCAATATAACCGGACGCAGCGGGCTTACTTTTCCCAAGGGAAATGTTCCAGCGACTTGCGAGGCACGGTCGAAGGCAATGAGTTCAAGGTCGGCGGCGCAAAAGACGCCGAACGAACCGGTGACGCGCCCCCCTTCGACGGCCAGTTTGTTGCCCACCGCGCCACAATGGTTCGCAGAAATGATCTCTTCCGCGTCGATAGCGGCAAGTCGCCATGCGGTGCGCAGTTCGCAGCTTTCTCCTGGCTCCAGGGCGGTGAGCGGGCCCATCACTTCGACTTCGACGTGAGGATCGCAACCGTTCGCTCCTCCGGTCATGTCAATGCAATCTCCGTGAATGGTGAACGTTCCCGCGCCACTGATCCAAAAGGCGGTGGCCGCGCCATCAGGATAGGTCGCGTGCTGGCTTGTCGGGAACGTTTCAACCATTACGAGTCCACGCGCGCGGTCGAGAGATGCGATCCAACCAGCGTTGGCTTCTACGGCAAACTTGGCGACCTGATTCGAATAACGCAGATGGAGCAACTTGCCCACCGTATCAAAGCTGACACTTTTGTACGGCTCATCGCCGAGCGTTTGACGGAAGCCGCCAGCTGGAACGAAGATGTCCAGACCTTTCGCGGCATCCACTTGCGTGACCTGCCAGATCGACCAGCGCACCGGCCGTTTCGAGGTGTTGCGCATCCAGTGATGTAAGCGGACCACCGACGTCCCAGGATGTACTTCTAGATCGCGCTCCAGCGTCACTCCGGAGTATTCGTCGTGCTGGCTCTTGAGATGGATCGCAGCGACTTCGCCGTTCAGTGATGTGGTGCATTCGAAGGGGCCCGAGTCGAGCACGGGGTCAGGCGGGCCGGGCCACTCCTGATCGTCCGACCAGCCCTGCGGGGCCGGCCAGACTTTGCTGCCGCCGTAATTTCGCCATAACCCGATGTCGGTGCCGTGAGAGTTTGACACCGGGTTTAATCCATAATGCCTGGGATTTCCGTAGAAGACGTTGGCCTCGCCCAGGCGCAGCTCCATTGCGCGACCGCCGATGGAAGGCACGACGGAGACGTTAACGATGGAGTTAGAGAGCTGGACACTCGGCCACTCGCCGATGGAATCGTGGCGAATTTTCAATTCCTGAGTCATTTGAGGGCGCGCGCCGGGGTAGTATCGCGGCTTCGGCGGATTCTGTCAAACAATACGGAACGCGGTACCAGGAAGCAGAACGAAATTGAGTTAGAGGGAAAAATGGACTAGAATCAGAAGGTTAGAGCGAAGCCATCGAGCACGGTTTCTGGCTTACGCGGCATAATGGTTGGTTGAGTGACGCGCGGTTCAGGCTGTAATATTTTAACGGGTTTCGCGGAGAAGTGCGCCCGGATTTTCACGGCCTTCCCTTCCCCTCGCCGATGAGTCCGAGCGGCGTCACTTTGAAGGATACTTGTATTCAGGCATCTTTTCGCGTGTGAAGTTGGTTCCAAAGAAACGGGCGCCCTTCCAGATACCCGTCGGTTCTTAAGAATTTTATCGGATCATTTATCCGAGCAAGGCTTCGCTCATGTGTGCTTCTGAAAGATCCACGATCGAGCTGCCAGAACCACCAGAGATCGATGTTCCTCCTGAAATCCTCCCGGAACCAGACAAGCGCTCCAAGTTAGTGATAGGAGCGTGGATCGCCGCAGCCGTATTGCTTGTCTGCGCCGTGCTGGCTGTCGTTTTTTATAAAAGTCATAAGCCCCGGGCCGATTCGCTAGCTACGGTCACGGTAGAACGCACGCAATTCGTGCGCGTCCTGCGTTTGAAGGGCACCACAGAGGCGGTGCAATCGCGCAGCATCACGGCTCCCATTTTGGCGGGAGCGCAGGTGAACGACTTGGTGATCACTCACTTGGTGCCCGCCGGGGCAAAGGTGAAACGTGGCGAGCTGCTGGTGGAATTCGACCGGCAGGCGCAGATTAAAGACTCGCTCGACAAACAAGCGGACTTTCAAAAGTTTGCCAGCCAAGTGGCGGAAAGCCAGGCGCAAGAGGAAGCCGCGAAGGCCAAGGATGAAACCGAACTGAAACAGGCCGAGGACGAGCTTGGTAAAGACGACCTGGAAATGCGCCGCAACGAGGTTCTTTCGCGTATTGATGCGGAGAAGAATGAAGAGAAATTGGAACAGGCGAAGGCCAATCTCCAACAACTCCGCCAGACCTTCGATCTGAAGCGCCGTTCCGCCCAGTCTGCGATCCGCATTCTTGAATTGCAGCGTGACAAGGCTCGCGCAGACATGCTCCACGCGCAGGGGAATGCGGACCAGATGCAAATCCGGGCCCCGATCGACGGCGTGGTGGTGTTGCATTCCACCTGGCGGCAAGAATCGCTCGCCCAGGTTCAGGAAGGAGACCAGGTGCGCGCCGGAATGTCGGTGCTGGATGTGGTGGACCCATCCGCAATGGTGGTTCGCGTACAAGCCAACCAGCTCGATATAGCCGAACTGCGCGCCGGACAGCCAGCGCAAGTCCGCTTGGACGCATACCCGGACGTGATTTTCTCCTCCAAGCTCGATCAACTGGCCCCGCTTGGCGTCGGCGGCAATATGTCGCCCGACCTGCACTATTTCATCGCCAGCTTTTCGGTTCAGGGAAACAATGCCAAGCTGATGCCCGACCTCTCGGCGGCGGTGGATGTGAAGCTGGCGCAGCAGGACGACGTTCTGTTGGTGCCGCGCGGAAGCGTAGCCACGGAAGGCGATCACCAATTCGTTTGGGTGAAGACTCGACTGGGTGTCCACAAACAGCAAGTCGCAGTGGGACCCGAAAATGACACGCAAGCGGTCATTTTGTCGGGGTTGTCGGCGGGAGATGTTTTGCAGCGCAATCCGGCGGAGGCGCAAAGCAACTAATGAAGAGCCTTTTCCGTGGCGATAAAGGTGGGAAGCGAATGCGGATCGCTGCGATCCTCTTGCTGGTGCTGATTGGGGTGACTCTCGGCGCCTGGACAATGTCACGAGGATCGGTGCACGTTCCGACCGCGGTAGTCGAACGCGGAGAGTTCAAAGATGCGCTGCCTTTTCGAGGAGAAGTGCAGGCGCTAAAGTCGGTGGTCATTTCCGCTCCGATGCAGGCTGGCAATTTGCAGATTATCAAGATCGCGCCTGAAGGGATTGCCGTGAAGAAGGGCGACCTGGTGATGCAATTCGATGCCACGAAAACCGAACAGGATTTGGCGCAGTATCAATCCGCGCTGAAGTCTTCGGACGCGGAGATTGCCCAGGCCAAGGCGCAAGCCCGGCTCAAAGAAGAAGCGGATCAGACCGCGGTTATGAAAGCCCGCTTCGATGTGGAAAAGGCTAAGTTAGACGCCAGCAAGCAGGAAATCCTCTCGGAAATTGACGGCGCAGAAAAGAAACTGGCACTGGCGGACGCTGAGCAAGCATCCCGGCAAGCGGAAGCACAGTTGAAATCTGACCGCGACGATGGCGCGGCAAAAATCGCGGACGCCGAGCAAAAGCGAAAGCAGAACCTCTATAACGTGCAACTGGCGGAGCGGAGTCTCGCGGCGCTGACCTTGCGCGCGCCGGGGGACGGGGTCCTCGACTTGCTGCAAATTTGGCACCGTGGCATGGGAACCGCCGTGCCCAAAACCGGCGAGAGTGTTTGGCCGGGCGCGCCGGTTGCCAACCTGCCCGATCTTTCTACTCTGCGGCTCACCATCCGGGTCGACGAAAGTGAACGCGGACGAGTTCAGCCCGGACAAACGGCGACTGCTCATTTCGATGCTTTGCCCGACCGCGATTTTACCGGGCAAATCAAGCAGATCAACACCACAGCATCTCTGGATTTTTCCGCGGGCTGGCCGTTTCCGAGAAACTTTACGGTGGAGGTTGGGCTGGATCAGACCGACGCGCGTATCCGTCCAGGGATGAGCGCAAACGTGCGGGTGACTGTGGATCACGTTCCGAACGCGATTATGATTCCGGCGGAGGCCTCCTTTCAGAGGTCCGGGCGCACCGTGGCTTACGTGCTGGAGGGGACGAAGTTCGAAGAGCGCCAGATTGATGTCGGCCGCCGCAGTGGAGATCGGGTTCTGATTGCCAAAGGTCTGAAGCCGGGCGAGAAAGTCGCGCTGCAGGATCCATCCGCCAAGGAACAGGAATAGCCCATGGAAAGACGGAAGACCTGGAGGATTGCTGCGATACTCGGAGCGCTGGTGTTGGCCGGAGCAATCGCGGCAGCGTTGCGGACCAATGTTCGCCCGGTGAGCGGACCGGACATTCCGGTGGCGGAGATCAAGCGGGGCGACCTGAATCCCCGTATTCACGCCAAGGGTGAGTTAAGTGCAGAGCATTTTGCCCTGCTGATGGCTCCCACGATCGGTGGCGGGTCTTTGCAAATTACCCATCTGTTACGCACCGGGACCATGGTCAAGGCCGGAGACGTGGTCGTGGAGTTTGATCCCAGCGAGCAGCAATACAAACTGGACCAAAACCGCTCTGATCTTCTGCAAGCGGAGCAGGAGAGCGCCAAGGCGGAAGCCGATGCCGCGGTTCAGACGGCGCAGGATAAATCCGCGCTGCTGAAAGATAAGTTCGACGTGCGCAGTGCTGAGCTGGATGTGAGCAAGAACGAACTCTTGAGCGCCATTGACGCCAAGAAGAATGACCTTGCTTTGAGCGAAGCCAAGCGCGCCCTGCAACAACTGGAGGAGGACATAAAGTCGCACGCGGCCTCGAACCAGGCCAGCATTGCGGTGGCAAAAGAAAAACATAACAAGGCGGAGTTGGCCATCAAACAAGCCCAGCTCAACATTGAAAGCATGCGAGTGCGCGCACCCATCAGCGGGTTGGCGGTTGTCGAGAGAAACACCTCGGGAGGATTTCTCGGCGGCGGGTCCTTCCAGGATTTTCGCGAGGGCGACCAGGCGCAAAGTGGAAGTATTGTCGCCAGGGTGATGGATCCTGGCGGCATGGAGTTAACCGCGAAGATCGGAGAAGTAGAACGAGGGAGCATTCAGGTAGGGCAGCTGGCGGAAATTCATCTGGACGCGTTGCCGGGTGTGATCTTCCACGGAAAAGTAAAGTCGGCGAGCGGTTCGGCGTCCGGTTTTTTCTGGGAGTCGACTCGCACCTTTGATGTGAACGTCGAAATCACCGACAGTGACGCCCGCCTGCACCCCGGTTTCAGCGCAGAAGTAATTTTTATCGGCGCCCCGCGCAAGAATGTTTTGTACGTACCCCGGCCGAGCATTTTTAAACAGGACGAGAAACCGGTGGTGTACGTGAAAAGCGGCGATGGATTTGCTCCCCGGGAGGTGAAGATCATCGCGGAAACGGAAAGCCGTGTTGTGGTGGAGGGATTGAAAGATGGAATGGAAGTTGCGCTGGTGAATCCCACGGCGCGAAACAAAAAGCCTGCCAATACTGCCGGATCGCCCGGAGGCCCACAGTGAGCCCGGTCGCGCTGCGAGAGAGCGGAGAAGTTCGACTATCCAAACTGCGGCGTTGGCTTCCGGATCTGATTGGCGGCTTCAACAATTTGATGATCCACCGTCTGCGCTCCCTGCTGACCATGCTGGGGATGATTTTCGGTGTGGCTGCGGTAGTCTCCATGCTATCGATCGGCGCGGGCGCCCGGCAATCGGCGATTGCCTTGATCGAACAACTGGGAGTGAACAATCTGATCGTCGAAGCGAAAGAGACGCTGGATTGGGACGCCCACCAAAAAGCGCGAAAGATTTCGCCTGGCCTGACCTTCCAGGACTATCGCGTGATCCAAGACAGCGTCACGCAGATTGCCGCTTCCACGCCTCGGCGGCGTTTTAGCCCGACGAAAGTCCTTCCTAAACCTCCTGAAGACATTCCAGTAGTCTATGGCGTGAAGCCGAGCTACTTGATGATTGGAGGGCTGCGTGTGATCCAAGGAAGGTTTTTCGACGACGCCGAGGAAGACGGGGGCGCACCAGTGTGCGTGCTGGGCGCGGGAGCGAAGTCGGGTCTTTTTGGTGTGGCCGATCCGATCGGGCAGTACGTAAAAGTGGACGATCAATGGTTTCACGTGATTGGAGTCGCGGCCCCGCAGTTGAGTTCGCAAACCGAAGTCGCGGGGCTGCCCTCCCAGGATCTCAACAACGTCATTTATGTGCCGCTCAGTTCTGCGATTTTGCGTCTGGAGAATGGCTACAGCAGTCTGCGGGATGAAATTGACGGGATTTACCTGAAGTTGAGCAAAGATGCCGACATTGTCGGCGTGGGGCAGATTGTGCGGGCGATTCTGGATGCGTCGCACCATGGGGCCAGCGATTTCAGCGTTATCGTGCCCTCGGAACTGCTGGCGCAGCAACAAAAGACCGAGCGCCTTTTCAATACCGTCATGGTCGCGATCGCCTCGATTTCATTGTTGGTGGGTGGAATCGGAATCATGAATATCATGCTGGCCAGCATTCTGGAACGCACGCGGGAGATCGGCGTGCGGCGCGCAGTGGGCGCTCGGCAATCCGATATCATTCGCCAATTTGTGGTGGAGGCGGTGATGATCTCGTTTGTTGGCGGCACTTTTGGGATTGTGCTCGGTTTTGGCATGTCGCGTCTGATCGCGTTGTTTGCAGGATGGTCCACGGTGGTGACTTTCTCCTCCATCGCCCTGGCATTTTTGGTCTCTATCAGCGTCGGTTTGATTTTTGGCACCTATCCAGCCGTGAAAGCGGCAAGACTCGATCCGGTAGAAGCAATTCGCTACGAGTAGTGAACTGGTAAATCCTGGAGAGTAAAGCATGAGATTCCGCAATCTTGCTATAGTCCTCGTGTATCTACTAGCCGTCGCCGCCGATGCCATGAAGGCGCAGACCGCCCCTGCTCCGGCAATTCAGCTCAAAGAAAGCTATCGCGGTCTTACCAATCCCAAGGCGGTCTCCGGGGTTCTGCCGGCCGCGCAACACTTGAGCGATTACGTGGTAGACGGAAAGCTGACCGTAAGTCTGCATGACGCCATTATTTTGACTTTGGAAAATAATACGCAGATCAGGATGAATGAACTGCAGATCGAGAACCAAAAGTATTCGTTGTTGCGCAATTATCAGCCATTCGATCCATCCATCGTCGCCAGCTTCAATCCGCAACGTTCGGTGCAGCAGAGTTTCACACAACTGGCGGGTGCTTCGACTCTCAGTTCTCTCACACAGACCGGGCAGCTTACCTACTCGCAGACGTTTGAGACAGGTACGAATGTGCAGGCTTCGTTCAATGAAGTCAGGTCTTCCACCAATAGCAATTATTATTTCCTCAATCCCTATATCACTTCCGGACTGACTTTCCAGTTCATCCAGCCCTTGCTGCGCAATCGCGGACTGTTCCCCAACCGGGCGCTCATTGTGATTGCACGCCGCAATCTGCTGCAATCGCGGACGGTGTTCGAGGAGCAGGTGAACGATGCAATCCAGCAAGCGATCGCCCAGTATTGGACGGTTGTCCTGGACAGCGGCAATCTTGACGTGCAGCGCAAATCACTTGAGGAAGCCGAGGCTAGCTACAAGCATGACAAGCGCGCTCTGGAACTGGGCGCTCTGTCCCCATTGGATATTTATCGCTCGGAGTCGACGGTAGCTGCGCGCCGGGTGGGTGTGATTCAAAGTGAGTACACCCTAAAACAAGACGAAGACAACCTACGCCTTACCATTGGCGCGGATCTCGATCCTTATTTCCGCGCACTCGATCTGGTGCTCACCGAAAAGGCCGAACCGAGCGGCGAGATGCTCAACCTGGATGCCACCAGTGCCTTGCAGCAGGCTATTGCGCACCGCCCCGAACTTGATACCGTGCGGCTCGCGCTGGCCAATGACAGCACCAGCATTCGCCTGGCACACAACCAACTGGAACCTGATCTGAGCCTGACGGGTTCGTACGCCAGCAATGGATTAGGTGGCAATCAAGTTGATCCGACCACCGGCAACGTGATCGCCACGGGGGGCTTGGGTAGTTCCCTGAGTCAGTTATTCGGATTCGGTTATCCCACCTATAGCGCGACCCTGAGCTTGACGCTGCCCATCAAGCACCGGGGAGCGCAAGCCCAACTGGGGAACGCCCTGGTTTCACGACAGCAGGATCTTTACTCCCAGCGCCAACTGCAAGAGCGGCTTACGCTGGAAGTAAGCAACGCTATTCATCAACTGGAGCAAGCGAAACTCTCGGTGGCCGCGGCGAATGTTTCCCTGGACTTGGCCAAGAAAGACCTGGTGGCCGAACAACGCAAGTACGAACTCGGGACAGAGACAATCTTCTTTGTGTTGGACGCACAGAATCAACTTGCATTGGCGGAACAGAGCCTCTTGCAGGCTCAGGTTAACTATCAGGTCTCGGTCGCGGGCGTGGATCATGCGACCGGCGGCCTACTAGATCGCTATCAGGTGCAGATCGCAGATCTGACGCGCTGATGCCTTTGGGTGGAGCAGCGCTTCAGTGCTGCATTAACTGCTCTTCTTGATTTGAGAAGAGGCTCTAGCCGCTGACGCAATTCACTGGCGCGAGAGCTGTTCGAAAGTTTTATTTCCAATCGGATATTTTCGCCAATCCCGATAATCGAAGTGCCACCATTCGGTGTCGTAGACGGTGAAGCCTTGCGCCTCCATCTCATGCCGAAGCAGATCGCGGTACCAACGCTGCAGATGAACGTCCCGCCCGGATAAAAAGGGAACGAGCGATCGGAGAACTCGTCATACACTCCCGTCATCCGGACCGGTTGGCCGGTCTTCAGGTCGTAGAGCGTTAGATCAACCGCACAACCGCGATTGTGGCGGGAGCCTTGCGCAGGGTCGGCGACAAATATCTTCATCGGATCGGGCGTCGCGTCCCAGAACATTTTGGTGACATACCAGGGACGATAGGCGTCATGAATCAGCAAGCCATAACCTAACTGATTCAGATGACGATGAACCCGCACCACCGCCTCGGCTGCGGGCCGCTGCATGAACGCCCTGGCTTGCTGGTACATAGGACTGCTCAAGAAGTCATTGGTCGTGGCATAACGGATATCAAGCTTGATGGTTGGATCGAGGCTGGTGAGTTCCACCAGATCGGCAGCGTGAAAATCTCCGTTTTCTTTAGGAGGCTGCAGGGTGAGTGCGACCTTTCGCAACTGATCCACAGGCTGGAGAGGCTTGATGCGAAATATTTTGCCATCTTCTGGGCCAACCACACGGCGCTTGAAGACAACTTCGCCCACTTTTACTTGCGTGGCGATTCCGTTCTTGTCACGTGTGAAGACGAAATCTTCGCGGTCATAAAGTCCGCGCGTGGGGTAGCGAAAATTATCCTTGGAGATCTGCTCCAGCGGCTCGTACTCGTACCATTCGATGAGAGATGTCAGTCTTCCGTCACGCTCCAGAATGTAGAGAACGTCGTGATCCCAACCGTACTCGCCAACCAGCCCAGTCCAATCTTCTGGCGGTGAACCCGGACGAGGGAGGTCAACCTTGTCGAGAACTTTGCCCTCAATTTCGATTGCGTGGTCTTTCGGAACGATCCGCTGACCGTAGCTCAACTTGTCGTCCACGATCAGGTCGTTTCCTTGTTTGCGAAGCCTTGTCTTGTAACCGCCACGATTCGCTAGCAGGAAGAGCCCGCCCTCCTCTTCCGTGAGCTCGACTGCGTCATCCCCTGCGCCGTAACGGCCTGCTAACTTGCGGCTTAAAGATGGATCAATTTCCTCAGTGACGATGGGAGCTTCGATTGGCTGTTTAGACTGCTGCGCCAGCGCCATGCGCAAAGCTTCGTGCGCGATGTGTGTGACGGCCGAGTTGGAAGAGTCAAGCGTAGAAATGACAACGACGCCCAGCTTCGCGTCCGGCAAGGCTTCCAGTTCGGTAGCAAAACCGTAGATGGCGCCACCGTGGCCGACCAATCGTTGTCCGTCCAGCGACGAAAGCCGGAATCCGAGCCCGAAACTTGCACTGTCTTTGGCTGCGGGAAATTGCGGCCTCCACATTTCTTTCAAGGTGGCAGGCTGAATGATTTGCGTTTCACCGGCGCGGCCTTCGGCCAACAGGATCGAAGTGAATCGCCCCAGATCGAGCACAGTGGAATAAAGACTTCCGGCGGGACTGGTACCGAGTTGGAAGGTGGGGGCGTCAATAATCTTACCGTGATACGTCTGGATAAAGGCCTTCGCCAGGTTGCGCTGAATTTCCGGAGTCGGCTCAAAGGCGCTCGACTGCAAGCCCATCGGCTTGAGCACGGCATCACGCACAATCTCGATGAAGGGATGGTCCGCCTGGCGTTCGAGCACGTAGCCCACCGCCGCAATTCCGCCGTTGGAGTATTTAGTCCGCGCACCGGGAGGATACACGAGCGTAGTGCCAGCGAGGCTCGTGACGGTGGCTTTTAAACTGGGTTCGCTGGGATCGAAGTAGTGTCCTACGGGCGGTTCCCGCAGCAATCCGGCGCGATGCGACATCAGTTCCCGCAGCGTGATGGGTTGAGAGTTGAACGGATTCACCGGATGAAACTCAGGCAAATACCTGGTGATGGGAGCATCCAGATCGAGTTTGCCTTGCTCCACTTGTTGCATGATGGCGATGTCGGTAAAAAGTTTGGAGACGGAGCCGACGCGATAAACTGTCTCCGCGGTCGCAGGTATTTTGCGCGCGGGATCGGCGAATCCGAAGCCCTGCGCCCACACAATTTGCTGATCATCCACCAGCGCAATGGAAAGCGCCGGCAGTTGTTTGTCGTCGAGTTCATGCTGGATGAATGGTTGCAGCTTTGCGGCGATTTGCTGGTAATCGGCGCGCGGAGAGATCGCGGTCTGGGCAATCGCCGCTTGTGTCGCCAGCAAAACCGCGCAACAGAGTCGTATCCAATTCGCCTTGTGCGTGCTACGCGACGGCACCAGCATTGTTTTTTTGAGCCTCGGTCTCCACACTCCGAGATGCTGACTGGGATAGCGCTTTCGGAGCGACAATTTACAATGGTATACACCATATCAAATAGCAGTCCTGGCAGGTGGTTTCGCAAATCGGAACGAACGCCACATCAACCATAAATAAAGAGGTTCGATGAATAGACAATCTCCGCCCGCAACATTTTCTGGTTTAACCAAAGGGCTGCCGCTCAATTTGGACGCGATTACGCTTTCCGAGATTGCGACGAAAGGCTGGAATATCTTGCGGGAGGACGTGCCTCTTCCCGCGGCGATTCTGCGGTCATCCGCGCTCGACCAGAACAGCAGACTCATGCGGGAATTTGTCGATTCTCATTCCGTGCGGCTTTGCCCGCATGGCAAGACAACTATGAGCCCGCAACTGTTTCAGCGGCAGATGGACGATGGCGCATGGGGCTTGACGGTGGCGACTCCGCAAGAAATTCGTGTGGCGCGGCATTTTGGACATAAGCGAATTTTGCTGGCCAATCAGCTCATTGGGAAGCCTGCCATTCGTTATGTGCTCGATGAACTGCGGGATGATCCCGACTTCGATTTCTACTGCCTCGTCGATTCGGTGGATGGCGTCAATCTGCTGCTGGAGCAAATGCGCGGTCATGAACTGCGCCGTCCTCTACAGGTTCTGTTGGAAATCGGCTCTCCGGGACTGCGTTGTGGATGCCGAACCCAAGACGACGCGCTCCGCGTGGCACGAGCGGTTCGAGACAGCGATTCGAGATTGGCGCTCCGTGGAATCGAAGGCTTCGAAGGACTTTTTCAATTCCAACCTCAGCCGGGGCAAGATAATCCCGTGACCGAATTCCTGAAGTTTTTGCTCGGAATCGCCCGGCAGCTTGAAAACGAGCGATTGTTTTCCGGAGAGGAAATCCTGCTGACGGCAGGCGGATCGAATTATTTTGATCTAGTTGTTCAGGCGTTCAGCAGCGCTGCTTTATCCACGCCCTTCCAGATTATCCTGCGTAGTGGCTGCTATTTAATCCACGATTCAGGCCTTTACGCGCGATTTGAGCGAGAACGCCAGGGCCGTTTGAATCACTTCGAGAATTCACCTGCGAAGGCAGAAGCCGCTTTGGAAATTTGGACCTACGTGCAATCCGTGCCCGAACCGACGCTCGCAATCCTGACTGCTGGCAAACGCGACTGCGGACACGACTCAGGGCTTCCGGTTCCACTGAAGTGGTTTCGCGCAGGACTTCACGCTAAGCCGGTCCCATTGGACTCTGAATACGTGGTGACCGCCCTAAGCGATCAGCATGCGCACATGCGAATTCCCGCAGGACGCAACTTAAAGGTTGGAGACCTGGTGGGGCTGGGCATTTCGCATCCTTGCACAACGTTTGATAAGTGGAAGTTGTTGTTCGTGGTCGACGACGATTACAACATTACCTCGGCGATAGACACCTATTTTTGAGTGGTTGGTTTGCTCACGCCGCTCACTACGCCCCGGGGTGAATCCATCGCACCAGCCAGAATGCGGCTGCGGCCACCAGCGCCGATGCCGGGATGGTGACAATCCACGCCCAGACGATGCGCCTGGCCACTCCCCATCGCACTGCGGAGAGCCGATGAGTAGCTCCTACGCCGACGATGGCCCCAGTGATGGTGTGGGTCGTGCTCACCGGAATTCCGGCTAACGCGGTGGAGAACAGGGTGATCGCACCCGCGGCCTCCGCGCAAAATCCTCCGACGGGCTTGAGTTTAGTGATGCGTGAGCCCATGGTGTGAACGATCCGCCACCCGCCGAAGTACGTCCCCAGCGCGATCGACAAATGCGCAGCCAGGATGATGGGCCAGTGAAATTTTCCCCAATTGCCCGCCAGTTCTGTGGAGTTCAAGAAATGCGCTCCGTAGAGCGCGCTGGCAACGATCCCCATCGTTTTCTGAGCGTCATTGCCGCCATGGCCGAGGCTATAGGCCGCGGCGGAAAGCAGTTGCAATTTACGAAACCAGGCGTCAATTCGGCGAGGGGCTTTGTTTCGCAGAAGCCAAAAAATAGCGACCATGAATATGAAACCCAGCACCAGTCCCATAATCGGAGCGACCACGATGAAGATCAGCGTCTTGTACCAACCCTCGGCGATGATCACGTGCCAGCCCGACCGCATGACGGCAGCGCCGGCGTAGCCACCAATTAAGGCGTGCGACGAAGACGTGGGCAATCCCCACCACCACGTCAGCAGGTCCCACACGATAGCACCAAGCAGTCCTGTGATCACTACATACTGCGTGACGGAGTTAACGCGAATCATTCCGCTACCGATGGTCTTAGCCACCGCAACGCCGAGAAGAAATGCAGCCGCAAAATTGAAAAATGCCGCCCACAGCACCGCCAGCTTGGGAGACAATACCCGCGTGGAGACCACGGTCGCAATGCTATTGGCGGCGTCGTGAAATCCGTTGAGAAAATCGAAGGTCAGCGCAACCAGTATGGTGATAATCAGCAGTGGCAGTTCAGGCTTCAACAATTTTTCCGTTTGCCCAAAGATTGGAGCTTTAGGTGTTCTTCAACACCACGGTTTCCAGAACATTCGCGGCGTCCTCGGCCTTATCGGTCGCTCTCTCCAGAAATTCCAGTAATTCTTTGGTCTTGATGAGATTGATGGGGTCCTTTTCGGTATCAAATAATTTGGCGATTCCTTGTTGCGATACCTGGTCCGCTTCGTTTTCCAGACGATTGATCTCCACGCAGTAGGGCAAAATATCCTTATTCTTCTGCAACAGAGAAGCAGCTTTGTGCAATTGCTGGCTTTGCAGCAGAATGATCTTCGCCAACTCCCCGGCCGCAGGAGGCGGCGCCGTGATCCGGTACGTCACCAAACGGGAGCCGGCAGCGTTAATAAAATCCAGAACATCGTCAAGCGAAGAAGCCAGTTGATGAATGTCCTCACGATCGAACGGCGTGATGAAGGTTTGGTTCAGCTTGGTCAGAATGGCGTGAGTGAGCTCGTCGCCTTCGCGTTCGATCCGCTGCACCTCGTCAATCTTGCTTTTGACATCCCGATAGTCGTCGAAGACATCTACCAGCGCGCGTGCGCCCGTGATGAGGTTGTCGGACATCGCAGAAAACATCTGGAAAAAACTGTTGTCTTTCGGAATGAGGCGGACCATTTTGTAGGAGAACGGATTACAAAAACGCAGCTTAGAAATCAGCTAATCAGCGAGCCCGTCACTATCTCACGCGACACGCATTCAGTCAAATCGCACGGTGCGGCAACTTGACGAATTTCACCCCAAGACCAAGCTTCGGATAATTTTGCCTTCCGTTTCATCCGCGTGGTGGGCCGATAGATGGTTGTCGCAAGAGCTGAAGATGCTTTAGCTTACGGTTGAGAAGGCCGATTCGGGCGGCGGGGGACGAGTATCAGCGAGCGCCGAGGCATGCCGAGCGAGACGACCAGGAACAACGCAAACACGGTGCCTGCCCCAATCGCGATTCGCTGCAGAAAACCAAGGAAAAGGAAACTAAAATCCATCTCAATATTGTGCAACCCAGCGGCGGCCAGAACGACATCACGACAGTGCTAACCCTACCGTGCACGTGGCTATATACCTACCGGGCGTGCAATTGCGATCCGTTTTCGCGGAGGAAACTCTCCCGGTGAGCGCGGTCGCGGTAGGCTTCGGTTCCGCCCGGCCGCGTAGTGGAGAGGGCTCCGGCCAGGTTGCCGTTCCTCAAGCAGGTCGTGCAGGTCCGCGCCACGAACGTATTGATGAAGGAATCCGGCATCGAAGCTGTCGCCGGCGCCGACCGGGTCGATAGCCTTCACCTTTAAAGATGGGGACGATGACTCGTTCCTTGCCGCGCACCGCCATCACCCCTTGTTTCCCGAGTTTCACCACGAGGAGGGGAACGCGCTTCGCCAGCTTCTGGACGGCGGATTCCAGGTTCTCTGGTCCCGGCTATCTTTTGGGTTTCGCGCTCGTTTGGCAGGAAAACATCGACGTAAGGCAACACTTCCAACAAGTCGTCGGCCCACTTGTCTTCGGGATCGTCATTGGTGTCGAGCGAGGTGGTGAGTCCGGCGGCCTTCATTTTGCGAAATAATTCCGGGACGCGTGGCCGCAATCCGGTTTGCAGATAGAACGACGAATAATGAAAGTGGTGTGAGTCGGCGAGATAGTCGAGGTCGAGATCAGTCCAATTTAATTCGGCGATCGTGCCAGAGTAGGTCAAAATGTTGCGCCAGCCCTCATGTTGCAGGATGACGGTCAGCCCAGTCTGGGTCGAACCATGAACTCGCCGCAAGCATGAGACATCCACTCCACCTTCTTTAAGGCGTTCGAGCGCCATGGCTCCGAGTTGATCGTCGCCGATGCGCGACTGAAAGCCTACGCGGCTGCCCAGCACGGCGAGATTGTGAACAAAAATGCCGGAAGATGCCCCGAGGGTAAGCATCATCTTGTTGGCCAGTAATTCGCGCTCCGGAGGAAGTTGCTCGGGAAGTCCGTAAAGAATCAGATCGAGGTTCAGTTCTCCGGCAACCGTAACATCAAAACGTGGCATAGTTTGTGTCTCTCTTCAGAACGGTATCTAGGTCTTCGTCCGGCGGCAATTCGAAATCAATCAGATTGCCGCGGAAGCCGTGCGTTTTCCATGCGCCGACGGCAATGCCGATCGCCATCCAGAGCGCGCCGAAGATCATGGCCTTGGTGCTCAGGCTGTACCAGAGGAAAAAGCAAATGACGAAGCCCGGCCAGCGGCGGAGCGATTGCCATCAGCAGAAGCAGTCCTGCGCCGCCCACATAATAAGCAGTCGAGCCCAAGTGGCCAGCCAAGAGAAACGCCGACAATGACGACTCCCGCCACCGGAGGAGCAACATATTTCGCCAGTACGACTGCCGGACTCCCGTACGTCATAGCGAACGATACGCCGCCAGATTGACGCCCATGAATGCGATGAGCGCACCGAAGTTGAGCAAGTTGACGCCGAGTTCAAAGCCGGTCGCCTCTCCCGCGATCTTAGGGAGAATGTAAGAGCCGGCCAGTGCCAGTGCGCCGACAAAAAGCACATTGTTGCGAGGGATCCTGCGCTTGGGCTCAACCACGCCGAAGAAAGATTTCGGCAGCGCCTCGCTTCGGCCCATCCCGAACAGCAAGCGCGCGGCTCCAATCTGCGCGCCTAACGCGGAACCAAAGTTTGCCACCAGCAGGGTGACTCCTACAATGCCCAAGAGAGGCAGCCAGGCCCGTCCGGCGATGTAAGTGAATGCCGTATCCACGTTGGGGAAAGGCTCAGAGGCCGGCCAGAGAAGTTGCGCGGCGTATACCTCCATGGCCGAAAGAATTCCGATCACCAGGCAAGTGAGCACCGTCGCCAGCAGAATGTTGCGTCGTGGATTCTCGGCTTCTTCCGAAAGTGTCGAGATGCCGTCGAAGCCAATATAGGTGAGAACCGCGACCGAGGTTCCTCCCAGCACCGCGCGGGAATCCCACATTTGCGGATTGTAAAAAGGATGAGTGAAAAATCCAGCCTCGGCGTGAGGATGTCCGAAAATGTAGCGCGCGGCCGTCACAAAGAAAATGACGATGACCACGCCCATCGCGGCGGCAAGACCAGTATTGACTCGGGCCGATGTCTTGATCCCCTGAATGTTCAATCCGGTGAAAACCGCGACGAAGAAAAGCACCCATCCCATGTAGGGAATTGCGGGGGCGAATTCGTGTGCCTGCTGGCTGCACCAGATCGTGCAGATCATGGGATTCAGCAGGTAATCCATTACCATGCTCCAACCGGTGACGTAGCCGAGCGCGGGATTGATCTCCTGACCGACGTAAGTGAAGGCGGAGCCGGCGCTGGGATAGGCGCGCGCCATGCGGCCATAGCTGAAAGCGGTGAACAGCATGGCTACCATGGCGATCAGGATGGTGGTGACCACGTGCCCATGGCCGCGATCGCTGAGCGCTCCAAAGACCGACATGGGCGCGGTCGGCTGGATAACAACTACGCCGTAGAGAATCAAATCCCACAAAGTGAGAGTGCGGCGAAGATGAGGCGCGGATTTTACGCCGGCATTCTCAGGGCTGGCCATTGATCTCCATGAAAGGCTCGGCAACGATTCGTTTGTGCAGGATCACAAGAATTCTCCGCGACTTGGGTTTCGCATGTCAGATTTTAAGCGAGGGCGCGCATACATCATAAATCTGCACGCCCTGCACCACCCGGTTGATCGCGCCCGTCGGGCTGGGAGTGTCCGGCTTCAGGCCGCAGCGCATGGAAAAGAAGAGTCCCAGCAACTGTCCGAAGATAATATCCACCGGCGCGCGATAATAATCGGCAATGGCGTGCGGCGTCTTTGGGCCGAGGACCTGTTCGGCGAGAGAGCCTACATCTTTGCCGGCGCCCACGGCGACCCGAGTTTTGACCAGATCCTTGCCGCCAATTTCCTTGAGCAGATCGAATTCGTATTTCCGCTTGCATTCGTCGTTCGACAGATAGCAAACAAAAAGAGTTTCTTTGTCCAGAACTGCCATGGGACCGTGGCGAAGGCCCAAGGCCGATTCCGTCACGGTGCGAATCTTGCCCGCGGTGAGCTCAAGAAGTTTCAGCCCGGATTCAGTGGCCACTGCTTTTAGCGGACCCGATCCCACGAAACAGGCGCTGTTGTAGGGGCCCTTGGCCAACTCGGCGGCGCGGTCCGCGGCAATATCAATGAAGCTTTTTCCGTCCGCAATTAGTCCCTCGACGATGTCCCCATACTCGTTGAGACTATCCGCATGGGCCAAACATTGGCCGGCGACCACCATGTTGGTGAACGAACTGGTCATAGCGAGGCCGCGATCGTTGACCGCTTCATCCAACAAGACGCCCAGCGCGCGGGAGTTGCCCTTGATGTCGCGAATCATGTCGCCATCCGCGTTGCAAGTCACCACCAGGTGATGAACCTCGGGAGCATCGGCCAGAGCTTTCCTTAGAACGGTGACGCCTTCAGGACTTTGACCTGATCGCGAGAACGAAATCCATAAGTACGGACGGCCGGGAATTACGTAGTCAGGAAAATCTGTCATCAAGTCGGTACTCGGAACGGCGATGACTTCGCACTTCCAAAGGCGGCGCAATACAGGAACCACTGCCCGGCCTATGTAGTCTGATGTGCCGGCGCCGACAAGAATGACGGTCGGCGTTTTACCCGGATCGCCGCCTATGCCAGCCGAGCGCAGGAATTCTCTTATTTCCGGGTGGCTTTTTTGCAGCCGGGTGAACGTGCCTTCCCAACTGTCTGGCTGTTGGGCGATTTCGTGAGGGGTATTTACCAAGCCTCGGTTTTTCTTGTCCTGATCCGACAACTTCAGCAGTTCCGCTAACTGGCTCAATTCCACCGCTCCTTTCCACGACTGACCATTTGGCGTTATCTGTTTTGTATTGTCAAGTTGCACTAGGAGCTTGCCAGCCGTGGCGAGGCCTTGCGGAGGCTAGTAGCGTGCGTCGCTTTGCGCTAAGCTACTCGCATGACAAAAAAGAAAAAAGTCGTCCTGTACTGGCCGGGGGACGGACGCTCGCTTCCGAACGAGCGCGCGCTACCCAGTATTCGTACCGCTACCGAGCAATTGGAACGATCGTTGCGCAAGCTCGGACACGAACCGCAATTAATCGAGGGATTCATTTCCAAGCCACATGAAGCCATCGAGAAGTTGGGCCCGATTGACGATCCCATTATTGCGGTTTGCGTGCATTGGTTCTACGCCCCGCATACCACGGACGGCGTCGTGGGAAAGGACTCGCCGCTATTGTTAGCCAGCAATTTTTCCGGACAATGGCCGGGGTTAGTGGGGCTGCTCAACACTGGCGCCTCGCTGGAAAGTTTGGGCCGTCCGTTTTCGCGCATCTGGACTGATTCGAAAGACTGGACCACCGACAAGCCGTTTATGGACCGGCTCGCCAAATGGTGCGACACCGGCAAGATTTCGTATTCCAAAAATGAAATTGCTTTTGATGCCCGCGTATCCAAGAAAGCGGCGGCTATTGCGAAAGGTGTGGCCAACGAAATTCGCGCGCGGCGAATCCTGATTTTGATGCTCGGCGATACCTCGATGGGCATGATCAATGGCTATTTTGGCCCGCGGCTGCTGAATAAGTACGGGTTTACGGAGCATAAGATAGATCAGGCGTGGATCATCGACCGCGGCCGCGGGATTCAGAGCAGCCGCATTGATGACGCACTCAAGTTTGTAAAGGACAAAGGAATCGTCTTCCACTGGAAAGAAAATGGAGCGGACGATTTCGACGAGAATGCCACGCGCGAGCAATTGCGCGACTATCTCGCGGTGCTGGACCTGGCGCGCGAGTATCATGCGGATTGCATTGGCTGGCAATACCAGCTCGGGCTGATTCCGCTGCGTCCGCCTTCCGATTTTGCCGAAGGGTTGTTCAACTCGACCTGCCGGCCAGAATCGGACGGCGACACCATCGTTTGCTCGACCGAAGCCGATCAGGGCAATGCCATTCCGATGGAATTGATGAAGCGGTTGCTCGAAGGCGAAGGGCTTCACCAGGGCGTATTTTTCCACGATGTGCGCTGGGGCGCGGAGTGGGACGGTCGTTTTATCTGGGTTCTGCTGAACTCGGGCTCGAGCGGAGCCTATGCCTTTAATCAGGACGCGAATACTTTGAAGGGCGTGCATTCTTATCGCCAGCCTGCCGCGTATTTCCCCACTCCGGGCGGAACTTTTACTGGCGAAAGCTTGCCGGGCAAAGTGACCTGGGCGCGAAGCTACATTCGCGGTGGCGTGCTTTGGATGGATATTGGCCGCGGCGAAGTGGTGAAGCTTCCAGAAGCCACGCGGGACGAGTGGTGGAATGGCACGACCCGCGAATGGCCGTTCATGGCGGCCGATCTGGGAATTTCGCGGGATACGCTGATGGCTCATTATTTGTCCAATCACATTGCGGTGGCTTACGGCGATATTTTCGAGGAGATGGTGCATCTATCCAAGGAGCTCGGATTCCGCGTACGAATTCTGGCGCACAAGTAAGACTGAGAAGTGGATTTTGTGAATGATGGATGCCCGTCCTGGCGCTTCTTGTGCGCAGGATGGGATTCCACGAACGCCGCGCCACACAGCCCTTATTCCTTCTGGCCCTCTGTGGTCTTCCCGCACGCCGTCCCCGGTGAATCCAGCCACCGGGTGTACAATACCGTCGGCTTGGCGAACTCTAAATAGAAATTCCAGTTCAGTAGCCTTCGCTAGTCGAGAGCCCGGCATGTATCGTGCCAAGGAAGAGAGAGGCAAATGCTTCGAACTGCGATGTTGATTTTGGTGACTTTATGGCTGTAGTAAACCTTCGCGCCGAGGTCAAAGTGGAAAAGACAGCTTATAAAGGTTGGGCAAATTGCTACCGCGTCAGCAACGGACAAATCGAACTTATCGTGACCGGCGATGTCGGTCCCCGAATCATTCGCTTCGGCTTCATAGGTGGACAGAATTTGTTCAAGGAATTTTCCGAGCAAATCGGAAAAAGCGGGGAAGAAAAATTTCAGCTGCGAGGCGGTGATCGGGTCTGGAAGGCACCCGGAGGATCCCATCGCGACCTGGGCCCCCGACAATGTGCCCGTACAAATTACGCCTACAGCTACGGGCTTGATCGCCCGCGCGCCGGTCGAACCGGTCAGTTCGCTGCAGAAGGAGATCGAGGTAAGCATGTCGGCGTCGGCGAATGAGGTCACGGTCACGCACCGGATCACCAACCGCACGCTCTATACTCTGGAATTTTCGCCGTGGGCGCTCACCATGATGGCGCCAGGCGGGCAGGAGATTATCGGCTTTCCGCCGCGTGGGCACCATCCCGCAAATCTGGAAGTGACCAATCCCTCTATCCATGTGGGCCTATACGAACCTCGCCGACCCTCGGTGGAAGTTCACCAGGAAATATTTGACCTTAAGGCAAGATCCGAACAATCCGGATCCGCAGAAGCTTGGAACCTTCAATACCGACTCCTGGGCCGCCTACGTGCTGAACGGCGAAGTCTTTATTAAGAGAGCCAAGGCCAACCCGACGGCGACTTATCCTGATTTCGGCTGCTCCATGGAGACTTTCACCAACAATGAATTTCTCGAGATCGAAACCCTGGGCCCGATGACCGAAGGTCGCTCCCGGACAAACCGTCGAAAATCTCGAGCACTGGAGTCTGCACAGCAACGTGAATCTCCCCGCAATTTCGGACGACGCCATTGATGCCACGATCCTGCCACTTGTGCGTTCCGTGGAGCGGCCATTGATCCTCGGAGCTCCGGCGCTCTACTCCTTCTATCTATCCGGGTCCCGGCCTGATGTCGCTTCGGCCGGTTGATCTGGCCATCATTGCCATCTATTTTGTTCTGGTCCTTGGCTTAGGGCTTTATCTCCGCAAGTTCGCGAATACCGGCGAAGAATTCTTCATGGCCGGGCGGGAGATGACCGCGTGGATCGCGGGTCTGAGCTTCATCTCCGCCAACCTTGGTTCGCTGGAGATGATGGGCTACGCCGCAGCCACTTATCAATATGGAATTCTGGTCGGCCACGCTTATTGGCTGGCCGCCATTCCGGCCATCTTCTTTCTCTCGCTGGTGATGCTGCCCTTTTATTACATCTGCAAGACCCATTCGGTGCCGGGTTATCTCCAGCTGCGTTATGGGGAGGGCGCGCGCTCGGTCTCGGCGGTATCTTTCGCGGTGATGACGATTCTGATGAGCGGCATCAACATGTATTCCATGGCCATCATTATGAAAGTGATTCTGGGATGGAATATCCATTTCAGTATCTGGGTCTCTTCGTTAACGGTGGCGCATTTATGTGATGGCGGGCGGGTTGCTCTCGGCGATTTTCAACGAAGTGCTGCAGTTCATGCTGATTTGGGCGGGGTGCCTGGTGATTCCGATCGCGGGCTTGATCGAGACTGGCGGCTGGACCGGCATGGTTCATCGCATCTCGCAAAATTTTCCGGGCCAGGACTTCACCCACATGTGGCGAACCATGGGTTCGGCAGCCGACAATCCCATGGGCGTGCATTGGACCGGGATGGTTTTCGGCTGGGGGTTGGCCATTTCATTTGGTTATTGGACAACCGATTTCCTCGTGGTGCAGCGCGTGTTAGCGGCCAAAGACTTGCGCTCGGCGCAAATGGGAACAATCATCGGCGGCTTCTTCAAAATGATGGTGCCGCTGATCGTGATTCTGCCAGGACTGCTGGCCCTGGCAGTCCTGCCCTTCAAGCTTGTGCCGGAATCGATGGTGAATGTGCCGGGCGCGCACACCTATAACGAAGCGCTTCCACTGATGTTGGCGCGATACTGCGGTCCGGGATTGCTCGGGCTCGGGGTCACCGCGCTGATTGCGGGTTTCATGAGCGGCATGGCGGGAAACGTCAGCGCCTTCGCCACGGTCTGGACCTACGACATTTACAAGCCGCTGATACGCAAAACCGCCAGCGACGCGCATTACTTGAGCATGGGCCGTTGGTGCACGCTTGTTGGGCGTTTTCGTCAGTATCGGGACGGCCTACCTGGTGATGAATTTTTCCAGCATCATTGTTTACGCGCAGGCGCTGTTTGTTTTCTTCATCGTGCCCATGTTTGGCACGGTGGTGTTGGGCATGATGTGGAAACGGACCACTCCAGCTGCCGGATTCTGGGGCTTGCTGATCGCGATCCTGTTTTCTTGCGGGCTGTGGCTGTGGGTGAAATTCGATCCCTCGGCGGTAAGGTATGTGGCGTTCTCTCCCTACGCCAAAGACATGTCGGAAAACCTCTTCCGGGCCATGTGGACCCTGATCGTCAATGTGGTGGTGACGGTTGGGGTCACACTGGTTACGACGCCCAAGCCGGAAAAAGAGTTGGAAGGTTTGGTGTACGGACTGACTCCGGTGCCTTCGATGGCTGAGGTGCCATTCTACAAACGGCCGGTTGCCTGGGCGGCCGTGCTGGCCATAGCTTTTGTGATTCTGAATATTATTTTCTGGTAAAAACGATTTCTGGTAAAACGATTTTGAACATCGATGAGCCTGAAGGGAATGTTGTCAATCTGGTTTTTCGTGGGCTGTCTGCTGACGGCCTATGGCCTGCTGATCCTGATCGCACGGGATTCGGGATTACTCCGACTCCAGCCGCCGATTTCGTATTGCCCCAGCTTCATCTGCAATTGTGGTGGGGCATAGGCCTGCTGATCCTGGGCTGCGTGTACCTGGTGCATTTTCGTCCGGGGCGGACGAAGTAAGTTGACCTGCGCACCCCGCATCCTCCGTGGTTCTTTATTCCACTAATTTAAGCAATCCAAAACGCTCCGGAGTGTGAAAGGTATCCGTCATAGGCGGCTGCCAAGTGACTTCTTTTCGATGTGGAGGCGGTCCCTGGCTGCGGAAGAAGTTTATGCGCAAAGTACTGCCAGCAGCGGCGGGACGCTCATCAATGGCGGCCAGCGGAATGCGCATCGCTCCATACCAGATGTGCCGCGCCGGGTCGATCCTGGCGGAGACCTGAAAGCCTGAGTTCCAGACCCAGCCGTCTTCGTGGTGCGGCGTTTCCAGATTGATGTCCAGATCGATCCATTCACCTTGCGGCGAGAGTTCGAATTCCTTGTAGTGCCTGATATTTTGGAAGTCCGAGCCAATGAACGCCTCGGCCACATCCCAATTCCACAGTTGGTTGGTTTCGTTAACCGTATCCGGAGAAGGCTTCAGGTACAGCTGCTCGTATGGACAAATAAACAACAAGTAGAGATTGTCTTTCGTCCAGCGCGAGCGAATTTCCGTTCGGTAACCAGGCACCGGTTTGCCGTAAGAGTCGCGCTCGGCAAACACCTTCGGCGTGTTACGCCAAAAATCGGAGGAGGGATCGGCGCGAAGAACTACGTCGTGAGCAGCGCGTGAGCTCTCGACGACCCGATCGCTTGCGGCAGTCGCTTGGCCGCGGCCCGAAGCCGTCATCCCGACGAATACGACCGCCCACAGAATGAGCTGTGAAGGAAATTGCCCTCTGGTTAGCATGCGCTCATCCTAAGCGGTTGGCGTTGTTCGCACAAATGCTTTGATCGTGCCGCATTCCTTGCCCACCGACGGCCCGTGCGGACGAATGGTGTACTCGCCTACCGCCGCAGGGACGATGAACGTTTCGGCATAGTGAACCTCGAAGGGCTCGAACGCATGGCTCGGGCTTTCCACGATTGCTTGCTCGCCCTCCACCAAATTCAACACGTTTACTCCGCCGTCCGTATTGTGCTGAACCGGCTCGGTAAACCAATGACGGCGCGTCTCGATGAATTGAAATTCGTGCAGTCCGGTGCGCTCCTCGCGCCAGCCGGGTCCGGCGGCGACCGGTGCGAAATGATTCACCAGCGAGTTCTTGACCCACTCCGTCGTGCGATTCCACTGAATGTTCGCGATTCCGTGTTCCAGATGAATGGGCCGCGGCCGGCCGTCCAGCCCCAGTCGTCCCCAATCCCACATCTTGAAGGTAAAAATATAAGGCGTGGCGCTGATTTCAAGCACCATGCTGTTCTTGCCGGAGCAATGCACAGTCCCCGCGGGAATCAGAAAGTGGTCGTGCTTCTTCGCAGGAAAAATGTTGATGTACTTCTCGGCCGGAAAGGCCGCGCCGCCATCCTGAGCGATTCGCAGGTCCCGGACCATGGCATCCGGCTGAATTCCTTCTTTGAGCCCAAGGTACACGCAACCATCTGTCTCGGCGTCGAGCATGTAATAGCTTTCATCCTGCGTGTAATCCAAACCAAACTTTTCGCGAATGTAGAGGGTCAGCGGATGCACCTGAAACGACAGATTTCCACCACCCATGGTGTCGAGGAAATCGAAACGGATAGGAAACTCCGCACCGAAGCGCGCAAAAACATGCTGACCGAGAAGTTTCCTCGGATGCGCGAAAACTAAGTTGATAGCGGGGATTTCGAGACGCGCATCGTCAAAGCCCAGCAGCAGACTATTTTCCTCCGGTACGCAATCGAAGCACCAGGCGTGATTGGGCGCGCCGTCCTCGGGCAAATTGCACACGCGCTCCATCCAGTGTCCTCCCCAGGGTCCGGGATCGAAGAAGGGCACAACCCGGAACGGGCGAGTGACGCTTCGTTCCAGCGCACGACGGTAAGTCCCGCCCGAAATCATCCTGGGCGTGTTTGGGACGTTAGTGTCCAGCAAAAAATCAATCTTAGGAAACAGGCGTTGCTTCAGGCGGTCGGCCGCGCGCCAGTCTACAAAAAATGCGCGCTTATATTTCAAGGAAGCGGATTGTTCCAGATCATTCGCACCTAAATTGCCGATTTGCTTCCGGCGTTGCCGCAACTGAATCTCCCAACGCGCCATGTCCGCATATACAAGGACTGTCGGATCCTCACACACCAGTGCTGCCCCGGTTCCCAGAATCAACACGAGTCCTTGCGAATGATTTCGCACTTCCGACTTGGCTCGGGTAAGTTTTGCGGGGTCGAAGAAATCTGCAATCTCAACGGTGTTCATCCGCCCGAACACCGGATCGTCGCCGAGACATTCAGCGAGCATCGCGTCAATTTCTTTTGCATCGCGGAAAAGTTGGGCCGTTTCTATGAACAGGGAAGGTTTGAGCAGCGTGCGTAACTCGCGTTGAACCTCATCCTCGAGAACTCCGGGATAGCATTCCACGCAGACCGTCGATTCCGGAGCCGCAAGGTGAGATTGAATACGCGACGCAATCGCGGCCCAGCCCGTACTGCATTCGCTGCGCGGCCCAACCGGAATGTAAGGCAACCGATCGTACACTGGGTTCTTCTAGCCGACCTTCAGAACAGGGATGCGGTCCTCCACCGCAGGCAGTGCTGGAAAATCGGTGTAGGGCTCGGACTGATACCAATATCCAACGGAATAGAAATTATCGGCGCGGTCGTCCGCATGGCCGTGCTCGATAGTGTGTTTGAGATATTTCCGGAAGGTCACCGGATTGTCCGCATGCCAGCGATAGAGGCAGTAACGCCCGCCCGCGACGAAACCTGCGTTATCCACGTCCACGAGGTTGATGAAATGCGCGCCGTGGTAGAGATGCGCGAACGCTCCTCCCGTAAAACCCCATGCCCCGTTGAAATAATCCTCTAAGCCGGTGCCGTTGATGACGGGTTTAGTTTCGTCATCGACGAAAATCATGTCGTCGCCTTCGCCCATCCAGTCGTCGTGGTTCTGCAAGACGCCGAGCGTAACCCCCATGAGATGTCCGCTGCCGCGGGTTTCACAAAACACGTAGTTATTCTTGCCGTCCAGATTTAGCTCTTTTTCTCCGGGCGCGAATTTGACGGCCTGGTTGGGCGTCGCCTGACGATATTGCGCGTGGAAATAGAGGCTGTCCGCTGGCAAGGAGGGAACAAGTTGGTAATCGATATTGAAATAGAACGCATCGACCTTGCGTTTTCCTTCGTTGGTTACCGTGATCCGTGCCGACTTCCGGAAGGGCATGGCAAAGTAGCAGTTGAGTCCATTCTGCGAGGCGCAATCGAGAAACGCGGATTGATACGGGACGTATTGGCCAAGATTCAGGCCGAAAAAATCTCCCACTGGAGTTTCGACGCTGGGCTTGTCGTGCCCGTCCCAATAAATGCGCAGAACGATTTCCTTCAAATGATGCGAACTGGCGGCAATGGTAAACCAGATGTGAGTGATGACTCCTGGTTGGGAGACACTGAAGATTTCCTTGGCCTCGCCTGGCAGCACTGGCCATGCGTCCGCATTGCCCCCGGTACGGTCATAGCTCGACTGTTTCAGGGATACATAATTCTGCGCCCGCGCGTATTCTGGCAAGCGATAGTCAGGCCTGCCCGAAGTTTGCGCGGTAGAGGCCGCAGTTGCGCCGCCCAAGCTAGCGGCACGGCCGGGAAAGTTCGTCCGCAGTAAATCGTCTGAAGACATCGAGTCATCTCCTCAAATTTATAAGTGTGATTGAGACGGATAAACGCAATCATTCCTCTTCTACTTCCATGTTTGCTTATCCCAACTTCAACATCACAATCCGTTCCTCTACCGGCGGCAAAGCCGGAAAATCGGTGTAGGGTTCAGTTTGATACCAATAGCCAACTGAATAGAAATTGTCCCCACGATTGTTGGCAGTGCCATGCTCGATGGTGTGTTTCAAATACTTTCGAAACGTGACTGGATTATCGGCATGCCAGCGGTAAACGCAGTATCTTCCACCCGCGAGTTCCGGCGAGCTGATGAGATGCGCGCCGTTGTAGAGATTGGCAAAGGGGACGGCGCCCGGGTTTCCCCCAAAGTCCCACGCACCGTTGATATAGTCTTCGGTGCCCGTGCCAGTAATAACGGGTTTGGTTTCATCGTCTACGAAAATCATGTCGTCGCCCTCGCCAAACCAGTGATCTTTGTTCTGCAACACGCCCAGGGTCACGCCCATCAGATGCCCGCGTCCGCGAGTCTCCAAAAAAACGTAATTATCTTTGCCGTCCAGGTTCAATTCTTTGTCTGGGCTGGCATAGACGATAGCCTTATTGGGGGTCGCCTGACGGTACTGCGCGTGGAAGTACAGGCTGCGTTCGGGCAACGATGGAATCAGTTGATAGTCAATGTTGGAATAGAAATCGCCGACCGGTCTCTTGCCTTCATTGGTCACCGTGATGCGTGCCGATTTGCGAAAGGGCATGGCAAAGTAGCAATTGAGCGCTTGTACCGAAGAGCAATTCAAAAATGCGGACTGATAAAGACTGTATTGCCCCAAATTCAAACCAAAGAAATCGCCCACCGGAGTTTCCACGCTCGGCTTTTCATTGCCGTCCCAATAAATACGCAGGACGATCTCTTTCAAGTGATGCGAACTATCGGCCGCAATGGTGAACCAGATGTGCGTGATCACGCCGGGGCCAGTGGCATTGAAAACTTCTTTGGTGCCGCCCGCAGGCACGGGCCAGCTATCGGCGTTGCCGCCGGTACGGTCGTAACTGGATTGCTTCAGCGAAACGTAATCTTGGGCAACTGCGTATTCTGGCAAATGGTACTGGCCACCTTCCACATGCGGCGGATTTTGGCCGCGCGCTGCAACGGCAGCGCTTCCCACCGCAGCTCCGCCTAGCATGGCCAAACGGCCGAGAAAATTTCTGCGAACCAAATTATCTTCAGACATAATTGTCTTCTCCGATGGTCAAGGATGAAATGCAGTCAATCGCTAAAAGGTGATTCTGCCGCAGTGGTCTCTGCGTTCTCGGCAAGCTATCCCGGCGAACTCTGCGGTTTAAGATTTGCTGTCGGCCGCGGCAGGATCGAAAGCTTTTAACCGCCGAGTCGCCGTAGAGCGCGCGAAGAACCTCACTAAGAAAACAACTCTCAGAAATTTCACGCCTGAATCGTGATACCCAATAGCCGTGCGGCGTTTTCATAATAGACCTTGCGCAAAATACTGTCGGGAAGGCCCAGCCCGTAAATCGTCCAACGGCCTTGCGGAGGCTTAGGCGCGGGGGCATAGTCGAAGTATTCATCTTCGGTTTCTAGGGCGCGATAATAAATCTCGTAGAGTTGATCCCCGAATGCCTGCTGCGGCGTGGTTTTATCGTGTGGAACGGCGTCTGTCCCAAAGAGAATCCGATCCTGGTATTTATCGAAAAACTTGCGCGAATTGCGCGGCTGGCGGCCAATTTCACCAATCCGGGCAGCCAGGTCGACATACATGTTGGGGAAGCGATCTAGACACTCCGAGACGTATCCGAGATTTTCCGCGTTATTTCCCACATGCAGCGAGATGAAATTTGTTTTTGGATGGCGGGCATACATCCGGTTGCGCGCTTCCAGCAATTCGGCGTTACTGGGGAAATCTTTTCCGTGAAACGACCAGTCGGGATGGTTGTTCAACTCTTCAAAGCGTTCGTTGAAACGATCGATGGGCAGGAAGAAGGCCTCCGGATCGGACGTATGAATAGCCACCGGCATATTCAGCCCGCCGCAAGCTTCCCACATGGGGTCGAAGCGGGGATCATCCACTTTTACCAGTGGACCGGTGCCAATATTTTCGCGTAAGTACAAGCCCAGAATTTTTTCGAGCTTAAGGCCATAGGCGCCGGCGGCGTGCGCCTGGTGAATCATATCCGCTTGCAGTTGAGGATATCCCGGCTGGTTGGATTTCTCGAAGTAAGGAGTGGTGAAGACGATAAAGCGGCCGGGATGCGCTGTCTGATATTTGGCAATGACTTGCTCCAGGCCCTTGCCCCAGCCTCCCGTCAAGTCCACCATGACGCGGAGGTTCTTGCGGTCCATCACCTCGAGCAATTCCTCGGGAGGTGCGTTGTAGGTCATCTCCTCGCCGACAGAAACCCCGTGGTCGTCGCCTTTTTGCCAGGTGATATGGGTGTGAATATCGATGACGGGGAATTTCGAGCGCGGCACCTCGGTTGCTGGCACGTGCAGCATGCTTTTGGGCTGGAAGTCGTTCAGATCCAAGGGCATTCTTCCGGGCGTCTTTACTGGTTCTTTATTGCTATTGTCTGCGGCCTGAGCGGATGGTAAGGCGCCTGCCACGACGGCGGCTCCTATTCCACCCAGGAGTTGCCGCCGATTGAAATCAGCCATTGAGTCCTCCGAACAATTTTGGGTCTGCGCGAACCCTCGAACCACACCCGCGAAGCGCGGTCTTGACCAGTCGGAAGATATTAAGTTAGCACAAAGTCCGTCTGTTTTTTCTCACTGATACGTAATCATCACTTTGCCCATGGGCTCGCTCTTGGAACTCACCAGTTGAATTGCGCGTGCGAACTCACTGAGGGCAACGCGATGGGTGATCAGATCTTTGAACGTCAACTCGCCGCTTTCCAAAAGATGAAGAGTTCGCATCCAGGACTCGGTGCTGTAACCGCAAACCCCGACTACTTCCATGTCGCCCATGGAAATCCGGTTCGCCAGAATGGAGAGCGACTGACCATGCGACGAGCCTCCAATCAAGATGACTGTGGCGCCGCGCCGCGCCAGGGCAAAGGCCAGTTCCACAGCTTTGACGCCTGCACCGCAGTTGACCACAACGTCCCAACCTTCCCCGCCGCTCATCTGCCGGAGCTCCTCCGGATTCAGGTTCGTGGTGAACTGGGTGACTCCCGCGCGCTCCGCCATGGACCGTTGCGTCTCCGACAGATCAATGCCGAGAACTGCCGCCGGTGAGTGGGTTTTTAGAACGCGCGCAGCAATTTGACCGATCGGTCCGCAGCCGACGATTGCAGCTTTCACCCCTTTTTTGATGTGGGCGCGCGCCATGCTGCGCACCACCGTCGCTGCGGGCTCGACCATTACGGCTTCTTCCAGCGTCACGTGATCGGCGACAAGATGACAAGATCGGGCAGGAGCAGCCACATACTCGGCAAATCCACCGTTGTGGGTCAGGCCGATCTGCTCATGAGTTGCGCAAAGGTTTTTTTCCCCGGCGCGGCAGTGGGCACACACTCCGCAATCGAGATAACCTTCCACCGAAACCCGATCACCTGCTTTCAAGTTCTTCACATTCCTTCCCGCTTCTTCCACTACCCCAGTCCACTCATGCCCGGGGACCAGGGGATAGCGGGTAAACCCAACGGGAAGGGATCCTTTGAGGATCTCAAGATCGGTGCCGCAAATACCGCACGAGTTGGTGCGAATCACAACTTGATCAGGTCCGCACTCGGGGGCGGGAAGATTGGCCAGTTCGAAATGAGGAGGTTCGGAGATTACGATGGCTTTCATGGGAGGGATATTTTAACGGAAAGGCCTTCGCCAAGCACACTAGGCAGAGACAAAGACTTCGCGTCGCGCTTTCTGTTATTTTAGGTTGCTGAAAAAGATGGGATTTCAGCATACAACGAGGCCAACATGAAAAAAATTCTTAATAATCCGGCCGATTACGTCGATGAAACGCTGGATGGCCTATGCCGGGCGCATCCTCAATACTATGTGCGCACAGGCAGCGGGGGACGCGTCGTCAAGCGCGCAGGGATTCCGCGGATGGGGAAAGTGGGTATTGCCTCCGGAGGCGGATCGGGCCATTTGCCGATTTTTGCTGGCTATGTTGGCCGGGGCTTGCTCGATGCCTGCGCCGTCGGAAATGTCTTTGCATCGCCTTCCGCCGAGCAAATGGCGGAGGCGATGCGCGCCGCCAACTTTGGCGCTGGCGTGTTGCGCCTCTATGGCAACTATGGGGGCGATGTCATGAACTTCGAAATGGCCGGGGAAATGTTGGAGATGGAAGACGTCAAGTCCACCACCGTCCTGTTGACGGATGACGTTGCCAGCGCGCCTAAAGATCAGGCGTCCAAGCGGCGCGGTGTGGCGGGCATGGTGTTTGCGTATAAAATCGCGGGCGCAGCCGCCGAAGAGCAGGGAAGCGATCTAAATGGTGTGACTAGGATTGCGCAGAAGGCGGCCGACGCTTGCCGCAGTATCGGCGTTGCACTTTCCCCCTGCACGGTTCCTCAAGCGGGTAAGCCAACTTTTTCCGTTGGCGAGAACGAGATGGAAATGGGTATGGGCATTCATGGCGAGCCCGGCGTGCAGCGCGGTCCTCTGCAACCGGCGGATGAAATTGCCGATGAAATGCTCGACCGCATTCTCGCCGACATATCGCTCGGGCAAAACGACCGCGTATCCGTACTGGTGAACAGTCTGGGCGCGACGCCGCTGGAGGAGCTATACATTCTTTATCGTCGTGTAGCCGCGCAGCTGGATGACCTTAAGATTCAAATCGTGCATCCGCTGGTCGGGCGTTATGCGACCTCGATGGAGATGGCCGGCGCTTCGCTCACCTTATGCCAGCTCGATGACGAGCTCGAACGTCTTCTCAACGCGCCCGCGGAATGCGCCTTCTGGAGGGTCTAGCATTTATGGAGACCACTTCGGGGTTCACGACTGCTACCTTAGCGGAGGCCTTCCGCCGAATCGCCAAGCGCATGGAATCGTCCGCTGAAGAGCTTAACGCTCTCGACGGAAAGCTGGGCGACGGTGATTTGGGCGTCACCATGAGCCGCGGCGGAGCGCACGTTTTGGAAGCTTTGCCTGCATTTTCCAACGACGTGGGTCAGGCTTTGATGGCCTGCGCCCAGGCTTTTACCAAGGAATCAGGATCCAGCTTCGGCACACTTCTCGCTTTTGGATTAATGAGCGCCGCCAAAGCGACCAAAGGACGGACTTCCGTGCCGTGGTCGGAAGTTTCAGCTCTGCTACGAGGAGCATTCAACACCATGACGGCGCGAGGCAAGGCCTCTCTTGGTGACAAGACGGTTTTGGATGTGCTCGATGCCGCCGCTCACGCCACGGAAGGCCTGAATGACCCCGCGGCAATTCTGCAAGCGGCGCTGAGCGCCACACAGGCCACGATGGATCGGCTGCGAAGCCAGCCCGCGCGAATCGGCCGAGCGCGCATTTTCGGGGATCGCTCTGTCGGCCTGGACGACCCCGGCATGGCGGCGTTTCACGTCATGTTGCAGGCGCTTGCCGACAGCGCGTAGCTCCTCTTCAGTTTCACCGGCTGTCCGATGCAGATGCGCCCGTCAGCTCGCGAATAATTTTGGCTTCCTGTTCCCGGTAGGGCCGCCCATCGTCATAGAACACTTCGTGAAACCAGACGGAGGGTTGCGCCAGCACATAAGGCCGTTCCCACGAATCCCAGGGAAGATAAGTTTGCGTCTTGCCTGCAACTAATCCCCAGTTAATCGCAGCGACGTGATGTTTTTTGGCTACGGGCAGCACGGTGTCGAACGTGCTCCCCATCCCACGCGCCATAAATTCCGTACAAATGATCGGGCGATGATAGCTTTCCAGCCTTACGACCTGTCGCTCGAAATTCTCCGGCCAGGAATAGTTATGAAACGAAATCACGTCGGACTGTTCGAGCTGAATGCGTTCGAGTGCCGTCACCTTCTCCGGAGAAGACCAGTCGCCGCCTTCCCACAGTCCGCTGGTAAGAGGTTGCGTAGGATTGGCCGACCTCGCCCATTCGAAGACCTGGGGCAGCAACGCTTCCTCGATCTGCCGTTTATTTTTGGCGTCCAGTTTGCCGTAAGGGCCGTCGCTTGGGTCGTTTGGCTCGTTCCATAGATCCCACGCCAGAATGCGTGGATCGTTCGAGAATTTTCCGATTAGGCCCTGCACGTAGGCCTTGAGGCGCGGATACTGTGACGCATCCTGAAGGGCCACCGCTCCCGGACTCTGTACCCATCCTGAATTGTGAATGCCGGGGATGGGAGGATGCTGCGGGCCGAGTTTCGGGACTGGATCCCAGCATGAATCGAACAGTACAAACACTGGCCGGATGTGATGTTTTGCAGCGATGGACAAGAACGTGTCAATCCTTTGGGAGAATCCGGGGGCATCTTCTTTCCACAACAGATCGTGGAGAAAGACTCGCATGGTGTTCATGCCAAGCTTTTCGGCCCAGCCCAACTCCTTGTCGATCTCTTGGGGATCGAACGTCGTGGCCTGCCACATTTCCAGTTGATTAATCGCATTGGACGGAATGAAGTTACTTCCCACAAGCCAGGGTTGCTGTGCATACCACGCATTGGCCTTACTCTCAGACCAGCGTTGCCCTTGGGATAAAGCGCAGAGAGATAGCAAAAAAAGCACAATGAGAATGACAGTATTGAGATGCTTCATGAAGTTTTCTCCGAGGACCGAAGATTGATGGTGCAGCAATTCGAGACTTTGTAGTGGTGAGCATTCTGGCGCACCCGCGCGATGTTGAGAAATCTAATGTTGTTCCGCGCTACCACCCTGTGATTCGGGCGCCGGCGATTGATTCTGTGACGCGTTCTGCTTTTGCAACTCGTTAGCAATCTCGGTTTCTTTGCGCGCGAGCTCCCGTTGACCCAGGCGAGAATACACCCGCGCCAGCTGTACGTGAACTGACAAAACCTTGGGATCCAGCTTTTCCAGGTGCTCCAAAAGAGGCCGAGCATCCGCAAAATCTCCGGTTTGGACGAACACGGTTGCGGCCACGTACTGGGTATGTGGATCGTGCGGCGCCACTGCCAATGCGTGATGGACCACCTTTACTGCTTCTGCGCTGTTTTCCCCACCCATCGGTCCTAAAATCTGCCCCAAAGTCGCCCAGTACATGGAATTGCTGGGATGTTCCTTCACCAGTTTATGCAGCATGTCTAACGCCTTGGTCGAGTCGCCGGTTGAAGCCAGACAAGCCGCGAGCAAGAACTGAGTTCGCTCCGAATCGGGAGCCAGACGAAGCGCCTCCTGTAACTCCCCCTGGGCTTCGCTCATCTTGTTCATGTTGTAGTGAGCCAGGCCGAGATCGTAATGAAACTCGGGTATCTTGCCGAATTTGGGCCGCACCGCGTTCAGAAATTCCACGGCAACGCCATCATGCTTCCACCCGATGAGGGCTTCTGCCAACGAAAGGTTATATTCTGCAGAATCCGGATCTAACTGCGTGGCCATCCCCAACTCTTGCACCGAATCTTCGTATCGATGTTCCTTGAACAACAACTCCCCCAGAGCCGCCGTGTGCGGCCGGAGAATTGGGTTCGGCGGCCGTAACCGAGCGCAAGACGGTTTCTGCTTGCTTGACCTTGCCGGCGCGAAAAAGAACAAGTGCCTGGGCGATGGAGTCCTGGCCCGCATCCTCGGCAAGGCAACAGACCGGCATTGCGCACGCTAACACGACGATCCAAAATCGAACAGACCTGAGCATCGTCCTCATTCTACAGCCACTCCTTACGTCGCCAGCACATTGCCACAATCCTGCCTCCAACGGTTGTTTGCCTTCTCATTCGCAACTTTCGCTCGCCTGAGTTCGACTTTGAGGCGAAATGCGAAAACGACTATTATGCACGTATGCAAATCTTTCCAAATGTGTACGAGATCAAGTCGCAATTCGGCGATCGCTACATCCAGCAATACTTATTCGTTGGTGAGAAAGTCATCTTGCTCGATGCGGGCGTGGTCACGACTCCCGAAGCGTCGATCTTTCCGTATTTGGAGAAAATCGGAGTCTCTCCCAACCGGCTCTCGATGGTCATCGCAATGCACGCCGATGGCGACCATCACGGCGGTCTTCCTTCCGTAAAGAGCATCTCCTCCTCGACTGCGCTCGCTTGCCACGCCGGCGACCGTGAGCTCATCGAAGATCCTGAATGCCTTTATCAGCGGCGCTACAACTTTTTGGCGCACGATCATGGGCTGGGATCCGGGCGCGAGGGCATGGTCTATTCCCCCAACCGCTGCAAAATTGATGTGCTGCTCGCTGGCGGGCAGACTCTGGAGGTCTCCAAGGACTGGAAACTCAAGGTCTGGCACGTGCCTGGGCATTCCGACGGACATCTGGCCATTTACGACGAGAAACATAAAGCTGCATTTACTAGCGATGCGGTGCAGGTGGACGGCTATCCGACCATTGATGGCAAGATGGCTTTTGGGCCGACGTACTTTACCGTAGATGCGTATTTGGCGACGGTTCACTTTTTGGAAAATCAGCGGATCGAGCACATGTTCACTGGACATTGGCCCGCGGTCCATGGCCCGCAAGTGGCGGACTTCTTGGCGCGAACCCGCAAGTTTGTGGAACGCGCGGATGAATTGATTAAGGAGTATCTGAAGACTCACCGTACGGCGACCCTGAAACAGATCGAACACGACCTGAGCCCGAAATTAGGGACTTGGCCGAAAGAGGCTGACGACTTTCTACAGTTTGCGCTTTACGGACACATGCAGCGCTTAGAAGAGCAAGGAGTGGTGCGCGCTTCGAAGACTGTCCCTGTGGAATACAGCCTGGTTTGATCTTGGCATGGTGACAGGCTCGCTAGCTGATTTTAGTTCTTGGGCGAAGCTTGAGTGGCGGATCGTTCCCTGGCGGTAGTCTCCCCCTCGGTAACAACCGTATAACGGTTCATGGCCGGTTTGATGAGGCGGTCGATCCGCTGGCTGGGGCGAGGCCATTTGATTTCCACCCAGTCAATCTGGTTCTTTCCCGCACCCAAAATTAGGCGGGGGTCACTGCTCGAGAGATAACTTCCGCCTGCCGTTTTGAAATGTGAGAACACCCTGCCTCCAACGCTCCAGCGGACCATGGCGCCGGTGGCTTCGGGATTGGTGGTCTTCGGCCGCAGCGTAAGTCCAAGCCAATTATTTCCACTGGCAGCGGTGTTCATCAGCACATGCGCCGGTCCACCATTCTCGGCGAAAACCACATCGGGGTACCCGTCGTTATTCAAGTCGCCGACGGCCAGCCCGCGGGCCGAGTATTTTTTCCCGAACGTGTCGCCGGCGATTGCCGTCACGTTTTCCATTTTTGTTCCCAGAACGTTGTGCATCAACAGAATGGGCTGGCGGTAGGTAATTCCGCCATTGCGAGTTCCGACGGAATCATCCGGATGCCCGTTCGCCATAATGAGATCGGGCCAGCCGTCGTTGTCATAATCGAAAAAGCGTATTCCCCAATTGCTCATCATGCGGGTGGCTTGGCTGACGCCCGTTTTGAGATTGACTTCGTCAAACATCTCCTGCCCGATGTTGCGGTATAGGGATGTCGTCTGCGTATCAATATTTCCGACGACCAGGTCCTGGCGGCCGTCCTGATCATAATCGCCCGCATCCACTCCCATCCCGGAGCGCACGGCACCTTCGTTGCTATAGCCGATGCCGGATTCCACTCCCATGTCTTCGAACTTCTTGCCGCCTCGATTGACCCAGAGATAGTTCGGCATGATGTCGTCGGAGACGAACAAGTCAAGAAATCCGTCGTTGTTAATATCGGTGGCGACCACACCCCAGGCTTTGCCCGGTTGCAAGCCGATCCCGGTGCTGACGCTCACGTCGGCAAACTTTCCGCCCCCAAGATTGTGATAGAGTTCGCTCGGCATTGGCTTGAACAACTTGGGATTGCAGTAGTACGCCTGCTGTTGGTCGGGGCCCTTCATGGCGCCGCCATAAGACTCGGCTGCGCCGCAGACTCGGAGACTCGAATAATCGACAAACTCCCCGACGAATAAATCGAGTTTGCCGTCGTTGTCATAGTCAAACCAAACCGCGCTGCTTCCCCACTGCGTAGGTTTTATGCCGCTTTCTGCCGTGACATCGGTAAACGTTCCGTTTCCGTTGTTGTGGTAGAGCACGCATTTGCCATAGCCGGTGATGAAGATGTCTTCGTAGCCGTCGCCATCGTAGTCGCCAATCGCCACACCATGGCCGAAGATATCCGCGGTCAGGCCAGCCTGCTCCGAGACATCCGTGTAAGTGCCGTTGCCGTTGTTGCGATAAAGCACAGGATGTAAGGGTTTGTCAGGTTTGTAGAAAACGCTGGTGCCGTAGTCAACAAACAGGATGTCCATCCAGCCGTCGTTGTTGTAATCGAAAATTGCGACGCCCGGGCCGGTGGATTCGGGCAGATACCGCTGCGGTGACATTCCATTGGTATGGACCCAGGTAATTCCACTCTCGCTAGGAGGGACCTCACGAAAAATCGGTGTTGGAGTAACCGCCTGAAGAGCTATACCGGCCAGAAGCAACGCTGTATAAGCCGGCCAACCGCGGGACCAGGACATAGAAAAATATTCTACAAGATGGGAATGCAAACTGCCGGATCGCTCGCCCGGTCACGTAGAATACGGCAGCCGGTATTACATTTACTTCGAGCCACATCTAGCGTTGTGATGAAAAATCGCCAACCTGCTCAGCAGAGGTCGGAACAAATCTTGCGGTTGCTCCAGCAGTCGGGAGAAATTTCCGCCGAGAACTTGTGTTCGGTCTTGAAGGTCTCAATCGCTACCGTTCGGCGCGATCTGGACGAACTAGACCAACGCGGGCTGCTGCGACGAACTCACGGAGGCGCCAAGAACATTGAGCCTCTTCTTTACGAGCCATTTCACGATTCGTCTTTCCGTGAGCAAATGGAGTTGCACGCCGCCGAAAAACGCAGAATCGCCATCGCCGCGGCCGATCTGATCCAGGATGGAGAGACCATCTGTCTGGCCCCAGGCACCACAACCACCGAGGTGGTTCGCAGCCTCCGCCACCGCAAGAACATCACCGTGGTCGTTAACAGCGTGAATATGGCAATGGAGTTAAGTCAGCACGAAGATTTGCGAGTGGTCGTCATCGGTGGCGCCCTCCGTCCCAACTGGTTTTCCTTGGTCGGACCCTTGACCGAGTTGGCGATGCAACAGATTTTCCCCGACAAGCTGTTTCTCGGGGTCACGGGCATTCACCCCGAGAGAGGGCTAAGTTGCCGCAATGCAGACGCTGCCAGTGCGATCCGAGTGATGATTCGTAATGCCAAACAAACCATTGTGGTCGCCGACCACAGCAAGCTGCAAGCTGTCTCGACTTACCAGATCTGTCCGGTCGAAGATGTGGACCTGTTGATCACCGATTCCGAGGCCAGCGCCGCGATGATCGAGACTTTGCGAGCTTCAGGTGTGGAAGTCTGTCTAGTTTAGAAAGTAGCAATGATCTTCATAAAATCATAATATTGATTGTTTAGTTGTGTAACGATCATTCGGTTCTTTACTTGGTGTTCTGTCGCGACTAGAGTAGGCACTTGGATGACCTCGCGCGCATTCCTTCTCGGCATTGATATTGGCACCTCCGCCGCCAAAGTTGGGCTCTTTGACGAAGCCGGTGTTTTGCTAGGAATGGCGACCCGCAGTTATCCCACAGCGATGCCGCGCCCCGGTTGGTTCGAACAGTCTCCAGAGTCGTGGTGGGAGGCGGTTCGCGAAAGCATTCGCGAGGTGCTGCAAAGTCATCCTCGAGAGCGCATCGCCGCAATCGGGATGACCAGCCAGATTTGCGCGCCGACCTTTGTGCGCAGCGATGGCTCGTTGCTGCGGCCGAGCATGGTTTATTGGGACACTCGCGCCAATGAGTGCGTTGCCGATCTCTACCGGCAAATTTCCCGCGAGCAGCTAACCAAAGAATTGGGCGTTGACCTTCCCCCGTCTCCAACCTGGCCATTGCCTCGTCTTTTGTGGTTGAAGAAATATGAGAAGCAGACTCTGGCTCAGGCGCATGCTCTGCTCCAGCCCAAGGATTACGTCAGCTTCAGACTCACCGGTGAGTTCGCCACGGATGTCTCCAGCAGCCGCGGGCTGGTGAATCTGGCGAGTGGAGAGGTAGCAGCGACCTTGCTGCAATCTCTGGACCTGCGCAGCGACCTGCTCCCCAAACTGACGGAACCGTACGGCATCATGGGTCGAGTTTCGGAGCGGGCGGCGGGAGATACTGGAATCGAGGCCGGTGTTCCAGTCATGACCGGCATTAATGATTTCAATGCGTCGGCGCTGGGCACCGGCCTGCGAAATGGTGACAGCTTCAACATCAGCGGAACCAGCGATCACATTGGAACCGTAATTGCCGCTCCCAATCGGAGCTGCCCGCAGCTGACCTGCGCTCCCTACATTCCTGGCTTGTACTTGCTGTACGGCGTCACCTCCTGCGGTGGCGGCTCGTGGGACTGGTTTCGTCGCGCGCATGGCATGGAGTGGGACGATCTTATTGCTGCCGTAGAAAAAGTCTCGTCAGATTCCGAGCCGTTGTTGTTCTTGCCCTACTTGTTGGGAGAACGAGCGCCCGTGTGGGATGCGCGTGCATCGGGTGCGTTTGTCGGCTTGCGGACCTCGCATAACGTCGCCCACATGGCCCGCGCGGTGCTGGAGGGAGTAGCCTTCAGTATCAAGCAGGTTCTGGAGCTCGTCGAAACTACCGCGGGAAGACCGGGAACTGAAATGCATATCTCCGGAGGAGCGGCGCGAGTTGCGCTGTGGAACCGGATTAAAGCCAGCGCTCTCAATCGTTCCATCGTCGTCAACGAGGCCAATCTCGTGGCCGCTCGCGGGGCGGCTACGCTGGCCGCCATTGGTTCGGGCCTCTATCCCGACTATGCCTCCGCCCTCGAAAACATGACAGGAGCCGCACAGCGCGTTCTGCCCGACCCGCGACGTTCAACTCGCTATGCGCGCCTTTTCGACATTTATCAGGAGCTTTATCCATCCATGAAAAACGTACTTCATAAACTGAATGAATCAGGGGTACAGCTGGATAAGCAAGATTCATCCCGCTCAGTTCGACCCACTGCTGTAATTATTAGCGCCGGAAAAATCGCGCGCGGCTTCGTTGCACATTTGCTTACGCTCGCCGGTTATGACCTGTTGTTCGTCGAGAAATCAAAGACGCTGGTCTCGTTGTTGCGCGAGCGTGGCAGCTACCCGATCGAGGTGATGGGCGCGCCCGATAAAAACATAGTCATTCGAGATTTCAAAGTCCTGGATTCGGACGATATGGAAGGCATCGCGAATGCCGTGGGAAAGGCTTCTGTTGTGTTCATCTCAATCGGTGGAGGAAATCTTCCGCAGGTTGCGCCCACCTTGGCCGAGAGCTTTCACAAGCTCCGTGAACAAAGTGCCAACAAGAAGCTGAATGTCATTCTCTGCGAAAACTATTATCAGCCGGCAAAATGGCTGCGCGGCATGATTGAGGAGTTGCTACCCGAGTCGGATCGTAAATGGTTCGGGACGCACATCGGCATTGCCGAGGCTTTGGTCCTGCGTTCGTGCATCGAGCCGACCGAGGAAATGCGCCAGAAAGATCCGCTGAGCTTGAAGGTCCAGAACGCCTGGCAGATGCCGGTCGACGCGGACGCGCTGCTAGGCACTCCCCCGAAGGTGCAGGGCCTTGAGCTGCAGGAAAACTTTCAGGGGCGCCTCACGCAGAAGCTTTTCACTTACAACGCAATCAACGCCGTGGTCTGCTATTTGGGGCATCTGCGCGGGTTCACCGTGCTGAGCGATGCTGCCAATGACCCCGAAATTTCGCAACTGGCGGCACAAGCTGGCAGAGAAGCGAGTGCCGCTCTCATTCGCCGCTTCGTGTTCGACCCCGAGGATCAGCGCAAATTCGCGGATGCTGCCTTGGCCAAGTATCAGAAGAAAGAAATCGTCGATCCCATTGAAAGAAATGCGCGGGACCCGATCCGTAAGCTCGGTCGCCATGACCGCCTCGTCGGACCCGCGTGTCTTTCGCTCGAAACCGGTGGTCGCCCGGCGAGCCTCGCGAAATCCATCGCGGCCGCGCTGCGCTACGATTGCGCGACCGACCCGGCCGCCGTGCGCCTGCAAAAGCTCATTCAGACCGAAGGTGTTAACGCTGCGCTCAAGCAAGTCTGCGGCATTGAGCCGGATTCGGAACTGGCGCGCATGGTGCTGGAAGACTATGCTGCTTTCGAATCCAGCAGCAACAAATCCGCGCCAGCCTCTGCGGCTAAGAAAAATGTTCAAAAGGTGGAAGCATGAAACGCTACGCCGTCTTCTTCGGATTACTATTCAGCTTTTCTCTATCCGCGTTCGCGCAACAACGGATTTCTCTTAACGGTTATTGGGAGCGTTGGATTGCCGGGCGAGTTTATGATTCCATCCCCGTGCCGTCGTCTTACCGTCCCCTTGGTACGGCGCGCCTGGTGCGCTCGGTAGACTTTCCTGCGATTTCCGCGGCACAGCGCGTGATCCTTCGCTTTGAAGGCATTGCCGGCAACGGCATATTGCGGGTGAACGGGCACGAGGCTGGGACGCTCGGTCCGTATATCCGCCATGATTTCGACGTTACCGGCTTCGTGAAGACTGGGGCTAACCAGATCGAGATGGAAATCACCGACTGGCAGGTCCCCATGGGCTTGGGGCCAACCGCGGCATGGGAGAGCTCCGGCGGAATTATTTACGACGCCTACGCGGAAATTCACTCCGACCCCTATATCGAGAACGCTCGCCTCAGCTATACGCTTTCTCCTGATTTCAAAACCGCGGATTGCAGGCTTGATGTTTTCGTTCGCGGCACTTCGGCACAAGACGTTCAGCTCACCGCCGACCTAAAAGAAGGAGACGCGAGTGTCTCGCATGCGCAGCAAAGTGCGAAGGCAAAAGATGGGCAGACCGTCGTCTCGTTGCAGTGGAAGACCGACAACGTCCGCCTGTGGTCGCCGCAACACCCGCAGCTTTATGTGCTCTCGGTCGCGCTGGAATCGAGCCATGGACGCGACGTCTTCTCGACCGAGACCGGCTTTCGCAGTCTGGTAATCGACGGCAACAAATTCGTCTTGAATGGCCGTCCGTTCGTTTTCAAAGGTGTGGCGCGGCACAATCTATATGCCGATCAGGGTTACACTCTGACCGCACCGCAGATTGACCGCGACTTCCACATGATCAAATCCATGGGCGCGAATTCCGTACGACTGGTGCACTACCCCCACGATCCTCGCGACCTGCATGCGGCCGCCCACGAAGGAATTTTCGTCAGCGAAGAATCCGGATTAACCTGGATCGACTTCCGCAAAGCCCCGGCGGCGACCTTAGAAACCGGCATCAACAATCTGGAACGTACGGTGGAGCGGGACTGGAACAATCCCGCATTATTCGCCATTCTTTTGGCCAACGAAAGCACTCCCACCGTCGAAGTTATGAAAAATGCGCGGGAGAGAATCAAGGCGCTGAAGCCCGATGTGTTTTTTTCCATGCCGGGTCCCAGCGCGCCGGACGACAAACTGGAAACCATGAAGCGCATGTTCGATGATGCTGGTTTCGATTTCTACACAGCTCATCCCTACACCTACGAAGTGAAGACATTCTCCGACGTAACCAAAACATTGGGCGACTCCAAGCCAATTATTTTCTCTGAATGGGGCGGCCCCGTCGGCAAGCTGCCGCGCCTTTTGGATGATGAAGTGCGCGCTCTCGGGTCGCTCATCCAACAAGGCCGCCTGGCGGGTACATGGTTTTGGGAGTGGGCCGATATGACGCAGTATGGCCGCGAAGATATTTCCATGGACGGTCCGACGTTGGTGGAAGGCGTCGTCACTGCCGATCGCCAAGTGCGCGCTGACGTGTTCTCACGGTTGGCTGAGCTGTATCGTTACGACCTAGGCGCGCCTGCACCGGCGCCACGAACGCCGGTCCTTTTGCCTGCGCCGCAGCTCGCAGCCGATGCAAACAGCAACTACACCGCAATTCCTCTGCAGACTATTGCTAGCCAACAGACCGCAGATTGGGATCAATTGCAATCTCAAGTCGCAGCTTACTGGAAAGAAAATTTCGGTGACTATCTGGAGCGGACCGGCGGTCATTTCTGGACCTGGGATGCTCCGCAAATTCTCGTCGGTCCAGTTCCGTTCGATACGCCACAGATCGAGCAACACACCCGTCCTCTGGTTGTGCTGACGGGCAAGACCGTGGAGATTCCTGTGAATGCCGCAGCCGATCGTCTGCATTTCCTGGGTAACGTCACGGTTCCAGATGGCTACCCGACCCGCGGCGGCATTGGCGAGGCGATGGGGAGCTATACCATTGTTTACCAGGGAGGCGAGCGGCAGGAAATCCCGCTGCGCTGGGGACTGGAAGTGACGCGCAGCAACTTCATCGTCTCATCCACGCTGATCAATCCCGTGGCATTGCTCAGCACTCCGGTCATCAACTACCCGAAGGAAATCAGCTACGAACAATACCGTACTTTTCTGTACACGGTTCCCGTCAAGCGCAAGCCGATTGATCGCATCATTGTGAGTTTGAAGCCGCTGCCTACGGATCGCCCGCTGATTAGCCTTCCGAATCAAACGGGATCGGGCTACGCAGCCGGCAACACGGCATTGCTAATTTACGGAGTCACGGCGGAACGGAAGCAGTGACAGATCTCTGATTGTCGGGAGATGCATTCCGATCCCCGCACAGGGTATTATGCATGGCATCCTACGCGAGGAGAGTTGCGAATGCCTGGACAATTGAACAGACGTGATTTCGTAAAGCTGGCGGGTGGCGCGGTTTGTGCGGCCGGGTTTCTGAATTCTTCTGACAGTTTTGCGTCAAGCCCAGGCGCCGTGCGCAAGCTTGAGCTGTTCGATTACTCCGGAGTCAAGCTGCTCGACAGCCGCTTCAAGAGCCAATTCCAAGCCTCCCGCGACCTCTTTTTCAATATTCCCAACGATAGCCTGCTGCTGGGTTTTCGTCAGCGCGCCGGCTTGCCCGCGTCCGGCACTCCGCTCATTGGTTGGTACGGCGGCGAATGGGACGATCCCAGCCACAAATCGGTTCACGATGCCGATATTTTCAACGCCTTCGGACAGTTCATCAGTGGCATGGCGCGCATGTCCAAAGCTACCAATGATTCCGCCATTCTTGACAAGGCGTCCTTTTTGATTGACGAGTGGGCGAAAGCCATGGATCCGGACGGCTATTTCTATTACTCGCGCAAGCCGCAATATCCCCATTACATCTATGAGAAGACGGTGTGCGGACTGGTCGATATGTACGCTTATGGCGGAAACAAAAACGCGATCAATTATCTCGAGAGAATCACCGCCTGGGCCGACAAGAATCTGGATCGCAGTCGCCGCGTACCCAAGCCGGGTGAGCAAGGCTTCAGTGCTGACGGCACGGAGTGGTACACGCTATCCGAGAATCTTTATCGTGCCTACCAACTCACGGGCGACCAGCGCTATATGGACTTCGGCGACGTTTGGCATTACGACAATTATTGGGGACTCTACAACACACCCAATCCCAGGCCTGATTACCGGCACGCCTACAGTCACTGCAATACGTTAAGCAGCGCGGCCATGTCTTATGCGGTTTCATCGGATCCGAAATATCTCGACACGATCGTGAATGCGCATGACTTTTTCCAGCGCACACAGGTGTATGCCACCGGCGGCTTTGGTCCCGACGAAGAATTAATGCCGCCGGACGGCAGCCTCGGCGAGTCTCTGGACACGAAGTCCGCGACGTTTGAGACCGGGTGCGGCTCTTGGGCCATTTTCAAATTGTCGCGCTACTTGATGTCCTTCACCGGCCAGGCCAAGTATGGCGATTGGGTGGAAAAAATGTTTTACAACGGCATTGGCGGCGGATTGCCGATGCAGCCCGACGGGCATACCTTCTATTACTCCGATTACCGCGTCGGGGGCGGTACCAAGGTTTATCGCGAGAGTCAGAAATGGTGTTGTTGTTCAGGAACTTATCCGCAAGCCGTCGCCGACTATCACAACCTCCTTTACCTGCATGATAACGACGGACTCTACGTGAATCTTTTTGTCCCATCGGAAGTTTCGTGGAAGGGAATTACGGTTACGCAGGAGACGAGCTATCCCGAAACGCAAACTTCCAATCTCACGATTCGTTCGCAAAGCGCCAAACAATTTCCGCTGCGGGTTCGCATTCCAGGCTGGTGCAAGGGAGCGTCGCTCAGTGTGAACGGCCAGCGTCAAAGCGTTTCGTGCGCTCCTGGCACATGGGCGACTTTGGATCGCAAATGGAATTCGGGCGACAAAGTCTCCATCGATTTGCCGATGGAGATCCTCTACGCACCGGTGGATTCGCAGCATCCCAATCGGGTGGCTTTAGTCTACGGGCCCACGGTCTTGGTGAAGCGGTCGAGAAGGCTATCGGCTGATTCTTTGCGAGCGCTCGGCCAGCCTGGACAGAACCTTAGTTTTCGCTTGCCGTCATCCGGCGAAGATGAGTTCGTGCCCTTCTACTCGATGGGTTTTCATGAGCCTTACGAAATGTATTTTGATCTCGTATAGATGTGATCTCGCATAGAGATGAGCTTCGATCCCGGAATCGGCGTTACTCCACGCACGCAGCCTTTGGGATTTTCCTATGAGGCCGGCGCCTTTGGTCCGGAACCGGAACTACGTTCGCTCGATTCCATCCGCCCCAGTTTGCGCGATCCCCATTGCAGCGGCCCCGACCCGGTCTACGCGATCGCCATGGATCTTGGCCGGCGTGAAGATCGCTCACAACTGCTGGAACACATGCTGCTTTTCGGCGCGGTGACCCACGCCGCGGGAAGGCTTGGAGAAGAACCGGTGCGCAGCCAGGGTCACGTTCATCGGGTTTCGTCGCACAGCGGCTGGGCGCCTCCGGAAGTCTACGAGATTTGGAGCGGCACGGCGTGCGTCTACATGCAGGAATACGCTGCCGACGACCCCGGCAGATGTTTTGCGATCACCGGCCGCGTCGGATCGCTCATCATCGTTCCGCCCGGCTGGGCCCACGCCACGATCAGCGTTGATTCTTCCGCGCCGATGACATTTGGAGCGCTTTGCGATCGCGAGTATGGCTTCGAATATGCGCAAGTTCGCAAGCGTAAAGGGCTGGCCTGGTATCCCCTTCTGACTCACTCTGGCGAAATCCGTTGGCAGCCAAACCCCGTGTACAAAACGAGCAAACTGGAAACTCGCGGCCCTAGCGACTATTCCGAGTTAGGCTTGAAACGCGGCATTCCTCTCTATACGCAGGCCATCTCAGACCTCGAACGCTTTCAGTGGGTTTCACAGCCGGGACTCGCTGCAGAGGTGTGGAAAAGCTTCATTCCGTAACTCGGACACTCCGCCGCTTTCCGGCTTTCTTTTTGTGCTGTCCGGTTCGGCAATGCGTATAATGCTCAGGCGCGAATGTGGATGCGCTTGCTGCGGAATATTTACCGCTTGTAATGTGCGGACGCCTCATGGTCGACAACTCCTCTCCGATTTCCCCAAGCCGCCGCAACTTCCTTAGCGCTAGCACCGCGCTGGCGGCGGCAGCCGCCGCACCTCCATTTACCTTGGCCATGGGTGAACCGGCCTCGTCGAGTGCGGAGCCTGCGCCACAAAGCCCGACGCGCAAGATTCCTATCGGTGTGTTCGATCCAGTCTTTGAGAATCTTTCACTGGACGCGATGATCGACAAGATCTCCGCCATGGGAATCGAAGCAATCGAAGTTGGCACCGGCGGCTATCCCGGCTCGCCGCATTGTCCGGTGCAAGATTTATTGGATGATTCCGGCAAACTGCGTGCGTGGAAAAAGAAATTTGAAGACCGCAATATTCACGTCGCGACTCTGAGCTGTCACGGCAATCCGCTTCACCCTGACCCCAAGCTGGCACAGCGGGATGCCGAGGTTTTTCGCCGCACCGTACTCCTCGCTGAGAAGCTCGACGTCAAAGTGATCGTAGGTTTTTCCGGATGCCCCGCTGGCGGCCCGAATGACACCATGCCCAACTGGTCCACTTTCCGCTGGCCTCCAGAGTTTGGTCAAGTTCTTGATTGGCAGTGGAAAGAGAAAGTCATTCCTTATTGGAAGCAGGCCGCGCAGTTCGCCCGCGAGCACGGCATCCATCAACTGGCTTTTGAAATGATTCCCAACATGGTGGTTTACAACCCCAAGACACTTTTTCAGCTCCGCGATGCCGTTGGCGAGGAGATCGGCGCTAATTGCGATCTCAGCCACTTATTCTGGCAGGGTTGCAACCCGGTGGAAGTGATTCATCTTTTGGGCAAGCAGAATGCGCTCTTCCATGCCCACATGAAAGACACCGTGATGTTCCAAAACAATGTGGCGAAATATGGCGTGCTGAATTTTGCTCCTGACGACAACGATTTGTCGCAAGCTTCGGAGACTTTCCGCGCCGTCGGCTACGGACACAGCGCGAACACCTGGAAAGAGATTGTGAAAGCCTATATGGACGTGGGCTATCAAGGCATTCTTAGCATTGAGAACGAGGACCCCATCCTGCCCGGCGAAGTGGGCGTGGAACGGGCAGTGTACGTGCTCAAGAATGTGCGTAGCGAGTTGTTGGGAACCAACGCGTAGAGTTTCAGATTCACAACACTTCCGTGAGAGGAGGCACTTCATGAACCGCCGAACTTTTCTGGGTACGATGACTGCCGCTACGGTGATGGCCCGCAATTTCTCCTGGGCTGCCGATGAACACAAAATCGAAAAGGTTGGAATTCAGCTTTACACCGTGCGTGACCTTCTGAATCAGGACTTCGAGGGCACGATGAACAAACTCGCGTCGATCGGTTACCGTGAGTTGGAGTTGAGTTCTTCCATCAACAAGTCGCCGCAAGAGCAGAAGGCGACGTTTGCTCGTCTCGGCCTCGCTTCCCCTTCGACTCACAAATCCTATGAGCAACTTGGCGACCAGTGGCAGGGTGTGCTCGATGAGTGCAAGTCTTTTGGCTGCCGCTACGTTGTAATTCCGGGCGTGACGGACGAAATTCATAGCAAGCCGGACGGATATAAGATTGCCGCCGAGACTTTCAACCGCGCTGGAGAAATCAGTAAGAAGCAGGGCATCCAGCTCTGTTTTCACAACCATTGGGCTGAATTTGTTCCCGATGCCGCCGGCAATAAGCCCTTCGACACCTTGTTGAAGTATGGCGACCCGCAACTGCTAAAGATCGAAATGGACTTGGGCTGGAGTTCGGTGGCGGGCATCGATCCGCTTAAGTATTTCGCGAAATATCCGGGGCGATTCCCGCTGGTGCACGTGAAGGATTTCAAGAAACTGCCCGACCACAACACCGTTTATAGCGGACACTTCGATGGCGACGAAACCATTGCGAACATGACAGCCGTGGGTTCCGGAGTGGTGGATTGGAAGCGGATCTTTGCTCACTCCGAACAAGCCGGAATCAAGCATTATTTCGTGGAGCACGATCATCCAGACGATCCCATGAAAGTTGCCCGGGACAGCTATGAGTACTTGGCAAAACTGCGGTTCTAGGCTGTTGGCAAATTTTGAAAAACAAGATACTTTGCCAATGCACGCTTCAGATTTAACGGGAGACGGTAGATGATGAACCGGAGGGCGTTTCTCGGAACCGTGGCCGCAGCCACGGCTGCGACCGCGCTGATGCGCAACTCGGTGTGGGCTAAGGAAATTCACAAAATCGAGCGCGTCGGCATTGAGGCTTACACCATTCGCGATTTGCTGAAGCAGGATTTCAACGGCACCTTGGCGAAGATCGCCGCCATCGGCTACAAAGAAGTTGAGTTCGGTCCAACCATTGACAATCCAAAAGAGGCGCGCGCCACGCTGGACCGCCTCGGCTTGACTTCCCCCTCGGGCGCTTTCGACTATAAAGACATGGTCGAAAAATGGCCCGCCATTGCCGAACACTGCCACATCATGGGCCAAACCTACGTCGTGATTGGTTCGATCGATGGCGCGCTTCGCAGACAGCCCGACGGTTGGAAGCGCGCCGCTGAATCCTACAATCACACCGGCGAGATCGCCAAGAAAGATGGCATTCAGCTTACCTATCATTGCCATTGGATGGAATTCGTTCCTCGGCCGGATGGAAAGCTGCCGTACGAAATCCTGCTTGACGCAACCGATCCGAACTTCGTGCAAATGGAAATGGATCTGGGTTGGACTAACGTCGGCGGCGCCGATCCGCTCACTTGGTTCGCGCGCTATCCTGGCCGCTTTCCCCTGGTGCATGTGAAAGACTTCAGAAAGCTGCCCGACCCGAAACACGTCTACGACGGCACTTTTGACGGAGACGAAGTTATTCCCGATATGACCGCAGTCGGCCAAGGTGTGATTGACTGGAAGCGCATTTTCAAGCACGCTGAGCAGGCGGGAGTGAAGCATTATTACGTCGAGCATGACAAGCCGGCTGATCCGATGGAAGTGGCCCGCGACAGTTATAACTACCTTGCGAAATTGCGCTTCTAGGATGGATTCGCCGCAAGCGAGATTTGGAAAGAGAATCTCTAACAACGATTTAAGAGGGAAGCACAACCGATGAATCGCCGCACATTTCTAGAAACGATGACGGGCGCTACCGCTGCCACATTACTCGCCACAAAGTTCTCCTGGGCCGAGCAAGTTCACAAGATCGAAAAAGTCGGAATTCAGTGCTACACGGTTCGCGACTTGTTGAACCAGGATTTCGACGGCACCATGGCCAAGCTTGCCTCCTACGGTTACAAGGAAGTAGAGCTGGGGTTTTATACCGACAAACCGCCCAAAGAAATCCGTGCCATCCTCGATCATCACGGCTTAGTTTCGCCGTCGGCCGGCCATTATTACAAAGACATCGTTGAAAAATGGCCTTCCATGCTGGAGCGATGCCACACCATCGGGCATCGTTATCTCGTCATCCCCAGCGTCGATGACGAATTTTTTCAACATCCCGATCCCTGGAAGCGCGCGGCGGAATCGTTCACCAAGAGCGCAGCCATCGCTAAGAAAGACGGTATTCAGCTCACTTACCACTGTCATTGGAGGGAGTTCGTTCCCGATGCCAGCGGAAAGCGTCCTTACGACATTCTGCTGGAGGAATCCGATCCTCAGCTTCTGCTGATGGAAATGGATTTAGGCTGGACCACTATCGGTCATGGAGATCCATTGCATTATTTCGCCAAATATCCTGGCCGATTTCCTTTAGTGCACGTGAAAGACTTCAAAAAAATTCCTCCCGAAAGCGTGGTTTACAGCGGCCACTTCGATGGCGACGATGTAATTCCTGACATGACCGAGGTCGGTCACGGCGTAATCGACTGGAAGCGAATCTTCGCCCACTCGGAACAAGCGGGCATTAAGCATTACTTCATGGAGCACGATCAGCCGGCCGATCCTCTGGAATGCGCGCGCCTGAGCTGCGAGTATATGGAGAAGCTGCGCTTTTAGGATCCCCATGGCTCAGGTCATCCGTTCTCCGAAAGTCTATGACGTTTGCGTTGTTGGATCGGGCGCCGCCGGTGGCACGGCCGCGAAGGTTCTTACCGAAGGCGGATTGAATGTGGTTCTGCTCGAAGCCGGCCCGCCGCTCAATCCCGAAAAAGATTACAAAGAGCATGTGTGGCCTTACCAACTCCCCCATCGCGGAGTCGGCGTGGGCGGGAAGCAGGACTATTTCGACGGCGAGTTTTTAGCCCCTAACGGCTTTTGGGAGATTGAAGGCGAACCCTACACCACGGCTCCGGGTTCGCGCTTCCGGTGGTTTCGTTCACGCATCGTTGGCGGCCGCACCAATCATTGGGGACGCATCGCGCTGCGTTTCGCTCCCGTCGATTTCAAGTGCACGCGCCAACGACGGCATGGGCGACGACTGGCCCATCACGTACGAAGAGCTCGCGCCCTATTACGACAAGGTCGAGTCCTACATCGGCGTCTTTGGCAGCAAGAAAATATCCCCAGCGCGCCCAACGGAATTTTTCTTCCGCCGCCCGTCCCCCGCTGCTCAGAGCTGATCGTCAAGAAAGCTTGCGATAATCTCAATATCCTGTGCATTCCTGCGCGCCTGGCGATTCTCACGCAAGCCAGTGAATGGCCGCCCTTCCTGCCATTATTGCGCGCAGTGTGGCCGCGGCTGCGCGACGTGCTTCCAACTTCAGTTCCAGCCAGGTGATGATTCCTCCGGCGTTGGAAACCGGCCGCTTGACGCTGATTACCGGAGCGATGGCACGCGAAATCCTCGTCGGCAATGATGGAAAAGCCAAAGCGGTTTCTTATATCGATAAAACCACGCGCACGGAAAAGCGATTTACGCCAAGCGCTTTGTATTGTCGCGGGCGCCTGCGAATCGGCGCGGTTGCTGCTGAATTCGCGATCCTCTCTATTCCCCGATGGACTTGCCAATTCTTCCGGAGCCGTCGGCCACTATCTGACGGATTCCGTGGGCAGCGATGGCGAAGGCTATTTTCCGCAACTGGAGAAAATGCCGCCGCATAATCACGACGGCACCGGAGGCATGCATTTGTATATTCCGTGGTGGAAATTTGATCGCAAAAATGATTTCCCGCGCGGCTATCACATTGAATTTGGCGGCGGGCGCGAAATGCCCATGGTGGGCGACTTTCATGATGTCTGCAAAAGCTTGAAGGATACGGATCGGCGTCTGAAGCAACAATGCCGCAGCATGTATGGCACGACCATCGGTTTCGCGGCCGCGGCGAAATGATTCCCAACGAGAATTACTTTTGCGAACTCGATCCTGATGTTGTCGATCAGTGGGGAATTCCGGTTCTGCGCTTTCATTTGAAGTGGAGTGACTACGAAATCAAGATGGCCAAAGATATGCAGCAGACTTTTCGCGCGATCGTCGAGGCCGCCGGCGGCAATTACATTGAACCCGAGGTTGATCCGGAGCATCCGTTACAATATTTTGACGGCGGCGCCATTGTTCATGAATTAGGCGGCGCGCGCATGGGGGCCGACTCCAAAAACTTCGGTGCTGAACGAATACTGCCAGGCCCACGAGGTGAAAAATCTTTTTGTCACCGACGGCGCGGCGCTTCACCAGCAACCCGGATAAGAATCCGACGCTGACCATTCTCGCTCTTTCCTGGCGGGCATCGGAATATCTGATTGAACAAGCGAGACAGGGGACTCTTTGAGCCAGGTTTGCAAAACATTAGGACACTTCAAACGAATTGTGATTCCAAACGAAGTGACGAATCTGTTGTTGCTTGTCGCCGGCAAATAGCAGATTGCCGGCTGTAAGGGGACGAAAAGACATTGAGTGATCGCACCAAGGAACGCAATGCCCGATTAGGGGAAGGGTAAAATTGCGTGTCCATATCCAGGCGTGACATTCTCAAATCGCTGACCGTCGGATCCTTAGCTGGCTCGGTGCTTCGAGTCATTCCCCTGGAAGCCGCCGAACACGCCCACAAAATGGTGGCGCAGGACAGGGCGGGTCGCAGCCGAGGGAGCGTATGCTCCGAAATTCTTTCCGGCTCATCAATATCAGACACTCCGCGCGCTTTGTGAAACTATTATTCCCGCGGACGCGGAGTGCGGCGGCGCCATCGAAGCGGGAGCACCCGAGTTCATCGATCTGCTCACCAGCGAGAATACCGACTATCAGTTGGCGCTGGGCGGCGGCATAATGTGGCTAGACCATGCTTGTCTCGACCGTTACGGCAACACCTACGTCGATTGCGCTCCAGCGCAGCAAAAAGAAATCCTCGATCTGATCGCCTACCGTGCAAACACCAAGAAAGATCCCGGCCTTAGTCAAGGCATCGAGTTTTTTGCCTTCCTTCGTAATTTCACCGTGGACGGATTCTTTACCAGTAAAATTGGCACCGAATACCTCCAATATATTGGCAATACGTTCCTTGCCGGCTTTCCCGGCTGTCCTCCGGTTCCAGGCGTCTGAATCGACTTGCTGTTCTTCCGTGGAACTCCGCTTTTCTGAATAACGGTTCCGAGTTCGTCATCGTGGCTGAACCGGAATAGCGGTATCCTTCGGACAGAGGCGGAGGAATCCCAATGGCAATGAGTTACAGCGCGCGAATGGTCGCCCACAATATGGTGACCACGCAGTTCGAATTGGACGGTTTTCGTGTGGTGCGAACCCTGGGAGTAGTGCGCGGCATCGTGGTGCGCTCGCGCTCGATTTTCGGAACCATTGGCGCGAGCTTGCAAACCATTCTTGGAGGCAACATTACCCTGCTGACCAATCTCTGCGAGAAGACGCGCTCCGAAGCTTTCGATTTGATGCTGCAACACTCGGCCGAACTGGGCGGCAACGCCGTAGTCGGCGCCCGCTACGACGCCACGGAAATCATGCAGGGGGTCACCGAAGTCTTGGCTTACGGCACAGCCGTGTTCGTCGAGCCAACGAAATAAACACGCCGCTACACCAATGCACGGAAGTAAGCGAAGTCGAGTCCTTGAAACTCGAAAGCAAAGATAATTGAGGTTGCCCGAACTGGGCGCTGGGCCCGTCCCATACTCAGGGAATTCCGCCTAATATTCCGCCAGCTCTTTCATCGCGCGATACAGATCGTCGGCCTGCGGCAGGATAGCGTCTTCCAGCAGAGGCTGGTACGCGACGAAGCTATCCATCGCGGCAACGCGGCGGACGGGTGCGTCGAGGTGCTGGAACAATTCATCGGCGATGCGAGCTGCAATTTCCGCGCCGTATCCCCAGCTAAGCGTATCTTCGTAGGCCACGATGACGCGGCTGGTTTTCTTCACAGAAGTGGCAACGGCTTCCCAATCGAACGGACTCAATGTGCGCAGGTCAACCAGCTCTACCTTCACGCCATGCTCGCGCTCTAGTTTCTGCGCGGCTTGCAGCGCCCGCGGCACCACGGCGCCGTAAGTGATGACCGATACATCCGTCCCCGGATGCACGATCTTCGCTTTGCCGAAAGGAATCATGTAATTCGGTCCGGGATACGGCGCGCGTCCATAGGCCTCGCGGTAGAGCCGCTTGTGCTCCAGAAATAACACCGGATCGTCGCTGCGAATCGCTGTGCGCAGCAGTCCAGCCGCATCCAGTGAGTTCGACGGAAACACGACGCGCAATCCGGGAATGTGGGTGAAGGCGCTCTCGCCGCACTGCGAATGATAGATGGATCCCCCCGTCAAATATCCGCCGATGGGCGCGCGAATCACACAGGGCGCGGAGAATCCATTATTCGACCGCCAGCGCAGCACCGACAGTTCGTTGCGGATCTGCATCATGGCCGGCCAAATGTAGTCGAAGAATTGAATCTCCACCACTGGCTTCAGCCCGCGCGTCGCCATTCCGGTGGCGCGTCCTACGATATTAGCTTCCGCAATGGGCGAGTTGAAAACGCGGTCCGAGCCAAACTCCATTTGCAAGCCTGCGGTCAGCTTGAAGACTCCGCCTTTGCCCTTGACCATTTTCTGCTTGAGATATTGCTCGCGGCTGCAGTCGGCAACGTCCTGGCCAAACACCACGACCCGCTGGTCGCGGCGCATTTCGTCGCGCAGCGTAGCGTTGATCATGTCCGCCATGGTTTTGTTGGCGCTCTTCTTGCCCTCGGCCGTCGGCGCGTCGCTGCGGGCGTTGGCGGGTTGAGTCTCGAACGCAGAAGAGGTGGGATCGAGGTTCCCCGAATAGATATAGCGCGTAATCGTATCCGGCGTGGGCGGCGCAGCTTGCAGCGCGTGATCGACGGCGGTTTGCAGATCGTCGTCTACCTGTTTCTCCAGCCGGTTGATTCCCTTTTCATCCAGAATGCCTTCGCGCAACAGCAACATCTGCATGCGCGAGACCGGATCGCGGGCCGCATCCCGCTGCCGCTCGGCGTCAGGACGATAATTGCGCTCGTCATCCGACAGCGAGTGTGAATAGGGGCGGATCACATGCGCGTGAATGAATCCTGGTCCCTCATGGGCACGACAATACGCAACCGTGCGCGCAAAGGCCGCATAGGACGCGGGCAAGTCGGTGCCATCAATTTCCTCAAAATGAAAGTTGGGAAAACCGCTCACCAGGCGCGAAATGTTGCCGCCGGGCATTTGCGTCTCGACCGGCACCGAGATCGCATACTCGTTGTCTTCCACCAAAAAAATCAGGGGCAGCCGTTTGTTGGAGACGGTATTCATGGCCTCCCAAAACTCGCCCTCGCTGCTGGCGCCTTCGCCGAGAGTAGCCAGCGTCACCTCGTCGCCGTGGAAGGTGACGTCTTTAAATTCGCGGTAGTCGCTGCTGGCCTTCTTCGCGGTGTCGGGATGCGTGGCAAAATAGCGGCCTGCCTCCGAGCAACCGACCGCCTGCAAAATCTGCGAACCAGTCGGCGACGAACCGGAGACGATATTCAAACTAGGATGGCTCCAGTGGGAAGGCATCTGCCGCCCGCCGGAACTGGGGTCTTCCGCCGCGCCCACACCTTGCAGAAACATTCCATAAGGAGTCGCGCCGAGCGTCAGGGCAAGCGCGCGGTCGCGATAGTAGGGATAGAACCAGTCGTAGCCCGCCTTCAAGGCCAATCCCGCAGCCACGCCGACCGCCTCGTGTCCCGCGCCCGATATCTGGAAAAAGATCTTCTGCTGTCGCTTGAGGCCAATCTCACGGTCATCCAGACGCCGCGAGGTGTACATGAGCCGGTAGGCATCAATCAACTGCTGGCGGCTAAGGCCCTCATAGGTCTTGCCCGCCGCGGAGTTTTCCCCGTTTACCACCGTTTTAATCGTTGTTTTGACCGTCGCCATCCCACTCCCCGGAGAGAGAGAAACCGCAGGCTGCATTGTAAATCGAGAGAGGACGTTAGGCTATACGGAAGCTTACCCGCGGCCCAACCATGGGAAGACCTCAACCAGCGCTTGGCGTTGAGATCATTTATGCTGGAAGAAGATGATTCGTGTTCAACGGCTATTTGATCCTCATCTTATAAAGCTGCTGATTTTCGATCTCGACGGCACCCTGATTGATTCGCGCCTCGACCTGGTGCATTCGGTCAACGCCTCGCTCCGTCAACTGGGACGCCCCGAACTGGCGGAAGATTTGATTGCCAGCTATGTCGGGGATGGCGCGCCCATGCTGATCCGCCGCACGCTGGGGCCTGACGCCAACGACGAAACGCTGGCGCGCCGAGGCCTGGAATACTTTCTGGCGTACTACAAAGACCACAAACTCGACCACACTCGCCTGTATAACGGCATAAGAGAAGCGCTAATCACGATTCGCAATTCGCAAAACGGAGCGCCGCGCAAGATGGCTGTGCTCACCAATAAACCGGTGAATCCGTCGCGGGCGATCATTGAGGCGCTAGGGCTAGGCAAGTTTTTCTTTAGCATCTACGGCGGCAATAGCTTTGAGACCAAGAAACCCGATCCCGAGGGCGCGCAGACCATTCTGCGGGAAGCCGGCGCGAAAGCCGAGGAAACACTGATGGTCGGCGACTCCGCAGTGGACGTGATCACCGGACGAAACGCTGGCCTCTGGACCTGCGCCGTAACCTACGGCTTCGCTCCGCACACGCTGGAAGCTGCCGAACCGGATGTGCTGGTAGATACGGCACAGGAGTTGGCGGAATTGTTCAGTAATTAACCTCCGGTGCGCGTAGCGCCGGCGTCTCTTCGACTCCGCTCAGGGCAGGCTTTGCCGGATGTCCCGAGGGCGCGCCGCGCCCTCGAGGTTGTCATTCCGTGGGAGCGCAGCGACGAGGAATCTGCTGTTTGCCCTTCCCACGAAAAGCAGATTTCTCGCTGTGCTCGAAATGACAACTGACGTTGAGGATTGTATTGTCTTAGTTCACGGGCGCCTACGTTACACTCCAAACAAACAATGACCCCTGACCACCTCGGATTCACTCCCAAGGAACTGCGCAAACTGCGCAGCCTGAAAACTCCCTACGGCATTCAGCGCTATCTCGATGACATGCCTTACAACTTGCAAGACACTTCGTGGTCGCCGCGCATTGTGTTGCGAGACAATACCGCGCATTGCTTCGAAGGCGCAATTTTCGCGGCGGCGGCGCTGCGGGCCAATGGCTTTCCTCCGCTGATTGTGGATCTAGAAGCTGAGCACGACACCGATCACGTGGTGGCGGTTTATCGCGTCGACGGCCATTGGGGCGTGGTCGCCAAGTCCAACTACACCGGATGCCGCTACCGCGAGCCGGTCTACCGTTCGCTGCGCGAATTGGCGATGAGCTACTTCAACATCTATTTCAATCTGCGGCGCGAACGGACTTTACGCACGTTTTCCCGTCCCGTAAATCTGGCCCGCTTCGACCGACAGCAGTGGATGACCACGGAAAAACCCATCTGGTTCATCGTGGATTATTTGTTCACCATCCACCATTACCGTCTATTGCAGCCAAAAGCAGCGAAGAGCCTGCACCGTGTGGATGAACGGCTGTTTCAGGCAGAGATATTGGGGAAGGCGGTGAAGGGGTAGTGGGATTTCGATCCGTGTGGCGCGGGCGCCCTCGCCCGCGAAACGTCGACCTTGGCACGAACCACCCGCCAAGTCCGCTCGCGTCTGCTGCGCGAAGAGCGAAGCAAGCAGGGGGCCATGGCACTCAGGAGCGTGCATAAATGCCGCATGGAGGGGTTCTGAGTACTAACGCTGGTTTCGACAACACAGTCTCATCTAGAGAGCACTCAGCCTGCTTTGCAGTTGAACTAATTGATCTTCGGGCCTATGGCTTCGCGCTAATCATTCCTGGGTGCGGATCATCTTCGGGCACGTCGATCTGATACTTTTCACCGCGAGCACGGTGGATAGGCTTAGCCATCTTAGCTCTCAACTCTGGAGGACCAACAAACAGGAACCATGAGTGGCCGGGAGTGCCATCGTTGGAGCGCCCCAAGTTCGCCCGTCCTACAGTAAAGCCGTCTGTCGTTGTGCCGTCAGCACCGTAACACGAATCGATTCCTGACTTTTCACCGCAGTAGTAGTTCGCTGGTACTGCTGACAAGACCTCTTTGTCTTTGACATCTTCCCGGCCGTAGACGAACTCATCGTGCGAGCCGCCGACCACGTATGATTCCGTCGAGCTGGTTTTGACAACGCCTGACTTGTCAACCCGAAGAACGAAACGTCCATGGTCCGGCTCTATTTTCGGGGCCCCAGGTGACTCAAAAATCACTTGAATCCAGCCGGTGTAGCCGTCTGGCAATACAAACACGTAGTGTGGTGACTCGGCTTTGAGTCCAATCGATGCAAAGAAGGCCACGGTTGCAACTGCGCACACTGCTAGTCCGAATGTCCTCGTGGGCTTCTTCACAACGGGCAAGGGACTTCGCAGAAGGGCCAGCCATAACAAAAGGCTCGCGGCGATTGCGGTCACAGGGCCGACTTCAAAGATGAAGGTAAGCCAGTTGTATTCGGCAAAAAATGTCGCCGGGAGAAGAAACTGCGCAAGCGAGCTATCTCCCTCGGTTAATGGACCACCAATCGCATAAAGCGTCAGCGAAACTTGTATTGCGATTCCGTTCAGTACCAGAGTCTTCGCGTAGCTTCGCTTACTCCCCAGGGCAAGCCACAATGACCACGATGAGCCTAGGGTGGCGATCAAGGCTGTTCGTAACGCAGCAAAAATCAACTCTAACCTGGTGCCATACGGATAGGGGGCCTCATGCCATAGATTGTAGAAATACCCAATTGCCAAAGCACAAGAAAGGAAAGTGCCACCCAACACTAACGCTAGTATTCCAACGACTTTTGCCCCTTTTCGCACGGCCAGATTCTACTCTGTTCGCTGGTCGCTGTTGAAAAATCCCCATAGCACTTATCGACCTTGGCCCGGTGCCCCAGGTTCGCGTCCGTTCTTTGGACGCTAACCTGGGTCGAGGGCGTCGAGCTGAACGCCCGCCGCGATCTTAAGGTTCGCCTAGCCCAGGTTAACGCCCAACACCAGGGCGTGAACCTGGGGCACCAGGCTTCAAGCCCACTGTAGGGATCAAGTACTAGCCGCCCTGGATTCCCATGCTCGGATCGCACCTTCTCCGGTTCCTTAGCATATTCGACGCGTTGAAATCGACAATACTTCCCAGACGTGTGCGAGAGTGCGTTCCTCCCCGCTCCTAAGGCCAATGAGTGTAACGGGATTTGTCGCCAACAACGAGCAGGCTCCAGTTTCCACGTGACAACACACACTCAAAAACTGGCACGGCCATTCAAAATCAGGGCTGAATTGTCGTTGATCTGACTGGGCCATCTAAGCACTAGGCCGCAAGAGTTCATTGCTCAACGGCGCATGCAGTACCGTCGCCGCCAGTGAGCATCCATGGAATGCTGCCCCAACTACTTCCATGGCGCAGAAAACCGAATCTTATCAGTTCAATCGAGACTACTTGCATCGAATTCTGGTCTGCCCACGCGCACCATGTGAATTGGTCACCTTCTGCGACCGTCGGGCTCATGCACTTATCCTGCTTGAGGTCAGGCGAAAGGTCCAACTGCCATTGGCGGGCAGCGTCTTGTAGCGCAACTTTGGCCGCGCTCTCTGGCGAGCCTATGCGCCAAGAATCATGGCCGAGCCTGACTTGTTCTTGGATACTTTGGGCAGTGCTCTTGCTCACTGGGAAACGAGCCCACAAGTTTCTGCAAGCTATTGGAGTACTACTCGGATAGGGAGGCGATACAGCCTTGCACACGGTTCGAGTGCCGACGGCCCCCGTGATCCCACTAGGATGATCGCCACGCTTTTGCCGATGAATTTCAAGGGCGTAACGCTTCAACAAGTCAGGAGATTGCCAATACGCCCAATCGCCAAATCCGGAGTAGTCTCCCGTCGCTGCATCCACGGAGTCATTCCAATGACTGGCGATGACTGCAATTTGCTCGCTCGCCGCTGTGCCGCAATCGACGCTGTGACACGGTTTCTGTTTCGTTTCGAGTGACTGGGCTTGCATGGCCGACATGTTCCAGGATTCTTTGGAACAGGCGAACCGTCCGCCCGCGGGGACCGCGGTTCGCTTAGCATCAACATCCGCGATTTGCTGGATAGCGAATAAATGGCAGCACCCCAGATGCCCGTAACCCCCGTCATGGTGGCTGGGCACCGCAAAAAACACGCCCGTCAAGGTCGCCGTTACGTCATACAGCGGACAGTGACGGCAGGCGAGATCGTCAGCCATTCCAATCCTCTGCGCAGCCAGTTTCTTCTTGAAGAGTTCCAGCGCGGCGTTTCGCTCAAGCGCGACCGGGCGGCCGTTTACCTTCAAGACCGATCCAGGTTCACGGTCCTGATCGTTGACTGTGGAAACAATCGGAGTTGATTCATCTCCTCCATAAGCGAGCCAGATCGGCCGGATGTTTTCCCCACAGTCCGAAGTGATCAAGGTGAAGTCCTCGAATCCCATCGACACTCTTGCCCTGACCCGAACGACTTGCTCGGAATATTTCGTCGGATCATTCGTCAAATCACAGGCCGACGCAACAAGTGGTGATTCGGCGAAACTGATCGTTGCCACTGAGAGAACAAGCCCAACCAGCGCGCAGAAAGCCCCACGGTTCATAGACTGATGTCCTATTGGCATGGACACCGTTATTGACGGAGCGGTTCCCTCGACAATCACTCGCCCGGCTTCTTCCAAGATCATAGACGCAATGATAGTTGATGTAACCAGGCCAGAGTACTCTCAACCGACTCGTCCCGAGTGGTCGCCCCTGGGGCGTCTCTGTCTGGCTTGTTCGCTACTGAATTCGCTCGTGTGTGAAGCGATCACGTCCAGCCCAGTAAGGACACTGCGGGCAAGAAGTTCCTTCTGGGTAGTCTGTGCCCTCTTCGTGCGGGCAGCCGATAATGCCGTCGGTCGCCACCGTGGAGCGGGGTGCGTAAGGCTTGAGGAAGGCTAGAATCTTCTCCCCGATAGCGGAATCGTGGCGTACATCCACGTCGCCCTCGGAGAACCAGCGGCCGAGGACATCAGGCTCGTTATTCTCAGCGAGAAACACGCTCACTACGACTTTGGTCGCCAGTTTGTCGTTGGGTCCGTAGAAGGCCACAGTGACAATGGGGTAACCGCGAAAAGACGGGCCGAAGTTCGTGTCCAGCCAAGATCGAGCGGGCGGTCTCTTCTTGCGGAATCCCTTCCTTCTTTTCACCATCGCAATATACGCCAAGCCTCGCCAAAGTGTCCAAACCCGGCGGGTGACGCACCTTTTGGGTTAGCCACAAAGGGCAGCATTAACGTCCACGGCGGCGGACAGGGGTGTCCGCTCCACATGAGGGTCAAGGCCCCACTGGGCGAGGGCGCCCGTCGCTACGTGGTTCGTGCCGGCGACCGCGTTAGATCACGTCGCTGCGTTTGCGTAAAAACGCCGGAACATCCAGATCTTCCGGCTCGTAGTTGACGTTGGCAATCATCGCGCCGCGCATGGCATCGAGCGAAATCACTCCATTCGCGGCGGCTTGAGGTTCGGGCGTGGCCTGCTCCATCACCATGGGCGGCGCGGGAGGCTCGGGCTCGGCCTCCGGCTCGGGAAAGTCGTCTTCCACCTTCGCGCATGCGCGAGCCGGTGAACTGGGAAAGCATTTCGGTGCGGCGTCGCCGGCATCCCGTCACCATCTTTGAAGCCGGTGGCGATGACGGTGATCTTCACCGAGTCCTTCATCTTTTCGTCGAGCACGGCGCCGAAAATGATGTTGGCATCCTCGTGCGCGGCGCTTTGGATGATGGTGCAAGCTTCCTGCACTTCGGCCAGTTTGAGCGAGGCCGAGCCCGTGATGTTGATGAGAATGCCGCGCGCGCCGTCGATCGCGCCAGCTTCGAGCAGCGGAGACGCAATGGCTTTCTGCGCCGCTTCGATGGCGCGCCGCGTGCCGCTGGCCGTGGCCGCGCCCATCACCGCATAACCCATGCCCGCCATGATCGCCTTCATGTCGGCGAAGTCGCGGTTGATGATGCCGGGAATGGTGATGATGTCGGAAATGCCCTGCACGCCCTGGCGCAGAATGTCGTCGGCGACGCGGAAGGATTCGAAGAAGCCGGCATCCTGCGCGACCGCGAGCAGTTTTTCGTTGGGGATGACGATGGTCGTGTCCACCGACTCCATCAGTTCGGAGACGCCGCGCTCGGCTTGCTGCATGCGGCGTTTGCCTTCGAAGGCGAATGGCTTGGTGACGACGGCGACGGTGAGCGCGCCCATTTCGCTGGCCAGCGAGGCGATGATCGGCGCCGCGCCGGTGCCGGTGCCGCCGCCGAGGCCGGTGGTGACGAAAACCATATCGGCGCCTTCGAGCGCTTCGATGATTTTGTCGGAGTCTTCGAGCGCGGCCTTGCGCCCGATTTCGGGACTGGCGCCGGCGCCCAATCCGTTGGTCAGCTTGACGCCCAGTTGAATCTTCACGGGCGCGCGCGACATGCGCAGCGCCTGCAGATCGGTGTTGGCCGCGATGAACTCGATGCCGTCCATGCCGGCGTCGATCATGCGGTTGACCGCGTTGCCGCCGCCGCCACCCACTCCGATGACCTTGATCTTGGCGTCGTTGCGGGCTTCTTCGTTAAAGCTGATGCGAATGTCGGTTTCCTTTTTCATGTGCACCGCCGTAAATTGAATTTGCTTGCTTGGTCCCTCGTACGATTTGTCATTCCGAGCGAGCGAGGAATCCCTAGCCCCTCGATATCCCCGTTGTTCTAGGGATCCTTCGACTGCTGACATCTTCCGGGTCGCGAAGATGCATTCCGCTCAGGATGACCACTACGCTCCCTTTCCAATCAACACCGCCTTCAGCCGCGATCCCCAACGATCCTCTTGCTGGCCGCGGGCCACGCGCGAACGATGCCCGTAGAACGCCATGCCGAGAACCGTGGCGAATTCCGGCTCGGCGAGCAGCGAAGGCATCTTCGCCAGCGGCGCGGCCACGATAGCCGCATGTGCCGCCGCAAAACGGATTCGGCGATCTCCAGAATTCCCGGCAAGCGCGAGCCGCCGCCGCTGAGCACTACTCCGCCGGCACAAAGATCGAGCATGCCGGCATGACGCAGGTTGTCGCGCATCATCTCGAACAGTTCGCGGGCGCGCGGCTCCAGAATTTCTCCGACCATGCGCTGCGAGATCAGCCGCGACGGACGATCGCCGACCGATGGAACCTCGACCTCGTTGCCTTCCGGAATCAGCGTCACGATCACATTGCCGTAAAGTTTCTTGATTCGTTCCGCCTCGGCGACCGGCGTGCACAGGCCGACCGAAAGATCGCTGGTAAAGTGGTCGCCGCCAATCGGGATGACCGCGGTGTGAGCCACCGCGCCTTCCTGAAAAACGATCAGGCTGGTGGAACCGGCGCCCAGATCGGCCAGGCAGACGCCGAGTTCGCGTTCATCGGAACGCAGCACGGAATCGGCGCAGGCCAGCGGCTCGAAAACGGTGTCGTCCACGTGAACGCCGGCGCGATTCACCGCGGTGATTACGTTCTGCGTAGCGCTGGCTGCCGCGGTGACCATGTGCACGCGAACTTCGAGGCGCGTGGCCATCATGCCCAGCGGATCGTGCACGCCGCTCTGATCGTCGAGAATGAATTCCTGCGGCAGCAGGTGCAGAATTTCGCGGTCGGCGGGCAGCGGAATGGCGCGGGCTTTTTCGACGGCCATGCGGATTTCCTCGCGCCCAATTTCGCGCGGCCGCGTGCCGAAATTGATGCCGCCATGGCTGTTCACGCCGCGGACATGCGCTCCGGCCACGCCCAGCACGGCATGCTCAATAGGAACGCCCGCTACGTCTTCCGCCTGCTCGACGGCTTTCTGAATGGAGCCGACGGCTTTTTCCAGCTCGACGATGATGCCTTTGCGCGAACCGCGCGACTCGGCCACGCCGTGACCGCGATAGCGCAGGCCGCTATCGGTGATCTCCGCCACCAGCACGCAGGTTTTGGCGCTGCCTACGTCAATCGCGGTCAAAAAATTCGTGTGCTGATTTCCCATGCCTACTGGTTTCCCTCGCTGCTTTTGTTTATCGCGATTGCCGGACTCGGTTTCTTTTTTGCCGCCGGATTCGCGTGCTGCACAGGGCGCGGCCGGCGGCCTTATGCGCGACGGTGGGTGGCTTGACGCGTGCCGCGGACTGCGGAGTGCTTCACCCATTTCTTAGGCGGCGCTTTCTTCGCCCACTTGCCGCGTGGCTTGTGGGCAGCTTTCGCCGGCTTCGTTTTCGGCGCCGGCTTCGCAGGAGGTTTTTTTGCAGCGACAGCGGGGCCCAGATGGCTTCACCAGCGGCTTCGGCGCAATCCTCTCGTGAGTGACCAGCGCGAGCCGGCTTCACGCCCGCGGCCATGGCAGCCTTGACGGCGGAAAAAGAAAGCGGCGGCGGTTTCACCGCACCTTGCAGATCGGGATTGACGATAATCTGCCGGTCATAGCGCAGGTCCACCGACTCCAGCTTGTCGAACTGCTGCCGCCACTGCTGCACATGGGCAACGTAAATCTTGTAGCGATCCAGATAATTCGACGGCCCCAGATGCACCAGCACCTCGCCTTGGGGATCGTTGGTCAGGACCTTCACATCGTCCGGATCGGACAAATCCACTTCGCTGATGTCCTGCGAGTAGTGCATCCCGCCGGAATCAAGCTGGCTAATAAGATCGATGTAAATTTTCATGCGGGCGGCGCGAGTGGAGAGCGGCTCGCCCGGATTCGTTCCCAAGAATCACGGGAAAGGAATATTTCTTTTTCCCGGTTCCCGGCAACTCCATCAGCGTGCCGGCGGCATCAATCAGCAGAATGCGGGAGCCGACCTGGGCAAAGGCGACGGGCGTGCGCTCGTGAATCTGCACTTCGCAGACGGTTGGGAACAAAGCGCATCACGCTGGCCGATTCGACCCAGGGAATTTGCTCCAACTGAGCCTGCCGCTCGGCCAGCGGCACGAAAAAAATATTGCGGCCGATATCGCCGCCCAAGACTTCCATCACCTGAGCGCGAGTGACGTTTTCCAGTCCGGTGATTTCAATGTTGTCGCTCGACACCACGCGGAAGCGCCAGGAGTGCTCGCCATAGTGATAGAGAGCGGCCACGCCGAAGACAGGTAAGCCGACGACGGTAAGTGCGATGGCGCCCCAAGTCAGGCGAGTGGCAGTCTTTTTTGGAAGCGATCCGCGGCGGACGGAGACACGCTTTTGTCCGCGCAGAAAAGGCGATTCCTCTTCCCCGTCCAAGTCGAGCAAGCGCGCATCGTCTAAATCTTCGCGCGCCGGCTCGTCGGCCGGAGAATACAACTCTTCCTGCGAGATGGTGGAACCGGATTTCCGAGCCATCAACTCAGGTCAGTTGTCGTGGTGAATCGAGAGCGAATTTACTATAACTGCTTTTTGGGGGCGGTCCTAGAAAAAAATGGTGAGTTTTGCACAGAGGCACAAGTTTGTAAGTCGATCTAGTGTGTGGCGGCCTGATGCGCACCTGGAGTTTCCCGTTCCCGCAATTTTTCCAAAATCATCGGCCCGAGTTGCGACACGCTGCCTGCCCCCAAAGTCAGAATCATGTCGCCCGGCTGCGCCGCGGCGGTCACCGAAGCGACAGCCTCAGCAAAAGACGGAGAGTACGAAGCCTGGTTTCCCACTTCTGCGATTTTCTTGGCCAGAGCCTCTCCCGTGATGCCCGCGATGGGCTGTTCGCTGGCGGCGTAGATGTCGAGAACGACTAACGAATCGGCTCCTTCAAAGGCGGTGGCGAATTCGTCCATCAGCAACTGCGTGCGAGTGTAGCGGTGCGGCTGGAAGACTACGTGAATCTTGCGAAAGCCGCATTGCCGGGCGGCGGCCAGTGTGGCGCGAATTTCCGTAGGATGGTGGCCGTAGTCGTCAATCACGCTGACTCCAGCCGCCTTGCCGCGCAACTGGAAGCGGCGGTCCACGCCGCGAAAGTTTTCCAGCCCGCGCGCGAATCTGCTCTACGCGGAATATCGAGGGCCATACCTACGGCGATCGCGGCAGTGGCATTCAGGACATTGTGTGTACCCGGAACATGCAGCCGGAATTCGCCCAGGTCCTGCGCGCGATAGGTAACCTTGAAGCGGCTGAGCGGACGGTTTTCTCCAGAGTCGAAGCCCGCCTCCAGCAATTTGATATGAAAATCCGAGCCTCGCCGCGTGCCGTAGGTCAGGACGCGCCGCCGGACCTGCGGGAGCAAGCGGCGCAAGAGCGGATCGTCATTGCAGACCACCACGCCGCCATAGAACGGCACGCGGTCCATGAAATCCAGAAAAGCCTGCTTCACCGCGCGCATGTTGCGGTAACAGTCCATGTGCTCGCGGTCAATGTTGGTGACGACCGAGAGAATAGGCGACAGCTTAAGAAACGACCGGTCGCTTTCGTCGGCTTCGGCCACCAGATATTGCGATTTGCCCAGGCGGGCGTTGGAGCCCAAGGCATCCACGCGCCCGCCGACCACGACCGTAGGGTCGAGGCCACCCGCAGCCAGAACAGCCGCGACCATGGAAGTAGTGGTGGTCTTGCCGTGCATGCCGGCGATGGCGATGCCGTACTTCAGCCGCATCAGCTCGGCCAGCATTTCGGCGCGCTGAATGACGGGAATGTGGAGTTTGCGAGCCTCGGTGACTTCGGGATTGTCGGGCGCAATGGCCGAACTGGTCACGACCACTTCGGCTCCGGCAATGTTCTCGGCTTGGTGGCCTTCGAAGGTGATCGCGCCCAGGCTGGCTAGCCGCTGGGTGACGGCGGAACTCTTCAAATCCGAGCCCGATACTTTGTAGCCGAGGTTCAGCAACACTTCGGCGATGCCGCTCATGCCGATGCCGCCGATGCCTACGAAATGAATTCGCTGAATTTTGGCAAACATTAAGTCAACTACTTCGCCGCGGATCAACGCGGATAAATCAAGACGAATAAATCATTAAAGGTCTATCTGTGTGAATCAGTGCAAATCCGTGGCTGATTCTCATTGAGCCGCGAAGATCCGCGTAATCCGCGGCTAGTTCTCGTTTCCCGCCAGCTTCGCTGCCATCGCTCGCAATGTCCCTCGCTGCGTTCGGGATGTGCCAGACTTCGCGCCGCCTCGCTCATGCGCCTTAATCGAGACGAGTCTCCCAGCAAATTGCTTACGGTTTCCACCAGCCAAACCTCGTCCAGTTTCGTTTCCTCAAGCACGACTGCGGCGCCGGCTCGCTCCAGGGCCTGCGCATTGACCCGCTGGTGATCGTCCGCGGCGCGCGGAAAAGGCACAAAAATTGCCGGCTTTCCCTGCCGCTGTAATTTCGGCCACCGTGCTGGCCCCCGAGCGGCAGAGCAACAAATCCGCCCGCGCAAAGAAAGCGGGCATATCGTTGATGAACGGGAAAACCTCGGCGGACGCGCCTGCGCGCTGGTAGGCGGCTTGTGCGTCATTATAATCGCGCTCGCCGGTCTGATGGATGATGTGAATGCCCGGCGCCTGCTTCATCAACTCCGGCAAGACATTGCATCATCGCCTGATTGATGGCGTGAGCTCCCTGGCTTCCGCCGAACACAAGAAGAGTCGGACGGTCGTGCTGTGCGATTTTCCCAGCGATATCGAAGAAAGCCTGGCGAACAGGCACGCCGGTGACTTCGGCGTGACGAAAATACTTAGCTGTCTCCTCGAAATGCACGGCGGCCGCGGAAACCCAGCGTGCCACCACGCGATTGGCGAAGCCGGGCACGACATTCGGCTCAAAAGCCAGCGTGGGGATGTGCCTCATCACGGCCGCCAACATGGCGGGGCCGGAAGCATATCCGCCAACACCAATTACCACGTCAGGCTGGAACTCGGAGAGCATGCTGCGCGCGGCGAAAACCGCGCGCGGCAATCCGAAGAAGGTTTTCAACCGCGTTGCGAGGCTCACTCGGTTCAGAGCGCCGACTTCGATCAGTTGAAGCGAAAACCCTGCCGCGGGAACCAGGCGGTTCTCGATGCCGCGCGCGGTTCCAATGAACAGGATCTCCGCGCCGTAGGTTTTCTGCAGTTCATGGGCGATGGCAAGCGCAGGAATAACGTGTCCGCCGGTCCCGCCTCCCGCCAGAATGGCTCGCATGCAGTGACTATAAACTACGTCGCCAGAAGATAAGGCGTTCTCTGCGTCCCTCTGCGTTCTCTGTGGTTATTGAGCTTGCCATCATACGGGGAACACAGGGCCGCACAGAGGTAAATCATTCCGCCTGTTTACTCACGTTCAGCAGCACGCCAACGCATGCCAGCGTGATGAACAAGGACGATCCGCCGTAGGAGACGAACGGCAGCGGGATGCCTTTGGTCGGCATCATGCCCAGCACCACGCTGATGTTGATGAATGCCTGCACGACAATCATGCTGGTGATGCCCACGGCGAGAAAGCGTCCGAACATATCTTGGGTTCGCAGGGCGGTGCGAACGCCGCGCCACAGGAAGATTGCAAACAGCATTACCACGATCATCGCTCCCACCAAGCCCCAACTCTTCTCCAATCACGGAGAAGATGAAGTCGGTATGTGGCTCCGGCAAATAGAAAAGCTTTTGCTTGCCTTCCATTAAGCCCACGCCGGTAATGCCGCCGGTGCTGACCGCGATCAGCGACTGAATAATGTGAAAGCCGGCTTTCTGCGGATCGGAATAAGGATGGAGAAAGGCAAGAATGCGTTCGCGGCGATAGGCTACGTGGAAAATCAAAAAATAAAGCGGCAGCAGCGAGGCCGCGAAGCCGTAGGCCAGATAGCGCAAGATCAAGTCCGCCAACGAACAAAATGCATGCGGTAATCGCGGCGCAGGCGATGGCGGTGCCCAGGTCAGGCTGCACGACAATCAGCCCCAGAAAAATCAGCGTGGGAATGATGGCGGGCAGCAAAGTATTGCGCCAGTCGTCCATGGACTTGGTGCGGCTCTCCAGAAAAAAAGCCAGAAAGAGAATCAGGGCGGGTTTGGCCAGTTCCGAGGGCTGGAAAGAGAAGCCGCTCCAATGAATCCAGCGATGCGTGTTGTGCGAGCGGTCGAGAAAAAAGACAGAAATCAGGAGAAGCGTGGTAAGGCCCAGCGCGGAGAACACGACTGCAGGATGCTTGTAGCGGTGGTAGTCGACCTTCATTGCCACCACCATCGCGATGATGCCGCCTAGCGCCCAAACCATTTGCCGCAGAAGGAAGAAATAGCCCGATCCGTAGCGATCCTTGGCCATGACCGCCGACGCGCTGAACACCATCACCAGCCCCACAAATACCAGCAGCAGAGTCACGGTGAACATCCAGCTGTCTACGCTGACACGCTTTGCCATGGAGCTTCCTATTTCACCACGGCGAGACGGAGACGCAGAGAGCGAATTACTGGTTATTGATTTGCAATGTTGATTGTCTTGGTTCGGAGGAGGCCGAACCTTCTTACTGGGCCTGCTTGATAAGTTCCTGCACCGCCGTTTTGAATACTTGTCCGCGATGCTCGTAGCTGCGGAACTGATCGAAGCTGGCGCAGGCCGGGGCCAGCAGCACGATGTCTCCTGGCTGAGCTACCGAAGCTGCACGCTTGATCGCCGACTCCAGGGTCCCAGCTTGGACGATCTCGACGCCCGCGCTCTTCGAGGAGACGATCTGGGTTTCGATCTTCTCCGCCGCCGCGCCGATCAGATAAACGCGCTTCACTCGCTCTCGCATCAGGTCGTTGAGCACGCTGTAGTCGCTGCCTTTGTCCTTTCCGCCAAGAATAAGGTGAATGTTCGCGGGAAATGACTCCAAGGCTTTGATGGTCGCATCTACGTTGGTGGCTTTGGAGTCGTTGTAATACTCGACGCCGCCCACGGTGGCGACGTACTCCAGCCGGTGTTCCACGGCTTTGAAGTTGCGAACGGCGCCACGGATCTTTTCCGCCTCACAGCCGAGCAGGGCGCCTATACAAACTGCCGCTAAGACATTTTCCACGTTGTGCGCGCCCTTGAGCGAGATCTCGGAAACCAGCATGATTTCGCGCTCGCCGGCAGAGTCGCGAAATAGTACTCGTCCTTGGCGGACGCAGGCTCCTTGCTTCACTTCCTCTTTGCGGCTGAACCAGAAGACCTGCGCCCGCGTGCGGTTCGCCATTTCGACACAGGTTGGATCGTCGGCGTTGAGCACGGCGTAGTCGCCGGGCTGCTGGTTCTCAAAGATGCGGGCCTTGGCGTTCACGTAGGCAGCCAAAGTGTGATGGCGATCGAGATGATCTGGCGTAACGTTCAAAACCGCTGCGATCTTGGGATGAAAGGTTTGAATAGTCTCGAGCTGGAAGCTCGAAACTTCGAGGACCCCAACTGTACTTTTGTGGGCACGCTCAATCAGAGAAATCGCGGGAGTTCCAATGTTGCCTCCCACGGCAGTGGAAAATCCACCCGCAGCGGCGATTTCGCCGGCGAGAGTAGTGGTGGTTGTCTTGCCGTTTGAGCCGGTGATGGCAACGATCCGGCCGGGGAAAAATTGCGCGGCCAGTTCAACTTCGCCGATGACAGCCTCACCGCGCGCGCGCGCTTGTACCAGAGGCGGCGAATCTACCGGAACGCCGGGGCTAACCACGATCAAGTCTTGTTCTTGAAAAGTGCGCTCACCGTGCCTGCCGGTTTCGACCACAATGCCGTGATCGAGGAGCAACGGAATCTCTTTGCTGAACTGGTCGAAGGTTTTGGAGTCGGAGACCGTGACTCGTGCTCCGTGAGCTTTAAGAAAGAGCGCCGAAGCCGTGCCGGATTTGCCCAGGCCGACCACCAGCACGCGTTTTCCGTTTAGTTCCATTTTGACCATCTCGCCAAGCAAAACCAGCCGCGGGTTCCCGCAGGTAACAAAATCAAGGCCGACCGACCACCACTCACACGTTCGCGACCAACTCCCGGAAGTCTTTTCTCACCACAGAGCCACCGAGAAAACCAATTCTTAACTTAGGTTGCTTTTTCTCACTTAAGCTTGGCCTTTCTCTGTGTCTCTGAGCCTCTGTGGTGAAAATTCTATCTCAGTTTCAAAGTGGTCAGCGCGAATAGCGCAAAGACCAGCGACGCAATCCAGAAACGAACAATAATCTTAGATTCCGACCATCCCAGCAACTCGAAGTGATGGTGGATCGGCGCCATCTTGAAAATGCGCTTCTTGCGCAGCTTGTACGAACCTACCTGCAAAATGACGGAAAGCGCCTCGATGACGAACACCCCGCCAATAAAGGGTAACAGCAATTCCTGCTTGATGATTACGGCGACGGTGCCAATCGCTCCGCCGAGTGCTAGGGAGCCCACGTCTCCCATAAAGACTTCAGCTGGATGGGCGTTATACCAGAGGAAGCCGATGGCCGCGCCGACCATGGCGCCGCAAAAAATGGTCAACTCGCCCACCTGAGGCATACGCTGTAAGTCCAGATAAGCGGCAAAGGTTGCATGGCCGCTGACGTAAGTCAGCACGGTAAGCGCCCCGGCGGCGATTACGGTGCAGCCGATGGCGAGGCCATCCAATCCATCGGTCAGATTGACTGCATTACTCGAGGCCACGATGATGAAAATTACGAAGACGATGAACGGAAGGAAGGCCAGCGGCAGAAGATGAGGTGTGTGCCTCAGGCTATCTATCACCAGGTTCGGACGGTACTGCTTGAAGAACGGTACCAGCAAGCGCGTCGAATACAGCCCGCGGGTCTGCATGACGATCAAACTGACCGCGATCAGCGCGCTCGTAAGAATCTGCAGCCCCAACTTTTGCCGAGTGGTAAGTCCCAGGTTTCGGCGGTGTGCCACTTTGGTGTAGTCGTCTGCGAAGCCAATCGCGGCAAAAGCGCATGTCGCGAAAACGGCGATCCAGACAAAACGGTTACTTAGATCCGCCCACAGCAACGTGGGAACCACGATCGATATGACAATCAACAGGCCGCCCATGGTGGGCGTGCCGGCTTTTTTCTGATGGGCTTGAGGTCCGTCTTCGCGAATATATTGGCCGATTTGAAATTCACGCAAGCGGGTGATTACCAGAGGCCCAATCACCAACCCGGTGAACAGCGCCGTGAGGCTGGCGAACGCGGTCCGAAAGGTCAAATAGCGAAAAATGCGGAAGGGTGGAAAGTAATGGAACAGCTTTAGATAAAGCAGCCAATAGAGCAATCAGCCTCCGATACAGTCTTCAGTCCGCAGTCTTCGGTCGTCAGGTCGCCGGTCGTCGAATTAATTACGCGCGGTCTTCGGATTTTCGACGACTGATGACCGAAGACTGGCGATTGTTTCCAGCGCTTTTTCCAACTTCACGCCGCGAGAAGCTTTGAGCAGGACAACGTCTCCATCTCGCGTCTCACGCGCCAGCCACTCACCGGCTTCTTCTGGCGTCGCCACAAATCTAGCCTGCATTCCGGCTTGCTGAGCGGCTTCGACCATGGCTTGCGCCAGGCCACGCACTCCCAGCAACCTATCAATCTTCTTCGCGGCGATGTGCTGGCCGCACCTCCGATGCAATTCCTCACCCGCCGGTCCTAATTCCAACATCTCGCCTGCTACAACAATCCGTCGCATTGCAGGCATCGAGGCCAGGGCATCGACCATGGCATTAAGTGCTATTGGATTGGAATTGTAGCAATCATTGATGATGGTAATGTTGCCCAGCTTGACGACCTGTCCGCGTTTCTCGGTCGGGGCAAGTGACGCCAGTGCACTCACGGCTTCGGAAGGGGTCAGCCCGCGCTCCAAACCGACCGCAACCGCAGCTAACGCGTTGTAGATGTTGTGTGTCCCGACCAGGGGCAAAGTTGCCTTCTCGCGGCAACTGCCAACAACCACCTCAAAGGTTGAGCCTTCCGCTCCCTGCGGTTGGATGTTTTCCGCCCGCACGTCCGCCGTCACCCGCAGTCCGTAGAGAACTACTTTGCCGGGGAAATCGCGGCCGAACTGCGAGACGTATTCATCATCGGCATTCAGAACCGCGGTTCCACTCGAAGGCAATGATTCGATAAGCTCGTATTTCGCCCGGGCAATGTCGGCGATCGAATTAAAGAACTCAAGATGCACCGGCGCCACATTGCTGACCACGCCAATTTCCGGTTGCGCGATCTTAGCCAGCGCAGCAATTTCGCCGGCATGCGACATCCCCATTTCGATTACGGCGAGATCATGCTCGGCCTCGAGTTTCAGCAGCATGAGGGGAAGTCCAAAATGATTATTGAAGTTGCCCTCGGATTTCAGCACGCGAAAGCGGGAGGCCAAAACATGAGCAACGGCTTCCTTGGTGGTGGTTTTGCCCGCGGATCCGGTAATACCGATCAGCGGCTTGCCCCACAGGCGACGGACGGCAGTTGCCAAAATCTGAAGTGCGGCCAGCGTGTCATCGACTGCCAACAGGCGGGTCTTCACGGCGTAGCGCGCCAATTGATCTTTCCGGACCACCGCACCGACCGCGCCTTTTTCTATGGCCTGCTCGACAAAATCATGCCCGTCAAACCGTTCCCCTTTTACCGCAAAGAATAGATCCCCAGCTCGCAGCGTTCTTGAATCAATGGAATAGGCTTGGGCTACGGCCTTGTAGTCGAACTCGCCGGTAGCGGAAAGAAATTCGGCAATGCGGTCGAGAGGAAGTTTCATTGGCTAGGATGCGCCATTCGCAGTACACCTATATCCTGCCTCGCGGAGCAGTTGCCGCGCCACATCCCCGTCGTCAAAGGGGAAAGAGCCGTCTTTCGTGACTTGCACTTTCTCATGACCCTTGCCCGCTAACAGCACGATGTCCCCTGGCCCAGCTTCGCGAATGGCGAGCGCGATCGCCGCGCGCCGGTCAGGCTCCATTTTGTATTTTGTGCCCGACTTCTGCAGACCGACCATGGCGTCATTGATGATGGCGAGTGGATCTTCGCTGCGCGGATTATCCGAGGTGAGGACAACGAAATCGCTGCCGCGCCCGGCGGCATCGCCCATCAATGGACGCTTGCTGCGATCACGGTCGCCGCCGCAACCGAACAACGTGATGACCCGCCCCTTCTGCCCCGCTCTTTGGACGAACTCCCTGGCCAGCGCAGTCAGATTGCGCAGCGCGTCATCGGTGTGGGCATAGTCCACGACAACGGTGAAAGGCTGCTTGCAATCCACGCGTTCGAATCTTCCCGGGACATGCGTGAGCGCGGCAACGCCCTTGGCGATGACGTTCCGACCCGCATCGGCGTGCATAGGTTGCACCGGCCGCGGCCAGTATGTTGTAAACATTTACTTTGCCAATCAGCGGAGAAAATAGCGGAATGGTTTCCTTTGGCGTGACTAGATCGAACCTCGTTCCACGCGGCGTGATTTCCACTTTCTCCGCGTGGAAGTCGCCTTTGGACCATCCGTAGGTCAAGACTTCCGCGCTGTGTTTTTTGCTGAACGTCACCAGCTTCAGTCCATATTCGTCGTCCGTGTTGAGCACCGCGGCGCGCGGCGCGTCGGTACCACAACCCTCAAACAAAATTCGCTTAGACGCAAAATACTCTTGCATGGTGTGGTGATAGTCGAGGTGATCGCGGGTCAGGTTCGTGAAGATGGCGGTGTCAAAGGGAATGCCATAGACTCGCTGCTGCGCCAGGGCGTGCGACGAAACTTCCATTACCGCCTCAGTCGCGCCGTTGCCCAGCGCCTCCGCCAATATGCGGTTGGTGTCAAGCGACTCGGGCGTGGTGTGTGGCGCGGGTAGGATTTTCCCGGTCACGTGATACTCGATGGTGCCGATCAGTGCGCTCTTGCGGCCCGCCGCCGTCAGAATCGATTCGACCAGAAAAGCAGTGGTGCTCTTACCGTTGGTTCCGGTGATGCCGATGATGGCCAGCTTCTCCGCGGGGCGGCGATAGAAATTTGCGCTCAGCCGCGCCAGAGCGCGCCGGCCCTGCGGCACGCGAGCCCAGGCCACTCCTTCGCGAGCTTTCTCTGTGGCTGAATCGCTAACCACGGCCACCGCTCCGGCCGCGATTGCTTTATCGATGAATTGGTTGCCGTCACTCGACTCGCCACGCATAGCGACGAAGGCGTCACCGGGCTTGATTTTTCGCGAGTCGTACTCGACTCCGCTGACAGCCGCAGTCCCGCTGTGTTCCAGGATCTCGGCCCCGTCGAGGAGGGTCTCAAAGTTCATTGGGATGGATTATAGGTTACCCGCAACATGTAGGGGCGAGCTAAAGCTCGCGCTCGGACGAGGGCGTCCCGGCCTACGCACCATAACTCAGCGGCCAAACTTTACGGTCACGGTTGTCCCCGCCGCTACGTGGGAGCCGGCTGCGGGATTCTGTTCCACGGCATGACCGCTGCCCACGGCATCCATTTCCAGCCCGCTCTGCTCGGCGATTTCGATCGCGGCGCGCACACTTTTCCCCACGAATGACGGCACGACGATCCCTCCCTGCTCAACGTCGAGCACTACGGTACCGCTTAACGGCGCGTGAGTTGGTGTTGTCGATTGTTGTGTCGCGTTGGGTTGGTTCTGCGATGGCAGCGTCGACGATGAGGCAGGCTCGTGCTCGCGCAAGGATGCCGGGACCAAGCCGCTGCGAGTTCCCGCGGGAGGAATCGCGCCAGCCGTGGTTGGCACCGGCCCTGAATCCGGCGGAGGCATGTCAGCAGCGTCAATCGTTTGCCCCAGATGGTCGGGCGATCCTTCGGCCAAATCTCGATCTTGAACGTGGCGCTGTGCCAACAACAACTGGCGGCTGGCCGGCAATTCCACATCGTGAGGCACGTGCAGATATTCCAATACCTGCTGCGCAATGCGCTGAAATACCGGCGCACAGACCTGGCCTCCTTGGTGCAGTCCGACCGCCGAATCCAAAATCACTGCGACCGTGATCGCCGGATTGTTCACCGGCGCAAATCCGGCGAACGTGGCGACATACTTGCTACGCGAATAGGCCTTCGTGTCGGGATCCACTTTCTGGGCAGTGCCGGTTTTTCCAGCCGAGCTGTACCCCTCCAACACGGCTCTCCTGCCGGTGCCGTGCGGACTCAAAACCACGCCCTGCATCATCTGCCGCATTTCCGCCGCCGTAAACGACGAAATCACGCGGCGTTGTTCCAACGGATGAAAAGCAATCGAAACGGGTTGCGGAGTACTTTGCGGCTCGGTGGTAGCCGCCACAATTCGAGGCGCCACCCAAACCCCGTCGTTGGCCATAGTGGAAATCAAACCCACCAACTGCAGCGGCGTAATGCCAATCTCCTGCCCCATCGAGATGGCTGCAATGGAAACCTTGGACCAACGGCTCGGCGGCTTGCTCAGTCCCCAAGTCTCGTCCGGAAGCTCGATGCCCGTGGGTTGCCCGAAGCCAAACCCGCGAATGTATTTATAAAAGCGATCATCGCCCAGGCGCATGCCGATCTTAATAGAACCTACGTCGCTGGACTCAGCCAGAATGTCGGAGACCGCCAGCAGGCCATGCGCTCGGCTGTCGCGAATTCGCATTCCATTGAAAACGATGGAACCCATCTGGCAATCGAATACCTCATCGGGCCGCGTAAGCTTCTCTTCCAGCGCGGCCGCAATGGTGACCAGCTTGAAAGTAGATCCCGGCTCATAAGCGTTGCTGACCGCATGGTTGATGAGTTTTTTCGGCTCAATTTCCCGGGAATTGTTGGGATCGAAGTTCGGGCGGTTCGCCAGCGCAAGAATCTCTCCAGTGCGCGGGTTTTCCACCACCACGGTGCCGCTCTCCGCTTGGGTCTGCTGCATGGCAACATCCAGTTCGCGCTCGGCGATGTACTGAATCTGCTGGTCGACGGTCAGGACAATGTTCTCGCCGGGGATAGACTCCTTCTCCACGCTGCCGAACCATTTCTTGTGCGCGTCCACCGAGATCATCATTTGGCCAGGCTGACCACTCATTTCATCGTCGAACTTACGCTCAATTCCGCTGAGCCCTTTGCCGTCGGTGCCTACGTAACCGATTACCTGGGCCGCGAGCGACCCCTTGGGATAGAAGCGCTTCGACTCTTTCAGAAAATGAATGCCACGCAGATTGAGGGCGCGAATGCGGTCTGCAGTTTCGGGATCAGCTTTGCGCGCCACCCAGCAAAAGGTTTTATGGCCCTCACACTGTGCCAGGATTTCCCGGGGATCATCCTTGGTGATGTGAGCAATCAGAGAGAGCGTGCCAGCCAGGTCGTGGATTTCGCTGGGCACAGCGAAAGCCGAATCCACCGCAACGGACATCGCTAGTTCGTGACCCGCGCGATCGTAGATGATTCCGCGGCGAGCTGCGACCTCCATGGTGCGCTGTTGCTGATGCTGGGCCCGTTGCTCGAACACTCCGTAGGAGAAGATCTGCAGATAAACTAGGCGGGCGCAAATGGCGCAGGCTCCAAAAAGCCAGCATCGCACCAAGCAGATAAAGCCGGCGATTGGTGGGATTGCGCGCTGAGGCCGCCATGATTCGTCCTTAAGAAATGTACTTAGACAAACATGGCGGCACGCTTGTGGAGGCGAGCCGCCATACCGAAAACTGCTGCCGAGACGTTGCCCGGCTTGAACATAACTTTATCGCACCGAAATGACCGCGACCGGCGCGATGCTGGCCATGACCGGCGTCGCAGAATCGGCCGAACCGGAATCCATGCGGATGACTTGGCCGGCTTGCGGAGACTGCAAGCCCATTTGCCGTGCCAGTCCGTCAATGCGTTGCGGATCGCGCAAAGAAGATTCCTCCAACTGCAAAGCATGGTTCTCTTCCACCAGGCTGTCGCGCTGAATTCGAAGGGACTGAATCTTGTATCCGTACTCGATTGCCCGGAAGTGCTGCCAGGCGAAAGTCATTACCAGCAGGAACAGGCAGGCCAGCGCCACGCCGAACTGGCGCATTTCACGCTCGCGCCTGGGATCTTCCACTTTTACCACGCGTGAATTGTCGATCGCCTTGCCGAAGTAGATCTCCGGAGTGCCCGTCCAGCACGGCTTGCGCCGCGTTCCCGGAACCGAGTTGTAGGATGCGACTGCTGCTGCCATTACGCCGCTCCCTGCAAGTTCTGTTCGGTTTTTCCCATTTCGTAGAGCGTGGGGACCAAGAGATATTTCCGGTCGTCCTGCGCGGCGAGTTGGGTGCGCTCTTCCGCCCGTTCCACCGCCGCCATCAAGTCGTCAATCAGTGTGCCTGTGTACATTGTCTTACCTCCGGAATTTGTATTGATCGTGTGGGCCGGGTCTCTGACCCGGCCGGACGGGGCGAAGCCCCGTCCCCACACAAGTCTTGCTAACTTCTAAATCCTCTCCGCCGCCCGCAGCTTCGCGCTGCGTGCGCGCGGATTGCGATCGATCTCTTCTTCCTCTGCTATCACCGGCTTCTTGGTAAGCAGCTTGTACTCACCTTGCTTCGCGGCCTCGCGCATCGCGTCTTTCACCATGCGATCCTCCAGCGAGTGGAAGCTGATCACCACCAGCCGCCCGCCCGGTTTCAGTACCTGGGGAGCGGCCTTCAGCAACTCCCGCAGATCGTCCAGTTCATGGTTTACGAAGATTCGGAGAGCTTGAAAGGTTCTGGTCGCTGGATGAATCCGCCTCTCCGCTTGATTCATTGGCCGGGCCGCGGCTGAAATCACCGCTGCGAGTTGCGCAGTGGTTGATATCGGCCGCGACCGGACAATGGCTCTGGCGATTCTCCGCGACCTCCTTTCCTCACCGAATTCGTAAATCAGATTCGCGAGAGTGACCTCGTCCACCTGATTTACCACTTGTTCGGCGGTGCGTTCTTCCTGCGGATTCATCCGCATGTCCAAAACGCCTTCCGCCTGAAAGCTAAAGCCGCGCGCGGCGTCGTTCAATTGCAAGCTGCTCACTCCGAGGTCGGCCAGGATCCCGTCGTACGTCCCATGTCGTTGGTCGTTCGCAATTTCTGCAAATGACCGTTGCAGCAACGTGATCTCAGGCCAGTCGCTCTGGCCAACGACCAGAGACGAAGGACCAAGGACGCCTTTCAGCTTTCCCCGCGCAATTTCCAACGCTGCCGGATCTTTATCGAAGCCAATCAAATGACCCGGTGCGCCGAGGCGTCTTGCGATTTCCAAGCTGTGCCCGCCTAAGCCCACCGTCGCGTCGATATAAGTCCCGCCACGCCGGACGGCTAGAAAGTCGATCGCTTCTTTTAAAAGAACCGGAACATGGCCAACTTCCTTCCCGCCATGCCCAACCCCCTGAGGGGTATCTGTTGAACCCTCGCCCACTAGATGCCCAATTCGTCGAGCGTCTTCTCATCCTCAGGCGTGAACTTCTCTTCCCGAACCTTCTGCTCGTAGGCAGCGATGTTGCGCACTTCCAGATAAGTCTGGTATCCGCTGACCGCAACGTCTCCCTTGATCTGCGCTGCATCGCGCAACAATTGCGGGATCAGCAATCGCCCCTGACCATCCATCTCGACCACCTGCCCCCAGTAGTTGACCTTGCTCAAGAATTTCTTCTTGGTGGGATTGAACGTGGAGAGCCCTGCCAACTTCTGCTCGATCCGTTCCCACTCTTCGAAGGGATACACTTGAGCAACATCCCCATCGAGGCTGGTGATGTAAAATTGCGTGCCGTATTTCTCGTCGATCACCCGCTTGAACTCCGCTGGGACTTTGAGCCGTCCTTTTTCGTCGACGCGAGTTGGGTGATTGCCGCGAAACATCTGTTATGCCCTTCAGGGGGCGAAAAACTTTGTTCACTAAAGCTGCTACCGCAAGGGGAGATAAAACGCTAAAAATGGCATCGGTCTTGGGTTCGTTGGGGCTGTTTTGGGGAATGTCAGTCTTAAAGTCCACTGGCTCCTCAATTTGGTTGTATTGCGCCCACCGCCACCACCGTCTCGACCACTTTCAACCACTTTTGACCACATGATAGACCTAAGTTCTTTATTGTCAAGACGAAACTTGAAGGTTGTCGGGTTACCAAAATGTCCCTCGTCGAAAGCGCTACCCCTTGTGCATAACCAAAAAGGTCACCACTACAGGCTGCGTTAAGGATCTTGGTTCTTTCGCTATTGTTTCGCTAAGATTCTTCTTGTACTCCGCGCTGGGCGCGCATTTTGTTGTGGAAAAGTGAGCGGGTTGGTCGGGATTAGGAGTTAGCGTTCAAGAATGTGCTTGAGCATGTGAGGCGTTTTTCGTTTCTCTCTTCACTGAGCGTGTATCTCTAATCACTGCGCATCCAGTGGCGACGGCTGGACAATCTCGGTCTAGTCCGGCGGTCTTCGTCTTCCCGGTTGAGATTAAATGACCGCACCGGATCAGGAGGCGCTATGACCGACCTCTCGAGAAAAGCTTTGTTCTGGGCGCCACGGGTGCTCGCTGTCGCGTACATCGCTTTCCTAAGCTCTTTTGCTCTCGACATTTTCGGCAAAGGCTACAACTTGCGGGGGGCTGTCGTCGCGATCACCATCCATCTCATGCCAGCGTTAGCTTTTTTTGTCGCGCTGCTGTTGGCTTGGCGATGGGAGTGGATCGGAGCAGCTTTCTATGCAACTGCCGGAATGCTGTACGTCATCTTCCTTTTACAGAACCCAATTCCGCCTTTGGCCAAACTGAGTTGGATGGTGACTGTCGCTGGCCCCGCGTTTGTGGTCGCCGCACTATTCCTGGCAGCATGGGTGAGGCGAAGAAGAGTCCCGCTGACTGTGCCGAAATCCGCGCTCTGATGGCTGATCACGAAACAAAAGTCAGCAACACTGGCCCTCTCTATCTAGTATTTCTTATTATTTAGTCGCGTATCCAGGGCGTAATTCGGAGTTCACACGCGAAGATGAGAGGATTTTCGATCAGGATGTTCCTCACTGCCCGGCCGCTCTACTTCGCAGCGCAAGATGAATCGTCCCCTGAGAATACTCTCTGATCCCACCCCCGTCAGGGATGAGCGACGGACTCGCGAGCAGCCATCAAAATATCCATTCGGCTAATCGAAATTCTTGATTTTACATTTAGGGCTCGCCAGTATTATCAATAATATGCGCTATTATCCTCAATGCTGGCCGAGCCATGGTACCTGTGAGGTGCATGGTGAGAGGGCTTTCCAGGCCCGAATCGGCTGTCAGGTTGCATGGAACATAAAAAAATGATGCGGTTCAAAACCTCCAACGGTCTTCCCCCGGCCCAGGGGATGTATGACCCCGCCTACGAGCATGATGCCTGTGGCATTGGGTTTGTGGCCAACATCCGGGGGGAGAAAAGTCACTCGATCATCGAGCAGGGAATTCAGGTCCTGATTAATCTGACGCATCGTGGAGCCTGTGGTTGCGATCCCGAGACCGGCGACGGCGCCGGGCTGCTCATTCAAATCCCGCACAAGTTTTTTGCGCGTGAGTGTTCGCAGTTGGGTTTTGAGCTTCCCGCGGCCGGTGAATACGCAGTTGGAATGTGTTTCTTGCCGGTAGAGAAACATCAACGGTTGCAGGCTGAGGGCATTCTTGAACGCATCCTTGGCGAAGAAGGTGTGACGGTGCTGGGCTGGCGCGACACGCCGGTGGATGGCGATGCGATTGGGCGAGTGGCGCGAGCCTCGCAACCTTATATCGAACAGATCTTTGTGGGACGTCCGGCGGGCATGGACGAAGATGCCTTCGAACGCAAGCTTTACGTGGTTCGGAAACTGGCCGAGAAAGAGATTGCGGAGTCGGACATTGAAGACAAGCACTTCTTCTATATCCCGTCGCTTTCGGCGCGGACCATCGTCTATAAAGGCTTGTTGCTGGCGCCGCAGATCGCCAACTTTTACGGGGAACTGTCTGACCCCGATGTGACCAGCGCGCTATGTTTGGTGCATCAACGTTTTTCGACCAACACTTTTCCCAGTTGGCCGCTGGCCCATCCTTATCGCTACATAGCGCACAACGGCGAGATCAACACCCTGAAGGGCAACGTGGCGTGGATGCATGCCCGGCAATCGATTCTGGATTCGCAGCTGTTTGGGGATGATCTGAAAAAGTTGTTTCCAATTATTGCCCCGGGGGGAAGCGACTCCGCGAATTTTGATAATGCGGTGGAATTGCTGTTCCAGGCGGGCCGCTCCTTGCCGCATGTGATGGCCATGCTGATTCCCGAAGCGTGGGCGGGGAACCCGCACATGAAGAGCGGCAAGCGCGCATTTTATGAGTATCATGCCTCGCTGATGGAGCCCTGGGACGGCCCGGCGGCTATTGCGTTTACCGATGGCCGGGTAATTGGGGCGACGCTCGATCGCAACGGACTGCGCCCGGGGCGTTTCGTCGTCACCAATGACGATCTCGTTGTGATGGCTTCGGAAGCCGGCGTGCTCGACATCGACCCGTCGCGGGTGAAATCAAAGGGGCGCTTGCAGCCCGGCAAGATGTTTCTGGTGGATACGGTGGAAGGCCGCATTATCTCGGACAAAGAGATCAAGCAAAAGTTGAGTGCCCGGCAGCCCTACGGCCAGTGGCTGAAGGAACAGCAGATCACCATGGACAAGCTGCCGGAGCCTTCGCGTATCCAGACCGGCAATCGCGACACCATTCTTTGCCGGCAGCGCGCGTTCGGTTATACGGATGAGGATTTGAAGATCATCCTCGAGCCGATGGCGGTGAAGGGCGAAGAGCCAACCGGTTCGATGGGAATCGATACGCCGCTGGCCTGTCTATCGGACCGGCCGCAACCGCTGTTCAATTATTTCAAACAGCTCTTCGCGCAGGTGACGAATCCGCCGATTGATCCCATCCGCGAAGAGATGGTGATGTCGCTGATCAGCTACATCGGCACCGAGCGCAACATTCTGGAAGAGAAGCCGGATAACTGCCACACGTTGAAGCTGCCGCATCCCATCTTGACCAATCGTGTGCTGGAAAAATTGCGCCGGGTTTCCGCCGGCGATTTGCTGGCGACCACGCTCTCTACTTTATTTAGAGCGGCCGACGGCGAAGCGGGATTGAAGATCGCGTTGGATGAACTGGGGCGGCGCGCCTCGCTCGCGGTGAGGAACGGATACACGCTGTTGATTCTCTCCGACCGCGGCGTGGATAAAGACTACGCTCCGATCCCCAGCTTGCTGGCTTTGGCCGCAGTCCACAATCTTTTGGTACGCGAAGAGACGCGAACCCAGGTGGCGCTCATCATTGAGTCGGGCGAACCGCGCGAGGTGATGCATTTCTGCTTGCTGATCGGTTATGGCGCCAGCGCGGTGAACCCGTATCTGGCCATTGAAACTTTGGAGGACCAAGCTTGGCGCGGATATCTGCCGGAAGGCTTGAACGCCGAAGTCGCGGTGAAGAACTTCATCAAGGGCATCAATAAGGGCCTGCTGAAGACTTTCTCGAAGATGGGCATCTCTACGCTGCAGAGTTATCGCGGGGCGCAGGTCTTCGAGGCGATCGGTCTTAGCCATGAATTGGTGGACGCTTATTTCTCCGGTACCACTTCTCGTCTGGGAGGAGTTGGCCTCGGCGTGCTGGCGCGGGAAGCGCTGATGAAACACGAGTTCGCTTTCCGTCCATTTACGGAATCGGATACCGAACTCGCCGTCGGTGGCAGTTATCACTACCGCATCAATGGCGAATATCACTTGCTGAATCCGTTGACCATCAGCAAGCTGCAACACGCGGTGCGGCAGTCGAGCTTCGCCACCTTCCAGGAATATACCGATCTCATCGACAAACAGAGCCACAACATGGCGACGCTGCGCAGCTTGATGAAGATCAAGAAGGGCAAGAAGCCGGTGCCGATCGAGGAAGTGGAACCGGCTAAAGAAATCGTCAAACGATTTACTACCGGCGCGATGTCGTTCGGATCGATCAGTAAAGAAGCGCACGAAACGCTGGCCATCGCCATGAACCGCATTGGTGGCATGTCGAACACCGGCGAAGGCGGCGAAGACGAAGAGCGTTACAAGCGCGACGCCAATGGAGACTGGCGGCGCAGCGCGGTGAAGCAAGTTGCCTCGGCGCGGTTCGGCGTGACCGCGAACTACCTAGTCAATGCTGCCGAGCTGCAGATCAAGATGGCGCAGGGCGCGAAGCCAGGAGAAGGCGGGCAACTTCCGGGACACAAAGTGGATGAGGTGATCGCGCGCCTGCGGCACTCGATTCCCGGCGTGGGATTGATTTCACCGCCGCCGCATCATGACATCTATTCGATTGAGGATTTGGCGCAGCTCATCTACGACTTGAAGAACGTCAATCCACAGGCGCGAATTGCGGTGAAGTTGGTTTCGGAAATTGGAGTAGGCACGGTTGCGGCCGGAGTTGCCAAGGCCCATGCTGACGTGGTGCTGATCAGCGGAGATAGCGGAGGAACCGGCGCATCGCCGTGGAGTTCGATCAGGCACGCGGGAATTCCATGGGAGCTCGGTCTCGCCGAGACGCAGCAGGTCCTGCTGATGAACGACCTGCGCAGCCGCATCCGCGTGCAGACCGATGGAAAGTTGCAGACTGGGCGGGACGTTGTGATTGCTGCGCTGCTGGGCGCGGAAGAGTTCGGCTTTGCCACTACGCCCCTCGTCACCATGGGCTGCATCATGTTGCGTAAGTGCCATCTGAATACGTGTTCGGTGGGCATTGCGACACAAGATCCCGAGCTGCGCAAGAAATTTACTGGGCAGCCCGAGCACGTGATTAATTTCTTCTTCTATATTGCCGAGCAGATACGGCAATACATGGCCGAGTTAGGTTTCAAAACCGTAGACAAAATGGTCGGCCGCGTGGACATGCTCGACGTGCAACCAGCGGTGGATCACTGGAAAGCGCGCGGCATCGATCTGTCAGCGGTTCTGCACAATCCCGAGTTGCCGGGACGCGTGGCCCGGCACTGCGTGCAGGCGCAGGATCATGGTTTGCAGACCGCGCTCGATTACAAGCTGATTGAGCAGGCCAAGTCGGCTTTGGAAAATCGCACACCGGTGGAGATGGAATTCCCCATCCGTAACGTGCACCGCACGGTAGGGGCCATGCTGAGTGGCGAAATCGCGCGGCGCTATGGTTCCGAAGGTTTGCCCGATGACACGATTCGGGTTGGTTTGACGGGATCAGCGGGACAAAGCTTTGGGGCTTTCCTGGCCAACGGCGTAACTCTCACGCTCTCCGGTGAAGCCAATGATTATTTGGGCAAGGGTTTGTCGGGCGGGCGGATTGTTGTGTCTCCGCCTGCGGGATCGCGGTTTGCGGCGGAGGAAAATATTTTGGTCGGCAACGTGGCGCTTTACGGCGCAACCAGTGGCGAAGTCTTTTTGAATGGCGTGGCGGGTGAGCGATTTGCCGTGCGCAATTCCGGCGCCACCGCAGTGGTGGAGGGAGTCGGAGACCACGGCTGCGAATATATGACCAATGGTTTGGTTGTAGTTCTGGGATCGTGTGGGCGCAATTTTGCCGCAGGCATGAGTGGCGGTATCGCGTACGTCTTTGACGACCATTCGGAGTTCACCGAAGAACGATGTAACTTGGCGTCGGTCGATTTGGAACCTGTCATTGAGCCCGCCGATATCGAACTCGTAAGAGACCTTATCCAGCGCCACCTGGCGCTGACCGGCAGCCGCCGGGCCCGTAAGATTCTCGATACGTGGTCTGAGTCGCTGCCCCGCTTCATCAAAGTGTTTCCCCATGAATTCAAGCGCGTGTCAGGAGTGGCGCGCGCTTCGCAACCGTACATTCCTGGCCAGCCGTTGCCCGTGCCGGTGGAAGCCGAGGCGGTGACCCTTGGGTAAAGCTACTGGGTTCATGGAATACGAGCGCGAACATGCGCCGCGGCGTCCGGTCGCCGAGCGGATAAACGACTGGTTCGAGATTTATCAGGATTTCCCGGAAGAAAAATTGCGCAAGCAAGGCGCGCGCTGCATGGATTGCGGCGTGCCCTTCTGCCACACCGGCTGTCCCGTCAACAACCTCATTCCCGACTGGAACGATTTGATCTATCGCGGACGCTGGAAGGAAGCGGTGCGCCAGTTGCACTCAACCAACAATTTCCCGGAGTTTACCGGGCGGATTTGTCCGGCGCCTTGCGAAGCCGCGTGTGTGCTTGGCATCAACGAACCCGCAGTCACCATCAAGCAGATCGAAAAGAATATTGTGGAGCGCGGTTTTGCGGAAGGCTTGATCCATCCCGAACCACCGAAATTCCGCAGCGGTAAAAAAATTGCGATTGTAGGTTCGGGTCCGGCCGGCTTGGCGGCTGCGCAACAACTGAACCGCGCCGGACATTGGGTGACGGTTTACGAGAAAGCTGACAGAATCGGCGGCTTGCTACGTTATGGCATCCCGGAATTCAAGATGGAGAAGCGCGTCATTGATCGCCGTCTCGAACACATGACCGCTGAGGGTGTGAAATTTGTCACCAAGGCTCATGTCGGCCACAACGTTCCGGTGGAAGATTTGCAGCGCGAATTTGACGTGATTCTGTTGGCGGGCGGGGCCGAGCAGCCGCGCGATCTGAAAGTTCCGGGGCGCGAACTGAAGGGCATTCACTACGCCATGGAATTTCTGCCGCAGCAGAACAAGCGCTGCGCCGGCGACAAACTCGATCCCCAATTCGACATTCTGGCGGCGGGGAAGCACGCGGTCATCATCGGCGGCGGTGATACTGGTGCCGATTGCCTGGGCACCTGCCATCGGCAGAAGCCGCTCTCAGTGCACCAGTTCGAGATCATGCCCATGCCACCCAACGAGCGTGCGCCGCAAACGCCATGGCCGTTGTGGCCGATGCAACTACGGATCGAAGGCGCGCATGAAGAAGGCGGCGTCCGTGACTGGAGCATCGCGACCACGAAATTTACCGGCTGACGAACATGGCAACGTGAAGCAGTTGCATGCCGTGCGAGTTGGACCTCCTCCGAAATTTGAGCCGATTCCGGGTAGTGAATTCACGCTGGATGCCGATCTGGTCTTGCTCGCCATGGGCTTTCTGGGTCCAGTGCGCGATGGCATGATTGAACAGCTTGGTGTGGCGATTGATTCGCGCGGTAACGTGTCAGCAGGCGCCGATTACATGACATCCGTTCCAGGAATTTTCGCGGCCGGAGACACGCGCCGCGGACAATCCCTTGTGGTCTGGGCCATCTCCGAAGGCCGTAAAGCTGCGGAGTCGATTGATCGCTATCTGAAACAGCCCCGTGCGGGAGCGGCTGGCTCCGGCCAAATCGGCGGGACGATTAGTCAGAGCGTAGCGAAGTCGTAGTTTCCAGCACTCACCTCTCCAATGGTACGAACACGATGCACACCGGTTCGGGCGCCTTCACGGCTTGCCCAGTGGGCGTCAACCGCCCGTTCTTCTGGTTCACCTGAAAAACTACGATGTTATTGGAATTCTGGTTGGCGGCGAGCAGCCAATGGCCGGATGGATCCAACGCGAAGTTGCGCGGCGTCTTTCCGCCGGTGGAAACGCATTGACGAATGTAAGCCTGCCTGTGCGCGTGGTCAATGGCGAAGACGATGATGCTGTCATCTCCGCGATTTGAACCATACAGAAAATTACCGGAAGGATGCACGGCAATTTCCGCTGTGGTGTTTTCTCCCTGAATTCTTCAGGCAGGGTTGAGACGGTTTGCAATTCCTTGAGTTCCCCCTCGCCGCACCGTAAGAAAACGCAGTGATTGTGCCGCCCATCTCGCTGATCAAATAAAGAAACTTTCCATTCGGGCTGAAAGCGATGTGACGCGGACCCGAACCGGGCTTGATCTTCATCGGCAGAGGTGTGCCCAGTTTCCCTTTCGTCGTGTCGAAGGGTAAACAATCAACTGATCGAGGCCAAGGTCGGCAGCAATGGCGAAGCGGTTGTCGGGCGAAAGTTCAATGGCATGACCGTGAGGGCCCGCCTGCCTGTCCTTATCGATGCTGGAACCTTTATGCCTTACGAAATCCGAAGCTTCGGCGAGCTTTCCATCTTTCAGTACCGGGAATACGGCTACGCTGCCCAGCGAATAGTTTGCGATCAGAACAAACTTCCCGGTTCGATCCGTTGAAATGTACGCGGGACCGGGATCATGAGCCGAAACTTGATCCAACAACGTAGCTTGCCCGTCGAATCATCGATAGAAAACGCGCTAACAGTCCCGGTTGGTTGGCCTTTGAATTGGTCCACTTCGTTTACCGCGTAAAGGAATCGATGGTCGTGCGTCGCGGTCAGAAAGGACGGGTTGTCACTCGGCGCGGCCAGCCCTGATGGAGCTAGTTGGCCGGTGGAGGCATCGAAGCGATAGCCGTAAATTCCTTGGCTGTCGTGGTCGGTGTAGGTGCCGAAAAAGACGAGATATTTCCCGCTCGGGGCGACTTGCGCGCCGCCTACACACGTGGCAAACAGAAGAATAAGAACTAAGAGAGATCGCTGCATGATTGGCGCAAGAAACCTGCTTGACATTACTCCTCCATTTATTCAGGTTCGGGGATTGGCGTCATCTGCCCCAGCAAAAACACGTAGCCGCTAATCCCGACGAGAATTGCGAGGCCCGCCATCACGAAGGCTGACGCAAAAGTATGCGTCGCGGCCACGATATATCCGGTGATAATGGGCGCGGCTAGAGCGGAAATCTGGCTGCTGAAATTAGTGATGCCGGCAATGGTAGCGACGCTTCCGCGCGGCGCAATCAACGACGGCACGGTCCAGGCCACGGGCGCGGCGGCCGACAGGCCTCCAGTTGCGACGCTGATCCAGAACAGCGCGCTGGCAATCGTATGCGCTGTGGCTGCGCCAAGAATCCCGAAACCAAGACTGGTTCCGGTCAGCAACACAGCTTGACGCACGCGATGCTCATCATATCCACGCGCCATCAGGGCATCCACTAGCCAACCGCCCACTAGCAAATCCGTAGCCGTGCCGACCAACCACGGAACGCTGGTGTAGAAAACGGAGTGCAACAAATTCATATGCAGGGAGAGCGAAAGATAGGTGGGAAGCCAGGTGAGTAGCAAGAAGAAGGTGTAGTTATAGCCGCCCCATCCCAGGGCGAGCCCCCACACTTTTCGCTGAGATAACAAATATCCGAGTGAGGCTTGGCCGTGAACTGCAGTGGCATCCTCGGGCTGTGCTCCGCCCTGCAAAATAAATTGCCGCTCCGCTTTGGACAAACTTTGATCCTCACTCGGGTTGCGGTAGACCCAATAAAACAAAAAGAAATAGAAAAGGCTGATAAAACCTGTGGCGGCAAAGCTCTGGCGCCAGCCAAAACGCAACAGCAGTACTCCTAGAAATGGGACGCCAACTCCCGCCGAAAATTTTGCGGCGGCATCTGTAATGGCGGTGGGCAGGCTCCGTTCGCGTTTGGGGAACCAGTAGCCAATTGCCTTTGCGTTCCCCGGGAATGTTGGAGACTCGCCAATGCCTAAAAGGAAACGCGCGGCAATAAAACTGACCAGCCCAGTCGCGGCGGCTGAAGCGAAGCAAGCGACACTCCACAAAAACGTGCCGATGCGTCCCACGGTGCGGAGGCCGAAGCGATCAAGCAACATGCCTGAAGGCATTTGCATAACGGCGTATGTCCAGTTGTAAGCGCTGGAAAGATAGCCGAAACCTATCAGCGAAATGCCAAACGCGTCGTGCAATGCCTGCTGCGAGACCGATACGTTGATGCGGTCGAAGTAATTCACGATCACGCCAAAGCCCAGCAGGAGCGCGATTCGCCACCTTCTGCGGGGAATGACGGCGGCGTTCGGATAGGTCGAGGGCAAGATTTTCCCTGGAGGACAAGCTGCTTTTTCCTTGGGGATTGTACATGCAAACTCCAGATGTGGTAGTACTGGCCCGGGGCTGTGGGGATGACGGCTTTGCCGAATTGCCAATCCTTCCGTAAACTGGAACACATGTAGGAAAGGAAACTCGCGAGTGCTCGTAGGAGTTCCCAAAGAAAGTTATCCAGGAGAGCGGCGCGTAGCGCTGGTCCCGATGGTCGTGCCCAACCTGATGAAGGCTGGCTTGGAAGTGGCGATTGAGGCTGGCGCGGGCGTGCAAGCCGGATACCTCGACGCCGCCTATGCGGAAAAAGGCGCGAAGATTCTCCCCCATCGCGCAGCCGTGTTTGGCGCGGCCGACATTGTGGTGCAGGTTTTGTGTTACGGGTCGAACGACCTGACTGGCGCGGCGGACCTCCCGCTGTTGCGTCGCGGGCAGGTCCTGATTGGGTTCCTAAGACCGCTGGGATCGAAAGATATTATCGAGAAGATTGCGGCCACGGGAGTCACCGCTTTTTCCGTCGAGTTAGTCCCGCGAACCACTCGCGCCCAGGCCATGGACGCGCTATCGTCGATGGGCACCATCTGCGGCTACAAGGCGGTATTGATTGCGGCCGATACTCTGCCCAAAATTTTCCCGATGCTCACGACCGCCGCCGGGACCATCACGCCGGCGCGTGTGCTGATCATTGGCGCGGGTGTTGCCGGCTTGCAGGCCATCGCCACGGCGCGGCGCTTGGGCGCGGTTTCGTCGGCTTACGACCTTCGTCCGGCGGCGAAAGAGCAAGTGCAAAGTCTCGGTGGCCGTTTCGTCGAGCTTCCCATTGAAGCGAAAGACGCGCAGGATGCGCGCGGCTACGGGCGCGCCCAGGACGAAACTTTTTATGCTCGGCAGCGCGAGTTGTTGGGAAAAGTGGTTGCCGAAAGTGACGTGGTCATTGCTGCCGCGGTTGTTCCCGGGAAAAAATCTCCGGTCTTAGTCACCAAAGAAATGGTGCAAGGCATGGCTCCGGGCTCAGTGATTTTCGACTTGGCCGCCGAGCGTGGAGGAAATTGCGAACTCACGCGTTCCGGCGAAACCATCGTCGAGCACGGAGTGACCATCATCGGCCGCATTAATCTCGCCAGCGAGGTTCCCTATCACGCCAGCCAAATGTATGCTCGCAACGTGACGGCATTTTTACTGAATATGGTGAAGGAAGGCAAGCTCCAACTCAATCTGCAAGATGAAATTGTGCGCGAGACTTTGCTTACGCAAGGCGGCGAAGTGGTGAATCAACGGGTGCGGGAATTCTTTTCAACGCCTGCCCCCGTCGCGCAAGGAGGGGAGAAGTGAGTCCAACCCTGATCAATGGGCTTTTTGTTTTCATGCTGGCGGCGTTCATCGGGTTTGAAGTTATCCGCCGCATCTCGCCCTTGCTGCACACGCCGCTAATGTCGCTGACCAATGCCTTGGATGCGATCGCGGTGGTCGGCGCCATCATCCTGGTCGGCCGCCATGAGAGCCGCTTGTCGTACATTCTCGGAATGCTGGCGGTGATTGCCGCTACCAGCAACGTGGTCGGCGGATTCCTCATTACCGACCGCATGCTCAAAATGTTCAAAAAGAGCGGTCCCACAAAATCATGACTGATTTCGCGGGCAATCAATCCATCATCGAGATTGTTTATCTCGTCGCCAGCGCGCTGTTCATCCTGTCGCTCAAATGGATGAGCACCCCGGCCACGGCGCAACGGGGCGTCCGCTCGGGCGAAATTGGCATGGCGCTGGCCATCGCCGGAACCTTGTTGCACCACGGCATCATCGACTACACCTCAATCGCCATCGCGCTGGTAATTGGCAGCATCATTGGCGTTCCTCTGGGACTGGTGAAGATGACGGCCGTCCCGCAGCGGACCGCGCTCAGCCACGCTTTTGGCGCGTTTTGCGTGACTCTGGTCGGCACCGCCGAATTCTATCTGCGGACACCGAATGTACCGCGCTTCATGATGTCGGTGCTTTCCATGGAGGTCATTCTCGGCTCGCTGACCTTCACCGGCAGCCTGATGGCGGCCGGCAAGCTGCAAGAGTTTTTGCCGCAGCGGCCGCTGACGTACAAAGGCCAAAACATTGTTAATCTGTCGCTGTTGGCCGCTGCCGTGGCAGTTGCCGCCTATCTGGTATTGCATCCGGGGGCGCGGCAACTGTTTCCCGTGATGATCGGCGTGCCGCTTTTGTTCGGCGTTTTGATGATTATCCCCATCGGCGGCGCGGACATGCCGACTGTGATCTCGCTGCTCAATTCATATGCCGGCCTGTCAGCCGCCGCGATGGGATTTGTTCTCGATAGCAAGCTGCTGATCGTGGCGGGCGCGCTCGACGGATCATCGGGCTTGATTCTTTCCATCATCATGTCGAAGGCCATGAATCGCTCGTTTACCAACGTGCTGTTCGGAGGCTTCGGCCAGGTGCAAACCTCGGCGGGCGGACAGGAAGCGAAACCGGTGCGCAGTGCCACGGCCGAGGAAGCTGCGGGCATTTTGGCGGCTGCCAGCAGAGTGGTGATCGTTCCGGGCTACGGCATGGCAGTGGCCCAGGCCCAGCACAAGGTGCGCGAATTGTTCGATGCGTTGAGCAAACGTGGCGTCGACGTGCGCTTCGCCATCCATCCCGTGGCGGGACGCATGCCGGGACACATGAACGTGCTGCTTGCCGAAGCCGACATTCCGTATGACCGCCTCATCGAAATGGACGAAATCAATGGTGATTTCCCCCAAACCGATGTGGCATTGATCATTGGGGCAAACGACGTTACCAATCCTGCGGCCCGCACCGACGCCGGCAGCCCCATCTACGGGATGCCGATTCTCGATGTCGATAAAGCGCACACCGTAATGGTCATCAAGCGCAGCATGAGCCCGGGCTTCGCCGGGATCGATAATCCGCTCTATTACCTGGATAAAACGCTAATGCTCTTCGGGGATGCGAAGTCATTCGTGAACGATATCGTTCGCGAGTTGAGTGGAGGGCACCACTAGAGAACTTCGGAATGGGCATGTCATTCTGAGCGAAGCGAAAACCCCCTTGTAATCCCGCATGGCCAGCGCTCTCCGCGGAAATTCCCATTCTCGCTTGGCTTCGCTCACGGTCTACAGCAACTCCACTAGCAGACTTCAGCACAAGAGAGCGCCATCACTTCCATCGGATCTGTTGAAATATTCTGCGCAGCCGTTCTCCCCTGCGCGCGTTGATCATTTCTACGAACCCTAATCGTCCGTCAAGGTGCGAACGGAAATTGGGATGAGCATTACGATTTTGACTCTCTGGGCCTAGCCGAACACAATTGGTGAGTGTGGCTTTCAGGCTGTCGTAATCGGGCCGCATAATATTGATGTGCTGGTTGGTGACAAGCCCCGCCAGATGCTGGCGCACGCCCTGCCGCATCACGCGCGTTTTGCGGTAATGCACGAGAAAACCCTCTTCAATGAGAGTGACCGCCACGTGCGTCGAAAATCTGTCAACGCGCTTTTCAAATTCCACGTCTCCCGAGAACGCGAGATCGTCGGCGTAACGCGTGTATTCGGCCCCCGCAGACTTGGCTAACGCCGCTAAGCGACAATCCATACGGTAGCAACACAGGTTAGAGAGCGCGGGCGAGGTGGGCGCGCCCTGCGGCAAATGGGGTTTGGAATATAAGACAGCTGCCTCCCGAAACCGCGCAGGGTCGACGTCAAGAGAAGGCTTGCTCCACACATCGTGCGCGACAGCGTTGGTGCAAATCCCTCCGAGCAGATCGGCAACGGGTTCAGGATAGCCCATCGTGCGGAACATGGCTTGAATCCTGGCCGCGGCAAAAGAAGGAAAGAAGTCCTGCAAATCCATGCGCAAGACAACGCGCTGGCCCACGTGGGGAGCGACAAAGGTCTTGATGGACCGTCCTTTCACAAATCCGTGTACCGCCGGATGAGGCGGGACTTTTTCGAGGATCTGCGTAAGAATCTGGCGTTGCAATTCCTTCAAACGTGTCTTTGGCGCTTCAATCAGCCGAACGTTGCCGCAATGCTTTGCCAGGATGCGGTAGTGATAGTGCCTGAGTTTGGAGCTATTACTTTTATAGGTGAGTCCCTTGAGATCGGCGAACCATAGCAGTTCATTCGCATTGAGCCCCAACCACTCGGCCAACGCCCCAATCGACTCGATGGACGGAACGTCCCAATTCAATGCGGCCGCGACCGGTTGCATCTGTTGAGGCTCGGAGAGCCACTTCTCTACCGACAGTTCGTGGAAATGTTCTCTCCAGGCGCGTCTAAAACCTGAGTCATGCAGGAAAAACTGCACTACATCACGGCGACGAGGCCTAGTCTCTCCCGCAACGGTCTTCACATAGCGTGCTGCCAGGGGACGAAGCCATCGCCAAGGTTTGCCCAGTGTCCGGCTTAAACGAAGCGTGATCTGCTCGACCGACGCTTCGCCAGCGAGAACGGATGTGGCGAGCACTCTCAAGAATGAAGAATCGGGCATGGCAGAAAACGGCAGAACTCTCCAACGAGTCTCACCTTGCATGAGCAGGCCTGCGCAGGCGCGCAGCAGAGCTCACGCGACGAAATCTCAGTTCTTCACGTTTCCCCGGGGTAACCCCAGAGAAGCTAAACCGAGCCCGAAAGCCCGATCAAGCCAGGCTTGGAAAGTTCCGCCGGCGAACATGATAGCAGCCTTCTGGATACTGCCTTAGTGTGGACGCGTGTTTTCGGATAATCCTTCCCATCGTTTAAGATAAACACGCACTTCCAAAACTAAGGATGATCACACTTTCAGAGATCCATGCGGCTTTAGGCCGTATTCGCGAATCTATCTATCTTTCGCCGTGTACCCGCTCCGAGACTTTCTCGAAGCTCACCGGCAACACTGTCTGTCTTAAGCTGGATAACTTGCAGCGCACCGGTGCTTTCAAAGAACGCGGCGCACTGAACAAACTGCTGACTCTGACCGCGAAAGAGCGGGCTCGCGGCGTGGCGGCAGCCTCGGCGGGAAATCATGCTCAGGGGCTGGCCTACCACGCTGGGCTGCACGGAATCCACGCGCTGATTTGCATGCCGCTAACCACTCCGCTGACCAAGGTTTCCGCCACCAAGAGTTATGGCGCCGACGTCATTCTGCACGGCGCAAATTACGACGAAGCCTACGAAGAAGCGGTTCGACGCGCGGAGAAACACCATCTCACCTTCGTGCATGCCTTCGACGACGATGCCGTGATTGCCGGGCAGGGAACCATTGGCCTGGAGATTCTGCAGCAGCATCCCGATATCGAAGCCATCGTCGCGCCCATTGGCGGCGGCGGGCTGATCGGCGGGATTGCCTGTGCTGTCAAGGAAACCAATCCCAAGATCAAAGTATTCGGGGTGCAGCCAAGCAAATTACCTTCTATGCAAGTCGCGATTGCCGAAGGGAAGCCAGTCACATTAAGCCCGGCAGTCACAATTGCGGATGGCATTGCGGTACGCCGCGCTGGCGACCGTACGTTTCCGCTTGTACAGAAATATGTTGACGAAATCGTTACTGTCGATGATGAGGAAATCTCCAACGCGATTCTGCTGCTTTTGGAGCGGGAGAAAATGCTTGCCGAAGGCGCTGGGGCTGCCGCGATTGCCGCGTTGTTGAATCGTAAGCTGCCGTTAGCCGGCAAGAAAGTCGCAGTCCTGGTTTGCGGCGGGAACATCGATGTCACCTTGCTCTCCCGCATCATCGAGCGCGGCTTGGTCAAAGATGGCCGCCTAGTCCGGCTGCGAGTTCATCTGCCGGACTATCCTGGAGCTCTGCACAAACTCACCGCGATTTTGGCGCAGCATCGGGCGAACATCGTCGAGACTTCTTACAATCGCGCCTACTACGGCGTGAACGTAGGCGAAACCGCGATTGACATCACTATGGAGACTCGCGGTCCTGAGCACATTACTGAGTTGCTCTCGGCTTTGAACGCCGGAGGGTACATGCACGAACGTGTGCTCTGATAGCACAAATCTAATCTTTCGTTTACCAATCTGAAACCTGCAGCCTTTAACATTGATCTACAAACCGAAATCGGAGGAACCTGAGGGTGAATTTGTTGGTGCACTCGTTCAATTCTGTTCTGCATGGTGTAAATCAAGCTGAGCTTGTTGGATACATCGCTGCGGCTTGCACGACTCTTTCTTTCATTCCCCAAATTTTGAAGATCAGGAAGCAGGGTGGTGAAGATCTGTCCTACGGGATGTTGGGAATTTATCTGGTCGGTCTGTCCCTATGGCTGTTGTATGGAGTGATTCTGCACGCCGCGCCGGTGATTATCGCGAACCTGGCCTCCATCATTCTGGTGGCGGGCGCGCTGGTCATGAAGGCCAGAATCGCGCGATCTATTGCGATTGATTAATCTGCTATTGATTCACCCCGCTCGCAAGGAATCCGCCATCCACCACTAGCAGATGGCCGGTGACAAAGCTGGCCGCCTCAGAAGCTAGAAAGATCGCGGCGCCCACCAGTTCCTCGACTTTGCCCCAGCGCTGCATGGGCGTGCGCATAAGAAGTTCCTTTCCGCGCGCTGTGCCGTCGAGAAAAGCCGCGTTGAGGTCAGTCCGGAATACTCCGGGCGCGATGGCATTCACACAAACGCCGTGACGAGCCCACTCGATGGCCAGCGATTTTGTCAAAGAGGCCACGCCCGCTTTGCTGGCGGAATAGGCCGCCACTTCTTGCAGGGAAACAAAAGAAGCCAGCGAAGCGATGTTGATGATGCGGCCATATTGGCGTTCGAGCATGTGGCGGCCGAATACTTGGCAGGCGCGGAGCGTGCCGTTGAGATTGGTTTCCAGCACGCCATTCCATTCCGCGTCGGAGACATCCAGAGTAGGGGTGCGTTTGGTGTAGCCGGCGGCATTGATCAGGATCTCGACGCTTCCGAATTCTTTGCAGGTCGCCCGCAGCAGTTCCTCCACGCTTCCCCGGTCGGTCACGTCGCAGGTGAGCGACAGGGTTCGCCGGCCAATGCTGGAAATTTCAGCGGCGGCAGATCGCACCAGTTCGGCCCGGCGTCCGGTGGGAACGACGTTAGCGCCCGCCTGCGCCAGCCCTTTAGCGAGAGTCAGACCAATGCCGGAAGTTGCACCGATAACGACGGCAGTTTTCGAAGAAAGATCGAGAGCAGGATAGGTCATTGAATTAGGCATCGCCTCGGATGATTTCGATTGGAATTACTAAGCCGCAATTTTCGATCAATTCAAGAAGCCTCGGTGTGGGCCACCGCTGAGACGGGCGATTCCGCGGCGTGCAGCGGAGACAGGCCGAAATAAGCGGCTGCGTTGTCAAAGCAAATATGGCGGATCATTCGCCCGATGAACTCCTTGTCGTCAGGCAGCAATCCACTCTCGATTTCGCTGCCCAGCAGATTACACAACACACGGCGAAAATATTCGTGCCGCGGGTACGACATAAAAGATCGTGAATCCGTTAACATGCCGACAAAGCGGGACAGCAATCCGGAGTTTGAAAGCGCGTTGAGCTTGTGCCTCGATCCCGTCTTTTTGATCCAGAAACCACCAGCCTCCGCCAAATTGCATTTTGCCGGGAATGCCAGCCTCGGCAAAATTCCCCACCATCGTCGCGAAGACATAATTATCGGTGGGATTGGCGTTGTAGATGATGAGTTTGGGCAGCAGCTTGTCTTGTTCCAAACGGTCCAGATACTTGGCCAGGGACGCGGCTTGCGGCCAGTCGCCAATCGAATCGAATCCTGTGTTGGGTCCCAAAGCGCCGAGCATCCGCATGTTCGCATCGCGATAGGCGCCCAGGTGCAGTTGTTTGGTCCATTCTTTCTTGGCGTCGAGATGACCAAAAAATACCATAAGGAAACTGGCGAACTGAGCCGACTCGGACGGCGCTAATTGTTTTCCGCTGCGCACCTTGGCGAAAATTTCTCCGGCTTCGCGCTGCGTGCACGGGTCCACATAGCAATAATCCAATCCGTGATCCGAAAGGCGGCAGCCCTGAAGATGGAAAAATTCGTGGCGCTTCTCCAGCGCCTCGAGAAAATTGCTCAGACTTGTTATCTCTACATTTGCCGCGGCCGCCAGCCGGGCAGTCCAGTCGTTGAACGCCGTGGGATCCTCGGTCTTGAGCGCCCGGTCCGGACGGAACGCAGGGAATACCTGAGTGGAAAGGCCAGAAGCGCGGATTTGCGCATGATGGCGGAGGGAATCGACGGGATCGTCGGTGGTGCAGATCACGCGCACGGAAAACTTCCGCAAGATTCCATGCACCGAAAATTCCTCGGTCATTAACTGCTCGTTGGCGCGCTCCCATATCTTCGGAGCCGTATTCTCGTCGAGCAATTGATCGATGCCAAAGTAGCGTTGTAATTCGAGGTGCGTCCAGTGATACAGAGGATTGCGCAAGGTGTAGGGCACGGTCCGCGCCCAGGCTAGAAATTTCTCGTAAGGGTCGGCATCGCCGGTGCAGTAGTGCTCCGCGATGCCATTGGCGCGCATGGCCCGCCATTTGTAGTGGTCGCCTTCCAGCCAAATTTCAAATAAATTGCGGAATCGCCGGTTCTCGGCGATGTCTTGCTGGAGAAAGATGGCAGTGATAATCGAAGATAGGCTGCGCGGCGGCGTATTCGCGATACAGATAGCTCGCGGTTTTGCTCTGAAGCAGAAAGTTCTTGGTGATGAAGGCCATGTTGTTCCCAAGCAACCTACGATAGGTTATCACGTCGAATCTAGCTGAACCGCTGAGCATTATTAACGGCAGAAGTGGCGAACCAGCTGGCGGTTTCTTGGCCGAAGGCGAGTGCAGCGCCATCGATTTTTGAGCGGGTCTACGATTTCTGTATCAATAGCGAGCTAATTTACCTATTGCTAAATCGCGTTAGGATGGGCACAATCGCTGGCGCAAAGAATATCTTATATATCACTCGCGCGAGTCTTGCGCCGAGCGCTCTGATGGGAGAGTCTTCGATGAAGCGGAATGATTCATCAAACATGAAATATTCACTACGAGCAACGACGCTCGTAATCACTTTAAGTCTGCTGGTGCAATGCTGTCTCGCGCAAGACCAATCCGCGAAAGTCACCGTCCACTGGGACAAAGTTGTGAAAGTTTCACAAACCACGCCGACTCTGCAAGTTGTGGTGAATCCTCCTTTAGCACGCGGGACGGCTATCCACGACAATGTGTTCAAGTCGCTCCATGATTTGCAAGCCGACTATGTTCGCTATGTTCCCTGGCTGCCCTATCCGCAGCTTGGCGTCGCCGAGCTTGAGCCGCCGGCGAACGGGAAAACTTCATGGGACTTTTCTGCGATCGATCCCATGACCATCGATTTTCTTGAGGCCACGAAAGGTCATTCGGTCATTCTGAACTTCAGCACGATTCCGCAGTGGATGTACAAAACCGACAAACCGGTTCCGTATCCTGCCGATCCGAACCAGGTGACTTGGGATTACGAAAAGGGAAGCGAATTACGCGATCCCAGTTGCAAAGAGGTCTGCCGATTATTATGCCCGCCTGCTGGCGTGGTACACGCAGGGCGGATTCACCGACGAATTGGGTGCGCGCCACGACTCTGGTTATCACTATCAAATTCCCTACTGGGAGGTGCTCAATGAAGTCGGAGTTTGAGCACAATCCTTACTCCCGAAACCTACACCCGTTTCTACGACGCGGCTGTTACCGCGATGCGGAGGGTGCAGCCGCAGATGAAATTTGTAGGCATGGCGCTCGCCATGCCTTCCGACAATCCGCATTTTTTTGAATACTTTTCTCGATCATAAGAATCACCAGCCGGGAATCCCGTTAGATTTCATCTCCTACCATTTCTATGCTTCGCCCTCAGCGGATCAAAGCCCCGAAGTTCAGCAATTCACTTTCTTTGCGCAAGCTGATGGATTTCTGAACGTGGTGCGTTATGTGGAATCCATCCGGCAAAGGCTCTCGCCCGAAACGCGAACCACGATCGATGAAATTGGCTCCATCGCGGCCGACGATGGCGACCAGGGAGTGCCCGGCCACATCGCAAAGCCTATTCCAAATTCCTACTGGAATCTGGCCGGCGCTATGTATGCATACATCTTTGGGAAGCTGACCAGCATGGGCGTGGATGTGGCGGGCGAATCCCAGTTGGTCGGCTATCCCACGCAGTTTCCCAGCGTCTCGATGGTGGATTGGAATACCGGCAAGCCGAACGCGCGCTACTGGGTTCTGAAATTGCTTCGAGATAATTTTGGGCCGGGCGACAAACTCGTGGACAGCGACGTCTCGGGCGGCTCCATTTATTCTCTTGGCGTGGTGACCCGTGACGGCAAGCGGCGGTTACTGCTGGTGAATAAACGCGACCGCAGTTTTGCAGTTTCCATCCCTGGGGCGAGCGGTGGCGAAGAGGAGTACGTGGACCAGACGACCGCGTTCCAGCTTCCGGCTTCCGTCAAATTGACCAGCGATAATATTATCCTCAATGGGCTAGGCGTGGCGGCTATCACGCTGCCGTGAAGCGGTACGTGTGAGCTCGGTCGAAACAGCCGGCTTGTCCTAATACGCAATCAGGAGATTGGGGATGCGAATCTCACGGCGCATTGCTCTCAAGCTGCTCGTTCTCGGCGCCATATTTCGTAAAAGCACCTTTTGGGCGTTTGCTGAAAATCGCTTCGGAACAGAAGTAGTGACGGACTTCCTTACCGCGACCTTACGCTGGAATTATCCCAACCAGTTGCAGGGCGATACCCTGACGCCTTTCCGCGGAATCAAACTCGAGATTTCCACTCGCGAGGAAATGAAAGATGCCGTGGTGCGTGCGAAGCTGGCCGAAGATGAAGATTCTTTCCGCTTGGCCGTCGCTCCGGAGGCGACTTACTTCTGGAGCCTGACGCCCATCGTCAAGGACGGTGAGGATCCAGCGAAGCTTTCCACTGGAAGTTTTCGCACCGCCGCGCCGAAACTCCAATACACCGAGGACGATCACGTTCGATACCAGAATCCTCGCACCGGCGCGCATTGGGAGGCGTCAAAAGAGAAGGGCATTGTACCTTTCGGAACCGCCGAACCGCTGTCGCCGTGGTACGCAAACAAGAGTTACCTAGGCCCACCGCCGCCCCGGTTCGAGGAGATCAAGAATCTCCTGCCCGTTCCCGTGCTCGGCTCTGACCCTGGGTTGATCGAACTCTACTGGTATTGCTGGAAGACATTTTTCGACACGTGGCTTTTTCCCCCAACCGCCGCGGATCACCAGGCAGTCGCAAATCTTTTGGGGGTTAGAACCTGGGGCTCATGGGGCAGCACGATGGTCTGGGACACAGCGTTCATGCTGCATTTTGCATGTTACGCTCATCACGCTTATCCCGTGATTACGGCTTTTGATAACTGCTATGCGCGTCAGCACGACAATGGTTTCATTTGCCGCGAATCCGATAGTCAAAACCGCGAAGTCTACGCTGGGTACCCGGTGAATCCCCCGCTGTTTTCCTGGGCGGAGTGGGAATACTACCGCGTCTCTGGTGACGCGGCGCGCCTCAGCCGTGTCCTCACGCCCATCGTGAAGCAATACGAGTGGTGGATGAAGTATCAGCGTCGCTCCAACGGCTTGTATTGGACGGACGGTTACAACGAGGCCGATGACTCACCGCGAAACCAGCTGATGTACTACGCAGTGTCGGCTACGTCTTATCAGGCTCTCGCCGCTCTTTGTATTGCCAAGATAGCGCAGCAAGTTGGGCGTACTGATTTAGTGAACTTTTTTGAGAGCGAACACGCGTCTCTCGGCCAAGTGGTCAATACAAAATTCTGGGACGCGCAGCATTCGCTCTACAACGATCTCGACAAAGAGGGACGATTCATCACCGAGCTCGAGCCGGGTGTCTTCTGCAAGCACGCTCACATGTTTTGGCCTCTGCTCGCGGAGATTGCGGATCAGAGGGGAATTGATGGTCTGGTATCCGAGCTCATGAATCCGCGGTCGTTCAACCGGAGCAGTGGAGTCCCAAGTCTTTCCGCCGACAGCAAGGGATATCGCGAGGATGGCCAATACTGGAAAGGCTCAGTTTGGCCGCCGGTGATTTGCATGGTGCAAGAAGGATTGCGCGTAAACGGGAAATGGACGCTGGCTCGGGATTTGGCGCAGAAATATTTAAGCGCGATTCTCCAAGCTTACAAACGCGAACAAACGATCACAGAAAATCTTGCTCCTGACAACCCCAAGGGCTACGGCATGAAGGATTTTGTAGGCTGGGGTGGCATTGGCCCAGTTTCGAATCTGATCGAATATGTCTTAGGAGTGCAAGTCAATGCTCCCGAAAAGAGCGTGGAGTGGCGAATTCAACGCACCGATCGTCACGGCATCTCGCAATTGCCCGTCGGTACGTTTACTGCAAGTCTGATTAGCGAATCGAGGCCGAGCGGCGCAGCACCGTGCCATCTGACCGTAGAGAGTAGCGGGGATCTTACGCTCAAGGTCAGATTGAATGAGAAGACTACGGTTCATCCGATCCATACAGGCAAGAACGAAATCGTAGTGAGCGAGTAAATAAGCGCCTGTGCTGAAAGCTTTGATCTTTACATTCTTCCCAACTCCTACTCTGTCGCGGTCCGGCTTGAGTTAGAACTACCGCTGCGAGCCGCCCGCCGCCTCCGCACCAGGCAGTATGACTTTGGCCACACAGCCTTGGTGGCCGCTCCCGTTGAGGAGTTCCAAGCGATCCCCCATGCGCCTCGGCAATCTGCCGGCGAAAGCACCAAACCAATTCCGCTGCCGGAAGATTTCGTGGTGTAGAAGGGCACAAAAGCGTTGCTCGGATTGAGCAACCCGGGGCCGTTGTCTTCAATCGTAAGAACCAACTGCTTTTCCGAGAGATTCCATCCCATCACAACTTCAGGATCTGCGGAAGCTCGCCACCGGCGATATTCTTTCCCTGCGATAGGCTTGTGGAGTGAACCGGCTCCAGGGCGGCTTCCACGGCATTGCGCACCAGATTGATGAGCATTTGTTCGATCTGATCGGGGTCCGACGGTAAGTTCGACATCCGGCCCGGGAGTCGTTTCCACTCGCAGTCTCGTCTCCAACGCGGCTACCCGTCGCACGATTGGGCGCCAGCGCCACCTTGCGCAAATTCGGCGGAGGCATTTGCGCCAGTTGCCGATACGCCTGCAGAAAACGGTTGAGCGCGGCAGCACGGCTCTCGATGATTTCCAATCCACGCTCGAAATCTTGCCGCTCTTCCGCATTCAACGCCGATTGAGAAACCCGGCTGCTGAGGCTTCCTGAAATCGACTTGATCGATGCCAGAGAATTGTTCAGTTCGTGGCCCAATACGCGAATCAAACGCTGCCACGCTTTGCGCTCTTCCTCGCGCAAGGCGCGGCTCACGTCAGAGAGAACAACGAGCGTATGCGGGAATGCCTCGCTGTCGGAAAGTGCTGCGCCGGATCAGCCAGCGCGCACTCGGGCTGTTGAGATTCAAGGGCAAGCAGAGTTCCATTCTCAGCGGTAAGACAGCTTTCAGTCCGAGTTCATCCGCCGTCGAGCCCAGCACTCTCACGCTCGGGCTCTTGCAGCAGATCGTTCCCCGGCTGGGTTTACTAAACGCAGAATCCCGACGCGGGTCGAAGGCGAAAAGTGGAACTTCGACTTCTTCGACCACGCGGCGCAGCAATGCTGTAGCCTCAATCGAGCCGATGCGCTGGTCGGCCAACTCATCCGCCAGCGCGTTCACTTCCAGAGAAAGCTCCCCTAGAGCGTCATTGAATGCGGCGCCGCGCGCCCGAAAAGAATAGTCTTCTTCGCGCAGAGCGGAAAGCACGTTCGCCAGAGTTTGCAGAGGACGGGTGGTCTGCTCGCGAAGCGCCGCAGCCAGCAGCCAACCGAAAAATAATTCGGCGCGCGAAGAGGCTAGTTTCGATTCCAGATCGTCCAAGACTGAAGCCAAATGAGGATGCCGCTGACCAGCAGCCCAGGCAATGCAACCAGGAAGGTGAAAAGCGCCGACGCGCCGCTCATAGCGGAGGCGCGGGCGTTTTCGTGGGCCACTGCGCGCGCCGGGATTGAGCCTCCCGCGCGGGCTAGAGCCCATACTTCTCCATCCGGCGATAGAGAGCGCCGCGGCTGAGCCCCAGCGCATCCGCGGCCTGGCTGATGTTTCCCTGGAAGCGCTGCAGCGCTTTGCGGATTAAAAGGCTTTCCACCGCCTTCGAGGCTGAGTTCTTCAAGGCTCTGGCTCTGTGAACGCAGAGAATTAAGTCCCAAGTCGGAAGGCTGAATCTCACTGGACGGCACATAAGCACAGCGCGTTCCAGCGTGTGCTCCAATTCACGCACGTTTCCCGGCCAGGAATACTGCGTCAGCAAGTTGCAGCGCGGAAGACTCGAACCGCTGGACGGCCCGCCGGTAGCGGGATGCGTAACGAGAAAGAAAATGCGCCGCCAAAACGGGAATATCTTCACGCCGCTCACGCAACGGGGGCAGATGGATTTCGACGGTGTTGAGGCGGAACAGCAAATCCTCGCGGAATTCCCCAGCGGCGCAAGCCGCGCGCAAGTCGGAATTGGTGGCGGAGATGATGCGCACATCCACGCGCCGAGTGCGCGACGATCCCACGCGCTCGATGGCGCCCGATTCGAGCGCGCGCAGCAATTTGGCTTGCTGGTGGAAGGGCACGTTGCCAATCTCATCCAGAAAAATGGTGCCGCCGTCGGCCAGCTCGAATCGTCCGATGCGGTCGGCCCGGGCATCGGTAAAGCGCCCTTTACGTGGCCAAAAAGTTCGCTCTCGAAAGTGCCTTCGGCCAACGCACCGGTATTCACGTGACCAGGGAACGGGAAGCGCGAGGAGAAAGCGCATGCAGGGTTTGCGCGACAATTTCCTTGCCCGTGCCGTGCTCGCCGGTGACCAGAACATTCGCCTCCGAAGGCCCGATGCGGGTCATCGCTTCGAGCACAGGTTGCATGACAGGCGCGGTAGCGATGAATTCCGGACGGCCCGGAGCGCGAAGCAGTTGATTCTCCGCCGCCAGAAGTTCAGCCTCGCGCAACGCGCCATGCAACTCGATCTGAGTGCGGACGATGGTCAGCAGCCGCTCGTTCTCCCACGGCTTCTGAATGAAATCTCGCGCACCGCGCCGCATCGCCTCCACCGCGAGCTCCACATTGCCCCACGCCGTCATCACGATTACGGGAATAGTGCTGTCCAAGGCGACAATTTCTGAGAGCAGGTCCAGGCCTTCCTGTCCGGAAGTCGTATCCCGCGTGTAGTTCAGATCGATGAGGACGGCGTCGTAAGGGCCTGAAGCAAAGCATTTCGCGGACCGCGGCGGGCGATTGCGCGGTCTCCACTTCATATCCCTGCGGACGCAGGAGCAGTTCAAGCGCCTCCAGAATATGCTGCTGGTCATCGGCCGCCAACACGCGAGGCTTGCGATCGCTCCCCCGGCTGGGTGCGGACGCTTTGGTGTCTGCGAGTTTGGCGGAGGTCTGCATAATGGTTATGGGTTCGGGCTGCTCACCGTGCCATTGATCGCATCCTGAATCTGGATTCCATTATGTTCCAAAGTCGTGCCGGTTGCGCGGTCGAGTTCAACTTTGGCTTTTTCGTAGGTGGTAGTCGCGGTGACGAAATCGAGTTGCGCTAAGGCAAGATCGCGCTGCGCGCTTAAAGTTTGAAAACTCGATCCCGAGCCGAGATCCTGTTCTTTCTTGGTGATTTCAAAAGTGCGCTGAGCCAGGTCGCGCGCCTTGCGGGCAGAATCCACTCGGGCGGCGTTTTGCTCGAGCGCATACTGTGCGTTCCGAACCTCGATGCGGATCTGTTTCTTCAGTTGCTCCAGGCGCAGCTCCGACTTGACGATATTCGAGTTCGGAGCGGTATTGGTCGGCTTTGGCGACCCGGTTTCGCAATGGAATGTTCAGGTTCAGGCCTACGAAATAATCGGGCGCGGAATTGTTGTAGGCATTGAGAATCGTGCCACCTAAATCGGTCGGGCAGGATTGAAGTCGACTGGCCCTTGAGTATAACGCCGGATTGACCGGTCCCCCCAGGCCGGTACCTCCGTAGTAGCCCTCCACCGACAAACTTGGCAACAACGCGTTGCGCGCTGCTTTGCGGCTGATTTGGCGATTCACCAGGTCCACCGCGGACTCCGACAATTCGGGGCGATTCTCCAGCGCCTCGGTGGTAAGCGCTGCCAACGGTACCGGCTGACTCGATTGCGTCTCCATCTCATCCATGGTGCTCGTCGGTACCACCGGAATCTCTTCAAGAACCGGATCATCCAGGCTCTTGGTGAGCGCATTTTTTATCAGTGATTCTTGCAATTCCAGAGTGGTCTTCGCGACGGTCAAGTCCTGATCGCGCTTCGATACTTCCGTCTCGGCTTTCATTTCATCCATGCCGGGAATGCTTTGCAGTTGGAGTTCTTTCTTCGCGTTATCCAAAGACTGTTGGGCAAATTGTAGAGACTGTTCATCCACCTGCGCTTCCTGGTAGGCCTTCACCAGATCCCAATAAATATTTTCGATCTGGGTTACGGTAGCGATCACTTGATCCTTGAAAGCGATATCAGAAATCTTTTTGTCGTTCTTCGCGATGCGCAAATAGCGCAGGTTAGGGCCGAATCCGAAGCCGGCCAGAAGTTGTTGCTGAAACTCAATGTGATAATACGAGCTCAGGGCTGGATTGAGCTGGTTGAAAATACTGTTCTCCCATTGGCGGCCATTTTGAAACGTCGAGACTAAGAGTCGTGCCCGTGGGAAAGCTTTGAGAGTAATTGACGTTTAATTGGCTGATATTGGTTTGCAGGGTAGGAATGCCATAGACTTGCAGGTTTTGCAGCGGCTCCGTTTGGTGCTCCTCGCCGAAGACTGCGCTGAGGGTTGGATCAAACGAAGAGACGCTGGTGCCCGCGCCAAGAGTGGATTGCACCAGTCCTCCGCGCACCGCCGCCGGCGCCTCCCGCGCCGCCAGTAGTGCCTCCCGCGCCAGCGCCCGGCGCTCCGGTTCCCAAGCCGCCGACTCCGCCACCGGTCGTCCCTTGCACGACGCCTGTATTGACCCCGCGAAAGACCCCGCCAGCTTTGGTGCGCAGGATGTCGGTATCGGCGATGGGCAAGGTTATAGCGCGCGATCGCAAGATCAAGATTGTTTTCGAGCGCGAGATCGATGGCGTCTTTCAACGAAAGATAGAGCTTGCCATCGTGGATCAGACGCTCGAGGCGAGGCGAATTCGCCAGCGATGGCTCAGGCACGTGAGAGGGAGAGTACGCATTCAGGGGATCGTGCGACTTCGGCATGCTCACTTGAAACGATGTTGAAGTCTGAGCCGGAGCGATTCGCAGTGGTCATCGCCAGACAGCACGCCAGGAGCTTTGACGCAAAATTGCTGGAGCCGTTCATTGCTTCACCACTTCGCCCTGGACGCCTAGCGTGGGATTGCCGGTGTCACCAGTCATCCAGCCGTCGCTGAGTTGAATGATACGGCTGCCATAGGAGGCGTTCACTTCGGAATGCGTGACCTGCACGATGGTGGTTCCGTTCTGGTTGAGTTGCCGGAAGAGTTCCATGATTTCTTTGGCCTGAGAAGAATGAAGATTGCCGGTGGGCTCGTCGGCGAGAAGCAACGCCGGTTTGTGGATCACTGCGCGAGCGATGCCGACCAGTTGCTGCTGTCCTCCGGAGAGCTGATTGGGAAATAAATCTTTCTTGGCGACGATCTGGAACTGGTCGAGAACGTCGGCCACCAGGCTCTGACGCTGGCTGCGTGGAATGTCTTTATAAGATAGAGGGAGATCGATGTTCTCCTGCACCGTAAGGTCGTCGAGCAGGTGATAGCTCTGGAAAACCATCCCCATATTTCGCTTGGCGAGTTCGGCGCGCTGCTTGCGCTTCATCTGGTGCACGGCCTGCTCGCGGAACCAGTACTCGCCTTCCCATTGGTCATCGAGCAGGGCGAGCACATTGAGGAGCGAAGACTTTCCCGCTCCCGACGGCCCCATGATTGTGATGAATTCGCCTTCGCGAATTTCCAGGTTGATGCGGCGCAGGACCCAGGTTTGTCCGGCAGCGGTTTTGTAGCTACGTTCGACGCGTTTCAGTTGGATCATTTCACTCTCGATTCATGGATTGGCGTTCTGGTGTTCCAATGGGAACATTTTGTCCTGCTAAAAATGTACGTACAATAACCGGAAATGCTGGTGTTTGTTTACGTTAGCTCCTGAACGCATAAAGTGCAGTAACTCGGGTTACGGCGACTAATAAGCTGCCGAAAAAGCTCGCGAAAGTGGTGGATAAGTCCTGTCATTTCAGCCTCTTCGTTATTCATACCGGAGGGCCTCCATGGGTTCGACTTTGGCGGCGCGGCGGGCAGGCAGGTAGCTGGCCGCCAATGCCGCGAGCAGCAGCACGAGGGGTACGCCGCCAAAGATCGTGAGGTCGCGTGGGCTGATGCCGTAAAGCAGCGATTTCATACCACGCGACAAGATGAACGCGAGCGGTATTCCTACAGCGACGCCCTCGATCACCAGCAATGCTCCGCCGCGCAGGATCACGCGCAGGATGTCTTCGCGCGAGGCCCCGAGTGCGAGGCGCAGGCCCATTTCGTGCATTCTCTGCGAGACGGAATACGCGATGATGCTATAGATTCCGATTGCAGCCAGCGCGAGCGCAAACACGGCGAAGCCGGTGATGAAGGAGGCGACCAGCCTTTGCTCGGAGACGGAATCGCTTACTACTTGTTTCATGGTCTGCAACTTGAGGACGGGCAAGTCGCGGTCGAGCGCCCGCACGGTGCCGCGAACAAGGGCGCCGAGTGCTGCTGGATCGCCAGTCGTGCGGACAACAATCCTTCTCCAGCCACTCGGCGATTGCGCGTACGGGCCATAGACCATGGGCACGGGGCCCTGCATGGGTTGCTGATGCCTAAACGAGCCCACAACTCCGATGATCGTCCGCAACTTGTGATCATACGTATCCGTATATCTATGGCCGATGGCGTCCTCGCCGGGAAAGTACCGTCGGGCGAACGTGTCATTAACAACGGCCACTGGCAGAGCATCGGTTGCATCGTGCTGTTCGAAATCCCGCCCCCGCAACAGGGGGATGCCCATAGTGCCGAAGTACCCGGGAGTGCAGATGTTGTACTCGGATTCCGTGTCCATCCAATCGGATGGCTTGGGCCGGCCCTCGATCTCAACCGCGCCCCCGGTGTAGCCTCCCGTCATGGGCAGAGTCATCACCCCGGCAACGTCTACAACTCCTGGCGCCGCTTTCAGCCGGGAGAATAATTCATCGTAAAAACCAGCGGTCCTCTGAGCGCTGGGATACTTCGCATCCGGGAGACTGATCACAAACGTCAGCACATGCTCGGTGCGAATGCCCAGGTCGAGGTGAAGCAAGACAAAAAGATCTTTGGCCAGCAGTCCGGCGCCCACCAGAAGCAGGAGAGAAAGAGCAACCTCGCCGACAACGAGAGAAGAGATGGCGCGGCGGCGGGAGCGCGCCCCGGCCAGCGCACTGGAGGAAGATTTGATGGTGCTATTCACGTCGGTTCTCATGCCATACCAGGCCGGCGCCAGTCCGAAGAGAAGTCCCGTCAGCAGTGAAACCGCAAGAGTGAAAAGCAACACGCTGGAATTTATGCGTAGCACCGAGTCGAGGGCCAAGTCTTCTGGAGCGGCGGCACGCAGAATGTCAATCAGCCAGCGCGCGAACAAGAGGCCCAGTCCGCCGCCTGCGACGGCGAGCAATACGCTTTCGCTCAGCATCTGGCGCGCCAGCCGCATTCGACCGGCGCCAAGAGCGACCCGGATGGCAATCTCTTTGGCGCGACCAGAGGCCCGCGCCAGCATCAGGCCGGCCACATTGGCGCACGCCAGCAACAGCACGGAGAAGACCGCGGCGAACAGAACCCCGGTCGGCTTGGCCGCATCGCCGGCGATCATCTGCGCCAGCGGCAACACGGCGATCCCCCAGCCGGTGTTAGTCGCGGGATATTCCTGTTCGAGTCGCCGCGCGATCACCGTCATATTGGACTGCGCCTGTTGGAGCGTAACTTCCGGCTTCAGTCGCGCCACTACGCCATACTGATGTTGATAGCGGCCGTTCGAAGGGTTCTCCCGCAGAGCGGTGAAAAAATCGGACGTCTGGATTCCCGGAAAAGCAAATTCCTTTGGCATGACGCCGATGATCGTGTAGGGCTCGCCGTTCAGCATCATGAGCCGGCCGAGAACATCGGACTTTCCGGCGAAGCGGCGCTGCCATGCTTCGTAGCTCAAGACCGCCACGGGTGCTGCACCCGGCGTATCCTCCTGCGGGCTGATGAAGCGGCCGAAGGCCGGTTGCACGCCCAACACGCGCAAAAAATTCTCGGGAGATTCAGCTCCGACAATGCGCTGGGGCTCGCCTTGGCCCGTCCAGGTAAACGTGCCGGCCCAAGGAATAATCGCCATGTCGGTGAAAGCCGTGTTCTGCTGCCGCCAGTCGAGGAAGTCGCGATAGCCGGTGCCGGCATTGCGTCCGCTGATGTGACGGGCGTCCACCCACATCAGGCGGTCGGCTTGCGGAAATGGATACGGATTGAGCAGCAAAGCATGAACCACGCTGAAAATTGCGCTATTCGCGCCAATGCCCAGCGCTAATATCAGCACAACCGCGGCGGTAAAGCCGGGGCTTCGGCGGAGTTGACGAATCGTATAGCGAAGGTCTTGCCATAGTCCGGTCATTCAAACCTCCTATTCATAGCGTAGAGCCACCATGGGATCGACTTTGGCCGCGCGGCGCGCGGGGATGTAGCTCGCCAGCAGGGCGACACAAACAAGAGCCAGCGACACGGCAGCATAAGTAAGCGGATCGGTTCCGCGGACGTTGACGAGGAGACTCGCGACCAACCGTCCCATCCCAGCCGCGGCCAGAAGTCCGATCGCCAATCCCAGAGCGACAATCAGGACTCCTTGGCGCAAAATCATTCTGAGGATTTCACCGGTTTGCGCGCCAAGCGCCATTCGGATTCCAATTTCATGGGTGCGCTGTGCCGTGGCATAAGATAGAACTCCATACATTCCCACGGTCGCGAGAATCAGTCCCAAAATTCCCATGCCGGCTGCGAGCCAGGCGCCGAGTTGGAAAAACAACAGTCCGCTGAAAGTCATCAGCGCACTGGACATCGGCTGCACATCAAACACTGGCATAGACGGCGCGAGGGAGTTCACTAGCGCGAGCACATCGTCCGGACCTATGGGCTGAAGAGGATACGCGTGTAGAGCGCCTTCGTGGTACTGGGGGTATTCCTGGGCCAAGCGCCGAGCAATCAGATCCATTGCCGATTGCACTTTCGCCGCGTCGATTCCGTCCTTCATACGCGCCAACAGAAGAAGTTCTTCCGCCCCCCGGTTGGTCCATGCGTCCCGCCTACCCTCGAAGGCGCACATGCTCAGCGGCAAGTAGCCCTGCATCTCGAGGAGCGATGAAACACCTCGGAACCCTTCCGGCGCTACTCCAATGATTGTGACCGGACGGCCGCTGACTGTGACCTTGGTTCCGATGATGTTCCGGTCCATGTTGAAATGCGTCTTCCAGTATGAATAACTCAACACCAATACCGGATCGACGCCGATGGAGTTGCCTTCCGAAGGTTGGATGAGACGTCCCAACGCTGGCTTAACGCCCATCACGCTGAAGAAGTTGCCCGTGACATAGGCCGTCCAGATGTTTTCGGTTCTTCCATTGAAGTTCAAACCGTCCATCAGAAACAGGCGCGTCGCCGCCATTCCGGAAAAAACGCCATTGCTCTGTTGCCGGATATCTTCAAAGTCCGGAATCGAGAAGCCATTGCTCGCTTCCGTCTTCTTGTCGTGAAATGCCAAGCTCATGACGCGCTGTGGGTCTTGGATAGGCAGGGGCCGCAGCAGGACAGAATTCACAATGCTGAAGATTGCGGTGTTAGCGCCGATACCCAGACCCCAAAGTGATGATTGCGGTTGCCGCAAAACCAGGGTTCTTGCGCAGTTGGCGAATCGCGTAGCGAAGATCGTGGAAAAGTCCGGTCATGACTGCCTCTCAGTCTTCGCAGGCGAGGACGCCCGCACTACGCTTGCCTCTGATCCCATTTCTCGCAACTCCAGCGAGAAGTGTGGCACCCACATTCGGTCGCGGCCCTCAAAAAGCGGATTCCTCGCTGGCTCTCGGAATGACAATAAAAAGGTAAGCCCTCATACGCCCACGTTTTCCATCAACTTCTTCAGTTCTTCCTCGGCGACGACTTTGCCGTCGAAGAGATGGACTTCGCGCTGGGCGTGCTTGGCGAAGCGAGGATCGTGCGTGACCATGCAGATGGTCGCGCCTTCTTTGTGCAGATCGCGCAGCAGCTCCATGACGGCTTCGCCGTTGCGCGAGTCGAGGTTGCCGGTAGGCTCGTCAGCGAGAAGGATGGAAGGTTTTCCGCCCAGGGCGCGGGCCACGGCTACGCGCTGCTGCTGGCCTCCGGAGAGCTGCGAAGGATAGTGCCGCAGGCGGTGCGCCATGCCGACGCGTTCGAGCGCCTCCATCACGCGCTTCTTGCGGTCGGCCGATGGCATCTTCTGGCGATAGGTGAGCGGCAGTTCGACGTTTTCATACACGGTGAGATCGCCGATCAGGTTGAAACTCTGGAAGATGAAGCCGATTTCCTGATTGCGGATGCGCGAGCGCTCGGCGAAGTCGAGGTTCTCGGCGGGCTTGCCGTTCAGGGAATATTTGCCGTCGGTCGGCGTGTCCAGCAGGCCGATGATGGAAAGCAGCGTGGACTTGCCGCAGCCCGATGGGCCGGACATGGCGACGTACTCGCCTTTATCGATGGACAGATGCACGCCGGAAAGCGCGTGGGTTTCAATTTCATCGGTGTAGAAAATCTTGGTGAGACCTTCGATGTTGATCAACGGCTCGCTGGCTTGCGTCATGTTTTTTGCCTTTCGTGGTGCTTTCTAAGTTCGTGATAACCCCACTTCTCGCAAACCCCGCGAGAAATGGGCCACCGCAAATCTTCGCGGGCGAAGGCGCCCGCGCCCGGACTTATCTCTCCAGTTGAATACGGTCCACGTTGTCCTACCGCGACATGTCGGAAAGAATCACGGTGTCGCCTTCATGCAGCCCCTCAAGAATCTCAATGGAATTGACCGAGGCTTTGCCCACTTTCACCGGCACGCGAACCGCTCCCTTGTTGTCGGCATCAACCTTGAACAGGCTGATGGTGCTGTTTTCCTGGCCGAATGCCGGACGGCCTACGTAGAGCACATTATCCAGTTTCTCCAAGTTGATGGTTCCGTCGACGCTCAGGTCCGGGCGCGCGCCCTGCGGAAGATCGCCGATAAGTTTTACGTCGACGGTAACGGTTCCGTTCTGTACCGCCGGATCCACGCGCGTCACCGTGCCGGGAATGAGGCCGTTGTGCGTGTCCACGGACGCTACCTGCCCGATTTGCACGTCGCGCGCTTGCGTCTCGGCAATCTTCAACTCCGCCATCAAGTGGTTCGGCTGAACCACTTTGGCGAGCATCGTGCCTGGCGTAACGTGCTGGCCGACTTGCAGTGGCAAATCCACCAGTACTCCATCAATTCCGGCGCGGACTTTCAGGTCATCCAACTGCTTTTGCTTTAAATCGGCGAGGGCGCGCATCTGGTCGACTTTGGCTTGCTGCTCCGCCATCTGCGTCGCAATCGCCTTCTCGTTGGCGGAGAGCATTTCAATCTCGAGATTATTTCGCGTGGTTAGTTCGTCGGCCTTGTCTTTGGAAGTTTTGTATTCCATGCCGGACTTTACGCCGAGATCGTAAAGCGCCTTATCGGTATCGGCCTGGCGCTTGGCCTGAGAGTAGTCCGCGGTGACGGTGGCGGCCGCGGCTTTCTGGGTCATTAAATCGCTTTCCAGCTTGACCCGCTGACTCTGGTAGGCGGCCGCGGCGGCCTTCCATTGCAGTTGGGCGTCGAGCGCTTCCTGCTCGACTTGAGGATTGCTCATCTCCAGAAGAATGGTGTCCGACTTCACCAGCGAGCCGGGCAACATGCGGATGCGGACGACCGTCGCTTCCGTCTCGGCAGGAATCTGGCGAATGGCTTCCTGGCTGGGCGTGAGCGTTCCCAAGCCGTGAACCTGGCGCAGCATCGAGCCACGCTTGACCGTGTCGGGCCACAAGGTCCCCCATTCGACCGAGGGGGCTGCTGGCTTGAGCCGCGAGACTCCGACGGTGGCGGCAACTACGAGGAGAACGGCTACGGCGGAAATGATGATTTGCCGACGGCGTTTCTGAAGTTTTAGGTCCGGTCGAGCGATATCCATGCCCTGTAGATGGGCACGCGGATCGCCAGAAGCTAACTTCTCGATAAGTTTATGAAGCAAAGTAACTTATGTGCATTTTGGACCGTCGGCGAGCGCTTCGAAACTGTTCGTTACCGGACAACGGTGTCCATTTTCGGACAGTCCAAAACATGGGCTCGCTATCAGGACCGGACGTTCTTGGTTCTATTTGAGGCCCGAAGATTTGAGGGAGCTCTCTCGGTGCGGCGTATGATTACCTGCGGATCAGCTGCGGCTCGCGCATTCTCGAGCTGAAATCCACACAATTCTTAATCCCAGGTGAGACATGTTCCGGAAGCAATTCTTGGTTATGGCTCTTGGTACGTTCGCTTTCTTGGTTGGCACGCGTCCGCTGTTTGCGCAATGGAAAAGCGTAGGCGCCATGGTGGCGCAAGCGCCCCAGGGTAATCAAATTTCATTTACTAATCGCAATGCGAATGTGGTCCTCCAAGTTTTGGCTCCCGACCTCGTCCGAGTGAAAATGACTCTCGGCAAGATCGCGGGAACCGACTATTCCTGGGCAGTCATCAAGAGCGACTGGCCCGCAGTCGACGTGAAATTCTCGGGCGACAAACAGACGAAGATCATCAAGACTTCCGCTCTCGAAGCCCGGATTCAATTGTCTCCATTTCAGATTTCCTTTTACGACCCCAGCGGCCGACTGCTTTCCAGCGATGCTCGCGAAATGGGATGGGATGGCGAGCGCGTACGTTCCTGGAAGAGCATGCCCGCCGATGAACATTACTTCGGACTGGGTGAGAAAGCTGGGCCGCTCGATAAACGCGGCCACGCTTACGTGATGTGGAATACCGATCCGGCTGGCTACGATGCTTTGACCGATCCCATGTATCAGACCATTCCGTTTTTTCTCGGAATCAGGGACGGAAGGGCCTACGGCATTTTTTTCGATAATACCTATCGCTCCACTTTCGACATGGGGGCGGAGTCGGCCGACTCGTATTCCTTTGGCGCGGATGGCGGAAACATGGATTACTACTTTTTCGCCGGTCCCGATCCCAAGCAAATTATCAGCCGCTATACGGAGTTAGTCGGCCGTGCGCCGCTGCCTCCCCTGTGGACGCTCGGCTATCTGCAGAGCAGCGCTTATTACACTCCGGAGAGTACGGTTCGTTTTGTGGCGGATAATTTTCGCCGCCGCCATATTCCCTGCGACGCGATTTTCCTGGACACCATTCACATGGATGGCGACCGCATCTTCACCTGGGACAAGAAAGCGTTTCCCGATCCTCCGAAGATGATTGCCGATCTCCGCAAAGACGGATTTCGCATGTTCGCCATTATCGATCCCGGCGTGAAGGCTGAAAAAGGGTATTGGGTTTATGACCAAGGGCTAGCGGGAAATTATTTCCTTAAGAGAAAGAATGGAGAACTTTACATCGGCGAGATCTGGCCGGGAAAATCCGCGTTTCCGGATTTCACTTCGGAAAAAACTCGCCAGTGGTGGGGTTCGTTGTTTGACGGATTTACCAAGGACGGCCTCTCCGGATTTCTTACCGACATGGATGAGCCTACCGTGGATGCTTTGCCCATGGACGTGGGATGGAGACCAGCTTTCTTTCCTCCCGACGTGATTCACGATGACCATGGACAGCACACTCCTGACGCCAAGAATCACAACGTCTACGGTTTGCTTATGACAGAAGCGACGCGCGAAGGATTGCTGCGTTTGCGTCCCAATGAAAGGCCATTCGTAATTACACGCGCCACTTATGCCGGCGGTCAACGCTACGCCGCGCAATGGACAGGCGACAATGTCGGCACATGGGAAGACCTTCGCACCAGTCTGAGAACCGTGATGACGGCGGGCATCTCTGGCTTGCCGTTCTTCGGCTCCGATGTCGGCGGTTTTATCGGCTATCCCAGCCCGGAACTTTATACGCGTTGGCTGGAAGCCGGAGTTTTCCATCCTTTGTTTATTACGCACTCGGGCAACGAGAACCATACCTTGGATCCGTGGTCGTTTGGTGGCAAGCTGGAGGCCATCAATCGCCGCACGCTGGAGTTGCGTTACCGCTTGCTACCCTATCTCTACAACGCGTTCTATCAGTCCACGCAAACCGGCCTGCCCATCATGAGAGCCTTGGTTCTGGATTTTCCTGGAGACAGAGCGGTCATGGATTTGACTCCAGATTCGTTGACCAACGAATTTCTGTTCGGTAACGATTTGCTGGTGGCGCCGGTGGTAAACGACGGTGAAATCGAAAGAAGTGTGTATCTTCCCGCGGACACTTGGTACGACTTTTGGAGCGGAAAACGTTATACCGGGCCTGCCACGATTACCGTGGACGCTCCACTTGGTTTTATTCCCATGTTCGCGCGAGCTGGCGGCGTAATTCCAACGCGGCAATTGGTGGAGCATACGGATCAAGCCCCCATCGATCCCCTGACATTTGAAATCTATCCTGCGGCGAAAAGTACGCGCCAATACTACGAGGACGACGGAAACACTCTGGATTATCAAAAGGGCAACTATCTTTTGCAGAACGTGCAGCTGCAAGACGAAGGTGCACAGGTTCAAATAAATATCTCGGCCCGTGAAGGAAGCTATGTGCCTGCGGCCCGCTCGCTGGTGCTAAAAATTCATGGTCTAAACAAACCGCCGCAAACGGTGGCCCTGGACGGACGCACGCTGCCGGTTGGCTTCGATTCCGAAGCGTTGACGGCGATGGCTGAAGGCGCAGAATACGAACCAACTACGGGCACGGTTTGGATTCGAACGCCGGATAAAAATGCGGCGCTCGAGGTGCGAATCACAAAGTAGCGTCGCGTGCCGCCGGCACTGAGCCTTGAGCCTGCAAGGCTTGCAGGCGTTGCGGAGGGAAGATCAGTAGAATTCGAAGATCGACGAGGGCGTGCAAAATTACCGGGAACAGCAGGCTTCCGGTGGCAACGTATAATCCGGCGAAAACTGCGCCGAGGGCCGTAGTTCCCAGGACGCCTTGCCATCCCTGATAAAAGTGGCATAGGCCGAAGATGATCGAAGCTAAAAGAATTTTCTCCACAGACCCCAGCGCAGGTAAATTGACGGCAATGTAGTAGAGCAGGAATCCGCGGAACACAAGTTCCTCCGAGATCCCGGCTCCCATGCTCACTCCAGCAAACCAGGAACGCTCGGCGCTGGAAACTGGAAGCATCGCACCGACCATCTTTATTGTGCTCTTCAGCATGCGATCGCCTTTCTTGCGCAGTAGGAACATCGCCACGATCGCAGCGGGCAGGAAACCCGACATAAAAGAAAGCAGGATTTCCCACGACGTAGGAAGACATAGCCCGAGAGCTGTCGCGGGAATTGAACCGAGTTTCCAAATGGCTGACACTAAAGCTGTGGCCGCCACTTGATGAATCAAGATCATCCGGTAGAAGTGTAATTTGGCATCGGCTACACCCGCGGCCACGTCGGCTTTCAGTTTGTTATACAGACGCTGGCCGAGCCATGGTTCCACCAGCACCACGTAGGCCACCAGAAGATGCGAAACCAGATGAATCATGGATGCCTCACCCGAACACCGGAATGCTACCAGCTAGGCAGGCGGCAGGAGCATTCCTTTTTCCAGGTGACGGGTTACATGCGCGTAGGAAGCGGCATGGGGATCGTGGGTCACCATCACGATTGTCTTATGAAAGTCCTGGTTGAGGCGTTTCAGGATTTCCAATACCTCGGTGGCCGAATGACTATCGAGATCCCCGGTGGGTTCGTCGGCGAGAAGTAAAGTTGGATCGCTCACGATGGCGCGGGCAATGGCGACCCGCTGTTCCTGTCCGCCGGAGAGTTGTTTAGGAAGATGGTTGACCCGCTCTTCCAAGCCAACCAACTTGAGCGCGGTTAAGACATGGTCGCGGCGTTGCTGCGCATTAAGCTTGGTCAGCAGCAGAGGAAGTTCGACATTCTCAAAAGCGGTGAGCACAGGAATCAAATTGAATGTCTGGAAAACGTAGCCGATGTGAGTGTTGCGCCAGCGGGCCGATTGCGAATCGCTGAAGCGAAAGACATTCTCCCCCAGGACCAGCAACTCGCCCGCGGTCGGCTTGTCGATGGCCGCAATCATATTGAGCAGGGTCGTCTTGCCTGAACCCGATGGGCCCATGAGCGCCAGAAATTCTCCGCCCGCAATTTCGATGGAGACATCGTCCAGCGCTTTGACCTCAAAGGCATCGCGCTTAAAAACTTTGCTGACGTTGCGCACCTGCACGACTTTGGCCTGAGCCGCGGTATTCGGAAGTGTAGCTGTGCTCATGATTGTCCCTTGATCTTGATTTTGTCTCCATCTTTCAAATCTTGCGGACCGGAAGTGATGAGGTCTTCGCCTCCATTGAGGCCCTGGACCAACGCGCCGCCGCTGCGCTGGGCCTGAACTCTTACCTCCCGCGCTACCGCCTTGCCGTCAAAGGCCAGCAAAACAAACTTTTTTCCATTGCGGTCGCGAATCGCTGGGGCCGGCACAAAAACACCCTGCGGCTCCGAACTTGTGTGCCTAGCCTCGTCCGCCAGAAACTTCACGGTGGCGTTCATATCCGGCCGCAGATGCGCATCCGGGTTGAGAATCTGCACCTTCACCTGCACCGTTGCCTTAGCACGGTTGGCTTGGGGCGAAATCTCCGCGATGATTCCGTCCCACTTGAGGTCAGGGTAAGCATCTACGCTGACCACGCCTTTCTGCTTAGGGCCCAAGCGGGCAAAATCGTCCTGCGCAATATCGAGTTCCACTTGGAGATCGTTTAGGTCGGCCAAGGATACGACCATCCCTTGCGGGCCGCCCTCGGCGGTGCTGGCAAATCCTGAGGTAACGAGCTCACCTTTTTCGGCCGAGCGCTCGAGAATGGTTCCAGTCACGGGCGCGCGAATTACGGTTGCGTCGAGCAAAGACTTAGCGTAGTCAGCCTGCCCTTGAGCCTGGTCGAGTGCACCGCGAGCACGGTCGATTTCTTCTTTGCGAGGACCAAGCTTCGCCAGCTGGAAACCTTTATCTAAGGAATTTACGCGCTGCTGGTCGGCTTCAAATTTGGCGGTCGCGTCGTCGAGAGCTTGTTTGGCGAGCACACCCTGCGCGGCAAGGTTGCGAGTGCGATCTAGCGTGATCTTATCGTCTGCCAAAGTCGCTCGTGCTTCATCCAGATTGTGCTGCGCCTGCTGAATCTCTTCGGGACGCGATCCGTTTTGCAATTCTTCGAGGTAAGCTCGGGCGTTCTCGGCGGCGCCTCGGGCTTGCTCGTATTGCGCGCGGAATTCGTCGTCTTCTAGACGCACCAAGACCTGGCCTTCTTTGACCTTGTCTCCTTTTTCCACGCCAATCCACTTCACCCGGCCCGTCACCTTGGAATTCAGGTTGATCTTATGGTGGGCCACGATATAGCCGCTGGCAGAGAGAACCACGCCACCGACATCGCTGCTGGGCGCCGAGGCGCGCACTACTTCGACCTCCGGTGCGTCGTGCGCGAGCAGACGGTAAGCCATTGCGAACAGCCCGAGCACCAACAGCACTCCGACTCCAATGAGGATGGTACGGCGTGCCCACGTGGGAGGCTCGCCATCGCCGCGAGCGCTGCGGTCGATTCGCAGGCTTTGCAAGTCTTCGTGTTTTGTGTCAATCGGCATATTCGTATCGGCTGTCTGGCCGGCTAGAGGCCGTCGTCGTTACGCTCAATCCCGTAACGCGGCCAGGATCTCACGACGCGAGGCGTGCCAGGCCGGAGCAAATCCGCCCAAGACTCCCATGATGAGGGCAAACCCAACGGCGCTCACGATTACGGCCGGCGTCATTTGCAAACTGAAAACGACCTCGCTAAACGTCACCTGATTTTGTGTTCCCGTCGTCATGCCGTTGAACGGCAACATCAATAAGATTCCCAGCGTCGCCCCCAGCAGAGACAGCAAAAGCGATTCCAGCATGAATGAAGTCAGTATGCTAGGACGAGAGAATCCGATTACCCGCAGGGTAGCGATCTCGCGCCCACGGTATGCCACCGCAGCGTACATCGTGTTGGCGGCGGCGAAGCACGAGCCGACGGCCATGATAAAAGCTACGATCCAGCCCACGATCTCGATCGGCGCTCCCGACTTGGTTTGCGAAGCATAATAGTCAGGCTCCAGCAGGCCATTGAGTTCCAGGCGCTGATCGTCATTGGCGCGATTTTTCAGCGCCTGCGCCGATACTGGATCCGTTGCCCGCACCAGCACTGATGAGTACACCGTGCGCTCGAAATCGGTGACCAGTTGGTTGATGTCGCCCCAGATCTCGGAACCGTGCGCCGTCCCGCTGGCGTCAAAGATGCCTACGATGGGCCAATCGCCTTTGCCGATATGTACGGTGTCGCCGAGATTCGCGTGCTCGAAGCGTTGGTTGATCGCACTGCTTACCACCACTTCGCGCTGCCCAGGTGTGAACCAGCGTCCGGCGATCAAGTGAATCTGCGGGCGCATTTCAATTCCCAAAGGAGTCAGGAAGCGGGTTGTGACATTAGTCTCACCCGTCCCGCCCTTGCGTGGCAACACCACTACGAGGATGTCTTCTCCCGAGACCAGGGGCTCACCCTTACTGTTCTTCGCCACGCCCGGCAGATTTTTCAATATCTCGACCGCGTCCCGCGAGACGCCACCAGCGGCCAGTTCCGAATCGGAGCCTTTGCGCAACATCAGGACATTCAGGGGATCGCCGGTACTTCCAAACGCGCGTCCCAGGCCCGCCAGCAGCGCCATGATAAATACCGCCGTGGCTACGGTGAGCGCGATACCCAGGGCAGTCATAATCGTCAGGCTTTTGCGGAGCCTGAGATTGCGCACGTTATAGCTGAGGGGGATTGCCATTTCTTTCTCTCGTTCTCCGACCGTTCACTGCACTCTCAACCGATATGACGCAAGCCATCCACGATGTTGACCTTGGCTGCGTGATACGAAGGTATAAACGAACTGGCGAACCCCACCACCGCTGCGATCAACAATGCCGCGACTATGGTGAGGGGAGTAACTTTCATGCCGGTGAAATAGCCACCCTGCGCTGCCATTCCAGTCACAATAAAGTAGCAGAGCAAAGAACCTATCAGTCCTCCCACCAGCGCAAGCGAAACCGCCTCTCCTACGAATAATCCAAGAATGCTGTTGCGAGTGAAGCCCAGAGTCTTCAAGACTGCGACCTCCCGAGTACGCTCGCGAATCGACATTGCCATGGTATTGGCCGATACCAGCAGGATAGTGAACACTACTGCCAGGCAAATACTCATAATGAATGCCTTGATGTTGCCCAGCATTCCGATAAAGCCGATTTGGAAAGCGTGTTCACTCTCAGATTTTGTTGGCTTGTCGGCGTTGCGGAATTCATCGTCAATGGCTTGTGCTACGCGTGAAACAGAATCCGGAGAATCAGCCAGGACTGCGAAGAAACCTTCTTGCCCTTTGAGCTTCGGAAAACCTTCATCAATGTAATCTTTATTGAAATAGATGGACTGCGTGGGGTCCGGTGGCGTGAAGATTCCCCGGATGGTCAATTCCAAATCCACCGGGAAAATCTTTCCTGCGATATTCAGCCGGTCGCCGATTTTCCAGTGAAATTTGTTGGCCAGGCCCACGTCGACGATGGCGCCAGCGCGGTCATGCTGCCAGGCTTCGAGTTGATCGGCGGCCATTTTGAATTCCGGGTACACCTTCAATATCTCTTGTGGGTCGGTGCCGAACTGAGCGAAGTAGTGTTCCGGTTTGTCGTCCATGTACTGGCCGCCAAACCACTGCTCATTCACTACTTCTTTTACGCCCGGGATAGCCTGGATTTTCTGCCGGTAGTAGCTAGGCAGGTTGAAGATCAACGAAACTTTGTGGCGGACAATCAGGCGCTGCGCCGATTGTTCGGTCGGCTTGCTGTCAAAAAAGCTGCGCCAGATAGTGATCAGAAAGGTGAGCAAGAGCAACGACCCACCGATGCTGAGGACGGTCAAAATGCTGCGGCGCTTGTTGCGAAAAGCGTTCTTGCGGACAAAACGGGTCAGGGTCATCTCTCACTCCACGGAACCCAGCAGGCCGGCGCGTCCGTACAGGATATCCGATTGGCATCGGCTTGAACAACAACCGGCTTAAATATAAGAGAAGGCTTGTTTTAGAGACAGTACCGCGACCGAGGCTGCGATTCCCCGTCGAGACTTTGGAATAGGATCGGGCCCGCTATTCTCTGAAATCAGTTTCAGAAATCCAGGACTGCGCCGTCGGCAGCCTGAGCTTCGCTAGTCAAAAGAATCTCTTGATTGAAAGGATGTTTAGCTGCTTCCTTTTCGTTTACCTCGATACCCAGCCCGGCCGCCTCCGGAATCGACCAATATCCCTTGGTAGATTTCAGCGAGTGCTGAACCACATCCCATCGCCAGGGAACATCGGTAAGCATGTCTTCTTGTATGAGGAAGTTCGGCGTGGCTAGCGCGAAATGGAGCGCGACAGCATTGGCGATCGGACCGAGCGGATTGTGCGGCGCCACTCCCATGTAATAAACCTCGGCCGCGGCCGCGATCTTGCGCGCTTCCCAAAGGCCACCACAGTGACAGAGGTCTGGCTGAATAACATGGCAGGCTTGCAGTTCGAAAACTCTGCGGAACTCGTGGCGCGTCACCAGGCGCTCGCCAGTTGCGATGGGGACATTCACAGCGCGCCGCACCTCGGCCAGAGCGTCGACATTTTCCGGGGGCACGGGCTCTTCACAGAAGAACGGCCGGTAGTCCTTAATTGCGTCGATATATTGGATAGCCATGGCGGGCGAAGTTCGCCCGTGGAAATCAATCATGATGTCGATGGAATCGCCCAGCGCGAGCCGCAATTGCTCGATCGCGTTGGCAAATCTCTTGGTGTATCCGGCCCCCATCAACGGTTCGGAAAAAGGCACGCAAACCACTTTGAGCGCGGTGTATCCCTTCTCAACAACCTTGTGCGCGAGATCCACAAGCGGGGCGGGATCGAAGGTGTGATACACCGCGTTACTCTCGCCGCCGCCCAGATGTGTGTACATCCGTACCCGATCGCGTACGTTCCCGCCCAAAAGTTTGTAGACCGGCACGTTCAGCGATTTTCCCCAAATATCCCAGAGGGCGTGTTCGATGCCGCTCACTGCACTCATGCCCACGATGCCGCCGCGGAAAAATGGCATCCGATACATTTTCTGGTACAAGTGCTCAATGCGAGTGGGATCTTCTCCCACAATCAAAGGGGCAAGATCCTCGATGGCCCCCACCACCGATCGGGTTTTTTGCTCCAGGCTCGCTTCACCCCATCCGTACAGACCCGGCTGATCGGTTTCCACCTTGACGAGAACCCAATTGCGCAGTTGTGCGTTTACTACGACCGTCTTTATCTTCGTGACTTTCATCCGACTCCTAAGCCAGTCCTCTAACGTAGCCTCAGATCGTCGGCATCTTCGTTCAGCCGGCGATTGCGAGCTCTTTCTCAATTTCTTCTAAGCTCTTACCCTTTGTCTCCGGAACAAATCTCAGCACAAACAGGAAACCGGTAAAGCACACTCCGGCGAATACCCAGAAGGTCCCCGTCAATCCAATGGCGCTGTTCAGTAAAGGAAAGGTGAACGTGACCGCAAAACAGGCAATCCAGAGGGCGGAGACTGCAATCGAGACCGCCGTACCGCGGATCTGATTGGGAAAGATTTCGGCGATCAGAATCCACGTGATGGGAGCTAAAGAGACGCCGTAACAGCCAATCGCCCCCAGCGTGAGTAGTAGCGGGGGAAGCCCTTGAAGACCGAAGCGGTAAGACAGGCCAATCAGAACATGGAGCACGCCTACCGAGAGGCAACCAAAAAGCATCAGAGGACGTCGGCCAAATTTGTCCACCAGGCCAAAGGCGATCAGGGTCGTCGCCAGACCAATCGCTCCGGTCGCGACAATGTTGAGCATTACACCGCTTACTCCGTACCCCGCGGCCCGGTAGATCTCTTCCGCATAATTAAAGATGACGTTGATGCCGCAGAACTGCTGCAACACCGCGAGGAAAACTCCGATCCCTACAATTTTGGCGATGTGGGGACGAAGCAGTTCCCGCCAAGGGCTGCGGCCACCGAAATCCAATTCCGCAGTCTCGCGAATTTCTTGCAGCGCCGCTTCGGCGTAGTCGTCTCCGCCAATCTTGGATAACGTCTTCTTGGCCTGTGCGCTCTTTTCATTCACCGCCAACCACCGAGGACTCTCCGGAAGAAACAGTGCCCCTAAGAAGAAGATGAGGGCGGGAACTGCTACAGCACTGAACATCCAACGCCACCCGAATTGGCCGTTCCACGACAGACGGATCATTTCGTCGGAGGCGGAGTTCGAAACTTTCTCCGCGATCAGCCAGTTGACGATCTGCGCCACCACAACCCCAGTGCCGATACCCAATTGATAGATGGCCACCAAGCGGCCTCGCCAGGGCGCGGGACTCACTTCCGAGATGTAGGTCGGCGACAGGTTGGATGCGACCCCAATGGCGACCCCACCCGCGATCCGCCAAGTTACAAACAGAGTGAAAGTGTTAGACCAGCCCGTGAGGATTGAAGAAACCGCGAAGAGGAGTGCCGCGGCGATCAGCATTTTCTTACGTCCAATGCGATCGCTCAGTGCCCCTGAAATCATCGACCCCAGAAGGCAGCCAAGCAGGGCGCAGCTATTGGCCCATCCGATGAGTTGGGCGCTGCTTAGCCCAAAGTATCGTTCATAAAAAGGTTTCGCCCCGCCGATGACGACCCAGTCGTAGCCGAAGAGAAGGCCTCCCAACGCAGCAACCAGCGTAATAAGAAGAACGTAGCCTACGTTGAAGTGGGTCGTGACAGGAATTGCGGAGCGGTCTGTTATATGCGTTTCCAATTATCGGGTGATATGATGATTGCGAATTCTACCACGATTTGAATGTACTTTGTTGGCCGGAATGATCTTCATTCATATTAGCAAAGGGCGCAAATGATCTTTGCTTTGGAGCCCCCTGACTAGATGCGAGCTTGGGCTCCCCCGGCAGCCCGCCAGGATGAATCGGAGTGCGGCTCATCAAGAGAGAGGAACTAAAGATGTTTACCCGTCGTGAGTTCATTACACCGCTCGGTGTTGCTGCCGTCGCTGCGGTTGTGCCGCGTCACATCATTGCGAAAACAGTACCCACAACTTCAGGAATCACAACCCGTTCGAGGGTCAATCTGAATGGGACATGGCAACGCTACGTGAACGGGGAGTACTACGAAAGCATTGAAGTACCGTCCTCGCAACATCCGTTTGGTTATTCGCAATTGAAACGAACATTCTTAATGCCTCAACTCGGCTCGGGCGAACGCGCCATCCTTCACTTCGAGGCGATTACTTATTATGGCCGTGCGTTCATTAATGGAAATGAACTGGGTGTTCTGGGACCGTACACACCGTTTGAGTTTGATGCGACTCAGCATCTGCGTCCCGGCAGCAACGAAGTCGCGGTCACTATATGCGATCTCGAACCTGAGCCCGGCGGCGCCGGGAAAGACGAAATCGAGTTGGGCATCAATCCCGGATGGGAAGCTTACGGCGGCATTATTCGCGATACGTACATTGAAGTTCGCCCTGCGGCTTACATTGAGAATGTCCGTCTCCCCTACGGAATTGAGCCACCCTATGCGTCGGCAAGGTGCCGTGTGACCGCGTTTATCTCGGCTGCCGCGGCGACCGCTGGAACGTTGCGCATCTCGCTTCTTGAAGGCGAGATCGAAGTCGCTTCAGTGGAACATGCGGTGAGTGCCCCCGCCGGGCAAAGTGAGGTTGAGGTTTCATTCGAATTGAAGAATCCGGCGCTTTGGTCGCCGGACCGTCCGAATCTCTATCGAATGGCGACGAGCTTGCAATGTGGCGAGGCAGTCGATGAATACAATTGCCGCACCGGATTCCGCCACACCGAAATCCGCGGATCGAATTTCTATTTGAACGGCGAGAAGATCAAGCTGCACGGATTGTCCTGGTTGGGAACTTGGAAAGACCAGGGCTTTACGCTCACCCGCAAACAAATGACGCTCGATATGCGCGGCATGAAAGAGATGGGATGCAATTTCGTCCGCCTGCACCTTTTTCCGCAAGACCGCACTATGGTGGAACTCGCAGATGAGCTGGGAATGTTCGTTTGCGAGGAGCCAGGATATTGGCAAGTGGATTTCACCAAGATGCGCCGGTCTTTAATCGCACTCGGGCTGGATATATTGGCCCGAACTATCCGGCGCGATTGGAATTCGCCGTCGGTTTTCGCGTGGTTGCTAAGTAACGAGTCAGAGCTGACAACGGAAACGCTAAAGGAAGGCAACGATCTTTGCAAGAAGCTCGATCCCGGCCGATTTGTCTCGTGTGCCAATGATCACTCACCCGACAAAATAAAGCCGATGTTTGATGCCGCTGGACTCGATTTTTATAGCGCACATCCTTACGACTGCGATCCCTCCGACTTCAACAAAGCCTGCGAAGGCTTCGGTACCAGCAAGCCACTAATTTTCGATGAATGGGGCGGCCGCGCCATCGGGCAATCGCAAATCATTCTGCAAGAACAAGCCGACCGCATTCTGCAATTGATGGAGAGAGACCAGCTTGCGGGAGAGATGTTTTTTTCCTGGAATGACTTTCCGGAATTCTCGCGCGTGGATGGCGAGATGGTGGACGGCGTCTGTGAATCCGGTATCGTCAGCGAGAGCCGTGAGCAACGCGAGCAGGTTCACTCGCAAATTTCCCTGCTCTTTCAAGGGCGCTACCAGCAGGTGAACACTGGCACTCTCCCCTTGATCGTCGAACCCTTGCGCCGTACCCCGTGGGCATCGGGCCATCGTTTTGTCCCCATCGATCTGCAGGCGTTAGCAGATGGAGCAGCGGCTAAGCAAAGCTGGGCCGCGCTGGAGCAGCAGATTGTTAAGGCCTGGAGTTCCGGTTGGCTCATGCAAAATCAGTGGAAGAGATCGGGAGAGAAGTTCCAGTTCTGGAAGGACGTCCCGGTTGAGCTGCTGGGCGTTACATTCCGGCCGCCGCTAGCGGACAGCTATGTCCGGCCGCTCGTGGTCACGCCGGAAGTTTCCAAAGTTGAAGTTCCGATCGGACAAAAATGCGCTCGTTTGCACATTCTTGGGCAGGTGACTCTGCCTGGTGGATTTCCTACCTCCGGTGCGCCTGGCGAAGTTGTTGCGGAGTATCTGGTGAAATACCACGGAGGCAAGACACAACGTGTGCCCCTACGCAACGGATTCGAAATCAGCAGCAGCAGCCTGGTGTATCAGGCTTCGCGCGTTGCCCCGGGAACGTCGATTTCGCAGCGCGCCCTGAGGTTTATTAGAGACTTCTCGCGGGAGCGCTATCAGGTGCTACTCTTTTCTATCGATGTTGAGAAAGCGACCATCGAATCGCTTACGCTTTCGTTGGCAGGTCAACAAGCGCCGCTTTTGCTTTTTGCAGTGACAGCAGAGTTACTCTAGTCAGGGAAGAAATCGCCTGAAACCGAGCGCGGAGCGACCGCGGAAGTGCAGCGCGGAAAAAAATCCCCTTCCGATTGGGAGCGCTCAGTCTTGTCCCAAGGCTACAGGAGCCCGTCCCCGCGCCGGAACACGCTGATGCGTTTTGTAGTCATGCGCTTTTCTGATTCCGGCCGTCGCCAGAGCGATGATATCTTCTACGTGCTTCTTAGCGACCGCTGGATTTCGGCTGACAATTGCGTCCAGAAGCTCCTTGTGAGCAGGCAAGGACGCGGAGACTGGCCCCCCCCAGGATGAACTAGTCAATGCGAAGCTCATGCGTAAGAGAACCCGCGTAAGCCCGCCCACCTGACAGAGCAACTCGTTATGACAAGCGGCCAAGATGGCTTGATGAAAACGCAGGTCGGCAACGTTGTATGCTTCCTGGTCATCCCCGCTACGGCGCATTTCTTCCCAGGCCGCGCTAATCTCCGCTAAGTCGCTCTCCGTGGCTCGGAGGGCGGCAAGTTCCGCCGCTTTGGGTTCGAGAATGCTGCGCAGTTCGGTGAGATTTTCGAAGAAGCGCTCATCGATTCCATTTTCCGAGATCCATTCCACGAGCTGGGGGTCCAGTAGATTCCAGTCTTTGCGGGGACGGACGCGCGTCCCAGTCTTGGGGCCGACCTCGAGCAGCCCCTTAGCGGCCAAGACCTTAATGGATTCCCGCAGGATCGAGCGGCTTACTCTGAGTTCTTTTCCCAAGTCGGCCTCATTGGGAAGTGTTGTTATGTCTCCCTTTAGGATCTGCAGGGCTAGGTGGCGAACGACCTTGTCGTGTAAGGACTCTCTTCGGATCATCTTGACTCCTACATCCTACCGAGGGCTTCTCTTATAAGAGCCTACTTTTACAGCATGATACGGCTAAAAAGCCCGAAAGACCAGAAACCTGGAACTAGTATGAAATTATTAGCTTGACAATCATCATATTAACATACTAGTTTCGTCCCCGGCGGGTTTTAATCCGAGCCGCGACTCCTAGCTACGGGTGGCTGGGGAGCGATTCGGCAAACCTACTCGGCAGTGGCGCTGGGAAAATCCTCTGGCGCGGAAAGGTAACCAACGATGGCATCATTCAACTCGAAGAACGTTCGGCTGAATCGATTATTCGCGAATCACTTAGCAACTATTCTTGCCTCAGCCGTATTAGTCTTGACCCTCGGTGGGCACGTCTTGTTCGCCCAGACCGGCAGGGCCAACATCAGCGGTACAGTCGTTGACTCCCAAGGCGCAGTGATCGCAGGCGCCACCGTCACGGCAACCAACACCTCGACAGGCGTTGCCACCCCGGCGACAACCAACGGGTCGGGTGCATTCTCGATTATTCAGCTTATTCCCGGCACTTACACAATTAAAGTCGAGAAGGAAGGCTTCGGGGCCCAGGAGCAAGACAATGTCACTCTGGCGGCCGAGCAAAATCTCGGAGCTAACTTCGCTCTGCAACCCGGCAAAGTGAGCGAGAAGGTCACGGTGCAGGCCGGTTCTGAACTGGTTCATACCGAGAGTGCCGAGCTCAGCCAGACCATCAATGAGCGCTCGATCACCGAACTACCACTAAACGGAAGAAATCCGGCCTCTCTCGTGCTGCTTACTCCTGGGACGGTCGATTTGTTCGCCGGTATCCCGGGACAAGGTGCGCAGACCTATACGACATTCCCGACGGAAACCGCAGCCTCCACCAATGGCGGGCGGCAAGGTAGCACCGTCTATCTGTTGGATGGCGCATTCAACGTGGACAATTACCAACTTACCGCGGCGCCGTTTCCGAATCCGGATGCCACTCAGGAGTTCACCGTCGTTGGCAATAACTTTGATCCGCGCTACGGCTTCACCAATGGCGGCGTGGTCAGTATCGTCACCAAATCTGGAACTAACAACTGGCACGGGGACGCTTTCGAGTTTTATCGCAACGGCGGCTTTAATGCTGAAGATTATTTCACTCATCTGACCAACGAAATCCACCGCAACCAGTTTGGCGGTTCATTAGGTGGACCTGTCATCAAGGATAAGTTCTTCGTCTTCGGCAACTATCAAGGCACCCGGCAGAGCATTTTCAACGCTGGCAGCGGTGGCTTCATGTGGACTCCGGCGATGCTTAACAACGGGGATTTCTCCGCATATTGTCAAAGCGGTTTTGCCACCAGCGGTCCGGACGTTGGACTTTGCAATGACCGGGATTCGACTGGCACCATGGTGACCGATCAGATTTACATACCGAACACCGGCAGCCCGCTAGGGTATCCGCAAAGCGGCGTTCCGTTAAGCGAGATCACCAATACCGGCGTGAGCGCTGGTACCGGGACAAGCCAGACCATTGGGTACTACCCCTTCAACACAGTTTGCCAATCCGCGGCGCAACTGACGGCTGGAGGCACACCCTGTTCGGCAGCGCCCTATGCGGTGACTCCGTACAGCACCGGAGCAGTCAACTTAGCGAACGCTATAGCCGGCAACCTGACCCCTCTCAACAAATACGGCAGTTTGCTCGGGGCTGGCTATCCTACTCTGAACAACTTCAACGAGTTCACGATTCGCGGCGACTATAACCTTAACGACCACAACCGCGTGAGCGCGCGGGCTTTCGACAACTTCTTTAACCAGCCCGAATACTATGGTGGCAACGCGGTGGCCTCGAACCGGTCATGGATCGTCAACTGGCAAAGCTACGCCGGTACCTGGACGTGGACGATCAATCCTACGATGGTCAATAACTTGACGGGCTCCTATACCCGTATGTACGACCACAGCAATAGCGGTCTCAATCAGGCGAACGGCGGGAAAGGGATTTGCTATTCGCAATTCATCACTATCGCCGACCAGCCCGCTACCCCGGACTGCTCGATTGAAAGCTTGGGTATTAACGGTGGTTATCAAAGTACGGGCGGGTTCCCTGGTAACTGGCAGAATTTCAACGGTCTCGATCGTTATACCTGGGGAATTTCCGACAACCTTAGCATCTCCAAAGGCAAACACTTAATCGTCGCCGGGATCGATGTGATGCGGCAGTACTGGTTGGAAAATACCGACTGGGCTGCGCTTCCGCTGATCGGATTTGGCGGCGGTCCTCAAGGACAATTTACCGGCAACGGATTCTCAGACTTCCTGCTTGGGGACGAGTCATCCATGTATGAGGACGGTGGAGCAAGCGAAGCCATCCACGCCTGGCTGATCGCACCCTATGTCGCGGACCAGATCAAAGTGCGACCGAACTTGACCCTTTCGGTTGGTCTGCGGTGGGAACCGTGGATCGGCCCGGCCGTGCAGAGCGGACGTATTTCCTACTATGTTCCGGGGGCGCAAAGTACTCGCTATCCAGGCGCTCCAGAGAACATGCTGTTTCCAGGGGATTCTGGCGTCCCCAGCGGCGGAACCCCGAGCGACTACGCAAAGTTCTTCGATCCTCGACTTGGACTTGCTTGGCAGCCTAAAGCGTTGCCGAATACTTCCTTCCGCGCAGCCTTCGGCATGTACGCTACACCAATTGACGATTCTTCCTACAATCACGCGTCAGAAATGGCGCCCTTCAGTCCCTCTTTCAGTTGGGGTACCGGGACCACTGGAGTTGCCAACGGCAGCCCATACACGGTTGGGATCATTCCTTTTGATAACCCCTGGTCGGTGTATGCGCCAACCACCAACACTGATCCTTTCCCGCCCTTTGCCAGTGCCGGTGGAGTTCCTCCAAGCAGCTTCAATTTTGCCCCGTTCCTGCCCATTGATATTCAAACGGCTTTTTCGCCGAACTACACCGATGGGCGCACCTATACCTGGAATGCGAGCGTTGAACATCAGTTCGGCGCAAACTGGCTGGCCAAGGCCGCTTACGTGGCTAGCGAGTCCGATCATCAGTCCTTCCAGGACGAAGCCAACCCTGCACCACGTATCTGTGGCCCGGTCAGCGCTACCTGCGCTGCAGTCTCGTCGTATTCCGACCGGCTCGACACGAACTTCTCCTCCGTGGATGTGTACTATTCCGAGGCGACGGCACGTTACCAGTCTGGCCAGTTCACCCTGGAAAAGCGCTTCAACCATGGCCTGCAATTCACAGCCAATTACACCTACTCGCATACCACTGACATCATCTCGACCGGCACTGGGATTAACATCGGCTACCCCGACGATCCCGGTTGCGTGACCTGTAATCGTGGGAACGCATACATGGATATCCCACAAGTTTTCGTGGCGAATTTCATCTATGAAACCCCATCCCTGGCAGGATGGAACAAGGCAACCAAACTGGCACTCGGCGGATGGCAGCTTAGCGGCATCTACCGGGCGCAGTCGGGCGTTCCCTTCACCATCTATTGCGGTTGCACTTCGTCGTGGCAGTACTCAGCCTCGGACTGGGCGGAGTTTGCCTCGGGCGTCACCAGCGTTCACACCCACCCGGGCAATCTTACATATTCGTCCAATCTGGGCGGATTTACCGGCTACCTAAACTCGAGCGACTTCAATCCGGCAGGGCCCCCGCAAGGGTCTTCGGGAAATACTGGGAAAAACCCGGCCGGCTCCTTCGGCCCGGGCGTCAACACTTGGGATCTTGGCATGACCAAGAACTTCAAGTTCACGGAGCGTTACCGTCTCCAGTTCCGTTGGGAGATGTTCAACGCCTTTAACCGCGTCACCTTAGCAGGTCCTAATAACAACGTCGCAAGCGGGGCCAACTTTGGGCTCATCAACTCCACAAACGGCGCATATCCGTCGCGCGTGATGCAGGGAGCCTTGAAGCTGGACTTCTAAACTAGTGTGGACGGGCAGCGTGCCTGCTCGTCCACCTTATCTTCCTCATGTGAGAAACGACTACCGATTGTTCTAGTGCCTGCCTTCCGGATGAAAGGCAGGCAATTTTTGTTGCGTCCACCAGTTCAGCAACTTCATATACTGAGGACACAATGGCACAACTGAACTCGGATGCAAACGCGCGTTCGCTGGTCACGCTGAACGGCATATGGGAACGTTACATTCATGACAAGCCGATCGACACCGTCTCGGTTCCATCTTCACTCCGCCCGCGCGGTGTTTACCAGCTGCAGCGAAGCTTTCTTCTGCCGAAGATCTCCAAAAATGAACGAGCGGTCCTGCATTTTGAGGGCATCACCTACTTCGGACGCGTTTTCGTGAATGGCCACGAACTGGGGACCATGGCTCCTTACGTGCCGCACGAGTTTGACTTCACCCCGCAAGCGCAAGAAGGAAAGAATGCCATTGCGGTGACCATTGTGGACGCCTGCCCTGAGCCCGACGGAAGCGGGAAAGATGCGCTCGATCTCGGAGTCACTGTGGGATGGGAATGCTACGGAGGCATCATCCGCGACGTTTGGGCGGAGATTCGGCCCTCGGCCTACGTGGACAATGTGCGCTTCGCTTATCAGCTGAAAGATAGCTATGGCATCGCATCTTGCCAGGCGCAAGTTTTGGTGGACTCCTCCGTCGTGCAGTCTGGTGAATGCGAACTTGTGCTGCTTTTTGGCAAGGCTGAAGTAGCTCGCGCCAAAAGCGCAGCACAGCTAAAAACGGGCGTCAACGAAATCCCCATTAATTTTGAAGTACACGCGCCGGCGCTGTGGTCGCCGGACGATCCGAACCTATATCACCTACAGGCCGTCTTGAAGACCGATGCAGGAGAACACCGTTGGCAATGCCGCATCGGATTTCGTGAAGTTTCGATTCGCGGCGCCAGGTTCGAATTGAATGGCCAGCCGATCGCGTTGCGCGGCATTTGCCGTATGGAGTTGTGGAAAGACCAGGGCTTTACCATGAGCCAGCAGCAGCGGGCGCAAGACATGATGGGCATTAAGAAGATGGGAGCGAACTTTATCCGCACGCAACCTTTTCCGCACGATCGCGGAATCGTTGAACTGGCCGACGAACTTGGCATTCTTCTAAGCGAGGAGCCTGGTCCCTGGTGGGCGGATTTTCGCAAGTGCCGGCGTTCGTTCATCGACCTCAGCCTGGACATCCTGGAACGAAATATCCGCCGCGACTGGAATTCGCCGTCCGTCATGTTATGGTTCCTGGGCAATGAAAGTTACTTCACCGCCAGTTATTTGAAAGAAGGAAAAGCCCTGTGTAACCGGCTGGATCCAATTTTTCGCCCTGTCTCCATAGCTCACGAGAACTCAGAGCCAGCCGAGGCCAAGAAACTGTTTGACGAAGCCGGTCTCGACTTCTACGACTGGCATGCCTATGCGTATTCGCGAGACAAGTTCGATAAGTTGCCGGAGACGTTTGGCTCAAGCAAGCCGCTAACTTTCTCCGAATGGGGATGGGAAGACATTGGCGATGGCGATATCTTTTATGAACGATTCATGGATAAGTTGCTCGCTCAGGTCGAAGCGGGACGCGTCGCCGGCTACATGTTTTTTGACTGGAACGACTATCCCCAATTCACGCGCCAAGATTGGGCAACCGTGGGGCGTGGCACTCTGATTTCCGGCGTGGTCAACGAAGCGCGCGAGATTCGTGAGCCCATTTACTCGCGCTTGGCCGGTCTATTCGCCGGCAGAAAAGAACACATCGAGACTCCCCCAGCTGAGAGTCCGACGATACTTCCGTTGCGATTTGTTCCCTATTCTCCGGGAAGCCGTTTCGAGACTGTGGATCTGCAAGGAATTGTCGAAGGCGCGAATGGCCAACAAGCATGGACGGCCTTCGAATCTACGATGGAGAAGTTCTGGGGGCAGAGCGATCGCCACGCGAGAAATCAGTGGGCGCGAACCGGGAAGAAGTTTTTGCTCTGGCAGGGCGGAGATTTGACGATCGTGGAAGCTCCATTCCGTTTTCCGTTAATCGACGGCCGGGTCCGGCCCTTGGTTCTGACTACGGAGGTTTCGGAAATCACCATTCCGATTGGCCAGGAATGCACCAAGCTCCACATTCTGGGTCAAGTGACTTTCCCCCAGGGATATCCGGCGGCCGGTCAGCACGGAGAAGAGATTGCGGTCTACTCTCTGCAATATGCCAATGGCAAAATCGAAGACTTGGCGGTTCGAAACGGAATCGAGGTCGCGCAGGCCAATCGCATTTACCTCGCTACCCGGATCACTCCGGTTGCGACCGCAGCCCAGCCGGCCTTGGAATTTGTGAAGGATATCGTGCGGGAACAATATCAGGTGCTGCTGTGGTCCGTTCCGGTCGAATCGGGAACAAAGTTGAGCGGCATCCGTTGCAAGTTGAACGCAGGCCGGCCCGCGCTCGCCATTTTCGCCATCACCACCGAGCAGGGTTCCGCTCAGGCATAACTGCTGGAGACAGCCGCGCCGCGTTTGCTGCGTTCGCTCGTAATCCGATCAAGGTACCCATCTTCGCGAAAAGCCTGCATTGGATCTTGCGGCAGACCGTGGCTGTGCCGCCACTCGCGCAGTGTGGGCCGCACATCGTGCCAGAAGGCATTGCGCAAGCACTCTTCCGCTTCGACCAGCGAACAGCTCTGTTGCAATTTCGCCAGCCGCTCATGATCCACCAACGCCGCCTTGGCATAGAGTTCCTGGGCCGTGGAGACAGTCTGAATCATGGCTTCAATTTTGCCTTTGAGATTGTGGCTTTGGTCCACCATGTATGCAATCTCTGCTTTGCCACCCTCCGATTCATAGGTTCGGATTTCATGGAAGATGCGGAAGACCTGATAAGGATCAATCGAGCCCAGAGTTAAATCATCGTCGACATAGCGGCGGTCATTGAAATGGAATCCGCCCAGCATGTGGTGATGCAACAGCCAGGCCACAATTTGCTCGATATTCTGCGTCTGATAGTGATGTCCCGTGTCCACCAGAACCAATGCCTGAGGACCTGCGGCGCGGGCCAATAAGAAAGCCATGCCCCAGTCGGCAATATCGGTGTGGTAAAAAGCCGGCTCAAACGGCTTGTATTCGATCAGTAAACGCTGTTGTGGAGTGAGGCGCGCGTGGACTTCTTTCAGCGCCTCCTCAAACCATCCAATCCTTTTGCGGATGCTCTGCGTCCCCGGATAATTCGATCCATCGGCGAACCAGGGCGACACGTCGCGACACTTGAGCGCGTCAGCGATCGCCACGCAATCCAGAATGTGATCGAGGGCGCGTTTGCGAATTGCAGGATCGGGATTGCCTACCGATCCGTATTTGTATTCCTGATCCTGAAATACATTGGGGTTGATGGAACCCGGCCGCACGCCATACTTCGCGGCGAGTTGCTTCACCTGGGCCACGTCCTGCAACCCCTTTGGCAGGTCCCACTGAACATGGAGAGCGATCGTCGGACAGGCTCCAGTCAGCCGATGCACTTCTCCGGCGTCACTGAACTTGTCTTCGAGCGTCACGGCAGCGGCAGCTTGAAGGAACTTCCCAAAGCGAGTTCCCGTGTTGGCAAATCCCCAAGAAGGAAGTTCAATCTTGAATTTGTCTAACGCGCCAAAAATCAGATCCTCAGATTTTGCTGCCATTTTGAGATCCTCCTGCGCAGGCGTTCTAACTTCGATATTCGACTAATGAGTATTTGCTAAGTCTAGTTCTTCGGAATTCCTCGCAAACGCGGCAATCAAAATTTCGGCCCAATTCGCGACCGCGGAGGAAGTTACGCCAACATTTTCTGCGATACTGCCCGCGAGCGCTGCCAGTTGGATGGAGAGATTGCCGACAGTTGTACTCTCCGTGGAACCAACAACCACATCGAGCCCGGTGGCTTTCGCGGTTAATTGATTCAGGTATCGGTTCTTGCTTCCTCCGCCGACGATATGAAGTCGCCGCACTGTCTTTCCTGTAATGCCCACCAAATCGCGCAACACGGCTGCGTATCGTTCCGCCAGACTATGGAAAATCAGGTTTGCCATTGTCGGAGCCGAGCTGGAGTCTTCCGGAACTGCAAATTTCCCCGCGTGGCTTAACTGCGCATTGATGCGCGCCGGCATATTTCCCGGCAGAAGCAGATCGGGGTCGTCCACGTCCAACAAAGCGTCCGGCGGCGGCATTGCCGCGCAGGACTCAACCAGTTGTTCGATGCTCCATGTGCGTCCCGCCGATTGCCATTGCTCCATGCATTGCTGCAACAGCCACATGCCGTTCACATTCTTCAGAAAGTGGGTTTTGCCGCCGATTCCGCCTTCGTTGCTGAAGTTTTTGTCTCGCGCCGCATCACAAATGCAGGGAGAATCGAGTACCGCTCCCACGAGGCTCCAGGTTCCTGAGCTGATAAATGCCCAGTCTTCGCCGTGCGCCGGAATGCCCGCGATGGCGGACGCGGTGTCGTGACATGCGGGCGCAATAAGCTTTGTATCGCGAAACGGGAGTAGTGAGGCCAGCGGCCCACACACCTTGCCCACTTGAGTGCCAGGCTGAACAAGTGGCGGAGCTGCGCTCAAAGCCAAGCCTGCTTTCTCGAAAATCTCGCGGCACCACATGCGGTCGGAGGCGCCGACGAGTTGCGTGTGGGTGGCATTGGTGTATTCAGAGATCCATTTTCCGCCAAGGCATTGCAGCACAAACTCCGGAAGATTAATCCATGGGAGGGCTTGCTCTGTATCGCTTGCGCCATCCGCAAACAATTGGTAAAGCGTGTTGAACGGCAAGATTTGGATGCCGGTCAAAGCGTAAAGTCGCTGCGGTGAAATTCGCGCGTGAACCTGCTTTTGCGCTTCGACATTTCGCTCATCCCGATAGCAAAACGGGTTGGAAACGGGTTCTCCATCGATTCTCAGCCGTACGTAGTCTACGGCCCAACCGTCGACACCGATGGCCGCAATTCCTTCCGGCGCGAGTTCCGCGCAGCGTCGAAGTCCGTGCTCCACGCCGCCGAGAATCTTGTCGGTCTCCCAGCGCAGTCCGCCTGCTTGGCGGATCGGGGAATTGGGGAAACGATGAACGATCTGAATCCGAGGTTCTCCGTGCACCCATCGCAGCAGGGAAGTGCGGCAGCTTTCCGCGCCTAAATCGATAGCGACCAGAGCGCGGTGTCCAGATACTTCGCTAGCAGAAACATCCGTCGATTTGTTCCCACTCAGCTGCGGCACAGGCCATCTCCCGCGGGAGCCCGGCTAGTCAGGCTCGGCACACATCATAACGCAATAGTGCAATAGGGCAATAGTTTCTCAGAAGAAAGATTGGATGGTTTTAGAGCACGGCTTCCGGATGACGGCTGGCTTCGCGAGCGGCCTCGGCCGGGACGAGTTTGTGTTCGACGTAGTTGTAAGGAGGAACGCGCTGGCCCGCGAGAATTGCCAAACCCAGGTGGATGAGCCTTGGACCGTAAGTGTGGGCTTGGTGGGAAACCGAGGCAATTAAGGGGCTGCCGGCCTGTGACATTTCTTCGAGCGCTTCAGGGATGCAGTCCTGCCCAACGATGGCCGCGTATTTTTCCCACTTCAGTTCGCGAACAGCGCGCACTGCCCCCAGCGCGCTGGTGTCAGTGGCGGCGGCGATTAGGATTCCCCGGTCTTTAGGATGGCGGCGGATAAAGTCGAGCACAAGGCGGTAACTCTTCTCCCGCATGCCCCGTGCGTCCATCCGAACCAGGCTCGCTTCGGGAAGATGCGGCAAGCTGGAACGGATTGCCTCCAAAGAGCCAGTGATGCGGCTTTGCACCACTACGCCGGCTTCTTCAATATCGAGTCCCAGCACCCAGCGTGCTTTGCCGCCCCAAACCTTTTTGGCGTGCTGCGCCAGATATTCGCCGGCTTCAAATCCGACCCGGTAATTGTCCACACCAAAAAAAGTCGCGTGCGGATGGGGAATTTCTATAGCAATGAAGGGAATGCCGGCGGTAGAAATTTTGTCTGCGATTACCGGCGCAACCTGCTGATCGATTTGAAATTCCAGGATCAGGTCCGGCCGGCTTTGTACGAATTCGTCTGCATTGCGCAGGGCAGTCGCGCCGTCATAGCGGTTGTCGAGGATAGTCAGATCCACTCCGGCTGAAGAAGCCGCCAGTCGAAGGCTTTCCGTGACGGCTTCGGAAAAGGGCATTTCTGCCGACTGGCTGCCAAAGCAAAAGTGAGCTTTCTTGGGACGGGATACCAGCCGGTATTGTCCGTCTTGCGATTGCGCCACGTAGCCACGATGGACCAGTGTCTTCAAAATGCGATAAACCGTAGTTTTGGAAATAGCGCTGCGCTGGTAGATTTCTTCCAGACTGACCGGGCCGCGCTCGGTTTGCAGCAACTCCAAAACGTCGAGCGCTTTCGAGAGGACTGGGATCAGATAGAGCCGTTTGGGCGCCGATTTGGTCAATTTTGCCTTGTTTGCAAAGCGAATAGAAAACTACTCCAAGTAAAACACTTCTTTCATCATGGCGAACCGCTCGCCCGGTTTCAGGTCGGGCACGGGCTCAAAATATTTTGCCATTTCGGCTTGCCAGCGCAAGTTCACGGGATCCTCTGCCAGTGCGTCCCAAGCCGCATCGAAGTTCTCCACCCGCATGACCAGGATGAGATCCTGATCGCGGCGGAAAATGGAATAATCCGAGATGCCGACTTCCTTGATTTTGGCCAGCAATTCAGGCCATACCTGGCGATGTGACCGTTCGTACTCCTCGATGGCTGCGGGTTTCAGACGCAGGCGAAAAGCCATTCTTGGCATGGGAGCTCCCAGAGGCAACTCGAAAAATGAACCAACTGATTGTGCTATTCAGGCTTCCAGTTTTGCAATAGGGAAATAAACTAACTATTGACAGGCCCAATTCAGCGCGCATAGAGTTCAGCGGCTTGCTAATTCAAATGGTGTAATCGCGCCTGAGAAACGTCTCACACTAGAATTGTCTCCGGAAGTTTGCACATGACCGAACACAGTAACAAAAACGGACTCAAAGTAGGACTCTTCGGAATTGGTCTCGACCAGTATTGGCCACAATTTAGCGGATTGGAAGAACGGTTGAAGGGTTTCGTTCAGCAAACCGCTGATCGGCTGGGAAGAACGGGCATCCAGGTAATCAATCTCGGCTTGATCGATACGCCACAGAAAGCGCTGGCTGCCGGCCACGACTTTCGGAAAGCGGATGTCGATCTGATTTTCCTCTTGGTCACGACCTATGCGCTGTCTTCCACGGTTCTTCCGGTGGTGCGCCGCGCCAAAGTTCCGGTCATCATCCTGAATCTCAGTCCGGCTGCGGCCATCGACTACGAGTGGTTCAATCGTCTGGGCGACCGCAGCAAAATGACGGGCGAATGGCTGGCCTATTGCCAGGCCTGTTCCGTACCCGAGATTGCAAATGTGTTCAATCGCTGCCGGATCCCGTTTTTTCAGGTTACGGGAATGTTGGAGGACGATCCTATCGCCTGGGGAGAGATTGAAGAATGGCTGGCTGCGGCGCAGGTCGCACATGCCATGGAACACAACCGGCTGGGCGTTATGGGCCACTATTACGGTGGCATGCTCGATATTTATTCCGACCTCGCACAACAATGTGCGTATCTCGGAGGGCACATCGAGATCGTGGAAGTCGATGAGTTGGCAAGTTTGCGGCGCGATGTGAGGCAGGAGGAGATTGCTCACAAAGTTGACGAGTTCGAAGCGGTCTTCGATGTGCAACCCGACTGCCCGCATGAAGAACTGGTCCGCGCTGCCCGTACTTCGATCGCGCTGGACCGCCTCGTCGAAATCCATCAATTAGGATCACTGGCGTACTACTATCAGGGCACGGGAAACGTCGAAAACGAAGACGCCATCAGTTCCATCATTCTAGGAACCAGTTTGCTGACGGCGCGGGGTGTTCCAGCGGCCGGGGAGTTCGAGATCAAAAACGCACAGGCCATGAAAATCATGGACAGCTTTGGTGCGGGCGGCTCATTCACGGAATTTTACGCAATGGACTACAAAGACGATGTGGTTCTGATGGGACACGACGGTCCCGGACACATCGCCATAGCCGAAGGTAAAACTAAAGTACGGCCGTTGCAGGTCTACCACGGCAAAGTTGGCCGCGGACTTTCTGTCGAGATGTCCGTCAAACATGGGCCAGTGACACTGCTTTCCGTGGTGCAGACCGCGGACGGAAAACTAAACCTGCAAGTGGCCGAAGGAGAAAGCGTCGCGGGACCGGTTCTGGAAATAGGCAACACCAACAGCCGGTATCGGTTTCCTACCGGGGCGCGCAACTTCATTAATGAGTGGAGCGTTCACGGACCCGCGCATCACTGCGCGGTCGGTGTCGGACATCTTGCCAACAAATTGAAAAAGCTGGCATCACTATTGGGAATGGAATGTGTCCGGATAGGCTAATGCGCCCATAGTGATTGAGTTCTGAGGACCGCATGACTCCAAATCCGTTAATCGGCGTGGTGTATCACTGGCTGGGCGGGCTGGCCTCCGGCAGTTTCTACGTCCCGTATCGCGGCGTGAAGCGATGGGCCTGGGAAACGTTCTGGCTGGCCGGCGGTTTTTTCAGTTGGATTATCGCGCCTTGGTTCTTTGCTCTTCTGATGACCAAAGATCTGCTGCCGGTTCTGCACGAAACTTCTGGGATTGTTCTTTTCTGGACATTTTTCTTTGGATTGCTTTGGGGAATTGGCGGTCTTACCTTTGGCCTCACGATGAGGTATCTGGGATTGTCTCTAGGGATGGCCGTCGTGCTGGGGCTCTGCGCGGCTTTCGGAACCCTCATTCCGCCAATTTTTCGCGGCGAGTTCATGGGCCAGGTGGTCGGTACAACCTCCGGACGAATCATCCTGCTGGGTATTTTCGTTTGCTTGCTCGGTATCGCCGCCGCGGGCATGGCCGGGATCGTCAAAGAACGCGGCATGTCGGCCGAACAGAAAAGGGAAACCATCAAGGAATTTGATCTCAAGAAAGGCGTGGGCGTCGCCACACTCTCAGGAGTGATGAGCGCCTGCTTTGCTTACGGACTGGCTGCGGGAGATCCCATTAAAGCCCTCACCCTCAAGCACGGCACTCCGGTTCTGTGGCAGGGGTTGCCGGTTCTCGTTGTCGTCCTGATCGGCGGTTTTACGACAAATTTTATCTGGTGCCTGGTGCTCAACCTACGCAATCACACGGGCTACCAGTATTTCACTGCGGTTTCGCGTCAAGAGAATCAGAACGACGGCGCTCAGCAAGAGACCGTCATCGAAACAGCGCTCGATGCGCCCAGCCGCGAAGTTGTCCAGAACTTAAGATCCGGCGGGGCGGATATCGAGCCAACCACGGCGGTAGCCGCTGCTCCCGTTTCACAAGGCCGCGCTTCCGGGAATGCCGAGGATCTGCGCGTGCCAATGCTGAGCAACTACTTGCTGTGCGCGCTGGCAGGAACTACCTGGTATTTCCAGTTTTTTTTCTATTCCATGGGCGAGACCCAAATGGGCAGATACAAATTTTCCAGTTGGACCCTGCACATGGCCAGCATCATCATCTTCAGCAGCCTGTGGGGCATCGGTCTCAAGGAATGGAAAGGCGCGGGATTCCGCGCCGGATGGTGGTTGGGGCTAGCTCTTCTGTTGCTAGTGGGATCAACTGTCATCGTCGGGTACGGAAATTATGTTGGTCTGAGGCATTAGCACGGGTTCCCACGTAGAGACGTAGCTCGGCTATGTCTCCGTTAGCTGCGACGCAACGAGTTCAGAGCTTGTTGAATCCGTCCAGCGCCGCAACCTTATAAGCTTCCGCCAGCGTCGGGTAATTGAATACGGCGTCGCGGAAGTATTCAATCCCTCCTCCCAAGGTGAGCACCGCCTGGCCCACATGCACGATTTCCGCGGCACGGTCCCCAATCACGTGGACCCCGAGCAGCTTCAGCGAATCCGGATTGAAAAGTAGTTTTAACATGCCGTGCTCGTCGCCCAGCATTTGCCCTTTGGCGAGTTCCGCATAGCGCGCCAGTCCCACTTCGTACGGGACTTTTTTCTCCGTCAACTGTTCTTCCGTATAGCCAACCATGGAAACTTCCGGAATGGTATAGATGCCATAGGGAATGAGGTTCGGTATCATTCTGCCCGGCTTGCCAAACATGTGGCAACTGGCTAGGCGGCCTTGCTCCATGGAAGTGCTGGCCAGAGCGGGGAAGCCGATCACATCTCCGGCCGCGTAAATGTGGGGCACCGTGGTTTGAAAGTTTTCATTCACCACTAATTTTCCGCGGCCGTCCGCTTGCAAGCCTGCGGCGTCGCTGTTGAGTTGGTCGCTATTGGCTTGCCGCCCGACGGTGTACAAGAGACACTCGCCGTGCACTGTCTTCCCGCTTTCCAATTTCGCGAAGACGCGGTCTCGCTCCTGATCAAATCCGACCTGCGTGACTTTTTCTCCCAGGCGAAACACTGTCCCCATCTGCCGCAGCTGGAAGCACAGGCTCTCGACGATCTCGCGGTCAACAAAATCCAGCAATGTGGGGCGCTGGTCCAAGAGTGTGACCTTGACTCCGAGCGCGGCAAACATGGACGCATATTCCAACCCAATGATGCCGGCGCCGACTACCACTAAGTCGCGGGGAACCTCCTCCAGGCTGTGTACCTGATCCGAGTCAAAGATTCTTTTCCCATCGATCGCGATTTCAGGGCTATGCGCGGGACGGGTGCCGCACGCAATCAGAACGTTTTGGCCGCGCACCAGTTGTGCTCCATCTTCACTCTTCACTTCGATGGTATGCGGATCCAAAAAGCGGGCTTCCCCTTCCACGGTGGTGACCTGATTGCGCCGCAATTGTGCCTTGATGACTTCAATTTCTCGCGCCATTACTGCTTCCGCACGGAATACCAAGTCCGACATCGAGATTCGATCTTTGAGCACGTAGCCTCTTCCGTAAAAAGAGCGCTGCCGCAAGCCGCTCAAATACAGCACAGCCTCGCGAAACGTTTTGCTGGGGATGGTTCCCGTGTGGACGCAAACGCCACCAATAGTTTTCTTGCGGTCGATGATCGCCACTTTCTTGCGCAGCTTGGTGGCGCAGATGGCGCCCTTTTGTCCTGCTGGCCCGCTGCCGATCACTACCAAGTCGTACTCGTTAGCTTCCATAGTGGTGGGGAGACCTCGCGACTGTTGTATCAAATCGTGCCGTCGGTTTGGTATAGATCTCTCTCAGAAGTAATCCACAGATTGTAACTACAACCAAGCAAAGGAGGTTGCTCCGGGGCACGAGGGGCTGGGTTATTTCGACACTCCGATCTCGTGGCAGAACGCCTCGTACTTGGCGTCAGTCCGAGGGACTATCACTTCTCGGAGCACAGCGTTACAGTAGTGGTGAGCAAATAATTTTGGCGTCGCGGCTAAGGACTCGAGAAGCTAAATGAAAGCGTTAGTCAAGAGCAAAGCGGAATGCGGGCTATGGATAGAGAACGTACCGGAACCCGAGGTGGGCATCAACGATGTGAAGATTCGTGTCCTGGCAACAGGCATTTGCGGAACCGATCTCCATATCTATGAGTGGGACTCCTGGGCTCAAAAAACACTTCAGCTGCCTCTTGTAATTGGACATGAGTTCGTCGGAGAAATCGTCGAAGTCGGCACGAACGTCACCGATTTTCATCCTGGGGATCGCGTCAGCGGGGAAGGCCATGTGGTTTGTGGCCGCTGTCGAAATTGCCTCGCTGGCCGGCGGCATCTTTGTGCCAACACCCGTGGAGTGGGCGTCAACCGTCCCGGGGCTTTCGCCGAGTACATTGTCCTTCCTATGACTAACATTTGGCGTCATGCGCCGGATGTGCCTTTGGAAGTGGCTGCGATTTTCGATCCCTTCGGAAACGCAGTTCACACGGCGCTGGCCTTCCCGGTCCTCGGGGAAGACGTGCTCATCACCGGAGCCGGGCCAATCGGCATCATGGCGGCAGCGGTGGTAGCTCACGCGGGAGCGCGCTATGTGGTCATTACCGACCCCAACCCGTACCGCCGTGAATTGGCGAAGGTGGCGGGCGGTGTGACCCGCGCGATCGATCCGCGGGAGACCACGTTGGCCGCGGTGCAAACTGAATTGGGCATGCAGGAAGGTTTTGACGTTGGCCTGGAGATGTCGGGCAATGGCAACGCGTTTCGCGACATGCTTAGCAGCATGAGCCACGGAGGAAAAGTGGCCATGTTGGGCATCCCATCGCCCTCCGAGATCACCATTGACTGGAACAAAGTGATCTTCAATCAGCTGACGATTCGCGGAGTCTACGGCCGCGAGATGTATGAAACCTGGTACAAGATGACGGTCATGCTGCAATCAGGTTTGAACATTCGCAAGCTGATCACGCATCGTTACTCGTGGCGCGATTATGAGAAGGGCTTTGAAGCTATGCACTCGGGAAATTCCGGCAAAGTAGTTCTAGATTGGCAGAATGTTTCCTAAGCGCAAGTGATCCGGTTTTCTCCGCGCTCTCTGCGCGGAATTTCTCTGCGTTCTCAGCGGTTAAAAGCTTTTGCTCTTAAAGGATATTGCACACCTGCAATAAGAAAATCTATGACGGAACAGATAGCACAACGGAAACAACTGGCCTACCTGACTCAACAGCTTGATGCTCTGAAAGCCAACGGAACCTACTTCAAGCTTCGCGTCCTGGAGGATGAGCAAGCGGCGGTCTGCACCTATGATGGCAAGCACGTCATCAATCTCGCATCCAATAATTACCTCGGGCTCACCAATCATCCGAAACTCCGCGAGGCCGCGATTGCAGCCACTGCGAAATATGGAGTCGGTTCGGGCGCGGTGCGCACCATCGCCGGGACCATGCGCATTCACCTCGAGCTCGAGGAAAAGATAGCGCGCTTCAAGAACGTGGAGGCTTGCGTCGTGTTCCAATCCGGCTTCGCCGCCAATGCGGGCACAGTTTCTGCGATCCTGGGAAAAGACGATTTCATTATCTCCGATGAACTGAATCACGCCAGCATCATTGACGGCGCCCGCTTGTCGAGGGCGAAAATCAAGGTCTTTCGTCACAAGGACATGAGCCATGCCGAACAATTGCTGAAAGAAATCGAGCACGAGGCTGGCCGCAAGCTGCTCATCACCGACGGAGTTTTTTCGATGGATGGAGACATCGGTCCCCTGGATAAGCTGTGCGATCTGGCGGACAAATACGGCGCTCTTATGATGGTCGACGATGCGCACGCTTCCGGTGTGCTCGGCCGCAATGGCCGCGGCAGCGTCGATCACTTTCATTGCCACGGCCGCGTGGACGTTCAAGTGGGCACGCTTTCAAAAGCAATTGGCTCTTTGGGCGGCTACGTTTGCGGATCGCGTGACCTGATCGAGTATCTGTACCACCGTGCCCGGCCTTTTCTCTTTTCCACTTCGCATCCGCCGTCGGTCGCCGCAACTTGTATCGCGGCTTTCGATCTTCTCGACCAGGAGCCGGAGCGTATCGACCGTCTCTGGGACAACACCCATTATTTCAAGGGCCAGCTTGCGTCCGCAGGATTTGACATCGGTGGAAAAACCACGCCCGCCAGCGAAACGCCCATTACCCCAATCATTATCGGCGACGGCAAACGCACGATGGAATTCAGCAAAGCTCTCTTCAGCGCGGGCGTGATGGCCACAGGCATCGCTTTTCCGACCGTCCCGGCAGGCAAGGAACGCATCCGGACGATCGTGACCAGTGAGCATACTCGCAGCCAACTCGACCAAGCGTTGGAGACTATGGTCAAAACTGCAAAGCAAGTCGGAGTGCTGTGAGGCCCTTACCCTGAGAAATGTCATCCTGAGCGAAGGATCGGCTTCGCGCATGCGAAGCCGCCACGTAGTCGAAGGATCCCTTCCACTGTCCATAAATGGGACTTTGCGAGGGATTCTCACGACTGTCGGAGCCCGGGGCAGAAATTCCCAGAAAGTCCATGCTATCTCAATGCCTCTAGGGATCCTTCGACTCCGCCGCTGCGGCGCTTCGCGCGGCAACAACTCCGCTCAGGATGACAGTACTGCCGACGACAGCTACTGCCGAATAGCGAACTCATACGTCCCTGCACCCACTCGGTACACTGCGTTCCCGTCTTCCTGCTTTAGGAACGAAATCCCAGTGCTCTGCCGGATATCCTTGCTGCCCTCCGATATCTGCGTTTCACCCGCCGGGAAATAAATCTCCGCCGTCGTGTTGGCCGGGACCACGACCTTCCATGTCGTCGCCTTGCCGCTCATCTTCCAGGAGGAAGTGATTGCTCCATACGGCGAGTCGTAAGTGGCCGCCGCTTCTCCCAAGCTCGCATCGAATTGCGGATGAAGAATGATGCGATGGAATCCTGGATCGTCAGCCTCCTCATCAATCCCTGCCACGTAACGATACAACCACTCGGCGACCGCTCCGTAAGCATAGTGGTTATAGGAGTTCATGGAGGAATCGCCCATCATCTGATCGCCATTCCATCGTTCCCACATGGTGGTCGCGCCGTGCGCAATCATGTATCCCCACGAGGGATAAGTCGTCTGAAGTAATAAATGATAGGCAACATCGCTGTGGCCCGCCTTACTCAGTTCCAGCAAAAGATAAGGAGTGCCAAGGAACCCCGTGGTGAGGTGCCAGTCGTGAGCCTTGATGTCTGCGACCAGTTTGTCCGCCACCGCCGCGCGCTCAGCTTCCAGCAGGAGGTTCATGTGAAGAGCCAGTACATCGCTAGTCTGGCTGCCATTGCCGACCATGCCGTCTGGTTTTACATAGGCCAGTTGGAAGGCGGTGCGAATTTGATCGAAGACTTGCGAATATTTCTTTTCATCTTGCTGCCGGTTTAGAACCCGCGCCATGCGTTTCATGAGCGTGGCGTCATAAGCCCAGTAGGCAGTAGCAATCAGGTCTTTCGATGTCTCGCTGCCGATGGCGAGCCAGTCGCCGTAGTCGTTGCCTCGTTCTTTCAGCCACAGATGATTGGGATTCGCGCTCTCCAGATGTTGCATCCACTTTTCCATGGCGGCCCAGTTTTCGGCGAGGATGCTCTTGTCGCCGTACTGCAAGTACGCCGTCCAGGGAATGATGACGCCTGCATCGGCCCAACCGGCTACGCTATTGGAAACTCCACCCAGCACCGGCGACACGTCGGCAAATCCACCAGAGGGCGCTTGCGCGTCGCGAATGTCAGTGGTGAATTTGTGGGAAAAGGCGGCGAGGTTCGCATCGTACGACGCAGTCCGCCAGAAGACTTCGGCATCGCCCATCCAGCCCAGCCTTTCATCGCGCTGCGGGCAATCGGTCGGTACGCTTAAGAAATTGCCGCGCTGTCCCCAAAGGATGTTGCTCCAAAGTTGATTAACCATGGCGCTGGCCGTCTTAAACTGGATGGTGAACGGTGCAGCGGTATGAAAGACGATCCCTTCGACCGCATCGCTTGTAGGGGTTCCCGGGTATCCCGTCACCTCAATGTAGCGGAACCCATGAAAAGTGAAGTGTGGTTCGAAGACTTCCGCCGCGCCGCCGCGCAAAATGTAGGTGTCGGTTGCGTCCGCGCTGCGCAGATTTTCGGTGTAGAGTTCGCCGTCGGGCTTAAGCACTTCGCCAAAACGCAATTGAATTTTGCTGCCGGCAGGGCCCGAAACGTGTATCCGTTCCCATCCCACCATATTTTGCCCGAGATCAAAAACGAAAACTCCGGGCGCCGGACTGTTCACGGTCTTCGGCTTCAGTGTCTCTTCCACTCGAATCGGCTGATAATCCTGTGCGACTAGAGGAGCGGGCGGCGCTGGCGCAGTGACGGCAGGATTCCAATCCAAGTCTGAATCGGATTCCGAGAAAGATGGCTGATCCCACCCGCTTTCTTCCAGGCGCGCGTCGTAGTTTTCGCCGTTGTAGATTTCGGAGCTGAGAATCGGGGATTGCGCCGCTTTCCACGACTCATCCGACACAACGGAATCGTGGCTGCCGTCCGCGTATTCAATTTCAAGCTGGACCAGCAGGCGCACTGGCGGCGGACCGAAGTTGTACCGGCTTTGATTCCAAGTCAGGCCGCTGGCATACCAGCCGTCGCCGAGGATTGCTCCCACCGCATTGCCGCCCTGCCGCAGCTGAGAAGTCACGTCGTACACCTGATAGGCGATGCGCTTGCGATAGTCTGTCCAACCCGGCGCAAGAATATCCGAACCGACGCGCTGACCGTTGACGTACAGCTGGTAACTTCCTAAGGCTGTCGAATAGATGCGGGCAGAACGAATGGCTTTTGCAACGGTGAAGCTGCGACGCAATAGGCTGGCCGGAAGAGCGGTCCAGGGCTCAGCCTGCGGCGGTTTCCCTATCTCTCCGACCACGGCGGCGCCCGGCCATGCAGAATCGTCGAAATTCTGCTCAAACCAGTCTCCAGTTTGTTCGGCAGCCGTCTTCCACTCGGGACCAGATACAAACCGCAGGATTTTTCCGTCCGGCATCTGCACCCGCAAAAGCGCGATCAAGCCCGCAGGATTGGGCGAGCCGGGATCTGCTTTGTTGACGAAAGCTTCGGCGGCGACGACGTTAGTGCCCTTGCTCAGAAACTGGCTGACCGGGATCTCACGGAAATATCCCCATGCGTGACGAGGTCCGTAGGCGAACACCGGCGACGCCTCAAGCACCTGTTTGCCGTTGACCCACGCCGCGACATTCTCTTTAGCAGTAATGAATAAGATGGCGCTTTTGGGCGACTCCGGCAGCATCAGCTCGAAACGAAACTCATGTTTCCCGGGCGTCGCATTGGTTTGCCCGTGATCGTTGGCCGCCCAGATCCACTTGACTCCGGATTCGTAGTCTCCGCGCTCCACCGGCATATCGCGCGTGATCCATTTCGCTTTCCACTCGCCGGAGGACAGAAGCCCCATTTCCCACCAGGCGGCCAGGCTATATTCTGAAGCGTTTCCCTGCTGATCCCACACACGGACTTGCCAGTAATAGCGCTGGCGGGATTTCAGTTCCGGCCCGGCATAGGCCACGTTGATGGATTGGTCCGATTCCACTTTTCCGCTGTCCCACACATCAGCTTTGGATTTGGCCAACGCGTCGGAAGACGACGCCACTCGAATCTCGTATGCGGTTTGCTTCGCGCCGCGCCTGGAGTCTTGTAGTTGCCACGAAAGGTGCGGGTGGAGCTACGTCGATGCCAAGCGGCTCTTGCATAGCTTGGCACAGAAGTTTCGCGGGCGCGCCATTTTCTGTTGTGGAGGCGTGCGCCGACGGCAAAATTCCGGTCAGCAGGATCAAAGAGAGAACGATTAAGGTCCAACGGGAGGTCAAGGAAAACGCGAGTGCGTTTGTCTTGCAGCAGGATGCATCCCACATAATGGGTCCTCCTAAGAAAGTTTGCCTATTGTAGATGTTTTTCCATTGAAATCCACAGATTTCGGCGAGGACGAGGAGTTGCCCGCGCGAGCCTCGCAATTTTCAGATTCCTACGCGGTATCTGGATTGGGAAGGAGGAAGTCGCGCACCACCGCGTCCAGATCATGGCAAGCAACAATGAATTGGCGAAGCGTGCGAACAGTCGGGCCAAAGGAATCAAACTCGTTGGGCGATAGGCCGTCTTCGTTGTACGCGCGGCGGAAATCGCGCGAACTTTCGCGAAAGCTCCTGCGCAATTTGCGGATCAACTGGATTGTCAATTCGCGGGCGGACCTCAACGTCGCTGGCATTAAAACGGATTTGCCAGGAGTACGGCGGCGAGATGACCACATCGCCGCCGATGAACTCGCTCCAATGCATGTGATTGCGAAACGCCGCTGATAGCAGCCGAATGCGGTAGCCGCGCTCGCGGAACATTTGGTAAGTCTTCTTGAATACCGCGACTCCCGGCCCACTCCAGATATCCTGGATCGATGGCAATATTCTCTTTCTCCACCAGAACCTTTCAGCCAGTCGTCGAGTCGCCCCACCATGATGGTGCAAACCGGCCCCATCGCCGCGATGCTCTTGCCCTCGCGTTCGCGCCTTTTCAGTCCGCGCTCCACCGCCTCGGCGACGGCGATGCATTGCGGCAAAGTAAAGCAAACGGTTGCGTTGATGCTGATGCCGCGGTAAGTGGCTTCCTCAATTGCTGGAATTCCAGCTCGCGTCACCGGAATCTTCACGATCATGTTGGGCGCGAGGCCGTCGAATTCCGCTCGCCTGCTCCACGATGGCCTGGGTGTCGCGAAATAGCCGCGGATCGGTTTGAATCGACAGCCGTCCATTCTTGCCCTGCTGCGCGTCGAAAATCGGCTTCAGCAGTGCCGCACCCTTGATCGAGATCTCTCGCACCAATTGCCACGCAATCTCATCTTCAGTCGCCGTCGGCAGTTCCTGAATCAGTCCGTGAATACGGTCCTTCCACAGGTTCATCTCTTTCTTCAGCACGCCGAGCACGATCACTGGATTGCAAGTCGCTCCCACAGCCCCGTGCTCGATCGAGTACGTTAATTCCTGAATCGACGCGGAATCATTCCACAGGCAGGTAGGCGTGGTCTGCGTCATTTCGTGTAGTGGGCTCTTGTAGGTGACAGCTGTCGCACGACTCATCATTCCTCCGCATCCGCCGACATGACTTTGCAGGGTTTCGATTGCTGGTGCGAATTTTCCGCGGCCACCGCGATCTCCAGCGCTCTCAAACCGTCCTCGCCGGTAACCCGCGGCGCCTTGTCGTTGCATCATATTGTCGACAAAATCTCTTACTTCGGCGAGATAGGCGTCGGCAAACCTGGCTGAGGAAATGGTTTGCCATAGTTTGACGTTCCTCCATTGACTGCTTAGCACAGTCGCAGAATGTTGCTGCAAGCTGCCCACCAGAATCGAGCCTTTCGATCCCACAATCTCGGTGCGGATGTCGTATCCGTAAACGCACTGCACGTAGGACTCGATATTGCCGATGGCGCCGCGCCGATATTTCAGGTTCACCACACCGGCCACGATGTCGCCGCATTGCGCGACTTCGGGACGTATGGCGCAAGTCGTGAAAGCCTGCACCTCGCTGACTTCGTCCCGCATCAGCCAGCGGGCCAGATCGAAATCGTGAATTGTGCTGTTGTAAAAAAGCATGCCATTCAGGTGCGACTGGTAAGCCGCAAGAGGAGGCGCATTCTGGTCTCGTCCAATGGACTTGAAAACCACAGGTTCGCCGATTTCACCGGCTTCAATCCTTCTCATGGCCGCCGCATAGGCTGGGTCGTAACGGCGCATGAAACCGATCTGCAAGCGCACGCCCGCCTTGACAACGACTTCCAAAGTGGTTTGCGCGTCCTTCGAGATTAAGAGCCAGCGGCTTTTCGCACAGAATATCTACGCCCGCTGCGGCCGCCGTACGAATATCTTGTGCATGAAATTTATCTGGCGAGGCAATCACCACGCAATCAATGTCTTTGTGCTCGAGCAACTCTTCGATGCTGCGATAGGAGGCCTCGATTTCCAGTTCGCTGGCGACGCGTTTCGCCCGCGCCGTGTCGGGATCGGCCATGGCCACCAGTTGGGCGCTGCGGAACCAGGCTGCGAATGTTCTCCGCATGGCGCCTGCCCATGTCTCCGACCCCAACGACGCCCACCCCAAGCTTGCTCATCGCATCTCCTGGATATTTATACTGCGCTAATCGCTTAGAATTATCGTCACGCTCTAGAACTTTCGCGAGTGATCTCTTGCCCAGCGCTCCACTACGACTTTTTTCTCGGTGTAAAATTCAACCCCGTCGCGCCCCTGGCCATGGAGGTCGCCGAAAAAGCTATTCTTCCATCCGCTAAACGGAAAATAAGCCATGGGAGCGGCCACGCCAATATTAATCCCAATATTGCCGGCCGGCGCTTCATAGCGAAACCGCCGCGCCGCCGAACCACTGGAAGTAAACAGCGAGGCCTGGTTGCCGAAAGCGCTCCGCCCTAGAAATTCGATCGCCTCGTCCAGATCATTGGCATGGACCAGGCTGAGCACCGGGCCGAAAATCTCGGTATCCGTGAGTTTGCTGGTGGAGGGAAGCCCGTCCAGGACCGTTGGCTTTACGAAATTCCCCGACTCATATTTTGCGATTTTCGATTGACGGCCGTCCAGCAAGACTTTCGCTCCCTCGCTCTCCCCCAGGCCAATCAACTCCTCGACTCGCGACTTGCTTTGGGGCGTAATCACCGGCCCCATTTGTACGCCTTCCTCCAGACCGTTTCCCACCTTTAGTTTTGCTAGCAGCTTCAGTGATGAAATCTCGAAAACTGCTTTGCGCCTCGCCTACAGTTACCGCGACCGAAACCGCCAGGCATCGCTGTCCCGCGCAGCCAAAAGCGCTGTCGGAGATAATCTGCGTGGCCATGCTCATATCCGCGTCGGGCAGGACAATCACATGATTTTTAGCGCCGCCTTGGCACTGGGCGCGCTTGCCATTCGCTCCGGCGCGGGCATAAACATATTTCGCGATCGGAGTCGAACCGACAAAACTCACGGCGCGAACTTTGGGATGATCGAGCAGCGCATCTACCACCGTTTTGCCGCCGTTCACCAGATTGACCACGCCCTTGGGCAATCCGGTTTTCTCCAGCAATTCGAAAGCGAAGCGCATGGTGAGCGGGACGCGCTCAGAAGGCTTGAGGATAAAGGTGTTGCCGCACGCGATTGCGTAAGGAAGAAACCAGAAGGGAATCATTCCGGGGAAGTTGAACGGAGTGATGGCGGCGACGACCCCAAGCGGCTGCCGGATCATTATTTCGTCAATGCCGCGGGCCACGTCTTCCAGGTTGTAACCTTGCATCAGGGTCGGGATGCCGCAAGCTACCTCGACATTCTCGATAGCACGGCGCATTTCCGCTTTGGCTTCCGCGAAAGTCTTACCGTTTTCGAGCGTGATCAAGCGGCCAAAATCGTCGAGGTGCTCCTCCATGAGTTGCTTGAGTTTGAACAACGGCTGGATGCGGTCCTCCGCAGGCGTACGCCGCCACTCGGGGTAAGCCGCCGCCGCTGCCTCCACGGCTGCGGCAACATCTGCAAGCCCGGATAACGGGGATTTCGCCAATACTTCGGCGGTCGCAGGATTTATCACATCCTGATATTCGGGGCTTTGCGCTTTTTGCCATTGGCCGTTGGCGAAATTAGCGAGCTCTTCTACCGGCATTCTCTGGCCTCACAGGCTACAATGGTTGGTCGAGGATTTTACCGCAGTCTACGCTCTCGCGATTCCGCTGTTTATGGGACCGGCGCGGGAGCCAAAGTTGATTGACAACGCGAGTTGCATTTGCCATATTATCAAAGCGGTTAGATGTTTTCTCGACAATCCTGCCGCCTGCGCCGCAAAAAGGGTCTCGACTTCATGGCCAATCCTGGCAACGGAAGTGACGTTCTCGCGCATTCCCAAAATCTCCCGCCTGAAAAATCCGGTGAACTCCTGCGATTAACCCGCCAAGAAGCCAAATGGGAGTGGATGAGTTTTTTCGTGCGGCGTTTGCAACCGAACGAAACCTACCGGGCCACCACCGAAGGGGAAGAAGCCGCCTTCGTTCTGCTCGGAGGCACTTGCCTCGCCGATTGGGGCCAGGGAGCCCAACTCATTGGGAAGCGCGCCGACGTGTTTGACGGTTTTCCCTATGCTCTCTACTTGCCAACAGGGAACAGCGTGAGCTTCACCGCACAAACGGCCTGCGAAATCGCGGAGTGCCGAGTGCCTTCCACCGCCAGCCTCCAACCCAAATTGATCACCCCGGCTAACGTCGCCACGAATCTTCGCGGCGGAGGCAATGTTTCCCGCCAGATTGTGGATGTAATCGACTCCTGCCTTTCCCGCGGACAAATTGATCGTCATTGAGGTTTATACCCCAGGGGGAAACTGGTCCAGTTTCCCGCCTCACAAACACGACGTGCACAATCCGCCGACCGAAGTCGACCTAGACGAAATCTATTATTACCGGATGAAGCAGCCGGGCGCTTTTGCCTTGCAGCATCTTTATTCGGGGGAGAACGCCAACGGACAGACCGTCCAAACTCACGATGGGGATGCGGTGCTGGTGCGAAGTGGGTATCATCCCGTAGTAGCCGGGCCTGGATACGACGTGTACTACCTGAATTTTCTTGCCGGATCATCGCGTACCATGGCGGTCACCGAAGATCCCCAGCATGTCTGGATTCGCTCGACCTGGAAAGACATGGATCCTCGCTTGCCGCTGGTAAAAGGATAGCTGCGGGCAGGAAGAATATCCTCGTCGCCGGCAGTTGACGCTTCATTCGCAGGAGGTCTGATGAGCAAACGCCTCACCATGGCGCAGGCCGTGGTTTCATTTCTTAAGAATCAATACAGCGAGCGCGACGGCCGTGAATACCATTTGTTCGAAGGCTGCCTGGGAATTTTTGGTCACGGGAACGTCGCCGGAATGGGCCAAGCTCTGGAGCAGGATCCCGGCCTGCCTTACTATCTATTCCGCAACGAACAGGCGGCGGTTCACACAGCGGTTGCATTCGCCCGAGCCAGCAACCGGCTGCGCACGCTGGCTTGTACCACATCTATCGGCCCCGGCGCGACCAACATGGTGACCGGGGCCGCGGTGGCCACGGTGAATCACCTGCCCGTGCTGCTACTTCCCGGAGACATTTTTGCACAGCGCCACGTTGCGCCTGTGTTGCAGCAGGTGGAATCTTCGGCCAGCCAGGACATTTCCGCGAACGATTGTTTCAAACCGGTGGCGCGCTATTGGGATCGCATCGAACGCCCCGAGCAAATTCTAACCGCTTTGCCGGCTGCGCTCCGCGTACTGACTTCCCCCTCCGAAACTGGCGCCGTCGTTCTTGCGTTGCCTCAGGACGTCCAACCCGAAGCTTTCGACTATCCCGAACATTTTTTCGAAAAGCGCGTCTGGACAATTCCCCGAGCCCGCTGCGACAAGCAACTTCTCGCGAAGGCTGCGCAGTGGATTCGTTCCGCCCGGCATCCGCTGATCGTCGCCGGTGGCGGCGTCATTTATTCCGAGGCCAGCCAGGCTCTGGCGGAACTGGCCGCGCAGACTGGAATACCGGTAGCCGAGACCCAAGCCGGAAAAGGTTCGCTGCGCTTTGATCATCCTCAAGAACTCGGAGCACTCGGAGTAACCGGCACGCCGGGGGCGAATATTCTGGCGCGCGAAGCCGACCTCATCATCGGAGTTGGCACGCGCTACAGCGATTTCACCACCGCATCGCAAACTGCATTTCAGAATCCGTCTGTGCGTTTCGTAAATATAAATGTCAGCGAATTCGACGCCGGCAAGCAGTCAGCTCTGCCGTTGGTGGGGGACGCGAAGGTCACATTGCAGGAACTCAAGGAAACGGTCGTCGGCTATCAAGTTGACGCATCCTACAGTTCAAGAGTGGCCTCCCTGCGTGAGGCTTGGGAAAAGGAAGTTGATCGAATTTACAACTTGCACTCTGGACCTCCAATCAGCCAAGGCGAAGTGGTCGGAGTGGTGAACGAAGTCAGCGAGGCGCGGGATGTAGTGGTATGCGCAGCGGGCAGCCTGCCCGGCGACCTCCACAAACTCTGGCGCACCCGCGACCCCAAGGGCTACCACGTGGAGTACGGCTATTCTTGCATGGGATACGAGATTGCCGGCGGACTGGGCGTGAAAATGGCCGCTCCCGACCGCGAGGTCTACGTGATGGTGGGCGACGGTTCTTACCTGATGATGGCGCAGGAAATCTCTACTGCCATCCAGGAAGGGCAAAAGCTGAACATCATTCTGCTCGACAATCACGGCTTCTCCAGCATTGGCGGATTGACTCGGGCCGTCGGCAATCGCGGCATGGGCACGCAATATCGCTACCGGCGGAATGGCAAGCTTGATGGAGAGCCCATCTCCGTGGATTTTGTAGCCAATGCCCAAAGTTTAGGCGCCTGCGCTGCGCGCGTGAATACGCGCGACGAATTGCGGGCAGCCTTAATCCAGGCTCGGAAGAGCCCCCGGACCACGGTCACCATCATCGAAACTTCGTACGATCAGAGAGTGCCAGGTTACGAATCCTGGTGGGACGTTCCCGTTGCGGAGGTTTCCGAGGTCGAAACCGTAGGCGCGGCGCGGGCGAAGTACGTCAAAGCCCGAGAGAAGCAACGCATCTTCTAGAGGCGCTGCGGCTGAACGGGAGTGAGTTCGGCGCAAGAAGTTCGGCGGAGAACAATAGTGCCATCGACCACAGAAAATGCCGTAGCTCCGCCACGACTGAAGCGAGTTCTAACCCTTTGGGACTTGATCTACTACGGCGTAATTTTAACCTCGCCCATCGCGGTCGTTCCCATCTTTGGCGAGGCCCAGGTTCTTTCCCAAGGACATGCCATCATCACTTTGCTCGCCGCCATGGTAGCCATGACGGCCACCGCCGTCAGTTTCGGACGCATGGCCACCGTCTACCCATCGGCTGGTTCTGTCTACACCTACGTCAGCCGGGGATTTAATTCGCGGATCGGCTTTGTCGTAGGCTGGGCGATGTTTCTGGAGTATCTGATTCAACCCTTGCAAAACAGCTTGTACACTGCGTTGACGCTGCAAAGGCTCATTCCGGCGATTCCTTTTCCCATGCTTTCCGCGATCGCCGTGGGCTTGATGACGCTGCTGTGCTGGTTTGGCATTCGCACTACCGCGCGCACTAATGAGATCATGCTGGCTTTTATTGCGTTCGTGATGGCAGCCTTCATTGGTCAGGCCATTTGGTACATCTTCACTCACCAGCATTGGCACGGACTCATTTCCACTCAGCCTCTTTATGATCCCAGGACATTCAGCGTGCGGGCCATCGGCCTGGGGACGGCATTTGCCGCTAACACCTATATAGGATTCGACGGCGTGAGCATACTGGCCGAAGAAGTCGAGAATCCCAGGCGCAACGTGCTGCTCGCGACCGTCCTGGTGTGTGTCTTCACCGGACTCTTTGCGTCTTTCCAGGTGTATCTGGCGCAGCGTGTCTGGCCCGATTACCACACTTTGACGAACCCCGAAACCGCTTTCATGGATGTAGCCCGCGTAGTCGGCGGCACGCGCCTCTTCAACGGTTTTGGCATCATCAACATCGTTGCCAGTTTTGCCTGCGGCTTGGCCGGACTCCTGGGAGCGGTGCGGTTGCTGTATGGGATGGGCAGAGACAACGTGCTGCCCAGAAAAGTATTTGGCCACTTGAATCCCAAGCGCGGCAATCCATCCTACAACGTATTGATTGTCGGCCTACTGGCCTACATCGGAAGTCTGACGGTGAACTGGGAGAGAGCCGTCGAAGTTCTCAATTTCGGGGCGCTAATCGCATTCATGGCGGTCAATGCAGCAGCGCTCTGGCACTTTGGATTTTCTCCCGAATTTGCAGGCAAGCGCAATCTCTTGCTCGACCTCTTCGCCCCTGGTTTAGGATTCCTGTTCTGCCTGGTTATTATTTTCAATTTGCAAGGCTCGACCCTCATCGTAGGCGGGATATGGATAGCAGTGGGTGCGCTTTATCTGGTATTCAAGACGAAGAGTCTTGGCCAACCTGTGGAGATTGATTTTAGCGAGTCGTAACGATTTCAGGGTCCAACGTGGGCTTAATAGACTCCGCACCAGCCTCATTGGCTTGCTCGCGTACCACGTGCAGAGCGAAGCCGCAGGACTCGCGGATGCGAAGTTCCGGTTGCAGCTTTCTGACGACGGCCTTTTCCCGATTACCCTCAATCCTCGCAATGAGCAGTTCCGCGGCTTCGCGGCCCAATTGATGTTTAGGTAATTCAACCGTGGTCAGTTTCGGCCGGAATATTCCCAGCCAGGGATAATCATCGAAGCTGACCAGTCCGAAATCTTCGGGACAACGCAGCCCAATTTCTTCCGCCGCCTTGAGTAAGCCAACAGTCATCAGATAATTGGCTACGTAGATTCCATCGGGCCGGTGGGAGAGCAGAGCATGTCCCGCCCGTGCTCCCGACTCGATCCGGTAGTCTCCCTGGACTACCAACTCCGGATCGTAGGGCAGCCCCTTGGCTTTCAGCGCATCGCGGAAACCCTCGAAGCGCGCCATGGCATTGCTTACTTTGAGCGGTCCCCCAATTAATCCAATACGCTGCCGTCCGGCGCGCGCCAGGTGGCACACGGCGTCGTACGCGCCTTGATAATCGTCCGTAATCACCGCATCTTTTGTGAGTTTGGGGTAGGTCCGCATCACCAGCACGAATGGGATGTTTACCTCCTTGATCATCTGGCGCAGGGGCGGCCGAAAATCTTCCGCAGCCTTGGTCAGCAGGATTCCGTCCACTCGCTTCGAAAGAAGTAACTCGACCGTCGTTTCCTCTTTCTCCAGGAACGTCGTCACTATTGCAGATCAGCAAGTTGTAACCGTGTTCGCGCGCCGCATCTTCCGCCCCACGCACCACCATGGGGAAGAACGGATTGACGATGTCAGGAACGATCATGCCGATGGTGTGGGTTTGCTGCTTCGCCAGGCTCCGGGCAATTAAGTTAGGACGATATTTCAGTTTTAGGATGGCGGCTTCCACGCGCTCGCGCAGCTTTTTGCCCACGTGGGCTTTGTTGTTGACCACTGCCGAGACAGTGAAGACAGATACCCCGGACTCGCGGGCCACGTCGTAAATGCTCGCGGCCTTGGAAGGCTTTCTGCGGTCGTCTTTTTTGGAAGGGGACATTAGCTATTGAGGGAGGGCCCGGCAACCTCGCGCCAACCGATCCCAGACGCTCCGCTAGGATACATCACCGGTAAGCCAACGTGGTCTCCGCCATGTAGCGCCAGCGCCTGCCTCCACTTTCACTGCTCGTTGGGCTTCGTCTTCGTCCACGAACGGGCCGGCGACACGCTGGTGCTACGAACGCTCGAGACTTACAGTCCCTGTTGCCGGAGAAGCTCTCTCGCCGCCACTGCGTTCGGCAGCGGTGCATCCGCCCCGATTCCTCCCGGTAACACATCGGCTTCCACCACCAACCATCCGTCGAAATTCCCTTTTTTCAGAAGCGAGAGCACCTGCGAAAAATCAATGCTACCTTTTCCCAAAGGCGCGAAGACACCGTGCCGCACCGCGTCGTGAAAATTAAGTTTCTTTTGCCGTACTTCGGATAATTTGTTTTTGTAAATATCTTTGAGGTGCACGCACCACACTCGCGAAACATGCTTTTCTAAGTAACTCACAACGTCCCCGCCGCCATAAACGTAGTGCCCGGTATCTAAACATAAACCTAGGTCAGCGGGGGAGAACAGCGAAAACAGGCGGTCCACTTCCTCCGGAGTCTCCACGTGAGTTCCCGCGTGGTTATGAAAAGACACCCTCAAACCAAGGGCGCGGCATTCATCGATCACTCTGGCCACCGCTGTCTTGGCGTTCCGCCACTCGGATTCGCTCCAGGAAAGTGTGTTCGTAACTTCCGGCCGCCCCGCGGCCGCATTGCGAGCCGGAGTGATTTCGTCGGACAGAACCAGTAACTTCGCTCCCGCCTCGCTGATGAGCTTGGCTGAAGTCAACACGGTCGCGATGCCGGCTTCCAGTTTGTCGGCATTCCCCAAATCCATCTCGATGAAGGCGGAACAGAGCGTAAGTTTCCTCTTAGCCAGCGCTGCGCGCAGCTCCTGCGCATTGGTAGGCAAGAAACCGTAGGGTCCCAATTCCGTGCCCGAGTAGCCCGCCTCTGCAATCTCGTCGAGAACTCGCTCCGGGGAGTAATCGTCCGGCAGAGCGATGTTTTCCATCACGCCCCAACTCACCGGGGCACTCGCTACGCGCATGCTCATTACGCTCTCCTTGAATATTTCTGGTTACCTAAAAAGCTCTGTCATTTCGCCGCAAGGAACAATCTGCTTCCATCACCCTAGTAATGGATTTCAACCGGTTTCTTCGTTTTGGCCGATTCGTAGATCGCCTGAAAAATCATCATATCCCGATGACCCTCAACTCCGTCGGGCTCGGGGGCTTGTCCACTTTGAATAGCGGCGGCGAAGGCGTCGATCTCCAATGCAAACTCGTCGACGACTTCAAATGTCTTTTCGATCCAGCGTCCGCCTATCTTTCCCGTCAGCCTGCGCTCTTCTTCGAAAGGGAACGCGGGGGTTAATGACAACCAACCCTTGGTTCCCTGAATAAATAGGAACGACGACAGCGCTGCGCTATACGTCGAACTTCCTTGCAGCAACAGCCCGCTCGGAAAACGCAGACGAAAAGTAACACCTTCCTCCACTTCGCGGAACGTTTCTTTGTGGCTCCAGGCCGACGCGATAGCCTCCACAGGATCCTCTCCGGCCAGCCAGCGGCTCGTGTTCACACAGTACACGCCGAGATCCATTAGCGGTCCGCCGCCCGCCATCTTCCCATCGATCATCCACGCAGCCGACGTGCCCGGTACATAAAGTTCGCTGAATGAGGTGTGAATCATATCGAGCTTTCCCAGCGCGCCTTCGCCAATTAGTTGTTTCAAATAAACAATGCTCGGCTCAAAGTATTTTCGATAGGCGGTCATTAGCAGCACGTTATTGCTGCGGCAGGCTTTCACCATTTGCGCGGATTGCTCGGCCGTCGCCGCCAGTGGTTTTTCGCACAACACGTGCTTTTTCGCCTGCGCTGCCCTAACAGCCAGTGCCAGATGATCGCCGGGCGGGGTTGCGATATAGACGGCATTTACCTCAGGGTTTGCCAGGCACGCAGAGTAATTCTCGACGCCATAACTAGCCTCGGCGCCGAACTGTTGCGCCCAAGCCGCTGCTTTCCCCTGGTCGCGGCTGACGAGAGCCACGAGTTTTGCCTCTTTGCTATGAGCGAAGGCAGGCAGGATTGAGGTCCGGGAAATGCTTCCCAGGCCCACCACCGCAAAACCAACCGACTTCGTCATGGCCATGGATAAAAAATTCCCTCCTGGGATTTCACGTTGCCGAGCATTTTGTCCGGCATTAAGAAACTCGGATGATACGGAAATCTCCGGCGATATGCCAGCATTTTTTCGATTTATCAAAGCGCTTAGACGACCGTCGCAGTTTGTCAAGAGAATTGCTGTCTTATTTCGTTTGTTCTGACCTTCTCCTCTGTTCCCTCGCGGAAGAATGAAGCCATCCCGCGTATTCTAAGCGCTTTTACACAGCTTGCAAAAAAACACTGGCGGACTCCTGCCCCCTGAATTATGATTTTGCGTTGCACCGCCGTTCACTAAGATTATCGGAGGCTCATTCGCGTGGGAAAACTGGCAATTACTGGTGGTGAACCGCTCCGCAAAACTCCATTCACTCCATGGCCGTTTGGAACCGAGGCTGAAGCGCAGGCGCTGCAGGATGTTCTCAAAGGCACAGGATGGGGTGGCCAGCCTTTTCCCGGCAAGCACGCAACCGCTTTCGCCAAAAAGTTTGCCGAGACCCATACCGTGAAGTACGCCCAATGCGTCAGCACCGGCACGGTCGCGATCCAAGCAGCTCTTAAGGCCATCGACATCCGCCCCGGAGACGAAGTCATCGCCCCGGCTTACACCTGGGAGGGAACGGTCGGTCCCGTTCTTCTGCTCAACGCCGTTCCCGTTTTCGTCGACGTCGATCCCGACACCTATTGCCTAGATTGGAAGCTGGTCGAGCAAGCCATCACTCCCAAGACCAAAGCCATTCTTCCTGTTCACCTGGGCATGCGCTTTGCCGACATGGATGAACTCCTGCGCATCGCGCAAAAACACAATCTCAAAATCGTCGAAGATTGTGCCCACGCCCACGGCGGCATGTGGAAGGGAAAGGGCGCCGGTTCCATGGGAGATTTGGGCGCTTTCAGCTTTCAGTCGAGCAAGCTGATCACGTCAGGCGAAGGGGGCGCCGTCATCACCAATAACCTCGAATACATGGAGCGCGTACAGAGCTACATCAATGCGGGGCGTGCCAGCGTCACCGATCAATTCCATCATCGCATTGTTGGCTTCAATTACCGCCTGGGAGAATTTCAAGCGGCCGTCCTCGGACCGCAACTCGACCGGCTGCCGGAACAGGCCAAGACGCGCGAGAAAAACATGAAGCACTTTGAATCGCGTCTGCAAAAAACTCCGGGCATTGGCCTGCTCAAGCCGGAGCCTCGCATCACCCGGCTCGCGCCTTACGGCTACGTGGCCAAATATTTCTCCGAGCAAGTCAAAGACATTCCCCGCGCCAACTTCGTCGCGGCGTTGCAATTGGAAGGTATCCCCTGCGATGGGCTTTTCTACGAACCGGTCTACAAGAGTTCTCTGTTCCCGCTTGATCCGGCGGACTTCCCAGCGCTTGAGTTGGGGTGAGAAGAAACTCGATCTCCGAAAAATGTATACCTGTCCAGAATCGGAGCGCGCGGCTTATAAAGAAGCGATCTGGTTTCCGCATCAGGTGTTCCTGGGCAGTCCCGCGGACGTGGACGCCATCGCCGACGCCATCCACAAGGTTCTGGCCAACATCGAGGAAGTGCGCGGGCTTGAGCACAAAGCTATCCGCAACCAGAACCTGAGCCGCGCCGACCGCGAGAGCTAATCTTTCGTTCTCTGCCCTGACTTTGTGAACGATGGGTGCCCCATCCTAGTCGCGCTCTTGGCGACTAGGGTGGGATTCCACAAACGCCTCCACTACGCAGTCGAAAGATCGAACGCCGGCCAATTCATGCTCGTTCGGAATTCGTCTTAACTGCCTCTCAAACCTGAAACAAACCCTCGGCCCGCCAGTGTAGAATATAAATATCCCTATTGAACTTATTAATCTATTGCAAAACACAAGGAGACCCGCTTGAAAGTTCAAGAGAAACTGCACTTCTTGGAAGATCGCTGGGACGACCAACTGGCCCGCACCCTCGATGGCGCGGAACAGTTGCGCTACCGTTCCAATCTCCTGGGCTCCGATCTGCGCATCACCAACTTTGGCGGCGGCAATACTAGTTCCAAGGTGACGGAAAAAGATCCGCTGGACGGTTCCGAGACCACGGTTCTGTGGGTGAAGGGAAGTGGTGGCGACCTCGGCAGTATGAAGAGAAGTGGCTTCGCCGCGCTCTATTTAGATAAGCTGCATGCGCTGGAGCGCCGCTATCGTGGTCCCGAGTTCGAAGATGAAATGGTCGCGCTCTATCCGCTGTGCAACTTCGACAACAACAGTGTCGCGTCATCCATCGACACGCCTCTGCATGGCTTCCTGCCTTTTGCGCACGTGGACCATCTCCATCCCGACTGGGGCATTGCGCTCGCGGCGTCGGCCAATGGCAAAGAAAAGATGGAAGAATTCAATCGCCGCTTTGATCATCATTTGATTTGGCTGCCCTGGCAGCGCCCCGGATTCGAGCTGGGCATGATGCTGCGCCGCGCCGCCACTGATAATCCCAGTTGTGACGGCATCGTTCTCGGCGGGCATGGCCTGTTCACCTGGGGCGACACCCAGCGCGATTGCTATCTCAATACGCTGACTATCATCGATCAGCTCGGGCAGTTCGTCGCCGAACATGTGGAGAAGAAGGGCGCGGCGATTTTCAATGGAGCGCAATACCAGATGCTGCCAGATCATCGCGAACGGGCGCTCGATATCTTCCCCTTCATCCGCGGCCGTGTATCTTCCCGCCAGCGCATGATTGGCAGTTTCAACGATTCTCCCGAGGTGCAGCGCTATATCAACTCTAAGGACGCTCCCCAACTGGCGCATCTCGGCACCAGCTGTCCCGACCACTTCGTACGTACAAAAATTCGCCCACTCTATGTTCCCTGGACTCCCAAAGCCGATCTCGCCGGCCTGCGCGATGCCATCGACTCCGCTCTGAAGACCTACCGTGAGGAGTACAAACAGTACTACGACTCCTTTGTCCGCCCCGATTCTCCGGCCATGCGCGACGTCAATCCGACGGTAGTCTTGATCCCCGGCATCGGCATGTTCAGCTTCGGCAAGAGCAAGACCGAAGCCCGCATCACCGGAGAGTTCTACGTCAACGCCATTCAAGTGATGGAAGGCGCGACTGCCATGGGCTCCGGAAATCAGGACTCAGGAAACCCGCCCGCAATCCTGCCTCAGGCGGGAGCCGCGGCCAAGACCTCCGCATTCGCGACGTATTCGAATTACGTGGCGCTGCCGCCCTCCGAAGCCTTCCGCATCGAATATTGGCTGCTGGAGGAGGCAAAAATCCGCCGCCAGCCTCCGGAAAAAGAATTGAGCCGGCGCGTTGCGGTGGTAGTCGGTGGAGGCAACGGAATCGGCCGAGCCGCCACATTGCTTGCCGCGCAACGCGGAGCCAATGTGGTTGCGGCCGACCGCGATACCAAAGAAGCCGCCAACACCACGGAGTCCGCGAAACAGCTTGCCAGCAAAGAAGCTGCCATGGCTCTAACCATCGACATTCGCGACCGCAAGGCCATTCATCAGGCGCTGCGGGAAGTGATTGCGAACTACGGCGGCTTCGACATCCTGATCAACACGGCCGCAATTTTCCCCACCTCTTCTGACGGATCGATATCCGACGAGCAATGGGGCGCGACTCTCGATCTGAACGTCACTGCCAATCACCGGCTCTGCGACGAGGCTGCACAGATTTTGCGTGAGCAGGACATGGAGGCATCCATCGTGCTGATCAGTTCCGCCAATGCTGTCGTGGCCAAGAAGGGAAGCGAAGCTTACGACGTGAGCAAAGCCGCGCTGAGCCATCTGATCCGGGAAGAAGCAATTTCGCTCGCGCCGAAAATCCGGGTAAACGGAATCAGTCCGGCTACGGTGGTCAAAGGTTCGACCATGTTTCCGCGCGACCGCGTGATCACGTCGCTAAAAAAATACGGCATTGGATTTGATGCGCAAGCTACCGACGACCAACTGCGCGCTCTGCTGGCGGATTTCTATGCCAAGCGCACGCTAACGCATCAAGCCATTGATCCCGACGACTGCGCGCACGCGATCCTGTTTCTCGCCAGTCCCAAGGCGCGCTGCACCACCGGCCATCTAATCCCGGTCGACGGCGGCTTGGTAGACGCCTTCCTGCGCTGACGGCCTGTGACCTTCCGGACAATGGGTGCCCCATCCTAGTCGCGCTTTTTGCGACTAGGGTGGGATTCCACAAATGCCTCCAGCGCGAGTCGTAGGACCTGATCGATGGTAGCTAGCGCCCAATTGGCCACAGACTTAGAGCCGATTGGTGAAACAACCTGAGCCAGTGGTAGAGTTTGGGAACGGCCCCGTAGCTCAATTGGATAGAGCATCAGACTTCGGATCTGAGGGTTGGGGGTTCGACTCCCTCCGGGGTCGCCATTTCGTTCTCAGGTGTGGCGCGGGCGCCCTCGCCCGCGAAACGTGTCCGCCCCGGACGCATGACCCGCGATACAGCACAACGTGGTGGTCGAAACGCTTCGACTATCAATGCTCTAGCAGAAAAGGCCACAGAAACTTCCAGAGCCAAATCAGCGCCAAGAACCCGCCGCCAGTAAAAATCCAGACCTTCAGTACCTGTTCCCAATCTATCGGAAGCCTCTCCAGGATTTTCGTGTTATACAGCACAGAGGAGCGCTTCCGCTCAACCAGATAAGTCCCCCTCGGGATCAGCGGAATCCAAAATAAAACAATGAACGCCGTGGTCTTGAACCGTTCCATCCCTGTTTCGGGGTTATAGATACAGGCCGCTTTGCCAAACAACTTCCGTCCAATCCCGTAGGGGTGGATGAGAAAAAACCTGCCCGGATTTTTGGACTCCTCGTCACTACGAAGGTTCTCCTGTTCGCGGAAAGCATTTAATTGCTCATTCGAACTAATGCTTCGCCTGGCCAGTTCATTTCTTAGTGCAGAGACGGCCTCTGAAGTCAACTCTTCTTGATGGAGCGCCAAACGAAGCAACTCTTCGTCGGTCCTCCTCTCGTACGTTTTTGTATAGTCTTGGGCCTCCATCGCGCGAATGCTACCACCATCGAATGTCCCGGTCTAATTGAGGTCGGGCCTCTCCTGTGAATGTTCTGCTGCGGGTGGTTCTCCCTACGGTTCCCTCCCAATCAGCATTTCCGGAACGATACTCCTCGCAGCAACGCCCTCCCGCCTGAGTTCCACCGCCTGCGGCATTAACTTCGCCAGACCTGGTGCGTAGCTCTTCTCCAGACTGTGCGCAGTGAGTTCATCCAGCGTGAAGCCGCCATTCACCCGAACCGCCGCGCCCACATGCTCGAACAGCGCTAGCGGCGGAGGCAGTTGGGGGACGATGTCCCAGGCATTCACCACGCGGAAGCAGGCGTTGATCTCCGCATCGAAGCTGTTTTCAAAATCGTGATGGCCGCATCGCGGGCCTGCGAAGTTCTGCACCTCCGGCACAAGCGCGACGTTGCCGTTGTGCAGCAGATCGGGAGTGGCTAACTCGCAGAGTGCCGCGCCCAAGCTATGTCCGGTAACGATCAGGCGGGTGAATTTTTGATCGGCGCTACGAACCTGTTCCAACATGCTCTCGCGCACCACTTCGTAAACTGCCTGAAAGCCTTTGTGCACCGTGCCATAGTTCTCCACCGGTTCGTAAGGAGCGGGCAGGCAGTCGAAATCGTGCAACCAATCCGCAAGTGAAACCGTGCCACGAAAGCTGATCACCAAAATACGTTGCTCGGTATTCTGCGCCACCCAGCCGAACCCGTCGCCGTCCTGGCGCATACGTTGCACCATCGCGAGATGTGGGGCGAGAGCCGCGGAAGGCGCTGCTTGCACGATCTGCGCGGCCGCGGCGCGCTCGTTCACTCGGATCGGACCCACGGCCTCATAACCGGGAGGCAAAGAGCCGGATTGCAAGTTGGGAAGGTATGCTGCCTCCGCAATGGGAATCAGCACATCGTGAGCAAACTCTGGATCGAATTGGGGCACAGGCCGCCTCCGGGCGCGGGAGGTCCTCGCGCAGGAGGAGAAGTGTATCCAAGTCGAATCTCAAAAGCTGTGATGAATGAACGGTAGCGGCGGCTTGTGGTAACGAGGTGTGACCTTCTGTTGGAGGGAAATCTACGAAGTCACAGTTCCCTGCGCGGGCCTCAGTGGAATCCCACCCCTTCGACTTCGCTCAGGGCCGGCTCCGCGCAAAATCCGCGCTAGGATGGGGCACCCATCATTCATGAAGTGACAACTACGCGTGTTTCGCGTTGCGCTCGTCTCTCTCGATCACGCCGTCTTTGATGTAGATGACGCGGTGGGCGTACTCGGCGATGTCATGCTCGTGAGTCACCAGAACGATCGTGTTGCCCTGCGCCTGCAGGCGGTCGAGCAGCGCCATGATTTCGTTGCCGGTCTGGGAGTCGAGGTTGCCGGTGGGTTCATCGGCAAGGATGATCGAAGGACGGTTCACCAACGCGCGCGCAATCGCCACTCTCTGCCGCTGCCCGCCGGAAAGTTCGTTCGGCTTGTGCATCATGCGCGACTCCATGCCCACCGAAGCCAGCGCTTCTTTGGCTCGTGCCGCGCGGTCGTCGGCATGCACGCCGGCATAGATAAGCGGCAACTCCACGTTGTGCAGGGCCGTGGCGCGGGCCAGCAGATTGAAAGTCTGAAAGACGAACCCGATTTCTTTATTGCGGATGTGCGCCAGTTCGTCGTCATCCAGATCGCTGACCAATTGGCCATTCAGCCAGTATTGTCCCTTGCTGGGCGAGTCGAGACAGCCGATCAGGTTCATCAGCGTGGATTTGCCCGAACCGGAGGGCCCCATGATCGCAACGTATTCATTGCGCTCGATGCGCAAGTTGATGCCGCGCAGAGCGTGCACCTGCTGCTCCAGTCCCATGTCGTAGGTCTTCCACAAGTCGCGAGTGGAGATCATGGAGGAGTCGGGAGCGGCCGAAACCGCGGTCGGTGAGTCGCCGATGACTTCAGCCATTGCCATTGTTCTCCTTGCAGTCTGTCTTCAGTCCTCGGTCTTCGGTCACCCTATCCGCTATTGGACGTAATGCCAACCGGAACGTCACCGCGTCTCAGCCTGCCAAGTCATCCTAAAGACCGACAACCGACGACTGAGGACTGCAGACTGATGAGTGCTTACGAACTTTCGTCTTCCTTCTTGGGAGCCGAATTATCCACCTTCACGCTAGCACCCGGACGCAAAGTTCGCAGCACTTTATAGCTGCCGGTGATGATCTCGTCACCTTCTCTGAACCCTTTCAACACTTCGATGTCCGTGGCTCCCGCGACCCCAGTGTCCACCGGCACGAACTCCGCCTTGCGATTGCGCAGTACAAATACGCCTTGAATTTCCTCTTTGTCTTCCTTGGATGCGTCGTCCTGCGGCGCAGAGGCTTGCACTGACTGACTTTTCAGTTTCCGGTTTTAAATCCGCCGCCGCCGCAGAGTCAGCGCCTGTATTGGGATGACAAGCGCATTGCTGCGCGTAGCAGTGGTGATCTTCGCGGTTGCCGAAAGCCCGGGCCTGATGTTGGGCGGCGGATCCTGCAGCGTGACTACGACTTTGAAATCCTTGGCTTCCTGGCTGGCTGTGGTCTGCTGCGAAGTGGAAACGCCGGTAGAGCGCACGATGGCGTTGTCGCCGATCTCGGTCACAATCGCTTTGAAAGTTTGCTTGGGGATGGCATCAATGCTGACGTCGGCTGATTGGCCCATCTGCACGCTGACGATGTCGGTTTCATCCACCTGAATCTCAGCAGTAATCACCGACAGGTTGGCAATCGTCATGAGCACGCTGCCCGGCGAATTTTGAATGCCCATCACCACGGTCTCGCCCTCCCGCACCGGAACATTGGTGATGATGCCGTCATAGGGAGCTTTGTATGTCGTCTTCTGCAAGACATCTGAGGCGTGGGTTAAACTGGCGCGATTCTGGTTGATGTGGCGGTCGGCGGACTCTTTCTGCGCTCGCGCCTGCGCCACCTTCGCCTCGGCCTGAATCAATCCCGCTTCCGCCGTCTGCCAAGTGGCTTTCTGCGAGTCGTACTCGGACTTTGCGATGAGAGCGTCTTTGTACAGGCTCTGCGAGCGATTCCAGTCCAGCCGCGCTTTTTCCACGTCGGACTTGGCGCGGGTCAAATCCGCCAGGGAAGTATTTAATCCGGCCTCGGCGGCTTGCGAATCGGTCTGGGCCGCTTCCAGCGACGCCCGGGCTCCATCCAGGTCCGCCGAGGATTGGACGTTTTCAAGCTGCGCCAAGCATTTGCCCCTGCTTTACCCGGTCGCCTTCCTTCACGTAAAGCCTGATGATTTTGCCGAAGGCATTGGCGCCGATATTGGCATACACCTTGGGCTTGATTTCCCCCGAGGCGCTGAAACGATCGAAGCCAAGTCCTGCCGCGCACCTTGCCGGTCTGCACCGTGACCACGTTCTTATGGCTTTGCTAAACCGTAAGCGCGATGAGCCCCGCCAACAGGACGACCGCTCCTGCTCCAATTGCAATCTTTTTCCCTGTAGTCATTGCTCACTTCCTCCCCTCGACGCCAAGATGGGAGATCGGTTTTCCTGGGATCGAAATGCCGACGACCGCGTTCGCCGCAACTTTGCGTTTCTGACGGCACCGCTCCCGCTGCAATCGATCGGGTGAAAGGAATGCACGTCGTCAGATACGCAGAGAGAATTGCAAAAGTTCCTGGCGCCAAGCGGCATATCCCTTCGCGAATGCACTGGAGAAAAACCGACGCATGATTATAGCCTGGGAGGCGGGCTGTGAGGCGCGGGTGGAGAAAAGACCATTTCAGGTACGATCGGGCCTTCAGCCCGTTCGTGATGTCCTTCCGCCCAATCGGCGGGGCACAGAGCGGCTCGGAATTGATCCCGTAATTACTTCATATTGTTCAATTTAGCCTTGATTCGCTCGGCGCCCATGGCATCCAACTTCGCCTTGCCTTCATGGCATCAAACCCTTAGAATAATCATCAAAAGAGTGGGTTGCACAGGAGTACCCCATGTTCGGCGTAGATTTCCGTTCGTGTTTTTTCGGCTTCGTTTCTAGTGCTGTTGTTCTCTGCTCTGCGGCAGCCGTCACCGCGCAAGACAGCAATGCCGCTCCGCTAATGACGCCGCTCCTGCGGCCTCCGCTGGACAAGAATCCAGGGCAGGATCAAAGTCAGGGGGCAGACCCACTCAAGCGTCCGCTCACCGAAAAACAAAAAAAGGCTAACGAAAAATCACTACGCAGGAATTAAGCAAGACCTACAAGAAGTGGCTCGATGAAGATGTCGTGTACATCATTACGCCGGAAGAGAAAGCGGCGTTCAAGCAGCTTTCCAACGACGAAGAGCGCGACAACTTCATTGAGGCTTTCTGGCAACGCCGCGATCCCACTCCAGACACTCCGGAAAACGAATTCAAGGAAGAGCACTATCGCCGCATCGAGTATGCGAATGAACATTTTGCGGCCGGCATTCCCGGGTGGAAGACGGATCGTGGCCGTATGTACATTAAGTGGGGCCCGGCCGATGAGGTTGAATCGCACCCTTCGGGCGGCATGTACGAGCGGCCCGAGGACCAGGGCGGCGGACAAACCACGACGTATCCCTTGGGAAACCTGGCGCTATCGTTACATTGAGGGCGTAGGCCAGGAAGTCATCATGGAGTTTGTCGATCAGTGCATGTGCGGCGAATACCACTACACCATGGACCCAGGCGAGAAGGACGCAATGGCGCACGTGCCGGGCGCCGGCGAAAGCGATCTGGAAGCCATGGGAATGCAGAACCGGGCGGACCGCGGCACGACAAGCGGCCTCTTTACCGGTCCTACGGGGTTGGATCCCGCGGCAGAGCAGACCAAAGAATTTGATGTGTGGAGCAATATGCCAAATTGAATGCTCCGCCTCCGATCAAGTTCAAAGATCTGGAAGAGGAATCCGTCAGCCACAAGATCATTTTGAACCTGATGCCCTTCGATGTGCGGGCTGACTTCGTGAAGGTAACCAGTGACACTGTGTTGGTTCCAGTCACAATTCAGATCAAGAATCGCGACATCACTTTTGTGAACAAGGACGGCATTCAGCGGGGAACGGTGAACATCTTCATGCGCATTACGACCTTGAGCGGCAAGGTCGCTTATACCCACGAAGATCCTGTGCAGGCAGACATTCCCGCCGAGCTTTTGCCTAAAATGGTGGAGAATTCCAAGGTATACTCGAATGCCTTTCCATTGCGGCCTGGGCGTTACAAAGTCGACATCGTGGTGAAGGACGTTAATGGAGACCGGGTTGGACGGTGGAGCAAAGGCATCATCGTGCCCGACTATGCCGACGACAAATTGGACGCATCTTCGTTGATTGTAGCGGGCACCATGGAGCCGGTTCCCTCGCGCGATATAGGCACCGGAATGTTCGTCATTGGTCAGACTAAAGTTGTGCCACGGGTTGCGCCGTCTGACGGCAAGCCTCCGGTCTTCAAACGAGATCAGAAGGTGAATTTCTGGATGCAGGTATATAACCTGGGCACCGATGACAAAACCCATAAACCTTCCGCCACGTTTGAGTATGATGTCGTGGACATGGCAAGTAACAAACAGTGATCCACACTATCGAGTCCACCGACAAGATGGGGAATCTTGGCGATCAGGTGACCCTGCAAAAAACGCTCTCAGCCGCCAATCTTAATCCGGGGACGTATCGTATCCAGATTAAGGTTAATGACAATATTTCCAAGCAGACCGTGGATCCATCGGCAACTTTTACTGTCGAGTAGTCCCGCGCTTGGTCTCCCATAAGGGTGGTGGTGCATGCTCCGTAAGCTCGGCTGCTTCGTCGTAACATTGAGCCTGGTGCTTCCGGTGTGGGCTGGGGAACGTCCAGGTTCGATTTCGGGATTTGTGCGCGACGCCAGCGGCGTCCCGCAGATGGGCGCGATGGTGGAGGTCCTCGGCGCCGCGGTTCCGGCGCTTCGAGCGTTCACCGATGCGCGAGGATTCTATTCCATCCATGATCTTGTCCCGGGAACTTACAGCCTCAAAATTTCCGCCCCGTTCTTTTTGCCCGCAACGCGATCGCGAGTAGGATTGCGAAACGGCAGCGAAGTAGTGGTTAATGTTACGCTGGGAACTTTGGTCGATGCGCTGCAGTCTGCGACGTGGAAAACTGGCGCGGATGAAGACGATTGGAAGTGGGTGTTGCGCTCCGCATCGAACCGCCCCATCCTTCGTTTGGCCAGCATTCCTGTTTCCAGCGCTCCTGCTTCTGCTACTCCCGGCAATGCGCCGGACCTCAAAGGGAGTCTGTCCTTTGTGGCGGGATCGGAATCGGAAGGTTTTGGAAGCACTTCCGACATGAGCACGGAATTTTCCGTGGAGAAGTCGTTGTTTTCTTCCGGGACGCTGGCTTTGCGGGGCAACGTAGGTTACGGCGAAGGCTTGCCGGGCGGTGTGATGCGAGCTTCGTACTCCCACAAGCTGGCAAATGGTTCAGATCCGGAAATCTCGCTGACCCTGCGCAGTTTGCCCTCGCCTGCCGCCGGCCTGCAAAACTCTTCGCTGCAAGCTCTCGCACTTACCACTTCAGATCATTTTGCTCTTGGCGACGTTTTAGAATTGAAGTTTGGCAGCGAACTGCAAACCATCCAGTTCATGGGAAGAGTGACGGCGTTCCGTCCGTTTGGTTCGGTTCGCGCTCATTTATCGCCCACCACGGTGGTGGAATATAGCTATGCCAGTTCGGAACCGCAGAACCGTTCAGACCAGGACTTTGATACTGCCCCCGCAGACTTGAGTGAATCGCAACCACGCATGAGCATGGCGGGATTTTCGCCAGCCTTGGAGCGCGCCCATCACCATGAAGTTTCGCTGTCGGAACACGCCGGGAAAGACAGCGTGCAGGTAGCCTTCTATTCGGATCGCATTGCCAATCCCGCGCTCACGGGGGTAGGCGAATTTTCGACCGATAGCGGGGACGTACTTTCAGATCCCTACTCGGGGACTTTCACCTATCAGGGCGCGGACTTGAATACGCAGGGAGTGCGTTTCGTTTGGCAGCGCCAGCTTACGGGAGATGTCGCAGCGACCTTGGATTACGGTTATGGCGGGGTGCTCGACTTAGAAGCGCCTGGTGTGAGCCTACAGGACGCGAAACAAACCATGCGGGTCAAGGATCAGCAGACGGTTGCGGGAAAGTTGAGTGGCACTACCAGAGACACCAAAACTCATTGGGTAGCCTCCTACCGTTGGACCGGGGGAACCGCGCTAACTCCGGTCGACATGTTTGACGCCTCACCCGGACAAGCGGCGCCTTACCTGAGCGTGTTCGTCCGGCAACCGATTCCGGGATTCTTGCCTGGCCACGTGGATGCCGTGATTGATATACGGAATCTGTTGGCCCAGGGATACGTTCCGGTCGTGGGGGGCGACGGCCGTACGGTATATCTGGTGCAAGCGGCGCGAGCGGTTCGCGGCGGCGTCGCATTCACCTTCTAGCTGGCTTTTCCCGTTTGCGGTAAAACTATCCAAATTTGGGAAATGTGGACCGGTTTTCCCACGGCCTTACGGTGCCTGCGAGCCCCCAAGCTGTGAAAATCGGTCCTTAGTTTTTTCTGCTTCCCATTGTGGTACTCTCTGCTCTTCCATGCTAGAACCCAAAGCTGAACGACGTTCACGCTCGCGAATTGCCGCACGTGTGCCAGTTTCTGTCCGCGCGGGCAGCGAGAATCTTGAGGTATCCGGTTATACCCGCGATCTGAGCATGAGCGGCGTGTTTCTCTATACCGATTCGCAAATACGCGAGGGAAGCGAACTAGAGATGGTGTTAATGCTGCCTCCAGACCTGACCCAAGGCGAGAAGCGGTGGGTTTGCTGCCAAGGCCAGGTGGTGCGAGTGGAGAGCGCGGACGGAAAGAACGGTCTTGGCGTGGCCGCCAGCATTCTCAACATGCAAGTCCTGCCGGAGATTCTTCCCTAAATCTGCAAAAATAGTCAGCCCGACGAACTCATGTTGGAGCGGCTCCTAGAAGATTCACGCGGGGCCTTTTTCTGCCCGAGCACTGGGGAGTCGAGTTCACAGGAATTTGCGAGATAAAGTACTGTACATATGCAACCGAAATGGTGCATAATGCTGGCCCTTGAATTGCACTGGGTTTACTTGGGGCGTAGTCTACAGGATCAGGTATCTCGAAGCATGTGGATGGAAAAGCTTTTTCTAGGTGTGTTGCGCATCGTGACGCCGATGGGACCACGCTACATCAGGCCTCCGATCTTTCAACGCGTGTATCTTGCTGTGGATATTCCGCAATTTTCAAGTCTTGCCCTTACAGGTTTTGAGCGTCCGACAGCAACGATTCATCGACGACTCTTTGCTCTCACCACCGCTTCGGTTCGATTCCTCAAGTTGCGGGATTGGACGACGCACCTGTGTTGGGAACCGTCGAGTGGCGTCCGCGGCTGGATGCCAATGGCCTGCCTCCAAAGCGTCCCAGCGGAGAAGCGAGTGTTGCTGGATTAGCTGAGGGTGTGCGGCAGCGTTCCTAACTTCTACACCTGCGCGAACCCATAACAAAAGCTAAGTCGCTGCGCAATGGCGTGGAGCGATTTCCCAGAAGCGGAGTCAGCGCGGCAAGGAAAATCCTATGTTAGACTCAGTAGGCATCAGCGAATTACCTGCGAAGACGTTTTGGCGAACAGTTGCCCGCCTGTCTCGTCCGACGAAATGGCATATGCGGCGTCTTGGTCCCGAGCTTTCCCAGCGGGCGACCGCGCAAAACGCAGAAGGGCGCGTAGCTCAATTGGCAGAGCAACTGACTCTTAATCAGTAGGTTGAAGGTTCGATTCCTTCCGCGCTCACCATCTTAAATCCCGTTCTCTCCACGAATTGGGTCCGTCGCCTCGTAAGGGGTGACATCAGTCGCAATTTTCTTAGCGATCCCCGCATGTGACCCCCACGGCTTACTTCCTCTTGAGATCGTTTACTGCGGGGCTAGGCCATCATGACCGGAGATATCGAGTCCGAGCCCGGCATTTGAGTGTAATCGCGATTTGTCAATAATTAGGCGCTTACGGAGGTGCTCTGGTGATGGTCGGAACGACCGAGCCACCACGCGACGAAGAGCGCGACTGATCCACCCGAAAGAATCTCCAAGCTCACTTCGGGGAATCAGTTTCTGCTGCGAAATATTCCTGTTCTGTGCGGCTGCTCTGCCGGGCTGGCGCCGTGCGGCTTTCGTGCCGAAAATTTAGCGACCTGCAGTTGCGTTTCCGGAAAATTGCGTTCATGCTTTTGCACGGCATTACCAATTACAAAGTACGATCGTGACTCGGGGGGTCCTATGAGGCAGGTCCGGATCGCCATGCTTGGTTCCGGTTTTGTGGCCAGCTACTACATGGACGGACTGGCCAATGTGAACGGTCATGAAGTCGTGGCGAATTACTCGCGCAATCCGCAACGAGCACAAGAGTTCGCCAAGCGATGGTGCATTCTCGATCACTCCAGCGATCTCGAAAAGTTGATCGCCCGCGACGACATCGATCTTTTTATCATCGCGCTGCCCAACGAGGCCCATCTTCCCGTTTCGCTTGCATTATCCAAAGCTGGAAGAAATCAAGTCTGCACCAAACCTCTGGGCCGATCGAAGCAGGAGGCGAAAGCGATGCTGGCTGCAGCCCAGGACTCGGGAGCGCTGCATTGCTATGCGGAAACAGAAGTATTTTCTCCCTGCGTGGTTAAGGCGCGGCAGGTGATCGAGAATGGTGGGATCGGCAGAGTTCTATGGGTAAGGTCAAGAGAGTCCCATGCCGGTCCACCGGTTGCCACGCATGGCTGGGATACGCACTGGTGGGATGTAAAAAAAACCGGCGGCGGAGCCTTGTTGGATCTCGGCTGCCACTGCATTGAAGCCGCGCGTTATTTCTTCGGGAAGCAGGATCCCATTGTTGAAATCATGGCTTGGGCAGACCGTTTGATCCATACCAAAACCGAAGGCGAGGATAACGCTCTGGTCGTGCTGAGGTTCGCCAGCGGAGGGATCGCGCAGTGCGAATTGTCCTGGACCTGCAAAGGCGGGTTGGATCTGCGTAACGAAGTTCATGGAGATCAAGGATCGATTTTCACCGACGTTACGCGCGGAACCCCAATCGCGGCGTTCACCACCAAGTCAGCCGGCCACATCGTGGAGCAAACGGAGATTGATTTTGGCTGGACGCGCCCCTTGCCCGAAGAAGCTTTCTCCTATGGTTATCAAGCTGAGATGCGCCACTTCGTCGAATGCATTCGAGACAAAACGCCGCCGCGCGAAACCTTCGAGGACGGATACATCGTGAACTCTGTCATTGAGGCATGTTATGAATCCGTGAAGGCTCACTGCTGGGTTCCTTTTGAATACTAAGGGAGAGCAGGGATTTTATTTCCCTTGCTTCGAGCCTGGGTACTCAAGCTTGAGCGTCACAAAGCCGACGGCGGTTGAGGATGCACCGAAGAAGGGGTCTCCCTTCCAACCTTTCCGAAATCCCGTGTAAAAGAGCGTGAAGATATTGTTCCCCTCCGGGATCAACCCTAGAGGAGTTCGCACCGGATCAGCCCAGTGCGCGCCTTTTTTAGGCTGGATCATGAGATTTGCGCCAGTGTTCCAGTGAATGCCGTCAGCCGACGTTGCATAGCCGAAGGCCTCGCCCACGGGTCCGTTGTAAACGGCGATGTAGGTCCTGTCATCAACTTGAGTTACCACCGGATTCTCCACGAAGTGAACGTCAATTGGAACAGGATTCCCGTCCGCCAATGTTTTCCAGGGTCCCGCTAAATCCGCAGCGGAGGCGAGCCCGACTTGCCACGCCTCGACTGGCAATGTTTCACAGTGGCACGAGCCATAGAAGCCATACCAGGTATCTTTCACCAGGTAGGGAAAGAACGAGTCCGTTCCCTGAATGCCTTCCCAAGGCTGAGAGTTTGGTCCGGGCTTCAAGACGATTCCAGCAGCTTTGTAGGGCCCGCCAATGCCGTTCATTCCCTTGGTTTGAGAAACCGCACGCACGATAACTCCTGCAAAGTTATAAAAAATGTGAGGATTGCGATGAGTGGCGTCCGGTATTTCGAGATATGGGTTGCGGTCATCCGGATCGCTATCAGGCGGATACTTCGTGTTTTCAGGCGCGGTACGGTACCCGACGTAGAACAGCTCCCACCGCTCTTCTTTCGGATTGTAGACCGGCATCGGCCCCCATAAAGATGCACGGATATCATTCCCCGATTGATTGGCGGTCGATTGATAAAGAGTCGAGATCCGCTTCCAGTGGATGCGATCCTGACTGGTCCAGTGTCCCAATCTGGTCTTCACGTAGCGAGGATCTCCCGACTCTTCGGTCGTGATCAGATGGTAGGTCTTCCCGATCTTGAGCGCTCTCCCTCCTTCGAATCCATATTTGTTATCTTGCGTACCAGGAGATTCGATCGTGATCACCGGTCTTTCATACGCTTTGATAAGAGTCAGGACTGGCATTCGAGAATCCCGGACCTGAGAGGCGGACCGCCTGACATTGGCGCCGTTCTGCTTCGGCATTTCCGAACAAAACAGAACCGCCGGGAATAGAACGGCCAGAAAGAAGAGAAAAGTTTTTCGCATCGCCATCCCAGTTCCTCTTAGGTTCTACTTTTGGGTTGTGGATCAGCACTGGCAAATTGCGGTCACGACTTCGGACGAAAGGTCTCGGCAAGGGTAGCCTTGGCTTCCGCTCCGAGCCAGGATACTTCTGCCCGGGAATCGGCGAAGCGCCTAAGTGCTGCTTCCCGGATGGCGCTGTCGGGAACCTTCTGCAACGGCGTGTACCGCGGATGGTGCGATTCTTTGTACGGATTATTTCGCGCTGCGTTGTAGCAACAGATCATCGACCAGCGCGGATTCTCTGAGAGGTTCTGATCGGAACGGTGCAGAAGATTGCAATCGAAAAAGAGCGTGTCCCCCGGTTCCATTTCGACGTGCACCAGCGGCAATCGTTTTAGTATCTCCGTCACGCGGTCTTTATTGGCCCCGGCTTGGTCGCCGGACAACAGGTGGTCAATGCGTCCCAATTCGTGGGAGTGCGGAATCACTTGCATGCAGCCGTTCTCTTTGGTCGCCGGATCCACGGCGATGAACGCGCTGGTTAGCAAAGGGAATAGCACGCCATTCTCGTACCAATAACCGTAGTCTTGATGCCAGGTCCAAGCGCCGCCTACCTTCGCGTCTTTCATAATCATTTTAGAGTGATAGTGATAAACCTCGCCGCCCAGAATACCTTCAGCCGAATTCACCAGCGATTCAGAACGCGCAAACATCCCGTAGATCGTGTCGCCAGGATGGTTCCACAAGGAAAGTCGGACCTGGCCGCCTTCTCCATCGCGAGTGCTGACGGAGTGTTGATCGAGCACACGGTCTTCTCGTGCCGCCCGGCTTAGCATTTCAATTTGATCGCGATCGAAGAATCTCCTGGCGAGAACAAACCCCTGATCGCGATACTCACGAACTTGCTCCTTGGAAATTGGCGCTGGCATGTCATCTCCCTGATTTTGGATAGCTGAAATGGTGAAACGAAAACGTGCTGCACACAGTTGCATCGTGCTGAATGTCGGATAGTTTCAGAGAGCCCGGAGTTTACTTCGCCGAAACAGGCGAAGCGCCGATGTTCCCGATGCTCCAAAATTCCTCGATTTCCTCCAGCGGTTTGTTCTTGGTTTCAGGCACAAAGAACCAGGTAAACACAGCCTGCAGAAGCGCCATCAGCGCCAGAACGCTGAAGGTTGTGGCCTTGCCGATTTGGTTGAATGCGGCGGGAAAAAATAGCACCACCACGCCATTCGCGACCCATTGGGTGAGAACCGGAATCGTCATCGCAGTGCCACGGATTTTGTTGGGAAAAATCTCAGGTATCAATGTCCAGAAAACCGGCCCAATGCAGGCTTCAAAAAACGCCAAATACGCCAGAATGAGAAAAAGCACGAGCAAGCCATGGAAATGGCCGAGCACGACCGTCAAACTCAGCAAAAGCAAGACCGCGGCCATGCCCAGCGATCCGACAATATAAAGAGGTTTGCGTCCCCAGCGGTCAATCAGCCAAAATGCCACCAAAGTGAACAACAAATTCGCCCCGCCCAGAATGAAGGTGGAGAACAGCGCGGCGCTGATTTGCCAACCCGCGGACCGAAAGATAATTGGCGCGTAATCAACCACAACGCTGATTCCGGAAACGTGCACGAGAATCGCCAGGCAAAAGCTCACTGCGACCACTCGTCGAATTCCGGGTTGGACAAGGTTACGCCAAGATTCCCCCTTGGTTTGGAGGCTGGCTTTGATTTCCGACAACGCGAAATCCGAACTCGCCGGCCCCGCAATTCGTGTAAGGATCCGCTGCGCGTCTGCGTATCTGCCAGCCATCACCAGATATCGCGGTGTCTCGGGCGCGAACAACAGCATGACGAAAAAGAGCGCCGAAGGGGCCACTCCCGTGATGAACATCCAGCGCCAGTTGTCGGGGCCGATGTCGCGCATCAAATAGTTGATGCAATAAGAAGTGAACCCTCCGGCCACGATGGACAACTGGTAGAGCGTTCCCATGCGTCCGCGTAACGATGGTGGTGATACCTCGGCAACATACATCGGGGAGATGAGAGAGACTCCGCCCACCGCTAGCCCGCCTATGAATCTGGCAACGATGAACGAGCGGAAATCGGGAGCAAGACCGGTGGCCACGGAGGTTAAAGCAAAGAGTGCGGCAACCCAGAGAAGAAGGCGTTTGCGGCCATAGCGATCAGTCAACCGGCCGAGGATGATTGAACCGGCGACACATCCAAATAACAATGAACTGAAGGCCCAGCCCAAACTCAAATCGCTAAGGTGAAAACGCAGGGTGAGGAAGGGGCCGGCGCCAGTGATGATGGCGATGTCGAATCCAAAGAGAATTCCGCCCAGCCCGGCAGTGGCGGCGAGAAACACTACGTACCGAAGATTAATCTTCTCGGTCACGGATTGGGATCCACCCTTTGCGGTTCCATTGCCAATTCCAAAATGTAACTGTTGGTTCGGCTGGTGGTGCGCTTCCGAATAAAACCTTGCGCAATCAGGTTGTTAACCGCTGCGTCGTGGACATCGTGACCCGCTCGGCAAATAGCCCCGGTATACAGCTTTACCCGGTTGGCTGTCAGCGGACCCCGTTTCTGCAGGCAGGCAACGATGCGGTTTTCGTGAGCGGCTTGTGTAGCATCCAGATCGCCGACGAGTCTTCCCAAATGCATTATCAATTTGCCTCCCATCCGCGTCAAAGAACTCTGTGGGGGCGCGAGTCGGGGTGAAGATCATGCGGTTAAGGAACCATCAGCCTTCACGGTACAACCCGTCGGCCAGGAAGTCTTCTTGGCGCATGCCCAAAAGTTATCTTATTTTGTCGGAGGATCTGAGATCCGTTGCGCTCCGAAGGTCTACCACCATTACTACTTGTATTTCCTTGTTCGTTGGAAGGGTACCAGACAGGTTTCCCAACGCCTAATTCCTGTACCTCCTCCGAATCCGATTACAAGCACTAATCACTTTTGGGCGCTTGTTGACAAGAAATTTGCTCTTGCCGGGTGTACTATTCCCTCGGAAAGTCTATTGCCATGTGCTCCGAACCATGGTTCGAGGTTTCCGGGGATTCGGCAAGAAAACGCCGACGCGTCATCGACATCCCGGACGTTGCTTCTCTGACAAGAATCCTAGTGCAACTGCAGTCGGAGTCGATCGTGCTCTTGGTCTGCAACGGGTGTCCGCGCGGTTCTCCTAGCAATCTCGAACGCGTCAAAAGGAAACTCATTTCAAACGCGATTGGTTATGTTTTTCTGAAACTCAAATTCACGGAAATAAGCACCCCTGGGATTAGCCGGGCGAGATCGTGCAATCTGGAAATCCGCGGTCTCACGCATGGGAGCGACGCTCCCCGCAATTCGAGAGGAACCGAAAAGGAGTGAAGCAATGACAGAACAAGCTAAGCCTTCGACCAGCGTCCCGCCGGCAAGACAGTTCAACCGTCGCGAGTTCGTTGCCGGCGCCGGAGCGACTGCATTCGCGTTCTCGCTGATGAAGCCCGAACTTGTCCATGGGGCACAAGCGAATTCCAAAATCGCGCTTGGGATGATTGGCTGCGGCGATCGTGGCACCTGGATTGCCGATCTTTTTCAAAAGCATGGGGGATATGAAATCGTGGCCGCGATGGATTACTTCCCGGAAAAGGCGGAAGCTTTTGGCGCGAAGTTCAACGTGCCCGTCAATCGCCGCTATTCCGGCCTGATGGGACATCGCAGAATGTTGCAAGGAAAACTAGATGCGGTGGCCATCGAAAGCCCGCCTTATTTTCATCCTCAGCAAGCGGCCGACGCTGTCGACGCGGGCCTTCACATCTACCAGGCCAAACCGGTCGCAGTGGACGTGCCTGGCTGTCAAAGCATCCAGGAGAGCGGCGCGCAAAGCCTCGGCCAAAAATCGCTGCTTCCTGGTGGACTTTCAGACCCGCACCGATCCTTTCTATCAAGAGGCAATCCGGCGGGTGCATAACGGTGACATTGGCCCGATTCTCTGCGGCGAAGCCGCCTACTGGTCGGGGCCCGGCTTTGTCTCTTTAATTGAGCAGTTGCGGATTGATCCTGACCGACCCGGAGCGCCGCCTGCGCGCCTGGGGTGTGGAAAGGGCGCTCTCCGGAGACATCATTACCGAACAGAACATTCACGCCATCGATGTGATGACCTGGATCATGGACAATCATCCGGTTCGCGCCTATGCCAAGTGCGCTTTGAAGTCGCGAACCGAAGGGAACTGCTCAGATGAGTTTTCCGTGATCTTCACTTTTCCCGACGAAGTGATTGTGACGTTTGCCTCCAGGCAATACGGACAGGGTTACAGCGACATCGGCTGCCGTATGTATGGTTCCAAAGGAACCGTCGACACTCATTACGCAGCTAAGGTTGCTATTCGCGGAGCCATTCCTTACGAAGGTGGAGAATCGCCGAATTTGTATGAGGAGGGAGCAGCGCGCAATATTGCTAGATTCCACGACGACATTGCGCAAAGCCGTTTTTCCAATTCCACCGTCGCGCCCAGCGTGCGAAGCAATCTGACAACCATCCTGGGCCGTACGGCAGCCTATCGCCACGCGGAGGTGAGCTGGGACGAGTTAATGAAAGCGCAGGAAAAATTGGATCCTAAGCTTCAGGGATTGAAGGAGTAATTGAAAAGTGATTCGCGAATTCTAGTGCTGCCGATCCGACAATCGAACATCCCAGACAACGTAATTGAAGGAGGCTTCCAATGGACCTTGCACGACCCACCCGCCGTGAGGCGTTGAGTTTTGCCGGCCGTGTCATTCTCGCCGGTCTTTTCTCTGGACTGGCGCCTTCTTCCTTTTCTTTTGGGGAAGAAAACCAACCTGCCAGACATCGCTTCGAACTCGGCGTGTGTGACTGGACGGCGGGGAAGAGGGCCGACCCGGCGGCACTGGAGGTGGCCAAGCGCGCGGGCCTCGATGGCATTATGGCCCTCATGGATTACTCACCCGGCCCGTCTCCGCTGCTGAGTCCGGAGAGACAGAAACAATATCGAACGACAGCCGCGAGACTTGAAATGGGCATTGGCGGCTTATCCTTGGGTGCCTTGTCTCCAGTTCCTTATAAGAGTGACCCTCGCGCTCAGCAATGGGTGGCGGACAGCATCAAGGTGTCCCACGCGATCGGGACAAAGATTGTGCTGATCCCCTTCTTTGGTGCGGCCGCCGATTTGAAGAACGATCGCAAAGGAACCGACGTGGTCATTCAGCGCTTTAAAGAGATAGCTCCGCAGGCGGAAAAGGCTGGCGTAATCCTCGGCATCGAAAGTTGGCTTAGCGCCGCTGAACATATGGAAATTTTGGACAAGGTCGGCTCCAACGCTGTGCAGGTCTACTACGACATGGGGAACTCTCACAAAATGGGCTATGACATTTACCAGGAGATTCGTTTTTTGGGCAAGCATATCTGCCAGTTTCATGCCAAGGACTACGATGGCCTTTTTGGAAGGGGATCCATCAATTTCCCGGAAGCCCGCCGCGCCATGGATGACATTCATTTCAGCGGATGGATTCATATAGAGGAGGGCGAAAAACCTCTTACTGAAGAACAGGTGGGTTACAACGCGCATTACCTGAGAAGCGTGTTTCCCAAGGGTGCATAGTAGAAACGAAGCCAACAACAGGAATGCGTTCGGAAAAGACAGGAGAGATCAGATGGCGATCCTAGAGCGACAGACTCGACGCGAGATGTTAACAGGCGTGGCAAAGCTGGCCGGCGCCACGCTGCTGAGCCAACCCTCGCTTTTCGGATCCGGCCCGGCCGCGGGGGCTCGCTACCGTCCTAAGCTTTCAGTTCAAAACTATATCTGGATCCAGCGCCTCGAAGTTGAGAAGAAGACCTTAGCCGACGGGCTCGATGAAGTCCTCAGCAGTTTTCTGGATGCCGGTTACCCCCGCGTAGAGCTAGGCTCTGGGTTCTTCACCCAGGAATTGCGCGACAAAACTCTTGCCCTGTTAGACCAGTACAAAATGGTTCCGGAAACTTTCTTTCCCAACTCAACTATGCATGAGGCATCCGCCGCTGAGAAATCCGTCAACGATGCACTGGAACTGGCGCGGCTGCTGCAACCGCACGGAACGCGCGTGATCGTCATTAACCCGGTTCCCAAGCCAGAAAACGCTCCCAAAACCGACGAAGAGCTGAACACCCAGGCCCGCTACGTGGCCCAGTTGGGCGACGAACTGCACAACCTTGGAATGAAGTTAGCTCTTCACCATCACACTCCGGAGCTCATCAACAATCAGCGCGAATGGCGCCACCTGATGCAACACACCGATCCCAACCGGGTGTATTGCTGCGTAGATGTGCACTGGGCCTATCGCGGTGGCCAGGATGTGATGACCTTTCTTCGTGCGGCACGCGACCGCCTGCTCGTGCTCCATCTGCGCAATTCCAAAGAAGGCGTCTGGATGGAGGACTTCGGCCCCGGAGACGTTGACTATCCATCGGTTGCGAATTACCTACGCACCATCAAGTTTGAAGGGTATTTAGTCGTGGAGCTCGCCTACGAGAAGGGGACAATCATAACGCGCCCACTCACAGAGGATCTACGCTTGAGTCGATTGTATACGGAGAAAGTTTTTGGCCTCTAGGTTCGCGCGCGTCACGATGTGAAACTGACTTCAGGAGGTCCCCAAACATGACCATGCTTGACCGTCGCGGTTTCCTGAAACTCTCAGTGACGACAGCCGCGGGAGCGGCTTTACTGCCCACGGGAGCTCTCTCAAAAGAGCCGGACCGTATGCGACTAGGTCTGATTGTGCATGTCGGCGACGACCCGGATGCCGCATTGCGAAAAGTACACGCCCTCGGTGTACCCACTGCCCAGCTTGGAGTGGAAATCTTTACCTCGGAAATGTTCGAGAAGTTCCGCCGGGCCATCGATCAATATGGAATCGAAGTCACTGCCCTGAACTGTTCCGGCCCTCCGCCATTGGTGTATGACTTCTATCGTGGTCCGGAGACGATCGGCATCGTGCCCCGGCAATACCGGCAGGCCCGCATTGAGCAACTTAAGAACGCTTCCGACTTCGCCAAACGACTAGACATCCAGGCGATCCACACGCACTGCGGTTTCATCCCTGAAAATCCCAGTGACCCTCTCTACCAAGAGGCGATTGCGGGAATCACCGAGGTGGTAAGCCATGTCCGGTCAAACGGGCAGATTTTTTTATTTGAAACCGGGCAGGAGACTCCGATCACGCTGTTGCGCGCAATCAAGGACGTGGGGTTGGACAACCAGCGTGTGAATCTGGACACTGCGAACCTGATCCTCTACGGGAAAGGGAATCCGGTCGATGCGCTTGATGTGCTAGGCAACTACGTCGCTGGCCTGCACGCGAAAGACGGTTTGTTCCCCACCGATCCCAAAACCCTGGGTGAGGAGGTACCCATCGGCGAGGGGAAGGCAAATTTCCCCGTCCTTATTAAGCGTCTGAAGGAGCTGAACTATACGGGTCCGGTGACCATCGAGCGGGAGATCTCCGGTCCTCGGCAGATGGAAGATATTCGCAAATCGAAAACGTATCTCGAAGGCCTGATTGGATGAAGGGGTAGATTTCGCACTTTTATATTTGCGGTGCTCAACGGATGTGACATGAATCATCGGCGAAATCTGGTGAAAGCCGTAGTAACCGAGTGAGTGCATCTCGATCTTGGCATTCCAATAAAGCGCCTCTGGGCAGCGCGGGAATATCAGCTGCAGGAAGCTTTCGTGCCTCAGGAAACAGCCACGTGAGATTGTCATTATCCCAGTCCAGAATAAAAGCGATGGTGAACGCAGCCGACCATCCGAATCCTCTGGCGCCCGCACCGTTCCCAGTCTTCGAATCGTAGTATTCCCAAATCGTGGATGGATCGTGCGCAATCCATGCGAGAAGTAGCGAGCGCATAGTTCCTGCAAGTTGAGTACAGCCGTATTCCTGGAGTCCTTTGATCGCAAAATAGGACGTGTTCAGCCATGCCGGTCCACGCCAGTAGCCACGACTTTCATATCCAGGCGTGTCATAGGCTGCAGTCGGCATACCCGGGAAAAACTTTTGCGGATCAGCAGCCAGTTTGGCCACGCGGGCCGCTCGTTCTGGACTGGCAATCCGAACAAAGAGCGGCATGAAACCAGCAGGCGAAAGTGCCGGACCATTTTTCCCGGTGAGCCGGTCACGATCCACATAGAAGCCTATCTGGTTGTCCCATAGCCTCGCGTTAATGCGTTTGGCCAATGCATCTGCTTTTTTCAACCAAATTGCTTGATCTTGACGGAGGTCAAGACGGCCCGCTAGATAAGCCATGGCGCGGTAATGCATGACCATATAACAGTTGAGGTCGATGGCCCACAGACGGTGGTCATCGCTCTTCGAGGTCCGGTATCCGCGATCCCAGCGAATGGCGTCGTCCCAACCCGAATCATAGCCAACATCCGCCCCCGCGTAATAAAACAACCCGTCCGTTGCCCCACCCCGCTCCTTGAGCCAGAAGCCGCCGAGTTTAGCCAGCTTCGGGTAAATTTCCTGGAGAAACTTCGTGTCGGGGGAACGGCGGTCCACCACTGCAACTGCCCAAGCCATCACTGGAGGTTTGGTGGAACTTGTCACCATCGTTCCGTTTTCCCAGATGACATCGGGGAGCTCGCCATTGGGCAATTGTTTGCTGAAGACAATTTCAAATTGCTCGCGAGCAAGTTCGGCGTCCCAATGAGAAACGGCAACTGCATGAAAAGCCGAATCCCAATTCCAAATGCCGCGGTACGTGCCCAGCGAAGGCATAAAGCCACGATATGGCTTCCATGCGTCGCCCGATACCATGTTGCCTAAAAGGGTGGCTTGTGCCCGGGTTAACAAATTGGCTTGTTGTGGCGTGACTTTCTTTACCGATTCGGCCAGCCAATCGGTGGGCAACATTGGTGTCGCTTCTTCACAAAGTGCTCGGGGAAGCAAAGTCTCGGCAGGCGAATTACCAGCGAGTGCTATAAAACCGGCGGAGATCACAAGACCTGCGAGGCATCGTTTCATGTCTTTCGTTCGCGGTTCGCGTTTAGCTGTTTACCAATCTCCTATGCTTCCATCCTGATAGAAGCTGCGCTGTAGTAATTCCTGCTGGAAGGGATGTTTCTTGACTTCCTCTTCGTTGATTTCGATTCCCAAACCTGGCCGATTGTTAGGACGAACAATGCGGCCGTGTTGCTCCACCGTGAACCCTTCTTTCACTACATCGGAGCGCCATGGAACATCGGCGTGTACACTCTCGCAAATTATGTACGAGGGGGTGGCGAAACCGAACTCCAACGAAGCTGCCGTGCTCACGGGACCTTGTGGATTGTGCGGGGCCAATGCCACACGATAGGCGTCCGCCAGCGCGGCGATTCGACGCGCCTCACTCAGCCCGCCACAATGCGTGATATCCGGCTGGATCACGCTGGCGGCGCGCTTTTCCAGCAACTCCCGAAAGGCATGTACGCCGATGAGCCGTTCGCCAGTCGCGATGGGCGTTTTCACCGCACGCTGAATCAGAGCGATATCCTCCAGAGTTTCCGGCCAGCACGGTTCTTCAAACCAATACAATCCGAACGGCTCAAGCGCCTTCGCAAATAAAAGTCCCATGCGCGGTGACGGGCGAGCGTGGCAGTCCACCATGATGTCAATCTGATCGCCGACGGCCTCTCGCATGGCAGCCACGCATTTTTCCGCATAGTGGATGGGGATTAGCCCTTCGAGTGGCATCGTCTCAGGAACGGCCATTGCTTTAAATGCCGTAAATCCCTCCGATACAGCCTGCCCGGCAAGATCGGCAAAGCGCTGCGCGTCTGCGGGCGAGGTGGTATAGAAGTCCTCCATCTTTCCGCCGCCCAGATGGCTGTACAAGCGGACATAATCGCGGACCGGGCCCCCCCACAATTTGTGGCACGGCACGCCGTGAACTTTCCCAAGAATGTCCCAGAGAGCGATGTCAATACCGCTGATGGCGGTGCCGCGCACGACGCCGTTTCCGTGCCAGAAATGCTGGCGATACATCATTTGCCAGAGATGTTCGATACGCGTTGGGTCTTCACCGATCAAAAGCTGGCTGATGTCCTCAATGGCGCCCACCACTCCGCGGGTGTGCCATTCCAGCGTAGCTTCGCCCCACCCGCTCAAACCGGGCTGGTCGGTCAGAACTTTGACGAACACCCAGTTGCGCATGCGGGCATTGCAGATCGAGGTTTCAACCTTTGTAATTTTCACGTTTACTTCCGGGTGCTCGCGCCTAACCCATCTTGTTTGCACGGCACTGGAAAATAATAGACCTCCCGCTTCAACCGCGCACTCCGGAACTTGGCGTGGAGCATAGACCGGGATGGAAGGTGAGCGCTGGCAAGGGGCTGAATTGCCCGCGCGGCAGCATTTGATCGCATAGTATGCCAACCCCAAATGTCATTTGTACCAGTGATCAGATAAAGTTTTTGCGGGAAGAAATACCTTGAAACACGCGACCTTCCTGTGACATAACAGCACAGGTTTCGCAAGCCTCAGGTGGCAATGTCAACCGAAAATCGGGATAGGACTTCTGAACCGTGCGGGTGCTCGTGGGACGAGCTTAAGCGCTTGTCCGACGAATCCTTAATGAGCCACCTGCAAGCCGGGCATGCTGACGTCCTCGCCATCATCTTCGATCGCTATTACCGGCTGATTCTCAGTGTGGCTATGAAGATTCTCCGGGATCTCGGAGAAGCCGAGGATCTGATGCAGAGCGTCTTTCTGGAGATTTTCCAATCCGCGGCGCAATTTGACCCGGGTCGCGGTACCCTGAAGGTGTGGATCTTGCAGTACGCATATCACCGGGGAATGAGCCGCCGCCAGCATTTGAACTTGCGTAACTTCTACAAGAATTCCGAGATTTCGGAGCTTCAGGGCGAGTTGCAAACCTCCGATGTTGTTCACTTCAACGATCAGGAGATTAGGCAACTGGTGACCGAAGCGCTCAAGAGCTTGAACGAAACCCAGAGTCGAGTTCTGAAGCTGGCCTATTTCGAGGGCCTCTCGCTTCGCGAGATTGCGGAGCGTACCGACGATAGTCTGGGTAATGTTCGCCATCATTATTATCGCGGGTTGAACCGCCTGCGCACCCTAATTGGAAACGAGCCAGTCAAAGAAAAGTTAAGGTTCGAGAAGCAGGAGCGCGTTGATGCAAACGCATGAGTATTACGAGGAGCTGTGTGCCCTCTTACCAATCGGTGAGTTGTCGGGTGATGAATACCTGGAATTGACGGAACATTTAAGAGGTTGTCCGAGCTGTCGTCACGCGACGGATGATTTCTCAGTCATTCTGGATAAGATGCCGGTCGGAGAAGCGGACGTCGACGAGAAGGCTCTTGTCGCGCTCCAGGGACACAGCTATCGAACGCGGTTCCTCGAACGCGCCGTGGCCGAAGGGGTGCCGTTATCGGATGCCGTAATGCGATCGCGATTTTCAATCAGGAAATGGTCGTGGCCGAGGATCAGGCTGGTGCCAAGCCTTGCAGCGGTGGCCGTGACCGCGTGTTTGATTTTGTCTGTGCAGTTGGTCAGACTCTCAAGGCAAGGGTCGCCATCGATAGTTCAGCCAGTGCCGCAAAATGCGCAGGTAATGGCACCCGTGGCGGACCGCGAGAATAGCCAGTTGGTTTCTCAGCTAGAGGCGAATGTTGCCGCGTTGACGAGCGAGGCGAACCACCAGCAGGTCGTCATCACAAATCTCAAAGCGAAATTGAGCGATTCCCACGCGGATTTTCTATCCGCGAAACGCGACTTATCCAGTGCCGCAGAACAGCTCAGCGTGTTGCAGAAACAAGCCAGCGACACACAACACGCTCTTGATTCCGCCAGGGCTGACTTGATCCGTGCTCGCTCTGACAAGGACAGCGTGGATGCTGCGCTCGTCGATCAGCAGTTTAAGATCAATGAGCTCGCGGCTGAGGTCAAAGCCAAAGAGACTCTCGCGGAGCGCGAGCGTCAACTTAGTTCGGTTGCGAAAGATGTTCGCGAGCTCATGGGGGCGCGTAACCTTCACATCCTCGACGTGTCTGACGTGGACGGCAATGGCCGGTCAAAGAAATCGTTCGGCAGAGTTTTCCTGGTCGAGGGCAAATCGTTGGTCTTCTATGCCTTCGATCTGAGTGATCGTGGAAATCCCGCTAAAGTCTCTTTCCAAGCCTGGGGCCAGTTTGAAGGCCGTGATACGGTCGCGAAAAATCTCGGAGTCTTTTACGTGGATGACCACACGCAAAAGCGGTGGGTGCTTAAGGTCAACGATCCTAAGAAACTGAGCGCGATCAATTCTGTCTTCGTTACCGTCGAGCCACTGGGCGGGGCTGACCGGCCCACGGGCAAAAAACTTTTGTCCGCCTACCTGGGAACTCAAGCCAATCACCCATAAATTAAGAGAATGTAAATGAGAGTGGTACAAACTTCCGTTGCGGCTGGCATTCTAGTTAGAACCAGTTTCTCAAGAACAGGAGCCGCGTCGGATGAAGATCATCAGTACTGCCGCCCTTATAGTGCTCTGTTGCGTCACTTTTGCTTTCTGCCAAAACGACACCGCAACCATCTCGGGACGCGTCGCTGATCCGTCTGGGGCCGCAGTTTCAGGGGCAGAGGTTCACATTCAAAACGTCCTCACCGGGCAAGACATACCGTTCAAAACCAATTCCGACGGTTTGTACGTCGCCACCTCACTGCAGCCTGGCAGGTATCGCATCATCGTCAGCAATCCGGGTTTCAAACAAATCGTCAAGCCAGATGTCGTGCTTCAGGTGCAGGACAACATCTCCGTCAATTTTGCGATGGAGGTCGGCTCCGTTTCAGAGAGTGTCACGGTCAAAGCTGGCGCTGAAATGGTCACCACCGAAGGCGCCGCCATCGGCGAAGTAATTGGCGAGCAAGCCATCACGGAATTGCCTTTGAATGGCCGCAACCCGGCCAGTCTGGTCAACCTGACGCCGGGCGCGATTGAACGTCGTTGGTACAACCAATGTTGGATGGAATCAAACCTACACCAATTTTCCTTCCGGGACGGCGGCCATTGTTGGCGGCCAGCGGCAGGGCACTGTGTATTATTCGCTGGACGGCGCTGACGCCAATGACTCTTGGGGGGGACTAGCGACACCCTTTCCGAATCCTGATGCCACCGAGCAATTCAATGTGACCAGCGCCAATCCGGACGCGCAAAGCGGTTTCTCTGCGGGGGGGACAGTGAGTATTGTCACCCGCTCTGGAACCAATCAGTGGCATGGCGATGTGTTCGAGTTTTTACGCAACGGCGAATTCAATTCCAGAGGATACTTTGACACCGCGAAAGATGAGTTGCATCGCAACCAGTTTGGCGCCTCGATCGGCGGTCCTCTAAAGAAAGACAAGCTATTCGTATTCTTTAACTATCAAGGAACCATTAATCACCAGACCGTGAACGGTGGCACAACCAATATCCCCAACGCAAGCGCGGTCGCGGGAAACTTCCAGTATCTGTGTACGAGCGGTTTTGACGCGAGTGGCCTTTGCCAAGACCGGACGGTCGCCGGCGGCGCGCCACAGGGCACAGTATGTCCGCCGGGGACGGCGCCCAGCGCCAATTGCCTGATCGCGGACCAACTCTACGCCAACATGGCAGCGACCCAATCCAACAACGGCACCAATATCATCCCGAACAACACGATTGGTCCCGGGACAGCTTTTCCTTTTAACCCGGTGGCGATGAATATCGAAGCCCTGCTGCCCCCGGCTCCCACTAATCCGCAAGGCTTGGTTTCCACGGCGGGATTGCTGAACGTATTTAACTATGAGGAGGGAACCGCGAAGGTCGACTATCTTCCCAATTCCTCCAATCGCATCAGTTTTCGTAGCTTCGTAGACAACTACGACAACCCGCCCACAGGCAGCAGCATCCTCGAAGAAACGCGAGCCTGGCCTATCCAATTTCAGAGCCACACGGCAACCTGGACCTGGACGGTTCGCCCGAATCTTCTCAACAACTTCGTGTTCGGCTACGACCGGGATAACTCCAATAGCACTTCCGGATACAGTACGAACATCACCAAGCTGGGTGCAACTGGTATTGCCACCGACGAGCAATATCCAACGTCATTGGGAATAGGTACGCCAGGTTTTGGTCTGCAAGAGAATTTTAATGGTTTCGACCGTCACAACTACAACATCAATGAGTCCGTGACCTACACGAAAGGAAAGCATTTAATCGTCGCCGGGGTAGATGTTCTCTATCAAAATCAATACGGTGGCACGGACTGGGGCGCGGTTCCACTGATTAACTTTGATGGCAGCCAAACCGGCAACTGGATGTCGGATTTCCTGCTCGGAGATGTGGCAAATTTCGACCAGAGTGGAGGAGGCTTTAGCCAGGAGTATCAGAAGTACTTTTCCGCCTATGGCTCCGACGCGATCCGTCTGCGGCCCAACTTGACGGTGAATGTTGGTCTGCGCTGGGAGCCCTTCTTTGCCCGGACTTCTTCTGAGGACAAGGAAGGCGCATGGCGTCCCGGACAGCAAAGCACGCGATTTCCCAACGCGCCTCTAGGAGAAGTTTACCCAGGCGACGCGGGCATTCCCGCCGGAACCGTTCCCAATCGTTACGACATCTTCTCCCCAAGGGTTGGCATCGCTTGGCAGCCCAAGTTCATGCCCCACATGTCCGTGCGGGCAGGGTTTGGTATGTATGGTGTTCCAACCAACGGTACTCTGGATCCCGGGGTGGATGACCAGCCCTTCACTCCGAATGTCTCGATTCTTCCCAACCAGACGACCACCGGCTCTATCTCGCTCACCAATCCGTGGGCGGGCTATGCGCCCACTAACTTCACCAGCCCGTTCCCGCCGTTTGCTACCCCCTCTTGGGATCCGCCGAAGAACGCTGCGTTCCTGCCAGTGTCCTACTTTGGCAGCTTCGCCCCCAATTTCACGTCGGGAAAAGATGAGAGCTGGAATTTGTCGGTAGAACGGCAAGTCGGGCAAAGCATGATGGCCAAGGTGGCTTACATCGGCAATCACACCTATGACCTGGCGATCATCCAGGACTTGAATCCCGGCGAGTTTGTCTGCGCCCCGATTGGTCCGAACTGCACAGCAGCTCAATACGCGGTTGACGGAACCAGGCCGATTTCCTACATACAGAATCTGCCTTACGCCGAACCCGCTGCGGTTTCCAACTACAATGCGCTGGAGCTCTCCTTCGACAAGAAGTTTTCCCGTGGCTTACTGTTTTCGGTCAATTACACTTGGTCGAAGACGCTCGACGAGCAGTCCTACAGTCATTTTGACGGCAATGCCAGCTTCACTGATCCGTACGATATTCGCCACGACTACGGCATCTCGGACTTGAATTTTCCCCGGCTGTTTAACATGTACTGGGTCTATCAGACTCCTGGTCTGCAAGGCATGAACCCAGTGCTGCGCGGCTTCTTGGCTACCTGGCAGCTCAGCGGCATATGGCATATGCAGTCGGGCATCCCATTTAGCGTCACTTCCGGAGTGAATAATTCGTTCTCCAACGAGGGCGGTGATCGTGCCGACTTCGTACCCGGTCAAACTACCAGACTGGGCGCGGAAAAGAACGTACCCGTACCGGGAACCAACTACATTCCGTACTTCTCCAACGCCGGTGCTTTCACTGAGAACGCGTATGGCACCTTTGGAGACACACCCCGCAACTTATATGCAGGTCAGGGAAGCAACAACTGGGACTTGGGCCTAGGCAAGAACTTTCAAATCACTGAGAGATACCGCTTGCAATTCCGAGCGGAGGCTTTCAACGCCTTCAATCGGACGCAGTTTGGCACTCCTTACGCCGTCGTTTCCGCGGGCCCGGTTTCCGAGGGCGGGGTTTTCGGAGTGGTGTATTACATCCAAAACGCGCCAAGGGTAGTGCAGTTCTCCGGCAAGCTCTACTTCTGAGGAAGTCAATGACTCGGCCAAAGTGCGACCCCGCGATGGGGCCGCACTTTGCTGTCCGGGCAAGATATCGACTAAGAGTATTCTTCTGCTCACCGTTTCGCGCCCGAGCTTCTGCGCTCAATTTTTGGCGTATAGTCTGCTGCAATCATAAAATTTCGAGGAACAAGCTCTCATGAAAAACATCGGCATTTTGATCTTGACCGGGTTCTTGTCGGTCGTCAGCGTGGCCCAGGCGCAAGCGCAACGCTGGACTGAAGCCAAAGCGAACGCATGGTATGCGCCGCAGCCCTGGCTCGTCGGCGCAAATTATGTTCCCGCCACCGCGGTCAACCAACTCGAAATGTGGCAAGCGGAAACCTTCGATGCTCCGCAGATCGATAAAGAGCTGGGCTGGGCCGAGAACTCCGGCATGAACATGATGCGGGTTTTTCTTCCCTACATTCTCTGGGATAAAGATCCGGCCAGCTTTCAACAGAGAATCGATACTTTCCTGACGATTGCCTCGAAGCACCACATCAAGACAATGCTCGTGCTCTTCGACTCCTGTTTTGATCCACGTCCTAAACTCGGCCCGCAGCATCCCCCCATTCCCGGCGTGCACAATTCGGCGTGGGTACAAAGTCCGGGAGCGGCGGTTCTGGCAGACGCTTCCCAATATCCTCACCTAAAGGCGTATGTACAGGGAGTGGTCGGGGCGTTTGCCAACGACCCACGCGTGCTGGCTTGGGATATTTGGAATGAGCCCAATAATATTTTTCCGCCCTATGAAAGGTTTGAAGCGAAAGACAAAGTGAAGCTCGAACTAGCGCTGCTGCCCCAGGCTTTTGCCTGGGCGCGCTCAGTAAATCCGACACAACCGCTTACCAGCGGTCTCTGGGAAGGCGGCGACTGGTCTTCCGCGGAGCAGTTATCGCCGCTCGAACGCATCCAGATGGAAGAGTCGGACGTGCTTTCATTCCACAACTACGGCTGGCCGGAAGATTGGGAACAGCATGTGGTGTGGTTAGAGACCTATCACCGGCCAATCATCTGCACCGAGTTCATGGCGCGTGGGATTGGAAGCACATTCGACACCATCTTGCCGTTGGCCAAGAAGCACCACGTCGGCGCCAATGCCGCGGCCCTGGTCTACGGCAAAGTGCAATCTTATTTGCCGTGGGAGTCATGGGATCATCCTTATATTTTGGATCAGCCGCCGGTCTGGTTTCACGACATCTTTTATCCCGATGGGAGACCGTACCGGCCCGCAGAAATCAAACTGATCCGTGAGCTGACAGGGAAATCCTCGGCTTCGGATACGCACTGATTGCCTCCAGCTTAGTCGCATAGGCTCGCGAGAAAGAGTGCATTCATGAAGATGGCTTCGGCAGTCGCGGTGACTGTGCTTGGGATCGGACTTTTGCATGCTGCGAATCTCGCCAAGTCGAACTATCAAGGTTGGGAAACTTACCGTCTTAGCAACGGTGTCGTGAATGTGCAGATCGCGCCGCGACATGGCGGGCGCCTCATCCAGTATTGGCTTGGGCCGCATCATTTTTTGTGGACTAATCCTGATTTGGCGGGGAAGGATCCACCTCCCTCGGGATTGGGACCGGACGGAACTTTCCTGAACTGGGGCGGCGACAAATTGTGGCCGGCTCCGCAGGGTTGGGATGGCCCAGAGCAGTGGCCCGGTCCCCCGGACGCCGTGCTCGATGGCAGTCCCTATAGCGCGGAAAAACTCGGCGGGCCGGCGCTACGTTTAACCAGTCAGCAGGATGCCCGCAGCGGTATCCAGTTCAGCCGCGTGGTCACGTTGGAGGATGGATCTTCCATTCTTCACGTTCACGCCACGATGAAAAACATCGATACCAATCCCCGCTCCTGGGGTATCTGGACGAATACCCAACTGGATGCGAGGGATGCCCGCGGCAACGGTTTCAATCCCAATTTCTGGGCTTATATCCCAGGTAACGCGCATAGTCATTTCGCGAATGGCTTCAAAATCTTGTTCGGCAGCGAAACGAATCCCGAGTTCCAATACGACCCGCAAACGCACATGATGCGGGTTCACTACCAGCGCAAAGTCGGGAAGGTCGTCATGGATTCGCCGGCCGGCTGGCTGGCGAATGTGGATGGCAACAGTGGTTACGTTTTCGTACAGACATTCCGCTATGACGCTCAGCGTGACTATCCGGATGGCGCCAGCGTAGAGTACTGGACCAACGGCTTAGGGAAAATATTCGCCTGGGGGAAAGAGATGGCCCAGCCGGAAAACCCCGCCGAAAATCCCTATGTTGCAGAGACGGAACTTGTCAGTCCTTATGGCCATTTACAACCGGGCGAGACATTTTCCTTCGATTATGAATGGCGTGCCACCAACATAGGCGGCAACTATCCAATCATTGATTGCGGCAGCGCCGGTTGCACCAGCGAAAAGCTGCGCATAGAACACACAGCTTCTTCGATCCGTCTGGCCGGGCGGTTGGGTGTGTTCTACGCAGGAGAAGCGCGTCTGGTGTTTTTAAACAAAGCGGGACAAGCTCTCGCTAGAGAACTTGCGAAGCCCGTTGCGCCAGACAAGCCTCTACTGCCCGCTGACGCGTTTGGCGTGTTGCATCCTCCCAGCATGGCAAAGACAGCGGCCTTGTATCTTTATGACCGGGCGGGAAACCAGGTTGGAGAATTTGGCCGTGTGACCCTCGAAGGTGCAACGCCCTAGAATGCCCATCTTTGAAGTCCAAAGTTCTGGCACAGCCTCAAAAAATGTTTGCTACGCTTCGCGATGCGGCGAACTGGATCTTACTGCACTTTATATCCCGGCCCGCGTAATGCACGCCCTGGCCGTTCGTCGGTGATCTTTCCGTCGTAGACCACGGGCCGCCCATTCACGAAAACGTCTTTCACTCCGACGGAATAATGCAGCGGGTCGTTAAAAGTGGCTACATCCTGAATGGTTGCGGGATCAAAGACAACGATATCCGCCATCATGCCCGGCCGTAGGATTCCACGATCCCTGATCCCTACGCGGCTGGCTGCCAGCGAAGTCATTTTGCGCACAGCCTCCTCCAGACTCATAGTGTGCTCCTCGCGCACATATTTGGCCAGGATGCGAGGAAACGTACCGAAGGCTCGAGGATGCGCCTTGGTCGCGCTGAGCGGCCCGTCTTCCGCTTGAGCCGGTGAATCCGAGCCATAGGTGACAATCGGATTGGAGTTTGCCGCGCGCACGTCCGCTTCATCCATCATGGCGAGCACGACCTGGCTCTCTCCCAGCGCGAAAGGAGTCTCTCCGTGATCCTGAAGCACCAGATCCATGACGGCGTCCCTTGGATCCTCGCCCATCTGGCGGCCGATTTCCTCCAACGTCATCCCTTCATATTTGCGCAGCGCGGGATTCAAAACCTGAATCAATAACACCCCTTTGCCCCCGCCGGAACCGAGCCATTGATTTTCCCAAGTGTCGCTGCGTTCCTCCATTTCTTTCTTGGCACGGGCTCGTTGCACCGGATCTTTCAGCCGCGCCGCCATCTTCTCTCCTCCGCCTTCCGACACCCAGCTTGGTAAACAGGCAACCAGACCGTTCGAAGCGCGCGGGTAGGGATAGGCGCTGGCGGCAACGTCGATGCCGCGTGCCCTGGCCGCTTCGATGCGGCGAAGAACCTCGGGCATTTTTCCGAAATTCTCCTGGTAGGCGGTCTTCAGGTGCCAGATCGTTGCCGAGATGTTGGCCCGCTGCGAGATCGCGAAGACTTCGTCCAGCGATTCGAAAATCCGATCCGCCTCGGACCGCTGATGCGTGAAATACACTCCGCCATAGCTGTGTGCAACCTTCGCGAGTTCGACTATTTCGTCGGTGGATGCGTAGACATCGGGAACATACTGCAAAGCGGTGCTCACTCCGAATGCGCCCTGCTGCATGGCTTGGGCCACCAGTTGCCGCATTTGTTCGAGTTCAGCGGGCGTGGCTGGACGGTTGTCTTTTCCAACGACGTATTCGCGCAGGCCGCCGGCTCCCACGAAGGTGCCGAGGTTGATGGCCGGCCGGACGCTCTCAAAGTGACGAAAATATTCGTCGAGCGAGTGCCAGTCGATAGTGACGCCGTACTTCTTGGCTCCTGGCTCAAGATCGTCGAGCAAACGCTGATTGATGGGCGCGATCGACGTGCCTTCGCCGGTGATCTCGCTGGTCACGCCTTGAGTGATCTTGCTGGCGGCACGGTTATCCACCAGCACGTTGAACTCGGACTGTCCCTGCACATCAATGAAGCCGGGGGAGACGACAAGGTTCTTTCCGTCCACGGAGGTCTTGGCGGATACTTTCTCTAAATTGCCGATTGCTGCGATTCGGTCGCCAGCAATGGCAACGTCCCCAATAAACCAGGGCGCTCCGGTTCCGTCCACGACGCGAGCTCCGCGAATGATGAAGTCGTAGGTGGGCTGCTGGGAATAAGAAAGAACCGCGATCAACAGAAAAGTAAGCACGCCGCCGACGGAGCCTAGATATCGCTCTGCAATCATCATCTACCTCACCCGCGCTTCAGAATTGTACGGAATTACAGAATTGGTGATTATAGTCAGGGCCACACGCGGTTTCTAATTTTCCACGAACGAAAAGACCGATATGCGCCATCTCGCGATTGGTTTGGCGTTATCGTCCAGTACCCATATATCATGCTTTCTGCTGTGTCCCAAACCCGATGAGGCTGCTCTCTCTATCCCTGCCATCAGGAAAACCGGAGCGGATTCGAATTTTTGTCTGCCTGTGTCTACTGAGTCTGGTTTCCTCTGGCGCACTTTCCCAGGAAGTTTCTCCCAACCTTTTCTCGGGGCTGAGCTGGCGGCTCATTGGACCATTCCGCGGTGGGCGTGCGGTGGCGGTCTCCGGAGTTCCCGGAGAGGCCACAACTTTTTACTTCGGCGCCGTGGACGGCGGCATTTGGAGAACTACCGATGCCGGCACAGTCTGGCAGCCAATTTTTGACGGCCAACCAGTGGGGTCGATCGGGGCGATCGAAGTGGCGCCATCCGACCCAAACGTTCTTTATGCGGGCACCGGCGAATCCGACATTCGCTCGGACCTCGCTTCCGGGGACGGCGTATACAAATCGAGCGACGCGGGAAAGACCTGGCACAACATCGGGTTGAAAGATTCGCGCCAGATCAGCCGCATCGTGATCGATCCTCACAACGCAGATATTGTATTTGTCGGCGTGCTGGGACACGCTTACGGCGCCAACCCCGAGCGCGGCGTTTACAAATCGATCGATGGCGGAGAAACCTGGAAGCATGTTTTGAACAAAGGACTCGACGTCGGCCGTCTCCCGACCTGGCGATTGCAAATGCAAATCCGCAAGTCATATTTGCGGGAACATGGAACGCGCGGCGGCCACCGTGGAGCGTGTACGGGCCACTGAACGGACCGGGCAGCGGGCTCTACCGTTCATCGGACGAGGGCGAATCTTGGACGCAACTCACCGGCCGTGGCCTTCCCGACGGCGATTGGGGCCGCGTTGGCGTAGCTGTCTCCTCGGATGGCAAGCGGGTGTATGCGTTGATTGAGGCGAAAGCCTCCGGGCTCTATCGCTCCGATGATGGTGGCGACACCTGGGCGCTTGCCAATAGCGACGCCCGCCTCACCAATCGTCCGTGGTATTTCAATTCGGTGACGATTGATCCCAATAATCCGGATGTCTTGTATGTACCCAACGTAGCTTTTTATCGGTCTGAGGATGGCGGGAAAACAATTTCGATTGTTCGCGGCGCGCCCGGCGGCGACGATTATCACCAGCTATGGATTGATCCCAAGGATTCTTCGAGGTTGTTTCTCGCCTCCGATCAAGGCGTGAGCATTAGCCTGGATCGTGGCGCAACCTGGAGTTCCTGGTATAACCAGCCAACCGCACAGTTCTACCATGTAACTACGGACAATGAGTTTCCTTACATGGTCTACGGAGCGCAACAGGATAGCGGCAGCGCGGGCGTTCCCAATCGCACTGACCATTTCCAGATCACGGCCCGCGATTGGATTGGAACGACCGGTTCGGAGGGCGGATACATCGCCGTGGATCCTCTCGATCCCCAAATCGTTTACGACAGCGATGCTTACGGCGCGGTGGAACGCTATGACCGGCGCACTGGATTGAGCCAGAACATTGAACCCTGGCCCGTGATTCCTTTGGCATCTTCGCCCAGTTCTGTTCCCTGGACTGCGGTAGCAGGCGCCTCAATCGCCGACCGCAAATACCGGGCCGATTGGAGTCCGATGCTGGTCTTTTCCCCGATCGACAAGAAGACTCTCTACCTGGGCATGCAATATGTAATGACCACTACGGAAGGAGGTCTGCACTGGCAAAAGATCAGTCCTGATCTGACCGGCGCGATGCCCGCACTCAAAGCGAATGGACCGCCAACTGCCGCGAATACGCGCGAGCGTGGCTACGGTGTTGTCTATGCCATCGCACCTTCACCACGGAAACAAGCTGAAGTTTGGGCTGGTTCGGACAGCGGCCTGATTCACCTTACGCAGGATGGCGGAAAAAGTTGGCAGAACGTAACTCCCCTAGATCTGACCGCGTGGAGCAAGGTGTCGATGATCGAGGCATCGCATTTCAACGCCGGAGAGGCTTTCGCCGCCATTGATCGCCATGAACTGGATGACTATCGCCCATACCTTTACCGCACGCGCGATTTCGGCAAGACTTGGCAGGAGATAGACAGCGGCATCGCCCCAAATTCATTTCTGCGCGCCATCCGCGAAGATCCCAAGAAAAAGGGATTGCTTTTCGCTGGCACTGAGTTTGGCATTTACGTTTCGTTCGACGACGGCGACCATTGGCAGCCATTGCAACTGAATCTTCCCGTCACTTCTGTGCGCGACTTGCAAATCCACGGCGATGATCTGGTGATCGCTACCCATGGACGGTCCTTTTGGATCCTGGATGATATTGAGCCGTTGCGCGAGATTCATGTCGGATTTAATTGTTCTGGCGGCTGTTTATTCCATCCGGCAGATGCGATACGAGTCGACAACAACAGTTATCCCGGAACGCCCTTACCTCCAGAGGAGCCGGCTGCGAACAATCCCCCGGACGGAGCGATCCTCGACTACGTGATTACCGGGCAGGCGAAAGAAGTGACGCTCACGATCCTGGATCAGCATCAACAGGTCGTGCGGCATTTTTCCAATAGGGATGTAGAAGCGGGCAAGCGGCCTCCGATGGCCGTGGCTGAACGATGGTTTCCCGAACCGCAGCGCATCGCGGACACCCGCGGCGCGCACCGTTTCGTGTGGGATCTGCGCTGGAGAAATTCGGGAACTGCGGCGGTGGATGAAGATGCGGAGAGCCTCATAGCGCCCAGCGGACCGCGCGTGCCGCCGGGCGTTTATAGCGTGAAGCTCACTGTGGACGGCAAGAGCATTACGCAGCCGCTGACGGTCAAGATGGACCCGCGATCCTCGGCTTCCATCGCCGTATTGACTGTGCAGTACAGGCAAGGCAAGGAGATTTTTCAGGAGACATTGAAAAGCCGCGGCGCGCTGGCCGAAATCGATTCCGTGCAGAGCGAGTTGACGAATTTGAAGTCACTGCCGTCGCATCCGGCAGTGTCCGCCCAGGTTGCCGATCTGCAAGCACGCATGCAACATGTGCTGGATGGCGAACCAGAGAAATTGCCCGAAGTTACCGGGCTCGCCAGCGCTAATGGCGGGCTCGATGGAGTTTTGAACGCAGTGGAAGGGGGAGACCGCGAAGTGCCCTCGCAGGTTCTGATCCTCTACCAGCAATCGCGACTGGAGGCTGAAAAGCAGGTTGCCGCATGGGCGCAGGTTAAACGCAACCAACTGAGCGCTGTCAACACGGCCTTGAAGCAGGCGGGCCTGGCTCCAATCTCCATCTCAGAAATCGAAGCGGAAGTTGAGGACTTGAAGACACGCTGAGCGTTATTTCTCCAATTATTACCGCGTCCATATTGAATAGTAAACCGGCAAACTGAGTGCATACCAGGATTCCCATTCTCGTTGCTGTATTTTTTTTACCGACTTTGCTGTGCGGCCAGAATCCGATCGGGACACTTCGCGGAACAGTGCAGGATTCCACGGGGGCCCGCGTTATCTCCGCGTCAATTGATTTACGCACGCCCGTATCATCACTCGTGCGCAAGGCATACGCCGATTCCACAGGCGAGTTTCTGATCGATGACTTGCCGCCCGGAACCTACGTCGTCAGTGTCACGGCCCGTGGATTTGCGACCGCCTCAGCCGAAGTGTCGATCGTGGTGAGCGGCAGTCGCGATATCAGAATCACGCTGACGCCGGCGGTGGTGGCTGAAACCATTGGCGTGCGAGCGCAACCCTCTTCGATTACGACCCAACCGATTGATACCGGCAGTCAGGTGCACGAGGGAGTAATTACAGGTCACGACCTGGAGTCACTCCCGCTAGCCGCGCGCAGTTTCGCCATCATTGCCTATCTAACTCCTGGAACCGAGCCCGTCGAACCCTCGGACCCAACCAAGGCACGCATCACGGCAGTTTCCACTGGGGGGAGTTCCGGCTTGAATAATGAACTCTCCGTGGACGGCGCCGACGACTCCGACGACTACATCGGCGGCTTTCTGCAGAATTTTTCGCCCGACGCCATTCAAGAGTTTTCCGTGCGCACCGCGCAGGAAGATGCCGATACTGGCGGTACTACCGCCGGCTCGGTGGTGATCGCCACTAAGAGCGGCAACAACGACTGGCATGGCGGCGCGGCGTTCTTTGAACGGGCCGCCGCTCTGAATGCCCGCTTTCCCATTGAGAACCCGGCGCCCAATCCGAAGCAGCCTTTCTCCCGCCAAAATTATGTCGGCACTTTCGGCGGACCGGTCAAGCGCAACAAGCTCTGGTTTTTTGCCTCGTTCGAACATGTGCACGAAGATTCCAGCATCGCCTATAGTCCGGCCAACGCGGCGCAATTCAACGCGCTGGCAACGCTCGCATCGGCGGGATTGATTCCCGGCGTCAACTCCATAACAGTACCAGCGAATGTGCCGATTCCTTTTCGCGACTATTTCGGCTCCCTGCGCTTCGACTGGGCGCAATCGCCAAAATCCTCGTGGTTGGTGCGCGACTCGATCGATAATTACACCACTCACAATGATCTGGTCGAACAGGGCACGCTGCCTTCCACGGGATTGCTGACGCACAACAGCTACACCAATGCCGTAATCAGCAACCAGTATCTCTTTAGCCCAACCTGGCTCGGAAGGCTGGTTCTCAGCGTCAGCGAACTGCGCCTTTCGCAGACACGTAATTCAGACCTCGGTTTTGCGCTGGCTTTCCCGTTCAGCTCGACCGCGCTCACCGTTTCCGGTTTCGAAACGTTTGGCGACAACCAGTTCGCCACCCCGATCACCTTTTTCCCTTCGCAGCGCGAGCAAGAGAAATATCAGCTACGCTATGATCTGACCAACGCCCATCCCCGCCACGCCGTGAAGTTTGGCGTCAACTTCATTCACGAGCCGGTACTCAGCGGCGCATTTCCAGGCAATACGGAAACGCTGTATCGATTTCCGCAGAATCCAATTTACTACCTAACGAATCCTGCGCAGTTCTCCCTCGACATGGCGGCGGGTGCTTCGACATCGAATCTCGGCGGAGGTTTTTCGCAGAACGTACAACGCCTCGCCGTATACGCAGAAGATTCCTGGCGTTTGACACCACGCTTGACCGTCAACTACGGCCTGCGCTACTCGACGACCTTTGGCCTGTTTGCCGCGTCTGGTCGAAGCCAGTTGCAAAATCCTGCCTACCTGACTTTGCAAGCGCTGCAGATTCCAGTAGTGACAGGCGCTCCTCATGATGACCGTGACCAAATCGCTCCGCGGCTCGGTGTTGCATATTCTCCCGGACGCAGCGGCACAACTGTGATTCGGGCCGGCTTTGGCATGTTCTACAACGATCTTGCGCAGAATGGTTGGGTTACGGCCTTTCAGGCGGTGAACAGGCCGCCAGGGCCATGCGTAGATCCTCTGCAGAATCCCGGCGGGGCGGAAAATAATGGCTGCCTTGCCGGCGATTCTTTCGGAGGGACAGGAAATCTTATCGACTCAAACTACAAAACCCCTTACGCCATCCACATCACCGGAGGCGTGCAGCATGCTCTAAGTTCCAATTGGATCATGAGCGCGGATTACACCCACGAGCAAGGCAATCACGGCTACCGCGCTTATAGCTACACCGGCGGAACGAATCTCTTCACGCCGTTGCTGCCAGCCACCGATCCCGAGCAAGACAATTTCGTCCCCGACCTCAACGTCTTTCACTCGGACAATCGCTCCAGCTACAACGCGTTGCTGTTGCACTTACAGGGAAACATGGGTCACCGCCTCAACTTGGTTGCAAACTACACGTTTTCGAAAGCGCAAACCTGGGGATGTGTCCTCGGCGAACTGTTTGACTACGTCAACGGGGTGTGTGATCCGCTGAATCCCTTTGGCTCCGGCGATTACGGCCCGTCTGGTGAAGACGTTCGCCACCGCTTTGTTCTTGCTGGTAGCTTGCGCATCCCCATCGGCTTCGAGATCAGCACTCTGACCCAGGCAGAGAGTGCACGCCCCTTCACCATCACGACGGCCGATAACAGCGGGCGGATTGCCATCAATGGAGTTCCAACTTCCTTGGATCAATTTCGCGGAACGCCTTACATCCAGGCTGACGTGCGCATCAGCCGCCCGTTGCACTTCCGCGACAGTTGGTCGATCGTTCCGTTCGCCGAGATATTCAATCTTTTTGACCGCAATAATTCCGGCGCCAATTATGTGACCAACGTTGCTTCGCTGCCGGTTCCGTCTGCCCAGGCACAAGCCGGGAATATCACAGATATTTGCGCGAATGTTGCCTGCACGGTTACGCAGCCAATTCACAGCTTGAACGCCCTGCGTGTTCCGGCGGGAGCGCTAGGAGATTTCTTTGGTCCCGGCACTACCGTCGGCATTCCGTTCGCCGCGCAGTTAGGCGTGCGGCTAAGTTTCTAAAGCCGCTGCGGGTGCGGCAGTCGAATCTCTGACACGCAATTCAGCCTTAAGCGTGACCAGGCTTTCGTCCTCAGTCTGAAAATTGCTTCCGTCCGGCTTCGATTTCCCCAGGCGGCCCAGCAACATTTGCATGGCTTTTCTTCCCATCTGGTAAGCGGGCTGGGCAATGGCGCTCAAGCGAGGGGTAAAGTAAGAAGCCCACTCCAGATCGTCAAAGCCGAGAACGCTGACTGTCCCCGGGCACGGGATTCCCAGGTCGCTCAGGGCCCGCATCAAGCCCAGCGTCATTCGGTTATTGCAGGAGAAAATCGCTGTGGGGGGATTGGCGAAGCGCATTAACTCCAGCGCGCAGCGGTATCCGCTTTCGGATTGGAAGTGTCCTTGTTTCAAATATTCATCACGCAAAGGCAGGTTTTGTTCCTGCAGAGCTTTGCGAAAGCCCTCCAGGCGATCGAAGCCGGTAGACAGATCCAACGGTCCCGCAATAATGGCGATGCGCGAGTGTCCTAGACCAATCAAATAACGCGTGCCGTCTCGCGCCGCCCCAAAGTTGTCGATGATGACCGCAGCGCCGGTAAATTTTTGTGGCACGGTATCAATCAAAACGGTCGGCAATCGCTGGTTCATGCTCGCGTATTGCGCCGGAGACACACCGGTCGGCGCCAGCAAAATACCATCCACCCGGCGGGAGAAAAGTGTATTCAGATAATGATTCTCCTGCGCCGTGTCCTGACAGCTGTCACAAAGGAAAATAGAGTACCCGCTACTTTGCGCTTCTTTTTCCGCCCCTCGAATCACTTCCGTGAAGAAGGGATTCGTGATGTCGGTAATGACGGCCCCGATGCTGAACGTTTTCCGTGACCTCAGGCTACGGGCCACGTGGTCAGGATGGTAATCCAGAGCGGCCATCGCTTCTTGTACTCGCCGTACCAAAGCTGGTTTGACGGTGCTCTTCTCATTGATCACACCGGATGCGGTGGCCACGGAGACTCCCGCTAAACGAGCGACGTCACGGATCGTGTACAAGATGCAGTCCTCTGTCTGTTGGTACTTCTCTTGCTTAAGCCGCTTCTACTTTGGGCATTACCGATGTCTACAGAATTTCATAAACGATACTATCTTGTTGTTTCGACCCAAGAAAAGAGCGCCTAATTCGGCAGCAACAGCGATTCTCTTCTTTCGTTTCACAACCAACGCAAAGGATTGATAGCAAGTTTGCGTATCGCTGAATTGCCTTTTCAGGCCAGCTTAGATCATCTCCGCAGTGTCCAGTTATTCAAAAAATGAAACGATTCTATTTGTGGTTGACAAAGGCTTTTGATCTTGAGTATTCATTCACACACAAGGTCGGCATTAACTGCCGATAGCCTGAGGATGGCGTACGGGGTGCCGAGCAACGGTGTCTATGCACGGCGGCGTTTCTAGAAATCTCTACCGCATGCACTTGCGGTAGTCAGATTCAATTTAGCTTATTTAACAGGAAAGTTTCGTATCGCTTTTCTCTACGGAATAAGGGGGAGTGCATGAAAGCAGTAGTGTATTCGGCGATAAGGTGGTTAGTTGTTTTGTTGTTCAGTCTGAGTGCGTTCCAGCTTGCACTGGGTCAATCGGCAACTACCTCAGTCAAAGGAGTGGTCGTAGACTCCTCTGGCGCCGTGATCCCTGGGACCACGGTCACACTGGTGAACAACGCCACCGGCTTTCACAGTGAGATCACGGCCGACTCTAAAGGGCAGTACGAGTTTCCTCAGCTTGCGCCGGGGACGTACTCCATTAGCGCAATCGCCGCTGGCATGGCCAAGCAAACAAAAGTAGCCGAGTTACTGGTCAATCAGCCTGCGACCATCGGCTTTACTCTCTCGGTGCAGGCAGCTACTACCACAGTAGACGTATCGGCCGAAGCTCAAACCCTAAACCTTTCTGACGCCACGATCGGCAACTCGGTCAGCAACAGCACCATTCAGGCTTTGCCTATGGAGGGCCGCAACGTACCCGACTTGCTGAGTCTTCAGCCGGGCGTACTCTATCTTGGCCGTCAAATTGATCAGACGATCGATAGCCGCAGCGGCGCTGTCTCCGGCGCACGTTCTGATCAGACCAACGTTACACTTGATGGCGTTGATGACAACGACCAGACCAACGGTTTTGCATTTACCGGCGTCTTGCGCTCCACCATCGATTCGGTCGAGGAATTTCGCGTCACCACGACGCAAGGCAATGCCGATACCGGCCGCACTTCGGGTGCACAGGTCGTCCTCGTCACCAAGAGCGGCACCAACCAACTCCACGGCAGTCTCTATGAATACAACCGCAACACGTTGTTCGCGGCCAACGATTGGTTCAACAAACAAGCAGAACTCTCCGCGGGCCTGCCTGACAAGCCAGGGCAATTGCTACGCAATACCTTCGGCGGAACGATTGGCGGCGCGATCAAGAAGAACAAATTGTTCTACTTCTTCAACTACGAGGGCCAGCGTACATCAGAAAACCAACAAGAGACACAAACGGTACCAACTACCTCGTTGCGGGCGGGAAATGTCATGTACTGCCCGACTACGGCCCCGAACTGCAATTCTGGCAGCGCCATTACATTGACGCCCGCGCAGATCGCCAACATGGATCCTGGCTGCACGGCTTGTGCCTACGGCCCTGGCGTCGATCCGAATACGCTGGCAGTTTTCAATATGTATCCGCTCCCCAATGGAACCGTTCTTGGAGACGGCTTAAATACCGCATCTTTTACCTGGTCCGCCCCGAATCCGACTTCTCTGAATACGTTCATCAGCAAGATTGATTACACAATGGGCTCGCATAGCATTTTCGTTCGCGGAAATCTTCAAGCTGACACCCAGTCAGGACCTCCTCAATTTCCCGGCGATCCACCAAGCTACGCGCTCAAGACCAATAGTAAGGGTCTGGCTGCCGGAGATACCTGGACTATCGGCAACCGTCTTATCAATGCATTTCATTACGGCTACATCCGGCAGGGAATTGACAATGCCGGCGCGGGCGACGGCCCGTACGTGGATTTTGTCGGACTGAGTCCGCTCAACGCGGAAAACCGCAGTACCATCAACGACGTCCCTGTCCACAATTTCATCGACGACTTTACTTGGGTAAAGCACGAGCATACCCTCCAGTTTGGCGCCAACTACCGGCTCATTCACAATATTTCCGATTCCAATGCGACCTCGTTTTCCTCGGCAGACGGCAACTTCAGTTATGTGAATCTTTCCGGCATTGCCAACACGGGGCAAAACTTCGACCCGGCGGCATTCGGTTATCCCGCAGTGGCGAATTCTTTCGCCAATTCTTTCAACAACGCGATGATCGCCGACGTGGGGCTGGTGAGCGACATCAATACCAGCAGCAATTACTCCGTGTCGCGGGATGGAATGACCGGCGATCTCCTCCCGCAAGGCGCCATGATTGACCGCGACTACAAGAGCAATGAGTTCGAGTATTATCTGCAGGACTCTTGGCGTATCCGTCCCAATCTCACCATCACCTTTGGCATGCGGCACACCCTTTTGCAGACTCCCTACGAAGTTAACGGACAGCAGGTGCAGCCCACGATCGACTGGAATAACTGGTTCATCCAGCGTGGCCTGGGCGCCCTCAAGGGTGAGTCCATTCAACCTCTCATCGCCTTCGGTCCCTCGGGCCAGGCTCGCGGGCTCAAGCCCTACTGGCCCATGAATCCGGCAAACATTGCACCCAGATTCGCTATTGCCTACTCCCCCGACGCCAGCGGTGGTCCGCTGCATGCTCTCTTTGGCGGGAAGAACACCAGTTCGATCCGCGCCGGCTTTGGTATGTACTATGACCACTACGGACAGGGCATTGTGAATTCGTTCTCCCAGCTAGGGTCCTTCAGTTTGTCATCGACTTCCACCAGCGCTTTTCCGAACATCCAGTCCACAGCCCGCTACGCAGGGATCAACGTAATCCCCACTGCTCCCGGGCCACCTCCTCCGTCGAACATCTCGTATCCTTATCAGCCCTCCGCCAATGCGCAGACCACAGGATTTCAGAATGTGCTTGGCGTGGACGACCACTTAAAGACTCCGTATTCCTACGACTTCAACACCTCCATCGACCGGCAACTACGAGGTGGGTTCACGCTCGAGGTCGCTTACGTCGGCCGCCTCGGCCGTCATCTCATGCAGCAATACGACTGGGGCCAGGCGCTCGACCTGGTCGATCCGAAGTCTGGCGTCGACTACTTCACGGCCGCGACCGAACTATCTAAGGATGGATACGCAGGCATGACCACGGTTGCTCCCATCCCCTACTGGGAGGACATGTTTCCCGACGCGACCAACGCTGGCGGAGACGGACTGAGCGCCACGCAAAACATCTACAATCTCTGGAAGACCTTGCTCGGCAACGAAACCTACTCCCTCTACAATCTGGATATTCTTTGCAATCCCGGCTGCGGCGGCCAAAGGAATCGTTACTGGAGCCCGCAATACGGTTCCATTTTTGCCTGGAACTCCAACGGCTTCAGCAGCTACAACGCCGGACAGATCGTTCTGCGCCATCCCTTCTCGCATGGTCTGCAAGCCGACGTAAGTTACACCTATAGCAAGTCTCTAGACTTGGGTTCAGACGCGGAGCGCACCTGCCAGTTCTGCCGCGGCGGAGTCTTCAGCCCCATTATCAGTACGTGGAATCCGCGCGACAACTACGCGGTTTCCGACTTCGATACCACGCACATCATCAACGGCGATTGGGTGTACCGCTTGCCCCTCGGCCAAAACTACAGGGGCGTGGGCCGCGCAGTTTTTGGCGGATGGCAGATTTCGGGTCTCTGGAGATGGACCAGCGGTCTGCCCTTCGGCATCATAAACAGCCAGAACTGGGCTACCAACTGGACGCAGGTTGGCTGGCTGGTGCAAACTGCGCCCATCTCTCTCAGCAAGCACATCGGCGCGGACAATGTGCCGCAGGCTTTCGCCGATCCTAGCCTGCTGCAGAATGGCTACCTCACCGGAACTCCCGTTCGTAACGGATATCCGGGCGAGTCTGGTCAGAGAAATCAATTCCGCGGCGATGGTTATTTCGGCATCGACGGCGGCCTCTCCAAGAGCTGGACGATTCACGAAAGGCAAGATATCAAGTTTGCATGGGAAGTCTTCAACGTGACCAACTCGGCTCGTTTTGACGTGCACTCTATCAACAATGACGTTACCTCCGCCGGCTTCGGCGATTACACCCGGCTGCTCACGTCGCCGCGTGTGCAGCAGTTCTCGCTGCGGTATAGTTTCTAGCGGCCGGAGCACGAACTTCGGGGGCGTTTTTCCGGAAATTCTGTTACATCGGAAAAACGCCCTCAGTCTTGTCGAAGTCGCGCCTTCCGCAACAACTCCTATGAAACTTCTCAGCATGGTTGTGCTCACCATTACATCGGTCGCGGCCTTCGCGCAGGCGCCCGATAACGATTTCCTCAATTCGCTTGGTCTGGCACGCCTTAAAAATTATTCCAGCGCCCGCGTTTCCAGCGGCAACCGCTACGTGCTGAGTAATGATGACAGCAAGCGCATCATGCCCGGCCAAACCTTTGTGATGGCCGATCTCAAAGGTCCTGGCATGATCACTCACATTTGGTTAACTGTCGCCGACAATGAATTCGGGTGGCCCCGTCTGGCGCGCTTTCGGGTTTACTACGATGGCGAGAAGACGCCGAGCGTGGACGCGCCGCTCGGCGATTTTTTTGGCGTTGGCCAGGGCTCGGAACGCGATGTTAACTCCATGATGGTTCGCGACAGTTCTTTCGGACGCGCGCGCAACAGCTATTGGCCCATGCCTTACCGAAAATCCTGCCGCATCACTGTAACCAACGAAGGCAATCGCCTTCTGCCCATGTTCTATTACCACGTGGACTATCGCACCTACGCGTCTCTGCCTGCCGATATCGGCTATTTTCACGCCTACTTCCGCCAGGAGCGTCCCGCACGCATGGGGCGTCCCTATGAATTCCTGCACGTTCACGGAACCGGCCACTACGTTGGCACAGTGATGAGCGTTGTGCAGGCGGAGATTTCCTGGTTCGGTGAAGGCGACGACCTTTTCTACATTGACGGCGCCAAGAAGCCCCAAATCTACGGAACCGGCACGGAAGATTACTTCAATGACGCGTGGGACCTTCGCGAACGCGACGGCGCTTGGGCCGGCACGCCGATTGCCGAAGGGGAACTCGCCGGTTCCCGGCTCAGCGGGTTCCGCTGGCACGTGCCTGACCCGATCGTCTTCACCAAATCGATCTGGGCGGGAATCGAGCACTCCGGTTGGACCTCGAACCCGGACGGCAGCGTTCGCTCAGGATTCGAAGAGCGGCCTGATTTCTTTTCCAGCGTAGCTTTCTGGTACCAGAAAGGGGTGAACCAGGAATTGCCCGAGCCGCCCTACGGCGCGGCGCGTCTTCCATTCGGGAATGCAACTCAAATTGCAGTCGAAGATTCGGTCAACGATGTCACCACGGAAAAAGGCAAGGTCTCCGTCCTCCGCGATGTCGACTGGGCCAAAGACCTGCTGTGGTTTCAGGCCGAAGGGGAAGGCTCGCGCGTGAATATTCCCATCGATATCCCCGAAGATGGCAAGTACGAAATCGTTGCCGACATTGCGGAAGGACCCGACTACGGGGATTACACAGCGCTGTTCGACGGAAAACCGGCAAACGTGGATTGGCGCAAGCCGAGTACCTCTGAGATTCCGCTTCCCGGACCAGAAGTCTTCCACAACTACTTGCCAGAAATTTACGTCGCCCGTGACCGCACTTTAGGCATGTACAAGCTCACAAAAGGCCGCCACACCATCACGCTGGTTTGTGTTGGCAAAGAGCCGCGCTCGGTGGGCTACAACGTCGGTGTCAACGATGTTGTGCTGGAAAAAGTTCCCGAACAGCCGGAGCAGGTCGTTGAAGCGCCAAAATGCATGAGCGAAAAATCGGGTCCTGAATTTCGCGGCTGCCCGCTCAGTTATTACGCCACGCAACTGAAAAGCGATTCCGCCGATGACCGTCTGGCCGCGATTCGCGCCATTGGATCGTTTGGAGCCGACGCTGCAACTGCGACTTCCGCTGTCGCCGCCGTTCTTTCGGACAGCGACGCCACGACTCGCCAGGCCGCCGCCGCCGCTCTCGGTGAAATGGGGCCGACTTCCGCGGCCGCCGTTCCTGCCTTGGCAAAGGCGCTGTCCGATTCCAATCCGCGTGTACGCGACCTTGCTGCAGTCGCGCTCGAGTCCATGGGCCGGAAGGCAGCGCCCGCCATCCCGGAATTGGTAAGCGCTCTCAACGATCCCGTGGACTACGTTCGCGCGCCAGCCGCCGATGCGCTCGGTGCGATTGGTCCTGGCGCTCAGCCGGCAGTGAAAGCTTTGGCTGAAAAGCTCCTCACCAAAGACCAAGGCTTTGTTTTGGGAAGCGTGGCGTACGCGCTGGGCGATATCGGCCCAAACGCGAAAGATGCTCTTCCCGCCCTCGAACAGGTTCTTAAAATGCGCCGCGTCGGCTCGGCAGCCGAAGAAGCAATTCTGAAGATCGAAGGGAAACCGGTGCCGACCTATCACTAGGTCAGTGACTCCTCGCCAAGGTGGATTATGCGCAAGCTGAAATTGTGGATGCGAGTATTTGTTGTAATCGGCATGGGGCTGGCGCCAGCGCTCTCGCTAGCCCAGGCCGTGAATGCTGATGCTAATTCTTTTGCGGCCATCGACCAGATCGTTCACGAAGTGTTGTCCAGCACCGCGGTCCCCAGCGCCTCCATCGCCATCGTGAAGTCCGGCCGGGTTGCTTACGCCCAGGCCTACGGCAACGCCTCCCTTGAACCTCTCACCCCAGCTCGGCCTGGAATGAGCTACAGCATCGGCTCGATCAGCAAGCAATTCACCGCTGCCGCGATCCTGATTCTGGCCGAGCAGCACAAGCTCTCGCTCGACGATCCAGTGGCGCGCTTTTTTCCGACTTTGACTCGTGCTAACGAGATCACCATCCGCCAATTGCTCTCGCACACCTCCGGCTACGAGGATTACTGGCCGCAAGACTATCTTCCTCCTTTCATGTTGGTCCCCGTAACCGAAGAGCAGATTTTGGATCGCTGGGCACGCAAAGCTCTCGACTTCGATCCCGGCGCCGAGTGGCAGTACAGCAACACTGGCTTCGTGATTGCCGGGCTGATTGTCGAGCAGGTTAGCGGTATACCGCTCATGGACTTTCTGCGCAAAAACATATTCACGCCGCTCGATATGCGGAATATCGCTAACGTCGATCAGGGGCGTGCTGATGCCACCGGTTATGTCCGCTACGCTCTCGGCCCTTCGCGGCCTGCGCCCAAGGAAGGCAAGGGATGGCTTTTTGGCGCGGCCGAGCTCGGCATGCCTGCATCTGAGCTGGCGAAATGGGACATCTCTATCATCAGGCAAACTCTCCTGCAGCCGTCTTCCTACAAACAAATGGAGACTGAAGTTCTTCTCAAGAACGGCCTGGGAGTGCATTACGGATTGGGCATCGGGGTTAAAACTGAAATGGGACATCGCGCGCTCGAGCATGGCGGCGAGATTTCCGGCTTCACCTCCGAGAACTGGGTCTTTCCGGATGACGGCATAGCGGTCGTCGTGCTCACCAGCCAGGATCCCGCCAATGCCGCACCCGATATCGTGCACAGAATCACCGCCTCGCTTTTCTCCGGCGACGAGGCCCTCCGCGAGCAGAAACAACGAGAAGCCCGAGAGATTTTCGAGAGTCTGCAAAGGGGACGAATTGATCGTTCGCTCTTTACCGCCAATGCCAATAGCTATTTCACTGAGCAGGCGGTAAAAGATTTCCAGACAAGCCTCGGTCCACTGGGCTCGCCCGAGGAATTTGTGGAAGCCTCGCACGAAGATCGCGGCGGCATGTCCTTCCGTAGCTACAAGGTGAAGTACCCCGACCGCACACTGGATGTGTGGGTCCGCGAATTACCGGACGGCAAAATCGAGCAGTACCAGGTAAAAGCACAATGAACTGCGCTCGGCAAAACTCCGTCGCTTGGGAGCGGGGATTTTTGATAGGTAAGAGAATGAAGATATGGTCGGGGAGAGAGGATTTGAACCTCCGACCCCCTGGTCCCGAACCAGGTGCTCTACCAGGCTGAGCCACTCCCCGACTTAGGTTAGTCCCTTCATTCTACTACAGCTTACGCGAGGCGCCACGTGCTCAAGATTTCGGAGGAAGAGATTGTTGTGAGATAGCGCAACCCGATTGGATTTCAGAATCGACTCTTCCGGTGATGGAGCACCTCGCATTGATTGGGTGGGATTGAATAGCACGTTGGAGCTATTCTCCCGATGGGGACCACCGTGTAGGGTAATGCTGAGCAGACTTCGGGGGAGGGCTGTTCGACGAGCGCCGTAAGACTCGAATGAGTCTTTGGCGCTTTTGTTCTGCTATCGCGCGCCTATGACAAAGGGCTTGGGCGGGATGCAAGGTTCCCGGTTTCGCACGAAGTCTGCCGTCCAAATATGTATCGCGGAGTTCGTGGAATACTTCTAGTTGGGCTTGCGATCTTTTCCGTCGGAGAGAAAGCGAAGCACCGCAGTGTCAGCGGCGGCGCGGCATTTCCTGAGGAAGGCGGCCTCAGCGCTGATGGATACATCTTCTGAGGGTTTTTGGCGGATGCTTTGCCGCAACTCATCGCCAGCCTCGGTTTCGTTGGCCATGACCTGCATGTAGAACCACAGAAAGTGCCGCATCTGATCAACGGCTGACTTCAACTTGCGGAGCGAATCCATCTCGGGCAGTTGACTCAGCGCCTCCATCAGTTCGGGATCGTTGGGCACTTCCATGGCGGCGCAGTTCAGCGCCCGCTGAATGGCGCGCAGATCTTCCGTTACGCGATCGACCCGCAGATGAATAGCTTCCAGATAATCGTCTCGGTCCATGGGTTCGCAACCTTCGGTCAACAGCAACACCTCAACATCTCATCTGTCCGCGCACCGCGAACAGATGTCCCACGGGCAGAGGCTTTGGTAATTCGTGAGTTACTTTGGTATTCCTAAAGCTTGAGAATGTCTCTGCGCACGGAAATTTTCGACTAGGCAACGGTGGCAAATCAGGCGATGGTTCTACCCTGCGTTTTCTCCATGGCGAGCAGAAGTTTCTTGCGGGAGACTCCCCAGCGATAGCCTCCCAGGCCGCCGTTGGCGCGGACTACGCGATGGCAGGGAATCGCTACGGCCACCGGGTTGGTGGCGCAGGCGCGAGCTACAGCCCGGGCAGCGGTGGGACGACCGATCGCTTTAGCGACATCGCCGTAAGAGCGCGTCGCGGCCAGCGGGATAGTTCGTAAGTAATCCCACACGCGGCGTTGGAATGCGGTAGCTTGGATATCCAACGGCAGGGAAGGATTCAACTTCTCGCCGCGCATCAGGGACAGCAGGGCTCCGGTCCAGGAGCGGAGGGCGTCGTCGTCGCGGCGGCGCACGGCGAAAGGAAACTCGCGCCTAAGCCTGTGGTCGAGCTCTGTCTCCGAATCGCCAAAATGGATCGCACAGATTCCCTTGTCCGTGGCTGCGATCAGCATAGGTCCGAGCGGCGAACGCGCGAATGTGTAACGAATTAAGGCAGCGATTGCGCCGCGGCGGTATTGGTCTGGGTTCATGCCGAGTTGTGAAGCGGTGCGCTCGTACAAGCGGCTGCTGGAACTGTAGCCTGCGTCGTGGAGGGCGCGAGTCACAAGGTGTCCGTCGCGAAGGTTGCGTTTGAATTGCTCCACGCGGCAGGAATCGACATAAGCGCGCGGCGTGATTCCTAAAGCTGCCTTAAAGGTGCGTTGCAAATGAAACGGACTCTGTCCGAAAACGCGACCCAGGACGGTCAAGGTGAGAGGTTCATCGAGATGCCGCTCGATGTAGCGACACACGGCTTTGGCGACTCGACTGCGTGGGTTACCGCCCGCCGCCTTGGGTAGGCAACGCAGGCAGGCGCGATAGCCGGCGGTCTCCGCTTCTGCAGGTTGGTGGAAGAAGGTCACGTTTTCGCGGCGGGGACGCCGGGCCGGGCATGAGGGGCGGCAATAGATCCCGGTTGAGGAAACAGCGAACACGAACTTTCCATCTTGGCTGGTATCGCGGTCGAGAACTGCTTGCCAGCGCCGGTCCTCACGGTTGTGCGCCATTTCCGGAATCTCGATCAGATTGAGTATCGCACTGTTCATAATGTTGCTAAAGTAGTCCGGCGGGTGGATAGAGAGCTATCCGAATCTTGCGGTCAATGTGATTTTGTGGCTTGGCAGCAAAAAGTTTCCGGCTCCTTGAAGCTAGCGCTCGCTCTTGAAGCAGATCACGATGCCAGTCTCCTCGCCCTCACTATCGTTGTCGCCGGAGATAGTTGCCGTACATATCCCTCATGAAGTGGAACTGAACGCTGCGCAGCCTGCACGCGATTGGGAGCGCGCCAATCCAATCGCATTTTGCGCGGACTGGCAAAGTCAGAATGTTGATGTGTCGCGAGAAACCCAAGTACGCATTTTGTGGTCCGAACAGAATCTGTATATGCGTTTCGACTGCCGGTTTCGGGAGCTGTGCTGGTTTGCTGATTCTGATCCGGATGGGCGGCGGGATCATTTATGGGATCGCGATGTGGCCGAGGCATTTTTGCAACCCGACCCCACGCGAACAGGCCATTACAAAGAGTTCGAAGTGAGCCCGAACGGGATGTGGATCGACCTGGACATTTTTCCCGGCGGGCGCAGCGACTTGAAAAGCGGCATGCACCGGTCCGTTGTTCTCGATGAGAAAGCGAAAACCTGGTCTGCCGAGTTAGCGGTTCCAATCCGCGCGCTAACCGCGAGTTTCGATCCAAGCCAGATTTGGCGGGCGAATTTTTACCGCGTGGAGGGGAGACAGGAACCGCGGGCTTATCTCGCGTGGCAAGCTACCATGACACCGCGGCCGAACTTTCATGTTCCTGCGAGGTTTGGGTATTTGCGTTTTTCTAGAGAGAATTCCGCGCAAGGGTGATCTGAGCTTTTGTCTAAGCCGGCTTACGAATGGGCGGCTGGGCCGCTGCAATTGCCCAGCAGCCTGCCAGAGAGTAGAGTAGGCGATATTACACTTCAAGTTGATGGAGAACGAAGTCATGACGAAGCGAAGTTTGCGTACGTTTTTGGCGGTTCTGCCGCTGTGCCTCCTCCCTCTATTTCTTTCGGCGCAGGAGTCGAAGGCTGGGGTACTCAGTTCCCAAGACATCAAGCGCGTAGTACCTTCTGTTTATTTTTTTCGCGGGCAATCGGCGCCGGTTCAATTGCGAAATTCCGGCGGGTTCAGCACGGCGGACGGGAAGCTGGTTTTTGCTGGACTGGTGGACACGACCGGTTACTCCACTGACGTGCAGTCCAAGTATCAGGGACTCTTTATCACCGAAGTGAAGCTCGACATCGAAGGGACTGACTTAGCCCCGGGGGAATACGGTTTCGGATTCTCCAAGGACGGTAAGTTCCTGGTGCTGGACGTTGGAGCAAATGACTTGCTTACGGTTTCAAGCCATGTGGACGACAAGTTGGCGCGGCCGGTGCCGCTCAAAGTAGTGGCCGGTGGGGATGGATATCGTCTTTATGCCGGCAGGAAGTGGGTCGCCCTGAAGCCCGAGTAAGAAATCAGTGCCGCAGCGGCTGCATCGATCCCAGCACGGCGGAAATACCCGCGCGCTTACGAAGCTCATTGAGCAGCGCCTGGGCGGCATTTTGGTAGGTCTTGCTGGGGTCCGAGGGATCTGACCATACGGCCTCGTAAATGATTTGCGCGGCCTCTTTTACGTCAATGAGTAGCGCGGCCTCGAATTGGTCGGCTTGCTCGCGCAGGTGGTCATAGCAGCCTTGGCACACGGCCGCGAGTTCAAACGCTCCTTCATGATTCTCTTCCTTGCTGCAACGGAAGCTCGCGGTAGCATCGATTTGCAGATCCGCGGGCATGATCTGAGCTTTGAATTCCTGCAAAAAGCGTTCGCGCTCCTGCTCCAAGACCTCGGGATCTGGGGCTGCTTCGAACACCGGCGCCGGCGGAACATCTGGAGCTTGAATTGTCGGAGAAACGCGCTCGGCGCTCTTGCAGACGGGGCAGCAGGTCAGTGCGGCCGAGTAATAGGTTCGGCATTTCGCGCAGGGCAAACCGTAGCCAGAGGCTTTAGGAGCCATGTCGGCCGAAGTTGCCGGAAATCCGGAAGGGCCATCCTGCAGCGTTCGAGGCGATAGATTACTGGGTGCGAAAATTGCTGCGGCTGGGGTTGGCGCTACGTCAAGCTGCGTGGACTCAGTCGAGTTCATGAATTGCTCCGGGGAGGGCTGGTTTTTACGGTGACCGCAATCCCTTCATTCAAAAGCTCATTCTAGTGGCTTATGGGTGCAAGTCAGAGGGCACCAAAGTTCATTGTCCAATTGGTATTCTGGTTCCCCCTAAATTTCAGTGATCGCGAATACCTTCATGGCCCACAATCAGGGGTCTTGGTTTCGGAGTTGACTCGAGGGTTTAGGTCCAGTAACGTTAAGGGAGCCCTTGTTTCCAGGTGGCGGAGGAAGTTATGTTTGAAGGCCTTTTTCAACCGTTGCATTTGGTGGTTATCTTCTTTATTGCCTTGCTGATCTTTGGACCCAAGAAACTGCCCGAATTAGGTAAAGGGATCGGAGAAGGCATTCGTTCTTTGAAAGAAGGAATGAAAGATACCCCTGCCGAGGCACCAAAGCCTACGAACAATAGCGATACAAAGGCGTAGGACCAAACAGTTTTTCGCCGGGACCCTCATCCCGAGCTGTACCTGTGGGCCTGAATTGTAAGCCTATGTATTCGCAGAGCCTTCGCCCTAAAACTCTGCATCCCTGTCTTAAATCATAGAATCTAATTGTTCATCGGGATCTAGCGTTTGAGAAGCCAAGGTGTTTCCTGGGCGAATCAGACGTTTTGCTTGCGGGATGTTTCTTCAATAAAAATAGCCATGCGGACGAGCCGCGAGAGATGGCGCGGCGCGCTGGAGATCCTGGCCAATTATGTGGATTGTTCGACTTGCGTTAAGGCGTCCTTATACTTTCGTCGTCGTCGCATTGCTGCTGTTGATCCTGGGGCCGCTCGTCATTCTGCGCACTCCGACCGACATTTTCCCCAATATTGATATCCCTGTGGTCAGCATCGTTTGGAATTACCAGGGCCTCGATCCCGAAGAGATGTCGGACCGCATCGTATTCTCTCACCGAGCGGGCGCTGACCACGCTGGTCGACGACATCGAGCACATTGAGTCGCAGTCGCTCAACGGGGTTGCGGTGGTCAAGGTGTTCTTTCAGCCCCACGCGCAAATCGACAAAGCGATCGCGCAAGTCACCGCGATCTCTCAAACCCAACTGCGGCAACTTGCCGCCTGGGACCACGCCGCCACTGGTCATCAGCTATAGCGCGTCCAGCGTTCCCATCATGCAGCTCGCCTTGTCCGGCCCGGAGCTTTCCGAGCAGCAGCTGTTTGACTTACGGCGACGAACTTCATTCGTACGCGGCTGGTCACGATCCCGGGGTGCGCCATTCCGTTTCCCTATGGCGGAAAGCAGCGGCAGGTCCAGGTTGACCTGAACACGGCCGCGCTGCAATCCAAGGGGCTGTCGCCCCTGGACGTGGTCAATGCGATCAGCGCTCAAAATTTGATCTTGCCCTCGGGCACCTCCAAGATTGGCCATTCGAATACAACGTCGACGTCAACGGCAGCGCCGCAGACGGTTGAGGAGCTGAACCAGATTCCCGATCAAGACCGTCGGCAACACCACCATCTATATCCGCGACGTGGCCCATGTGCGCGACGGCTTTCCGCCGCAGACCAATATCGTCCGCGTCAATGGCAAGCGGGCGTCTCTGCTGACGGTTCTGAAAGCCGGCAACGCTTCCACGCTGGATGTGATTTCCGGAATCAAGAACATGCTGCCGCAGATTGCGAGCCAGACTGCCTCCGTAGCTCCAGATGCAGCCCCTGGCGGATCAATCGCTCTTCGTGCGCGCTTCCATTGATGGCGTGATTCGGGAAGCCACGATTGCCGCCTGCCTCACCGGGCTTGATGATCCTGATCTTTCTGGGCAGCTGGCGCAGCACCCTGATTATTGCAGTTTCGATCCCGCTCTCGATTCTGACTTCGATTATTGTTCTGAGCGCGCTCGGGCGAAACCATCAACATCATGACCCTGGGCGGACTGGCGCTGGCGGTCGGCATTCTGGTGGATGACGCCACGGTCGAGATCGAAAACATCAACCGCAATCTCGCCAAGGGCAAAGAAATCGAGCATGCCATCCTGGACGGCGCACAACAAATCGCGGTCCCGGCATTCGTTTCCACTCTGTCGATTTGCATTGTATTTGTGCCCATGTTCTTTCTCGGCGGGCGTGCGCGATATTTGTTTGTGCCGCTGGCGGAAGCGGTGGTGTTTGCCATGCTGGCTTCCTATCTGCTTTCGCGGACGCTGGTTCCCACCATGGCCAAGTACCTATTGCGCGGCCACGAAGCGGATGCTGCCCAGCAGTCGAACAGCCGCAATCCGCTGGTGCGGATGCAGCTTCGCTTTGAAGAGGGCTTTCGAACGTTTTCGCGAGGGCTATCACCGCTGGCTGCGAACCTGTCTCCGCCATCAACGCGGTATTTCTTGTTGGTTTTTATCGGGGCCTGCCTGGCTTCGTTGGTCTTCATCGTGCCGTTTCTGGGGCAGCGATTTCTTTCCCGCGGTGGACGCCGGTCAATTCAAACTGCACCTGCGGGCGCGCACCGGCACGCGCATTGAGGAAACGGCGCGGCTTTGCGACCTGGTGGAGCAGTGCTATCCGCGAGCGAAATTCCCGCCAAGGAAATCGCCACCATCATTGACAACATCGGCCTGCCCTACAGCGGCATCAACCTTTCCTACAGCAATTCCGCTCCGGTCGGGACCGGCGGACGCCGACATCATGGTCAGCTTGAACGAAGGCCATCAGCCCACGGCCATGTACATGCACGATCTGCGGCTGCGGCTGCCGCAAGAGTTTCCTGGCGTGACATTTTCATTTCTTCCCGCCGACATCGTCAGCCAGATTCTCAACTTCGGCCTGCCCGCCCCGATTGATGTCCAGATTGTGGGCAACAACGTGCAAGCCAACCGGGAGTTCGCCGACAGACTGTTGGAGCGCATCCAGCAAGTTCCCGGGAACGGTTGACCTGCACATTCAGCAACCCTTTGACCAGCCCTACTTGCACGTCGATGTGGACCGGACCAAGGCGCAGGAAGTCGGATTCACGCAACGCGATGTCGCCACCAATCTGCTGATTTCGCTGAGCGGCAGTTTTCAGACCACGCCGGAGTTCTGGCTCAATCCCAAGAATGGCGTGAGTTATTCCATCGCCACGCAAACTCCGCAGTATCGCGTCAGTTCGCTGCAGGACCTGGAAAATATTCCGATCACGGGCGGCAGCGGCGCGCGCCCGGAAATTCTGGCGAGCCTGGCGTCCATCCATCGCGGCAGCCGGAATGGCGGTGGACTCGCACTATGATATTCAGCCGCTGATCGATATTTATGGCTCGGTGCAGGGGCGCGATCTGGGCGGCGTGGCGACCGACATCAAGAAAATCGTGGATAGCGAAGAAGGAGCTGCCGCGCGGTTCGCAGATCATAGTTCGCGGACAAATTCAGACCATGCATTCCTCTTATTTCGGCTTGCTGGGTGGCCTGGCGTTCTCCATCGTCCTGGTGTACTTGCTGATTGTGGTGAATTTCCAATCCTGGCTGGATCCATTCATCATTATTTCTGCGTTGCCCGCATCGCTGGCGGGAATTGTCTGGTTCCTGTTCGTCACGCGCACCACCATCAGCGTGCCCGCCCTCATTGGCTCCATCATGTGCGTGGGGGTGGGAACCGCGAACAGCATTCTGGTGGTGAGCTTCGCCAAGGAGCAGATGGCTGAAGGCAAGAGCGCCATCGAAGCCGCGCTGCAAGCGGGCTTCACGCGTTTCCGCCCGGTGCTGATGACGGCACTGGCCATGATCATCGGCATGGTGCCGATGGCTCTGGGACTGGGTGAAGGCGGCGAACAGAACGCCCCGCTGGGACGGGCGGTGATCGGCGGTCTGCTGTTTGCGACCGGGGCAACTCTGTTTTTCGTGCCTATCTTTTTCAGTGTTGTGCACGGCTGCGTTGCGGTCGGCGCTGAACGAACCCAAACATTAAGATCTATCGGTAGAGTCATCAGGCTCATAGGAGCTTTTCATGAAGGTGGAAGCAGCAAAACGAGCGAACGCGTAATGACTACGGGCCACGAGCGGAACTCAGACCGTTCCGCTCGCGGCTGGTGGATCGCTTTCTTGTTGCTCGCGGTCGTGGCAGTGATTGTTGTGTTCCCGCATTCTGCCGCGAATTCAGGCGCGCAACACCCTGGCCAAGGAAACCCAGGAGATGGCCATTCCCAGCGTCTCGGTGGTCCATCCGCAAGCTACTGCGCCGCCGCAGGAGGTTGTGCTTCCAGCGAATGTGCAAGCCTACATCGACTCGCCTATCTATGCTCGCACCAATGGCTATCTGCAGCGCTGGTATGTGGATATTGGTGCCCATGTGAAGTCGGGACAGTTGCTAGCGGAAATTGACACTCCGGAAGTGAACCAGCAACTGCGGCAAGCTCGAGCCGATCTGGCCACCGCCGAAGCGAACGTCCATCTCGCCCAGATTACCGCGGAGCGTTATACCGATCTGTTAAAGACAGACTCAGTTTCCAAACAAGACGCCGACAACGCCGCAGAGCGATTACGCCGCCAAGAAAGCGGCGGTGCAATCGGCGCAAGCCAATGTGAAGCGCCTGGAAGACTTGCAATCGTTTGAGAAAATCTATGCGCCATTCGATGGAGTGATCACCGCCCGCAATACCGATATTGGCGCATTGATCGACTCCGGAAGCGCGGGCGGCACGCGGACCGAGCTCTTTCACATTGCGCAGCCGGGCAAATTGCGCGTCTATGTCAACGTCCCGGAAGCTTACTCGCAAGCGGCTAAGCCAGGACTGACGGCCGATTTGACGCTGTCGGAATTTCCCGGATCGCCGCTTTCAAGGCAAACTGGTTCGTACCGCCGATGCCATCGATCTCAACACTCGCACTTTGCTGGTGGAGATTGCAGTCAACAATCCGACGGGCGAACTGCTTACCGGGGCCTATGCCGAAGTTCATTTGAAACTGCCCACGCCACAGTCCGCCTTCACCCTTCCCGTGGATACGCTGCTCTTCCGCAGCGAGGGCCTTCGCGTGGTCGTGGTGAACAATAACAAAGCCGAGCTCAGGCCGATCACGATTGGCCACGATTTCGGCTCTGAAGTGGAAGTGGTTGCGGGTTTGACCGGGGACGAGAGCGTGGTGATCAATCCGCCGGATTCCATCGAGTCCGGAGAAAATGTGCGGGTGGTTCAGCCTTCGGCGGGAGGATCTACGCAGTGACGCCAGATGAGCACAGTGCTTATCGAAACGCGAACTGCCGCTCGCTGCTTCGCGGACTGGCTCTTATATTCTTTCTGATATTGAGCGGGTGCGCGGTGGGTCCGCATTACTCGAAGCCGTCCGCTCCGGTGGCGCCAGCGTATAAAGAAACACCCGAGAACTGGAAGCAGGCGCAGCCCGCCGACCAACTCGCGCATGGCAAGTGGTGGGAGATTTACCAGGATGCGGGACTCAACGCGCTGGAAGAAAAGATCGATGTTTCCAACCAGAGTCTCAAGGCTGCGCAGGCTCAATTTCAACAAGCTCGCGCCCTGGTCGCATTCAACCGTGCAAACTACTTTCCCATTGTGACGGTCGGCCCTTCGGTTGCCCGCGACCGGCTTTCGCGGAATCGCCCGTTAGTGAGTACCACTACCGACTACACAGATTTGGTGCTCCCGGTGGATGCCTCCTACGAGCCAGACTTATGGGGGCGAGTGCGGCGCGCGGTGGAAGCGGCTCGCGCCAACGCGCAAGCCAGCGCAGCTGATCTTGAATTCGTCCGCCTCAGCCTTCATGCCGAAGTAGCCTTGGACTATTTCGAGGCTCGCGCATTGGATGCGGAGATCCAGCTCTTGAACTCCACAGTGACGGCGTACGAGAAGGCGCTCGAGCTTACCAATGACCGCTACCGGGGGGGGATTGCCTCGCAGGTAGACGTAGCCCAAGCCCAAACTCAGCTTGAAACCACGCGCGCTCAAGCTACCGATCTGACTGCACAGCGAGCCGCTTATGAACACGCGATCGCGGTGCTGCTGGGTGAACCTCCGGCGAATTTTGCGCTTCCTATGACCCCGCTGAACGCCGTTCCTCCAGTGATTCCGCCGGGATTGCCTTCGGATTTGCTGGAGCGGCGTCCAGATATCGCCGCCGCGGAACGTCGCATGGTCGCGGCGAATGCGCAAATCGGTATCGCACGGACGGCTTACTTCCCGTCTCTGAGTTTGTCGGCAAGCGGCGGCTTCGAGGGAACGTCAATTTCCAACTGGCTCACCGGTCCCAGCGGCTTTGCCGCGGCCGGCTTGAGCGCGCTGGAAACTGTTTTCGATGCCGGCCAACGGCACGCCCTTTCTCAGCAGGCGCAGGCTGCTTATGACGAGTCGGTCGCCAACTACCGCCAGGGTGTGCTCACCGCGTTTCAAGAAGTGGAAGACAACTTGGCAGCGTTGCGCATTCTGGAAAGCGAAGCCAAAACGGAAGGTGCCGCTGTCGCGGCGGCCGAGCACTCGTTGGCACTGTCAAACAACCGTTATCGCGGTGGTGTAGCGACCTACTTGGAAGTGATTACAGCGCAGAGCGCGGCTCTGTCGGATGAGCGAACCGCAGTGGAGCTTTCCGGCCGGCGCATGACCGATAGCGTTCTGCTCATCAAGGCTCTGGGTGGAGGTTGGAACGCGGCGAGTTTGCCGTCCGCGCAGGACTTGGCGAAATCTCCTGCGGTTGCGAGTCAGCCGACCTCGCCTTAATAATCGGCGCCCGCACCGTCGGCGGCAAAGCAGATATAAATGTCAGGCTTGATTCCCGTCGCGCGCGAGTAGCGCTGCGCAATCTGCGCCGCAAAATTCTCGCCGTCGGCACCGTTCACCAAATTCACGGTGCATCCGCCAAAACCGCCGCCAGTCATGCGCCCGCCCCAAAATCCGGGCAGGCCTTCCGCGCTTTCCACCATGAGATCGAGTTCCCGGCAGCTGACTTCGTAGAGATCGCGCAGGCTGCGGTGGGACTCGCCCATCAATTTTCCAAATCCGCGGAGATCGTCAACAGCCAGACGCTCAGAACCATCCAGCGTTCGCTGATTTTCGCTGATCACGTGCGCGCATCGTTTGTAGATCGTTCCGGGCAGGTCTTTGGAGTGTTCTTCAAGCTGCGCCGGCGACACGTCTCGAAGGGCGCGGATGTCCGGGATACCATTTCGACAGGATCTTTACGCCCTCTTCGCACTCCGCGCGGCGACGGTTGTACTCCCCACCGGAAAGCTCATGCTTGACCATCGTATTGCAGATGATCAGGCTGACCGCGGAAGGCATGGGAACGAGCCTGAAATCCAGCGAACGGCAATCCAGCAACAAAGCATGATTCGCTTTTCCCAGGCAGGAAATAAACTGATCCATAATGCCGCAGCGGGCGCCGACGAATTCGTTCTCGGCACGCTGGCAAAGTTTGGCCAAATCCGGCAGAGGCAATTTCGATCCGGACAAGCTCAAAAAAGCCAACGCGGTTGCCACTTCGATGGCGGCCGATGAGCTGAGGCCGGCACCAATCGGAACGTCACTGCTGATGAGTAAATTGGCCCCCGGAATGGAGAATCCCGCCTGCCGCAACATAACCACGAACGCCCAAGGCGTAATCGCACCAGGCTCCCAGTCGTTGCGCCGGCAGATTTGCCGCATCGAACTCAAATGGCTCCGGGAAAGTTCTCGGACCTCATCAGCAGTTTGCTCCCGTCGCGGAGACATGGCCACATGCGCCGGAAAAGCCAATCGCGCACGGCATCACGAAGCCATCGTTGTAGTCCGTGTGTTCGCCGATGAGATTGACGCGGCCGGGAGCACGAAAAATCCTGGGCGGGGTGCCATAGAGATTTTTGAAGTGCTTGCCCAACTCTGCAGATTTCATCGGGGGATTCCCTTACAATAGCGAAGTCTCGCAATAAGAGTTCTGGCGGTTCATTGTACTCACACTCCGGCTAAATTGTTGAAGCTCGATCAAGATCCGCATCGCAGATTTAATCCGCTCAGCGGCGAATGGGTATTAGTTTCTCCTCATCGCACCCAGCGCCCTTGGCAGGGGCAAGTCGAAAAGGTTGCGGTCGCGGCGCGAGCCGCAATACGATCCAGCCTGCTATTTGTGTCCGGGGAATGAACGGGCGGGCGGAGTACGCAACCCGCAATATCAGCAGCACGTTTGTTTTCGACAATGATTTTGCGACCTCAAGCCGGACACTGCGCGCGAAAGTCTTGACGTCGAGAAACCAAAGACTTGCTCGTCGCCGAAGGCGAGCCCGGAGTTTGCCGGGTCATCTGTTTTTCGCCACGCCATGATCTCACTCTGGCGAGCATGGAGATTGAAAGACATCGAGGAAGTCGATTCGCGTCTGGGCAGACGCAATTTCAGGAATTGGGCGCCATGGCGCAAATCAACCACGTGCAGATTTTTGAAAATCGCGGAGCTATGATGGGGGCGAGCAATCCGCATCCACACTGCCAGATCTGGGCCACCGCTTCCATCCCGGATGTCCCGGCAAGAGAACTGGCGTCGCAGAAGGGCTATTTCGGAAAGCATGCAACTGCCTGCTCTGCGATTACGTCCAACTGGAGAGGGGGAAAAAGACGCGAGTCGTTTATGCCAACGAAGGCTTTGTCGCCATGGTGCCTTTCTGGGCAGTGTGGCCTTTCGAACTGCTGATTTGTAGCCAGCGGCATCTCGGCGCCCTGACCGATCTCGTCAGGAGGAAGTCCGCCAGTTGGCGCAGACTCTGAAGCAAGTGACTTCTGCATATGACAAGGTCTTCGACACGCCTTTTCCGTACTCCATGGGATTTCATCAGTCGCCCACCGATGGCGAGCGGCATCCGGAGTGGCATTTTCACGCGCATTTTTATCCACCGCTCTTGCGTTCGGCAAGCGTTCGCAAGTTTATGGTTGGTTTCGAAATGTTAGGAACGCCGCAGCGGGACATAACGGCGGAAAGCGCGGCGGAGAGGCTGCGGTCGCTGTGCGAAGGAACGTAAAATGTCTGGTTTGAGGGATCCTCTCTCTACCTTGTCATTCCGAAGCCAGCAGTATCGGCGAGGAATCTGCTTTTTGCGCGCGAGCAGCAGATTCCTCGCGCCGCAGGGCCACGCTTCGGGATGACAATTCTTGATTGAATATCTCGAGCGGAGCCACTCCCGGAAGGCATTGACATTTACGTCCTGTAATTCTTACTATAAATCCACCGCAAGCTATGAGTTGTCCGTCACGGAGCAGTTCAAGACGCTGGTGCCGATTCGCCTGACAAAATGCATATGATTAAAGTCCACGAGCTGACCAAGAACTACGCGCGCGCCACCGCGGTAGATCACATTTCTTTCGAGGTTGAAAAAGGCCAGATTGTCGGCTTCCTGGGCCCGAACGGAGCAGGGAAGACGACCACGATGCGGATGCTGACCTGCTTCTTGCCGCCGAGTGCTGGCACCGCGACCGTGGCCGGCTTCGATGTGCTGGAGAAACCGATGGAAGTGAAGAAGCACATCGGATATCTTCCCGAGACTCCTCCTCTCTATCTGGAAATGCACGCAGAGGAGTATTTGAGTTTCGTCGGTAAATTAAAGGGGCTCAGCGGCGCTAATCTGGCCAAGCGGATTGATTATGTTTGTGAGCGCTGCGCGATCGCCGATGTTCGGAAGAAGTTGCTCGGCAAGCTATCGAAAGGATACCGGCAGCGCGTTGGGCTGGCGCAAGCCATCATTCATAATCCGGATGTACTAATTTTGGATGAACCGACCGCCGGATTGGATCCCAAGCAAATTAACGAGACGCGTGATCTCATCAAGAGTCTCGCCGGCGATCACACTATCATTCTGAGCACGCACATTCTTCCGGAAGTTGAGCAGACCTGCCAACAAGTGCTCATTATCAATAAGGGCAAATTGGTGGCCACCGACTCGGTGCACAACCTGCAGAGCCGGGTACGCGGCGTGGAATCGCTTTTGTTGGAAGTGGGAGGCCGGGATGGAGCTCTCGACACGGCCGCTGTCCAGCACAGGTTGGAGCAGGTTGGTGGCGTTAGCCGCGTGTTTCTGCGGCAGAGCCAGGCTGGGCGCGGTACTTTTGAAATCGAAAGCCAACAAAGTTTTGTGCGGGGAGATTTGGCGCGCGCCGTGGTCGAATCGGGTTGGGATCTCAATGAACTTCGGCCTGCCGCGGTGAGTTTGGAGGAGGTCTTCCTGCAATTGACCGGAGCAGAGGCCAGCAGCGCGGCCGCCAGCAAAGGGGCGCAGTCATGAGGAATGTTTGGATCATCTTCCGCAAGGAGATGCGCAGCTATTTCGTTTCGCCCATCGCCTATTTTCTTTTGACCATGTTTGCGCTGGTGTCGGCATTCTTCTTCGGGATCTATCTCCGTGGTTTTATCGAGTATGGCATGGAGATGCAAATGACGGGGCAGAGCGCTCCCATGAATCTCAATGAGCAAGTCATCCGGCCACTTCTGCAGAACATCAGCGTGTTGGGCTTGTTCTTTGTGCCCATGATCACGATGCGGCTGTTTGCTGAGGAGAAGCGCAACGGCACCATTGAACTGTTGACCACGTCGCCCATCCGCGACGTTGAGATTGTTCTGGGGAAGTGGCTCGCGGCCTTGGGACTTTATGTGTGCATGTTGTTTTTCCCGGTACTCAATTTTGCATTTCTCTTCAAGTACGGAAACCCTGACTGGAAGCCGGTGGTAATCGGTTTGCTCGGGTTGTTGCTGCAAGTCGGTGGGTTGTTGGCGATTGGAATGTTTATTTCCACGTTAACCAAGAATCAGATCATCGCGGCCGCGCTCACGTTTAGTCTCTTTGTGGCGCTGTGGGTCATTTCGGCGGTTAGCGAATTCAATACCGCGTCTTGGGCGCAGGCCGTGGCCTATACCTCGATTGTCACGCATCTTGAATCCTTTGAGAGAGGCATGATCGATTCCAAGGACGCGATTTTTTATTTGAGCATGATCTTTCTGGGATTATTCCTCAGCTTGCGCTCGATGGAATCTCTGCGGTGGAGGTCCTAAGTGAACCTGGAATTGCTCAAAGCACGACAGACTAAGTACGCGGGTTTCGCGACGGTTTATATTCTCGTAGTTCTCGCCGTGGTCGTGGTGGCCAATGTTCTGGCGGACCGTTACAACAAGTCTTACGACGGAACCGCCAACAAACGCTATAGCCTTTCCGAGCAGACGGCGAAGATCGTAAAAGGATTGAAGCAGGACGCTACGATCACCTATTTCGACGTGCCCCGCGGATTTCCACACGCGAAAGATCTGCTCGACGAGTACGCCAATCTTTCTCCGAAACTTCATGTGAAGTACGTGGACGTGGATAAAGAGCCCGAACTGGCTCGCGCCGCCGGCATCAAGCACGATGGGACCGCGGTCGTGCAGGTTGGCGATCGTAGAGAAGAGGCGAGGAGCACGACGGAAGAGGGAGTTACCGGAGCTTTCATCCGCGATTTGAAAACTACCTCGCGCACGGTTTGTTTCGTGACCGGTAGCGGCGAACATCAAATTGATGATAGCGACCGTAGCGGCTACTCCGCTTTCAACAGCCTTCTTGGCAAAGATGAGTACACATCGAAGTCCATCAATCTGTTGCAAAGCGCGGAAGTGCCGGGAGACTGCACTGTCGTGGTAGTCGGCGGCCCGACCGGCGATTATCAGCAGCCGGAAGTTGACGCGCTTAAGAAATACGTGGAGGGTGGGGGACGGGCGTTGTTCATGCTCGATCCTCCTCTCCAAATGGGCCACGGAGATATTTCCGAGAATGATGCCCTCACCGGCTTGTTGCAGAGTTGGGGAGTCACTCCGGAGAAAGATCTGATTCTCGATTTGAACCCGATCGGAAAACTGGTCGGGGTGGGGCCCGAGGTCGCACTCGTTTCCAGTTACGACTCGCATCCCATTGTCGAGGGAATGAAGGGCTCCGCTACTGGATTTCCGCTGGCGCGTTCCCTTGATATTAAAAGCACCGATAAGACCACGGTCACTAAGCTATTCAGTTCCTCGGAGTCCAGTCTGGCGACTACGAAATTGGATTCTCCTGCAGTGAATCCCAATGACCCGAAGAATAAGAAAGGGCCGCTTACCCTTGCGGCCGCGGGCACGTTCAATACTGGCAAAGAGAATTCTCAGGGGCGATTCGTGGTGGTGGGCAGTTCGTCGTGGGCAGGAAACTCATTTATCCGCTTCAACGGCAACCGCGATCTGGCGCTTAACACCATGAATTGGCTCTCCTCTGACGAGGACCTGATTTCGATTCGTCCCAAAGAACCGGAAGATCGACGCATTACTATGACGGGCGCGCAATTCAGTTGGGTGCGTACTCTCAGCCAGTTCCTGCTACCGATGATTGTCGTGGTCGTCGGATTCTCGGTTTGGTGGGAAAGAAGGTAGCACGGATCTGGCGGTCTCCAATATGCTGGGAAAAGCAAGATGAAGATCCGTGGGTTAATCGTTGCAGTCGTCCTTCTGGCGGCGCTGACTGGGGCTTTGTACTGGTCCAATTACCACAAATCGGCGGAGACGGCGCAAACCCCCGCTGATCTTCCTCCAAAAATTCTCTCTCTCAAGCCAGACGACATTGTCGGAATTGCAATCAAGAAAAAGGATAGCGACGAAGTCGTTCTGAAAAAAGATGGAAACGATTGGCGGATCACCGCGCCCCAAGCACTTGCGGCGGACCAGTCGGCGGTGTCCGCCATAATTTCACCGCTGGCGACGCTCGACTCCCAGCGGTTGGTGGAAGACAAGGCGGCCGATCTAGGTCAGTACGGATTATCGCAGCCATCGCTCTCCGTTAGCATCGCCGAGAAGAACAATCAGACTCAACAACTGCTCATCGGCGACGATACGCCCACAGGAAATGGCGTTTATACCAAGCTCGCCAGCGATCCGCGGGTGTTTACCATTGCCAGCTTTAATAAAACCAGTTTGGACAAGGGTCTAAATGACTTGCGTGATAAGCGGCTCATCACAGCCGATGCAGATAAAATCAGCCGAATTGATCTCGTCACCAAGACGGAGACGATTGAATTCGGCCGCAACAAAGATCAGTGGCAGATCCTGAAACCCAAACCGATGCGGGCCGATGGCTCTAGGGTGGACGAGTTGGTGCGCGCACTTACGAATGCCAAGATGGATCTGAGTTCCGGCAATGATCCCAAGAAGGACGCGTCACTCTTTGGCGCCGGTTCGCCGGTTGCATCGGTGAAGCTCACCACGGAATCGGGAACGCAGGAACTCCAGCTTCGCAAGAATAAGGATGACTACTATACGAAGTCGAGCGTCGCGGATGGAGTGTACAAGGTCGCTGACAGCCTGGGGCAACAGCTCGACAAGAAGTTGGAAGATTTCCGCAATAAGAAACTTTTCGATTTCGGTTTCGGGGAACCCAACAAAATCGAAATGCACGACGGGGCAAAAGCTTATTTCTTCACGCACAGCGGCGAAGATTGGTGGTCAGGGGATGGCAAAAAGCTCGATGGGGATGGCGTCGAGCAATTGGTCGGCAAACTTCGTGATCTGCAAGCCAGCAAGTTCGCCGATTCCGGATTTAAGACCCCCGTGCTGGAAATAACAGTGACGTCCGATGACGGCAAGCGGAACGAAACAATCATGGTCTCGAAGTCGGCCAGCGGCACGGACTATCTTGCCATGCGCCAGAACGAAGCCAGCCTCTACGTGCTGGATGAAAGCGCAGTCGCTGACCTGCGGAAGCTGGCCGGCGATGTGAAGCCGGCCGCGCCACCCAAAAAGTAAAGACTCGGTACAGCTGGTGCTCAACCTTTCAATGGTGAATCTCTAGTTTTCCCAGACGAGGGTAGATTTCTTGGCTGCCATCCGTTCTTTTCGCAGGGCCCGGGCGATGTCACCCAGCGGGACGGGATTGACCTTGGGTGCCAGTTCCCAGACCGGCCGTTGGCCTTGAGCAATCGTCTGGCTCGAACTCTCCATCACGTTTTGCGGTTCGGCCATCCCCGGTTGGCTGGCATGCGCCGGGTGGCTGGGCACCTGAATTACCACGGGTTCGTTACTCAATACACCGCCGCCAATGCCAGTCTGCGCCAGCGCCGCTGAGGTGGCAAGAAAGCAAAACACAACTACGAGGGTCTTCATGGCTTGTCTCCAACCTGAGAAGATCGCGCAACGGAGATTTCTAGTGCAACCGCCATTGCCCGCAGCTACCACCGCTGTTTCTGCAATCGCGGCACCAATCTATGCCATTGATTTCGTTAGCTGTAGGAGTCCGAGACGGCGAATTACGCAATATTTTGCACAATTTGTGGCGGGTGCGTCATAACCCAATGGATTTTTCAGGTTCCGTGGAATCATGGATAGTTCCACTTATTGATGTACGTACATTGCTGGAGTTACATTTGGAGCCCGGCCATGCTGCTCCCGCCGATTGGCCCAGGTCATATGACCAAATCGCGAGGCCGCCCTTTCGCAAAAAGCACTCCCAGTGGGGCTCGCACAATCCGAAAGGCTTAGTCGATGCGGGAGGCTCGAGGCACGCTAGCCGGCAAACTGCTGGAATGCAAATCTTCCGGCTCAACCAATCGGCCTGTGCGGGTCATAGTAGAACAATCAAACTCATAGGCCGCTCCGCAAATCAGACATACCTGGTAGTCCTGGCCATGTACGCCAGTGTGCGGCCAGGAAAAACGATGTCTGCAGCACTTCTGGAGGATACGTTTGAAGAATTGCGCGGTCATGCTGGTCTCGGCCTTTGGCTGGTTGGATCGAAGTGGCGAACTGCTCCCCACATGAATACTCCCTAAGCTGAAATGGATGGGAATTCTTAGCCGATTTCAGCTTACTGCAAACCCTCTCGATCGGCGCGCACGCTAGTACATAGCAGGCGAGTGAAGGGCCAGCCTTGAGTCTCATTACCCGGCAGGGTACTTGCCCAGAACCCGACGCGCGTGAGGCTTTCGCCAAGCCCATGGCTGTCCTATCGGCCACAGGGTAACGTGCTGCGAACGCGGAACGTAGTGGCCAGTTGACCATTCTGCAGGGACACCACTGGGTCAATGGTTTTGGGCGAACTCGCGGTAACGTATTCCAATACGACACACCGGCCCATTTCGGGTGTGGCAACGCATTCCGTCGCAAAGAGGGACAACTTATGCACAGTGCAATTTCACCCGATACACTACGTCGCAGCTCGAGGGTGCCGCTTGCCCTCCCCATTCTCGTCACCAGTATGGTGCCCAACATCGATTTTTCGGAAGTCTGTGAAACGCTGGTTGTCAATGCGCACGGCTGTGCGGTGCGCTCGCCCATGAAACTCGATCCCGGAGTTCCAGTGTACTTTCATAGCATGGAAGGACGGCAAACCACGGCTCACGTGGTGGATTGCCAACCGCTGGGATCGGATGAGCAGAGTTGGATGGTGGGAGCGCGCCTGGATCAGCCAGATAATTTCTGGGGCGTGAATCCCTGCCCGAAGGATTGGACGGGAGTGCCAATCATGCCCGCGGTAAATGAATCCCAGCCGGTACGAAAATTAGCTAGCGCAGTAAACCGGGCCGGATCTTCCCTGAAGGTTGTTCCTCCCAAAAGCAACGTCAGTGAGCAACTCTCTGAGGAACGTTTGCGCACGTTGATCGCGGAAATTGTCCAGCCGCTGCATGCCGAGGTGACCAGCCTGCGAGAGAGGTTGGCGCGACCCGAACCCAAGCGCAGCCAGTTCGAGGTATCGCTCTCTTATATTCCGCCGGAAGTCGAAGAGAAGATATGGCTGCGTCTAAGAGATGAGCTGGGAGCGCAGGTGGTGCAACACGCCGGCCAACAGGCTGAACAGGTGCTGAGCAGCGCCCAGGCGACCATCGACCAAAAGATAGCGGGCGCTCAGACTGAATTCCGGCAGCATCTCACCCAGGAATTGCAGTCGGTGGAAACCCGCGCGCACCATCTTTCCGACGAGATGGACGACGGCATACGGCAACAGCTTCACGCCGGATTGGAAAAATTCCAGCAGCACGCGTCCCAGGCGGGAAGCCACCTCGCGCTCCGCAGCGAGGAGTTCTTTCAAGCGCTGCAACAGCGCTTGAGCGCAGAGCATGCGGCGCGACAGCAGGAGGTAGAACAACTTCGAAGCGCAATCAGCGCGGAATCGTCACGCCAGCAGGAGTTGGTAGGTGAGCTGGGTGACCGGGTCGGCAAGCTCGACGAATTTGCCCGCCGGCTGGAATCAGACCTGGACATGCGGCTGACGCAAATGGCGGGTGAGGTGGTGGCACGCACGCGCACCCAACTTGAGAATAATGTGAGCGTCATTATGAAGCAGATGGAAACCCGCAACGCAGCAGCCCTGGGTGGCCAACTCGATGCTGCCTGCGGGCAGTTAAAGGTGATGCAGCAGGAAATTGAAACCTCGGTTTCCGATTCGTTGCGTGCCCATGCCGAGGAGACGGTGCGGTCCTTCGAGCAAGCCATGGACGAGCTCGCGGGGCATGCGGTGGGCCGCTGGCGACGCGCTCTGGCCCGCGACTTGGGTTCCGTGGCCAGAATTTTGGGCGATGAAGTTCGGCTGGAAATTGTGTCCGATGGCACCCACAAGTAGTGAATTGTCTCGCAACTAAAAACCCCGCCCAAGCGTGAGCTTGGACGGGGCTCCCTTCTAGACCCGAAATGCTTACTGACCTCTCCTTCCCGTTCATTAATCTCTGATTTTCAGAATTAGTTTGTGGGAATGCTGTCCGGGGTAAACGTAGCGCTGCAGGTCGGCTGGAGGCTCGATGAACGAGACCGCAACCGGCGAAATCGTTGGGTTCCGAGAAACTCGCGAAATACGCGGAGCCGTGACTCGGGTCACAGACCTGGCCAGTTGGTCCGGAGCATATTGCCGATGGGCGTCGGGAAGGGAACGGAAAGTGGAATCAGCCTACAGGCTCAGCCGCCGAAAGTTCTTGCAGGCAGCCATGGCGGTTGCAGCCGCAACCGGCGCCGGTGTCGGCTGCGGCGGCAGCCCTAGTCCGTGGAGATTCCTGACCGTCGACGAAGCCCGAACCTTGGCCGCAATCTGCGACCAAATTATTCCCGAAGATGAGGATCCCGGCGCGGCATGGGCCGGCGTCGTTAATTATATTGACCGTCAGCTATGCGGGCCGCTTAACCGTCTGCGGAATTCTTATCGGCAGGGAATTGCCGCGGTGAACAAGAGCAGCGGCGCGCTCTACGGTGCAAACTTTGCCATGCTAACCAGCGACAAACAAGTTGAGCTGCTCACGCTAATGGAACAAGGCCGTGCGCCGAGTGACCTATGGAAAGGGAATTCTTCCCAGGAATTTTTCGCGCTGCTTGTCGATCAGACCATGCAAGGTTTTTATGGCGATCCTCGTCATGGCGGCAATCGCGACCACGCAAGCTGGAAGATGCTGGGAATTCCGTATCCTCCGATTCGCGGCCGGCTTCACTATGACGTTCGACAAGCAGTAGGCACACCCCATCGATGTAGGTTCGGAAAACCGGATGGCATTCAAACACGTTAACGCGGTGGTGGTGGGTGCGGGAGCCGGCGGGGGCGTGGTGGCCAAAGAGTTGGCCGCGGCCGGACACAGTGTTGTGTTGCTCGAACGAGGCAAGTGGTATACGGCCGCCGATAATCGCAAAGATGACCTCATCAACCAGCGCAACTCGACTTTGGGCAACTCCTTCGGTCCCGACGAGGAACGGAACCCACGAGTTTTTGTGGATGAGCACGGCCAAGAACATCTCGTAACGCCCCGCGATGGCGAGTACAACAATAATGCTGCTTGTGTGGGAGGCGGGACCGCCTGTTACGGCGCCTTGGCGTGGCGCTTCATGGAAAAGGATTTTCGCATGCGCTCGACCTATGGAACAGTCGAGGGCAGCACGCTGGAGGATTGGCCGATCAGTTACGCCGACCTCGAGCCCTACTACGAAAAAGCGGAGTGGGAAATCGGCGTTTCTGGCGACGACTCGAACAACATTTTCCGCGCACCGCGGCGGCGGGCATTACCTATGCCGCCTCTCTCTGCTAACCGGGAATGCGAAATCCTGAAACCGGCGGCGCAGCGGCTTGGGCTTCATCCTTTTGACGAACCCATGTTTCGCAATTCGGTGCCTTATAACAGCCGCGCTGCGTGTATGCGCTGCCGTTGGTGCGTGGGGTTTGCCTGCGAAGTGGATGCCAAGAACGGCACGCAGAACACGGTGATCCCTACCGCGCTCGCCACCGGCAATTGCGAGTTACGGACCGAGTGCATGGTGAAAGAGATTCTCACCGACTCGCAAGGCCGGGTGAAAGGCGTGGCCTACTTTGATTCGCAATCGCGATTGCAAGAGCAGAGTGCGGATGTAGTCGTCATCTCGGGCTCGGCGAATGAGTCCGCGCGCCTGCTGCTCAATTCGAAGAGCGGGCTGTTCCCAAACGGCCTCGGCAATCGCTACGACTGGGTTGGTAGAAACCTGCACGGACACGCCTGGGCAGGCGCTCGCGGGCTCTTTGAGAGTGAACTCTACGAAGATCTGGGGCCAGGGTGTGGGTTGGGCATCTGCGACTTCAACCACGGGAATCCGGGATTGATCGGCGGCGGCCTGCTCTCGAATGAATTCATCCGGCTACCCTACCAGTTTGTGGAAAGCTGGCGCGCGCCCGGGGTGCCGTCATGGGGCCGGGCGCATAAACAATTTATGCGTCAATGGTACCGGCGCAGCATGATGGTGGCGGCGGAAATCCAGGAAATGCCGGTGTTCGATTCCAGAGTGCAAGTTGATCCGAAAGTTAAGGACTATTGGGGCATCCCGGTGGTTCGCCTTTCTGGGCACGGCCATCCCAACGATCAGGCAGTGGGCAGGTTTATCGCTCCTAAATGCGAAGCCATCCTAAAAGAGGCGGGAGCGATTACCACTTGGACCTTCTTGCCCGGCACGGGCTTGAGCGGCGGTCAGCACCAGGCCGGCACCTGCCGCATGGGCGACGATCCCAAGACTTCGGTGGTCGATAAATACTGCCGAGTTCATGACGTGGACAATCTCTTCGTGATGGATGGCAGCGTTCACGTGAACAATGGTGGCTTCAACCCCGCGCTCACCATCATGGCAATCGCTTATTACGCATCGGATCATCTGGTGAAATCCTGGAAAGGCACATATGGCGCTTCCTAGGACGGACGAGCGATGACCGGCGAGCGCAAGCCCTGGTACCGGCGTTGGTATTGGCTTCTGCTCATTCCTGTCGCGGCCTTTCTCGTGCTTCCAGGGGCTAGCGTTTACTACCGTTACTCGGGTGGACGCTCCTGCTCGCGCTGTCACGAAATCTGGCAGCCCTACACCGATTGGCATACTTCGACTCACCGCAACGTACGGTGCGCCGACTGTCACGGCGACGTTTTCACGCTTGACCTCGGTTTTCATCTCAAAAATATCCATCGCCTTGCTGCGCACTTGCGCGGTGAGATTCCGGAACAAGTAACTTTAAAGATGGACGACGTGCAGCGGATGAGCGCCCGATGTCAGAAATGCCATCAGCAGGAGTACGCGGATTGGGCAGCCGGGCCACACGCTGCTACTTATAAAGAGATTTTTTTGGACGACAGTCACAATCATCACGAGCACTTGATGGACGATTGTCTGCGCTGCCATGCCATGCACTTCAAGGGCGGAATTCGTGACCTGGTCACACCGCTCGACACCAAAGGGCCGTGGACACTTCGCGATCCGAAGCTTGCGGAGCAACCGGTGATCCCCTGCATCGCCTGTCACCAAATGCATCGTCAAGGCGCCCCATTGGTTCGCTCAGTCGAGAAGCCTCTTCACCCCCGTCCCAGGCAGGAAATTACCCGGCCTTCACTCGGACTATTCGACCGGAGAGAACTCGACTACGTAGCGGTCGGAAACCTTCCATTGCCCTCGATGCACGACGGTTCGAAAGCCATAAAAATCAGTCCGGACATTCGCCAGGCGCTGTGTTACCAGTGCCACGCACCCCTGGCAACCATGCAGGTAGAGTCGGGCGATGATCGCACACCAGTGGGTGTCCATGCCGGACTCAGTTGCTTCGCTTGCCACCAGGGTCACGGTCAGTTGACTCGCGCGTCCTGCGCCACTTGTCATCCTCAGCAGTCTAATTGTGGTCTGGATGTAGAGACGATGGATACCACGTTCAAGTCATCTAAAAGTCTGCACAACATTCATAGTGTCAAGTGCATTGATTGCCATACCAAGGGCATCCCCAAGAAGAAAGTTGCTCCAGTTTAGTTCGGACGCGCAGCTTGTCTTCGAGGCAAGGACGTTTTCTGCCGTGCGCAAGCCGGCCGGGGAGGAATTAGCCTCGGTTTCTCCAGTCTGGCGCTAGGATGACCCGAGCGTGTACGATTCTCCTGGCTTGAAGTTCGCAATTTGTGAGCAATGTCAGTGACCGTGCGTTCAGTGGGAAATTTTCAGTGGGCCGACACATGAAAAAGATCATCAACAATCCGGACGATTACGCTCGCGAGGCCATCGAAGGGTTGGCGCTCGCCTACCCGCAATACATACGGAAAATTCCGGGGATTCAAGCGGTGATGCGCAAGGATGCGCCGGTTGCCGGCAAAGTCACAGTCCTCACCGGAGGGGGGAGCGGACACGATCCGATATTCTCGGCTTATGTTGGGCGAGGGATGGCAGACGTTAGCGTAGCGGGAAATGTCTTTGCCTCGCCGCCGCCACCGCCCATCTACGAAGCTGCGATCGCCGCTCACGGCGGCGCGGGCGTTTTATTTCTCTATGGCAATTACTCCGGAGACATCCTCAATTTTGATGTAGCGGCTGAAATGCTGGAGCAAGAAAATATTGCGGTAAAGACTGTGCGCGTCACCGACGATGTGGCATCAGCTCCTCCGGAATTGCTCCACCAACGGCGGGGTATTGCCGGCGATCTTTTCGCTATCAAAGTGGCCGGAGCGTGTGCGGAGGAAGGCGCGAACCTTGCCGAAGTCGCAGCGGCGGCAGAAAAAGCGATTCAACACACGCGTTCTATGGGCGTGGCTCTCAGTTCTTGCGTAATCCCCGCATCGGGGCGCGCGATCTTTGAAATCGGCGATCAGGAAATGGAAATCGGCATGGGTCTTCACGGCGAGCCCGGCATTCAACGGGGACCGCTCAAACCCGCCGATCCACTGGTTTCAGAAATGGTCAGACGCATTCTAGCTGACTCGCCAGTTAGAGGTGGCAATGAAGTAGCGGTGTTGGTCAATGGTCTGGGAGCGACTCCTCTGGGTGAGCTTCTCATTGTCTTCCGAGCTATCGCAGGCATCTTGAGCGAATCCGGCATAACGATTTGGCGCTCGATGGTCGGCAACTATGCAACTTCGCTCGACATGGCCGGCTTTTCGATTTCACTTCTATGGCTGGATGCGGACCTAAAACGTTGGATGGCTGCGCGGGCGGAAACGCCGGCATTCATACAAATGTCAGGCAACGGATAAAATCGAGTGGCGATTTCCTCTATCAGTCCATTGGATGTGCGCAGGATGCTGGATTTCACCGGCAGCAAGGTCATCGCCCAAGAGGCATATCTGAATTCTCTGGACGCGGCGTTGGGTGACGGCGACCATGGAATCACCATGCGGCTCGGCTTTCAGGCAATTACCAGCGCGCTTAGCGGATTGGATCCAACCGTGGGGCTGGACGCGATCTTTCGCAAAGCGGGAATCGCTTTTATGGGAGGTACGGGTGGCGCCATTGGTGTGATTTTCGGGAAGATGCTTATGTCAGGAGCCGCTCCGCTGCACGGCGCTCAGCAACTCGGGACCCAAGAGTTCCAAAAGCTCCTTCACGAAATGGAGTTGGCGATCATCAATACGGGGAAGGCCAAGGTGGGGGACAAGACCATCCTCGATGCCGTGCACGCGGCGAATCAGGCGATCTCGGATTCTGACACAACGGACGTGGACCTCAAGTCCGCGGTTTCGAAAGCGGCAGGCGCTGCGCAGAAAGCCGCGCAGGATACGGCAGAGATGATCTGCCGGGTGGGACGTGCCAGCCGTCTCGGAGAACGAAGTCTAGGATGTCCCGATCCCGGTGCGGTTTCGTTTGGCATCATCCTCGGAGCTATGGCGGATTGGCTGGCCGAGACGGAATCGACGGCGTGATGCCCCGCCGAACCGATGGCAAAATAATTTGAAGGGAGACTCATGCACCACCTGTTAACAAAGCTCGAAGAAATTCATAACAATACATCTTGCAAGACGTTCCTTTTGGCTGACGCTCGCGATCCCGACATGGCGTGGGGAATTCCCAGCTTTGGCAAGAAACATTCCTCATCGCCAGCTTCGTCTTCCCCTCGAGAATTTCGCACCAAGCCCGAATTCCTTGAGGAGATAAGACAGGTAGTTCGCCAAGGTATCGTCGACATTCTGCTCGCGTCTCCGTCAACCCTGGATCAGCTTGCGCATCGCGAGCGCTTGTTCGAGAGCACTCATGTAACGCCGGCGGCGCGCATCAACGACACCACCGACATCTGGATCGAGCGCGGAGCTCGCTACGCAGAATCTCCCTCCATTCCTTTTTCATCTCCTTATATTGAAGAGGTACAGTGGGGCAGTCTGACGGCCGCTCACCAGGGCAAACCGGTTGTCAATCTGGGGCTTTACTCCATGACCTTTAACAACGATCTTCAGTCGGATCTGCGCACGCTGAGCGCCTTCCGCGATTTTCGTGCCCATGCGGAGCGTTGCGGATTCCATTATTTTCTGGAAGTGTTTGCTCCGAATGCGGCGGAAACTCGCCTGACTCCCGCGCAAATTCCCAACTTTGTGAATGACCAGATTGCGCGACTTCTCGCCGGCGTGCCGAAAAGTGGCCGGCCATTATTTCTCAAAATTCCATTCTTCGGCCCTCGGGCGCTGGAAGATCTAGTCGCCTACGATCCTTCAGTGATTGTTGGCATCTTAGGGGGATCCAGCGGGACGACCCACGATGCGTTCAAACTGCTCGCCGACGCTCAGAAGTATGGGGCACGGGTTGCGCTCTTCGGAAGGAAGATTAAGGATTCCGAAAACCCGCTGACGTTTATTCGGTTCCTTCGCGCCATCGTGAATGGTGACGTTGCCGCGCAGGAGGCGGTCCGCGCGTATCACGACGAGTTGCGCCGGGAGAAGATCCAGCCCAGGCGCAGTCTCGAAGACGACTTGCACTTGACCGCTCCCGAACTGGCCTACTCGTCCTAGGGAAAGCGCCTAGCGGTATTCAGTCTTTCGAGATTGCATTCACGAAATCGTGGAACTCCTGGTCGTTGCGAATGAACTTATCGGCAACGGCCACGAAAAGGCCTTCCTTCGGAAGCTTCGTCAGAGCTTCTCGTACTAACTCGAAGCCGGTTCCGACGTGCAACATGAGTCGCGATTTCTCCAGGATTTCCCTGAACACCGGCACCAAGTCAACGGCAGTTGGTCCAATAGATTCCAGAACCATCTCCAGGCCGGCGATGCCGGGTATATTCAGGACGTGCCTGTAATGCTGAAAACCGGTGCTGTGCAAGTGAAAGATCACGTGTTTTCCCAAGTGGCGAACCAGTTCGGCATTGTTCTGCATGAAGAGATCGCGATACATATTGGGCGAACACATGCCCATGACGTCCTCTTGAATCACAATGGTCTTTCCCGGCGACCAGTATCCAAAAATGTGACCGAAGCCTCCGAGCTTGGGCTGGACAATCGAGTAATGCATATCCAAGGATTTGATCAGCAAAGCATTCACCCGGGCGCCAGCATCGACGACGGCTTGCGGATTGTCATGCAGATCCATGTAAAACTCTTTCAATCCGCGCATGGCCGACAACACGTCGGAAGGGCCGCGAAGAATCGAAGGACTGATCCAGCAGTCGGCGGGTTGCTGCCGGTGCAATCGCTCGGTCTCTTGGCGCATCCGGTCGAACCAGCCGTTGCAAGCGGGAATGGGAAGGTCCGCGAAATCAGCGGGATCTTTGACGAAGTGTCCCGGGGCAAGCGAACCTTCGGAGAAGCGCACTGGGCATGCGCAACAAGCTTCCAACCAAGGAACGCCGCGCCACGGCGCCGAGAAAGCCATGAAGTCGTCGCAGGAGACTGACCTCTCGCGAAAGCAGTATTCGTACTCGGTCATCACGGTGCTTTCGGTGACGTCATCCGGAACAACCGTCGATCGCGGAAAAGGCTGGCGAAGAAAGTTGATGGGCATGTAAACGTCTTCGTCATAGACGCCCACCAGCGGACGGTCCGCCCGCTCCTTGTTCCAAAAGTTAGTCTGAAAGCGCTGGACAGTTTCTAACAGCTGTGATTCCGTTCTCATGCGATGCTCCCTGTATGCGCCACGTGAAGAATGCGGGCGGTCAGCGCTGGATGCGAGCCGAAGCGCCTCTAGCAAAGGCGCGCACCTGATCCAGACTTGCCATGGTGGTATCGCCGGGGAAGGTGGTAAGCAGCGCGCCGTGCGCCCAACCCAGTTTGACTGCGTCTTCGGGCGATTCGCCGGTAAGCATGCCATAGACAAATCCCGAGAAGAAGCCATCCCCGCCGCCGACGCGATCGTAAACATCAAGATCGGCGGAAGGGGAAACGTAGGGATGACCATCGATCCAGGCGACCGCCGCCCAGGTGTGCCGGTTCGTGGAATGTACCTCGCGCAGCGTGGTCGCAATGACCTTGATATGAGGAAAGCGCTGCAAGACCCGATCAATCATGCTCAAGAAGGCGCTGGGGTCGAGCTTCGATTTGGCGCTGGCCTCTGGACCTGGCATGCCTAGCCCCTTTTGCAGGTCCTCCTCGTTACCAACGAGAACATCGACATTGTTCACGATCCGCCCGATCACAGCCTGAGCACCCGCGGCGCCGCCTGAGACGCTCCAGAGTTTTTCGCGAAAATTCAGATCGAAAGAGACGATCGCTCCCGCGGCTTTTGCGGCCTGCATGCCCTCGATAATCACTTCTGCTGTCGTGGCCGAAAGTGCAGCGAAGATTCCACCGCTATGAAACCAACGAACGCCCGGAGCGAAGATCGACTTCCAATCGAAGTCTCCAGGCTTTAACTGCGCCGCAGCCTCGTTGGCGCGATTGTAAAAGACCACAGGCGGACGCACCCCGTATCCGCGATCGCTGTAAACGGTTGCCATGTTCGGACCAGTAGCGCCGTTGTGCCGAAAACGCTTGTAGAAGGGCTTGACGCCCATGGCGCGCACTCGCTCGGCAATCAGGTCGCCGACCGGATAATCCACCATGGCCGCGACCACTCCAGTCTTCAGGCCGAAGCAGTCTGCCAGGTTAGCGGCAACGTTAAACTCCCCGCCGCTCACGTGGATTTTGCATTCAGTGGCTTTGCGAAACGGGATGATTCCAGAATCCAGCCGGTGGATTAACGCGCCCAGCGAAAGTAGATCGAGCGCACCTTCCTCGCGGATATTCAGGCCATATTTCATCGTCGTCCCTGTTGTGTCTCATCATTCTGCTAGTCTTCGCGCAACGCGTTGTTTTGAGCCAGGCCTGGGCTCTGCGCCAATCGCGTGGCTAACGTATTTTTTTATAAAAGATAATTGCCGCTCCTGGTTGGCCCTTGATTTCTATATGTAATCCCTGCTGCATCAGATCTCTTCCGGAGATGGTGTGCGGTGTGCCTGCGTCAAGATCAGTCACCTCATAGTTGGCCGCAAGGTCGAGTCCCCGCAAGCGCAACTCCATTGTGGGTTCGTCACTCTTGTCCCGGCGAAACGCTTGCACCATTCCGTCGTCCTGTTCAGGACGATTGAACTGCCAAACCGCCCATTCAAAGGCAGCGCTACGCTCACTTTCCGGGTTGGCAGTGCAGTCGGAATTGAAACTGCAAGGTAGCAAAGGATAGTAATCCCCGTAGTAGTAGGGACGCACTCTCTTAAGCTGCTCGATCATGGTGCGCATCCAGTCAAAGGGAAAATCCGGGGCTATGAACTTGCCGACCTGGTCTGGCGTTCCTGCGCCGTTGAAAAGCGCAAAACTCAATCCTGGAGCAAACCCGCTGCGGAAATGATAGGTGTCGCGCGGCCGAGTCTGCAGCCCCGTGCCAAAATGTGGCCGCCAATAAGCCAAGCCCTCGGTGCTGATCTGGTTTCCGACAGGATCCGCATCCGGAGAAACCGGGTAGTCGGCGCGAGTCAAATCGACGGCTCGCGAAATCGTTTCCAGGTCGCCTCGCTGGACGACATCCAGAATCAGTTGCGGATTCCGCTGTCGCAGTTCGTCCCAGAATTGCAGCAAACCTTCCACATAACGTACTTCTGTGATCCCCTGGCGATCGCGGGAATCCTCTTTCTCCCAGAACGGAGCGAGCGCGAAGTTGCAATCTTGCCGGTAAATATCGATACCTTCTTTGGCGATGAGGTCCGATATCAATCCGGTCATGAATTCCCTGGCCGCCGGATTTCCGAAATCAAACAGCCGAAATTTGACGAATGGTCGTTTGACATCCCCTTCGAAATTGGTTCCGACCTCTCCGATGAACCACTCAGGATGTTCAAGGGTAAGTGGAGTACCGACCACGGCGCGTTCCGGCTCAAACCATAACAAGTATTTCATTCCTTTCGCGTGCGCCGCATCGCTGATCGGTCTCAATCCGTCGGGGTGAGGAATTCTGTTGACCCGCCAGTTTCCGGCGTGCAGGAACCAGTCTTCGTGGCCGAAAACTTGAAATTCGGCAACCTCTCGATCGGTGCCATACCATCCCGCGTCCATCCAGAAGTTTTCGAAGCCCAATTTCTCCTGCGTAATCTGATCGATCAAGTGCAGGCTGGTGGAAGTTTTCATCCCGCCCCATCCACCGTGAGAAATCGGCAAGACGACCGGCTTACCATCGTATTGCGGCGTGTGATATTTCAGGACATGGCGCCGCAAAATATTGTGCGCATCGAGATCGTCTCCTTGCCACGGAAGCAGGAGGATTTCAGGGGTACGAATTTCTTCGCCAGGGTGCAGAGAGAGATGCATCGTCTCCTGCCCAGCCGAAACTGCAATTGCGTCCTCGGTCGGTCGGGAAAAGTTAATGCCCCATTTACCCGGCCATCCGACGGCGCCGATCAAGCCACCGCCGCTCGTCAGAATGTCGAAGAACGGTATCGAATCGATGGTCTTGCCGCCACTTTCATTCGATAGGTGAAAGGACTCAAGTTGATTGAGTGGTTTTTTCTGTAGCCCGTAGGTGTCCATCCCGCCGCATCCCTTGGAATAGACAATCGTAGGATTGCCTTCGCCGCTTAGCGGGAATGACATCGAAAGCGGCTGAACATCCTCGAGGATGGGCGCATCGACCTTGGCATCATTCTTGAAGTAGGCCGTCCACTCCACCACGGGAGAATGCGCAAAATCGATCGCCACAAAACGCACTTGCAAGCCGGTTTTCGGATCATTCCAAATCACGGTGTGCTCGGTGCGGAAGGCGTCGAGCTGCTTGCTTTCCGTCTTCCTGGGCCACGCTTTCAGCAGCGCGTCGGAGCCTTGCCGGCCATAAACGAACGAGAAGGGCGGCTGCGCCTCGGCATTCAGCAAATGTTCGTCAAGCCAATGACTTCCCTGCTGTGGATTGCCGGGCTCAGGCATCTCAGCCGCCAGAGCGAAGTTCCCCAGAAAACCAAATAAGAGAATGGCCAGCGTTGTAAATTGCAGCCCGGACTTCAGATCATTTTTTTGCATCTGAGTTCCTCGTGTTTTTCACGCGGTCACTTGCTAACTGTTGACCTTGACCCCTTCGGCTGTCTTGTCGCTTGCCGGATCAACATAATCACTACCCGGATCGGTGGCTCGCACTCCGGTGCGAAGAATTGCATCGTCGTCCACTTTATCCAGCTTGTTATAGCGTGGGTGATGGGAATCTTTGTACGGGTCGTTCCGCGCCGCGTTGTAGCAGCAGATGAGCGCCCAGCGCGGGCGGGAACTGGTGTTCTGCGCCGAGGCGTGCAACAGATTAGCGTGAAAAAATAATCCTGTCCCCGGCTCCATCTCGCAGTAAACGGTTTCGAGGCGCTTCAGAGCCTCATTCACTCGTTCCATGTCGGCTCCGGTCTGACCGGCATTTCGTCCATGCTCAATCCGACCCATGAGGTGCGAACCTTTAAGAACCTGCAGGCACCCGTTTTCCCGGGTCGCGGCATCAATCGCGATCAGGCAACTCCCCATGTAGGGATACAAACATCCGTTCTGATACCAATATCCGTAATCCTGATGCCATTCCCACGCGCCACCAACTTTCGGCTCTTTGAGGATCATCTTGGAATGGTAGTGATACACTTCGCCGCCCAGAAACGTTTCCATACGATCTACAATTCGCCTGGTTCGCGCGACAATGCCCATGGTGTCGTCGCCTGCGTGGTTCCACCCTGAAAGCCTGATGCGGCCGCCCTGAGCGTCCGCGAGCTCGAACGCGCTCTTTTGCATCAGTGAATCGCCATGCGCCGCCTGGACAAGAATTTTGGTTTCCGCCGGATTGAGCAGCCCCGGTACCAGGACAAATCCATCTTCCTGGAACCTTTGGTTTTCGTTCTCGAATTGCTTGGACATAATGAAATCCCCTCAGGTCGTGAGTCTAGTTTTTAGATATTGGTGCTGCAGTTGATTTCTTTTCGTAGCGGACGAGAAGGCTGCCAGGCTCCCTTTGAATCGTGACCTGCAAATGTTCTAACGCCGCTCCGGGCATGACCCGTTTCGGCTGCGCGTCGTAGGTTTCGGCGAAGGTCACTTCATAAGATGACTTCGGATCAATCCCGCGGAGATCGGCGTTGAATGTCGATTGTTGGCTCTTTGGCCGCCGGAAGAACATGGCGAATCCCGCGTGAAGATCCGGTCGATCGAACTGCCATGCGCACCAGGTATCCGGTTGAAGGCTAATTGGCGTGAGCGGATAGTAATCGCCTAACCAGTAAGGTCGCAACATCTTCGTTTCGGCAATCGCCTTTTGCAACTCATCTCGCGGGGTATAAGGGGACTCAAGGTCCAAGGCGACGGCAACTCCGGTGGTGGCCGTGCTGCGAAAATTGTAAGGATCTGCACCATGGAGAATATTCGCGTCGAAGGGCACCCACATATTCAACTCAGCCGTATGCGCCTGGTCCGCGATGGGATTGGGAACTCCACCGTTGGTGACCTCGCTGCGCGTTAGCGACCCGATGGTGCGCCGCATCGCCTCAAGGTCCGGCCCCGTAATTCGCCAGTTGGCATTGTCGATCTCCAAGCCGGGGAAACGTTCCAGCAAGCCGTCCCACATGGCGTAAAGTCCTTCGATCTGGCGTATTTCCGTGATGCCTTGGCGGTCCGGTGCATCAGCCGCTTGCCAGAAGGGGAGCGGGTTAGTATTGCGATCCATGCGGAATACGTCGACATGCCAGTCGCGAATCCGGCTAGCCAGCAGATCGATCATCCACTTCGTGGCCGCGGGATCGCTGAAGCGGAAAATCCCTCCCCACTCTTTTTCTTGAGGCTGGTGAAGCACCCATTCAGGATGCTCGTTTTCGATCAGGCTGCCCGGAGCAACCCCCTCGGGATCGAACCACAACAGAAACTTCAGACCATTCTCGTGCGCGGCGATGCCCAACGGCGCCAGTCCATCCGGAAATTGGCTATTCGGAACCCAGCTTCCACGTCCGCCCGGCCACTTTCCTTCGAACCACCCCGCGTCCAACCAGTAGTCCTCAAAACCCATTCCAGCCATGTTGCGAATTACGTCCACCTGGTTCTTTTCGGTTACGTAGTTCAACGCATCGTCGGGACCGGCAAATCCCCGGCCACCTTTGCCGCCGAGGTCGTTTTGTGTGATGGTGGGCAGCACTTCCAGAGGATTCTTGCCAGTCTTTTTAGCGATGTCGTCAAAAATCAAGACGTACGCTGCGGTATGCGTGATTGGCGGCATGGCAATTCCACCGTTCACGCGGGCCACATAATAGGAAAGCAAAACCTGCCGCAGTGCATTCTGGCCAGTCACGCGATCGGCTCCCGCCCATGGCACCAGCAAAACCCTGGGAGTTCGTATGCTCTCTCCGGGATGCAGGGTGAGGTGCGTCGTCTGCTGTCCACTCTTCAGTTCCAGGCCACTTGCTGAACGTTCTGCTCTTGCCATCCACTGGCCCGTCCAGCCAATCGCGCCGATGAGGCCGCCGCTTGCCCATTGCGCGTTGAAGAAAGGTAGAAACGTGTCTTTGTGTTGTCCGTGCTCCAAAATATAGTGAGCGATCTCTACGGATGTGTTTGGAGCAAGCCGCTGGTCTACCGGAACGTAATCGCCCAGTGAACCAACACTGCCGTGGACATGATGAAATGTCACGGCGTTTCCGGTCGAGAGGGCGATCTCGGCGTCGAGCGGCAGAATATTTTCCAGAATCGGGGTGTCCTGCGTGCCCGCGTTGCGCAAGGTCAATATCCACTCGATCGCACTCCCTTTGGGGAAAAGGGTGATCTCGCGACTGACTTCCAGATGGGTAACTGGATCCCGGTAGGTGACTGTACGAAGTCTGCGCCCGTCCGCCAGTGGATGAACCGTCTCGGATTGTTTCCACGAAGACAAGAAGGACTTGGAAGGTTTTCCTCCATAGACAAACGAGAATGGAGTGCCCTCTTCGAAAGCGTGAAGAATGCTCTTATGCCCGGCTTCTTGTTGTCCCCAGGCTAAACATTGCAAACCGAGAATCAGGCCGACACTTACCAGAAAAAAATGCCGCATTTGCGTGCCGATTCCGACCACCCTCTTAAGAGCCATTCTGTTGCCGACCTTCCCCGCGCTCAGCGTCGAGCACTCGACTGAGTGGGCTGCCAGAGTTCGATTCAACCCGGCCAGATCATCAATCACTGCGCCATGCTATGTCAACATTAATGTAGACATAGAAATGGTGCGCGCCTTAGACTTTCTGCCAGTCCTTTCGTGCGAGGTTCAGCTGCCGATAAAGATGAAGACTTGCAAGGCGCGCGCCTCTATGCAGCGTCAACAAATGTGTTGACGATACAGAAAGAACTTTAGTATGGTCACTGAGCTTGCGAGTGCAGTGGAAATCGACGCTCACTTTCCGGAGACGACGTGCCCGCGGTAACGGTTGTACTGCTTATCCTTCTCGCCGGAAGTTTCGTGTATTCGATGCTTTCGATGGTGGCGGCGTTTCGATACCTTTCCAATCGCCCCCCCACTCTTACGTCGCACGAACCCGTCAGTATTCTCAAACCGCTCGCCGGTCTCGATACCGGCCTGGAATCGAATCTTCGGACTTTTTTCGAACAGGATTATCCGGCGTATGAGATTTTGTTCGCGGTGCAAGAGGCGGGCGATCCCGCCGCAGAAGTTATCGAAAAGCTCCGACGCGAATATCCGCATATTGCGGCCAGGCTATTAATCACGGGCGAATCGCCGTATCCGAACGCAAAGGTTTATGCTCTCGATCTTATGCTGGAGGCCGCGCGGCACGACCTCGTAGTGATGAGCGACAGTGACACGCGCGTGACGCCGCGCATGTTAGCTACGGTGGCGGCCGAATTTAAGAATCCGCGTCTCGGTGTGGCAACCTGTCCCTATCGCGCGGTGCCCGGCGCCAGTTTTTGGTCGCGGCTTGAGGCCGTTGGCATGAATACCGATTTTATTGCGGGAATTTTAGTCGCTCGAATGTTGGAGGGCATGCGGTTTGCAGTAGGCCCGACCATAGTCGCCCGGCGCAACGTACTACAATCCATGGGGGGAATCGAAAGGCTTAAAGATTATTTGGCGGAAGATTTCGTTATGGGCAAGTTCGCCGCCGAAGCCGGCCACGATGTGATTCTTTCTTCTTACGTGATCGAACACCACATTGGCGCCGCCGACATCCGCCGAAGTGTAGCGCACCGCCTGCGCTGGGCGCGTAGCACCCGCCGTTCGCGGCCCCTTGGATACCTCGGGCAGTTGCTCACCATGCCTTTGCCGCTGGCGCTGCTGGTCTGCGCGGCGAATGCCGCATGGTGGCCGGTTCTGGTTCTGTCACTTGTTACGCGGGGACTCGCTGCTTACGTCATTTCGGCGCGGGTGTTGCGAGTGAAACTCAATTGGCCATTGTTGCCAGTGGAAGATCTTACCAACTTCTGTGTCTGGATAGCCGGATTCTTCGGAAATACCGTCGTCTGGCGCGGACGTCATTACCGTCTTTACCCCGACGGACGCTTTGAGCCTCTCACTTCGATGGCTGCAAGAACTTTACCGATTAAAGTGCGGTAGACATTTTAGGCATCGTGCAGCAAGGCGCTTCGATTCGCAAGATCCAATCTCGACAACGCCATACACAAGCACGTTGCGACTAACCCAGGGCCGAAGTTTGTCGTTGAATGGAGAAATCATAACCATGCGGAATCATCGATTGCATTCATTTTGCTGCAGCGCCGCGATCCAGTTGTCGATGCTGTGTATGGCAGTTTCCGTGTCGTATTCGCAGACCAATGTCCAAAGCGCAGATGCGTACGTCCGCCACCAGGGTAATGAATGGATCATGGGGACCGCGCGCACGGAAAAAAGAATACGCTTTGCCGGCGGAAAACTTGTCTTGGCCTCGCTTCGAAATAAATTCTCAGGGCGTGAATATCAGGATGGAACTCCCCCGGACGAGATTCGATTTTTCGCCAACGGGCAGGATGTCAGTGCATCCTCGTGGCGCTGGGAGCTTCACGGCGAGCACGCCGCCCGCGGCTCTCAGGGAGAACTGCAACTGGATATCGAACTGCAATCGCCAGCACTACGCGTAACCAAACACTACGTGATCTATCCCGAACACGTCGGTAGTCCGTGAGTGGTTCGACCTGGAAAACATCTCGGACAAACCGGTGCGGATCAGCCAGGTTGACTTCCTGCATTCTCGCCTCCTCGGTTCGGCCGCGGACGATCTGCAATTTAATTATTTGACCGGGGCAGGGAACTATAACGGTAGCCAGCTCTTGAAATCCGAGCCCATGAGCCAGGACTACGAACGTGTTCTCGATTCAAAAGTTGGGGTTCAGACCCTGAGCTACAGCGCCTACTTGCCGCTTGTATTTCTGCTGAATCAGAAAACCAACGAAGGAGCCGCTATCGGCTGGGATTATCTTGGCCACTGGCGTTTTCAGATCGCAAGTCAAGAAGCCACGTCGCTGAACATGAGCCTGGAGATTGCCGGCTTCGAAAAAGATCTGGTGCCGGGCGGCAAGGTTGAAACACCGAAAGCCTTCCTCGCAACGTTTTCCGGCGGAGTCGATGAACTCGGAAATCAACTACTCGATTGGCAGTATGCGTTCATGTGGGAATTCACCAATCCCGAATATTTCGCTAAGACGCGCTGGGCCGTCGATTGGCCCGATCCCTGGGTTGGTGACGGGGGCAGCCCAGCGCTGACAATTGGGGACGCCGCCTCGCGCTTGACGTTCGCTATGTCGATCTCATGCGAGAAACTGGCACAGATATTCTCTGGGATGATGCTGGCTGGTACGACAAGTGGGGATCGTGGAATGCGCCGGACTGGAAACTGGCCAACGACTACGTGCGCAAGCATGACATGCGGTGGGTGTTATGGTTTCCCAACCTTCCTCGCCACGCCTGAGTCGAAAGTTGCGCAACAACATCCCGAGTGGCGAATTCCCGGCCAGGATATTCTTGAACAGTCGATTCCGGCGACTGCAGACTGGCAAAATCGATTGCTCGACGAGTCGGTCAAATCCTGGGGAGAATTCCAGTGGCGCTATGACATCGCGCCCGCAGTCAGCGCGAACGATACCGATTACCTCGCGTCCGATCAGAATTTCCGCAAAGTGCTGGAGCGCTTCAAGCGCGATCATCCGCAAAGCGGCATCGATGCGTGCTATGGCGGCGGACGCTGGATCAGCTACGACATTGCCCGCTTATCCGAATCCGGCGAATACACCGACGGAGGCACCGGGCCCTACAGCAATTACTACACCTCGCTCATGGTTTCCCCGGACAAATTGCACAATGTGGTCGATCTCGATCACATTTATTACGACGCGACCAGCGACAATTTGCACTTGGCTCTGAATCCTGCTTGGTATCGCGATCCTGGCGACGGCCCAGATGTCGAATCCATCCGCAAGGAATGGGAGGTTTATCACTACCTGACAGCCCAAGGCGTGATTGGCCGCTGGAGTCACATGTTCCGTCCCAAGGTCGATCACGATGATGCGATCTGGTATTTCCAACGCATGAACCGTGACGGCTCGAAAGGCGTCATTCTTACCAAGCACGAAAAACATGGGGCGACGTACTACGTGACCAGCCGTCTCTCGAAAATATCTTCGGGAGCAAGCGATCAATATCGCGGCGACTCCGGCGGGATGAACCGAGTGACGACCACCTCCGCGGGCACTCTGGTCACGGGCATTTATCAGGATCTGGTGGATGGCGCGCCGCGATTCTACGGCGTCCCCGGCGAAGTGTATGGCCCGTTGAACGTGAAGTATCAAAGTGGCTCTGGGGACGAATCGCTGATTACATCTATCGTCAGGCCCGGCGCGGAGCGGCGTGTGACCGACCACTTCTTCGGCATGGCGCTTCAGATCGGCGACTCCATGACAGTCACCGAGTTGGGTCAACTTCGACCCAGGCAACAATCAGGGGACCTACACGTTGTCTCTGGTGCGTGCCGATGATGGCAAAGTGCTGGCCACGGTTGACCTCGACATGAGCAAAACCTTTCCGGATGCAATGGGATTTAAGTATGTAAGTTTGCCCACGCCCCTTCATCTGGAAGGCGCTGCCAGGCCGATAACGATTTATCCGCACGGACTTTCGCCGGCGGCAACCTACGAGGTGCGCGGCAGTGTTTCGGGATTTCATCAGAGCGCAAGCGGCGCCAAGCTGATGTCTGACGGAATTACGCTCGACAAAATTCCCGCGGGCGAACTGATATTCCTTAACCTGCCGCACTATCCAGGTTCGGGAACCGACCACGTTCCGCCTACCGCGCCATCCAAGGTGACGAAACGGTTGGGAACAAATATGGGAACCCAAGGCATCGAGATCGCATGGTCGCCTAGTCAAGACGACAATTGGATCTCCTACTACGAAGTTCACAAAGACGGAAAGCTCATCGGAAAAACTGCGCAGGGGACTTTCTTCTTCGATCACTCCGCCGGCGCGCGTGCTGATATCACTAAGAATTATGAAGTGCTCGCCGTCGATGGAGACGGAAATCGCAGTCCGGCTGTGGCCGCGCAGACGACAGCCGGTGATCCTTCGACTTATGAAGCGCTCGGCGATTTTTCTCCCACGCAATCTGCCAATCAGTGGGATTACGAAGAGGCGATTGGGGACAATTCCTACCGTCCTCTCGTATGGGATAAGGGAGGCTACGAAGGGCGCTGGACTGGATCGGGGCTGGGGCAGATTGGCAGAATCTTCGTGCAGCCCTCGGCTAGCTACGACATCTCGCGCACTTTTATTGTGCCTGCGGCCGGAACGTTAAGTACCTCTGGCACAATCCGCAAAGATCCCAGCGCGGAAAACGGAGCATCGTGCTACGTGCGCATTCTGCTGAACTCGACTCAAGTGTGGCCGAAAGAAGGATGGGCAGAAGTGCATCCCGATTACGATACTGCTACCAACTACCAGATCAACGATCTGCGCGTCTCTGTAGGGGACAAGCTGCGGTTCATGGTGAAGCACAACGAGCAGAACCGTCCCGACCCGATTATGTGGAATCCGAGAGTTGTCATGGGAGGCTCGGAGACTGGGCAAGCAATGATGGCGTCTCCGCGCTAACCGGGCCAACTTGGGGGCGTTGTCATCCTAGAGGCCTGCGTTCTTTGCGGGCTGAAGGATCTATGAACTTGTCGGGCAGTGGTGCTGAATGGGTCCCAAATTATCGCCCCCAACAATGGGGCGCGAACCTGGGCACCTGCAATCTCATTTCACGCCTCGAAACAGGTTGCCGACACGGCGACTTCTCTCCTCGCCATCGGCTAAGATACCACTGGGCTTTCGCCATCGCCGGCATTCACCAATGCCACTCGTCTGATGTGGAGGAAAAACGCAGTGAGTATTCTATCGATCAATCCTGGTATTACCGGCAATACTATTCAGTTTCGGCTCCGTGATCGTCAGCTCCAACATTTCGCGGACGAAGGTTACCTGATCGTCGAGAATCTCTTCACCGACGCTGAGTTGCAGCCCGTGATCGATGAGATCAGCGCCGACCTTGACCAAAGGTGCCACGAGGCTGTCGCTAAGGGCGAGCTTTCTCAAACTTACGAGGAGTATGGCTTCGAACATCGCCTCACCCGCGTGGACGCGGAGAACAGGAACATCTCCAAATCGATGTGGGACATGAAACTTGTGTTACCCAGTTTTTTTCGCCTCATGACCAATCCCAAACTGCTCGATGTGGCCGAACAGATTTGTGGCCCGGAACTGATTGCATCGAGTGTCTATCGTCTGCGGCCGAAGGTGCCGAGCCACTCCTGGAGCCCGGTGCCCTGGCATCAGGACTCCGGCTACTTCGAGCCTTATTGTGATCTCGGGCTCATTCTCACTGTGTGGTTGCCGCTAGTGGATGCTACCGAAGATCGCGGCTGCCTGTGGGTGATGCCGCGTGTGCATAAGGGCGGACTCTTTTTTCATAAACCCGACGCCATGGCGCATTACCTGGTTATTCCGGATGAAGAATTTGGCGGACGTAAGCCGGTGTGCGCGCCCGTCCCCAAGGGCGGAGTGCTATTACTGACGAATCGCACCCCGCACGCCAGCTTCGAGAACAAAACGGATGTGGTGCGCTGGAGCATGGATCTCCGCTATCAGAGCGCCGCACTCCCTACCAATGCCCAGATCACGCGCTTGCCCGGCGAAGCAAAGAGCTCGAACGCTGTTGGCGTGCCGGTGGCCTGTAATCCGCCCGAGCCCGACTTCCTGGTGCGTAGCCGGCTGCGTCCCAACGAAGTAATGAAGACAGCGGAAGAATTTGTCGCGTTGCGGAAGAGGCATCTTTATCAACCGGCAACCGATCGCTGGGGCTATTCTGTTGCCAAGCGCAAGGAGCCGCTGGCCAACCCGTATAAGGTTTCGGAATAAGCCTTCAGGAAGAAAATCAGCACGTCAAGAGCGGGGGGCGAGGGCGCCCGCCCTACACCCGCGCTATTGAACTTCAACCGCTTTGCTGGAGGCGGACATTTGGCCTTGTTCGTCGCGCACGACGCCACGGACGACGTAACGTCCCGGCTTAACATCGAATTCGCTTTTCAAATTGAGGCCGGCGGAGAGCGCGGCGGCGAGCTGCTCCTTCGTGTAGTCGAGCTCGATTTTGTTCTGCTGTCCCTGAATGTACTTGCCATCGCTGTCGAAGAGGGTAAAGGTTGCCAGGATTGAGTTGTGATTGTGGCCGTCGTGTTCCTGAAAAGCGACTGACCTGAGATTGACATTCGCGGTGGCGACCATTTTCGGCGCGGCCGCGCCGGGAGCTGGCGGCTGCAACTTCAGAACGATGGGAATCTCCCGAATCTCGTCCCGCGAAAAGACTGCGTTCTCGATTTCGTCCTTGGCTTGCTGGCCAGGATCGGCCAGGGTTTTGGGAGCGTAGTAGCCGTCGCGGGCTCGAACGATTAAACCCTTGCGATCTTTGATGGCGACTCTCAGCTTGTGATACTTGCCATCGGGCTTCAGGTCGTGAGGAGTGAATCCCAGCAGATAAAAAACTTCGGGGGTGGCGCCAAGTTGTTTGAAGCCCGCGTATAGATCGTTGCTGTTCTGGAAGAAAGTGCCGCCGGTGCCGTTGGCCAGCTGACCGAGGACGCCGGAGACAGCGGCTTGGCCCCTGTCAGAGTATTCCTGTCTGAGTTGGACTTCTTCGTTGTGATGAGAATCGACTGCAGCCGTACTAGCTTCTATCTCTTCCGCCTCCGGCGGAACGTAAAGTTCGCGTGCATCCATCGTGCTAATGACGACGCTACTGCGCGACGCGTGATCGATTACATCGCCAATTTCAGACGGCATCGACGTTGTAAGAAATCCGGGCGAGACCAAAATGATGCTGCGCTGACCCGGCATCAACGCCAATCTACGTATGGCGGTTTTCAGAACTGAAAGCGCAGCTCGAACCGCGACCTCGTGTTGGGTCAGTGTTATCTCCGCGGTGCTCCTTGCGTCCAATTGGGGATTGTGGGAATTACAGTCAACTTGCTCCATGATGGCCAAGCTCAGTGCCCTGGCGTCTACCTCATTGATGATCTGGTCAGCAATGTAATAACTCATCTCGGGTGGGCAGACGAAGTGCGCATTTGAGGAAGAAGGTTTAATCCGGCTTAGAGCCTGTGCCAGTTTGGTCGGGTCATCCGTAAAGTCGAGGACCACTCGTCCTGAGGTGGTGGTAATGGCGACCCGTGTGTTGGAATCGGGAGGATCGGCAAGCGCACGCTGCGCGGCTTTTCGCGCGGTCGACAAGGTTCCTACTGTCATATGCAAGTCGTCGAAAAGATAGACGACGTAGCGTTCGGGGGCGTAAGACGGAGCGCCTCCCACGGCCCTGGCCACGCTGGTGACTTGAGCACCAGCACTGTATTGGACAGAGGTCTCCATCGATGGTTCTTTAGGGATGGCTGGCCTTTCCACGGAGAAACCGGAGATGCCCTCGAGTTTCGAGTTATCGAAGAGCTCGAAATCCTCCTTCCGAAGATCATCCACCACATGGCCCTGCGCATCGCGCACCACGGCCCGCACGGTGACGACATTTACCCGCACCTTAAAACTCACGGAAGGCGCCAGTTCGGCTTGGTCGACTGGTTTCGCCACAGCTCTCGGCGCAATATCCTCTGCGCGGGCGACCGGTGGCAACGAAGCGATCGCTTGCTCTGGCGGAGAAACCGGCTTGTCTCCGCTTACGTCTTCCTTCACGGGCGGCGGTAGCTTCGTAAGCTCTGTTACGGATTGGTCTTCCACCGGCGACTGGACTGGTGCCGGAACCGCGGCCGGCGAGGAGGACGGCGGAGTTCCGCCATTAGAGATCTCCGCGACGACTAAGCGTGATTCTGTCTGAAACTCGTGATAGTTGGTGAATTGCATTTCATTGAGCGAATGCAGATTTGCGCTGAGGGAGAATGACTCCATGACATCCGTTAGATCGTGAACTCCGACATCCGAGATAGTGATACTTCGGGTGGGGCAGATAAAGAATTGCTTGCCTATCACCACCGCGGCGTACTGCACCATGATCTCGGCTCTATGCAGGGGAAATCCGGAGGGCATATCAACCGCCTGCTCAGTCACGCGAAAGACGATGCCAGAAGCGGTATCGATCGACAGTTCGCCCGCGGCAGCAGTAGCGATGGTGATAGGTGGATAAGTGACCCTGCCCGGACGGCAACAATAGGTGACTGTAAAGTGCGAATGTGCCTTGTCCAGAGAGTAATGGAACACAGCGACGCGCCGTCCGTTCAGGTTTTCCCAGTGGCTCCAGACGAAGGGAGGAAGAGTGTCACTGGAAAACAGGCTGGAGAGTAAACCCCCAACTTCATCGTGCGTTCTCAAGCCCTGCGTGAGTTTCACATTCGATTCAATTCCACTTACATCGCGGACCGCGATCGACTCTTTTCCGCTTTTGAAGGTAAGCTCGCCGGTCACGGTGTCATGAAAGCGAAGTCCTTTGCCGCTTGTACCATCATCGAAACGCCGAACTATCAGGGTACATAAGAAATTGGGGAGGTTCCTAACATAGCTGGCCGCATAGTTGCGAGCTTTCGTGAGGCTTGCCGTTTGCTCCTCCGGAGTCGGGGCAGGCGCATCCGGGACCTCAGACCTGGGCGGATCGAGGAATGCGCTTTCATCGGCCAGCGTTTGCAGTGCGTCTCTGGTTAGCGGGCCAGGCGCCTTCTGCAGCAAAGTAGCGAGAGTGTCGTCGGTGAGGCGCTGCGTGAGTTCGGGACCTGCGATCTTGCGGGCGATCTTCTTATCGGATTGGCCGAGGGTTGCGGCGGAATCCAATAAGTCGGCAAGTTGCTGGACGCTCATGTCCGCCGCCAGGGTAGGAGCCGCGGTCACGAGAAACAGAAGAACAGCTACAAGAATTTTCACTTAGAACCACCTGCGGTTATACAGACTGCTTACGACGAGACCTTCAGTTCAGGTGTATTCCCCGTGAGCGCATGTCATTTCGATATGCCGCTAGTGCGCTTCCTCCAGATAAATCAAGTCGCTGGTGTATTTGCCTGGTAGAGCGATGGTCAGCCCCGTGTTCATCAGTTGCGCTCCAGTGTAGGTCGCGTCGGGCGTCGAGTGGTCCTCGGTGCGAAGTTTGTACTTGGTGTCTGGAATCAGGCCCTTCAGTGGAACCAGCATGGTTTTCTGATCGCTGTTCGGGCGGAAAATGTACACTGTGCCCCTTTTCAGGCTGGGACTCCAGTAGAACATTCCATCCCAGTGATAGCCATCCGGGCGCGGCAGGATGTGATGGACCTGTACATCCAGCAAAATTGGACGTATCCAGGACTTATAGATTTCCGTAGCGCGCTTGACCTCGTCTTTTTGTTTTTGCGTCCAGGTGGCACTGTGGGTCGGATCAATCTGCCACTGATTCATCATGGAAGAACGCCAGAAATAAGGCTCCGGCGCGTCGGAGACGGTGTCATAAAAATTCTCGTAGGTGTAATTCATCAAGGCCGCAGGCGGCAGTGCGAAAGTGGAGTCGTAGGTACCTTGACGATTGGGCAATGACGAGAGGGTGTCGTTCATGGCGATCATGTGAACGCGCTGGATGTCGCCGAAATCCTTCATATGGCCCGAGCCCGAACAGCCTTCCAAGATCAGATACGGGAATTTCTGCATTAAGGCCTCTTGCACCGCGTAATAGCCGAGGGTGGACCAATAACTCACATCGACTCCGTAATGATGGCGATGATTGGTTTGCTCGCAGTGCGTGACCACGGGAGTGTAATCGGTTTTGAAATAATCGACCTGGTACTCGGCGACCACGCGCTGGGTCGCTTGCTCGGCCCAATCGCGCGCCGGGTCGTACCCTAGATCGATGATGGCGTCCCAATTGATTTCGCCGTTGGGGTCGAGCTTCGGCGGCGCGGTGAACCAATCGGGATGTTGGGTGACGCTCAGCGCTCTGGGATCGTCGGAACCTGAACCTTGGGTATAGGCCATCCAGAGGCCCAGCTTCATGTCATGCGAATGCAAATAGTCGGCGATGGGCTTAGAGCCATGAGGAAAACGTTTTGGGTCCCAGAACCATGCTCCCGACTGTGGGAACCACATCGCATCGACTACAAAGGTTTCGAAGCCAAGTTCGTGAGCCAGCGCGGCGCTGCGAAGAACGCTCTGTTCGTCAGCTTTGGCGCCTCCGCCATCGAGATAAAAATTGTAGGCGAGCGTGGGATGCACATAGCCTTCAGGGAATTTGGGCAGCAGCTTTTCGAGGACAAAACGGTGAAGAGTGTAACTGCCGTCATCGATATCCCCAGAATAGACGCCGACGAATGCAGGGGGAACCAGAAACGTCTCTCCGGCTGCGACATCCGTCTTGAAGGCCGGGACATTGCCTACTTCAAGACCGACCTGCGCTGGCCCGGTATCGGCGGCCTGCCCTTCTCCCGAAACGCTCTGAAGATGAATACGTCCGATAGCCGAGAATTCCCAGCCCACGTACATTCCGCGCGATGTACCGACTTGCAGAGCCATCCATGGCACCGGGCTGGAGCCTTCATTGGGATCACTGGTAATGGTCTCATCGGAGTTGCGGCCGACGCTGCGAACAATCGTGCCGCCTTCGAGGGAAGCGTTACCCGCGCCGCGCTTAATCCACCAGGCATCCATCGCTTCGTGGGGGGGAACGGCAACATGGCTCAGCACCAGGCTGTCCTGATGTCCGATCGTGATCAGCGCGCCGGAATTATTGGCGATGGTAAGCCAATGCTCGACCGGCCCATGACCCGGACGGGCGCGCCAAATGGACTGCAGTTCCAGTGCGGGAGCCGCGTTCGTAAAGCGCAAGACTAGCTGGCCAGTATGCGAATCTAAAGTGCCTCCCGCGTATTGCCACTTGGTTCCTACTGACGATCCTTGCTGCGTGACCGACGACAGCAAGGGTTCAGGCACCGGTGCTAACAGCCAATTCGAGTCATCCTTTGCGCCACCGACGCTGGTTATGACGGGGACTCCCTCCTGCACGGTGACCACGACCGCCGTGTCATCAGTGCTTAAACGCCACGACTTGCCATTGTCAGAAGCGAGAGCGAAACTGCAGCTCGTCAGGAAGACAATCACCACCAGCAAGTATTTCATTGAGAAACACCTCCGTTAAATTTCGCGCGGCCGATGTCATGAGTGCCCAAACCGGCTGGGCCAAGACAGATAATTTCCGTAGACAGGATGTACCACTCCGGCGTTACACAGGGTCCAAACGCCAAAGAACAATACTAAGTCTCGCGGCTCACGGTCAACAGGTATGTTGACATTCGAGGTGGGCCGCCTCGTTGAAGGACTTTGCCAACTGTAGGCGGACGCGGGAAGTGAGCTAAAAAGGATGGTCGGTGTTGCCCTGGGCCCAGTTATCCGTACCGAAAGAAGGGAACATTGAGGTAGGGTGGAAGAATGCGGAATATAGCTCCTCAAAATATTGTTCGACTTCCTGTTCGACGCGTTCCACCGGCGTCCGCAGAACCAAGCGGACGTAGCGTTCGTGGTTGTCACGACGGCTAACCAGCGGCAGACGGGACGAATAGGCCCGCGCGATGATGAAAATATAAGGGTTCATCATCGTATTAAGTGTCCGATACAGCAACGGCTGATGAGCCGCCTTCCAAATTGTGCGGTGCAGTTCCATGTCCGCGGTAAAGAATTCTTCTTCGTCGTTTTTGGCAGTGGCGGCCTTCAGATTTTTTAAGTGCGAGCGCAGCGCGTCATCGAGATTCACGGCTGAATTCTCCCGCATATAGCGGACACAAAGGCCCTCGAGTTTGGCGCGCATGCGAAAAATCACGCCAATCTCAGCCATGGAGATGTCCCGGATAAAAGTTCCGCGCCGCGATGTGGTCACGACCAGACCGTCGCGTTCCAACCGCAGCAGGGCCTCTCGAACCGGTCCTCGGCTGACCTTCAACTCGGCCGCTAGATCTTCTTCGATGATCCGTTGCCGCGGCCGCAATCTACCGGCGTGGATAGCCTCTCGCAGATGGGCTTCCACCCGCTGGCTCAACGGAACTGCTTTTTTTTTGGACCTGGTCTTTTGGGTGCGCATGTGAAATGCATGGACATTATACATGCGGACTGCGCAAGGTTAAGAACCATCTGCGCCTCCAAAAAGTAACCGACATCGGCGGAAGTTCAGCTTGTATTGATCACGTTGGGGTCATGGTTGGTTGCGAAGACTCGCGAACCTAGCGGTGTCAAATCCAGTCTGTTGCGATTGTTTCCCGGTATCGTCAACTCTCCCGGCGCCCGTGAATGCGGGGGAAATGGGCGGCGTTTGAACAGGCTACTTAGCTTCTCCGTAACCCGTCATTCTGTTGACAAGATGTTAACAGTACGGTTGACACGATTTATCTTGACACTTGCTGGCCGCCCGAGGTAAAGTCCGCGGCGGCGTGGGAAAGCGTGCGGGCGTTCCTTTGATCGGTAACCCCAAAACAAGACCGTAGAGCGGTCGGTAGATATTGGGCCTCGGTTGAGCGGTTCATTGTATCCCCGGAGGATTCTGATGAGGAATTTGCGGAATATGCGGTTTTTGCTGGTCGTCGGCATTCTATTTGTTATTACGCAGTTTGCCCCTTTGCTTCGAGGGCAGTCCGTGTCCGGATCCATCACAGGGCAAGTGACTGACCCGTCGGGAGCAGCGGTACCGAATGCGGACGTCAAAGTAGTCAACACTGACACGAACGTGGAGTTGGCAACTAAGACGAATGAGGCAGGATTTTTCAATGTCACCAATTTGAACGCCGGTACCTACAGGGTAGACATTGCCGCCACCGGGTTCAAAGCGGTGTCCAACGCTAGCGTCCGGGTGGATATCGGGGCGGTAGTTCGCATTGACACCAAGCTCACCGTCGGCAACGTCCAGGAGAAGGTGACTGTCACCGGGGAAGCTCCCCAAATCCAGACGGATAAAGTTGACGTGGGCGGCACCATCGACGAAAGGCAGCTTGAATCGCTGCCTAGCGAAGGCCGAAACCCCACGCGGCTGGCCGCAGTCGTGGCCGGCGTAGTAATGGACAACGGCAATGAGGGCATCCCTGGCGCGGAGAATTCAGCTAACTACACGTTTACGGCGAACGGCGAACGCGAACAGGAGAACCGGCAACTGCTTGATGGCGTAGATGATACCGAAGGCGTAGGTGGCGCCCCGGCCATCGTTCCCTCGACTGACGCCCTACAGGAATATCAGCTGGTAACCTCGAACTACGATATCGAACTCGGTCAGGTGGCCGGTGCGGTTCAGCTCTTTACGACTAAGGCCGGAACCAACGAATGGCATGGGAGCGCGCACGAATTTAATCGCGTGAACGCGATGTTCGCCGGGAATCCATTTACCGAGGTCGGACATGGCGGCCCCGGACATTTTGTCTACAACCAATTTGGTGGAACCGTGGGCGGACCCATCATCAAGAACAAATTGTTTTTCTTCGCCTACTACGACGGGTATCGCATCCGTTCGGGCGCAAATGCCCTGACGACCGTGCCGGTTGCGGCATTTCGAGCCGGCGACTTCAGTTGCCTCGCCCTCACCAACCCCATCTACGACCCAACCACCGGCGGTACGAATGGGGTGGGCAGAACTCAGTTCAGCGATCCCAGTCGAGCCGCGACATCGGCGTGCCCTTCTGGTGGACTGAACATCATTCCGACGGCCCGCCTCGACCCTGCTGTGCAGGCCATGCTGGCGAAGATGCCACTGCCAAATACCCTGACAAGTCCAACCGATCCTTATGACAGCAATTTCATTGCTCCCGGAATCAATCCAACCGACCAGGATGTGGGTACGATCCGGGCTGACTACAACGTGAACACTACTACCCAAGCCTTCGTCCGCTACACTCGGCAAGCAGGAACGCAGAGTTCCGTAGTTCCCGACTTTGGCGTACTGGTTTTCCCGGGAAGTAGCGTCCAGGTGGGCAACCAAAATAGTGCGGTGGGAAACATCACGCACACCTTCAGCTCCAACCTGGTGGCCGAAGCCAGATTCGGCTGGACATTGAACGAGTGGAAGTCAGATGCGCCGGACCAAGCTACGGCGTCATCCACCAACTTCGGAATTCCGGGTCTGAACAGCGCTTGCTCGGCATGCGGTGGTCTAGTCGGCTTCCAGGTTGGAGGCCCGGTAGGCGGCTTTTCATTTGGCAATGACACCCACGCTCACCAAGTGGACAACTATGGCGGCTATGACTACGTCGGAATCGTAAACTGGACCCACGGAGCGCACGCCTTCAAGTTTGGCGGCGATGAATACCTGCAATGGCGCGACCGCCGCGACACTTCCTCGCAGGGAGAATTCGGTTGCAACAACACCGGCGTCTGCAACGGTAATGGGTTCAATCAGCAAATCACCGGAGATTCGGCGGTAGCGAATTCTGGATTGTCCGTGGCGTCGTTTATGCTGGGACTGCCCAGCGCCTTCGGCCGAGTGATTTATGCCACTGCTCTGCCGCTCGCTCACAGCACTCACACGGACCTTTTTGCGCAGGATACCTGGCACGTGAACTCAAAACTGACCCTGGTTCTCGGCTTGCGCTGGGACTATCTGGGTTATCCCACCTCACCGCTTAAAGGCGGGATTGCCAACGCCAACTTCACCAATACCGATACCATTATCAGCAACTTCGGAGACTCGACGGCAACCGCCGATGTGCTCGAAAACTACCGTGACTTTGGTCCACGTGTTGGTTTCTCTTACAAGGTGGAAAAGAATACCGTGGTCCGCATGGGCTATGGCCGTTCCTATCCGATCGGTTTCTACGGCGCCAATTTTGGTGCTATCACCAACGACTGGCCCAATGCGACTCGTCAGGATCTGCAGCAAAATGACCCTTATCAATCTTTGCCTGCCTTTCCCACCTTGGAATCAGGTCCTCCAGCGTTTGTCTCGGGATTTGCCATCTTGGCGGCAGCCGGTAATCCTGGCCAATACCCGACTCCAAACTCGGCGTTGTTTGGCATGCGCTTCCACAATCCAGACAGCTCCGTTGATCAATGGAATGCCAGCGTGCAACATCAGTTTGGCAACGATCTGACGGTCACGGCCTCGTATGTGGGCGATGCGGAGCGGCACGTGTTCTACCGCTTCGACCACAACGCCATACAGGTGACGTTCTGATCCCACCCAGAACGCCCTGACCTTTAATGAACGCAGGCCGTACGCTGCCTTCGATTTCTTTACCAACGCGTACGACCAAACCAACCAGAGCTCCACCGGATACCAGGGTGCCTCGCTCTCGGTCCAGAAGCGATATTCTCACGGCTTAACCTTCACCAGCGCGTTCACCTATGGCCGCTCCTATGACTTCGGCACGCACAACGCCCTCGATCTAGCTGACTCCGGCCCGGATCCTCTATCCCGCGGGCCTCAGTCTGCCGATCGCAGGTTCGTGCTGGTATTCAGCCATGTTTGGGAGTTGCCGTTTGGAAATGGCAGGGCTTATATGAACAAGAAAGGCCCGATCGACGCGGTATTCGGGGGTTGGAAGATCTCCGGAATCGAGTCAGTGGAATCGGGTCTGCCTTTCACCCCCGTCGTTGGCAATGGTGAGTCTATCCTGAACACTCCAGACGTCACCTTGACTCCCAACATTATTGGCAATCCATATTCCGGGGCGCGAACCAGGAACCTGTGGTTTAATCCCGCGGCTTTCCAGCCTTACACACAAATGCCGCTTTATACCTTAGGGGACATGGGGCAGGACAGCCTGCGCGGCCCTGGGTACTTTACCGTCGACTTGGCTTTGGGCAAGACTTTCAATATCACGGAGCGGTTCAGATTTGAGTTGCAAGGCGAGGCCTTTAACGCCTTCAACCGAACCAATCTCGGTCAACCCAATAACGCAATCGATTCGTCGGCGGCCGGACTGATCAACTCAATCAGCGGGACCATGAGGCGCTTGCAAGTGGGCGGTACATTGCGTTTCTAGTGGTACACTGCGTTTGTAAATGTTGAAGTGGAGCATTCTGCTAACTCTTCTGATGGGCTGTGCCTTCGCGGTGCAGCCCAATTCAGATCCTCTCACCGAAGGCATTGCCCTCCTCAAGAAGGGTGACGTTGCGCACTCTCTCATCCTGCTGCGACAAGCTGTAAAACAGAAGCCTGGTTCAGCCGAGGCGCACAACTACTACGGGTTTGCGCTTGGCCAGAGTGGCGCGGTCGCGCAGGCGGTCGTGGAATTCCAGAAGGCGCTCGACATCGATCCGCAGTATCCCGACGCGCTTTACAACCTCGGGGCCGCCTTCGCGATTGAAGAGCAGTACACCGACGCCATCGAAAAGCTGAAAGCAGCTCTAGCCTTGAAGCCCAATTTCCCCGAGGCGCAATTCGAGTTGGGAAACGCACTGGCCGCGCATGGCACGATTGACGAAGCCGTCGAGGCACTAGAAAAAGCGGTTCGGCTCCGTCCCAGTATGTACGCGGGGTATGCCGAACTGGCCCTGCTCAATTCCAGGATGGGCAACACTCAAGGTGCCCTGGATGATTTTCGCCGCGTGGTGGCTCTGCGGCCCACTTCTGCAGAAGCGCACAACAATCTAGGGGTGGCGCTCGACCAGGCCGGCGATCTAGCTGGGGCTATCGTGGAGTTCCAGAAAGCGGTGGCGATAGATCCGAAATTTGTGTCGGGAATTCTGAACCTTGCCCAGGCCATGCGCGATAAGGGTGTCTTGCCCGCGGCGATCGAGAACTACCGCAAAGCGATTGCCCTTGACCCTGATAACGCCGATGCGCACGCCGACCTTGCCTACACCCTCAAGCGCGTGGATCGCCTACCAGAAGCGATAAAGGAAATCACCAAAGCCGAGCAACTTTCACCCGACGTTGCGCGGACGCAGTTTTATTTCGGCGAAATCCTGATGCAAATGGGGGATCGTACGGGTGCGCTGCCGCATTACCAGCGGGCTTCCCAGCTCAGTCCCCGTGATGCGGAGTTTCGGCTTAAGTACGGAAGTCTGCTTGCGGAAAAATCTCCAAGTGATGGAGTTCGGGAACTCGAACAAGCGGCCCAGCTTGCCCCGGACCGGCCTGACATTCTTACCGCGCTGGGCACCGCTCTGCGAAGGGCAGGCGACCAGGAGCAAGCGGCCGAAGTCTTTCGGCGGTCGCGTGCGGCATCCACAGCAGTTTCGCAACGCTCAGAAGCGATGTCCGACACCGACAAAGCCATCGACTCGTTGAAAAAGGGCCAGGTACCTCCGGCGATAGAATTTCTGCGCGCTGCCTTAGCAGCCGACCCAAATTTCGCCGACGCGAATCATTACATGGGGATAGCCCAAAGCGCGCAGCAGAACTGGTCCGAAGCCAATCGCGCCTTCAATGCAGCTGTACTGGAAAGTCCCTCGAACCCGGAAATTCATTTCAATTTCGCGATTTCTTTGGAAAAGCAGGGCGACTGGGAGGCGGCAGCGCGAGAATTTCAGTCAGCCGCCGACCTCCGTCCCGGACAAGTGCCGGTCATGTGCCAACTGGCTGGTGCACTCGTCCGCGCAGGACAGACGGAACGCGCCCAAGCGGAGATGGAGAAGGTGAAGGAATTAGGTTCCTGTGACGCACCCCCGGGAAAGCCATAAGAAGCTCTGGTTGCCCGATGTCCTTGGGCGATTGACCGGCTTTCGCCGTTCACTCCCTCCGGAAGCTTTACGCTGAGGCGGAGCAGTACAGTAATATCGGAATATTGTGGAAATGACCCCGGATTTCTGGCGACTGCTGCGCTCAGTGGAAGGCTCGAAGAATCGGCGCGAATTCTTGCGGCGGGTTCTCGCAGTTGGCGGTCTCGCAGCGTTTTCTAAAATATTCGCATTGGGCAACAACACTCCGGAGTCTTTTCCCGTCCGCTTTGATGATGTTGCCGCGAAAGCTGGCCTCACCGTACCGACGATCAGCGGCGACGTCGGAAGCAACCGTTACATCCTGGAGACCAACGGGTGCGGCGCGGCATTTTTTGACTACGACAACGACGGGTGGATGGATCTGTTTCTGGTGAATGGAAGTCGGCTCGTGGCTCCTTCACCGCCGCCCACTAACCGGCTCATGCACAATAATCGCGACGGCACGTTTACCGACATAACGCGCCAGGCGGGCCTGATTCGTTCCGGATGGGGGCAGGGCGTATGCATCGGCGACTACGACAACGACGGCTACGACGATCTGTTTGTCTCTTATTGGGGGCAGAACGTGCTCTATCACAATAACGGCAACGGCACCTTCACGGATGTGACGGAAAAGTCCGGACTGGCGATGAAGGGAACCCACTGGGGATCAGGCAGCGCGTTTTTCGATTACGATGGCGACGGCCATTTGGATCTATTCGTTAGCAACTATGTCGACTTCGATTTGAAGACCGCTCCGCTACCCGGAACTGGCGCGTGCATCTTCCAGGGACTTCCTATCAACTGCGGTCCCCAGGGATTGCCGCGATCCGGGTGCTACTTGTTCCACAACAATGGGGACGGTACTTTTTCCGATGTCACGGCGAAGAGCGGAATCAGCAAAGCGCCGCCGAGCTATAGCCTTGGGGTGCTGATCGCAGACTTGGACAATGATGGCCGGCCTGATATTTTTGTCGCGAATGACAGTGAAGCGAGTTTTCTGTTTTGGAATAACGGCGATGGCACGTTCACGGAAGGCGGCCTGGAAGCCGGTGTTGCCACCAGTCTGGATGGCCGAAATCAGTCGGGTATGGGCGTGGCTGCCGGAGACTACGACTGTGACGGGCTTTTGGACATTTTCAAAACCAACTTCTCCGACGATCTCCCCAATCTTTATCACAATCGCGGCAAACGCGTGTTTGAAGATGACACCGACATAGCCGGCCTGACCGCCTATTCCCGGATGCTCGGGTGGGGCTGCGGCTTCTTCGATTTTGACAACGATGGTTGGCCCGATATCCTCTATGTGACCGGGCACGTCTACCCAGAACTGGATCGCCTGCACAATGAGACGCACTATAAACAGCCTAAAGTGCTCTACCAGAATCTGGGCAATGGAAGGTTTCGTGATGTGTCACCGCTGGCGGGACCAGCTATCAGTTATCCCTCGGTTTGTCGAGGCTGTGCGTTCGGAGATTTTGATAATGATGGCGTCATCGACTTGCTGGTGAATCCGATCAACGGGCTGCCACAGTTGCTGCACTGCACTTCTCGAACCGGTAACAATTGGATCACTCTCAAGCTAGTGGGAATTAAATCGAACCGCACGGCGATTGGTGCGCGTATCCATTGTGTGACTGGCGACCACCAGCAGATCGATGAAGTCCGCAGTGGAGGCAGTTTCTACTCACAAAACGACCTGCGAGTGCATTTTGGACTGGGCAAGGCAACAAAGATTGATAAGCTCGATGTCCGGTGGCCTTCCGGCCAGACGGATCAGTTCGCGGATGTGCCGGTCAATCAGTTTCTGCGGTTGGAGGAGGGCAGTGCGAAGCTAGTCCCTTTCAACCGGGCGGGCAAATGATGGAATAGAGAGAAGGTTTGAATATGTATCGAACTTTAGGTTTTCTCTTGGCGCTGAGCTCACTCGCACAGGCCGCTACAACCTTCGACCTATCCGCTGATTTCTCTTTTCGGAATAGTCCAAACAGCGTCTGGCAATATGGCTACTCTGCCACAAACTCGCTTGATCCGCGCGAATTTCGCGCCGATGAGTACGCTGATGCAAGCGGTCCCGTGGGCTTCTGGCACCCGAGCGTGAGCAGCGGTCCGGGTCCGGGGTGGTATCCCTATATCTCCTACAACCAAACCCAGCAATCTCAATTTGGCTCGCAAAAGGGATGGGCGGTTCGTTCCGGCGAAGTGGCTATGGAAGGGAGCAGTACCGGGCAGTACAGTTTGGTCCGTTTCGTCGCGCCACGCGCGGGCAGCTATAAGATATCTGCGCAATTTGAGGGAGTGCACTTCGGTTTGTCCACCACGGATGTGCACGTCCTCCGCAATGGAAAATCGCTTTTTGATGCCGATATCAACGGCTATGGCGGCGATCCCGCGTTTCACAAAATCGAGGGATCGAGCCCGACGGCTGCCTACACCGGCCAAGTCAAGCTGAAGGCGCACGACATTGTCACTTTTGCGGTTGGGTATGGGAAGAACAAGACCAACTCTTGTGACACCACGGGTCTTTTTGTCCATATTGAGCCGGTCCCTGCGGTTGGCCGGTAATATGCATTCCAATCCTCGCCCGGCTTAGATTGAGGAAGCCGCTGAAAAAATCCCCAGCAAGTCGCTGAGACCTCCAGGTTTCGTCACAATTCTCTTGGATCTACATTGGGAATGCCGGCAGGGTATTCTTCGCTGCGTCTCAGAATAACAATCTCAGAATAACAATCAAAGAGAAGGGCACCTTCGATGCCCGATGTATGTTCACATTATTGTTGACATCTGGTGCCGCGAGGTGAATCATCTACCGCGGGCTGCTGGAATTGTGCTCGCTGGAGATTGGGAAGAATGGGTAAAAAATTGGTGTCTGTCCTCCTTTTTCTGACAGGCGGGTTCGTCTCTCAAGTAGCGGCCCAAGGGTCAAAGCCCGTCGACCTGATAGCGAGAGTACAAGCGATTCCTTTCTCGTTTCGGTTGGACGGAAAATCTTCGCACGAATTCATATCCAAGTGGAAAAGGACGGAAAGCCAGAACGTTCTTCCCAGTGGCGTCCAGCAGGACATCATTACTTACACTGATCCGCAAAGCCAATTGGAAGTTGTATGCGAAATTTCGCGTTATCCTGCATCGCACGCGGCAGAGTGGCTCCTGCGGTTGAAAAATCATAGCAGTCAGGATAGCGCCATTATCGAGAATATTCTTCCGCTGGATTTGAAAGCTCCGCAATCCAAAGGGCAAGCGATAATCCTTCACTCCGCTTACGGCAGCCCCTATGGAGATCATGGCGACTTTACCCCAATTGATAAAGACCTGGGTTTAAGTGACGAATTTCATTCGACTCACTATGTCTTTGAGAAGGGAGAGCACACCTACAGCTACCTGCCGTTTTTCAATCTGCAGTGGGGCGATGGCGGCCTGATTGGAGCCATTGGATGGACTGGGCAATGGAGGCTGCGCGTCCAACGTTCCGCAGACGGAGTCCTCGTACAATCGGGGCAGGAGACAACGCACTTCAAACTGCATCCCGGAGAAGAAGTACGTACTCCGCGGATTCTCTTGCTGCAATGGGAAGGCAAGGATCGCATGGCCGGACAGAACGCCTTACGCCGCTTGCTCCTCGCCCATTACGTGCCAAGAGTCGACGGTGAAATTGCTGTGCCACCGGTCGCACACTCCGGCGCCTATGTTTGTATCTTTGACGATGTTGCCCAGAAAACCGGGGAGAACCCGCTCAATATTCTTCCTCACTTGCAGGATTCCGATTTAGGGAAGCGCTTCGTTGATCCGGATGCATCTCTAAATTGCGTCACTGAACCAAATCAACTGCATCTCATCCGCGGGATGCCGGAGGTTGGAGTAGAGACCTATTGGCTCGACGCCGGTTGGTTTCCCGGGCCGTGGCCTAAGGGCAGAGGAAGTTGGGTTCCGAACGAAAATTTTCCCGATGGACTGCGCCCGCTAGGCGATGCCGCTCACGCGCGAGGAATGAAGTTCTTGCTCTGGTTCGACCCGGAGGCAATTTCTCCGGAAAGCATCATTGCCCGCGAACATCCGGAGTGGGTTTTGCACCAGCCGAAAGAAGGGACGTGGGGAGGAATTTTTCGCTTCAGCGATCCTGCGGCGTTGGCGTGGATGACCGACCTGCTGGCAAAGTGTGTCAGCGATTGGGGAGTCGATATCTTCCGCAATGACCGCAACACGAATCCCTTGCCATTTTGGCAAGCCGCGGATACTCCCGACCGCCAGGGTATCACGGAAATTCGGCAGATCGAAGGTTTCTATGCCATGTGGGACGGTCTCCTGAAGCGTTTTCCAAAACTCGAAATCGACAATGCGAATTGGCGGGTAACTGGCCCCGATATCGAAGTGATGAAGCGCTCGGTTGGATCGTTGACGCGGACTGAGATTGCCGGTCCTGGCATCCCTTATCCGATTCCCGAGCAAATGGGAATCGCTGAGTTGAGCCAGTGGATTCCCTTGCACGCTACTCTCTTGCATGCCGACAGCCCTTACGATTTTCGCAGCACGGCAACCACCGGCGTGGCAATTGGTCTCGACTTGCAATCGCCCTACGTCTCGAGTGCGGAAGTACGAAAGGGGATTGCGGAAGTTAAAGAACTTCGACCCTATTGGCTGGGCGACTTCTATCCGCTCACCGCAATCAACATGGATGAGACCCAGTGGGCGGGATGGCAGCTTCACCGCACGGACTTGAATGCCGGGTTCATCACCATGTTTCGTCGCCCGAAGAGTACGGAATCAAAGAAAGAAGTGATCTTGCATGGAATTGATCCGCACGCGCGATACGAAGTCACCATGGCGGAGAGTTTCGATCCTGGTCCAAAACAAATATTGACGGGAGAACAACTCGAACACCTGAATGTGTCTCTGGCGTCTCCCGAAAGCAGCATACTGATCCGCTACAAAAAAGTCACCGCTAACACGGACTGAAATCGAGGGAGATACTCATAATGCCTACGAACTACGCCACAGAGTTGTTGGAATTTGAGAAAAACGGGTATGTCTTTATCCCGGATCTGTTGGATAAAGAGGAGACCGAGCTGCTTTTCGCGGCCGCGAAGGCCGACCCGCAGTTAATGAGCAATGCCTTCGATATCGCCGACACGCAAGGCGGCAAGAGCCGGCTCACGGGTTGGAGCCACCCGGGTGACGATGTTTATGGGATGGTGGCGCGAGTGCCGCGTGTCGTAGACCGTATGGAAGCCTTTCTCGGAGGAGAAGTGTACCACTATAACTCCAAAATGATGCTCAAAGAGCCGCGTGTGGGTGGCGCTTGGGAGTGGCATCAGGACTACGGCTACTGGTACCAGAATGGATGCCTCTACCCTTTCATGGCTAGCTGCATGATCGCCCTCGACCGCGCGACCAAGGAGAATGGGTGCCTGCAGATTCTTAAGGCTTCACACCATATGGGGAGGGTGGAACACGGCCGTTTTGGCGGGCAAACTGGCGCTGATCCGGAGAGAGTCAACGAAGCTTTGAAGCGGCTCGAACTGGTCTTTTGCGAGATGGAGCCGGGGACCGGACTGTTCTTCCACGCCAATCTTCTCCATATGTCGGCACAAAATCGAAGCGAAAATCCGCGCTGGTCGTTCATCTGTTCCTACAATGCGGCGCGTAACGATCCCTATAAGCAATCGCATACTCCCGGCTACACGCCTTTGAGCAAGGCAGATGAGGGTGCAATTCTGCGTGTGGGTGCGAAGATCAGCAGCGCCGACAAAGTGTTCGTCCACCCGGAAGACGACAAAACCGTGAAGGGCGAGCACGCGTCTTAGCGGTCATCGAATTGGCAGCTAGCCCGAAACCTCAGGACAGCGCGCTTTCTCTCGTCATCAAACAAGAAGAGCTTTGAATCTACGAAACGGGATGGCGCCAAAATGAAAGCTTCGATACGGCTTCGCTGCCCAAAGAAACAGTAACCAGAATCACCACGCCGTACACAATCTGCAAAGCGCCGCTGGAAAGATTCAGGGCAGGCAAGAGCGCGGTAAGGATCGTAAGCAGGAAGGCACCCGCAATCGTACCGATATAGTGCCCGCTGCCTCCCATGATGGACGTGCCCCCAATCGCGACTGCCGCGATAGAAGTGAAGAGATAAGGGTCACCCATTCCGAGATAAGCTTGCCCGCTATAGCCGGTGAGGAGCATGCCAACCAACGCCGCGGTAAAACCTGACAAGGTGTAGGAAAGCACAACCGTCCGAAGTATGGGTACGCCGGAGTATCTGGCGACGGTCGCATTGCTGCCGAGAGCGTAGAGATAGCGTCCAAATGTTGTTTTGGATAGCAAGGTAGTCGCCACGACAGCCAGCATGGCCCAGAGGACGAGCACCACCGGAATGTCTGCGATGCGACCAACCGCGAGGAACCGCAGGGCTGGCGGGGCGCTCGCGGTCGGCGCGCCGCCGGTCAAGAGAAGGATACTGCCCTGCAAAATGACGTTGACCGCGAGGGTCATGATAATCGGAGGTACACCGGTGGCCGCGATTGCAAGTCCATTAATCATGCCTACCAACGCGCCCGCGGCCAGCAGCAGCGGTACAGCCCAGAGCAGAGGTTGGTTATGACCTTGTGCGAACAAAGTTACAAATACCGCGGCGCCGTTCAAGGCCCACGGCACGGAAAGATCGATGCCGCCGCCGATGATTACGAATGTCTGGCCGAGGCCGACGATCCCAATAAAAGCGGCAAGCATGGCCACGCTCCGCAGATGAGCGCCGGCGAGGAATCCTGGAGAGACGAAGCTGGTAAGCAGCAGAAGGACGAGAGTGGCCAGGTAGGCGATGAGAATTCCGCGATGCTTGCCAAAGAAGTTCATGTCAGGAGGTTGCCTCTGGTAGATTTCTCTGCGAGCGAACTCGTCAGCACCGCGACCAGCAGAATGGCTCCTGAGGCGATCGGTTGCCAGTAGCTGGACACAGACAACACGAAGACCAGATTACCGATGATAGTAATGATGAACGTCCCGACCACGGTTCCCGCCAACCCGCCGCGGCCGCCAAAAAGACTAACACCGCCAATGACTGCCGCGGCCACGGAAGGCAGAATGTAGTCTTTGCCAATGGTCGGCGATCCTGTTCCGGTTTGCGTGGTCAGGTAAAGCGACGCCAGCGCCGCAAACATTCCGGAAAGGCTATAGGTCGCAACGTCGTGGAGAATTAGCGAAACGCCGGAAAGGTAAGCTGACCGCTGGTTCGAACCGGCGGCGCGAATCGCGACGGCAAGCCGGGTCCTGCGGAACCAGACCCAAAATAGCGCAAGTGCGATCAGCAGCCAGACTGAACTGGACAATCCCAGAAAAGAGGCTGCACCAAACTTCATCCATCCAGCCGGAAAACTTCCTCCGTCCGTTGGCAATATGATTAGCGCGGCTCCGGAGAGGATCGACCAAGTCGCCAGCGTAACCAAGAATGGCTGAAGTTTCAGGACTGCGACGATCAAGCCATTCACCGCCCCGACCCCCAGGCCGATCATGACGATGAATACGCAGCAGAACGCTGCCCGTAGTGGAGTTTCGCCGAAACGGGTTGCCGCCAAAACCGTTCCTAAGCTGATCATGCCGCCGATCGATAGATCGATACCACCGCGCAATAGAACAATGGTTTGACCGGTAGCGGCCAGCAAAAGAGTCATCGCTGCCGCCGTGTCCAAATTCAGCTCTTCCAAGGTGAAGACATTCTTGCGCAGCGATCCATAGACCGCAATCAGAATGATCAGTAGCGCGCAGGCTACCAGGAACGGCGCGCGATCTTCCAACCGAGTCTGCCATTCGTCGCCACCGCGTCGCGTTTCGAAGTTTGTGCTGCTCGGGTCGATGTCTTCGGATGATGGAAGGGCGATCATGATCAGACGGCTTCCTTGTCTATCATTGCGCGGAGAATGTCGCGTTCGTCGACGCCTTGGCCGTTGAGGATCTTCACCACGCGGCCAGCCCGGAAGACCGCAATGCGGTCGGCGACGTGGATGAGTTCCACCAGATCGCTCGAGTAGAACAAAATGGCATAGCCCTTTCTAGCCAGGTTGCGCATTAACTGGAAGATCTCTCCCTTGGTACCGACATCGATGCCGCGAGTCGGGTCGTATAGAAGCAGAACGCGTGCTTCGGTAAGCAACATCTTGCCAAAGATCACTTTCTGCTGGTTGCCGCCGGAAAGTGTATCCGCTATTTGCTCTGGCGCAGCTTTGATTTTGAGAAAGGCGATCATTTCCTGGACGAGTGCAGCTTCTCGCTTTGCATCCGTAAAGCCAAAGCGTGAGAGCCGGGAAATTGTGGATAGTGTCAGGTTCTCCCGCACGCTCTTGGTTAGGAGTAGTCCGTGGTTGCGGCGGTCTTCCGGAACGAGTGCAATGCCGTCTCTGCCGATGAGCACATCGCGCGGAGTTCTCAACACGATTGGCCGTCCCCACAGTTTGATCTTGCCGTGGGCCTGACTGATACCGAAGAGCGAGTGAAAGAGTTCACGTTGACCGTGACCATGCAAACCGGCAATCCCCAGGATTTCTCCTTCGTGAAGATCGAGGTTCAAGTCGTGAAGGTGGTGGTCCAATACTAGTTCTCGGACGCTGAGCGCGACATTCGGCGTGGTGGCGCCGACCCGTTCCGGATAGAGCCGATCCATGCGACGGCCTAGCATATCGGCAATGATGGTTTCGTCGTCGATCTGTGCGGTGTCATAGGTGGAAACGGTGCGGCCATTGCGGAAGATGGTCACACGATCAGCGATCTGCCGTACCTCTTCCATGCGGTGCGAGATAAAAATGACAAGCCGCCCCTCCTCTGCCAGGCGGCGGGAGAGCCCAAGAAGCCATTGCGTCTCCCGGAGTCCAAGAGCTGAGGTGGGCTCGTCGAGGATCAGTACCGAAGCTTCATGGGAGAGCGCCTTGGCGATCTCCACTATCTGTTGCTCCAAGAGAGTGAGCCGCCGCACTTCCCGACCCAAAGGCAGCGCGGGAAACTGGTATTGCTTGAAGAGGTCAAGAGTCGCTTTGCGCATCGCCCCTAGCTTCACGGTGCGAAATGCCGAAAGCGGCTCGTGACGGAACCAGATATTCTCCTCTACGGTCATATCAGGAACCAGCGATAGCTCTTGAAAGACGGCGGAAATGCCGGCGGCCTGAGCTTTGCGCGGCTCCCCCACACATAATGCCGATCCCTTGACGGCGATCGCGCCGGAGTCTGGCCGAACCACGCCAGCTAATATTTGGATGAAAGTGCTTTTGCCGGCGCCGTTCTCACCGAGCAGCGCGTGCACTTCACCACTCCGGCCATGGAAGGTAGCCTCAGATAGAGCTGCGATTCCGCCGAAATGTTTGCTAACGCCGGTGGCGTCGATGAATTCTGTCTGGGCGGGGTTATGCATATCACTAAGTTTGAGAGCGTTGTTAGGAACCGCCGAGTTCTTGCGGTTTAATCTCTACCCAGCCCGGACTGAACGGCAAGCAAAGGCCAGGTGCTAGATCAGGGAAAGCATTTTTCCCAATCTCAATCTTCTCGATCACGGCGTCGGGAAAAACCTTCGATGGCATGGGATCGGTGGTCAGAAAGGGAGAACCGACAAAGATGTGCTTTTGCGCCGGGACATTTCCATCCAATATCGACACCGCTAGTTTCAAAGCTTCCGCCGAGAGATAGGGAGGATTCGAAGTGAGGATGCAGGCAGCGCCAAGAGTTTGCGCACAGGTGACCGTGGATAAGTTAAAGGAACTGCCCGTGACCGGGACGATTTTGCGTCCCGCATCCTGCAACGCTTTTATGGCGCCAGCTCCATACCCTTGCACAAGCACAGCGTCTACTTCAGAATGAGCAGCCAGCAGATTGGCAACGCCCGCTTGTTCGGGGCCGAGAGAATAGTCGCCGTTGAAGTAACCGACAATCTCGAGGCCAGGGTAGTCGCGAACAGAATCCAGATAGCCGTTCACCAACCGCTCGGAAACCGGGGCGCCGGCTAAGCCGCGATCGACCAACAGCTTACCTTTGCCGCCAAGTTTCCTGGCGATCCATTCGACCTCCACGGCACCGGCCCGCGACCAATCTGTATCCACGCCGTAGGCGCAATCGGTGGTCGTGATCTGATCGAATGTGACGACTACAATTCCGGCCTGACAAGCTTTTTCGATCGTCGGATTGAGAGCGGTTGCCGAAGCAGCATCGATCAGAATTGCATCCGGCCGGGTGCGGATGATGTTGTTCAGAGAATTGATCTGGGCCTGTGCCGTGGTTTCGACGTTCTCAATCTTGAGGTCAACCCGTCCACCCAGCGGCGGCTTCCTGGCAGCCAACTCCGCGCTGCGCAACATTTGTTGCCGCCAGTCATTGCCGACAAAATTGTTTGATAAGTAAATTGTGTACTTTTTGCCTTCCGGCTTGTTTCGTGTCGAGACGCAGGCGACCAGTGAAGTTGCGACCACTGCGATTACCATGATTCTCCATCTGACTGGCAATGTGGTTTGCCTCCGCGTTAGCACCGAAGAATCTTAGCAGTGCTTGTTGGGTTTGTCCGCGAAAACCGTTCGTCCAGTTTGGTATTCTTGGTGTCAGCAATTATGTTGACATAGTCACGTACACAGTGGTTCAATCCGTTGCGGTGTTTTCTTCCGCGCGCCGGTGCCCTCTAGGGTCCACAAGCATCCCACGCGAGTTCCAAGCCTATTAAATTTTTGGGGGAACGGAATGAACTCTCCAGTTGTGCAGGCAATTTTACTGGTTTTGGTTGCTGCTGTAATGAATGCTGCCTATACGTTGCCCATGAAGTTGAACAAAAAGTGGCAGTGGGAACAAACGTGGTTTGCTTTTTCGATATTTGGTGTGGCCGTGGTTCCCTCCATCATTGCCCAATTGACGGTTCCTGGGCTCTGGTCGACTTACTCTTCGGTTTCAGGCGGCACGTTGACTGCAATGGCGCTGGCCGGTGCGTGCTGGGGCGTTTCCCTGGTTTTTTTTGGGTTGGCGCTCACGCGGTTGGGCCTCGCTATGACGTTCGCGATCTGCTTGGGAACATCGGCTGGCGTAGGCGCTTTGGCGCCACTGATTAGCCAGCATTCCCACCAGATCCTGACCAAGCAAGGCGAGTTGATTCTATTCGGAGTCTTGATCATCTTGATTGGAGTGGGCTTGTGCGGACTGGCTGGACATCGCCGGGAAGCCGCGGCGCAGGCGAAGACTATGGTTATACGGCGAGGAGTTCTTGGCGGTTTTTTGTTGGCTTTTGTTTCAGGCATCATGGGTTCTATGCTCAATCTGGGATTGGCTTTGGGAGGCAATATTCAACAGGCCGCACATCGCCAGGGCGCAAGCCTGGCCATGATGTCGAATCCAGTCTGGCTGCCTTGCCTCTATGCGGGGTTCGTGCCCGGCGTTATTTACTGTTGGTACCTGATGCGAAAGAATGGCAATCTCAGCAACCTGAAATTGCCGGGCACTTGGTATTACTGGTTCGCTTCGGCCAGCATGGGATTCCTTTGGTTCGGCAGCATCATTCTCTACAGCATTTCCACTGTGAAGCTCGGTGATCTTGGTACGTCGATTGGCTGGCCCTTGTTTATGGCCTCGATTGTCATCGTAAGTTCCATCCTCGGAGTGGCGACAGGCGAGTGGGAGAATACCGGGAAGCAACCAGTGAGAATCATGATGACCGGTGTAGTGTGCTTGGTTTTCGCTATGGCCATCCTGGGGTATGCGAGCCGTCTCTAATTTTGGAGATTGAAATCGCCGCAATCCGGTGTGCCGCGCCGCAGTTTTCCGCAGCCACCGTTTTGCCCATAAGCCCGGCGCCATCTGCTCATGGAGATGAGCGGCGGTACGCCGATCTGTCGTTTTATGTCAACAAACCTGTTGACGAATGTGCAAGACTTTAGTATGGTGCTTGGGTAGTTCCGATCCGTATTTCCATGTGCGAAAGCTGACAGTGGCGTGCGGACGGAAGAGCCAATCTCGGCGTCGCCTCTGACATGGAAAGCTTCCCCCGTTGGAATCAAATCAGATTGTGCGTGGGCGACCGGCCGCCGTTCGAGTATTCGAGATCGTTGCTTCGTGTACTCGGTGCCTGGTCTTCTGCTCTATCCCGAGCGATAGGATGCAGTGAAAGAGATCAGCAGTGAAGGCCACGCCTGCTGAGGACTGTCGGCTTGGAAGGGGCTGGAAAGTGCGCTCTGCCGTTGCCGAAAATCAATTCGGTCAGCCGCTAACCTCGACTCTTCGTGTCCTGCCCGTGCTGTGCCTCATCCTCTCACTCAGTTCTCTGGTCTTTGCTGCCGTTCCTTCCAGTCAGTCCTATCGGGCGGTCGTGATTCGAACCACTCCCTTTCCCGGAGTGCGTCTGAGTTCTGGACTTACCGTTTGCGACGAAGAGCTGCGCAATGGCCATTGGGTCACTCGTTATTGGGATTCGAGTGGTCAGATTGTTCCCGAATTCCACCTCGCGGACGAGCGGCAACTGATGGACACTCTGCCCGTCGACGCTTTCAAGCTTGAGATCGAAGGGCAAGAGCTTTCGGGAACATGGAAATGGATTGGCGCCGACAAGTCCGAAGTCCACAATCCGGACGGATTGCTGGTTACGGTAGAACTTGAGAGCAGTGTGCGGCCGATTCGAGTGAAGGTGCACACTCTGCTGACCGGCGGGCCGGTGATGGTCCGCTGGCTGGAAGTCGTCAATACTGGACAACACCCCACCGCGATCTCCAACGTGTCGCCCTGGGCCGGACAACTCTGGCACACCCCCAATTTTGAAGAAAAGCTGCAGCCGAACTCTGAAGATGTGTACGACGTTGGCTACGCGCAATACAGCCACTGGGGATATGAAGGCGCGTGGCGATTTGATCCCGTGATCAACGAAACCAAGATCATTTCCGGAGAACGTGGAAAATCCGGGTGGGGGCATCCCACATTTTTCGCGAAAAACAATGCCACCGGAGAATGGTTCGTTGCTTCGCTGGCATGGAGCGGGAACTGGAAAGTAAGGGTCACCAGTAAAGTCGAGAAATCGCCGGCTGAGCAAGGGGATGGAATCGGCAGACTTAGCGATGCCCGGCTGTTTTTCGATATGGGCCCCAGTTCGGTAGACCCCGCGCTTCGGGTGCTCGATCCGGGCGAGTCAGTCAAGACGCCAGAAACTCACATTCTTTGCATGAAGTCGGATCTTGACCACGTGACGCAGGCTCTTTTGGATCACGTGCGTCGCGATGTGCTTCCGCGGCCGCCTTCGGACCATGTCTTCGATGTGGAGGCAAATCATCGCGGCTACATCGTCGACCACGAAACCGAGGCGGGCATTGACCGCGAGATCGACATGGCCGCCGATATTGGTGCCGAGACATTTGTGATAGATGCGGGTTGGTATGGGCCCGAGCCCAATCAATGGTGGAACAACACCGGCGATTGGTATCCCGGTGCGTGGTTGCCCAACGACATTCAACCTATTCGCGAGTATGCGCGTAAGAAGGGATTGCGCTTCGGTCTATGGGTGGAAATTGAGGCTGCCGGAGCAGCCTCCAAGTTGCGCAAAGAGCATCCTGACTGGATCCTGACGCGCAACGGGCAGCCCGTCGCCAACGGGCGTGAGCTCGACGTAGCGAACCCGGTGGTGGCAAAGTGGATGGAGTCCGAGATCGCGCGCATGATCCGCAAGTACGATCTTGATGTTTCCGCATCGACTACAACATGTCAACGGAAGAAGATGGCAACCAGGTGCGTGAGGGTTTCGTCGAGAACTCGCTTTGGCGACACGTCGAGAATTTGTACGCCATGTTTGACCATCTGCGCCAGGAGTTCCCGGGAGTTATTTTTCAAAATTGTGCTGGAGGCGGTGGCCGCTTGGACTGGGGCATCATGCACCGCTTTGACAATACAGAGCTTTCCGATTGGCTGCGCCTGCCGAGAGCGGTGAAGATTTTGAACGGGATGACGTGGGTGCTGCCTCCGGAAATCCTGTTGCGGACCTTCGGCACAGAAGTTTCCGATCTGCAGACCGATGGCGACATCGACTCGCAGATGCGCGAAGTGCAGATGTCGCTGCCAATTTTTCGTGGGGTTTCTCCCACGCTTGCGGAATTCAATCCTATCCTGCGGGACAAAATTCGCGCCGGAGTGGACCTCTACAAGCGCGAACTTCGGCCAATTTTGCGCGACAGTGTTGTCTACCATCACACACCGACCACGGATTATCTGCAACAGTCCCCGTGGGTCGTCCTCGAATATGGCAGCCCTGACAGAACCCGGGGAGTAGCGACGGTATTCCGCACCTCGAGTTTCGAAAATCCCGTCTACCATTTTGTGCCGCGAGGCCTCGATGCTTCCGGGCATTACAAAGTAACGTTTCAAAGCCGGGGGGAGACCGCCGAGATGTCTGGGATTCAGCTAATGCAGGAGGGGATTCCGGTGAGGCTGGAAACTGCCGGCACATCGGAGATGTTGATATTCGAAAGCGTAACAACGGCTCCAAAGAGTCACTGAAAAAAACTAGGAGGCCCAAGAACGTTTTGAGATCGAACTATGGACATTGAGCGAGTGCCTTTCAAGGGGTTGTTTGATCTTAGCGGGAAAGTCGCGTTGATCACTGGCGCCGGCGTCGGATTCGGCGAGGCGATTTCGCTTGGCTTTGCGGAATTCGGCTGCGATATCGCGGCCAGCGATCTCGATATCGAGAATCCGCAGCGTACTGCTGAAAGGGCGCGCAAAAAAGGAAGGCGTGCCATTGCCCTGAAGGCGAATGTGTCTGTTCCCGGCGATATCACCGCCATGGTGGATGCGACGGTCCGCGAGTTAGGCGGCATTGACATTCTGGTGAATTGCGCAGGTATTCCGCAACATGATCCCGCCGAGTTGACCCCCCTGGAGACCTGGGACCGTGTTCTCGATATCAACCTGCGAGGCACGTTTCTGTGCTGCCAGGCGGCAGCGCGTATCATGCTGAAGAAAGGCCACGGCGTCATCATCAATTTTTCATCTATCGCGGGCGTTGTGGGCATGGGCCGCGGAGCAAACGCGTATTGCGCCAGCAAGGGCGGCGTCAATTCGTTGACCAAGCAGCTCGCCATCGAGTGGGCCGACAGAGGCATTCGCGTGAATGCAATTGCCCCCTGTCAATTCATGACGCCGGGACTTAAAGATGTAATGGCGGACCCTCAATTTGACCCTGCCAAGCTCATGCAGACCTGGACCACCAACATTCCGTTGGGGCGGGTTGGCGAGCCAGAGGAAATTGTTGGCCCAGCTTTATTTCTTGCGTCGAACGCTTCCGCCATGGTGACGGGGGTAGTTCTTCCGGTGGACGGAGGTTATCTGGCGCGATGATTTCGGCAGAAACACAAAGGGTCCGCGCATGATTCCAAATCTGGACGTATCGCTTCCAGGAGGAGTCCAGCTGAAGCGGATCGTGCAAATCGGAATTGTGGTGGCGGACCGGAAACGAACTACCGAACTCATGACGGCTTTATTTGGGATCGGACCGTTTCGCTTCGTGGAGTGGCCCGATCGCGCTGAATCGAAGTACCAGTATCGGGGCAAGGAAGAACACATTCGGATCAGCCAGGCGTTTGTTCAATTGGGAGACGTAGAAGTCGAATTGATCCAGCCAGTCGAGGGGAATAACGCGTACAAAGATTTTCTCGACGAAACCGGCGGCGGCATTCATCACGTTCTATTTGAGGTAGGCGATATCGATCCCGTGCTTGCGGAGTTGGCAAAATCCGGCGTGAGCGTGTTGCAGTCGGGGACTGGAATTCGCCCCGGCACGCGCTGGGCATTATTGGATACACGGGAGCAGCTGGGATTTTTTGTGGAATTGCGGCATCGTCCCGGCGAGTCGGACGGCACGTCGCTTTCGTGAGCGTGGATGCGTAGCCGGCGAGCGTCGAAGGTTGCAAGCTGGTTCGAAGCACAATGACTATGGAGAAGGAACATTCAATTCGTTTGCGGACTGCCATTGTCGGCTGCGGTAAGGTCGGCGCGACCCACGCCCAGGCTTACAAAGCTTTGCCAACCTCTGAGTTTGTTGCCGTGTGTGATGTTGCAGCCGACCGTGCAGAAGCTTTCGCCGCAAAATTTCAGGCCAAGGGCTACACCGATCTCGCTGAAATGTTACACCGCGAAAAAGTGGACGTACTCTCGATCTGCACTCAACACACGCAGCATCCCGGGGCCGTCGAAATAGCCGCTGCTGCCGGTACCAACGCCATTTCGGAAAAGCCGCTCGCCGTGGATTTAGTTTCTTGCGATCGCGCGATTGCCGCGGCTCGATCCGCGGGCATCAAGCTCGGCGTGGTGAGCCAGCGTCGCTGGTATGAGCCCTGCCAGCGCATGAAGCAGGCGATGGATGAGGGAAAACTGGGAAAGCCTGCACTCGCGATGGTCACCATGCTCGGGTGGCGCGAGCCTGCCTACTACAAGTCTGATCCTTGGCGTGGAACCTGGAAAGGCGAGGGAGGCGGTGTGGTGGTGAGCCAAGCTCCGCACTATCTCGATCTGCTCTCCTGGTTTATGGGACCGGCCGTGGAGATTCACGCTTATTGGGACAACTACAACCATCCCGGTATTGAGGTCGATGACACGGTAGTGGCCTCGGTACGATTTAAGAATGGCGGCATGGGTTCGATTGTTCTAAGCAATTCGCAACGTCCCGGGCTGTACGGCAAGATTCACGTCCACGGATCGTCGGGTGCGTCGGTGGGAGCCGAAACCGATAGCGGGTCTCCTTTTATTTCAGGGGTGACCGAAAAAATGGACCCGCCGTTCAACGATATTTGGACCATTCCTGGGGAAGAGAGCCAATTGGCTGCGTGGGGCCGCGAAGATCGATCGCGTCCCTGGAATGTGATGACCCATTACCACGAGATGCAATTGGGTGAGTTCTTGTGTGCCGTGCTGGAGGACCGCGAACCGGCGGTGAATGCTGAGGACGGACGCCGTGTGGTTGAGCTATTCACCGCGGTCTATCGTTCCCAGAGCCAGCGGGCGCCCATCCAACTTCCGCTAGCGCAATAAATTTTGGGAGGTTCGTACATGTCGGAGACCGCGATTGCCGAAAAGCGCGACCTTGATCTACTGCTCGGTTATTACCGGAAAATGCTCGAGCTCCGCTCCTTTGAGCTCAAGGTGCAAGAACTCTATCGCAACGCCAGGCTCCCCGGCTTCGTCCATTTGTATGTGGGCGAAGAGGCGGTCGCGGTAGGAGTGTGTTCCAATCTCGTGCCTAAAGACTTGGTTTTTAGCACTCACCGCGGCCACGGTCACGCGCTCGCTAAAGGAGTACCGGCCAAAGTGGTTTTGGCGGAACTGTGGGGGAAGACGACTGGAAGCTCTGGGGGACGCGGCGGGAGTATGCACATGTACGGGCCAGAGTGGGGATTCATGGGCACAAACGGAATCGTTGGCGCTCCAATTCCGCTTGCGACCGGCGCCGGCCTGAGTGCCAAGCTCCGCAAGAAAGGCCAGGTCGTAGTTTGTTTCTTTGGTGATGGTGCAGTCAACAGCGGATCCTTCCACGAAGCCGTCAACATCGGAACGGTATGGAACCTTCCGGTGGTTTACGTCTGCGAGAACAACTTGTATGCGACGGAAATGGCATTCTCGCGCGCGACCAAAAACATTAGCGTCGCCAGCCGTGCGAAGTCCTACGGTTTGCCCGGAGTCGAAGTGGACGGCCAGGACGTCCTTGCCATTCACGCCGCTGCCAAAACCGCGATTGACCGCGCGCGTGCGGGCGAAGGGCCTACGTTGATTGAGTGCAGAACCTACCGCTACGTCGGTCATCACGAGGGCGATCCCGGCACCGACTATCGTACTCGCGAAGAGGTTCAGAAGTGGAAAGAGCAGGACCCCGTAAAACGTGCCCGCAAGGTACTGCTCAATTCGGGAGCGGGAGACGACAAGCTGCAGGCGATCGATCAGGAAGTGGAACATCTCATCGATGAGGCTGTCGAGTTTGCCGAGAAGAGCCCGGAGCCCTTGCCGGGTTCTGTCAATGACCATGTATTTTGATCGAGGAGAAAGGAAGTTATGTCAGATCCAGGCCGCGTGATTACTTATGTGGACGCCGGAGTGGAAGCCTTGCGCGAAGAGATGCGCCGGGACGACAGCATTGTTTACATCGGGCAGGGAATTGGCCCTCGAGGCGGAAACTTTCGCCAAACCAAAGGACTATGGAAAGAATTCGGCGATGACCGTCTGCGGGACACCGGCATCGTCGAACTGGGCGCCACCGGCGTAGCCATTGGCGCTGCTATGGCGGGTACGCGGACGATTGTGGATGAAGTCTTTCTCGATTTTGCTCTCGAAGCCATCACCCAAATTGTGCAACAGGCCGCGAACATTTCTTATATGTCCAACGGAAAAATCAAAGCTCCAGTCGTGGTTCGCGGGGCCATGGGAGCGGTGCGCAATGCCGGCGCCCATCACTCGCATACTTTCTATAATTGGTTTGCCAACACGCCTGGGCTGAAGGTCGTGTTGCCTTCGACTCCTTACGATGTGAAGGGACTTTTTAAGAGCGCGCTTCGCGAGCCTGGGCCCGTCATTTTTATTGAACATAAATCGCTCTACAATACCAAAGGGGTTGTGCCTGAGGAAGAATATCTGATCCCGTTGGGCGATGCTCGCATTATCAGTGAAGGCAAAGATCTCACGATTGTGGCCATGTCCCGCATGGTGGATTTGGCGATCAAGGCGGCCGCCACCCTAGCGGAGCAAGGCATTTCCGCCGAAGTGATCGACCCGCGGAGCATCGTTCCGCTCGATCGCAAGAAAATCACGAACTCCATCAAGAAGACGGGCAGGCTCGTGGCCATAGATGAGTCGCCGTCCGATTGCAGTTTTGCGGCAGAGCTTCTGGCGATTGCGGCGGAGGATTGTTTCGACGAATTGCGCGTACCCCCCAAGCGAATTTGCTCCTTGGGAGTGCCAAACCCGTTCAGCCCGGTCCTCGAGAATCAGATGATTCCTTCTGTCGACCGCATCGTCAGCGAGGTGCACCAGATGATGAATCATTCAAGGAGAGCGTCTTAAGAGATGGCATACAAAATCATAATGCCTCAGCTTGGTCTTACCATGGAAGAAGGTTCCGTTACTGGTTGGCTGAAAAAACCGGGCGAGTGGGTGGAAAAAGGCGAGGCCTTGTTTACTGTCGAAACAGATAAAGTCGAGATGGAAGTTGAGGCCATGGGTAAGGGCTACCTGGGAAAAATCCAGGTCGAACTGAATCAAAAAGTGCCTGTGGGAACCTTGCTCACGACCCTGACCGACCAACCCGAAACCACTGGCTAGCTTAGAACTTTACCTGCTGGGCGGCTAATCTCAATACCGAATCCGGTACCGGCGACGACTTCCGGAAGTAAGCTGCCTGTAGCTAGGGCTAATTCCGGAGTTTGAGGTAAACCATGAGCACGCTAAAAGAACTTATCGCAACGCTGAAAGCGGTAGGAAAGCCTACCGAACTTTACGAAACTTCCGATGGAACACGGCTGCTGGTTCTGCCTTATGGCGGCAGAATCCTGGGAATGTTTGCGCCCGGAAGTGAAGAGAATTTTCTATGGACAAACTCGGCGCTGCACAGCGCCGAGTCAGCTCGAGCTTTTTACGCAAGTGACGACTGGCAGAACTCCGGCGGGGATCGTACTTGGTTGGCGCCGGAACTCGATTTCTTTTTTCCAAAGTTTCCTAACATCGACATTTCCGGATATTGGCAGCCCCGCAGTCTCGATCCCGGCAATTATCAACTGGCAAAGACCGATCGCGGTTTGCGACTCACCAACCGCCTCAACCTCGAGGGCTTTCGATCAAAGAAAAAAGTTGAGCTGGAAATCACGAAGTCGGTTGCCGGTGCGCCTAATCCCTTGCGCCACGGCGGGGCTACTGCAAACGGAAACGTGCAATACGCGGGCCACACACTGCTGACCTCCTTGAAAATTCTCGATTCCAATGCCGACAACGCTCCTCTGGTCGGGCTTTGGAGTCTCACGCAGATGCCGCATCAAGGGGAACTGCTGGTTCCGACTTATAGCAAGGCTGAGCCGAAAATCTATTTTGGTTTCCTCGACACCCCTCCTGACGAACTCGTCGCCAGTGATCGTCTGGTTCGTTTCAAGATGCGGGCGCCCGGCGAGCACAAAATCGGATTACGGGCACTGGCTACCACCGGACGCATCGGCTACCTCTACTCCGCGGGCAGCGAGCATGCTCTTATCGTCCGTAATTTTTCCGTGAATCCATCGGGGGAGTACTCCGACGTTCCCTGGACTCAGCCCGAAGATATGGGCTACTCGACCCAGGCGTGCAGTGTGAATAGCCGCTGGGGAATGTTTAGCGAGATGGAGTATCACGTGCCGGCAATCGGCGCGGGCACGGGCCAGAGCTATGTAGAAGATCGATCGCAACTCTGGGCTTTCCGAGGAGCCCGGGAAGATATAAAGAAGATTGCCCGAGCCTTGTTATCGGCCGAGATTTAGCGCAGTGCGAATGAAAAAAGAATCAAGAGAATTAAAAAACAAAGACAGGCGGCCATTTCCACGCGGCTCCCGTCACAGAGTCTGCAGGCTGACGGCGCGGTGATCGTCCACCTGCTGTATTGAAGCCTTCCCGGTTCGCTGTTCAAAAAGTGTCGCTGACATAAGAACACAGGTCCAGTCACGAGGTCTTCTCTTATGAAGCGGTCGAACGCTGGTTCCAAATCAGCCGATGAAGTCCAGAATAGACGGCGGTTCTTGTTTTCTGTCGGCCGCGCCGTCGCGTTGCCCATCGTACTCCCGGCAACTGTGCAGGCAGCGCAATCAAGGAGTGGAGATTCGTATACCCAGGTTTTTTCGCTGGACGGCTCCGACTGGCTGCTATCGGTCGACCCAGATAACAGCGGGCGAAGTCGAGGTTGGACTAAGTCGCCCGCGGACAGCCCGACACCCACGCGCGTGCCTTGGGTAATCCAAGATGCATTTCCCGACTACCACGGCGTCGCGTGGTATTGGCGCCAGTTCCCAGTTCCGGCGCACAGTGAGCCCGACGGCCGTTATCTGCTCCGCTTTCATGCGGTGGACTATCTGGGCGAAGTCTGGGTTAACGGAACGCGAGTAGGCATCCACGAGGGTGGGGAAGAGCCGTTTGTGTTGGATGCGACCGCGGCGATCCGGCCGGGACAGGCGAATCAGATCGCGGTGCGCGTGCTCAATCCCACTCACGAGTTGATCGACGGGATTCGGCTGGAAGAAGTAGCCACCGGACGCCGTGATTATCCAGTGCCGCGTGACAATGCGTACAATACCGGCGGCATTACCGGATCCGTCGAACTTTTGCTCACGCCGATGGTCCGCGTCGAAGATCTGCACGTGATTCCCGACTGGAAAACCGGGAATATCCGCATTCACGCGAATATCCGGAATGCGGGAAACAAAACGGTGAGGGGATTGGCGGCCTTTCGTTGCGGGCCAGCAACCGGGTTCGAGACCGTGGTTTCCGTTTCGTCGGAGCAGACGCTGCAACCCGGAGACAACGCAGTCCAGGCGGTCCTACGTGTCCCCGGCCATCACCTGTGGGAGTTGAACGATCCGTTTCTCTACCGCGTGACCGCGCGAGTGCAAGTTGCTGGCAGTTCTGGGATCGACGAACGCTCGGTGCGCTGTGGATTTCGCGACTTCCGTTTCGAAAATAGCTACTTCCGCCTGAATGGGCGCCGCATTCGCATACACGGCGCGCTTTACACGGTTCTGCAATATCCCATTTCGCAGACTACGCCGTACGACGAAGACTTATTGCGGCGGGACATGCTCAACATGAAGACGATGGGCTTCAACTCCATCCGCATTACGTGTGGCGCCGCCCTTCCCCGCCAGCTCGATTTACTGGATGAACTTGGGCTGCTGGCTTGCGAAGAGCATTTCGGCGCACGCGAAATTGCTCCCTCGCCCAAGCTCGAAGAGCGTTGGGATCGCAGTATCGATGGTGTCGTCCGGCGTGATCGGAACCATCCGTCGATTGTCATGTGGTCTCTATTGAATGAAGTCAAAGATGGACGCCTGTTCCGCCATGCGGTGGCCTCATTACCGCGAGTGCGCGACTTGGACGAGAGCCGGATCATCCTGGTCGGCAGCGGCCGCTTTGATAACGACGCGAAAGTTGGCAGCCTCAGCAATCCGGGATCGCAGGAATGGGAGTTGACCAATCTCCAGGACGTGCACGCGTATCCTAGCTTTCCGCACTCCACCAAGGATACACAGGAGATGCGCAACGGGAGCGAAGGGTTCGAGTTCCTGGGCGCGTTCCGTACGCCATCGAAGAATGCAGAAAAGAAATGGGAGCCGATACTTCTCTCGGAATACGGAGTCTGCGGAGCCCAAGACTACCCGCGATTTCTTCGCCACTTCGAACAGTTGGGCAAGGAACATGCAGCTGACGCGGCGCTGTTCCGCAAAAAGATGGATGCCTTCGAGGCCGACTGGCAAAAATGGAGGCTGGACGAATGTTGGGCGAGGCCGGAAGACTACTTTGCCGAAAGTCAGCGCTTGCAGGCCAAGCTCGCGTTGACGGACTACAACTCCTGGATGGCGAATCCCGCGCTGATCGGCGACTTCAACTCCACTCAGATTGTGGATGCGTGGTTCCACGGCTGCGGAATCACGACCTATTTCCGCGATCTGAAACCCGGCATGGCCGACGCATTTAACGACATGGCAACGCCGGTTCGCTTGTGCCTGTTCGCGGATCAAACGAATGTTTACCCGGGAGCAACGGTTCATCTGGAGGCATTCCTGGTGAATCTGGATGCGCTCAAGCCTGGAACCTACCCAGTTCGGTTTCAAGTGGTAGGCCCGAATGTCAGCCGGCAGATGGATACCACAATCCAAGTGGAGATTTCCGGCAGTAACGAGCGTCCGTTCGCCCACTCAATCTTCACGCACGATCTGGTTGCGGCTGGCCCCTCGGGGCGATATCGATTCCTCGCAACTTTCGAACATGGCGCCGCAGCCGGTGGCGGGGAAGCGGAGTTCTTCATTGGCGACAAGGCCGCAACGCCAGAGGTTCCGGCCGAGGTCGTGTTGTGGGGCGACGATCATCAGCTCGCGACTTGGCTTAAGGTGCGAGAAATTCGATTTCGAGACTCGCTCTCGCCCGCACAAATTGAGCGCGAAGTGATCCTGGTCTCCGGCAAACCTGCATCAGCGGACACTGCTGCCGCGTTCTCAGAACTGGCGCGGCGCATTGCGCGAGGTTCCACGGCCCTTTTTCTAACTCCCGAAACCCTGGTGGAAGAAACTTACGCGCGAAACCCCGAAAACATCATGCAGGAAATCTTTACCGGAAAGCCCCGAACCATGCGCTGGGCGCCGGTTGCATCCAAGACCCGGCCGCAGCTTTGTCATACCCAAAACTGGTATTTTCGAGCTGATCCTTGGGCCAAGGAACATGCCGTCTTCAGCGGTCTTCCTTCGGGTGGTCTTCTTGATTACATCTTCTACCGCGACATTATTAGCGCCACGGTTTTTCGTGGACTGGAGTCGCCGGTAGAGGCGATTTCAGGCGCGATCCAAACCAGCGGCGGTCCCGATGATTACGATTCCGATCTTACGGTGGCAGCGTGCCGGTTCGAAGCCGGGCGCGTAATCCTGAATAGTCTAAAAATTCGCGAGAATCTCGGCACGGTTCCCGCTGCCGAAAAGTTGCTCCGCAATCTTCTCAACTATGCCGCCCAAGGGGGCGAGCAGCCAATCGCAAACTTGCCGGCTGGTTTTGATGACTACCTGCGTACGCTCTTTGGAGCATGACGCGACGGCTAACAATCGTGAATCAAAGTTCGATCTCATAGCGGCGTGGAGGTGAATGTGACGGGCAGGGAAAGGCTACTTCGTACCTTCCGGCACGAGCCGGTTGACCGCATTCCGGTGGCTCCCTTTCTTTACTACAACAGCGTCTACGAGATGTTTGGATACTCTCCGAGTATCGAGACATTTTTCGACCCGCCAGACTTCGACCCGATGCGTGGCTTCGTGGATTTCTGCGCCCGCTTTGGCTTCGACGTGCTGCACACGCTCGGCAGTGTCTGGGACGCCTACACCATGAATAAGTCGGCGGACAACTGGGAGGTTCACATTGCGCATGAGGGCTCCGAGGATAGCCAGCGCAAGACAATCACGATTCGCACTCCGGGCGGGGACCTTAAGCAAACAGAAAACTTTCGCCGCAGTTCGAAGTTCCTGATTGTTTCCGCGATCGACGAATATCTCATCAAGACGCCCAAAGATTTCGAAATCTTTGCTCGCTACGCGCCTCCGGCAGAAGATGTCGACTGCCGGCTGGTGCGCCGGGCCAAGCACGCTATCGGCAATGCCGGACTCACCGAAGCCTGCACTCACGGAGCGTTCAATGCTTTGAATATGTTTCGCAGGCTGGACGACCTGATGACCGATCCCTTTACCGATGAGCCCTTTTATCGCGCGATGATGGAGTATTTTGTGGATCGGCTCATTGGTCAGGCGCGGAAGATGATCGAGGCGGGTGCCGATGTGATTGAGATCGGAGCGAACATGGCGACCAGCGCCGTGGGCCCGAAGTTCTTCGAACAGTTCGTCCTCGAATATGAAAACAGCCTGGCGCGGGAAATCCGGCGGGCGCACGGCTTCACCATCTATCACAATTGCGGCGACGCGGGCAAAATTATGCATTTGTACAATCAATTGGAAATCGACGTGTGGGGCTATCTTACCCCGCGTCCTTTCGGGGATGTCGATCTCGATGCCGCCTTGCATGTGATCCGGCCCGACCTGGTGCTGCGCGGCAATATCGATCAGGTGGAGTTTCTGGTCAAAGCCAGCCCAGAGGAGATTCGGGCCAGGGTGCGCGGCCTGCTTGAGAAAGTGAAGACGCGCGGGAACTGGATTCTTTCAACTACCGACTTCCCGCTGGACGGGGTTCCCTACAAGAATATCGATGCCTTTGCGGACGCGGGCCGCGAATTCGGGGTGTACTGACAGATATGTACTACTAAGATGCGCGATGTCTTGAGCGCAGGATCCTTTATCTACTCCCCGAGCACCATTTCCTCACATTCGCGGAAATATTGAATGCTGTTTAGGACCAGCGGGTCCAACTTCGCCGGATTCGGTCTGCCATGCATTGCAGGATACGGATCGCCGCCTGGGCCTAGCGGTTCGAAAGTGACAAACCGGCCTTCCCGATTGTGCCCGATGACATACAGCGCACGAATGATGGTGGAAACATCCATCGATCCTTCGCCCAGGGCCGAGCGATTGCTATCGGCAAAGTGAAGATTGACCAGCATCTCTCCGGCATCCAGCAACGCCATCCCGATGTGACTCTCCTCCGATTGCATATGATAAATGTCGCCGTTGATCGACGCGACGCCGGGATGGTTCACCGCGCCAATATAGCGTTTCGCATCGGCAACGGTGTGTACCAGGCTTACTTCGGCAGCGCGGATCGGCTCAATGGCCCCTTGAACTCCATGCTGCGTGAACCACTCCGCACAAATCTTCAGAGTCTCGACCGAACGATCTTCTTCCACGTCGTCATACGCTTTGGGACGGCCGACTGCGCCGGGAACGACTAGCAGATAATGACCGCCGACCTGTTGGGTAAACGGGAGCTCGCGTCGTATGTAGTCAATCGCCGCCTGCCGGCAGACGGCGCGGTTGCTAGCCATATCGTTGTCTGCAGAAAACATGCCGCAAACTCCAGAAACTTTGAGGCCGTGGTCGCCTAGAATCTTCAGAGTCTCGTCGACTTTGTATCCAAGATCGGGTCCGTAATGGTTGCCATGCAGTTCGATGAAAGACAGCTTTGCCTTTTCCAGCCGCTTAGCAGAATCCTGCAGGCTTTCGCGGCCAAAACCCCAGTTGCTCCACGACAGATTGAGGCGGCATTTGAGCTTTTCCGGAGATTTCTTTTTCAGCTCTCGGAATTGCTCTTTAATCTTTTCGTTCTTGGCTTCGAAATGTTGTTCGCGCATCCTCTCGTCCTTTCGTTCGAAACTAGTTGCGCCGGTGGTCGCCGACGTTGGGCATGTCGCGATGCACATCCGGACCAAAGTAGCGCAGCGTAACTAGCGGATCAGTCGCCGAATGATTTTCGACGGTGACTCCAGAAAGTGCGGCTTCAGCCGAAATGAATACTTCATCCTGTGTCATCTGGCCGAAGCGGATCGACGCAGGGCAATCGATCTTCAATTTGCCGATCGTGCCGTGCCCTTGGGTTACGATCAGTCCGGATGCGCCGTTGTCGTGAAGCAGGCACCGTGCTCCAGGCTGCACTGTCAGTTCCTTCGCGCTGAAACGCTGCTCATTGCCGACTCTTCCGTAGACCACCCATTTGTCCACGTAGCCTTCACTCTCTGAGCCAGCGGCCACGATGGGTTCAATGTAATGGTTGATTCCAAATGTGGCGTCGGTGTTGCGTTCCCAGTCGACTAGGTCCACCAGAAAGTCCAAATCGTTATGCTTATCTTCCGGAACGTCTTGCAGCAGAAGTTCGCGCTTCACTTGGCGGCCATCCACCATTGATTGAAACATAGAAAGAACGTCGCTGCCCCACTGGGGCTCGTAAGTCAATAGGGAGCCGGGCGCATGCAGCACGCGCGTTGGCACCAGCCAACCAGTGCCCGGCTGCAAGCGGTACGCTTTGGAGAAATTCAGAATGCCGTTATCGCCGCGGTTCCAACGCGCCAAACAGTCCCGGATATCTTCTTTGCGCGTGCCCGGCTCAAGTCCGAAATACGTATGCGGAAAATTGCCAAATGTCGCATTCAGTTGCGGAGGAAAATAATAGCCTTCGTGTTTGCCTTCCCGGCCCACGAGTTTAGCCTGCTCCTCGCTTTGGTGAAGATGGTGCGGGATTGGTCCGAAATTGTCGAAAAATTTACTGTACACCGGCCAGCGATGGTACTTTTCCCACATGGCCTCGCCCACCAAGCGCGCGCCCTCAGCTTCAACAGCTTCTCTAAGGGTAAAGCGGCCGCCCTCCGACTCAACGAAGCTGAAACCTTCGTCGGGGGTGCGGTTTTCGTTCATCGCCATCGTGGTCGAGGCAATCCAGCGCTCGTCAATGCCGCCACGGTCTGCGCCGTAGGCATACAAATCGCGCGAATCGAGCTTCAACCGCCTTCCAGGGACCAGATAGGAACGAGGCACCCACGTGGGAGCCAACCGCAAGATTCCTTCCCCGGCTTCAAGCGCTTGGTGAACCACGTGATTGACGGACTCCAGAACTTTCATACAACCTCCTTCATACTTCCCGAGTTCAAGACTTCTTCGAAGCCATCGTCTCGGGACTCAACCGCTAGCGTTCGATAACAACCACTGCGGATTGTCCCGCGACTGTAAGCGTCCCATCGGATGCGTGCAACTCGGGATCCTCAGGACTCACCCAAGCAAGGTTCGTTCCCGCCCCGCGATCGAGCGTCACTTTCGCAGTGATCGGTGTAGTAGATGTATTGACGACTACGACTGCACGCTTTCCATCCGCGCGGCGAAAAGTGGCAAAGCCCGGATATGAGGCATGATCGACCTCGACCGTCGCATCCTGATCGTCACGGAACTCCGCAGTCCATAAGTAGTCCACGTATTTTCGGCGGAGCGCATCCACCTTTAACCCGTAAGCCATCGTGACCGGAAAATCCTGTAGATTGCCTTTAAAGTCGAACGGCTCATAACTCAGGATGTAGCGATAGCGCAACGCCTCGTTCATCATGTTCCGGTCGTCAAACCCAGTTACGGCAATCATCATCGGCAGGAACGGATCGTCATAGCGTTCCAGCGGGATATGCCCCGGAGAAATCCGATGGTAGGTCAACGAATAATAGCGAGTCTCAAGATCGTAGGCAGCTTCGCCCGACATGAGAAAGTTTTTCTCGCCGACCGTGCTCTTGACCACCTCGCGGAATCTTTGTCCTAGCATGGAATCGCCGGCCCAAAGCGATTGCGCGACGAGTTGCCCGTTTTGATGGGAAAAGCAATAATCCGCGCCTCCGTGGTGTTGCACTTCATCGTAGAGAATGCCGCTCGCTCCTAGATCGATACTCTTGCGGAATTCTTTTGCGGAAAGATCTTGCCAGTACGGATCCGGCGTGCACGCCACGGCCAGCCTGCGCGTATTGATATCTGCGAGTTGCTCGGGAGTTTGATATTCGTAGCCGTGATAGATGTAGGGTTGGCCGTTGGGATCGAACGCGACGTGCTTTCCTAATTCACCTTTGTACGCTTCCGTGGAGGTGTCGACCCAAGTGTACTTATTGAAGAGGATGACGTGAACGCCCATCGCCTCGATCTTGGCGATCGCCGTTTTCAGTTCATTGTACGTGCCCAGTCGTGGGTCGGTGTCATGCGAGGGGTTGCCTCTGTCTTGCCCGCCATTATTCCAACCGACAAGTTGTATGGCATTGATCCCGTCTTTCGCGGCTTCTGATAACCGTTGCGGCAGATCGCGATAGCGCGTGCGCAGATCGTCCTCCGCCGAGTTGATCTGAAGTTGTTGCCAGGAGTTGACGCCCTCGGCCCATGCCGGCGTCATCGGACGATGAAACCACGTCGCATGCCATCTGCGATAAACATCGGCGCCGTGATGCCAGTCGCCCTGAAATGGACTAAGCACAATGCGCGCCAGGTCCACTGTTTGCCCCGAAGGTACGAAAGGGAAGTGCTCGACTGAGGCCACAATTCTGGCGGGATGTCCGCTCACCGCGTTTGTCGTGGGCACTTCGCTATTGAACGAGTCGCTATACCCCGGTTTCAATTCGAAGGTGTAGCGCGTGACCTCGTTGTAGGAGGTATCGTGATTCCCGAGATAAAGCCCCTCGTGTCCCGCGAGCACCAAGTTGTATCGACCCTGGCCCATTTGTATGGGATAGTTCGTGCCGTAGTAACCCCGATCGTTCTCGAAAGTGGGAAACAGCGTCACTTCCTCCCCGGAACCATAGCTGAAAGTCATACGCCGCATCTGCCCAGCATCCGTGGGCTTCTGCAATGCGCCGATGATTGGCCAATCAACGCTGGAAATGGTTGTGCCTGAGTTATTCCGCACTTGCATATCGAACGCGACATCGGGCCCGTTCAAAGAGACTGTGCCGGTAAGGGTAATGTCGAGATTGCCCTGGTATTCGCTCTTGAGCAAAGTCCACACCAAGACCACGCTACGCCCGTCGGCTGACTTAGTGACGGAAGACAGCTTGTTCCGCGCGCCGAGTATCGGGCTATACGAGCGCTCCATAATGGGTGCGAAAATACGAAACGATTCCCCGAGTTCCGGCGACCCTTGGACGTTCCAACCTGTCCGCTTGGATGTGAACTGCACCAGCGCGCCCGAGACTGCGTCGAAGGCGATCTGTACGTCATCGTTTTCTAATACGACGGTCTTCCCGCTTACTGGTGTCATCCGGTCGGAGTCATGCACCGGGGATTCTTGGCCGGACAACCAGTCTTGCCCCTGAGCGGTGTGCAGAGAAATCAGGCCAACGGCGGCCGCCAGAGCGATTGCCCGGGCGCGGCGCCAGGTCAGCGCTTTCCGGCCAGTCGATCTATCCGGGCTTTCCATTTTGCGTGTCGATTGTTTCATAGCGTCACCCGTGGACAGCGGAGAGAGACCGGTTTCTCAAATTCCCGAGGAAACACTACTCCTGGCTGTGCCTGGTGTCAACGGGGAATGTTTGCGTGCTCTTGATAACTTTCGACGACTCGCTTGGTCGGGAGTAATGGAGCGTTCAGGGCGGATTGTCCAAAGTAAATGTTGCAGAAGTGTGAGGAGCCGTATAACCTCATACTCGGCGCCAAACACGAGAAACCGGTTTCTTAAGCTATCGTTGTTGTACATCAACAAGAGACTGCGGCTCAGCAGCCTTGGTACAGCGTAAGGTGACCCGATGAGAATAACGTTTCCCACGATTGGGGCGTGGCTTGCCGGCGGGGGCAGGCTCATTTCTCTCTCCACCCCTGATCTTCTGATCGTTGCGCTCTATTTCCTCACGGTGTTGGGAATTGGTTTCTACCTGAAGAAGTACGCGAAGACGAGCGATGACTTTTTCATGGCTGGCCGCGATATGTCAGCCTGGGTGGCGGGACTGAGCTTTCTTTCCGCGAATTTGGGTGCGCTCGAACTGATGGGATGGGCTGCTGCCGCCTACCAGTACGGTATCCTCGCGACCCATTTTTACTGGATCGCGGCGTTTCCCGCCATGGTCTTTTTGGGGCTAGTGATGATGCCCTTTTACTACATTTCTAATACCCATTCAGTTCCCGGTTATCTGCAACTGCGTTACGGCGAGTCGACCCGCGCCCTCAGCGGCATTTCCTTCGCCTTCATGACCGTGCTTATGTCGGGCATCAACATGTATGCCATGGCTCTGGTCATGAAGGTAGTACTCGGCTGGAACATTCACTTCAGCATCTGGGTCTCTTCACTCACGGTCGCGATATACGTTAGTCTTGGCGGGCTTTATTCAGCGATCTTTAATGAAGTGCTCCAGTTCTTTCTTATCTGGCTCGGCGCGATCACTATCCCCATTCTTGGAATGATTGAAGCCGGCGGCTGGAGCGGCCTGGTCGCCAAAATTCACGAGCGCGTTCAAGGAGACTACGTCCATCTCTGGGGTCCGCTCAGCACATTTTCGGGCAATCCGATGGGTGTCCACTGGACCGGGGTGGTGCTCGGGCTCGGTGGCGTCATTGCGTTCGGTTACTGGACCACCGATTTTCTGGTCGTGCAGCGGGCTATGGCAGCAAGGGACCTGCGGTCCGCCAAGCTCGCGCCCATCATTGCTTCCTATTTCAAGATGTTCGTTCCGCTCATCGTAATTTTGCCCGGCTTGCTTGCGCTGGGTCTTCTCCCATTCAAACTCGTTCCTGAAAGTGCCGCCGGACCCGGCCTACACAGCTACAACGAGGTTCTTCCGCTCATGCTTGCCAGATATTGCGGTCCCGGACTTCTCGGTCTCGGCGTTACCGCGCTGATCGCGGGGTTCATGTCAGGGATGGCCGGGAACGTCAGCGCATTTGCCACTGTCTGGACTTATGACATCTATCGGCCGTATCTGCACAAGCGCGGCACCGACGCTCACTACTTGGTGGTTGGCCGCTGGTGCACCATTCTCGGCGTCATCGCCAGCATTGGCACGGCGTATCTCGTCACCCACTTCAAGAGCATCATGGATTACATGCAGGCTCTGGTCAGCTTTTTCATCGCTCCGCTTTTCGCTACCGTGATCCTCGGAATGCTCTGGAAGCGAGCCACGCCCAAAGCCGGCTTCTGGGGCTTGCTGACGGGTACTGTTTCCTCGATCGTAATGTACACGGTTGTGGTTTTTCATCCGGCTGCCCTTCGTTACATCGCGCTCTCTCCGGACGCGAAGCCCATGGCGGAAAACCTTTACCGCGCGCTTTGGTCCTGGATCATTTGTGTCGCCGTTACCCTCACGGTCAGCATGTTTACAACGCCGAAACCCGCGGCGGAACTGAAGAATCTCGTCTACGGCTTTACTGCGATGCCCGGAGACAGTGGCGTCGCATTTTATAAGCGTCCCATCTTTTGGGGCGCGGGAGTCGCGGTTCTGTTCGCCGTCCTGCAGATCATTTTTTGGTAGAAGGAAATGCTTCATCCTGCGCAAACGGGAGCCAATATGAAAAACGTAGACACCGGTCTCCAAGTCCATCACGAACACCACGAGATGCTTCCAGTGTGGTTTTTCATCGGTGTTCTACTGTTGATCTATGGCGTGATCATCCTCTACGTGGGCATACGGGACTACAACAATTTGGGCACGGTCGTCCTGGCGAAATACCACGCCAGCTTATGGGGAGGGATTGTGCTCATCCTATTAGGAGGCGGCTACGCGGTTCGTTTTTGGCCGAGACGCAAACCTAAGTGAAACGCACACAAGTAAATGGTGATTTCATTCAGGAGGAATTTGGTTGAACATCCGGGAAGTGGCTCGCAGGGCGCGCGTATCTCATTCCACCGTGTCGCGGGTAATCAATAACATCGACACAGTCGATCCCAGGCTCGCGCGGCGCATTCGAGCTGTCATCGAAGAAGTGGGGTATCGGCCAAACTATCAGGCGCAGTCGCTGGCCCGAGGCCGCAGTCAAACCGTGGGGCTGATTGTTTCCGAACTCACCGGAGGCAATCCTTTTTTTGCTGAAATCATTCTCTACTTCGAGCGTGCTGCGGTTGCCCAGGGATATGAGGTGCTGGTCAGCTTCGCGGACACCGAGACGGATCCAAATCATGTCTCGGTGTGCGCCAACCGCTTAAAGGAGCGGAAGGTCGAGGGCGTCGCAGTCCTCACCTTCGGTATGGAACAGTCTCTGAATAACGCTAATAGGGATGATGCCGTCGCTCTCCCCATGGTCTATGCCGGAGCAGACCGTTCGCTGGAAGGCGTGCGCAAGATTCGCATCAACTACCTGTCCGGCATGCGCGACGCCGTAAAACACCTGGCTGACTTCGGACACCGGCGCATCGGCTATCTCAGCGGCCAATTGAGGATGAGCAGTATGCGCGCCCGGTTTGAGGCTCTCCGCAAAGCGATGAAATCCGCCGGCGTCCCCTTCGACAAAGAAATTGTCGCCGAATGCGACCACACTCTCGAGGGCGGCGCCCAGGGCATGGCGAAGCTGCTGAATTTGCCCAAGCCGCCAACGGCCGTGCTCTGTTGCAACGATATGGCTGCGATCGGGGCATTAAAAACTCTCAGCCTGAGAGGGTTGCGGGCCAGTAAGGATATGTCCATCATCGGTCTCGATGACCTGCCTCTCTGCCAATTCATGCAGCCGTCTTTAAGCACCATCCGCTTCTCACCGAAGGAGTTGGCTACTCTTGCCTTCCAGGCTTTGCTGGAAGAAATCCAGGAAACCGAGCCGAAGGGCGAATACGAATACAAGACTCAATTCGTGCTGCGCGAATCTACCGGAGCGCCGGGCCAGTGATGGATATCACAGCTACGGGCGCAATACCGCGAGTATGATCTCGATGCACAAGGAGGCTCAATCATGAAAGGTTCGACAACTACAGCGTGCAACACCAGCAGCAAAGAACGCGTTTTAGCCTCACTGTCGCATCGTCAACCAGATCGTATTCCGATTGATTTTGGCGGCACGTCGGTTACGAGCCTCCATGTAAGCTGCGTTGCCGGGTTGCGCGACTATTTCGGCCTCGAAAAAAGACTGGTCAAGGCTTACGAGCCTTACCAAATGCTGGGAGTCATGGACGAAGATTTGAAACAAGCGATGGGCGTGGACGTGGAAGGACTCTATCGTCCCAAGACCTCATTCGGCTTCCGTAATCGTGAGTGGAAACCATGGCGCATGCCCGACGGACTGGAGATTCTGGTGTCGGAGGAGTTTCGCGTCACCACTGACGCGAATGGCGATATCTTGATGCATCCCCAAGGCGACTTGAGCGCACCTCCCAGCGGGCGCATGCCCAAGGATGGCTACTTCTTCGACGGCATCATCCGACAACAACCTTTCAAAGAAGAGGAATTGAATCCGCAAGACAATCTGGAGGAATTCAACCCGCTCACCGAGGAAGACCTCGAGCAATTGCGCCAAGTTGCGGCTCAGATACGACAAAGCGGTCGTGCAGTGGTTATGAGCAGCGTTGGTACTGCGCTTGGCGACATCGCATTGGTACCCGGACCCTCCTTGAAGTACCCCAAGGGCATTCGCGACGTCGCGGAATGGTATATGTCAACCACCAGCCGCCGCGACTACCTCCATCAGGTTTTTTCGGCTCAATACGAAATCGGCCTCGCGAATCTGAAACGCATGCATCAGGCGGTGGGCGATGCCGTTGACGTACTCTTCTTGTGCGGAACGGATTTTGGGACCCAAACCTCCGCATTCTGCTCGGTCAAGACTTTTCGCGAACTGTATTTCCCCTATTACGAAAAGGTGAACCGCTGGATCCACGAAAATACAAACTGGAAAGTCTTTAAGCATTCCTGCGGTTCGGTCGAACGTTTTATCCCGTCTTTTATTGAAGCCGGTTTCGACATCCTGAATCCGGTGCAGTGTTCGGCCACCGGCATGGACCCCGAGCATTTGAAGAGCACCTATGGCGACCGCATTACGTTTTGGGGCGGGGGAGTCGACACGCAGCATGTACTGTCTTTTGGCACGCCGGAAGAAGTCCGCAAGCAGGTTTTGGAACGCTGCCGGATTTTCTCACGCAACGGTGGATTCGTGTTTAATGCGATTCATAACGTGCAGGCACGAACACCGGTAGAAAACATCGTCGCCATGCTCGAAGCCGTTCACGAATTCAACGGTGTGCCGATGTCAGCCGTCTAAAATGAGGGCTCAGCATCATCCGGCGAAGCGCGGCTCATCCATGCCGACGATGCCGGCTTTCAGGCAGAACAAATCGCCTGACTGAGGACTTCGATTTTTTTCCTCCGGGCTGAGTCCCAGGTAAGCCGTCGTGATGTAAAGTTCGTCGAGGCGTTTGCCGCCGAAAGCGCAACTGCTGGGGTTAGGAACAGGCACCTTATATTCACGGTCGACTTTTCCCTCTGGGTTGTACCGAACCACTTTCCAGCCTCCCCAGAACGCACTCCATACGAAGCCTTCGCTGTCCACGGTGAGCCCATCCGGCAAGCCTGCGTCAGGAGATGTTTGCACAAACGTTCTGCGGTTCGCGATCGTGCCTGCGTCCGCGTCGAAGTCGTAGGCATAAACCGTATAGCGAAATGTATCGGTGAAATACATGGTCTTGCGATCGGGACTCCACCCGGTTCCATTCGCGACCGTAATGTTCTTGTCCATCACCCGGCACGAACCATCCGCTTGCAGACAATACAATTCGCCATCGGGACCTTTGGGATTCGCCTCGTTCAAGGTTCCCACCCAGAACCGTCCCCGGCCGTCGGTGGCAGCATCGTTAAATCGAAAACCATCGCGGCCCGCGAGTGGATCGCACACCGTTTCAAAGGTCTTGCGCTGCGGGTCCCAAGTCGCGAGTCCTTTGCCGGTAGCGGCAATAAAGCCACCAGTCTTTCGGATTCCAAGTGCCATCACCGGTATGCCCGTTTCAAACACTTCCATGCGTCGCGTTGCCGGGGAGAACCGCAGGATCTGATGGTGCTCAACAAAGTCTACCCAGTACAACGACTGCTCTTGCGAATGCCAGATCGGCCCTTCGCCAATCACATTGCCAACTTCGAGAACATGCTCGACTTCCGCCATGTGTGTTTGCCCCGCTGGGATATTTAGCAGCCGCTCGAAGAATTGTCAACCATCATGTTGACAATATTAGGCGTGCAGGAAAGACACCGCCCGTGAAATGACGTGAGGTTTTCGAGGCTTGGTGACCTACTTATTGGCGGAGACTTTTACCGAAGGCGTCGAGCGCAGCGTCCAGGCGCTCCAGCCCACCCCGCACGGTTTCAGTTGCCCCGCAGAACCCGATGCGAAAGTGTTGGGGGCACTCGAAGAATTCTCCCGGCACCACGCTGGTTTCGAAACGTTCACGGACCATCACGACAAATTCGCTCGTCCGTCCCATTTTTAACCGTGGAAACACCGTGGTACCGAAGCGGCTGGGCTCGCAATCAAGTTCCGCATGTTTAGCCAGAAACTGGTTGACCATTGCTCGATTGGTTTCCAGCAAGGTGCGGGCGCGATTGCGAAGTCTTCCCAGATTGTCGAGCGCAATCACCGCAATAAGCTCCGCGGGATGCACTGGGCCTCCGTAGGTAAAGTCCACCACCTGCCACATGCGTCGCGCCAGCTCCGGCTGCGCAAGAATCCATCCACAACGGATGCCGCTCAGGCCATACGCCTTAGTCAGGCTGGTGGTCACAACGAAGTTCGGTCCAAGATGAAAGGAGGAGCGCCAGGGCTGATCAAACAGTGTTTCAAGATAGACCTCATCCACCATGACACGCGCATCTACTTTCGCCGCCATTTCTCCTGCCTGCCGCAGCGTGTCCTCGTCGGTGAAGGCGCCGCTGGGGTTGTGCAGGTTGCAAAGCACCACCAGACGCGTTTGCGGCGTGAGCCGGCGTTCCAATTCTCCCAGCCCAAGCCGAAAGCCCTTTCCCGGGTGCCGTTCGAAGCGAGTTATCTTCGCGCCAACATGATCGAGGATGGTCAAAAGAGGATCGTAAGTAGGCCGCTCGACCAACACTTCGTCTCCCTGGTGGACAAGGGCAGTGAGCGCGATATAGTTGGCCATCGATGCACCCAGCGTGTAGACCACACATTCCTCGGGCACTCCCGATTTCGCCGCCAAACGTTCCATGAGCGGCTTATGCCCGTAGGGGCCGCTGCCTCCTATTTCGAAGTCCTCGATTCGTACCGGCAACTCCCCCAGGGGACAGTCCAGCACCCCGCTTACCGCCAGATTGAAACGCGCCTGCGAATGCAGTTTGGCCCACGCCAAATAGCGCGTAACAGCGTCCGCTCGCGAACCACTCATGTTTTGTTCTCCTGATACAAAGCTGGCTAAACATCCGCTGATCGTGCTAAAGCGCTTCGGCTCCAGAACCAGTACACGGGAATACCTGCCAGCAGCAAGGCGAAGCCGATAAGGCTATTTTTTGGATAACGGTAGATCGTATTTCCCACTACCCACCAGCATACCGCGACAAATAGAGCCGTGCTGACCGGGTGTCCGGGCACGCGGTAGCCTTGGCTGGTATTCATCGCACCTTGCGCGGCGCGCCGTCGAAACACAAAGATGGTGGTCGCCGTCAGCCCGAAAAAAAGGAAGTCCATCGGAATAACGTAATTCAATATCTGCTCGTAGCGGCCGGAGAGTGCGATGACGATCGTCCAAAGACTCTGCAGCACGATGGCGATGACTGGAACATGGGTTCGCGGATTGAGCCACGCTACTGCGTGGAAGAAGAGTCCGTCATCCGCCATCGCAAAGTACACTCGTGGCGCGGTTAAGATCGATTGGCTTAGATACCCCAGGGTCGAGATGGTAATCGCCGCTGCGATGAAGGTTGCGCCCCGTTGCCCTAATGCCAGGCGCATCACCGCCGTTGCAGGAGTGCGAGTCGTGGCCAGCGCTTGCGGACCGAGAGAACGCAGACATATCCAGTTCACGGCAACGTACAGCACCAGAACCCCTAGCATTCCGATCAACAATCCGCGCGGCAGATTCTTTTTCGGCTCTTTGACTTCCGCCGCGATAAAGTTTGCCGTCTGCCATCCACCGTAAGCGAACAGCACCGGAACCATGGCCCCGCCAAATGACGGCAGCGACCACACGCGGTCCGCCGCAGTCATCGAAGTCACGTGCCTTCCCGCCAACGCCAGTCCTCCAATTACTAACGTGGCAATAGCGACGATCTTCATCACCATAAGGACGCTCTGCGTCCGTCCGCCCGTCTTGACCCCGAGACAATTGACGAGTGTGAGGATTCCCAGAGCCACACTCGCGATCACCCAGTCTTCCGCGTGAATGCCCGTGAGTTCGCGAAAATAGCTCGCGAAGGTAATCGATACGGCGGCCATTCCTCCTGTCTGGATCACCAGAAGCAGTACCCATCCGTAGAGAAACGCGACCGCCGGATGATAGGCCTCGCGCAAGTAGGCATACTGCCCGCCGACCTCGGGCAGCGTCGCCGCCAGTTCCGCCCAAATAAACGCGCCCCCCACTCCAATGATGCCTCCGAAAATCCAGGCTCCCAGCATCAAAGCTGGGGTATGCACCTGGCGCGCCACTACAGAGGGATTCATAAAGATGCCGGCGCCCACGACGCCGCCCATGACCAGCATAGTGGCATCAAACAGCCCGAGTTGCCGTGCCAGGCCCGGCTTGTGATCCGAGTCGTGCGCGGCGGGAGGATTCATCATGCTGTCGGCTGAGTGTTGACGATTATTTCCCCAGATAGGTCGCCAGAAATTTCTTCATCTTCACCATCGCTTGTTCCGACTCTGGGGAGTTGAAGATCATGAGTTGGAAGACGTGCGGCATGCCTTCATAAATATCCAGCACAGCCGTGCCACCCGCGCTATCAATAGCGCGATATTGCCGCACAAAATTGCTCAAGAAAATGTCTTTGGTGCCGCCTTGAATAAGAGTCGGAGGAAATCCCTTCGAATAGTCTCCATAGACCGGAGAGACGTACGGATTTTTCTGATCCCAGGGGTCCGCATACGCGTCGGCCGCGCCTTTTAGCCCCAAGGGATAATCCAGAATCGGATCAGCCTTCTTGAGCGTGAAATACGTATCGCCCGTTTCTGTTATGTCGGCCCAAGGGGACCACAGCACAATCGCCGATGGCATGCCCAGACCCTTATCGCGCATCTTGAGAACGGAACCGGCCGCTAACCCTCCCCCTGCGGAATCGCCGAAGATCGCCATGTTCTGTAGCGCATATCCCTCCTTTTGCAGCGCTTGAAATACAGCAATGACCTGATCGGTTGTGTTGTTCCACTTGGATTCGGGGGCGAGCGTATATCCAATCGAGATAATGCGTAGTCCGGTTTCATCCGCAACCCAGCCGCTCAATGGAGAATCCGGACCACCGGTGACGTATCCGCCCCCGTGCGTGTAAATCAAAATCTTCCCATCCTCTTTCCACCCGGTCGGACGAATCTCAATCACGGGCACTCCTCCGAGGATCCGTTTGATTGCAGTCGACGGATACAATCTTTGGGCGGCTTCGGCGGCTTGCGCAAATATGTCCTTGAGTTCGGGAGGAACGCGGCTGCGAAGTTTTTTCCAGCCCTCCGCATCGTCGGACGCGGGGTAATTAAAATTTAGCGGACCCGTCATTTGCCTGAGAATCTTCTGGGCCTTCGGCGAAATTGTATCCGGCAGATAGACGTACGGTGGGCCCGAGTTCTGAGATGTCTGGCTTTGTGCTTCCTGAGCCAACGACCACGGCGCGTGCCAGATGTTAAGAACGATAAAAATGGTCACCACGATAAGTTTGATTATTCTTATTGCCATGCTCTGTGTCCTCGCATAGCGAATATATGGCTCCCACGCACCCTTTTGATCATGGACCATTCTTCTCCACGCATGCCCCAAGCGAGTTGTTGTCCGCAATGTCGGTTTGGGCGCGGCGTCAGAAGGCGCGGCCGCCACGCGTCATATTGACGGAAAATAGAGCGAATAGCGATTCAAAACTGGAGTCCGTCCCCCGTCAGCCCACCACCGGCACCGGGCCCTCCCCCTTTATATCTTTGGAGTACACCGGTAGATTGTTGCCGCTGCCGGCTCTTAAGATCGGCGCTGGACGAAAGAATATGCGCCGCCATGGCCTGGCGCGCGGCGTCGCCATCTTTATTCTTCAGAGCTCGCAGGATGCGCTTGTGTTCGGTAATCGACAGCCGCGCCCGTTTATCGGCCGTGGCAGAAGGCGCCAGCGTTTCCCGAATCCACGCCTGTAGGTATCCTCTGGTGGTGCTCAGGAGGTTCTGCAGGATGGAATTCTGCGTGGCTTGGGCAATCGTTAGGTGAAACTCCAGGTCGTACTCGAGATATTGTCCGGGATCGCTCTTGTGCGTTTCCATCAATCGCACGGCTTCCGCCATGCGCTCTAGGTCTTCCAGCGCCGCTTTCGACGCGGCCAGAAATGCGGTGTGCGACTCCAGCATGAGACGGGTCTCGATGAGGTCCTCGACCACCTTTGGATTGAGCAGCAGGCCCCAGTGAAAACTCCGCTCCAGAAATCGGTCTGCGTTGCTGGCGACGAAGGTGCCTTCTCCCATATGCGATTCCAGCACTCCCATCACCGAAAGCGAGCGCAGCGCCTCCCGCACGGAAGTGCGGCCGACGCCGAACTGCTGGCAAAGTTGCTTTTCTGAAGGGATACGGTCGCCGGGCTGGAGCGTCCCGCGCGAAATGAGAGCGGCAATCTGTTCGACGATGTGGTCGCTCAACGAGCGCCGCGGCACGCGGGTGAACCCGGGCGTAGATTCCGTTTGCTTTTGCAGCATAACCGGGATAGGATGCAGCTTGTCAGACAAGCAGACAGTTGTCAAGCTGATAGATTGGATGCCTAGCGAGGGATGGCCGCTATGGGTTCTACGCGTGAGCTGGGAGGCCGCATCGAACTGGTTTCGATGGATCCCCATTGTTTCAATATAACCATTGGTCTGTACGAACAGTCGCCCAACGGTACTCCCCAGTATCTGGTCCACAGCTACAGCAACCTGCCAGCGGCACGCGCGCGACTGCAAGCTGTCGCGCAAGCCATGCAGGTCCTCGGTGGGCTGGAGCAACAGCAGGGGCTGCTGGACTTTCCGTGCCATGCCAAGCATCAATTAGCCATGCGCCGGACTTTTCTCGAGGCCTGCAAACTGGCGCCCGATGCCCCTGCCGCGGTCCGCCCTCTATCCGTCCTCGATAAAAAGCTCAATGCGGCTGTGTCGGTCAAAGGCCTGGGGGACGGGTTGTACGAGCTTTCGGCCGAGGGATCCCCGGAGGCGTCCGCGGCCCGGCTCGATTCCATTGTCGGCGGGTACCGCAAGCTTGCCGAACTCGAAATTATTCCCGGTGAGCCACACCGCTTCCGCTTTGCGTGTGGCCAGAACCACGACGCGCTGGTCGGCCTGCTGCTGCCGCGCGCCCTGAACGTGAGAGCGATTCTGCGCGAGCAAGAAATGGCTGCGGGACGCGGCATGCTGGTCGCTCCCAGCGCACAGAAGTAAGGAGACAATTTATGGTTTCCCCGATGACCAGTCGCCAACGCGTGCTGGCCGCTTTGCGGCGAGAGCCGGTGGACCGCACCCCAGTCTGCAATCCCACATCGGTAGCCACGGTCGAGTTGATGGATCTGGTTGACGCACCTTTTCCCGATGCCAACCGCAAACCGGAGCTGATGGCACGCCTCGCCGCGACCGGCTACACCGAACTGGGCTTCGACACCATCATGCCGGTCTTTTCCATTATTCAGGAATCGTCGGCGATCGGCTGCAAGCTGCAGTGGGAGCAAAAAGACAATTGGCCCACGGTAAAGATGCGGGAACCCATCTACACCAAGCCGGAAGACATTCGTTTCCCGGACAACTGGCTTGGCCATCCCGACACGCAATGCGTGATTCAGGCGATCCGCATTCTGCGCAAAGAATTCGGCGATGAAGTCGCAATCATCGGAAAAACCATGGGCCCGTGGTCGCTGGCCTATCACTCCTTCGGCGTCGAGCCGTTTCTGCTGCATGTCCCTGGACGATCCCGGCAAGACGAAGCAGGTCCTGGACAAGCTCAAAGAGATCACCATTCAATTTGGCCTGGCGCAGATCGAAGCCGGGGCGGACGCCCTGACCTTGCCCGACCACGCCACCGGCGACTTGGTGAGCGGCGAATATTACCAGCGCTACCTGCGGGACATGCACATTGAATTTGCGGAGCGGCTACCCGGTCCCCTCATCCTGCATATCTGTGGGCGCACCGTCGACCGCATGGAGTACATTGCGCAGACCGGCATGGCCGCGTTCCATTACGACTCCAAGAACGATCCCGCGGAATCGATGGGCATCGTCAAGAACCGGATTTCGCTGGTCGGCAATATCAATAATCCCGAGACGCTTTTCTCCAAGGGTCCGCAGGAAGTGCGGCAGGAGGTGTACAAAAACCTCGATGCGGGCGTGCAATTGGTCGGCCCGGAGTGCGCCATTCCACTGCAGACGCCCATCGAGAATCTCAAAGAAATTCCCAAGGCCATGCGTGACTGGCATAAGCAGCGCGCCACGGACAACTAGACAGGGTCAAACTCTCATGGCAGAACTGAACGACGTAAGCAACGAATTTATCCGGCAGGAAATCGATGAGTTCATCGAGCGGCCAGACGAGCGCGCGCGGATCATCAATTTGTTCGCCGGCGCCAGACCTAATTTGCAAACCATCGCGGCGGCTCTTATCGACGGCGACAACGAACTGGTAGATAAGCTCACCCGGCAAGCGCTCGACGATGGCCTCGAAGCGCTGGAAGTCATGGATTTCGGACTGATCTGCCGGCATGGCGATTGTCGGAATCAAGTTCCGCCAGAATTTCATCTTTGTCCCTGAGGTGTTGGCCTGCGCGCGCGCTATGAAGGCCGGCATGGCGCATATTGAGCCTATCCTCTCCGCCTCCGGTATCGAGCCCATCGGCAAGGTGGTCATGGGCACAGTCAAAGGCGACCTGCACGACATCGGCAAGAATCTTTGCATCATGATGCTCCGGGGCTCGGGCTTTGAGGTGGTTGATCTGGGCGTCGATACATCGCCGGATCGCTTTATCGAGGCCGTGGAAGAACACGGCGCACCCTTGCTCGGCATGTCGGCGCTGCTGACTACCACCATGCCGAATATGGGGAAGACGATTGAAGCGTTCATTGACGCCGATCTGCGCGACAAGGTCAAAATCATGGTGGGCGGCGCGCCCGTGACGCAGGAGTTTGCCGACGACATGGGCGCTGACGGCTATGGCAAAGACGCCATGGCGTGCGTGGCTCTCGCCAAGCAGCTGATGTGCGTGGCTCCCTGAAGAATATGCAGAAGATCGACATTGCCGAATATCAGAAGCGACTGGCTCAGCTGAGCGAGATCTTTGAAGGGATCGGCCGGCACGTCGAAGAACTCTCGAGAACGCGCTGTCCCTACAAGGACCGGCAGAGCCGCTGCACTGCAAAATTCGGCTGCAGGAACCAGCGTCGCGGCGAGGGGAAAGTCCTCATTTGCGCTGGCGATGACAAATTAGACTATCGCAGCGCCTGGGAATCCGGCGGGTAGCTATGGCGTTGGTCACGAGCGGTGGCGTAACCCACGAAATCGTCGAAGGCTCCACGCTATTCGAATGCGCCGACCGGCTCGGGGTTCGCGTCCCCACCTCCTGCAATCGGCACGGCACGTGCCATGAATGCATAGTAGATGTTCCCCGCGGGATGAAAGGCCTGCGTGCACGCACCGAGGCCGAATCTTTTCTTCGCGACAGTTACCGTCTCGCATGTCAGGCGGTATTGGGAGACGGCGCGGAAGAAATTGAATTTGCGCCCCTCAGCCGCCGTCCGAAAATTCTGACTAGCTCGACCGTCATCGAAATCGAAATCGATCCGCTGGTTACCCGCCGCGATGCTTCCGTCTTTTATGACGGCATGCGTGTGGACGAGGATCGCGGCCGTATTTGCGGCCTCGCCGTCGATTGGGGCACTACCACAGCCGTTGTCGAATTGATCGATCTCGAAAGCGGAGCGTGTCTGGGGGTGGGCGCCTTCGAGAATCCGCAGCGCTTCGGTGGCAGCGATGTCATGAATCGCATTTCATACGACTCCGGGCCGGGTAGAGGCGAGCTGCACAAAGCCGCGATCTCGGCTCTGAATCGCGAGATTCGTGAGTTCTGCCGCACCGCCGACATATCCCGCCAACAAATTTACGAAGTGGTGATCGTGGGCAATGCAACGATGCGTGATTTGTTTTTCGGTTTGGACGTGCAGACCATCGGCCAGCGTCCGTACAAATCACAAATCGAGCACGACTATCTCGCGCATCGCCGATCTGGAACGACAATCTGTGAACTCGCCCATCGCCTAGCCATCCTCACCCATCCGCAGGCACGCATTTACGGTGGCCCGCTGATTGCCAGCCACGTGGGCGCAGATACGGCGGCGGACCTGCTCGCTACGGAAATGTATTCGTCCTCGGAGACCTGCATGCTGGTTGACGTGGGCACCAACACAGAGGTTGTGGTCTCGCATGGCGGGCGAATGGTCGCGGCGTCTTGCCCCGCTGGGCCGGCGTTCGAGGGTGGCCTTATCACCTACGGTATGACTGGCTGCGAAGGCGCTATCGAGAGCTTCTCGCGCAACAACGGCAGCTGGAATTTTCGCACCATTGGAAATGTGCCCCCGCGTGGCATCTGTGGCTCTGGGCTGATCGACCTCCTGGCCGAGTTGCGCCGTTCCGGACAGATGGCTCCCAAAGGCATGTTCGCGGATCGAGCCCGCTCACTGACGATTGTGCCGCAACAGGGCATCACGTTTTCGCGTGACGATGCCAGCAACCTGGCGCAGGCCAAAGCCGCGAACTATTGCGGACAGTTTATTGTCATGCGTCACATGGGTATCCGCCCGGCAGATATTCAGCGGCTCTATCTAGCGGGCGCGTTTGCCAATCACATTGATGTGCGCAACGCCATCGAGATTGGTTTCCTCGCGCCCGTGCCGGAAGAGCGTATCGTCAAATCCGGCAATGCGTCTCTGGCAGGCGCGCGCCAAATGCTGCTGTCGCGGCGCAAGCGGCTGCGGATAGAAGAGCTGGCGCGACGCGTCGAACACGTCGAACTCGAAACTGTTCCCGACTTTTTCGAAATCTTTGTCGAGGCTTGCCAGTTCAAGCCGATGCCCGGAGGATCGCAAAACTAACCATGGCCGCATCCCTCCCACAACCGCGCCCGGCCAGTTCCTGGACCAAGCCCACTCTGCAGCATCTTCTGGAGGAGACTTCCGAATTTATCACCGTCGCGGAATTGGTGACTTCGCGCGGCCTGATTACCGAGGCGAGCGGGCGTAAGACTCTCACCCTGGCTCGCTCGCTGGCGGGGCATCCCCGCTTCAATGCATTGAGCATCACCGACAATCCCGGCGGTCACGCCATGCTGAGCGCTGACACCCTGGGGACCGATCTGATTTCCCGCGGCCAGGAGGTGATTATTCACCTCTCCTGCAAAGACTGGAACCGCAACGCGCTCGAAAGCCGTTGCTGGACGCTGGCTTCCCAAGGCTTCCAAAATGTGTTGGCGTTATCGGGAGATTTTCCCACCACTGGATTTCAAGGACAAGCAGCGCCCGTTTTCGATACGGATTCGGTGGGCTTGCTGCGTTTGCTCGCAAAAACGGGCACAACCTTTTTCTCGGGTGCAGTGGTCTCGAACTTCAAGCGGCTGGAGAGCGAGCTCATGCCCCAGTATTTCAAGCTCGCAAAGAAAATCAGTACGGGGGCGCGTTTCGTCATCAACCAAATCGGCTATGACGCACGCAAGCAGGACGAACTGCTGAAGTACATGGATCTACACGGGCTGCGCGTTCCTGTGCTTGCGAATGTGTACGTACTTGGGGCGACTCATGCCCGCTTTTTTCACGCCGGCAAAATTCCCGGCGTCACCGTTACTGACGATCTGCTCGCCCTGGTGGAGAAGCAGGCTGCCTCTCCGGACCGCGGCCGCTCCTTCTTTATTGAGTTCGCGGCCAAGCAGTGTGCCATCGCTCGCGGACTGGGCTACCGCGGAATTTATCTCGGCGGACACCTGCGCCTGGAAGACTACGACCGCGTCCTGCAGAAGTTCGATAGCTTCGCCGAGGACGACTGGCTGCAGTTCGCGCGCGAGATCCGCTTCGCTCAACCCGGCGAATTTTACTATTTCGAGCCTGGCGACGAAACCGCACTCAATTCCACGGAAATCAATCGTGCTTATCTGAAGTCGAAAGAGCATCCTCCTTCTGCCCCGCTCTCCTACCGCTTCAACCGCCAGGTGCACGAGCACGTTTTCCGAGAGGGAAGCCGCGGTTTTGCAGTGGGACAAAAACTCTACCAGATTGCGGAGCGCTCCCCAGCACTATCGCGCACGCTGCACACTGCCGAACATGCGGTGAAGCTGGTCGCCTTTGACTGCCGCGATTGCGGCGACTGCTCGTTGCCCGAGATTGCCTACCTTTGTCCGGAATCGCAATGTGCCAAAAATCAACGCAACGGCCCATGCGGCGGCACGCGTCAGGGCCGGTGTGAAGTTGGCGACAAGGAATGCATCTGGGCTCGGGCCTACGATCGCCTCAAGGCATACGGAAAAGAGGAAGGCATGTTGCAATCTCCAGTCGTCTTCCGCGACAGCGCACTCCGTGGCACGAGCGCGTGGTCCAACGCATTTCTAAAGAAAGATCACAGCAGCAAATCGGAAAAATCATGAAGCCACAAAACCTAAATAAGGAATTCTTCGTCATTGGCGAGAACATTCACACCACCCGTGTGGTCTTGCGGCAGGGAAAACTTGTCACCACGCTTGCGACTGGCGAGGAGGCGGTCCGCTACACTACCGCCGCCGGCGAGACGCGATTTCTCGTTATTCCTGACCAAATCAAAAGCAAACAGGATTACCAGGAAGGTCGCATTAAGCACATCATGATCGCGATTAAAGCCGCGATGTCAGGTCGCGAGCCGCAAGCCACGGAGGGCATGGCCTACCTGCGCGCTCTGGTGGAGAAACAACTTCGCGCCGGGGCGGATTTCCTCGACCTCAACGTCGATGAGGTTTCGCTGAAACTGCCAGAACAAAAAGCAGCCATGGCGTGGCTGGTTCAGACGGTTGAACCTCTCTCCACCGTGCCCCTCTCGATCGACTCGTCGAATCAGGAAATTCTGCTCACCGGTATCGAAGCATGTGCGGGAACCGCTGGACCGCCCCTGCTTAACTCTGCATCCCTCGAGCGTATCAACGCACTGGATATGGCCAAAGAGCGAAATCTTCCAGTGGTGATCACCGCCGCAGGCGAAAGTGGAATGCCGCAGAATACAGACGAGCGGGTTCACAATGCCACGCGCATGATTGAAGCTGCTTTAGCGAAGGGCATCCCCGCCAGACGGCTCTACGTCGATGTGCTGGTGTTTCCCATCTCCGTAGACAGCGCATTCGTCGTGCATTGCCTCGATGCCTTTCGCACCCTTAGAGAAAGGTACGGCGACGAAATCCATCTCACCGGAGGCCTGAGCAATGTCTCCTTCGGCCTGCCTTGCCGCAAGTTGATCAACGAGGTTTTCATGAATCTCGCGGTGGACGCGGGCGCGGACAGCGGAATCGTCGACCCTGTTGCCAATGATTTGAATCACCTGTTTGCGGGAGATAAGTTGGCAAAGCCGTACCAGCTTGCCCAGGAAATGCTCCTCGGACGCGACCGCGGCTGTAAGAATTATCTGCGAGCCTATCGCAAAGGAGAACTGGAAACTGTCTCTGTTTCCTGAAAGGAGAGAGGCGTGGCACGTTATCAAGTTCTTTATTGGAAAGATATTCCCACGCAGGTCCGGGTATTTCCAGAAACCGGTCGTCCCATCTCACGCCAGTTACCGGAGCGTTTCCAGATGGAAATCGACGCGCGAGCGATGCGAGAAGGACTTGCCGGAAGCGACGACTATCTTGAGCACTGGCGCTGGACCGAAAAGAAGGAACGCGACCTTCCCGCGGAAGAATTGTTGGAAACGATCCTAAGGGAACTCGCTCAGGAAAAGAAAGCCGCAGGGGATTAGCCTTGGGGCGAGCCCTGACGTTAACCGCGCACCGCGGCGCATCCTAGTCAAGCGAGGGAATCTCGGCCATCCATGGTCCCCCCCGCCCACTGAATTCGAACTCCAAGATTAGAGCACCTTTGCCCAGAACATGGAGTAAACTTCTCCGGGCTCGACGTAGCGAACAAGTTCTCCATAAATTGCGAACCGTTGGCAAGGGGACAATCGTGAAAACCATTCTGCTAAGCCTTACGCTTGCATTTCTCCTTCTTTCCCAGGGTCTCGCAGAGACCAGCCAGGACGCATACATCACCGAGCGTGGAGCCACCTGGACGCTCGGTTCCTCCTCAGTAGAAATGACCATCGCTTTGCAGAATGGCATGCTCGTCACGACGGGCTTTAAGAACAAGGCGAACGGCCGCGACTTGTCACCTTCGGATGCGACGGGGCCATGGACCCTGGTTGGCGCAAAAACCTCGAAGCTCAAGCAGGGCGAACTGCAGTTGGATCTCACCCTGCGGCACGACTCACTCGCCGTCACCCGGACGTACGTGGTCTATCCTGGCTCCAGCATCATCCGCCAGTGGACAGAATTTAAGAACGTGGGATCTATCCCGCTCAAGCTCAGCGACCCGGAATTTCTAAATACCAGTGCCCGGTTGGGTGATCCTGCGACGCTCGACTTCGATTGGATGACGGGCGGCGACAACTCCCACGGTTCCTGGACGCTCAAAACCGAAAAGCTCAGCGCGGAGAAGCCTCGGACTTTCGATTCGTACGATCCCTTTCCAGTTCGAGGGGTATGCGGAGACTTCGTAGACGACAAGCCTAACGTGACCATATTTCTTAATGACAAGCAAATCTGGCCAGCAGGAGAAAAGGTTGTCCAAGATTCGAATCGTGCCGTTCCAATCGACGCAAGTGCGCTGGTCCAACAGGGTGACCGCATTACGTTTTTGGTTGCGCCCAATCGCGCCTTTGACGATCTCGATTTCGATCCGACCATTACTTACAGTGACGGCGAGACCCACGTTGCGTCAAAAGAGTTCGGTTCTCGCCAAGGCCAGAATGGATGGTATTACCAGTTTGCAGACAACGGAAAGTTCATCGATCTGGTTTTGGACGAGAGCAACCACGAATGGCGCGTGAAGAAGGGAGATGATCTAGGGCCTTTTGTTGCGGCGGGCGTGCAGCGCGGCGGATTGACCGAAGATTCGGCGCGTATCTGGACTGCTACAAAATCGGGAACGGTGCATATCAATGGCGGCATATGCTCCGGCCCCCTTTCCGCTGATGACAAATCGGGTTTTCGGGCCGGTTCGTCCAGTTACGCTCCGTGGGTAGCGTTTTACAACCACGCGAAGAAAGACGGCCTGTTCATCGGCTGGGATTACTTCGGTCGTTGGGCATCCTCCTACGCGTTGGACGGCCGCGGTGGCGTGATAGCTCGAATGCATCTGGCCGGGTATAACCGGAGCCTCATGCCAGGAGAGACTGTTCAAACTCCGAAAGTGTTTGTCGGACTTTTTCAGGGCGATCTCGACGATGCCGGCAACACGTTGCTCGATTGGCAGTATCGCTACCTGTGGGACTACACCCGCGATGGCTGGTTTCCCGGCATCCGTATGTTGGGAGATTGGTGGAAGGGCACGTCGTGGGGATTGCCCGAGGGAAGTTGGACGGGCGGGGGCGGCGACTATGACAGTACATTTCGCAAAGTTTTCCGCCTCACCGACATGATGCGCGAAGTGGGCGCCGATGTGTATCACCGTGACTGGGGATGGTGGGACGTTGCCGGCGACTGGAATGGCCCCGACTTTCGCACCATGGGCGACTATCTGCGCAAGTCCGACATGGGCCAGCTCATCTATGCCTTTCTTTACACCGTCGATCCTAAATCCAAGGTCGCCCGCGAGCACCCGGACTGGGTGCTGAATATGGGATCAAATGAATCCGCCATGCACACTCTGGACATGTCGAAGCCGCAGGTCGTGGACTTCATGAAAGGGCAACTCGACTCTTTCTACAACAAGTGGGGCGATTTTGAGTGGCGCAATGACAGCATGATCACCAGTCCAGACAATGGCGACGACACGGTCCTGCTTGGTGAAGATCAAGGCATGCGCGCGGTGTTGCAAGGATTTCTCGACAAGTATCCGGGAGTAGCTTTTCAGGCGGTCAATGGTGGCGGTAATTATGCCGGATACGATTACGTCCGCTATTCATCCAATATCCAATTTAGTGATGCCGGCGTCGGTCTCATGCGGAACTATTGGGCAGCGCTGCTGCTGCCGCCTGATAAAGTCGCCGACAATCCCGACGCCTGGCGCGACGTGGATAAGTACAACAAGGCTTCATGGCGCGGATGGCTTTGCCTCAATCCGGATACGGTTGGAGATACTTGGAATCCGGAAAAATTAGACGGCTTGCGCGAGCTCTTCGGTATCTATCACTACCTGGAGTCGCAAGGCGTGGTGGGCCGCTGGGTTCACGTCTTCCGGCCGGTGGTTTCAGGCGATGACCCGACCATGTATTTTCAACGCATGAGCCGCGACGGATTGCGCGGCATTGTTATTCCTAAGCACACCGCTCCCGGCATGGTCACGATCAAACCTAAGGGCCTCCTGCCCGGAAAAACGTATGTCGTCAATTATCAGGAATCCAACGCAGTGGAAAACCGGAACGGAACGGACCTGATGGTAAACGGAATTACGCTGGAAAAAATGGCGCCCGGTGAACTCATTTATCTGAATCTTCCAATGCATCCGGGCAGCCCGCTGGATAAGGAGCCACCCAAGCCTCCAACCGCCGTAAAGAAAAGTCGAGCCGAAAATATGGGTTTTCCCGGCATTGAGCTTAAATGGCAGCCCGGGTCCGACAACAATTGGATCTCCTATTACGAAATTTTCCGGAACGGCGTGCCTCTCGACAAAGTCGCGAAGGGAACTTTTTACTTCGACCATTCCGCGGGAGCGGACTTGGCCGCGACCTACGACATTCGCACTGTGGACGGGGCAGGCAATGTTTCAGAGCATGTTCACGCGCAGGGAATTGCCGCCAAGCCCGCACAAGTCATCGACGACGCCTCCGGTGCTGGCATCGACTTCAGTTCCCAGTGGAAACATGGTAACGAACAGCCGCTGGTGGCATATAACGGAACCATCACCTCGTCGAACGCCAAGGGCGCAACCGCGGACCTCGCGTTCGAGGGCAAGCGCGTTCTGTGGTTCGCAAAACTGGGAGATGAAAATGGCGAAGCGGCCGTTAGCATCGATGGCGGCCCGTCGGAGATCGTCGATACCTACTCCGCGGACGACATTTGGGGCGTCGCCGTTTATCACAAAGAGTTCGCCACCTCGGGTCGGCACACCATCCACATTGAAGTCCTAGGTAAGCGCGGTTTTCATCCCAATGAACGATCCAAAGACACGCTCATTTTCGTGGACGGAATTCGAGTTGAAACGGAATAAGATGCCGGTATCTTCTTGCCGGACGCAAGTCGAGTCGCAGTTGGATTTCTCCATACGTTAGGAAAATACTTTAGCTGAAGATCAGATCGGCAAAGGCAAACTGACTGCGGACCACGGTCAGTTTTCACTGAACCCAAGAGAGCAACCTGGCATCGGCCGCCTCTGTTTGGGCCATTCCACTTCTTACCCTGCGTCTCCGCGATCCGTTCTTATATGATAGGAGCAATCATGTGTAGCGTTTGCCTCGATCGGAGAACTAGCTGCCTTAAGGTGCTGCTTGCACTCGCTCTGAGTGCTCCGATTTGCCTGCGTGCGCAAAGTGGCTCCTCACCGCAATCGCAGCCGGACGCATCGGCCGCCGCGGATTCCATGCCCGCGCCTTCGGTAAGTTCCGCCGACGCCTTGATCGAAAGGGCGAGAGAGGCGGCGTTCGAGTTTTCAGGGAAGCTTCCGAACTTTATGTGCGAGGAGTTGATGTCGCGCTTTAGCCAGCGAGGCCGCGAGCAGGAAATGCCCCTCGACAGGGTTTCGGCTGACATCATCTACGAGGACGCGCATGAAAGTTATCGTAACGTAAAGATCAATGGCCGCCCCACGGACAAGGGGCTGGAAGAAATCGGCGGGTCCTCGTCCACCGGAGAATTTGCGTCCACACTGCTGGATATTTTCAATCCCCATACGGATGCGCAGTTCCAGTCTGGCGGTGTGTCTACCATTTCGGGTTTCAGTGCCCAGGTTTACGACTTTCAAGTGCGCAGTGAAAACTCACATTGGACGGTGCATTCCGGCTCTCAGACTCTGAATCCGGCCTACGGAGGGTCCGTATGGGTGGATCCGAAAACCGCGCGGGTGCTGCGAATCGAGATACAGGCTCGCCATTTACCATCAGATTTCCCGATGGACACGGTGGAATCCGCGGTGGATTATTCGTACGTCATGATTGGAGGGACGTTGTTTCTACTTCCGGTCCATGCCGAGAGCCTGGGTTGTGAACGGGGTACCAGCGATTGCAGCCACAACATTATTGACTTCCGCAACTATCACGAATTCAAATCAAATATCAAAATCCTTCCTTGATCTGGCTGGCAAACCGTCTAAGCACCAAAAACAACTTCTGCTTCGAGCGGCGTGCGCCGCATGGTCCTGGTCTCCAACCCACTGGCCATGTGAGTGCCCCCGATCGAGCAACCCCGGAACACGACCGGCCTGCCGGCAAGGATTACAGAGTTGTCCCTCAGGCTTCGCAAGCAAAGGGGCATGAGAGTTTTCGTTTAGTCTTCGTCCGCACTTGGGCGGAGCCGGTTTTTGATTTCGATCTTACTGATGCTATCGTGGGTTAGATAATCCCAGTTCCGCGCGTGAGCGAGAGTCAATTGGACACCATCGCCGATGAACATACTTGACCTTGTTGTCGGCAAGCCTATCCGGACCAGCGACGAACGAGCGGAGCAAATTGGTCCTACGCAGGGTGTCCCGATCTTCGGCCTCGACGGGCTTAGCTCGGCGGCCTACGGCCCGGAAGCGGCCCTCAGCCTTCTGATTCCGCTGGGCTATCTTGGCGTTCGCTACATCGTCCCGGTAAGCGCTGCAATTATCACGTTGCTGGTGATTGTGTATTTCTCCTATCGCCAGACGATCGCCGCTTACCCCTCTGGTGGCGGCTCCTACACAGTGGCGCGCTTCAATCTTGGGGCGCCTGCCGGCCTTCTTGCGGCTGCCGCGCTCCTCGCCGATTACATTCTCACCGCCGCGGTGGGCATTTCGGCGGGGGTTGGTGCTTTGGTTTCTGCGGTTCCTTCTCTGCTACCGCACTTGGTTTCCCTTTGCGTCGGCATTCTGATCTTGATCACTGTCCTCAATCTCCGAGGAGTGCGCGAAGCCGGCACTGCCTTTGCCATTCCTACTTATCTTTTTGTGGGGACTCTTCTCATTACCATTCTCGGTGGCGTTCTCCGCGTTCTGCTCAGCCATGGCCATCCGACGCCGGTGTTTCCTCTGCCGTCTCCGCCTCCCATGACTGTGGCAGTCAGCTACTGGCTGCTGCTAAAAGTTTTTGCCAGCGGTTGCACGGCACTGACAGGCGTGGAGGCCGTAAGCAATGGCGTGAAGGCTTTCAAAGAGCCAGCGGTGAAAAATGCTCAACGCACTCTTACCGTCATCATTTTTCTTCTGGCGGTGTTACTGGCGGGGATTTCCTATCTTGTAAGGATTTATGGCATCGCCGCAACCGATCCCGGACAGCCGGGCTACCAAAGCGTTCTTTCCATGCTCAGCGCCGCGGTTTTTGGAAAAGGATTTTTTTACTATCTGACCATCGGCTCGATCCTAGTTGTACTTTCCCTGTCCGCCAACACCGCCTTCGCCGACTTTCCCCGCCTGTGCCGTGCCATCGCGCAAAATAACTACCTCCCGCACGCTTTCGGCTACCGCGGGCGGCGGCTCGTCTATACCTATGGCATCGTGGTTCTGGCAGTGCTGTGTGGCGGGGTTCTCATTCTTTTTGGCGGTGTCACTGACCGGCTTATTCCACTTTATGCCGTCGGCGCTTTTCTGGCTTTTACTCTTTCTCAATCCGGCATGGTCATGCACTGGTACAAGAACAGGGGGCCGCATTGGCTGAAGAGTGCATTCGTGAATGGGCTTGGCGGACTCGTCACCGGTATTACCACTCTGGTGGTGCTAGTCGCTAAATTCGCAGAAGGCGCCTGGATCACGCTGCTTTTCATTCCGCTGACCATTGTTTTCTTCGTGGTGGTCCGCCGCCACTATCACTCGGTGAAGATGTTGACCAACTGCAAGGTTCCGGTCAATGCGGCAGGCCTGAGCCGCCACCCCATTGCGGTTATCACCATCGACCGTTGGAGCAACATCACTCGCCAGGGAATTGAATTTGCTGCCCGGCTATCTCCGGAGGTTATCGCCTTGCACGTCGAGCCCAGCGAGCACTCCGAATTGCTTCAGGACGACTGGAAGCACTATGTTGAGCAACCTTTTCGAGACGCGGGGAGGGAACCGCCCAGGCTTCATATCCTGCCTTCACCATATCGCTTTATCATTATTCCGGTGGTTCAATTCGTTCTCGATCTAGCCAAGAAGAATCCTGATCGCGGTGTGGTGGTAGTAATTCCGGAGCTCGTGGAAGACCGGTGGTATGAATTCTTCCTGCACAATCAACGGGGTCGGCTTCTGGAATGGGTCCTGCTCGCCCGTGGTAATGAGCGCATCTTTACAGTGAGTGCGCCCTGGTATGTTGGGGAGCGAACCTAGTCCCGTGTGGAGCATCACATGTCGGAATGCCATTGACTTTGGCAAGTGTTTTTTGCTGTACTAGAACTGTTAACCACGGTGAAGGAGTTCACCGCCAACCGCTGTCCCAATTCTTAAGCCGGAACAGCTGATGACTCCTGACAGGCGGATTGCTTTGTCACGGAGTCGTAGTGCCGGCAACGATCCGCAGAAGCTAGTCGAGGTAGCGCTTCATGGAGAACGTGTGGGTGATGGCCGCCGTTTGGGTCGGACTCGCCCTGAACGCGACGCTGGTTGCCATCTGGTTCCGGATTTCCATTGCTCCGAGTGAGATTGTCGCAGGCACCGTCGACCCACGCTGCTTGCATTGTTCGGCAGAAAGGTATCGGAATCATTTGTGATCAAAAGGCTGAGCGGTTTGATTGGGGCTCAGCTTACCGGATCCTTGTCCGCGTACTGCGCGTTACTCTGTGATTGGTCCGAGAGGACATTGGGGCAGGTTCAACGCCAATTCGATGCTTATGCAAATAGCTATCGTGCTCAGGTAGAAAGGTTGCTAGGAAACCAGGGAGTGCGAACCGGACAAGACGAAGACGGCATTCGTCTCGACTGCAATCGTTAGAAAATGCACAAAGGGAAAAAATCTCGGCTTCGTGACGTGTAGCTGTGAATGAAGGGGAAAGGAACAGAGCGACTTGCTGAAATATCTATTCGTTGGCATTGGAGGCTGTCTGGGGTCGATTCTGCGGTTCTGGCTGGGCAGTTACATCGGCGGCAAAATGGGGACTCGCTTTCCCTATGGAACGCTCGTCATAAACGTGACGGGCTCTTTTCTGATTGGCTTGGTCTTTGCCTTGCTGACCGTGAAGACATATTGGAGTCCCAACTGGCGATACTTGATCCCAATTGGCTTTATCGGAGGCTACACGACCTTTTCCAGCTTTGAGTATGAGACGCTGCGCTCGATTCAGGATGGCCAAGTTGGGCTGGGACTTCTCTATGTGGCAACAAGTGTGATTTTTGGTTTCATTGCGGTTTGGGGAGGCATGATCGCAGGGAGGGCAATCGTGTGAGAGTTGAAGCCGCTAACTACACCAGCAGCGTAAGCCAGGCGCTCACCAAGGGCGCATATCCAATCTATGCAATCTTGAAGGACTTCCAGACTCTGCCTGGACCACGCCAGCAATTCAAGGACGGCGTGCCTGCCGGCGGAGGCTTGCTCGGTCGCGTAGCAGAATTCTTGGTTGGTCAAAGAGGACTCTAATGTCAGGAGGACAATATGCTCACAGCGGGAGCAGGTAAGAAGGTCGGCATTTACGTGGCCGAGGACCAACAGTACCACGGGAGCGCTGCCTATGCCGCGATTCTGGATTTTCTCTTTTTTCACGGCGTGTCTGGTGCGACGGTGACGCGCGGTATCGCTGGATTTGGGGCCGATCATCACCTTAGCACGACCAGTCTTGTGGACCTGGCAGTCCGCTTGCCCGTCAAGATCGAGTTCATCGAAACGCCGGGAAAGGTCGAGGAGCTATTGGCCAAACTTCAGGCGATGGTAGGTACTGGCCTGATTGAGATGCACGACACCACGATTGTCAAACCTGCTGAGAACAAGCAAAAGCTGGGGGAGCCGGAGAGACCCGCTCTAAAGCGTGAGGGCAAAGCCAAGATGATGCGAATCTACGTTGGCGAAAACGACAAGTGGAATGGCAAGCCACTATATGAAGCCATTCTCAACGGCTTGCGATCTAACGATATTGCCGGCGTAACCGTTTATCGGGGAATTCTGGGTTACGGCGCCAATCGAAGAATTCACAAGGACGCTGCGCTGAGTCTCTCTCACGACCGCCCCATCCTGCTGTCGGTGGTTGACACCGAAGACAAACTGAAGGCCTTCATGCCCATTCTTGAACAGATGGTGCAGCAAGGATTAGTCGTACTGTCCGATGTGGACATCATTAAGTACGCGCATAACTATGAGAAAACCGACAGAAGGCAGGAGGCGCGGTCATGAAGCTCGAAGGCAAAGCCAAAATGTTGCGGATTCACTTTGGCGAAGATGACAAATGGCACAACAAACCTTTGTACGAGGCCATCGTGGCCAAATGCCGGGAACTCGACATCGCAGGCGCCACTGTGTTTCGCGGCATCGAAGGCTATGGTGCGAGTACGCTCATTCACAAGAAACATCTGCTTCGCTCCTCCGACAGACCCATCATGGTGTCCGTAGTAGACACCGAAGAGAACCTTAAGAAATTGCTTCCCGCTCTGGATGAAATGGTGGATGAAGGGCTGATCGCCATGTCCGAAGTGGAGGTGATTCGCTATGTGCATCAGGATGGAGTGCGTTCTCCAGCGTCGTAATGAAGATAGAGACGACAGCAACGCCTATTTTAAAAAGATCAAATATGCGGGCTGACTCGAAAGAAAACTTGTTGCCGGAGAAGCCTGCTACCGCGGCATTGACATCGGGAGCTTCCGAAGATCGAACGGCGCCTGCTGAGAATTCGCACGGAGAGTCATCTCTCTCGCGCCTGGCCGAAATAGCCGACCAATTCGATGCCGAGCAAGTTGCCGCCGACGCGCGGGCTGTGGCCGAACGAGTCTCCGAAGGGCGCTTCTACGTTGCCTGTATCGGTCAGTTCAAGCGTGGCAAGTCTTCTGTCCTGAATGCGCTGGTTGGCACGAGCGTACTGCCTACCGGAGTCGTGCCGGTCACGGCGGTCCCAACAATCGTTCGTTACGGCCGCCGCCAAGCGGCTCGGGTTCGCTTTGAAGCCGGTGAGTGGGCGGATATTCCTGTTAAGACTGTTGATGAGTACGTCTCTGAAGAGAGAAACCCCGAGAACGCCAAGCATGTCGCTGCGCTGGAAATCTTTGTACCCAGTCCGCTACTGGCGACCGGCATGTGCTTTGTGGACACGCCCGGACTGGGATCTGTATTCACCGGCAATACAGCAGCCACCCAGTCATTCATTCCTCATATTGACGCAGCCCTTGTCGTAATCGGCGCGGACCCTCCCCTCGCAGGCGAGGAACTCTTATTGGTTGAGGCGGTCGCGCGGCACGTTCAAGATCTCATCATCGCGGTGAACAAAGCCGATCGGACCTCAGACGCAGAACGATCGGCGGCAATGGTCTTTGCTCGACGGCAGCTCGAAAAGCGACTTCAACATCCCGTCGAACCGTTCTTTGAGATCAGCGCCGCGGAACAGCTAGAACATCGAGGCACCGGCCGGGATTGGGGAAAACTGGTCGCTTCACTCCGGCAGTTGGTTGAAGGCTCGGGCCGGAGACTGATCCGGACTGCTTGCGACCGCGGTCTTGAGCGGGTCGGCGAACAACTTGTCGCCATCATCAGGGAAGAAAGAGAGGCGCTTCGGCGACCGATCGAAGACTCTGAGAAACGTATTGCAGCTATGAAGCAGACGATTGCCGATGCAGAGCGTTCGATGCGGGAGCTCGCGTATCTTTTCATGGCCGAACAGCAACATCTCTCGGACACGTTTGTCGATCGACATAAGGCGTTTCTCGCGCGCGTAATGCCGGAGGCTGGCAAAGAGTTCGAGATTGTGTTGCAGTCCATGCCTGGCTGGCTAGGTCCATCATATCGCCGGCGCACCTTCCGCGCGGCGCAGGAACTAGCTCGGCTTCACGTCTTGCCGTGGTTGAAACCCGAGCACGAAGAGGGCGAAAAGGAATATCGGCGTATTGCGTTGCGGTTTGTGGAGATGGCGAACGAGTTTCTGAAGAGACTAGCCAATGCCGGCGTTCCAGAACTGGCGCGAATACCCCATGCTCTCGATCCGGACAAAGGATTCCGGGTTCGCTCGGAATTCACTTTCTTGGAGTTCATTGATGTCGCCCAACCCGCCTCACCGGTGCGCTGGCTGGCCGACTTGGTTCTTGGCCTGGTAGGCGCCAGGGGTGTAATCAAGAACGATGCGCGAAAGTTCCTCGCCAGGCTGCTCGAATACAACAGCACCCGCGTGCAAAGCGATATTCTCAATCGGGTTCAGGAGAGCCGAGCGCGGTTGGAAACTGAGATTCGAAAGCTACTGCACGAAGTCAGCCGCATTGCGGAGCAGGCTCTGGCCCGTGCCAAAAGAGTACGCGAAGACGGCGCTCCGGCAGTCGAGGCCGAATTGCGACAGCTAGACTCCTTGGAGCGGGAAGTGCGTGCTCTCGGTGTGCCAGGAAGCTTGGAAAGTTGAGCCGCAGATTAGCCTTCCAAACGACATAAGCATCTGTTTCTGGGCAGTAGCGCTGGGATGTTTGCCCGACTTCTGAACCAAGCATCGCGATGGGAGAGTTCACCACCAATCCCCACCAGCAAGCGACGATTAACAATCTGGCCGAGGGGAGCGGAGCAGGCATCACCTATGACGGAAGCTCCACGGTTTTGCCAATAATTCTCTCAAGGGCGCGTTCCGGATACAATATTGCAACCAAGCTTCGGTGCCGTGCGTCTCAAACACGTACCAAAGCAGGTTCTGTCCCGCAATATCACTGATTCAACCACTGAATATGCCGCTCGAGGATGGTCCAGTCCGAGATCAGGATGTTCGCCACCCCCTTTTCGACTTGGTCGAAATCCAGCTGGCGATTGAGACTGGAATCATAGATTTGGAAGTGGCGATGAACCGAGTCGTAGGCGTAGCCCTCAAGCTGAGCCGGGCCACAGGAGCCATGCTGTGGCTGTTTAGAGAACAGGGGTGGTTCTGCCGTGTCGGGGCCGGGAGCGGATCCAATGACGAACGATTGCGAGGGGCGGTGTTATCAAAACTCGCGTCGCTCCGTAACCCTTCCGCCCACTCCTTAGGTGATCCACTCGGACTAGATCACGAGATCTTGGCAGTCGACGCCAACGATCCACGCTCCCTCAAGTCTCTGCTGATTGTTCCCGTAAACCACCGAAGGAGCATCGCGGGAGCACTTGTGGTGTTCTCCGTAGAGTTCAACGCCTTCACCTCTCAGGACGCCTTAAATGCTCGATTGCTGTGTGGCCTGCTCGGACAGGCACTGGGCAAGGCCGCCGAAGCTGAGCTTATGCAGAGCATCGGCCTGGAGCGTGCGACTATGCTGCAGGCGATCGATCAGCTCATTCCCGCACTCAAGAAGCTGACACAGGAGACACAAGAATTCCACGGGGCAACCAACAACGTTTCTTCTTCCTTCACGGCACCTGAGGTGGCGCTTACAACCAAGTCGCCGGGAACGGCTTTGGAGGAGCCCGTTGGCGGCGCACTGCGAGATCCTGATAGCTCGTTGGCACCCAGTAAGATGGCGGACGGAACGGAGCTTGACTCACTTGTCTCTCTGATCGCGTACGCAGAAGAGGACGCGCACGCACGTGAACTGGCGGACAGTTCCTCTCCCCAGAAATGTGTTTCATCACAGGAATCGAGGGGGCCGAGCATTTCGACCTGCGACATTGAAGTCCGGTCTGCCCCGACGGGTCTTCGGCAGAAGTCTCCATTTTGGGCAATGATCGGTCTCTCCGGGCTAGCGAACAAACAAAGAGACAAATCGAAATTGTGGGTCTTGACCAAGACGAATCGCAGGGTGGGCTTTCCCAGCCTTGGCGGGCATCAGCGAGGCATGTCCGGCGCCCCCGGATTCAGGGTGAAGCTACGGATGCTGTCTAAGGCAGCCCTCCCGATAGCGATCCTGATGCTTGTCTCGGTGTTCGCGTTTTTGATAACAGGGGCAAACCACCCCTCTAATGTGGTCGCGGCAAATCCTGCGACAAGCGTTGGCCCGAACCGGGTGCCGGGGAGCGAAGCTACTAGCGGGTTACAACAGCTTTCTGGTTTAAAGCCTGGGGCTCAATTGAGTCACATGCGGATAACCGAACCCGCCCTATTGTTCGCAGTCCAAAACCTAAGCCGCTACGAGCTAGCAGGACTGAAACGGGAAGCGGCGTATGGAGACGATTCAGCAGCCTTGCTGCTCGGAATGGCCTACGAAACGGGTCATTTAGTGCCACAGGACTGTGTAAAGGCTGGGGAATGGGTTGCTCAATCGGCTGAGGAGGGCAACGCCGCCGCCCAATACAATCTCGGGCTCCGCTATAAACAGGGTGACGGAGTACCGGTCGATCGGGTGATTGCAGCAATGTGGCTCAGGAGGGCCGCGTCCCAAAACGATTCCCGAGCGTCGCTAGTTCTGGAGTCCGATCGCTAGAACAGGTCTTTCTCAGGAACGGCGATTTTTCGCGCATTGAAGGCATTTCACCTAAGTTGAGATGTTACGCCACCGATGACCTGAAAAAGAGACCTGAAGAGCCGCGTTACTCCCCTACGGCTCCAATAGCGGCGAATCGCGTCTGCCGCCTGCTGTCTTCGCGCGCCAGATTCCTGAGTGTTGGCTACTGTCGCTTCCAGCCGTGTTTGTTTTCGCAGCGCACGAGCAGGTAGCGAACGACCTGATTTTTCTTACCTTCTCGGAAAGTAGATCAGCGCAAGACAGCCCAATGCGGGGGTAGGTGACAGGTACTGAGACTCCGTTATTCCGCCGAACCGCCCGCCCGATGTTGCGATGCGCAGCGACCCGCCGACAGTGCGGCCGGGGCTCAACGGTGCAAGTAGTGAACCGTGATTACTGTTTCAAATCCGTCCAACGAAGCCGCGATCAACGTAGTCGCGCACCGTACTCACGGCAGAGTCCGCTGATTGAGCGAAGGCTCCCGCCGCTGTAAGGCACAGAAACATCAGGGCGACGACACTCTTTACGGTTAGCGCTTTACGCCAACGGATCTTTGGACGACGATGACTAAGCGCTGGGGATTTCTCAAGGTCCTAATGGCCGATGAGTAATAGCAACTCTAATATAATATACATGTAAACATATTATATTCCGCAGTTTACATAACTTTACTTACGAACGCGCTTGATAGTTTACCACCCAAGCGTGCCATTGTAAGGACTTGGTGGTCACGGTAAATTTCTTCGGGAGATGCCGCGTCGTGACCCTAACCAGCCCCCCGCGCCATTGGATTATTGCCGTCGTCTTCAGATCTTGCTTTTGGCAAGCTTCTCGGTTGTCCTGGCCTCCTGCGGAGGAGGTAGCTTTGGATCCTCCCCACCGACATCGCTGCCGACCGTTCCCGGCAACCTGAAGGCAAAGGCGACCAGTGGCACCCAAGTCAGCTTGACTTGGACAGCGTCGACGAGCCCAATCGGATTGGGCGGCTACGCAGTGTCACGCTGCCAAGGTGTCGGCTGTTCCAACTTTGCGCAGGTCAGCACGCCGGTCGGGACAACCTTCAACGACACAGGATTGTCCACTGGCACCAGTTACAGCTACGAAGTCCAGGCAGTCGACACTGCCGGGAACTCGAGCGCCTTCTCCAGCCCCGTCAGCGTAACCACGCAGACTCCGCCGAGCGTCCCCGCCAATCTGACAGCAGTGGCAACCGGCACGACCCAGATCAGTGTGAACTGGACAGCTTCGACTAGCACCATCGGGCTGGCGAACTATGTAGTGAAGCGTTGCCAGGGCGTGGGCTGTTCCAACTTTGCGCAGATCGCTGCGCCCGTTGGGACAACCTACAACGACACGGGATTGTCCGCGGGCAGCTATACCTATGAAGTCCAGGCAGTCGACACTGCCGGGAACTCGAGCGCGTTCTCCGTTCCCGCCACCGCGACCACACAGACTCCACCGACTGTCCCTGGCAATCTGACAGCAGTCGCGACCAGTGCAACCCAAATCCATCTAAGCTGGACAGCTTCAACCAGCGCCATCGGGCTGGCAAATTACGTGGTGCAACGTTGCCAGGGAGCCGGTTGTTCCAACTTCGCGCAGATTGCTGCGCCGGTCGGGACAACGTACAACGACACAGGATTGTCCGCGGGCGCCAGCTATACCTACGAAGTCCAGGCAGTCGACACTGCCGGGAACTCGAGCGCGTTCTCCAGCCCCGTCAGCGTAACCACGCAGACTCCACCGACTATCCCCGGCAATTTGACAGCAGTCGCGACCAGTGCAACCCAAATCCATCTAAGCTGGACAGCTTCAACCAGCGCCATCGGGCTGGCAAATTACGTGGTGCAACGCTGCCAGGGAGCCGGTTGTTCCAACTTCGCGCAGATCGCTGTACCCGTTGGGACAACCTACAACGACACAGGATTGTCCGCGGGCAGCTATACCTACGAAGTCCAGGCAGTCGACACTGCCGGGAACTCGAGCGCGTTCTCCAGCCCCGTCAGCGTAACCACGCAGACTCCACCGACTATCCCAGGCAATTTGACAGCAACCGCGACCAGTGCAACCCAAATCCATCTAAGCTGGACAGCTTCAACCAGCGCCATCGGGCTGGCAAATTACGTGGTGCGACGTTGCCAGGGCGTGGGTTGCTCCAACTTCGCGCAGATCGCTGCGCCGGTCGGGACAACGTACAACGACACGGGATTGTCCGCGGGCAGCTATACCTATGAAGTCCAGGCAGTCGACACTGCCGGGAACTCGAGCGCGTTCTCCGTTCCCGCCACCGCGTCCACGCAAGATCCGCCGAGCGTCCCAGGCAATCTGACAGCAACCGCGACCAGTGCAACCCAAATCCATCTAAGCTGGACAGCTTCAACCAGCGCCATCGGGCTGGCAAATTACGTGGTGCAACGTTGCCAGGGAGCCGGTTGCTCCAACTTCGCGCAGATCGCTGCGCCGGTCGGGACAACGTACAACGACACGGGATTGTCCGCGGGCAGCTATACCTATGAAGTCCAGGCAGTCGACACTGCCGGGAACTCGAGCGCGTTCTCCGCTCCCGCCACCGCGACCACACAGACTCCGCCGACTGTCCCTGGCAATTTGACAGCAGTCGCGACCAGCGCAACCCAAATCCATCTAAGCTGGACAGCTTCAACCAGCACCGTCGGGCTGGCAAATTACGTGGTGCAACGTTGCCAGGGAGCCGGTTGTTCCAACTTCGCGCAGATCGCTGCGCCGGTCGGGACAACCTACAACGACACAGGATTGTCCGCGGGCAGCTATACCTATGAAGTCCAGGCAGTCGACACTGCCGGGAACTCGAGCGCGTTCTCCGTTCCCGCCACCGCGACCACACAGACTCCACCGACTGTCCCTGGCAATCTGACAGCAGTCGCGACCAGTGCAACCCAAATCCATCTAAGCTGGACAGCTTCAACCAGCGCCATCGGGCTGGCAAATTACGTGGTGCAACGTTGCCAGGGCGTGGGTTGTTCCAACTTCGCGCAGATCGCTGCGCCGGTCGGGACGACCTACAACGATACAGGATTGTCCGCGGGCAGCTATACCTACGAAGTCCAGGCAGTCGACACTGCCGGGAACTCGAGCGCGTTCTCCGTTCCCGCCACCGCGACCACACAGACTCCACCGACTATCCCTGGCAATTTGACAGCAGTCGCGACCAGTGCAACCCAAATCCATCTAAGCTGGACAGCTTCAACGAGCACCATCGGGCTGGCAAATTACGTGGTGCAACGTTGCCAGGGAGCCGGTTGTTCCAACTTCGCGCAGATCGCTGCGCCGGTCGGGACAACCTACAACGACACAGGATTGTCCGCGGGCAGCTATACCTATGAAGTCCAGGCAGTCGACACTGCCGGGAACTCGAGCGCGTTCTCCCCTCCCGCCACCGCGACCACACAGACTCCACCGACTGTCCCCGGCAATTTGACAGCAACCGCGACCAGTGCGACCCAAATCCATCTAAGCTGGACAGCTTCAACCAGCGCCATCGGGCTGGCAAATTACGTGGTGCAACGCTGCCAGGGGGCCGGTTGCTCCAACTTCGCGCAGATCGCTGCGCCGGTCGGGACAACCTACAACGACACAGGATTGTCCGCGGGCAGCTATACCTATGAAGTCCAGGCAGTCGACACTGCCGGGAACTCGAGCGCGTTCTCCGTTCCCGCCACCGCAACCACACAGACTCCGCCGACTGTCCCTGGCAATTTGACAGCAACCGCGACCAGTGCGACCCAAATCCATCTAAGCTGGACAGCTTCAACCAGCGCCATCGGGCTGGCAAATTACGTGGTGCAACGCTGCCAGGGCGTGGGTTGCTCCAACTTCGCGCAGATTGCTGCGCCGGTCGGGACAACCTACAACGACACAGGATTGTCCACTGGCACGAGTTACAGCTACGAAGTCCAGGCAGTCGACACTGCGGGGAACTCGAGCGCCTTCTCCAGCCCCGTCAGCGTAACCACACAGACTCCGCCGACTGTCCCTGGCAATTTGACAGCAGTCGTGACCAGTGCAACCCAAATCCATCTAAGCTGGACAGCTTCAACCAGCGCCATCGGGCTGGCAAATTACGTGGTGCAACGCTGCCAGGGGGCCGGTTGCTCCAACTTCGCGCAGATCGCTGCGCCGGTCGGGACAACCTACAACGACACAGGATTGTCCGCGGGCGCCAGCTACAGCTATGAAGTCCAGGCAGTCGATACTGCCGGGAACTCGAGCGCGTTCCCCGCTCCCGCCACCGCGACCACACAGACTCCGCCGACTGTCCCTGGCGATCTGACAGCAACCGCGACCAGTGCAACCCAAATCCATCTAAGCTGGACAGCTTCAACCAGCGCCATCGGGCTGGCAAATTACGTGGTGCAACGCTGCCAGGGGGCCGGTTGCTCCAACTTCGCGCAGATCGCTGCGCCGGTCGGGACAACCTACAACGACACAGGATTGTCCGCGGGCAGCTATACCTATGAAGTCCAGGCAGTCGACACTGCCGGGAACTCGAGCGCGTTCTCCGTTCCCGCCACCGCGACCACACAGACTCCGCCGACTGTCCCAGGCAATTTGACAGCAACCGCGACCAGCGCAACCCAAATCCATCTAAGCTGGACAGCTTCAACCAGCGCCATCGGGCTGGCAAATTACGTAGTGCAACGTTGCCAGGGCGTCGGTTGCTCCAACTTCGCGCAGATCGCTACGCCGGTCGGGACAACGTACAACGACACAGGATTGTCCGCGGGCGCCAGCTACAGCTATGAAGTCCAGGCAGTCGATACTGCCGGGAACTCGAGCGCGTTCCCCGCTCCCGCCACCGCGACCACACAGACTCCGCCGACTATCCCGAACCTCACAGCCACGGCGGCCGTTGCCAGCCAGATTAGTCTGAACTGGACGGCATCAACCAGCGCCATCGGGCTGGCAAATTACGTGGTGCAACGTTGCCAGGGGGCCGGGTGCTCGAACTTCACGCAGATTGCGACGCCAACCGGCACGGCCTATAACGACACCAACCTGCTCTCGAATAACAGCTACAGTTATCAGGTTGAGGCCGTCGATACGGCAGGCAACTCGAGCGCATTTTCGAGTGTCGCGAGTGCGACTACATCCGCGATCAGGGTCTACAGCACAAATTTCCCCCGCACTGAGAATCCGATTTCGGAGGGTGGCGCCTGGATCAATGGTCTGACGGACGGACTTGATTGGGGTGATGTGCAGACAACCTCGGGCTTGGCTTTCGGAACCACTATATCGGGGGCACCACCATATAATGATTCATCAGCGGTGCTTACCGGCCCGTGGGGTGCGGATCAGACGGCGCAAGCCACGGTGCATACCGTCAACCAAACTAGCAGTGTCGCGGAAGAGGTAGAACTCCGCTTGCGCACAAACATTACGGCCCATAGCATTACGGGCTACGAATTTGATTATCGGGCGACCGCCGATGGGTCGCAATACATAGCCATCGTGCGATGGAATGGTGCGCTGAATGATTTTACTTTTGTTCCCGGGACAAACTTAAATCCGTGGATTACTCCGTGCCCGCCGACGGGCTGCGGCTTGCACAACGGCGATACGATCTTGGCGACTGCGATTGGAAATACGCTTTCGCTGTATGTGAATGGTGTGCTGGTCGATCAGGGTACAGATAATACCTATACCGGAGGCAATCCAGGGATAGGAATGTTTCAGGAATTTGGCACAACCAACAACCTCGCTGATTACGGCTTTACCAGCCTAACGGCTTCGGACGGCGCCAGTGTGGCGGGAACACTGGCGCCGCCCACGGTTCCGGCCAACCTGACCGCGACGGCGGTCACTGCCAGCCAGGTCAATCTGATCTGGACTCCTTCTGCCAGCACAGTTGGGATTGCATACTACGTCATGAAGCGCTGCCAGGGCATAGGGTGCTCGAACTTTGCGCAGATCACGGCAGTCACCGGCCCAACCTTCAGCGACAGCGGCCTCTCGCCAGGCACCAGTTACAGCTATGAGGTAGATGGGGTCGATGCCGTCGGGAATGCGAGCGCGTTTTCCGCTCCCACCAGCGCCACCACACAGACTCCGCCGACCGCACCTACCAATGTGACAGCGACGGCGGTCGGTAAGGGCCAGATCAATCTGAACTGGACAGCTTCGACCAGCACCGTCGGCCTGGCAAACTACGTGGTGCAACGTTGCCAAGGCGCGAATTGCTCGAACTTCTCCCAGATCGCCACCCCGGCCAGTACGACCTACAGCGACGCGGGCTTGTCGTCAGCCACCAGCTACAGCTATCAGGTGCAGGCCGTCGATACGGCTGGAAACACGGGTGCGTTCTCTACGGTTGAAAACGCAACAACCTCGCCGATCTATCCCCTCAAAGCCAGCGCGAACAACCGTTATCTGGTTGATCAGAACAACGTGCCAATATTTCTTGTGGGAGACTCGCCCCACGCCATGTTCGCCAACCTCAGCGTCGCCGACGCCACCGCCTACATGGCTGACCGTGCCGCGCACGGCGTCAATGTTCTGTGGTGCGAGCTTCTAGTGAACAACGCGATGGGCGGCCGATCGGACGGGAGCACAGTGGATGGAATCTTGCCGTTTACCGCGCAGCTGAGCGGTGGACAGTACGACCTTACTACGCCCAACCCGGCCTATTTTGACCGGGTAGACCAAATGATTAACATCGCCGCGTCAAATCAAATCACCATTATGTTGGACTCGATGGAAAATGAAGGATGGCTTAGCACGTTCGAGGCAAACGGTAATACAGCCGCATTCTCCTGGGGGCAGTACCTCGGAAATCGATATAAGAATTTTAGCAATATCGTTTGGATAACTGGCCATCATTTCCAGACCTGGAACACCTCCACCGTGGACAATGCTCTGGCGCAGAACATAATGGCCGGCATCGCCTTAGCCGATGCGACTCACCTGCAGACTACTGAACTGAACGAGAACATCAGTGGTTCGTTGGATGACGCTGTATTGATCCCCAACACCAATCTGGCAGGGGCCTACACCTATTTCCCGGTGTACTACGAAATTCTTCAGCAATACAACAGTTCGGTCGAGACACTACCGGTGTTTCTGGCAGAGACCTACTACGATGGAGTTGTCTACCCAAGTCTGAATCCGACTACAGCTACCAACTTAATGTTACGCAAGGTTGCGTATTGGACGGTGTTATCGGGAGGGTTGGGCGGATACTTGTATGGCTCCCTCTATTTCGACTTCCACGCCGGCTGGCAAACTGGTATCGACACACCAGCCGCCACCCAATTGGGATATTGGAATTCCCTAATCACATCCGTGCCCTGGTACAGCCTGGTGCCTGACCAGACCAATGCCGTAGTTACTTCTGGCTTCGGGACCGCGACCGGAAATGACGCCGGCAACATCCAGACGGACAACTTTGTAACCACTGCCAGAACACCCGACGGTTCCTTCGTCTTATCCTATTGCCCAGCGAGCACGACGCTCACAGTGGACATGGCCCAGTTGAAAGGCCCCGTAACGGCCCGTTGGTACGATCCCAGCACCGGAACATTTACGTCGATCAGCTCTTCGCCGCTCTCGAACACTGGCGTCCAGATTTTCGCCACCCCGGGAAACAACGGCGATGGCGATCCCGATTGGGTTCTGGTTTTGCAATCAGCGAACAACTAGCGTGGATTTCAGCAGCGCGGGTGTGACCCTGCTCCCCTCATTCGGTACAAAGCGGAATATGATTTCGGCGAAAGAATGTGAAAGAGTGATTGTGACCTAGCCCCCGAAAACTGGACCGCCTAGAATGTGAGTTCTCCCAACCCATGAGAGGAGAACGGCAATGAAGGGGACGCGACACAGCGAAGAACAGATCATCGCCATCCTGAAGCAAGGCGAGGCCGGGTTGACGACGGCGGAGTTATGCCGACAGCACGGGATCACGGAGCAGACTTTCTACCGCTGGAAGGCGAAGTATGGCGGGATGGACAGTGGCGACGCGAAGAAGATGAAACAACTGGAGGACGAGAACCGGAAGCTGAAGCATGTGGTGGCCGAGCTGACGCTGGATAACCGGGCATTGAAAGACGTGCTCTCAAAAAACTGGTAGCGCCTGCGGGACTTCGGGCAGCCGTAAGTTATGTCGAAGTCGGGTACCAGATGAGCGAACGGCACGCCTGCAGGCTGATGGGACTGGGACGATCGACGCATCGTTATCGAGCGCAGAAAGCCGAGCGGGACAACGAACTGCGAACCCGCTTGAAAGAACTGGCGGCCCGGCGCATGCGGTTCGGCTATCGCCGGCTGACGGCGATGCTGCTGCGGGAAGGGATGCCGGCCAATCACAAGCGCGTGTACCGGCTGTATCGTGAGGAAGGTTTGGCGATGAGGATTCGACAGCGACGACGGATCCGCTGGAATGGCGTAGGAATTAACCCAGCAGCGACGAGGGCGAATGAACGCTGGTCGATGGATTTTGTGAGTGATTGTGTGAGCACCGGGAAAGTGATTCGGATGTTGACCATCGTGGATGATTGCACGCGGGAATGTCCGGCCATCGAGGTCGATACCTCGCTGGGTGGACTGCGAGTGCGGCGCGTGCTGGATCGGATCGCCAGCGAGAGAGGACTGCCGGAAGCGATCGTTCTGGACAACGGGCCGGAGTTTCGCGGTCGGGCGCTGGCGGCCTGGAGTGAAGAACGCGGAGTGCGACTGGAGTTCATCCAGCCGGGCAAGCCGGTGCAGAACGCCTACGTAGAGAGCTTCAACGGTCGCCTGCGCGATGAATGCTTGAACGCGAACTGGTTCACTAGTCTGAGCGACGCACGGCGAAAGATCGAGACCTGGCGGCAGGATTACAACGAACAACGTCCGCACAGTTCATTGAACTACTTGCCGCCGGCAGAGTTTGCCAGGGCCGCAGCGGAGATGACGGCATGAGGAAAGCTAGTACAAGGCTGCTGGAGCAGGGGATTCAAGCGCCATCCCCTGCTCCAGACCTCATCCCCGCTGAAAACAAAACATCAACCGAGAACTTACATTGGGATTGGTACAGTAAACGGGGGCACTTCACTTGCATGTCGAGAAGGACGCACACGGAAGCGCAGATGATTGGAGCACTGAACCAAGTAGAGGCAAGATCGCGGCGTGTAAGATCGAATATGACGAGGCGCGTCCGCACAGCAGTCTGGGATACCGACCTCCGAAAAGAGTTCGCAGCCCAGGCTGGAAGCTTCTACGGAACTGAACTGGGGCAAGAGGCCTCAAAACGCCGGCCCGTTGCCCCAGACCCCATCCCCGCTCACCGAAGATGGGACAAAAGAAGGTTGTCGTATTCTTACGCGAACGAAAGCAGGGGGAGCAGGTCCACCATTCACATAGTTTTATTTACACCCTCCTTCTTGGCTAGACCCAGGGAAAGCCCGTTCACTTTGTGCAAAAGTAGATCTCCCCACTGGCGGGCGTTAATCCCATTCTGATTGTGTCGTCTTTATCAATGAAATCGTCGACTGTTGTGACTTCTACTTCAAACCCCGCTTCTCGCAATCTATCGACATAGTCTCGGCCGTACCTCCGAACGTGATCTTCTTGCCCGAATGCCTTTAAGCGTTCTGTAGGCTCAATAATTGTCGGGTCTTCGAATGTCTCTCCAGCACTGATGGGCACAAGCAATATGGCCCAGCCAGTTCTCTTCAGAACTCTATGGAACTCTCTCATGGCCCGACGGTCGTCATGTACGTGCTCCAGTACATGACTACAATAGATCACGTCAAACGATTGATCTGGGTATTTAATGTCTGTGATGTCCATCTTCACAAAGGCTCGAGGGTTGACTAGATCAGCGGTGATATAGTTATCCCCGAGACATTTTCTAAATTGTGATTCAAAAAAAGGTTCTGGCGCAACGTGCAGCATCGTTTTGGGCCTACCATCGAAAAGATCGGTCTTTTTCAGAATATACAGCCAAAATAAACGATGGCGCTCGAGGGCGTTGCAATGAATGCACTGAGCATCTTCACGTAGCACTATTCCTGCTTCACGAAAGCGATTAGATGATTTGCCACACACTGGGCAGAATCTTCCAATTCCGCAGTAAGGTAACTTTCCTGCATACTCTCTTATCCTCTTAAGAGGCTCTTTAGCAAACTCTGGCAGGTTCGCGACAAGCCTTCTCCTCATATTTGTATTCATTTGATTCGCTAACTCCCGTACAACGCTGACCTGATGTGGCCGATCTCCGTTTGTCACGAGAAGTTTTCAATGCATGAGTAAGCTAGTACGGGCGACGCGCGGGATCAGCCATCCCCTGCTCCAGACCGCATCCCCGCTAAAAACTCAGCCGAGAACTTACCTTCGTACAATAAACGGGGGCCTCACATGCGTGACGCTCATGGGACGCAACTAACGAGGATGCACCTGACGAGGGGCGTCAGTAGAAAACAGCGTAAGCCGCCACGGTGGTCGCGAGACGTAACCCCGCTTCAAGCGCAATGCCACCCGCGGTTTTCCCTGTGCTATTAGGCACAAAGAGAATATCCTCAGCCTGAAGTTTCACGTCGGGGGATTTTGCCGCCAGTATCTTCTTGAGTTGTAGAGGAACTTCCACCGGACCACTTGAGTTCTTGCGAATGATTTTTGCGCCATTCAACGCGGCGGTGGGCATGGTCCCACCGGCAGTAGCCAGTGCTTGAAGCACGGTAATGCCGCCGCTGTTCTCCAGGACGATACCGGTCGCTGTTTTCACCGCGCCCACAACGTATACCATCCCGGCTTTGGTGACCACTACTGTATCCCCGGGAAGGATCTGGACATCCGCCTCGACGTTCTTGTCAGGATCATTGGATAGGTTAACCGTGCGCAGGGATTTCGGCTCGTTGCGGTGACTGATACTGACCAACTCTCCGGCTTTTGGAGTTGTTCCACCGGCGAGCGATAACACATCAAACAAGCGCCTGGGGCCCGTAAGAGGATAAATACCGGGTTTCTGAACCTCACCAAGAACCGACACTCCCTGGGTAGCGTATTCCTTTTCGAACACGGCGACTTGCGGATCAGCAAAGTAGCTACCATCCAATAAGCGCTTACGGATGAGTTGCTGCGCCTGCTCAGTGGTGACGCCGGCAACATGTACCGGCCCTATCAACGCCAAAAAAATGTCCCCATCGCCCCCCACGCGAACTTCTTGGTCGTAGTCGGATATACCCAGCACGCTGATCTTTAGCAGGTCCCCGACTCCGATCAGAGGTTCAAAACGCGGGTCGAAAGCAGCTCCGTCGTCAGGCTTTGCGGAATTGGAGGGGGCGTCTGCGCCCGGCAGCGAACTAGTATTCTGACCGGAAGCGGGCTGAACCGATCCCAAACTAATCATCAATCCAGCGATGAATACGATCGCAACTCTGGCATTCGTCACAAATACTCTCATTTTAAGCCCCTGATAAGTATACCGAAATGGCGCTTGAATGCAGTCGGCGGAGGTCGATGGCCAACCGCCTTTTACGTTTCCATCGCAAACACTTGAGGGCGATAGCCTTGTGGGCCGCGAGCATCCTCGGTTCCTCGTCCGCCTACTTTGGCTGCGGTTCGTCCCCCGGTTTGGATGTCGTTTGAGCGGAGAAGCGGTTGGCTCCGGGTGATGCTCCGAAGTAGGTCTGATTTAACTCAGACTTGATGGATTTAGTGAGGGCAGCGGCCGAATCCCGAACACGCTGAGACACAATCGATGCGTGAATCTCTTTGCTGGCCTGGCTGAGAGGTACCATCTCCTTTGAAGCCACCTTATAGATATAGTACCCACTGGGATCAGCAATAACCTCCGAGACTTGTCCGGGGTCCAATTCGAAAACTGCTTGGTGGTTGAGTGGGAGTCTGGATGGGGCTATTTTCCCCATGCTTGTGTTGGGAGATCCGGAGGCGATACCGGCCGACTCGAAAGCTTCCTCCTGGAGTTTCTGGAATGGTTCTCCGGCTGTAGCCCGGTCGCGAATTTTCTGCGCTACCGTCTGCATCCGAGAATCGTTTGTCATACCAGATTGCTCCCCGGAGGCCGTCCTCTGAGCTGCCTGGGTCTGCTTCGGAACAAAGATTCGCAGTAGATCGACCCGCTCGAACCTGATCGCATTTTCTTTGTAATATTGTGCGAGTTCCGCGTCAGAGATGTTGCTCGCCTGCTGTTCGAAATAGCGGTTCAGGCTCTGAGTCAAGAGCTGCATTGAGGCAAACCGCATTAACTCCGCAAACCTTGGGTCTTGGTCGAGACCTAGATCGCGGGCTTTGTCGGCAAACAAGAGCAAGCGGGGGTACGATTCGGCTAGCTGGCGCCTGACCGTCGCTGGCATTTGCGGGTTGAGCGCATCCACCAGCTTTTCAAACTGTGCCTTGGTCACGATGGTCTCACATCGAGGACTTGTTGAACCTACCGATGAACTGCCAGATTTCGTTTTGCTCGGGTTTACTGCGTCCGATGGATGGTCGCATCGGCCTTCGATGGTGATTACCGGAGTGTCCGGCGGAACGCTAGCTGCAGTAGGGGGGGGCGGTTGGTCGTCGTCGTCGTGACGGTGGTGCTCGAGTGGGGCGGAGGGCGCATCGGACTGCGGTGTAGGACCGGTTTGGGCTAGAGCCACACAGGCAAACAATACAATGATTGCGGTACGGCAATACATCGCTAACGCGCCTTTCCGGCGAATCCTCGACTCGGTTTTTAGCCTAGAAGAAGCTGGTGCCTGCCTTGCAACAGGCACCAGCGTTTTTTTTGACTTACTGAACGGTTAAAGTGAACGGGGTGGTTTGCGCGGCCGCCGATCCTGAAGTCGCGGTGATGGTGACTGTATAAGTTCCAGCCGGTGTTCCTGGATTGCCGCCTCCTCCGCCACCCGAAGACGAGCTGCCACCGCCGCAGGACACCACGAAAAGCAGGCCTGACGCCATCAGGAACACGAGCGTCATGCCCAGTAGCTTCTTACGGCGTGAGCCGAAACTCACTCCCAGCAGCGTGATCCCGCCAATTGGCAGAAACATCGCATAGAAGATGCTGCTCGAGTGCCGGACCGCTGCGGTCGCCGCAGTGGTGCTCACGGTCAGCATCGCCGTGGCCGAGGTGTTTGCCGCGCTGAGACTGACCGAGGCAGGCAACGAGCAAACCGGCGCGGGCGTGGAGGATGTAGTGATGCTACAAGCCAGGTTCACAGTGCCTGCAAAGCCGCCGCTCCCGTTTACCGTAATCGTGGACGTGGCTGAAGTTCCAGCAGACACCGTCGCTGAGGCGGGATTGGCCGCCGCTAGCGTGAAACTGCTGCTGACAGCCGCAGTTACTACGAGCGTGACGGTCGTGGGGTTGACCAGGGACCCCGAAGTTCCAGTGACGGTCACGGTAGACGAACCCGCTGGAGTAGCCGAGGTTGTAGTGATCGTGAGAGCCGACGTGACCGCACCAGCGCCAGGAGTCACGGACGGAGGCACGAAATTGCACTGCCCGCCGCTTGGGAGACCCGTGCAAGTCAGAGCAACCGCGCTCGTGAAGCCGCCCGAAGGAGTGACAGTGACGGTCGAAGTGGCGGAGCTTCCGGCCGTAACCGAAGCAGGAGAGAGCGCCGTGGCAGCCATGCTGAAATTGGGAAGAGCGCCTGCAGGCTGCCGAAAAGCTGCGACCTGCGTTACCCACGCAGCGCTGCTCGGTGTCTGGTTAGCGGTCGCATCGAAAGGTCCAGCCACTGAAGGGAAGGCATGTGTCACATTGTCTTCGTAAGGAGTGTAGATCGCAGTGCTGAACTTACAGCTGTTATCGGCGCATGCTTTCCCCAAAGCGGGAGTGATGGCGCCCCCGACCGTACTGGCCCCAAGAATCATATCGCCAACGCTGCTTGGAGTAATCGAGCCGCTGTCCAGGAACGCTCCGGTTCCCGTACCGCCCACGCCGCCATCCAGAGGATTCGCAGTATCCAGTCCGCTGTATTCCAGGATCCTGAGATCCGGAGTGGCTGGCGCACTGCTGAATTTGACGGTAACCGTATTGGCGCCCGAGGCATTGATATTCTTGGCGTAGTACATTGCCTGAGTGAGCCCGGTGCCCTGGGTGGAAGGAACTGCGAGGACGTAGGTGTTGCCAGCGCTATCTGTCACCGATTGAATGGTCGATGAAGTGTCGGCCCAGCCGATGACGACGACGTTCAGGTCGCCAGCAGTTTGAGCAATGTTGAAGGCAGCCGACACGTTGGTAGTGCCGGTTGGCTGAGCAGAATTTGCCTGAACGAAATTGATTCCCGCGCCGCTGGAATAAGCGAACGTACCGGGTGAGCCCGTGGCGCGGCTAGGATTCTTGACCTCGACGGTCTGGTTCCCGACCGAGCCCGCTGGTACGACCGCCGTGATCGTGGTGTTGTTTATGACGTTGATCTCGTCAGCGCGAATCCCTCCCACGGTGACGGTTGCACCGGAGGCGAAATCGCTGCCCGTGATGGTGACTGCCTGTCCACCATTGGTGGCTCCGCCGTCCGGAGAAACCCTTCCGCCCCCTGCCGTACTGAAAGGCGTACTGGCTGTGTAGGCGAAGGCAAGCGGCGCAGTCGCCTGACTATCCGGGTTGGTAACGATGAGGGTAGCGGTAGTGTTGATGGGAAAAACCGGGGTCACGCAATTGATTGTAGTGGCGGAGGCTACGGCGCAGTTCACAGCCGAGGCAGTATGCGTGCCGTCAGTGACAGTCACGTTTGCCCCCGGCAAGAAACCTGTGCCCGTAATTGCAATCGGAACTCCACCAGCCTCTGGGCTGGACGTAGGGAGAACCGACGCGGCAGTCGGGGCGGGGTTCGCTATAGTCGTCTGTCCGGCAACGCGCAGAGCGATCATCTGCATAACCCAGTTACCACCGGATGTGCTGGCCGTGCCTTGGTACGTTCCGAGGGCGTTCACCAACCCGTCAGCATAAAAGTCAAAAAACGGGGAGTGGGGCGGAATTTCAGTAAACAAACTGCATCCGGTGCCACATGACTTGTTGGCGCCCGAAAACGCACCCGTGATGGTGCCGGAAACAGCCAGCACATCGTTGGCATAGTTTGTCGTCAACATGCCGCTGGCCGCGGGGCTAGCAGCGCCTGTGGCTCCTACCCAGGTATCCAGGGGATCGGTTGTATTCTCGAGAAAAGGGGGCCCACCGTACTCGATGAGGCGAACGTCCTGCGCACCGGTGTAAGCGTTAAACGTGACCGTAACTGTATTCGGGCCGCCGATGATGTTCGAGGCAACGTAGATGGCTTGCGAAACGTCAGGACCGGTGGCGTCCGTCGTGCCGGCGGCAAGAAAGTACTTGTTACCGTTGGTGTCGGCGACTGACGTAATTGTAGAGGAGCTGTCATTCCATCCCACCACCACCACGTTAAGCCCGCCCGCCTGCTGTGGGCCGGGATACGCGATCGACACAGTATTTTGATAGACGATACTTGAGCTGGATGTTGCCTGGTTTAAGGGAATACCCTGGCCGGCTGCCAAAGCCGGAATCAGGAGCGATACAAGCACCAACGCAGACCAAAACAAAAATTCAAAGCGCCCTGGGAAGTTTACGCTCACGGATTTAACCTCGTCATGAAGTTGTTTTGACAGCTCTGAATTCCGATCATCAACAAGCACCGGTTGGGCACAGTGCTCGGCGATTCAATATCAGCTGGTGCGCGTCTGAGTACTTAGTTCTTGACCTCTTTACGCAAGAGCACTCCCGTCAAGCGTGAGATCGCCGTAGCCTCAAATGAGCAAGTTACGTTCCACCAAGTCTTTGCATTAAACATTTGTGTTTTGAGTGACTTGCTGAAATGTACCGCAAACTATGGTGTGCAAAACATTGCACGGAAGGGGTACTCTACGGGTTTTGTCATGATTGGTTCAGGAGGATCAGCTTCTCCGCAAAAATTACATGTGAATTTGACTATAGTGCAGCATGTCCCACACTCGCCAGAAGCTAGCCATCTCAGGCCGAGTGCCAAGAGAGACTCGGATATGGGTATCCATCGCGGGGAAATGGGGCCCGATGAGCACTTGGTTCTTTTGAAAGTGCTCGATCACTTCTTGAGCTGGGTGATGGGTGTCCATCATGATGAAATTGGCCTGGGAGTCAATCGGCTTAAGCATGCGGACCATCGCGGCATTACGGAATTCCTGCCGGTCATTGGCATTGCGTTTCACCGAGTCGCGCACGCTGTCAGTATCTTGGAGTGCGGCCATCGCCGCCAGGGCGACCACGCTGCTGACACCTTGTTTCGTCGCATGCGCCCGCATGGGTTGCAGTACTTGGGGTGAAGCGACAGCGTAGCCGAGCCTGAGTCCAGCTAACCCGTACACGTGGGAAAAGGTGCGGGTGACAATCACTCGTTCATGATGCACGGGGCGATCAATGAAGGATTGATATAGCTCAGATTCTCCGGCATAGTGGTGATAGGCCTCATCGATCAGAATCTGACTATTGGTGGGCAGTCTTTTGATGAACAGTTCCAAATCCGCTCTGGGAGTGACGGTTCCGGTGGGATTGTTCGGATTGCAGATATAAACCAGAGTAGTACTTTCATCCAGGCGCTCCGACATGGCCTCAAGATCGTGAGCGAAATGGGAAGTCAGGCGCAAAGAAACAACCTCGGCCCCTGTGGCCTTAGCGTAATGCTCCATGGCATCAAAAGTTGGATTGGCCTGAATCAGTCGTTTGCCGGGGCCAAGAAAGGCTTCTGCGGCCATCCGTAGGATTTCCGTCGAACCACATCCCAGAAGCAACCGATCGGGATTGACACTGTGAAGTTGTGCGATTTGCCCAGCGAGCGCGTCATACAGTGGGTAGGGATAACGATTCACGCTCTGGAGAGCCGCTCGTATGGCAGCAACCACTTTTACGGATGGCCCGTAGGCGTTCTCGTTACTATTGAGCTGAATCGGACCTGCGGACTCATCCAAGGCGGCGGCTTCAAAGAATGCCGCATTGGTTGTCAATCCCGGTAAGGGCGACGGCAGTAACGTTGCCGTACCGCCCGCGCAGAGCAGCGTGCGCAAGAAACTTCTTCTCAGGGAATCCATAGAATTGCTATCAATGGTCCGTTAAGAGTGGAGGCGAAGCCGCTTCAGGAAATCCACTCCGACTAAAGCGTAGTAGAAGCAGTTACTCACTGCTTATCTAAAGTTCCCGCGCCCCGATCCGTCTCGCAGCGCGCGCTCCCACTCCCGTTCACAATATAGGTCACGACGAGCTGTTTTTCATCGCTGTCCAAGGTTCCTTTGAACGTAATGTTTTCGTGCGCCTTGCTCATGCCGGCAAGGGTAACGGAATTAGCGCCGGTGGTTGTGACCACGAGGTCGGCTTCGGAAAAACAAGGGGAGGCCTCTCCGACCAGGTGCGCTCTCAACTCGCGACTGATTTCTATTGTGACTGGGAATGAGGCAAAATTCACGGACGAAACTCTACCAGTCCACGTCCCGACAAGCCCGCTATCTGTCGACGGTGATCCCCCGAGCATGGTAGGCGGCAACAAAACCACTGCAAGCAGCACGGGGGCGAGAAATAATGGTTGGCGTTTCATCTTGTTACTCCTTTTGCTGCTTGGTGCATATTCGGGAACCCTATGTCTCGATTCAGCGTTTCGCCGGTGTGCGGTTATACAACGCAACTGTGATCAAATCCTCTCCTGGAAACTCGTGCTTGTCCGTAACCGTGTATGTCTCGCCGAGGGTCGATTGGATATCGCCTGAGGCTTGAGGATTAATCGAATCGATATGCAGAATAAGCCACACCCGTTCATGGCCAGCAGCAACCTGCTGTATCTCAGAGCGGGTCACAGGCTGCCACGGTACAGGCGGATACAGAACATCCGGCGCTAATGTCGCCTTATGCTGGCTTTCCTCGGCACGGTGAACATAATAGTGATAACAATACACGTTCGGCAGGAAGAAAACGGCGCCATCGCCAGGTCGCTGGTGCTCCAGTATGTAGCGCACTGCCGAGCGCCAATCGCTGGTTTCGGTCGGAAAATTGACGAAGTACTCGTGTGTGCCCCACCCCGACAATACGATCACCAGAACGAAAGCTATGGTTGCAGCCCAGTATCGTACCGGCGGCATGTTGCACAGGTTCATCAATCCACGTGCTGCGAGGATGACTAGCGCCGGAACACAAATCACCATGTATCGAGGATAGAAAAGCGGCTTGATCAGTGAAGCGGCAAGCGTCAACAGCGGAAGCGAAAGGAGCCAAAAGAGAATAAGGCGCAGGGCCCAGCTTTCCTTAGCCGATCGCTTAACCCCGCTTGGTTGCAGGAATGCCAGGCCGCAAAGACCGAGATAAACCACCACCGCCAACGCACCGCCCTGGCTGGTTAGTAACCTTAGGAATTCCCAAATGTCGGCGAAGGTCGGTCTTGCAATCCAAGCGAGTTGATCCGAGTGTTGCAGGATTACGAAAGCGGCCATCGGTTCGCATAGGAATGCAAACACAGCGACGCTTGCAACCACCGTTGTTAATCCAACCCGGAAAGGTTTGGAGAAAGCAATGGCAAGCGCATGTGCCGTCAGCACTAGGACAGCAAAAATGTGGGCGTAGATGCAAAGAGCTGCCAACACAGAAAAAGCTAGCCAGTAACTAAGCTTCGAGTTTGACTCCATGGCGACGACAAGCGCATAGGTGGTCAGAACTAATAGCAGGATTAATAAGCTATACGCGCGGGTCTCCTGGGACCAGTGGATATGGAAGCTATGCACCGTCAACAAAGCTGCACTGATCAGCCCGGTGGATCGGTCGAAGAGACGCGCCGCTAACAGATATACCGCAGGTATCGTGAGAACGCCGAAAAGTACGGACAAGCTGCGCACTGCGAACTCACTGTCGCCCAGGTGGATCCATCCCCGTAGCAGGAAGTAGTAGAAGGCCATGTTGCCCTGGTAGCCCCAGAGCACTTTGAGAAAAGGCTTCCACGCCAGCGAAGCGAAGTTGACGCTCGCGCCTTCATCGATCCACAAACTCCGCGCTCCAAGTAAGTGCAGGCGCAACGCTGCGCTAATCAGAGTAATGAGACCTAGGAGCAACGCGGTGCGAGCAGGCGTAAGGATAGATATCCTTCCTGTAACCTGAATTCCCTGATTCGCCGGAAAACTCCCGCCCCGTGGCAAATCGCCTGCATAATCCGTTTTCGCAAAATCAACGGTCGGTGCTTTCTTTGTCATGGCGCCGCCTTGAAGGTGACCATTTGCATGATCCAGTTGCCGCCGCTGTTAGTGGCCGTGGCCGTATTGCTGCCCGTGCTGGAAACCGTCTTGTCCTCCGCCAAGCTGCCGTAGATGTTAATCAAACGGGTGGTGAATCCCGACCCGGCGGCCGTGAAGGCGGTGCCTGCCGTCGTCCCTGAGCCGAAGATCAACTCGTTCGCCGAAGTCGTGGTGGCAGAGCCGCTGCTGGCGCTGGTCCCACTGCCAACCCCCGCCGCCGTCACATCCAACGGACTGCTCGTATCCAGTCCGCTGTACTCCAGAATGCGGACATCGGGATAGCTCGCCGCCTGGCTGAACTTCACCGTCACCGTATTCCCACCCCCTGCGATGTTCTTGGCGTAGTAGATCACTTGCTGCAGCCCGGTGGTCGTTGTCGGACCCACGGCCCGGGTGTAGGTATTGCCTCCACTGTCGGTGACCGAACTGATGGTCGAGGTGGTGTCTCCCCAACCCACGGCTACGATATTCAAGTCACCTGCAGTCTGAGCATTGCTGTAGCCGACCGAAACCGAGCTATTGCTGGCCTGGACTGTGCTGGGCCCGCTATTCGCCTGCACGAAGCTGATTGTCCCGCTCACGGTGGCGGTGTAGGTGTAACCATTGCTCAGAGTGCCACTCTCGCCGTTGCTGTTGGTGACCACTACACTGACCGCTCCGGCAGTGTGTGCCGGAGTTGTAGCCGTGATCGAGGTACTACTCACCACACTCACGTTGGTGGCTGCGGTCCCGCCGAAACTGACCGTCGCACCCGAAGCGAAGTTCGTTCCCGTAATAGTCACCACCGTTCCACCACTGGCAGTCCCCGACGTGGGAGAGATGGCGGTCACGGTGGGAGCTGGCGGAGAACTTGACGTACTGGCCTTGAAGGTGACCATTTGCATGATCCAGTTGCCGCCGCTGTTAGTGGCCGTGGCCGTATTGCTGCCCGTGCTGGAAACCGTCTTGTCCTCCGCCAAGCTGCCGTAGATGTTAATCAAACGGGTGGTGAATCCCGACCCGGCGGCCGTGAAGGCGGTGCCTGCCGTCGTCCCTGAGCCGAAGATCAACTCGTTCGCCGAAGTCGTGGTGGCAGAGCCGCTGCTGGCGCTGGTCCCACTGCCAACCCCCGCCGCCGTCACATCCAACGGACTGCTCGTATCCAGTCCGCTGTACTCCAGAATGCGGACATCGGGATAGCTCGCCGCCTGGCTGAACTTCACCGTCACCGTATTCCCACCCCCTGCGATGTTCTTGGCGTAGTAGATCACTTGCTGCAGCCCGGTGGTCGTTGTCGGACCCACGGCCCGGGTGTAGGTATTGCCTCCACTGTCGGTGACCGAACTGATGGTCGAGGTGGTGTCTCCCCAACCCACGGCTACGATATTCAAGTCACCTGCAGTCTGAGCATTGCTGTAGCCGACCGAAACCGAGCTATTGCTGGCCTGGACTGTGCTGGGCCCGCTATTCGCCTGCACGAAGCTGATTGTCCCGCTCACGGTGGCGGTGTAGGTGTAACCATTGCTCAGAGTGCCACTCTCGCCGTTGCTGTTGGTGACCACTACACTGACCGCTCCGGCAGTGTGTGCCGGAGTTGTAGCCGTGATCGAGGTACTACTCACCACACTCACGCTGGTGGCTGCGGTCCCGCCGAAACTGACCGCCGCACCCGAGGCGAAGTTCGTTCCCGTAATAGTCACCACCGTTCCACCACTGGCAGTCCCCGACGTGGGAGAGATGGCGGTCACGGTGGGAGCTGGCGGAGAACTTGACGTACTGGCCTTGAAGGTGACCATTTGCATGATCCAGTTGCCGCCGCTGTTAGTGGCCGTGGCCGTATTGCTGCCCGTGCTGGAAACCGTCTTGTCCTCCGCCAAGCTGCCGTAGATGTTAATCAAACGGGTGGTGAATCCCGACCCGGCGGCCGTGAAGGCGGTGCCTGCCGTCGTCCCTGAGCCGAAGATCAACTCGTTCGCCGAAGTCGTGGTGGCAGAGCCGCTGCTGGCGCTGGTCCCACTGCCAACCCCCGCCGCCGTCACATCCAACGGACTGCTCGTATCCAGTCCGCTGTACTCCAGAATGCGGACATCGGGATAGCTCGCCGCCTGGCTGAACTTCACCGTCACCGTATTCCCACCCCCTGCGATGTTCTTGGCGTAGTAGATCACTTGCTGCAGCCCGGTGGTCGTTGTCGGACCCACGGCCCGGGTGTAGGTATTGCCTCCACTGTCGGTAACCGAACTGATGGTCGAGGTGGTGTCTCCCCAACCCACGGCTACGATATTCAAGTCACCTGCAGTCTGAGCATTGCTGTAGCCGACCGAAACCGAGCTATTGCTGGCTTGGACTGTGCTGGGCCCGCTATTCGCCTGCACGAAGTTAATGCTTGAGGTCGAGGGCGCAGAAACCACCTGAACAAACGCCGCCACCGAAGGCACCCCGCTGCTGTTCACCAGAAATAGCATGTAGTATCCCGGCGGCGCGATGTTCCCGTTGGGCGGTGCGGTTACCGTCAAGCTCCCGCTCCCCGCCGTGAACGTCATCCCCACCATGCGTTGATCCATGTCGAAGGCGTGCGTTACCGCCCCATCACGCATCAGCACCACTGAGGCAATACTGGACGCATTCGGGGTCTGAATCGTAAAGGGAGTGCCATAAGAGATGCTGCTGGGAGCGCTGCTGATCGTGGGCCGGGTTGCCAAACTTCCGTCGGCGTTGAACAGATAGGCCGGTTGATAGATCTCCATGTGGTCTTCGTAGCTGCCCCGCTCCGGGTTCCCGCCCGCAAACCACACCGTCCCATCCGGCAGCAACAGCGACACCGAGTGATAAAGCCGGGGATAGGCATTCGCGCCCGCCGAGGAAAAAGTATTCGTGGCCGGGTCGTAGAGATCGGCATTCAGGCTCGCCGTGGTCGTGTCCTCGTCGTTGAGCGAGCCGCCCATCGCCAGCACCTTACCATTGGGCAGAAGCGTGGCATTCATTTCAATGCGGGGCTGAGACATGTTCGGTCCCGCCGTCCATGCCGGCGTCGTCGCTCCCAGATCGATCAGCTCTGTGGTCGTCGTGCTTGGATTCCCCCCGCCCATGATGAACACACGCGGATCGTATTTGTTAGCCGGGGTCAGTGGTAGCAGAACCGAGGAACCGTATTCGCGGTCTAGGCCGTAGTACGTGTTGGCTACGAAAGTCCACTCCTGGTTGAAAGGATTAAACATTTGCGTGACGTTGGTTTCGCCGGAGTAGAACACGTTACCGTTGGGCAAAACGTGCAGCCGGGGGTAAAGCGGGGGTGTCCAATTGGCGGTGTATTGCGGACTCCAGCCGGAGTTCACGGTGTAGATCTCGACTGTGGTATTAGTGATTTCTCCGTTTTCGTCGAATCCGGAGAAAGTCATGACCCGGCCGTCGGGCAGAGTCGTGACTGTGGGATACCAGCGACCGTGCGCCATGTTCTGCGCATTGGTGAAGGTGTTGGTCGCCGGATCGAAGATGGAGGCCTGCACCGATCCGGAGAAGGGATTGTAGTTTATCGTGCCGCCGTCAATGAAGGCGCGTCCATCGGGCAGAACGATCATGCCGTTACAGAACATATCCCAGGTGACCGAAAAGGGGGTAATGGTACCGGCTACGAGATCGAGAAGAGCCGCTCCGGATTCATTCGCCGGTCCATAGGGCGGACCCGACGGGCAACCCGCCTGGGTCGGCGGGCAGTTTCCCGATCCGGCAACAATCAGTATTTTATTGTTATGGAGGAGCGCCGCGTGTATCGGGTTGATGGGCATCGTATAGGACAGCGTGCTCCACTGTCCCTGAACGTTTGCCTGTCCCATCGCTATTGGTACGAGGGCGCTGAACAGCACCGATATTGCGAGACTAGCAAGGCTCAAGGGCGCTAATAAGCTACGCTTCATTGGGGAACCTCGATTGGAAACTCGGGGTAATGGTGGGCTTCGAATTACCGGTACTGCTACCTGCGCCCTGGTGGGGGAGTGGCTAACCTCTTCTGGCTCGATTCGGAATTCATCGCGCTACACTCGGGCGCGCTTGAGTCCCCAGCGCCCGCTTGACAAAGCGCTTCAACACATACCGCACATCACTGTCGAGTCTTCGGTTGTTGTCCTTAAGCCATCTCATCATTTCCCCATAACAGGCAAGCCGCTCAGTAAACTTAAGTGGCGCCCGGCGTATACAGCGCAAGTATTCGAAGAACTCGGCGAAGTGAGGAAGAATGAGCTTGCCAGCTTGGTGGGGTTCCACATACAGGTGTAACCGATCAAATCTCGTGGGATACACATTGAGGGTCCTGTGCGGGTGTTCGCGGTGCAGGAACAAATAATCGGGAACCCGATAATACTTCCCATAGAGGCTAAGTTCGGCCAGCATGATGCGGTCACCGTCCGGAATCGGTGCGAAAATCACAGTCTTCTTTAACACATCCGCTCTTATAAGTCCGAACTGGGATTCGCAGTTGTGATCCATGCGGATCATCTGCCGGAACCGTTTGTGCGCATGGGGAGAGTCGGCGTCCAGAAATTGCTCCTTTTTGTATAAAGCATTTCCCTGGGTGTCGATCTCGAGAGCTTTGGGATAACACAGCACGACGTTAGGATGGCTGTCGAGAACTGCTACGCACTGTTCGAGGAAGGATGGGGCCAACTTGTCATCGTGCGCCAGATACATGAAATATTCCCCGGAAGAAAGTCCGACAACGCGTTTAAAGTTCCACGTGACGCCACGATTCACTTCACTGCGATGATGTTGAATGCGCGCGTCCTTGGCGGCATAATCCTGGCAAATTCTCTCTGTGCCATCCGTTGACCCATTGTCAGCTATCAATACTTCAAAGTCTTGAAGAGTCTGCGTGAGTACGGAATCCAGTGTCTCGGCCAGATAATTATCTCCATTGAAAACGGGGATTGCGATCGTTACCTTAGGCTTGCTGCCATTCATATTCATAATTTATGCGCCTCTCCTAACGTGGACGAAGTTTAGGGCTGAGATTTCGACTGACTAGAGAGTTGGCTGAAAGGGCTATTTCAGCTGGCCCCGGAGGATAGTTCTGCATGCGAGCTTTTTCCGATGCCGACCACACCAGCGTTTCCGTCCGACTAAACTCAAGTGAAAGTGAGCTATTGAACGGTGAGCGCGAATGTGGTGGTTTGTGCTGCCAGCGTTCCGGACGTTCCTGTAACCGTGACGGTGTATGCTCCTGCGGGCGTTCCTCCACTTGTACCACCTCCACCACCGCCACCCGAAGATGAGTTGCCCCCGCCACAGGACGTCAATAAAAGCAAGCCGGACACCGTTAGGAATATGAGTAGGATGCCCAGTCTCTTCCTCCGACGCGAACCGAAGCCGACTCCCAGCAGTGTGATCCCCCCAATCGGCAACAACAGCGCGTAGAAGATGCTGGTCGATCGCATAACGGATGCGTGCGGAGCAGTCGTGTTCACCGTGATGTTGGCTTGAACAGCGGAACCGCTCAGCTGGACTGAGGTAGACGCGCAAGTCGGAGCCGGGCTGGCGCTCGTGGCGACACTACAACTGAGAGTCACGGTACCGGCGAAAGCACCTGAGGGAGTGATGGTAGTGGTGAAGGTCGCCGCACTACCCGCCGTCACCGTCGCCGTCGCCGGATTCGGTGCTGACAGCGCAAAGCTTCCAGCCGCGGTCACCGTCAGCGTCATGCTGGCCGGATTGGCAAGCGCTCCGGAGGTTCCCATCACGGTGATAGGGTAACCGCCAACTGGCGTTGTCGCGGCGGTGGCGACGTTCAAGGTGGAACTGCCTGCACCCGTGACTGAAGCAGGGTTGAAGGAGCACGCCGCTCCTGCAGGCAGGCCCGAAGAGCAGGCTAGGCTAACTGCCGAGTTGAACCCGTTCACCGCAGTGATCGAAACCTTCGATGTAACCGAGGCGCCCGCTGAAACCATTACCGGCGAGGCGGCAGAGACAGAGAAATCGGGTGCTGTCGATGCCTGCACGGTCAGGCTGACTGACGTTGTCTCGTTTATCGATTCGGAGACTCCGCTGACGGTTAGGTTGTAGGTGCTGGCCGCCGTTCCTGAGGCTGCGCTGATAGTAAGCGCACTCGTACCGCCTTCGGAACCCGGAACGACCGAAGGAGGGTCGAACGAACAGCTCACGCCGGTGGGAGGATTGGAACAGGACAAGGTGACTGCGCCGCTAAAACCATTAACGCCACTCACCGGGATATTAGTGTTCACCGAACTGCCGGGGCTCACGGTAGCACTATTGGGCGACGCACTGAGGCTGAAGTTCGGAGTTCCACTGCCCTGCGCTTTGAACGTGACCATCTGCATTATCCAAGTCCCAGTATTGGATAACACGGCGGTGGCATCGTAAGTATCCAGCAGGTCGACCACGCGGTCCTCTGCTACATCGGTGGATGTGACTAGTCGGGGCACGAAGGGGTCGCCCTCGGCAACATACCCGGTGCCCCCCTGTACGGTGTCCGCCGCGAAGATCAGCTCATTCGGCGCCGTGGTGGTGGCAGGACCACTGTCGGCAGTCGCGCTGGCACCCGCGGCGGCGACGCTTTGGTCAACCGGGTTCGAAGGATCCGCTCCGGCGTACTCGAAAATGCGGAGCTCGGGGAAGTTAGCTACGGCGTTGAGTTTTACGGTGACCGCGTTGTTGCCGCCCGAAATGTTCTTGGCATAGTAAATTGCTTGGGTAAGTCCTGCATGAGCGGTCGGACCGGCAGCGAGGGCGTAGGGATTCCCCTGACTGTCGGATACAGACACCACCGACGAAGTATTGTCGGCCCACCCTACGACGACGACGTTCAAGTCTCCGGCAGTCTGCGCCCCGGGAAAGGACACGCCAACTTGCGAACTCCCGTTGGAATTCGTAATCGCTTCCTGCACGAAGTAGATTCCCGGGGATGACGGGGGATTGAGGCCATAAGCGATCACCTGACCGGAGAACGTTGGCAGGTATACTTTGCCATTTGCGACGGTGGGAGGATTAAACTTCGCAAAATTCCCCGCCCGGTCACGGTTTGAGTTCAATTCGCTGTTCCAAAGGTCGGTCGAGAGGTTGGATGCATCTAACGCATGCAAAACTCCCGTCACCCCTGGGATTTGGCCTCCCAGTTGGGCTATGGGAGCCCACAGGATTCCGGTACCTGCTTGGCTTCCGCTCGCCGACAGAGACATCGGGGAGGTATCGACCTCTCCGCTGGGACTATTGATTCCGCCTTGTGAAATCGGACTGGTCTGCAATGCAGGGGCAGTGGTAGAGCCGTTGAACTTGTATGCCTCTGCCAAGCCTCCCGACACCCATAAATACACCCATTGGCCACCCGGACCGTTCCAAAACGTGGGTGTGCCGAATATCCAACCAGAGGTAACCGAGAAATTTTGCAGGTTGTTATCGGTGGAGGCATTGAATTTACCCATGTTGTTGCCATCGATCAAGCGCAGGTACCCGTCCTTGCCACCTCCTACTAGCAAGCTCGTTCCTGGAATCATCAAAAGGCCACCGGAGCCAAGGTCAACATTGTTTGATCCCAGGTACGATGCATTATGGGGAGTGAAGTAGTCCTGCACGGAGAGTTGCGGAGTGTTTAGTTTGAGAGCGCTGACACCGAAATTGGTTGAGTTGTCGAATGGGCCATTTCCCGTCATGACGTAGATGTTGCCGTTGTTGTCAGCGACCGGGCCGCCTGCCGCAAAGATGCCGCCTCCACCTGTTTCACCGCTCGGGTCGAAAACCTCATTGCTGGGGGTGGTGATGAAATAAGCTAACTGCTGCAGCGTAGAAGCATCGTATGCCATTACCCAGCCGTGCCAGATGTTATAGTCGCCCGCAGACCCGAACATCACATAGACCGTGCCATCCAATAAGAGCAGGCCAGGACGCTGGAGCTGATTGAGTTGAACAAACTGTACAGGGGCGTTTGAGGGTACTGCGATTTCAACGGGTCCGGCGAATTTGTCTTCTCCGCTTAGCAGGTCCAGGGCGTGAAGATAGAAATGCCATGTGCTGCTGCTCACATCCTTTGTTTTGGCGACAACATAAAGAGTATTTGTAGCCGGATCTATGACTGGGGTACCCGTGATGCCGATCTCCGTCCCCACGTCACCCCAGTACTGGCCTTGGCACCCGTCTTCCGGCATGGGCGTAACCTGACAAACATCCTGGGACGGAACCGGTGTGCCAAGATTTACCCGCCACAGGGGAGTGTTGGCGAGAGGGTCGTCGGCATCGAAGGCGTACACGCTGTTGTTCTCGGTAGCCACGAAGAGCACGTTGCGAGTCCGTCCGCCAATGTTAAGATTCGCAACGTACAACGGTTGGGCGTATACGTTTTGGTCCACTGTGCGAAAGAACAATCTGCCAAAGTTGCTCACGTTGACATTGGAAGTATTCAGCACAGTTTCATTGAGGTTCTGTCCAGTGCGCCCGTTATCGTTGTGCTGGGTCAGGACCGATACCTGGGCGGCGCCATATTGGGCGATGCCACATAACCACATCAGCCCGATTAGAGCCAGCCGACAGGCTTTCTGCTTAGCCCGTGAAGTCATCTGAGTCTCCAAAATCTCACTTATATTTCTTGTAGACGTTTCCGTGTCAACGTGCTGGCATATCGGTACTCTAATCCGCGCGCCAACCTACCTCTCGTTCCCTCAAGGACTGAAACTCGTAGACGGGAGTGTCGTCCGGGATATGCATGTCAAAATGGGCCGCAATCGGGCGCGCGATCCTTTGCACGAGAGTGTCCCAATCGTACTTGCGGGCTACTGCTTGTCGTCGTGCACGTCGATCGAGAGAATTTTCCTGCTCGGAGAGACTATGCTTTATGAAGTTCGACCACTGTTCTCGTGTGTCAGCAATGGCCACGACCGGGCTGAATTCCTCAACAGAATTGATTCGAGATGAAACTACCGGCCGACCGGTGGCCAGATATTCGTGCAATTTCAAGGGGTACACGTACTTGGTGTAGTCATTCAATAAGTAGGGCATGATGCAAGCATCGAAATGCTGGGCGTAGCCGCCTAACTGCTCTGTGGGTTTGCCGCCGAGGAAGTAGACGTTAGGCCGGCGCGACATCTGCTCCATTAATTCGTAGATCTCCGGGTGGGAGCGCTTCGGCCCGACAAAAACGAAAGAACACTCAGGGTGCAGTGCGCTCAGTTCGAGCAAGAGGCGCCAGTCGAGTTGAGCCTTCAGGTATCCCAGATATCCGACCCGTGGATGAGGGATAGGGCGAAGGTCTTCGGGCTCCGGCACTGGAGTTGCGTAGAGACGATAGTCTACTCCCATGGGCACGAACTCAGTGTTCCTGTTGAATCCGCCTCTTTTCTCCATTAGCGCGGGCGAGGTGAGGATCACCTGATTTACGGATTCGAGAAGTTGGCGTTCCCTCGGGGGCACCGCCACCTCAGTCGAGCTGAAAGAGTACTCGTCATTCACGTGATAAACGCTGAAGTCGTGCGGCGCCTGCTCGAGCGCTTCCGCGAACTCAGGCCGCCATACGTAGAGAACCAGATGGGTGCAACCTTGGGAGTGAAGCATGTCGCGCACGTGTTTCAAACGTCGCCGCAAGGTAAAATTCGCCAACCAGTCGGGACGGCCAAGGCGTGGAAGCCAATACTCTGGTTGGTAAACATGTAGCGAGGCACGTCGCGGCGCCGACGACAGCGGTGTCACCTTGCGGGAGAACAAACCCGCAAGACACTCCCGGCGATCAGGTTGATACATCCACGCTACCTGAAAATATTTCGCCAACCGGTCCATCACATAGTGCCGGTCCATCCAAAGTGGACTCCATTGGTCCGGCGCCAAGGCAACAACTCCGATCTTACCCAACAATGGTTGTTGAAGTTTCGTATTCATCTCTCAGCGTAGCCGATGACCGTCTGCGTTCCAGCCACTCGCGGACCTTAATGGCACCCTCGTTGCGGAACACGAGAGCAAGGGTGAGGGGCAGCAGAGGAAGAAGCGTAGTAATTTGCAGGAAGAACATGATTAGGTTATGGGCAGGCCAGAACCGGTCGGACGCACTGCATGCCAGCGCAAATGGGATGACCCCCAATCCGGTTCGGAACCAGGTTTGCCACAGGTAAGTGCGAACCTGCATCTGCAGCAGTTTGCAGATGTAACCTGGCCAGAGGATCATTTCCATGATGACGCTGGGAATAGTTGTGCCCCAGGCCACGCCGTAAATTCCTATCCGGCGAACCAGAATGATGCTTAGGCTCAAGTTCAGGACAGACTCGATGATGCCCCAAATCGCGATGCGCTTGTGCTTCTCCATCCCGTAGACAATCCCGGCGCTCGTGGTGTTAGCTGAACTGAATACCACCGACAGCAGCAAAATCTGCATCACGGTACCCGATGGGCCCGCATACTGCTCCCCCATCCAGAGGCGGATAAAGGTGTGTCCGCGAAAGAACAACGCCACTTGAATGGGCAAGGAGATCAGGAGAGCGGCTCGGGTTCCGTGGATTACAAGACGGCGCAGGTTCTCGTAGTTCCCTTGAGCCTCAAAGCTGCTGGCCAAGGGAGTGAACGTTGTGGTCATGGAAGAAACGATCTGCCGGGAATAGGAGACTAGAAGTCCACCAATGGCATAAAGCGTAACCGCAGTCGGAGTGAGAAAAGCGCCGACCACTAGATTGTCGGTGTAATAGGTTACTTGCAAGGCCACATTGATCAGGAACACGTAGAAACTGTAGTTCCAGAGTTTCCGCAGCGTAGCGGAATCGGGCCATCCGAAAGCAATCTTCAGCTGAGGGTAAATGCGGAAACATAGAACGATGGTGGCGCTTTGGGCCGCCACCGAGAGGCAGAGTTCCAAGATCGCCAGCGACAGAATGCCATGCCCGGAACGGAACAGGTAAAGCACTCCGGCCGCGCGGGCACAGGTCTGCAGAATGGAGATCGAACTGGTCAAGTCATAGCGATGAAGGGCTACCAGGACACCGGCAAATACTCCGCAATAGAGATTGACGGCGACGTTCACTGTGGTGACGAGCAGCGCAAGGCGGGCGGCTCGTTGGAGCGCGGGCGGGATGACAAAGATGTGCTGGAGTCCCATAGCCAAGAACAGCCCGGTAACAATAACAACCAGGCTGATCCAGAGGCGGATCCAGAGAGCCCCGGAGACAGCTTGACTCGATTCCTCGTGATTCGCCTGCGCCGATCCTTTCGAAACAAAGCGAGTGATCGCCCCCCGCAGTCCCAGATCGAGCAGGCCCATATAGGCGACGAGGGACGTGATAATCACCCACACGCCATAGGCGAGATTTCCCAGATGGTGCACCACGAACGGCGACAGGAAGAAGGCAGTCACAGTAGTGACAGCCAGAGCGAACCAGTTCGAGAGTACGTTCCGGGCTATGAGTCTCAGACGAGGCATACTAAAAGAAGCGATTCTTTATCTTGGCAAACTCTTGATGATTTGTTTTCATGGCTGTCAGGGAAGCTGCAATTCCAGCCAATGATATGGCAGCAGAGCCCTTGCGCTCGGCGTTTCGCATCAGTCGGCTCAGCCAATTATGGTTTCGATCGCAATGGGTCGACTCGGGCGCGATAAATCAGAGGCCGATGTGCCCAGAGTGGTGCACCTAAACCGGAGAAGCAAGACTCGCGCGGTGGGCCTCATAGTTCGGCTCTTGCACGACGTTGTCCAATACTTGGGCAAACCTGCGTGCCATCTGCGGATGACTGTATTGTTCTATCGCTTGCTTGTTCGTGGAATAGGGAACCCGGCCATCCTTCTTATAGTGTTCGAAAGCGCTAACTAGAAACGCTCGTAATTCTGTTTCGGACAAAGCGTGCACACCGGCACCGGTTTCCTGGAGGGCGTCGGTAAGCACTCCGCGATTCCCGCCCACGGCCACAATAGGCCGTGCTGCAGCGAAATACTCGAATAGCTTGGCCGAATGATGCCCAGTCTCGGTGGAGGCACTCCAAGGCAATATCAAAAGAATTTGTGATTCTCTCTGGTGTTCAAAAACCTCTTTACGAGCTACCGGACCATGCAATTCGACGACCGGTTGCAGCCCATACCTTTGCACCAAAGCGGGTAACCATGGTTCGATCGACCCATAGAAGCGGATGCGCAGTTCCTCGACTGGAATGGTGCCTTGCCGGATGAGGGTTTCCACAACTTGGAACAGGAGAGTCGGGTCGCGCTGGTCCAGATAAAGTTGACCGGTATAGGTAATGGAGAATTCCCGCGTCAACGGTGGCGGCGGCGAACGAAAGTCATCAGGGTCAAAGCCGTTAGGTATCGTACAGACCTTTTTCCCAGGATATCGTCTTTGTAAACGGTCAGCCCAGGGAGCAGACACCGTAACTAACGCGTCGGCGGATTGCAGAGTTCTTTTTTCCAATCCAATCTGCAGGAAGCGAGTGTTGCGGTCGGCAAGGTTCTGGGTCCAAAGATCCCGAAAGTCCGCGATCCATGGGCAACCCAGGATGCTTTTCGCTTCACGACCGATCAAGTGGACGGGGACCGGCGGGAAAGTTGTCATGATCGCATCGATTTCCCGGCCTTGGCTATGCAGTTCCTTCACTGCATCCAACGCGAAGGGTATCCATCCCTTCCGCGGGTCGGGATAACTTAGAAAATACCTCACAAGATTGATCATGCGAGTCGAAACAGGAAGAGAGCCGGGCCGGCCCGGCGAGGCCAGGCCGACTTGTTCGCTCACAGTACGCTTGCGATCCATGCCAAGTCGGGCTTTCCAGTCCTCTAAGACATCTTGGTATTCGGTCTCAATGACCATTTTCGATCCCCGGCTAGTTCCGTCGACGCGTGGCGTCAACACCGTGCATTCCCATCCGAATCGAGGCAAATATTTCACAAGCGCCGCGGGTCGCACTGCACCGACTGTCGCAGTGGGCGGATAGTAAAAAGCAATTAAAAGGAGTTGCCGCATAGGCCCGCTTTGCCCGATCAGGATTTCCTGGAGCTAGGCCTCCGGGTCGCGGCCGAAGCATTCCCGGCGATCACAGCAACGTAATGAGAATTCAGCAACCGGAACGCCGAGGCCAAAGGGTAAAGGTTCACCGAAATCCAGCCTAGCCGTCGAGCCAAAGGCGGAAGAAACGTGGTTCTTACCAAGTCAATGTGGCAATCGGGAAAAAGGCTTCGGAGTTCCGCACGATTCAGGCCCCTCACATCGGGATTTCGAGGATTGTTCAGATGAGAGTCGTACCAGAGAATTATCCCATCAGACTTCAGGACGCGCAGCATCTCAGCCGCAATTTGTTTTCTCAAACCCCTATCGAGAATGGAGCTGAACATCATGAACTGACAAACCAGGTCAAACTTGCCATCGGCAAACTCCAACCGGCCCGCAGAGCCGGCATACAGGTGCGTGCCCGGTGCAGTTACCCGCGTTGCTTCGGTGATGCGTGTTTCCAGCAAATCGATCCCGTGAAGGTTCACAGGATTGGCGCCCCACTCGATAAACTTTCGCAGCCAATACCCGGTACCGCAGCCTACCTCAAGAATCGTCTGCGCGTACAGATCACCCCGGCCATGCCGACTGAGAAGCTGTAGCACATGCCGTTCAATTTCCTGCAAGCGGGCGATATTTCCTGGAAGGTAGATGGAATAGCGGTCATCCACAATCAAGTCGCGTCGGCGGGCGTAAGCTTCACGGATTCGAGCTTCCTCCACAGCATAGCCGTTTCCTGAACTGTGAATGCCGGGGGCTGACCCTCCGTCATCGAGGTTCTTAGGCTGTGGTAAAACCTCGTTCCTATCGGCGGCCCATTTCTGTTTAGTCGAGTTCATACCCGTAGACGGTGATGCAGGTTTGCGAAAACAGGGGACCGATGCCAATCATTGGCCGGTTCCCTGGTGACGGAACCGCGCATTGTGTTGCTCGACTCTGGCCGTGAAATGCCGTCGTCCTCCGCCGGCAAGCGCGACCTTGGCGCTGACCATGGCCGCGGCTGCGCGGCTTCGGCAAATCAGGCTGTCAGCGTATGACTGAAACTTTGAGGCGTAGCTGCGCAACTCCTGTCGGCCTGTCTGGGATGCCAGCGACAACAGCTGGCATACGTGCATGGAGTGATACATCATGCTCGCTATGTACGGAGGGTCGTTCTCACACACCCAGTACCAACTCCAAAATCCATTATCGAAGAGCGGCAAAGCCCGAATGACGCTTTCCACGCCCGTTTCAAATAGCCTTCCGGCTCGTTCATCTCCGGTGACTTTGCAGAGGTCGCGCAATCCCCAGAGAGCGAAAATCATGCCATTCAGGACGTGATTCAACGAATCCGTGGGATATTCTTCGTACCAAGGTACTCCAATACTGCTTATGGTTCCGAGCACGCCGCCAAGTTCGACCGGAGTTTCATAGGATCCCAAACAGCCAATGGCAGCTTTCAGGAAGGAGTGGTCTCCCGTGGCTAGCCACGCCCGGCAGAGTACGCTAAGGGCTTGCCCCTGAAACATGCTTGACAATTCCCCGACGTGTCCTTCTCCGGGTCGCTCGGCATGCAATACAAGACTTCCGTCGCTACGATGTTCCCCCGACTCCACAATGTATCGCGCCACCTGAAAAAGGTTTACCCGCTGGCCGGGATCACCGCTTTCCAGGTATCGTTCCCAGTGCGCCAGCGCAAAACCGCACATCATCGTGTAGTTGTGAACGAAGCCGTTACCATCGCGGCATCGCTGTACCGGGAGGCCCGCTTGATCGAAGTTTGCGAAGTGTCCGGACTCGAGCTGAAAGCTGAAGTCGAGGGGATAGCGTCCCACCGGACCCGGACTGACCGCCAGTTTGGCGGCGGAATCAGTGGACTTCCAATAGGTGTCGTGTGGCCGCCAGTAAAGGCTTATCTTCTTTAGGTTTTCTCGAAACGCATCTCCTTTAGTATTGAGACGCAGAAGCCCAAGCCAAAGCGGTTCCCCTTCCACGACAGAAGTTCGTGTTTCGAGATGCTGCGTCATGGGCTCAATGTTTTTCGGTTATTACTCTGCACCGGTTACTGTCTTGCAGTCTGACAATCTTTGTAGACCGCAATAGTGTGTCGAGCGACGCTATCCCAGGATAGCGGACCGGTGCCCAGATTAAGCATGGCCTGCCGCATCAGGCGACGCCGCTCGGGACTCGTGAGAATACTTTCCAGGCCGTCGGCTAACCCTTGTGCGTCGCCGTTATCAAAGAGCCTACCGTGGACTCCGTCTCGAATGGTTTCGGGAATGCCGCCAACACGACTGGCAACCACGGGTGTCCCAAGGGCGACCGCAGTCAGCAATGCGGCGCTCTGGTCCGCTTCGCGGTAAGGCACTACTGCAACAGTTGCGGAGGAAAACAAGGCTGCAACTTCTTCCTCCGTGACGAAGCGCAAGTTCCATTTAACTCGGTGGTCGATGCCCAGGGCCTTCGAGCGATCCTGCAACACCGAAGTGCCTTTGCGTGCAGGGCCCGATATGATCAGTTCGCTTCCCTCCTGCAGTTCCCGCGGAAGGCGTGCAAACCCATCCAGAAGCAGGTCCACTCCTTTGTAAGTATCGAGGGAACCTAGAAACAAGATCCGATGCCGGCCGTTGCCCGGTGGCGCCGCATCAGGAAGCAGCGCCCGATAGTGTTCAAAGGCTCCATGGGGTACAACGTGCACCTTTTCCCGGCTTGCCCATCCCTGCGCAATCACGCGGTCGCGGCTGAACTCGGTATGAACTATTACCGCGCTTACATATCGGAACACAGAACGAAACCCCGCAACCTGCAGGATGGAGTCGGGACTACCATGCAGCAGATTTGTGTTGTGCAGAGTTAGCACGATAGGGGCAATTCGCCTCAGTCGGGCCAGACCCAAGCAATCTGCCGCCGGAAGAGGTAGCCATTGAAAGTGAATAACATCGGGAAGCGCGTCTTTAAGTAGGCCAGCGAGTCGTTGCATGTCATAGACGTGCTCGGCCGCCTTGCCAATCCTAAACCAGCGTCCCGACCGCTTCGTTCTACTCGAATGACTGCGCGAGTAGAAGTATTTCCAGGAGTGAAAGGTGGCGGTTCGTTGCCACATCTCATGGGCGTATTCGCTATGTGCCAACTTGACCTGGCAGCCTTGCGCCACCAAAGCATTACAGAGTGAGTAGTCGTAGTTCAGGCTGAAGGACGAGGGATCCACCATCAATACGGATAGACCTGCGGCCCTACCTTCGGTGGCCGTGGGAAATGCGCCAGTTTCCTCAGTACTACGCACCCCGGAAATCCTCGCCGAGTTTCTTAGTGTTGCGACTGACATTCGACCCCATGCCCACCACGAACACTTCTTTCCCGTTGTTTTGAGAGCAGCAGAGACCGGTAGATGCTTAATATCTGCGCGGCATTCGCCTCAGCCGAATATTTCTCAACCACGGCGGCTTGTGCATTCTGCGCAATACGGGTCCGCATGGCAAGGTCGCGCAGGAGCATGAGGCAAGGCTCAGCCAGTTTTTCAACATCTACAGAAGGAACTAAAACACCGGTGGTCCCGTGATCAAGCACCTCTCTGATTCCGCCCACATCACGGGCGACGACGGGTACACCCAAGGCCATTGCTTCCAACAGCACCATGGGAATGCCTTCGCGATCGGAAGTTATCAGCAAGAGGTCCATCGCACTCAGTGTTTCGTGGATGTCATCGCGGTGCCCAAGCATAAAAACTCGGTCTTCTAAATCGTATTGCTTGATCAAGTTTCGAATCCGGGCTTCTTCGCTGCCTTTTCCCGCGACGACGAAGCTTGCTTCAGGGAGCGATCGGGAGAGCCGCTTAGCGACGCCCAGAAAAAGGTCTAGTCTTTTGACCGAAGCCAATCGTGCGGCCGTACCAACGACCAAGGAATTCGGGTCCAATCCGAGGCGGCTCTTAGCCTCAGCGGAACTCAATTGGCATCGCACTTTCCTCAGCGATATGCCATTTCGGACCACCTCGAAGCGATCAGCGGTCAGATAGGTCGCAAGGTATCGAGTGACCTCGGAGCTTACGGCAATAACTTTGTCGGCGGCGTACTTTGCGGTTACTCGCTCTCCAGACAACAGTATTCGTCGTTTGACTCCGCTCCAACCGGAAAACAATTCCGGATGACCATGTTGCGTTTGCACGAGAATGGGAACCCCGGCGTATCGACCCAAAAACGCGGAAAGAAGGTTCTCGCGGTGCTGGTGCGAATGCAGGATGTCAACCCTTAGCTCTTTTAAGAATTGCGCACATTCGCGAAGCTCGGTAAGCCAACCACGGCCGCTTTGGGCAAGTACCTTGGTGGGAATCCCTAAACGACCTAGCTCTTCTGCCAGCCTGCCCTCTCGGAAAACGATTGCGCACAGCTCAATACCAGGCAGATCCTTGAGCGCCGAGAGCAGTGTACTCACCTGGACTTCCACTCCCGCCCAGGCGCCGCCGTACACGATGTGGCAAGCAACTGCTCGGTTCGGCGTATCCGTCGTCTGTCCGATCATTCGTTTATTGTCTCGGGAGTTCAGGGCTTGCGACTTCGCTGGTGCTGAGCTCTCCTCGGCAACCCACGACATCAATCGACAGGGCTGGCATGTGCCGTACAGATGAGGTCAGCCACCTAATTACGGGCTACCGTCAACCGCGAGGCGTGAATCGGATTTCTCGCTATTGCGAGTGGCAATTCCCAGCAGGAGGAGGATTAGCCAGAGGTCTTTGCGCCAGAGAACATCGAGAAACAAGGCTGCGGCGAGCAGCGACCAGAACGCAGCTTCGTATCCGATTACCCGGACTTGCTGGCGGAGGACCGCTCGCGATAGGACCGCGCGCACCGCACGGACTTCCGAAAGAATCAAGCCCAGGAATAGCAATAAGCCGAATAGTCCTAACTCTACGGCCACGTTCAAGTATGTGTCGTGAGAAGCCGCGATTGCGCCCCTGTAAACGGGGGCATATCCTGCGAAATCCCTATAAGCAACTGGAAAATTATGCAGCCCCGCGCCAAGAATGCCGTACCGCTCGAGTGTATGCAAACCAACCACCCAGATATCCAGGCGGCCAGCTCCACGCGTCGCGACAGCTCGTTCCGCACGAGTAAAGAAATCGGAGGGCAGAAACGCGATCAAACCGCCCAGCGACGCTACCGCAACCAGTGCCCGCCAGTTGATGCGCATCCGATATAGAAAAACCATAATCATAACTAGCAGAGCAACCAAGGCGCCCCGAGACTTGGTGAGGAAAATCGAGAGGCCGATGACCACAATGGCGGCCAGCATCAACAACTTGCCCAGTCGCCTTCGAGAAGCCAGAAAGCCCGAAAAGGCAATAGAAAGCGGTAACAAAAGGCTGGCAGCAAAATAATTTGGGTCCGCTTCCAGGTCATTATTCAGCATCATAGATGCGCGGCGGGAGAAGGCACCATAAAAACCATAAAAATTGTTGTTGGAGTAAGAATAACAAACGTAAATCGCGGCAGCACATCCTCCAAGGAGTGCAAGACGGTTTACCCATGCGAGCTCCTCATCACTGATTTGCAAACAAGTTGCCGCGAGATACAACGCCAGTAATCCGAATGCGCTGGGCAACTGCTCGAGAGTGTCTTTCGGCTGCAACGCCCAGAACCAGGTTAAAGCGCTCCAAACTACCAGTCCCGCCAACCAGTAGGCCGCCTTGGGTGGCGACTTCAGGCGGCGAGTAACAACAGCGTGGGTCAACATGGCGAAAGCAGCGAGGATTCCGACCAACGTGGCGATGCTCCTGCCTCCTTTTCCTCCTATCAGCAGAACCATATCGAAAGGGCAGAGGAGTGCGAAGATGCCCAATCCCAGTTGGACAGGCCAGAGCAATATCAGCACAAACACGGATAGCGCAACAAGCCAGAGCCATTGACCCTGACCCAAGATCACGCCGATCAACGCCGCAGCCACGATTACGGCTATTGGGACTAAGTGGTTTGCGTCGAGCCACGATTGGCTATGCCGATACTGACTGAAGGACTGGATTTGCATAACTTAAGAATTCAATTGTTCACTTCTAAGCTTAGTTTCCGGTGTTAAGTTCGCGCTCGCTTGCTTTTGGACTTTGACGGCACTCCCGCACCTCACTTCGACATCGGAGTCCTTGAATATGAGCCCCGTTCGCTTGCCTCCCACACGTCCAGATCCTTAGTCGTATGCGCATCGGCACCAAGCACGAGTAACTCCTCTGAGATTGTAGGAAGTAAGGCTTCGTCCAACAGGCCGTAGCGAAGATTTCTTTCCACGAATACGCCAGAACCCACAGCCTGCTCCAGCATCGAGAGGCAGGCTGTGCTGGTTGAGCGTTCGATACTACGCTTCTTGAACCATAAACCAGGGTGAACCCAAACCAAACAACAATCGGGTAACCGCTCCGGCAGTGTGTTCAGGGCACGCTGAAAAGCGGTTTGTAGCAACCCTACATCGTTGGGAAATCCGTGCTCGGCTATACCCACAATCTCAGCCAGAGCGCAGTGTTCCGGCGAAATATCCAGAGTGCCGTCGGGGAGCAGCTTCGTTTCAAAGCCAATGCTTGCCCTTATGCCGAAGCGTTGCTCGAGTTCTTTAATCTCCTCGACAAACGCGGGGACGTTGAAGAAGCTTGGCGCCGCACATGCTCCAAAAATAAAAGCGACTCTACTCCTTGAACTTGCGCCCAGTCGAAGTAGTCTTGAGCCGTGAGCTTTCCGTCGGTGCGCTGGGTATGAAAATGGAAAAGATAGCGTCCCTGGAAAGGATTAGATTTCATCGATGCACTCCCCCGCCACTCCCACGCCGCCCCAGAAGCGGAAGAATTGCGATGTGATCGGGTGGGTCGCCTCTTCGATCCTCTCTCCCAGTGCTTCCTTGACTCCCATCCAGATCACATTGGCGCCGCTGAAGACGCTTGCGACCATAGTGCCCTGTACTCTGGGGTTTGATTCAAGAACTTTTGGCACACCGGCGGCGTCGAGTTTGAACTGGAAACCAAATGCATACCGCAAACCGATGGCTCGCGCAGCGCAGAGGGTGAACTCAGCCATGCCAGCGTGAAACTCCGTTCGACTGCGGAAGGTGATTCCACTCCGAATTTGCTCGCGCAATCGCGGAACGGCAATTTCCACTTTTTCTCCTCGAAATGCGTCCACTGTGTATTCGGGACCCGGAAGGTATTCCGTAACTAGTAGCTCAGGCCAATCTGGACCCCGGCGCAATATGGCCAGCAACTCTTCGAGTGAGATTTCAAGCCCCATGGGTTTCTCAGAGAGAAATCGGCGCACGTCCCATGCCTGTTTCCGAAGCACTCGCACCCCCCGCATTCCGTTCGAAACGGGTGGCTTTACCACCACCGGACTTTGGGGATACCCGAGTTGCTCGACGGCGCGAAGCAACGCCGTTTCGCTGTCGGCGAGTTGGTAAGCTGGGTAAGGCAATCCGAGCTTCCTGAATGTCTCCAAGACTGACCATTTATTATTGGCAATTTCGATGGCCCCGTGCCCGGAAACCATCGCACGAATATGGGCTTCTTTGAGGCCGGCAAGATTCCTGGAGAGCACTGCTATCTCACGGGTTGTTTGTGGAACGACGACATCTACGGATTCGCTTCGGCAGATCCGCACCAGTTCCTCGAGATAAGTGTCATGCTCCGGGGCGGGGACCGGAAAGAAGCGTTCAACCAGAAAGCGACCAACCACGCCGGGGTCGGCATCGACTCCGATGACGCGTACTGGTCGTCGGTCGCCATTTTTCCGCAACGCGTAGAGCGTACCCCGGATACCCGGGGCTCCTGCGCCAGTGACCAGGATGGTAAGAACGGAATTTGCTTTGGTAGCTACCACCTTACGCGCACCACGTCAAACGCTTCCGCATACTCCGCCTTGACCTGCACCCCCCGGATGCGAGCGAGTCCTTCAATGAATTCCCACGAAAAATAGGGACGCTTCAATTCCAGTTGCGATTTGTAAGCCTTCAGCGCATTCCATTTGCTTTCTACATCGGACCGTTCCAAAGTGACGAACGCCTGGGCCGAGAAGCGGATATGGTTCCAGGGCAATTCGTAACCCCATACCGTGCGCTCCTTGAATGCGCGGATACCCTCGCTGTACAGCACCTGATGGTCCTGGTGCAAGTCGCTGCCAGAAGGCAGGAACACAACGTCAGGATCCAGTTCCTTGCGCAGTCTGACAATGTCTTCGAGCACCTCTTGACGATGTGAGGAGAGATGGCGAACCCGAAAGCCAAACACTGATAAGTTTTTCTCGGGAACTCCCAAGATCGCCATGGCTTCCATGAATTCATCTCGAAGCTGGGTGGCATGCGCACCGGGCGGCAAAGAGTCCTCGCAAGTCGAGAACGCTGCAAGATGGACATCCACGCCGCTACGAAGCAAGCGGGAAATAGTGCCGCCGCAACCTAGTTCCGCGTCATCCGTGTGCGGTGCTAGCACGAGCACCCGTGAAGCTGCCTTCATTATTTGTTGCATCATCATAATTGTCTACAGAGCGGAGGAGTCCGTGCCACCGGCTTCACGATAGTCTCTCTGACTCAGCCACCCGGACTCCTCGATCTTTGCGGTAGCTCGACTGATTCCGGGTTCTTGTTGAGTCAGAATGTGAGCAATGCGCTCTGCGCTGTGGCCGTCCCCGTAGGGCTCCGCTTCTGCACCTGGGCCAGCTTGCAAGGCGGCGCGAAGCGTGGCCACAACCGCGGCCGTGCTGACCGGCGGCGCGAGGCGATTCCAGCCCAGGGCGACAAGTTCGGTCCACTCTGTTTCCTCACGCAAGGTCACGCACGGGACGCGATAGAAGAAGGCTTCTTTTTGCATGCCTCCGGAATCCGTGGCAACCAGTCGAGCATGTTTTTCCGCCATCACAATGTCCAGATAGCCGACCGGTTCGATAACCCTTATGCCACGAGGCACCTCATCGAGCATTCCGGCGCGGAGCAAGCTATGCCGAGTACGGGGGTGCATCGGGAGGAGCACTGGAATGTCTTTCGCAATGGTGGCAAATGCGGCGAGAATCGTTCTGAGGTTGGACAGGTTGTCGGTGTTAATGGGGCGGTGGATTGTGGCCAACACATAGTCGCGATCGACCAGGTCCAACGAATCCAAAAGCCGGCTCTCCGCTTCGGCGATTGGAGCATAATACAGGGCCGCATCGTACATGACGTCTCCGGTCAGATAACAACGGCCATCCGAGATGCCCTCTCGCTGTAGATTGACCACGGCAGTTTCGGTTGGAGCAAAAAGAAGATCAGATGCATGGTCGGTCAGGATGCGGTTGACTTCCTCTGGTATAGCGCGGTTGAAAGAGCGCAAGCCAGCTTCCACATGGGCTACGCGGAGGTGAAGCTTCACGGCTGCCAACGCACCGGCCAAAGTCGAATTGGTGTCTCCGTACACGAGGACAAAGTCAGGTTGCAATTGCTGTAATATCCGCTCAATCTCTTCCAGCATTCGTCCAGTTTGATAGCCGTGGGTCCCGGATCCAATCCCCAGGTTAAAGCTCGGCTCAGGGATTCCCATTTGCTCGAAAAAAACTGCGGAGAGATTCTGATCGTAATGCTGCCCAGTGTGGATCATGACCTCTTCCACCCCCGGCAGGCTGCGAAAGACCCGCGTCAGGGTGGCAGCTTTGACGAACTGCGGTCTCGCTCCGACAATCGTAGCAATCTTCATTTAAGTTTTTCTTGTTCCGATGGATTGGCGATTACTAGGTTCTTTCGGCCGCGGTAGTTTTTGCGGGCAAACAATCAACTTCCCCGAGGCGGACGGCCTGGTGAGATTGCAGAGTATCCAGGATCGTGCTTAATTGTTCAGCCCTTTGATCGCGACTGAAATGCGCGAGAACATAGGCACGACCACTCTGACCCATCTCATGTCTTTGCTCGGGGTGTTGCTGAAGTTTGAAAATGGCGTCATGAATATCGAGCGGATCCCCTGGCTGGGCGATAACACCGGCCCGAGCCTCTGTAAGGGTTTCGGCCGCTTCCCCGCGCGCAGCCAGTACCACGGGTTTGCAGCAAGCCATAGCCTCGAACATTTTGGTGGGCAGGGCCGATTCCAACACTTTCAAGTCACGGACCGAAACCAGAACGCAGTCAGCAGCACCGAGCAATGCTGGCATACGTGACTTGAGATGAACCCCCAAGAAGCGAACATTACTCAGACCAAGGTTCTGGACTTTGCGTTCCAAGTTTTCCTTCTCCGATCCGTCGCCCAAGAACACGAACTGCACTGCGTTGTTACCCTCCTGGTGGAACAGGGCGGCGGCATCCACGATGGCGTCCACTTGTTGAGCCATTCCCAGGGTTCCCGCATACATCACCAGCAGGTCTTCGTCTTTGGCGCCCAACTCATGCCGTACTTCCGGTTGCGGTGGCAGGGGCGCAAAGAATTCCGTGTCTGCTGCATTCCGGAACAGGATTACCTTCTGCTCAGGAATGCCACAGTCAACGATGGCTTGGCGCACTCCAGACGTGACCGCAAACACTCGGGCAGAGCGGCGATAAAAATAGGACTCAACCTTTTTGGCGAGGCGTATCAGCCTGGGATTTCTCAGCATACCCATTTGCACGGCAGCGTCCAGCCAAAGGTCCGCGACATTAAAGATGTAGGGTGTTCTCTTAAGGGTGGATAGAAACACGCCGGCAAACCCGTCGAACAGCGGCGGAGACTCAACTATGATGGCGTCCACGCAAGGAAGGAAAAGGCCAGCCAGGCAGGAGGAAATCACGAAGGAAAGTTGACTGAGGACTCGTCTGTAAAAGCCCTTATTGGGGGTAGCATACGACCATGTCCGGTAAATCTTGATGCCATGGTCTTCTCCCTTCCAGAAGAGCCGCCGGCGCCATTCTTTCGGTACCACACCAGACGGATAATTCGGAAAAGTGGTGAGGACCGAGACCTGGTGACCTTTTTTATGCAGACGCACGGCCAGCTCGTAAATTCGTGTCTGCGGGGCCCCCACTTCCGGCGGGTAGTATGGAGTAAGGAAAAGAACCGACAACCTACTGTCTCCCTTCGCGTCGGTTCAACCCGAATGAATGGCGGATTACCCCGCTTATCGTATGGAGCAAGAGCGCTACGTCGCTACCCAAACTGGCGGTTCGAGCGTACTCCAAATCCTGCCGAATCTTCTCAGGAAGATGGATATTGGTGTAATGGTCTATCAGTTTTTCGGGTGATACTTCCGCGAACAACTCTTCTTCATTCACGAACCGCAAACTGGTAACGCTCGCAATCCCGGGACGCAATGCAAGTATGGACTTTTCCTGCGGGGTGAGGTTACGAAGATACTCCGCCAGGTCGGGACGCGGACCCACTAGGCTCATGTCACCACGTATCACATTGATCAGCTGCGGCAGTTCATCGAGCTTACTCCGGCGCAGCACTCGCCCTACCGCCGTGACCCTCGAATCGCCTTTCCGGGTTAGCCCTGGGCCGCTGTCACGCAAATTCTGCTTCATGCTGCGGTACTTTAAGAGTATGAACTCGCGGCCGTTCCTTCCCACGCGCGGCTGGCGGAACAGTATGGGACCCCGTGAAGTAATGGCGACCAACACTGCAACCAACAACATGACGGGAATTCCCAAAACCAGCAAAAGGCACCCGCCCACGAAATCAAATGCACGTTTACTTTGGGAGAGACACCAAGCGCTGGGCCCCGCCGGGCCCGTTACGTCCCGTTGGTCCTGCAGATTGCCCGGCATATCTGCCACCGAGCTCCTCATCAGCCTGCCACCACCGCTGTTCTTTTAGAGTTGGAAGTCGCGATTTGTCCCACAGCGTGTGTGACCCGTTCTATTTGTTCCTCGGTCATACCCGGGTAGATAGGCAAGGAGAAGCAGCGAGCAAAGGCGTCCTCGGCGTTGGGAAAGTCCTGTGGCTTATGGCCGTACTGTTTGGCCCAGAAAGGATGTCGATGCAGAGGAATGAAATGCACGCTGGTACCAACCCCTAGGATCTTCAACTGCCGGATGAACTCATCCCGGTCTACCGTCAAGAGATCTGGCCGCAGCCGCAGGATGTAGAGATGCCAGGCATGTTCCACGTTTTCCGAATCCCCGGGAGGCAGCTCTAACACATCAATGTTTCCGAATTCTTGGTTGTAGTATGCGCTAATTTCTCGCCGGCGTTGCCGGAACAAGTCGCACTTTCTCAACTGAGCCCGGCCTAGCGCTGAGAGGATGTCGGGAAGGTTCATCTTGAACCCCGCGTCCTGCACCTCGTAGTACCAGGAGCCGGTTCGTGAGTAACGTTTCCAAGCATCCCCGCCGATCCCATGGAGCCGCATGATCGAGGCCCGTTCCGCGTAGGCGTCGTTATCTGTAGTTAACATCCCGCCTTCACCAGTCGAAAGCGTTTTGGTGGCGTAGAAACTGAAAGCGGTGAGTTCCGAGATGGTGCCGATACGCCGCCCGCGATAATTCGCCGGCAGGGCATGAGCGGCATCTTCAATGACATGCAGCCGGTGTCGGAGGGCAAACTCCCTTAGCCGATCCATGGGGCAGGGCTCGCCAGCAATGTGCACTGGAATGATTGCCCGCGTGCGTTCGGTTATGCGCCGCTCGGCATCCTCAAGACCAATGTTAAAGCCGCCGGGAACACTGTCACACAAGACTGGATGCGCGCCGAAGTAGGTGACTACTTCCGCGGTCGCGGTGAACGTATTGGTTGGAACCAGAACTTCGTCGCCCGCTCGCAAGCCGATGGCATCCAGCGCCAGTTGAAGGGCGGCCGTCCCGGAGTTGACTGCCAGAGCGTGCTTGGAGCCAACATAGCTGGCGAATTCTTTTTGGAATTCGAGCGTAACTGGCCCGGTCGTCAGCCAACGGGACGTCAAAACTTCATTCACAGCGTCGATCTCTTCCTGCCCTATCGACGGCACGTGGAACGGAATAAAAGAGCTTTCTGCCATGTGGGAAGACCTTTGCCAATCAAGCAAGGCTCGGGATGGACTGCGTTAACTCTCGCTCCGGAGAAGCCGCGATGGTTTCGATCTCGCGGCAAGTGGCGGCTTCGATATGGTATCGCCGACCGCAGTCGGAACACTTTACCTCGGATTCGGGCGGGTCCGGCAACCGGGTTCCGCAATAGCACATCCAGCCGCAGTGCGCGGCGGGAACGCCGATCACCACCGCATAGTCGGGAACGTCCTTCGTCACCACGGCGCCAGCGGCAACGAAGCAGTACTTCCCGAGTGTTACGCCGCAGACGATGGTCGCATTAGCTCCGATAGACGCGCCTCTTCGCACCAGGGTTCTCCGGTACTCATGCTTGCGACTTACGTGACTGCGGGGATTGATGACATTGGTGAACACCATGGAAGGTCCGCAGAAGACATCGTCCTCTAGCTCCACCCCGGTATAGACCGAGACGTTATTTTGAATTTTTACATTGTTGCCCACCCTAACCCCAGGGCTGATCACGACATTCTGGCCGACATTGCACTTTTTCCCCAACTGCGAACCGCTCATGATGTGCGAGAAATGCCAGATCTGCGTACCCTCCCCGATTTGGCAACCTGAGTCAATGACGGCTGATTGGTGCGCCCGATAGTCAGGAGTTTGCCCAACTTCGACAGGAATACCTTTCTGGCGCGCCGACGTTTCGCAAGCCTCCAGCACTTCCAGCACGCGCAGCGCACTTTCCCCGCTGGTGCGAGGTTCCTTGCGGGTACTCACACATTCGAGAAAATGTTCGCATTCACGGCGCAAGGGCTCCTCTTTAGGCAACGCTACCGGGTCGCCCTTCGCCTTTTGGGCGATTGGCACGCGGTCCACCCAGTCGATGCGGTGCGAGTACAGCATTAATTTGTGCTCGCTTTCCATATCGTCGAACACGGCCATCTTCTTGTCCCCCACGATGGCAAACTTCTGTTCCTTGAACGGGTGCAGCCAACTGACAAAGATGTGGGCATTTACGCCGCTCTTGAATTCGCAGTTTGTTAACGTGGTGTCCATGATCTGACCATTCAGAAAACTGCCACCGTGGCTCGAAACCATGATTGGAGCTTCACCCAAAAGGTACAGAATCGCAGAAATGTCGTGAGGTGCGAAACTCCACAAGATATTTTCTTCCGTCCGCAATTTACCCAAATTTAGTCGGGAGGAGTAGATATATTGAATCCGTCCCAGTTCGCCTACGCGGATCATTCTTTTCAGCTCGAGAATCGCAGGGTGATACTCCAAAATGTGGCCAACCATTAAAATCCTGCGGTGATCTGTAGCGAGCTTGATCAGGTCTTTACCCTCGGCGGCATGCAGCGCGAGAGGTTTTTCAACAAAAACGTCTTTCCCGGCCAGTAAACTGCGCTTAGCGACCTCATAATGTTGTGCGGCCGGGACAGCAATTACGACGGCATCAATACTACGGTCCGCCAGCACGTCATCAAGACGACTTGCAATATTGACCCCGTATTTGTCCTGCATTTCTGCCAGAATTTCGGGTCGTTCGTCGCACACACAGGCCAACGCATTCAACTGATGAAAGTTGCGCACCAGGTTCCTGCCCCAATATCCCGCACCGATGACCGCGACCTTCGGGTTATCCATTCCATTTCTCCTGTCCGCGTAGTGTTCCCAATTTTGTCGTCGTGAATAACGTCACAAAGGCGTCCACTACGGTTCTTTGTTGTGCTTCGATCATTGTTGGAAATATGGGGGAGGCCGAAACGTCTTGTCCAATGACCCTGGCCCGCGGCCCCGACAACGCCACCGTGTCAGTGGCGGGCGAGCCTCTTCGCGGGTGCGTTCGAATAGATATAGGCCCCGATGTCGTAGGAGCCGCTTTGAGAGCGTCGAGCGCCTTCAAAATCAGTTTGTGGCGCACAAAGGGTTTGCCCGGTGGCACAAGAAACAGTGCCGTTGGCCACAGCCCTGCTTCCCGCTCTCAGATGATAGTCACCTTTTCCATCGGGGCGGTAATACACAAACGTGGCAGTACCGCTCGCGTCAGCATAATTATTTTGAGGGTTGTAACCAGTATGGCAACTATCGTAGAAATCTCCATTCGCGTTGCCATACATCAGGTTGTTAGAGATCAGGATGTGCTTACCGAACGGAACGTAGCCCTGTTGGCAGGCGCCCGAATAGAGGGTTAACCCGTGGCCGCGCTCGTTTTGGGGGCCGGATGGATTAGTCGTATCGATCAAAATGTTATTCGTGACGGTAAGATAGTCCTGTGGTTTGTTGATATCGCATTGGGCTGCGGCCGCACCGTCATTTTGCCAGGTGCCATGGCTCAAGATCAAAGCGCCTTGCATGTTGCCAAAGATCGTGTTGTTAACAATACTGTCGTAGCAAGAATAACCATATAGCTGGATCCCCCAGCCTTTCCCGACGTTCGAGATGATATTGTTGCGAATGAAAGTGTGCGGGAACTTGGCGTAAATGCCGTGCCACTCTGGACAACTGCTATCTCTTGCGCCAACATTATTGATGCGATTGGCGCTTATCTCTCCGCCGAGATAAGAAACATCGCGCACTTGGTCCCGTCCGAGTGCCGGGTTTTGCATGATTGCGCCAGCGGGTGGACAATTCGGCCTGAAACTTCCAGTTCCCGTCAAGTCGTGAATGTAATTGCCGATCGCATTGTCGCCGTCCCCCCACAAATCGATGGCCGTCGCGAGGTAGGGCCCTGTAATCTCGAAGCCTTCGACGGTGACGTAATCGCCGCGCACAATCCATCCGGAAGAATCGGAAAAAGTGATACCTGCCCCGTCTTCACCTTGGAAATAAATACGGGCCGATGGTCGGCCGCTCTTGCTAGTCGCTAGCGAGCTATACGTTTGCTGACCTGAGACATGAATTACCGCGCCATCTTCGCCCAGGTTAAGACGGGAATCCGCATATGCGATGGTGCGCCACGGACTGTCGTTCGAACCATCGCGCTCTGCGCTGTCCACGCCCTTGGGTGAGACCCAGTATTGTCGTGCGTGCCGAAGCTTGGCGCCGGCCCCGGACCAGCCGTCGAGACGCGGCGGACAGGCTAGCGAGGCAGCAATTCCGGACGCGCTGCTCAAGCTATCACTTCCAGGGCTGATCAAAGCAACAGCAATAATGAGCGACGCTGCCGACATCAGTTGGGAGGCTTTTCTTACTGATGATATTTCGAAGCCCGTTATCGTGCATTCGCTTTCTACCATGGCTTTCTTGATCCGCCTTGGTTCAGGTGGCTGTTGATATATGCGTTGGGGGATGGATGAGTGCGCTGCGGGATGGGACCCAGCCGCTTGGCGAAACAATCCATAGCCGACTGGAGTCGCGCCTGGGGGACGGCTGCGGAGCGAACCCGGCTTCAAACTACTTGCGGATTACGTTTTTCCGAAGAACACCGCAATGGCGTCCGCAACAGCCTTCTGTTGGTCTTCCGTCATCTCGGGATAAACGGGAAGCGCGAGCACCTGACTGCTCGCGACCTCGGACTCCGGAAAAGCACCGTGGCCATAGCCGAGATAAGCAAATGCAGGCTGAAGATGCAGGGGGAGAGGGTAGTAGATTTCCGTAGGAATGCCGCTCTTGCGCAAGTGTTCTTTTAGCTGGTCCCGCTCTTGAAGTCGGATCACGAACTGGTTATAGACGTGTCGCATCCCGCTCGGTTCTGCTGGCAGCTTGATCCAGCGATCAAGGCCGGCTTGAGCGAAAAGCTGGCGATAGAAGTTCGCATTGCGGCGACGGCCCTCGGTCCAGTCGGCCAGGTGTTTCAGCTTCACTCGCAGAATTGCCGCTTGTAGAGCATCCAGGCGGCTGTTCATGCCTAAGAGCTCGTAGTGGTACTTGCGACGGCTGCCGTGGATGCGTAACACCGAGAGGCGCTCCGCCAACTCCGGGTCATTCGTGCTGATCATGCCTCCGTCGCCGGCTCCTCCCAGATTCTTTGAGGGGAAGAAGCTAAAGCAGCCGCAGGTGCCGATGTCACCCACAAACTGATGCTGGTAGCGCGAGCCCATGGACTGGGCTGCATCCTCTATTACCGGCAGACCCGCCGCCGATGCGATCTCCATGATCTTGGCCATTTCTGCCGGCAGACCGAACAGGTGTACCGGAATAATAGCCTTGGTACGCGGAGTGATAGCCGCTTCCAGTTGCTTGCAGTCCAAGTTGTAGGTTTCGGGGTCGATATCGACGAATACCGGCTTGGCGTTAAGGCGGGCAATGCTGCCCGCTGTCGCAACGAAGGTGAATGGGGTAGTGACAACCTCATCGCCGTTGCCTATCCCTGTCGCCATCAGGGCGAGCAACAGCGCGTCTGATCCAGATGCGCAACCGATGGCGAAACTGCTCCCGATGAACTGGGCGACCTCAGCTTCCAGTTTTTCCACTTCAGGGCCCATGATGAAGTGCTGGCTGTCGAGCACTGCTGTGACCGCAGCCAAGACTTCTTCTCTGATCTTGGCATGCTGTGCCTTGAGATCGAGGAAGGGGAACAGGGTCTTGTTAGCGGACGCCGCGCCGGCAACCGGCGAATTCGATGGTGGATTTAAAGTTTTCAAGGGTATAGACCGTCCAAAGATTAATTAGCGATTGCGTTAGGTAAAGAGAGGAGGGAGGAACTCAAGATATTCCGTGCCTCACATGTTCAAACGAGCCGGCAAACTTGGGGACGGTGACCTCGTTCACTCCGGTATATTCCGCGCGGATATTCTGCCACCTACGCGATGTCCTTATAGCTGTCCAGGCTGGTCCGCGCACGGTTGTAAACCAAAACTTGATCGTGACGGTCCACTTCGCAAAGGACGCTGATTTCTTTACTCGGCTCGTACTCGGGAACGATGGACACCAGCTTGGAGATCAGGCCGTGAACGTTTCGGGATTCCACCAGAGTGGAAAGCTCTTCCAGCCAACGGCGCACCTGCTCGAAACTAGGCTGCCCGCCACAAAAAACCCGGATCTGATCATGCGGAGTGGGCATAACTCCTTCGCCTTCGAGGCGGATCTCCTCGAACATCTTCTCTCCCGGGCGCAGACCAGTAAACGAGATCTGCACGTCCCGGTCGGGTTCGAGCCCAGAGAGGCAGTATCATTCGGCGGGCCAAGTCGATGATCTTGATTGGGTCGCCCATGTCGAGAACGAAGATTTCTCCGCCCTTTCCCATGGTTGACGCCTGCAGCACCAAACCGACCGCTTCTGCGATGGTCATGAAATACCGTTTCGCTTCGGGATGCGTGACCGTGACTGGACCGCCGTTTGTAATCTGAGCCTCGAAGGTCGGCAACACACTTCCGTTGCTGCCCAACACATTGCCGAATCGCACGGCGACGAACCGGGTACGGTTTTGCTGTAGCGCCATCGTGATCAACTCGGCCACGCGCTTCGTCACCCCCATGACATTCGCGGGGTTCACGGCTTTGTCGGAGGAGATTAACACGAAATTGTCAGCATAGAATTGCCTGGCCACGAGCGCAACGTTGTAGGTTCCAAAAATATTGTTGGTGACTGCCTGGAAGCAGCTTTTCTCCATCATGGGCACGTGTTTATAGGCGGCGGCGTGAAAAACCGACGTGGGTCGGTGAAGCGAAAAAACTTCCCGCAGCAAAGTCACGTCCAGGATGTCGCCGACGACCGGCACAAAATCGAGGTTCGGGAACTTGGAGGAAAGTTCCATGCTGATGCGGAACAAATCGTTCTCTGACCGTTCGAATAACACCAGGCGACGTGGCTCAAACGTCGCAATCTGACGGGCTAATTCAGATCCAATGGATCCGCCCGCGCCGGTAATCAACAACACCTTGTCCTGGACCTCCTCCCGGATTCTCCCCAGATCGAGGTGGACCGGACTCCGGCTGAGCAAGTCTTCCACCCGCACCTTTCTGAATTGCTTAATCGAGGCGGTGCCATTAAGTTGCTCGCTCATCGGTGGCAGGATTTTGAAGCACACCTTCGACTGCCGGCACTTATCGATGATCCGCTCAATCTCGTACCCCTTGGCGGAAGGCATAGCGATCAACACGCATTCGGCTTCGTATTTCTTGATCAGACGGTCCAGGGCATCGGTGTTGCCGAGAACCCTTACTGCATTAATCTTGATTCCCAACTTGCCGGGATCGTCGTCCACAAACCCGAGAGGATAGTAGCCAAGCCTGGGATCGACTTTTAACTCGCGTGCAATTGCCCCGCCCGCAAGGCCGGCTCCCACGATCAGAGTTTTCTTCTGGTTGCCATCTTTCTTTGCGCGTTCTGTGTAGGCACGTACCCCGAACCTCGCGCCCCCCACCAGCATGATGGTCAGTAACATGTCGATGGGAACTACGGAGCGAGGATATCCGCTCAACGCCATCCCAAAGACGAAAATACCGAACAGGAGGGTGGAGGCGAGAAATGACGCTGAAGCTATATTGAGCAGGTCGCTCATGCCGACGTACCGCCACCAGCCGCGCAGCAGCCCAAAATAGTAAAAAATCACCAGTTTCACGACAATGACTAAGGGAAGCGTTTGCCAGAAAAGTGAGTGTGCTGACGCGTCAAAGCTGCGGTCCAAGCGAAGCACAAAGCTGGAGTAGTAGCCGATCCAGATGAGGATTATCTGTGACAGCACGATAATCGGCATTCGGTACCGCAGAAAGGTGTCCTGAGAGTAATTCTTCACCATTTCTTTCCCTGGGTTGGTGGTCGTCGTCGACATGGTTCTCCGTTGGTTAGCGTGCCCCAGCGGATTCTGCTGGTCATCAAAGTCAAACGAGTTGACGGCTGGCATTGCCATCGCAGAAGAAGCAGTCCTGATGTCAGAAAATTTCTACAGCAAACTCATTTCGAAGGCGGTCGATAATAATCGTAACCGTACTGGTAGTAGCGGTATTGAGTCGAAGTCATATCGGCGGCATTAAGAACGAACTCCAAAACCGAAGCGCCATGCATCTCTTCCAGCAGTTCGAGGCTTTGGCGCACTACGTGGTGCGTGGTCACTCCAGAACGGCTCACAAATACCAGGCCATCGACTAGAGTTGAAAGGGCACGCGCATCCGCGAAAGGCAGAAGCGGAGCGGAGTCGATCACCACAAAACGGAACTGCGACCGCAGCTCCTGGAGGACTTCGCTCATTGTTTCCGAACAGATCAACTGGCCCGCTTTCGGATTGCCCGGATGAGCCGGAATCACGACGAGGTTGGGTATGGTGGGCACTGTAACGTAGGCACGCTTGACCGAGTCACCACTGGCCAACACGTCACTCAGCCCGAAATCGTTTGTGATTCCAAGCTCAGACGCGACTCGACCCCGTCGAAGGTCAGCATCAACGATGCAAGTGCTACCGTGCTGTGCCATAGCGATCGCCAGGTTCACCGCAACCGTCGTCTTACCTTCGCCCGGGAGGGAAGAAACCACCATGGCGACCTGCGGTGGGGTTTCTGCCCGCGACAGCACTACCGATGTGTAAAGAGCACGCAATGCTTCTGCTCCCGGGGAATGCGGTTCGTCCAATAGCAGGCGTACGCAACGGCCCAAGCTCGCTTCCATTGCGTTCGCGGGCACCGTAGGAGCTCCCGATCTACCGAGCTTCGCCGCCCCCCACTGGCCGACACCAGGCAGCAAGTTCTGACCAGCCAAGAAGAACTCGGGGACGATCGAGACATTCGCCTTGCCGGTCGAGTGTTGCATGTCTTCTGACGTGAAAATGCGTGCATCGAGCCGCTCCCTGAGGAATGCCAGCGCGACGCCACCCATCAGGGCGACCATCATCGCCACAGAAAGGTTCAGACCGCGATTGGGACGGGAGGGCGAGTCGAGTACCCGGGCTTCGTCGACAACTCGCAGATTGCTCGACTTCGATGCGGCCGCAATGCCCGCTTCTTTAACCCGGGCGTAGAGGTTGTTATAGAGTTCGGAGTTAGCTTGCGCATCCTTCTTCAGCGCGTTGTAGCGGGCCATCTGGTTCAACTGGCCGGTGACGCCCTTGATCTGCGAGTTCATCAGCTGTTCCCGGGCATGGGCCGCATCGTAACTGCTGTGAATAGAGCCTACGATCGCCAGCTTTTCGGCGCTCAGCTGTTTGTCCAGTTCATCCACCTGGTTCTGCAGTTTCTTGGCATTCGGATGATTTGCCCCGTACACCACCGTGGCTTGGGCCAGCTGGGAGCGAGCGTCCGCTAGTTTCTCGCTCAGTTGTTGGACGACGGGGTTGTTACGCACATCAGGCAACCAGTCGGCGCTTCCCACGCGCACATTCTTGAGCATTGCCTCGATCTGAATGCGATCTGCCTCGGCTTGCGTGAGCTGCCGGTTCAACTCCTCCATATGTTCGGAGAAAGTGCTTTTGTTGTCGTCCAGGTCGGACACGCCGATCTTCTCCTCGAAGTTGGCCAACAAGCGGTTGGAATCCTCCATGCGCGCACGAATGTCGTCCAGTTGTTTCGACAGCCACCGCGTTGACTTCATGATCGAGTCGTTCTGTTCCTCGTAGCCCTGCTCGATGAAGGTGTTCACCACGGTGTTGGTGACCTGTGCAGCCAACTGCGGATCGTGGGCAGCGAAGCTCACTGTAATCAGCCGGCTCGCGGTATCCCGCCGGATCGTCAATCGTAAACGTAGAGCTCGTAGGGCAGTGTTCTCAGCCGGGGTGAGCTGGAGCACATCATTCGATTCAGAATTAGCCGTCGCCTGGTTCTGGGCCCGCACCCGCGAATCCGGCACGAGATCGGGATTTTGATCCAGATGTAGCTGGCGAATCACAGCCACAGCAAGCTTGTCACTTTTCAGATTCTGCGCCTGGGTTTCGACGTACGTTTCATTGTCGCCACCGCCGTTGCCGCCATCGAGGGAGAAGGTCTCGCCGGGAGGATCGACCTCAATGCGAGCCAGGGGTTCGTAGACGGCCCGCGTGCTAAACGTGACGATGATTGCCGTGATCATCACCGCTCCGACGAAAAGTGCTGATAAACGCCAATGCCTCTTCAAGACCTCAAGAGCCAGGGTCCATTCGGGGGTCTTAGCGCGGTCGGGAGAGGTCTGTCCTGCGCCTGGAGACGGTTGCGCGGGCTGGGGGAGGCGCACTGGTCGCACTGGAGCCAAAGTCTCGCCAGCGGGTCGGCCCGCCGGACCATTATGCTGCAGTGCGTCGTAAATTCTGCTCAATGCGATCTCCTTTGCCCAGACGCCGCTTGCGGCTAATCCGTTCCCTTACCACCGGTGTGCCGGAGACTAGTCACAGCTCCGCCCTGTGAGCCCCATAGGGAAAAACACACTGATGTGCAACACAGCAAAGCACTTGTCAGACAGTTGCAGCCGCTTCAAACGCGGCTCACGACACGATCCATCCGTTCGGATTGGCTAAGTCAACAGGCTTGCAACCGGTAATTTTCGGAGCTTATTCCACATCCGTCGCCGTGCATGAAATCTCAACTTGCGGTCGCGTAACCGGCCAACAGTCTGGCCTGCGACTCTGGTCCGAGGTGAGAACAGGAACCCTCGAGTTTTGTTAATTCTTCGAGGAGGGTCAGCAATACGGCCTTAAACAGAACCGAATATCAGTCTTAGGTAACCGTCCTCCACACTGAACCGAATCTACATAAGGCTAATACTTTCGTGTATGGCACCTCTGTGCCAGATCCGGGCACGATCGTGCTATAGCCCCCCCTGGGACGACGTGCATCGCGATGACGCTTTCCAGCCGACCGTTACGTCCAAGACGTGGTTTTATCGAAGTTTGCTTTGACCGGTTGCGGCAATCGGGCCCCACGCAGGGGCGGAAGAAGTTGGCGGAATGAAGGGTACTGGGCACCGCCATTATTTATCGTTGGGAAGCGTTAGTGACCTCGAGATAGAGGCTTCCTGCGCAGCCTTCGTTTTCTTACCATTAGACGGGTGGTAGCCCGGCACGACCGCCTATGCGGACGAGGTGGAATTTTTCAACGGTATCCTGCTGATTGGTTGGATGTGCGCTTTGTAGCGGCGCTGACCGAGGCCAGGGCAGCTTATTGGGACGCGGGAATAAGCAATAATCGCTCTCACGGCCCCCTGAGAGAACAAGTACCGAGTGAGCTCGCTCGACAGATTGACCTGAACGGCGATCTGCCAGGCTCACGAGTTGCCAGGAACTTACATTGAAACCGTTACAGAAAAAGGGAGGCGATCAATGTTCGCTGCAATCATATTCAGCCTTTTGGCGGCAAGACTAGAGTCAGAAAATATTTCCGAGAAAACTTATGTTTCCTCCGCTGCGGCCGCGTGCAACCGGCACCGTGTCGAATCTTTTCTGATATGACTATAGTTTGAGCGGACGATTATCGTTGCCCGACTACTTATAAGCACCAATGGACGGTGGACTCGGCTGAGTGGCGCCGGTTATATCAACCTGGGGGTAGCAAGCTGGCAGAGCGCTGGGGCAGGTAGCCGTGCCATTTGAGACCGCGTTGCTACTTGACTCCAAGCTATAGTTGCCGCTCCCGTTGGGTTGCCAATTCGTGAACGTCGCTGTCTCCGAGGAATCTGAGAACACGTTTTGCATCTTGATCCCGGAAGATGGCGAGCAATTGTCGCGGAAGCTTCCACCCGCGTTGTTATAGCTCAGAGTGTTTGACAAGATAACATCCGTACCAACCATGCCGGCCGTGCAGATCGTACCGCCGTAGATGGTGGCGCCGGGACCGCGTTCCGCTCCGTTCGAATTTTGCACATCGAGACTGATATTGTTAATCATCGCGACGTGATCGAATTCAGGTGCCGGGCATTGATCCGCGGCAGCAGTGTTGTTCGACCACGTTTCCGCGTACATCATAATGTTACCCTGCTCGTTGTAGAAAAAGGTATTGTTGCTCACGGTCGTATAGCAAGAAAAACCGCCGAACTGCATCCCCCGATCCGCTGGTAACGTTCGAAATCACGTTGTTCTCAATCGTGGTGTGCGGGAACTTCTGATAAATGCCGTGCCACTCCGCGCAGGATGGGTTCGGGGACGTGCCGATCTGATTGATGGTGTTTCCGCTGATGACTCCGCCGATGTCGCCAATCGTCAGGCCCAATCCGGGATTCGTGTCATAGGTCGCAACTTGTTGAATGGCTCCCGTTGCTGGACAAGATGAACTTGGAGATCCTCCTCCGCCGTCAAGGTTGTGGATAGAGTTGTTCAGCGCATTGTCCGAATCGCCTCGAAGGGCTATCCCAGTCGCGCAAGATCCTGTGAAGTTGAAACCTTGCACGGTGACGTAGCTACCTGTGCTCGTAGCCGACCCGACCTGCCAGCAAGTCCCGGCGTTGCTGCCTGTCGTCCAAGTCATGGTTGTCGTGCCTTGTCCATCCCAGATGATGCGAGCAGAACTCGTTCCAGAACTTCCGGTGATAACCGAGGAGGTGAGAGTGAAGTTGCCGGTCACATATATATGCGTTCCGCCAGCTCCGAGGGCCAGGGCTGAGTCTGCGTGACCAATAGTCGCCCAGGGACCGTGTCCACCGCCTACCGTCGGAGCCAATCCGTCATTGGAATCGCTGCCGCCAGATGCGCTCACGTAGTAAGCAGACCCATCCGAAGTTGTTGTTACAGGTGCGGGCGAGGGCGTGGAAACAGGTGCAGGCGACGGCGTGGAAATCGGTTGGACCTTCACCTGAATTGCGGCGGACGTGCTCGGGGAAGCAACGCTCGTGGCCGAAACCGTGTCCGCGGTTACAGTCTGGACGTTCGGAGCGCTGTAGAGACCAGAAGAACTGACTCTGCCCAACGCCGCCTTCCAAGTGACCGCGGAGTTCGTCGTGCCGGTACTGAGGCTGTCAACTGCCGAGATTGGCCGGCGTTGAGCTGAATGCTCGCGGGCGCAATACTGATCTGAGGCGCAGTTGCCGCCACTCCGTAGAGAGGCACGAGAGCGGTCGTGAAAAAGTTACCCTCGCTGGTTCCGGCGTGAGACCCCTTATTTAGACTGTTGGGACGCTTCACCTCACTGACAACAGCTAGTTGCCCACTGTAGCTTGCTTTTGCAAGCGGTGTAAATGAGAGCACAACCGGTATGCTCTGCCCCGGTGCCAGAGTCACTGACCCCTTCCAGCTTTGTACCGAAAACGCGGCAGAAGCCATGACCTGAACGGATCGAATGACCAGCATACTGTCGCTTTGGTTGGCGAACGTGACGGTTGTAGTTTGGGTCTTGCCGATTTGAGTCTTAGAGCCGAAACTGACCGGGCTGGGATCCGCCTTCAGCGGATTGTCAGAAACAGAGGCCGCCGCCTCGGTCGGATCACTTGCAGGAAATGCGGCGCTGCAACCTGACAATAATAAGCTAAGTAAAATTGCCAAAACACTCAGACACTGCGACCTTCTCTTGGGGGAGTTTGTCACTTTTGTAGGCTCCTAATAATTTTGTGAGCAGACGCAAATGAGGAATCGAATGAACCCGACAGAAGTCAATTGCTTAGAAACTCTGCTGCTGACTGCTCTAGAAAGGAGTATTGGTGAAGGCGAACAAACTAAGTAGATCACCGAGGTACAGTGGACTAGTAGATGACCGAAGTTCGGTGAACTAGTAGAACACTGAGGTGCAGTGGGCTAGTAGATCACGGAGGTACAGTGAACTAGTAGATACCCGAAGCACGGTAAACTTTTCGTTAATTTTTAAGGAAGGATGCCCCTTTGTTTTGGCCAATCACTGAGGAATGCGTGGCCTTCGGTCGCTCATCTCACGGCCGAGTTGCAACCCGTCAACGAATGGCTCCCCTGGTCCGAGAGTGGGGAGTCCGTGGCTCTGCTTCGCAAACTGGGCAGCACAGACGGTAGCTCATGGAGCCGGCCAACGGGAAACACTTCGAAGAGATCTCCTCGAGTCACGATCGAAAAACAATGCGAGGGCAAAAACCAGAGCAGCCCGCGGACTGACAACGTAGACTCGGGGGTGGAGAAAAGTCATGGACGCAAGGGAATTTCGTGAGCTTGGACATCGGGTTGTCGATTTCCTCGCTGAGTATCTCGACCATATCGAAGAGAAACGCGTTTTCCCTAACACGGAGCCGCGGTCAACCAACGAGCTGTTTGCTGAACCGCTGCCGCAGGATCCTAGTCCAGCAGGAGCTGTTTTGAACGAGCTCGAGACCAAACTGATTCCCTACTGCACCAACGTTGGGCACCCAGGGTACATGGGCTTGATCACACCGTCGCCCAATCCAGTGGGTATTATTGCGGACTTCATCTGCTCCGCACTCAATCAGAATGTCGGTGCGTACTCCATTGGCCCATCAGCGGTCGCGATGGAGCGCCGGGTCGTGCGTTGGCTTACCGATCTCTGCGGGTACGGTCCGCAAGCCGGGGGAAACCTCACGAGCGGCGGAATGATGGCCAACTTCATCGCCTTAAAATTGGGGCGCGACGCCGTGACACGTGACCGGGCACAGCACGATGGAATTCGGGAGCGCTGTGCGGTATACGCTTCGGAAGAGCGGCACGTGTCCGTTGACAAAGCGGTGGATTGCATCGGTCTCGGCCGAGATGCACTTCGCCCGCTGCCCACGGACTCGAATTTTCAGGTGCGGATCGATGTGCTGGAGGAGACGATCGCACAAGACAAGAAGAATGGGATTTGTCCGCTGAGCATCGTGGGCATGTTCGGAACTACGAACACGGGAGCGGTTGATAACATCCGCGCGTTACGGCGAATCGCGGACCGTGAAGGTATGTGGCTGCATGTCGATGCGGCCTATGGGGGTGGCATGTTGCTCTCACGTGACTGGCCGATGCGAGATCGAGGGCTTGATCTTGCCGATTCCATCACCATCGATCCGCACAAGTGGTTCTATGCTCCGCTGGATGCGGGAGCCGTGCTGGTTCGAGATCAGGACCGGCTCACAGCATCGTTCGGAATCAAGCCTTCCTACTTAACGGATGAACTCGACCAGGCCAATGAGCGCTATCAATATTACGTACATGGCTTTGAGCAGTCGCGGCGCTTCCGCGGCCTGAAAGTGTGGATGAGCTTCAAGAAATACGGAGCCCGCCAGATCGGCGAATGGGTTGACAACAATGTGCGTCAGGCAAAACACCTGTATGCCCTAGCCGAAAGGCACCCTGACTTCGAGCCGGCCAGTATTCCGCCGATGTCAGCGATTTGTATCCGGTTCAAGGGCGCCGAGCTAAATGAGGCCGAATCGAAGGACTTGCATGCGGAGGTTGCGCAGGGAGTGGAGCGGAGCGGCCGTTTCTGGATCTCAACCACTGAGCTCAAAGGCAAAAGCTGGTTTCGCATCAATCCGGTGAACTTCCGCACCCGGCAGGAACATATGGAGGAGTTATTCCATTTTCTTCAGCAAGAGTGTGGTGCAGTTTTGCGCAAGAAGGCCCAGGAGTCAGCCCGGTACCCGGGTGCAGGCGAGAAAGCCTGGTGAGCATCAATTCGAGGAGGCAGGATTCTACCAACGACCTTCCACGAAGACGAATTCCGCAAGGGTTGACCCCGTCCAAAGCTGGTCGTCGTGGTGCCAGGCACGAAACCATGGCGATCTCCTTATCGAAACTTGGCGTGCAGCAACATCGCGCTGAAGGCAGAAGCGAGTCGCACATCTCGCGGGGGATGCGAATTTCGCCGGGATAAAAAGAGCCGGTCGGGGCGGCGACCGCCCCAGCATTCGCGGAAGAGATCACCCCAGCCCATAGCAAAATTGTGGGGTGAGCGCTGAACGACCCGTGAGGTTTGTATCTTGCTGAAAGATTTCGAGTCCACACCTCAGACCGTAGCTAATGAAACATCCCGTCTCTAACAATGCGGTGTCAAGCGCCTAGTGAAGAACGGAACCCGTACTGCTATTTGGTGCAGTAGAGAAAACGGCGGAAATGCATTGAAAAAGGCTCACGAAGTGCGGTTTCTCCAGTCCGGTTTGACGAAAAAAGTCCGGAATTCGGCCCATTTTGTGCGATTTGTCGCCAACCTCAGCTGGAGATAAGACTGGGTGGCGGAGAGAGTGGGATTGTGCTCGGCACCAATTCAAAAATCACGATTTACGTTGCGCAAATCGAAGTTGTTGAGATTAGAACTGGGGCACGAAGCGGTCGCAAAATGTCCGCCACTTCTTGACGGCTGCGCAAATGAGCAGACAGCGACTGGCCCTCGGCAACAAGCCCACCTAGATAGATGATGCGGCGGACACCTGCTTGGCGCGCGGATGCCGCGAAATAGCGGGCTGCTTGACGGTCCTCGTCTTCCAACTTACCTGAGGATCCCATCGAGTGAACCAGGTAATAAGCGGTGTGCACTCCGGCCAGCGCTGGCTCGAGTGAAGCCAGATCGAGGCAATCGCCCTTTACAACCCCGGTGTTGGGATCGACTCGCGGCTGCAGAAATTCGGGATGTCTGGCCAAACAACGAATGGGCCAACTGGCCCTCGCAAGGCTCTTGAGGAGACGCCCTCCGATGTAGCCAGTGGCTCCGGTCAGCAGGACGAGCGGGCGCGCGACGGAATTACTTGTGGATCTCGATGTCAGAATTCACTCCGTGAATTATTTCTTTGGAATCCAAGGAACGAGTACGCTTGTTCTTCTTTTGTACTCTGCGAAATCAGAATTCGCAGCCATCTTCTTTTCAAGCATTGGAATCCCGGAAACCTTCAAGATCAGGAAGGTGATGGCGAGGGGGCCGGCAACGCCAAACCAGCCGCCCGGAACGCCGACCGCGATCAGCCAAATGCCCCACCATTGCACGACCTCTCCGAAATAGTTGGGGTGTCGCGTATATCGCCAAAGGCCAGTCTGCAGTATCTTGCCCCGATTGAATGGATCTTTTGCGAATCGAGCGAGTTCTGCATCTCCCACAGACTCGAAAAGAAACCCAAACAGCCAAATGAAAACGCCCAGGATTTCGAGAATGCCGAGCGTGCCTCCAGGGCTGCGATTAATCATAAGGACCGGTAATGCGACGACGAATAGAAGCGCGCCTTGCAATAAGTACACCTGCGCGTAGGAGCGAGCATAGAACCACTTGTCCCATTCCCGTCTCCAGGCCAGGTAGCGAAAATCTTCCGGCTTGCCTCGATGGCGCGCATGGATGTGCCATGCCAGACGCAGCCCCCAGATGCTGACCAAGATGCCCGCCAGTACGCCTCGGGTTCCCGACCCGCCAGATAGAAAGAACGATGTCCACGTCAGCAGGACAAAGCCCAAGCCCCACGCAACGTCTGCCACATCGTTTCTTTTCCTGATCAACGAGATCAGGAACCACACGGTCATATATCCCCAAAGCACGAAACCCAATGTGGCGTAGTAATTCATAGCCAGAGCTTGCGCGCGATGAGGTAGGTTCCGACAGAGACAGAGCCTGCCAAAGCCGTGCCCCAAGTCAAATCCACTACGGTCAACGCCAGCGGCCAATCCCTGAGGGTGGCGAGATTGGTGAGATCGTAAGTCGCATAAGTGATGAGACCGAACAAGGCTCCGAGCAGGAGCGCACGCAACCAAGAATCTTTTTCGACGGCTGGAGCGATGACGAAAACCACCAAGCCCGCAAGGAAGAGGAGGTAAAAGAGGATGGCGGCCGCCCAATTGACCTTAGGCGTCATCAAGAATCCGATCTGTTTCGTGTAGAAGTTCCTGGCCGCTACGCCGAGCCAGACCATATCCAAGCCAAAGAAAATTGGTAGGGCGATGCAATACAGTTTCAAGAACATATTGAGTGACTCCAATCAAGCCTTGGAAATCTGAACTGGCTCGGCGTTATTGGGACGCGGCCGAGCGGAGGCGGCGACTTGGCGCAGTGCTCTGGACAGAAGGAAATTAATAAGAAAAATTGCCGGAGGACCAATCAGCAGCCAAGCCGACATGGCATGCGCCTCCGCAAGCCACAGCGTCGAAACGGCATGAGCCAGGTCCGAGCGCACCATGGACAAGATCTGAGTTATAGAAAACTGCAGAGGTGCAGCGCGAAACAGCTTTTCTCCCATGCGGATGAACGGCACCAGCAAGAACAACTGCAGGGGATAGATCAAGTAGTTCACCAACTGGATGGCGGGCAGGTTCAGCCCGAAAACCAAGGCTGCGGCCGCACATAGAACAGTGGTTGACCCGAGCACCGGAAAAGTGCCGAGCACAATCCCGAAAGCGAGGCTTGAGGCAATCTTGTCCGGCGTGATCCCTTGGGTAAGAAAGGCGGCGATGGGTGCCACGAAACGGCGATGTAAGAACCCACGCTTCGTAATGCCGTGCTCGCGACAGCTATCCACTACGATTCCTGCCCATGTTTGGATCGCTTAGCCGTAGCTAGAACCTCGCTCCCCGAGCGGCCAGTTGGTGTTCCAATGCCGCGAAATCCGGCACTACCATCCAGCGAGAGCCCGCAGTTGCCCGGTCCAGATGCAACTCCGGAGGGCCACCGAGCCAGAGAGCGGCACCACGGGGCGCTTTGTTGGCGACGGAGGCGAGATCGTCCATTACTTCGGAATTGGGCGCAGAGGAAAGGCTGAGCAAAACAACATCGGCTTCACTTTTGCGTGCAGCTAGGACGATGTCCGCAGCCGGCAAGTCCGTCCCTAGATAAATGGCTCCCAGCCCTCCCGCTGCGGTAAGCATGGCAGCAGCCAGGATGGGGAAGGCGTGACGTTCATTTGTCGGCGTGGCTAGCAAAACCCGAGTCGGCGGATTCGACGTAGAATAAGTTCGTACCAGCGAGGTCAGCACGCCGGTGAGCAGATTGGTCAGCATGTGTTCCTGCGCGATGCTGCACTTGCCCTCATGCCACCGTTCGCCGATCGTCCGCATGAGAGGTAGCGCGGCTTGATGCACGAAGTTCCTGGGATTCCCCAGGGCCGCAGCCAGACGATTGATTTCGCGATCGGTCGCCATATAGTCAAAGCGATTGAGAGCGTGTAGAACGGGCGCCAGCATCGCATTCGCATCGGCCTTGTTCGAAGTGGATTTCCCACCCGCGATGGCAGAGCTTTTCTCCACCAGTTCCCGCAGTTGCCGGTCCCCGAGAGCGGCCACTTGTCCGATGGCGTGCCCCTGTTCCACCGCCCGCCGTAACAGAAGCAGTTTCTGGATTTGTTCCTCGGAGTAAACCCGTCCGCGCGCCGACCGCTTGGGAATGACCGTGCTGTATCGCCGTTCCCACGCGCGCAACGTGTCCAAGGGAATCCCGGTAAGTTTGGCTACGGCACTGATCGGGTAGAAGGCTGCCATCTGAAACGATCTTATCAGCCTCGTTTATTGTTGTCAAATATATGTCATGGACAAAGCATTGACAAATGGGTTCGGCATTGATACAACAGATCGGAAGCAATCCGCCGCCCTGCCTGAGCGCGTACTGGCTAAGAGAGGTTCTCGAACCCAAGTCAGAAGTCAGAGGCAAAAGCCAGGAATTCTGTGTGATCAAGCAACTGCACAACTACAGTTTCGGAACGGTCATTCCCTTTGTGCTACTGCATGTGGGGTGTATCGCCGTGTTCTTTGTCCCTTTCCGCTGGTCATGGGTAGGGCTCATGCTGGCGATGTACGTCGTGCGCATGTTCGGCATTACCGCCGGATACCACCGCTATTTCAGCCACCGCAGCTACAAACTGGGGCGCGGCTGGCAATTTCTGATGGCTTTTCTGGCGGAGACTTCCGGCCAGAAGGGCGTGCTGTGGTGGGCGGCCCATCATCGCGTGCATCACCGGCATGCGGACCAGGATCCGGACATTCATTCTCCGTTGAAGCGTGGATTCTGGTGGGCCCATGTTGGGTGGGTGCTGTCGAACGAGTACGACAAGTACGACCCGGCGCTGATCCAGGACTTCGGCAAATATCCAGAATTGCGCTGGCTCGACAAACACTACATGGTCCCACCCGTCGCCTTAGCGGCGTTGCTATTCCTCGGAGGCGGGCTGGGAGCATTTGTGTGGGGATTCGTGGTCTCGACTGTCCTGCTGTTTCACGGAACCTTCACCATCAATTCGGTCGCGCATCTGTGGGGATCGCGGCGTTTCGACACGGCGGACGATAGCCGCAATAACTTCGTCCTCGCCATCATCACGCTGGGCGAAGGCTGGCACAACAATCACCACAAATTCATGTATGCGTGCCAGCAGGGACTTCGCTGGTGGGAGGTGGACGTCACCTACTACGCGCTGAAGATGCTGAACTGGCTGGGAATCGCCAGGGATTTGCGAGGCATTCGGGTGCCGCTGTCGGAAAGTGAGGCGGCATGAGCCGTATCGCGGTGATCGGAGCAGGAATTTCGGGAATGGGCGCGGCGTACCTGCTCAGCCAGAAGCACGAAGTATGGCTGTTCGAAAAAGAGGCTCGCCTCGGAGGCCATACCCATACCCATCAGATTGAAACCAGTCGTGGCGTCTTGCCAATCGACACCGGTTTCATTGTGCATAACGACCGCACTTACCCGAATCTGGTTCGCTTGTTTCGGCAGATGGGCGTCGTCCGGCAAGCGAGCGACATGTCGTTCGGTGTTTCTTGCCGGCAGACTGGATTTGAATACAGCAGCCGTGGCCTGAGCGGATTTTTTGCGGGCAGGAGCAATTTGTTTCGCGTGGGACACTATCGCTTTCTGGCGGAGATCATGCGCTTCAACCGGGAAGCCCGCAAGCTTCTGCAAGATCCGGCCAACGCGGAAATCACTTTGGGGGACTACCTGCGCGCCAATCAGTTCGGAGGCGAGTTCACGCGTTACTATTTGCACCCCATGGCAGCGGCAGTATGGTCCACGTCACCGGAAGAAATCGAAGACTTCCCGGCCTTTACTTTGATTCGCTTCCTCGAGAATCACGGGCTCCTCGGTTTGACGACAGCTCCCCAGTGGTACGCACTGCAAGGCGGCAGCAGCGTTTACATTCCGCCGCTGACGGCGCCATACCGGGAACGGATTCGTCTGGGAGCAAAGATCGACGGGGTCAGGCGCACTGCGGCCGGAGTAGAAATTGGTTTTGAGGACCGTCCGCCGGAGTCTTTCGACGAAGTCGTCTTCGCCTGTCACGCGCCGCAAACGTTACAGCTACTGAAGGATGTAACTCCACTGGAGCGGCAGGTGCTTGGTGGTTTCCGCACCAGCCGCAACGAGACCGTGCTGCACACCGACTCGAGCCTGCTGCCCCGGCGGCTGGGGGCGCGTGCATCGTGGAACTACCATCTCGGCGCCAAACGGCGAGCCGCTACGCTGACGTATCACATGAACCGGCTGCAGAGCCTGCCCACACGGGAAGACTATTGCGTGACGCTGAACGACACGCAGTCCATCGCCGAGCGCCACATTCTGCGGGAGATGACCTACTTCCATCCTCTTTATACGTTGGAGGCGGTGCGAGCCCAGGCGCGCTGGCAGGAGATCAGCGGCCACAACCGGACTCACTTCTGCGGCGCATACTGGTTCTACGGCTTCCATGAAGACGGATTGAATTCGGCGATCCGGGTCGCGGAGACACTGGGCGCATCGTGGGATGCACCGAGAGAAGCGGCGGCCTGATGGAATCGGGAATCTATTCCGGAACGTTACGTCATCGCAGGTTCAGTCCTGTGCGCCACGAATTTACTTACCCGCTGTTCATGGTCTTCCTCGATATCGACCGGCTGCCGCAACTGATGAAGGTGTCTCCGCTGGCGGGATACAACCGGCGGAACTGGGTTTCCTACCAGGAGCGGGACCACTTCGGTGATCCGGCGAGAGCTCTGCGCGAGCGCGTATCGCGGGATGCGAACAAAAACGGCGTTGTTCTTCCCGAAGGGAAGAATTTTCCTGCTCACTCATCTCCGCTACCTGGGGTACAACTTCAATCCCGTCTCCTTCTTTTACTGCTACGACCGGGAAGACAAATTGCAGATGGTCATGGCCGAGGTCAACAATACCTTCGGAGAGACCGCCAACTACTGGCTCACGCCCAATGTCGAGCGCCCGGCGGGCGAAAACAAACGGTATCGATTCTCGAAGATGTTTCACGTCTCACCCTTCCTGAAGCTGGGCCAGGAATACGATTGGACGTTCACGCCTCCCGGTGAGCGGCTGATCAGTGAGAGCGTCAGTTATGAAAACGGGCGGGAGATCTTCGATTCCACGCTGAAGCTGGAGCGGCGCGAGTGGTCGCGGGCTGAGTTGCACCGGGCCTTGCTGCGATTTCCCTGGATGACCGCCAAAGTAATCACTGCGATTCATTGGCAGGCGTTACGGTTACTGCTGAAGCGAGTGCCGGTGGTCGCTCATCCGGGCGCAGGCCAATTCGAGCGAGCAACAGTGCAACACTTGGGGGCGTCATGGCGAGCGGAATAATCACGAACATCGCGAAGAAAATATTCCTGAAAACTCTGGCGGGGCTACGAGTGGGCACCTGGAGATTGTCTGTCCGGAAGACACGTACCGCTTCGGGCAGTCCGGCGCCGGCGGGGAAAAAGATCCGCTGCACGCCGTAATCGCCGTACACGATGAGCGGTTTTTCTTGCGCGCACTGTTAGCGGGAGACGTCGGCATTGGCGAAGCCTACATGGACGGCGACTGGTCTACTCCTGATCTGGTCGCGGTTGTCCGGTTGGCGGTGCGAAACCTGGACCAACTGGACGGCAGCAATCGGCTCCTTGACGTCCTTCCGCAGGCTCGCTGACTTTATCGAGCATCGCCGCCGCAGTAACACGCAGGCCGGCAGCCGTCGCAATATCGCGTATCACTACGACCTGGGCAACGACTTCTATCGCCTCTTCCTGGACCGCAGCCTGGCCTACTCGTGCGCTTATTACGAAAGCGCCGACGATACTCTGGAGCAGGCACAGATCCGCAAGTTCGATCGCATCTGCCGGAAACTCCAACTGGGACCGCAGGACCACGTGCTCGAAATCGGCACCGGCTGGGGCGGCTTCGCGGCATACGCGGCCGAGACTTACGGTTGCCGCGTAACCACCACGACCATCAGCCGCCAGCAGCACGACTACGCGCGTGAAGTGTTCTCTCGGAGCAGGGCGGGGAAGCGCATCCAGTTGCTGTTCGAAGACTACCGCAACCTGCGCGGGCAGTACGACAAGATCGTCAGCATTGAAATGTTCGAAGCCGTGGGCTATGAACATTACGACGACTACTTCGGAGCCTGTGATCGCCTGCTCAAGCCGGACGGCAGCATGCTGTTGCAGACCATCACCATCCTGGAAGCAAAGTTTCAGCAATACCGAAAGCAGAGCGACTGGATCAAGAAGCACATCTTTCCCGGAGCCGAGCTGGCTTCGGTCATCGAGATTCAGCGATCGCTGGCCAGAACCACCCGCATGCAGCTTTTTCACATGGAAGACATCGGGAAGCACTACGCTCTGACCCTTCACGAATGGCGCCGCCGATTTCTCGAACATCTCTCCGAGGTGCGCCAACTCGGATTCGACGATCGCTTCGTGCACATGTGGGATTACTACCTGGCGTACTGCGAAGGAGCATTCCACGAACGCTACATCAGCGATGTGCAATTGGTGCTCAGCAAAGTGACCAGGGGAACACAATTGCTGAATGGGCTGGCAATAGAGTCAGCAATGCCCGTATGAACCATCTGCAGTCGCCGCGTGCGATAGTCTGGGCAGCATAGAGATTTCCCCTTCGCTCCAAAAAGAGGCACACCTCCGGCACACACCAATTGTGAAAGTGGGTCTTGATCGTTTGATTAGAAGAGAAATTGGCTGATCGGCCGTCAGTCGTGAAAAGAAGAAAAGTGCACGCTACCTCGGGGGAAGCGTCCAAAAGCATCGAGGCGGGATGGTACTCGCGCCTATCGCTCAAAAGCATCCGTTTCTGGCAGTAGCGCTGGGTTGTTTACAGGACTTCCGAATCAAGCATTTGCAAACCTCAGCCCGAAAAGGTTTTTGGGCAAGCCTGTTCAGCGGCGCCCGCAAAGTTTTCGCATCCGCGCCGGCATCAGCGTAACCGGTCAGCAGGGTTGGGCTCGCGCCGGACATAGCCTGGCCTTCTCCAAGCGGTCAACCGCAACAGTAACCCCGCCCGCGCTCAAGCCGGTCCAGGCGACCAGACGACTCGGAGTGGAAGAATCGTACGCCAGCATCCCTTGGCAAAACCCCGAATGCGTCCTGCGGCCTCGCCGCTTGGGAGGGCTGCCCACCGTTTCTGGCGGTTGAGCGGCAATTGGTAACCTACTTGGAGCTGACTGCTTCATTGAGATGCGCAAAGTGAAATCACCGGCTGGCCGGGGGTATGATCCCGTTGCCTCGCAGGTATTCCACTATTTGCCCGTAGTGATCGAAGCCATGCGAGGTAATGGTGACAGCCATGGCGAGCCGGGTCATCGAGCCTTGGCCAAACGGATTCTTGAGAGGTTCTAGACAGGTTTTCTCCTGGATGGTGGCGATCGCCTTGTGCGCGTATTCAAACGAGGCTTTCAGGAATTTCAAAATATCCGCCTTAGCGGTGATTGCTTCCGGCCCCGACTCGCCCCCCACGTCTGTGGGAGGTTTTTCCTGAAGAATGGCCGCACCCAGGATGTAGTTCACGGCGGCGACATGTTTGACCTGCTGCGCGAAGGTGCGCACTCCCTGGAATGCACCGGAGGTCGGGGCGAACCCGTACTTATCCTCCGGCATGGCCTCGGCGGCGGAGACAAACTCTCGTTCCATGTTGCCGGCGGCGCCATCCAGAACCTGCGCCAGGGTGGGATGTTCTTCTTTTGGCTTCGCCTGCGCAGTAGCGGCCACGGTGGACAGCAGTAAACAGCACACGCCGATACTCAGCAGCTGCTTCATCAAATCCTCCGATTGTTCGAACGTTGGGTTCGCCCAGATAAGGCCAGATCTAACGGGGTTTCAATTTCTTCCAACCGCGGACACATTCTACATTACCTTTCCCGGAAGCTCGCGAGCGGATTGAACTGAAGTTTGAACATCGCCTCTCTTGGGTGGAGCCTGCACGCACCATCGCGGTTGTGTGCGTCTGCTTCGGACTCAGGATCAGCGAGTGCCTGGGCCTGAAGTGGTCGGACGTGGATTGGCTAGGCTGCAAGCTGCGTGTCGAGCGCGGCATTGTCCGGCAGATTGTGGATGACGTGAAAACCATCTACTCGGGCCGCACGATGTCCATAGACACGGAAATGCTCGCGGTACTCAAGAGCTGGCGGCAACAAACGGAATTTGCGGCTGACAGTGATTGGATATTTGCGAGTCCGGCCAAGCTAGGACGCTTGCCCGTTTCCTACCCCCATGTGTGGCTGTCTTTTCAAGACGCCGCAACAAAGGCCGGGATTGGCAAGCTGGCAACCCACACGATGCGCCACACATACCGCTCCTGGCTGGATGCGGCGGGGACTCCGATTGCGGTACAGCAAAAGCTCATGCGGCATTCGGACATTCGCACGACGATGAACGTCTACGGCGATGTGGTCACGGATGAAATGTCACAAGCCCATAGCAAAGTGGTACGCATGGCTCTTGCCAAGCAGTAGGTTTCAAGCGGGTTTCACTGTCTCTAAGTTGTTGAAATTATGGCGGAGCATTCAGTCTCATACGAACTGTTCTCCGGCAAATTCCCTGCTAACAGGGAAAAATACAGGGAATTCGGCAGAATTTAGACGAATTCTGGCGCATCATCCTCCGTAAAAACTCCATTCAGTGGACTTAGCTCTGAAAGTCTCAGGAATCCGATCAGGGAATTATCAGGGGCGGATCAGGGAATATCATTCTTGTTATCTCGTGGAATCAGGCTACGCCAAGCTGCTGGGTAGTCATGATGATCTGGCTATTAGGAGGTTCTGCGCCATACTTGCGTAGATTATCGAGATAGTCCAAACACCACGCCGGATTCAGATGTGTGTCAGGTTCATCCAAAAGAAACAGGGCCTCCTTCTCGGCCGTAAAACGCATCAATCCAAGAACCGTCAGCAACTGGCGTTCGCCTTCTGCGAGATCTTGAAATGTCGCCGGGGCTTTGCAGCCTTTCAGTTGAATCCAAATCCGCACATCGGCCCCGCTTCCGTCCAGCAAGTCGCTGAAGACAAGGCTTTCGAGTCTTGCGAAAAACTCTTTATTGCTCAGCCCTTCTGCAATGGCTTGCAACGACGCCTGGTCAGGCAGGAAGCAGTATCGCCGTTCTTTTGTCTTCTCCTGGCCAATGGAAATCCCAATGCGTTCGTCTCCGCTCATCGGAGCGAAAGAGTTTGCAAACAAGGAGTCCAAGAATGGCGCAACCTTACCGCCGGCGAACCAGAATCGGGGATCGCCGGAGCCTCGGCGGCCTTTGGCTGGTCTTGTCTGCTGCCAGTACGGCTCTCTCAGCGAAAAGAGCGCAGAGTCGAAGCCCAAGATGCGGAATTCGTTTTCCAAGAACTTCTGCGCGGCAGAGTCGCGAGTCGCGTAAAAGGCAAGAAGTGCGAACTGGCTGTGATTCGCCTTGGCCTGAAACACGGGGCGAAGAGGAGCCTCCTCCCCCGTGACCTGTTCCTTGTAATATTTCTCTTCGTGCTTCGCAAAGATTTTGGCAAACCGTGGAATCACTCCCGAGTAGTAGCCAAATACGTAAAGAGGTAGGATGCGGTCAGGATTGGGTTGTTGGTTTGCTGGACGATTTCTGCGAAAGAAGTCGCTCTCCGCAATTTGCTCGTAGGGTCGGGGAGCTCCGGCGCCGACGCTCGCACTCTCCTCTTCGCCTGCAACCCAATACTGGCGCTTGAACTGTGGCCGAATGGTTGGATTGCCATTGCAGTCCTTCTTATTCGTCTGGAATGACTGCACCTTTACGAAATGCCGATTGCACAGATATTCGATCTCATAGCCAAACTCAGAATCTTCCTCTAAATCGAGATCGCGAAATATCCACGTCAGTGCCTCCAGGAGATTCGACTTGCCGACACCATTTCGACCGACGACAACTTGACGGTTGCTCGTCTCGTCAAAATCGACTTCGAAATCGACCAAATTTCTGAAATCCGGGAGTGCGAGCCGGTCGATTCTCATATCTAGGCTCCCTTTCTAAGTTGTAGGAAAACATGCGCCCGGAAAGGCCAAGACTTTATCTCGGAAGGGTTTGGTTTCTGTTCTAGAACCTTTTCGCGAAGCAAGGTTAGTTCGCAATAAAATTGATCGACTTGAGAAGGTTCAAAGCCTGCGGCGCGAAAAAGCTGCTCCGGCGTCATCGGTCCGCCGTTCTCCTTAAGTACGGCGAGCAGGGTCTGGCGTCCGATAGTCTTCATTTTGGCTCTTGATTTTGACATACGCTTGCCTTTCGGTCTTTGATCTTCGGCCTCACGCCTAGCACGGATGCGCTCAAGCAAGAATGAGGCAGGTTCGTCGTTCGGGTCTTGGGGGATGAGGCGACCTGAAAAGGATTCACGCAGCAGGGACTCGCGCGTGGCGACTGCGCGGATCAATTGCTGCCTCAACGTCGCTGCTAGCCGGTCCGCCGCTGCGAGACGGCGCTCCACTCCGCTGACGATTTCGGCTTGCTCCGCAACTGGTGGAAGTGGAACAGATAACGATGCAACTGACGCTGTGTTGAAGTGTGGCTGGGCAATCCCTACCTTGCCTGATTCGACATGACGTTGCGCGGCGGAATTCATGTAGAACGAAATGAAGTAGGGTTGAATCAGCGGGCCTTGAATGATTACGAGGTCGGAACAGTTGGCTTCCCCGAGCGTCTCAGGAATCACACACGTGGTGCCCACAGCAACTCCCGAGCGTACAACGACTACGTCGCCCGGAGTCACCTTCGACTTAGCGAGTTTCGCGTGGAATTGTCGTCGGATGAAGACCAACCCTTCGGGCTCAAAACGATTCCGGCGGACATTCTGTGATCGCAGAAACGGAATACCCTTGCTGACGTATTCGTTCTTCATCTCACCGACGTAACCCACCGTTACGCGGGTACTGATCTGCTCCAAGCTCGCCCAAATCCATGTCGATGGCAACTCCGGTAGGTTCTTCGTGACTGGTGCGCTTGGCTCGGGATAGCGAGATTTCCACTTCTCATCTTTGGGAGTCTTTCCGCCGTCGCAAAGACGCGCAAGCTCAGATTTCTCCCAAAGCTCACGACGGACTAGGAGGAGCCTGTGTAACAAGTCGTCTCCGCTTTCGGTGCTGATTTTTTCGCTCTTGGGTTGGGATTCGCGCCAAACGCGCGTGAGCTTGCCCGTCACTGCGGCATCGAGGACGGCGTTACGATACCGTTGTAGTCGTTCCCGTGCCCTACGTGTTGCCGTTTCCGCTTTTTCGACCCCTGAGAACGCAGCGCTCAGCTTGGAAACAATTCTTTCCTGCTCGCGGGTAGGTGGGAGCAGAATCGGTTGAGCAAAAACGTCTCGGGCACGGACAGCTTGAGCCAGATTGAAGAGCGTGCAGCGGCTGCAAGAAATCCTCTGACAAAACCTGGAAGAACAAAAGTTGCGATGATACGCCTTCAGCAGCGCGGATGACTGCGAAGCCGGTTGAGCCAACGGGATTCGGGTACTCGCGATCCACGCGGGCAATTTTTCGCAGGTACGTCCGCACCGTGGAAAATAAGATGTCACCTTTGCGTAGTGCCTGCCGAGCACGGCTTGGTGCGTTACGGCCGGCGATGGTTTTCGTTTCAACTATGCGATTTCTTTCATTGTCAATTCCGCCAATGTCAAAATAGGTGAACTCGGTGTCAGGGGACTCTTCCGGTTGGACATTTGCGATCGGAAGGCAGACTGCACTCAGGTTCGTTCTCACCCAGCCATTTGGTAATTTCTGAGCCATTGGTCAGCGACACTCTTTGGGTAATCCAGCGAAGGATCTTTTCCTAACGCCGAGAAAGTAATATTTATCCTGTGGTTTATATAGGCTTTTCATTTTACGTGCCACGAAAGAAAAAGGCCGCTATCCCGTGAGCGCTTCCTTCAGATCCCCATGCTCAAACGCCGAAGCCATCCGGTCGATCTCGTTCTTGCCGATACCGTGCTGGGCGGCTTCATTGCGCCATTTCGAGACGGCTTTGCCGACCTGCTTGGCCATCTCTCGAGCCTTGGCAGTGTCCAGCTCAAAATACTTGGCAACGCTCATCGCCAGAGCCAGGGAAGCGGTGCCGTCATCCTCATTGATCGCCGTGGTCAGGATACGCGGCTTTATGTCGGTCGGCACGGGATTGAGGTCGTAGGCCGGGGACAGCCGCCAGCCGTCGCTGCCCTCATAGAGAAAACCGTGATTGCGCAGGTGGTCGTCGGTATTGGAGATGAGGATATTGAAAACGATGCGCCGCCACAGCGCTTCCATATCCGCTTTGGGCGCGGCCCCGTGCTGGCGAAGGGCATCCACGATTTCGAGGTAGCTGTGCGTCTCGTTGTCTTTCGCACCCAGCATGCTCATGGCGGACAGGAACGGGATACGCCGCTTGCCGTCCCGGTCAAAACGCCGCAGCAGAAGCACAGGCTTATTGGCAACGGTTTCGACGCGCGCTGTCGGAACCGGAATTCCTGCCTTTTGCGCAAGGGCGAGGGCCACCGCTTCCCAGACGACGGTGTTGATCTCGTCATCCTTGCGGGGAAACTTCGCAATCGCCAGATGACCGTCCTTGTCTCTGACGGACGCCTTGGGCCGTGCGCCGCCGAGGGAAGAGCCCGGCGCGAACAGCAGCCGCAGATCTTCCTCGGTGTCGGTCTCTTCCATGACATGCTCCGCAGCCGAGAGAAGTTTCGGCAATTCCAGGAGCGGCGGTATGCGCTTGGCCTCCTCCTGCCTGAAGAACGGCCCGCCCTCAGTTTCAGCAAAGCGCAGCGCGCCCGCGCGCGCCTCGTCGTCCACCAGCAGCAGGTAATCCATTTCGTGCAGGGTGCGGGGGGCCTGTCCCTCGTGTTCCGCGCGCCGGCGCTCCATGCGCCGCATGAGCGCCCTGCCCCACCTGTCTGGTGCCGAGTCTCCGATGGCACCGAACATTGGCGTATCGGCCACCGTATGAAATGGTCCGGGCCCGAGCTTTAAGGCTGGTTCGAGAGAGAAGCGATTGGGATGCTCCAACCAGGCGTTGTTGTATTCAAAGGTCGCGCCTTCCTTGTTTTTGCGCACACGTGCCCATAAGCGTCCGACCAGATGGGGGACGCCGTCAAGATCCACGTACACAAGAACATCCTTCTCCATCATCATTCTCTCGTTCTATTTCCGTGGCCGACTGATTCGCTGCGGCAAGTGCTCCTCTTCAAGCTGCAGGCCCACCGCATCATTCTTCGGATCAGCCAGTTCGGCGAGCCGATCCGTCATGCCCAGGACGAACAGCACGATGGCATAATTTCCAATGGCAACGCCGGGCTCGCCTTTTTCGATTTTCACCAGCGTCGTCCGGCTTATGGACGCGCGCTCAGCGGCGATTTCTGCCGGAATCCGCCGCCGCCGCCGGGCGTCCCGTATATCGTGGCCGAGCTTGCGCAGGGCGCGCGTGACGGGGATAGGGAGCATCCCTGAAGGCTTCTTTTTACGCATAATTAACGTCCATTTTTATGGTCATTATCAGCCTCAATGTACATAATTATGAACATTGAGTCAACAACAGTCATATCCTAGGCCGGTGTGGGTAATCGGGTATGAATGGCTATAAATGGGTATCGGGTTCGTCTACCCCCTGCCCCGCTTTCGGCCTCGCTCTGCCGCTGCGGCGGCATTCTGCGCGGTGATGAGCGCATAGCCGTCATCGTGCAGCCGCGTGCGCTCTTGCGCCTTGGCGCTGACTTCAAGCAGCTTGGCGGCGATGTCTTCAATACTATGGCCGCGTTGCGCTGCCATGAGGCACCAGAAAAAATCCGCCATGCTGCGATCTGGTCCCTGCCCTTCCTTTGAAAGCGGAGCAGCTTTGACGCAGCGTTCATAGTCAGGCCAGCTGCGATCACCGCTCGGGTGTTTGTGATTATTCAGAAAATCAATACGTCAAAAGCCTCCTTCGATGTAGGTATCCCAGCACTGAAAGCGCTAAAGGATGGCGGTGTTTCGGATGCGGTGATCGCAGCAATGATGCAGCGCCAAAGTCAGAATTAGGCCGTTTCTTTCGCCATATTCGACAGTCTAAGAGGGCTAATTACGGGGTTTAAGTGCAGGAACATAGCAAGAAAATCTCCGGTGCCGCGGCTGCGACGGCATCGCCGGTCATACACGTCCGGCGGGGCATCAAGGATCTGACACGCATGCTGCTGTTTGTGCGCGCCGAAGCCGCTGCCAATTCGACGGCCACAACCATTATCTCCTCGAACATCCTCTCACGCTGACCCCGGAAATTTCGCGCAGATGGCGCACATCGTGGCTTTCAAGACGGGCCGCGTGGCAGATCGGCGCACGTTGACGACGATAGTCCCCTCGGCCAATTAATCCACAAAGCTGGTGAAAAAGTAACCTGGCTCGCAGCGATCCTCTTCCCGCCGACAAAGTCAAGCCGGTCGCTAGAAATGATCGACATCTGATCGCCTTGCATTCGCCTAGTGAAGACCGGAAACCGGACTGCTATTTGGCCTAGCAGAGAAAACGGCGGGAAATGCATTGAAAAAGGCTTACGAAGTCCGGTTTCTCCAGTCCGGTTTGACGAAAAAAGTGCGGAATTCGGCCCATTTTCCGAGTTTTTGTCGAACGTTTATCTGGAGACAAGACTGGGTGGCGGAGAGAGTGGGATT
>CAVQGL010000005.1:0-613561 GCA_963712035.1 uncultured Acidobacteriaceae bacterium | reverse complement strand
GAGCAACATCGAATTCGGGACAATGTGCTCGGCGATTTCACTCATCCGGGCGAGTTCTTCATCGAATTTCCCGCTCTTCATGGTCGTGTCTTCCTCCCGCTTGTAGTGAGTAAACAGGGCAGAGCAGATTTCAGCCTTGAATTCGTCGGCCCCAACGAATAAGCCGCATTGCATCATCAACTGAGCAAGGCCGATGCTCCGCAGGAAAGTTGTTTTCCCACCCTGGTTCGCGCCAGTGATAACTACTAGCCTCTTGTGCTCCGCATGAAGGGCATTCCCGACCACGCCGTGATTCATCGTGAGGCAGAGGGTGACATCGTACAATCCGCTGAACTCATGGCCGCGTTCGCCCGATCGCATCGGGGTTGGAAAAGCAATAGGCATTCGGTGCAATGCCAGTGCGCTATGTAGGTTGAGACATCCGACATAAAACGCCAACTCTGTACGCAGTGTTTTGAAAAAGCTGAGCACATGATCGGAGGATTGAGTCAGCGCTAGCGCAACACGGGAGATTCCTCGGTTCCGCATATCCGATAAGATCCGCGCACCAGCTTCGTCGCGGGGGTCGAGACGGAAACTGTAGGAAACCGGTCCTTTGCCCAGAAGGCGGTCGAGCCAGGTCTGCTCCTTACCGTGCGCCTTGCGCAGCACGTAGTGAGCACCTTCGTTGCTGTTGCCAAGTTCGGCGCTTAAGAGAGCGCCCTTGCGGAATTTCAATTCCTTTAAGTCATTCTTTATCGTTCCCAGGTATTGCTCGCTCAATTCTTTCTTGAGCATTGCAAAAAGTGATCTGAAACCCTCGGACTCAGAGTTGCTTTCGTTTTCTTCGGCGGCGCTCCTGAGTTTCCGGAGCACATCCAGGAAGGTTTCCATCAAGTCCACAGAACCGTAGAGCATTGAACTGGGATAGCTACCGGACAGGGTCCACCACTGTCTCCTCGTTTCCTCCGCCACGGCTGTCATGAGATCATAAAGTTTCCTCACCACAACAGGGTTCTTCAAGCAGTCTCTCAAGATCGCTTGCCTGTAAAGGATGGTGTCCACGTCGTTTCGCAGCCCGAGGAGAAGCGCTTGCTGCGCTACCTCAAACACGAATTCGTCGGCGCCCGCCATAGCGCGTAGCAACGTCTTCAGTTCCAAGTCCTGCATCAAAGCAGGCGCGTTCCACAACAGGGCTCGCAAAAGGGAGTCCCGATCCACGTCCTGTCGCCGAGCATACCTGTTCTCTGAGGCAGGCCGGTACAGCTCGAAATCCTTGTCCCGGTGCATCAGCAGAACTTTCATACTTCGATCCGCTCCTTGAGCAAGCTATATGTGACCTGGTACTTCTCGGCGATCGCGTGCGCATAGGCGAGTCCGTCGGCTGGTCGTCGTTCTAATTTATAGGTGCGAACTGCCGGGTTCTGCGGGTCGACAGTGCTGACGACGCTGACCGTTTTTTCGTTGAATGATGCCAATTCATCGAGGAAAGTCACCCAGACCCCCAACAGGTCCAGATCGGAAATCTGAGCCATGACTTTCTTGCTCAGATAGACAGCGTCCTGCAGCGTCGTCGAAGAAAAGATCTCGTTCATGATGACAATACTGTTGGGGGTCGCATGGTCGAGGATCTGGCGAATCCGAACGAGGTCGTCGTGCAGTTTCCCGCGGAGATTCGTGATGTCCTCTTCGCGTTCAAAATGCGCGAAGAGGCGGTCGTAGAGAAATAGCCGGGCCTCTTTGCCTGGAACCGGGCAGCCCAAACAGGCCAGATAATGCAATTGCCCGAACATGCGGGCGAAGGTTGTTTTTCCGCCCTGGTTCGGACCGGAGACGACGAAGATGCGCTCCCGGCCATCTAGAAAAAAATCATTCCGGACCACTGCAGAATTCTCCCGAATCAGCTTGCCGGCCAGTGCGATATCGAAAGCGTCGCCGCCCCGTATTTCCTTTGAAGTTTGTGAGAGCTCTGGCAAACAAAACGTCAGACCCGCTGCCCGGAACTTGTCGACGTACGTCAGGTAGGCAACGTAAAACTGGATCTCGCGGTCAAATCGGGAAATTGTTTCGTCCAGATAATTTGCATGCGCTGTGCTGAATTCATCGAGTGCACGAAATACGTCTGGATACAAGAGTGCGACGCCATCCAGAATCTCGGCCTGGATGTGATTCATGCCATCGCGGATCGGAACCTTGAGTTGGTAATCCGTCGCCGTTTCCCGGCTGAATTTGCTGAAGGTTTCTTCTACGGTGGCGCTGTAGTCGCTCTCTCCGTCATAGTGGCGAACTGTGATGGAATCGTCCTTCAAGAGGAGGCTGTACCTGACGCTGGACAGATCCAAGCGCAGCTTTTCAGTTTCTGTAGCGAGATTCCCGAATGAGGAGGACGCTACGTACTCTTTCAGATATTCGCGGAATGCTTGCAGGCCGCGCGACCTGAAGTGGAGTTCACCTAGTTGCTTTAAGAACCGCTCGACAGCTCGGCAGTAGATCTCGACCGCCCCGAGGAAGCCGCGCTCGATTGCGTACTTGAAGTAGAGATCCTTCGCTTGCTTCAAACGCTCGCGCATCGCACGCATTTGCGCCGAGAACGATTTGATGGCCTCCATCAGACGGGCGTCATCGAAATCCCGGATGACCTCTTGACGGTACGAGATCGCATCGAGATCATTCAGTCGGAGATAAAAGAAGGGCGCCAGATCATAGTCGTTAAAGCCTTCCGTAATCGCATGAACGACCTGGTCCAGATTGAGATCTCTGAAGAATTCAGGCGCTCCCTCGCTGTGGGCATTCCTGCCGCTCTCTAGATCGTTAAATAGAATGCTGTGAAATCCCATTGCTTCGCTAATCTCCTTTCTAGAGCGCATTCTCTGCGTGCCAAGCGAGCCGAAAATCGATATAGAGTGGTGAGGTCTTGACATATCCGTCGAGACGATACTTTGGCCGAACTGCCATTTGCAGCATTCTCACGATTGCGCCGGGCGAACCCTGCCCGAGCTCTACCACCCGTTCGATAAATTCAGGCAAGTTCGTGGCCTGGAGCTGGGTTCGTCGAGCGACCGCCTCAGCAAACTGCATGGCCTGTGAGCGAGTAAAATTCCCCAGCCTCATACGTTCGGAGCGCAACGCGAATATAGGAGTCAAAAAACCCAAGTCCTCCATGTGGGCTGAGCGAGCGACTGCTACCACTGGGGTGCCTCCGTAGAACATGAGGTCGCGGGCGTCCGCGGAGAGCGCCGCCGCCGGGCCGCGCAGATGGTCGAGCACCACGAGGTAGGTCCCGCGTCGCAGCGCGTCAAGCACAATCCCGCGCAGCGAAATTGCTGACTTGGTATTGACCACCCGTGGATTGCGGAAACAACTTCGGACAAATCGATCTCTGGACGCCAAGAGAGCTAAAGCAAGACTTTGAAAGACCACCTGGGGAGAGGCTGCGTCGGAACAATACAGCGTTCCAGGGAGCGCCTGCATTACGCGTTGGAGCAAGAACGTTTTTCCGGTGCCGCTAGATCCGTGTAGCACGAAAGATTCGCGAGCCCAAAGGCGCTCTCTTAGTTCCGCGATCTCCTTGTCGCGCCCGAAAACAAAGTCGCTACTATCGCCGGTTTCCGCACACGCTGGCAGGAATTGTCTCGGGCTCGTGCGTTCACCCACAGGCAATCGCTGGAGCGCGGTAGCGGTCTTTGTTTTTTGGGGAACTCCTGACACAGAAGCCTCGTCAGGAGTCATCAGCCATCCATGCAATACCAAGGATGGCGGTTAGCGGTGGAACTCCTTCACCAGTAACGACTCCTTCAGTCTTGAGCAGATGTTGGCGATTGTCAAGCCGGTAGAGCTACTAGAGGACGGCAAAACTGCCATAACCTGCGGGTGGAGTAAGCGAGGAGTTTTGAGCGCCATCGCTTGCTTACGCAAAAACACGCCGAACCGTTTTGCTACTATGAATTGCGCCTCCGGCTACAAAGAAAAATGGTTCGTCTCTCGCCGACAACAGTTTCCGACGTTCAAACTCTGGCCGCTTACGTCATCTTTCTCGCGAGCTATCTGGTCTTTGCACTGGGAAAATTCCCCGGACTAAAAATTGACCGTCCGGGCGCAGCGATTATCGGCGCTGTGGGCATGGTGGCGTTCCGGGTTGTGCAGCCAGCCGACACGCTGCGGTTCATCGACTTCCCCACGCTGGTGCTGTTGTTCTCGATGATGCTGATTGTTGGCAATCTTCATCTGGTGGGATTCTTCGAGTGGAATGCAGAGATGGTGCTGCGGCGGCTGAAGCCATCGCGCCTGTTGCCTGCCGTAGTCTTTACGTCGGGAGTGCTTTCCGCATTTTTCGTGAACGATATTGTTTGCCTCGTGATGGTGCCGTTTGTGCTGAGCATCACGCGCAAGCTGCGGCTGGAACCATTGCCGTACCTGTTGGCGGTGGCAACCGCATCGAATATTGGCAGCGTGGCGAGTATCACGGGTAATCCGCAGAACATGCTGATCGGGTCTTTTTCCGGCATTGCCTATCGTGACTTCCTCCTACATCTTGGCCCCGTGGCGCTGGTGGGTTTGTTCCTGGATTGGATGGTGCTGCACTGGATACATATGCGGAAGGTGAAGCATGCGGATTTGGTGAACGACGGGATTCCACTGCCTCCGCTCGATCTTTCGCGGCTCACGAAACCAGTGATTGTAGTAACCGCAGTTGTGATCGGGTTTCTGGCAGGTGTGCCTCCGGCGATGGCTGCGGCTTTAGGCGCCGCGGTGTTGCTAATTACAAGAACGCTGGAGCCGCGAAAGCTGTACGAGGAACTGGACTGGGGTCTTTTGGTGTTCTTTGTCGGGCTGTTCCTGATTGTGGGCGGAGCGCAAAATGCCGGAATCATAGAGAAGTTTCTCGGGATCGCAGAGCATTGGAATCTCCACAATCTCGGGGTTTTCACAGCTGCCGTGTCGTTGCTGAGCAATATTGTGAGCAATGTACCAGCAGTGATGCTCTTGAAGTCGCTGGCGCCGAAATTTGCGAATCCGCATACGGCGTGGCTGGTACTGGCGATGGCCTCGACACTGGCAGGGAATCTGACGATCACGGGAAGCGTAGCGAACATTATTGTCGTCGAGAGCGCCAAGCCGGAGACGAAGATCGGGTTCTGGGAATATTTCCGCGTCGGGCTGCCGATTACCGTGATGACGTTGATCGTGGGATGGGCATGGCTGGAGTGGGTTAAATAGAACGTTGGATTCCTTTCCCCAGGGCTGCGCCTACATGATGTCCCTGACGGCGAAGACCGCGTTGACGCTCCGGTGACCGACGAGTAGCTGAAGCGCCTGAAGGTAGGAATTATGTTCCTCTGAGCTCGCCAGATCCCTCCGCAAGGCGTCGTGCTTAATGGCGTAGCGCTGCATGTCCTCCGCAATTCGTTCCATGAGTGCCGCCTCACGATATAAGAGGAACTTGCGAACGGACTCGCTTTTCGCGCGGCGTAGCACTAACTGCAAGTGCGGAAGACACAGAGCCGATAGTGAGAGCTTGCCTGGATTGGCGTTCTCGCTAGTTCTGCTGACAATTGAGGCTACCGCTTGATCTTCTGTGGCCCAGCGAACCTGGCAGGCAGGACAGTGCGATTCAAGCAGGGGAGACGAGAAGTCATTAGGCCCTTGAGTACCATTTGTAGCCAAGTGACGCAGCCTTTCGGCCATTTGGTTCAGGAGCACCGGGTATGCCGTGCAAACACCGCGAGGGGACGCGACCTGTTCGTAATGCCACGTGTGTAACGGGCAAAACCCTCCATCTTGAGCGTGCTGTTCCTGAGTTCGGGGCCGGGTACTGAGATCGTATTGGTATCTCGCTAGAAACCTCATGGTCTTCGCCATGGCGGCTTTGCAAACTTCGCAAGAGCTAACGTTTTCGAGCCCGAGCACAGCACCAGCGCTTGACTCAACCGACGCTTCGTTCATCGCTTCAGAAACATTTGGGTCGATTTGTTGCTGCAAGGCCTGAAGTTGGGAAATTAGGCTGTCGGCTTCCAGACCCAAGGCTTGCATTTCGACTGACGTGCGATCGCACATCGAAGACAAGAACATCTGTGCGCGGTTGTTAGCCAAGAAATCGACAAGCGCGTTCTCAAAATCCAGCAGGCCGCTATCGCGCAGTCTGCCTGCATCGCCCGCCTGTTTTGCGGCCAATCCGTCTCTGGCTGAGACCGAAAACGGTGCGACTGCCTTGTCCCCCAGCACACTGTGAGCAGTCTTCTGGACGTACTGAATTATTTCTGCCCGAGAATCCGCGGGCACGGTGTCCTGCTTGTTGATGACGATAAACACGGCACGTACTGAGGCCAGTGCATAATTCAGAAATCGCATTTCGTCTTCCGAGAGTGAGCTCTCGTAGCTAGTGACAAGGATAAGCACGTCGATTTCTGGAATGAATCTTTCCGTCGTCTTCGTGTTCTCGAAGATCGCAGAGCCAAGGCCTGGGGTGTCGACGAAAAAGAACCCTCGCCGAAGAATCTCTGCCGGCAACTGGATCTCAGCCGAGTGAATCCGCTTTGCGTTCCCCGGATTCCCCTTTTCCGTGACGTACTCCGGCAACTCTTGAAGCGTGGCTTCTCCCCGCAACCGGGTGCCCTCATAATTCAGCAGGACTCTTTCGCTCGTGCCGTAACGCACATAAGTAATGACAGAGGTGAGCGGCACGATACCTGTCGGAAGACGATCCATGCCGAGAACCGCATTCATCAACGAAGACTTTCCCCGACTAAACCGCCCGGCAACGACGACAGTGAATCGGTCTTCCGCCAAACGAGTGAGCAGTGCGCGCCAGGGTCGCTCCGCGTCGTAACGCCTGTTTGAATCTTGCTCCCGTTCGGAAGCGATGAGCTGCCCGGAACGGATCAATTCGGCCAGTTCGAATTTAATTTGCTCGTATGTTTTCAAGTCCATGGTTTCAGACTCCGTTCTGCTCCTGCCCTTGCACGAGGCTGCCGCTCGGGCTTGCAAGGACGGCCACAGCAAAAATTTCAGCAGGGAATCCGCGACAGACATGGCTCTGCAACAGGTTTCCCTGTTAGGAGTCATCATCTGTCCCGATCAAGACTGGAACAGCGGTTTGCGGTGAACTCCTTCACCGTGCATCTTTTCCACAATTATAAAGCGATGGAGCCGATCAAAGACCCTCCCCCATCATGGCCATGGCGCCCGACGATGAAAGGCTGGCAAGACGGACGCGTCAGGTAACCGAGCTTCGAATGGTAGCAGTCAACTGATAATGATGACAGAGTTGAGTTTGCTCTCAACTCAACCTCTTGCTTTCTGCCAGTCTGTACTGATCCAAATTCCGTCTGCTACAATTCAGTCACGGGGCATGGACAGATGCTCCGGGTCGTAGGGCTCGCATTGGGAACTGGATGGGGCGTACTTCCTTACAGTTTCCTGTCGATAAAACCCCGGAATTCGGTTATATGGGGTGGAAACGGTTGACACAGGCGACTCTATAGACAGTAAGAAAAGACAGGAAAATCAAGGGTTTCCAGCTAACCCGATGAAAACAAGTTGGGGACGTAGTTCAGTTGGTTAGAACGCTGCCCTGTCACGGCAGAGGCCGCGGGTTCGAGTCCCGTCGTCCCCGCCATTCTTTTCGGTAGGTTGCAAGGAATGGCCCCAAAGCCCCCATCCACAATTTAATCGAAAGCTGCGCAATCTCGCATATTGCGCTTTGGGAATTATGTCCGGCCAATAGTGATTGAAGCGGAATGTAAGAATCCGAGGCTTCGGTCTTCGTTCGCACTCTTAGCCTGCCCCTCGAGACACGGATACGGCTTTCGAGCCAAAAGATGTCCGACCAAGGAGTGGTTTTTCTAATCCAGTTTTTTCAGCAACAAAATGTCTGAGCCGTAACTGAGCTGGCTGGCAAATTCTTTGCTGGCTCCGCCATCCCCTTCAGCCAGCCATTTCTCGGGCAAAGCCACCGGAATACCCTTCATCAGGCTATCTCCGGCAATGATCCGGTCACGCCCTGGACGCTCATTCAAGCTGGTGACCCGGTACTTAGCACCAGGATCGAGACCACGCAGTGCAACCGTAGTCTGGCCAATCTCCGAATGGTCGCGGAAAACGAACACGAGCGACTCCGACGAGTCGGTTGGGACATATTGAACCGAGCTCCATCCTGTCGCTGCCAACTTCGGGTGGTAAACATCCTCGTATAGAAGATGGCGATATTGTTTGAAGAACAGAAGATTGCGTGCGAAAGCCTCAATGAATCCCGGAGGGGCATTGGAGAGCATTTGCGATGTCATCCCGTTAATATTGCCGAAGGTCACGCCATGGGTGAAATGCTTACGGAAGTAGTAGTCGAGGGCGGAAGCGCTATACCAGCTTGCACGGAGGTTATCTCCGTTTGCGTCACTCTTTCCCTCCGTTGCCAGAGAGCCCCAAACATGAGGACTGAGCATAGGGCCAGTAATGAACTCATTGATGTATCCGCCAGGCAATAGGCGTTGTGGGCCGGGATTGGTTCGTGCGTACTGTAAAGACGGGTCACATTCGAACCCGGCAAGATTTGGGAAGCGATCGAGCAGGTAGCGGAGAATCTCCAACCGCCCGCGATAGGCCGCGTACGCGCCGTCCGTGCGCCCATGTCCGTGATCGGTGCGGTTGCATTCATAGCTGGGGGTAGCGGAAGGGTCCCACTTGATCCAATCGAGGTGCCACTTTTCGATAATGTCGCCCAATTTTTGTTCAATCCACGCGACTACTTTCGGGTCGCCCATGCACAGTTGTTTGGTCGGCGACAGCGAAGGGTGGATGGTCTCGTTTTCCTTGCCGTCAATGGTGGCCAGCCAGTCTCGCGGAATTTCCCCCGACTCCACCAGACTGGCGTCCACGTTTCCCGCATCCACCCAGATTCCGGTCTTGAGACCCTCGGTATGCACGGCGTCGGTAAAATTCGCGAGCCCGTGAGGAAACTTCTCCAGACTCTCCTCATAGTTGCCCAGGCCCTTCGTCCAGTCGTTCATCCCAGGAACGATGGACGCGTCTTTAAACCAGGTGGCATCGTGATAGAAGACGTCAAAGCCAACCTGCTTGGCGAACTTGAGTTCTTTGAGAAGCGTCTCTTCGCTGTTTTTCTGGGTTAGCCAAATGCAATAGGTGACCCACGGCGAGCCGGGAAGGGGAGTGAGAAATACATATTTCTTTAGATAGCGGAATGCTTCATTGCCGGCGTTGTCGGTGTCGCCTTTGGCAAGGGCAAGAAAGGTAATTGGTGTTTCCACCGTTTTCCCAGGAGCAAGCTCGAAGACCGGCGGCGGGGCATTCTTCTTGTCCTTGATGAAAATGGTTCCCGCGCGCACCACAATGCCGGATGCCGAACTATGCGTGTCGGCCTTCCACCCGAGAATGCCAAGCCCGGGCTCGCCACCGATCAAAACAGATTCGCCAGCCGCTTCATTCTCTAGCACCAGCCAATCATCGAATTTGCGGTCAGCCGACAAACTGCCTGCCGCTCTAAATCCGTGCTGACCTTCGACTGAAGAATAGGGTTTGATGCCCGAGGGAGAATTCTTCAGGGTAAGAAGCAACGGATCAATGTGGGCATCGAGTAGCAGAGTCTGCTGACCATGGTTTTCAATCTGGGTTACCAGCTCAACTACTGCGCCGGTGGGATGCAGCTTTAGGATGAGAGAGAGCAATCCGCCGGTTTCGGACTGAAAATGAAGTGTGAGCTGCTTGCCTCCCTTCGTCAAATCCGCCACGTCGTCGTCGGAATAGCGGTATTCCCCACCGCCCTTTTCCGGAAAAGCCACCAGCGGCGTGTCCGCCGTTGCCCACTCGGTGCCCCCATCCCCGCGGAGTGATTTCATGCGCACGCTGCGGGACGAGCGGGACAATTCGATATGGATATGCCCGTTGGTCAACTGCCATCCGGTTTTCGACTGCGTAATGGATACCTCGGCGGAGGCAATGCTCACGGCGCAAAAACTTAGGCAAGCGAAAAATAAACGGTGTCTCCTCAAGCGAGTTCTCCTTAAAGTCTGGTACCTAGGGGTCGAAGCTCCTATGACAAATCACCACGAAGATCGCAGAATCAGGAAGCTGACCACATTCAGGTGCTGACAATCAAGGCAGGAATTTCGATGCTTGGTGCAGCGCTTGAGACTCAGTCACCGGGGACGCCTCACAAAATGCTCTCAGCCGAAGCTCAGCTACGCCTGTTGGGGGTGCCGGGCGATTTCTGCATTCAGGACGGTGGCGAAGGGGACCCAGGCCGCGTAGGGAATGAAAGCGTTGGCGGCGGCGCGGTCGACTTTGCGAGCGGCATTCATGTAAGAAACGATCACACCTTCGTGGGCGATCACGTCGATGAGAGCGTAGAGAGATGTTTAGACGATGGAAAAAAATTTTTCCGGGGGGGAAGCTGGGCTTCCCCAGATGCCGGTACCAGGAATCGCGACTCCCGTTGCGACTGAAGCGGGCACCGTACGAAGCCGTACCGGCGGTGCCAGTCCGAATCCGGCAAGCACGAGAAGAGAGCGAGATTGTCCCTTCGACATAGTGCCCTTTAGGTGCCGGAGGGGCGCGTCGGTTGCCGAAGAAGAGGCTGTGAGGCTCGGCGGGATGCGTATCTGAAGCTTGAGGGCCACACCGGAGAGCGCGCGGCAGAAGTGCTAAATTGGAAGTGATGCGTGCTGATGTTGAACGTGCCGTGGAACTCTTGCAACGGGGCGACGACGCCGCTCTGGAGCAGGCTCTGGCGCTGCTCCAAAATACCGTGTTCTCTTTTAGCATGCGGGTCTGCGGCCAGCGCGAGGACGCGGAAGATACCATGCAAGAGGTGCTGCTGAAATCGGTTCCGCACCTGCCCAAATTCGACAGTCCTAAAGCGCTCGTGGTGTGGCTGTATAAGGTGGCGAAGAACCGCTGCCTGATGAGTCGGCGGCGGAGCAAGTTTGCTCCCACTCCAGACCTCTCTCTGGAAGAACTCATGCCCGATCGGAAAGAACTTGAGCAACTGGGCGTCGATGGCAGCATCAACCCCGAAGCATTCGCCATTCGGAGTCAAGAAGCGGGACGGCTGCGCGACGCCATTCAGCACCTGCCCCCGCAATACCGCATTGTTTTGGTGCTGCGCGACATGGAAGGCTTGGCGGACGAGGAAGTAGCCGAAATCACCGGGCTACGTTCTGGAACGGTGCGAGTTCGACTCCACCGTGCCAGGCTATTTGTCCGGAAGGAGCTAATGAAAGGGCGGAAACTTGGCTCCGGAAGATCGGCCGTAGCTTCGCGGGCGTCCTCCCGAGAACAGCCTGGCGACGAACAACTCAGACCTGCTCGCTGCAAGGCTATGTTTGCCGAGCTTTCGAACTATCTGGACGAGCAGTTGGATGATTCGCTTTGTGAGGAACTGGAGCGGCACCTGGGCGGTTGCGAACCGTGTCAGGCGTTTCTCGCCAGCCTGAAGGCAACGATTGAAGAGTGCCGAAGCGCATCTGCGGAACGTCCCGACCGTGAGAAGGCGGTCGCACTGCGCGCGAAGTTGCTTGCCGACTACGAACGGCTCGCGGCGAAAAGCAAGTACTCCTAGCCCGCGCCCCCGCTTCAGATTGCGATGAGTCCGATGCGGATGAGCGCGAGAGATGAAATTGCCACGATCGCCCACAGCAGAATCCCTTGCAGCAGTGGACGTACTCCCACTTGTTTCAAAGTCGATTTTGAGATCCCCGTGCCGATCAGATAAAGCGTAACTGTCAACCCGGTCTTCCCCAGAGCGCTGAGCTTCGGATAGATCGAGCCGAACACTGGCAAGTAGGTGCCGGCCACCGCAGCCAGACAAAAAAGGAAGATGAACCATGGCCAGTGGATGCGCGTCCTGCTCTTCTTCCACATTGCCACAACGAACGCCACTGGAACGATCCAGAGGGCTCGAGCCAGCTTGATGGTGGTGCCGACGGTTAATGCCTGCGCGCCGTATTTGGCAGTTGCGCCCACCACGGAACTGGTGTCGTGGATGGCGAGGGCGGACCACAATCCGAATTGAGATTGGGTGAGGTGCATGGCATAGCCAAGAACGGGAAAGAGAAACAAGGCAATCGAGTTCAACAGGAAGACGGTGCCGAGTGACACGGCCATCGCCTCTTCTCCGGCGTTTACGATCGGCCCCACGGCGGCAATCGCACTCCCGCCGCAGATGGCGGTGCCCGCGCTGATCAGGAGCGACGGTACGGATTGCACCTTGAACAATCGTCCAATTCCGAGACCGAGCAACAGAGCGAAGGTGATGCTGCACGCGGTATAGGCGAATCCACTTCGGCCCGCGCGCACTACCTCATGCAAGTTCATTCCAAAACCTAGTACAACGATAGACGCTTGCAACAGGAACGCCGGACAGCTTTCTGGAATCGACGTGATAGGGATGCGCGAATGACAGACCATAGATCAGCCCGGCCAGTAAAGCGAGAGGAGTCGAAAGCAGGCCGCTGGCCGCGACGATGAGGCCAACAAAGAAAATGTTCTTGGGATTCATCACAGCTACAGTGTCGCGACTGACGCGACGCGCTGTCCAAGCAGTAATTCTTATTGCTCATGCGCGTCGCTTATGGTTTGGGAATACGCAGCAATCGATGGCTTGAAGTGAAGAGAAAATTAGCTTTTCACTGAACTCGACGAAGGCTCTATCGGCCGGGACTTTGGCCGTAACGGAATCGTGGCATCATTCCGCGACCGCAAGAATTGGAGGAAAGCCAGGGTAATCCCTTGAGGATCGTGACCGAGAGGATACACGACACGCAGACGGCCTTTTGATGCGCACTCCGTGGATGGGCACAACTCGAAGGGACCCCAGCTGCAGCGCTTTGCTGATGGACCAAAGCGAGGCAAATCCGATCCCAAGCCCAGCTTCGACGGCCGTGATAATGCCTTCCGTGGAATCGATTTCCATGGCCAGGTTCAGCTGCTTGGCTGGAATGCCGCCCTTCTGCAGGGCCATTTCGACGACGCGGCGGGTTCCGGAACCGCGTTCCCGCACGATCAAGTGTCCTTGCTTTAATTCTTCGGGTTCAATGAAACCACGTTCGCTCCATTCGTGGGCGGGAGGGACCATAAGGACAATTTCATCCTCCAGAAAAGTTTCCGCATGCACGTCCCGGCGCAGTGCCGGACCTTCGATAAATCCCAGTGATATTTCGTCCACCACCAAGGCGTTCAGGACGCGCTCGGTATTGCAGGTCGTGACGTGTGGCCGGATCCGGGGATGTTGCTGCTGAAAGGCTCCCAAGAGATGGGGCAGGATGTACTGCGCAATCGTCAGAGATGCACCGATGCGCAGGTCGCCGCTATGCTCCCCGGCAAGCTTCGATAAGCTTGCCTGCGCCGCCGATTCCAGCTCTTCGATTTTGCGGGCGTATTTCAGGAGCAAGGCGCCAGCCGAAGTGAGCGAGATGCGGACTCCGCTGCGATCGAAGAGCTGCACGCCCAGATGTTGTTCCAGAGTTTTGATCTGAAGAGTGACGGCTGGCTGGGTTAGGCAAAGCTCCTCCGAGGCCTTGCGGAAGTTCAAATGCTTCGCCACAGCCCGAAAGACTTTCAGTCGAAAATTTTCCACGCGCGTCCTCGGGCATTATCAGCGGTCAATTGCCACTTTCGCAAGGAAGAAGCGGCTAAGGCTAATTCCCGCGGACATAGACGCTTGTCGAAAGTTGACGGTCGCGATTGGAGGGTCTTCATTTTCTTTGTAACAAAAACGCGCCCGCTGCATTTATTCGTGTGCCTGGTCGATAGGACCTAGCAGGAGGTAATCGTGCTTACAGCCAAAGTCGAGTTGACTCAGCCATTTCGGCAGCAGCGTCAATTTGTGGCCCAGACGGGAAGCGGCCATCACTTCTTGTTGGACGATGCGGCGGGAGGCACCGGGCCGAAGCCGATTGAACTGGTCGCGGCTGGTTTGGCAGGGTGCACAGCGTTCGACGTAGTCACTATCCTCCGGCAGAAGTACCACCAAAAAGTCACCGGCTATGAGGTGAAGGTGGAAGCTGATCAGGCGGAACGCCCGCCCCAGGTGTTCACGGCGGTGCGAATCCATCACATAGTCACCGGATTTGAAATTGACGTGGCGGCGCTGGAGGAGGCCATTCGCCTGTCCGAGGAGAAGTATTGCTCGGTGGGGGCTATGGTGCAAAAGACCGCGAGTTTTCACACTACCTACGAAATTGTTGAAGACAAGGCCGCATGGATGAAGCCGGCTCAGGCCGCGGGAGTGCAAGGTTGAAAAGCTTGTTCAAGCTGGTTCTGTGCGTCGCTACGCTGTGGCTAGCTTGTCTGTCGGTTTCAGCCCAGCAGGTGGCCCAGCCTTCGTCTCTTACCCTGCAGCAGGCAGTGACAATTGCGCTGGAGAAAAATCCGTTGCGCAAGGCAGCGATCGCAGACACAAAAGCGGCCTCCGCCGGAATTGGTGAGGCACGCTCGTTCCTCATGCCTCACCTGAGTTTCTCCGAGACGGCGACACGCGGCGACGATCCGGTTTACGTATTCGGCAGCAAGCTGCGGCAGCAGCGGTTCACAACTTCCGACTTCGCGCTGAACACATTGAATACGCCGCTGCCCTTTGGCAACTTCGCCACGCGGTTTGGAGGGAACTGGACCCTGTTCGATTCGTTTGCTACCTGGCATGGTGTCAATCAGGCGAAGCAAATGAACGCAGCGGCTAGGCATCAGTTAGACCGCACGGATCAGGAGATTGTTTTTCAGGTAGTACGCTCGTACTACGACGTTCTGTTGACGGACAAGGAATTGGAAGTTGCCGAGCAGTCCGCCAAAACCGCCCAGTCGATCATGGAGCGCAGTCAGGCCAGGTTCGACAGCGGCGTGGCCGTGGAGTCGGATTTACTGACAGCGAAGGTCCGCATGGCAGCGCGGAAACAAGATTTGATCCGAGCCCGGAACGCGGTAGAAGAAGCGCAAGCGGAACTCAAAACGGCTATGGGCCTGCCCATTGAGTCAGCGCTGCAGCTCGCCGAGGGCCTTGCAGAACGCGCTCTTCCCGTTCCCGTGTTGCAGGATGTCGAGAAGCAAGCGCTGACGAATCGGCCCGACCTGAAGCGCGTTGCCTCCGAGGAAGCGGCCCAGCGGCAGAGCGTGTCGATGGCTAAGTCATCATTTGGTCCGCGGGTAAACGGCTTTGCGGATTGGGAAACCGACAACCCTACCTTCGTCGCCGGTGGTGGAGGCAACAACTGGCTCGCCGGAATCGAAGTGCAATTCGACATCTTCCAAGGGGGTGCAAAACGAGCCGAGCTCTGGCGCCAGCGGGCCCTCGAAGAAAAGGTTCTGGCAATGAGGCAGGTGGCTGGCGATGCGGTTCGTCTCGAAGTCAGGCGCGCCTACTTTGAGACCGACGCCAACCGACAGCAGATCGAAGTGGGCCGTGCGGCGGTCGCCCAGGCGCAGGAGAATCTGCGCATCAACCAGGACCGCTACGACAGCGGCCTGACCACAATCACCGATTTGTTAGGCGCTGAAGATGCGGCGCGCCGCAGCCAGACCGACTACTGGGAGGCCATTTATCGCTTCCAGACCAGCTACGCCAACTTGGAGTTGGCGAGCGGAACTTTGAATGCGCAGTCTCCGGTGGTGACGCCATGAATGGTATGAATACAGGACTAAGGCTTTCGTTATCGATGCTTCTCAGCGCCGTTAGCCTCGTCGGCTGCTCTAACGAGGAAATCCGCACGGCTGCTTCGCCGGAAACCGTGCGAAACCTTTCCGTGCTGGCGGTGCAGCAGGCTAACATCCCAGATTTGCTGGATGCGGTAGGAACGGTACGCGCCGCTCAAACCAGCTTGGTCGCGAGCCAGATGATGGGAAACATCGTCGAGATCCGTGCTCATGAAGGAGATCATGTCCAGCGCGGTCAAGTGCTCGCCGTCATCGACGATTCGCTGCCGCGAGCGGCGCTAGATCGCGCAGCCGCAGGCGACCTTGCCGCGCAACAACAACTCGTGGCCGCAGATTCTGACCTGGCCCTTGCGGAGTCAACGCTGAAGCGTTACCGAACTCTCTACGAAAAGAAATCCGTGAGTCCGCAGGAGTTCGACGAAGTAAAAGCGCGTCAGCAAGCGGCTCTCGCGCGTCGCGATATGGCAAAGGCAGGACAGGCTGAGGCACAGGCAGTATTGAGCCAGGCGCGCACGTCTCTGGATTATGCGCGGATTCGGGCGCCATTCGACGGGGTGGTGACGGAGAAGAAAACCGACTCGGGCACGCTGGCTTCACCCGGCATGCCGATCTTCACCCTCGAGGACGTGCGCCGCTATCGCCTGGAGGCCACCGTCAACGAGAACGATCTTCCGTGTGTACGCGCGGGAGAGCAGGTTTCGGTCATCATCGATGCCATCGACAACGCTGGTCTGAAAGGTAAGGTCGTGCAAATCGTTCCAGCCGCGGACGCCGCGAGCCGCACGTTCCTGGTGAAGATCGATTTGCCTACCGAAACGCGGTTGCGTTCGGGGCTATTCGGACGCGCCCAGTTTTCTCGCGGCGAGCGGCAGGCGCTGCTGGTTCCTCGTTCGGCGGTGGTCGAGCGGGGCCAATTGCAAGGCATTTATGTGCTGGATCAAAACCAAGTTGCGAACTTTCGCTATATCACACTGGGGAAACCTTCCGGCGCCGAGGTCGAAGTGCTGGCGGGGCTCCAGAGCGGCGAGCAGCTTGTGGCCAAACCGGGTGCAGTCGACCTGAATGGCAAACGCATCGAGGTCCAGTGATGACGGATGTCAAATCCAGGTCTGTGACACCGCCCCCGAAGGGCTTGCGCCTCGCTGGTAGCATTGCCCACAGTTTCATTGATTCGACACTGACGCCACTGGTGATCGTCGCTGCCCTGCTTCTTGGCGCATTCAGCATTTTCAAAACGCCGCGGGAAGAAGAACCTCAAATCGTGGTGCCGATGCTCGACGTTTTTGTGCAGATGCCAGGCGCGTCGGCTGATGAAGTCGCGCAGCGCGTCAGCCTTCCCATGGAGAAGTTGCTGCGCGAAGTGCCAGGCGTTGAGTACATCTACTCAATCAGTCATCCCGGCGTGAGCATGTTGGTAGTGCGTTTCTACGTTGGCACTAAAGAGGAAGATGCGATCGTCCAGACTTACAACAAGTTGTACTCCAACTTTGATCGTATACCGCCCGGCGTCTCACAACCGATCATCAAGGTCCGATCCATTGATGATGTGCCGATCATGGCCCTGACGTTGTGGGGAAAAGATTACGACTCCTATCGCCTGCGGCGGATCGCGGGTGAGCTGGAAAATTCACTCAAGCCGCTCAACGACGTTTCTGAGACCAAGATCATTGGCGGGCAGCCCAGGCAAATACGAGTCGTGCTCAACACGGAACGGCTAACCGCCTACGGCCTTACACCGGGCGCAATCGTTGGGCAGCTTCAGAACGCAAACAGCCGCGCACAAGCCGGCAGTTTTGCGCGGGACAATCGCGAGTTTCAGGTCGAGGCCGGCACCCTCTTCACAAGTCTCGAAGACCTGCGTCAGGTTGTAGTGGGAGTTCATGCCGGACATCCCGTCTACTTGCGCGACGTAGCGGAGAAGCTTGAGGACGGCCCTGCCGAAGCAAACACCTACGTTCTGTTTGCCAATGCGCGCGGCGGGCCAGGACAGACAGGCGGCGCGGAGTATCCCGCGGTAACCATCACGCTTTCGAAGCGCAAAGGTAAGAACGCTACCGATATTTCCGAGCGCGTGTTGGACCAAGTCAATGCTCTGCGCGGGTATGTGCTTCCGAATGATTTGAACATCACGGTCACGCGCAACTACGGAGAGACGGCAAAGGACAAATCCGACGAACTTCTCAAACATCTGCTGATCGCAACGCTGTCGGTAACACTGCTGATTGCACTGGCCCTGGGTTGGCGCGAATCTGGTGTTGTGCTTTTGGCCGTGCCGGTCACGCTCGCTCTTACCCTGGCCGTCTTCTACCTGTATGGCTATACCCTGAATCGGGTCACATTGTTTGCTCTGATCTTCTCCATCGGCATCCTGGTCGATGATGCCATCGTTGTGGTCGAGAACGTCGTGCGCCATTTTCGGTTGCCGGAGAACCGAGGGCGATCCTTATCCGACGTCGCTGTCGAGGCCGTCGACGAAGTTGGCAATCCCACGATTCTTGCCACTTTCGCAGTTATCGGCGCCATCCTGCCGATGGCCTTCGTGCGCGGCCTGATGGGTCCATACATGCGCCCAATTCCGGTGGGAGCTTCGGCAGCCATGCTGTTTTCGCTGATCGTGGCGTTCGTTGTTTCGCCGTGGGCAGCGCTGAGGTTGCTGCGAAAACATGCAGGCGGTGGCGATCATTCCGGGCACGAGACTGAAGGTTGGACGACCCGTCTGTACCGCCGGATGATGAGCCCGCTCATCCGCGATGCGCGCCGCCGCTGGATGTTTCTCGGTGCTGTCGTTTTGTTGTTGCTCGCCGCGGTCGCGTTTGTTCCGTTGAAGTGGGTGCGCGTCAAGATGCTCCCCTTCGACAACAAGAGCGAGTTCCAGGTCATCATTGACATGCCCGATGGCACGCCGCTGGAACAGACGACTCGGGTGGCGCAGGCGCTGGGACGGTATCTGGGCCAGCAGCCCGAGGTCATCAATTATCAGATCTACGCGGGAACCTCCGGTCCTTACAACTTCAACGGGTTGGTGCGTCATTACTTCTTGCGCAATCAACTCAATCAGGCTGATATCCAGGTGAATCTGCTCTCGCGCCATGATCGCAAGGCGCAGAGCCACGAGATTGCACGACGGTTGCGGCCGGAACTGGACAAGATTGCGGCTCCGTTCGGTGCGCGCATCAAGGTAGCGGAGGTGCCGCCCGGTCCGCCTGTGTTGCAAACTCTGGTCGCGGAAGTTTACGGGCCTGACTATAAGAGGCAAATTGAACTGGCCGCTCAAATCAAAACAGTCTTTCAGCAAACGCCAGGCGTCGTAGACGTGGACTGGTACGTCGAAGACCCGCAAATCAAGTACGACATGAAAGTGGATCTGGCGAAGGCCGCCCTGCACGGCATTGCGCCTGCCGACGTGACGCGCACTTTGCAGGTGGGGCTCGGCGGAGCCAACGCGGGGTTGCTCCACGATCCCCATTCCCGCGAAGACGTCCCCATCGAAGTGCGCTTGGCGCGCCCGGATCGCTCAGGAATCGAAGACCTCGGCAACCTGAAACTGTCCACACCCTCCGGTGGGCAAATCGCCCTCCAGGAAGTAACGACTCTTCAACAGACGACCATTGATACCAGCGTTTATCGCAAGAATCTGCAGCCGGTTGTCTACGTGACAGGAGATGTGGCGGGTGGCGAAGAAAGCCCTGTCTACGCCATCATGAAGATGAGCGAGGCCATTGACAAAATCAAATTACCCGATGGCTACGGGGTAACGCAATACAAGGGCACCACTATGCCCGAGCGCAGCGACCGCTTCTCCATGAAGTGGGACGGTGAGTGGCACGTTACGGTCGAAGTCTTTCGTGACTTGGGACTCGCCTTCGCGGCTGTTCTGGTCTTGATCTACGTGCTGGTTGTGGGCTGGTTCCGCTCATTCGTGACACCGCTGGTGATCATGGCGCCGATTCCGCTCACACTTGTCGGCATTCTACCGGCACACGCGCTGATGGGGGCATTCTTCACTGCCACCTCGATGATTGGTTTTATCGCGGGAGCGGGCATTATTGTTCGTAATTCCATCATTCTCGTCGACTTCATCGAACTACGCCGCTCCCAGGGAATGGCACTGGAGGATGCGGTCGTCGATGCGGGCGCAGTGCGCTTCCGGCCAATGCTGCTGACCGCGGCCGCAGTGGTGGTGGGAGCAAGCGTGATCCTGTTTGACCCAATTTTCCAGGGTTTAGCATTGTCGCTGATGGCGGGAGAAGTCGCGTCCACCGTACTGTCGCGAATGGCCGTGCCGGTCCTTTATTACCTCTCGCAGAAGGGACACGGGCTTTCACCGGCCCATCCGCATTCGCCAGAAAATATTGCTGAATGCGAAACGCCGCAATGCGAAATGGTGCAGAACTGAAGGAGTACTGCGATGACTGTAGAACGCGCACTTCGTTTGATCGCTGGCAGCTTTATTCTGTTGTCACTGGCACTTGGTCACTACATGAACCCGTACTGGTACCTGTTCACGGCTTTTGTTGGCTTGAATCTGCTTCAATCCGGATTCACTAACTGGTGCCCGATGATGACGTTCCTGCGTAAACTAGGAGTCGGCAAATAGGGAGAGTGTGAACATGCCCAATTGGATTTGGGGAGTGGCATTCCTTATCGCTTATGTGGTCTTGACGCAATGGCTACTGCCAAAACTTGGCGTCCCTACTTGAAGGACGCAAAGTTGCGCCGAGTCTCGGCGCAAGATTGTTCCCAGGGTCGACGCTCCGGAGAACCATGACAACGATAGGGCAGGTTGACTGTTGCGAGAGCGTGTAGGCAACCCGCGACGGGCAGTACTGAGAACCTGTCCTCGTCATCCAGGAAGGACGGGGCTCACGCGGAGCCGTTCCTAGATAGTGGAGAAGTTTGAAAGGGGGCACGCTTCGGGTAGTGGGTCAGTTTGAATATGCACAGGGGTCGCTTTAGCATCCCCGCCTGTGGCATCATGGTTTCGTGACCATCGGCAAGGGAAAGCGTCCGCGTGACCCAAACCAGCTTGCAAAGTGGATTGTAGAGCAATCCACCAGCGATGCGCCAGAACCAGAAGCACCAGCCGCGCCGATCCCACCTACTGATCTATCCGCGTACATGGCCGCAATCGGACGCAAAGGCGGTCAGATTGGCGGAAAGCGCCGCCTCAAGACCATGACCAAGGAACAGCGTCGGAGGGTTGCAGCGAAGGCCGCTAGGGCGCGGTGGAAGAAGCATTAGGTCGTTCTTTTCCGATTACTTCCACAAGTACCGCAAGATTCCGGCTGATGTTCTCAAAGCAGAAGCACAAGTCAATCACACACACCGCAATACAGGCCAGCAACACCACTACAGCAATCCCAAACCAAAGCGGCATAGTCATTCCCTCTCGCCTGTGATTTAATCGCAAATAGAAAAGCCCCGATGCCAGTCGGAGCTTTGTAGGTATGCGTTGGACACTCAGATCATGCCATAGGAGTGTGCCCAGTGCAAACCATCAAAACAGAAGTTCAGTCACCTTCATCCCGTCAGCCCGCAATACCGCGTCGTGATCCCTTGTGCATGGGATTTGTGGATTGGCTTTTAACAGCCTCCCGATTACGTCTTGCGTGGTTTTATCTGGCCGATACTTGGCGTATATACAGTGCAGCCATTTACAGTTTTCGTGGGCACATTCGGCTTCAATCTCCCACAAGCATATTTGAGGTTGGGACTGGTCTTGCTTTGGTACGGGATCGTGCAGGATGTTTTCAGCCAAACATTCGCACACAAGCCCGCCGCGTATACATAGAAAAGCTATCGGCCACATACTCGTGGGCTGATATGCCTGATCTCCGTATATTCCTAATGGGCTTCGACGCGGGAGAACAATGGACTCGCCACACGATGAACAACGAAACAGAAACACGAATTGAAACTCTGCCATGGTTTACCTCCGACGATAAAAGCAACTTAACTCTTGACATGCTAAAGCGGCAATGGTATAAGAGTCAATATGAATCGGCTAGACATCGCAACCCAAACCAGAGTGATTAACTGCTTGATTGAGGGTTGCTCGATTCGTGCCACAGTTCGCATGACCGGGGCAGCCAAGAATACAATCGTCAAGTTGCTCTACTGACATGGGCTGCGCCTGTGCCGCCTACCACAACAATTACGTCCGCAATCTCAAGGTGCGCCGGTTGCAAGCGGACGAAATTTGGTGCTTTGTCGGAGCCAAGGCCAAGAACGTTAGCGCGGCCAAGAAACAAGAGGGCTGGGGCGATATCTGGACTTGGGTAGGAATTGACGCGGATACAAAGTTAGTCGTTTCCTATTTGGTTGGCGGTCGGGATGGGGGATGGGCAAAGGAATTTATGGAAGATTGCGCGGGCCGGATCACGAACCGCGTGCAGATCACCACGGACGGCCATAGGGTCTATCTAGACGCAGTGGAGCAAGCCTTTGGGGCGGATATTGACTACGCGCAATTACAAAAGATTTATGGAGCGGTTCTAGAGAACGAGACGCGCTACTCCCCGGCCAAGTGCATCGGATGCGACATGAAAACGGTTAGCGGCAATCCCGACCCGAAGCATGTCAGCACTAGTTTTGTTGAACGCCAGAACTTGACCATGCGAATGCAGATTCGCCGCTTTACTCGGCTGACCAATGCGTTCAGCAAGAAAGTGGACAATCACCGTCATTCCGTGGCCCTGCACTACATGTTCTATAACTTCTGCCGCGTCCATCAAACGTTGCGCTGCACACCGGCTATGGAAGCTGGTTTGACCGATCATGTTTGGACTATTGAGGAACTTTGCGCTTTACTGCCTAAGCCAGTGGTCAAAGCTTCTACGATTGAACGATCGCTTACGCTAGCGGCTCTTTCCAAGTAGAGTTTTTCCGAAGGTTTCCATTCTCTTTTTCCACCCACGAATAGTTTTATCTTCCCTGTTTAGGGTAGAACCGTACGGAGAGCGGTTGTATGCTTCCCATACTTTGTCGATGATGCTGTCGATCCGCTTGGGCAACGGCTGAGGCTTGCGACCCTTGACTATCACCCTCCAGTTCCACGCATATCCGATTCCCTGCAATACCTCTGTTGCTACCTTTGCGTTGAATACGTCATAAAGCACGCTCTCTAGAGGATCATCTTTGTCAAACTCCGACCAGATCAAATGGTTCCTGGCCGTCTCCTCACCTTCTCCCATCACCTGAAATCCCTGCCAATCGCATGGATTTATCTGTCCAGCAGGCGTACTACACGAAAATATGTGCGGTCCAGCAGCATCAAAACCACAGAAAATCATGCAGCAATTGTTACGATGTTCGGCCATCTCCTGCGCCAAAATATTTAGGTACTCTCCATTCAGCAATCTTGCATCTCTCGTTTCGGGCGGAATCTTCGTCAGGGACTCGCGAGTTAAGAGTTTCGGCTTTAGTACCCGATCTTCGACCTCAAGCTGCCATTGTTCAAAGAAGGCCAACTTGACTGCATCTTCCATGACAGCGCGGTCTATTTCGCTCCGCTTCCTCTTCTCGACCTCTCTAGTCACGATACGCAGAACGAATTCTGGAAAAGCCAGATCGTCGCTGGAGAACATCGCACTCCAATGCGTATTGGGTATGTCGATAATTTTGGTAACTCCGCTATCGGTTTGGGCGCTTGCGGCAGCGCCAGCAAACGTCAGTGCGCGATCTGCGATGCAGACAATCGCCTTAGACTTGGCCGCAATTGCGGCAATGCAAACCGTCATTGCAATAGGCTTCCTTCTGGGGGGCCTAACTTTTGGGGGCCTCATCTTACCGCACCCCCTGTGGAAAAGGAAACTGACCCACTACCACGCTTCGGGGCGCCTCGACAAAAGAACGGTAATCTGCTCCCAGGCGGCTTGCTCACTTTCCTGCACGCTTAAAGACTAGACGAAAAGCATAGGCATATTTGCCTGGTGCTGGCGCAGGCAACTGTATATGCAAACCATCGGTCATTTGTTGAAAGGGTAACTGGGCATCGCTGCCCAATAGGGTAACGGACTGCACGGGATGACTTCCCGGGATATTGCTCGCTAGAGAGTGAATCACGGCTTCTCGATTGGTAGGCCAACCCAGTTCGATTGCGTAGAGCGCGTCGCTCTTGGCGGTGAAACGGAAATCTTCCGCGGTATAGGCCGCCGTGTCGGTGTCGTGGAAACTTCCAGCGGTGACGCGAGTGGGCCCTTCCCCGTAAATCCTCCACGGACGCGTACCGTAGATGGCCTGGCCGTTTACTTTCAGCCATGCTCCCACCCCTAAGAGAACATTCTGCACCTCTTCTGGAATGGTGCCGTCGGAGCGCGGGCCGATGTTCAGGAGCAGGTTGCCATTCTTGCTGACAATATCGACTAGCTCCTGAATCACGAACTGCGGCGATTTGAAAGTGTCATTCTGAATGTAGCCCCACGACTTGTTGCCCACGGAAGTGTCGGTCTGCCAGTAAATAGGGCGAATGTCGCCAAGTTGTCCACGCTCGACATCAAGCACGGCGGAGTGTTCTTGCATCGCGTAATCTTTATAGTTGATGACTCCAACGTGATCGCCATAGTTGAGCGACGCGTTGTAATAGAAGGCCGAGAAGCGCGTAAGATTCGGGCGAATTGACGCCTGCCCAATCCACCAATCGAAATAGATGATATCGGGATGATATTTCTCCACGATCTCCGAAGCGCGAGCGAGCCAGTCGTCGGCCCAAGCCGATGAAACAAATGTGAAATCATTGGAGAGCGGCGTGTCTTTTCGATTTTCCAGCCAGTTATGCGCTGGCCCGTAAAAAGCGGCATATTTCGGATCGTTGACGTTGGACGGGATGCCGCGGCCCACGCCGAGGAAGAAGTTGTGTTCCACGCGGTGCGACGAGACTCCGAAATGTAATCCTGCCGCACGCACCGCCGTCGCCAGCTCGCCAATCACGTCGCGGTGCGGGCCCATCTTCGCAGCGGTCCAATCGCTCAACCCGCTGTCGTACATGGCGAAGCCGTCGTGATGCTCGGCTACGGGCACTACATACTTCGCGCCAGCGTCCTTGAACAGCTGTGCCCACGAAGTTGGGTCAAAATGTTCGGCCTTAAACCTAGGAATGAAATCTTTGTAACCGAACTTATCCTGTGGTCCATAAGTCGCGATGTGGTGCTGGTACTCCGGCGTTCCTGGGCGATACATGTTGCGCGGATACCACTCATCGCCGAAGGCCGGAACCGAATAAACTCCCCAATGGATGAAGATGCCGAACTTCGCATCCTTGTACCAGTCGGGAACTTCATAGCCCTGGAGCGATTCCCAGTCTGGCCTGAAGGGTCCTTCATGGCTGACGCGGTCTACTTCGCCAAGAATGTTGGCGCGCGCGGCATCGTACTTCGAGCTTGCATTTTGCCAGGCCTGGTCAACCACAGTGGGCGGCAACATGTTGGTGGGAGCGGTCGGAGCCGCGCCGGTTTGCCCATGCAAGATCTGCGAAAATGCAGCAAATGTCAGCAAGAGAAATGCAGAGCGAAAATGGTGCATCAAGATGTTTGAGGTCGAAAACATGTGGTTCCTTCCAGCAACCTGATATTGCATTAAGTGATTTCAGCTCGGTCCATTTGACGCGACGCATGTGTCTCGCCTGGGCGCCGGCGAATGTCCGCTCGCAACGAAGACTTTGCCAGGCACGGAACAATATATGCCCAGGCAGCGTTGTAACGGGCTTTCGCGACCTGTTTTCTTGTCTAGATTTTTCTATAGCTTTGCGCGTAACTTTTGGAACTCAAACATTCATCAAACCGGTGTCGGATTAGGTCCTGCGTTTTCTGTAACTTAGATTGGGCGGGAGGATGCTCGCCAAGAAGCGCCACCCGGGCGCCGGCCCAGATCACAATGAGCGCGAGCAGCGATGGAACGAAGCGCACTGGATCTTCCGGTCCTTCGTGCTCGTACTCCGCACTCCAGATACCGAATACCAGAAGCAGTACAGCTCCCATCACCGCCATGTGAACTTGCGACTTCCCCGGCAGGTAGGAGCAGGTGAATGGAATTTTGTCGAACTTGTACAGACACAGCTCGGCGAGAATCAAACCGATCAGCGCAACAATCGCGAGGTGAACGGATGCCGCTCGTCACGGCCATCGCCAAAGGCAAAACACTGCCGAGACGCTCCACACCGGTGCTACGGAGGTCAGGAGAAGCGAGCGTCTTGCGCCAACCAGGCAGTCGGGCACGCTGCGCTCGCATTTCGCTGGGCCCTGGACGACGAGCGCCAGCGCTGCCCACAATGTCTCTGTCTGCTTGAGTCCCCCGCACCGATCGGAGAGCCTTCTCACACGCTTCTCGAGTGGTATGGGACAGAACTCGTATGCGGGAACGGCCACGGCCTGCTACATGTCCCCGAGACTCCGATGAACTCGTTGCCCACCCGGCGCTGGCTGCATCTGGACCGGTCATGGAGCGTATGGTTTTCCTGACCGAGAAATGCGGGCGAAGCACAACGGCGACCCAATGATCAGGATCTACCTGCTTGCACTATGGCTGTTGAGTGCAGTCATCACGCGACGGTAATCGACATCCGAAGTCATGCCCTCAAGAGCTTTGCGCAAGGCCGTGTTGACCTCAAGGTGGCTCGAGTAGCGGTCCACTGCGTCGAGCAGTACGCTGGACTTATCCCCATCGGATGACAATCTCGCAGCAGACTCAATCGCAGTAATCGCTATCGCATCGGAGGTACCAGACTTATCGAGCACCGTTTGAAGAACTCTGCGGCGATCGCCATCTGAACTGATGCTATTGGTCGCTGCAAAGAACGGCTCACGAATCGGGTCGATGTTGTCGCCAGCCAGTTCAATCAGGACGCGCGCCTTGTCACCATCCGAAGATATCCGCCGTGCCGAAGTTGCGATATCGGCCAAGGTTGCTGCAGCGAGGCCTGAACGCTGGAGTAGCGCCGAAATGACGGCGCGATGATCTCCATCGGAAGAAATAGAATTCGCCGTATCGAAGAATGCGATCCGTATCGGTTCATCGTCCATGTAGCGAGGAATCGCGCGGGTGAGCACGTTGGCTTTGTCCCCATCGGAAGAAATTCTCTCCGCCGATTTGAGCACGGCATCCAGTGTTTCGGAATCCTGAACATTTTCGGAGAGCAGCTTCGAGAGCACGCGGGCGTGATCGCCATCCGAGGAGATCGAATTGACGGCGGCAAAATACGCGCCGCGCAGTTCGTCATTCGTCCGGTATTGATCGGCAATGTCCATAAGGACTGCAGCCTTATCGCCATCCGAAGAAATGCTGCGGGCCGTTCTGGCAATGCTTATCGCGGTTTCGGGCCTGTCCCCATCCTTTTCGGCGATGTCCGAAAGCACCCTGCGTTTATCTCCGTCCGAACTGATGGAAGCCACCGCGTCGAAGAGCTGCCAGCGCAGATCATCGTTGAAATATTTTGCTTCAACGAAAAGGATGACCTGTGCCTTTTCGCCATCCGACGAGATCTTGCGAATGAGCCTGGCCGCTTCTTTGAGCTGTTCATCGGTGAGTGAGGTTTCGGAGAAAAGCTCTTCCAGGTAAATGCGCTTCGCCGCGTCATTGCGAATTACGCCTACCTCGGAAAGCACAGCTTGAGGGCCACCCTGATGGAGCAGGCGCGCGATGCGCTGCGGTGCGCCAGCCGCGCTATTCCGAATGACTTCGGGAAGCATTCTGGCAAGCCATGCGCGGCCGTCGCTGTCGAGCGCTTTGGCGCTCCACCCAAGCGAGTAGGTCTTGGTGAGATTCCCAGCCGCGTCTGCCTTCACTTCATAAGAACGGCCGCCAAACCAAGTTCCTTCTTCTACTCGGAAGTGGCCATCCGGAGACAACGACTTAACGTCGCGGTCATCGTCGGTAAACTCGATCACACCATCAATACTGATGTCGAGCGACCGCCATCCATTGAACTCCCGGCTGTGAATGTGCGTCGCTGTCTGAGCCACGGGTGCCGCAAACCAGGCATGCAACGCTTGGGAATTTATAGGCAGAACGCGATGAGATTGGGCAAATGCGGGCGAGGTTGCCCAGAGTAACCCGCAGCACGATAACTTCATCCAGATAGAAAATCGCATACCGTATCTCCTCCTGCGGAGCCGCCCGCACCGCTACAGTACTCGCTCTCAACCTGGATGTACGGACGAAGCCACCACAAAGTTCCAGAGAACTGGCAATCCAGCCTGAGGAAAATTATCAAGGATGAAGTTTGCCGAGGCTAACGATCCCGGGATTGGGCGAAACCGATCAGAGCGCGCGTGTTGAGTTCAGCGATGAAATTTTGCATGTCGCCCAACATGCGCTTCCGGGTCTCTTCCGAGGGAATCGAGAAATCGTGAGATTGCATACGGATAACGATTGGAAGTGGATTCGAAGTGGGATGGAAGAGAAAAGTCTCCGCTCCCATGCTGGCGAAAGCGACTCCCGTTTGCGATGGCAGCAGCACCTGTTCCTTGCATCCTGCAGCATCGCACACCGTAGTTGCTTCCAGGCTTCGGCCGTTAGGCTCCTCGTAAAAATATTGCGCGAAGGTCGCCGAGCCGTCCTGCGCGGTGGGCAGTGTGCTCACCTGCTGCCAGGCCGGACGCTGCCCCCGGGAAACATGGCACGCGATGGGATAATGCACTCCCGGACCGAGCCACAACGCCATGTCGACTTCGTTGCCTGAACGTTCGTCCAAGTAAGCTACCCATCGGTACGCGACGTGGCCCAGCCAATCCGGCTCAGACCAGGTTCGCTGCAGCCGATAAGAGCCCACCTGTGCCGGCAAAATGTTCTGCCGAACCAATCCCGAGCCATCCTGCCGCACTTCGGGGCGGGCCATCGCGGCCAGACCGCGCACGCTGGAAAACACAGACATTCCGACCAACAACAACGCAAACGCTCCCTTCCAGTAAAGCGCGCTAGTCCTGGGAGGGCTTCCAGATCCGGTGTCAGCATGCGCCAAATGGCGCGGAATTGGCCATCTGCTTTCCTGCCTCTTCCAGCGCACGACTGCGGTAAACAAAGCCGCTGCGATCAGAAAGAGAATTCCGCCAATTACGTAATCCACACCGGTTCCATGTGGCTGGAGCCAGGGAACGCTCAGTGCCACGCGATAAAAAACAATCAGCGAACAGAGCCGGATCAAATTGAACACATAACCCAGTGCCACAGCGCTGAACGTTGAGAGAACCCGCGCCGCGGCTGAGAAGTTACAGAGATAGCCGAGGACAAGGGCCAGGTAGCCCATGGTGACTGCTCCCCGAATGCCGTCGCAACCGGGCGCGACGAACATTCCAAAACCGGGAGCAAACATCAGGCGGAGTTGATTCACGTCCGGATGGACGCCAATCGCCAGTGCAAAGGACTGCGCAACGCGCGCGCCGAAAAATTGCAGCGGGAGGTCAATCAGCTGAAAAGCTGATGGCACCGGATTCACAAATAAAAGCAACGCCAAAGGAAAGAGCGCTGCGCGCCACACCCGCGGGCCTCCCAGCAACAGAACAACTCCGCTGCCATATGCGAAGATCGTCAACCCGAGGGGCAAAAGCGCAAATCCCGTGCTCTTGGTGAAGGCGACCAACTGTAATGCGTTGCCTCCTTCCCTTGCCATGATGGCCGCATAATATAGCGGAAGCAGTCCCCACCAGGTGCCGCGTGACTCCCAGTCGAGTCTCCGCCACACACGCAAAACCAGTATGACGCTCACGACGGGAAAGTAAATGCCGATGGAGCGCAGCGCGTCGTTGGTCCAGATTCGCCAAAGCAGGGACGCGGCCGTCAACAGCAGCCCTGCGAAGCTCAGTGCCAGCCAGGGAAACAGAGGTTTCCAAACTCTCGATGGTAAGCGGATCGGCTTACCCGGAAGCAGAGGCTTTCGGAGAACGCAAGAAGTTACTCCCATTTCGCTGAAAGAAAGTTCGACTAGTCTTCCCGCCAGCCCCGCCAGAACGACATCAACTTGTTCTTCACAGGAACAACGAGCGCGCCGGCCACGCCGATCAGGCCAAGTACCGCGGTAGGATTTTCCGGAGAATCGACGCATCCACCTTGCGCATGCACAGGCAGAGCAGCTAATAACAATACCAACGGCAGATAAATATAGCGGGGACTCCACTTACCCATCGGTCATCCTCCTCGCCGCGACAAATAGGTCGCTATCGGGCGACTGCAAAATAATAGACACCTTCCCATAGTTTTTGTGTTAACTATCTTGAGGCTCATTCTGCGCATTCGATTTGTTCACCGATTTGAGTCCCAAGTAGCACCGTTCGGTCGTTTTATAGCGTTTCTTGCGGGGTGCTCAGCCTCGGGTGCGCCAAGACAATCAACACCTGCGACGACTTTCGTATTGACTAGTTCGAATCAGTGCGTTTGGATAGGTCGAATAGTTTGGATGGATCGGGTATTCCTATGAGAATTCTGCGTTCGCTCAGTTGTGAGAATATTTCTGCGCGTTTTTTGCGCTCAGTTTCCTTCCTTACCTTGGTGAGCCTTGCAGCCCTGATCGTTCTCTCCGGCTGCGGCAGTGGCACGATGGGCAATCAGGCGCCCACGCCACTCGCTCTCCACGGCAAGGTGCATGGCGGCCAACAAGCCGTCTCCAGTTCGACGATACAGCTCTACGCCGCTGGATCAGCTGTTGGATCCGCCGGATATGGATCTGCCGCCACCCCTTTGCTAACCACGACCGTCACCACCGATCCAAACGGAGACTTCAATATCACCTCCGACTACACCTGCCCGACTCCTACGACTGAAGTCTACATCGTAGCTACAGGAGGGAATCCTGGTTTAGGCGCGGGCACGAACAACACCGCACTGGCGATGATGGCGGCTCTTGGTGAGTGTGGCAATTTGACCCCCTCGACTCTCATATTCATTGACGAAGTGACAACCGTGGCCTCCGTGTACGCCCTCGCGCCATTCATGAAACCAGGGGGAGGAGCCAATCTCGGCGCCAGCACCACAAACTCACAAGGCTTAGCCAACGCTTTTGCAACCGTCAATAATTTGGTCGACACCACCAAGGGGACGGCGTCTGGACCGACCCTTCCGGCGGGAGCCACTGTCCCGATCGCTGAACTGAACACCTTGGCGGATATGATTGCTCCCTGCGTAAATTCCAACGGCAGCACCGGCGAATGTGCTTCCTTATTTAGCGCTGCGACGCCAAGTGGAGGAAGCGCGCCTACGAACACAATTGACGCCGTTCTGGATATCGCCCTGAACCCAGCCAACAACGTAAGTGGACTCTACAACCTCGTAACCGGCACCGCACCGTTCCAGCCCATTTTGCCCCCCACGCCTACGCCAAATGATTGGACAGTCGCGGTTAACTACACCGGCGCTGGACTAAGCACGCCTTACTTCTTGGCTGTGGACGCCGGCGGGAACGTCTGGGTATCGAATCAGGGCAATAGCAGCGTAAGCAAACTCTCACCGACGGGCAGCGCGATCTCGGGTGCCTCGGGTTACACCGCCGGCGGTGTGGGGGGGCCCTGGGGCGTCGCTGTCGATCCTTCTGGCAACGTCTGGGTGGCAGACGACAACTCCAACGCTCTCACCGAGCTTTCGAGTACGGGCACCGCAGTCGGAGCCTCTCCTTTTGTTGTCGGCGGGATCAGTGCCCCCTACGGCATTGCCATCAACGGCTCGGGCACCGTCTGGACCGCAAATGGCGCCAGCGTTAGCGCGGTCTTAAACAATGGCACCGCGCAGCTTAATTCACCTTATACGGGTGGCGGCCTGACCGATTGTTACACCATCGCCATAGACAACTCCGGCAATATCTGGGTCACGAATTTCTCGGTGAGCACCGTGAGCGAGTTGACCAGCACCGGAGGCGCGATCTCATCAGGCTCCGGCTATGCGGACGGCGGCCTGAACGGTCCCTGGGGAATTGCCATCGATAGTGCAGGCAACGCGTGGGTGGCCGACAATGGTACGTCCCGCGTGAGCGAGCTGAATATGTTCGGAGGCACGACGGCGCCCTCGGGCTTCAACGGAGGTGGGTTGAGCTCTCCCCAAGGCATTGCCGTCGACGGCGCAGGTTCTGTCTGGGTAGCCAACAACGGCAATAATAGTGTGACCGAATTAAATAACAGCGGCACTGCCATTTCGCCGTCCACCGGCTATCTTGGCGGCGCCATGAACGGCCCCGTGACCCTCGCTGTGGATGGTTCCGGAAATGTTTGGGTCAGTAATGGTGCAGCATCCAGCGTGACCGAGTTGGTTGGAGTCGCGTCGCCCGTCGTGACGCCGCTGTCGGTCGCGGCAAAAAACAGCCTGCTCGGCCAGCGGCCCTAGAGCATCCACGAGAAAACAGCACTCGATTCGTATTGAGGCATCGCTTCGGCGATGCCTCAAACAGCATAAGGAGTACGCATTTCCTCGGCGCAGCCTGTCGGGAGCCTGCCTCCGAGATTGGCTCTTCGGCGAGCTTCTCGATTCTGGATCCATTCCCCCAAGCGCGATCCACGGGCGGAAAACGCAGCGGCTCGGCGCGAATTGTTCCAGAGATGCCCGGAATTGCGAATGAAAGTGCTTCCTCTGTAACCGACATCGTCCGCGCCGCCGCGCCCGTAGTTACTCCTCTGGGCACGCCTTAAAGAACAACCGACTCGGCTGGCGTCCTTAGATAGTAGATTGAGTTAGGCAAAGCTTCCGCTTTCCAGAATGAAAAAAAAACGCATAGCCTGCTTCGTTTGTTTGCTGACAGCAATCCTTCCACTAGCCGCCTGCGGAGGTGGTTCGGTCGGCAATACGAGCCCGATTTCGACCCCTACCGGCCCATCTTTGAGCGGATCGGTCCATGCCGGACAGACAGCCGTATCGGGCGCCGCCGTTCAACTGTACGCTGCGAGCAGCTCTGGTTACGGATCACAGGCCACAGCGCTTCTCAACACTGCGGTAAAGACTGACACCAGCGGCAATTTCACGCTCTATTACACCTGTCCGTCGTCTTCCGCTCTGGTTTACCTTGTTGCCACGGGAGGCAATCCCGGCTTATCCGCAGCGACGAACAATACCGCGTTGTCCATGATGACGGCCCTGGGCGCGTGCGGCAGCCTTACATCGACTGCGATCTCCATCAACGAAGTGACTACTGTCGCCTCGGTTTTCGCGCTCGCGCAGTTCATGAGCCCTGGAGCAAATGTGGGAACCAGCGCCACCAACGCGTCCGGCCTGGCGAATGCTTTTTCCTCCATGAATAATCTTGTGAGCATCGGCGGTGCAGCGCCCGGCCCGTCTTTGCCGGCCGGAGCCACCGCGCCCACAACGATACTCAATACGCTTGCTAACATTTTGAATAGTTGTACGGGTTCGGCGGGTCCATGCACGGCACTGTTCTCGGCGGCAACCCCGGGCGGAGCCGCTGCGCCCACCAATGCACTCGACGCGGCCCTTGCGATTGCCCAGCATCCCGCTATGAGCCCGAGCGCGCTTTACGCGCTCACTGCCGCGACCTCACCTTTTCAGCCGGCGCTCACTCAGGCTCCGAACGATTGGATGCTGTCGTTCAATTTCACCGGCGGCGGACTTGATGAACCTTCCGCTTTAGCCATCGATCAGAACAACAATGTTTGGGTCGCCAATTACACCGGAGCCGTGACCGAACTCTCCCCCCAAGGGCAAGCTCTGTCACCGGCAGCGGGATTTACGGGCGGTGGCTTGAATGAGTGCTACGGCCTGACCATCGACAACACCGGCGATGTGTGGGTATCCAATGAGCAAAGTTCGGGATCAGTCAACGCCGGCCACGGAAGTTTGACCGAGTTGAGTTCTAGCGGACAAATCCTCTCCGGCTCCGGTGGCTTCTCGGGCGGCGGCATCAATTTCCCCGTGGCCGTGGCTTCCGATGCTTCCGGAAATATCTGGACTGCCAACTACGGCTCCTCCAGCGCCAGCTTATTCGGGAACTCCGGAACCGCGGTTTCTGGTTCAAACGGTTACGGCGCTGGACAACTTAATTTCCCCGTCGCGGTTGCTGTCGACGCTGGCGGAAACGCATGGCTGGCGAACCAGAGCGCAACCACCGTCACCGAGATTAGTGCCGATGGAACGCAAGCCACTTCATTTTCATGCTGCAATGCTGCTTCGGGACTCGCGATTGATCAACACGGCAACATTTGGGCCACAAATTTTCTGCAGGACAGCGTCAGTGAGGTATCGCAAACCGGAGCAGTGCTTTCGAGCGGCTACACAGGTGGAGGGCTGCTGCGCCCCCAAGGCATCGCCATCGATGGGCACGACAACGTTTGGATGGCCAACTACCATGGCGATTCCATCAGCGAGCTCGAAGGCGCGGACGGCGCCACTCCAGGAACTCCCATTTCGCCGGCCAGCGGCTATGGATTGGCTGCAGGATTGAGCTTGCCGTTTGCTCTGGCGGTAGACGCGAGCGGCAATCTTTGGGTTTCCAGTTTCTCCAATAACACCGTGACCGAGTATCTGGGCGCCGCTGCGCCGGTAAAAACCCCCTTACTTGGTCCACCCAAGCAACCGTAGGAACAGATCTTCAAGAACGCATCCCAGCCTGACGACTTTGTTGCAAACCTTCGTAACGCCGGCGTGTGAGCGAACGCATTGCAAACCTTCCTTCGATAGCGTTCGAATGTCGGGAGAGGTCCATTCATGCGCGTCTACCCAGCGTTGCTCTCTGTCGCCGTAGTCCTCGCCCGCGGTATCGTGGCTCAAACCGCGCCTTTCGTGGTATTTCCGAAGGCCGGACAGTTATCTTCTCCGGACGGGCGCTACGTGGTGAGGAATCTCGCTCGCGAGGCTCCTCTCTCTGAAATTGTCGGCAGCTTTCAATCCTTGATTCTTGAAGATACGGCCAGCGGCCGTTCCCGAAAACTCTGCGACTATCTGGGTGTGGCTGCAGTCGCCTGGATGAAAAGTGATTTCGTCATCATGACGCAATACGTTAGTAAACGCACTTCCCGCGCGCTGGTCTTCGTGGCCGATGATTCACGTGAACCCCTGGTCATCGACCAACCCCTGCTTACCAAACTCGTTCCCGTCGAGCTTCGTCCTCACCTGCGGGAAAATGACCATGTATTTGTCGAAGCCTCGCGAGTCGAGAAGGACACGCTCATGCTCAGCGTGTGGGGCTACGGGAAACTCGATGCCAACGGTTTTCGCTGGCATTGCGAATACAGCATGTCCACCGCCGCAATTTCCTGCGAGGACACACCTCGCCCTTGATTGGCGCTTCGCTTCCAAGCCATTCTCATTTCTGGAACGACAGAGTGAACACCGATTTGTATTCAGCCGGCGCCGGCCGGCTCGCAGAATGCTGATCGCCGCAATTCGTCGGCACGGTTTCCGCAGAGTTCTTATTCCGCGTGGCTGATGAAGTTTGATTCTCCGGCACACAGCTTGTCACCGCAGCACCCTGGATGGAAGTGATTACCGGTCCCGTCGCTGGCGTTGCGCCGGTGCGAACCGCAGTGCTTTTAGTTGGGCTGATCGTAGCTGGTTGGGCTCCGCCCTGGGAGATTTTCCCCAGCGTCGTCGGCAACGCTTGTTGAAGATGACCGGCAAGTTGCTTGCTGCTTTGGTTGAGTATCGAATTCAACGCCGTTCCAGCCTTGGCCGTCACGCTGGACGAACTCGCGCCCAACAAAATAGATTCCGCGGCTGCCTGGGCGAACGCGGATGCCCGAAAGCTAACCAGAGCCAGAATCAAGGTCATCGCTAACAAAATGCGTTTGTTCATGGGCCACCCCTCACCGTAGACTCGTGAAGTCTAGTCCAGGACCGACCGCCGTTCAAGCCAGGAGCAATGGGACGTTGAAATCGCGAATTCACTCCGTAATCGCGCTAATGCTCATAATCTGTGGCAGAGGAGTACAGTTGGCCGATGCTCGAAGCGGCACAGCCTCATCACAAATCGCGCAAAACGACCCACAATTAGCACCTGGAAACATCACCTTTGTTCGTTCATTCTCGTCGGCGGATGATGTGCGGCTCACGCAGCACCCCGCTCTGAATCATGCATTCGACATCATCGCGGGACCCAAAGACCCGACGCTTCGCGTGGATACTCTGCAATCGCCGGTTGCGGTGGCCGTAGACTCGCACGAGCGTGTCTTCGTTGCCGATCCCGCCGCTCGGGCCGTGCACGTCTTCGATTTCGCTCGCGGCAAATATGCACTTCTGGACGGAGGCAGTGATCGTTTACGCAATCCCGTCGCGCTCGCGGTTGACGGCCAGGACAATTTATATGTCGTCGATGCGAGCAGCAAAACCGTGCTCGTCTACGATTCGGCGGGAAAGTTTCGCCGCTATCTCGGAAGACTCAGAGGCGGAGAATCATACTTCGACAATCCCGCTGGCATTGCGATTGATACGACTACCGGCCACATTTATGTCTGCGATACGCCTCAGCACATGATCTTTGTCATGGACCAACGAGGGCATATCGTTGCCCGGATCGGCAAGCGCGCTCGCGGCGAGCAATCCGGTGAATTCAGCCTTCCGGTCCGCGTGAACGTGACGGCCGCTGAACTATTTGTGCTCGACGTGGGCCGCAGCCGCATTCAAGTCCTCGACGCCGAGGGCCATTTCCGGAGCGCCCTGAACCTGGGCTACGCAGACAATCGCACAGGCTTAGCGGTCGACAGCCATGGCAACACATACGTGAGCGACCCGGGGCTCAATCGGATTCAGGTCTTCAACCATCAAGGGCAGACGTTGTACTCATTCGATCCCAGCACCATCAAAGGCGCAACTTTCGGACGCCTTTCCGCCCTGTGGATTCACGACGACCATTGCCTTTATGTAGTGGATTCCGGGAACCGGCGAGTTGGTCTGTTCCAGATTAGCGGAGCAAATGCTTCTCCGTGCCGATAATCTCCGTGCCGATGAGCCATGATCAAGGGCCGATAATTGATGATCGATAATCGATGATCGGCAGATTCGCTCGCCGCTGCCCGTCTCGACTCCTTCGGAACTAACTCAATGCGTCCTGAACCGCCTTTAGCAGTGCTTTGCGGGTGAATGGTTTCTCCAGTAAGGAGACGGCTAGCAGCCCAGATCCGTGTTTCTCGAACAGTTCTCCGGAGTATCCAGACATATAGAGGATTCTCGTTTTCGGATTGGCGCTACTCAGTTTCAATCCCAGTTCAGGGCCGCTCAAACCGCGCATGACCACGTCAGTCAAAACCAAATCAACCTGTTGTGATGCGGATGCAACAACCGCGAGCGCTGACTGACCGTCCTCGGCTTCTATCACCGAATAGCCGTGCTCCTCCAACATCTTTCGCGTCAAGCCTCGCATGATAGAGTCGTCTTCCACCAACAGAATGGTCCACCCCTCCCCCGACGGATACACCTCCTCGGTCTCGGCTTCCGCGGCAAATCCCAGCTTGCTCTCCGCCGAGGGCAGATAAATCTTGAACGTTGTACCCCGGTTCGGCTCGCTGTAAACCCAGATATACCCTCCATTCTGACGAACAATTCCGTATACCGTGGCGAGTCCGATCCCGGTGCCTTTGCCGACAGCTTTGGTCGTAAAAAACGGTTCGAAGATGAGCGATACCGTGGCCTCGTCCATGCCTATGCCCGTATCGCTGACGCTTAACTGTACGTACTTACCGGCGACGACCTGCGGATGTTGCCTTACGAATTCATGGTCAAACTCTACCGCTGAAGTTTCCAGAATAAGTTTGCCGCCGTGTGGCATGGCGTCCCGCGCATTGACCGCGAGGTTCATCACGATTTGGTCAAACTGCCCAGGATCGGCCTCCACCAAAGCCGACGCCGATTTGGCGCGGATCAGCACTTCCACATCGTCTCCCATCAACGGGCGCACCAGTCGGTTGACCTCTCGCACCCGCTCATTGAGGTCGAAAATGACTGGTTCTGTCGGCTTTTTGCGGCTGAAGCTGAGCAACTGGCGGGTCAGGCCGGCGCCCCGAACCGCGGCCGTACTGATGTTCTCGATCATTTCCGCACTTGCTTCCGGCTCATTCTCGCGGCCCCGCAAAAGCTCAGTGCAAGCGGTGATGATGCCTAGAATGTTGTTGAAATCGTGCGCAATGCCACCTGCCAGCCTGCCCACTGCCTCCATTTTCTGCGCTTGGCGCAGCTGATCTTCGGCATGCTTTTGGCTGGTAATATCTCGTGCAATGGCCGAGGCGCCAATCACCTTGCCAGTGCTATCGCGAATCGGGGAAATGGAAACGGAAACCTGCAGGGGGCGCCCATCTTTAGACACGCGGACGGTTTCATAATGTTCCAGCCGTTCCCCACGCTTGATTTTCTCCAGGATCGCCGGAATCTCATCGGGACGGTTCCGCGGCGTCAAAATAGAAATCGACTTTCCCACAATTTCTTTCGCGGCGTAGCCATAAATGTGTTCCGCGCCTTTGTTCCAACTGGTCACGATGCCTTCCAGGTCTTTCCCGATGATGGCATCTTCGGACGAATCGACAATCGCCGCCAGCAATGACCGCGATTCCCAAAGTTCGCGATCGGTCCTCTGGCTCAACTCCTGGTGAGCTTTGCGCAATTCCGCTTCGATCCGTTTGCGATGACCGACATCCCGGATGGCGCTTAAGACAAACAGGCCCTGCTCAGTTTCCAGCGGGCTGAGGCTGATCTCGACTGCGAACTCCGAACCGTCGCGACGCCTGCCCAGCAATTCGAGATCTCGCCCCATGTCGCGAACCGTCGGGTGCTGGGCAAACCCTTCGCGATGCGAATGATGCCGCAAGCGGTGCCGGTCAGGCACCAGCATCTCGATTTTTTGTCCGATCAATTCGTCCGGCGTGTAACCAAACATCTGAAAGGTTCGGGAATTCGCGCGCACAATCGTGCCCGGCTGATCGACGACGACGACCGCGTCAGGAATGAGCTCAAGGAGTTCCAACGATGGAATTGCCGGAGAAATCACGTCCATAATGCCCGCCGCGAGCCTTTGAAATCGGGGATTACGTACCACATCACCTGCAATCACTATACCTCGGCAGCGACGGGGTTGAAGCGCGATGGCTCGTGGCCAATCTAGAGGCCGAATGCACTCGGTGTTTTAGTGCATGCCGGAGGAAAGCTGCTCCGCCCCTGGTTTTGGTCGGCGCATGATGAAGGGCAGAGGAGAAAGCGCCGCAACAATCAGAGACATGATCCAAAACGCTGCTCTGACAAACTGAGCGTGTTGGCCTGCGCCTGCACGGTCCTGTAGGCCAGCGCCAATCCTTTTTGAGTTGCGGTCGCCGCATCGTATCCTTGAGATACGAAAGCTCCCTGTCAGACCGCTCAGCCACTGCTCAAAGTTCAGTCGCCGCGGGTCGTGTGGGCCGCGAAGTTCACCTGGTGAATCTGATTTTGCCGCGCCAGGAAAGTGGTCAGCAACGAGGTCCCAATGCTGCCGCCGAGGTTGCGGGCAAAATTGGAGAGGCCGGAAACCTGGTTGTTCTTTTCTCTGGGCACACCAACATAATTGAGCGTGCTGATGGGAATAAAGATGAGCGGCAGAAACATGACCTGCTCGCCCGCAGCATCACCATGGTGTGAAAGTCAATTTGTAGATTGATGATGATGAAGCGATAGCAGCGTAAAGGCTGTTCCCAGAAATCCAATGCAAATGAGCAGCCGCGGATCGACCCTGGTGGAAGTGAGCCATCCCCCGATCGGCATCATTAACATCAACACGACCCCGGAGGCCGACAACGCCATACCGGCGCGCTCGGCCGTGTATCCCAGGCTGGTTTGCAGAAATTGCGGGATCAGCACGGTCGAGCCGAATAATACGATTCCCAGGATGAAGGAAAAGAAGACGGCGGTTCCAAAGTTCCGATTGCGCAGCAGGCGCACATCAACGATGGGGTCTTCCTGGTACCACTCCCAGAGAAAGAAGGCGATGAGAGCGGGCAGCCCGATGCTGAACATCGTGGTCACCAGGGAAGAGGCGAACCAGTTCTCTTCCTGACCTTTGTCGAGCACGAATTGCAGGCTGCCGATCGCGCGACACAATCAAGGCTAATCCGACGTAGTCCATCTTGATTCCGGCGCGCGCCTCTTGTTTGATCCACGGTGGATCTTCTACCAGACGCGACGTCAAAAAAAGCGAGAGCGCGCCGATGGGGATATTAATAAAGAAGATCCAATGCCAGCTGAAGTTGTCAGTGATCCACCCGCCGAGAGTGGGGCCAATCGCGGGCGCAACCACTACCGCCATTCCATACAAGGCGAAAGCCATGCCACGCTGCCGGGCCGGGAAAGTATCCGCCAGGATGGCTTGTTCTGACGGCTGCAGTCCGCCGCCTCCGGCTCCCTGCAAAATGCGGGCGAGATCAGAAATGGCAAGCTGGGCGCGATGCCGCACAAGAAACGAGCAAACGGTAAATACAATGACGCAGCCCATGTAGAAGCGCTTGCGGCCGAACAGAGTTCGACAGCCAGCCTGAGACCGGAAGCACGATCGCACTCGAAACCAGATAGCTGGTCAGAACCCACGTGGACTCCTCGTAGGTGGCGCCCAGCGATCCGGCGATGTGCGGCAGCGCGACGTTGGCGATGGAGGAGTCGAGCACCTCCATGAACGTAGCCAGGGTCACTGTGGCCGCAATCAAATATTGATTGTGGGACGGACGCCAGTTCGCGTGGTCGATTGCCGGCGCTGCCATGCGCTACCTTTCCACGCGTACCTTGGGTTCGACGGACATTCCGGCGCGCAGAAGTTCAAGGCCGGACTGGTTTGGCTTGAAGCGCAGCCGGACGGGAATGCGTTGCACAACCTTGACATAATTTCCCGTGGCGTTTTCCGGCGGCAGGACGCTGGCAATGGCCCCGGTGGCCGCCGCCAATTGTTTCGACGTAACCGTCGAAGTCGCGGTCAAGAGCATCGACATGGATGGTGGCCGGCTGCCTGGGAAGCAAGCCCGACAGTTGCGTCTCTTTGAAGTTCGCCGTGACCCAGATGTCGCTGGTTTGCGCGATGGTGATCAACTGCTGTCCCGGAGACACGCGAGCGCCCACCTCTGCGGGGCGCTTCATGACGATGCCGTCAAAGGGCGCGGTTATTTTTGTGTAGGCCAGATTCAGCCGAGCCTGCTCCACTTGGGCTTCGGCACTTTGCGAGTTGGCTTGTTGCGAATGCAACGACGCTTCACGGATGGTGATAAGTTGAGTGGCGGTGCTGCGATACTGGCTGAGCCGGCTCTGCGCCTCCTGCAGTTGCGCCTTCCTTTGCTCCACCATGCGGTTCGCCGAGTCAGCGGTTGCACGGCTCGCAGTAACGTTGGCCGCTTGCGCCTTCGCCGCGGCCTCCACTTGGTCGTACTCTTGCTGCGAGACCTCTTCATTGGCAATCAGGATCTTGTAGCGGACGAGATCGGCCTGAGCCTTGGCATTGTTCGCTTCCGCCGCAGCCAGCCGGGCAAGCGCCGAATGGTGGTCGAGCTCGGATCCCGCTAACGCTGCCTGCGCATCCGCTAGGCCTGCTTCTGCAGTCGAAATGTTGGTACCGTTTTCTACTCGCGCGATGGGAACATTTGGCTGCTGGGCCAAAACCTGGCTGCGCGCCTGGCTGAGGAGGGCCAAGGCCCGGTCCAACGCGACCTGATTGTCGCGGGGATCGAGATCCACTAGCGGGTCGCCGGCATGCACGTATTGATTATTCTCGACGTACACCTTGATCACTGTCCCCTCAACCCGCGGGCTGACCGGGCCCAGATGCATCTCAACGAAGGCATCGTCCGTAGATTCGAAATTGCGGGTGTGCAGCCAATAGAGAAGTGCTCCCAAACCAATGACGCCGAGAACAACAAAAAAAATCGTGAAGGCGCGCCGCCGCCCGTTCGAGACCGACGGAGGTTGATCCGGCGCCGGACGACTATCCTGCGGGTCAACCGTAGCCGCCCCCGATTTTTCCTCTACGCTCATGGGCGTTCTCCTTTCAACAGATCGGGCAGAGGGACTTCGGCTCGACCGACTGCACGCGCCAGACTGAGCCGAGCCAGGTCAAAGGAGAGCAGGCTCGAAACGTAATCACTCTCCGCGGACGCGACCTGCTCCTGCGCTTGCACGACCTCAACCGTGGTGGCGACTCCCAGACCGAAGCGGTCGCGCGCTTCTCGTAACGTCTCGGCAGCGTACGTACGATTGCTGCGCGCAAGATCCAATTGACCCGATGCGGTTTCCAGATCGATCAGAGAATTACGCACCTCCTGTTCCACCCGTCCGCGCTGGTCTGCAAGCTCAGCTTGGTGCTGACGCAGAGCAGCCTCTGCCTGGGCAATCTCGCCGCGAGTGCGCCCGCCCGACCAGATGGGCACATTGACCGAGCCGCTGACGGTGAACACGCCATGGGTGTGCGCGGGGTCGGAACCGGACAGTCCGTAGTTGCCGTTGAAATCGACGGAAGGCAAGCGCTCGCCACGAGCGGCACTCAGGGCGTGCTCCGCGGCCCGCACCTGGGCTGAGACGGCTTGCAGGTCCTGACGATTTTGCAATGCCTGCGCAATGGCCCCGGCCGCATCGGGAAGCTCGGCGTTCCCAGAAGCAAGCGGCTCGCTTAAGTTGATCTCGCGATCGAGTGGCAGGCCGATGGCGCGAGCCAGTGCGATTTTCTGCTTGCGCCAATCCGATTCCAGCGAGTTCAGCCGCTGCTTCTGGGTTTGCAACTCAACTAGCGTCCGCATGACATCAATGCGGGCATTCGTCCCGGCGGTTTTGCGGACCTGTGCCTGGTCGTAGACAGCTTGTGCATTGGCAACCTGAGCGCGCTGTGATTCAATGCGGGAAGCGGCGGCAATACTCTGCAAGTAACTGCTCGCCACCGCCATCACGACCAACTCGCGAGCGTCCCGCGCCGCCAAGCGCGAGCCTGCCTCCAACTCCTTACTCGCTTTCCAATTCTGGATCGCCACTGGATCGAGAATGGACTGGCTCACCACACCTTGCACCTGGGAGTAACTGAAAGGGCCTACCACCGCGGGGATTGAAAAATTCAGGCTGGCGGGAATCTGGAATTTAAATCCGTAAGCGGCCAGATTCACTTGGCTCACCGTCTCTGAAGCATTGGCGGAGATGTTGGGCAGCAAGGCGCTGAGCATCTGGATGCGCTCTGCCCTGGCCGTGGCGCTCGAAGTGGACGCGCTGATCAATCCCAGGTTAGTTTGCAGGCCGCGGCGGACCGCGTCCGCGAGAGTCAGGGTGACGGGACCGTCTGGCGGATTTGAAGCTGGCACGCTGCCCTGCAAGTCGCCATTGACCTGCACGTTCGTGTTAATCGTGTTGCTTCCGGCGGAAGCGGCGTTTTGTTGCACCGAGACCGAACCCGCCGGGTTCAGGCCGCCGGTCTGCGGAATCGTTAAAGGCGGCGTCGGTCCACTCCCCGAGGTTTGCCCGTAACAGAATGGAGCAGCTGAAAGCAGCAAGAAAACGCTGAAAAACCGGGGATGCCACGAGTTTTTCATCGCTTTATAATATATACATACATGTATGTATTTGTCAATCAACGGTGCTATAATCGCCGCATCGTGAACCCCGCATCCGTGGCGAGTCCGGTTCGAGCTAGAGCGCGGCGCCGGCCGGTCGTCGAGAGACTTCCTAACAAGCATCAGGAGAAGACCGAAGAAACGCGGCGCGTATTGTTGAAGTCCGCGCGCCTGATATTTGCCCGTGACGGCTTCCAGGCATGCCGCATTGAAGACATTGCCGCGGCCAGTGGACACACGCGCGGCGCGTTCTACGCCCACTTCGAGACTAAAGAAGAATTATTCTTCGCCCTGCTGCAGGAAGAAGTGCATAAGCGAACCGCAGACATTCGCGCCATCGTGGAGGGATGTCGTACGCTCGCAGCCCGCATCGCAGCCTTGCGTAACTACTACGTAAAGTGCCTGGCCGACCGCGAATGGGGCATGCTGGTGCTGGAATTCAAGCTGTTTGCGGTCCGGCATCCCAAACTTCGCCCTAAACTCGCTGCGGTACACCGGCGCATTCGTGAATCCATGAACCTCGACTTCATCAGCAAACTGCCGGGCATCGACAGAATTGACAACGAACCCAGACGCGCCATCCTGGAAGGAGTCAGGGCCGGCATCTTCCTGGAATGCACGTATGATCCCGAACGTTTGTCAGAGCGGCAGGCGACAGCTTTCCTGGGCGATATTTTTGATTTTTTTGTGTCAGCCGAAAACACGCGTTAATAACTCCATCAGGCGCCACTGTGGCGACTGAGCGAACTGGCATTGTCCGGTAAAATGTAGCGGCTTTGTGCGATTGGAAACGCGCGCGACTCTTGGCGCCGGCTTCTAGCGAGGGCGCTCGATTGCGCAGCAGCGCCGGTTAGAAAGCGAGGGAACGAATCATGGCAACTCAGGAACAAATGGAGGCGCTGTTGGTGCGGATGCGAGGAATGAGCGCCGCCGATCTTTCCGTTCTTGATGCGAGCGCTCACACTCCCGACAGCAATATGACGACTTCCCGGGCAGCCCGAACGACGCGCTGTGGTCCGAGATGGTGGAACTCGGATGGATGAACAAGAAAGAGGATGCAATCGATCTTCCGGGAGGCACTCGCTTTACCATGACGGTTTATTCCATTCGTCCCGAAGGCCTCGAACCCATATTGAGCTTGTTGGCGAGTTTGTCAAAAGGGTAGCGGAAGTTGGTGGCCTGCATCTCCGCGAAGCGTCTGCGCCAGATGCTAAAAGAGTGAGGGTTGAAAAAGATCGTGGTGAAGCTGCTGCCCAAGAATGGCTGATCCGGAACGATCAGACTAAGCGTTTAGCAATTCGGCAATCAAGTTACAATGAGGTCAAGGGAGCCTAAAACGATGGCAAGCGATCCCAGGGACATGAGTGCCTTTAAGACTCCGCAGGCTCAGGAATGGCAGGGGAATTTCGGCAAGGAATATAGCGAACGTAACCGGTTTACGCCTGCCGAGTATGACGCTACTTATATAAGCAAGTACGGAATTACTCGATCGGCGCTTAATCAGCGCTTCCTGAATGACATACCACGAGACGCAAGCATACTGGAGGTTGGCAGCAATCTCGGGAACCAGCTCTTGATGCTTCAGCAGATGGGTTTCACAAATCTGCACGGAATCGACGTCCAGAGCGACATCGTTAGACAGTCCCAGGAAAGACTCCCTTCCGCAAAGATGAAGGAAGGTTCCGCCCTGCAGGTACCGTATCCGGATAAGAATTTCGATCTGGTTTTTACGTCCGCATTGCTGATCCACATAGCTCCTCAGGATCTGCTCACTGCGATGGGTGAGGTTCACCGATGCACGAAGACATGGATCTGGGGGTTGGAGTATTACGCGCCGGAGATGACCGAGGTTCCCTACCGGGGCCATCGCAATCTGCTCTGGAAGACGGACTATGCTCGCATGTACCTGGAGAAATTCCCGGATTTGGAGTTGGTGAGGGAGGAAAGGCTGCAGTATTTGGCGGACAGCAACGTGGATACGATGTTCCTCCTTCGTCGCAAGGCTAGGTAGAGACTCTCGGGTTTGCTAGCACTTCTATATCGACCTGTCGCTTGGCGGCCACGAGTATGCTACTAGCTCGAAACATCAGTTCCCTGAGCGAAGTCGAACGGGTTGGACTTCGCTCCAAGCGCCGGCGCGGACGGGATGTTTGCCAGTTTCCCGGCACTGAAAGCCACCGACGAACCGTTTTTATCCCACCGCAACGAGTTCCTCTACCGAACGTGGTGTGCGGCATCTTCGATCAACGCGGCAACCTCCTTGGGGTGGGAAATGTAGACCGAGTGGCTGGCGCCTGCGACTTCGACCTTGTGGCTGCCGGCCCGTGTGGCATACCAACGTTCGAGGTCGGGGTTGATCGTTCTGTCGCTTCCGGCTACCAACATCCAGCTTGGTTTACTTCTCCACGCAGGCGTGGTGATGACCCCTTTGAAATTCTCAGCCTTGTTCATCACCTGCGATCGCGCCATGAAGTCGGCTTGCTCCGCCGACAGGTCGGCTGCGAAGTATTCGTGAAATTGCGCCGGGTCGAGGTAAGTGAAGCCGTCGGCTGTCTTCTTGATCGCGTTAGATTTGCTGAGGTCGCTGGGAAATCGCTTTCCGTCTTCAGACTCATTCTCTCCCGCATCTGGCATGTGGGCCGCGATGTACACCAACCCGACGACGGACGGATCCGTGCCCGCTTCGGTAATTACGGCCCCGCCATAGCTGTGAGCGACAAGAATGCACGGCCCATCCTGTAGGAGCAAGGACGCGCTTGGTTGCGGCGACATCATCTTGGAAGGACGTCTCCGGCTCTTGCACCAGGCTGACGTTGTATGCCGTCTTTGATGAGAATGTCGTAGACGCCTCTCCAACCAGAGCCATCTGCCCAAGCGCCATGCACCAGCACGACGTTCTTTACTGGAGCGTTCTGCGCCTGGACGATGGTTCCTACCGCCGCAAGCGATAGCAGGGAAACAAAGCCGATTTTGAGTGCGCGTTGGAACATGAGGATTCTCCCTCCGTATCGGATTTAGATCACGCGTGATGGCCCCATTTGCGGCCTAGGCTGAAGTTGGGCGTGGATGAAAAGCCACCTCGATGCAGTGATGACCCCGTAGATCGTTGAGCTGTACAACATGTTCGTTAGACCCCATACGCTTTCGTGAAGCTTTATGGACAAGTGGTGAAGCGACATATTTGCCGGTGACGACTCCCGATATATCCCGCTCGATGTCCCTGCTGCAGGATTTGAAAGATACGGGACGGACGGAGCGATCCCCATCCAAAAGATGAATGGATTTGGGCAGAGGTTACGTTTCGTCCCGAGAATATTTCAGGGAGGCGGCGAGAATCAACGCCGTCACACACAACGCTGCTTCGACTCAGTGTGCTACACAGCTAAAACCGGCTCGCAGATTTCGGCAGGGGCCACGTTTCGTCATAAGAATGTTTTGGTGGAGGCGGCGGGAGTCGAACCCGCGTCCGAAAATGTTACTGGTCAAGAGACTACATGCTTATTCGCGTTCATGCCCCGGGCGTTTGTCGCCATTGCTGGCGATTCCCCCAGGACGTTCGCGGCCCCCGCTCAGAACGGACAAGAAACGGTTGCCGCTAGCCTGTGATCTTAGCCTCTCAGCCCAGACGTAGCGGAGAAGAGCAGCCCTCTGTGTGACGTTCGCTCGCAGCCCAAGGGCGAAGCTGCGGAGAACGGCTGCCTAATAAATTAGGCTGCGTATGCCATTTGTTGATTGGCAATTATCATTTTGCCCACGATTACAGGTGTGTGCACCCTGGCATGCCTCTTGGCCGCAAGCATCTCCGTCGAAGCCGTGACGCCCCCACTGGTGGGAATGGCCTGTAAAGAACTACTACCAGACTAGGTGGCTCCCGATGGGAAGTCAAACCCAACTATTTGATGAGAAAAGTCGCACTAAAGCTTCGGTGCTTAGCTCGGGGCAATGAGGACAAAAGAAACGCCGCCCATCGCTGGACGGCGTTGCTGGTTGATTCACGAAAACGTTATCGCCTTCCACCACCTCCTGAATGTCCACCGCCTCCGCCGGAGGAGTGCCCACCACCGCCATAGGAACCCGAGCGCCCACCACTATAGCCCGAAGAACTATGAGACGACGGAGCCGAGTACGACCGGCCCGAATAGCCTCGTGAAGCGGAAGGAGCCGAATAGGCTCGATATGACGGCGAGGCCGAATAGCTGCGGTACGACGGTCCCGGATAGCTGCGATAAGAGGAACCCGAACTATAGTTTCTGCTCGGCGAACTATAGCCCGACGAGTTTCCGTAGGACCTCGATGCTCCATAAGGATCCCGCGAAGAATAGCTTTGCGAGTTATAGCGGCCGTACCCGTTGGAGGCGTATGGCGCGGATCTTACCGGGCCGCTCGGCCGCGGCACGTAGTTTGAATTTCCGCGTCCGAAGCCCTGCTGCGAGGAGCTGCGGTTCGCCGCACCTGTATTTCCCAACCCGGCTGAGGCCCGCGAATTGAAGTTTCCGCTGGCACTCGGCGGACGCGGGACAGAGCGATTGGATCCGAAATTTGTTGATCCCGAAGCCCGGTTTATGGCGCCAGAAGTTGAATTGCGAGAGGCCATTGCACCACCATTCGGACGAGCACCGCTCGTTATCCCCGCTCTCGTAACTGTGGGACGAGAGAAGGCACGAGTTGGGGGTGCCGCAGTACGGCTTGCCCCCAGGCGGCTAGCGGCAGTGGGATTTACCGGCACTCTGCCGCCCAGAGAAGCGCTGGCAAACTGGCTTGCCGGCATTCTTACTCCCATCCCGCGCACCGACATTGAGTTGGTGAGAGCACGCTGCGGAACCGCCATGGTCCCACCGGGGGCTCGCAGATTCGCGTAATGGTAGCCAGCACCGAATCCCGGGCGCCCGAATCCGTTGCGGAAGCCGTTGATATTGGTAATTCGCGTGTTGTAGACGTTGATGTGGTTGAAGTAGCCGAAGCCAGTGTGGTACCACGGGAAAAATGGCTCACCCCAGCCGAGTGGGCACCATCCGATGCCGCCTCCAAAGCCGAAGCCAAACCCAACGCCCCAGCCTGGGCCGCCAAACCAAGCCACCAAAGCTGGCGCGTAGAAAGGACGTCCCCAGTACGGTCCCGGAGCCCAACCCCAATAGCCACCAGCGTAGACCCAACGGCCATAGTGGAAGGGAGCGAAGCCCCAAGGCTCGGCGTCGACCCAAGTCCAACCCCACGGCGCAACCCACTCCCACTGCCCATCGTGATAAGGCGCCCAATCGCCGGAAACGTCCGATGGGGTCCAGACCTCGCCGTAGTCGGGCGTGTCCCGCCACGTGCCGTATTCATCGAGATCCTGCGAACCAATTACGTCAGGAGAAACATAGCGGCCAGAGGCGGAATGGTCGCCTCCCTGGTCGCGTCCGCGGCACCAATTGTCGAATGCATCGGGAGCGGGGGCCTGTGCGACTTCGGCGGGATTATTGTCGTCGAAGTGCGACTGTTGACCCGCGCGGATGGTGATTGGCGATCCGTTGCTACTGGCTTGGCCTTGGCCCTGCCAAACCGTAATGTCACTCGTATTCGCGTTTGAATCCACGTACACGCGGTACTCGCCCGCCGTTTGCACAGTGAATGCCGTGTTGGGCGTATCAATCTCGTAAGTCTCGCCCTCGGCCAGATGGCGGACGCGTAGGTTCAACGTGCCCTGATGCAACTCCAGTTGGGTGGCGTTGTCGGTGACGCCGGTGAACGTCAGGCTGCTCTCGCTACTCATGCGGATCAGTCCGCTTCCTACGTTCAGTTCGGCGCGCGAGTCTTTGTCTGTCCAAATATTGTCTGAGCTGGTGAGGGGACGGTTAACCACCCCCGCTGCCCAATCACCCGTGCCCTGGGGCTGGATGGAAACCGAGCCCGAAATATATTGCAGGCGGGCGACGCGGCTCGGAGGATCGGGCTGATCTGCCTGCGTTGACAAGGGTGCCTGTCCCTGGGGCGGTGGCGGTGGTTCGTTTTCTTGTATGGACGGGGACGGCTTACCGTCGGGCGAAGCAGGCGGCCCACCTTGAGGGTCTTGGGCCCAGGCCGTCGCAAGAGTCAAAGACAATGCCAGCAACGTTCCCCAAATGACGCCCTTGAATCGTTTCATGACTCTATTCTCCTGGGAGCCCTTGGCTTCTCGCTCACCCGATCCCAATATGGTGATAACAGAGCAGAACTCCCATTTCCACCCGGTAACAACCCAAAATCGGCTAACAAGTTGCGGTCCTATCGCCGCTTAAGCCGGATGATACGCCTTCAAAGATGTCGGCTGGCGCATTACGGCGCATTCACTTACCCCTCAATTAGATGCAGGAATACCTCGCACGAAGGTTTTCAGGAAGCAAACTTGGGCGCGGGTTGAGAGCGGAAACCATTGTCCGCCACTCCCCCCACTGCCAAAATTTGGTACTCTATTTCGTTATATGAAACGCAGCCGGGAAAAGACTCGGGCTCTGGAAAGTGGGCCCGACTATTCCGTGCAGTCGGTGTCACGCGCCTGCGACATCCTCGGAACGTTTCGAGCTCCCGAAGAAGTTCTGCAGTTGCGGGACGTCACCCAAAAAGCCCAGCTTAATAAAGTTACGGCCTTTCGTTTATTGGCTACCCTGGTCTCGAAAGGCCTGCTGGAGCGCGTGGGCAAGAATGGATACCGCTCGCGCTTTCAACCACTCCACACTCGCAGATATCGCATCGGTTATGCGGCCCAAAGCACCGTGGTTCCTTTCATCAGCACCGTGACCGAGAGCATTCGGGTAGCGGCAAGGGAGACCGGCGTTGACCTGATTGTCCTGAACAATAAGGCCAGCCGAAGGATTGCGCTGCGAAATGCGGCGCAATTCATTCGCGAGAAAGTGGATCTGGTGATTGAATGCCAAATTCACTCCGAGATCGCTGCGGCGTTAGCTGCGGAATACGCGAATGCAGGCATCCCCGTAATCACCATGGATGCGCCCGAACCCGGCGCCGTCTATTTTGGAGCGGACAATTACAAGGCCGGCCACATTGGCGGAATGCATCTGGGACGTTGGTCGGCAATCAACTGGCAGGGCCAGATTGACGAAATCATTTGCACGACCGAGCCGGCTGCGGGGGCAATCTTGCACGCCAGAACCCTGGGAGCTTTGGATGGATTGCATCAGGTGCTGCCACACTCGAGCGGCGTTCCGGTATTCAAGTACGAGATTCGGCCCAACTTTGAATACACTCTTACCGTAATCCGAAAACATTTACGGCGCAGTAAGAAACGCCACATTCTGGTGGCTGCGGTTAATGATCCCTCGGCCTTGGGAGCGTTGCAGGCATTCCGCGACTTCGGGCGTGAACAAGACTGTGCCATTGTCGGACAGGGCGCAGTCATGGAGGCTCGCCACGAGATGAGAAGACCAGGGACAAGACTGATCGGCTCAGTGGCGTACTTTCCTGAAGCCTATGGTGAGAAAGTTATTCGAGTCGCTCTGGACATACTCGAGAAGCGAGTTGTCCCACCGGTTACGCTGGTGCATCACCAAATTGTGCATCCGCTCAATGTCAATAAGATCTATCCCAACGATTTGCTTATGAATATGAAGGGGCTTGATTAGATTCGGGCGTTAACGAAGTGTATGACATTGTTTCTCCTATTGAAATAATTGGGAGAGGCGACTTCCTCAATTCGACCACGAGGCTGGCCGATCAGCAGTCGCCTGGAAACCTCAAACAACTGAGTCGCAATGGTTTGTGACCGCGGAGCTGGAACTATGAAGCGCAGGGACTTTATTAGAGAACGTCACGCTGGCCGGAGCAGGATTGTGGTGGGCTCCGGTTTGGAAAAACGCCGCGAATGCCGCCACCGACACCGAAGCCGCGGATCCGAACGTTTCGGACGGAAAGGCAATTCCTAACCTGAACGATCTGGCTGGCGACTGGTTCTCCGGCAAGGTGTTCGAACAAACTCCTTCGATTTGTAACTTCCACGGAGGCATTCAGGCTGGTCGGAATGTTCTCGCAATCAACAGTTTCGTCAATTTTCCGCTCGCGCAAGGCGGCGAAGTTGGGCAGTTGTCCATTGATGGCGGTGCAATCATGGCGGAGGACTACCGCTGGTACGCCTACCAGATACTGCGCCGCGCCCACGTGCAAGACCTGGAGATTCTCACCACTGTGCGTATGCCTTTTGAAGCTAGTGGGATACTGTTTCGCGTCGAATTGACAAATCATAGTCAACAAGCGCGAGCGTTCAATGCGTCGATCGCGTTACGTGCGGTGATTCGCGAATATCCGGAGACATGGCATTGGGATCCTCCTCGACCGGAAGGCAAGGACTTAGAGGAATTCGAGGCCAGCGTAGAGGCATCCGATAAAGCCGTGCTTCGAGTCCGAGACGCACGCGGCCGGAGTTCGGTGGCTTTCGCATTTCTGCAACAGCCGGACAAACTCTCTGCCCAGACCGAGCAGGCGGAGTGGAACCTGAATCTACAGCCTGGGGAATCCCGCCGGATCGAATTCGGGATGGCCGCAGGGACAGACGCCGCCGAGGTGTTGGCGCGAGTCGCGGCGTGGAAAGCTAACTTTGATCAAACCTTTCGCGAAGCCAGAGCCAAATGGGAAAAGCGATTTGCCGACGCCTTCACTCCGAACAACGGCCATTTCTCCGGGAACCTGCCTACTTTGCAAACTCCCGACGCGAAATTGCGCCGTCTTTACTACATGAGCGTGCTGAGCATTCTGGAACTGGAACGAACCAATCTGCATCCCGATTTTCCGCGCGTGATCGTCACTGCTGCCCCGCGGTGGGCGCCGACGCTGGTTTATTTCTGGGATACCGGACTTTTTCCGACGCTCTATTCGTTGCTTGATCCCGTCATGGTGAAGAAGCTGCTCGTATTGTTTTTGAGCACCGACATCCATTCTTGTTACGCCATCGACGTGCCTAGCTTAAAAGGTGTGGGTCCATGGTATTCGTTCAACGATTACGTGATTTTTGAGATGGTTCTTCGCTACATCTACGTCACCCGCGATTGGCAATTCTTGAATGAGGAGGTCGCCGGAGAGAAAGTGATCGACCGCATGGAGGACTCCGCCTTGTACTGGCGGAAGTTGGTCAAGGGCCAGAGCCCGTTGGCGAGTTACGGAACTCCGGACAATCTGCTGGAAACCGTACCAACTTATCAACAGCGAGTGCCTGCTTTGAATGCCGCCAATGTATGGATGATGCGCACCGTGGCCAAACTGCGAGAGCGGGTTGGTGAACAAGGCCGGGCGGCCGATCTGAAGCGGCAAGCGGATGAACTCGCTCCTCATGTCCTCGCTCTTTACGTAGATGGCAAAGGATATTGGGCTTGCCAGTTCGATAATGGCAAGAACGTGGAGGTTCGTCACTGCATTGATTTCTTCACCACAATTTTCTGCATGGCAAAAGATCTCGAAGCGCGCAGAATTCGCGAGATGACGGATTTCGTGGATCGTGAGTTGTGGACTGAGAATTGGCTCTACGCTTTGTCGCCTCTCGATGGAGCGGCAAAAGATTCGTTGCGTCCGGATCATGGCAGCACCGGTTCCTTTGACGCTTGGCCAGCGCTGACGGCAGAAGCCATGTTCCTGGTCGGCGAAAGAGAAAAAGCGGTCGCCCGCTTGCGCAGCGTTGATCCGGTGAGTGGAGAAGGGCCGTTCGGCCAGGCGCATTATTGTGCGAGCGACAGCCGCCCCACTCGAAAAGCTGTCTCCATGGATTATTACGAGAGCAGCGCTGGTGCCGGTTTTGCGGAGGTCATCATTCGCACCATCTTCGGCTTCTCTCCGGGATTAGACGAAGAATGGAGTTGGACCGCTCCCAGTTGTCCGGGACTCGAAGGCCGGATGCTGAATATGCGATACAAAGGGAAGCTGCTCAATCGAAAGGCTGGCGCTTGATCGTTCGTGGATAGAGAGATCTACGAAGCTCGCGATAGACTAGCGGCGCAATCGTTGTAAACATTTCTTACTGACCATTCAAAGGAGCAATCATGAGCCGTCTGCAGTCGAAGTCTGCGGTAATCACCGCGGCGGGGCAGGGAATCGGCCGCGCCAGCGCCCTACTCTTCGCGCGCGAAGGCGCGTCGGTGTGGGCGCTGGATATCAACCAGTCCGCGCTGCAGTCTCTCGCGTCGGAAGCACCGGGCATCCGGCCGTTTGTGCTGAACGTGACCGACGCCGCCGCCATCCGAGCGTTTGCCGATCAGGTTGGTGACGTGGACATCCTGTTCAATTGCGCTGGTTTTGTGCACGAGGGAACCATCCTGCAATGCGAAGAGTCGGACTGGGACAAAAGCTTCGAGCTTAATGTGCGATCGATGTACCGCATGATTCGCGCGCTGCTGCCACGCATGATCGCCAGACGCCGGGGCAGCATCGTGAACATGTCGTCGCTGGCCTCCAGTGTGAAGGGCGTGCCCAACCGTTTTGTATATGGCGCTACCAAGGCCGCGGTGATTGGCCTCACCAAGGCTGTGGCTGTGGATGTCGTCGCGCAGGGTATTCGCGTGAACGCGATTTGCCCGGCCACGGTGGACTCACCTTCCTTACGCGGACGCATTCAAAACGCGGCTGATCCGGTGGCCGCCAGAGCGGCATTTGAAGCGCGTCAACCGATGGGACGGATTGGGACTCCGGAAGAGATCGCGAATCTGGCGCTTTATCTGGCCTCGGATGAGTCGTCTTATACCACGGGGGGAGTCCACGTGATTGATGGCGGCTGGACCGCGTGATTTATAAAGGATTGATTTTTTTTAAAGGGTGGCTGGCCCATCCTAGCGCGCGGCTTTTGCGCTAGGGTGGGATTCCACAAACGCCGACGCTGAGGCCGAGCGGGCAACATGCCGGCGCTACAAGAAAGCTTTACTTCTGTCGCGCCTGTTGAACGATGGCAAGATATTTCTTTCCGGTCTCTGTAATTTCCTGGAGATTGCCGGAGTTAAGAGCCGCCTGAGAGACGAGCTCTCCGCCGATTCCCAGAGCCTCGGCGCCAGCGCGAATGAAATCACCGGCAGTTTCCAGATTTACGCCACCGGTCGGGACCAGCGGAATCTGCGGCAGCGGAGCTTTGAGCGCCTTGATGTACTTTGCCCCTCCCACATTGCCGCAGGGGAAGACCTTTACCAGATCGCTGCCTGCCTTCCATGCGGTATAAACCTCCGTCGGGGTCAGCGCTCCGGCAATCATCAGCTTGCCTTGCGCATTGGCAAACTCGACGACGCCGCGGTCAAAGCCCGGACTGAGCAGGAATTCCGCACCGGCATCCACGCAGCGGCGCGCCGATTCCGCGTCGAGAACAGTGCCGGCCCCGATCAGCACTCCAGAAGAGTTACTCTTGGTGAGTTGAGCGATTACGTCCACCGCGCCGGGAACGGTCATGGTAATTTCCACAATCGAAATCCCGGCCGCGCAGACGGCCTCAGCGGCTTGCATCGCCTGTTTCGGCGAGGACGCGCGAACTACAGGAATGATGCCGACTTCCGAAATGCGTTTACGGATTTCTTCTTTTGTCATTTTCTTGGACTACTCTCTTTCCTTACCTTGCAATGCGCCTTACCTCGCAATGCGCGCGCCTGCGCCGCGCATGACCTGTGTCACTTCTTTCAAAGTCGCCATGGTGGTATCGCCGGGAGTGGTCATGGCCAGCGCTCCATGCGCTGCGCCGCATTCCACGGCCCATTGCGGATCATGGCCGCTGAGAAAGCCGTAGATGAGGCCGGAGGCGAACGAATCCCCTCCGCCCACGCGATCGAAAATCTCCAGATTCTCGCGCCATTTCGCTTCATAGAAGGAACCATCCTCGTAGCAGATCGCTCCCCAATCGTTCAACGTGGCAGTCTTGGCTTTGCGAAGCGTGGTTGCGACAACCTTGAAGGGAAATTCCTTCACCACAGCCGCGATCATCTCCTTAAAGGCTTCCGCTTCGACCTTCGAGATGTGCTCATCCATTCCGTGAACCTCGAAACCGAGAGCGGCAGAGAAATCTTCTTCATTTCCGAGCATGACATCGACCAGTGGCGCGAGGCGGCGATTCACTTCCTGGGCGCGTTTCTTGCCGCCGATCGCTTTCCACAAAGACTCACGGTAGTTGAGGTCGTAAGAAATAATTGTTCCCTGCTTGCGCGCAGCTTGCATGGCCTCCAGCGCGACTTCTGGGCTGGTCTCCGACAGGGCGCAGAAAATTCCGCCGGTGTGAAACCAGCGCACGCCGTGCTTGCCAAATATTTCTTCCCAGTGGATGTCTCCAGGCTTGAGTTGAGAGGCCGCCGTATGACCGCGGTCGGAACAACCTAGCGCGGCGCGCACTCCGAATCCTCTTTCGGTGAAGTTAAGGCCATTGCGGACGGTACGCCCGACGCCGTCATATTCCACCCAGCGGACCAAGCTCTGATCCACACCACCTTGATAAAGGAGATCTTCCAGCAAGCGCCCAATCGGATTGTCGGCGATGGCCGTGACAATCGCCGTGTTCAGCCCGAAGCAGCGCTTCAGGCCACGGGCAACGTTGTATTCGCCGCCACCTTCGGAAACTTCGAAATTGCGGCTGGTCCAAATGCGGCGGTCGCCCGGATCGAAGCGCAACATTACCTCGCCGAGGCTGACCAGATCCCAACGGCATTGCTCTTTCGGCTTGATGGTTAGTGACATGATTTAAAAGCTACCAGAAATTTCCTCGATATTTGCCGGTTGCAAACGGGGCGCAAGAATTTGAATGATTGATAACGCAAGCAAATATGCTAAACCCGCCATCATAAATACGGGCACGTAACTGTGGGTGTGTTGCAGCAAAAATCCAACAAAGCCGGCGACCAGCGCCCCACCCACGGCTCCGCCACAAGAACCAATTCCTACGACGGAGGCCACGGCTCGCCGCGGAAACATATCGGACGCCAGCGTGAACAAATTGGCCGACCATCCCTGGTGCGCCGCGGCCGCAAGACTAATAAGGGCTACGGCTCCCCATAAGTTTCCGATTCCAGCAGCGCTCATGATCGGAACCACAGCCAGCGCGCAGATCAGCATGGTGGTTTTTCGCGCCCGATTAGCCGTCCAACCTGCCTTCAGAAGCCGTGCGGGCAGCCATCCTCCGAAAATGCTGCCCAAAGACGCCGCCCAGTAAATCGCGACAATCGGCGGGCCGAGCGCGGTGAGGCTCAGGTTATGTTTGGTGTAGAAAAACTTAGGCAGCCAAAAAAGAAAGAACCACCAGACGGGATCGGTTAGAAATTTTCCGATCACAAAGGCCCAGGTTTGCCGATGCGGAAACAGATGCAGCCAGGCGATCTTTGTAGTTGGATCAACGGGTTCACTTTGGATATCGGCAAGTTCGGCAGGAGAAACTCTGGGATGCTCTTGCGGTTTGCGATAGATGACGAGCCAGCAGACGATCCAAATCGCGCTGAACAAACCAGTAAACAGAAATGCGAATTGCCATCCTAGGCGAACCGCAATCCATGGAACCACGAGTGGCGCGATGGTTGCGCCCACGTTTGTCCCGGAGTTGAATATCCCTGTGGCGAGCGCCCGCTCCCTTCTCGGGAACCATTCCGCGACGGTTTTGATGGCTGCCGGAAAATTTCCGGATTCGCCCAGGCCTAAAGCGAAGCGGGCAACTCCAAAGCCAAAAGCGCTGCGCACGAGAGCGTGAGCCATGGCGGAAACGCTCCAGATGGCGATCGCTATGGCATACCCGATACGCGTTCCAATGCGGTCAATCAGGCCGCCCATAGCCAACAGGCCGATGGCATAAGCCCACTGAAACGACATCACAATGTAGCCGTACTGGAGTTCATTCCACCCGATTTTGGTTTGCAGCAAGGGAGCGAGCAGCCCCAGCACCTGGCGGTCTACATAATTAATGGTAGTGGCAAAAAAAAGGAGACCGCAGATCACCCAGCGAAAATTAGGCAATCGACCTTCTATATGGGCAGCAGGGGTGGGTTCGATGACTGTCTTATTTCCAGGGATATTCATTCGGTGAAGTAGGGCGCCGCGTGTGAGTCCATCGGTCATCAGCAAAGAGCACTAGACAAGATACAGCAAAGCCGGTGAGACCGCCTACCAGGGCCTGTTGCAGAAGGTTTCCCAAAAGGGGATGCGGCAAACCTGGTTAGATGTGCTTATAATGCGGCAGTCCACGGGAGGCGTGACCGCGAGTGGGACTCTATCAATGGCTGCCGGCTGACGCCGCGAAAATTCTTCTCGTTCTTTTTTTATCCTTCCTCATCGGGCTGGAGCGTGAGGAACACAAAACCTCCGCCGGCGCTTATTCGTTTGGCGGAGTGCGTACCTTCCCGCTGATTGGGCTCATCGGCTATTCCATCGCGCTAGTTTCCGGCGCCCAACTGGTTCCGGTCATTTTGGGATTTCTTGTCGTAGGAGGCTTTCTGTGGCTTTCTTATTGGCACAAGCTCTCCTGCGAAGAAACCGCCGGCGTTACCTCAGAGATGTCCGGACTTACCACTTATCTGGTCGGCGCGCTCGTCTTCTACGATCACATTTGGATCGCGACCACGTTGAGCGTCGCCAGCCTTTTGTTGCTGGAACTCAAGACGTTTCTGGAAGAACTGGCGAAGCGGGCCGCGCCCGCAGAAGTTCTCACGTTCGCCAAGTTTTTGTTGCTTACGGTCGTGATCCTTCCTATTCTGCCGAAGCGGGAGTTCGGGCCATTTCACATCAATCCTTTTAAGACCTGGGTGGTCGTCGCGGCTGTAAGTACGGTTTCGTACGGTAGCTATTTGTTGCAAAAGCTAAGCAAACAGCACGGCGGCATCATGCTCGCTGCGCTTCTGGGGGGAGCCTATTCCTCCACTGTAACCACCGTGGTCATGTCGCGGCGGGCCTGTCAGGAAGACCGCCCGCACCTGTTCTCCGGCGCCATTTTGATCGCTTCGGGAATGATGTATTTGCGACTCATCGCCCTGATCGCACTCTTCAACAGGAAATTGGTAGCGCTCTTGGCGCCGTTCCTTCTCGGGCTCGCGGGCGCGGCCCTGTTGGCCGGTTGGTGGTGGTCGCGCCGCCCGGACACGCGGGATTCAGAAGTAAAACGCGAGTTCGAACCAAAGAATCCGCTGGAACTGCTTGCGGCCTGCTTTTTTGCGGTGCTGTTCTTGGTAATGTTGGTGGCGACTCAGTTGGCAGTGAAGTATCTGGGGCGGGCTGGCGTCGATACCCTCGCCGCTGTCATGGGCGTGGCCGATGTGGATCCCTTTGTTATGGGCATGACGCAGGCCGCAGGAGCGCTCACGCCGCTTAAGGAAGCAGCCGCAGCGGTGTTGATTGCTGCGTCCAGCAATAACTTGGCCAAAGGAATTTACTCTTATAGTTTGGCAGACCGAAAGACGGGAGTGCTGAGTTTGTGCCTGCTGGCGGGCCTCGCCATACTCGGTCTCACGCCCTTGCTGTGGATGTAATTCGAAGTCACCGGCTTGCGATGCTGCCGGCTGTCGTTCTCGCGAATGCAAGCTCTCCATCGATGTAAACCGCCGCCGCGGATTCGATCCCCGTAATGTAGGCGATCTCGCGATAGTGCTGACAGTCGTGGATCACAAAGTCAGCCCGCTTGCCGGGTTCAAGCGTACCGATTTGAGCGCCGCGTCCCAGACTGTAAGCCGCATTTACGGTGGACGCGGTTATGGCTTCGGCAGGAGTCATTTGCATCTGGGTCGAGGCCAGAGACAACACGAAGGGGATTGATGGCGTGGGCGATGACCCAGGGTTGAAGTCAGTGGCTAGGACGACCGCAAGCCCGGCGTCGATCATTTCGCGCGCGGGAGCGAACCGTTTGCAGCCCAAAGTGTAGGCGGATGCCGGCAGCAACACTGGTTGCACGTTCCCGCGAACCAAGGCCTCGATGCCCTCGCCGTCTATTTGTTCCAAATGATCCGCCGTAGCAGCGTGGAGTTGGGCTGCCATTTGAGCGCCACCGCAGCGTGAGAGTTGATCCGCATGAATTCGGAGACCCATGCCGAGACTGCGGCCTGCCTGGAGAATTTCAGTTGACATATGTACATCGAAAATTCCCGACGCACAGAAAACATCGCAATATTCGGCCAGATGTTGCTTCGCGATTTCAGGAAGCATCTCGTGAAGAACCAAGTTCACGTAGGCCCAATGATCGGCACGGTACTCGTCGGGAATTTCGTGAGCCCCGAGAAAGGTTGGAACATAACGCAGTGGGCCGGCCTCGTTGAGGCGGCTTATCACGCGCAACAATTTCAGTTCGTCATCCAGCGAAAGTCCGTATCCGGACTTGGCCTCGATGGTCGTCGTACCGCCGCGGAGGAACCACTCTTGATATCTCTGTCCCACCTCAAAGAGCTCGGCTTCACTGGCGCTCCGGGTCCGCCGGACGGTCGAGCGTATGCCGCCTCCGCGAGCAGCAATTTCCTGATAGGTCGCTCCGGACACACGCTGTTCGAATTCGTCTGCCCGGTTGCCGGCAAAGACCGGATGGGTATGCGCGTCGACGAATCCGGGGAGTACGATTCTTCCGCGGGCGTCCACAATCGTGGTCTGCGCGGAGAGTTGCGGCTCGATTTGGTCTCGTTTCCCAACCGATTGAATAACGCCATCACTGATGATCATGGCGCCATCAGGGATGACTGATAGGTCTCTCATTTCCGAGCGCATGCGGGGTCGAGCAGGTCCGGCGAGAGTCACGAGCTGGGCGCAGTTCAGCACAGCCAGTTCTTTGACTAATTTGCCCGTCATGATTGGCCGATCCGTCGCGCGACCTGATCGAGTGCGATTGCCAAATCTCGGCGTGCAGAAGCAATTTCGCGCGCGAGGCGATCTCGTTCTTCGCGCAGCTTCGCGAAAGTCGGATCAGAAGCCGTTCCGCACAAGTTGATGTCGACGGTGAAAAGAAGCCCGACTATACCGCCATCCAGTTGGGCCAGCGCCGCGCCGCAATCACTGATGGCTTTTTCGGGTGTGCGGCTGGCCAATTCTTGGGCAATTGGAACCAGGCTCAGCGCGGCTCCCAAGGCGTTCAGGGGCACCTCCGTACAGTAGATCAGGGAAGAGGAAATGGCCTCGCTCCGGCTGGATCTCTCCGACTCCGAAAGCTTCGACATCCGCCGCGCCGCGAGGAATGAATTAAAGGCTGTGATGTCTTCTCCAACGCTATTCTGCAACAGCTTCATCGCTTTCTCGACCGTTGCCATCTTGTGAGAGACATTCACACCATCCTTCACGATGAGCTCAAGCAGCATCTTGAACAGCGCCGCAGCCAGGCAAGCCGATAGCGCGGCGACTGCGCCGCCGCCCGGCACCGGCTTTGAACTGGCAACGTTGTCTACAAACTCGCCCAAGGTCCGTTGCCAGATAGGACTGCTCACTTCGTCCTCTCGCTATTCAGCATCGGTCTCGCGATATTGTGGTCCGCTGCGAACTGGATGGCTGTTTCATATCCGGCATCCGCGTGCCGAATCACGCCGGTGCCCGGATCGGAGGTCAGCACTCGCTGGATTCGGCGTTCGGCTTCGTCGGTTCCGTCCGCGACCACCACCATGCCAGCGTGCTGCGAATATCCAATGCCGACGCCGCCGCCGTGATGAATGGAGACCCAGGACGCGCCGGCCGCCGTGTTCACCAGCGCATTGAGCAGCGGCCAATCCGCGATCGCGTCGGAGCCATCGCGCATAGCCTCGGTCTCTCGATACGGAGAAGCCACGGAGCCCGCATCCAGGTGATCGCGGCCGATCACAATAGGAGCTCGAATTTCACCGGAACGCACCAGGCGATTCATCGCGATCCCGAATTCCGCACGCTCGCCATATGCCAGCCACCCGATTCTCGCGGGAAGCCCCTGAAAGCGGATGCGTTCTCTGGCCAGCTTCAACCAGCGCAGCAAAGCATCATTGTGCGGAAAAAGTTCTTGCGCCAGCCGTTCCGTACGGTAGATATCCTCCGGATTGCCGGAGAGAGCCACCCAGCGAAACGGGCCGCGTCCTTCGCAAAACATGGGACGGATATACTCAGGTACGAAGCCGGGGATGTCGAAGGCTTCAGTCACGCCTGCCTTCTTGGCTTGAGTGCGGAGATTGTTGCCGTAATCAAAAGCCACTGCGCCGGCCTTCTGCAGCGCAAGCATTCCCGCAACATGCCGCGCCATCGCATCCATCGATCGCCGGACATAGTCTTCAGGGTCGCGTTGCCGCAAGGCGAGGGCTTCTTTCAGACTCATTTCATTTGGCACGTATCCGTTGAGCGGATCATGCGCGCTGGTCTGGTCGGTGACAATGTCGGGCACCCGACCGCGCGCAGCTAGCTCTGGAATTAAGTCAGCACAATTTCCGGCGACGGCAACGGAAAGGGCTTTTCCCTGCGACCGCGCCTCGTCGATCAGAGAGAGCGCTTCGTCCAGAGTTTGCGCCTTGCGGTCGCAATACCCCGTCTCCAAACGCTTCGCAATGCGCGCGGGATCGACATCGATGCCGAGAAAACAAGCGCCATTCATGGTCGCAGCGAGTGGCTGCGCCCCACCCATTCCGCCCATCCCACCCGAGACAATCAGTTTCCCCTGCAGCGACCCCCGAAAATGCTTGCGGCCGGCCGCGGCGAAAGTCTCGTAGGTGCCCTGCACGATTCCCTGGCTACCGATGTAGATCCAGGAGCCTGCGGTCATTTGACCGTACATGGTCAAGCCAAGCTTTTCTAATTTATGGAACTGATCCCAATTTGCCCACTGGCCCACCAGGTTGGCATTCGCGATTAGCACCCGAGGCGCCTCCGGGTGAGTGCGAAATACGCCCACAGGTTTGCCAGATTGCACCAGCAACGTCTCATCATTTTCCAGCGCACGCAGAGCGCGCACAATCGCATGAAAGCACTCCCAACTACGCGCGGCGCGTCCGGTCCCGCCGTAAACAATCAGGCCGTCGGGTTTCTCCGCAACATCAGAATCGAGATTGTTCATAAGCATGCGGAGAGCCGCTTCCTGATGCCATCCCTTACAACTTTTTTGCAACCCGCGAGGCGCTCTGACTTCGGCGACGGCTTGTGTCATGATCGCGAACTCCTTAAGCGGGATTCTACTCTTGCAGGGAATGGAACGACGCGATTGCAGGAAACACCGGCAGTCACGAAGAGAAGCGCTTTAAGGGTGGGGTAAGTGAGAGGCGAGAGAAGCTTACGGGATTAGCACTCCAACTGCTCGCGACGCAACTTTAGGCCGTCCAGATTCCCCAGAACGGTAACCGCGATGGCTTCGGTGCGGAAGAATTCTTCGGCCAGTTGTTGCAAATCTTCGCTGGTGACAGCTTCGATCCTCTCGATCAATTGATCCATGCCATAGAAGCGGTCGAAATACATTGCTTGCCGTGCCAAGTTCGACATGCGCGCGGTGGAGGATTCCAGGGAAAGCATAAGACTGCCTTTCAGTTGGTCCTTGGCGCGGCGTAGCTCTTCTTCCGGAACCGCCTCCACTTTAAGTTTGTGAAATTCCGAGACGATGGACTGCACAACCTTGGCGGCCGACTGGCGCGAGGTGCCCGCATACACGGAGAGACATCCGGTATCGCGATAAGGATTCAAGTCACTATAAATTGCATACGCCAATCCCTGACGCTCGCGAATATTTTGAAACAGACGCGAGCTCATTCCTCCACCCAGCAACGTATTCAAAATGTAGGAAGCATGCCGCTTCTCGTGAGCAATGGGATGTGACGGAACGCCCACACAAATTTGTACCTGCTCTAGAGATTTCTTATTGCGCAAAATGATCCGCGAAGCGATCTCCGGCGGGGTGCCATGGAATCCATTGTTCCCAGGCTTCATATGTCCGAAGTGCTTGGCGGCCAGTTCCACGAATTCCGCATGCTTTAAGATTTCCCGCGGCACAAATAATCAAATTGCCCGGGAAAAAGCGCTGGGAGTAGAAATCCACCACGCGCTCGCGTTCAAACTTCTTCACCGTATCTTTTGTGCCCAGAATCGGTTTGCCCAGCGGATGATCCTTCCAAAAGTTTTGCGCGAAAATCTCGTGGACCAGGTAATCGGGGCTATCCTCGTCCATCTTGATCTCTTCGAGGATCACGCCGCGCTCCCGGGTGATGTCGTTGGTGTCAAAAACCGGATTAAGGGTCAGGTCGCCGAGCACGTCCATGGCGATGGGAAGATGCTCGTCCAGCACCTTCATGTTGAAGCAAACACATTCCTTCGCCGTAAAAGCATCCATGTTGCCGCCGATGGAGTCCACTTGGCGAGCGATGTCTTCGGCCGAGCGGTGCTTGGTGCCCTTGAAAACCATGTGCTCGACAAAATGAGAGATGCCGTTCCATGCGCAGGTCCTCATCCCGGGAGCCGCTCTTGATCCATATGCCGATCGAGACCGAGCGAATGTGCTGCATCTCTTCGGTGAGAATGGTCAGCCCATTGGGCAGCACCGCTCGTTGGATGTTCTCGGCTTCGCCAACCATAGGCTTTCTCCGGGTGGGGTGGACGGGGATCGGTTCCGTCGGTGGACCCTCTCTATTGTTACACACCGCCGAATTGTCTGGGTGACAGTTCATTGAGTCCGTATAATCAATCATTTACAAGCTGCATTTGGATCCTGTGGCCGACAAACCCCCGATCCCGTCTCCGTCTTCTACAATGAAGACAACGTTGACCCGCCCATGATGATCGAAGCCAAATCGAGTGCCTTGTTAGGCCTGACTGTCGATGAACTTACGGCGCTGGTAGAGGGTTTAGGTCAGCCCCGTATACCGCGGTCATCAGGTTTTTGATGCTATTTACCGGCAGCGGGTCGAATCCGTTGGCCAGATTTCCACCCTGCCCACCGATTTTCGCCATAGCTTGGAGCAAACCGGAATCCTTCTCGGGGTGCCATCGATCGAGAAAAAGTTCACTTCCAGCGATGGCACGGTCCGTTATCTCGTGGCTTTCGTCGACGGGCAAAGCGTGGAGACGGTATGGATGCCAGAAGGGGACGGCGGCGAGGCGGGTGACGGCAGCGAAGCTGGCAATCCCACCGAAGGAAGCGGGGCACGCGGGTGGGCCCGCGCCACCATTTGCGTTTCCAGCCAGGTCGGCTGCGCGGTGGATTGCCAATTCTGCTTGACAGCTTCGCTTGGCATGAAACGCAATCTCACGGCGGGAGAAATCGTGGGGCAAGTCTGCGCCGTGCTCAACGACCAGCGCGTCGTTCTCCCCCAGGCTCGCGTGAATCTGGTCTTCATGGGCATGGGAGAGCCCTTTCTGAACTACGATAATTTGGTGAAAGCGGTTCGCCTGCTGGTGGAAGGCGTCGGGATTCCGCGAATCTCGTATGACGGTTTCTACTGCGGGAATCGTGCCGCGCATTTATGATTTGGGAACGGAAACGGTGCGGCCAAAATTAGCTATTTCCCTTAACGCGCCGAACGACGAGTTGCGTACTCTTCTTATGCCGATCAATCGCAAGTGGAATCTGGAAAAGTTAATGGCTGCGGCGCGTGATTTTCCCCTGCGCAACCGCGAACGGATCACCTTTGAGTACGTGCTCTTAAACGAACTGAATGATTTCGCGGAACATGCCCAGGAATTGGCGGAACTAGTTCGCGGATTACGCGCCAAAATTAACCTGATCGCGTTTAATCCGGGCCCGGAAATTGGATTTCAAACTCCCGCGGAAGCGCGAGTGCTGCGTTTTCAGAGTATACTCGCAGCGGCCAATGTTGCCGCGTTTCTACGCCGGCCTCGGGGGCGCGATATCTACGCGGCTTGCGGACAATTGAAGCGCACCACCGAGTTGGCTCAGGTGGGCTGAGTCTGGTCCTAGGGACATGGCGCCCCGTAACTTCGCCGCAGCCTGTTTTGCTTGCTCTTCCCCCGTGATATGAATAATATCCGAGGCATCTTACGACGACACGGTCTTCCCATTGCCACTAGGATTTCTTAGACAGGGCTTTTTCTGGAGGCTTCGTGCTCCGGTCGGGCCCGGTGAAACCAGAAGGATTGAGCGCCTGCTGGCGACTGCTCGCGTCCTGCTGGCGCTTTCCGCCATCGTAGCGATTCTCTTGGATCGTGCCGAAATTCTGCCGTCGGTGTGGTCCACAGGGTTGCTGTCTTTTTATCTCGCACAAAGCTTTCTCGTCCTCATTTTGCTGCGCCGGCGCAAGCAATCCACCACGTCTTTCCGCCTTTTGGTGCACCTCGGTGATGTGGTATGGCCAGCTCTGATCTCGGCCTTTGCCGCCGGCCAGGGGACCCCTTTTTTCCTGCTGTTTGTTTTCGTTCTGGCGGCCGCGGCCTATCGCTGGGGGTTATGGGAAACGGTGGGAACGGCGGGGGCGGTTTTACTCTGTTTGTGGACGGAGAGCCTGGCGTTTCACCTGGGCTTGGCGAACTGGATGGATGCACTGCTGCGCCGGCATAACTTGCCTCCACTGATGATCAATGTGGCGAGCTTCCAGCCCCGCGCTCTCTTCATGCGTTCCATTTATCTCATGGTTCTTGGCTTGTTGTTGGGATACCTGGCCGAGCAGCAGAAGCAGTTGCGCGCCGAAAAAGCCGTAATTGCGCGCACCCTGGGACTGGCCCGCGTAGAAAGCGGCATGACGGGAACGCTACATGAAATTCTGGGCGACTTTTATCCTCTTACGGCGCTAAGCACGCAGTCATCGCGTCATTAGAGAGCAATAGCCGCCACATCTTTGTTGGACAACTACGCTCGCTGAGCAGCACGCCCACGGTTTTTCATTGGCTGGAGCCGTCCCAGGCAGATCGTGAAATCTACCTCTACGAATCTCCCGCAGAGGCCTGCTACGTCCGGTGGGGCGGACGACGCCGCCGTGCGCTGGTGGGCCTGGATCACGATGGCACCCGAATCAGAGAACTTTCGCGGGCTGTGTTTGACGGCATCTCGAAGAAACATGAATGCCGTTCCTTGATCGCCGTCTCTTTTGTGTTTGGGAGCGACTGGTCAGGGCGCATCTTCTTGCTGGACCCAGTCCTGCACGGCGACATCGAAGAAGAATTGCGCTTCCTGCAAGAGTTGGTGCGCCAAGTGGGGCCGGCGGTTTACAACGTCTACTTGTTGCGGCGCCTACGGCGGCGGGCAGGTGCTTTAGAGCGCGCTCGCTTTGCCCGCGAATTGCATGATGGAGCCGTGCAGTCGCTCATTGCGGTGGAGATGCAAGTCGATGTGCTGCGCCGCCAGGCTGCCACCAAGCCCGAACAGATACCTGAAGAGTTAGGCCGAGTGCAGGGCCTGTTGCGCGAGGAAGTCCTCAAGTTACGGGAACTGATGCAACAAATGAAGTCCTTCGATGTGGACTCCAAGCGGCTTCTGGGACTTATCGGAGACACGGTAGAGCGATTTCAACGTGAGACTGGTATCATGTGCCGGTTCGTCTCCGATGTGGGAGAATTGGACATGCCGCAACAGGTTTGTCGGGAACTGGCTCGAATCGTACAGGAAGGGTTGGTCAATGTGCGCAAACATAGTCGCGCCAAGCAAGTACTGGTGCGATTGAGCGCGCACGACGGCAAATGGAAGATGGTCATCGAGGATGACGGTGCGGGCTTCCCCTTTAGTGGGCGGTTTTCGCGGGCTGAACTGGACGCCATGGGAAAGGGCCCAGTAGTAATTAAGGAACGGGTTCATTTGCTGGCAGCGGAACTCACGATAGAATCGAATCCGGGCCGTGGCTCACGGCTGGAGATTGAAATTCCGCAAAAGCGGGAAACGGCTTATGGACAATAAAAAGTCACAACCGGTCCGCGTTCTCATCGCGGACGATCATCCGATTTTCCGTGACGGACTACGCCGTCTGTTGGAAGCAGAGTCCCATTGCGTGGTGATCGGCGAAGCCTGCGATGGCGCGGAAGCCGTCAAACTTGCCCGGCAACTGAAGCCAGACATTCTGTTGCTCGATCTTGCCATGCCCCGCCATCCTGGACTGGAAGCGTTGCGCGAAATGAGCACAACTTCGGCGCCGCACTCGGTGCGAATCATCCTGCTCACTGCGGCGGCCGAGAAAAACCAAATTGTCGAGGCGCTGCAACTTGGCGCCCGCGGCGTCGTGCATGAAAGATTCTGCAACCCAACTCCTGCTCAAAAGTATTGACACGGTCATGGCGGGAGAATACTGGGTGGGGCGGGAAAGCGTTTCGAACCTAGTGCAATACCTTCGCAACCTGGTGCAGTCTTCCGGAGAAGAAGCGCGGCAGAGGAAATTCGGCCTCACGCCGCGGGAACTGGAAATTGTCTCTGCCGTGGTTGCGGGCTATGCCAACAAAGAAATTGCCGAGTACTTCAAGATTAGCGAAGACACGGTCAAACACCATCTCAGCAACATTTTCGACAAGCTGGGAGTCTCCACGCGGTCTGGAGTTGGCTTTTTCGCAGTAAACCAATCCCTACCCCTGAAGACGATTACTTAAGACATTGGGGCGTTAGCACTTTCGTGCTAGGGAACGCCACGTGCGGGCCATTGGAATGACTATGTTACCGATTTATTATTACCTTACGAACAGTACCCAAGGATTGTCCGTGTGCTTTCACTTTGGGACTGGATTGCAAGTTGCCCCGGCGCGTCAAGGAGGGAAACTCGTGAAAAAGTTTTTCCAGCAACTCTGGTCCGATGAACGAGGCCAGGACATTGCCGAGTACGCCGTCATGCTAGCGGTGATTCTGGTGATCGTTGTCGGCACCATCCGACTGATCGGTTCCAACGCGAACAACGTTTTCTCTTCTGTCGGCAGCGCGATCGGCCAGTAAATCGCGCCCGCTATGGTTCGCGACCCAATAGATAAGCCGCACCCGTCTTCGCGATGCCTCAAGCTCCAGGTTTCTCCGCCGCCAGTTTCCGCGACTTTTTGGTGGGTCAGTTTTTAGGGCAGCGGCCAGGCGCGCTTGTCGCTTCGCAAGAATGCGGACGCCTCGCCCAGTTTTGCCGACTCCCTCACTTCCCAAAGAATGCTAATTCAGGACGACAAACCCGATCCTCCGCGCCATATTCATTGCTTGACTGGGGCCTGCAGCGCGACCCTGTCCGGGTTAGCGCCGGCCAGACGCACTAGGTAAGGGAAGAAGGGCGTTATCTCAAACGGCATCTTCTCTCGGAACGTGGTTAGGGCGACGGGTTTTCCTTTCACCAAATCTACCCGGCAACTCCAGGGATCGAGCTTGATTCTCGCGCCCAGAGGCAAGGCCGCGATTTGCTGGGTCTTGTTGGACTCCAACGCTGGAGAAGAGCTAGCCAACGCCGGCATGCGCATCGCATGGCCGCCCGCCAGCCGCGTGCCCAGGTGGGGCCGGATCAGACTCTTCAGTTCCGGCGCCTCTTGCTGCAACGCCCGCAGGAACAAACCCGCATCCCCAAGCTTTCCTTTGTAGGGAGAATTTGTGAGGAGTTCCATGGCTTTTTCGTCGGCCGCCCGCTCCTCCGCCGGATCGCGAGCGAAGTCAAAGCGCGAGAATGTGGTTTCATCCGCAAAGAACATCCGGTCGTTGAAGGCAAATTTTGTGTCGAGGCGGTGACCCAGCACGAGGTGGCCAAGTTCGTGCGCCAGAATCATGGCCAGCGTCGATTCGTCGGGCAGCACGTCCAGCAGGCCGCGGCTGAGCACAATGGTGTGCCCAATGGTAAACGACTCCAGAGGAGTAGTGAGCAACACGCGAGTCCGAACCTCGGGCTGGATATCCAGATTGTTGGTGAAGATCAAATTATTCACCACCGTCTGCATGACGTGATCTACTTCGCCTTCCGGCGCCAGTACTCCCGTTTTTTGCAGCCGTTCGAGGATGTTGTCTTCGGCTTCTCTCTCCCACATGCGTGCGCCCTGTACGGGCGAGGCGTCCTGCGCGGAATCGCTCTGGTCGCGAATGGACTGCGGAGAATCCACGAAAATTTCGGTGAAAGCTGAGTTCCCGGTGGTGTGAGGCAAAGCATAACCCCACAGACGGGTCTGCGCCTTGAAATGCAGGCTCTTGCTGATGCCGCGATGATGGTCGGACGATTCCTCGCTATAAATGAAAGCCGGCAGCCACAGGCCCGAAGTGAGATTCAAACGCCAGCTGTCAAAGTGCAAGTAATGTCCGGTGTTGGCGTGGTCGCTGTAAGTACCATTGAAGCGGACAATATTGTAATTCTCGTCTTCCACCCAGATTCTTCCCACAAAGCGTCCGTCGCCTCCGCCCCGGCGAGGCTGGACGTCGATTACCAAGCAGCGAATCTCTCCTAAAAACTCCCGGCGCACATAGGTGAAGGTGTATGACTTGCGATCGAAATTGCGGTCTAGCAGCACCATCTGAGCAAATCCGGAAGGCCGAAATCGCAGGGCGTAGAGCTCGTTGAGTTGAGGCAGAATGTTCAGCCGTGTCTCCGCGGGGAAGCGCCCGCCAGCCTGGTCGGCAAAGCGGTCGTCGAGATCCCCGGCCAGATCCAGCCGTCCGAGAAAATAGCGGTCGCTGACGGGAACCGGCCCGGTGAGGTCGTCGTTTTTGAGATTCTGAATGTAGGTTTCAATCAAGGGATGCAAGCGAAGAATTTGCTCATTAAAATAATGTTCCCGTTCCACCACCCGGCCAATGACTTCGTCAAACGAGCCGGGCGCGGTCATCGGCACGGCTGGAGTCGCTTGATCGGTGGCGCGTGCCGCCGATTGGGAAATGGGAGTTGTGCTTTGGCTTAGACTCCACGGAGCGAGTGTGAGGGAGAAAAAAAGCAAGCAGGCGGCGCTAAGAGTACGCATAGGAATCCCCATTTCTGAGAAATTAAAAACTTGTAAGTGGAAGTGCTTCGCCCGTTCAGGCGAGTTGGAAGACGATGTGTAAGACGGCAGTAGAGTCGGAAGGCTGGCCGTCGCGCAAAGCTGGCTTGAAATGAATCTGTTCGGCCGCCTGCACGGCGGCTTCATCGAGACCATGGCCCAGGCCACGGATGACGCGCACCACGCGGAGCTTGCCCGATGATTCGAAAACCACTTCAAGCAAAACCTCTCCTTCAATGCGCAGCTTCCTGGCTTCATCGGTGTAAATAGGCAGCGGCTTTACCAGAATCTCCGCCGGCACTATTTTGGGTGCTACGGTTTCGGATTTCGGGCGGGAGTTGCTTGCCACTACCGCTTCGGCATCGCCGAATCCCGCTTGGCGTATGGTGCCGCGGGTGGAGTTCACGTTCCCGCTGCCATCTCCGGTTGCGACTCCATTGCCAAAGCCCGCGCTGGCGATCACGCCGCGCGCACCTTTGGCTCCCCCCGTGCCGTTTCCGGAACCTGGCCCCGTGGGCAGATCGAACGAACCCACTTGCGCGATGGTCACCGGCTTACCGTGATTCTCTGCAGCGGGCACGCCGTTGGGGTCGCCGAAGCCACCCGTCTGCGTCTTCTGCGGAGCCTTGGCGATGGTTGGAGGGGCGGAACTCCCTGTGGAAAAATTATCCAGCTTTACCAATTTGCGCGGGATGACCGGCACCACGGGTGGGACAAGCGGAGCTTTTGCGGCCAACTCTACCTTGGGAGCGACTGGCGTGTCCGCTTTCGGAACTTGGTGTTTCACTTCGGGCGGAAGGCGCAACGCTTCATGGAAGGGCGCCGGTTGGGGCGGAGGAGTAAAAACGGGCTTAATGACTCGCAGCGGCGCCGGTTGATGATTCACCGGGATAGGCGTGGGAACTAGCGCAATTGCCTGATGCTCGTGCTGCTGCAACTTGGTGATCACTTCCGGATGTAATACGCCTACCCAGGCGAGGATCACGATCAATACACTCTCGCTGCCCATGCTAAACACAAATTCCTTCCAAGGCGCACGCCTCTCGGGAAGCATGGAGAACAAAGCATGATCAGGAGATTGCGACATAGATCGACCTGTTCCTCTCGCCAGAGAATGAACGACGACGAAGGGCCAACAAGGCCAATCCTGAGCACAACTCTCGGGAAACGGCCAAGGGCACAAACCCCTCACCTGAGTTCACTGCACGAATGCGGCCACTTTTGCCCGCCCACCCGAGCCAATCTTTAGCGTAAACGCATACTTGATCGGAGGAGATCACCATGTTACCAAAGGGGAACCCCGCTTAGGCAAAAAAGTTTTCCTTAGAGGGGCATTTCTTACCCACGGACTCCCGCGCGGAGCGGGCCTTTCAGGGCGCCCTTGACGCGCCGCCCGCGGGCGCATGATCCTGCAGCGAACAATTCAGCAGAGAACCACCTTGGGATCGCGAATGCCGCGCGTGGCATTGCGCGTATCCACCACCAACTGGGACTCGCGCACAATGCGGGCATAGTCGTAATCGGAATGATCGGTGACGATCAGGACGCAATCGTATTGCCCGAGATTTTCCAGTGTCGTGGATTTCATCTGCAGGTCGTACTTGCGACCTTTTCCGACCGTGGGGATGTAGGGATCGTTGTAACAAACCTCTGCCCCATCTTTCTGCAGCAATTCAATGATAGTCAGGGCAGGGGACTCGCGCAGATCGTCAATGTCTCGCTTGTAGGCCACGCCCAGCACCAATACGCGCGAGCCATTGAGCGCCTTCTTGTGGTGATTCAGCGCTTTCGCGACCGACGCGATCACGTGATAGGGCATGCCCACGTTGATTTCACCAGCCAGTTCGATGAAGCGGGTGCGGAAATCCCACTCCTTCGCCTTCCACGAAAGGTAAAAGGGGTCCACGGGAATGCAATGGCCGCCTAAACCTGGTCCCGGATAAAAGGCATGAAATCCAAAGGGCTTAGTAGACGCTGCCGCGATTACTTCCCAGATATCCAGCCCCATGCGGAGAGAGAGCAATTTAAGTTCATTGACCAGCGCAATATTCACGCAGCGATAAATGTTCTCCAGCAGTTTGGTCATCTCAGCCGCTGCCGGGGAGGAGACGGGCACAATCCGATTGAAGATGGCTCCGTAGAGGGCCGCCGCCAATTCGGAGGCCCGTCGATCCAATCCTCCAACCACCTTGGGAATATCGCAGCGGGCCACAGAAGTGTTGCCTGGATCCTCGCGTTCCGGAGAAAAAGCAACGAAAAACGCTTTGTCCATGCCTTCCCCATCGCGCGCGGCTTTTAGCCCTCGGCGATTTCCCTTTTCGAGGAGCGGCACCATCACTTCCTCGGTGGTGCCGGGATAGGTTGTGCTCTCGAGCACGATTAACTGTCCACCGCGAAGGTGAGGAGCGATGGCCTTTGCCGTATCAGTGATAAAGCTGAGATCCGGTTCGTGGTACTCATCCAGCGGCGTGGGGACGCAGATGATGATGGCATCCATCTGGTCGAGCTGGGAAAAGTCAGAGGTGGCTTCGAAGCCCTTCGCCCGCGCTTGCTGAATTTCCGAAGCCGGAATGCGGTAAATATAGGAGCCACCCTTCATCAGCGTGTCGACCTTCCGCTGATCGATGTCGAATCCAGTGACGCGAAACTTCTGCTCCGTGTAAAGGAGAGTCAGCGGGAGGCCAACATAACCCAGGCCCATCACGGCGACGCGAGCTTCGCGTAGCTCAATTTTTTTCTTCAGCTCAGCCAACGGAGTAGTAACGAGTTCAGGTGTCATGAGAAAGGAGCTCCACCGATCCTGGTCAGTATATTCCAGAAACCCGGTCCTTCCCGGCGACAAGGTAGATCCCGGCTGGCTGGTTGCCGCGACTACTTGCGCAAGGTTGATTACCTTGGTTACCTCGGATTGCAATACCTTTAAGAGGAATGAGGAACCAAGCAGTGGTATGCTGAAATCCTGTTTTGCTTGCATCCTAAGTCGGCAAATGTGCAACAAAAGTAATTGACTGCTTGGATAATGCGGGCTAGGATGGGGAAAAACCAAATCATCAATTTTGGATCGAAAGGCAGAACTATGTTACGGACTGCTGTCTGCTGGATGATGCTAGCGCTGTTCCCAATGTCTCTTTTCGCCGCGGATACCAACGCCGCGATGCTCTATGCCAAGGGCACGACATGGGTGAATGGCGGCACGGTGACCGATTCCACGGCGGTCTTCCCCGGGGATTTGGTACAAACTAAGTCCAATTCCATGGCAAACATCAACGCTTCCGGTTCCAACGTGATGGTTCTTTCCGATTCTCTGGTCACGTTCAACGGAAGTGGCGTTTCGATTGACCACGGTAGCGTCAGCGTGAAAACCTCTCGCGGCATGCGGACTACCGCCGACGATCTCACAGTGGAGCCGGTTTCCACTTCATCCACCGAATTCGAGGTCAGCAACGCCGACGGCAAAGTCAAGATTATGGCGTTGAAGGGCGATGTCAGCATCAGCGACGATTCGGGAACCACGACTCTTTCGCAGGGGCAGCAGACCACCCGTGACACTTCCATCACCAAGAAGAAGAGACGCAGTGGCGGCGCAGCTCCGGCTGCCGGCGGCGGCGCATTGGATTCGCCGATCGTGGTAGGCGTTGGTGCGGCCGCGATCGCTGGGATGATCGTGTGGGTGGCGTTGCAATCGCCCAATCCGGCAAGTCCTTCGTCCCCGAACTAAGCGCCAACTGAGTCCGCAGTTCAGCATGAATCTTCACGGCTGGCCTTTCTGGCCAGCCTTTCGTTTATACTCATAGTTCCCCCCTTGAGTTTGCTGCGAGTTGCCCCCCGTGCGGTCTTGCTGGCCGCAGGCACTCGGATTGCGTACTAGAACAACCATGCGTCCCTGGTTTTACACGTCTTTGGCCTCCGCTCTGCTCGCTGCATTACTTGGGTGCGGCGGCGGTTCAGCCCCCGCGTCGTCGGCAGTGAGAGTCTCCCTCTCTCCGACTCAGGCCAGCGTGAAGGCGGGCAGTCAACTTGCGTTCCAGGCGTCGGTTCAGGGCAGTAGCGACACAGAGGTAGTGTGGCAAGTCAACGGTGTAAACGGGGGGGACCCAACTTTCGGGACAATCAGCGGCGCCGGCGTGTACACGGCGCCCGCGATTTTGCCTTCTCCGCCCACCGCAACCATTGCCGCTATCGCCCAGGCCGACAGCACGAAGTCGGCCTCCGCGAGTGTCACCATCACCATTGGCGTGTCGGTGAATCCGGCGATCGCGTCTCTGAATATCAGTACTCCGCAATGTCCAGTGACCCAGTCCTTCCACGCAACGGTCGTTGGAGGAGCCAATTCCGACGTTGCTTGGAGCGTTAACGGAGTACTTCCGGGGGGATCGAATACGACGTTCGGCGTCATCGATACCGACGGCCTTTACACGTCACCGAGTGCGATTCCATCGCCCGCGAAGTTTAATGTGACAGCCACATCGCAAGCCGACTCTACGCAATCCGGCGACGCGGAGGTTACGATTTCTGCGGGCGGCCCGGCGGCGAATGAGGCGGCCCAAGGAACGCCAGTTCTGTTGGGTACCTCCGGGGGAAATGCCAATGATAAAAGCAGTAATGCCTGTTGTTCTGGAACCCTAGGAGCACTGGTGACACGAAATGGGGTCAACTTCATTCTCAGCAATAATCACGTTTTGGCACGATCAGACCTAGCTCAACCCGGGGAAATCGTCACGCAGCCCGGTCTGGCGGATAATGCGTGTCAGACCGGGACCACCGTGGCTACGTTCAGTCAGGCGGCTCAGCTGAAAACATCGAGTGGCGTCGCAACGGTCGATGCTGCCTTGGCCCAGGTAATTCCGGGAGCCATGGATCCCGCAGGCTCGATCCTGCAACTGGGTCCGGTCGATTGCGGACTGGCTCAGCCCGCGCCTCCCGCCAGTACGTTGGTGGCGCCGGCCGTGGGGATGGCGGTCGCCAAGAGTGGACGAACTACGGGGTTGCAGTGCGCCACGATCAGCGAGATCAACGTCGATGATGTCAAGGTGCAATATCCGACTTCATGCGGCTCCAATTCTACTTTTACCGTCACCTTCAACAATCAAGTGGTCGTTGAAAGCGCGACCTTCAGCAGTGCGGGAGACTCTGGATCTCTGGTTGTCGAAGCCGATACGGCGCAGCCCACCGCTCTGCTTTTCGGGGGCGACGCCGTCACCGGTTTCGCGGTAGCGAACCCTATCCAGGACGTCCTGGCTGCGCTTCCCGATGCGTCGAACCAGGCGATACCAAGCATCGTCGGTCGGGCGACACATGCGGTTGGGGGATGCACGCCTCCGTCTGGAGACGCAGACCCATCTCGAGATTCGTCTCGCAAATTATCGAGAGTGAAGGCTGGCGCGATGGAGCAGGCCAGGACTGCCAAGAGCGCCCACCTGGCCGAGTTGACCTCCGATCCTGCTGTGCTGGGTGTCGGGATAGGCGCGGGCGACGCTGCTGGCGAAGCGGCCATCGTTGTATTCGTGACTCGGGAGAAACCCCATCAGCCAATTCCCGCCGGATTGGATGGAATTCAAGTCAAGGTGAAGGTGGTTGGCCCCTTCAAAGCCTACGGAAAGTTGCTCTGTTCGGCTCAGCCACGCGTAGATTCGAATCTCGATTCGCTACGCCGAGAGCTGGTCTTCAAATGAGGTCCGCACCCGATGGTGGCGCCCGCGGCTCAGGGAACTGAAACGTGGCTCCATGGCGGCAACCACACAAAGCACGTAGAACAATGCGGCGTTGGCCGGGATTTGCAGGTTGAAGTCCACCAGGCTGTGAACCGCAAGGCCAGTGATGCCGAGCATTGCCGCTAATGCAAGCGCGCCATTGGGATCGTGCGTCCAATTCTCTAGTTTCTTACTGGCCCGGTAGTATGCGGTTATCAGGAACCAAAGCATGATGGCGAATCCAATTGCACCGGTTTCAATCAACAGCTGCAGATAATCGTTGTGGGCTTGATTTACAAACACATTCGTATAAAAGGTGCGGTATTTGGGGTAAACCGTGGGGAATACGCCCAGCCCCCATCCCAGAACCGGTTTGCGCTGAAACATTTTTATGCCGTCACGATCTACCTGCAGACGCAGCTGCTCCGAGAGTTCAGGATGGGAACTGGCGCGAAGGGTTGATAGCCGAGCCGTCAATAACCCGCCGCCCAGCCAAGCTAACATCCCCGCCACCAATATCAGGAAGAAGCCCAAGGCGAATGCGATCTTTCGCCCCTTTTGGCGGCGAACTACCAGGGCAACCAGAACTGCCAGTTGAATGATTAAGGCGAGCATTCCGCCGCGCGAGCCGGAGAGGAAAATCGTGGAAGCCATCAGGGCCGCTACTCCCGCGGCCAGAGTTCGGCGAAAATGCGTCACATAGTGAAACAGGGAGAGCACCAGCGGAATCGGTACCAACAGCTCCATCAGGCCGGCATAATGGTTATGATTCACATAAGGTCCATAAATCCATCCACCGGAGAGCGGTGTGCGATACCAATAAAGCTTGCCGTTTGGAGCCAGCCCCTGAAGCAAGGCGAACGAAGCAACCACGAACCCGTATCCAGAGAAAAGCCACGCTAACCTCCTAAGCTGGCGAGTCTCTCGCAAGCACTGAGCCACCAGAAAACAAAGCAGACCATAGCCGCTATAAAGGAGTGCCTGCGAACGAGTGACATAAGCGTACGAGGTACGGCCGGAGAGTAGCTGCACAGCAATCAGCGCAGCAAAGCACAGCATGGGAATAAACAGCGGGTTTCCGGTGATTCGCATCTCGTCCGCGGCGGCCTGCTGAACCGTCCACACCATGAACAGTAGGGCGGTCCCGCCTTCCAGGACAAAGATGGACCACGGCTCGACCGCTCCAAAGGCCAGGGGGCCAAACAGTAATAGTCCAATGGTGCCGTAGAAGATGACTGCGGCGGAGAGCGAGCGCGAGGGACTGGAAGCTGCGCCAGCTTCGTCGAAGGCGAGAACCACCGGAGATCTCACGGCTGCCCTCCAGGCACATCGTTCTTAACCACTAACCGAATTCCATCGATCCAGAGTGTGCCTTTAATAGGATCTCCAACCGGGATTCGTTGCAGTCGCAATAGCAGAAGTTTGGTGTCAGGTCCGGTGGTTAGATCGCCGCTGGTATTCTTCCAAAAACCAGCGTCGGTCAGTGTATCGCTCGAAAAATAGGAGGTTCCGCTGTACACATCCTGAAGCACGAAACGCGGGCCGCCGGCTCCCTTCATGTCTTCCGATCGGAAGTTGGCGGAGAATTCGTAGGTGGTCTTCGGTGTGACGGCAATCAGGTGTTGCAGGCCGAGGTCTTCCAATCCCCGGCTGTCGATGACCATGCGCAGAGAGCGGTTTCCCGTGTGGAACTGCGTAGGATCAAGCGCCAGAGAAACGTCCGCGGACTGGCGGTAAGACCAGTCAAAGCCGCCGTTGAGAACATCCCGAGTAAAGTCACCGTTGACTACCAGATTCTCTGCCGTGGGTTGGTAAGCGGAAAGCTGCGATAACCCGCTCGCTTGTTGCCATACCAATCGGGCCTGATCTACTTCTTGTGCCAGGATCAGGTAGTGAATGTATGCGAACACGTAGCGTCTTTCGATGGGTTGACCGAGTTGGACCATCGCCGCCCAGACTTTCGCGGCGGCCGCAGTCTCCTTCTTGGAAATCAAGAACTCCAGGAAAAAAGAATAGACTCCCGGCTTCGGCGGCACGACATTCTGTAGCAAAGCGTCGAACGTCGGGATCGATCCGCCAGCACATGGCTAAGGCCGCCGGCGGCCGGTAAGGATCATTTGCCAGAACCACGCGAAATTCCTTGAGCGCTTTATCAGTTTCTCCTTGAACTGAGTACAGGTTTGCAGCCTGCCAAGCGACATCCGGCGTGGAAGGATCCTCCTCGACGGCATGTTGTAAGGCATCTTTCTGACGATCCTCGTCCCCGAGGAACTGGTAGACGGCAGCTAGATCAAACCAGGATCGAGCGTCGAACGGATTTAGCTGAATGGCTGCCTGGTAAGGCTCTATAGCAGCATCCGGAGAGCGCTGCACGAACCAAAGGTATCGGCCGAGCAGGTAGCGATATCCGGCATTGCCAGGTTCCAGGCGAATTGCAAGCTGTAACCCATGTAGATCTTCCCTCGCGGCAAAGTGTGCAGCTAAAAATTCCCGCGCGGCAAGCGCAATGTAGCCCAGCGTGCCAAGCAGGAGCAGTGTTGAAACGATCAGCTTACCGGCGTTGCTGCGAAGCAAACTTGGCATAAGAGGCGGTAGCTGCCGCGAAGATCCGGCCGAATAGGTCCCCCAAATTCAACTCTTTTAAGCGCTCGTCGAGGTAGCCTTGGACTCCACCGCAGGATCGGTTAACTCGTCCGCGGTCGGCTCATCGGATTGATAATAACGGCTTCCATACTTTCCCTGGTATTCGTAATAGTAGTAATAATCCGGCGACCTGAGGTCGGCAGCATTCAACAACACCCCAGAAAGGCGAGCGTTAACCCGCATGAGAATATCGCGGGCACGGCGGAGAGCCTGCTTCGTGGTTTGCCCCGAACGAATCACCAATACGACCGTGTCGGCGCGCGTCGACAGGATAACCGCGTCGGTAACCGAAAGGGTGGGCGGGGTGTCGATGACGATGTGATCGTACTGATCCCGCAGCTCTGCCAGAATGTCGGCCATGTGTGCCGAAGCCAGCAGTTCGGCAGGATTAGGCGGTGGGGTCCCAGCTGGCAGCACGTACAGGTTGGGCACGCGGTCGTAACGCAACACGGCCTGCTGCAAAGTCGCGCTGCCGGTCAGGACGTTGCTGAGACCCGTTCTAGGGCCCAAGCCGAGTGCTTTGTGAACGCTGGGACGACGCATATCCGCGTCGATCAGCAGAACGCGGCTGCCCTTTTGTGCCAGCACCACGCTGCTATTCAAACTGGTCGTGGTCTTTCCCTCCTGGGGCAGGGCGCTGGTAATCAGGACCACTTTGGGGGGGGCGCCCAGTGAAGTCAACAGAAGAGAAGTACGGAGCGCGCGGTAGGACTCCGCCATCTGGGATTGAGGGCGCGAAACCGTGATCAGCTCAACCACTTCTTTCGCAGCCGCTGGGCTCAGCGTCTCTGAAAAGCTTGTCTGGGAAAGTCGCTTGGAAGCACCTTCCGTGCTGCTCCTCGAGCTGAGCGGAATCATCCCTAGCGAAGGCAGCGAAGAGATGGCTTGAGCCTGCTCTGGGGTTCGGACGGTATTATCGATTCCCTCCAGCAAGAAGCCCAATCCAATGCCCGTGGTCAGGCCCAGAGCCAAACCAAACGCCAGATTGCGCGGAACATTCGGCTCGGCTGGAGCGGTAGGAACCCGGGCCACGTCGACGGTGCGAAAATTGTTTGATCGCAAACTGGAAGTGACTCCCGCTTCCTTTAGCTTTTCCAATAAGCCTTCGTAGAGAGTCCGATTGGTGTCGACGTCGCGCTTAAGCAGGTTGTATTCGATGGCGCTCTCGTTGAGCTGGTTGGCCTCCTGCTTTTGCTTCTCCATGGCGTCGTTCAACATGCCCTCGCGCTGAGCGGCCGCCTGATACTCGCCTCGTACCCGATCCACAACCTTTTTCAATTCCAGCTGGATTTGCGCATCGGTTTCCTTGAGTTGGCTGTTGAGCTGAGAAACCTTGGGATACGAAGGGCCGAACTGTGTGCTGAGTTCTGCCATCTGGACCTTGAGGTCCGCCTCCTGCTCCCGCAGTTTATCCAGGAGAGCGGAGGTGTTACCGGAGGAAGCGTTTCCGTTGTCATGTTCGCCGCCCACGGCAGCCAATGCAGTTCCCAGGTCCGGCGATTGCACCAGATGATAAAGGGCCTCTTTTTCCATGCGGTCGGACTGCGCCATGGTGAGCTCTCTGTTTAGCTCGTCGAGCTTGGAGGTAATGATGTTTTGTTTTTCATCGATACCCAGAATTTGATGTTCTTTCTGGTATTGAACGAGCTTTTCTTGTGAGGATTCCACCTTCATTTCCAGCTCCGTCAACTGTTTCTGAAGCCAGTCGGAAGCCTGCATGGTGGACTCATACTTGGTCTTAAAATTCTGCTCGACGTAGGTGCTCATGAGGGTGTTGACTACGCGAGCGGCCATTTCCTTGTCCGGACTGCGGTAGGAGATGTCAATAATTCTCGTACCCGGAAGGGACGACACACTCAGGCTGCCTTTGAAATCAGAAAGCAGATCTGAGGTCTCGGTCGAATCGGGCTGCAGTTCATCCGTGGTAAGGCCTAAAGTGTCCTGGGTCGAGGCTGCGGCCGGCCGATCGAGATGCAATTGCTTGATCACCTGCAATGCGAGCAGATCGCTGCGCAGGATGCGTACCTCGGTATCCACATCGGTATTATCGGTGTAGGGAGTCTCTCCGCCACTGGCATCCTTGAAGCTGGACAGAAAAGAGTCCGGCTTGTTGATCGCAATGCTGCCGGAGGCCTCGTAAATCCGTGTCGCCCGCATGGTCGCGATGGCTGTCAATCCGAAGATCACCGCCAGCGTAATAATCACCACCCAGCGGCGTTTCACCAGAACGCGGAAATACTCCCGCAGCATGGACTCCTGTCCGGGGATCGGCGCGTAGATGTTAGGTGCCAGCTGTCTTTGAAATTCAGCCTGGAAGGTAGGGGCTTCCCGCACTAGGTGCTCATTGGCTCGAATCAGTGATCCAGAATCCATCAAGACTCCTCGATGACAAGTCCGCGGGCCAAGGAACACAGCGCTCTGCGCATCTGGCAGATTCCTTCTGACAGAAGGCAAAAACAGCAGCTCACGATGGCTCCACGAATTTACTAATTTTACACTGGCTCGGTGGCACGCCGGCAGTTAATTTCGGTGGTTCCGAAAAGCCAAACATCGGCCAGAAGCCAGGACTAATCCGGGCCATCGCCGTGCAACTCCGTCTCGTGCCTGCCGCCGTGCCCGGAGCGAGGGGAAGGCGCGGTGACTGAGAAGGCGCGGCCGAGCGAGACTTGGAACATGTTCCGGTGGTCTGCAGCCTTTCCTGAATTCTCTTTTGCTGGAATCATTGCCGCAGCATGCCACCGAAATGAATCAAGACGAACGGCGCATTATCGAACAGCGACTAAAGCATCATCTTCGGATTGCGACTATTCCCCGAGTTGACTTGTCTTGGCTCCGCCCCTAAGATTCCGTCGCGCCCTTCCCATTCTTTGTGATTACCGGCCAAATCTTCGGTCACTATCGAATTCTGGAAAAAATAGGCTCGGGCGGAATGGGTGAAGTGTATCGCGCGACCGACGAGCGCTTGGCCCGCGATGTAGCCGTCAAGGTACTGAAGCCCTCTTTTACCAACGATCCCGACCGTCTGCGCCGCTTCGAACTCGAGGCACGCGCCGCCGCTGCCTTGAGCCATCCCAATATTGTCGCGATCTACGACATCGAGATGCAGCAGGACGCGCCCTACATTGTTTCCGAGTTGCTGCTCGGGGAGACGTTGCGCCAGCGGCTGCAGCAAGGGCCGCTTTCCTTACGGCAGTCTGCCGAATTTGGTTTGCAGATTGCCGAAGGCCTGGTGGCCGCTCACGAAAAGCACGTCGTCCACCGCGATCTAAAACCGGAAAATCTATTTATCACTCGCGAGGGCCGGATAAAGATTCTGGATTTTGGCATAGCCAAGCTTACGTCGCTGGAGGTCCCGGAGAATTCCTCTCTTGAAAACATGCCTACGCAAACCAAGGCGGGATCGATTCTGGGTACGGTTTGTTACATGTCTCCCGAGCAGATCCGTGGCAAACCAGTCGATCATCGCAGCGACATTTTCAGCTTGGGCGCCATTCTTTATGAAATGGTAGCCGGCAAGCGTGCCTTCGCGGGAGAGACGGAAGCGGACACCATGATGGCGGTCCTCAAAGAGGACCCTCCCGAAATGATGCCGGGGAGACAGGGACTTCCGGCCGCATTCCAGCAGATCACTTTCCATTGTTTGGAGAAAGATCCCGAAAAGCGCTTTCAGTCCGTTCGCGACCTTTCATTTGCACTGAGCACCATGTCCACCACGACCACGACGCAGACGGTCGTCCCGCGTTCGCCCCGGCTAAAAATAGGAAAGTGGCTGCCTTGGCTCGCCGCGGGGTTTTTATTAGTAGGAGTCGGCTTGTTTCTCGGCCGCCGGCCTAAGCAGATAGCGGATCCGGTGGTCTACCGGCGTATCACATTTCAGCGAGGCACCATTTACTCCGCGCGCTTCAGCCCAGATAGCCACAGCATTCTCTACGGGGCTATGTGGAATGGACAACCGCTGGAGCTGTACACCACGGTGGGTGATTCGCCTCTAGCGCGCCCCTTAGGTTTCACTTCCGCTCATATGGTGGCTTTGTCGGCCAGCGATGAGCTGGCGCTGGTGCTGAACGGCGAGCCCAATCGAAGGAGGTTTGACAACGGCGTCTTAGCGCGGGCTCCCCTGGCTGGTGGCACTCCCCGTCAAATATTGGCTGACGTGCTGTATGCAGACTGGAGTCCCAGGGGAGACCTTGCCGTGGTGCACCGCGCCAACGGGGAGAGCCATTTGGAATACCCCATCGGCAAGGTCTTGTACGCGACCGCCGGTTCCATCAGCGATATTCGATTTTCTCCGGATGGAAAGCGCATCGCCTTCATGGACCATCCGGCGCGCTGGGACGATCGAGGTTCGGTATGCGTAAGCGATTTGGCAGGAAACAAAACTACGCTGGCGGCGGGTTGGCAATCGGAGGGCGGACTGGACTGGACCCCGCGGGGCGACGAAATCTGGTTTACTGCGGCCGAAACCAACAGCACCGCTCGATCTCTCTGGGCCGTCGATCTGTTGGGAAAAAAACGCAAGATTTTAGCCGTACCCAGTGGAATCACGCTGCAAGACATCGCGCCGGATGGAAGAGTCCTGGTCACGGTGGATTCCGAGCGTATTGTCATGGAGTGGACTCGCAAGGATAGCAAGGACGTACGCGACCTCTCATGGTACGACTGGAGCATCGCCAAGGACATTTCCAAAGACGGGCAATGGATACTTTTTGAGGAGAGCAGCGAACCTGCGGGTCCAGACTATGCCACGGCGATTCGTAAGATTGACGGTTCTCCACCCATTCGCTTGGGCGATGGATCTGCCGGAACTTTGTCGCCGGATGGCCAATGGGCGGTTTCCGTTTATACCGGCGCGCCACAACACATAAGTTTATTTCCTATTGGCCCCGGCGAGGCGCGGCAAATTTTCTTGCCCGAACTGGAACACATCGAAAACGGAGAGGCTCACTTCTTGCCCGACGGCAAGAGGATTATCGTGCGGGGGAACTTGCCCGGCCGTCCCAGCCGTGATTTCATCGTGGACCTTTCAGAGCCCAAACCCAGAACCCGGCCCATCCCCAACGCCGAGTTTGTCTATTGCCCTTCTCCGGACGGGAAGTATGTAGTAGGTACGCTCGGCCAGAGCCTGGCATTGTTCCCGGTGAACGGCGGCTCGCCCGTGCCCCTGGATCTGCCCGCGTCGGACTATGTGTTGCAATGGTCGAGCGACAACCAGGCGCTGTATCTGGCGCAGAAGAACGAAATTCCTCTGAAGATTTACCGGGTGGAATTAGCCTCGAGAAAAACCACATTCGTGCGCGAACTCACACCCGCGGATCGGGCTGGGGTGGTGGCGATAAACCCAATAGTCGCGAGTTCTGACGCGTCTGAATTTGCCTACAGTTACTACCAAACGCTTTCGTCTTTGTATGTAATTAGGGGACTTCACTGAAAGCGCCGATCAATTCAGACCGCCAGCGAAATCTTGGCGAACGTAATGGAAGAAAATTGAGGTAGAAGTGTGTCCACTCGGCAACGGGCCGCGCGAGTGCGGAATCTCGCGGCCGCGGTAGAGTAACCCATCGCCGATCGCCTGGAACACGGTAGTTATTCCGGACGCGGTGTGGAGTTGTATCGGCCAGGGAGTCGCCACGCGCGGTTCCGGCGCATAGTCCAAGCATAGGCTGACGCTGAACTCACATTGCTCAAGATCGATGTGTTTTTTCAGCACAGAGCCCTCCTGGTAGGAGCCTACATAAACGTACGAAGGCTTGATTGACTCTTGCACGAAGCTGGCGACCGCCGGCATAAGTTGGCGGTGAAAGAAGCGGGCGACGGATTCGTTGTGGGCGATGTAGCGCCGGGCGCATTGGCTATCGCCCATTGCCATAAGGCCGTTCCGAATGAGATGGCGGTAGTACCGCCGCAAAGCGGAGAGATGAAAAGGATGAATGAGCCGACGCAGCGGAACGAACCCTTGTTCTCGGAACGCGCGTGCGCCGCGGGCAACGGCTGAACTCCAGTTCTCGCGGCAGGCCTTAGTCCAGCCCTCGGGCACCAGAACGCCAGCCATCGCCAGTACCCTTCCGGCTTCGTCTTGCACCGTTGAAAGATCGCCGGGCCGCGTCTCGCCCAGCAAAGCGCTCAAAGCTGAATCGAGCCAAAACGGTTGCAGAGCATGAGTTGCCGGGTCCCGGATGCAAACCAGGTCGCCTTGCTGACTCGCAAAGGGAAGGAATGTTCCCAAAGCATCCTCTACTTCTGGCGGCAACGCCCCATCGCGCGCGAACCAACAGGCTGGATTGACAAACAAATCGGCCTTGACGCGCACCGGTTGTTCCCGGTCACGCAGGCAATATTCCGGGACCAGGTGATCGGGTTGTTCATCGAGGCAGCAGCGGAAACGGGGACGCGAATCGTCCCCGCCCGCTGCTCTAGACGCGAACTGTCCCACCGACTGCTCGATCCAGCGCAACCATGCAGCGTTCTTTAACGGTGTAGCCATCCATTTACCGTGAACCGGCTGTCCGCGAAGGCCCTCGAAGCGCACTCCACTGGCGTGATTTCGTGCATGAGTGAACTGGCGAAAAACACAATTTGATTCTGCTGAGGAACGACCGAACGCTGACTTTCTGAGGCGACATATCTTTCATTTTCAAGGCGTGAGTCATAAATTCGCAGCTCTCCGCCTCGGAATTTCTTGGGTTCCCGATGGAAAAAGTAAACAAACGTAATCTCTCGGCTGGAATTATCCTCCTGCGCATTATCGTTGTGGCGGTGGAAGTAGTCGCCGTCATTGCTGGCGGTAATCTGGGCCTCGACCTCTGAGATTTCGAGGGTCTCATGGCCCAATCTGGCCAGGATCACCGGCATGGAGGACCTGATTCTGTCCTCGATGATTTTGTGGTGCTTCCCCAGTTCCATCAGGACGCGGGAACGGCGCTGATCGTAATCCACGATCCCGGCGGCAGCGCCCGGTTGAATTACTTCACTGATCTGGAAAGCGGATTCCCGTTCGAGCGTGTACTGCAGCAGCGCATCCATTTCCGCCGGCGCCAGAAACTCATCGAGAATCAGGCAATCCGCACGCAAGGTTTTCGGCGGATCCAACAACACCGCTACTGCCCTGGATTGAGAGCGCCGGAAGCGCGCCGAAGGCGGCCCTGGGGGTTGCGGTCCCGGTGGACTGGAGACCTGCAAACTCGGAAGTCGCGAACTCGATTCCACGGCGACATCGCGCCGGGATTCCGAAGCGCGGAATGAACCGCTTGCGTAGAAGGGTTTCTGCTGTTCCAACAACCGGCGAGTGATACTCTCTCCCAGAGCTTCATAGGCACGCTGCGCGACGGTCTCTCCCACCGCTTGTGCCATGATCCTCCGCACCGCCGCGTTTTCGCCATGAGCATGGGCGCGTTGCAACAGACCGGTGAGTAACTCACGTTCGCGCGTAGTTAGAATTCGTTCATCCGACATCAAACTGTCGTAGAAGTTGTCCATCAGTTCGCTGGATGTCAAGGGGATCCTCCTGAAGACACAAATGCGCTACGGCGAAAGCCGGGCAGTCAGTTCAAGCGAACGGGGAAAGTGACGTTACCAAAGCCGCTTGGGAGCGACAAGCCTTATTTGGAGGCTGCCGTCGAAAAATCTTTTAAAAAGTCCAAAAATCTGTGGAAACGCTGTTAATTAAACGGCCGATATTACTTTGAAGCCATAGCTCCTATGAGGGACTGGAAGATTTGCATGCCCTCCGTACCCCCCAACTCTGGCTCGCTGGCTCGTTCCGGATGCGGCATCATGCCCAATACGTTGCGGCCTGCGCTGCATATGCCGGCGATGTTGTCGAGCGAACCGTTGGGATTCGCTTCAGAAGTAATTTCACCCTCCTGAGTGGAGTAGCGAAACACCACGCGCTTGTCACGCTGCAACTCGGCCAGGGTTGCATCGTCGCAAAAGTAGTTGCCTTCCATGTGGCCGATGGGAAGGGTGAGAACGTCGCCTTCGTGGCAGGCATTGGTGAAGGGAGTTTCAACATTTTCCACCCGCACGTGAACCGGCTTGCAGACGTATTGCAGGCCGACATTGCGCATCAGCGCGCCCGGCAATAATCCCGACTCGCACAGGATCTGAAAGCCGTTGCAGATACCGAGGACAAGCCCGCCGCCCGCCGCAAACTTGCGAACGGATTCCATCACCGGAGAAAACTTGGCGATTGCTCCGGTACGCAAATAGTCTCCATAGGCAAAGCCTCCCGGCACGATGATGACGTCGCAGTTCTCCAGGTCATGAGAGTCATGCCACAAGAAAGTCACCGGCTGCTTGACGATGCTCTGGACCGTCCAGTACGCATCGTGATCACAATTCGATCCAGGGAAAATAATGACGCCAAATTTCATGACAGCCTCGCAAATGGGGGTCTTATTTGGAAGTCTAGCATGGCAGAAAAAAGCAGGGCCGCGCGCTGGGGGAAGGCGCGACGGCCCTGGAGGAGAGTACTGCCGCGAACAATCTTCTAGTTTTCGCCGGGTGGCGGAGGCGGCGGCGCGCCATCATGCGGTCCCGCGGGGCCATGGCGACGCGGACCCATGCCATGAGAGAAGTCATGACGGGGCGGACCCAGCTGTTCACGAATGGACTTGAGCTGCCGCCATTGCTCGACCGAAAGAACCTTACGCAGATCGAGATTCATCATCGTATATTCGCGCTCGAGCTTACCTCGCGCCGATAGAACCTGGTCCACTTGTGAACTCACCTGCCCCGTGTCGGGCATGTCTTCATCAAGCAGGTTCTGTAACTTCATATCCTGTTTCTCCATCTCCGCGCCATAATCGATGAGTTTCAAGCGATGGTCGAAGAAGGTTTGGTTCAGCTGTTTAATCTGGGCATCGGTCAGTTGCAATTTCTTAGCCAGCTCGGAATCCTGCCACCATTTGCCCGTCTCATGGCGCATCATCCCGCCATGCATTTGGGGTCCGCCCTGTGCGGGTGGAGTTGGCGGATCGGGCGCTTCTGGCGCGGCCGGGCCACCCTGCGCAAAAGCTGACACCGGTAGAAAGAGTGCGAGCGTGCAGACGAAGCGGCTAATTCTCATGTTGCTTCTCCTTAATTACGTGCCTCGGATTGGAAGTGGTTTGCGCGTTACTGATTTCATCTGCCAGCAGAGCTGCGGGCTCGAGCGACTCGGGTCCTTCGGTTTCGACCGCTTGTTCGACTGCGACCAAAAGCTCCTGATCTGAGTCTGTCTGTCCCTGAACCGGTTTGGCCGAAGGACCATTCTTGGGCAAAGAGAAAGCCAGCAACAACAGAGCCACGGCCGCGGCGGACCATGCGACATCGGTACGAAACAGCAGGTGCTGGCTGGCCGCAACCCGCCCGCACACTGCGGAAAGTTGCTTCTGCCAAAACCATCCAGGGCGTGCTGTTGCCGACCGCAAAGACTGCGGCACGCCGGCGAAAAGGCTTTGGACATCCCGTTCTTCGTCTTCCAGCAACAGATCGGTTAATTCCTCGTCTTTTAATTGACGTATCAACTGCATGGCGTCCCCTTCACTGTCTCCTTCACTTTGCTGATAGCACGGAACAGATGAGCTTTGACCGTGCCGATTTCAAGATCCAACACTTGCGCGATCTCTGCCAAGGGCATCTCTTCGGCAAATCGAAGCAAGAAGATTGTTCGTTGCTGTTGTGGCAAGGCCGCGGCTGCCCTCCAGACTTCCCGCAACGCCTCTCGCGCCAGAAGGGCCTGCTCAGCCGATGGCTGGGAGGTGGCGAGATCGACTGTCATTCCCGCGTTCTCATCCGACAACCCAACGGTTTTTCGCCAGAATGCGAGCCTGCGATTTTTGCCGTGATCGCGAGCCAGGTTGACGGCAATCCGCACCAGCCATGTCCCGACCGAGCACTCTCCGCGGAAGCTGGCCCGCTTCCTGTAAGCGCGCAGAAAACATTCCTGGGTCAGCGTGTCTGTAGCCTCACTGTCTTTCACCAACAGGAAGATCACACGATAGATTCGCCGCTGATGTTGGCGGACAATCTCATCGAAGTCGCATTCGGCGATGCCTTCCGCCGCCGTCAGGTTGGGCGAGCTCAAAGTCGCTGTCAGTAGAGTTTCCATGAATCGCTATAACTTCTGCTACTAGTATGGACGATTTTAGGGGCACGAGGTTTACAAAGGATGCAATAAATTACTTGCCCGGCGCTAACTCCCCAAATGGGGACCCGCGGCATCTCATCGCTTATGAATCTATCCCGCCATGTTCGGCTCACCGGCGGCGCCTTGAAGAGCTGGTTTATCGCGCAGTGCGTGGATGCGCTGGTAGCCGGCAGTCTGTGGCTAGTGGGCCTCTATTGGCTGCGCGTGCCGTGGGCGCCGCTGTGGGCCGTTCTCGCCGCTTTCTTGCAATTTGTTCCGCACTTGGGACCGGTGCTGGGCACGGTCGGCCCCACACTGGCCGCAGCTATCAAGTGGAGAGACTGGGAGCATCCTCTCTTCGTGTTGATGCTGTATGCGGGAATTGTCATCGTGGATGGATTCCTGCTGCAGCCGTACATCATGAAGCGCACGGCGAAAGTTCCGATGTGGGCATCCATTCTCGCTCCCATCGTCCTAAGTTTCGTGATCCCATTCTGGGGGATTTTGCTCGCGCCGCCCTTGCTGGCGGTGATCTACGCCTACCTGAATAGAAAAAAGCTTCCTGAGGGCTAAATGCTCTCCGCGAGTTCCAGTCGCTTGCCGCGAGAGAAGCGTGGGCATACCATCAGGCCGGCATTAATAACTCCAATCAAATACGCCTGAAGGAGGATCGGTATGCTAGCCAGAAAGCTTGGCGGGTTCGCTTCTCTTGTTTCGGCAATCCTGGTAGGTGCACTCACACTTTTCGCGCAGTCTCCCCAACCCAATAGCGATGAGGTCCGAGCCAGAGCCGATGCCATCATTCAAAAAATGACTCTGGAAGAGAAAATCGATTACATCAGTGGAAGAAGAAGCGTCTTTCTGGAAGCCCTCCCGAATCTTGGCGTTCCCGAATTTCAATTCTCCGACGGCCCCTTTGGCATCCGCAATGACGCTGACTTCTTAAATTTCCCGACCACCGTCTATGCCGGCGGAGTTGGCTTGGCAGCGTCGTGGAATCCTGCTCTGGCTGAGCGGGTGGGCTCGGGCATCGCCAGAGATGCCAGAGCTCGCGGCATTCATTTTCTGCTCGCCCCGGGAGTGAACATTTATCGCGCTCCCATGAATGGCCGCAACTTCGAATATCTTCGGAGAGGATCCATTTCTCGCTTCCGCAGTGGTTGTCGGCTTCATCACGGGAGTGCAGAAACAAGGCGTAAGCGCAACGGTCAAACATTTTGCTGGCAACGATTCCGAATTTGATCGCCATAACTCGGATTCAGTCATTGATGAACGCACCTTGCGGGAAATCTATCTGCCTGCCTTCGAAGCCTCGGTGAAACAAGGGCACGTGGGCGCAATCATGGACGGTTACAACGTGGTAAACGGCCAGCACATGACCCAGAACGGCTATTTGAATAACCAGATTGCTCGTACGGAGTGGGGATTCGACGGCGTCATTATGTCGGATTGGGTGGCGACCTACGACGGAGTGGGCGCGGCCAATGGAGGCCTCGACCTGGAGATGCCGGTTGGCGACCACATGAATGCCAAGACCCTGCTGCCGGCAATTCAGGACGGCCGGGTGAAGGCTTCCACCATCGATGAAAAAGTTGCTCACGTCCTGCAAACTGCGATTCGATTCGGATGGCTGGACCGAACGCAAATGGATCTTTCGATTTCCAAATACAGCGAGCAGAACCATGCCGTGGCGCTCGAAGCCGCGCGCGAGAACATGGTGCTGCTGAAGAACGAAGGCCAATTGCTTCCGTTGGACAAGGCAAAGATCAGATCCGTTCTGGTCGGTCGGTCCCGACGCTTATCCTGCGGTGCCAACTGGCGGTGGGAGTGCGCAGTCAATTCCTTTCGCAACGACCAGCGTCCTCCAGGGAATGAGCGCGTTTCTGGGCCCGGCCAGCACTGTTTATTACGATCGCGGCGTGCCCAGCTTGGTCGACCTCGCCGGTAAGACCGAATTCGTGACCGCGGCTGAGAATGGCAAGCCCGGGGTGAACGTAGAGTTTTTTGATAACCCTGGTCTTTCAGGTCCTGCTGTCGCGGCTAAGAGCGTCCAACACATCGATTCCGTCAGCGTGACTTGGGAAATGTTTGCGGATGACGTTGCTTCAGCGGCAAAACTGGCTAAGGCGGAAGGGCAAGAAATCCCGCCGCTGGACTGGGTATTACAAGGCCGCGGAAACCGGTCCCTATGAAGTCGCGCTGCAAGATCAAGCCGAGGGAACGGGAAGCCGTCTGTACGTGGACGACAAACTTGTGATCGACGATTGGGATCTGGCGCGCGCATTGCAGCCGCACGTTACGTTGCAACTTACGGCCGGGCTGCACAAGATTGTTGCCGAAGACTTCCAGGACTCCGCCATTGGCGGCCAATTCCGCGCCGCGATTATTCCTCAAAACCAAATCGTAACGGCGGCTGCGAAGACGCTTGCCGCGAAGGCGGATGTTGTGATCGTCGCTGCGGGCTTTGATTTCGGCAGTGAGTCCGAAGGCGCGGATCGGACCTTTGATCTGCCCGTTGGGCAGGATGAACTGATTCGCGAGATGTCTGCTATCAACCGCAAGACGGTGGTTGCACTCACCTCGGGAGGGAGCGTGGATGCAAGTGCCTGGCTCGATCACGTTCCGGCGTTCATCGAAATGTGGTATCCCGGCGAGCAGGGCGGCGCCGCGCTGGCGGAGATTTTGTTTGGCGCGGTGAATCCTTCCGGTCATTTGCCGGTAACCTTCGAGCGGCGCGCGGAAGACAATCCTTCATTCGCAAACTACTATCCGGCAGGGAACTCGAAGCAGGTGGTTTACAAGGAGGGCATTTTTGTCGGCTACCGCGGGTACGAACACAACAAGGTGAAACCGCTGTTTCCCTTCGGCTACGGGCTTTCCTACACCACCTTCAAATACGCCAACTTATCGGTCACTCCGCAGGGCGGGGCGTCGTCAGGCTCGCTTTACACTGTTTCCTTTGATGTGACCAACACGGGAGACCGGGAGGGTGCAGCGGTGGCGCAGGTTTATGTTGCCGACGGACACTCCAAGATCGCTCGTCCGCCGAAAGAACTTAAAGGCTTCGCCAAGGTAGTGTTGAAACCCGGCGAAATGAGACACGTCTCCGTGGCGCTAAACGCTCGTGCTTTCGCATATTTTGATCCGACAGCAAAGGGATGGCGCATCTCTCCCGGAAACTTCGGCATTTTGGTGGGTAGCTCGTCGGAACAGATCGAACTGCAGGGATCTGTTGTCGTCCCTGACGCGGCCGCAAATACAAAAATGTAGATACGAACAGGGACGTATATTTCGCTGAGAAAAATTAGCCCCAGCTCAACGTCCCTGTTCGCTTCGATATGCTGGCTAGACCGTCGGTTTCGCAGCGGGCGCTTCTGGATAGCCACAGCCGCGCCGCATGCCCCCGCGGAATTTCTCGCGTTCCTCGGGAGTCATTTGCTCCCAACGCTCCATCATGCGATGGCGCCAATGTCCTCCACCGCCCGAAACGGCGATGGAACCCGCCGAAGAGAATCCGGCTCAGAACCACCAGGCCTACGGCTTGCCAAAAGCTAATAAGCTTCCATCCAAACAGGGCCGGTGTCAACCAGTTCCACAGGTGCATGGTCACGAAACCAAACACGGCAACGGCCACCGCTGCCAGCGCGATAAACATCAGCACTCTCAAAAAACGATTCCTTCTCATTTCTCTTCCTCTTTCGTTGTTTGCTCAAGATTGTTCATTCAAGAATTCGTCATGGATGGCGCGCAGCCGCTTTCGCAGGTGTAAAACCGCATAGTGTTTGCGCGCCAGCAACGTGTTTATGATTCAATCCAGTTTCCTGGGCAAGTTCCTTGAAGCTGCGTCCTTCAAGTTCGTGCGCCACAAATACTTCACGCTGTTCTTCTGGAAGCTCGTCCAATGCGGCGTCGAGTTCGTCGAGCAAGACGCCGCGGGCGTAAGCTGCATCTGGCCCGGCGTCCGGTGACGGCAGCATCTCTTCCAGCAACAAATCCTCATCGTCCTCCGCTGCGGACATGGAATCATTCGTAGAAGCTTCAGGCCGCCGCTTGCGGAAGAGATCGATAATCCGATTCCGTGCCACCCGAAACATCCAGGCGCTCACTTGCTCGATGGGCTTCATCAAACGGTAAGCAGCGATCAGTTCGTAGAAGACATCTTGCAGAATGTCTTCGACCTCGCTTTCATCGGCCACACGTCTGCGGATAAAATTCCGCAGCCTGCCCTGCTCCCGGGCAATCGCCGTAGTGATTCTCTGATCCTGCTCGGCCATCCAAAATGTGCTCAGTGGCTCATCCATCTACTTCTGAAGACGGATGAGCCGCTTTTATATTGTAGGTGCGGGTGCGCGCCGTAACGGCAAAGCGCAAGGCGCGCGGAAACAATGACTTGCGGAATCCCCATTCTGATAGCCGATAGGCTTTTGCGCGCGGCCGCATGGTATACTCGTTTGTTCGCCTGCGTCTGTGTCAAGGGGCAAACCATGGATCTCCTCCAAAGGCGAATCCATTTCGGTCGATCTGCTGGGACAAGATCAGCGCCATTAAACATTCTTAAATACGAGGTCTAGCTATGTCTGGCCATTCAAAATGGGCCACAATCAAGCATAAGAAGGGCGCGCTGGACGCTAAGCGTGGCAAGATTTTCACGCGCCTCATTAAGGAAATCAGCATTGCCGCCAAGAGCGGCGGCGATCCCGATACCAATCCGCGTCTGCGCACCGCTATCTTGGCCGCGAAAGCCGAGAACATGCCGGCGGATAATATTAAGCGTGCGATCCAGCGCGGCACCGGCGAATTGCCCGGCGCAACCTACGAGGAGTTTTCTCTGGAAGGCTACGGACCCGGTGGGGTGGCCGTCTTGGTGGAAATCAACACTGACAACCGTAACCGCACCGTGAGCGAGATCCGCCATGCCTTTGGCAAGAACGGCGGCAACATGGCATCCGCGGGCGCGGTGTCGTATATGTTCCACAAGAAAGGCGACATCGTCATTCCCAAGTCGGCGGCCAAAGTGGACGATCTGATGAACATCATCATCGAAGCCGGCGGCGAGGATGAACCGATCGACGACGGCGAGAACTGGGAGATACTGACTGCTCCTTCCGCCTACGAGGGCATGCTCGAAGCTGTCAAGAAGGCCGGCATCACGCCTGTTTCGTCCAGCGTGACGATGGTTCCGGATACCTACATCAAGCTCGAAGGATCTCACGCCAGCACCATGATTCGTCTGCTGGAAGCCCTGGAAGAGCATGATGATGTGCAGAACGTGCACGCCAACTTTGATATCGATCAAAAGCTGCTTGAAGAAGTGGCAAGCTGAGCTGGGTTGCGTGAGCTAAAAACTGAGAACTGGCTACTGAAGCTGGTGGTTATCGACCGGAAAGCCGTCCTGAATGCAGGGCGGTTTTTCTGTTTACGGAGAAGAATGTCGTCTTCAAAAATTTGGTCGCCAAACTTTTCAACACTTCTCTGCAAAATGCTGTGCAAAATGCGGGAAGAACTTTCATAATCATTTCTGTCTCAATCACTTCTGCAATTTGCACTGCCTGGTGTGCTGGCAAAGTTTTTTAATTTTCCGAGACTCAAACATAGTCGGCGAGTGGAGGTTCTTTGAAGGTCAGGCTCGACAAATTGTTGCTGGAACGAGGCGCCGCGCCCTCGCGGGAACGGGCGCAGTCGCTCATTCTTGCGGGAAAAGTTCTAGTCAACGGACAAAAAATCGAGAAGGCGGGAGCTCCGGTTGACGCGGCTGCGGACGTGCGACTGCTCGGTGAAGATTTGAAGTACGTGAGCCGTGGCGGGTTGAAACTGGAACGAGCGCTCGAGCACTGGCACATTGACGTCTCCGGAAAAATTTGTCTGGACGTGGGTACGTCCACCGGCGGCTTCACGGACTGCTTGCTGCAGCGCGGTGCGGCTCGCGTGATTGCCGTGGATACCGGCTATGGGCAGATCAACTTTCGTCTTCGCCAAGATGCCCGTGTGCGGCTGCTGGAGAAAACCAACGCCCGCTATCTGACTCGTGAGCAGGTCGCAGAGCCTGTGGACCTGGTGGTGATGGACGTTTCGTTTATTTCTGCAACTCTGGTGCTTCCGGCGGTTATTGTCTCGGCATTCCCTCCGGATAGTCCCACGCGCAACAAACTCGTCGTCGCGTTGGTGAAGCCGCAGTTTGAAGTGGGGCGTGAGCAGGTTGGCAAGGGCGGGATCGTCCGCGATGCGGCATTACAAGCGGCGGCCGTGGAAAAAGTCCGTCAAAGTCTGCTTGGCCTAGGTTGCCAGCGTACTGACTCGATCGAGTCGCCGATCCTGGGCGGCGAAGGCAATCGCGAATTCCTGTTGTTGGGATCTGATTAGCAGGGCAGTTGCTCCAACGCAATCGTATTTGCCCGCAACTCGCGTCTCCTGTTTTCCGGGAGAATTTCTGTACAATTTAGCTAGCCATGGCGCCTAACCCCGCAACTTCAATCAAGTCTGTCGCAGTCGTTTCCAAACCCTCAAAGCCGGAACTGGCAACCATTGTTCCTGGGCTTCTCGAGTGGTTCCGTCAGCACCATTACCGGATCATCGTCGATGAGGAAACCGCAAAATACACGGCGGGCTGTGACGTGGTGAACCGCGATCAACTTGCTTCGTTTTCGTTGAATTTTGTAGTGGTGCTCGGCGGCGACGGCACGCTACTGGCGGGAGCCCGCGCGGTGGCCAAGGCAGAGATCCCGGTATTGGGCGTCAACTTGGGTTCGCTGGGCTTCCTAACGGAGGTTCCGCTCGAAGAGATGTATACCACGCTGCAGCGCATCGACGACGGCCACTGCATGGTGGAATCCCGGTCGATGGTGCACTGCGACGTGATTCGCCAGGACGCTTCAATCGCCACCTATGACGCAGTGAATGACGTGGTGATCGGCAAGGGAACTATCGCCCGCCTTAATCACTGCGATGTATACATCGATCGGATTTTTGTTTCCAGCTATCAGGCGGACAGCCTGATTGTTTCTACGCCTACCGGATCCACCGCGTATTCCTTGGCTGCCGGCGGTCCCATTCTAATGCCTTCGGTGGAAGCCTTAGTAATCACTCCCGTGTCTGCTCATTCTCTAACCCATCGTCCCCTGGTAGTGAAGGATGTTGCTGAGATCGAGATTGTAGCTAAGACCGGAAGCGACGAAGCTTACCTAAGCGTGGACGGACAACTCGGCATGCCCATACAGGACGGAGATCATTTGCTGTGTCGCAAGTCCGAATTTCAGGTGAAGTTGTTCCGCACCCAGGGAACTTTCTTCGATGTGCTTCGCGCCAAGCTCAAATGGGGACAAAGGTAGTGGGGCGGTAGGAACAATTTCTCGGTAACGTCAGAAGCACGTTCCGCCCAGCGACCGCCGGACTGCCGGCGACATGCCCTTTCGATACCGCGCCTGCACTTCCGGCGATTGACGCTGCAGCGAGTACGATCTAACTTCCTTTTAACATTTGTTTCCAGCCTGCTAGATCAAAAGGTTGCTAACAGAGATTCCGTCCCGTTGCTTCACTTGACGATTGAACACTGAGTCAACTCCTGCCTGCTGAAATCAGCACCAGTGAGTTGGTTTGATCGCGCGCGCTCTTCTTCGCTAACAAAAAATTCAAATAGGCATGGACGGTCTGACTGTCCAGTGCATGGAGGTGGAGAATGAAATGCCTTAGTGTGTTCTCTGCAATGGCGGTTCTATGTTTACTTGGCGTGACGAGTGCGGGCCCGGCGCAAGCGCAGAAAGATCCAGGGCCGCGATCCGGCCCAGCAGCCGCGGGAAATTACTATCCGACACTGAAGTCGTACGAACAAGCCTATTTTTCAAGCGCGCGTTCCGTATTCCAAGAAGTGGAAACGGTAACGGGGGGAGAGAATGTTGGGCTTGGACCCGCTTTCAATTCGAACTCTTGCTCCTCCTGCCATGCGGAGCCGTCGGTGGGCGGCAGTTCGCCGGGAAAACTGAGCAAGATCAATCCGGTGCCCAATCCTCAAGTCGCAATCGCTACCCTCAACGGGGCGCAGAACACGTTGCCTTCGTTCATTACGCACGACGGGCCAGTGCGCGAGGTTCGATTTATCCACTACAGCGATGGCACGGCGGACGGTGGCGTGCATGACCTGTTTACCATCGCGGGACGTGCCGATGCTCCGGGTTGTGTACTCGCGCAGCCCGATTTTGCTCAGGCGCTGCAGAACAATAACGCCATCTTCCGCATTCCCACCCCTCTCTTTGGATTGGGCCTGGTAGAAAACACGCCCGACACGGCTTTGCGCTCCAATCTCGCGTCCACGGCAAATCAGCGCTCTGCTCTTGGAATTCAGGGAACGTTTAACACCAGCGCGAACGATGGCACCATTACGCGCTTCGGCTGGAAGGCCCAGAACAAATCTCTGCTCATGTTTGCCGGCGAAGCTTACAACGTCGAGGAGGGTATCTCGAATGAGTTGTTTCCCAACGACCGCGCGGCGGTTCCAGGCTGCGTCTTCAATTCGACGCCCGACGATAATACGAACGTGCTCAATCCCAACCCAAGCAGCCCCAATTACAACACCGCGCTCGGCACAGCGAACGAAATGTCGTCGGACATCGTGAACTTCGCCGCCTTCATTCGTTTGCTGGCTCCGCCGGCACCGGCTGCACAGAGTGCTGCCATCCAAAGTGGGAGCCAGTTGTTTTCTTCCGTGGGATGTGCGCTTTGCCACTCCACCACGTTGACCAGCGGTACGTCTCCCTACACTGGCATGAGCAACGTCGCCTACCATCCTTACAGCGATTTTGCCATCCATCATATGGGCCAAGGCCTGGCGGACGGCATCAGCCAGGGTGGTGCCGGACCCGATCAGTTCCGCACCGCACCTTTGTGGGGCGCGGGTCAGAGGCTATTTTTCTTGCACGATGGCCGCACCGCGGATTTGTTGCAGGCGATCCAGCAACACGCCAGTTCCGGCTCAGAAGCCAACACAGTCGTAGCGCGGTTCAACAAACTTACTCCGCAGCAACAACAGGCCATTCTGAATTTTGTGCGTTCTTTGTAAAGGAAATTGGATGGGAGGGCGGCAGCGTGCGCTGGTTGTTCGTTTCAACTTAGGAGCGCTGCCGCTCCATTCGCAGTTGATCGGCCGTCGTTTCTCGCCGCCGGATAACTTTGACCGATTTGCCATCCACCAGAACCTCGGCTGGCCGCGGTCGCGTATTGTAGTTGGAGGCCAGCACCATCCCGTAGGCGCCGGCATCCAGGATAGCCAGCAGGTCTCCCTCTTTTGCAGCTGGCAAACTGCGTTCCCGAGCAAAAAAATCGCCGGTTTCGCAGATCGGTCCCACCACGTCCACGACTTCTTCTTCACCGGACTGCATGTCCAAAAGCACTGGCGCAATTTCGTGGTGTGCCTTGTAGAGCGAAGGCCGGAGCAGATCATTCATCGCTGCATCCACAACCAAAAAGGTCTTAGGGCCGTTGGTCTTTTTGTAGATGACTCGCGTCAGCAGGGCGCCCGCCGGCGCGACGATTGACCGCCCCGGCTCCAGCAATAAATGCACGTTCAATCCGCGGAGGGGGGCGAGCAGTGCCTGAGCATATTTCCTCACTGAAGACTCGAAATCACGTTCCCCGAACCCTTGGTAATTAATCCCGAGGCCGCCGCCGGCATCCACGTAGCTCACGGCGTGGCCCGCTTTCCGCAGGCTGCGCACCAGATCCGCTACACGCTTCATGGTGTCAGCAAAGGGAACCATGTCGGTGATTTGCGACCCGATGTGAACGCTCACGCCGCGAATGCTTAGGAATTTGCTTGCTGCCGCCTTCTCGTACAAGTCCTGCGCTTGCTCGATCGGAATCCCGAACTTATGTTGATGCAATCCCGTGGAAATATAGGGATGCGTCTCCGCGGGAACATCGGGATTTACCCGCAACGCGATGCGGGCAACTTTCCTCAAGCTAGCCGCGCACTCCGCCAGCGCCGTTAACTCAGATTCACTTTCAATATTGAACAGCAGAATGCCGGCCCTGAGCGCCAGGCGCATTTCGCCGGAAGTTTTCCCCACTCCGGAGAAGACCACGTTCTTCGCGGCCTTCGGGGCAGCTCGCAAAACTCGCTCCAACTCGCCGCCCGAAACCACATCGAATCCACAACCCATCTTTGCCAACAGGCGAAGAATGCTTAGATTGGAATTAGCTTTTACCGAATAGCAGACGGTATGCGGAGCTCGTCCAAAGGCCCGGTCAAATAGGCGCACCCGTTGCCGAATGGTGGAAGCGGAATAGACGTAAAGTGGCGTTCCGAAGCGCTTGGCCAACCGATGCAGAGAAATCTGATCGCAATGCAAAATGGAGGCGGCGGATTTCTGCTCCGGATAATATGAAAATGCCGGGGGACGCCCCAGAAACGAAGCAGCCGATCCGCTCACTGGGTTGTCCTGGCGCCGTCTTTGACTTTGATCGCCACCACGGTTTGATCATCGAAAGTTTCCACTCCGGCCGAGTACTCGGTCACCGCCGTAAACAGCGTGTCCACTAGGCTCCTCGGTGATTCGGTGGAGCAACGGGCGACGATTTCGTGAACGCGTTCGCGTCCAAACAAGTCACCCTTTTGATTCCGCGCGTCGAGGATGCCGTCGCTGAAGAAAACGAACAAGTCGCCGGGCTTCGCTTGAAAGGTGAGTTCGTCGTAATCCGCGTCGTCGAAGAGGCCGAGGGGTAGCCCTGTCGCCTCAATGATTTCCGTCTTACCGCGGTGGCAGTAAATAGGCCGGGGCAGACCCGAATTCGCCACTTGCAGGGTCCGGTTCGCATCGTTCCAGACGGCATAAATCAGGGAGACAAATTGCGCGTCGATGCGGCGTTCGCCGAGCGAGAAATTCACCGCGCGCAGCATCTCCGCGGGTCCCGGTTCGATAGGCGCATGCGACCGCAGGATGCCGCTCACCAGCGCGGCATAAATGGCTGCGGGAGCACCTTTGCCACTTACATCCCCGATCACGATTCCGGTCGCGAGACAGCGAATAGCTTACGAAATCGTAAAGATCGCCGCCGATGGCACGGGCCGGCACGAACTTCGCGGCAATTTCCAGATTCGCCAACTTTGGGCGGCGATTGCGGCAACAAGCGATTCTGCAATTCCCGCGCCAATCCCAAATCCCGCTCCAGACGTTTTTCCTGACGTTCCACTGCTTCATACAGGCGCGCGTTTTCCAGCGCGATGGCAATCTGGGCCGCCAGCGTAGTGATGGTTCGCCGGTGGTCATCGGTGAAGAATCCGCGGCGGGTATGTTCCAGGTCGAGAATTCCGATTACTTTGTCCTTGTAGATCAGCGGTACCGCCAGTTCCGACCGGGTTTCCGGGTTCACCTTGATATAGCGCGGATCTTTGGTCACGTCGGGAACCAGAATGGCCTGTTTGTTTTGCGCCGCATAACCCACGACTCCCAGGCCGAGCGGGCGATCGTTTTTCAGCTGGATATTTTCTCCAAAGCGCAGCGAAAAGCGGTGCTGGAGTTTTTCTCCGGTCGCATCCAATAACAGAATGCTGAACATCTGGTAGTCGATCAGCCGCGCTACCAATTCGGCAATGTGCTCCAGCAACTCATCCACATGCAGAATCGAGGTGAGTTCGCGGGCAATTTCGTTGAGCAGCATTAGGGTGCGGGCCTGCCGGCTGGTACGGGTATGCAAACGCGCGTTCTCGATGCCTACCGCCATGCGGGAAGCAATCAAAGTGAGCAGGCGCTTGTGTTCTTCCGTGAAGTAATTGGCCTGCACCGACTCGATATTGATGACGCCAATCACGCGGTTCTTCAAAATCAGCGGAACCGCAAGCTCAGAGCGGACCTCGGGGACAGCTCCGATGTATCCCACTTCCTTCGTGACATCTGGAACCAGCACAGCCTCCCGCCGTTGCGCCGCCAATCCAGTGACGCCCTGGCCCACTTTAATGACTGAACGCTCTGTCACCTCCGGCGGATAGCCGATCTGAAAACGAAAGCGCAGTTCCTGGGTCTTTTCGTTCAATAGGAGGATGGCAAAAATCTGGTAATCAATGACTTTGCGCACTACTTCGGCCACGCGTCGTAGCGAAGTGTTCAGGTCGAGCGTGGTGTTGACCACATCCGCCACTTCGAGCAGCAACGGTTCCACGTTGGACCCGAGACCGGGTTGTACTTCACTCACCACCATAGCTTCTTATGATACCAGCCAGATTTCTTGGTTCCTCGTTTTCGAGGTAACTACTTCGCGAAAATCGCCGCCGCGCCCCTCGTGCCTATCTGATTGAAGAGATGTAATTTAAATCGCTGGCCACGCCGAGGGAACTTACCCTCTAACTATTCGCGCGGCAACACGCAGATGTTGGGGAGATTGCGGTACATCTCTGCATAATCCAGACCGTAGCCGACGACTCATCCACGGCACTCCGCTTTCAGCACTCAGCCTTCAACACTCAGCCTTCAGCGCTCGGCCTCTGGGCCTGTGATGCGTGGCGGGTGCCATTCTGTCAGAACCTCGCGTTGCCTAGCTGAGAGCTGAAAGCTGAGTGCTAGAATTTTCTTATGAAACTCGACGGCATAAAACTCACTTGGCTTGGTCACGCCACTTTTCGCATGGAAACTCCGGCCGGCAAGACCATTCTCGTGGACCCTTGGGTCATGGGCAATCCCATGTGTCCGAAAGCAGAAAAAGAAATCAAGCAAGTGGACGTTCATGCTCTGCACCCACGGCCATGGCGACCATATCGGTGACGCGGTCGAGATTGCCAAGAAACACAATCCATCCGCAGTGGTTGGAATCCCAGAATTATGCGGATGGCTCGGCAAGAAGGGCGTGAAGAACCTGGCAGAAATGAATAAGGGTGGAACTCAGACGGTGGGCGATATCAAGGTGACGATGGTGCACGCCGACCACTCATGCGGCATTCAGGACGGCGATCAACTCATCTATGGCGGGGAAGCCTGCGGCTACGTCATCGAGTTCGCTAACGGCTTGAAGATTTATCACGCTGGCGATACCAATGTATTCGGCGACATGCGAATCATTCACGAACTCTACGCTCCGGATATTGCGATGATTCCCATCGGCGATCACTACACCATGGGCCCCCACGAGGCGGCCTATGCCTGCAATTTGCTCCAGGCGAAAACGGTGATCCCCATGCATTTTGGAACTTTTCCGGTGTTGACCGGGACTCCTGGAGCGTTGCAGAAACTGGTACCGCATCTCGAAGTTCTGGAGATGAAGCCGGGCGTTACCCTTTCTTGACCAGTACGAACTACGTAGGGGCGGGCGCCCTCGCCCGCCCCGCCGAGCGAATGCTCGGAAGATTCAACCTCTAAGGAGAAGCTTGACAGAATCCAACAATCGCCCGGAATGGCTTAACCACGGTATTACCAAGGATGCCGTGGATGAATACCTCTACTCCCTGCTTCCTCCCCGCGACGAAGTTTTAGCCGAGATGGAAGCCCAGGCCATCCAGCACAAAATCCCCATCGTTGGACCAGCCGTGGCGCGCCTCCTGCATCAACTGGCGCTGATGATCCAGGCCAAGAGCGTCTTCGAGTTAGGCTCCGCTATCGGCTACTCGACGATCTGGTGGGCACGCGCCGTGGGAGAGAATGGGCGCGTGATTTACACCGACTCCGACCGGAAAAATGCCGATCAGGCTCGCCGCTTCTTCGACCGCGCCGGAGTGAGTAAGCAGATCAGCGTCAAAGTAGGCGACGCGCTCGAATTGCTCTCCGAGGACAAGCAGGAGTACGACATCATCTTCAATGACGTAGACAAAGAAGATTATCCGCGAGTCTTCAAACTAGCGTTGCCGCGCCTGCGCAAAGGCGGGCTATTTGTCACCGATAATGTTTTGTGGAGCGGAAAAGTGGCGCAGAAAAATCCCGCGGACGCGACCACCAAAGCCATTCTGGACTTCAACCGGATGTTATACAAATCGCCAGATCTGTTTACCACGATTCTGCCGATTCGGGATGGCCTGGCAGTCGCAGTAAAGAAAAACTGAAAACCGGGAACTGAGCATTGAAAACTGTTTTCCCTCAGTTCTCCGCGTTTTGAGTACTGCGTTGGATATTCTACGCAAATCTCGAATCACTAAATCGATTTCACCGGAATCACCGTCAAATCCTCAACCAATCCCACTTCCTTCTGCAGGAATGGCTCGGCATAAGTGACGCCTGCTAGGAGGCCGTAATACCGAGCCATGGCGTCGATGCGTGTGCGGATCTCCGCCGCGGCAGGGAAGATGTCTTTGCCAGCTTCCTGATCTCCGAATTGCGATGTATAGGCCAGGAGCGATTGCAAACGCTTCTCGAATTGCTCGCTGATGTCAACGACGAAGGTTGGCCGCACGTCATAGTAGAGCGTGGCGTAAATAATCTTGAAGGGGCGATGCGGCGCGAGGTCTGCGGCTGAATGCCGAAGGCTGAGAGCTGACAGCTTGATTCATATCCAGCTTTGCCAATCCCGCCAGAAAGCAAGCTTCGTATCCCAACGTGGAAGCGGTGTAGTGATCGGGATGCCGGCCCTTCCAATAGGGAAGAATCACGACTCGTGGCCGCTGCTCGCGAATAACTCGTGCCACTTTCAACCGATTTTCCCAGGTGTTCTCGACACGCCCGTCGGGAATATCGAGCGCCTCTCGCCAGGCAACTTGCAGGATCTTCGCGGCTGCATTCGCTTCCCGCTCGCGGTCTTCGGCCGTGCCACGCGTTCCCATCTCGCCTTGGGTCAGGTCGAGGATTCCGGTGCGATGGCCGCGCTGTGCCATCTTCAGCAGAGTGCCGCCGCAGGTCTGTTCCACGTCGTCGCGATGAGCGGCGATGGCTAAGATATCGAGCGGGCGATTGGGCATATCAAGTCTGGACTCTTGTACGTTCACCACGCTTATTCTCAGGAAAACGGACTTGACCCGTGTCCGAGAAGCTCATTTCTTTCGCTCTACCAAGAACCGCGCCAGCGACTTCAACGTGTCCGCGCGATCGCCGAAACTGCTGAGCTGCGCCATCGCGGAATCCGACAGTTCATCTGCCCGGCGCAATGATTCCTCGACCCCGAAAAGAGCGGGATAGGTTGCCTTTTCTGCCGCCGTATCTTTGCCGGCGGTTTTGCCTAGCTGCTCGGAGGTCTGGGTCACGTCAAGCACGTCGTCCACAATCTGAAATGCCAAGCCGATTTTCAATCCGAAGGAGCGAAGCTTCGTGATCGTATCTTCGTCACCTCCGGCATACAGACCGCCGCTGACCAGGCTCGCCGTGATCAGAGCCGCCGTCTTCGAGCGATGAATGTATTCAATCGTCTGAAGATCGGGCTTATGGTGTTCGGCCTCAAGATCTACAACCTGGCCGCCGATCATGCCGTCCACCGTGCCCGTGCCACGCGCGATCTCTTCGATGATTCGCACCCGCGCTTCGGCCGGACAGTGCAGTTTTGCCAGCACTTCGTAAGCTTGCGTCTGTAATGCGTCGCCAGCCAGAATGGCAAGCGCCTCTCCGAAGGCCTTGTGGCAGGTGGGACGGCCGCGCCGCAAGTCGTCATTGTCCAGCGCGGGCAAGTCGTCGTGGATGAGCGAGTAGGTGTGCAGCATTTCCAGCGCAGCCCCTAATTCTTCAATGCCAGGGGGAAGGGAACCATCCGCAACCATGCGGCCGGCCTCCATGCAAAGGACGGGACGCAGCCGCTTGCCTCCAGCAAACACGCTGTGGCGCATGGCACGATGAATCGAGGTCGGGTACTGCGTCGCTGGGGGAAGCAACCGTTCCAACGCGGCGTCGGCAAGGCCTTGACCTTGCTGAAGAATCTCCTTGAGCATGACGGTTGAGTATAACAAGCCAAAGTTCAGCTACGCACTCGGTCGCCCTACACCAAAAATGAAGGGCGCAAACAAAAAGGACGCTCCGGTGGGGGGCGTCCTGATTTCTTCATCGTGGGCCCAGCGAGACGTTTTCAAGCAGCCATTCGTGCCGCTGCCTCATCCCGTAAAGCGGCCCGGAGAATTCCGCAAGTGTCCTGGGAAGTGCAGCAGTCCGCGGCTCCAGCGCTCAGCGTCGCCGTCCATATTTCTTCGTCCGCCAGGCGATGGTTGCAGATGATGCGGGCTTCCGGGAAATCATGAGACAAATGCTCCACGTCAAAAGTAGAAGCTATTTCCATGTCCATGATCACGATTCCTTTGGGATGTTCCTGCAGATAACTTCGCAGTTCGCTCACGGACGGCGTTTCGCGAACCGAGCGAAACGATTTGTACAAGGAAGCGACGAGGGACTCAACGGTTCTCGGATCGCTCTGCAAGAGAACTACGGGGAGAGGTTGCATACATAGACCTCCTGGTTCAACCGTCGCGTAACGGCGGGCTAGCTGCATCGTTCACGCGCGCCATGAACGTTGCAGAAATTGAAAACTGCGAGTGACCCGCGCCCCGCTTCTACTTCCGGCTTGGCGCTTTCCCGGTCACTTCAAACGACTCCGCTTGGAGCTTTCCGTTTTGCTTGAGCAGAATTTCTACTTTCCCTTCGGCTTCTTCCAGTTCTTTGCGGCACGCTCCCGAAAGCTGCATGCCCTCCTCAAAAAGCGTCAGAGACTTTTCTAGAGGAACCTCACCTTTCTCGAGTTCCTGCACGATCTTCTCCAGGCGCTGGAGGCAATCTTCAAATTTCGCCAACGGGTTCCACTCCTCACTCTATTTTAGTCCACTTCGATGGTCAGAAATGCAAGAAGAAGTTTCTTAGTACTGGGAAAATCTCCGCCACGATTCCATTTTGGGTCTGACGTTGCCTGATCGCGGTTTGCCGCGTAGTCACTTGCCAAGGCCTTTGCCTCTGATAATCTTACCTCTCGCAGAAGGCGAGGGTTAGGATCGTGGTTCACGATGAACGATCTATTCCGTAGAAGCCTGCTGGGACTGGCTTTCTCCCTGTGTCTTGTCTTCGCCCTGCAAAGCGCCGCGTCGCCTCCGCAAAACGGCGATGTTCTGCTTAGCGCAATGCAGCAGGAATTACAGCGAGCCCATGACAATCTCGGCAAACTGGATCCTGCTCCCTATTTTCTGAGCTACTCGGTTTACGACCAGAACGAGGTCTTTGCCGTCGGCAGTCAGGGAAGTCTGTTGACTTCTGCCCGCGCCCGCCGCCGCTCCGCCGACGTGATCGTGAGAGTAGGCAGTCCCGCGCTGGACAATGCCCATGAGCAGAACCGCCACTCTGCCATCGATTCCGGCACGCTTCCTCTGGCCGACGACCGCAATGCGTTGGCTTATACCCTTTGGCGCCTCACCTACGAGGAGTATCGCAAGGCAGCCTCCGCCTATTTAAATGTGAAGACCAGTGCCCAGGTTCACGCGCAGGAAGAAGACACTTCTCCAGATTTTTCGAAAGAGCAACCCCAAACCCATTCCAATTACGCCGATTTGCGTCCTCTTCCAAAGCAACAGGCCGTCGAAAAGCTGGTGCGCGATTATTCCGCGTATTTTCGCAAGTATCCATTTGTCTATAACGCGATTGTGATGGTCACTGTGGAGCAAACCCGCTTTCACTATATTTCGACCGAGGGAACCAGCGTCATCGCGCCGAGTGCAATCATTCGTCTGGCCATCCAGGCGGAAACCCGCGCCGATGACGGCATGGAACTCATGCGAGTGGAAACTTTCCAGGCCGAAAGCCTGGAACAGTTGCCAGCGGAGGCCGAAATCGAGGCAGCCGCGGAAAAGATGGCTGCGGACCTTAAGGCTCTCCGCGCCGCCCCGCTGGCCGAACCTTTTGACGGACCAGCGTTACTTTCGGGCCGGGCCAGTGCGGTGTTCTTTCATGAAGTGCTCGGACATCGTTTGGAAGGGCATCGTCAGCGCGGCGAGGAAGAAGGACAGACCTTCACTAAGAAGGTGAACCAATCAATTCTGCCGGATTTTCTTAGCGTTGCCGATGATCCCACGCGCCGCACCCTCGATGGCGTTTCGCTAAGCGGCTGGTACGAATACGACGATGAGGGCATGCCCGCCCGCCGCGTGGACGTGATCCAGAATGGCATCTTGAAAGATTTTCTGATGTCGCGCATGCCCATCAGGAACTTCACCAACTCCAACGGCCACGGACGCGCCCAAGTGGGCTTAATGCCTACTGGACGCCAGGGCAACCTGATTGTTTCCTCTTCCAAAACGGTGAAAGATTCCGAGTTACGGCAAAAGCTAAAGGACGAAATCAAGAAGCAGGGTAAACCTTACGGTCTCTACTTCGAGGACATTCAGGGAGGATTCACTCTCACCCAGCGAAACTTGCCCCAGTCTTTCCAGGTTTTACCCGTCTTGGTATGGCGAGTGTATCCGGATGATCGTCCCGATGAACTGGTACGCGGGGTGGATATTGTAGGTACGCCCTTGGCCGCGTTGGAGCGCATTCTCCTAACAGGGGACAAGACTGCCGTGTTCAATGGCGTGTGCGGAGCGGAATCGGGCTCGGTACCGGTTTCGGCCGCGGCGCCAGCCATGCTTTTCTCCGACATCGAGGTTCAGAAGCGGGCCCATTCCCTCGACCGCCCGCCCATCCTCTCGCCGCCGGGTTTTGAAGCGCTCGATTCGGCGAAATCCGCGAATACGGGAGGCCGGCAATGACCGCTCGATTTGTGCGCTCAATCCTTCATGCGCTCCTCTTTGCATTGGTGGCTTTCACCCTCACGCTCCATGCGCAGACTCAGTCACCGGCAAAGTCAAAAGACCCGCTCCTCCAGGCCATGAGTGAGGAGTTGGCGCGCTCCAAAGCGGGCCTCAAGCTCGATCAATTGCCCGCGCCATATTACATCGAATACCGCGTCTTCGATGTCGATAGCTACGCGGCTGAGGCTGCATTCGGAGCGCTTCGCAGCGAAGTGCGCACCCGCTTTCGGTTCCTGCGGGTCGTAGTCCGCATTGGCGATTACAAGCAGGATAGCTATTATGGCCCGGGCGAAGGCACGGTCGATTTCGTCCCGTTGGACGACGACCTGCTTGCCCTGCGCCATCAGATATGGGACGCGACCGACAAAGCTTACAAGACTGCTGCCCAGGCCCTCACCGAGAAGCAATCGCGACTTAAACAACTTAGCGTCCCCGACGAACCGGTCGATGATTTTGCGCACGCCGAGCCGGTGCGGTCGATCGGCCCAGTGGCCAAATTGGAGTTTGATCCCCACAGTTGGATTCTGGCGATTGAAAACGCCTCCGCCGTTTACAAAGACGACCCCTTGCTACAGTCTGCCGGGTCGTCCTTGAGTTTTACTGCCATCAACCGCTACTTGATCAATACCGAGGGTACGGTTGTCCGCAGTGGTTACAACACCTTTGAAGTGTCTATCGCGGAGAGTACCCAAGCGCCGGATGGCATGAAGCTCGAGCGCGGATACACCTTCACCGTGAACGATAAGAAGGACTTGCCTTCCGCCGCCGACTTTCAGACTCAAGCCGTAACGCTCGCCGGCACGTTAAAGCGTTTGCGCGAGGCGCCTCTGGTCGAGGAAGAATATCGCGGACCCGTTTTGTTTTCAGCCGATGCAGCCGCCACCGTGTTCTCCGATATCTTGGGCGAGCGCCTGCTTGGCGTAAAGCCAGAACTCGGCAAGAATGCCCGCACCGTGGGAGACTTCGCCGCCAGCTATAAGACTCGTGTGCTTCCTGATTTTCTGTCGGTGGTGGACGATCCTACGCTGTCTTCTTTCAGCGGCCAGCCGCTGCTGGGCAATTACGCCATTGATGATGAAGGCGTGAAGGCGGCGCGTGTTTCGGTCATTGAGAATGGAAAGCTGATGAACTACCTGATCGGCCGCCAGCCGATTCGAGACTTTCCTGTTTCCAATGGACACGGACGCGCCCGTGTTCCCACCAATTCGCCCGGGCCGAGCGTGGGCAACTTGATTATCAACGCATCCCCGGCATCAACTCCGGCCGAACTGAAGCAAAAACTCATTCAGCTTTGCCGGGAACGCGATCTCCCCTATGGGTACTATGCGGAGACCCTTGGTCCTCAAAAATCTCCCCGCCTGCTCTACAAGGTTTTTGTAAAAGACGGGCATGAGGAACTGGTACGCGGCGGAACCTTTGGCGATTTGGATACCCGCGCTTTACGCAGCGACCTGGTAGCCGCGGGCAACGACGTTTATGTGGAAAATCATGTACTGAATATCCCCCACAGCGTGGTCACTCCGTCCATTTTGTTCGATGAGCTGGAAGTTAAACGCTCCCCTGCGAATAAAGATAAGCTTCCGGAATATGTGGCTCCCGCGCTGATCTCTTCGAAGTAAACAGGTGGGAGTCTTCCCGGTCCCACAGCCAACAGCTAAAGTAATGCCGCCCTGTGATCTTAATCACACCCAGCCTTTTCGCAAGGCATCAAAATCGGGGAACGCTCGATCTGAGGGGAGAGAGGATGTGTATGGTATGGAGAATTCAAACGAAATTCACTACGGGCCGGCGTGCTTATTAGCGCATCATTTGGTCGACAAACTGTCGGTCATCGTCGGATATTGCGACCTGCTCACGGAGCAAACTGAGCTAGACCGTGAAAATGCGATGCGTCTGCGCTTGGTTCGCGATATGGCAAAGGCCATGGCTGAAAAGCTTGCGACCAATCAGTGCCAACCAGCGGAAACGGCTTCCGGCGCGGGAGAGCGTAGACACCCGCTTCCCCTACGGTCTAGTGTCCCATTGTGAGGGTAGGACGGGAAGCTAAACGCTAAGACGCGCCCAATGCTTCGAGCACATCCACAGCGCAGGAATACCTTCCCTGGGGCGCGCTGATTTGCGCTCCTTGCACCATGGAGCGGACGGAAAACAACATTTCCCGCGCAATCGCCACACCTTCCTCGCGTGCCGCCTCCGGGGTTGTTGCGCCCGACATGCGCTTTAGGATTGCATCCGGCACGGAGACCCGCAATTCGTTCTTCATGAACTCGGCGTTGCGCAGGCTCACCAGCGGCCAAATCCCCGCCATGACTGGGATGCGGAACTGCTCAATGCGCCGCAGGAAGTTTTCCAGCAGAGAGAGATCGAATACCGGCTGCGTGACCGCGTATTCCGCTCCAGCTTTCACCTTGAATTCGAAGCGGCGGACTTCCTCGTCCAGATTAGTTACGCCCGGATTGGCCCCTACCCCAATCACAAACCCGGTTCCGGCTCCAATCGGATTGCCGCCGATATCCTGCCCGCGATTGAGGTTGTGCACAATGTTCACCAGGCCGATGGCATCGACGTCAAACACGGCCGTGGCGTCGGGATAATTCCCCATCTTCGGCGGATCGCCGGTAATGCAGATCAGATTATGAATCCCGGTCGCGGCCGCTCCCAATAGATCCGATTGGATGCCTAGCACATTCCGATCGCGGCAGGTGTAGTGCAGAATGGCCTCAATGCCCACGTCCCGCTGCATCAGCAACGACAAAGCCTGATTGCTCATGCGTGCCGAAGCGCGGGGACTGTCTGGGATATTGATGGCGTCCACACCCACGGACTTCACGAAGCGCGCGCCTTCGATTTCTTTGCTGATGTCGGTGCCCTTCGGCGGGACAATCTCCACCATGGTCACGAATTCCCCCGTGGCAATCTTCGCGCCCAGGCGAGAGCGCTTTTCAAGGGGAACAGCGGGCGCGGCAGAAGGGCCGGAGATGCTTTTCGCGTGAGCGGTCGCGGTCCGGGCGCGTGCCTCGCCCACGCGCAGCGCAGATTTCATCACGCGAATATGATCCGGAGTGGTCCCACAGCAACCGCCGACCATGCGTGCCCCTGCCGCCACGAATTTGCGGGCATAGCTCGCCATATATTCCGGCGAGCAAAGATAGATGTTTCGTCCTTCGACCGAGCGGGGCGCGCCCGCATTCGGTTGCGCGGCCAGAGGCAGGGAAGTGACGTTGCGCAGACGTTCGACCGCATCCAGCATGGCCACCGGTCCTACGCTGCAATTGCAGCCGATGACATCCACGCCCCACTCCTCCAGAAGGGGAGCGAAGGTCTCCGGAGTGGCGCCGTCCAGGCAATTTCCGTCTTCATCCATCGTGACCTGCGCCAGCAGCGGAACCTTCGGGCTCACGTCGCGGACAGCAAGAATTGCCTGGTGAAGTTCCTCGATGTAGCCGAAGGTTTCCAGAATCATCAGGTCAGCGTCGGCTTCGAGCAGAGCGATCACCTGTTCCCGAAAGGCGGCGCGCGCCTCCTCGAAGGAGGTCTTGCCCAAAGGTTCGATACGCATTCCCAGCGGACCGATCGACCCTCCCACCCATACATCAAAACTCTTGGCAGCCTCTCGCGCCAGCCGGACTCCCGCCATATTGATCTCACGAACCCGGTCGGCCATGCCGTAGCGGCCCAGCCGGAAGCTATTGGCCCCGAAGGTGTTAGTTTCAATGACTTCGGAGCCGGCTTGCAGGTATTCGCGATGGACGCCGCGAATCAGGTCGGGCTGCGAGAGATTCAGCTCATCGAAGCTGCGGTTGATGAAAATCCCCTTGGCGTAGAGGCACGTCCCCATTGCCCCATCGCACAAGACGGGAGAAGTTTTCAGGCGGGCAAGGAGATCGGCGGCCATGGTAATTGAGAATACAAGATGGAACCCAGGTTATGCACCATGACGCCAGTGCGCTTCTGGTTGCGTCCCACAGAATTTCATGACTCACGCTCTGTTATAATCCCGCTTTTCGCATCCAAATCTTTGTCCCTCATGCTCTTCGGAGTCCCAGGTTTGAAAAGAACCATTGTTGGCATAGCTTTTCTGGTCATGGGCAGCGTAGCCCTGATTTCTTGCGGAGGCAGTTCTTCCGGTAGCGATTCCTCACGACCCAGCGGGCTCGCTTCCCGGGCATTTGTTTCCAATCCGCTCAATCCCACGGGTACCGCGGGCAGCTACAGTCCGGTGCTCAATATCGTAGATGCCGCGCCCGGTAGCAGCCTGACCGACACGCTTTCTCTTTCTACGGTGAGTATGACCTCAGGTCCGGGGCTCATGGAGCTCTCTCCGGACGGTCTTCTGACCCTGGTCTTCAGTCCTGACGACAACACCATCACCGTGATTGACAACAACAAAGAAGCCGTCTTGCAAACTAGCAGCAATACATCGGTCCCGGCGCTAACCTTGCCTGGGCCTACACAAAGTATGTTCATCAGCAACGGCAACGTTCTCGGCTTCGCGGCGGTGCCCACTGCCACCGTGACCACTGCGCCGCTGACCCCTGGAGCCGTGATCGCGTTTGGTGTAAATGAAGGCAGCATTTCGGCTACGCTTCCCGTCCCCGGCGCCCGTACCATCGTTCAAAGCCACAATGGCAATCGCATTCTGACCTTCAGCGACAACTCGAACACGGTCACCGTCATTAATCCGAACAGCCTTAATACCAGCATGGATCCGCGCACGCCGGTGTGCTGTTTCGACCATCCGGTGTGGGGAATCTTTAGCGCGGATGACACAACCGCCTACATTTTCGATTGCGGCCCCGAGTGCGGGGGGACGACCGCCGGCATCACGGTGCTGAATATGCTCTCCAACACCGTGGGCGCAACTCTTCCCTTGCCGGCGGCGACCTATGGAATAGTCAGCGGCAGCTCGCTGTACGTTGCCGGCACGCCACCGGGCACCCTTTGCGGCGCGGGGACCGCCGCGACCAGCTGTGGAACGCTAAGCATCGTGGATGTGGGCGCCATGACCGCTTCCGCTCCGATCATTGTCACGGATGGCTATCACGACCGCATGGATATGAGCTCCAATGGCCAGCTTTTCGTGGGCGCGACAACTTGTACGAACGTGATCAGCTCCACCGAAACCCGCGGCTGTTTGGCCATCTACAACACAACGACTCCCGGTGTCGTATTTCCACCCGATAACGGGGATGTCACCGGCCTCGCCGACATTCCAGGCCGCACGGTCGAGTATGTGTGCGAAGGCGGAAACTTCCGCATCTATGACACCACCACCGACAAGTTGCTGATCCCGCCAAATAATCAGGCGATGATCGATATCGTTGGTTTCTCGGTGGACGTGAAGTTCGTGAATTGAGAAGAAGCTCCGCTCAGCTCCTAGCTACTAACTACTAGCTTTGACGCCAGGCGCGAAAGATCTCGTGCCGGGGGAATCAATATATGGGCTTCTCTTGCGATTCCTCAAAAGCGAAAAGTCTTAGAAGTAGGAGCTAAAAGCTAGAAGCTAAAAGCCAGAAGCTAGAAGCTAGAAGCTAACCTACTTCCCTTCCAATCTCAGCATGTGCTTTCGCCCATCGTCCACGGCTCGCTTGGAAAACGGCAGAGCGAATGTTGTTCCCTCGTACCACGCCTTCCACTGATCCATGTAGTAAGGGCTAAGGAAATTTCCCGCCTCGCCGGTGACTAGATTCAGCGTGGAGTCGTCCAGATTGGAAAGATCAACCGTCATTCTTTCTGAGGGTCCGTGGCTGCGAGTGACCGCCTTCACCGTGAAGCCGCTGCCCGACTGAGGCTGCACACCGGGCCCGCTCCACAGCCGCACGAAGGGTATTCTGCCAAAGATGGGATGCTGAATCTCGACGGGATTGTACCCTCCCCAGCGCCACGAGCTGAGTTCTTCCGGCGCCTGGCGGCTACTCACTGCAGCTTGGACGGCGGCCGCTAACAGTTCGTCGTAATTTGAATAATTGGTTGGCAGCCAGCGCTTGGGCTGATTCACCAGCACATTTTCCAGCCACACCGATTGCATGCCCGACTGGTAGCTTTTCCAGCTTAGTTCCCCGTCCAATGGCTCGGAATTTTCCGGGGCTGAACCTAATTTGGGTTCGAGCAGCAACCGCGTGAGTTCCGCGCGTGCGCGAGTTTCTATCGTGGGCGCGGCCGAGTCGGCACTCATCCGGCCATCCCATTGCCGCAGGATATCCGCGGCCCCTCGGGCGCGGACAGAAGCCGCCTTCACGTGGTCCACTCCGTCCACAAAGCGCTCAGCGAAATAACGCTCCGCGTCGGAATAAATATCGGTCTCGAGGGCCAGCATGTCCGCGGCGGAGAACTTGCGGCCGGATTCCAGCACTCGATAAATGCGCTCTGACCGCCACGGCGCCTCCCACCCCGTGCTGATGGAGTAGGGATACTTATTGGGTGTGATGCGGCTATTGGCGGTCGCTATCACTCCCGAAGACGGATTGAAGATGTTGGGCAGTTTGTCGAAAGGGATGTAACTTGTCCACTCGTGGGCATCGTCGCTGCCGTTTTCCGGCAGGCTGCCATCGCCGGAGGCGCGAATTGGAATCTTGCCCGTCGCCTGATATCCAATGTTGCCGTCCACGTCGGCATAAACGACATTTTGTGCGGGAGCGTCGAAAGCCGATAATGCATTGCGGAATTGTTCCCAATTCTGCGCCGCATTAACCTCAAAAAATGGATTATGGATTCCGTCGTAGAGCGTCCAACGCAAAGCCAGTTGACGCGTCTCGCCAGGGACGAGTGACGAGACAATGGGACCGTGCCGGGTTACGATCACATCCAGGGTCACTCCCGCTTTCCCCTTTACCAGAATCACTTCCTGGCGATGTTCGGGCGTCTTCCACCCATCCGGCGTCAGATACTGTCCTGCGGCATTGAAGGTTTCGACGTACGCATCTTCCACCGTTGGGCCAATGTTGGTGAATCCCCAGGCGATGCGCTGGTTGTGTCCCACGATCACATAGGGCAGGCCGGGAAGTGTGACTCCGGCGACGTCGAAGTCGCAATCCTCGCAACGCAAGTGCGCTTCGTACCACAAGTTAGGCATCTGGTGGCCGAGATGCATATCGTTCGAGAGCAACGGCTTTCCGGAAACCGTGTGGGAGCCAGCAACCACCCAGTTATTGGAGCCGATCACAGGAGGAATGGGATCAGATTCCGCCGCGAACAAACCAGCAGGAATCTCCGGCAGTCTGGCGGGACGGCTCCAAATTCCTGGTCACCGAGTTTCCCGGCCCCGAGTCGTCTTCATCCTCGTCATCCTCATCGCTATCACTGTCGTGCGATTCCGCAGTCTTTGGTATCACCGTGGGGGGGCGGTCATGGCGCGAGGAATTTACGTACAAATCGGCCGTCAACGCCGATCCCAACCGGGCAAGAACTTTCTCGCGGATCAGGGCCCGCCGCGGACTAGCGCTGAGGTCTTTCACCATTTGAGCGGCAATCAGCGTGGAATCTTCCGGCGTCCACGGCTTTGGGGAGTACCGCAAAATGCGAAATTCCAGGGGCAGACGTTCGCGACGCGATTCGATGTAGACATTCACTCCTCGCGCGTACGCTTCATAGTGAGAACGGACTTGAGGTGAGGCAACCTCAATTGCCTTGCGCGCCGCCACTCGCATTCCCAGGATCCTTTGTTCGCGGTCATGGTCCAGCAGGCTAGGGCCTAAAATTTCCGCCAAATCTCCAGCGGCGAAACGGCGCATGACATCCATCTGCCAAAGCCGGTCTTGGGCCGTCACATAACCTTGCGCGAAAAAAAGATCGTTCAAGGAATCTGCTTCAATCGTGGGGACGCCGTGAGCATCCCGAACCACCTTCACTGCGGACGACATTCCGGCGACGGTTATCTTGCCGTCGAGTTGAGGCAGCGCGGCCCGGGCAAGGCAATAAATCCATGCCGCTGCGCATAGGGCGGCCGCGAGCAGAACGACGAGCAAATAACCGACGATCCGCCAGCTTGCACGGCGGCGAAGCGAGGTCTCTGGAATGCCTTCCACGACCATAGAGAAACAGATTGTAGCCGTTTCCCCTAGGGACGACGCACCCAGCCTCGTAGAGACGTAGCTCAGCCACGTCCCTCCACTCGGAATTGTTTAGAATCCGTTTGCTTTGCGGGCGCGTTTCTGCTAACGTGCGTCCGCTTTGAGGCGTGAATTGGAAATGTGGGTGTAGCCAAGCCCACCGCAGGCGAAGACGAACAAGGGGAGGCAAATTATGGCTTTTTGCAGCGCATGTGGAACTCAAATCGCTGATGGCGCTACGATCTGTGCGGCGTGCAGCAGTAAAGCGTCTGGCGTGGCTGTGCCCGCCAGCAGCGGCGCAATGGCCGACAATGTGGCAGGCATGCTCGCTTATGTCACCATCATTCCGGCGATTCTCTTTCTTGTCATGGAGCCGTACAGCAAAAGCCGGTTTGTGCGATTTCACTGCTTCCAGAATATCTTCCTCCATGTCGCTGTATTCGTGCTCTGGATTGGCCTGTTCATCGTTTCCGCGGTTTTAGCCTTCATCCCGATTCTCGGGCACCTGGTGGCCTTTCTGTTGTGGATGCTGTTTTCCATCGGATTATTGATTATTTGGGTCGTCCTTCTCCTCAAGGCGAATCAGGGCCTGATGTGGAAGCTCCCGATCATTGGCGACCTGGCCGAAAAACAGGCGAATGCATAGAAACGCCGGCTCAGAAAGCACTCAGGACACGGAGGGAGGGCATTCCCGCTTCGTGTCCTGCATGATTGAGAGATTGGACATCATCCGCCGCTTGACAGAACCTCTCCCGAGTCGCCATCCTAGTTAGCTTTCAGTTTCGTTCCATGGGTTTGACGTTTGAGTGTGTTTGCTGCACGGAGGGTGTTTGAGAGTTCGGGTGTTTTACCACGACCGCTGTTTCGATGGGGCTTGTTCCGCCGCTTTGTTTTCCCGCTTTTATCGTGAACGGATCCGCGACAATGTGGAGTTCGTCTTCTCCGGACTCTTGCACCGGGCGGGCGCTCTGTTCAACGAGGCTTCGTTCGACGGCGACGAAAACGCTATCGTGGACTTTAAGTACTCCAGTTCGCCTAAAATTACCTGGTGGTTCGATCATCACGAGAGCGCGTTCCTCAATCCCGAAGATGCCGCTCACTTCGAGCAAGACCGCAGCAACCGCAAGTTCTACGATCCCGCCTTCAAGTCCTGCACCAGCCTGATCGCCATGATTGCGCAGCAACGTTTCGGCTTCGATCCGGCCCCGGTGGCCGACCTGGTCCACTGGACCGACATCATTGACGGTGCGCTTTACGCGGACGCGCGCACCGCCGTCGAAATGAAAGAACCTGCCATGAAGCTGACCATGGTGATCGAATCGTCGCAGGACCGCACCTTCGGCGCGCGCCTGATTCCCCTTCTTGCCACCGAGCCTCTCGCCGGGATTCTGCAGCAGCCCTTCGTGGCAGAGCTCGTACCGCCCTTGCTGGCACGCCACGAGCATTCCATTACGGTCCTGAAGGAGCGCACGGAATGCAAGGATCGGACGATTTTTTTCGATGTCACCGATCTGGACTTGGAAGGCTACAACAAATTTATTCCTTACTATCTTCACCCGCGTTCCATCTACAGCGTGGGCTTAAGCAAAAGCACCTTCCGGGTGAAAGTGTCGGTAGGCTCCAACCCCTGGGCCAAAGCGGAGCGCATGGTAAACCTGGCCAAGATCTGCGAACGCTACGGAGGAGGAGGCCATGCCCGGGTGGGCGCCATTTCTTTTGATGTTACGCAGCACGCGGAGGCTCTTCGCGCCGCGCAAGAGATCGTAAATGAGCTGCGGGCCAGCGTGGAGGCATAGAATTATCATGAGGGCGTCCTCCGCTAAGATGTTTCCACTGCAGGGAGATGAACCACGAAGCCGCGTCCCGGATAATGTCGCAATGAAAGTCGATCCCCATTTTCATGTAAGCCCCGCCTGGCGCGGCCGCAGCGGCCAGGTCAAGGTATTGCGGGCGGTCGCATCGCTCGAGTTGGCTAAGGGACTGCTGGTGCTGGCCGCGGGCTGCAGCATCCTTTTCCTCCTCCACAAAGACACTTACCAAGTGGCGGAGAACCTGCTGCAGGTTCTGCATATTAGTCCCGACCACCATCTGGCTCACATTTTTTTACGCATGGCCAACAGCTTGACGGATCGGAAGCTATGGGGAGTTGCCGCCTTCGCAGTCATCTACTCCGCGTTGCGGTTCGTCGAAGCCTACGGGCTTTGGAAGGCTCGCGGCTGGGCAGAATGGATTGCCTTGATTTCCGGCACTCTTTACGTTCCCTTTGAATTGCGGGAACTGGTCCGCAGGATCAGCTTGTTTCACATCTCGTTACTCGTCATCAACATGGCGATTGTGGCGTACATGGTCTACTTGCGGTCGCAGGATCACTGCAAGGATCAAACTGCAAACCCCTAAGTGCGTAGCGCCGGTATCGCCGACTGTCAGGAGGGCGTCTCACCTCGGCGGGATTTCGGATTAAGGCTGGAGGGACCGGGCGGAATTGAACCGCCAACCTAGAGTTTAGGAAACTCTTGCTCTATCCAATTGAGCTACGGCCCCAAGCTGGGGGCGGCGACGTAACGCCGGGCAAAACCTATATGGTGGGCGAGAACGGCCCGGAACTGCTTAAGGTTGGCGCAGCCGGGGCCAGTATTGTGCCCAATGGACCAGTTTGGCGGCGGCGGAAACACGGCGCACGTTTCAAACAATTGGAACATCACAACCCCGAACCCGGATTCTTTTGCCCGCAGCCAAAGGCAGATCCAAGCGGAAATGCAGCGCAGCGCCGGGCAGGCTTATAGCCATTTCAGCCGGTAAACGAAAAGCCCCGGAGGAAAACCGGGGCTTGATGTGCGGCACTGATTATCTACTTTGCTGATTTGTACACGCCCGCTTTTTCGAGCAGATTGCGAACCCGGTTCTGTCCATGGCCTGCCGGATAGCCAACCTTCACGGCGATCTCACTTACCCGCGCGCCGCCCTTGTAAAGCCTGACGACCTGCGATTTGTTCAGAACTTTTGGATACGATTTCATGTTGCCCCCCTAGACGACTCTGGAGGAGACGGTTGGAAAAGAGCAAGTCTAACTTCGGTAGCTTTTTTTCAACAGGGACGGGTGCTATGTTCGGAAATGAGAGGAGCCTAAACAAATGTTGATTCGGGATGACGAATACTCATGGAATAGATCAATCAGGGAACTTTGGGAGACCGCTGCTAAGAATCCCACAGAGGTTCCGCACTATCAAAAATTGGTTACGCTGGCACGATTGAAAGAAGCACATGCCTTGGCGATTTACACGAAATGGTTGATGGTCGCAACTGTGATCTTGGCTTTGAGCACTGCCTTTCAAATTATGAGCGTTTTCTTGCATCGGTAGTTAAGCCAAAACCTCGCTTACAGATTTCGGGAGATTTTTGCTAGACTCGCGCTCATGGCAAGGCTATACGGCACAGGCAGCTTATGGCCCGTGGGTATCTCGCGGCGGAATTAGCCCGAAGGAGCTTACATATGCCAATCAAGCCAGCGTCCGAATTCAAGAGTTTGCTGTGGACGTTTTTCATAATCCTCTGCGTTGCCTACGGGATGGGTGCCCTGCGTTGGTCGCCCTACCCTAGCGGACAGGAGGTGACGGTCGGGTTACTATTCTTTATATTTTTCGTGTTGGTCGAAATTGGCGTTGTCTTAGAACGGATTGCTCCGCCCAAGACTGAGGACTGATATTTCTGCGGCGCACGTCTTTACAGGTTCAAGTTTCCGCATTAACCTGCACCAATGTGGCACAATCCGAAGAACTATTACCAGATTTACCGAACCGACCATAAGCCCGGCCACACCCCGGTGATGATTGAGGAAGTCAAAGGTTTGGGCAATGCTCAGATACTTGTGGACAGCCTTATGCGCCGACGAAGCGAGGAAGAGAAACAACAGGACATCAGCTACTACATGAGTAACTTTTCCAGCAGCAGGCGGAAAATGTTGCGGTGAATCTGCTGGGCCACACTTTGGCCCCTAAAACCCTGCCAACCTAGCCCACATTGCCCCGAATAGCCCGCCTGAACCCTAGCAAGCCTTGGCATCCTGTCCCATGGAATCAGACCGCAAAGGGCGTGCAAGTGATGGTGGTAGAATCCGGGCATGTCACAACATCCGTTGGCCGTGTGTACGGTATGCGGCATGTTCTCGTGGGGCGAATCTCAAATCAACAGGCCATGCGCTAAGCCGGATGGCCGTAAGCGTTGCCGAGGGATATACGAGGCTGCGGTTCACTATACCTTTAAGGACTGTCCAACGTGCAAGGGTGTGGGCCGTAAAGATGACGAAAGATGCCTCCAGTGCGCTGGGCATGGCATGATTGCGGAAAAGTACAAGCCCGCACCCAAGTAGTAGTTGGGTAGCATCAGATGGCAGCGGTATAACAGTCTATATGACTTCCATAGCAGTTTGTCTTGTGCCCCCAACAGCATTCGTATGCATATTCTCCGTTTGGAAAAAATCGAATTAGCTTCTCGTTCTCGTGGCTCCCCTTGCTGGCAACGGTTGCGCGTGCAGTGAAAGACGTTTGATCTCCAGTTGTCTAGTATGTTGCGTTTGGGGTGGCACGCACATGGGTATAGGCTTCCGCGAAGGTCAGTCGATTCCGTACTACTCCAGCATGTCGTCCGATATTCGCTTTGGTCATTTAAACCACTTTGCTGCGACCGCGATTGTAGAAAATGCTGGAGACCCCGTCCGGAATCGTACCGGAATCTCATGTTTAGGAAACCTGAGCTCTATCCGTTTGAGCTACGGGTCGTGTGATTTCTCTTTATAGCATGTTGGCAGCAATGGCTACCTGCCCGCCATGTTGCTCCTACACAACTGGAAGTTGATGGCCCGCAAGGTTTCAGAAATATCCAGAAGCGTCCATTCCAGAATTTTTTCCGCCTTTATTTTCTTACCCTCGCTATCTTCCAAAGAACGTCTAGCTTCCTCAATTTTTTGTCGGTGAACTTGTTCGGCATTAAGTGGCATCGGTTCCTCCTGCCAACGATTATAGGCGGCCTGTTTCGGCCTAAGACCTGTGCATATCCTGTGCATGAAACTGGCTGAGTTTGTGCATAAATACCCACAAATAGGCACAAAGTGACCCAAGTTAAACTGTTGAAAACAAACAACAAGTAAGTGTAGCTGGGCTTTTAGGAAACTCTTGCTCTATCCAATTGAGCTACGGCCCCCTCGGATGAAGATAGGTTAGCACGCTCCCCGAGAGTGTCGAAAGCCGCCTGCTGTGCCGAGTGGGCTACTTTGAATTTAGCTTATGAGCAGCGGAGGGCGGAAAGAGCAGCATGACCATGAGGACTTTAGGTTCTTAATCGAATTGCTGGCTGCAATCGCCGTTTTACTTCTAGTCATCTCTCTCCAAGTAAGCAGCATTTCCTCGCGACTCAAGGAGCGATTTCCTACCACCAAAGAGGAAGATTACCGGTGGTCGCAAGATGACCCAGCGGGGCATTACGAGGCGCACAAAAACGACAAAAATTCAAAGTAGCCCACTACCTGCTGTGCCATTCCCGACGCCGACCGAACAGCGGGAAGTGACGAATGGCAGGAATCCAGCTCAAATGAAACGGGGCGCGGCCTCGCAAACTTCGCAAGACGTGCGCCCCGTCTGATTGGCCCGCTCTTATAAAGAGCAACTACCTGCGGCCACCCCCACCGTGAAATCCGCCACCGCCATGGAAACCACCGCCGCCATGGTAGCCACCGCCGCCGTGATACCCACCGCTTGCGTATCCGTGATATCCGCCGCCAGCATAGCCACGGTAGCCGCCTCGCGCGTAGCCCCCACGATATCCGCCACCGTATCCAGGACGCGGATAGTATCCGCGCCCGTAGGCGCCATAACCCGGACGGCCATAGTAGCCGCGTCCGTATCCCCATCCCGGACCGCCATAAAAGCCGCGCCCGTAATATCCGCGATACCAGGGACCGACTCCGATAAACACGCCACCAATAAAGTAATTTGGCCCGTAGTAGCCATACGGCGCGCAGTCATACGGATAGTAACCATAGTAGCCGTAGGGGCAATCTGGAGGCGGGCCCACTGGATAGGCGTAACCCGGGCCTACTCCAACGCCGACGCCGGCCGATACCTGTGCGGATGCACCTCCCACGGCGAAAAGCAAAATCCCCAACACCGCAACGTATTTTAAGTACCGCATATGTCCTCATTTCCAGCCCGAAAACCATTTTGTACAACCCGGTGGGCCGGAAGGCTTCCCCGCAACTCTGCGTGGGGAAACCACCCAATCAGTAGAACCCGGAAGTGGAGGAATAGTTGCTCGCGGAGGCTAAAACGTGCCATGGTCGGGCTTCTGGACGGTCCGCCTAGACAAGCTGGGAAAGAAGTCCGAAAGTGTTCTGCCTTTGGGTGGGGCAGCGCTTCAGCGCTGCGTTAACGTGCGGAGCAGCTTGAAAATTAACATGACGCCCGTTCGGTCTGATGTTAGGATTCTGAGACTTTCAAGCCAAAGGAGACCGCAAAAGCTATGTCCCCGGACCGTCCCTTCCACTGCGAAGTCGAGAAGTCGAAAGAGAAAGATGAACGCGGGAACCAGGTGACTGCGGTCAAGTGTCATGGCAGGCTGGTTAGCGAAACTGCAGGCGCGGTCAAAGAAGTGGTGAAGCCACTCATCCCGTTGGGCGGTCGTATTGTCGTCGACCTTGGCGATGTGAGTCAGTTGGACAGTTCGGGGCTTGGAGCGCTGGTTGGGCTCAAAGCTTCCGCCATTCACCAAGGCTATTGCATCCTTGAATTCGCCAACATGACGCCCCGCGTTCTGGAACTGCTGCGAATTACCCATCTGACGCAAATGTTCTCTTCGTAAGTGGGCGATCAAGAACCCTCAACATCAGCTTCGCTGCAAGTATTAATTGGGACTGCTATTTCCGTTTACCTAAGTATTTGATGGAGGAAAGCCCATGAAACACTTCACATTCTTCCTGGGTGCACTTGCGATAGTGGCCGGTTTTGTCGTCCTCAATGCCCCTAGTGGACACGCGGATGGCGAACCCACCCCAGCCTTCGTTACCGAAATTCCTCAGGGATACCGCGACTGGCAATGGATTTCCTCGGCCCATGAAGCCGGAAACCTCAACAGCTTAGGCGCCGTCCTGGGCAACGATGTAGCGATCAACGCCTTTCGGCAAGGGAAGCTCCCGTTCCCGGACGGCACAATCATCGCTGCGTTGCATTACCATCACGTTCCGTCGGACGAAAACAACAAAGTCTTTGGCCAGGCCCAATCTTTCGTTCCCGGGACCCCCACGAACGTCCAGTTTATGGTCAAGGACTCAACCAAGTACGCCGCAACCGGCGGCTGGGGATTCGGTCACTTTGCGGACGGCAAACCCGGAGCCGCGGCGTTTATGCAAAGCTGCTTTCCCTGCCACGAGAAAGCCAAAGCAACGGACCTCGTCTTTACTCGCTATGCCCCTTGAGGTTGATGCTGAAGCAGAAGGTGCGCGAGTGGCCTTTGGGATTTATCGCGGCAGGAGTGCAGTTTCGCGTCTCAAAGATTCAGTTGCCATGTTTTCTTGCCGCGAGATCGAACAGGCCGATTGCCAGCAGGGCGAATGACCACCACCAGACGAAATATCCAATCGCGAGATCCAGCACGATCCAACTCTCGACCCTGCGAAAAACATACCAATGCGCATTCACCAGGAAGGCGGCAGCGGCGATCCAGGCTGAGGCGCGCTGTTGCGGTCGAGATCCACGGAGGACAACCCACGGTGAGCCGACGATGAACCAGATCGTTGTCACCACGCTGGCAGCGGCAAGCACCGAACCATGCCAGTTGTTGAAAAATCCATCGCTGCCCGGCCACACCTCGCCAGCCGCCAAGCAGAAAGCCGCCCACCCGCGCGCCGGGTGAGTCAGGCCTCCCCACATGCCCTTAACGGCAGGAAGAAACCATGCGGCCCCGTGCAGCACCCACGCACTCGAAATCAGAAGATGCGGCCTGCTGGTTTTGCTATCCACGTTTCTTACGACAAATAGTCACGAGGTTTAACATGTTATCCCTTACTGTAGGGAGATCCTCAAAGTGACCGCTGAGACCATCCATCCCGATCCTGATTCTCCCAACGGCGATTCTCTCACCGGAGATCCTCAGCTTCGAAGCAATTCGCTCGGCCTTGCCGAGTTGGTATTCCAGGGCGTCACGCACATTGCGCCCGCAACCAACATCGTCTTCACCTTTCCGATCATCGCTCTCCAGGCCGGGCCGGATATGCCGATTTCGTTCCTGCTCTCCACCATCCTGTGCTTCTTCATCGGGAATACGGTCTCGCAGTTTTCGCGCTACATGCCGTCGAGCGGCGGGTACTACGCGTTCGCCACGCGTGGACTGGGAAACCGCAGCGGCTTTATGGCGACCTGGAGCTACCTGATTTACGAGATCCTTGGCTCGGCCGGATGCATGGGATTCCTCGGCTATCTCATCTCCGACATGTTGCAAGCGCAGTTTCACGTGAACATCCCGTGGTGGTCGTTTGCGTTGGCGACCATGGCGATGATCTGGGCGCTCACACATCACGGCATCCAGTTATCGACGCGGATCACGGCGCTGTTGGGCGGCCTCGAATTGCTCATCATGCTGGCGCTGGCGATCACCTTTCTGATTCATCCCGGGCCGGGTTCCACCTACCTCGCGCCACTCAAGCCGTCTTCGTCTCCTCATCACTTCGGCGGGATTTTAGCGGGGATGGTTTTCTCCATCCTCGCGCTGAGCGGCTTCGAGGCTCCAGCGCCGCTCGCGCAGGAAGCGCGGCGGCCCGGCAAGTTTATCGGCCAGGCAATCATGCTGTCGCTCGGCAGTATCGGGATCTTCTACATCGCCACTTCGTATGCCAGCGCAATCGGCTGGGGCACAGGAGACATGGCAGCTTTCGCCTCCAATCCCAATCCGTATTACGTGCTTGGCCGGGCACTGTGGGGAGCGGGCTGGTGGTTCGTGGGGATCGCGATTATCAACAGTGCGATCAGCGCCGGCCTCGCCTGCGCCAACGCGGCGTCGCGCGTGATGTACACCATGGGCCGCGCGGGAACGCTTCCGGCAAGTTTCGGACGGATCCATCCCGTCCACCGGACGCCCGCATTCGCGCTCGCCTTTGTGCAGTTGTTCGGAGTTGTGGCAATTCTGCTGGTGGGCTGGTTGTTGCGGCCCGATACCATTTTCGGTTTCCTCGAAACCATTGCCACGCTGGCGGTCATCGTCCTTTATGGGATGGCGAATCTGGCCCTGACGCGTTACATGCGGCGGGAACAGCCCGCCAAATTTACGCTTTGGCAACATGTCGTTGTCCCGTGGATCGGCACGCTGGCGCTGCTGCCGGTTCTCTTTGTCACCGTCTACCCGGAACCCGCGTGGCCCTACAACGTGACGCCCTATTTATTTGTCGTGGCCCTGCTCGCCGGATTTGCCTACATGCAATGGCGCGAGTCGCGAAATCCTGGAGCGTTGAGCCGGGGCGCAAGCATGCTCGTCCGCAGCGGTGCCCCCGCGGAGGGCGAGGTGGAATGCAGCGAGCCGGTAGTCTGACTGTGTTTGTCGGCCACTTCGCCAACCATTTGTGTATCCGCGTCCAAGCCGGTTAGCGACAATTGTGCGCGAGAATTCGATTTGTGATAATCGCTGCGATTACGACAGCTATACTGCAACGATCTTTTGGGGTAAGACGACGCACCGCGCACGGTGGGTCGGAAAAGAGCTAATTCGGCGCTATGGCAAAGGGTCGAGACAAGAGGAAGCGTAAAGCAAAGAAGGAAAGCCAGCGGACAGGAAAGAAATCGAGCGGCGCCTATGCGGATTTTCTAAAAGCGCTCTTTGAGGAACAACTAGCAGCGCTGCCGGGCAGCGACTCGCCGCCAATTCTTGGTGAACCCGATGCTCGTGTCCGCGCTCCACTAAGACCGAAGCCGCATATTCGTTCTGGCGCGATTGCAGTTCCTGAACCGGAGCCAGAGGATGCGTTTTTGACCGTGAACCCAAGACCAACCTCGACGAAGTAGCTGAGCGGGGGGGTTGAGTGAAATGGCCTGATTTCAACAGTTAGGCTGAGGCACAATAGAAACATGCATGAAGCAATCGCAAGCGCTCTTACAATTTTCAGGAACTCGCCCGAACTTGATGATGAGAGTGTTTTCCGATCGCTTGTAAGCAAGGGCGTGGAGAGATCGCTTGCCGCTCGTATTGTTGAGTTCCTTCCGATTGCTTACTGTCGCGTGTTGCTCCTCAAGTCTGGTGTTCAGTTCTCGAACAGCTTCACGCGAGTTGCATCACCGCTGAAAATGCAATCGCTTTCCTCCCTACCAGTTTGGGTTCCCCTTCTTGCTTACGCTGAAGCAGAAACACGAGGGGGTGCGACGAGCCAGGAAGTATTGATGGTTGCGGGGCGCAGCGCGGAGTTTCAAGCCATCAATCGAATGCTTGATAAAAGAGCCGAACTCAAGAACTTAGTGTTAACGCCGATCTGCTTGCCCTGGCCAGAGAACGGTCCAGAGGACGACAAACGGCGTTAGTTGGCGAAAAATCTCCGTTTCACTCAAACGATCCCCTCGTCTGCAAATTATGGGTGGGAAACCCTCGCTCGAATGCCAGCCCATACCATCCGGAATGCCAAACTCGTGGAGAGAAGCCACACCGTCCCTGAACATATGGCCCATCCCCACCAAGTAAAGGAGTAGGCGAAGTCGTGTTTCCACAACGCCAATAAGAAAAATGCCAGCTCCGCCAGCAGAGCGACTCCCAAATAGAAGGCGCAACTCAGAACGGCCAGTTTCACGAGTAGCATATCGTTGATCCTCAATTGTCTTAAGATTCTAGATGGCGGCACGCCTCGGTGGTTGTCGAAAAATCCCAATTTCACTCATTGTCCCGGGGAGGTGAGGCACGCGTCGACTATCGCGGGTTGCTCTGAGCCTTCAAGATTCGCAGGATCGCCAGTATTGTGTTCCAGTTCCGTGTCGTCGCGGGCGCGCCGTATAGCTTATCGATCTGGCCGAGATAGCCGATTGTCCTCATGTGACGACGGTACATTCCTAGTACGAACTGGCCTTTCGACGCGATCACCCGCACCAACCACTCTCCATCGGACGGAAACCTGACTGGAAGCGATGCCCGGATGGCGCCAGCTTTCGAGAGGATACTCACGAACCGAACAACATCCGGGGCGTAGGGCTTCGCCGTAAACGGATTCGTGGTTTCCAGGCGCAGAAGATCGCGCCCGTCGCACAGCACAACGTGCGCCCCGAATGGCAGCTTGCGCAGCAAGGCAGCACGGAAATTTGCTCTCGACCCAGGTTTACGAACGACGAAAGTGCCCGCGGCGCCTACATTCACGACATCGTAGTCGCTTAGTTCCCGAGCGAGGATGCTGGGGCGGAAGGTTCGGTGCCCGCCCACATTGACGCCTCGAAGGAAAACCACGAGAGCCATCCCCGGATTATGAAGAAAAAAGCCGATCGGCGCTACGGGAGTTAGGTTTACCAAGCCAGCCGCCATCCTTACCCAACCAAAATCGGGCTTGAGCATCTACGCATACGCTCGCGCCGGGAGTGATCCTTGATATCATGGTGGCCCTTAGGTTGAAATCTGAACAAGGAGAAGTCATGCTGAAAATCACTGCGCTTGCTTTTGCAGTTCTCACCATTGCCTTTTTAGGCGCTGCCCCTGTGACGGGAGCCCAGGTCTCCGTAGGCATCAACATCGGACCGGCTCCAGTGTGCCCTTACGGCTACTTCGACTATGCCCCCTATGATTGCGCTCCGTACGGCTACTATGGGCCCGATTGGTTTGTCGGCGGAGTGTTTATCGGAGCTGGCCCCTGGTTCCACGGCCCCCATGGATTTTTCGGCCATGTCGACAACCGCTATGATCCGCATCACGGTTACGTCGGACCGTTGCCGGAGCGCGGGGCGGAGCGCTTCAACCACTTCCACGCCAACGAGGCGCGGGATGGGCGCGGCAACGTAGGGAATGCCGGCCATGAAGCGAAGGCAGAACACGCCCTGCCCGGGTATCGAGGCCGCCGCTAGAAAGTGATCGGTTTTAAACGGAGGACGAGATAAGGCGGGCGCGGCGTCTTATCTCGTTTTCCGCCAGGCACGAGCAACAGCGGTAATTTTCATCCCATCAAGGTGTACGCAACTCGACTTCCCAACCGCGCCCGTTGCGCTCGCCGGACAGCCGAGAGTGGCTGTCCCTGCGTTGGTTCTGCAAATTTGTGCAGGAATGTTCCAAGCCTGTTCCGCGCGTCGTCTCAGCCACTCGCAACAGTGCAATCCCTGCTTGACTCCCTGCCGCTGTCGGAAGAGAATTTCTCACCTGCTGAAGTGGAGCCTGAAGTGCAGTCCGAAGCCACGGAGTCCTACCATGGGTTCACCCGCGATGAACGAGCCGAGCGTAACCGCCAGCCGGGCCTATAGCCCGGAGGTGATGGTCAGCTATTCCAGCCATGACCGGCCGCAAGTCATGCAATTTGTGCAGCGCTTGCGAGCCGCAGGCGTGGCCGCCTGGATCGATCAGGGCGGCATCGACGGCGCGCAGCGCTGGGGCGAGGAGATCGTCAACGCCATCGATTCCTGCAAAACCGTTCTGCTGATGATCTCGCAGACTTCCATGCAGTCGGAGAACATTGCCAAGGAAGTGATGCTGGCGTGGGAAAACAATAAACATTTTCTGCCGCTGTGCCTGGAAGACGCCAAGATTGCCAAGAGCATGCAGTATCAGCTGGCGGGCATTCAGCAGATCAAATTGTATGAAGGCGATCCGGAGGCCAAGTTTGTTGCAGTGCTGCGGGCGCTGGTGCGCCTCGGAGTGCATGTTTCGCCGTATTACATCGCTCTGGTGAGCGCGGATTTGGGAGAACGCGAGCAGGCGTTCGAATGGCTGGAGCGGGCGTGCGAGCAGCGTTCCAGCAGCCTGGCGCAGATTAAAGACCGAGCCGCGGTTCAGCGTGCTGCATGGCGATCCGCGATTTGCGGCGCTCGTCAAGCGTGTGGAATCGCTTCCTCTGGAAGAAGAGAGCCGCCATCCCTGATGTGCCGGTGGTGTTGCCGGGTCCGATGGTGGTGCCGCAGGTCGCCGCGCCAGCGAAACCAGCGCCGCTGTGGAAGAAAATCATCTGGCCGGATATCTATGACGGGCGCAGCGCGCGGATTGCGGCCAGCCAGGGCGTATGGATGTGCGGGCTCTCGGCGCTGTTCACCGTGTGGTTCTTGATCTTTCCTCCGCAAGTGGTTCCGGGGTCGACGCTCGGCACTGGTTTAAGCGTGCCCACGGCCGTCACCATGCTTATCATTCTCGGCGCATTGGCTTGGGGCGTGCAGAAAATGGGACGCCCGGCGGCGATCATTGGACTTGTCATCTGCGCGTCCGGGGCATTGAGTAATTTGCAGAATGTGCAACGAGCCAGCGCCACGCTCGACGCCTACTCCGCTTCGTATCGCCAATATGAGGGCTACGTGCAGCAGTATCCGCAGATGGCGCAGCAGCAGAATCCGTTGGTGCAGCAGTACCAACAGGCTTCTTCGGCTTACTACGGAAGTTGGTTCATGCTGTTGATTTCGCTGATCAGCGTGGGCGCGTTCACTAACGCGACGCGGGGCACACTCGCTTATCGCCGCATGGTCGCGGCGCATGCCACTCCCGATAAGCAGGACGCGCTTACCGCTGAGGATTTAACCGCGATCAAGGGAACGATTGCGGGATGGTTCGGCAAGTCGCGAAGGGCTACCGCGCCGGCGGCGGTCGCGTCTGCGCCGATCGCACAGCCCGCTGCTGTCCCGCAGCGCACGCAACCTGTGTCGACCCAAGCGGCGCCGGCGCAACCTGGCCCAATTCCTGTTCCTCCGCTGGCCGTTGCTCCGCCACTGAGTCCCGCGCCCGTGCCAGAAGCGCGGACGCCAACCGAGGCCGTCTTGGTGGCCCCAGTGGTGGCTGCGGAGACGGTGCGGCAAAGTTTTGCCGCCATGATCGGAGTGAGCGGCGGGCTCATCTATTGGCCACGCGTGCTGGCTTTTCTGGCGGCCAATGTGACGGCTGGACTGATTTTTGTGCTTAGCCGCACTGTCACGGCTTCGGTGAGCGTACTCGGCAGCGTACTGGCTTTGGGCGATTTGCGCGGCGTGCGTGTTTACGGCCGCGACCGTTGTCGGCTTCCGCTTTGTGGCGAATGCCTGGGCGGCGATGGCGGCCTCTGCGGGGATCGCTACACTCGCCACGCTTCCGTTCTACGCCATGCTCCCGAGCTTCGCGTGGGCAGATATCGGATTTCGCGAACAATTTCAGCAATTTATCCTGTTGCCTTTGATCAGCAGCTTCATTCTGCTGGCCGCGCTTTCCTGGGTGGTGCCGCGGCTGCAACCCATGGTGTTGGCGCTTTGGCTGGCTGCCATGGGCACAGAGATCGCCACCAGCGTGGTGCTCAATTTGCTTCACGTGCTGGGCGCGGGAGAGCCGCCCGATGCGGTGCTCGGCGGAGCGTCGGTAATTTCCGCGGTCCTGCGCAGTCTGGCCTTTGCGCTGGTGCTGTGGGGTGGCTTGGAGTATCTGCGGAAACAAGCCGCCAAGGCTACGGCGGGCTAATCTGGCGTTTTCGTGCGATTTGGCGGATTTCTTGTCAAGCCCCCTAGCGGCTGCGAAAAGTCCGCAAACTGCTCATCCCATTGGAAATATAAAGTTATAAAGGATGTCCCATTTACCCTGTCGAAATTGCTATGCTGGATATAGAGAGTGTTTCAGTTTCAGCTAGCCTTTCGACGCTGGCGAACCCCAAACCCTACAACGCAGAGAGCGCCGAGAATAGGTACCGAGGGCGCTGAAAGACGCGATCGAGCGGAGGCTCAATTCTGCTTGGGCGGGAGACCTCCGCCGCTGCCGGCGAGAGGCCAGCGCTATGGTGATGTCTTATCCGGCGGTTGTTCGTCTAACACGGAGTTAAGTGGAACTAGCGGGGGAATTTCAACGTACGATTTAACATGGCGGGAGAGGTATGCGCCTAATCTTTGACATCTTCGGGCAGACAATGCGCACTCTGTGGGCGCACAAGCTGCGCTCCTTCCTCACCATGTTCGGAATCGCATGGGGCGTGGGATCGTTGTTGCTGCTGGTGGGCGTCGGAGAAGGCTTTCGTGGCGGCAACAAAGAGCAGCTCGCAACCTTGGGCGAAAACGTCATGTTCTCTTCGATGGCCGCGCTCCCATGTTGAATGGAAGCTTCACCAGCGTGCAGCAGTATTACCTGACCGACAAGGATTACCGGGACATTCTGGCGGAGTGTCCCGGACGTTGGCCGGATTGCGCCCATCATTCAGCGCGACGATTTGCACGCGGTCAGCGAGTTCTATCAAAGCGGCGGAGAAGTGATGGGAACGACTCCCATCTATAACGAGATTCGGTACACGCCGATGGGGGAGGGGCGTTGGATCGATGATCTGGACGATTCCCAATCGCGGCCAGTCATCGTCATCGGCGATGAGAGCCGCCGCATCTTGTTTCCTGGGCGGCCCGCGCTGGGAAGCTATGTGTTGCTGAACGGGCAGCGTTTCCAGGTGATCGGCGTGTTGCAGAGAGTGGGGCATGGCGACAACATGGGCGACAACACGCGGATCATCATGCCGTACCACACCATGCAGAAGGATTTCCCGCCGCTGAAAGTGGGAGAGACCGTGGATGCGATTTCCTATTTGAACTATCAACCCACGACACGCGAGAAACACGCCATCTCGGAGTTAGAAGTGCACAAAGTTGTTGCCCGCAATCACAATTTCGATTATCGCGATCCGAATTCTTTCGAAGGGTTCGACACCGTGCTAATGATGGACCAGATCGGAAAGATTTTTACCGCCATGGATATGTTCCTGGGCAGCGTGGGGCTGGTGACGCTCATGCTGGGCGCGATTGGAATCATCAACATCATGCTGGTCGCGGTGGCGGACCGTACACGCGAGATCGGACTGCGCAAGGCAGTAGGAGCGACCAACAAGAACATCATGTTTCAGTTTTTTGTGGAAGGCGCATTTCTGACGCTGCTGAGCGGGCTCATCGGAATGGGGGGTGCGGCCGGTTTCATGGCATTGCTGGGAAAGTTGCCGCAGCCGCCGGGATTCAATACGCCTCGTCTGGTTCCCTTGACTGCGTTTCTGGCGATTATTTCGCTGGCTCTGGCAGGGACGATTGCCGGACTTTATCCGGCAAAGAGAGCGGCCGCGCTTACTCCTGTGGACGCGTTGAGGAAGGAATAGTTCATGAAACGGGACATATTACGGCAAGCTTTCAGCGCGATGCGGCACGATTTACGCAAGACGCTGCTCACTATGCTGGGCATGGCGTGGGGCATCGCCACCGTAGTTTTGCTGCTGGCCTATGGAGACGGTTTTGGGCACGCGATCCAGGCGATCTGGGACAATTACGGTTCGACCGAGGTCGGAATTTTTCCGGGCCGCACTTCGCAGCAAGCGGGCGGCAGCAAGGCGGGGGTGCAGATTCGCTTTACGGAAGATGATATTGACCTGATACGCAATACGGCCCCCTTGGTGCACCGCATTTCCCGCCTTGCGGAAATGGATGCGACACTGCAAGCCGGGAATCGTTCGTTTAGCCTTCCGTTGAAAGGAGTGGATCCCGGCATCCTCCAGATTTGGGCGCTAAGCTTGAGCAGCGGACGATTCATCAATGAAGAGGACGAAGTGAATCACGCGCATGTAGCGGTGCTGGCCTCGGCGGCCAAAGATAAGTTGTTCTCCGGAATGCCGGCGCTCGATGACTCGGTTCGGATCAATGGGGTAACTTTTCAAGTGATTGGCCTGCTGCAGCCCCGTATGGAAGAGCAGGGCGGCAGTAATGATACGAACAAGCTGGTTCTCATCCCGTTCTCTGCCATGGATTCGTTCAAAGATACCCACTATTTGGACGGCATTTGGCTGGACATGGCGGGCTTGGATCACACGAAGATCGTCAAGGATCTAAAAAACTCATTCGCCGCGGCGCACAATTACAAGCCCGAGGACGACCGCGCGGTGTTCTTCTTCGACGCGCAACGCCAGATGGAACAATTCAGTATCGTGATCATCGGCTTGAAGGTTTTGCTCGCCTTCATCGGAGCACTGACGCTGGGCATCGGCGGGGTGGGCTTGATGAATATCATGCTGGTTTCGGTCACGCAGCGCACGCGGGAGATCGGCGTGGAAAAAGCTCTGGGGGCGCGCAAGCGAGATATTTTGTTTCAGTTTTTAGCGGAGGCGCTGGTGATTACCGCGGTCGGGGGAATTGCTGGGATCATGCTTTCCTATCTGGTTTCCTTTTTCGTGGGAAGCATCACTTTCTACAGCGCGCTGGCTAAATATGCGAGCGCCGCCGATATTCGCCTGGTGGTCGCTCCACAAATCCTCTTGATTGCCACGTCGATTTTAGGCGTGGTCGGAATTATTAGCGGGATGTTGCCGGCGCTGCGAGCAGCGAACCTCGATCCTATCGAAGCCTTACGCTACGAGTAGGGTTACAATTGGCCCAAGATTTTGTGGAGGAGATCCGCGTGAAATGGCTGCTGACGTTTCCGATTTTCTGTCTTCTGCTCTGCTCGCTTGTTGTAGGGGCTCGGGCGCAAATGAATAGCGCCACGGTTAGACCACTGCTTCTCGTGGTGAACCAGGGAGATCACACCCTGAGCTTGATTGATCCCGACGCCGGGCAGGAAGTGGCGAAAGTTGCAACCCACGGAAATCATGCTCATGAAGTCGCGGTGTCTCCGGATGGACGCTTGGCGTATTTGCCGATTTATGGGAACGCGGGCGTGGGCAAGCCGGGCACCGACGGGAGCACAATCGAAGTAGTGGATCTCGATAAGCGAAGCGTAATTGACACGATTGATCTGGGTAGTCCGACGCGGCCGCACTGCCCCAAGTTTGGCCCGGGCGGAATGTTATATGTGTCGGCCGAGCTGAAAGAGGCGATTGACATCGTCGATCCGCGCTCAGGGAAATTAGTGGGGTCCGTGCCCACGGGTGAGCCGGAGAGCCACATGTTTGTTATCGCGCATGACGGGCGGCGCGCTTACACGTCGAACGTGGACTCCGGCACGGTAAGCGTGCTTGATCTGGCTGCACGAAAAACCATTAAAGTGATTCCGGTTGCCAAGACTGACCAGCGCATCGCTATTTCAATGGACGATCATTACGTTTTTACCGCGGATCAGGAGCAGCCGCGGCTGGCCGTCATTGACACCAGAAAGAACGCAGTCACGCAATGGATCGCGTTGCCGGGAATTGCGTATGGGACCGCGCCTACCCTCGATGGCCACTGGCTGCTGGTCACGATGCAGTCATTGAATCAGGTGGCGGTGGTGGATTTGTCGCAGATGAAAGTCGTCAGAACGATTGACGTTTCGCCGGACCCGGTGCAAATTCTGATGCGTCCTGATCGTGCACTGGCCTATGTGTCGTGCAGCACGGAGGGGAAGGTGGCCGTCGTGGATCTGAAGACTTGGGAAGTTACAAAGACGCTGAGCGCTGGGCCGGGGGCCGATGGGTTGGGGTGGGCGGCGAAATAACGTTATCTTGCGAGGCTTTCCTCCCCAACATCGACATTGCGAGTCGGATTGGAAATCCCCGGATGGAGGCCGTTGTAGAATCCCACCCCTTCGACTCCGCTCAGGGCAGGCCATAGCACACAGAACGCGCTAGGATGGGGCACCCTTTTTCTCTCAACGTAATCGTGTTCAAAATTTTACACTGGCGAGAAACCGTGGCGGTTTTCGCACCTTGGTTGTCTGCTCGAAAGCGTAAGCCAGTTTGAGCAGTGTGGGCTCGCTCCATGCTCGCCCGAAGAATGAAATCCCGACTGGCAAGCCAGAGATAAATGCGGCAGGCACGGTAATGTTTGGATATCCGGCGACCGCAGCGGCGTTGGAACTTTCTCCGACATCGTGGTCGCCGTCCACCAGGTCGGTGAGCCACGCTGGACCCGCAGTCGGAGCCACGATCGCATCAAGGTGAAATTTATCCATCACGCCGTCAATGCCTTCTTTCCGAGCCAGGCGGTGGTTGGTCTCCAGCGCGTTCAAATATTCCTGGCTGGTTAACGGTCCTTTGGCCTGGGCCTTGATGAATAAATCCTGTCCGAAATATGGCATTTCCTTTTCATGATTGCGCTCGTTGAAGGCAATCAGCTCTTCGAGAGAGTGCACCTGCGCTCCGGGACGGCCCGCCAGGTATGCGTTCAGGTCGGCCTTCAGTTCATAAAGGAGAACCGTCAGTTCCGTGTCGTCGAACTTTCCATGCGATTCGAGGCCAGCGGGATCCACGAGAGCTGCGCCCGCTTGTTTCATGGCGGCGAGCGCGTCATCCATGGCTTTGTCGACAGCGTCATTGAATCCGAAATACTTGCGGGCCACGCCAATGCGCGCGCCCTTCAGGCCATTCGGATCGAGGAACCTGGTGTAGTCGGCAGAGGATTTGCCCGCACTTTCTGCCGTGGCTCGGTCGCGAGAATCAACGCCTGCCAACGCGCTCAGCAAGATTGCCGCGTCGCGGACGCTGCGCGCCATGGAGCCAGCGGTGTCTTGGCTATGAGCAATGGGAATGATGCCGGAACGGCCGATCAGGCCGACTGTCGGCTTGATGCCAACGATTCCGTTGGATGAGGACGGACACACCACTGAGCCATCGGTTTCCGTGCCGACGGCGACAGCGCACAAATTCGCAGACACGGCTGCGCCCGAACCGGAGCTTGATCCACAAGGATTGCGATCGAGCGCGTAAGGATTCTTGGTCAGACCGCCGCGCCCGCTCCAGCCGCTGGTGGAGTGGCTGGAACGAATGTTGGCCCATTCGCTGAGGTTGGTCTTGCCCAGAATGACTGCGCCCGCCTCCCGCAGCTTTCGAGCCACAAACGAATCTTGCGCGGGACGCGATCCAACCAGCGCCAACGAGCCGGCAGTGGTGAGCATTCGGTCGGCAGTATCAATGTTGTCTTTTATCAGGACTGGAATGCCGTGCAGTGGACCGCGAGATTTCTTTTGCTTGCGCTCTTCGTCTAGACTGGCCGCAATCTGCAGTGCATCCGGATTAACTTCAATCACGCTGTGGAGCGTCGGCCCGCTTCGGTCGATCTCTTCGATGCGGCCGAGATATTTCTCCGCCAGCGAGCTGGCAGTGAATTTTCCCGATGCCATTCCGGCCTGAAGATCGGGGACCGTGGCCTCATTGAGTTCGAAGGGACGGACTTCGGAGGCAGGCTCGGCTGAAATCTCGCGCGCGCCAGCGAGGGCAGGCAAGAGGGAAGCGCCCAGGCTGCCAAGCAAGCCGGTGCGCAGGAATTGTCTGCGAGGTCGAAATTGGGGAGAGCTGGTGGTTTTGCGCAGGGCCGAGGCTCCTTGTTATTTCACGGTGAGTTCTTGGGCCGCGGCTCCCTGCGGACGCGGAACGTGTGCCAGGCGAAGTCGCAACGCAAGGAATTATAGGCGATAGGACCGGTCTCAGTCTGGCCGAACAAAACTGCTTTCTTTTTCCGGAGGAGTCCGTCGAAAACAGTGAAACTTATGCCTTGCTATCATGCCCCTGTCGCCGGTCAAAACCTTCGCGGCAAGCTGATACAATCAAACGTTCCCGCGGATGAAATACCTTACCCAGTTTCCTGTTTCGTGACGTTATTGGAAGGAGCCCGCATGTCTCTTCTAAAGAGATCTCTGACACTCTTGATCTTAGGTTGTGCCTGTCTTGCCTCCGCGCAGCAAACGCCGGAAGGACGCCTCATGCGCTTTCCCGACATTTCTCGCGACAAGATTGCCTTCTACTATGGCGGAGATATCTGGCTGGCGTCGACTGCGGGCGGCATGGCGCGTCGCATCACATCTCATCCGGGGCGCGAACTATTTCCGAAGTTCTCTCCCGATGGCAAATGGCTGGCGTTCACCGGGCAATACGACGGCAATTTCAATGTGTACGTAGTGCCGGCCGAGGGCGGGGAGCCGAAGCAACTCACGTTTTATCAGGGCGGGGCGGGGCAGCTCAACGACCGCATGGGGATTCACAACCAAGTCCTCACCTGGACACCGGACAGCAAGCGCATCGTTTTTCTATCGCGCCGCGATGCTTCGAATGGATGGGTGAAGCGTCCTTTCACCGTGAGTGTGGACGGTGGCCTGGCAGAGCCGCTGCCGATGGATCAAGGCGGGCTACTTTCTTTTTCGCCCGACGGCAGCAAGATGGCTTACAACATGATTTTCCGCAACTTCCGCACCTGGAAGCGCTACACGGGCGGACTGGCGCAGGCGATCACAATTTACGATCTCAAGAATAATACTTCGGAAGACGTTCCGCACACGGAATGGACCGACACTTTTCCCATGTGGCATGGCAACACCATTTACTTCACTTCCGATCGAGGCGACGAACATCGCCTCAACTTATACAGCTACGATTTGAGCAGCAAGCAGATCGAGCAGCAGACCCACTTCACTGACTTCGACGTCATGTGGCCCAGCCTGGGCGCGGATGCGATCATCTTTGAGAACGGCGGATACCTCTACACTTTCGATCTGCAATCGAAAGAAGCCAAGAAACTTACCATCTACGTTCCCGGGGAGAGCGATCAGACGCTGAAGCGCTGGGCAAATGTGAGCAAGTTTGTGAGTGATTTCGACATATCTCCCGACGGCAAGCGCGCTGTATTTGGCGCGCGCGGCGATGTGTTCACCGTCCCCGCAAAGGAAGGCAGCGTGCGCAATTTGACTCGCACGCCCGGCATTCGCGAGGACCGGGTTTCATGGTCTCCCGACGCGCGCTGGATTGCCTACGTTTCCGATCGTACCGGCGAAGACGAGGTATACATCGCGCCGCAAGACGGCATGGGCAAGGAGCAACAGATCACCAGCGGCAACAAAGGCTTCATGTTTGCCCCGGTATGGTCCGCGGACAGCAAGAAGCTGGCGTGGGCGGACCAGAAATTACGGCTGTGGTATGTGGATGTGTCCGAGAAGAAGCCGGTGCAAGTGGATCAGTCGAAATACGGAGAGATTACGAATTACTCGTGGTCTCCGGATAGCAAGTGGCTGTCCTATGACAAGACTGGCGAGAATCATTATGCGGTGGTGAATTTGTATTCGCTGGCGGATAGCAAAATCACGCCGGTCACCACCGAAATGACCAACAGCTACGAACCGATTTTCGATCCCGACGGAAAGTATCTCTATTTTCTCTCCGACCGCGATTACAACGAGGTGTTGGGCAACATTGATTTTGAATTTGCCAATCCCAAGACGACGCGGGTTTACATTGTGACTCTGCGCAAGGATGAGGCGTCTCCCTTCCCCGCACTGAGCGATGAGGCCGAAGTTAAGAAAGAAGAGCCGGCGCCTTCTGCCGAAGCCGCGAAGGACTCCAAGAATTCGGCTTCAACGAAAGGCAAGGAGAAAGAAAAAGGCAAGGAAACGGAAGAGGCAAAAACAAAAGAGAAAGAAAAGCCGGCGGAATTTCACATTGACCTTGACGGGATTCAAAACCGCATTGTCGCTTTGCCCACCGAACCGGGCACTATTCGCAGTTTTGGGGCCGCGAAAGGCTTCATTTACTACGCGACGGTTCCGGTACAGGGGCTCTCCGGTCCGCTGGCCGGCGAAACGCCGGCGGTCCAGGTATATGACTTGAAGGAGCGCAAGAACAAAACGCTGATCGAAAATGTGGAGCGCTTTGCGCTGTCATTCGATGGTTCGAAGTTGTTGTATTCGGCTTCGGGAGGACATGACGGCAATACTTACGGCATCATCGATGCCAAGCCCGACGCGCAGAAAAAAGTCGGGGATGGCGCGCTCAACCTCTCGGGCATGCGTGCAGAATTGAATCCCCCGCAGGAATGGAAGCAGATGTTCAACGAGGTGTGGCGGCAGGAGCGCGACTATTTCTTTGAGCCTTCCATGAACGGCAACGATTGGGAAAAGCTGCGCGACAAGTACGCACAACTTTTGCCTTACGTGGCCGACCGTTACACGCTCACCTATATTCTCGGCGAAATGATCGGCGAGCTTTCCAACTCGCACACCTACGTGGGCGGCGGGGAATATCCCGAACTCCATCCGGTGAATGAAGGGCTGTTAGGGGCGGATTTCGAAGCCGACCAAGCCAGCGGACTGTATCGCATTAAGAAGATCTATCCCGGCGAGAATTGGGATTCTCACCTGCGTTCGCCGCTCACCGAACCCGGAGTCAACGTCAAGGAAGGAGACTACCTGATCGCGGTGAACGGGCGTCCGCTGAAGGTTCCGCAGAATCCGTACGAGTTATTTGTCAATACGGCCAACGAGACGGTCACGCTGTCGATCAACTCCAAGCCGTCTGAAGATGGCGCTCGCAATGTGCAGGTAAAACCTATTGCCGATGAATCCAGCCTGCGCGAACTCAATATGGTCGAGACCAATCGCAAGAAGGTTGAGGCCGCCACGCAGGGCCGCGTGGGCTACGTCTACATCCCCGACATGGGCGCCGAAGGGCTCAACGAATTCGTCAAACAGTACTTTCCGCAGATTCGCAAGCAAGGGTTGATCATTGACGTCCGCTACAACGGCGGCGGCTTCGTGGACCAATTGATCTTTGAGCGACTACGCCGCGTTCTGGCGGGAATGGATTCGGCCCGCAATTGGGAGCCTGATACCGTGCCCTCCAACGTGTTTCACGGCTCCATGGTTTGCGTAACCAATCATTACGCCGCCTCGGATGGCGACATCTTCAGCTACTTCTTTAAGTATTACAAGCTGGGGCCGCTCATCGGCGAACGCACCTGGGGCGGAGTGCGCGGCATTCGCGGCGATGTGGACCTGCTGGATGGCGGTTACATCACCCGGCCTGAGTTCTCGCGCTACGACCTCAATAGCCAGTGGGTGGTTGAGAACCGGGGCGTGCAGCCCGACATCGTGGTGGAGAATCGTCCCGAGCAGGTTGTCAAGGGGCAAGATCCGCAACTGGAGAAGGCTATTGAACTCGTGCTCAAGGATATCGAGGCCAATCCTAAGAAGCTACCGGCCAGACCTCCTGACTTGCCAGCTTATCCGGCCGGACCGGGATTCTAGTGTCCCAAAGGGCCGAGTTGGATTTCGAAAAACCGAGATTTGTGAACTTTCCCGAGGAAAAACCGCATCTAATCGTATAATTGGAGAGAAATGCCCCGATATTCCATCGTTGTTCCCCTCCACAACGAGGAGGAAAATGTCACCGACCTCTACGACCGCTTGAAAGTGGTCATGGAGGCGAATGGCGAGAGTTTCGAACTCGTTCTGGTGGATGACGGGTCTAGCGATCGCTCGTTCCCGCTACTGCGGGAGATTGCCGCCGTGGACAGCCGGGTCACGGTGGTCCGGTTGCGGCGCAACTTTGGCCAGACTTCGGCGCTGGCGGCCGGTTTCGATCACTCCCGCGGCGACTACATCATTGCCATGGATGGCGATTTGCAGCATGATCCCGCCGACATTCCGCTGTTCCTGGAAAAGATTTCCGAGGGCTATGACATCGTCAGCGGATGGCGCAAACGCCGCATTGATAATCTGTGGCTGCGCCGCATTCCGTCGCGCTGCGCGAACTGGCTGATGGCAAAGTTCAGCGGCGTTCCGATTCATGATTTTGGCACGACCTTCAAAGCCTATCGCCGGGACCTGCTGGAGCAGGTTCCGCTGTATGGGGAGTTGCACCGTTTTATTCCGGCATTGGCTTCATGGTATGGGGCTTCCATCTGCGAGGTTCCCATTCGCAATGTGAATCGCGAGCACGGGACTTCGCACTACGGCATTGCCCGCACCTTTGGCGTTTTTTTCGATCTGATTACGATTCGATTTCTGCTGCGCTACCTTTCGCGTCCGCTGCATTTCTTTGGAAGTTTAGGGATGCTGAGCATCTTCGGCGGCTCGAGCGTAGCCCTATGGCTGCTCGGGCAGAAATTTCTACATCATGCCGGCGTCATGGTCGAACACGGCCCGCTAATGATTTTTGCCGCGGTATTATTATTGGCAGGGCTGAATTTGCTGGCGCTCGGCCTTCTGGGCGAGATGCAAGTGCGGCACTACTACGGCCCCAGTCGCCGTACGCCGTACTCTGTGGACCGCGTCCTGCGGGCGCAGAGCGAAGAGCACACGATTTCGGAGTAAGTCCCCTAGTTCGTAGAATTCTCTGAGATCGCAGAGAGCACGTCGTGTAGCAACAACCCAGCTACTTTCCGAACGCCTCCTTGTTCACCACATACGGCATCTTCGCAGGATCTCCGCCGTAGTTTCCTTCGAGCACGTCCATCAGCCCTTGCACACAGCGTCCTGCCATGCCTTTATTGGGATCAAGCGAAAGCCGCGTGATTCTGCCCGCGCTGGCAAAGTGCGGGAACAGGCGGCAGCGGTCTTCAATCGCGGGATCACGCAAGAGCGAGCCGGGCGGCAGCGGCTCTTCCTCGTAAACGTCCAGAGCGGCGCCAGCAATCCATTTTTCTTTGAGGGCCTTCACCAGAGCACCTTCATCGATGACCGGCCCGCGGGAGGTGTTGATGAGGAATGCAGTCGGTTTCATCAGGCGCAGGGTGCGTTCATTGAACAGATGATAAGTCGGCGCGGGGCTTTCGCCTTCCCGCAGCAACGGCACATGCACGCTCACGTAGTCCGCCGTCCGCAACGCGTCTTCAATCGCAAAGACGTATTTGATCCAATTCTTCTCCGGTGAAATCCCTTTCGCATGGCGCAAGTTCAGTACTTCCTGGATTGCCCTGACGTAAGCCTCATTCTGATAGGCCGGGTCGTAGCACAGAATGTTCATGTCGAAGCCGGCGCATTTCTTGATCATCGCCAGACCGATTCTGCCGGTGCCAATGATGGCGATCGTTTTTCCGGTGACTTCATCCCCCAGAAACGGCAAATACGGATGCCAGTAGCCCCATTTGTTTTCCCGCGTGAGATGCTCTGCCGACCACAGTTTTCGCGCCACCGCGCCCATCAGAAAAAAAGCGAACTCGGCCGTAGCTTCGGTGAGCACGTCGGCGGTGTTGGTGAAGGGAATTCGATAGCGATTGGCGTCGGCGCGGTTGATGTTGTCGAAGCCAACGGCGTACTGAGCCACGACTTTCAACGTGCCCTTGCCGGCTTCGAAGACTTCGGCATCAATCTTGTCGCGCAAGGTGGTGATCAGGCCGTCAATTCCTGATCCAGCTTTTTCCACGATTAAAGCTTTGGGCGGCGGTTCGGGATGGGGATACACCTCAACTTCGTAACCTTTCTGGCGCAGCAAATTAATGGCTTCTCCAATATCGCAGGTAGCAAACACACGGAAGTTCTTATTCATCGTTCCTCATCAAAATAAGCTCACCAAAATCAAGCCTCATTAAAATCAAGGCTCGCCAAAATCAAGACTCGTCAAGATTTAGATTGTTAGGAAAATATCCAGCGCGTAGCCGTGCCGGTGAACTTCTTTTCCAGCAGGCCGAAGGCGACACTGGGCTGGACGCGATAAAAGGGCTCGCCCATGCCACTGACATCCATCTTGTATTTTTTTTTGTACGCCACAAAAATTGGCTTGAGCTTTTCCGGACTCATACTCTCGACCACGCCTTCGACGATCACCGCTTCGGCGGAATTGTTGGAGCAAATGACGCAGCGCGGATTACTCGCCAGGTTTTTCGCCTTGCGCGAATCTTTGCCGGTGCTGAAGTAGAAACCATCGTCCAGCCATAGCCCCCAGATCAGCATGACGTGTGGAGCGCCATCTGGCCGTGTGGTTGCGATCCAATACTGGCGGCTCTTGCGCAGCCGGTCCAGTGCCCATTTCCAGGGCAGGAGACCTTTGTTGCTTTTTGCGATGCCGTAGCCGGGAATGTTCGGACGCCCAGCTTTGGGATTTAGGGTAGCGTTCGAATTTGTCTTTTTTGCCATCGTGCGCCTCGAATAGGTATTGACCCATTGGCCGGCGAGACGCCGGCGTTACTCGAAGACCTTGTTATAGATTCTTCTTCACCCACTGGTCAATGCGTTGGAGCGCTTTGTTCAAATTCTCCAGCGAATTGGCCACGCTAAAGCGCAAATAGCCCTCGCCAAAATCACCAAAGGACGTTCCTGCCAGACCGGCTACTCCGGCATCTTCCAGCAAACTGTCAGCCAGTTGCTTTGCCTTCCATCCAGTTCGCGTGATATTCGGGAAGACATAAAACGCGCCCTTGGGCACACGGCACGAGAACCCCGGAATGCGGTTCAACCCGGCCACAAAAACATCCCGCCGCTGTTGGAACTCACGGCGCATGTGCTCCACCGAAGCCTGATCGCCACGCAGGGCTTCAATTCCGGCCATCTGAGTGAAGCTGGCTGTACAGGAATTTACGTTGGTCATGAGGCGCGCAATGTGTGCCGCGAAATCTGGGCGCATCACGCCGTAGCCCATGCGCCATCCGGTCATGGCATAGGTTTTCGAAAAGCCATCCAGCAGGATGGTGCGCTCCTGGAATCCCGGCTCCGACAAAATGGAATAATGCTCGCCTTCAAAAATCAGGCGGCTGTAGATTTCGTCGGAAAGAACCATAATGTTGCGGTCGCCGATCGCTTGCGCAATTTCCTGAATGTCCCGCTTGGGCAGCACGCCGCCCGTAGGATTCTGCGGGGAATTCAGAATAATCAGCTTAGTGCGATCGTTGATCAGCGAGGCCAGTTCATCGACGTCCAGTCCAAAATCTCTTTCTTCGCGCAGCCGGATGGGCACGGCGCGGGCGCCAGCGTAGCGAATGGCCGATTCATAAATGGGGAAGCCGGGATTTGGATAGATGACTTCATCGCCAGCCTCGGCTAGGGCCATCACGCTAAAGAACAGGATCGGCTTGCCACCGGGAGTCACGACGACCTCGTTTTCATGTACCGTCACGCCTCTCGACTGGCTGACGTCCTCGGCGATGGCTTGACGCAGCGCTGGCAAGCCAGCCGAGGGGCCGTAGTGCGTCCAGCCTCCGTGAAGGGCGTCCACTGCGGCTTCTACGATGTTTCCGGGCGTGTCAAAATCCGGCTCGCCAATTTCCAGGTGAACGACGTCTTTGCCCTTTGCTTCGAGGGCGCGAGCTCTCACCAGAACTTCAAATGCGGTTTCGGTGCCCAAGCGCGACATCCGCTCGGCTAGACGAAGGTCATGTTTAACACCGTTTTGTAGGGACATGGAAGTAGGCGCCATAACAAAATGATATGCGCACAGCGCGTCTTAGAAAAGTAATTCCTTTATGATATGGCATCCATGTTTTCTCACCGCACGGAATGGAAACTCACGCTCAATCGCTTTACTGAAGCCCATCAGGAGATGATTGCGGCGGGAAGGGAAGTGCTCGATCTAACCGTGTCGAACCCGTCCCGCGCGGGTTTTGCCTACGATACCGAAACCATTCTTAGCGCTTTGGCGCAGCCAGGAGCAATGGATTACGATCCGCAGCCTAAAGGCGTGCGCAGTGCCCGCGAGGCTGTGGCCAACTACTACGGCGAGCAACACGGAGGCTTCGATTTCGATCCCGAATCGCTCGTGCTGACCACCAGCACCAGCGAGGGATATTCGTACGTGTTTCGCCTGCTTTGCAATCCCGAGGACGAAATTCTTGTACCCAAACCGAGTTATCCGCTGTTCGAATTTCTGGCCGACCTACAGGATGTGAAGCTGGTTCCGTATCCGCTGCTTTACGATCACGGTTGGCAAATTGATTTTCCTTCGCTTTACCAGGCGGCGAATCCTCGTACGCGCGCGGTGGTAGTGGTGCACCCCAACAATCCTACCGGTTCTTACGTGAGCGAGGGGGAACGCGCTGCGCTGAATGGGTTCTGCCGCAAAAATAATTTGGCCCTGATCGTGGATGAAGTTTTTCTCGACTATGCACTCGACGGCGCACCACGCGCGACCTTCGCCAGGAATCAGGACGCTCTGACTTTTACGTTGAGTGGCCTATCGAAGATCTCAGGCCTGCCGCAGATGAAACTGGGGTGGGTTGCGACCAGCGGACCTGCGGAGGTAGTTAAAGCTGCGATGGCGCGACTGGAAGTGATCGCAGACACGTATCTTTCGATGAACGCGCCTATTCAGTTGGCTGCGCCCGTTCTCCTGGATCAGCGTAAAAGCATTCAACCGCTACTGCTCGCCCGCTTGCGTGTGAATTTGCAACAACTCGATGCCCAACTTGCGGAACAGAAGACCTGTCAGCGGCTGGAAGTCGAGGGCGGATGGTACGTCGTATTGAGGGTTCCGGTGACGCAATCAGATGAGGATTTGGCGATTGCACTCCTGCGCGAGAAGTCCGTGCTCGTCCATCCCGGCCATTTCTACGATTTCTCCAGCGATGGATATCTGGTGCTGAGCCTGATAACGCCGGCAGAGCAATTTCGCAAAGGAGTGGGAGAGGTGCTCGAGTTCTTAAACTCCTAAGTAGGCTCAGAACGCGCTTCGTTTTGCGAGGGCTTGTCTGACGCCCGTTCCTTACGAGCCCTTTGTGGTGGGAGCCTTTTCTTGCGACCGCTTACTGCTTTCCGAGGAATGGATTACTCTCTCGCTCTTCTCCAATCGTGGTGAGCGAACCATGACCCGGGACGACCACGGTTTCATCCGGCAACGCCAGCACTTTCTCCCGCAGCGAGCGGATGATCTTCTCGAACGATCCGCCAGGCAGATCGGTGCGTCCGATGCTCCCGGCGAACAACGTGTCGCCTGCGATCAGCTTCTTTTCGAGAGGGAAGTAAAGGCACACACTGCCTTCGGTGTGGCCGGGAGTGTGGAGCACCTCGCGCCTTCAGAGATCCTGCTGTGATGGTATCGGCCTGCCCGAGGCTGCCATCGATCTTCACCTTGCCCGGATCGGCCATGCCCAGCCAGGACGCCTGTACGTCGAGCATCTTCAACAATTCGTAGTCATTCTGATTGAGCAGAATGGGAGCACCGGTAGCAGCCCGCAGCTTCATCGCGCCGCCGACGTGGTCAATGTGTGCGTGGGTGATGACGATCTGTTTGACTTGGAGATTATGTTTGCGAATCAGAGCGAGTACGTCTTCGATGTCGTCACCAGGGTCGATGACCATGGCTTCGCGCGTGGTTTCGTCCCCAATCACCGAGCAGTTGCATTGCAGAGGGCCGACGGGAAGAATTTCGTGGATCATGAAAGCTTTCAGCTCTCAGCGATTAGCCGTCAGCTGATCTTTCGGAGAGCTGATAGCTGAAGGCTGATAGCTATTTCTGTGGCGTTTGAGCAGGCGCCGGGGTCGCAGGCAGGCTTTTCGTCTGCGAAGACTTCATGCCCTGCAGCACCGAGGTTGGGCCGGATCTGCGCTGGGCGTAGATAGAGAGCGTAATCGAAGTCAACATGAAGATGATCGCCGACCAGGTAGTCGCCCGTGACAGGGCAGTCGCCGAGCCGCGCGGGCCGAACGCCGTTTGGCTGCCCATGCCACCAAAGGCGGCTGCAACGTCACCGCTCTGGCCGCTTTGTAGCAGCACGACGATGATCAAGAATGCGCAGACAACAACATGAACGATTGTGATCAATATGACCATACGATTGCTGAGCCACCTATAAAGCGTACGAAAACGTTCTCTTACTCGCTAAGGCATTCTAGGGCATGGCTAACCGACTGTAAAGAGATCCGCGATCCTTGGTAGCGCCATTGCCGACGATTGCAGCGGAGGCATAATCTGACGGGCCGCCACCTGGCAGCGGCGACCCGCGGTTACCATTCAATCGCGTTCGGTGCGAATCTTTTTCCGGGCGCGCTTCCGCGCCAATGCCTGTTTCACACGCCGCTTTGCGCCCGGCTTCAGATAATAGGAATGACGCTTTACTTCCTTAATGATGTCTTCCGTCTGAACCTTGCGCTTGAAGCGACGGAGAGCGCTCTCTACCGACTCGCCCTCTTGCAGTCGAACTTCTGCCATGCTTACCACCCCCCAACCAGTTCCAATCCGACCTACTAGATTACCCTATTTGGCGGGATTTCCGGCGCACTAAGTTGCGACCAGTTACAGAATCGGCGCAAGGTCATTCTGAGTAACCGTCGCCTTCTTCATCAGCATCCTCATCGTCGTCTTCGCCGCCTTCTTCGTCATCCTCATCCTCATCCTCGTCTTCGTCGTCCTCACCTGGCTCTCGTCGAAGGAGGACACTAGCCGCTTCCCACCAATCCAAAGCTTCTGAGTTGGGGCCATCTCCATGTATTCTGCTCATGTCTCATGGTACGCCTGGTTGACTGGGCGACGGGAATCTCATAATCAGATGTCCAAGGAGGATGGCCAATGGCTCAAAAGGTGATTGAAGTGGTGGGAACCTCGAAAGAAAGCTTTGCGAAGGCTGCAGAAAACGCGGTGGCCGAAGCCGCCAAAACCATTCGTGGCATAAAGTGGGCAAGAGTTGAGGGGCTGGAAATGGAACTCGACGGCAAGAAGATATCCCGGTATCGTGCCAGCACGAAGATTTATTTCGATATCGAAAAGTAAGGACGGGAGGGCCGCAGACTCGCGGCCTCGCCTCTTTGTCTTCTGTCGTGCCGCGTATTCTCCGCTATAGCGCCCGCATGATTCCCCGCGGTTCCGAGAGCATGCCGGAACTCGCTGCCATCGCCTAGGTAAACAACTGCGACCTTATTGGCGAACTTTCTGGCACGCTCTACCCTTCCGGCTGTATAAAAGCCCACTCACCAAATGACATCCAAGGTAATGTCGTCAGCGTTGACGAGATTGGGGCGGCACGATGCCAGACCATTTTGCCTGACGTTGAGAAGGCCTCGGCGCTGGTGGACCGTGAAGGGACGCGTGATCTTTACTTTCCGCTGGCCGAAACGCCGACGCAATACTGAGGTGAGTCATGTATACACTGTGCAACTATACCTGTTCCTACTGCGGGCGGCAGATCGAAACCTCATTCGTCACGCTCGGCAAAAGACATTACCACGCGCTGGAAAACGAAAGCGGTGAGAAGGATGAGCGTTCGTGCTATGACCTGTCTCAACATGGCACCAAAAGCCTTCACCAAGACATTGGGCCAGAAGACTACGTTCACGGAGTTGAATCTGCCCAAGTTCCCGCCTGAGAAGGATTAATCCTTCCCCTCCTAAGGTCGGCCGCACACCTATCCCATAAAGTGCGGCTTTTTTCGATGGAGGTCGTGTGTAACCAGCGGCGAAATACCCCCCTTCCTGTATAGACCGATCTGCGGTGGCGGCATCGAAGCTTACTGGCAGTTCGTCCGCATTGAGGCTGGAATGGAAAAACACATCCTGATCGGGGACGATAGCTCTCTCATCCGCGAGACCCTTCGCAGATTTCTGGAAAAGGAAGATAACTGGATCGTGGTAGGCGAGGCCGCCAACGGGAAGGAAGCCGTAGAAAAGGCACAAAAACTAAAGCCAGATCTTGTAATTCTTGATCTTTCCATGCCTGTAATGAACGGCATTCAGGCGGCTCGAGAATTGAAACGACTCCTGCCGGCGCTTCCTACGGTGATGTTTACAAATGTCGCGACTACCCATCTGTCCGAAATGGCTTTATCGGCTGGGGTAAGCGCGGTGGTCCCGAAATCTCAGCCCTCGATGCTGGTACACCGCATTCACGACTTACTGGAATCCGCTGCCTGACACCGTTCTCGCTGGACGATCTTCAAAGCCTGGAGGGCTAGCTCCATCGCCTGCTGTTCCGCAGAATTGTCACCGTTTAAGGCCAATTCTCCGAGGCGTGCATTGATTGTTGTTCGTGCTCGCTCGATCAACTGCGGAAGTTTAGCGTTGTCCGTTTCTAGGATCGCAGCTTGGTACAGTCGTTCCCAGGCGTAGTTTGTTGTCACGTCCGTTCCCTCCAGGTTCGCCCAGCGGTAACGTAACGCAAGCATTTTAACATGCACGGTAGTCCAGAAAGGCGCTGCTCGTGCGGCTGTGGAAGATCCACGACTACAACGTTGCCTTCTTTGCCAAGATCCATTTGATTGTTTTTCCATGGCCAAAGCCCGTTTTCGCGGCCGGCGCACGGTACCCGGGTGTTCTAGAATGGAAGTTCAAGAGTGCCGGTAAATTTTCCTCGGGAGAAGTTCGGAGCTCAATCTCTCAATGCTGAAACTGCCGCACGCCTGGTCCGTTTGTCTATGAAGGTCGGAATAGATTTTGGCACAACCCGCATTGTGGTCGCTGCTGTGGACCGCGGTAACTATCCGCTGGTCAACTTCGAGTGTCGGGACGGGCACGCACGCGACTGGTTCCCGCCTTTGGTCGCCGTTCGGGAGGACAGGCGCGCCTATGGCTGGGACGCATGGCTGGCGCAGGGGCAACCGGGTTGGACCGTATCACGCTCCCTGAAGCGTTGTTTGGCGGACGCCGGACCTGACACCCGGATCGAGATCGGCGGACAATCATTTGAGATCCGGCAATTGATGCGCGAATTGATGGAGGCCTTGCGAGAGCAGTTGCGCGAGCATTCCACATTATCGAATGGCCGCGCTGGCCCTTTGGAAGTGATGTTGGGAGTGCCCGCGAACGCCAATAGCAACCAGCGTTTTCTGACCACCGAAGCGGCGCGCGAGGCGGGCTTCGAAGTTCTCGGATTGTTGAACGAGCCTTCCGCGGCTGCCGTCGAATTCGCCCACCGCAACCGCGCTGACCAGAAGACCCGCACTGGAGGCTGGCTGTTGGTCTACGACTTGGGTGGAGGCACTTTTGACGCTTCGCTCATAGAACTGGGGGATGACGCAAATGCCATTGTCGCTTCCGACGGGATACCGACTTTGGGCGGCGATGACTTTGACGAGATTCTGGCGCAACTCGCGCTTGCGGCTGCCGGAGTCTCTTCCCGTGACCAGGAGGCGCTGTCGGCGGCCGAGTGGTTCGCTCTTCTGGAAGAGTGCCGCGAGAAGAAGGAAGCGCTCAATCCCAATACGCGCAAGCTGACAATTGACTTGGAAAGGGTTCGTCCCCACTGGCACGAAGTTTCCCTGGCAGCAAGCACGTTCTACGGAGAATGCCGGCCCCTCATCGAGTCGAGCCGCGACGTTGTCAATCGATTACTTGCTGAGCATCCGGAGCGCTTTGTGGATACCCTCTATGTAACCGGCGGAGGTTCCGAGTTGCCGCCTGTAGCGCGCATTCTTCGGGAGGAGTTCGGCAAGCGAGTGCGCCGGTCGGCGTACATGCGTTCGGCGACTGCGATCGGATTGGCGATCCGGGCCGACAGGCAATCCGGCTTCGTTCTGCGAGATCAGTTCATGCGCAATTTCGGACTCTGGCGTGAGACCGGGGACGGACGCGCCATTGCCTTCGACCTCCTTTTCCCCCGCGGCACAGCTTTGCCGGGCCCCGGAGAACCGTCCTTGCGGAGTACGCGCTCCTACCGTCCTGCCCACAATATTGGACATTTTCGTTATCTGGAATGCACGGGCCTCACTGAGGACGGTCGCCCTTTGGGTGAGATCACCAATTGGGACGAGATCCGCTTTCCGTTTGATCCAGACTTGGAAGACCGGTCAGATCTTCCTTCAGTACCTGTCGTTCGCACACCGGCGACAAATGCATTCGTGATTGAAGAGACCTATACCTGTGACGCCAGTGGCAATCTTGCGGTGGAGATCTGCAATAAGTCCACGGGTTATAAAAAGATATTTCCCCTTGGCCGGTGGTCCGCCAAGCGGACCAGAATATCCCCCGGCCGCGCAAAAGCGCGCCCTGCTTGAGTTCTGTCCTTATCCGGTATCGGTAGGCGTTCTGCTCAGACCGTTGACAAACTCTCAGAGTTGTCCGAGAAGCGCAGCGACGAGGAATCCGCTGTTGGCGACTTCTCAGAAGGAGCCGATTTCTCGCTGCGCTCGAGACGACGACGTATGCGAGTTTGCCGGCAATCGGGGATCGTTTCCGCGATCCCGTAAATGCTGAACAATAGGTAGCGCTTCGGGCCACTGCGGCTTGCAAGATGGGCTATCTCGTTCAGGAGTATGATTCGTGCCGACGAATGCCACTCAGATAAAGGACGTTGCTGCCCAACTTGCTCGCGGCACATGCAAACGTCTGAGTGAAGCAGATCGAGGAGAACTCGGCCCATGACTGACAAGCGGAGTCAGCTTTCCAGACGTGATTTTCTCATCCAAACGGTAGGGTCGCTGGGCGCAGCGGTTGCGACTCCGGCGTTGGCCCAGCAAGCCGCCAAAAAGATTTCTCGGAAAACGCAGGTCATCCACGTCATCGGCCACTCTCACATCGACGCGGCGTGGCTTTGGCCGTGGCGCGATGGGTCGGATACCGCGCTTACCACATTCCGCAGTGCCTTGAACCGCATCAGCGAGACCCCGGGGTTTTGCTATAGCCATTCATCATCCGCGCATTACCGCTGGGTAGAAGCCGCCGATCCGGGGATGTTCGCCGAAATCCAGAAGCGCGTCCGCGAAGGCCGATGGGAAGTGGTAGGCGGTTGGCCGGTCGAGCCGGACTGCAACATTCCCGCAGCCGAAAGCTTTATTCGGCATTCGCTTTATGGAAAAGCTTACTGTCAACGCGCCCTGGGCGTCGACGTCAATATCGGGTTCAATCCCGACTCTTTCGGGCACGCTGCGGGACTCCCCGCTATCTTGCGGCGCGCTGGCTACGGGTACTACGTTTTCATGCGTCCGCAAGAACATGAGATGAAGTTGCCGCTCCTGTTCTGGTGGGAAGCCGCTGACGGATCTCGAGTTCTTACTCTAAGAATCTGGCGCAACTACGATGCCGATGCCGAGCTTATTCGCCCGGCGGCGACCCAGGCTTTTGCGCCGGGCTTTGACCATGCCCCTCTTTTCCTGGGAGTTGGCGATCATGGGGGCGCCGTCACCAAAGAGCAGATACGCCAGGTTCTGGAAATGCAGAAGGACCCAAATCTGCCGGAAATACGCTTCAGCACCCTGCGCGATTTCTTCATGTCTATAGAAAACTCTCCCGCATTTAGTTCGCTGCCCGTCGTTAAGGGAGAACTGCAGCATCATGCGCGCGGTTGTTATTCAACCTATGGAGAAGGAAAGTTTCTGAACCGCCGCGCCGAGCGCTGGCTTGGCGAGGCCGAAACCATTTCGGTGGTTGCCGGTCTAAGCGCTGGACGAGCTTACCCCGCCGAGCAGTATGCCGAAGCCTGGTGGAAAGTGTTGTTCTGTCAGTTCCATGACATGATGGCGGGAACATCGTTGTATTCCGACTACCAGGATGTGCGCGATAGTGTCGGATACGCGTGCGAGGTTGCGCAGACTTCAAAAATAGCGGCCCTGGAAACCATGGCAAAGCGGGTTGACCTCAACGGAGTCGAGGAGGGCGCTGTCTTTCTCTTTAATCCACTTCCTTGGAAACGCAAGGCTCTGGTTGAATATCACACCGACAAAAATCCATCGGGTACTTCGCCGATCACCCATCTCTCGTCTAAAGACGGGCGCAAAATACCGGTGCAGTGGAGACCTTCGGCAAGCATGTCCACCTTTGTGCCGCGTTTGTCGGCGTGGGTCGACCTGCCGGCGTGTGGATACAAAGTCCTGACGCTGGAACACGGCGAGCCGCCGGCTTCTGATGGCTACCTGGATTTCTTTTCCGTGTCAAGTTCCGGCTTCGGCATCTCTTCGTTGAAAGCAAGAGATGGCACCGAGTTGCTGGCGGGCCCAGTCGGCTTGGTCGCGATCAGCGATACCAGCGACACCTGGGCGCATGGCATCAGTGAATTTCGCCTGGAAATCGGTCGCCCCACGCTGGTTTCGTCCACCCTCATTGAGGAGGGCCCTGTTACTCGGGTTACTCGCCAGCGTGCGCGTTGGCAAGATTCGGAGATCGTTCTCGACATCGCCCAATTCGCCGGACTTGATTTCGTGGAGCTTCGTTTTGTCATCGACTGGCGCGAACACGAACAGATGCTCAAACTCGAAATTCCCACTGCGCTCGCTCAACCGGCAATCTATGCGAAAGTGCCAGGGCAAGTAATCCAGCGGCAGACCAATGGCGAAGAGGAACCCTACCAGGATTGGGGAGCCGTACAAGGGAAGGTCGGCAACGCGGACTACACCGTGGCCCTGCTAAACAATTCTACTTACAGCTATGACTGCTTGAACGGACTCTTCCGCACCGTGCTGATCCGGTCGGCGCCCTTCGCGCGCCATAATCCGGCGCAGGTTCCGTACAACGATAACAATGCATGGCAGGATCAGGGCAGGCAGGAGCGCCGTTTCTGGTTGCTCGGCGGAGCCGGCATCTACTCGGATTTCGCGCTTGACCGGCGCGCCGAAGAACTCCAGACGCCCGCTGAGTATGTGATGGACTCTGCTCATCCTGGAAGCGAAGCCTGGGAGCGCTCTTTCTTTGAGATCATGCCCAGTAACGTGTGGGTACTGGCGATCAAGCGGGGAGAGAATGAAAAAGACGGCGTGATCGTGCGCATACAGGAGCGCTCGGGAAGAGCGTCTCGGGCTACGCTCCAGAGTACTGTTCTGGGTCTCAATCACGCGGTCGATCTCGCTCCCTGGGAAATGAAGACCCTGTTGGTCAAGCGCGTGAACGGCGCTGCGGAAATTCATGAAGTGTCGCTACTTGAAATCTAGACCGTCGTCTCTTCTACATTGCTTTACTCACAGATATTGAAAAACCACCCAGAGAGGGGAAATTCTATCCCGCTGAGGAAGTTGAAACTTTTGCCGGCGCAGACACTCCAATCCGGTAGTCCATGGCATCCGTACTTAACAGGGGAAACGTGATGACTACCTATGCTTCGATTCGCACTGCTCTGGTTCTTTTCGGAGCGCTTCTTGCCACCGTGGCCTGCAACGCCAAAGCAGGAACTGCCGTCCCGGTTCCAGCGCCGGTCCTGGATGCTGCGCGAGCCGGCGCACCCGCCCGGCAAACCGCAGTCGTTGCCGGCGGATGCTTTTGGGGAATCCAGGCCGTCTTTCAGCATGTCAAAGGCGTAATCAGCGCGACCTCTGGCTACTCCGGCGGCTCGGCCAAGACCGCTGAATATGAGATTGTAAGCACCGGCGAAACCGGTCATGCCGAGTCGGTCGAAATCGTTTACGACCCTTCGCAGATTACCTACGGCCAGTTGTTACGCGTCTTTTTCTCCGTCGCCCATGACCCAACCCAATTGAACCGCCAGGGCCCGGACGAAGGTACGCAATACCGTTCCTCGATTTTCTATGCCAACGATGAGCAGAAGCGCATTGCCGAGGCTTACATCGCCCAACTCGACAATGCCCGGGTTTTTCCTCGTCCGTTGGTAACTCAGGTCGTACCGCTGCAAGCCTTTTACCCGGCTGAGGGCTATCACCAGAACTACGCGGCGCTGCATCCCAGCGACCTCTACATCCTGTACAACGATGCTCCCAAGGTCGAGCATCTTCGCCAGGAGTTCCCCGATCTCTATACCGGAAAGTAGGAAAGGGTCATGTTCAATTCCGATCTTGACCGCGAAGGTCCCGCAAACATTGGGCGCCGTATCTTCCTGACCGGCGCGGCGGCGGCGGCCATAGTCGGCTTGGTGTTTTGGCAGTGGAGCGAACCCCACGTCCTACAGGCCGCGGCTGCCGACGCCAATGAACCGAAGGAAGTCACTGGTCGTCCTTTTTTCCGATTCTGGGCAGCGGTTGAACAAGGTCACCGTCGCCAGAGTCGTCAAGACTGCAACCGAATGGCGCAAACAACTCCCTTCCGGAGTCTTCGACATCACGCGCAACTGCCGACACTGAGATTGCTTTTTCCGGCAAGTATTGGAACCTGCACGACAACGGACTCTACCGCTGCATCTGTTGTGACAACGCGCTCTTTGATTCTGCTACCAAATTCGACTCGGGCACTGGCTGGCCTAGTTTCTGGGCGCCTATTGCGGCTGAGAATGTGCGCGAGACCCGCGACTCAACTTTCGGCATGGTTCGTGTCGCGGTTTCTTGTACCGAATGCGATGCCCATCTAGGCCACGTCTTCGACGATGGCCCAGAACCCACGGGCCTTCGCTACTGCATGAATTCCGCGTCACTGCGCTTCGTGAAGTACACTTGACACGGAGCGGATGTTTTATCTCAAAGCGAATAACAATCTCCTGCGCCGGGCCGTGCCATCCTCACGGCGTGCGGTAAGCAGCTGACCGCGCCAGATGACTGTTGCCGATCGCCAAGCACGATGGCAACGAAGCGCGCGATCCCGGAGAAGTTGTAAGTCCTGCTCAGCAGCGGCGATTCATCCCGGCCTGGGAAGCGAGAATCCCTATTACAGGTACGCAGCGGGTCTAGAGCCGGAAACGTCTGTGAATGGGGTAGGTGCGATACCGATGCAGGGCGATCAAGTGTTAGAAACGTTTTTCCAGCTGTGAGGAGATCGCAGAATTAGCGGCATATGTTTGTAGCTCTGCGGCTGCCTGCGTGGACGGCGTGAACTGGGCGATTGATGGCGGTTACTTGGCGCAATAGAAATCATCGAGGAGAAACGGGTGAAAGACAACGAGAAGGGTTTTCTGAAAGCGTCCCGCAGGAACTTCATCAAGGCAGGTCTGGCGGGAAGCGCGGCTCTAGTGATGGCCCAGGTCGAGACCCTAGCCAGATCAAAAACGAAAATATTGCCGAGCGCCGTCATCGCAACTTCCATACAGCCGCCGACGCCAGCGTGGGCGAAAGATCTGATTCTTTACGAACTCGAAGTCAAGGGCTTCACTTCCCCGAAGGGACCGGAAACTGGCACATTCGAGACCTTGCGCCAAAAGTTGCCGTACCTGCAAGACCTGGGCATCACCGGCCTTTGGACCGGAGTTCCTTGGCTGAGTGACGCCCACCATTATTACAACGGCATGTGGGAACATTACGCCGTAACCGAGCCCGACAAATTCGACACCTCACTTGGCAGCGAGCAAGACTTTAAGAGATTCGTAGACGAATCCCATCAACGCGGTATCCGCATATTTCTGGACATTCGGACCTCAGGCGTGCTGCCCACCAGTCCCTTGCTCAAGACCCACCCGGAATGGTTTCGCGGCGTGAGTTGGACTTTGCCTGATTTCGATTGGTACGGCGGACATACCGATCTCGACGACTGGTGGGTCAACATTTGGAACGACTACGTCAAGAAATTCAAGGTCGATGGCTTCCGGCTCGATGTGAATCTCTTCCGCCCCGATTTGTGGGAAAGGGTACGGCAGTATGCCGCATCGATTGGGCATCCGATCGTGCTGTTCGAAGAGGGAAACGCGGCGCTGCCCGGCGTGACCGATTTCATTCAAAAAGAATACGAGATGCCGATCGAAGTTTTGGAGAAAGACGTGCCAGCTTTCTACGACCGCAAGTATGGCACCGGCGGACCGTATCGAGTCATCATCCAATACGGAGACGATGGCAGCCGTTTCGAGGGCAGCACCAACGGCGAAGGCGTGCTGCGTGTGCGCTTGGACGGATTAAAGGAAGACAGGGTCTCTCGCCGCAAAGGCTATCCCCACGACGGGAATGGAATTGACACTGACCCAGATGGGGTACCGGATCTGCAACTCACAGTCGAGAACGTCGCAGCCCGACCCATTGAAAACATCACCGTCCGCAGCGATATGGGTTATATGGACGGTAATTGGCAATACGTACCCTACCACTTCATCATGAGCGACACGGTGCGTCCGCTGACCTATGAAGGCAAACCGCCCACGCTGAAAATTCACGTAGCCACATTGCAAAATGGGTGGCCCAGCATCCAGTTGAGCTCTCACGATGACGGCAATGATGGAACATGGCCGGAGAAGGGCAGCCCTTATACCGCGCAAGGAAGCCGCTCGCTTTTTGGTTATTCCGTAATGCTCACTCCTGCCATTCCGCTGTTTTATTCAGGCGAAGAATTCGACGCTACCTTCCGGCCAATGCCGACGCAGTCGGCTGATCTGGTTGCAGGGGGCAATCCCGGCAAAGGACGAATGCTGTACGGATGCAGGCTGGACTGGGACGAACTCAATCAGCCCCGACAACGCGCCATGTTCGAAGATGTAAAGAGGATGATTGCGATTCGCAAGCGCGAAAAAGAAATCTTGGAAGTTCGGCCAGAACCCATCCGCCCCCAGCTCATGGCGGTTCCTTTCGATTCGGAAGTCAAGGTGCCGAAACCCTATATTCGCTGGAATGAGCGTGCCGCAATCGTAGTTGCGGCCAACCGCAATTCCGGTCAGGACGCCAACCTCACCCTGCGAGTGCCTTTGCAGGAGATTGGTTTCTCCGGACATTCCAGCTATAGGGTCACCGATCTTTGGGCCGAGGAGGAGGCACACATGTATTCGGAAAGCGACCTCGCGCACTTGGCATGCATGGTGAAACGAGATAAATCACCCCGAGGCGGTTTGCGAGTGCTCAAAATTGAACCTGTATCCTAGATGTCGTACGAGAACGGCACGACCCAGATGCAATGATGGCGGGCGCGTTAAGCGCTGGCAAGAGTGTGAGGCAATAACCTGCAAACCAACTGGACTGCAAGCCGACAACAAAGCCGAAGTAACGGCCGATTGAAAAATTGGTGCGGAAGGGGGGATTTGAACCCCCACGCCTTTCGGCGCCACCCCCTCAAGATGGTGTGTCTGCCAGTTCCACCACTTCCGCACAGAAGCTGAATTCGATGTTGAGGCAGGGTTGATTATAACAAAGGGGCAATCAACCATGTCCCCGAGTTGGTCTTCCCGGCGAATGACAACCAACGACTGAAGATCTCCTAGTACTTCACGATGGCCGAAAACGATTTCGGGTCGAGGCTTGCTCCGCCCACCAAGGCTCCATCGATCTCCGCTTCGGACATCAGGGCCTTTACGTTTTCCGGTTTCACCGATCCGCCATAAAGAATTCGCAGGTTGTCGGCTAACTCCTGACCAAAGGCTTTGGCGGCCTCGCCGCGAATCAGGCCGTGAGCTTCCGCAGCCATTTGCGGGGTTGCTGTCTTGCCAGTACCGATGGCCCACACCGGTTCGTAAGCTACGATCAACTTTGCCGCCTTCTTCGCTGAGATGGCGTGAAATGCCCGCAGGCATTGCCGGCGCAGCACGTCTTCGGTGGCTCCGGCTTCGCGTTCCTGCAGAACCTCGCCCACGCAGACGATTGGGATCAGTCCCGCTTCCAGCGCCGCCTTTAGCTTGAGATTGACCGTGTCGTCGGTCTCGCCAAAATATTGCCTGCGCTCGGAGTGGCCAATGATGACGTGGGTGCATCCGATATCCACCAACATGCTGGCGCAAATTTCGCCGGTGAACGCGCCTTCTTTTTGCCAGGACAGATTTTGCGCGCCGATGGCGACATTCGATCCCTTGGCTGCCGCCAGCGCAACATCCAAATCAATGTAAGGCGGACAAATCACAATCTCATCGCGAGTGTGACCGGCGACCAGCGGCAAAAAGTCGTGGAAAAACGCCTCGGTTTGGGTGGGATTCTTGTACATCTTCCAATTAGCGGCCATTACTTTTGTTCTAGGCATTTAGGATTGCGACTCCAATCTTGTAAGGATTTCCAGAAAACGGTTTACGCTGAGCCAGCGCGACTGCTGAGAAAATATCTAGTGCGCTCTTCTCAAAAAGTATTATCGAAATCAACACCACATGCTTCGCCGATCGCAAGCTCTCAACCAGTATTGGAACAGCCACCCAAGCAGCTTGCTCCATTGGATAGCCAAAGATTCCGGTAGAGATAGCCGGAAACGCCAGACTGTGTAACTTTAATGTATCTGCAACCCGCACGCATTCACGGTAGCAACTCGACAGTGCTTGAGCCTCGCCTTGCTGGCCGCCCTGCCATACCGGCCCGACAGTGTGAATCACGTACTTTGCGGGAAGCTCTCCCGCGCCGGTCGCCACAGCCTGACCCGCGGCAAGCGGACCTAGCTTGGCACGAATTCGCCTGCATTCCTCCGCGATAAGCGGGCCGCCCGCACGATGAATCGCGCCACACACGCCCCCTCCGGGCGACAGCTCGGAATTCGCGGCGTTCACAATCGCATCACACGAGTGCATCGTGATATCGCCACATTCGAAGCGAATCTGGTCAGGATCGCCGACCTGTAACATCAGGACGTAGTTTTTATCTCTCGGCAGATCCAAGGGAGTAGGACGATCTCCGCACCACATTCGTTGTCGCGGAATATCCATCAAAAGGATACCCAACCCCTACTTATTCCCTACTTATCCGTCAGCGCTTCCACTCCGGGCAGCTTCTTGCCTTCAAGAAATTCGAGCGATGCGCCCCCACCCGTCGAGATGTGGGTAATCTTGTCGGCTACGCCGGACTTTTTCACCGCGGAGACGGAGTCGCCGCCGCCTACGATGGAAATGGCCCCGCCATTGTCGGCGACTGCCTGCGCAATCTTGAATGTTCCTTTAGCAAAAGGCGCCAGCTCAAATACGCCCATCGGTCCATTCCAAACAATGGTGCGCGCGGAGGAAATCTCTTCCGAGAAAAGCTCCACCGTCTTCGGGCCGATATCGAGCGCCATCAGGTCGGCCGGAATAGGCTGGTCGCCGTCGATAATTCGTATGGCGGCGTTCGCATCCAGTTTGTCGGCGACTACGTGATCGATGGGAAGCAGGAATTTCAGCTTGCGGTTCTGGGCTTCCTGCAACAGCCGGCTGGCAAGTTCGATTTTGTCTTCTTCCACCAGTGACTTGCCAACTTGTTTGCCCTGGGCTTTCAGGAAGGTGTACGCCATGCCGCCGCCGATGATGATGGCGTCGACTTTATCCAGCAGATTCTGAATCACCGGAATCTTGTCGCTTACTTTCGCGCCGCCCAGAATTGCGACGAACGGCTTCTCGGGATGTTCCAAGGCCTTGCCCAGGTAAGTAAGCTCTTTCTCCATCAGCAGCCCAGCCGCGGATTTCTGCACAAACTTCGTGATGCCCACGGTGGAAGCATGGGCGCGATGCGCCGTCCCAAAAGCGTCATTGACGTAGAAATCGGCCAGACTCGCCAACTGCTTGGAGAATTTCTCGTCGTTGGCCTCTTCTTCGGCGTGAAAGCGGAGATTCTCCAACAGCAGGGTCTGCCCCTTTTCGAGTTTTCCCGCCATTTCGGTGGCTTCCTGCCCAACGCATTCCGGGCAGAAACCAACGTTCTCTCCCCGCGCCAGTCCTTTGTCGAGCATCATGCGCAGACGTTCGGCGACCGGCTTGAGACTCATTTTTGGATTCGGTTTGCCCTTGGGGCGCCCAAGGTGCGAGGCCAAAATAAGACGAGCGCCGTGGCGCAACGCATATTCGATGGTGGGCAAGGTTTCACGGATGCGGGTGTCGTCCATCACCCGGCCTTCTTCGAGCGGCACGTTGAAGTCTACCCGCATAAATACGCGGCGGTCGTTGAGCGGCAGATCACGAATAGACATTTTGGACATGATGTTGTTCCTTGGTAGCGCCGCCGTTCAGCGGACGTTGTGGCGGCGTTTGCGCCGCCACCGCGAGGGCGGAAGGCCCTCGCGGATAGCCTGCAGGATGCCGGCGCTACGGTCAGGTTACAAGCCTTTGCTGGCCAGTAAGTTGATGAGGTCACGTACGCGGCAGGAGTATGCCCATTCGTTGTCGTACCAGGAGATGACCTTCACGCAGTTGCCGCCGACCACCAGAGTCATGGGAGCGTCCACAATGGAAGACCGCCCGTCCCCCTTGAAATCGGAAGAGACGAGTTGCTCCTCTTCGTAGCCGAGATAGCCCTTCAGCGGACCGCTTTCGGAGGCTTTCTTGAGCGCTGCGTTTACTTCTTCTTTAGTCGTTTTCTTCTCCACCCAAACCACCAGGTCCACTACCGAGACGTTGGGAGTGGGCACGCGCATGGAGAATCCGTCGAGCTTTCCGCCTAGTTCCGGGATGACCAGCTTCAAAGCTTTGGCTGCCCCGGTAGTAGTCGGAATCATGGAGAGAGCCGCGGCCCGAGCCCGCCGCAGATCCTTGTGCGGGAAGTCGAGAATCACCTGATCGTTGGTGTACGAGTGGATCGTGGTCATGGTCCCGCTGACGATCTTGAATTGATCGTTGATCACTTTCGCGACCGGGGCCAGACAATTGGTGGTGCAGGATGCATTGGAAATGATGTTGTGTTTTGCGGCGTCGTACTTCTCCTGGTTCACGCCCAGAACCACCGTGAAGTCTTCATTTTTGGCCGGGGCCGAAATAATTACTTTTTTGACCGAGCCGTGCAGATGCTTTTTGGCTTCATTGGCGTCCGTAAACTTGCCCGTCGATTCGATGACGACCTGCGTCCCCACCGATTCCCAAGGCAGGGCGGCAGGATCTTTTTCTTTGAAGACTTTGAAAGTCTTGCCGTCCACTGTGATGCTGTCCGCACCGGCCGTGACTTTATTCGGCAAGTTGCCCAGAACGGAATCGTATTTCAGCAGGTGAGCCAGAGTTTTAGGGTCGGTAAGATCGTTGACGGCCACAAATTCGAGGTTGGGATCATTGAGCGAAGCGCGCAGTACGTTGCGCCCGATGCGTCCGAAGCCATTAATGCCTACTTTAATTGCCATTTCGCCTCCAGAAGAGTAAAGAAAGACCGCATAAAGAGATTGATGGATTGTCGGGTCATAAAAAGCTTAACAGCCCAATGTATTCATCGGCAAATGAGTGGGCTGTGATGAGGATCACAAGGGCTGGTTACTGAGGTCTTAGCGTGGGCAGATCCACGCGCTACGAAATTAGAATTTCCAAAAAAACGTTCTCTCTTTTCAACCAGAATGAAATTCGAGCCAACCAATACTTTCTTCGAACCGCAGCGCCTGCCCGCGGAAAGTCCTCCGGTGGAAGGATCCGCGCCACTCCCGCAAACTCGGGTCCTTTAATTTTTCCGCGAATGCTACAAGGCGCAACCCGCACCTCAGGATTGTTCCGCAAACGCTTGACCTTGCCTGAATCCGGTCGCACCATCACGTAGAGCCTACCGTTATCTTCGCCAAACCACACCGGAGTCGGGACCGCGACGCCGCTCTTGCGGAACGTGGTCAGCGAGATGTATTTTTGCCCGCGGATCTCGGATGGGATGGAGCTCGCCATGTCAGCGATTGTAAGGGAGCTGCGAAAAAGTTGCTCACCATTTATCTGCCTCCGCCAATCGCCGGGACCGGGCAGCTTGGCAGCCTAGGTACCCGCTTCACCTCTGCGATTGCCCACGACCCCGCCCCTATGTTACAAGCCAATCATGCGCAAATGGATGAGCGAGCGCTTTAAGCGCCGCAAGAAGGCAGCCGAGAAGTCTGCTGACGGAGCTCCAACCTCGGCGCCCTTACAACCTAAGTACTTTGAAGCCGAGACCTCGGTTCCAGGTGAGACCGTAGCGCGCGAGACTGAATCCTCTCCCGAACCCGCCGAACCCGCCGAATTGGCCGAACCTGGCGAAACATCCGAGCCTTCAGAGGCGCAGCCTGCGCCCGCGTCTTCGCAGTCGCCGCTGCAGGCCGGAGGAAGCACCGATCCCCTCCGGCGCAGCCGGCGTCGTCGAAGAGGCCGCGGAGGCCGCGGCCGCGAAAAGGCCCAGCCCGCGGCAGTTGCTCCGGCCGCACCCGAGGCTTCCGCTGCAGTGCCTGCCGTGGTTACACCCAGCTCTCCCAAAGGCACCGTCGTGCTTGCCATTGGCTTGCCGGGGTCGGGCAAAAGCGCTTGGTTCAAGCGGAACAGCATCAGCCCTCTTTCCAGCGATATGTTGCGGGCTTTGCTGTTCGACGATCCCACCGAACAGCGTTTTCAGGACCTGGTCTTCTCCAACCTGCGAGCCATGCTGAAAGCCAGGCTGATCGCGCGCCGTCCAGTGAACTACGTGGACGCCACCAACCTCACGCCCCATGAACGGCATAGTTGGATCAAGCTAGCGCACGACTACGGCTATGAAGTGCAGGCTGTCTTTTTCGACGTGCCCACCGAGGTTTGCATGGAGCGTAATCAACGTCGCGAGCGCGTCGTGCCCGAAGATGTGATGCAACGCATGGCTGCCAAGCTGCGTCCGCCGGCTTTCGAAGAAGGGTTCACCAAAATCACGGTGGTGAAGGTCAAGAAGAAGGACAACGTGGCCGTCGAGGGTTAAAGCCTGTCGGAATTGCTTTGGGGACCAACGTCACGGCTTGTGGAACCGCTCGATTCGTATCGGAGCATCGCTTAGCGATGCCGTAAGTCGCGCACAATTAAATCGCTTTAGGCGCTGAGCCCCGCGCAACCATCTTTCGCAGCCTGTTCGGCCAGTGCGGATGTTTCCAAAGGCCGCTTGTGGAGATCAGCATGAAAACAAAAATCGGCTTCGCTCTTGCAGCTCTCTCGACGCTCCTGCTCTCTGGAGCAATCGCGGCACAACAGGGGTCGGAAAGCCCGGAGCGGCAAATTTTCAACGCGGCCAATGACGCGCGCCGCGCCCAAGGGCTCATGCGGTTGAAATGGAACGATTCCCTGGCCCGAGCCGCTCGCCAACACGCCGAAGTCATGGCGCGCCAGAACGCGCTCTCCCACCAATTCCCCAAAGAGCCGAGCCTTCCGGCAAGAGCCTCCCACGCCGGCCTGTATTTCATTTCGATTGCGGAGAATATAGCCCAGGGCTCTGACCCCGAGAACATCAGCGATCAGTGGGTGAAATCGCCGCAGCATCGACAAAATTTGTTGGATCCAGATATGAACGTTATCGGAGTCGGCATCGCCGAACGAGACGGCCAATTATTTGCTGTCGAGGATTTCGCCAAGATCAAGCCGCAGTAACCACCTGCGCCACGAATTCTTACCCCTGGAAACTTTCCCCGCTCTGCGACTAGACTTCTAGTCTTCGAGGAGACAGACGACATGAAAGCCGCGTTACGCATATCTGCTGCGTGCTTTTTTTTCTTGGCTTTGATTCTTAACGCTGCGGCAGCGACCCCGCCGAAATCCGTTCTCTTGTGGCCCGACGGAGCTCCGGGTGCCCTTGGAACCACCGACGCCGACAAACCCTCGCTGGACGTTTACCTTCCGGAAAAATCCGATTTAGGCACCGGTGTGCTCGTGGTTCCCGGCGGAGGATACGTGGCTCTCGCGCTTGACCATGAAGGCGCGCAAGTCGCTCAATGGTTGAACGAACGCGGCGTCGCGGCGTTTGTGCTGCACTACCGCATCGCGCCGCGTTACCACTATCCTGCGCCCATTCAGGATGGCCAGCGGGCTATGAGTTACCTGCGGGCTCATGCCGCGGACTACAACATCAAACCAGAGCGCATCGGCATTTGGGGGTTTTCTGCCGGCGGTCATCTCGCGTCCTCCGTGGTCACGCATTTCGATAGTGGCCAGCCGGATGCCACCGATCCCGTGGAACGAGCAAGCGATCGTCCAGATTTCGCTATTCTCGCCTATGGTGTGTTGAGCATGGAATCGGAAATCACTCATCCCGGCTCGCGCATGAATTTGCTGGGCCCGAATCCTGATCCCGTGTTGGTCGAGCAATTTACCAATGCCAAGCAGGTGACTCGAGACACTCCGCCTTGTTTTATTTTTCATACCGCCGCCGATCCGGTGGTCCCAGTTCTAAATAGTGTCGATTTCTATCTGGCGCTATTGCGCGTCGGTGTGCCTGCGGAGCTTCACGTCTTCGAGCAAGGACAGCACGGCGTCGGTCTGGCGCAAAAAGATCCCCAGCTCCGCAAATGGCCTGAGTTGCTGGAAGGTTGGATGCGCCTGCACGGCTGGATGTGACGGCTTGGAAGCCTGATGCCGAATGGCATGTCAGGTTTCCGTTGCATCCTCGCGCTCATTCTGTCATCTGATGGAGAGGTGAGCGAGAGGCTTTCCAACTGTAACGGCCTGTAGAATCAAAGGGGCGTCGACCAAATTATGTGTGACTGTATCGAACCATGTCGGGAGATGGGCCGGTGAAGTCGCAGTGTCTGCCCTTCAACCAGATTCCTCATACCAGCCGACTTTTCGCCGACTTCCTGAGTTATTCCCCAAAGATATGGCCGTTTTACCCGCGCTCGCCCCGTTTTGGAGACTGGTATAAAGACGCGGCTTCCAAACTGCACTACGACGGCGCTCGCCGCGAACGAGTGTCGGCGATCCTGGAACGTCAAAATCGGAATTGGAACGCATCGCCCAAAACGCTGGAAAATATTGCGCGCCTTCGAGCCGGCGCTGCGGTAGTCGTCACCGGTCAGCAGGTGGGACTCTTTGGCGGCCCGCTATTCTCCATCTTCAAGGCACTGACTGCGGTGAAGTTGGCGGGCGAAGCCAGCGCTGGTGGCGTGGATTGTGTGCCTGTGTTCTGGCTGGCCACGCAGGATCACGATTTGGCCGAGGTGAATCATGTTTCCATTCCGCGGGCTGATTCTTCCTTGCAGACATTCACCACTCCCACTGAGGGCGTGGCGGACGCTCCCGTGGGGGCCATCACTTTCGGCGCCGAAATCGAGCCGGTAGTTGCGGCTGCCGCCGAGTTGCTGGGGGACTCTGAAGTCACTGGCTTCCTGCGCGACAGCTACCGTCCCGGAGAAACCTTTGGCAGCGCTTTTGCCCGCTTGTTCGCACGGCTTTTTGCGGAATGGGGAGTGATCCTGTTGGACGCGTCCGATCCCGCGCTGAGCAAGGTTTCCCAGCCCATCTATCATGCCGCTATCGAGCGCGCAGATGAGTTGAACGATAAGTTGTTGGCGCGGGGCAGGGAACTGGAGGCTGCCGGTTATCATCAGCAGGTCAAGGTCACGCCGGCTTCGACCCTGCTGTTTGCTGTGCGCAACGGATCGCGCCTGCCCATTCATCAGCAGGCGCGAAAGGGAGAGCCTCCGGAGTTTCGCATCGCGGAAGAAGTTATTTCCCAGGCGGAGTTGTTGCGGCGTATCGACGCGGAACCGCAAAACTTCAGCGCCAACGTTCTGCTTCGCCCCATCAAGCAGGATTACCTGCTGCCCACGCTGGCTTACACCGGCGGCGCGGCAGAAGTGGCCTACTTTGCCCAAGGGGCGGTCGTTTATGAGAGCCTGTCCGGCAAAGTGACGCCCATCGTTCCTCGTTTTTCCGCGAGCGTAATCGAGCGCAAACCTCAACAGTTACTCGACCGCTATCGGTTATCGTTGCTGGAAGTTTTCTGTGGCCCTGATCAGTTGCGCGAAAAGCTGGCCGCGCACAGCCTCTCGCGAGATCTGCAGCGTTCGTTCGATGGTGCTGACACGGCCGTAGAAAAATCTTTGGCCGACATTCGTGAGCAGCTTGCGACTTTGGACAAGACTCTTGTGGACTCCGCAACCCACGCGGCGGAAAAAATGAAATATCAGCTCACTCAACTGCGCGCCCGCGCTGCTCGCGCCGAATTGCGTCAGTCTGAAATTCTCAGTCGCCACGCCGATTTCCTGAGCAATATGCTCTATCCCAACAAAATCCTCCAGGAACGAGAAGTGGCGGCAATCCATCTCCTTGCCCATCACGGCATCGAGTTGTTGCGAGGGCTTTACGGCACCATTCGCACCGATTGCCTGGAGCATCAGGCCATCGTGTTGGATTGAGGAACTTCATGTTCACGCCGCAGCCCATTGGATTTGTCGGCAGTCCCTACAAGAACACCAGTGAGATTCCCAAGGGTCTGGGTGCGAAACACCAAGCGGAGGGCGTGCTCGATATCCTGCCAGAATTCGAGCTGGGGCTTACCGACATCGAAGGATTTTCTCATCTCTTCGTCATCTGGGAGTTTGATCGCTCACCTGGCTTCGAACTGCTTGGCGCCCCGCCCACGGATGACCGCTCTCACGGAGTCTTCGCCACGCGTTCTCCCAAACGCCCGAATCCCCTGGGCTTGAGCGTCGTTGAGCTCATTCGCCGGGAGGGAGCGCTGCTGCACGTCCGCGGCGTCGACATGCTGGATGGCACGCCCATCCTCGATATCAAGCCTTATCTCTCCGGTATCCCCGAAAATACTTTGCGCCGGGGCTGGCTAGCGGAAGCAGAAGCACGGAAAAAGAAATAGGCCCTGGCTGTCCGGGGCCATCTAGCTAAACGGATTTACGATGCGGAGCCCGTCAACTTCTCTCGGAGCTTGAAAATCCTCAGAGAAAAGCACGCTGCAACCCGCCTGCTTGGCGGATCGTAGAATCAGAGCGTCCCAAAAAGAAAAGCCATGCAGCCGGTGGAGATCCACAGCGGCGAGAATGTCGGCCACTTCGGGTGCGGCCACATCGAATTCGGCGAGTAGCTCGACTTTGCGGCGGGCGACAGCTGCATCCACCTGAAGCTTGCGCGTCACCGTGACAAAATATTCCTGCAATACTTGTAGCGAGACCACACCCGTCCCGGCGCGACGGTGTTCGGCGACCAGTTCCAGGGCGCGGCGTTGCTTGCGGGGCGCTGCCTTGTCATCCGCGTAGGTGAGGACATTGGTGTCGAAAAAGCTACGAGCGCTCATGGATGTCGTCGCGATCAAAGCGCCAGCCACGGGAATGGCCCTTGCCGGAAAGGCTCCGGAACTCTTGGATACTCCGTTCGGGGTCGTCCCCGCCGGCCAGCTTTAGCAGATAGTCGCGAACCAATTGGTTGAGGCTTTTGCCGAGGGCATCCGCCCGCTTGCGCGCCCGTTCCACCAACTGCTCCTCCACCGAGAGAGTGATATTCATACGACACAGTATATGTGCGCACGTATTATGTGTCACCGACGTGCAGAGCCTGGCTTAGCTGTTCGCGGTACTTCTTGAGAGCGCTCCGGCCGGCGCGCGTGATCTTCAATGAGGTGGCCGGTACCTTGCCTCGAAAAAACTTCTTCACCACCAGATACCCGGCCTCTTCCAGCTTGGAAATGTGGCTCGACAGGTTTCCCTTGGTGAGTCCGGTACCGTTTTCCAGGAACCGAAACTCCACCTCTTCCGCTTGCGCCAATACGGTCAGAATCACCAGCCGCGCGGGTTCGTGCACTACTCGGTCCAGGCTTAGGACGCCTGCGAGTTCGGCTTTCATGCGGCCACTTTCGAGCGGCTCATTTCTCGCCGCAGTTTCAGGAACTCCGTATGCTCGACGATGCCCACCAGGACCATCACGAGCGCGACAATCTCCGCAGGGACGATAAGCAAGTACATGACGCTGGTACGCCCCGAGGTTTCCAAGGGTGCGCCGCTGAGCAAGACGGCCGAGAGCATCAACAGAAAGATCCCGACCACGAACTCGTAAGGAGAGCGCAGATAGCGCCAGACCAATACCGGCATCGGAAGCAACAGCGCGATGTAAATCAGGCTGCTAAGCCCCAGCCCCAAGGAAAAGTGTTGCCAGAGGCCATAGACCACGAAACCCGCGGCCGTCAGGCTGAACAGCGCGGTGATCCCAGTGAGCGCAGCCAGAGTAACGTCCTTCCTGAGGCTCCGCGGCGGCTTTACTTTGCCGCTGAACTGATAATAGTTTTCCCGGAGCCCCTCCTTGCCGAAGATCCAGGCGAAGGGTGCGGCGCCCAACAGAAGCCTGCCTAAAATTCCGAAGTGAACATGGCGCCCCAGAAGGTAAGCGGAGAGGAACACCAGTCCGCCCCCGAGCACGTGGCCCAATCCGGCCGCGTCTCGCGAGAATTTTCCATAGGCCTTGGTGAGTTGTTCAAGTTCCGATAATTCCTTAAGCGAGGGTTGAAAATGTTCGCCGATTGCGTTGTCCATGGCGTCCTTCCTTCAGAAATGGTTACCGGGTGCAGCGGTACATTACGCAGACTAGTCTGTATCACAAACCACAATTCGTCAAGTGGAACTTGTCCCATACAATTACTCAAGACATCGCCCGTTCCCAACAAAGAATTCCGCGGGCGGACGGCACGGATTGAACCCCGCGACCCTATTCAATCGGATTGGCGCCCTCCAGCGCGCCCTGGAGCCGGCGCCATTTCGGGAAGCTCCGCGCTTGACTTTCCACAGCCGCCTGCGATAGTCTCCGCCCAACTTTGCGGCGTTCTTATTCCGTAACACTTTAAGATGTGGCGCCGGGTAGCGCCATCCGAATTTTCCGGCCTAATCGCAAATCTGTTTTGTCGTCCATGACGAGGAGGAAGTGTATGCAACGACTCACCACGTTCCTTTTGGGTCTGTGTTGTCTGGCCGGAAGTTTTAGCATCGCTCAAGCGCAGGAGATGTCCGAAGGGGCGATGCCGCCGCCCAAAGTGCTGGTTATATTTCGCGAGTTTGTGAAACCAGGCAAGTCCGGACCCGTACACGAGAAGTCGGAGAGCGCCTTTGTGCAGGCTATGGCGAGAGCCAAATGGCCCACGCGCTATTTGGCGATGACGTCGCTGTCGGGCCGGCCGCGTGCGCTATTTCTTACCCCGTACGACTCGTTCGACGCCTGGGAAAAAGACGACCTGGCGACCATGAAGAACAAGGCATTGTCCGAATCGCTGGACAAAGCCATGGTGTCGGATGGCGATCTGCTCAGCGATGCCGATCAAACTGTAGCTATTTATTCCGAGGAACAAAGCTTGCGGCCCAATGTGGACCTCGCGCACATGCGCTACTTCGAGGTTTCCTTGTTTCGTGTGAAGCCGGGGCACCGTGAGGAATGGGGAGAGATCGTGAACTTGGTTAAAGCCGCCTACGACAAAATTCCCGATGCTCACTGGGCTACTTATGAAGTTGCCTACGGACAGCAGGAGGACGACACTTACATCATATTTTCGGCGCGGAAATCAGCTTCTGAGATCGACCACGCATTCGCCGAAGATAAGGATTTCATCGCGGCCATGGGTGAAGACGGCATGAAAAAACTTGGAGAGCTTGAGAACTCAGCGATCGTGTCCGACCAAAGCAATCTCTTCGCCTTCAGTCCAACCATGAGCTACGCGCCCGACGAATGGATCAAGGCCGACCCCGATTTCTGGAAACCGAAAACCACAATGCCGGCCGCCACGTCGAAGAAGCCGCCGGAAAAGCCGGCGCAGTAATTCTTGCGGTCAGGTTTTGCTTTTGAGGGTGCCCCGTCCTTGTCGCTCCGCTTTTTGAGAGACAAGGGCGGTGCTTTCGTGTGGTGACGCCTAGTCCTTTGGCCGTTCGCCGGTAATGCCCCAAACCAAAAGTTGTAGCGGATCGGGATCCTCAGAGCGAAAGTCCACCCAGGTCATCTGGCGCAGGAAAAGAGGCAGACGGGGCACGGAGGGTGAACCGGGCAACAGCACCGGGATCACGGGCATATCGCGGTTACGAAACTCTTCGAGAAATCCTCGCATTTCGTTCTCTTGCCAAGGAGCGACCCCCGCAGAACCCACGAACACCGCTGCGGAATGAATCGCTTCAATCTGCATCTCCAGGAGCGGTTGCCAAGGCTGACCCGGCGGCAATTCCCAAACGTCCAGCCAAGGCAGGATTCCGTTTTCTTTAAGACGGTGCGCGATTGCTTTTACCGCCGGTTTATCGATGGAGTTGTGACAAAGGAAAACATCAAATTGTCCCCGCTTCCGTTTTTCTGCAAGCACGGTCTGCCAGTCGCTTTGCTTTGGAGCGGCCTCAGAAGGCGCAGACTCGGAGACTACGAGCGTCGAAACCGGCGCGGGTTCGAGAGGCTTCGGCATGTCGATCACACTCGCGTTCTCGACTGGATCCTTCGCCCAAATCGGTTCCTCCGGATGCCGGCTCACCACTCGAACTTGGCCGGGCGGCACTGCCTGCCGCGCACCCAGCAATTCCCGGTTGAGATCATTCGCGCTCAGCCCCGCGAGAACTCCGGCGTAGAGTTTGGTCACTGCGGCGTTCACCACCTCGCCATCGAGTGCGGGGAGTATGACAGCCGTCATGTTGTTTTCCGCGATCTTGTCGGCGATCGTATCGAAGCCGCATTTTTCATCGCAGCCTTGCAACACAATCAACTTCAGGGAAGAAGAACCGCCGAGCCACTCCCCAAAATATGGCGCGGTGAGATTCCGCGCATGTCCGTCCGTGGATTGCAACGCAATCGTGCCATAGTGCGCCGCGGTTCGCTCTTGTCCGTGCGCGATCAAGTGCAAAACATCCCACGCATTCCCTTGCAGCGCCTGGCGGAGCCCGGTTTCGGTCGGGTCGCCCAACCGCTCGAAGACTAAGGATTGCAGGCCGCCGATAGCTCGTGCCAGCTCACGCCACATGCGTTCGCTGTCGAACTTCACCAAATCTACAGGATTCGCAAGCACACATAGCACTCGCAATGAGGCCGTGCTGGCATGGGAGGGTGCGAGCGTCATCGAGTGTCCTCAGTGGCCCGCAGTGGGGGCAGCAACACTGCGGCCGCAGGAACGGCAAAATAGCTCTCCAACATGTAATGCCCCGCCGCAGTTGGTGCAAAAGGCCATAACCCCGGGCGTGGTCTGCGAAGCCACTTTCTTCGGATCTTTCAGAACTTGTTCGTAGCCGCCGCTATCAATCCACTGCAAGAGTTGGCGCGCGCGCATCACCGTCCAGGGATGCGTCGCCCCCATCACGCTCAACCACTTGGCGACGACGGAAAGTTTGTCGGAGTCCATGGCCTCGAACTCGCGCGCCTGTCGGACAAAATCCTCGGTGTTAATGTTGGATCGGTATTTTCCCGGCAGCCCCGCGAGTTTTACCATAGTGCGCAAGGCTACATCCACATCCTGACAGGCCAGCAGTCCGGCGCGGTCGGCGGTAAATTCCGCTGTCCGCTTAAAGCTCATCAGAGCCACTTCCATAGGCGTGCTCAGCAATTTTCCCAGGTTGAACGTAACGTCGCCGAGAATGCCGGCAATGACCGGAAAATAGTCGGCCATCTGGTAATACAAAACGTGACTGCTCTTGATGTGTCCGACTTCGTGCGCGATAACGAATAGCAATTCTTCCGGCGTTAGAAAATCCACGGTCGCGGAATTTACCACGATCAGCGGGCGCTCGACGCCCATAGTAGAAGCGTTGAGCTCTCCGCTGGGGGCGATGTAGAGATCTGGAGGAGATGGCAGGTCGAGTGTTTCGCACGCGGTGTGAAGTGTCCCGGCCAAGTCCGGCAAGTTCTCCGGGAGAACGTGCAGATAACTCCCCGTGAGCTGCACTCGCAGCAGGCGCTCAAACCCCCATGCATTCAGCTTGCGAACCAGAGTATCGAGCCCTGGAGTTTTGGCTAGAACATCCAGTGCCGCCTGATCGCTGGGATGTTCGTAGGCTTGCGGGCGCAAACCAGTCAATTTCTGTGGCGACACCATTCCGCTACCAAAGTGGCGCCGTACCGCTGGCCACGCGATAGGCGTCCACCACGGACCAAACCCAGATTCCGAAATCGAGAACCGAGCCGATGCCGCCCGTGAACCACAGTGGAATTGCGATGACCGAGCCCGCGAGCATGGCCAATCCCTTTTTTATGTCGCCATTGTAGAACTGCCCGAGGGCCACCCCTGGGAGTATCAGGGACAACAGCGCCGCCATCACCGGATTCTTACCCACAGCGTATTTCGAAGGGCCCAGCCCGCTGCCCCGCACACGGTCGTCAGTCTGCACCGTTCCCCGCACCACTTCAGAAGATTGGGAAACCAGAAGAGAAGTGCCGCACTTCGCGCAGAAGCGCGCTCCTTCGACCTCTTGCGCCCCGCACTGCGGACAAAACATCGCCATCCTCCAGGGAGGTTAATGTCTCAACTTTTCCAAATGTTGTCAAGAAAACCGAGTCTTGCAAATACCGCGAGTTTCCGGGGCCAAAAGTGACCGCCCGTCAGAATTTCACCGCAGAATTTCGACCAGCAATACCCAGGCGTGAAAGATGCCCGCAATCAACAGGAACAAAATCCCCGGAACCAGCCAGTAAAGTCCACCACCGGCGTGAAGCAGCAGCGAAAGTCCGGCGGCGAACACCGGAATGCTGGACAGTTGGTTGAGTACGACGCGCGTACCAATCCAATGCCACGGTTCATCTCGATGGCGCAACTTGTACCGTACCTGCAGTGCTCCCAACACGGTCCATTGGCCCGCTCCAAGAAGCAACAGCTCCCAACCCAGCCAAGTCAGGCTCTGATTCGGGACCAGGCAAAGCGTGGTGATGATCAAGACGCTGAAAAGCTGCGCAATCGATTCCCCGGCCCGCCCCGGTAAGGAGGGATAAGTCAAAACTCTCTGTAGATTGATGGAGACGGCGACGAACACCAGTCCCGTGAGTGCGGGCCGAGGCCCCTGCCTCGGCGATCATAAGATTTACCCAAGCGTCGGTGGAGTAAGCGTTAAGCAAGTCCGCCAGCCTATCATCCAGGTTCGGACTGGCACAAGCGAGCTAAAGACTAGAACGGAATATCTTCATCACTAATCGGCGACGACGCTGCTGCTTGTTCCGGCTCTGGAGTGCGCTGATCGAAATTGTTGCCGCCGCCGGCTGAAGCGCCACGCGATCCTCCGCCAGAATCGCCCGCACCCTCGCCGCGTCCGCCGAGCAGGATCAGGTCGCTGCCCACCACTTCGGTCATGTATTTTTTCTGGCCGGTCTGCTTGTCGTCCCAGGAGCGGGTCTGCAAGCGGCCTTCAATGTAGACCTTGCCGCCCTTCTTCAGATACTCTCCCGCAATCTCGGCCAGCCGTTGCCACAGGACGACGTTGTGCCATTCCGTGCGGTCCTGCCACTGTCCTTCTTTGTCTTTGTAGCGCTCGTTGGTCGCGATCGTCAGCTTCGCCACCGGCGTGCCTTGCGGCGTATATTTCACCTCAGGGTCTTTGCCAAGATTGCCAATCAATTGCACCCGATTCAAACTTTTACCTGCCATGATTGCTGCTCCTTCTGCCTCTGAGGGCCGAGAGATAGGAATGCCAGAAACGCCGGGGTTCGGGACCTGGGACGAGTTTTCCTTAGAGGCTGGATGCTCAATATATCAGAAGAACTTGGCATTTAGCACTCGGCGGTTGGCCTAATCGGCCTGGCGTTCCACTCCGGGACTCGAAGCGGCTAAATGCCAAGTGCTAACGGCCAAAAGCTGCGGTATAATGCCCGCCATGCCTGCCGAGACCAAGGCTCAAGGAATGGTTCCCGACGAGCTGAAGTTCGAACCGAAGTCCACCGGCATTCTCACGCCGCGCAAGAAAAAACCCAAAGAATTGGCAGTCATCACCGAATGCTGTACGGGCTGCGCGGGATCACCCGCTTGCGTCGAGTACTGCCCTATCGAAGATTGCATGTTCTGGGTGCCCGACGAAGACCATCCGCCCTTCGGCCGCATTCAGGTGGACCCCATCCTCTGCATCGGCTGCAAGAAGTGCGTCAGTAAAGGGCCCGAAGGATGCTTCCTCGACGGGTGCCCATGGGACGCCATCGTCATGGTCGAGACCACCGAAATCGAAAAAGAAGTCGGCGTAATGCCGATTTAGCTGTCAGCCGTCAGCTCTCAGCCCTTAACTGCTAGCAGAACGAACGGGATATCGATTCGTCCATCCGACGCGAACTCCCGCGTTGTTGGGTGACCGATCTAGGCCAAGAAGCTGGCACTGAAAGCCGAGAGCTGATAGCTGAAAGCTGATGGCTGACAGCTATCTCGCCCGCGCTCGAATCGCCTGCTCGGTGAGTGTAGCCTGCTCTCTGACGCGATCCGAATTTTCCGGCACATCGCGCTCATAAGGCAATATCGCGGCCAGATCCTCGGTTTGCCCCACGACATAAAGTCCCCGCAAAGCTTCCCACACCTGATCATCGCCCGGTTCGACGACGGCAATCTCTGTCCCCGGCGTGACCGTTTGTCCCGGCTGTACATACAAATCCCGTAAAGGGCCGCTGATTGGCGCGCGAACCTCTACACTCTGTCCGTCGGCCTGCAGCTTCGCGATGACCCCGCCCTGATGGATGGCCGTTCCCGCAGTCGCTGTGTCCGTCACCTTTCCCGACTGGGGCGCGCTTACGTGGGCGGGTTGCAAGAGAGCGACAATCTGCGGCCGGCCGGAAGCGTCCCCAAAGCGCACCAACGAGAGCGCCGCATTGCCTCGTACCATGAGCGAAGGATCGCTCAGCATTTTCAGCAGCGCTGCGTGAAAGCCGGCGCCGGAAGTATCCTGGCCCATCACCCAGGCATCGGTATTGCGCACCTCGTCCACGGGATACGAAGCCAATCGCACCACCTGCGGATACCACTGTGCCACACTGGCATCGCGCCGCCCGATGCGTTCCCCAATCTGTACCAGCGCGTGCTGCATGTGGCGCGGCTTCTTGTCATCCTGCAAATATTCCGCAAGCTGCCGGTCAGAAAGCTGTCGGCCGAACCAGGTATTCCACCAGAAAAGAAACGGCATGGAAACGATGAGCCAACCCGTGACCATAAAGAGAATTCGGTTGCGGGTGGACATACGTCTGCGCGGCTTGGAGGGAGTCGCGGGTTCGACAGGAATGGGGTCGCCTGACATGCCGACATATTTGACCACAGAGGGCACGGAGAACACAGAGGAAAATGCAGAGGAAGAAAGTGTGCGCCAAGACGTGCGCACGTCTTTCCGTTTTCGCTGGCACGGAATTCAACGATTTGCGATAATCTCGGCACGGATGGAATTTACCTATGAGCTAACGCAGCAAGACTTTCTGGATGCATTCTTGGCGCATCGGCGAAGGTCCGTGAGGTGGAAATGGATTATTCGGCCACTTGTATTCTTCGTTCTTTCCTTTGCGGGTCTGTGTGCGTTTCTACTGGCCACCTATCGTAATTCCCAGACCCTATCGACTTGGGCTCCGTTATTGATGCTGTCTGTGCTTTGGATAGCTGCGCTTTGGGGTACGCCTTGGTGGTCTGCTCGGCGCCAATTTCGCAATCAACCAGGTGCCCAAGGCCCTCGAACGCTGCTCCTGGATACTTCGGGTGTTCACTGGCGGTGGAACGGTGGCTCGAGCGACGTTGATTGGAAGCATTACATTCGATGGAGAGAGGGTAAGCAGCAGTTTCTTCTGTATGCATCTCCGGTCATGTTCAATATGATCCCCAAACGCGCCCTCACGCCGGAACAAATCGTGGAGTTCCGTGCCCTACTCGCCGATAAACTCCCAGCCAAGTCCTAGCAAGCAACCGAGCTACTCCACTACATCGGCGTCCATGACGCGGTCCTGCTCAAGGTAATGGGAGACCGCGTATTGGGCGAGCAGCGGCGTTTGCAGGCGAATCTCTGCGCCAATCCATTCGCCTTTGTTGTGGGGAGCGTCCGGGGCATGGTTACAGCGTCCACCACTGCCGAATTGCGGACCGAAATCGGCGCTCTGGATCTCATCGTACTGGCGAATCTCGCGCCAGGCTTCATCGCCCACCGTGCCGGAGACGTTGATCTTGAGTCGAACGATGGCCATGGAGTGTCAAAGGCAGCCGCGGATTTACGCGGATCTCCGCGGATAAGGCAAAACCAAACTCAGGCTAAAACAAGATCTAGCGCAAATCAGAACGAAGTTCCCAGAATAACAACGACTTCATGTTTTTCGTTTCTTGTGGAGTTTTGGTTTATCCGTGTAATCCGCGCAAATCCGCGGCGTTTTCGCTCTACGGTACGAACCAATGATAAAGCATGAAATACACGATAACGCCGGTGATCGAAACGTACATCCACAGCGGATAAGTCCAGCGGGCAATCACGCGATGACGGTCGAAATTCTCGCGCAGCGCCCGTACCAGAGTAATGATAATGAGCGGCACAATCGTCGCTGCCAGAATTGTATGCGAGACGAGAATCGTGAAGTACAACGGACGCGACCAACCTTGTCCCTGAAAGCGCACCGATCCGACATGAAAGTGAAAGTAAAGATAGCAACTTAGAAACAGCGTAGAGGACGCAAGCGCGGCCAACATGAAAGCCCGGTGAGCGGCCATCCGTCCACGCTTGATGAATCCATGGCCGACAAAAAGTAGTACAGCGCTAGCGCCGTTCAGCGAAGCGTCAATCACCGGGAAGATCGCATATTTGCCCAGCGTTGAGGGCGTGAGGAAGAACAGAAGTAGATTCCTCGCGGTCTGCGGGCCTCGGGGAAGGACAAAGGGTTGGACGCGCGGAATGAAAAGAGAAACGATCATGCGGCTGGCTTGGTGCTACGCCGGTTCACCATAACAAAACACAGGCCAAACATGAACAGCGTAAATAGGAGCAAGGTAGCCAGTGATTCCGGCAGAGAAAACGTCGTGGGGCTCGCAGGATAGAGCAAATCCCGCAGCGCTTCCACGCCATAAGTGAGCGGATTGAGCTTCATGATCACTTGCAACCATCCCGAAGCTCTCGCGACCGGGAAAAGTGTGCCCGACAACAGCCACAGCGGAATAAGAAATAAGTTCACGATGGCATGGAAGGCCTGGCTCGAATCCATCGGCCAGGCGATGGCGAATCCGAGAGCCGTGAGCGAAAACGAAATCAGGAAAACAGTCAGCACAATCAGCAGGAATCCCACGATGGTAATGTGAACTCCGACCAGTGGTCCAAAAGCCAAAAAAATCAGCCCCTGAATGGCAGCGAGCGTTGTGCCTCCCAACACTTTGCCGAGCACGATCGCGGTCCGCGGGACGGGCGCGACCAGCACCGAAAGCAAAAATCCTTCCTTGCGGTCTTCGATGACCGACATCATGGTGAAAATCGAAGTAAAGAGCACGATCATAATGAGCGCGCCCGGATAAAAGAACTCAAGATAATTACTCTGTCCGGCGGCGTCTCCCGAGCGGAAAGATGTGCCGAAGCCCGCGCCGATCACCACCCAGAACAGCAACGGAGAAGCAATCACGCCGACCACGCGGCTGCGCTGTCGATAGAAGCGCACCACCTCCCGCAGCCAGAGTGTGTAGGCGGGAAGCGCAATGCCGCTTGATGCCGGCACGATTGTCGCTGGGAGGATTGCACTCTGCGTTGCCATTCAACTCGCTTTCTGCGCTTGCGGCGCTCGGTTTGACTGGAGGTACTTTCTGGGCGGGTTCGCTCGCCTAATAATCAGCCGAAGCATCATGACTGACTTTCCTCGCGGCTTTCCGTCCAGAATTTGTGACCAGTGCGGCGAATAAAAACGTCTTCCAGAGAAGGCTTGCTCACGGAAATAGCTGTGACCACGCCGGGAAAAGCTTCCACCAATTCCGTAATGAAACGATGTCCGCTCTTCCGCTCCATACGTACCTGGCCTTCGAGCACTTGAGTATCTCCATAAAAGCGCTCGCGAATGCGCTGCGCCAGAGATTCCGCGTCAGGAGTATCGAGCAGAATCACGTCTCCCCCAATTTCCTGCTTCAGTTCCGCCGGCGTTCCCAGCGCCACTAGCTTGCCTTCGTTCAGAATTGCCAGCCGGCCGCAACGTTCGGCTTCTTCCATCAGATGCGTGGTGACGAGCACGGTGACATGTTCTTCGTCGCGAAGGATTTGTAAATACTGCCAAAGGTCGCGGCGTGCGCCGGGATCAAGCCCCGTGGTCGGCTCATCCAGCAGCAACACAGAAGGATGGTGCAACAATCCCTTCGCCAGTTCCAGTCGCCGCTGCATACCCCCGGAAAAAGTCTCAGCCTTTTCATGGGCGCGGTCGGCCAGTCCCACGCGCCCCAGCATTTCCGCAATGCGCGCTTGGAGTGCGGCTCCCCGTAAGCCGTAAAGATGGCCCTGATGCATCAGGTTCTCGGCCGCAGTCAATTTGATGTCGATGCTCTGCGCCTGAAAGACCACGCCAATCTTGCGGCGAAGTCCTGAGGGGTCGGTGGCGACATCGTGGCCGAGGATAACGGCGTGACCGCCGGAAGGAACCATTAAGGTCGAGAGAATGCGGAAGAGGGTGGTCTTGCCGCTGCCATTCGGTCCCAATAGGCCGAACAATTCAGCGGGCCCTACATCGAAAGACACGCCATCCAGCGCGGTGCGGCGCTCGTAGCGGTGCACCACATTTTGGACGGAGATTACATTGCCGATAGTGGGGACATTTGGCTCCAGGGTGGCCAAATTGGGTGCGGAGACGTTTGGAGTCACAAGATATTTTACGCCGAGAGCGCGTTATGCAGCAGAGGAATCCTTAAATAACTCTCATACCGTGACAGGTTTGCCGCTGGGAACGCGTTCTTTGACCGTCGCAGGGACATGCCGCCGAACTTGAATCGCCAAAATGACGGTCGTCGCCAATAGCAATGCCCCCACCGCGACGTGCGCAACAGTCGATGCGACCATAGGAAATTCAGGCTGCACAGCATCGTGTCCCCAAGCCACTCGAGTAATGAAGGCCACAAAACCCAGACACAACTGTGCGATCAGCAGCCAAATCACCAGCATGGCTGGCCGACGGACTGCCGGGATTTTCGAATATTGCGTCAGAGCACGAAGCGCCGTCCAGGTGAGGATTATGGCCACCAGCGGAGCATCAAGCAAGTGTGGCCACCAACTCATTCCATGATGGCGGAACATGGCTCCGAGAAGCAGTTGCACATAGAGGATGAAGATGGAAAGCAGCGAAAGCGTGAATAACGTGGGACGATGCTCATCTTCATGCAGCTGCGGAGCCTGCTCAACCCAATTTCTCCCGGTGAAGATCGCGATGGCGACCGCGACGCAGAAAAAAGTCTGGCCCAGCGCTGCATGAGCCGACGAAATTGCCGGAGGCAGAAAATGCAGTACTGTAATTCCGCCTAGGACTCCCTGGGCGATTACGGTGCCCAAAGCAGCGATGCCCAAGCCTTTCATCCAGCGGCGGCGGTCGCTGCGCCAAGTCCAAATTGCGATGACGATGGTCAGCAGCCCAATAAATTCCGCAACCATGCGGTGAGTGTGCTCAAACTTTATGCCGCCCACCATGCGCGGAATTTTGTAGAGCGATCCGAAAGATGTGGGCCAATCGGGAACCGACAAACCCGCGTCATTGCTGGTGACGAGGGCTCCGGCGATGATCAGAATAAAAGTTGCGCAGGCGGTGAAAATGGCGAAACTGTGAAGCGCACCGCGATAAGGCGTCGATTCGGAATTCAAGGGTAACTCCTTGCGTTTCGTCGCGCCCAAGTTTGACGTACTCCGCGTTCAAAAGATCACAATCTCGTAGCGCAGGCGTTTGTGGAACCCATCCTAGCGAAACGCGCCAGGATGGGGCACCCGGCGAAACGAAGCTATTCTAGCAAAATTACTGCTTGAAACTCGCGTCTACGGTTTTGCTGTCTTTGGCGGCGAGTGTGACTTGTTGATCTTTTTCTCCGAGCTTTTCCTGGACAAAGGCGATGGTGTAGTCGCCTGGAGGCAGGCCCTTGATTTCGTATTTGCCGCTGGAGTCGGTCACCGCATAGAACGGATTCTTCACGACGTTGATGTACATCTTCATCCAGGGATGCTGGTTGCACTTCACGGGCAGCATGATCTCTTCGCGCGCGAAGTTCTTCTCGATGGGCGCGGCCTGCGGCGGTTGCGATTCGTTCCACTCGCGGTTGTTGGCGGGCGTGGGATGGATGTTGTGCGTGGTCATGTCGTCATTTTTGATATCGACGTTCTGGCCTGCCATTACGCCCAAAATGTGAGGATGATACTTGCATCCCTGCTGGTCAATGGTCGCCGCCTGCGTGGGAGTGTCAAATGTGCGGTTGCCAAGGCCATCCTTCACGTAAACGAATACGTTCGCCAGGTTGCCGCCGCTGACGACAATGTTTTCGGACTCATTCCCACCTTTGCAGGCAGGGTCCTGGCTCATATCAATTTTCGCGGCCTTGGGTGCGGCGCCGTCGAATTTCACCGTGCCACTGACGCTGGCCACGGTCGCCGGATCAATGGGAGTGGCCGCAGGTTGCGCCGCGGCGGGAGATGCCGCAGGTTGTTCTTCGCTGGATTCTTTCTTGGAGCAGCCCACCAGCATCCACAGACCAAGGAAGCAAAGCAGGCCCAACATCGCAACGGCTTTCTTATTCATAGGTCGCCCTTTCTTCGAGTGTTGGAAAGTTTGTTAAAAACCGAAAACGCCGCTGATCTTCGCGGATCAGACGGGTAAACCGGTGTATCTCGATCTGCGTAGTCCGGGCAAATCCGTGGCGTCGTTTCTCTCGTGAGGCCGTGAACCCGCACATTCTACTGCGATCCTCCTCCAGCGGCTGACCTTTTCGCACTGGAGGCTTGCCTCCGCGGAGCCGCGGGCTGGAGTGCTGCCCGCGCATGTCCCATCGAGGCCGCTACTCGCCGCTGCTCTTCCGGTGTTAGCTGGAAGATATAGTCGACCAGCAGCTTCGTATGGTCTTTATCGTAGCCCTGGAACGATGGCGGCGTGGGTCCGGCGAACACCCAATGGCCGTTGTCCATACGGAACAAACCCGACGGCATCGAAGTTCCTGGGCTGATGGCCTGCGGATCGCGAATCCAGCGCTCCACCCAGTCCGGCTTCAGACGATCTTTGGCCAGCAAGAAATTTGGCGCGGTGGCAATCTTGTCGTGTTGCGCATCGCCGGTAGCGTGGCACTTCAGGCACGGAGCCGCGGTGCTGGAGAATAGACTGCGCGCCATGTCGGTTTCTTTGGCGGTCAGCATGGGCACCGGTTCCGGAATGTAAGGAAGCGGCTGTTGCGAGAGTGCCTGAAAGAAACGCACCAGCGTGCGGAGTTCGTGATCGGAGAAACTGAAAGTCGGCATGCGGACCTTTAAATAGGGACGCACTCCGTCACGATTGGTGTCTGTCTCGCTCAACGCGGGATTGGACAGGAAGTGCTGCAACCACTCGGGCGAAACCCGCGCACCCTCGGTCAACAGTTTGGGAGGCAGTTGCTCCTGCACTTCCTGATATTGTTTCAATCCCATTAGCACGGTCCGCTGGCCAGGATAGAACTGGTGGCAGCCCATACAGTTATACTTCTTGACCACCCACCAGCCTTCCTGAATATCGTGGCGGGCGTCGCCGGGCTTGTATTGATAACTGTCGGGCAGAGAACTTTCCTGGCTGCCCAGCAGGAATGTGGTCAAGGCCTGCACCTGATCTTTGGTCAAGTGCAGATTGGGCATGCGCAGAGCTTCGGTTTCGCTCTTGATTTTGCCCTTGTCGTAGACGTTAGGCTCCGCGAGTTTGTGCTCAAAAAACCCTTTGTTGTTGTACCAGGGTTCCCTGGCCGGACCTTCGGGCAAGCGCGCCAGATCTTCTGGATCGGTAATCGGTTCGGAGTTGCGTCCGCCGCGCTCGGCAGGAACGGTGAAGAGAGCGAAATCGAGGCGCTCAATCGGCTTGCTGCCTTCGACGGTGAGATCGGTTCCGATGCGGCCTTCATCTTCCATGCCAGAAATTTCATGGCACCCGGCGCAGCCGTAGTGGCGAATCCACTTCTTGCCTTCTTCCTTGAGATTGGGATCATCCATGAAAGCGGCTTCAGGGTACGAACTCGGCTCCTGATGTTTTTGTGCCATCAAGTAAGTCGCGATGTCCTGCGCGTCTTCCACACTGAGGCGAAGGCTCGGCATGACCGTCATGTTCTGCACTTGCAGTTCATGACCGTCGTTGGGACACTGGCTATGCGCCAGGTCAAAGACGTAAGGCAAGCCTTTTTTGGCGTAGTCCTCGGGGCCAATGTCCTTCTTTTCGTAAGGACAGTAGGGACGGGTGCGCTCGCGCGCATTGTGAATCCAGCGGACCAGGTAATCGTAGTTGGCTTTCTCGCCTTCGCGGGTGAGATTCGCGGCGAAGGTGCCGCCCATCATCTGATCGCCCTCGCCGATGGAATGGCAAGCCAGGCAGCCGCGGGTCTCGAACAGTTCCTTGCCGTGGTCGGAGTTTCCGGGCTTCTGTGCGGGAAGGGAATCGGTCAACGCGGACTGCCACAGATACGCTGTGATCGCCTGAATCTGGTGGTCGGTCAGGCGGAAGTTCGGCATTTTGGTGGTCGGGCGAAAGTCAGTAGGTTTTTTCAGCCAGACCGGGATCCAGTTTTTGTTCAGCTTGAGGCGGATGTCTTTGAGATTCGGTCCAACTTTTTTCGTGTCCTGCATCAGGCTGTGGTTTTCGAAATCGAGCTGCTGGATGTGCCCGTCGATTTTGCTATTCGCGACTTTGAGGGCGATGGCCGTTTCATTCAGCCGATTGGCTTCTTCGTTGGTCTCGGCCGCATCGGCCTGTTTCATCAAATAAGCTTGCTGCTTCTGGTTATCGATCTTTTGCTGATCGAAGAGTTTGATCTGCTGAGTAACGGAATTTAGTTCCTCCGGTTCCCGGTCATATCCCTCATGGCGGTGACAGCCCACGCAGCCGCGCTGCCGGAAAAGGTCTTTGCCATCGTCGATGACTTTCCATTCCGTGCCCCCGCTGACCAGCACCATATCGGCGGCATGACAAGTCTGGCATCCGGCCTCGACATTTTGTTTAGGGAAAAGAGGCCATATCCAGTGCTCGTAGTTCCCGTGGGCCTTCTCCACGCTGGTGGTGGCGCGGCCATTGCCCTGATGGCAGGGTGAGCATCCAAATTTGTCGGGATCGTGAATCTGTAACAGTTCCGGCTGAGGATGGCTGACGAAGGCCCGCGCGAACTCGTCCGGTTTTTTCTCGCCTTTTGGGGTCATTAAAGCCGGCGTAATCCTCAGCGGCTCGCGAATACCCATGTGGCAGGATTCGCAGCGGTCCACGATATTGGCTTCGGCAACATTGATTTGTACGATGTGCGGATCCCAATCGTCAGTTTTCTTTTTGAGTCCTGCGATCTGCGTTGGGTTTAAATCCACCATGTGATCGCTGACGTAAGCCAGCATCTTGGTGTTGGCGTCCGCGACCGGCTTTAGCACATCGCCGAGTTCCAGGCTGAGGCGTGTTTTCTCTGCGTTAATTTCATTGAATGCTTCTTCGAGTTGCGGGAAGGTATAACTCTTTTTCGAGCCGTCAGGGAATTCGACGACCGCGAGCTTCTTCTTGTATTCGTCGATGTCCCCCTTAATACCTTTTTTGGCTGAGGCGCTTTTCGCCGTCTCGTAGTCGTAGGTCAACGCGTTCACGTAGGCCCGCCGGTCGGTAAACACGGAGCGAACCGCCAAGAGCCTTCCGTTCACGTCGGCTAGTTCGGCGTTGATTTTGTCCACCTGCGGTTTGGTCTGCTGGCGCAGTTGTTCGTAGTTATCTTTCAGAGCTCTGTAATCGGCGCTATGCTCGACCGCATTCTGTGAGGAGGTTGAGGTTGGAGTTTCTTTGCTTAGGAGCGCAAGATAACGCGTCTTCCACGCGTGCTGGTAAGCCTTCCACGGCCGCTGCCCCGTGTTCTCATCCCATAGTGCCCAGAACAGCGTGACCATGAGGATGGCCATCGCGACCACGTAATACAGGGCATACGATTTGGTTACGACTGGGTCCTGCTCGGGGATGGGTTGTTCAGGCACCAAAACCTCCAGCTCAGGAGTCTTCAGCCCTCGGTCCTCAGGACTTGAGTCTGACCGAGGACCGACGCCTGAAGACCGACGACTAAACGTTAAACCACGGTGTTATCCATACGTACTTGATATGCCATCCCAGGCGAATGGCCATCTTCAGCGGCAGGGCAACCATGGTGAGGACGAAGAACATCACCATGGAGTACTGCAGCAGGCTCATGCGCTTGTAATCTTTCGGGTTGTAGCGGCGAAACAAAGCGTGCGCCGCGAATCCGCCGACTACGTAATACCCGCCGACAACAATCGCCCCCAGAATGGCTTTTCCCAGGTTCGAAGTGATGCCGAACAGATCGGGCAAATCGCGGTTCACCTCGTAGATCACGCGGTTGTGATCCCAGGTCTGGCCGGGCCAGAACCATTGCCATCCCGGCCCGCGGATGAAGGTGCCGATGATGATCATCGAAATCCAAAGAATGATGAAGCCGAACAGAAATGTGCCGATGGCGAACTTGCGCTGCTTCCAGGTGTAGTAGCCGCTGCCCAACGGATTGGTGTCCACATAAGGAATAATCATCAAACCGATGATGATTAGTGTTGGCATGACGACGCCGGCGATCCAGGGATCGAAGTAAACCAGCATTTCCTGCAAGCCGAGAAAATACCACGGGGCTTTGGCAGGATTCATGGTCAGGTTGGGATTCGAAGGCTCTTCCAGCGGGGCGTTCAGCGTGATGGACCAGACCATCAAAATGATGGTGACAATGATGGCGGCAAGAAATTCGATGCGCAACAAGAACGGCCAGACGTGAATTTCTTTTTGCCAGCCTTGCCGAAAGGGCCACGTCTTTCGATGATGGGTCTTGGCGAGGGCGGGATCGGTCTCCAGTTGCTCGATCAATTCATCATTGGCGTGGGCCTGCTTCCACGCCAGGTAGATATAGAAGGCGAGCAACGGGATGAGGCCGACAATCGGCACGTTGTCCGGAGCAGAAGCGATCTCCCAAAGTTGATGCCAGTCCATAAAATCTCCACAACCCGTGTGGGACGGGTCTTCGACCCGTCCGTCGAGCGGAGCTCGACCACTCTCACTCCTCAAACTGATCTGCTGCCGGGCCTTGCCCGGCGGACGGGGCCCAGCCCCGTCCCCCCACAACCGAAGTCTTAGCCGCGGCGCGGCTTGTCGGCTTCCGCTTCCAACATCACAGGCGCTGGGCCGGAAATACCGCCGTCTTTTCTCACCCGCCAAAAGTGCACGATCATCAACACTGACGCCACAATCGGAATGCCGATGCAGTGCCAGATATAGGAACGCAGTAACGCGTTTGCGTCGACGATCGACCCGCCCAGCAAGCCGAATCGCACATCGTTGTAGGGCGTCATGCCAATCTGGTGTCCGAAGGGCCCTTCGTTTCCCAGCAGCGGCGTGGCGCGCGCCATATTCGTTCCCACGGTGACGGCCCAGAAGCCTAGTTGATCGTCGGGCAGCAGGTATCCGGTGAACGAAAGCAGCAGCGTGAACACCAGCAGCAACACGCCAATATTCCAATTGAACTCACGCGGCTTTTTGTAGGAGCCGGTTAAAAAGACGCGGAACATGTGCAGCCAGACCGCAATCACCATCAAGTGCGCGGCCCAGCGATGCATGTTGCGCAGAATTTTTCCGAAGGGAACATCATGCTCGAGGTAGAGCACATCGCGAAACGCCTGCACCTTGGACGGATGGTAATAGAACATCAGCAGCACGCCGGTAAATGTGAGCACGATGAAAAGATAAAAAGTAATTCCGCCCATACCCCAGGTGTAGCTGTAACGCACCGCGTCGCGATTGATCTTGGCGGGATGCAGATGCAGGAAAACGTTGGACAGCACGCCCAGCGCCCGGTTACGCGGCGTGTCGTCGTGCTTGTGGCGGAAGATCGAAGTGTAGACCTGGGTCTTGGTCGGATCTTTGAGTCCCTCGATCTGTTCCTTAGCCTTGGCCGGCATATCGGTCTTGAGGGATTGCAGGTCGTCTTTGATTCCGGCGGTGACCTTCTCCAGCAATCCCGTTTGCTTGCCGTTTTTACCGTTTTCTTCGGGCATGTTTTCCTCTGACTTCAGCTTGCCAGCTTGCCATTCCGTAGAGCCGTAGCTTCGCTACGTCACTACGTCTGGCGTTTTCGACGTAACGTCCGCAGCGTCGACAACGCCAGCGGAGACGTTGCAAAGAACGTCTCTACCCGGGTAAGAAGGCACCGGGTTCGTTAAACGAACTTGGTTGTCCTTTGGGCCACTGATAGAGCTTTGAAACATCCACCAGAATCTGGCCGTCGGGAGCGATGTCAACGTGCGCGCGATCCATGGGGCGTGGCGCCGGCCCCTCGAAATTAATGCCTTCGCTGTCGTAGCCGCTGCCGTGGCAAGGGCACTTGAATTTGTTCTCGGCGGGCTTCCAATCCGGCGTGCAGCCGAGATGGGTGCAACGTGCATAGATCACGAAAATGCGATCTGGCGTACGGTCTACCCAGATGCGATATTTCTGCTGGAACTTGGTATCGACGCCCAGGCCGTAGTCCGACGGATAGCCGATCTTGAAACTCGTGGCCGGTTCAAACAAAGTGCGCGGCAGGAAGAAGCGGAAGAATGTAATGAACCATGCCACAAGAAATGCGGCGACCGCGGTCCACGCAAAACGGCGGCGTGACTGATTGACTTCGTTGTCTTCCGGTCCGACTGAGGCTACACCGCCCGCCGCTGCGGCTTTCGAGGTTCCGACTGCCGGTGTGCCGACGTAACGCGTCGATTCACCACTGCGCGCAACCGAAGCTGCGGCAGAGGCCGTGACCGCGGGCGCAGCGGGAGTTGCAGGGCGAGCGATCGCGGCAGCAACCGGTGCTGCAGCAGATGGGACCGGAGCGGGTCGGCAGGCGCGGCGGGTTCTCCCAGGAGCGCGATAATTTCCGCTTCATTCAGCGGAGCCAGGTTATTGCGTTTGCGGCGAGCCTGTTCGGCAGCGATGGAAGACTTGCTCCACTTCTTGCCGGCCGCCACTTGCTTGGCAACTTCTGGCGAGATATTACTGGCGGCTATGGAAAGGGTGGAGGCTGGTGGAGGAGAGCTAGCCGCGGGTGTTGCAACCGGCGCGGCAGCCGCCGGAGTTTCCGGCGAAGGAGCGGGAGTTGTGGGAGCGGAGAGAACTGTCCCTCCGCCGTCGGCGCTGCGCTCCCAAGCCATGGGCTCGCCCGCCTTCAATGCTGCAATGTCTTCATCTGTCAGCAACGGCAGGCCCGAACGTTTGCGATAGGCCTGCTCGGCTGCGATCACCGAGCTGTTCAGCGCTTTCCTCGGTAATACCGGAAGCCGCCCACGGACGCCACTGGCTGCAGTCTGATACTCGTCTGCCATTGGTTCCTAACCTCGATTGGTCTCGTACCCAGGGCCCGGTCTAACATCGTTCTATAAAGTATCCTGCCTCGTATAATTTTTTTAATCTGCGGCCGCTGTCAAGCTGACGCCGCGTTCACTGCCTAGGTGATGCAAATCGACTCCAATAGCTTGTGCCACTAAGCCAGCCAGAGCCGCGATAAAAGTGGGCGAGTCGTTCAGCCCGGAAGTCATTTCAAACTGCCGGATGCCAAGCGCTGTGGCTTCTGCCCGCGCCTCATGATCGATTTCGCCGAGGGTCTCCACGTGATCGGAGACGAAAGAAATTGGGATCACACAGACATCCTGCGCGCCTTCCGCGGCCAGCTTTTTTAGCGTCGCATGCAAGGAGGGCTGCAGCCATTTGCTCGCGCCGACTTTGCTTTGATAGCAGAGATGGTGACGATTTCGCCAGGCGCCGCGCTGCATCAGGAGTTCGACGGTTTCTTCGATCTGCTCCTCGTAGGGGTCTCCCTTAGCGATGACGGTTTGCGGCACGCTATGCGCGCTGAATACGAGTTCGGCGGCGTCAGGGCGGGGAAATCGCTCCAGCGCCTCCTCGATTTTCTCAATCAACGAATCCAAATAAAGCTCGTGCCGGTAGAAATTGAGCACGGAACACACTGGCAGGTCGTCTTCAAAGAGGCGATCCCATTCGTTCAGGCTGCTGCCGGTGGTGGTGCTTGAATACTGTGGGTAAAGTGGCAGCAAGACGATCTTGTCGCATTGCGCTGGCCGAACCCGGGCGATGGCCTCAGCCGTGAACGGATGCCAATAGCGCATGGCGACGAAGCAACGTGCGTCGATGCCGGTTTGGACCAGCATAGTCTCCAGAGCGCGAGCTTGTTGCTCGGTATGGAACCGGATAGGCGACCCCCCGCCGATGGCCGCATAGTGATGCTGCACCTTGCGAGCGCGGGTAGCGGAGATTAGCTTGGCCAGCGGTTTGCGCCCGAGGCGCGCGAAAGGAAAATCAATGATGTCAGGGTCAGAAAAGAGGTTGAACAAGAACGGTTCAATCGCCTCCAGCGTGTCGGGCCCGCCCAGCTGGAACAGTATTATCCCTATTCGCCGTTTCAGGTTCGCCATCCCCACTTACCTTGACGGACACGGATGTTACTCAATCGTGAAAGGTTCGTCAACGTGGAAGTAAGAAATGTCGGGAGAGGAATTCAGGATTCAATCCCCCCGCCTGTTTCGTAGAGGCGTAGCTCGGCTACGTCTTGCAGACGCTTGGAGCGCGTCGTTTTCTTATTTCCGCCATGCTTTCAGGGGGATGCGTTGTGGTGGATAACCGTGAGCGGAGACGATGGACCCAGAGACGTTGCCAGCAACGTCTCTACGGGAGTTTCGGAAATGTTAGGCGCTCATTTCCGCGATTACGGAATCGGCGAATGCCGAGGTGCCAGATTTGCCGCCTACGTCCCGGGTCAATTTGTCACGGGTGCGGTAGACACTCTCCAGAGCATTCTGGATTTTTTCGGCTGCGGCCGCTTCGCCCAGATGTAGCAGCATGAGCTGCGACGAGCGGATTACTGCCGTCGGATTAGCGATGTCTTTGCCGGCGATGTCTGGAGCGGAGCCGTGAACGGCTTCGAAAATGGCGCAGTGATCGCCGATGTTCGCGCCGGGAACGAATCCCAGTCCGCCCACGAAGGCCGCGCACAAGTCGGAAATAATGTCGCCGTAAAGATTCTCCATTACCAGTACGTCGTACTGGTAAGGGTTCATCACCAGTTGCATGCAGGTGTTGTCCACGATGTGCTCGCCGTAGGTGATTTCCGGAAACTCCTTGGCCACAGTGCGCGAGCAGCGTAGAAAGAGCCCGTCCGAGAGTTTCATGATGTTGGCTTTGTGGATGGCGTGGACCTTCTTCCGCTTATGCTTGCGCGCATACTCGAAGGCAAAGCGGGCAATGCGGGTAGAAGCTTTTTCCGTGATGATCTTCAAGCTCTCGACGACTCCGGGCACCACTTCGTGTTCCAGGCCGGAGTAGAGGCTTTCGGTATTCTCGCGAACGATGATGAGGTCCACGTCCGGATAGCGAGTCGGAATGTGCGGCAAATTCTGGATGGGGCGGAAGTTGGCGTACAGGTCGAACTGCTTACGCAGTTGGACATTGATGCTGGAGAATCCACCCCCGACCGGTGTGGTGACTGGGCCTTTCAACGCGACCCGCGTACGCTCAATGGATTCGGTCAGTTCCTTCGGGATGTATTCCCTGTATTTTTCGTAGGCTTCGGCGCCCGCCTTGAAGGGTTCCCATTCAAACTTGAGGCCGGTCGCTTCGAGAATGCGGACTGCCGCGCCTGTGACTTCGGGGCCAATGCCATCGCCGGGGATGAGAGTGATTTTGTATGCCATCTTGTTGTTTGTCATTCTGAGCGAAGCGAAGAATCCCTAGACTTGACACTCCTGCGGGGTGGTAGGGATGCTTCGACTGCGCCGGAATTCGCTTCGCTCATTCCGGCTACGCTCAGCATGACATTTCTTATTGCTGAACCCAGGAGAAACGCAGCCAGAGGGACGATAAACTAGGGCTTGGTCAGAACTTTGCCACGAACCTCCGCCGTTTCTTTACTCTTAACCAAGTCCTTCAACTCCTCGAGGAATTCTTTTATGTCTTTGAAATCCAGGTAGACCGAGGCAAATCGCACATAGGCCACTTTGTCATAGCGGCGCAGCCGATTCATAATCAATTCGCCCAGTTCGCTGGTCTTGCGCTCGCGCTCCGCGGACTCAATTACAAAAGCTTCCGCCTCGTTCACAATCTGTTCCAGCTTGCTGATGGGAACTGGTCGCTTTTCGCAGGCCCGCAGCAAGCCATTCAAAACTTTCTGGCGATCGAACTTTTCGCGGCGTCCATCTTTCTTGACCACCATGTAAGGAATTTCGTCGATGCGCTCATAGGTGGTGAAGCGCTTGCCACACTTCAGGCATTCGCGGCGGCGGCGGATGGATTCGGCTTCCTTGCTCTCGCGCGAATCGACCACCTTGTCTTCGGCATGACCGCAAAAAGGACACTTCATGGGCACTGGAAGGGAATTAACAAGTTATTGTAACAGGCTGCAACTACAGCAGGTTCGCGGTGGCAGGATTACCGCAGGGGAAACAGAGTTTCACAGCGGAAAATCAGAGCAACTCTCAAGATGACGCGGGCGGCACGGCCGCCATCTCTTCCTCTTGGCGGCTGCTTTCTTCCGATAGTTTGCGCAAGGAGATCCGCTCAAAGTGGGACAAGATTAGTCCCACCGGAACGACTGAGACGAATGTCGCCAGCCACAACAGAATGCCGCAACTCGCCGCCAACTCGTGAGGCACGCCGTAGATGCGCTGCAGGGCTGAGATGGTCGCCAACTGCGAGCCGCCGCCTACGCCCGGCAATTGGATTAGAGATCCCACCATGCTAGTCCCCATCAGTGGAAAGACCTTGGAGATGGTCATGCTTTCAAGGGCGGCTCCGTATGCGTGAATAACCTGCAAATACGCGAGGCCGATGCCAAACCACATCAGCAGAGAGACGGTGGATATCTGGAGGAATGCAACCGGCCCTTGAATGGTGTCCAACCCGCGATGGAACTCGCGCAACCGCTGGGCAATCACGTGGCCCAGATTCTTCGCCAAGTGGGAGAACCGGCGTTCGACCCAAAGCGAAACCGCTTCTCCGGACCGTTCCACCAGGACTGCTCCCACCGAAAGGCCTCCAGCTAAAGCCAGAAAGAGCAAACCGAAAATTCTTATCTTGCTGTAATCGGGCACAACGTGCACCGCAGTTCCGGGAAGAAAAATAGCCAGGATCAGCAACGTGGTGAAGGCTGCAATATCGAAAATCCGTTCCACGGCCCAGACTGCCATTTGCGAAGAAAAGGTTAGCCCCTCGCGGCGCGCGATCAAGTAAGGCCGAATCAACTCGCCGGGGCGTCCCAGCAGAGCCAGGCCGGTAAAGCCGATCACCGTGGCGGGGACGATCCCTGCCAGCGAGGCCTGCTTGCGCACCGGCCGCAGAAAAACTTTCCAGCGAAGCGCCCGCAGAAAATAGCTAACGTAGATCAAGATGGCAGCGTACAGAATGTGGAGGGGTTGCAGTGCGCGCCACTCTGCCCAGAACGTATTCCAATCAAAGTTCGTCCAGGTGCGGAATTGAAAATAGACGAGCACGGCGAGAACCGCCAGCACCGCTCCGTACGCGAGAAACCGTTTGTTTTTCATTCATGCGGGACACTGCAGAACGAGCAAGCCCCTTGCCAAGGTAAATGACCTGCTCCGGAGGGTCAAACAAGGGCGGGAAAGGTGAACTCCTTTTGGCGTCTATAATCTGACCACCAAATTCCTCGTGCGCGTGGGATTGAACATGGCCGGCGTTCTTGGCTCAATAGTCGCCGATATGCGTGACGGTCTTCCGAAGTATCTTGACCATCAAGCCTATCTACAGTTGCGCAAGGTTCTGGATCGCCTTGTGGGTGAAGAACGGGTGAAGAAGGTTCCCGCCTTTAATCCTCTACACCCTTCTGGTTGCGAAGAAGAATGGTATATGGATATCGAAACAGGAGAAATCTATTGTCTACTGCCTCTAGCCGAGAGAGTTGAACCGGCTTGGGAGAAGGTTGATGTATTCGACACACGCGACTGGGAACAGAAAGAGCTGGACAGGCAAGCTCGATTCGGGCCGGTAGAGAGCCCAAGAGGTTTTTTGGATTCCATTCGGATCGGCAGGTGGGACAGTGCAGAGATCGGGTTGATTCGGTTTCTTCTAGACCAGTGGATTTCCTGCGGGAAGGTGGAGGCTCTAGAAGTGAAGGATGTTCCGCCGGAATCCAATACGCTCGCAGAATGGTTCAAAGACAACGTTACGAATGAGATCTTCGGGTTGATTCATAACCGGGAAAGAGACGAATTCCATTGGGAAAAGTATTGGCGAGTAGGCGTGGATCCGGACCCTACCGGCACCCCAAACTGATTGCGGCCAATTGAGGATTCAGCGCGCCGCGCTCTGCTTAAGACTGGCAGACTCTGCGGCATGCGGCGCAGCCGGGAGCGTGCGCGGCTTGGTTTTTGCCGCCAAAGCACTCTTTTCCTGCGCAAGTTTCTTGCGGTTGAAGTCGCGGATGATACGCGCCACATAGGCCTGCGTTTCATAGTAGGGTGGCACGCCGCCATACTGCCGAAACCCGCAGTGGGCCGGCATTGTAAGCCGCTAAGGCCTTTTATCAAATCGAAGTTGTACTGCTCCAGCAGAGTCCGCAAATATTGGGTGCCACCTTCGACGTTGGCCCGGGGATCGAAGGCATTTGCCACGCCTAATTGAGACGCTGTCTTCGGCATCAATTGCATCAGCCCTTGCGCCCCTTTGGGCGAAACTGCGCGCGAGTTGAAACCGCTTTCGGCGCGAATCACGCTGTTTACCAGATCGGGATCAAGCTGATAATGGCTGCTGGCTTCGGTTACGACTTGGTTCAGATTCGCTGGAGGCGTTCCTGGCTGTGGTTTAGCCGTGGCCGGAAAACTGGCTGGGGTAAGGTCCTTCTCGAAGTGATCAATCTGATTGTTGGGCACGTCCACGTACCCACTATGGTCCGCAGTTAAGTAGAGCCGGGGTGACGTTCCCCTGAACTTCGCGCCACTCATGCCGGATGGAAAAACCGTTGCGCAAAACGGCAAAATCCGCGGCCCAGGCGGGAACTTGCGCCAACCCGAGCGCAACTGCCAGGAGCCACACGAATTTTGGCGAAAAGCGCAATATCGTGGTCAACTCAAGATCGGCTGGCATCTCTCCTCAGCCTAAAGTGGTTTCCGACCCCAAGCAACATACCATCAGTACATTACCCACTTGGCGCCGTGGTTGCCCCTAGCACCTCTTCGATGGCGGCAGCAACCCCGTTCTCGGCATTGGAGCGGGTTACGCGCCAGCCTTCGCGCCGCATGTCTTCGGCGGCATTGTCCATGATAAACGGCTACTCCGGCGAAGGCAAGCATTTCCACGTCGTTGTAGTTATCTCCGATCGCCATTACTTCTCTCCGTGGGATACCGCGGTGGTTCGCCCACCGTTCCACCGCATGCCCCTTGGAGCATTCCCGGTTGATCACGTCAATCATGAGGAGATCGCGCGCCGGATATTCCGTTCTCAGCACCGTAATATCGTTTTCCAAGCCGCTGGCGGTTAGAACTTCGAGCGCGCTGGCGCATGCGGGCGATCGGGCCACAAAACATGGCCTGCACGGGATCGCAGGTCAGCGAGTCCTCGATGGGGATCACGAAATCAATAAACTGGAGATTCTTCTCCAGCCAGCGCTGAATGCTGTCATTCAACTCGGCCAAATGTTCGAGGACGAGCGCGCCTTTGGCTTCCCGGTCAAAAGTCAGGACGGTGTTGCCGCGAAACTCGCGCATTGCGACACACAGCTTGCGGCAAATTTCCGCGGGCAGCATATCGCGATGAAATGTTTCTCCGGCAAGGGAGCGGGTTATCGCGCCATTGGAGCTGATCAGCCAGGAATCGAATCCCAATTGCCGCGCAATTGGCAAGGCAAAAGAATGTCGCCGTCCCGTGACCAGCATGACCTCGACTCCATCGTGACGCGCGCGGCGCATGGCGGCGAGGTCAGCAGGAGAAATCTGAAACTGAGGATTGAGCAAGGTGCCGTCAATATCCACAGCGAGCAGGCGGATGGGAGGAGTCACTCAGGCAATTTTACCAGCAGACCCACGGCTGACTGAGACGATTTCTAAGAGTGACTTCTGAAAGGGAACCGGGGATCTCTGCTGGGCGAACGGCCCGCTCCGTGCCGCATCGTGCTATATTTCGCGTTACCATATTTCGCCTGACGATGGGATCATTGCTCTTTTTCGCGTTTTCCTGGTGGGGACTTTTCCTGCAGGCCTTCGCCATCATCCATTTCATCCGCCGCCGTCCAGACACTTTTTGGCTCTGGATCATTTTGATCGGCGGCTGGCTCGGCGCGCTGGTTTATATCGTGGTCGAAGCCGTTCCCGACGCCGGCTTGCTCAGCCAATCTTTTAAGGGATTCCCGCGGCGCGCGCGCATCCGCGAGCTCGAAGCCGCAGTTTTGGACAACCCGTCGGCCGGTAACTACGAAGAATTAGCCGACCTGTATCTGGATGAAGAGCACTATGCGCGAGCGCGCGAGTGCTACGACAAAGCGATTTCGTCCCGAACCGATTCGCTGGATCCTTTTTATCGCCGTGCGGTAGCAGCCATCATGATGGGAGACTTCGCCGCGGCGTTGCCCGATCTTGACCGCGTGGTCTCGCAGGACGCTCAGTACGATTTCCATCGTGCTGCCGGCTTACTGGCCCACGTCTACGCCAACACCGGACAGCCGGAGAAAGCCGCAGCCCTGTTCGAGCAGGTGACGAAGATCTCGACTGCTTCGGAGACGTACTATAACTACGCGACGTTTCTCGCGTCCCAAGGGCGCAATGCCGAGGCTCGCGAATGGGCCCAACGACTCCTCGACAAGCGGCGGAACATGCCCGGCTATCTTCGCAGGCGGGAACGGCCCTGGTTCAGGAAGGCGAATGCACTGCTGCGAGGACTGCCGGCGTAGGGTTGTGTGGCGCGGGCGCCCTCGCCCGTGACTGAAGCGTACATTTCGGCAGACTCCTGATTTCCATGTGGCAGTTTGTTGGCGCATGCTTTTCGCGGGCGAGGGCGCCCGCGCCACACCGGTCTGCTAGACTTTTCGCGTGGCACGCGTTGCTCATTTCGAGTGCACCAGATGTGGTGCAGTCATTTCCGCGGATCAACCTCGGACGGTCTGTCCCAAAGATGGCGGGATTCTCTTCGCTCGTTACGACCTCGCAGCATTAAAGAATCACTTTAGATTGCCAGAGAAAGCCAGCAGAATAGCGACCATCTGGCGCTATGCAGAGATCCTCCCCGATGCGCCGCCTGTGTCCCTCGGCGAAGGATTTACCGCGCTTCTCCCCAGCCGCGAATCCTTAAACCTCTACATCAAAGACGAAGGCCTGAACCCGACGGGTACGTTTAAGGCGCGAGGCCTCTCTGTCGCGGTCACCATGGCAAAAGCCTATGGCCTGAAGAAGCTCGCCATCCCCTCCGCCGGAAACGCTGCCAGCGCACTGGCTGCCTACGCCGCTGCCGCGGGCATTGAGGCCTATATCTTCATGCCTAGCGATGTGCCGCTTGCCAACCGCGTCGAGTGTGAAAGCTACGGCGCGCATGTGACGCTGGTGAGCGGCTTCATCAGCGACTGCGCCCGTATGGTCGCGGAGCGCAAAGAGCAAGAAGGATGGTTCGATATCTCCACGTTGAAGGAACCGTTTCGCGTGGAGGGCAAGAAGACCATGGGCTACGAAGTCTTCGAGCAGTTAGGCCGCTTGCCGCAGGCGATTATCTATCCGTGTGGCGGAGGCGTGGGCCTGATCGGCATGTGGAAGGCCTTCGCGGAGATGGAAGATCTGGGTTGGATCGGCACGGAGCGCCCTAAGATGATTGCCGTGCAGTCATCCGGTTGTCCTCCTATTGTTAAAGCATGGGATGAAGGCAAGCTGGCGGCGGACTCTTGGCCCGATCCCGCGACGCTGGCCGCGGGCCTGCGTGTCCCCAAGCCTTATGGAGATTATCTAATTCTCGCCATTCTGAAAAAAAGCCAGGGAACCGCGGTCGCGGTTACCGACGACGAAATCATGCAAGCTCTCGGGCATTGGGCGCGAGTCGAAGGAATCTTCGCGGCGCCAGAAGGTGCGGCATCGTTGGCCGCTTATCGCAAGCTTCGCCGCAGCGGATTCCTAAGCGCCGAGGATTCCGTCGTCCTTTTCAATACGGGCTCGGGCCTCAAGTATCTGGACTTGATCGAGAATTATGGGAAGCGGACGAAGCTTCCTGCCCCGCGGCAGATCGGCGGAATCATCGGGCCTTACTAGCCAAGCTTCAATGGAAACCTGAATGCCTGGAAATCGTGTACAATTCGGCCCTCATACTTCCTGAAGCGAAGTTCTTATCAGTTTCCATTCATCCACACTTTGAGCCAGCGTAAGCGTTCTTGTATTCAGGCATCCTACCGGTGAGCTCGTCTCCCCGGAATCTCAAGCAAAAGGTGGATTATGCACAAGAGAACACTTTCGTTCGTCGGTTTACTGCTTTTCTGTCTTGCCATGGCAGTCGGGCCATCGCAGGCGCAGATGGCAACTCCAGCCAAGCCGCCCATCTACATTTACGTTTCGACGTGGTCCGTTCCCCGTGCTCAATGGCCCGAAATGACCAAGCTGGACGACATGGACAAGCCGGTGCTCGACAAACTGGTGGCCGATGGCACCCTGATCGGCTACGGCTCTTACACCAATATCATTCACCAGGAGGGCGAACCCACTCACGGCAGCTGGTTCACGGCCACCTCCGAGGGCAACCTGCTGAAAGGTCTGGAGGCGATTTATGCCAACCCGGGTTCAACCTCGGCGCCCGTGGAGGGAGCTTCCAAACACTGGGACCAGATTTTGACCGGCGAGGATTACGGCTCTAAGCCAGGCAAGTCGACGGACGGCTATCTCACCTGGTCGCGCTGGCAAGTGAAGCCCGGCCAAATGCATGCCTACGTAGAGCTCAACAAAAAAGTGTTTGTGCCGATATTAGAAAAGCTGCTGGCAGAAGGTTCGATCACATCCTACGGAGAGCTTCACGAAGACTACCACCAGGACAAATTGGGCTTGGTCTTCGACTATCTCACCGTGCCGGATGCCGCGTCCATGGACAAAGTTAATAAGGCATTCGATGATGCCATGGCGGCCAGTCCCGCGCTCCTCGATGCCTTCCGGTCATTGACCGAGCCGGAGGGACATCGCGACTTCCTCACCCGTCTGCGGTATATGGTGAGCAAGTAAAGTTCATGCGCCCAGCGTTTTCATCGTTGAGCATCTGTGACTCTTGGAAACGATGGGTGGCCCATCCTAGCGCGTGCTTCTTGCGCTAGGGTGGGATTCCACAAAGGCCTGCGCTGAGGGATCGCCGGGTGGCCCAGGTCTCGCCGCTCCTGCGAGACCTGGGAATGATTGAAAAACCGACTCCACCGCCAATCGGGCGTAACTACCCGCTTTCCGGTCGGCTTCGAGCGGGTAGTCAACGAGTGCTAACTGTGTACATTCAAGTGAGTTAAGCTAGGTTCAGATGGTAACTGCATCTACGAAACGCTATCCACGCCTCATCGTCCTTGTCGGCGGCGCTTTCGCATGTGTGGCAACTAATTTCTGGCTCATCACGACAGGCCACTACCGCTGGCCTTTGGTTGTGCTGGTTGTGTACCTCGTTGGCGTGCCCTTGGTCATCAGGAAATTACCTCCGATGACAAGAGACCCGAAGCAAATCCGCAGGCACCAGTTAAAGGGTTCCCGCGCCGCTCGACGCATGGGATGGATGTACGTCGCTGGACTCATGCTCGGAACCTCGAACTTCCTGTTTGGTGGTACAAGCGGCAGTCCGTGGTGGGTAGTCGTGCTGGCCTTCGGCTGGAGTGGATTCTTGATTTGGAGTTCATTCTGGATTGCTAGACGCCTCAAGAAGGCCGCAGCAGAGCAACCGGATACGCCAGCGGCGCCGAAAACATAGGACGAAGGCCGACGCTGCCCGGTTCATGCCGTTAAATTGCTGATAAATTCCAACTACGCTCGTAATCTGAAATTGGCGGAAGGTGTCCTTCAACCAGTGTGGTCTGCCTTCACGCAGTCACGTTCATCCCCGTTGCCCCGCCTTCCCCCGAAACGCCGCTCCGCTGAAGCACCAGAGTCCTGCCGCGGAGCCGGCGACGAAGATCAGCAGCAGCGCATATTTCCACCACGAGCCGTTTTCCACGTCGGTCAGATTCCAGTGGGTGAACGACCAAATGAAGTAAGAGTAGATCCCCACCAGAATCAGCACCGCCATCAATGCCAAGAACACGGCGACTGCGCCGGCGGAAAGGCTCTCGAAGACCAGCATCACTAATCCTTGCCGGTCGCTGTCTGGACGCCTTCCGTTCCTCGGGATGGTTCGGGGCATAGTCTTCCGGGATCAAGCCTAGCCGCTTTCTTCCAGCCCTCCAAGTTACAGTGGGCACTGAACGGTGGAATGAACTTACCCTGTATTCTCTGTGTCGCCCGTGGTTAGATTAGCGAGCCGACCCATCCTGCTTTACACTGATCGGTTTGAATGCCGACATCCAATCCTGGATTCACCGCCTGCGCTCCGGCGACCCACTCGCCCTGGCTCGCGCCATCAGCACTGTCGAGAATCGCTCGCCCGGATGGCCCGATCTGCTCAAGGGACTGTTTCCACATACTGGCCGCGCCCGCATTCTCGGCTTGACCGGTGCGCCCGGAGCAGGCAAGAGCACGCTGGTCGATCAACTAGCGCGCCATTACAGGAAAGAAGACAAGACCGTCGGCATTATCGCCGTCGACCCAACGAGCCCATTCACGGGCGGAGCTATTCTTGGCGACCGCATCCGCATGCAGGATCATTTCTCCGATCCCGGCATCTACATCCGCAGCATGGCGACGCGCGGTTCGCTCGGCGGCTTGGCCAGCACGACCGCCGATGTTGCCGCCCTGCTCGATGCTTCCGGCCGCGATCTTATCCTGATTGAAACTGTCGGTGTTGGTCAGGACGAAGTCGATGTGGTTCGGCTCGCCGACATCACCATCGTGATTCTTGTTCCCGGGATGGGCGACGATGTGCAATCCATTAAAGCCGGCATCATGGAGATCGCCGACATTTTCGTGATCAACAAAAGCGACTACCAAGGCGCCGAGCGCGTGGAGCGAGAGATTCGTGCGCTACAATCGCTCGGAGCGCGCAGCGACGGCTGGACGCCGCCGGTAGTAAAGACCATCGCCACCGAAGGCAAGGGAATCGCTGAGTTCGCCGCAGCCGTTGCCGGCTTTGAAGAGCATTTAAAGAAGGAAAATGCTCTCCTTAAAAGGAATGTGCAGAATTGGCAGGTGCGGCTCGTCAACATGCTGCGCGACGCGCTGTTGCAAAAGGCGGGCAAGCAAATGAGCGAAAGCGATTGGGCTCGCTATGCGGAAGACGTTGCCGCGCGGAAGCTCGATCCATACACGTTGGTGGAAGAGATTATGAATCGAATCGCGAAGTGAAGGATGTCACGCTGAGCGGAACTGGAATGAGCGTAGCGAAGTCCGGGGAAGTCGAAGCATCTCTACCGGCGGCAAAAGCGCCGGGTTTAGGGATTCTTCACTGCGCTCAGAATGACAAATCGCAAGCCATCAAGGTAGGTTGAAAATGAGCTCGATCGACCATCTGGGAATTGCGGTGAAGTCCATCGCCGCCGCCAAGTGTTCTACGAAAAGCTGGGGCTCAGCATTTCTCCAGAGGAGGTAGTTGAGGCCGAGCAGGTGCGGTTGGTCATGGCGCAGGTAGGCGAGAGCCGCATCGAGTTGCTGGAACCCACCTCGGAAACTTCGTCCATGGCAAAATTTCTGGCGAAGCGGGGCGAGGGTCTGCACCATGTTTGTTTGCGCGTGCCCGATCTAGTGGCCGTCGTGAGCAAACTGAGAAACGACGGCGTGCGGCTCGTGTCGAACGAAATCAAAACCGGCGCAGGCGGACACAAATATGTATTCGTGCATCCATCCAGCGCCGGGGGAGTGCTGTTGGAGTTGGTGGAAGGGCAATAGCTCTGTGCATTGAGACGTAGCTTTTTGAACGATGGGTGGCCCATCCTAGCGCGTTCTGTGCGCTAGGGTGGGATTCCACAAAGGCTTGATGTGAGTTTGGCCGGCAAGATGCCGCTACTGTATTCGACAACTCATGCTGCTTCTCTCCGCTGATACTTCCGGCAAACACGGCAGCGTCGCTCTGGCCCGCTGCGGGCCGGGGGAAAAGTGTGAAGCCCTCGAAATCGTTCCTCTTGCCGGTGGAACATTTTCCGCGCAACTGGTTCCCCAAATCGCGGCTCTTCTCGCTAAGCACGGTTTCGGCAAACAGGACATCGGCGGCTTCGCGATCGTTTCAGGCCCGGGATCGTTTACCGGCCTTCGCGTGGGGCTGGCCGCAATCAAGGCGCTCGCCGAAATTTTGCACAAGCCGATTGCCGCTGTCTCCTTGCTGGAAGCGGTTGCGTTGGCGGGCAATCAAAAGGGACGAGTTCTCGCCGCGCTCGACGCCGGGCGAAATGAAATCTACGCCGGGGAATACGACGTCACGGCGAGCGCTAAAATGCGGAGTGAGCGGCTGCTGGCGCGTCAGGAGTTTCTGCTTGCCATTCACGGCGTTCCAGTAATCACGCCAGATGGGAACGTTGCAGAGGTGGCGCGCACCGCGGGCGTGAAGGTTGAAGAAATCGAACGTCCTCGCAGCGACGCGATTGCGCGCCTGGGGTGGAAGAAAATTGTGGCCGGCGAGACCATCTTGCCGGAAAACCTGGAAGCCAACTACATTCGCCGCTCGGACGCGGAAATCTTCGCCAAGCCGAACGTGTGACCACGCAGAAACCTTGCTGATCCGCGCCGCTACCGTCGCCGATATTCCCGTCATGATGGCGCTTGCGCGCGAAGCTCCCAGCGCGGCCCATTGGTCTTATCCGCAGTATGAAATCGCGGTTGGCAGCGTGGATCGTGTGGCTTCCGTGATTGAAGAAGACTCCGTGATTGCAGCCTTTGTTGTGGCTCGCGTGCTCGACCGGGAGTGGGAAATCGAAAATCTCATCGTGGCTGGCGAGTGTCGCCGTCGGGGACTGGGCGCCCGTCTGCTGAATGAAATGATGAAGCTGGCGCGCCTGCAAAAAGCGCAGAGTCATGTTTCTGGAGGTACGCGAGTCAAACCTGGCAGCCCGATCCCTCTATGAGAAAAATGGTTTCGCCCAGGCTGGCCGCCGCCTTCGCTACTACCACGAACCCGATGAAGACGCCATAGTTTACCGCTTCACAATCGCCTAAAGTTCCGGCATTCGTCAGGACTACCGCTCGTACCCAATGGAGGACTCGGAAGTTCACCTCTAAGGATATTCGGGGATTGAAGCGGATGGATTCCTGTGGTAGGTTAGGGATCGAAAATCCCGGTAGGAGGTCTGCTGGATGCTCGCTTCTAGAGACCAGCTCCTCGCCAGCCACGATGAGTTCCGCAAGCTGGCTACGGAGCATACGCAATACGATGAACGTCTGGGCTCTCTTACACAAAAACGCTACCTTACCGACGACGAAAAACTGGAAGAAATTCGCCTGAAAAAGCTCAAACTGCGGCTCAAGGATCAAATGGAATCCATCGAGCGGCAGTACCGGCTGCAAATGCAACCGACTCAGGTCGCTTAACTTCCGCTCAACCTGCAATCGTTGGGGCCGCGCTAGGGTTTTTGTCTTCCCAGTACGGCCCTATTAACTTCTTCCTTATCAGCCACCCTAGAAAAGCCCGCTCTGCCATCCGCCTGCTCTATAATTCCCCTGTCTTCCCATGGTGACTGACGGTTACTACTACGGAGTCTGTTTCCTCGTGGCTGCGATTCTGCTGGCTTGGCTGGCGGGTCCGGCCTGGGCTATCCCTGCTCTGGTATTGGCCGCTTTCTTTCTGTGGTTCTTCCGCGATCCCGAACGAGCGATTCCAAATGATGCGGCCACGGTGGTCTCGCCCGCCGACGGCAAGGTGACCGACATTTCGCCGTTCACCATCAGACGGAGTGCAGCACTCCCGCATCAGTATTTTTCTGAGTGTGTTTGATGTGCATGTGAATCGATCCCCGATTGCCGGGGTAATTCGCGATGCCCGCTATCAAAAAGGGAAATTTCTCAACGCGATGAACCCAGCTTCCGCCGAACAGAACGAGCAAAACATTGTGACCGTCGAAGGCGAAGGACAAACCGTAGTCTTCAAGCAAATCGCGGGTCTGCTGGCGCGGCGCATCGTGTTCAACAAGAAAGTTGGAGACCGGGTAGAACGCGGGGAACGCATCGGCCTCATCAAGTTCGGATCGCGAGTAGATGTGATTCTCCCAGCCTCCGCGTCGCCTGCAAATCAAGATGGGTGACCGGGTGAAGGGAGCGGCTAGTGTGCTGGCCCATCTGCCGCCGGCTTCCGGGCAACTGCGCCGCCAGTGGCGCGGAGCACGCCCCGCAAGGAGCCCGATAATGGATCCGGAGATCCGCGTCATGCCCAAGCGGCGCAAAGAAGATCAAGTGCCGCGCCGCCAAAGCAAAGGCATGTACATTCTGCCTTCTCTGTTCACCACCGCCAATATTGCCGCCGGATACTACGCGATCCTGCAAGTCACTCACGGATCGCCCGCCGAGCCCAAGCATTTTGACTATGCGGCGAACGCCATTGGATTCGCTTTCCTGTTCGATGGACTGGATGGCCGCATCGCGCGCATGACAGGAACCAGCAGCGATTTTGGCAAGGAACTGGACTCACTGGCCGACGTGATCACTTTTGGCGTTGCTCCCGCTATGCTGGCGTGGATGTGGGGATTCCGCAATCTCGCCGCCGGGCCTCCCGCGCTGATGTTGAGCCGCTTGGTGCAATTTGGCGCCATCGCCAGCTTTCTTTTTCTGATGGCGGGCGCCAGTCGTCTGGCCCGCTTCAACATCACCAGCAATCCGCAACCTTCGAATCCCGGGCGCCCGGGAAAAAATATTTTGTCGGGATGCCGATCCCTGCTGGTGCTGGCGTGATCGCCGCTGTGGTGCACTTCTCGAATGGGGAGCCGATCCTATCCTGGTGGACTGCTGCCACCTGGCTGCTCATGATCATGCGGTGGCTTACTTGATGGTGAGCACGTGGCGCTTTTACAGCTTCAAAGATATCGATCTGAGCGTGCGGCAGCCGTTTCGGCTTATCATCGTCGTCGCGGTGTTGTTCGCCGCCATTCGGTTCTTCTCGCAGTGGGTTTTGTTTCTCATCGCGTTGATTTACATGTGCTCCGGAGTGTTTTGGCGTTTGCAATGGATTTTTCGGCGAAAGAGCAGCCCGCCGCCTCCGCCTCCGTATAAGGAGGCATCGCAAACTTCATGAGTTCGCCATCTAAACCTGCGCCCTCGCACGCTGACGCAGCGCGCGCCGGCGGGCTCTATCGGGTGGCCATTGTCGGCGCCAGCAGCCTGAAAGGGAAAGAAGTCGCCGAGGTGCTCGATGACCGGAACTTTCCTTCTGTGGACATCAAACTGCTTGATGACGATGAAACGATAGGCCAGCTGGAAAGTGTGCGCGACGAGATCAATTTCATTCAGCAGCGTTCGCGCTGAGCAGTTCGATAACGTGAACTTCACTTTCTTTGCCTCCGGATCCGCAGAGCACCGAAAAGAACTGGAAAACTGCACGCAAAGCCGGCAGCGCTATTGTCGATCTTTCTTACGCGCTGGAAGACGAAGCCGGACGCCGTGGTGCGTTCGCCGTGGATCGACCGCCAGCTGGGCCATGTGCCGGCTCTCGAATTGCAGCCCGGCCCCTCGGTGGTGGCGCATCCCGCGGCCGTAGTGCTCGCGTTATTGTTGCTGCGCGTCCAGAAGGCCGGAGCCATTCAACAAGTCGTGGCCACCGTTTTTGAGCCTGCCTCCGAGCACGGTCAAAAAGGCATGGACGAGTTGCACGAGCAAACTGTGAATCTGCTCTCCTTTCAGCAATTGCCGAAAGTGGTTTTTGACGCGCAGGTTGCCTTCAACATGCTGGCCCGTTACGGAGAACGTTCTGCCGTCCCGCTGGCTAGTGTGGAACGGCGCATTCTTAAACATTACCGGCACATTGTTGGCAACGACGCGCCTTTGCCCTCGTTATTGCTGGCGCAGGCGCCGATTTTTCATGGCTACGCTTTCGCCATCCACATCGTGACCGCCGAGCTTGTGGATGTGGCAAGCATTTCGCAAGCCCTCGCCGGCGAACACGTGACCGTCACTCACCTCGCGGACGATTCTCCCAGCAATGTGAATGCGGCAGGGCAAAGTGATGTCCAGGTTTCCGTTCTTGCAGACGTGAGCAATCCCAACGCTATTTGGCTGTGGGCCGCGGCCGACAATCTGCGCGTGGCCGCTTCTACCGCTGTTGAATGTGCCGAGACCATGGCCGCCAGCCTGCCGCGGGGAAAGATCCAATGATTGGTGCGGCGCGAGCGGTGGGTTCTCGGGAGGACCTGTTTTTGGAGGAGCTGTTCTGGCTGGCGCAGCCCTTCAGCGCTGCCTTCAGGCTCTTTCCCAGAAAAAGGGCTGTCGTCCCCGCGGGCCTCGCCTCTTTACTCCTGCTCACCGCTTGCGGCTACCATACTGCTGGGCACGCCGTCACCCTGCCCACGAACATCAACACCATTGCCATTCCTACCTTCGTCAATAACACGGAGACTTACAAGATCGAGCAGAGGCTCACCGCCGCGGTCGATCGCGAATTCACTACGCGCACGCATTATCACATCCTGAACAACCTCGATGACGCGGCCGACGCCACCTTGCGCGGCACGGTGTTCTCCACCTACACCGCGCCGCTCACTTACGACTCCCAAACCGGCCGCGTGGCCAGCATGTTGATCACGGTGAGTATGAAGGTTTCGCTCACCGATCGGCATGGCAAGGTCCTGTATCAGAATCCCGCGTACGTATTTCGCGAGCAGTACGAAGTCTCCCAGCAGCTCAACAGTTTTTTCGAAGAGGACTCGCCCGCATTCGAGCGCCTGTCGCAGGATTTTGCCCGCACCCTGGTCTCGAACATTCTGGAGGGTTTCTGAGTATGGAGGGTTTCTAACGATGGAGGGCTTCTGATGCGGGCATTTGCCCAGACGGACCGTTTCGTGAGCGATGTCGAAGCCCACAAGCTGCGTCCGGCCTACGTGTTTGTCGGCGACGAAGTCTTCTTCCGCAAGCGCTGCCGCGAAGCCATCCTTGAACACCTGGTTCCGGCTGATTTGCGCGATTTCAGTCTTTTCGAATTTGATCTTGCCGAGACCGATCTTACCGAAGTTCTCGACCGGGCTCGTACGCCTTCGCTCATGGCGCCATTCCAGGTTTTCTTTGTGCGCGGCGTCAAGAATCTCTTCGGCCGGGGCTCCAACGAAGACAAACTGGCAGCCATCGAGCAATACTGCAAAGATCCCAATCCGGATGCAGTCCTCATTTTTGTCGCCGATCACATCAGCATTCCCGCCGATGTCCGCCGCATGGATATGAACGATAAAGACCGCTATCAGCGCATCCGCGAGAGCCTTGGCCAATATTGTGCCATCGTGGAATTGGCGCGAGTGGAAGAGGGCGAAGCGGTTCGCTGGCTGACCGATTATTGTTCGACCCAGAAAGTGAAGATTGACGCCGACGCGGCCCGCGAGCTGGTGGACGCCCTCGGCGGCGACATGATGATGATTTCCAACGAACTGGAAAAGTTGATGCTCTATGTTGGAGAAAAAAGGCTAATCACTTTGGGCGACGTGGAAACCATGGTGCTGGCTGCCAAGCAACGTTCTTTGTACGAATTGACCGACGCCATCTCGGCCAAGGACCGCGTCCGCGCGCTCGAAATGCTGGACGCCATTCTTACCACTGGCGAGGGCGACGAGGCTGCCATCGGCCATCTTTACATGCTGGCCAAAACCTTCCGCCAAATGCTGGTGATCCTGGAGCGCAACGTTCGCGATCAGCGCATGTTGTGGGCCGCCCTGTGGCAGGGCTTCCGCGTCCCACCCTTTGCCGCCGATGACATCATTAAGCAAGCCCGCCGCTATAAATCGAAAAGGGAACTCACCCGCGCTATTCGTTTGGTTGCCAAGGCCGATCTCGCCTTGCGCTCCAATCCTGTGAGCAAGCGGATGGCCCTGGAAAAATTAGTTCTCGATCTCACCGCCGAGCCTAAGCCCGAAACTGGATGGATGCAGGAAGAATTGCCGGTGTGAGGTGGCGCAATGGAATATTCTCAGGTGCTGCTATGGCTCGACCTGCCCTGGATTACGTTCCTCGTCTACTGGATCATCAAGGCAGCTAAGACTCGCCAGACGCAAAGAAGAGAATCTTTGGCTTCCCGCTATTCAGTCATATTTCTTCTGGTGCTTGGCTATGTTGTAATCCTCAACCGGCGCGCGGGAATCGGCGTTCTCCGCAAGCGCTTCGTGCCAAATGTTCTGCCGGTGGTGATCCTGGGTGTCACCGTCGCCTGGATTGGCGTGGCCCTCGCGATCTGGGCCCGCAATCACCTGGCGGAGAACTGGAGCAGCGCGGTCACCATTAAACAAGGCCACGAACTCATCCGTACCGGTCCGTATGCACGTTTACGCCATCCAATTTATTCGGGATTATTTCTAGCCACGCTGGGAACTGCGGTAGCCATCGGGGAGTGGCGATGCTTGATCGGTGTTTGTTTAATACTGCTGGCGTATTCCATCAAGGCGAAAAGGGAAGAGGCAATGTTGACCGAGCAATTCGGAGAGTCGTTTCAGGAACACTGCAAGCAAACAGGATTTCTGCTGCCACGGCTGCGATGAAGTACTTGTCATCCTGACCAGCTTCATCGCGAAGGATCTTACGAAATGGAAGGGAATGGCATGGAAGTCGAAGGGGTCCGTGGCGACCCTCGGACCGGCGGGAACTGTCGTAAGGTCCTTCCCAAGCGAAGCGCTTGTTCCGGAGGACAAGATCGCTGACAGCTACTTCAACGCCTTCAATCGCGTGCTCAGCCGCGACTTGTACCGCGACGCCGTGTTCTCGTGAATCACGCCCTTTTGGACAGCTTTGTCCAGAGACGACACTGTACTCCGGAATGTCTGCTCAGCCGCCGCTTTGTCGCCTTTGGTAAGACTCTCGCGCAGGTCGCGCAGAGCGGTGCGTAATTGCGAAGTGTTGGCGCGGTTGCGGACGGTGCGCTTCACAGTCTGACGGGCGCGCTTCATCGCCGAAAAATGATTTGCCATGTAGGTCCTTTTTGCCTTTATCCAGCGGAATATTCCGGTGGGAAACTGAATCTGTATTCTACGGGACAGCTCTCGGCCGGTCAAACTACTTAATTTAGTGTGGCTTCCTGGGCCTCGGCATTTCACCGAGAAACGTTTCCAGCGCTTTCGACGGATCGCTGGATTGCTCTATATTCTTTGTACAAATCCTGAAACTTCAAATGCACGCCGGCCATGATTTCCTTGTCCTCGAGCAATCGCTCCAGCAACTTCTGCCAGTGCGGGACCTCGCGGTACTCCATCACCAGCTTCAGGGCGATGTTTTCAAGGAAGAGGGTATTCAGTGGCTCGGACCACCGCAGTAATTCGCTTTTTCTCGTCTTTGGTCATGGCTCGTGCCCCACTGGTCGATGTTGATCCCATCGCGTCCTTCGTGGTTCATCTAAGACTCCGCGAGGGAACACGAAAAACAACCAACTGATCTCTTTAAGCCAGCCAGCACCACAACACAATCACCTCATTGAGGACGAAAAGGCTCCCGAAAATCGTTTTATTGTGCCGCGCCAACCAGATGGGCAGATAGATATCGAAGTTGTCGGCTCGGTCATCGGTGTACCTCGCCGCCCAATCCGTTAAGGGGCACCGTCCCCGATTCACGGCGAGGACTCCGCATTCCACCAGAATCAAAACCGAAAGGAACAGGGCAACGTGAAAATGGTGCATTCGCGCGGCGAAAGGCAAAGTCACGATGCTTCCGGCCATCACCATCCAAATCCCCGTATGCAGCAGCTTGATTACTCTCAACATTGAAATCTATCTCTGATTGCGAGTTGTTGTGTGGCGGCCACGTCTGTTCGTAGTGGAACTTCGCATCTTTCCCCAAGTCTTCCGTCGCCAATGCGCAGGCTGTTCACAAAGCCGCAACAAACCCCAACCATATTAATCCTCCCATTGACTCCCTTTCTCCGGAGCGGTAGGCTATCCGCAATGGTAGTTGCTTGCCCTTTGGTAGCGAGCGCCTCGGCTGGTTCCACCTCCAATCAGAATAGTTTTGCGCTTTTATCGGCGGGGAGAGATTCGGCCATCACCGGACAGAAAACTGCATCTAAGCCGACGGCTGTGGAGAACGCGCCACCAACTGAATGAAGAAAAGCATCGAGGTCAGCCCTAACATCGAAACCCTGTTCGGCACGCGCGATGAAAATCTGCATTTGCTGGAAGATGGTCTAAGCCTTTCGATCGATTTGCGCTCGGATTCCATTGAACTCGAAGGCGTAGCCCGCGATGTTGCCCGCGCCGAGCAGCTCTTTGCCGATTACGCTCACCTGCAGCGCGCCGGTTTCACCTTCAACAACGGAGACTTGAATAGCCTGCTGCGCGTTTTTGTCAGCGATCCCAAGGCAACGCTCCGCAGCCTGGCCGAGAGCGGCCGCGCGCGTTCTTTCGGAGGCCGCACGGTTCAGCCCAAGAGTCCCAATCAGCGCCGCTATCTTGAGGCCATCGAAAAGCACGACATGGTCTTCGGCATCGGTCCTGCCGGGACCGGCAAAACTTATCTGGCCGTCGCCATGGCTATCTCCGCGTTGCTGGCTAAGCGCGTAAACCGCATTATCCTTGCCCGTCCTGCGGTCGAAGCCGGAGAACGGCTGGGCTTTCTGCCGGGAACTTTGCAGGACAAAATCGATCCCTACCTGCGCCCCCTGTACGACGCTCTCTACGACATGCTCGATCCCGAGCGCGTCGACCGCTATCTGGAGAAGAACGTCATTGAAATCGCGCCCATCGCCTTTATGCGTGGACGCACGCTGAATGATTCTTTTGTCATTCTCGACGAGGCCCAGAACACGACCTCCGAGCAGATGAAGATGTTCGTTACCCGCCTGGGCTTCAATTCTAAAGCCGTGATCACTGGCGACGTGACTCAGATTGACCTGCCTAATTCCCGCCGCAGCGGCTTGCTCGACGCTGTCGACATCCTCAAGAACGTTCAAGGTTTGACCTTTGTGTACTTTGACGAGGCAGACGTAGTGCGCCACCACCTGGTGCAGCGCATCATCCGCGCCTACGACGAGCACAAGACACGCTTGGCGGAAGAACAAATGTCTCTGCCGGAATCGCCGGGTGAAGTCAGGAACGGCGCGAACGGGAAGCGTAACGGCTCTGAGCCTGCTGGGGAAGACGGCTCTGCCTCATCCTCTGAAGCGCAATCCGGCCAATAAAACGAATAAAATGATGAGGAGGAGGCCATCCGTGCCTCTCCTCTCTATTTGGCATACTTTTGATAGAGCTTTTTTGACAACTTAATCTCTCAACCGTGGTCATCTTTAGAAAATCCGTTCCTGACCTTAGCGAAACGGCGCTAGCGCGATTTCTTGCGCGTGCTGGGCGCGCCGCGCGGCTGCGTGGGCGTGTGAACGTCTTGGTGACCACGAGTCGAGAACTGCGAGCGCTTAACTCCCGCTTCCGTGGCAAAGACAAACCCACGGATGTACTTTCCTTTGCGCCGATCCCCGGCATGGGCAACGGTCTGGCCGGCGACATCGCCATCTCCGCGGAAATCGCCGCCCAAAGTGCCAGGCATTTGGGACATTCCTCTGCCGAGGAGATCAAGATTTTGGCTCTGCACGGCATTCTGCATCTTGCCGGGTACGATCACGAATCCGACGAGGGTATGATGGCCCGCAAAGAGGTGCGCTTGCGTAACTTGCTGGGCCTGCCTTCAGGTTTGATCGAAAGAAACAACTTGGGAGCCATCCCGGGCCGCAGGAGAACAGCGCCGGCAAAGATTCGCAGTGCGCGCTCTACCTCAATGCGATGAACTATGCCATCGCCATTGCGCTGCTCTTGTTGATTGGGTTGTTGGCCCTTGTCTCCTATGTGGAGCGTGTCTACAACGAAATTGGCAAGTTCCTCTCGCGCGAATTTCAGGACAACATTGATGTTTTCGAGCAGAGCATAGAACCCCGGCTGCGCATCGGGCGCGAGCGCGCGTCCGTGTCAATGGCGGTACTCGCCCAATTGATTACCGCGGCCATTGCCATGCTGATCGGCTTTCTGGTCTTTCGCGAGCACGGGTGGGGTCTCGAAGAAGTTCTACAAGCCACGCTGAGCCTGGTCCTCATCGTGATGGTCTTCAATCGTTTTCTTCCCTTCGCGTTCTTTTCCCGCACGTCGGGGAAATGGCTCGTTCCCTGGGTATGGCTTTTGCGAGCCCTGATCTACCTGATGCTGCCCGTGACGCTTGCCCTAGGTTTTTTGCGCTCGGTCACCACCCTTACCAAAGAGCACTCCGAACAGGAGCCCGAAACTCAAGCCGAGGCCGTGGATGCGTTGATCGAGGCCGGGCAGGAGGAAGGCATCCTCGACGAGAGCAATCGCGATCTGATTCAATCGGTGGTTGAGTTCGGCGAAAAGACGGTGCGCGATGCCATGAAGCCGCGCCCGGAGATCGTAGCTGTTCCCGTCAATACCACGGTTGAACAATTTATCGAGCTGCTTCGCGCCAAGCCCTTTTCCCGCGTTCCGGTGTTTGAGGGAACGATCCACAACATCGTGGGAATTGTCTATGCCCAGGACGTTCTGCAACTTCCCGACTCCGAAGCCCGCACCCGCACCGTGGACACGGTCATGCGCAAGGACGTTTACTTCGTCCCCGAGAGTAAGCTCGGCAGCGACCTGCTCCGTGAAATGCAGAAGAACAATATCCGCATGGCCATTGTGGTGGATGAGTATGGCGGGGTCGCCGGCCTGGTGACCATCGAAGACCTAATCGAAGAGATCGTCGGCGAAATCAGCGACGAGCACGAGAAGGCGCAAGTCGTGCGCGAAGCCGACCACTCCTACATTGTTCCGGGCAACATGGACGTGGATCGCCTCGATGAACTCTTCGGCGTGCGTCTCGAAGGCAAGGAATCGTCCACGGTGGCGGGCCTGGTAAGCGAACTTGCCGGCAGAATTCCGGCCAAGGGAGAAGTCATCGAAGAGGACGGCTTGCGCTTCGAGGTCCTCGAATCTACCGAACGCCGCGTCGAGCGCGTGCGCATCACCGCCAGCCAACCAAAACAAATGAAACTGATGTGATTGTCTCTGCTAGTGTGGCTTTGTGTGGCTTGTGTGGGGACGGGTTGTGTGGGGACGGGGCTATGCCCCGTCCAATCGAGCAAAGCTCGCCAGTTTCCGCCGGAGCCTCAGAGGCCACACGCGTGGAGTCATACGCTAAAAGCCCGATGACCACGGCCACGCGCGGCGTAAGCTGGTAGGCTGTTCCCATGTCCTTCCACTCCGGTTTCGTCTGCATTCTCGGCCGTCCCAACGCTGGCAAGTCCACCCTGCTGAACGCGCTGGTTGGGGAGAAGCTAGCCATCATCAGTCCCAAGCCGCAGACCACGCGCAATCGCATCCTCGGAATCATTCACGTTCCCAAGCAAAAGAGAAGGCCCGCGGGTCAAGTCATTCTCCTCGATACTCCCGGCGTCCACCGGCCCGACAGTTCGCTCGGTCGCAAAATGATGGCCGAAGTCCGCGAAGCGATGGAAGGCTGCAATCTGATCCTGCTGATTGACGATGCCGCCCGGCGCCGCGATCCCTCCGACCAGTTTGTGATTGATCTGGTGAAGAAATCAAAAACCCCGGCGTTCCTCCTACTCAACAAAATTGATCTTTTACGCGGCCGCGGCGACAACAAGAGCCAGGGCAGGACGAAAGACAAGCTGCTGCCTCTTATCGATCAATATCGCCATCTGCACGATTTCAAGGAAATCATTCCCATCTCCGCCCGCAAGCGCGAAGGGCTCGATCTGCTACTGGAAAAACTTCTCGCCGCCTTGCCGGAGGGTCCGCGTTATTTTCCTGATGATCAGATTACCGACCAGCCCGTGCGTTTCATGGTGGCGGAAACCATCCGCGAACAAATTCTGCTGGAGACGAAAGAAGAGGTTCCCTACGCTACCACGGTTCTAATCGAGCAGTTTGAAGAGAAGCCCAGGTTGACTCGCATCGCCGCCGCCATCTTCTGCGAGCGTGAAGGACAAAAGGCGATTCTGGTCGGCAAAGGCGGCCAGATGCTCAAAAAAATTGGCACCGCCGCGCGCCTGCAAATTGAAAAGATGGTGGGCACCAAGGTGTTCCTGGAACTCTTCGTCAAAGTACGATCGGGCTGGCGCGAATCCCGCGAATTCGTCGAAGAGCTCGACTGGCGCCGTCAGTTGGATCAACTCCGCTAATCGAACATGGCTAATCACTGGTGTCATCAAAAGAAAAGCCCCGCTTTGAGAGCGAGGCTTGCCGTTATCCCGATCTTGCCGGTTATTTCGGAGAAGCCGCATCTACCTCTTTGCGGATGACTACCGGTTGATGTTGACGCTTTCCGCTTGATTGGCCCGACGCCGTGTCCTTCGAACTTTGCGAACCAGAACTGCTCATGACGGCGTTCTGTTCCGTGGCATGCCCGGAATTCTTAGTAGCCTTGAGGTCAGCTTTGCCATCGCCATTTACATCCGCGGCAGCAACATGGGGGCTGGCCGCGCCGTTGTTCGAGCCATTGCTCTTGGCCGCCTTAGACGTGCTCCAATCGTCCGTGGCCGACTTGCCGCCGCTGGTTTTTCCCGCGTCGGTCCCCGTACTCGCATCCGGTTGACCCACGAGCGGTTTGTGCATGCGTTTCCCCGACGCCTGGCCGGAAGCCAAATCCTTTGGAGCAGCCGTGTTTGCATTCGACGACTGACCCTGGTCAGAGCTCGATTGCGCGAACGCGCCCAAAGACAAACATACGATTCCCACAAGCAAAATCTTGTTCATGTTCTCTCTCCTAAGATTTTCCCTAATTCTCTTGCAAAATCGACAGATGGAACTCCACTCGAATGAAACGATGTTGGCGGGTTATGCCGTGGGCAACAAGTTACGAAGGTGGTGGCTCCTACTTCCTATAGTTTCCTTAGCGGGATCGAGGGTCGGCCGGGTAGGACGCGTCGGGAAATTGCTGGTGTTTGTAGGCGCTACCATGCGAGGATCTGTCCAATTCAGAAGTGCCGCAGTAACAACTGTCATGCCCACCGTTCTGTGATCTTGAATCCGCGCTTCCGCCCTTCGCGTACAAATGCGTCGCCAGGCACGGCGAGTTCCAACGGAGTGGCTCCAATCGGAATCTCTCCCTTCGCCATCATGGCGGCCACAATGGACAAATGCCATCCCGTCAGCCGCTGCATGGCGGTGAAACCCGTGGCGTCGTCGTAATAGTCGATGATCTCGACCACCACTTGCGCTGCTTTCCCATCTTTCTTTCCGCCTGCGACGACGCGAATAATGCATACGTCCTTGACGTGATCGAATTTGATTTTCGGCTCAAACAAGGCATGGAAAACGTGACGCGGCACCAAGTCGTTGCCGTCCACGCGAACCGGCTTCAAATCGAATAATCCCAGGTCGGAAAATGCCTTCAACTGCGCGAACGTTCCCGGATAGCGCAGCACCTTCAGTTGATAAGTTTTGAGTTTACCTTCGAAAGTCCATGGCGCAGTCGAAGCCCCGCCCGCGATCATAAACGCCTCAAGTTTTCCCAGCGGAGGCACATCCACCATCTCAAACTCGGTGAAACATGGGATGTGCGCCAACTTTCCTTCGCGTAGCACGGTCATTCCACCGTAATACTCGTTGGTCAGGCCCTCGATGTTGAAAGTCATGGCGTAGTTCCATGGCGGTTGCGGGGACTGCGGCAGCCCGCCGTCGAACATGTAAACGTGTTCGGCTTCGTCAAGCAGTCCCATGGCATAAACCGCCAGAGTGTTTCCCATGCCCGGCCCCATGCCGCAATCGGGGACGATCCGCACGCCCGCTTTTTTCGCCTCAACGTCGAGCGCGTGTTGCAAGCGCACCGTCTCCGTGTGTCCCCCGAGATCGCAGAAAGAAATGCCATTGGCGATGGCGATCCTGGTCAGCGCCAGGTTGAAGAAGTAAGGCACCGCGCTCAGGACAACTTGATGGCCGCTAATCGCGCGGCTGACGGCATTCTCGTCGCGAACATCCAGCGTAATTGGCTCTGCCATCGCTCGCCCGATCAGCTGATTCACGCGATCCGCGCCGGCTTTTGCCTGTGCCTCGTCGGCATCCGCCAGCGTGACCCTCGAAGCCTCACCAAACCGCGCCAAATCATAAGCCGCCGCTACCCCCTGCCGCCCCGCCCCCAGCACAATGTATGAAAAAGCCATGGCTATGTACCTTTCGGGAAAACCGGGTGCCCTAGCGTCTCGCTGCTTTGCGAGATCTGGGATTCCTGGATGATCCCGTTTCATTCTGTCATAACGCCGCCGCTATTTTAGTCTTCCTGATTCTCTCTGAATCCTCCCCTTCATCTCCTCAAAGCTTTTACAATACGAGTAACTTTGCTTCGGTAATTTGTTGTTAGCAGGGGGGTTCTGATGGAGCGGCGCAATTTTCTAAAAATCGGTGCGGCAGCAGGTTTGGCAAGTTCGGTAAGAATGCTCGAACCTCTGGCGAGCGCAAAACAAAGCGGAAAAAGTGGCCAGCCAATTCCGAAGCGAAAACTGGGCAAGACGGGCGAGGAGCTTTCCATCATCGGCTTCGCGGGCATCGTGGTCATGGAAAACAGCCCTTCGTTCGCCAGCAACATCGTGGCCGAAGCTGTCGACCGCGGCATCAACTACTTCGACGTTGCCCCCACGTATGGCAATGCGCAAGAACGCCTCGGCGCAGCGCTCGAACCTTACCGCAAAAATGTTTTCCTGGCCTGCAAAGAAGAAGACTGGACCAAGGACGGTTCGGCCAAGCTCCTTGATGAGTCGCTGCGCCTGCTGCGCACCGACCATGTCGATCTCTATCAATTTCACGCGCTGTCCAAGATGTCCGATCTCGATCAGATCTTTGGCCCCAACGGCGCGATGGAAACTTTCGAAGCCGCTAAGAAAGCGGGCAAGGTGCGCTTCATCGGATTTTCGGTTCATTCGGTCGAAGTCGCCCTTTCCGCGATGGATCGCTATCACTTCGACACCGTTCTGTTTCCGCTGAACTTTGTCACCTATTCGCAGGGCAATTTCGGCCCGCAAATTCTGCAGAAGGCGCAGCAGAAGGGAATGGGCATCATGGCGCTGAAAGGGATGGCAAAAACTACCTGGCCTGACTCCGAAAAAAGCAATCACCCTCATCCCAAGTGCTGGTACGAGCCGGCGGGCTTCCCCGACGAAGCCGCCCTCGGTCTGCGCTGGACGCTGTCTCAACCAATCACTGCCGCAATTCCTCCCGGCGACGAGCGCTACTTCCGCTTGGGGATGGAGATCGGTCAGGATTTCCAGCCGATTACGTCAGCCGAAGAAAAACGCCTGCTCGCGGGAGCGGTCGGAGTGAATCCGATTTTCCGGCGGGAGAACGCTTAACGGCGTCAAGCCAGCTACGTGCCCCAGCGGTTGATCAGAAATTCCCGCAGCAACGGCCACGCCATGGCAAGCACATAGAGCGCAATGAAGATGGTCTGCGCGCTTTCATGCATCACGATCAAAAGAATTCCTGCGGCAAAGCCCGCGACGTGCGCCAGGTGATTCACTCCTCCCGCAAGGCCATTGCCGATTAGCGCGGTGTACGTCTCGTTGCCTCCCCAAAGCGCAGCGAAAATCCATCCTACCCAGCCCGGTTGCTTACGCAGGGGAATCAAAAATGGCCCAATCGGAATGGGAACTCGAATCCGCGCCTTGGGATGCAGTGCCAGATAACTTCCGATCACTCCCGCAATTGCCCCGGAAGCGCCCAATCCGGGTGTGATCGCCTGCGCGCTTTTCAAGTGCCAAACTGCCCACACGATCAGGCCGCTGCCAAAGCTCGAAAGCAAGCCTGCCGCGAGATAGAGCAGAAGATAGTTCCACCATCCCAGCACGGACTCCACAATCGAGCCAAAAATGTAGAGGAACAACATGTTCCCGATCAGATGCCACCATGACTCGTGCAGAAAAATATTCGTCAGCAGAGTAACGGATGGGCTAACCGTGCGATAGCGGAATTCGCTGGCAACATCGGCGGATACGCACCCCACGTCGTGTGGGCCAGGAGCGGCGGCTAAATTGAGATCGCCGGCTGGGGATGGCAAACTTTCCTGCGGTGGCAACTGTGACTTCGATGTTTCGACCTGATCGTGAAGGCAATCGTTACTGTCGACAGTCAGTTTGTAGCCGGTCATGATCTCGCGCGGAATCATGCTGTAGCGAAACACCACCTCCGCGTTTCTTCCGCTCGACTCGCCGAAAATGAATACCAGGCAGTTGATGGCGATCAGCACAAGCGTGACGGTCGGCCTGCTGTTCGCCGGAACCATGGATTTTGGAAGGGTAGTCGCGGGCTCCGTCTTTGGCAGATCAGCCATCGGCTACTCTCCCGAGCCCAACATCACAATGGGCATGGTTGGTGTAGGCGATCCAGCCTCCGGTTCGATCGTCACCGCAAAAGCCTTCGCCTCGGTTCCAGTCGTAATGGGAGGATTGATTACCATTGCGCTCCCATGGGCGTCGGGCTTGAACATCCCCGCTGGCATGGGCGCACCTTTCATGGGAATCAACCAAAGCTCATACGACTTTTGCGGCGGCAGCTTCGGCATGTTGCTGGCCATGAAGATCAAGCTCGACCGGTCCCGCAGATAAATGGCTTTGCCTTGTGGCTGCGGAGGATTCTTGGCCGCGACCAGAGTTACATGCATGGCATCGGTCGCCGTCAACGTCTCCACCACTTCACGTGCTTTTTCCAGCGCCTCTTGCTGTTCCACGGCGGCCCTCGACATGATGGAAACCTGTCGCTGTGAATTCTGATACTGTCCCCAAAACGCAAAAGCCAGCAACGCCATAGCGCCTGCCGTCGCCCAGCCAGCCAGTCCCCACCACTGCCGCCGGGCCGCTGGCCTGAATCTTGGCTCCCGCGCAATCGCTTTCATCAGACGCTCTCGCGAACGCTGTGGAGGCTTAGGCCCCGCCGCTGAAAGGCCGAGCAGCGCTGTATCCCCGCGTAGCTGTTCCAGTTCGCGACGGCAATCGGCGCAGCTCTGCAAATGCTTTTCGACCGCGCTCCGTTCTTCGCCTTGCAGTGAACCAAGAGCGTATAGCGCCAAATCCTCGCCGAATTGTTCGTGCACGCTCATAACTTTACAGCCTTACGCAAAGCCAGCAGCCCGGTGCGAATGCGAGTCTTAATCGTGCCCAACGGCTCTCCCGTTTTGGCGGCAATCTCGGTATGCGTCAATCCCTCGAAGTAAGCCATCTCCAGCGCGCTGCGCTGGGGAGAAGGCATGGCGCCCATCGCGCCTCGAACTTTCTCCATGGCCCGCGCGCGTTCCGCGTCCCCTGCCATATCAGGCTCGATCGAAACCACCACATCGTCAATATCGCTTTCCGGATGCCGCTTGCGCAGCACATCAATCGCCCGATTGCGCGCAATTACCGCCAGCCACGGGCCCAGGCTGCCCCGGCCCGCATCAAACCTTCCCGGACTGCGCCATAACTGCATAAAAACTTCCTGCAAAACATCCTCGGCTGCCGCGGTGTCTGCCAGCACCCGCAGCGCCACCGCATAGACGACCGAAGAATAACGGTCATAGAGCTGCGCCATTGCGCTTTCATCGCCCGCGCGAATCGCCGCCAGCATTGCTGCGTCGGCCACGCCCCCTTTTAACTCAGCGCTGGACAAACAGTTATCTCTTCTCTCTGGAGTACGGTTAGCGCCTGCCGCTAGATTGCCAGCTTGCAGGCCTGATTCTCTTGTAATCCGGCCGCCATCCGTTTTCCACGCGGTCTCGTACTTTAGCTGGCGGACCTGGGAAGCGCCGCCCGCGAAACCATAACAGTATTTTCACCATTTCGACAAGCTACCGGCCGACCGAACCTGACATCCAAATTCGACTAGGAGGAAGCACATGAAACGTATGTTCTTAGCACTTACAGCAGCCGTCCTGATCACCAGTGGGGCCGTCGCCGCGCCCATGAAAGGAACGTGGGATGGCTGGGTCAGCGACGCCAAGTGCGGCGCCAGCAAGATTGATGCCGCCTGCGTCAAAACCTGCGAAGATGCTGGCTCGCCGCTGGTCTTCGTCAGCGACAAAGACAAAAGCGTTCTACAAGTTTCCAATCAGGATGTTCTAAAGGGCCATGAAGGACATCACATCAAAGTAAAGGGCTCGGTGGATGGCGACACCCTCACCATCACCAGCGTAACCATGTTGAAAGATCAAACCATGAAGTAGAGTCCTGGTGAGGGGAAGGGGTCGCACTGGAGCGATCCCTTGCTTGCATCGTCAAATGCTCTGCGGAATTAAAACTGAGCCGCGTCAGGGCTGATTCTGCGTAGCGGCCTTTCGTTCCGCGGGCGTCATTTGATTCCACAACACAGTCAGGTCGTTTTGAATGCGGTTGTTTCCCGGTTTGCCGCGCAGCGCCCGCGCGTACCAGCGGTAGGCGGTCGGTAAATCGCGGGTTACGCAATGGCCGCTGGCATACATTGTTCCTAATATGCTTTCTGCATCGGAGTTGAAGCGAGCTGCCGCTCGCAAGTCTTTATTCGCGCGATCGCAGTCTTGTTCCACGCCATTGCCCAGGAGATATTTAGTCCCTTCCGCGAGCAACTGACCGGCGTCGCCCGGCGCAGGCGCTTCCGTAGGCGAGTTCGACTCGGCTGCCGGACTTTCCGGATTCTCCCGCGCGGGTTCTGCCGATGCTGCCACATCGCCGCTTTTCCCTGGTTCGGAATCTACCGCTTCCGACGGCAGGACAGTGTCGGACCGGCCTTGCTTCTGCGATGTTGTTTGCAACTGCGCTTTGCGCGGTTCGCGAGTTGCTGTGTCTGAACTTGTGCCCGAATTCGGCACTTCAGGTTTTGGCGGTTCCGGCTTGCCCGATTCTAAAATTGAGCCGGGTTCGGGCTTCGTCGCGGTTTCCGGTGCGGGAGCGGCAGGCGGATTTTGCGGTATGGCCGGATAAGCCGACGCCACCGGCGCAGATGCCGCTGGCGCAACACCGCCCGGAGTTGTTCCCAGATTGTGTCCAGTCGACGAAGGAGAGAAATTCTCCCAGGGATATCCATTCCGCTGCCACTGCCAAAGCAGCGTTGCTGCCGCAATTACCAACAAGCCCAATGCCACGTACAAACGCAGGCGAGGCGTACGATTTTTCTCGTCTTCCTCAAACAGGTAATCGAGATTGCGATTTAATAATTGGTGTTCTTGCGGGTCGGCCAGTGGGGGATCGATGCGCCCGAAAACGGCAGGCGGCAAATTGAGATCCCGCGAACCGTTTTGCTGTTCATCCTGATGCTCGTGGCGTGCGGCGTTCTGCGACATCTCCTCCTGCGGGACTTCGGCCTCTGGAGTTTCGGGGCGCACCGGTTCTTGCGCCAGCCCCAGAATCGAATACCCGCCCAGAGTTACCGCGTCGGGCTCCGGCGCCGCCTTTTTGTGCGCCGGTTTTATCCCTGCTCGCAGCGCGGTTCCGCACATGCCGCAAAAGCTGTATTGCGGATTGTTATCATGGCCGCATTTCGGGCAGTGTCCCACCGTCGTTGAAGCCATCCCCATCTCTTAAATATACCTATTCCGAAGGTTCCCGGCACACATTACCGTGGGGTCGGTACGGTGGTTCGGAGCTAGGGAACAATCCCATCGCGGTGATTCGGCTAACTCTGAAATTTTGCACATTCCATTAGCGTGGTTGCGTTGAACTTAGATGATATTTCTGCCTGTCCCATTGGCGGACTGCGTCCCGCCGCGGTTGCCCGTGGCGCCCATTCTAAGGCTACAGTTGAGATAGAGTCCGTTTTGCCCCTATAATCAAAGTCCGGAAACGGCATGGCCGGAGGTGGTTGGACGATGAAAGCAGCGCAGCCTCACACGTCGAAAATCAGATCGTCCGGCAAGGCTACTCGCGACCGTAACGTCGTCGACGTCGGCAAAAAAATGTTTGTCGTGCTCGAAGCTTTAACCAGAAACCCGAGAAATCCGCCATCGCTTGAAGAAGTCACTCACACCGTAGGACTCGCCAAGACAACCGTCTATCGCTTGCTGAACACGATGAAGGAAATCGGATACGTGGAGCAGATCGCCCCCACCGGCGGGTACGTTCTGTCGCAAAAGTTTTTTGAGTTGAGCCGCCCCGCGGTTCCCCATCAATACCTCATGCCAATGGCCCGACCCTGGCTGGAACAATTGCGACTGCGTACCAGTGGCACCGTGAGTTTAGGTATTTTGGATCAAGGGTCATTGCTTTATCTCGCGGTCATTGAGAGTCAAGACCCCTACCGTTACGCGATGAAACCGGGCGACTACTACTACGCGCATGCCACTGCAATGGGCAAGATCCTGCTGGCCCATCGCCCCGAAGAGGAAGTGGACGAAGTGATTCGAGTTCACGGACTACCCAGGCTAACCCGCAATACCATCACTACCGGAACGGAACTGCTACGGGTTCTGGCCAAAATCAAGCAAGATGGGTTTGCCATTAATGTGGAAGAGAATGCGGACGGAGTCATGTGTGTGGGAGCTCCGATTTGGGGGCCGGACGCCCGTCCCATGGCTGCGCTCAGCATTTCTGGCCCCTTGGTGCGGATGCAAGGCGCCATCGATTCCATGAAGAACGAAGCTCTGCGCGTAGCTCGACAACTTTCCCTGATGCTAGGTCATGACCCCGAAAGGGATGTGGAGGAAACACAGCCGCGAACTCCGCTAACCGGAATCCTGGCCACGGAAAGTTCCCCAGTACTGAATGAAATTCCGGGAGACTGACGGATTCTTCGTCCCTTCGCGGCCCTGCTAGTCGATCCTTTCTGAAAGCTCGCTCCTAAGACTCATAACTCCCTTGCTGGTGGAACGTTGCGACGAATTTCCGTATGCGGACACGAATCCAAAGCATAGAATATAAAATACATCATATAACTACCTTATTAAACATCAATATAGGTTGTCAGTAATCGTATGGCGGACTATATTCCGCATTTGCCTTGACAACTCAGAGCCGCCAGCGATAGCATCGCCCCGCATTTAACACATCGCCGCAAGACATGAATGCTCTCGTCACCGTGGAGGATGGAGCATGAACGCTGCGCGCTCGCTATCCGGCCTCGTGCCAACGATAAGGAGAATTCTCATGCGCCAAAACTGGAATTGTCCCCGGGTGCTTTATCGTCTGATTCTGTGCGCCGTGCTGATCTGGCTACCCGCTTCGCTTTGGGCCCAGGGCACCGGCGGACGTGGTTCCATCAGCGGAACGGTTACCGACCCTTCCGGTGCAGTCTTGACCGGGGTTTCCGTTACGGCGCTCAACACCAACACCGGCCTCAGCATCACCGTGACCACCAATGGGTCGGGAACCTACGTGATCCCCCTCCTGCCTACGGGAACCTACACGGTGAATTTTCAGAAAGAGGGGTTCAAGACCGAGTCGCGTACGGACTTAGTGCTTGTCGCGGACGAGTCGGCGTCGGAGAACGTGGCCCTGGCCGTCGGTTCGGCCACGGAAAAAGTGACAGTCAACGCCACTGCCGCCGCCCTGGAAACTGAAAGCGCCTCCCTCAATACCACGGTGAACGAAACTGCCATCAAGGAACTGCCGCTGAACGGACGTAATCCCGCGAGCCTGGTGCTTTTGACGCCGGGCACGGTAGACGTGCTGACTACCGCAGCCGGCACCAATCAGACCTACACTACCCACCCCAACGAATCCGGAGCCTCGGCCAACGGCGGTCGCCAAGGCAGCACCTATTACTTGCTGGATGGTTCCAATAACATGGACCCTTATCTTCTGCTGGCTGCTCCTTTTCCCAATGCCGATGCGACCCAGGAATTCAGTGTCATTGGCAACAACTTCGATGCGCAATACGGTTTTTCTCCGGGCGCGGTCGTCAGCATCGTGACCAAGTCGGGCACCAATCAGTGGCACGGAAATCTGTTTGAATTTGTCCGCAACGATATGTTCAACGCCAAGGACTACTTTACCGGCCAAAAGGACGTGCTGAAACGAAATCAGTTTGGTGGGTCTTTGGGCGGCGCCATCATCAAAGACAAGTTATTTATTTTTGGCAACTATCAGGAAACCTTGGCGGCGGTGGCCTCGGCCAGCGGCGTTACCCAAACTCCCACCGCGGCCATGCGAACGGGAGATTTTTCCATCATCTGCGCGTCGGGTTTTGACGCCAATGGAATCTGCATGGATCGAAGCGGCGGCCAGGTCATTGACCAGGTCTGGCAGGATCCCGCGCACACCATCCCCTACCAAGGCGACATCATTCCACAAGGCCAGCTCAATCAGGACATGTGAACTTTCTGAACAAGTTTGTTCCCGCGGGCAGCGGCGCCAATCGGGCACCTCGATGTAATCGCAGGTCGACACATAATCCCGACGACTACCAGTACACCCTGCGCGCAGACTACAACCTTAGCGACAAACAGCGTTTCAGCGGACATGTCTTCCAAGATCGCTACCGTCAGCCAGCAATGAGCGGGAATGGCAACCTGATTATCTCCGACCGTTCCTGGGATACGGATTACAGCAACTACGAAGGTACTTACACCTGGACTGTTACCCCTAACATTGTGAACCAGGCGGCCTTCTCCTTCGGGCGGGAATACTCCACCAGCCTTTCAGGCCAAGTCGACTCGTCGGGAAAGCCGATCTGCCTCTCGCAATACTTTCCTGGGATGACCGATCCTCCGGGTGGTGGATGCGCCATTGAGTCTTTCCCTTTCATCAACGGGCAAACTCCCAGCTGGTATCACCGCTACATCTGGAACCTGACCGACTCCGTCACCTGGAGCAAAGGCAAGCACCTCATCGTGGCGGGCGTCGATGTGCAGCGCATGGACATGGCGGACCCCTCCGGCTGGCTTTCGGAACCCATCGTCAACTTCGACGGAAATTACACGGGGAACTATTTTGCCGATGTGCTGCTCGGACAAGTCTCCAGCTATCGAGCAAGGCGCTGGATCCGACTCGCTTTATACCGGAACACAACTTGGGTTTTATGCGCAGGACCGAATCAAGTTGACCCACAATTTCACTCTGTCTGCCGGTTTGCGTTATGAGCCGTTCCTTCCGCCCGTGCCATAGGACGGCAGGGCGGAATATTACCGCCCTGGCCAGCAGAGCACAGTTTTCCCAGGCGCTCCGGTCGGAATGGTATTTCCCGGAGATCAAGGCATACCCGCAGGGGGCGTGGCATCGCACAACTATTTCGAGCCTCGGCTCGGTTTAGCTTGGGCACCCAAGTTTCTTGCCAAACACTTCCATCCGTTCAGCCTTTGGCCTTTTTGCTCAGCCGATTGACTACTCTCACTTCACCCATGCCGGCGACAATTTTCCCTGGAGCCCAACCTACAGTTTTTCCAGGTACGATCCCACGGTCGGCGAGATCAACGTGAACGATCCATGGGCGAATTTCGCGACCACCGGCGGAACCGCGCCGTTTCCGCCTTTTAACGTGATCGGCCCCGGACTGCCAGGGTTCAAACCATCCCCCAGTATCGTGTTCCCCACTCCCGATTTCTATCTGGGATACAGTTTGCAGAACAACTTCCAGTTGGGACAAACCGCGAGTTGGAACTTGTCGATCGAACATCAGTTGAAGTCCAACTGGCTTTTCCGTGCCGCCTACGTGGCGAGTGAGAGTTGGCACCAGGACTTGGTGGTCGAGCAGAATCCTGGCGTCAATAACGTACGCCTCAATCCAATTTTCTCGAACATCACCCAGGATGATTCGGTAGGAACTGCCAGTTATGAATCCGGACAATTTACCGTGGAAAAGAAGTTTTCCTCGGGCTTGCAGTTTTCTGCCAACTACACCTACTCGAAGATCATTGATGACGGTTCGGCTGGGTCTATCGCCTTTAACGGTGGCGGCGTGCCTGACCCCTTCAACATCCGATTCGGTCGCGGGATTTCCGACCTGAATATCCCCAACGTCTTGACGGTCAACTGGGTTTACCAGACGCCAGCGTTGCGGGACTTGAACCCGCTGGCCCGAGGCGTGCTCGGCAATTGGCAGTTCAGCGGGATTTGGCGCGCGCTGAGCGGCACGCCTTTCTCTATTCAGGGCGGCAATGGCAATAACAACTCGGGCTCTCTGGTTGGGGAAGATCGCGCCGATGTCGTGTCTGGGGTTTCGCCCGATGCCCACATCTCGTCCTCAAGCGTGGCCGGAACCCTCAGTTATTTCAACCCGGCAGCGTTCGTACCCAATGCGCTGGGAACTTTTGGTGATTCTGGCCGCAACATTCTTCAATCGCCCGGGGTCAACACGTTTGATCTCGGCCTGGACAAGAACGTTCCCTTCAAAGAGCGGTACAATGTGCAGTTCCGCTGGGAGCTGTTTAATGCTTTCAACCGTCCCACCTTTGGCGGGCCAGATACTTATCCCAACGATGGGATCTACTTCGGCAAGATCTCGTCTACCAACGGAAACTATCCGGCACGCGTGATGCAATTAGCCATGAAGTTCACTTTCTAAGGACTCTAACCGGCGTGGATGGGCGGCAGCCCATCCACCCTCTGTTTGAATTGCGCATTTAGACTGCAGGCGTTGTTGGTATGCCCATTCCGGCAGACCAGGGCGAAAGCACACCATGACGACGAATCCGAGCAACAAATTCCTGAAGGCAGTCAGTGCGGCTGCCCTTGTTCTTTTAATCGCAACATCGTTGGGAGCGCAAAAAGCGCCTGACAAAAAGCCTATCGATCTCATCCATTGGGCGGGCGGCAAGTTTCTCTACGGTACCTACTACTACCCTGACCATTGGCCCGAGGAGATGTGGGAGAAAGATGCCCAGATGATGCAAGCCGCCGGCATCAACCTCATCAAGACGGGCGAAGGCGCATGGGCCACTTTCGAACCCTCCGAAGGGCAATTCAATTTTGACTGGATGGACCGCGCCATCAAAGTTTTCTCAGCGCACGGCATTAAATTCATTCTCGGCACTCCCAGTTACTCGCCCCCTGCTTGGCTCTACGCCAAGTACCCTGACGTCGGCTCGGTGGACATTCACGGAGTGCGTTACCGTTTCGGCCAAAGGCAGGTGCAGAACCTTTCCAGTCCTCACTACGTCGCCGCGGTAAAGCGGATCGTTACCGCAATGGGAGAGCACTACGCCAATAATCCCAACGTCCTGGGATTTTCCATCGATAACGAGATCGGCGGCCAGATTTCCTACGACGATCTCACCCGCGCGGATTTCATTCAATGGCTGAAGAAGAAGTACGGCACCATCGAAAACGTCAGTAAAACCTGGGGCGGCGCGTTTTGGGGCATGGAACTCTCGGCCTGGGATCAGGTCTACATTCCCTGGAACGATGAAACTCCCAACCCCAGCATGGCGCTCGATTTCCGCCGGTTCCATAGCGACCTGACCAACGACTTCATGGCCATGCAGGCGGACATTCTGGCGAAGACCGCGCCCTCGAAAGCCACGACTCATAACGGAATGGGGATGTACGACGACGTGGACTACTCCAAATTATTTGCGCCACTCACGTTCGCGGCATGGGATCACTACCCTCCCTATTCGTCCCAGACGTTTGCCGATTATTTTGCCGGCGACATCGGTAACGATCTCACCCGCGGTTCTAAGCAGCAAAACTTCATGGTGATGGAGCAGATGATGGGGATGGGCGCATGGGACAAATACTTCACCATGAATCCCGACCCGCCGCTGTACCGAACCTGGAGCTATCAAGCCATTGCTCACGGTGCCGACATCATTAATTACTATCGCTGGCGCCAGAATTGGTTTGGTACCGAGCAACTGAGCATCTTTATTCTTAACTGGGACAGTTACGCCGGAGAACGCTACAAGGTTGTGGCGCAAATGGGCCACGAGCTGCCCAAGATCACAAAGCTGCTACAAGGGTCAACGGTTGTTTCTGACGCAGCCATTCTGATTTCGCCCGACTCTCGGTGGTCCTTCCGTATTCAGCCGCACACCAGCAAATTCAGCTATGACGCTCTGGTGGTCGATTACTACAAAGCGCTGCGCCAATTGCGAACCAATGTCGATGTGGTATTTCCTCAGCAGGATTTCTCTCGCTACAAAATCATTGTGGCGCCAGCGTTGCTGGTCGTGGATCGCGAACTGGGCGCGCGGTTAACTGACTTCGTAAAGAACGGCGGAACTCTGGTCTTGACCTTTCTCTCCGGCTACAAAGATCAGAACAATTGGGACACGCAGACGACGCTGCCAGGATTTCTCAAAGCTGCCACCGGCGCGGCGGTGCACGATTTCGATCCGCAGATTGAGCAGAAACAGGAAATCGTGATGTCCGATGGGACTCATTATCCGGCGGACATCTGGTACGACATTCTTACCCCCGAAACCGCCGAAACTCTGGCCACTTACACCAACCGTTATTACAAGGGACAGGCCGCGGTCACCAAGAATCATTTCGGGAAGGGAACTACCTACTATGTAGGGACAAAGACCTCCAGCGAAGAGTTTTATCAACACATCATCACCGCGGCGCTCACCGATGCCGGCATCAAGCCTGGTCCGATCGTGCCCTACGGGGTGCAGGTAGCGTCGCGCGAAAAAGCAGGCCAGAAAATTTACTTTGTCCTGAACTACGAAGACAAAACCAAGACGGTGCCGATGGGCGAAAAACTAGTAAACGCTTTCACCGGCGGAGAAGAACCCGAGAACGTCGAAGTCGGGCCGTACGACGTGAAGGTGCTGACCACGCACTAGGGGCTCGCGGAAACTGGGATACCCAATGACCAAGGCAATGAATGCCAATTTCGAGGAGTTGCTGGTTTCGTCCGAATTCATGATTGATCCTTACCCGGTGCTTCAGCAATTGCGGGAACAGGAACCGGTCTATTGGAGCGACGCGATTGGAGGCTGGCTGCTCACTCGTTACGACGATGTCCTGGTGTCATTCAAAGATACTTCGCGCTTTTCCAACGAAAATCGTCTCACGAAAACGGTCGAGTACCTGTCGCCGGAAAAACAAGCGCGTTACAAAGCAGTGGTCGATCACTATTCCACCAAAGGACTCATCCACGCCGATCCGCCGGATCACACGCGGCTGCGTTCCCTGGTGACCCAGGAGTTCACTCCGAAAGTGGTCGAGCAGATGCGGCCGCGAATCCAGGAGGTGGTCGACGACTTACTCGCCGCCGTGGAATCCAAAGGCGAGATGGATGTAGTCCCCGATTTCGCCACCGCGCTCCCCGTTGGCGTGATCGCGGAAATCCTCGGCGTGCCTCCCGCCGACCGGCACCTCATGAGGGAGTGGACCGATGACATCCTGGCTTTTCAGGGCGTCAATAAACCGAGCGAAGGGGATTTATCCCGGGCGCAGGACGGGCTCAACGAAATACGGCCCTACATCCAAAATATGATCGAGGAACGGCGACGCCAACCTCGGCAGGACTTGATGAGCAAACTCGTTGCAGTCGAGTCGGCAGGCGAACGGCTCTCCGAGGCCGAACTGATCAATACCTGCGTCACGCTTATTATCGCCGGGCATGAGACCACACTCTCGCTCATCTCCAGCGCGATCTATACCCTGCTTGCTAATCCCGGTGAACTTCGCCTGCTGAGACAACATCCTGATTTGCTGGAATCCGCGATCGAGGAATCATTGCGCTATGAAAGTCCGGTCTCCCGGCAGGCGCGACTGATGAAAGGTGACGCCGAACTCGGAGCCAAGCAGCTGAAAAAAGGACAAATCATTTTTCAGATGCTGAACGCTGCGAATCGCGATCCGGCGTATTTTGCTGATCCAGATAAGTTTGACATCCAGCGCAAGAAGAACCGACATATCGCCTTCGGCTTCGGCGCTCATTTTTGTGCAGGCGCGTTGCTTGCCCGAACCGAAGCCTCCATTGCGATTGGGACGGCTCTTCAGCGGCTCCCTAACCTCAGTCTGGTGGATGAGCGGCCCGATTGGGATATCGGGAAACGCACCTCGCGCATGCTTCGCAAGTTGCCAGTGCGGTTTTGATTCGCCATGACAATCAAGACGCCAGCTCACCCGCCGGACAAGATGCAGCCAACCACAACAATCTCAGAGGTGCGGCGTAGACTTTTATTGGAGGTCGCATCGTGATCGGCACTCCGCCGGATAAAGCCTCGTCCGCGAATTTTCGAAGCCTGCCAGTCCCCGAAATGCAAGCCATCCTCTCCCGCTTCGAGCAGCGGGTGAGTGACGCTTTACGCCAGCATCCGCGCAGCAAAGAGTGGGTCCGGAAAGCGTTGCGGCGGCAGGGAGCGGCCCGTTGTCCGGTGCGCCTCAAGCGTGTTTCCCTGGATGTGATCCTTCGCTATGGAGACGATCTCGCCGACCTTTATTGCCAATTTCCCGATGACGTGCTTTGCATTCAGGCCTACGATTACTCGATCGGCCATCAGCCACCAGGAAAAGTGCCGCTTAACGAAGTTCAGCTATTGACCCAAAGCGCGGAATGGACTGACGAATGGGGAACTCGCTGGGGCCATGCCTACGGAGGAATTGGCGCCACCACTGTCGCCGATGCCATTCCTGATTGGTCGCTACTTGACGACTACCTGCAGCATAAAATCCCAGATCCACATGCGCCCGGCCGCTTAGACCGCGCTAAGGCTGTCCTCGCCGTTCACGGGGACGACAAATACTGTGTGGCTCTGGTCCATCTCGCTCTGTTCGAGCGCTTGCACTGCTTGCGCGGCATGGAAAATACGTTTTGCGATCTGCGCGCCAACGAAACGGAAGTATCCCGCTTACTGGAAGCACTTAGCGATTACTTTATAGAACTGATTCGCGAGTGGGGCCAGACGAACATTTCTGGCGTTTTCATGACCGATGACTGGGGATCGCAGAGCGGCCTCATGATTTCCCCGGAAACCTGGAAGAAGCATTTCAAAGCGCGCTACCGGCGCATCTTCGATGAGATTCACCGCTGGGATAAGGACGTCATCTTTCACACCTGCGGTAATGTAATGCGCATCATTCCGGCGCTAATCGATCTTGGTGTAGATGTGCTCGACCCCGTACAGCCCACCGCTTTGAACATCGATGAAGTGGGCCGCTGTTTTGGCGGCAAGATCGCTTTTTGCGGCGGCGTCGACGATCAGCGCTTGGAAGATTACACTCCGCAGCAGGTCAAGGACGAAGTTCGCCACGCCGTAGAGACTCTTGGCAAGCCCTACGGTAACGCTTACGTTCTGGCGCCTGCGAACATGATCACTCCCACCGTGCCCTTTGAAAATATCCAGGCTCTATTTGAAGCCTGTCACGCGCCATAGGCATCCCGCGCGGAGCGTCCGCGTTTTCTACCGCACCACGCCTTGCAGCGGGGAACTCGCCGTCGCGTAGAGTTTCTTCGGCATGCGTCCAGCGAGATAGGCTTGCCTTCCCGCGAGTACGCCATATTTCATGGCTTCTGCCATCAGCACGGGATCCTGCGCTCCTGCGATTCCAGTGTTCATCAGCACCGCATCGGCCCCAAGTTCCATGGCAAAAGCCGCGTCGGAAGCGGTTCCCACGCCGGCATCGACGATTAACGGAACACTGGTGATGACTTCCCGCAGGATTCGGATGTTGGCGGGATTCTGCACTCCTAGCCCGCTGCCAATCGGTGCAGCCAGCGGCATCACGGCGCTCGCGCCCGCATCCAGCAAGCGCTTGGCAAACACTACGTCATCGGAGGTGTAGGGCAGAACCGTGAAGCCTTCTTTCACTAATACCCGCGTGGCTTCGAGCGTAGCCTGCACATCGGGATAAAGCGTCGCCTGGTCGCCGATGACCTCCAGCTTCACCCATTCGGAGAGTCCCACCTCGCGGCCCAGGCGCGCGGCGCGGATGGCTTCATCTGCGGTGTAACAGCCCGCGGTGTTCGGCAACAAGAAATATTTTGTGGGATCAATGTAGTCGAGCAGCGACTCTTTGCTGCGATCCAGGTTCACGCGTCGTACGGCGACGGTCACCATATCGGCGCCGCTGGCTTCCAGCGCCCGCGCCGTCTCCTGAAACGATTTGTATTTTCCGGTGCCTACAATCAGGCGGGAACGAAACTCGCGGCCAGCAATGATCAATGAGTCCATAGTGGATCTATTGTAAACAAGTGTCGGCAAGAGAGTCTGTGACTTTTCGAACAGTGGGTGGCCCATCCTGGAGCGCTCTTTGCGCTAGACCCTGTCCTGAGCGGAGCCGAAGGAGTGGGATTCCACAAAGGCCTGCGCTGGGCGAAGCAAAGATCAGAATCTGGTTGGCGAGCCGCCTAGCCCAGTTCGCTCAGCATGGTTTGCATCTCTGATTGGGCGTGGCCATTGCCCGTGCGCTGCGCCGAGGCGATCCCCTCGACCAGCATTTTCTTGGCCTCGTCCACGCGTTCCGCCTTGGCCAGAGTCTGCGCAGCCATAAAGTATCCGGCACAGTAGTCTGGATGGGCAGACAGCAATTTCCCAAACTCCTCGACGGCTCGCTCGACATCCCCCGCTTTCGAGAACTCCATCGCCAGGCCATAACGCGCAAAGGCGTCGGCCGGATTCTGTGTCAGGATTTCGTTCAGCATTGCGATTCGATCCATGAGGAGCGCTCAACCTCCAAACATCCGTTGACTGCCGTGTGTCAATAGTACAATGACTTTCATGCTGGCAAAGGAGCCTGCACCAAATTGGCCTGTCCATTCTTCATGCCGACGCACAAAAACGAAGACGCCGTCTGGCTGCATCCTTCGCGCCTTCCGCTTGGCGCCGGATGGAACGGCCACTGCTGCGCTCCTGGCCATGAGGGCGCTACGCCATCCGATCAAAGTCTCAGAGATCACTGCAATCTTGGATACGCCGCGACTTGCGCGCACTTGCCCAAAGAGCGCGCTGCCGACGCTGTTCGTTTTTCCATTGCGCGGGATCGCGGCTCGCAGCTGGAATTATGGTTCGTCTGCGAACTCGCCCACCGTCCGGCCGGTCATGGCAAACTGGAATACGACGTTGCGAGCGGCCGCTGGCTGTCGGTTCATCCTGACCGCTGCATTCAGAAAATGGCAGAATGCTACCTGGAGTCCTATTTGCGCCGGAGAACTTCGCCGGCTGAGGCTTTGTCGAGCGCGACCGCATGAATCCCGACCGCAATTTAAATCCCCGCCCCGTCAGCGATTCGCAATCGGAGATGAACGAACTCGTTCTTCCCAACGATGCCAACCCGCTCAACGCCCTGCTGGGCGGCCGCCTCATGCATTGGATCGATCTCGCCGGCGCGTTGGCGGCTCACCGCCATTCGCGCAGCTACATCGTCACGGCCTCGGTGGATCATATGGATTTTCTGGTTCCCGTCCACGTCGGCGATCTGGTCATTCTGCGCGCCTCGGTGAATCGCGTCTTTCACACTTCGATGGAAGTCGGAGTCAAAGTTTGGGTCGAGAACTATGTTTCCGACGATTCGCAGCACGTCAGTTCCGCCTATCTGACCTTTGTCGCCATCGACAAAGAGGGACGCCGCATTCCGGTTCCTCCCGTAATCCCCGAAACCGATGAGCAAAAACGCCGCTATGAAGACGCTGGTCAGCGGCGTGAGATTCGTCGCGTCCACTTAGAGCGCCGCCTGAATCACGGCTAGAGGCGCTAAGCCGGAAATCCTACAGGAGTTGTGTCATCGCCAAAGCAATGCCGCGGAATGAACTCTTTTCTGCGGCGGCCTGTAACTTTGCCGGGTAATAAGTTATCTATAGCGATGAGTTCTCACCTTGGACTTGGAATTTTGCCAAGTGTGACGGAGATCACAATCCGCCGATCCATCCATCTGGCATAATTTGGCGTCCGCGTCTGGATTAAACATGGATAGCGCACTATTAGTTCACCGCCTCCACTTTGCTTTCACCGTAACTTTCCATTATTTATTTCCGCAACTCACCATGGGCCTGGCCCCGCTCATCGTGATACTGAAAACTCTTGGCTTGCGCCGCAATGACGAAATCTACAATCAGGCCGCGCGTTTTTGGGCGCGCATCTTCGGCATCAATTTCGTGCTGGGCGTGGTGACTGGCATTCCTATGGAATTTCAGTTCGGCACGAATTGGTCCGTCTTCTCGCGCTTCGCGGGAGGCGTAATCGGCCAGACGCTGGCCATGGAGGGCATGTTCGCTTTCTTCCTGGAGTCAGCCTTTCTGGGTCTCTTTCTTTTCGGCGAAAAACGGCTCAGCCCGCGCGCCCACTGGTGGTCCGCGGTCGCGGTGTTTCTCGGCTCCTGGCTCTCCGGATATTTCATTATCGCCACCGACGCATGGATGCAGCATCCCGTCGGCTACTCTTTCGCTCCCGACGGCTCCGCGCAACTTACCAGCTTTTGGCAACTGGTGCTGAATCCCTGGGCCTGGTGGCAGTACGCGCACAACATGAGCGGAGCGGGAATCACCGGATCGTTTGTCATGGCGTCGGTTGGAGCCTTCTACCTGCTGTGGGGCAAGTATGCCGACCATGCGAAAAAGTTCGTGAAAGTCGGAGTGATTGCGGGCTGCGTGTTCACCATTGTGCAGTTATTTCCGACGGGCGACGGTCAGGGCCGCATGGTCGCCCAAAATCAGCCGGTGACGCTGGCCGCGATGGAAGCTCTCTTCAACAGCCAGCCGGGTGCGCCGATCGTTCTGATCGGGCAGCCCGATGTGCCGCAACGCAAGATCGATAATCCCATCGTCATTCCCAACATGCTTAGCTTTCTTACCTATCGAAGATGGAAAGCGGAAGTCAGAGGATTGAATTCATTTCCGCAGGACCAATGGCCCGACAACCTTCCGCTGCTTTATTTCAGCTATCACATCATGGTTGGACTGGGAACGATATTTATCGCGATCATGGTGGTTTCTGTTTTTCTGCTGTGGGGCGGCAAGCTCTTTCAATCTCGGTGGATGCTTTGGATCTTGGTGCTGAGCCTGCCCTTTCCCTACATCGCGAACACCGCGGGATGGATGACCGCAGAACTCGGCCGCCAGCCGTGGGTCGTGTATGGGTTGATGCGTACCGCCGAGGGCTATTCCAAAAATGTCTCCGCCGGGAACGGCACATTCACGTTACTGGGCTTTATGGGAATGTATCTGGTGCTGGGAATTTTGTTCTTGTTCCTGGTGCGGCGCGAGATTGAACGCGGCCCCGCCGCCGACGTGGTAATGACTCACTAGAGGACTTATGCCAACTCTCTGGTTCATGATCGTTGCCGTCATGCTGGCGGCTTACGTGGTGCTTGATGGTTTCGACCTGGGCGCGGGCATCATCTATCTTTTTGCCGCCCGCACCAGCGACGAGCGCCGCAGCATCCTTCGCTCCATCGGCCCGGTTTGGGACGGCAATGAGGTCTGGCTGCTCGCGACCGGTGGCACCCTCTATTTTGCTTTCCCTCAGCTCTACGCCTCAGGCTTTAGCGGTTTCTATCTTCCGCTGATGATGGTGCTTTGGCTGCTCATGCTGCGCGCCATCGGCATCGAATTCCGCATTCACCTGGATAATCCGGTCTGGCAGTCATTTTTCGATGTGGTGTTCTTCGGGGCTAGCGCGCTGCTCGCGATCTTCTTCGGAGCCGCGCTCGGCAACGTGATCCGCGGCGTGCCGCTGCAAGCGGACGGATACTTCTTCGAGCCGCTTTGGACCAACTTCCGCGTAGGCGTGCAGAATGGCATCCTCGATTGGTACACGGTGATGGCCGGAGTGGTCGCATTGGTCACGCTTACCATTCACGGCTCACTCTATGTTGTGACCAAAACGGAAGGAGAAGTAGCTCGCCGCGCTCGCGGAATCGCATTAGGATTGTGGCCGGTGCAACTTCTTTTGACTCTCGTGAGCCTGGTGGCCACGAATTACGTGCGCCCGCAGGTAATGGACAACTATCGTCACTATCCGATCGGCCTGCTCGTGCCCGTGCTGGTGCTGGTAAGTCTCATACTGATTTTCTTGTGGACGCGAGCCAACAAGGAAAAGCTGGCCTTCGTTGCATCGGGTGTTTACATCACCGCGATGTTAGTCGGCGCGGTATTTGCGCTCTATCCGTTGATCCTGCCTGCCAGCACCGATCCTGCTTATAGCCTGACTATCTACAACTCCGCCGCTGGACACCACGGCTTGGTGGTGGGCGTCACCTGGTGGGTGATCGGCGCCGTGATCGCGCTGGGATACTTCGTCTTCGTCTACCGCATGTTTCGCGGCAAAGTCCACCTCGAAGGCGGTGGGTACTAAACTGGATTTCGACGGCAAAGAGGAGCACCCCTCCCCCGCCCGGTCTATTGAAATCACGGGATTAGCAAGAATTCGGCGGCAAATCTTTGGGGAATCAGGGGTTACGGATAAAATCTTCTGGAATAAGGACTTAGCGGTCCGCGTCACTTTCGCCGGGGGTTCAATTGTCAAAGAACGGCTACAACTCCTTCCAAGCATGGTCCTTTGGTTCAACGAGGTCAAGAACTAAGCGACAATCGAATCCCCCCATCTCGAACCGAGAGATGCCTGGCGTTTAGGTTCATGAGAGTCATTGCAGCGCAAAAATCCTGGTTTCGTTTGCGGACATGCCTAACGTGAATTCCGTTGCGTGGGCAGCTAGAGTTTTGTTTTGCAGGACATCCACTACGCGTGCGGCGTGCGGAAGCCGTATGGTGCGGACACCGTCCGTGGGTGAGTAAATCACTAGAAAGTTCCGGTTCGCATACACTACGTCGTTGGCATCGCTGTAAATGTTGCAACCCGCCGCACGGGCAATATTGCGAAGAAGCGCTGCCGGAAGAATTGGCGCGCTGGAATAGACTGAAGTCCATCCTGGCTGCTGCTTGACCAGTAATCCTGGGCGGTCGAGCCCGGCTAAGCGCCCCAAGACTTTTGCGCCGTTGTCGTTTCCCCAAAAACGAGGACTAATGTTAAAGCCGGGGAGATTGTGCCCCGCCACGTCTTGGAGATAGACCTGTTGATCGAAGGTCTTCTTGATTTCGTCGACATCGACGTCAGTTCCGTAAGCCAGTCCTGCAGGAAGGGAAGCCGTGTAGGGGTGATCCTGAGCGGTTATCCGTACGCGCAGTTCCCCGCGAGAGCCGTCTTCCGCCAATTGTATGCCGGTGAGCGCGCTCATGTTTTCGACAGATAGATCTCTATCAATATATCCAGGAGCGTACACCCACACCGCGGTAGCATGATTGCGTTGGAAGCGGGCATGTAAAGTGGCGCGCTGTTCGGGACTCACTCGAAAGGTGTTGAGAAAGATGTAGCACTTGTAATCACGCAGGGCCGGATTTCCGAGATCGTTCAGGCGAACCGTGTCAAATGGTGTTCCCATGAACACCAATGCCCATTGTTTCTGAACGTCCAGCAGCGGCATGAAAAGAGGTTCCTGGTCCGCGAAATACATGAAGCTGTCTTCATCGAGGACCACGGCCACATCCGCGACCGGCCGTTTGTCCGCCAGCACGTAACGCTCATCGATAGCGCGAATTTCCGAGAATAATTGGGTGATTTCCGGGTCATGAAACATCCCACCCAGCAGATCCATGTACCACATGCCAAAACCGCCGGTCAGCGCATAGCCGAAGTCGCGAAGCAGCAACCCTTTGGTCTCGGCGAAATTTTGTGGCAAGCGCAGAGAATTTCCGCCGCGCCATTGCCGCCGGTGTATATGGGTTTCCGTATCTACTTCGTTGAAATACAGCTTGTGATGGAGCGCCACCGTCGCGGGAAGGGTCTGCGCATTGTTGGCGCCGCCCAATTCGCGATTGTCATAGGTGTAGGGACTGACGATGAAATCCACATCCGGTGAGTTCAGCACCTTCTCGAACCCCAGATGGCCGCTGTGGTTCAAGGAAAGCGAAGGCGAGTTGGTCCAGAGGTAGCCATAAAAGACGCCCACGATCTTTCGTCCGTGGGTCGCTTGCTTGACGATGTGGCTTTGGTCCAGCAGTAAGCCGGCAACCATATCGTTAAAGAATTCAAAATGGTCAGGCACCTGGCGGCTAACGACGGGATCGAAAAAGATTCCATGCGTGGGGTGTTTGCGGATCGCTTCGGATGGAATTGCCGCCGACTGAAAAGTGACCGTTGAATTCCCCCATGCCCGCTGCAGTTCGGCAGGCTTGTCGTGATATTTGTTCTTGAGCCAGTCACGGAACGCATTTTCGGCTGGCAAGCTGTAATCTTCCACGCCGTAGTGGTCGGGACGTTCGGCATCAACGTCCGCGCCCCAGGAGAACCACTCGCCCCAAATCCCGTTGTCGAGGTTGTAGCCCAGCATGTGATTGCCGTACTTATTTTCGAGGTGAGTGATCAGAGCAAGGAGCGCGTCCCGTGCCAGGCTGCGATATTTTTCCGATGCAAAAGAAAAATGGCACGGCTGTAGCTTCGATGAGTCCGTCGGACTTCCGTCGCTCTGAAGACTGATTTCGCCGGGAAATTCGCGGCACCACCACGCGCCCGGGACAGGATCAATTTTCGGCATCAGCAGAATGCCTGGATCCTGTTTCAAATAGCCTTCCACTTCCGCGTCTATTTTTTCGAAGTTGTATGTTTTTGGCCCAGTCCAATACCCAGACTTTTCCGAGCCTTCATAAGGCAGCGAGATGACGGCAATTTTGAAGCCCGCGTTCAGGAAGTCAGGCAAGTCGCCGCTATTGCCGCCTTCTGGAATTATGGTTGTGTGGAAGAGCAACGAACTCGTCAGCTTGCCATTTACATATAACGCGGGCTGGCCCTTAAATTGCCGGACCGCACTGGTAAGCGTGGTCGAGGCAGGTTCGCCATGACAAACTGCCTTCTGCGGGCTGGCAAGAGAGGTAAGAATCAGAACGGCAACTGCGGCAATCGGCATGCGCCGTGGGCGTGCTGGTTTTGCGGCGCCGGTTGGCAGATTCGCGGAGTGCGATTGTGATGGGAAGAGCATGACCTCACGCTGGGCCAATCCGCCAAAGATGCTACTAAGGCGTTCGCCGCTTGCTGTCTGTCGCCACGCATCCCTCCGGTTCCTTTGGCGCGCTTAACTGCAAGACTCTCGCTCCTCGGAAGACCCTCGGACCCGATCCATTCGGCGCCGGGTCAAACTGCCTGAGCACGCGGCGAACCGGGGGCGCGAATGCCGCTTGCGGGGAGATTCGCGCGGCCTCAATTTGCACCTGCTGCAGCGCGTCTTTTTTCGGCGCCTCGAATTGTTCACGAAGCATGTGGCTTCGCTTCCGCTCGATGCGCGCCACGGCATGGTCCACTACTCCGCTGATCTCGGCTGCGTAATCCCCCTTGCGGCCCCGGCGCAGACGCCGCTTTGCCTGCGCGGCGGAAAACCATGCGGGATCGCGTCCGAACTCCGCCGGCGGATCCAACCGCAAGACTTCGCAGAGGTGGGCGTTCACCGTGACTTCTCTTTCGCCAGTGACGGAACCGCGCGTATCGGTGCGCTCGCGGCGAGTGTAACGCGCAAAGGACGCTTCCTCGATGCGGCCATGCACGCCTGCCTCTTCGAAAGCTTCCAGCGCGGCCGCTTGTGCGTGGGTTAGTCCCGGCTCGGTGCTGCCCTTGGGGAAAGTCCAGCGTCCGCCGCGCGTTTGCACCAGCAGAAATTCGATTCCCCGGGCATTGATGCGGTAGCAAACGGCCGCGACTTGCTCGCAACGCCGCAATCTGTGGAGTTGCGACAGCCGAATGAACTTTTCAGAGGCGTGGCTCATAGGCACCAGAGTGCCCGATCAGAACCGCCTCTGCCTAGAGCCCAGTGTGGTTCCGGGGAGAGCGGTCATCCCCGGCCCAAGGTGATAGGAACAGGAAAGATCAGCGGCTATTTCTTGTCGACAGTGGCCGCCGGCGTGCCGGTCGCAGGATTCGCCGCGGGAGTGTTTGCCGCGGCCTTATCCTTGATGGAGAGCAATTCCACTTCAAAAATCAGGGTTGAGTTCGCGCCGAGTTGCGGGCTCATCGCGTGGTCGCCGTACGCCAGATCGGCAGGCACGAAGAGTTGCCACTTCGATCCCACCGGCATGAGAGGCAGCGCTTCCTGCCAGCCTTTGATGACGCCATTGACTTGAAATGTCACGGGCTGTCCGCGCTTGTAGGAGCTGTCAAACTCCGTGCCATTGACCAGCGTGCCGCGATAATTGCAGACCACCGAATCGGTCAGGGTGGGCTTGGGACCGGTACCGGCCGTCAGAATTTTGTACTGCAGTCCGTCGGGCAGGGTGACTACGCCCTCTTTGGTTTTGTTGGCTGCCAGGAACGCGTCGCCTTCCTGCTTGTTGGCTTCGCCTTGCTGCTTTAACTTGGCCTGTTGCTTCTCGCGTAATTCATTCTGGGCTTGCGTGAGGATAGCTTTTGCCTCTTCCTCGGTGAGGAGCGGCTTGGCGCCGGTCATCGCGTCCTTCAGTCCGCGCGCTAAGATGTCGGGGTCAAGGTCAACGGGTTGGCTTTTTACGCCGGTACCAATATTCATTCCGAGAGCATAGCTGAGCTTGGCTTTCTGCGTGCTGAGAACAAGAGGCTTCGCGGTAGTCGCGGTATGGGGCTTCGTCGCCGAGGAAGTTTTGGCTGCGGGTGCGGTTGCAGGTTTTGTCGGAGAAGTCTGTTGGGCCTGGACGGTCCCCAACATCATTCCGGCGGCCAATAGGGAGAGTGTAGTGAAAGATTTGTGCATGAGCTATTGTCCCATTGCTGTGCAAGATCGGCAAACCGGGATGCGTGGCAAAGCAAGCCTCGCCAGCCGGATCCCGTGCGCGGGAATCCTTCTACCCACTTGTGTGGGAAGGGCAAGCGGGACAAGATTCTCCTTAATGGGAACCTAGGGGGAATTCTTGGAGAATTTATATTGCCTGCGCTGCAACTGCGAGATTGAGGCGGGACAGAAGTCCGTGGCCATGTACATGTTCGCACAGACGGTGGGTGTGCGGCCGCGGCAAAAGTCGTCGGCACAGCGTATCTGTTTCTGCCCGCAGTGCTCGGTGTCGCTGGCCATGGGGCCTCCACCGGAAGGAGCGCTCAATGTGGCGGCCTGGCAGATGATTCGCGAATTGGTGGGGGCGCATCCGGCACTCAACGAGGCAGCATGGGAGAGCTTGCGCAGTGACGCCGGCATGCTGCCGGAGGGTGACGGTGAAGCGCGCACCGGCACGGGAGGCTTCTTCGAGTTCTGAGTTTGTACGTAGAATAATGTCTTTTTGGAATTAAAGATCGTTACGCCGCAAACGAGGGCAGACTACGCTCAACTCGACCGGGCGGACTCTCCGGTTCGCATCCGGCTTCACAGCGCGGAGGCGTGAGTTCGGTATCAAGGCGATCCTACTGCCGCCACAGAAGTGGAAATCAACGATCCGCAAGGCGGCCAGCGTGTACAGGTGCGGGCGGCGCATTCTCTCCTGGCCTACCGGCGCGTAGTCATTCCCTTATTTGCGACGAGCCGCCGCAAAAGCAAAAAGACGCACTCCGATCGGCTGCGAATGTGCCTCAGCGGATGGTTTCCACACCACTTGACGCGTCTACAATTTTGGACGATAATTAGTACATATTTGGATACGAAATGGCAACCCTTTCCATCCCGGATTTGGGTCTTGATCTTCGCAAGCTACCCGATCTAACCGATCTGGCTACGCGTGAAAGGCTGAGTCCAGCGGCGCTTGCAGCCTTCTTCAAAATAATTGAGTTGTGGGAGGTAAAGGCGGAAGACGCCATGACACTGCTGGGCGGCGTGTCCAACGGCCGCTACCACCAGTTGAAGAAAATCCGTAAAGGCGTTTTGACGCAAGACGAGCTGACGCGCGTCTCTCTCCTGATTGGAATATTCAAGGCCTTGAATATTCTGTTCAGCCGCAAGCTGGCGAGCCGGTGGATTTCGCGCCCCAACACCAATCCCATCTTTGGCGGTGCTCCGCCCCTGGCACTCATGCGTAGTGGCATGCCCCAAATGATTCTGGTCCGCCGCTTACTGGATAGCCGTCGCGGCGGCAGGTAGTCATTTGCTTCCTACCCGCCCGATCGACCGGCGAGACACTCATCGCCTGATTCCGGCGCAGCACGCCGACGATGGAGCCTCGGTTCTCGCGCTTCTGAGCGACGATCAAAATCTTCTCAACCAAATTTTTGAGCTCGATAATGCCACGAATGATCGCCTGATCGCGCAGTCGGGTCGTTCGCTTGGCATTGATGCTCGCGAACTGGTGTTTGGCATTCCGTCTTACCGCATCATTAACGCGGCCTTTTGCCACCCCGCGCCGGGTGGGTCACGTTTCAATTCTTCCGATCGGGGCGCTTGGTACGCCGCTTTCGACTTGAAGACTTCGCAGGCGGAGGTCGCGTATCACCGTGCGCTATGGCTGCAAGAAACAGGATGGAACGAAGAAGATACGGCTGATTACGCCGACTATCTTGCCGACTTCCGCGCCGACTTCCACGATCTTCGAGAACCGAAAGAGCGAAAGGAAAACGCGGTTTGCTTGTCTCCAGAGAGCTACGCTGCCTCGCAAGTTCTAGCGGCTCAGCTTCTGCAAATTGGGGCGGCAGGCATTGTCTATCCCAGCGTGCGTCGCCCCGGAGGAACATGCATCGCCTGCTTCCGGCCCGTGCTGGTGACCTACGTGAGGAGGGGAAGGAGTTTCACTCTGCTGTATGCCACCTCAGGTTCTGACGCGAAATGGAAAATGAAGGCGTAGGGTAACGCTTGAGAGATTCAATGAATGGTCTTGGTCTTCCGCGACATGTAATCCATCAGCAGATATTGCCCTAGCGTATAGGGAGTGGTGAAGTACGCTTTCCCGCGGCACATCTCGGTCACTTTCTGCACAAACTGCACCAACCCATAATCCGAGGCCAGCATAAACGTATTAATCATTACGCCGGCCCGTTTGCATTTCGAGACTTCTTCCAGCGTCTGGCTCACCACCAGCGGATCGAGTCCAAAAGCATTTTTATAGACGCGCCCATCTTCCATGGTCAGCGCCGAAGGCTTCCCGTCCGTGATCATGACAATCTGCTTCATGTCCTTGCGCTGGCGTTGCAAAATCCGCTGCGCCAGGCGCAAGCCCTCGCGCGTGTTGGTGTAGTACGGACCAACTTTCACTCGCGCCAGTTGCGATAGCGGAACCTCCTCGGCCGAGTCATGAAACAGAATCAGCGAAAGCGAATCGCCGGGATACTGCGTACGAATCAATTGCGACAGCGCCATCGCAACTTTTTTTGCCGGGGTGAAGCGATCTTCTCCATACAGAATCATGGAGTGCGAGCAATCCAGCATGAGCACCGTCGCACACGACGACTGGTACTCGCATTGATGCACCTGCAAATCGGAATACTCGATTTTCAGCGGTACGCTCAAGCCTTCGCGCTGAATCGCGTTCGATAGCGTTGCCGTGATGTCGAGATTGAGCACATCGCCAAACTCATAGGTGCGTGATGACCCGCTGGTCTCGATGCCGGTAGCCATATCGCGAGTATCATGGCGTCCAAAGCTGGATTTGCCCAGCGACCCCATCAGATCGCGCAGAGTCTTGTAGCCCAGAAAGTCGAGGCTCTTGTCGGTGATCTCGAACTTGGCCTGTGGCTGTGCCTCACCCACTTGCCCTCCAACTCCGGACTGTCTTGAAGGATCGTGAGGTTGGTCAAAACTAATGTAATTTTCCTGCTCCATGCGCTCGATCAACTTGTCGACGAGTTCATCGAGCGTGCCATCCGCCTGCATCTGCTCCAGGCGTTCGCGCATTTCATCGCTCAGCAAGTCACCGCGGCGCAAAGCCTCTTCAATGGCCTGGCGCAAATCGTCCAGCGTCTGCTCGCCGTTGGACGAATCATACATGTAGTTGTCGAATCCGCTTTGCAGCAGATAATCGGACAGCGCGCCGAGCAGATCCTCCATGCTCATCTCGCCCGCCGGATCGGGAACGTACTTGCTATACCGAATGCGTCTCATAGAAGCAGCTCTTAGCTATTAGCCTTTAGCTCTTAGCCAAAACCTTTTGCCGTGAACCCTCGCTCAGTCTCAGCCTTTAACAATGCAGCGGACAGCTTGTGCTCCAAGCTAAGAGCTAAAGGCTAAGAGCTAATAGCTGCGTTTAATTAAACGTCCTTCTCTGCCGATACGGTGGCTCTTCCCGTTCAAACGGATTCTCTCCCCGCTTGGGCTGTTTCTCGCCCGCCGTGAATACGCGCTCTTCGCTTCGTCCGATCCGCTTGTGCGCGTGCAGGCCCTCCAACACAAACTCTGCGGCCGAGACCAGCGATTCCACATTGTCCTTCGGACCCACTCCCACCTTGACCAATTTGTCCATCAGGCCTTGAATGCCGCGCAGGGACTTGAGAGCGTCGCTTGCAGCGGCGCTATCGGGCATCTGGATTTCCCCGCCCAAGTCAAACCATTGCACGATCTGTTGCATATCCGCGCCTTTGAAGTATTCGTCGTAAGTCTTGGCTATCGACGCGCGGATCAACTCCCGGCCCACGTGGTCGGCGCCCTTCATCTCGCCTTCGTATTCGAGTTCCAATTTGCCGGTGATTGCGGGCAAGGCCGCGTACACATCGCCGATGCGTGGCACCACCAGCTTTTCATCGTGACGAATGGCGCGCCGCTCCGCATTCGACACCACATTCTCCATGCAGGAGATCGGCAGCCGCTGGCTTACTCCCGAGCGCTTATCAATCTTCTTATCCTCGCGGGCCGTGAACGCAATCCGCTCGATGACTTCGCGCACGTACTTGGGTAAGTGCAGCTTGCGTCCGTCGCGTTCGGTCCACGCCTCCTGGGCCGTAATGGAGATTCCTTCCTCTACCGTCGCCGGATAATGGGTGCGAATCTCCGATCCAATGCGGTCCTTCAAGGGCGTGATAATTTTTCCGCGCGCCGTGTAGTCTTCTGGGTTGGCGCTGAACACCAGTGCAACATCCAGCGGGAGGCGAATCGGATATCCCTTAATCTGCACGTCACCTTCCTGCATGATGTTGAACAATCCCACCTGAATCTTGCCCGCCAGGTCAGGCAACTCGTTGATCGCGAAGATGCAGCGATTGGCTCGCGGCAGCAGTCCATAATGCACCGTCAACTCGCTGCTCAAATGATGTCCGCCGCGCGCCGCCTTAATGGGATCAATGTCGCCAATCAAGTCCGCAATGGTGACATCCGGCGTGGCTAGCTTTTCTACGTAACGCTCTTCCGTCGTGAGATAGGCGATCGGCGTGGCATCACCGGATTCCGCAATCAATTCGCGGCAGCGGCGGCAAATCGGCTCGTAAGGATTGTCATGAATCTCGCAGCCCGCGATGTACGGCATCTGTGGATCGAGCAGTGTGGTCAACGCGCGCAAAATGCGGCTCTTAGCCTGTCCCCGCAACCCCAGCAGAATAAAATTGTGCCGCGAAAGAACCGCGTTGACGATTTGCGGGACGACCGTGTCGTCGTAGCCGATGATGCCCGGAAAAATCGGGCAATTCTGCCGCAGCCGGATTACCAGGTTATCGCGCAACTCATCTTTAACATGCCGCGCGCGCAAGCGGGATTCGGAGAAGGGACTAAGGCGTAACTCACCAAGGGTCTGCGGCAAACTCATGTGAAATACTCCACAAAGAACTGCTCTTGAAACCGATTATACGCGCCCGCTCTCCATGACGGGCGCCGAATCCTAGTCGCGTTTTTTCTTGCGACCAGGGTCGGATTCCACAAGGGCTGTTACCTTTGGTTTTCCTTCCGTGGCCAGCAGACTTATCCAGCGCTTCTACTAAATGCCGTGGCCATTCCCGCCGGCCTTTTGCCGCACCTGCACGCTGCGCTTGATGCTGGGCAAAATTGTTTCGAAGTAAGAAATCACGGCACGCAGCCGTTCTCCCTCCGATTTCATGGTAAGCAACGTCTGCTTGAAATCCAGATCCAGAGGCAGCGGACCCGCTAAGCGAAACGAAAGTTGCTTTGCCTCGGCCGTTCCTTCCGGCGTGGCTCCAGCGAGCGCGATGAGCTCGGCATGCAATTGCACCGCCCGCGCAACCTCTCCCGCCGATGCATCTCCCGGTTCGTCGTCCAGGTAAAGCACTTCGGCTTGCATGAACGACCGTTCCTGGTTCACCTGCATGATTTCAAAGCGGCGAGAACCCTGCGTCAGGATGTCACTGCGCCCATCCGGATATCCCTTGGTCACCTTCAGAATCTCGGCAGTGCAGCCGATTTCCGAGATGCCCTCCTCCTTCACCCGCACTACCCCAAAGGGCTTCTCCTGCTGCAGACATTCCGCCGTCATCTCGCGGTAGCGCGGCTCAAAAATATGCAAGGGCAGGGAAGTGCCCGGCAGCAAAACCAGATCGAGGGGAAACAAGGGAAGAAGACTCACTCGGCCTCCGGCGTCACGTCTCGATTGTACCCTGCGCTTGACTTTGTTCCGCCCTGGAGTTTACAAGCTCGACATGGCCTCCGAAACGGAGCTCTCTGGGAAAGTGGTTGTCGTAACCGGCGCCTCGATGGGTATCGGCGAGGCAATCGCCAAAATTTTCGCCGATCACGGAGCCTGTGTCGCCATCCTCTCTCGCGACGCGGCCCGCGCCGAAGCCGCCCGCCATCGCATCGGGCACTCCGAGTACACGCTCGCCTTAGCCTGTGATGTTCGCCACCGCGAGCAAATTGACCAGGTCATTGCTCTTACCATGAGCCGCTTCGGCCGCATCGATGTCTGGGTAAACAACGCCGGCCACGGCATCGTCGATTCTGTTGCGCAGGTGGATATGTCCCTCGCTCGCGAGACCTTCGACACCAATTTCTTCGGAGCTCTTGCCGCCATGCAAGCCGTGATTCCCATCATGCGACAGCAAGGCTGTGGCGCGATCATTAATATCTCCAGCGTTGCCGGCCACATTCCTGTGCCCTTTCTCGCTCTCTACAGCGCCACAAAATTTGCATTGAATGCCGTGAGCAAAGCCGCACGCGTGGAACTGCAGAGTGCCGGCATCCACGTCACCACGGTTTGTCCCGGCTATGTGCGCACGGCTTTCGGCGCCAACGCGCTTCATGGGAATGAGCAGAAGCAAGTGCGCCCGACTTCGGTGCGCGGCATCACCGCCGAGCGCGTGGCCCGCGCCGTCTTATCGGGCTATCGGAAAAATAAGCGGGAAGTTATCGTGCCCTGGACCATGCATCCCATGGTCAAGCTCTACCAACTTTTTCCGGGTCTGGTCGAATGGTTCATGAGGCGGATGGCCAAGCCCGCCAAATGAGCATTGTGCTCGACGGAGATCGCAGTCGTGCTTTCATTTCTCCGCCACAACTGACAACCGAGATCTGACAACGGACAACCGCCTCATGACATCGTTTACACGTTGTCACGGGACATCCTTTACACTTCCGCGCAAGCGCAATCGGCCAGTTGTAGCCCCGCTCGTTTCCCTCCTTTGCGTGAGCCGAATCACAGTTCGCCTGCGATTTCTGTGGCACCATGTCACGCGCCAAGCTTCCGACCACAGGCTCTACGAAAACTTCGAGCGGAGGGCTACATGGACACACGCACGCGATTCCTTGCAGTGATGAACTTCGAACCAGTCGACCGGACGCTTCTCTGGGAGGATGGATACTGGCTCGGGGCCATGCGCCGTTGGTACCGTGAAGGCTTGCCCAAGCGACAGGGCATACCCGCGCACATTGGCGACGGCATGTGCGCCGCCGGCGGCAGCATCCCGTGGGACCCGATTTGCGATGACATTCCTCCGGCGGATGATATTACCCAATGCCTCAGACTCGACGAGTCCCTGCGACGCATCCCGGTCAACAATTCCTTCTACCCGCCGTTCACCGAAGAGGTGCTGGAGGATCGTGGTGACTGGATTGTGCGGCGCGACAGCAACGGCGTAATTCGCCGCGACCGCAAGGACTGCATGAGTCTGCCCGATTTCATCGGCTGGCCGGTAAAGTGCCGGGACGATTGGGAACGCCTGAAAGCCGAGCGGCTCAGGCCCAATCTGGAAGGCCGGCTTCCCGCCGAGTGGCCTGCGTGGGTTGAGCGGCAGAAGTCTCGCACTTATCCCCTGGCGGTCGGATTGCGCCAAGGTCTTTACTGGGCCGCCCGCAACCTGCTCGGCGACGAACAAGTGCTGTTTACGTTTTACGACGATCCCGAACTCATCCGCGACATCATGAATTACTTAACCGATTTCTGGATCGCACTCTATGATCCAATTCTTGGGCAGGTCAAAGCCGACTGCGCAATGTTTTGGGAAGATGTGTCGTTCAAAAATGGACCGCTCATCTCGCCCGCTATGATGCGCGAATTCATGCTGCCCTGCTATCGCCGCTTTACCGGCTTCCTGCATGACCACGGCATTCGCCATGTGCTCGTGGATTCGGACGGAGACTGCCGGCTGATTATCCCAGTCTTGATGGAAGGAGGAGTGACGGGATTGATGCCCTTCGAGGTGAACGCCAAAATGGATGTAGTGCAGATCCGGAAAGATTTTCCTCGCCTACAGATTTTCGGCGGCATCGACAAGATGCAGCTTGCTCTGGACAAATCGGCCATCGATCGGGAACTTAAGGCGAAGGTCACGCCTGAGATGCTGCGCCACGGTGGCTATATTCCGCATGTTGATCATCAAGTGCCGCCCAACGTCTCCTGGGAGAATTTCAAATACTACCGCGAACGGCTGGCCGCCATAGCAACCGCCCAATAGGAGAGGAGATAAAGGCCGGGTGGCCCACCTTGTATCTTGCATTTCCAGACGCGACTACGATTAGGTCGTGTTTCGGCGGAGAGGCCGTCCCACCTTTAGGCCATGGTTAGAGCCTGGGCAAAGAACGGCCCCCGTCCCTCTCTTTGTCTGACGCCGTGGAGAATCGAAGGCCTCGTGAGCCTGCATGTTCAAGGTTGGCGGCAGAGAGTTTGCCTGGGGCGGAAGCCGGAACCGCAGATTAACTCTAGGAGCCACTCATGCACAAGCCGTCGGCGGAGGATTTCCTCTGCTGTGGAATCGATGTCAGCGCAGCCCAACTGGTGGTCGCCCTGGAAGACCAGGGCAGCCGAGGTCTGCAACGTAGTTTCCCCAATCGCGCCAGCGGACACCAAGCCTTGATCGTTTGGTTGCAAAAGAGCGGGCCCCGTATCCGGGTTTGCCTGGAGGCCACCGGCCTCTACAGTTTGGATTTAGCTCTGGCCTTGCACGCGGCGGCGGGTATCGAAGTAGCGGTGCTGAATCCCAAGCGGGTGAACCGCTTTGCGGCCACCCTGTGTCGCAGCAAAACCGATCCCGCCGACGCCCAAGTGCTGGCCGAGTATGCCCGACGCATGCCGTTCCAGCCTTGGCATCCCCCGCAAGCGGCTGCTCTGGAGCTGCGCGCCATCACGCGCCACATCGCCGCCCTCACCCGGCAACACACGCAGCACAGCAATCGCCAGCATGCGGCTTCCGCTACCACCACCGGATCGCGTTGCGTGCAACAAGATCTGCAACGTTCACTGCTCGACCTGCAGCGCCGCATCGCCAAGATGCGTCGTGCCGCCCTGGCCATCATCGAACGCGACGCCGAACTCCGCCCGCGTTTCGCCCTGCTGTTGAGCATGCCGGGCATCGGCGAGGTCAGCGCCCTGAATCTGTTGGGAGAGTTGGCCGTGCTAGCCCCGGGCCTCAGCGTGCGCCAATGGGTAGCGCATAGTGGACTCGATCCGACTCATCACGACTCCGGCAGTTCCGTCCATAAACCGGCGCGCATCAGCCGAGCCGGCAACCGCTACCTGCGCCGCGCCCTGTACATGCCCGCTTTAGTCGCGGTGCGCCACGATCCCCATCTGTGCGCTTTTTATCAGGCTTTGCTGGCACGCCGCAAAGCCAAACTCCAGGCCCTGATGGCCGTCGCCCGTAAGATCTTGCACGCCATCTTCGGCATGTTCCGTTGGCGCGCCGACTATGACGGCGCGCGCTTGTTCCCGCAACTTGAACTCGCTCAGGCAGCCTAAAAGAGAGAGGTTCTCCTGCACCTCTCCAGAGAGAAAAACTACTTGACTTGAAAGAGAGAATCTTTGCGATTTTGCTTCTTGCAAAGGTGGGAGAAGGGGGCTCATGCAGCGCGGTCTTTCCGTTTCATGATCGCTGCTCCCCATTGATTGCTCCGCACCGCTTTCGCTTCGCCGTAAGCATAGTCTCGATAGCTGCTCCCGCGCCACTGTTCCGGTTCGAGGACCAGTCCGCGCTTCACCGGATTGCGGTGCATATAGCGCAGCTTCTCGATGCGTTTGCGCTCGCTCCATAAGTTGAAATCATAGAAACGACGCTGCCAGACAGGCGGGTGGCCCACCTTTACGTTTTTTGTAAAGGTGGGGGGCGGCGAGTTCAGCCATCACATTGTTTGGGTGTCGTATCATGTTAGGTTGAGCGGGTGCCCAGCCATCTCAAGAGCTACTACGGCGCGAATCATCCGCGTTTCATCTACTGCAGTTCCTATCACCGCCAGCCAGTGTCAAAGCTGTGTGCCCCAGGTTCGCGCGCCGCCTTTGAGCGTTAACCTGAGACGTCCCTTTCCCCATACAACTCCTCAATCCTCTCGCGAAAGCGCTCTTCCACCGCGCGCCGCCGCAGCTTCATGCTGGCTGTCAGTAGGCCACTGTCCACCGAAAATTCTTCTGCGATCAGCAACACTTTTTTCAGTTTCTCGAACTGCGCCAAGTCGCGATTCACGTCCGCAACAATTCCTTCATACAATTCGCGGACGCGCGGCTGCGCCACCAATTCTTCTCGTGAACCGAAAGGAACTTGATTCGTCCGTGCCCAGTCTTCCAGCAGAGGGAAGTGAGGTGCAATCAGCACCGCGCAGAACTTGCGTTTTTCGCCCAGAATCGCCGCCTCCGCAATCAGCGGATTATGCTTCAAAGCATTTTCTATCGGCTGCGGCGCGACGAATTTTCCGCCAGAAGTTTTAATCAGGTCTTTCTTGCGGTCGGTGACTAAGAGAAATCCATCCTCATCCAGCTTGCCGATGTCTCCAGTCTTGAACCATCCATCCGCGAAAGCTTGCTTGGTTTCCTCGGGCCGGTTCCAATAGCTTTGAAACACCGAAGGCCCGCGCACCAGAATTTCTCCATCCTCGGCAATGCGAACCTCCAAATTGGACAATGGCTTTCCCACCGTGCCCAACTTGTGCGCATCGGGCTTGTTGAGGGCGATCACCGGCGAAGTTTCCGTCAGTCCGTAGCCTTCGAGAATGCGAATGCCGAGATCGGCATACCACTCCGCCAGTTTCTGCCCCAGCGGCGCGCCGCCGGAAATGAAAAACTTCACCTGCCCTCCCATGCCATCGCGCACTTTGGAATACACCAGTCGGTCCGCCAGCTTCCACGCAAGAGAGGTCGGCTTTTCCTGGGCCAGAATTTCCGCGCGATGAGCGCGTCCTACGCGCAGCGCCCAGCGCAATATCCATTCCTTAGGAAATCCCTTGGCCCTGCTCTCCACCTGCGCACGAATTTTCTCGTAAGCTCGCGGAACTCCCACGAACACATTCGGACGAACCTCCAACAAAGCCTTCGGAAGTTGGTCGGGAGGAGATACGTACGCCAACACTACTCCGAGATGTAGCATTCCCAGATCAAGATGGCGTGCCGTGACATGCGAAAGCGGCAGAAACGATACGCTGAGGTCCCCGGGACCGAGGTCGTATCCCACGAGCGACTGCGCGATATTCGAAGCCAGGTTTCCATGAGTGAGCATCGCACCCTTAGGAATGCCCGTCGTGCCTGACGTATAAATAATGGTAGCCAGATCCGACGGACGGACAGCACGGGCGCGCGCATCAAGTTGCGCGTCTCGCTCCTGCGGCCCGCCATGCATTAAACGATCCATGGGAAACGCATGGCCAGTGGTCACCGCGTCCATGACCACGATTTGCGTGACGGCAGTCTGGCTCTGAATCGCAAGGATCTTCTGAAGTTGCGCGTCGGTTGAAACGAACACCATCCGCGCCCCAGAGTCGCTCAGAACATAAGCCGTTTGCTCGCTGGTGAGCGTGGGATAAACAGGCACGACGACGGCGCCGAGCAGCAGGCAAGCAAAGTCGGCAACGGTCCACTCCGGGCGATTCTCCGCCAGAATCGCTACTCGATCTCCGCTGGAGACGCCCCATTCCTGCATGGCGCGCGCAATTCCCGCTACATTGCGATAGAACTCCTGCGACGAAAGGGAGACCCATCCCGCCGCCCCGCGCTGCATGGTGACGAGGCGAGCCTCGCGTTCGACGATCTCATAGAAGATGTCATTGAGCGTCAGCAGAGTCATTCGCAGGGAGAATCTGGCCCAAAAGAAATGTACTGGCTTCCCCGCGTCTTCGGCAATGCTCTGTCTGATGCCTCCCAAAGAAGCCAGCCAGTGCCGGCTGTCCCCTACGTCAATGCCATGGGCCAGTTCCCACACGGTTGAGGGAATAAGGACCGATTGCTATAATCGGTGCTGTTCCAAACGTTCCCTGCGAGTTGACCGCCTGCATCGGTTCGACCGAAATTCCGCACAGTTCATTTGTTACAAGCGCCCGGGTGCGGGATCGGCAAAGGCACGGCGGACATAAAGTGGCCAGGTAGCTCAGGTGGTAGAGCGCAGCCCTGAAAAGGCTGGCGTCGGCGGTTCAACTCCGTCCCTGGCCACCACATTTCAAAGGACTTAAGTCAAACCGCTTAAAGCGTCCCAGCCCGCATTCAGCCCGCAATTCTCCCCACTTGCTTCAATTTACCGCCGTCGTCGTTGGCTGCAAGATGGCTTGCAGCATCTGCCCTTGTGCTGCCATTCGATCTTCGCTGATGCTGTGCGCGTAGGCTATTTTTCGACAGCCCGTGCGGCGATTTCCATTGCGGGCTGCGCGGCTTCTCCAAGAAGGCATATGACAGGCTAGGCCTACGAACGACAGGCATGGAGTTCGCGACGGAAATGATCGTCAAGGCCACGTTGCTGAAGATGAAAATTGCAGAAGTCCCCACAACGCTTTTGCGAGACGGTCGCAACCGCCGGCCGCATCTCCGCACCTGGCATGATGGCTGGCGTCATTTATGCTTCCTTTTGCTTTACAGCCCGCGTTGGTTGTTTTTCTATCCCGGCTTGGTCTCAATGCTGGTAGGTTGCGCCATGGGGACCTGGCTCCTACGGGGGACTAGGCATATCGCTGGTGTTGATATTGATGTGACGACATTATTGTACGCGGCGGTCGCTATCCTTTTGGGATTTCAGTCCGTCGCGTTTGCAGTATTTTCCAAGATTTTTGCAGTGGCAGAAGGACTACATCCTCCGGATCCACGACTTGATCGTCTATTCCGCTACATCACTCTGGAAGTAGGGCTTCTAGCGGGCGCCGCGCTTACCATTTCTGGCCTTGCCGTTTCGATTTATGCGCTACAAATGTGGAGCGACCATCAATTCGGGTCGCTGAATTCCTCACAAACTGTGCGGCTTGTGATTCCAGCAATGCTCTCGTTGACCCTGGGAGTACAAATCATCTTTTCAAGCTTCTTCCTTAGTGTCCTGGGGTTGCGCCGCCGATAGCTGTCTCGCCCTTCGCGGTGATACGACAAATTGCATGCCTGATATTTGGCACGGCTGCGCGGTTGCGGCAAGCTCGATACCCTGGAATCGGTCATTCATGATTCTGCGTACTGTCTAGCCACTCATTCCAGTTCCAGGTCTTGAACTGCTTGACACCCATCTCTCCGGTTTTCCACAGCTTTGTCTGCCCGCGCCAGTAAAAGTTGACGACCATCAAGTCCAATCGTTGACCGTTGTCATGGCAGCGAATTTGAAATTGGAATAAAAGATTCTCGTCGCAACAAAAGTCCGAAATCGTAAGGAGCAATCATGAAACGCCGCCACACTATCCTCTGCGCGTTTGTCTGTGTCTGTTTTGTCCTATTAGGCTGTGTCGGCCAAGGGTTCTCGCAGGCTAGTTCACAAGCTGCCGTAGTCGCTGCCAAAGCGATATCCGCGCTCACGAATCAGGTTCCACTCGTGGATATCACGCTGACGGGCAACGCCACCCGGACTATCGGCCCCGATACGGGGACAGGTACGGTGACTCTGATGGCGACCTCAAGCGCCATGAGCCGGGTGGACCTTACTCTTGGAAGCGGCAAGATCAGTGAAATTCGCAATTCCGGGAACGGGTACCCGTTTGGCGCTTGGATCGGCACGGATGGAACAGTTACTCCGTTTGCTGGGCAGAATTGCCTAACCGATGGCGCGTGGTTCTTCCCTGCATTCACATCACTGGCAGCCTCCGACCCAAATATCGCCCTTACCTACGTCGGTATAGAACAGCGGTCTGGGGTGAGTGTCTACCATCTGCGGTCTTACCGGAACGCAAGCGCGCTGTCTGCACAGTTCGGTCCGTCTAATGTTAATGCCCAGCTCACCCAGTTGAGCACTACCGATTTATATCTTGATGGCCAGACATTTCTGCCAATTGCGATTGTCTTCAATGCACACCCTGACAAGAACGCGCAATATCAACATTCCGGTAGAGATTGACTTTTCAAACTACCAAACCATGAACGGCATATTGGTTCCCATGCACGTGCAGAAATATTACCAAGGCGTATTGCTCCTCGACTTCCAAATCACAAACGTGGCTGTGAACACTGGGATCCCAAGCAGCAATTTCAGCATTCAGTAACGCAGGAAAGGACTTTTTATGATCTCCGTCGCCAAATGTGCACTGCTTTCAATTGTCGCCGCCAGTTTTCTAGTTGGACCTTCCTTCGCACAAAATGCCACAGGAACGCCGCCGCTTTCGACCATCAGCGCGGGACCCGCTGACAGCATCGATCTAGCAAATCTGAATGTGCACCTCAACATTCCGATATTTCTCAAGGCAGGACGCGGCGCGCCGTTTAATTACACAGAGACCTACGACGGTTTGATTTGGAGTCCAGTTACAAGCGGGAGCACAACCAGCTGGCAACCGGCGAGCGGTTGGGGATGGAGTGCACAAAGCACTGCCTTGACTGGTTCGGTGATTTTCCTTGCTCAGTATCTGGAGTGTGCCAAAACCGTCAACGGTGAACTGGAATATCTGCAATATCAGGTGATAACTTGGCAAGGGTATACCGACCCCGGCGGTACATACCATCGGATCGTGAGTTTTCCGACTACACTTGGCGAGCCCAGCTGCAACACTCCAGTCCAGGAGATCGCTACAGGAAGTGGAAATGCGACAGACGGCTCAGGATACACAGTTTCGGTCGCAGGCGTTGATGATGCTACCGTGAGAGGGCCAAACGGGGTCGTCATTCAGGCCCCAGGCTATACCGCCTCTACTATCGCCGACAACAATGGAAACTATTTTACGACGAACATCTCAGGGAGCACCACCTCCTACACAGATACGCTGGGAACAACGCCATTGACCGTCACGGTTGTCAGTTCGACGCAGACGACTTACGCATATACCGCACCCTCTGGTGCCACAGCGAACTACACCTTCAACTACACCACCGGAAACACGGTTACGACCAGCTTTGGGTGTACCGGCATTTCCGAATATTCCAACACCAACGTCACGCTGCTCACGAGCATGTCGCTTCCCGACACTTACGCAGTACAGCTTCTTCATATGACACGTATGGGCGCGTCAAATCAGTCACCCTTCCGACTGGTGGGACGATCACCGTACACCTATTCGGGCAGTGATGTGCGACGATGGTACGCCCATGAGTCTGACGCAGGTGTTACTCCTGATGGCAGTTGGAGCTACAGCCGAACGCCTACATCGATAGGTGCCAGCGACACGGTCACGGATCCGGGAAGCAACCAGACCGTCATAGATTTCAGCAAAGACCACAATACGACCAACCCAACGAACAATTATTATGAAGTCAAGCGGGTAGTGAACCAGGGCGCCAGTACGGCGCTTAGCTACACGTACACTTGCTACAACGGAAATAGCGTGAGCAATCCGAGTGGTTGCGACACGACGGCCGTTACCTCGCCGATCGCGCGGAAGACGGTTTTCAATTATCTGCCCAGTTCGTCAGGCGTCCAATCTGAGACCGATATCACGTATTACGGAACTGGATCTCCCGCCATTTCTACACCACGCAACCGACGGAGGTGGATGAATACGATTATCGGCAGCGGCGCGGTGGGTTCGGTCCTTCGTAAAACTTTGACGACCTACGGAAGCTATTCGTCGGAAGCTGCTCGGCTTTGAACAACGGGATTGTCAACCGGCCCGTGCACTGTCACGGTTAAAATGGAAGCAGCAACGTTGTGGCTTCGACGGCTTACACCTACGATCTGGGGAGCGCCGACATCGACCTCTGGAACCCCTCAACATAACTCCGTCACCGGTTCGCGCGGGAATGTGACGACTATCCAGACACAAACAAATTCGACCCCGCACTCATCTTTATCGCACATATACCTACTACGACACGGGAATGCTGAACACCTCGACTGATGTCAGCACGTCCAGCACTTCTCCGGGACCAACGACCACGTACAACTACACCGCCGGAAGCGCATCCTGCTGGAATTCCTTCCCGACTTCGATCAGCGAGCCTTTGAGTCTTTCCCGCTCCATGGCTTACGACTCGGCCTGCAATGGAGCGGTGATAATCTCCGTGACCGACGAAAACAGCCAGACGTTGCTACACCAACTACACCACCGATGCAGATTTCTGGCGTCCAAATAGTACGCAGGACGCCGCTGGGAACATTACCACTCTCACCTACACCGGGCAGAACAACGTCGAAAGCACGATGTCCTTTAACAGTGGCAGCTCGGTGACCGACAAACGAATCACGCTGGATGGCCTGGGTCGTACGATTTTCAGCCAGACCGAGCAAGGGCCAAGTGCCACCAACTATGACACGGTGGCGACCTGCTACGATTCCAATGGACGGGTCGCTTTTACCTCCCTGCCCTATAGCACGACGGCCGCGACCTCCGCAACTTCGTGTCCCAGTTCGAGCGCGAAGGAACCTCTTACACCTACGACGCCTGAATCGCACTTTGACCGCGATCGACGGCGGCGGTGGCACGATGACCTACACTTACACCAATAACGACACCTACCAGTCGCTCACCCCGGTTCCGAGCAGCGACACCAACGCCAAGCGGAAACAATTCGAGTACAACGGATTGTCGGAATTGACGTCCGTGTGCGAAATCACCGCCGGAACCACGGCTTTCCCCGGTGGAAGCTGCGCGCAGCAAAATTCTCAGACCGGCTATTGGACGACCTATACCTACGATGGGTTAGGCGATATGACCGGCGTGACCCAGAACGCCCAGAGTTCCTGTCCGCCAAACAGAATCGCATCTTCGTCTATGACATGCTGGGCCGTCTGACCTCGGAGACCAATCCGGAGACTGCAAACACGGCGACCGCCTACGTGTACGACTCCGACAGTACCTGCACCGGAGGCTATCCTGCAGGCAATGCGATCAAGCGCACCGACGCCGCTGGTAACGTTACCTGCATCGCGTATGACCAGCTTCATCGTCCCACTAGCTCCACCTACCCCAGCGGCCCCTATTCCACGAGCACCGATCAGAAGTACTATGTATATGACGCGGCCACGGTCGGCGGCTCCTCCATGCAATACACCAAAGCCAGACTCGCGGAAGCCTACACCTGCCCGCCCACGGGCGGGTGCAGCACCAAAAAGACCGACGAAGGCTTCAGTTACTCAGTTCGCGGCGACTCTACCGACTTCTATGAAGCAACCCCGAACTCGGGTTCGACCTACTACCACATAACCGCAACGCCCTGGGCGAATGGCGCGTTGGACGTTCTCAGCAGCAACATTTCCGGATTGCCCACGCTGACCTATGCTCCGGATGGAGAAGGCCGCATCTCCACGGTCTCGGCCGGGAGCGGACAGAATCCGGTCACGTCGACCTCCTACAACCCAGCAAGCCAAGTCACCGCCCTCACTTTCGGCTCATTGGACAACGACGTATTCACATTCGACCCGAACACGAATCGCATGACGCAATATCAATACAACGTGGGCACCGGGCCTACCCAGACCGTGCAGGGGAACTTGACGTGGAATGCAAATGGCACCTTGCAACAACTGGCCATCACCGATCCGCTCAATTCTTCCGACACGCAAACCTGCACTTATAGCTATGATGACTTGGCACGTGTAGCCACCGGCCTCTGCGGGGCCAGCATTTTCGCCCAAGATTTCGCCTACGATCCTTTTGGCAACATCTACAAGACCGTGCCAACCGGAAGCACTGGTATGTCTTTCAATCCCAGTTACGATTACACTAATTACACGAATCGGATGACTTCCACCCCCTTCACGTACGACGGCAACGAAGGCAACCTGACTGCCGATAGCGCCCACACTTATAGCTGGGACGCCGAAGGCAAGTTGATCACTGTAGATTCGGGCACAGCGAATGCGGTATGCATCACCTACGATGCGCTGGGGCGGATGGCGGAGAAGGGCTATGGCTCGTCCACGTGTAACGCGAGTTATCGGCAGGTGGTCTATGATCCGCTGGGGCGCAAGCTGGCGATGGCGACAGGGGGCACGCTGTTCCAAGCGTTCGTGCCGCTGGTAGGAGGAGCGCAGGCGGTGTACGCATCGAGCGGGCTGAGCTTCTACCGCCATGGGGATTGGCTGGGGAGTTCGCGGCTGGAGACCACGCCAAGCCGGACGATGTACTATAGCGTGGCTTACGCGCCGTTCGGAGAACCCTACGCGGGATCGGGAACGCAGGACCTGTCGTTCACGGGACAGCTCGCCACTACCGAGTCCTTCACCGTGCCAGGCGGAGCGGGCGGGCTGTATGATTTTCTCTTCCGGCGGCAGACGCCGGTGCAAGGACGATGGCTCTCGCCCGACCCGGCAGGACTGGGAGCGGTGAATCCGGGGAATCCGCAGAGCTGGAATCGGTATGCCTACGTGAATAACAATCCCTTAAGTTACGTCGATGCCCTTGGTCTGTTTTGTGTTCCGGGTCACTGCGGCGACAACAACGACGAGTACTACGACGACCCTGCTGATTTCATAACCGTGTGTGCTCAAGACGGATGCGGCGGTCCGGGAGGGGGCTATAAGATTTCCGATCCCGGACCTCCACGTCTGCATCGACAGACACAGCAGACGCAACAACAGCAACAACAAACGAATAACGTATGCGACCCAAACTCCAACGCGGCGAAGAAGCTTGCTTTTGCGGCTAATACCGCCGATGTTGCGTTACTCCCACTGTTGTTTACGGGGCCAGAGGATCCACTCTTTTGGGCAGACGCAATCGCAGCTGGCCTTTTTAAGGCCGCGGATTGGGTGATCAGTGGCTACTGTGCGTCTCAATAGGAGGCTTGCTTATGTTTAAGTACCTAAGAGAACGGCGACGATACTGGGCGAGTCGCCCACACAAAACCAGGAATGTTTTGATTAGCGCGGCGGCTTCTGTCTTTGTGGTTTGTCTTAGTTACATGAAGCTTAGACAGGTCCATGGTACGGACCGCTACTGGGAACTAGGTGCAATTATTGTCGTGATGGTAGCCTGGTTAAGGTATGGTTATGACAAACTCAAGCGGGGCTCCCGATCCACTCTTTCCAAACACACGTGAGCATGGCGGGTGGCTGATCGGATAACCGTGTCGGCTCCGTAGCGCCGAGTAAACTTGTTGTGCTCAAGGCGCCACGCCTTCGAGGAACGGAGCAGAACACATGAAGATCATGGGCTGTGATTTGCATACGCGCTATTAGCAGATTGCCACGCTGGACGAAGAGACCGGCGGGTTGGTGGAGCGGCGGTTGGAGCGCGAGAGCGGCGAAGCTGGTGCCCCATCTTTCATGTTCTTTGCGAATGGGATTCCACGGTTCTGTCCTTCTTGGGATGTTCTGTCCGTGTAGTTGTGTGAGAACGTCACAGCTACTACAACATGGCGGCGGGTGGCTCACCGTTGCGATTTTGTTTTTTGCATACGGTGGGGTTCCACGACTCTTAAGGGATGGGAGCGAATTTCTTGGGGATAAGATCCCCTCCGGCGTCGGGCCGAGATTAGTTGCTCTACATGGTTGAATCCCTTCAGTTTCTTCTGCTAGTTCTGGCCGTCACTATATCCCTCGCCGGGCTTGGCTTTCATGAGGACTCGAGGCTAGTCTGCCCTCGTTCGCCACGCTGCAACTCGCGAGCGCCTCGTCGTCATCGGGATCGCTTGTGCCAGCTTTCTCGGCTGTTTGGCGGTCGCGGGCATCCTGCATGAGCCAGTACCGCACACTCCGGACGAATTCAGTTACCTTTTGATGGGAGACACGCTCTCCTCCGGCCATCTGGCGAATTCTTCTCCCCACGTCCCGGGGTTCTTTGAAACATTTCATGTGCTCGTGCGCCCGGTCTATGCTTCAAAATATTTCTCCGCCCAAGGATTGTTGCTTGCCCTCGGAGAAAAACTTACCGGTCATCCCGCCGTTGGAGTCTGGCTGAGCACCGCCTTGGCCTGTGCGGCGATGTGTTGGATGCTACAAGCGTGGATCGGCCCGATCTGGGGATTGCTCGGCGGTCTTCTGATGGTCGTGCAGTATGGCTCCTATAGCTACTGGAGCCAGAGTTACTGGGGCGGCATGGTCGCTGCTTTGGGCGGAGCACTGTTCTTTGGAGCGGTTCGCAAGCTCTGGGATCGCTTCTGCTGGCCGAACGCAATTTGGCTAGGTCTTGGGCTGGTGCTTCTTGCTAATAGTCGCCCGCTGGAAGGCATGATTGCCGTATTGCCTATTACCGGGCTGTTCCTGCTTCGTATTTTGCGCGAGCGCCGATGGAAAGAACCAGCGTTGTGGCACGGACTGGTTCTTCCGGTGGGAATTATCCTTCTGCTGGGCGCGGCCTGGACCGCCAGTTACAACCGAGCCATTACCGGATCAGCGTGGAAGGCACCCTACGTTTTGCACGATCAGCAATACATGGAGGCCCCAGTCTTCATTTTCTTGCCACCGCATCCGGAAATCACTTACAGCAATCCAATCTTGGAGACTTATTATCGGAGCCAAGGACTGCGGTTCTATGCCACGGAACGAGTCCCAGCGGGACTCATCCAGGCATGCTCGCGCAAGTTGAGTACTTGGTGGGCATTCTACTGCGGACTCTTGCTGAGCTTGCCGCTCGTCCTGCCCGGCTTGCTGCGGCCTGGACTCACCCGGTTCGTGCAAATTGCTGTGCTCGCTGGACTCGTCATTTTGGCAGCAGTTTCTACGCCACGAGATTTTGGCTTGCGGGCTCTGTTCGTCGTTCTCGGAATTATTCAAATTGGATTGCTGTGGTACGTGTTTGAAGAGTTCTGGCAGCGCGTGGCAATTGCGACTTTGTCCTTGATGTTCTTGCTGGTGTTTGTAACCACCTGGTTCCTGCCCCACTATTTCGCGCCAGCCGCTTGTCTAGTCTTGTTCTTGCAGGTGGAGGGATTGCGATTCGTTTGGCAATGGCATCAGGGAATTCAATCACTCGCCGCGACAGCCAAGCGAGCGGAACGCCGCAGGGCGGCTCGGGCCAGCTCCCAAGCATCCGCGGCACGCTTCCGCTGGCAAGGATTGGTCACGTTCTTGCCGCTTGCTTGTGTTCTTTCACTCGGTGTTCGCGTGGCGGCCCGTATCAACGGCTGGAGCGAAGACGGCCACGGACCGGATCGCCAGGCACTTTTGATGCAAGATTGGAGCTTGCGCAAAGTTGAGCTAGAGCGTTGGCTGGAACAGCAGTCAGGACCACAGTTGGTTTTCGTACGTTATTCTCGACATCACAACATAAACGCAGAGTGGGTGTACAACCACGCAGACATGGTTCATTCGCACGTGCTTTGGGCAAGGGACCTCGGGGCGGAACACAATAAACTGCTTATCGCGCAGATGCCTGATCGGAGGCTATGGTCGCTTGAGGCCGACCGCCCTGAGCCGCAGCTGGCGCCGTACTCTGAGCCCAGCGCTCCCGCGGCAGTCTCGCCACAGGCTCCGGTGAATCCCGACGAAAACAGAATGGATTGGTGAGTAACTGGTTACGTCGTGAGATGCTTGTCGCACGACGCCCGGAAGGCTAACGGCATTCTCAGATTAAAGTGTCGAGTTTCAGAGTCGGTTATCGTGCGTCGACTTCCAAGTTGATCGATTCAAATGATGCCATTGATCGTGACTGTCACTTTCATGGTGTAAGTCCCCGAGATCGTTTCCGGATCGGTTTAACCTCCGGTTCCACGGCCCCCTGCGTTTCCACTGCCGCGACCACCAACCGAGTGCGAACGCCATCAGCGAGACGGATACCCAGGCAAGGATCGCGACCCGAGCTTTCGAAGAAAAATCAGATTAGTATGTGGGTTCCCTGTCGGAGTTTTAGAAACGAGCGTGCTTGTCCTGACCTGTCCCATGATCAGTTAGCGGAAGCTCCCAAGGTTTGATCCTCAGTGATCACTTCAAAAGCGGCCAACGGTTATCACTTCAAAACCGGCCAACGGGATTGGCCGTCCAGGACTGAGAATGTTCTAACCTGCCGCCTCCTGTGATGGCAAGTCGGTTTTGGTTCGCCAGCTCCGAGGGCCGCACTTGAGCACGTGTCCGTGGTGCAGTAAACGGTCGAGCATGGCGCTGACGGCAGCCGCGTCTCCCGGCAGTTTGCCCCAGTCTTCTACCGGGCGGTTCGAGGTTAGCATCGTGCTGGCGCGTTCGTAGCGGCGCATGATGATTTCCAGCAGTTCTTCGGCGGCCGTGAGCGGCAGCTTGCGCATGCCGAGATCGTCAACGATGAGCAGGGGCACGGTCACCAGGAACTCCATGTGCTCTTTGGCGGGTGCCGTCGAGCGTGGCTTCGGCGAGATCATCGAGCAAGGCGTGGGTGTCGCGATAGCAGTTAGGGTCGAAGGGATCGGGAATCACCGGAATGGCCGATTTTGCCGCACCGGAGTCGGTGATCACTTCGTTGGCCGGTTTTGGTTCGCACCGCCCCCAGCCACTGGGTAGACGCACCGCAATCCCCGCCGCTTTCAGGTAGGCGCTGGCGGTTTCCCGACGGACATGGGTCGCTTGCTGGATGTGCCGCAGCGACCAGCCCAGCGGTCCCAGAGCTAAAACTTGCTGTTTCTTCTCTTCGTTCAAGACATTGGCCATGCCCACGGAGGCTACAAGCCCGTGCGGGAGTCAATGTCCCGGACGCTATTCTCGTTGGCCGGTTTTCAGGTGATACTCATTGGCCGGTTTTGGGTGATCGCTGAGGGTTTGATGTTCAAATGCTCGCGTAGGATGACATAGACAGGGTCCTCTTGATAAAGGATGAAAGCATTTTTCGTTTCCGAATATTTCGAGAAGTGCGTCCCCTTTTCTTTGTTTGTAGATTTGTTCACAGAATCGGCGCTCTGAGTTTCTGGAAACATAAATCGTGAATTTGTTCTCCGAAGCAGCACGTCTCTGCACGCATTCTCGAAGGACGCTTGCTCACTTTGCCAGCGGAGGCGAGAGCAGCGAATCGCGGTGGGGAAAGACCGGCGGTGGTTTTGTCCAGGCGGTGTTCTGCGCCAATAAAACATTAAAGAAAAAGCAAAGAGATGAGCCGGATATTGATCTCTCAGCCCGCGATCTCAGCCCGCGATTGGTCAGGCTAGCACGTATTTGCAGGTACTTGGCAGTTCCCCGCAAACCTGTAATTGTTGTAGGTTCAGGTTGAACAAGGACTGAAAAGGCTGGCGTCGGCGGTTCAACTCCGCCCCTGGCCACCATCATTATCAATCACTTAAGAAAACAGCCCAAGATTTTACACCTGTGATTACACATCTGTGGTCGCTCGTTTTAAGTCCAAGGCGAACAAACACCGAATATCATAGACTCACTGACGTGGACGAGCGCCGCAAACGCGTGCTGATCGCGGCCAGTATTCTCGCTGCGCGCTTGCTCAATTTGATGGCGGGGAAAGAGTTCCGGCGACAATGAGCGCAATCGCGGATGCGGTGGGCCGAGGAAATCATGAAGGCGATCGACGAACGTTGGCCCGGTGCTAGATGAGTCGGAGTGGTATGCTCGAACTTGGGCATTGAAAACTATCCCGATCAGCTTGAACCCGAGCAAGCCGCGACGATTTGGCGCTTCATAAACATGCGCAAGTTTCGTGACTTGATGGAGACGACGGAGTTTTACTTCTGCCGCGCTGACCTATTCCCTGATGAGCGAGAAGGATTACCTCCCGAAGAATACCTAGCTACATTTGCCTACATCCACTCGACGTGAATGACAGGCGGCAATTGCTCAACCAGATCGGCAATCGTTGCTACAGAGTACAAGGACGACCGCGCGAAGAGCCGTCCCCTCAAACGTGATTAAACGGCGGGGGTGGTGCCGGAGTCGGGCGGACGCGCAGAGCGAAGCCTGGCTGCTATTCTCACTAGCGAGGCGAGAGAGTCGGCTTTCATCTTCTGCATAACCTGCCCTCGATGCGCTTTCACTGTAATCTCGCTGATGCCAAGTTCGCCACCAATCTGTTTGTTCAACAGGCCGGAAACGACCAACGCCATGACCTGCCGCTCGCGAGGGGTGAGTAATGCGTAACGGTTCCGTAGTTCCCGTATCTCCGCTTCGTGGCTAAGCGCAAGGCGGCTGCGTTGGAGCGCCTGCCGAATCGCTTTCAGAAGCGCTCCATCACTGAAAGGTTTGGTTAAGAATTCAATTGCGCCCGCCTTCATGGCACGGACCGTCATGGGGATATCACCGTGGCCCGTGATAAAGATGATCGGCATGTCGGTACGCTCGGCGGCCACTCGCTGCTGCAGCTCCAGACCGTTGAGGCCCGGAAGAGAGACATCAAGGATCAGACAGCTTGGAAGAGCAGTTCGCGGATGATCGAGGAAGTCTTGAGCGGATGGAAAAGCCTCAGCCCGCCAGCCTTCATTCTGGATCAACAATTCCAGCGATTCGCGTACCGACACATCATCGTCAACAATGAACACAATGGGCGCAACCGTGGACATTGGGGATGACCGCACTGCATCGCCAGGAGCGCGCGCCAAAATCATTTTATATTCCCTCCTTCGCGGTAAGCGGCTGCGGATCGTCAGTGCATTTCAAGGGTTAGCTCGCTCGAAGTGCGGTATTCAGCGCCTCAAGCAGAGCCGTGTCGCTAAACGGCTTGAACAGGCATTCCACCGCACCTTTTTCGAGTAACCTTGGTCGAACAGTCTTATCTCTGTTCGCGGTGATGAAAATGGTCGGGATCGCTTGTTGCCGACGGTTTAATTCCTGTTGAAGCTCAGGCCCGGTCATTCCCGGCATGGCAATGTCGAGGATCAGGTAGTCGGTTTGGCGAACCCAATCGGAGGCGAGAAATTCTTCCGCCGAGGAGAACGTGCAAGTCGCATAACCGAACTCCCGCAACAAATCAGGCAGCGACTCGCGCACTGACTCGTCGTCATCAACAATCGATACAAGCGGACACGCGGCGGCGCTCCCTTCTGGTTCAAAGTCCATGAAGCAACGTTGCCCCATTTCATGAGAGGCGTCTATTGTACTTAGGTATTGGGTGCTGGTATCCGGAGACTCGCATCCTGGTATGCCGGTCGATGGATCTGTTTAGTTGAAACGAGTTTCGGCGTCGGCACGGTCGCTCTCGCGCCTGCAAGGAATAGAGAATGCAAACGTGGCTCCTGGGCCCTCGTTCGCCGTTGCCCACAGACGTCCGCGATGAGCCTCGATAATGGAGCGGCTGATCGATAGCCCGATCCCCATTCCATCGCTTTTCGTCGTAAAGAAGGCTTCGAAGAGTTTGTCCGCGGCTTGAGGAGTTAGACCAACTCCCGCATCTTTCACGCTAAGGCGCACCCGTTCTCCCTCATCGCATTCAGTTTTGATCAGCAATTCTCTGGGGCGATCGTCGACTGCGCTCATCGCATCCGCAGCATTCCGCAGCAGATTCAGAATGACTTGCTGAAGCTGGACGCGGTCGCCTGGGATGGGCGGCAGGTCGTCCGCAAGCTCCTGCCGCAGAATCACGCGCTTGCCCTGCAGCTCACTCAAAGACAGCGAAGTGACCTCTCGGGTAGCGTCATTCAGGTCAAGCGGTTCGAGGGAAATATCTTTTTTGCTATAAAGCGTGCGCAGTCGTGTGATCACGTCCGACGCCCGGTTGCCGTCGCGGATCGCGCGCCGGGCAGTTTCGCGGGCGCCTTCCACATTGGGAGGATCGGCTGAGAGCATCCGCAGACACGTGCTGGCATTGGTAACGATGCCCGAAAGAGGCTGGTTGACTTCGTGTGCGATGGACGCGGTTAGCACCCCGAGGCTCGTTACCCTTGCTACGTTAGCGAGTTCCGATCTGGCTTTGCTCAGGGCTTCTTCCGCAAGCCGGCGCTGCGTAACATCCTGAACCGCGCCGATGTACTCCTGTCGCCCCTCCCGGTCCCGGGTTCCGTGACCGATTAGGTGCAGGTACTTGATCGAGCGGTCGGGCATGAGCAACCGGTGCTCGTACTCGAAGTCGCTGACGCCACGTTGCGCTTTTTCGATCATGTCGTACAGCAACGGGAGGTCTTCCGGATGAACCCGAGATCCAATTAACTCGAACGTCACAGGCACACCCAGTTCAAACTCGAAGATGCGATAAAGCTGTTCTGACCATTTGATAGCGTCCGTCGCCACCAGCCAGGAAAAGCTGCCGATGCGACTCAGCTTCTGACCTTCCCCGAGGAACGCCTCGCTGCGACGCAGTTGTTCTTCTGCCCGCTTGCGATCGTCGATGTCGGTATTTGTTCCATACCATTTCAAAATGTTGCCCGATTGGTCGAGCATTGGGTTCGCGCGGAACAGAAACCATCGATACTCACCGTCGAAGCGCCGCAGTCGCGCTTCCACCTCTCCTGGCTTACCGCTAGCCATCATCGATTGCCACGCGGCAAACAATGCGCCTAAGTCGTCCCGATGAACGGCAACCGTCCAGCCTGAGCCTTGCAGTTGTTCCAATGGAAGTCCCACGTACGCGAGGTAATGCTGGTTAAAAAATTCCGCGGAACCGTCGAGACTCGCCGACCAAGCCAGTGCCGGGACTGTGTTGACGATTATGTTAAGTTCGCGCTCTCGGGCCAGCAGCGCTTCCTCAGCCTGCTTTTGCTCATCAATGTCCGTGAGCAGGACATACCAGCGGAGAGCATGGCCTTCAGCGTCCCGCAGGGGGAGGCCACGAGCGCGGAACCAATGATACACGCCATCAGCACGACGCAGGCGGTGTTCAACATTGTATATCGATGCCGTCTCGACTGAGTACTGCCAAGCGGAGATCACACCTGGCAGATCATCCGGGTGAACAGCGTCGCTGGTTGACCATTGCTTCATTTCTTCTGTGACTTTACCGAAGTAGTCCAAGGCCTGGCGGTTGACGGCTTCGACTTCCCCCGTTGCGCTCATGATGGCTACCAAACCGGCGATACCATCAACGATCAGACGAAGACTCTGCTCGCTATCGCGCAGGGCCTCCTCTACACGCCTGCGTTCAGTAATGTCCTCGGACAATGCCATGAGGAATTGCGGCACTCGCTCGGTGCCCGGCACAAGAGAGAGGCTGTTCCGCACCCATATCAAACTGCCGCTCTTCCGCCGGTATTGCTTCTCCATTTGCAACTGCTGACGCTTACCTGCCCATAACTCGCCAACGAGCGTGCGGTTAAGCTCCTTGTACTCTTCAGGCGTGATGTCAAGAAAAGACAACTCCCGCAATTCCTCCCCGGTATAACCCAGCATTTTCTGGAAGACGGGATTTGTGGCCAGAAATCTACCGTGAATGTCGGCCAGCGCGACGCCAATGGCTGAGTTCTCAAAAACAGAGTGCCACCGCTCTTCGCTTCGCGCGACCTGCGCGTGCGCCTCACGTAAAGCGCTTTCATTCCGCTTGTGTTCCGTCAGATCGCGCAGGTAGCCGGTGAAGGACGGCGGTCCGTCCAGCGGAGTGCGAACGATTGCGACTTCGACCGGGAATTCGCTTGCATCGGCACGTGCTGCCGTCATCTCGATGCGCCTGCCGAGTACCCGCCCCTCGCCGGTGGCCAGGTGGCGGGCGAACCCCGCCCGATGCTGCTCCCGGAGTGACGGCGGGACGATGATGTCGGCCATGTATCTGCCCATGACCTCATCGCGGCGATACCCGAAGGTGCGCTCCGCCGCGGGATTGAACTCCGTGATGCGCCCTTCGTGGTCGATAGTCACAATGCAGTCCAACGCGGAGTCCACGATGGCCGCCTTTCGCACCTCACTGCGTTTCCTCTCGCTTTCCTCTTGATGAAGTTTCTCTTCCACCAGCCGCCGGCCGGCGATCTCCTTTCGTAGCTCTTCGTTGGTTTTGGCAAGCTCTAGAGTTCGTTCAGCGACCTGTTTATCGAGTTCGCGCGCGACTCGCTTCTGTTGGTTCCGAAGCCAGGCCTCTTGCAGGCCGATTGACGCCTGATTCGCTGCCACGCTTAGAAGAAGTTGCTCGGTCTGCGCGGGAAAATCCGTTCGCCGAGACGCTGCCGCGATCACACCGATTTCTCCGTGTAGGCCTAGTCGCAAGGGCACGATCGAGAAGTCTTCGCCTCCGATCGAGTTCCGCAGCAGCGGAGGCCATTTCTGCGGTTCGTCCCCCAGGCAGCGGTGGAGGGCCCCGCAGATCTCATGCGATCGGAGCATGGGTTTCCGCGCGCGTCTTAGGGTTGGAGCGAGCCGGACTGTCTCGATGGGTGCGTCGCCCACGGTATCTTTCAAGCGCGCATAGACAAGGTCCAGGCCGAGCATGCTCAAGAGAGCGTCGAGCAAGGTATGAACCACCTGCGATGGATCGCCGCCGCTCCAAATGGCAGGAAGGGAGAGAACACTAATCAGATCATTATTGCAACGCTGAAGGCGTTTGATTTCGTCGGCGGGATGCGCTTCCATGCTAAGCCGCCGTCGAGGGTGACATAGTCCGCCTCGCCCGCCGCTGGTGAACTTCACTCAAGAACTCCCCCGGCGGCACGAAGAACGGATTCTGCTGGAGGATGCCGCCGATGATAATCATCGGGTGCGTCCGCATGATGTCGATCACCGTGTCGCCGCCAAATTTTCCCAGCTGGTAGGTGCAGATAACCACATCGTCGTGACGTTGCCACACATCATTGACGCGCGATTCGAACTCAACTAGGTCATCGACGTACGATCGGTCTTCGACCGCCCAGTCCATTCGACAACAAATGCGGCTGAGTGGGAATTCTCCTGTAGCGTTGCCGCTTGCCATTTGCTCGAACGCTGCCAGCATTCGATCCTGATCGAAACGGCCGTTTCGAAGATATGCTTCGGTGTTGATCCGAACCTCGAGTTGCCCACTCTTCTCGGCAGCCGCCGGATCGATCCCCACCGCGGCCAACCGTTGCAGGTGGTCGTGACGTTGATCTGGATTCAACACGTGAACCGCTTTGTCGCCACACTCGAATCCGTCCTTAATAAATGGAAGCAACACGCGATACTCTTCGTCGTCGCTGTTGAAAAATGCGCAGACATGACGCACTTCACCGAACTGGGAGCCGGCAAGGGAAATGGGTGGCTTGGCCTTCTTCATGGTGTATTCCTCCCATATGGAAATCGCGCAACCTGGGTCATTACAAGAGCCGTTGGAAAAAAACGCAGATACGTGCGCGCGGGCAGAGCGGAGACCCCGCGAAACGAAATTAATCGCCAACCTTTCGCGGCGGCACGGACTTCCGGAAACGCCCACCGAGGGTTGCGGCAACCTCCGTTCTGTGGAACTCGCATGCGCAGCGAGCCAGCAATGGCCCGATCTCGATTGTTGAAAGAAAACTGCGTCGGAGACCCCACGTCTCCGCATTGAACTAATTGTGCCATTTCAACGGTGCGACTGCAAATTGTGCGCCGCTCGCCCTCAACTGATGCCAAGGTATCGAGCGATACCATCGTCCAATAGATTCGTTTCCGCTCTTCCGGCTTAATCAACACTGCGCACCGCATCCGAAAAGAACTGGTAACAACAAATTTCGTATCAAGGAGGATCCGATGAACACGGAGAAATCGTGTAGCGATTCGGCGAGCGAGATGCACAGGGCGGAGGGCGAGCTATCGGCGTTCATCCGAGCCGTGAAGGAATTGTACGGTTCCGAGCAGGCCAGGCTGTCGGCAGAGGACTGGCTGGACGAGGCGGAGCTAATCGATAGCCCACCTCGATCCACAAACCGAGACTGGCGGACGGTCACCATCGCGGCCTCGGTAAGGCTGGCAAACCGGCTTGCCGTCGCGCTGCATCAATCGACGGGGCTCGCCCCATCGATTGATACGAAGGTATCGCCAATACCATCGTCCAATTGTTTCGCCTCCGCTACTTCTGGTCTGATGCGGTCATCGCGCCAAGCAGAGGGCGCAGGCGAATGCACAAAAAATTGAAAAGAGCAACCATCGAAAGGAATCTCCCGTGGAACACCCGACTTTTTATCGCACGATACAGATTGATGGTCTCGCTGTCTTTTACAGGGAGGCCGGCCCGAAAGATGCCCCCGTACTTCTTCTGCTGCACGGACTTCCATCATCATCGCGAATGTTCGAGCCGCTGTTCGCCCGGCTCTCCGATCGGTATCACCTGGTAGCGCCCGATTACCCGGGTTTCGGACACAGCGACTGGCCGGACCCGAAGAGATTCGCGTATACGTTCGATCACTATGCCGAAATTATGAATCAGTTCACCGAAGGGCTCGGACTCTCGCGCTTTACGCTTTACATGCAGGATTACGGCGGCCCCGTCGGTTTTCGCATGGCGTTGGCACATCCCGACCGAATCGAGGCTCTCATCGTTCAGGACGCAGTTGCGCACAACGAGGGACTAGGGGTGAATTGGAAAACGCGGCGCGCATTTTGGGCAGATCGCGCCGCCAACGAAAGTGCCCTTCGCACCAATCTCTTATCGCTCGCGGCCACGCGCACTCGACACGTCGGGAATGATCCGAACGTGGGACGCTACGACCCGGATCTCTGGACCGATGAGTTCTATTTTCTCAACCAGCCCAGCCAACCCGAGATTCAAAGCGACTTGTTCTATGACTATCGAACCAATGTCGACGCTTACCCGAAATGGCAGGCGTGGATGCGTGAGAAAGGGCCGCGCCTGCTGGTGATCTGGGGCCAGTATGACCTCTCGTTCGATCTCGGCGAGACAGAGCGCTATCGCAAGGATGTACCGAGCGCTCAAGTTAACGTTCTCGACGCTGGTCATTTTGCTTTAGACACTGCGGCCGATGAGATCGCTGGGTTAGTCCGCGGCTTTGTCGCCTCTTCGCGCTGAACGTTCACAGGCGTAGTTGACGCCTCTTATGGAACCATCAAGCGTTATCAGCCAGGGGCCGGAGATTTTATGCTCTCTAAATGCGCGAACCCGCCTTGTTTCGCTCCGTTTCGCAAGCTCCGCGAAGGGAGACTCTACTTAGTCGACTCAGAGCGCGAACGAACAGCTGACTCGAAACCTACAGGCATGTCTCGCGCTTTCGAATGTCTTTGGTTGTGTTCTTGTTGTTGTCGTGACATGACGATCCAAATTGACAGTGATCATCGAGTCGCTGTGGTTTATAAGCGAGCAGCTCAAAATACCTCTAGCCTGGCTATTCTTGCGGCAACCGTAGCAGGTTCTGCTTGTCGTTTCGTCGACTGACTGACACCAAGGTATCGATCAATACCATCGTTCAATGGATACGCCTGCTGGCCTCTGTCTTAATGAGAACTGTGATTTGCATCCGAAGCTTTCTAGAACAAAGCCGATTATGGCAGGCAAGAAAATAGCAATCGTTAAAGGCAGTTATTCATGCAGGAAGTGTTACGCCTGGGTTTAACGTAAAGAAAGGGATCGGCCATGAAGCAATTAGGATCAACCGGGTTTTCACGCCGTCGTCTGCCGGGACTGGCAGGTGTTACTGCCGGCGCAACGCTGCTCGCCCGACAATCGCTTTTCGCGGAACAAGTTGGAGTCTCGCCCACGATAGTCCATACGGTGGGGAACTCTAAGAACACCTCGTTTGCCTCACTCAAGCAAATCGACGCCCGCCTCCTGAATGTTCACCTGGCCCCTGTGCTCGGCTCCAGTGCTGTGGCGGCCTCGCCGCGCGTCGGACACGTTCACGTGAGACTCGACGACGCCCCATGGGTGTGGGCAGATGCGAGCGGCAACCCAATTATCCTGATGGGTCTTCCCCGCGGTCCGCACAAAGTGCTCCTAGAATTGGAGGATGCGAACCACCACACCCTGGACAAGGGCACGGTCACATTTGTCGTTCCAGAAAAAAATGCGGACGACAAGCGTTCGTGACGGGGTGCTCAACATTTTAGAAGAAGGAACAACATGAAACGGATTGCTTTCTTGCTGTTTGCGGTTGGAGCGGTGGCCGGCATTGTCGCCATCACGGCCCGCGCATCTGGACACGCCCAAGGAGAGGCTGCCCCAATCTTCGGAATCAAAATTCCCCGCGGATACCGCGACTGGAGGCTGGTCTCTGTCGCCCACGAGGAAGGCGGCCTCAACGATATTCGCGCCATTCTTGGCAACGACACAGCGATCAAGGCATATCGCGAAGACAAACTACCGTTCCCGGACGGCACGATCATCGCCCGAATAGCCTGGAGTTACGTCCCTTCAGAGGAAAACAACAAGGTGTTTGGCCGCGCCCAATCTTTCGTTCCCGGTCCCGCCCCGGATTGGTACCTTCAGTTTATGGTCAAGGACTCAATAAAGTACGCCGCGACGGGCGGCTGGGGTTTCGCGCAATTCAATAAGGACGGCAAACCTTCAGCGGACGAGGCGAAGCTCAAAACCTGCTTCCCCTGCCACGAGCCTGTCAAAGCTCGCGACTTTGTCTTTACCCATTACACCCCTTAATGCTGGGAAATAACACGCAGTACTGGTTGTGGTGACCGAAAATAAGGCACACACACGAAAATCAAACCATAGAAAAGAAAACACAAGTTATGTCACACCATTCCTCTGGCACGGATCTTAGCTTTCCCGCGGAGACCGGCCTCGATGTTACTGACCTGGAGCGATGGTCACAGCAACTAATACGGCCACCGGCGTGGCGACCTCCACCACAACAAACGGCGCAGAGGCTTACTCTATTCTGCAGTTGACTCCTGGAACCTATGGCATCAAGGTAGAGAAAGAAGGTTTCGGTTCCCAGCAGAAAGATAACTTCACGCTGGTGTCGGAACAAAATGCCTGCATTGACTTCGCACTTCAACCTGGCAAGGTCAGCGAAAAAGTCACCGTTCAGGCAGGGTCTGAATTGGTGCACACCGAAAGCGCTGAGCTAAGCCAATCGATAAACGAGCACGCGATTACGGAATTACCGCTTAACGGGCGCAATCCGGCCCAACTGGTATTTCTCACGCCTGGCAACATCAATGCTCTGAACACCAATTCCGTGGAAGGTATCCAAGAGTACACCACTTTCCCCACCGAAACCGTATCTCCCACCAACGGCACGCGGCAGGGGAGCACCCTATATCTTCATGCCAGTCATTGGTTCATGATTTGGTAACGATGCTGATATTTGCATATGGGCAGCGGAAAAGCTGCCCATTTTCGGTTTCGCAGTTGCATTAGCCCGGAAGCGAGCAGGCCAATCTATTGGACGATGTTATTAATCCATACTCTGGTATCAATCGGCGCGCAAGCGCTTCCTCGGTCGAAGATTTGTCGCTACGTGAGACATGCTGGTGTGATTTTCGGCGAACCGATACGAACGTCCAATTGTGCACTCGCGTGGAGCGGTGCATGCTCGTGTCGTGGAGTGCTGCCAAGAAACGACTGCATTGGAGAGCAAGCTCGGCTGCGCCGCCAATGCGGTGGCCGAATTGATGTGGACGGCACTCCTCTGCGGCGACGATACCACTAACCGCAAACTTATCGATCGCAACAGAAAAGGAGAAAAGCAATGCCATACGTTACAGTCGGAAAAGAAAATTCAGTCAACATCGAGCTTTACTACGAGGACCATGGCTCGGGCCAGCCGGTTGTTCTGATCCACGGATACCCATTGAGCGGCGCTTCCTGGGAGAAGCAAGTGCCCCTCCTCCTGGATGCGGGTTACAGGGTTATCACCTACGACCGCCGGGGTTTTGGAAAATCCAGCCAGCCTGCCGCGGGCTACAACTACGACACATTCGCAGAGGACCTGCACAAGGTGATCGCTCACCTCAAGTTGCATGATTTCACATTGGTCGGCTTTTCGATGGGTGGAGGCGAGGTGGCACGATACATCGGAAAATACGGCTCCAAGAGCGTGAGCAAAGCCGTGATTATCTCCGGTGTGCCGCCGTACCTACTCAAGACCGGCGACAATCCCGAAGGCCTGGATGCCAGTATATTTGCCGCCAGCGAGAAAGCGGTGGCCGCCGATCGCTATGCGTTCTTCACTAGCTTCTTCAAGGATTTCTACAACACGGACTTGCTGCTCGGCAAGCGTGTCAGCGAACAAGCCGTCCAAGCTAGCTGGAACGTGGCGGCCACCGCTTCCGCCATCGCCAGCCTGGCGTGTATTCCAACCTGGCACGAGGACTTCCGTGCGGACTTGGACCGAATCGATCTACCCACCCTAGTCATTCACGGGGATGCCGATCGCATTCTTCCCATCACCGCTGCGGGACTGCGCACGGCGAAGCTCATCAAAGGAGCTCGCCTGCTGGTCATCAAAGACGGTCCACACTGCATTCCGTGGACACACACAGCCGAAGTCAACGCCGAATTGCTAAGCTTCCTGGGCGAAAAGGCCGAGAAGTCGCACACCAAGGCTGCCTAAGCAATCAGTTCTTAGGGGCAGCTTTCACGGGTGCTTCGAATGGCGAAAGGCCGACTATATGTTTGCGCGGACTGGAAATGAACCTGGTCCGCGCAAGAGTTGTTGAGCGGGAAACTTTACGAGCGCTGCGAGCAACCAACGCGAACGACTGGCGCCGAGAATTTAAGCGTTCAACAGATTCGGACGGTATCGCTCCGGTTCGCCGGCCACTGATTAGTCGTACTAGCGTTCCGCGTTCGGGCCGATTCCAACGTGGCGCGTGCTTAGGCAGCAACGGTAACGATATCGAGTTCGCACACCGCCTGATTCGCGAAGGAATCCCCTGTCGTAGGTTCGGTTGGGTTGAAACCTACGGATGGGGTGTACGTTCATAATCAGGATTGATTTGGCTGCGCGGGCTTGGGGAAGGCATATTAGTTTCCAGCGCGTCCCGGCAACTGATCAGACGGTCGTGAGTCGTTCGGTAAAGCGTCGGTTCCACGGTCCAACATTCTCATAATGCCGGGAATGAAAATGCGCAGAGCTCGTTTGATCGGTAAGTATCTTTTGCCGTCACGAGTGATGAGGCGCGGTTTCTATATCTGTGACGATTGTGTATCCTCGGGAAGAGGATGGAGCGCTCGGACGGATGCCGCGCTGTACGGGGTGACGAGTCGATGTTCAACCTTCTGGGAAACGCGCCCTTTCGACGACACAGCCACTGGCGGTCTGAAGCCAAGAAAGTCCTCCCGCTCCTCGTGGGCATAAGCCTTGGGTTTTTCTTCTTATCTGCGTTTGCCCAAAATCAGGCTTTTTTGATCCGAATCATCGTGGTTGAGTCGGCTGACGAGGCGCAGCAGATCCTCGTGGACCTCAAGAACGGCGGGGATTTTGCCAAGCTCGCACGGGAGAAATCCATAGATCCCACCGCCAGCGAAGGGGGTTTCATGGGGAAGATGGATACTGCCAGCCTTCTCCCGGAACTTCAGGCGGCCCTGCGAAATCTGCATCCTGGTGAGTTCAGCGCAATCACGAAAATTCAATCTGGCTATGCCATTCTACAAATCATGAACACGCAACCGGCGGAAAACAAGACTCCGGTGCAATCATGGGTTATGCCGACTTCCTTGGCGGCCAGTGTCCGTTTGGTGCCGAACGTGTCAGGCGTGAACGAGAAACTTGCGGTGATGGGTGCGATCGCTAAGCCGCCCAATTGGAATCAAGACCTCAAAAAGATATGCGAACTCCGTACGCAGGCGGATGCCGACGCTCTCCAACGAATTACGGATGCCGTGGCCCAGGTAAATCAAGGCGTGCTCCAGCTTAAACCTGACGTTGAAGAAGACCTTCATTACACGCTGGCTGAGGTTTGGTCCTATCACGGGGAAATGGACAAAGCGGTTGCGGAGTGGAAACGGGCGTATCAGATCGCTAGCACAAGTAATCCTGGCTTACTGCCGCAAATACAAGAAGCTCTTGGAGTCGCCTATCTGCATAAGTCTGAAATGGACAATGACGTCGGTCGGCATCCCAAGGATCGCTGTATCTTCCCGATTCGCGAACCGTATCCGGATAAAGCCAGTTCTCAGAAGGCAATCGAACAGTTTTTGGACTTTCTAAAGAATGACCCAACTAACCTCGAGGTGGAATGGCTGTTGAACCTGGCGTTTATGACGGTTGGAAAGTACCCTCAGGGAGTTCCGAAGCCGTACTTGATTTCACCTGAGTTTTTTCAGTCGAAAGGGAACCTTGGCCGATTTAAGGATGTAGCTGCGGAAGCTGGCCTCGACGTGTTTTCTGAAGCAGGCGGCCTGATCGTGGATGATTTTGACAACGATGGTCTCCTCGACATCGTGACCTCAAGCTGGAACGACTGCGGGCCGATGCATTTCTTCCACAACAACGGAGACGGAACCTTCAGTGACCGCACTGCACAAGCAGGATTAGCTGATCAGTTGGGCGGACTGAATATTATTCAGACGGATTACAACAACGACGGTTGCCTGGATATTCTCGTGTTGCGCGGAGCATGGGAACTGCCGAAACGTAAGTCGCTGCTGCGGAATAACTGTGATGGCACCTTTACTGACGTCACGCGTGAAGCCGGCCTGGCCGAGCCTGCAACATCCACTCAGACTGCAGTTTGGACAGATATCAATAACGACGGGTATCTCGATCTATTCGTCGGAAACGAGAACGCCCCCGCCCAGTTATTTTTGAACAAAGGCGATGGAACATTTGTGGATATCGCGCACTCGGCCGGCGTCGACCGGACAGCTTTCACTAAAGCGGTGGTAGCGGGTGACTACGACAACGATGGCTATCCGGATTTGTTGGTGTCGAGTTATGGGGAGGCTTTTCTCTACCACAACAACCACGATTTGACATTTACGGAAGTGTCCCACCAGGCTGGCGTAAAGCAGGCTTTGATGAGCTTTCCGGCGTGGTTTTTTGACTATGACAACGATGGCTGGCCAGATCTTTTTTTGACGAGCTATTATCCCTCTGTCGAGGAGGAGGTCGCGGGCTTGCTGCACCTGCCTCAAAAAGTCGAACCCTTAAAGCTGTACAAAAACATGGGCGATGGCACATTTAAGGAGGTAACCAAGGAAGTGGGACTGGATCGCGCTTTTATGCCGATGGGGTCTAATTTTGGGGACATAGATAATGACGGGTTCCTGGATTTCTACCTGGGAACGGGGAATCCTTCATTTGCCACCAACTTCCCAGCTCCTTTGTTTCACAATGAAGCCGGCAAATACTTTGTGGACGTTGGTATCTCGACTGGCACAAGTGAGCTGCATCGCGGACACGGAGTAGCCTTCGCTGATATCGACAATGACGGGGATGAAGACTTGATAGAGGTAATGGGAGGAGCGGTACCCGGGGACAGGCATGCTTTGAGATTATTCGAGAATCCCGGGAACGGAAATGATTGGATCAGCATACGTTTGGTCGGCGTCAAGACGAACCGGCCCGCTATTGGCGCGCGAATCAAGGTGACCGTTGAAAACGAAGGGCACGGTCGACGGGATATCTACCGTACGGTAGGGAGTGGAGGATCTTTTGGAGCATCCCCATTTCAGCAGCACATCGGTCTGGGGAAATCAGCTCGCATTGAGAACATAGAAATTTGGTGGCCGACCAGTAACACCCGGCAAAACTTTTCCAGCGTGGAAAAGGACCAATTCATACAAATCAAAGAATTTGCGAAAGACTATACGAAGCTGGTGCGACCGAGGTTCAAACTGGGTGGCGTTCAGCCCACTGCATCCGCCACCGCTGGCCCGGTTCCGGCCAAGCTTCATCAATGAGCGCGTCTCATCTGGGCTTCGACCAGGTCGCCTAATTCCTGCACCGTAAATTGGTTTCCATCAATGTTGACCGCGAGTCTGCCCTCTCGATCAATAATCGCAGTGTGTAGAGAATGTGTCAGAATGCCCCCGTCGGCCCACGACTCCACCCCGAATAAATGACACAAGCGTCTGACATCCGGCAACGCACCGGTCAGAAAGTGCCAGTTGCGCGGATCTGCCTTCCAAACATTCGCATACTTTGCTAAGACATCTGGTTGGTCATGTTGCGGATCGAACGTAACACTTAGCAAAATCAGATCCGAGCCCAGACGCTGAGAAAAGCGCTTCTGGAGTTGTCCAAAATTGTTGGAAAGACGCACACAATAATCAGGCAGCGGACAACGCGTGTAAATGAAGTTAATGGCAACAATTCGACCGGCGAATGCAGACAAAGTAACGCGGTTCTGGCTCTGATCGATCAAAGTGAAATCCGGAACGTGCTCACCCACCGAGAGAGGGGCCGGGTTCTGGCCAGGGGCAACCAGAGATTCGAGCCTTTGCAAGCGCCGCGCTTCCTGCGGATGCTGCCCGAGGCTTTCAAAACTTCGAATCTCAAGATGATCGATGTAGGACGAGTCTTGAGTTACAACTAGAGTGAACTCGATCTTGCAACCAGGTTGAAGACCTTCGAATAGTCTGCTATCTCGTACAACAAATGGCATCGCCATGGCGCCCATGAATCCAGGGATGCTTTCATGAGATACCACCAAAATTTGCTTTGACTGATCGACTTCCAGGACCACACCTGAGACTGAAAACCGCCGTTCGGCTTGCACCTGAACGGCCAGGCAGACCAGCAAAAAAATCAGCCCACGCCTCATCGGCCAAACTTAGCAAGGTAAATTCATGACGTTAAGACGCGCCTTATGTTGACTAGCACGGAGTCGACATGGTCATGACCTCGCATCGAATTGTTTGCCATCATGCTGCGACCATGAACAGACCTATTTTTTAAGATCAAGAGTCCGGTGCTGATTTTCGTGAGGGATAGCGATGGCACGTTCGCCAACGCTGGCCTTTTGGTATGGTGGCGATCTCCCGTAAACGCGATAATCGATCGAAATAAATCAAAAGGACGGCAAATCCGCAAGCACCTAGAAGAAGGTCTTCTCTGCCGTTCCGCGCAGCATCCATGCTCTATCTTGCGCGCTTAAAAAGGGCACGCCATCGATAATAAAATCAAGTGACTCTGCATAGGTGTGGGGAGGTTTGAGTTGAAACGGTGAATCGGATCCCCACATTAACCGTTGCGGCCCGAAGCTAGCGTGGAGCGCCCGCACGACAGGAATCAGATCGGCGAATGGGGCGCGCTTCTTGCCGAGCGCATAGAATGCCGACACCTTAACCTGCACTCGTGGATAACGGGCGAGATTGCAAAGCGCCTTTATCTCTTCGTCGTGTATAACGCCATCCAAGCCGATTCGCCCCATATGATCGACCACCACTGTCGTGTCGTAGAACTCGGTGCACATCCGGTCTAAAGCGGGAAGGCTGGTGGGGGTAATGAGACAGCAGACTGCGAGTTTGGTCTCTGCGGCCAGGCGCCAGAGAGTCCGCATTGACGTGGTCTGTAACCACCCGGCCTGGGCATCGTCTTGCATAATTCTCAAACCCCGTACACCTAGCGAGGCCAGGCGAGCCATCTCCCGCCCCAGCGAAGGGGATTCAGGATCGACGATCGCAATTGCCGAGAACACGGAGGGGTGGCGCTTCATCACGTCGAGCAAGTAGGAGTTGTCGGTGCCATACATGATCTGAACCAAAACGATCCGTCCCACGCCGGCAGGACGGGCGATATCGAGCATATGCTCTGGAGTGAAACTCGGCAGAACCGCCGGCCCGTCTTGATCGTGGTAGGGAAAGCGGGCGTTCGGTAGATCCCAGACATGAACATGCGCGTCGATGTAATCGCGTCTCTGCAAAGGCTGCTCCTGCGCAGGGTCGTCGGCAACACCTAGTCCGGCGCAGAGCCCCAGCAGAGCGGCACCTTTCAGGAACGATCGTCGATCACCCACAGGAATCTCCTTCTGGATGGATCATACACATTGAGAATCCGGTCTGGTGCTGCATGGTCAGAGCTCTCGAATGCTCGGAGCCAGGGATTTCAGAAGGCAGCCTCGCTTCAAGCGAATTGGGGGATAGAAAGCTTTGTGACTGCCTTCTTCCTCGTCCGAGCGGTGTCACCTAATTGACCGGGAATAATTTTTTCATACTCCTCAACGTTTCACGCCGCGGACTTTAGCAAACCGTAACCTCTCGGTCAAGCGCATGACTCCAGATCGAGTCCGAGTTCGATAAACAAAATCAGTCAGACCTCAGGATGAACGACGATTCATCGCTCATCGCTTCCATAGTCCGGAAACAGCTTCTGCACATTTGAACTGCTCGTGTGCGCTTTGGTACATTTGGGTCGAACCTGGCTTCGCTGGGGTGCAAACCGTGGAGGAACGCTGATGGCTACGTTTCTTTTTCGCGCCTAGACGCGCGAGTTCCGGTGCTTGCGTACCCGGAGACAGGCCGGGTTTATCCTCGTTTATCGATTTTTCCCGTATGAAAGCCGCCTGCAGCTTCGTTGGTTGTCTTTTTCTGCTGTTTTTCTGCTCGGCTGCCAGCGCACAGGCGCCAAGAATTCCGGCGGGATATGACGCATACCGGTTCTGGGCGCGATGGCCTTACCAGCGGATCGGCGTGCGTGCCTACATGAGAAGCACGTATGACCGACGGGGTGGAAATGAGTCGGCCGATGCTTCACATTTTCTTTATCAACTAGCCGACGATCGCAATGTAACTCTCGATGTGCAGGGCCCGGGCGTGCTGTACTTTGTGCGCTATAACCACTGGCATGGAAGTCCGTGGCACTACGAGGTGGACGGCGGGGATGATGTTGTGGCGGAGAGCAGCACAGCGGATCCGCAGCATCCGGTCGAGAATTCCACCTGGCTGCCCAAAGAACTTTTCCCCGAGCCGCTCGCCTTCACTTGGTCAACGACCAAGGGCGCGGACTTGTCGTGGGTCCCGATAGGATTTTCGCGCTCATTCCGCATGGCATACTCACGGACCTTCTACGGAACGGGTTACTACATCTTTGACCAGTTCGTGGAGGGCACACGGCTCTCACAACCAATCCGCACGTGGGATGCGAAAACGCCTCCACCAAAAGATGTGCTGGATCTGCTGGCGCGGGCGGGAAGCGATATTGCGCCTGTGGCGGGGCAATCGCGAGTGCGGCAGGAGTCGGGTCATCTGGCATTCAGCGGGCCGAACTTTGTGCAGGTGTGGAGCAAGGCAAATAGGTCGGGAATGATTCGCCTGCTGGAATTCTCTGTGCCCAAAGATCAGGCAGTAGCTTTTTCGCGGGCCCGATTGCGCATATTCTGGGATGGCCGCAAAGACGCATCCGTGGATGCGCCGATTTCGCTTGTTTACGGGGCGGGAATTCTTTACAACCGCGACAATCGTGAATACCTTGTGAAGAGCCTGCCCATGGTGATCCGGTATGACGACAGCCGGGTGTATTTGAGTTGCTATTTCCCGATGCCGTTCTTTCGATCGGCGCGCATCGAGATGGCCGGCCTGTCCGACACCTCCTTTGCCGATGTGCAGTGGACCGTCCGCTACGGTTCATTTAAGGATCCGCCGAACTGGGTCGGCTATTTTCATGCTACATACCATGACCATCCCTCACCGGACTTAGGGAAGGATTTGCTGCTCCTCGATACGCGGGACGAGGAAGGGGGCGGCGATTGGTCCGGACAGCTCGTGGGGACATCGTTTATTTTTTCACACGATGCAGTGCTGAGCACGCTGGAAGGCGATCCACGGTTCTTCTTTGACGACAGCCAAACGCCGCAGGCGCAGGGCACGGGGACGGAGGAGTGGGGCGGCGGCGGCGATTACTGGGGCGGATTGAACATGACGCTGCCGCTGGCGGGGCACCCGGTGGGCGCAAAATCGCCAAAGGATGCGCGCAGTCCGGAAGACAAGATCGAGTCGGCCTACCGTTTTCTGCTGGCAGACCTGATGCCCTTCGGGAAAAATGCCGTGATTCAGCTGGAGCACGGGGGAACGGATGAATCCACGCAGCACTACGAGACGGTGACGTACTGGTATGGATTGCCGGCGCCCTCGCTCATGCAGACGGACGAGCTGGCGATTGGAGACGAGGCCAGTGAAAAGCAGCATCAATATGCTTCGCCGGACGCATCGGCGCCGTACCAAATCGAATCGCGCTACGAATGGGGCCCGGACACGATGCACGGGGTAGAGATCTTCCCGGCCAGCGGAGATCGAGGACGAACGACGAAAAGCAGTTCCGAGTTTGTGCTCAAAATTGATCCCCAGAACCTCGGGGTGATGCTGCGACGAAAATTGGACTACTCATTTCCCAACCAGCGAGCGGAAGTTTACGTAGAGGATGGAGCTGCGAAAGCGGACTGGAAGCTGGCGGGAATCTGGTACACCGCGGGTTCGAATACGTGTGTGTATTCCTCTCCGCATAGTGAACTGGGCGCGGCTCTGCATCTGCTCGAGACTTCGAATCGCCGCTTCCGGGACGATGAATTTCTGGTTCCCCGCAAGTTGACACGCGGCCGATCTGCCATCCGCGTGCGGGTGAAGTTCACTCCAGTGCAAATACCTTTCTATCCGGGAGCGGCGATGCCGGAACTAGCGTGGAGCGAAATACGCTACTGGGCCTACAGTTACGTGCTGCCACGATTCTCGCTGAGCGCGACGGGAGCCCGGTAGCGCAGGACAAAGCATTTTTGCTCAAGCTTAGCGATGTGACGTACAAGCTGGGGCAATCATTTGCCAACAACCTAGGGCTGCGATCCACTTTGAAACCGCAATACGGCAAGGTCTGCTTCATAGTCAAAGCGTGCGTTGGCCTCGGCGATCTGCGCCTGTGTCTGTTGTAACTGGGCCTGACTTAACTCAACAATCGAGCTGAGCCCCAGGCGATACCTTGTGTCGGCTAGGTCCAGTGCGGTGTTGGCTTCTTGCAAAAGCTCCGCGGTCACACTCATTTTCTGTAGTGCGGTGTTCGCTCTCAGCCACGCTGTGCGCACATCCCGTGCGATGCGATTGATGAGCACCCGGCTCTGCTCGTCGGACGCCTTGGCGCGCAGGTCGGCCTCCGCTGCCTGGGCATGGAATCTGAAACCCTCAAACATCGGTATGCCAATGTTCACGCCTGCTGCTCCATACCAATCAGGGGTAAAGTAGGCGCTGGATCCAACCGGGGTGATTCCCACTATGCCCACTCCGGAGATCGTTGGGAGTAGTTGCTGGTGTTGCGCCCGGCTAAAGCGCACATCCGCCTCGTGATTGAGCTGGAGAGCAAGAAGATCGGGGCGCTGTTGCAAGGCGAGAGCAATGACTGCGTCCGCGGAAGGCGCAACTGGCTGCGGGGGCGAAGGGTCGTCGACGAGTTGGTACTGTTGATTATTCGCGGTTCCAAGCACCTCGTTGAGACTCGCCATTGCGGCATCGAACTGATTTTGCGAATCGAGATCGAGCAATTTGGCCTGCGAAAGATTCACTTGAGCGAAACTCTGGTCGAGCGTGGACTTGAGCTTGCTTGCGGTCAGTGCATTGACCTGATCGCCAACCGCTTGCCGCGCCTTGACCGTGCTTTTCGCAACTCGCAGCGTGGCCTGCGCCTCCAGGGCATTGTAGAAGGCGATGTCGGCCGCCAGGACGATGTCCTCCCTCGTCGCTTCCGATTGTTGCTCGGAGGCTTTGGCTTGGAAGGAGGAAGAAGCGACCAAATTACGGGTGCGGCCGAAATCCGTGATCAACTGATTGAGATCAACTCCTGCGCCCACGTGATAGAGAAGCCGGGAAGCGTCCAGCGATCCGGCCGAGATGCGGCTTGCTTCCTCGGCGTCAACGCCAGTTACATTGCCATTCAATGCCGGAAGCAACGCCGAGCGAGTCTCGCGAACGACCTGCTTTTGTGCCAGTGCCAGCAGTGCGGCGACACTGATTCGTGGGTTATTTTTCAGCGCCAATTGCTCCGCCTGTTGACGCGTAAGCGTTTCTCCAGTTGGGTCTGGTGGGGGATATCCCGGAGAATTCGTTCTCGCAGAATTCAACGACGGAGCTAGCGGGCGCGCTTGAGCCTGGAGCTGCGGCGCATCTGGAAGCTGCGCGACGACTTGCTGTGCGCGCATGGCGAGAGGACTCACTAGAAGCCAGAGCGGCAACAATAGACTTCGGTTACGCATGGGTCACCTCACCGGCGCGGGGCTCGATTGGGTCATCCCCACCTGCTTTACGATGCATTAGCAGGTACGCGGTCGGCACCAGGAAAACGGTTACCATGCCGGAAACGGTCAACCCTCCGAGAATTGCTCGCGCTAGCGGCGCGTACTGTTCGCTGCCCGGCTCCAGAGCGAGCGCCATTGGAATGAGGCCGAGGACAGTGGCTAGCGTGGTCATCAGAATGGGACGCAAGCGCACTTTGCAGGCTTCGGCGAGGGCTTGCTTCAGTGGATGACCGTGGGCGCGGAGCGTGCCAACGAATTCCACGATAAGGATGCTGTCCGAAACGGCGATTCCAGTCATCATGATTACTCCCATGAGCGACATCACGTTGAGCGTCGTTCCCGTGGCCATGAGAAATAGGATCACGCCCGAAAGCCCCGGAGGAATTGCCAGCAAGATGATGAAGGGATCGGAAAACGAAGCGAACTGCGCCATCAGGATGAGATAGACCAGTACGATCGCGAGGATGAGACCGATTCCGAAACTCTGGAATGAACTGTGCATATCAGAGACCGCTCCGCCCATCGACACGGTGATCTGGGAAGAGTGGTGCATGCCATCAAGCACGTGTTTGATCTCGGCGCTCACGCGGCCGAGATCTTCCTTCTTCGGCATGACGTAGATGTCGAAACTGCGACGCAGTTGGTAGTGATCGACCTCGGTCGGAGTATCGATCTGCTTGATGGATGCCAGCGATTCAAGCGGTGTTGTGTTTGCGGCCCCGGGGGCACGCAAGGGAATCTGCTTTAAATCAGTCAAGGTTTTAATTTGGTTGTTGGGATATTGCACGCTGAGAAAATAATTATTGCCGGTCTTCGGATCGACCCAGAAACTCGGGGCAATCATCGTGTCCGATGTGAGCGCGGTAATGACGTTATCGAGCGCCGCCTCCGGCGAGATGCCGAGCAGCGCCGCATGTTCGCGATCGATATCCAATTCCAACCCTGGGTAATCGAGATCCTGGGGAATCAGCACATCGTTCACCGAACTCAAGGCTTTCACCTTGGCAGCCACAGACCTGGCGAAAGCAAACGGCTCATCTAAGTCACTTCCCCCAATTCGAATGTCGATCGGAGCGGGTTGTCCCTGGTTGACGACGGAATCCACCAATCCACCGGTTTGAAAATAAGTGCTCACTTCTGGAAAGTCGCTGGCGAACCGCACGCGCAGACGTTGCATGTAAGCGAAGCTGCTGGTCTTATGGTCCTCCTTGAGACTGACCTGAATGAAGGCGGTATGCATTCCGGAATTGCTGGTATAGATGGCCGAAAGATCCGGCGTAATGCCAATGTTCGACACGATCATATTCATGTCGCGTGGGGACACTACATCGCGGATATCCTGCTCCATCTTCCCCACATATTCGTCAGTCACTTCAAGACGAGTTCCGGGCGGGACTTTGACATTGACCACAAATTGCCCTGGATCGGTGCGCGGAAAGAACGCCACGCCAAGGAACGGGAACAACGCGAAGCTCAGCGCTACGAAACCAGCAAAGACGCATACCACCAAGACGGGCCGATCCAGACAAACCGCGATAGCTTTTTCGTAGGCTTGTTGCAGCCGCTCAAATTGCTGGTTGAAGCCGATGACGATGCGGCGAAAAATGTTCGCGATGCTTGATTCTTTGTTCCTCGTTCGACTTCCTGCACTGCCTCGGTGGCGCCGCCCAGCGTGCTATAAGGATCGGCGCCGTGTTCGGGCTTCAAACGGATGAATTTCGCACAGAAGAGTGGCACGACAGTCATGGCGACGGCATAAGAAGCAAAGAGCGCCAGCACGACCGCGAGGGCCAGCGCACTAAAGATATATTTGCTGACACCAGAAAGCATGATGACGGGAAAGAAAACGATGCTGGTGCTGCACGTAGCTGCCAGCACGGCTAGTTGGACTTCTTTGCCTCCGTTGATGGCGGCTTCAACCGCCGGTTCGCCCAACTCCATATGACGAAAGATGTTCTCAAGAACGACCACCGAGTTATCAATCAATCGGGAAAGGGCGAGCGCGATGCCGCCTAGCACCATGGTGTTGATTGTGCTTGCGCCCAGGTTCAACGCAATGAAGGCGGCAAGGCAAGAAATGGGAATTGAAAGCAGTACCGAAATCGTTGCGCGGAAATTGCCGAGAAAGAGAAGAATCATGAGCGCGGTGAGGCAGAGGCCAATGCCGCCTTCGTTGATCACATTCTTCACCGCAATCTTCACAAAGACCGATTGATCAAAGACCACCGCCGTTCTTAGCGCCTCTGGAATATCGAGCAGATGTTTCACGGCCTCTCGAATGCCGTTGACAATACTGATCGTGTTCGATCCCCCGCCCTGCTTTAAGATCGGAATGTAGACGGAATGCTGGCCGTCAACCCGGACGATGTTGTATTGCAGTTGGCCTGAGTCCACCGCTTTCCCAACATCGCCAACAAATACGGACTCCCCGATGTGGTCCTGTTTGTCCGTCTTGATCGGCATGGCATTGATTTCGTCAACCACCGGAATCTGGCTATTGGCATAGACGTTGTAGTCTTTCGGTCCGATGCGCACGTCGCCGGCAGGCAGAATCAAATTCGATTCATTCACCGAGCGCACCACGTCCATCACTGAGAGTTGGTGAGCTTCCAGTTTGACCGGATCAACATAAATCTGGATTTGCCGGTACTTGCCTCCGTAAGGCTGCGGCACCGAAGCGCCGGGAACGTTGGCGATTTGATTTCGCACCTCAAACTGCGCCAGATCTTTAAGCCGCGTCTGGTCGAGCCCCTGACCTTCCAGCGTGACCAGACACACGGGAAGATTCGACGCGTCGAACTTCAACACTACCGGAGGCAGGGTTCCCGGCGGAAGCCGCCGCAAATTCGCCATGGCCAGATTCGAGATATTGCTGACCGCGGAGTTCGCGTCTGTGCCCGGCTGAAAGTAGATCTTGATCAGGCTGACACCGGGCAGCGACCGCGACTCGATGTGATTGATTCCGCTTCCCAGCGTAAAGAAGCGCTCGTAGCTGTCTGTGATATCCGCCTCGATCTGCTGCGGCGGCATGCCCGCGTAGAAGGTTGCGACTACGACAACCGGGATATTAATTTCCGGAAACAGATCGACGGGCATACGCGCGACTGTGGTAACACCCACGACGATCACCATGAGGCAAAGCATCAGGATGAAGAACGGATGCTTGATGGCAAAAGAGGACATTACTCGCTCACCTCCTGCGCCGCCGTTGGAATGAACGCCGCATGCGGAGAGACAACTTCCCCGGGCTGGTAGCCAGTCTGTCCAGCGGCGATCACATTGTCCCCAGCCTGCAGGCCGCTGGTAATCTCCACGCGGTTCGAGGTTTGGATTCCGAGAGTCACATTGCGCTTCTCGACATGGTTCGTCGCATCCACCACCAGCACATAAGACTGATCGCCGCTCTGCACGACAGCCTGTGCCGGCAAAATAAGAGCATCATTCTTTTGCTGGAGTTGAATCGTCGTCTCCGCGTACATCCCTGGATTGAGACTCAGATCGCGGTTCGGGACATCGACCTCGGTCAGCATGGTTCGGGTGTTGGTATCGAGTGCGCGCGAGAAACGGATGATCTTGCCAGTAAATGTCCGCCCGGTGGCGTTGACTTTCACCTGCACATCGCCGCCGAGTTGAATGTAGGGTACGTCGCTTTCCGGCACGGGCATGCGAAGACGGAGTAGGTCGCTCTCGGCCACTTGTACCACCGGAAGCGTATTCGTATTGTTGTCCTGTCCGGCTTGAATCAGCGAGCCGGTATCGGCGTAACGTTTTGTGACCACTCCCGTAAACGGGGCGACGATCTGCTCGTATTTGGACATCGTTTCGAGCCGATTGCGGGTTGCGCGTGGAGACGCCGAGTTGTTGCTGCATGGCATCCAGCGAGGCTTTCGCGACGCCGACCTGCGCCGCGGCTTGCTGGTCTTTGGCTCGTGCGTCATCCAACTCCTGCTCCGCGATCAGCCCCGGTCTTTCTTTGGAAGCCTCTTGCAGACGGGTGTATTCAGCGTGCACCGCGGAGTAGGTCGATTCGGCGCTGACTACCTCGCTTTGTGCGCGGGTGATATTAGATTGGCTGTGGCGGACCTCGGCCTGAGCGCCCTCTACCTGGTCCTGCAACTCCGGAACTTCCAGCAGAGCCAGCACTTCGCCCTGACGAACCCGATCGCCGATATCGACTTTGATCCAGCGAATGTATCCCGAGACTTTGGCGTGAAGATCCACCTGTTGATAGGGCTGAAATTGGCCCGCGACCGTAAGTGAACTGGCCAGATTCGCCACGCGTGACCGCGACTACTGCGGCCGCCCTCGGCTGCTCGGCGGGAGCTTTGCCGTAGCGATTTCGAACGATTAGGAACAGAGCTGCCAATAAAAGGCAGAGAGGCACCGCGATCCAAAGGACTCGCTTACGATGCATGGATCCACCTACTTTCAATCCCTTAACGTCAGGATTGGAATCGACGCCAGAACATCTCCTTAAAGAGACTGGCGATCACTCGACCCTCCTATTCGATGTTCGGGAGTAGGACGGGTTTGCCGTAAATACGTGGCCGTAGGGGTATCAGAAAGCTGGAGGAGGGCGTTGCGTGAGGTGCGGGCTCTGAAAGTCCCACCTGCAGGACCTTGGGAGGTCCATGTCAACTTGGTAAAACTCGAATGCCAGAATCGAAATAGCCTGGACCAAAAGCAATAGCGGAACCAGGTTCAACCTGTCCCAAGCCGTATCCGGCTCGAGGGCGTTTTCAAGCGAAGCCATGGTTTGGGCGGAACGCCTCTCCGGCAAGAGCTTAGCAACTGTGACGATAGATGGAGATTGCGGGGGCTCGTAAAGGGAGAGTTTTGCGTGCAATCCCCAGCTGAATACAGCAGATGCCAAAAAGAGGAGAGCGCACTTGAATGCGTATGTACTCGCAATTTGACGTGGCTTTAACACGTGGCTCCTCCTTTCCCAAAACGGTCCTTGTTAATAATGTAGCAAAGAATGGCCCGGTGGAGTTGCAGGAAAAAGGTACCAACGTGGGGGATTGCGGTCAGCCGGACCATATGGAACGTGAGGATGAACAGTAGTAAATGTCAGAGAAGATTGAGTTTGTTGCCGGACTGGCTATTAATCATCGGTCACGTCAAACGCGCAGAATCATCACTTCGGTAGCTTTTATGAGCGCGGCAGCGGTCTGCCCCGGCTTCAGCTGCATTTCTCGCGCGGAACGCGCAGTGATAATCGAGGTGATTTGCTGATCGCCGATGGAAATCCTTACTTCTGCCATCAGACCGCTCACTCGAACCGTATCTATTCGTCCGACTAACTGATTACGACCACTGACGCGCCGGATTTCTTCTTTGCGTTGTTGCTCGGTCTTGCCACGGGTTCTGAAAAGCAATCTGTCTACTTCGCTCTGTGGGATACGATGATGTCCTCCCGCAGTCCGATCGCTTCGAATTTTCTTCTTGTAAATCCACTGCTTGATCGTGGGAAAGCTGATCCCCAGTTGCAAGGCCGCATCTCGAAGTTTCAGCAGTCCCTCAACATCTCCTTCGAATTTGCCTTTCTTCCGCATCGGAACGCAATCGTAACGACAAAGAAATTCCTGGTCAACCCGTGGCATTCGAATAAGCCAGCCCCCGGCGCTCTGGCTAGAAAAAACCTGGATCGTATACTTCTAGACAAGAGAATCGTATCTCATGTACACTTTTCGCCCTTGCTCCAAACGAGTGATTTTTCGAGGTCGAAATGCGCAAGGTTTACTTGTGTATCGCAGCGATTAGTTTTTGGGTTTCGTCATCCTTGACTTTTGCTCAGGCTCAGACGGGAGCGAGCGTTTCCGGTCTGGTGACGGACCAAACCGGCGCAGCCCTTCGCGATGTCGCCGTGACAATCAAGAACGTCGATACAGGTGCAACGCGCGTAGTCACAACCGACGGCGGAGGGCATTATCAGTCGTCCGGCCTGCCTCTGGGACGTTTCGAGGTTCGCGCGGCAAAACCGGGGTTCGCCGAGGAAACGCGCACCGGAATCAACTTGGCGGACGGCCAGGAGGTCACGGTCAACATTAAGTTGCAACGCAGCGCTCCCGACCCCTGCGCGAGCGGCCACGAGTTCGCCACCACCGATTGCACGCTAACCTGGCACGGCGTCACTGTCTACGGTGCGTATGATATCGGCGTTGGCTGGGTCAGCCACGGCTTACCGGAAAACGGCTATAACTACGAAGGCGAATCTCTGGTGAACCGCAACGGCTATCAACATCGATTTGTCGTCGCCCCGAACAACCTGCAACAGACGGGTTTTGGCATCAGGGGCAAAGAAGAGTTCCTGCCCGGCTGGTCGGTTGTGTTCAACGCTTCAACCGGCATCAATCCGCAATCCGGACTGCTCGCCAATGCGTCCAAGACCGACATCATCAACAATGGTCTTCCCAGGGCCAGCTATTCGATCGCGATTGACGGCGCGCGCGCGGGCCAACCCTTCAATGACGAATACTACGGCGGCGTATCGTCCGCACGTTTCGGTACGCTAACCTTCGGCCGTCAGCGCTCTCTCGGCACCGATGCGATGCTGCTTTACGATCCGGCCGGCGGCAGCTATGCCTTTTCGTACATCGGGTATAATGGCACGATGGCCGGCGGCGGGGACACCGAGGACAGCCGTTGGGACGACGCCGTGAAGTATCGTCTCACCTATGGCCCGGTTCATTTCGGCGCGATGTATAAATTCGCCGACGGTTCTGCCGGTTGCTACTCGGCCTCCGCCTGGACCGCCAAGACCTGTACGCCGGAAGCTGCGCATAACAACGCGTATGGATTCGACCTCGGCGGAGGCCACGGCAATTTCTCCGCCGATTTTGTCTTTCAACATTACAACCAGGCGATCAGCGTATTGAATCCTTTGCTGGGGCCTCAGAGTCCTACGCAGTCGTATCAGTCGACCACGGACAGCATCAATACAATTCCCATCAACGGGGGGGTGGGCATGGGGCCCAATCTCATCGACCCGAACGACACCGTATATGGCATTGTGACCGACAATAATGCAGCCATGGTTGCGGCCAAGTATATGTGGAAACCGTTCAAGTTTTTTGCCGGCTACGAATACATCTGGCAGAACAATCCGTCGAACCCGTTGGGAGTGGGCGCCTCAGACCAGGGCGGTTATATCATGAGCGGGGTCGAAGACAACAATCTTGACTCCGAAAAGTTGCTGCAGATCTGGTGGACAGGCGCGAAGTACACCTACCGCAGCAAAACCGACTTCACTTTGGCATGGTATCAACAGCGGCAGAATGACTTCCGTGTTCCGCAGACCTGTTCGGCCGCGGCCGGCTTCCGCAGTTCCTGCGCCGGCACCCTCAACGAGGGTTCGTTCTATGTGGATCATCACTTCACCAAGCGTTTTGACGCTTTTGCCGGAATTGCGTATTCCTATGTGAGCGGCGGCCTGGCGATCGCCATTCCTCATGGCCCCGGCGTTCCCTATAACAGCAACAACAACTGTGCTCCGACAGTTGGCGCTCGTTTCGCCTTCTGACCCCGTCTGGCGGGGGGATACCACGATTTTCTTGTGGACAATCAAAGCTGCCTGAGTGTCCACGAGATAACATGCCGAGACGGCTCCCCGAGTTTCCCAAACGTCGATTCGCTTTGAACCCAATCGGCGCACCGGTAGCAATTTCGACGAAGCAGGTCGTTGTAAGAGTCAGGGTTCTGCGGGCGTCTCCGCGCACAGCGGCTGCCAGAGCTCAATCTTGTTGCCGTCCAGGTCGTAGATCCAGGCAAACCGACCGTAGGATTCATCCATTCGTTTGGGGTCGATCTTTACTCCCTCTTGTTCCAAGCGGTTGAGCAAAGCATCCATATCGTCCACGATGTAGTTGATCATGAACGGTGCGGGACTGGGATCGAGATACTTCGTGGAGGCGGGAAAAACGGTCCAAACGGTAACGTGTTCCTTTTGCGGGTCGTCGTGTTCGCGCCACGGAAGCATTACACCTTGGCCTTCGTCAGCGAGCCCAAGATGCTTCGCGTACCATTCGCGCATGGGATCACGATTAGCGGATTTGAAGAAGATGCCGCCGATTCCAAGGATGCGCCCGCGCTGCTCCATTTGGACAGGTGGCTTCAACTCTTCCGGTGGCGGAGATTTCATTTCCTGTGCTCCTATTTGCGAGATGAGCACCAACGACCCGAGCGCTCAGGCTCCGGGGTGTGCGGCGCGTGCGTGAATTATACGGCCAAAAACACAATCAAAGCTTCAGACAACCGACAACAGATATTCACGATTTATGGTGTAGCGGGGGGTTTGTAAATAAGACCGATGACCACTCCGACGATCGTCCACTGGACGAAGTAAGCCAGAGCCTGTCCCAGAGCGAGTTTCAGCCCGATGTTCAGGTTCACGTAGTTGTGCAGCACAAATGCGCAAACCACGAAAACGCCAATGAGAATACCCAAGCGCGCACCTTCCAGAGTGCCCGATCCGCCCTTATGTATCATTGCGAAAATTATGGCGCCTATCAGAATCGCTATGAAAGTTGCGACCATCCCAATTGGCATAACAGTCATCATTTTTTCTTTAGGTCGGAATACAGCCGGGTATTTGCGGGATTCATTGATAAGCCATGGCGCCAGCCAAAACAATAAGAAACCAAAAGCAAAATACGCGACTGTGCCACCAAGCGCCGCCAGCCCGAGACGTGAATAGTTCATTGGCGCTCCTTTGGCAATTACGGATAAAAATCACATCGGTTCGGCGGAACTGGTTCGCCCAAACGATGAAGTTTTGGTAGGGCGGGATTATACAAGCTTCGATCGAATGGGGCAAAACGCCGCGATTTAACTGTGGCTGTTGAACGAGTCGAGGGCCAGTTGGGTATATTGGCCGACCTCGATGATGTAGCCGTCGGGATCGCGCATGTAGCAGCGCCATTCCCACCCGTCGGGATTCGGCAACGGCTCGGTAAGAAAGGTCGCGCCTTTTTCTCGCCATTGTTTGTAGCAGGCCCAGATGTCGGCAACACGCAAATTCAGGAAGCTATTGACCCGGTTCAGATCAGACGGCGTTTCAAGGAAGACTTCTGGTTTGTCGGGAGTGGGGCCGCCACCGGAATTGAGAATGATCCAGGTATTGGCCAGCTTGATGTAGCAGGGATTCTCTGGCTTGATCAGTTTTCCGCCAAGAATTCGGACATAGAAGTCCTTCGATTTCTCCTGATCCTTCACCGTGAAAAAGGGACATGCAAAGAAGCCTTCGTGTGCTACGGGAGCGTCAGGCAGATTCATGCAATGCCTCCTGGTGCCGATAAATAAGCACGCGTCCGGAAATGCCTACGTCTAAAGGAAGAAGCGTCTCATCTACCGGCTACCCTATGACGGGCGGCTAGTGCAGTAGCGATTCCCAGTTAGCCGGCACCCTTCCTGCCGGTCCGGGAGCAGGCTGATTTGTTGGATGCGAACGCGGCGGAAGCAACTCCACACCCTTGATCATTCCTGGCTTCTCGTAATCCTGCTTTTCGTAATTGAAGAACCAATCCTCTCCGGGCTCGAAGCTGGCAATGATCGGATGGCCGGTTGCCGCCGCATGCTTCGATGCATGCTGGCTCGGAGAACTGTCACAGCATCCGATGTGCCCACACTCTGCACACCGGCGGAGATGAAACCACCAGCCTCTCGGGGACGCCAGGCATTCCACGCACCCGTCGCCACTCGGCTTTGCAGCAGGGTTGATTCCTCGCAGAACCTTTTTCATTCCCAGCTCTCCTTTCGTGTCCTTCGCGCAAGGAAAAACGCTCGTAAAAAATAATGTCAAGCCACCAGCAAGATCTTCCCGACATTACCTTTTTCTGCGGCCGCTTGAGCTTCGGCGGCGTCACGAAGTGGCAGTTTCTGGCTGATCGGGATTACCAGCTTGCCGTCCCGCACCGCTTCGGCCATGAACTCGAGCGTCTTCCTGTCGAATTTCGAGAATACTGGCACCACCTTTACAGACGGGTACTTCGCGGCATTCTGCGGCGCCCCGACAACCGACGCATACACTCCGCCCGGCTTGACCTTGGCGATCAGCTTCTCGGCGGTTCTGCCGCCGACCGTATCCGCGACCGCATCGAGCGGAGGAAGATTGGCGATCGCATTGTCGTCATCGGTGGCGACCAACTGATCGGCGCCGACAGTCTTCGCCTCATCCACCTGCCTCTTCAAAATCCCCGCGAGCACAGTCGCCCCGCGATCCTTCGCAGTGAATACCGCCGAACGTCCGACATTCCCGGCAGCACCCACCACCAGAACCGTCTGGCCCGCTTTGATTCCCGTAGCGGAAAGGAGTTGGTTGCCGGTCGTTGTCACCAGGGGCAGCGCCGCCGCCTGGATCAAATCGAGTCCCTTGGGAACTTTCGCCAGAAGCGCGGCTTTTATGACACAAAGCTCGGCGTAAGTATTATCCGCCATGGCGAACACCTGGTCGCCGACAGAAAAGCCGTCTACTCCCGGCCCCGTCTTGACCACCGTCCCTGCAATGTCGACTCCGATCAGCCCCGGAAAAGTGAGGGGATAGAAGTCTTTCGTCAACCCAGCACGCCGTTTGTAGTCGATCGGATTCACGCTTGTGGCCGCGACCCGCACTAATACTTCGCCGGGACCCGCCACCGGATCAGGATATTCCTCGAACTTGAGTACCTCAGGGCCGCCATATTGGTGGACAACAATGGCTTTCATATTTCGTCTCCTTACGGTGCGCAAACAGTAGTCACCACCAAAACTTAGATGAGCGAAGCTAGGATTTGGACACGGACGCCATGAATTTCCTAAAGAATTTAAAACTGCAAGCCTCCGGGAGAGAGCGTGGCGAATGATTGAACGAGAGACGACACGCCAATTCTGGTTGGTTGAGATTTTACTTCACTTTTACGATTACTTCTTCTGTCGGCCGGATCTCCGAGCAGTGTGTTCTTCAGCTCTGCGCTTGGCGTTGGCGTCAAAAATGAAGGCCGGCATGGGGGCCTCTTGCCATTCCGGGGATGCGACCCGACTTTCTTGATCCGCTCCCAGGTTTGTTCCTCGGGGTCTTCAGAGGAGAAGAACCGGGGGCGCATTACTTGTAGAAAAAAAGCAGAAAATAAACCGGAAGGAACTCAACGGGAAGGAACTCGCGGCTGAAAACAAAAGCCCCGATCCCCACAAGAGGATCAGGGCAGGATTGCGACTAAGTTAAAAAGGGCTAGTTAGTGCAGGCTCCGCCCGCTTGGTTGGTGCAGGGGCTGAAGCTCTGCCAGTAAGTCAGGTTGTTGATGTCCTGCAACTCCGGGGTGCCCGGAGGCAGGTTGGTCGGAATGAGGAAATCGGTGTCGAAGAAGTAGTTACGGTTCGGCGGGCTGTATACCAAGGTACAGCACTTGAAAGTGCCGGTGGCGTACTGGGAGTAATACAGACTAATAAGCGAACCGCGATAGTTCAGCGTCGCCGGACCCCAGTTTTCAATGTAGCGCAGGTAGTTGTGAACTCCCCCATCGGTGCCGAAATCTTCCGGTTGCCCCGCGGGCTGGGGAAAGTTCATAGTCTTTCCCGAAGCAATCGCGGTGCGGTAGTAGGTCGTAACCGCGTTCCGGTTTCCCATATTGACGGTATTGTTCATGTCGAGCAGGTCGGTCCAGCCGTCGGAGAGCAGAGTAACAGCGTCGGCAATCACGGCTGCGGCGGCGTGAGAAATATCAGGAGCGTTTTGGTTGTTCCAGAAGGGGTCGGCGGCATTGCTGTTGTAGTCTCCCAGTATGTACACGGGATTTTCGGAGGCTACGGTAAACCCACCGCCGTTATTGCCAAGAGTTGGTAAATTGCCCAGCGCCCCATCGACCAAGCGAAGCACGTGACGCGCGCCGCTTACGGCGTTGGCCCGTCCGACAGTCAGGCAATTGACGGCTACGTAAGGATTGTTAGGGCTGTTGGTTCCGAATCCGAGGGAGATGTTGGCCTCGCCCCACTTATCCAGTTGGCCGTTTTCGTCCACGTCCTCCGGAGAGTAGCCGGTATTGTTGTTGTAGCCCGCGGTTGCAGGTTCGAGGACTCCATCCGGTATGCCGGCGCTAGCGCTATTGACGACGTCTTCGAGTCCGGCCTCACCATTGATGACGTTGCCTGCATTCGGGTCGGGTTGCATGCCGCGCCGGTCGGAGAAGTACAGCAGATAGCCGTTTTGCGTGCTCGGATCGACCAGCGTTCCGCTGGTGCCGATATTTCCCAAAAGCCATTGCCGCAGGTTGCCTACATCCAGTTCCACGGCATTCATAATTCCGTTGGTCCAACCAGAACCATTTGCCACTCCGGCATTGTTGTCGTTAACGAAGCCCTCGCGGGGATCGTAAAAATTGATGGGATACCAGCTATTAAACAAATTGATACCTGAAGGCGCATCGGTCGCGTTGATGACTCCATCTCCGTTCCGATCGGCTTGTTGCTGGAGAAGAAGAATCGCATCGGGATTCACCGTGTTGCCGGTCAAAGGAGTGGTGGGAGGAAAGTTGTTACGGGCAAATCCCAACTGGAGCCACTCCTTGGTGACGCCTACGAAGGTACTGGTACCGACTGGCTTGTACTCGATGCGCAGCCATCCGGTATAGAGCGGCCATTGGGTCGCGGGTTCGGTCGCCCGGCAGGGATCGGCGGCTGCCGGAGGCTTGCCTCCCGCCGACCAAGGCGTTCCAGAGCCCCAGTTAATGTCTCCGATGGAGGAGTTTGCCCACGCTGTACCGGTGTTCACGGAGGGCGCGGGTAGGTTAAATGAAACCGCTTGGGTGCAGCCCACGGTTAGATCGATGTCTTGGCCGTCATTGGCCGGGCTTCCGGGGCGCAGGCCTGCTTGAGTGTCGGCCAGAAGAATTCGGATATTCGCCTTATTGTATTCGCGGGAGGCTCCTAGCGGGGTATTGGCAGACTCCCCGGCCAGTGCCTTGCGGATGATTTGGATCTGTTGTGCTGAAGTGCAAGGGGTCGGAGTAGCGCAGGCCGCTGCACCACTGACGAAGGGGAGCTGCAGGGGCTGCACGCCGATCGAGGCGGCATTTCCTAACATGCCATTGAAGGTTCCGGTGGACGCCGTATTCCAGTTAGGATTGGCTGCCCCAGCGGGTGGGATCCCGCCTCCCCAACTCGAGTCGTCCGTAGCGTTATTTGCGTCGACCCCAACATCAAGGCAGTCCGTTCCGAGAGCGCCACCCGCGATGACGTTATCGCAACCACCATTCTTGTCGGGGATGTACACGCTGCCCGTATAACCATTTCCGGTGTGGTTGTTGGCTAGTCGATCGCGAATGACCTGACCTACTGCGGTGACCTTGGCATCAAGATAGAGCGGCCCAGAGTTTGCAGCCAAGTACAAATTACCGTTAGTGTGCACCCGGCCTTTGAAGGCGAATTGTGGTCCGGGAAAATAGCTGAGATCGCTGTCGGAAAATACGCCGAACTGAAAGACCGGAATCAGCGCCACCTGAACCCCGCGCGTCATATTCACGGACGCTCCGGAAGGACGGATGGCGGTAACCTGCAGGGTGATGGGAATGATTTCCGCAGTCAGCCCCTGATTTGCGCCAGAACTGATAATGCTGGTGGTGGTTTTCGGGCTGCCATCGGGATTGGTCTGGGTGAAGGTAACGTTCTCCAGGTAAGTCATCCCAGTGATCAGAGCGCTGGAGGGCGGCGAAGTCTGCGCCAGGTTATTGAGATCGGTCTGCGTGGGAGACAATTCCAGCTGGTAGAGGCTGGCGAGATCGGAGGTGAGCTTTTCCATGCCCGACTCAGCGCCGTAGTAAGCAACGTTCGCCTCCATGTCGCTGCCGCCCACTTTTCCAGAACCGTTGACCATATACATCAAGCCAACGGCCACGCCGGAAAGTAGAACGAGCAACATCAGACTGGCAACGAGGGTGAATCCTCGTGAACGATGTTTGGACTTCCCCATACCCTTTATCTCCTGGAACGTCTTGGGCTTCATGATGCTCACTGGTAGCGATTCTTGAATGACAGATTGCGCGCGCTGATGGAGGTGGCGAGAGCCATGCTCTGCGATTTGCCACCCAAAGTGAGCACACTCTGCCCCATCATCTGAATGTTGACCTTGTAAATCTGGTTGGGGGAAAAGCTGGGCACGTTATGAATGGGATCGGACACCCCGGCGCAAGTGCCAGCGACTGTGTTGTTGCAAAGATCATAGGTCACATTGAGGCCGATGATGTTGTCGGCTACCGGCACCGCGGTTTGCCCATTCACTTGACGCATCAAACGCGGCGTTTGTCCGGCAACGGCTGGAACCTGCACGAAATAAGTTACGGCCAGGACGCGATAGGCCACGGTGGCCGCGTTGGCGTTCAAGGTGGCGATGTATGCAATGTTTCCGCTGGCCGCGGTGGATTGGTTGATATTCAGCGGATCACCATCGTTGAAGGTGATGGTCCCGCCACCGCCGGCCGTGGCGGCTACGGCGGAGACCTCGCCAATCGCTGAGCCCGTACTGTTGGTCAGCAGAATCAGGTCCCCCACTACAATGCCGGTTGGACTGACGATTGCCGGGAACCCGACCGGCGGATTGGCGGGTTGAGTCGCGGTGATGCCAGTGCCGTTCAGGTTCTGGAATGCGATGGTGTACTGATTCAAGGGGAAGCTGTAATCAACATAAATACTGGTGATGGCGTCGGGAGTGATGTTGGTGGCAGGGATGGTCGCCGGCCCGCCGAGTTGCATGCCATCGAGCGGCCCCGGAATGATGCCGTACATATAGTTGGAAACGTTTACGTTGCCGACGGCGCCAGTGGGGTAGTTGACCGCAGTGAGGTAACACAGCGGTCCCTGAGTGCAGGCGAAGTGGGAGGGCGTCGCGTTCGCGCCGTAAGGCAAAGCCACCCCTCCAGGAGGCAGCCCGGAGCCGGCCATGCTGACGTCACGAGCAACCAAGTTGAGCGAGGTGCGAACGTTCTGTTGCATTTCCGCCTGCTCGGTCACCAGCATCGTGGAACTCATGGCGGACTGGAAAAGCTGAGTGCCGGCGCCCACCACAACCAGGCCGACGGCCATGGCAACCATCAGTTCCACCATCGAGAATCCGCGGGCCCGCGTTTTTCTATGCAGTCTCATGAGCTTCCTTTCAACGGTAGGCCGAGATCAGCGCTTGCACGGTATAGCTGCGCAGGTGACCATTGGCGGTCGGATACTGAATGGTGACCACGATCTGGCGCAAGTTGGGGTTTATCGCGCCGGTTGCGGGATCGGTCACGTTGTTGATCTGCACCTGGCGCTGAAAACTAGCCAAAGAAATCTGAGTGGTTGAAGGGTTGGTCCCGCCCATGCTGCCCGTCGGCCCAGGAATATTGATGGGCGCGGTCGGGACATCATCGGCAGTATCTTCCAGTCCGTCGGGGCCGGGATCCGTAAGCGCGAGCATCCCGGGCAGAAAAATGCCCGGACCATTGCCGGATGCGTTCTGGATCTGGGCGAAACTGATCTGTGCGGTTTCGCGAGCGGTAAAGACGCTCTCGAGAGCCTCGGTGGCTCGCTGGCGGGCGATCGTGTCAAGTTGGATGGTCTGGGTAGAGCCCACAGCGACGGCAAACACCGCCAACAATGTCACCAGACCCACGGTGACGATGGCAGTTGAAATCATCGCCTCCAGAATGGTGAAACCGCGCTGCCGATGTTGTCTTACCGATGTCTGATTTGAATAGGTCATTGCTGGATCCATGTAGGTGTCCCCGAGCTATTTACCAGCCGCCAACCTCGGATTCTGCCGCTCGCTCCGAATACGCTCACCGCCCGCGTACTGTAGACGTTCTCCGGTTCTGCCTAGATAAAGCACGCCGTTATTGAAGTTGCCATTTATGTCGCGGGCGGAACCATCCGGCAGGAAGGCCACCTGATTTTGCAGGCCACCGAGGACGCCGATGTCGAAATCCAGCGCGATATTGCCGGTTCCGAAACCATCCGGCGTTGCCGCGGGGCTGGTAGGAATACCGACCTGGGCTTGGAACTGGATATCAAAGGGCAGCTCGATGGTGCCTAGTTGGATGGCGCTCGAAACCGCTGTCCCTGCGGGCCACTGGAACAGCTGAATGCTTTGTGCATCAGGAGCGCCCATTGGAGTGAGAGCTCCGGCGGGAGCCGCGATGCCAAAGCAAACGATGAACTGTTCTCGACCTTCGATGGCGCGCTCGCGGGCATTCCGCAGTTGCATGAGGGTGGTGTCATACGCAGCATTGGTGCGCGCGTCTTTGATCGCGGGTTGCAGGCACAGCAGAGAGATGGCAGCCACCACCATTCCCATGGCCACCACGACTACCGCTTCAATCAACGAGAACCCGCGAGTTTTGCCGTGAACCATAATGCTCCTCTCGCCCCGGGCAGAGTTCCTGTGCCGTCCACTTTGCCGAGGGGAGATCAGCGAGATTGGTATGCTCCGCTTGGCCGAAGGGGACATTCGTTCTGTGCGAATTCAGAGGGGAGGGCGTGCCCACCGCGCTTCGCTGCGGATGCAGATCATGCCGCACAGCTTGATCGTAAGGAGAGGGTGGGAGAGCGTCAAAGTACTAAGGTGCCAGAAAAATGCTGAACCTATGTAACGTAACTCACCGGGATGACGATAGTTATCAGTTCTCCGCCCGGTAAGAGCTCAGGATGCGACAAGCTTTCTCGCGGCAGTGCTCAGGCGTGCGCCTTGGCAGTCTGGTTCCTGCTGCCTTTGCTTTCCACTCTACGGGTGCTGGGAACGTACACGCAGGCGCGGAAGTCATAATGCTCCGCCAGGCAGGCGGCACAAAGATGAAAGCGATGGACTTTGCAATGAACTACCGGGGCTTCCTTGTGACAGAGTTCACAACCTTCATGGGCGCGCCGCTGGGAATTCGCAGCGGCCGTGGAAGGCGCATTAGCGACCGTCGAACCGAGGAGCAGGGCTTTCAGATAAATTCCGCCAGCCACAATTAATGCTCCCGTGCCAAATAAAGCGGCTCCAAAACCGAGAAGACTTCTGTCGCCGGCGCCGAGACCAGCGGGCATGATGCACAAGCCGGCAAAGCCCACCAGAACGCCCAAAACGATCATCCACAGAGCGGTGCGCGAAGACATGATGATTTTTCCTAAAGGAACGTTAGTTTTGAGCTTAGCGGTAGAATAGGCTTGCGGCTCCAGATTACTGAAGTCATTTTGGGTGGCCGGCGTGCCATTCATGACCCCGGTAACTTGCCCTCGCGGGTTCCGGTACTTAACATGCGGTCAACATGCCCCTCGCCGCGCTTATTGTGTCTCGGGATGCCGAAGCCGTAGCGATACTAGGACAGATCCTCCAGGCTCGCGGAATTGCGGCCGAACTTTGCGACGATCGGGAGGTGGCGGCGGCCCACGTGGCGGAGCAGCGCTTCGCCATGTTGATTCTTGATTGTGAAGATGAAACTGCGGCGCTGAATCTGGTCGCATCGGCCCGGGCCGCGTCCGTTAATAGCGCGACGATGATTGTTGCGCTGGTGGACGCGCGCAACGAAACCCGCGAACTCTTCGACCGCGGGGTTAATTTCGTAATGTACAAACCGGTTTCGGCGGAACGGGCCAGCGAGAGCTTACAAGCCGCTTGGAGCCTGTTGCCGCGCGAGCGCCGCCGCAAAGAGCGAACTCATGTTTCCAGCGAGGCTTCCATTAGCTTCGCCACCACGGAAGGCGCCCCGGTTCCGCTGCTGAATCTGAGCGAAGATGGAGTCGCCATTCATTCGCAAAACAAGATGCCGCCCCCGTGCCGCGTCTATTTCCAGTTCACGCTGCCGGGCGATCCTGCAACCGTCCGGCTGGCCGCTGAAGTGATCTGGCAGGATTGGCGGGGACGCGTCGGTCTTCATTTCGCGCATGTGCCGAAAACCTCGCGGCGAACCTTGGATGAGTGGCTGCGCAAGAATCCGAATCGGCTTTCAGAAAAAGCCAAGCCGGTGGCAGCGCAGCTCGAGCGCTTTGTCCTGACGTCTCCCCGAGCCGAGGACGGCGGCGCCCACGCCCACCGTTTCCTCGGATGAGCGGCGCGCTCAAGGGCGACGTGCTTGCCGGCTGGGAGTGAATGTTTATCGCCCGGAAGGCAGCGTTCTGCAACATTGCACCCTCACCGATGTGAGCGCCAGCGGTTGCTACATCGAGACTACGGTGCCTTTGCCGGTAGGCACCCGGCTGATGATCGAGGTGCGCACCCAAGACCAGAAGGTACAGGTAGCCGGAAAAGTTCGAAGCACGCACCTGGGATTTGGCATGGGAGTGGAGTTTCGGGCGAAAACCTCGGAGGACAAGGAGCAGGTGAGACATCTGTTCGCTTGCCTGGAGGCTGAAGTTCATGCGGGCGCCGCAAGCAAGACCCGAGGCGATTGACCAAATTCACAGAAGATCGTGTCTTGATTACCTCGCGGGCTGTAGTTCTGCGATTGCTTGGCGGAAGTAGGGAAGCGACATCCGCAGGCCCGTTTCCAGATTCACCTTCGGTTCCCAGCCAAGCAGGGTGCGCGCTTTTGTAATATCCGGCTGCCGCTGTTTAGGGTCGTCTTGCGGCAGTTCTAGATGACGGATCGCGCTCTTCGACCCAGTTATCTCCAGAACTCGTTTCGCGCATTCCAGTACGGTAAATTCATTGGGGTTTCCGATATTTACCGGAAGATGCTCGTCCGACTTCGCCAAACGCAAGAATCCGTCAATCTCATCGCTGACGTAGCAGAAACTGCGCGTCTGACTGCCATCTCCATACACGGTTAAGTCCTCACCGCGGAGCGCCTGCTTCATAAAGTTGGGGATCACTCTGCCATCGTTCAATTGCATGCGCGGGCCATAGGTATTGAATATGCGCGCGATGCGAACGTCCACTTTGTAGTAACGCTGATAGGCCACAGTCACAGCTTCGCCGAAGCGCTTGCCCTCATCGTAAACCGAGCGTGGGCCAATAGGATTAACGTTGCCCCAATAGGTTTCGGTTTGAGGATGCTGCAAAGGGTCGCCGTAACATTCCGAAGTCGACGAAACCAAATACTTGGCGCCGTACCTACGCGCTAGGTCTAACGCCTGAAAGGCGCCGAGAGAATTTACCTTCAGGGTTTCGATTCCGTGCGCGGCATAATCCACAGGGCTTGCCGGACTGGCAAAATGGAATACATAGTCCACTTTGCCGCAGTCGAAGGGGTCAACCACGTCCAGCCGGAGAAATTCAAAGGCGGATTCGTTCGAGAGATGGGCAATATTGGCTAGGCTTCCCGTAAGCAGGTTATCCACCGCAACCACGGAATAACCTTCCGCAAGTAGTGCATCGCATAAGTGAGAGCCTAAGAAGCCAGCCCCGCCGGTGACGAGGGCGCGCGGTCGGGTCATGATTGTTGTGATTTCCTCGTGGCCTCGGCGGTCATGGCGTATGCTGCTTCGTTCATAGTGATTACACGATCCTTGCTGTAGTGGGTGATCTTGCGACGGAGAAACCGAGGGTTCCCGAGTGCCCAGCCCGGAAGATACTTTACCAGCTTTTGTCGGCCGAGCGGGAGTTGCTTTGGTAATGAGCAATTCCCAAGCTGCTCTAGCGAAAATGGTGTCCAGGATGATTTCCGGGGGAACATTGCAAAGTAAATCTGTCACATGCGCATGTGCCAGCCGTCACAGCGGGCAGTTGGCAGTGGTGGGAGGATAGAAGGGCACGATAAGGTGGTTTATGCCCGTCCTCGTGATCGCTTTGATTGCGCTCGCGGTCTTCTTTGGAGTAGGTGTTCTCTTGCTGATCGCGATGTTCGTGGAGACCCGGAGGAAAACCCTTTCCGACAGGGTGCCGAATCCAGAGAAGGCTACGTCTCAAAGAAAACCGGCCGCTTGAGCGCGGTGCGGAATGCGAAGTTCGCTGCCAGACTTGCGGAGTAGGATCGGGTATCCCTCTACTCGCTCACGCGTCGTAAAAGACTTTGCCTTTTCTCTCCGAGCCCAGGGCCACCACGACGATGAGCAGCAAGATGTTTCCGACTTCGAACGAACTAAGCGCCCATCCATAGCCCAACTTGTCGCGCAGCGCGTATTCGAGGGTGTTGGTTCCCGCCGCGAGCAAGATGCCGAGCTGATAGGCCACACCGGGCATAATTCCGCGCACGGCGTCGGGCGACAGTTCATTAAGGTGGGCAGGAATGATTCCCCATGCTCCTTGAACTCCGACTTGCAACAGGAATGCGCCGAAAGCCAAGATCATCCAGGACGATCCAAAAGCCCAGGCTGGAATCATGCACAGAGAGACCAGCAACGCCGCGATCATGCCGAAGCGGCGGCCCAGTTTTTCGGAGAGGTGGCCGAAAATGATAGCGCCCAGCACTGCGCCCACGTTATACAGAATCGCAATGTAGGAGACCGCGGCGGGAGTGAATCCCCGCGCCGACTTCAGGAAGTCTGGATACAAATCCTGGGTGCCATGCGAGAGGAAGAGCATGAGTGTCATGAGCAACCCAAGATAGGAGAAAATCCTCCAATTTCCGGCCACGGTTTGCAGGATGGCGCGGGTGCTGGGAGCACGGTGTTGTTTCCAAGCTTCGGACTCGGGCACTTTTGCCCGTATGTACAGAGCGAGCAGTGCCGGGACGCCGCCCACCCAGAACATGGCGCGCCATCCCCAAGCAGGCAAGATGAACCTGGACGCCAGCGCGGCCAGTAAATAGCCGATGGAGTATCCGCTCTGCAGAATGCCAGAGAGCATTCCCCGCCATTTTCCCGGAGCGTTTTCCATGGCCAACGATGCCCCTACTCCCCATTCGCCGCCCATGCCGATTCCATAGACCGCGCGCAGGATTAAGAAAACGGTGTAGTTGGGCGCAAATCCGCAGAACAGTTCTACGATGGAGAAGAAGACCACGTTGGCCATCAACGGACGGCGGCGTCCGTAGCGATCGGCCAACAAGCCAAAGACAACGGCTCCCAAGGGACGCATGGCTAGGGTGGCAGTAAGCGTCCAGACGATTGCGCTTTTGGTTACATGAAAATTATGAGCCAGCGTATCTACCAGGAACACAAGCACGAAGAAATCGAAAGCGTCGAGCGTCCAGCCGAGGAAACTCGCGCTCACCGCATGCCACTGAGCGGAGCTAGGATGGGACGCGCTGGAAGACGAAAGCGTTGGAGAATTGGCGCCGGGAGTAATCAACAGGGTTCCAGGGGAACAACAAACACAAAGGCTACAGACCTCCGGTAGTTTTCCACAAGGTTAATCGTGTTGACAACCTGCGGGTTTCGAGTGACACTCCGGCTTAGAATGTATGAGTGGTGCGAGTGGCTTGTCTCTTCGTTCGGCAAGGTGCCTACTTCGGTGGAGGGATGATTTTAAAGCCGCGTTGGTATCGGGGCCTCTCGCATGGCTCGATGACCCATGGTGTGGCCTGACTCTTCCGAACCTCGGCGAGCGCTTGACGAACCGCATTCCCCAGATGCGACGCAGTCCAAGCAGCGAATAATTTCTGCGCCTTTGCTGCAACATTCTCATATTTCCCTGGCCCAGGGCACTGAGGCCGTCGCCGCATTGGAAGTTGAAAAACTTCTGGACCGGGTTCTGGAACAAGTATTGCTCGCTACCAGTGCCACGGCGGCGGCGATCGCGCTTCAAACCGGCGAATATATGGTCTGTCGCGCGGCGGTCGGTCCTAATTCTCCGGATGTGGGGGTTCGGTTAGACGTAAGCTCCGGCCTGTCCGGGGCTTGTGTGCGCACCCGGCAGGTACAGTATTGCGAAGACACAGAAACTGATCCGCGAGTGAATGCCGCGGCCAGCCGCCGGTTGCAAGTGCGCTCCGTGTTAGTGGTTCCCCTACTCGAGGCCGATCAACTGCTGGGAATATTCGAGATTTTTTCTCCGCACTCCCGGGCTTTCGGCAATCGGGACCTTGAGAACCTTCAGACTCTCGCGCAAGTCGTCGTGGCCAACCTGCGGGATTTCGCTGGGGCTGGGGATCTGCCGCCGGCAATTTTGGATTCGCCTTCGGTTGTTATGCCGCAGCGGGAACCGCGCGTGGAACCGCCTGAGACCGTCACGGTGGCTGCGCGTGAAGCTCATAACCCTGGCAAAACCCCGGTGCGTCTTTCCTGGGTAACTCCGCAACCCGAAGCCACTGCGAATGTAAATGAAGCGCTTGCGCCGGCGGCCAGTGCGCCCCCAGTGACCTCGCCGCATGTCAGTTTGCTGCAGGTTAGTCCGCCCCATGTCTCATCGCCCCAAGCCACTTTGTCCAGTGAACATGACGAAGCCGCAGCTCAAACCGAGGACCATGTTTTTCTGACTAGCGTTTCCACGAATTCTGAACCCGCGAAGGACCTTTCCGAGGAGACCGTCCCCGCGAAGGCCGTTCCTACGAAGGCTATTCCCAAGAAACGAACGCGGGAGTGGGGCACAAGCCTTTTAACGGCCGCAGTCATTACTGTTGCTGTAGTTCTGGGGTGGACGGTGGGCCGGCCCAGTTGGCAACGAGTCACCGGCAGTGTGAAGAAACAGCCTTCTATGCCCGCGGCTGCGCCCGTTGCCGGGGGTTCAGTTGAAGCTCGGATCACTCAACCAGCGCCAAAGATCGCTGATTCCGATGCTGTCGAACCGGCGGATGCATCCACGAAGCCGGGCAGCTCCCCATCGCCTAAGAACAAACCAGATGACACGGCCGGGGATCTTGTGGTCTATCAGAACGGCAAAATCATCTTCCGGCAAGCCGCGCCCTCGGGCTCACCCGGGAGTGCGTCCGCGAATTTTAGAGGGACTCAGCCGGCTCCGGATACGGCGGAGAAGGTTGCGGCGGTTTTTCTCTCGCCGCAGATGGCGAGCGCGCGCTTGCTGCAGAGAATCGAGCCTGTATATCCCGAGTCTGCGTTGAGAATGCATATTCAGGGAGAAGTGGAACTGGAGGCGTTGGTAGGAAAAGACGGTTCCGTCGAGCAACTCAAATTAGTTAGCGGAGATTCCCAACTGGCGGCGGCCTCGGCGGATGCGGTCCGGCAGTGGCGCTTCCGGCCTTATCAATCCGACGGCAAAGATGTGGAGTTCAGTACTCGCCTGACCGTGGACTTCCGCCTGCACTAAGAGCGGGAACCTTGCCGGAGTTCTATCCCTTAGCCAATTCCTTGGCGCGTTGCACTGCTTTCACCACGGCTTTGATCAGGGTGACACGCAGTTTGCCCTCTTCCAACTCCATGATGCCGTCAATGGTGCAACCGGCTGGAGTAGTGACCGCGTCTTTCAGCAGGGCAGGGTGATCTCCGGTTTCGAGGACCACCGTCGCCGCTCCGAGAGTGGTCTGAGCCGCGAGCAGAGTCGCAATGTCCCGCGGTAATCCGACTTTAACTCCAGCTTCCGCCAGCGACTCGAGAATAATGTAGATGTAGGCCGGACCACTCGCGGACAGGCCGGTGACGGCGTCCATGTGCTTTTCGTCGACCACGACGGTGCGGCCGACCACGTTAAACATGGCAGTGGCAATTTCCAGGTGGCTCGCGTTCGCGAACTTTCCCTTGCAAAGAGCGGTCATCCCCTTGCCCAGAGAACAAGGCGTGTTTGGCATGGCGCGGACCACAGATACTTCGGCGCCTATCGCCTCTTCAATCTGACTGGTTGCGACAGACGCGGCTACCGAGATCAGCAGTTGCTTCGGCGAAACGTTGGGACGGATTTCCGCGATTACATCGGCGACGACTTGCGGCTTCACGCAGATCATCACGATGTCCGCGTCCTTTACGGCGGCCAGGTTGTCGGTGCCAACGTTAATGCCCAACTGCTTGCTTAGAGAACGTGCCCGCTCCTCGTGTTGAACCGTGGCCGTGGTAAACTTCGCCGCCAGCAGGCCTTTTTCCAGGAGTGCCTTGAGTAGAATGCCTCCCATTTTCCCGGCGCCGAGAACGGCGACGTGTTTTCCTGAAAGGTCTTGTTCCGCCAAGTTTTTCCCTGAAAGATCCGAGCCCATTGCTTGCCTCCGACCGAAAGCGGCTCAGAATATCACACTGGTGCTCCCGCAATTCGTGGATGACGTCATGCCCAGACAATCATTTATTGCACAGTCAGCGTCAGAGCAACCGCGGGAGGCTGCACCGCCTGGCTTCCTGATCCCTCGATGGCCGTGATCATGACGGTGTAACTTCCCGGCGTCGTGCCTGGTTGGGCGGGATTGCTGTCGCTTCCCCCGCCGGTCAGGCCGCTGCCACAAGCAGATTGCAAAAGCGCGAGCAGGAAAATAATTGCGAACACTACAGCTACCGCAACTCTTCGCCGCCGCCGAAGGGCCGCCGCTCCTCCCAGGCTCCAGGCAAGACCGGCTACCGGTAAGAATGTCATCAGGATGAGAATTCTGGGCGAGGTTCCCGGCCCGCGTCCCGAAGCCACTGCCGCAATCGTGGAAATCGACAGAGTGACCTGAGTGATCCCACTGCCGCTTGCGATCTGGGTAGGACTGAAAGAGCAAGTAGTGAGCGCAGGCAACTGGCCACAGCTGTAGTTTACGGTTTGCTGAAACGTGGATGGCCCCTCGGGCGTGAAATTCAACGCATAAGCGCCCGGGTTCCCCGCATTTACGGTTTGCGAATTGGAGTCGGCGGTAATAGCAAAGTCAAAAAACGTAATAGAAACAGGAGTTACGTGCGTAGTTGCGGACGCATCGCTGCCCACGCCTTTTAAACCGAACGAATAGGTGCCTGCGGTGTTGCTGCTAGTCGTCAAGTTAAACGGTACGGCCATTAAAGCGGTGTTCACCGCTGCCGGAGTCAGCGTGCACGTCGAAGGAGGCGCGGTCGTGCCGCTCACGCATGTCAGTTGCACCGCGTTGCTGTATCCGTTAAGCCCTGTGACTGCGCCGGGGACAGAAACCATTTGTCGCACCGCGGTGGCGGAAGTTGGCGCGTTCACCGTAAGCGAGTAGTCTTGCGCGCTGGTTACGGTGACGTTGAGAGACTGGTTCACGGTTTTCGATCCCGCGTCGGTTGAGTTCGCCATGATGCCCACCGTCGAGTTTCCGCTTTGGGCGTTGGAGGCGGCAGAAATTGTGAGCGTGATTGTCACTGTAGGGCCCGTTGAGGCGGGAATCGAGGTACTCGGAAAGAAATTGCAGCTAATTCCCGTTGAAGCATCGCACGAAAGGGAAATGCTTCCGGTGGCTGGGTATGATCCGAGAAAAGCAAGCTGCATAGTCACCGCGGAAGAGGTCGAGCCCAAGGCTAGGGGCACAGCAGCCGGCGAAGGCGCGCCCAGCGTGAAATCCACCATGTGCAGAGTCAAAGGCGTGCTGCGCGACAAACCTGCGGCGGCGCCCTGGAGGTTGAACGTGTAATCTCCCACTGTTCCGCCTGCGGTAGTCGCAAACGTGGTCGTGGGTCCTGCCGGAGCAACTTGGTTTGGATTTACGATACAGGTGCTGGGAATGGCGGTCCCGGAGCACCCCAGCGCAATTGGATTGTTGAAGCCGTTGAAAGCGCTAATGATTCCATTGAATGTAGCGGTTTGTCCCGCGAATACTGTTTCTGTCGGATTAGTGACGGTGATTGCGAAGTCGGGCGTTGTGGTGAGGGGAAACTGCCAAACGCCGCGCCCGTAGCTCGCGGCGCGCAATAGCTTCGTGGTTCCATCGTTGAACGTGAGCAGCCCACTGACGGGAACCTCGGGTAAGTAGCCGTTTGGCGTGCCATTGGCTATCGGGACCGATCCCACTTCTGTCCAGTTCGGAGTCCCCGTGGGGCTGGAGAACACGCCGACATCAGTGCCCACATAAAGGATTCCGCCGTCCACCAGCACCGTGTTCACCGGAGCGTCAGGCAGTGCCGTCGACGCGCTACTTGCGGGGCCACCGGTGAAATCAGCCCAACTTTGTCCCGCATTCGTGGTTTGCCAAATGTGAGAAACATGAAAACCCATGACGGTCACATAGGCAGTATTGCCGGTCGGATCCGATGCATCGAGCGCAACCGCTGAAATTGGAAAACTGTTTGGATTGATTGCGCCAGTCACGTTCGTCCAAGTCGTTGCACCACTTGGCGCCGTACTCATCGCCCACACATGTCCGCCGACTGGAGGAGTTGCAAGCGGTCCAGTGCCATCCGTACCTGCGTAGAGGACGCTAGAGAATCCATTTACATCGATTGGACCGCCTGCCGCGAGAGAGCGAACCGTGTTGACCTCGCTTCCCGTACAGGAAGTGTCTGATAGAGTGTCGAAATTTTGGCTCAAGGCCACAAAACTCGCCCCTTGCGTCGTACCGCGCCACACTCGGCAGGTACCCACAATCATTTCCGTCGGGTTCTGCGGATCGAGTATGTACGGCGTGTAGAGCGGCCCGCCATCGCCACCGACGGTGGAGTTCGAAACCACCAAATCATTGTTGAAGTCGGTGGAATGGCAATCGATTCCCAATGCGCAGCGCTGAATGCTCACACCGGTGTTTGCCGTAAACCATTCCACAGGATTGCTAGGATTGATCGCCGTGTATCCTCCGTCCCCGGAATTCACGCTGATCCAACTGGAGCTCAGTTGCGAGGTTGATGTTGCGGGAGAGCCGTTGCCCTGCGTTCCTCCTAAAATTGTGTTGGGATCGCTGGGATGCTGACTGAGGGACACAAACTGGGTCATCGATCCCAGCGTTTGATTCAAGCTGTCGAACTGGTTGGGAGTCGAACAGCTTCCGCTGATCAGGCCGGCGTAGCCATCGAGCGTGCGGTAGATGCCGCCGTCATTCGCGAAATACATTGGGACTTGGGCGCCGCCGTTCACTTGCATGAAATCCATGGCGTGCTGGCTGGGATGAACCTTTGCGATTGAACCGAAATCCGGCGGACAACCATAGACGTGGGTCAGGTTCAAGAACGTGTTTGGCGCCGCTCCGCTGCAGTCAGTAATGGTTGCCAAAGTTACGCATTTATAAAGGTTCACCGCGCCGGCGTAGATATCCGTGCCGGAGGTGGCGTTCGCGGCGGGATTGTCGGGCACCGCGGCCAATGTCAGGTTGTAAGATCCATTCTCTGTCCCACAGCCACCCAGCAAGTCTCCGCAATTGGCAATTCCTGAATCGTTGATGGCAGTCCATGTACTGCCCCCATCCACGCTTTCCCAGATGCCTTGATCGTTATCGTTGGCGTCGACGTACCACACATACATTTCTCCCAGACCATTTAACCCGGCGCGCTTTGGCACGACCGCGATCTGGCCGCGATAGATAGGACAGCTCTGCAGAGCAGGACTCGCCGGGCAAGCCGAGGCGCTCAGGCCATTGCCAGGCTGATTGATCAAACGAAACCAATGGATCCCGTCGTTTGAACTGTAGAACCCGTGGAAGCGCAGTGCGGCGAAGAACAAGTCTGCGGCCGCGTTATAAACGACGGCCGTGGCTGAACCAGGCTGTACGGTAGCGGCGGCGTCCATGGCGGCCGCATAGTTCCAGGACTGCCCCCCATCGTTGGAATAGTAGAGTCCCAGGTTGGCGCTCACCGGATTTTGCAATCCGTCCAACTCGCCTTGGGAAGTACCCGCAGCGGCCGCTACCACCAGGCTTGGATTGCCTGTACTGAACGCGATTTGGCTGAAACCCACTCCGGCAAATGGGTGCGCGCCGGTAGTATCCTGCGTCGTAAGTAGCCAGGTGTTGCCAGCGTCGGCGGAGCGCAGAATTCCCAGACCATAGTAAGAATCGGTTGAACTGTCGGCTTCGCCACTTCCTACGAGAACCACACTTTTTGCGGGGTCCGGATTCGACACCTGAGGCTGAACGGCGATTGCGCCGACAGCCAGTGTCGGTTGGCTATCGAGAAGGGATGCTGCGGAACTGTTGGCTGAGCCCAAACACGCCTGTGGATTTTGCGAGGCCGGCAGGTTCCATGTGACGGTGGAGGGATCGGGACACAGCGGCCCGGCGTTTTCCGATTTCCACAGCCCGCCAAAAGCTCCGCCCACATAGACGGTGTTGCCCGTGCGGTCGTTCGGATCGACTGCGACCGCCGTGGCGCGGCCCGAAACCCAGTTGTAATCCTGCTCTCCAGTGCCGCTGGCATCAGAAGCCAAGGGGGCGGGCCCGAGCGAAATCCAGCTAGAAGGAGTTGCAAGACGCGAGACCGGTTGCAACGCTTGCGAGAGGTTGGCTAATGCCCGCATTCGAAGTTTTTGTTGATAGGCTTGGTACCGCAGTCCTGCGGCAGGCTGGCCGGAAGTCGTTCTTCCGCGGCGAAACCATTGTTCCTGTTTCTTTCGCGCGACTCGGCTGGAACTTGTCCGCAGTTGCGTTGCGGGAAAAGTTCCTTGGGTGTCTTGCGCGCGAACTGCGGGTCGCACCACCGCCAGAAAACTGGCCACGCAAATTGCATGAACTAAATACTTGCCTGCGCCCATGGCATCGCCTCTCTGCTGTGAGGACTGTGTCTGCATGGCCACCGGCATTCGCACGGCTCGGCTTGTATGATTCGACCGCTGGGATGACAAAAGTATTGCGTTCGGAGCCTGGGCCGCAAGAGACACGAATCCTTATCGACCCAGCATTACACTTGCCATGTGGAGCGGGAAGCTGACAACTCAGGCTGATTCGGTTTCAGTGCCAGGACGGGAAAGTTTGCCGCGCGGGATGAATACCGTGGAGGAGTCCACGAAAGTTGGCTTGACCTGGCCGGAAACGCCGATGCTTTAGAATGGCTGGGTGCCGCTTCTTCGCAATCTGCGCACCACCCTGGAGATGATCAAGTGGGAGCATTCGATCTTCGTGCTGCCCTTCGCGCTGTGCGGCGCCATGCTGGCCGCCAACGGTCTGCCGGCAGGACGCCAGTTAGGCTGGATCGTAGTGGCGATGGTGGCTGCGCGTTCCGCCGCGATGGCGTTTAACCGGCTCGCGGATGCGTCCATAGACGCGTCCAACCCGCGAACTCAAACGCGTGCTCTTCCCGCCGGCCATCTCACTTCCGGTTTCGTGGCGACATTCGTGGTGGCCTCCGGTCTGGTATTTGTAACCGCTGCGTGGCAACTCAACCGCCTGTCGTTGCTGCTGTCGCCTTTTGCGCTCGCCATTATTTTGCTTTATTCGTACACCAAGCGTTTCACTCGCTGGTCGCACCTGGTGTTAGGACTCGCCATGGGCATCGCGCCCGCGGCGGCATGGATCGCGGTCCGCGGCTCCCTGGATCCCCGCATTCTGCTATTGACAGCGGCAGTCACCTTCTGGGGCGGTGGCTTCGATGTCCTGTACTCATGCCAGGACTACGAATTCGATCGCAGTTCCGGGCTGCACTCCGTGCCGCGATTTTTTGGCATTCGCAACGCTCTGCGCCTCGCCCGTTTCTTTCACGTTCTGATGGTGCTCCTGCTCATCTGCGTGGTACTGGCGTTCGGTCTTGGAAAGTTAGCGATCGCCGGGGTTATCGTGGTGGGATTGCTGCTAGCTTATGAGCATTCCCTGGTTTCGGTGGATGACCTTAGCAAGCTGAACGCCGCATTTTTCACCATGAACGGCGTTATCTCGGTAATGTTTTTCTTTTTTGTTGCGGGGGATTTGCTGCTGCGTGCGGCGTCCCATTCCAGATAAATACTAAATTGCGCCTGCGGCTTCAGAGTGCTCCTCGCCCGCAGGGCGCAGAGTCAACCAGTCGGTTCGCACCCGATCCCATTCTTGGATCAAGAGCCCGTGCGACTCAAAGAAGCCGCGGATTCGATTGCGATCCCAGCCGACAATCTCCTCCAAGATAGGAGCCAGCACGGCGAGCGCATTGGTGCTCAGCACCGTTCGCTTGGCCACTTGGGAAACGTGTTTCGCCTCGGATACGGCAATGGTAAAGCCGTCTCTCATGTTTACATGCAACATCACGTGAACGTCAGAGCTTCCGTCGCCGACGTAAATGATGTGATCTGGTCCCACCTGCCGTTCGACTTGTAACTGGTCGAGCACGGCCACCTTTCCATAGCCGGCGGTGGCGCGGTTGATGGACTCAATCTCGCCGGAATCCGTGTAGCACAGTTCCGTGCCGTAGATGTGATCGCGGGGAACAATTCCCTCGAGCGCCGAATGAATCACTTCAACCGGAGCCGCCGAGAGAACATAGAAGTCGAAAGTGTATCCGTCAACTCCTCGTTTCAGATTCTGATAAAGCAGATCAATATTGTCTTTGAGCCGAATCCGCTTCCCAACTTCATAAAGATGCTCTTTGCGCACCCGGCTGCGAAACTCGGGATCATGCAGCAACAAGTAGGCGAGTTCGGCGCCTTGCTGCACCAGATTCAGTTTCGCCATGCCTTTGGCCTTGCGTTCGAACTCCGCCGTAGGAATCCCGACCAATTCGCTCAGCACATAGCCCGAATCGTTAAAGGTCAGCGTCTGATCAAAGTCACTGGCGAACAAATAACGTTGCACAAGCTTTTTGCTCATAGAGTTATTAGATTCATTCTCGCGGCAAAACACCAATAAAAAACATCAATGGAAGTTATCAGTCAAGCGCGTCGTACATCCGTTCCTTTACTAAATCGCTCGCAGCATTGACAATAGCAGATGGCGTGGGCGCGGCGTGGCTTGTAACAAACGTTTAATGTGAAGAAGCACGCCGTCGCGTTTCGCGAATAGGAGCATTCATGTCCGCTACTGGAGAATTAATCCGTTTAATTAACTACGTGGATGACATCAACACCACGATGCGCCGCATCACCGCTTCGCTTCCTGCGATGGACGCGGAGGAACGCCGCCGCCTGGCCGAAAGTCTGCGGACCGCCGGTACTCATCTCTCGGAATTGTTGGACAAATTGGAGACCAAGGCGTAGTGCCGGAAGTATCCACCGTCGCCATTGTTGGCGCCGGAGTGCTGGGCCGCGGCATTGCCCACTTGGCCGCCCTAAGCGGCTATCGAACCATCGTTGAAGATCTGCTGCCCAGTTCATTGCGAAGAGCGGAACTGGAATTTCGTATCACACTGGATCAAGCCGTGCGCTCGGGCCAGGTTTCTGCGGCTGATGCGCCCTCGGCATTTGGACGACTGCAATATGCCGCTTCGCTCGAGGAGGCGGCTCGCGAGGCGGACCTGGTAATCGAAGCGGTGCCGGAAGAGCTCGAATCGAAAAGCGAAATATTTATTCTGCTCGACAAAGTCTGCCGTCCCGCGACAATTCTGGTGACCAGCACTTCCACCCTTAGCGTCGCGCAGCTTGCGCGTGTTACTTACCGTGCGGATAAATGTATAGGTATGCGTTTGGTTGCTCCAGTCCACGAGATGAAGCGGCTGGAGATTATCCGCGGGCCTGAAACCAGCGCGGACACCCTGGGCGCTGTTGCTGTCTTGGGGAAAAGAATGGGCAAAGAAATCGTACTGGTGGCGGAGACCGCCCTCGCACCGTAGACCCAGCCGCAACGCACATAGAGAGCCGTCCTCCCTTACAATCTCGTCATGGCTGATCTGCCACAGCTTCGCCTGAGCCGGGTTCTGGAGCAACTCCGTCTCTACGAACATCCTCTGCTCGAATTCTCGGCGCGTGGCAAAGGCGATGGAGTTGAGGTGATCATTCAGTTCAAGAATCCCGCTGTTCAGGTACACACTTATTATTTTGATCTGCACCCCCGCGATCTCGATCACTCGCAATTCGAGTGGAGCTTCCAGCGCCAACTTTTCGATTGCCTGCACGACTACATGATCGAAATGTTCACACGGACGCCGCAGAATCGCGCCGAGCGCCAGCAGGAAGGCTTGTGAGCCTGCGCCAGAAAATCGAGCAGGAAATTCGGGAACGCGGTCCGATTCCGTTTTCACGATATATGGAACTTTGTCTGTACGATCCGCAACTGGGGTATTACTCACGGAATAGCGAACAGTTTGGCAAAGCCGGCGACTTCTATACGTCGAGCGACGTACACGCCGTTTTCGGACGATTGCTGGCTCGTCAATTCGAGGAAATGTGGCGTGCCCTGGGCTCTCCGCCGCAGATCGAAATTCTCGAACTTGGTCCGGGCCGCGGACTGTTTGCTCAGGATGTTCTGGATTGGTCGCAGAAGAAGTTTCCCGAGTTCTTTCATGCGATGCATTACTCGTTGGCGGAGCGTTCGCCGGCCCTCAGACGGCGATTACAGGAGACGCTAAGTGGACACCTTACCGCAGGGAAGGCGTCATTGGTTAGCCCGGGGAAGGGCACGGCGATGGCCGTGCCAGAAGGCGCCTCCAGTCCGAGGGCTCTAGCCCCTGAGGTTCCGCTCATTATTTTTGCCAATGAATTTTTCGATGCTCTCCCGGTGGAAGTTCTTAGCCCACAGGGAAAGCTGCTGATAGGCGAGGAGCGAGGCCACTTCATTGGGCACTGGGCCCCAGCGTCAGCACAAGAGTTGGACTTTCTCGACCGCTACAGCGTTCATCCCGAAGCTGGCGAGCGCATCGAAGTCCCACTGGCCGCACAACGTTCCATGGCGCAACTTGCAACTTCATTACGATGCGGATTCATGATCGCGATTGACTATGGCTACACTCGCCCCGAACTGCTCGCCGGCCGTCACCGCGGAACAGTCACGGCTTACCGTCAACACTCGGTGAGCGCCAGCCCGTATGAAGCGCCGGGCGAGCAAGACATTACTGCGCACGTGAATTTTACGGCACTGGCGGCGGCTGCCGAGTTGCAAGGCATGTATGTACATTCCCTGGTTACTCAATCGCAATTCCTGCTTGGCATTGGGGAAGAGACCCAGTTTGCCGACGCTTTCGAAGATTGCCGCGTGCCTCAGGAGCACGCCAAAGTCGCGCTGCAACTCAAGCATCTACTTACGCCAGCGGGGGTGGGCGAGAGTTTTCACGTGCTGGTGGGGAGCAAGGGGATCGAGGCGGAGAAAGTCGTTGGACTGAGCGGCATGAGTTTTGGCAGGTCACGGCCATCTTAAGAGGCGTCATCCCGAAGTCCCCGCGTTTTCTCCAGCGGGGCGAGGGACCTCGCGTGCAGCGCCATCTGGCCGATACGTGTCCATCCAACGATCGGCGAGATCGTCCCAATGCGGATTCATGGACTCGATGAGCCGAATCTTTTTGCTGCGGCGCCAGCCTTTGATTTCCTTTTCACGGTCAATCGCTGAGTCGGGGTAGGCGAAACACTCGTAGTAGGCCAAGCGAGTGAGATTGTAGCGACTGGTAAAGCCGGGAATGAGTTTGTTCTTGTGCTCGAAGACGCGACGTTCGAGGCTGCCAGTCACGCCGGTATACAACACGTGGGAACGCGAGCGGTTTGTCATGATGTACACGTAGAATTTTTTCGGTTTACGCACGTGCAGGGTCCTTTGAGAGTTTTGCCGGGTTTGCGGGCCGGTAGGGGATATTAGCGGGGAAAAAGTGTTAAGTCTGTGACGGGTGAACATTGGGGGCTGCACGCCGGATCCCTCGCCCTGCTGAAGGACGCGGGGACTTCGGGATGACGTCTTTTGAGTTGGAGTAACTTCCTTACGGCCGCGTCATCCTCTCCGGCCTCACCAGCAAATCGAACTCCTCGCCGGTGAGATGGCCCAGTTTCACTGCGGCCTCGCGCAGGCTGCTATGTTCGACATGAGCCGTGTGGGCGATCTTGGCGGCGTTGTCGTATCCGACTTTCGGAGCTAGCGCCGTTACCAGCATGAGCGAATTCTTCACATACCAATCCACTTTATCGCGATTGACCTGGATACCCTTGATCATGTACTCGACGTAGCCGTGGCAGGCGTCGGCAATCAGCGTGACCGAATGCAGAAAGTTATAAATCATCACCGGCTTGAATACGTTGAGCTCGAAGTTGCCTTGCGAGCCGGCGAATCCTACCGCTGCTGTTGCGCCATGCACCTGCGCGCACACCATGGTCATGGCTTCGCACTGCGTGGGGTTCACTTTGCCGGGCATGATCGACGAACCTGGCTCGTTCTCCGGAATTGAAAGCTCGCCTAACCCGCAGCGCGGTCCGGATGCCAGCCAGCGAATATCGTTGGAAATCTTCATCAGCGAAGCTGCCAGCGTCTCTAGCGCGCCTTGGGCAAAGACGATTTCGTCGTGCGCGGAAAGCGCGGCAAACTTATTGCCATGCGAGCGGAAGGGAAGTCCGGTGAGTTCGGCAATTTTCTCCGCGGCGCGCTCCGCAAATTCCGGATGCGCATTCAAACCCGTACCCACCGCCGTGCCACCGATGGCGAGATCGTAAAGCCCGGGGAGGACTTGCCGGAGGCGTTCGATGTCTCTCTGAAGTAGCGCGGCCCAACCGCCCATTTCCTGTCCGAAGGTAAGAGGCACCGCATCCTGTAGATGGGTGCGGCCGATTTTGACTACATCATGAAATTCATTCGCCTTGGCAGTGATGGCATCGTGAACGCTTTGAATGGCGGGGATCAGCGCGTTCTGCACTCGCTCGGCGGCCGCAATGTGCATCGCTGCCGGAAAGGTGTCATTGGAAGACTGCGACATGTTGACGTGGTCATTGGGATGGACCGGTTTCTTCGATCCCATCTCCCCACCCGCCAGCTCGATGGCGCGGTTAGAGATGACCTCGTTCACATTCATGTTGGTCTGGGTGCCGCTACCGGTCTGCCAGATGCGAAGTGGAAATTGATCATTCAACTTGCCCGCGATCACCTCATCGGCAGCCTGCACGATGAGTGCGGCTTTATCGGCGGGAAGCTTGCCTAGGTCCTGATTAACCAGCGCGCACGCCTTTTTCAGGATGCCGAAGGCGCGAATCAGCTCGGGCGGCATGACGTTGCGGCCAATATTGAAGTGAAGCAGCGAGCGCTGAGTTTGAGCGCCCCAATAGACGTTGGCCGGGACTTCAATCTGTCCCATGCTGTCGGATTCAATACGCATGCGAGGCGGTTCGCCTTCGGTGCTTGCCATAGTGGATTCCTGATATCTACGAGAGGGATGAGTTAACCGAAAATTATATCGTGGACGGCGATGTCGACCAGAACATTACACCGAGAGGTCGGCGCGGCTTCAGGGCGCGGTGCCGTCACATGCTAAAATCGTTAACCTCAAAAGAGCCACCATCACGCGCTCTCGCTCATTGGGGAGGGTTGCGACAGTTATTCATCAGGGATCCCAGATGCCGAGCAGACCGACCCCGGAAACCGAGCAAATTCCCGACACGCTTCCCCGCGCCGAAGTAGTCTCGCCCTCGGGGAAAAAGGTGGACGTGTTGGTCATCGGGGCTGGGCCTACCGGGCTGGCTTGCGGCATTGAAGCACAGCGCGCAGGATTCAACGCCCTGGTCATCGACAAGGGCTGTCTAGTGAACTCCTTGTTCAACTATCCGGCGAACATGACCTTTTTCACGACGCCCGAACTTCTGGAAATCGGCGATCTCCCTTTCACAACGGCCCACCAGAAGCCTACGCGCGAAGAGGCGCTCGAATACTATCGGAAAGTGGCCGAGCATTATCGCCTGCCGGTCGCCCAGTATCAGCGTGTAGAAGCCGTGGCCGGTAAAGATGGTGAGTTCAATATCACCGCGACCGACCAGCTGGGCCGGATCTTCGACTATCATGCGCGCAAACTGGTGGTGGCCACGGGCTATTACGATCTGGCCAATCAACTGGGAGTGCCTGGCGAGGACTTGCCAAAGGTATTTCATTATTATCGCGAGCCCCATCCTTACTTCGATAATGATGTGCTGGTAGTCGGAGGAAAAAATTCTGCTGCCATCTCCGCACTCGACCTTTGGCGGCACGGAGCTCGGGTCACTCTGGTTCACCGCGGTCCCAGATTGCATAGCCACGTGAAGTATTGGATATTGCCCGACATTGAGAATCGCATCAAAAATAGGGAAATCAAGGCTTACTTTAATAGTAGAGTCCAGCAAATTGAGCCGGAACTGGTTGTCCTTGAAACTCCCGGTGGCGCGGTGCGGGTGAAGAATGATTTCGTTTTCGCCCTGATCGGGTACCATCCCGACTACGATTTTCTGCAGGCTATGGGCATCGAGCTTTCTCCCGAGCAATGCCGGCCGGTCTGCGATCCCGAGACTCTGGAAAGCAATGTTCCGGGTATCTACGTGGCGGGCGTGATCGTGGCCGGATCGAGAACGAATGAGATCTTTATTGAGAACGGCCGCTTCCATGGCAAGTTGATCGCGGAGGATTTGAAACGCAAGCTGAGCTCCGGGATTAAGTAGCGGGGATTACGAAGGGCTTCCGTCGGGTTTGGCTTCGAGCACAACTTCAACGCTTGCGCCCTTGCCCACGCCTAATGTCTGCGCGGCTGATGCCTGGTTCGCAGCGATCTCCAGATAGCCCATACTGCCGAGAATTCCAACTAACTCACCGGGTGCGGCATTTCCGTAGGCCGTTCGCATCGAAGTAATCTCCCTTTTGCCAATGGAAATCTTGAAGGGCGGCGGGTCGGGCTGAAGTAACGGGAGAATCATTTCGCTTGTGAAGTTGGTGATGAGGTTGCCGAAACGGTCAACCTTAATCACCGCGCCCCGTACAGAACTTTCGGTCACTTTCGCCGGACGCGGGACATCGAGCCGTACAAAATTTGTGATTTCATCTCCAAAGGTGGCCGCGGCAACGCCCTTTGCCAGATAAGCGGCAAGTGGAGCAAAAACATCGCGAGCGTGGAAAGTCTGGCTCACGGGCTGCAAAAAATAATGTTCGGCGGACGCGTGATACACCGACACCCGGTCTTCGCGGCTGTAAATCAGGGATAGCACGCCATTGTCGGGCGCCACAAACTGATGTAGTCCGGCCGTAGCCACAATCGGCCGCCGTGCCGTGCCTACGCCGGGATCCACGACTACCAAATGCACCGTATTGGCGGGGAAGTAGGAGTAAGCCGACGCAATGGTTAGTGCGCCTTCGAGGACATCGTATGGTTCGACGGCGTGACTTATGTCCACCAGTTCGGCGTCGGGAACGACATTGAGGATCACCCCCTTGACCGTTCCCACGAAGTGATCATTGAGACCGAAATCGGTAGTGAGCGTGATGATGGGGCGGTGTCTCTCGACCGTCGTGGCCATCGCTATCTCCCCGCCATGTGGTGCCAATGGTGCATGACGGCACAACTGAGGTGACCGAGAACGAACCATACCACGGCGTAGAGCACATTTTTGACGGTTGGTGTCATCGACACATCATGCCACAGGGGAAATCAAAATCCAGCCGGATTTTCAAACTATCCGGTCCTAAAGAACTTGAATCGTGGGTGCATCTATTCGTAGCGGAGGGCTTCGACCGGATCCATATGGGCCGCTTTCAGGGCGGGGAAAAAGCCGGAGACTACTCCGACCAGCGCGAGAATCACAAAAGAAACGGCCATCACGGTGGCAGAGGCGTGAAGAAAAATATCGCCTTCATGGTTGGCGGTCTTGTAGAACTCGCTGTAAAGCGGCATAGGTGGGATTACCCAAGTGAGGAAGATGGCCAGCCCCATCCCCATCACACCGCCGGCGAATGTCAGCACCAGTGCTTCCAGAAGAAACTGCATCAGGACCTGCCTTGGTCGCGCTCCCAGGGCTTTGCGCAGGCCGATTTCGCGCGTTCGTTCGGTCACGGAAACCAACATGATGTTCATCACGCCTACACCGCCAACTCCCAGCGTGACTGCTCCGATCAGCCCGAGCACGGCTTGCAGCCCCAGCGAGAACGCGGTGACTTCGACCCGGCTGTCGATGGTGTCCCATTCGGGCGTGGCTTTTTCATCGCGCGGATCAAAATGATGGCGTCGCGCAACTACTTCCCGCACCGCCGCCAGTGCTTGTTTGTGGAGTTCGGCGGACGCCGGCTGAAAAATAATCATGTCAGGATCACGAATGTCTTTAAGATCGCGAAATAGCCCGTAAGGAATGAACCCATCTTGATTGTCCGGCCCCTCATACATGGAATCCTGAATCTTATTGCGCATGACGCCGATGACGCTAAAATCCAAGCCGCCAATGCTCACCGGCTGCCCGACCGAAGGTGCGCCCTGAAAGACTCTTTTGTTGGCGTCATAACCGAGAATGACGACGCGGTGATGTTCTGTGAAATCGGTTTCGTTGAAGTAGCGCCCCTCGTCGAGATCAAGTTTGCGCATTTGTCCGTAAGGAAGTTCGACACCGCGCACGTTGAGTGAGACCACCCGGGTACCACGCTTGAAGCCAAAATCGCGATCAACTTCCGCACTCACCGCGCGGACAATGGGGACTTCCTCGCGGATCGCTTCTATATCCTCGTATTCGAACTTTACCGGCCTGCCGGCGCGCTGCCCGCCGGCCTGCATGCTGGTTTGGCCCGCCCAGAGCACAATAACGTTGTTGCCCATATTCAGGAAGGCATGCAGAACGCTGCCGCCCAAGCCTTGTCCATAGGCAAGCAAAATAATGACCGAGGCGAGTCCCCAAACGATACCCAGCATAGTGAGAGCCGAGCGCAGACGGTTGCGCATGAGGGCTTGCCAGCTTTGCGAGATGAGTTCCGTGAGAAACATAGAGAAGTAGTTAGTGAATAGTGGCTCGTGGTTAGACAAAGTCCTGGTCGATACTAGCCACTAATTACTAGCCACTAGTCACTCGATTTCAATACTTCCCGAGCCAGTTTCGACATTCACCGGCACGCCGCCGCCATTCACTTTGCCATGCACGTCTTTGCGCCCGATGACGCCTTGGACGGTGATGGGCTGATTCATGGAGATGCTGCCAGAACTGGTATGCGCTTCCAGATCGAACGAAGCCGCGCTCGCCAAGCGTAAGCGCACGCCACCAGACCCGGTGCGCAGCTTCCACATGCCGGTCGGATCGCCTTCAGCGGAAAGTGAGCCGCTGCCAGTCTGCGCTTCGAGCGATCCCCGAACGCCCCGCAATTCAATGCTGCCCGAGCCTGTAGTCACGCGTACCGCTCCTGGCGCAGTTTGCTCTAGTGTGACATTGCCGCTGCCGGTATCGCCTTCAAAGCCCCCCGCAATGCCGGATGCCTGGATGGACCCACTGCCGGTCTTGGCGCGGACGCTCCCTTTGGCACGGTCAATTTCAATGTTGCCCGAGCCGGTATCGGCGCGCACGACATCGCCGATATCCGAAATCGTGAGGCTGCCCGAGCCCGTTCCCACCTCCACTTGCCCTTGCAATCCAGATACATTTTGATTTCCCGAGCCGGTGTGCGATTGCAGCCGGGTATTCGCGGGCACCACCAATTCATAGCTGATGGAGAGGTTTCGCCGCAGTTCCGGATCGTCGATGTGGCCGATGCGAAGGTCATTGCCGCTTTGCAGAATGGGCGGATTGGCCTCCAGCCGGCTTACCCGTTCTCGGGCGGTGCTTCCGCCAAACCATTCGGCGGCCTTGATTCTTCCGATGATTTGCACCTGGTTGGAAGTGCCGCTGCGAATGTCAATATTTCCCGAGCCGGTATTTACGTCGAGGTTCACCGGCCCGTTGACTTGCAAGGTTCGTTCAAACGACCCTTCCACAAATGCGGCGGCCAAGGGAACCTGTACGCAGGTCAACGCAAACAGAGCAAGAACTGCGGCAGTCAAAAAATTCATTGTCTTCTTCATTTTTTCGATCTCCTATGTATCGATCAGTGAATATGCACATCACCCGAGCCTGTGTGCACCACTAAAGAAGGTCCTCCCGGCTGCACGACTCCTCCAGGGCGGTTACTCAAAACGTAAGGAATCCACCGGCGCCATTTCCGCGGCGCGTTGCGCGGGATATACCCCGGCAGTCATCGTAATCAAAGAAAGCGTTAAAACTGAGGCCACAATAGAAATCAGGGAAATTACCGGATGGGGCACGAAGTCGGGCAAGGGAAGTTCTGTAAGAGCAAGACAAAGGCCGGTCCCAAGCGACAAGCCCAATATGCCGCTGATCGCTGTCAGGACGACCGATTCCGCGAAGAACTGGCGCAGAATGTCGGCGCGGGTTGCGCCCACCGCCTTGCGCAAACCGATCTCTCGCGTGCGCTCCGTGACCGATACCAGCATAATATTCATGACTCCAATTCCGCCCAGACACAGGGTGACGATGGCGACGCAGGCAAAGAAAATCGTAACTACGTCGAAGATGTTTTCTATTAATTTCGCGCCTTCCAGCGTGTCCCAGATGAAGAGCGCGTCTTTATCTTGGGCATCGAAATGGTGCGCCCGGCCCAAGGTGCGTCGCACTTGTGCTACTGCGGCCTCGTGTTCATCGGAACTCGCCACTTCAAACACAATGTCATTCAGGTATCCGCGGACGATTCCCGGTTTTTCCGGCGGAGGAAAATCGCGAGCCACTGCCGAGTAAGGTGCGTAAAGGTAGTCGTTGTCGGGTCCGCTGTAACTGGAATTTTGCTTTTTCTTCTGCAGCACTCCAACCACGGTGTAAGGAACGCTCTTAATCAGCAAAGTTGCGCCCAATGCGGGTTGCCCGCTGAAAAGTTGTTGCCGGGCCGCGCTGCCGAGCACAACGACGCGGTTGGATTGTGCTTCGTCGTCATCGTTGAGTAGGCGGCCTTCCTCCAGGATCAACGACCGAAAGCTTTGATAGGACGGCCACATGCCCACCACTTCACCGGTTCGCGGAATTGAGCGAACTAACCTCTGGAACACCGCGGCGAAGTTCTGGGCTCACATTCTTAACCAGGTAGCATTGCGACCGAATAAGCCGCGCGTCGTCCGCCACCAGGCTAATTTCGCGCCCTGCCGCCAAGCCGCCGGCTTGCGCGCTGGTGCGCCCGCCCCAGACGATGACTAAATCCTTGCCCAGGGTTTCCATATGTTTTTTCTGGTCGATACTGAATCCTCGGCCAAGGCCCACTAACAGGATTACGGAAGCGATTCCCCACACAATCCCAAACATGGTCAGGAACATGCGCATCTTATGCGCGCGGAAAATGGTGAACGTCTCGCGCAGGATTTCCGCGAAATTCATGGCGGCTCCGTAAAAGCAGGGGCAGAGGTGCTGCCCGGTGAGACCCTCGATCCGGCCGCTTTGTGATCGGATAAGAACGCGGGCCTATTGCAATACGACTTGGTCGCCTTCCTTCAAGCCGGAAAGAAGTTCCGTTCTCGCGCCGTTGGAGATGCCAATGTTCACTGCCACTTTACGCATGCCGTCTTTGGCCTTCGGATCGGGCACTTCCACCGAAGCTTTTTTGTCTTTGTCGTAAATAAGCGCGCCCTCAGGGATCTGCAGCACGCTCTTGTGCTCTTCCAGAATGATCTCTGCGTTGGCGGTCATCTCTGCCTTCAGCTCGCCGCCCGGGTTGTTGATAGAGACTCGCACCTCGAAGGTGGTGACATTGTCTTTCTCGACCCCCATGGGAGAGATCTTGGTCACCACGCCGTTGAAAGTCTTGTCTTTGAAAGATTCCACCTTAATGCGCGCGGCCTGCCCAAGATAGACTCGGCCGATATCGCTTTCGTCCACCTTACCTTTTACATACACCTGGCTGGTATCGCCCAACGTCATGACTAGAGTTGCAGTAGAGCCCAGCACCAGGATGGAACTAACGGCGTCGCCCATCTCGACGTCGCGCGAAAGCACCACGCCGTCAAGCGGGGAAACGATATCGGTGTAACCAAGTTGCTCTTCCAGTTGCTGCAGGTTGGCCTTGTCTTGAGTGACCTGGGCCTGCGACTGGGCAATTTTTGCTTGCGAAACCGTGACTTGGGCCTTGGCGACATTCTGCTTATTGAGCGCAAGTTGGTAATCTTTATTCGCATCATCTAAAGCCGACTGGGAAACCACCCCATCTTTTGCCATGTTGAGCGCACGGTCGTAAGCGCGTTTCAGCAGGGGAACGTCCGGACCCTCGGCATCCACCTTCGCCCGCTGCCAGTCCGCTTGGGAACTAATCAGGTTGGCCTCGGCCGCCTGTAGCGCGGCCCTCGATTGATCCACCTGCGCCTGGATCTCTTCTTTATCGAGTTGCGCAAGCAGTTGGCCCTTTTTCACGCGGTTGCCGGCGTCCACGTAGAGTTTGGTTACAATGCCGCTGGCCTTGGATTTGACTTCTACCTTGGTGATGGGCTCGACCTTGCCAGTGGCCACCACGCTCTTAGCGAGATCGCCCCGCTCCACCTTGGCCAATTTGGATGGATCAATTTTGGCGCTGCCGCGAGTAGCGGCGATGAGTCCGCCTGCGATCAAGAGCACGACGACGGCCCCTATGGCGATATAAATCCATGTTTTGCGACGACTTTTCTTGCCGTTACCGTTCACAACTCCTCCTGCAACACACGTTCCGGTTACCCGACCCTAGAGAATGATTACGAATGCGCTGATGATTTTGTTCCTGCGATTTCTGATGCGCGATTTCCGGCCTTTTTCCTCGACGCACATTCTTAGGCCCTACTTCGTTAGACTGAAGCACACCACGAAACGAAAGCAATAAACTCGCGGGGCGAAGCCCGACTGAAGTCTACCAGTGATCTGTGGCCCAGCCCGCCTTTGGCCGGAACTGGCACTTTGCGAACCTACTCATCATAGTCCTTTGGAATGCTAGAATTAGCCCTCCATGATCGCCTTTGTGCTGCTGCGGATTCTTCTCATCCTGCTCCTCGTGGCAGCCAACGCCTTCTTTGCTGCGGCGGAGTTTGCTCTGGTGAGCATCCGCGAGACCCGCATCCAGCAACTCATCGAGGCCCGCCGCATTGGCGCGCGCATCGTTCAGCGGTTGCACCGAAACCTGGATGAAGTCGTCAACGGCGTTCAGTTGGGAGTCACCGTGGTCAGCCTGACCTTGGGCTGGGTGGGAGAGCCGCTGCTCGCACAGATCATGCAACGCTGGTTTGGCGACATGCCACACGTCATGATCTATGCCCACGGTGCGGCCATCGTTATCGCGTTCAGCCTCATCACCAGCCTGCACGTGATTCTCGGCGAATTGGTCCCCAAATCACTGGCTTTGCAGCGCGCCGAGCAGGTGGCCCTAGCAGTAGCCGCGCCCATGGACGTGTTTCTCGCCATCACGCGGCCCTTGATTTTCCTGATGAGTGGTGCGGCTGGCTCCGTGCTGGCGGCCTTCGGCTCCAAAAAGCTGCGGCAAGGCCCGGTGCATTCTCCCGACGAACTCAAGCTGATCGTTACGGCCAGCCGCCAGTTGGGGCAGATTCCACCCTTTCAGGAGGAAATGATTAACCGCGCGCTCGATCTCGACAACATCAATGTTCGCCAGATCATGGTGCCTCGGCCCGACATCTTCTCCTTGCCGGGCGATCTTTCATTGGATGACGCCCTGGGGAGGGCAGTTGAAGAGCAGCACTCCCGCATCCCGGTTTACGATCCGCAGAGTGGCCCAGAGCACATTATTGGCGTGCTCTATTCCAAAGATCTTATGCGCTGGACTCGCTTGCGGCTCACTGCGATTCCGGGCCAGCCAGTTGCAGCCCGCATTGCCGCCATGAAAATAAGTCAAATCATGCATGATGTGCTGGTCGTGCCCGATACAAAAGTGCTTTCCGAATTGTTGGAGGAGTTCAGAGAACGCAAGCGCCACCTGGCCATTGTGGTAGATGAATTTGGCTCAACTGCTGGGGTGGTGACCGTCGAGGACGTGTTGGAGCAATTAGTTGGGGAAATCGAGGATGAGTTTGATGTGCCTCCGCCCCAGCAGCCGACCGTCGAAGGCAAAATCGCGATCCATTTGGAAGGTTCGATCGGCATTCGTGATCTGGAGTCGCAGTACCAGCTGTCCCTTCCGCGTGAAGGAGGCTTCGAGACTCTGGCTGGATTTGTTCTGGCTCGCCTACAGCGAATTCCAAAAGTTGGAGACCGCTTCGATTTTGAAGGACACCGCTTTGTGGTGGAAGAAATTGAAGGTCACCGCATCGCCAAAGTGAGTATCGAGAAACTGCAACCGGCGGCAGCGGCGCAAGCGGGGGATTAGGGGACCGTGACCGGGAACAGAAAGCTGGAAACCGAGAACTGATCTTTGGAACTAGAAACTAGCCGCTAACAACTGAGCAATGCTTCGCTACCTCACTCTTCGTGTGCTCTACACCCTCCCCGTGATCTGGCTGGTCGTCTCGCTGGTCTTTCTGCTAATCCACTTAGTTCCCGGTGATCCCATCCTGCAAATGCTCGGGGAAGGTGCGCCCCCTGCCGATATCCAAGCCACCCGACATGCGTATGGCCTCGATGTTCCTCTGGGCCAGCAGTACATTCGTTATTGGAAGGGTGTGCTGCATGGCGATCTCGGCCGCTCGTTGCGTTTTAATCAAGGGGTGAGCAGCTTGATCGTGCAGCGCTATCCCTACACTTTGGAGTTGACGCTCGGCGCTCTGTTGGTCGCGATATTGCTCTCCGTCCCCGCGGGCGTGCGCTCCGCCCAACGCCGCAATCGTTGGGACGACCGCTTGCTCAGCGTAGTCAGCCTCTTTGGCCTTTCATTCCCTAACTTTGCCCTCGGCCCGATTTTGATTCTAGTTTTCTCCATCAAGTTTGGATGGCTTCCGGTCTCCGGTTCGGGCAGCTTCGCGCATCTCGTGCTTCCCGCCATCACCATGGGCGGAGCGCTGGCGGCGATTCTCACCCGCATGGTGCGGACGTCCATGCTTGAAGAGTTGGGCCACGACTATATCCGGACCGCCCGCGCCAAGGGGCTTTCCGAACGCGCGGTCGTCTATCGCCACGCGCTGCGCAACGCCATGATCCCCGTGCTGACCGTGCTAGGACTGCAATTCGGCGCGCTGCTGGCGGGAGCCATCGTCACCGAGACGATTTTTTCCTGGCCAGGAATCGGACGCCTCACGATCCAAGCCATCGGCAATCGCGATTACTATTTGGTGCAAGGCTGCATCCTCGCGATAGGCTTGACCTATGTTGCAGTGAATTTCCTGACGGACTTGTTGTATTCAGTGGCGAACCCGAGGATACGACAGTGAAGCCGGCATGGTCTAACCGATCATCAGCTCGATTGTGGCTCGATGGAGCCGCAAGTTAACGAGTGGGCCTGATTTTATTGTGCTAGTATGCCGTTGTCATGACCGACTGTGGGTCCAAAGACGGCTCTGGTGGCCATCACAAGCCCGGGCAACAATGTCCGAACGAAGCAGTACCGCGAATCCAGCGCGTTCCCGATCGTACAAACCACGAACTCCCTATTCCCGGCTCAGAACGTGGCTTTAGCAAAGAATCGTGATGAAAAACCCTTTTGATGTGCTGCGGATGAAGGAACGGGAAATCCAAAGGGTCAAGGTTGAAATCGAATCTTTGCGGATGACTGCGCGGCTGCTCAGCGACGAAGTTTCGCCGGCAGTTGTGGCTCAAAAACCGGAAGCTTCCGCGAAGGACTTCAATGCCCTCGAGTCGGCGGCGCTGGCCGCCATCGACGGACGGGATTTCCAAGCTCTCGAATCTGTGCTCGACGCCATCAATGGACGTTCGACCAGATCCAACCTGGATCGAACAAGTAATTCAGGTTGGCCTAAGCGTTGCGCAAGGCTGCTAGCATGAGGTCCCATCGTCTGCCAGCGGAATAGAACACCCCAAGGATTACCTGGAGCTGAGGACGCAGTCTGGTAATGATGGGGGAAATCGCGATGAGTGCTAAGATAAAGCCATTACTCGCCTTTGCCTCGATAAGCTGTGCGATTGTCGCGGAGGATAATGATAAGAAATTCTGAACTCTGGACGCATCAGGGCCTTTGGAATCGATGGTTGTGCGGGGCTTGCGTGCTCGTGATTTTGATTGCGAGCACGGGCCAAGCTGCGCATTTCTGTGGCATACCCGTTTCTGATTCCGGTTCTCGCGTTCAGGTTCGAGCGGCTTTGGCAGGCAGCACGCTTTGCCTGACTTGCTTAATGGCTCAGTCGGCGGCCGTCGCTCCTCTCATCATCACCTCCGTTTGGTCATTTCGCGGCGTGCCGAACCTGCTGCTGCCCATAGTCCGCGTTCATTCTTTTCGTCCCTCCTTCCATCTGTACGTGCGGCCGCCGCCCGTTCTTTAAGCCGCCCCCTGGCCTGACTACGCCCTGGCTAATCCACTAATCTCCCAATTAGCAAGCGCCTGAGATTTCGCGAAAGTTGCGGCTTGCGCACGCAATGGATTGAAACTTTATGCTTTTACGACATCAACTAGGTTTCGCCCTTATCTTTAGCTTTGGCTTTTGCCTGTTGCTGACGACAAATCGCGCGGCCGGGCAGGCGGCTACGATGATCACTCTAGATCAGGCCGTCGACCTTGCGTTAGCTCATAACCACGGGCTGCAGGCGCAGCGGACTCTGGTTCTGCAAAATCAGGCGCAGGAAATTACCGCCAATCTGCGTCCCAATCCGACGCTTGACCTCGATTCGCAGTTCATTCCGTTCTTTAGCCCGCAGTATTTTTCTTCCGACAACCTGAATGAGACGCAGCAGTTTGATGTCGGCATCAGCTATTTATTCGAGCGCGGCCACAAACGGCAACGCCGCTTGCAGGCTGCACGCGACGCGACGGCGGTCACTCGCGCCCAAACTACCGATGCGGAACGTAACCTTATTCTTAACGTAGGGCAACAATTTGTCAGCGTTCTGCTGGCGGAGTCCACTCTGCGCTTTGCTCTGGAGGATTTGAAGAGCTTTCAACAAACGGTGGACATTGGCGACGCGCAATACAAAGCAGGGCAGATCAGCGAAGGCGACTTCCTCAAAATTAAACTTCAGTTGCTGCAATTTCAGACCGATGTTTCCGCGGCCCGTCTGGCACGCGTGCAGGCCCTGGTGAGCCTGCGGGAACTGCTGGGTTATGAAGCCGTGCCAGCGGATTTTGATGTGGTAGGTGATTTGGCGTATCAGCCGCTTAAATCCGGAGTCGAGGATCTACAGGCCAAGGCATTGAATGAGCGGCCCGACTTACAGGCCGCCAATTTAGGGGTGACGGCCGCCCAGAGCCAGATCCTTTTGGCCAAAGCCAATGCCAAAGTTGACGTAAACGGAACCTACGATTTCACCCACGTGTCGGGCGAAAATACCGCGTCGATTTTTGCCAATTTCGATCTGCCCATTTTCAACCGCAATCAAGGAGAAATTGCGCGCACGAACTACGCTCTCACTCAGTCGCAGCAATTGCAAAAATCGGCCAGCGAGGTTGTCATCGGCGATGTGGCCAGCGCCTACGAAGGCGTCAAGAGTAACGACGAAGTTGTACAGCTTTATGTATCGGGCTACCTGAAACAGGCGCAGGACTCGCGCGACATCAGTGAATATGCTTACCGGCGCGGCGCGGCCAGCCTGCTGGATTTTCTGGACGCCGAACGCAGCTATCGCGCCACCCAGTTGGCTTACCGCCAAGCCCTCGGCGCTTATATGACCGCTCTGGAGCAACTGAAGGCGGCGGTCGGAACGAGGAATCTTCCATGAACGTAAGTGCGAGTCGTTGGCAGCGATGGGCCTCGCTCGCCGTATCGGCGAGCATGGTATTGGCCGGCTGTGGCGGAGCGGGAGAACAAGCTGGCAAGATGACCTCGTTCTCGACAACGGAGAGTTCCAACACCAAAGCCGAGTTGTTCGCACTGCCAGCCGACCAGATGTCTCACATCCAAATTGTGCCCGTCGAACAGGGACCGCTGGCGCGCACGCTTCGCCTGACCGGCGCGGTCGAGTACAACGACTTTAAGACTACCCCGGTGATCGCGCAGGTCGGCGGTCCGGTCAGCCGTGTAATGGTCGTGCAGGGCGAGCATGTGCGCGCGGGCCAGGCGCTGCTTTACATCGCGAGTCCGGACTACTCTCTGCTACGTTCGGCTTATCTCAAAGCACGAGACGCATTCCAGCTTGCGGACAAGTTGTACCGTCGCGCGCAGGATCTCTATGCCCATCACGCCATCGCCGAGGCCGACCTGGAGCAAGCGGAATCGAACCGCACCCAGGCGCAGGCCGACTTTGAGTCCAGTGCCGACGCCATTCGCGTGCTCGGTATTACGGACCCGGAAACCATCGTCAGTAAGCCTCCCTCCCCGGAAATTCCGTTGTACTCGCCGGTGGCTGGAGAAGTGGTGGACCGGGAGTGCTCGGTGGGGCAACTGCTGGCTGCGGGCGCGACGCAGTGTTTTACGCTGTCGGACATGAGTTCGGTGTGGATTCTTGTCAACATTTACCAGAACGACGTGGCCTACGTGCACGTTGGTGATCCGGTAACTATTGACAACGAATCGTATCCGGGCGTGGTGCGGGGCAAGATCGAGTACATTTCTCCCGCGCTCGATCCCAACACCCGCACCCTCCAGGCGCGCATTGCATCGCCCAACCCCGGCGAGCGCTTGAAGAAGGAAATGTACGTGACCGCGGAGGTGCAAGCCGGCGTGATTCCCAACGCGCTCTTTGTCCCTAATTCCGCCGTATTGCGCGACGAACAGAACATGCCGTACGTCTATCTGCAAACCGGAAGAACACAATTTGCCAGGCGCGATGTCACGCTCGGCGAAACGCAGGGAGGGAAAACGCAACTCCTCACCGGGGTAAGCGCGAACGACCGCGTCGTCGGGGATGGCAGTCTTTTCCTGCAATTCCAAAATTCGCTTCAACGTTGAGGGCACAGGACCGGGCATGATTCATCACATCGTTCAATACGCTTTGCGGCAGCGCTTCCTGGTTTTGATGGCGGCAGCTCTCGTGGTAGTGATCGGAGCGATTTCGTTTCAGCGCATGCCCGTCGACGCTTACCCGGACCTTTCTCCCCCGCTGGTGGAAGTCATCACCCAGTGGCCCGGACACGCGGCGGAGGAGGTCGAACGTCTGGTAACCCTGCCCATCGAGTTACAGATGAACGGCGTGCCGCACATGGTGTTCATGCGCTCGATTTCGCTCTACGGGCTGTCCGACGTCATCATGACGTTCGAGGAAAGCACGGACAACTATTTCGCGCGGCAAGTGGTGTTCGAAAGGCTTTCGGATGCCACCCTGCCAGCAGGCGTAGCGGGCAGCCTGGCGCCCCTCTCGAGCCCGTCTAACCTTGTCTATCGCTACGTGATCGAAAGCCCGGATCGTACGCCGCAGGAGTTGAAGACGTACGAGGACTGGGTTATCGAGCGCGCCTACAAGTCGGTGCCCGGCGTGGCAGATGATTCCGGCTTCGGCGGCACGGTGATGCAGTACCAGGTGCTGCTCGATCCAGCCAAAATTTACAGTTACCACATTCCCTTGCCGCAAATACTCAATGCCTTGGCCGCCAACAACGCCAACGCCGGGGGCGGATTTTATTCGCAGGGTTCGCAATTTTTCTACGTGCGCGGACTCGGGTTGGTGACCAAAACCGAAGACATCGGCGACATCGTCGTGGGCAATAACAACGGCGTACCGGTGCGCATCCGCGACATTGGCGAGGTCACCATTGGCCACGCGCCCCGCCTGGGAGAATTCGGATTTCAGAATGATGACGACCGGGTGGAAGGCGTCATCCTTATGCTCACCGGCGAGCAGACCCAGAACGTCCTCAAACGGGTAGAAGAGAAGACCAAGGAGATCAACCGGGACCTGCTGCCGCCGGACGTAAAAGTGCGGCCCTACTATGATCGCAGCGACCTGGTACAGGTAACCATCGACACGGTGGAGCATAACCTCTTGCTGGGCATGGCCCTGGTGTTGGTTGTCCTGATCTTCTTCCTGGTCAGTGTGCGCGCCGCGATCATTGTCGCCCTGACCATTCCGTTGAGCTTGCTGTTTTCCTTTATTTTCCTGCACGGTCGCGGCATTCCGGCGAACTTGCTTTCCATTGGGGCTATCGATTTCGGAATCATCATCGACGGCACCGTCGTCATGATGGAAAACATCTACCGCGAGTTGGCCGCGCGCCACGGGCAGGAATACAAGCTTCACGATGTGATCATCGCGGCAGCGCACGACGTGGACCGGCCCATTTTTTATTCCATCGCCGTCATCCTTGCCGGATACATTCCCATCTACGCGCTCAGTGGGCCCTCGGGAAAGCTTTTCCATCCCATGGCCGAAACCATGTCCTGGGCGCTGCTCGGGTCGCTTCTGTTCACTCTAACCTTGGTTCCCGTGCTCGCCTCCTACTGGTTCACGCACGGGGTGAAAGAGAACGTAAACCGCGCCTACGAGTGGTTAAAAGATGAGTACGCCTCGGAACTCCGCTGGTGCCTGGATCGCCCGAATCTCACGATGGTTCTGGCTACCGTGGTTTTTGGCGCTTCGCTTCTTCTGATTCCCTTCATTGGCGGCGAGTTTATGCCTCACCTGGACGAAGGCGCCATGTGGGTTCGCGCCACCATGCCCTACACCATTTCCTTTGAGGAGGCGGCTAAGTTCGCTCCGCAGATTCGCAAGATCCTGATGGCCTACCCGATGGTCACCGAGGTCGGTTCAGAACTGGCACGTCCCGACGATGGCACCGACCCTACCGGCTTTTTCAATTGCGAGTTTTACGTTGGATTGAAGCCCTACAAAGACTCGACATGGAGCCGGGGGCCGATCCATAACAAAGCCGATCTCACCAAGGACATTCAAGAAAAAGTCGCTGGATATCCCGGAGTCATTTTCAATTTCACGCAGCCGGCCGAAGACGCCGTGGACGAAGCGCTCACTGGTTTGAAGAGCGCGCTCGCCGTAAAAATCTTCGGACCTGACCTGCAAGTACTGGAAGACAAGGCGGTCGAGATCAAGCGAGTGCTGCAACAGGTGCCCGGATTTACCGAGCTTACGGTGGTGCGCGAACTGGGTCAGCCCAGCGTGCAGATTGACGTGAACCGCGAAAAAATCGCGCGTTACGGCATCAACGTGTCCGACGTTGAGGGTGTGATTCAGGCCGCCGTGGGCGGACAAGCCGCAACTCAAGTGATCCAGGGCGAGCAACTGTTCGATCTGGTAGTGCGCATGAAACCCGAATACCGATCCAGCGAGCACGCCATCGGTAATTTGTTGGTGCCCACCCCCTCAGGTCAGCAAGTTCCGATCTCCGAGCTGGCCACGATTCATCAGGGCAACGGGGCATCGTTTATCTATCGCGAGAATAATTCGCGCTACATCGGCGTCCAATTCAGCATTGAGGGACGCGATCTGGCCCGCGCTGTCGACCAGGCGCAAAAGCAGGTGGAGTCGTCCGTCAAGTTGCCGCAAGGCTATCGCTTGGACTGGGGCGGGGAATACAGCGAGTACGTCGCGGCACGAGAGCAATTCTCAGTGATCGGCCCGCTCGCACTTCTCTTGATCTTTATGATTCTGTTTGCGCTCTACGGCAATTTCAAGTTCCCCATGACCGTAGTCATCGGCGTGGTGATGACCGAACCGGTTGGGGCGTTGCTAGCGCTCAAGCTCACGCACACCACCTTCAGCGTCTCCTCCGTTCTCGGCCTTCTTGTGCTCTTGGGTGTCTCGGCAGAAACGGCCATCATCGACGTGTCCTACATCAATAAGCTCCGGCTCGAGGGCATGGGCATCCGGGAGGCCACCCTGGACGGCTCGCTGATCCGCCTGCGACCCATCATGATGACGGCGCTAGTCGCTTGCCTGGGGCTTCTGCCTGCGGCGCTTTCCACCGGCGTGGGCTCGGACTCGCAAAAACCGTTTGCCATCGTCATCGTGGCTGGACTCATCTCACGATTGTTTCTGGGCCGAATCGTGAGCCCGGTGCTCTATCAGATGGTGGCGCGCGATGGCGACGTGCTCCAAGTCTGATGTGGCTGATGAAGCGGCACAAATCTGGATTGCCTGGGGTAGAATTCGTTCATCATGATGCGGCTCGTTCAATTCCTTGGCCATGACGGCGAGAGACAGATCGGTGTTCCCTCCGATGACGGCGCCCTTCTGCGAACCCTGGTGGACTTCGACCGGGTTTACGATCTGGCGTTTCGGGCCATTCGGAGCCAGGTGAAGTTAGAGCAATTGGTGGAAGATCATCTTTCTGGGGAATCTGTAGATTACCAGCAGATTGTGGACCAGAGGCGATTGCTGCCGCCGCTCGACCACCCGGACCCCGCCCATTGTTTCGTCAGTCTTACCGGATTGACGCATCTGGGCAGCGCGAAATCGCGCGACGAGATGCACGCTGCAGCGAAGCCGGAGGCGCTAACCGACACGGCGCGCATGTTTCAGATCGGCCTGCAGGGAGGGAAACCGGAAGCGGGACAAATCGGTGCTCAGCCGGAGTGGGCCTACAAGGGCGACGGCCGCAGTATTGTGCCTCCGGAGCACGAACTGACGCAACCTGCTTTTGCCGAGGATGGCGGCGAAGAAGCGGAGATCGCTGGACTCTACGTCATCGCGGATGACGGGACACCGTGGCGAGTCGGTTTTTCTTTGGGAAACGAATTTTCCGATCACCTGCTCGAGAGCCGCAATTACCTTTACCTGGCGCACTCCAAATTACGCCGGTGTTCGATTGGTCCTGAATTGCTCCTCGGCGATCTTCCGCAGTCAGTAACCGGCTCGGTCGGGATTGTCCGTCACCGCGAATTGATATGGACGGGTACCTTCCAAAGTGGGGAAGAGCACATGTCGCACACCATCGCCAACTTGGAGCATCATCATTTCAAATACGACCTCTTCCGGCGGCCGGGCGACGTACACGTGCATTTCTTTGGCGCCAACTCGGTTAGCTTTGGTGCGAAAATTCGCGCGCAGGAAGACGACGTTTTCGAGGTGGATGTGCCTCTGTTTGGCCGGCGCTTGCGAAATCCGCTCAAAATTGAGTACAACGCCTCGCTTATTGAAGTAAAAAGCCTATGAAAAAGTTGACGGTGCGTTTAGGAAATGGGACGTATTACTTCGGTAATTTGGCCTCGCAATTGATAGCACCTTTGTCGCATTGACCCGCCGATATCCCATTGGTAGGTTGGGGGTGAAACTCCCCCTCGGGGGTGCACATATGAAATTGGCTCATTTCTGGTACGCAGCGTTGGGGATCGCGGTGGCTCGCTGGATCTTTAGACGGCAACCGGTGCGGATAGCCGATCCTGTGACCCGATTTCGTGCTTCGGGGCTGTTGTAACTTAGCGATTTTGGGTGAGGCGACCCGTTGCACGCCACTTCGTGCCGCCCTCTTCAATCACTCATCGTCCCTACTTCTCTATTCGGAAGGTCTAGCACCAAGGTTTGCCCTCATCCTACTTTGCGGTCTCCACTACTGTTTAGAATTTGGAGTGGGGCGGCTTCTTCTGCTCGGCTGTTGATCGGTTGAATGCCAGGTTACCGATGGTGCGGCAACCACCACTGATCTGCGGCACAATGGCGGAAGCAGGTTGCGACCATCCAGACTCATGAAGTCACATTTTCCACTGCTTGCTCTGACGATGTTGCTCACGCTGTTGACGTGCAGCCCGCGCCTTGTCGCGCAGTCGGACGACGATAATGGTGTTTCCTTGGGTGACATCGCGCGTGCCTTGCGGCGGGACAAAGAAAAAGCCAAGGAGCAAGGTCAGAAAGAACCGCCTTCGGCGCAGACCGTAATCGACAACGACAATCTCTCGCAGGTGGTGAAGCAGGCCGAAAATGACCGGCTCAAAACCAGCATGAATTTTGTGTTCGACGGCATTGGAAAGGACATTCGGGTCTCGGCCCCGGACGTGACTTGCAACCTTACCTTCAGCGCCAAGACCGGGGCGTTAGTGTCGGATCCATTTGTTCCGCAGGAACTTCCGCGAAATGAATTGGGGATGTTGGACGGCCCTGCCGTCATCAATGGCGACGCGTTGCAGATTACGGTACACAACGGAACCGCGTGGAACCTGCGCGAAATCACTGTGGGGCTGACGATTCTGCGACAGGCTTCTCCAAGCGCGGCCGCAAATTTCGGCTCTGCCAGGCTGATTCCTGCTGCCGCGGCGGATGAGGAAAGCTCGGGGAAACGCTCTGATTTTACTGTGCTCTACCACATCAAAGGTTCGGCCGCGCCCTTCGCGACCGCAGTTTTTCACCAGGACCTTGGCGCAAAACTTGAACCAGATCAAGAGTGGCACTGGGCTATTGTGCAAGCGCAGGGCATCCCGCCAAAATAGATCTCCGCTTATTCGGTGCGGCCGACCAGCAGCGCGAGTTCGCGCCATTTCCAGAGGCAATCAACGTCGGTAAAACCAATTTCGTCCAGCCATCTGCAGTTGTGTGTCCACGTCGAGCAACTTGTTGGAGGGATCCTCGTTTTCCGGCGCGATGGCCAAGCATCGCAGGAATTCCTCATGCAACCGCGCTGTGGGAGACGATACGTGCTCCAGGTTGCAGAACACGCCGTTCGCACTCAACACGTGGCAGATCTCCGAATAAAGTGAGCGCTTGCGTTCGTGGACAAGGTGATGGATGGCGAAGCTGGAGACGACGGCATCGAACCTGCCTAGCTCGGGAAGCGGATGGTCGAGATCGTGCGCCACAATACAAATCGAACGATCTTCGGAGAAGCGCCGTCGCACCCGTTCCAGCATGGCCGGAGAGAAATCAACGCCGATAGCTTCCGCGTGCGGATAGCGCCGCTTGACCAAAGCGAGCAGACGGCCGTCGCCAGTTCCAAGGTCAAGAATACGGGAGACCTTGGACGGCAAAGCTTCCAGAAGCGCCGCTTCTGCTTCGGCGCGGTGCGGGATCGAATCGGCGATACCTAGATATTCTTGGACGTGCTCGGGCGAAGTCCATCGGTTTTCGGGCATGGGAATAGTATATGGACGCAAGAGGAAATGCTACTTTACGCGTGGCACGTCTTCAACCCTGCCGCTCTCCATGCTGCGATAGGCTGCGTCCAGAATTTCCTGATTCTGCCAACCTTCTTCGCCCGGCGGCAGGGAACGCAGCCTTCCCCTCCACCGCCGCGGCAAACGCGTCCACCTGCCTGGCGTAGGCCAACTGGTTGGAAACGTTCGCACTCTCGACCGTGGTCCCGCCCTGCCGCAATTCCAGGGTCACTGGCCTCTCGACGTTAAGGCAATCGTCGCCGCGCAATACGCCGGACTCGCCCACCAGTTCCAGCGGTGTACGATATTCGGCGAGAAACGAGCACTGCACAGTGCCTAAAATCCCCCGGGAAAATTCCAAGATGAGCGCGGCGCCGGATTCAATATCCGGAACACTGCTCATTGGGAATCGCGCGAGCGCTGACCCGCACGACCTCATCTTGCAGGATGTAACGCAATGTATCGATGCAGTGAACGCCGATATCCGCGACCGGACCGCCGCCGGCGATTTTTTTGTCGTGCATCCACAGCCGGGCATGGTGGCGAGCTCCCGGGAAATGAAAATTCAACGCGGGCAAAGATGGGCGTGCCAATCTTCCCGGCGGCCAGCTGTTCACGAAACCACGCGGTGGTCTCTTCAAAGCGGAATACCTGCGCCACCCCTAGCAACAGTTTTGCTTTGGCGCGGCCTCTACCATGAGACGGCACTCTACTGCATTGATTCCCATCGGCTTCTCGCACAACACTGGTTTGCCGGCGTCAATTGCGGTCAGGACATCGGCCAAGTGAACAGAATTGGGCGTAGCCACGAAAATAGCGTCCACTTCAGGCGAGCGGCAGAGTTCCGCGGTGGAGGCAAAAGCGTGCGGAATATTGTATTGGCGTGCCGATTGCTTCGCCTTATCCAAATCGCGCCGGGAAAGAGCCGTGACGCGGCAATTTCTGGCCAGGGCAAAGCCCGGCATCAGCCGCTTCACGGCGTGCAATCCGAACCCCGCGATGCCGAAGCGAATCATCTTTCGGCCACGTTATTTCGTAACGAAGATGGATGCCGGAGGTGAGCCTAGCGTCGTCGTGCTCAAGACTCCCGCAAGCGCTCCAGTGCCCGCCGTGATGGGCAAAGTGGAAATGCTTTTCACGCTTTGATCAGCCTCAAACAAGTACTGTGTTCGATGGGTCCATGACCAGGAATGACGGCGTGGCTGAAGCAGTGAACGGAGAATTCAGAATTTGCGTGGGCGCACCGGTGACGGAATCCAAGGCATATGCCGAAATGTTAGCCGCTCCATGATTGGTGATGTAGAGATAATTGCCGGAGGGGTCGAGTACCATCGATCCGGGAGGGTCCGTGGTTGTAAAGGGTGACCCCAGAATCGGCGTCAGGGTCACAGTCCCGTTCCCCGAGGTAATCGTAAACACCGCCAGCGTAGTATCGCCCTGGTTGGCTACGTAGAGAAAATGCTCGGCGGGATCGATCACCATGGAAGTGGGCAGGTGCCCGACTGTGAATGGTGAGCCTGCAACCTGCTGCAAAACTCCTGAGGAAATCGTATAAATGGAAACCGCTGCCAAATTTGGATTGGAAACGTAAAGAAAATTTCCCGACGGCGAAATCAACAATGTTTGAGGCCCCGGATTGGCGGGAAAGGGTGATCCGCCTACCGCCGTCAGCGCCCCGGTCGAGGAGTTGATCGAATAAACCGAGATGGTATTCGATGCCTGGTTGGTGACATAAAGAAAACTGCCGGCGGAATCCATGTTCATGGATGATGGGTTCACGCCCGTAGGAGTTCGCGGTTGGACTTCGGTGAGCGAGCCCGCGCTGCCGTCAATTTTTACCAGCGAAATGTCGTTCTCTCCCTGATTTACTACGTAGGCAAATTTGCCGGAAGGGTGCACCCAAATCAAGGAGGGAGAGGTTCCCATCGTAAAAGGTGATCCCGCCACGATAGTGAGCGCGCCGGAACTGCTCACGCGGTACACCGACACTCCATTCTGCGTAGGAACCGGAACGTAAGCGAGATGGGAGGACGAGGAACCTCCACTGCCTCCGCTTCCGCCGTTGCTACTGCTGCTTCCGCAACCCGGCAGGGTGGCCACGGCGAGAAGCATTCCGAACAAAAGTTTCCAACGAATCGGCATCAAGATATCCCTAGTCAGCGAAACCCTCTTTCATGGAATCGACCTACGGCGCCTGGGTGCTCGGCGCTTTATGTTTTGTTCTTCTGATCTCGCCCCAGCGGTACACTACACCGGTGGAAACCCGGAAGTTGTTCTGAGTCCCTTGGAGCAATTCCGTGCGGACGTAATCTCCCTGAACCAACCGAATGTCGAAGTGGCTGCGAAACGGCATGTCCACTCCTCCGCCCACCAGGTAGGCACGTTGCGTGTCGCCAACGCCACCGCCCTCGCTGACAAAAGTCCTACCCTTGCCGACCAGCAGGTGAGCGAAAATCAGAAACCTTCCGTGGGGCAACATCACTTGCGGCCCGACCGCGAAGTCCCGGAGGTTCATGTGGTCGCCATATTGGCCCGTGAGTTCAGCCGTTGCCCCAAGACCGCGGATGAGGTTTCCGGAAATCGCCGCGTTCCAGCCATTCAGATTCGATCCACCAGCGAAACCGAAGGTAGAGCTGTCGAAGCGGGTATACGAATACCCTCCGAAAAGCTGTATTCGGGGGATTTCCTGGGCCGTGGATTGCGCAGGTTGTATTACCGCACCCAGGAAAAGAAGAATTACCCAGTAAAGTGGGTTCGACTGGAAATTGAGATCACGAAACTCGGCCAGCTGCCGGCAGGAGGAAGCGGTTGGGTTTATTTTCATTCGGAGTCTGGTGTGACGATCTTTCTATTAGAACACGAACCTAGCAGCCTGGTTGCTCAACCTCCATACGTCTGGTTGGGGAACGATTCAACACCGGGTGCTTGCATTTCCTCGTCGCTAAGCCACATGATCCAAGGCTAGACAGAATACCCTCTTTCGCAGGTGATTGACCAGAGGTGAAAAGAGCCGGTGGTGGTTCAGTTTGGTAACTCCTCTGTCCCCTATCCTACAGGATCAGCACAGCCAGTTCGAAAATGATCCAGAGGCAGGACTGATGGATTGGCAGCCGGGCGGGGTCTAATTGCCCCCGGGAATCGCGCCGTTTGCACGGATATCAATGTCCACGGTCTGGTTCACGCGCAGAATGAAAGTACTGGGATTCTTCATTCCCCACTGCACGTACGGGATAACGAAATGAGAAATAGCCGTCCAATGGTCGGGAGCGATTTCCACCTGCACCGGAATCGTAATCTCGTGCACTGCCCCGTGAATGCCAAACATGCCGTGCACCTGAATGGTGGAATGGCCCTGAGCCAGCACTTTTCCTTCTACGCGATCGGGCAGAAATGTGATCTCGCGGTAGTGGTCGCTCTCTAAAATCTCTTTGTGCATCTTCAAGTCGCGAGAACTATTGCCGCTGTTCCCGCTGGTTGCATCCACCAGGATCTCGCCATTGACGGCGCCGGTCGACGGATTGAAGTGGATGTTTCCACTCTTGAGACTGAACGCGCCGTGCACCGTATGAAGGATATCGCCAAGCGTGAAATTTATAGTCGTTTGCTGTGGTGCGAACCCTAAAACGAGCTCACCAGTTTGTTGTCCGAAAGCAGGAGCAGCGATTGCAAGAAGGGACACAACCGCAAAAAGAAAAGGACCTCTCGCCGGGGCGGAGCGGAGAGTAGTGGCCGGGAGTTTCATCGGACTCTGTTCACGCATTGTCCTCAATCGAAGCTTAGCCAAAATAAACGATTAAATCGCAGTTGGAGATTGGATTCTCGGCCCCCAAAACTCAAAATGAACCTGAATTTATTGTGTGACTCCCGGAGCACGACCGAACGGGACCCGCCCCGTTCCGGCCGGTTTTGCTTTCCTACAGTGATGCGCCCGATTCATCTGATGGTTGCCATGGCGATGACATGGAGAAGGCTCGAATCTTGTCATAGTAGAATGCCAGTTCCGAGCCGGGATGCAAAGGACGAGGCAGGGAAGTCATGGAGACGGCCCAATTCAGATTTGAACTGGGGTCATCAGTGAAACTTCTAGCGGTAAGCGTAACTCTCGGGCTAGTTATTCTACTCGGCGTTATCTATGCCGTGGACTATGCCGTTCTCCGATACCGGGTGGCCGCAAACCGCACGGCATTCGGGACCGAACCCGTGAGCAGTTACTATGCGGTTCAGGAAAAAAACAACAAGACTGAATACATCTTCAAGGATAAGGAAGATGAGACGTGTGTTCATTCGCTGTTTTCTCATCTGGGGTACGCGCCCTGCTGGTATTTGAGGCGACATCCGGAGAAACAAATCACCATCTAAATTGATCCGAGTTCTAGTGGTGGCCCTGTTCTTGAAATTTTCAGTCAAGCACTTGACCGGGCCCCTTTACCGCTCTGCGAAATCGGCAATTTTCATTTGCGCACGCCGCGCAATGCCGTTACCTTGTAAAGACCGTACTCCGGCTATGAGCCCTCAAAACGACAGCCAGCCTGACCCACACCGCACCCTCCCCGGACAGTCCAGAGAGCAAACGGATGCTCGCGATCTGCAGAAGTTGGGTTACAAACAAGAGTTTCGGCGCGACTTCGGCGGGTTCTCGAACTTCGCTCTCTCGTTCTCGGTTATCTCGATTTTGACGGGCTTAGTCGCCCTCTACGACTACGGTCTTTCCATGGGCGGCCCTTTGCAGATGACACTGGGATGGCCTATCGCTACTTTGGGCACGCTCCTGGTCGCACTCAGCATGGCGGAATTATGCTCCGCGTTCCCCACCTCAGGCGGAATGATTCACTGGTCGGCTAAATTGGGGGGAAGAACCTGGGCCTGGTTTACGGCGTGGCTGAATATCGTTGGGCTGGTGACGGTGATCGCGGGCATAGATTATGCGTGCGCTCAATTTTTGCTGCCCATGCTCCAGATACAGTCCACGGTTTCGCATTTGCTACTGGCATATGCCGCTCTGCTAGTTTCGCAAACCTTGTTGAACCACTATTCGGCGCACTGGGTAGCATGGCTCAATGACGCCAGCGTGCCTGTACATATCGCGGGCGTTGTAATCCTGGTGGGCGCATTGTTGGTCTTCGCTCCCAAACAACCGCTGCATTTCCTCCTTTTGGCAACTTCTTCCAGTGGCATTCACGCGCCCTACGCATGGCTATTTCTGTTGGGTCTTTTACAGGCGCAGTGGACCTATACCGGGTTCGACGCTTCCGCGCACGCTGCTGAAGAGACGCTCGATCCCCGTCGCAGCGCGCCCCGCGGGATGGTGATGGCGGTTGGAGTTTCCGGAATTTTTGGCTACCTGCTGATTCTGTCGCTCACGCTGGTCATCCCTAATATCACGCAAGTTCTTAGCGCCAAGGACGCTGGAGGCAACTCCTACCCGGCAGTTTTGGCGATTGTGCAGATGGCTCTAGGAGCGCGCGCCGCGGTCGCAGTTCTGGGGCTTACGGTGCTGGCCATGTGGTTTTGCGGCGTGGCGGCTTGCACATCGTTGTCACGCACCATCTATGCATTCGCGCGCGATCAGGGCATGCCGCTCTCCAATGTATGGAGCAAAGTGAGCGCCACCCACAAAACGCCGGTTGCCGCGCTCTGGCTAGCGGCGGGGCTGGCTTTCGCGGCAATGATCTATAGCGGAGCTTATTCGGTGGTCACGTCGATCAGCGTGGTCGGCTTTTATCTCTCCTACGGAATTCCGGTCTATCTTGGATGGAGAAAGAAGCCCGCCTGGATTGCGAATCGCGGCCCGTGGCACCTGGGCAAATTCAGCAATACGATCAACCTGTTGGCGATTCTCTGGACGGTGTTCATCTGCGTGATCATGGTGATGCCACCGAACGCGCGCGCCGGTTGGGGAATCCTGGGTGTGATCGCTCCGCTCTACCTGTTGCATCTGCTGCATGGAAAGTACACAGTTCACCAACATTCGTTAGAGTCCGTTGAGGGGACGACGTTTATCGTGACGGAGGCCGATCGATAAGTTGAGCGAGACCTTATACGAGGAAACTTCAGCTCTGCGATCCATGTTTTTGCGGGGCGATTTCTCCGGTCAAACGCTCTGAACCGCAAAGGCAAAGATTTCAGCAGTGCTGATCGGCGAGAGGCCGGGGCTCAGCTCGCCCGACAGCCTGGGCGCTTACATTACGTGGGCGCCGCGCCCCGGACGGAAGGATGCCGAGGCAGCGACGAGGAACCTGCGCTGTTTGCTGGTTTCCCTGAGGAAGCAGATTTCTCGCCGCGCTCGAAATGACTGCGCTCGAAGGACAAAGATTAAGCGGCTTGGCAACAGCCTGAATACTCCAACGGTTGCTTCCCGTTGCCACTCTTTTTCACACTCCTTTAACAGATTTCCACCGCCCCGCCCGCCACCGCACGGGAAAAATAGCTAGACTAGCTAAAGATGGGAAGATGAAGGAGCCTTGCATGACATCAGTAGCCTCGCCCAACCCTGTGACCGCTGCCTCCAGCCAACCCCTGTCCTCGGAAGAACTCCGCAAAATGAATGCCTACTGGCGCGCGGCAAATTATCTTTCCGTTGGGCAGATTTACCTCTACGCGAACCCGCTTTTGCGCGAGCCCTTGAAACTGGAGCACATCAAGCCTCGACTGTTGGGTCACTGGGGTACCACGCCGGGATTGAACTTCATCTATGTTCACTTCAACCGCCTGATCAAGAAATACGATCTCAACGTGATTTACGTTTGTGGACCCGGTCACGGCGGACCTGGCATGGTCGCCAATACTTATCTGGAGGGCACATACACCGAACTTTATTCCAACATTCAGCAAAATGAAGAAGGCATCTGCAAGTTGTTTAAGCAGTTTTCGTTTCCTGGCGGCATTCCCAGTCACGCCGCTCCGGAAACCCCGGGCTCGATCAATGAGGGAGGCGAACTCGGTTATTCCTTACTGCACGCTTACGGCGCGGTCTACGACAATCCGGATTTAGTGGCGTGCTGCGTAGTGGGCGATGGCGAGAGCGAGACCGGTCCGCTGGCTACCAGTTGGCATTCCAATAAATTCCTGAATCCAGCCCGCGATGGCACGGTAATTCCGATCCTTCATCTCAACGGCTATAAAATCGCGAATCCCACAGTGCCGGGCCGTCTTAATGACGATGAGTTGGTCCATCTCTTCACTGGATATGGCTACAAGCCCTATTTCGTGGAAGGCCACGAGCCCGACGCGATGCATCAGCTGATGGCGGCAACTCTCGACACCATTGTGGCGGAGATTCGCGACATCCAGAGTGAAGCTCGCGGCAAAGACTCGGCTGCCACGCTGCCCGTGTGGCCGATGATTATTTTCCGCAGTCCAAAGGGTTGGACCGGGCCGAAATTCGTGGATGGCAAACCGGTCGAAGGAACTTGGCGCGCCCACCAGGTCCCGGTGGATGACCTGGAGAAAAAGCCGGAGCACTTGAAGATCCTTGAGGACTGGATGAAGAGTTATCGTCCGCAAGAGCTGTTCGATGAGAACGGAAAGCTCATTCCGGAGCTTGCCGAACTCGCGCCCACGGGCGACCGGCGGATGGGAGCCAATCCGCATGCTAACGGCGGACTGCTGCTGAAAGACTTATTAATGCCCGATTTCCGCGACTATGCCGTGGAAGTGCAAAAGCCAGGTATCGACGTTGCGGAGTCCACGCGCGTTTTGGGTAATTTTCTGCGGGATGTCATGAAACTTAACGCAGACTCGAAAAACTTCCGCGTCTTCGGCCCGGATGAGACCGCATCCAACCGGCTCGACGCTATATACGAGGTCACTAAGAAAATTTGGATGGAGCCTTTGTTGCCCACGGACGAGAACCTGACGCGCGACGGCCGTGTCATGGAAGTTCTTAGCGAGCACATGTGCCAGGGGTGGCTCGAAGGTTATTTGCTCACCGGTCGTCACGGCTTTTTCTCGTGTTACGAGGCGTTTATTCATATCGTTGATTCCATGTTCAACCAGCACGCGAAATGGCTGAAGGTGACGCGCAACATTCCCTGGCGGCGTCCTATTTCATCGCTCAACTATCTCTTGACCTCGCACGTCTGGCGCCAGGACCACAATGGTTTCAGCCATCAGGATCCCGGCTTCATTGATTTCGTCATGAACAAGAAAGCCGATATCATCCGCGTGTATTTGCCCCCGGACGCCAATTGTCTGCTTTCGGTCGCCGACCACTGCCTGCGCAGCCGTCACTACGTGAACGTGATTGTGGCGGGCAAGCAACCGGAATTGCAGTGGCTCGGCATCGATGCCGCCATCGAGCACTGCACCAACGGCATCGGCGTCTGGAGCTGGGCCAGTACCGATCAAGGCGCTGAGCCGGATGTCGTCATGGCCTCCGCTGGCGACGTTCCAACCCTGGAAACGCTGGCGGCGGTGAACCTGTTGCGCGAAGCTTTTCCGGATATCAAGATTCGCGTGGTCAATGTCGTGGATCTCATGACGTTGCAGCCCACCAGCGAGCATCCCCATGGCTTGTCTGACAATGATTTCGATTCCATGTTTACGACCGACAAGCCCGTCATCTTTGCCTACCACGGCTATCCGTGGTTGATTCATCGGCTAAGCTACCGGCGCAAAGGCCACGCCAATCTCCACGTTCGCGGCTACAAAGAAGAGGGCACCACCACCACTCCGTTCGATATGGCTGTGATGAACCAGATTGATCGCTATCACCTGGCGGGAGACGCGGTGGACCGGGTGCCACGCTTGTGCCGCATCGGCGCCCATTTCAAACAGTCATTGCGCAACAAACTGGTGGAACACAAGCTCTACGTGCATCAGCACGGCGACGATTTGCCAGAAGTGAAAAACTGGACTTGGCCCTACTGAGCAATGAAAATCCTTGTGCTTAATTCAGGCTCTAGTAGCCAGAAGTTATCCCTGTACGAAATCGGCGATGCGATTCCCCATGATCCTCCGCCCGCGTTGTGGGCGGGCGAGATCGAGTGGAGTGGCAAGGTCGCGTCAGTCTCGGTCAAGACTGCAGGCGGCGTCGCGAGTAAAAGCCAGGTGAAAGTTTCGTCGCGTGCCCGCGCGATTGAGCACCTGCTGCGCACTTTGTGGGATGGAGACGGCCGCAGCATTGATTCTCCCCAAGCCATTGATGTCGTCGGGCATCGGGTGGTCCACGGCGGTCCGAAACACGAAGATCCAATTATTGTCACGTCGCGCGTAAAATCTGCGATTGTCGCTGTCTCCGCTTTTGCTCCTCTGCACAATCGCGCTGAACTCGATGGAATGCAAATTGTCCAAGGCCTCTTAGGGCGCGTTCCCCAAGTTGCAGTTTTCGATACCGGCTTTCACCGCCAAATGCCGCTTTCGGCGATGGTTTATCCCGGCCCCTACAAATGGTTCTCTGAAGGCATCCGCCGCTACGGATTTCATGGCATCAATCACGGCTACTGTGCCGGGCGGGCTGCCCATCTTTTAGGCAAAGATTTAAAGTCGCTCAAATTGGTGTCTTGTCATCTCGGCAACGGCTGTTCGCTGGCTGCTATTCGCAACGGACGCAGCATCGATACCACCATGGGTTTCACTCCTCTGGAAGGCCTCATGATGGGCACCCGCTCCGGCTCGGTTGATCCCGGGATTCTGACTTACCTGATGCGCCAAAGTCGTTTGACTGGTAAGCAGATAGACAGAATGTTGAACAAGCAATCGGGCTTGCTGGGAATTTCCGGTCTTTCCGGTGACATGCGGCAGCATCTTGGCGGCCAGAAAAAAGAGCCACAAACGGGCCACGCTCGCCTTCGACATCTACGTTCATCGCTTGCGCACCGGCATTGGAGCCATGGCTGCCGCTCTGAGCGGGTTCCACGCGCTCGTGTTTACCGCTGGAGTCGGCGAGCACTCTCCGGAGGTGCGTGCCGAAACTTGCGATGCACTTGAGTTCCTTGGACTCAGGCTGGATTCGAGAAAGAATGCTCACTGTTCGCCGGACCAGGATATTGCGACTTCAGATTCGCGGGTACGCGTCCTCGTGATTCGCGCGCAGGAAGATTGGGCAATTGCGGGGGAGTGCTGGAAAATCATGCACGAAAAGCATCCGAAAAATAAGCGGGATCGATGCCGATGAGAGTCGGAATTACGGGTCATCGGCAGTTTGAAGACCCTGCAGCGCCGGCCTGGGTCCAACATTCTGTTCGACATCGCCTAAGTGATTGCGGGGAACTCTATGGGCTCACTTCGCTGGCCAAAGGGGCCGACCAGATTTTTGCTCGCGTGGTCTTGCAACTTGGCGGAGCTCTGGAGGCGATTCTGCCTTTTCCAGAGTACGCGCAGAGTTTCGAAGACGCAGACGAATCGGCGGGTTTCAATGAACTGATCGGCCGATGCAGGAAAGTCACGATGCTCGAATTCGCCGGTTCCAAAGATCAATCGTATTTAGCGGCAGGCCACTATGTTGCCGACAATTCTGAGTTGTTGATCGCGATATGGGACGGAAAACCCGCTGCCGGGGTGGGAGGCACGGGAGACGTGGTGTCGTACGCTCGAGGGAGAGGGAATCTGGTTTATCAAATCAACCCGGACAACCGAACCGCAGCGGAGCTAGAAGGATCCTGAGGCGTCGCACGGAACCGATTGCACCTTGAAGATTTGCCGCGAAAATCGGAAGAAACAAGGGTAGAATTCGCAGACTATTTCGCTGCGCTGGACGCGAGCCTGCTTGGGAGACACTGTGGATTCAACTCAGCCATCATCTTCTCCCACTTCGGTGGCCGAGAGCCAGCCAGCCCATTCGCCTTCTTCTTCTCCTAACATTCCGGCCGCCGGGCTCCCTGCCATTCGCTTGCCCATCCTGCGCCTCCTGCAACAGAAGACAGGCCGCCCCCGCCTTATCGCCATTTACGACGACCACATGGTCATGGGGATTTGCAAAAGAACATATTCAATCTCGGAAGACATGCTGACGATCGACGGGGAAACGCAGCTTGCCGCGCAATTGCACGGAATTCGGCGCCTGGAACTCACCAATATCTCTGCAATGAAAATCCATCCGGGCAGACTTTTTTGCTATTTCACTTTGCAAGCGAGTTCCGGCAAAGGAATGCAATTCTCCTTGCGGGCAAACCAGGCAGGGCATGTAAGCCAATTTCTCATTGCAAAGTTAGCCGACCGGGTTCCACTGCACCGTCTTCGGGCGGGGAGACTTACCAGCGTGATGGTCATCCTTTTGGGTCTGTTTGGGGGCTTGGAGGCGATGAACCTTGTCAATCTCGACCAACGCATCCTAGGGACATTGGTGGGCCTGCTGGCCCTGGCTGTGACAGTGGCCGGACTGTGGCTCCTGTTCGGGCGCGGCACTCCATGGACAAATACTGCCGAAGTGACCGCCCCACATCTGGCGCGTCATGCCGTTCTGGTTGCTAAACCTCCGTTGCGTAACAAGCCTCTTGGCTGGACACTCAAACTACTCGGTCTGGCTTACTGGTTCCTTCTCTTTAGCCCTCTCACTGATCCGCTGAGAGATTGGTTGAGTGCGCAAATGGATACTCAATCCGAGAACTTTGTCTGGACGGTTCTTTGGTTTCCAGCGCCGCTCCTCATCTTCATCGGTTACCGTCTGTGCCAGCGGCGATACGTCCCCAAACAAGGGAAAGATGCGCGAAAGCCGATTCTTTTTCTGCGCCCCTTTCAAGACGACGAGCACACTTCGTTGCAGCCCAGCGGTCTGACCGCGCAGGCCACGGGAATTCGCGCGCAATCAGCTCGCGTGCGCGGCGGGCAAACCAATTTATTCGACTTGCTATGGTCAGCTCATCCGATACGAGTATTGCGAATGCTTGCCGACTACGGTGCCGGGTCGTCGGAAGAGTCCATCGCGCGCTTCTTCGAGCGGCACGGACCGGTGATTGCGATTGGCAAGCCAGGCGAGCATCTTGCATCCCCCGGTGCGGCCCGTATGTATTTGGACGATGCCAGCTGGCAAGATGCTGTCCTGTGTGAAATGGAGCGTGCCCAGGCAGTCGTTATGCAACCCGCCCCCAGCGAAGGCGTGCGCTGGGAATTGAAGCACATCCGAGAGAAAGTTTCTCCCCGCCGTGTGCTGTTTTGCCTGATCAGTTACTGGAACAATCCGGAAGGTTACGAAGAGCTTTCAAGCGTCGTGGCCGATACGCTGCAGGTGAATCTTCCCGGGTCGTCCCGTACTTGAAGCGGCCCGCGTTCGTGTATTTCGACGACGATTGGAATCCCCATGTGCAGGAGTTGAGCTATAAAGATCCAGTGCTGTGGCCGGTAACTTCCGACGGCGCCGATTTGAAATACAGTTTGGCCTCGTTCGTGGACGGTATGCAAGGAGCCGCGCACCAGCCTCCGCGGCCGGCGCGCTGGATTGGCGGCCCGAAAAATTGGATCGCCAGCCTGGCAGCGATCACACTGGGCACAATCCTGCTTATCGTTCCCAATGCGCTGGTATTTCTGTCGGGGCAGGCCATCAAGACGGCGGCAGGAGGCGAATCTATATTTTCAAGGGTGGTAAAGCAGACTCCACAATCGTTTGCGCGTTCCCCGAAAGTGACTTTGCATGGCAGCGTCGTGGGTTATCAAATCCAGGTTCCCGAAGCGCTGTTGGCTCTTAAGCCTGACAGCGCAATGATGGAGCATTGGTTGAAGACTCCCGATGGCCACTTCGATCTTCAGATCATCACTGACAAACAGCCTGAATACGTATCCAAGATGGCCCAGGAGCGGCTGCAGGCAAATCAATCGCTGTCCCCCTCAGCGCGGCTGGATTCGGCCCGTCAGTTGGTGCAGGCCGGTGCCAATTGGACCCAGACTCAGATCACCCTCCCCCTTAGGAATGGGGTGTCGGTGAGGGAGATCGCGTGGGCGACAAGTTCCGCGAATGGGATGGTGCTCATCGTCGCGCACATCGTCGAATCACCAGATTCTGACGCTGTTTACCAAAAGCTGGCGGACGAATGTTTCCAGTCGTTTCGCTTCGAAGACGTTCCGGCGAAGTGATGGTTCGAGAGCCGTAGATTGATGATCACTGGTTGGGCTGAGTTTTATCTTCCACCTTCTGAGCGCCCTTCTTAGTCTGTTGCGCTGATTTATGCGTCACTTTCTTGGTCGTCTTCTTTACATCATGGCCGGCGGTCTTGGCAGTTTTCTTGGTAGCACTGCCCGTATCCTTGGCAGCGTCTTTGCTGGAATGTCCAGCGTTTTTCATGTCTTGTTTTGCACCCTGATCGTCTTGCGGCATCATGGCAAAGGAACTGCCCGCCAGTGCAATGAACAAAAAGAAAGTCGGAGTGTATTTGCGAAGGAACATGTGTGATTCTCCTGGAATCAAAAGTGAAACGTTAATGTCTTCAACAGTCCACGGGCTTCACAGCCTCCTAAGATGCATTAGACGGGCGGTCGCGATGGTCCGTGAAAATCAACATTAAGCGAACCGACACCTCGTACAGGAACCTTCCTGCCCCTCTACGCAAGTTAACCGATAGCGAATCGTCTCTCCTCGAATTAGATTTGCGCTTTAGTCCAAACGAGGAGGCAGTGAATCATGGCATACACCGGGAGGAACAGCGGTAAAGATTGGGCTAGGCTAGCCCTCAAACTAGGTCTACTGCTAACGGAGCCGAAAGTTCGAGGGGAGATCCGCGATCGGTTTCGAGATCAAGTGAGTTCCGTAAGCGATACCCTTACCGACAAATACGAAGACGCAGTCGAACGCCTGGATGCCGCTCAATCGGCATTACGTGGCAATAGCAATTGGACCACAGGCCTCACAGGGTTTTTGGTAGGAGCTGGAATCGGAGTAGGATTGGGAATCCTATTTGCTCCGGCCGCTTCCAATGCAGCGGGGAAGATTCGCGAAGCCGTGACCATGCCATTCACCGGCACCGAGGGATAAAAGTCGTAGATGAAGAACCGCGAAGCGCGTCAAATCAGGCGGCTACGCGATGACCAGCGCTTCCCGAGAGCTGGCGATCATAGCCGGAATCATCACTTCCACGACTGTGCCGGGGTTGGCATTGGCAATCCGCAACTCCCCGCCCAGCTCTCGGGTGCGTTCTCTCATGCCTCCGATTCCGACCCCGATACTGCCGGGCCGCAATTGGGCGATCTGTTCGCTGATCCCAACTCCGTCATCTTGCACGGTAAGAAGAAGGTTGCTCTCTCTGTGGCTCAGCGCCACCGCAACCTTGTGTGCCTGCGAGTGCCGGAAAACATTGGTCAACGCTTCCTGGACGATGCGAAAGATGGTCCTTTCCAGTTGCGGTGCTAAGCGGGGAAAGCTGACTGGCTGCAGGTCGAGCGAGGTTTCGATTCCGCTGCGATCTGTAACACCCTCCAGAAACCATCGCAAGGCTGAGAGCAGTCCACCTTCGTCGAGCAACGGAGGATGCAACAGATGGGACATGCTCCGCACTTGCTGAATCGCGCGCTCCACAATCCCACTGGCCTCCGCGATTGCTTCTTCTCGTTTCACCAAGGGATGGTTCAACAGGCCGTCTAACATGATCTTGGCGGCCGCGAGTTCCTGGCCGATGCCATCGTGCAAATCTCGGGCAAAGCGGCGTCGTTCTTCATCCTGCGCGGTCATGAGCCGGCTGGAGAGCCGGTGCAGTTCGCGGACCAATGTCTCCATCTGCAGGGTCTTGCGATACAGTTCCGCGAATATGCTGACCTTCGCCCGCAACAACTCTGGAATCACCGGAACGGAAATGTAATCCACCGCGCCGCGCTGATAGGCCTTAAGCCGGTCCAGGTCGGTCAGGTGCACACCAGAAATGAAGATGATCGCCGTCTTCTGAAATCGAGGATGCTGGCGAATGGTTTCGGCCAGCTCAAATCCATCAATCTCCGGCATGCTGACATCCATGAGGACGATCGCAACTTCTGTCTTCAGCAGTTGCTCCAACGCTTCCCGGGCAGAATGGGCCTTAATCAGGTTTTCGCCCAACTCGGCTAGCATGACTTCGTAAGTCAGCAACTTCGCGGGCTGGTCATCCACCATGAGGATGTTGACCTTTTCATGTTCGCTCATCGGTCGTCCTTTTTCCGTTGCCAGCGGTGCCAACTGCGATCAGCGATGCAACCACGTTCTGAGTGCCGACAACAACTGGTCGGTGTTGACCGGCTTAGCCAGGTACTCGGATGCGCCGGCCTCCAGGCACTTTTCCCGGTCGCCCTTCATGGCTTTGGCCGTCAGGGCAATGATGGGCAAGCGCCGGAACGATGGGTTTTGCCGGATGACTTGCATCGTCTCATAGCCATCCATCTCGGGCATCATGATATCCATCAGGACGATCGCCAGATCTGGAGTCGATTCCAGCAAGGCAATGGCTTCGCGGCCGGTGCCCGCCGTCAACACCTTCATTCCTCTTCGCTCTAGAACACTGCTGAGAGCAAAGATGTTGCGGACATCATCGTCCACGACCAGGACTTTTCTTCCTACCAGGGCATCGTCGGAGCGATGCAGACGGTCGAGCATCTTCTGCTTTTCCGCGGGCAGATCGGCGACCACGCGATGCAGGAATAATGCGGTTTCATCCAGCAGGCGCTCCGGAGACTCCACCCCTTTGACGACCACGCTGCGAGCCAAAGTGCGAAGCCGCGCATCCTCTTCCGGAGAAAGTTCCTTGCCCGTGAATACCACGACTGGCAGGTCATTCAATGCGGGAGTGTCTCGCAGTTGTTCGAGAACATCAAAGCCAGACATGTCCGGAAGCCGCAAATCCAGTACTACGCAATCGAACACCTGATCACGAATGGCGGCGAGAGCCTCGGCGCCGTTCGCGACCACGGACATGTCAATGTCATCGTGTCCCAGCAGTTCCCTGATGCTGAATTGTTCTGCGGGATTATCCTCGACGACCAGCAGTTGTTTACGGCGCGGCGCCGCGTATTCCTTGATTCTCGCGAGAGCCGCCTCTATGCCCTCTGAAGTCGCGGGTTTGTGAACAAACGCGAATGCCCCGCGCGCCAGGCCATGATGCCGGTCTTCATCCAAAGTCAGCATCTGGACTGGAATATGCCGCGTGGCCGGGTTCTGCTTCAAATGATTGAGCACCGTCCAGCCAAGCATATCGGGCAGGAAGACGTCCAATGAAACTGCGGTCGGATGGTATTCGCGCACCAGGGCGAGAGCATCGGCGCCCCGAGTCGCCACCAATACCTTAAACCCCTTGTCATGGGAGAGATCGCACAAGACGCGGGCGTAATGTGGGTCGTCCTCGACGATCAGCAGCACAGCATCGTCCGGCTGCAGGTTGTCGCGGTCGTCGGCAATCCGCTCGGCGGGAAGTTCCGCAACTCCCGTGCCGGATAACTGCAGCGGAGAGATGGACGAGAAAGCCCTGCCGTCAACTTCTGTCGACTTCGAGGTCGCGGGCCCGACATAGGTTTGCGGAATGTACAGGGTGAAGCTGCTGCCTTTTCCGGGAGCGCTGCGCAGCTGGATTTCTCCGCCCAGCAGGCTGGCGAGTTCGCGGCTGATGGCCAAGCCCAAACCGGTGCCTCCGTATTTGCGGCTGGTGCCGGCATCTGCCTGTTGGAAGGCCTCGAAGATGATGCGCTGTTTGTCGTAGGGTATGCCGATGCCGGTATCGGAAACTTCAAAAGCCACGACCGACGCCGCTTTCGCAAGGATGGGATGATCTTCGCTCCATCCCGCTTGCGCTTTGGAAACTGCGAGCCGCACGCCGCCTTGTTCGGTGAACTTGAAGGCGTTCGACAGCAGATTCTTAAGCACCTGCTGCAAGCGCTTCGAGTCGGTAACCAAGGTGCGCGCGAGATGAGGATCGGTGAGTACCTCGAAATCCAGGTGGCGATTTTCTGCTTCGTGGCGGAATGGACGGGCCACCGCGTCGAGCATGCTGGCGAAGAAGACATCTTCAGCTTCGACAGAAACCGTGCCCGATTCGATCTTGGAGAGATCAAGAATGTCGCTGATGAGGTTAAGCAAATCAGTTCCGGCGCCGTGTATGGTGCGGGAAAACTCAACTTGCTTGGGAGTGAGGTTCCCGTCGGGATTGTCGCTGAGCTGCTGGCCCAGCACCAGAATACTGTTAAGCGGGGTGCGCAGTTCGTGCGACATGTTGGCCAGGAATTCGGATTTGTATTTCGAAGTGAGAGCCAACTCTTTGGCTTTCTCTTCCAACGCGCGGCGGGCCTGCTCGATTTCCTGGTTTTTGCGTTCGACTTCCACGTTCTGTTCGGCGAGCTGTTGCGCTTTCTGCGCCAACTGTTCGTTAGTCTGCTGCAACTCTTTCTGCTGGGTTTGCAGTTCGGTCGCAAGCTGTTGCGATTGCTTCAGCAGTCCTTCGGTCTGCATCGTGGCTTCAATGCTGTTGAGCACGATGCCGATGCTGGAGGTAAGTTGATCGAGAAACGCCAACTGCAGCGCGGTGAAATTGCTTAATGAGGCGAGTTCAATAACCGCCTTGACCCGGTCTTCGAACAGCACCGGCAGCACAATCACGTTGCGCGGTACAGCTTCAAACAACCCGGAACGAATCGGCACAGTATGCTCTGGTAAATCCGTAATGAGCATGCGCTGCTTCTCCGATGCGCATTGGCCCACCAGGCCTTCCCCAACTTGGAGACGGCGAAGATGCCCGTCTTGACCATCGCCCGCGAACGCCGACAGCAAGACCATGCCGGCCGATTCTTCGGTCTCCATCTGGTAAATGACGCCCTGCTGCGCGTTCACCAGCGGAGCCAATTCCGATAGCAATTTTCTGCCTACCGTTGTCAAGTCGCGCTGCCCCTGCAACATACCGGTGAAACGGGCAAGATTGGTCTTGAGCCAGTCCTGCTCCGTGTTGCGGTCGGTGGTGAGCCGCAGGTTGTCGATCATGGTGTTGATGTTGTCTTTGAGTTCGGCGACTTCGCCGCTGGCTTCCACTTGAATGGAGCGCGTCAAGTCGCCCTTGGTAACGGCCGTGGCAACTTCAGCGATCGCGCGCACCTGGTTGGTCAAGTTGTCAGCCAGCAGGTTCACGTTGCCGGTGAGATCTTTCCAGGTTCCGGCTGCGCCCGGTACGTTCGCCTGGCCGCCGAGACGACCCTCCACCCCGACTTCGCGAGCGACCGTAGTTACCTGATCGGCAAAGGTGGCCAGCGTGTCGGTCATGTTGTTGATGGTCTCGGCCAGCGCTGCAACTTCGCCTTTCGCGTTCACCGTCAGCTTTTGCGTAAGTTCGCCGTTGGCGACCGCGGTCACTACTTTCACGATGCCGCGCACTTGCTCCGTGAGGTTAGCGGCCATCACGTTGACGTTGTCCGTCAAATCTTTCCAGGTACCAGCAACGCCGGGTACCTGCGCCTGCCCGCCCAGTTTCCCGTCAGTTCCGACTTCACGCGCCACGCGCGTGACTTCCGCGGCGAAGGCGTTCAGCTGATCCACCATCGTATTGATGGTGTTTTTCAGCTCGAGAATTTCGCCTTTCACGTCCACGGTAATCTTTCGCGACAAGTCGCCGCGAGCGACCGCGGTCGTGACTTCCGCGATGTTGCGCACCTGCCCGGTGAGGTTACCCGCCATGGCATTCACCGAGTCGGTTAGATCTTTCCAGGTACCGGCCACACCGGGCACGTTGGCTTGCCCACCAAGACGCCCTTCCGATCCGACTTCGCGGGCCACGCGCGTGACTTCCGCGGCAAACGAGCGCAGTTGCTCGACCATCGTATTGAGCGTTTCTTTGAGCTGCAGGATTTCACCGCGAACGTCCACGGTAATCTTCTTGGAAAGGTCACCATTGGCGATGGCGGTCGCAACTTCAGCGATGTTGCGGACCTGGCCGGTCAAGTTGCTGGCCATGAAATTCACGTTGTCGGTGAGATCTTTCCAGGTACCGGCAACGCCAGGGACTTGCGCCTGGCCACCCAGTTTTCCGTCGGTGCCCACTTCGCGAGCCACGCGCGTTACTTCGCCGGCGAAGGCGTTGAGCTGATCGACCATCGTGTTGATGGTGTTCTTGAGTTCGAGAATCTCGCCCTTCACATCGACTGTGATTTTGCGTGACAAATCCCCGCGGGCCACAGCCGTAGTTACCTCGGCGATATTGCGGACCTGGCCGGTGAGATTTCCAGCCATGGAGTTAACGGAGTCCGTCAAATCTTTCCAGGTACCGGCCACTCCAGGCACGTTGGCTTGTCCGCCCAAGCGGCCTTCGGTACCGACTTCGCGAGCCACGCGCGTTACCTCGCCGGCGAAGGCGTTGAGTTGATCCACCATTGTGTTGATGGTTTCTTTGAGCAGAAGAATTTCGCCACTCACGTTGACCGTAATTTTCTTCGAGAGGTTTCCACTGGCGATGGCGGTTGCAACTTCGGCGATATTGCGAACCTGTCCAGTCAGGTTGCTGGCCATGGAGTTGACGGAGTCGGTGAGATCTTTCCACGTACCAGCCACGCCGGGAACCTGCGCTTGGCCGCCGAGCTTGCCGTCGGTACCGACTTCGCGGGCCACGCGCGTCACTTCCGACGCGAAAGACCGCAGTTGGTCCACCATCGTGTTGATGGTGTCTTTGAGCTCCAGGATTTCGCCTCGCACGTCCACCGTGATTTTGCGTGACAAGTCGCCGCGCGCCACGGCCATGGATACCTCAGCAATATTACGGACCTGGCCGGTCAAGTTGCTGGCCATGAAGTTCACGTTATCGGTGAGATCTTTCCAGGTGCCAGCGACACCGGGAACCTGCGCTTGGCCGCCCAATTTGCCTTCAGTTCCAACTTCGCGGGCCACGCGCGTCACTTCCCCGGCGAAGGCATTGAGCTGGTCGACCATGGTGTTGATGGTGTTCTTGAGCTCCAGGATTTCGCCCTTCACGTCCACCGTAATTTTGCGCGACAAATCGCCACGGGCCACGGCCGTCGTCACTTCCGCGATATTACGAACCTGGCCGGTGAGGTTCCCGGCCATGGAGTTCACGGAGTCGGTAAGATCTTTCCAGGTTCCGGCGACGCCGGGCACGTTGGCCTGTCCACCGAGGCGGCCTTCACTGCCGACTTCGCGGGCTACACGGGTGACTTCTCCCGCGAAGCGATTGAGCTGATCGACCATCGTATTGAGAGTTTCTTTCAATTGCAGAATCTCTCCGCGAACGTCGACGGTAATTTTGCGGGAAAGGTCGCCGCTGGCGATGGCGGTTGCAACCTCCGCGATGTTGCGGACCTGCCCGGTCAAGTTGCTGGCCATGAAGTTCACGTTGTCGGTAAGGTCCTTCCATGTACCGCCGACGCCGGGCACCTGGGCTTGGCCGCCGAGCTTGCCTTCGGTGCCGACTTCGCGGGCCACGCGAGTGACTTCGCCGGCAAACGCGTTGAGTTGATCGACCATCGTATTGATGGTGTCTTTGAGTTCGAGAATTTCACCTTTCACGTCAACGGTGATTTTGCGCGACAAGTCGCCGCGTGCGACGGCGGTCGTCACCTCGGCAATGTTGCGCACCTGCGCCGTAAGATTTCCGGCCATGGCGTTGACCGAGTCGGTAAGATCCTTCCACGTTCCCGCAACGCCGGGAACCACAGCCTGTCCACCGAGCTTTCCATCAGTCCCGACTTCGCGGGCCACGCGGGTCACTTCGGACGCGAAGGATCGCAACTGATCGACCATCGTGTTGATGGCTTCCTTAAGCTGAAGAATTTCTCCGCGAACATCGACGGTAATCTTGCGCGACAAATCGCCACTGGCTACGGCCGTTGCAACTTCGGCGATGTTGCGAACCTGGCCAGTCAGGTTGCTGGCCATGGAATTCACGGAGTCGGTCAGATCTTTCCACGTACCTGCCACGCCCGGTACCTGCGCCTGGCCGCCAAGTTTTCCATCGGTACCCACTTCGCGGGCGACGCGCGTAACCTCAGCCGTGAAGATGCCGAGTTGCTGAATCATGGTGTTGACGATGTCGGCGGAGCGCAGGAACTCGCCTTCCAGGGGACGGCCATCCACGTCCAGCCTTACAGTCTGAGTCAGATTTCCCTGGGCCACGGCGGCGATGGCGCGGGTGACTTCGGTGTTCGGTCGCAACAGATCCTCAACCAATGTATTGACCGATGATTCCATCTCTCCCCATGCGCCTCGAGACTCATGAAAGCGTATTCTTTCCCGGGTTCTACCCTCTTTGCCCACGACCTGCCCGATACGCTTGAGTTCCTGAGCCATCTGCTGATTGGCGGTCACGATGTCATTGAAGGTGTCCGCGATTTTCCCCGCCAGACCGACCCACGAACCCGGCAGCCGTACGGAAAAGTCGCCGTCGCGCATGGTTTGCAAGCTCGCGAGCACGGCAACCAGTTCCGCGGGCTGAGTATCGGTTCTGGAGTGTCCGTTGTTCTTGTTGTTGGTTGTGGCGGGTTCGCCATCGGAAATCACAGGTGCGGCGCTGCGATCGCTACGTTTCATGCTTAACTCCGGAGTGGACGACAGCTCAATTTTGATCTCGTGTCGGCGTTCAAATCGCGCTTATGGGTTGGCCGTATTACTCGCACTTGCCATTCCCGCGCGGACGGAATCGCAGCGACTTGTGAGGCCTCAAAAGGATAATATTTCGAGCAGCAAACATTGGTTCAGTCACCGGTCGTGGGGGAGTCGTGAACGACTCGTCGCCGGGACATAAACTGCCACCCATTTGAATTGTTACCACAGCAGTTACCGCTCTGGCCCTACAGTGTTTTCTGTAGACATAAAACGAAGAGGCAGGTTTAGCATGGGACTTCTGGAAATGGCAAAAGCTAAAGCGAGGGCGGTCTCTTGGGAGTGAACCAACTTCTGGAAGAACCTCCCTTATCAATTGGCTGAGCAAAACACACTTCCGCTCGGAACATTGCGGGATCGGTAAGCTGTTGTAGAATGCCTTTTTGTCGAGGCGTTGAAGGAGAATTCTACTGCTGGGGCGAACGAGCGTAATGGCGATCCGCATCTTGATTGTAGATGACCATCCGGTGGTGAGACACGGGCTCAGGAATTTGTTAGAAGTGCAGTCCGGTTGGGAGGTAATTGGTGAGGCCGCGGATGGCCTGGAGGCGCTGGAAAAAGCGGACCGGTTGACGCCCGATGTGATTTTGCTGGATGTCAGTATGCCTAAGATGAATGGACTAGAGGCATGCCGCCTGATTCGAAAAGCGGTGCCCTCAAGTGAGATCCTGATTGTTACGCAGCACGATTCTCCTCAGATGATGCGTGAAGCCCTGGATGCGGGAGCCCGGGGCTACGTGGTCAAGTCAAATGCGGGCCGCGATTTGCTGGCCGCCGTAGAAGCGGTGAGCCAGCATAAACCCTTTACCCTGGGAGGCGCGCCGTCCTCTCGGTGAGGGCGGTTGCTTTCCAAGTTCCCAGCGATTCGTCAGCGTGGAGGACAAAGTGAAATTGCGGATTCTAGTCGCGGATGACCACGAACTCGTGCGTCGCGGCATGTGCGTACTCCTGCAGACACGCTCCGACTGGGAGGTCTGCGGCGAAGCGTCCGACGGGCGGGAAGCCGTGGAAAAGGCCAGGCAGTTGAAACCGGATGTGGTGATTTTGGATATTGGAATGCCGAACCTGAACGGTTTGGCGGCGACTCGCCAACTCCTGCAAGAGGGAAACTACAAGATTATCGTTCTTACCATCGACGACTCGGACCAGGCAATTCGTGAGGCCCTGGATGCCGGCGCCCGCGGGTTTGTGCTGAAGTCGGACGCTGCGCGGGATTTAGTGTCGGCAGTGGACGCCCTGCAACATAACCGGCTGTTCTTTACTTCGCGGGTCAACGACATGGTACTCGCCGGCTTTCTGGAAACCGGACATGGCGCCTCTCATCGCGAGCTTCCCAGAGTGCCGACTCCGACTGCCAGGGAGCGGGAGGTCATTCAGTTGGTGGCGGAAGGCAAGAGTTCCAAGGAAGTGGCTGCTCTGCTCAACCTGAGCACTAAGACTGCAGAAACCCATCGCAGCAATATTATGCGGAAGCTCGGTCTCCATTCCGTGCAGGACTTGGTCTTGTATGCCATAAAAAACCACATCATCCAAGTTCAAATGCCTCCCTCGCCAGGGAATTCGAACGAAGGTTCAGCCGGCTAAGTTGGCGTGGATCTCACCATCGATTTCGGCGAAGTATCGCAGCCTCGAAAAAGATCGCCAGCTGGATTCTGAAACAGAACGCAAAGGTACCGATCGCACTCGTTCCCTACCGGCGCCCCGTCGCTTTCCGATAGTCGTCGGCAGTGGTGCGATAACAAGGCAAAATCATGTCTTGCCTCTCTTGAATTAGCTGTAGCGAATCGGCGGGCAAATGCGTGCCCGGATAAACTTGGCCGGTCGGAGAGACGGTCATGTGTAGCAGCGATTCATCGCAAGCGTGATCGCGCGTGACCCGCAGCTTGAACATCTTTGAAGCGTCGGGATGATACTCGGAGAGTCTTGTCTGGTAGGGAAGAAACCAGTAAACGAGCTTGATGAGCTCTTTCTGTCCCTTGAGATCTTTCTCCGCGATGAAGACCTCATAGCTCGAAGAAAAGGACGTGCTCGGCAAGGCGAACGCTAACCCGACGATGCGCATCGGTAGCTCTTCGACGACCAGGTTTGGACCCTGATCTACGCTCGATCCGCTTACACCCTCCATAGATGGCGGTGGCGGCACCGCCGTGGAACCGGTGCCAGCTGGAGAATTTCCGTCTCCACGTCCCTCCGTTCCACCCATGCCTTCCAGTGACGGAGCTGGCGGAACGGCGGAATCCGAGCCTGGAAAGCCGCCAGTTCCGGACCCGGCCGATCCGCCTGCGCCTTCGATTGAAGGAGGCGGTGGCACGGCCGCGAAACCTAAACCGCCCGTCCCGCCTTCGCCGCCGGATCCGGTCGACTTGCCCACGCCAGCCACGGCGGGGGGCGGTGGCACGACAGCCGGGCCTGAGCCACCCGCGAAACCGCCGCCCACGCGGTAGCCCGATCTAGCCGCGACGGCAATTGACGGCGCTGGAGCCACGACGGCTGAGTCCGACCCCAGCGGGCCTAGGCCTCCCGCTTTTCTAGTTCCCGATCCTTCCACCGACGGTGGCGGAGGAACAACTCCGTTGTCTCGCACGCCCGCGCCTGTTCCACCGAGTCCCGATCGAGTCGTCCCAGCCCGCGCGCCTAACTCCTGCATCGGCAGGCCGGGCGAGGGCGCTATCACTTCCACGTGAAGCAGATTTCCGTTCCCTCTTATGCCGAGCCTTCCCGAAGAATTGCCTGGCGCTTCCGGAGGCGGGGCGACCACGCCCGCCTTCGGGCCCACTATCCCACGCTTCCGAGAAACAGAGGGCACTTCCGGCGCAGGTCCTACCGCTAACGGTTGTCCGCCCCTAAAACCCGATGAGCCGCTTTGTTTGAGCCCGCTTCCGATGACCGGTGCTGGAGCAACTATCACTGCTCGAAATCCATTCGATCGTAAGCCTGCTGCCTGCTTGATTTCAGGCGGAGGCGCGATGACGGAAACGCCGATCCCTCCGGACTTTCGTTTTGTTCCCAGCGTTGCGGCCATGGGTGCGGCTGGTGCGACTGGCGCCGAGTTCAGCGCTGCCGGCAGCAGCCTCGACGGTTTCGTCAACGCAGCTATGTCCGGAGGCACTATCAGCCGCCGCAGAGGTCTCAATTCGCGAACCACTTGAAGAACGCGCTGGTATTGCAATTTCTCTTCTCTTCGCAAGGGCAACCTCGGCCGGCTGCTGCCCAGCGCCGGAAAGGTGGGACGGTAGTAAACGAGATGAGACCTTCGCATCAACCTGGTTTCGATAGCCTTTCGCGGGCCCACACCCCGAGACACAATCAGCAAAACCAACAACGCAAGGGTGTGCCAGAGCGCAGATTCCAGAAACGACCACCAAAGCGCGCCCGCAGGAACGAAGATATCGCGCCAGCCAGGGATTTGGTGGCGTAGCACCAGGTCGGACAGGTTGCCGAAGAAAACGCGGTGGGCAGGCTCCATCTCCACCAGAAGTTTGGGGCCAACTGGTTCCAGCCAGAGAGAATCCGCGATTGAATTCAAAAGCGCAGTGCCATTATCCATGCGGAACCACTGGAGGAACGGATTACTCGCATTATAGCCGACTACCGCGGAGCCTTAACTCCCGAAGGTGCTGGCCCGCCGGTCATCGTATTCGGCTTTGATGCGCCGGCGTCTCGGGAGGAACGTTGCGAGAGGCCTCGGGTAAAATCTAACGCGAGCGTACCCGCATGAAAAAGATCTTCCATTTCGATTCGCCGCCAGAACCTTATGTAGCGGATGCTGCCGTACTGTGCTGCTTCGATCAGCGCATCCGTCTCGCTGTCAACAAATTCCTGCAGCGCCGGGAAATTCTGCGGCCAGACATGATTGTAGTGGCTGGGGGAGCGAAGACTTTAGCCTCGCCGCGCAATGACTTCGAGCGCGATTTCATCCTGGAGCAGGTGAGGATGTCGATACTGCTTCATCATACGAAGCAGATGTTTCTGATGAGCCACTCCGATTGTGCCACCTATGGTGGGTTGGCGGCGTTTGGTGGAGACCGCGAAAGAGAAGCGAGTCATCATGAACACGAGTTGCAACGGGCCTTAACTCTGGTCAAGGCTAATTTTCCCGAGCTGGATGTGAAGTGTTTCTTTGTGACCTTCGACGGGGTGAATCTTGCGGTGGCGGACGAACAAGAGCTTGAGGGGGAGCGGTTGTCGAGGAGATAGAGAGCCTTGACCGCGCAATTGCTTCGCGCTCCGCGAAGCGATTACTCCGCTCAGGACAATAAGAGAGCCGCGAAATTGGCTACCCGTCTGATCCTGTGCGGCGAGGCGGACTTGAAAGATCGAGAACCGGCGCATCGTCCTCCCCCCAGTCGAGTGAAAGCGTGCGGGCGGTAGTCTCAATCGGCTCAATCGCGGGAATCTCTTCCGTCACCGCCGCGCCCAGTTCTCCAAACTTGCGCGCCGAGACCATCACTCGCGTCTCCAGGGTCCCAATCGCTTTGTTGTAGCACTCCACGGCGCGATCCAAGCCTTTTCCGGCAGCGTCCAGGTGGCCGAAGAGACTGCGCAGACGCTCGTGCAGTTCTTTGCCCAACGCGCTGATCTCCTGCGCATTCCGCGCCAGCTTTTCCTGATTCCACCCGTAGGCCACGGCTTTCAGCAAGGCAATGAGAGTGGTCGGAGATGCGGGAATCACTCTCCATCCCACCCCTTGCTCAATCAGGCCGGGATCTTGTTCGAGAGCTGCGCTGAAAAAGGTTTCTCCTGGCAAGAACATGACCACAAATTCTGGCGAGGCCTCAAATTGCTCCCAATACGCTTTCGAACTGAGCTTCGTCATGTGGTCGCGTACCTGGCGCGCGTGTTCGACGAGGCGTAATCGGCGGACGTCATCGTCGGTGGCTTCAATCGCCTCCAGATAGGCTTGCAACGGGGTCTTCGCATCCACCACAACATTCTTCCCACCAGGAAGCTTTACGATCAGATCCGGACGCAGCCGTCCTTCGCTAGTGTTGAGAGTCTCCTGCTCGGCAAAATCGCAGAAGGGAAGCATGCCCGCGATTTCTACCACGCGCCGCAGCTGGATTTCGCCCCACCGTCCGCGAACCGACGGCGCCCGCAGCGCCTTCACCAGGTTACCGGTCTCAGCCCGCAGTTGCTCCTGCGTGCCGATCAGCGATTGCACTTGTTCGCTGAGCGCTCCATACGCCTGCGCGCGGTCCTGTTCAATCTGCTGGATTTTCTGGTCCACCTTACTGAGAGACTCCTGGATGGGCATTACCAAATGCTCGACGGCTTTCTGCCGAGCTTCCAAATCGTTTTTCGCAACGCCTTGAAATTTCTCCAGATTGGCCTTCGCCAGCTCCAGAAAAGACTGATTGTTGTTCCGCAACGCGTCGGCAGCGAGACTGCCGAACATTTCGCGCAATCGTTCCAGGCCCTCGTTGTTGGCTTTGGTGCTGAGCTCCAATTCTTTGTTCAGGCCCGCAACGTCTGCGCGCAGTTGAGCATTGGCTTCCTGTTGCCTTTCAAGCTGGGTCCGCGCATTTGCCAGGTCACCCGTAAGTAGCGACAACTGAGAATTCAGCGATGCGGCTCGCGCGCGCAATGCCAGCCACGTAAGCGAGCCGCCCAAAAGTACTCCCACCAGGAGAATGAAGATCTGTTCAGTCGTCATGGAAATTCGCTGAGCTGCATTTTAGAGTGTTTGTGGAGCGAAGGAAAGGAGAAAGTATGTTGTTGAGTCGGATAAACTGCAATCTAAACAGCGCACTAACTGGAGGCCAGCCTTGATGCAACCCTCAACTTTGTTCTGCGTAACGCCGATGATTCCGAGCGGTGGCAGCTTGGCCGATGCGCTCACATTCTTCAGCGAGCAGATGGGTTTCGCAATCGTGTGGCAGACAAGCGGCGGGGCCGGCATTCGCCGCAACGCCATCTCTTTCAATCTGGTCGAGAACAACAATCGTGAGTGGGCCGAAAACTCCAGCTTCAGCATCGGAGTATCGAATCTTGAGGGGCTCTATCAAGAATACCGAGGCATTTCCGCGCACGTGGGACCGCTGGAGATGAAGTCCTGGGGGCGACGCGAATTCCATATGATTATTCCTTCCGCGGTTTGCCTGCAATTCTACGAGCAGCAGACCTAGTCGACGGAAAGTGCCTCCATCGCCGGCTACGCCCTTTCGGGATGATCACCGCATTCTCAGACTTATACAATGGCATCTCGGGACAAAAGTGAAAGACTCCTTCAATCATTTCAGAGCACCTAATACGTCGGTGAGAATACCGCCAATGCGGCCAAAGAGTTGGATAGGCATCTTCTGTTACGCGTCCCTGATTTGTTTGCTTGCGGCTTTGTGCCAGGCGCAAGCCATCGCGCCGGTCATTACAGTCGATCATGGACCAAACGCTCCGCAACAGCTATCCAAGCCTTACGTCATCCTGGTTTCGCTCGATGGTTTTCGTTATGACTACGCTAAACGCTACCACGCGAAGAGTATCCTCGATCTCGCGAAGCATGGATCTACTGCGCCGGAAGGGATGATTCCTTCCTATCCGTCCATCACTTTTCCCAATCACTACACCATCGTCACAGGGCTTTATCCCGAGCATCACGGAATCGTCGCCAATAGCTTCTATGATCCGGCCCGAAAAGAAATCTACGACTACCGCGATCCCAAGTCGGTCGGTGACGGCACCTGGTATGGAGGCACGCCACTTTGGGTGCTGGCCGAGCAACAAGGCATGCGCTCCGCATCTTTCTTTTGGGTGGGATCGGAAGCCGATATCCAGGGTGTGCGTCCGTCCTACTACCTGAAATATGATGACAAATTTCCTAACCGGAAGCGAGTTGATCAGGTACTGGCGTGGCTGCGTCTGCCTCCGGAGCAGAGGCCACACTTCATTACGCTATATTTTTCCGACACCGACCACGCCGGCCACGAGTTTGGCCCCGAGAGCCCGCAGGTTGCCGACGCGGTGCGTGAAGTGGACAGTCAGATTGGCAGGCTTGTCGCGGGTCTTAAGACCCTCAACCTGCGGGTGGATGTGATTGTCCTTGCGGACCATGGCATGGCGAAAGTTGAAGACGTGATTCAACTCGATCAATACGGATTGAAAACTTCATCTTTCGACAAAATTGTAGGGACGAACTTGTATCCCAAATCTGACGCCGACGCCGAGCGAGCCTACGAGACACTGCGCGGAAAGAGCGACAAATTCCTGGTATACCGCCGGGCAAAGATGCCCCCCGGCCTTCACTTCGACAGCAATCCGAGGGCAGGGGATCCCATCGTCGTCGCAACTGGTCCGTACTTTATTCGCGTGGGGATAGATATTCAGAGGCCAGGCCCTCCGACCGGCAACCACGGTTACGACGCCGCTCGCGTTCCCGAAATGAAGGCGCTTTTTGTCGCAGCGGGACCGGACATTCTTTCGAGCGTAACTCTACCGTCGTTTGAAAACGTGGATGTGTATCCCTTCATTGCAAAGATCCTCGGCTTGGATATTTCCCATCTGAAGACGGGTCCGATCGATGGCAAGCTGGATGTTCTAGGAAGTGTCCTCAAGAGCCAACAGAAAACAGAATGATTTTCGTAGAGACGTTGCTTGCAACGTCTCTGCTGCCAGCGTGCCCAGACTTAGTCGTTGAGATGCAGCTCGCAGAGACGTAGCGAAGCTACGTCTCTACCGGAAGGTTACGCTTGGCTTACCACTTCTTCTCGCGCCGCATAGTGCGACTCCACATAGTCATCGAGGATCTTGATGAACTCGGGCACAATATGATCGCCCTTTAAGGTAGTGAACAGCCGCCCATCCACGTAGACAGGCGCTTTGGGCTCTTCAAATGTACCGGGGAGCGAGATGCCCAGGCTGGCATGCTTCGATTCTCCGGGGCCATTCACTATGCATCCCATGACTGCGACTTTCATCTCTTCTACACCGGTATAGCGGTCTTTCCACGCGGGCATTTGCTCGCGTAAGTAGGTCTGAATTTGCTCCGCCATCTCCTGAAAGAATGTGCTGGTAGTGCGGCCACATCCTGGGCAAGCCGTGACTTGCGGCGTAAAGCTGCGAATTCCCAACGACTGTAAAATCTGCTGCGCGACGCGAACTTCTTCGGTGCGGTCGCCGCCAGGAGCGGGCGTAAGCGAAACGCGAATCGTGTCGCCAATACCTTCCTGCAGCAGCACACCGAGCGCGGCGCTTGATGCGACAATGCCCTTCGCTCCCATGCCGGCTTCGGTCAATCCCAGGTGCAACGGATAGCTGCAACGAGCCGCTAGCGAGCGGTAGACATCAATCAAGTCCTGCACGCCACTGACTTTCGCGCTCAGAATAATTTGGTCGGGACGCAGTCCGCATTTCTCGGCCAACTCCGCGGAGTTCAGCGCGCTTACCACCATGGCTTCCATGGTCACGTCGCGCGCTTCCTTCGGTTCGTCAAGACGTGAGTTTTCATCCATCATGCGCGTCAGCAAAGACTGATCGAGCGATCCCCAATTCACCCCAATACGCACCGGCTTCTGATTCTCTACTGCGACCTCGATCATGGTGCGAAAATTGGTGTCGTCTTTTCGACCGATGCCGACGTTCCCGGGATTGATGCGGTATTTCGCTAGCGCCCGCGCGCACTCCGGATATTTCTTGAGCAGAATATGTCCGTTGTAATGAAAGTCGCCGATGATCGGGACATTGATGCCTTGCTTTTCGAGTTGCTCGACGATGGGCGCGACCGCCGCAGCCGCTTCTTCGTTGTTGACGGTAACCCGCACCAACTCCGATCCAGCTCGCGCCAAGGCCGCCACCTGCTTGACAGTGGAGGGAATATCGGCGGTATCGGTGTTGGTCATCGACTGCACCACAACGGGCGCATTCCCGCCAATCCGTACCGCGCCAATCGAGCCGGAGACAGCTTTCCTGCGATGAATTTCAGCCATGGCTAAGCTCTATTTTAACATGCAGCCTGAGGACGGGGACGGAGTAGCACGACCTCAACTGGTTCCCGGGTTTCGCTGGTCCCTGCGTTCTCCGCACCGTTTCTCGGCGATCTCAGCGGTCAAAAGCTGGTCGGATTCCACCAAGATCGACCCCATTAACCGCAAGGCACGCTGAGATCGGGCCAGAGTTCGCAGAGAAGAACCGATGCTCCAGAAGGAAGGTACCTTGCCCGCAGTGAACTCCCAATTTAACTCTTGACCCGTCTACTGGTGTAGGGTTCATGCTGGGTGAGTCGATGGGTGATTCGATCGGGTCGATTCAATGATGACTGTCTCTCAACTCGCAAAACGGTCTGGGCTAAGCCGCACCGCGATTCTCTATTACGAGCGTTCTGGCCTGCTCAAGCCGGCCCTGCGAACGAGTTCGCGTTATCGAGCTTACGGTGAGGCCGAATTAAAGCGGCTGGAACAAATCTGCCTATATCGCTCGGTCGGGGTGAGCGTGAGAGATATCAGCTTCATGCTGTCAGCGCCAGAAACTAAGATCGCATCGTTGCTGCAACGCCGGTTACAGGAACTGGAGAAAGGAATCACGCGGTTGCGGGGACATCAACAGCTGATCTTGAAACTACTGCGCGGCAAAAATCTCAGGAGGACGAAGAATATGACAAAAGAAAAGTGGGTTTCCATCATGAAAGCTGCCGGATTCAGCGACGCCGATATGCATCGCTGGCATCGGACGTTTGAACAATCTTCTCCGGAAGAGCACGAGAAATTCCTGGAGTACCTGCACATTCCGGAAGCAGAAATCCGGTCGATCCGAAAATGGAGCGCGAAAGCGAACGACAATTGAGGAAGTCTGGGCGGGGAAGCGTCCCTTCTTCCGCCCAACCTTAGAGTTACGGCAGGCGCTGCATGATTCCCGGCAACGTTTTTTGCAGATCGTTGAAGATGACGACCGCCGCGAAGAGCACCAGAAACACAAAGGCCGCCTGATAAATACGTTCCTTGATGGCCAAGCTGATGTCGCGTTGCATCAGGCTTTCGAGGAACAACAGAAGAATGACCCCGCCGTCAAGAATCGGGATCGGCAACAAGTTCATGATTCCCAAATTCAAGCTGATGGCGGAACTCAGTTTCAGAAGGGGCGTCCATCCTTTTTCGCTGGCAGCTCTACCCGTGGCGACCGCGATCCCAATGGGGCCGTCCACGGATTTCACGGAAATCTTCCGCTGGATCATCTTGCGCACCAGTTCCAGGATCAGCAAGGAGTTTTCTTTATTCTCTTGTACCGACTTGCTCAGCGCGGCAGTAAACGGGAGAGTGGTCACCTTCATGGGATCGCTGCCGATCCCAACGCGGTAGCGCTTATCGCCCAGTTCGGGTGTGTCCGCTAAAACCGGACGCATGGTGAACGTTATGGGCTGCCCTTGTCTCACGACTTTGATCTGCACTGGCTGGTCTTTGGTGCGATTCAACGTTTCGATCATCGCCTCGACGCTGACGAGCGGTTGGTCGTTCAGGGCGATCATCTTGTCGCCGACCTTCATTCCAGCCTTCTCCGCCGGCATTCCGGACTCGATGGCCGTGATTGTCAGGTCAGGGCGTTTTGGATCCCATCCCGCCGATCCCATCTGGTTTATGCCGTACGCTTCCGGCACGATGGTCAGGTCGCGGTTCCGGCCGTCGTGCTCAACCGTAATCTGTAACGGCTGATTGGGGCTGAGCGCTTCCGTGGGTAACACCTGCTCCCAGGTAGGATTGGCGACGCCGTCAATGCGAACGATGCGGTCCCCAGCCTGGATTCCCGCTTTTGCGGCGGGCGTATCCGGTGCTACCCAGCCGATCGAAGCCTGTTCATCCCAATACGCCGGGTATTCGTAATGCACCATGTAAACCACAGTGAGCAAGGCGACCGCCAGCAGAATATTCATCGCCGGGCCGGCAATCGCAATCAGGAAACGATGCCACCGCGAATGCGATAAGAACTCGCCAGGATCGCCCGTACGTTGATCCATGGGATTTTCGCCACTCATCTTTACGTAGCCGCCCAGGGGCAATGCGTTGATGCGATAGTCCGTTTCGCCGCGCCGGAAACCCACCAGTCGCTTGCCGAAGCCAATGGCAAACTGTTCCACGCGCACACCCAACAGCTTGGCAACGGCGTAATGTCCGAATTCATGAATCAGGATCATGAATCCAAGAATTACGGCGACGGAAATGACAGCAGTAAAAAATCCCGACATAGATATAGGACCTACCCTCTTTGTGAACCTGCGGAAACCGGATTGAGCCCGGCAGCCCCAGCGGACTCCTTCACCCATTCGCCAGCCATCTGCCGTGCCTGGGAATCCACCTTCAGCACGTCAATTATAGATTCCAACTTTCTTTCTTTTGATGCAGAAAGCACGTCCTCGATCACTTGCGCGATCTGATCGAAGCGTATTGTCCCCGTTAGGAAAGCGGAAACTGCCACTTCGTCTGCAGCATTGAGTGCAACCGGTTTCACACCTCCGGCCCGCGCCGCTTCATAGGCTAACCGAAGACAAGGGAACTTCTCCATATCCGGAGGACTAAACTCGAGGTGACGTAAGTCCATGACCGGGAAGCGCATATCCGAGGCAACCCGCTCCGGATAAGTAAGCGCATACAGGATTGGCAGCCGCATGTCGGTCACAGAAAATTGAGCAAGTATGCTGCCATCTACAAACTCTACCATGGAGTGAATTGTGGATTGCGGGTGGACGACCACGCCCACTTTGTCTGGCGGTACGCCAAACAATCGGCAAGCTTCAATGACCTCGAAACCCTTGTTCATCAGCGTGGCTGAATCGATAGTGATCCGCTTCCCCATCTTCCAGGTGGGATGGTTAAGTGCCTGATCCACGGTAATTGCAGCAAATTCCGATTTAGGAGTGTTCAGAAACGGCCCGCCCGAAGCGGTGAGCCAAATACGCTCGACCTCATGGGCGAGGCCGCCGCGCAAACACTGATGCACCGCATTGTGCTCGCTATCGATGGGCAGGAGCGGCTTGCCTTGACGCCGGGCTTCCGCGGTAATCAATTCTCCCGCTGCCACCATGCATTCCTTGTTGGCCAATCCTATCGTCTTACCAGCCCTCACCGCTTCATAGGTCGCTTCTAGCCCGGCCACGCCAACCATCGCGCTCACCACGAAATCCGCCTCTGGATGAGTGGCCACGCGTACTGCGCCCTCAGGGCCGTGTGCGACGTTCGATCTCTGATAAGCCGGCATTTTTGAGACGAGAGCGCAGGATTTCCGCGTTTGCCTCGGAGGCAAGCGAGACCAGTCGCGGTTTCCAGCGCACCGCCTGTTCGAACGTGGCTTCCAAATTGCGGCCCGCCGCCAAAGAGACCACTGAGAAACGTTCCGGATAGGATTCCACTACGCTGAGAGTGCTGCGCCCGATCGAACCGGTCGAGCCTAGGATGGCAATCTGTTTCATGAATGGGGCATTCTTCGGACCAAACTTATCGCGAAATTCATTTTGCACTCGCCAGAATGGCAGCGTAGTGGTCTATCCAGCGACGCTGTTCGCTCGTTTCGGGCACGGTGACTCCGCGGGCTAAGCTGATGTCTTTTACCGCACTTTCGGGACTTGATCCTTTGGTTATCAGCAGGCATGCTGCGATCAAGCCCGTGCGACCAACCCCTTGACGGCAATGGACAAGCACATTTTTGCCGGATGAAAGGTCCGCATCCAGCTTCTCCAAAGCCGCGCTTACCTCAGATTCAGAGATCGGCACTTGACGGTCCGGGATCGGAAACGAGACATACTTCATTCCGTGAACTTTAACCTGTTGCGCTTCATCTTGAAGGCCAAAGTCCTCTTCCTCTCCCGAAGTCAGCAACGAAAGAACGGAATCGATGCCAACTCGCCGCCAGTTCGCGATCTCGTCCTCCAGCCAGTCTCCACCGCGAGGTCTCGCGGCCATGGCTAGCCTTCCTCGCCAAGGTCCTTCAATCCAATAAACTTCGGTCCACATTTTCCCCTCTCACAACCAGTTCGCGCGGAAGAGCATTAACGTCGATTCCACGTTGGCGAAGAATAAAGATCCGATGATGCCCATCCAGTATAGTTCCGCCGGGCCTCGTTTTGAGACATTCCTTGCGCCCTGGGAGGAGAGATTCTTGCAGTGCCTCCGTTGACCGCTGATTCATTTGCGCCAGTTTCGCAGGGATTAGAGAACTATCTGGGTGGAGGGCCTTTAGCGGAGGATACGGGGGATTCGCCACGCTATTGCAGCACCCGCCAAGCCGCATAGTACCACAGCACCGGAGCCGCCATAAGCAGAGCATCAACACGGTCCAACATGCCACCGTGCCCCGGAAGCAGAGCGCCGGAGTCCTTCACTCCTGCTCCCCGCTTGATCAACGATTCGACCAAATCTCCCAACTGCGCCGCCACATTAATTGCCGCGGAAAGCAGCAGCGTTGTCCCTAATGGCTGCGCTTCCAAAGCGAACAGGCCGTCTTTCCGCTCGATCAAATGTGCATTCAACAACGCCGAACTGATGGGTAGGGCATACTTGTAGAGTAGCCAACCGACAACCAAACTAGCCGCCAGCGAAGCCGCCGCACCCTCCCAGGTTTTCTTTGGACTGATCCGCGGCGACATCAGATGCCGTCCGATTGAGCGTCCGACGAAATACGCAAAAATGTCTCCCGCCCACACCAGCAGCAGCAGATATAGCAGTAGAAAGGAGCCAGCCCACTGTTCGCGAAGTTGCACAAGAAATCCCAGCGGCAGCGCGACATAACCGAAGGCGAAGGCCGAAACCATCGCAGCGGGGAACGCTGTGCTCAGGTCAGCCCGCCTCATTCCGATCATCAGAAAAACAAACGTGACCATGGCGGCCGCAAAAGCCGCGCTGTAAACAAATAGGGCCGTGGAAAATAAGGGTGTTGTGTCCCTTGGAGCGAGCGCCAGTAGAGCAAAAAACAGCCCAACCAAAATGTAGGTGGGCCAGACAAATGGCTGAATGCGGTATCCTTCGGCCAGCTTGAGCAGTTCCCGAACGGTCAGCAGAGCCACCACTCCGGTGACTATCGCGAGCACAGCTACTGGCGCGCTCAATACAAGCAGCAGAACAATCGGAATGAGAACGACCGCGGTGAGAACGCGTTTGAGTAAGTTCAAAAGATTATGTGGAAACTTTCGTTGTGGAAAACCACGCTGCCATAAATGTCATCCTGAGCAGGAATTCAACCGAACGGTGTCTTACCCCTTGGCGCTTCCCACGCCATGATGGTGGCTTCCGCCATCCGCCAACCCGCCGTACCTACGCTCGCGTTTTTGATACTCCGCGATGCCTTCGAGCAGATGGGTTCCGCGAAACTCCGGCCACAACGTCGGCGTCACATAAATTTCCGCGTAAGCCAGTTGCCACAAAAGGAAATTGCTCAGCCGCATTTCCCCGCTGGTGCGAATCACCAGATCAGGGTCGGGCAAATGCCGCGTATACAGATGGCGTGACACCGTTTCTTCATCCACCTTCAGATGTTCGACGCCGCCATTTCTCGCCGCGGCTTCGACCAACGATTGGAATGCATCCACCAGTTCGGTGCGAGCGCTGTAATTCAGGGCCAGGGTCAGCATCATACCGGTATTTTGCCGGGTGGCATCGCGAGCCCATCCCATCTTCTCTTGCACGCTGGCGGGAAGCTCATGCTGCCGGCCGATGTATTCCAGTTTGATATTGTTATTGTTCAGGGTGGGAACTTCCGCTTTCAGGTAGCGGCAAAGCAGTCCCATCAGGAAATCCACTTCGCTTTTAGGACGCTTCTTCCAGTTTTCTTCCGAGAAGGCATACAGGGTCAGGGCGGGAATGCCAATGCGGGCCGCCGTCTCGACCGTCGAACGCACCGCCGCGACCCCAGCCCGGTGCCCAGCCACGCGCGGCAAATGCCGCCGCCGCGCCCAGCGGCCGTTGCCGTCCATAATAATAGCGATGTGTTTTGGAAGCCGGCCCGGATCGAGCCGCTGATAAATCTCGGCCTCTTTGCGATCCAGTTGGGCAGGAGTTGTTGCCTGCAAGCGTGACCTCTACTCTACTCGACCCCTGACGCTACCACAGCCGCAACCGCCCTTGCAATGACGGGAAATGTAGCGCGGGCGCCCTCGCCCGCGACGGTATGATCCACGTAGGGACAGCCGCCCTCGGCTGTCCGCGCGAGCAACGCTCGACAGCTAACTTCCTTCCCGCCTTGGGAGCGTGCATGCCTTCATAGCCTCCGCTAGGGCTCGTTCGAGCGCGGCCCCCATGAGGGTCATCTCTTCCTGGCTCATCCGGTTCTGCATCGCCTCGAACAGTTGCCGTTCCTCTTTCCGGATGTGTGCCGCAAGCTTTTCCGCGAATTCGGCCAATCCAAGCGGATCGAGATCGCGCCCCGCCGCCCGCGAAAACAGCTTTCTCAAACTTTCATGCTCAGCTAGCAGTTCCTGAACTAAATCGCGTAATTCAGGAAAGAGCGCCGCCGGAGGAAACACTTCTTTTTCCTCGGCTATAAAATGAAAGCTGATCTCCAGCGCGAACTGCTGCTCAATTTCTGTCTGCCATGTTTCGAGATCGATTTCATCCCCTTCGAGCGCGCGACTCAGACGTACACACAGGGCCAACGCATGTTGATGCTGACGCGAAAGCGGGATCAAACTCTTATCCCGGAGCATACTACTGTTGGAGTATACCCGACAGGGCGCGTGGACTCGTGTGAAGAGACCGTGATTTCTTAAACAAACGGAATCCCATGCTGGCGCGGCTTTTTCGGCGCCCGCATAGAATTCCGCGACGCTTGTGCTTGAAGGGATCGTCTAGCTCTGCGCCTCTTCCGGCACAACTTTCAACTCCAGTTTCTCGGTTCGCCGCACGACGGTCAGCGTGCTGCTTACTCCTACTCGCGCGTCGGTCAGCAACCGATGCAGGTCATCCACGCCGGCCACAGGCTTGCCGTCAAGGGCAACGATGACATCGCCTTCGCGGAGCCCGGTTTTCTGCGCCGGACTGCCCTCGGTAACCGCGATGACCACGACGCCACTTTCCTGCGGCAGATCATAGAAGCGCACCAGCCGCCGATGCAACGGTGTGGTCTGGGCCTCCACCCCAATGTAGCTGCGCCGGATGCGTCCGTGCTGCAGCAGTCTGCCGGCCACAAATTTTGCTGTATTGATTCCGATGGCAAAGCACAAGCCTTGCGCCATCGGGATCATGGCGGTGTTTACACCGACCACGTGCCCGTCGGAGGTCACCAGCGGCCCGCCCGAGTTGCCCGGGTTGAGCGAGGCATCGGTTTGGATCACATCGTCAATCATCCGCCCCGCATACGAGCGCAAAGAACGCCCAAGCGCGCTAACTACACCCGCAGTGACCGTGTACTGAAAGCCGTAAGGATTGCCGATCGCGATTGCCAACTGTCCTACACGCAGCTTTTGCGAGTCACCAAGCGGCGCGGCGACAAGACCCGTGGAGTCGTGCGCAGGAACATCAATGCGAATGACGGCCAGGTCGGTGCCAGGATCGTCGCCGATCAAGTGAGCAGGGAAGTGCCGCCCATCGGAGAACGAGACATAAATGCGCGTGGCCTCGTGCACCACGTGGCTGTTAGTGAGGATGAGGCCGTCGGGGGTGAACACAAATCCCGAGCCTCCACCCTGGCGCTCGCGCGGTTCGCCTGATCGGCTCTTCGCCGCCTGGACGACGTCGATCTTGACCACTGAAGGGCTAATCTTTTCCGCAGCGGTTACAACCGCCCGTGAATAAGCGTCGAGCAGTGCGGAGTCGTCGAACGCGCCGCTGCCCGGAGACTGAATAGCCAGCGGTTGGCCGATCACACCAGATTCCGCTGAAACAAAGGAAGTGCCGCTCTCGAGTTGCATCTTTGCTAGATGACTGAATCGGCTGCCCGGATTCAGGCGTAGGCAGGGACTGGTCATTCGTTGATGGACCATTCGTTCGTTAGTGCGGAAGAGCCAGCCTTAATCTCCGACCGTGCCGCTCACTCATTGGTGCCTGGCCACCGTCTGCTCAACTCTGGCACCTGTAGGTTTTCCGCCACTCACTAACTCCACTCGATTTCCTCCGTCGATTGGAGTGGCTGAAGTACTGGCTTCTTTTTCGCTTTTTCGGCCCGCGCCAAATCGGGGTTCGTCATCGCCAAGTATCTGAGCCGCGTAGTTTCGCAGATATTTTCGTTTTGGGGTTGGGGAGATCCTCCGTACAGGCCGCCATCCGACGGACGAACGACTTTCTTGGTTTTCCATGTCCGATCACAGCAAACCGCGGTTTGGTGGGAGATTTCCTCGCCGTACTGATCGCGGAAGGCAAGGGTGCAAGGCACCTGGATGCCGTCCCAGCAAGCTGCAGGAATTGGCTGCCGACCCCAGCCCAGGATCGTGCCCTCAATCACCTGACCACGCCGAATTGAAAGCCCGTTTTCCAGTCGGGAATTCAGCAGTTGGCGCTTCGGAAACTCCATCGGCCCGAGCTTGCAGAACTGATCTTGCCCCGGAAAACTGGCAAGCACGATTTCGTTATCTAACTGCGAGGTGATTTGGCAATCCAGCAGCGTAGTCGACTCACGGGCGACCAGTTGCACCCAAATGGCATAGGCGGCACACCCTGCTGGGCTGTCGAACACCAGGTTAGTCTGGGTGTCACTTGCGCGGATAATCAGCGCCTCGTGATCCAGCCACTCCTCCGGGATTTCGATTTCCACGCCGGCGGCGCGCATCGCTTTCGCGCGCGCCAGATGTGTGGATATTTCGTGTGAAGTTAACCTCTTCCTCAGATATGTCATCTCGCTCCGCCTCCTCGACATCACAGCGCATAGTTCTGCGAAAATTGCCTACACCCATACATCGCTACACCCGTATATCGGCTAGTTGGCGATCCCCGCCAGCTTTCTCGCAATCGGGGCATCCCGGCACATGTTTCACCGGATCCAGTTTGCGCGCCAGTTGGTGAATGCGGCGGCTGGTCTCGGGAGTCAGAAGTAGCTTCGAACCGCCCTTCTTGCGCTTCTGCTCTAAGCCGAGTTCTTGGACCCTACTGCCGACCACTTCCGAACTAACTCTTTCTTGCTGGCCTGCGGCGAGAAGGAAAGTGTTAATTTGCGCCGTGAATTCCGCCTCCATCTTCATCTCTGCGGTTGGAGCGTCATTACTTTGGGGGTGTAGGCGGGGCCAGAGGATCTCCATCATCGCCATATCCAGATTGCAGAAAGGCAGGGCGTCCTGATCCTGTGCCGCGAGTAATGGCGCCAACTGACCAACCAGATCGTCATCGTCCGGGACACAGGCACCGAGTGCATTCGCCAGTTCCCGGGTGGGGGACCGCAGTCCCGTTACCGAAAAACGTGAACGGCGGACTTCCCGCCAGTGATCCAGTCGATATTGAAGTAGACGGGGCTGAAAATAATTCCCGATGTTCTCCAAGATTCGCTCCGCCGGCTGGGTAGTGACCTCATCAAGGGGCGATAGCGGGAGCTGAATCGTCTGGCCGTTCCACAGCGCCGGCAAGGTGCGAATTCCGGTAAAGATTGCTTTGGCGCACCTGAGATCCTGAATGTCACCTCCGGAACCAGCCACGAACACGCCGCTAAAGTTTGATCCGAGCAACAACTTCAGGGCGCTCGAGCTTGGCTGCTGGAGCAACAACGTGGGACGAAATGTCACTGGCAACGCCAGGAGTTTGGCTGGGGTTAGGCCGGCCAGGATTAATCCGCGACGGCAGATGTAACGCAAGATTTGCAACAAAAGCATGGCGCGCGCTACGTCCGGTCCCGAAATGCACAATGTAACCGGACTGAACTGGAGGTCCGCAAACCAAGTCGAGATTGCCCAAAAGGCCACCAACGCGGCCTGCGGTTCGGGCAGCGCCGGGAATTTTTTCAGGACCTTGGTGATCTCGTCGAAAATTTGCTTAATCGAGCGAATCCCTTTTGCGGATCGAGGGAACAACAAGGCTTGCTGAAAACTCGGGGCGAGCGGGAGTGGCCGATAGATATTCCCCCTGTGCTCGATTTCACGGGCACTCATTGTCTTTTGCTTGGTCCACAGCAGCAATTCCGCCGAACCGAAGCCGGTCGGAGAAACGAGCTCAAGCGCTGAGCCGTCAGGAAAGTTCTTGCCCGGGGTGAGACGCACGTCCTCGACCACACCGTTCTTTTGAGCTAACGCGGAAGTTTTCACTGGCACCTCGCCGAAAAGCCGCGCAGCGAGGAAGTGGCTGGGGAACCCGGCTAGCAGGCTGGGGGGTGCACCCGCCAATTCCTCACAACTTGCGGCTAGATTTTTGGGTGGGACGATACGTACCAGGCTAGGACTCTGAAGACCAGGTGAGTCTTAAACTTTCTTAATCTTAACATAGGTAGCGAGTGTTGGCGATTAACCTCCAACTGAGTGTCGCGCCGGTTCGAGCAAGCGAATCGTGCTTAGGCAGCCCATTTTGAATCAAGCGGAGCTCCGTGGAAGAGACCCAGGCATGCTCGCTTGGTTTGTCGAGCGCAATCGCATACCAGATGCCGCCCGCAGACGACGGAATCCATGCCGCCACGATACAGTTCGATGCGAGGCACATAGAAGTCCCATCAAGATCGCGGTCACGGCACACAAACGAGGCGACAGAAAAGTAATCAGGCCGGTGAAAATGCCCCACCACACTGCGCCAAGCGTGAGTACCTTTCTTGGTCCAATCCGGTCTGCCAGCCATCCTCTTGGAGCCTGAATCAACGCAGACCGCTACGAAGGAGGTGGACACCCATCCCAACAGCGCGGTGCCGATATGAAACTTACGCGGGGCTGGCCGGCGACAGAGATGTCGCGGTCAAGTACCGCAATGCCCCGATGACGAAGATCCAGCCAATAAGGATCCAACGTATGAGGGTCGACTGGGGCGCCAGCAAACTGGGATTCTCCGGGATCAATCCATGGAGAATGCCAGCAACCGAGCCACGGATCGTTCAAGCTCCCTACCAATTGGTGATCGAACCATCCGGCCGAAAGTACACTTGAGCACGAGCAGTAACGGGTTCGGTGATCTCCGCGATGAGCTTGAGCTGTTTGAAGTCCAACTCAACCCCCAGGCCCGGCCGTTCATTGGGATAAAGTTTTCCACTCTTGAAGTCCAGGCAAACGGGCACGTGAGGCAAGTCCCGCCCCTGGTAGTTGTACTCCAGGAGCACAGGTGTCGAAAAAGTGCCCAGAGTGTTGACTAGGGCCGCGGTCGCAATCGGCCCAGTGAAATGCGGAACGATACCCACAAAATGCGTTTCGCAAATCGCGGCGACCTTCATCATTTCGGTGATACCTCCGACGTTGGGCAGGGTGGCGCGAACGAAATCAATATCGTGATTTTCGACCAGCTTGTTGAAGTCCCAGCGGTTGCCCCATTCCTCGCCCGCTGCCAAAGGAACGTTCACTTTGCGGCGCAAAATGGGAAGGTCTTCCAGAAAGGCTTCGGCCCGGACTGGATCTTCGACGAAGAAGGGAGCAAGATCTTCAATCTCAATGCAGCCTCGGACTGCGTCTGGGAGATCGAAGCGTTGGTGAAAATCGACAATCCAGTCGCCGTCTTTGCCAACGCCCTCCCTCGCCTCCGTACACTCATCGCGCAGATGGGTAATTCGTTCTCTCGTATCGAAAGTCGTGTTAGGGGGAACGTCCATCGCTCCGAATCGGAAAGCACGATACCCAGCCTCAATCGTGGCTCGGGCGCGTTCCTTTATGCTCATGCCCGGAGTGATCGACGGGATGATGCCGCCCGTGTTGTAACACTCACAGTAATTGCGGACCATGCCGCCGAGTAACTCATGTACCGGCAAGCCCTGCACCTTCCCTTTGATGTCCCACAAGGCCAGATCAAGCGCGCCGATCGCGTGAGTCCTCTCGCGTCCTGCCGGATAAAAGAAGGCGCGATTCATGTCCTGCCACAGGCGCTCGATGAACTGCGGATCATGGCCGATCAATCGGCCGGCAGACTGGGAGAGGGTGTCCTTCGCTCCACCTTCACCAATGCCGACGACTCCTGCGTCGGTCTCGACGGTAACCACAACGTCACTCTGATTGAATAGCGGGTTGGGATTGGGCGGCAGGTAGGCGCGAACCCGCGTGATCTTCATTCTTGGAAGAGCGGCGAAGGCGGGCAGAGCTCCAGCCACGCCTACAAACGCCGTGGCTGCCAAAGACTTGAGGAACGATCTTCTTTCCATGAATTTGACTCTCCATGGCGCGGTCGTAGCGAGCGCCAGATCAGGGCGACGTTTTCCCCGAACAGTTGCTGCCCTTTTGCTGCTGTGCGTCGCGTCCTGCGCTTGGCGGGTCAAAGGTCAGCGTCTTCCCCTTTCGACGGAACCGCAAGCGATCTATAGTCATCATGCTGCTCACCCAGAGAGCCGCAGTCAGATAGCCTGCGATCACATCGCTAGGATAGTGGACACCCAGATAGATCCGCGAAAAGCCGATGGCTCCAACCAGCACCGCGGCACACAGCCAGATGAGGACACGAAGCAGGCGGGATCGCGTGCGGTCTACCAGCAAGCCGGCCAGCACGCCATAAAAACAAAAGGAAAAAAGCGCATGCCCGCTGGGAAAGCTGTAGGTATGAGGCAGGGCTCCGAAGAATGCCACAGGCCGTGGACGGTGAAATGCATACTTAAGGGTGCCCGAGAGAACAACCGCGCCCGCAATAGTGGTCACCAGCCACAGAGCGGCACGGCGCCAACGAAACCAAAGAAACAGGCTCTCAGCGAGTACGGCGGCAATCGCCAACCCGTCTCCACCAATAAAAGATAACGCAACCATAATCTTAGTCAGAGCCGGAGATGCGTGCGAGTGAATCCGCCCGCGGACCGCAAGGTCGAACTTCATCGTCCGGTCATGCACCACATCTTCCGCAATCCAGGCAAAGAGGAAAAGGGAGAGCACTGCCAGCGCCAGACTGATCGCAATCGTCGTTTCAATGACCACGGTCGGCTTAGCAACGGTTTCAAGTGCCGGAAGATTGTCCTCGTCCGCTTGCGTCATCGGACTTCTCGCTCCAAAGGCTTGCGCCCGGATTCAAAACTCTCGATGACATCGTCGATCTTGTTCAGCAGTGCTGCATTGCCTCGCCTCGGATAGCCCGCTAATCGCTCGCGATAGTGACACAGGTTGTATAGGAACGCCTCTACCCGCTCCTTATTCAGTTCTTGCCAGCAGGCGCCATAGCCCATTTTGTCGAGCCAGAAGGCGTTGAGGATCTGCTCAAACTGACGCTTCACCGGCACGGCGAGGTAGGGCTTGCCCAGATGAAGAGCTTCGGTCAGAAGAGAAAAACCCGCGTTGGCTACAATCGCTTTGGCGTTGATCAGGTCAACAAGAAACTCTTCCGTGCTGGGCCTCTTAAAAATGATATTGCCATCCTGTCCCTCCCTCCCAAAACCGTAAGCAGTAAATTGGCAGCGGACGGAACTCAGCACCTGCGCCAAATCCGGCGCCGGAGAGGTCACGTAGACAAGCACACGCTCGCCATCCCTCGGCGTAGCTTTGAGAATCTGCTCGCGGAGAAGTGGCGGAAACAGCCATGTGTTTTTCCGTGTGACTTCTGGCGTGAAGAATGTGGTAACGAGGTAGGCATTCGCGCGGGGAACCATCATCCGGGTTACCAGTTTTGCGGCCGTCGCGTCGCGCGCGTACTGACGCGGATACTCTACATTGGTGTTGGTAAGGCAATGCTGATTGTCGATGGAAATTACCGGCAGGCGCTTCTTATGACCGACGTGACAGGAAAGCGGTTCAAAATCGCTGATGATGGCCTCTATTCTGCAATCGTTGGCCAATGCCAGAAGGAGTTTCACGCTTGCAACGGCCCGGCGCGCCGTGGCCAGGTTCTTTGCTATCGTGCGCTTATAGCGAACCTGATTGTTTACGTAGGTCAGGCTGAAACCGTAAATTTCGGTGACTTGGAAATCCTCGCTCAGATTACGCAGGCCACGATCGAAAGAGACCACATGGACGGAGTGGCCCCGGCCTTGCAGGTGAGAAATGACCTCCTTCGCCCGTGTGGAGTGTCCTGACCCTTCGCCGTTCACTCCGTAAAGGATGTTTGCCATGAAAGTGAACTGGAAGTATAGTCACTTCCGCCGGATTCGGCGACTACCGCCTTACAGTCGTCCATCCGCTTGGTTGGCGTCTTCGTGAGCAGCAGCACCACACCGCGAGACAGCGTTTCGAATCTTGATTTCCAGGAGTGGAGAAACCTCAACAAACGTTTCAGTTCGATGGATGCTTTCTCTGCTCATGATGCCGCGAACGGCGGTTCATGCGGAGTACTCCTTTGGGCGCAGAGCAGGTGTCTGAGACACCAGTGACCTCACGGCTTAGACTGGCGATTTCGAAAACTCTGATGGACGCTTATGGCGGAACGATTCATGAGGACCGTGCATCGAAACCAGGTGTGCGCATGGTCGTGGAATTCCCGCTTGTGCCTGTTCGATAATCACAATCCGATGAGGAGGACGTTATGACCAAATTCCGTTCGGCAGAAAATGAATCGAGCTCTGGAAAGTCCATCTCCCGACGCCGCTTTCTTGAAACCACCATGGGTACCGCGGTGCTCAGTAGTTTGTTGCCGCGCGTTTGGGCGGCCGAGGTGAGGAACGGCATCCCATACCATACTCTGGGAAATACTGGCGAAAAAGTCTCGTGTATCGGGCTGGGCGGTTCGCACATCGGCGTACAAAGTGACGAGCAGGAAAGCATCCGCATCGTTCGCACCGCTCTCGACAATGGCATCAATTTCCTCGACAACTGCTGGGATTACAACGACGGGCAGAGCGAGATCCGCATGGGCAAGGCGCTGCGCGACGGTTACCGCAAGAAAGCTTTTCTCATGACCAAGATTGACGGGCAAACCAAGACATCAGCTGCCCGGCAGATCGACGACTGTTTACGGCGCCTGCAGACTGACACGATTGATCTGATGCAGTTTCACGAAGTGATTCGCGAAGGCGACCCGGAGCGCATCTTTGGGCCAGGGGGCAGCATCGAAGCGGCGGTCGAGGCGCGCAAACAGGGCAAGATCCGCTACATCGGCTTTACCGGGCACAAAAGCCCGGAGATCCATCTCAAGATGCTGGAAATGTCATTCGCCCACAACTTCACGCTGAACTCAGTACAGATGCCTCTCAACCTTTTCGATGCTCATTTCGACAGTTTTGGGGAGAAAGTTGTGCCCGTGCTAGTGAAGCACAACATTGGCGTGCTGGGCATGAAGCCGCTGGCCGAGGGCGCGATCCCACGCAGCAAAGCCGCAACTGCGGTGGAATGCCTGCAATATGCCATGAGCCTGCCAACGAGTGTCGTCATCACGGGTTGTGACTCCGCGCAAATCCTGCAGCAGGCGCTGGGCGCTGCCCGCAATTTTAGGCCGCTCGATCGTGACCAGATGGCAGCTCTCCTCACGAAGACTGCTTCCGTTGCAGCGAACGGGCAATATGAGCGCTACAAAACCTCGCACGACTTCGACGGGACGTATCACAATCCCCAATGGCTGGGGTAAATGTTGAGGTCAAGAATTCATAACAGCCAGCCACAGGTGCCCACTGAAACCGCCCCAACTTCGGGTGGGACCAGCGGACGAGTGCCACCGCTTGACGAAGTATCCTCAGGATGAGAATGGATATGCCGACCTGGGCGCAGCGCTGCACGCGATGGGACGAAATCGGGAAGCCATGGACCCGCTTCAGGAGGCGGAGGTGCTGAACCCCGCAACGTGCAGGTGCAAAACAATCTTGGTACCATGCTGGGATCTCTGGGCGATTTCGATCAGGCTATCCCTCACTTTCGCGAAGCGCTCAAACTGAGGCCGGATTACCTCATGGCTTGCTTCAATCTGGCCAACGCTCTGCGGCTCCGGGTAATCTAACTGACGTTCATGCTCCTCGCTGCGCCGGCGAGACCAGCACGCAGCGTACCTTCATCCACGATCCGCCCCGCAGCACATGCATAGTTCCAGTGACTGGACCTGTGGAGATTCAGTAGACGGCGTTCCCGACTTTCGCAGGTTCCCCTACGAGCTCTTGAACCACCTTGGTAGCGGCGTCGAGTAGCATGCGCGCTTCGGTTGCGTACATCAAGAAGCACATGCCCATATCGCGGTAGCGTTTCACCGCCTTGAGGTTGTTCGCGTGGATACCAGGAGAGATTCCGTTCTTTGAACAGATTTCGAATGTCTGCTCGACTGCTCTTACAAAGCTTGGATGCTCGAAATCACCTGGAATCCCTAACGAAATAGAGAGGTCGTTTGGGCCGATAAGGGCCACGTCGATCCCCGGTACACGCGTAATCGTCTCGAGTTGAGCCACGGCCTCAGTTGTCTCTACTTGTACGATTACCAATGTGTGTTCGTTAGCCCAGCTAACTACGTCTCGAACCGTGACAGTATCATAGTCAGTCATGACGCCCCGCGCACCGAATCCTCGCTGCCCCTGCGGCGGATACTTCGCGGATGCTACGACAGCGCGAGCCTCTTCGGGACTGTTCACCCTCGGTACCATGACGCCCATAGTGCCCATATCTAATATGCGGGAGATGAGCGGATACTGATTTTCAGTCACGCGCGCCAAAGGAACCAGCCCAGCCGCGCGGGCGGACCGGACAATATTTTGCAGGCTTTCGACGCCCACAGAAGAGTGTTCGGTATCGACCATTAAGAAATCCATTCCGGCCGCCGCCAGAATGTACGCCACTTCAGGATTGCGAATCTCGGAGATCATCGTCCCGACAACCTGCTTGCCCGCTTTGAGGGCTTGCTTGACTCGATTGGGTTTCATCGATCACCGCTCCCTTCTCCTCGCCGCAGCCGACATTGCGGAAGGTTTATAACTTCTGGATTAACGAGGTTGCAAGGAGATTCTCCTCGCAAGATCTCGGCCACCTGTTCGGATACCTGCCGCCGCAGATCTGAATAAGCTTCAACGCTGCACGAAGCATAGTGGCTGGTGAAGACGATGTTTTCCAACTTGAACAATCCGTTGGAGGTTGAGGGTGGTTCTTGCTCGAGCACGTCGAGGCCTGCTCCGGCTAGACGCCCAGATTCGAGAGCCATTTGGAGCGCTGCCTCGTCAACAATCGCGCCTCGCGCCACGTTAACGAGGATAGATTGCGGCTTCATCAGCGCTAAGGTGCGCGCGTTCATCAAGTGCCGGGTTTCTGAGGTTAGCGGTACATGCAGGGAAACAATATCCGCTTGTCGCAACAACTCATCAAGACTAAGCAAGGGGATTCCGATTGTGGCGGCCACGCTACGGGAAAGATACGGATCAAAACCAACAACTTTCATTCCGAACGCCAGTGCCTTCTGTGCCACGACTCGACCAATCTTGCCTATCCCAATCACACCCAACGTTCGGCCCGTCAGCCGGTAAATAGGCAGAATCTGCCTGGGGATAAGTCCTCGCCATTGCCCTCCGCGAACGCTGCGGTCAATTCGCGCGATCTTCCGTGCAACTGCGAAAATTAAGCCGAACGTATGTTCCGCCACCTCCAGCTTGCAGAAGTCCGGAACGTTAGCCACTACGACGCCGAGGTCGGTGGCCGCTGCCACATCTACCGCGTCTACTCCGATTCCGCCCCGTACCAAGCCTTTCAGATGAGGCAATGTCGAAAGAAAATCGCGCGTCATTGGCACGCTTCCGATGACGAGAACATCGGCGAACCGCGCCAGTTCCGCTCGTTCGGCCTGGCTGGTGGCAAACACATACAACAGTTTTCCACCGGCACGACGAATGATTTCTTCATCGAGGCCGTATGCGGGACCCTCTGTACTTTCCGTGAAGACCACGAGCCGTTCAGTCAATGTTGGCCTCCCAAGGCTGCGTTATCGGCCTCACCGGACGGAAAACAATTGTCGCGCGCTGCATTGGGGAAGAATTCTAAATCGCGAGTTTCAACCAGCCAAGCGTCAGAAAATAGAGACTGCGATTGGCTTCGTTCAACCACTGGATTGTATCAATTGGTTCTATCCGAGTTCGTCCAAATGTCCATTGGATGGGCCAACCGTGAGCGTCGCAGCAAGGCGCCATCTACCGCTGCAGACGATTCAGCCCATAATAAGGCGTCTACTCAGTACGTGGGCGAGGACACACAATTCGCTCCGATAGACCAATTCAAGTCAGAACGGGTAGGTTGCCGGCCGAGTCAAATTCCGGCACCAGTGTCTGCGGCGTCAGGCGCCACCCCTCGAGGCTAGTGGCTTCTCGGGCGAGGCCTTCTGAAACCCCGATGCGGCCCAAACTGAGGGTATTCTGAATCCATACCGTGCGCTGCTCTTCGAGACCCGGACTGCCCAAGTAGCCGAGGGCAAGTTCAATTGCCTCGCGGTCTGAGCCGCAATGCAGAGGAATTCGGCCCATGGTCAGGTTGAGAGAGGTGCGAACGTTGACGGCGGTTTTCTCATAGTCCATCTTCCGGTACAACCGCCGATGGATCAAATCGGCCAAGCCGATGCCAGTGGCGTTGCCTTCAGATTCTGCGGTGAGATCTCGGGCATAAATCACTCGAACTTGCGGAGCCTCGAGCGGCATTTGTCTTGTTTCTATCCCCCGCCCAATGATCTTTGTGTCCATGCCGGTGCCGCTGATGTTTTTTCCGATCTCATCCACGATTAGAAGATCGATGTTCGGAAAAGGAATCCGAGGAACGAGTCCACGCGCGATAATAAGCGAGGCTTCTTCTTGGGCTACGATCTGGCCTGGCAGGCTGGCGCGAACCTCTGTGGTCTCGTGAAATTCATTTTCGATGAGGGCTAAACCGCAAAGAATCTTACCGCTTGCCAGCACTCTGTCGGACATGGAACGGATCACAGCCTCAAAACCATATTTCCAAAACCAGCGGTGCGCTTCGCAAGCGCCGGTAGCTTTACCGAGCCCAATGGTCATCATTTTCAGGAGTCCACTTTCGATGGTTCCAGAAAAATCAGTGTGAGGCTTGATGCGATTCATCACCAAAATGGCATCGGCCTCAAATGCATTTCGATCCATGAAGACCTCGAAACCCTGCGACGTCAAGCCGAGAGACACCGTGTCCATCGAAGAGCAGATCTCGGCGCCGATGGTGTCGCGTGTAACTCCATACCCTTTGAGAACTTCGCGCTGACCTTGCGCCGTACTCCCTCCGTGACTTCCCATGGCCGGACAAACAAATGGTATGGCCCCGCAGCTTTTGAGCCAGTCGCAAGTCGCACGGGTCACTTCGGGCAGATTGTTGATGCCTCGACTTCCTACAGTAAGCGCGACCTTCCGCTGTTGGAGTTTCTCGGGCGGGATGTTCAGCGAAGACAGAGAACGGTGAATCTCTGAATTAAGATTGCTTAATCGTCTGACGCTTGGACCTGTTCTCTCCAGAAACCGAATCCGTGCCAGCCGAGTGTGTTGGTCAATTGTCACGACGAATCAGAAAAATAACGCGCATGTGATGGCCAGTCAAGCTGACGGTTCCATCGCGGCAGCCGATGCACCACTGCTGCAAGTGTACCCCGTTCTTGGGATGAGGGGGTCGCCCTGTGACCGCCGCTCTTTGCTCACGTTGGCAAGTGCTTCGAGATCGCTAATCCTAAAGCCGGATTGGCTTCAGCAGACCCCCCGCCTATCAGACGTTATCTCAGAGCGGATCTCCAAAATGACGAATAAAACGCGAGTGCGTCGGGCTCCCGTTCGTTATGGCTCGGCGGCAAGAATCGCGGCGAGAATGACGTATCCCTCTTGGTCGCAGAGTAAAGTCACGTCTTGGAAAGTAAGAGATTATTTCGCAGGTCTGTCGGGCCAGTAAACCGTCCAGTTGCGCTCTTCAGCCAACTCATGCAGATCGAGATTAGGGTTCACAGCAAACGCATGCCGGGCGATGTTGAGCATCGCGACGTCCCACCGCGAGTTCCCAAAGGCAGCGTCGGGATCCTTGTTGATGATGCTGCGAATCAGGCGAGACTTACCTTCTCCCGAGGGCAGTTGGGTAAGGTCTCCGGTTACTCGACCATCCTCAATTCGAGCCGCGGCTGCCACGACCCTATTCCGCGGAATATCGAAGTGCTTCATCCCGTCGCGTATCACCCAGTCACAGGTGGAGGAAACTGCCCAGACTTCACAGCCATTTTCGTGCAGACGACGCACCAATTCCTGCATCTCAGGAAAAATGCTGGGGGCGATATTCGGATCAAAGTATTCCGCCGCGGCGCGTTGCACCTCGGCATCGGCGAGTCCAGCGTGCAGGGTGACCATTTCTCCGCACATGTCATCTTCGCTCACCCGGCCCTGGCGGTAATCGGCATAGCGAGCGGTAAGTTGACGCACGACTTCGTCGGAAAACAGACCTTGCTGCAACTCCCAAAGAAAAAAACCCTCACCCGCGTCCGCGGCCCAAAGAGTGCCGTCGCAGTCAAACGCGGCGAAGCTGGGCTGAAGGCGGAGAACCGAGTCCACGAACTGAGAAGCTTTATCGGAAAATTTGGCAATGGTCATAGTTTGAGTACGAGCGCGAACTCGGGGCCAAGTCCCGACCTTCCAGAATGACAAAGATTGGGTGATCGGTAAAGGGGAAGAGCATCAGCGCGGTACACTCAACGCGGCGTACTCTTCGGGGGTGTTTATGTTGAGCGTGACCAGGCGGTCGTCTACGGCCACATACTCGATGTGGTGCCGATTATGATGCTGGATGTCGCGAGCGTTTGCGGTGGCGGGCGCGCGCAGGAACGCCTCAATCATCTCCCGGCCGGCCAGAATCGGGTGCCCATGCTGGCCCTGGTATTCGGGAACTGCTGCCCACTTCTCATTTTCCGCCGCAGTTTCAAAAGCGGCGAGCAGCGTTTTCAGGGTAGCTGCGCCCGCGGGAGGCCGGTCCACCAATGTGATCATGGCCGCGTCCCGGCCGCGATTCAGCACTTCGTGCAGACCCACCTGCAAGGAACTGAACTGCCCTCGAGCGGGTTGCGGGTTTTGCACCAACTCGCCTCCATTGGCGTAAACGATAGGGGCCAACACCGATTCATTCGCTCCGACCACAACAATTACCATGTCGGAAAATGGGCTAAATGCCGCGATTGCCGCCGAAAGAAACGTCTGGTTGGAAAGCCCAGTTCGTCCGAGTTCCGCGGCACCAATCGCCGATGGCGGCCATGGCAAGAGCGCTTTATCCGTTCCCATGCGGGTGGATTCGCCCGCCGCTAAAACCACGGCACAAAAACTCGGGGCACGGCTCATGCAGGGAAGATAGCAGAAAAGGAGAGAAATTTCCGATTTCCCATTGGCAATCGAAAACTGAGACTCAGGCTTCGTGATCTAGTTCGGCTGGTGCTAGGGGCGTGCTGGACCGATTCTCGGCATTTAAATCTTTGCCCAGAAACCAACTCATGTACGGCAGCTCGCGCTGTACATGGCGGCGCACCGCAATCAACTCGGCAGTAATGGAAACCGCGATCTCCTCCGGCGTCACTGCTCCAATATCCAGACCAATGGGCGCGTGAACCCGCGCAAATAATTCGGGGGCCAACCCTTCCTGCGTCAGTTCGCGGAAGATGGCGATCGTCTTGCGTTTCGAGCCGATCATGCCGATGTACTTCGCCCGGGTTTGCACCGCCCAGCGCAGCACGCGCATATCGTCCCGGTGGCCGCGAGTCACAATCGCAATATAGGACGACTCGTTTGGCCTGAGGCGCGTGATGGCTTGGTCGAAGTCTTCGGCGATCACTTCCTTGGCGTCGGAGAAGCGCTCACGGTTGGCGTAAGCCTCGCGGTCGTCCAGCACGATCACATCGAATCCTGCGCTCTTGGCGGCTTTACAAAGGTTTATAGAAACGTGGCCTGCTCCGAAGATATAAAGCAGCGCTGTTGGTAGGATGGGCTCAATGAAAACGTCCAGCGTGCCGCCGCACAGCAGGCCAGCATCGTATTTCGGACTTTGATTGAGATTGAACGTCAGAGTGCGAGGTTTTTCGGATTGCATGACCTCTCGTGCGGCTTGCCAGACGTCGGCTTCGACGCATCCGCCGCCGATCGTGCCGAGAATCGAACCGTCGTCTTTCACCAGCATTTTGGCGGTTTCAAACGAGGGAATAGAGCCGCGGACATTGACGATGGTCGCGACCGCACCTCGCCGGCCTTCTTGGCGGAGCTTGACGATCTCCTCGTAGATATCCATGGCTGAGCTATTTTAACTCTCGCTGAGAATCGCGTAGTTCCGGCTTAGATGCGACGAGTCTTATACTGGTGAAAAACGCCGAGGTCTATTCCGATGAAAGCCGTGCGCATCCATGAATTCGGTGGTCCCGAGGTTCTCCGCTACGAAGATGTTCCGGACCCGAAACCGCGTAAGGATCAAGTATTAGTGCGCGTGAAAGCCTGCGCCTTGAACCATCTCGATCTCTGGGTGCGAAAGGGATTGCCCGGTGTGACGCTGCCGCACATTCTGGGCAGTGACGTGGCGGGAGAAATCGTTGAAGTCGGAGAGTACGTAACCGGTTTTACGCCGGGCCAGCGCGTGCTTCTGGCTCCCATGAGTTTTTGCAATCACTGCGGTTTCTGTACCTCGGGAAGGCAAACCCTTTGTCCTGTATTCAGCGTGCGCGGCAATCGGGTGGACGGCGGCAACTGCGAACTCGTGGCCGTTGCTCCCGTGTTTGTGATTCCCATCCCCGATACTCTCGGCTTCAACGAAGCCGCGAGCGTGCCGCTTGTGTTTCTTACGGCATGGCACATGCTGGTCGCTCTGGCGGGTATTCGGCCAGGACAAACTGTCTTGATTCTGGGCGCGAATTCGGGCGTCGGCATTGCAGCCATCCAGATTGCAAGATTCTTCCACGCTCACGTGATCGCCACAGCTGGAGACGAGCGCAAGATGCAAAAAGGCCGCGAGCTAGGCGCGGATCACGTCATCAATCACTATCAGCAGAAGATTTCGGTCGAGGTACGCGAACTCACTGAGAACGCCGGTGTAGATATTGTCTTCGAGCATGTGGGTGCGGCCACCTGGGAAGAGAGCGTGAAATCTCTAAAGCCGGGAGGGAAACTGGTTACCTGCGGTGCTACATCTGGACCAGCCGCCGGCATAGATTTGCGTTTCCTCTATTCGCGGCAGTTATCCTTGTTGGGTTCCTACATGGGGACCATGGGGGACTTGCGTGAGGTTTTAGGGCATGTTTTTGCGGGACACTTGAAGCCTATAGTCGACCGGACATTTCCGCTCAGTGAGACCAGGGCCGCCCATGAGTATATGGAGAAAAGCCAGATGTTCGGAAAGATCGTGGTAAATCCGTGAACAGATCACGACCACAGAGGCACAGAGTCTCGCAGGAGAACCCAAAACGTGACCGCCTTCCAAATCTTCCCCCCGTGTCCCTCTGTGCCCTCTGTGGTTTAAAATAGAACCATGAGCGATGGCTTGAATTTCGGTTCCTACGTCAGCACGGAAAACGGCAAGAGGGTCGTCAAGGATCTCACCTATGGCAATCCCACGCCTGAGGGTGTGGTGCTGACCACCCTCGACAACGCCGTCAACTGGATGCGTAAGAATTCTATTTGGCCCATGACGTTTGGCTTGGCCTGCTGCGCGATTGAAATGATGTCTATGGGTGCGTCGCGTTTTGATATTGCCCGCTTCGGCGCCGAAGTGTTTCGGCCCTCGCCGCGCCAGTCCGATCTGATGATCATTGCCGGGCGCGTCTCCAACAAAATGGCGCCGGTAATCCATCAGCTTTGGGAACAGATGCCCGAGCCAAAGTGGGTGATCTCGATGGGCGCCTGCGCAACCTCCGGCGGGGTGTTTCAGAACTACGCGCTGGTGCAGAGTGTGAATCAGGTGATTCCCGTCGATGTTTACGTCCCCGGTTGCCCGCCTCGTCCAGAGCAGTTAATCTACGCCATTACCCTGCTGCAGGAAAAAATTCAGAAGGAACGCGGCACCATCAAGCGGGCTCTGAACCTTTCTTCCCAATGAGTGACACCGTATAACTGACATATAATGCGGCTGCGGCCGCACGTCGTTTGTACCCTGTCTGCATTCATGTCGAAAACTTCCGCTCATAAAAATGCGCCGGCGATCGTCGTCCAAGCGCCCTGCCGTGCTGATCTCGCGGGCGGCACGCTGGATCTTTGGCCGCTCTATCTATTTCATCCGGGAGCACTCACTCTGAACTTCGCGCTCAATATTCTGACGACCTGCCGCATTACGCCCTTGCGGGGCAAGAGCATTCATCTGCGCTCCCTCGACACCAAGCGCGAACAGCGTTTTGCCAGCTTCGATGAGCTTAGCAAGACGACGCGCTTCCGCCTGCCCCTGGCCGCCAGACTGCTCCAGTTTTTTGCTCCGAGACAGGGCTTGCTGATCGAGACCGACTCCGAATCTCCTGCCGGCGCCGGCATTTCGGGTTCGTCGGCCTTGATGATCGCTACCACTGCCGCATTGGCTCGCTTTACCGAACGGAATCTCACCCTCGAGCAAATGCGCGTGATTGCGCAGAATGTCGAAGCGCAAATCATCAACGTTCCCACCGGATGTCAGGACTATTATCCGGCACTTTATGGCGGGGTCAGCGCCATTCACTTGGATGCCGACGGCATCCATCGCGAAGTGGTTGGGGTTTCGACCGACGAGGTTGAGGCGCGATTTGTGCTCGCTTACACGGGCGTGCCGCGGCAGTCGGGCATCAACAATTGGGAGGTATTCAAAGCCCACATCAACGGCGACAAACATGTCTTCCGCAACTTCGAGAAAATCGCGGAGATTGCCCGCGTCATGCATGCCGCATTGCGCCGCAATGACTGGGATAACGTTGCCCGACTTTTGCGGGAAGAATGGAACTTGCGCCGTACGAACGCGCCCCGCATCAGCACGCCGCTTATCGACAAGCTCATCAAAGTCGCAGGAAAACACGGCAGCCGCGCCGCTAAAGTGTGCGGAGCGGGAGGCGGAGGCTGCGTGATCTTTCTTGTGGAAAAGGGCGCAGCCAGCCGCGTGGCTACTGCCATCGGAGACAATGGCGGCCGGGTTCTGCCTTTTCAAGTGGCGCGCGAAGGGCTGCGCTTTTTGTAGCCGGGTTTTTGTTTCGAAAGCCTTCCCTTGGCCGCAGGTCTATAATCTAAGGAACGTCGTGGGCCGGGTGCCTCATGAAGTCATGCTACGTTCCCGTTGTCGTCGCCAGCCTGTTTCTTAGCCTTGTTTCCGCCTTTGCCGGTGATCAGAAACCTGCTACACCTCCTGCCCATCTCAGCAAAGAAGCTCGCATGGACATCGTCCGCACCTTCACCGCCGATCTGGTGTTCGCGCATACTCCTTTTCCCATGGGGAAAGAGGGACTTCGGCTCAAGAATGGCGTGCTTTCCCCCGGCGGCGAAGAACTCCAGACCATGATCATGGAGTGGGGAGCGGCAGCCAAGCCCGGTGATCGAGCCATAATCAGCGCAGTCTTTGTGAAACCAGACCGTATCCGCTTCGAGATCAACGGCGGCCCAGTACGCAAGAAAAAGTGGTATCAGCGAATTGAGGTGGATGGCACTGCTGGTCCAGTGGCTAACGGCAATGCACCAGATGCCGAAACTAACATGCACGGCTCGTTCGTCGATCTCATATTCGATCAATATGTCCCGGACTTGAATGCGAAGCAGGTCAAGGAACTCCTGCGCCCGGTGTTCGACTTCGAGGCAAAGTCGGCTCTCGAAGCTTACCTGGAAACCGTACCTCCAAAGGTGAAGGGGGCCATTCAGCAACATCGCGTGTTGGTCGGCATGAATCGCGATATGGTGATTTACGCTAAGGGCCGTCCGCCCAAGAAGGACCGCGAGAAGGACGGCGATACTGACTACGAAGAATGGATCTATGGCGAGCCTCCCCAAGAGGTGGATTTCGTCCGTTTCGTGGGGGAAGAAGTCGTACGAGTGGAGACGATGACCGTCACCGGTGAAAAGGTCATCCGCTCCGAGAAAGAAGTTGAAGTCGCAGCCAAGCCCGACTCCGCCAAACCACAAGAGCGTCCCGCGAACGCTCCCACCTTGCGCCGACCGGGAGAAGCGCCTGAGCCGCACGATCCCGGCTACAACGCAAGCAATCCGCAAACCCCCGTGCCGCCCCCGCCGCCTCCGATCGATGACGGAAAGGGCGGTCCGCCTACGCCGATCGATCCAGGCAACGGCACTCCTCAGCAACCGTAAACGGTCGCGCACTTGGCGGGCAGCCACCCTCCCTTTAAACTGGAAGTGTGAAGATTGCTCTAGGACAAATCAATCCTACGGTCGGGGATTTCTCGGGAAACGCTGCTAAGATCGTTGACTTTGCTCGCCAGGCAAAAGCCGCGGGCGCTGGGATGGTGTTATTCCCTGAACTTTCCGTCTGCGGTTATCCGCCGAGAGATTTGGTGGAGCGGCCCTCCTTTGTGGCTCGCAACCGGGAGACCGCCGAACACATTGCGGCAGAAACTCGCGGCATCGCGGTCGTGTGTGGGCTGGTGACTCCAGCACAAGCGGAAACCGGCAAGTCGGTGATGAATTCTGCCGCGCTACTGCAGGATGGGAAAGTGGCATTTGTGCAGTCCAAGATGCTGCTGCCCACGTATGACGTTTTTGACGAGATGCGTAACTTCGCGCCCGCGCAGAGTCAGCAGTTGTTTCCGTTTTGTGGCAAGCAGATGGCGCTCACCATTTGCGAGGACGCGTGGAACGACAAACAATTCTGGAACAAGCGGCTTTACACCTTCGATCCGGTGGAAGCGCTCATTCAAGCGGGCGGGAATCTGCTCCTGAATATTTCCGCGTCGCCGTTTTGGCTCGGCAAAAGGGAACTGCGCCGCGAAATGCTGGCTACCATTGCCCGCCGCCATCGCTTGCCGGTAGCGATGGTCAACCAGGTTGGCGGCAATGACAGCCTTGTGTTTGACGGTTCGAGCGTGGTTCTGGACGCGACCGGTAAAGTCATCGCCCAAGGAAAATCATTTGAGGAAGACCTGGTATTTTTCGATTCCGAGAGACTGACTGGCGATATCCACGAGCAGGTGGAAGGCGAAGAAGGCAGTGCTTACGCTGCGCTGGTTTTGGGAACGCGGGACTATGTGCGGAAGTGCGGTTTTCGCCAGGTGATTGTCGGTTTGAGCGGGGGAATCGATTCTGCGTTGACCGCGGTAATCGCCGCCGACGCGGTAGGGCCGGAGAACGTGTTGGGAGTGGGCATGCCCGGGCCCTATTCTTCTACGGGCTCGATTGACGATGCTCGCTCACTCGCTGCTAATTTGGGTATCCCCTTCGAACTGCTCTGCATCACCGGCATTGTCGAGAGCTACAGGAAAACTCTGGCTGAGGTTTTTGCCGGCCGGAAGGAAGATGTGACTGAAGAAAATATTCAGTCGCGGGCTCGCGGCACTTTGCTGATGGCGCTTTCCAATAAATTTGGTGCGCTGGTTCTGAGCACAGGGAACAAAAGCGAACTCGGCGTTGGATACTGCACTCTCTACGGCGACATGGCAGGCGGGCTCGCGGTAATCTCCGACGTGCCCAAAATTCTGGTGTACCGCCTGGCTCGCTACGTCAATTCGAAACGCCCGGTAATTCCTCAAGCCAGCCTGGAGAAACCTCCATCCGCCGAGCTTCGTCCTGATCAGAAGGACAGTGATTCGCTACCGCCATATGAAATTCTCGATCCCATCCTGGAAGATTACGTCGAGGAGTCACACGCAGCGGAGCAGATCGCAGCCGATCATGGGTTCGATTTAGCGCTAGTCAAGCGGGTCATTCGGATGGTCAATGGCAGCGAGTATAAGCGCCAGCAGGCCGCTCCTGGACTCAAGATTTCCGCGAAGGCCTTCGGCTACGGCCGCCGCTTTCCGATTGCCGCCAAGGCGGAAATATAGAATGGAATTTCCTCACCGTCATTGGCTGTCCACTATTTTGAACTCTGTTCTCGTCACCCGGAAGGTAACCATGCGCTATCTCTCCTCCCTGTGGATTGTTCTGTTTTTGGCGCTGTCTCTCGTGGCTCAGCAACCGGCCAGCCGCCGCGATAAAGGGGCGGCGACTCCGCCACCCAAGATCGAGTTTTCTACGCGCCTTCCAACGGAGGAAATCGTCAATGCATTCTTGCAGCAGATGTTCGGCTATGACTCCACCCTGACCTGGAAGGTTGCCGACATCCGTCCCTCGGAGGCGTCCGGACTGGCTAAGGTCACTATCGTCGTCAGCAGTCCGCAAGGACAACAAGTAAGCGTGCTCTACGTCACGTCAGATGGACAGCACGCGCTCTCCGGAGAGCTTATTCCCTTTGGTTCGCGGCCGTTCGACGCGGACCGCATACAACTGGAGAAAGGGATTACCGGCCCGAGTCGTGGTCCAGCAAAAGCTCCCGCGACCATTGTTGAGTTCAGCGATCTGCAGTGTCCCCATTGCAAGGAAGCCCAACCTATCCTGGAGAAGCTCATGTCGGAGGAGCCCAACGTCCGCTTAGTCTTCCAGAATTTTCCTTTGGCGATTCCCAGCCATGATTGGGCCGCCAAAGGCGCGGCATACGCAGACTGCGTGGGCGTCGCTTCAACCGACGCTTTCTGGAAGTACATTCACGATGTTTACGACGCCCAGACCGCCATCGCGGCAGCCAACGCCGACGAAAAGCTCACCGCGCTGGCCGACCAGGAGGGGCTGAAAGGCGCCGACATTGCCGCTTGTGCCGCCCAGCCGGATACAACCGCTCGCGTGGAAAAATCCGTGGCTTTGGGTAAAGCGGTAAAGATCACGGGAACGCCGACCCTGTTCGTGAATGGGCGCAAGATCGAGAACGTGGCAGGGATACCCTATGACGTGTTCAAGAAGCTGGTCGATTTTGCCATCAAGGACGCAGGGGAACAGCCGGCTGCAGCAAAGTGACTGGAGAACGCATTCCGCTAGCGGGGGAGCCAAACCTCGGTCGCTGCGTTATGCGCACTCTGCGTGATTACGCGTGGAGTAAGAACGATGAGCAATTCATCCTCTTCCTCTTGTTTGGTATTGCTGGTCATCGCTTGATTTAGCCCAGGGATTGCGCCTAATCCGGGAATCCCCGTCATGCTACGTTCTTCACTGCGCGTCACCGCTCCGGCCACCACGGCGGGTTCCCCATCCCGAAGCGTCATGCTCCCCTGATACTCCCGGTTGGCGATGACCGGCACTCCATTGATGGATTCGCCGGCCAGCGTGCGCAGCTGCATTTCCAAATGCAAGCTTACGTCGGAACCGCCATTAACCGCGGCCTTGGCCTTCAGAGTCACGCCCAGATCTTCGTAGCTGATCGAGGGAAATGGCGCCTGAAAACTATTGTTCTGGATCACCTGCGAAATCGCGCTGCTGTTGTAGATAGGAGCAAAGGTAGCGTTCAGGACCGGGTACTTGGACCCCATTTTCAGAGTCGCTTCCTCTCCCTGAGAAGCGCGCAACGAGAGGTTTTCCAGGTCTTGCACCCAGCTTTCGTTCATCGACAGCTGCGCTCCGAGCGTGCCCAGGTTCACCGCCATGAGGGTCGTCCCATTTCCAAAAGTGGCGACCGGCTGGCTGAAAATGGAACTCGAACTTTGCTGTCCCTCTAGTTGCGCCAGCAGCGCCTGAATCCCCTGTGTGTTTGCCTGATTGATGCCGCCGTTCGCGATCAGTTGGTTGATGAGACTCTGGGTATTTTGCCCGCCTAATGCCAGTAGCGCCGCTGCCGGAATGTTGAACAACTGAAACTGGTTGGGAATCTGAATTCCCATGTTGCGCATGAGGGTGTGGTCAATCTGGTAGACCCGCACGTCCAGCATCATCTCGGGACGGCCGCTATCGAGACCCTCCAGAACTTGAGTAGCAGCGTCCAGTACATCCTCAGGCGCTCGAATCGTGATCGTGCCCGATGCCACCTCTGGAGTGATCAGCCGGATATCGAAAAGATTGCGCAGAAGCGTAACGATGGTCTGCAGATCGGCGGCCGTATTCACGCCCGGCACATAGAAAGTGCGCATGGCCATGCGGTCGAACTTGCGGTGGTTTTCGGCCGATTCCTGCGCGATTAGGATTTGCTTCTCCTGCAGCGGCGTCCAGAAGGTACGAGTCACTGCCGAAGCGGCTTGGATGGCATGATAAAAGTCTACGTCATCGATGTCGAATTGAACGGGACGCGACACCACAGACTCGTCGAAAACGGCGGTGATACCAAAAGCGCGAGCCACTTGGGTGAGTAGATCAGTACCATTGCCGCGGTAGTGAAAGCTGCCGCGCACCGCATCGGGTTCAACCCTGAGCACGCCGCCATCCTTAATTACTCGAGGGGCAGTCGAGGCCGGCGGAGCCCATTCTTTTGCCACATCGCGAATCCGCTGCTGAGCGAAGTCGTTCTTGGGATCGAGTTCGAGCGCACTGCGGAAACTAGCTAATGCCTCCGTCTGATTGCCTTGCGAGAGGGCGGCGTTTCCGTGTTGCACATCGTCAAATACGAGTTGCTGGCGAACCAACTCTCGCGCCGTAACGTAATCCACGCTTTGCGGGACCAGATGAGCCGCCTTTTCGAACGCCGCGAAAGCGTCTTGCATGTGCTTCCCACGTTCCAGCTTGAGTCCGGCATCGAATGCGGCCTTCGCCTCCTTGGCCTCTTTCTTCGAAGGAACGCACTCGTTCGGCCCGGCGCTCGCTTGAGTGCAAGCAGTCGCAGCGGCGGGGGGCGAAACCGGCTGAGGGACAGAGGGGGGATCAGACGTTTGACCGAGACAGATTCCGCTCCCTACGGCAAGCAGCGCGCCTAAAATGGCATGGGTCCGAACCATCCCGATCATTGTACCCGCGGACGTTGGTTAAGGGGCATGCCAAAAGGGCTATGGCTCCTTGAATTCAGGCTAGTGACGGTCTCCCGTCCGCGCTCCGTCACCAGAGCGGTGGTCCCGACCGATGAATCCTGTATTGGTTGGAAACTGGCTGGTTTTAGCGTATAAAAGCTAGTTGCGCTCAGCACGTCGCCCTTCCGTGCGGCAACAACCAAATCAAGTCAGATCGAATGAGGTTGGCCAAAGCTTTTATGCACAGTACCACTGCCATGCACGCTCCCAAAGGATTGGAGGGGGTGGTCGCCACCACTTCCAGTATTTGCTACATCGACGGCGAGCAAGGGGTTCTTGGCTTACCGCGGCATTGACATCCACGAACTGGCAGACCACTCTACCTTCGAAGAGACCTGCTATCTGCTATGGAATGGCGAACTGCCAACCCGCGCCCAACTGAGAGAATTGCATGAGCGCATGGCGGAGGAGCGCAAACTCGACGCCTCCATCATCAACTTGTTACGTACCGCGCCGCTCCACGCGTTGCCCATGGATGTGCTACGCACGGCGGTTTCGGCGCTCTCTTTTTACGATGCGGAAGAGAAGACCAACGACCGCGAAGCCAATGTGCATAAGGCACTCCGTCTGACTTCGCAGGTTGCCATGATTGTGGCGGCCTATGATCGCATTCGCAAAGGGCAGAGTGTGGTTGAGCCTGACCACTCGCTTTCCCACGCGGCGAATTTCCTCCTGATGTTGAATGGTACGGCGCCGTCGGCCACTGCGGAGCGTGCCCTCGATATCGCGCTCATCTTGCACGCCGACCACGAACTGAACGCGTCGACCTTTGCCGCACGCGTCACTGCCGCCACGCTGTCAGATATGCACTCCGCCGTCACCTCGGCGATTGGAACCTTAAAGGGCCCTCTGCACGGTGGAGCGAACGAAGCGGTATTCCAGATCCTGCAGGCGATTGATAGTTCGGGGGCCGACCCAATCGAATATGTTAAAGGCATGTTGGCGCAAAAGAAAAAGATTCCAGGCTTCGGTCATCGCGTGTACCACACCGAAGACCCCCGCGCCACGCACCTACGCACCATGTCACACGATCTGGGGCAGTCCAGCGGCCAAGCCAAGTGGTTTGAAATTTCGCAAAAAATTGAAGAATTCGTGAAGGCCGACAAGAAACTCAACGCCAACGTCGACTTTTATTCTGCCTCTACCTACCGCACTCTCGGAATTGATGTCGATCTCTTTACCCCGGTCTTCGCGGTCTCGCGAGTAAGCGGATGGACGGCCCATGTGATCGAGCAACTCGACGACAACCGCCTGATCCGCCCGCGCGCCGACTACGTCGGCCCGGCCTATCCGCAGCACTGGGTTGACATCGATCACAGGAACCGGAGGGCGTAAAGTTGCATTCTTAGGGCCGCGTCGTGGCCCCGCCAAGACAGATTCTTTTTGGTTGAGGGTGGCTTGGGGCCTATTCGAATTCCGTGCTTTAGATCTTGCTCCCGTGTTGCCTCTTTGAAGTGTGTCTCGCCGGCCCCAGTGCCAAGGATCAGTTCTGCATTTCGAGCGACAAGAACTGGCAGCGTACAATAAATAACATAAATGATGCGGCGCGTTTATTTCGACAATAACGCCACTACGCCGGTGCTGCCCGAGGTTTTTCAGGCCATGCAGCCCTACTTTGGCGAGCACTTCGGGAATCCCTCCTCCATCCATCATCATGGACAGGAGATGCGGGCAGCGGTGGAACGTTCCCGCGAGTCGGTGGCCACCCTGCTCGGCTGCAGGCCATCGGAAATCGTTTTTACCAGCGGAGGTACCGAGGCGGATAATTTGGCAATTTTTGGCCAAATGGGAGAGTGGTCTCAAGCCAAGGGGCATGTCATTACCTCGACCATCGAGCATCATGCGGTCATGAATTCTTGCCAACTTCTTGTATCCTCCGGGTGCAGCGTCACATGGATTCCCGTGGATGGACGTGGGCGGGTTGATCCCGATGACGTGCGCCGTGCGCTGCGGCCGAATACCAAGCTCATCACCATCATGATGGCGAATAATGAAACTGGAGTGCTGCAGCCGGTCGAGGAAATCGGCAAGATTGCGGCCGAGGCCGATGTCTGCTTTCACACCGACGCGGTGCAGGCGGCAGGCAAGGTAGTACTTGACGTGAAGAGAATTGGCTGTAACTTGCTTTCGCTCTCGGGCCATAAGATGCATGCCCCCCAGGGCGTGGGTGCGCTTTACGTACGCAAGGGAACGATTTTGCAGCCCATGATGCATGGCGGTCGCCACGAACGCTCGCGCCGCGCTGGCACCGAAAATGTTCCAGGCATCGTAGGGCTGGGCAAGGCCGCGGAACTGGCTAAGCAAGCACTCGAGCGCGGAGACATGGACAACATGGCCGCGCTGCGCGACCGGATTCAACAAACGATTTTGCGGGAAGTGGAAGCTACCGGTGTAAGCGGAGCTGGCGCGGCGCGCGTGCCGAACACCACCAATATTTATTTCGACTACATTGAAGGAGAAGCACTCGTAATAGCTCTCGATCTGAAGGGTCTTGCGGTCTCCACAGGAGCGGCGTGTTCCTCAGGTGCGATCGAGCCTTCCCACGTGCTTACCGCTATGGGCTTGCCGCCGGAGCGTGCGCGCGCCAGCCTGCGCTTTAGCCTGGGCAAGCAGAATAATGCTGACGAAGTCGACTTTGCACTGAGCCTTATTCCCCAGACCGTAACCCGCCTGCGGGAGCTCTCGCCGGTTTACAATAAGACCGCGGTTAGCAAGTAGCGATCAGCAGCTAGCCATTGGCATTGAGCAGTTGCCGCTTGGCATTTGGCCCGCTAGGCACGTGCCAGCGGCTTATTCGGTTTCTCTTGTGGACACGCACTATGGTTTCGTTGCGCCTCGCCGAGAACGCCGCAGGGCTAAGTGCTAATGCTGAATGCTAATTGCTAACCGCTAACTACCTAATGCCGAATCCTCGCACTATCGCGGTTGCCATGTCGGGTGGAGTTGACTCCTCCACGGTTGCGGCCATGCTGCGCGCCGAAGGGCACAATGTCGTTGGCCTCACCATGCAATTGTGGAATCAGCGGCGGCTCGCTGGTCACGAGGGCATGCCGGAGGCGGTGCAAGGACGCTGCTGCTCGATTGACGATGTATACGATGCGCGTCGTGTAGCGGAAACCATTGGCATTCCCTATTACGTTGTCAATCAGGAGGAGCGTTTCGAGCGCGATGTGGTGCGCCCATTCGTTGAGCAATATCTATCTGGACGAACCCCCATCCCGTGCAGCCTTTGCAACAATCACTTGAAGTTCGACCAGTTGCTCCTGGTTGCCCAGCAAATTGGTGCGCGACGCTTTGGCCACCGGCCACTATGCTCGCGTCGAGTTTGCGCAGCAGACTGAGCGCTGGTTGCTGAAGCGTCCCACCGACCGCTCCAAGGATCAAACTTATTTCCTGTTCGGGCTTACCCAGGAACAGCTCAGCCGGACGCTTTTTCCGCTGGGCGAAATGACCAAGCCAGAAGTGCGCGAGCGAGCGCGTCGGCACGGTCTGGCTTTGGCGGAAAAGCCGGATTCCCAGGAAATCTGCTTCGTTCCCGGCGGTGACTACAAGAAGTTTCTCGACGCTTATCTCGAAGCGCAAGGCGAGGCCTTGCCAGAGACCGCGGGTGAATTGGTTACCAGCGATGGCAAGGTATTGGGCGAGCATGGCGGCATCCATAACTTCACCGTAGGACAGCGCAAGGGCTTGGGCGTAGCGACGGGCTCGCCTTTGTACGTGCTCCAGATCAAGGGAGACACGCGCCAGGTTGTGGTGGGCGGCGGCGAGAATCTCTTTTCGCGCACTTTACGCGCGAACCGCGTAAACCTCATTGCCGTCGAGAAATTGGATGAGCCCATGCGCGTCACGGTGAAAATCCGCCACCGCCATGAACCAGCGCCGGCAACTCTCGACATGTCTGGTGACGAAGAAGTGACCGTGCATTTCGATGAGCCGCAGCGTGCCATCACTCCGGGACAGGCTGCCGTCTTCTACGATGGTGACGTTGTGGTGGGCGGTGGCTGGATTATCTGAGGCTTCTTTCCCGCAAGGTACACCTTTTTCCCACCCCGCGAGCGCTATCTTGTGGCATCATGCCTGCGACGACCAGTAGGGAATCCCTCGACATCACAACTGGCCGCCAGGAGGAGTTCCATGAACAGAGCTTTCTGCTCAGCCCTTTTAGCTCCCTTTTTGGCAGCGCTAGTACAAGTTCCGGCGCAGGCGCAGTCGGCAATCCAAATTCCAGCCGGAAGCGTGGTCGACGTGACGTTACTCAAAGCGCTGGACGCGAAGAAAAGCAAAGTTGGCGATGAAGTGACCGCCAAGGTTACCCGCGATCTGAAGGATCGCGATAAAGTTGTGATCTCGAAGAACTCGAAAATAGTTGGCCACCTGACAGACGTAAAAGCCAAATCGAAAGACCAAGCGCAGTCAGAGATGGCAATCACTTTTGAGCGCGCGGTGCTGAAAGATGGCGGAGAAATACCCATCACCGTGGTGATTCAAGCTTTGGCGAAACCAGCCGATGACCGTTCCGGGGATATGAGTGACCTGATGCGGGGAACTGGCGCCAATCAAACCGTAGCGGGTACTGCCAACAATGTGGCCGGTGCCGGTGGACAGGTTGGTGGCCCCGGAGCAATGCTGACTTCTCAGTCCCAGGGAGTTTTGGGATACAACGGAGTTGGTTTGCAGAATTCTGTGGTTTACTCACCAGTGCAGAATGTTCATCTGGACAACGGCACTGAGATGATCCTGCAGGTAAGCGGAAAATAGTTTTGCGGCAAGCCAACACGGAGAGGCGGCGCACCAGCGATGGCGCTCATCCTGTAGCTGGAGCGCTGCCTCGTTTTTTCATCATTTCCGGGTTCGTGCTTTCTCACCGCGTTCTGTCCAGTAGGCTCGACTACAGTATTTCCCCCGTTCAACGTCACAGCCACAGACACTTGCGAGGTTATTTGCGTAAACCTGTCTACAGGAACTTACCTACGTCTGGGGTAATCTTTCGCCAATCGGGGAAACATTAGATTCTCTCTCCCATTGAAGCGCGGCGTTCTGGTGCCACTTCCGAACGAGGTGGCAGCAGAGAAGCAGTCGCAGAGCCGCTAAGAACGCTCAAGAAGGGGAATGCTATGAATAGAGTTTGTGTGTCTATCCTTGCCGCAACGACACTTTCAGGGATGACGTTTGCGCAGAGTTCGACGGAAACCCGAACCGGTGTCTCGGCTTCCCAGAGCACTTCGGTACAAAGTGACCGGTCCGGCGTGCAGGAACAATCTCAAACCAGAGTCCAGTCCTCCACCCAAAGCGCGCTCTCGGGTAGCGCTGGGAAGTCCACCGCCGGGGCTTCGAATCAGTTAGCGGAAGGCACTTCCTTCCACACAACGCTTGAAAAGCCGGTGGATGCGCGCAAATGCAAGCCCGGGGACGAGGTGGTCGCTAAGAACACCGAGAATGTGAAGTCCAACGGCCAGGTCATCATCCCAAAAGGTTCGAAGCTGGTCGGGCACGTCACGCAAGTGCAAGCGGCGAGCAAAGGACAGTCTTCCTCGCAAGTGGGGATCGCCTTTGATCGCGTCGTCCTGAAGAACGGGAGTGAAGTTCCCATGACGGCTTCGATTCAAGCGCTGGCTGCGGCGCAGGGGGCAACTTCGGCTGACCTCATGGGCGACACTCTGCAGGATGGTGCGATGGCCGGGGGCGGAGCAGTGGCCTCGGGGCGGGGAGTAACTGGCGGCGGAGGCCTCGTCGGCGGCACAACCCGTGCCGTTGGCGCAACCGGGGGCGGCCTGGTAAATACGTCCGCTAACGTCGCTAGCGGAGCAGGAGCCAGACTGAATGGTTCAGGTGCAGTTCTCAACGGCAAGGGCCAGCTTATTTCATCTAGTCGTGGAGTGGTTGGATTGAACGGGTTGTCGCTTAACTCCGCGACAGCCGGCGCGATGGAAGGCTCAGTCATCACATCGCAGGCCGGGAACGTGCACCTCGACAGCGGCACCCAAATGATTTTGCAAGCCACAGCAAAATAGCGCCGAGTACGGAAAACAAAAGGCAGCGTGGTACACGCTGCCTTTTGTTTTTTAACTCAGAACTATTTAGATAAACATCTCATCTTGCGGGACGGTTACGCCCCCGCGCCGGCGGCGTGCGTTAGAGAAGTATTCCAAAGCTGCCGTGACTCCGCGAACCAACCCGTTCAGCCGTCGCACGGGTGACACCACGCTCTGTTGCACCAGATCCGCGGTTTCCTCCACCTTGTCCAGAGTGCGAGTCACCATATCGTCAGCGCGGATTACTTGCAGCCGTGAGCGGTCGATCACATCGCTCACCGTAGCATCAATCCGCTGCAGCTGAGCACGGATCATGGTGCTCGTGTCGCTGATATTGGTAACTGCAGTTTCGATCTTCGGACGGAGTTCCACCAGCATCGATTGCGCAGTTTCAATTGTCGGCAGTATTTTGGTTTTGACCTCTTCTGCCAGGGTCTCCACCCGGGCCGAGGTCTTGCGCACGGTCAGATACATGGCCAGCAGAATACCGGCCTGCAAAACGACTGCTGCCGCCGTCACCGCGATGAAGATGGTTACGCTATCCATAAAGAAGATCCGTGCCACGCGAATACGCCGGGAGGATCGTAGTTTGGCGCTCTACAAACTCTTCGGACTGCTTTCGGCAGCCGTCGTTTCCCTATACGCCTGGCGGCCCGCTTCGTAGGCAGAACGAAACTGTTCCTTCTGCTGATTGACAACTTCGCGGCCCCGGTCGGCCCACTCGGAAGCCTGTTCCCGAGCCTGTCGCGCCCGTTCGCGCACAAACTCACGGCCTTCTTCCGCCTTGGAACGCAAGGCTTCGCGGGTTTCACTTCCGGCGCGCGGCGCATACAGGATGCCGACTACAGCGCCAACTCCCAGGCCCGCTAAGAACCACAGTACGCTGCCACCATCTCGATCTGACATATCAGAACCTCCAGCTAAATAGTGCTTCTTCCCTCGGATGGTAGCACCCGATTTCAGTAAATACAATTCACCGCTCGCGCAATCAAACGATCCGCACTCGCAGGTTACGACCCTTCGATGGCGCTCACGGGCGCCGAGTTGCTATCGGGTTCCGTCCGGCAAGACGGGCAGAGCAACCGGGTTCACGGTCGAAGGATCGTCCCGCAATTTGATGTACAGGATCGTGCCCAGCGGACGAGGAACGGTCAGGGTCGAATCGGCAAACCCCATCGGCACGCTTACCGAGTGAGTAAACCGCGAAGTCGCCGAAACCGAGTCGATCAGAAACAAATCGGTTCCGCTCAAGGTGCAAGGCTTGTCGGGGTTATCCGGGCAGCGAACTTCCTTCAAGGACGGAATTCGCACCAAGTTGGCAAGCGGCGCCCACTCCCCAGCCACGCCGGTAGGACTTACTGGGCGGAAGCGAATGGGGCCAAATGCCGATGGACCAAAATCCTTGAGCGGGTCGAGCGTAGCCAGCACCGTCTCGGAATCTTGGAGTGTCAAGTTCCTGTCTGCCAAGCTCAGCATCGCGTGAAACGAGTCGTCGACCGCGCCGACTTCGATCTTTTCCGCCCGTGGGAACGAGGTCGGCACTTCCGTTTTCAGGAAGAAAGAGAGCGACCCATTCTGAGGGACATCATCTGGGCTGATCAGCCGGATCGTCGAAGGTGTGGGATCCTGGCCAGGCTGCAGACTCTTGCTGATCAATTTGACTTTGGGACGAGGCGGAGCGACCGCGGTTTGCAACTCCAGAATGCGTCCATCTTTGAGCGTGACCCGTGCCATCAGCGGCTTATCGGTGTGCAGGGTATTGGTCGCGTCCGCGCTCGGAGCATCCATTTGCAGTTCATCTTTGTCATCGGCTCGGGACAAGGCCGCCGGTGCAAAGTGAACTTTGTCCAGCTCCATTCCGGCGACTTCGTCCAGACGGTTTCCTTGAAGCACGCCTTCCTGATCCCCAACATTCAGCGCAAAGCTGTCCAGTTGGGCCGCTTCGGAATACGTAGTCAAAGAGATTTCGTCTGCTTTGGCCAGCCCGATTTGCTGCACTCCAACAGTGAGCGTTCCGGGAGTCGCATTCTGCAGCGGGACGTCCACGTCCAACTCCCCAGCTTTGCCGAGCTTCCAGCTAGTCGGAAGGAGTTGGCCTTGCGCATCTTTCACGGTTACGCCGTCGACGCAGGCAGTATCCTCCGCTTTCAAGCGCAAGGTGTCGGCTCGCCCCACAATGAGCGCTTTCTGGTCACCGGACACGAGGCTCCACTTCTCGGGATGGGCGATGTCGAGCCGGAAACTTGGTCCGGTGAATGACTGGAAACCCCAATAGCCGCGGATCGTTCCGCTGACCTCGCCCTCCACCTTCGAGCCCTGCAAGCCTTTGGTGTCGATGGCAAAGCCGCCCCGGCTCGCGTCTGCGACCACCGGCAAATCAATGGCATGGGGCTTGCTATCGATGTGCAAGTACAAGTCGTGCGCAAGGTTGGTGGAGAACACCAAAGGCGCTCCTTCCGCCGCCAGCACGACGGGGGGCCGTTGCAGGCACGACACTGCGTCCGGGTCCACGGCGTGTATCGGAGGAAACTGCGCATCGCTTACAGCCGGCAAGCCAATCACGATTACCGATTTCGGTTTTCGGAACGAAGGCGGATTGTTGAGCTTGAGGTTCAGCTCCTCGAATTGAGGGAGCGCCAGCGCGGGGATGTATTGGTACTCCGGGGTGTGGTAGCTGCCCAGTAATCTGGCGATATCCACTACCGCGCCTACGTACGCACTGTAGTAGCCGCTGCGCGCCATAGGCGAGGCACTCATTTGCCCGATCAAATCGGACGCCGTACCGGTAGTCAGCGTTGCCACCAGGGATTGACTGTGTTCGTCGTTCAAGACCAGCTGATCGCCATTTTGGGTCAAGCAAGAAACTTGCTGCTCTGCCGGTTTTTCGAAACATGCCTGGTCGAGCTTGATGCTAAGGCTGCGAGCCAGCATCACCGAGCGGTCGTGAAGTTCTTTGGGCTCCGTCGCTGAGATTTCGCGGACGTTTTCCACGTACTTTTCCAGGCGCGTCCGATCCAGGCTAGCCTGATCCAAATCCTGCGAAGCCCTTACGAATGCTCCCGGCTTGCCTTCGACTGTGGCGCGCAACGCCGTAAAGTCCCCTCCGGTTTCCGGCGCCAGAAAGAGCAGAGTCTGCTGCGCGTCCTTGGGGACGGTAATGACGATGCCTTCTTCGCGTACCTGCTTGCTCCAGGTCTCGGCTTTAATAAACCACTTTTCTGGGGGAGGATTGGTCGGTCCGCGGAGAAATGCGGCGATCAGCAGGTAGTGCACGGACTGGTCGTCCGGCAGCGCAGGATGAACCCAAATCCGGTCCCCAGGTTGTAAATTTGGGACCTCGGAGATAGGCAGGGTCTTGCCCGCCCGCGTGACTTTCACTTCTATAGGAGGGCCGGATAGATCGAAAGCTGTGTTGGCTGCAAAGGCAAAACTTGCGAATAGCGAGAATTGCGACGGCGACATATAGGGAAATTGCTCGCTGGGTCATGAGTCCTGGGAATTCAATGCTTTGCCTGTTCTATTCTAGCGAATACTGAAGCCTTGTGGGCATCTTTCAATCACGTTCAATGAAGCCGATAGTCATGATAAGATGCGCTTAACTCGCCGCAACCTGCCGATTCGAGAAATCGTTGACATCTGATTGGAGTAAACCCGAATAGCGCCAATAAGTTGCGACCGGAGGCCACGTGTCCGATAGAAAATATCGCCAGCACGGATACCAGGACCGTAGCGAAGAAAAAGAAAAGCCCCGCGGCTCAGCTCCCGGCCCAGCCGCCAAAAAGGACAACACTTTCGGACCGCGGCCGCTGCAGATGCCCGCCCGGCGCGAGGTGTCGCGTTGCGCTTCAGTGCGGCACATTGTTGCCTGCGGTGTCGGAGCCGGTCGGCAAATGTCCAAAGTGTGGCTTCGAGTTGCACTCCTGCAAACAGTGCACGTATTTTGATCCTTCGTGCCGATTCGAGTGCAGCCAGCCGATACCCGCACGCATCGCCAAAAAAGATGCATGTAACGATTGCACCTTCTACTCGATGAGTGTGCGGGTGGAGAAGGAAACGTCCACGCCGGCGCAAGCCCGTCCCATGGATGCAAGGCAGGCCTTCGAGAATCTGTTCAAGAAGTGAGATCGGCCTCTTGAAGCTTTGGCGCAATTCCATTTTGTGCCCGGCCTGGAAACCTGTCATTTCGATCGGAGGGAGGGATCTGCAGTCTCATTCTGCCCTTAGCGCTTCCATCGGTTCGACCGACGCTGCTCGCCGGGCCGGAATGTAGCCGGCGAGAAGCATGATGGCAATCAACCCCAAGGCCGCACCGGCGAACAGCCACAAGGGACTGTTCTTGAGATTCGACACCTCGCTTCGCAGTAACCGCACCGCAAGCCACCCGAGTGCTGATCCCGCAAACATACCTGCGGCCACGAGATATCCCACCTGACGAACAACCAGAGCCGAAATATTTTCCCGGCTGGCGCCAAGCGCCATGCGAATGCCAATTTCTTTGGTGCGCTGCGCGACCGAAAATGACAGCACGCCGTAAAGCCCGATGGCCGCGAGCACCAGCGCGAGCGTGCTGATCGAGATGGCGAGCCCAGTCATGAGGCGAGTTTGGAAAATAGTGTCGCTGATGCGCTCGTCCATGGTTTGCAGGCTGGTGACCGGGAGATTCGGATCGAGGTTGTGCACCAGCTTACGAATGGCGTTCGGGAGGGAAGCGTCGTCTCCTGCGGTGCGTAGGTAGAAAGTCGCCTGGTGATAACGTTGGCCGTGAGCCGGTTCGCCGGTGTAGGTCTGGTCATAAGCCAGGCAGAAGAACGGTTTCGATGGCCACGAGTCGAAGCTAACGACCCGGCTCGTGGGAATCACTCCGACGATCCGAACATCCGAGCCGTCCGGACTTGGGAACGAACTAGAGCTTGTGCCTTTTCTGAATTGAAAAGAACCCGCCAGCGCAGCTTGAACGTCTCCGGCAAAGTAGTGCTTCACGAAGGCTTCATCAACGACCGCAACTCTTTGGGCGCCAATCCGATCGTTATCGGTGAACTCGCGACCGGCGATTAGAGGAATCTGCACGGTGGAAAAAAATCCGGGACTGACCCAATCTTGAAATGTCCCCGGTTCATTGTCGGTGCTTCTATAGCCGTCAACCTTGATCGGTCCCCAGCTATGTTGCCCAGAGGCCAATCCCTCCTTTGCGAAGCTGATGCTTTGCACTCCCGGCAATGCGCGGATAGCGTCGGTGATTCGTTGATACTCATCGCGGATTTCTAAATCATTCTTGCCTAATGCTGGAGCATCTACACGGAACGTCCAAAGACGTTCGGGAGTAAAACCAAGCGGGATGCTGCGCAGTTGATAGAGCGTCCAGCCGAATACGGTGGCGGCGACCAGCAGCGTCATGCTGAGCGCGATTTCGCAAGCCACCAGCCCATTGCGTAGTCCATGATTGCCGGCGACGGAGCCGGATTGCAGATGAAGCGCCCGGATCAGGTCGACGCGCGTGCTCACAAATGCGGGCGCGACGCTGAACAGGATGCTGGTGAAGATGCCGAGCGCCGAGCCGAAGAGAAGGATTCTCCAATCCATCCCGCCAATCAAAGCCCGATGCAGCGAATTCGACTCGGGAATAATCTTCAAGGCCGATTGGAGGCCCAGCCATCCGAGGAGCAGGCCAGCCAGTGCGCCACTGAGGCCGAGCAGGAGGCCTTCCGTCAGAACCTGCTGGAGAATACGCCGGCGACTTGCGCCCAAAGCACCCCGAACCGCCAGTTCTCCGTATCGGCGCGCTGTTTTGACCAGCAGCAGATTGGCGACGTTGGCGCAGGCAATCAGCAGAACCGTGAGGGCCATCGCTTCCAGAACTTTTAGCAATCCGCCGATCCATTTTTCAAGCAGAGCCAGTCCGCGCTTGCCATCTCGCAGGGAAAGATGCGTTTCCAGCCACACGGCCTGCATTCGCGGCGGAATGTGGTGGCTCATGGTGCTCCGCACTTCACGCCGCCAGTCCAGCCAGATCGGACTCAGGTCGGCGAGGGTTTGCGTCCGGGTTATCCCCGGAGACAACCGCCCGAACAGCACAATCCAGCGCTCCAAGCGGATCGGCGAGCCGGTCGTAATCATCCGTCAAAATGGCTCGCTCAATGGACAAGGGGATGAAGATGTCGAAGGGACGGCTATCCATCAAGCCGCGGTGCTGCGCGACGCCAACGATGGTCAAGGGCTGTTTGTTAATGTGAACGACTTGATTGAGTACAGACGGATCGCTGCCAAAGTGGCTCCGCCAGTAATCTTCGCTGAGAACGATCACAGGATTGCCGGCATGTTCGATGTCGTCCGAAGGCAGCAGCAGCCGGCCTAATACCGGTTGCACGTCAAGAACGCTGAAGTAATTTCCCGTCACCAGCCCCATGTTGATCTGCATGGCCTCTTTCGAAGTGACGAGCGTCGCGCCACTGAAGCCCGCAGCGGCCAGACCGGAGAAAACATGATTACCGTCGCGCAATGCCTTGTAGCCCGGATAAGTGAAAGTCTGGTCCTCGTCCCAACCATAGGTGTCGATTCCTCCGGTTTCGGCAGCGGAATGTTCGCCCAGAAAGACCAGCTCTTCCGGCCTGTATACCGGCAGCTTGCTGAGAAGCACCTGATTGAAGGCCGTAAAGATTGCCGTGTTCGCGCCAATCCCTAGCGCCAGCGCTGCGATTGCGATGAATGTGAAACCCGGGGATTTGCGAAGCTGGCGAACGCCGTAGCGAATGTCATTCCAGAGAGTCATGCTGGTTCACTCCTCGACAACTCGGATGGCACGCAGAGTTCCACGGGCGAATCCATCAAGAATTGAATCAAGTGCCAGAAAAGGCAAGAGAAAATTCGCCAAGTCAGCACGCACCCGGAGAGGGAAGTGTCCGCTTCCGGACAAAGCTGTCCGAAACCGGACAGTGTCGTGCGCGTCTCTAATCCTCGCATTCGCTCACGGCTTCGTCGTTGGCCGCAGCAGAATCTCACTGACAAAGGATTGCGGCGCTTGCGTCACCAGCATTCCAACAGCGTGTGCGACATCTGCCGGCTGCAACATCTTGCTGGCATCTTTCCCAACGTGCGGACTGAATTCCGTGTTCACCGACCCAGGGCAAACGACCGAAACCCGAATATCGTGTGCCCGCAGCTCTTCCGCGACCGAATAACTCAACCCGTTCAATCCCCACTTCGAGGCAGCATAGGCCGCGCCATTGGGCAGAGGATTCTTACCGGCAAGGGAAGAGATATTGATGATGTGTCCTCCCTTGCCGCGAATCATCAGAGGGACGAAGCTGCGAATCGTGTAATACACGCCCCGCAAGTTCGTATTCAGGATTTTTTCCCAATCCGCGGTCGCAAGTTGATGCAGCGGACCGCCCAAGCCTCCGATGCCGGCATTGTTCACTAAAATGTCGAGACGTCCTTGGCTTCGTTCTACCCGTTCCGCCAGCGCTTCCACCGAACCAAGGTTCGACACGTCACACTCGGCGATTTCTGCTTTGCCCTCCGCGCCTGCGATGGCCGCCGCCGTGGCTTCGAGAGACGAGCGGGTGCGTCCGCAGAGCATTACCATCGCGCCCATCGCCGCCAGCCTTCGCGCGATGGCAGCGCCGATCCCTCGTCCTGCTCCAGTCACTACCGCGACTTGATTAGAAAGTGGTGTCACGCCGTTTTCCTGCATCGTGTGGCCTCCTCGTGTTCGTGACGGCCCTCACTGGTCTTCCGTGAGGCCGTCAGTTTGCATCTTAGCAATCTGAATAACTAGGTGAACGATTGCGAACTTGCCATGGGCGGATTACATCCTTATAATCCCGCTCACCGGGAAAGCACTGGCCTGACGCGGCGCTGCTAAGTTTCTCCGGTTCTGTGCAGCTTCGGTCGGTTGCAACCGAACAGCTGAAGACGAGTTACAGCAGCAAGGATTTCGCGCGTATTTCCCAGAAGTTCAAGGAGCCACTCGAATGAGAAAAAGTCTATTGGCGATTATGCTGGCGTTGGCGGCAATCATACCCGGTTCGGCGGCGGCAGCGCCACAGACGGCGGCGGCTTCCCAGGCGCCGGTCATTAAAGATCCCGCAGAATACAACGCCTACATGGGCGCGATCGGGCAGAAAGATCCCAATGCCAAGATCAGCGGCCTGGAAGCCTTCCTGGTGCAATACCCCAACAGCGTGGTGAAGGTCGACGCTCTGGAAGCCCTGATGGGGGCCTATCAACAAGCCGGCAATATGGCGAAGGTCGCTGAGAGCGCCAACCGGCTTCTTGCCGTCTCTCCCAGCGATGTTCACGCGTTGTTCGTGCTCGCGTACTTGGATCGGGCAAACAATAAATGGGCCGACGGTACGCAGCATGCAACCCAAGGGCTCGACGCTCTCGCTAAAATGACCAAGCCCGAGGGAATGTCGGATGCAGATTTTGAGAAACAAAAAAACACCATGAGCGCCGTATTCAATGGCACGGCCGGCATGGCTGCGCTGCAGTCCAAGAACCTCCCAGACGCGCAAAAATATCTTCGGGCGGCGGTGCATGCTTCTCCCGACGATCTGCAGAATATCTATCCACTCGCCTTGGCCTACCTGACGGCAACGCCTCCGGTTTACAACGACGGCTTGTTTTTCATCGCGCGCGCCGCAGATCTGGCGCCGGCTTCAGGTCAGGCGCAGATCGAAGCCTATGGCAAGAGCGTCTACACCAAGTACCACGGCTCCGACCAAGGCTGGACCGATGTGTTAGCGGCAGCAAAAACGGCGCCCGAACCTCCGTCTGGATTTACCGTCACGCAATATGTTCCGCCCACTCCTGCCGAGCAGGCTGCCGACATCGTGAAGACAAAAGAACCCAAGGATATGAGCTTTGCCGAGTGGGAACTTGTGCTCTCCGCAGGCGCACCCGCCGATGTGGATAAAGTTTGGAGCGCGATCAAGGGCAAGCCCCTGCAGATGGAGGGAACTGTGATCGCGGCTTCCACCAACGAACTACAGATTGCCGGCAGCGAGGACGACATCGACGCCAAGCGGGCGGACATCATCCTGACGCCGACCGGCCCGATTCCTCCCAAGTTAATGCCCAAAGAAGGCGCGACGCTTGATTTTGAGGGAACGCCCGTCTCTTACACGCCCAGTCCGTTTGTGATGACCATGGAGAAAGGCGCGCTGCTGACCAAGGCCCCTCCGGCGAAGAAGCCGCCGGTGCATCACCACCCGGCAGCAAGCAACTAGTAAGCTGCAAGAATCGAACGAATGACGAAGGCAGCCTGATGAAGGCTGCCTTTATTGTTGAAGTTCCAAATAGACATTGCATCGGTTGCAACCCGACGCAGAGAGGGTTTCTAGCGCACGACCTTTTTCTCGTAAGTCGAGGGGCGAGCGCTGCGCGGCGGCCGCTTGGCCCCATCCCGCAACTGGCGCACATCAATCTTCAACTCCGCAATGGTACGGCTCAGAGTGTTGCGATGCATGTGGAGTTGGCGTGCCGCGCGGCATTGATTGCCCTTGTTCTCTTCCAGAACCGTCAGGATGAAGCGTTTTTTGAACTCACGCACGGCCTCGGAATACAGAATATTGCTGTTATACATTTGCAGAATAAGTGCTTCGAGCTGATCTTTCACGGTTTCTCTCTTTCCTAAGGTGAAAGCTGGATTGCAAAAAATGAACTGCAAGAATCTATGACGACTTTGCTACTTGCCGGGTCCACTGGCGGAACTTTTATCCGCCGACTGCTGCTCCCGGTGCAACAAATCTAATCCTTGATAGAAACGTCCTCGTAATTCGCTGGGCGCTACCCAAATGGCGGCCCGACCCACCACCAAAAAGTAAGGCGCCAACTCCGACCCTGCCAACCACTTCGACGCTGGCGTGAACGATGCCATGCTCATCAAAACAACTGCTACCAGCAGACAACCCCGCAACAGACCTAACCCCGCGCCCAGCAGCCGGTCCAAGAAACTAAGTCCTGCCTCCTTCATGATCCAACGAGCGATCCGGCCGGTAATGCCAGCTACGACCATCACCGCCAGGAAAATAACCAAAAACCCCGCAATCTCGCCCAGCCAAGGCGAGTTCAGGTACGGCGAAAACCACGCCGCCAACCGCCAATATTGCCAAGCCGCCAAGATGTATCCGAAAACCAGACCGGCTATTCCACAGGCTTCCTGAAAGAAGCCCGCGCTAGCTGCTTGTACTACCGACACCAAAAGGACAACTAGAATAATCCAGTCCGTGCCACTCATCGAGGTTTGCCAGGGACTGCACGTTCAAACATCTAACGGCCGACCTGTCAGCTTTTCGTAAGCCTCCAGATATTTTTCGCTGGTTCTCCGCGCTATCTCCGGGGGAAGAGCGGGCGCGGGCGGCTGTTTGTTCCAGCGAATTTCCTCCAGATAATCCCGAACATACTGCTTGTCGTAAGACTCTTGCGCCTTGCCGGGTTGATACTTATCGGCCGGCCAGAAACGGGAAGAATCCGGGGTGAGCACCTCGTCTGCCAGCGTCAGCCCCGCCGCCGTGCGTCCAAACTCAAATTTCGTATCGGCAATGATTATGCCTTTAGTCCGCGCGTAATCGGCGGCTTTGCTGTAGATCTTTAGACTGATATCGCGTAGTTGACCACTCATTTCGGGACCCACCAGGCGCGTCACTTCCTCGAAAGAAATATTCTCATCATGTCCCGAAACTGCTTTGGTTGAGGGAGTAAAAATCGGCTCCGGTAGTCGATCCGATTCCTTCAGCCCAGCCGGCAACTGGATGCCACACACCTTGCCAGTGGCCTTGTATTCCTTCCAGGCCGAGCCTGAGATGTATCCGCGAACCACGCACTCCACCGGCAGCATTTCACCGCGCACGACCATCATCGATCGGCCGCGCAACTGATCGGCGTACTTGCGGAGCTCTGCGGGATAACGCTGCACATCCGCCGTAATCAGATGGTTCGGCACAATATCATGAAGAAAGTCGAACCAGAAAAGCGAAATCTGGTTGAGTACATGTCCTTTATGTGGAATGCCGGTAGCCAGCACGTAGTCGAAGGCGGAGATGCGGTCCGTCGCGACAAACAGCAAACCATCCGCTCCGAGACGATACACGTCACGCACTTTGCCGCTGGCGTGCAGTTCAAGGTCAGGGAAGTCTGTACGCAAAAGAACAGAGTCGAGAAGTGGGGGGCTTGGGCTCATGTTTGGAATTCTACAGGCAGAAAACGAGGCGTATTCTAGCTTTTCAAAAAAAAAAGTCAACCGCGTAAATCTTTACTGCAACGAAATAACGCACGCATCTGAATGTAAAAGAGTTGACAGTTGTGATGCACAGAGGGAGAGTGCGCCCAGAGCGTCTTTCCGGCTGATTCGATCTGTGGAAAAACCGGTGACCAGCGTGGATAACCGGGAGGGCGAGTTGTGATTGAACTCACAGCTAGCCTCCGCGATTTCAACGTGATCGCGATTTTCTTACGCAGTTGCTCCGAAGCGCACCGAAACCAGTTTGGAAACGCCGGGCTCCTGCATCGTCACGCCGTACAGAACGGGCGCGATACTCATGGTCTTCTTGCTGTGCGTAATCAGCACAAACTGGGTTTGTACGCTCATCTCTTTCACCAGTTCGGTAAAGCGTCCAATGTTTGCCTCATCGAGCGGCGCGTCCACTTCGTCCAGAATGCAGAACGGGCTGGGCTGATATTGGAAGATACCAACCAGCAATGCCAGAGCCGTCAACGCCTTTTCGCCGCCTGAGAGCAGCAGAACGTTCTGCAGTTTCTTGCCCGGGGGCGACGCCACCACGTCGATTCCGCTTTCCGCGCTGTTCTCCTCATCGGTCAGCTGCATATGAGCGCTGCCTCCGCCGAACAATTTGCGGAAGGTCACCTGGAAATTTTCATTGATGCGGTGGAACGCCTCCTCGAACTTCTGGCGCGAGAAAGTATCAATCTCCTTGATGGTCGCTTGCGTATTTTCGATGGAGTCGAGAAGATCTTTTCGCTGAGTTTCGAGAAACCCATGGCGCTCGGCGGTCTCTTTGTACTCTTCCAGCGCCATCATGTTGACCGGGCCCATGGCATCGAGCTTGGCCCGCATATCGCGATAGAGCTGATCCTCGACGGCTAACTGAGCTCCAGCAACATTCTCAATCGACGTGTCAGCCAGCAATGGCTCACGCTCGATCCCGAGCTCGTTGAGACAAGTCGTAGCCAGGTATTGCGCATCGGATTGCAATTTGGCGGCGGCGGCCGAAATCTCTGCCCGCCGGTCGCGCACCTCGTCCAGCAATTGGCGCGCCCCCCGCAAGGCTTCCTCAATTTCCGCAACCCGGGCACGCACTTGTTCCGACTCGAACTGCAGCAAACTATCCCGCGTCTCGCAGGCGTTTTGCTCAGCCTGCAGATCTTCGATCTGGATAGCCAGGCCCTGACTTCCGTTTTCGCGCTCCAGAATTTCCGCAAACGACGCTTCAATGCCGGTCCGTAGCGCCTGCGCCCGCCCACTCATTTCCCGAGCCAGCGATTCAATCCGTTGCAGGCCGCCCGCCGCGGCGCGATGCCGTTCCTCCAGGGTCGCCACCTGTGCCAGATTCAGAGAAGCCGCTTGTGCAACTTGATCGCGATGCTGTCGCAGTCCGGCCAATTGCTGCTGCGCGTTGGCCGCCGCTGCCTCTAACTCCGCCTGCTTCTGCTGCAGACCTAGGATGTCGGTTCGCCGCGCTTGTAGAAGCGTTTCCTGTTCCTGCCGCTCGGCGGCCAGTCGTTGCAGTTCGCGCTGCGCGGTCATTACCCGTTCGCCGATCCGGCTCATCTCCGAATTCAGTTGCTGCAGCATGTGTCCGGAAGTCATCGCCTGCGTCTCGGCATCCCGCTTGTCGTCTTCCAGGCGGTCCAACAGGGAAGTGAGCTCTTTAATTTCGCGTCCCAGTGTGAGAACGGTAGCTTCCTGATCGCGCAACGCGTTTTCTAATTCTCCAACCAGCCGCAAAACATCCCGCAGCTCACGCTTCATGGAAAGTGGTCCCTCGGCACGCTGCTTACCGCCAGTCACGGTCACGTTATGGAAGCATTCCCCACTTTGCGACAGGAAGAACGCATCCGGATTCTCCAGCGCAAGACTCCGCGCTGCGCCCGCCTCCGGGACGATAAACCCGTTGCCCATCTTCGGCAGAATTACTTCCAGCGACCTGCCAAAACCGTTCAGCACGCGCACCGCGCTCTTCAGCGGCAATACCGCGTGATTGGTTGGCGTAGGGTGCGCCCCTTCGTCCACGGAAAACGAAAACTTAGCCTGCGAATCTTCGGGATGCACCAGGAAAGTCGCACGGCCATCCACATCGGTGCGCAGCAGGCGCAGGCCTTCGTCCGCCGCATCCCACGACTTCACCACAATGTAATTCAGTTCATCGCGCAAAAAGTCTTCCACCACACCTTCGTAGCGCGGTTCCACTTCCAGAAAATCCGCCAGCACGCCCACCGGAGCCAGGCCGCCGTTCATTACCCCAGACTGAAACAATCGCCGTACCGATTCGGTCGAATAGCCGTGTTCAGCGATCACCGCCTCGAGCGAGCCTTTCTTGCCCAGCGCGGTAGCGTATTCTGCGCGCAACCCGTCCAGTCGCGCTTTACCTTCGATTTCTGCGCTGCGCTTGGCTTCGAGCGTCTGCCGGGTGCGCGCGATCTCCACCGCGAATCCAGTAACCTGTTGCGAAACCGTCTCGAACTCCAGCGCCAGCTGTCCGCGTTGTCCGCCAAAGGCTTCGACCTGGGAATTTGCAGCCGCGATCTCCGTCTGCAAGCGCTGCGCATCGCGATCCATGGCCGCTAAACGCTCTTCCGCTTGTGTGATCAGATTGCGCAGATTGGCTGCTGACGCCGCCGCCTGCATAATCGCACCACGGGATTCTTCCTGTTGACGCTCCAATCCTGTTAACGCTTGTGCCGCCTCGACAGCTTCCTGCTCACTTTGTGCGAGCTTTTCTTTTGCCGCGGCCAAATCGGATGCCGCCGAACTAAGGGTCTGCCGATTGGCTTCCAGTTCACTTTCGAGTGAAGTCAGCCTCTGCCGTGCCTCCGCCAACTCGGCCTGCGACGAAAGCGCGCGTTCCACCAATTCCGCGCAGCGCTCGTGATTATGTTTTCGTTGCGCCACCGCCCGATCCGATTCCAGTTTGATCTGGTTGAGCCGCTCCCGGTTTTCCCGCAGCTCGCTCTCAATCGCGTAACTGCGCTGGGTGCTTTCCGTTTTCTCTCGGTCAAGTTGTTCAACTGCCGCGCCCTGCTCACGCATCTGTTCCGAAAGCGCATTGATCCGCGAATCCAGCAGCGCGCCCTCCCGCTCTAACTCGACAAACTTGCTGGCCAGCACCACTCGAAGTTTTGCGCGCATCTCTTCGCGCAGTTTTGCATAGCGCTCCGCCTTCGACGCCTGCCGCTTCAGCGAATTCATCTGCCGCGTCACTTCGTCGAAAATATCGTTCACCCGTGCCAGATTCAGCTTGGCATCCTCCAGCCGTGCCTCGGCTAGGCGTTTCTTCGTTTTGAATTTGTGTAATGCCGGCCGCCTCCTCGAGAATTGCCCGGCGGTCCGTAGGACGGCTGCTCAGAATCTGTCCAATGCGTCCCTGTTCGATTAGCGCATAAGATTCCGGCCCTAGTCCCGTACCCATGAATAGTTCTTGAATATCGCGCAAGCGGCAAAGTTTGCCGTTCAGGAGATACTCGCTTTCCCCCGAACGAAACAGCCGCCGAGTCACCGCAATCTCTCCCGCGTGAAATTGTTGCTGATTGAACTTGCGCCGCCGGATCTTTAGCACCACATGCGGCCCGGTTTCGGATGCACTGGCCCCGTCCGCCGGAACATTTTGTGTGCCGCTGGTATGCTGCGCCGCAGAAGGAGTTTCTCCAGAAGAACTCCGCTCGTCGCCAGGATCTTGGGTGGAACTGCGCTTCAGTGCTGCAGAAATCTCGCTGCCATCGGATTGGGCTTCTGAGGTTTCTACTTCCTCCAATCTTCCGGGGCGCGCTTCCTCGGTCAACCGCTCCGTCTCTTCCGCCGCTCTGGCACGAATTCCGGCCTCATCCCAGTCGTCAAAACGCTCTTCGGGCGCCTCATCCCGAATCTCAACTTCAGTCGGCTCATGCGCATCAGGCCCGGCATAGACTTCCGGATCAATCAAGGTAAGCGAAACCTCAGCCATCCCGGTAGGCTTGCGGTCGCGCGTCCCGGCAAAAATCACGTCGTCCATCCGTGCGCCGCGCAGCGTCTTGGCCGACTGCTCACCAAGGACCCACGCGATCGCGTCGGAGATATTCGATTTGCCGCATCCATTTGGCCCGATGATGGCAGCCACTCCGTCCCCGTGAAACTTGAGTTCGGTGCGGTCGCAAAAAGACTTGAACCCAATAATCTGGAGCCTTTTTAATTTGAGCAACGTCTACTCCTTGAAATAGCGCCGATTTGTAGAAGCGGCGTCTCGCCGGACTGAAGTTGTTGCGGGGTTACCACTTCGATTCCTCCGCAGTTTGCTCGGCAAAGGCCTCCCACGGGCTGGGCAAGGGCAGGCACAAATTACAGCTACTGTACCGGCGAAATTGCGCTGGGGTCAAGCAAGAAAACACTATATCTGGTATGACCCTGTGCGTAACCACGTTATTTTGCACACACAATGCAGCAATCGCTCGTTATACGGATGATGAACGGAAAAGGAAGGGAGAATCGCGAGAGCAAAATAAGCCTAGCGCAACCAGAAAGAGGAAGCAACGCGGAAGTTGGCAATGTCGTGTGGCGCGGGCGCCATCGCCCGCGAATGCGGTGCCCCCACCCGCGTAGAAACAGGCCATGTGGAGACGTTCCGTGTGAGGACGGGGTCTCTGACCCGTCCAGCCGAGCACAGCTCGGCACCTCGCAGTCTGCTGCTACCGCCCCGCGCTAGCCAGATAATCACCCATCCGCTGTTCAAGCACGGAGTAATCCATCCCTGTGCCATTCTTCAGGGCCTGTTCGGCTCCCACTCCCGAACCGATGCTCTGCGCCATTTGCAAGATCTCGCCCATGCCGTACCGGTTCCTCAAATATTCCACCGCCGACAAAGATTCCGCATACGCGACCTCCGCCTGTCCGGCAGAAAAGCGCAGGAACGGATGCTCCAACACGTTCAGCGGAATTTGCTTCCGTGCCTGGAAAATTGTTGCCAGCTGCGCCGCATACCCACTAGAGCTGCGAGGCTCCATCATCTGTGCCAGACCTTCATTGAGCCACACCGGACATCGTCCCCGCGCCAGCGAGTTTAGGAAGGAATGTGTAAGCTCGTGCTTCAGCACCCGCCCAACTTCCGGCGTCAGCGACGTCACGCCCCCAATCGGGATGCGTAACTTTCCGTCATTCAGCGCTCCCGCCCATGATGGCGCTTCCGTGATATCGACGAATTCCTTTTGCGTATACAAAGTGACGACTATGTTCTCCGTCGGTTCGTAGCTGAATTGGCTCGCCAGGTCCTGATAGTCATCCTCCAGCGCCGCCAGCAATTGCTCCTGCATCTCAGGAGATGTCTTGTCGCCGTCATAATGCAACGTAAAGTGCCGGCTCTCTTTTCTTCTCGATTGCTCCTCGACCTTCAGTTCACGCTCTGCCTTGCGCAGCAATTGTTCGATGTCCGCATCCGGAGAAAGTTCCTCGGCCCGCTTCCACGCGGAAACTGCATCACCGGTACGGTCGGCGTTGTAGCGTGCCAGTCCCAGCAACCGCAGCAGCACCGCGGAATCCGGCTGCAACGTGGTGGCGCGCTCCAGTTCATTTGCTGCCTCGGGATATTTGCCCTGCGACGACAATGCGATGGCATGCCATTCCCGCAGGCTTGCCTGTTGCGGCATGGCTTGAATTGCCTGCGCAAAATATTCACTGGCTTTGGCTGCGTTCCCGCGCTGCATCTCCGTGATGCCAGCCAGGCTGAAAGCATCGGCCGTGGTGCGCGCGTTGTGCTCGGTTTCGATTTCCGCCAGGTGCATTTCGTCGACGCTGTCGCCCGTCATGACGCGTTTGCGCAAACCGGCCCAATAACTTCCGTTCATCCCAGGTCCCGCAGGGAGCGAAAGTTCCAACTTGTCGTGCTTTACTGCCGCGTCAGTGCCCGATGCGTCAGGCGATAGATCGATGACTGCCGGGGGACCATTCCATGGCGTCGATGAACGCGTGGGCACAGCAGGCGGACCATTCCCCGCCTCAATCTTCACGACTTGGCTTTTGGCGATGCTGTACTGCGTTCCTCCGACCCAATATTCGATCTGGCCATCTTTCTCTTCCGCCTTCGTCACCACAATGGACATGCCATTCGTGAGGTGAATGGTGTCAGCGTGAAGGGCATTCGCAGCCAGCAACATAACTGCAGCCGCGAGGATGATTTTGGTGGGCAACATAGCTCGAAGAGAAACTGCGGGGGATCTCCATTAGAGCGTGAAAACCTGCCATGGTCAAGGGATTTGATCGGATCGAGGCGCTCCCCATCTCGCCGCATTTGCGAGACCGGATCTGAGTCCCTCCACGGTCGCATGCGTTGAAAGTGTATTGCACAACACGGGTGACGCCGTATCGTGGGCGACTTTTTACCCCCAAAACTCATCCTAGATATCTGGCGAGGTTTTTGCATATGCGTACGTTTTGGTTAGGCTATCTCTCCGTAATCGTATTTGGACTGGCATCGCTCCCATTGTCCGCTCAGCAGACCCAGTCGGACGGTCCAGCGGTCAACATGGTCGTCACTGCCGAAGCCCGTCACGGATCGAACCCACCCGTGATCGCCCGCGAAGACGTTATGGTTCACGAGGGAAGTACCCGCGATACCGTCGCCTCATGGGTGCCCGCGCAGGGAGAACATGCCCAGCTCGAATTGTTCATTCTGCTCGATGACTCTTCTACCGAAAGTCTGGGCTCCCAACTCGACGATCTTCGGAAGTTCATCAACTCGCAGCCGCCAACCACCAGGCTGGGTGTGGCGTACATGCAAAATGGTACGGCCAAGATCGTGCAGAATCTTACCGACGACCACGCCCAGGCGGCGAAATCTCTCCGGCTCCCTCTGGGAGCCCCAGGAATCAATGCAAGCCCTTACTTTTCCTTGAGTGACTTAGTCAAACGTTGGCCCGCCAGCAGCGCCCGGCGGGAAGTCGTCGTGGTCAGCGACGGCATCGATCGCTACTACGAAACCGGGGACACGCAGGATCCTTACGTGAGCGCCGCCATTCAAGACGCCCAACGCGCCGGAATCATCGTTTTTGCCATCTATAATCCCGGCGTTGGCCACTTGGGTCATACCTACTGGCGCAACTACTGGGGACAGATTTATCTTTCGCAAGTCTGCGACGAAACTGGCGGCGAATCTTACTACATCGGATTCAACGGCCCAGCGGTTGCCTTCGATCCCTACCTGGATGACGTTAGCCATCGCTTGAATAATCAGTATCTGCTCACCTTCGTGGCCAAACCCGAGAAGAAGAGCGGAATGCAGCGGGTCAAGCTGATGACGGAAGTTCCGAACGCAGAACTCGTAGGGGCAAACCAGGTCTACGTGCCAGCCACTCCATAAATCCGCCCACGCGGCTCATGGAGTGGGGGTGAGGATGCCTTAGCTCTCGCCGCATTTGAGACTGATACGAAACTTAATTCCGAAGACGAGCGCTGGAACGCATCAACCCCGGCCGCGGAGAGGCCGCCGAAAATAGCCCAGGACGAAAGTCCTGGGATAGTGAAGCAGTTCGATGAACGCCCGGCGCGGGCGCCCCGTCTGCCAATACAGTTGTCTCATCGGCCCTATTAATCCTTATCTCCCGTCAGAGCGGCCAACACAAACACAATAATGAGAACTGGTAGCCCAAAACCACGCCATCGATGAAACGAAAAAGTGCCGTTTCGGACCTTGACGAAGCCTAGAATCAGGATCAGCAGTCAGGATCGGCAGATAGAGGAATAGCCGAAACACTGAAAAGTTCCTTGAGGGTGCCGCTGACCCACTCCTAAGCCGTCTTTTGAGCGGGGCAATTCCAGCCTCCTCCCACGCCCACGCAAACACCCCCCTTTATTCCTCGACCTGACCCAGCCAAAGGACCATGCTTAAAACAGCTCTTTGACAAATCGAACCGAAAGGGGTATCCCTAAGTCCTTATTCCTTAATATTTTACGTATAACTCCTTATTCCTCAGAGATTTGCCCGCGAATCCTCGCTAACGTCGTGATTCCAAAAGACCATAGGGGAGGGGGTACCCCGATTTACTGGCCAAGCTTCTCAAAGAACAGGCAAATGGACTCGATCCCCCGATAGAAGTTCGGAATGTGAAACTTCTCGTTGGGTGCATGCAGGTTGTCGTCGGGCAGCCCGAAGCCCATCATCACAGACGGAATTTTCAGCACATCCTGGAAGTCGGTCACGATCGGAATCGATCCACCCGAGCGGATGAACACTGTGTCCTTCTTGAAGACATCATGCAAGGCTGCGGTAGCCGCCTTGATGTATTGGTTGTCGGTGCCGACCACACATGCGGGCCCGCTGGACCAAACTTTAACGTTGGTCTGAATTCCCTTCGGCGTGAGCTTCTTTACGTAGGCTTTGAATCTCTTGATAATGTCGACGGCATCCTGATTGGGCACCAGGCGCATGGAGACTTTGGCCGAAGCGCGCGCCGGAATCACAGTCTTGGCTCCCGGAGCGGTGAAGCCTCCGGGCATCCCATGAACCTCGAGCGTAGGCCGCGCCCAGGTGCGGTAGAGCACGGAAAAGCCCGGTTCCCCGGTGAGCACGGTCGAGCCGACTTCGGTTTTACGGTAATGCTCTTCGTTGAACGGGAGAGCCTTCCAGGCCTTGAGTTCGGCCGCAGTCGGAGCCTTCACGCTCTTATAGAAGCCTGGAATGAGTATTTTTCCCTTGGCATCTTTCATCTTGCTGATGATTTCGATCAGCGCGAAAAATGGATTGGGCGCCGCGCCCCCGTACACACCGGAATGTAAATCAGTTTTTGCCCCTACAGCTTCGATTTCGGTATAAACCAATCCGCGCAAGCCAACGCAGAGCGTCGGCAGGTCGGCCGCGAACAGTTCGGTATCGGAAACCAGCGCGAAATCCGCCTTGAGCCTGGTCTTTTGTTTGCGAAGGTATTCGGCGACGGCTTCTCCTCCCACTTCTTCCTCGCCCTCGAACAGGACCTTCACGTTGATGGGCAGCTTGCCGTCGCCTTTTATCAGGGCTTCGAGTGCCTTCACCTGCATCCAGAGCTGGCCTTTGTCGTCGACCGCGCCTCGCGCATAGATGTTGTTGTTGCGCTCAGTCGGCTCAAACGGAGGAGTGTGCCATTCATCCAGCGGGTCGGGCGGTTGCACATCGTAATGCGCGTACATCAAAACCGTCGGCTTGCCGGAAGCGTGCAGCCAATCGGCATAGACCAGCGGATGCCCTTTGGTGGGAACCACTTCGACGTTTTCCAACCCGATGCGGCGCAGTTCGCTGGCCACGAAGTCAGCGGCCTTCTGCACATCGGCTTTGTGTTCATCCAAAGTGGAAATGCTGGGAATGCGTAAAAAATCTTTCAGTTCTCCAAGGAAACGCGGTTGATTGTTGCGGGCATAAGTGATTGCAGAGGAAGCCATAAGTCCATACCTTTCTCGCGTGGACGCGATCTGTTCAGTCCCGGTTTGTTGGGAACGCTCAAGTATATCCAATGCTGGCGGAGCGGATTCAAATTGCAGTGGTGTGGTTAGAGAACCGCCCCGGCGAGAACGCGGAAAGATCGAGGTCAGGTTTTTCGCCCATGACGACTTGCGTCATCAAATGCGCGGTGATCGGCGCCAGCAAAATGCCATCGCGGAAATGTCCCGTGGCCAAGAAGTATCCTGGCGTTTGGGTTGCGCCAAGAATCGGCAGGTTGTCTGGCGTTCCCGGCCTCAGTCCAGCCCACGCCTCGAGAATCCTGGCATCGCGCAGTTTCGGTACGATAGCCATCGCGGCGTGATGCAACCCTTGAATTGTGTTCGCGTCGATTCGCTTGTCATATCCAGCTTCTTCGACAGTTGCTCCAATCACGATTCGTCCATCGGTTCGTGGTACGAGATAGACGTTGGGTAAGTGAATTACATGCTGCAACTTCGGACCGCCGACCACAGAGAGCATCTGTCCCTTGACGGGTCGAGTGGGGAAGCAAAGTGGAGGAATTTGTCCGCTCCGAGCGCCCGCGCAGTTGATCACGATCCCGGTGTGATAACTCGTGCGCTCCGTGCGAACGCCAATCGCGCGCTCTCCGGAAAAAAGAATCTCGTGTACCGCGGTGCCGGAAGAAATATCCACCTCGCGGTGTTTGGCCGCTTGCAGCGCTGCTGTCACTAGAGCCCTGGGATCGACACAGCGTTCTTTCAAATAAAAAGCGGAATATTCCGGAATCTGTACCGACGGTTCTATTTCACAGACTCGGGCTTGTGTGACGGGAGTGAATCCTGGCTCACCAGAAGTTCTAGTGGGCGAAAAAAACAACGTGCCTTGGTCTCGAAGGTCAATGCTGTGCCTGGATTCGTCCTGCAATTCGTGGACAAACTCCGGATACATGCGGGCGCTGGCGGTTGCCAATGAGCGGAGAGGAACGGGAGCTTCGAGGTCAGCCAACATGCCAGCCGCGGCGTGAGACGCTTCTCGCCCCGGCTCTCCACGCTCGACGACCAAGACTTGGACGCCGCGTTTGCGCAGAGCGATGGCGAGGGCAAGCCCGATGATTCCGCCACCAACGATGATTACGTCCCAGGCCTTCACTACTGCATTGTAAAAGAGCGTTGTCGGGCGGTGTTACCTTCAGCCGAACCCTTTTGGGTACGGAGTTGTCGCGATTCCGCACTTATAATCCGCGCAGGAAGGGTCGAACGTCGTCCCGTCGCAGCCGCATGGCAAAATCAATTACAAAATTACACGAGAGCACGCCCGGAATCTCCACTCCATTGCGGGAAAGTCCGTGGTTATACAATCCGTGGCTCGATCTGCTGGTGGGTTGCGGAGCGTGGTCTGCACCGCTCCTGCTGTTCTGGTATTTGTCGAGCTCAGCGGCACTGGCGTGGTCGGCGACGTTCTACGGGCTGGCAATTTTTTTCAACTATCCGCATTACATGGCGACGCTGTACCGCGCTTATCACACATCAGAAGACTTCCGGAAATATCGCATCTTCACTGTGCATATTACGGCGCTGATTTTGCTGACGTTGATTCTTTCGCATTTCTGGTATCGCGCGTTGCCCTGGCTATTCACCATTTACCTTACCTGGAGTCCGTGGCATTACAGCGGCCAGAATTATGGCCTGTTCATGATGTTTGCGCGGCGCGCGGGGGCGAAGCCTTCGGAGAACGAACGGCAAAGTCTTTATTCCGCTTTCCTATGCTCGTATCTGATCCTGTTTCTCACGTTTCATACCGGCGCGTCACAAGATCCACTTTTCATTTCGCTGGGCATTCCGGAAAAAATCAGCTTGCCAATCATTGCGACGCTGGCCATCGCGTTCATCGTTTTTTCCACGTTCGGGCTATCGCGGTTGGGCCAGAAAGTGGGCTGGCGTGGTTTGCTGCCATCGTTGACGGTATTCTCCACGCAATTTTTGTGGTTCCTTCTGCCGACGGGTCTAACTTTGGCGGAGGGCTTGCGCATTACGCAGAGCCGATACAGCAATGGGGTCTTGGCGGTGATGCACTCGGCGCAGTATCTGTGGATCACCAGCTACTACGCGCGGCGTGAAGCGAAGGCAGGGAGCGGCGCAAGCTGGCGCCCGCTGGCCTATTTCGGCGTGTTGATCGCTGGCGGAATTGCGTTGTTTATTCCCGGACCATGGATCGCCAGCCGGGTTTTTCACTACGATCTCACGGCCAGCTTTTTGTTGTTCAGCGCGTTGGTCAATATTCATCACTTCATTCTGGATGGTGCGATTTGGAAACTGCGCGATGGCCGCATCGCCGCGCTGTTGATCAACTCCCGCCAGCAGATGTCGAAGACCACCTCTCAAGCCAGCGGTCGACTGGTGGGTGCGGCGCGCTGGTTGGTGGGCAATAGCACGGGAGCACGAAGGTTGCGGGTGAGCGCTGTCTTGCTACTGTTGGTTTGGGGAACCCTGGATCAGGTGCATTTTTATTTCGCGCTTCACCAAGACAATCTTGCGGACTTGCAGCGGGCGGCGGCGCTGGCCTCCTTCGATAGCACGGTACAAACGAGACTCGGACGGAAAGAATTTGCGGTGGGGAAGACTGACCAAGCTGTGGCCGCGTGGCAGCAAGCGCTGCAAGCCAATCCATCAGCGAGTGCGCCGCGGGATGCCTTGCTGAGGTATCTTGCATCACAAAAACGTTTTGACGAAGCTTATGTGTTGGCGGACCAATCTCTACGCTACGCGCCGCAGGATCCAAATCTGCTATTGAACCACGGCATTCTGGCCTTGGAGCTTGGACGCCCCGAGGAAGCGGCCGCAAACTGGACGAAAGCCGTATCCCTCGATCCCGCATTACCTCTGGCCCATCTTTATTTGGCCAACGAATTAGATAAAGAAGGGAAGTGGGAAGCGGCAATCCCGCACTACATAACTTTTCTGCAACAAGTTGCCCGAGCCCGAGGGCCGAATCGCGTGCCCCCGGAAAACACGGTAGCCGTCGTTCTGCAATTAGCGCAGTGCCACCAGAACGCGGGGCACCCGGAACAGGCGGAGAGCTCCTACGAACTGGCGCAGAAAATCTCCGCGCAGGTCGGCCAGAAAAAACTGCAAAGCCTCGCGTCCGTGGGTGAAGCTGCGCTGGAGTCTCAGCAGAAAAAGATTCCGCAGGCGCTGCGTCTTTATCAAAGTGCGATCACGTTGGACCGCGAGAGCGGCGACCGAGCCAGCGAAGCGTCAGATTGGTACAGCTACGGAATTTTCCTGCGGGATGCCGGGCTTCCGCCCCGGTTGGCTTACGCGTGTCTAGTCGAGTCCGAGTCGCTGACCCGTTCCCTAGAGAATGCCACTGAAATCAAGGACGCGGCGCTAGCGCGCGAAGAACTGGAAGGGAAGATTGCTAACGAGGCGAGCGCTATTCGGCGCGATCCGCAGCCAGCGCTCGAGCAAGCGTTGAGTTTCAGTGTTTCGTCGGGCGCAAAAAACCAATAACCACGGAGGACACAGAATGTCACGGAGGACATACAATTTCGCTTTCCTTCGTGATACTTCGTGTCCTTTGTGGTTGACGCTTTTGATTTGTAGCGTCACAACTTGCTTAGAAAGTCGATAATTTCGGGATCGTTCCAATCCACCGAGCTGATGAACTTGCGGCGAATTTTGCCATCGCGATCAATCACATAGGTCTCAGGAAATTTAAATGTTCCGTAGAGCTGGTTGCTTTTCTGTTGCGCGTCACGGACCGTGAGCAGATCCATGTTGTAGTCTTTCAGAAACTTGTGGTAGAGCTCGTCGTCTTCATCTACGCTGACGGCAAAAACCACCACCCCTTTATCTTTCATGCGGTGCTGCATTTGAATCAGTGAGGGCGTTTCCTCGATGCACGGCGGGCACCAGCTGGCCCAGAAATTCAGAACCACAACTTTTCCGCGAAGATCGCTGAGCGTGACCTTGCGGTCGGAATCCTGCACGGTGAAATCGGGGGCGGTCGATCCGATTCGAGGCGGGTGCGTGCCGCGGTCGCATCCGGTGAGGAGAAAAGCCAGGAAGCCAACGACGACTAGGGCGCGATACACAGAAGCTATAATACCTAATTCGGCCGGGTTCCTGAATTGTATATGACGGCTTCAGATGACATCGCGAAGCTCCCGTGGGTTTCGGTGATCGTGCCGGCCCGCGATGAGGAGCTTTCTCTCGGGGCGTGTCTGCGGTCGCTGGTCACACAGACTGGAGTGAGCTTTGAAGTGATCGTGGTGGACGACGCCTCCACTGACCGCACGCGCGAAATTGCTTTGTCATTTCCGCGAGTGCGCCTCGTGGATGCCGGGCCGTTGCCGGAAGGCTGGACGGGAAAGAACAATGCGATGGCTGCCGGAGCGCGGCAAGCGCGGGGAGAGTGGTTGCTTTTTACGGACGCCGATACGGTTCACCTGCCGGGATCTATGGCGCGAAGCTTGGCCGAGGCGCGGCAACACGATGCGGCTTTGCTTTCCTATTCGCCGGAGCAGGAAGTGGAAGGCATCTGGGAAAAAGCCGTCATGCCGGTGATCTTCGCGGAACTGGCCGCTACTTATAGCCCCTCCAAGGTAAGCGATCCTGCATCTTCGGCGGCGGCGGCAAATGGACAGTATTTGCTGATTTCCCGGTCGGCCTATGATGCGGTTGGCGGACACGCTGCCATCGCGGGAAGCTTGCTCGAAGACGTGGCGCTGGCGCGGAATGTGAAAGCAAGTGGCCGGAAGATTTTTTTCCGCTACGGCGGCGATGCAGTTCGGACGCGCATGTATCGCAGTTTTGCCCAATTGCGCGAGGGCTGGACGAAGAATCTGGTCTTGCTGTTTCCGTCGCCGGTGCGGCTAGCGGTCTTGCGGCTGATGGAATTCCTGCTGATTGTGGGAAGCGTGGAGGCCGCAGTCCTTAGGTTTCTGTACGGACACCAATCCGCCGGCCTATTGGCTTTAATTTTGTTTTTTGGGCTCTGTGTGAGGTTCGTGGCACGAATTCGAAAGGCTAATTTTGCTTCGGGAGCGACGCCGTTTGCGCTGTTGGGGCTGCCCGTATCCTCGTATTTCCTCCTGCGCTCGGTCGTTTCCTACCGCCGAGGCAGGATAACCTGGAAGGGACGAGGCTATGATTCGTGCGAGGCATCCCGCGGCATGCGCGAAGGGGCCCAAGGCATGCACTGTTCGGGGGAAAAGCTGTCGGCGGTTCCGAAGTAGCGCAATAAGGAAGTGCTGAATGATCTATCTGACCCGCAAAGCCGAATTCGCCGCTTCGCACTACTATCACAATCCGGAGTTCACTCCGGAGGAGAACCAGCGCATTTTCGGCAAGTGCAACAATCCCCATGGACACGGGCATAACTACACGCTTGAAGTTACGGTGAAAGGCGAGATCGATCCGAAGTCCGGGTTCGTAGTGGACTTGAAGCAGCTAAAAGAAATCGTCAACCGCGAAGTGCTGGATGCCATGGATCACCGCTTCCTGAACAAAGAAGTTCCGGAGTTCTTTAAACAAATTCCGACTACGGAGAATCTCGCCATCGCGATTTGGCAGCGCTTGGAGTCGAAGTTGATCACTGCGCGACTCCACCGCGTGCGAGTCTACGAGACTCCCGATCTGTTCGTAGATTTTTACGGAGAAGCATGAAGGCACATCTCACGCGACGCTACTTGTTTTCCGCTTCGCATCGCTTGCACAGTGATGCCATGTCGAACGAGCAGAATGTTGCGACTTACGGCAAGTGCAACAACCCGCATGGGCATGGTCATAACTATGTGCTGGAGGTCGCGGTCAGCGGTCCGGTGGCGGAAGATACTGGAATGGTCTGCAATCTGGCCGATCTGGACCGTTTTGTGCACGATGAGATTCTCGAGCGATACGACGTGCAGAACTTGAATAGGCTTCCGGAGTTCGATCAAACCGTCCCTACTACGGAAAACCTATGCATGGTGATTTACGAAATTTTGCAGCGCGGTTTTCGCCAGGCTCATCTAGACAGGGTACGCTTGGAAGAGACCATGATGAATTCCTTCGAATACGCGGGCGGAGCGGAACTGCTTCGGTAAATGATCCGCGGGTGAACTTCGCCGCCCGAAGAAGAGCACAGGAGATCATGACGGAATCTGTCGAATCCACTTCTCTAACCAGCGCCAGTTTTGAAGAACTGGCGCGCGAACTTCTGGTGCGCCTGGGAGAAGATCCCACGCGGGAAGGTCTGGTGCGCACGCCCAATCGCATGCGCCGGACCTATGAGTTCCTCACCAAGGGATATAAAGAGGATCCGGAAGCCCTGCTAAAAAAGGCGCTCTTCACCGTGACCTACGATGAGATGGTCATTGTCAAAGACATCGAGATGTTCAGCCTGTGCGAGCACCATATGCTGCCGTTCTTCGGCAAGGTGCACGTGGCTTATATCCCCAAGGGCAAGGTAATTGGCCTGAGCAAAATTCCGCGGCTGATTGAAATCTTTTCGCGGCGCCTGCAGATTCAAGAGCGGCTCACGACGCAAATCGCCGAAACCATCCAGAAGGCGATTCAGCCGCAAGGAGTGGGCGTGGTGATTGAAGCTCGCCATCTCTGCATGATGATGCGGGGAGTCGAGAAGCAACATTCGGCTGCGGTCACGTCGTCGATGCTGGGCTGCTTCCGCGAAGAGCAAGAGACGCGAACGGAATTTCTTTCGCTCATCCATAACCGGCCGAATGGGCTCTAGCTTGACTTCGCGACTACGCAAAAAAAAAAGTTATTCCCCGCTAGCCGGGAGAGTTGCGCTGATTACTGGCGCGAGTCAGGGGATCGGCCTGGCGATTGCGGAGGCGCTGGCGCGCGAAGGCTGCAATCTGATTCTCACCGCGCGCAATCAGGCGAAGCTTGACCAGGCAGCGAAGAGGCTGAAGGTTCACCGTACCAGGATATTGACAGTGGCTTGCGATGTTCGCGAACCGGCGCAAGTGGAAGCGCTTATGAATCAGGTTCGCCGGAACTTTCGCAGGCTCGATATTTTGATCAACAACGCGGGGATTTCTCACGCCAATCTCGAAGTTTCTAAACTTCCTCTTGAGACGTGGCAAGAAGTGATCGAAACCAACTTGACGGGAACATTTCTGGTTACCCAATTCGCGCTACCGCTGATGAAGAGTGGCGCCGCTATCGTCAACAATCTGTCGGTTGCGGCGAAGAGAGTGTTTACCGGCGCATCCGCTTATAACGCCTCCAAACATGGGGCCCTCGGGCTGACCGACACCTTGCGCGAGGAGTTGCGGCCGCGAGGCATTCGGGTAATCGCATTATTGGCGGGAGCGGCCGATACCGCGATCTGGGATACTCTTTGGCCAGAGGCTCCGCGCAAGAAAATGATGCCGGCGGAGACCGTAGCTGAGGCGGTGGTGAACGCACTGGCATTGCCCGCTAACAGCACGCTGGAAGAACTCACTCTAAGGCCGAGCGCCGGAACTCTTTGAGCTTGTGCTGGCCGTCAATACGCGCCGTAGCGGTCGCGGCGCGGCCGCTCCGAGGAGAGTTTGATCATGAAAATGCCGGCGATAAATCCTCCGACGTGCGCCCAGAAGGCGATTCCGCCATTTGAATTTCCGGCGTACGAAAGTGAACTGGCGGTGCCGCTCAGGAACTGGATCACAAACCAGTAGCCCAGCATTACCCACGACGGCAGGTGAAAAAAGAAAATGGGAGGAAACCAGATGAGTACGCGCGCCCGGGGATACAAGATGAAGTAAGCTCCCAGGACTCCGGCAATCGCGCCGCTGGCGCCGATAGTAGGCACCCGCGAGTGAGGGGTGAGAGCAACTTGCGTGGCAGCGGCGGCAATCCCGCTCAGCAAGTAGAAGAGCAAATATTTGAAGTGGCCTAAGTAATCTTCAACATTGTCACCGAAAATCCACAGAAACAACATATTTCCGCCGACATGGAGCCACGAGCCGTGCAGAAACATTGAGGTAATGAAGGGCATGAGCGCCGCGACCGGACTGAGATGGCGCGCTCCAGTCAGCACACCCATGACGTGAGCGGGCACCAGGCCAAACTGAAAAAGCAAAGTCTTCAGGCTGGCGTCATTGAGCGTAGCTTCCCCGAAGAAAATCAGCACATTCACCACAATCAGGAAATAATTTACGAAAGGCGTGCTGAAGCGGGGCTGGTCGTCGCGTAGGGGAATCATGCGGAATTCGCGTTTCTGGTAAGTTTGAAGCAGACGGTCGCCAGCCGGGGCAAATGTGGATGGTCAAGCGCGATCGTCAAATCCCTGATGAATGCCATTCTGATTGTCGATAAGCCCGCGGGCCCGACCTCGCACGACGTGGTCAGCCGGGTTCGAAAGATTTTACAACAACGGTCAGCCGGGCATTTGGGGACGCTTGATCCGCTGGCGACGGGAGTGCTGCCTTTAGTGATTGGTAATTTTACTCGGCTCGCACAGTTTTACCTTTCATCGGAGAAAAGTTATGCGGGCGTGATGAGGTTCGGTTTTTCTACCGACACTTACGACGCGGAGGGCGAGGCGAGAAGCGCAGTGCAGGCGGTTACTCTGTCATGCGGCAGGGTGCGGGAAGTGGCTGCAGGATTTTGCGGCATTCTTGAGCAGACGCCCCCGCCATTTTCGGCAAAGAAGATTCAGGTGTTCCCGCGTACAAATTGGCGCGCCGAAAAGCCGAAGTACCGCTGAAGCCGATCAATGTGGAAGTCAAAGAACTGGAAATTTTGCGGGTGGAAGGGGAGCGGGTCGAATTTCGAGCACGCGTCGCCGCGGGCACCTACATTCGTTCACTGGTCCACGATATGGGGCAGCAAATGGGGTGCGGCGCGCATTTGGAATCGCTCCGGCGCACCGGATCGGGCGAGTTCAAGATTGGCGATGCGCACACACTGGATGAAATTGACGTTGCTGTGAAGAGTGGGCAAACCGACGAACTGTTCATCCATCCGCGAAAACTATTGCCGCAGTTTCCCTGCGTGACGGCCAACGAGGAGACCATTGCCTATATTCGCAACGGCCGGGCAGTGAATTTGCCGGAGTTTTCTGCGTCTCGCATGGTCAAAGTATTTTGCGGACAGAAGGAGTTGGTCGCGATTGCCAAAAGAGTGGCAGGCACGCTGTTTCATCCGGAAATCGTGTTGGCTGCGAGTGAGGCGCGCCGACCTTAGAGGAACTCCAGAATTCGCCCGCGTTCAATTTTCCGTGTCGCGCTTTCGCGTCGGGAGCGCTTGCCGATAATTGTGGAGGCCGGCTAAAGTGAGGCCCGGCCTCGCATATAGCTGGTCATGGCGAAGCGCCAAACCGGAAAAATGGGCGTCGGACAGGGTTCCAAGATTCGAAACAGGGCCGCCAACAACGAAGCTTTGCGCAAAGCATTCTTCGCTATACTACAAGATCAGCTTAGCCAGCCTGAGGGAGCCGAAAGGTTCAATTTCATACCATGACAGGGGCAGGAACGATGGATTGGTCGGAGCAGGTTGTATTGGTGACGGGTGGAACCGGGTCCTTCGGCAAGAAGTTCGTGGAGATCATGCTGCGCGATTTCCACCCGCGCAAGCTGATCATCTTTAGCCGCGACGAGTTGAAACAGCATGACATGCAGAAGTCGGGTTTTGACTCTCCCAACCTGCGTTATTTTATTGGCGACGTCCGCGATCCGCAGAGACTGGAGAGAGCTCTCGATGGAGTCACTGTCGCGGTGCATGCCGCAGCCCTCAAACAAGTGCCGGCCTGCGAGTACAACCCCTTTGAGGCCATCCAGACCAATATTATGGGCGGGCGGAATGTGATTGATGCGGCCATCAATCAGGGAGTTCAAAAGGTCCTGGCGTTGAGTACCGACAAAGCCGTTAATCCCATCAATCTTTACGGAGCTACGAAGCTCTGCGCGGAAAAAATGTTCGTGCAGGCGAACGCCTATTCCGGCACCAAGCGGACGCGTTTCAGTTGTGCCCGCTACGGCAATGTGGTGGGCAGCCGGGGAAGCGTAATTCCAGTATTCATTGAGCAAAGAAAGCGGGGAAAGATCACCATTACCGATCCTCGTATGACCCGTTTCTGGATTACGCTCGAGCATGGAGTCCGGTTTGTTGTGAGCTGCATTGAACAGATGCACGGCGGAGAGATTTTTGTGCCCAAGATTCCCAGCATGAAGCTAACCGATATGGCCGAGGCGATTGCTCCGGGATGCGGCATAGACTATATCGGGATTCGCGCTGGCGAAAAACTGCACGAAGTCCTGGTTTCTGAAGATGAGGCGCGCAGCGCGTTGGAGCTCGACGATCGGTATGTAATTGAACCGGCTCATCCCTGGTGGAAAAAAGAAAACTGGAAGCACGCCAAATCATTGCCCGAGGGCTTCCGCTATTCGAGCGACAGCAACGCCCACTGGCTCACTTCCGAGGAACTGCAAGAGTTGGTGCCGGCTTCCCCCAACGGGTCGGCCGAGTATAAATAGGACCGACCCGCCATGCACCGAGAGCTCGAGGAGAAGTCATGACGACGGTTACGACGGCCAAGCAGGGGCTAGCGTTGTTCGGCGGCGCGCCCGTGCGAAAAACACTGCTTCCCTACGGTCGCCAGTCCATTGATGAAGCCGATATTCAGGCGGTGACAGAGGTTTTGCGGTCAGATTGGCTTACCACAGGTCCCAAGGTAGGCGAGTTTGAGGAAGCCTTTGCGACGTGGGTAGGGTCCAAATACGCGGTGAGCTTTAGTTCTGGTACTGCGGCTTTGCACGGGGCATCGTTTGCCGCGAAGTTGCAAGCGGGTGATGAGGCCATCACTTCTCCTATGACCTTTGCCGCGACGGCAAACTGCATCCTCTACCAGAATGCAACTCCGGTTTTTGCCGATGTGTCCGCCGATACACTGAACCTGGATCCCGAAAAAGCCGAATTTCGCATTACCCCGCGCACAAAAGCAATTTTGCCCGTGGACTATGCTGGACACCCAGCGGATCTGGATCCCATTCTACAAATAGCGGAGCGTCATGGCCTCGTAGTGATTGAAGACGCCTGCCACGCTTTGGGTGCGGAATATCGGGGCCGGCGGGTCGGCGGCGTCGCCCATATGACTGTTTTTAGTTTTCACCCAGTCAAGCATCTTGCCACGGGGGAAGGTGGCATGGTCACCACCAACGATCCCGGCTTCGCGGAAACATTGCGGCGTTTTCGCAACCACGGCATTAGCAGTGATGCGCGGCTGAGGCAGAGCGTCGGCCAGTGGCATTACGAGATGGTATTGCTGGGGTTTAATTACCGCTTGTCGGATATCGCCTGTGCGCTGGGTTTAACACAGTTGCTGAAATTGGACGCCAATCTGGCGCGCCGCCGGCAGATTGCGGCGCGCTACGCCTCAAGATTCTCTGAAATCAGGGGAGTGGTTCCTCCCGCTGTGCGTCCCGAGGTGAATCCAGCATGGCATCTGTACCCGATCCGGCTGGATCCGGGAAAATTATCGGTTCGCCGCGATGATATATTTCGCGCTCTGCGCGCAGAAAATATCGGAGTAAATGTGCATTACATCCCTGTGCACCTGCATCCTTACTATCGCGACCGCTTTGGCTACCAGGGCAGCGAATATCCGGTGGCGGAGGGCGCCTATCAGCAGCTCGTCAGTCTGCCCATGTTCCACGGTATGAAGGATCAGGACGTTCGAGGACGTGATCGATGCAGTCGGCAAAGTCGTGGTGCATTTCACGAGGCAAACCCGCCCTGACTAACCTTTCACAATTCTCGGTCCTGGTGGTCGGCTCCGGGTCAATTGGACGGCGGCACATGACCAACCTCCGCCAGTTGGGCGTGCGTCGCTTGTCGACCTACGACCTTAACCCCGAGCGGACTGCGCCTATGGAGAGCGAGCTCGGAGTGACTGCGTTTTCGGATTTGACGACGGCGCTAGACTCGGAGAAACCCGATGCTGTCTTCATCTGCACGCCTCCCGTCTGTCATGTAAGCCAGGCGCTGGAGTCACTGCGCGCCGGAGCGCACGTTTTTGTAGAGAAGCCGCTTTCCCATGCCTTGGAAGGTATTGATGAACTGATGGGCGAGGCGCGCCGGAGGGAGCGCGTCGTGCAAGTGGGCTACAACCTGCGCTTCCACCCTGGGCTGCGCAAGCTGAAGGATTTGATCGAATCGGGAGTTTTGGGACGAGTGATGTGGGCTCAAGCGGAGGCGGGACAATACCTGCCAGACTGGCGTCCCTGGCAAGACTATCGCGAGAGCTATACCGCCAGGCGGGCTCTGGGCGGTGGTATCCTGCTCGACGGAAGTCACGAGTTGGATTACCTCATGTGGCTCCTCGGCAAGCCGTCGGAAATTGTGTGCATGCTGGGGAAAGTCAGTTCATTGGAGGTTGACGTAGAAGACTGCGCCGATATTCTGCTGCGCTTTGGCAGCGGCGCCCAGTGTGCGGCTCATCTGGATTTCGTGCAGCGTGGGTCCACCCGCTCGTGCAAGGTGGTCGGTGAGCAAGGTACGGCTTCTTGGGATTTTGCACGGCGAGATGTGCAGCTGCTATTGGCGGACAACGATGTCGCGCAGAGTTTGGCATACACCTTCGAGCCAAATGATATGTACATCGCTGAAGTGGAACACTTCTTCGATTGCGTTACCGGTCGCCACCTTCCGTTGGTAGATCTTCAGGAAGGCACGGATGTTCTACGACTCGCCGCGGCCGCTCAATCGTCCAGCCGCCGAGGATGTGCCGAATCCTTGCGGTGGAACGACCAAGGCATCGTTGTAATTGTGCAGGCAAGAATGTCCTCCACGCGCCTGCCGGGAAAAACCATGATGGAGGTGGCCGGGCATCCGATGCTCTGGCATGTTATCAGCCGGCTGCGGCGCGCCCGTTTGGTGAACAAAGTGATGGTTGCTACCACCGAGAAGCCGGTTGACGATGTTATCGAGCGATTGTGCGAGAACATCGGCGTGGACTGTTACAGGGGTAGCGAAACCGATGTGCTGGATCGGTACTACCAGGCGGCACGTGCCGTATCTGCTAAGACTGTTGTCCGTATCACTGCCGATTGTCCGTTGATCGATCCTGAGGTCGTAGATAAGGTGGTCCAGAGTTTTCTGGATCGCGATTGTGACTACGTTTCCAATTCATTGCGCTACACCTATCCGAACGGGTTGGACGCGGAAGTTTTTTCCTTTTCCGCACTCGAACAGGCATGGCGCGGGGCGACTAAGGCTTCGGATAGAGAGCACGTTACCCCGTTCTTAAAGCGGAAGCCGTTTAAGGTCGCGAACGTCGAGAACGAGACACCACTTGGCGATCTGCGATGGACGGTCGACGAGGCTGTCGACCTGGAGTTCGTGCGCCGTGTTTTTGCCGGATTCCCTGGCCGCGAGGACTTTGGGATGAAGGAAATATTAGACCTCGTGAAGCGAAATGAGGAGATACGAAATTTGAATGCGTCCATTGTGAGTAACGAAGGGTACTACCGCAGCCTGTATGAGGAAGCGGTTGCTGGCGCGGCGCCCCGGCTGCCCTTGGAAAAATCTGGGCAGTGGTTTCATCGGTCACACGCGGTCATTCCAGGGTGTGCCCAGACTTTCAGCAAGGGCTACAACCAGTATGTCGAAGGCGTTGCGCCCATTTTCCTGGAGCGCGGGAAAGGCTGCCGGGCCTGGGACGTTGACGGCAACGAATACATTGATTATGTTCAAGGTCTGCTCCCCAACGTGCTTGGCTATGCGCACGAAGAAGTCAACGCTGCGGCGGCGCAGCAGCTCTCGAAAGGTCAGAGCTTCTCGCTGCCCCATCCCTTGGAAATTGAACTGGCGGAGCGGCTCGCTAGGATTATCCCCTGCGCCGAAATGGTGCGCTTCGGCAAGAACGGATCGGATGCCACCGCGGGGGCGGTGCGCGCAGCTCGCGCCTTTACCGGCCGCGAGCTTGTCGCTTGTTGCGGGTACCACGGATGGCAGGACTGGTTTATCGGCACTACCACCCGCAATGCGGGCGTGCCCGTCGCGGTTCGCGAGTTGACTCATCCATTCCCCTACAATGATTTAGCGGCATTGGAGAAAGTTCTGGATGAACATCGCGGGCAGTTCGCCGCCATAATCATGGAGCCGGTGAACTTTGTCGAACCCGCCCCTGGGTACTTGGCAGGTGTCAAGGATGCCGCTCAACGCCACGGCGCGCTGCTGATTTTCGATGAGATCTGTTCTGGATTTCACTTTGGTTTGGGCGGCGCGCAGAAGCGCTATAACGTCATCCCTGATCTGGCTTGCTTCGGCAAGGCCATGGGAAACGGTTTCCCCATTTCCTGCGTGGTGGGCCGGGCTGACATAATGAAGATCTTTGAAGTCATCTTTTTTAGTTTTACCTTCGGCGGGGAAGTGGCCTCCATGGCGGCAGCGCTTAAAGTGCTGGATATTCTCGAATACACCGATGCCTTGGAGCGCATGCAAACTCATGGCCTTGTTCTGCGGGATAGTTTCAATGCGCTCGTTAAGGTGGCTGGCTTGTCGGATCGTCTCACCTGCGTCGGAAACCCTAGTTGGTCCCTCATCAAGTTTCATAATGCTGAGAGCAAGGAAAGCATGCTGCTACGGAGCTTGGTTTCTCAGGAAATGGTTAAACGTGGGATCCTGATGTTGGCCACGCACAATATGACTGCGGCCCACGACCACATTGCAATCCAGCAGACCCTGGAAGCCTATGCCGCGGCGTTCAAGACGGTTACTGGATGGCTTCAGGACCCGCAGCCAGAGCGCTTCCTCGAGGGCAAGATGATTCAGCCGGTTTTCCGCGTACGCTGAAGCTTTGGGAGAATCGAAGCGATCAGTTAAGGCGGCGGGTCATTCCGCAATTGCGGCTTCATTCCGATCCTTGAGCTTTTCTCGCAATCCCGGTGCGCTTATACTGCGTTGTGACGCTGGCATTGCCATGGGCACGGGCCATTTCATGCGCTGCCTCGCGATCGCCCAAGCGTGGCAGGACGCCGGGGGGCAAGCGGTTTTTGCCGTGGTCGACGGCCTCCCCGCGATTCGCCAGCGTCTGCTTGCTGAGAATATGGAACTCGCGACTCTGGAGTCACCTGCCGGCAGTGAGGAGGATGCCAACAGCCTGGCACAGTTGGCGAGGCGACACGCTGCCACTTGGGTAGTGGTAGACGGCTATCAGTTTGGCGCGGCCTACCAGCAGCAAGTAAAGGCTTTAGGCCCGAAGTTGCTCTTCATAGATGATAACGGACACGCCGGCCACTATTCCGCGGATCTGGTCTTAAATCAGAATGCGCACGCGGAAGAAAGCCTGTACAAGGAGCGCGAGCCCCAGACACGGCTCCTCCTCGGTCCTCGCTATGCCGTGCTGCGCCGCGAATTTGGTTGCTGGCGTGAATGGAAACGTCAAATCGAGCCGGTGGGTCGCAAGGTACTGGTTACGATGGGAGGCAGCGATCCCGATAACTTCACTACAGTGGTCATTGATGCCTTGCGGTTAGTGCGTGTAGAGGGGCTGGAGGCCATCGTCGTGCTTGGTGGCTGTAATCCGTACGCTCGGTCTTTGGAGCAGAGCGCTGACCAGTTCGCGGGTGCAGTTCGGTTACGACGGAGTGTCTCAAACATGGCGGAGTTGATGGGCTGGGCCGACGTTGCAATCTCAGGCGCGGGCACCACCTGTCTCGAAATGTGCCTGCTCGGACTGCCCGCGATATTAATTGATTTAGCGGAGAACCAGCGACCAATAGCGCACGAATTAGAGCGTACTCGCTGCGCGATCTATCTCGGCGAAAGCGGCAACGTATCTGTCGAGAACGTGGCTACCAAGTTGGAATGGTTTCTGTTGTCCCCCGAAATTAGAGCTGCTTGCTCTCGGCGCGCCCGCGATCTTGTAGATGGACAGGGTGCGGCGAGAGTGGTTTCCGTCATGCAGAACCGTCAGGAAGAATGAAAACCAGCTCGTCGACCGACGGATACTATAGAAACTCCAAAAGTGTCAAAGCTTCCTTCAGCGATCCCGCTATTACAAGGGGTTGGAAAACGGGATCGTTCGGTAGCGGTTTCTGGGGAACGCCAAACAACCCACCCCGATAGACTTGCGCCGACTTCATTCCCAGACGGTTCGGACCCGCGAAATCTTTACTCAGATCATCAGCCACGTAGGCTGAGTCCTTCGGCGACACCGCGAGCAAAGTAAGAGCCACTTCGAACGGTACCAGGGAGGGTTTGCCGCACCCGTCGCCCAATTCGCCGGTGCAGATGACCGCATCCATGTATACCTCTAGGCCGAGCGTGGCGATCTTTCTTCTTTGGACCGAGGCTAATCCGTCGGTCACCAATCCCAGCTTTATGCCGCGGTCCTTCAAATCGCGTAGAATGGCTGCCGCCCCGGGGAACAGAGAGATTGTGGGATGATGAGAACGATAAGCCTGCAACAGCATCGGCAGCCATGGAGTGGAATCGATCTTTAGTTGCGCCAATAATGTGTCGAAGACTCTTCCCCGGCCGTTGGTTCCCAGGATCTGCAGCATTTGCGAAAGTAGCTCCTCGGCGTCCAGATGCAGGCGCCTCGCCAGACATTGTGCAGCGGCCCGAAAGCCGCTGACTACGAAGTCCTTCTCGAGATAGAGCGTGTCGTCCAAATCGAAGATAACGGCACGACGCCGCTCTTCGGGGCGAGCTACGGCGAGGGCCTGCGTGTGAGATCCTAATTCGGGGATTAGAGCATCGGCTTTCAAGAACAAGTCCTCAGTAAAGCGGAGCATGACTAGATCCGACTGGAATTGCTCTAAGACTGGCGGGAAGGTTTCGTCATTCATCATGCGGATGAGCATCGCCGGTGTGTTTGCGCCAGCGGCTATGCTCAGCGCGGTAGCCCCGCCAAAGCGCGGATTGACTTCAATGAACTTTGCTTCCTTTCCGTTCCAGAAGCACTGGATCGTGTTTTGTCCCACCAAATGCAACTCTGTCGCCAGGCGGCTGACCTCTGCAATCAGACCGCGGTCTTCGACCGTCCGGCTCACATATGACTCACCTGCCACTAGCAGTTGTCGTCGGCGTGGCACAGCGGAGAGGACGTGACCTTTAAAATCCGCGAGAAGATCAACCGTGTATTCCGGCCAAGCAACGCATTCTTGAATTACCCAAGAGCCCGGACCATTGGTAACGAAACGCAATTCCTCTTCGCTCACCACTCGTCGAGCATCTCGACTACCTTTGCCAAATCGAGGCTTGACAAATAGAGGGAACTGGGTCCTCGGCCAATCGTCGTGCTCATAGGTACGGGGAATCCCGAAGCCATGCGTGCGGCAGAAGGCTAAGAAAGCCAGTTTATCCGCGCAAATCCGCACGGTTTCAAGCTGCGGAATAGCAACACGGACCCCCTCTCGCGCAAAGCGTTCCTGCGCCTCGGCAAACTGGGCCAATTCCTCATCCCGTGTAGGGATGAGCAGGGCAACATGTTCACGTTTACAAATGTCCAGTATTTCGTCTATAAAAAGCGGCGTTGTGCTAGGAGATACCAGAAAGCGTCGATCAGCGAAGTAAAGGGCGGGCGCGTGAGGGGTCACATCGACTGCAATGACGTTTCCACCGCCGGAGTCAGCCAGCGCTGACTGAAATGCGCGCACCAAGCTCACCTTACGCGAAGCGCTAGTTATCAGGATATTCACGAGCGAAGTTTTTTTCCAAACACCAAACAATCGCGCCCCACGCCGACTCCGCCAAGAGCGGAGTAAATCATACGCCGTAGCTCCGGTGTCAGCCCTAGATCAAACTGCACTCGCCGCGCGTGGCAACGGCTCCCGGTCTCTGGATCTCTCACGTAGTTCTCTCCCATCAGCAAGAATAGCTCCATCGGGAAATCTCCCTGAGAGTAAACCGTCTCGAACCCTAACTGATCGAACAATATTCGAAGGGAGGCGAAGTTGAAGTAGTTAATATGATCGGGCACTGCAATCCACCATGGGTCTCCGGCGAGCTTCTGCCGGGCAGCTTCTTGAATTTCGCTGAAGTCGTTGGGCACGCGAATGCATAGAATTCCATCATCAGCCAACATCTGCCGGCACTTTTGCAACGTGCCTACCGGATCGGGCACGTGCTCCAGAACATTGAGCATGACTACTATGTCGAATTGCCCCGGAGGAGACTGGGCGACGAATTTCTCCAAAGTGAGAGGGTGGACGGTTAAACCCCGCGAACCCGCGCGCTGCGCTATTTCTAACGCAGGCTCGGTGCCAACCGCTTTAAAATTGCGCTCGGCGGCAAAGCTAAGAAAGTCACCGGTTCCGCAACCTACTTCCAGTAGTCTCCGACCGGAAACAACGTCTCTTAAGATGCACACGATATCGGTGTATAACCCCTGCTTCAACCATCGGAGTTCTTGGTTTGCGGTATCCCCCCCCTGCATCAAACGGCGGAGCTCCGGCGCCCGATTTCCCTTACGGATCAAGTCGTAGTAACTGCTTTCGTAGAATTTACCAATTTCCGCCTCTGGTGGAATAGGATCCAGATGCCGGAAACCATAGGTGTCGTCCAGGACGACGCGAAAACCGGTTGACTGAGTTGGATTTTCTGAGTATTCGGGACGGTTGCGCGGGTTGGGTGCCTTCATAGCAGCGATTGTCTCCAGCGACGTGCGAATAGGGAATGACAACACGAGGACATCCTCGGGAATACCGGTCAGTTCGAAGTCGGCGCAGATCAAACAGAACAGCAGATAACAGGCGGAATCGGGTTGCGGTAGGCAAAACAATCCTCACTCATTGATGGTAGCACTTCCAGATTATAATTCAGGAGTGCAACACGGCGATCTCGCTCCGACAAACATGCAGATTCAGATTCGCAATCGTTCAGTTGGTTCAGGGCAGCCAGTCTACGTCGTGGCGGAACTGTCTGCCAATCACAATCAAGATTACGATCAGGCAGTCCGCATCATCCACGCCGCCAAAGCTGCCGGGGCTGATGCCGTGAAGCTCCAGACGTATACGCCTGACACCATTACATTTCGCAGCGATCGAGAAGAATTTAGAATCCGGGGAGGGACTCTCTGGGACGGCCGCACACTCTATGAACTCTACGGCGAAGCGTACACGCCGTGGGAATGGCAACCCAAACTCAAGGTTGTCGCGGATGATTTATGCCTGCATCTGTTCTCGTCTCCATTCGATTCGACAGCCGTAGACTTTCTGGAAAAAATGGATGTGCCAGCTTACAAGCTGGCGTCTTTCGAACTCGTGGATATTCCACTCATCCAGAGAATGGCCAAGACCGGGAAGCCGCTGATCATTTCGACCGGCATGGCAACTCTGGAAGAGATCGACGAGGCTCTGCATGCGGCTCGTGACGCCGGCGCTACGAAGATTGCCTTGCTCAAGTGCACCAGCGCCTACCCGGCATTGCCGGAGGATATGAACCTGCGTACGATTCCGGAGCTGGAGAGACGGTATCAGGCTCCTGTGGGCCTCTCCGATCACACTATGGGCATTTCCGTTCCAGTTGCGTCCGTAGCTTTAGGGGCATGCATCATTGAAAAGCATTTCACATTGTCCCGTTCGCTAAAAGGCCCCGACAGCGCTTTTTCGTTGGAACCGGGAGAGTTCAAAGCCATGGTGGACGCGGTTCGCACCACTGAGAAAGCGCTGGGAGAAATTCACTTCGGGGCAGGCGCGCATGAGGAGAGCAGCCTGGTATTTCGGCGTTCCCTCTTTGTCGTCGAGAGCGTGAAGCAGGGAGGGACCTTTTCGGCCACCAATGTGCGCTCCATCCGGCCGGGGAACGGTTTACACACCCGTTATCTGCCTCAAGTCCTCGGCAAGCGCGCCGCGCGTGACATCGAACAGGGTACGCCGCTAAGCTGGGATCTCATCGCTAATCCATGACTGCACTAGAGACCGGGTGGTTTGCGAGGTCCATGGGATGAAGGTGTTGTTGCTTCATCCGGAAGATGGTTTCTCACCATCGAAGTCTGTCCATTCCTGGAACCTCATCGTGGATCTTGGCCGCGCTCCCGTTTCCACCTACGAAGATTGGAGTCGCATAGCCGGTTGTCGAGTCATTAGTCTTTACGATTTCGCGACGGAGCTTGCCGCTACGCCTTACTCCAAGGCGCTACTGCAGCTTGGCATGGGCCAGCTAGTCGACCAGTACGGGATTGATTGGTGGGATGTTTGCTCTCTTTTGATCGTGGAGGATCTCCTGCAGGCCGCGCTAGTCGGCAAACTAGCAAAAGAGATTGGTATGGGGTGCGAACTCTATGCCTCACGCCGCTCGGCTCTGGCCGAAACTCTCCGCCGCCGTACCGGAGGGACATTGTGCACACTGGAAAACGGTTTTCAAACCGTCGTGAACGCAATGCGGCATTACAAGGAGGCTCTAGCTAATCTGGATTCGACTCAATTCGTCCAGGTCCTGCAGGACAAGTTTGACCCGGAGCACTATTTGCGGAGACGGTTTGCCGCCTGTGTGGGAGAGTCACGAGGTCCGGCCACTCTCTTGCCGTCGAACTACACCAATGTTTCGCGGATGGCGGTCGCTTATGCGGCCCTGTTGCCGGAAGAAGCTTTTCTTTTGGTTTGCACTAGGAATGTCGGCAAGCTGAAGACATTGCCGGCGAATGTGCGCATGATGTCGCTCGACTCCTACTTTGTTTCCGGCAACGGCACAGAGACAACGTCACTTTTGAATCGTTGGAATGTGCTTAAAGGCCGCCTCGTATCGTCTGCCGAGGAACTTGCCGACGCCGACGCAAATGGCACGTTCGGGCGCATCCCGATTCTTCTGCGTTCGGGTGTAGTGGTAAGAGACGCCTGGATTCAGGTTCTGGAGCGCGAAAATATCACGGGGTGTCTATGCACCGACGACACCGCTCCGGATAGCAGAATCCCGCTGATCTTGGCGAAGAATCGTGGAATTGCCGCCATCGCATGTCACCATGGCGCGCTTGACTACCGCATGGCTATCAAGCAGCTCCACTCTGACTTCTATTTAGCAAAAGGAGAGATGGAGCGCGATTACCTGGCGCGTGTTTGCCTGGTTCCCTCGGAGAAATTGGTGTTGGGAGGGCCCGCACGTTGGGCAGACCCGCCGATACCGATCCAGCGTTCATCTGAGGCGTCTTCGCTTGTTTTCTTCACCGAGCCGTACCAAGGCGACGGGTGGCGCAGCGACGAGGTGTACCGCGACCTTCTGCCCCGGCTTTGTGCGCTGGCAAAAACCTGCGAACTTCGCCTGGTTTTCAAGGTGCATCCCTTCGAAAGCATCAAAAGCGTTCGCCGGTTGCTCCGCAAGCACTTGCTACCGTCAGAGGAGCGCGAAATCCAGGTTGTCGCGGGGCCGATATCGGCTCAACTCTGGAAAAGCACCAAGTTCGCCATGACTGTGCAGTCCACGGTTGCGCTGGAATGCAGCGCCCAGGGTATTCCGGTGTTTCTTTGTGGATGGCTGCGTGAATTGTTTAGCGGTTACGTCAAACAGTATGCGCGCTTCGGCGTGGGCTGCATGTTAGAGTCTGCGGACCAAATTGCCGAGATCCCTAGCCTGCTGAAGAAATGGAATGTGGAACATTTAGCTGAAGGCGCTCGTTGGCAGCAGGTAGATCGCCGAACCCTTCAAAAGATCTTGCATGGGGCACATTTCTTATCTTCGAAACTAGAACCCTAACGCCAAAATTTGGGTATGCCAGATCAGGCTGTCATTCGCCGCAACAACTATACTTTTCAGGTGCTTTGGTTGTAACCTCAAATCACTAACTGACACCCTGCGGTGGGGCAAGATTTGGAGGCGCTGCAGGCGAGTTCCGCAGAGTGTTGGGTTGGTTCGCGCGTTCCCCAAAGCATAACGAGATCCCCGTCATGGAAAAATGCTTGCTGGCATGAGACCGCTTCGAATATTTGTCCCAAACTCCGCCGACGAACAGAATACGAACGCACAGAGTCTAACGCTGAAGGAGATTGTTAGCCGGCTCCCCGCAGACGAGTTTCATGTGACTATGTTCACCGATGGCTCGATTGATCCTCGAATCGCTAGCCGAAGGAATACAGACCTCATACGTTGGCGCCGGCGAGGCAGCACCCTTTACTTGCTGCGGCACGCTCTGCTTCCCGTCCCGGATGTTTATTTCTATCCTCGCGAGACTTTGCTGGATGACACGGTGCTGTTCTTGCGGCGGCATCTGCATCTCAAGATGGCGCTCGTCGTCCATGTGACCACATGTCTGAGACCGACCGATGTGCTCGGAACTTTAGGTCGCAGTCTCGCGGAGGCAGATGCGGTTTTTGGCGTCTCAAATTACGTAACCGACACGGCAAGAGCTTATCGTCAGGATGCCCGGACGATTTTCGATGGTATTGACCGCCGTTTCTATTTTTCTCCCGTGCAAGAGACAAGAAGCGAAGAGACAAGAAGCAGAGACGGGGCGAAGCGGCGATTGACTGTGCTGTACGCCGGATCTTTCCAGGCAAGGAAACGTCCGGAGTTGGTGGTGCGCCGTGCGGCAAAGAGACCCGAGGTATTATTTAAACTGGTGGGAGCGGGAGAGCTACTGGAATCGTGTCGTTCGCTAGCCAGGCAATTGGGCTGCGACAATGTTATTTTCCTAGGACCACTCTTGCCTGCGCAGCTCGGGGAGGCAATGCGCCAGGCGGATGTATTCTTTTTTCCGAGTCTGATTGAGGGGCATCCCCAGGTTTTGGGGCAGGCGGCAGCATGTGGTCTTTCGTGCGTCGCGATGAATGTTTATCGTCCTGAATATGTGGTGAATGGGCAGACCGGCTTCTTGGCGGAGTCGGACACAGAGTTGGAGCAGGGTTTGGACATGCTTCTCGATCGACCCGATCTGCGAGATCGCATGTCGCGCGCCGCGGTAGCGCATGTTCAGAGATTCGATTGGGATCAGATTGCAAAACAATGGGCAGACGTTTTTCGTGAAGTCGTCGCTAAGCGATAAGGACTCTTCCATCGTGCCGAATTTATCGATTGTTTAGACTTCACGGCCGAACATTGAGAAGCCCTCATGCTTACTGGGAAACGGGCCCCAGACCACTTTAGAGCAAGGACTGAAGAAATTTGTCGCCTAGTACCGGAGTTCGTGTTAGTGAAGATAGTTTGTCTTACCATTGTGCGGAAAGGAACTCGCGACTCTCAACGGGGCATCAAAACTCAATATTTCGGCTGCGTGAGAAGGTGCCCTGACCATGCTATGCAAATCGCCCAAAGCGAGAGAACGTCTAGTCCGGTTTTCCAAACTCCCAATTCGCGCGAACTGACGCCCCTGGGTAAGCCGGTACATGAAGCCAACTAGCACACTCGTGCGTTATGGGGCCTTCGTCTTCTCAGTCGGGGGTGCGCGGATCGCCGGAATTCTGATTACATCGTTGACCTTTCCTTACCTCGTACGACATTTAGGGGTAGAGATATATGGCCTCTGGAGCTATGTGGTGGCCGTGTGTGCCTTCCTTAACGTTGTTGCGAATCCAGGGTTGGGAGTCTATGTGGCTCAACAGGTCGCGGCACGGCGACAAGCTGCCTTCGACCTCATACCCGACGTGCTAGCGCTCCGTTTGATCAGTTCGCTGCTTGCCAGTGTCCCTCTGTTTATCATTGCCGCTGTAGAGGTTCGTCGAGATGTGCGTCAACTGTTTTACTTGTACGGCGTTGGAATTCTGATCGTCAATCTATTGAGCAGCGACTATCTCTTAACCGCTTTGGAAATGTTTCATGCCAACTCACTGCTAACCGTCGGCCAGCAGGCCTTGTACGCAGCGGGTGTTTTTGCCTTGGTCCGTTCTCCGAAAGACGTTCTTTGGCTCCCTGGCAGTATTTTAGCTTCGTCCTTTGTGACCAATATGATCGGTTGGCTCCTTTTACGAGCACGGGGTGTCCATCTGAGATGGAACGTTCAGCCCGAGCGTTGGAGGGGAATTCTCGGTCCTAGTTCTCACTATGCTGTGTCATCACTAATGTCCAACTTGTACACCCGTTCGGGTCACGTTTTGGTGCGTTGGGTTCTAGGCGAATACGCACTTGGACTTTACGCCGCGTCGACAAGATTTGTGGATATATTGCGTCATTTTGTCCTGATTGTGCTGAATGTGCTCATGCCCCGCATGGCATTGGCGGCAAGAACAGAAGCTGGACTGGGGCGTCTCGCACGTTTTGCGTTTGTTGTCATCGCAGCACTCAGCATTCCCCTTACCCTGGGTTTGATAGGCACGTCTCACATGATTGTTCCCTGGTTGATGGGGCCGAAGTTTGCTCCGGCTATCCCCTTGCTGAGATGGATGGCGCCCTACATCGTCACAGCATCAGTCGCTTCCTTATTATCGGGCACGATTCTCTATGCGATGGGACGACACCGGGCCTACATGGCCTCCACTTGCGGCGGGGCGGTCGCGGGAGTGCTGCTCTATGTTATTTTGATCGTTACCATGGGCCTAACCGGAGCATGCCTTGCCTTTGTATTGGCGGAAGTAGCCGTAGCCGGGATTGCCTACTCCCTGATTCCGAAACAAGTACGTTCCCTTTGGAGAGATCCCATGGTCGGATATGTCTTGTTATCCAGCTTCGGGATGCTGATCGCTGTCCGAATTTTGGGTCACTACAGTTCCAACCCAGTGGTGGTAATTTCGGTGGGCGGGCTGGTGTATGTGATCTTATGCTTCTGGCACTTGCGAAAATGGCTCGTCGCGCAATTCGCAAGTTCTTCGTGACAGAGATGGCATGAGATGACGCGGGTTAGGAGCCGGGGGCTTAGGTTGCGGGGAAACGCGCTAAGGTAAGGTGATTTGATGATGGAAGACCGCAGGAGTGTGAGGAATCTAGCTAAGAAATTGTGTGACCTCACGGGACTACCTCGATATTTCATTCAGGAAAACATGTTCGAATTAAGAATGACGGGCATCCGCCTCTATGGGCTCAGTCCGTTCCGGCGCAGCCGAATCAGAAAATTGCAACGGCATGGAGAATTGAAACTTATCTTCGGATGCGGCGCGACCCGCTACCCGGGCTGGCTCGGCATCGACTGCTTCCGCAGCAAATCGGTGGACCTGCTTCTTGATTTGCGGCGGCGACTTCCGTTCTCCGACTCCTCAGCAGACTACTGCTACTCGGAGCATTTTCTTGAGCACTTGTATCCCGAAGAGGCCGAGTCGCATTTGAGGGAAGTGCGCCGAATTCTGAAACCGCGGGGAGTTTATCGTGTTGTGGTTCCTGCGGGCATCCGGTTCGCCGAGAAATACATCACCGGCCAGAAAGAATTCTTCGAACTTGCCCATCCCTGGGAGCCACGCCCGCTTGACGCGGTGTACAAAATAGTGAATTGGAACGGTCACCATCGCAGCCTTTACGATTTTCCTCAACTTGAGTATTTAGCGAAATTGACCGGATTTAGCGAGGCTCGGGAATGCCAGGCGAACCAAAGTCCCATCCCCGCGCTTCGCATTGACCGTTCCGAGCCGCAACGGGTGGCAGAAAGTCTCTACGTTGAGCTTGGGAAAGCTTGACGGATTGAATCTACATGCCTCGTCTGCTAATCGATGCTAGATTGATTGTCGTAAATCCCAAAGGTGTTGGGCGATATGCCTATCAGCTTTGCCTGCAATTGGCGGAGCGGTTGCCCGAGGCTTGGACGCTGCAGATCTTGCTCCCGCCCCCGAGCTTGTCGCTGTTTCCGCCCAACTTCCGAGCAAAACTAATCCCACAGCACCCGGTGTCGGAGTTTTCCAGCGCCTTCTTGTTGCCTAGGCAGGTTAAGAGTCTAAATGCGCAACTATTGCTCAAGACGTATGAGAGCGCTGGATACGCTCGCGAAGTTCCGACGGTGACAGTTTGCCACGATATTGATCGTTTAATTCTGCAAGCGCAGGGGCTGAGGCGCGGCATGCTGCGGTCCGCGCTCGATGCGTACAAAAGTCGGCTACGACGTCAGGCCATGCAGCACAGCGAATTCGTCGTCTGTAACTCAGAGTTCACCTTGCGGGCGGTGGAGACGGATTACGGTATTCCGCGCTCCAGGATGGCCGTGGGCTATTGTGCTGTGGATCCCCGTTTCTACGAGTTTTCAGCCCGTACCGACCGGGATGCGGTCCGCCGAAGGTACGGGGTAACCAATTTCATTTTGAGCTTCGCGACCGGAGACCCACGAGAGAATTTTAGGGGTTATCCGGCCGTGATAGCCAGGATGGCGGTTCTGGGTGTAAACACCTGCATGCTGATTGCTGGTGTTAGACACGAGATGGGGTATGTGCGTGAACTGCGAGCCGAGCTTGAACGCTCTGGGCTGGTCGAAGGGAAGCACTTTGTTTTCGAAGATTTTCTTGGAGTGGACCGGTTCCAAGAACTGGCAGAGCTCTACACGGCCGCTGATTTTTACCTCGAGCTCTCTCTTCACGAGGGCTTTGGCATGCAACTGGTTGAAGCGATGGCTTGCGGCACTACTTGTATCTCGTCTCCCCGTGGAGCATTGGCGGAGATCGGGGATCGATATGCTTTGCTGGTGGACCCCACCAACCCGGAGGAGATCGCCGCGACGCTGAAGCAGGCCTATGACGGCGACCTGCATTTGAAAGAGAATTGCGAGCAAATTCAGTACACCCGCAAGTTCTCCTGGGATTCGGTTGGAGCTACTGTCACCGAAATCCTGCTGCAGGTGGCTGACTCCGCTGGGATGGTTGAGGATGCGGCGGCGGATTCGCCGAACGAATGCTAGTCGATGGATTCTTAGCGTGCTGTACGTGCCATCACCGATGGCCGAGACTGAAGCGCGGACTACGCCTGGACCCCAGCCACGTTCCCGCGGCTGGGGTGCAAGGAGAGAGTTGAGAGTCTAGTTTCGGGGCTGGACCTTCAGCTTGCGCCAGAAGGCGCCCATCAAACCTAGTATGCCAGTACCCAGCATGCTTAGTTCGCTAGGTTCAGGAACTGCGAGAGTAGTCGTGCTGCTGGGTGGGCCCGCGTTGAAGCCATTGTAGTAGGGAGCCGGGCTGATCGTATCGACCGAAAGAGAAAATTGCCCAGTGGCGCTATTGCCAGTTCCAGTAGTTCCGTCCACAGTGGCGGTCAAAGTGTAAGCGCCGGGCGATACCAGTGTCCAAATGGCTTGATCGAAAGTTCCAGTAAAGAGGGTGCCATTCGCGGCAGGGTCATTGCCATTGCCGGTGATCGTGAAGGTTCCACCAGGACTAATGGGCGAACCCGTAACTACGTTGCCATCGTAGTTATGTCCTGGAAGATTCGCTAGCTCATTCGTTGTAAATGTGACACTCCCGAGGTCCGTTCCCGTAACCGTCCCGGACCCAAGGCCACTAATCGAAGTCAATTGCTCGCCCGTTAAAGTGAACCCGTCACTGGTCGCGGTCAACGAGCCGCCGTCAGCCGTGAAAGTTAAGGTGTTATCGGCAAAGGCTGCCAAAGGCAAAGACAGCGCCAGAACAGCAAGCAAAAGTAGTTTCTTTTTCATGTTTTAACCGCCCTCCTAAACGTCTTGTTACGGCTCGCATAATTCTCGGAGGGGAGTGGTCCGAGGTCCGGACCGCAATGGACGTAACGTTCCATCGCGCGTCCTTTCTTGTGCATGTGTCATACCAAAGCTAAACACCTCTAAGAGCCTCGTGCCGAGCATTTTTGCCTCCCTTGGTAGTGCACATGTGCAAAACTATGCGCAAGCAGGCCAACTTCCCCTTCCCCTCAGCGCGCACAGAGGAGGCATTGACAAGGACTCATTGAGAAGGAGAAGTTACTGAAGTCACTACTTGAAATGGTTTCCGCGAGGATTGATCTCCAGCTGGCAAACTTGAAGTGACAGCCTGCCTGCGCGGGCCATCGGTCGTCGCGGTTGGATAAGCCCGAGCACAGGCGAGTTGAGTCTGGGCAATAACTTCCACTTCGACCGCGTGAATGCCGAACATCTTGCCGAGATAATGGCCGTCCGAGTCGTATCAATTTTTCTCGTCGGCTCAGCTCGCCTAAGATAAAAGCGGTGAGAGAAAACCAAGAAACTGGAGCCAAGGCATTAGAGGTATCTTAGGTTCAGAAACACCTCGAGTGGAGCAATGACGACGCGGAGGAGTGACCATGCGGAAAAATTGGATTTGGTGCACACGCGTTGCCGATCCGATCGAGATCCTCCTTCCCCGGAATGCGGAGCCGATCGATCGAGAACTGACGTTGGGATCAGTACATTGGCCGGGGCACTTCAATGGCAGGGCGCGAGACGCTTCGGTTATCATAACGGGATCGTTTTGTCCTCGCGCCGATGCCGTTGGCAGATTGTTCAGCCAGTCGCGGGGAAACTGATTGGAGGTCTTGGTCGCTGGAACTGAAGAATGGAATTTCCTGGCCACAAACGGATCAAATGCGAGCCGAACAAACCTGAACCCATTGCTACAGCTTCTGCGGACTGGCACGAATGAGGCCTCGACTTGTCATTTTGACCGAAATTATCTCACCGTACCGTATTCCAGTCTTTAATGCGCTCGCGAAAGAATCAAACCTTGAGGTGCATGTCATCTTCTTGGCTGAAACCGATCCGACGCAGCGCCAGTGGTTAGTCTACAAGGACGAAATCCGATTCTCTTATGAGGTCTTGCCTTCCTGGCGGCGACGGGGAAAGTACCACTTGCTACTCAACCGAGGCCTGGGAACCGCGCTTAAGAATGCGAACCCAGACGTAATCGTCTGTGGCGGCTACAGCTACCTCGCTTCCTGGCAAGCTCTCGCGTGGGCGCACCGGAAGCATAAGCCCGCCATTGCATGGGTGGAGAGCACGGCCAAAGATATGCGCAAGGGGCATAGCGCAGTGGAATTTTTGAAGGCAAAATTCCTGAAGGCTTGCAGCGGTTTTATTGTGCCGGGGAAATCTTCGTTTGACTACCTCCGAGGTTTCGGGCTTGACGAAAACCGAATTTTTGTTGCGCCGAATGCGGTGGCCACGGAGTTTTTTGCGGGACACGCGAAAATGACCTGGGAGCACCAGGGGGCCACCCGGGAGGTTTTGGGATTACCATCTCGGTACTTTCTTTTCGTCGGCCGGCTGCTAGAGGAAAAAGGCATTTTCGATTTGCTCGAAGCCTACGGTATCCTATGTCCGGAGGTTCGGTCCGCTGTCGGCTTGGTGTTCGCGGGGGATGGACCTTATAAGGCAGAACTGAAACGCCGGGCAGCTGAGATTTCGCCGGGAGTCGTGCAGTTTACCGGTTTTCTGCAACGCGAGCAATTAGCTGAACACTACGCCTTGGCGGAGACGTTCGTTTTCCCGACGCATAGTGATCCTTGGGGTTTGGTTGTGAACGAAGCCATGGCTTGCTCCTTACCGATTATCTGTAGCGCGGCCGCCGGTTGTGCTGAGGACTTGGTGTCGGATGGGTGGAACGGCCGCTTGATTCCTGCGCGCGACATAACTCAACTGGCCTTGGCTTTGCGGGATCTCGCCAACCAAGGAGATCTGCGAAACGCCATGGGGCAGCGCAGTGCGCAACGTATTCTGCGGAATTCCCCTGAAGCATGTGCAACTGGCATTGCCAAGGCAGCGCTAGCTTGCGGAAGGCCCAATAATGCCTGATCTTATGTACAGAGTTTTTCTCCCTTTGGGGCTGGCGCTTGGTGGCCTTTATGTTTTGTATCACGTGCTGTCGGGGTCCGCTTCTTCTCAGATATACCTGGTTGTCGGTGGATTTATAGGCCTAGAGATACTTGTAATGGCCCTGTGGAATTATCGGCAACGCTTTCTCCCGGTGTTGATGCTCGTTTTCCTGCTGGCAAGTCTGAAGGTGCCGTTTCATACCGCTTGGCTAGCCGCTCGGTGGGGCGTGCTGGCCGCTGGAGCGATTGCGGGCTTCGTGCTCTTCATGAAGCGGTCCTCCCAAATGGAGCGATCCTCTCAAGACTTCGGAACATTTCACCTAGTGGCTTTTTTCGCGGTGATCGCTGCCGTGGTTTCTGCATTGGTTTCAGCTCTTCCTTCCGTCGCCCTGTTAAAAACCACCAGCCTGCTGCTGGTATTTCTCTATGGAGCCACCGGTGCCCGGCTGGCGATCATTGGTCGCGAAGCCGAGTTTTTCGCCGGCGTTTTGCGGGCCTGCGAAATTTTGGTTTATGTGAGCGCGGTGTCCTATTTCGTCTTTCGTTACCCGCTGTGCGGCAACCCGAACTCCCTAGGTGTTCTGATGGGTGTAGTAGCTGCTCCTGTTTTGGTTTGGGGCGTCATTGTCAGTGAGGGAACTAAGGCCTACAAACGCGCGACGTTTGCCCTAGTTCTTTGCCTGTTGCTCTTGCTCGGCAGTTACGCCCGCGCCGCTATCGGAGGGGCCTGCCTTTCTTCTGTGCTCCTGTGCGGCGCATTAAGAAGATACCGATTGCTGTTAAAGGGGATCGCTGTTGCCTTGGTAGCGGCATTCCTAATGGTGGCCATCTCTCCGACGCGCGAGCCCTCGTCGTCCGGCGGCCTGATTGACAAGCTTACCGACACGTTTCTGTACAAAGGCACGCGCGCGCGGGGTCTTTTCGGTTCGCGCGAGTCGCCATGGGCGAGAACGTCTGCCGCGATTCGGGACCATCGCTGGTTTGGAACTGGATTTGGTACGAGTGTAACGACGGTCGAACAGCGCCCGACGGACTTAGACATTGAGTCAAATCACCGATCGACGAGGGAAACGGCCAATAGTTATCTCGAAATTGTGGAATGGACTGGCTTGCTGGGAGTCACGCCCTTCTTTTTTCTTATCCTATTAACCGGGATAAACATTGGCCGTGCCACGCTCTCTATTCGCCGGACCTGCAATGCGTTTTCTCCCGCTGTTCCGATAGCGGCCGTTTTGGCGGCCGGACTCTTCCACGCTCTGTTCGAAGACTGGTTGTTTGCAGTCGGCTATTACATGTGCGTCTTCTTTTGGGTGTTCGCATTTGCGCTCGTCGATGTCCTCCCCGCCTCGGAATCGGCGTCGCGCGCACAGGTGGTTTCTGCGCCGCAGATTGCTTCGCATATCTGGGATGGGGCCGATCCCGCGATTGCACCTAGCCGATGATGCGACTATTTTTGAACGGCGTGGCTGCGAGTGCTGGGGCCGGCCTTACCTATATTCGCAATGTGGTTCCACAGCTCTCCGTGCGTGCTGAAACGCAGGCCACCATTGCTCTGACTCCTTCGTTTCGCAGTGAGTTCGGGAATCCGCCCAACGTCTCGTTCGTGGAAGTGGAATCTCAGGGAGTCGGCCATCGCTTTTGGCGGGAGCAGGCCCTCCTGCCACGCATGATTCAGCGCGCTCAAGCGGATGTGCTGATATCGACGGGGAACTTTGCAGTTCGCAAGTCTCCGGTTCCCCAAATCCTCCTCTCCGGCAACTCGCTCTACACCTCTGCCGACTTTTACCGTGACCTGCGTGCTCGCCGGGAGTTTGGGTTGTGGCTCGAAACTCGACTGAAGGGCATTTTGGCGAAACGCTCCATCCATTGGGCGGACTGCACCGTCGCTCCTAGCGAAGCGTTTGCAGCGGAACTGAGGCGTTGGGCGGGAGGAAAGGTGGTTAGCATTTATCACGGTTTCGACAACAAAGCGTTCTTCGACTCCGGAACGGCCCTGCCGATTGGAATTCAGGAAAGCCTTGATTCCGCCGACGGCGCCCTACGGCTGCTTTTCGTGAGTCATTATGCGTATTACCGGAATTTCGAGACTCTGCTGCGAGCCATGCCGGCACTGCGCGACCGCCTTAAACCACGCAAAGTGAAGTTATTTCTCACAAGCCGGTTGGTTCCAGGCGCGAATCCCGGCTCGTACAAAACGGGATATGCTTCGGCATTGATTCGCCAATTGAAGATTTCTGATGACGTCATCGAACTGGGGGCGGTTCCCTATTTTTCGTTACACCGGCTTTATCGGGCGTGTGATATCTATACGACGGCAGCCTATGCGGAAACATTTGCGCATCCGTTGGTAGAGGCGATGTCGAGTGGAATCCCAGTGGTGGCCGCCGATTTGCCTGTGCATCGCGAAATTTGCGGGAACGCCGCACTCTATTTCAAACGTTTTAGTCCCGATGAATTCGTGGATCGCATTATCGAGATCGTCTCATCACCCAATCTTGGTGTCCAGTTAGCGGCAAACGGTGTGGAGCGCTCGCATGACTTTAGTTGGCGCCGCCATGTTGACCAACTTATGTCCTTGGCTGGTGACCTGTTGCATGCGCAATCGGGACGGGCAAGGGCAATCATTGAGTTGGGGTGATCTGACCTGGAAATAGCGTAGACGCGTGAAACCATGGCTAGGTCTTGAGCCAACCTTTTCCCGTCTCACAAGCCTGAACACGCTGCGATTCACCCGCTATGATTCCCGAGTAGATGCGATGTACAGGCTGTCGGCCAGGTAGGCAAGGGGAGAGAAAACGTCACTGAGTTTTCGTAGCGCTTCGGATGCGCGAACAATTGCGCGGTATTTGGCGGGAAGAAATCGCAGGTCGCTGACTTGGGGATTAAGCGTGAAATATCCGTCCACGAAAATGCGCGAAGGACCCAAGGCGAGCGCGAACGAAGAGATAAGTTCCCCGGGCGTCCAGTAGCGTACTTCAAAGTCACGAGTCTCGCGAAAACCGCGCCGCGCCTGATGGTAAAGACAGCGAATACCGAAGACGTTTGGCATCTGGATCAAGCATTTTCCACCCGGACGCAACACGCGCCGGACCTCCAGTAAGGTGGCGCGGGTGTTTGCCTTTGAAAGGTGTTGTAGCGTGCTATAAGAAAACACCTGCTCAAAGACCACGTCAGGAAAAGGCAGACGCCGTCCATCAGCCACAAGGTAATGCGCCTCTATCCCGAGTTGCTGTGCCACTTTTTTTGCGGCGCGAATGCCCTTCAGTGAGGGATCAATTCCGACCGGCCGATATCCCATTCTGGCCGCAGCGACACACCATCTTCCCCAGTTACAACCGATTTCGAGAAATAACTTCCCCGCGCCGGCAGGGAGTCTCAGGTTAGGGATCGGATAATCCGTCAAGTTTCCGACCAGATATCGATAAAGCGAGCCATTGGTCGCCGCGATAATCTCGCTTACAAAAGGATCAATCTGGCCGGGGCGCAGACTGCTCGAATTGGCTTGTCTGTCGGCCTCCGGCGACTCCGCAGCCTCCAATGCCCGTTTGCCTTCCTCGTGGGTTTGCTCCATCTCGCCCAGAAGAAGAATCGGAATTCCTTCCACGATAGAATAGCGATGACCGTCGGGACAGCGGAGCGAGCAGGACTCTTCGCGAAGTGGAAGTTTATCCCGAGGACAAACCAGAATTTCTAACAGTGTTGGGTCCACGGTCTGATGCGTCAGAATTGGAGTGCCACATTAAAGTGGAGAGCTGTTTTCCTGGTCCAAGCAACTTATGAGGCCTAAAGCGGCTGCACGAAAAGATAGTAACACACTGAATTTTTCGCGTTCCTTCGAATGGACACCTGAGAACCCCTGTATGCGCCGCAACTGGCCACAAAGGCTGTGGACTTATGGCCAGGAAAATGTGTTTGGCAAACTCCGGTTGACGCGAACGAGTCCCGCGGACTAACGCCGGAGCAACCCGTTTCTCTTATTTGTGTGGCTTGCGTCCGGAAATCAGCAAGAACAACCCCCACCTGCCTCCTAACCTTCGGGCCAAGCGGCGTGGGTAAAGTTTCCATGCCAGACGGTAGAAAGGCGAAGAAAAACGAGGCGATGGACGGTTGAGCAAGAGGTCCCCTGGACTGAAGACCTGTTGCATGCTCACATTCTCAAACAAGCCCATCAAGGACTTCGCTTCGGACTGAGTAAAGGTCTTTGTCCCAGGACTTTCGAGGTGGTCGTATACCGATTGCCGCGGTGACTTTCCTCGCAGGACGCCGTACCTGGACCACAACATCAACCCTGTCAGAGAAGGATGGTGATAGACCATGATTTTGACTTGGCCGCCGGGCTTCAGAACACGCCATGCCTCGCGAATACACTGGGCTGTATCGGGGCTATGGTGCATGACACCGTAGGAGTACACGATATCAAACATCTCGTCTGCAAACGGCAGGTGTTCGGCGTCGGCGTGGCGTAAGTCGGGGGTAAATCCCGCCATCTCGCACCGGCGGCGCGCCCGCTCCAATGAGACGGAAGATAGATCGACACCGGTGGCCTGCGCTCCAGCCTTCAGCCATTCCAGATAATCTGCTCCCATTCCCACCCCGACTTCCAGCACCCTGCAGCCACGAGCAGTCGCGAAGCCAGCAAAGTCCGGGATGTAGGGCTCCAGGGAATATCGGGCGCGCTCGTGAGCTTCAAAATCATCCTTGGCACTCAGATATCGAGTGCCACAGGGATCAGAATCCCAGAAATCGCGAACTTCCGCCTTCAACTCCACGTTGGAGGAATTATCAGTCATGCTAAAAAGGATAGCACTCAAGCGCCCATTGATAGGCAGGTTGTACCAGAGTGCACCCTGGTCTAGAGATCCCATAGGCTTCAGGATACTATAGTCGAAATCTACAGCCGAAATGGACAAGCTCCCGAAAATTGAACAGCCGCCACGTTCTCAGCTGAGCGCGCTCCTCCCGCTCAGTGTCATTGTGCCCGTCCGGAACGAAGAGAAGAACCTGCCTCGCTGTTTGGAATCGTTGCGCGGAGTGGGCGAAGTGTACGTCATAGATTCCCAGAGCACGGATGCTACCGTCGAAGTGGCTCGCCGATACGGTGTCGAGGTCGTACAGTTTCACTATCGTGGGGGATGGCCCAAGAAGCGGCAGTGGGCCTTGGACTCGCTGCAGTTGGCCTACAAGTGGGTTTTGCTGATGGATGCTGATGAAGCCCTCACTCCCGCCCTGGCAACGGAGATCGAGCAAGCGATTCAAAACCCAGGCGTAGACGGCTACTATATCGCCCTGCAAATGTATTTCTTGGGTCGCGCGCTTCGGCATGGCGCCGCGAGTTTCTATAAGCTATCGACTCTTCCGCATCGGTAAGGGCCGCTACGAATGCCGGCTAAAAGATCAGGATGCTTCCATGGCGGACATGGAAGTGCACGAACATGTCGTGGTGATCGGCAATACCGCGAAACTGAAGAACCCGCTGATACATCACAACGTTGAGTCCCTTTCCCGCTACATCCAAAAGCACGACGAATACTCAAACTGGGAGGCACGGGTATGGATGCTCGGCGCGGGAGGAACGGGTGAATTGCCTCCCGCGCTGTTCGGGACGCAGGCCCAACGCAGGCGCTGGCTGAGGAAGAAGCTTTTCGCTATTCCCGGTTCGCCGGTGTTGTTTTTCTTTTACAAATACTTTTTGTGTCTGGGTTTTCTCGACGGGATTCCCGGGCTGATTTACTGCGGTTTTCAGGGCGTCCAGTTTTTCGGCATCAAGGCCAAGATCTACGAATTGAAGATCAAGAAGGAGTAGACATACTCACCTTGGATTGCCGCGGAGCCAGGAGAATCACCTCTAGAAGGTTCGCCTTCAAAATCATGAAAGTTCGCGCTTTAGAAGATCAGAAAGCCGGATGCACAGGGCAATAATCGTTAAAGTTGGATTGGAATGCCCGCTGGTGGGAAACACCGCGCTGCTTCCCAGGTAAAGGTTCGAAACAGCATGCATTCGGCACTCGCGGTCCACCACCCCCAAACGCCGAGAGTCGTGCATGCGCGCCGTACCCATGTGATGGAACTGATCGTTCACATGCTCCATCCAATCTTGATTATTCGGTCCTAGCCATGAATCCAAAATAATCTCCCCGAGGCCCACCTTGCGAAATTCCCCGCGCAAGAGCTCCGCGAAACTTTGAATTGTGTCCCGCGTCAGGTTGGTGAGTTGCCACCGTACATTGGCTTGTCGAATTCCAAGAGCGTCGGTCTTGTTGGAGAGCAAGATTCGGCTTTCTGGATTGGGCTCCTGCTCACAGGTGATGCGGATTTGCATCTTCGCTCCGGGAGCAAAACTCCTACCTTTCGCGAGATAGTGCCAGCTATGAGAGAATGCGCTCACCGGGTGGCCCCCTGCTCGCCCGAGTTCCCGCAGTAGAGCCCGGTCGATCTGCCCACGGCGTATCGATTTGTAAGACTGTTTTAGACCATCCAACACTCCATCTTGCTGAACGAAAATAACCCCCGAAGAGGCATTCAGTGTCCGGAGTTTTCGCTGCCATTGCGGCGTTGCCGTGAGACGAACAGAGTACTTGAGGCCGCGTTTGTGAAACAGGTTGAAAAAGCGTTGCACTTTTGCAGGATCTGAGCTATCGATCCAGCCAATCGTGGCGCTGGCGTGGTCCTGAAAAAATCGGCCGACTATGTCGTGCTCGTTACCGATGCCGTTAGGGTGCTGCTGATTATTCGCCAGAAGCAGGCGCGCGGTTTCGATTCCGCCGGCGCAGAGCACAAACGCGCGTGCCCGCACCGTTACTTTCTTGCCGCTCAGGGAGCTAGCTTCAACTGTGGCCACTCGATGGAAATTTTCTTCTAACCTAATCTCCGTGACATTTGCGTGGAGCACCAACGTGCAACGAGCTGAACCGGCAATCTTAGATAGATAGATTTCGCGCACGCTGGGTTTCGGACTCCACTTGGCAAAGTGGTACCACAGTCGCTCAGAGTCCATGGCGGGCGGACTGGTTCGCAGATAAGCAAAGAGATCGCTATCGAAATTCATCTGGTCCACCAACAGGAAGCGGCAGGCACGAGAGTAGTACGGAAACAGTTCGTTGAAAGTAATCGGCCAGCCGCTATGGGGAACCCATTCCCGATGCTCGAAATCGGAAGGCATCAACGGCAGAGTTTGCCCCCCCCACTTGGTGGTCGACCCTCCACAGACCCTGAACCGCCCTTCCATAGTCCCGGGATGCGGTAACCCGCTGATTTCTGCGTCGTAGAGGGCTTGTGTGGGTGGCTCAAGTTCCATGCCGCCACTTTCAAGCAGGATGATCTTGAGCTGCGTCGACAGCAGTTCCGATGCGATGGCCAAGCCTGCCGCTCCTGTGCCCACGATGCACAGGTCCCCGCCGAGTACCGCACTGTCGCCAGCGGTGTTCAAGTCAATGATCATGAGATTCAATGGCCGATGGATTTAGGCTCGGATGGTTGGCTGCCCCATTTCGAGCTGCGTTTCCGATCTCTTGAACGAAATCAAGAAATCCTGCCGATTGCGCGCTGTCGTACATGGGAGTTTCCAGGCCGCGTGCGTTGGCCGAAACGTGGCGTGGATCGGTACTCGAAAAAAGAACAACGCCACGATCATTCTGTCGCAGAGCGTAATCTAGGAGGAGGGAGACAATTACTTTCGAATCGGTGAGATCTACGTTCAAATATTTTGAAAACTCTCGCGCGATGTGCGGGTGCTCGGCTACCGCTTTCAGCAATGGCCTCGTTGGCTTGAAAATACTGTGGGTGATGACCTGGCGTTCATCGCCGTGGGTTAGATGGGCCAGACTTCGCTCCGCAGCGTTATCGTTGAATTGCAGTACTTGATATAGGGGCGGCACCTGGCTCGCGTGTTCCCGGAGCTTCCCAAAGTCGGAAGCAATTCCAAGGCAGCGAACCTTCCCAGCGCTGACTTGCTTTTCCAGCGTTTCGATCAAAGGCTGAAACAAGGCTTCGGGAACGCTTGCCTCATGCAGCAGAAATAAATCGACGTAGTCCGTTCTCAGCTCTCGTAAGCTAGTCTCCAAGCTCCTAATGGCGGAATCCGGAGTGAAGACTCCCGATTTTCCCATAGCGGCTCCGCGAGCCTTGGCCCGCCGCAACAGGCCAGGAAAAGGACCTAGGATCTTTTTCGCAATATCGATGACGGTTGCGTTTCCCGCAAACCCTGTGGGAGGTTGCAAGCCGAACTTAGTCGCTACAGTGACTTGGTTTCGTTTGCCGCGAAGAAATTTGCTCAGGATGGATTCCGAACGTCCAAATCCATATGCGCGCGCAACGTCAAAATGTGTAATTCCTTCCGCAAACGCATGCTCGAGGATCGCCAGCGCGTCACGCCGGTCACGATGCGCGGTCAATTGCACGCAACCGAATCCGAGCCGAGAGGTCTCTACACCGATTCTAGGCATGGGTTCCCAACGATTACCTCTTTCTTCTCGAAGTATCGGCGGACGCTCGCAAAATGCTTTCAGCCGAGCTTAGGCGCTCCAGCCCGTATCATTCCCTCGAACCTGCCAAGTCGCTCGGCGGCTAGCCTAGAATATAAATGGAGCGAATAAGAACCTGCCTGATAAATCCCAGAAAAACCTTTGTCTATCCCTGTTCAGAGGTTCCCAGAATATTCTATTTCTGCGTCTATGCACACGATGTCTATGCACACGATGGAGAGGGGCCAGCCAACCGGATGAACTATGCTCCGAAGGCGAGAATTTCTGCGGGAGTGCCCGAAGGAACAGAAGATCAAGCGGTTTTCGGCATTACCGGTTCGGACCTTACGTTTTCGTAGGCTCTCCAGATGAAAATCGCTTCGCAAGGTCGCGGACTGGCGAGATGGTTATACACTTAGTGTCTGGTTTCGAATCAAGAAGGAAAGTCCGGCTGGGAGGGGTTTCCGGCGCGGCACTGGTTTGCCAACTATAACAATGAAGTTGACAGAAGCACTTAAAGTGATCCAGGCGCCGCGCATGGATGCCCCACCCTTTGACGTCGCGCTGGTGTGTGGTTTTACTCCCCTCCACTTCGAGACATTTCTCCAGGCCCAGCTTCGCCTCCAGTTTCGTGATCGTACACCTCGCGTGAAAACTGGCCTCTACGGCGACCTCGTCGGAAGCCTGGAACGATTGCACGATGTGTCAGCGGCCGTAGTGGTCATCGAGTGGACCGACTTGGATCCGCGTTTAGGTCTACGTGCGTTGGGAGGGTGGGAACCGTCCCGGCATTCAGATATTCTCGCGAACTCGAGCGAAAAGTGCGATCTCCTCCAAACCTTGATCGAAACGGCCGCCCAGAAGGCACCGGTCGTTATTTGCTTTCCAACTCTTCCGCTTCCCCCGGTTTCAATCACTCATGGCGCTCAAGCGAGCGGGTTCACTCTTGAACTGCGCCGCCTGGTCGCCTCGCTCCGCGCTTCAGTAGCTCGCATTCAGAATGTCAGGGTCGTGGACCCGCAACGAATCGACATGCTTTCTAACTCCGCCCGCCTGGATGTCAAGGCGGATCTCCTCACGGGATTTCCCTATACGCTCGCCCACACCTCTGTGCTCACCGAGCTGATAGCCAGCCTCCTGCGGAACCCGCTTCCCAAGAAGGGGCTCATCACCGATCTTGACGAAACCGTGTGGAGCGGAATTCTCGAGGAGAGCGGGCCAGAAGGAATCTCGTGGGACCTCGACCACCACAGCCAGATCCACGGTCTTTACCAGCAATTGCTGCGCTCGCTGGCGGCCTCCGGGACCATGATCGGCGTGGCCAGCAAGAACGATCCCAAACAAGTGGCGGAAGCCTTCGCGAGGAAAGACATAGTTTTGCGAGAACGGGATGTTTTCCCGTTCGAGGTTCATTGGAAGGCAAAGTCGGGATCTGTATCTCGCATTCTGGAGGCCTGGAATATTTCCGCCGATTGCGCCGTGTTTGTGGATGACAGTGCAATGGATTTAGCTGAGGTTAAATCGGTTCATCCTCAAGTAGAATGCTTACTTTTTCCCCACGAAGATTACCAGGCGACCTACGAACTCTTCTGGCGGTTGCGCGATCTTTTCGGCAAAAACCAAGTTCTGGAGGAGGACTCGCTGCGCGCCGACAGTCTGCGCGCTTACGCCAGCGCCCGGCAAGACGATCGAGCTTCGGCAACCAGTCTCAGCGAATTCCAGCAAAAACTGGAAGCCAAGCTGACTTTCAGTTTCAAAAAACTTCCCGTGGACCCCAGAGCGCTCGAGTTGGTGAATAAAACGAATCAGTTTAATCTCAATGGATGCAGGTATCAGGACGCAGAGTGGCGCGAGTGGATGGAACAGGAGGACACGGTTCTCTTGAGTGCCAACTACTCGGACAAGTTCGGACCTTTGGGGAAGATAGCCGTGCTCGGGGGAAAACTCGAAATCACCGGTGAATCCGGCCAGCACAAGTTATGCCTGCAGACCTGGGTCATGAGTTGCCGGGCGTTTTCGCGGCTAATCGAATACATGTGCTTGCAACATCTGTTCAGCAAATTAGATGTGGAACAAGTCGAGTTGAAGTTCGTGCCGACGGATCGTAACCGGGTGATGCAGGATTTTCTGCAGCAGCTTAACGATGCACCGGCGGAGCCAAACCTGTGCGTCTCCCGCTCGCAATATGCGCAAAAATGCCCAGCGCTGAGCTACCTGGTCGAGGAAGGCGAATGAGAGATCTACGCGGCCGGCTTGAGGATTGTTTTGTCCTCGTGTTTCCGGAGCTCAAGCCAGAGGAAGCTGCTTCGGCCAACATGGGCTCGATGGCAAGCTGGGACTCCCTTGGCGGCGTTACGCTTGTGGCCGTGGTGGAAGAGGAATTTGGCGTAAGCATACCGCCCGACGAGGTAGTCCAACTCGCATCGTTTGAGCTGATATTAGAGTATTTGCAAAGGAACCAAAAGTGAATCCCGAGCCTAAGGTTTTTTCCGTTCAAGACTTCCGCGTGGGAATGACCGCGCAATTTGAGCGCGAGATTCAAGAACAGGATGTGCTGGCGTTCGCGGCTAATTCCGGAGATTTTAATCCTCTCCACCTGGATGCGGAGTACGCGCAGCGAACGAATTTCTCAGGTCGCATTGTGCACGGCGCATTCCAGGTTGGGCTGGCTTCCGCTTTGATCGGCATGCACCTGCCCGGTCGCGATGTGTTATTGGCCGGCTTGCACGCCCGGTTCGTTTCCCCGCTCTTCTATCCTTGCCGCGTAAGCGTGGGAGGCGAGATTACTGCCTGGAATGCCGACGCTGAGGCGGGAAGTGTACGGGTGGTGGTGCGCGAGGCTGCATCGCACCTTCCGGTTTCGGAAATCACGTTAGCGTTCACTCTGCACAAGGAGAAACAGACCTCCGCCCCACCGCCTGCGCAGCCGGTGCGCAGAAGTTTATCGAACGGGCGAAAGCTTGTGCTGCTCACCGGCGCGTCAGGCGGAATCGGTATGGCCCTGCTCCCTTCGCTGGCCGAAGAATTCGGAGTGCTCGCAATAACCCACAGCGCCCCGCTCAAGGGGGCAGACGACCCGGCCAATGTGGCGGCGCTACAAGCTGACCTCGGCTCGCCGGATTGGGAGCAGAAGATACAAGAACGCATCGGTGACCGCGCAGTGTATGCGGTGATTCACTGCGCCTGGCCAGGCATGCCGCGCGGCGGCTTGCTAAAGAGTGATCCTTTGCTTCTCGAACAGCAGTTGGCCTTCGGCACGTCTCACGTTGTGAGGCTGGCAAATTTCCTGTTTGAGCATGCCGATGCTTCGGGTGGCCGGCTCATCGCACTCGGTTCCACAGCCGGGCGCACCCGGCCTGCACTCGGCGTGGGCGCCTATTCGCTTGCCAAGTCTGCGCTCGAAGAGACCATTAAACTTCTTGCTCCCGAACTCGCCCGCCGAAAAGTCACCGCGAATGCCGTATGCCCATCTTTAGTTGTAGCCGGCATGAATGCGCAGGTTGGCGATCTCCAGCTCAAGCGGGAAGCCGCCCTAATTCCCATGGGCCGCGTTTGTGGTACCGGCGATGTCGTCGATGTTGTTCGTTTCTTGCTCTCCTCATCCGCGTCATTTGTCTCCGGTCAATCGATCGTGCTTTCGGGGGCCCAGCTCTAGCGCTCGCGGGAAAAAATGCCGGAAACCGTGGATTCGACAAACCTCAGATTGTGCCAGATCGCTCCCGAGAATTTGGAGGAAATCGCGCACTTCATAGCGCGGCAAAGCAGTGTGCAACCCGATTTGGCCTCGCCGCAGATTGCGGCGCGATTGCGTTGGATCGTATTGGATAATCCGGCTCGGAAACCCAATATGCCGTTTGGATGGTGTGTTCGCAATGAGCTAAATGAGATCGTCGGCTGTATGTGTTGTGCCCCTCAAAGATTCGTGTTTCGCCGGCAAACATCAACCCTTATGATGGCGACCTCGTTCTACGTGGATGAACAGTACCGAGGCGCCGGCACATCCATCTTTGTGAAGTTTCTGCAGCTGGGCCGCGAGTATGGTCTATTCGTGAGCTCCGCGAATCCTGCTGTAGCGCAGATGTGGCAAAGGCTCGGCGCCTTTCCGATTGGCAACTCCGATCACGAAATGGTGGGTATTTTGAGGTGGCAAGGCACGATTGAGGAAGCTATGGTGCGAAAGCTCGGAAACAACGCGCTCGCGGGTCTCGTAGCCAAGATAGCATCCCCTCTGGCATCCCGGACGCAACGCCTACGAATGGGCGGCGGCCAAGGGGAATTACTTCCGCTCAAGAGTCCTGAGGAGGCGGCTAGCCTCTGCGAGAGTGCTTTCAATGAGAGCTTCACCGCAGTACGAGACGCTGCGTGTCTTCGCTGGCGCTATTTTTCGGAGGTCGATCCTACCACCCGACTGTTCGCTTTCAATCCGAAGGGAAGTGACCAGCGGTTTCTTATAGCCGTGAACCAGCGTCGCCGCGGGTACCGGCAGCAAATTGTTGCTCTGCATGTGCTCGATGTTTTTGGCCCGTCCGAACCCGATTCATATGCCACGATTACCAAACTTCTGGTTCATGAGTATCACCGACAGATCGACGTGGTTGTGTTCCGCTGTCTCGATCCAGCGGGGCAGCAGGCCCTTAGAAGAATAGGGTTTGTCCGCAGACCATTTGCCGCTCCGATTGCGTGGTGCAGAGACAAGTTTGGATTCGTGCCGTCGAAAAACTGGTACTTTGTCCCGGCCGATGGAGACATGCTCCTCTGAAAGGAATTGTGGGTACGAGAAACCTTCTCCGTTCGACTCTGATTAGCGCCAGCATCACGCTCCGAGCGGACGAACTCGCCTTGCGGATGCACGAGTGGCTAGCTCGCTACTCGCCCCGCATGGTTGTGGTTGTCATGCATGAAACGCCGACCCGGGATGAAGCGAAATTCCGCAAGCAGCTTGAATGGGTAGCACGTCACTTCATGTTGACAGATCTGCCTACGTTTTCACAATATTGGCGTCAGGCGCAAAATGGCATACCAAAATTCAGCAAACCTTTGGTCCTGTTCACGTTCGATGATGGACGCCTCTCTAACTATTTGGTGGCGGCGCCGGTGCTGGAGTCCTTTGGCGCTCGCGGCGTCTTCTTTGTAATTCCTAAGTGGGTGGAGTGCAATGAGGAAGAAGCTCGGCAGTTTTACTATTCGCGGATTGACCCCCAACCCCAGCCTGCGCATGCCGAAAAAGAGGACTGGTGCTCCATAAATCCCGCGCAAATCGCGGAGTTGGTTCAGCGGGGGCATAGCGTCGGGAGCCATACCTACTCGCATGCGAGACTTGACGGCCTGACTGGTTCCGACCTGCGCCGTGAAATTGTCGAGAGCGCAGCTAAGATTGCTTGCTGGACGGGGCGGGGAGTTGAAACGTTCGCCTGGCCATTTGCGTGGGACACGATCGGTCGAGAGGCTTGGGATCTGATCCGGCAACATTACCAGTATTGTTTTGCTCCCTGCCCGGGCACAATCGTTTGCCGGTCCGATTCTCCACAGTTAATTTGGCGCAAGGAACTGGAGGTACGCTACCAGCCTTCTGAATCTCGTTTCATGTACTCGGGGCTAGTGGATTCGCTTTGGCGGAGCAAGCGGCAGCGGCTTCGGAAGCTGCTACAGATGGAGCCGGGTCAAGGTCCACAAACCCCTTAAAGCATCTCTAATTGGCGCCGCGCGGGGTGCGCCGCACACCTCTCCCGCCACGCTGGTATGCAGGTGCCCTCGCCTGAGATTCTCCGCGGCATCGAGAAAAGAGGGCTCAGATCTCCGGATATTTCGAGGTTCACCACAAAAAGCCTGCAGTCAGTCCGGATAACTCCGAAAAAATCTTATTACGCTGCAGGTGTTCGCGCTGCGTTCCATCGCCAGTGGAGCGGCTTGTAATGGCGCCCACCGGCGAGCCACACAGCAGGCGTCTCTGGAAGCGCACGCATTGGTCCGGCGACATAGGGCAGATGGATCGCAAACTAACCTTCAGTGCTGGTCCCGGTCAAATGAAACTTGGCAAACACAATTTTGTGAGCGTAACCCCAGAGCCGCTGCGGCCAATCGCGGCGCATGCAAGGCTTTTCGATGGCGACAAAATAACAGCCGCAAATCACTATAATCGCGGACCCGACCAATGTGAGTTGCACCGACAAGTAGATCCAATAAGGTGCGGTCTCGCCCCAGGGCCGGGTTAGTCGTCCCACTGCGGCGATCACCTCATAGTGAATCAGGTAAATGGAATAGCACATTCCTCCGATGGCCGTGATCCATCGGTTGGAGAACAGGTGATTGACCAGGCGGCCGCGAAAAGCAGCGCAGTAGAGGAAAAAAACCCAGGCTGGGAATAGCCAATGGGCCAGGACGTTGGAATGAAGGATCACAAAGAGCAGCGGCCAGCCGGCAAGGGCAACCACGTCCCAGGCCAGCCCCCGTCGCGGAGCTTCACCCCAGCTGGCCAGAAAGACGTCAGCCAGTAGGAACCCTACTAAGAAAAACTGGACGAACGCCAGGATTGAAAGGGACGCCTTCGGACTGTGCTGCAGGAAAAGAGCTTGGCCCGAGAGGGCGGCCAGGATGAGAAGGACAATCGAAGAGCGCCTGGCCGCCCGACTTTTAATTGCAAAGAGAAAAGTAAGCAGGGGGACCAGTAGATAAAACTGGACTTCGATCTCAAGCGACCATGCAACTCCCATGGCGGGGCTGAGTGTTCCATAAACCATGCTGTGTAAATAAAACAGGCTCGCGGCCAAGTGCGGATAAAAACTGGCAGGCGGCCAGCCCGAGATGCCAACTGCTAAAGTGAACAGTACAAACAGCGCCACGATGTAAGGGGGTTCCAGACGAGTTAATCGGCGCAGGTAGTACTTACGCAGATTCACCGGAGGGGCATCCCTCATGTAGTGCGCAGCAAAGGGAAGCCCGAGGATGAAACCACTGATCACGAAGAAGAGTTCGACCCCATGAAACGAAACGATAGCCGCATGCGCAAGCCAGTCGGACGACGGCGGAGATGCCCTATAAAATGGCGATTTTGCAGTAAGGTACCCGCTCAAATGGAACAGGACGACCATGCCGATTGCTGCAAAGCGCAGGCCGTCCATTTCGGGGATAAACCGGCCCGAACTGGTTTCACGGGAGATACGAGCCAGAATCCCACTGGCGATCGAACTGCGGCGTTGCGCTTTGACCGCACTCGGCGCAACGGGAACAAACAACGTTGGTTCAGGACCGTGTTCGCCACCGGCCATCAGCTGATTCCTTCCTTCGCGAGGTGAGCTCGATTCTGACTTCTTGGTTCTCGTCTCAATTGGAGGCTCTCGGGTCCATGAACTTTCCAGTGACGGTCCAGTAAACTCACCAGACAGATATTAACTCCCGGCCCGAATGCACGCCACGCGCGAGGAAAACGTCATTGGTCGGCTCAAAGGACTGCACGACGAGGGATTGCGTGTAAAGCAGCCCGAAATCGAGATAGTCGGAATTCGGCTAGAACTATATAATTTGGTGACTTTTCGATGATCGAATCTGCGCAGACAGGTGAGGATAGGCGATGCTCAAGAACTTGAGACGAATTGCTGAGCTTGTCAGTCGCGAGATAGTACTGAAGCGACGCCTACCGCGCGAGTTCGGAGGGGGATTTCTGTTTGTCTCCCCCGATTCGGGTCTCAAATACTATCGCAGAGATTTACGCCGGGCAGACCCCACCCTGTTTCAAATGGCAAAGGAGTTGGTTCGCCCGGGAGATGTCGTGTGGGATATTGGTGCGAATGTCGGTCTTTTCAGTTTCGCCGCTGCAGGACTTGCAGGAAGCAAAGGATATGTTGTCGCAGTGGAACCGGACGCCTGGCTGGTGAGCTTGCTGCGAAGGTCGTCAAATCAGTTAGGCCCATCTCGTTCGCCGGTGGTAGTCATACCTGCAGCGGTATCGGATCGCATGAGTCTGGCGAAACTACATATTGCGTCGCGAGGCCGTTCGGCCAATTTCATTGACGGGGTAAAGGTCACGGAAGCCGGCGGTACCCGGAGAATAGACTCGGTGGTTGCCGTAACTCTCGATTGGCTATTGCAAAATCTGCCGCCGCCGCAGGTGCTAAAGATAGACGTTGAAGGGATGGAGCACCGAGTGTTGGCAGGGGCATCGGAACTGTTGGCGAAAGCGCGGCCCCGAATATGGTGTGAGGTGCTTCCCAGCAATGCGGATGTAGTCGGTAACATCCTCCGCTCTGCCGGCTATCAAATCTTCAACGGCCAGACCAGTCTTCCCGATAGAAAGCCCTTGGCGAAGACAGTTTGGGACACTCTAGCCATCCCGCGAGAATTGCAGTCAGTGGCGTTAGATTCCGGCGCACCGGCCGGACATCAAGTTCAGACCATGTCTTCTCGCGATAACGGGATGCCGCGGTCCCGATCATAACAACTCGCAATTTAATTGGTTCCGGTTTTGCATTTCGGTGAAGGATCCATCGCTCGTAGATCCGCAAAATTTGGAGAGGTCTTATTTAACCATTTGAAAAACGGATATTCGTCGATTTGGGCCGGCACAGGGAGATCGAGAGCGAGACACCGTTCTCGCTAAGAGCAAGATTGCTTGGGTAACTGCGGGTCTGGGCCCAAGTAGGGAACCTATAGTCATATTGTTCGCTCGTCCCTCCGGCTTTGTCGGCCAGGAGACGCGCTCCCGGAGGTTTAGCCCATGACGAGCGCAATTCCCAGCCTTTTGTCAAAACTGAGATCTTTCTTAGTATGTTTTTTCGTCCTCCCGGCCAGTGTGTGTTTACTCGCCGAAAACCCTGGGATGACCGCTGTCAAATATTCGGCCGATTACAACTGGTCGATTGCTCCAAACGATGATCTGACCCAGTCTGGCGTCAAGACGATCAGCCTTTCCGCCTGTCCGGCCGGGGTGAAGGGAAGCGAGCCCGAGTACTGGGCGTATGTTTCCGGACGCGGAACGCCGGAGGCAGTGAAAGTTACGGGGGGAACATGTGCCGGCAACGGGGCGCCCGGCACCCTTCAGTTCACAACCGGGCATTCGCACGCGGCAGGATATAGCGTGGGCAGCGCGTCGAGTGGATTGCAAGAGGCGCTCGTTGCCGCGCGCTTCTCGGCGGGGAATCCTACAGCCGAATCTCAGTCAGGCAAAGTAATGGTTTCTTCGGGGGAATTCGATGTTTATGCGCGGGTCTCGGTCCGTGCGTCGAACATTACGGTGGATTTCTCCGGCTCGATCGTGGACTGCTGGATGGACGACACCTGCATCTACGTCGGCGACCCAGCAAATTCGAGTAGGTATTTGGATGTCACGGTCACAAGCCCGCGGGGGCGACCGATGGTGGCGGGCGGGCAACACCCGTTCCTGGAAATAAACGCACAAAAAACGAGGGTATTCAATGTTTCTACGCGGCTCGGTGGCAAGAGCGGATCGTTTAGCAGCTATGTGCAGGTGGACGATGACCAGGCATTCCTTTTAGACGGACTCGATACCTCGCTGGGAGCGAACTATGGCACCGACGGCCTGCTGTGCAACGCGGAGACTTGCAATCCCGTCATCTATGCTCCGGGTGGCAAAACCTGGGCCGTGGGCTGGCTGAAGCACTTGAACCTAAGCATGGCATGTGTTTCGAACGGAATTGATTGGGAGAGCGGCAACTCGTTGCGAGTGACCGACAGCGTGATTCAGGGCTACGCCCAGTATGCGATTCGCGCTGGAAATGTTTACGGCGGCGGTCAAGGGCTCACCGCTGAAAACGTTTACGGCGAAATTGGAAACTGCAAAAACCCCGCCGGAAAAATCGGACATGCCGGAATCATTGCGCAGGGTGGCTCAGTAGTCATCCACGGGGCGCTCGGACTGCCAGGCGCATCGCCACTTTTTGCCGATACCGGGAAAACTGAATACCGCTATTACATCGTGGCGCGAAGCGCAGAGTTCGGCGTCTCCAATGCGCTTTATGCCGGAAAAGCACGCACCAACGGCTCAGGGGCCATCACGATCACCACACCCGATATTGTTGGCGCCACTAGTTTCGACCTGTTGCGGGTGACTTATAGAACGACCGGAGATTCGCGCTTGCAGACTCCCAACGGAACCGCCAACTACGCGGTTGCGACTGGAGTATTCCGGAGCTCTGTTTGCGACGGCGAAGTTTGCAGGTTCACCGACTCGCAGGCTCCACTTACATCTTACAAAGTCGCATCGCCAACCTACTTTCCTTGGCTGAGATTTTGGCCAGGCAGCATTATTCTTGGGGCCGCATCCGACAGCGGTAACGCGGCCGTATCGCGCGCCTCGATCTTGGTTGCCGACGGCATGCCCGACAACGTGGTCAGCGTAATGGGACCGATCGCCCCGTCGGTTATTGCGTCCTACTGCGGCGTAGCAACCGAATGGACACCGCTTATCAGTGTCTGCCTGGGGTCAACTTTCATGGACACGCAGCAGGCAATCATGCTCCCAGTCAAAAGGGTTAACGACGGCGGTTTGAGTACAAACCTGAAGGGAAAAACCAACTACGGGACCCTCGGAAGCGGACCCAGTCATATCATCACTCTCGCCGATTCGAATTTCGACAAGACCGTCGCAACCGCGAACAACCGGCCCGACAATGACGCCGATGACGCCTTCATCGGCTACGATCAGCACCTTAGTGGTCCATCTGGCGTTGGTATCAGTTTCGGAGCACCAGTCTCGCTATCCAACTACATCGGCAACGTCGGAGATGGAACCAACTGGCTGGAAAGGTTAACCGCAAAGGGCAAGAGTTTTCGCGTGCCCATCAGCACCGATTCTCAGATCACCTCGACCGTAAGCACTGGGATTCCCCCATTCGCAGTCAACTCGACGACGCCCGTACCAAACTTGACTCTGAGTAATCATCCCCGGATCCAGAACTGCGGCTCGACTTCTCAATGCTCCGCTCAGGTTCTCACTAATGGTCAGATTGTGTTTGGAACGGCAACGCTGGCGGGTGCAAGTGCGACCGTGGGTGGATTAACTCCGGGATTCACCTCAGCGGATAGTTTTCAATGCACGGCCAGCGACAAGTCGAGTGCCACCGCCTCTGCTAACGCGCTGGCATTGTCTGCGAACAGCATCAGGATTAGCGGAAAAGCTGGTGACGTCATCTCCTACATATGCGTTGGCAACTAGTAAGCCGTCCCGGTGATTTCGTTAATACGAATCCGCTTCTGAGGTTCGGTATAAGTCCAGCGAAAAGGTCTTGCTGATTTGGCATAAGCCTGGATGTACTTGCGTAGCTTTCGTGCTAGATCAGCAACGGAAGTGAAGACGCCGCGGCTGATCACGTCGCGCTGGATCTTAGCGAACCACAACTCCACCTGGTTCAACCAAGAGGAGTAGGTGGGAGTGAAATGAAAACGCACTTTGGGATGTTGCGCTAAGAATTCCTCCACCGCTTTGGTCTTGTGGGCGGAAAGATTATCCAGCACGATGTGGACTTGCTTCGCCCACCGAGTCTTGCTGAGCAACTGATTCAGAAAGGCGATAAAGTCGGCGCTGGTGTGGTGCTTCGCAGTCTTGCCTTCCACTTTGCCGCTCTTCACATCCAGCGCCGCATAGAGCGAAAGCGTGCCGTGGCGGTAGTATTCGAAGCCATGCCGCTCTGCTCGCCCCGGCGACAACGGCAACACCGGGTCGAGCCGATCCAGAGCCTGAATCGCCGTCTTTTCGTCGAGGCAAAACACCGCTGCATGTTGCGGCGGATGCAAGTATAGACCGATGATGTCAGCTGCTTTGGTTTCAAAATCCGGATCGTTGCTGGCCATATACCGTTCTAGTCGGTGCGGTTTCAGTTGCGCCTGGGCCAGAATCCGCTGCGAGCGCGCCGGGGTTTCTTGCGGCGTGAATATCAACGCCCGTGGATTTCTGCATGGCAACCAGCGCAGAGTGTGATGAGATTTTCTTCGGAATCATCGCCGGTATGGCTGCGAAATTCCTTGTGATGAACCTCAAGGTTCGAGCGACTTCCACAACATTGGCATCTCCAACCGTCGCGGCGTAATACTTGTTCGCACAACTGTTGGTACGATCGCGAATCGAGCCTTAAACGCGGCTGTTTGGGCAAGATCCGGCTCACGAAGCTTTCCCGATAACTTCACTTAGGAAAGCCTGTCGCTGCTCACCCGGAAGAAATTTGAAGAACCGCGACATGGACCGCAGGAGCGTGGTTGGGTCCTCATTGTCGAGGTTTGCACCCGCAAGGAAGTCTGCGCAGATCATCTCCAGGCAGTAGCCGCGCGACTTGTCCGTGCCCAACATCAAAGCCGCTGTTTCCAGCGCCTGCTCGATCACCGGAATCTGGGTCTTGTAGACTTTGAAGTAGATCAGATCCGACGGCTCCTCTTCCCTCCCCGTCAGTTCCTTCTCCACCTCTCGCCGGAATACCTCGCGCGGCATTGACCGGGCTTTGTGCACCCAGGGTGCACAATCGAAGTTCTGACCTTCCGCCCGCGCCAGCTTCGCTAACTCCCTTCCTTTCGTCCAACCGATGTCCTTGAGGTCCTTCCGGACCTGCGGCGGCAGGTGTTCATGGATCGACATCAGGTAGTACGCCTTCCTCCTGGATTCCGGGAACCGCCGCGTCAGAAACTCGTCGAACGACTTCAGATCTTCCAGCCGCCAGTATTGCCCCGCCCGCACCTCACACAGATATCGTCCCAGCTCGACGAATCGGGTATCTCGCTCCGCCTCTTTGCGCTGTTCCCAGGCCAGGATTTCGTCAATCTTGGCCATAACGAACAGCGCTCGTTTGCGATTGAGCTTGGGCAACATCGGCGTATTCCTAGTAAGTAAGTTCGTCAAGCCAACCAAGGTCTTCTCCCGGTCGCCGAATCACGGTTTTCTCCGCCAGTTCCTGCCGTCCCAGGCAGAGGCCGACATACGGACAGCTCGTGCAGGGGTTCTGCGGAAAGCGGATGCCACTGTGAGGCATGAACTGACACGCCTCGATTCGCTGGACCGTGTCCTCAACCAGTCGGCCAAACTCCTTGCGTTGTTCGTCGGTAATGGTGGTGGTTAGGTACTGAACCTCGATCAGCCTCTTGCGCACGAAGACGACCTGAGCAACCTCGGAGATGCCAGTGATCCAGGAGTAGCAGACGAGCTGAGGATCAAGCGAAAGTAGACCGGTGGGTTCTTCCGGATATCGACTGGAAGTGGTTTTCCATTCCAGCAGGCACCCTTTCCCGTCCAGCTTGCCTAGGGCATCGATATAGGCGACGAAATTGTTTGTCGGAGAAACCGGTCGAGTGAACTTAACCTGGAGATTGCGGCGAGGTTGCCGGATGCGTACGCGATCATTCTGCGCAAAGCGGTCGAGCAGTTGAATACCCTGCTGCAACATGCGGTCCCAAGTATCACCATTCGAGAACTGCATGCCAGCCTGTTGAAAGATAGCCCACTCGCGGAACAAGACTGCAGCCGAGTCTTCGCGGCGGAAGAAAGCACCGAGCGCATTCTCGAAAGCCCTTCCGAACAGCATAGCGGCGCGAGTGTCTTTCTCTTTCCAGCCATCGAGGTAGCGGTACCGGTAACGGCGGGGACAGGTTAGGTATTGGCTGAGCTGGGTGTAGCTATAAGTCATGACGTTGCCTCCGACCGTCTGGCGTCGACGCACCGAGGTGATAGTTCTTCCCACTGGCTCTCTTGCGCGAAGCCGTCGAAATTGAGCAGTGAAGTTCCGTTCACAACCGTATGACTGACCTTGACCACGCCGCGAAGTCCGATGAGACTTTTCTCTTCAATCTCATCTCTCCCGAGCAATTCGGTGTCGTAGCCAAAATCGCGTAAGAACCAGGACAGTTTCCACAGGGCTCTATGGCTGCAGTAGATACGGCCTGTGATTCCATAGCCGGCCATGGAATTGGGCTGGAGAACGGCAAAGCGCAGGATGTAGTACGGTTTCTGCGCGTGCCAGTGATACTGAACTCGGTCGACCCGAACCAGGAACAGCCCGTCCGGTATCTCCGCGACTGCCGATTGATCGGCGGCGTGCAAACCTTGAATGCGGCGTCTCATGCTGCACCTTCCTTGCTGGCGGCATAGCTGTTCAGTTGGCAAAGCAGGGCATTGCGGTCCTTCTCGGCCCAGTCGGCCAGATGGTCGACGAAGTGTTCGACCTGCTCACGAGTCGCGTCACGCAGTTCCTTAGCCCCACAGAAATCGGCAGCGTAGGACTTAACGAGACTGGCATCGAGTTGATGCTGGCGGATGAGTTGGCACAGCCGGTCGCGGACCCTGGGCCCGCCATACCCATTGCCGTTGCCATGGACGGGCTGCGACGGGAACTTCATGGACTCCCGCGAAGGTGGGACTGGCTCGACCGCTGACCCGATCTCCTCGGCCGAACAGATGCCGACGCCGTAGGCCTTTCGCAGCGCCCGATTGATGGCCCTGGTTTCGGCGACTCGCAGCTCTGCGCCCTGCACCAGAGCCGATACGTTCGATGGATCGGCATCGCCGTAACCGACGAAACCTTGGCAGGTTTTGGACTTGAATACTGTGGCCTCAAAGGCGAAGCGGCGAGCCGCTGGATCGGAGAGTTCTCGGATGAACTGTACCTTCATTCCTGAACAGCGATTGCGTTTGGCGATGCGGAGCAGGCCGGCATGGGTGACGTACCAATTGCCCTGTAGCAGAATCACGTCGCCCGCGGAAACGGAGAGGGCGAGATCTTTGGTAAGAGACTTGAGGGCAGCCAGAAGCGAATGATTCCGTTCGAGCCCCCACTTCTGCCGCGCTAGCCTCCGGTTGCGACGGCACAACGAAGAGCTTTTGGTCGTTAACATCGTAGCCTCCCAAGCTGAGCAGCAGTTATGACCGGCTGACTTTGCTCCGGGTCCAACTGAACGAAGGTGAGTGCTGCGGATCGGCCTCGTTGTAATTGGGTTCGGACAAGTGCCCTTCTGCATCGCCTGAAGCTGATAGACGAGCGGGGTGATTTGTGGGTACCCGCTGTTTTGTTCGGTGGAGATGCTAAGTGGCGGATGGACGTTTGAGCGGCAAAAGCAATTACTGCTACTTTATAAGTAGCCATGTTTGCCTCCTTGTCAGGCAACTGGTTAGGGCTGGGTAAGTGTTCAAGCACTTGCCCAGTCTGTATTTGAATGATCTCACCGTGCTGGCACGGTGTCAAGAGCCTTTTTGCAGCCAGAGCCCTCATATCAATGGCGGGGTGTATTATTTCCAGTCATGGATGACGAGCTCATCAAGAAGGTGCGGTCTGAACTTGCTAGGCAGGGCGGGTTAGCTCGAGCCAAGTCCTTAACAGCAAAACAACGCAGGGACAGTGCCATAAAGGCTTCGAAGGCGGCCGCAAAGGCAAGGACTCGGAAAGCAAAGGAGAAGAAGGGGAGAAGCCCTGAAAATGCTTAAGAAACGCAGTGCGCTGCCCCTAGTGCGTTGCAGGCGATGATTTCCCGCCAATGTTGTTTCGGGATATTTAGTCGGAGGCCGGGCCAGGACTGCAAGCGAGATAAATCCGCGGTGTTAGATCTAGATTTTCCGAGGAACCAATGCGGGTTTGCTAAACCAGCTTGGGGATCGCGGTTTTCACTCGCCTGGGTGTGCCAAAGAGCGGAAGGCTCAACTGAACTCAGAGATTAGACTGAAAACAACCATAAATACTCGGCCCTCGTCACTGAAATTAGGATGCGAGTCCTAGAAACTCCAAAAGAGTAGCACCAGCCAACATAATTAGTCCCAAGGAAAAACATAGCCAACTCGCTATTCGAATATTTTCCTGTCTCTCTTCCAACGAGAGCTTGGGTCGTGATGCTCGGGGTTTCTCTGGTGCCCTGAGTCTCCGCAGCGCGATTGAGGCGGTAAAGAATACGATAGAGCCAGAAAAGCACATGATAGCCGGAAACTCAACGGTCATCATCCCCTCCATTTACCGAGTCAACCTCTGACGTGCCAGCAGAAAGCAACAATGTTTAAACTGTCCCCGAACTTGATGGATGCTCCCATGCGTGTAGGATATTTTACTGCTCACGTCTTCCTCCTCGAAGATCATGCGCAGGCTGTTCAGTACCGCTTTGCCCGCGGCCATATCCGTCCGCCAGGAGTCTGGCCGGGTTCTGACCCTCCTATACATACGTTGAAACGCGGGATGTTGACCTCCCCCACCGATAAGGAACAAGCGGCAGTTATCACAAAACCAGTTTCTTTGCAGTAGGCGGCCGCGTCAATAGCGCCCTGCCGCTGAGGGTGCTGTTATTTGAGCCGAACGCAACGAGCCACAGCGGATGGCGCGCATTCGGAAGTCAATTATCGAATAACAGTCGGCTGGTGAAGACTCAAACTCATCTTCCTGCAGCGCGTTTGTATTCGTTTTCTATTCGCCCTATAATCGAGGTGGTTTAGGGAAAACGAGCGCGGTGGCTCTTCGCCATGTATCGGCGTTTGCTTCGGTTGGACCGGAATTATCTGCCGTCCGAAAAGCATGTTTCCATAGGACGGGTGAATCGGCGGAGAAGGTTTCGATCCGCGCCGCGAAAAAAGCCCAGCACCCTCACCGTCAAGCTGGTCTCGATACGCGCGAAGCGGCAGGCATATGGCTGTATTTATATCTATCAGTTCTTAAAATTATGGCTTGTGCTTGCTTAAGCGATCATGCTCGAAAAAGCCATGGACACGACCGGACATATTTAACTTGACACGGTCTGCTTGAGAATCTTGATCAATGGCGAAACGATGAGGATGGAAAGCACCTTTCATCCCCAAGCGACGGGTGCGTTTGGCGGAAACGGAAGGATGCCAGGCTATTCCCTCTCACTGACATCAAACCAAAATCACGCGTTTAGTAGAGATTGGCGGAGAGAAATTCGTTCCTGAACTTTCCTTTGGGATCATATCGCGCGAGCAATTGTTTAAAGTCCGGCAATTTCCCGATCAGCGGCTGCAGATGCGCCGGCGGCATCATGAATAACTTTCCCCAGTGGGGCCGGGCGTGAAAAGGATCGAGAGCCTGTTCAATCACCGGCAAGGCTCCCTGAACCGCCGGCCAGTCGGGTTTCCAGGTGAAGTGGATGGTCACGCAGTTTCTCTTGTAGCAGGGACTCATCCACAAGTTATCGGCCGCGATAGTGCGAATTTCCGAGATCAGTAAGTGCGGCGATACCGCATCACTTATTTTGTAAATCGCGAGGATTGCTTCAACCGCGCGTTCCGCGGGCACAAAATATTCCGATTGCAGTTCGTGGCCGCTGCTCGGGGTGAATCCCATACGGAAATGGGGAAGCCTCTCATACCACGGTCCTGGAACACCCATCTGCTCGGTGCAATTTTCCGCTGAAAGATTTTCCAGTGGATGAAGATTCCTTGTGGCCAGCTTCGCTCCATAGAACTCCGGCGCGGGCGTTTCCGAATGGCCCCCTTCCACCCGGCTCTTGATCCAGACCTGATTAATACTCTGAGTTGTCCAATCGGTAAAAAGGCTCACGCTATAGCCGCTGCGTTCAATCGCATCGAAATTGGAGGTCAATTCTTTCAAGGGCAGATGCTGGTAGACGACCTGCCGCATGGAATACGTTGGCTGAACGTTCAGCGTCAGTTTGGTAACGATCCCAACTCCTCCGAGTCCCACCACGGCGCCTTCGAATTGCTCGCCGTCTTTCTCCTGCGATAGAGTCACCAGTTCGCCGTTGGCATTCACAAATTCCATGGCCCGAACGGCGGTTGCCAGATTCCCATTCGTCACCCCGGAGCCATGCGTTGCTGTGGCGCAGGCTCCAGCGATGGAAATATGAGGCAGCGAGGCCAGATTATGCAGAGCGAACCCAGCTTGGTCCAACTGCGGGCAAAGTTGTCCGTAACTGATGCCGCCTTCCACGGTCACGGTCTTGGCCTGCCGGTCGAGGCTCACCATCTTGTTCAGTGCCCTCACCGAAATCTGATTATTCTTGCTATCGGCGATCCGGTTGAAGGAATGCCGCGTGCCCAGCCCGCGGAGTTTTGCGCACTTTTTCACCACATCTTGCACCTGCTCCACAGTCGTCGGCTGATACAAGTGATCGGTGCTGTAGCGAAGATTCCCCGCCCAGTTGGTTCGCGGCTCGGCTTGCTCATCGCCGACGAGAGGCGGCACGAAAGGAGTCATCAGGCTGCCGGTTACTACGGCTAAGGATTGCTTCAGAAAGGTTCTCTTATTCATACGACTCCTTGCCAGCCTCGGGATATAAACTTGCGTTTACCGGTCCCAGCGGATGGACATTCTAACCCAGAATTGCGGAGTCAACCCGGTAAGAAAGGTCGGACAGTTCTAGCCTCTACGTCCGACTTGGACTCGGTCGCCGTCGCCGACGTGGTGTTATCCTAGACGGGATAATCCCACGGTGAGCTCGCCATCTTTCATGTCAAATCCAGGCAATCCAATCAATCCGGAATCCGCGTCCAGCAGCGAATCCAACGAGTCGTTTAAAGACATTCTCTCCCAGTTTGAGCGAAGCAAGACGCGCAAACCCGTCGAGGCAGGAAAGGGCAGGGAAGGAACGGTGGTAGCCGTCACCGCCGATTCGGTGCTGGTCGACATCGGCTTCAAAACCGAAGGAATTCTGCCGCTCTCGACTTTTCAAAACGCGGGCGAGGCGGTGAAACCGGGCGACAAGCTGGTGGTGTCAATAAAGGGCCGCGATCCCGAAGGCTACTACGAACTTACGCGCGGCAAGATCGAGCGCCCCAAGGATTGGGCTGCGCTGGAGAAGGCATTCGCCGACAAGGCGATTATCGTGGGGACTGTGACCGGCGCAGTCAAGGGCGGCCTCAGCGTAGATGTCGGCGTACGGGCCTTCATGCCCGCTTCGCGCAGCGGAACCCGCGACGCCGCTGAAATGGAGAAGTTGGTGGAACAGGAGATCCGCTGCCGGATCATCAAGCTCGACGTGGCCGACGAAGATGTCGTGGTGGACCGCCGCGCTGTCGCAGAAGAAGAAGAGCGAAACGCCCAGGATCGCCGCTATTCCGAAGTCAGCGAGGGCGAAACCGTAGCTGGCGTGGTCCGCAGCCTGACCGAGTATGGCGCTTTCGTCGACATCGGCGGAGTGGACGCCCTGCTCCATGTGAGCGACATTTCCAGAAGCCGGGTCAGCAATCCCGCGGACGTGCTTTCCGTCGGGCAAGAGATCGACGTCAAAGTTCTCAAGATCGATTCCGCGAAGCACCGCATTTCAGTTGGCATGAAGCAGCTTGAGCCCGATCCCTGGGATTCCGCGGCCGCAAAATACCAGCCCGGTGAGCGCGTGCATGGTGTGGTAACCCGCGTCCTCGATTTCGGAGCGTTTGTTGAGTTGGAGTCAGGCCTTGAAGGGTTGATTCACGTTTCGGAAATGTCGTGGGCAAAAAAAGTAAGGACGCCCAGCGACATCGTGAAGCCGGGCGACACCGTCGAAGCCGTTATTCTGGCTGTGAGCCCTGGCGAACGTCGCATCGCTTTGGGATTGAAGCAAGCGCTCGGCGACCCATGGGCAGATGCGTCAAATAAATTTCCCGTGGGCTCCGCGATCGAAGGCCCGGTGACCAGCATCACCAAATTTGGTGCCTTCGTGCAGTTGTCTGAAGGCATCGAAGGCATGATCCACGTGAGCGACATCAGCGCCGAAAAGCGTATCAATCATCCCCAGGACGTGTTGAAAGTTGGGCAAATCGTCAAGGCGCAAGTTCTCGAAGTCGACCCCGAAAAACGGCGACTGAAGCTGGGGATCAAGCAGTTGGTTCCGACCAGCATCGAGGAATACATCGCCGAACATCAGGTGGGCAATGTGGTTTCCGGCCGCGTGATGGAAATTTCGGGCGGGCAAGTGCGCGTGGAACTGGGTCAAGGCATTCAGGGGACCTCCCGAATCCCAGTCCAACATGCGGCGAAAGAAAAAACATTAGCCGAGCCCCAAACGGATCTGGCCTCGCTGAGTTCTAGGCTGAAGGCGCATTGGAAGGGCAATGCCAGCGCCGGAGAATCCAAGCCGGAAGCCCTTCACGACGGTCAGATTCGAAGCTTTCGCATCGCCAAGCTCGACCCGGCCGTGAAGAAGATTGAATTGGAAATTACATAACTCGGAGAGCACCTGAGGTTTTCACGATGTTGTGCCGATGTTATGATGTTTTGTACCATTGAAAACGACGTGCACTTCTGGTGCGTTCGTCGCAACACTCCTCAGTAGCTCAATGGCAGAGCATCCGGCTGTTAACCGGAGGGTTGTAGGTTCGAATCCTACCTGAGGAGCCAATTCTTCAATAAGTAGGGGTCACTGGATAACGGGCGCCACTTGAGATTTAACATCCAAGGTACAGCAGGAAAATTCGACCGCCCGTGTCTAGCTGTACGTTTTCTGTCCGTGGACTGCTGCCAACGGCAGCCAAAAGTGAGCCGAAAGCGGAGCAGGGGTTTGATGGGACAACACGCTCGTACGGAGGGATTGTTCTACTATTTTCGTCTGGAAGATCGAGTTCCTGGGAATCATCTGCTGCGACTCATCCTCTAAGGTCATTGGCCTTCGCAATACACGGTTTATGGAGACGACACCGTGGCAATGACCTGATTGGAATATCCGCTCTGCTGGCCTTGACTGTCGACCGCAGTTGTGACGTAGTAGTAGGTCGTCCCTGATACGACCGTGCTGTCGGTGTAGGCCAGAGATGCCGTGCTCCCCACCAGTCCGTAGTAGCCTCCGGGGATCGTGGATCGATATACGTTATAACCCGTGATGTTTTTGCTGGCGCTGGCTTTCCAAGAAACGGCTACTGAATGTGCGGCCAATTTAAAGGCGACCATTTGCATAATCCAGTAACTGCTGTTGTAGGCACCGGTTATGGTGGCCGTAGCCGCATAGCTGCCCGTGCTAGAGACCGTCTTGTCTTCCGCCATGTTGCCGTAGATGTCGACCAAACGGGTGGTGAAGCCCGACCCGGAAGCCGTGAAGGTGATGCCGGTCGTAGTACCCGCGTCGAAGATTAGCTCGTTCGCCGAGGTCGTAGTGGCAGAACTGCTACTAGCGGTGGTTCCGCTGCCGGTAGCGGCTGCGGTCACATCGAGCGGACTGGTCGAATTGAGCCCGCTGTACTCCAAAATACGCACATCGGGATAAACCGCTGCCTGGTTAAACTTGACGGTCACCGTGTTGCTGCCGCTGGCGATGTTCTTGGCATAGTAGATAGCCTGTTGCAGTCCGGTGTTGGACGTTGGTCCCACAGCTAGCGAATAGGTGTTACCCCTAGCGTCGGTGACCGAACTGATGGCGGAAACGTTGTCTCCCCAGCCCACGGCTACAATATTCAGGTTCCCTGCAGTCTGAACATCGGGATAGGCAACCGCAACCGACGTATTCTTCGACTGGATCGTGCTCGGCCCTGTATTCTCCTGCACAAAACTGTTCGTAATGGCATTCGCGTTGCCGAGCAGGCTCATCACCAGCAGCAGCGAAGAGCACATACTGACATTTCCACGTTTCGAGCTACGATCAACGGTCGGCATCGACACTATCCCTCCTGGCGTTCCCATCCTGTGGATTGCTCACAGCCGAACCGAGCATTACCGCTTGTCGGCACGGGTTCTTGAGAGCGTGATGTTCTCCGGCACTTGGGTACGCTAGAAGTGAAATTGAACACTCTTCAAAACTAAGCAGTGGTCGGCTGAAGACCTAACTCCTAATCCGAAGAGTGAATCGGCAGGCCCATCTTCACGAAGTGCTGGTGGAAATCCGTTGTCGTGGGTTGGGCAAAAACAGCCAATCAATGTGGCTGTTTCTCTAGGAAAACTCTCGTTGTACCCACCTCGACAAAGGCCAAAAACACGCCCTCCAAGTGAAGAACAAACTAGGAAAGAAACAGGGAACCTACCCTATGCGAACCGTGCGGGAGACATACGCATAAAAGGCATTCTCGAGAGATACGCTCCCCGGCGAAAGGTCTCGGTAGTGCAGTCAACATACTCACTAGTTTTGCAACCTCCGAGCGAAGTGGTGTGAGCGCCTAGCGGGACAAGGCGCGAGGAACTGAATCAGCGGATCCAGGGAGCCAAAATGCTGTCGGGGCATTTTGACAAAATGGCAGCCTACATCGACGAAGCCGACCTGGATTGGGAGCAGGTTCGAGTGGACATTCAACCTGCGGTCGAGGAGCGGGTCGCCGAGTGGGTCAACTTGGCCCAGTTACACATGCTTCTGGCATTTGGCAAAAGGTGAACTGTGGCGCGCACAAGCCAATCGCATTTTGCCTAGAGCCCTCCAACCTTTATCTCGGGCCTGGCAACCAAACTGGAGCCACCGGAGTCGGGAAAACTCCCTTTTGGAGGAAAATATGAGGAGTGTAATTCTCACCGTTTTTGCTTTTGCTATGATTTGCCCGACCTGGGCAGTTGCTCAGGATCAGGACCAAGATCGACATGACCAACAAGCGCAATCAATGCCCAGAATCCGAAAGACAAATCTATCCGGCTGGGTTCGCAAAGATGGAGACCGCTATGTGTTGGAGAGTGATAAAGATCACCAGCGCTATCCCATCCAGAACACTGAAACCGTACGGGAACACGAGGGGCATCATGTCAAGGTCAAGGCACGGTTGCATGAAGACGATCACTCGTTAGAGGTTGACGAAGTCAAGATGCTTTCGAAATAAACTGATTCCATCGAGATTCGGCTCCTGTAGCCCTAGTACCAAAAGTCTGCCCCGGACATGGGAGCCGATCGCTGATGATGCCGTAGAGATACCAGATCAACAACATGCGCAGCAGGAGTTCGGGATCAATCGAGGGTCGCCCGCCCTGTAGCTGTCTCGCAGTTGCTCCCGCACAAACTCGAAGCTGAAATGCTTTTCGATGAGCCGCAGCAGATGATTCTCAGGAACTTGATCTTCCAGGCGGAAGTAGTAGAACAATGCCTCCGAGCGGTCGTGTTGCCCCATCATGATCAGCAGGCCTCCGAGAGTGAAGATCCAGCAAAGCATGGACGGAATCTCTTCCTTGCAACACGCTCTCGCTGTCTCTCAGCCCACAAATCACAGTGACTTTTTCAACACCCACGCCTTATTACGACAGACAGGCGTCTCGGCGTTTGTGGTTTTTATCATTTGGTATAAGATCCAAGCTATTTTCTGCGGGTTGACGAAACTCTGCCACTATTCGGCCTTGGGAAAAATCGAATGTTTGCACGCGACGTGGGGCCGAGCACAATCGAGGTTTTGCGCTGTAAGACCACGCGGAAGGTGGTTCTGTTGCTTACCGTCGCTTTCGGTGCACTTCGTTGCAATAGCCAGACAGCCCAACCTACCACAATTCCCGGAGCTGCTGTGACGGTGCAGGCCGACGAGGTTTCTCTCGACCTTGTGGTTCACGATAAGAAACAGAGACCCGTCCTCGATCTGAAGCCCGACGAAGTTGCAATTACGGATAACGGCGATCCAGTTAAAATCACCAGTCTTCGCCTTGTAGGTAGCGGATCGGAAAATGATCATCTGATCACGTTGGTCTTTGATCGCTTAAGCGCCACTCTAAAGAAAACTGCCGCTGAGGTTGCGGGGAAGATCCTCAAAGCGACGCCGGAGAGCGAATTCTCACTTGCTGTACTGAGAATTGAGCCCGGACGTTTAGGACTTCTGCAGGGATTTACTTCCGATCGGAACGCGCTTCAACAGGCTATTAATGCAGCCGTTGAGCCAAAAGCGACGAGTACGAGCAGTGACCTGGAAAAACGTGCAGAAGCCAGTCTCATGGCTGCAGCGGAAACCGGCACCGATCCCTCGGGTAGGCGTGTAAGCGCGAGGGATCGCTCCCTGGCACGGACGCTGGACACTGCGCTTCGAGATTCGGCGAGGATTGTACAGGATCAGCATACGCAGGCCTATCTTTCGGAGTTACTGGCTTTGATGGGTTCTCAGCGGGGATCGGCAGGGCGTAAGGTTTTGATCTATTTCACCGAGGGGACGTATGCGGATTCGCGCGGCCAGGAGATGACACAGTCCGTCATTGGCGCGGCAAATCGGGCCAACATAAGCATCTATTGCATCGACTTGACCGCGCTCGCTAAAGCTGAAGCCTCTGGGGACTCTCGCAGTGATGGTATAGCGGATCTAATCGGGAGGGTTCCAACTATGGTAGTGGAGCCCACGAATACGACACCGAACCCATCAACACCCTCGTCGGGCACGGACTATACGACGTGGGGCGAGATGATGAAGATGACGGCAGCAAATTCTCATGATCGGAACCCAGCCCGGGAATTGGCAGAGGGTACAGGCGGGAGTTATGTAGACGGCACGCATAGTCTGCTGAAGCCGTTGCAACGAATGATTCAAGACATGACGACGTATTACGAAGCGTTCTACGTCCCCGCCCTCAACAAATACGACGGGAAATTTCGTCCTGTTTTTGTCAAGCCTCTCCGAAAGGGAATCGAGATCCGGGCTCAGGAGGGTTATTTCGCGCTACCCCCTGATGCTTCGTCCGGGATTCAGCCGTTTGAGTTGCCGCTGTTGAATATGTTGGGCGAAGCGAAATTGCCCACTGATGTAGCGTTTCGCGAATCGATACTGCGGCTGGGGGATCTACCCAACCGGGATGGAAATACGCTGGCAATCGAGGTGCCGCTCTCGGGAGTGGAAATTCGGCAGGACGGCAATACGAATCTCTATTCGGCGCAAGTTTCAATTCTGGCGCGGATAAAGGATAAAACCGGCACAATCATAGAGAAGTTTAGCCAGGATATTCCTCACCGCGGTGCTTTAGAGCAGATTGAAGAAGCCAAGTCTGACGTGATAGCGCTGCAACGTCATTTCGCGGCCCCGCCCGGCGAATACACGCTGGAAACCGCCGTTTTGGATCGTATGAGTGGCAAGGCGGGTGGTCATCGTATCAGCTTCGAGATTCCCGATGCTTCTGCCGGTTTGTCGTTGAGCGATCTGGTTCTTGCACGACGTATCGAGCCCTTTGATATCGAAACCGATCCTCTGGAGCCGCTGTGGAACGGTAGTGGAAGAGTGATGCCCAATCTTTCCGGCGAAGCGACACGCGAAGCAAAAGAAGCTTCTGTATTTTTTGTCACTTACCCAGACGCTCATTCGTCCGAACCTGCCACGGTGGAAATTAAGATGCTGAAAGACGGCAAACCACTGAATAGAATGTCGACAACATCTAAACAAATCGACGGACAAAAGACTGCTTTGCATCTGGCAAGCTTTCCCCTTGGCTCGCTTCCTGACGGTTCTTATCAAGTGATAGTGACGCTGCGCCAGGGAGGAAAGACAACCTCGACCTCAACCGCGTTTACACTTGCAGGAGGCCAACCCGACCAGGAGAGCGAAGGGGCGACTTCCAATCTAATGGCTCCCTCAATCGACGCCAGCCTTCTACCGCCCGCCATCACATTCTCTACTGGCTCTGTCGAGCCGCCGCCGAAGGCTCAGATCAGGTCCATTCTTACGGATACAACCAATCGGGCGATCAAGTATGGTCTCGGTCTGCCCAATTTAATTTGTATCCAAGTGACCAACCGATCAGTTGATACCTCTGGACAAGGAAGGTGGAAGCGTCAAGACACCATCACCGAGCGTCTCACCTACGTGGACAACAAAGAGAAGCGTACATTTCTGACGCTGAATGGTTATCCAAGGGAAACGGGAACTGCCGATCTGATTGGGATGTTGTCAGATGGGGAATTCGGCGGCATTCTGCAGGCGGTATTCGAACCCTCGTCAAAGACGAACTTCGAATGGAAAGAACGTGGCCTGCTGGGTAGTGCGCCGGTCGACGTTTTTGACTACAGAGTGCAGCGCGAAAACTCAACACTGCTTCTGTTAAAGAACGAGGGGGAGGCGGCGACCCCCGGCTTGCATGGCCAGATCTTCATCGACAGCGCGACTCATGACATTCGCCGTATCATCGAGGTCGCCGACAGCCTGCCGAAAAACTTTTTCATCGAGGCGACCTCCATCAGTGTGGACTACGACTATATCGCGATTAATAGTCATGACTTCCTGTTACCCGTCAAGGCGCAGGTCGGCCTGAAAGAGCGAGGACGCAAAGCGATGCTGAATGAAATCGAGTTCCGCGACTACCGCCGCTTCGGTTCTAAGACAAGAATTACTCCGCTTGGCCAAACGCCCTGACCGGGTGATCTGGGCCGGACAATCATGGTCGGATTTCCCGCCGATATGACTCTGTCCGTCTGCGAATTGCGAACGGACGCACTCGGATCAGAAATAGCAACGATAGCGGAGCATGGGGGATCGCAGGCGAGCCATTGTTGTTGTTGTTAAATTGCACGCCATCACCGCTTCAAATCCATTCCCGCTGCTGCCCAGCGAGTTTACAGGGTCATCCCTCGTCTTCCGTATCGGGCCGATACGGAACCTGATTCCGCGATGCGCTTACGAGCCTGTGCAAATCCGTCCGGACAAGGGCGTTTTTAGCTGAAAACTGCGGTGCTATAATTCGCAGCCAAATCGGAGGCACATGCCATGAATACTTGCCCAAAAAAGATGCTATCCCCGGGCCTCGCATCCATTCTCTTCACATTGGGATTTGCGGGATCATTGCCCGCGCAGAATGGAAAAAATGTCGATTTTTCCAAGCTGGTGGTGGTCGGTGATTCCTTGGCGGCTGGCGTGGAAAATGGATCGCTCGAAGACACGCAACAAGTGCATGGATTCGCAAACGTGATCGCTCAGCAAGTTGGTACACCGCTGCCGCTGCCGCTGGTCCCGTTCCCCGGTGCCCCTAACACACTGGAACTAGTTGGATCCGGATTTCCTCCAGTAATTGAGCCGGTTTCGGCACCACCTTTGTCTTTGTCTTCTGTCCGGGAGAATCCGACTGTGCAGGCAACGGACGTAGCGGTACCACTGCAAACCGTGGCCGATACTCTGAACCGCGTGCCGAGTGCGGTCATCACCACGGATGAGACTCAACTGGCGACCGACATTGTTTTGGGATTTCCGTGCCCGCTGTTGGGATTTCCTTGCAAGCCGCTCACTCAAGTGCAGCAAGCTGTGGCGTTGCAGCCGACCACGATCATCGTGGACATCGGAAACAATGACATTCTGGGAGCGGTCACGTCCGGGCAGCTCCAATCCATGGTTTCTTCTCCGGCTACCTTCTTCGCAAACTTCAATCAGTCCTATGGCTCTGTCATGACTGCGCTAACTGCGACGAGGGCGACGGTGGTCGTGGCAAATCTCCCCGATGTGATGGAAGCGCCGTATTTCATCCCGGTATGGAAGCTGGCGGCAGTGGCAAATTTCCCCTTGCTTGAAGTCACGAGGGCGCTGGGGCTCGGACCCTTGGATTATGTGACGCTGGACGCTTTGCCGGCCATCGAGGAGATTCTTCTCCACGGCGTGCCCGGGCCGCTGCCCCTTTCCTGTTCCGCAACGTCCCCGTCTACTCCCTGTTTCGTGACCTTCGCAGAAGCGGCCCAGGTTCGGCTGGTGACCGTCGGGTTGAACGTGATCATCGCGCTGCAAGCTCTGACTCATGGAGCAGTGGTCGTCGACCTATTCTCATTGATCGACAACCTTCACGCCAAAGGATACAAAGTGGGGGGGCTAACTTTAACTACAGATTTCCTGGGCGGGTTATTCTCCCTTGACGGCTTGCACCCAACCAACACCGGCTACGCCATAATGGCAAACCAATTCATCCAGACGATAAACGCGAACTTCAAGACCAGCATACCGTTGGCGAACGTGCAACAAATCGCTGCGTCCGACCCTCTATTGCCATAAGGCACTGGGTCGGCAAACCGATTAGCGATTCGATTTGTAACAGCGTGATTGAACGCCGCGATCCACTTCTTCCCGTGCCGGATGAGAAGGGATTGGGGGCCAGCAGCATCGCCAGAAACCTACCAACGAAAGCGCGCCCCATTTAGCGATCTATTTCAAAATCTGCGGCTTGGTCTCGCGCCAGTCTTCAGCGCCCAATAAAGCGTCAAATTGCGCCTGCGACCGGATCTTGTAGGACGCTACTCTGTCGGCCATATGCGCATAGGCTGGATAAATCTAGACAAACTATTAGATTAGATATAATCTAATTGTCCGATGGACCCTGACGCGATTCAACGTTCGCTGGAAGGCAGCGGGTTGCGATGCACTGCGCAGCGCTATGCCGTGATGGCCTTCCTGATGGATCACAAGGGACATCCCACGGCGGCTGAAATCTTCGAAGCCGTGAACCGCGTCGATCCCCGCTCTTCCAGAGCCACAACTTATAACAATCTGCGAGACCTGGTGAAGGCGGGGCTGGTGCGGGAAGTGGCCGTCGAAGGCCGCGCCGGGCGCTTTGATGTGACCGGCATGCGCCACCACCACTTCGTCTGCGACCGCTGCGGCAATGTTGAGGACATGGATTGGTACGACGTGCCCAGGCCTGCCTCTCGTTCTCTGGGTAAGCGAGTTGTTCGCGAATGCCAACTCATTTTTCGAGGGCTTTGCGCGAAGTGCGCTCCGCGTGCTTCCCGTTAAGTCTGGAGATGTGTGGATACTTGTTGAAACATCTGTTGAAAGGGCGATCAAGAAAGCGCCTCGGCACCCAATGTGCGAACCGCAAGCCGGATGGGTTCGTAAATCATCACAGTTTTGAATTCATTCAAAGGAAAAAATCATGGAAACTCCGAAACACATGGAAAACACCCTCGCCTCTTCCTCGGGGACGGTTTCCCCCGAAGTTGAGAGCAAGAAGCCGTTAACCGAATCCAAGTGCCCGTTCAACCACGGAGCATCTGCTCCCACGAACCGCGACTGGTGGCCGAATCAAGTGAGCCTGAAGGTCCTGCACCAGCACTCAGGCCTGTCTAATCCAATGGGCGAGGATTTCGACTATGCCAAGGAATTTAAGAGTCTCGATCTGAATGCCGTGATCAAAGACCTGCATGCCCTCATGACCGACTCGCAGGATTGGTGGCCGGCCGACTTCGGGCACTACGGAGGCTTGTTCATCCGCATGGCGTGGCACAGTGCCGGGACGTATCGCATCGGCGATGGCCGCGGCGGCGCGGGAGCTGGGCAGCAACGCTTCGCACCGCTCAACAGCTGGCCCGACAACGTGAACCTCGACAAAGCGCGCCGCTTGCTCTGGCCGATCAAGGAAAAGTACGGCCGCAAAATTTCCTGGGCTGACCTCATGATTCTCGCCGGCAACGTTGCCCTCGACTCGATGGGATTCAAAACCTTCGGCTTCGGCGGCGGCCGCGCCGACACCTGGGAGCCCGAAGAGGACATTTATTGGGGGCCGGAAGGCACGTGGCTGGCTGACGAGCGCTACAGTGGCGACCGCGATCTGGCGAATCCTCTGGCTGCCGTGCAAATGGGCCTGATCTATGTGAACCCGGAAGGACCCAACGGCAAGCCCGATCCGATTGCGGCGGGCAAAGACATTCGCGAAACCTTCAAGCGGATGGCCATGAACGACGAAGAGACGGTCGCGCTGATTGCCGGCGGGCACACCTTCGGCAAAACTCACGGCGCTGCGGTTCCCGCTGACTATGTAGGACCCGAACCAGAAGGCGCCGACATCCAGGATCAAGGCCTCGGATGGAAAAACAAATTCGGCAAAGGCTATGGGGCGGACACCATCGGCAGCGGCCTGGAAGTCACTTGGACCACAACACCCACCAAGTGGAGCAACAACTTCTTCGAGAACCTGTTCAAATACGACTGGGAACTGACCAAGAGCCCAGCCGGTGCAAATCAGTGGACGCCGAAAAATGGCGCCGGCAACGGCACGGTGCCGGATGCACACGATCCCTCAAAGCGTCATGCGCCATCCATGCTGACCACGGATCTTGCGTTGCGCTTCGACCCGGCTTACGAAAAAATTTCCCGGCGTTTCTACGAGCATCCGGATCAGTTCGCAGATGCCTTTGCCCGGGCGTGGTTCAAGCTGACGCACCGCGACATGGGCCCGATCGTGCGTTATCTGGGCCCGCTCGTTCCGAAGGAGCAACTGCCGTGGCAGGATCCGATCCCCACGGTGAACCATCCCCTGATTGGGGAGCAGGACGCCACCGATCTTAAGGCGAAAATCCTTGCGTCCGGCCTGACTGTTTCCCAGTTGGTTTCGATCGCGTGGGCCTCGGCGTCAACTTTCCGCGGCTCTGACAAGCGCGGCGGAGCGAACGGCGCGCGCATTCGCCTTGTGCCGCAAAGGTTCTGGGAGGTGAACCAGCCAACCGAATTGGAGAAGGTGCTGGCCAAGCTGGAAGCCATCCAGAACGAGTTCAACTCTTCTGCATCCGGCGGGAAGAAAGTCTCGCTCGCCGATCTGATCGTTCTCGGCGGCGATGCTGCCATCGAGAAAGCTGCGAAAGATGCCGGAACGGACGTGAAGATCCCCTTCACGCCGGGCCGCATGGACGCCTCGCAAGAACAAACTGATGTGGAATCCTTCGAGCCGCTCGAACCAAAAGCAGACGGTTTCCGCAACTATCTTCGTGGAAAGCAGCGGCTGTCGCCGGAGGAGATGTTGGTCGACAAGGCGCAGTTGCTGAAGCTGACCGCGCCGGAGATGACTGTTCTCGTGGGCGGCCTGCGCGTCCTGGGAGCGAATACCGGGAACTCTAAATATGGTGTCTTTACTCAGAAGCCGGGGACGTTGACCAATGACTTCTTCGTCAACCTGCTCGACATGCGCACGGTATGGCAGCCGTCTACGGAATCCAATGGTTCCGGTGCAGTATATGAGGGACGCGACCGCAAGACGAATCAGGTGAAGTGGACCGGAACCCGCGTCGACCTGATCTTCGGATCGCACTCCCAACTGCGTGCGCTCGCCGAGGTCTATGCATCCTCGGACGCGAAGGAGAAGTTCGTAAAAGACTTCGTGGCCGCATGGACCAAAGTGATGAACGCCGATCGCTTCGAGGTGGCCGCCTAAATCCTGCTGGAAACGAGTATCGGGGACAGTCCGGTGGGGTGCACCCCATTGGACTGTCCCCGAATTTCTTGCATCAAGACGAAAAGTGTATCCCTATCTGAGGTCGCAGAAACCTGGGACGATAACGGCAAATCACGGACCGTGTTCGTCCTGCCTTAGCGGGCAGGCTCGAGTTGCGGGTTGACTATGTGCAGAAACTCGACCCCTGGCCCCAGCGGTGACAGCGCTTCCCCACTACTCCACGTTTTGCGGCCGGATCATCCTTCGACTATGCAGGCTTAGGCGCGTTTTCGTTCTGCCGGGGTGTTCTCTTCGACTACAGGATCATGTCTCTCGGATTCGTCTCCCTGATGGGTCGAACTCCTTCGGTCGTAGTTGATTGCGGCTGCTATCAGATGACAACTCTGGTGAAAGGAGATGCCTTGCCTGGAGAAGAACGTCGAACATGACTCATGAACGACGCTGTTTCTTAAAGCGCGGCCAGCCGGCGTTGGATCAGCAGGAAGTAACCGGCCAACAGAATCAGCACGAATCCATTCAGGCTGAGAACCACCGGGGCCGTGAAGACCGGGACAAGCCATCCCGATAACAGATTTCCCATCGGCATGCCGCCGCGGAAGGCAAAATTGTAGACACTCATGACGCGTCCCCGCATTTCGTTGGTGGTGATCAACTGCACCAGGGAATTGACCGTGGCAAAGACGGCCATCATGGAGGCGCCCACCAGCACCAACACGGCCTCGCTAAGCGGCAGCGACTTCGAAAGAGCGAAGGTTGAAATCCCCGCGCCCAGGCAAGCGAGGGCAGCAAGCGCGACAAATCCTTTTTTCTTGAAATTGCCGGCGCTGGCAATAGACAGCGAGCCGAAAATCGAACCCATTCCCATGAGCGCGAGCAGATTGCCGTAAGTTTCGGGGCCGCGGTGGAAGATGTCTTTTACAAAGACCGGTAGATAAGTGCGCATGGGCATACTCAATGCAGTCATGCAGAAAGCCAGGACAATCAGCGCCTCCATGGAATTCTGTTTGCGGGCGAACTGGATGCCATGCTTCAAACTGGCGAACATCGACTCCGCCGTTTTTACCGGCAGGAAGCGGGTACGGATGATGGTCAGCGACACGATGGGGGCGAGGAACGAAATGGCGTTAAGGCCAAAGCACCACTTCTCGCCCAGTTTTGCCAGCGCTTGTCCGGCGAGCGCCGGGCCGACCATGACCGCTACGTTGAACTGGATCGAGTTGAGCGCGATGGCATTGGGCATATCTTCTTTCTCGACCAAGGTGGGAATCAGCGCCTGGTAGGCGGGGCCGCCGAAGGCCTGGGCGAAGCCGGAGATGAAGGAGAGGCAAAGAATGTGCCAGACATGTACCACGCCGTTTGCCACCAGGATGGTGAGCAGCGCGGCAGTGGCCATCTGTACGTATTGGGACGCCAATAGGATTTTCCGGCGCTCCACACGATCTGCGACCACACCGCCGATCAGCGAGAACAAAAAGATGGGAATGCCACCGAGAAATTGATCGAGGGCGAGCAAGAACGCGGAATGGCTCAGGCGGTAGATCAGCCAGCCCTGGGCCACGATCTGCATCCAGGTTCCGATGCTGGAGGTGCACGCGCCCACCCACATCAGGCGGAAATCGCGATAGTGAAATGCTTTGAAGACCCGGCCGATCAGCTTAGCATTCAAAGGCATTCAGACGATCCATCGGGAGCACTGCATAGCCGTGTTCGCAGTTTACTCGAAGCGGTGCCACCTTCGCATGGCGGCGAACCGTTCGTGTGCGCGGATTTCAGGGAGAGCGCCAAAAGAGAGGGCGGAGTGATGGAACTGCTAGACCACTCCTCCGGTGTAAAGCAACTCCACTACGGTGCAGTCGTCGTTGAGGGGCGTGCCGCTGCAGAACTCAGCCACAGCGGAGAAGACATCTTCGAGGCCCGCGCTCTGCGCAGCCGCGGCTTCCAGACGTTCGTTATCGAAAAAGTCGCCGCTGGCATTCTCCGCTTCAGTGACGCCGTCAGTCACTAGAATCAGACGATCGCCAGGGTGCAAATAGCAGTGGTCGCTTTCATAGGCGGCGCCGGGAATTAAACCTACAGGCATGTTTCCGTGTGCGGGGCGAATGACTTCGCCATTGCAAACGAGCAAGGGCTGGACGTGCCCGCAGTTTACGTATTCCAGTTCACCGTCCTGGCGGATGCGAGCAATCACCAAGGTGGCATACTTTTCGCCAATTTCTTTGTGGGTGAAGTAGCCATTGACCGCGGCCACAATATCCGTCAGAGTCATTCCGGCAGTGAGTTGAGAGTAAATCATTCCTTGCAACGTGGAAGCCAGCAGTGCGGCGGAAACGCCCTTGCCGCTTACGTCGGCCAGAATCACGGCCAAGCCGTCTTTGGTATTCACCGCGTCGAAAAAGTCGCCGCCGATCTCCTTGCAGGAGAGATTTTTTCCGGTGAGCCGCGCGAAAGGGACTTCCGGAATCGTCACTGCCATCAAGCGCTGCTGAATGCGCGCGGCGATGGATAGTTCCTGCTGATAGAGACGAGACGCCTCTTCGGCCTGTACCAAGCGCGCGTTTTCGATGAGAGACGCCGCCTCCGTTGCGATCGCCCGCAAAATATCGCTGTGCACCTTGGAAATATCACCGGAGGCGAAACGCGAATCTACGTACAAAGCTCCCATTACCTCGCCCACAGAGCCAGCGGTTTGCTTGCCGCGAACTGCCTGGACCAGGGGCTTGCGCAGCGGAATGCAAATTACGGTGCGCAGATCAAAAGCTACAATGCTATGCCGGCCGGCCATGTCGAAGGATTCGCTGGTGTTGGTAATGAGAAACTCTGAGTTGGCCTTGAGGGCGTCGTCCAGAATGGAATGGGAAATCGTTTTGTCATCGAGGAGGGCTTCGCTCTTTGAGTTGCGGCCTGCCGTCAGTTGCAGTTTGCCGTCTTCGCCCTTCAGGAAGAGGTAGGCGCGTTCGCCGCCGGTGAGCTTGAGGGTTGCTTCGAGAAGGGTGACCAGAATTTCGTCAAGCACGCTGGTCGTATTGAGCTTGCGGGCGGCCTCGAGAAATAGCGTAAGCTTCTCCAAGTCGGTGCTCGCGCCGGAGATATTGAACCCTGAAATCTGGCCGAGGAACTCGCGGGCGGTGTTCGACTGCTCCTGCGGTGGATTGAACACCAGATAGATGGCGTCGCGCACGCCGAACTCCAGCCGATCGTTCTGCTGCAGCGCTTTGCGCTGCACCCGTTCGCCATTGACAAAAGTTCCGTGGGTGCTTCCACCGTCGACTACGAAGAACTGCCCATTTTCAGAGACGATGACCGCATGGTCGCGCGACACTCGCGGATCCGCGATAGGCAAGTCTTTGTCGGCCTTCCGTCCTACTGTGAAAGGACTGTGGTCGAGGTCAATCTTGCGTTGCTGGTTGTCTCGCACGAATACCAGCGTGGGGAAAAGTCCAGAATCGGGTTCAGGCCCGGTCAAGCTTGAGGATGCCATGGGGTCACCAATGTGGGTTGGCTTAGTCTAGCGAATTTTGAGTCAAGGCCGAAGCACAAAGTGGAATTTCTTTGTTCAGCGGGAACACGTACCATGCCACAAACCCCACTTCTTGTTGAAATTTGAAATAGCTCCCACCGCACCGAACCCGGTCGACGTCCCATGGTCGCGATTGTTTGCATATGGTGCATTAATTTCTTAATTACTGACAAATGGCCTTGACTTAGAGAATTAACACGGGTAGATTCCGGCAACAGGGATTTTGTTTTTCCCGCGCCCTCCCCCGGCGTTCCTGTTCAAAAATTTGCAGCTGTTAGACTGCGGCTGCCTTGATGTGAGGCCGCCGCGCATTCCCGAAACTCGTCGTCGGCGCTGCGTGTGTGGAGACTCGCCAGGGCCGGAATGTATTTTCCCAGGTGGCCACTCAGGTCGGTTCGCCCCAGTTTCTCCAATAAGGATGACTTGCTATGACTTCCCGGACTGTGAAGCTGTTTGCTTTCTTCTCCCTCGCTGCGCTTATTTTCTCTTATCCGGCGACAGCCCAGCAAATCACCTACTACAGCTTCGACAGCGCCGTCAATAATTCGAGCTACGGTTGCTACGATCCCGCCAAAGATCCGGCTGACGCGGCCAGTAATCCATTGTTCTGCTTGAATGACTATTACGCCTCATTCGGCTCGGGTTCGAATCCCTCTGTCCAAGGCTCTTCCGGCTCTATGTATTTGCAGATGAATCCACCTGTCGGTCAGACGTCTCAAAGTGCATGGTTCTCGGTGCCGCAGAAGGTGGCCAACGGCTTTACTTCGTACTTTTCATTTCAGCTCACTCCGCCTGTAACGGGCACACCACCAAACCAAGTGACGGGGACGCCGGCCGACGGGATTGCCTTTGTGGTGCAGAATGCCGTAGGCGGTCAATCGGCAGATGGAAACACTTCGTGCCAGGAATTCAATGCGTCAAACTTCGGGACGGTTAGCGGAACCGGCAACTATCCGCCCTATTTGCCGAATTCGGGGCCGAACGTGGTCTCCGGCGGCATAGCATCGAACGGCGAAAATGGCTTTCAACGGACGAACGTGGGGGGCTGCATTGGCTATTCGGGAATTGACAACAGTCTGGCGGTGGAGTTTGACACCTATGCGGACAGTTGGGATCCCAACGGCAACCATATCGCGGTGCAGAACTGCGGCAGCAACGTCAACGGTGGGGTGAACTCCGCCAGTCATGACTCCGGCGGTTGCCTAGTAGTGGACGACAATACCCCGAGCAACACGGCGATCAATGAAGCTCTGACCAATTCTATGGGCCCCATAACCCTGTCCGACGGAAATGTGCACCAAGCGGTTGTCGAGTACAGCGGCACTCAGGGTAACCCCCTGGACAGCACCCCAAACGAATTGCAAGTCTATATTGACCCTCCGTTCGTTACCGGAACGTACACCCCCTGCACGCAGAAAGACGTTCAACAACGCGGTACCAGGGTGCACCGTCGCGGCTGTTCCCGTTATCGATGTGATTTACGACCTCACCAAACACCTCAACCTGCTCGGCGGCACCAGCGCCTACGTCGGATTTACATCCGGAACGGGAGGTTCGTATGAAACACAGAACATTCTCTCTTGGACCTTTACCCCGCATAGTCCCGCGACCCAGCAGCAGCCGCTGAATAACAACGGTACGCCTACGATCTTTCCGTTCGGCACTCACAACTATGCTGTAACCTACCCTAGCGGTCAGGGTTCCAGCACGATCGACATGGTTGTCACTGCTACGCCCATCACTCCCCTCGCGTTTAGTGCGCTGATCGGCCCGACGTCATTCAACAACTCGGTCTGCCAGACGTATGACAACACTGGTGGCAACTGCATCATTTACTCGGTCTCTTGTGTCGTCCACGGAATGACCGCGGCTGTGGCGTGTCCGTTCACTGAAAACTCAGGAATCGCGGCGAAGACGGCGTACGACAGCAATCCGTCCATCCTGCCCCCGAATCCTGGATTTCTTCAGGGAGATCCGCTGTACTCCCCAATATCCAGCATCGCGGTAAGTGGGACCACCGCTACCGTAACCTGCTCCGGGGAGTGTTCGGTGACCGATCAGCAGGTTGTGTCGATTGTCGGAGCTCAGCCCGCGGACTATAACATCTCCAATGTCACCGCGAGCAACTCAGGCGGGAGCATCAACAGCTTTACATTTACCTATCCGTCGCCGGCGCCAAGCGATACCTTTGCCAGCGGCTTCGTTACTTCGAATAACCTGCAGAACATCTGCAACGCGCCGGGTGATACGCCGCCTTGCTACCAGACCGCGAAGATCGATGGCACCCAGTCAGGAAAACCCAAACAATTCTCCGACTTTGTGGCTCTCTCCAACACCGTTAACACGGTCGGCACGAATACCTCTATTACTGCGCCATCGGTTCCTTACGGAACTACGGCCAGCATCGTGGTCAACGTAACTCCTACGGGCGGGACGACGATGGTAACCGGGAGCGTCAGCCTTGTTATCGACGGCAACATCGCGCAACCCCTTTCGCAAACTCTTGGAGCCTCGAACATAGGCCCCACCTCCGGCTCAGCCACTTTTAGCGTTCCTGGACTGGCGGGCGGTTCTCACACCCTGAGCGCCAGTTACACGCCCCCGGCGCAGAGCAACTTCCTGGCGAGTAGCACGATGGGAAGCCTGATGGTTACCACCATCGCGCCTACGGTGACTTTCAGCGGCGCGCCTGGTAGTGCTCCTTATCAATCCACCTTCTCAGTGACCGCAACCACCAACGCCAGCGTCTTGCCGACGATCTCCGGAACCTCGGGGGTTTGCTCAGTGGGTACGGTCGGCGGAACGCCAAGCAGCGCGAGCGCCACGGTCACCATGAGCACCGGCACCGGAACCTGCACACTTACGGCGGCGTGGCTGGCTGATACGAACTACAAGAGTGCCTCCGCCATGCCGCAATATACCGCCGCAACGAAGCTCACGCCGACCATCTCGTGGACGCCGGCTTCCATCCAACTTGGCTACCCACTGACTACGGCGCAACTGGACGCCACCGCTAATGTTCCAGGGCTCTTCGGCTACACTCCGCCCGTCGGCACCGTGGTAAGTACCACCAGCCAGCCGGTAACGGCGCAGTTCACACCTTCGATGCCAGCCAACTACAACAGCGCTATGGCATCGGTGAACCTCACCGTGACGGCTGGGCCGCTCGCCATGGTCTCGCCCCCGAGCATTGATTTCGGTATTGTGTACCTGGGATCCGTCACGACCAAGACTGTCACGCTCACTAACACCGGCGATGGCCCCATGACTGTCACCGGCCCATTCCTATCCATCGTGAAGGGTGGGAACTCCAATGAATTTGTGGAAGTGAACCAATGTCCAAAATCATTGGCGGCAGGCAAGAGCTGCACGATGACCATTGCATTCGTCGCTGGACCGTTCTACACGGCGCAAACTGCGGTGCTCAGCGTCATGGACAATGCGCCGGGCAATCCGCAAACGGTCACGCTTAGCGCAACCGTCATTAATCCTCAGGCGACGCTCAGCACCAGCAGCTTGAATCTTGGGACAGTGGCCGTGGGCAAGACCAGCACGACACAAACCTTAACCCTCAAGAACACCGGTGCTACGGCGTTGGCTATCAGCAGCATTGGAGCGACGGGCGCCAATCCGGGGGATTTCGTGGTGACGGCTACGGCTTGTCCGAGTTCGCTCGCGGCGGGCAGTAGTTGTGTGATCGGGGTGGCGTTCAAGCCCACCGCCAAGACATCGCGCTCGGCGACATTGTCGATTAGTGATAATGCCTTGAATAGCCCGCAGACAGTAGCGCTCTCGGGCAAGGGAGATTAGGAGACCGTGTCTGTGGGGCGGATGCGGGTGCGGGTGGTCCGCCTCATTTGGTTGCAAGGCAGCCATTGGCCTTTAGCTGTTAGGTCTTAGCCGAACCGATACTGATTTGGCTAAGAGCCAATGGCTAGAGGCCAAGAGCTTCCCCATTCAGTTTCCGCCCTGGTAACCTTTTAGCGATTCCCGGTAAATTGGCTGGAGGTCGGCTCGTTCCAGCACTCTGGCTGAACCATCTTCCTTGCTGATCGCCTCCAAGATGCGAACCACTTCACGGAAATGCGGCGTAGCGAGTTTGCCGTTGCCTGCCTGCACCTGGGAAGCGCCCATCCAGTAGTGAGTTTTGGCTTGCAGGACGCGGAGGTCGAGTTTTTCCGCCCGCGCCAGAGCGCGGTCGAGTGCGGCCTGAGCGCCCTTAGCATCCTTTTTCTCTGTCATTGCTTGTCCCATGTAGACCGCGCATTCGACCGACAATGTTTTCAGACCGAGAGAATCGGCGTCGTCCCCGAGCTTTTTCAATGTCGCCACCGCGGCTTGGGGATGGCCTTCCTGTACGTCCGTCTTGGCCAGGTTGATTTTCGAAAGCAGGATACGTTCGCGGTTGGCGGCCCGGGTCGCCGTCTGCAGCGCGCGCTGGTACTGCTGGGTCGCGCCTTTGAAATCACCTTTGTAGAAATAGACGTCGCCAAGCCAGTTCAGAGCTAACGAGGCTACAGAATCATTCTTAATTTCCTGCGCAATGGCCAGCGCATCTTCGATGTTTTTCTGCCCCTCATCACCCCGTCCGGCTTCAGCCAAAATGCCGCCCATCCCAGCCATGATCTCGACCGTAAAGAAGGTGCGATCTTTGATCTGCTGGAATATTTTTAGCGCGTCCTGCATGGAGGCGATGGCGGCTGAGTAGCGCCCCTGGGCGGCGAAAATTAAAGCCATGCTTTCCGATTCCAACGCGACGCCGTGCTGATCGTTCATGCCGCGCCGGATTTCGATGGCCTTTAAATACTGCGAGAGCGCAGTATCGTATTGTCCCAGCTTGGTATTGGCTTCCGCCAGGTTGTGCAGCGTCTCGGCCGTATCCTCCGGGACATTCAGTTTCTGCCGAATTTCGTAAGCCTGATTCAGATAGGTAAGGCCATCCTGGTAATCTCCCTTGTCGACGCTGTTCACGCCGATATTCTGCAGGCACAACGCCTGATTCGCTTGATTTCCCAGGTCGCGCTCGATCTGCAGAGCCTCCTTGAAGAGCTTAAGCGCGTCCTCGCCTTTGCCGTGATCGTGATAGAACGAGCCCATGGCGATCAGCGAGTCGCCGATGCCATCCTTGTCTCCGATATCACGGCGAATCGCCAGGGCTTGCTTGTAGCTGGCTAGGGCCGCATCCGGATGCCCCATGGTGTCCTGAATCGACGCGATCTCGCTCAGGCTGGCGCCGGCGCCGCGCTTGTCGCCAATTTGCTGCTTGATCGCCAGCGACGCTTGATAATTCTGCAGCGCGTCATCCGGCTTGTCGAGCATGCTGTAAGCAATGCCCATAGCTTGCTGGATGTTGGCCTTCTCTTCCTGATTGCCCAGCCGGATAGCGAGGTTGAGGGCGCGCGTCAAATCATCCAGCCCGCCTTGTGGATTACTGTTTTTAATCTGCACGCGTCCGCTCGCCAGCAGCGCATCAACATTATTAGGATCGTTAGCTAGAACGGTCGCCAGGCGCGGCTTGGCTGCGTCGAAGTTGCCGGCCTGCTCGTAGAGCCCGGCGAGGGTGAATTGCACATCCATGTCGCCCGGATTCACCTTGGCGAGATTCTCATACGCCGCAATCGCTTTGGGCGTGTCGTTCATGATCCGGGCGTGATTTGCTTCAATGAGATATTTTTCCTGGTTGGGCAGGTTGTCACTGAGCTCGACAGCGCGGCGCGAGGCCTTCTCCGCCTGATCATCGTAGCCGAGATTGGCGTAGATCTGTGCCAGCTTGGAATAGGCAAGCGCGAAATTCGGGTCCTCCGTGGTGGCCGCTTCGAGTTGCTTTTGAGCGTCCAGATTATTTCCTTCCCGCGCCAGTTGCAGGCCGTTGTCATAGTCGCGCAGCGCCTGCACGGAACTGGTGGACGGCCGCAGCGCGTGCGCTTCCAAGTCCTTCAAGATTTGTGGGGTGGCTGCCAGTTTTTGGCGCACATTTTGCGCCAGGCCGTCGACAGCCGTAATCAGATCCTTCTCATTGGCCACATCGGTCTTCAGCGTAGAACTGCTGTCGTGCCGCAGGTCGAGCACCGTGGTGTCGATGCGAATCTGGTCGCCCGCCTTCACATATTGTCCGTACACCACGGTGTCGGCGTTGGTAAAGTCGGCCAGGCGGCGCAGAGTGGCGACATCAATTTGCGACTGGCTGGAGATCTGCAGATCATGCAAGATCTGGTGCAAGCGATCGGCAGAGACCATCCTCACTTGCGCGGTTTGGCCTACGTCGGTGCTCAACATGTCGGAAAGACTGGAGCCCAGCCAATCCAGCGAGGGATCGCCCGAGGCATTGTGAAATGGCATAATCGCCAGCGAAATTGCCGGGCCGGAAGCTGCGGCTTCTGGTCCTGGCCCGAATAGCTTGTGGCGCAACAGAAATCCCGCCACGATCAGTACTACCGCGAAAACAGCGGCCCCGATCCGCGGCCAAGGAATATCCTGTCCCCAGGGTTTTTCGCTCGGCTCAAATTTCAGGCTGGCCGCAGCGCGCTTACCTTGCCAAACTTCCAGATCGGCCAAAACCTCGCTCACTGTCTTGTAGCGCAGATTGAGGTCGCGCTCCAGGCACTTGCTGACGATGGCGCTCAGAGCTGCCGGAATCTCCGCGTCATGCTCCGAGACCGGCGTGGCCCGCTCCTGCGTGCGCTTGAGCAAGCTGGCAATTCCGCTTTCCGCCTGAAATGGCATTTTCCCGCTCAGCAACTCGTAGAAAATCAAGCCCAGAGCGAATATGTCCGATCGCTGATCGAGTTCCTTGCCCAGCGCCTGCTCGGGAGACATGTATTCCATCGTCCCGACCAGCGCGCCCGTCTGGGTCATGCCGTCGCTGCCAACGGTGCGCGCCAGGCCGAAGTCCATCACCAGAACGCGCCCGTTGTTGTCGCGGATTACGTTCTGCGGCTTCAGGTCGCGATGAATCACTCCTACAGTGTGCGCCGCCTCCAGCGCCCGGCAAATCTGCTGCGTGATGTCCACCGCCTCTTGCGGCGTGAACTTCTTCTTTTCCTGAATCAGGGACGCAGATCTTGCCCCTCGATGAACTCCATGGTGATGAACTTCACGCCCTCGCCCTCGCCGAGGTCGTAAATGCGAATCACATTCTTGTGGGTTACTTGGTGCGAAAGCCGCAGCTCTTGCTTGAAACGTTCGACGATCGCGGGATTGCGCGCCAAGTCCGGACGAATGACCTTCAGCGCAACCATGCGGTCGAGTTCCCGATCCTTGGCTTTGTACACCGCGCCCATGCCGCCCTCACCGAGAAGCTGCATGATCTGATACCTCTGGGCGAGCAGAACTCCGGGCTGCAGGAGCGGTTGGTCGGCGAGGAAACCTTGGGGACGAGATGAAGAGGGAATAGCGTCGACTACGGTTGCGGAATCAGTACCCAGATCCACGACCGTGGGAGATTCGAGCGGTGCGCTCGAAGAACTGCCGGGGCCACTGGAGACGGCCGCAGTTTCGCCAATGAAGGTTGCAAAATCGTCTTGTGGACGCGGACGCTTCTCGTTTTCCATGGGTTCGGCAACCCGCGAAAAAGAACGCAAAGCTCGGAGGTCCCGGGAGAAATAGAAATCCTCACTCTCCGAGTTTAGATATATTACACGCCCTCAGCGGAAAATGCGGATGGAGATAACAGACGCAGGGTCCAGAACGATGCCTTGAAGCGCTACGAGGCTAGCGCTTGTTCAGCAGCCGCCACGGAGTCAAAGAAACGGAAAAACTGTTCTACATGCGTGACTTTGAGAACCGCGCGAACGCGATCATTGATTCCCACCAGCGATAGACTGCGGTTGTCCTTTTGTCGGCTGACGTATGCGCCTACCAGCGCACCGATGCCGGCAGAATCCGCGTAGGGAACCCCCGTAAAGTCCAGGATGAGTGCCTGAGAGGTGTCGGCACGCACCTGGGCCTGGAAGCCGAACATAGTAGTAATAACAAGGGGCCCAGTCAGTCGCAAAATCCGCTGCCCTGGCTTTGGACCGGCCAGATCTTCAATGGTGAGAGCTTCTTCCCGGATCGACACGGTAGGATATTAGCGCCTGGGGTGGGCTGCCACTGTTAAAGGAATGTTAATTCTGAAACGCTAAAGCCCAAAGAACAACATGGGGAAGTGGGTCAGGAGGCTGAAGAGGCGATTCTTCGACGAATCGCCCCTTGCAGAAGGTTGGAGATGTTTAGAGCGGCTGAACATTCTCCGCTTGCAAGCCCTTCGGGCCCTTGGTGACGTCGAACTGCACCGTCTGGCCCTCTTGCAGGCTCTTGAAACCGCCGGCCTGAATGGCCGAGAAATGCACGAAAACGTCTTCGCCAGACTGCCGGCTAATAAAGCCGTAACCCTTGGCGTCGTTGAACCACTTTACTGTTCCTTGTTCTGCCATATGGATACACGTGTTCCTTTCAATCGATTTACGCTGGAGGGAGTCGGAAGTACTATTGGCAGGTAACTGCTGTTGAGGCGAGACTGCTCACAACCGATTCTGTCTAACGTACTGAGGCATCGTACGCGGAGAGCGTCAGCTTGGCAAGCACATTTGCAGCGAGTGCCATCGACACGCGATAAATCCGTAACGAGGCGCAATCCTTCCCGGGAAACCCGGGCAATTAAGGGTATAATAGTAATTGCTTAACCTCGAAGACACGCCGCTACAGCACTCTGCGCCTTCGCGATTGAGAGATCGAGAGGCGTCTTCTTTGCGTCAGAAAAATCTTCTGAAAAGTTTACTCTGTGCCCGGGCAGGACACGGCTCTTCCTACCCAAGACGTGAGTTTTGAACCGGTTGGTGACGTTTGGGATGGCTGGGACACTGGCGGCAGCCGGATTGTCCTTCCCGGGGTTTTTCGGCGGATCCACGCCGTTCGGCGACCGTCAGTTTTGTAAGACGACTTTCTCGGTACTCGACCTGGGGACCTGGTTTCTCATCGCAGTTTCGTCGATGCTGTTCGGAGTGTCCGGAACGCCGGCCATCGCCCGTTCCCGAGGGAATGTAGCGACACCAGCGATTCTCTAACCCGTACGAATGACAGGAGTCAGTATGTCCGGAGTCAACGGCGACAAATCGAGATTTCACCGTCAGCGGAAGCAGAAGCTGGCGCGGCGGATTCGCGACCGAAAGCTTTTTGAAAATCAGGCTATGCCGCGTAAGCCTGCCTCCACGACACCCGGCTCGAAGGCCGAGCCGGTGTCGGCATGACTACATCCGGGCTTGCCCTGCCCCTCTCCATCCCGGCGCCTGCTCCGCTTAAGCGGAAACGGGTTCTGCTGGTGGATGCGTCGGCGGCCAAACGCGATCTGCGCGCCGACGCTTTGAAAAACCTCGGAGTCGATGTCGATTGTGCCTGCGACATTACCGAGGCGCGTTCCTGGTGGCGCGCTGATCTGTACAATCTTGTACTTATCAACCTGGAAGATGAGATGGGAAACCGCGACAGGTTTTGCGAGGACGTGCGCGGCGCGACCCCGCCTCAACATCTCGTGTTCCTGGTAGGGAAGCCTGCGTACCTCGCTGATTCGCCAAGCGCAGATTTGCTGAACGGGGACGGAATCGCTGCGATCGAAAGCAATGGCAGGCCCCAGGTGCAGGGTGAGGCCGCACGAGTCCGCCCGACGGATGCCGCAATCGGGGCGTCCTTGCCGTGGGGGATACTGGAGGCCTCCCGGAGGATCTCCGTGGTGCGCTCCGCCTCTGCCGCGCGGACCAAGGAATTGCGGAACCGGCCCACGCCACCACGCGACCTGGAAGCCCGTTTCGCCAAAAATATTGAAGAGGAACTCCGAGGCCTGCCGGAAGTCGCGAAAGAAGTTCACAGAGAGGAAATGCAATGAAAAACCTTTACGTTGGAAATTTGTCGCACAGCACCACCGAAGCCGAGTTACGCACCGTTTTCCAGGCTCACGGCGAAGTCGAAAAAGTCAGCATTGTGACTGACCGCGAAACTGGCCGCGCCCGCGGGTTCGGCTTTGTGGAAATGACCAATGCCGGCGAAGCCGAAAAAGCAATCGCCGCGCTCAATGGAACGGAGTTGGGGGGACGCACGTTAACCATCAACGAGGCGAAGCCTAAAACCGACCGGCCGCGCGGAGGCGGTGGTGGTGGCGGCCAGCGTTTTGGAGGCGGCGGAGGGGGACGGGGCGGTGGTGGACGCGACGACTATCGCGGCCAGGCGCGCCAGCCGCGTGAACCTCGCTGGTAGCTTTTCTCGATCTGGACTTTCGCCGGCAGCCATAAGTTGCCGGCCAGTGCTAACGACAAAAGAGACAGGGGGGATTGTGAATGCCAAGAGGCCGATCCACGTTTACCAAACGCCAAAAGGAACAAGCTCGACAACAGAAACAGCGCGACAAAGCTGAGCGCAAGAATCAACGCAAGCAAGAGAAGCCCGAAGGCAGCGCGGACGAGATGCGCGAGCTGCAGGAACACGCGGCAGCCCAGGCGGCGCTCTTCCGCATTGGGGACGATGAACCAAGCTCCAGCGAGGAGTCGATTGCAGACGATCGCGAGAGAGTCAATCACTAGACCGCCGAGAAACTTCGGAAGGCGGCGCTGATAGTGGCGCTTTACGCGCAGCAAATGGGCTCCACGGGGATAGCAGGCACGTACTCAGAGAGAGGGAAAATGACAAAGATTAAATTTGTGGTGAAAGTAAATCGCGGCGGTACTCGCGCTCCAGCCTATGTGCACAATATGGATCGTGAGCCGATCAAAATGACCTCCAACCGTAAGCTGGCCTTGGTGATGGGACGGCTCACCGCTGAAGACGCGATCAAATCCATGCACAATTCCCGGTGCACCCCGGAGTTGGTAATGGTCACGGTGAATGCGTAGCGGATTTTGGGGACCGCCGCACCAGGGCAGTCCACGCTTAGGTTTGGTTGATGTCGGAGCTCTCCAGCACCGATTTCGGCCAGCCGTGTCGAGCGACTTCGATCATGGCGCGCCCCAGCTGTTCGCTAGTCGTCACGTATTGAGGGAACCACGGAGTCAAAAGGCGCAGCAGGGGCGTGGTCGCTGCATAAACGACTCGATAGATTTTAGTTTTTGATCGAATGCCGTGCGCTGGAACGATGACTGCGGGACGGAACATGTAGGCTGCTTTGAAGGGTAAACGAAGCAGCGCATTTTCCGTCTCACCTTTCACTCGGGCCCACATACTGCGGCCCTTCTCCGTACTGTCGGTGCCGGCTCCAGAGACATAAATGAACGTCATCGTTGGATTCAGTTTCACCAAAGTCCGAGCCGCTGCCATTGTGATGTCGTAAGTTACCTGGCGGTACTTAGCCTCCGTCAGCCCCGCCGAGGAAATTCCCAAACAGAAGAAACAGGCATCGAACCCTGCCAACTGGCTCGCGATTGCCGAGTAATCGAAGAAGTCTGCATGGATCAGTTCGCGTAGCTTCTTATCGTTCTGTCCAGTGGGAGTACGTACAATAGACAGGATCTCCCCCACCTCAGGGGCCAGCAGACATTCCCTCAGTACTCCCTGGCCTACCATGCCCGTGGCTCCAAATAAAATGATATTCATGCCCTGGAGCATATCAAGGGAGTTGGCCGCTCGGTATGGAAAGACAAGAAATTAGAGTTGCCGCACTTTTCCACAAACTTCACGAACTAAATCTCGATTAATTTATCTTGATCAGGTGAATCCCTAACAACGCGCCAAACATCTAGAGCGGAAAGTTTCTGGTTTTTTGCGCTAGCCGTTCCCTAAAGTAGTGTCATGACGAGTCGGTTCAGCAAGGATGCGATGCGCGTTTGCTCGGATCGCGTGTTTCTGTAGTCCGAGCCTGGTCTATCATGGAGCAACCGCGGCGCAACTAGTGTCCAAGGCGGTCCTTGAATTCGACCACCAATAATCAATCAAGGAGAATATTTATGAGCACAATCACCACAAAAGATGGCACCCAGATTTATTACAAGGACTGGGGCACGGGACAGCCCGTGGTCTTCAGTCATGGCTGGCCGCTCGATGCGGACGCCTTCGAAGACCAAATGTTTTTTCTCGCTTCCCGCGGCTATCGTTGTATTGCTCATGACCGGCGCGGCCATGGCCGATCGAGCCAGCCCTGGGAGGGCAATGAAATGGACACCTACGCTGACGACCTGGCGACACTGGTCGAGAAGCTCAACCTTAAAAACGCGATCCACGTGGGACACTCCACGGGTGGCGGCGAAGTGGCGCGCTATATCGGCCGTCACGGCACCAAACGCGTTGCCCAAGCGGTACTCATCGGCGCGGTGCCTCCGCTCATGTTGAAGACAAGTGCGAATCCGGGCGGCTTGCCGATGGAGGCTTTCGACCAGATCCGCGCCGGAGTTCTGGCTGACCGCTCGCAGTTCTGGAAAGAACTGAGTATGCCGTTCTACGGTTTCAACCGGGCAGGCGCCAAAGTTTCTCAAGGTCTTCGCGACTCATTCTGGTTGCAAGGAATGTTGGCGGGGCACAAAGCAGTTTACGATTGCGTCAAGGCCTTTTCCGAAACCGACTTTACCGAAGACCTCAAGAAGTTCGATGTGCCCACCCTCATTCTGCACGGCGATGACGATCAGATCGTGCCCATCGGCGCGTCCGCTATGCTTTCGTCCAAGCTGATCAAAGGGGCCACTCTGAAGATTATTCCGGGAGCGCCGCACGGTATGTGCTCGACTCTGAAAGACGAGATCAACCAGGAACTGCTGGGATTTTTCGAGCGTAGTCAGGAAGCGGCGGCGTAGGAATTAGATGAGTCGTTGAGGGTGCCCCGTCCTCGTCCCTCCGGTGTTTGGAGGGACAGGGCGGGGATTTTTCGAGTCTGCGGGAAAAAGCAAAAACAACACCAAAGGCAGCGGGCGAAGGCGCCCGCTCCACACCAGCACATCAACTACACGAACACTTCGCCGGGTAGCGCGGTCAATGTTCGCGAGGCCAGAGTGTTTTGGATTGGACGCCTTTGGTGGTCTGAGCTGGATGAATCCGGCTGCATGCGCTCAATGCGCAGCTTCAAGGTGCGCTCAATGTTTCGCAGCTCCATGACTTCGGCAGCGGCTACCAGCGTGGTGGCACGGCCTTGCGAACCGGCCCGGCCAGTGCGGCCCACGCGATGGATAAAGTCTTCCGCCATCTTGGGCAGGTCGTAGTTGATGACGTGGGCTACGTCGTCCACGTGCAATCCGCGCGAGGCGATATCGGTGGCGACCAACACTTGGAAGCGGCCTTCCTGAAATCCGCTTAAGGCTCCGTTGCGCTGCGATTGCGATCGGTCGCCATGAATCATGGCTGCGGTGAAGCCGTCGCGAACCAGATCTTTCGCCAGACGTTCCGCGCCGCGCTTGGTGCGAGTGAAAATTAAGGTTTGTCCACCTTCCGCATAGAGCAACTGGCGAAGCACTTCCAGTTTCTCGCCGGGACGAACTTCGTAGGCTTTCAGTTGCACGCTCTCCGCCGGCTTGAGCACCGAACCTAGCGCGACGCGCACCGGTTCGCGCATGTATTCATGCACCAGGCTGGCGACGGATTGCTCCATCGTGGCCGAAAAACACAGGGTCTGGCGCTGGCGGGGAAGCACCGAAACGATGCGCCGGATAGCGGGCAGAAATCCCATATCCAGCATGCGGTCGGCTTCGTCCAGCACAAGAATTTTCACGTAGCGCAAGTCGGCGAGTTTACGGTCAATGAAATCCTGCAGCCGTCCGGGAGTGGCAATGACCAATCCGGAGCCTGCGCGAAGATTCTGAATTTGCGCCTTCTCCGACACGCCGCCGATGACGAGCGCGGCTTTGGGCATGGTCTTGGTGCACAGTTGCTCGTACTGCTCATGCACTTGCATGGCGAGTTCACGCGTGGGCAACAGGACCAGCGCGCTGGTTTGGCGCGAGGGCGCAGCTTGTAGAGCCTCGATCAGAGGAATCAGAAAGGCGAGAGTCTTGCCGGTACCCGTCTGGGCAGTGCCAATTACGTCTTTGCCTTCGAGTGCGGGCGGAATTGCTTGCTCCTGGATGGGGGTTAAAGTGGTGAATTGAGCTGCGGCCAGCTTCTGCTGCAATACGGCAGAGAGGGGCAGTTCGGTAAAGGTAGTCATTCGAATTTGTTTCTTTCTTAGAGCGGCTGGTGGTCATACACTCGGACACACCTCCGAAGTAGCCGGTGCGGCTCACATTGATTTTAGATTTGGCGCTGAATTAAACGGCGGGCAGGGAAGGCGGAGATAGTTCTGGTCCAACGTGGACCACCGCGTGACAAGCAAACCGTGGCAAAAGCGTCATGGTTAGTATAGCAGAGACGGTTACACCCACAGGCACAATTACCTCAAAGGCTACGATATGAGCCCTTTTCGCAGAATGTGAGCAATCCGGTACAGATTTATTGGCCCCCATTCCGCCACACTATGAGCAGCGAGGAGACCGATGGAACACGAATTTCGACGCTGGCTAACTCGTTCTCGCGCGCGGTTCGCACCGCTCATGGAATGGCTCAGAACAGTTTCCGCGGTACCCGGAATCAATGAGACAGTTTCGGTGCGAATGTGTCCCTCTTGCGGGCGCATCACTGCCAAGCACAAGAAGCTATGTTTGGAGTGCGGAGAGCCGCTGAAGACCCCTAGCTAGGGGCACCGTGGCGAAACTTGCGCGCCGCATTTCGGCACTCCCCAAGTGTGTAGCGGCGTACGATTCCATCGAACGCATCCACTGCGGTTACTTCGCCACCTTGTGCCGCGTCCTCCAGAGCTGCTGACGCCTCTTCGAGGCTGCCATAACTGGAACCATCCACGGCTTGGCCGTTCTTGTGGATTTGAAAGAATGTCGGTGTTTCGCCCTGCCGTGCCGCTTTCCGTGGTGCGAGCATAGGTTTTCAGGTGTGATGAAACAGAATGTTGAAACCGCGGCTCGTAGCTGTCTTCAAGGTTCGCATTGCAGTCTGGCCAAAATTCTCGGGACTACAGATCTTGGACGCGGCCAAAGTGCGGTCATGGTGAGTCTTTACCGACGGTTGGCCGGTGCTGAGCGTGCACTTCTGTTTGGGCTTGGCTCCGCACATGGGGCAACGTACGGAAAGGATTTGTCGGAGCGATAAGGACGTCAAAACGCACCAGGGTTGGCGAGCTTTACCGGCGCGGGTTTCTGCAAGGACGATGAATGGGATTCGGCTGCGTGCTGGTTCATTGCGGTCGCCGCTTGCGTGCGACAATTCCCTTGCTTGTCGTCGAAATTCCGAGTACTCACGGTGTGCTCGCAGAACGAGCACTTGAAGGTTATCGCACCGTCCGTCCGCCTCGTAGTGTAGTAGCGCACAACTTCATTGTAGGCCCCGAGGGATATGTCCCTTCGTGGCAAGAGTTGTTGACCTTTCGTGTAAACCGCACTCCCAAACGCACCTTATCCGTTCGCTAGTTCGCAGGACTCTCCTACTTCGGGCGGCACTCTCCATACCTCCGGCACCTTCAGGTGCGGCATGGGGGGAGCGGCGAACAGCCGTTGGCATGGCTTGGCCAGCCAACGCGCCCAACGCGCAGAGCGGGAGATGCGCGCACTGTCGGTGGCGATTCCGGTATCGGCGTACATCTGTCGATAGACCTTCGAGATCAAGACAAACGCCAAGCGCGCCCGCAAAGATTTAATGAAGTTGGAACGCGTCCAAATCGACTTGATGCCGTAGAAGTTGTCCCATACGGATTGCGTGTGCTGGCGAATTTCCTCCCCGCTCATGGTGGGATGAGGCCAGTAGAGCTTGGGGCGCTGAGCTTGCGGAATGAGCCAGCGGCGAGTAATGGGAACGCCGCCGACCAAGACCGGGGAAGCCTCCATGGTTTTTTCCCAGCGCATGAAGTCCACGGTGCCGGGATAGGGAGTGATCATGACAAACTGGGCGAAGGCAATTTCGGCGCGCGACGCAGCGGAAGCGGTAGCGTCGAAGGTTTCCGGACGGTCGCTGGGCAGGCCGAAAATAAATGAGCCCAGCACGTACACGCCATGACGCCGGAAGGTTCTCAAGCGTTCTACCAAGTCCTGGCCAGAGGCATTAAATTCCTTGTACACATCCTTGAGGCCCTCGGGAGTAACCGATTCCACTCCGACGAGCGCGCCTTTGATGTTGGCGGCTTTCATGGCATCAAGGAAATCCGTATCTTCGGCGGCTTCCATGGTGATCTGCGTGAAAAAAATCGTGTCCGGGGGAAGCAGTGCCAGGCGCGCCATCAACTCGAAACGCTCGGCACGAATGGTCTTAAGCTCGTTAAGCCGGGCGGTATTGTGTTGCTCCTCGGCCAGGCGGAGGTCGGTGAGGGTGACGGGATAGAAGTTGTCGTCGGCGAGAGCGATGAAGCGAAAGCCCAGACGGCGCAGTTGGACGATTTCTTCTATCACGGCGTCCGAGCCGCGCTGGCGAGGCTTTTGACCATCGGTGCGCCAAACCGAGCAGAAGGAACAATGTTTGGGGCAACCCCGTACCGTCTGTACCGAAGCCCACATATAGCTTTTGCGTGGAACCAGATCCCAGCGTGCGGGCAGAAATTCGGAGGCTTCAATGCGGCCGCCGTCATAAACCGGCTGCAGAGTTCCGCGCGCACAGTCAGTCAAGACTTTTGCCCACACCACATCTCCGTCGCCTTTGACGACCGCATGGGCGCCCCCGAGCTCATGGGCTTCATTGGGATAAAGAGTGGCGTGAATGCCTCCAAACACCACGCAGGCGCCGCGGGCCCGTGCCATTTTGCCGATGGCGTACCCACGCAACGCGTTCGCCGTATGAATACCGATGCCGACCACGTCGCCATCCTGGATGCTATTGGGATCGACCGCGGCTAAAGTCTCGTCCACCAAGAAGGGGTCGCCGAACAGACGGGGCGTTGCCGCGGCTAACACATAAAGCCAGCGAGGAGTGATGACTGCCGTTCCGAAAGAAACTTCGCTCGGGTTAATTAGGTGAACGCGCACGCTGTTTCGTCCTCCTTAAGGACGGCCTTTCAGAGACGGGCAAGCGAGATTTATCTCTGGGACGGCTGTTGGTTAGACTTGCTGGTTAATGATTGGTGCAGCTTCGCCGTGAAACGGCTGCAACCGAGATTCTTGCTTGGCATTGTCGGATTTGTGGTGGGGGGAAATCTGGTCAAAAGTGAACACTTTCGAAACAATTGAAAGTAACACGTTTTGAGCAACCGCAGACAAATTTCGGTTGCCGCCTCGTAAAAACCCTCAATCGAGATGTGAGCTATCTTGCTCAGACATGAATGCCGACGCCTGTCATTCTTGAACTCGTGAGGGTGGAAAGAGCAACGAATGCTGATTCGGAGCTCCTAACTCTATAGATCGCCCGGCCGGACCCGATTCGAATCGCGGCCCAGCGATCAACAGTCCAGCTAATCAGCATTCCTTGTGTATGCCGTGAAGTCCCGGCGAACATGGTTCGATCCTAAAAGCCCTCGAACATCGAAATCAGGGCAACACCTCCTCGGAAAATTAGGAGGGTTAGCCCGCAAAAGAAAAGGGAAGGTGAAAACCGTATGCCTTTAATTCAACTCCTGGAAGTTCTCATCGTGGTGGGTGTTCTGCTGTGGTTGGTGAATCGCTTCATTCCCATGCAGTCCTCCATCAAGTCAATTCTGAACAGCGTCGTAGTGATTGCCGTGGTTCTGTGGTTGCTGAATATCTTCGGACTCTTTCATTCGATTTCCCGGATCCACGTTGGATCGTGAAGGATGCCGCAAGAGACACCGGTTGCAAGCTGTATGCAGCAACTCAAGAACTCTATAAACGCAAACCGGCAGAGGTCTGCCGCAAGGAGATAGATTGAAACTAAGCCTAATGCTAGCAGCTGTTATCGCAATGGGTTTGAACGCAGCGGCCCAGATCACTTCTCAAGCCAATGTCGTCGAACCCATGGAGCACACCCCGACGTTTCGGGTCACCGTAGTTAGCCGCAGCGTGCAGGCGGTCAACTATCAGCACCGCAGCGGAGCCACGAAGCTGGATTTTGCTGGTACAAATTTAATGCCTTCAGCCAACGGTGTGGCCCAAGTGAACAGCAAGCGCGGCGCGATTGAGATCGAAGCGGAATTTGGCGACCTGCGGAATCCCACGACATTCGGCAGTGAATATCTCACTTATATCTTGTGGGCAATTTCGCCAGAAGGACGTGCCGTAAATCTCGGCGAAGTGTTGCTAGGGGGCAATCATCGCAGCAAGGTGACGGTAACCACCGACCTGCAAGCATTCGCTCTTATTGTTACTGCGGAACCTTATTATGCGGTGCGCCAGCCCAGCAATGTCGTGGTTCTCGAAAACGTGGTTCGCGAGGATACCAAAGGGACTATCGAAGCGGTAAATGCAAAGTATGAACTGATGGAGCGGGGCAGTTACATTCCGACCGGCTACAAGTTTGATCCGGTGATCCTGAACACGAAACTCCCGTTGGAATTCTTTGAAGCGCGTAATGCGTTGCGCATCGCACAGGCCGAGGGAGCCGAGCAATACGCCGGCGACAGCTATCAACGTGCCGTCCAGTTGATGAACAACGTCGATGAGGATGCTACACGGAAGCATATCGACAGAAAGCCCCTGATTGCGGTTGCCCGCGAGGCAGTGCAAACTGCCGAAGATGCCCGCGCGGTCGCCGTCAAGAAGATGGAAGATGTGCGCCGAGACAACGAACGGCAAGCGGCGGCTGATGCGCAGGCACAAACCCAGGCGCAAGCCGACGATGCAACCCGGCAAAAAGAGCAAGCCCAGTCGGATCAAGCCCGCGCCGAACTCGCCAAAGCTCAGGCGCAGTCGGATACGGCTACAGCCGAAGCCGCCAAGGCACAGGCAGAGTCAGAAACAGCAAAAGCTCAGGCCGCTACTGCTCAAGCGCAGTCAGACTCCGATCAAGCTAAGGCTGCAATGGCCGCCAACCAGGCCGCATCAGCCAGCGCCCTGTCTGCCGCCCAGGCGGATGCCGAACAATCTCGCTTGGCAGCACAGCAAGCGCAGTTGAGTGCGCAACAGGCAGAAACCGACAAAGCGGCCATGCGGATGCGACTGTCGGCGCAGTTGAATTCTATTCTGCAAACTCGCGACACCGCGCGCGGCCTCATCGTCAGCATGTCCGATGTTCTGTTTGATACCGGCAAATATTCCTTGAAACCGGGTGCACGGGAAAAACTGGCGAAAGTTGCTGGCATTTTGCTGGCCTATCCGGGACTCAACATCGAAGTCGGCGGCTACACCGATAACGTCGGCGGCGATGCCATGAACCAGACCTTGTCGGAGAATCGCGCCGGCTCAGTCCGCGACTACCTGGTCCAGCAAGGCGTGGCGACAAATTCGGTCAGCTCAAAAGGCTTCGGCGACACTTTGCCGGTAGCCTCCAACAGTAACTCTGCGGGACGGCAACAGAACCGCCGAGTGGAACTCCTCGTATCCGGTGACGCCATCGGCCACCCGGTCAATACGACTACAGGAAGTTTGCGGTAGCACGTAGCCAGCAGTAAATGGAGACAACACTATGAAGCTAGTTGGAATCATCAGCACGGCAGTCTTATCCATGAGCCTGGGAGCCACTGCTCCCGTGTACGCACAGCAGGAGCAGCACGATCAGCAGAAGGAACAGCAATCCAAGCCTGCTCAACAGGACGAGAAAAAAACGCAACCCGCCAGGCAGGCGCAGAAAGCCCCGCAGCAGCGCAATATCAACACCAAGCAGGCGCAGAAAGCTCCAGCACAGCCGAACAGGAACGGAAAGCAACCAGCCGTAGCTTCACAGCAGCAGAACAACCAAGCTAAGGGAAGCGCGCAGCCGCAATCTGCGTCCCGGCAATCTACGCCTCGGCAATCCACGCAGCAGGCCAGGTCCAAACCTCAGGGACGACCCGCCAACCAAAATGACGCACGGCGCATTCCCGACGACCGTTTCCGCGCCAAGTTTGGACAGGAGCATAGATTTCATATCAGCCAAGCCGATTACAGCAGGAACCGCCGCTTTCAATACGGTGGCTATTGGTTCGGATTCGTTGATCCCTGGCCATCCAACTGGCTCTACACGCAAGATGTTTTTGTGGTCGACATTAATGGTGTCTATTACTTGTGCAACTCAACCTATCCCGGGGTCAACGTTGCGATCAACGTCGAATTGTAACGGGGCATCGGCGCAGTCGCCGGCGCGAACGCCAATTCCGTCCACAGTAGCCGCACGCTTGCAGTACAGCAAGCGCACGTAACACGCAGTATCGCAGCTTCGTGAGGACCTACACGAATGTTCAACATTCCGGAACGCCGGAAAGAAGGAGTCAAACATGCTAGGAACTATCCTGATCGTGATTTTGGTATTAGCGCTTTTCGGAGCCCTGCCCCGTTGGTCGCATAGCCGGGATTGGGGTTACGCGCCAACTGGAGGGGTGGGAGTAGTTCTCTTGATCGTGGTCATTCTCCTGGTTCTCGGTCGCATTTAAGCGACGCAGAATTGCGGCTTCCGCGATCTTCATGCTTAATCGTGCAGCACTATGTTGAGTAGGGAACTATGGACGCGCAAACTGCCGCCGTCATAGTCCACAAAACCCAATTTCCGGAACCGATTCATGAAAAAGCTGACTCGCGGACGGGTAGTGCCAACCATTTCGGCTAAAGTTTCCTGACTTATCTTGGGAATGACGAGTTCGGGATTGCCTTCTTTGCCGAAATGAGCCAGCAGCAGGAGAATCCGGGCCAGTCTTTTTTCACTGGAATTGAAGAGTTGATCGACTAAGTCCTCTTCATAACGGATATTGCGATCGAGCAGATAGGCGACGAACAGGTCGGAGAATGAATGTTCGCGGTGCAAGGCGTGCGTCATGGCTCTTCTGTCGATCCGAAGAACGGTACACTCAGTGATGGCGGCCGCAGAGCCGATACGAAGCGTCTGGCCGGCCAGGCATCCTTCGCCAAAAAAAGCGCCGTCGGTGAGAAATCCTATCGTAGCTTCTCTGCCGGTTTTTGAAACCACAGTTAATTTTATTTTGCCTTTCTGGACATAAAAAACCGCATCTGCCGGATCACCCTGGGCATAAATAATTTGCTTTTTCCGAAAGGACAGAATTTTCCTACCCTCGCCGATGGTCGCCAGGAATCGGTGAGGATCGAATCCAGCGAGCTTCTTCTGGGCTTTTGGAAAAACCATGGATTGGGATTCTACCGTGAAAGTCCGATAGAAGAGCCTTCGAATGAGTGAGGCGACACACCGGAATATGAATTTCTGGCGAACGGGGCAGGAAATAACTTATCGAGCTAGTCAAAGTTGTTTAGGTCGGCAGTCGCTCTATTTGGATACTCAAGCAAGAGTTTTCATTCTGGCGCGCGGCCTTGCCGACTGGCTCGGAACGACAAGGTAGAAAGAGGAGTTTGCCAAACTTTGCGACTACCCACCACTAAGAGTTCCCGTCAATTGACAAATGCATAGCCAGCGACTAGGGTTGAAATGAGTGAGCAACGTCTCTTCGCTCTTTCAGATTTTCTGAACTAAGTCAGCCCATCTGAAGTTCTCCTTCCTTAGCGCATGCAATTAGGAGGGTACCTATGTCTCGATCCAGTGTCTCCACCTATCCGAAGTCCAACGTTCCGGCGAATCCAAAAGGCGGCGGGGCAACCGTCACCTCGATTTCCGCTGCGGACTCGTTGCGTGACCAAATTCGAGAGCGAGCTCATCAGCTGTTCGAGAGCCGGGGTAATCAGGACGGAAACGAACAGCAGGACTGGCTCCGCGCCGAACAAGAAATCCTGAATAAACGCCGGTAAAAAATGGCTGCTGGAAAAAGCGATACCGTGTGAATTTGGGTTGCGCGCAGAAATGCGCGTAGCTCGACCGTTTTAGCCGGCTCTTCGATTGCTTTTGCGCAACAGCTAAGTGCGAGATCTGGGCCGTAGCAGGCCGGAAAGAGAACCGATGAAGGCCATGTCTGGTTACGACACGACTGAGATCGCTGTCATAATCTTTGTAGTTGGCTGCGGATTGCTCTCCGCGCTGGTATTCGTCCTGCGATAGCTCATCGCGCAAAACCCTGCAGCTGAACTCACTCGCTGACAATTTCGCACAAAAGCTCGATCCTCATGTTACGATCAGTTATAGAGTTGCAAAAGGGAGTATCTCTGACACGCGACGAATCCAAAGTCTGTTACGCAGTCATCCGCCACAACGTCCGGACCTATGAGTCCGGGGGAGTCGTGGGGGTCGTCAAGGGCCGGCAAAATGCGGAAGCCACCATGCGGCAATTCGAGGTTGGTCAAAGCTCGGAAGACCGCCAACTCGGCTGGCGTTACTTTCTAGAGAAGAGTGAACTCTCGGCGGGGACAGATCCGCAAGAAGCCACTCATCTTCGCCAAATGGAGTTGGAAGTGCGAGAGTCCCAGGCGGTGCCACCGCCGGTCGTTTGATTGACGCCCGCTAAGACTAGGAACAGATACCCTCCTCCGCCCGTGTTTGTTTTCCCGTAAGAATCCGTTCAACGACGCCAAATCCTGCTGCCCTGCGGTATCCTCAAAGATTATGTCTGCCCGCATTGAGGACTACGCCCTTATCGGCGATTGCGAAACTGCGGCGCTCGTCAGCCGTGATGGATCCATCGACTGGCTGTGCTGGCCAAACTTCGCCTCCCCAGCTTGCTTCGCCGCACTGCTAGGCAATGAAGAAAATGGCCGTTGGTGCATCACGCCGCAACATGTGGTTCGCAGTACCCGCCGCTATCTCGACCATACACTCGTTCTCGAAACTCGATTTGAGACCGCACAGGGAAGCGCGATCCTGCTGGACTTCATGCCCGTGCGAAACCGGAATTCTAATCTCGTTCGCATTGTCCGTGGGGTGCAAGGCCGGGTGCGAATGAAGATGGAGTTGGTCTTGCGTTTTGATTACGGCCGCTCCATCCCGTGGGTGAGTCGATTGGGGGAGGGAACTCTGCGCGCGATTGCCGGCCCCGACATGGTAACGCTGCACACTCGGGCTCCTCTGCGCGGCCAGAACCTGAAAACGGTGAGCGAATTTACGGTCCGCGAAGGGGACTCGGTGTCCTTCGTGCTCAGCTACGGCCCTTCTCACGACAAGCTTCCCCACGCAGTCGATCCGGAAATCTCGTTACGCCGGACGGTGAAGTTGTGGCAACAATGGGCCAGCCAGGCCAAACTGAATGGCGAGTACAACGAGGCTGTCGAGCGCTCGCTCATTACCCTGAAAGCCCTCACTTACCGTCACACCGGAGGAATCGTTGCCGCGCCTACAACTTCTCTGCCGGAACAAATTGGAGGCAAGCGCAACTGGGACTATCGCTATTGTTGGTTACGCGATGCGACTTTCACCCTGCTCGCCTTGATGAACGCCGGTTACTTTAAAGAGGCTGCGGCGTGGCGGGACTGGCTGTTACGAGCCGCCGCCGGGAGCCCGGATCAAGTTCAGACCCTGTATGGCATTCGCGGCGAACGCGACTTGAAGGAGTGGGAAGCTGGCTGGCTCTCTGGATACGAGGCCTCGGCGCCGGTGCGAATCGGGAATGCGGCTTCCGAGCAGCTCCAACTCGATGTTTACGGCGAGGTCGCGGATGCTTTGTTACACGCCGACTTGGGCGGAATGCGTCCAGACCCGTACGATTTTGGACTACAGCAAACTTTGACCGATCATCTGGCCAAAATCTGGCAGCAGCCCGACGAAGGCATTTGGGAGGTACGCGGCGGCGCTAAGCAATTCACTTATTCGAAGGTCATGGCCTGGGTGGCATTCGACCGCGCCATTCAGAGAGCGACAAAATTCCACCTGCGCGGCGAGGTGAGCCGATGGCGTAAGGTGCGTGATCAAATTCACCAGCAAGTCTGTGAGCAGGGCTTTAATCGTCAGCTCGGAAGTTTCACGCAGTCTTACGGTTCCAAGGAGTTAGATGCCTCCTTGTTGCTAATTCCGTTGGTTGGATTTCTGCCGGCGTCCGATCCTCGCATTCGTGGCACGATCGAAGCTATCGAAAAACATCTCACGGTGGATGGTTTTGTCTTGCGCTACCGCACGGAGAATGTGAATGACGGACTCCCCTCCGGCGAAGGAGCTTTCCTGGCTTGCAGTTTCTGGATGGTGGGAGCGTTGAACATGCTGGGCCGCACAGAAGATGCTACATCATTGTTTGAACGCCTGCTGGACCTGCGCAACGATGTCGGCTTACTCGCGGAGGAGTACGATCCCAGAACAAAGCGGCAGCTGGGAAACTTTCCCCAGGCGCTTTCTCATATCGCGCTGGTGAATGCGGCTTTCGAGTTAACACGGGTGAGTGGTCCGGGACGGCAGCGCGCTCTCTCCTCGCCCGCAAGGCAACGAAGCTCTGGCCGGAACAAGAGCCAGTCCTCGTAACATGGTTCGTTGGCAGCATCGCACAGTACATGGAAGTGAAGGAAAAATATGGCCTATGCTCTCTTGGATTTGACCGGCAAGTCTGCCGTGGTGATTGGAGGAACCTCCGGAATAGGGCGCGCTATCGCCCACGGTTTGGCAGAAGCCGGCGCGGACGTGGTTCCGACTTCACGGCGCGCCGAGCAGGTTGAAACGACGGCCCGAGAAATTGAGCAGCGAGGGCGTCGCACTTTGCGTTTCACCACCGATGTCGGCGACCGAACTTCACTGGAACGCCTGCTGAACGCGACGATCGACGCTTTCGGCAAAGTGGACATCATGATCAACTCTGCCGGACGCACGAAACGCGCGCCCACCCTGGAGGTTCCTGAATCCGACTGGGCCGACATCCTGGATACCAACTTGACCGGCACGCTGCGGGCCTGCCAGATATTTGGACGCCATATGGTGGAACGTCGCTATGGCAGGATCGTTAACATCGCATCCCTGGCCTCGTTTATCGGCGCTTTTGAAGTCGCAGCTTACACCGCCAGCAAATCAGGGGTGGCCGGTCTTACTCGGGCGCTGGCCATCGAGTGGGCGCAATATGGGGTGTGTGTGAATGCCATTGCGCCGGGAGTTTTCCGCACTGCTTTGAACGAAAAAATCCTGGATGGCACGGGAAGGGGTCAGGAATATTTGTGGCGCATTCCGATGAAACGTTTTGGCAAGGTAGAAGAGCTTGCCGGAGCCGCCGTGTTCCTGGCTTCCGACGCAGCTTCCTTCGTCACCGGGGAAATTCTCGTCGTGGATGGCGGTATGCTCGCCAGTGGCGTGAATCAATAAGGCGCTTGACCTGAATTCGTATGCCTCTATCTCGGCTGCCAGACCCGAGATTGTCAAAAGCCGCGGCCGGTGCGGGATTTCGAAGGATTCACCATTATTTCGTCTAAACCCTTAGAATAGACCGATGGCAGCGATTCTCGAGTTCTTGGGGATCAGCAAGGAATATCGCAGCTTCCCTAGGGGACGAAGCCTTGCCGCCCTCGATAGCTTTTCCGTCAGCGTGGAAGAGGGAGAGATTTTCGGCTTCCTGGGTCCCAATGGCGCAGGGAAAACGACCGCCATGCACCTCGCCATGGGCTTCACCCGCCCCAGTCGCGGCAGTGGCCGCATGTTGGGGCGTCCGTTTGGACATGCGGCCACCAGGCGCAAGGTCGGCTTTCTCTCAGAAAACGTGGCTCTTTATCATCGGCGCGCTGAGTTCCTCGTGCGCTTCTATGGCGGCCTCAATGGAATGGGTGGTTCTCAATTGGCAAAAAGAGCGGCGGAGGTTCTGCGATTAGTTGGACTGCAGGACGACGCCTATCGCAATGCCGGCAAGTTTTCCCGCGGTATGTTGCAGCGCGTGGGACTGGCGCAAGCCATGGTCAACGACCCGGATTTGCTGATTCTCGATGAGCCTACTTCGGCGCTTGATCCGCACGCCCGCGTTATGGTTCGGGAGTTGCTGCTCAGTGCCCGGGCAGACGGCAAAACCATTTTCTTAAGTTCTCACCTGCTTTCAGAAGTCGAACTGCTATGCGATCGCGTAGCGGTTTTGCACCGCGGCAAACTGGTGCGTTTAGGAAAAACCACGGAGCTTCTACAAGCGGCAGGACAAACTGAAATTGTGGCTCGCGGCATCGCAGTCAGTGACTTTGAAGGCGCTGCCGTCCAGGATGGTCTCATCCACTTGTGCGTTGCCCCGAGCTCGTTTCGTGCGGTTTGTGAGCGTATATGGGCCCTGGGCGGAGAGATCGTCAGCGCCAATCCATCGCGCCGTTCGCTGGAAGAAGTCTTTCTGGAAATGACAGTAGACCAGGATTCACTCGAACCCCGAGGTCTCGCATGAAGGCGATGCTCCTGATCGCCTTCAACTACGTGCGCGAACAGCGCTGGCCAATTTTTGTCTTGCTGCTATGGATTTTGCTTCTTGCATTCCTGGGACTGATTGCAAACATTCCACGCGACCGCGACGAACTGCTTTATCTGTTCAAACAGGTCGCCATGTACATCGTGGTGTTCAGTATTTTCTTCGGGGGGGACGGCGATCCACAACGAACGCAGAAGCCGTCGGATTCTCGCGGTTCTATCGAAGGCGGTAAGCCGCGAGCAGTACCTTTCGGGTCTTGTTCTCGGCGTAACTCTGGCCTGCGCTATTTATTGCGTGTCCCTTGGGATTACCGGAAGTTGGACTCTCGGGCAAGCTGGCTTTCCCATTTCGCAAGTTTGGTTCCTCATGCTGTGCGTGATCGCCGCTTGCATGTTGGCCGGAACCGTCGCATTGATGTTCTCGACATTTCTAAATCCATTTTTTGGCGCCAGCGCAACTGCCGTCGCGCTTTTAGGTATACCTGCTGCGGCGAGCCGTTTCATGAATCCGGGATGGGTATCCATTCTGCCGGTTTACTCCCTGATTAGTGCCGTGATGAAGTCGTCTTTCGCCGATCCCGGATTTGTCCCGTGGTTTCCTCTGGGCTTGGCGGTTATTGAGACCGTTGGCCTGTGGGTGCTGGCCGCGCGCATCTTCGCGTATGTGGATATCGCGGTCGCTCTGGAATAGGAAGGTTAATGGAGCAGTTCGGCTGCGGAGCGCGAAGCGTAGTTTAACACCTGCCCCGGGACGACTCCGAGATAGATGGTGGCGGCCAGGCTGATGACGAGAGCAGTTCCGAGCGCGAAAGGAATTGGCGTGACCGGTGTTTCATCGCGCGCTTCCCGCATGTACATTAGGACGATGATGCGCAGGTAATAATAGGCGCCGATGGCGCTGTTGAGGACGCCAATAATCGTGAGCCAAACCAGGTTCGCTTGCAGCGCCGCGCTGAAGACGTAAAACTTCGCGAAGAAACCGCCAGTGACCGGAATCCCAATCAGTGACAAAAGAAATATGGTGAAAGTGGCGGCGAGAATGGGAGAGCGTCGTCCCAGTCCAGCATAATCTTCGAGATTGACGTAGCGTTCGCCTGCGCCTGCAAAGTGGCTGACTACGGCAAATGCGCCCACGTTCATCGCAGCGTAGGAGGCGGTATAAAACATTGCGGCTGGAATGCCATTTTCCGGAAGCGCCGCGAAAGCGACCAGCAAATAGCCGGCGTGTGCGATGGAAGAATAAGCCAGCAGGCGCTTGACGTTGCTCTGCACCAGTGCGGCCACGTTGCCGATCGTCATCGAAAGAGCGGCCGTGAGCCAGATCAGCCAGAGGCGTCCGGGCGCATGGGCCTCAAACATGATACGCAGCAGCACTGCGAACACCGCCGCTTTGGGCGCAGTGGACATGAAGCCGACGACGGGTGCCGGAGCGCCTTCGTATACATCGGGCGTCCAGATGTGGAAGGGCGCGGCTGCCACCTTGAAGGCGAGTCCCACAAACATCAAGGCGACTCCGGCGTAGGCCAGCACCGGCACCTGATCCGACTGCAACGTGTCGGCGATTACTGGGATGCTGGTGGAACCGGTCGCCCCGAACATTAGGGCGACACCGTAGAGAAAGAACGCGGTGGCGAACGAGCCCAGCAGGAAATACTTGAGCGACGATTCGCTGCTGGTGGCAACCTGCCGCCGGAATCCCGCGAGAATGTAAGTCGAAATCGAAGAAATTTCCAGCGCAATAAAAATCAGCACGAGTTCGACGGCCGAGGACATCAGGCTCATGCCCACCGCGCCAAACAAAATCAGAGCGTAATATTCTCCGGCGCGAATCTGCTGTACCGCCATGTACTCGTACGAAGTGAGGATCACGACGACGGCGATGGCGGCGACCAGGAAATGAAAGAAGACGCTGAAGCTATCGACGCGCACCATGTCCCAGAAAGCCATGCCGGGGAATCGTGCCTGGTACAGGGTGGCGAGAATGGCGGCTAGCGAACCTAGCAAAGCGATTCCGCCCAAAGTTTTCTGACTGTTCTCTTCGTCGAGGACGGGATCGAGCAGCATGATAATCATGCCGAAAACTGACAGCACGATCTCCGGCAGGATGCGGATGTAATCGGCGATGACGGGAATGCCGTGCGCCCCGTACTGAATGGAGAAGTTCACTGGCCCACCACCTTGCCGGCGAGTTGGGTGAATGGAGCCAGAACACTTTGTACCGCAGGATCGATGGCATTGAGCCACAGCAGGGGCGCAATGCCCATCACCAAGGCGGCGGCCGCCGCAGGCCAGAGCGCGGTACGTTCGCGGGCATCCAGGTCGGGCAAGGTTTGGTTTACATCATGCGTGACCTTGCCGAAGAAAACTCTTTGATACATCCACAGCAAATAGCCGGCACTCCAGATGACGCCGGTCGCACCCAGAATGCCGTAGACCGCGCGAGCCTGGAAGGCGCCACTCAACACCAGAAACTCCCCGATAAATCCGTTTAGCAAAGGCAGCCCCACGGAAGCCAGGACGATGAATAAGAAAAACGTAGCGTAAACAGGCATGGGCGTGGCCAGCCCGCCGAACTCCGAAATCTCGTACGTGTGCCGCCGCTCGTAGAGAATGCCGGCCAGCATGAACAGCGCGCCTGTGGAGACGCCGTGGGCCAGCATGACGTAGGTCGCGCCATCCAGGCCGATTTGCGTAAAGCTGAAAATCCCGAGCACCACGAAGCCCAAGTGACTGATCGAAGAGTAGGCGATCAGCTTTTTCATATTCGGTTGCACCAGGGCGACCAGCGCGCCGTAGATGATCCCGATCAGTGCCAGAATGATGATCCACCAGGCGTTCCGCCGTGCTTGTTCGGGGAAGAGGCCGAGGTTGAAGCGAAGCATACCGTAGGTACCCATCTTCAGCAGAACGCCCGCCAGCAGGACTGAGCCAGCGGTCGGCGCTTCCACATGGGCATCAGGCAGCCAGGTGTGGAAGGGGAAGAGAGGAACCTTGACCGCGAAGGCGAGGAAGAATCCCAGGAAAAGCCACTGGGCCGCGCCGATGAAGTTGGGTACCTGACCCGCGTGAATGGCATTCTGAATGGCGACGAAATCAAAGGTGTGCGGATTTGTATTGGCGTAGAGCCACAGAATCGCCGCCAACATGAACATGGAGGCGATCATCGTATACAGGAAAAACTTGACTGCCGCGTAGACGCGCCGTCCATGGCCGAACATGCCGATGAGCAATGCCATGGGAATCAGCGTGGATTCCCAGAAGAAGTAGAAGAGGAACAGATCGAGCGCGAGGAAAACGCCGATCAGCGCGGTTTCCAGGACCAGCAGAAGGATGAAGAATTCCTTCACGCGCTCGCCGATCGACTTCCAGGAAATCAGTACGCACAGAGGCGTGAGAAACGTGGTGAGAACCACCAGCCACATGGAAACGCCGTCCGCCCCCATGTGGTAATGAATGTTGGGCGTGGGAATCCAGGGATGGTCCACCTCAAACTGAAATCCAATCCGATGATGGCGAAAGTGCACCGGGAGGTGCAGCGAAATCGCAAACGTCAACAACGAGACGACCAACGAGAACACGCGGATATCGCGGTTGCGCCGCGGGAAAAGCAGCAGCAACACCGCTCCGGCCAGCGGGATGAACGTCACTAGACTGAGGATGCAGCCGTCGAACGAGCTCATTGAGTTCCAATCCAGATCATGTAGGCAATCACTGCGGCCGCTCCCACCGCGATCCATCCGGCGTAGGAGCGCAAATTACCGGATTGCATGTGGCGCACCGAATCCGAAACTTCGCGCGCGCCTGTGGCGCTGTTGTCGACCGCGGCGTCAATCACATTCTGATCCACGCCATGCCACAAAATTTGTGTGGATCCAGTCAGCAAAGGCTTAACGAATACAGCCGCGTAGATTTCGTCGACGTAATACTTGTGGACCACAGCCTCATAGAATCCCCCGAGCGCGGCAGCAATTTGCTGCGGCAGTTGGGGATTTTTGTAGTAGAGGAGCCAAGCCAGGTAGAGACCGAGGAACGCGCCCGCTACCGAGATGCCGGTGAAAATCAACTCTGTACCGTGCCCAGTCTTGGGCTCTGGGCCTTCGGTTTGTTGCTCTGCCTGCGCAGTTCCAGCTTGTTCACCCGCGGACGCCGGCATGGACGCTTGAAACACTGGTTCGAGGAACTTTTCAAAACGGTTGTTGCCGCCGAGCGACCCCGGAACCCCCACCCACCCGCCGACGAAAGAAAGCACTGCCAGAATCACCAACGGAACCAGCATCACTCTTGGGCTCTCGTGAATGCCACCGTGACCGTGACTGTCGTGGCCATGATCAGCATGGTCATGGGATTCTGCTTCTCCTCGATACTCCCCGAAGAAAGTCATGAACCAAAGCCGGAACATATAAAAGGACGTGAGGAAAGCGGTAAAGACTCCCAATGCCCAAAACACCCAACTGGCTTGGTAAGCGCGCCACAGGATTTCGTCTTTGCTGAAAAAACCGGCTAGCGGTGGAATGCCCGCAATGGCAAACGTTCCGGCGGTCATCGTCCAGAAGGTCACGGGAATCTTGGTACGCAGGCCACCCATTTTGCGCATGTCCTGCTCGCCGCCCACGGCATGAATGACTGACCCTGCCGCGAGGAAGAGCAGTCCTTTGAAGAAGGCGTGGGTCATCAGGTGGAAGATGCCCGCAGAGTACGCCGCTACTCCGCAAGCCATGAACATGTAGCCAAGTTGCGAAATAGTTGAGTAAGCAAGAACTTTCTTGATATCGGTCTGGCAGACGCCAATGGTTGCCGCGAATAACGCGGTCAGCGTTCCGATAATCGCAACCGTGGTTAACGCCATCGGAGCCCGGTCAAAGATGACATGCGACCGAGCTACCATATACACACCTGCCGTGACCATCGTCGCGGCGTGGATCAAGGCGGAAACCGGCGTGGGGCCTTCCATCGCGTCGGGCAGCCAAACGTAAAGCGGAATTTGTGCGGATTTGCCGCAGGCGCCAACCAGTAGCAGTAAACCAATGGCGGTGAGCAATCCGGCTCCGGCAGTCTCAACACCCAGCGGCGCGATGCTCTGGAAAACTTGCACGAAATTCAGCGATCCGAAATGTTTGATCAGAAGGAAGAGAGCAATCAGGAACCCAAAGTCGCCGATGCGGTTGACGATGAATGCCTTCTTGCCTGCGGAAGCAGCAGAATCTTTCGTGAACCAGAATCCGATCAGCAGATACGACGCCAATCCAACGCCTTCCCAGCCAATGAACATCAGCAGATAATTGCTGGCCAGGATCAGAGTGAGCATGAAGAACATGAAAAGGTTCAAATAGCAGAAGAAGCGATAAAAACCGCCTTCTTCCCACATGTAGCCAACCGAATAGATGTGAATCAGAAAGCCGACGCCGGTGACCACCAGCAACATGATGATGGAGAGGTGATCGAGATAAAACGCGAAATCCACCTGAAAGGTGTCCACGCGAATCCAGGGTGCGATGCTCTCGAGGTATGGCCCACTCAGCGAAAGCGCCTGCGTCACCACCCACAAGGCGAGGGCAAACGCCGCGCCAGAGAATCCGAGCGCCACGGCGCAGACGGCCTGGCGGGAAAATCGTTTCCCAAGCAAGCCATTGATGGCCGCGCCGATCAGGGGGAGCAGCGGAATCAGCCAAAGATGGAGATGAGGCGTCATAATTTGAGCAGATTCACCCGATCGACGTTCAAAGTTTCACGCGTGCGATGTACGGCAATGATGATGGCTAACCCTACGGCAGCTTCCGCCGCGGCTACGACCATGACAAAGAAAACAAAAACCTGGCCGCTGAGCGCATGCCACTGCGCGGCGAATGCGACAAACGTCAGGTTTACGCCGTTGAGCATCAGTTCAATCGACATGAAGATGGTGATGATATTGCGCTTGAGCAAAAATCCGGCAACGCCGCAGGCAAACAAAATTCCGCCCAGCACCAGGTAATAGGAAAGCGGCACCATCAGCCCTCCTTCTTGGCGGGAGAGCCCGCGACTGGTTTTGCGGCCAACACCACCGCGCCAATGATTGCGATCAACACCAAAATGGAGGTTACTTCAAAGGGCAACAGAAAATCATGAAACAGCAGCCAACCGATCACTTTCGGAGTACCCGGAAGCGCGCCGGCTTCCACTGCCCTGGTTCCTGAGCGTGTAATCAAGACCCACGCGATGATCACGCCCCCAATGAGCAGTCCTGGGACGCCCAACAACCAGGCGACGTGGCTCCCTTTGGTTTTCTCTTCCGCACCCGCATTGAGCAGCATGATGACGAAAACGAACAGCACCATAATCGCGCCAGCGTAGACGATGACTTGCACGGCGGCGACGAACTCGGCGCCCAATAAGAGGTATTCCGCCGCCAGCGCTCCCATGACCACCACCAGCGAAAGCGCACTATCGATGGGATGGGTCTGCGCTACTACATTTATGGCGCCTGCCGCGCATACCGCTCCGAATATCAAAAACAAAATCAGATGAAGCATGATTTATGTGTTCTGTAGTTCTTTCTTTCCGCTTGTCATCCTGAACATTTTGCGAAGGATCTTGCCTCGGCCGAAACCTTCATCGTGGCTGATAGGTCCATAGCCGATCCCCCCGCAGCGTTGCGGGTCTCATCCGACGTAATATCCTTCGCGAAGCATTCAGGATGACACATCTCTTGAGCCAGTTACGCCCTCCAGGCTACTACCAACGCCGTAATCACCAAATTCGCAATCGCCACCGGTAGCAGAAACTTCCAGCCAAAAGCCATGAGCTGATCGTAACGAAACCGCGGCAGCGTGCCGCGAACCCAAATATAGACGAACAAAAATCCAAAAACCCGCAGCATGAACCAGAACACCGGCAGAATTCCTTGCAGCAGTGGCGGACCAAACAGGGGCCCATGCCATCCGCCCAGAAAAAGAATTGTCGCCAGGCAAGCTACCGTGATCATGTTGGCGTACTCCGCCATGAAGAACATGGCGAATTTCATGGCGCTGTATTCCGTGTGATAGCCGGCTACCAGTTCAGTCTCTGCCTCGGGCAAGTCGAAGGGGATGCGATTAGTTTCCGCGTAGGCTGCCGTCAGATAAATAAAAAAGGCAAAAAACTGGCCGCCGCGAAATATGTTCCAATTCGGAATGAAGCCCCAGAAGTGTCCGGCTTGCGCATTGACAATGTCGCGCAGGCTGAAGCTTCCCGACAGAATCAGCACGCCCACCAGCGACAATCCGAGAGCGATTTCGTAACTCACCATTTGCGCGCTGGCCCGCAGCCCGCCCAGCAGGGAGTATTTGCTGTTCGAGGACCAACCGGCGAGAGCGACTCCGTACACGCCGAGCGAGGTGATCCCTAAGACCACGAGCAGGCCAATATTAACGTCGGTGATTTGCAGAGGGATATGCAACCCGCCGATGGTGACAACGTTCCCGATGGGAATCACGGCAATCGAGCTAAGCGCGAAGACCACCGCCAGCATGGGCGCAACTGTGTACAACAGTTTATGCACGTGCGGCGGAGTCAGATCTTCCTTGAACAAAAACTTGACGCCATCGGCCATGGGTTGCAGGAGGCCGAATGGGCCGACCCGCGTGGGGCCCCAGCGGTTTTGCATGTGGCCGACCACTTTGCGCTCCAGCCAAACGGTGTAGGCCACTGCCGTGAGCAGCACGACCAGCGCGAGCGCGATCTTCACAAGCGAAATCAGGATGAAAGTGCCGATGCCCAAAATGCTTTCTCTCTCAGCTGCAAGTCGAATCTGTAATGCTAATGCGACCAGAACGTAAAGGTCATGACTAATCGGCGGCTACGTCCGCTTCCGCCGGTTTGCGATGTTGGTTTTCAATGACAGAATTCAGAGTGCGTGAATAACGGCCTAGCGTGCCGGAGGTGAACAACGCATCGTTGGCCGGCGTAATCAGTTGCGCTGCCTGGGGCGCGCCCGGACCGCTGCCGGACAAAGCCGTGTGCTGGTCGTTGCCCGCCAATAGGTTGATGCGCGAGACTTGATATCCCGGCACCAGCCGCTGAATTTCGTCCAGGATGGCCATAGGATCGAATGGGCTCATCTTAGGCTCAAGATTGTTGGCCTGCAGCCATACGGAGTGACGGTCGGCCTCACCCGACTGCGCACCGCGTGACTGGCCCATGTCGGCGCGAGTTCCGCCGCCAAAGGGGACCAACTTGCGGACGTCGAAACCCATGGCGTCGGCGATGCGCACGATCATTTCAAAGTCGCTCTTGCATTCGCTGACTTCGCCGGCTTTGTTCACCAGTTGCAGATCGCCGCAAGTGTTGGTGAAGGTGCCGGATTTTTCGTACGCGTTGGCCGCGGGCAAAACGACGTTGGCAAGGGTGGCAGTTTCAGTGAGGAACATGTCCTGCACGACCACGAAACTTTGCGAGAAGGCGAAGGGATCAAGGCCAAAGCGCGAGACCGGGTTCGAGCCGACGACGTACAACGCTTTCAGCTTTCCAGATTTTGCGCCCTCTGCCATTTCCGGCAAAGTTAATCCGGAGGTTGCGGGGACGCCGCCCCACTCCTGGTGAAACTTGCCTTCGTCCGCCACGCGGTGGTAGCCGGGAAGCAGATCGGGATACAGGCCCATGTCGGCCGCGCCGCGCGAGTTGGCGTAATCGCCGAGGCAAATGAACTTCGCGCCGGGGATGGTGGAACCGAAATTGACCAGCGCTGAGATTTCGGCTCCGCGGATTTCTGATCCAAAGATAACGATGAGATTCTGTTCGGCGCGCAACTTGTCGCGCAGGGCCATCCATCCGTCGCGATTCTCTGCAGTCGCGAGCAAAGCTTCGACTGCCGAATCGTCACCCGCGAGAAATGCAGCGAGTTTTCCTTCGGATCGCGGGGGAATCAGAGTAAAGCTGGCGGCTTGCCGTTGCAGTTTGATGGGCAGCGAATTGATGACATGCAGCCGCGCCCCATGCAGCCGGACATTGTTGCGAATTTGCCAGGCGAGAAGAGGATGTTGCTCTGTAGGATCATTGCCAATCAGCAAAATCGCGGGAGCGTCGTACACGTCGCGCATGCTGGCCGTGGCTTCGGGCTTCGGCCCCAGCACAGCCGCGAGCGCAGGGAAGTCGGCAGTGCGGTGATGGTCGATGTTGTTCGTCTGCAACACCACGCGGGCAAACTTCTGCAAAAGATAATTCTCTTCGTTGGTGGCACGGTTGGAGCCGATTACGCCAAGGGCTTGTCCACCGTCGCGGTCGCGAATTGTTTTGAACTCGCGGCCGATCAGTTCGAAGGCTTCTTCCCATGTAGAAGGTGTGAGGCGTCCATCCTTGCGGATGAGCGGCTGGGTGAGGCGATCTTCGTGATTGGCAAAGTCGAAGGCGTAGCGGCCCTTGATGCAGAGGAAGTCGCCATTGATGCCACTCTTGTCGCGATTGTCCCCACGCACAATTTGCATGCCGGTATCCGAACGCCGCACGCCCAGGGTGGTTTTGCATCCATCGGCGCAGTGCGTGCAGGTTGTGCCGACGTGATTCATCTCCCAGGGGCGGGTCTTGTAGCGATAGGCGCCCGAGGTCAGCGCACCCACTGGGCAGATGTCGATGCACATGCCGCATTCTTCACAATCGAGGTGGTCGCCCTCATTGGGCGCGATGATGGAACTTACGCCGCGATTCTGAATGCCGAGGGCAGCTACGTCCATGCCTTCGTTGCAGACGCGTACACAGCGGTAACACAAAATGCAGCGTGGGCGGTCGAAGTAGACGACCGGCGACCATTGCTGTTCATCCTTGTGATTCTTGGCGTCGATGTATTTCGATTCGGCCGCGCCGTAGGAGAAAGTCATGTCCTGCAATTCGCACTCGCCGCCGGCGTCGCAGACCGGACAGTCCAGCGGATGATTGCCCAGCAGCAATTCGACCATGCCCTTGCGCGCCTGGCGGATTTCGTCGCTGTCCGTGGTGACGATCATTCCTTCGCCGATCACGGTGGTACAAGCAGTCTGCAACTTGGGCGCTTTTTCGATCTTGACCAGACACATGCGGCACGCGCCCTGCAGAGACAAGTTCGGGTAATAGCAAAACGAGGGCACTTCGATGCCAACGCGCTTGCAGGCCTCGATGAGCAGCGTCCCCGCAGGGGCCGTCACTTTTTTGCCATCTACCGTTATGTTTACGTCAGCCATAAAATTGAGAAATTGTGGAATTTCGTAATTGCGTAAATGAAAGTCCTAGTTCTACGCCGATCTTGCGTTCCTAGCACTTGATAATTAGTTTTGTAAGGCAGTGACCGGAAAAGCTGAATAATCCGCAAAGCAAATGCTTTGGTGCGGTCTCGCAGTTCTGCCGGTCGCGCATCCATCACAATCTCGTTCTGCAAACTTGCCAATTTCCCGATTCCCCGATTACTCAATTCCAGTCAAGCCATCACCGCCGCTGGCTGTGCCTCGAACGGACACGGCTTGCCGTCCAAATGCTCTTCGAATTCTTTGCGGAATTTCTTCACGAATGCAATGGTGGGCATGGCGGCAGCGTCGCCCAGCGGACAGAATGTTCGCCCCAGCATGTTTTCCGACAAATACTGCATGTTGTCGATGTCTTTTTTCAGCCCGCCACCGGCGTGGAAACGCGTCAGCGTTTTTTCCAGCCAGTCGGTGCCCTCGCGGCAAGGAATGCACCACCCGCAACTCTCGTGCTTGTAGAACTTCATGGTGCGCAGGGCGAACTTGACCATGCAGGTGGTGTCGTCGAGCACGACTACGCCGCCCGACCCCAGCATGGAGCCGGCCTTCGCCAATGAATCAAAATCCATGTTGACGTCAATTTCGTCTGCGGTTAAGCAGGGCGTACTCGATCCACCGGGAACGACGGCCTTCAGCTTTCTGCCGTTGGCAATGCCGCCGCCCACCTCGTAAATCATCTTCTTCAGGTTGTAGCCCATGGGCAATTCATACACGCCGGGTTTATTGAGATGTCCGCTCAGGCAGAACAGACGCGTGCCGCCATTTTTCGGAGTTCCCAGGCCCGCATACCATTCAGGACCGCCTAACAAGATGTGAGGCACGCTGGCTAGAGTTTCTGCATTGTTGATGACCGTCGGTCCGCCCCACAGCCCAACCACGGCAGGGAAGGGAGGCCGGATGCGCGGAATGCCTCGTTTGCCTTCGAGCGATTCCATGAGCGCGGACTCTTCGCCAACTTCATAAGCTCCCGCGCCGCCATGCCAGTAGATGTCGAAATCTTTGCCGCTGCCGAAGATGTTTTTTCCCAGGAACCCTTTCGCGTAGGCGTCGGCAATCGCCTTCTGCATGATCTCCAGCAAGTAACGGTACTCGCCGCGAATGTAGATGTAGCCAGTCTTCGAGCCGACGGCAAGGCCGGCAATCATTACGCCTTCAATCACAGAATGCGGGTCGTGCTCGAAAATCAGGCGATCTTTGCAAGTTCCGGGCTCGCTCTCGTCGCCATTGCACAAAATGTATTTCGGTTTAGCCGACTGCTTGGGCACGAATGACCACTTCATGCCGGTGCTGAAGCCCGCACCGCCTCGCCCCCGCAGCCCAGAGTTTTTGACGAGATTGATGACCTCATCGGGCGTCATGGCAAGCGCTTTCTGCACCGCTTTGTAGCCATCCAGTTCCAGATAGCGGTCGATGTTGGTCGCACCTTTGCCGAAGCGTTTGGTGACAACCTTTACCTCGTCGGGATGGGAAACTAAATCAGCCATTTTGGATCGGGCGGTCGGGTCATCTGGTCATCGGGTGATTTCAGATCGCGAGATCGCCCGATGACCAGATCAGCCGATTTCTCTACTGCGTTCCCTTCTTTTTGTACTCGTCGAGAATCTTATCCAATTTTTCTGTCGTCAGGTTCTCGTGAAAATCGTAATTCACTTGAACCGCGGGTGCCCAACTACAGGCGCCGATGCACTCCACTTCTTCCAGATAAAACAACCCGTCCGGGGTCGTGCCCTTATTTCCTACCCCGAGTTTCTTCTTGCAATGTGTCAGGAGTTCTTCGCCGCCGCGCAGCATGCAGGCGATGTTGGTGCAAACCTGCACAGCATATTTTCCGCGCGGCTTGGTGGTCAGCATGGAGTAGTAGCTGATCACGTTGCGCACATCGAGTTCGGTAAGGCCCAAGCGTCCGGCGATTTCCGCGATCACTTCATCATCCAAATGGCCGACCTCGTCCTGCGCATAGAGCAGGGTGGGGACGAGCACGGAGCGTTTCGTCGGATAGTGAGTCAACATCTCCGAGAAGCGTTGTTCGAATTGGTCAGAAAACTTCATCGAGATTTCGTAATTGGGTGATTTCGTAATTGAGTTATTTTGTAGTTGAATCTCTCGCTTGCGGAACTCCGGGTCTTCAATTACCGGATTCCTCAATTACCAAATCACCAATCTCTACCGGTCAATCTCCCCCAGCACGATATCAATGCTGCCAATTGCCGCGACCACATCTGCCAGGAGTTTGCCTTCGCACATCTTCGGCAAGGTTTGCATATTGGCCAGACATGCCGAGCGCATGTGCACCCGGTACGGTTTGGCCGTGCCATCGCTCACAATGTAATAGCCCATTTCGCCGCGCGGCGATTCCACCGCCTGATAGACCTCACCCTCCGGCACCGCAAAACCTTCCGTAATAATCTTGAAGTGATAGATGAGGGCTTCCATTTGCGTCTTCATCTTTTCGCGGTCGGGGAGGACAACTTTGGGTGCGTCCGCTTTGATCGGACCTTCCGGCATGCCATCCAGCGCCTGTCCGACAATGGCGATCGACTCGCGCAACTCCTGCACTCGGCACAGATAACGGGCGAAGACGTTGCCTTCGGTTCTCACCGGAACCTTAAACTGGAAGTTCTCGTAACCGCTATACGGCATATCGCGGCGCAAATCGAAATCGACTCCGCTGCCGCGCAGAGTCGGGCCGCTTGCGCCCAGTGCAATTGCATCTTCCGCCGTGATCGTAGCCACGCCCTTGGTGCGCATTCCCCAGATCGGATTGCCGGTCAGCAGGTTTTCATACTCATCCACATTCGAGGGAAAACGTTTGGCGAAGGCGCGCACGCGATCGTAAAAATCAAGCGGCGGAGGCAATGCGATCCCCCCCACCCGGAAATAAGAGGTCATCATCCGCTGGCCGCTCACCGCCTCGAACAACCGGAGAACGTCCTCGCGCTCGCGGAAGCAGTAGAGGAACACGGTCATGGCGCCGATATCCATGGCGTGCGTTCCCAGCCAGACCAGGTGCGAATTGATGCGGGTCAATTCGTTCAACAGAACTCGCAACCATTGAGCTTTGGGCGGAATTTCCAGGCCTAATAGCTTTTCGACTGCCAGCACGTAGCAAAGATTATTGGTAAGCGGACAAAGATAATCGATGCGGTCGGTCAGCGGCACGACCTGCTGGTAAAATTTGGCCTCGCACGTCTTCTCGATGCCGGTGTGCAGATAGCCGATATCGGGCATGATCCGCACGATGTTTTCGCCGTCAATCTCAAGCAGAACGCGCAACACTCCATGGGTCGAGGGATGTTGCGGCCCCATGTTCAGGATCATGGTCTTGTCCTGACCGGGTTCCAGCACGGGAGTTGGCGTCATGTGGGCCATAAAATCTAGCGGTAGCCCTCCACCGGGTAGTCTTTGCGAAGCGGGTGGCCTTCCCAATCTTCGGGCATAAGCAGTCGCCGCAGGTAGGGATGCTCGCTGAAGCGGACGCCGAAAAGGTCGAACACTTCGCGTTCGAAGTAATTGGCCGCGGGCCAGACCGAGGTTACTGAGTCCACGACCGGATCGCCGCTCTCCAGCAAGACTTTCAGCCGCAGGCGTTCCTTCTTAGGGATCGAAAGGAGCTGGTAAATCATTTCAAACCGCGGTTCGGAGGGATGGCGGTCCACGCACGTCACATCGGAGAGAAAATTAAAGACGCATCCGGAATCGTCGCGCAACAACGCACAGGCCTCGCGGATGGCGGAGCGGTCGACGGTAATCGTCATTTCCCCGCGATCGAATTTTGCACCCGCCACGGCGGACGTCTTCCACGCCAGCAACCGGTCCAGCGCCGGATGGCCTTTCAATTGTTCAATGTCGGTAATTGCAGGGGACAAAGCCATTAGAGTTCACCCCGCCGCACCGAAGGCTCACCCCAGTCCAAAGCACCCTTTTTCCAGATGTAGAAAAAGCCCACCAAAACGATGCCGATATAGACCAGCATCTCCCAAAACCCAAACATTTTGAGGTCGCGCAGAATTACCGCCCAGGGGTAGAGAAATACGGCTTCCACGTCGAACAGAATAAAGAGCATCGCCACCAGATAGAATTTGACGGAGAAGCGTTGCCGGGCGTCGCCGACCGGCTCCATGCCGCACTCGTAAGGAGAAAGCTTAGCCCGGGTAGGGCGGCGGTATCCTATGATGTAGGACAGCAGGACGATTACCCCGGCAAGCGCGCCAGCGAGCACAAAATGCATAAGCAAGGGCAGGTAGCGGGCAAAGTAATTGTCGGGCATAGAAGAGCTATATATAATTCGCGCGAGTGCTGTACCGAACATTCTAGATTAGAGTTCGCCCGTTGTCAGTGTCAAGGGAACGCAGATAGTTTTCGAGAACTCTTTCACAAATCGCGCTATTCGCGGAAATCACAGGCTCCAAGAACATGATTTTTGGTTTCAACACCGACGTAAAACATGGGGACACGGTCTACCATGTGCAAAGTGAGGCCCGCGAGAGCGAGCATCTGCTGCAGACTCAGGTGTTTGTTCGCGGGCGGTGCGTAGGCAAGCGGGCTACCCCGTATGCGCACGCTGCCGCCGAGGGTAACTTCAGCGATCCGCAAAAAGAACAGGTTTTGCGCGATCAGCATCGCCTGGTGCTTAACGCCATTCGGGACGGGCAATTAGAGAATGTTTTGGACAAAGAGACGCCAGAGACTTTGGCAGTGATCAAAGAATTGGATGTTCATTGGCTGAATGCCGACTCCGTTCACTCCGACCACATCTTGCTCATGCGCCTGCGTGTCACCGAAGACGGCGCGGGAGTCCAAGGGTCCCGTTTAACCGTGCGCTTTGCCCGCCCCGACGCGGCTCCCTTTTACACTCAGGTGATTACCGGACCGGAAGGGAACGCGGAAATGAATATTGACGTAGATGAATCTGGCTTGCCGGATTCTTCGATCCTCATACAGGCGCGGTATGAGGATCGCACCGCCACGCGGAAGTTCCAACTGCGAAAGGTGGAAGCGTAATTCTCCGGGTACACTGGGACGCGAGCTAGAAAAATTTCCCCAATGAGACTCCAAATCAATGGCGAACTTCGAGACTTCGATTCTCCACTCTCGCTCGCGTCTTTAATCCAGCAATTGGGCATGAAGCAGGATCGAGTCGCCATCGAACTCAACCGCAACATCGCGCCGCGGAACCGGTGGGACGAAACCCAGCTCGCGGAAGGCGATCAGTTGGAGATTGTCCAATTCGTGGGCGGCGGCTGCGCTGCGAACTGAACACTGGCAGCCGAGAACCGATTTTCTTTATTGTTTGGCTGACCGGAACTCCTCTAGTCACCCCTCCAGGTCAATTCTTGCTTTGACAGTGGAACCTTCCCGCCTAGAATGTCTGAAACATTTTCGCGTCATGTTGTTTGAAACATTTTTTCTTTTATGCGGCAATTCACATCTCACGATGTCCTCGCTCTCACCGGAATCACGCTCCGCCAGTTGCAATGGTGGGACGAGCGCGGCATCGTCGTACCCGCCAGGGAAGGGCACCGCCGGCTCTATTCGCTTGAGGACGTGACCGAAGTTTCGGTGATCTGCCAACTGCTGGAGCGCGGCTTCTCTCTGCAGCGGGTGCGCAAAGTCATGCGCTTTTTGCAGCGCGAATTGGGCAAGAGGCTGGTCGAAACCGTCAGCGGTTCTTCCGAGTATCACCTGCTCACCGACGGCGACAGCCTTTATCTGGAGACTTCGGCGCGACAGATTGTCGACATCCTAAAGAATTCGCGCCAGCCCTTGCTGGCGATTTGCCTGAGCGACACGGTACGGCAAGTGCGGGCCGTGATTCGCAGCAGTAAGAAGAGCAGCAAATCGGTGAAGAGTGCGCATTTTGTGCCGAAGGAAAAGAAAAGAGCTTCCTAGGCGCTTCAGTGGTGAGGAGGCAACATGGTCGGAGAACTGGATGTCCTCAGCGAATGGATTCCGGAACAAATGCAGCCCGGCACGATTTTCGTGCTGGAGAATGCGGGACAGGTTGGCGAGAAGGACGATCCTTACTGGGCCGTGCTGGCCTGTCCGGGTTGCGGGACACTAGGACTGATTACGCGTAAGCAAATCGCAGGCCTGTTGCCGGTGATCTGCGGCTCCGGCGATTGCTCTGCCCAATTCTTTATCCACGATAACGATATCGTGCTGCGCAAGCCGTCATAGACTATGCTCGTCCCGGGTCGTATCTCATCCAACCCACGGGCCCAATGCGCGTAATCCTTTCTCCGTCCCCAAGCATCCATCCTGCAATGAAGCAATACACAAAACACGGACTCCTCCTAAGTGGCGTTGTGCTCGCAGCAGTGCTTTGTGCCTACGCCGCCGACAAAAGCGACCTGAAGCCGGTTGCAACCGTCGATCTGAAAAAATACGTGGGTCGTTGGTTTGAAATTGCCCGCTATCCCAACCGGTTCCAGAAACAGTGCTCGGGGGACACCACGGCAACCTACTCAGTCCTGCCTGACGGCAAAATCGAAGTCCTGAACCAATGCCGCAAAGCGGACGGACAGATGGACGTGGCCAAGGGCAAGGCGAAAGTGGCTGATCAGACTTCGAATGCAAAGCTGCGCGTCACTTTCTTCTGGCCCTTCTATGGTGACTACTGGGTGATCGGACTTGACCCGGAATACCGTTGGGCCGTGGTCGGCGAACCCGCTCGCAAATACCTTTGGATTTTAAGCCGTACCATGAAAATGAGCGCTTCCGATTACGATCACGTCATCAGCGTCGTGCGCGAGAAGGGATACGACCCATCAAAGCTGATCAAAACTCCACAGAGCGCAGCTTCCTCAGAGCTCTGATTCGCCCACATTTTTCAACACTAACGGTCTATAGCCACGGCAACTCTTTTCAGCATCTTAATTGGCGTGGATTTCGAAATCGAGCTTCGCCAGTATCCCGATCCGTCCCCTCCGCCGGTTGAGGAACCGCCAGACCCTCCTGAGAATCCCGATGTTCCGGTCCGAGAGCCAGATCCCGAAGAGCCTTTTCAGATCTGAGGTGACCGTAGGTGATTGCCTTGAAGTTGAAGGATTGGAATCGCCTTCTACGGGTGTATTGAGCTTCGCGCTTCCAGGGGCGCGATTGGTACCTGGTCCACGATCTCAATGCCAAATCCTTCGAGCCCCGGCACTCTGCGGGGATGGTTGGTCAGCAAGCGGATGTGCCGCAGATTCAAATCGGAAAGAATTTGCGCGCCCATACCAATCTCGCGCTGCGCCTTACGATCATTTTCCGGACCGGGCGCCAGACGCCGGTCACGATGAAAGCTCAGCACGGCGCGCTGGCCGACTTGCTCGACCGAAAACCCTTTAGAAGTGTGGCGCAGGTAGATCAGTGCGCCGCGTCCTTCGCGGTCGATGGCTTCCATGGCGCCTTGGACCGTGGCTTGACAATCGCAGGCAGTCGATCCAAATACGCCGCCCAGAAGGCAATGGGCATGCATGCGCACCAAGACCGGTTGCTTACTGTTCTCAATATCGCCACGAACTAAGGCGAGGTGGGATTCGTTGCCGTCCACGTCACTGGCGTAAGCGATCAAGCGAAACTCGCCATGAGGCGTGTCGATCATCGCTTCGCCCACGCGATGCACGTAGCGTTCATGCTGCATGCGGTAGCGGATCAGTTCCGCCACGGTAAGCATTTTCAGGCGATGAATATTACAAAATTCGATCAGGTCAGGAACCCGCGCCATGGTCCCGTCGTCGCGCATGACTTCGCAGATGACGCCCGCCGGAACCATGCCAGCCAGGCGCGCCAGATCCACGGCAGCCTCGGTCTGGCCGGCGCGCACCAGCACACCACCCTTACGGGCACGAAGCGGAAATACGTGGCCCGGCCGCGCCAAATCCAGAGGCCGGGTCGCCGGGTCAATCGCGACTTGAATCGTGCGCGCGCGATCATAGGCAGAAATACCGGTAGTCACGCCTTCCCGGGCATCGATCGCTTCGCAAAACGCGGTGCCGTAGTTGGAGGTGTTCTCCACGGTCATCGGGCCAATGCGAAGATGATCGAGGCGCTCCTCGGTCATGGCCAAGCAGACCAGTCCGCGGCCGTATTTAGCCATGAAGTTGATGGCTTCGGGCGTGACCTTCTCCGCGGCCAGGGTCAAGTCACCCTCGTTCTCGCGGTCTTCGTCATCCACTACAACGATCATGCGGCCATCGCGAACCTCTTGAATGGCGGTGGGAACATCGGTAAATGGAGCCGACGGTGGCATGAGCAAATTGTAGCAAAGCGGGCGAAGACAAAAGCGGGACGACTGTCCTCCTGGAACCAGACCATCAAACTCCGATCCAAACAACAAAGGCCACCCCGAGGGCGGCCTTCATTCAGCAGACGGTCGACAACACTCTTTTACAGTTTTGCGGCTCTAAAGCGTAGACTCGATTTCAAATCCCCAGGCTTCGAGCAAGGGTTCGGGAATGTACTTGGAATTCTTATTCCGGCGCGCCCACTCGCGCAGCCGGGTAGATCGCAGGTACTGATCAGGAGAAAGCTTGTACTCCCGCACTACCTGCTCGAACTCTGTGACCGTGGGGATAACCGGCCCGATGGGCTCGGGTTTGCCCCAATTAGGATTGCCGCGTCGCTTTGCCATGAATCTGTCTGCCTCACCTGAGATAATTTAGCCTACTGGAAATTGGATTCGCTCCGCATTCCGTAAGATTCACTTCAATTGTCTGAAACGCATGATTTTAGGGTCAGCCTTTGACGAAGTCAATCGAGTTACTTTACACCGGTTTCACACAGTTCCTAATGTAAATTATACAAAAATAATGTCTTAGTCGGTTCCGCGAAATGACTCCCGAAAACTTCAATCCGAGGAATTTCCCCTTTCGACTTATGTCCAAGCTGCAGGCGCTCGCTCGCCAACCCACAAGATCTACGGTAAGCACAATTAAATGAACGACTTGGTAACAAGTTGAAAAGTCGGGCGCCCGGCAAAATACGACCTTACCCCAAGGTGACGGTAGTAACCGGTTTGGATGACTAAAAAATTGACCAACCGTAGGCGAGGTAACTAGATTGTTATCAGGACCCTGAGTTATGCTGCCTCTCAGATTGCAAGCGCTGGTACTCGGCTCGGACGAGAAAATTCTGCGCGTGCTCCGCCGCGTCCTAAGCGACCTTGAAATTGTCATCGACCACTGTACGGAATCCAACGTCGCTATCCACAAGCTGACTCGGCAGCGCTACGAAGCAATTATCGTGGACTGCGCCAATGCCCTGGCCGCTTCGCAGGTGTTGCGCAGCGCCCGGACCGCGCCCTGCAACAAGCGCGCCGTAGCTGTCGCGATCATCGATTCGCAAGAGACCACGCATGGGGCCTTCGACTTGGGTGCGCATTTCACCCTTTACAAACCTCTTACCAACGAACGCGCCAAGACCAGCTTCCGTGCTGCCCGAGCGTTGATGAAACGTGAGCGCCGCCGCAATACTCGAATTCCGGTGGAGATTCCCGTGGTGCTGGCCGCAAAAGATGGTGGAAGCCAGCAACACATCGTGACCTCTGACCTAAGCGAGGGTGGAATTGCGGTTCGTCCCGCGCCGCCCGCCAAGTCGTCCGGTCCCATGACCGTAATTTTCAGCCTTCCAGGAAGCGGATACAAAATCGAATGCGTGGGCGAAGTGGCTTGGACCAACTCGACCCAACAAGCCGGCGTCCGCTTCGTCGATCTTGCGCCCGAAGCTTCTGCACAACTCAAAGCCTGGCTCGAGAGCTCTGCCCCCGAGCTGGACAAAGACGATCCGGTTTCCTGCCGCTTAACCGACCTCAGTCCCGGAGGCGCGTACCTGGAGACGCCCGCGCCGTTCCCGGTACGTACCAAAGTGATCCTTTCCGCGACCGTCGCCGCCACTCAGGTCTCGGTCGACGCCATGGTCCGGGTGGCTCATCCGGAAGTCGGGTTCGGAGTGGAGTTTCTGCAGGAAACGCCGGCACAGCGGGAACGGCTCGAAAAATTCATTCAGGCTTTGATTAGTTCGGAAGGAGCGCTTCCGGAAATTCTGGTTCAGCCGGAGGGCCTGGATACTGCCGAAACGGAAAAAACGCCTTCCGCAGCGCTGACTGGCGACCCGTTACTCGATCTGTTCAGCGAAAAGGCCACTCTCGACAGCCAGGCATTCATGGTTGAGTTGCACAAGCATCGTGGTGCGCCTCCCGAAGTCTCGGAAAGCATGGTCGTTTCTTCGTAACAATTTCCTTCGAGTCAGATCCAAATCGGTAAACGCTGCCCAGCGCTGCCCGAGCTTCCTTCCGCCCATTCCGCATTGGTCTAGGCATCTGTACATACATCGAGTTAAGTATTCCGCCGCGAAAGGAACCCAGACACTCGCGACTAGGAGGCGGCCGGCTTGCCCGTATCCATCACATACACTCGTCCGGGTCCAGCAGCGTGAATGTTGTTCTTCTGGAAGCTCTCTTTGATCCGCCGCCGCAGCTCGCGGCTGATACCGTATTGCTTGTTGGGCCGTGTCTTCACCAGCATCAGGTACTCGGCTTCACCGTTGCCCACGCGATCGATTCCCGGCACCTGAATCTCGCTGACAATATCCTCAGCGTAAGCGGGATCGTGCCGTACCTCGTCCCCCACTTGCTGCAACAGAGAGATCACGCGGTCGCTGGGCTCGTCGTACGCGGTTGTGACCTTCAGGATGAGTTGGGACCAATCGCGCGTCAGGTTCGAAACAATCGTGATTTGGCTGTTGGGGACAGTGTGCACGGCGCCGTCGTCATCACGGAGCACCGTGCGCCGTAAACTCATTTCCTCGACCGCGCCTTTCACTCCCGCAATGCGCACCGTGTCGCCGATGTCATATTGATTTTCCAGCAAAATGAAAAATCCGTTGATGAAGTCGTGCACCAGGGTCTGCGCCCCGAAGCCGATGGCCAGGCCCGCGATGCCCGCGCTGGCCAGCAGCGGCCCCAGATTCAGCCCCAGTAAAGGTAGAACCGTCAGCGCCGCGACAAAGAAAATAACAAACACCCCCACGCTGTTGAGCACACTCGCCAGAGTTTGAATTTGGCGCGCACGCAATCCGGGCGGGAGCTTGCGCGCCTGCAGAGAAAGTAGTTTTCCCGTAATGGCGTGCACCAGGCGGATAAGAACGAACGCGCCCACGACGACCATGACAATTTTGGGCACGTCGTGGCGCAGAAAAATCATGGCATCTTCGCGCCAGTCGCGGAGCAGTTCGGGAAGATTGCCGGCCTCTGAAACGATGGTCAGTAATGGGAAATGATTGGTCATTCCGGCGCGATTATAACAAGCTGAAGTGGCATAGTCCCGCGCGACGAGTCGTATAATTGCTGTGTCGTTCTTGGCCTCGCGAGGTTCCCGTGCGATACATCCATACACTGCCGTCCATTCTGGTTCTGCTGTTGACCATGGTTTTGCCGTCGCCCGTCCGTCCTGAAGCTTTGCCGCAGCAGGAAAGCGCCGATCCCCTGCAAGGCGGCGATGTTCGTCAGCCGTCGCTGCCCTCTACCAACCCGAAGCACTTGCCGGACGAAGACCCGACGGTTCGCATGCAAAAAGAGTTGGAGAAGAAAGCCAACCTGGAACGTCAGCTTCACCTCAAGACCGATACCGACAAATTGTTCAAACTCGCGACCGAACTGAAAGACCAGGTAGATAAGTCCAATCAGAATATTCTTTCGCTTGAAGTGATCAAGAAAGCCGATGAGATCGAAAAACTCGCACACAGCGTGAAGGAAAAGATGAGAGGCGAGAACTAGGCTGAGTTTCTTGCCGCAGAAAACTACAGAAACATGGGAAGATCAATCAATCCTATGTGCTGCCCAGTGTCCGTGGCTGTCTGAATTCCCCATGCAGAAATGAACGCAGGGCTGCCCTACTATCTCCTGCCTCTTGCTATTGCAACTCGATATCAAGAAGAATAGAATTCGTCCACTATGCCACTGCCCCAGACCGAAGCTCCGGGACGCTTGCAGGCCGAACTGATGTCGCGCGGGCTGCGCATGACTCATCAACGGCGCACCATCCTGAGCGTGGTGGAGACCGCGAAACAACACCTTGATGCCAGCCAGATCCTGCGCAAAGCGCGGCGGATTGATCCTCAAATCGATCGCGTCACGGTTTATCGGACCATTAATTTGCTCAAGCGGCACGGCCTCATTGATGAGCTTGACCTGATGCATATGCAGGGCGAGAAACATTACTACGAGCGCCGCCCGCAGCGGGACCATATCCACATGGCGTGTTTGCGCTGCGGCAAAATACTCGAATTCGAAAGCGATTTATTCGATCGCCTGAAAGGCCAGATTCAGCGCGATTGCCAGTTTCACATTGTGGTGACTCGCCTGGAAGTGGGTGGCTATTGCAATCAGTGCCGCACCTCTCCTTCCGCTTAAAACTCCTGGTCAGTTGCAGTTCGTTGCATCAACTCTGAAACAGAAAATGCCCTTCCCATCTTGACCGAAGAGATCGCGCCGGATAAGATGGCTCTCTCCTAGTTGCAAATGCGTTGCAACTAGAGTGCGCCTTGTTATTACGACTGATTCGCAACAAGAAATTGCTCAAACTATGAAACCAGTCTTGATCCTTTGGCTAAGTCTGCTCCCTCTCGTGGCACTCCCGGTAGCGGCACAAGAACCCGTTTACTTTGTCACCTATTCCCACGACATGGAGGAGCCGGGGAATCTGGAGATTTCCCTCAAGGGAGTGCAAGGCTCTCCCAAGTATGGCAGCCCGTTTGTCAGCGAAACCATGGAACTGGAATACGGGGCCAAGGCCTGGTGGACCACGGAATTCTATCTCTCGGGCGAGCATGTTTCGAACGACAGCACGATTTTCAATGGCTTCCGCTGGGAAAACCGGTTTCGTCCGTTGCTGCGGGAGCATTTCATCAACCCGGTACTGTACGTCGAATATGAAAACTTGAACCGCGCAGACCGCGGCTTGCTCGAAATTGTGGGCCACGACAGTGTTTCCGATCTGCTGCTGACCAACGCCCAGGGCCGCTCCGATACGGAGCGGGAGATGGAGTTAAAGCTGATTCTGTCCAGCAATACGCATGGCTGGAACATCTCGGAAAACTTCATCACCGAAAAAGACCTGAACGAACCGGAGCCCTGGGAGTTTGGCTATGCCCTTGGAGTGAGCCGCCGGTTGAAACTTGCCGCGGGGGCGCGTCCCTGCTTTTTCTGCCGCGAAAATTTTTCTGCAGGCGCGGAGTTGTATGGCGGCTTGGGCGATTTGAACGGTTTCGGCCTACGGCAGACTTCTCACTACGCGGGACCCACGCTCGGTTTCGATATTCCTCACGGACCCACGGTCAGCTTCGCGCCAAATTTTGGATTGAATGACAACAGCATCGGCGTGATCTACCGCTTCACGGTTTCTTATGAAGTGCAGCAGCTTTTTGGACACTTTCACACGGGGGGACGATGACTTTGCATCGGAAGTTATGGATTGTGCTGGTTTTAACCATATCGGCCAGCGCGCAGACCCCATGGGTAGGCCATGTTTCTGAGGCGGAGCGCGCGAAAGTGAATCCCTATGCCAACCAACCGGCGGCGATCGCCGCCGGCCGCAGACTGTTCGCCGACCATTGCGCGCAGTGTCATGGCGCCGATGCTTTGGGCCGCAAGAAACGGCCCAGCCTGCGCACCGCGGAAGTGCAGCAGGCTGCGGATGGCGAAATTTTCTGGTTGCTGAGAAACGGCGCGCTTCGCCAGGGGATGCCTTCGTGGAGTTCTTTGCCGGAGCCGTCACGATGGCAACTTATCGCTTACATCAAAAGTCTGGGCGAATATTCCGCGAGCGAGCGCACAGGTTCGAGGTCGCAAAGCAAATGAAATCGGTCACAAAGCGGTTGGTATTTGTTGTAATGGGTTTAGCTCTTGGCGTCGCGCTGCTTGTTCTGCCCGGTTGCGGCGCGGGCGACGCTCCAACTTTCAAAACCGACGTGGACGTGACTCCGGCGGAGGACTCGATCGGCGAGCGCTTGTTTCTCGATCCGCGCTTCGCGCAATATTTCGCCACGCACATGACGGGAGTCAATCAGCCGTTGACCACCGGCGATCCAGTGGTGCAGCAGGTCTATACCACGAGCGGCACGTTGCCAGGGCCTTTCGCCGGACAATCCATGAACTGCCGCTCCTGCCACTTTGTCACGGAATTCCAGGGAGTGGCTGGCGCGGGTAATCGCACCTACGCGGACTTTACGACCCGTAGCCCCATCCCCCAACCGATGAATGGTTTTACGCTGACGCCGCGCAATGCCATGCACATGGTGGGATCGTTGCAACCGCACGCGGGCCCGACGTTCCTGCACTTTGACGGGGAATTCGCTACGCCGGAAGATTTGGTCAAAGCTACGCTGACCGGGCGCAATTTTGGCTGGGCTCCTGATCAGTATGAACAGGCGTTGGCGCAGGTGGCGTTGGTGATCCGGCAAGATGACGGATCGAGCCAGTTGGCGCAGGACAGAAGTAACGGGCTTTCGTATGCAACCCTGTTTTTGGGGACGGATTCGCGGATCACATCGGACCTCTTGATTCCCGCGGCGGACAGAATGGACGTGCAGACTGCGACCAATGATCAGATTCTGAATCTGGTGGCAAAATGCATCAGCACTTACATGGGCGACCTGAAATTCAAACAGGATGAATTTAGGCGCTACATTGCATCGCCTTACGACGTTTTCCTGCGCATCAATCACCTGCCGGTGCAGCCCGAGGCCGGCGAAACTCCCGCGCAATACAGCCAGCGGCTTTATCAAATTGTGCAGGGCTTGAGCAATCCCATGTGGGTGGACGCGAGCTACGGATCGTTCCTCTATCATGCGCAACCATTTCAGTTTGGGCCGACGGAATTTGCCGGCCTCAAGATATTTCTGAAAGCCGCCACCGGCGCGACGGATGGCTCCCAGCACGCCGGAAACTGCGCCTCCTGCCACCAGGCGCCGGATTTTACCGATTATCTCTTCCATAACACGGGTGTGGCGCAGGCGGAGTACGATGCAGTCCACGGCGCAGGAACGTTTCTTAACCTAAGCATCCCTTCGCTGGCGGCCCGGACCCAGAACTACGACTTATACTTGCCGGCATCGGCGAATCATCCCAACGCCAGCGAGACCTTTCGACGTGCCGCGGACGCCAACCATCCAGGCTATGCCGACCTTGGTCTTTGGAACGTGTATTTGAATCCCGATATGCCCAACCCGCAAGGCACCTTGCGAACCGTGGTGTGCGCGATCGCGCAGGATTGCTCCACGGATCAGGGGCTCGGCAGCACCATTGCACAATTTCGAACCTCCACGCTTCGTGACTTGGAAGATTCGGCGCCTTACTTCCACAACGGCAGTGCGTTGCTGTTCAGCGACGTGGTGGAGTTCTACATCAACAGTTCTGCGCTGGCGCGCCAAGGTGTGCTGCGCAATGCGCCGGCCGAATTTCAGAACATGTCGCTCAGCCAAAGTGACGTGGCCGCGCTTTCGGCTTTTCTGGCTTCCCTGACTGAAGATTACGACGACACTTAAGCACGGAGGCGCTAGGCTTCTTCGGGTTCCACTTCGAAGCGGTACCCAACTCCGCGCACCGTCAGCAAATGATGCGGCGCCGACGGATCGTCCTCAATGTAGCGCCGGAGACGAACAATAAAATTGTCGATCGCGCGGGTATCGGTATCCTCGTGCAGGCCCCAGACTTGCTCCAAAATAGCTTTGCGGGATACGGCGCGGCCTTGATTCCGAATCAAGTGGCGCAGTAACTCCGCCTCCATCAGCGTGAGGTGGATGGTATTGCCATTGACTCGCAATTCCAGGTTGCCGAAATCGATGACGCGGCCCGCGAAAGAGACCACATCGAATTCTGCGAGGTTGCTGCCGGGTCCTTGCGTCAGCATGGGAGTTGTTTCGGCGGGTGTGGTCTGGCGCAGCCATTCCTTGCGGCGAAGAAGTCCTTGCAGGCGCGCCAGCAAAATGGCGAGTTCAAACGGTTTCGGCAGATAGTCGTCAGCGCCCGAGGCGAAGCCCTTCAGAACATCTTCCGGACGTCCCCGGGCAGTCAGCATCAAGACGGGGACATACTGCCTGGCGGCCCGCAACTCGGAGGCTACCGCGAAGCCGTCCTTTCCGGGAAGCATTACGTCGAGCACGACGGCATCGAAAGGCTCCTGCTGGGTGCGCTCCGGTTTATGATTTTCGCTGGCGAGCAGCAAATCGAGAGCACTCTCGCCGTCGCCCACGACCTGCACCGAGTGCCCTTCGGCCTCCAGGTTGAATTGCAGGCCTTGGGCGAGATGAGCTTCGTCTTCGACAATCAGAATGCGGCTCATGCCACACTCCGCGGGAGTTCCATGACCACGGTGGTTCCGCGGCCTTCCCCTTCACTGGCGGCGAAGACTCGCCCGCCATGCTTGCGCGCCACGGCGCGTACGATAAATAATCCGAGGCCCGTGCCCTTGACTTTGCTGAAGGTGCGACCCGGGACGCGGTAGAAGCGCCTGAAAATCCGCTTGAGTTCGGGCGCGGGAATACCCACGCCATGGTCTCGCACGCTGAGCGCGATGCGCTCGGGGCGCGGCGCCTCCATGCGGACGCAAACGTCTACGCGCTCACCGGAGTACTTGATGGCATTGTCGAGAAGGTTGGAGATCGCGGTCCGTAGTTCTTCCGAATCACCGGCGACCATGGCCCCGGTTCCATTGATGGCTGTGTCGTAGCGCACCGCATCGGGCGGAAGATGGTGACTGGTGCGGGCGACCTCTATGCAGTTGCGCACCAGCGCGTCAAAATCCAGAGGGACGAGTTGGCTAGTCTTCTTATGCCCGGCTTCTCCTGCTTTCAAAACTTGTTCGACGGTCCCCAGCAGACGGTCGGTATCGTCGAGCATGATGCGGTAAAAAGCGCGGCGCTGGGCTTCATCCACATCGCGGCGTTGCAGGGTCTGCAGGTAGAGACGGATAGACGCTAGCGGTGTCTTCAATTCGTGAGTGACCGCGTTGATGAAGCTGTCGTGCTGTTCATTGCGGCGAATCTCGCGTACCAGGAAGCTGGTATTGAGAATGAGACCGGCAGTGATGGCGCCGAAGAAAATCACGCCCAGGAAAACTCTGATTCCGGTTTGCCAGTTGAGGATGATCCAGCCAAACGCGACCGCCACCACAACCGCCGCTAGGCAGACCCCCAGCGCGAGGAAGACGATCGCTTTACGGCGGCCTGCAAGTCGCATGGCAGGATTCTACCGCCGCGATAGACTACTGAGAACAGGGAACTCGTAACTGGTATCTGAATTTGATGCGAATCCGTATTTTATTCTTCGGTGTGTTGAAGGACCTCGCAGGACAGGAGAATGATTCTCTCAACCTGCCTGATGAGGCTACGCTTGCCGACGTACTTAGTTATTATCAGGAGCGCATTCCACAGCTGGAGGAATTTGTTTCGTCGCTGGCGATGTCGGTGAATCAGGAATATGCCGCGCCAGATAGGCGATTGAGAGCGGATGACGAGGTTGCTTTGTTGCCGCCGGTGAGCGGAGGTTCGGGAGCATTAAGTGGTCAGTCGAAACCGCAGCGCTACGCCTCGATTGTCCGCGAAGCGATTGTGACTCAGGAAATTGTGAAGGGCTTCAAGCAACCCGAAGACGGAGCGGTCGCGGTTTTCGAGGGGATTGTCCGCAATCATTCGCGCGGGCGGCGTACGCTCTATCTGGACTATGAAGCTTATGAAGAGATGGCGCTCCGACAGATGGAGTCGCTGGCCGAGCAGGCTCTCAGCAAATTCGAAGTGCGCGCCGCCGCCCTCGTTCATCGACTCGGCCGCTTAGAGATTGGCGAGACCAGCGTACTCGTTGTGGTAGCCTCGGCACATCGCGCGGCTGCCTTCGACGCCTGCCGCTGGCTTATCGATACGCTCAAACGCACCGTGCCCATCTGGAAGAAAGAGCACTTCGAGGACGGAGCGGTTTGGGCCGGCGGCGAGCCTTTTCCGGCCGATGTCCCAAGCGCTTCAGGCACCCCGGCTGGAAGGCGCGCATCTAAGTGAATGGCTTGCGTTGTTGAATGACTTCCGATAATGACTTCCGGTGATGACTTCCGGTTAGCGGCCTCCTAATGAGACCTAGGCGTCTTTTATCATCCGTTTCGCTTCTGGTCGGGCTCGGAGTCATAGCCTGCCTTGGTCAGGTGCCTAAGCCTCCGTGGGCCAGCGGCGGGTCGGGCACGCAGAAAGCCTCGGCGAGCCCGAGTCATTCCGACGCGAGCGACTCCGACCCGACAATCAAAGTGGACGTCAAATTGGTGAACGTGTTCGTCACCGTGACCGACGAGCATGGAGCCCCGGTCGCCAGGCTGAACAAAGATGATTTTCAGCTCCGCGAAGATGGCAAGGAACAAAAGATCGCGGTGTTCGACAAGGAATCGCCGCTGCCGCTTTCCATCGTCCTGGACATTGATACCAGTCTGAGCACCCGCCGCGACTTGCCACTGGAATTGGCCTCGGCGCGCCGCTTCACCCACGACATCTTGCGTCCGCAGGATGGTCTGGCCATCTTCAGCATTAGCGAGACGGTCGATGAGATGGTGCCTTTCACCGCTGATCTCAACCGCATCGACCGCGCGATGGATCACATTCGTTTGGGATCGGCCACCGCGCTCTATGACGCGCTCTATCTCGGCTCGCAATCGCTGGAACGGCGGGACGGAAGAAAGGTTCTAGTCGCAATCACGGACGGAGGAGACACAGTCAGCAAAGTGGATTATCAAGGCGCCTTGCGCGAAGCTCAGGAGGCGGAAGCGATTGTCTATAGCATCATCGTGGTCCCGATTGAGGCGAGCGCGGGCCGCGACCTGGGTGGTGAACACGCCCTCATTCAACTATCGAATGACACCGGAGGCCGGTATTTTTATGCCACCTCGGTGCCACAGTTGGACAACGCCTTCCACCAGATCAGCGATGAGCTACGCACCCAGTATTTGTTGGCCTACTATCCTTCGAGCCGCGTTTCCGAGTCGGATTTTCGCCGCATCGAGGTGCAGGTGAGCTCAACCGCTGGCCTTACAGTTCGCCATCGGACCGGTTATTACACCTCCAAGTCAAGTTTCTAATAGGTTTGACGGAATATTCAATTTTAAATAGCCAAAATACAGTATTTGGTATTCCAAGTGTGCAGGCTGGCCTTTCGATGCGTTTGTCAACACTTACGGTCGTTATGTAATTCTTTGTAATCGTCTACAACCGCACGAGATAGACGCTTCATCCGCGCAATTCACCCACCATCTCCTTTGTGGTCTATTGATTGCATTAAGTTCCTCATCCGGCGAATAGGCATATCTATATTCACGGGTTTCCCAGGCAGTTCAGGTTCGTTCAATACTGAGACTCGAAAGGTAGGTTGTGCTAATGCTTACACCAAGATTTCTCCCCCGCGCCATCATTTATACGTTCGCCCTTGTCCTGATCGCGATGGCTACTCTTCTTGGGCTGACGACATCCGCCGCCGCGCAAGCATCGATTTCGACCGGCAGCATTCAAGGCACAGTGAGTGATCCGAGCGGCGCTCTTGTGCCGCAAGCCAACGTCGTGATCACCAACAAAGGAACTGGCCAGGTAGTCACCACGACTACTAATTCCTCAGGTCTTTACAGCTCTGGCTCCCTTATTCCTGGTGAATACAAAGTGCGCGTGGAAGCCAAGGGCTTCCGCACCAGTGAACTTGCTGTCACCGTCGAAGTAGGAACGGTTGCCGGGGCCAATATCAAGCTGGAAGTTGGCGAAACCAGCCAGGTGGTCGAGGTGCAAAGCTCGACAGTTCAGGTCAATACCGAACAGGCCACCGTGCAAGGCGTGGTAACGCCGGAGCAGATTGAGAATCTGCCGATCAACGGGCGCAATTTCCTGTCTTTGGCCGGGTTAGAGCCAGGCATACAGATTCAGGATGGCGCTGGTTTTGACCCCACCAAGAATGGTTTCCAATCGATCTCCATCGGCGGGCGCGCGGGACGCACGGCGCGCATCATGGTGGATGGCATTGATGTATCCGACGAGAACGTGGGAACAACTACTCAAGACGTTCCGGCCTCTGCCATTCAGGAATTCTCCATTGCCCAGTCCAGCTTGGACCTTTCCTCGTCTCTCACCTCGTCCGGGACGGTCGACGTGACTACGAAGTCTGGCACGAACTCTCTGCACGGAGAAGGTTTTTACGGTTTCCGTGACGAGCGGGTGGGTTTTGCCGCGTTTCCAGGTGGGGCGACTCCTCCTTTCCAACGCAATCAGATGGGCGGCGACATCGGCGGAGCCATTATCAAAGACAAGCTGTTTTTCTTCGCTGACGCGGAACGTACCAAGCAAGATTTTGGCAACGCAATCTACGTTCTCTGCGCCATTTACCGATCTGAGTGGGGTATATAGCGCACCTTATCGCGATAACGAAGACGTAGGAAGGCTGGATTGGAATATTCGCTCCAGCGCTCACCTGTTCTACAAATTCGAGTACAACAACAACAGTGATTTGAAGCCCGGAAACGACTACTCCCCTTTTCTGAACCGCGATAACAGTCCATCCCAAACCGTCGGGCTAGACTTTACCACCGGCAAGATCACCCACAGCATCCGTTACGGGTACACGTATTTCAATAACACCCTTGGGGCTGCCGGTTCCGGCGGAGGTCTGATTATTCCTAACCCGAACCTGCAAATTCTCGATAATAACGGCGCCTTCGTGACCGGCCCGAATGTGGACGCCCCTCAGGGCACGATTCAGGCTAACCATCAGCTCAGATACGATGGTTCCAAACAGTGGAAGAACCATATTTTCCGCTTCGGCGGGGCTTACGACAAAATCTCAATTGGAAGTTTTGCTGCTTTCGGTGCGCTAGGGGCTCAAGTAAATGGGACCACGACCGCTGCGACGGAAGCTGCCATTTTGGCCAATCCCAGCGCCTTTGCCCCAGCACTCGGCCCGGGAGGCTCTCCGACGGACAACCCCCTCAACTATCCGGTGACGGCAGTTACCATCTTTAACGGTCAGGGAGCCTTTAGCGAAAAGGAAGCTTTTGGCAAACCGGCCTATAGCGGCTTCTTCGACAATCGTATTGAATTCTATGGCGGGGATGCTTGGAAGGTAAAATCTAATCTGACGGTTAACTTCGGCCTGCATTACGTCTTGGATACGAACAGGAACAACAACGACCTAAGTTCAAATCCTACATTGGTAAGTGCTCTGAACCAATTCGGCCCCGGGTTGGGCAATAAGGCCAATGCTCCCAAAACCGACTTTTCCCCGGAAGTGGGAATTGCCTGGGATCCATTTCACAATGGCAAAACGGTATTCCGTGCCGGAGCCGGTTTGTACTACGAAAACACCCTGGTCAACGATTTGCTGTTTGACCGCGTTTTCCGTTTGCCGACGGGCTTGTTCTTCGGCCAACAATCTTTTTGCGGTTCCACCACGTTCGTCCCATTTCCTGACGGCACAACGGTAACGAGTTCTGATGGAATCCCCCTCACAGGAGCTCCCGGCACAGCGATCTGCGGCTCGCCTCTTTCCGCAAGCATCGGTGGAACGACCGTAGCCCAGGCGATTATCGATCTACAGAAGGCCTATCAAACCGACACGGTCACAGTAGGGCCGGGAGCGAACGGTCTGTTTGAGCCAAACTTGGGTACGACCGACGGACAGATGCTCGCGCCAGGTTACCGGACGCCACGGTCTTTCCAATGGAACGCCGGATTCCAGCACGAGATTGCCCGCGGCACTGTACTCTCTGTGGATTATGTTCACAACATGGCCACGCATTTCCTGCTCGGCGTGGACGCCAACCATGTGGGCGCTGCACGAAACCTGAATACACCCAATGCCCTCGCGGCGATCAACACCACCATCGCGGGTAGCGGCTGCGGTGCGGCGACCGGCGCGGGCGCCAGTTCGCAAGCAGCGATATCCTGTTACCTGGCTGCCAATCCGACGGCCACCATCGTGAATTTTGCAAGTAACGGTTTGGACGCGGGCGGTGAATTCCCCAATCCTACGGCCGCGTTCCCGGGAAATAATCCGGCGGTTGGCGTCGGCGAGTTCTTTTACCCCATCGGCGACTCCCGTTATGACGCCCTGCAGATGTCGTTACGCTCAAACGTGGAGCATCCGTTCCGCGGCGTAACCCAAATGAATCTCGTGTTCTCCTACGCGCTTTCGCGCCTCGACAGCAACTATCCCTACACCGTCAATGTCGGCAGCCAGGTTTCGGGCGACCAGGATTTCTTGAACCCAGCCGTCGATTGGGATCAGCCAAATCGGTATTTTGGTCCGGCTGCCCAGGATCGCACTAACCAGATTTCCTTTGGGCCAGTGTTTCAGCTGGCGCACCGCGGGCCTTTGGTGAGCTTTATCGGACACATCGATTCGCCTCTGCCTCTGACGTTGACTCTTCCGCAGATCGACGGCGGTGGCCAGCCCGGCGAGATTTTCCGCACTGATGTAACCGGTGATGGAACAGACGGTTATCCGACCGGAGACGGCGGTGACATTGTCCCGGGTTCGAATGTCGGAGCGTTTGGCCGCAGTATTAGCCCAAGCAGCCTGAATAGTTTCATCAACAATTACAACACCAAATACGCCAATCAACTGACGCCAGCCGGACAGGCTCTGGTTTCTGCCAATCTATTTACTTCGAGTCAACTCCTCGCGCTGGGAGCTGTGACGCCAACTATCGCTAGTGCTCCTGCTGGCAATATCGGCATGGGTTGGCTCAAGTCCGTGGATTTCCGCTTTGCGTGGCCGATTTCCTTGCCTGAGTGGGCGGGCCATCAGGTCACGATTGAGCCGAGCGTCACCGCCTTCAACATGTTCAACTTCGCCAACTTCGATACCTCAGTTAACTCGCTAAGCGGCATCCTGCAAGCTAGTCCGGGGAACTCCGTGAACAACGTGATTGGGTTCTCCGGCACTTGCCCGACAGGCAATTGCCGCACCGGCGACCGAATTGGGCCCGGCTCTGGCGTATTTTCGCTGGGTTCATCCCGCGAGCTGGAGTTTGGTCTGAAGGTTAGGTTCTAGTCGAACTGCTTTAGACACCTTGTTCTGGCCGAACATGCACTGGGCCGCTGACGCTCCTGTCGGCGGCCTTTTCTCTTGGCAGAGCAGAGTCTTATTCCTGGATTACTGATCGTGCGGCCTTCCCGCGATCTGCCGTGTAAAATGGGATATGCCCTTTCGCGGTAAAGAAAAACCACGCCCGCCACAAAAAGGCAGAACTCCGCCAGCCGCCGAGACCTCCCAGGAAGCTCAGTATTTAAAAGCATTGGGGGAAAAGCAGACGCCGGTCACCATCAAGCTCGTGGACGGTGAACTGGTGAAGGGTTGGATTGAATACTACGATCGCGACATGCTACGGCTCACGCGGGAGCATGCGCCGAACTTATTTATTTTCAAGCACGACATCCTGTACCTCGCCGAAGATAAAGAAAAACGCTCCTAGCTGAAGACCGAGAACAACGCTCCTAGCTCCTAGCCGCTAGCTTAGACCCGCAAAAGCTAGAAGCTAGCAGCTAGTAGCCAGAAGCTAGCAGCTAAAAAGCCAGGAGCTACTACCGTTGACTTCGCCTAATTCCGATCATCCCACTTTCGTTCCCGCCATGTCCCAAATTGCGCGCGAAGCCGGCGCGCTGCTCATGGGGCATTTCAACCGTCATATCAAGATTGAGTACAAGGGCGAGGCCGACCTGGTCACTGCGGCGGACCGCGGGTCGGAGGCCCTGATCCGCGAGCGCATCCGCCAGCATTGGCCCACTCACGACATCATGGGCGAAGAGCAAGGGCTGGTGGACACCGGCAGCGACTATCGCTGGTATGTCGACCCGCTCGACGGCACCACCAACTTCGCTCACGGATTTCCCGCGTTTTGCGTTTCCCTTGGGCTCGAGCACAAGGGGCGGCGCATCGCCGCCGTCGTCTACGATCCCACGCGCGACGAATTGTTCGCCGCGGAGCAGGGAAGCGGTGCAACCCTGAACCAGAAGCCCATCCACGTTTCATCGATTGCGAAATTGAAGGAGTCGCTGGTGGCGACAGGGTTTCCCAGCAATAAACGGCACCAGAACCCGAACATTCACTTTTATCATCAGATCACTTTGCGCACTCATGGCGTGCGCCGCGCGGGCTCGGCGGCCCTCGATCTATGCTATGTGGCGAGCGGCCGGCTGGAAGCCTTCTGGGAGTTCAATCTCAACTCGTGGGATACCGCGGCTGGCGTGCTCATCGTGGAAGAGGCTGGAGGCAAAGTCACGAATTTTTCCGGCGGTCCCTTCAACATCGACAGCCGCGAAGTTTTGGCGTCGAATGGCCTGGTTCACGAGGCTTTGATCGGCGAATTCCAAGAGATTTTCGCGGGCCGTGGATTGGAAGCGATGGACGATCCCCGCGCGTACAAAAAATAAATGCCAGCCAAAGCGTGGAAGTAACCATTAGCGCCGTCAAGGCCGCCTTTCATTGCTTTTGCGTGTGCAACGAGAACCGATTGGCGGTACTCTATACGGTCAGTCGCATTCTTGTTAGAATGCGTTTTTGTCGAAGCCTGCCTACGTGAGGAGAGAGAGCCCATATGGCCTACGTGATCGCGGAACCGTGCATCAATACCAAGGACACTGCTTGTGTGGACGCTTGCCCGGTGGACTGTATCCATCCCAAGAAGGATGAGGAAGCCTTCGCCTCGGAAGAGATGCTGTACATCGACCCGGTAGAGTGCATTGATTGCGGCGCCTGTGTTCCGGTATGCCCGGTCTCTGCGATCTTCGCGCTCGACGATCTGCCGGAAAAATGGAAAGCTTTCACCGAGCGCAATGCCCAGTGGTACGGGCGCTAGTCGCGAACGGGGATTCTTGTGGGAGCGCGTGTCCCTGTGGGCACGCGCTTTTTGCTATTCGAAACTCTTCAAGTCATCGCCTTACTCCTTGAACCAGTCTTCCTTCGGCGTTACTATTAGCCGCTCCCATTTTTCGTTTGAGCACCTGACGAGCACACATGCCGCAAAACTACGTGCCGATTTTCCTGTTTATTTTGGTGGTCGCCATCGGGATTCCGTTGCCTCTGCTGCTGGCCAAGCTGGTGCGTCCCGACAATCCGGGAAAAGAAAAGTTGATGCCTTACGAGTGCGGCATCGATCCCATTGGAACGTCACGCGGGCGCTATACCGTACGCTATTACATTGTCGCGATACTCTTTGTGGTCTTCGATGTGGAGACCATTTTCTTGTTTCCCTGGGCGGTAAGGTTCAAAGCCCTCGGCGGATTCGGCTTGGCGGAGATGCTGATTTTCCTCGGCATCTTGGTGGTCGGTTATATCTGGATATGGAAAAAGGGCGCACTCGAATGGGTATAGCTCGCGTAGGGCCTGCGCCCTCGTCCACCCGGCGACCGGTGCTTTCCCTGGCCGGGGGCGTCCGGGGCTGCGTGTTTCCTTGAAATACCATAATCATGGTTGATTTGAACGCTCCAACTGAAACCTTCGTAGCCAGTCGCTGGACCAAAGGAAATTTATTTTTTCCTACGCGGATCTCCGTCGGCCCGCTGCGGGTCAGCCGCATCAAGCCGCGACTTTTTGGCAGCAACGAAGAAAGCATTGCCATCGGCCAAGTGGCGTCGGTGCACATCGCCACGAAAATAATCTGGTCTGACATCGTGATTGAATCTTCCGCCGGCACCGATCCAATGACCAGCCACGGCCATCGCAAGGCCGATGCGCAACGAATTCGTGATTTGATCGAAGGCTATCAGGCAGCCAGCCACGCGGGAGGGCTGTCGCCAGCGAGCAATCTTCGTTGACACGTTAGCGCCAAGCTGCTAGAAGTTATCGTTCTTTGGGATGGTTCTGCTTGTGAGAGTTCTGCAGTGCCGGGGGTTTTGCGCCCGCTATGCCTGACGAACCTAAATCGCCTTCCCCCTCACCTGTTGGTGAGAAGCCTTCCGCCGAACCATCTGCCGCTACGCCTCCCGCTCACGCCCACCCGGCGCCAGCCAAGGCTGCCACAATCGCCGCAATGCCCTGGGAATCGGAGATGGTGGCTCGCATCAAACAGCGCCACGGCTCTGGAGTTGAGGCGCTCACCTATCTTGGGCAAAACTACCTGGTCGCGGATGCTTCGATCATCTCGGAGTTGTTGCAAACCTTGCGCGATGAAGAGCTCTTCGACTACTGCGTCGATGTGACCGCCGTCCATTATCCGGAGCGCGAGAAGCAATTCGACGTGATTTGGATTTTGTATTCTTTCGCCGCGAACCAGCGCATCCGGGTGAAGACTTTGATTGCGGACGGCCAGAGCGTGCCCAGTTCCGTCAACATTTGGCCGACGGCGAACTGGCTGGAACGCGAAGTCTATGACATGTTCGGGATTCGATTCGATGGGCATCCCGACTTGAAGCGGATCTTGTTACCCGACGGCTGGAAGGGACACCCGCTACGCAAAGATTATGGAATTATTCAGCAGGACAAAGAGTGGGTGCAGATCAATTTAGGGATCGAAAGCGGGCAATGACCGACGCGAGCAAATATCTTTCGCACCTCGAACTGGGCGAGCCCGACCAGACTTTTCTCGATTCCAACGAACTCATCATCAACATGGGTCCGCAGCATCCAGCTACCCATGGCGTGTTGCGCGTGATTCTTAAGCTGGATGGCGAAAAAGTCCTGGGCACGGAGTGCGTCATCGGCTACCTGCATCGCGGCGTGGAGAAAATTGCCGAGAATCGCACTTACTCGATGTTCAATCCCTACGTCGATCGCATGGACTACGTGGCAGCGGTCTCGAATGGGTTAGGCTACTGCGAAGCGGTGGAGAAGCTGCTGAACATTCAGGCTCCGCCGCGGGCCAATTACATCCGGGTGATTCTCGCCGAGTTGAACCGGTTAGCCAGCCACATGCTTTGGCTGGGCACGCACGCGCTCGATATCGGAGCGATCACGCCGCTCTTTTATACCTTCCGCGACCGGGAAGAGATTCTCAAGATCTTCGAAAAATATTGCGGTGCGCGGCTGACGACCCATGCCTTTCGTATTGGCGGATGCTTGTATGAAACCTACGAAGGCTTCGAGGACGACGTAAAGAAATTTCTGACTTTCGTCGCTCCTAAAATTGATGAGTACGAGGAACTGCTCACCACCAACCGGATCTGGGTGGAGCGGACCAAAGGCGTAGGCAAAATTTCCGCCAAGGATTGCATCGCATTGGGCGTAACCGGGCCAGTGCTGCGCGCTAGTGGTGTGAAGTGGGACCTCCGCAAAGCTCAGCCTTATGCGAATTATTCGGAATTCGATTTCGAGATTCCCACCGGGCAGAATGGCGACACCTATGACCGGTACCTGGTGCGCATGCAGGAGATGCGCCAATCGCTGCGCATCATCGAGCAAGCCGTCGGCAGGATTCCCGAAGGCCCGATCATGGCCAAGGTGCCCAAGGTGATAAAACCCGCTGTGGGCGAGATTTATCACTCTATCGAGGCGCCGAAAGGCGAGTTGGGATACTTCATCGTCAGCGACGGCTCCACGCAACCCTATCGCATTCGCGTGCGGCCGCCTTCGTTCGTGAACTTGCAAGCTTTGGATCTGATGGTGCGCGGGGCGCTGGTGGCGGATGTCATCGCGGTGATCGGCACGCTCGATATTGTTTTGGGCGAGGTGGACCGCTGATGCTCGACAGCATTCTCAACGGCATCAAAGCCTACCTGTTCACTGGCAAGGCAACCCCCGGCGAAGCGGGAAGCATTTCGGGAAGCGTCTTCTGGGCGCTGGTCTACATTCTGCTGATCTTCACCGGGCTTTCAATCGCCGTCATCGCCATGAACTGGCTGGAGCGCAAAATTCTGGCCCACATGCAAGTTCGTCTGGGACCGATGCGTGTTGGTCCGCACGGTCTTCTGCAGCCCATCGCGGACGCCTTGAAGCTTCTCATTAAAGAAGACATCACGCCCACGGCGGCCGATAAGTGGGTATTCTGGCTGGCGCCGCTTTTCGTAGTGATTGCCGCTTTCACCGTATTCATTGTCGTGCCCTTCGGGCCACAACATGCGGTGACCGACATGAATATCGGAATCCTCTTCATGCTCGGTGTCTCTTCACTCAGCGTTCTTGGCGTCGTGATGGCAGGATGGGCTTCGAACTCGCACTATCCGCTGATGGGCGCTCTTCGTTCCAGCGCGCAAATGGTCTCCTACGAAATCGCTATGGGGTTAGCGGTGGTTTCCGCAATTCTGATGACCAGCCTCAGGACTGGCACCGGCACGCTAAGTATGATCGGTATTGTGCAGGCGCAACAGGCGCAGCAGACTTGGTTCGTTTTCAAGTTTTTCCCCTTGGGATTGATTGCTTTAGTCATTTTCGCCATTGCCATGGTCGCGGAAACCAACCGCGCGCCCTTCGATCTGCCCGAAGCGGAATCGGAGCTAACCGCGGGTTTTCACACCGAATACAGCGGCTTTCGTTGGTCACTCTTTTTCTTAGCAGAGTATTCGGCGATGATTGCCGTTTCATCCATCGCCGTTACACTCTGGCTGGGCGGATGGCTAAGGCCGTTCCCCACCTGGCTGAGCGGCGATACCTGGAACCTCGTGTTCTCGCTGATTCCCGGATTGTCGTTCTTTTTTCTGGCGGGGATGTGCTTCTACAGCACGGCGCGCATGCCTAAGCATCCGTATTTTCGGCTGCAGACCGCCGGGTTAGCTGGGTTTGGAGGAGTTCTCGCGCTGATTGGATTGATCCTGTTTATCCCTCCCGCGCGTGAGTGGGTGCAGGATATTTTCTGGTTCTCTGCCAAAGTTGCCGCGTTCATGTACTTGTATATCTGGTATCGTGGCACGTTCCCGCGTTACCGCTTTGATCAGCTCATGAAAGTGGGATGGAAAGTGCTGCTGCCGATTGGACTCGGCGTGCTCATCCTGACTGCCGTCGCCGGAGTGATTTTCTAAAATATGCAACCTGTCGCCACAACGTTTTTCTTTTATATGCTGTCGGGCCTCGCTATCTTCGGCGGGATTCTGGTAATCACGCGGAAGAACGCGGTGCACTCTGCGTTGGCGTTGATTCTCACCCTGCTTTCATTAGCTGGACTTTACCTGATGCTCTACGCCCCGTTCGTCGCCGGCGTGCAAATCATTCTTTATGCCGGCGGCATTATGGTGCTGTTCTTATTCGTCATCATGCTGGTGAACCTCGAACGCTCGCAAAAGGAAGAACAATACAACCAGCAGTGGATTGCTGGAGTTCTGGCGGCCTTGGCGCTGGGTGGTTTGTTTATCGCGATTTATGTGAAGGGGAATGCGCTGTTTCCGACGCATCTGGTAAAGATGGCGGATGACACAAATACCCAGGATGTCGGCACGCTGCTTTACGGACAGTATATGTTTACCTTCGAGATTGCCTCGCTGTTGCTGCTGGTGGCGATCATCGGAGCGGTGGTAATGGCAAAGAAGAGGATTTGAAGGTAGCTTCTGGCTGGAGGCTAACAGCTAGTAGCTAGTAGCTGAGAGCAACAACTATGGCGCCCGTCGGAACATTACATTATCTCGTCGTAGCAGCGGCGCTCTTTATTCTGGGCGTGATCGGCGTACTCACCCGCCGCAACGTCGTGATTGTGCTGATGTCCATTGAACTGATTCTCAACGCCGTCAATCTGAACCTGGTCGCCTTCTCGCGACTCTGGGGACTGCATGGCCAGGTTTTCGCGATTTTCGTGATTACCGACGCGGCCGCCGAAGCGGCGGTAGGATTAGGAATTCTGATCGCCTTCTTCCGCAACAAGGAGACGGTCAACATCGACGAAGTAGATTTGATGAAATGGTAGGTGAAGCTCCTAGCCACTAGCTCCTAGCTTCTGGCTAGGGAAGTGGCTAGAAGCTAGCAGCTAGAAGCTATGTTTTTCTTAAACCACATTTATCTCATCCCGCTGCTGCCCGCTTTCGGCGCGGCCGTCATGTTTTTCTTCGGCCGCAAGGTGCAGAAGCAGACCGTAAGCGCCGTGTGCGTCGGAGCCGTGGTCCTGGCGTTTGTTTGCGCCTGCGGTGCATTCCGTGAATATCCTGCCTTCGCGCGCGCCCATCCTGACAAAGTGGGCTTTGAAAAGGTGATGTACACCTGGCTCGGCACCGATACCGGGCACTCCAATTACGTCAAGCGCGATGGCGCGACGGCGCCCTTTAAAGCTGATGTGGGTTTTCTACTCGACCCTCTTTCCGCCATCTGGTTGCTGTTCGTAACCGGCGTAGGCATGTTGATTCACATCTACTCCACCGGATACATGGCTCACGAGGGGGGCTACTACCGGTTCTTCGGATATCTCAACCTATTTATGTTTTCCATGCTCACCCTGATTCTGGCGAACAACTACGTCTTGATGTTCGTCGGATGGGAAGGCGTGGGTCTGTGTTCGTATCTGCTCATCGGTTTTTATTTCCAGCGCAAGTCAGCCAGTGATGCGGCCAACAAAGCCTTCATCGTCAACCGGATCGGGGATGCCGGTTTTCTGCTGGGCATGTTCACCATTGCCTGGTATTTCGGTTCGTTGCAATTCACTACGGTCACGAGCCTCGCGCGCGGCGGCCACTTCGCCATCGGCGACCCCGTGATCACCGCCGCGACTTTGCTCTTGTTTGTCGGCGCCTGCGGTAAGTCGGCACAGATTCCTCTCTATGTTTGGCTGCCCGACGCCATGGAAGGCCCCACTCCGGTTTCCGCGCTCATCCACGCCGCCACCATGGTCACGGCCGGGGTGTATATGGTGGCGCGCTCGAATGCGTTGTTTGTGCTGGCGCCGAGTTCCATGAAGACGGTCGCAATTATTGGCGGGCTGACCGCGATTTTCGCGGCATCCATCGGCTTGGTGCAGAACGATATCAAGCGCGTGCTGGCGTACTCCACGGTTTCCCAGCTCGGATACATGTTCCTCGCGATGGGAGTAGGCGCGTTCGCTGCAGGCGTCTTCCACGTATTTACCCACGCCTTCTTCAAAGCGCTGCTGTTCCTTGGCGCAGGGTCAGTTATCCACGCGATGAGCGGGGAGCAGGATATGCGCAACATGGGAGACCTCGGACGGCGCATTCCCATCACTCACTGGACAATGTTCGCCGCCACGTTGGCCATCGCCGGAATCCCACCCTTTGCCGGCTTCGTCTCCAAGGACGAAATTCTCTGGCAGACCTGGGCGTCGGAAGGCAGAGCAGCTACCCTGCTCTGGTTCGTCGGTTTTGCCACCGCGCTGATGACCGCCTTCTACATGTTTAGGCTGATGAATTTGACCTTCGACAGCCATCCGCGGATGGGCCACGAAGCCGAGCACCACATTCATGAATCCCCCAAGTCGATGACCGTGCCTCTGGTCATTCTGGCGTTCTGCGCGCTGTTCGCCGGGTTTCTCGGCTGGCCGCACAGCCTCGGCGGCCGTGACTCTTTCGAAGCTTTCTTGCATCCGGTATTCGCCAGGGAAGCGCACGTCTTGGCTATAGAAGGTGAAGCCGGACAACTTGCCGCAGGGAAGAAAGAGGAGCGCACCGACAAGATGGAATATGTGTTAATGGCGCTCTCGGTCGGCGCCGCGTTCGCAGGATGGGGCATGGCCGGGCGAGCGTACAAGAACGCGCAGAAAGGTTACGTCGAGCCGCTCGCGGTGGCGCTGCCTCTGGTCTACACGACGCTGCTCAACAAATATTATGTGGACGAAGGCTACGACTACGTGTTTACCGGCCGCCGCAAAATCGGCAAGGTGCGCTTGGGAGTCATGGGCCTCGGGGAGGGTTCTTCCTGGTTCGACTCGCACGTCATTGACGGCACGGTAAACGCTGCGGGATGGATGACGCGCTTCGCAGGGACGATTTCTACTTTGTGGGATAAGTGGATTATCGATGGTCTTCTGGTCAATGGAGCGGCATACCTGACGCTGCCTTTCTCGTGGATCGCTCGCTTGCTGCAGTGGGGCCTGGTGCAGTGGTATGCGCTGGTGATGGTGGCTGGGTTGCTGGGATTTGTTTTCTATTACGCGTGGCGCTAGGCAGGTGTGGCGCGGGCGCCCTCGCCCGCGAAGGTGTGCGGCGCATAGAAATGTGGTTCGGACTGAGAGGTTTGAATCGCAATGGCATGCTGGAAATATTTGCGGCTGGGATAGCTGACGGCTTTGTCGCGGGCGAGGGCGCCCGCGCCACACGGACATAGTTGAGAACTGCTTTTATGCAAAGTCACATTCTCTCGATCATTCTTTTCACGCCGCTGCTGGGCGCGCTTCTGCTCATTTTTGTGCCGAGCGAGAAGAAAGACGCCATCCGCTGGATCGCCAACATTTTCGCGCTGGCCGGATTGCTGGTTTCCATCCCGCTGGTGCCGATGTTCTGGGCGCAACGCTTCCAGCCCGGCTTCAAGTTCATGGAGGGCGCGGCCAATAATTGGATCCCGTCCATCGGAGCGGGCTACGTGTTGGGCATAGATGGCATTTCCTTCCTGCTCATCATGCTCACCACATTGTTGGGATGGATTTCGATCCTGTCGTCCTGGACCGCCATCGAGAATCGAGTCAAGGAATACTACATTTGGTTTCTGGTCTTGCAGACCGGCATGCTCGGCGTCTTTATGGCGCTCGATTTCTTCCTCTTCTTCGTTTTTTGGGAAGCCATGCTCGTCCCCATGTACTTGCTGATCGGCATTTGGGGCGGCCCGCGCAAGCTTTACGCCGCCATTAAATTCTTCCTCTACACGCTGCTCGGCTCCGTGCTGATGTTGCTGTCAGTTTTGTTTTTGTACTTTTACAACTACCGCCAGACCGGCGTCTACACCTTCAGCATTCAGGCGTTCTATCAAACGGCGCCGAGAATTTTCCATGATTCGGCCTATGGCCCGACTTTTGCCATCTTTTTGTTCCTGGCTTTCTTCGCCGCTTTCGCCATCAAGGTGCCGATGTTCCCCTTCCATACTTGGCTGCCTGATGCTCACGTGGAAGCGCCGACAGCGGGCTCCGTCATCCTGGCCGGCGTTCTGCTGAAGATGGGAACTTACGGTTTTATCCGCTTCGCGCTGCCATTCTTTCCCGATGTCGTAATGCATCCCAAAGTGCGTTTCTGGATGATTACTCTTTCGATCATCGGCATTATCTATGGCGCGCTGGTTTCGCTCATGCAGAAAGACATGAAGAAGCTGGTGGCGTACTCCTCAGTCAGCCACCTGGGCTTCTGCACGCTGGGAATCTTTGCGCTGACGCCGATGGGTTTGAGCGGTTCGGTGTTGCAGCAAGTCAATCACGGCATCTCTACCGGCGCGCTGTTTTTGATTGTCGGCATTTTGTACGAACGGCGGCACACCCGCGAGATTTCCGAATACGGTGGCATTTCGAACGTTATGCCCCTGTACGCCACCATCACCATGATTATGTTTCTTTCGTCGATGGGGCTGCCGTTGCTCAACGGCTTCGTCGGCGAGTTCACCATCCTCCAGGGAACGTTCATGGAAAACTGGCGCTGGGCCGCGTGGGCCGTGCCCGGAGTGATTCTGGCCGCAGCCTATCTGCTTTGGCTGTACCAGCGCGTGTTTTTCGGCACAGTGACCAATCCCAAGAACGAAAAGTTGCATGACCTGACGCCGCGTGAGGTGCTGACTTTTGCGCCGCTACTGGTGATGGCGTTCTGGATCGGCCTGTATCCCAAGCCATTTTTCGAGATCCTCGAGCAGCCGGTCAATCAGCTCGTAGTGTCGATTCGTCCAGGCTATCCAGTGAATGGAGTGGTGAACGCGGCGGCGCAGCCTACGCCTGTGCTTGCGCCAGCCGTGGCTGCGGTCACGGCTGTTCCAGTTTCCCCGGTTAGCCCAGAAGGGAAGAGATAAGTGCCCGGCAGCCTGCCACAATATTTCACGGCCACGGATTACTTGTTGTCGCTGCCTATCATTCTGCTTACGCTTTTCGCGCTTGGCATTCTGCTGATCGATTTATTGGTACCGCCGGAGTGGAAGCAACTGAACGCGGTTACTGCCCTGATCGGCGTGGCGTTTTCGGCTGCTGCCGTAGTTAAAATTCAACTGGTGCAAGCTCCCATCGAACATGCGGGCCGCAGCTTGCAGTCGGCTTTCATGCAGACGATTATCGTGGATCACTTCGCCATCTATTTTTTCTATCTATTTCTGGCCGGCGCGGCTCTCTCCATCCTGATTTCGATACGCTATCTCGAAATTGAACACGAGAACCACGGCGAGTTCTATGCCCTGATTCTGTTTTCAGTTGTCGGCATGATGTGCATGGCTTCCGGCTTCGACATCGTGCTCATCTTCATCGGCCTGGAGTTGATGGCGATTTCCACTTACGTTCTGGTGGGCTTCCTGCGCACTGACCGCCGCTCGAACGAAGGCGCGCTGAAGTATTTGCTGCTCGGGGCATTCTCTTCCGGCATCTTTGCTTATGGCCTTTCACTGCTCTACGGACTCACGGGCAGCACAAACCTGCTGGTGATTGGGCCCCGGCTGGCGCAATATGTCTCGCTCCAGCATCACATGGACCCGGTAGTCATTCTTGCCCTGCTAACTACCAGCACCGGCCTCCTCTTTAAGATTGCAGCGGTGCCTTTTCATCAATGGGCCCCCGATGCCTACGAAGGCGCTCCCACCAACGTTACGGGATTCATGTCCGTGGCCGTGAAATCAGCCGGATGGGCCATGCTGTTGCGCATTTTCTTATGGGGATTTTTTGCGCTGCGGCCCGTGTACGTGCCCATGCTGATCTTCGTCTCCATCGCCACCATGACGGCAGCCAACTTGGCAGCTCTAACCCAGACAAATCTCAAACGCCTGCTGGCGTATTCCTCGATTGCCCACGTCGGTTATATGTTGCTCGGATTGATTGCGGGCAACAATGACGGCATCAAAGGCATTCTGCTTTACTTGCTGGTGTATACCTTCATGAACCTGGGCGCTTTTGCCGTGGTTACGTCGTTGCGCCAGCGCAATGTGATCGGCGACGAAATCGACGACATCGCCGGACTGTTCTCCCGCGCTCCGACCGAAGCCGTCCTCATGCTGATTTTTCTGCTCTCGCTGGCAGGCATTCCGCCGCTGGCGGGCTTCTACGGGAAGTACTTCATCTTTCTTAGTCTGATTGAAACCAAGCACTACGCGCTGGCCTCGCTGGCCGTGTTGTACGCGGTATTTGGTCTCTATTACTACATGCGAGTCGCGAATGCGATGTTCATGCGGGATGCCTCCGACAAGAGCCGTTTGCCCATCAGCGCAGGAATGCGGGTGGCATTGGGCGTGACCGCATTGGCCACGGTCTATATTGGAATTCTTCCCGAGCAATTCATCCGTACCGTAAACTGGTCACTGGGTATCGTGCAAAGTACATCGGTGGCGAGTCTGGTGCGGTAAGAGCTCTCAGCCATCAGCTTTCAGCCGTTGGTTATTAGCCGATTCCGCAGCGCCAAGGAAATGACCAAGAGCTAAAGCTGATAGCGGAAAGCTCAATCCGATGCCCAACGACCCTCCCAAGAAACCGAGTTCCTGGCTCCAGATGGCCCGCTACAGCGAGTTAGCCGTTATTTTTCCGGCGGCGACGATCGTGGGCTGGCTCTGCGGAGTGGGGCTCGATCACTGGCTGCACACCCACTGGCTGTATTTAGTGGGTCTACTTCTGGGAATTGCAGCCGGGTTCATCCAGTTGATCCGCATGGTCACCTCTTCCGAAGCGGATCGTTAGCGAGCTTCCGAATGCGCGCTGCGCCTACTTCTCCGCGTGGATAAATTCTCCCGTGCTGGCGTCAACGTCGACTTTTAGTTTGGTGTCGCCGCGCACGCTGCCGTAGTACACGTGCCAGACCAGTTGCGAGGTCGGTCCACTCCAATCCAATACATACAGGACCGGGGTGCCAGGCTCTTTCTGCAGCACCTTGTCGCCACCATGGGCCTGCGCAACCTTGAGCGCGTCGTCGGAGTCTATTTTGAGGTAGGCTATATCAAAGACCAGGGTGGAAGCATTTTCGGGATTGTAGTTATTCTCCGAGCCCGGTGAAACTCCGCGGTCGGGTGCATCCGGCGAACTGGTGCCCGACCACACATACGGTTTGAGAGTGTGTCCAGCAGCCGACGCGAAGGAAGCGCGCCAGACTGCCGATTTTCCATCCTGTCCGTTGGAATCGGGCGTGGCCTGCGATTCCAGGCGGAAGGGCTGAGCATCATGTTTCCAGCCGTGCGCCGCCACATAAAGTTGCTGGAAGGCGCTGCGGCCGGAGAGAAACTCCGGCGGCTTCGGTTGTGGTTTCTCTGCTGGGCCGGAGGGCTGGGAAGAGCAACCCGTCAGTACTCCCACTCCCACCACTAGTACAGCCATCGCAACGCGTAGCTTTATCATTGCCACCACCTGTTTTCGATATGAAATGATTTCAGACTGATAAGTGAAAAAACATTCTACTAGATATGAACCGCAAACTGCGCTGATTCGCGAGTTCGGAATAAGCGAAGGCCCCCGCGCAGCGAGGGCCTTGCTTACGCTGAAGGTCTGGGTTCCGAGCTATTCGCGCATCGCCGGCGGGACACCGGCTTTGCGGGCATCTTCTTGCAGGTCATCCAGGTGTTGCTTGGCGTCATCCAGAGCCTTTTGTTTGTCCGCGATCTGTTGTTTGTACTGTGCGTCTTCTTTATCCCATGCAGCCGCGTTGCGTAAACGCTCTCCCGCATCGCCATAGAAGGATGCGGCGCGCAGCCGGTATTCGCGCTGGATCACGTCCAGTTCGCGAGACATTTGATCGATCTGTTCTTTCTGGTCAGTGAGCTTCTGCTTCCACTCGTCATAGCCTTTTTGCCGGTCCGCCGCCGTCGCAGGGGCTTTTTCTTCCGTCTTTTCCGCCGCCTTGTCCGCGGCGCCGTCCTCGGGCTCCGCCGAAGCGTTTCCCACAATGCTGAGCTTGTCATCGCTCGGCAGGTTGTCGTTGTCAAACTTTTTGCTGGTCGGCTGTTCCTTCGCTTTTTCCTGGCGAACTTTCCGCGCGTAGTCTCCAAGCGGCTGGTCTTGTGCCCGCATTGGAATCGCCAGACTCCCAACCAAAATGACCCCCGCCAGCCCAACGTATGCAATGTGCTTCATAATCGCTTCACTCCTCATGTCCTTTTTACTTCATGCCGCCGCTATGTAGCGAAGGCCTTATCCAAGTTAGATCCCGGCGCCGGCGCTTGCTGTTCTCGCGCCGCTGAGAAATCCGCCAATCGTCGAATCCAAGCGCGCCGCTTCTTCCACGATATCTTCCGCCAGCCGGCGCGCCAATTCTGGATCATCGCTTTCCCTCAGTTGTTGAGCATAGCCCGAGATCGCGTTCACCGAGTTGTGCAGCTCCAGCGCCATCTCTGACGACATCTCGCCCCGCAGTTTCTGTTGCGCCCGGATGTGAGCTACTTCCGTTTGATCGTTGATCAGGCACGCCGCGCCCAGCACCTCGCCCCCGGGCGCGTGCACCGCGGTCAGCGTGATGTCGAGTGTCCGCCTTTCTCCCGCAGGCGTCGCATACTGCGCTTCCATTCGCTGGAACGGTGTCTTCTCTCGCAGGCTGACCTGAATCATTTCCGCAACGTTGGTCTCTCCCCGGCCAGAGCCGGCAGCCAGCGCAGCTTCCCGGAACATCTGTGCCGCCGTTACTCCCACCGGCGAGGCGAAGCCCAGAATGCGGCGTGCGGCTGCATTGGCTTGCCGAACTAAACCATCCGGCGTGAAAAACATCACACCGCTCGAAAGATTGGATAGCACGGCCGCACTGATATTTTCTGAAGTCTTGGCGCGCCGCCGCTCCGCCTGCCGCTCCGTCTGCAATTCATGTTTCTGTTGTTTGAGCTGTTGAATCACCGCGTAAAGCGGCGATCCCTCCGATGCCGGAACGTCAATCGCAAACGAACTCTCCGCGTTCAAGCTGCGGCGCATTCGCCGCATCAGCAGAACTGCCGTCACAAATGAAAACACGATGCCAAGAAAAATCAAACCCATGCGCAGCGCCAGGGGATTGGTCAGCAATCTCATAGCAACCCCCAGTACCAGTGCAGGACATGATTACCAAAAAAGAAAGCAATCATCGCCATGCCGCCGAGAAAGACGCCAAAGGGCATCTGATGGCGGCGCAGTGCCACCACCGCCGATTCCCACGCCCGCCGCCGCGCCTGGCTTGCGGATTCATGCTGACGAACCATCCGCCGCCGCGTCCGCTTGCCCCAGACCACGAACACCGTCCACAATCCAAAAAAAGATCCAGCGATCGACGCCGTGAACAGCGTGAAGATGGTCAACTTCAGGCCAAGAAATGCTCCCACCATGGCCATCAACTTCACGTCTCCGAAGCCCATGCCCTCGACCCCGCGCGCCCGCAGATAGATTGCTCCCACCCCGTAGATGAATCCGGCTCCGGCGGCAGCGCCCAGCAACGCGTCCGCCAAAGACAGGAGATGCCAGGAAAAGTCTGAACTCACGGGCAAGCGAAACCAGTCCCGGCAGCCATTGCGAGGCGAAGTCATTACCGGCACGAACAAACTGAAGACCAATCCTAGAGCCAGCCCGGATAGCGTCATCTTGTCGGGCAGAAGCTGGGTTTCCGCGTCGGTGAAAATCAGGCCGAGCAGCAAAAATCCGAAAATGCAGTATTTCACCGTCGACCAGGTGAAGCCGAAATGCACATAGCAGGCCAGAAAAATCGCGGCCGTGAGCAGTTCTACGATGAAGTACCTCGGCGTGATGCGCGCCTTGCAATTGCGGCAGCGGCCTCGCAAAATCAGCCAGCTCAGCACCGGAATATTGTCGTAGAAGTGAATGTTCTGTTTGCAATGCGGGCACGCCGAGCTGGGAAACACCACCGACAAATCCCGTGGCAGGCGATAGATACACACATTCAGGAAGCTGCCAAACGCCAGCCCCAGAGCGAAAATCGCCAATGCCAATGCGGGATCCACGGGTGCCATGAGTCCAAAAAACACGAATGCTTTCGGCTGAAGTTTCCTAACAGATTATACGGTTGCGGGTGCGTCCGCCCGTAGGTACCAAAGTGCTAGGGTGATGCGTCAAACCGATCGTCGTGATGAAGCGCCGGCTCCCCGGTGCCCCTCTGTGGCTCGCTGTGGTAACGCCTTGAATTAGCCGACAGCACTATTTTCACGCGCGACACAAGACTCGGCTGGGACCGCCGTGAGCCGATGTAAATAAGGGATTTGGGCCGGTTCCGCGTCCCCATGTTCCCAATGGACGCAGAATGAGTCACGAAGTCTGAAGTTTCGAAGCGGGGCTACGAAGTCTCGATCTGCGCGATCACCCTGGCCGCGATTTATTTTTCTTGCAGCGACTCGATGTACTTCGTCAGGTTCTGCATCCGCAGCTGCACTTCCGCGGAACTTTGATGGCTCACGCTCCAGAGCAGCTGGCCCCAGACCGGCATCTCTTTGGAGCCATGCGCTGGCAGATCCGCGGTTCCATTGAGCACTGCACTGACTCTATCGGAGGGAAACTTGCCGCCATGGCTCTTGCTGAGAAGAGTGAGATCCGCCGGCGGCGCCTTGAGCGCCGAGGCTGCCGGACCATTCCCCTTGCCTCCGGTTCCGTGGCAAGCAGCGCAGTAAGTGGTGTACATCTCATGGCCCGAGACCGGGGATGTGGACTTGATGGGCACGTGCTTTACCACCGGAGTCGACTCCTGATCGAGTGCTGCTGCGCCCATCGTAATCAGGACTACCGCCAATACCCCTAAGAATTTTGCTTGGAACATGAATCCTCCTCGCAATTTATGTCAATACAAAGCCTAGGAGGGCACTTTACACCCTGCTGTGAGTTTGGTCACGGGCCACTGTGACGTGAGTTCAACCGGTCGCCGGGTGCCCTAGGTCTCGCCGCCTTTGCGAGACCTGGGACCCCTACAGCGCCATGTAGCCGGTGTCTCCAGACGGTCCCATCTTGGTCCGTATCGGGGCAAAGGCTTCAGCCGTGCCGCCCACATCCCACCACTTCCGCTGGCCGGAGTCCTCTTAAGGCTGGCTGGAACCGGCAGAAGGCTGGCCCGAATCTAGCCGCGGCTGAGCCGACTCCAGCCGAGGCCGATCCCTGTCCGGACCGCCTGACGTTTGCACCACCGTTAGGGGCGCTTGCATGGTAAATGTCAAAACCGTCTCCGAAGGCAGCCTTACCTGCGGAGCCTTGCTCGCTGCCTGTGCGCCGCCGCCCACGCCCGCGCCAGCCCCTGCGCCGATCGCAGCTCCTTTTCCCCCACCCGCAAGGCCGCCGATGATGGCGCCCAGCACGCTGCCCGCGCCCACCTTCTCCGCCGAGTTCGTAGTACGGGATTTGGTTTCCCGGTGATACGTGTCGGTCTGAATATCGTAGCGCTTGCCGTTCACAATAACGCGGTCCAATTGCAAAGTCAGTTGTGCCTTGCCAGTGAACTTGCCTCCATTCTCGACATCCACGACGTGCCCTTCGACGTTGTAGCCGGCAGGAATGGCAACTTCTCCCTGCACCGACAACGGCGAGTTCAGCGTGGCATGGAACGTTTGTCCCTGCTGGCTGGTATCGGAGCCTACGGAGTCGACTAACCGCACCGACACCGTGGTTCCGGAGGGGATCGTCACCTTCTGCGGCGGCGGAGGTGGTGGAGGCGGTGGCGGCGCTTGCATCGCAGGCTCCGGCGCGGCCGCTGGTATCGAATTCCCAGCCTGCGCCATTTGGTCGGACGAGCCGTTCGGATTTTGATTCGAGGAATCGCCCGAAGAGACTACGCGCTTTCGGCGCCGGCTCGGGCTAGGTTTTTCCGCGGGCACGGGCGCGGGTGCGGGCTGAACCGAAGGTGCAGGTTGCGCCTGCGCCGTCTCCGCGGGCCCAGCCCCGACCTGCAGATCGTTGATCACTTGCTTTACCCCTGGCGCGGCTGCGGCGTAGCGTGACGCAGCCGTACGCTGCGCGTCATTGTCTACCGTGCCCGACAGCGTGACTACTCCATTTTCCGACTGCACGCCCAGCTGTTTTCCCTGCAATCCGGAATCGGCATTGAAGCTGGACTGGATGGTGCTGGTAATCTTCGCGTCATCTGCCTTACGGGCGCAGCCCAAGCCCATCCCGAGGATGGCGAACCATGCCATCGCGGCAAAAATGGGGAAAATTCTCGCCTTCATAACCCTGCTCCTGTGCGATGAGTTCTCTCTAGATTCTAATCAATTTAGATGCACAAAGATTCCACACGTGACCGCAAAAATGTCACCACGAAATCTTAGCCGAGAGGTGATCCGAGCCGGGTGCCGGGTGCCCCAGGTCTCGCCGCTTGTGCAGCTGTTGCGAAACTCAGTCGCGAATCCGAGGAGCGCGACGAGTCAAGCCTCAGCCGCGTAGCGGCGTTATGGGAAAGCCTGGCACGGCAGTGCCGGGAAGGCTTCGGTCGCAATTATCCGAACCTCTGCCAAAAAACTTCTTGCATAACAACTATACGCATAGTAGAGTGGCAAACCATGATAGTAATCAGCCAGCCCAAACTAACCAAACTCGAACTGCAAATCATGGAAACGCTTTGGACTCGCCCCACCGCCTCCATTCGCGAGATCCAGGAAGCCTTTCCCGAAAAAGGCAGACCAGCCTACACCACCATCCAGACCACCGTGTATCGCCTGGAAGGGAAGAAGGCTTTGCGCCGCGTCAAGAAAGTCGGGAACTTCCACATCTTCGAAGCCGCCATCTCCCGCGACGCCGCGCAGAGCAGGCTTATCGACGACTTGCTCGCGCTTTTCGGCGGGCGCACTCAGCCGGTCATGGCCCGCTTGATCGAGTCCGGCAAGCTCACCATGCAGGACGTAAAGGAAGCCGAGAAAACTCTGCGCAAGCTGGAGAGAAAGGACAAACCGCAATGACAACAACCATGGCGATCCTTGCAATGACGACTGTCTCGCGATATCTGTCCGCGATGTGGAAAGAAGTCGCGCCCGCGCTGGGCAATCACTTGTGGCAGTCCACGCTGTTCGCCATCGCAGCCGGATTGTTGACCTTGCTCTTGCGCAAGAATCAAGCGCGCGCCCGCTATGGGCTCTGGCTGGCAGCGTCGCTGAAATTTCTCATTCCCTTTGCATTGCTGGTCAACATCGGCACCCATCTGGCATGGTCGCACCGCCCCGCGGGAACGAACGCCGGTCTGTATCTCGCGATGCAGGAAGTCAGCCAACCCTTCATCGCGCCAATCAGCATCATGCCGATTTCTCCAGCCGCTCCTACGACTTTGTCCGATAGTCTGGTCCATCTGCTTCCGTCCTTCTTCCCGTCGCGTGGCTTGCCGGTCTCGCCGTTGTCCTCGCGGTATGGTGCGTGCGCTGGTGCCGTCTTTCTCTGGCAATACGGGATGCAGTGCCAGTGCGGAAAGGATGCGAGGTAGAAGCGTTGCGGCGGCTCGAAGGAATAGCGGGGATACGGAATCCGATCAAATTGCTTTTGTCACAAGCCTCGATGGAGCCGGGAATTTTCGGTATTGCTCGGCCCGTGCTGCTATGGCCGCAAGGAATCTCCGCGCGTCTCGACGGCGCGCATCTGGAAAGCATTCTGGCGCATGAAGTTTGTCACGTACGCCGCCGCGATAATCTGGCCGCCGCGATCCATATGGTCGTGCAAGCCATCTTCTGGTTTCATCCCTTAGTTTGGTGGCTGGGATCGCGGCTGGTGGAAGAGCGCGAACGGGCCTGCGACGAAGAAGTATTGCGTCTGGGCAATCCACCCCATCTCTACGCAGAGAGCATTCTGAAAGTATGCGAATTCTGTGTCGAATCTCCGCTGGCCTGCGTCTCCGGAGTCACAGGCGCCGATCTCAAGAAGAGGATTGTCCGCATCATGACGGAGCGTATGGCTCGCAAATTAGATTTCGGCAAGAAGGCTGCTGCTCATTACGGTCGGCTTGCTGGCCATCGCAACGCCGATCATGTTTGGCCTGGTGACAACTGGGCCGCGGATTGTGGCGCAATTGACTTTGGCGAATGGAGCGACCGTGCAGCCGTTCGAGGTCATCTCTATTAAGCCGAGCAAGCCTGGTGATGACATGATTCGACTCTGGATGTCACCGGACAAATTCACGACCCAGGGGCAGACGATTAAAGAAGTGATTAAGTTTGCCTATGACATCAAGTCAGACGAGCAGTTCTCCGGAGGGCCAAGCTGGATCGACTCGGAAAAATACGATATTGAGGCGAAAGAAGATGAGGCGACAGCCGGGAAGTTGCAGAAGTTGCCCATGGAGGAACACGCGAATCAAATCCGGCTGATGGTACAGGCGATGCTGGCAGACCGGTTCAAGCTGAGGGTAAGTCACGAGACCAAAGAGATTCCGGTTTATGCCTTGGTAGTGGCGAAGGGCGGTCCCAAGATGAAGGAGGAGCCACCCGCCACCACGCCTGACGCGATTGCTCACCCCAGAATGTTCATACAATTTATGGGACCGGGCCAGTTGGCGGGAACGAACATCGGGAACGGCCTGCTGGCTGACGCCCTGACGCGACAGCCCGAACTAGGACGGTTGGTAGTAGACGAGACTGGACTGAAGGGACATTACGATTGGACGTTGAAATGGACGCCGGAGCAGATTGATCCGATGTTTAGAGGGCCTGCGGGTGCTCCCGCCCCGCCTCCGGATGCGTCTGGACCCTCGATCTTTACGGCGCTAGAGGAGCAGCTCGGCCTGAGGCTAGAAGCGCGGAAAGGCCCGGTGGAGGTTTTAGTGATTGATAGCATTGAGAGACCTTCTCCAAATTAGCGCGAGCATGGCATCGAGTTGTGCAAGAGGCCACGGCATCCCGCTGTGCAGCGCAAACTGGAGAGAAAGGACAAACCGCAATGACAACAACCATGGCGATCCTTGCAATGACGACTGTCTCGCGATATCTGTCCGCGATGTGGAAAGAAGTCGCGCCCGCACTGGGCAATCACTTGTGGCAGTCTACGCTGTTCGCCATCGCAGCCGGATTGTTGACCTTGCTCTTGCGCAAGAATCAAGCGCGCGCCCGCTATGGGCTCTGGCTGGCGGCGTCGCTAAAATTTCTGGTTCCCTTTTCGTTGCTAGTCGGCATTGGCAGTCATCTCCCGTGGCCACACGGCTCGGCAGGAACGAATCCGAGCCTGTATCTTGTGATCGAGGAGACAGTCATTTCCCCTGCGAATTCCTCGACCCTTTTCCAGAGCTTGATTCATCTCCTTCCAGCCATGCTTGCTGTCGTGTGGCTCGGCGGTCTGCTGGTGGTGCTCGCAATATGGTGTGCAGGCTGGCGGCGAATTTCCGCGGCTATGCGCGCATCGGTCCCCTCTCGCGAGGGACGCGAAGTGCAAATGTTCCGCAACGTGGAAGCCATAGCTGGCACAGCAAGGCCGATCCAGTTGCTATTGTCACCCGCTTTCCTCGAGCCCGGAATTTTCGGCATCGTCCGGCCAGTTTTGCTATGGCCGAAAGCCATCTCGGAACGTCTCGACGATGCGCATCTCCGCGCGATTCTCGCGCATGAAGTTTGTCACGTGCGTCGCCGCGACAATCTCGCAGCCGCCATGCACATGATCGTGGAAGCCATCTTCTGGTTCCATCCTCTGGTTTGGTGGTTGGGCGCGCGGCTGGTGGAAGAGCGCGAACGAGCCTGCGACGAAGAGGTATTGCGTCTCGGTAACAAGCCTAACGTCTATGCCGAGGGCATTCTGAAAGTGTGTGAATTCTGTGTGGAATCTCCGCTGGCTTGCATGGCGGGAGTTACCGGAGCAGATCTCAAGAAAAGGATGGTATCTATCATGAACGAAAACGTCACTCGTAAACTGGATTTGGGCAGAAAATTATTGCTCACTGTGGCCGGATTCTTAACCATCACTATGCCGATCGTACTGGGAATGTTACATGCAACGCCCAGCCTGGCTCAGTCGCAGAGCGAGAAAAATGCTCCGACGTCACAGAACCCTCCTGCTTACATCCATGTGTCAAAGGATGTGATGCAGGGGTTAATCCTCAGTAAAGTAAATCCAAAATATCCGGACGAAGCCAGGAAGGCCCGTATCCAGGGAACAGTGCTTCTGACTGCCGTTATCAGCAAGAGCGGCGACATTAAGTATGTGGATTTTGTGAGTGGGCCGCCAATGCTGATCACACCCTCGATGGATGCTGTCCAACAGTGGAAGTACAAACCGTTTCTGCTGAATGGGAAACCAGTTGAGGTTGTGACCAAAATTGAAGTGAATTATAAGCTGGCAGATTAGGGTGCCGAGTGCCCCAGGTCTCGCCGCTTCTGCGAGACTTGGGAGCCATACAGTGGCACATCGCCCGCCGGAGTCTCACGACAGTCCGTCTTGAATGTATCAGGCGCACCGGCTTCAGCCGCGCCGCCCGATTGCCGGCAAACCCCGAGTCGTTGTCATTTCGAGCGCAGCGAGAAATCTGCTTCCCTGGGAAACCGGCGAACGTCAGATTCCTCGTCGTTGCGCTTCTCGAAATGACAACTTTGAGAGTTTATCAACGGTCCTGCGGCATGGCAGAAGATGCGACCTGACACAAGCTGCGGCCCACTTTAGTTCGGCGCCAGAAACCTGTAGTCGAGCACGGTCGCGGCCAACCCAGCTCTTTCTTCGGCTTTCAATCCGAGACGCGCCCGAGTGATCCGGCCCTCGCAAAGGACGTTGCTATTCTTCTGCCCGGAAATTTCCTCCGGCATCTCGAAGATCATTTCCACCAAAGTATTTTGCGGCAGCGGTTCGTCGCCCCGAAACAGCACTCCCGACTGGCTGAGGTTTTCGATCACGCCCGCGCGCCACGAGGTCTGCCCTTTGGCGCGATAACGCAGCGGCGTTTGCAGTTTAAGCCGCCGGGCACGCGGCACCCAGTTGGGCTTGCGGCTCCGGCTTTGCGGATGCGAAGTCAGTGACTCGGCGGTGGCTGTATCCACGCGCTCGGTGCGGCGCATCGCCTTCCAGTCATACTTGTACTGAGTCGCACAGAGCAGGCAAATCTGGTAGTACTCGCCGTCTGGCGCCCGCCGTGGCCACGAAAATTCATGAGAACAGTGCCCCAAAGAGATTACATCCAACAACTTCGCTGACATGGATATGCTTTCCCGGCACCAATGCCCGGACCTATTGATCATCGGGTGCGCTGGCAGATTTGCCTAGGTTACGTTCGTCTAGTTTCCACAGTGATCTGGTTAGCGCGTGTATTATCAATCGCGTGGACGGAGTCACGGCTTTCGTTTTGGCGGGCGGCAAGAGTTCGCGCATGGGATCTGATAAAGCCTTCCTACACCTGGGGTGCCAGACCCTGCTGGCTCATGCCTTGGCGCTTGCGGCCACGGCCGCGCCAGACGTACGCATTGTCGGCGATCCGCAGCGCTTTCTGCCCTTTGGCCGCGTAGTGCAAGATGTTTTTCCCGGACGCGGTCCTCTGGGCGGAATCCACGCTGCGTTGCGCGCAAGCGAGACCGATTTAAACTTGATGCTGGCCGTCGACCTTCCTTTTGTAGAATCTAGATTCCTGGCGTATCTGATCGCCAGCGCCTGCCAGTGCGCCGCGGTGGTGACTGTCCCACGCAGCCAGGATGGCTGGCAGCCGCTGTGCGCCGTCTATCGCCGGGAATTCGCCGCATCCGCCGAGCGCGCGCTGCATAAGGGCAAGAACAGGATTGACGCTTTGTTTTCCCAGGTCGAAACCCGCGCCATCGGCGAAGAAGAGTTGGTGCGCATGGGATTCTCTCCCAGAATGTTTCGCAACCTGAATACCCCCGCGGAATGGCAAAATGCCAAAGCGGAATTTGCGGCGCAGGAACGCGACCGAGAAAACTCATGAGCACCGACCTACAATCCGGGCCTTACATCGAGTTCAAGCACGTCTTCAAATCGTTTGGAGAGAATCGCGTGCTCGACGACGTCAGCTTCGACGTTAAGGACGGGAGAAACCGTTTGCATCCTCGGACGCAGCGGCGTGGGCAAATCGGTCACGCTGCAAAACATCATGGGCTTTCTCAAGCCGGATTCCGGCCGCGTGATCGTCGCCCACGAAGACATCACCGACTACACCGAAGAGCAAATGGAGCACATTCGCAAGAAAGTCACCATGGTCTTTCAAAACGGCGCGCTCTTCGATTCGCTGACCGTTGGTGAAAATGTTGCCTTCCCGTTGCGCGAGCACAAGGGCATGACCGAGGAGCAGATTTTTCAGGTCGTGGATGGCCTGCTCGATATGGTCGGCGTGAAGCCCATGCGCGACCTGCTGCCCTCCGATTTATCCACCGGCATGAAGCGTTCCGTGGCCATTGCGCGAGCCCTGGCGGCGCGGCCGGAGTGCGTGCTCTACGACGAGCCCACCACCATGGTCGATCCTCTCATGGCCCAGTTGCTTGGCGATCTGATCAAGCGGCTCAAGGCGCAACTCCACCTGACCAGCGTCGTGGTCACGCACGACATGCGGCTTGCCAAAAAGCTCGCGGACCGCGTCGTCTTTCTTCACGAGGCCAAAGTGCTCTTCTTCGGCACCTATCCCGAGATGGAAAAATGCCAGGAACCCATCGTGCAGGAATTCTTGCAGCTGGATGAGTTGACGCTGGGAGTGTAGGGAAGAAACGGGCCGCGAAGAGCTGACAAGTCCAATTCAACGAATGAAACGTGACTTTCGCCAGTCGAGGGTTACAATTTGCGGCGGGGACGACATTCGGTGGCAGATAGGGTTATGTCGGATTCTCTGGACGTCATGCCACACCGTCACGTTGGAAGCGAGTTTGGAATGAAACAATTCATGACGTGTTTTACGCGGTCCGCGATCGCCGCCGGCGCCTGCTTTGTCCGCATCCCGAGTAAGTATCCCCCGATGAGACAGGCCGACATAGTATTGACTTCCCTGGGTGTGCTGGCAGTCGCCTTTGGTCTACTGATAGACAACTCCCGGCTGTGGTTTGTCCGAGCCTGCTTAATACTTCTAGGGGTTTGGGCGATCGGCACCGTCGTCTGGCATCGGATATACGGTTAGACAGTTAGCACCTGGCGGGTGGCCCAGGTCTCGCCGTTTTTGCGAGACCTGAGACTCGCCACGAAGCCAATCCTTTACGCCATCCAGGCGGGAAGTCTCCTGGGCCGCCCGGCTAAATGCCACCGCGGAATGAGAAAACAGCGATAAGGATCACCACTACAAAGAGAGCGATATTCCAGTAGTGCCAAAGATCATGGTGCGCGGCTGTCCAGTTGCATGGGGGACGGGAGCGCTGGAGTCTGAGAGAAATTCCTCGATTCGGTCGGTTCTCGCCGCTTCCGCTCCTTACCGCAAGGCGTGCCCCAGGTTCGCGCCCCGGGGTTTGGGGCGATAACCTGGGCCTCTCTCGCTCCACGAAACACAACAACATCGCAATCGTGCGCTCGATCCACTCCAAACCAAAATCCGCCTCAAACCTTGTCAAGCCCCCAAACGCCCCCAAATCCCCCTAACTCTCTCATTCCCATCCAAATATAAAGTTGTAAAGCATGTCCCATTCTCCCGCCCGAAAATGCTACCCTTGATGTAGAACTTCCAGTAAAGAGGCGCAGCCACAAGCTGCGCCTTTTTGCGTTTAGTAAGCTCTTTTGTTTCTAGATTTTACCCGTAAGTGCTTTAGACCCACGGATTTCAATCAATTTTCCTGCCAACTCGGTGATTCGGTTAGATCGCCGGGGGTAGGGGTGGAGTATTTATCATGGCTTTTTCTGAATTTTCCGGCTACATCCCACGCTGCCAACACATCAAGACCAACGGCATTCAATGCGGTTGCCCAGCACTTCATCGCAAGCGCTTCTGTTACTTCCATAATCGCTGGCGTGCCGCCAGCATCAACCTAAAGCGCGCCGCTCGCAGCGCCGGCATGCTCGAACTCCCCGTCCTGGAGGACGCCAACTCCATCCAGGTCGCCCTCATGCAAGTCATGCGACTCATTCTCACCCGTCAGCTCGACCACAAGACCGCAGGCCTGATCCTCTACGCTCTGCAAACCGCCTCGACCAATCTGCGCCAAGTCGATTTCGATCCTCGCCACAAAACCGATGTCGTCATCGACCCCCGAAGCGTAGCCGAAACCAGCGTAGGCGAAGACGCCTGGGCCGTCGAAGACTTCGAGGAAGAGGAAGAAGCAGAGGACGCTGACCCAGCAGCCTGCGTGGCGCGGACGCCCTCGTCCGCGGAGGAAGCCATCTCATGTGGTTCGCGAGAGCCGTCTCTGCTGCTCACGAGTGGAACGCCAGCATCCGTGTCCGCAACTCGCGAGTCGACAGCGGCCGCCGATCCAGCGCCTACTCCAATTCAGCCCGACCAGAAGGAGTTGCGGCGCATACAGAACGCGCTGCGAGGCGCGGAGCGCGGCAACATGCGCGATTTGAAAACCATCTTGGAATTCGCCGGCGTCTATCCGCACGTAGCTTGACGCGAGAACTCGCCCTCCCCGCTCACGCTATACTGAACGCCATCCCAATATTTCAGGAGCGTCCATGAAACTTCGAGGGGCAATTCCGGTGATGGCGGCGCCGTATCACGAAGACGAAAGCCTGGATGAAGATGGCTTGCGCAAGCAGGTGGACTTCGCCATTGCGAAAGGTGCGGCCGCGGTTTGTGTTCCCGGATTCGGCACCGAGTTTTATAAACTCTCCGATCCTGAGCGCTACCGCGTGGCCGGCGTCGTATTGGAGCACACGGCTAAGCGCAAGCCGGTAGTCATCAGCACAGGGTCGGGCTCCATCTACAGCACGATTGAGTTCTCGCGCTATGCCGAAAAACATGGCGCCGATTGCCTGATGGTGTTGCCGCCGCGTATTGCGCCGCTGACCATGAAAGAGCTGATCCGTTTCTACGAGCGCGTGGCGGATTCGGTCGGCATTCCGATCATGATTCAGGACGCCGATTTCACCGGCGCCGGCATTCCTCCGAAAGTGTATGCGGACCTGTCGAAGCGTTTGCCGAATCTGAAATTTGCCAAGCTGGAAAACCCGCTGCCGGGCGCGAAGTGTGCGGAGATTATTCGCGAGTCCGAAGGGCGGTTGCAGGTGGTCTTCGGCTTGTGGGGAATTTATATGGCCGACGGCCTGCCGAAGGGCGCAGGCGGAATCATGGCGGGGCCAGGGATTGTCGAGGTATACGCGCGCATCGTCAGCCTGTTTGATGAAGGCAAGGCCGAAGAATCAAGAAAGTTGCTGTACCGCACCATGCCTTATTTGTCGTTCTGCTTGCAGCATTTGGAGTCCGGTTTGGCGCTGGATAAGCGGATGCTGAAACGCCGCGGCATTTTGAGCAATGAAATCCTGCGCGAACCGCATTTGCATTTAGCCGAAACCAATGCAGAAGAGATGGACGCGCTGATCGATCTAGGGCTGGTGCTGTGCAAAGAAGTCGCAGCTTAATCTCTGCGCCGGAACGACAACTCTGAGACGCGTCCGTAGAGACGTAGCTTCGCTACGTCTCACACCGTTGACCATTGAAGAAGAAGATTCGCAGTCAAGATTACGAGGCTGTTACGGAACTCAATCGGGAGCCCAAGGAGGAGAGCGAATCAATCCTCAGCCGCGTAGCGGCGTCATAGGAAAGCCCGGCACGGCAGTGCCGGGAAAGCTGGGGTAAAAAAAACGGAGTCCGCTTGAGCGGACGGCACGGGTTTCCTAACAGCCACGCTTACGGCGCGGCGGTCCAATCCGCGGACGAAAGTTTTGCGGCGGCGTCGTGATCCTCCAGCCAGAATAGTTTTCCGTTGTCGGGATGCACTCTTTGCGCCGGGAGTTCTTCGCCCGGGGTTTCGAGAATCTGCTCCAGGATTTCTGCTTTGTCCGCGCCGCTCACCAGAAACATCACATAGGCCGCATGGTTGAGCAGCGGAAACGTAAATGTGATGCGGTCGGTATTCAATTTTTGCACCCAGTTGGCCACCACCAGCCGTTTGGTTTCGTCAAGAGCGGGGCTTCCAGGAAACAGGGAAGCGGTGTGCCCTTCGGTTCCAAGGCCAAGCAGTATCAGGTCGAAGCGCGGAAATTCGCCGGCTCGCAAAGCAAAAACTTTACTCAGCGTTTCTTCGTAGGCGAGGGCTGCGGCCGCCGCATCTTTTTCTTCGCCGGGAATCCGGAAAATGTGCTCCGCGGGAACCGGAACTTTGGAGAGCATCGCCTCGCGGGCCATGCGGTAATTGCTATCAGGATGGTCGGGCGGCACGTGGCGTTCGTCGCTCCAGAAGAAAAACATCTTATCCCAGGGAATCGATGGGATCGCGCCGCTGGCCAGCAGCGAATACAAACTTCGCGGCGTGGAACCGCCGGACAGTGCGACACAGAATCGCCCGCGTGCGCGCACTGCTTCCGCGGCAAGATTGGCGAATTCGGTGGCCGCAACCTCAAACAGGTCGGCTGCGGTTTTCACAATGCGGATTTCCGATGTGGCGGGCATATTTCGTGGCTCCGTATTTCTTGATCAGCGCAAGTTTAGCGCAGCATAGCGAGCCGCTCCCAGCAAAGCGGTTTCGTCATTGACAATGACGTGCACTGGAATCTTTTCCATCAGGGACCGCATCCGTCCCTTGGAAACAAAGGCTTCCATGAAAGCGGATCCCTTCATCAGGTTGGGAAGAATTTTCGGCGCGATGCCTCCGCCCACAAAAACTCCGCCGGTGGCCAGGAGTTTCAAGGCAAGATTACCGCTTTCGGCGCCGTAGATGGAAATGAAAATTTCGAGAGCCTGTTCGGCGAGAGCGCATTTGCCTTCGGTGGCGGCGCGCGATACGGCCGCGGCCGCATCCGAGTTTTCGATTTCGTCGAGCAGCCAGCCGGGCGGAGTGCCGCGTCCGCTGGCATAGAGAAAGTCGAATATATTCACCAGCCCCGGGCCGGAAAGAGCGCGCTCGTTGCTGACGTGTCCGAATTGTTTTTCCAGGTAGCGGAACAATTCGACTTCGAGATCGGTGCGCGGCGCGAAATCGCTGTGGCCGCCTTCGCAAGCGAATACGTGATAATTCGATCCGTCCCAATACATGCCGGCTTCGCCCAAGCCAGTGCCGGCGGAGATCACAGCCCGATTGCCGGAGGAAGCCGCGGCGCTGTTGAGCGCAACCAGATCTTTGGCCGCCAGCGCGGGAATGCCCCACGCGTTGGCCTCAAGATCGTTGATGAGTTTTACGTTGCGGATTTGTAACTGATCGGAAACGCTCTGCGAGTCGACCTTCCAGGGAAGGTTCGTGGCTTCGACGCGGCCATTCACCACCGGGCCTGCGATGCCGAAGCATGCGGATTCAGGCTGCGCTTTCGTGTTCTCGACGAACTTGGCCGCGATGGCGTCAAGATTGGGATAAGCGTTACTGGGAAAAACTGTAAGCGAAACGGGTACGTACTGCCCTGCAGAAACATCGAAGAGAGCTAAGCGCGCGTGCGTGCCCCCGATGTCGCCGGCCAGAATCATTTCTCGAAGTTTCTCCAACGGCGTCCGTCGCGTTCCAACAGATCGTCGGCTTCCTTGGGACCCCAGCTGCCCGCGGCATAGTTGGGAAAATTGCGCGGCGGCAGCGCTTTCCAGACGTCCAGCACCGGGCTTACGACGCACCACCCGGCTTCGACCATATCCGCGCGCTGGAAAAGAGTAGCGTCCCCGATCATGCAATCGTGCAACAAGCGTTCGTATCCGGTAGAAGGCTGTTGGCCGAAGTAGTCAGCATACTCGAAGTTCATGTCGACGGCGCCCAGGCGCATCGCGGGGCCCGGAACTTTGGCGGCGAATTGCAGCGAAATGCCTTCCTCGGGCTGGATGTGCAACACCAGTTGGTTGGGCATCAGATTCTCCACGGGCGTATCGCGGAAGAGTACGAAAGGCGCGCGCCGGAATTGAATCACAACGTGGGTATTCTGCGCGGCCAGAGCTTTGCCGGTGCGCAGATAAAAAGGAACGTCAGCCCAGCGCCAGTTATCGATCAGCAGCTTCATGGCGACGAAGGTTTCGGTTCGCGAGTCCGCAGGGACATCGGGTTCCGAGCGATAGGCGGGAACGCGCTTGCCGCGGACCACTCCCTCGCCATACTGTCCGCGCACGGTGCGGGTAAGAACCTCCTCCGAACTTAGTGGTTGAATCGCGTGCAGGGTCTTGGCTTGCTCATCGCGAACCGCATCGGCACGGAATGAAACTGGCGGTTCCATCGCGGTCAGGCTGATGAGCTGCATGATGTGGTTAGGAACCATATCGCGCAGCGCGCCCGCGCTGTCGTAGTAGCTGCCGCGGTCTTCCACGCCTACGGTTTCCGCCACGGAAATCTGGATGTGATCGATGTAGCGGCGATTCCATACGGGCTCGAAAATTCCGTTGGCAAAACGCAACGCCAAAATATTCTGGACAGTTTCTTTCCCCAGATAATGATCAATGCGATAAATCTGATGCTCGGTGGCAACTTGCAGAAGTTGTTTGTTCAGCGCGCGTGCCGAATCAATGTCATGGCCAAAGGGCTTCTCGATGATCACGCGGCGCCAGCCGGTATCTTCCTGCATTAATCCGACGGCCGCTAACTGCTCGACCACAGGGCCAAAATAATCGGCTGCGGTCGCCAGGTAGTAGAGATGGTTGCCGTGGGTCGCGTGATCGCGGTCCACCTTCTCAAGCAGAATTTTCAGGTTGGGATACAGATCTTTGTCGCCAAAATTTCCCTGGAGGTAATACAAGCGGCGGTCAAACCACTCCCAGATATCGGGATCGATCGCGTCGGTGCCGAATTCCTTGATATCTTCCGAGGCCTTCTTGCGGAAATCCGCAGTCTGCATGGCGGCGCGTGCCACTCCCACGACCGCAAACTCGCGCGAAAGCAATTCGCTTTTGGCCAGGTTGTAGAGCGCGGGAATCAGCTTGCGGCGAGTCAGGTCTCCGGCCGCGCCGAAAATTACCATGACGCAGGGATCGCCGATCTTTCCCACTCGCTGGGTGGCGGGTACCGGTAAGGTTTGAACCATTCGATTTCCTCGGCCGCGCCGTGCGCGGGAAATTTACGCAGTTTTCTTGGCGGCGGCTGGTTCCACGTGGCCGCCAAATTTCTGCCGCATCGCGGAAAGTATTTTTTCCGCAAAGGTATGTTCCTGGCGCGACCGGAAGCGGGTGAAAAGCGCCGCGGAAAGCACATCTACCGGGACGGCTTCATCGATCGCCGCCTGAATGGTCCAGCGGCCTTCACCGGAATCCTGCACGAACCCGCTGTACTCGGAGAGCGTGGGATTCTCGGCCAACGCCATGGCCGTCAAATCCAGCAGCCACGAACTGACCACGCTACCGCGCCGCCAGACTTCCGCGATGTCCGGCAGGTTGAGGTCGTAACCGAAATTCTTCGGGCAATTCCTTGCTGGTGGCATTGCGGAAGATGTCGAAGCCCTCGGCGTAGGCTTGCATCAGTCCGTACTCGATGCCGTTGTGAACCATCTTCACAAAATGTCCGGAGCCCGATGGACCGCAGTGAATGTATCCCTGTTCGGCGGTGCCGGGCATTTTTTCGCGGCCCGGTGTGCGGGGAATATCGCCGCGGCCGGGAGCGAGCGTCTTGAAGATGGGATCGAGTTGCTGCACCGCTTCTTTGGGACCGCCAATCATCATGCAATAGCCGCGCTCCAGGCCCCAGACGCCGCCGCTGGTGCCGACATCCACGTAATGAATGCCTTTTTCTTTTAGCTGCCGGGAGCGGCGGACGTCATCTTTGAAATAAGAGTTGCCGCCATCAATCAGAATGTCGCCAGCCTGCATACGCTGCGACAGAGCTTGCACGCTTTGCTCGGTCGCATCGCCAGCCGGAACCATGAGCCAAGCTACGCGCGGCTTGCCCAGTTTGCCGGCGAAATCGTCGAGCGAGGACGACGAGATTGCGCCTTCGGCCGAGATTTTCTTTACGTTGTCCGGGCTGAGATCGGTGACTACAACTTCGTGTCCGCCACGCATCAAGCGGCGCGTCATGTTGGCGCCCATTCTGCCGAGTCCGACCATTCCTATCCGCATGCTTGCTCCTTGTTCCTCTGTGTCCCTGCGTCCTCTGTGTTTTTCAGAACACCCAACCACAGAGGGCATAGAGGTTCACAGGGTAAATCAGCTGAGGGCTTGATGGAACGCTTTTGTCAGCGTTTCCAGGCCGGCTCGCAAATCTTTGGCGAGATGCACTCGCAGCGCCCGGCGTCCACGGTCGGCCAGAACCTGAAAATCTCCGCGGGCTTGCGCCGCTTTGACTATTCCGAATGTATATTTCTGATCGGGGACAGGCAAATCGGCAGCGTCATCGCAGGTGACCTGCAGAAAGACTCCGGTGTTGGGGCCGCCTTTGTAGGCTTGGCCGGTGGAGTGCAAAAAGCGCGGGCCGAATCCGAGGCAGGTTGCCGGACGCTTTTTGTCGCGCACCGCATGGCGCATTGCCTGCAAGCTGGATTCGTGCGCGGTATTCATTTGAATGAAAGCCAGCAGGGCAAAATAATCTCCACTGCCGAGGCGATTCAGATGGGCGCGCAGATAGCCAGTCAACGATTTCTCCTGGCCGACCGACTTGGCGAGCGCGGCGGCGTTCACCGGATCGGTAAACAATTTAATCCCACTGTCTTCGAAGATCGGAGACTCGGCGGGAAGGGAACCCGTCTTCTCGTAAGCTTCAGTGAGGCTGCGAGTCGCAATTTTGCTGGCTTCGACATCCGGTTGATTGAAGGCGTCAATCCCGAGGATTGAGCCCGCAACAGCAGTGGCAATTTCCCAGCGGAAGAATTCCTGGCCAAGGTTGTCGATTTCCTCGACGGCGATGCGGACCACGGGATGTCCGGCCTTCTCCAAAGCCGCGACCTGTGCGTCTTGCTGGGCGTCGGCGGCAGAGCCCAGGCGCAGATAAGCGAAAACGCGGTCGTTGCCGTAAACTGCGGGCGCGCCCAACTCCTCGCGATCGACCGGAATGATGCCTTTACCCTGTTTGCCCGTGGATTCAGCCAGCAATTGTTCGAGCCATGCCCCCACATCGAAAATTTCCGGCGAGGTAATGATGGTGACTTTGTCGCGGCCATGTTTGGCCGCAGTGCCGAGGACGATCCCTAGAACCGCGCCTGGATTCTGATCGAGAGCCATGGATGGACCACAGGCCTCGACCATTTGTTGCGTGCGCTCCAGGAATTTGGCGACATCGATACCCATCAACGCGGCCGGTACGATCCCGAAGTTGGAAAGCGCCGAATAGCGTCCGCCGATGCTGGGCAGTCCGTAGAACACGTGGCGGAAACGATCTGCCTCCGCAACCTTCTGCATCTTGGAGCCCGGATCGGTGATGGCGATAAAGTGGCTGCCGGCTTTTTCCGCACCGACCGTCTGCTTAGCGCGCTCGAAGAAGTATTGCTTAAAGATATTGGGCTCGAGCGTGGATCCGGATTTGCTGGAGACCACGAAAAGCGTTCTCGCCAGGTCGATTTTGCTCTCGAAAGCCTTGATCTGCGCGGGATCGGTGGAATCGAGAACGTGCAGTTCGGGAAATCCGGTGATGTGGCCAAAGGTCTGGGTGAATACTTCGGGACAAAGGCTAGAGCCTCCCATGCCGAGCAAAAGAATATCGGTGAAGCGGGCGGACTTTATTTCTTCGGCAAGCCTCTGTAGATCGGCGGCGTGAGCGATCTGTTCTTTGGTGACATCCAGCCAGCCCAGCCACTGCGCTTCATCGGTGCCAGTCCAGAGCGAAGCGTCGTGCTGCCAGAGCCGGCGGACTTTGTCGGAGGAGCGCCAGTCGTCGAAGTTGGCTTTGACCAATGACGCCAGAGAGTCGGGGAGTTTGTAAGTCAGCTCATTCATCGTGCGCTCGTTTGCGTGTTTTTCTCCACCGCCTTCAGCAGTTTGTCGAACGCCTCGGCGAAAAGGCGAACGCCATCGTTGGTGAGCTTGTCGGTAACTTCGTCAATGGAAATGCCAAGCTGGACCAGGGTTTTCATGGTTTGCTCGGCGCTGGGAATATCTTCGGTCAAGCTGAGGCGGGGCAAGCCATGATCGCGGAACGCTTCGAGCGTGGCGGGCGGCAGTGTGTTGACGGTGTCGGGACCGATCAGCTCTTCCACGTATAACACGTCGCGGTAGGCGGGATTCTTGGTGCTGGTGCTGGCCCAGAGCACGCGCTGCGTCTGCGCCCCTTGGGCCGCCAACTTGTTCCAGCGGTCAGAACTGAAAGTTTTCTGGTAGCGCTGATAAGCCAGCTTGCCGTTGGCGATGGCGACTTTTCCTTGCACGCTTTTGAGTTGTTCCTGCTCTTTCGGGTCGTTCGACGTTTTCAGCTTGGCGGCAACGGCAGCGTCTACCGCGTTATCGATGCGGCTGATGAAGAAGCTGGCCACGCTGGCGATTTTGCGGACATCGCCGCGCGCCGCCAGTTGTTCCACGCCTGCGACATAAGCGTCCGCTACGTTCTGGTACACCTCTTGCGAGAACAGCAGGGTGACATTGACGTTGATGCCTTCGCTGATCAGTTGCTGGAACGCCGGAATCCCTTCGGTGGTGCCGGGAACTTTGATCATGATGTTCGGCCGGGCCACTGCTTTCCACAAGCGCCGCGCCTCGTTGAGCGTGCCTTGGGTGTCGCGCGCCAGATAAGGAGAGACTTCCAGACTCACGTACCCATCGCGCTGCCTGGTGCTGTCGTACACCGGTCGAAGAATGTCGGCCGCATCTTGAATATCGCGGATGGCGAGAATTTCGTAACGGCCGGTCGGGGTGAGGTCGGTGCGCGGCTGCAGAGATTTCAGAACATCGTCGTAGAGGGTGCTGTCGGCGATGGCTTTTTCGAAGATGGCAGGATTCGAGGTCATGCCGCGCAGTCCGTCTTCGTCAATCAAACGTTTCAATTCGCCGCTGGTGAGCAGGTCGCGCCGGATGTAATCCAGCCAAATGGACTGGCCAAACTTCTGCAGGCCAAGGAGGGGGTTAGTGGCTTTGGCGGTCTCTAGTATTCCGGTCGGATTCATTTCACTCTCCTATTAATCTGGGTTGCAATCATGCCTGCGACCGATGCCGAAGTAGACTTCGCGTCCACGATCGCTTTGCGGGCGGCGGACACCACGTTTTCTGCGGTGAAGCCGAACTTCTTCAACAAGTCCTTGATGGGCGCGGAAGCGCCGAAACGGTGCATGCCGAGGACGATCCCCGACAGGCCGACGTACTCCGCCCAGCCGAAGGTGGATGCCATTTCGACGGCCACGCGCGCTTTCACCGACGGCGGAAATACCTGCTCCTTGTATTCCGTGCTCTGACCGTCAAAAATTTCCCAGCAGGGCACGCTAACTACGCGCGCTTTGGTGCCGCTGGCCTTCAGAGTTTCGTAAGCACTGACACAGAGCGAAACTTCGCTCCCACTGGCCATGAGGATGACGTCGGGCTCACCTTCGGAGTCGGCCAGAACATACGCGCCCTTGTTCACGCCCGAGGCTGCCGCATATTTTGTACGGTCCAGCGTAGGTATGGCTTGGCGGCTTAATACCAGGGCGGTCGGCCGATCGCGGAATTGCACGGCGATCTTCCACGCCTCGACCACTTCATTGGCGTCCGCCGGCCGGATTAAGACTAGCCCAGGCATCGCGCGCAACGACGCTAACTGCTCAATGGGTTGATGGGTCGGGCCGTCTTCGCCCAGGCCGATGGAGTCGTGGGTGTAAACGTAAATGACCGGAATCTCCATGAGGGCAGCGAGACGAATGCTGGGCCGCATGTAATCGCTGAAGTTAAAGAAGGTACCGCCAAAGGGCAGAAGATTCGAAACCGCCATCCCGTTGAGAGCCGCCCCCATGGCGTGTTCACGCACTCCGAAATGGAAATTGCGGCCGGCAAAGTTGTCGGGGGCAAAGGTTCCAGCGCCTTCGAATTTCAAGTCGGTCTTATTGGAAGTCGCCAGATCAGCGGCGCCGCCGAGCAGCCAGGGAATATTCTGCGCGACCACGTTGAGGACTTTGCCCGAACTTTCGCGGGTGGCCATGCCCTTCGCATCGGCGGGGAAGACGGGCAGATTTTTATCCCATCCGGGAGGCAGTTCGCGGCGCTGCATGCGGTCGATTTGGTCGGCTAAATCCGCGTGCTGGGCTTTGTACCCGGCAAACAATTTGGTCCAGTTCGCCTGCAGGTCGCGACCGCGTTTTCCAATGCCTTCCTGAAAATGCTCGATCACGCCATCAGGCACCAAGAATTTCGCGTCTTCCGGCCAGCCATAGAACTTTTTCGTCAGGCGAACTTCTTCCTCTCCCAGCGGTTCGCCGTGTGCGGCGTTGGTGTCCTGCTTGTGAGGCGAGCCGTAGCCAATGTGGCTTCTTACGGATATAAAAGTTGGTTTGTCCGTAGTTTGCCGAAAATTATTAAAGGCCTGGGTGAGCGCGTTCAAATCGTTGGCATCGTTCAACTGAAGCACATTCCAGCCGTACGCGCGGAAGCGGGCAGCCACGTCTTCAGTGAACGACCACGACGCGGGACCGTCGAGGGTGACCTGATTGTTGTCGTAAATCCAGCAGAGGTTGCCGAGTCGTAGATGTCCGGCCAGGGAGGCGGCCTCGCTGCCAACGCCTTCCATCATGTCGCCGTCGCTACAGATGGCGTAGACGTTGTAATTGAAGATCTCGAAACCGGGACGATTGTAGCGAGCCGCCAGCCACTTGCCCGCGATGGCAATACCCACGCTGTTGCCCACGCCCTGGCCCAGCGGACCCGTGGTAGTTTCAACGCCGGTCGTAACCCCGTACTCGGGATGGCCCGGGGTCTTGCTGTCGAGCTGGCGAAAATTCTTGATGTCATCGAGGGAGACTGCAGGCTTGTTGGTTACTTCATGGTCTGCGTTAACTTCTTGCACTCCGCTCAAGTACAGCACGGAATAAAGCAGCATGGAGGCGTGGCCCGCGGACAGCACAAAACGATCGCGGTTCGGCCACAAGGGATCCTTGGGATCGTAACGCAAGAAGTTTCGCCACAGCTCGTAGGCTACCGGAGCGAGGCCCATGGGAGCGCCGGGATGACCTGAATTTGCTTTCTGGACGGCATCGATCGAGAGAGTGCGGATGGTGTTGATGGTTAACAGCTGCAGTTGCTGCCCGGTCAAAGTTGCCTGATCACTGGCTACCATATGAGAACGTCTCCTTAAGATGCGGGCTTTTCGCTGGTGTTTTGCGAAGAAACGTCTACCTGCTGAATATAAAGATGAGGTTTCTATCCTCCGCAGTTTATCAACTTTGGAAGAGGTTCACACACCTAGCATAATGATACCGTGATTCCATGAAAGTATGATGACTGCGGCCGGGCAAGGATTCAGGCTAAGCGCGCGGGAACGAAAAAATCATTTGGATCTGGCTTGGCATGGCGGCCAGTTGAGGTGAGGTGAGATGGGGTGTCCTTCGAGGGAGAAAATTCATGAAGATGACAATCAAGATGGCGATTTTCACCCTCGGAACGGTGGCTTTTCAATTTGGGTTGGCGGTGCTCGGCTGGGGCGGATTTGCGGCGTTCTTCTCCCACCCGCCCCTGGTTGCCCTTGCCATAGTGACGGTTGTGCTGACCTTGGTTGCCTTCTTCAGTGCCGGCAACCTGAGTTCTGGAGAGCAGGAGGACCGCGGCAATCGCTGGGTTCTCGCTGCCTTCGGCGTGCTCACGATCCTGATCGCTTTCCTGCCGGCCTACACGGACCGGAAGGACTTTTTTATCCTCGATGGGAATACGATTCGCTGGCTGGGGGTGGTGCTTTTGGGCGGAGGTGGAGCGCTGCGCTTGTGGCCCGTCTTTGTACTCGGCCGCCGGTTCAGCGGTCTGGTCGCTATCCAGCCTGGACATACGCTGGTTACCAGCGGCATTTACAGGGTGGTGCGCAATCCCAGCTATTTGGGAATGCTGGTCAGTTCGCTGGGCTGGGTTCTTGTTTTTCGTTCGGGGACCGGGGTGTTGCTGGTGGCGCTTCTGATTCCTCCGCTGGTGGGACGCATGCGCGCCGAGGAGAAACTGCTGCGCGCACATTTTGGCAGCGAGTATGACGTGTACCGTGCGCACACGCGGCGGCTGATTCCTGGGATCTACTGACAGGCAAGACTAGCGCTTCAGTTGCGCGAGGTATCCGTGATCGTGGGCATAGCCTTTGGTCGAACTCTCCACGAACTTCAGGAATTGGCGTAGAGTTTCGCGCTCCGGGGGCTCCAGGGCGGCGAAGCGGACGCGCATGCCGAAGCTGGGATTGGTGCGGGCGACAATTCCATTCAAGATGAGGCCCTTTACCCAGATTTGGCCGCTGGTGACCCAAAGCCCAATCTCGATTTTGGCTCCCGACTCAAGGCTGGCGGGGGTTTCTACGAAGCAGCCTCCGATGCTGATGTTGGCCAGGTTGCCCCAACTCGGTTTCTCGGAGCCGTTGGAGCGCAGTTCGACGACCACAAAACACTTCATGCGGGGATGACGCCGGCGGTCCTCACCTTGCGTCGGAGCAAACATGCTGGGTTCAAAGGGTGGGGTGTCGGAAGGCAGCGTCGGTTTCGGCGCTTCGGCCGTCTCGACCGCGGTATGTTCATCCTGCTCCGCCGGCTTCGCGGTTCCTTCTTTGATTTTGCGCATGGCGTCCAGCAGAGCGCGTTCCCGGTTGGCGGGCGGGGAATCTCGATACGTTTGCAATAACTCCGCGAGGTGAGTCACGAGGTCGGGATCGGCCAAAAGACGCGTCCAATCCGCGCCCTTCGCGGGTGTATTTGAGTCACTCATAAGTTAGAGCTTTGCCCCGTTGGCGTGACTTTGGTGATATACGCCAGCACTAGAGTGACGCAAGAACTGTCTTGGCAACAAGATGACTATAGTGACTGCCGAGGGTAACCGAGGCAAGGTTACGTCTGCGCGGGCGAGGGCTCCATCGACTTGCGCTCAGAGCTGTGGCCGGATTGGCCTGGCTTTCGCATCTTGGCTTCGCTTCCGGATCGACGAGAAAGGTACGAGTCGAAAAATAGCTAGCAATCTCAGGCTGCGCCGCGCGGCATCACGTTTTTCTTAGTGGAAATCCTGGTGTCATAAAGCTGCGGGTGACGTATGCTTTTCTTATGAAGGCTAAACCGCAGGTTAAAAGTACGCTCCTCCGCACCGCGATCTTGCTATTTATCTTTGCCGCGGGCGGAATCTTGGCGCTGTTTGCCCAAAGCACTTCGGCTGCTGACCCACACAGCGTGCCGTCTGTGGACGCGGCCATCGGCCCTTGTTCCGCGGAGTTCACGGTAAAGGACGCGGGCGGCTCGGCCGTTTACGACGCCAAAATTAAAGTCCACATCAACTATGGCGTTTTCCACAAGATGGATTTGGAGGTTGGGACCAACGCCGACGGGAAAGCGCTCTTCAAAGGTTTGCCGAACCGAGTCAAACAACCCTTAGAATTTCGAGCTTCTCAGGGAGATCGCGAGGGTTCGTCGGTTTTTGATCCTGCGGAAGGCTGTCAAGCGGAGCGAACTATCGTCATATCGAAACCGGGCAGTAGTGCCGGCCAGCCTTAAATAAAAGAGAGACCCGGACTAAGCCGTACGTAAGCGGCTGCTCTTGAACACGCAGTATCCGCGGGGCGTAAGGCGAATCACGCCGCGCACTTTTTCTTCGACGATACCTTCATTGCGCAACTCAGCAACCATGACGCGGGCCGTGGAGGAATCCACGGTCTGCTTGGGCAAGGTCAAGAACTGTTCGGGATTCTGCTCGTAACAACCCGCCAGCGTGTCCAGAAGCTCGGTTTGAATTGGGTCCTGATGCATAAGCTCTCTCGCGACTAGGACAGATCGTATGCGGTTTGGAGAAAACTGGGAATAGCTCCCCCGTGCCAGAGATTTGGCACGTCGGTCACTAACTTCGGGGTGAGCGGTACAGGTACCAAGGTACAGGGAGCAGTGCGTCCGAAAGCCGCTATCATGGCGAGTTTCGAGAATTTCTCTTCGGGCTGGAAGTGGTTGCCATCCATGGTCTTGAGCCTGCCGCAAGACGTAACTCTTGTGGCGCTGGGCTAATCATCCTTTCCATTAAAACTGCCGATATAAAGACATGCCATGGCCCGTCTCAGCCGGATGGAAGGCGATCGCGCATGGTTTCGCGCTCACCGCCTGCCTGTTTTGCGTCAGTGCGCTGCATGCACAGAACCAATCCGATCAGGATGTGATGTCGCTGAGCATTGAGCAATTGGCACAGGCCAAAGTGTTCACCGCTTCGCGGCATCTGGAGGACTCGCGGCAAGCTCCGTCGTCGGTGAGCATCATCACCGCGGACGACATTCGGCGTTATGGTTGGCGCACGCTGGGGGATGTGCTGAACAGCCTGCGGGGTTTCTATACTTCCTACGACCGTGACTACACGTACCTGGGCGTGCGCGGCTTCTTGCGGCCGGGAGACTACAACTCGCGAATTCTGCTGATGGTGAATGGCCACCGGCTGAATGACGGCGTCTACGATAGCGCGCTGATTGGCACCGAGTTTCCCCTGGATCTTGATCTGATCGACCACATTGAAGTGATTCGCGGACCTGGCTCGTCGCTGTTTGGGACCAATGCGGTTTTTGGCGTGATCAACGTCATCACTCGTCAACCGACTCCGGCGGGGATGACCTTCGAAGTTGCCGGAGACGCAACTTCCTTCCTAGGTAGGACGGGTAGGGTAACTGCCAACTTCCAGGAAGGACGGCTGTCCGGGCTTTTCTCGGGAAGCATGTACCGCAGCGCGGGACAGTCGCAACTTTTTTATCCCGCATATGACACTCCAGCCAATAATAACGGCATCGCGGAGGATGGCGACGGGGACCGTTCCGATCAGGTTTTTGGCGATGTCGAGTACGGAAACCTTCAGGTCCAAGGTTTATATGGCACGCGGACAAAGCTTATTCCGACGGGTGCGTATCAGGAGAACTTCAATGATCCAGCCAGTCTATCGACGGACTCCCCGGGGTTTGTGGATGCCACCTATCACCACGGTGTTGCTCTTGGGGATCTCGATATTCGGGGATATTACGATCGCTACGACTTTTTCGGAGTGGGTGCCTATGGCGGTTCCAATCCCGCAGACCGTTATTTAGAGGCGAGCTCGGCGGGCGCCGACCGGGTAGGGAGTGAAGTGACGTTAGGGCGACAGCTTGGCCACAACCGGATCATCGTGGGCGGCGACTATGAGTACGCTCTGCGAGTCGAGCAAACCAATTGGGTGGTTGGGCAAGCGCCGTTCTTTCACGACAATCGCACGGCCCAGTTGGCGGCGGTTTTCGGAGAGGCGGAACTGAATCTGATCCCAAAGCTTTCGCTGCGCGTCGGGGGAAGACTGGATTGGTTCGACGCCTATGGGGCCTCGCTCAGTCCGCGGATTGCGCTGGTGTATTCGCTCAATTCCCGCACCGCGCTGAAATACATTTATGGCCACGCCTTCAACGCGCCCAACGCGTACGAGAGCTATTACGCGGATAACGTCTCCCTGGTGGCGCCTACCATTCCCTTGAAACCGGAAACCATCGGCTCTAACGAAGTTATTTTCGAACGGGGTCTGACCTCCTGGATACAGATGACGCTGGATGGCTCCTACAACAACCTGCAGAACTTGATCGATCAAGTGCCGGACCCGGTGAGCGGCCTGACCCACTTTGTGAACATTGGAAGCGACCGGGGACGAGCGCTGGAATTTGAACTGGAGGCGAAGCGGGCTTCTGGCCTGGCGGCGCGCGCCAGTTACACGTTGGCGGATGCGACCGACAACCTGCAACAAGTGCGGCTGGCCAATTCGCCCCTGCACATGGCGAAGTTCGACGGTACGGCGCCGCTTGCACACAAATCGTTTGCGGCCTTGGAACTGCTTTACGCCAGCGCCCAGGAAAGCTACGAAAATACGCGCGTTCCGCCATCGTTGCTAGCCAATTTCACTTTGTCCACCAAGCCGGTGTGGGGAGGCTGGGAGTTTTCGGCTAGTTGTTACAACGTCTTCAATACCCTGTGGTTCTCACCGGCGGGCCCAGCGCTTTTGCAGGCCGAGATCCAGCAGGACGGACGCAGCTATCGTTTCAAGGTTATTTACCGATTCCACCGTGAGCGAGACGGCAAGTGAGTCGGGCAATCGGGAGTTCACGATGATTTCGCGTCTCGGGCGATATCGGCGCTTAACCGGAGTTGCCGCGGTGATCCTGCCAAGACTCGCCTGCGGTCTGCTCACGGTCCCGTTGCTCGCGCCACTCTTGAGCTCCCAAGCGCATGATGAGCGCGCCATCAAAGTGGCGTACGTTTTCAATCTCACGAAGTACGTGGAGTGGCCGCACACTGGCAGCGAATTAGTGGTGGGGTTCGTGGGCGAAGGGCCGATGGGCGAGGCGCTCGAGAAGATGTTGACGGGGAAGAGCAGCGATTCGCGGCCGATTCGTGTGGTGCTTTCTCCCGAAGACAATGCCCTCGAACAATGCGACTTACTGTATGTGGCTTACGCTTCGCCGCAAAAAGTCCGCGAGACATTGCAGCGGCTGCGGGGCAAGAGCGTGTTGACGGTGGGCGATACGGAATCCTTTCCGCGCGACGGCGGAATGATAGGTCTGGTGCGGGCCGCCGACCAGGTACGGATGCAAGTCAATGTGGAAGCGATTCAGGCAGCCGGGCTCAAGATTAGCTCGCGGGTGCTGGCGCTGGCCGCCATCGTGCATTCCCAAGCGGAGGCGAACTAAGATGCGCCTCTTCGAACGCAACAGCTTCGCCTACAAGATGAACCTAACCGCGCTGCTCGCCAGCAGCATGGCGGTGGGTACGCTGATGACCGCATTGCTGGTGTTCGACGGCATCAGTTCACGTACTCTGCTGAACGCGCGCCTGGCCACGCTTGCCGATATCGTGGGGCAAAACTCGACGGCCGCGTTGAATTTCAACGATGCCGACGCGGCGGTGAGTGTTCTAGAAGCGCTGCGTGCCGAACCGCCGGTGGTCGCGGCTTGTCTGTACGATTCGTCGGAAGTTTTGTTTGCGCAGTATCAGAGGCAGGCAGGAGCGCACACTTGCCCAGCGCGCCGCACCCAGATTCCGACTGCGCGCCGGGCCTTTCCTAGCGCCGTTCGTCCCATATTCCGCAAAGGCGAATTCCTGGGCACGGTCTTCCTGGTTTCCGATGTGCAGGAACTGGATCGACGATGGAAACGGTTGCTGCTTTTGGGCGGCGTTCTGCTTGCACTGGCGCTGACTATCGGCGGAGTCTCGGGTTTGCTGCTGCAACGCAGACTCTCCAAGCCAATCTTCGATCTGGCCCGCGCCATGCAAAAAGTTACTGCCGAACAGGAATTTGACGCCCGGGTGACGGTCTTGGGCAGCGACGAGATTGCACAACTGGGAAACGGCTTCAATGCGATGTTGTGCGAACTGGAACGCCGGGAAAAGGAAAAGAAAGAGTTCGAAGCGAAACTGAGATTCCAGGCCTCGAACGACGCGCTTACCGGGCTACCCAATCGCCGCTTGCTGGCAGACCGGCTCATCCAATCGCTCGCCTTGGCGGCGCGCGAAGAACGAATCCTGGCGCTGCTCTATATCGATCTCGATGGATTCAAATTGGTGAATGACAGCCTGGGACATTCCATCGGGGATGCATTGCTGGTTCAGGTCGCGGCGCGTCTGCAAGCGCACGTCCGGAAATCGGATACACTGGCGCGGCTGGGTGGCGATGAGTTCACCGTTGTTCTCGGCGGCCTTCACATCGAGGAAGACGCATTAACGGTGGCGAAGATATTGCTGGACGCGCTGGCGCCGCCCTTTACCATTGAGGGGCATCACCTCAACATCGGCGCCAGCATTGGCATCAGTGTTTTTCCGGAGAACTCACGAGACCCATCCATCTTGATGCAACAGGCGGATAGCGCCATGTACGCCGCCAAGAGGAATGGCAAAAACCAAGCCATGTACTTCAAGCCGGAGCTTGGGACCATGGTGCGCGAACGCCTGAATCTGGAGAACCAACTGCGCGATGCACTGGCCATGGGCGAGATCGAGGTGTACTACCAACCCGAATTCGACGTGAAGGAGGGCCGGTTGGTGCGCTTCGAAGCATTGGCGCGATGGACCCACCCCACGCTCGGGCCGATTTCTCCCGGGAAGTTCATTCCCGTGGCGGAAGAGAGCGGGTTGATTGTGGCCTTAGGGTTGCACATTCTGGAGCGAGCCTGCTCCGAGGCTGTCAAATGGCAGAAGGCCGCACCGTTCCCCGTGCAGGTCGCGGTGAATGTCTCCACGATTCAGTTTGGACGGCCGACATTCGTGGACGAGGTGAAAGAGATTCTCGATTGGACCGGTCTTGATCCAAAACTCTTGCAGCTGGAACTTACCGAATCGGTGATGATCAACGGCATCCACAGTTCCGCCGAAACCATGAATCGATTAAAGCGCCTGGGCATTACCTTCGCCATCGACGATTTCGGAACGGGATATTCTTGTCTGAGTTATTTGCCCTCGCTGCCTTTCGATGCCCTCAAGATCGACCGGTCGTTCGTGCAAGAGTGTCATTTGAAGCCCGAACGAAAGAAGCTGGTGCAATCGCTCATCAACCTGGCTCATAACATTGGCTTACATGTGATTGTCGAAGGGGTAGAAAACCAGGAGCAGCTGGACCTGATCCGCAAGCTGGGAGGACACCAGATCCAAGGCTATCTGCTGGGGCGTCCTACGCCAGATCCCACATCCCTGATTCTTAGTTCACAAGAAAGCTTGTCACAGAAAGTCACAGAGAGTGCGCAGCCGGTTCCGCCCGCGAATAATGCGGTAGAACAGAAGCCTTAGCTGGCACTACGGCACCACAAAAATTGGCGCGCGCCAGAAATTCGTCTTCTGCGTCGCCGGGTCCAGAATCGAGATTTGGCAGTCGTAGCTTCCAGGCGCGAGCGCGCCCAGGCTGACGTTGAAGTTGAGCGGCATGGTTCCAAGCCGACTGGCTGAGTTAGGAACGACCGCGGTTGGCGGGCTTTCCAGAACTTTTTTGTCTCCGAGATAAAGGCTGACAAACGCGAAAAGAGGCTGGCTTGCCGGCGGGTTGCCCTCAGCAGTTTGCTTATATGCCTGCAGGTAAACGTACATTTCGTGGCTGCCACCGAACACCCGAGTCACGCTGGGCACCAGCTTTTTCCCGTCCACGACAAGCGGATTGACTGCAACTTCTTTTTCTTTGTGCGCGCCTTTTTCAGCGTCAAAGAGCGCTTCCTTTAGATCGACGCGCTGGCTGCTGAGCACGACAGAGCTGATGGGAACGCGCTTGTCCTCTTTATTCAGGTTGGGGATTACGAAGATAGTCTGATAGGTGCCGATTCTGCCCGTCTCGTCGTCGCGCGCCAGGAACTTGATCATGTATTTTCCGGGCAACAGGGTGAAGCCCGTGTCGTACTCGATGGGGCGGTGAGCGAGCTCGGCGGCGGTTGCGTCGGAGAGTTTGATATTCACGTTGTCGCGGACGTTGCTGACTGTGCTGCCGCCAATCAGGTCTTTAATTTCACCGACGAAGTCGATGAGCGTGTGCTCCGCGCCGCCACGTTTGGCGAGGGCGAGCTCGCGTCCGGGGATTTTGACCACGATGGGAACAAAATATTCGGCGCGGTTGAGCTGAAAATGATCGATCTCCATCGCAATAGACAGCTCGGTAATCGGGCTTTCGAGCATCAGCGCGTCTTCCAACTGACGCTCTTTGTCGACGGCGGTGAACTTGCTGAACTGTTTGTCGGCGTAGTAGCCCTGGCGGTAAGTGAGGGCCGCAGTCGCATCGCCGGCAAGAGAGATTTTGACGCGGCGGAACCTGCCATTCTGCGCGGTATTGGTGGTGTAGTAGCCGATGCTGTAGTAGTCAGAGATGGCTTGTTGCGCCTGAACGATGCCACGAGTGAGGTCATTGTTATCGAACAGCGCTTTGCCTCCGGTGTCGCCGGCCAGGGCATAGAGAGTGTCTTGCGACTGCTGGAAGCCGTTGGTGGTGGCGAGCGAAGCCGCGCCGGTGTACATGCCGGAGTTACCGGGGGAGCCTTGCGTCGCGTCGCCCAGCGGAGCTTCCGCGACCAGGCCGCGCGCGTCGACCGGCCAGAAAGAAACGCCGGCCCTGATCGCCGCATCCACCGTGGCGCGAAGCTGAGCCTGGTTGTCGATGCCGTTCAGGCGAAGCCCGGCAGCAAAATAGATCAGCGATTTTTTCTCGTTCAACTGGCCAAGCATTTTCGCCGCGGTCTGTAGGGCAGAGAGTTGGCGATCGGTGTTGAAGACGTTGAACTCACTGTCATCCTGGCCGAAGGCAGAGCCAGTGTCGGCGCTGCTGGCGTCGTCGATGGTCTCTAGCGATCCCTGGCCTTCGCCGACGACGAGAGTAGTGAGAATGCTGAGCAGCTTATTGCGGTCGGCGGTGAAGTCCTGCAGGATATCCACCGAGCCGCCCTGGTAGCGGAGAATGGAGACCAGATCGGCAGTCGTCATTTGGGTGCGGATAAATTGCTCCGCAGCGGAAAGCGCGCGCAGTTGGTCAGCCGGACGCATGGCGGACATATCGAAATAGAGCGCCAGCAGACGGCGATCTTTGTAGCGCTCTTTCTCCGGAGTTTCCGGCGCGATTTGGGTGTGGGTGAGGCGCTTGTAGAGTTTGATTTCTTCGGTGCCGGGCGGCGCGACAGGCAATGGCGAGGAATTGGAGACGAGATTCTGATGCTCGCAAAAAGTGATGGTCTGCGGTGCGCCGTCTTCGGTGACGACGAAATCTTTGGCGGTGAGTCCTGGAATAAATTTTCCCTGCTTATCTTTCACCACGACGGTTTCGACGACCAGTTGTGACTGGACCGAGAACGTGTAAGTCGTCGAATCGGCTGCGGGTTTGTTCTGGCCGACTTGCTGAGCGGCCGCGGCGGCCAAGAGAACGAAAATGGCGAGTAGTGTTCTCATCTCAGAACCTCAGGCGCATCGAAATTTCCACGCTGCGCATTGGGTTGGCGGCCACGGGAACACCAAATTGCGTGCTGTTTACGGTCGTGTTCCATCCCGTGAAGACAACGTGATTGAGCAAGTTGGTCGCATCCACGCGGGCATCCAAGTAAAAGTGAGGGCTCGGTCGAAAGCTGCGCGCGAGCGAACTATCGAGAGTGAACTGGCCGGGGCCGGTGATCGAATTTCTGCCCGCGGTTCCCCATTGTCCAAGCAGCGGCGCGGTGTAAGCTGCCGCATTGAGGTGCGGGCCGGTCGGCGAAGTATAAATGGAGACGGGCGAGCCGGTGAGGTCGGGGCGAATGGTGCCGATGTATCCGGTTCCGGGGACGGCCGCCAAATACAGTGGTGTCTCCGGCATCCCGGAACCGACGACCATGGCGCTAAGGAACGTCCATCCTTTCAGAAGCCGGCCTGGCCATCCAGTCATGAGCGTTCTGCCGCCTAAGCCTTCGCCGCTGGTGTACTGCAGTTGCAGGTTGAGCAGATGACGTTGATCGAAGCTGGAGAGCGAACGCTCGCCACGCAGATCGAGCCAGTTTTGCGCAATGATGGCGGATGGCCCGGACGGGCTCGGGGTCGGCGCTTCGTCGGATGAGGAATTTCCCGAACCTTGACTTTGCGCGCTGGCGCTGACGTGTCCCAGTCCGCCGAGTTGCGCATCATCGTCGATTGATTTTGAAAAGGTGTAAAGGGCGGTCGCCGTGAAACCCCCGCGCAGCCTGCGGCGTAGCTGGACTTGGCCGGATTGCCGCGTGGAGTTCGCCGCCCGAAGTTTGATAGACAAAACCTAATGGACAACTCGGACAAGGATCGCTCGCGCCGATCGGGTAGGTGTTCGGCAGAAATTGCTGCACGCCGTGCGTGCCTTTCACGCCGAGGTAAGTTGCGGTGAGCTGAAGCGCGGCGGGCAGATCGCGCTGCAGCGACAACTGCCAGATCTGCGCGTATCCGCACGCGAAAGTTGGGGTCCACTGCGAAAGTGTCGCTGGTGGTCGAGGACACGGGTTGAATCCGTTGGCCAGCGTGAGCGGGCAAGCGGCGCTGTTCTGCACGTTCAGGCTTTTGGAAAGCGGCGCCTGCTGGGCCAGAGCGAGCGCGGAGGCCTGATAAACAGAAGTGTCGTGATAGATTCCGTAACCGGCGCGAATGACGATGGTCGACGCGGGAATGGGACGCCACGCCAGGCCGATGCGTGGTTCAAAGCCGCGCCGGTCCGGGCGAATGAGCGAACTTGGATAGCTGGCTGTTGGTCAGCGGACCCACTGGATCGCTGCCGAGGACCGGAGCCACCGCCGTGAATCCGGGAGCTACGTCGAGATTGACGAGGCGTCCATGCAACTCCGTAATCGGGCGCGCCATACTGCCAGCGCAGGCCGGCATTGACGGTGAGCGTCGACATGAGATGCCAGTCATCGGTGGCGTAGGCGTCATAAACATTTTCGCGAAGATATTTGTCCGCGTTGCCGAAGGCAAGGGAACTGGCGTCGGGCACGCCAATCAGGAAGTCGGCAAGATCGGAGCCAGTGGTCGTGCTGCCGGCTGTGCCCTGAGTGGCGGCACCGGTGAAGGTGAAGGTGCCGCGCGGGTTCTGCTGGAAGAAATCATTGAACTGCTGCTTGCGAAAATCGCCGCCGATGGTGAGGTTGTGACGGCGGCGATAAATTTCCGTTGAGCCTGAGAAGGAATCGGTCCGGGAGCGATTGAATGAGCTGTTCGCGTCGCTGAGGGCGCGCGATGCCGCTTGAGAAGTTCAGCGCGGGAGGTCCCCAGTTGGCTGGGTCCTGATTGTTGCCAGAAATTCCCGCCGCTCCCGAGACATTCTGGAGATTTTCAAAATAGGGCGCGACGTTCGTTCGCAGACGGCTGAAGTGATAGCTGGCGTAAATAAAAAGATGCTGGCTGAAGCGGTGCGCCCAATTGATGTTCGCGTTCATGCCCAGAATTTCGGTCGCGTCCTTAAAGCCGAACAGGTTGGTGTTGTCCGCCCGGTGCCCGCGAAGTTAAAGCTTCCATAGAGCTCATCTTTGCGGCCGATGGTTTTGTCCAGGCGCGACTGCAACGCGTCGTGATGGCCGTTGTTGAGCACGGCCCTCTGATAGTTGTAGAGCGGATTGCCATTGATGTTCGGTGAAGGGTAAAGCTGCAACAAAGCCTGCGCCTGCGGGCTGACGGGAACAACATTGCCGGTAAACGGCAGGCCCGTCGCCGGATTGAACACAGTTACTGGCTGGCCGAGAGGATTGACCAGGCCGGAGAGATCGCCCATCCGTTCCGCCGCCGTAGGGACGAGAGCGGATTCGGTCTCGGCAGTTTGATCACGCGTCCACTGGTAGGCCACGAAGAAAATGGGCCCGTGCGGCCACACATGCGGAATCCTGAGCGGCCCTCCGAAAGTGAATGCGCCGGTCACGCGATTGTAGAAAGGCTTTGGCGGCTCGATGCCGCTCAGCGAATACGGACGCGCGTCGAAGGCAGAGTTGTCGAACACCCCGGCCACTCCGCCTGTGTAGAGGCTCTTACTGTTCGGCCTGCGGTTGCCGAAAGCCTGATCGAGCGAGAACTTCGAAGTCGCCGCATTGTTGACGCTGCCATTTACCAGAAATCCGTCCGAAGAGTCCTCTTGCTGAGGCTTTGGGTATCTCTGGAAGATTCGCGTTGGAAGAATCGGGCTGCCGGTTTTTTTGCAGTCGCTGCGGAACTCTGAGCGGGCGGCGGATTCGCAGCCGGCTTAGCGCGCGCAATCGTTGATGAGTTTGTCGAGCGGGAGCAAGGTCAACTCCCACTTGCCCGCAGGCATATTCGGCGCGATGGTCACTTCGGCCGCGATGGTCGAGAAGCACTGCATCTCGATCTCGATTTTCGCGGGGCCGTCCGTCAGGTCCGCAAAAGTGAAGAGGCCGCCCTGGTCAGAGACGGTGCTGACCTTCTTTGTCCCTTGCGTTAGCGTGACCGTTGCTCCGGGAACCGGAAAGCCTTGGAAGTGACTTGGCCGTGATACTGCGAAGCGGCAACTGGAGTCGAGGCGCAGAGCCACACCAGGATGCAAAAGAGCGAGAATGTGGCAATGCGCCGCGCCATTCGCAAGAAATCAATTCTCCGTAGGAGTCTTCTCTATGTGATCTACGATGAGCTGCTCCACTTTGGCTTTGCGCTGTTCCAGCTTGAGGCCGAGTTTTTGCACCGAGGAATAAACCGTCGAAGCTCCACTTGGATCGGAAGCCGCCGCAGCCGGTGACGCATCCGCAGTTCCGCTGCCCGCGTGGGCCATCGGCACATTCACGCCCAGCTCTTGCAGTTGCGATTTTGCCATCACCATAGCATCCGCCAGCGAGATATCCATGACGATTTGGTAGCTGCCCTTCAATCCAGTCATGTCCACGACCTGGTTGCTTCCGCCGCCCATCCGCAGCATGTTGGTCAACATATCGGCAAGGCCCTCCATGGTCACGCTGCTGGCTTCCATGTGCCAGGTCTGCGATTGCATGTCCATCCTTTGGGTGAAGGTGCCTTTCGCTCCCATGTTCATTGTGGAGGAGCCATCGGCATTCCTGGTGACACGCATCGGGCCATCGGGACCGTCCATTTTCATCTCGCCGGGTTTTAAGGGAGCGTTCTCGTCGATCGGTGCGGGAGGCGCGGGTGATTCCTTCATCTTCGGCCCATCCTTGCCAACCAGCAGTGCCAGCGCCGGATGCTCCTGCGTGTCGCGATGAGTTGCCAGCTTGAAGCGTTCGACCAGCAGCGCCTGGAGTAATTTGGGAACGTCGTCTTTCGAAACTCCGTCGGGAATGGTGGCCGCAATGTCGAAGCGTTCGGCAGCGATCCATGGCGGCCCGGTAATCTGATACGACTTGAGTTTGTAGGCATTGGCAATCAGAGCCTTGAGCGACATCTGGTTGTATTCGGCACGCGACGCATCGATATGCGGGCCGAATTTCGGCATCTTTCCCGCTTGCGCGTCCGCTGCCCACTTCGCGAGATCAATGGGAGGAGACGGCTTCACGGTAGCCACCTCGAAAGCAAGATTTTGTGCGCTGACCGGATTGACGAGCAAAATAATTACAGCCACCGCAAGCGATGCAGTCCGATTGAATAGAAGATTGCTATGACGGTACATGAGTTCTCCTCCCGCAATTTAGCCTTAGGAGATAAATAGAAAATTGAGACTACGATGCCGGCGGAGCCAATCGAGAACAATGCAGCGCGCCAGACCAACTGGAGGCTTCGATCCATTCGCCGACACGACACTGCTTTCGCTTCTCCCGATGTTGGCCCTGCGTTAGTTGGGCGAAGGCCGCTCGATGTGTTCGATGACAAGAACATCCACCGGCCCCTTCGTGGATTCCAGTTTCAGCCCAAGCTGTTCTTTGAGGGCCGTGAACAGCGGGGGTGCGCTATCAGTGGACTGGTCTCCCACTTGTAGCCAGGGTTTCCGGGGCCCACTGGAGCGTGAAGTTGTAGCGGCCCTGAAGACCGGTCTTGTCCAGTACTATCCGGCCGCCTAATTCAGGCAGACTTGAGAGCATCTCTACGAAAATACTAAGAGGTAGGGCGGTCGCTTTGCGCTTCCCAGGACCGAGTGCACGCAGTCCCCACTGCTGATTAGTGCGATCCTCGGCGAGTTTGGGACCGTTCTTGGCCAAAACGAGAGCATAAATGGGAAGGTCTTTTGTCTCGTGCCGTATCTTCAGCTGAAATCGATCAGCGAGCAAGGGCCGAAGCATCAGGACAGCTTGCTCCCATTGTTGATCGAACGAAAGTTTTTTCCATTCGCTAAAAAATAGGGGATCTTCAACCTTCGCGTCGACGTTAAAAATTTCAGATTTTATCCAGTCAGGTCCTCCTGAAATTTGATCATTGCTATGGCAACCGTACGCCATGACGATTAAACCGCGAGCGGTTGTCGTTGCATTAAACCTATCGCCGAATAGGTGGGCGCCGGGTAATGGAAAGCGTGACTTATTCATTCTGATTGACGCCACCTCAAACGAAGGTAGCGGCGCGTCGTTCGCCTGCGACTGTGCGCGGAGTTGCGGCGCGTCCACGAGCGTCCCAAGAAGAGGTCCGGCAAGGGTTGCGATGCTCAAAGCGGCCAAGAGAAACCTTCCTTTGAAAGGGAACGGCTCTGCCAAGAACTGCCTCATGTTGTTCTCCGCCTACATATGTAGAGACAATTAAACTCTACATATGTCGACGAGAAGAGTCAAAGGTGCCAACGGCCATGTACCTGCAGCGCAACGTAACCTCAATGACATGCTCGTGCCACTAGTTCTCCGACGGTTTCTCCACATGGTCGATGACCATCACATCCGCGGGCGCCTTGGTGGCATCGAGCTTTAGTCCGATCTGCTCCTGGATCGCGGTGTACAGAGGCGGTGGCTGGTTCTCGCCGTCTTTTGGCGGAGGGATTTTGGCCCCCATGCCGTTAAACTGCGAGTCGTCGGGCGTCCAGTTGAGAGTGAAATCCCATCTTCCTGTGATGCCAGTCTGATTAAGTACTGGGCGATCCAGCACCGCACCCTGCAAGATAAGCGTTGTGAAGTCGTCCATCGTGGCATTGGTCACACCCAAGTCTCCAAGCCTGTCCTCGGAAAAACAACCCCGGAAGCCCGTTTGGGTCGCCTTGGCTCTTGTCGAGCTTGGGACCACCTTTGGACACGGAAAGCACATAAACCGGTAACTCTTTCTTTTCGTGATGAAAGGTCAGCTTGCAGCGTTCGGCCATCAGCTTCGCACCATGCTTTTCCATTTGTTTGTCGCTGGGCATGCCTTCGGCGTCAGGCTTCGCGTTGATGTCGTATTTGTCTGTGCCCAGCCAGGCGGGCGCGCCGATGATCTGCTTTTCATTGAGGCCGTACGCGAAAGAGATAAGATCAGTGACTAGATGTTAACCGTCACGAAGTTTTTGTCCCTGAACCGTTATGAGCTTGCGCTGCTCGTCCGGTTTGGTCGGTTTGATGGTAGCGACCTCGAAGCTGGGATCAGCATTCGCGTCCATGGGGGGAATTTTTGGCGGCGGAGGGGGATGGTCCATTCTGTTTCGGGAGTTGCCCGCGTCAGGTTGAGCGGCAAAGGGCTGGGCCCCTGGGTCCAATCGCCAGTAATCGTCTTGCCATCGGCGCTGAGCTTGCCTTCGTAAGTGCCGCCGATCATGCGTCTGCGAAATCTTTACCGTCGTGCCTTCCAGCGTGATTTTGTTTGCTGGAATCGGCATACCACTTTGATCAATGCTGTATCCGACTGCTTTGTATCCGCCGCCATCCGCCTTTGTGATCTTGTAGACAATCCGCAAGTCCTTCCCGGCGTGCAGCGTGCCCTGCCAGGTGCCGGTAAGGTCCTGCGCGGAATTCGCAGTCGCGGTTTGAGCGCGCACCTGCGTGATGTGGATCAGGCCGAAAAACACGGGCAGCGTGATCGCGGCGATTGCGGCGAGGCTGAGCAACAGCTTCCTGCTGAAATCGAGCTTGCGGGCAATTTGCTTGGTCATGATGCGCACAATCCTCCGTTTGAGATCGGAACCGGTTACACCCGACATGCACGCCAGTGGCGATCCCACATAAAGCTTGCACACGTTGAGAATGCTTTCCGCATAGAGTTCGGCTTCGTTGCCCAACTGCAATACGGCTTCATCGCAAGCTCGCTCCCGCTCTTCCAGCAGGCGAGCCTTGATCCACCACACTGCGGGATGAAACCAGAAGATCGCTGCTACCACCATGTGGATCGCGGCGGTGAGGTTGTCGCGCCGGCGTACGTGGCACATCTCGTGGGCAACGATGGCGCTAAGTTGCGCGGCGGACAGGCGCTCGCCAATATTCTCGGGAAGAAGCAGCACGGGCCGAATGATGCCGAAGACGCCGGGCTCAAGCACGCCTGGAGAGGAGAGCACCGGCACATTCCCTTGCACCTCGGCTTGCAGATGGATCGGCGAAGCGGCGCGCACCGTAGCCCGAATCTGCCGCCAGCGGCGAGCCCACGAAAAAGCAATGATCAGGAATCCGCTGAGCCAGATTGCAATCAGGACTGTTGGCAGCAGATGCGTAGAGTGGGGGGTGACAGTGGGCACTCCGCCGAAATTGTCTAGCGCAACGGTTGATGCGGTCTCCGTGAAGGGTTGCGTGATTTCCTGCATTACGGCTGCAATCGCCGGCCGCGGGACGGGAGTCGCAATCGTGGTGCGCAGCGATGCGCCGGCAGCAATCAGGAGTGAGAAGGGAATCAGAAATTTGGCCGACGCAATCATCCAAACCCAGTAGCGCGAGCGGGCATGATTGTTGCGTAAGGCCAGCGCGAGGAGCCATGCAATCAGCACTACAACGGTAGATTGCCAGAGATGATTGACCAAACCGCTGGTCCAGGCCGCGTTCCAGATTGCCGGAAACAACATAACTACGTCTCCTTGCGGGAAAGCGCGCGCAGCGTTTTCTCGGCTTCCTCCACCTCTTCCAGCGACAGCTTTCCGGACTCGATCAGGTGCGCCATGACAGGTTGACTGTGCCCACCAAAAAGCGCCAGCAGGTCATCGATCAACCTGCGCTGCGCCGCCTTGCGGGTGACATTCGCGGCAAAAATGTGGAAGTTTCCCACCTTCTTTACCCGGCGGACAACATTCTTAACTTCCAGGCGATAAACCGTGGTTTGCACGGTCGTGTAAGCAGGACGTTTTCTGGCAGGAAAGGCTTCCTGCATTTCGCGAATCGAACATTCTCCTCGCGTCCACAGCGTCTCCATGATCTGAAACTCTAGTCTCGACAATTTGGGCTCGGCCACGGCACGCCTCCGATGGCGTGCTGCCTTGTTTACTACATCTGTTTGTGAAGGTCAAGGGAAATCAGGAAGCGAGGAAACGCAGGGCGTGCGGCGCGCGTGAACGGGGCAAAACGTGGGAGCCCCCGCGGATTCGCTTCAGGGCAGCCTCCGGCCGCAAAAAGCCGGGATGAGGATAGACAGCCTCACGTTCAAAAAATCAGGGATTTGGTTGAAGGGATCTTGCAAGGAATGGTGCGCCCGGAGAGATTCGAACTCCCGACCTGTTGCTCCGGAGGCAACCGCTCTATCCAGCTGAGCTACGGGCGCACGGGATGCACTCAGTGTACATGGGGAGTGAGGTCACAGCAATCGGGGCGAGAATGCCCCGCATGAGCCGAGCGGGCCTCAAACGGGCCCGCATCTGGAGGCAACCTTAATTTATGTGCGACGTTGTTCCTGCGCGACGCACACTGCCGCGACTTACCAGCGGTTCCTGCCGCCGCCACCACCGCCGCGTCCGCCGCGATCTCCACCACGGTCGCGTCCACCGCCTCCCGTGCGCTCCGCCTTGGGGCGAGCTTCATTCACATTCAACGTGCGGCCGCCGAGCTGAGTGCCATTGATGGAAGCGATCGCCTTCTCACCTTCTTCTGCGTTGGCCATTTCCACAAAACCGAAACCGCGCGACCGGCCAGTATCGCGATCGGTCATAATGCTGACCCGGTCCACCTGTCCGTAAGTCTGGAACAGCTGGCGCAAGTCATCTTCCGACGTGTTGAAATCGAGGTTGCCTACGAAGATGTTCTTCAAACGAATCGCCTCTGGTTGAGCTATTTGAGTGTGGGCGAGTTCGGCGCGCAAGCAGAAGTGCTCATAGCGGGAGCTGGCGAACAGTCAAATGCGAGGGAAGTATAGCAGTTTGCCACGGGGAAGCAAGTTGCAAGCAATGAGAGCGATAACCGGGATGGGAAGCTGAGAAGTTCGCTGGGTAGGGAATTAGCAGGCATCTCACTTTCCAAAAACCTGCGCGCTCGTAGCCCAGTTGCAGCAGCCGGTTTTTGGGATCATGCCGCTTCTCGCAGTTGGGACACTTCAAATAACGGCTCCATGCCGTTCCCTGATGATCGTAGTTTTCGGCGACGGCAAAAGTCAGCCCACAACTACACGGCACCAAATACATCTTGGGGCGAGGTTCATCCGCTTTCGACATCGCTAGCTCTCCGGTTTGAGTATATCCATTTCAATACAGGTCGCGTCACGGGCATGCCGTGCGCCGCAGTTTAGTCTTTCCGATATGCAAAACAACGCCAGGGTGCCGTGCCCCCCTCCCCCTCCCGCGCGGTAAAATCCAGAAAACAAAGGATCTAAACCACGACCATACTCTAAATCTTTGAGTTTGCGGGAGTTATACGCAAAATCTAGATAGCAAGGGAGTTACTGCCCAGCGCGAGGCGCTGCACGGATACGCCATGAGGGACGGTGTTCCCAAATTGTCAAAGATCGCGGATAGATCGAAATCGATCGTGCTTCTTAATTAATAGGCTATGGGATTGGAAAAGTGAGGTCAATGAGAAAGGAGGGTGTGGGGGCGAGTCGACAAAGGCGGATTTTGTCGTAGTAGGAAGCATGTGATCGTTCGACAGCTTTGCGTATGCCATTCGGCGGATAGAAATTCGATATGTCCCGATATTTTTCTGCAGATCGTCACGCCGTCGATTGGGCGATGCGTTTATTTGAAGTACGATTTCTGCCCTTCCCGATAGGTTTGCGTTGGTTTTCTAGTTCTCAGCAACAAGAATTAAAAAGTTGCTTTCGGCAAATCTCCCAGTATTTTAAACTCGGGCATTGTAGGGTCGGAGGATCTGGGGAGGCAAAACAGATGCCAGATGAACCAGAACAACTCGCAGCGGACATGCGGAGTCGGGCCGGGCACTACGAGATTCTTGGCGAGACCTATGCCAAGTTCGAGTTTTTTGAAAAAGGGTGGAACCCGTATAGTCGTTTTCTCGATGTAGACAAAGTGGACCTCATTTTGCGGAGACGTAATGCGGCGGGGAAAAGGATATACCGCGAGATCCAAGTCAAATTTGGAAAGCTATATCCCGTTGGTCCCGCATGGGAACGTGAGTACTTCGATTTCACCTCCTGGAGGTTTTTCAAGGAAGATGAATTCGCCGGCCAGCTGGATCAGAAGGATTTTTTTATCGCTTACGTCCTATCTCGCGACCCGGACCCAGATAAACCAGCATATCAGGGCGACATCTTCATTTTCCCGGTGAGGGACTTCCACCGAGCTGTACTTTGCGGAATCAAAAGCAAGGGAGAGCGCAAGGTATACATCTCCCGGATAAAAGGAAACGGGGAGCGTTGGGTGCTGCGCAAGACATCCCGCTTCTCCGAAATAACGGAGCAGACTTGTCTAAACGTCACGTCGTACCGTCGTAATTTTGGTGTCCTGCTGGACGAAACAGCATGATGTAAGCAGCCTTCGCAAAGCAGACGCTGTCCGAAGGGTTGTGTCGTCCGCTAAAGCGGACTCGTTGTTTTCCACTTTAGTTGTCCCAGCACTGCCGTGCTGGGCTTTCCCATAATGCCGCTACGCGGCTTAGTTAAAGCCACGGATCTACCGTATCCGCTTAATTCGTCGCATCTCCCTCGCAAAAAGCGTGAGTAGGAATGGGTACCCGGCATCTGGCACTCGACGCTATAATCCTGTGACATTGGCCCCAATCCGGAGTGAGGACACAAGATGGAAAGAAGGGAAGTCTTAAAGTTGCTGGCCTCGGCGGCTGCGCTGCCGGCGCTTTCGTCGCAGGCCTTTTCGCTATTCCGCGGAATCCATGCACAGATCGCCGAAGTGCCGGCGCTGAAGACGCTGAATCCCCACCAGAACGAGACAGTAACAACCATCGCCGAAATGATCATCCCGCAGACCAATACTCCCGGGGCCAAGGCAGTGAAGGTTAACGAATTCATCGACCTCATTTTGAGCGAATGGTATGAGGAAGAGGACACCAAGCGGTTTCTCGCCGGCCTCGCAGGCGTCAACCAGCGCAGCCAAGACCTGTTCGAAAACAAATTCGTTGCATGCAGCGCAGTTCAGCAGCAGGAGATTCTCCGCCAGTTCGACGAGGAATCGGTCAACGATCTGATTAAATACAGCGCTCCAACCGGTACGAAACTCGACAATCTCGCCAATCCTCCGAGCTTTTTCCTGATGATGAAGAAGCTCACTTTGATTGGCTACTACACTTCCGAGGCCGGATTCGAAGAAGAGCTACACCGCACCATCATCCCCGCCGGACACGCCGGCTGCGCACCCATTCCCGAGGAGCTGGCGAA
>CAVQGL010000004.1:0-66627 GCA_963712035.1 uncultured Acidobacteriaceae bacterium | reverse complement strand
GCCGATAAGATAGATTGTCGTATCGTCGTGCTGGGCAGATTTAGCGTCTTCCATAAAAAGTCCTTTCCACTACTTCACTTCCCATAAAAACGGCCGCCTTATCCCCATAAGGCGCGATCACTGTACGGACTTAGGCGACGAGTATGATTTTTCCAATCCCACCTTTTTCAGCCATAGGGTCCGCGTATCGAATGTCTGACAGTTTGAATTCTCGTCGGATTGGAATCGAGAATTTGCCGGCTGCGACCTCGTATGCGAGTTGTTCAAGTCTTGAAGAATCGGGCTGCGCAAAGATCTCCTCAACTCGCAGATCGCGCCCGTTGGCCGCTTCAGGCCTGCCTAAAACGGTTGCCAGTACCCCGTTCTTCTTGATGTGTGGGATGAGTGAGGTGATGACCTCGTGACCAACCGTATCGGCGACGGCGTCGAGTTCCTTTAGGCTCGCCATCTCGGACTTGCTATCCAAGGCCAGTATTCTCTCGGCACCGAGACCTTCCGCCTCTTTCGTTTGCGTGGAGCGTACTCCCGCGATTACATGGGCTCCATGTTGTCGAGCGACATGCACAGCCGTACGCCCGACTCCTCCTACGGCTCCGGTGATCAATACTGTTTCTCCGGACCTCGGTCTGATCCCTTTCTCGATGAGTTGAGCTCCAGTAAGGACCACGAGAGGAAGTGCAGCCGCCTGCTCAAAACTAAGGCCCGAAGGAATGAGAGCCAGATCGTCTGCCTTGCACAGAACGTATTCCGCATACGCATGATTTACGAGGCCAAGGACACGCTCGCCAATCTTTCTGGTTTTGACTCCATCGCCCAGGCCGACGACTTCACCCGCAAGGTCACGACCCAGAATTGCCGGGAACTGCAAAGGCATGAACGCCTTCAACTCGCCCCGTCGGAGTTTCCAGTCGATGGGGTTGATGCTCGTCGCCGCCATTCTGACCAACACCTCTCCCGGTCCCGGTTTAAGGTCAGGTGTATCCCCGTAAGACAACTGATTCACGTCACCGTAGCCGCGCGCTAGAACTGCTTTCATCGTTAGGATTCCTTTTCTTGGAGTTGCCAACGTCTTGATATCAGTCTTGGTGTTCAGCAAATCAAGTCTCAAGCCTCATGCCTGAGATCGGCTGATCAATTCTGATCAGTATTGCGAACGAGGTTCGGCGACTCTATGAAAGAAGCAAGGGGGCAATATGGCAAAGACTGCACGGTACCATCCGCCGCGACCGATAAAAGTGTCGTTACCAACGTAATGCGTGTGTTCGACGACATACAGCGTTCCCGAAACAAGATGCCTATGCTTAATTACCCCCCGTCGTCTTGTACGAGCAATGAGTTCCGGTTTGTGCGTGCTCCATGAGCGTGAATAGCCCCACTTCCATCGGTCGATATGAAGTGCTCGCTGAAATCGGGCGGGGCACAATGGGGGTCGTTTACAAAGCCCACGACCCGAAGATCGACCGTGTAGTTGCAATCAAGACAATCTTGTGTCTCGATCTAAACCGCGCAGACCAAGTCGAGTACCGCGAGCGTTTCTGCGAAGAGGCCCGTGCGGCAGGAAGGCTCTCTCATCCCGGAATCGTGGCTATTTTCGATGCAGAGCCAAATCCCGAGAATGGCAATCCCTACATCGTAATGGAGTATGTGGAGGGCAAGCCTCTCAACAAGCTATTAGAGGACAACGAGGGAAGGCTGCCTCTGGCTACCGCCCTGGGCCTTGCTCAAGAAATAGCCGAAGCACTCGATTTTGCCCATGGCCGGGGCGTCGTCCATCGCGACATCAAGCCTGAAAATATCCTGGTGACTTGCGAAGGCCGGGTCAAGATTGCCGATTTTGGAATCGCCCATCTCGATCACGGAAATCTAACTGTATCAGGTCAAATGCTGGGCAGCCCTGCCTACATGTCTCCGGAACAACTAGAAGGGGAAACTCCTGATGCAAGGTCCGATCTTTTCTCTTTAGGTGTAGTTCTGTACACCATGCTCACCGGCCATAGACCGTTTCAGGGCAACACTACCGCGACAGTTTGTTTCAAGGTAGCCAATCGAGACCCTCTCCCGGTCTCTGCCTGGAATCTCGACTTTCCACCGGAACTCGATGAACTGGTGGGATGCGCTATGGCAAAAGATGCGGCCCAGCGCTTTCAAAGCGGGTTGGAAATGGCTCGGGAACTGGAACGTTTGCGCGAGGCGTACACGACCCCGGCCTCGCCCCTGACGGGCATCATGCGGATCATCGGACAGGAGCCTTCGGTGGCACCCGAAGCTGACCCCGAAGCCATCGTCGCCCAAATCCCGAAAATGGTGTTGGCGCAAAAAGAGTGGCACTCGTTCTTGATACCCGCCGTGGTATCGGGGGCTTTGCGTCCGCAAACGGCCCCGCCGCTAACTGTCCCTGCCGTAGCCAATAAACCATCGAGGGCCGGCCCAGCTTTCTCATCCTCCAGGATTTTATTCTTAGGGGGTGTGGCAGGAGCCGTTTTGCTCGTCGCGCTCGGGCTCGGTATTCGGGCCATGTCGAAGCATGGAATAGTAAATAAGCCGCCGTCGGCAATGACGGTGGCGAAAGCGCACGCTCCCTTACAAGGAACAGCCTTAGGGGAGTTAAACCCGTCCCTGGAAGCGAAACCTCTGCGATCTTTGAATCCCGCAGGGCAACCCCTTCCGGATAACGCCAGACAAGACGCAACATCTGTTCAGCGTCACGTATCGAATCAGGCCGCATTGTCAATTCACCGAGATTTGAACCGTGCTTCCCAGCAAGACGTTCCTTCTCCCGCCGGGGCCATAACTGTTCACATGGTCAACCTTTCGGCGCTGAACATCACCATTGAACACAGTTTCCGAGAGGCTCAGGCATCCGTCTCAGTGGACAATCGTCCTGTATACGCCGAGGAGTTACGCGGAGAAAAGAAGCGGCGTGCGTTGGTGTTCAGTCGCACGCTAGGGCGGAAGACTGGCACCATCCAGCTAATACCCGGACAGCACAACATAGTGGTAAGAGTGCAATCCGTCCAAGATGCCTATGATGCCTCGCAGAGCCTAATTCAGGGATTTTTCCCGGGAAGCGAAAACACGCTACTCGTGAAGTGCGACACCCGCAAAAAGAAACTTGACGTGTCAATCAGCCAGGACAAATAGCCAAGGAGCAAGTTGGTGAGATCAATATGAAGGAGGGCGAGAGCGATGCAGCCGCCACCGGCAGGGCACTCCTCTTGGACGATCCCGATCTTGTGAGTCACCTTCCCGAGGTTCTACGGAGCTATCGCGAGTCCTCGCCTGGAAACGGAGAACAAGCTGATTTCGCTACTCTGATTTGGCCCCACTTTGATCGTCACATTTGGCTCCACCCGTAACCGATAGATCGGCCTACCGAGAAAACCAAAAACTCGCCCCATAATTCGCTCCGCAAGCTTCATCGCACCATGAACCGGAGAATAGTAGCAAGTAACTAGAGTGTACCCGGCAGGCTGCCGTTCTAAAAATCGGACTGGCCCTCTAGCAGGCCGCTGAAAAATTGATGTGCACGATGTATTTCTGGTCTGTCTCGGTACCTCTTTAATGTGTGGGAGACCTTAGGCTATGCGGGAAAGCTTGGTCCGAGCCCGGGTGATGTGAGCGGTCCCGCGACTTCACCGGGTTGAACCACTGCTCGGGTCAAATTCCGCATACGCACCAGGTTGTAAGCGGCACGGGCGAACGTAAATACCCAGTCCACCTTGAAGATTCCGCGATGACGCACTTTCCGCAACAGTGCAATCGTCTTCAGCCACCCAAAACATTCTTCGATGCGCTTCCTCTTTTGTTGACTGATGGCATAACCCGCGTGCCGCGTGGTCCGTGCGTCGATGGCGCTGCCACCCTGCCGCCCATCATTCTGCGCCACATGCGGCGTGACCCCATGATGACGGCACTCGGCCACGAAATCCGCCGTGTCATAGCCCTTGTCTCCGCCCGCCGTTACCAGCTCCGTACCCGGAATCTGCTCCAGCATCACCAACGCCGCATCGCGTTCCGCCGTCCCATTGGCCTCGAACACTTCCGCATGCACGATCAATCCGTTCCGGTTTTCCACCAGCAGATTCCCGCTGTAACTCAACTTGGCCTCCTTGCCCGCGCCTTTGCGCGCCAGCTTGGCGTAGGGATCGGTCGTCGATTCGTGGGTCTGATTGCACCGCTTCTCGCCATGAAAGTTTACCGTCGGGTTGCCGGGATCGTCCGGTGGAGGCGGAGTCTTACCGTCTTTACGCTGAAAGCTCTTCGCCCCCGCCCAGGCTTCCAGCAAAGTCCCATCTACGGTGAAGTGCTCGTCCGAAGTCAGGCCTTTGCCTCGCGCTCGCGCCACCACTTGCGCCAGAAACTCTTTCGCCACCTCGGCCTCCAGCAACCGGTCCCGATTCTTGGTGAAGCTGGTCGCGTCCCACACCTCTTCGTCCAAGTTCAATCCCACAAACCAGCGAAACAGCAGACTGTAATCGATCTCCTCCATCAGCAACCGCTCGCTGCGAATCGAATACAGCATCTGCAGCAACTGCGCCCGCAACAGCTTCTCCGGAGGAATCGAGGGCCGACCCGCGCTGGCGTACATGCTGTCGAACCGTCGCGACAACTGGACAAGTACTTCGTCCACCATGCCCGGATCACCCGCAGCGGATGATCTTTCCGCACACGCGTTTCCGGCGACAAATAACTGAACATCTGACTCTGCTGATGATCTACGCCTCGCATGCTTTACTCTTAACACGATTGGCTTGTGGAAGAGGAGTAGTTTTTCAGCAGCCTGCTAGGACCAGATAACATGCAAGCTCTATGGCTCAACTGCTCGTTCTCTACAACACTCCAGCGGATCCCGCCGCCTTCGATCGCTATTATCACCAGACACACATTCCTCTGGCCCGGAAGATACCGGGTCTGCGTTCGTATTTGATCAGCGGTGGCCCGGTGCAGGCTGTCGCAGGGACCGCGCCGCATCTGATCGCGACCTTGAACTTCGACTCTATGGCTAACCTGAGTGCGGCACTGGGTTCTCCCGAAGGCCAGGCTGCCGCGGCTGATTTGTCGAACTTCGCATCCGGGGGCGCGACGTTGGTGATGCACGACAGCAAGGTGGTGTGACGGCAAGAAACGCAGGAAGCGGTGTCCTCCGGGAGGTCAACTCTGTCGAGAGTGGGGCGGAGCGCACAAGACAGAGGCTTACTTCCTACCGAGGGGAGATGAGGGTAATCGGGATGTTTCAACCGCAACTCACGGCTCATTCGTGACATGCCATGCGAAGCAGGAAGCGAGTTTCCTCGGGATACCGGGCGCGTTCTTGAGTGTCCATTCCGCAATGTCTCGCTCTTCGTTTTTCAGGGCGACACCGCCCCACAATGTCACGAATGCAGTGGTAGCTGCGTCACCCGAGTAAAACACAGAAGAGAAGAGTCTCAAAAGAAGAGCCTTAACAATTAACGGATAACTTGCCAGGTAGTCCGAACCAAACGATTCGGCCCTGCCGGGCCGTGATAGTCGAAACCAAGTGCGACCCCTTCGACGAAATTGTACTCGCCATGAACACCTAAAGGCCCTCACCCATGGACGCATAGGCGCTGAGTAGCTGGCCGCAGACTCGGTGGCTGCAAGACCGGTTATGGTTCGGAGCGCCTGCTAGAATGCGGTCATGGGTTAGCGTCGGGTAGCCGGCATTCGACTCTCACGACCGCTTCATTTTTGTAGTTCTTTCGGCTAGGCCCGCTCTGGGCTTGCCCTTCTTTTTTGTCAGTTGGCCCCATAAGAGAAAAAACGGCCATAGTTCAGCCATCAGCCTCGCCCAGTCTGAAATGAACCGATGGCTCATTTGTTTTCTTCTAAGGCTCGAATCTGCCGGCGAATCGCGTCAATTCGCTGCTTGGCCTCAACGGCCATCTTGCAAAGCACGCGAAAGGGACGGTCACTCGTCCGTAATGCTTACGCTTCCTTCCCTGGGCACTCGCACAAGGATGGCCTAACTTTCGTAACTCTTCTCGCGTTACTTCGGCAGGCTAGAATCCCGTAAGTTGCCAGGGAAATACTCAACCGACCATGAATCACGAACCGCTCGAAGGAGTGCGCCAGAATAAACCCGAGGCGATTCCGGTTGAAGTGAGGCAGGCCGGGGGTCGTGAGTCGTGGCCGTGGGCGTTCGCCGTTTGCCTAACCCTGACATTGACCCTGCTGATCGTGTCCTTTACTGTTCCGTGGCTTGATCAGCCAACAAACCCTGCTTACTGGTTTAACCTCCGAGAATGGATCCGCACGCTTGCCGCGCTCGTATTACTTTTCAACTTATACGCGATTCATCAACACTCGTTATTTCAGCGCATTCGACATCGGCTGGTTGAGCGAGATCAGCTATTCAAGATCATCAGCGAGAACACCGTTGACATGATCGCCCTAGTTGACGGCGATAACCGCCGACTCTACAACAGCCCCGCTTATCAAAAGCTCCTTGGGTATTCTCCCGACGAGTTAAGAGCGACTTCGTCAATCGAGCAAATTCATCCAGACGATCGCCCACAAGTATTGAATGCAGCGGAAAAAGCCCGCCAGAGCGGCCGGGGCGAGCGTGTGGAATACCGGATGCGTCACAAAGACGGTTCCTGGCATACTTTGGAGTCGACCGCGTGTGCGATCCTAGACGCAAGAGGTCAGACCGAAAAGCTCGTAATTGTGAACCGCGACATCACCGAGCGGAAGCGGGCCGAGGAACTGTCGCTACACAATGCGGCACTTCGGAAAGCGGAAGAGAAATACCGTGCCATCTTCGAAGATGCTGTTGTAGGAATTTTTCAAATGACACCTGAAGGTCGTCCTCTAAACATCAACCGCGCTTTGGCGCAAATACATGGCTATGACTCCCCGGAACACTTCATGGGGGAGGTCGAGAACCTGGTTTGTGAGCTGTTTGTCGACCCCCGTCAGATCGATGAATTGAAGCGCGTGCTTGACGAGAACGGTGTGATACGAAGTGTAGAGGTGGAAGTTCATTGCAGAGATCGCACAAGAAAGTGGGTTTTGGCAAATATGCGGGCGGTCCGTGACTCCGACGGCAAGAACCTGCTTTACGAAGGAACGCTTGAGGACATCACAGAGCGCAAACTTGCCGAGGAACGGGTCCAATTCCTGGCTTACTACGATGCTCTGACAGGACTACCTAATCGGACCCTTCTCAAGGATCGATTGTCGAAAGCACTCGCCCGTGCCCGCCGGCACCAAGGCAAGGTTGCCCTTCTTTTCCTCGATCTCGACCAGTTCAAGAACATCAACGACTCGCTCGGGCACGCCGTGGGCGACCTCTTCCTGCAGGGCGTTGCAGAACGACTCAAGAAATGGGGGCGCGAACAAGACACCGTAGCGCGCATAGGCGGGGACGAATTCCTCCTTGTGTTGACTGACGTAAAGGATATCCCCGACGCGGCAGTCGCCGCTGAGCGCTTAATGGACACGATGACCCCTAGCTTCGTCGTTCAGGATCGCTCGATCAGTGTTGGCTGCAGTCTGGGGATCAGCATTTTCCCGGACCACGGCGCCGATCCCGAAACCTTGATCATGCATGCCGATTCGGCCATGTACTGCGCTAAAGATTCTGGACGTAATAACTTTACGTTCTTCACCGAGAACATGAACACCCAGGCGGCGGAGCGCCTAACCTTGGAGAGTAGCTTGCGACTGGCCCTCGACAAGAATCAGCTCTTTCTCATGTACCAACCGCAGATGGAGATTGCCACTGGACGGATTGTCGGACTGGAAGCCCTTCTGCGCTGGCAACACCCGGAATTCGGACTCGTGCCACCCGACAAGTTCATCCGAATCGCAGAGAATAGCGGCATGATCCTGCCAATCGGTGAATGGGTGTTGACCACGGCCTGCCGTCAGGCCAAGAAATGGCAAGTCGAAGGGCTTCCCGCCGTTTCGGTAGCCGTAAATGTATCGGCGGTCCAAATTCGCCAAAAAGGTTTCTGTGAACTGGTCAGAAAGATCCTCCACGAGACTGGTCTTGCCCCGCAATACCTTGAACTGGAACTAACAGAGAGCCTGCTCCTCGCCAACGCGGATCTGGTGTTATCCGTTGTCCAGGAACTAGGGCCATAGGGCTGAAGCTAGCGATTGACGACTTCGGCACTGGATATTCCAGTTTCAGCTATTTGAAGCAGTTTCGATCCAGTAAGCTCAAGATCGACCGCTCGTTTATCACGGAGGTCGCTGTCAAGGCTGATGATGCCGCGATTACAGCGCAATTATCAGCATGGCGAAAAGCCTGAATCTCAAGGTGATTGCCGAAGGCGTTGAAGACGAAGCGCAAATGTCGTTCCTGCGGTCCCATCAGTGTGACGAGATTCAAGGCTACTACTTCAGCAAACCTCTAACAGTGGACGAAGTTTCCACGAGACTCCGAGGCGATTCTGTGCAACGCACCTTATCTGCAGGGCTCCGATAGAGATAGGGACCGAGCGATTCGCTGCGATAGCCAAGTGGCGTAACATCGCGAGGTTGCTGCCGGAACCAACCGTTCATGCTTCGCAGATCGAAAAGAATCTTACCTTGAGGGCGTTAGGCTAGGTCCGACCAGAGCGATAGCGCTTGAAAACTTTGTCGGGTACTTCTAAGGTGTCTGGCGTATCTTTGGGACCATACTGCTCGTACCACAATTTCAGTAGATTGGTACCTTTCGTTCGTACATAATGAGACTCTATCTTCCCTCTCTTTCCCGCATAGAGGACAGAAAATGCATGATGCCTTCCAACGCCAGGAACCTGCGCCTTATACGCGAATCGCGTTGCTTCGTACACGTTATACAGAGTATGAATGAGGGATGTTTCCTCATCCTGTTGACGGAAGCACAAAAGAGAGTTGGCTACCGTGCTCCCGCTTCCAATTGCTAAGAAATTGTTGTCTCTCCACGTTTTGGCGTCTTCTTCGACCTGACACATAAGTGGAGCGCCGTTCGCGAAAGTGCAGAGAATCAATTGGCAATCCAGTGTAATTTTCTTTATATCGTTTCAGATGCCGCTCCACACAGTCGGGTCTATCTCAGTTTTGTGCTTCCTGAAATATTCATAGTTAACGCCAAGTCTAGCTTGGACATACTCATCGGAGATTTCCGCTTTACGTTTCAAAGCTGCTGCGCGAAGACGATAGCCAATGTTCGCCTTAGTTACCCCTTTGGGATTGAAGTGAGTTCTGTAACAAGCAATCTGGGTCGGCCACGACTCATCGAACAGCCAATACAACTTGTTTTGAATTTCAGCCCCGCCACGTCGCCAACTTCCGCTTTCCAATCAGACGACACCACGATGCAGGGCTCTCGTCTGTCTTGATCCTCACAGCTTGCGGCTAGGCACAGGGTCATGGGTCTTCTCACTACGGGCTTACCTTTTGAGACTCGGAGGCGATCTTCTACGTCCCAATAGCTGTGAGCGGGTTTCGGGGGCTTCATTCCCTACCGCCCGCTTTAGCATAGCCTTGCTTGTGGAAATTGAAACTGACCCAGTACCGCAGGTCAGTCAATTTCCCGTTCGGCCAGTTGCAACTCGCAGTGTGACTGCGCGCACGGACATCCTTGCTCCTTATTCGTGATCATCACACCTACGTCAAAATCATGGAACTGGGCGTCCGTGAAAGGATTTCCAGTCGGGTTCGCGTGGTTGCCGGGGTCATAAAACCATTTTGCCTATGCTGGCCGCGCAAGATGTAATTTACATGGCATAGAACGATCACGAATGTGGGGAGACTGCAATGCGACGGACGTGTATTGCATTAGTCAGCATTTGGCTTGCACTCAACGGCGCTTTGGTCAGCGGATCGGCAATCGCACAGACAGATAAAACCCAAGCCTCAAAGGACGCAGACAACACCAACCGTGCAAAGAATCTCTGCATGAATTGTGATTTTGAACAGCTGCAAGAGGCGGCTGGCCGCTCACTCCGACAGCAATGGTTTGAGATCGGCAATCGTTCCGGCGGCCTCATCGAAGTTTCCGACGAGGCATTCACCAGCGGACACTCTCTGCACCTGAAAGCGAATGCCGAGCAAATTGTTGGGATGACCAGCGCGGTCATTTCGGTTCGCCGCGGTAGTGTCCGTTTTCACTACAAAGCGGTGCGGTCCACTGTTGATGGTCCGAACCTGGCGTTCTCCATCATTGCTCTCAAGCGACCCCAAGGAGAGGAGGTAGCGCGGCGCTCCTATTCTCCGCCGAAGCAATCCCTGGCGGACGGCCAATGGCACGAGGGAACGATTGATTTCGATTTCGACTCCACCCAATCGCGTTATTGCCAGGTCAGCGCCACCGTTAACGGCGCGGATATCAACAAGGGTGAAGGCGAGTGGTTGATCAGTGCGGTTGAGGTGTTTTCCAATCATGTGGGGCCCGAAATAAAAGTACAACATCTTTGGTCCAACCTGCCCCTTGCCCACGCCGGAGACACTGTCCGGCTGAGCGCGTTTATCGAGAATCCCGGTGAGGTCGAAGCGAAAGACGTTCGAGTGGAGCTGAAAGCTCCTACAAATTTTGCCCCCTATGCGGCGGAACAGAAAATTCCGGCGATAGCTCCCGGTTCGTACCGACGCCTGGATTGGAACATCAGGGCTGACAAAGAAGGGTCGGCGGAACTGAAGGTCGAGGCGTCGATCGGTTCGTTGGGGAGCGCGGCCAAGGGAGAATTGTCGTATAAGATCCTGGTCATCCCCCGCAACGCCAGCTACACCCGGCAGGAGTTGATCACCGACGCAGCTGGCTATTGGCGGCTCTTAGCAAGGCCCGGTACCCTGCAACAGAACAATCCCGCCCCTCTTACTGCGATCAAGCACCTGAAATCATCTGAGATTAAGCACAGCCCGTACGGCATCAATACCCACCTCCCACGATCCAGGGATTACGAAGATCCTTTCAATCCCTCGCACTTGATTGATAACAACCCTGAAACCTGCTGGTCGAGCCAGCAGAACGCATCCTCCTATCCCGGCGTGCCGCCTTTCGTGGAGCTCGATCTGGGCCGGGAACGAACCGTCACGGAAGTGAACCTGGTGCCCTATTGGCACAATACCGATTTTCCTATTGGTTTCACCGTCCAAAGCAGCGTGGACAACAAAAAGTGGCACACGGTCCTCCGCGAAGATAACTACCAGTTCTCTGTTGCGTGCCCCCGGCGTGGCGACAAATATGTACAGACGTTTCCGGTTCGCCGTCTGCCAAAGGCGCGCTATCTCAGGATCGAGTTTCAGCGCCTGCCCCTTTCCGGCGGAAACTATGCGGAAGTCTCACAGGGCTATAAGGCCCGGCTCTCGGGCATTGAGGTCTTGAACGAACGTGGGGAAAATGTCGCGCTGCTCGATCAGGGCGCGAGCGCACAAGCCAGCGACTACTTCACCGGCTGGCAAGATACCGCAAAGACCGCGAATGAATCGTTTGGGCGCATAACGGATCTCGGCGTCAAGTGGGTCCGCATCGGGCAGTGGGGAGACCAGACCGAGTGGGACGCCGTCGAGCGGGAAAAGGGCAAGTTCCAGATCGATCCTAAAACCGACGCGGGAATTCATCAGCTCCTTGACAATGGCGTGGACATTCTCTACACCCTGAACTACGGCAACGCACTCTACGAGTCTCCCGCTAAGCCCTACATCGACCTCGGACCTATCTACACCGAGGGCCACCCCTTCTACAAGAACCCCGGTCCGCGCACCGCCGAGGGCAGGCAGGCATTCGTAGCCTATGTGGACTTCGTGGTTCGCAAATACGGCGATCGCATCAAGTGGTGGGAACTTTGGAACGAGGAGAACGGTTGGTATCCCGGCTTCGAACCGGAACTTTACGGGAAGCTTCTGCGCGACGTTGGGCAACACATCAAGTCGATCAATCCCGACCTGAAAGTCATGTTCGGCGGCACTGCTGCTCCTGCTCCCATTACCACAGAAATGTCGCTGCGCGAAGGCGGAGCGCCCTACGTGGACGCTTTTGCCTTTCACCCCTACGGCATCAACATGCCCGAAGGCGGTATGGGAACGATGGAATTTTATCGCGGCAAAAGTCTCAGTCAGTCCCCCGAGCAGACCGGATGGAAACACCTGGAAGATGTGATCACCGGGGCCAAGAAGCCGTTTGTCCAGCACGGCCGGTCTGACGTTGCGTTGTGGCTGGACGAGTGGGGCACAAACGTGACCGGCCTGGACTTTGCCTACAATCCCCACCTCGGCGAGTACGGTTCCACGAAATACTTGATGCGGTTCTACATCTATAGCGGCTGGCTCAATATTCCTGCCGCCTGGTGGGCGCTGTTCAACCTGAACAAAAGCCAGGACTGGGGAGTGATTGACCAGCGCGATTACAGCTTCCGGCCGTCGTCGTATGCGCTGCAGAACATCAGCAGTGTAGTCAGTGATGTCGAACCCGTCCGCTCGCTCGATTACAAATACGAGGGCGCGGCGCCCCAACCGAAAGTGATCAGCTATACCAAGGATGGAAGCGGTGACACTCTCGTGCTCGCCTGGGCCGCGGAGATGAACACGGAGGAGGTGCGGTCCTACCCGAGCAAACTCTCGTTCAAGCTACCCGTCCGGCCCAAGGAGGTCATACTCACAGATCTCTACTGGGGAGTATCCCAGCCAGCCGTGTGGTCCTATGTCGGCGAAAACTTGACAATAGAGGGCTTGATCGTGCGTGATTACCCGGTGGTAATCACTTGTGTTCGGGCCCCAAGGTGAGCGACTCACCTGAAGCCATTGAGATTATAAGGCTTTAGCACTCAAATGTATGGTCCGCCGCCGAACTGCAAGAGGTTGGCATCGCCTGCGCAAATGGGACGGGAGCGCTGGAAGTCGCGCTCAAAGCTCTAGGGGTTGGTACCGGAGACGAAGTCATCGTGCCGGCTTACAGTTTCATTGCCACAGCCAGCGCGGTGTTGATGGTGAATGCCATTCCCACCTTCGTAGATATCGAGTACGACACTTTTAATCTCGATCCGCGCGGAATCGAGCAAGCGATTACGGATCGAACCAAAGCCATTATCCCGGTCCATTTTGCGGGACAAGCCGCGGATATGGGGGCGATTCGGACGATCGCGCGGCAACATGGACTGGTGGTGTTGGAAGATGCGGCGCACGCGCACGGAGCCACGTGGAACGGAAAAGGATTGGGCACCATCGGCGATGTAGGGACCTTCAGTTTTCAAGTGTCAAAAAACATGACCGCCGGAGAAGGCGGAATCATCGTTACCGATGGTCAGTCGGTGGCTGAACTGTGTGAGTCATACATCTGGGGCGGGCGCGAACTTGGGCAGCCCTGGTACGAGCACCACCGGCTAGGCTGGAATTACCGAATGACAGAATTTCAGAGTGCGATTCTTCTGCAACAACTACAACGCCTGCCAGAACAGAACGCGAAGCGCGAACGGAATGCTTCCTACCTGAATGCACGGTTAGCGAAGATTCCAGGAATTGGCGTGCTGAAAACTCCGCCTTATGTGACCAGACACTCGTATCACATTTTCATTTTCCGTTTTTTGGAGAAGGAGTTCGGCATTTCTCGCTCTGATTTTCTGCGAGCTTTAGAGCAAGAAGGAATTCCGTGTTCTTCGGGTTACGCACATCCTCTCTACAAGAATCCCATGTTCTTGAAGCAGAATTTTTTTCCGCGACGTCTGCCGATTGAGCGGGGACGATCAAATCAAACTCTGGACTACGGCACTTTTGCCGATCTCTGTCCGAACGTAGAGCAAGCATGTCGCGAGGCGGTGTGGCTCGAGCACCGCCAGTTCCTCGGCGATGAAAACGATATGGATGATATCGTGAACGCGGTCAGCAAGGTTTACGAGTGCCGTGGCGAGTTGATGCGCAGGCAATCTGAGATGAGTGAGGACTAAAGGCTGTCAACTGAGCGATTTCGATAAACTTTCAAACGCCGCTTCGTTCGGGAAGGCTGATTCGACCATGAAACTTGGCGGCCGAAGGGCTGGAATCTCGAAATGTTTTTCCAGAACAGCGAGTCCAATGCCGAGCAACCCTGCTTCTGCTCCGAGTTCCCCCATGCGGATGGCCAAGCGCGCCGAAGAGCTGGTAAGAGCGTGGCCTTTTACAGTGCGCATGACTTGTTCGAGAAGGGCATCGCCGGCCAATGCGAGCCGCTTATCGAGAACGACGACCGCCGGGTTAAATAGATTGACCAGGTTGGCGATGCCAGTTCCAAGCAGGCGTCCGATATCGAGGGCGATATTGCCGCACAACTTGTCGCCAGCGTTCGCCGCCATCAGGACATTCCATACGGTGATTTTTTTGGCATCGCCGCCGGCCAGCTCAAGCGCCTGCGACAGCGCCCCTTCCGAGAGGGCTTTGCGGATTCGCGTTTCGATGGCGGCGGCGCCGGCGAGTGCTTCCAGGCAGCCGATGCTTCCGCACTTGCAGGCCGGGCCATTTTCGCCCATGTGAGTATGCCCTATCTCTCCAACCCCGCAATCCTGCCCGTACAGGAGCCTTCCGTCAACCACGATGCCGGCGCCAATGCCGGTGCCATAGTCGAGGTAAATCATGTTTTCTTGTTTCTGACCGGCTCCCAAAATGCGCTCGGCAATAGTCTTAGTCCGCGTTTTGCTCTCAATCACCACGGGTACGCCGAACTCGTCTTCGAAAATTCGTTGCAGCGGAACCTGATTCCAAAACTCGATGGTCGATGAGGTGACCGTGACTCCATTTCTGCTATCCACCAGGCCCGGGTCGGCAATTCCGATGCCTACTGCTGATTTTCCGTCCAATCGGGCCTCGCGCATCACCCGGCGCAGGCAGGATTTCAACTGCTTGATCAAGCCTTCCCGGCCGCCGTTTAAGTCCGTGAGTTCGCGGACGCTGCGTTTGACCTGGGGGCGCAGATCCATCACGCCGGCCACGATCGCCTCGTCATCAAATTCAACTCCGAGGATGAAGCCGTACTCTTCGTTGGAGCGCAGCAAAATCTGCTTTCGGCCAAGCGGATTATTCGAGCGGCCGTCTTCTACCAGCCTGCCTTCGAGCAGAAGTTGTCGCACGATCGAAGAAATAGTGTTGCGGCGGAAATTGGTCAACTTATAAATGCCGACACGGGACACGGGTCCAAACCGCCTAACCAGAGCTTCAACGACGTGTTTGTCATGTTCGCTCTTCTTCGCGACATGCTTCATGAATGGACGGCCCCTTCCTGCTTTGCTCTAACAATGTGACGGGTTGGTTCGCGAAGCAGACTGATTCAGATATTCTTCCAGATCTTCGTTAGGACTGGAAATGTTAGGCAATGGGAGAAATTCCGTCAATGGCAAAGGCCAGATCGAGAAATCTACAGTCTTGCGGCCGCCAACGGTCAAGGACGTGAAGGCTTCCAGCCGGGCTACATGCCCACAGAACCAATTTAGCTCCGGACCAGACTCGCTGCCTGCAGCCGGATCTTGCGTACCGCCTCGGCTATTTGCTCCATGTCGTTCCGGCTTCCTAGCAACATTGTCTGGTCAAACCACACCGCTTCGGTGCAAAGCTTGTCGTTTTCGGGACAGTAATTGCGTTCTTCGTAATCCTTGCGTTCTTGCTCGGAATAGATTCTTTTGAAAGCCCGGGACGACAAAGTCGCCTTCATAAATCCTTCTTTGTTTAGCGGCGTATATCCGCCGGAACACGGAATACCTTCGGCGTTGAGCGCGTGAATGAATTTCGCTCGCGCAAGCTCCGCGAATTCCGCTGGATTGTATCGCAACATATAAAGATGATAGGCGTTGCGGGTGGTGCCTTCATACTTATCCGCCGGATGAATGCCGGGAATTTCACCGAGCATTTTGGTCAAGTAGTCCGCGTTCACGGTACGCGCTTCGGCTTGCGCCTTGACGCGAGTCAATTGCGCTCCCAGCAGCGCGCCTTGAAATTCAGTAAGGCGATGATTACTGCCGTTGATAACGTCATGTGTGTAAGCGTCCGACATCATGTGGCCGTTGTTGTGAAAGGTTTCACAAAGGTTCATCAGTTCAGGGTTATTGCCGAGAATGGCCCCGCCTTCTCCGCAATTCAGATTCTTTGAAGCCTGAAAGCTGAAGCATCCCAGATCCCCCAGGGTGCCCACTTTCTTTCCCCGCCACTCCGCAAGATGCGCCTGGCAGGCATCTTCAAGAACTCGAACACCATGTTTCTGCGCGACGGCCAAAATCCTGTCCAAGTTCACCGGATTGCCGCCAAGGTGCACCGGCAAGATGCATTTCGTCCGGGGTGTAATCGCGGCTTCAATCTTTTCGGCGTCGATCTGGAAAGTCCTCCGATCCGTGTCCACATAGACCGGCAGAGCATGCTGGAGAAACACAACGTTGATCGTCGCTACGAACGTATAAGGTGGGACGATCACTTCATCCCCAGGGCCGATGTCCATGGCGTTAAGAGCCGTAAGCAAGGCCGTCGTACCGCTTGAGGTCGCAAGGCAACGTTGCGCGCCTGTCATTTCCGCCCAGGCTTTTTCAAACTGTCCTACGTAGCCAGTCTCGGGCGCAGACAGGCGGCACCATTCGCCCTTGCGAAGCACCGCCTCCCAGGCTGCGGTATCATTCCCCGCGACGATTGGCCACCCCGGAAAGGGAGTGGAGCGAACCGGCTTTCCCCCGAGTACCGCTAACTCCTCTGCAGGCGTCGATTGTGCAAACATTCCCTTGTTGGCCATTAAAGAGAAACCGGCAACCCCGGAGACAGCGGAACCCAAGAACTCTCGACGCGATTGCATTCTCATGATTTCGCCCCTAACACCCATTTTGCAGTACCCTTTTGCAATATCAGATGGCAGAAGCGAATGTCAAACTAAAATATCGTGATCGATATTTAAGCGAGAATAATTTTCTTATAATCCGCTCACTTGGTATCATTTATGTGTTTAACTGGTTGACACAGATTTCGGGCACTATCCATTGTTTCTAGCGCCTCGACGATAAAAATTTCTATCGCTACGCATGCAAAAGTACGTTTTCGAGGTCCCGATAAGCTTGCCAGGTCAAACCATATGCTGAGGATCGGAATTGCAGGCATGGGGTTCATCGGCCAGACCCATTACGAAGCCGCACGCTCGATCCCGGAAATGCGGGTGGTCGCGGTGGCTTCTGCGCGCGCGGACGAGGTTCATGAGTCCTACCCCGAGTTGGAAGTAGTTTCCTACGAGGATTTATATCGTGATCGCCGCCTCGACGCGATTCTGGTTTGCTTACCTACTTTTCTTCACGAGCGATCCGTTATTGATGCACTCACCAATGGACGGCATGTGCTTTGCGAAAAACCGCTGGCGCTCGATGCCGATTCGGCGGCGCGCATAGTATCGGCTGTCAAAGAAGCGGGCGTTACATTCATGGTTTCGCAAGTGCTGCGTTTTTGGCCGCAGTATGTGCGTATGCGGGAACTTGTGAAGAGCGGCGCTCTCGGTGCCCTTCATTCGGTGAACTCCTACCGGTTGGCGACCTATCCGCCATGGTCGGAGTGGTTTCGCGAGCCTGCAAAAAGCGGGGGTTGCCTGCTCGATTTACAGGTGCATGACGTGGATTTCATTTTTTGGATGTTGGGGAAACCGCGAAAGCTTTACTCGCTCGGACTAAAATCCTCCACAGGCGCCTGGGACCATGTGGTCACTTCGCTTTCGTACGAAAGAGCGATTGCCCAGATTGAGTCGAGCTACCTGATGCCGGACTCATGGCCTTTGTCCGCCGGCATGCGTATCGCCGGGTCGAATGCGGTGATCGAATACAGTTTTCGCTCCGCGGGCGACGTGAACAAGAAGGGCAAGTGGGAGGAGCAGTTGACCCTCTTTGGTTCGAACGAAACGAATCAGCAGGTTAAGGTAGGCCGCGTAGATGTGTTTGCAGCGCAACTGAAGCATTTCGCGGCATGCATAGAAAATCCGGGCACGACTCCCATTTGCCCTCCGGAAGAATCGTACGCGGTAATGCAGTTGCTGAGTGCGAGTAAGCAATCAGCGGAAACCGGAGAAGAAATCCGATTGTGATTTCTTGATCGCAGAGTGCCGCTCCTTCCGAGTTGTTCGAGGGACACGTGGAATTTAGCGTCGCCGATAGCGGCTGCGGCATGGATGCCGCCACCCGCGATCGCGTATTTGAATGCTTTTTCACTACGAAAGCTGCCGGCCAGGGCAACGGGCTTGGGCTAGCCACGGTGCAGCGCATCGTGAGTGAGGCGAACGGGAGCTTGGAACTGCATAGCGAACCAAACCAGGGAACACGGATTTGCGTTCGTTTGCCCCAGGCGCGTTTCGCCGAGAGTCCTCCCGACAAGAAATTGCGACCCGCTAGAAGTTAGATTCGAGCTTAGAGAGGCGATACCCATGACGACCGCTGCAGCCATTGCATTTCCCCAACCCCAAATCGAAGCCGCCAATTTTCTTAACCTGATGATTGTTGACGACGAACGCGCCATTCGCGAAGTCTGCAGCGAGGTCGCACAATCGCTGGGCTTCAATACTCATGTCGCCGATTCCGCCGAACATGCCTACCGTCAACTGGACGCGCAGAGCATCGATGTAGTGCTGCTCGACCTCAAACTTCAGGGCGCGGGCGGCCTGGAAGCTCTGCGCCAGATCAAAGAGCGCAGGCCGGACGCCGTGGTCATCGTGGTCACGGGATACGGTACCGTGCACTCCGCCGTGCAAGCCATGAAAAACGGCGCTTATGACTACATGACCAAGCCCTTCAGTATGGAGGAACTCAGGCTCTTGTTGGATCGCGTATCCACTCATCTAAAGTTGAAAACCGAAAATCGCGTCCTGCGCGAAAAGATCAAATCCCAGCAAGGTTTCGGCGGCATCGTCGGCCGCGCGCCCGAGATGGAAAAACTATTCCGCATCATCGCCAAAGCTGCGCAGAGCAATCACCCGGTGCTCATCCTGGGCGAAAGCGGCACTGGCAAGGAGATGGTGGCGCGGTCCATCCACTTCTCCGGTCCTTATCGCGACAAGCCATTCATCCCGGTGGATTGTGGCTCGCTGGTTCCGACGCTAATCGAAAGCGAGCTCTTCGGTTACGTGAAAGGCGCCTTTACCGGCGCGGTGCAAGCGAAAGAAGGATTGTTGGCAATCGCCGAGGGTGGCACGGTGTTTCTGGATGAGATCGGAGAACTGCCGGTGGATCTCCAGGCCAAACTGCTGCGCGCCATCCAGGAAAAGGAAATCCGCCCGGTCGGCAGCACTAAACGCACTCCCATCAACGTGCGTATCCTCGCTGCTACGAATCGCGATTTGGAGCAAGCCGTTGCCCAGGGAACCTTTCGCCGTGATCTGTACTTCCGTCTGAACGTGCTTAGCCTGCGAATTCCTCCCTTGCGGGAGCGCCGTCAGGACATCCCCCTGCTGGTGGGATTTTTCCTGGAACGGATGGAGCGGGCCTCGGGCCAGGAGCGCACGCTGAGCGATGACGCCCTAAAGGCGATGTTGGCCTACGATTGGCCGGGCAATGTGCGGGAGTTGGAAAACTGTCTGGATCGCGCCGGCGCGCTGACCACCGGACCGTTAATCAATACGGAGGATTTGCCCAGCACCATCCACAGTTTTGTTCAGACGCCGGAGAGTGCCGAAAGTTCAGCGAGAATTCTTCCCATGGCGGAATTGGAGAAACAGACCATCCTGAATACCACCACTCATCTGAACGGCGACAAGTTGATGGCGGCCCGGCTGCTCGGTATAGGCAAGACCACCCTCTATCGCAAGCTGAAGGAGTACGCCTGCGCCCCGCAGTGATTCAGAAGCGGGCAAAGCTTCCCACGACGGGAAATACTAGCCCGCCGTCCCAAGCGTAACCCTCTTGTTCTCAATGCCTGAGCTGTGGCGATTGGCGTGCAATTTGACCAAGCATGATTCTACTGATTACGCCTTCGGCACGAGGTCAGGATTGCGCCCAGGCGTTGCACCAGGCCACTTCTGAGGCTGCGCAAGTAGCCTCCACTTTACGGCAAGCCGCTAGCTGTCTGCGGGCCCAGGATTTTTCGGCAGTTCTGATCGACCAATCGGCGGTTGATCTCGAACCAGACGAAAGCGATTCTTTGCTGCAGCACCTTGGCACCGCGGTTCCGGTGTACGTCAACTTTGCCATTAACAGCTCGGAGCGCGTGATCCGTGAGCTGCGGGTCGCGCTGCAGCGCCGCGAAAAGGAACGGAAGGCCGCCCGCCAGATCGCGGAGCAGGAACTTCGCAGCGAATTGAAAAGCACTGCGACGGCCATCCTGGTCTCTTGCGAGATGGCGTTGAAGTCGCCGGAACTCCCCGCGATGGCGCAAACCAGAATACAAAACGTGCATCAGCTCGCGCAGCAGATTTGCGGCAAGCTGGGCATCGGGGAATAACACTTATCTCAACCTTGTCGGCGTGTGGGCTTTCGCGTGTGTGCAATTGTTTGCGCTCGCATAATTTATTGACAGGAAATTCTTCAATTTTTCCGGCAATCAACCAGTACAATGGGGCATCGCTGGATGCTTAGAAAGCTTGCCCATCGCGGCTTTCCGTCCATTTCTCCTGGGGATTGCTGGTGCATGTTCTGGTCACAACCGACACCTTGAGCGGGGTGTGGAGCTATACCCGCGAACTCGTCACCGGACTAATCGGCGCCGGTACACGCGTCACGCTGGTGAGCCTCGGCGAAATTCCGCTGCCGCAACAAACCGTCTGGATGGAAAACTTATCCGGGCTAGAATATCGCCCCACCGCTTTTCGCTTGGACTGGATGCAGGAGGGCGAATGGGATCTCAAGGATTCTTTCGCATACCTCAGTGCCGTCGTGCGCGAAGTGAAGCCCGACTTGTTGCACTTGAATCACGTTTGTTATGGCAGCCTTCCCGGCGATGTGCCTCGCGTTGTGGTCGCTCATGGCGACCTGATCACTTGGTGGAAGGAGGTTCATGGGCGCGAACCCGACGACAGCCGCTGGCTGCGCTGGTATCGCGAAATCATGATGAGAGGAATCTCGCAGGCCAGTACGCTAGTAGCTCCCAGCGCTTGGATGCTGCACTCGCTTCATTCCTCCTACATGCGCCCTGCCAGGGACGTCGTGATCTATCCCGGCCGCAACCCGCTGCTCTTTAATCCGTACGTAGCCAAGGAAGATTCGGTTCTTGCCGTGGGCCGCTTCTGGGACGTCGGCAAACAAGTATCTCTCCTGACCCAACGCACTCATCCCGTGCCAGTGTGCATCGTGAGTGATGAAACTCCGGCGCTGGCCCCGAAATCCCCTATCCGCACCGATGTGAAACTCGCCGTCGCCGATGTGAACGTGGCCCTGCGAGGACCGCAGAACGAGGCGCAGATGCGTAGTCTCTATAGCCGCGCCTCCATCTACGCGGCGACTTCTCGCTACGAACCATTTGGCGTCTCTGTCCTGGAGGCGGCGCTTTCGCGCTGCGCCATCGTAGCCAACGACATTCCTTCCTTCCGCGAAATTTGGGGAGACGCCGCCCTCTTTTTTCAGGCGAACGATGAAGGCAGCCTCGCGATGCTCATCCGCAATTTGCGGCAGGACCCGGAACTGTGCCGCGCCTACGGCAATCGCGCCTATCAGCGCGCACGGAATCGCTTTACCAGCAAGCGCATGTTGGACGAGTATTTCCAACTCTACCGCAACATGCTAAGAGCGGAGCCCATCGCAGCGTAGTCGGAGTGGCGCGGGCGCCCTCGCCCGCGAAAAGCTTCCTGCGGCCTAGCCTTTGGACTTTCTCTGCGATCTCGGCGGTTAGAAGGTTTTGGCTGGAAAAGAACTGAGTTGCGCCCAGCGCCTCACTCCAACCATCTTCGATGGTATCTTCATATAAGTACTAAACCGATCCTATGGAGGCTTCATGCCCGAACTGAAAATCAAGGTTAGAAAGAATGGCCCTTACCTGGTGGACGCATCTCAGTGTCCGGTGGAATTGGTAGACGCCGACGGCAACAAGTACGATCTCACTGGCAAACAGAACTTCGCTTTGTGCCGCTGCGGCGCGTCGGTCAACAAGCCCTTCTGCGATGGCACCCACAGCAAAATGGGTTTCGAGGCTGCGGAGTCCGCAGTAAAGCAGGCGGAAGGCGGCAGCTAGCGCGGGCTAAGTCTTCCCCGCGAGCCAGGACTCGACGCTCTGCCTATTCGACTCGTCTCGCAGTCCCGTTACTCAGAGCCTTGCTGATGATGTCCTGCATTTGGCGCGCCGCCTCACGTGCGATTCTTGCTTGCTCCCTGCCCAACTCGCCCTGGCGGCGGCCGAGTTCACCTTGCTTCCGTCCTAACTCGCCTTGCTGCTCGCCCAACCTGCCCTGAGCTTCGCCGGCTTTGCCTTGCAAGGATCCAAGTTGGCCTTGCAGATCGCCCAGTTCGCCTTGAAGACGACCGAGTTGGTCCATGTCAGCCGATCCGCCCAGCGCCTTGAGTTTTGCCTCCAATGCTTGTAGCCTTTGCGTCAAATTGGCGGGGACATCTACCCGAACGCCTTCCTGTTGTTTGCCCAGCGCTTCCTGTTGCTTGCCCAGTTCTTCTTGTTGCTTTCCTAGCTCTTCTTGCTGTTTGCCCAGTTCGTCCATCGGGGCATAAAGCTGTTTAGCGCCTTGCACAGTTGTCACATCGTTGATGACATAGGCATTTCCGTTGTGGATGAACCAAATGAAATCGCCGGAAATTTTCTTTCGCAGCGCTTCCACCGCACGGCGGTCGTCATCCGATCCGTTCATGGTCACCGAGTCGCCGGAAACAATGGCGAAGTCCATACTGCCGTTGAAGCTGCTGGAGCGATAAGTCACATCATTATTGCTATCGACGGCAAGGATCGGCGGAACGGCGGGTATCGCTAACACGCGCGGCAGTTGCGGAATAGTCGGTGGAGCGATGGCCCCAGGGATAGTTCCGGGGATGGTCCCGCCCAGATTGCCATCGTTCCTGATGGTCGTGGCAGGTGGCGCGGCTGGCGCGGGCAGCGGCGCTGGCGCCGCCTGTGGCTCGGCCGCTACTTGCGGCGCTGCGCCTGAAGCCAGCACAAACTTTGTTTAGTTCAGTTCAGGGCTCATCGCGACCTCCAAGGGAGTCATATTGGAGGTCATATTGTTTGTTTCTATAACGTTTAGGGGGCGAGCGTGAGCGCGCCCCCTGAACGTTTAAGGAGGAAGGCGATGAGGAGATGGGATCGACTACTGGACATATATATGGAGGAGTACGGGGCACGTGGAGTCAGCGAGGCTTCGGTTGCATACACAGAGTCCCGGCTGGAGCGTTGGGGTCGTTGGCTGAAGAAGCGGCGGCCACGGGTCTCGATCGAGCAGATCGGCGTGGATCTGATCACCGACTACATAGCAGCGTGCGCAAGTTTTCGATCGAAGGCGACCGTGTACGCAACACTGAGCACGATGCGTGGATTCGGGGAGTTTCTCGTTCGGCAGGGACATTGGAAGCTGAACCCGCTGCGCTGGATGAAGGGCCCGAAGGTCTCACCTTACAGTCGCCTGCCGAAGCGCATTGACCATGCGCACATGGAGGCGATGTGGCGGCAAGCCGCAACCCGGCGCGGCGATTACAGCGCGCATCTGTGGGTTACGATTCTTGCCATGCTGTATGGCACCGGGCTTCGCCGCGGAGAACTTGAGAGACTGAACGTCGATGCATTCGATCGTTCGGAAGCAACGCTGCGCATCGATGGTCGCAAGACAGGACGGGAACGCTGCGTGCCGTTGCCGGATGTTACGCTGCGTTGCCTGGAAGCATATCTGCCGCAGCGTCACAACCAGCTCGAACAGAGCGGCAGGTTGGATGAGCCGGCATTGCTGGTAAGCCGCAACGGCAAGCGCCTTTCAGGCTTCGCCATCAGCAACGGAGTGCATGCCATCTCGCGCAACGCACAGGTTCCGATGCACAGCCTCCATCAGTTCCGTCATACTTGCGCTTCCGATCTTCTGGAAGCAGGTGTTCATCTTGCCGAGGTGCAGCGAGTCCTCGGTCACTCGGTGATATCGACCACGGTGCGCTACATACACATCGCGGATCCACAGCGGCGTGCCGCGATCGAACTCCATCCCATCAACGCTTGGCTGCATTCCGAACAGGAGGTGAAGGCATGAAGCAGTCATCGATGGATCCTCCGATCGAGGGCTACCTGAGTTACCTGGACAAGGTCGGACGCAAGACTCCGCGAACGATCATCGATGTTCGTTGTACCTTGCGTCGCGCGTTGAGTGGATTGCGCACCGATACTCCCTTGTGGCGCTTGCAGCTCGAAGACTACTTGCACTGGCTGGAGGCGGAACGCGAGTCCGGCTGCACTGAGACCAGCTTGGCCAAGTATCTGAGCCATCTACGCGGCTTCCTCGACTACGCATGGCGCAGTGGCCGCAGTGAGCGCAACGTGCTCGATGGCTTTACCCTCAAGCACGCGATGCCGCGGATCGCGCCCAGTTCTCTCACCCTCGACGAAGCCGCGAAGCTTGTGCAGGCAACGTCCGCAGCCGGACCAACAGCACGGCGCGATCGCCTGGTTGTGCTGATGCTTTATGGCTGTGGTCTGCGTACCGATGAGTTATGCGCCCTCGACGTAGCGCAGATCAACCGTGAACGTCACGAGTTAACTGTACTGCACGCCAAGGGCGATCGGCCACGTTCGATTCCTATTCCCGAAGCGCTCTACACAGAGCTGCTGGCCTATCTTCTCGAGCATGGAAAACGCGGGCCACTGTTTCGAACCAGCGCCAAGCATCGAAGATTGCGTGCCAAGGACGTGTGCCGGATCGTCAAGGACACAGTGACTCGTGCCGGCCTGCGACCCGACATCACGCCGCGTACTCTCCGGCACAGCTTTGCAACTCATCTGATGGATCGCGGTGTCGACCTCGCTGTCATCGCATCTTTAATGGGCCATTGTAGTCCGCAGGAAACAGGCGTATACCTGCACGTTCTGCCCGGCCGCACTCAAGCTGCAGTAAGAACCCTTCCCATCGGAGACCAGCCACGAAGTGGTCATTCTGGATCGATGTCTACATTCGCACGCATTGCGTTGCGCGAGGTCTGCGCCCGCTCACGCTGGTTGCCTACGAGAACACTCTCAAGCAGTTTCACGAGTGGGTCCAGGTCAAGTGCGCAGATCGCGCGCCCGACGAAATCACCGCGCGTGATGTTCTCGGCTACGTGCAGTATCTTCGCGAAGTACGCGATAACGGCGCCTCCGCGGTCAATCGCGCCGTCGTTGTGCTCCGCCGCTTTTATTGCGCGATGGTGGCCATGGGATATCTTGAACCTTCCGCCAACCCGCTCGCGACGTTTCCTTCGATCAAGGCTGTGCCCCGCAAGCTGCCCATCGCTCTCTCGCAGGAGCAGGTCAGCCGGCCATTGGCTGAGCCGAAGGCCACGACCGTGATCGGACTGCGCGATCGCGCACTGCTTGCGATCTTGTACGGAACCGGCATTCGCGCATCCGGGTGCGCCTCTCTTCGTAACAGTCATGTCGACCTCAAGGAACTCGCTATCACCGTTCGTGGCAAGGGCGGTCATGAACGCGTCATTCCTCTCAACCCGCAACTGGCGGAACTGCTCCGTGCATACGTACAGGCACGCGGCCCCGCACTGCCTTCGGCGCCATTCTTCCGATCACGTTTCGGAAGACTGTTGTCACGTGGCGGAGTTTATGAACGCGTGCGCACGTGGGGACAGCGCAGCCGCATCGGCGTTCGTCTTTCGCCGCATCGTATGCGCCACACCTTTGCAACTCATCTGGTCCGTGCCGGCGTCGGTCTCGTTACCATCCGCGATCTGCTCGGACATCGCCTCATTACAAGCACACAAGTTTATCTACATGTCACCGCAGACGATCTTCGCGCAGCTGCAGTCCGCCATCCCATCAGCCGCCTGCTCGATTCGATAAGAACCATCATCAGCCCCGGGCCATTACCCTTCCAGAAAGTGCTAACCTCTATCTCTTTCTCCTTTTCAACGCCTTCGATTTAGGTGAAGAAGACTCGCGTGCCAGAATAGAGTTAGTCACAGAAAACTAACTTACTTGCTTCTTTCAAAGCAGACTCCTCTCTTCTCTAACAAGTTTTACTCAGTGCTAATATGTCTTGTCGGACTCAAGCATGTATGAGAACTGCGACAAACACGAGCCCAGCACTCGAACTAAATATAGCTATGACAGCCTGAACCGTCTGCTCACCAAGGTGCCAGATCCGTCTTTAAGCGAGCCCACGGTCACGTTCACCTACACGGCAACCGGGCCTCGATGGCCGACGCCAGCGGATCGACCAGCTACACTTACGACAATCGCGACCGCCTGGTCACAGAGGCCACGCCCGAAGGCACGCTCACCTACACTTACGACGCGCACGGCAATGTGCTGACCCTGGCTTCGTCCAACACGAACGGCGCTTCCTTGACGACAGCCATACTTTCAGTGTGGACGTTTCGGCACAAGTTGGATTTCAAAAATAGCCGGCCATAATTTGCCGGTGACAAACAACCGCTTTTCTTTGGGATCGTAGGCGATGCCGTTCAAAACGGCATCCGGATCGGGACGTTGGTCCGAACTAAGAAGGCCGCTGAGATCAATCCAGCCGACAACTTCTCCGCTTTGTGGAGAGATTCTCGCGATTCGATCAGTCTGCCAGATATTAGCGAAGATTTCGCCATCCACAAACTCCAGTTCATTCAATTGAGAGACCGGCGTGGTTCCATCGCGGACCGTGAAACTCCGTTTTTCAAGCGACGTACCCGAATCCAAAACACGAATTTCTGGAGTTCCGTCACTCATAAAGAGTTCATTCCCCACGGTCGTAATGCCCCAGCCCTCACCAGGGTAGGAAAAGCTCCGCACCCAGCGGAAATCGCTGAGCAGATAAACAAATCCAATATGCGATTGCCAGGTAAGCTGGAAAACTTCGTTGCCCAGCAGAGTCACTCCTTCGCCAAAGAACTGCGGCGCCAGATCTACTTTTCGCACAACCTCTCCCGTCTGCATGCGAACTTGGCGAAGCGAGGAATGTCCGTTGAGCCCGGTGCCCTCATAGAAATAGCCGTCGCGATACGCAAGTCCTTGTGTGAAAGCCTTAGGGTCATGCGGAAACTGGCGGACGACTTTGAAGGTATATTCAGGAGGGTGTTTCGTCCCAATCCGCTGTGCAGACTGCGCAAGTGTCCCCATCGCAATCAGCAGGACAATGATTGCGCCTCGGAAAGACGGTGCTCTCACTTTCATCCTCGATATTCTCGCATGGGCTCGGCAGGGGGCCAGCCCCAAGCAGTCTCAGAAATTTCAGGCCACCCTGCATCCAGATTTCTGCCGTGTAATCTAAGCCAGCGTAGAGGACATAAGGTGAAAGACCGACCATGAAACTACGCAAGTTGGGCAACTCCGGAATCGAAATCCCACCATTGGCCTTGGGGACCAACGTTTTCAGTTGGACGGTAGACGAACCCGCCGCATTCAAATTGCTGGACGCGTCCGTCGCGTCCGATCTTACGTTTTTGGATACCGCGGATGTCTATTCCAAATGGGTCCCGGGCAACAACGGAGGCGAATCGGAAGCTATCATCGGGAATTGGCTGAAGCGCAGCGGCAAACGCAAAAGTGTAATTATCGCCACCAAGGTCGGCATGGAAATGGGTCCCGGCAAAAAGGGCCTTTCCAAGTCCTACATTCTGCGCGCCGCGGAAGATTCCCTGCGCCGCTTGCAGACCGATTACATTGACCTCTATCAATCTCATGAGGACGACCCCAACACTCCACTCGCCGAAACGCTTGAGGCTTACGCGCAATTGATCAAGGAAGGAAAGGTGCGGGCTATTGGCGCCTCCAACTACAGCGCTGAGCGCTTGGCGGAAGCTTTGGAAGTAAGCCGGCAGCACAATCTTCCCCGCTACGAGAGCCTGCAGCCCTGGTATAACCTTTATGACCGCGCGTTCTTCGAGCAGGCGCTTGAATCGGTCTGCGAAGCCAACGGCTTAGGGGTCATCCCCTATTTCTCTCTCGCCCGTGGATTTCTGAGCGGCAAATATCATTCCGAGAAAGATCTCGGGAAAAGTCCGCGCGGTAGTGGCGTTAAGCAGTATTTGAATGAGCGGGGCTTCCGCATTCTTGAAGCCTTAGATAACGTCGCGAAGTCACACAACTCTACGCCTGCGAGAATCGCCCTGGCTTGGTTGATGGCGCGGCCCAGCATCACCGCACCCATCGCCAGCGCGACCAGCGTCGAACAACTGCACGATTTGGTGGAAGCCACCAAGTTGGAACTGGATCACGATTCGATCGAACGGCTGACCAGAGCAAGCGATTGGACAGAAGAGAAAGCCGCCTGATCTTGCGTGGGCGATTGACGCGGAGCGTGCCCAACACGTCGTAGTCGTCATCCTAGAGCGGTCTAAGCCGGGAAGGCTCTTACGATGCGCGGAGAACGGGCAAAAAGGTGGGAAGGACCATTCGTCGGATCGCACTTGGAACATCGCAACTTTTCTATTCTCCAGCCGTATCCTCATCCAACGTCTCGGGGATCGGCTGTTCCAGGACTTCGTTCGCAGCGGTCGCATCTTCCGCCTTGACTTGAAGCTTGATGCCTCCGACAAAATTCGAAATGAACCAATCCATCCGCACCAGGTTGTCGTCTGCGAGAAAACATTCGATTCCCGCTGATTCTAACAGGCCTTTGGCGAGCACAGCTTCGGGCAAATCTCTAAACTTGCGGATCGTGACCAGTTCCTGAAATCCCACTTCGTCGGTTCCAGTTGGAGCAACGGCGGTTGCTATGTCTAATCCCCTGCGGCTCATCTCGGCCGTCAGCGTCTGTAGCGCCTCGTCGGTAAGCGAGTCGGCATCTTCTGCAACTTTGCGCAATTCCCCTTCAGCCATCTTCGAGTACACAGCCTCAAGCCGCCGTCGTTCCTGTGCGGGATCCATGATTCCGGAATGATACTCCAGCTCTGGTGCAGTCGCCGCCGGCCGATAATCGTCGCCGCTCATCCAGACCGTTCGGCATCGTCCCTGATCGAAGGACACGAGTCCACTCTAGCGCAAGCAGCGCGCTAGAGCGGACATCCCGGTGGTTTTCGGCGAAACTCAGTCGCCGGAAGCCTGAATAATCAGGTGATCGACGATGCGATGGGCTTCGTCGATGTGTTGCAAGGCGCGATGCCGCAGGCCATGGGCAAACTCGTCGTCTTCTTTTTCTGAAATATCATGATGGGCGCGGTCGAGTAATTCGAGGGCCTTGTGATAACGGCCGCGGCGGCCGCCGTGCGCGTCCACGGGCATGTGGTCCGAGACGTTCTTGCCGTCATCGATGGCGGCGTGTTTGATTTCGGCGATGGCAGCGTCGATTTCGCGGATGGCGTGTTCCTCTTCGCTATCGAGCCGGTCGGAAGGAGTGAGGCGATCGAGATGAGCGCGGGCGTCGCGAAGGTCGGAAAGGGCGTGCAGGTATGCCGGATGCCTTCCTGGATCATCGGCAAAGGTCATGGTGGAGCAGACAGCCAGAAAAAATGCAATCACGGTACAGACTCTTAAAGTCTTCATTGTTCTCCTCTTGGTTTGGTGGTTCTTTGTTCGCTTCTGGGGAAAATCCAGTCTAAGTGGTAAACCCGGAGGCGCAGCTTTTGACTCGGCAATTTTAGGGGAGATAGGCTGAGGCTGGAAGTTACCGGAGTACACCGCCCGAGCCGGAAAGCTTTTGACGCTGGGTTCCAAGCCCCAAACGATGTGGCCGGCGCAAAGAGGGGGTTGTCCTGGGCGGATCGGCGCGGAGATCAAAGGCAACGGCAAAAGCGGCGGACAAGAGTGTCCGCCCCACAGGATTCGTCTCTATAATTGAACGGCGCGCACCGCATCGCGGGAGAGCGAATGCACACAACTCAGCTTCGACAAACCCTCCGCAGATTGTGGAAGAGCCGGGGCTTCTCTTTCTCCGTTATCTTGACGCTGGGACTTGGAATCGGCGCTACTACTGCCGTCTTCAGCATTATCTACGCAGTGCTGCTTCGGCCGCTCCCGTATTTCAAGCCGGCGGCGCTGATGAGTGTCTCTGCCAGCACAACGCCGAACGATGAAACCACTGCCTACGGATTTTCTCCGGCAAACTTCACCGACTTCCGCGCGCAGAATCGGTCATTTACCGATCTGGCGGCGTATTTCGCCATGCACTACACGCTTAACGCACACGGCGAACCGAAACTCCACGAAGGTACCGCGGTGTCTGCGAGCCTTTTCGATATTCTTGGGGTTCGCCCCATTCTGGGCAGAAACTTCCGGCCGGAGGAAGACAATTACTCGGCACAGCATGTGGTGATCCTGAGTCATCACGTTTGGGCGGAAGAGTTTCTCGGCGATCCGAAGATTGTTGGCAAGCCCGTTGTACTCAATGGAGAGTCGTTTTACGTGGTCGGCGTCATGCCGCCAGGTCTTAATGTTAGCGACGAAGACCACGCCGACCTGTGGATTCCCTTGCAGCAGCAGATTCGCCCTGACCGCATGTTATGGCGCGACCAGGCGTTTCTGGAGGTGGTGGGACGGCTGCGTCCGGGCGCGACCATCGACCAGGCGCGGGCCGATATGAATCGCATCGCGGCGCAATTGCACGCGCAATATCCAATGGTGGCTAACAACGGTAGCGGGGCAGTGGTGATTCCGCTGCAGCAATACTTGAATGCTCCGGCCAGGAACTCTTTGCTCTTGTCGCTCGGCATCGTTGGGTTCGTGTTGTTGATCGCCAACGCCAATGTCGCCATTTTGATGTTGGCGCGAGTTACGGCGCGTATGCGGGAACTTTCGGTGCGCCGGGCGCTTGGGGCTAGCGGATGGCAGATCTTAAGCGACGTTTTGCTGGAGAGTGTGACGCTCGGCGTGCTTTCCGGCGTGGCGGGAGTCATTTTGGCCGCATCTGCGCGCGCGCCGCTGCTACATTTTTTCCCCGATCACGACTCGTTCAAATTCATCGGAATCAATTCTGTTGTATTGACCTTCGTGGCGGGAATTTCCGTTCTCGCCGGGCTGGGCTTCGGGCTGATTCCGGCGCTGGTGGTACTGCGACGCGATATTCAACACGTGCTGCGCAACGGGGGAAATACCTCGACCATGGATGCGCATGGGCGGCGCTTGCGTCATCTGCTGATCGTGGGCGAGATTTCGCTTTCGATCGTATTGTTGTTTGGCACTGGCGTCCTAATGCGCAGCATTCTCGCGCTGCAGCGCCGGCCGCTTGGTTTCCGCACCGATCACGTACTCGTTTCCTACGTTCCGATGCCACGCACGCGCTACCAGAATAATGACGACGTTGTAGAATTTTTTGACAAGGTCATGCGACAACTGCGTGGCGCTCCAGGACTGCAAGCCGTAGGGCTGGTGCATCCCTTCCCGTTCAGGGGTTGTGGCGGGGATGCCTTCAGGATTACGGGCCGTTCGTTTGCGCCGGGCGAATACGAGAATGGGTGTCTTGAGTTCATCGACGAGGGATATTTTTCCGTCTTCGACATTCCGTTGCTTAGTGGCCGCAATTTTAACGAGGCGGACAATGGACAATCGCAAGCGGTGGCAATTGTGAACGAAGCGTTTGTCCGCAAATACTGGCCCGGCGAGGACGCGGTGGGGAAGTATCTGGAAATTCTCCGGCGTCCGCAAGGGCCTTTGCGAGTCATCGGAGTGGTGGCCGATGTGCGGCCGGGGATCGAAGCCGATTTTCTTCCCCAGATCTATGTCTCGTACCGGCAAGTCACCTTTCAAACGATGGCAATCGTGACGTTACGCCACGATACCGCGACTTCCCTGGACAAGGTGGTTCGCCGGGCCGTGCAAAATGTGGACCCGCAGATGCCCGCGCCCAGCATGGATACCATTGAGTCGGTTGTTCACGATTCGCTCGATAGCTGGAGGTTTGCCCTGACGCTGCTGGGCGGGCTGACCACGCTGGCGGTCGTCCTGATCGTCGTGGGATTGTTTGCGGTGATTTCTTATCTGGTGCGGGAACGAACCAAGGAACTGGGCGTGCGCATGGCCATAGGAGCCAGCCGAAACGACGTGATGAGACTGGTTTTGCGGCAGAGCCTGCGGTTGGCGCTGGGCGGAATTGTCGTCGGGTTGGTACTTACTTTCGCGCTGGCGCGATTTGCGGCGAGCGTGGAGTACGCCGTTCGTCCCAACGATCCCGTGACTTTCCTGGTTGTGGCTGGCGCGGTGGCCTTGATTTCAATTCTTGCGGCTTACATTCCGGCGCGGCGAGCGGCGCAAATCGATCCGCTCGCCGCCTTGCGGGAAGAGTGACGCGCGACACCGCTATTCTAATTTCGCGGTCACGAAGCCCACGCTCTCCGAATAAATGGGAACCGGTTTTACTCTTGCCGTATAGAAAATCGTGAAGACGTTTTTGCCTTCGGGAATCAGACCTAAGGGTGTGGTGATTTCCTGGGCCCAGCGACCGGGGCCCGCGGGTTGAACGATGAGAGTTTTGCCGCGACCCCAGTGAATGCCATCGGCGGACCAGGCATATCCAATCCCGTAATTGTCGGTGCCGGTGTCGTAAACCGCCATGTAGGTTCCGTCGTCGAGGCGGGTGACGATAGGATTCTCGGCGAAGACAGGTTCAATCGCCAAGGGATTGAGTTGGGAAACTCTTTTCCAGGGGCCGGCCAAATCGGGGGCCGAAGCCAATCCAATTTGCCAAGCGGTGACGGGATGTTTTTCGGTGTGGGCAGTGCCGTAGATGCCGTACCATGCGTCTCCCACGGGATAAGGAAAGAATGAGTCGGTGCCCTGGAGACCTTCCCAGGGATCGGATTGAGGGCCGGGCTCGAGAATGACGCCGACATCTTTGTACGGACCGCCGACGCCGCCGGGTCCCGGGGTTTGAGAAATGGCGCGCCAAATTCTGCCTTCATATCCGAGAAGCCATTGCGGCTCGGTTTGCGCCTGAGAGCGATAGCCGACGTAGAAAAGTTCCCAGTGGCCGGTTTTTTCATTCCATGCAGGCAAAGGTCCCCACAAAGAAGCGCGCGGATCTTTTCCAGTTTGGTCTCCGCTGGAAACGAAGAGAGTGGAGATTCGGGTCCAGTGGATGCGGTCTTTGCTGGTCCAGTAGCCGATTCTGGTTTTTACGGAGAACGGCTCGGTGAACATTTCGGTGGTGATGAGATGGTAGGTGTCCGCAATTTTGACGACGCGGCCATCTTCGAAGCCATATTTGATGTCTTCGGCTCCAGGGGAATGCACTGTGATGACGGGATCCTTGTAATGATCGAGCAGGACGAGAGTTGGTGCAGAGGTGCGAGCCGCTGCTGTGGTTTTTTGATTGGATTGGGGTGGGGGCGCAGCCGAGCCAGCGGAACAGGCTAGAACGACGGTCAGAAAGATTGGGAAGAAGGGCGTGATTTGTTTTTTTGTCATCGGGGCGATTGGAATTCTTTCCTCGCGGGAATGGTACACCCGTTGGGTGATTGCTTGAGACGCGGGTCGAGGAATTTGGCAATGTGATCCCTTCGGCGCGAGCAGTAACCGGGACTCGCGGATGTGTTACTCGGCGCGGGAAGAACTCCCTGGTGCGGCGATGCGGGTATCAAGTTACAAGGGGTCCTTCGACTCCGCGGACCGATTCGCAAGGCGAATCGGTCTGCTCCGCTCAGGATGACATGGTGGTTGGGCTCACAACATTTCCGTTCCCCACAAATCGTGCAAGTGGACGATGCCGAGAAGATTGGAGTTGGCGTCCACAACGGCGAGGGAAGTGATTTTCTTTTCCTCCATGAGGGCGAGTGCGGCGGTGGCAAATTCCGTGGGAGGGATGGTCTTCGGGGTTCGGGTCATGGACTCGGCGGCGGTTAGATCGAGAGCGTCCTTCCCGCGTTTTTCGAGCAGGCGGCGCAGATCGCCGTCGCTGATAATGCCGACCAACTTTTCGCCATCTACCACCGCGGTGACGCCTAACTTCTTGCGCGACATTTCGTAAATCACGTCGGGCATTTTGGTTTGCGGCGAGACGCGAGGCAGCGCGTCGCCGGTGTGCATGAGCGATTCGACGCGCGCCAGTTGCTTGCCGAGTTTGCCTCCGGGATGCAGGTTGGCGAAATCTTCTTCCTTGAAGCCGCGCTTTTCTGAGAGGACGACGGCCAGCGCATCGCCGAGAGCGAGCATTGTAGTGGTGGAAGCGGTCGGAGCCAGGCCTAGCGAACAAGCCTCTTTCGCGACTGAGCAATCAAGCGCAACGTCCGCCGCCGAAGCGAGAGTGGAAGGCCTTTTACTTTCCGGACTCAGTTCGTCGCCAGTCAGTTCGTCGCAGGTCATGGCGATAAGCGGTACCTGCAACCGTTTGAGTGTGGCCAGGAGGCGAAGAATTTCTTCGGTTTCGCCGCTGGCGGAGAGGGCGAGAACCACGTCTCCGCGGACGACCATGCCGAGGTCGCCGTGAAGAGCCTCGACCGGATGCATGAAGAGCGCGGGCGTTCCGATGGAGTTCAAGGTGGCGGCGATTTTGCGGGCGATGATGCCGCTCTTTCCCATGCCGGTGACCACGACGCGGCCCTGGCAGGCATGGAGCAGATCGACGGCGCGGTTGAAGGGGGCTGCCATGGGCCCGGCGATGCGGTCCGCGAGAGCACGCAGCGCTTCGGCTTCAATGCGAACGACATTTTCGCCATCATTTTTCATGCGAAGAAGGATGTTAGCACGCTGACGCGGTCATGTTCGGAGGGAGGTATCATGCGGAAGAGTCTTCGCTGCGAGTGATTGGACAAGGGACGCAATAGCGGTGTGGCGGGAACGGCGGTGATTGCCCTGCGAACGGCTTCGGCGACGGACAAGGACGTAGGATCCTTCGCGGCTAACGCTGCTCAGGATGACAACTCAGAATGCTAGAAATGTTCGTCGGCGCCGCGACGTTGTTGTTGGATGCTGGTCAAGCCGGCGAGACTGCGAGCCTGAATCGCACGATCCCAGGGCGCGACCTGCCAGTTGTCTTTTCTTCGTTCGGGGTGAATCCAGGGCGGCAGAATGATGAGCAAATTGCGCGCCAGACTTTGCGCGTAGGGTTCGTACTGGGCGCGAAGCATGGTCAGTTTCTGCTCGCGTTCCGGTGAGAGGTCGAGCTTAATGCCACGTTCCGCCAAACTCTGCTGAAGCCGTGCGAGTTCGCCCGGGGGCAGCCGGTCGGGAAAGTTGGGATCGTAGCGGGCGTACACGACCTGTGCCAAATCGACGACCGCGTGCCGTGCGATGGCAAAAGTGATTTTAGCTTGATCGCTGCGCAAGCCATCCACGCCGGCGATGACCAGGGCGCTGGCATCGAGAATCGTGGTCAAGGCGCCGAGCCAGGATTGATTGTTATGCTGCGAGCGAAAAAAACTTAGCGCTGGATAAGAGAGATGACTTTCCAGAACTTCGGCCGCCCAGCGTTCCCAGGAACGAAAAATTTGGTCGAGGGCGTCCTGCCGCGGGGGATTGCCGAATCGCGCCAGCAACTCGGCAGCCGTGGGCGGTGAGCCGGCGCGCGCGTCGAGGAGGGAAATCTCAATTTCCCGGCGGGAGAATGCCGAATAAATTGTAGGCAAATATCCAATCACCGTGCCCAAAAATCCGAAACCCATGCCGGCCTCGAGCACAGAGAGAGCGCGGGCAACCGCGGAAATAGGAACGATATCACCATAGCCCAAGGTGAAAAAAGTTTCGCCGCTCTGATAAATCAGGCGGGTAAACGTGATGGGCTCCCTGTTGAGCTGAAGATGCTCGCCAGCGCCGTACTGCAAAAGTGTAAAGCCGAAAATTAAACCGACGGCCCATAGAGCTAAGAGGAAGAGCAGAGAGAGCGGCCCAAAATATCCGAGGATGTTTTCGCGGCGGCTGGCGGATTTAATCCGGCTGCAAATCCTTCTCCAGGGAAGCCAAGTTTTGCGATAGAAAAGTGCGCTGATGCGAAACTGGCGCTGTACCCGGCGGGGCAGAACCACTGTCTCAAATGCATCGAGCAGGACGCTGAAAATAACCAGGACACCGGCGATGGCGGAGGCGATGAGCATGGCGAAGCAGGGGTAATGAGAATGGATGGTAGCAGATTTAGTGATCGCTGATGGCCATGGCCGGGCCTCGCGCCAGGTGGACGGATTGTCCGGAAGCCGCCGAGCGCCGTGCCGCGTCGAGGATCTCGGCGACGATGACATTGGTTTCCAGGGACGAGGGGCCGTCGGGGGGGCGGCCTTCCAAAACAACCGCCCGCAAGTAGGACAATGAATCATCCTCGGGAGCCGGAACGGGCTGGGCGGTGATGTGCTGTTCCTCTTTGCCCTGTAGGCGCACGCGCACGTCGTCGCGGGCGACCGTGATGGCGTATCCAGTTTGGCCATAGACCTCGATGTCCTTGCGGTCGAAGGGCCAGTTCCAGGACGCCTGAATGATGGCCTGCGCTTTCGGGTAGGTCAGGATGATGGTGGCCTCGTCGTCCACCTTGCGGATAAATATCGGGCTTGATTTGTTGGGTGACGGCGGTCACGGCGGTGGGCCGGCGGTTGCCCATCAGCCAGGTCACGAGGTCGGCGCCGTAGCAGCCGAAATCGAAGAGCGCGCCCCCGCCGTTCAGTATCGGGTCGGTGAGCCAGGCGAGGAATTCGGGCTGCGACGCCGATTTCTTTGGGGCCGCGATGGCCGTCGTGGACGACGATTTTGCGGATGTCGCCGATGGCTTGTTTTCGTGGCCAGGTCGTAGGCGGCGTGATTGCCGGGATACCAGGTGGTTTCATAGTTCACCAGCACTTGGATTTTCCGCCTTGCTTGGCCGCGTCTCCATGGCGCGGGCATCTTCGGCGCTGACGGCTAGAGGTTTTTCCATCATGACGGGAACGCCGTGGCGAGCACAGATTTCGACGACGCGGCGGTGGTCGTAAGTGCTGGTGTAAGCCAAAACAGCCTGGGGATGCGTGTTCTGCAGCATGGTTTCCAATTCGGCGAAAATGAGGTTGCGGTCGAGACCGAATTGAGTGGCATAGCGTGACGCGAGTAGCTGATCGGGTTCGGCAATTGCTACAAGTTGAATGTCAGTGCGATGCAGGGAATTTTTGAAGAATCCCTCGACGTGGCCGTGAACCAGTCCGGCGATGGCGACGCGAAGCGGCGGAGTGCTGGGCGAAGTTTGCGCGGAAGCGGCCAGCGTAAGGCAGAGAGAAGCCAGGATTAGGGCCGAGAAATATTTCACTGCAACCTCACAGATGCGGCGAAGATTGTGACATTGTCACATACAAACGCGTGCTAGATCGTTAGCATTTAGGATATCGAACTTTCGCAGTAGCTTTCGCGGTCCCGGCGGCAAAAGCCGTAAAACGTTGCCCCAAGGCGCCGGAGGCGCGTAACAACTTAGCCCAGCGCTTTTAGCGCTGGGACAGCGATAAAAAGTCAGAGCGGTCCCGGAGGGACGGCACAATGTCCCATTGATACTCCAGCAATCGCGTTTACGTCGTATTCAGCACGAAGGAGCGCGTCAAGACGATTTTAGAAGAACTCCAGCCGAGGCTTTGGGCCTACATGGCCGGCATAGCCAGGAAGCAAGCTTGCGAGGCAATCAAGATCGGCGGGTTCGCAGACCATGTGCATGTGCTTTTGGTATTGCCGCCGGTTATTCCATTGGCAAAAGCAATCCAGTTTCTAAGAGGAAGTTCGTCGAAGTGGATCAACGACATTGAAACCGCTGGGCTAAGTTGTTTCGTCCCTCCGGGACGTTCAACGGTTGCAGACCGCGGATTTCGATGTCGCGGAATCCGAGACCACGGAAACCGCTTTTCGGTGTTGGCGGGCAGTAGCCCTGCCTTACGGTTTCGCGCGAGCTGCGATCAGCGCATTTTGGATCGCTAGCAATTCCTTCAACACGTCACGCAACTTGGTGGACTCGAGGGCGTTGGCGCCGTCGGATTTGGCTTCTTTCGGGTTGTCGTGGACTTCCATGAAGACGCCATCTACGCCGGCCGCGACCGCGGAACGCGCCAGCAGTGGAATGAATTCTGGCTGGCCTCCACTGACGGCGGGTTGGTCGTCGTCGCCGTGGGATGCCGAAGGCAGTTGCACGGAATGCGTAGCGTCGAAAACTACCGGCGCGAATTTGCGCATGATCCCGAGCGAGCGCATGTCCACGACGAGATTGTTGTAGCCGAAACTGGAACCGCGTTCGGTGACGAACACGCGGTCATTGCCTGCGGCGCGACATTTGTCGACGGCATGCTGCATGTCCCAGGGAGAAACGAACTGGCCTTTTTTGATGTTGACGACTCGCTCGGTCATGGCCGCGGCGACGATGAGATCGGTCTGGCGGCAGAGGAAAGCGGGAATCTGAAGCACGTCGGCGACCTCGGCAACCTCTGCTACGTCGGCGGTCTGGTGAACGTCGGTGAGCACGGGGACGTGGACATCATCCTTCACTTTTTTCAGGATGCGAAGGCCCTCGGTTATGCCGGGTCCGCGGAAGCTGCGGAGAGAAGTGCGGTTGGCTTTGTCGTAGGAGGCTTTGAAAATGAAGGGGACATTCAGGGAACGCGTGACCCCTTTGATGACCTCTGCCATGAACAACGCGTGTTGCTCGCTCTCGATGACGCATGGGCCGGCGATGAGGAACAGGGTGCCGGAACCGATGCGGACATTATCGAGTTGGAATGACATGGGCATAACTAGCTACACACATCATAACCACAGAGGGCACCGAGGAACACAGGGGGACCCTTTGGTTCTTTTACCTGCTGGAGACTCTCTCCGGCCGATGGAACATTTCTACTTCCGTGACCTCTTTGTCTGCGCGACGCTTTAACCCGTGCTCATAGGCTGCGCCCACGAACGTTCTGAACAACGGATGCGGCTCCAGCGGCTTCGATTTGAATTCGGGATGGAACTGACAGCCAATGAAATGAGGATGATCGGGAAGTTCCACCATCTCCACGTAAGTTCCGTCAGGAGAGGAGCCAGAAATCCGTAACCCCGCAGCTGTCATTACCTCTTCGTATTCACGGTTGAATTCGTAACGGTGGCGATGGCGTTCGCTGATTTCCAGGGCGCCATAGATTTTGTTGGCTAACGTGCCAGGCTCGATTTTGCAAGTCCATGCGCCCAGCCGCATGGTGCCCCCAAGTTCTTCGACGCCGCGCAGTTCGCGCAGCTTGTAAATTATGCGATGCGGCGTCGCAGGATCGAATTCGCTGGAGTTGGCGTGCTCCAATCCGCAGACGTCGCGGGCGAACTCGATGCAAGCGGTCTGCATCCCCAGGCAAATACCAAAGTACGGAACATTGTTTTCGCGAGCATAACGAATGGCTTGCAACATGCCTTCAATGCCGCGTTTGCCGAACCCTCCGGGAACCAGGATGCCGTCGTAGCCGCTCAGCTGTTCGTGGCAGGCGCGCTGGCCGGCTTCCAGACCTTCAGCTTCCACCCAGCTCAAATGCAGTTTCAAATTGTGGGCCAAGGCGCCGTGAATCAAGGCTTCTTTCAGCGATTTGTAGGAATCTTCGTATTCCACGTACTTGCCGACAATGGCGATGGTGACGTCGGCCTTCGGGTTATAGACGCGGTCCACGATATCTTCCCACTTCGACATGCTGCGATCCTTCGCGTCCATGTGCAACAACTTCAGGACCAGCGTGTCCACGCCTTCACTGGCGAACACCAGCGGAACTTCGTAGACCGAAGCCACGTCTTTCGCGGTGATCACGGCCTCCTCGCCTACGTTGCAGAAGAGAGCAATCTTCGACTTGATGTCTTTGGAAAGAAAACGGTCGGTGCGGCAAAGCAGGATGTCGGGCTGAATTCCGATGCTGAGTAATTCTTTTACGGAGTGTTGCGTAGGCTTGGTTTTGAGTTCCTGAGCGGCGGCGATGAAGGGAACAAGCGTCACGTGAATGAAGAGGGTGTGCTCGCGGCCGAGTTCCTGGCGCATCTGGCGGATGGCTTCCATGAAGGGCAGGGACTCGATATCGCCGACGGTGCCGCCGATCTCGACGATGGCCACGTCCACATCGTGCGCCACTTTTTTCATGGCCGCTTTAATCTCGTTGGTTACGTGGGGGATGACCTGCACCGTCTTGCCCAGGTAATCGCCGCGGCGCTCTTTGGCGATAATCTGTTCGTAAAGGCGGCCAGTGGTCCAATTGTTATCGCGAGAAAGTTTGGCGTGAGTGAAGCGCTCGTAGTGGCCGAGGTCGAGGTCGGTTTCAGCGCCGTCGTCGGTGACGAACACCTCGCCGTGCTGGAACGGCGACATGGTGCCCGGGTCAACGTTCAGGTAAGGGTCGAACTTCATCAGGTTGACCTTCAAGCCGCGGCTCTCCAGCAGGCAGCCGATGGAAGCTGCCGCCAGACCTTTACCTAAGGAAGACACAACTCCGCCCGTCACAAAGATGTACTTGGCCGACATCTGTTCCTCGCTCTAAATTGAATTGAAATTTTGTGCAGGTTGGGGTGCACGATCAATTATGGCAGAGAACCCTGTGGAAAGGAATGATTTATGCAAGGCGAAAAACGGCCATAAATCTAGGTGCTTACCGAAGGTCATGAAGAGGATAATAGAGCCGTCATGATCCGATGGGTCAAATCTCATTTTTTGATCCCGCTTCTGGCTGGCGTTGTCCTGCTGACCAGCCCCCTCTGTGCCCAGCAACTGTCCAAGCGCCTCATTCTGAAAGATGGCTCCTATCAATTGGCGACTAAGTGGGAGGTGCAGGGAGAGCGGGTGCGCTACTTCAGCGCGGAGCGTAGCGAGTGGGAAGAAGTTCCGAACGCCATGGTGGATTGGGCGGCCACCGACAAGTATCAAAAAGACCGCGCGGCCGGTGTGCCGGTGCCCGAGGCGGTTGAATTCGACAAGCGGTTAGCCGCGGAACGCGCCGCCGAAGAGGCGAAGAGGCCGGAGGTCGCTCCCGGCTTGCGCCTGCCCTCCGATGGCGGCGTGCTTTTGCTTGACACCTTTGAGAACAAGCCAGAACTGGTTCCTGTGGAAGAGAAGGTGGTCCATGTGAATCAGAAGGGCGAAGTGGATTGCACGAATAACGTGTGCTCCGATCCGAATGTCAAGGACAAGGTGGATATTGCCGGGCCGCATGCCGATGTGCAGGCGCACGCGGCGGTTCCTGTTCTCTATCTCAAGCTCGAATCGGTGAAGGTTGGACAAACGACCGATGCCGCTGCGTTGAACGAACTTTCCGAGCGCTTCCAAATTATTCATGCGCAGACCAAGAAGGACCGCCGCATTGTGGGCGCGATTAAAGTCTCGATGACTGGAATCGCCCAGCCAGAGGAACAGAAATCCATCCCCTCGACGATCGAACCTGTGACGGAAGGGTGGCTGAAGATTACGCCGACCGTGCCGTTAACGCCGGGGGAATATGGCCTGGTGGAACTGATGAACGGCAAAGGCGCGACCAACCTCAACACGCAGTCCCTTTATCTCCCGGACAACATCTGGGACTTTGGAGTGAATCCGGCGGCGCCGGCGAATCCGCTGGCATTGAGACCGGAAGCCCCGGCTGCTGCGCCGCTCGCCGATCAGCCTCCGTCAGTGCAGAATCGTACCGACAGCCCGAAGGAGAATTGAGGCGGAGCGCGCGCGGGCTTTGGACGGATATGCGGCATTTGGGAATGCTGCTTCCGCCGAAAAGCAGATTCCTCGCCGCGATACGGCCGCGCTTCGGAATGGCAATTCTGAATCTCAGCGTGCCTGATCGAATTGACCCCTCTGAGTGCGGCGACTAAACTACCTGCGGCTTTATTCGTGACTCTATACTCTGGGAACTCAATTGAAAATTCATCGTGACAGTGCTGAATTGCTCGCAGAAATCGGACGCGTGCTTACGGCGAGCCGGCCTTCCTTCCACAGTTCTCCTCTGCAGGAAGTCATCGAGTTGCTTAGCCGCGGTCTTCATGCCACCTGGGTGGGCATCTATCTGGCCGCGGGAACAAACAACCAGCAACTGGTAGGCGCGGGCGGTGAGCCGCATCCCGGGGAGATGGCGCAGGCCGGAAACGAAATCCAAGATCCTTGTGTCCATGAAACTGGCGGGACATGAGTTCGGAGTTCTGGATGTCGAGAGTGACCGCGAGAATGCGTTCGGGCCCGGAAGACCGGGTACTTCTGGAGAATGTGGCAAACCTTTTGGCGCGGTTTCTCGCGGGACCGGGGCGATATCTTGCGCCGCAAGGCTCGGGCCATGGCTATGGCGAAGTCTTAGGGTTGCGCAAGAACAATTTCAGCTTCTTCCTGAATTCTCTTCCAAGCGTGCTCCACGTGGCGTGATTCCGTGTTGGTCTGCCCCATGCAGAAGCGCAGAGTAAACTTTCCGTTGAGCTTGGTGTGCGTCAAGATAAAGATCGCCGCTGCGATTCAGACGATCCATCAAGGCGTGATTGATTTCGTCCCCCGCCTTGAGTCGGAAGCAAACCAGGTTCAGCGGCACCGGCGCCGCGAGCTCAAATCGCTCATCATCTGTCACCCACTGAGCGAATTGTCTGGGCGAGCGCCACGTGGCGGCGAATGTGGTGCTGCAGCCCCTCCACGCCGTAGTGGCGAATCACAAACCACAATTTCAACGAGCGGAAGCGGCGCCCTAGCGAAATCTGCCAATCGCGATAGTCAATCACCGCGCCGGATTCGGTTGCCTGGTTGCGCAAGTATTCCGGCAGAATGCTGAGAGTCTTGATCAGCGCGGCGCGGTCGGCGACGTAGAAGCAGTCGCAATCGAAATTGGTGAACATCCACTTGTGCGGATTGAAGGCGTAGCTGTCGGCGAATTCCAAGGCCGCAGTGAATATGGCGGAACTCGGGCAAAGGGCGGCCGTGCCGCTCATGGCTGCGTCCACGTGCAGCCAAAGATTCTGCTCCCGGCAGATGCGGCCGATTTCGGGCAGCGGATCCATGGCGTTCGAGGACGTGGTGCCAACGGTGGCGCAGACAAAGCAGGGAAGCAGTCCGGCGCGGCGGTCGGTTTCGATTTGGCGGGCCAGCGCCTGCGGGCCGCATGGCGAACTTTTCGTCCACTTCGACGAGGCGCAGATGATGGCGTCCCAGGCCAGCCACTTGCGTCGCCTTCTCAATGGATGAATTCGCCTGCGACGATGTATAGGCCACGAGCCTTCCATCACAGCCTTGCCGATTGCTGGCGAACTTTGTGGCTCGCTCCCGCGCGGCCAGCAAGGCGCATAGCGACGCGCTGGAAGCAGAATCCTGAATCACCCCGCCGCCGGTGTTCGATGGATAGAAATTTCTGCGGCAGGTCCAGCATTTCAACTAGCCAGTCCAGCACATGCGTTTCGAGTTCTGTGCAGGCGGGACTGGTCGCCCAGAGCATGCCTTGCACGCCTAATCCCGACGACAATAGATCGCCGAGAATCGCGGGGCCGGAGGCATTGCAAGGAAAATAGGCGAAGAAGTTTGGCGATTGCCAGTGGGTGATGCCGGGGAGGATCAGCTTTTCGACGTCACCAAGGATCGCATCGAAAGGCTCGCCTTTTTCCGGCGCTTTCGCCGGTAGCGACGCGCGAATGTCTCCCGGTTGCGCGCGCGAGAGCACCGGAAAAGACTCGATGCGCGCATAGTAGTCGGCAATCCAGTCAATCACGGCGTGGCCGTGACGGCGGAATTCGTCGGGAGTCATGTGAAAGCTTTTTTCAGACATAATTATCGAGACTTCCTCTGTGAACTCCGTGCTCTCTGTGGTCTGCATCTCAACGAAAAACCACAGAGGTCACAGAGGAGCACGGGGTCAATCTAATCTTCCATAGAACACGCGTGTATCGTACTCGAACGCTACTTTGCCGTTATGTTGGTGCGCGTGGAAAATTCTTTGGAGCTCGCGCAACATCGGCTGGTACTTTTCGTTGCCTGGTTCGGGCGTGTAGGAAGAAGACACGCAACCGCCCTTCGAGCGCGGGATAATCTAAATCCTGACGAGTCTCGAAGCCGCGCGCCTGGTAAGAATAAGGCGCATAGAACTCAGCGATGGTTGCAGACGTGTGCTCGTGCCTCACGTCATGATAATCGGTGCCATAGGTCAGGAGCAGGCGCTCGTAAGCGCGCAGAAAGGGCGTCGAGTCGGTTGGCGCTCGTTCCATAGAAGCACTAGCCATCCGCCGGGCTTGAGGATGCGGACAAACTCGCGGCGCGATTTCCCGCGGTCGAACCAATGCGCGGCTTGGGCGGCCGTTATTAGGTCCACGCTCTGCGCGGCGAGGATGGTCGCTTCCGCGGTTCCAGTGATGCTGGTAAATCGCGGAAAAGCGGCCAGAAATGTTTCTCCAGCGCTCCGCATTTCAGGATTGGGCTCGACACCGTAAACGCGATTTCCATTCTCCAGCAGCAGGCGAGTGAAGATCCCGGTTCCTGAGGCGATGTCTGCGATAACCGAGTTTGGGGTCAGTCCACATTCCGTTCGCAGCAGGCCGAGCACATCGGCGGGATAGCCCGGCCGATGAAGTACGTAATTGTCGACCCGGGAAGAGAATCGATGCGTGGGCTCTTGAATGCTCATGGATGCAGTTTACTAGGCCTGACGGGCGAACCACTTCTCTCAAGATCACAAGGGAGAAGGTGATGTCCCCGGCATCAGACGATCATCAGCACACTGTGCCGATTCCAGCTGGAACTGCTAAATTAGAGATATTATGCGCCTCGTCGTCAAAGTCGGAACTAGCCTGATTGCGCCCGCCGGCTATATTGACACCAGCCACATGCGAGCGCTGGTGGATCAGTTGGATCTTTCGAAGCATGAATATCTGATTGTGTCCTCGGGCGCAATTGCTGCCGGCATGTTGAATCTCGGGATCCGCGAGAAGCCGACTAAAGTACCGCTCATGCAGGCCTGCGCCGCAGTCGGGCAGAGCGTGTTGATGCGCACCTACGAGCGGCTATTTTTCGGTAAGAAACTGGTGGCCCAGCTACTGCTTTCGAGTGACGACTTCACTTCACCCATCCGGTACAAGAATTTGCAGAACACATTGCGTCAACTTTTGAAGCTTGGCGTGGTGCCGGTGGTCAACGAGAATGACAGCGTCTCGGTTCGCGAGTTGGAAGGCGCATTCGGCGACAATGATGAACTGAGCGGCCTGGTGGCCACCGCGGTGCAGGCCGACTGGCTGCTGTTGCTTACCGATGTGGACGGCTTTTTCGCTCCCAATGGAGTGCGCCCGAGGCTGGTGCGCACCATCCGCAAGCTCACTCCGGAGATGGAAGCGCTCTGCAACGGGCACAGCAAACTGGGACGCGGTGGCATGCGTTCCAAGCTACGCGCGGCGAAGACGGCCAGCGAATCGGGAGTGCACGTCGCCATTGTGAATGGGCGTCATGAGCACGCCCTGGCCTGGGCTCTCGAGCGCAAGATTGGAACTTATTTTCCGCCGGCATAGGACGAATTGATTATGTCCAGCACGCTGACCACCGTGTCCTCGACGCACGATAAGTTGTTACGCGCGCGCGACGCCGCAGCCCGCCTGGCGCAGCTTTCCACCGCCCAGAAAAATACCATCTTGCTGGCGATGGCGGACGCGCTACTCGCCAGCGAGAAAGGTATCCTCGAAGCCAACCGCGAGGATCTGGAAACGTGCGGGCTGACCGGTTCGATGCGCGACCGGCTCTTGCTGAATGGCCCACGGGTCAAAGAAATGGCGGACGGGATTCGCGAAGTGGCCAGGCTGGCCGATCCCGTCGGTCAGACGGTGGCGGAGTGGACTCGGCCCAATGGCTTGCGGATTCGCAAGGTGCGAGTGCCGCTGGGCGTGGTCGGAATTATCTACGAATCGCGGCCGAACGTCACTGCGGATACGGTGGCTCTCACCCTGAAGACTGGCAACGCGATTGTGCTGCGCGGAGGGAAGGAAGCGGCTCGCAGTAATCGGCGGATCGTGGAGATTCTCGCGGCCGTGCCGGGCGTGCCTGAAGGCTCCATCGAACTGCTGGATTCCAGCACGCGCGATTCGGTGCGGGAGTTGATCAACGCACGCGGTCTGGTGGATGTGATTATTCCCCGGGGAGGCGCGCAGTTAATTTCTTTTGTGCTGGAGAATTCCTTGGTGCCCGTGATTGAAACCGGAGCAGGGAATTGTCACATCTTCGTAGATGACTCTGCCGATCTCGATATGGCTGACAGCATCGTCATCAACGCGAAGACGCAGCGGCCTTCGGTCTGCAATGCGGCGGAAAAACTGCTGGTGCATGAACGAATTGCACGCGACTATGTTCCTCGAATTGTGAAGAAACTGATTGAGGCCGGAGTGGAGACTCGCGGCGACAACGAAACGCAGCGCCTGGCGTCCGGTTTGGAGGTTCTTCCCGCCGAATCTCAGGATTGGGACGAAGAGTATTCCCGGTTGTGCATGGCGGTCCGCGTAGTTCCCGATGTCGAGGAAGCCATCGCCCACATTAACCGGCATTCGACTAAGCATTCGGATTCCATCGTCACTCGCGACGAAAATCATGCGCGTCAATTTCTGCGCCTGGTGGATTCCGCCGCTGTGTATTGGAACGCCTCGACCCGTTTTACCGATGGCGGCGAGTTTGGTATGGGAGCGGAGATGGGCATCAGTACCCAAAAGCTGCACTGCCGCGGGCCGTTCGCCGTGGAAGAACTGACATCGACGAAGTACGAAATTGTCGGTACAGGGCAAATTCGAACCTAGCCGCAAGGGGATTCCATGCGAATCAATCTTCTTCTGGCATTTCTCTTCTCCTCTTCGCTGCTCATCGCTCAGGACCGTTCCAGCGCCCGCTCCATGACGGTGAGCCGGTACGGCATTGTGGCGACCAGTTACACGCAAGCTTCAGTGGCTGGAGCACAAATTCTGGCGCATGGGGGATCGGCCGTGGACGCGGCGATTGCGGCGAATGCCGTGCTGGGCGTGGCCGAGCCCATGATGAACGGCATGGGCGGCGATCTTTTTGCCATCTATTGGGACGCCAAGACCGGCAAACTTTACGGCCTGAATTCCAGTGGGTGGGCTCCGAAGGGACTAACGGTCGAGCATCTGCGGGCAAAGGGCGTGACCGTCATGCCGCAATCGGGCATTGACTCAGTTACGGTGCCGGGCGCGGTCGCCGGGTGGAGCGCTCTTCATCAGCGCTTCGGGCACCTTCCCTGGAAGGATCTCTTTCAGCCGGCCATCTTTTACGCGGAGAACGGTTATCGCCGTTCCGGAATTTATCGGCGCCTATTTTCAGGCAGCGGCGCTTGAGTTCGCGAATGACGCCGAAGGGCGGAAAGTTTATTTGCCACAAGGCCATCCTCCCGCACTCGGTGACGTTTTTCGGAATCCTGAATTAGCCAAGGCTTTGCGTCTGGTCGCGGACGATGGACCGAGCGCGTTCTACAAAGGCGAAATCTCGCGAGCGATTCTGGAAACGTCGGCGGGTTTGGGCGGCACCATGTCGCCCGATGACTTGGCGGCGTTTGTTCCGGAGTGGGTGCAACCGGTCTCGACCACTTATCGGGGATGGACTGTTTATGAGCTTCCGCCGAATGGCCAGGGCATGGCCGCTTTAGAAATGCTGAACATTATGGAGACGATGCCGGCCTCGCCGGATGGGCCTTTGAGCGTTGCTGAGTTGCACAAAAAGATTGAAGCCATGAAGCTGGCTTACGCGGATGTTTATCGTTACGATGCAGACCCGCGCTTCGCGAAGATTCCGGTGAAGGGTTTACTGTCGAAGGATTACGCGCAACAACGCGCGAAGCTGATCAATCTCGAGAAAGCGAACTGCAATGTTTCCTACGGCACGCCCGCCAGCGACACCACTTATCTTTCGGCGGTGGATCAGGAGGGCAACATTGTGTCGCTCATCCAGAGCAACTACAGCGCCTTCGGATCAGGCGTCACGGTGCGAGGGATGGGATTCGTTTTGCAGAATCGCGGCGGACTGTTTTCGCTCGATCCCGCGTCGCCGAATGTTCTGGCGCCACGCAAGCGGCCGTTTCACACCATCATTCCGGCTTTTATGGAGCGCGGTAATCGGCACATCGGATTTGGCATCATGGGAGGCGCAAATCAGCCGCTCGCCCATGCGCAATTTGTTTCAAACTTCGTGGACTACGGGATGAACGTCCAAGAGGCACTGGAAAACGCCCGCTTCACGGTCAGCGGGAAGGGACAGTGCGATATTTTGATTGAATCGCGGGTCAAGCCAGAAGTCTTGCGGAAGCTTTCGACGATGGGGCACCAATTTGAAGTTCAACGCGATTATTCCACCCGCATGGGACGCGGCCAAGCCGTGCTGCATGATTCCAAAACTGGAGTGAACTACGGCGGCTCGGATGCCCGCGCCGACGGCTCGGCCGAACCGGAGCCACCGCCGATTCCGGGCGAACGATAAGAACTTAGCGCCATACTCCCACCCGCATCAGATCGAAATGATGGTCGTAAGTCCACACCTCCAAGCCCAAGCGCGCGGCCAACGCTGCCACGGTCGCGTCGAATAATGTGATGGGCTGGTCGGCCAACGACTGCACCCGACTGCTAGCCTGCCGGTAGTCTTCGGCATTCGGATTGAGGAGGGCTGCACTCGCCATGTCACTTAGCCAGTGCGAAGCAGCATTGCGGCCGAGGCGAAACAGCACAAGCGTGTAAGCTTCCAGCAGAGTGGGATAAGCAACCATTACTTCATATTGCTCGCGCGCCAGTCTTTGTAGCTCTAGATGGGCGCGTTTGTGATAGGCGTCGTCGGGGTCGGCAGCAGCGAACAGCGGTCCGGTGTCCGCCAGCACGGCCCGCCTCTTCATCTTTGCGTGCTCGGTCGAATTCCGGCAAGGTAGCGGTCGTGCTCCTGGCTCACGTCGCGATGGCCGCTGCCTTTCTTTGCGGGCGTGATCTGCAAGCTGCGCCGCACGCGAAGAAATCCACGCTCGGCCAGGTATTGCCGGAGCGCCGCTTGCACGACGGTGGTCAGCGTGGGTGGAGCTTCCTGTGCCTGCTGGTAGTTTTCTACTGCGTCCGCCAGGTCGTCGGGAAGGGTCATGGTCGCTCGCTTCATTGACCCATCATAGCACCAACTGGTGAAATCGGTGAAGATGGTTATTTCTGCTAAGTTCTGCCCACAGAGGGCATTGAGTACAGGGAGTAAACTGCGGACGGGCATTGTGATAACTTATTTGTTCCCCCGAGCTCATTCCCCCAGGTCCTTTGACCCAGGAGTTTCATGAAATTCGCTTTGGCTGCGGCGCTTGGTTGTGCTGTTATTGTTTTCTCATTTTCGCCTAGGGTCGGAGGCGCCGCGCCGGAAACTGCCGTCTCGTCGCAGCCCATTTTCGGGTTTCGGGATTCCGCCGCTGAGAACTTCATCGAGTCCCGCTTTCTATCCGTGCCGAACGCCAAACTGGCCGGGGAACATCTGCGCATCCTGACCCAGGCTCCGCACATGGCGGGCACGCCCGAGGACAAAGCCACAGCAGACTACGTCGCCCAGAAATTCCGTGACGCCGGCCTGGACACCGAAATTGTCGAATACAAAGTCTGGATGAATTATCCCGCCGAGATCAGCGTAGATGTCACGGCTCCGCCGGGTGTCACCATGCACGGCCCGACACGCGAGCACGTCCAAGGCGATCCCTTCCAGGACGACCCGCGCGTGGTTATGCCATTTAACGGGGAATCTCCTTCGGGAGATGTGGAAGCTGAAGTGGTGTACGCCAACTATGGCACGACTGAGGATTTCAAAAAACTCGCCGACATGAAGATCGATGTGCGTGGAAAGATTGTGATCATGCGCTACGGCGGGAATTTTCGCGGGATAAAAGTTCTGCTGGCGCAGGAGCGCGGCGCTGCGGGAGTGCTTATCTACTCCGATCCGTACGACGACGGCTGGCGGCAAGGCGACAAGTATCCGCAAGGTCCGTGGCGTCCAGATACCGGGGTACAGAGGGGATCGGTAGGCTTGCTGCCGGAGTTTCCCGGCGACCCGACCACGCCGGGAATTGCTTCGGTGCCTGATCTGCCGCAATCGCAGCGCACGCCGCCGGAGCAATCGAAGGCGTTGCCGAAGATTCCTTCAAATCCGCTGTCGTATGCTGACGCGGCGCCTATCCTGGATCATCTGAGTGGCCCGGATTCGCCGCGCGAATGGCAGGGATCCTTGCCCTTCACATATCACCTTGGACCCGGTCCGGTGAAGGTGCACCTGCACGTCAAACAGGACTACCAGTACCGCACGATTTGGGATGTGATCGGCCGCGTGCATGGCAGCGAGTCGCCCAACGAATGGGTGGTTGCGGGAAATCACCGGGACGCGTGGGTATACGGTGCGGTCGATCCTAACAGCGGGACGGCGGCAATGCTGGAATCGGTGCACGGCGTGGGCGAATTGTTGAAGACGGGATGGAAGCCAAAGCGGACCATCGTCTTTGCCAGTTGGGATGGAGAAGAGGAAGGCCTGGTAGGTTCGACGGAATGGGCGGAACAGTACGCGGCGGAACTCGGCAATGCCACTGTTTATCTGAATATGGATGTGGGGGTGGCAGGGCCGAAGTTTGGGTCGTCTTCGGTGCCGAGCCTGAAGCAATTCCTGCGAGACGTGACCAAATCCGTTCCTAGCCCACAAGGTGGGACGGTTTATGACGCGTGGCAGAAAGACACACAGGCGGCGGATCCAGCGAAGCGCCACCATACCGATGTCGCGGATCCGCCCGTGGCGCAAACCAAAGCCGATGTTCCTGTCGGCGATTTAGGCAGCGGTTCGGATTACACTCCGTTCTTGCAGCACCTCGGTGTGCCTGCGACGGACATTGGCTCCGGCGGCCCGTACGGCGTTTATCACTCCGCCTTCGACAACTTTGCTTGGTTTACCAAGTTTGCCGATCCAACCTTCGTTTACGAGCAACAAATGGCGCGAGTGTTTGGCTTGGAAGCGCTTCGGATGGCGGATGCCGATGTGCTCCCTTTCGATTACGAAGAATACGGAAGAGAAATCGAAGTCTATGTTGATGCTGTGAAGAAAAGAGCTGACGCGGAATTTGGCGCGCAATCGCCCAGCTTCGCCGATGCGATGGGAGCGGCTAAGCATTTTGAGCAAGCCGGGGAAAAAATTCTTTCTCGCCAGGAAAAGCGATCCGACGATCTGGGTAAGTTGAATCAGGGGTTGCGCGAGGCGGAGCGAGCTTTGCTGATTCCCGGGGGCCTTCCCGACCGGCCCTGGTATACGCATTCCATCTACGCTCCGGGAATGTATACGGGGTATGCCGCGGTTATGATTCCCGGCGTGAATGAAGCCATTGATCATCACGACCTGGAGCGAGCGAAGCAACAGATAGCGGAGTTGGTGGCGGCATTGAATAGAGCGGCGAAGATTCTGGAAGCGGCGCGGTGAACACCGCGTAGGGGCGGACGCCCTAGTCCGCCCGGTCAGCATTTGGGACGCCGCCCCCGGACGAGGGCGTCCGGGGCTGCGAAAATCTCTTACTTGATTGAAACCAGCTTGTCTACCAATCCCGAATAATCTTTTTTGTCCAAGCCGTGGACTTCTTTGTTGTAATCATCCACTTTGCTGGAATAGTTCATCGAGCAGAACTTGGGGCCGCACATCGAGCAGAACGCAGCCTCCTTGTAGGAATCGTCGGGCAAAGTTTCGTCGTGCATCGAGCGGGCGGTCTCGGGATCGAGGGAGAGCGCGAATTGCTTTTCCCAATCGAATTTGTAGCGGGCGTAGCTGAGAGCGTCGTCGCGGTCCTGCGCGCCGGGACGATGGCGGGCCAGGTCAGCAGCGTGGGCGGCGATCTTGTAAGCAATGATGCCGTCTTTTACGTCTTTTTCGTTAGGCAGGCCCAGGTGCTCTTTGGGAGTGACATAGCACAACATGGCCGCGCCGTGCCAACCGATCATGGCTGCCCCGATGGCCGAAGTGATGTGGTCGTAGCCGGGAGCAATGTCGGTGACCAGCGGGCCGAGCGTGTAGAAGGGCGCCTCGTAGCAAAGTTCTTTTTCCTTATCCACCTGCTCTTTGATTTTGTCGAGCGGAACGTGGCCGGGCCCTTCGATCATGACCTGTACGTCGTATTCCCAGGCCTTCTTGGTCAGTTCGCCGAGGGTTTTCAGTTCGGCGAATTGAGCCGTATCGCTGGCGTCGGCGATACAGCCGGGACGCAGGCCATCGCCCAGGGAAAAACTCACATCGTGCTTGGCGAAAATCTTGCAGATATCTTCGAAGCGGTCGTAGAGAAAATTCTGCTTGTGGTTGTGGGCCATCCACTGAGCGAGGATCGCGCCGCCGCGGCTGACAATGCCAGTGATGCGTTTCGAAACCATGGGCAGATACTGAATCAGCACGCCGGCATGGATGGTCATGTAATCCACGCCCTGCGCGGCTTGCTCTTCGATGACTTCGAGCATGACCTCGGCATTTAAATCTTCGACGCGCTTTACGCGCGAGATAGCCTCGTAGATCGGCACGGTGCCGATGGGCACAGGCGAGTGGCGCAGGATGGCTTCACGAATTTCGTGAATGTTGCCGCCAGTGGAGAGGTCCATGACCGTATCGGCTCCGTAATGGACCGAGGTGTGCAACTTCTTCAGCTCTTCATCAACGTTGGAAGTGACGGCGGAGTTGCCGATGTTGGAATTGATTTTGCAGAGCGAGGCCACGCCGATGCACATGGGCTCGAGTTCCGGATGATTGATGTTGGCCGGAATAATCATCCGGCCAAAAGCGACTTCCTCGCGAACTAATTCCGGGGCAATCTTTTCGCGGTGGGCAACGTATCTCATTTCATCGGTCAGAATGCCCTTGCGGGCGTAGTGCATCTGAGAGAAGTTGCCGTCCTTGTTTTCTGCTTTGCGCCGGGCGATCCACTCCGCACGCGGCCGGGGAACGCTGTTCCCATTATTATTCCCGTTGCTGCCGCCGTTGCCGTTTGTTGAATCCATCGGGGAACCACCCTCGCCTGCTGAATTTGTAATTCCTGATTATAACCCGCGAGTTTGGAACGATGCTTTCCGAGGACATCTGTCAGTTTTGGGCAGTTTGGGGCCGCTGATTTCGATTTCCATGGAAATCCAGAGATTTGAACCGCTAGGGCGCGTCGGACTCTTCTTGAGTCTGACGTTAGGATTTTCCGCTTTGCCGTGCCGAGAGCCACTTTCGGAGTGAGTTTCCATTGGCTTGATCGGGTGATCAAGCGTCAAGGTTGGCGATGTCGTTCCCAACCAGTTTTTAAAAGCTGACGATCGGTTCAAATTCGGTGCGTTGGTCCTGCCAGACCCGGGAAGGCTTGCCGGCGATGTCGTACAGCGCTCCAACTTCAGGCAGCATGCGGGTTCCGTAGCGCGACTGTCCAAACGCGAACGTCACCGAGGGATTAAGTTTGTAGTAAAGAATGACTGCCTGCAGCGTGCCTCGATAAATCGGAATTCCGCCATTGAAACCGGTTAACCCGTATGCATTGGCGGCTCGTGAATGTGGCTGGAACTGACGTTATCGGCGGTTCGGCTCGGCGACATTAGTCGCACCCGGGGAGGTGACGACTTTCTTGGGCTTATCGCAGGGTAAGGCCTCGGCTTAGTTCGGGATCGCGAAGGTTGTATTTACCTGGCGGCAGGGTCGTAGGGATGGCGCAGGGGGTTTCGCGCCTTCAAGTAAGAGAAGAGATAAGGCGCGGAGTCCAATTCAGAGTCTGGGGCATTTGGTTGGTTGAATGTGCGGATTCCGGATACGAATTCACAAGAATTTAAGGAACTCTAAAATGCTCCGCCGCCGCCGCCACCGAATCCTCCACCGGAGAAGCCGCCACCGCCGAAGCCTCCGCCTCCGCCCCATCCTGATCCGGTGGAGCTGGCGCGGGGCGCCGAGACAAAGACTTGGTGCATGTCGGTGGCCATGCTGTGCATCGAAGCGGAAAAGAAGATCGGATTGAATCCGGTGTACGGGCCACTCCCGGCATACCAACTTGGAGGATCCTTGACGATCCCGGCAAAGGCCTGTGCCCAGTGGTGCTCTACGCCGAGCGCCATGGCGTAAGGCAAGAACTTCTCGAACGTGTCGGGAGGCATTTTTTTGAGGCGGTCGGCGTCCACGCGGTTCATGAACTCTTGAAATCCCAGAACGGCGATCCAGGTGCGAGCGCCATTGGTAGTTTTAGCCGTCATCTTGCGCGCAAACAGCCACCAGATTAGCGCTGAGATTGCCACGCTGATCAGCAGTAGAGGCACCGAACTAAGGAAATTTGCCCACCCCAAGACTTGCAAGCCGACAAACGCGAGCCCAATCGCGACGGCCGCCACTATGCTGAAAGCGTTGGCCGAATCCGGGTCCAGCGTGTACATATTCTTGTTGCGCAGCGCTGCCATGATGTCTTGGCGAATGACGGGAATGGCAGTGTAGAAGCGGTTCTTCAGGCTGGAAAGCCGAGTCTGCTGTCCGTCGCCGAAAACGTTCTGCAGCATCACCAGTTCATGCGGCGCGAGGCCCACCCATTGGGCCTGTGGCTTCAGCAAATGAAAAACGTAATCCCTGTGGTGAAAGATCAGGCCCTTGTCATCTACCTCTTCTATTTTCACGTAGCCGCGCACCGCAAGATCAACGAGCGTGGAGGTAATGTCACGAGGATGGACTTGGTCTTCCAGCAGAGCGCCGGTTTCCGCGGGAGTCATGCCGGCTGGAGGTTCGTACATGGGCGCGACGGAAAGTCCAGGATCGGGGTCGCGTCCCTTGAGCCCCCACAGCGCAAACATCACGGCCAAGGTGGCGAACGGAAGAAACACGACAGGGTTGCTTCCGAGAAACCACAATAGCAAGGTAAATGAGCTGGGCTTTTCCAGGATGCCTTTGGGAATAAAAACATCAATCGTGAGTCCGCCGCGCATGGGAAGCGGGTTGTTGGTTTCCGAGGTGACATTGTCGCCGCTAACTTCGACGGTGGCGTCGTGCTCCACGGAGCCATAGACTCCGGTAAAAGCCTGTGCCCGCAGTGACCCGGCGGCGGAAATGGGAAGCGCGACGAAGGCGCTGGCATGATCGATCGGAACCGGCCAGTCGTTGCCGGTTACATTCCAGTAGAACTCGTCGTAGTCGTCAAAAAATCGGACGGCGTTACGCAGTGTGTAGTTAATTTCCACGGTGCGGGTAGTGTCGACTGCGCCGGGAATATAGATTTTGAGATCGCGAAAGCCATTCGCGGTGGAGGACTCATATTTCAATTTGTTGCCATTGTCATCGGTGACGCTGGTGACATTCAAGAACAGCGTGTAGTTGGCGCCGCGCGGCCCTGGATATTCCACTGGAATGGTGCGATGGATGCCGTGCCACTCGCCGACGAACACCAGCGTGATACGTTCCTGCACCGTGGTGGCGCCGTTGTTTGCGATGGAGACGGTGTCATTGAAGTCGGCGACTCGCCAGCTGCTGGCGAAGGCGGCAGAAGACAAGGCCAGAAAGAAAGCCAGGTAGAGACACAGCTTACTGAGTCTTAGCTGACTGCGTTTCGGCCGAGACGTTGCAAACAACGTCTCTACGGGAGTAAAGGGAGGCGTCAAGCAAGTCCGTTCTAGAACTTCACGGCCACTGGTTCGCGGTCGGCGGCATCGCTAACCTCAAAGAACTGCCGTTGCTGGAAGCCGAACATGCCCGCGATGATATTTGTGGGGAACGATTGAATTTTGGTATTCAAATCACGCACCACCGCGTTGTAGTAGCGGCGCGCATTTTGAATCGTATCTTCTGTCTGGTTCAGGGAACCTTGTAGCTGCGTGAATTCTTCCGAGGCTTTCAGCTCCGGGTAATTCTCCGCGACCGCAAACAGACTCTTGAGCGCGCCCGTGAGCTGATTTTCGGCTACCGCTTTGTCGGCCGGCGAAGTAGCCTGCATAGCCTGGGAGCGGAATTTGGCAATATCCTCGAACGTGCCCTTTTCATGCCCGGCGTAGCCTTTCACGGTCTCGACCAGGTTAGGAATCAAATCGTGCCGCCGTTTTAGCTGCACGTCAATATCGGACCAAGCCGAGTCGCAGCGCACGCGCAACTGCACCAGGCTGTTGTACATCCCGATCAGCACGAAGCCGATCACCACCAGAACGCCGAGAATAATCCAGCCCGCCATAGGCATCCCCCTGCGCGCGAAAGCACGAATCATGGCGACGGTATCATAGGCGGCCTGCCGGTGCAATCGCCGTCGCTTCGTGGATGACCGCAGTCGGAACGCCGCGCTTGCGTCAACACTGCTGCAACACATAATTCAATCCGGCGTCATATCCTGATAGACTTTTTTCATGATCGACGCGGCGCACTTTGGCGGCAGCGAGAAGTTCTGGTGCCACAACGCGGATGCTTTCGCGAAGTGCTGGTGCTGGCTTCGTTGTTGTTGCTCGCGCTCACGAGCCTTCGCGGCACAAACCTGTCTGACCGCCGGCGATATGGACGAGGCGACGAAAACAGCTCTGCTGAACACGGCGCAAAGCTATTTCGACAGCATCGCTCACGGCGACTCGGCGGCCTTGCGGCAAAATGCCATTGCCAGCGTGGCCGCCAATTTTTCAGATATCGAAACTGCCATCAAGGACAATCAGAGCGATCTATCCTCCGCGAAACCGATAGCCCGGCCGCCATTTCTGTTGCAGGCGGAAGGCAGCGCGCCGCTGGAACGCGCCGAGTTTTTGTGCGGTGTCTTTGGCGCCCATGGCCAGACAGCCGACAGCCGCATCTTTGTCATTCCCAACCTGCCGCCGGGCAATTATGGCTTTGTCACGCAAGACGTGAACGCGGCCAAGGCGCCCTATACGGTTTCTTATGTTCTTGAGCAGCAGGGCAACGCATGGAAACTTGGCGGACTCTACATCAAATCGGCACAAGCTGGGGGCCATGACGGCAATTGGTTTGCCGACTCGCGCTCGGGAACTGAAAGCGAAGGGACAGAATCATGCTGCCTGGTTTTACTTTCAGGAAGCGCGCGAGCTTTTGGTGCCCGTCCCTTTCATGAGCACGATGGTGACGGACAAACTCTACGATGAAGCGCAAACCATGAAACCCGCGGATCTGCCTCCCGCGCAGTTGAGCGGAAACGGCAAAGATTTCAAGTTGACCGCGCTCTTTCCCCTCGCCGTGGGGACTGACTTGGATCTGGTCGCGAAATACGATGCCGCTAGCGTTGCCAATTCGGCGGCCACGTACCAGGACAATCTGACAGTGATGAAAGCTCTGCTCGCGAAGTATCCTGAACTCCGCGACAGTTTTGACGGCGTGATCGCGCGCGCCGTCGAGCCTTCCGGCCGGGATTACGGCACCATGCTACAGATGAAGAATATCAAGTGAGGGGCTGGGACCTGCTTATCGTCCTGAGAGAAGCGAAGGATTCTTCAATCTAGTGAGAAGGCCTAGCCCGAACTCTGCTCCGCAAACGTACACTCCTCCGGCTTTTTGTCGTCTCTCAAGGCGAGGAACACTGGGGCGCGCAGCTTCACCCCTCCTTCCGCGGTTTCGTGGGTCCATTCGGTAAACTTGATCTCGGCCACGAGTTCCGGTTTGAGCCAGTGCACGTGCTTGGCCTCTACGTGGCCATAAAAGGGATTTTTGTTGGTCTCCATCGGCTTGAATAACTTGCCAGTTCCCGCAGCTTGGCCTGATCAAATCCCGTGCCAGCTTGTCCCACGTGGATCAGGCGCTTTTTTTTGTCATACAATCCCAACACAATCGCGCCAAAGTGTTCGCGGCTGCCTTCGGGATCGGTGTAGCCGCCAATCACGCAATCGATGGTCTGCGTGATCTTGATTTTCAGCCATTCCCGGCTGCGTCCTTCGATGATAGTGGCTTGCTCTTCTCTTGGCGAGAATGCCTTCCAGTCCTTTTTGCCCGGCGGCTTCAAAGAAAGAAATCCCTTGATCGAAATGATCGGAAAACCGCAGCGGGCCTCGCCGTCTTCAATTTCTTGCGCAGTACCCGCTTGCGCTCCTCCAAGCGGCCGCGGCGCAGATCGTAGCCGTCGATATAGAGAAGATCGAAAGCATAATAGAGGACGTGATGTTTTTCGATCCGTGGGAGCCTTGTCTTCCGGCTTTGCGAATGCCGGTTCGCTGCTGCATCAAGCTGAAAGAGGCGCGCCCGTTCTCGTCGAGTGCCACGACCTCACCATCGAGAATTCGCGGTTTTGGCGCCGACAAACTTCGGAAGATCATGGAGTTCGGGGAACCTTCCGGTGAGATCGTTTTGCGTGCGGGAAACCAGCTTACCGATTTATCTTCGATAAATGAAATGGCGCGATAGCCATCCCATTTGATTTCGTACAGCCATTCGGGATCGTCAAACGGCCTCTCGATGGGCGTCGCCAACATCGGATGGATGACCGTGGGCATTGGCTTGCGAACGGCGCCCGTCAAATTGTAACCGACGGAGGGCAGCAGAGGGACGGAGATCTCGATCGATGATTCGCAGTGACGGCCGACGATTTCGTTGCGCCGTCTTGGTTTCCTTTGTGCTTTGCCCTTTCGTTGTCCTCCGCGTTCTTTGCGGTCAAGGATTGGGACTTTGATTTTTTCTTTCAGCTTTGGCCAACGCGTCCGCCAGCCACGGGGCCTTTAGCTTTCCCCGCGAGGCTGGCCGGCTGCTGTTCCACTCGGCCGATTTCTCGTCGCCACCGATCTGCGCCATGCTGCGGCCGGTCAGGACGGACGAGTCGTATTGATCGATGTCATAGCCTTTGACCGACTGCATCGTCCTGTTTCTTAATCAGCAGCCACTCTGTGCCTTTGCTTCCCGGGCCGGCGTGCTTTCATGTGAATCAGGGCGAAATCGCCGTTCAGGCGCTTGCCATGCAGGCGAATTTTGAAATCTCCTTTCTTCAACATCGCAGCGGCTTCGGCATCGGTCCCGGGAACGAATTTGCCATTCACCGGCTCAGGCGACAGCGGCTCCCATGTGCCCACGTCCCATACCATGACGGTGCCCGCTCCGTAGTTGCCTTCGGGAATGGTGCCCTTCGAAATCGAAGTACGATACCGGATGATCCTCCACCTGCATGGCCAACCGCTTGTCGGCGGGGTCGAGCGACGGCCCCTTCGGCACCGCCCACGACTTCAGCACTCCTTCCATCTCCAAGCGGAAGTCGTAATGCAGGCGGGTGGCGTCGATGTCTTCTGCACCACAAAGCGGTGGCCGGATTTCTTTTCTCGACTTTTGGCGGAGGCTCCGGAGTTTCCTCAAATCGCCGCTTGCGTTTGTATTCTTCGAGGGCCATAAGCGTTTTTCTACGACAGATGGAAGGTTACGCAATGTACAGATGCGCACAGCATTGTAGATGTCAACGCTGTGATTTTCCGCTAAAATCGCGCAGCACTGCGAACCATGAAACGCGAATATCCCGATACCCCGCTCATCGGCGTTGGCGCAATTGTCATCGAGGACGGCCGGGTTTCCCTGGTAAAGCGAGGCCATCCACCGCTGCTTGGGGAATGGTCCATCCCCGGCGGCGCCATGGAAGTTGGGGAGACCGTGCGCGAGGCTACGGCGAGAGAAGCTTGCGAAGAAACAGGATTGACGGTCGAAGTTCAAGAATTGCTCGGCATCTATGATCGTTTGCTGCGCGACGAAGAGGGCAAGGTCCGTTATCACTTTCTGCTGGTGGATTTTTTGTGCCGCCGGGTTGCCGGAGATCTTTGCGCGGCTGGGGATGCGGACGAAGTTCGCTGGTTCTCTCCAGAAGAAGTAAAACAGCTTCACCTGCCCGAGGATACGGCCGAGGTCATCCGCCTAGGGTTTGAGAGGGCGGCGAGGTAGCTTCCTCCGAAAACAGAATAGCCCGCGTGCTTAGGCACGCGGGCCATCCGGTGGACTGCTTAGATTGACCAAGAGGTGGTCACTCTGCGTGGCCCCTTCGGCAACCTTCGGGACCCAGCCAAGAGATGCCCGGCTGGGTGGATCAATCCCAACTCACCGTTAGTCGTGCGATGGTATTTGCACCTGCGCATCAAGACCGGACGCGCCGTATGCACCGAAACCAGAGCAACCGCCCTAAGTCTCAGCCACCTCACCTGGTCTTTTACTGCTACGGCTACAACAATGACTATCAGAACTTGTCATCGGACCACCTCCTTTCCGGTGTAACTTCACACTAGTACGGAGGGCTTGCCAAAGTCAACCGCACAAAAGTGCGGTAATGGTGCCGTTTGAAATCCACAGTTCGCCTTCCCTGAGTGCTAGGATTACGGCGCGAATCCTCTTGTATTCGCCCATTTTGTTCCGACAGCGAAGAAGACGGCATGCGAACGTCCCCATAAGCGCAAGTGTGAAGAGTATGCATTTTGCAATGTTGATTCCAGATTGGAATTCGCTTGAATCGGTCAGACGCGCCCATAGCGATCTAGAGGCTGTCGCGCTCGTATTCTTTGCGTTGCTTGTACTCTTTGACGTTCTCGCCCATCTCTCAAAAGGAGAGAGCAGGAAGACACTGCTTGAGAAGATCGGCCTCTGTTTCTTTGCTGTGGCCGTGCTTGCTGAGATTGGGGCGTATCCATACGGGCAGAGAAACGACACACTATCAGAGCAAACAATCGGTTCGCTGGACGCAAAGGTAAAGGAAGCGGACGGCAACGCGGATAAGGCAGTGACGAACTCCTCAACTGCATTGTCGCAGTCGAAAGACGCTCTGACGAAAGCTGGCAAAGCGGAATATTCGCTCGGGAAAGCTGAGAGCGAAGCCAAGGGCGCACAGGCGGCTTCATCTAGTGCATTAAATCTCGCTCGTGGAGCGCACACAGAGGCGGATTCTTTCGAGAAAGATATTAAGTCTGCGAAGGAAAAAGCTGTGAGTGCCGAAGAGAAAGCAGCAAAGGCTGAGAACAACCTTGCAGACGCCTTGCAGAGAGTGGCTGATACCGAAAAAGAGGAATTACAACTGAAAGAACAACTAGCCGACCGAATTCTTAGCGATGCCCAATTGGAGTCGATTAGGGGGAAACTAGCGGAATATGCAGGCCAAGAATACGACGTAACAGCGTATTGGGACTCGCCAGAATCTGTAGGAATCGCCAATCGTGTCCATCTCGCATTACAGATGGCGAAATGGAAGTTCCTACCGATGACTGCCTGGAGAGGCTTGATGGGTGGCGTCGTTGGCTTCAAAATAGATGTCCATCCGAATGCCGATGAGCCAACCCTAAAGGCTGCGAAGGATCTGACACTCGCATTGCAGGCCGAGGGGTTGGAAGCGAAAGAAGAGATGGAGAATCCTAACAATCCCAAAGACAACAAGATTAGTCTTAGCGTCGGCTCAAAACGCTGAAGCAACCCAAGTGCCAATCGCCTTACCCGCGGAGACCAAACGGCACCATTACCCAAAGCGCAAGCGCATTTGATTGCATTTCGCCTCGCCAGGCGCTCTTCACAAACAAAAATCCCTGAGCCCGCGGGCTCAGGGACTTGACTTTCGATTTCAGAGCAGAGCTTCAGTGATGGTCATCCCAATCATGCTGATCGTGCCACCGGTTATCTTGCGTGCTCCAATACCCGTGGTACACGCTCCAGCAATGTTCTCGTTCATCGTTCAAGGCATGGCGATAACGGTCGGCCTCAGGGCTGTTCTCCCCGTGTTTGCGAACCGCGTCGTCAAGCCGATGCTGTGCTTTCTCGATGCGGTGACGGCATTTGTCATGGTCGTCATCCGCTCGCGCCATGGGAACCGAAGCCGATACCAATAGACCACCCAAAGCGACGGTAGCGAGAAATGCACCAGTGAGCCGCAATAGCTTTTGGAACTCTTTCATCTTCAGTTTTCTCCTGTCATACGACCGAACTTCGATGATGGTTTGGCCAAGGTGGGTTGTCCCGCTCTACTGCAGATCTTTCTTGTGGCTCAGCCTGCGGTGCATGTCCGGCCAAAACTCTTTCAATTCGCTGGCGATTCCGTCCCAAACGATCTGTGTGCCCCAGACATCCAGAGCGTTCGAAAGGTGTCGTTCGGCTACAGGATGGTAAGCCAACGAGAGTTCAGAGGCTACTGCATTCCCGCCAATCTCGGAGAAATTAAATTGGCTTGCGCCGGAATCGCTCCGCGTGACCACCAGGCGGCTGAGAACGTATCCGGTGCGCCGCAAGAAGCCGCCTTCGCCCATGCGGAAGTATCGTGGGTCCTGGTGCAACATGGACGGGAAGACTGCCTCGGTAACGAAGTTGCCCAGCGTATTGTCGGCGAATGACATGGCGAAACGCTTGCCGTATCCTTTGAGGCCCTGCCCATAGGATGGTTCGCTATCTTGCGCTTGGCCAATACCAGCCAGGATCGCAGTGAAAGGGAACTCGACCGGATCAAAACAATCCTTCGCGGTGATCTTGAATTTTCCTTTTACCGTGAGCGGCGCAACATGGTCCGCATTTTCCACGGTGAGGTAATTGGGAAGAGTCCACAGAATGCGGTCGTTCGTAGGATTGGTTTCCTGGGGAGAGTTTTGCTTGCCTGCGTCGCCACCGGATCTAGGCTGGGAGGAGGACGGCGCGTCGGGAAGTGCTTTCTGCGCCGCTGCCGCAGTCGCCAGCGTCAGCGTTATCAGGGCGACTCGCAGAACAGGGCTCGGTCCCCACCATTGCGTTTTCTCCACAGCTCCACTCCTGGAAGAACACCTGGTCTCAGCAATGGCTTCATTTTGCCCGGTAGGCGACTTTATCGTGCAAGTGCCTAAGTTGGTGCCGAAGAATTCCGTGCAAACACGAGCGCCCCGCGAAGTGGACACGAGCATACACCCAGACCGCGAAAGCTCCAAATACCACCTTCGTGCCATCCCGCAGGGAGATCGGCGGCATGCATGAAAAAGTCCTCTAAGCGGCCGGCCCTGATAGCCAATCGTAGAGGAACCTACCAGGAAGTCACTTCGATGTCATGAACCCAAATCGTCTTGTTGGCGGGGTTGTATTTGCCCGTGACCGCGACCTTATAGCCGGCGAATTCGTAGGCATTCACCTGATCGTCGAGCTGGTAAACCATCTTGGTGGCAGGATCAACCAGCACGTATTTCGCGCCCGCCCTGACGCACTTGTCGGCACAATCGTTGGCGTCTTTGGCCCCTTCTTTTTTCATCATGGCATCGTGCGATCCGGCTTGGGCGCACATGCTGTCGGTGATTTCGCCGTTGAAGGTCTGGTATTTCTCTTTCGGCGCTGCACAGAGAACACTCGCACTAATCAGAAATCCGCAAAGGCCAGCTACCACTTTCTTCATGCTTCCTCCAGATAGAATTCCTGGAAGATTGTAACCCGAGAGTCCGCTTATTCGGGCAGCCGTTGCTCTCCCCGGATGGTGAAACTCGACTCCGCAACCGGAGCGCTTCCCGGTTGGCCGCCCCCCACGCTGATGCGATACTCACCCGCCGCTATGCCCCGATCGCCGGATTCGCTTACCGTACTCAGGTCCCGCGGGCTAAGGGTGAAGTGCAGGTGTTGTATCCCGCCCGCCGTTACATGCACGCGGGTGAAGGCCCGCAGAGCGCGAATCGGCGCACCCGGCATTTGCGGAGGGGTCAGATACAATTCCGCCACTTCATCCCCTTCGCGCTGGCCGGTATTCTGCACATCCGCATCGACTTCAAGCGAACTTCCGGCATTGAGCGTAGGGGAAGAGAGTTTCAAATTGCTGTAGGCGAACGTCGAGTAGCTAAGTCCATAACCAAACGCATAAAGGGGAACACCGGTGAAATAACGATAGGTCCGGTTCTTCATGGCATAATCCTCGAACGGTGGCAGTTGGTCGATGCCCGTATAAAAGGTCACGGGCAAACGTCCAGCGGGATTGTTGACTCCGGCCAGGGTTTCAGCGATGGCCCTCCCTCCTTCTTCACCCGAATACCATGCATCGAGTATCGCGTTGGCATTTTCGTTGGCCCAGTTCACTGCAAGCGCGCTACCGTTCATCAGAACAACGATCAAAGGCTTTCCGGTGCCCTTGAGCGCCTTCAGCAAGGCATCTTCCTCTTTGGGAAGATCCAGGCTGGTGCGGTCGCCGCCCTTGAATCCGGGAAGATTCACGGGCATCTCCTCACCTTCCAATTCCGATGTAATGCCGACGACCGCGACTATGACGTCTGCGCCTTTTGCGGCTGCCAGAGCTATCTTGAGCGGATCAGCCTGCGGAGCTCTCCACATCAAGCGGATATTCGCCGCTCCTCCGCCCTGATAGTATTCCAACTTCACGGCGTACTGGTGGCCCTTCTCCATGGGTAGTTCGACCGTCGAGCTCCCGCAATTGCTCCAGCGATCAATGATCAGCTTGCCTTCAAACCACAAACGGCAACCGTCATCACCCTGCGCTCCCAGTTGAAAGGTTCCCGAAACTCTTGGTTTTAGGAATCCGCTCCATCGTACAGAGAAATTCTCCGGGCCCAATCCTGGTGCCGGATTTCTGCCGGTAAAGACGAAGTCCACCTGCGGGTCCACTTGGGTCAAAACTGGTGAGCCCTTCAGCTCTCTGCCCTGAAAGTATTCAGCGTTTAGCCCCGGCTTGCCATTTTCCGTGGTCAGAGCCGAAGCGGGAACCGGATCGCTTCTGTGGAGGAAGAATGTTCCGGGCGCGAAAGTCACCTTAGCCCCCGCGAATTGCCTGCGGATGCCGTCCAGGGCGGAAGTCGCCCGCGACGGCGAGCCGTTGTAATTACCCTGCAGCACGTCGATCTGGTCGGCCAGCGGGCCGATCACCGCAATCTTTTTAATTTCGCGCTTCAGCGGCAATACCCCGTCATTCTTCAACAGAACCATGCTCTCTCTCGCCGCCTGTAGAGCGAGTAGTCGATGGGCTTCGCTGTCGTTTTCGCTGAACGGAATCTGCGCGTAGCTCACCGTCTCCGGCGGATCAAACATGCCCAGCTCAAAACGGGCCTTCATGAGACGCTTAACGGCCACGTCGAGATCTTGCTCCGTCATCAAACCTTGCTTCACTGCGTCCACGTAACGGGAGTAGTCGTCGCCCGGCTCGTTGCAGTCCAGATCCGTGCCGCGCTTCATGGAGATGGCTCCCGCTTCCGCTACCGATTTCACATAGCGATGTCCACGGTAGATGTCCAGCACGGCATCGCAATCCGACACGACATATCCTTGAAACTTCCATTTGTCGCGGAGTTGGTCTTCAAGCAGAAATGAATTCGCGCAACCCGGTTCGCCATTCACGCTGTTGTAAACGCACATCACCGACCCGGCTTTGCCCTCGGTGACCGCGGCGCGAAACGCCCAGAGGTAAGTATCTTCCTCATCGTGCTTGGAGACTTGCACGTCCATGGTGTGACGCAAAGGCTCCGGGCCGCTATGGACGGCATAGTGCTTGGGAGTGGAAATTACGCGCAGATATTTGGAGTCGTCCCCTTGCATGCCCGTGACGTAGGCCACACCCATGCGCCCGGTGAGATAAGGATCTTCGCCATAGGTCTCCTGGCCGCGTCCCCAGCGCGGATCGCGAAAAATATTAATGTTGGGCGCCCAGAAATCCAGTCCCAACGCCGAGATAATTTCCATGGCGAATGTCCTCGTGATGCTTGGCTCGTGCCTCCGTTCCAATTGCGATCGCCATGGTATGAACAAGCGGCGCGTCGAAGGTTGCGGCCAAACCTATGGGCTCGGGAAACACCGTGGCTACGCCGGAGGCGACGCCATGCAGCGCTTCCGTCCACCAATTGTAGGCAGGAACATTCAGGCGGGGAATTGCCGCCGCGGAGTGTACTACTTGCGAAGCCTTCTCCTCCAAGGTCATGCGCGAGACCAGATCGTTGACCCGCTCGTCCACGGTTAGTGCGGGATTCAGATATGCGGCGGGCGATTCGGGTTGCGCTGCTTGGGACCAGAGCCGACTACCAGTAAACAACGACACAGCGACTGCGAAGACGATCGATAAATGCTGTTTTTTCATGAACTGCCCCCAAAGGGTCGAGAAGCCCGCCGCCTTTATACGTCAAGCAGTCCTCGAAGACAACCAGAGCAAAGGCTTAAAGAGGGAGGGACGTTCCAATTTGGAATCGTAAATACGCGAAAGTAATTACAACAGAAAACCGCCTGGGTTACCCCGGGTAGGTCCCGGTGATGTAGCGTTCCAGTTCCTGGATGGTTTGTGCCTGGTCCGAGATGATCCATTTGACCAGATCACCGATAGAGACCACTCCAATCACACGCTCGTTTTCGAGCACCGGGAGATGGCGCAGACGGCCGTCGCTCATGATTGCCATGCATTCGTCTACCGTGTGCTGCGGAGTTACAAAGACTACGGGACTGGTCATGATTTCGTGGACCCGCATTTCCTTCGAAGAATGGCCTCGCAATATCACCTTCCGCGCGTAATCGCGCTCCGAGAGGATGCCGACCAATTTTCCCGAGGAGAGCACGAGCAGAGCGCCCACCGCTTCCTCGGCCATCCTCTCGATGGCCTCGTACACCGACTGATCGGGAGTTACCGATAGGACCCGATTGCGAGACTTGCTTTTAAGTACGGCTTCGATGGGGTCGGCTAGTTTCATGGATCACCCCCGGCGAGTGGAAGTTAGCTTAGCACCAGATGCGCAGAAATGAAGCAGGGTTTTTCGGGCGGAGGTCGAATGCCAGGGGTTGCTCAAACGGCCAGAGAGTCGTCGAGGGCAAAGAACGTTTGATTCTTGAAAAGGGCTTCGGCCGCTCGTACTACTTCGATTCCTTTCGACTTGGTAACCGCTCCACGAAAACCGGAATCCCGCGCGGCTCGCGCCAGGTGAATACTCGACTCTTCTACGTGAGCAAGACCCGGAACTGAACCAAGTAAAAAAAAAAAA
>CAVQGL010000003.1:0-623057 GCA_963712035.1 uncultured Acidobacteriaceae bacterium | reverse complement strand
GAGATTGCGGCGCGACGGGCGCGCCAGGCACGGGAAACCAAGCACCCCATCCAACAGAGGAACATAACGAAAACAACCAGTCCATATTGAGACGAAATCTCAACCCAGAAGTTGTGCGGGTTGACTATGCCGCCAGTAGGGAGACAGTTGAAGCCCACCACATCAGTCGCGCTTTCGTAGTTGGATGGGCCTATACCGGCCCCATAGGAAACCGCCAAGAAGTTCAATCCGTTTCGCACAAGATTCATCCGGATCTCGGCCGATCCGCCATTGTTTAATTCAAACGGTATGCTTAGGAACTTGGCTAGAATCAAGTCGTATTGCGCCACCAACAGAATCACCGTCGCAAGGCCGACCGGAACTACAATCACCCGCCAACTTGACCATTTCACATTCAACCCTATAAGCAGGCACCACTCGATGACGAGGGCGAGCAACCCCAGACGACCCAGCGTCATCACCACCAGTACGGACAGACACAAGCACAACAAAAGAAAAGCCACTCGCTGGAAGCCTTTCGCAAGCCGAAATGACCAAACAAGAAATGGGAAGGCGAGCGCGAGGAATGCAGCGTAGTTGTTGGGATTTGCAAAGGTGCTATAAATCGCGGGCTCCACTGTCATGTTATCGGTGGCGTAACCCGCAAGATGGCCGCCGGAGAGTATTTCCCAAACCGCTACCAATCCTGTGACGACAAACGCCAACGACCAGCCGACACGAAGGGCGTCCATTCCACGAGGCAGACCGACCACCAAATTCAAAAGCACGATCGCGTAAAGGAATCCGGCAGCGACGGACGTAATCTCACTCAGTCCGGAACCGATGGAAAACTTCCAAAAAAGCGCGGACCAAAGAACCGCGAGCATTCCCCAACTGACCCAGGCCAACCCCAACCTGAAAAACAGAGCGCTTTCTCTGCCACAGTTCAAGACCATGGGTTGCTTTCGCAAAAGTAAATACGCTAGAAGAACGCCGATCAACAACCGAAAGCCAAAAAGGTAGAAGCCGAAAAACGGAACTGGCAAGAGGTAGAATCCAAGCGCAGCAGTCAGCGGAATGCCCGCAATTCCGGCTTCTATCCCCCACTGGTCCGCCCGGTTCATCTCAGAATCTCCCGATAGAGGCCGATCACTTTGCGGGAAATCGCTGACTCTCCGAATTGACTTTTCGCATATTCCCGGATTCGCCGACAGCCGAAATCCGCAGCTCGCCGAAAGGCTGTACGCAAGGCGTCGGCAAGCGCCTGGGGATTCCTGGGTTCCACTAAAAGGCCCACCTCCTCATTGACAAATCCTTCCGGGCCGCCGCTTCTGGTTGCGATCACCGGGAGGCCGGTCGCCATCGCCTCGATGAGAACGACGCCAAAGGTTTCTACATGACTTGGTAAAACGAAAGCGTCGGCTCTCCACATCGCGTCTCTTACACCGTGTCGATCCAGTTTTCCCAGAAATGTGATGCGCCCCTCCAGGCGCAACTCGCGCGCGAGGCTCTCAAGTCTTTGCCTCTCCGGTCCGTCCCCTCCTATTTCCAGAGTGACGGACGGTTGCGTGTCCTGAAGTTCGGCAAATGCTTGAATCAGATCATCAATCCCTTTGTGTCGAACCAAATGTGCCACAGTGAGAAAGCGAAAAGCTGCAGTTCGAGATCGATGGGCTGGGAGATGGAAGAATTCAGTATCCACAACATTGCTGACCGTCTCGATCGTTTTGCCAATCGCATAGGGCTGAAGAACTCGTTTTAGCGAGTTACTCACCACCAGAATTCCGTCGGCCTCAACGAGCGCATCGCGGGCATCTTTAGCTTGCCAGGAGGTCAACAGCCCACGGCCGTAGGCAGACGAATGTTCTGTGATCACATAGGGAATGCCATACTCTTCCTTGATTCTGCGCGCGGAAAGGCCCGCCCAGTGACAATTGTGAGCATGGCAAAGATCGGGCTTGCCATGGACTTTGGTATAGGTCTTGGCCAATCTCATCACCATCTCCAGCCAAATGCGAGTTCCCAGCTTGAGGCGAGGAATATTCCAGGCGTGAATACGCGAAGTCTCCACTCCGCCCTCGCAGTAACTTCGAGTCTGAAACCAATTCGCCCAAGGTTTTCGAGAAATTGTGCGCCAACTCCTCAGTTCCGGATATAAGACGGCGACACGGACGCCCGCGCGGTGAAGCATTTGTACCTGATCTCGTACGTAGACTCCATCGACGGGAGAGACCGAGGTTGGGAACAGAGACGGCACCACTAAGACGTGCAGGCTGCGGTCCGTCTTCGCTGCATCATTCACGAGTTAAGAACGCCGCTTTGGCTGTGGGTCTTAAATAGCTCATTCCGGGGCCCCATAGATATCTGTGCGCAGCACGCTTCGATGAACGAACAAGAATCCGCATATCGTCCCGAGTTGGAATGATCACCTGTCGAAGGGGCACTCCAGATACGCGACTGAAGCAGCGCAGGAAGTAAACTGCCTGTCCAAGATAGACCACGCTGGAAATGGCGGCCGCCGCCAGCGCGCCAAACCTCGGAATCAGTAAGAGATCGAGAATCACCGTGGCCAGCAGCCCGCCAAAGGAACCGTAGCTGGCGTATTCAGCACGGCCTCGCCCGCATAAGTCAGCGGCAACCACTTTGGGTAACACGAAAGCTAACGCACCCGGAAGAAGAACCCAGACCAGCAGAACGGAATACTTATAGGCTGGCCCGAACACCAGGGGTAAAAGCCATGTCAAAAGCAAACCGAACAACAATCCGCCAATGGCGGTAAAGGCGATAGAGACACGGCAAATACTGGATGTGCGAGTGTTCGCTTCCTCCACCGCCGAACTCGCGGTGGTGGGCATAAGCACGGTTGCAATCGCCTGCGGGATTTGCCAGAGGCACTCCGTAGCGCTATACGCGATTGCATAATATCCAAGAGCGGCTGCGCCCGAAAACCGGCCCACTACAAAAACATCGAAACGGTAGGTAAACAACTGGAGGATCGTGCCAAAATAGCCCTTCAAGCCTTGGGCCGACGATTCTCTGAGCAAGGAAGCCGAGGGAATTAAAATCTTCCTGAGTTCCACCCGGAACAACATCATCAGATAGATGACGCCGACGAAAGTGGCCAGGACTAAGGCGAAGGCCACGCCCCGAACCCCGGCCGCCATGAATTTCAAGGCGATTAAAACAAAAGCGAGCGACACTGCCCCTTGAAAAAAGTTTGCCGAGGATTGGGCGCGAAATCTCCGGTCAGCCAGCAAAACTGACGAGAGATTGGAAACCAAAGTTTGCAGCGAAATCCACATCAGCGTCACCAGAAGAAGTTCCGGCGCTATGGGCACGATCCGGCGCAAGGTGCTCTGCATGATTAGAATCACGCATACCGATATAGCGGAAGCAACGATGGACTCCAGCAGGTTTTGCCAAAGAATCGCGGACGTTGAAAAAAGGCCGCGGCCAATGAGGTAGGCATTCGAAACCGGCAAGCCCATGCTTGTCAGCAAGGCAACGACCACCGCCAGCAAATAAGCTAGTTGTATCTTCCCTAGTCCGGCCGGTCCCAGGTATTTGGCAATGGCGCTCCATAGAAGCACCATGCAAACCGAGCGCACAGTTTGTGAGACGAAGATGATTCCCGTGCTTCCGGAAAATGAATCCGGACTCTTGCTGCCGGGTATCGTGGCCTCCACCAGTTCTCCCACCTTGCTCTGTTTCAGAAGTCACCAACTGTGGCGGGCGAGAAACAAAAATCGCCGCAAAAAAGCTGCTCCGCGCCTTCCGGGGCTGCGCGCTGCCAAGCCATAGCGTCCCAGCTGGCATTAACCGACATGATCTCGAGACAAATGGTTCTTCACTAGCTTTACCCACATTTTGTGGCTGGCTGCCTGGAAATAGGAGCCGTTCGGCGGTGACCAAGGCATACTCGCCTTTACGGTTTGGAAAACCTCCCCGACAAAAACCTTTCGCGGAGCCCGCGGATGGATACCCTCCCAATACGTTTTACCGAAAACCCAACTTACTCCGAAACCAAATGAGAGGAAGGTTCCGACAATCATGATAAGCAGCCTGGGAGGAAAAAACTTATGCGGCGGAATCTCGGCGGGGTCGAGAACCTTTACGCTGGGCGTCTCTTTGGCCTCGGCAACCTTTGCCAACTCGTACTCCTGGGTAAGCGTTTCAAAGATGGCTTCTTGTATTCGAGTCTCTCGATAGAGATCGCTATAAGACACTCCCAGCAGCGGCAGCTTTCGGAGAGAAGGGTAAAGCGAGCCGTTGTCCTCGCTGGGTGGGTCCGATCCAACTTCTTCTTTTCCGCCAAGTTGGTTAAGTTGACTGCGGAGTTCAGCAACTCGCGCCCTTGAAGAACGAACGCGCACGTTTTTCGGAGTATAGATCTGCTCCATGCCCTGCAGTTCCGACTCGGCTGCGATGAGTTCGCCATTTAGCGATGCGGCTGCCTCAACCATCGCCTTTCCCTGTTCCTTGATGTCGATCGCACCGTTCTTGCTGGAAAACTCACTGAGATCCTTTTCTGCCCCCTGAAGATCTTGCTTGACGGTCGCGAGTCTGCCTTCCAGAAATTCTCGTTCGCGCCGTGCGGAGGAATTTGCCAGCTGGGTGACCACGGAATTCAATGCATTCACATATTCTTGTGCCAGGGCGGCCGCAAGTTGTGGGCTCCCGTCAGTCACCGTAATGGTGATGATTCCGCTGTGTTGGTCGGCAGAGATGATGGTGCTGTTGGCCAGAATTTGGCGGGCGATCTCCCTTTCCGTGCCGTACCGTTGCACGAGATTGAATTTATTGACGAGGTCGTCCTGAACGCTCGTACTTTTGAGAATGCCGATAAAGAGTTCTCCAGAGGTTCTTAGACCAAGAAATTCACCCGCCACCGAGCCCAAGCCACCAGACATTCGACCACTTAAGGCCGCAGCCATGGCCATGGGACTGTTGGGACGGTCGTCAGGCGGCATCAATCGGGTCGTTGACTTGTAGCGTTTAGGAATTTGGAAGGCGAGTAACGTAAATACCAGTAAGCCCAAGGCGGAAACTCGAAATAGAAATCGGCGCTCTCCCCAAAGCAAACGGAGCCGCTGCAGGAAGGTGTCAACCTCTACGCCATTGCGGGCCTCTTCCAAGGCACTGTCGGGGTGATAAATCACCTCTAATTCGGAATTGGCTGAAGCCTTCATAAGGTTTGCACGCGCGGAAGTGGGGGTTTCCGTGCTGTGGGACTCCCCAAGAGGTTGTGCAGTGCGATAAGCATTTTGGAAAAGCTCACTACAGAGTACCGAGGTCCACTCTTTTCGTCTGGGATTTCTCCCGACTCTCTGCGTGTGCGCAAGTTTTCACCCTGGATCCCGTTCGCTGGTCATCGCATCCGCAGACTCAGTCAGTGAGGGAAATCTCGAGGTTCTGAGGTTCTATCGTGCACTCACGGGATCGCAACCGCCGCAACCAGCGCCGCGGATGACGCAATCTGCGCTACCGCCAGGACATTTTTCAGAGTACTGTTGCCGAGCACTACTCTTTCGGGCACCACAATCAGATCGCCTGGACCCATGGTTGCCGAGAGAACCCCGCCAGACCAAACGCTGCCTTCTTTGCTGGTGACCGAACCGTCCGCCCGAACGATGAAGATTCCACCTTTGTTAGCGAGCTGGGTTGCGCCTCCCGCGCGGGAAAGATACCAACCAGCGTTCTTCCCCGGAGTAAAAGCCAAGGCGTTGGCGTTGTACACCTGCCCAATCACCAGAACCGCTCCCGGTTGTTTGGGGATAGTAAGCGAATCGCCAGCGCGAAGCTCGATATCGTCGGATGATCCCACAAAGCCTTTGCGGTCCGGGCGAAGATGAATGACGAGCCGCCCAGATACCGGAGCCTTTCGGAGTGCGTCCAATACGCGCTCGCGTTGCTGTAGGGCAGTTTGTTGTAATGCCGCTTCTTCGGTTCCGGATGTGGAGACCGAAGTCTTGACCACCGTAGATTCCTGCTCCAGCCGCTGGATCAAATCCTGGCGGCTCTTTTGTTGAAAGTCAAAAACCTCTGTCCGCTCGAAAATCGCAGCACGCGGACTGGCCGTCGGCAGGAGCCCACCGGCGCGCTTCAGCAGCGAGCTCAGACGTTCGCCTGGCCGAATGCCATACGCACCGGGTTTGGCGACCTCCCCGCGCAAAATAACCGTCGCGCCGATATCGCTCCAGCCGGCTTGTTGGGGAACCGTCAACACGTCGCCGTCACGGAGGGCTAAGTTCTGGTCTTCCTTCCCCGCGAGAGCTGCAGCCAGATTAAGATCGTCGTGTCCGGCGGTCACGCTCTCCCCGGATGTCTTTGAAATAGCGTAGTGGGTCAGGTCCCCGCCATCCGGGTTCGCGCTTCGCAACAAGCCACCAGCGGATCCCACCAGGTCCGAAACTCTCATGTTGGCGGCAAGGGGATAGCGGCCGGGCCGTGCGACATCGCCTCGTACGTACACACTGGGTGGTGACACTTGTTCGGGTTGGCGGTGCACCAGAATGCGATCGCGCGGTTGGAGCACGAGGTTGTTCAGCGGATCTCCACCCAGGGCTTCGGTCAGATTGACGCTGAAGACTCGAGTACTCCCATCCATCTGCCGCCGGAAAAGCTGCGCCGAGTCAAGCCAAGCCTCCGACGTCAAGCCTCCCGCCTGATAAATCGCATCGCGGAAATGCTGCTGGCCAGAGGTGCGGTACCGCCCCGGTGACCGTACCTCGCCTGTGATGAGGATTTCTGGCTCAGGCTCGAAGTCGTATCGTCCGAAAATATGCACGGTATCCAGCGGCTCCAGTTTCGGGGCCTTATCCGGATGTTCAAGAGCGTCCGCCAAATCAAATGTCTCGACCACTGGATGGTAGTCCGGCGCCTGTAGCCGAATAATCTCCGCATAACGCGCCGAAGGCTCCGGGAGCAAATCGGAATACGAGGTCACGAGATCCGTAAGCTTCATGTCTTGCTTGTAGGAATAGCGTCCCGGGCGCAAGACGTGCCCGACGAGATAGATGGATTCCGAGTTGTAGGGTGCGATCGGAAAGATGTGGATCTGGTCCCCATTTTGTATGGCGAACGCCGCAAGTTGCTTGCGCACCGCCTCGGGATCACTGGTGTCATTGATCTCGACGCTCAACATGGTGCGCTTTTCGTGCGCGACCAGGCGCTGGACTTCAATGTGCCGCAGTGCCGCAGCGGGGAGGATTCCTCCCGCAAGATCGAGCACGTCTACCAGAGTCTTCTCGTTCCGCAACTCATAGATTGCGGGCCGGCGCACCATGCCTTCCACCGTCACTACCGGGCCAAGCGGAGGCACCATCAGAGAGTCGCCGTTTTCGATCCTCTGCAAATCACCCCGCATGCCATGGAGCAGCAGGTCATAGGCGTCGACTTCTTCAATCAGCTCCTTTCCTCGATAGTGTTGGAGCCGTCGGAGAGAGCCTCGCGAAGTTACTCCGCCCGCGACGAATAGAGCATTCAACGGAGTGGAGAGCGCACTCACGTCATACGCGCCTGGCGAATCGACATCGCCAACCACATAAATGCGTACTGAACGCAGACGAAGTAGTGCAATGTCCGCAGAGACATCGCGGAATTGGGTTCGCAGCGTGCGTTGAACCAGATCCTGCACATCGCCGAGAGTTCGTCCAGAAACAAGGACTGGCCCCACCTCCGGCAGAGCTACTCGTCCCTCGCGGTCTACTGTGCGGAGCAGCCGTTGCGACACACCTCCCCAAAGATCGATCGATAGATCGTCGCCCGGTCCAAGGACATAGCTCGCTCCGACCGGAAGATCCATCGGAATGTAATCGGGGCTGCTCGTTCCCTTGCGGAAAACATCGAGGCCAAACCGCTCAAGTGGCCGATTGGTTGCTCCGGCTTGCACGTAGAGGTCGTACAGAGAAGGGACATCTGCGTAGGGATTCGGCTGGCGGAATACCCTTCCCTCTTCGGGTTCGACGGCACTTTCAGGAGCGGAATCGTGATCGGCTGGATATCGTTCCGGGTTCCGCGTTGTACGAAGTGCCCCCCCGGCCACGCTGGACATTTGTATCGATTGCGACCCCGCTGCAGATTGCAAGTCCTGTTGGCTGGCGAACGGCGCCGCAGAATTCGCTCCATTGCCGAATCCTGCCGTGCGCGACGTCCGGTTCAGTAATGGATTTGGCTCAATCTGCAAGGTAGTGAGCATGGTGTCCGGCGTCGCCGGATTGACTTGATCTGGGCGCTGATTCGGGGAGCGCGGTACTGGACTGGGTGAATTGCCGGCCGGCTGCAAGGGCGGCGACGAATGCGTAGCCTCTCCTGGGGTCGTCGACATTGCCGGCAAACTTTCCCGATACGAAGGGACAGAGGGCGGCAGCGCGCAGTCCTGGTCGCACTCCGCATAGCGGTTAGCGGCCGAATTCTCCGCCAGAGTGTCACGACGCTCGGCGGCGCGCTCGGCGGCGCGCGCCAGCAGCTGCGCCCGCTCTTGCTCTACAAATTTCTCCTCCACTCCCTGGTCTGAGTCCGGATTCATCCGCGGCACAAGATATCCATAGCGTTGCAAAAGGTGCGTGGCGAGCACTCGGGCGCGTAAGTCCGAGCGTAGGCGTTCTGCTACAGCTAGATCCGTCAGGTCGGATTCTTCCACGATCTGCCCGTTCGCGCCCGCGTCTTGCGCCAGCAGCCGCTTGAGCTCGACCATGAGACCGACCTCTTTGTTCACGACCTCAAGAATCTGTTCGGCGGAAGCGGCTGCCTTTTCAAGATTGTCGGAGACCAGATCGGCAGGCCGGTCCGGCACACTGACCGAGGTTTGCGCATCGGCACGTTGCGTCCCCTGCCGAGCCCCCTGCTGCGAGTACGCAACCGAGCAACACAATAATGCCCCGGCGAGATAAGAAACTTTCTTTCGCAATGCTTTGTGATCGAACATTTGGATTCCCACCTCAGAGCCGGGCATAAATCCAGCGGCCTGTTGGCGACTAAGGCGCTTCGCCAGCAACACGACCGGATTTAGCGCCCCCTTGTGCTCTCGCTTTGCCACCTTAACTGGTGACCAACAGTCGCGCTTTCACAATTAGTCCCATGCGATTACCTCGACGTCCGCCTCATCCATTTCCACCGCTACCGAGCGCATGATCAGATCAATCGAGAAAACCACGCGACACTTGTCCTTAACGCGCCGAATAATTCCTTCCAGTCCTCGCATAGGACCGCTGCGAACCCGCACACGGCGTCCTACGCGCAGATAGGGATGCGGTTCGATTGTGCCGGAATTGGATTGCTGGTTTCGCAGGCACTCGATTTCTAACTCCGGTAAAGCGGCAGGCTGGCCGTTGAAAGTCACCAAACGTACGGCGCCAGGAACTTGCAATACTTGTAATTTGTCTTGGAGTGCGATGCGCACGAAGACGTAGCCTGGGAACAGGGCGAGTTCCAGTTCTTTGCGACGATCCTTCCAGCGCCGCACCGATCGATACAAAGGCAAGAAACACGAGATGCGGCGTTGCTCGATCTGCTCGGCCACAAGCTTCTCTTGGCGCGAGCAGGTATATAGGGCGTACCAGTTCGCCTCGAGCGGGTCGGTCCGTTCTGCTCGATTTAGCGTATTTGTATGAGCGTCCGTTAGAGCGCCAGACATGGCTTCGCCCCTTCACTTACAGACCTCTTGCGATATAAGAGCATTTCTTCCAATGCCTTACAGGAACATCACCGACGCAAAGGTTGGATTTTTTCGATCCAATTATTCCCGCGGTGCGATCAAGCCGCCGATGGACGCGACCCCCGCAATTAAAGTTTCGCGAGACTCGGAAATCCGACGCACAAGTCTCAGTTCCACGCGACCTCATCCATCACCGAACGTTCTCCCGACGGCGTGGGGCATTGCTACCCAGCAATTCGGTTGGAACATCGGCGACCGCCCACGAAACGTCCCCGAGGTTCCGCGCCAGCACCAGAATCCTCATTCAGGACAGCCGCGGAAGAACTCGCACTCCCGTGTACCTCCGACTCATCCATCACTGGAATAATCGAAGTACCGGCTGAGAAATTCCTTTCGTCAACGTGGCGCCTAGTCAATACGAACGGGCCCTTATTATTGCCCGTCGTCATCAGACAAACGTTACGGAGACGTTAATTATTGTTAACAGCCATTGAATTTATCGTGGGATAAATGCGGTTTGTACTTACTGCGAACATCAGGATGGCAGGAATTTTCATGATGTAGTTATCTTTACGTCACGATTTCACAACCTTCCCGTCACAATTTCACAACCAGAGGAATAGGCTAGGCGCTTGATCTCTTCTGCCATTGTTACGGAAAGACCGTGAATCTATACCAGAGAGGATGCAGGCCTGACCTCAACGCGGGACCGACTATATGTGGGTTCAATTCGCATCGCGCAATCGCATGGTAACGTTGGTCGCGTATTTTTCGATCCCCCTGCAGTGCCGTAGAATCCAGCGATCCAACTTCCACGCTTCCTTTCGCTCAAGAATATTCAGAGGCAGAGCGCAGTCCAGCAGCGGCAGCAAAGGAACGCGGAAGTAGCGCATGCCCTCCACTTCGAAAGGCCGGGTAAACGCGGCCAGTTCGTGTTTGGTAAGAGGATGTTCGTGATCGGAGACATCTTCGCGGGCGGGAAGCAGACTACGAAGGCGGTTGTAAACGGCTGAGAAGCGGATCGGTTCGCTCAAAATAATGATTCCGCCCCGGGCCAGAATACGGCGCATCTCGTCGCGCACCGCGGCAATATCCAAGTGGTGAATCAGAGCGATGCAAAAGATCACATCGACTGACTGGTCCGGAAGGCCGGTATCATAGGCAGAGCCGACCCTCAAGGTTGCTTCCACGCGGGCATTTCTGATCCTTTGGCGAGCCAGGTCAATGAGTTCGGGAGATATATCCATCCCTACTACATGATTACCGCGTCTGCTAAGAGGGATGATGTTCTCTCCTGTGCCACAGCCGAGATCGAGCACATTCTTGGTTCGCGCATCTCCCAGCAAATGGAATGCATACTCGAGCGCATACGCGGTGTTGGCTGGCGGATTGAGGTAGCGCTCGACGTCGGCCGGCTTCAGAACTACCTTGCTCGCCTCTTCGGCGCTGCGCCGAATTTCTTCGCGGTCGCGTTCGGTAAGTTGGGAATTCGTCATTTCGAAGAAATTGGCTGCTGCGCCGCAACCGAAAATCAATCACGTCGATTTAAATCCGCTCTGTTTGGGAGAGAAAGAAGCTGCGCCTCCTCTGCCCCGTCCAAGCTAGATAAGCGAGCCCCACGGACTCGCCAGTTAGCAAGTACATTGTCCATTGCATTGGGTACACATAACGAGGGTGCGTTTGGACGACGTAGTACACGAGCGGATATGTTACCCAAATTGTGAGTAGCCCGTATCCTATAAGCTGCCTTCGCTTGACTAGACCTACCAAAGCAGGAACGCTAGCTAGCGTTAGAAAGGCCAACGCGATGGACTGGGGAAGCCGCTTCATCTGTGGAAACCAAACGTAATAGATTCTTTGCAGCGTCAACCATGCGAAAGTCCGAGGATGAGATATGATCCAGCGGAATGCGTCGCCCTTGACTTTCTGCTGGTATGCGATCTCTCCCATGCGGGTTACGGCCTGCCGCTGTTCTGCGCTCATGTAGGGATGGTACCTAAGGCCAGACTGATCGTTGTCTTGAAGCCTGGCGCGCGCGTAATCATTGTTGGACACCATGAGCTCCAGAGGAAAGTTCGACCTTGTCCACACCATGTGTCCAAGAACAAAATAGTTGCGAAGCGCCCAGGGCAACAGAGTCACCAGGACCGCGGCAACAGCGACCAACCCGAATATCAGGTATACCTTCGCTACGGTCCGTCGGAATAGGAAGTACCCGGTCAGCAACAAGCCAAAGACGATTGAACCAAGCGAGGCGCTGACCAAAAGAGCCAATCCGGAGAGTATTCCTGCGAAAACGCCGGCGCGCACGGAAAAGTCGCGAGTATACCAGAGTCTCATGTAGCACGTCACCAACAGAAGGCACGCCAAGCCGGCCATCGCCGCTTCGGACGAGCCTTTGGTTTCGGCCCAGCGGTTGATGGTCAACAACGCGCCAGCCAATGCGGCGCCCACTCCCACGCGCCGGTCCAACTGGCATATCTCCGCCAGTAAGGGAATGAGAGCCCAAGTCAGCGCGGCCAAGAAGCAGCTGAGAATCTCCTGCGCAATCTCGCCGGTGGCGCCAGTCCCGAACCAGCGGTACACAAAACTTAAGAGAAGCGGGTACAGGGGAGACATGTGGGCCGTGGGACCGGTATTTCCAAAGGCATTGGCGAATCCACGGCCTTGGGCGAGTGAAGTCGCCACATTTACAAGTTCGGAATGCTCGATGGAAAGGTATGACCGGGTCGCAAATAGCAGACCGACTCGGATGACAAATGCCAAGACAAAAATCCCGGCACAGATCAAAGCTATCGACTTTCGGCTATTGCAGGAATTTTTGTGAGCGTTAGGCTGCAAAAGGGCCGGCTCAATCACAGCCGGGGTTTGGTTATCCCAACGCTGACTCATCTGCAAGACCACCCATGTCGACTGCCGTCTCGTACCCTAAAGGTATCCCCGGTAGGGCTTTATCTCGTGCTCGAAAGCGTATTTGAGGTGATTTTTAACTTTAGGCGTAGGACCCTAAGAGCCGGTTACGGATTGATGAATTTCTCTTGAATTGACTGGGTTGATGCTTGCTTGGCGTGAAAGCTGAGGCTTCACCGGCTTCAATGGCGGAACCGCGAAAGCTAGTTCAACGCACCGATGAACACATCAGATCTGCAATCATCCCGGCCGATATTGGCCAGTTGCATTGTTCCCAGCATATACTCGCCCATGTCGGTCCAGGTGACGCCCCCGTCCACAACCGTGGATCCTGTTGTGACCGAACTGCATGAACCGTTGTACCTATACACTTTTTTCCAAATGGGCGGATAGGATCCGCTCGCCTTTCCCCCCGCAGTGACTTGGAAGCGATGATTACAAGGGTTGTTGGGAAAGGTCCACGGCAATATAGATTCTCCCTTGGAATAAAACCCCCACTGTGCGTTCTGTCTGGGTGACCAGGGCTGAGGCCACGCTCCTGGAGGCGGGGAAGAAGAACTTCCCGCGACCGTCACCTTGAAGACGTTGGAACGCGGGTTCGGATGGCCGTCCCCAATGTCATGAACCGGCTCGAAGACATCGCCCACGTTATATACATGATTTCTCTGGAAATTAAATCCACCTGTGCAACTGCCAGGACCATGGCCGCCGCTCGACATTGACCCCAGCGTGTCGCCCCAATTCGACGTAAATGCGTAGTACTTGCCGTCCTGAGACAAGGCGCCGATTCCCATGCAACTATTGAAATTGTCATCTGGATCGCAGGTGGCTGGGTTGTAGGTGTGAAAAAACCTCCTAGCCATGTTGCGGCATGCGCCATGGCCTGGAGAAGAGCAATCCGGATTGGGATTCGTCCCAAAGCAAACTACTTCGTTCTCCCAGGGAATCGTGTACGGCCAGTCATAGCCAACGGTTGCTGTGCACACCGGAGTGCTGTCCGAACCATCGTTATAGTTCCATGAAGGATGAGCCTCCACGCCTACCGATTTCGCCATGACGAACGAATAATAACTGAGCAAGAACGGTTTCTCGAGATTGGCAAAAGTCCTGCCAGTGAGGTTCTCGCCAGGGTTGCCGTTCTGGTTGACCATGAGGTCAAATCCAGTCGTCCAGTGCCCCCACGGCAATACCGTGATTTTGCGGACATTCGCGTTCGTTGCGCTGAGTTCCCAAATAAATATTCCCGGGCCGCCGCCCGGAATTGGAGTGCAGGTTTGAAACGCGCAGGCCTCTTGCTCGAGCATGATCCATTTGCCATTCTTGCTGATCTTCAAGTTGTGGAGAGAGAAGCGGTCCGGAAGATTGGCCATGCCCACAATTGTCTGAGCCCAGGAACCTCCGGAACAGTGATAGCCCTTGCCGTTCTTGCACCGAAGGTAGGAAACGATTCCAGTGCCGGTATTGTACAGGTAGTATGCGTTGGCGCTGCGTTTGTAAACCGCCGCGAAGATTGCTCCGGCTTCTCCCTGGCCACCATCGTCGGAAAAACTCTTCAAAAATATGTCGTCGTCAGTAGACACCCCTCCGATCGCAAACCAGCTAGCAGCCCAATTGAACCCAGGGCCAATATTGCGCCACACCACGGTTCCATCCGGCGTATCGTTCATGGTGGTCTGGCTGAAGCCCGGAAGCTTCCCTCCAGTTGCGCCGGGCGAACAATTCGTCCGCCGCGGAGCGCAGGTAGCTTGATAAAGATATCTCCCCGCGTTGTTGGACAAAGGCCTAATGATTGTCCCGAGCGCCACTGCCTGGTTCGGCCCCGGCCAGTCCGGCCCACTTCTGGGAAGAATCTGCTGGAAGTCTGCTACTGGCGTTCTCTTGGGAAGTCTCGCGCTTCCCAAATCAATAGAACTGACCTGGAAGTAGTGCCCACCAAAAGCATAATAGAGATGGGGAGTCAACCAACTGAAAGAGCCCTCCGCTACACTGAAAGAACCAATGGGATAAGTAGGGACACATTTCGGATGCACCGGGTCGGGCGTGTATGTGAAAGGATAAGCCCCGTCGGAATTGCCGATGATCAATCGATATGAAACAGGAGACCCTCCAGCTTTGCCTATGGCATTGGTGTCGCCGGAGCCTCCGAATCCGATGCCAAATCCAGAGCTATTGTGATTTGTTTCCGGGTAAGTACAACGAATCACCTGATTTCCTTCGTCCGTGAGGCCAAACACTTTGTCGTACCACACCGCATTCGGTCGTGCGCTCATATCCGGGATGGGTGGCGCAGCGCAGTCGATGCAAAGAGGTTTCGCATCGGTGCCGTCATAGGAACATGCGTAGTTGGGGGGGCCGCATTCCGATCTACCGATATCGTGCCGCCCAATCAGACGATCACTTGCCCCGCTTTCCGCAGTCAGAGATTTGGGATACGCGGCAGCGAAAACTAGCATGGCGACGTAAGCGAAAATAAGAACTGGCTTTTGCGGCACGTTCTTCATTCCACCCATTCCCAGTGCACTAGACCAAATACTCTGCTAGTTTTGAAAAAAGCAAAACCTCTCCGGCAAACAGAAGCCTCGCAGAATCCTTATGATCAGGCAGGCACGTTACAGATCGGTTACAAACCACAAAAACTGCGCCATTAATCGACGATGGCGAATATGAGTTCAAAACATATCGGATTTCTCGGCGACACTTCCTTAGCTGTAGTATTGTCAGTTGGCTCGGTTCTAAGATTGATTCGCCAGCCCCGGCGCATCGTTTAGTCTGCGACCAGAATCCCCCGTAGGCAGACCCAAAAACTACGCACTTCCGACTATGAGCGTCGCTAAAGTTAGACCCGAACTCGGGGCTGAGGGGACGCAGCCAACAAGGATTGTTAGCATTGCCTTTCCGCTCTTGATTCTCATCTACTTTGCGATTTGGTTGGCTACCCGCGCCCATTTCATGGCGGATACCAACGTCTATGCGCAAGCGATACTGCGCCATCAGCACGGTGCAGGCTCTCTTGACTTTCGACTATTAACGTCGGATCCCTTCTTGGATTTTGGCCATCTTTTGTGGCGGCCGTTTGGCTGGATGTGTTTCGTTTTTGCCAGGCCTTTGATCCAGTTCGCCGAACCGACTGAGCGCGGGCAAGTGATTCTGACGTTGATGGCGATTAATTTTGTCGCTGCCTTGGCGTGCGTCTCTCTTTTTTTTCTGTTAGTGCGACGGATTACCGCAGAGGGTTGGCCGGCGGCGCTCGCGACCGTGGGATTGTTTTCCGCCGACGCGTTCTTGAATTATGCTCACAGTGGCACCGCCTACGTGCCAGGACTAGCGTGCTTGACGGCAGGGCTGTACTTTTCCTTCGGCCAGAATTCGCGAGCCGTCTCGCCCCGCGCAGCGTTGGTCGCGTCTCTCATGTTCGCCTTGGCCGTTCTATTTTGGTTTCCCTATATTTTCGTCCTTCCTGCAGCTATCGCCGCACCGTTATTCATTTACGGACACGACCGTCAACGTTTACACTCGGCCGGTCGGATGGTCGTTGTCTGCGCGGCCATCGGTATAGTTGCATATGCATTGGCGATCGCGGCTCTGCGAATCTCGAATGTTACCGAACTAAAAGAGTGGGCTCTGGCTTCGGGTCATGGACAGATCCAAGCGGAAGGGTTTCGCGCCGTAGCCCGCCTGGCCTTCTCCATCCCGCGATCATTTATCAACATGGACCGGGATGGCATGTGGCTAAAACGCTATCTGCTCCACGATTTCTATGCCTCGGTGACGATGCGGGATCTGTTTCGCTTGAGCCTGTGGAAGTTGGTTCTTTTTTATGTCTCGGCGACCATCCTCTGCATCGAATTGTTGCGATCGAAACGTAGCCGGCAACTGTTTTTGCTCTTGCTCGCAACGGCCGTGCCAGTCCTCATCTTCGCGATGTTCATTTTCGAAGCGGGCTCGATCGAGCGTTACCTTCCTCTAGATCCTTTCATTTTCCTGGCATGCGCATACGTGCTGGGGGCTGAAGACACAAAGTTTGCCTCGAGGCTCGTGCTCATTCTGGCTCTGATAACGATTACAGCAGTTAATGTCAACGCCAGCCGCGCCGGAAAGCTGGAATCGAACAAAGAGGAAGCGCTGGCAAGAATTCATGATCTTGTTCCGCGGCTCGACCAGAACAGCCTGGTGTTGGCGGTCAACGAGCAGGACAATCTCGCGGAGTTTCGCCTGAATTTTCCCTTGGACCCGATCAATTTACAGGGGAGATGGCGAACCTATGACATGTTGGAAATAAATGCCGAGAGACTGCGAACCTGGCGGGAAGATTTCGCTGTCAGGGCGCTGGCAACCTGGCAGCGTGGTGGAGCGGTTTGGCTTCCGAAGCGGGTCTTTTGCGCGGCGCCGCAGCCGGAATGGAATTGGGTCGAAGGCGACGACAAAAGAGTGAAATGGAGCGACCTCCCTCAGTTTTTTAGACAGTTAGAGACCGGGCCAGCAGTTGGCGGGGATGATGGGTTTGTGTTGCTGCAACAGAGTCCCAAGAACAAGGAATTCCTCGTTGCGGTCAGCCAAAAAGTCGCTCGTAGCGGTCCTTGAATAGACTTCAAGAACATGGGACGCCGCCCGACTCACGGCTGGTAGTTCCTGATCGAACCTACTGTTCTTGCGAGACTCATCGCGTTGCCAGCGTCCATAGTAGTTTCGTGGATTCCAATAACCAATATTTGGCGGAGCGGCGATCGCGCCACCACGTCGAGGCATGGTATTCCGGGTCTGTAACCGCGTGAACCCACAACTGCATGGATGAATGTTTTTCCCGAAGCATTTTCTTCCAAATGATACCCGCTCGCCGTGTGTGATAATCCGAGGTGACGAGCGCGATCGAACGCCATCCGAGGGCGTGTATGCAACCAATCAGCACCTCGGATTCTTCCTCGGTTGAATCCACTTCCATATTCGTTTCACAGAAAACGAAACGGCTAGCCACTTCTTGACCGTAGAGTTTTTCATTGTAGGCATATGCGATAGGAGCGACGGGCTGCCCCCAGTAGGATTCAGTCGGGACACTCACAAGGATTTGCGGCGTGATTCCCTGCTGCACAAGTCGGACGGCTCCGGCGATCCGGGCCTTCTCGCCCAAGACGGAACCCTGCAGGACCACGGCGCCATCCACGTGGGCAGGCAACGGCGCATCGGAAATCAACAGATAGCCGCCCCATCGCAGCAGGATAGCCACTATGGCTGTTAAGGCAAACGCGATCAAGAGCACCAGTCGGAGAACGCCCCACATTTTTCAGTCCTCTCCTTTCCTCCGGAACAGTGCCGGCGTTCGGCCGGATGCATCGAGGAACAAGATATGGAAATGCACCGCTCAGATGGTTGGCATGATATTGCTCGCAAACTGGATATGGGGTTCTATCCCACCTTCTCTAGGCTGCGTTGCAACTGTGTCAAGCCGTCGCGCCCGATCGATTGATAGAGATCGAGCCATTGCCCTCGGACTCTTGGCCAGGAGTACAAGCTGCATTCCTGTTTCGCTTCCAAAGCGATGCGGGAACTCAATGGGGGATTTTCCAAAAGCTGAACCACGTTTTTCGCCAGCGCGGTAGCGTCCCCCGGTTCCGACAATAATCCGGTGCGTCCGTGGTCGACCAAATATCGAATGCCCTTGGGCGCAGTGCTAACGACTGGGGTTCCGGAGGCGAACGCCTCGAGGATTGAAACCGGCATGTTATCCAAGACCGAGGCATTGATAAAAATATCGGCTCGATTGTAGAACTGTGCAATTTCCCGGTGTGCCGCAACTCCAATAAAATTAACGTCCGCTAGGTTTAGATGTTTCACCAGTTGCCTGATCTGTGACTCCAACGGACCGTCGCCCAGTAGATCAAGGCGGGCCTCAGGAAAAGCTCGCTTCACTTCGGCAAAAGCGCGCACTACGATATCGACCCTATAATAAGGATGGAATCCTCGGGTACAGACTAAGTGGGGGCGTAGAGATTGCCGGTGGCGAAACGAGAACTGGCCCAGATCCACGATATTGGGAACGGCTTCTGCCCTTAGACCCGCCTCCCGAAAAACCTCGACGAGATATCCCGAGGGCACAATCAAACGGTCTACACGGTTGAGGATCGGACGCGCGGAGCGAAATCGTTTCAAGTGGTCTCTCGCCTCGCCGCTGTGGTAATGGAGCACCGTCTTCACTCCCCGCAACCGCGCAATCAGGAACGCCGGGACCGGCGCCAACAAGAACGACCAATAAGAGGCTGAAAAGATGTGGGCGATGTCCACCCCGCGCAGGCCTCGCCACAGCGACCATAAATAAAGCGGCGTTCGGATGAATGTGCGAAGAATGGGAACATTCTCAGCCCACTTCAGGCCTGCGGGGAAAGGGGGATCGATAGGGATAAAGCTTGCTTCGATGGCCGTATCATTTCGCCAATAAGTCATCAGCAAGTCCGCTTGCACGGATTGTCCGCCAACATAGCGCATCGAAGCAGCCACAATGGCGACACTTAGCGGAGCAGCCGTTGCTTTGCCGTTGGGCAAAACAAAGCTATGAAACTTCTTCGGCGCTTTCGTCGCGATCAGTTCGGCATAAAGCTCTTCGTGGCGGCGACGCATTTGAGCGATGGTGAAGTGTTGCTCTGCAAATTGCTTGGCCTCCCGCCCGAGTGCGGCCCGCATGGCGCCGTCGCGCAGCAAGAGGTCGACCGCGGAAGCTAGCTTTTGCTCATCGCGGGGGGGAACAAGAATTCCCCGGCCGTCCGTGATGAGTTCTGGGTTTCCGCCCACGTGGCTGGCGACGACGGGAACTCCAGCAGCCATCGATTCGAGGATGACATTGGAGAGACTCTCCGAATCAGAAGGAAGAATGGAAACATCGATCGAGGCGAGGATCGCAGGAATATCCTGACGGTCTCCCAGGAAGCGAACACGGTCGCCAATTCCCAAGTCATTGGCCAGACGTTCAAACTCTGGGCGCAACGGGCCATCCCCTACCAAGACGAACTCCAAGCCGGGACATACCCCTCGAAGGCGGGCGGCGACGCGGAGAAAAATCCGATGATTCTTCGATTCTGTGTTCATTCGCGCGATCATGCCCACGCGAAGGAGTGTGTCGCGACGAGTTAACGCAGGCGCAACGGGTGCGAAGTTCAAAGGCGGCAGACCGTTCGGAATCACGGCAATTCGCGGCTCTGGGATGCCCTGTTGCATGAGCTGTTTCGCGGCTGCATGGGAGTTGCAAACGACACGATCGCAGCAACGCAGTACGATTAGCTGGGCGCGAGACTTCGCAGGCGTGAGCAAGTCTCCTATTTGCCTCTGGCTGCCAATAACGACGGGTACGCGCGCCAACCGAGCCACTGGAATCAATGCGAGGTTTGTATAGAAATCAAAGGCATGAGCGATTGTGATTTCAGATCGACGGAAATACCGGGCCAGCCGGACGCGCGCACCAATCGATCGCGCACTGTAGAAACTGCCTCCCAGCGGGTATTCCGTTACTTCACCCAATCCTTGGAGAAACGCACCGCGTTTTGTCAGGCAGCCTAGGCCGATGCGAAACGAGCCAGCGTCGAGAGATTTGGCGAGCGTGGCGAATTGACGCTCGCTTCCTCCCGTGTCAAAGCTATCGGTCATCAGAAAAACACCGGGCAGGGAGCGGGCGCTCTTTTCTGCCGAGATGGTGTTTTGATGGGTCAACTCGATCAGTCATCCAATCGCCCGACGCAAATCAGCTACGCAGGCTGTCTGTTCTTCCGGATGTTGGGTTCTAAATGACTCGAGAAAGTTGCGTTGCCACATTTCAAACATCATCAAGCGCCAAATCACCAGGTGATCATCGGTGCGGCCCTTGAAGAACTCGTTCAGCAAAAACCGAATGCCTTTCTCATTGAAATATCCTCGCTGCAGGGATTTCTGATCCAATAGCACCGAGAGCACCAGTTCCTTGAGTTCATTTCGCATCCAATGGAGCAGCGGAACCGCAAATCCCCGCTTGGGCCGATGCAGCGCTTCGCGCGGCACGCCCAACTTTTCGGCTAACTTCGTCAAGATATATTTTTGTCCTCTTTTGCCCATCTTCCATTCCGGAGTGAGCGAGGTGACCCATTCCAAGAAAACGTGGTCGAGCATGGGAACTCTGGCCTCCAGGGACGCGGCCATGCTCATTCTGTCCACCTTCGTTAGGATGTCTCCTGGCAAATACGTTTTGGTATCTAAATAGAGTGCACAGCTCACAAGGTCGCGCGCGGGCGCTTGCGTCAGAAATTTCCGAAATGCGTTGAGAGGATCGGCATCGCCCGGAAACGCGTGCACAAAATCCTCGGACAGAATATGGAAATTTCTGTCGTACGGGACAAGCGAAATTGCCTCAAGGTAGCGTTCGGACCAAGAAAGAAGATAGCTGTAAGCAAGGTTGCGCCCCGGTGTGCCGTAGGGAAGGCGGGCATAGAGATGCTTACGGTACCATTTGCCTAGCCAATCCGGAATGCGATAGCGCGATCTTTCCTGGAGATGAATGCGATAACGCTCGTAGCCTCCGAACGCCTCGTCGCCTCCGTCCCCGGAAAGCGCTACCGTGACGTATTTCCGGGCCAAACAAGAAACGTAATACGTCGGCAGCATCGAGGAGTCACCAAATGGCTCTTCCAGCGAACCGGCCAGGGTCTCCACGATTTCCACCGCGTTGGGCTCCAAAACCAACTCGTGGTGTTCAGTTCGAAATCTCTCTGCCACTAAACGAGCGTATGGAGCTTCATCAAAGTCCGCTTTCTTGAAGCTTACGTTAAAGGTCTTCACTGGCTTTGACGTTGCCCGCGCCATGAGAGCGACAATCGTGGAGGAATCTGTCCCACCGCTCAAAAATGCGCCGAGCGGAACGTCAGCCATCAAACGTATCCGGACTGCTTCGGCCAGCTTTTCCTCGATCTCCTCAAGACACTCCTCTTCAGAAACCGGCGCATAAGTCCCGTATTGCGGCAAGTCCCAATAGCGGCGAATACACACTTCTCCCCTTTCGAACTCAAGAAGATGTCCAGGAGGCAGCTTGCGAATCCCCAGAAACGCAGTCGCAGGATCGGGGATATACCCGAAATAAAAATACTGGAGCAGTGCGTGTGAATCGGTTGCCGACGACAGGCCAGGAGATTCCGCCAGAATAGCCTTGATCTCCGATCCAAACAGGAGCCTGTCATCTACTAATGCGTAGTGGAGCGGCTTTTTCCCTAAGCGATCACGAGCCAGCAGCAAGCGACGGCGCCGTTCGTCAAAAAGAGCAAAGCTGAACATTCCGCGCAGCTTGAGAACACAATCAGCCCCCAAGTCTTCGTAAAGGTGCACGATCACTTCAGTATCGGTATGGGTTTGAAACTGATGACCTTTGCTTGCGAGCTCGCGTCGAAGCTCTGGGAAATTGTAAATTTCCCCGTTAAACACGACCCAGCAGCTGCGATCTTCATTGAAAACGGGTTGATGGCCGCCGGCTAGATCAATGATACTGAGGCGGCGCATGCCCAGTCCGGCGCCATTCTTGATGAAAATCCCCTCATCGTCGGGCCCGCGGTGAACCATCGTCTGACACATGCGATGAACCAGGTCGTAGTTAATCCGGCTGTCATCCTTTGCTCCGACAATACCCGCGATTCCACACATAGAGTCAGTTCTTGAGGACCAATGTTCCCGCATTGCTGGAAGGGGATCGGAGAGGAACTGTGCGGGTTCGCTTGAGCCGGTAATCCCGGTATTCTCCAGGATTCCCCTCGCATCCATCACAAGCCGCCAGAATTATGTTTACCATTTCCCGCGCCGAAACAAAGTGGAGTTTTTCCGATCGTTGCTGGGCATCCTCGACCAGCTGGCGAAGGAACTCTCGCATGGCTGCTCCCAACATGACGTTTTTGTCCCGCGGGTCCATTCCGTGACACTGCAATTTGATAAATAACCAGTCGGGTCGGCCCTTGACTGTAATTGCGGCTCGTTTCCAGAGCGCAAGCCGACGCAAAGTGGGCGGATTCCGCGATGTGAGAGCACCATTCTCAACCCGAATAAGGCGGCCTCCCGGTGACGCGAAATCCAGCATCAAAGGCCCTTCGATCATTAAAGGAAAAATCTGAGGACCCCGTCCACGCTCGAGGTCGAGTCCCGTACTGTGTGCTCCACGACGAGCGAGCGGCAGAGAGCACTCATAGAGCGAATTGATCTTTTTAATGTGCGCGCGCGAACCCGGCCCTGGCGGCAATGTCATGTCGGCGTAGCAGCCCGTTTCTGCCAACACTTGCATCTCAGAGTCGACCCCGCAGTTCCGCCCAGCCGAATTCGCCAGCGCGAAGTTGCCGTGAACGAAAGCGTACCGCGGCGGCCCCGCTCCATCCATATAAGAAAGGCAGTCATGCTGCGACGCCAAAACATCTCGAAATTCCAGAAGCTGACGCCGCAGGTTTTCCTCCGTGTCAGGAGACTTGGTTCCGTGATGCAGATGTGTTTCAACTTCACCCCAACCGGACTTGCAGTGACTGGCTAATTGCTGCAGTAATCCCCGTTCGTACTGCTCTGCAGGGTAAAAGTAGGTGTGAACAAAGGGACGGCCATCACTGTCACGCCAAGCTTCAAAAGCGAGAGGGTATTTTCGGCACCAGTCGTCAAGTCGACGCTCCTGCTCATGGTAGGGCGCCCGAGCGAACCCGTTTTGTGGAACAATCGCTGGCTCAAAATGATCGGCCAAGGCAATCACCAGGTGAACTTGGCGTCTCCATGCGGGACGCGTACACCTTTGCCAAACGTATGCAGGCAGCCAGCGTGTGGTGAGAGACGCTTTCGTCAGCAGAAAACGCCAGTCAGGCGGCAAGAAGGAATGCACCGGACGCTTCATACCTCAGTAAGCCTGCGCAAGACGGCGCGGATGCGACACCAACGAGTTCTTCGCCGGGACCTCTGAGCGCTCTCCCTCTCTGGTAATGGCCCACAGAACGGAGGTGTAGCACACCGTGAAATAAGGGAAGAATTGATATGCTTCCGGAGCAAAACACGCTCCTACCACAAAACCTACCAACGAACTCTTTAAGGCGCCCAACAATAAAGTCGTTTCACGATCCAGATTTGGCGTTCGGCTAAGTGATCTTAGGTTGGCGAAACCTCGATAGAAGAACATTAGATAAACGATGAGGACGGGGATTCCGCCGTCTGCGGCAATTTGCAAATACGATACGTGAACATCTCTCCACAAGCCGGAATAAACGACGAAGTCTCCGGCTCCTAGCCCTAAAATGGGGTAGTGTTCGATTGCGTCGATCGCCTTGGTCATAAGGAGCTTACGTTCCTCATACGATTCATGGGCGGTATCCTGTAACCCGGAATCACCGGAGCTGAACATACCCGCGAAGCGAACCTCCAAAGTCTGGCCCGCAAAGACCAGTAACGTAACACCTAGAAGAATTGCTCCGGCAATCAAGTGTGGGCGCTTTCCCTTTACTCCAAAGTGCCAAAGAGCAACAGCAGTTGCAACGACGATATCAATGAAGCCGGCTCGCGATGCCGTCAACATTAATGCCGCAATCATGCCGACGATGGCAAGGCACCATATCGCTTTGCGAGCCAGGCCTCGCGCGTTGAGCAAGAAGGCCATGCAGAAGGGAATGGACAGTACGATCGCGAATGCCATGTCGTTTGGATTGGAATAAAATCCGCCAATAACACCATCCAACCGTGGCACAGAGCGGCCTTTTACAAGTGCCATAACCGAGATCACGGCCACGGAGGCTGATTGGAGAAAAATGATTTGCTTGAGCCGTCTTAAAGTTGTGACCAGGAGAAACGTCAATACCCAAATGACGCACACCTTCGCGAAATCCAGAGTTGCGGAAAAAGCACCGCCTCTCCAAACGGGAGAAAGGATTGCCGAAACAAACAAAAGTACGACGAGCAAGATGAGGTAGGAGGCTTCACTGGGAAGATCCTTAAATCGGCGTGGAGTTTTTCCCAAACTCAAGAACAAGCTGAGCGCCGCAAGGGTACCCGTGATCTTGGCGAGTGGAATAGGACTCAAAACGGAAATCAAATCGGCGGGTCGACCGCAATAAACGAAGTAGAACAGCACCAACCAAAAGAGAGCCCAACCGAAAACGTCTTTCTTCTCTTGTGAATGTGCACCCGTACCCGCGCCATAGATCCTCCCGTACCGCCCGGGTCGGCCTGCTTTCGCCAATCGCGTTGACTGAGATAACTGCAAATCCGATTACCCTTTCAAAACCCGCGCTAGCGACTCCGCGGCAGTCGTAGCGCAGAGAGTCTATGTGGAAGCAAAAGCTGATCCGAACAAGGCGCGAGGCTAACTCGGCATCATAGCAGGCGCCCCCGATGGGGAACTGAACCTACAAGATGAATGTTTGGTGAATTCTTGCGGGTTTCCGACGAGGGGAGATGACCGGATTGCTTAAAATGAACGGCGGGTTCCAATATATCTCCGGACACGTGAAAAATGCTTCTATGGTTCATGAGGTTCTCCCGGCAAAATAGCGAAGGAAATGGAAAAGTGTGGAAGCACGAGACTCCATTTCGATAGACATCAGTGTAGTTTTGGCCACGTACAATCGCGCCGCCAGCCTCCGAACTACCTTAGAAACGTTCTTGGAATTGTCCGTTCCGCCCGGATTGGCATGGGAACTCCTGGTTGTCGACAACAATTCCACCGACCTAACCCGCGAGGTGGTTGCGAGGTTTGCAGGAGCGGCCGGTTTTTCTGTCCGGTACATTTTTGAGAAGAAGCAGGGGAGATCGGCTGCATTAAATGCGGGGATCGCAAAGGCTAGGGGAGAGATTGTCGCTTTTACCGATGACGATGTTCTTCTCGATCGTGACTGGCTTTCCAACTTGAAACGGACCTTCGAGGAGTTCGACTGCGCAGCCTTCGCGGGCCGTGTCGTCCCACTCTGGAATCACCCAAAGCCAGATTGGTTGGAAATGGAGGGTCAATTTGCAGTAACCAATTTCGATCTGGGAAATGAGCTCAAAGAAATCAAAGTTCCGCCGCTAGGAGCGAACTCCGCATTTCGCAAGGAGGTGTTTGGAAAATATGGACTCTTCCGCCTTGATCTCGGGGTCACCGGCAGTAAGCATACGATAACCTGCGATGATACGGAGTTCGGAGAAAGACTCATCCGCGGAGGCGAAAAGATCGTGTACTGCCCCGCCGCGATTGTGTACCATCCGGTCGATCCGAACCGAACGACTAAGAAGTACTTCCTTTCCTGGTACTACTACAACGGCGTTTCCTTAACGAGGACAGCTGGCCTTTCGCCAGAGGGCAATCTCATATTTGGCGTCCCCCGGTGGCTCTACCGGGAGTTGCTCACCAACTTTGGGAAATGGGCGCTTACTCTTCGGAGTAGGGATCGTTTCCATTACAAACTCAGAACCTACCGGGTCGTCGGCAGTATGATTGAGAGTTACCGCCTCTTTTCGCGCAAGGCAGCCGCCGTTGCACCATGAATAGGCGTCACGAACTCGCATTCAGTCTCCTTGAACGGCGCGGCCCAGCTTCTTCGTAGCGTCGCTACCCGGGCTGCTTCGCAGTTCGCCCTGTCCCTTGGTTCACAGTCCACGAAAATCTTTCACTGTGCTTCTTAATCAGGCTGGCCGGGAACGGATCAACTCGAATCGCGCCTTAAGTCGCAGGAAAGGCTTCTCCAACAGCGTGTAGGAGACTGCGGCAAACAGAATTGTGATGATCAGCGCTAGCAACTCTCTCAGGATTAGTTGACGAAGGAATCTATGCGACGGAATCAACTTGCTTGCTAAAAACGCTGCTAGTGCACTGTATACGTAAAGGCCGTACGAAATTTTCCCTAGGTACGTCAATATCCGGGGAAACCGGACGGAAACCCCCAGGACGGCAAGCAGGATGAGGGTACAGCTGGCTGCCACAACGGGGAAGCCTACCAGCGTGGGAATCCACATCAGAGACCGGGGGTCTTGAATTTTCCAATAGTGTGCCACTAGGACCAGCGGCAAGACCCCGCAACTTAGCATCCCCAATCGAAGACCATTGCTGAAATTGGGCGCCCTGTGCAACATGGCTGCAATGAGAATCCCCGCGGCGATTGGGTCGAGGCGCCCTAGGGTATTGCATCGTACAGAATCAGTCCCGGCATGGAAGGCGACCAAGAGGATGCGTGTGACCGTTGAAACGACGAGCATCCCAACTGCAGCAAATATGATCTTATTGCGCGGGATATTGCGAACGAGTGGAGGCCATAAAAGATAGAACTGCTCTTCGACGGACACCGTCCAGAGAGGATTAATGATGGAGTGGGGCCACCCCCAGAGAAGGATGCTCCAGTTTCCAGCCAATAGCAGAAAAGCGAGGACATAGCGCCAGCTGAACTCCTTCACAGGATTGAATGCGGGGATGAGAGCGATGCCGATGTAGAAGAAATATAAAGGCCAAATGCGTAGGACGCGACGCAGGTAGAAAGCCTTAACGTCCAGCGTCCCGCATTGGCTCTTTTCGCGCAGCAGGAGTTCAGTGATCAGATAGGCACTGAGGACAAAGAAAAGGTCAACTCCAAACCCTCCCGCATAGCTAGCGCTATTAGCTACGGCTAGCCAATGAGGTCCTCCACTCTCCACGTACCGGCTCACCGCGTAAGCAAAGTGGAACCTGAAAACCGCTAAAAAAGCGCAAAATCTCAGTACATCTAATTCCGGTCGATAGAAAGAAGTGCGAGATGCTGGCGCGTAACAAATTCGGGTCAAGGCTTATCATCCTTCGACGCCTGCTTCTTGCTTTCGCTCGCCGGTCTTACGAAGCCACACCCGCACGCGAGGCTAGCCACGGCGCGCACTCTTAGCCATTTCCACAAAGGCCAGCATCCGTTCCCGGTGCCTTAGCCACAGAGTTGTCAGATAGAACAGAACGCCCGTGAGAATTTCGAGAATTAAGCGAAGCGGAATCAGCCAGTCATTGGGAAGCGCGCGCCTCGCCAGCAAAACGGCGATGGTCATGACAATCGTTCCTTCAAGCGCCGGGCGCAGGGGGCGGAGGTAATCCATGACGCTCATCTTGATCGCTGCGAACGCCTTTCGATATAAGGGCAGCACCACCCAGGGGTAGGCTACGACCCATCCCCACGCAATTCCGGTGATGCCCCAATGGCCGCCAACGTAGAAAGCCAAACCCAAAACCGGTAGCGTTATCAGGTCAACCCACATGACGAATCGAGAATTGCCCATCGAAATGATGAGCTTGGGAATAAGCGCCACTATCGATCTCAATCCCGCATAAATCGAAAGCACCGCCAATGGACCCGTCGTCCCTTCCCATTTGTGGCCCAGCACTACCGGGACGAATTCACGGGCCACAAGTCCCAAACCAACACACCCGGGGAACGTTAGCAGAGCAATGCACTCGGTCAGATTGCGGATGTACCGGCGAAGCGCCCCGAGATCGTCTTTAACCGCCGCCAGATAGCTTGCGATTACGGTAGTGACCATGCTGGTCACTTTCTCCATTGGAATATTCGCCAACGTCCAAGCCATCCCGTAGAGCCCAAGCGCAGCGGGACCAAGCATGCGGCCCGCCGTAAAATTGTCCAAACTTTCATAAATGTCCGCCGCCATGGTTGAGACCACAACGTGCCGACCGAATGTCAAAGGCTGGCGGACCGCACTCCAGCGCGGGAAAGCGTAGGCGTGGGGCCGCGCACGGAGGACGAGAGCTGCACGAAGAAATCCGCCTCCCATGCCTCCAAAAATCAAGGCCCAATAACCCCACCCTCGCCAAGCCAACAACACGGTAAGGATGGCGGTCACGACCGCCGCGACGCCGTTGTACGTACAAAGGGCTCGAAAGCGCATCTCCTTCATCATCAGGCCGTTGGAAACAAGCTGCGCTCCGCAGATGATCATGCCAAGGGAACTGACCAGGATTACGGGGACCAGACGCGGGATGTTATAGAATCTGGCGACGGGGACGGCGGCCGCGGCTGCAATTGCGTAAGAGCCCAGTCCGATCATCAAGCCCACGCCGTTGAGCTGTGATATCTGATCTTCGGTTAGCTCGCGTAAGGTCACTACTGCGCGGCCGATGCCGAGCGTCGACGTATATCCCAACGGCAACAAAACAACCTGCAAAGCTAACAGACCAAAATCGGCGGGCGACAGAAGTCTGATCGTAATCAGGAATAACGCCCATGTGAAGATCTGGCTGATCCAGTCACTGGCCGCATTCCAAGCTACGCTTCGAAACAGCGAATGATCCATCTTCCGCGTTGCTGAAGAGACTGGCTCGGACGGGCTCGCCCCCGCATCTAATGCAGGTTTAAACGCCAGGCTTTGTTCGCTGTCCAAATCCGCTCCTTACGACTGGAACGTCCTGTTTACTCCGCAGCTGGAAACAGGAGTTCCATGTAACAAAAGGACCCGCCCCGAAAGCTGATTTGCTACTCGTCGGGGATTCGGTACATCATACTTTCCAATGATGAAGGGACGATGAATGCGAGGCAGTAGATACGCAGAGTTGTGAAGATGCAGCTTCTCCTATCATGAGCGTCGGTCCGCAAGGGACAGACGCCTCACCTCGATTCAGATTCACAAGGTAAACTTCTTGCGAGAGTTTCCATGCAGACGTCGGAACGTCCTAGATAGCGGGCCGGGTAAGGGGATAAAAGTTTTACACCTTCGCGTCTATGAAAATCTAGCCGAAATCGAGGCGCTCCGGAGTGGGTGGGAAGGTTTGCTGAGCGAGTTCCATGGCGCCACGATCTTCTCGAGTTGGGAATGGCTAGCTCCCTGGTGGCGGGCCTTCGGCGAGCGCCGACAGCTACTGGTGCTGGCATTTTTGGACGAATCATCTCGATTGGTAGGATTGGCGCCGCTCTCTGTGGAAAAGCAAACACTAGGTTCCCTTGCCGATCTCACACTTCTCCGCTTTTTGGGCGATGGTAGCGGCGACTCCGACAATTTGGATTTCCCGGCGCGTACGGGCTATGAAGACGAAATCGCAGACGCTTTTCTGGGTTACTTGGCGAAAGAATCGAAACGTTGGGACTACTGTGAACTAAACACAATGCCGGAAGACTCCCCTGTAGGGCGCGCCGTGTTGCGCAAACTGCGCCAGCAGCGCTGGCCAGCCAGTCGTCATCAACAGACCGGCTCAGCCATTCAGTTGCCAGAGACGTGGGACGGATACCGAACTCAGCTTTCAGCGAAAGAACGCGCAAAGGTTGCATATCGCAGAAACCTATTGGAAAAGAAATATAAGACTCGCTTTTACCAGTGCGCCAGCCAAGCCGAACTAGCGATTGCTTTAGACACGCTGTTTGCCTTGCACCAAAAGCGATGGGAAAGTATCGGTGAGCCTGGTAGCTTTAAATCGCCAGCTCGCCGCGACTTTTATCGCGACATGGCAAGTCTTTTACTGGCGCGCGGTCACCTGCAGTTCTGGCTCCTCGACTTAGACGGCAAACCGGCCGCAGCGCAGTTTGGATTTTGCTTCGGCCAAACTTTTTTTTCGCTCCAGGAAGGCTATGACCCCGTTTATTCCCCGGACAGCGTGGGGTATGTCCTTAGAGCACACGTCATCCGTCAACTGATCGGCGCAGGCATGCGACGCTACGACTTTCTGGCTGGCGAGTCGGCGTCAAAGAGCCGTTGGGATGCGGGGATTACACGATATGCCAGCATTCACTTCGCTCGCCCAAAAAGCATGGGCAGCATCTATTTGCAGACGGTTCAAGCCGCGGCCCTAGGCAAGGAATGGCTCCGCTTTCATCTTCCAAAGAACGCCTGGAAGAGTTTACATTGGCTGAATTGCACGATGCGCGGCATCAGACAATAAATCAAAATGAAGAGTTCTTTGAATCTGCAATCTGCGGCCGATTTTATGAAACAGACTGCGAGGCCGTGCTCACCGGCGGGATGTCCTGCCGGTAATCTTCCGGATTACCCCGCCGTCTTATGAGCGAATCAGAGTTTCCCTCTACCCACACTTCCGGCGGCGTTGGATGACTCAAGAATCCGAGAGGACTTGCACTCCGCGCATACGCTCCAGATTGAAAGATTCCGACCATGTCTCCGACTTCGGCCGGTGGCAACTGCAGCGAACGGCCCAAAGTATCCAACGGAGTGCACAAGGGGCCGACAACATCAACCGTTTCACTTTCGGAAACATTGAGTTTATTTAGAATGGCGACGGGAAAGTTGCGCTTGATGACTTGCCCTAAGTTTCCCGAGGCAGCCAAGTGATGATTCATGCCGCCGTCCAGAATTAAATACTTTTTTCCGCGCGAGGTTTTAATGTCATTGACTCGCGCCACGTATACTCCAGCCTCGCCGACCAAAAAACGTCCGGGCTCAACCATGAATCGAGTATTGGTAAAGCTGGGCTCTGCGATGCCGTCCAACAGTTGATGTAAACCCAGGCTGAACTCACCCATATTCAGTTGTGTCTCGCCGGAAAAATATGGAATTCCCAGTCCTCCTCCAAAATCCAGGGTGCGGAGAGGAACGCCTAGGAGAGTAGCGGCGCGTTGCCCGATTTCCAGTCCCTTTCGATATTGGGCGAGCAGAATTTTGTAGTCGAGAATTTGCGTGGCCAAGAAAAGATGAATTCCACAAAAGTCGAGATAGGGATCACCTGCAATTCGCAGGAGGATCGGCTCTATCTGTTCTTCGTCGACGCCGAAGGGGGCGGATTTGCCTCCCATTCGCATGGCGCCTCCCACTCCAGCCTCATTCGGATTTACGCGGAGCGCAACCCGTGCGCGGCGGCCAAGCTTTGAACTAATGGCGCCGATACGCTCAATTTCCAATTGCGACTCGGCGTGAATCTCACCGATTCCCCGGCCCAGTACGAGCTTCAATTCGGCTTCCGTCTTGCCGGGCCCGGCAAAAATCAGTTTTTCCGGCGGACAGCCAACACTTAATGCCTGATGAAATTCCCCAGCCGAGGCAATTTCCAAGCCGCAGCCTTTCTCCAGGAAAAATTTCAGAAAGGCTGGATTCGGGTTGGCTTTCACCGAGTAGCTGATCGAGAACCTACTGGGCAACGCATCGCGCAACGCAGAATATTTTTGTTCGACTACTTTGCGGTCGTAGATAAAAAGCGGAGTTCCGTATCGATTGGCCAGGAACAAGACACTCAACTCGCCAACCAGCAATTCGCCCGCGGAATTGCTTCCCCAATAGGACATCGCGACATTCGGGATGCTCATGGCAAACCTTCGCGCCGGCGCAGCGAAGGGTAGTCCACTTTGCCGCTGCTGGTTTTCGGGAGCTCGTCCATGACTTCGATAGATTTCGGAACCATGTAGCGGGGCATTCTTTCGGCACAAAAAACGATTAAGGCGTCCTTGTCCACCGCTTCGCCGTCATGTGCAACAACAAATACCTTCACCGCCTGTCCCAGCAATTCATCGGGAACACCAATGGCTGCTGCCTGCCGCGCCTTGCCGCTTTGGAAGACAAACTCCTCTACTTCGGTCGGACTGATACGGAATCCCGAAGACTTAATCATGGCATCGCGGCGGCCCACAAAGTAGAGGAAACCGTCGTCGTCCATCGTCACCAAATCGCCGGAGTAGCAAACCTTCTCAACATCACCCAACTCGGGGGGCAGGAGTGGATTTGGTTTTAACACACGATCGGTTGCCTCGGGATTTCCCCAATATCCCAAAGAAACCGTGGGACCGCGATGTACCAACTCTCCGACCTCACCAGGCTTACACAATTGGCTCTGTTCGTTTAGGACCAGAATCTCTGTATCTGGGATTGCCTTTCCCATGGACGTAGGGCGCCGATCCAGTTCCTCCGGAGGCAAGTAAGTTGAACGGAAGGCCTCGGTTAATCCATACATCAGGAAAATGCGGGCGCGCGGCAGCGCCTGCCGAAGGACTTTCAACACGCTTTGTGGCATCGCCCCGCCGGTGTTCGTGATGTACCGCAAATCCGGTAGTGGATTTTTCTCGAGGGTCGATTTAGGTTGGGCGAGCAGGCTCCATACCGTGGGTACGCCCGCCAATCCTGTGATCCGCTCTTTCGTCAGAATCTCTACAATTTGCTTGGCGAATACGAAATTAATGAGAACCAGCGTGGCCCCCGATTGAAACGCGGTGGTCAGTTGATTCAGGCCGGCATCGAAGCTGAAGGGAAGGACGCCGAGAATACGATCGGACGAAGTGATTTCCAAATATTCGGATACGATTGTCGCCCCCGCCAATAAATTGGCGTGGCTCAACATGACGCCTTTCGGCTTTCCGGTCGAACCTGAGGTGTACAGAATTGCGGCGAGGTCTTTTTCAATGCCGCAATCCTGACAAGCGCGAGTCTCCTCGGACGTCATGGCATCGAAGTCGTACACCGGCAGAGAGACCTGCACTTCAGCTCCGTCGGGAACCACCACTAGGAAACGAAGGGAGTGGAGTTGTGTAAGGCCCGGTAGTAGCGATGCAAGCTTCGGCGCTGAAGTGATCAAAGACGAAATACTACAGTCTCGGATTATGTGCGCGACCTGATCAGGAAATAGAACTCCATTAATCGGAACAAAAACGCCGCCAGCCTGCGAAACGCCAAAAATTGCCAAGGCCTGGGGGATGCCGGCATCAAGGTAAATGCCCACTCTCTCGCCGCGGTGCAATCCCGCGCTACGCAAGCCAGAACTGAGACCCGCGACGCGAGCACTCACTTCCCCGTAATTCAAACGCTGTTCTCCATGAACCAACGCCTCTTTATCGGGAAGTCGCAGAGCGCTGGTACGTAGCATGTGATGGAGCAGAAAATCCATATACTCTCAGTCTTTGTTGATGAGGGGACGAGAAGCGTCCTTTTACTGCGTAATGTCACAGCCGCCGAAAGACCAGCTCGCTCCGCAATTAAACCTTGGATTGGCTGGCTCGCTATAAGCCACGATTCTTGCAGCCCTTTCCCGCGGACGAAACCCGGCGCGCGCAAAAACGGACTTCAGCCAGTTGGCCTCAGACAAATATCCCTCAAGACAGGACAGTCCTTCTCGACAACCCAAATCAATAAGAGCGTCCAGTAAATTGCTGCCCACATCCGGAAGCTGGAAGCCGAACAGGTCCATAACGGTCGCTCGCTTATCCAAAGTCAGGAAGGCCAAGAAGCCCAGGAGTTCACCAGCCCGGCGAGCCACCAAGATGCGGAACTTTGGCCCTGCGGAAAACCTGTACCGCCATTTCAGATCGGCAGCCGACCGGCTCGAGCGAATCACGCCCGAGCTCGAGACCTGTTTATCGAGATGGGAGAACTCCTCCCCGAAGCCGTTATCGAGCACCGCGATCTCCAGCCCAGGTGTGGAACGTTCTCCAGTTCGTATCCGCAGCGCTAGGTTTGTGACTGTAAACACGGGCCTCGTCCAGATCCCTTTTCCTAGTCTCTTTTCCAAGTACTCGTCGCTGCGAAGCGGGCACGCGTAACGAATCACCTCGCAGCTGGGAGACATTCCCAAACGGAGAAAGGTGGACATTCCTCGGTCGTGCGGCACGGCATCATAGCAGAAAGCTAGCGCGCCCGAGTCAACCGGCTCAAATGTAGCGCGCTGCAAGATCACGGCTGGTCCCAGACTACGAATCGCGGCATCCACAACAAAATCGCCGACGACGCCGCAAACCACAAGCCTTCCGTCAACATACACGTGGCGAGGCAAAACTGAAGCCATGGCCGAGACCGTCCCGCTTTTCCGGTCGTATATAACCCATGCCCAACCCGGCCCTGCAGGGTTGCTCTCATGTCGCCAATAAGCGTGCTCTTTCGCTGGTCCCAGACCATTTCTTTCCAATAGCTCTGCTAGTTCCTGTCCGTCTTCAGATAGAGAGGCTGATCTTAGCGTTAAGTCCATCAGTCCCGATCCATGATTGGTTGCATGCGGCTCGCGGAAGAGCGCATTGTGTTCGAACCTATCAAACTAGCCGAAATTCTAGATGGAACATATGAATGCCGTGTAAAAACGATCGAAAGTCGTGCGCCGCCTGGACACATTTGTCGCGGCGCATCAGCGTGCGTCGAGCCTCACAGCGAGAGAACGGTAACGATTGGCAACCCTAGTTGCGGTGTAAGAGGCGAATTCGCCCATGGCATGGAGTAACCCAACCACATACGGCATGGGATCAGAGAGCTTTAGCATGGGATCTGAAACTGAAGGGCCGAAGTCTTCACCCAATTGCCGAAGGTCCTGATATAGTACCTCCCGAGCCGTAGCTGAGCCCCTCGCCAGATCCACCAGCTCGTACAGCCGGTGAAGATACCCGATAGTCCAGCGCCACTTGGTGCCGACCGCACATTCCGTGGGTACTTCGGGCCGTTCACCGTGCGCGACCTGCCACTCATACCACGGAAAGTCGATTCCCGCCGAAATAGCCAGGGCGATCGATCCCCAATAGCGGCCGTTGACCTCCATTAAGACCGCTTCGCCATTGGCGTTCATTTTGTATTCGACCATCGCAATACCTTGCCACTGCATCGCTCGTAACAGAGCCAGCGACGACTGAACGAGGTTTGGATTTGGGGCTTCAGCAACCGCAATTACCGAAAACCCTCCTGTATAAGGCAATTCCTTCAAGCGCCGATGCTGAAATACGGCCAAGCACTCTCCGTGGTCCAGTAGCATTTCAACCCCGACGCCGCTCCCCGCGCAGTATTCCTGGACCAGCACGTGCGGCGTGAGCTCCCTCCCCAAGGGAAATCGCTTCGCGACCTCATCGACGCTTGTTAACTTGCAGCTCTTCACCTCTTCCACGCGCGTTTCCTTTTGCGCCGGTTTGAGAATCCACGGAAACGAAAAGCTACCCGCGAGATCGTGCAATTCAGCAGACTGAGAAACTACGGCAGTCCTCGGAGCTCTAACTCCGCAGCGCTCTGCAATCTCCAAGGTCGCGGTCTTATCGAGAACAAGGCGAGCAATTGCGGGAGGTGGACACCCGATGTGTAACAGATCCGCAAAGTCGTCGTAATTTTCCACGACGGCCCGTAGCATGCAGTCGTCGGCGGGAATCAGCAGGTCGTGGCCTCGTTCCCGAATGAACTGGCGAAGTTGTCTCACGAACTCTGAACGCTCGGTGTCGGGGTGAGCAACAGTTCTGCTTTCGCAAATGGCACGCGAAGGAATCCGGGGTGTCGATGGGAAACTGGCGACATCGACCGGCACCCCATGACGGTGCAAAGAGCGAGCGATAGGAACAATGATACGCGGTATCCAGCCCAGGATAAGGACAGGCCGATTCACAGCACCCCCAACCCGGCCTCGGTCACTCCGGCCCGTGTACCCACACGCAATCAGACATCGCCGGGCAAAAACAAAATGATCTCCTGCCCTAGGAGCAGTGGCTGACTATTCTCGCCTGGAGAAGCCGGCGGGTATCGACATTCACTTTGTCGTAGACACCCCAGCCCAACCGTTTTTGCTCTCGACGAATGCGACCAGGCGTCGGATGTTGGCGAAGTTATCTGGCGTCAGTTCATCGTCATCGATTTTGATCCGAAACGTTTGCTCCAAGAACCCCACGAACGTCCAGTACACCCAGAGAATCAATGATGCCAGACTCCAAGAGTGGAAGATCATCACTCAATCCCCGGTTTTTGGCCGTGGGAAACTTTTCCAGAATAAAAGTCCGAATGCTCGAACGAGGCCCGTTAATATCACTCATATGGGAAAGGCATCACCGATTGTAGATGCCAGATATGAACGTCTGGTAAATTTCTTCGCTGAACGTTGTGGTGATTAAGCGTTCCCTGCGACCGCTAACTTCCCCGAGATATCGAGACCTAACTTGGTATCCGGCGCCGTCGCTTCGAGGACCATGGTTTCGAATTGATTGATCCACGGCGTCCATCTTTCGCCATGGCGCTCGAGCCCCCGCAAGGCTTCGTGGCGGCTGACGCCAACTTCGCACTGAACGATCTCTCCGAAACCCGCTTGCTCCATTGCCCTTTGCAGCATCGCGGGATCGTAGATGAACTGGTGTCCCCACGCGCGGAAAAAATGGTTAATCACGCCCGGAGCCTTCGGGAACGGGGCTTTAGGCAGCTTGAATTGCTGGACGGCCCAATCCAGGTAGGCCTCATGGCCATTGCCACCCGACATCAGCGACAAGATGTTAAGTAAATTGGGAGTCGCGGTGCGAATTACGCCGCCGGGCTTTAAAATGCGACGGCATTCGGTCAACATCTTCATTCCATCGCCGAACGGAATATGCTCGATCATATGTTCGGAGAAAACATAATCGAACGAGGCGTCGGGAAACGGAAAAGGTAGCGTTGCGTCGAGAAAGTAAATCCCCTCTCCGCGGGGATCCAGGTCAGTGTTGAACCATCCAGGTATGGCAAAAATTTCCGCGCCGATGTGCAGGCACTGGGGAGTGCGGGTCGAATAGGCAGCGTATGCGCCGACCCGCTCCCGGCGCATTCGCGCGCGGCGAAGATAGGAGTGGACTTGGCGAGATGCTTTGCCGGCGCCTGCACGAAAATATCGAAAGCCGGCATGCAGGCTATGCACTTTGTCTTTGCTCCTCAGTGGCGGAAACATCTCCCACCGTCAACAAGGACTCCTGCTCAGCAATTTGAACGGGATCGCGATACCCAGGCTTGATGATCCACTTCCTATCGTAAACCCGGAGCAGAAATCTGACGATTCCATCGACATATCTCGTCTTCCAACTTGCCATGTGAAGAGTTACCAGTAGAAAATTCGCGGCGCCTCGTAACCCATAGGCCCGATGGTAGAGCATGTGATGCTTCCACACGACTTTGAGGTGGGCGCGAAACATGGTCCAGTGTTGTTCACTCAAGCTGCCATGAAGGGTTCGTCGAAACCGGACCAAGGGTTCAGGAATGCCTTCCACTCGATAGCCTGCCGCGCAGACTCGAATGAGGAAATCGCGATCCTCACATTCACGAAAATGCTGATCGAACCCGCCAATAGCACGAATTGCATCGGTGCGAAACATCATGGTCGAAGGCACGGCCCAGTACATGTCGCGCAGGGCTTGTGCCAGGGACATCGGTTGCCAGGGATCAAAGCGGCCGAAAACATGATCTGGATGATTGGTATAGAAGGCTCGCACCTGGCTGTGAACCATCGTGCACATGGGGTGCTCTTCCATGTATTGGCGTTGCACCGCAAGCTTCTCCGGCAACCAGATGTCGTCATCATCGAGCAGGGCGATAAACTGTCCGCGGGCAACCTGAATTCCGGCGTTCCGCGACCCCGCCAGGCCAACGTTCTTTTTGAGATCGACGATTTTGCAGACATCCGCGAAGCGATCCAGATATCTACGTGAAGATTCACGCGAGCAGTCATTCACAATGATTATTTCGAGTGGTTTCAGCGTTTGCGCCAGGACGGACTGAATAGCCTCTTCAATATATTGTTCTCGGTTATAGAACGGAATGATGACAGAAATGTCGCTCGTGTGTTGCTTCATGGAGAATTCTTTCTTGAGAACATTCGTCCTGCCGGTTAGCTGTTCTGCGACCCACCGTGGTTTCGTTTGTCCCGGACCGTAAATAACCGGGTCCCGATAGCGCCGCTTTTGCCGGTATTGGACGAACTTAAGGAAAAAGAGCATGATCCCGCTGAGGAAGGGGGTTTGGCGGCTCGGAGTCTGAGCTTTTTCAATGACGAAGCTCAGAATGCCCCTGAGGCCATAGGCGCGGTAGAAAAGCGCCCGATGTTTCCAACACATCCGCAAGTCTGCTCTGTAAATCCGCCAAGGTTTTTTGGTCAATCCCTCCTGGTCCTGACGGCGGATCCGAAGGAGAGGCTCTTCGATACCCTCGACCCGGTAGCCCGCGGCGCAGCAGCGGATGATGAAGTCGCGGTCCTCGCATTCGCGAAAATTGACGTCAAACTCCACCGCGCGTATGACTTCGCTGCGCCCGAGAATGGTCGGGACAATAGCCCAATATCCATTCATAAGAGCCTGGGCCAACCACATCTCTCCACCGTCGAAGTGTTTATAGTATTCCTCCCGTCCATCTTGAAAAAAAAGACGAGCTGCGGAATGCACGATCGCACACTCAGGATGGTCGTCCATATACTTGCGCTGCACTTCTAGTTTGTGCGGCAGCCAGATGTCATCGTCGTCGAGAAATGCCACGAACTCACCGCGAGCCGCCCGTATCCCGGCATTGCGCGCGCCCGCTAGTCCCACATTTACCGGCAAGTCAACGATGGTGCACGAGCCGGCGTAGCGGTCGAGGTATCTGCGGGAAGCTTCCTTCGAACAATCATTGACGATGATAATTTCGAGCGGTCGGAGAGTCTGCGCAAGCACAGATTGAACTGCCTCGTCGACGTACTTCTCTCGGTTGTGGTACGGAATGATTACGGAAATGTCACTGGTTGCGGACCCCACAGTACTTTCCCCCGGCGCCATTTGAGGCTTATGTTAAGGGAACTTCGTATTTTCAGTTGGCAAGTTATTCAGAATTAATCAAAAATTCATCGCACCTGTTGAGAGTTGCTATGACGGTAAATTGGGGCATTTACGGATTACGCCACTTACGAATTTACTGAAAATTCATCCGGCAATTGAACAGGCATTCGGCGCAGGCTGATATGATCTCCTGTTTAAAAGCGCCGCGTGCGGGCGTTCGATTCCATCAAGGAAGAGAAGGAAGCGCTGGCGTGCGCGTCAATCGGCTGAATCGAATCTCAAGCGGCTGATTTGAACCATAGAGCAGTCTGTCCGATAGGTTAATTTGCAAACGGGCCACACCCAACCTGTTTTTTCCCAAAAATTGTGCGGCCCAGTGGTTTTTCTGATCTCATCAGAAGTAACCGCTCAGTTTTCTTCATCCACCCGTTGAGGAGGACAGGTAATGGACAAGCTTTACGTTCTTGGTGGAAGGCAGCGAAAGCCGGGACTGAAGGAAACGACTTATGAAAACGAGTGGTGCATGTATGAGTCGGCTCTTATAGTAGAGGTAGACACAAACTCCGGAGCCACTCGGACTTGCGTCGAATATCAAAGTCCGCCCGAGGCTCGACCTGGTAACCGCCCGGGAGCTCATTTTCATAGTGGGGCCTTAATTGGTAATACTCTGTACACATGCACCACGACCGAGGTCCTCATCTACCGGGTGCCCGATTTCACGCAGACTGGTTATGTTTCCCTCCCCTGTCTCAACGACGTGCATCACGTCACCCCGGCAGCGGACGAGAATTTATTGGTAGTCAGCACCGGTCTTGACATGGTTGTTAAGGTCACTCCTCACGGGAAGATCATTGCAGAATATAGCGTCATCGAGGAAGAGCCTTGGGTACGTTTTTCCCAGGGCATCGACTATCGCAAGGTCGAAACTACCAAACCCCATAAAGCACATCCCAATTTTGCTTTTGTACTGGATGATGAAGTGTGGGCCACGCGTTATTTTCTGCGGGATGCAATCAGCTTGAATGGACCTAAAAGACGAATTGAAATTGCGGGAGCAGGTCCCCATGATGGTTTTCTGGACGGCGAGCGGATCCTATTTACCGCAGTGGATGGAAAAATAGTAATCGTGAACCGCCGGAATCTGCAAACCGAGCAGGTTATTGACCTTAGAGAAATACAAGACCTTAAGCGAATACAAGATGGCGGTCAACCAATGGTCCCGGCGTGGTGCAGGGGGCTACTGCCGGTCGACGAGCGACGCATCTGGGTGGGATTTACCCGAATGCGGAAGACAATATTCAGTGAAAATGTGCGCTGGGTGAAGAGCTTTCTGGGCCGGGGCGCGGTCAAGCGGCCAACTCACATCGCGCTTTTCGATATTGTGGAAAAGCGATGCCTGAAGGAACTGGATTTGGAACCGCACGGCCTGCACACAGTCTTCGGCATTTTTCCTGCGGCGAGTTAAGACGTCGCCCTGCTGTTACGGAATAGGCTGTTGGATCCTCTTTTGTGGGTCGTGGTTGTAGTCTGGCCGATAGGATCGGAGTGATCTAATTCCGTAATAGTCGGCGGTGCAGGTATTGATAAAGTAGGTGGGGTCATCGGAGATCCATCCGATTTGGTCAATGTTGCCGTTGCTGGCCACGGTCGCATTCCAGGGAAGAGATATCTGAAGCTCTCCATTTGATTTCATGCTGCGAAGTTGAGCATCCTCGATGTCCCACGCCACAGCATATCTCCGAAGATCGCGGATCGAAGCGAAGTTGTCGCGCACGGATTTTGCAGCCCACGGGAGGATGAGGGCGACCACACACACTGCGGCTAGGATCCCTACGACTCCAGATTCCGCATACCAATGCTCGCTAACCCGGCCAAGCGCAAGCCCATTCAGCAGTAAAGTAAGCAGCAGAACCCAATGGTCGACAAACAGAGCGCGGTCCGGGGGCATGGCACTGAACGCATACAGGCCTGGAAGGATGGCACTGGAGATGAGGAAGAATCCAAAGATCCAGCCGCCTGCAATCACGTAGATGGATGACCGCCACCCCGCCCGGGTTAAAGTCTGCAAATGCTGAGACCTGGTTAGGATCAACGGAACCACGACTAGTGCGAGTGCTGCCAGGGGACGAGTATGCAAGAAGTCAACCAGGTACCGAGCAGAGGCGTCAACCGTCTTCAGGAGGAGTGTGGTCTTTGACAGGCCGGGCGAAAATGGGCGGATTCCTGCCTCGCGCACTGCATTGCCAGGGGCGGCCGCGACTACGATGAACGCCAGAAGTGAACCGGCCAGTCCGGAGTATAGGATGGGCAGGATTCGCCGTGCGCGCGGAAAGGGCCCCCACTTGCAGAAGATGAGCGCCATCGCGACACCCGCGCACTGAAAGATGGCATTGGTCTCCGAACAACCTGCCGCACAAAGAGCCAAAATCCCGGCTAAGAACACCGTTGCAGCAATGCTCCTCCCGTTATCTTGGGTAGTCAGAAAGCGTGGTACGAACCCCAGAAAAACTGTGATCAAAATGATGGGGGCAGTATACGTCAAACTGCCGGCTTGCCAGTAGAAAGATTGTCCCGGGTCGGGCCCGGTGCGTAACATCGCAAAAATAATCAGCTCCGCGAGCAATAAACTAGAAAGGAATTGCAAGCGCCACTTCAGCAATGTCGTCACCTGCAAAAGTGCCCATGTGGTCGCGGCCAGCCAGCAAACCAGAAGGATCGCGGGAACAAAAGATGTTTCGTGATCTCGTCCGATAAGGGCTGCACCGATCCTCACAAAGTACGAAAAGAACCTTCCCGAATGGTTCTGATAGGTCCAGATTTGACTGCCCCAAAATCCTCGTCTAGCAAGGTTCCTGCCCGCGCAGAAGTCGTCCGCCACATACCGCGTGAATTTTCCCAGATACCCATATCCAATGAGCGGACATGCCAACGCTACAGTGCAGGTAATGAGGCTAAGGGACAACAGGAACTGCAAACCTGTGCGAGCCCGAACAATGTTTGATCCAGCATTCATTCTACGGTTCCTTCGGAATGTTTGGTTTCAAGACTGATTGCCCATTTCGCCGAGGGTAAATGGTAAGGGATGACAACGGATATGCCTCGGCGCGGGTATGTTGCTCCGTATTCAGGCGCACCGAGAATGGTAAGCGATCCGCTGTGCAGTTCCCCTGATTGAACTAAGAATTAACAAGAAATTGATTTGAGGAACGAACTGCGATCCGCCTGCTTACTGCAGTGACCCATTCTCACGGAACGCGGCGAGATATGTCTCAACACTCAGCGGAGGGCACAATGGGGTAGGCGGCACTCGCCGAACGCAAAGCCAATGCGAAGACATTGAGGCTAGGCGTAAGAATAGAATCGGAGGCGAAGCAAGCCGCGCTTAGCCATCGGCCATGGCTTTCCCTTCCCGGACTCACGACAATGACAAGTGGGCTCGGCCAACTAAGGAAAAGGCGTCCCGCAGCCGAGTACCACCGCCCCTTGTCGATTGGCCTTATTTGAATTCGAGGTGAAGCGAAGGTTTCAGTTTCCACTACCTGGGAGCGGGGCATAAACACCTCGAATCGGGCTTGTGGGAAAAGATCCAGCAATAATTGCATGTCCTGCGCCCATCTGCCGATGGGAGTGGGCACCAAGAGTTTAACTAAGGGTGCCGATTTGTGACGTCGCATCCACGGAACGATACTTCGCTCCATGTCGACGGCCCGGTCACCATCGACGTAGCACGAGATCGGGTCGATCGTTTTGGACGGAGGAGTCACGACTTCGTATAGAACCTCCTCAGCAGATTTCTCCATGATCGGCTTTATGAAATCGATTTTGAATTGTGAACCAAAGATGGACAGCAAGTGTAGCTTCTCAATCATCGCCCCGTTGATATTGACGCGCTTCTGCTCAAGGCGCGTACCGGTATTTTTCAGAGCCTCAATCACACGATCGGCGTGCCAACGCCAATTCAACGTGTACGGCAAGTCTTCGTAGAACCGAACCTTACGTCCACCGATAAGCTCCGGCTTTCTGAGAATCCCGAAACAGGCATTCCGCGCCAGGTGATGATCAACATGATTTCCAACTCCCAAGGGCATCCAAATCTCCTCAGCCTCCAGACCCGTAAAGAAGCGCGTCAAGGCTGCGGTCCATTCCTCAAGCTCGCCGGGTGCGGGCGCCCGCGCAACTAGAGTCCACATTGCGTCGCGATGCTGGCGGAACCAGTCCAGGGTCCACTGAGCATTTCGATAGCGCAGAGGTGCTTCCAACAAATCGAGGGTCAGATGATGCCCGCCAACATGTCTAAGAAAAAGGGCAGATTCGGCCTTGCGCAACGCGGTGACTTCGGCGATGTCAAAGAATTCCCGATCCACCTCGTAATAGCTGGTGAAATTACTAACGCCGGCCAAAGTCAGGACCGTAAACTCACATTCGTTTCGACGCAACCACATCGTGCCGCCTACGCTCAGGGCGGCATCGTCCATGTGAGGTTCGATTACAAGAATGCGGCGGCGGTTCGACGGAAATCCGACAGGCGGAAATTCGCAGACACCCAGGCTGGCAAACCGATTCAGAGTGTCATCAACGTCTGCAAACTGGCTCCGCAAATCAGCAACGTTAGTTCTCCCGTCGATGGCCTCCCAAATTGCCTTCTCGGAGTTTTTCAGGAACGCATGCGGTTTTCGAGATATCAAGAAATAAAACGTGCCGTCCTTTACATGGAAATGAGGCCTCCGCACTGGGACTATGTCATGGGCTAGCGAGCTGGTCATAACGTTGAGGAGGGTTGCGCTTCAAGCACTGTAGGATCGGGCGCGGCAATCGACCGTTTCGACTTTGGTCGAGGCGAAGTCAACGTGGCCCCCAACCGGATGCAAGGCCTTTCAATCAGATGATAAGACGCGAGCGGCACCAGAATGATGAGCACCGGGAAGATACTCCACTGTGCGGGACGTGAGAGATAGTTTAGCTTCACAAACACCAGCCAGAGCACAGGAATCTGTCCGAGATACAAGCCATACGAATACTTTGCGATCACGTGCGTTAGCCGGTTTAGCCAGGCATGCGACGACTCTCGGCACAGCACCACCAACAGGCCGATCAGCAAGCAGCATATCCATTGCACATAAGCTTTCCCGGGCGAATAAGCGGCCCACCTGCAATACAAGAGCGTCCCCACCGCCAGGGCTGCAGGCCAAAACCAGAAGGGCATGCTGAATTCTCGGCGCCGAAGGGAAATGTAATAGGCAATGATTCCTGCGACAAAGCAGGGTGCGTAGTCGGCAATTCCCAGGCGATTGAGAAACAAGCGGGCGCCCAAATTCGTATTGCCAACCCAGTGTTGAAGTAATCCAAAGGCTACCGCGACGATCCAGAGACCAATCGCGGCCTTCACTGATTTTGTTCGGCGCACGATGATGAAAAGTACCGGCAATACCGCGTACATTTGAATTTCGTACGGCAGGCTCCACATCGGCCCGATGATAGAGCGCGAGAACGTCAAATTCTGGCACAGCAGGATGTTGGAAATTATTTCCTTGAAGGCAAAGGAGTGGTATGGACTGTCCCAACTGCGGTGTGGAATGTGAAAGAACAGCGCCGCCGCAACCGTCGCCAGGCTAAGCGGATAAATCCGAAATATACGCCGCAGATAGAAAGTCCAATACAGTTCCCACCCTTGAAGGTGAAGACGGTCGAGGGACATCATCAGAACAAAACTGGTATGCACGAAAAACAGCAGCACGCCCCAGTACCCGAGAGACCAAAGGAAAAGATGTTTTTGTGCGATGCCGTGCGTCGCTGTGACATGGTCCACAAAGACCGAAAGCACTGCGATGGACCGCAAAAGATCGAGATTCGGGGATTCTCTACTGGAACTCATGTCTATTTCCCACGCCCGATCGGCACCCGGGCTCAAATAGCATTTAATCTTGCGGAGCGCGGGATGATGACGGAGATGCTGCCAATTCCAACTTCGAGAACCGTTATTGCGCTCCCCTGCCCCGTAATACAGTTTTTACGGTTTGAAACAGAATCAGAGCATCGAGTCCCACCGAGGCATTCTTGATATAAAAAAGGTCGTACTGCAGTTTCTCCTTGGCGTCGGCCACCGTATTCCCGTACTTGTATTGAATCTGCGCCCAACCTGTGATCCCGGGCCGCACCAGGTGGCGGACACCGTAGTACGGAATTTCCTTAGTAAGCCACTCGACAAATTCGGGACGCTCTGGCCTTGGTCCGACGAATGCCATATCACCCTTCAAAACACACCACAACTGCGGGATCTCATCGAGCCGTGAAATTCGCAAAAACTTCCCGACTCGCGTGATGCGAGGATCGTCATTATCGGCCCAAGTCGGTCCGCTGTCTGCTTCCGCATCCTGACGCATGGTGCGAAACTTGTAGCAGTGGAAAATTTTCTCGCCCCGGCCCACGCGCCGTTGGCGGTAAAAAATGGAGCCAGGGGAATCCAGCCGAATGGCAAGAGCGACAAAGGGAATCAGTGGCGCCGCGAACAGCAGACCGATCAACCCGATGGTGAGATTCAGTACCCTTCGTACCAACCTGAAAGTATCGCTGAAGCGAAAGCCCTTGGCGAAAATGATCCAGCTGGGATAAAGTTCGTCAACTTCAATCTTCCCGGAGATTTTTTCCAGCCACAACGTCGCCTCTTCAATCTGCACCGCGCCCGCCAAGCGAAGTTGCAGGAGTTCCTGCATTGGCATGGTGTTGCGGCGGTCCTGCATTGCCACAATGACGCGGTGCAGCGACTTATCCTGTGCCAACTCTCGCAGTTGCAAGGCCATACTTTCGCGGGTCAAGGCGGTTGCCAATTCACCACTCCATCCTGCGACATCGATCCCCAATTCCGAGCGGGTTTGTAGACCCTCTACCAGTTTGCGAGCGCGTTCCCCGGCTCCCAGCACGTAAACGCGTTCCCTCAAATAGGGGTGGGAAGCCATCCATGCGTACGCAGTCCGCCACCCGAACAAGGCTACCGTTAGGATGCTCAACCCCAGCAGATAGGAAGAATTTCCCAGCAGGGCCCGTGGAAATACGGCACCTATGAAAGCGAGCCCCAAGGCCAATACTCCGGGAACGAGGAGCAGCCGAACGTACAGTTCTCCCTTGGAATCCAAACGGGCTGGGTCGTAGAGGTCAAATCCATGGGAAAACAGCAAGGCAAGAACCGTCACGATCGCGATCTTGTAATAGCCATACTCAAAATTTAGAACCAAGTAACTGTCTTCGTGGAAGCGCAGAATCAGACCAAGCAAGAGCGAGGTACAAATGATCACCGCCTCGCCTGTCACGAGGACTAGCGTACGGACCGGATAATACACGCTGAAGAGACGAATCACGTTGGCTTCAATACTCTGCCTAATGTTTGGCTACTTTGTACGTCAGTAGCATGTATTGACGGATCTGGACGCGGAAAGAATCGGCGTCCGCGCTTCAATCCCAATTATTCCAAGCGAACGGCACGAAAATTCCAGTCCAAGCCGATTTGAGCGATGTGCTGCAGTGCCCGCGGGGCGCAATCGGCCGCCGCACCGCAAAACGAACTCTCGTCGTTGAATTGATAACTGGCAAACCCGTTGAGACGATGCCCCAATTGCCGCTGAACTGCCATGCCCACAAAACCGTAGTCGTAAGAGTTCCCCGATATCCCATCCGTGGCTGGCTGCAGGCTGCTTACAGTCGCATAACCGGCACTCACACTGCCTTGCCAGGTGCGGGAAATCGCCCGGCTGATAGAGAATTGGGCAATGTTGCTATTCCCCCCGGCGAACAAACCGTAGCCTGAGGAGACCGCCCGACTATAGGAAACAGTGAGATTCGACTTTCGGAAGAGATAACCAAGAGATGCGTACACCGCTGTATTGACTTGCTGAGTCGTTTCATCGACTCCCCCAGTTACCTTTGAGATCTCCGGGCCGGCGCCGAGCACAAAATTCATCCGGTTAGAAACGCGTCTTCGGTAGACGAACTGAACCGAATTCGTGATCACCCCACCCGCACCACTATCGGAAAACTGGAAAGATTGGTATCCGTATACCAACCCGACGCCGTCTTTCGGATTGAGCCGGTAGTTATATCCAGCTTGAATTGATGTCTGCCTGCCATTCACTAAGCTTTGGCTATTTCCGAGGTAATCGGTTATCGAATAGGCGCCATTTAGATTGATCGATGAACGCGCCGTCAAGGTCGTGGCCAGGGCAATCGCCGACACATTACTGACATAAGATTCCTGGCTAAGCCCGACCTGCAGAGCACTGGTTTCAGCGGGAGTACTGGCTCCGGTCGCTGGGAAACGCAAGTTGTATGCGCTAGCCCCGCCAAACGATGGCGAACCAAAATTTCCGCCACGAAGATCGCTCAGTGAATCAGCGAACGTCAGTTGCACTCTTCGCCATAGAATGCGGTGAGACGCATTCAATTGGTGAAGTTGTTGGAGGTATGTACCTTGACCGCTGGCGCTTTCGAAAGTGACTCCACCCGCGTAGTCGAGTGCCGTCTCTGACCGGCGCCGCAGCTTCACCAGATTAAGGCTTCCCAGCACAGATGTAAGCGATGACAACTGCGACGGAAAGCCGGAAGTACCACTCGGATCACTTTCCGGACCCTCGCTTAAATCGATGCCAGCGAGTAAGTAGCTCGTGGATGCGGTCCCTGCGGAGGCAGCCCTCGACGGGGGCAGGCCCGAAACCGGAGACGGTTCGGTGGCTGTAGGTGTGGCATTCGGGTCTGAGGCTGTCTGCTCAGCTGAATTTTGTACATTGCCGTTGTCGGGCGGCTGGCCATTATCGGTCTGCGACCATGCCGGCCTTAGGGCAATGACGAAGAACGTCAGCGTCCAGATGTATTTTCTTGCTGCGATCCCGATTGCAAGCCCTTCCCAGCGCATCTTGTTTGCCGAGGTCCACGCGTGGACAAAACCACGCTTGATTGTCGCTCCTACCTGCTTGTTCAGCATGCGCCGCAATTGGAATTTACCAAAAATTAATCTGAGACGACGCTGACTCCAGCCCCCAAAGTCAAGGCCGCCGCTCCAGCAATTAACCCAGTTGTGCGTTGCCAAGCTAGGACGCCCCCCACGACCGAGAAATGCCCCGTCCGACGATTGCGTGACAACCCGGAATAGTTAAGCCGATATTAACCTTGTGTTAAAAGCTCTTGTTCCCCCTTCTGTTCTAAGGGTTCAAGTGCAATGATGGTTGGTTCCCTGATTTCTTGTCTGAATCGAGGCTGAGAACTGTGGGAGCGATGATCGCGAAAGACCAAACAAACTCAGTAAGAAACTCAGACTAGCGACGTTGGTGACCGTGTGTTCGCTGGTTCATATTTATGAATGAGCTTGATCGCCATAAGTTCATCTTCCTTTGCGGGCTTCATCGCAGCGGTACCTCTCCGCTGTTCCAGTTGCTGAGAAAACATCCAGAAATCAGCGGCTTTCACGATACCGGAGTGCCGGAGGATGAAGGCCAGCACCTTCAAACGGTTTTCCTGCCAGGCAAAGCTTATGGAGGCCCAGGTCGCTTCGGTTTGATGCCGGAAGCACATCTTACCGAAGAATCGGATCTGGTGACGCAGGAAAACAGGCAAAAGCTCTTTAAGGAGTGGTCGAGACACTGGGACTTATCCAAGCCTTACCTCCTCGAGAAGTCGCCGCCCAACCTCATCAGAACCAGGTTTCTGCAATCGGTTTTTCCCGAGAGCTACTTTATCGTCATCGTTCGCCATCCCGTTGCGGTCTCGCTTGCAACCTGGAAATGGGCACGCTGCAGCCTGGAATCGTTGACCGAGCATTGGCTCCGTTGCCATGGTCTGTTCGAACTAGACCATCCGTATTTGCATCACGTCCTGGTCATTAAGTATGAGGAACTTATCCGAGCCACCGAGGCGACACTGGAGCAGATTTACCGGTTTGTCGGTTTGCACCCGAATTTCACGGCTCCCCTAAGTCCTTCGGGAAACGACCGTTATTTCAACGCATGGCAGAAGCTCTCGGTGGACAGCAAAGGACAGGCCGCATTCCGTCACGTCGTAGCGAAATACGAAAATGAAGTAAGGCGCTACGGCTATAGTCTGGCAGATTGCGGATCAGTCATTCCCGCTGGGAGGCCTTTCGAATGGGTTCAAGGAATTCACAGGCACGATATGAAATTAACTACAAATTAACTCTGGCGTCGTCAGGCCGATGCATTGCGGGCGCTATCATTATGTCGCTATGTCAGCGGCCATTGTTAATCCCCCGAACGCAACGTACCCGTTTGATGTTGTAAATACTGATGCAATACATTCGATCGCGAAGAGGTCGGCTCCAGCTCCACCCATGCCCAGAGCTGCCGCCATGCAGGGAAGTGAACGGCTATTGGGAATACTAGGAATGGCAGTTGTAGGGGGCATTCTTGGATTGTGTATCTATTCTATCTTCAGATACTTGCTGTGAGATGGGCGACCAGGGAAAGACGTAGCTTGCGAGGGCAACGACCTGAACATTTGCAAGAAATTCATCTTGCGGACACAATTTCGTAACACAACACACCTAGTGTTCCTCGGTTAGGGATTCCCACCTTTTTCGTAGTGCAGCCAGCGGACTTTCGTTTGCAAGCTATGCGGGTTAGAGAACGACGCTTTGGAGGAGTAACTGCCGTGAGACTGTTGGGTGTGATTTTGCTGCTGGGAATGTTGATCGCCACAGCATCCTGTGGCGGGGGGACGAGCACTTCGGCCCCGAGCCAATCGCTTTCTGGCAACTGGCAAATGTCACTTGCAGTGAGTCCGCAGTCCACATTAACGTTCTCTGGTTTTTTAATACAATCGTCGAACTCTGTTACCGGCAGTTTAATTTTGGGGTCCGACTGCCCGGGCGTCGGCTCCGTAACCGGAACCGTGGACGGACAGAATGTGACCTTGGCGGTCAACCAACTCGGCGATAACGTCAACTTTACGGGATCCATGCCGTCGAGCAATGCGCCGATCATCGGTAGTTTTTCAAATCTGTCCGCGGGCTGCCCACTTGACGGAGACAGTGGAACGTTCTCAGCGGTCCCGGTATCTCCTCTAACCGGGAGTTTCCATGGAACTTTCACTTCAGCCTCTTCCACCGGTAACGGGACGCTCAATGTGACCGGAAACGTCACTCAAGGGCCGAACACGGGAAGTAGTACGGCAACCCTTTCTGGAACCATAACTGCCGTCGGCGCCAACCATTTCTGTTCCTACCTTTCGACGGCGACAATCAATGGACTCATCAGCGGCACCTCGGTTGTATTGAATCTCTACGGTCCCAACGGATTGCAGATCGCTCAAATAGGCAACTTGGGCAGTCAGAATCCGTCTTCTCTGGTTCTAACCGCCAGCTCCAATGGGACATCGCTAAGCGGCACCTATATGTTCCCAGCAATCTCAAGTGCTTGCGCAGAGGACCAGGGCGCGTTTCAAGTGACTTTCCCGTGAGTCGAGAAAAGCTCCAGGAAACAATGGTACCTCTCATCCGGCAGAACTTCTGGTCTTCCGCTTTTATAATGTTCTGACCGCCGCCTGCGGGCTGAGCACGTCATGCGACTGCACGGCCGAAGATACCCGCGAACAAAACGCCGTACCTGCTTCGTTGGGTAAGATCTCAAACTGTCTTACTGGAGGTTCCCTGTTGCTGCCATGCCGGAACTGGCAACCGGGACAATGAAGCCACCCGCATCGCCGCCGCATTCGTTGGTCGGTGCAGGACCGTTGGCCGGCGTGCCCGGAGAAACGTGTCCTACGCTGCAGACTTCACTGCTGTAGTCGATGTAGGTTTGCGTGCCCGTACCCGTCAGAGCGCTGCTGCCGCCCAGGTGGGTGCTGGATGGCGAAGTGGTTTGCCACGGAAACGCTCCGTTCGCGAAGTCCTGATCATCGGGACCATAGAGAACGTAGTGTTGCCGGACGTAAGCAGCATCGCCGTAGTTAGCGGTTCCGAAAGTTGCCAGTCCTCCATCCGCGAGAGGAAGGAAGTCCGGCACGCCACCGGTGTGGCTGAAGTGAATGTCGGCTTGGAGGTTCTGCACCAGGGCTTCCGCTCCAATAGGATCGTTGGCCAACGTGCAGTGCGGGCTGGCTTCCGAAGGATCGCACAGCATGCGCAGCTCTGACCACGCCGGGTAAGAACCGTCACGCAGGTGCGGATAGGAGGGATTGCTTCCCCAGATCGCAGTCGCGGTGCATACTGGCTGCCCAGCGCCTCCGCAAACCGGCAACTCGCCCCAAGTCAGAGGAGATCCCGGGGTTGCCGGTTGTCCAGGATTGCTGACAGAGTTCGAGTAGTCGCTGAACAACGGATCAACTCCGTCGATCATGAGGTAGCCGTACTTCACGCTCTTTCCCAGCTTGGAAACGTTACCGAAGCTGAAGAAAGTGTAAGCAATCGAGTCGGGAGTGTTAAGCACACCATCGCCCGATGAAGTCCCACCAGGACCATTGGTGACTTCGCCGGTGCCGATACCGCGCACGCGGAATCCTTCGCCGCCGGTTCCGGTTTCGCCGCCGAACTTAGCCGGGCATTGTAGATCCAGTGGATCTGTCCCGGGCTGTCCGATGACGACGTTCGTTTCCTGGGAGATATACGGGGCTCGCTCGTAGGTTCCGGAGCCGTTGGTGCCGAGGCTGCCGCCGGGAGTTCCGTAACGCCGAATCTCGGTGTACTCGGTAGTGTTGTAGGTGCCGGAGAGCGGCTCACGCAGGAACAGCGTGATCGGCTCGGCAGCGCCATTGGGGGGAAGTACTCTCAGTCCCTCGGTGTTTGCGTCCAGAGGCCAAGTGAAGGCGGAACTGTCGGTTTCGCAATCGCCACCGGAGAACAGGTTGCCCAGTGGGCGGCGGGTCACGTGGCAAGCGGCGGTACTCTGGTTGCCAGATACCGCGCAATATCCGGCGGAGGGTTCATTCAGATTGGGGAACGTGTTGGCAACGTCCGGCCACGGGTGCTGGTCCCATACGTTGCGGTATTGATAGCTGCCATCACTGGTATAGGCTGACGAGAGGCAGTCAGGAGCGAGCGTGGTGCAGTCGGACTGGCTGGGAATGACTTGTCCCAGACCGCTGCTGGTGTTGGTCCGATTGGCTACGAAAACGATTGGCGATTCGCCCACCGGATACACGTTGATGGTGGAGGAAACTGTGCTGCCGGAGATCGGGTCGGTGCCCCCAGGCAGGGAGAACTCAACCGGAGTCGCAGCAGCCGTGCTGCCAGGTTCAGCGCTCTTGATTTGCAGACCGACAGGTCCGGGACCGTAGCCGAGTGAAAACGAGTAGATGAAGTTGTCTGCGGTGGTAGGAACGGTATCCCCACCGTAGGGGCTAGGTACGCTACCCAAGATGCGTTCCGTGGCCAGCTTGGCGTCTTCCGGACGAATGTCCGTCATGCCGGCGGTGATTGTGGTTCCAACCACGCCGCTGATCGCCATCCATACATCATCGGGCAGACCGATAGCATTGTCGTGGCTGTTGTCGGCAAAGAAGTTCTCCGCAATGGCATTTGCACCTGCGGTGCTGGTCGCTGAATTGAGCACAAAAAGCTGCGCGCGTGGCACAGCTAGATAGTTGCGCACACCGACGGTGGAGTCTACCGCAAGATAGGCCCAAGCATCGGTATCGGACCCGGTCGTGGTGTCGGTAACCCAGACTACCCAGAGATTTCCATACTCCAACGGTATGGAGGTGCTGCGAGAATCTTTCAAAGCAGCAATATCGCTCGCGGCCTTGACGGACCAGTGGCTGACGGTGCAAGCGTCTCCCACGATCGATCCACTTCCGGGGGTCGCAATAGCAATTGCGCCCGCCGCGCAGACCGAGTTGAGTCCAAGATCGTTGTAGGCCGCGATGCCAAAACCCTGGAACATGGCCGAGGAACCTGCGCCGATGTAATGCACCACCGTTTTCACATTGACAGAGTCGCTGGTGCTGGCCTGATCCGCATCGGTGGCGGTAAAACTGGAAAATCCGTAGTTGGCGAGATCTGCGGTGGTGCCCCCGATATTCCAGAAGCCCATTCCCGGCGAACCGCCCGTATAGGTGTTGTCAACTGCGGTCATTTCGGCCACGCCGTTTACGTAGATCGTGATCGTACCGCCGACGTTGGTTCCGGTGAGTACATCGCCATTATGGATGGCGAATGGAAGTGGGTTAGGGCTGGAACAGGTTGCGCCGCTGTTGATATAGCAAAAGCTGTTTAAAGGACCATCCCATCGCACGATATCAAGATAAGGATTTCCGGCAAGGATTGAGAAATCTAGTTCGTAACCGGTAATCGAATTGGCTGTGATCGTGGTGTTCAGGCGTAATTCGACTTCTTCTTGCGAGGAATTGTCGGTCCCGCTGATCTGCACTACAGCTTGCACCGTCTGATTGGGCCCCCAAGTACCGGCTACCACAGCCGTGTTGTCGTTGTATCGCGAGTAGGAATTGACGATGGTACCGAACGCGAACCCTGATGTGGTTTGCACATTACCCCAAGAGACACCGGTGGTTCCACCGTTAATCCAGTTGCCGGCTTCCGAGATGGGGTTTTCCGGTGCCGGCGGTGAATTGAAGGCAGTGACATAGTTCCGCCCAAAAGCCGGCAGGCTCAGCAGGAATAGAAAAAAGAAAAGGGCAAATCGTTTCATCTGAGCACGCGGAAGTTCAGGATCAATGATCCTGGAGTAACCGAGGTTCCGATATTGTTCTAGTAAAGACAGTTCACGTTCTTCGAAGCTGCCCAGCAATAGATACTCAAAGTCCAATGATTGAAAGCAAAAACACGGGGACGGCCATCGCATTACCTTTGAAAAGAAATCGTCACGACATCGGAAGACGGCAATTCCCTTAGCTGGAGCGATGACGGTGGTGGAAGCGATGGCAGCGTCGGTATTTGATCCGGCCGCTTGCCACCATCCTGGTAAGTTGAGTCACTGAGCCAACTATACGGCGAGGTCAGTCCACGCTTTGAGTCATGGTAGTTCCCAGTGGACAATTCCGGCCGAAAGTTATCTGGCAGAACTCCTGTCTTCCCCTAATGGACTTGTCACGTTCTGAGCGCCGCTGGGATGGGCGGCTACAACCGATCCAAGCCTTTCTTTTATCCAGTCAAACCCAGTGCCCTTAGATGCCACATCGGCAAGGAACTGCTGGGTGTTCTCATAATAAACCAGAGAAACGTTGGAGGGAGCCGCCGCTTCCATCTTTTTCTCGACTACTTCGGGGGTGACGGTGAGGCCGTTTTGAATATATTGGAGCCGCACCTGCTGCGTCTTCACTTGAGGCAGATAATCTACGGGATCCAGGTGTTCCACCATCTTTAAGAATCCTGGTTTCAGAAGGTCGGCGCGCTCGTCCTGCCGGACCAGAGATGATTTCGCCAGCCACTCCGGCCAATCTCCCCAGGGATCAAGCAAATCGAGCGCTTTGATACGGGAGTCTACAGCCGCAGCCATGATGGCGATGCTCGCGCCGGAGCCGTCACCCCAAATTCCTACCCGATTCATGTCCAGGTCGCCGCGCTTGCCAAGATAGTTCAGAATCATCTGTACATCATGCGTCGATGTGGCAAGCGCTTCCTGTAACTGGTTTACGAAGGTGTCTTTCATTGCGCGGTCATGCATTCGTTGGCCAGTCACAGCCGAAACAAATCCTACCGCGGCAAAACCGTTACGGGTAACAAACTGGCAGAACTGATCGTCCTTGTAACGAGCGTTAGAAGATGGATAACTGTACAAATACAAAACAACCGGCGGATTCTGCACACCAGCGGGCTTGATCACCCACAAGTCGATGGGATCGAGGTCTCGCCATTGCACGCTGATTAGCTCTCGAGTGAACCCGTTGTGCTCAGTCTTTAACAGCGGCACAGCTTCCGTCTTCATGCCGTGGGGAAGCTCCGGCTTGCTCCAATCTTCATAGTCCGGATCCTTCCGTTTGGGAATATCCTTCTCATCCTTGACCACAACGCTCTGCGCCCCGGATAAGTTAGGTTTGTCGGCATCTTGAGTCAGGTCAGTGGACGATCCACCATCCTGCTGCGAAGGCTTCGCAGAGACGCCCTTTCGATTCGCAGTTGGGGCAGCGCTTTGCTCCGCAGCCGGGGCAGAAGCGGGAACTTGTTGCCCTAGGGCGCCACCGGCGAAAATACACAGGAACAAAAACCAAGGAAGGATCTTCGTGGCTAAATAAGGCGGCCGCATACGACAAATTCTCTCCATGATAAGTAGTTTTCGACGTTTAATATCGAGCTTCATCATAACAACGAAGCAGGCCCCTAGTGCGGCCTGCCTCGTCATTTCGACTACCGTTACGGGTAAGACCTCAAACTGTCTTACTGGAGGTTCCCTGTTGCTGCCGTGCCGGAACTGGCAACCGGGACAATGAAGCCACCCGCATCGCCACCGCATTCGTTGGTCGGTGCAGGACCGTTGGCCGGCGTGCCCGGAGAAACGTGTCCTACGCTGCAGACTTCACTGCTGTAGTCGATGTAGGTTTGCGTGCCCGTACCCGTCAGAGCGCTGCTGCCGCCCAGGTGGGTGCTGGATGGCGAAGTGGTTTGCCACGGAAACGCTCCGTTCGCGAAGTCCTGATCATCGGGACCATAGAGAACGTAGTGTTGCCGGACGTAAGCAGCATCGCCGTAGTTAGCGGTTCCGAAAGTTGCCAGTCCTCCATCCGCGAGAGGAAGGAAGTCCGGCACGCCACCGGTGTGGCTGAAGTGAATGTCGGCTTGGAGGTTCTGCACCAGGGCTTCCGCTCCAATAGGATCGTTGGCCAACGTGCAGTGCGGGCTGGCTTCCGAAGGATCGCACAGCATGCGCAGCTCTGACCACGCCGGGTAAGAACCGTCACGCAGGTGCGGATAGGAGGGATTGCTTCCCCAGATCGCAGTCGCGGTGCATACTGGCTGCCCAGCGCCTCCGCAAACCGGCAACTCGCCCCAAGTCAGAGGAGATCCCGGGGTTGCCGGTTGTCCAGGATTGCTGACAGAGTTCGAGTAGTCGCTGAACAACGGATCAACTCCGTCGATCATGAGGTAGCCGTACTTCACGCTCTTTCCCAGCTTGGAAACGTTACCGAAGCTGAAGAAAGTGTAAGCAATCGAGTCGGGAGTGTTAAGCACACCATCGCCCGATGAAGTCCCACCAGGACCATTGGTGACTTCGCCGGTGCCGATACCGCGCACGCGGAATCCTTCGCCGCCGGTTCCGGTTTCGCCGCCGAACTTAGCCGGGCATTGTAGATCCAGTGGATCTGTCCCGGGCTGTCCGATGACGACGTTCGTTTCCTGGGAGATATACGGGGCTCGCTCGTAGGTTCCGGAGCCGTTGGTGCCGAGGCTGCCGCCGGGAGTTCCGTAACGCCGAATCTCGGTGTACTCGGTAGTGTTGTAGGTGCCGGAGAGCGGCTCACGCAGGAACAGCGTGATCGGCTCGGCAGCGCCATTGGGGGGAAGTACTCTCAGTCCCTCGGTGTTTGCGTCCAGAGGCCAAGTGAAGGCGGAACTGTCGGTTTCGCAATCGCCACCGGAGAACAGGTTGCCCAGTGGGCGGCGGGTCACGTGGCAAGCGGCGGTACTCTGGTTGCCAGATACCGCGCAATATCCGGCGGAGGGTTCATTCAGATTGGGGAACGTGTTGGCAACGTCCGGCCACGGGTGCTGGTCCCATACGTTGCGGTATTGATAGCTGCCATCACTGGTATAGGCTGACGAGAGGCAGTCAGGAGCGAGCGTGGTGCAGTCGGACTGGCTGGGAATGACTTGTCCCAGACCGCTGCTGGTGTTGGTCCGATTGGCTACGAAAACGATTGGCGATTCGCCCACCGGATACACGTTGATGGTGGAGGAAACTGTGCTGCCGGAGATCGGGTCGGTGCCCCCAGGCAGGGAGAACTCAACCGGAGTCGCAGCAGCCGTGCTGCCAGGTTCAGCGCTCTTGATTTGCAGACCGACGGGCCCGGGGCCGTAGCCGAGTGAAAACGAGTAGATGAAGTTGTCTGCGGTGGTAGGAACGGTATCCCCACCGTAGGGGCTAGGTACGCTACCCAAGATGCGTTCCGTGGCCAGCTTGGCGTCTTCCGGACGAATGTCCGTCATGCCGGCGGTCAAGGACACGCCTAGTGAACCGCTGACCGCCGTCCATACGTCGGTCGGAACACCGGTGGCGTTGTCGCTGCTGCTGTCGGCAAAAAGATTGCTCGCAATTACGTTGGCGCCCGCAGTGCTAGTTGCCGCACTGCTCAGGAGCAGTTTCGCGCGCGGCGTGGCCAGGTAGGTGCGCACACCCACGGTGGAATCTACAGAAAGATAGGTCCAAGCGTCGGTATCGGACCCAGTGGTGGTGTCGGTAACCCAGACGACCCAGAGGTTTCCATACTCCAACGGTATAGAGGTGCTGCGTGAATCTTTTGCGGCCGCGAGACCGCTGGCGGTTTTGGTGCTCCAGTGGCTAGTCGTGCAGCTATCCCCAGGAGTAGCCGTACTTCCGCTGCCAGCCTGGATCACGCCGCCTACGCAAACCCCGCCGCCGTCCGCGCCAAGAGCGAGATCGTTATAGGCGGCGATGCCAAAGCCCTGGAACATCGCCGAAGAACCCGCGCCGATGTAATGCACTGTAGTAGCTGCATTGGCGACGGGAACCGCGGCTACAATCGCGGCGACTACCAACGCCGCGAAGAGCATGTTTATTTTCTTCATTCGCAAATCTCCTTAAAATTTTTGTTACTAGGGTCGGTGGAGGTTACTTATTGCGGCAGTGCAGCCAAGCTGGCCCACACGCCGGGAGAGGCAAAAATAAGCAAAATGGAGCTGAGGTACGAAGCCGATCCGGTTTCCACGAGCGGAAGCCGCTCGATGCAAAAACCATTCGACGATGCACTCATTCCGGGACTCACTATCGACCAACACGGTTATAAAAGGATGGCGCGGCCATTAAATTTGTGTGAATTCTGGCCAGTAGCGAGCCGACCTGAGCCCAAAATATTTCGCGCCTGTCTGACGACATTTCCGAAGTGCGATCGCACAACTTTTGAGGAATTCACTCTCTTGCTGCGCGGAGTTGTAACGCGAAATTAACCTTCCGGTCATCGGGACGTAATAATTCCGGCGTAATTAATTGGCTTTCCCTTTTCTTCTTCTGCCGCTGAGTTCTCTGGGGTGAATCCCAGCAGTTTGCGAATGTTCACGCCGCGAGGCGGAATTGATTAAGAGAAGTTTGTGACTTCCCGGAGGTAGGATTCTGTGAAATTGTCGCGACTAGGGCTCGGAGTTTGCGCACTAATTCTGATGGGGGCGGGAGTCATCGCTTGTGCGCAAGAGAAGCCGAGCTCACAACCTTCGGCCACCAATCCGCAAAATGCGAAAGCGGCGATCACTGGCACTGTCAGCGATCAAGCAGGCGCAGGAATAGCTAACGCCACCGTTACCGCTAGCAGCGGTGGGAGCCAAGCCGCCAGCGCAATCACGGACAATCAGGGGCTGTATGCCATGACGGATTTGCCGCCAGGGCCCTACGCGTTCTCCGTCGTTATCGCCGGAAACAAAGTGTTCGAGGCGAATGTGATGTTAAGCCCGGCACAGGTACTGACGTTGAGCGTGGCCGGATCTACGACAGTACAACCTGGAGGAAATGCCAACGCAGTCGTTACTGGAACAGTCAGTGACCAGGCCGGTGCAGGAGTGAATGCAGCAACCATTATTGCTACTGCCGCGAACGCAGCCGGGCGAAGTGCTACGGCGAACACTGATAACCAGGGTTTGTACGCCATGACGGATCTGACTGCGGGAGCTTATGCGATTTCCGTGGTTATTCAAGGAACTAAAGTATTCGGCGCCAACGTTATATTGAGCCCCGCACAAGTAGTAACGCTAAGTGTGGGTGGTGCGCCGATTGCGCAACCAGACCAACTCGTCTCGCCAAGTCAGCCATCCCCCGCACCGGCGGTTGGTGCAACGCCAGCGGCGAGCGCGGCTGCTGCGCCTTCAGTGACAGCCGCGGAACAGACTGCTCCTCAAGTTGTAACCGCAGCGGGTGGTTTCAGCGGCCCGGGCATCGGTGGCTCGGTCACTGACCAGACCGGAGCTGTTTTGGTTGGCGCCACCGTGAGAGTAAGCAAAGGTAGCGTTGCAATCCAGACGGTCGTGTCCGACGAAAGAGGAAATTACGAGGTTCGAGGGCTTGCTGCCGGTTCATACAACATTACAGTGACGATGCAGGGATTTAAGCCTTTCGAAGCAGACGCCGTTTCCCTCGCAGCTGGACAAAGTCTTCCCCTCGATGTGTCGCTGGAACCCGCAGGGACAAAGACCGAAGTTACCGTCGAGGCTCAAAAAGTAGCTCAGGTAGAGACAGAAACCGCGCAGGTATCTGGAACCATCACAGAGAAAGAAGTGCTGAACCTCGGCCTCAACGGCCGGAATTTTACTCAGCTAATCGCGCTGACGCCTGGTGTGAGTAATCAAACCGGCCAGGATGAAGCCAAGGTCGGAGTAACCGGCAGTGTCAAGTACAGCGTGAATGGTGGTCGCGTGGAGTACAACACGTTTGAGGTTGACGGCAGCGATGTTCTGAATGCCGGACTGAACGGCGCCGAAAGCACCTTGGTGGTGTATCCCAGTCTTGACGCGATTCAGGAAGTGAAGGTGCTTACCTCCAACTACGGCGCTATGTATGGCCGCACAGCGTCCGGAACTGTCTTGGTCACGACCAAGAGCGGCGGCGAGAAGTGGCACGGCGACGGCTACGAATTCCTTCGGAACGAAGCCTTCAATGCGCGCAATTACTTCGACCAGACTCCGAAGGCGCCTCTGTATCGCAGAAACGATTTCGGTTTCACGATTGGCGGGCCGATCTTCATCCCGAATGTCTATAATGAAAAGAAGGATAAAACGTTCATCTTCTGGTCAGAGGAGTTTCGTTACGAAAAGTCTCCCACGGACCAGCAACCTGACTTCAACCGGGGCGTGCCTTCGTTGGCTGAACGGAGCGGAGACTTTAGCGACGTTTGCCCAGCCTATAACAGCCCAACCAGTCCGGCTCCTGGTATCTTCAGCCGTGCCCAGTGGCCCGATTGCCCCAGTGCTGGCACCAGTTCCCAGTTTTTCGGGTATCAGGTAGCGTTCCCAAACAACAACATAGGACAGCTCAACGCCTTTGGAGGGCTCGATCCAAACGCGCTGGCTTTGTTGAGCACAAATCTGATTCCGTTGCCCAATTCCTCTACGGGATGTAATTCAAGCATCGGTTCGTGCTATGACGCAGTGATTTCCGAGCCAACTTATTGGCGGGAGGAACTGGGCCGCCTCGATCACAACTTCAGCTCGAAGTTACGGGCAACCGTTCGGTACATACACGACAGCTGGAACACCACAGTTCCGATTCCTGAATGGCAGTATCTGCCGGGCAATTCACTGAATAGTTTTCCCACGGTCCAAAACAAGTTCGTGGGCCCCGGCGTAAGCGCGGTGGCGCAACTTTCGTACACCATTACGCCAACGCTCCTGAATGTGTTCACAGCCAGCTTTGTGAATTCGCACATCACCTTGAACAATGTGAACGGTCCGGGAGGAGCCAATACTCAACGACCGTCTGGGCTCGGCCAAGCGGGTGGCGCTTGCATTTCGCTGCCCGACGGCAGCACGAGTTGCCCGATGGGTTCGATCTTCAACAACGGTTTTGCAGGAAAAGCGCCCGGAATCATCATCGCAGGCAACAATCTTGAATACGGGGGGAACGGATTTACGGCCGATACGTCTTACATGCCGTGGGAACATACCAACCCGACGTATACCTACCGCGACGATATTACGAAGGCGATTAAAAACCACACGCTTCAATTTGGGGCACTACTACTGTTCGCACAGAGGAACGAAACGAATTCTGCCACCGCGGCCGCCACAGCAGACGTTCAAGGGCTCCTGACCTTCAGCAATATTAATGGTGGCGTGTCAAACACGGGCAACGCTTTCGCGAATTTTCTCACCCTTTCCACCGCACTCGGAAATCCCAATGCTATTCAGAGCTACACGCAAGACAGCACGCAGTACCGCTACTACAATCGCTATCGCATCGGCGAACCCTACATTCAAGACGATTGGCGGGTCAACTCTCGCCTGACGGTAAATCTTGGCCTGCGGATCAGTCTTTTCGGTCTTTATCATGAGAAATATCTCTCCGCGTACAACTGGGTGCCTTCGGCCTACAATTCAACCCTGGCATCACAACTCGTAGTCGACCCGGCCAGCGGAGAGTTGCTTGACGCGTCCAGCCTCGCGCCCATTCCAATTAACTTGAGCAGTCCGGATCCCCGCATTCTGAATGGTGTGGTGCGATGTGGCGCAAACGGCGTGCCCTCCGGATGCATGAGCGGCCACCTGTTTAATCCGGCTCCGCGCGTTGGTTTCGCCTGGGACCCTTTCGGCGATGGTAAAACCTCTATCCGAGCGGGGTATGGGCTGTTCTTCGAGCACGGGACTGGCGAAGAGGCGAACACGGGATCGCTCGAAGCGAGTCCACCTAATGTACTTAGCATGACGCAGCAGTTTCCGCAGAATTACGGATGCATCGGTGGCGCGGCTGCAGATTGCCCGGTGCAGCCGGGCGCATTTCCCCTGAATGTTACTGCCATTCCGACCCAAGCCGTGTGGCCTTATGCCCAGCAGTGGAGTTTGAGTGTGCAACGGGAACTGCCAAAATCCATGGTAGCGACCATCGCTTATGTGGGCAGCAAAGGAACGCACCTGACCGTAGAACGTCAACTCAACCAGATCAAGCCTCTGCCAGACAATCTGAATCCTTTCGGCATCCATGAGCCCATCATTCCCCAAGCCACAATCTCAACCGCCGGGTTCGGGGATTGCGGTGGATTCACTGGCCAGCCCGGCACTCCAGGCACTTTCCAGTTACTGAACGGTACGGTCATTAGTTCGCAGGATCCGGCTTATGTCAATCTGGAAGCCGCCTGCACCGGGGAAGGCGGAAAAACATCCAGCAATGTAATTCCTAACGTCAATACGTTGCGTCCTTATCAAGGCTTCGGGGAGATTTTCGCGCTGCAGAACGTCGCTGATTCTTCTTACAACGCTCTGCAAGCCACGATACGCCGAACCAAAGGTCCCCTTACCCTCGGCGCCTCCTATGCCTACAGCCATTCCATCGATGATTCCTCGGACCGCTCCGATTCGACGTTTGTGAATTCCTACGATTTGCTCTCCAATCGCGCGAGCTCGAATTTCGATCAGCGTCACTTATTGAGCGTGAGCTATATCTATCAGCTTCCGATGAATCGTATCCTTCGGATGTTGAACAACTGGCGCTTGACTGACGAAGGCGAGGTTGACGATAGCGTTCCGGAGAAGAGCATCCCCATGCCGGACGATAGCGGGCGCCTGCGAAATGCACTGGTCGGAGGTTGGGAACTCTCGGGAATTACGGTCTATCAGTCGGGCACGCCATTCAGCATAATCAATGGCGGCAGCAGCACGATTTCCGTTCTGGACAATGCCGGAGTCGCTAATGGCATCGGAGCCGGCTCGTATCCCGATGTGGTGGGCGATCCTCACGCCAAGGCTCCGCAGGGCGGAGACAATCCAGAGAGTTTCGGCCCCATATTAGGGAACCCCGATGCTTTTGTGGCTCCCCGAGGTCTTACCTTTGGGGATGCGGGTCGCAATTTTATGACGAATCCGGGCCGCTTAAATTTTGATATGAGCCTGTTAAAACACTTCACGGTAGGGGAGTCGGGCACGATTGAGTTCCGAGCGGAAGCGTTCAACATCTTCAATCACACTCAGTTCAGGATTTACGATCCGAATCTCGGAAACACGGGAAGCAATGTCATCAGTTGCTACGGCGGGCCCGACTATTCGGCCGGCTATTCCTCGTCGGATGGCACGGATTGTTTAACGGGAAATTCGTTCCTGCACCCGGTGAGTGCGCATCGTCCGCGAACCGTGCAGCTGGGTTTGAAGTACATTTTTTGAGCGAAGTTTCGATGACTCTACGACGCGGCAGGATTTGCACCCGCTCTTCAGGAGGAAAGTCGTGCGCGGAATTTTCTTAATAGCCGTATTCGGGAGCGCGTTGTGCGCAGGATGCGGCGGTAATGGAGGCGGAAGTTCTCCCGCAGCTCCGGTTTCAATGTCGGTTTCGCCGGCGACTGGACAAACAATCAAGCAAGGCGCCAGCCTTAGCATAAGCGCGGCGGTGTTTCCGCAATTCGGTCAGGGGGTAGCTTGGAGCGTATTGGGCCCAGGTGCTCTTACTTTCCAGCCCATGTCCCCGACTACATCTACAGTGACGTACACAGCGCCCGTAGGCGTTACTGATTATACATATGCAGTAGTGACCGCTACTTCGATTGACAATCCGAGCATTTCAGCATCTTTGCCTTTTACGGTGTTGCCGGCAAACGCTTTCCCGAATGTGCAGCCGGTCAATGTTGATGGCGGACCGGTGCCGGGCCAAGTCTACCCGAACGGCGCATTCACCAGCGTCACAATCTGTACTCCAGGAACCCTCAACTGCACGACGATTAACGGGATTCTGGTTGACACAGGATCATCCGGTCTGCGAATTCTGGCGTCGGCATTACCACCGCTTCCGGCCTTGACAGATCAGAATGGCGGCGTCATCAACGAATGCGTGCAGTCCGCCGACCAGTCATACATCTGGGGTACAGTCGAGCTAGCTGACGTAAGAATCGCCGGCGAGGCGGCCAGTTCGATTTCAATCCATGCGCTGGCTGATCCAACGAGCTTTTCAATTCCCTCTGCTTGTACCAGTGGTAGCGCGGGTGCGGACAGAAACAGTCAGCAGGCCTTGGGAGCGAACGGCATTCTCGGCGTGGGCCTCGAACCACAAGACTGCGGGAACTTGTGCGTCGATGGGTCACCACCAGTCCCCGCTTATTACTCCTGTACGGATAACAGCTGCAGCCCGAGCCTTGTCCAATTGGCGCAACAAGTGAGCCATCCGGCGCTGTTCTTCACGAAGGATAATAATGGGGTGGCGCTGCAGTTCCCGCCGCTCTCGGGATCAGCGCCTACCCTGAGCGGATCACTGGTCTTCGGAATTGGTACCGAGACAAACAATACTCTCGGAAATGCAACCATATTCACGGTGGACTTAAACGACCACTTCATCACAAATCTGGCCAGCACTGGCCAGAGTCTTACGTCCAGCTTCATCGATAGCAGCTCTAGTGGTTTCTTTTTTCCCGATGACTCTATTCCCACGTGTTCCGACAACGCGTTCTTCTGCCCCGCAACTCTGACGCCCTTGACGGGAGTCACGGTCGCGGCGAACACTGAACAAGGCACGCTTTTCCCTTTGGGACAAGGAACGATCAATTTCAGTGTGGATAACGCTGATAACCTTCTGGGCACCTATCCCACCAATGCAGCAATCAGCACATTAGCCGGACCCAACGGTAGCGGCTCATGCTCGGGTGGGACTGGGGCCTGCAGCTTCGATTGGGGGTTTCCCTTCTTTTACGGGCGCAACGTGTTTGTTGCGATCCGCGGACAGTCGGTACCTTCATCGGCTCCGCCCTCGCCATGGTGGGCGTACACGACGAACTTCGTTACACAATGACAGCAAAAAATAACTTAGGACGACCATTATGAGAATTTCTTCTAGAAACCAAATGCTTCTGGCCGCGACAAGGTCAGGGATGACAGTTGCTTTGATGGCTCTGGGATTGTCTTTCCCAGCTTACGGTGCGCTAGGCGGAGCACTGGACTCTGTTCAGGTCGATCAGGAACACATGAAAGCAACCGATGTGAGGATTATCGGTGGCGACACCTATTCGGTGCATGAAATCTCAACCCCTACTGGCACAGTGATTCGGGAGTACGTTTCATCAGGCGGCCACGTTTTTGGGGTCTCGTGGCAGGGACCGTTCATTCCGGAGCTTCGGCAACTCCTCGGAGGATACTTTGAGCAATATCTAGCGGCGGCGAAGATCCAACGAGACAGCCACGTAGGACGGCGGCCGCTTAACATTCACGAGCAGGGCCTGGTCGTTCAAACAGCGGGTCATATGCGGGCCTACTCAGGCAGGGCTTACGACCCAGGGTTATTTCCCGCGGGAGTCAGCGCGAATGACATACGGTAAAGGCCTGCGAATGGCCCGAGTGCTTTTAACAATTTCCCTTGCGGGAATGATGCTTTTGCTAGCCGGCTGCGGCGGCGCCGGAGCAGGCTCGACGCAAACCGGATCGCCGGTTTCGATCACGCTTGTTCCCAGCGCTACGGTTGTCACCTACGGCCAGTCGATAACCGTTACCGCGACGGTTTATGACCAAAGCAACCAGGGTGCTGTGTGGACGCTTTCGCCTGCCAGCTTTGGCGCGCTCAGCAATCAAACAGCGACCACTGTAACTTATACAGCACCCACCACCATTTCGGTACCCACCACGGTTACGATTACTGCCACGTCGATCACCAATCCAAACATCGCTTCTTCGGTGCAGATCAGCGCAAGCGCGATTCAGGTTTCCATTTCGGCGAACTTCCAAGACGGCACCGTGGTCCCGTTGGAGGATCAGACCGTGAACCAGGGGGACCAGCTCCTTCTCACGCCTAACGTGACAAACGATTTGAAGAACCAAGGGGTAACCTGGAGTCTTTATCCCCCGACCGGGGCTGGCTCTCTGCAAGACGTGACGGCGATTCCCCCCTTTGCGTATTACGCAGCGCCGGCTGCGGTTACGTCCCCAGTGACGGCGACGGTGACGGTCGCTTCCGTGGCAAGTCCCACATCGACGGCTTCCATGAAAATCACGGTTTTCCCTTCGGGCGGGGGCCAAAACGTATCAGTAGTGAATGTCGACGGAGGACCGGCTCCTGGTTACCCGCATGCGAACGGCGCCTTTACAAGCGTTACCATCTGCAACCCTGGCAGTTTGATTAATTGTCAAACAATTGACGGCATTCTGGTTGATACCGGGTCTTACGGCCTAAGAATTCTGCAATCCGCAATTCCGTTGCTCAAACTTCCTCAATTCGTGGACAGCAATGGCAACATTTTGGAAAACTGCGCATTGTCTGCGGATGGCTCGTACCTCTGGGGTCCCGTGTCGCGAGCGGACATCTATGTTGCCGGAGAAACGGCGGCTAGCACCCGCGTGCAAGTCATAAGCAGCTCGAACGGTACTGTTCCGGACACCTGCTCAAACATCGACACCGCTAATCCCATCACTACCATCCCGCCTCAGGTCTTGCCAGTAAACGAGAATACGCCACAACTTCTGGGTGCGAACGGCATCCTCGGGGTCGGGCCGGAACCCACTGACTGTACCGTAGTTGGAGTCAACTACTGCGATGGCAGCGTTCAAGCAACGCCGCCCAACCTCTACTACACTTGCCCGAGCGCAGGGTGTGCCAATATCGATTTGTCCATAATTGTTCCGAAGACCTTGCAGCTATTAAACCCGATTCCTTCGTTTAACGCGGACAACAATGGCGTGATTCTCCAGCTGCCGCCGGTATCTCTCACTCAGGTTAACGCGACTGGCACGATGATTTTCGGTATCGGGACAGAGCCCAACAATCAACTGGGTAGTGCCACCATTTTCAGCACCGACTCACAAGGCTACTTGACCACGACTTACAATGGACAAACCCTGACTAGCAGTTTCATAGATAGCGGATCGGACGCGTTGTACTTTCCCGATTCGCTGCCCACTTGCACGACTAGCACGCAGTTCTTCTGCCCGACTTCTTCAACCATGCTTGCAGCTACAAATCAGGGAGCAAATCAATCAACCAGCATCGTGAATTTTAGCGTTGACAACGCCGACAATCTCTTCTCCACTTACCCCGGCAACGCCGTTTTCAGCACGCTTGCTGGCCCGGAAGGACCCTATAACACCTGCTCAAACGGGAGCGGCTCTTGTACTTTCGATTGGGGGTTGCCTTTCTTTTATGGACGCACTGTCTATGCGGCAATCGACGGTCAATCCGTGCCCTCGGGCGCACCTCCTGCCCCGTGGTGGGCGTATTAGAGTTTTCATGGGCAAGAGATCTATGGCTGAGTTGACTGACTTCCCTGAAACGGGCCCGCGATGAGAATCATCTTTTGGGCGGCCTTTACTCTGATCGCGTACACCTACATCGGATATCCGGCGTGGCTTTGGGTGCGCAGCCGCTGGCGGCCAAGCCCGGTCCATGCAGCTCCGTACCTGCCATTTATTTCGATCGTACTCGTGGTACGCAACGAAGCCGTCAACTTGAGACCCAAGCTGAAAAGCCTGCTAGAGTTGGATTACCCTGCCGATCAGGCAGAGATTCTCATAGTTTCTGATGGTTCTACCGACGAAACGAACCGCATTCTTTTGGAACTTGCGAAGATTTCTCGATTGCAGCTTGTTTTGCATCAGCAGCCGCGGGGTAAAGCATCTGGCCTCAACGATGCCATCAAGATTGCCCGCGGAGACGTCGTTGTTTTCACAGACGCTCGACAGAAGATCGAAAGAAGCGCCGTGCGTTTCCTGATGGAGAACTTTGCGGACCCTGACGTTGGATGCGTAAGTGGGGAGCTAATCCTGGGTGATCCTGATTGCGGAGAAGCCGGACGAGGGATGGGATTGTATTGGAAAATCGAAAAAATGATCCGCGAGTTGGAGGCGGCTTCGGGATCGGTGGTGGGGGCTACAGGGGCTCTCTATGCCGTGCGACGCAGTTTGCTTGTGCCAGTTCCGGCAGAAACGATCTTGGACGATGTTTTTATTCCTATGCAGGCGTTGCGGCAGGGAAAAAGGGTTGTATTTGATTTGCGGGCGCAAGTTTGGGACTCGCCAGACTTGGGCGTAAGGAGAGAGTTCGCGCGCAAAGTGAGGACATTGAGCGGAAACTACCAATTGTTGCAGTTGGAGCCTTGGCTGTTGAGCAGCAAGAACCCTGTCCGCTTTGAACTCATTAGCCACAAGTTATTGAGGCTGATTGTGCCATTTGCTTTGTGCGCTACCCTAGTGGCCTCATACTTCCTTCATCAACCAATTTATCAGATCGCGTTCATTGGGCAAATAGTATTTTACAGTTTGGGTATCTGGGCACTCGTTCGGCCCAAGCACGGTCCTTTGGCCAGAGTTGCTGACGGGGCTTTTACTTTTATCTTACTTAATACGGCCGCGGCTCTAGCATTCGTCAACTTCGTTTCTAGCCGGAAGGCTGTGTGGGTCCGATAAGCAAGGCTCGACCTACCCCTTGGCCTGTGGTGAACTGGAGCCGCTTTCGGATGTTCTGAAGTAAAGTTCCGTCTCAGGCTTAGTATCGGACGGAATGCTGTTTAGGACGACTCCCACCAGGTGTTCCTGACGAAACTTCTCCAGGGCTTTGCGCGCGACGTCAAACGAAGTCCCGTTGGAGCGTACAACCATTACCACTCCGTCACACCATTTGGCCATCAATCCCGAATCGGTGACCGGCATCGCCGCCGACGAATCGATCACGATCCAGTCGAATAACGGCTCCAAGCGATCAAGCAGAAGCTTTAAACGGCCATTCGATATGATTTCACTTTGACCCGAGATGGGCCGCCCGGATGGAATGAAGAAAAGGTTTTCCATCTGACCTCGTTGGATGATCTCCAGTTCCTCCGCTTCAACGAGTAAATATTCCCCAAGACCCGGCGTGCAAGAGGTTCCGAGAGCGGAGTGCAAGCGCGGGCTGCGCAGATCCCCATCGACCAGCAGCGTCCGGCAGCCGGGCTGGCAGGCAAGCACCTGCGCTAGATTCGCGGCGACGAACGATCTACCTTCCTTGGGCATTGAACTGGTGACGAGAATCTTCTGCAGGGTGCGCTCTTCCCGCAATCGATATAGCCGAGATCGCAACGTCCGGAATTCCTCAGTGCCGCGGACCGATTCTCCAGAACCGAACGACAGCATGGTCGCCGCATCCGGCCTCCAGGAAACCCGAGAGCAACGTGCCAACGCGGGATCGAGGAGGCCAGGAGGCGCGGTTGGAGCCGCCTGATGCCGAGCATGGAATGGAATGGTATTCTCGCCTGTATCATTTTCGACCGGGTCATCGACGATAGGTCTCGTCCCGTGTGCTTCATCGAGCCTCTTGTAGATAGACCGATCTTTTTCGGCTCTTTTCAACGCGTCGTGAATTCGGCTCATGACTCTTGTCTTCTTATGAGAGCTTGGTCGGTCCCTGGCCTCTTGGCCACCGGGGAAGTCTTCATTGACTCTCTAACATGTCGAACTTCTCGAAACCCGGGCTTGCTTTAATCAGCGTTGTCGTATCCTGAGGGACTCCGCTATCCAGATCAAAGTCGCGGGCAATGACTTGGACGATCTCGGGCGAAACGATTTTCCGTCCTTCGGCGAACGCGTTCACCAGACAGTGTTCGCAAAGCAAATTCACGAGACGCGGGATGCCCCGGGACGATCGGTGAACTCCCGCGACTGCACAGGCGTTGAATATGGTTTTCGTGGAACCAGCGATGCGTAAACGCTCCGCTACGTAGGCCCGCGTTTCCTCCAAAGAAAGAGGATATGTCCTGGCCCGCATACTTATTCTCTGCTGCAACTGACGGAAGTTTGGTTGCTTAAGCTTGCGTTCCAGTTCTGGCTGCCCCACCAGCACCACTTGCAGCAGCTTTTCCGTGAAGGTCTCTAAATTGGTGAGCAACCGAATCTCTTCCAGCAGTTCGTCGGAAAGGTTCTGTGCCTCGTCCACGATCAGAACCACTGTCTTGCCTTCGCTGTAGCGTGCCAGAAGCCAGTTGTTAAGATGCCGCAGAATTTCACTCTTTGATCTGGATTCACAAGGTGCGCCAAAATCCGCCATCATATAGTCGATGAATTCAGGCACGGTCAGCCGCGGATTGAAGATATAGGCCGTTGCCATGTGTTGCTGGCGTAACCGCTCCAGGACCTTATTCACCAGGGTAGTCTTGCCCGTTCCCACTTCGCCCGTGAGAAGCACGAACCCCTTCCGGCTATCAACGCCGTGGCTTAAACAAGCCAGCGCTTCTTCCGCGTGCTTTGTCAAAAAGAGAAAACGCGGGTCTGGCGTTACGTTGAATGGGTTAGCCACGAGGCCAAAGAATTCTTTGTACATTGGAAGTTAAACCCCGGGGACTTTCTTCGGACGTATCCGAAAGCGTCCTCGAATCCAACTTTGTCTGTCCGTCTCAACTTCGCCAACCCAGGGAACCGAGGTCAGCATTGGCAACTCCAGCGTCGCCGTCACATCGGCCTCATCGCGAATCGCTTTGTCACGGAACTCTAGCCAAAACGCGACAAGGATACCCAATGCCAGCCCCGATCCAAGTCCACCAGCCGCGAATTTCCACCTGACAGGAAAACTTGGAGAATTAGGGAAGCTAGCGGGATCAAGCAGACGCATCTGCTCCCCCTGCTGTCTCTCTTCCAAATCCGTTTGTATTTCAGACTCGCTTTTATTGTTCAGCAGGCGGTCATAAATTCCCTGGGCCGTGTTGTAGTCTCGCGTCAGCAGCTTGTATTCTTCTTCCACCCTCGGACTGAGGACCAGCCGGCTCTGGTAGGTGTCGATCTGTTGCTGGAGCCGCTGCTGCTCGAGTGTCGTCCGGGAGATGAAACTCTCATTCTGCTGGATCTGATGGCGCAACTGCCGGATTGCCGCCGGCTCCGCTTCACCTTCCACGACGTCAGTGTCGGCATCGGGATTTTTGGCTGCCAACGTATCTAGCTCTTTCCGCTTGGCCTCCAAGACCGCGATGTCGGTCTTCATTCTTATTACTTCTGGATGATCGTCTGTGTAGCGGGCTTGCAAAGTAACAAGCTGACCGCGTAACCCCACTAATTGCTGCGCAATCGTCCGGGCTGTCACAACCTCTTGGGAAGACTTCCACGCTGCCAGTTGTTGGGCCAGCATTGACTCCTGATAAACCTTATCCTCTTGCGCTCGGTCCAACCTCTGAGTGCTAGATTCCAGCTGCGAATTCAAGCTCGTCAAAATCTGTAGGTTATTATCAACGTCGCTAGGTAACTGGCCTAAATAGCGGCTTCTAAACTCCGCAAGCCTTTTGTCCTGGTCATCCAGATTACTTTTGGCCTCACTGAGCTGTCGCGAAAGAAAGTCCGTGGTACTCGAGGCCACTTGCTCGCGGGCCTTATAGTTCTCAGCCAGGAACATTGAAGTAATTTCGCTGCAGATCTGCTGGGCCTCGCCCGGATTGTCCGTTGTATAGCTCAAATAAAATCCAGGGGCTTCGCCGATTCTCATCCCGGTCGCTGAAGGATTGGTGATCGAGACGCTGTTTTGGATCTCGTCGATGACCTCGTCCACAGTCGTTCCTTTCTTCACCAAGCCTAGGCGCTCGACGAGTGGCTGCAGCCGCTTCCGACTTAGCACCTGCTGTTCCAGGTCCGCGATGCGTTCAGCCAGGGACGCAGTGACGATGGGCTTAACGTAGCCGGCAGAAACCATTTGTCTTTCCACCAGTATCAGAGCATTGGAGGTGTACCTTGGCGAAAAAGCAAAAGAAAGCAAGAAACCGGGTATCACCGCTACTAGCGCTGGAATGAGGATCACTTTCAGACGCCTACGGGCTATCGCCACGTAATCGTCAAAGCTCAATTCACGGTTAAAGGCCATAGTCTAATCTGACCATCCTTGGCGACTGAGCCTAGCACCGGAGCATTGCCGAACACGCCTAGCCGGGCATGGGTAACAGTGATGCTTATGGAACGACAATCGTGTCTCCAGGCTTAAGGAAAATGTTCTGCGCAGTTTTCTCTCCCCTGATGACTTGGTTGTAATTGAATGGAATCTTCTGCTCCTGACCATTGTCCGTCCGCAAAACGTAAATCTTCTTGGTGTTTGCAAATTGGGTAAATCCTGTGCTCGCAATTGCCTGCAGGATGGTCATGTTAGGGAGTAGAGAAAGGGGTCCAGTCCGCGACACTTCTCCCACTACATAGATCCAACGCGGGGTCGCCTGGGTTACGACCACAGTTACGCGCGGGGCGGCCAGATACTGTTTGAGTTTTTCTGTTAACAGCCCGCTGAGTTGCATCGGCGTCAGCCCGGCGGCGAGCACGTCATTCAATAGAGCCATGGAGATCATGCCATCGTAACGGACGGGCAGCGTCGCCGTGAGATCCGGCTCCTTCCATACCGCGATGTGCAGGATGTCCCCAACACCAATCACATAGCTTTCAGCGGAAGGGATCGCCGACGACCCAGTGCTGGACAGTTTCGCACCCTTCGGTGCCGAAGCGGTCACGTTTTCCCTTACTACCGTCCCCGCGACCGGATCAGAGTCAGGAGGACTATCCTGTGCAAATCCCCCAATTACAGCTAGAATTAGCGGGACCATTGTAACTGCTGACTTTAACTTCATGCATGCCCTAAGGCGGTGTCCAAACCTTCGCGCTCCAGGCCTTTGACTCTAGAGAAGGCCCAGGAGTCCTTTCTGCGGAATGAAGCATGGTACCGCCAAGGCATCCGCCAATTGTTAAAGCAATGCTAATTCTTTGGCGGGAACGGGTTAAAAGCGAGTCTGGCGGGGTTTCTTGCATGGCTTGGGGCAAGATGGAAACTTTCCTGCGGATTTCACGAACCAATACTGCGGAAAGTGACGATAACATTAACGTAAGGTTAAATCTTTCGCTCCTTCAGCGATCGCAAATTGCTTATCCAAAAATGTTTGCGTATGCTGTTTGCGGCATCGCAGAATTCATGTGGACAGTCTTGTTCTTAAGTCGCGGGCGCTTCCGGCGCACCCCGTTGAAACTGGCTTAGGTTTTGGGTGGTGGAAGGCAGGTGTTCTCGGTCTTCTTATTGCCTGGCTTTATTCCTCGATTCTCTTCCGCCTCGCTGAGCAGTGGTGGCAAGACCCAAATTTTTCCCATGGGTTTTTCGTTCCCGCCTTTACACTTTTTGTACTGTGGCGCCAACGCGCACGTTTAGCCAGCCTCGAATCGCGCCCGTGTCTCTGGGGGTTGTTCATCATTGCGATCGCTCTTTCTGTGCTAGTAGTGGGAGTCTTGGGGGCCGAGCTTTTTCTTTCGCGCGTGTCGTTGCTTTTGTTGCTTGCAGGTCTGATACTCTTCTTTCGAGGCCGAAGCTATTTTAAGGCGGTGTTGTTTCCGTGGGCGTTCCTGTTTCTCATGATCCCGATCCCGGCGATCGTTTTTAATCAACTCACCTTTCCGCTGCAGATTTTGGCGTCTAAGACTGCTGCGATGTTGTTGCCGCTGGTGGGCGTTCCCGTGCTGCGCGAAGGAAACATTATCAATATTCCTGCCGTTCCCCTGGAAGTCGCGGAAGCATGTAGTGGTATCCGGTCACTCTTTTCCCTGGTGGCGCTTTCCTTAATTTACGGATACTTGACAGAAGTACGACCCTCCATTCGGATTATGCTCACCCTTGCTTCGGTTCCGGTCGCCGTTGCGGCTAATAGCTTACGCATCGTAGGAGTGGGAATGCTTGCCCAGTACTGGGACCCCAGCAAAGCAGAAGGGTTTTTTCACGTTTTTTCCGGATGGCTAATCTTTCTGGTTTCAATCGGAGCGCTTTCGGCGCTGCACTGGTTCTCGCGGGCACTGCTGAGAACACGAGAGGCACCTCCCAATGGGCTCTAGTCCCAGATTCGCCTTGGTTGTTTGTTTGCTGGCAGGCACGGCTATGTTTCTTCACGCTCGTCGCGGCTATGAAGAGATTCCGCCACGGCAGCCGCTTGCTTCGTTGCCTTATCAATTGGGTGTTTGGCGCGGAGCAGACATACCCATTTCCCGGGAAGTTCTGGAGGTGCTCGGTCGCGGTGACTTTCTGTCGCGCAGTTATCGGGACGGTTCTGCAAGCAACCGGGTAGATCTATTCCTGGCATACTTCCCCAGTCAGCGCACGGGGGACACCATCCACTCCCCTCGGAATTGCCTTCCGGGGTCGGGTTGGTCACCATTAGAATCAAAGCAAGTTGTCCTTACTGTTCCCGGCCATGCTCCCTTCCGTGTGAATCGCTATCTGATCGGCAAAGAAGATGCGCGCGAACTCGTCCTCTACTGGTACTGGGCTCACGACAGAGCAGAGGCAAGCGAGTACTGGGCTAAGTTCTATTTGGTGGCGGACTCCATGCGTTTGAATCGGAGCGATGGAGCGCTGATTCGAATCAGTAGCGCTCTGGGTGACGGCGAAACTCCGGCTACCGCTGAGCGGCGCTTAATCGCGTTAGCCGGAGAGTTGGTTCCGGTCATTAATGCTTACATCCCGCGCTAAGCTGGATCCAATTCGCACAAAAGAGTTCGTAGGCAATTTGTTGAGGATCACGCGCATCGGGAACAAATCGTTATGAGACACCTTCCATTTGTCGTTTGCCTGCTTCTCTTGGTTTCGGTCGAGACCTTTCTTGTTGGGTGCTCTCGTGATCCGAACATACGCAAGCAAAAATACCTGGAGAGCGGGAATCGCTATTTTGCGAAGGCGGAATATTCGGCGGCAGCGATCCAATTCGGCAACGCCATTCAGGTAGATCCGAGGTACGCCGCAGCACATTACCAACTGGCGCGATCCTATCTTCGCCTGCAGAACTGGGCCAAAGCCTACTCAGAACTCAACCGGTCTCTCGAGTTGGACCCTGAGAATGTTTCGGCGCGTCTGGATCTGGCAAATTTGCTCATTGTCGGCCATGACTTCGATCAAGCTGCGGAACATGTCAAACTGCTTGCGGCTCGGCAACCGGGCAGCTCACAGGTTCATATCGCCATTGGCCGCCTGCACGCTGCACAAGAGGATTTTCCGGTTGCTATTCAGGAACTGCAAAAGGCTATCGAGCTTGATCCTGGTCAAGCGGACCCCTACTTGGAATTAGCCTCGCTGCAACTCAAAACCAACCAGCCCGATGCGGCCGAATCTAGTTTGGAAAAGGCGGTCGCGCTGAACCCCCAATTAGTTAATGGACGAATGGCTCTGGGCAACTTTTACCAGTCGCGTCGCCGGTTCCGGGAGGCGGAAGAGCAATTTCGAAGTGCGATACATGCCGATCCTCGTAACCCCGATCCGCGTATCTCTCTCGCCGGTCTCTATATAGCCCAAAACAAGAAAGCCGAGGCGGAAAAGTTCCTAGAGGACTGTAAAGGAGACTTCCCCAATAATTCGGCCGGGTACCGGATGTTGGGGGATTTCTATTTCGCCACAGGGGACCTTGACAAGGCCATCGATGAATATGCTGTGCTTAACCAAGCCCATCCCAAAGACTGGTTGGTCAAGAAAAACTACGTTCAACTTCTAATTTTGAAGAATCGCTGGGAGGAGGCGCATCAACTGAATGATGTAATCTTGAAGGCCACGCCTCACGATGTGGAAGCTCTCATCCAGCGTGGGCAGATCCAAATTGAGGAGGGGCGACCAAGCGCTGCCGTCCAAACTCTGCAAGCCGCACTCAGCGGTGATCGCGAAAATGGCTTGGCCTATTATCAGTTAGGCGTTGCTTTTGATCGCTTGGCAGATCCGATCCAGGCCGAAAGCGCTTGGCAGAATGCAATTCGCTACCGACCCGATTTAATGGAGGCACAGCATGCTCTTGCGCTCGCCGCCTTGCACAAAGGCGACCTGGGGGAATTAGAGCAGGCCTCAAATCGAATGATTGAACTTCAATCCACCTCGGCCGAAGGCTACGCTCTTCGTAGTATTTCCTACATGCGCAACGGACGCTGGTCCCAAGCTACAGTAGACGTTCTCAAGGCTATCGACCTCGCGCCACAGGATCCAATCGGTTATGTGGAAATGGGGAATTTGAGACTGGCGCAAAAGAAATACCGGGAAGCCGAGCGTGGCTACCAGCAAGCGCTAGATCGCGCTCCCGGTTCGGCGGAGGCACTCGCTGGCTTGATAAACACTTATGTGGCGGAGAATCAAATTGCCCATGCCTTATTCGCAGCGCGGGCACAGATCACCAAAGTGCCGGACAGTAGCGCCTTCTATGATCTCCTTGGCACTACCCTCTTTGACCACGAGCGGAACCAGCAAGACCTCGAAGACGCAAAAGCGAGCTTGGAAAAAGCTGTGCAACTTGACGAGCACAATACCGACGCCGCGCTCAAATTGAGCCATGCCCAGGCGGCGGGTGGCCACATTGACGACGCGATCCACACTTGCCAACGCTCGCTGCGGAACAATCCCGGCGATGCAGCTTTCTATGTCCTGATTGGGCAGTTATACGATTCGCGGCGCGACTGGGAGAAAGCCAAGGATGCCTACGAAAAGGCTTTGCAAATCAATCCGCAGGATTCTCTCGCTTCCAATAACCTTGCCTACGCAATGTTACAAACGGGAGGGGATCCGGACGTCGCTATTTCGCTAGCACAGACAGCGCGGAGGGGGCTGCCCGATTCTCCAGAAGTAGCTGATACGTTGGGGTGGGTCTTCTATCTGAAGGGAGCTTATGACTCCGCGATTGATCAGTTTCAAGACGCTTTGAAATTGGAGGAGAAAAGAAAGTCCCCGGAGAATCCCACAGTACACTTTCACCTCGGACTCGCTTATCAGAGAATCGGACGAGTAGATTTGGCCCGCCAGCACCTGCAGCGAGTGCTCACACTCGATCCTAACTATTCAGACGCGGATGATGTTCGGAAATCGCTCCAGCGCTTGCCCGGATAGCTGGATGCCTGCCTTACAGATTGTTTCAGTAAGTTCTTGAGCGACGGTTCCTTGTGGCGGACTTGTTTGTTCACAGATTGCCATTCCCGAAGAAGATACCCCGCCTAAACAAATAATTTACGCAAGATTCACCTTTTCGTCACAGACTCGCAATACAGGCGGGACTACACTTCATTGCTAAATTGATGGTTGCCCGAGACGCTCATTGTCGGCTACTTCGGGGGCGAATGACCAGTTACAGATTCCGCGGCGATGCCGCTTTGTTTGAGAAGCATATGGGGTGCTTGTCATGAAGGGGCTAGTCTTTGTGGTCGAGGGGGACGCGCACACGAGCCTACTGGCGAAACAGTGTCTCGAAGAAACTGGTTACACTGTACGCACCTTCTCAACCGAGGATGCAATTGAGGAAGCACAGAAGCAACGCCCAACGCTTATGTTAATCGCTGCTACCTTGCCTGATAAAAGCGGCGCAGAGCTTTGTAAGCGCGTTCGCCAACATCCGCTGCTGGCGAGGACACCCATCGTACTCCTCGTGAGCAGCGCTCGCGATGAAGATCTGATAGGCGGCCTTGCGAGTGGGGCTGATGATTGCATTGCCAAGCCCTTCCCGCCGCGGGAATTGGTAGCCCGTGTACAAGCCGTTTTACGCAGCATCGCCCGCGCGCAACCCGATCCTCTCGCGGAAGCGGCTGATATTACGATCGACAAAGCCGCGATGAAACTTGTGGTACGGGGGATAGAAGTCGCAATTACGACACTCGAATTTCGCTTGATCGACTACTTGGCGCGGCATCGCGGACAAGTATTCACACGTGACGTCCTTCTTGATGCGGTATGGGGCGAATTGCAGTTCGTTAGTCCCCGTAGCGTAGACACATGCATAAGGCGGGTTCGCGAAAAAATAGAGCCCGTGAAAGATCGTACAACCTATTTGAAGACGGTCCGCGGCGTCGGCTACCGCTTCGATGCTGCGGTTCATTGGCCGAAATCTGCGGAAGAGTGCGATTGCCCGGCCTGTAATGCACCAAGCAAACAGTCGGCAATTGCGTGCACGGTGAGCTCAAAGCGGCGACGATCTGTTGTGCAATCTACAGGAGGAACTCCTGCTTCTCAACCGCGACCATAAGTCACTCGTAGGAATGTACACGTCCCGGCTGTTTGACAAGAGCGGGTGTCGTGTCTCAGCAACGAACCTACTGAAATTACTTTTGTTTGCGGTGTTGATCGTATGGGTTGCTATCCCTGCTTTTGCGGACGACATCGTATTCTCATACTCTCGTGAACGGCCAAGCCAGGCAGCGGAATGGCAGGGCAGCCCATCGCAGTCTTGGCCTGTTCAAGTGACCGAAAGCAGCGGCCTTCAGGATAACGCAGACGCCGACTCGGGAACTGTATGGCTGACCTCAGGTCCGGAAGTGGACCGCACTTTAAGGGGAACAGCTGATTTTGCATTCGGCCCGACTCCGACCCCGGCGATGGGCGGGACTCATCTACCTTCGTTACGAGAACCGGAAGCCTTGATGCTCTTGGGTATCGCATTAGTGGCTGTGGGATTATTCTGGAGGCGCCGGAGTTCCAGAAGAAGCAGCGTAGCGGCAAGGCCTTTCGGGCTGAGCTCTCGCCCAATTAGGTCCGGAGTTGACGCCGTTTGAAGATCACCGCGGTCATAACCTAGCTTCTGCGCCGAACTCAAGCCTTCATCGGTAAGTGTTGACCATCTCCCGTATGCTTTCAGATCGGCAACTTGGTGCCCTCGCGCTGCAACTGTTTCTCTACTTGCGGACCACTCCACACTCCGCCATACTTCATTTTCCAGAGAGAGACGATCTGCTTTCGCACTATCGCACCGCGCCGGTATCAGTTAAAGGTCAGGGACTCCTCTAACGGTTAGTCCTGGTCCCTGTCTTTTGCACGAAGCTAAGCACGATTTCGAACTAAACAGGCCGTCGAATTGCCACAACAGTCAGCGAAGGATTAACGCAAGGCAGTCGTTCGCATTAAGAACAAGCACGGCCAAGGTTGTTGGCCCGCAGGGCCCAGCCACCGATACCAAGTAGTCCTAATCCGAAAAGCACCGCGGACGAGGACTCCGGCGCCGGAGTGGGAGCGGGAGGTGGATCTGGGTGACACCACTGCTCTACGGGATACTTGCTGTCGCGACGCGAGAAGCCCCTGACAGACCGAAATGTGTCAAAATTCGTTCCGACAAAGGCAGAGCGTGCGACCGAGTACTCGGGAACCTCGCCAGATCTCACGCCAAACGCATTGGACGCGCCGCCTCCGTTGAACGCAGTCAGCGAGAGGCCTTCGACGCCGGCTTCCAACATACCAACATTGTCAGGCCTGTAGGCGGGAGCAGTTCGCATAACTTGCGGCGTCGTAAGACCTGTAGCACCCGCCGAAAGGCCAAGCGAGCTGGCGTGCAGTAGAGTACCGCTGCCAAGCAGGCAAGCTAGTGAACACAAAATCATCGATCGGAACATACCCACATCTCCTTTCTTGTTTGTAGACAGTCAGTCACGCTGCTCAAATCGGGACTCTTCAACCTTGCAGTCTGGTTGTTTTGCGAGTCATCGACAGGTGAGTGACTTTAGCGCTCGGTTTTTATCCGCTCTTGCATCGCCAGAAAATGCTCGTACCTCAAGAGAAGCGCCAGGGGCTCATTACTGTCTTGGATCACCAATGTCTTATCTAGTTCCCGTAGCCGCGTGGCGGTCAGGTTCCTAAGTCGACTGATTCCGACGTGCTGCACGTTCGGGTCTAGATACGGAATAGCGAGCGGGTTGTCGTTTGCCACTGGTCCCTCCACTTGTGTTTTGTCTCATTAAGTTGCCAGTTGATTGCTGAGTTCAGTTTTCGCGTAGCCAACCACACAGTTTGCAAGGTGTTAGCCCGACCCTTTGGATCGGGCGCCACGATTTTCACTGCAAGAACATGTATCTATTCCTGAGTGTAGCTAATTCTGCCCTTAAAACTGACGATATAATAGCTATATAAGGCTCAGATGTCTACCATGATACAGACATTTTATGTTATTTTTTAGCTTCTTTTTGCACAGATGTTAGTCCGCCCACAGTCAGCCAAGTTCTAGTTGGCCTCTACAATGGAAATTTGGAGACAACTCGATATTTTTGGAAAAGCGAAATCAACGTATCCAATTCGAAAGAGGAAACAGGCATCCGCGGGCTGCTCTGTCGGCACGAAGAACGCTAGATCTCACGGAATCGCGCACTTGCATCAGTCGCGATGGTCGACGATGAAGTGGCTCCAGGCAAGATGCCCTAGGTAATGGGAAATGGGTTGGCAATCGACCTGGACCATACTGCAGTTCAAGAACCTGCCAGCGTCTAAAAGCCGACTGCGCACCTATCCGGACAAATCTTGACCAATCATGTATTCCGATTTGCTTGGCCCCCCGCACGACGACGAACAGTGCGTGAACGAAAACGGTTGCCCTCTTAGTCTTCGTGCAATCCAGCCATCCTGGCGCAGAAAGATCACAGAGAGATTTCCGCCGTCCCCGGGGGAAAGGACTTGCTTATATCTGAAAAGAAGACGGGAGAGGTCAAAGTGGTGGTTCAGCGGGATTGGTTTCCGCTGCGGACTGCTCCGCGAGTGCATTGAGCTTTTAGCGCAGGTGAGTTTCGGGAGCCTGATCTTTCAGGCGGAAATGGAACAGAGCTTCGGAATGTTCGTGTTGCCCCATCATGATCAACAGGCCTCAGAAATTGGTAATCCAGCGCAGCATGGAAAGAGACTCCCTTCTAACATGTTTTGCCAAATGTAGCTTTTCCAAAATCCATGCCTGATAACGACACTTGGAGAATGGATAGACCATCCTTTGTGGCTACGACCCCCAACCTGTCCCCGGTTCACATGGAAGGGGATGCAAAGGACCACCGCTACGATTAGTAACCTTTCGCGGTCAGTGCTTTGCGAAGCTCGTTGACCATGCATCCCAGCTTCCCCGCCGTAGCTGTAGGCACCGTCCTGCATCAATTTCCTAGTGTTGTCGACTGTCTCAACAGGAGGCCATCCCTAATCCGCCCTCGCATGCCCGCCCCGGCCAGCAGTTAGGGATTTGGAGAGGGCGCGTTTTCAAAATATTCTTGACTGAAAGTAGCCGTAGCAGACTGCTGAATCTCCCGCCAGTATTGCTGTAGCCTTTGGTTGCGCAAAGTCTTAAAGATCTGAGCGCGCACCTGCTCAAGCGGCGGCATATCTTTCTTACCGGCCTTGTAGATATAGTGTCCGTTGGCCTCATCAAGGACCTGCGAAATCTCTCCCGGTTTCAGATCCCAAACCGAAAGCTGCGAGGCACGCAGATTCCCTCGGTGGGTTTTCGTCGTTTCCGTCCGCTCCACTGTCGTAGAATAGCCCGCTGCGCGATAGGCGTCGGCCTGTAGCTTGGCGAAGTCCTCGCCCGCGACCGCGCGGCCGCGTAAGTCGTCGGCCACTTTTTTCATGTCGGCAATAGAATCTTGCTGGTGCTTCTGGGCCTCCACCGGAGTGTCTTTGGTATTTCCTAACAGACGGGCCACTGGAACGTACAATGTCTGCAGTTCCAGCTCCTCGAAGATATTGCCGTTCTGCTTGTAGTAATCTTCGATATCTTTGTCGGCAATTTGTCCAGCTTTTTCGTCCAGAGTTTTGATCAAAAGCTGGCTAAGCACGCCTTGACGTTGTAAAGCCATCAATTGCTCGAACCGCGTTCCTTTGTCCAAACCCATTTGCTCGGCTTTTGCCGCACGAATTATCGTGTCGGCATAGTTCATGGCGAACTTTTTGCGCCCGTCTTCGGGAAGGTTAGGCTGGACAAGCCCCAGTAGCGCCTCAAACTGGGCGCGGGTGAATACGGTCTCGCAATCCGCACTTTTGTCGGATTGCATACGCCCACACACTCCGTGAATTGTAATCACGGCCGTTTCAGCAGGAACGGTCTTGGGTTCGACCGCTTTGGTTGCCGCAGCAGGCATAGTAGGAGCCATCTCATTCTCTAATACGCTCGGCGATTTCACCGTTTGTCCCCAAACCGTCGTCGCCAATAGTAGGCAAAAAAGACTACCGCGCATCGCACAAAACCTCCAGGCAGATTTGACAAGCTGTAAGATCGAATGCCGCAATACGTTTGGTTATCCCCCCGTCACGAGGTGTTTACTGTAAGTACAGGCTATTGGCAATTGCAACCAGCGCAGAGCCGGAGCCAGCGAGTATTCACAGCAAGAAAACCTCCTCCCATTTAACAAATCGTCCTTTCGGCGCCGTTTAAAAAAGTACCTGACTGAGCGTCATGAACCGGCGACGGCATTAAAAAACTCTTGCATGGACAAGTACTCAGGCTTAAGAGCCAGGGCACGTTGCCATAAGGTCTCGGCCGCGGATCGTTGACCCGCTTGGCTTTCTAAGATCGCCAGCCAGAAATAGTTATCAGCTGAGGGAGATTGTCGGAGGTGATTCTGATAGTCAACAATCAACCGCTCGAAAAGATCAGGCGCAGTCTGTCTGGCCTCTTGGAAGCTGTCGCGAGCGAGGGCGGCGTCGCCGCGTCGCACAAATGCGACCGCTAAGTCCTGATAGGCAGTGAACCTGCTCCTGCGGTCAGCGGAAAGCTGGGAAGCGAGCGAAAGTTCACGGATCGCCGGTTCAAGCTGGCCATGGGACAAAAAGATCGCGCCAAGGTCCAGATGAGCGGCCCAATCACCCGGATTAAACTGAATAGCTCTTTCGAAGTGGCGAAAAGCCTCGTCGGGATTGCCACGCGCCACAAGTTCCGCTCCGACATTGCGTTCAGCGATGTAGTTATTCTCTGTCACTGCCAAGGCGTGCGACCAGAGATGATAATCGTCAGACCAAGTTTGTTGCTGACGCCAAGTAGCTGTCGCCAAGCAACCGGCAATCACAAGTGCCAGCGCCCAAAGCGGTAAAGGGCGCACTCGTCGCTCCGTCAAGTCTCCGATTATCCATACGGTACAAACCAGCAAACCAACCATGGGCAGATACATGTAGCGATCAGCCATGGCTTGCAGGCCGACCTGCACGATGCCGATCACCGGGATCAGGCTTACGAGGTACCACAGCCACCCGGCCAGCAAGTACGGTCTGGAGCCGCGAAATCTCCACACCAGTCCTGTCACGCAGACGAGAAGAGCCAGAGCAAAAAGCACGAGCCCCGTCGACAGAGAGGCGCCGGGGTGGGGATAGAGAACGGCCAACCCGGCGGGCCAAACCAGATGCTTGAGGTAGCCGACGTACGCCCAAATTCCATTCGCTAATCGGACATCCAAAGGATATTGATCGAGGGATTGCAGAGCACGGTTCTGGGCGATCAGGGTCAGCGCGGCGCTGCCGACGGAGAGTAGAAACAGCGGTACTTTCTCAACGACGGCTCGACCGAAAGAGATACCAACGAGTTCCCCCGAAACCGAGGGCAAACCCTGGTGGGAAATCCTTTGGAGCGGCCAAAAATCAATGATTAACAGCAGCAACGGCAACATGATTACCATTGGCTTAGCTGCCAGTGCGAGGCCAAACAGAATTGCAACGGGAAGGTAACGGACAAATGAGGGACGGCGGACATAATAGCCGTACGCCAGCAACGTTAGGAGGCACAATAGCATGCTAAGAACATTCTTACGTTCGGCTACCCAAGACACCGACTCGACCGCCAGGGGATGCACTGCCCATAAGACCGCGACTAACAAACTGCGCATCATCCTTCCAGTTGCCTTCTGCAGCAGAAAGAAAATCAGAAGACCATTCAGCGCGTGCAGTAGCACGCTTGTTGTGTGATGACCAGCGGGGCGCAATCCGAATAGTTGGCAGTCTAGTTCGTGAGAGAGCCAGGTAAACGGATGCCAGTTGGAAGCATCCGTGGAGGTTACCGCCCAGCGCAGGCTTTCCCACGTCAGCCCCTTTTGCACGTGCGTGTTCTCTACAACATAGTCATCGTCGTCCCAATGCACGAAGCCGTGTTTCATGGTCGGGACATAAACCACGATCGACAGAATAGTCACTAGTGCCATCCCAGCGAGCACCGTTCTAGTTCTGTGAGAAGGGCCTGCCCCGGTCGACTCAACAAATCCGGCCACTAAACTCCCAAAGCGTTTGATTTTGGATAGGTGAGCTTGGCGTTTAGCATTCCGCACGGCGTTCGACCTTTGTGCTTGAAACAGGCAATCTCAATTGGCACGCATGAGCACGCCAAGTGTTGCCCGGAGAGGAAACTACTCCACCTCGCCCCCCCCCGGAAAAGTTAGAACTATAGCATTACAAGATCGCCAGATTGTTAAGACTGGGTTAAAGACATTGGCTTTCACAGCGGCGGGAACTTGGAGCGACAAGGCACCTTCCGCTTTCCAGTGAAAAACAACACTTCCAAGAATGCTTGGGCGGGACGATTCACCTGCCCTTGTCCGGCTGACGGCTTATAGTGGTCCAGAGTCCATTTCGCGGAGCCGTTGACCGTTATATATAGTCGCCATATATTCATCGGACTGTCACGCGGCATTAATAATGACCGAGTTTACTTCATAATGTTTCAGTAAATGGACAAACCGATGGGCCGATTGTCACTATCTTGCAAGGTTCGTCCACGAATCGTTTTGAGGCTGCTAGTAGGCTGCATTTGTTTGTCTTCTGCGCATCCAACTTTCGCGAGTCAGCGCGAAACCTCCAATGCCCTGGCTGCGACTGGAGATCCGGTTTCTCCTCAGCCTTTGGTTCCGCTGATGTTGCAGGACGTTGCGGCTCTCCCGAAAGTTTCTTACGACCATGGGAAGCTTACGATCGTCGCGCAAGACTCTACGATTGGTGACATTCTTCGCGCAGTACGCGACCAAATGGGCTTCGCGCTTGACTTGCCTTCCGAGGCGACCGAGCGGGCGACTGTTCATATAGGGCCAGGCTCCACGAAGGAAGTCCTGGCGCAGCTACTGGCCGGTTCACGATTCAACTATGTGATCCTGGAATCAGCTACCGATCAGAATAAATTTGAGCGCTTGATCCTTACGCTGCGGCCTCCAAAAGAATCCGTCCCGGTTCTCGCGATTGCCGCTTCGGATCGGCAGCCGTCTCGAGGGGAAGATGAAACAGCGAAGGAATCGAGCCCCCAGAGAAGAACCGAGTTGAGAACATACCCAGCGGACGGAGGCGGGGTATATGGCAACACCGGTCCGGCCATGATGAACGCACCAAACGGAGTGGCCGGCGTTGGCCCATCGAATGGGCCCCGTCTCGTTTCACCAGACGCGGTAGAAGACGAGGGTCTCGCACAAGCGCCCGAGCCAGGCACGCTAGTTCTGTTCGGAAGCGGTCTCGCTTTTGTGGCATTGCTGACCCGCCGACGTTCTCGTCAATAGAGGCGAGAAGTCAGTCACTCGATCGTCCAACGATTGATAAATGGCGCGGTTTTCAGTGGGTAAATAGTACGATGCCGCTGTTCCACAAGACCGTCGAATCCTCTTCGACGATCCGGAATCCTGCCTCTGTGACCATCTCCCTCATCAATTCCGGACTATTCTCGGTGAACGTCGCATTGAGTTGCGCGCCGACCTTCGTCTTATCGGAATAAGTGATAAACACCTTGCCCCCCGGCTTAAGGATTCCCTTCATACTCTTAAGGTAGGCTGCAATGAGATGTGGCTCGAGATGAACGAAACAGGCAATGCTCAGAATAAAATCAACCGAATGTTCCGGAACTCCTGGGAAATCAGTGCCATGGTTCACAATGAACTGCATATTAGGCAGGTCAAAGCGGCCCCGCAGTTCTCGCAGTAATTCAGGATAATAGTCAACCACGTAGAGCTTCTTGAAACCCAGCATGTACCGCGTCCAGCGCCCCCCACCGGGCCCGATCTCCAGGCCAACCTGATCGGGCTTGATATAGGGAAGAACGTATCGATCCCGCAGGAAGATCTGTGGCCCAGAATTCTCGGGGTCGCCCCATTGGAGACCGTAGACCTTCTTCGGGGACACAACTTCACGAATAGCCTTCCGCACCCGGTGAACCAGAGTGTTTTCTCGTTTGTAGGTGCGCAACATGTCGACGTGAAGTTTGGTATCGAGATCGGGCATTCTATCCTCTGCAGCGCGGAGGGACCTGAGACAGACCTTGGATTCTAGCAAGGGCGTGCCTCTTCACTTGCGCGTGCGGAAAACTTTAATGAAATATTCACACTGATAATTTCTTAATTTCTCTAGGTGCGCGCGGAACCGACCATGCGAGTGCGCATAGGTATGCGGAAGTTCCTCCCCGCTTTTGAAAGGCCGCCATGATCCCCTCGATACTGGTTGGCGTCCATGAAACGAACTAACGGCCGACCGCCGTTCCCGCCTCAGTCCCTGAGCTCAGGGCGGAAGACAACCCTACTTCTTCGGGGGTTGATGATCCAGGATTCCCGTCCAGGCAGACACGATGCCACAACTCCAGATTCAGCAAACGCCAAAATTTATCGCCATGATCATAAGAACGTTCTTTGTGTTCGCGGAATAGCCGCTGCACCGCAGCTGGCTTGAATAAATTGCGTTCTATACTCCGAGGTTCCGAAAGAAAACGTCGAATGACCTCCAATTGCGGGCCCGCCAGCCATCCGCTCCATGGAGTTGGGAATCCAAGTTTTTTTCGATCCACAATTGAATGAGGGAGCAGATCTCGCACAGCTTTTTTTAGGATTCTCTTGCCCGCCAACCCTGCAATCTGCACATTTTGCGGAATTCGCAAAGCAAACTCGACCAATTCATGATCAAGAAAGGGCACGCGACTTTCAATCGAGGCAGCCATGCTCATGTTGTCCTGTTTCATCAGTAATTCGACGAGATAAGTTTTAATGTCGGTGTAGAGAAGTCGCTGTAGCATTTCGCCAGACGCGCGCTCCCAATAGCGAAGGACGTGGCGATAGCTCGCGCCCTCCTCGAACTCGGCAGCGAGTTCGTCATTCAACAACCCGGACTGTTCTTGCTCGCTGAAGGCGGAAAAAAAATTATCCAAATAGAAGGAGGACCAGGAATCGCCATCTTTGGCCAGGAAGCTGTGCGCCAGCTTGCGGCGAACATTTGCTCCGATCCAGCTCGAGTCCGAGATGGAGTGCCGAATGTGCGATCTCAGGAATCCCGGAACCAATTGCCGGTAAACGCGGTCGAGTGCCTCGTTCTTCATGGTGAATGCATACCGCGCATAGCCTGCGAGAGTTTCGTCACTTCCCTCTCCGGTCAAAACCACGGTGACGTGTTCGCGCGCTAGTCGCGCAACGAAGTAGAGTGCCACGCTGGAAGGCCACGCGATGGGCTCATCTTCATGCCAGATCAGTTTGGGAAGCGTGTCAAAAAATTCTTTCTGGCTGATCTTTACCTCGTGATGAACGGCCTTCAGATTTTGAGCAACTACGCGAGCGTAGGGTAATTCGCTATACCTTTCCTCCGAATAGCCGACCGAAAATGTTTCGATCGGAGTGCGGCGAATGTGGGTCATCAAAGCTGCGACCGCGCTCGAATCCAGCCCGCCACTGAGAAAGACTCCGACCGGTACGTCGCTCATCAGATGGCTGCTGACAGCGTTCTCCAGCATTTCGCGGTAAGTGCTGACGTAGTAGTCTTCGTCGTGAACCCTGCCTTCGACGCCAATGGAAAGATCCCAATATTGCTCGATCCGCAACTCTCCAGCTTCGTTGACTTGTAGCCAGTGTCCGGGCATCAGCTTCCGAATTCCCCGGTAGAACGTTCCCGGGCCGGAGAGGTATCCGAAAGCCAGATACTCGGGCAGAACCGCACGATGAAATTCGGGATGGATGTCGGGGTGAGCTAGTAGAACCTTGATTTCAGAACCGAGAAGAAAAGAGTCTGCCGACAAGCGGTAATACAACGGCTTGATACCCAGGCGGTCGCGCGCGACAAACAGTCGACGTTGCCTGCTGTCCCAAATCGCAAATGCGAACATGCCACGCAGATGCCGGACGCAATCACGTCCATACTCTTCGTAAAGGTGCACTATAGCTTCGGTGTCGCAATGGGTGGCGAAACGGTGGCCACGCGCAATCAACTGATCACGTAAAACGGCATGATTGTAGATCTCACCGTTGAAGACGATCCAAACCGTACCGTCTTCGTTGCTGATGGGCTGATGTCCGGTCGCCAGATCGATGATGCTGAGGCGGCGCATGCCCAATCCCACGCAACCCTGAGCGTAAATCCCCTCATCATCAGGGCCGCGGTGAACCATGGCATTGCACATCAGCCGGAGAAGTCCAGGCTCGACCCGTTCGCCTTTTTCGAATTTTAGAATGCCGGCGATTCCGCACATGGATTTGTTTTAATTGCCAGCCAGCCCTCGGGCTCAGTCGTGCTGCGCAACGACCTGGATTGCACTCAGCGAAACCGAGAGTATCGCGTCATCGTCTGAACTAGAGATGTGAGCTCCGCTGGTATCATTCCGCCATTCGAGATACGCAACCTTCTGAGCGTGGGCAAAAAGTGATTCCCCATCGAACTTCACGAAGCTTCCGTTGCAAACAACAAACTGCGCAACCTCTCCATCCCGAACACCGCAATAGAAGAATTCCGCATCACTTGTCCACGGCCCCACCGTCCAATTCTCTCCTCCAGCGGAGAACATTATGGAGTGTTTTCTGCCAACTGCGTCATACTGGTAGCCGCGAACGGCGCCACTTCCACGAGTTTCCTTCGCAGTCAATTCGCGGAGCCTGCCTAACTTCTCCGAACCCACAAGTAAAGGCGCAATCAGGATCGCGCACTCCGCAGGAAGAGAAACTTCGGCGCTCGCACGCAGGACTTGTGCCGGCACCTTCATCCCATAGGCGGGAGAAATTTCAGTCCGACCCAGGTCCCACCTCCAACCAGAGTCTTGGTGTGGTACCAGAGCCAAGCGCACGGCGTTGTTCCCTGAGAACTCCGGATTGAAAGCAACGTAAGAGCCATCCACGTCATCGACCTGCAGGTCGTGCGCAAAGTGCCACGAAGTTTCTAGACGATGCTGTTTTCGGCCTTCCACGACATCGCGCACCAGCCAAAAAGCTCCATGAAGATGGAAGACAAAGCGGCGATGCTGGACTGGATCGGGCAAGCGCGAATAACCATTATGACTTCCCGCAAACAGGGAAAAAGTCGTCCCGTGCACCCAGCGTTCGGTGTGGACGCTGGGAAGCGAATGCCAGCCAAATGGACCGTCCGGCGTCGCCTGGTCGAGGCCGTCTACACGCAAAGTGTTGTGTGCGGCGGTGCCACGAAACTGGTCACGCTCGTGATCGTTCGCGACGTAACAGAAGGTGCCGGCATCGATTAGCCAGCGGCGCCCATCGAGACACACAGTAGCGCTGAGGGCATCCGCGTGGCCGTGGCCTGCCCGGCCCGCACCCATTGGACCAGCATCGATCACCATTTGATGACGGCAGTTTTCAGAGCTTGCCATTACATAAATCCCGCTCGCCTCAAAGCAAGCCGTTTTAGGCCGGGGGCGGCACGAGTTTTCGACAAAGAATGAGGCTGCCCGTTCCCCATACAGCCAGAGCGCTTCCTCGGTTAGCGATGCAGATGTCTTGAGATCCTCGCGCCCAAATAAAATCGCGCCGATCGCTAGGGGATCGGTTAGGTGTTCGCTGCGATTACGTCTCGGGTTAAACACGCGTCCGCCGTCATCGTCGCCGAAGCTTTCGGCCGGACCAGCTTGGGAGAGAGCTTGCAAAACATTCAACATTTTTCCCAGAGTTGTATCGAAGGTCTTGGGAATCTCTATTTGATTGCGGAAGGCCAGGAGTCGTGAATGGAGAAAGAAATCCAACGCGTAGACATGATAGTAGAGCGATTGTTCGAAATAGACTCCATCGGGTCGAACCTGGCATTCGGCTGCTCGCAAAATGATGCTCCAGCCCAATCTCTGCCAACGTGCTGCGGCAGCAATCTGAGGGCACAAGGTCCCGATGAAAAATAAAGCGACAGCCTCCCCGAGCAGGTGGGTGTTCGGAGAAAAATATGTGGATAAATAATTCTCGATGTAGCTGCCATTCAGGGCCAGATCCTGCAACAGATCTGGCGCGAAGGTCGTAGGAACCGCCGGGCAGTTATCGAGCAGGGCCCGCACCCATAGCCAGGACAAACTGCGGAATGCTACTTCCAAACTGCTGCTCCAGTTGATGCCCAGGGGAAAAGAGTTCTCAAGTCTCCAGGCGTACCATTGCCGCGTGACTTCGGCCGCGAACTTTTCGTCGCGAGTGAGTGTCCACGCCTTGGCTAGCGTTACGAGGTGTTGATGCCGATTCAGTTCCCAGGTTACCTTGTGGTCTCCCACGATGGAGAAACTCAAAAAGGGAACCTTAAACCATGGTTTGCGCGGCGCCCTCTTACCATGCGCCGCATCGAGATGCCAATCGATTTCCGGGCCATAGTCAAGGCGGTCGTACCCCAGTAGCCGGAAGCGATGACAACAGATTTGGTTCGCCTCTTGAATGACTTCTTCAACCGTCCCGCTAAGATGTTCTCGCAGGAGATCGGTCAGGCAGGACAAGTCTTTCGCAGAAAAGAAAAATGTCCCGTTTGCTGACAGTTGCCTTTGCAGCACTTTTGGGCTCGCCGGAAGCCCGACTAAATACTTCGCGAGGTCGAACCGTTTACGAAAGCTCTGCTTCGTACGGGTTCGCAGTTCTTCCCACGTCACCCCAGAAATGCGGGGCCGAATTTTTTGCCAAGCTAATTTCACACGGACAGTCCTACGCTCCCGTCGAATTGAAGATCGCGTGCCAAAGGGCCCCTGCGACAAACGGATCCTAAGCTAGCGCCAAAATTTGCCCGACCCATCAGGCTACGAAGTATAACGAGGTAAACGGCGGAAACATTCCGGGAGCTAAAACATTCTTCAACTTTTAACTTTCAAAGGTGAGAAACCTGCTAGTTTTATTCATTCTGAACTCTCGGCCCATGCCCTGAACGCCATTGGGGGTAGCAACTTCCGCTGTGCCTCTGAATGAGTTCCTCGATCCGCATCTTCGGTTTCGGCTACGTGGCCCGGTTGTACATCGAAAAAGTCATCTCTGACATTGGTTTCCCGCTGTATCCAAGCGTTGGTCGAGCCGCGCGGACGCGAGTTTGTATGAACGCATTTGCTGTAAGGCGGCGCGCATGAAGATCCTGTGGGTAAAGCCCGGCAAGCTACTTCCTCTGGACACTGGGGGAAAGCTGCGCACCTATCACATCCTGCGCCATCTCTCGGCAACTCACGAAGTCACCTATCTGTCTTACTATGGCGGAAGCCGTGACGCGAACTATGAGAGCGAGATTCTCACGCACTTGCCGAACGCGGTCGTGATACCCGTTGCGATTCCTCATTCGACCGGCTACTTACGCTTCGTCGATTATGTGCGTCGCTTGCCTTGGCGTGCCCCGTATGCGGTCAGCAGGTTCACTGACGCGCGGGTACAAACGCTACTAGCAGAGTGGATTCCCCGGCGGTGTTTTGATGTCGTGGTCTGCGACTTTCTGGCAAGCACGCTAAATTTTCCTTCAGACCTCGCGACACCGACCGTGCTCTTTCAACATAATGTGGAAACCTTGCTGTGGAAGCGCAGGTCGCACTTTGAGGCAAAATGGTGGAACCGTTGGATCGCAAAGATTGAATACGCCAAGATGGCTCGCTACGAACCTGCGCAAGTGCGCCGTTTTCATCATGTCCTGGCGGTTTCCGAGTATGATCGCCACACGATGTGCTGGATGACACCCCCTGCCCGGATCAGTGTCGTTCGCACAGGAGTGGATCTTGCCAAGTACCGGTACGATTCGCAGTCCAGTGCGTCGGCTCCGCTCGTGGTTTTTACCGGTTCCATGGATTGGGCTCCAAATGTCGACGCAGTCGAGTACTTCTGCAAGGACATCTGGCCCCACGTTCTAAGCAACTTTCCTGAAGCTCGCTTTCGCATTGTGGGACGCGATCCGCATCCCCGGGTGAAGAAGTTAGCTTCCGCCTCAGTCCAAGTAACCGGCACTGTACCTTCAGTCGTAGACCACCTCGGCGAAGCTGCCGTCCTTGTGGTACCGTTGCGGGCCGGTGGCGGAACGCGGCTAAAGATATACGAAGGCATGGCCATGGGGAAAGCAACAGTTTCAACCCACGTGGGAGCTGAAGGACTGGACGTCCATCATGAGCATGACATCCTGCTCGCCGACGATCCCAAGCAGTTTGCGCAATACGTGGTGATGTTGCTGCGCGACGAGGAGATGCGGCACGGATACGAGGCGGCGGCGGCCGCGACCGCGCAACAGTACGATTGGTCCGTGATCACAGAGGTCTTCGTGGAAGCGCTCCGGAAAACGATCCGCATTGCCGCACACACGAACACCATTCCTGAACGGGCTGTGGAAGCGAACGCCTGACTTATTGACGTTCGTCCCGGTATAGCTAGTCTGCCTCGAATGCTGTTTCGGTTAGGGTTCTCGGCGAAGGCTACCTGCAAAGTTGCGGATGCAAGTGTCCAGAATCGCGTAGCAAGTACGCGTCCCCTCTTGGCCGTCAAAATAGGGATCGCGGATTTCATTGGAAGCATAATCCTCGCCGGCGAAAGCACTCAGCATAAAAACCTTGTTCTTTGCCTGGGGATAGCGAGTCTCGAGCTGGACCAGATTCTGATAATCCATGACCAAGATCGCGTCTGCCTGTTCGACCATCTTAGGAGTGAGCAGTCGAGCACGATGATGTTCTAGAGGAATACCCAACTCCCGAGCCGCCGTAATCGCCCACGGATGCGCAGGCCTCCCGGGTACTGCATTGAGTCCTGCTGAGGTAACGGTGATTCGTTGATTCGGGAGATCGGCCAACGCACGATTCATGAGAGCCTCACACACCGGGCTACGCATAATGTTTCCGAAGCATATAAATAAGAGGGAGCGAGCTGTATTCGGCGGGCGTGATCGTTTAGGGCAGGCTAATCGCATCCCGTTGATCAGTCTAAGCTTCAGGTAGGCTGGCCGTTCGGTCAGTTCGTACCTTCGATATCGCAATACTTCCTGGACAATGGCTTCGGGTAGCACCTTTTTGGCGGTCGCGCGAATGCTCTGCTTGATACGGCCTCGGAGAGTCCGCCGAGGCATGCGGTCCGGAGCGGATTCGTCGGTTTGCACGGGGGCCATCGCACTCTCTTTACCGCGGTTTGCGCGATTCGCTTTTCGTCGCCGTCGCGTTAACGCCGCCGCTCTGATTATACGAGGCCCCATGTGCATTCAGACAAGCCGATTGCCGAACAAATGCCCATAGCCATGATTCGAGTGAGATAAAATTCTCCCAGAATTTGCAGCATCTGACTTATAAGGCTGGCTTCAGCCGTCGATAGACTCGTTGGAAGTCTTGCCGCTATGCGATCGAGATGTCTATGAAGAAATTCGCGCTTCGCATCCTGCAGGGCTGCGGAGTGTTCGCACTCGCTCGCACCATGTCTGCCAACATGGCCAGGATCCTCATGTATCACAACTTCGCGGATTCCGGCCAAACGCCGTCCGAGGAAGTGACTGTGTCTGTGGCGCGGAGCCAGCTTGAGTATCTGCGCCAACATCTCCACGTCGTCCCACTGAGCCGCATAGTCGAACAACTCACTTCGGGCGCACAATTAGACAGACGCGCTGTGGCACTCACAATCGATGATGGCCGGCGTAACTGCTATGAGTGTTTTTTCCCGCTGCTCAAGGAGTTTGCGATACCGGCCACATTTTTTGTGGTCAGTTCCTTTATACGGCGGGAGGATTGGCTATGGACGGACAAGGTTTTATGGTTGAGCGAACAGCCCGGCCATCCCCACGACCTCGCCTCCAACAGAATTGAATCATTTTTTGGAATGCTCAACGTGATGCGACCGGAAGTCCGCAATGACCACATCGCAAAGATCGCGTCAGCTATGGGCATCGTCATCCCGAACGAACCTCCTTTGAAATATGCGCCGTGCTCGTGGGATGAATTGCGCGAGATGGCCGATTCTGGACTGGTGGAGATTGGCTCCCATACTGCAACCCATCCCATCTTAGCCAGCATCACGGATGAAGAATGTTGGCAAGAGTTAACCGTTTCCCGCGCCCAGATTGAAGAAGGCATGAAGAGAGAGATCAACTCTTTTTGCTTACCGAATGGTAAGCCTGGCGATTACCGTCCGAGTCACCTCCGGCAAATAAGAAAGGCGGGATATTCGAGCGCCGTCGTCACAAGTTTCGGAATGGCCACTCGCGGAGCCGACCTTTACCAATTGCCGCGCATGGGCATCAGCGGAAGGTCTGACAGCCTTTCGTTTCGCAAATATCTGGATGGAGTGGAATATTACCAATCAGAATTTCTGGCCGCCTTTCGCCAACGTCGTGGCTAGCACAATCCCGCTCGGTCAGCGGCCTTCTTTTTCTCCAGTCCAGCATTTCGGAGGGTAACTTATTCACGTGTGCGGGTCAAAAAACGCAGCGAAGCCGACACGGAAGCGCTGACGCCGGTAACGCCAATCTCGAACATTCCGTGTCAGGCAGTTCCAAGAAGAGGATAATTAAGGTAGGTCCTGATGTCCGCTGAGGAGTACCCGTGGAAGCCGGCGTAACCAAGCACGCGCATTGTTTCCTCGCGCTCTGCCTGTGTTTACTCTGGTCTGTTAGGTCGGCAGGCCAGCAGTCCCTCGATGTTCTAGAAATTCCCTCGCAGTTCAAGCTCGACTTCGAAGCAGCAGCGCGATTGCGGCCGCAGCTTATGGCGCAGAGCCATCCCGCCTCGGAGCACTATTCTACGGGCAACCTGGTGCTTAATCGGTTGGTGGAGCAGGTTCCTGCACCGTCTCGCTCCGGGTTCCAGTGGCAGTTACGTATTGTCGACGATGATGATCTCAACGCGTATGCGTCTCCTGATGGAACTGCCTATGTGGACAGGGGGCTGGCACGACTTGCCGGTCCGAGCGCAGGGCTGTGGGCCGCAATCCTGTCGCACGAGGTGGCGCACATCCTGCGCCGTGACTGGGCCCGACGCTACCTATACCAGAAAGCTCTCGAGAATCGCGGCGGAGGCGTCGTCGCCCTAGGCGATCCGGGTATGCCCGCGCCGTCTTGGGTTGACTCGGAGAAGGCTTCACAAGATCTGGCTCGATTCTGCCGCGAGATGGAACTGGAAGCTGACCGCGGAGGGCTGACTTTGATGGCGCGGGCTGGGTACCATCCCGATTTCGTTCCGGCGCTGCATCATCTATTACACGCCCGAGGGAGTCGGACGAGTACCGCATCGCTCTACGCGATGCATCCGTGCTGGGAGGAGCGAGACGAAGAACTCAGTCGCGCGTACGTCGCCGCCAGTATCGAGTTCGAGAACCGTTGGCGCGAATGGTATGCCTCGCCGGGCGGTAACCCACCGGTGGTGGTGTTTGCTGAACAGCCTAAATTGAAGAAGACTAGTTCGAAGGAATGGCTAGTCGAGATTCCTATGCGATGTGAAAACCTCTCTGGCGCAGTGGCAGTTGTTCTTCACGCTGATTCGGTGGGAGAACAATTCGCGGGACCTCCGCGCCCGCCGGGTTCGAGGGGAACTGATGGTGAGGTTCGGCAGCTTACAGGGTGTACTTCCCCAAGGACCACAGTCACTTTTATCTTGCCCGATGGCGAGGCGCGGCGGAAACCTGGCACCATCTGGACCGACGTATACGTGCTCGATGCGTGGGGCGCAGTGCTGGCCCGCACGGACATGCCAAAGTTCCCTCGTTGATCAAACGCTAACCCCGGAGCGGAGTGCGGTTGAATCCAGGGCGGTATTTTTCGTTCCACATTTCAGTCCGCTGCACGGTGGCAAATATCGGTCCTCCAGGCCTTCGCTCTCAACCGCGGCACCGCCCGACGGAAGTAACATTGTCATCCGACCGGGCAGTGCAACGCGGCACCTTAGTTACTCGCTGAATGCTACGCCGCTGAACGCTGCAACACCCGCCGCGCTTGACGTGGCCACTTGGCTCAAGTCGCCATAACGATCGATGGAAAAGACGGCAACATACGCCTTGCCTCCGGCGCTATAGATCACCGCCAGCCACTTGCCATCGGCGGAGACTGTGAGATCGGTCGGCGAACCTGGCAACGGCACTGATTTGTAGAACACTCCACCCTGGCTGTCGCTGAAAAAGATGCTGATCGCCTGTCCCGGCGAGTTTCCCGTATACCAGATGTTGCCCGCACCCTTGGCTACCCAGCAGGGCGCGTTCACGGGATACGAAGGGGTCGGACCGGCCACCGCGTTCAGTGCCCCGTTCTCGTCCACGATGGCAAAGCTGTCGGGGCTGTGCGCCGGCGTGAAGCCCAGCACGTTGCCCCAGAACGCTTCTCCAAGGGGCACCATGTCTGCGTCGCCGGGCAAAGGGATCGAGGTGCTTGTGCCACTCAACACGCCGCTTTCCGGCGCGAGCGGAAGTTGCAACAGAGATCCCGAACTGAAAGTCACGGCTGCCCAGCTCTCGCCAACCGCAATCTGCGCGGCCGAGGGATCGGAAAGGCTGACGACCGGACCATCTACAACTCCCCATGGCCACGCGTGGCTCTCGGCACAATTCGCGCCTACCACGAAAAGGTGGTCTTTGGTGAGTGCGACAGAGTCGGGCTTGGTGCATTCAGACGCCAGCTGGATGGTCGATCCGATTGCGATTGCATTTCCCTCGCGCCACAACTGGCTTACGGTATTAGATCCGTAGTTTGCCACGGCGCCAAGTTCGCCCTCGAACTGCACGATCCCTGCATTTGTGCTGGCCCCGCCCTTTCCGCCGGTCATCAGGGTCTGCGCCAACTGGAGCCCGGGCGCTCCTTCGGTGTTTAGCCGGAAGACAATCACAGCATTCTCGCTTGCGCCATTCGTGCTGGTGATCACCAGCGGACTGCGCGCGTACTGGCCTTGGACCGCAATCGCACTGGCGAAAAGCAGCGCAGCCGGGACAAAACCGGTGCGCCACAAAAGAAGCTTGGTTAGACAAAGTCTGTTCATCTTGATCTCCTGAGAGCTTGGGATAAGTTGTTCCGCGCCGCGAGCGGGAGTGGTTCCCGGTAGCGAGGCGGGTTCACAGATAGAATTCGCTTCCAGTTCTCGGAAAGTTACGGTCGCGACGCTCAATCCTGTGCAAAATAAATGCTGGTGAATTTCTTCGTCTGCGCGTAACTTTTCAGCGCGATCTGTCGAATCTTTACAATTTGGGGCTGCGACGGGCGGTGGGCGGCAGGTGAATGGGGCTGGGGATTTGCGCGAAGGCGCTGACATGAGTGAAGATTCAGGTTAGGCGTTCCATCGCATGCACTCCGGCGAAAATCTCGAGATGTTGATGGTCCGCTATCAACAGGGCGATTTCGCCGCGGCCACCGTCCTCATCGATCGCATCAGTCCACGATTGCAGCGGTTCTTTCTTGCAAAATCGCCGAGCCGCGCCGATGCGGATGACCTTCTTCAGGAAACCTGGCTTCGGATTCACAAGGTGCGCCACACCTATCGCCCCGGCGAGCCGGCGCTGCCGTGGTTCTACGCGATTGCCCGGCACATTCGCGTCGACCACTACCGAAGGTCGGTCCGCGACGCAACCGGCGAAAGGGCGTTGGAGGAAATATCGAAAGACGTTTCGTCGGTTCGGCGCCAGGCCGGCGAACTGGAGGCCCTGTTGGCGCCGCTCTCCGAAGGACAGCGCGAGATTATTGCGATGTTGAAGGTCGAGGGTATGTCGCTCGAGGAAGTCGCGCGCGCCACGTCATCAAGCGTGGGATCGGTGAAGCAAAAAGTGCACCGCGCCTATAAGAAGCTACGGCAAACGATTGGCGCCGCGGGCTCCAGAAAGTTGCGGAGCGGAGGACTCGCTTGAAAGAACAAGACATTGACGACATCCTGAAAAAGGCGGCGCAGGCTCCACAGGATATCGATCCGCTTGTGCTCGAGCGCATCGGCGACGCGATCAAGCCGACCTTGCGCCCCGTGCGACCACTGCCGCCCGTGTGGCTGATGGCCGTGGGCCTCGTTCTTCTCTGCGCCGCTGTTTCCCTGGCCGGTGCAGCGCGCACGGGCTTCTTTGGGATTGCAAAAATGAACCTGCTGGAGCGCTCCCTCGTCTTTCCCGCGCTCGGCCTCCTCGCCTGTTTGGCAGCCGTCAGCTTCGTCCATCAGATGATTCCAGCGAGCCGGCTTCGCGTCTCTCCGGGCGCGCTGCTGACGTTCAGCACCGTCGTGCTGCTTGCTGTGTTCGCGCCCTTATTCCGCGACTACCAGACCGACCATTTCTTTTCGGCCGGCATCGCATGTTTGCTCACCGGTCTTCTCCATGCAATTCCCACCGGATTGTTGAGCTGGCTAATGCTTCGCCGCGGATTCGCGGTTAACCCCGCCTCTGCCGGACTGGTTGCCGGCACGCTGGGCGGCCTAGCGGGTGTGGGTATGCTTGAACTGCATTGTCCCAACTTCCAAGCCGCGCACATCCTCGCTTGGCATACTGCTGTGCTCCCGGTCAGCGCTGCCCTCGGCGCACTGCTTGGTGGGAACCTTCGTTTTCGCCCGCGTTCAGACAATCGCTAGCTCCGGCCATTTCATTATGTCCGCGGCGATTCTCAGATGCATTCATGATGTTCCACCCTGGTTGGGAAAGGGTTCGAGCAACCCGCGCAAACAGAAATGTCGCGTCGCCAAGATTCCTGTTAAATGAATCTCCGGGCTGTCCGCAGGAAAGCGCGTGCCAATAGCCATCCCCTTGGTTTATTATGAACGGCCGTGACTGATTTAAAGGTTCTGATATCGAAAGAGCAGATTGTGCGCCGGGTGGAGGAGACTTGGCACAGAAATTACTCGCGACTTTTCCGGCAAATCCGTAATGTTCGTCGGCGTGTTGAAGGGAGCAGCCATTTTCCTGAGCGATTTGGTGCGGCAGGTTAAGCTGGATGCCACGTTTGACTTCATCGGCGTGGCCAGTTACGGCAACCGCCCCAGCGCGATGCAGGAACTCCAGAGTGGGTGGGATTCAACCGGTGAAGTCCGCCTGACCAAAGACGTAGATCGCTCCATGCGATCGAAAAATGTGATTGTTGTCGAAGACATTCTCGATACAGGCCTTACGCTCACTTTTCTGAAACAAATCCTGATGGCGCACGAGCCTGAGTCGTTGAGTGTTGCCGCCTTGCTGGACAAACCCTCGCGCCGGAAGCGGCCGGTCGAAGCCAATTACCTGGGCTTCACTATTCCCGACGAATTTGTTGTGGGCTATGGGTTGGACTACGCCGAGATGTACCGCAATCTGCCGCACATCTGCGTGTTGCCGCGAAAATAGTCGTCACCTGAAACCCGTTTTCAGGTCGAGATTTCTATCGCGGGCCGGTTGGCAAAAGCCCGGCGTGTGTTTCAAAAGTTCCGAATCGCGACTCCAGTTCCCACTGCTGCTGTGCTTTCTGGCTGGAGCGCAAAAAGGCAGCACATCTGGATGATGGTTTGGCCGCTCCTAACCTGTCGAGCAAGCACGCGCCGGCGGTGTGCTTTATAATTATCACGATCACGCCACAAACTTTCCCCCGGCGTAAAACTGTGCTCGATGCTAGTGCGCACCATCTGCTTGAGGTCGGCGTAACTCAGCCCGTAGGTCTCCACGGCGCGAACGTATTCATGGGTCAAGTCAATGCGCGATACTCCCTCGTCATCGGTCGAGAGCGCAACGGGTACCCTGAATCGGCGATAGATGGGGAAGGGGGCCTCCCTGCCCTTAACCCCTAAAATCACGTCGTTGCTGGTTAAATTAATCTCGACCATCACGTGTTTCGCGGCCATCTCCTTCAACAAATCGTAAGGCCGATTTTCATACATTACGTCGACGCCGTGGCCAATGCGTTCGGCGTGGCCTTGTTCGACGGCAAGGCGAATATGACTGCGCAACCCCTCCGGCGGCACCATGCCCGGAGCTAATTCCCCGGCGTGTAGGCTAATGTGAACGTTTGGATACATGCCGTGAAAAAGTCCAGCATTCTCATGTGGAGAGAATAGTCGGACATGGCAACTTGCCCGTCTTCGGGCTGAACGTAATTGACGGCGACGATGCGAGGATCAGCCACGGCCGCTTCAAATCCCAGAAGTGTCTGCGCGAACACCTGCTCGGGAGGGAATGCACGCAGCACCTGATAAATGTATCGAATCTTTAGGTCGCACGGCGCCGCTGGATTCGGCTCGCCGCAACGTTCGCTTTGACGGCGACTTGATTCTGCCTGGTCCAGATAAGAGCGCACGACGGCGACATCATCACGCAACCCGTGCGCTAACAGTTGTTCGCGAAATTCGGTGAAGCCGCGATTGGCGCTCCAGCCGAACTCTTTCGCAATAGCCGCTGTGTGGTCGAATGGAGGCGTCACCATTAACTCCAAATACTGTTCATTTTGTGCGGCGGCGCGGGTGGCGACCTCGTCGAGCCATTCGCCGGTGTGGCGCGGGTCTACCGTCATGAACTTGGGAAAAGCGTCAAAAAAGTGGTCGTGGCCGGTTACCCCGGCGGAGGGGACGAATCCACGCATAGAAAACGCATCCACTAGCGCATCGTAGAGGTGCTGATCATGGTAAGCCTTACCTGCCGGCACTTCCCCTTGCTCGCAGGTGCCTTGTGAGTGCGGCTGCACCAGTGACAGCGAGGAAATATTGACGCACATTTGATCTTCCGCCGCAGCCCCGATCCAGGATTCGGCATAGACAGCGCCCACCAAGTGAACGTGTAGGTCCCCGCCCTTCGGCATCGCCGCTAGAAAGGCGCGCAGGTCCAGCGGATTTGCCCGGGCAGCGTCGAGCGCTCTCGCGGCGCGATGTTCGGCTGTTGTTTCTGCTACGAAAGGTGCAGATCGAGGCTTGGTTTGACCGAGCGCTTCCGCAAACCATCCGAAAACAAGAATGAGAACACAAGCAAATCCGAGTATGCGATTCATGCTGACCCTGTAACTCGTGAATTACGTGACAAAAGTTCCCGCATATTTTACTGTTGGCTGCTCAACCTGATTTCAGATTCGTGCATATTGTAAAATCGCCTCAATTCTCCCAAGCGAAAGAGAATCTATGAGGCAGTTTGCCGCTGGCATCGGTGTCGTAATCATAATATTCGTTCTCCGCGCGGCTTTGCCCGCGCTGAGGAAGGCGGCCGATGCAATCTGAACCAATCCTTATCTATGCGGAGATGCTGGCAGTCGCGCTAGCTGAGGCGCGCATGGGCCTGGCGGAAGGCGGCCTGCCCATTGGCGCGGCGATTTTCAACGGCAGCGGCCGTCTGGTCGGCTCTGGCCACAACCGGCGCGTGCAAAATGGCGACCCTTCGTTGCACGGCGAGACTGACGCTTTTCGCAATGCCGGCCGACAGCGCAGCTACCGCGATCTAATCATGGTGACGACCCTCGCGCCGTGCTGGTATTGCAGCGGACTTGTCCGGCAGTTCGGGTTCGGGAGGCTGGTGGTTGGCGAGAGCCGCAATTTTCAAGGCGGTTTGGCGTGGCTGCGAACGCTCGGCATAGGTGTGGTCGATCTCGATTCCGTGGAGTGCGTGCAGTTAATGGCTGACTACATTCGAAATCATCCCGATATATGGAAAGAAGATATCGGCGAGGAATGAGCTCCTCCTGAAATCAGATTCCGCTGTAAGTTTGCCGCCGGATAAATTCGCCGCTCCCTGCTTTGCCCACGAATTTTCCGTCCTCGATAATGGTGCGACCGCGAGACAATACGCTCTTAGGCATTCCCCTCACGCGAATCCCTTCAAACATCGAATAATCGACGCGCATGTGGTGGGTTTCGGCGCTGATGACTTGCTCCTTGTTTGCATCAAACACGATCAAATCCGCGTCCGACCCGACTGCGATTGTGCCTTTGCGCGGAAACAAGCCGAACAGCTTCGCCGGGGCCGTCGATACGAGTTGAACGAACCGGTTGGGCGAGAATCGTCCCCCATGCACCCCGCCGGTATATATCAGGCTCAGACGGTGCTCGATGCCGGGGCCGCCATTTGGAATCTTTGGTGAAATCGTCCTTGCCGAGTTCTTTCTGCTCCTTGAAGCAAAAGGGGCAGTGGTCAGTCGAGACCACTTGCAGCGAATCGCGCGCCAACCCTTGCCATAATTTTTCCTGGTGCCATTTTTCCCGCAACGGCGGAGTAAATACGTATTTCGCGCCTTCAAATCCCGGCTCATCCATATTGCTCCAGCGACAAATACAGATATTGGGGACACGTTTCCGCGTAGGCCGGTAATCCGCGATCGCGAGCCTCACGGACTTTTTCAAGCGCGTCATTGGAAGAAAGATGCACGATGTAGACTGGGGCGCCAGCCATCTCCGCGAGAGCGATCGCCCGGTTCACGGCCTCGCCTTCAGCTGTAGTGGGACGCGTGAGCGCGTGATATTTTGGCGCACGTTTGCCTTCTGCCAGCGCGCGGCGGACGAGCACATCGATGGCCCCGCCATTTTCCGCGTGCATGCAGATCAAGCCGCCGTATTTCGCGGCTTGCGACATTGCGCGGAAGATCGTCGCGTCGTCCACCATGAGCACGCCGGGATAGGCCATGAAGAGTTTGAAACTCGAAACTCCCTCGTGGATCAGCGCGCCCATTTCTTCGAGTTGTGCGTCGCCGAGGTCTGTAATGATGCAATGAAACGCGTAATCAATGGCAGCTTTGCGGTCGGCCTTTTTCATCCAGGTTTCGAATGCCTGGCGCAGGCTCTGTCCTTTTTGCTGGATAGCAAAGTCGATGAGCGTCGTGGTTCCACCGAAGGCCGCGGCAATGGTTCCGGTTTCGAAATCGTCCGCGCTGGTCGTCCCGCCGAACGGCATGTCGAGGTGCGTGTGAACATCGATCCCACCGGGCATAACCAACATTCCTGTGGCGTCGATCACCTTGCCCGCGTTCTCGATGGGCAAGGGCTGAGCGATGGCGGAAATTCGGCCAGCCACGATCCCGATGTCACTGCCGTAGGTGTCGCTCGCGGTTACGATGGTCCCGCCTTTGATCACGGTGTCAAAGCGCATCTTTCCTCCATGAGATCAGCCCGAGGAACTCAGTCCTCCAGAACATCGAGTCCTCCAGAAACCCTCCCTCCAGAAAACCCGCCTCCTGGAGGTCGCGTTGAGGCATCTTAGGGTATTTGCGAAACCCGACGCAAGACAAGTGCATCGCACCAAGCCGTGTCATCGATGGGCATAGGTCCGGGCCCTGACCCAATGGTAAAATGACCTCCATTAGTTCGTGACCGGCCGGGAGCAAATCCTACACTGAGCCGTACGATTACGATTCGGAGATTTCCAAACAGGTACTCTATGCCGCTTCGCGACACGGCGCCGAAGCTTTCCCCGGATCAATACGAAAAGAACTTCGCCGAAATCGATCCTGCCATGACGCAGCGGCAGGCGGCCATCGAGGCCGCGCGCTGTCTCTACTGCTTCGACGCGCCCTGTACGATCGCTTGCCCAACCCACATTGATGTGCCCGCCTTTATCAAGAAGATTTCGACCGGCAACCTGTGTGGGTCCGCACGCGAAATCCTCTCCGCGAATATCCTTGGGCATAGCTGCGGCCGTGTATGCCCCACGGAGGTTCTGTGCGAGGGCGCCTGCGTGATGCATGAAAAGGGCGAAGCTCCGATTGAAATCGGGCGATTGCAACGCTACTCCGTGGATTCCGTCCTAAGCAACAATATCCAATTATTCCGCGCTGGCGCGTCCAACGGAAAGCGTGTCGCCTGTGTCGGCGCCGGCCCTGCTTCTCTTGCCTGCGCGGCCGAACTCGCGAAGTGGGGATACGATGTCACCATTTTCGACCGTAACAAGCTTCCGGGCGGCCTTAACACTTATGGCATCGCAGCCTACAAGACGCGCGCCTCCGATTCCATCCGCGAAATTGATCTGGTGAAGCAATTGGGTGTGACATTTCGCCAGACCACAAAGGTCGGGAGCGATATTTCCTTTGCCGATCTTGAACGGCAATACGACGCGATCTTCCTCGGCGTTGGTCTCGGCGAAACCTGGACCTTGAATCTGCCGGGAGAGGATCTGCACGGAGTGTACGGCGCGCTCGAATTCATCGAGAAAACAAAAGTCCAGCCCTTCCACGAAATCGAGGTCGGCCGGCGCGTGGCCTGTATCGGCGCGGGCAACACGGCGATCGATGTAGTGACAGCAGCACGCCGGTTGGGGGCGGAGGTCGTCTATCTGATTTATCGCCGGAGCGAGCCGGAAATGCCGGCTTTCGCCTACGAATACCAACTTGCCAAGCAGGATGGTATCAGCTTTCTCTGGCAAGCGCAGCCTGTGCGCGTGCTCGGCCAAAATGGCGCCGTCTGTGGACTGGAATGTGTACGTACTCAGGTCTCTTCGCCTGATTCAAAGGGTAACCGCAGTCCTGTGCCCGTGCCCGGCAGCGAATTCAAACTCGAGGTCGATATGGTGGTGCGCGCGGTTGGGCAAAAGCCGGCAACCGATTTCCTAACCGCGGTGGAAGGTCTGCAAATCAATGCGGACGGGACTGTCAAAGTCAACCAGCGGCACCAAACCGGCCACGCAAAATATTTTGCCGGGGGCGATTGCACGAACGGCGGGAAAGAAGTCGTGGACGCCGTTGCCGACGGAATGGCTGCCGCGCTCGGCCTGGATGCCTGGCTGGGCTCGCCGCGCGAAGTTGAGAGGTGATTGATGGCTGACCTGAGTGTGAAATTTTGTGGTCTCACCAGCCCGAATCCATTCTGGCTCGCTTCCGGCCCTCCGACCAACACCAGCGGCCAAGTCATGCGCGCGTTCGACGCGGGCTGGGGCGGAGCAGTTTGGAAAACGATTGGTGAGCCCATCGTCAACACCAGCTCGCGCTACGGCGCCATCGATCTCAACGGCGTCAAGATCATGGGCTTCAACAATATTGAATTGATCAGCGACCGCCCGACTGAGGATAATTTCCGCGAAATTTACGAAGTCAAGAAGCGCTATCCGAAAAACCTTGTTGTCGCTTCCCTCATGGTGGAATCGAAGCGGGAATCCTGGCATGAGATGGTGCGGCGCGCCGAGGAGGCTGGGTCGGATGCCCTGGAACTGAATTTCGGCTGTCCCCACGGCATGAGCGAGCGTGGCATGGGTGCGGCTGTCGGACAGGTCCCCGAATATACGGAGATGATCACTTCCTGGGTGAAGGAAGCCGCGCGCATTCCGGTGATCGTGAAGCTTACCCCCAACGTCACGAATATCACGCTGATTGCCGCGGCTGCCGAGCGCGGCGGAGCCGATGCGGTGAGTCTCATCAACACCATCAATTCCTTAATGGGTGTGGATCTGGATAGCTTTTCTCCGCGCCCCAACGTGGGGGGCAAGTCTTCGCATGGTGGGTATTGTGGTCCGGCAGTGAAGCCGATCGCGCTCCATTTGCTGTCTACGGTTGCGAAAGACGTTCGTATTCCCGTCAGCGGAATTGGCGGCATTGCTTATTGGAATGACGCTGCCGAACACATTGCTCTTGGGGCCACCACAGTTCAGGTTTGCACTGCCGCGATGCACTACGGATTTCGCATTGTCGAGGACATGATCGACGGGCTGTCGCAATACATGGATGGCCACGGGTTCCGAAGCATCGAAGATTTTCGAGGCCGCGCCCTGCCCAACGTCAAAGACTGGGGGGACCTCGATCTCAAATACAAGATTGTTGCCGGGATTCGTTCCGATCTTTGCATCGGCTGCCAGCTCTGCTACGTGGCTTGCGAAGACGGCGCGCACCAGTGCATCGAGCCTTACAAAACATCGCAAAAGAGAAATGCCAACGGCTTCGCTGTTCATGTTCCGCGCATCATCCAGGAAGAATGCGTCGGCTGCAATTTGTGCGCCCTGGTTTGCCCGGTGGAACATTGCATTACGATGGAGGAAATAGACGCCGGCCACGCGCCCGTGAGTTGGAACGACCGCATACGCCAACAGAGTGCTGCCTGCCCGCGGCCCATCGCGAAGGATAATTGACGCTAGGTTTCACGCTGAGGCTTGCTTAGCTGCGTGCTGGCCGCTCGTTAAGAAGAGGTACGCGACGAAGCTCACGCCAAATCCCACGAACCACGAGTAGTCGTACAACCCGCGAAGCGGAGCGTACAACAGTCCCACGAACGCCACAGCGCAGCCTGAGGCCAGGGCCAGCATCGCTCTCCAATTCACGCCGTGCGAGAACTCGTACAGGCCACCTCTTCGATAGAGGTCTTCTGTTTGCAGGATCGTCCTGCGCCGCACAAAATAATCGCAAATCAAAATTCCTGCCACCGGCCCGAGGAAACCCGAATAGCCTACCAGCCAGCCAGAAACGTAACTTCCGTAGCTGGAGAGGAGCCTCCACGGTTGCATGGCGACGCCGATCAAGCAAGTCAGCAAACCTCCCGTGCGGAAACTGATTCGCCGTGGCCACAAATTCGAGAAATCGTTGGCCGGAGAAACTACGTTGGCCGCGACATTCACATTAAGCGTCGCCATCAGGAGAGCCACCATTGCGACAACCACAGCAACCGGATTCCCCAGTCGTGCCAGCACCGCAACTGGGTCCCAAATTGCCTGCCCGAATAGGACCGCCGTCGCCGAAGTCACGGCGATTCCGATGAACGAGTAAAACGTCATCGTCGTTGGCAGCCCAAGCGCTTGTCCAACCATCTGTTCGCGCTGCCCCCGCGCGTAGCGGGTAAAGTCGGGAATATTTAGAGCGACGGTTGCCCAGAACGCGACTACGCCCGTAAGCGAAGGAACAAAAAACCTGAAAAACCCGCCGAAGGTCTGGAACTTCGAAGGCGTGGCCAGCATTGGTCCGAACCCGCCCGCCTTGCCCCGCGCCCACAGCAGTAGGGCCAATCCGATGAGCAACAGAAACGGGGCTGTAATCCCTTGCAGAAACCGAATCGTCTTAATGCCACGGAGAATGACGGCAAGATTCAGCACCCAGAAAAAAACGAAGCACAACGGAACACCCCAATTCGCGTTTTTCCATGCAGGAACGAGAGCGACGATCATGGCGTAGATGGCTTCACCGCCAATCCAGGTCTGAATGCCAAACCAGCCGCAGGCCACGAGCGCCCGCAACATTGCCGGAACATTCGCGCCCAGTACTCCGAATGCCGAACGCGCAAAAACCGGGAAAGGTATTCCGTACTGAGCTCCGGCGTGTGCATTTAACAGCATCGGAATCAGCACCAGCACATTTCCCAGGAACACGGTGAGGATCGCCTGCTTCCAGCTCATGCCGCCCGCGATCATGGAACTGGCGAGCAGGTAAGTGGGAATATTCACACTCATCGCGATCCACAGGGCAGCATAGTTGTACGTGCCCCAGGTGCGACGCTGCGCAGGCACGGGCGCGAGGTCCTGGTTGTAAAGGGAGCTGGTGCGTGGCGCACGCGCGTCGAAAGATTCAGCGCGAGGCTCGCGGGCCGAAGGGAGTGCGGGTTTGCTCATCGCGTTCTTGTCGGGGCGGTCATCGGCGCTGTTTCAATCGGCGGCCTTGGCTGCGCCCGGCGTTCGCGTGCGTACAATTTCGTCATAACTCTCAGGACGCCGGTCCCGATAAAACTGCCACGTGGCGCGCACCTGTTTGATTTCGTCGAGATCGAGATTCGCGACCACCAACTCATCCTTGTCCCGGCAGGCCTGAGCGACGATCTTCCCGCGTGGATTGCAGAAGTAGCTCTTACCGTAAAATTCTCCGATGCTCCACGGCTTCTCGGTTCCCACGCGATTGATAGCCGCGACGAAATACTGGTTCGCCACGGCGTGCGCTGGCTGTTCCAGTTCCCAAAGATATTCGGAAAGGCCGGCCACGGTGGCTGATGGATTGAAGACGATTTCCGCGCCATTCAAACCGAGGATGCGCGCGCCTTCGGGAAAGTGCCGATCGTAACAGATGTAAACTCCGACCCGCCCATAGCGCGTGTCGAATACCGGATACCCCGCGTTTCCAGGAGTGAAATAAAATTTCTCCCAAAATCCCGGATGGCAGTGCGGGATGTGATGCTTGCGATATTTTCCAAGATAGGTTCCGTCAGCGTCAAAAACCGCGGCAGTATTGTAAAAGACCCCCGTCATTTCTATTTCGTAGATTGGCACCACTAGCACCATCTTGTGCTTCTTGGCCAGTTTTTGCATGCGCCCCAGGGTCGGACCGTTGGGTACGCTCTCGGTCAGTTCGTACCATCGCGCATTTTGCTCGGCACAAAAGTATGGTCCGTAGAAAAGCTCTTGAAGCCCGAGGATTTGTACGTTTTTCTTCGCCGCAGTCGCGATCATCTTTTCGTGCTTCGCGATCATTTTTTCCTTGATGTCGGCGAGCGAATACTTCTCGGGCGACCATTCGCAAGTAGCCTGGATAACACCACAACGCACGATCCGCGACATCAAAGTCCTCCTGGAGTGGCAAAAGTTTACTATTCACTGAAAAACGCGACAAGGACGCTCCAGCTTTCTCGCTGTAGCATGGCGGAGCTTTTATTGATCTGCCATTGTCTGCCCATCGTCCGCAATGCGCGGAATGACCGCGCGTAATAAGGCCACGAACTCGCCTCTTACCCGCTCGCCTGTTTCCATTACCTCGGCATGACTCAACTCCCTATCCGATATTCCCGCTGCGAGGTTCGTGACGCAGGAGACCCCAAGCACGCGGATTCCCATCTGGCGCGCAACAATCGCTTCCGGCACAGTGGACATTCCGACCAAGTCCGCGCCAATCGTTTTGAAGTAGCGAATCTCCGCCGGTGTCTCGAAACTTGGGCCCGCGAGCGCCGCATATACGCCTTCATGCGCTCCCAACCCCAGCCCTTTCGCCTCACTGAGGGCAATATCGCGGTACGGCTTCCAATAGACGTGCGTCATGTCAGGAAAACGAACTCCAAAGCGGTCGTCGTTCGGCCCGGTTAGAGGATTCGCGCCTTGCAGATTGATGTGGTCACGAATCACGACTATCGCGCCCTGGCTGTATTCAAGATTGATGGCGCCCGCCGCATTGGTGAGAATCACAGAGCGAATTCCGAGCCGCCCAAGCACGCGCATTGGGAAAACCACTTCCTTCGCCGAGTATCCCTCGTACAGATGCACGCGCCCCTGCATGACGGCGACAGGCGTTCCCGCCATCCTCCCTATTACAAGGAAGCCGGCGTGCCCCTCGATGGTGGAGCGCGGAAAGCCAGGAATCTTGTGATAAGGAATTCGCACGGCGGAGACGAGATCGTCCGCGAACGCTCCCAGGCCCGAGCCGAGCACCAGCCCGATTCTGGGGCGCAGTTTAGTTTTCGACCCAATGAATTTCGCAGCGCGAGATGCTCGGGCAAATTCGTCCAGTTTCTTGGAGGATGGCGATCTCATCGCAGCATGATTCCCACAATCGACGCGGACATCAGATTGGCCATCGTACCCGCCAGCATGGCGCGGATGCCAAGCCGCGCCAGTTCCGATTTCTTATTGGGAGCCAGGGCGCCGATGCCGCCGATTTGAATGCCAATCGAGCTAAAGTTAGCGAATCCGCATAGCGCAAACGTCGCGATTGTGAAAGAGCGTGGATCGAGTGTGGCCTCCATCGGCCCAAGCCGCTGGAACGCGACAAGTTCGTTGGTCACCATCCGCAGGCCGAGCAGATTGCCTACGGCGTGGCAGTCGTTCCAGGGAATCCCGACCAGCCACGCTACCGGCGAAAAGATCCAGCCAAAAATCTGCTCGAGACTGGAGGGAAACCAACCCATCCCATGGGGCGCGAGCCAGTTGTGCACTCCCGCAAAGCAGGCATCGACGAGATAGACCAGCGCGATGAAGGAAATCAACATGGCGGCCACATTGAGCGCAAGGTGCAAACCGTCGACGGTTCCACGCGCGATGGCTCCCAGCGCATTCGTGTCGCGTTCAATGTTCGCCATCTCAACTTTGCCGGCCGTCAACGGGTGCTCGGTTTCCGGTACCAGGACTTTCGCAATCAGGATTGTGCCGGGTGCCGTCATGATCACCGCCGCGAGCAAGTGCTCCGGCCGAATTCCGTAAGCCATGTACGCGCCCATCAGGCTACCTGACACGTGGGCCATCCCGCTGGTCATGATCGTCATCAGTTCCGAGCGGGTTACGTCCGGCAGGAACGGGCGAATGGTCAGCGGGGCTTCCGTCTGTCCCATGAAAATACTCGCCGCCACGTTGAGCGATTCCGCGCCGCTTGCCCCCATCAGGCGAGTCATCACCCGCGCCATCGCTTTCACGATGACTTGCATGATCCCGAAGTAGTAGAGCAAAGCGAAAAACGCAGCTATAAAGATGATGATAGGAAGCGCTTGGAAAGCGAAAATGAACCCGGCGGGCGATCCCCTTTTCCCCAGGTCTCCAAAGACGAATGAGGAGCCATAATAAGAGAAATCGAGCAGCCACTTAGCGCCTGCCCCCAGCTTGTTAAAAAAGAGCTGGCCGTATTTCCAGCGCATAACCAGGAAGGCAAGCCCTATTTGCAGGCCGAGGCCCCATGCCACCGTCTTGTAACGAATAGCACGGCGATCCGTAGAGAACAAAAAGGCCATGCCGAGCACAAAAAGAATGCCCAAAATTCCAACAAGACGGTGCACAATGCCCTTTCTTACGGCAAATGACGGTTAGTTTATCCCTTTGGTACGGTTGATTCGGGACTCCTCCGCAGCCGCTCCACCTCGCAAGGCACGGACATTTCTTACCTGGTAGCGAAGTTTTCAGGATCCCCTACACCACCCGAGCTTCCTCGAGCGATGCTGCCACCCGGCGCTGATATTCGTACGCCTTCGCCAGAATCTCCGGCTTATCCATCGTCGTCATCACCCGGTCTTCCATAACGATCTTCCCCGCGACTATCACCGTCCTCACGTCGTGTGCGTTCAGCGCATAAACCAATTGCGAATAGACGTTATACATGGGCGTGGAATGGGTAGCGCCAGTTCCAATCAGGATGAGATCTCCTTGCTTACCGACCTCAAGCGAGCCTATTTCTTTGTCGAGATGCAACGCGCGTGCGCCGCCGATGGTGGCCATCTCAACCACTTGCCGCGCCGGCAACGCCCGCGGATCCATACGCGTGACCTTTTGCAATTTTGCCGCGATATTCATCTCTTGAAACAAATCCTGGTTGTTGTTGCTGGCCGCGCTGTCGGTCGCCAAGCCTACCGGTCCGCCCGCAGTTATCAAGTCCACCACCGGCATTACCCCGGACGCCAATTTCATATTGCTGGAAGGATTGTGAATGCACCCCACTCCGAGGCGAACCAGGGTCGCGATGTCTGTTGCATCCACCCAGATGCTGTGTGCGCCCACCACGTCCGGACCGAGCACTCCGATCTTCTCCAGATAACCAACCGGCGAAAGCCCGTGTTTGGAGAGGCTGAACTCGGTTTCGAAGGGTGCCTCCGCCAAATGAATAAGGATAGGCACGCCATTGCTCCGCGCCAACGCCGCCGCCTTCTTCAAGTTATCCGTGGAGAGCGTGTAAATGGAGTGCGGCGCCACCGCGGGTGTGATCAGCGGATCGCCCTTCCATCGCTCAATAAATTTCTGCGCGTAAGCCAGCGCCGCGTCGGGAGTCTTGTTGTCGGGCGCGGGGAAATCGATGACCGTCTGCCCGAGCACGCCGCGCATGCCCGCTTCCTTGGTGACGCGGGCAACTACGTCCTCGAAGTAATACATATCGGCGTAGGTGGTGATCCCGCCACGCAGCATCTCCAACACACCCAAGCGCGATCCCCACAGGACGAAGTCCTCGGTAACATTGCGCGCCTCAGCCGGGAAAATATACCTCTGCAGCCAGTTATTAAGCGAATGGTCCTCGGCTACGCCGCGAAACAGGCTCATCGCCGCATGGGCGTGGCCGTTGATCATTCCTGGCAGCACCAGCGTTCCGCTCGCGGCAATCGTCTTTGCGCCATGCGACCGGCCCTCGAGGTCGACCCGCTTGCCCACCGCAGCGATTCGCTCCCCTTCAATCGCAACCGCGCCATCCTCGATTACGCGGAAGTCCGCGTCCATCGTAATGACCGTTCCGCCTTTGACGAACAGATCCAATGTCTTGCGTTCGCTCTCCGCTGAATTTACTTTGAATCCACAAACTGCAACGCATACGCCGTCGCTGGATCGAATTTCTTGTCGATGACCTTCAAATCCAAGAGTTGGTTATACATCGTCGTCCATCGGTCCGGAGCCATGCGTCCCAGTTGCGCACCGCTGGGATCGTCGCCCGCCACAAAGTGACCGTCGCGCAATGCCTTCCAGGTGAACTCCATCCATTCCGGGTTGAGTGCGGGATTCAGTTTGGCAATCGCAGCGTGCGCCGCGGCGGGATCGTTCAGGTATTCCCGCCATCCTTTCAGCGACGCCTGCACGAACCTGTTCACCACGTCGGGGTGCTGTTGCAGGAAATCCCGGGTCGTAAACATTACGCGATACGGGCTGTAACCCGCATCGGTAGTGAGCAATACGCGCGTCTGAATTCCCGCTTGCTGGGCGAAAAATGGTTCTGAGGTCGCAAAGGCTTGTTGAATGTACTGCGGATCAGCCACGAAATTCGCCACATTCATCGTAGCCGGAATCTCATGGACGTTAGTGAGTTGGTAACGTCTTTCAATATATTCGAACCACGTGGCCCCGGTTTTAACGGCGACGGTGTGGCCGTTCAAGTCGGCGAAGGAATGGATCGGAGAGTCCTTGCGAACCATGATCCCCTGAGGATCATGCTGCATGGTCGCGGCCACGGCGACGAGAGGCTGTCCATCCGCGATTGCTTCAAGAATATTGTCCGACGAGGATAGCCCGAACTGCGCAGAGCCCACCGCCACCGGTTGTGCGGCCGCAACGTACGGGCCGCCAGGGCGGATGCTTACATCCAGACCTGCGTCTTGGTAATAGCCCTTCACCAGAGCGGTGTAGAAGCCGCCGTGTTCAGGCTGCGGATACCAGTCCGCCTGAAGCGTGATACTGGTCAGTCCGGCACCGCGAGAGGATGGATTGCAGCCGACGGCGGCCAAGCCAGCGAGAACCACTATGACCCGTGAAAAGGGAGACGGGAGAAGCCTGCCCATATTGCAGGTTAGCACAGCGCCCACGAGTTCGGAAGCCTGAAACCGTCCAAGCTCTGCCCCAAATAACGCGTCGAGAAATCTTCAGATTTTTTCTTGTTGCGTGCTGGTAATCGGTCTGTTTCATCCGAACCGCCCATGCTAGAATTTCGCGTGGAGCGCCTCAAAGCGAGAGGCACGAGTCAAATCCTGCTGGACGAAGAGTGCATGCGGGCGGTTTATCGTTTTACCGCGCGCACGCTGGGCACGCCCCGGCCAGTGCCGTTCGGCGCGCTCATCGTCAATACGAAAACCGGCAAGCCGCTCATACGGGCTACCAATGCGGTGATGCGTGAGAACGACCCTTCCTCTCACGCCGAGGTCCGCACCGTCCGGCTGGCGTGCAAGAGATTAAAGAGCCCCTCTCTCGCGGGATATACGATGTACTCCACCTGCGAGCCCTGCCCGATGTGTATGGCTAACGCGCTCTGGGCCCGGCTCGACCGTGTGGTTTACGGCGCCACCATCGCCGATGCTGGCCGCTATTGCTTCCAGATTCGCATTCCGGCTAGGCAGGTCGTCAGGCGCGCGGATGTGCCCTGCGCGGTCGATGGCCCAGTCCTGCGCGAGCTTTGCGTTACTCTTTTTACGCATCCCAGCATGCAAAAGGCTTTTCGTACTTGGAGTTCGTCCAGGAGCAAACGATGAATCGGCCCCTGAGACGCTCTGCGAGTCACCATAGGACGATTTGTAAATATCACTAGCGGCATCTTGGAGCCATGCGATGGACTCGCGCCACGCGGTCGCACTCAGCCATCTTCTGGATGATCCCGTGCGCGTGCTCACCCATCCCCAAACGGTCGAACAACTCTCCCGCGACTTTTACTGGTATTCGCCCGTCCTGCGGAAGCAACTGGATGGCAAGGTGGGAGACCTCGTAGTGCAGCCCGTGAACGTCGGTGAGATACAAGCCGTGCTGCGCTACTGCCGCACGCACGCTCTGCCGGTGACCGCCCGCGGCGCCGGCACCGGTAATTACGGTCAAGCCGTTCCCCTCCAAGGGGGCGTCGTCCTCGATCTGGGGAGCATGGATCGCATCCACCAAATCGGCGATGACGGGGTTGCGATTTGCGAACCGGGCGTGCGGCTCGGCGTGCTCGAACAGGAAGCCCGCAAAACCGGTTGGGAGCTGCGCTGTTATCCTTCCACGATTGTCAAGGCGTCACTCGGCGGTTTTCTCGGCGGAGGTTCCGGCGGGATCGGCTCGGTTGCCCACGGCAACCTGCGCGATTTCCAAACCGTGCGCGCTCTTGAGGTCGTTACTATGGAAGCCGAGCCCCGTGTGGTGCTCCATGAGGGTGAATCGGTTCACGATATTCTCCACGCCTGGGGAACCAACGGAATCGTGACGCGCATTTGGCTGGCGCTTGCGCCCGCAGTTTCGTGGTCGCAGTGCGCCATTGCATTCGATCAGTTCGACACGGCTTTCGACTTCAGCGAACGCATCGCCACCGATCCCGCGTGGACCAAGCGGCTGGTCACGCCATTCGAGTGGCCGATTCCGTCCTTCTTTGCGCCGGTACTGCAGTACGTACGCGAAGGCAAAGCCCTTATTTTCTTTTTGATCGCCACCTCGCAGTGCGCCGAACTGGAAGCCGCCGCCCGAGGCCAGCGAGGGGAAATCACCTACTCTGGCGAGTACCTCGGGCTGCGTGCACGGCCGCTGCTCTCCGACTACACCTGGAACCACACGACCCTGTGGGCGATACGGTCTGACGAAGCGTACACCTATCTGCAATGTGCTTTCGATCCAATCGCGGTACGCGAACAGATGCGCCGTTTGAAACAACGCTTTGGCAACGAGATTCTCTTCCACATGGAATTTTGGAAAAGCGGCGACGGACGAATAATTCCCGGAGCGATCCCACTGGTGTATTACACCAGCGAAGAGCGGCTCAACGAGATGATTTCCTTCTGCCGCGAGATCGGCGTTTTCGTCGCCAATCCCCACGTCAACAATGTCGAGGGTGGTGGCCGCTATCGCCCTGACAACGTGCAATTACTGGCCAAGCGGCGCTATGACCCAAAGGGTCTCCTGAATCCCGGAAAGATGATCACGTTTAAACCCGAAGAGGGGACACGATGAAGACCTGGATCCCCGATGCACGCAATTTCGCTTATTTGAATTGGAAGCAAGTGGACGCGCTCCCGCGCGATTCGACTTTACTCATTCTTCCCACGGCCGCCATCGAGCAGCACGGTCACCATCTGCCACTGGCGACCGATACGCTTATCAATAACCTGCTGCTCGGCCACGCGCTGGAGAAACTGCCGCCGAGTTTGTCAGTTTACGCGCTGCCGCCCGTGCACTATGGAAAGAGCAATGAGCACATCGGGTTTCCCGGGACGCTGTCGGTAACGGCTTCTACCTTCATGGCCGTTCTTCACGATCTCGGTTCGAGCGTAGCGAGCGCCGGCTTTCAACGTCTGGTGCTCTACAACACGCACGGTGGGAATACCGCTCTCATTGACGTGATGACTCGCGATCTGCGCGCCGAATTCAAACTTCGCACCTTTGCGCTTCACGGCTCTGCGGGCGCCAAGTTCGAAAGCCTCTCCCCTCAAGAGCGGGCCTATGGCTTTCACGCAGGGGAAGTGGAAACGGCGTTATTGCTCGCGTCCGTGCCGGAGTTCGTTGATTGCTCGGCTTACACCAGCAATTACATTGCGGACGCTGCCCAACCCGAGCTATTGCTTCCGGAAAATGCCCCCGCCACCTTCGCCTGGGTCACGCGTGACCTCGCGTCCAGCGGCGTGATGGGAGATCCGCGGCCAGCGACTGCGGAAAACGGCGCGCTCTGGCTCGACCAAGCCGCCGCGCGGCTTGCGGCAGCCTTGGAGGCCATGCTTCGCTTCCCGAATCCGCTGGTGCCGTGACCAACGCCGGCATAGTTGCTCAAGGCGCGATTTGCCTCGCGTCGTAAACGCTGAATTTGAAACTTGTTTTCAGGCCCCGAGGACGGAGCTAAATGCCAGACACGCAGAGCGGTGTGCCGCCAACCCAATGGGTCGATTGCGGCAACGGCGTGCGTCTCGAACGTGCCGTGCGATGCCGCATGTCCGACGGCATCGAACTGGTCTCCGACCACTATCATCCGCCGCTGCCGGGCCCGCAGCCCACATTACTGATGCGTCAACCCTATGGACGTGACATCGCGTCAACCGTCACTTATGCTCACCCCTCCTGGTTTGCCCGCCACGGATACAACGTCGTGATACAAGATGTCCGCGGGCGGGGCGATTCCGAAGGAACCTTCTATCCCTTTCGCCACGAGGCGCGCGATGGCGCCGAAACCATCGCGTGGCTGCGCGCCCGGCCCGAGTGCGACGGCAGCATCGGGATGTACGGGTTTTCTTATCAGGGAATCACTCAACTTCTGGCTGCGGCCGAGCAACCGAATGGTTTGGTTTGCATTGCGCCTGGCATGACTGTGCACGATCTGTTTCACGGTTGGTTCTATCACCAGGGTGCGTTGCGCCTGGCCTCCTCCCTGGGATGGGGTTTGCAGATACTGAAGGCGGACACACGACGCCTCCAACTTCGCGAGTCGAGTGACCGCGTTGAACAGGCATGGGCGAATCTCGCTGCGCAAAGCACAAGCCTGCCGTTTGGCGACCATCCCGCGCTGCACAGCGAAGGAGTGCCCCGATATGTGCTCGATTGGTTTGAGCATTCTGAGCCTGGCGAATATTGGTCGGCGCTCGATGTGAGTAAGAAGATCAATCGCATCGGCGTGCCCGCGCTCCACTTCTCTGGTTGGTACGATACCTTTCTCAAGGGCAGCATCGACGCATTTCTTGCGATAACGCAGCGGGCGGGTAGCAGCGGTGCGCGTGAAAACCAATATCTCGTCGCGGGGCCGTGGGTGCATATTCCTTGGGGTGACCGCGCCGGAGCAGCCAGCTTTGGCGCCGAGGCTATGCTCGATACGGACGCGCTTCTGCTGCGATGGTTCAATCATTGGCTAAAGGACTCGGGCCAGTTTACGAAAGAGCCGCGCATTCGCCATTTTGTGCTCGGCGAAAACCGCTGGCGGCAGGCTGACTCGTTTCCCAACAATGCGGACCACATCCTATATTTGAGGAGTGCCGGCCGCGCGAACTCGCGTAAAGGGGATGGTGTTCTCGCCTCAGACAAGCCGGCAACCGACGAACCTGCCGACATCTTCGTCTACGACCCCGAGGTGCCGGTCCCCGCGCCGGGCGGAAGCGTGGCGCTGGGTGGACAGTTTGACCAATCCGCGCTCGAACTCGGGAACAATTTGTTGGTTTACACAAGCGCTTCTCTCGAGGCGCCGCTGCGAATCTTTGGCGTGCCGCGTATTTCGCTCTACTGTGCTTCATCCGCAGCCCACACCGACTTCACTGCGAAGCTGGTGCGTGTTCGCCCTACCGGTGCCGCGGAATTCATTTGCGTCGGAATCGCGCGTTCCGGTTGGCTCTTTGCCAACTCGGGTTATGCCGCCGACACCCTACATCGTTGGGAGTTCGATCTGGAGCCCACTTCGTGCCTCTTTGCCGCAGGAGAGCGCATCCGTCTCGAGATCGCCAGTAGCGCTTTCCCGCTGTACGACCGCAATCCCGGAACCGGTATTGCTTCCTGCCGCGCCACGTCATGGGACTGGCGGCGCTCCACGCAGACCGTTTATCACACCGCCAGCCGGCCCTCTGCGTTTTATTTGCCTGTCAGCGAGGAAGCCCAATGACAGCGGAGTCGAATGTCCCGGAAATCGAGTTTGCGGGGGTAACGAAAAGCTACGGTTCGGGACGCTCGGTGTTGCAGGGAATCGATTTGAAAATACTTAAGGGAGAATTTGTCAGCATCATCGGACCATCGGGCTGCGGCAAGTCCACCGTGTTGAAGTTGATTTCCGGCCTGACGCAGCCCAGCGCCGGAACGATCCGCGTCGACGGCATGGCGCCACAAAATGCACGAGAAACCATTTCTTTCATTTTTCAAGACGCGACTCTGTTGCCCTGGCGCACGGTGAAGCAAAATGTTGGCTTGGGTCTTGAGCTCGAACGGGTGGCGAGCAATCGCCGTAATGAAACTGTCGCCTCGCTGCTCCATCTGGTCGGCTTGGACGAAGTTGCCGGGGCCTATCCGCGAGAACTTTCCGGGAGGAATGAAAATGCGCGCCTCCATTGCTCGGGCGCTAGCCACCAATCCGCGTCTGTTGCTCATGGACGAGCCGTTCGCTGCTCTCGATGAGATGAGCCGCGACCGCCTCAACGAGGAATTACTCCGTCTGCGCGCCGAACAGCGGTGGACGGCGGTTTTCGTCACGCACTCCGTTGCCGAAGCCGTGTTTCTTTCGACGCGCATCGTAGTCCTTGCGCCGAATCCGGGGCGCGTCCACGCCATTTTGCCAGTCGATCTCCCATTCCCTCGTACCGCGCAACTTCGCGAGCTTCCTGAGTTCGAGGCACTTGCCGGCCACACGTCGCATATCCTTCGCGAGGCGCTCCTCCGGTGAAGCAACGGCTCGCCACTCTCGCCAACGCATTGGCAGTCTTTGGGGCGCTGCTCGCCGTATGGCAACTCGTCTTGTGGGTTTTCAAAGTGCCACCCTTCATGCTGCCTTCGCCGTGGGCGGTGGCTCAGGCTGTAGTGGCGCGGTTCCCGTCTCTGCTTACGTCATTTGCCATCACCGCCGAGGAATCTCTCGGAGGCCTGATCGCCAGCATCGTGGTCGGCGTGGTCGTGGCGCTGCTTTTTGCGCAGTCGCGCTGGGTGCGCAAGATGCTATATCCATATACCATTCTGCTGCAGACCGTGCCGATCGTGGCGATTGCCCCCCTTATTCTGATGTGGGTGGGCGGGGGCGCGGCTGCCGTGGGGTTGATCTGCGTTCATTATTTCGCTGGCGCCGATTATCGCCAACACCACCCAAGGCCTGATCAGCGTTGATGAGAATCTCGTGCATCTTTTCCTGATGCACAATGCGTCGCCCGCGCAAAAGCTTTTCAAGTTGCGACTGCCGCACGCGGTGCCGTCGCTGTTCGTGGGAATCCGCATTGCCAGCGGCATTGCGGTGATCGGCGCGATCACCGGCGAACTTTACGCGGGATCGAGCCAAGTTGGGGTCGGCGGACTAGGCTACTCGATCCTGTACGCATCCTCGCAATTGCAGACCGACTACCTGTTCGCATTGGTGTTCACCGCCGCCGTCCTTGGTTTTGCTTTCTTTTTTGTGGTGATGTTTCTAGAGTGGTATTTCCTGCACCGGTGGCACGAATCTGCCCGTACTCCCGAAACGGAGTGAGGCGGCGAGGAGGAGAACAAAGATGCTGCGACTGGAAACAGAAAGCGGATGGTGGCTGGTAACGCATCCTGACCATGCGCGGCTGGCCGGAGCTTTTGCCGAGCGCTGGGGTAACGACCGCTTCCTGGCGCCCGAGCCGCGCCTTAACGTCCTGAAAGGGATCGCACGGCACGATGACGGCTGGACGGCGCGCGACGCTGCGCCGCAAATCACGCGCCAGGGTAAGCCCAGCGCTTTCTCGGTTGAACTCGTCGGCAAGTATTCCGCGTTCGAGGAGATCGACCTGGCGGACTACCTCGCGGTGCGAGATCGCGCCGTCCGCCTCATTGCTGAGGAGGACGCCTACCCCGCTCTGCTCATTTCCATGCACACCTATAGTCTGCTCAGCGAACACGCAGATCGCTCGACCATTGCTCCGGAGGAGTTGCCCTTGCTTGATGGGTTCCTCGAGAAACAGAAGATTTTTCAGAACCAGCTACTGCAGAGGATTGCCGCCGACCCACGGTTCAGTCCCGAGCAAAAAACCGAAGCGGCCATCCTCGACCACTTTCGCCTCTTGCAGGCAACCGACAATCTCTCACTACTCAGCTGTGTGGATTTTTCTCGGCCCGCTCATCTGCTGCATCCGTTGCCGCTGCGCGGAGGCGGGTACACTCGCGTCGAGGTGCATTCGGCGGGCTCTCGCCACTTTGTACTCGATCCGTATCCATTTGACGAATGCGCGTTGAGCTTCCGCTTTCCTGCGCGGCATGTTGATCGACGTGTTTTTTCTTCCGCGCTGGAATTACAGGAACGGCTCGATGCCGCTCCCGTCGAGATGTTGTCGGTGCGGGTCAGCGCGGTGTAAGCGGCTTGCGCTCTCTGTATTAGAAGAGGAAGCTCAGCGACATCTGAATCTGGCGCGGGCTGCCAATCGTCTTGTTCACCGAGCCTAAATTAAACGGGCAGTTATAAAAACTACCGCTTGTGGAAGTGGTGCCGGTGGCGCAACTACTCGGCAAAGCGGGTGTGCCGACCACGGGCGTGTAGTTGTAATACTGGTTTTGCGAAACATCATCCTGTGGGATGTCAAAGCTGGGAGTGTTCGTCAGATTGAAGACGTTGAGGGTGTACTTCATCGAGACCCGCTCGGTTAACGCTGTTGTCTTCACGAGCGATATGTCGGCACGCCGCTGCCAGGTCTGCCGAAAAATATTGCGCTGGCCACTGCTGACGAAGTTGGTTTCGTAAGTGTCGCCGGGAGGAATCGCGCCGCCCAGGTCGCCCGGTTGAAGCAACGGCAGCGTGAAGCAGTTCGCTTTTAGCGCGTATTGGGCATTCTGAGCAGTACCATAGGCGCCCACCAGACCGGTGAGAGCGTTCTTTGGGGTGCAGCCGGGCGCCAGCGGCACGATCGGATTCGTGATTCCGTTATTCGTGCTGTAGAAGATGCTGCCAACTGCGCCAGTGTAGTCGATGATGCTGTAGGGCTGGCCACTTTGGAGAATGGTTGCGCCCTGGAAGGCCCAGCCATCCGTAAATTTCCCCTTCAGCGATGATTCCTCGAAAAACTTGGGCAGCCTGTAAACATAGGTGAAATTGATAACGTGGGTGCGGTCGAAATCGGAGTTGCCATAACCCGACTTCAGGTCGAGAGGGTTGTTGCCGTTGTAAAAAAGACCTAGACCGCTCTGCTCATCAAGCGTATGGGAGTAGGTGTAGGAAAAGCCCACCTGGAACCCATGACTCAGGCGCTTTTCGACGTGGGTTTGCAACGCGTTGTAACCGGAAACGCCAGCAGCTTTGTACGATTCCGACTGGGATGAATAACCGAGGTAAGGAACGCGAAGGTCAACATTTCCCCCCTCGTAGTTGGTCAGCATTGCGGATCCGTTGGGCAGCGTGATCGGGCACCCGGGCGAACAGGAACTAGCCTGTTGAACCGTATAGCCGTAGGTCCAGTCTTGTTCGTAGGGCGTGCCCTTCAGCGTAGGATTGGTCGGCGACGCTATTTGCGCCTGATTGAAAGGGATGGGAATCACCTCGTGACGTCCGAGATTGCCCACGTAGCCGATTTCTATGGCGAGGTCGTTGCGTGGTTGCCATTGAATGTCTAGGGTTTGGTTGAGTGTATAAGGAAGTTTGTTGGTGCGGTCGTAAACCCCGAAAGCGAAAGTCGGATCGCTGTTCAAGATACCTGCGGCTATTCCAACTCCTGGTGTTCCGGTATTCGGCAGGTATGCGTCGATTGAGGCCGGACTGCCTGTCGGCGGTGGCCCCAGTGACGTTCCCCACGGATTGGTCAGCCCGTAGACTGACGGGTCGCAAGTCGGGATATAGCCTTGATAGTAAGAGGAAGCAATGCAGGACTGAGGGGCAACGAAGGGCGGAGCCTGATTGACTCCGAACGGCCCCGAAGTGACCACGCCGGTCGCAAAACCCGGGGAAAGGTAGCTGTAGAGTTCGCCGCGGTCGTAGTACATTCCCCAGCCAGCCCGTACCACCACTTTGTCGTGGAACTGCTTCGGGCTCCACGCCAACCCAAGGCGGGGCGCTAGGCCCCATTGCCTGCCGTCTAGCGTTGAATTGCTTACGCCTTTGGTGGGGAATTGCTTGTTGTTACCAGCAACGATGATGCCGTTCGAAACAAGGCTATCGGTACTAGAGTCGTAATTGTATAGAGTGGGATCGAAGTTGTAGATGCGCCCGTACTTTTCCGACAGCCCCCCGTCATAGTCCCAACGCAATCCAAGTGTGAAACTGAGGTTAGGACGGAACTGGAACTTGTCCTGAACATATTCTCCGGTTTCGTTGGCGCGATAATAACGGTTGGCATTGCCTTGCAGAACACTGGTCACCACGAATCCGTCACTGGTGTACGGCGTGACAAAACCTTGCAAAAATTGCGAAAGATCCACCGTGCCGATCATGCCGGTGCCCGGCCGATTATCGCGGGTGTCGAGTTGGGTGTACGAAAACGAGCCGCCAAAACTCACGGTATGCCGACCTCTCACCCAGATGGCATTGGCAGAAGGCATGAACCGGTTCTGGAAAACTCCAGTGTTAGCGCCTTGACCCGCCGCACCCTGGCCGATCGTCATGGGAGCAACAGCGACATTGCCCGTGTTTTCCGGTCCATAGCCCAGCATGTTGTACACCGAAATCCCAGGGAAGAAGCTGGAGCCAAAAGTGTTGATAGTTGAGTCTGCAGCGGTGGCGCCGGGTACGGCAGATTCAACGAAGCTGGCGAATTGGGTTGGATTAAACGGCTGATCGATGTTGCTGAAAATTTTCTCCCGAATGAAACCGAAAACTTCGGCGATGTTGAAGTTTGACGTAATCACCTGAGTATTCGTGATGCTAGCCACCTGGCTGCCGGCGTCCAGGTGCTGGCTGAACCCGGGCACGCTGGAATAGGCATAAGGGGCAACGGTGGGGTCGTGCTGGTAGTAGTATTTCAGCGCCAAGGTGTCCTTCGAGTTCACGATATAGTCGATATCGCCGACCGCCTGATTGGCAAGAAAAAGCGCGGTGCCGGGAATCACCGCGTTTTCCGGAAAGTTAATGCTCGGAGTGTTGCCGTCGTTCCAAGGAATCAGATATTGACCGTTGGGCATTTGGTAAAGAAACATCCCCAGGGCAATAGGACTGATCTGGTTGGCGCCGGTCCCGATGGATCCGTCCAGGGTAGAAAAGAAATTGGCATTGGAAATGTTGGCGAGACAAGCCGCCACTGGCACGGCGGTTCGAGTCGCGCCACCGCAGTTCGCGGGCGTGAAGTCGAACGGCACGGTCATGCGCGAAATGCCCGTCTGCTCATCGGAATCGCGAACATGCTGGTAAGAAATAAAACCAAAAAGTTTGTTCTTGATGATTGGGCCGCCGACGGTTCCCCCGGCGGTATAACGGTGTAACTCCGGAACCTTCTCGTTTGCCGGAATATTGGGATCCTGGTTAAAAAAGAAGGGCGCTGCGTTCAGCCAATCGGTGCCACGGTGCCCATAGAGTTGCCCGTGAATGGTATTCGTGCCCGAGGCGGTGCTCAGGTCGATGTGCGCGCCGCTGGTTGAGCCTTGTTGCGCGTCGTACATGGAAGTGTTGACGCGAACTTCCTGGATTGTCTCCGGCGCAGGGGTAGGCAGCGACTGGCCGACTGCCAGATAAGGCGAGGCGGTGCTCTGCACTTCCGCTGCGGTCCCGCTGGCAGCGCCACTCACGCCGGTGTTATTCACCACGCGGGCCGAAGCCACCTGGCTGGTACTCTTGCCGTTGAAAAGATTTTTCGCATCAACGCCGTTCAAAAGGAACGTGTTGCTGGTATCGCGCTGACCGTTGGCCCAGATCGGTTGGTTGCCCAAACCCGAGTTGGCGCCGGTGCCGCCTGAGAGCTCGGCATTCACGCCCGGGGAGAGAATCGCGAGTCCAGTGAAACTGCCGGTGGGCAAGGGGACCGCTTCGATTTGCGCCTTATCCAGAACGTAGCCGTTCGTGGTGTCTACCGCGTTGACCAGTGGAGTCTCCTCCACCTCCACCGTGGAATTTACCTGGCCAATCTTGAGTTCGGCATTGACCGTGGCTGTGCGATTGGCTTGAACCGCGATCGACGGGATTTTTTGTGTCTGAAAGCCATCATGCTTGAAGGTGAGCGTATACGTGCCAATGGGCAAGTTTACAAATGTGTAGGCACCAGTCGAATCGGTTATTTGGTCGCGCGTCAATGTGGTTTGGTCGCCAATGAGGGTTACGGTCGTGTTCGGCAGAGAGGCGTGGGAAACATCGGTGACCGTACCGATGATGCCCCCGAGAGTTTGTTGCGCTTTCATGGAAGCGGTCGAGGCCAAAAGGAGGGCGAGGAATGCCATCCTCAACCGGCAGGAAACATTGATTCTCGTAGTCATGTCTGTCATCTCTGCACCTCGTGAGCCTCACATCGTCCAGCAATAGCAAAACGAAATCGCCGTTGGCAGTAGCACTAAGCGCTTTCATCTCCCTCGACTCGCCAACTGGATTGGCCGCGAGTTACCTCTTCACAGGCATGGATCCTTGGATGGGAAGGCTATTCCATCTTCGTCTACAGTGAAAATCAATTGTTTTTCTCGAATCAATCAGCAAAATTTATTCGTTCGCGACGGTTGGATCGGAGCGTACAGACTCCCGAAAACTACTGAATTTGGAATAACAGCCTAGAAAAGTTCTTTGCGCGGAAGCACGCGTTTTGGCAGAGTCGCGCTGACGGTAAACATCGGCTCATTCACGACTTGGCTCAAGGTCAAGTGCATGGCCACGCTGCACAGCAGATAGGCGTGAACGTCGCTAAAACCCCAACCAGCGACAAGCAGATCGATCATCCGTGAAGTGGCTGTTTGAGCGGCGGCGATGGCGTCAGTTGCCGATTCAACTACCACCCAGGCCCCGGCGTCCGCAGCGGGTTCGCGCCGGGCCGGAAATTCCAGGAGCGGCCCCGGCAACGCGCGTTGGCGATGGAGCCGGAAGCGCAAGCTGACCTCGGCTGGGCACTCGATGCCGTTGATGCAAACTTCGCCGTTGCCTTGGGCGGCGTGGGCATCACCGATCGAAAAAAGCGCGCCGTGATTGAGCACTGGCAAGTAAAGCGTGGCTCCGGCGCATAGATCGCGGACGTCCATGTTGCCGCCGAAGGGGCCCGGTGGGCGAGTCCGGAATTCACCGTCTTCCGCCGGAGCAACCCCCATTACGCCGCAAAACGGTCGCAGCGGGACGATAGCAGGGGCCAGCGAACGACTCACGTCATCATCGAGTTGCCAGTGAAACAGATAGGGCTCGGAAAAACGCTGCTTGAGAAATCCAAGCCCTGCGATCACACTCGACCAGCCCCAGCCTTTGTGCGCGACTGCGAGCACGTCGACTTGCAGAACATCGCCTGGCTCCGCGCCCTCGACAAAGATGGGACCGGTGAGGGCGTGGATGCGGCCGCGATCGATGGAAAGGAATTCAGAAACGGTCATCCGCGAATGCACTTGCGCGCCACTAGAGTCCTGGCATTCGAGATGAACTGTGTCCCCTGGAGAAATGACGAGGCGCGGCTCCAGACGCCGGTTCCAGCGCGAGTGCGTGGGGACCGCGGAGAGCGAGTGCTCGGCCATGATGTCCTCAAGCCTCCAATTCGACGGTCATCTGCAGTTCGACCAGAGCATTATGAGGCAACGCGGGCACGCCGATCGCGGTGCGCACGTGTCGGCCCGCCTCGCCAAACAACTCGACCAGGAGGTCGGAAGCTCCATTGATGACTCTGGGTGAATCGGGGAAGCTCGCGACAGCGTTCACGTAGCCATTCACGCTGACGATCTGCTTGATCGCGTCCAGCGAACCCAGGTGGTGCTTGAGTACGGACAACTGGGTAAGCCCGCAGGATTTCGCGGCCTCATAGCCTTCCTCGATGGAACGGTTCACGCCGACCGTTCCCGTAATGACGCCATGCGAACCGGTTGAAATGACGCCGGAAAGATAGACAAGCCGGCCGACGGTTTTCGCGGGCAGGTAGTTGCCGCCTGCGCCGGGAGGCGCGGGAAGAACGATATTCAAACTGAGAAGTCGCCCTTCCGCTCCTGAAGCCATGGATTTCTTGAAAAGCCTCCGCGCGACGATAAACTTGCACGCCACTCTAGCACACAGATAGGTCTGAGACATTCCGTCCCTGGCGGCGGTGCGATACGATGTTTGGCATGTTCCGGAGTTCTGTCGGTTTGATATCGATGTCGGCCATAGTGGTTGGGTGTGCGATGTGGCTGGCGCCAGAAACAGCGAAATCGCAATCCCGAAGCGCTGCCCTCAGCGGATTCGCCATGAAGTTGCGCGCACGGAGGACCTCTGCGACCGACCTGGAGGTCGGCGGAGAATTAACAGCTGTGCCGCCCGGAGCGGCACGCTACATTAGGCGCGAAGATCTTATGACCTTGCCGCAAGTTATCTATATGGCGACGGACGATTCGAATTTCCCGAGACCAAGCGAAATTAAAGGCGTGCGACTCGAAGACCTGGTGCTTGCGGTGGGAGCCGCACCCACGGCTGATCTAGTTGTGGCTCTTTGCGATGACAAATATCGCGCCAACTACCCGCACGCTTACCTTGAGCACCATCATCCGGTACTCGTGCTTGAAGTCGGCGGAAAAACGCCATCAGGCTGGCCAAAGAACTCCCTCGGACACGGTTACGATATGGGGCCGTACATGATTTCGCAGGCAAAGTTCACGCCGAGCTTCCAAATTCTGTCGTACCAGGAAGAACCACAGATTCCGTGGGGAGTGGTGCGGCTCGAATTTCGAAGTGAGAACGCGGTCTTCGGCGCGATTGCGCCACGTGGTCCGCAGGCGAACGATTCTGCGGTGCAGGCCGGATACAAAATCGCCCAGCAGAATTGCTTCCGCTGTCACAACATGGCTAGCGAAGGCGGACAGAAATCAGGGGTGCCGTGGGCCGCTCTTTCGGCCTTTGCGACAGGCTCACCTGCATTCTTTCTCGACTATGTGCGCGATCCCGCAGCGAAGAACCCGAAATCCCAAATGCCCGGAAGTCCGCAATACGACGATGCGACGATGCATGCGCTCCTCGCCTACTTCCAGACTTTCACCCCACCGGAGAAACCATGACATTACGGGCGGCGAAGGTACTTATGGTATTTGCGGTAGCGGTTTTCTATACGCTTGTCGTCTTCAATAACGTGACGGACTACGACTCGAATTTTCAGTTCGTTCGGCACGTGCTGATGATGGATTCGACATTGCCCGGCAATCACGGGATGTGGCGGGCCATCAATTCGCCCTGGATGCACACGGCGTTTTATATCGCCATCATCGCCTGGGAGTTCGCGACCATGGCGTTGTGCTGGTGGGGCGGATTCCGTTTGATGAAGGCGTTTCGCGGTTCTGTTGGAGAATTTCGGCGAGCCAAGAGCCTCGCGATCGCGGCGCTCACGCTGGGCCTGTCCATGTGGCTGTTGGCGTTCTTGACTGTAGGCGGTGAGTGGTTCTTGATGTGGCAGTCAAAATCGTGGAATGGGCAGGAGGCCGCGTTCCGGTTGTTTACCGTTATCGGGATCGTGCTGCTTCTGTTGGCACAACCGGAAAGCGAGGAGAGAGCTTAGTTTTGCGCTGGAGGAGTGTCTTTTCTCCCCGCCCCCACGGCGAACCATAGCAAACCCGCCGCCAGATAGGCGAGATAGATGTAGGGAAGCTTGCCATAGGGCCCCTCAGGGACAGGATACAGATTTCCTGCTAGCGCCAGTAGCATCGCGACAAACGCTAATAGCGATAGAATTCGCGCGCTGGGACGGGCCGCGCCGTGGTCGCGCAAATAACGGGGCAGCGCGACGCAAACCAGCGCATACGCAACCATGAACCCGTAGGTCGCGAGCGACCCCATCCAACCGTACACGTCGAGACCGGTTGAGCCGCGGGCCGCGAGAACGGCCACGGGCAGAACCGCGGCCGTGCCAGTGACGAGAATTGCGAGATGAGGAGTCTCGTTGCGGATGTGGGTGGAGCGAAGCGACGGGTGCGCCAGGCCGTTGTGTGCCATGAGCATGAGAACGCGCGCGGCGGCCGTAATGCAGGCGAGCGTTCCAGCGAAGAGACTGACAAGCGCGCCGATGTCGATGAGCAGGCCGAGAATGGGCGCGCCGCCCACACCGGCAAGCACGTGCATCGGGGCGCCGCTCGCGCCCAGATCCTGACCGACGGCGTGGAAACCGAGGACCTCGGTGTACGCACATAGCGTGAAAAAGGCGCCCCCGAGAATCGAGCTTTGAATCACCGCGCGCGGAATCGTCTTCAGCGGATTTCGCGCTTCCGCTCCCAGGGTAGTCGCGCTCTCGAAGCCGACGAAGCTAAACAGGGCGAGCACCAGACCGAGACGCAGGCCGCTGCCCGTCACACCGCGCAGGCGGAGTTGGCTTAAGTCCAAATTTGAGCCGTGGCGCGCGAGCACGAGTCCGACTACCGTCAAAATGAATAGCACCGAGACGGCTTCGATCCACAGCATTAAGCGGGCGGAGATTTTTACGTCCCGCCATGCGATCCACATCGAAATGCCCGTAACCGTGAGCGCAAGCAGCACGGTGGACGTCGCGTGGCCAGTGGCATCGCGGAGCAGCAGGTTCGCGTACTGATAGAAGCCGCCGATCACGCTGGATGCGGTTGCGATGTAGGCGAGGAGCAGGCTCCACGCCGTTGTAGCTCCCAGCCAGGGCGGCAAGATCATTCCAGCGTAGGTGTAGAGCGATCCGGGCGACGACGAGTAGCGCGCGAAGCGTCCAATGCACCACGCGACCAGCAGTATCGCGACCGTCGCCATCACATAGGCAAGCCAAGTGCCATTGCCTGCGAGTGCGCACACCAGCGGAATCGTGGCGACAGGAGTTGTTGTAGGTGCAATCGTGGAGACAGATTGCGCCAGCGTCTCCATCGGGGAAAGAACTTCGCGGCGCAAGCCGTAGTCTTGCTGGGCGGGCGTGTCCAGGGGATGGGGCGCGGACGGACTGCTTCCCGTCGATGGGGCGCGTGCGACCATGGCGTACGATACAGTTCTCGCCAGCATGGTGCAAGAGTGATTCGAAAATGACGCCGAGAAAACTGCCGGTCTAGTGCGTAAACGAAACACGTTTTATAATCGTCCGCACTCTGGGAGGCGTAATGGATTTCTTGCGAAGCCGTTTGGGGGCAGTGCTTGCAATATGGGTGCTGGTTATTTTGATGGGGAGTTGTAACGCTTCTTCCCATCAGACGATGGCGCAGAATTCCGCGACGCGCCCGACAATTGTATTTATGACGGATTTTGGCACGGCGAACGATGCGGTGGCGATTTGTAAGGCTGTGATCGTGGGGATTGCGCCAGATGCGCGGATCATGGACATCACCCATCAGGTGACGCCTTTCTCAATCGAGGAGGGAGCGCGCTTTCTTGAGGGCGTGACCCCTTACTATCCTTCCGGTACCGTTTTTCTGGTTGTCGTGGATCCCGGAGTGGGAACGTCGCGGAAGGCGGTGATTGCGAAATCGAAGAAGGGGCAGTATTTCGTGTTGCCCGACAATGGTGTGATCACTCCGGTGATCGATCGCGACGGCTTTGAAGGCGCGCACGAAATCACGAATCCGGCGTGGATGATCGGCGACAAGATTTCTTCGACGTTTCACGGACGCGATATTTTTTCCCCCGCCGCCGCCCACCTGGCGGCAGGTGAGGACTGGACGCTCGCAGGTCCCGAAGTGAAAGGGATGGTAAGGCTGAATCCGCGAGTCGCAACCGTAAACGCGAAAGGCATTACTGGCGAAGTAATCGCATTGGATGACCCGTTCGGGAGCTTGATTACCAACATTGGGGGTTCCGACTTCAAGAACCTGGGTTACGTGGTTGGCGATACGGTCACGTTCAAGATCGCCAACACACAGTACAAGTTCCCGTATGAGCAAACGTTCATGGGAGTGCCGGTTGGCCGGCCGTTGGTTTATATAAACTCGCGCGGCCGTGTGGGCGTCGCGGTGAATCAGGGTGATTTTTCGAAGAAATACCGGATCACGCCGCCCCAGCCAGTGTTCATTCCCCATAAGTGAGAGCCGCGGCCCGCACGCTTTGCATTGTGACGCACAGATTCTGCCGTTGACGCCACGATAAGGCTCGCCCTATAGTGGCTCACTTTCCATGAACGAAACTTTGGGATTGTTCGAGCGGGTCTTTCATCTTTCCGAAAACCAGACGACGGTTCGCCGCGAGCTGCTGGCCGGACTGACGACTTTCATGACCATGGCATACGTGGTCGTGGTGAATCCGCGCATCCTTTCCGAGGCCGGCATGCCGGTGGAGGGCGTGCTTTTCGCGACCTGCATTTCTGCAGCGCTGGCGACACTGGTGATGGGACTCTGGGCGAATTACCCGATCGCTCTGGCGCCCGGAATGTCGCTTAACGCATATTTCACTTACTCCATCGTCATCGGGCCGGGGGGTGCCCTGGCAAACTGCGCTGGGCGTGGTGCTTCTGTCGGGGCTGCTCTTTTTGATTCTGACGCTGACCAATGTACGTGAACAGATTGTCAATGGGATCCCAGATTGCCTGAAACACGGAACCGCAGCGGGCATCGGGCTTTTCATCGCATTCATAGGATTTCGCAATGCCCGCATTATCGTCGGCAACGCCTCTACGTTCGTCGCGCTGGGCAAGATGTCCGACCGCCAAGTAATTCTGGCTTTGTTGGGGGTTCTGCTGATCGCTATCCTTGTGGCGCGTGGAGTAGGCAGCGCGATTCTAATCGGCATTGTTGCCATCACAATTGCGGGCATACCGCTGGGGATCAGCCACTGGCCGGCGCATCTTTTCTCGCTGCCGCATCCTTCCGGAACTTTTCTCAAACTAGACCTGCGCTCGGCGACCAAGCTCGGTCTGGGAGAACTTGTTTTCGTCTTTTTTTTCGTCGATTTATTCGACAATGTGGGAACGCTCGTCGGAGTCTGCGAGCAAGGCGGCTTTCTGCGGGAGGGCAAGTTGCCGCGTGCCAGCCGCGCCCTGCTGGCCGATGCGTTTGGCACTATCGTGGGCGCGCTTACAGGCACGTCCACGGTGACAAGCTATATTGAAAGCGCGGCCGGAGTCGCGGCGGGTGCGCGCACGGGGCTGGGCAATCTGGTAATCGCCGGGCTGTTTTTCGCGGCGATGTTTTGCGCTCCGGTGGTAGCGGCGATTCCCACCTACGCGACCGCACCAGCTCTGATTCTGGTCGGCGCTCTGATGTGCGGAGCTGTAGCCCGCGTGAAGTGGGATGATTTTACTGATGCGGTTCCGGCGTTTCTGACTCTGATTGCCACGCCGTTGACGTTCAGCATTGCGACCGGACTGAGTCTCGGATTGCTTTCGTTCACATTCATCAAGCTGTGCACGGGGCGGCGCAGGGAGATCAGTCCGCTGATCTGGGTGCTGAGCGTTTTGTTTCTCCTGCGCTACGCATTTCTCGGCGCCGAATAACTGCGCCGAGTTCTCGTGTCGGGACATCAGCCTCTCGCGCACGTGCGATTTCGAGAAGGCAAGAGCTCCCGCTAGTAAGAAATTTTATTGGGTTGCTGTTTCCAGGCGCGAAAGGCTTCGAGGGCTTCGGCGCGCATGAGCTGGAGCATGGGAATCTTGCGTTCGGAATGCGGCTGCGGAATCTCCTGGTAAATGAGCGAGTCGTCGAAGCCAGCCTCCGAAGCGTCCGCCGCGGTGCATCCAAAATAGACACGGGCTGGGCGCGCCCAATAGACAGCGCCGAGGCACATGGGACAGGGCTCGCAAGAAGTGTAGAGGTCGCAGTCTCGCAGTTCGAAGAGACCAAGTTTTTCGCACGCCTTGCGAATCACCACAATTTCCGCGTGAGCGGTGGGATCATTGGTCGAAGTAACGCAATTCGCACCTTCGGCGATGATCTTGCCGTCTTTCACGACGACCGCACCGAACGGGCCGCCATTTCCCGAGCGCACGTTTTCAATCGCCAGCCGAACCGCGCGAGCCATGAAAGCGTTGCTCATTCAGCGAGTATAAATCGGAATTGAGGCCGCTTGAAACTACCTCGGTCGCGTCCCGCCATGTCCTTGCCAACGTTGAAAGAGTCAGCCGGCTGAGATACGCTGAGGTTCTCGCGCATAGATTTTGGATATGGTGCGCGATCGTTCCCGTGACTTTAAATGCGTTTATTTCACAGCGAGTAATCACGCCGGGAGGAATCCGGGCGGCTGCCATCCTCGTTGAAGGCGAGCGGATTCGGGCTGTCGCACCTGCGGGCGAGGTCCCGGACACTGCGCGCATTCACGATTTCGGCAACGCAGCGATTTTGCCTGGACTCGTCGATTCCCACGCGCACATGAACGAGCCGGGAAGAAGCGAGTGGGAAGGATTCGAAACTGGGACGCGCGCAGCTGCCGCGGGCGGCTACACCTTGCTCGTCGATATGCCGCTAAATTGCCTTCCGGCAACGACCACGGTAGCGGCTCTCGCTGCAAAACGTGAGGCGGCGCGAGAAAAGTGTCGAATCGATTGGGCGGCGTGGGGTGGCGTGGTCGCGGATAACCAGGAACATATCGAGGCCATGGCGAGTGCGGGCGTGCTGGGCTTCAAATGCTTCCTGATTCACCCCGGCATCGATGGATTCACCATGGTCGGCGAGCCGGAACTGCGTGCCGCATTGCCGCATATCGCCCGGACAGGTTTGCCGTTACTGGTCCACGCGGAACTCTCAGCTCCGGTCCAGGCAGCGACGGCTGCACTGGGTGACGCGGATTGGAAATCGTACGCGACGTACTTACAATCGCGGCCAGACGAAGCCGAACTGGCGGCCATTCGGTGGCTCATTTCACTTTGCCGTCAGTATCGATTTCGGCTGCATATCGTGCACCTATCGACCTGCGAAGGGCTGGCACTGCTGCGTGCGGCGCGCGCCGACGGTTTGCCGCTGAGTGTTGAGACGTGTCCGCACTATTTGCATTTTTCGTCCGAGACGATTCCCGACGGCGCGACGCTTTGCAAATGTGCGCCGCCGATTCGCAGTCGCAAGAACCGCGAAAAACTGTGGGACGGGTTGCGCGAAGGAGTGCTCGACCTTGTAGCCACGGACCATTCGCCGTGCCCGCCCGCGATGAAGAAGCTCGGTGACGGGAATTTCGGAACTGCCTGGGGCGGGGTCGCGAGTTTGCCGGTAGCGTTGCCGGTGATGTGGACAGAAGCAAACGCGCGGGGATTTGCGTTGCCCGACATAGCGCGATGGATGGCAGAGGGCCCGGCGCGACTGGCAGGCTGTGACGCGCGCAAAGGACGTATTGCAGCAGGATATGACGCGGATTTCGCGGTGTTCGAAGCCGAAACAGAATTTGTTGTGACGCAAGAGCGGTTACACCAGCGGCATCCAATCTCACCGTATTTGGGCGAGAAGCTGCGCGGTGTGGTGAAGGCAACCTATGTGCGCGGGAAGGTTGTATTTGCTGACGGAAAATTTCCGGGGGAACCGAGCGGGAAAGAATATCGTCGTTAGAGAGACAAAAATGAAATACGAATGTCGGCTTTCCATCCAAAGGTGACGGATCTCGCTTGAGAACAGACCGCATCGTCGGGGCAGCAACGCCGCGCAAAGAAGGGCGCGACAAGATCGCGGGCCGCGCGCGCTATATCGACGATCTAACCTTCCCTGGCATGCTATACGGCGCGACGGTGCGCAGCCGGATTCCACACGGAAAAATCAGGCAAATAAATTTCGGGCCCGCAATCGCATGGAGCGAGTTCGTCGTAGTTTCCGCCAAAGACATTCCCGGGAAAAACTACATCGCCCTGATCGAGAACGATCAGCCCTGCCTCGCGGATGAAACGGTGAATCATCCAGAAGAGGCAATTTTGCTGCTAGCTCATCCCGAGCGGCGCGCGCTGCCCAAAGCGGTTGCGGCGGTGTCGATCGAATACGAATCGCTTCCCGCCGTGTTCAGCATCGAGGAGAGCGAGCGTAAGGCGAACATCATCTGGGGCGCGGACAATACTTTCAAATCATTCTTGATTCAGAAGGGCGATGTGGACGAGGTTTGGGCGAAGGCCGACTACATCGTTGAAGGCGAATATTTCACTGGCGCGCAGGAGCAGCTTTATATCGAGACGAATGGCGTGATCGCGGCGTTCGACGCGGAACGTGGAATCACGGTCTGGGGCTCGTTGCAGTGCCCATACTACGTTCACAAAGCGATGATGGCGCTGTGCAATTTGCCGGAAGATAAGGTGCGCGTCGTGCAGACAGAAACTGGGGGAGCATTTGGCGGGAAAGAAGAATATCCGTCGATGATCGCAGGCGCACGCAGCTCTGCTGGCGATGAAGTCTGGGCGGCCAGTGAAAATCATTTACGACCGCGCGGAAGACATGGCTGCAACCACCAAGCGGCATCCCTCGCGCACGCGCCATCGCACGGCGGTGAGCAGAGACGGGAAAATTCTGGGAGGAGAAATTGATTTCATCATCGACGGCGGGGCATATGCGACGCTTTCGCCTGTCGTGCTTTCGCGCGGGACGATTCACGCTGGTGGGCCATATTACTGGCCGAATGTGCGCATTCGATCGAAGGCGGTAGCGACCAATGCCCCGCCGCACGGGGCGTTTCGAGGATTCGGCGCGCCACAATCCCTGTTTGCAATGGAGCGGCACATGGATCGCATCGCGCAGATCGTGGGATTGTCTCCCCTGGAAATCCGGCGCCGGAACTTTCTGAGGCCAGGGCAGACGACCACGACGGAACAGGTTGTGAACGAGCCGATCGACCTGGAAAAACTCCTGGACCGCGCTCTATTGCTCGCCGCATTACGATACGAAAAGGCAGCGGTTCGCAAAAGAGAACAAGTGTGGCGGCCGAAAAAAAGGAATGGGCATCGCCGCATTTCTGCATGGCGCGGGATTTACGGGATCGGGAGAGCGCTATCTCAGCTCCGTGGTGGGCGTCGAGGGGCGCGCGGATGGCGGAGTGCGCGTGCTGGTTTCGAGCACGGAATTCGGACAGGGAACCAACACGGTACTTTGTCAAATAGCGGCCGAAGCGCTGGGCCTCTCGTACGACGACGTGACCATAGCACAGCCCGACACAAAGCAGGTGCCGAACAGCGGCCCGACCGTAGCTTCTCGAACCGCCATGGTAGTGGGAAAACTGGTCGCCTCGGCCGCGCTCGGGTTGAAGCAGACGCTGGTTGGTGCGGGAATGCTCGGCGAAATTAGTTCTGCCGATGAGTTCCGCGCGGCGTGCCGGAAATACGTGACGGCACACGGCGAGTTTCGCTCTCTCGCCCGTTATGAGCAGCCGCCGGGAGTTTTTTGGGATGACCAGAAGTATCGCGGGGAAGCATACGCGTCGTTTGCCTGGGCAGTGTATGTCGCCGAAGTTACGGTTGATCTCGCCACGTACGGCGTGAGCGTGAACGATTTCGTCGCCCTTCAGGAAGTGGGGCGTGTGCTTAATCCAGTACTCGCGCGTGGGCAGATCATTGGCGGCGTGGCACAAGGAATTGGATTTGCGTTATACGAGAAAGTAGAATGGCGCGACGGGCGCATGCAAAACAGTCAAATGACGAATTACATTATGCCGACATCCGCGGATTTACCGCCCATTCGCGTGTACTTTGAGGAATTGGGCAACAAGCACGGCGCATTTGGCGCGAAGGGAATCGGCGAATTGCCCATGGATGGCCCGGCGCCCGCGATCGTGAATGCAATCGAAGACGCGCTGGGGATTCCGCTTAACAAGGTTCCACTGCTGCCTGAGGATATTTTCGAAGCAGTTACTAGGTGCGAAAACGCGATTGATTCTCTGGCCGGCAAATGATGACGACAGACCGGGCCACAAAACGGGATATCTCCTTGACCGTGAACGGCGAACTGAAGACGGTGCGCGTCTATCCGATGGAGAGGTTGCTCGACGTGTTGCGGCACCAACTGGAATTGACCGGAACGAAGGAGGGATGCGGAGAAGGAGAATGCGGCGCGTGTTCGGTTCTGATGGACGGCGCACTGATCGATAGCTGTTTGATCCCGGTGGCGCAGGCGCAGGGCGCGCGCGTCGTGACCATCGAAGGGGTCGCGGAGAACGCTCGTTTCTCGATGTTGCGCGAAACGTTTCTCGAGTACGGGGGCGCCCAGTGCGGAATTTGCACCCCGGGAATGATTCTGGCCGCCATCCATTTGCTGGAGCGAAAGGTCACGCCCACGTTTGACGAGATCCGCGAGGGGCTTTCAGGAAATCTCTGCCGTTGCACGGGCTATATGCAGATTTTCGAAGCAGTGGCAGAGGCCGTAAAGCGTCGCGGCAGACCTTCATGAGATCCGATCCGGCTGATTACGAATTCGTTTCGCCCCCGAGCCTGCAGGCAGCCTTAACCTTGCTTGCCGACAATCCGAACACATGGCTGCCGATCGCGGGCGGCACCGACGTGATGGTGCAGTTTGGGGCGGGAACGCTGCGGGCGCGTAAACTGCTGAACATCTGGAATCTTTCAGGCCTGCGCTTTGTCGAGTCGCTGCCTGGCGAACTTCAAATCGGAGCCGGCAGCACTTATACGGATCTGCGGCAGCACGAAGTTGTGCAGCGTGAATTTCCCCTCATTTCCCGCGCGGCGGGCTGGACCGGGGGAATCGCAAATCAGAATCGCGGAACGCTTGGGGGTAATATCGTGAATGCATCGCCCGCAGCGGATTCCCTGCCGGCACTGTTGGTGTACGAAGCGGAATTGCTTCTGGTTTCCGCGCGAGGCGAGCGGAGGGTGCCGTACCGGGAATTTCACGCCGATTACAAGAAGATGAATCTGGCGCCCGATGAACTGATCCGTGCGATATGCCTCCCGAAACGGTTCTCCGGTTACCTTCAATACGCGCGCAAAGTGGGAGCGCGCAACGCGCAGGCGATTTCCAAAGTTGCCATCGCGGCTCTGGGGCGGAGCGAAAATGGTGCCATCGACGACGTGCGGATCGCTTTAGGGAGCGTGGCGCCGATTCCGATTCGGTTGGCCGAGACAGAACGAAGGCTCAAGGGCAAGCGGCCGGACACGGCTCTTATTGCGCTCGCGCGGAAGTCGGCAGCGGCGGAAATCCGGCCAATCGACGATATTCGCTCCACCGCGAGGTATCGCAGCGCGGTGGTGAGCAATCTGGTGGGCGAATTTATCGCAATGCTCGGAAACTCGGCCACAGATCATGAGTAAAACGCTCGCGCGCTGGAACCAAATGCCGGCTGCGGAAGCGGAGAGTGAAATCTTGGCGTGTTGCGGATCACGAAAATGGGCGCGCGGCCTGGCGCGGCGCAGACCGCTGGCGGATGAAGAGACCCTGCTGCGCGCGTCCGATGAAATTTGGCGCAGCTTACGCGAGCCAGATTGGATGGAGGCGTTTCGTAGCCATCCTCGAATCGGGGAACCACGCAGCGAGCAGCCGGTGAACCAGCGATCAGCCGCATGGTCAGCTCATGAGCAAGGTAATGTCTCCGCCGGATCTGGCGATCTCAAAATTGCGTTGGGGGAAGCCAATCGGGAATATGAGCGGCGGTTTGGCCATATCTTCATCGTGTGCGCGACGGGCAAGAGCGGCGCCGAGATTCTGCAGATCCTTCAAAGGCGGATTCGAAACGACTCTGCTGCCGAACTTCGCGAGGCAGCGGAGCAGCAGCGACAGATCACACAGATCCGGCTGAAGAGGTGGCTCGCGGAATGAAGGGGATTTCTACCCATGTGCTCGACACGGCTCGTGGAGTGCCCGTGAGAGATCTGCCCGTTCGTCTGGAAAGGCAGGAAGATTCCGGAGAGTGGCGGCTGGTCGCTTCATCGCGAAGCGATAGCGACGGGCGCTGCAGCCAGTTGTTGCCGAATGGCGAAACACTCACGCCCGGAGTTTACCGCCTGGCTTTCGACACCGCCGGCTACTTCGCCGGGCAGGGAGAGCGCGGACTCTATCCTGTCGTGCAGATTACGTTTGCCGTCCGGGATGGGGAAAACCATTTCCACATTCCGCTGCTGCTGAGCCCGCATGGATACACGACCTATAAAGGAAGCTGAAGCGATGATTACGCTGGGTGAGAATAGATACGGCAAGTCGCGGGTCCGCTTGGTCCGCGTAACTCGCGGCCCCGATGGCCACGAGATGCGCGAGTGGACGGTCGATATTCTTTTGCAGGGAGACTTCGAAAGCTGCTTCAAGGAGGGCGACAACAGCAAAATCCTGCCGACCGACACCATGAAGAACACCGTGTACTCGCTGGCACGGAAACTTCCAGCCGGATGCATAGAGGAGTTTGCGAAGGAACTGATCGATTTCATCCTACGACGAAACCCGCAGACGTTGCAGGCTGAGGTAGCGATATCGCAGAAAGCGTGGGAACACATTGTACGTAGGGGGAAACCGCACCCCACGGCCTTCTTGCAAGCGAGTGGCGAGCTCCAGACTACAAAGGTGACGCGATCCCGGCAGGGCAAATTCTCGGTTATCTCGGGACTCGAAAACCTTGTCATCATGAAGACGGCCGATTCGGGTTTTGAAGGTTACATCCAGGACTCTCTTACCACCCTGCCTCCGACGTTAGATCGACTGTTCGGCACGGCGCTGCGCGCGAACTGGGAATATGCAAACGGCGATGGCAATTTTGATAGCCTGCGATCCAGGAGTCGTGAGATCTTGCTCACAGTTTTTGCCGGGCACGCCAGCAAGTCGGTGCAGCACACACTCTATGCCATGGGGGAAGCTGTACTCGAAGGGGTTGCGGAGGTGAGCGAAATCGAGCTGACTATGCCGAACATTCACTGCCTGCTGGTGGACCTGTCGCGTTTCGGGCAGGACAATCCCAACGAAATTTTTGTGCCGACCGACGAGCCACATGGGTACATTGAAGCGCGTCTTCGGCGACAGGGATAGAGTCCAGTGCCGATTGCGTCGCACACGACCGAGGAGCGCCGGGCCAGTGCACAACTGGCGATCGATCGCTGCCGGATTCTGGCTGGTTTCAGCGAGCAGGTGGGTTGCACCACACGCACATTTCTTTCTACGCCAATGAAGGACTGCCACCAAACAATTAAGGAGTGGCTTGTGCCCTTGGGGGCTGAGACCCGCGTCGATGCAGCCGGAAATCTTCGGGCATTGTATCGCGCCGTCGAGCCGGCTGCTCCGCGATTGCTTATCGGCTCACACCTCGACACCGTGCCCAATGCAGGGGCTTTCGACGGCGTGCTAGGAGTGGTTCTCGGCATCGCGCTGCTGGAAGGGCTTAGCGGGGAACGGCTTCCTTTCGAAATTGAAATGGTGGGGTTTTCGGAGGAAGAGGGCGTTCGCTTCGGCGCACCGTTCATCGGTAGCCGTGCGCTCGTGGGCCAGTTCGATGAAGAGTTGCTGCGGCGCAAAGACGAGCGTGGAAAGAGCGTCCGTGCCGCAATTGAAGATTTTGGATTGAACCCGGACGAAATTCCTGCCGCCTGCCTACAAGGCGACATCTTGGGATACGTTGAGTTCCACATCGAGCAAGGGCCTGTGCTGCAAGAATTGGGCCTGGCTCTCGGCGTGGTCGAAGCCATTGCTGGGCAAAGCAGGTTGGAAGTCACATTTTTCGGCCGTGCCAATCACGCGGGTACAACTCCGATGCATCTGCGGCGCGACGCGCTTGCGGGCGCGGCGGAATGGATTTCGGCGGTGGAGAGGGAGGGACAGCGCGTGGCGGGACTGGTCGCGACCGTCGGCGTAGTCGAAGCAACACCAGGAGCGGCCAATGTGATCCCCGGCGAGGTCCGGCTCACCCTCGATGCCCGCCACGGAACAGACGAAGTGCGCGTCCGCGCCGTGGAGAATGTGGCCCGCTGTGCGGAAGAAATCGCAGCGCGGCGCAGCCTGTCAGTAATCCGTAACACTCTGCTGAGCCAGCGGTCGGTGGCCATGGATTCCTTTCTCGTCGGCCAGGTCGAGATGGCGGTGCAAAAAGCAGGCTGCGTTCCGCACCGCATGGTGAGCGGCGCAGGCCACGACGCGATGGTCCTCGCGGAGAAAGTGCCCGCTGCGATGATTTTCCTGCGAACGCCGGGCGGCATCAGCCACAGTCCCGAAGAGACCGTGGAACTCGAGGACGTGGCCAAGGCTCTTGATGCCGGCAGGCTCCTACTTAACTTGCTGGCAACGTCAACCTCACTGCAAAGGAGATGAAGCGTGCATCACCTCGGTACAACCCGCAGCTCCCGGCGCGCGGATCATGCGTTGCTGACGCCTGACACATTTGTACGCACGCCACTTCCTGGCATGAAAGGCTGTACCGCCGTTGTCCACGCGGGACCCGCATTAGGCGCGGCGTTCACCCAGTACACGGCTGAGTTCGAATCAGGTGGCGAGTTGGGCCCAACGACAGCCCAGCGTTTCATGTTCGTGGTGGAGGGGCGGGTGAAAGTCGAAATCGAGGGCAAGGAGAGCGAACTGATCGCGCGCGGCTTCGCGTTCTTTCCTCAGGGCACGGCGCACCGCGTCGTGGCGGCGGGTACGAGCCGTGTGGCGATTATCGAGAAAACTTACCAGCCTCTTGAATCGGCCAAGTCGCCGGTGCTCATCCTGTCGTCGGAAGACTCCGTCAAATCAAATGCTCTCGCGGGGGACGTAGATTTGCAGGTGAAATGCCTTCTGCCCGACATGCCAAGCTTTGATTTTGCGGTGAACACGATGACGTACCAGCCGGGCGCCGCGTTGAGTATGGTCGAAATGCATGTGATGGAGCACGGGCTTCTCATGCTCGAGGGCGGCGGAATCTACCGTTTGGGAGATTCATGGTATCCGGTTACGGCGGGCGATTTCATTTGGATGGGGCCGTGGTGTCCGCAATGGTTCGGCGCGCTCGGAAAAACACCGGCCAAATATCTCATTTACAAAGACTGGAATCGGCATCCTCTTGCAAAACACTTTGAACCTGGAAATTGATTCCGAGCGGCTCCTTTCCGAAATTGAAGCCCTTGCTCTAATTTCGGAAGCGGAGCCTCCCGTAGTGACGCGAATCGTCTTCACGCCGGCGGATATGCGTGCTCGCGCATGGCTGATCGAGAAGTGTGAGGCCGCGGGCTTGGCAGTGCGCCGGGACCCGATCGGTAACACCTTCGCGCGCTGGCAAGGTTCCGACCCCCAATTGCCGGTAGTTGGCACCGGTTCACACATCGATGCGATTCCAAATGCGGGAAAATACGATGGAGTGGTTGGCGTTCTCGGGGGCCTGGAAGCCATACGCGCGCTCCACCGCGGCGGTTTTCGTCCAAAGCATTCCATCGAGCTGCTGCTGCTTACTTCGGAAGAGCCGACACGCTTTGGCATTGGATGCCTCGGCAGCCGACTGCTTGCCGGTACGCTGACCCCGGATGCGGCCAAAGAGCTTACCGACAAGAACGAGGAGTCGGTGGAGGACGTGCGCCACAAGGCTGGGCTTGCCGGTGAACTTGAACAAGTTAAGTTGGCCGTTGGCTACTACAAAGCGTTCGTAGAACTGCATATCGAGCAGGGTCCGGTGCTTGAGCGTGAGCACGTGCCGCTGGGCATTGTCACAAAAATCGCCGCGCCGGCCAGCGCCCGCGTTTCCATTGAAGGCGCAGGCGGACATGCGGGAGGCGTGCTGATGCCCGACCGTCAAGACGCGTTGTGCGCGGCGGCGGAACTGATTTTGGCTATCGAAAACGCGGCGCGGAACAGCGGATCGGTCGATACGGTAGCGACGGTCGGGATATGCGATGTATTTCCCAGCGCGGTGAACAGCATTCCAAGCCGCGTGCGCATCAGCGTGGATGTGCGCGATACGAACCTCGAGCGGCGGGATGACGTGATGAGGTGCATGGAAATCGCATCGCAGGAAATTTCCGCACGACGAAACGTATCAATGAAGATCGAACTGCTCAACGCGGATCCACCAGCCGAATGCGCTCCCTTGGCGATCGATGCGCTTTCGGATGCGTGCCGAAAACGGGGAGAGAAATTCATCCCGATGATCAGCCGCGCCTACCACGACTCGCTGTTCATCTCGCGCATTGCCCCTGTAGCCATGCTATTCATCCCCTGTCGTGACGGAGTCAGCCATCGGCCAGATGAGTATGCATCCATCGAAGATATCTCGCGGGGCGCGCTTGTGCTGGCGGAAGCGCTGGCCAGCCTCTCCGCCTGACAACGAATCACGCTCCGGTTGCAGCATGGATGATTTGGTGAACCATCGGTTTCGGCGCGGGAGGCGTGTCCGCGATTTGATAGCTGTTTTCGAGGATCAGTTTTGCTTGATCGGCGCGGACCTTTGCGTTGTACCGTAAAGTGCAAAGAGGCTCACCGGCGGCCACCACATCAGCAACTTTCTTGTGCAAGACGATTCCAACCGCGGGATCGATCGAGTCTTCCTTTTTCTCGCGACCGCCTCCTAGAATGACGCAGGCCGTGCCCACTTGCTCGCACTGGATGGCGTTCACGTACCCACTCTTTGGACTGAGGAGATCGACCGCATGTTGGGCGCGGGGCAGCCGCTTGAAATCGTCAATTGCATGCGGATCGCCGCCCTGCAACTCGACCATTTTGCGGAACGTTTCAAGTGCTTGGCCCGAACGAATGAGTCGATCTGCGAGTTCCTTACCGTGGTCAAGGCTGACCGTCACTGCACCGAGATGAAGCATCCATCCGCCGAGTTCCCGGCAGAGATGGCGTAAGTCTTCGGGACCTTCGCCGCGCAGGATCTCGATGCATTCTTCTACTTCAAGAGAATTGCCCACGCTCCGGCCGAGCGGCTGGTCCATATCGGTAATAAGCGCGGCCATTTTTTTGCCCATTCGCTGCCCAGTTTCGACCATCAGCTCCGCGAGGAATACCGCATCGTCCTGAGTCTTCATAAAGGCGCCCAAGCCGGTTTTGACGTCCAGCACGAGCGCGTCAATGCCCTCCGCCAACTTCTTGCTCATGATCGAAGCACAGATCAAGAAAGGGCTTTCGACGGTTCCGGTGACGTCGCGCAACGAATAGAATTTGCGATCGGCGGGGGCGATCTCCCCTGTCTGGCCGATCATCGCGCACCCGCATGAGCGAAGCACTTCGCGAAAGCGCGCAATCGAGAGATCCACGCGAAAGCCGGGAATCGATTCGAGCTTGTCGAGCGTGCCCCCGGTGTGGCCGAGGCCGCGGCCGCTGATCATGGGAACGATCAGGCCGGCGGCGGCTGCGAGTGGAGCGAGGACGAGCGAGGTTTTGTCGCCGACTCCCCCGGTGGAGTGCTTGTCTACTTTCGACGCTTGGAATTCCGAAAGATCAAGGACTTGACCGGACTGCAACATGGATTCAGTCAGCGCCGCAGTCTCAGCCCGGGTGAGCCCGCGGAGCAGGGTCGCCATCAGCCAGGCCGACGCCTGATAATCGGGGATGGATTCTCGGGTGTAGCCGTCGACAATAAACCTGATTTCTGCCCGCGAAAGTTCGCGCCCGTCGCGCTTCTTGCGGATCACGTCACTCGCGCGGATCGCGCCCAAGCCCTCGCCGGAGGCGGTCATTTGAAGCGAAACCCCTCCGGCAAAAGAGTCGCGATGGGAAGTTTTGTCCATCCCTTTGTTCCCAGGAAGAAGACGGTCGCTTTCGGTCCGAACTCGTAGATCACTTGGCGGCAGGCTCCGCAGGGAGAGCACGGGGCATCGTGGTCGTTGACAACGGCGATTGCCTGGATCTCGAGTTTCGGGCCGGCTTGAGCTACGGCAGAATAAATCGCGCTGCGTTCGGCGCAGTTCGTCAATCCATAAGACGCGTTTTCAACGTTACACCCGGTGAAGAAAGCGCAGTCCACGGTTACCAGAGCGGCCCCGACTCTGAAATGTGAGTAGGGTGCGTAAGCGTTTGTCATGGCGGCGCGAGCCGCTTCGATCAAGCGCTCCCGCATGTCACGTTGGGAATGGGGCTTTGCCATAGTCGGTTCGGCGCGAAGAATCTCAAATAGCGTAGTAACATTTAGTGTCTATGTCGAGCCGAAATTCGCCAGCGGAGAGCAACGTGCAGGGCTGGAAGGACGTTGCAAGTATCATCGACCACACCAATTTGCGTCCGGAAGCGACGCCGGACCAGATTGTACGGCTCTGCGAAGAGGCGCACGAGTTTGGCTTCGCATCTGTGATGGTTAACCCCTGTTACATCAGACTTGCTTGTTCGCATTTGCAGGGGAGTCAAGTTGCGGTTGGCGCGGTCGTGGGATTCCCGCTAGGAGCTACTATCACCAGCGTGAAGGTGTTCGAAGCGGAGGAATCCTTGAAGTTGGGCGCGCGCGAAATCGATATGGTAATGAATATCGGTGGACTGAAAGCAGGCGAACGAAACCGGGTTCTCGCGGATATTCTTGGCGTGGCGGAAGTTGTTCATGCGCAGGATGGACTGCTAAAAGTGATCCTCGAAACCGGTCTGCTCACCCACGACGAAAAGCTGTTGGCTTGCCAGCTGAGCGAACAGGCGCAGGCGGACTTTGTGAAAACTTCGACGGGGTTTCTCGGAGGCAACGCGACCGTTGAAGATGTGGCGCTGATGCGCCGCGCCGTGAAAATCGGCGTGAAGGCGTCCGGAGGGATCCGAGCCGCAAGCGAGGCCAAGGCTATGATTGAGGCGGGAGCAAGCCGCCTCGGCACCAGTAGCGGGGTCAAGATTGTGCGCGAGCTTCAAAACGAGGTTGGCGACACAACGTCAAGTTAATACTCGGCTCTGTTTTCGGGCAGAGTGCGAACCAGACTATTTCCATTGCCATGCGGGCCCATGTGCAGTACGGGGTCGCGGAAACACTACACCTGATCGTCCCGCAGACTCCGCAGGATTGGCGGTTGCGTCGCTCCGCGGATGGAGCCAAGGCGCGCGTCGTTCCTTCGAAAAAAAAGTAAATGCCCAGTGCACAGACGTCCGCCGGGTATAACGATGGCATGTGTGAGTTATGCAGTTCAGGTTTTGCACAAACTAGCTCCACAATGCTGGCGGGTCGGATACCGATGATGAGCTTGTCAAACTTGCCGCAGCTGGCAACTGCAATCTGTGATAATCGAGCAAACTTTTGTTGAAGCAGTATGATTCGCCGCCCGAAAGGTCAGAGTTTTTCAATATCGATTCGTAGCTTTCTTATAGCCAGTGCCGGATTTGCGTGGGAGTATGATCGCCATAGAGAGGCCGATCCTTTCGGCTCTAGCCTGGAGATTCCACGTAGCTCTGTTGTTGGCTTTGCAGATGGTGATTTAGCTCTGATGGTGCCGGTCACGCTCATCGGTCACTCAAGGCTGGGAATCGCAGCAAGAAGGTTCCTGTCCCAGGACCAGCAATATCGTTGGGCGGGCAAGGAGCGCGAGATGCGAATGAAGAAATTCATCAACCAGCCGGGAAATCTCGTGAGCGAACTCCTGGAGGGTTTGGTGCTGGCCTTTCCTGGCACCGTTCGTCTAGCCGGCCCCAACATCGTCGCGCGCGCCGTTTCCAAGAGCTCCGACAAGGTGCGCTTGTTGACCTTGGGCGGCAGCGGGCATGAGCCGGGGTTAAGCGGATTCGTTGGTCAAGGTATGTTGGATTACAGCGTGGCCGGAGAAATTTTTGCCGCGCCGGGCGCCCCCAAATGCATTGATGCATCCGCAAGGCGTGCAGCGATGGAGCGAGCGCCTTGCTAGTCGTGCTAAATCACGCGGGGGATGTGCTCTCGGCCAACATCGCAATGGAGGCCGCGCTGCGCGAGGGATTCAAGGTCAAGATGGTGCTGACCCATGAAGATATTGCCGGTGGGCCCAATCTCGAGGAGCGCCGCGGATTAGTTGGTTTCTTGCCGGTCTACAAGGTCGCCGGAGCAGCCGCGGAGCAGGGACGATCGCTGGATGACTGCCTGGAAATTGCGCAGCGCATGGAGCGAAATATGCGAACCCTGGCCGTGGCAGTTCGCACGGCCACCCATCCGTCCACGGGCGCCGCAATCTTCGAATTGGGCGAGAATGAGATGGAAATTGGCATGGGGCAGCACGGCGAGTCTGGTACTGGCCGTATGCCCTTGCGAGCTGCGGATGATACAGCAGAGATCATGTTGAACATGCTTCTCACAGACCTGGCCGTGACTCCGGGAGAGGATCTTCTTGTTGTGGTGAATGGGTCCGGAGCTACCACGCTAATGGAGTTGCTGATCGTGTTTCGGCGGGTTGCGCAGGTTTTGAAATCCAAAGGAATCAGGTTAGTGCGCAGTGCAGTAGGCGAATTCATTACCACCCAGGAACAGGCTGGTTTTCAATTGCTGATTGCTCGCATGGATGCGGAACTGGTAATCCTTTGGGATGCGCCGGTCAACGCTCCCTTTTTCGTTCGGCAATGAAAGATCGTTTAGGTAAGGCCGAATTCGCGGCTATGTTTGCCGAAGCAGCCAAGCGTATACGTGAACAACACGCGCTACTGACAGAACTTGACTCGATTGCCGGCGACGGAGATCACGGAACGACCATGTTACGGGTTGCAGACAAGATGGAAACTGGTATCCGGACGGAGAGCTTGCCTGCGTTTCTAAAAAACGGGGTGGGATGTGATGGAAGTAGACGGAGGGGCTTCCAGCGCCATTCTCGGGACTTTCTTCAGTGGCATGGGAAACGTTGAGGTCGGCGATGAAGTCGACTGCGTCGAACCGGCGGATATTTTCGAATCTGGCCTGCGCGCCGTGTCGAAGCAAACCAAGGGAGGGCCCGGAGATAAAACGATGATGGATGCTTTGGTGCCCGCGGTACAAGCGATTCGCAGCGCTGCCTCTTGCGGCGGCCCGATTCCTGGCGCGCTGTACGAAGCCGCTCTTGCAGCCCGGGCTGGCGCCGAATCTACCAAGGCACTCATTGCAAAACATGGGCGGGCGAAATTTCTCGGCGAGAAAACCCGCGGCCATGCGGATGCCGGAGCATTTTCAATCGCACTGCTCTTTGCGGGGTTCAGTGCGGCAGTAACCTGTGAAAGAAACGGGGCGCAATCCCGGTAAGTCATCTGCAACAAGTATTGGACAGGTTTCTGGTTGCGAGTAGTGAAGCATTTCAGTGGTAACAGGAGTTGGCCGTGGACGCAGCCTCCATCACGACACCATCCTTGGTCGTCGATCTCGACGCGATGGAATCGAACCTGCACCGGATGGCTGAATTTTTTGCCGACAAACCTTGCAAATTGCGTCCGCACTTCAAAAACCACAAGACGCCGATGCTGGCCTGGAAGCAGCTTCATGCCGGCGCAATCGGTATGACGTGCGCTACTCTGCGCGAGGCCGAGATTCTGGTCCAGCATGGCATAACCAATATCTTGATCGCCAACGAAATTGCTGGCGACCTAAAAGCCGCGCGCCTAGCCGAGCTTTCGCGGCAAGCCTCCGTCGTGGTGGCCATCGATAATTGCCATAGCATAAAAGACCTTGCGCGCGCCCAACGGAAGCACAACTCGCAGATCCAGGTTGTGGTGGACATCGACATTGGCCTGAAACGATGCGGTGTGGCGCCGGGCGAGCCCGCACTCAATCTCGCCAAGTGCGCCGTCCATGAGGGACTCAAGGTGAGCGGGGTCATGGGCTACGACGGCAACTTCCAAGTGATACCACCAAGCCCAGAGCGCGATGACCAAGTACGCGCAGGCAGCAAGTTCCTGGTGGACTCGGCGTCTCTGCTTGAGGGCGCGGGTATTCCTGTTTCCATTGTCTCCACGGGGGGTACTGGAACGTATGCCGTTTCCGGGGCTTATCCCGGCATCACGGACATCCAGGCAGGCTCCTACCTGCTGATGGATACGCTCTACGTCGAACGAGGTGCGTCTTTCCGCCGCTCCCTCACAGTTCTGGCTACTGTGATCAGCACCAAGGGGAGCCGGCATGCTGTGATTGATTGCGGTGTAAAAGCCATCAGCGGCGAACGGGGTTTGACTGAGGTCAAAGATATGCCTGGCGCCCGCCTCACAGCATTGCATGCGGAACACGGGTTGATCGAGCTTTCAGGAGACGCCCAGGCTTCCCTGCACATCGGACAGAAACTCGAATTGTGGGTGCGTTACGGCGATGCGACGGTAAATCTCCATTCCTCTTTGTACGGAGTTCGCCATGGACAGGTTGAGGAGGTATTCCCAATTGAACATTGAAATGGAAAAACATAACGGTACCAATGGCAGGCCGAGTTCTTACAACCCATTAGGAAAATCCGGCCGCATTTACGTTCCTAAGAAATCCTGCAAAAACCATTTCAGTCCTGCGCATGAGCGTGAGTGGAATTATGGGCGCCCTTTGTTCCCAGGCGGCGACGATATGCGGCGGGAGCGCTTCAGCCGGAATACTACGGGTACCTCTTTCGGACTGATGGTCATTCCCGTGATCGATCCCTACAATCCCCTGCTGCTGCCGAATTTCTAGCAAAACCAAAGACTCGTGCACGTGCCTGGCCCGGCCTCATTGCCTTGGGAAGTGAACTGACCGGCCACATGGGGTCGTACATCATCACTTCTACAAATCGAGCGTCGTTGGCGATCAACGTGATTTCTACGTTTACACGCCTCCCGGCTACGATGCGCGCGCGAAGATAAGCTTTCCTGTGCTGTATCTTCTGCACGGTTACGGCCAATTGACCAGCAGCTGGACCGAGACTGGATTTGCCAATGTCATCCTCGACCATCTGATTGATGAAGGCAAAGCCAAGCCGATGATTGTAGTAATTCCGCTGGCGAATGGAGGGTCGGAAATCATCACCGGTGGCCACAAGGCATTTCAGAATGACACTCTGCGCATGAAGAACTTTGACAAGTTTACCGCCGATTTACTCTACCGAAGTGATTCCACGAGTGGAACGCGAGTACCGCGTGAAAAAAGACCGCGATGCGCGAGCCCTTGCGGGGCTCTCCATGGGCGGGGCCGAATCGTTACACACCGGACTGAACCACCTGGATGAATTCGCCTGGATCGGCGGTTTCAGTTCTGGTGGCATGTTGCAGAATTTCGATGAAGAGTTTCCCGCCGCTGGGTTCCTCCGGAAATCCCCCTCTACGCCTTCTGTGGGTGGCGTGCGGTAAGGATGACGTTTGGACCAACCTTAATCGGGACTTCAACCAATGGCTGAACTCAAAAAGCATCCAGCACACCTATACCGAAACTCCCGGCAGGCACACATGGCTAGTGTGGCGGCAAAACCTGGCTGACTTCGCGCCGCTGCTGTTTCGTTAGCCGGGGATTCCGCGCAGTGATCGTATCGCCTCAACAAAAGTTTGGGTAATTGTGAGAGACGTTTGCAGGCCAATGCTGGGTACAATCCAATGTCCGCGAAGGCACCAGCCAATCGAAAAAGCAAAACCAGAACAATTGATCGATAGGGAGAAGTGACCATGAGACTTGCCGGGAAAATAGCGGTGGTTACCGGGGCGGCGGTCGGTTTGGGGCGTGCCGTGGCACTCCGCTTCGCCGCTGAGGGCGCAGCTGTGGTCGCCGCGGATACCAATCAGGTCGAGGGCCAGCTACTTGTAAAAGAATTCGTCGAGCTTGGGGGCGAAGGCATTTTCGTTCAGACCGACATTTCGAATGAAAACTCCGTGAGGAAACTTTTCGACACCACTCTGGCTCGCTATCGCCGCATCGACATTCTCTATAACAACGCCGCCGTGTTGTCTCACAAAAACGACCTCCCCGTTCACGAACTCAGCGTGGAGACTTGGGACTCGATCATGAATACGAATCTGAGAGGCACCTTCCTCTGTTCGAAATACGCGGTGCCCTCCATGCTCAAGGATGGAAATGGTTCCATCATCCACGTGAGCTCACCGACAGGACTTTACGGCTGCGCGCCGCAATTGACCGCCTACAGCGCTAGCAAAGCCGGAATCATCGGCCTCACCCGGGCCATGGCTGCGGCTCATGCCCGGAATAATATTCGAGTGAATACCGTAGTTCCCGGCACCATGGACACCCCCATGAATGGGCAGTTGTTTTCCGACAATGGATTACGGGGAAAGTTTGAGGCAGCCATTCCCTTGGGAAGGCTGGGAACGCCGCAAGATATCGAGGGCGTGGCTGTATTTCTTGCCTCTGACGAATCTGCCTATTGCACAGGCGGCATTTATATGTGTGACGGAGGGTTAACTGCCGTGTAAAGAACAGCAACGCAATGGCAAGCAATCAATTAGGATGCGGCAGGGAACGGCCCAATCGTGCGCGGCAGGTAGGAACCGTTTGCCGGCGGCTCTGCCAGCTTTGGAGGACCGGCGGTCTATGTCGCTTTCTTTTCAGCCTTCAATTTTGCCCACCTCGCTCGCTGAGCCGCCGCTATCTTGCGACGAGATGAGGCTGAGACGATTCGTTTACGGTTCACGTTCGGGGCTGCATTGGTTGCGGCCTTCGCCCATCTCGCTTTTTGCGCGAGGCTCATTTTCCTGCGGGCTGCCGCCGATACCGTCCGCTTCCCATTTACTGTACTGGCCGGTTCGCCGCTGTAGACACCAACAAAAGCCGTCAACGCGGCATTCAACGCCGACAACTGTTTCTCCACCCGGTCACGTTCATCTTTCAATTGCTTTACAAGCCCAGACCAGTTCGCCATTGACCCTCCAAAGGCGGATAGTGTACCAGTTCGCGGGAAGTTTGGGCAAAACGGCTATTTGTTTTTTGCGCAGGCGAGTACCGGGTTAAGGTGTCAAGTCTTAACATCTAGTATGAGCTGAGCGCGGAGATTCTGTAGGTTGGTTTTAGAATTAAAGCCCATGTCACCACCATCTGACGAAGTGCTTTCGAATACCCTGACCCAGCATCAACCCGCCCCAAGGGGAAGCCTGCGCAGCATGTTCGTCACGGATGACGGAAGAAATGTGTTCTTTACCTTTGTGATCGTCAGTTCGCTGTTTCTCCTGTGGGGATTCTGCAACGGGATGATCGACGTGATGGACAAGCACTTTCAGGAGGAGTTGCACCTGACCCTGTCCCAGTCCGCCTGGGTGCAGTTTGCCCACTATCTGGGATATTTCCTGATGTCGCTTCCCGCGGGATGGCTGGCGACCAAGTTCGGCTACAAGGGCGGCATCATTTTCGGCCTGCTGCTCGTGGCCGTGGGCGGATTCTGGTTCATTCCGGCGACCAAGATCGTGGCTTTCTGGGCCTTTCTGCTCGGAGTCTGCCTGATCGCGTCGGGGCTCACCTTCCTTGAAACCGTCGCCAATCCTTACACGACGGTGCTGGGGCCGCAGCAATTCGCGGCGACGCGCATCAATCTCGCCCAATCCTGCAACGGCATCGGCTGGATCCTGGGGCCGATCGCGGGAGCGATCTTTTTCTATTCCAAGGACGCAGCCGGCAACAGCACGGGCAGCCAAACGCTCTGGATTCCTTACGCCGGCGTCGGCGTCGTGGTCATCGTTCTCGCCAGTCATCTTCTACTTTGCGAGTGTTCCCGACATCAAAGCCGAGGATGATTACCATCTGGACGAATCCACACCCGAGGTGCTCGCATTCGATCTGGTCGCACCCGCACTTTACGATGGCGGTCGCTGCCCAGTTTTTCTACGTCGCGGCGCAGGCCGGCATCTTCAGCTTCTTCATCAACTACATGACAACCCAGCCTCCGCACCATTCCCGCCAGCTGGGATGCAAATCTAAACACTCTGGCCGCCCGACTCCCCGGGATTCCTGCAGAGCTTTCTTCTGGGCTGGTTTGAGTCGACAAAACAGGAAGCCTTAGTATCAGCAACAAGCTCGCTTCGTATCTGGCCTCTTTCGGTTTCGTGTGCTTCCTTGCTGGGCGGTTCACCGGCGCCGGGTTGCTGAGGAAATATTCCGCCCACAGAATGTTGGGACTTTATGGCGTCATGAATGTTTTGATGTGCCTGCTCGTCGTCTGCAAGCTGGGCTGGCTCTCGGTGGTTGGCGTCTTCCTCAGTTATTTCTTCATGTCCATCATGTTCCCGACGATCTTCGCCCTTGGTATTTTCGGTCTTGGGGGGCGCGCCAAAAAAGCATCCGCGTACATCGTCATGGCGATCATGGGCGGAGCGATTCTGCCCAAGGTGATGGGCTTCGTGGCGGACAAGTATGACATATCCCGCGGATTCATTGTGCCTTTGGCCTGCTTCGCCTTCGTTGCGTATTATGGCTACAATTGGCCCAAATGCAGCAAAGCGAAGTCCTTGCATAACGTGGCAACAACCCGTGGCCATTGATAGGGCAATCCCGTAACACAGCTCGAGCGCATGCAGGGAAATCAATGCAAACATCCAACCATGGGCATTCCCAATAGATTCCAGCAGCAGAATTGAGACTCCGCATGCGGAAAAGCTTGGCTGGGACCTGAAAATCCTGAGCGTGGGTTAAAGACGTTCGGCCCAGACCGAGATCGCTAGAAGCCACTCGCGCAAATCCTCGTGGCACTCGTTGACCCCGCTGCTGAAGAGAAATCAACTTCCTCATTGGCGTATGGTGGTTACGTTACTAGCGCGGAGTTCCCATGCGCGAATTCCCGCACAGCAACGCCGGATACGAAAATGGAGGTCTCATCTTGTGACGACATCACGGGAGCGCGTTCATGCGGCTTTATCGCACCAGGAGGCTGACCGAATTCCAGTCGATCTTGGCGGAAGTGCAGTTACTGGCATGCATGTGGACGAAGTTTATTTGCTTCGCCAAGTTTTGAAATTAGATGCGCCCGAAACGCCGGTTAAGGTTGTCGAACCATTTCAAATGCTGGGTGAGATCAAGTTAGATCTGGTAGAAGCGTTGGGAATCGACGTTGTGCCGCTGGGAGGAACCACCACCGTTTTCGGTTTCAAGAACGCTGACTGGAAACCGTGGACCACGTTTGCCGGCACTCCGGTACTGGTGCCGGGAGGGTTCAACACCGAACCAGCGGCCAACGGCGATATTCTGCTTTACCCCGAGGGCGACCTCTCGGCCCCGCCCAGCGGGCGAATGCCGAAAGGCGGATTCTTTTTCGATATTATCGTTCGCCAGGAGCCGATCAACGACGACGAGTTGGACGCGAATGACAATCTGCAAGAATTCGGCCCCATCTCCGATGACGAGTTGGCGCACTTCCAGAGAGAAGCGGATCGCCTGTACACCCAAACCGATAAGGCAATTCTCGCCAACTTTGGCGGAACGGATGTGGGCGAGGCGGTGCCAGTTTCGTCCGTAATGCTGAAGCATCCGAGAGGAATACGCAGTTTAGAAGTATGGCTGGAAAGCACCGTGACCCGTCCCAATTACGTGCGTGAGGTTTGCGAACGGCAGTCTGCCATCGCCCTCGCGAACCTGGAGAAACTTCACGCGGTCATCGGAGAAAAAATCGCCGGCGTAGTCGTCGTCGCCATGGATTACGGAACGCAAAGCGGGCCAATCCTGTCTCCCAGAATCTTTCGAACTTTGTACAAACCGTTCTATAAGCAAATCAACCATTGGATTCACGAGCACACGTCGTGGAAGACGTTCATTCATTCATGTGGATCAGTGCGGCTGTTTTTGGAAGATTTTATCGACGCGGGATTCGACATTCTCAATCCCGTACAGTGCTCCGCGGCCAATATGGATGCGGGGCAACTCAAGAAAGAATTCGGCAACCGTCTTGTGTTTTGGGGCGGAGGCGTGGACACGCAACGTACGCTTCCCTTTGGGACCGTCGCTGAGGTTCGCCGGGAAGTCCGCGAGCGCTTGGAAATCTTCGGCGCGGGCGGCGGATTTGTATTTAACCCGGTTCACAATATCCAAACCGGCGTGCCGATAGAGAATGTGATCGCCATGTACGAAACTGTTCGGGAATATGGCCGTTATCGAGTTCGCAATTGAACCGGGCTGAAGACGGAGATCCCGGAGCGCAGAACTTGCGACTCTAGAAGGACCCGCGCGAAATGGCCCGCGAGATGGTCCGCAACTCAGAGAAAATATTCTCACGAGCTAAAAGTATGGACTATATTGATCGATGAAGCGCAGTTGTAACATGAGATTGGAAAATGCCTGGGACAACTTCGACCGGGCGAAGGCAGCATTCATCTTTTGAAATCATACGCAGGACAAAATCTACCGGCCACTCATGCAAGGCCCACGTTCTCCGAGGCTTGGTTTCATCAAAATTACGGCCTGACATTCGGGGAGAAGTATTACCTTGACCCTATCTTCCGGACCGAACAAGATCGCCAGGCCCAACGGCTTCTGTATGAGCGCTTCGGCCATGCGGGCGTCGGTGAGAAAAATCCGCAGCCTCGGCCGAATCTGGAGATTTGCGGCCATCGTCTGATGTCGGCGCTGTTCGGCTGTGAGATGGCTTATCAAGACGACCAGGCGCCCTCCGTCCGGCATCGCTCGATAAATTCAGCCGAGGAAATCGCGGCGATTCCCCGGCCCGATCTGGCTACGAATCGCTGGGCACAGGAATTCCGGCGGCAAGCCGCGATCCTTTTGGATCGCTATCACGCAGTCGATTCCCTCATTAATCATGGCGGGCCAATCAATGCGGCGTCCAGCATTCTCGGCGGCGACGCTTTGTTGTATCTCTCGGATGCGCAACTGATCATGAGCGAATTCCTCAAGGTGATCGCGGATGTGTGCGTCGAATCTTACGATCAGTTGACCGTGCCCTTTAACCCGGCGATGGGGACGGCCAGAGAGATGTTCATTGGCAACTGCCCCGTTATTATGATGCGGCCGCAAATGTACCGGGAAGCGGTGTTGCCGGCGGATCAGCGCCTGCGGCGGCAGGTTCAGCGATTTGGCTTGCATCATTGCGGGGTTATGGACCGTTATCTTGAAACTTACAAGTGCCTGGAGCCTATCGAGTATCTCGAAGTCGGTTGGGGCACCGACCTGGCAGCGGCACGACAGGCTTTTCCAACCGTGATTTTCGACCTGATGATCAACATCTACGACTTGCAAAGCATGCCGCAGTCGGTGATCCGCGAAAAGGTCGCTAACATGCTGGAGCAGGCTCAGCCAATGGCGCTGGTACGGGATTTCTTTGTCGCGGATATTGGCCCCGATGTTCCCGACGCTAAGGTCCTGGAGTTCATTGAAGCCGTGGATCTCGCCGTAGCGCGCTACGCGCCGGCCTAGCAACGATACGACAATCCCTGCGGCGCACATCATCGTGTGACCGAAGTCACAGCCCGATCTTCCAGCGGCTTCCACAATAAAACCTGATACTGCTCGCACTAATTCAGCTCGGAGCGGGAGCGAAATGCGCTTAGCTGTCCCATCGAAATACTTCGCGTTCCGTCTGAACCTTGCAGGCCGAATCAACCAACAATCCAACACACATTCAGGCATCGGCAGGGAAAACGGTTTCCCCGTCATGCTGGCAGGGAGAATAGAGTGAATTTCATTCCCATGGCGGAGCTATTACTCCGCGCGGCATCGGGCGGGTACGCGGTTCCGTCGTTTTGTGCGTGGAACGCCGAGAGCATCGAAGTTATTTTGAGCACGGCCTCGGACCTGAAGGCGCCGGTAATCCTGATGAACGGGCCCGGAGAGTACGGTTTACTGAGTCCACTCGAACTTGGCGCCGTGGCGCATGCTCTGGCGAAGCGTTTTAAGGTTCAGGCTGCGCTGCATTTGGATCACGGCAATTCTCTCGATCAAGTCGACTGTTGCCTCGCCGCCAATTACACCTCGGTGATGCTGGATTTTTCTACCCACCCTTTTGCGGAAAATATCGATGCCTTGCAAAAAGTAGTGAGCAAGGCTCGTCCGCGCGGCATAACCGTGGAGGGAGAACTTGGATTAATCGGCCAGGCCGACGACGTGAGCGTCGAGGGCACCAAGCAATCCACACTTACGGATCCGAAGATGGCGGCTGAGTTCGTAAAAAAGACGGGCATCGATGCCCTGGCAGTCTCCATCGGCAACGCTCACGGCATGTACACCACTCTGCCGCACTTAGATCTTGAACTGCTGGCCAAGCTCAAGGCAGCCACAAGCATTCCGCTGGTGTTGCATGGGGGCTCAGGAACGCCCGAGGCAGACTTGCGCCGGGCCATCACTTTAGGAATTGCCAAGGTAAACGTGGCGACGGAACTCATGAACGCGGTCCGAGAGTCGCTGCAGGAGCAGTGGAATACGGGAACAAATCGCTGGTTGCCGCTCGCCCAGGCCGCCGCGGGTAAAGCGATCACTCCAGTACTGGAAAAATGGTTTCGGCTGACTGGTGCAGTGGGCCAAGCATAGAGCATCGCAAGGAGAATTTATGAGGCAGCAAAACTTAGAAGCAGAGCTGTTCGAAGAACTGTGTTCGATCCCGAAATTCGATGTTCACACCCATCTTGTCGATGGGCACCTGGGAGCGCGTGGCCTGCACGACGTCATTCTCTATCACATGGGAGTAAGCGATCTCTACGGGGCAGGCTGCCCTAGCGGCGCGCGCTTGAGTCAGTATCCCTGCTGGCCCACGAAAGAAGAAGCGCATAAGCGCTTGCGCGAGGCCATGCCCTATCTGAAACATGTGCGCAACACCGGCATTGCGTGGGGGATCCGGCTGATACTTGAGGATCTTTACGGTTGGAAGGAACCGGTCGGAGAAGATAACTGGGAACGCCTTGACCACATGATCCGGGAGCGCGCCGATGATCGGGCGTGGCAGCGCGACATCATGCATCGCGCGAATATCCAGCGCTATGGCACGGAGTATGCGCGGCGGGAATGCGGCAAGGACAAAGACATATTGCAGTATTCGCTGGAATGGGCGTTCTTTACCCGCAGCCAGTGGGGTGAGTTCGACACCGCTCTCTACGAACTGGAGCGTTGCTGGGGAAGAAAGCCCGAAAGCCCCGCCCCGATTGGCGGGAAACGGCCGGCGACCGAGCGCGTGATCCGGTCTCTCGACGAAGTTCATGCCGCGGTCGCGCATTACGTCGACAACATTCCATACGACGAGATTCTTTCCAGCGCTACGCATTTTTCCACCGACATCGACTTGCACGCGGTCAGCGATAAACAGATGACGGAGGCGCTGGAGCGGCGCGACACGGCCGGCCCCGAGGAGCGCGATATCTACGCTTCTTACATCAATGAATGCTTCCTGAACGCTTTCGAGGAACACGCCCACCAGATTATCTTTCAGTTTAGTTTTGCGGCGGAGCCGTTGCCCTTTGAGACTGGCAGTCGTGTTTCCCAGAGGACGATCGCACAAATCGCAGAGATGATCAGCCGGCATCCCAAGATCCGGTTTCAATGTCACGTTGCCAGCCGTCATGCGAATCAGTCGTTGTGCACCTTGTGCCGCGAGTTACCGAACTTCTCGCTGGCCGGCTACTGGTGGCACAATTTCTTTCCTTCGGCGATGCGGCAGGTGATGGAAGAGCGCTTGGATATGCTGCCGGTCAACAAGCAGATTGGCTTCTTCTCGGACGCGTACTGTTTGGAATGGACCTACGGCAAAGTCAGAATGGTCTGCAATCAGCTGGCGATCGTTTTGGCGCAAAAGATCGAGCAGGGTCAATATACGCGGGACGAAGCTCTTTCCATTGCGCGGTCGATCCTGTACGAGACGCCGCAGGAATTCGGCATGCGGGAAAAGCTCATGGTGCGCGAGACGTTTTAGAAAAACTGCGTTAGCGTGGGAGCGGGGAGATTGGCCGTCGCAGGAACTCGTTTGTTTGATCTCGACGGCGCACTCCTAACTCCGCTGACCACCTTGACAACATGAAGACAATCCACTGTGTCGGCTGCCTGGTAGCGGATTTCCTGAGCGGCCCGCTCAAGCAATATCCAATTCCGAAAGTGCAGACTCAGGTCACGACCGAATCGGTGCGGATCATGCCGGGCGGCGGAGCGGCGAACACCCCGTCGGCACTGGCGCGTATGGGGCTTAAGGTTGGAGTCTTTTCCAAGGTGGGCGACGACCTTACCGGCGAGTTCATCCGGCGCGAATTGGGAAAACTGGGCGTGGATACATCTGGGATTCGGGTATCCGCGCGCGACACCACGCCGATGACGTACGTCGGCATTCATACCGACGGCGACCGGACCTTCATTCACACGCCGGGTGCGAATGCCACGTTAAGCTGGGACGACCTCAACCTCGATCAAGTATTGGCCACAGACTATCTGCTCTATCAAGATTTGTGGGTGTTGGCGGCAATGGACGGTGAGCCGGCCGCACGCCTGCTGGCCGAAGCAAAAAAGCGCGGGGTGGTCACCTTTCTCGATGAGTGTTTTGGAAATGGCCCGAAGCGCGAGAGCCTCGAACTGATGGCGCCGCATTGCGACTATGTAACTCCCAGTGTCGATGATTTGCGCGTGATTTATCCGGGAGCATCCGACAATGAGTTGGCAAATCGACTTCTTGAGCTAGGTGCGCGCATCGTGGTGCTCAAAATGGGCAGCGAAGGCTGTCTCGTCGCTCAGGGAAAAGACCGCGTAAAGGTACCGGCACTGCCGGCCAAGGTGGTGGACACCACGGGAGCTGGCGATTGCTGGGATGCCGGTTTCATCGCCGGTTTGTCGCAAGGTGAAGATGTAGTTACGGCTGCGCGCATTGGCAACGCCTGCGCCGCATTTTCGATCGAGGCAGTTGGCGGGTCCACCGGCGTGCCCACCTACGACTCCGTAAGAGAACGGGCCATGCGGTCTGCATAACTAGATCAGTTTATCGAAAGCTATCCGGCTCCGATTACCACTTCTAAGTCCCCACGCCAAGTTGTAAGCTAATCCGTCAAATTTATTCGACTCGCACTTCTCTCTTGGGAGCCCGCATGAGCGAACACTTCTTTACCCGTCGCGATTTTATTCGTCTCGGCGCGGGCGCAGCTGCGCTTCGCGCCGCCCCCAAAGTCCAGAAACTTAATCCAAACATCCTGGGCGGAATCTCGAGCACGGAGAACTCGCAGGTTTCTAGCAGTCAAGGCACGGATTTGGAAATGGCAATGGCAGACGCGTGGTCCAGGGCTTTCCGCCTGCCTTCCGTGACGTCGCAAAAGTCTATTAGCAAGCTGCTTCCGGATGGACTCAAGCCGCCATTCTCGTTTGTGTACGGCGACCGGTCATCGGCGGACTTCTTTTCCACCTGGAAATGCGAGGTCAAGAGTTCCGAGGTGGACGGCTCGAAACAGCAACAAGAGGTGAGCTACACCGACCCGCAATCGGGACTCGTGGTGCGCTGCGTCGTCACGACTTTCAAGGATTTTCCTGCGGTCGAATGGGTCATGTATTTCAAAAACTCAAGCAGCGCGGATACTCCCATCCTGCAAAATATTCAGGCTTTAGACGCGGCGTTGTTATCTCCCGAGGGCGATCCGACGATTCACTATGCGAAGGGCGCCGCATGCTCGATGAGCGACTTTATGCCAATGACGCGCGAGCTCGGCAGTCATGGTCAACTGCGCCTCCAGCCTGGGGGCGGGCGCTCTTCCAGCCAGTTCCTTCCCTTCTTCAACATCGAGGGCAAAGGGGAGGGAGCAGTGATGGCTATTGGCTGGTCGGGCGAGTGGGCAGCCGAATTCGATCGTCCGAATGAGCAGCCGCACTTTCAGGTGAAGGCAGGGATGGCTTTGACGCGCTTGAAGCTGCATCCCGGCGAGGAAATCCGCACGCCGCGGATGCTGATGCTCTTCTGGCAAGGCGAGGCGACGCGTGGCCAGAATCTGTTGCGACAATTCATCCTGATGCACCATCGGCCTGCGCCGGGTGGGAAGCCTTTGCAGTCGCCCATCACCAACCACAACTGGGGCGGAACGCACGCGGCCGATCATCTGGAAAATATCCGGCAAATTATCGCGCACAAGCTACCCATGGACTACTACTGGATTGATGCCGAATGGTTCGGGGAAGGCCCGTGGTGGCGCAATGTAGGAAATTGGGAGGCGAAGAAAGATCTCTATCCGCAGGGGTTCAAGCCCATCAGCGATTTATTGCACTCTGATGGCCGCAAGCTTCTTCTGTGGTTCGAGCCGGAGCGGGTTTGCGAGGGCACGCCGTGGTATACCGAGCACGCCCAGTGGTTGCTCGACGTACCCAAAGATAAGCGCGTCTACCGTGGTTTTGGCGCCAAGGGCGATTGGGAGGTTGAAGTGTCCGACCCGCGCTGGATTCCAAACGAAAGTGGCCGCAACCAGATCCAGGAAAATGACCGGCTTTTTAATCTTGCCATTCCGGAAGCGCGGCAGTTTCTGACAGATTTCATGTCTCACAAAATCGACGAATTCGGACTGGATTGCTTTCGCAATGATTCCAACATCGCGCCGCTGGAATTCTGGCGCGCGGCGGATGAGGCTGACCGTCAGGGGATTACGGAAATCCGCTGGATCGAAGGCTTGTACGCATTCTGGGATGAATTGCTGCGCCGGCATCCACACTTAATTATCGACGATTGCGCCAGCGGCGGCCGGCGCATCGATCTCGAAACCATCGGTCGCAGCACTCCATTTTCGCGCACCGACTTTGTGGGAAATTTGCTTGCCGACCAATGCCATAGCTTTGGGCTGCTCCGCTGGGTGCCCCTCAACTCGACCATCGGCGCCAGCCTCACCACCAACAATGAATACCGGATACGCAGCAGCATGAGCAGCGGGTTCTCTTACGGACTGTTCAGTGTGGGCGACAACCCTCAGAGCAACACGGATTATGTCCATTTTCCTTTCACAGAAGTAAGGAGGTCGGTTGAACAGTATCGTTCCGTGCAGAAATATTTTTACGGGGACTTTTACCCGTTGACGGAATACACACAAGCCAACGACGCATGGATGGCTTATCAGTTCGATTTGCCCGATCAAGGCGAGGGTATGATCGTCGTTCTCAAACGCCCGGCGAGCGCCTATGGCCAAGCCGCTTTCCCGCTTCGTGCATTGCGGCAAAACGCACAGTACGAGATCACGAACCTGGATAGCGGTGAGAAGAAAAGTCTCCCCGCAAAAGAACTGATGGAAAATGGGATAAAAGTACGCCTGGAGAATCGGCCCGATTCCGCCGTGCTTCGCTACCGCCAAGAATCTTAGAATTCCTGGAGTCGCTCGAAGCAGTGAAATAAGTATTTCGCCGGAGCAGCATTGCCGGGGCGCCGGACGCCCACCGAATCCGGAAGCGGTCCGCTTCCCTACTTGCCGCGAGCTGCCCAAAGCTGCTTGAGATCCGCTTGCAGCTTCTGTTTGTCGCCTTCCTTAAAGTTCGCTTTGTCGACGTGCAATTTCAAATCCTGAAAGACCGAGCGTGCGACGCGGCGATTGCGGTCCTGCCGGGCTTGCCGAAGTTTCCCCAGATCATCGGCGATTTGCTGCTTCTGCGCGTCCGTGATGTGGCCGTCGGCGACGGCCTGCTGCAGATCCGCGCGAAACTGTTGGATCAATGCGGGGTCAACCTGCTGCTGTGCGAACATCGTGCTGCTAAGAAATAACAGAGTCAGAGCCAGAGCTCCGAGGATTGCCGTTGTTTTCATCGCATTTCCCGTCGCGAGTTCGACATTTGCCAAAGCCGACTGCCCCCCCGGCCGACACCAAGGCCATGAGTATCGTTTGGCGCTCATTCTAGCGGCGGAAGCGTAAGAAAGGCTATCGGAATTGGCCCGCAAATCCCACATGCTATGATCATGCTCTGCGTTGGGGAACGAATTGGCCATCAGCCCCAGCCCTCAACCGGACATGAAGCCGCCCTCGATTGGAACCCGCGGAGTGATCGGCAGCAACGTACCGGCAAAATACCCTGTCAAATCACTGGCTAAGGCATTGCGTCTTTTGGATACCGTGGGCCGCTACCAAAGCGGCACCAGCATCGCGGTTCTCAGCAAAGAACTGAAAATGGGGAAGAGCACGGTCCATCGCTTGTTGGCGACTTTGCGGGAATTTGATTTGGTGTGGTTTGATTCCAGTACTTCGAACTATGCGCTGGGCGCGAGAATTCTGCGCTGGAGCGATCTGTTGGTGAAACAAAATCTGCTGGTCCGCCACGGCATGCCGATCCTGCGCGAACTGGTGAATGTGTCCCGCGAGACTGCGAACCTGGCAGTGCTCGAAGGCACCGAGATCCTGTATGTCGCGCAGATCGAGTCCATGGAAAGGCTGCGCATGAGCGAGGCCATCGGCAATCGCCTGCCGGCGCACTGCACTTCACTGGGTAAAGCTTTGCTGGCCACGTTGCCGGATGCGGAGTTCGACGAACTCTATCGCAAGGTGGACAAATTGGAAGCCATTACGGCGCACACCATCACCGATAAACAGCGGCTAAAGGAACATCTGCAAAAGGTGCGCCAGGACGGAGTCGCCTACGACTTCGAGGAAAATGAGAATGGAGTGGTTTGTATGGGCACGGTGGTCAGAAACCATACGCGCCAGCCAGTGGCCGCATTGAGCATCTCGATGCCGATTCAGCGGTTGCGCGGGGAGAACCTGATCACTTCCAAAGAACACTTGCTGCGCGCCGCGACCCGGCTTTCGGCTGAGTTAGGCTATGACGCGCGGGCCGTACACTCCGACGTGCACAATGAAATTCTGCCCGCGGAAGCCGCCGGCTAACCCCTTTCCGCTTCGTGCAATCCTATCCCACACGCGTTTAGAACGGAGTGCGAGTTTCTACGCTTATTCAGTGGTGTAATCAATCTGCATTCGACGCACTTGAAAGCCTGATAGGAATAGAATCAGGGACGACACAAATAACACTCCGAGGATGGCAACGCTGGCGCCAATAGGCTCCGCATTCGAGACAAAGAGCGCCAGGATGGGTGAAGTTCCCGGGGCAACTGGAATTGCAACCGGACATAACGCTTTCAAGTAGTAAATCACACTAAATTTCTGCAGCACCACGGGCAGGAACGGATTGATCGCCTCCCAAAGCAAGATACCCGCCGCCGGGAAAATGGGGTTACGAAACAGCACGCCCGCCGCCAAAAACAGGCTGCCATATCCGACACACGCAAGCACGGTAATTCCCAGATAGGCAGCGGCGTGCGCAATCCCATGGCCGTGATAGACGTAATTGCTTAACACATTGGGATCAAGGTGCCAGGCGAAGACCACAATCTGCAACGCCTCACTGGTCGTGAATATGACAGCGGCTGCCAGTAGACCGGCGAGGTACTTCCCTACCATCAACACTTCGCGGCGGAGCGGCGCCAGGAAATAAAAGTGGAGACTCTTGTCGAGCAGTTCGCCACGAAAAAGATTCATGAAGATGCCGAGGCATCCGAAGAAGATAGCAAGGCGCAGGTAAAAGAATTGGAAGACGCCCGCGAAAACCATCGAGTCCTCGCCTAAGTTGTCTCCCTCACCCAGCGCAACTCCAGTGACCTTGCCGTTTTCCAGGAAGACATAAAGGTCGCGTTCTCCATCGGTGTAACGGTCACTTTCGTGAACCACTTGTTCGAATACCTTGGGCGCGGTCGGGCGACGTTCATTCCAAGTCGCAACCTCGGGTGATTTTCCCAGTCGCTGCACCAAGTCCTCGGAGGTCATGCCCGTTTTGATTGCAGCCAGGTCCTCGCGGGTAAGCCGCTTTTCATTTTCGGAAGCGAGGTGCAGCCGCGCTTTTTCTCGATAGGAAGTATCGATGGCATGCCCAACCCAGAGAACGAGTGGCATAAGCGCCAGCAGGTAGATCCAAAGGCCGCGCTTGGCGAAGAACGTCTTCTTCATTTCGAGGCGAATGACAGCTTTGATCTGGTTCCACCAGAGGCGCATCATGATGTCGCCTCCTCGCTGCCAATCAAATACTCGTACACGGAGTTGACGTCATCGTCGGCCGGAGCGACGGTTTCGATTTCCAATCCGTCGGTCGCAATCCGGTTCAGCATCAGATAAAACTGATCGGCGTTGCGGGTCTTGACCAGCAGTCCCAGGCCGTCATTGTGGATGCGGACTTCCAGGGCATTCTCCGACTCGATGAGTTTTGAACCCAGCTCACGCGGCCGGTTGCAGCGGATCAGGACTTGCGCAGGCTGCTCCTGGATTTCATTCCGCAAGCCATGGATCTGGCCTTCCGCAACCACGTATCCGTTGTTGAGAAGAATCACCTGGTCGGAAATCACGTCCACCTCATGCAGAATGTGACTGGAAATGATGACGTGATATTTCTGCGCAGCCAGCGCGCGGAAGACAGCTATCATCTCCGCGCGAACCAGTGGATCGAGGCCATTCAGCGGTTCGTCGAGAATCAACACGCGCGGATCATGGCACAGCGCCTGGGCAAGCCGGACGCGTTGTCGCATCCCCTTGCTATAACCGGCAACTTTGCGCGACGCCGCTTCCACCAGATTCACACGCTCAATGGCGCGCCAAGCCAAGTCTTCAGCCTTGCGATTGTCATAACCGAAAAGCCGCAGATAAGAATAAACGAACTGATATCCGGTCAAACCTTTAGGAAACGAATCGAATTGCGTGCAGTAGCCCACCAGCTTGAAGAGTTCTTCGGGCTCGTCGGTGCGATAGCCGAAAATCCGAATGGCGCCTCGCGTCGGCCGTATGAGCCCAGTCATCAAGTTCATGAGCGTCGTCTTGCCTGAACCATTTGGGCCTACCAGGCTGGTGATTCCCGACGGAATCGACAGGCTCACCCGATTGACGCCCAGCACCTCGCCATAGAACTTGGACACATTTTCAAAGGTGATCTGTTCGCTCACTTGACCACCTCATAGGCCCGCACTTTGCGCATCAGCAACCACAGGCAAATGGCGCAAATCGCGAGGAGAGCGATCCAGGCTTGTGCGATGGGGGTGGGAAGCGGGTTGTGGATTCGAAACAAGTTGGTCCAGACCGTTGACATGAGGTTGCCAATGTCAATCAGACCGCCGGATGTGGTGCGCATTACGGCGTTGATTGCATGTCCAAAGCCTGATCCCAGAAAGAACACACCCAGCATCAGGGCGCCAGCGACGATTCTCCATTTCACCCACGCCGAGATCGCCATGGCCAGCAGGCACAAGATTGCGATCCAGATCCAGAACGCGAGCAAAATGCTTCCGGCCATCCACAGATTGGTAAAGAACCACTGCCGGCCGGCCAGGCTTGCTTGCACAACGAACAAGATGAGGCCAGGCACCCAAGTGATCTGCGATAAGAGCAGTCCCAGAGCCGCCATTTTCCCGAGGACGTACTCGGCACGCGAAAACGGACGGCATAAGTAAAGAGGCAACGCACCATTGGCCAGATCGGGAGAAATCAGGCCGGGGCCGCTGAATACCGTAAGAATGAAAGCGAGCACACCCTGCACAGAAACAAAGACAAAGAAAAACTGGTTATCGATTCTCAGAAATTGCTCTGTGTCGAGACCGTATTTCGCGAGGAAGCTCAGGTTATGCGCGAGATAGATGCCGAGCAGGCAAACCAGTGGCCAAAACCAGCAGACCACGAAGAAACCAGTTTGCAACCGGGATTTGAATAGCTTTTGCTTTGCGTAACGGTAAAGAATCAGAAAACGTGACCAGGTTGGAGTCAGTTCGCCGGAGTAACGATGGTAGCTGCGCTTATAGACGGCCACGGGGAGCCTCCGTTCGGGCACCGCGCGCTGAGTGGGGCCTGGGCACGAGCTAGTTCTCCATCGCTTTGAGAAAAATATCTTCCAGCGTGTCGCGCCTGAAGTTGAGCCGGCGGATTCGGACGTTGCGTTCGCCCGCCAGCCGATAGACATCGCGAACTTCAACGCCATCGGCGAGGATCATCTTCATGCGGTTGGCCGTAATCGCGCACTCGCAGCCCAACCGTTCGATGGCTTCAGTAAAGTCACCATTGGCCCCATAGATCTCAAGCTCCAGAAACCGGCGGTTGGCGCGGCGCTCTTCTTCCAGGTTTGAATAGTGCGCGATGCGGCCCTGCTTGAGGATCAAGACCTCTTCGCAACAGTCCTCGACGTCGCGCAGCAAATGGGAGCAAACGATAATGTGCAGCTCGCCACCATCCCGTATCTCGCGGATCAGCCGGATCATGCGTTGGCGCGCAATGGGATCGAGGCCATTCGTCGGTTCGTCCAGAATCAGCAGCTTCGGTCCATGCACGATGGCTTGCGCCAGCTTGGCCAATTGCCGCATGCCCAGCGAATAGGTTCCAAGCTTGCGATAGCGGGCTTCGCTCAGTCCGACAAAGAAGAGCGCTTCGTGGGCACGCTCGAGTGCGGCGTCGGAAGGCAGGCCGGACAATTCCGCCATGAGCCGGACAAACGATACGGCGCTCATCTTGGAAATGAATGCGTCATTCTCCGGCATGTAGCCGACCAGGCTGCGAATCGTTCGCAGATCGGAATGAATGTCGTAGCCAAAGATGCGCGCCGATCCTGAAATGGGTTTGTAGAAACCGAGAAGCGTATTGAGCAGGGTAGATTTTCCCGCGCCGTTCGGACCGAGCAATCCAATGGCACGCCCCGACAAAGAACAAGTGAGGTTCTGCAGGATATCGCGTTTGCCAAAGCGCACGGACACACCTTGCAACTCGACGACCGGCGTTCGCGCGCCGCCGGGACTCGAAGCTTGCTCGCTGTCGGTGCCCGCTTTCTGGCTTAGGGCTTGGGAACTCATTGTTTTTGCATTTGCCCACCACTCGTTTCCGCCATCCCGGAATGCACGCTGAAGATTTTGGACAACAACAAAGAACGGCCCTCGCCAAACGATAGAAGGCTGTTCATGTCGAGCCCGAGGAAGCTGCCGTCGCTCGCCACCACAATGCGATCCGGCTCCCCATAGGCATAGATCAAGCCGGGAGCGCTATTCGCGGTCAGCGTATCGAGCGATTGCTGCTGCGCCGGCGTCAAAGTGCCCAACGCCTTCAACTGCTGGGCCAGCGGAGTCAATACCGCGCCCAGGTTGTGATAGAGAATCGCCGAAAAATTCGTGTAGCCGTCGCTGGGAAGCTGCGAGCGGAAGAGTTGAGATTGAAACAGCGTGTATCCCGCCTGCCGGTTCTGAATGGCGCGCGCCAGCAATGCTTGATTGGGCGCCGCAATCAAATAGCTATCGACGAACGTGTAATCAACCTCCGAGTCGCTATGTTTCGAATTGCTGAGGGTGAAATACTGCTGCGAGCCAACCTGCTGGCTAGTGAACTGCAGCTCGCCCGCGTTCGCGGGAGCCTGCCGATTGAAACTCTCCACCAGCGCGCTAATCGTCGCCTGCAGTTTTTCAGGATCGTAGACTTCCATCACCAGCTTCCAACTGGGCGTGGGAAGCAGCGGGCCATCGAAGGCAAAAGTCACCTCGCCACCCAGCGGAGCCGAAATATCATCCAGCACGCTAACCCCGGTCTTCGACTCGAACTCGGCGAGGTTCCGGGTGAAGCTCGGGTCGTTCTTGCCAAAGAATTGAAACATCTCTTCCATGATGGTGCGCGGCTCCTTGATCACAAAGGACGCGGCCAAGCTGGCATCCGGAGAAACGAAATCGGCCGATCCCATCGGCGCCGGTGCCGCTAGCCACGCGGCAATTCCTTCGCGCTGCGATGTAAAGGTCATGGCAGCGCGGTTCTCCGTCTTGCCCGCAACCTCCCGCCGTTCCAACGACAGGTATTGAACTTTACCAAGACCAGGCGGAAGCGGCTGAGCCCCCTGGCTAGTACGTACGTTATTCGCGACAATTTGTTCCATGTCGACGCAGAAAAGCCAGCCGGCCCCATCGGCGTAGGATTGCGCGATCTTTTGATAGAAGGGCGTTTGCGCGAAATGACCGCTCCCGGAATGTTGCATGAGGCCGACAGTCCGCCGGAGTTCAGCTGCATCGGAGGTCGCAACAAACAGCTTGTCGCTCACGTAAATTAACAGCCGATGCGAAGGCGAGGACGGCAGATTCGAGGGATCGTCCACGATCTGCACATCGTCATAATTTTTCCCCGCGCCAAGCTCCTGGATTTGGCTCTCCAGGAACGCACGCAACCCCGACTGGTGAACCTCGGCTAGAATCACGGCTTGTCCACCGTTCGGTGTGCCCGTCGACCCCACGGCAAACACAACTTCGTTTCCGAGATAGTTGCTGAAGTTTTCAATCCGGCTAATCAAGTCCTGCAGCTTCGGACCGTTCTTCGGTTGCTGCGCCTTCCACCAATTTCGAAGCACCGGGCTTTGCTGCAATCGGCTTTCAAATAATTTCTCGGCTTCTCCCAGCGTAGATCCCAGATTCGGTATGGCCGCGTAGAAAACCGTGTTGTCTGGCACATACTGCAGAAGATTGGATTTGTAACGCAATCCGGGGCCGGGAATGTTTTCAATCTGCTTTTGCAAGAGCGAGAATTCGCCGAGCAACACCAGGTATCTCCCTGCATCCTTGCTCCAGGCTAGGTCATCTTGAATCGGCACTTGCGACAGGTTTGCACTCGTGGTCGCCTGGCCGCCCGCCTGCAACTCCTCCGTGTGCGGACCGTAGGTAACTCGTACCGCGCCTTCGAGCACGGAGATGCGAGAACCCTTGGTGCCATGATTGACCGCAAAAATTGTGCCCTTGGACGTGACTAAACAGTCGTCGGTTGCGACGTAGAGTCCCCCCACCCGTTGCTTAGCCGCCTGCACGATGATGCGTCCGCCGTCGAGATGAACTGTAGTTCCCTTCCACCCTCGCGAGACAGAAAACTCGGAGCGCTCGCCGATTTCCACCAAAGAACCATCCAGCAGCCGAACCATTGTCTCCGAGCCCTTCGCCGTGCGCAGCTCGTCTCCATCCCTTATCTGATAGCCTGCGGGAACCAGTCGGGCATTCTCGTTGGAAACGTCATATAACGACCCGTCCACGTTCTGCACAGTTGCGCGCACCGCATGTTGGCCGGGCAAGAGACCATTGAACGCGCCCACCAACCCGATGCCAATGCCGATCACCAAGGCAAATGCACCCGCCCAGCGAAGCCCCAGCCCGCGCGATGGAACAATCGCGGCCGGACGCGCCATAGCACGGCTGTTTCCCTGGCGAGCTTCCTCGAGCTTGCGGCGGCAGGCAACGCACTGGTGAAGATGATCTTCCATCAGGAGGGTTCGGGCCTCGGGGAGACGACGCTCCACGTACGCTGGAATCATGGTCTGGAAATCCGCGCAACCGCGCAACTTGCCCGGGCTCATTTCTACTGGACTTCCAACGGAGATGGCTCCCCAGACACGCTGGCGTGCGTGATCGACGACCTCGTCATCCACCTTTTCCTCGCGAATTTGCGAAAGCAAACGATCGAATTCCTGATTTTTCATAACCTGTCTCCTAAATATGGACGGAGTTCTTTTTGCAGTTGCTGGCGCGCGCGAAAGATGATGACGGCCACCAGCACTTGGGAGATTCCAAGCAAGTTCGCGATCTGCCGGTTGCTCATCTCCTCAAAGAAACGCAGAGCGAAGACTCTGGCGGACCGCGGGTTGAGCCGCGCTAAGGCGTCGCGCAAGGCTTGGCGCAGCTCGCCGCCATCGTGCGACCGCTGCGGAGAGGCGATTTCCAGGAGCGGGACTGTTTTGTCGGCCTGCCGGGATCGAACCAAATCAATCGCCGCATTCACCGCAGCCCGGCGAAGATAGCTCTCTTCATTTTCGAGAACGTCGTCTTCGGGCATCCTGCGTAACAAACGCAGAAAGACGGTCTGGAGCACATCTTCTGCATCGGCGGCATTGCCCGTCACTCGATAGGCGACGCGAAATACCAGACGGGAATGCGCCTGAAATGTCCGCTCGAACTGGTCAGGAACGGCAATAACCGGTTCCTCTCTGAGTGCGACTTGCAGGGTACGCCTCCTGTCTCTTTCTTTCACTAGCAAAGACGGAAGATTCTGCCGATTATTACACTGCGGCAGAAATATTCTTCGAAAGCCGCGCACGGCCTTCCCCTGTCGGATAAAAGAGAGAATCGGAGCGTACGATTGTTGGTTTGTAAACAAAACAGAGGTGCCATGAGAGTTGCTACGCGAATCTCGCTATTCCGCGCCTGCACCATCCTCATTCTGGGATGGCTATCCGTAGGACCTGAAACTTGCCGCGCCCAACGGATCGAGAACGGCATGTTAAAGATTGGCGGTTTCCAGTGTGCGAGCGTGAAGGCCCTGCACAACGATTCCAGCCTCGATCTTTACGAATTGGGCAAGTGGAGCAACGAATCGCTACGCCTGGATGTTTGGAAGAGAAAAGGCGTGCCCTTCTGGTATCCGCAAGGAACGGGCGTGGTTCGCGTGGCTGGTGCGACGTGGCGGCCGGACCTGGGAGACGACATTTCCAGCAGCGAAGCCGGCGGCAAAGCCAGTGCGGATACGGAACGGCCCGCCGATACCGGATTCAATGACGCCCCCGCTGGCAGCGCCGATCACTTGAACGATGGCGACAATAATACCTACTGGCAGGCGGTCGCGGGGAAGACGAGCGGAGAAGTCTCAATTATTTTTTCTGCGCTGGCCCGCGTGAATCAGATTCGTTTTCTCTTGGACGATTCTCCCGGCAGCGTGCCACGCGATTATTCCGTTGGCGTCATTCTTCCTGACGGGTCGCCGAAGCAAATCGTTTCGATCAACGATGACCTCAAACCCGGAGATGCATGGCGGGAATTTTCTGCGGCGGGAGTTGAGGTGAAAGGGATCTACCTGGAGATTCGATCCACCCGCAACGGCAAGGACTCGCCGATTATCCATGAGTTGCAGGCTAGAGGAAAGTTCGTCTCGCCTCCGCTTTTAGCTAAGTACCCGTCACAAGTGAGCCTTCCCCTGGGAGGATATTTCGGAGACGAATTGCATTTCATTGGGAACGTTGGCTCCGGATTCCCGAACACTCCGGGAATCGAAACGCCGGTGGGCGAATACGTCGTTCACTACGCAAACGGAAAGAGGGAGGCGATTCCCCTGATAGCAGGAAAGAACGTGGCGGACGTTGAGTATGGCCACTTTGTTCCGGAAGCGGAAGTCGCTTTTACCCTTCGGCCTCACGACCCAAATCCAGAGGAAGGCGCTTATCACCTTGAGCAAATGGTGAGCGTTGAGGCGAAGAGCCAGTTAATGATGTTCACGCATCGCCTGGACCATCCTGATTGGCCGATTCAATCCATCGATTTCCGCTGTACGCGCTCGGACGCCATGCTCTTGCTGGCTGCGGTGACCTTGCATCAGTCTGGTCCGCCCATGAACGCGTTGTATTACGACGGCAGAATGGTGAAACCTTATCCGGACGACACGCCGGCCGCAAAAACCCCACCGCTCGATGCCCTGAAAGACCCATCCCGTGAAATTTCGCTCGATGGAGATTGGCGATACACGACCGACCCGGGCAATGAGGGAATTCGCAAAGAGTACTTCCTTCCCTCCTATGACATTTCGCAGTGGAAGCCCATGGCTGTGCCCTCGCAATGGTACGTACAAGGTCTCGACTACCACGGAGTTGTATGGTTCCGGCGCGAAATTGAGGTGCCAGCGTCTTTTCCCGGAACCGTAGCTGAGTTGAATTTTGGGGCAGTGGACTACGAAGCCCGTGTCTGGGTGAATGGAATATTTGTTGGCCGTCACATCGGCGCCTATACAGCGTTCAACTTGAACGCAAGCGCCGCACTGCACAAGGGGACTAAGAATGTCATCGTGGTTCGGGTTGATTGTCCTTTGGATCCTGGATATCCGGAGCAGAAGACCCTGATCAAAGGCAACAGCGCGGATGATCTCATTATGCCCTATGACCAGGAAGGGAGCATGGGAGGAATTTATCGTTCGGTAACCCTGCGCGGGCGAGGCGATGTGGGGATTCGCGACCTGTGGAGCGTGACCCAACTCAGCGCGGACCTTAAGAAGGCAGACTTGAAAGCGAGATTCTCGTTGGAGAACCAATCTCCGTGGCGAGACGTGGAAGTTACCGCGAATCTGATTGAACCTACGCGACCAGGAGTCAAGAACCGGACCTTCACCAATACGGTACAAGTCCAATTGGACGCCGGCCAGATTCCCCTGGAACTCAACATACCCGTCGATAATCCGCTGCTTTGGTATCCCTGGGAACAAGGCACGCCCTATCTTCACACTTTGGAGATCACCGTCTCCCACCAAGGCCAAGTGGTGGACCGTAAATTCATGCTGGTAGGCCTGCGCCAAATCGAATTCAACAACGATGAACACTATCTGTTGGTAAACCACCACCGAATGTTCTTGAAAGGGATGGTCAACGACGATATTCATTGGCGTTCGCTGATGGACCGTCGAGGCTATACACAACGCATCCAGATGCAGAAAGATGCGAATCTGAACGTGATCCGCCTGATCGCTCATCAGGCCCCGCCGGAGCTCTACGACTTGTGCGACGAGATGGGCATGTTGATCTGGCAAGAGATGCCGCTGCAATGGGGATACTCGCATACTGAAACCATCCGGCAAGACGTTTTGGCGGTGGTGCGGGAAACCATGCTGCAAACCCGGCAACATGCGTCAGTGGCCGGCTGGTCCGCGTGGAACGAAGGAGGGCAAGAGGAGTTCTCAGCGCGCGTCACCGCGCTCATTCAACAGCTTGATGGTACGCGTCCGCTTTCGCGAGCTTCCGGAAACGGAGATTTTGATATTCATATCTACCCCACCTCGGATGACGCAGTCACCCGGCGAACTCCTTTGTGGATCGGATTAAAGCTTGGATTTGTCAGTGAGACCGGTTCATATGGAATGGCATCTCTGGAGAACCTCAACGAAATTGCGGGCGATGACTTTTTACGGTTCGATTCCGCAGAGTCGCTCTGGGGAAATCTGAGCACCTTCCGCAGGCAGGACAGCCCGCTCTTTCTCGATATTCCGGCCGCGGTCGAATGGCCCGCCGAAACCATCCGCGAATACATTTTGGGCAAGATGAATCCCAGTGCCCGCTACATTACGCAATACAGCAAATCGTTCTACGAAAACTCCCGGGCCCAGCGCTTTGCCCCCTCCACGGCTGCCATTGACTGCCGCTTCGACGATGCTTATCCGCTCGGATACTCTGGCGCTGCGGTCACATTCACTGGCCGCCCCAAAGCCGCCTATTACGCAATTCAACAGGCCAACCAGCAAGTGTTGCCGATTCTCTTCTTTAATTTCCGGGGCGTCGAAGACGTTCGCGTGGTGAATGAATACTGGTTTCGCTCGTGGAGAAATCTCAAACTGCATTACCGCCTGCGCAGCCCAGACGGGCACGTATTGAAAGATCTGACTCGTCAGTTTGATCTGGCGCCGGACTCGGTGATTTCAGTTTTGAGTGGGCAAGAGGCCGGAGATGTGTGGCACGTGCCCGGAGGATTTTTAGCGGATTTGTCCATTGACGATGCGGAAGGAAAAATGCTTTCCGAGAACCACTACGATTTCACCGAAGAGGAAACCCAGCGCTTCTGGACCTCGGTTTATCCGCCAGCGCCCGTCCCGCCGGTTAACGCAATTGTTGTCCCCGCGGAAGACGCCACATCAGCCGCCGATGTGGTGAAACGAGCGGGCAACATGGGCACGTACAGCAAAGTTCTTTTACAATCTATTCCTGGCGATAGGGCGCTCCGCATTGAGTTCGACGCCGAGGCGCCGCAAGACAGTGAGTATTTCATCCGTTTGTCCACTAACTCTGGCGGTGCCGCGCGGGCTTTGGAACTCAACGTTGACGGGGTCAAGGCCGAGTTGGAAAATCATGCTGGACTTGACGCCACGCAGCGCATCACCCGCGCAGTAGATCCCGAGCCGGAAATTTCCTGGTATCCCGGTTGGCACATGCGTCTGTCCCGGGGCAAACATCATTTAAGCTTTAGCCAGCCGCCATCCACAATAAGTTCCATCTTCATTCTGGATGCGGTCGCGCTCCAGGCGTACAAAGATTTGCCCGATCCCAATGGGATACCGGCCTCCCGAGAAGCAGCGTCCCACTAAGTTCAAGGCATATTTAAGGACGAGAGCGGTTCGACCGTTACTTATGTCACCTGCGTTTGCGCGCCAGGTCCTCTAAAATTCGCTGCAGTGCGCTTATTCCTTCTATATTTATGCGCTTGGGTTGTGGCCGCGTGTCTTGGAGTGTGCGCGAGCGCCGAAGTCATTCATCTCAAGAACGGACGCACGATTTGGGCGGACCACGTCCGCGATAACGGAAACCACGTCGAATACGACCTGGGCGACGACTCTTACGCTATCCCCAAAGATGTGGTCGATCACATTGAGGCTGGAGGGGTTCCACCGCAGCTCTCTTCTTCCGGAGGTGATTCTGGCAAAAGCCACGACGTTCCGGATTTTGCTCCCGCGGACAGCATGAAGACTGAGCCCGGTCTGATCGACAGGGTCGTTCACGACGATCAGGTGGATATCGACGCTCTGCAAGCGATTGAACACACCAGCCCAGCCACCGCGGCCACGGGATACTTCATTGCCGGGAAGTTCGAGTTCGACCGGGGTAATTTCCCCAAAGCCCGCGGCTATTTTGAAACCGCGTTGCGCTTCGATTCAGAAAATCCCACCATCCTCAACTATCTCGCTTCCCTGCTGGTGCGAATTGGGAATCCCCGCGAAGCGCTGTCCTATGCCGAACATGCCGTACGCATTGTTCCCGATTCTCCGGACGCGCTCGACGTTCTGGGTTATGCGCAGTCCGCCGCCGACCGTACGGGCGATGCGATCCACACCTGGAAGCGGTCTTTGCAACTCCGCCCCGACGCCACCGTCCAGCAATTGCTAGCCAAGGCGCAGCGCGATGCTACGTCCGAAGCGGACTACAGTGAGCGCGAAAGCAGTCACTTTACCTTGCATTATGAGGGGCAGCAGAGTTCGGAAGCATTGCGCCGGGAATTAATCGCCAGTCTCGAATCTTCGTATGATGACCTGGTCCGCGAGCTGGGCGCTGCTCCACGCGGCAGCATCGCTGTCATTCTTTATACCGGACAAGCTTTCTTTGACGTAACCCAGGCGCCCTCGTGGAGCGGAGCTATTAACGACGGCAAACTGCGCATCCCTATCGAGGGAGTGAGCTCCGTCACACCGGAGCTGGCGCGGGTCCTCAAACACGAACTGGCTCACTCTTTTATCAATCAAATTGCCAACGGCAGATGCCCGCAGTGGCTGCATGAAGGGATTGCGCAGGCCATGGAGCCGAAGCCGCTGCTGAGTGGCCGGCGCCTCGCCGAATTGTTTCATGCGGAGCGCGAAATTCCTTTTAACGCTCTCGAAGGCAGCTTCATGCGCTTCTCGCCCATGGAAGCCACGCTGGCGTACGATGAATCTCTCGCTGCCATTCAGTTTATCGACGACACCTACGGAACCAGCGAACTGCAGCGCATCCTGCAACGGCTGGCGGAGGGCAGCTCAACCGAAGCAGCTCTGCGTACTACCATTCACTCCGATTACGGACAACTGCAGACGGAAGTCGCCAGGTATCTCGCCGACAAATACGGCAACTAGACTTCGGACCGGCAACTCACTTTTTTTGCTTCGGCCTGTTATGCTAACGCCTACGCAGAGGCAACATGGTCTTCCCGCTGACCCGCAACCACGCGTCCCCGCCAGCCCCGTACGAGCCTGTTGGCGCTGACGTCCCAAAGCTCAAGGGCGCGGAGATTGCCGCGGTCTACTATGGCCAGCGCCAGGCGGGCGATTTCTACGATTTCGTCCGGGTTCATCCAGAGCGGGTTTTGTTTGGCCTGCTTGACGTTGCGGGTAGTCTGAACGACACGCGGACCATTCTGTCGCGCGCGCAGAACACATTTCGCACGGCGGGTGCCAGTCTGTTTGCGGCCGACGACGTTAATGAAGCCGACGCTATGGTCGAACTTTGCTTGCAGCTGAATCGCACGGTGCTGGACGCGGCCCAAGGCGTGCACGCCTGCCCAGCATTCGCCGGTTGTTACAACGAGAGCCTGGGAATCATGTGCTACTTTAATGCCGGCCACACGCCTGGCTTGGTGCGCGACACCGCCGGCACCAGCGAACTTCCCGCAACCGGGCTACCCCTCGGCCTGTTTTCCCACGCCACCTGCGACGCCCCCATGGTCGCACTCGCTCCGAGCGCTGCGCTTCTTCTCGCTTCACGGGGCGTCGTAGAAGGGAAACGCCACGGTGATGAATTCGGATTAGATCGTCTGAAGGAAAGTTTTCGCCGCTCCCAGCGTACGGTCGCCAAGGAGATCTGTGTTAGCGTGCTGGACGGGGTACGCCAGTTCATGGGCACGGCGCCCACCCACGACGATGTCACCACTCTGGCTTTGGTCCGTGAAGCCGGAACTCCGGTCGGACAGAGCTAGGGCGGTTTGCGTTTCCTGCCTCGCTTCAAGATAGCGGACCTCCCGCGCGCGGAATCTGCTGGATTGTCTCCCGGAAGGCTGGATGCGATCCCAGTTGGCAAGGTACAATTTGTCCCAAGGCCTTGCTCCCGGTAGTCAACACACTCCAGGCTGCAGTACGGCTTCGGAAAACTTTATGAAAAAGCTGATTCCCCGGTTCACTTTGATTTGCCTCGCCGCCCTCCCTGCCTTTGCCGCGAACACTGTGGTTGAGGAGATTGTCGCCCGGGTCAACAACCGGATTGTCACCCTCTCCGACTTCAAGCACAGCGAGGAAGCAACCAGACAGGAAGCCCTGCAAGACGATCCCGCCAATGCGGAAAAGATTTACAAAGATCGTGAAAAAGATATTCTGCGCGATCTTATCGATCACCAACTCCTTCTGGAAAAAGCCTCCGACCTGGGCATTACCGGCGACACCGAACTGCTCAAGTGGCTCGACAACATGCGCAAGGAAATGAAGATGGAAACGCTGGACGACTTGGAGAAGGCGGCCACCGCGCAGGGCGTCTCCTTCGAAGACTTCAAGCAGAACAAGCGCAATGAGATCGTCATGCAAGAGGTGATCCGCAGGGAAGTTGCTCCTCGCCTGGGCCAGAGCATCACCAAAGAAGATGAGCAACGCTATTACGATGACCACAAGAAAGAACTGGAACATCCCGAGCAGGTTCGATTGAGCGAAATATTAATCATCCCGCAAAAGGACGATGTCGACCCGAATGTAGCCCCGGACAAGCCTCAAGCCCACCCCGCCGCTTTTGCCAAAGCCCAGGATGTGCTGGCGCAAATCGCCAAAGGTACTCCTTTTGAAGATGTTGCCAAAAAGAATTCGGAGGGCCCCACCGCCGCGCAGGGCGGCGATCTCGGAGACTTCCAGCGTGGCACGCTTGCCAAGGGGCTGGAAGACAAGGTCTTCGCAATGAAGAATGGAGAGGTTTCTGAGATCACCGCGACCAAGCAAGGTTTGGTCATCCTCAAGGTTCTCGAACATCAGACGGCTGGCATTCCTTCCTTCGCGGATATTGAACCGCGCGTGCAAGAAGCTATTTACATGGAGCGGCTGCAACCCGCGCTCCGCGAGTATCTGGCCAGGCTGCGGGACGAAGCCGATATTCATATCGCGGCCGGGTATGTGGACACTGCCGCCACGCCCAACGAAACCGAACCAGTGATAACCGACCAAACCGAAGCCAAGGCCAAGAAACTCACCAAAAAGAAGAAGAAACTGGGGATTCTCTAATGCGCGTAAAGTTCCTCGCGCTCCGCGAAGCCTGATACGGGTGGCGCGGCGCTTAGCGTCCTGCGCGTTGAAAAAAAACTCATGAAGGAATTCTTTATCTGCGATTGCGTTCTGCACGAGAACAAGGTCATCACCTCCTGTTTCGTGGTGGTCTCCAAACAGGTCAAGCCCAAGAAAACCGGCGAGCCTTATCTGGCGCTGACCTTAGGCGATCGCAGCGGGCAGCTCGAAGCCAAAATGTGGGACAACGTCGAAGAAGCTCTCGACATTTTCGAGCAGGACGATTTCATCAAAGCGAAAGGCCTCATCAACAAATACAAGAACCGCTTTCAGCTGACCATTCACAAGCTGCGCCCGCTGGGCGATTCGGAAATTGATTTTGCCGACTACCTGCCCAAGACAACCAAAGATATCGGCCAGCTTTGGCAAACTCTGGCTGGCTTCGTCGCGACTTTTCAGAATGCGCACCTCAAGGCGCTGGTCGAGGCGTTCATGTCCGACCCGCAAATCGCCGAAGCCTATCGCAACGCCCCTGCGGCCAAAACTCTGCACCACGCCTACATTGGCGGCTTGCTCGATCACGTGGTTTCGCTTTGCAAATCCTCCGATTTGCTCTGCCGCAATTACCCACAAATCAATCGCGATTTGCTTCTGACCGGAGTGTTCCTGCACGACATCGGTAAGATTCACGAACTTACTTACAACCGCTCGTTTTCGTATACCACGCGCGGCCAACTACTCGGCCATATGGTCATAGAACTCGAGATGCTGCACGGCAAAATCGCGCAGGTTCCGGGATTTCCCGATGAACTCAAGATTCTGATCGAGCACCTGATTATCAGTCATCACGGTCAGTACGAATTCGGTTCTCCCAAGCTGCCCATGTTTCCCGAGGCTCTCATGCTGCACTACCTCGACGATCTCGACTCCAAACTGGAGAGCATGCGCGCCAACTTTGAACGGGAAGCCGGGGCAGAAGGTCCATGGAGCAGTTACAATCCATCCCTCGGCCGGCCTTTGCTGAATACCGCAAAATTTCTGGAGAAGAAATCAGAGTCCAAAAAGAGCGAGGGAGAAAACGGCGGTCCCCCAAACGCGTCCGACAAGAGCGGCGGCAATGCTGAGATTCCCGGGCTGGATTTCCCGGAAACTTCAGCCGAAACCGTTTCCGTTACCACGGCGGCCCCTCCGGACAAGATTTAGTCCGATTGCTGGCCTCGTACCTCCGGTCTTCGCCAACTGCAAACGTGCTTGTGAAAATCTGCTCTCACGCCTTAATCTTTATGCAAAACATTCTTGGGGGAAATGATGCGCTCGCGTAGCCTCACGCTGATTCTGGGTGTTTATTTGCTTTTCGCACTCGGTTGCCATAGCAAGCCCACCGGGGCCACCGGCACTACCGATTCCGGTTCCGGGAGTGCCTCTGGCAATACTGCGAGTAGCTCTTCGGCAGACAACTCATCCCAAACGATACCGCCAGCCGCCCAGATGGCTCCCATCACGGTCCCAACCGGAGCACAACTAACGGTGCGCCTCGGCCAAGCGTTGGGTTCGAAGATCAGCCAGCCCGGCCAAAGTTTCTCCGCAAGGCTTGCCAATCCGGTGCAGGTGGCTGGCGCAATCGCGATTCCTTCCGGTGCCAGAGCTACAGGCACAGTGGTGGATGCTCAGCCCCTGGGCCATTTTGCTGGAGGTGCGCGCCTGCAATTGCAGCTCACCTCGATCAACATCAACGGAGCAGATCGGGCTATTCAAACCGCATCTATCGTTCGCGTCATTAAAGGCAAGGGCAAACGCACGGGAGTGATGGCAGGCGGCGGCGCGGCCTTGGGAGCCATTCTTGGCGGCATTGCCGGAGGCGGAAAAGGCGCGGCCATCGGCGCACTCGCGGGCGGCGGCGCTGGCACTGCGGGCGGAGCGATGACCGCCAATAAAGAAATCGTTCTCCCGGCGGAAGCCGCGTTGACATTCCGACTACAACAGCCGCTGGAGATCAAGTAAGCGGGATCGCCCTCTGTAGAGACGTAGCTTGCTACGTCTCCAGATTGCTTGCTACCTCTCACATTGCTGACAAACCCGTATGCATTGTCATTTCGAGCGCAGCGAGAAATTTGCTTCTTCCAAGGAGCGGGCAAACAAGGGATTCGTCGTCGCTGCGCTTCTCGAAATGACAAGTCTACGAGTTTGTCGGCAATCCTAGACGTAGCGAAGCTACGTCTCTACAGACACAAACGATCGCGCCCATGCGTCGCGTGCAACGGATGAGACCTGACTACTCGCGTCGCAGCGCAACCATCGGATCGATATGCGCCGCTCGCCGGGCCGGAAGCAAACCCGCCAGGACTCCTGCAGCAATCAAGATGATCGTGGCGCCTGCGACGGTCGTAGGATCCTGCGGCTCCAGGCCAAATAAGAACTGCTTCAACAGCCGAGTGGCGGCTACGGTGACAGGCAATCCGATGATGACACCGCCCACCAGCAGCATTACTGTTTCGCGGATCGTCAGCCACAGTACGTCGGCGCGTTGTGCGCCCAGCGCGATGCGGAGACCGATCTCGGCCGTGCGGCGCTCCATCCGATACGCCACCACGCCATAAATCCCAATACAACCTAAGAGCAGCGCCAGAAGAGCGAAGAAAACGGCCAAAGTGGCGAACATGCGATCCTGGCTGAGCTGCCGTTGAACGACTTCCGGCAAAGTTCGGATCTCCGTTACCAGTGCTTCGCTGTCGATCACGTGAACCTGATGAACAATAGAGGGCGCAAGCGAGGCTGGCTCCGCCGCGGTGCGTACGTGCAGAACATAAGATCCACGCATCGGTTGTTCTAACATCGGCTGAAACATCATGGGGCTGTTGGCTTCGCGCACAGCGCCGTACTTAGCGTTCGCCACCATACCGACGATCTCATACTGATCGGCGGAAGCCGGGCCATCTTCGGCAAAACGTTTGCCAATAGGATTTTCATCGCCGAAAAAGCGGCGAGCAAAAGACTGATTGACCACTGCGACTTTGGGGCTATTTTCGCGATCCGATTCTCCAAATTCGCGCCCCATCAGCAGCGGGATGCCTACGGTTGAGAAAAACCCGGGTCCGACGAGGTTAAAGTTCACTCTGCCTTCTTCTGGTTGCTGGTCGGAGCGTGCCGTCCGGATGTCCTCATTCCAGCCGCCGTTGCCGAAGACGGCATCTCCCGCCAGCGCCGCGCCTCGTACTCCTGGCAAACCCGAGATCTCTTCGGTGAACTGCGCCCAGAATTGCCGCAATGCCTGAGGGTGGTCGCCGGGACGAATGTCCATCAGCAGCAAATTCTCGCGAGCCAGACCGAGGTCAGTGGCGCCCAGATTCCTTAAACTGCGGGCGAACAAACCAGCCCCCACCAGCAACACCAGCGAGAGCCCCACTTGAGCCATGAGCAGGACCTTGGCAAGCGGAAGGTTCGCGGGTCCTCCTTGCGAATGTTCTGCATGAATGACAGCGGCAGGATCGGTGCGGGTTGCTCGAATGGCAGGGACGAGGCCGAAAAGCAGAGCGGTTATCACAGACAAGGCCAACCCGAAAGCCAGGACGCGGTAATCGAGCTTGAATTCAAGCGCAGAGCTGTTCACTAAGAATCCAAGCATCAAGCGATGGCCCCAACTTGCCACCAACAATCCCAGGGCCCCGCCCGCGAGTGAGAGAAGAAGATTCTCGGTGAGTAACTGGCGTGCGAGGCGCCAGCGTCCAGCGCCCACGGCAAGGCGAATGCCAATCTCCCTCGACCGCGCCACCGACCGTGCCATGACTAGATTAGCGAGGTTCGCGCAGGCGATGAGCAGGATCAGCCCCGTGAGCCCGATCAGGATCTTCAGCGTGTTGGAATACTCCCAATATGTCCAGCGCAGGCCGGAGGTTCCATTGGTAGCGCGGTTGACCAGAAGTTTCTGCGACAGGAACGAAGCGCGATCTTGTTCAGGCCAGTCCTTCACTTCGTCGCTGAGAGATTCCATGGCATCGTGGAATAGCGGCGCAAGGGCGCTGCCCGCCTGGGCAGTCGAGATGCCAGGTTTCAAGTGACCGAGCACCCAGGTATAGCTGCCCGGTTTAGTGTTTGCCGCGAAAGGAGCCCAGAGGTCGGGCATCTCGGAACGATCCACACCGAAAAAGTCCTGTGGCATAACACCGATGACGGTGAACAACTCACCATTCACTCGTGCCGTCGCTCCGATGACGGAAGGATCTCTTCCGAAACGTCGCGCCCAAAAACCGTAGCTGAGGACGACTGTGTGGCCGGCTGTTCCTGTCTGCCCTTCCTCCTCGGTAATCGTGCGGCCGATCAGCGCATTCTGCCCAAGAGCAGGAAAGAATGAGTGCGATACAACATCGCAATTCACCTTCTCGGGCGGAGTGGAACCCATGCGGAAGACTGCCTCCGTCCCCCAGACCGCGAAGACATCCTGGAGCACGCTGCGATCTTGCCTGAAGTGGGTGAACGCTGCGTAGGGCAGGTTAGTCATCATCGTGGGCCCATCGGCCCTGACGAACTCAATCAGTCGCTGCGGATTTTTGACCGGCAAGGCCCGCAGCAGCATCGCATTCATCAGACTGAAAAGAGCCGTATTCGCGCCAATCCCCAGAGCCAGTGAAAGAATGGCAACGATGGTGAACACACGCGTTCTCGCCAGAGATTGCACGCCATAACGGAGATCCTGGAATAAAGTTCGTAGAAAATTTCTGCCGAGACTTCCTGCGCCAACCCAAAATTTCAGGAGAGCATTTGTCATGACTGACTCCCAAGGCTTGAATGGGGCACCTTGGCCGTTAAACTTTGGGCGCTACTTCCCTGCCGCGACACTTTCCAAGACCGCCGCCCGCCGCGCCGACCCCTCATTTTCCTGCGCGTCGACCACTGCGATGGCGACTGAATTCACAATGGCTTCTACTTGCGTGCCGCGCGCCAACAGATGCACCGGCTTGCTCATGCCCATGAGAACGGTGCCCAGCGTTTCCGCCCCGCCAAGCTTCAGCAGCAGCTTATACGCCATGTTTGCCGAAGCGAGATCGGGAAAGATCAGGACGTTGGCGCCGCCCTTCAACATGCTGAAAGGATAGTTTTGCGCCAGCGCCTCCGGCGACACCGCAACATCGGCCTCGATTTCTCCATCGACGACCAGCGAGGGATCGGCTTTATGCAACAACTCCACTGCCTTGCGAACCTTGTCGCACTGCCGGTGGCGGGTGCTTCCGAAACTGGAGAAGGAAAGCATGGCCACGCGCGGCACTGCGTCGAAGCGCCGGGCCACGTCCGCTGTGCACAGCGCAATTTCCACCAGCTCTTCCGCGGTGGGTTCAATGTTGACGCTGGTATCCGCCAGAAAATACAGATCTCCATTGCGCGTCACCAGCGGGTAGCAGCCTGACACTTTGTGCAGTCCTTCGCGCATGCGCACGATTTGCAGCGCCGGGCGAATGGTGTCCGGAAAATGTTGAGTCACGCCCGCGACCAGCACGTCGGCGTCGCCCATGTGCAACATCAGCGAGCCGAAAACATTGGGATTGTAGATGAGCACTCGCGCCTCGGAGAGCGTCACACCGCGGCGTTGCCGCAGGCGAAACAACTCCTGGATATAAGGCTCCCGCAGCACCGAGTCAACCGGATCGACGATGCGCACCTGGCTCAGGTCCAACTCAAGTTCAGCGGCTTTCGCCTGGATGGTGGCCGCGTTCCCAATCAAAATGGGCGACGCGATTTTCTCCTCCACCAGGTTATGGCAGGCGCGCAGGATTTTTTCGTTCTCGCCTTCGGGGAATACTACCTGCTTGGGTTTGGCTTGCGCTTTCTGAATCATCACCCGCGAGATAGCGTGAGCTTTGCCCAGCCTGCGCTCCAGTTGCTCGCGATAGGCATCCAGTTCCACGGGTTCCTGCGCTACGCCCGATTTCATGGCAGCTTCGGCAACCGCCGACGCCTCCCAGATCAATACGCGCGGATCGAACGGCTTGGGGATCAGGTAGTCAGCCCCGAAGTGCAGGCGCTCCACGCCATAGGCGCGGCAAACGGAATCCGGCACATCTTCTTTGGCCAGATTGGCCAGCGCCCGCGTCGCCGCCAATTTCATCTCTTCGTTGATCGCAGTGGCGTGAACGTCGAGCGCGCCCCGAAAAATAAAGGGGAATCCCAGCACGTTGTTCACCTGGTTGGGATAATCGGACCGCCCCGTCGATACGATCACATCGTCGCGGCATGCTTTGGCTTCCTCGTATCCAATCTCAGGGTCGGGATTCGCCATGGCAAAAATAATGGGACGCGGCGCCATGCTGCGCACCATTTGCGGCGTGATGGCGCCCTTCACCGAAAGTCCGGCAAAAACATCCGCGCCTTGCAGTGCCTCCGCCAAAGTGCGCAGCGGAGTGTCGTGCGCGAAACGTTCCTTGTAAGGATTCATCCCCTCCGGACGCCCTTTGTAAATCACTCCCTTGGTGTCGCAGAAGGTGATGTGCTCGCGCTTGACGCCCAGCCGGACGTAATGCTCGGCGCAAGCGATGCCCGCCGCCCCGGCGCCGTTGATCACCAGCCGCACCTGGTCAATCTTCTTTTCGGCAACCTCCAGCGCATTCAGCAGCGCCGCGCCGGAAATAATCGCGGTGCCATGCTGGTCATCATGAAAGACCGGAATCCGCATCGTCTTCTTCAGCGTCTCTTCGATGTAGAAACATTCCGGCGCCTTGATGTCTTCCAGATTGATGCCGCCGAAAGTCGGTTCGAGCAACTGGCACACTTTGACGACGTCCTCGGGATTGTGACTGTTCACTTCGATATCGAAGACGTCTACATCGCCAAAGCGTTTAAAGAGCACCGCCTTGCCTTCCATCACCGGCTTGCCCGCCAGCGCGCCGATATCGCCCAGGCCAAGCACCGCGGTGCCGTTAGTCACCACGGCTACCAGGTTTCCGCGCGCCGTGTACTTGAAGGCGTCGTGCGGATTCTTCTGAATTTCCAGGCAAGGGATGGCGACTCCCGGAGTGTAGGCGAGGCTTAAGTCGCGCTGCGTTCGGCAAGGCTTGGTAGGGCTGACCTCAATCTTGCCCGGCCTCCCGCTGGAATGGTAATCGAGCACCTGCTGCTTGGTGACTGACATAAGTTCCTTCGTCGTGAACTCGGCACACTCATACTCCGCGGCGCGAAGGCCAAGCTTCGGCTGCGAGGTTAAAGTGGTCTGGAACTATGTTGGTCTGGGGGAGGGTTGAGGACTGTGACGGGAATCACAAGCGAGTGTGCGGTAGGGCGCGAGTCCTCTTGGTTGACCACTGCGAGCGAGCGCGGTCTTCGGGCTCACAGGCCCTTAAAATGAAACAAAGGAGCCTTGCAGGCATACGGCGGATGATGCCGGTGAGTCTTAGCGTGTTTTCCGTTGGAGTCTTTTGCGAAAGCGACTGAGGATAGGCAAAGCAGCAATACAACGATTGTGTTTTTCATGCCGTATTCTTACCCGGAAGTACAATGCACTCAATAGCACTTCTGTACCGGGAAAGGATGGCGAAAGGCAACGCGAATGCCGTGCTGGGCGCGGCATTTAAGCGTCCGCTAAGTTGCACAAACGGCTGATGTTATTAACATTATTGTACATATTTCGCAGTACATTCAGTCCTAGAGCCCGGTCGTCATTCATTCGCGTCTCTTGCGAATGAGTGGGATTCCGCAAGACGGACCATCCACGAATGTCAGAAGCGAGGGCGTCCGAACCCCGCGAATCATATCTTCTCGGATGAAGCCATTGCCTCAACAATCTCGCTGAGCACTCGGTAGCCATCGGCATCGAGCGGGCCTTGGGTAGCGGCCTGGAACTTGGCGGTGCGCTCCTTCTGGTCGAGGTAATAGACGATATTGGGCAGCACTCGCCGCAGTTCCTGGCAAAGCGCGCGCAGATGCATCAGGCCATCAATATCCAACTCGGAAGACTGCAGATTTGCGATCTCCGTTATGAGTTGATCGGCCTCTTTCTTCCAGCCGTCGAGGTCGGCTTCATACTTGAGGAAAGACTCAGCGTCGCCCACGATCAGCAACTCCAGAGTCTTCAAGTCGTCCGCCCCCAGAGGCTTGCGCTCTTTCAGCTTGGCCAACACCGCGGAGATCGCGAGTTTCGCTTGGATGGTCTCGCGCGCCTGTCCCTCGAGGCTTTCCACCTGGCCATCGAGATCGCCGTAATTGTCGCTGTTTTCGGTCGCGGCACAACGCGCGGCCTGTTCCTGGACTCCCTTGATCAAGGTCGTTATTTGCAAAGCATTGCCCATAACCGCGCCTCCCGTGGGCTGGATAACCTGCAGATCTCGCTTTGCCCGAAGCGAACTATTGTCCCATTGAACCTTGCGGCGGGGCAAATCCGTCGCGGCCAGAAGAAATCTTCGAAGAAGCGCAACGGCTCGGTCCGAGCAAATTTATCCGCGATGACTCTGTCTTTTCGCGGCTGTTCCCCGTTCGCCCAAGTCACGTGCGGAGCTAAGCGAACGGGTCTGCCCCGCAAACATTGGGCACTTCGAGTGGAATTCCTCACCACCCGAAGCTTTGCGTTGCGTTATTGTTTTTGCAGGAACGCAAGTAGTTTCCTACTCAGCCCGGTACACGATGTGGCCGCCGACGATGGTTGCCATCACCTTCCCCGTAAGTTGCCAGCCATCGAACGGTGTGTTGCGCGACTTGGAGAGCGACTTCGCAGCTTCAAACGTCCAGCGGCGGTTGGGGTCTAAGATAGTGACATCGGCATGGCTGCCGCGGGCAAGGGTGCCGCGTCCGTGGAGATCCAGCACGCGGGCTGGACCGGCCGTAAAGAGCTCCACAATTCTTGTCAGCGGAATCTTGTGCTCGCGATGCAGGCGTGTGATGGCTAGCCCGACCGCAGTCTCCAGCCCGGTGATGCCGAACGCCGCGCGCTCAAACTCGATGCACTTCTCCTGCATGGCATGGGGAGCGTGGTCGGTGGCGATGGCGTCTACCGTGCCATCGGCCAGCGCAACCAGGAGGGCCTCGCGATCCGCGGCCGAACGTAGCGGCGGATTCATCTTGAAGTTGGCGTCGTAGTCGTGCACGTCGGTATCGGTTAGCGTGAAGTGGTGCGGCGTGACTTCGCAAGTCACGCGCACCTTGCTCCGCTTGCCGCGGCGGACGGCTTTCAGAGCATCGGCCGTGGAAAGATGCGCCACATGCAAACGTGCGCCCATGAACTGCTGCGCCAGTTGCACATCCCGCTCCACCACCGAAGATTCCGCCGACGCTTTCATCCCGCGCAATCCCAGGCGAAACGAAGTAGGGCCTTCGTGCATCGAGCCGCCTTCAGTTTCGCGTGTGTCTTCGGCATGTTGAATTACCGGCAAGTTAATCTCTGCCGCCAGGCGCAGGGTTTCGCGCATGATGCCGTCGCTCAGGATGGGCTTCCCGTCATCGGTCACTGCGACCGCCCCGGCACGCTGCAACGCGCCAAAATCGGTCAGGGCAGCGCCTTTGCTGGCTTTCGTCGCAGCCGCGATGGGAAAAACATTGACCACGGCGCCGTGCTGTGGCTGCTGAATCCATGCCACCCATTCGGTGGAATCGACCACAGGATGGGTGTTCGGCATGCAGCAGACCGCAGTGAACCCGCCCGCGGCCGCCGCTGCTGTTCCGGTAGCGATGGATTCCTTGTAGCTTTGCCCGGGCTCGCGAAGATGCACATGGATATCGATGAAACCGGGAGCGACAATCAGCCCGCGAGCGTCGAACTTTTCATCGGCGCTGCCATGAACTTTGCCGGGCGGCGCGACTTCGGCCACGCGGCCGTCGCGCAAAAGCACGTCCATAGCCGCATCAATCTTGGCAGCCGAGTCGATGACGTGCCCGCCTTTAATTAGGAGGCTGCTCGCTTTGCGCTGATTCATATTTGTTTACACAAAACTCTTTTGCCAAGGATTAACACGGATTCAACAGATATTTCTTCGGAGCGCTTGATCCGCGTGAATCCGCGTAGATCCGTGGCCGAAGTTCTCATCGAGCTTTCCCCAGCGCCTTCGCCAGGATCGCCATACGCACTGGCACGCCGTTGTGCACTTCTTCCCGGATCGCCGATTGCGGGCAGTCGGCAACTTCCCAAGTCAACTCCAGCCCGCGGATGATCGGTCCAGGATGCATAACCATCGCATCTTTCTTGGCCAACTTGAGCCGGGCCATGGTCATCTGGTAGCGCGCAATATAATCCTGCAAACTGATTTTCTGCCCCGCCAGGCGCTCTTTTTGTACGCGCAAAACCATGACTGCATCCGCGCCGTGCACAGCTTCGTCGGCACTGCGGCTGATCTGCAGGCCGGGGGCCAGCGTGACGGCCAAGTCGGGCAGGAATTCCGGCGGCCCGCAAAGCGTGATCTTGGCGCCAAACTTACTCAGCAAATGGACGGCGGACCGTGCTACCCGGCTGTGATAAATGTCGCCGACAATCGCCACCTGCAGTCCTTTAAACTTTTTCTTGTGGCGCAGGATGGTGTAAGCATCAAGCAACGCCTGCGAAGGATGCTCGTGCATGCCATCACCGGCGTTGATGACGGGAATATCCAGATGCTCGGCCATCAAATGTGGAGCGCCAGCGCGAGGATGGCGGATGACAATCACATCCGCGCCTACGGCACGCAGTGTGTAGGCGGTGTCGAGTAACGATTCGCCCTTCTCGATGCTCGACCCGCTCGATAGCACCAGCGTGGTCATCGCGCCCAGCGATTTGGCGGCAATTTCAAAGGAGCTGCGAGTACGCGTGGAAGCTTCGTAAAAAAGCAGCAGCACGCGTTTGCCGCGCAGCAATGGCCGAGGCTTGAGCGGATTCATGCGCCGCGCGAGTTGCAGCAGGCCGAGAATTTGCGCGGGCTCGGCATGTTCCATCCCGAGAAGGGAGCCGCGCGTCGCTTTTGGCGGGTGCGCTGTTTGGCTGAGGCGTGCGGTCATTGTAAGAAGCCGGAGGCTCGGGTGCTGGTGGACCACCAGCTTACGATCGTTTTTCTACCAGTAGCACTTTATCCACGTCGTCCACTTCGCGCAACTGCACCTTGATCAATTCCTGGTGCGTCGTCTGAACTTTGCGGCCGACGAAAGTAGCTTCGACGGGAAGCTCGCGGTGGCCGCGGTCAATCAGCACACAGAGTTGAACTTTCTTGGGGCGGCCCTGGCGGAAAAGGGCGTCCATGGCGGCGCGCGTGGTCCTGCCCGTGTAAAGGACGTCGTCCACCAAAATGATATTTTTCCCGGTAACGGAGAAATTGATTTCCGCTTTCTGTGCGGCTGGCGGCCTGGGTTCACGCAAAGAGAGATCGTCGCGGTGGGCAGTGACATCCAGCGTGCCTACCGGCACGGGACTCTTCTCGATGCGCTCGATAATCTGGGCCAGACGCTGAGCCAGCGGCACTCCGCGCTTGCGGATGCCGACCAAGCCGAGGTCAGCGGCGCCATTGTTTTTCTCCATGATTTCGTGCGCCAAGCGGATTAAAGTGCGCTCGATTTCCGACTCAGACATGAGCTGAGTCTTCTCGCGCGGCTCCTGCGGATGAGATGTAGGTTTTTGAGCCATGAACCGTGAATCATACGCGGGCAGAGCGGTGCGGGGCAAGGGAGAGGAGATAATCCCCCGAATTGGGTTTCAACTGTGACTGGATAAAGCAACTATTTTGATTGATTTTAGTTGCCTTCATGTCTTAGCATCACCTCATGCCGACGGTTATCGAGGTTGTCGACAAACTCAAGACCCGCATGATCCGAGACGCAAAGCTGATCGAAGAATCGCGTCGGGAATTGGAAGCTTTGAGGGATGTGGCCGAACGACTTTACGATTTGCAGGAGCGAATCGATAACGCGAGGTCAAGAATTAGCCGAACAGTCGAAATGATTGGCGAAAAACAGGCTAAGGCGGTCCTCTGCAACACTGCTGTTGCTAAGGAATTCAGCGCCAAACGCGTGAGCAGCCAGAAGGTATCGTTGTGGGCGTACATTCAGGAGTACCTGCAAGTCGTTAGAGAAGCCAGAGTCGGCGATATCGTCGCATTTCTTCAAGCTGTTGGGGTTAGTTATGCGAAGCGACAGACCATAGAGGCCGTGATCAGACGCAAGCCTCGAGAGTTCAAGATTTTGAAACGCAATGGACAGAAGTTCGTGAGTCTGCATCGCAACTGGGAATTGCAAGACTCAGAGCATCCCAGGGACTGGTTCAAGGAAAAGTAAATAGGTCGGGATCCTCTCCGAGGCACATGACGCGACCACGCTGGAAACCGCCGAAGGATACTGACGAGCCTCGCCGCCGCGGAGAGCGGGAAGACCACTTGGCGGACATCGTGAACTACGGAACAGAGGAAGATTTTGTTACTGCGGTGAAGACCTACAACCCCGCAGTTAGCAAGGAAGAACTACGCGATCTGATTATGCAGTTTCGCGACGCTGTCCGCGAGAAGCGCGGACTTTATTAGCGATTTGGTCGAACTTTTCTTCCGCCCGCTTGAAGTCTTCCGGCGACATGCGCTTCTTGGCTTGAGAAACGATGTCGTTGAAGTTCTTATTCAAGGAATCCATCGCGGACTTTGGTTTCTCTGCCGAGGTCGCCATCGCAACACCTTCCTGAATACACTACCGCCTCTAGTGTATCGTAACCGAGCAAACATAGCCCTTCCACATCACCAAGGTGACGCGCCCGAAGATTACACCCGCGGGTGGCCCAGGTCTCGCTGCGGTTGCGAGACCTGGGATTTCCCTATCTCTTATTTTGCATGGCGGGTAGACCATCCGAGCCAGATTTCGGCTTGGGTGGGGCCGTTTTACCGCTCGGCAAAGTCTTCCCGCCCCGGGTTTTGCGTTTGGCTCTGAACTCGATCTCGACCCATCCGATGTAAACATTAAACACCAGGTCCCTCCACTTCACAGATCATCGCTTTGCGATGATCTGTTTCGGTCGGGATGACAACGTTGACGAGATCTGAACATCCCTACCCAAGCCGAAGCCGGCATGAGTGGGCCACTTCGTCCCGCCAGTTTGAGGTACCTAGGCACCCAGCTACTGGCGTTGAGCGGTGATTACGTTGCCGTTCGCAACGAGGGACAAGCAGCAAATCCTGCCCAGGGCGTCAGTGGTGAAGTCAACATAGCTATTCTCTGCGCCGACGATAATGAACTTCGCTGAAGACACAGGTGAGAGAGTAAGGCTTGAGTGGCCTGCGGCAGCCAGCGAAAGCGAGAGGTGATTGCCTTTGGGGGAATCACCTTCGATTTGAATGGAAATCTTCATCGGCGGCGAATTGGAGATGTATGTTCCGACGTACGGGTTAAGCCAGATCACTGCTCCGTGGGGCTGGACGGGCGCAACAGGCGCACTTGATGCGATGGCCTTCCTATCAAGATTGGCGGACCTATGAAAATCCCCCGAGTCGGTGGGAACTACATCGACCTGCAGGCGCTCCGATGACTTCCTAGAATCCCAGCTGAGCGTTTGAGTCGGATCGCCGGCAATCTTCGGAAAACGCGGATTCAAGACATGACTCCAGCTATAAGGGACGGCGAAAACCGTCATGTAGAACAGAATCAGCGACAGCAGCGCGCCCTGAATGATGGCTGAGGTGCTGGGCTGGAAGGGATCGAGTGACTCGAATGAGGGAAGACGCTCCCCCATTGGGCTTCGCAGAGCAGAGGCCGGTTCCCTGCCGATGTGTGGTGGTAATACCCACTGCCGCAGCAGCGAAAGAACACAGTCCAGCATTACACCCAGCGCAGCCGGCGTTCCTTTTTGCTGATCGAAGATATAGAGCATCTCCTCGCCGAAACGGCGGCGAAAGCTGGAAGGATGCAAACGCACGGCACGGCGATATAAACGCCTGAGCATCAGACCCTCCTAGGGTTCGGGACTCCCAGTCGCAAGCGGGCCTCGCGGACAACCTGGGTCAGGCGCGCGGTCTCGGCTCTGAGGACATCTCGCCCACCATCGGTGAGCCGGTAATAGCGCCTGCGAGGATCGGAATCTCCCCGGCGTGGTCCCAATTCCTGAACCCATCGACCCTCAATGAGCTTCTGCAGATTGTCGTACAACGTGCCGGGGCCGAGTTTGTAGACGCCCTCTGACTGTCTGGCGATTTCCTGCATGATGCCGTAGCCGTGGAGGTCTTCCCCGGCCAGGGCAAGTAGGATGTGCAAGGCCGCCGAGGACAACGGTAAATGTGAATCGAGTCGTTCCGCCATAGTCGGAAATAGATATATCGCTTTCCGAGCTAGTCGTCAAGGATTCTCTATCGCAAAGTGGAGGGAAGGCCGGGCTTACCCCCGCTCTTTGCGGCGGAGGGCAACCGCGCCCAGCACGCCGCCTAGGCTGGAGAGGATCACGAAGAGAAAAAACATGACCACTAAGCCCAGAATCATGACCAACATCAATCCTTGCGAAGTCTTAAGCCATTGCAGCATTTGCTGAGCCTGAGGGTCGGCGTTGCGCGAGGCTGCCTGTTCGACGGCCTGCATCAACGCTGCCCGCAGTTCGCCTCCGGAGTGGAAGACCGCAGTTTCCAGAGCGCTGAGTACGGCAAAGATGCCGAAGCCAAATAGGCCGCTGAGCGCGCCAAGACGCATCCCTAAGCCGGAAGTGAGGTTCGCGCCGAAAACGCGGCGGCGATAGAAAAGCACTGACAGAAAACCGGCAGCCAGCATCCCCAGTCCGAAAGATGCGCCCAGCGGAATAGCCATTAACGCGGCCGCAATTAATCCGGCTTGGGCCGCAGAGCGCAGGGCGTGCGGCCGAGCCATGCCATTAATTTGCTGAGCATTGGCGTACGCCGCGGTAGGGTTCTCTAGAGGTTGCGGAACCACCGCCATTTCCGCTGGGGGGGCAGCGATAGATACGCGAATCTGCGGGGCATTGCAGTGGCGGCAGAAAGCAGTGCCGTCCTCGACCGCTGCGCTACATTGATGGCAGGGATGTTCCACCGGATTTCAAGGTACAGCACGGTGGGCGCGGGAGGCAAGGTGGGGACAGCCCGCGAAGCTGGCTCTATGAGGAAGCGACCCAAACGCGCGATTATTAGGTCGCCAAAAGCGCGACCCGCCGCGGTGGTTCGCCCAGATCCTTCGCCGGGCAAAACACGCTTGCTCAGGATAACGGAATCTTTCTCAGATCGTGGTGCCTTTATTCGTATGTACGTACACCAGGGCGAAGCTGGAGCCCTTGCCATCCTGTTCGATAGCCACGACGTGCTGATTATTCTGGGTGCCCACCTTTAGTTCCGTGGTCTTGCCACCATTCGAATCGCAGGTCAACTCCTTGGAATCGCTCTTGGGATCCATGTTGACGTTGTGACTGGTGGTGTGGCATTCGAGGACGTTGCCGTACTTTTTGAGTTGGTCTTTATAGTAGGCAATGACCTTGCTGGGCGAATCCTCAGAAAGATATTCGATGGCGACTACTCTCAAACCGTAGCCCATAAAAGTCAGGTCAACATTGGCGTCCTTCTCGTCATTGGAGGATTCTTCGGGCTTGATGCGCGCGCCGGGGTAAACGGCCAGGCCGGTGTCACGAACGTCGGCTCCCTTGTCTACGTGAATTCCGCCGATCGGCGTCTCGATATCGACTTTCTTGTCCTCGCCTGAGCTGTCTTTTTTTACATTGATGCTGCACGCCAGCATGGTAAGGCACACGATGAAAGCTATGGCAATGGCGAGGCGAGTTTGAAGGCTCAATCTTTTATGGATTCGCATGGGGAATACCTCCCTGTATGATTTGCGGACGTTCGAGTCCAACTCCGCGCGGGGCAATGTTCGGGATGGTCACCGGCAGGTGGCCGTGGATGGCGATCTCTCCGAACAGGGCCTTGACCACAGCGTCCTCTGAAACGGTCGCGTTGGAGAAGGCACAAATATAACTCTGCGCGGCGGGAAAGTCCTTGGCTAAATACGGGCTGCCCATGGCAAGCACGGCGGTCTTGTCCGCGGCGTGATCGAGGATTTGCTGCAACAAGTCCCCGCTGGCGTCACTCAATGCAACCGAGTTCGTCAAAGCATTTGCGCCCGGCGTGATTTTCCCCGCCGTAGGAATCACGTAGACGGCGGCGATTACGGCTTGCGCCGCATCCACAGCCTTGAGCACGTCGCTCGACATTGCCGCAACAATCCGAGGATCGACGTAAATCACGTGCGCATCGGGTATGCGCAGACGGATTTGGCGCTCCACTTCGCGGCCTGCTTCGGTGCGGACATCGTCCGTGAGAATAACCACCACCACGTGATTGCGCACCTCCGCCACAGCTTGGTACGGAAGCCGCGGCCCGGCAGTTCCCGATCTTTTTAGCGGGAGAACTTTGCCATTGTCGCGAACCAGGGTGATGGCATCATCGGCGATGCGCTGGCCGATGGCGATGTTTTCCGGTCTACCGACGACAGTTGTGAGCTGATTGAGATCCACCAGACGAGTTCGATTGAGTCCTACAGAAGCTTTTGCTTTCAGAATCTTGAGGACGGAGGCATCGAGCTGCGATTGGGGAATCTCGCCGCTATGCACGGCCTGGAGCATGGCCTTGTACGAGGCATCAAGATCAGCAGGAATGATCAAAACATCGTTGCCGGCTTTGAAGGCGTCCACGGCGGCGCGCCCGATGCTACCGGCATAAAGGTGAGTGAGGGAGGCCATATCGAGGGCATCGGTGACGACGAGCCCCTGGAAGCCTAACCGGTGTTTCAGCAAATCAGTGACGACCGCCGGGGAAGTCGAAGCCACGCGATTGGGATCGGGTTCGAGCGCAGGTACGGTGACGTGCGCGACCATCACGGAGTCGACGCCGGCGGCGATGGCGCTGCGAAAGGGCGGCAACTCGACGGCGTTCAGGCGCGCCAGATCGCCGGTTACTTCCGCTAAACCAAGATGAGAGTCCGTGGCCGTGTCGCCGTGGCCGGGAAAATGTTTAGCGGTGGTTAAGAGGCCACCGGCCCGCGCGCCGCGAATGTAGGCATCGGCAAAATTGCCGACTTGCCGCGGGTCTTCGCCGAAAGAACGCGTATTGATGATGGGATTGGCGGGGTTGGAGTTTACGTCCACGATGGGAAGAAAATTCCATTGCACGCCGATGGCGCGGGACTCCTCTGCGGTAATGCGGCCAAAGTCCTCGGCGTATTCCGGCTTGCCAGTGGCGCCGAAGGCCATGGCGTGAGGAAATTCCGTGGCGCCATGCAAGCGCATAGGAAGGCCTCGTTCAAAATCAGCGGCGATGAGCAGGGGGAGTTGCGAATCCTGCTGCAAGCGATTGAGCAAATCGGCGGCCTCGAACGGCTCGTTGCGATACAGAAAAGGCGGGTCATAGGGAACAGTCATGAGGAATGAACCCACATGGTATTTGCTCATGGCATCGCGCAGTTGAAGATAGGCAGGACTATTCACATTCAGAAATTGCGCGCGCACCCAGATCATGAAGACCTGGCCGACTTTTTCCTCGAGAGAGAGCTTCTTGAGAGTTTTGTCAGCCCACTTTTCGCCATTGTGATCGAGGTGAATGGGGCTGGGCGCTTGGAATTTATCTTTTGTTTTTGCCGAGGCAGACAAGACGGAACAGAATAATGCCAGCAGGAGCACGAATCTTTGCAGCATTTGCCGACGATAGCAGGAAGAAAAAGAATTCACCACAGGGAGCACACAGGTCACGGAGGGCGTCAGATAGAACACTTTTCGATTTGGACGATTGCTTCGCCCTGAATGCTCTCATCATCGCCGAACCCCGCCAGCCAATGGACCTCTGGCTCGCGGCGAAACCACGTCATCTGGCGCTTAGCATAATTGCGATGAGCTTGCTGGACAGCTGACAGCGTGGCGGAGCGGTCGATCTCCCCGTGGATCAACTGCACGCACTGTTTGTAGCCGAGAGAGTCTAAAGCAATCGCCGCAGGCCCGTATTTTTCAAGCAGGCGTTTCGCTTCATCTATTAAGCCTGAGTCAAACATATTCTGCGCCCGCTGATTGAGACGGGCGTAAAGCGCGTTTCGGTCCGGATTCAGGCCCAGGCGCAGAATGCGAAAACCTTGCAGCGGGTCGCGGCCCTGCTTCCAGGCCTCGGTCATGGGCTGGCGTGAAGCCAAACAGACTTCGATGGCGCGGATGAGTTTGGGCACGTCATTCGCATGGATTGCTTTCGCGGCTGGCGGGTCGAGGCGATTCAGTATGCGGTGTAGATGGCTTGAGCCTTTTTGCTTGGCGCGTTCTCGCAGACGTTCGCGAAGCTCTTCAGAACGCTGTGGCCCGGGAAAGAGGCCGTCGAGTAGAGCGCGCAGATAGAGTCCCGTCCCCCCGACGACGATCGGCAATTTTCCCCGCGACTTGATGTCCGACAAAACTTCGCGGGCCTGGCGGGCATATTCGCCCGCAGTCATATAGGCGCTCGGCTCGACACAGTCGAGCAGATGGTGCGGCACGCGTTTTCTTTCGGATGCGTTGGGCTTGGCGGTGCCGATTTCGAATTCGCGGTACATGGCGATGGAATCGCAGTTCACGATTTCGCCGTTAAAACGTTCCGCCAGAACGACAGAAAGCGCGGTCTTGCCGCTTCCGGTTGGACCGAGAACAACCACGAGTAAAGGATCGGGTGGCACGGGCACGGTCAGCGCGCGCTCCACGGAATGTGGCGCCAGTAGCGGACGATGGTGATTATCACAATGAGGGCGACGATGATCAGAACTCCGGTGGCTTCCGCGCGGAGGATGCGCGAGTTCCCTTTCGGCGGATGTGGGGTCGACGGCGGCACAAAAACATTGTAGCGCCGGGTGAGAGCGGCGCGCTTCGCTCAGCCGGGACGGGGCCGGCCCCGTCCCCACACGAACTACAGCACGGCCAGCCCCGTCCCCACACGAACTAGACCGGCGCAGCAAGGTGCTACACTACGCCCGTAGTCTCTCATGTCGACGCCGCAATCCAGTCCCGCCGGGCGCATCGTTCGCTTTGGCATTTTCGAAGCCGATCTTTCCGCGGGGGAATTGCGCAAGAGTGGCCGGCGAGTTCGTCTGCAAGAACAGCCATTCCAGATTCTCGCCCTACTGCTGCAGCGGCCGGGCGAAGTCGTCACACGGGAAGAGGTGCGGCAAAAATTGTGGCCAGCCGATACCTTTGTTGACTTCGACCATAGTCTGAACACGGCCATCAAGAAGGTGCGCGAAGCCTTGGGAGACTCGGCGTCCAGCCCGCGCTTCGTGGAAACTATTGCGCGGCGCGGCTACCGATTTCTGGCGCAGGTGCAGTGGGAGAATGGACTCACGAAAACAGTCGACTCGGCCGCGGACAAAATGCTGGAAGCGCCGGCTGCGAGCATCCATCCCGAACTCGAAGTCCCGTTGCCACGCCGCGGCGTGACTCGCGCGTTGTTTGGACTGATCCAGATCATGTACTTGGCGTTCTACGTGGTCGCGCTGTTTCTGCTGCGCTATGTATATCTGGTGACGGAGAGTTTTCTGCCGGGCTGGGGCTTCGCAATCCAGGCTGCGGTGGTAGTGACGGCGGGGGTGGGAATTCCGCTGCGCTTCTTTCTACTCTCCTCGGCAATCTTTGATCATCAGCGATTGGGAGACAAATTTCTGCGCATGTTTCCTTTTATTCTGGCATTGGATCAACTTTGGGCAGTGGCGCCATTTCTCACTGCGCAGGAGATTGGTTTTGGCGCGGCGTTTGCCGCAACGGCGGCGTTGCTCTATGTGCCTTTTGCCGAAAGAACCCTGGTCAAAATGGCATACCATCGAACCGCCTGATCGCGTCATCCTAGCTTTAGGAGACTGAATGTCCCGTTCTATTTTGTGTTGGTTAGCCTTGCTGGCATTGGTTGGCAGCCTTTCGGCTCAAACGCCCGCCCAGAAACCGGAACCCGTTCTGGATGTAAGCTCCATGGATGCAAGCGTGAATCCTTGCGAGGATTTTTACAATTATTCCTGTGGCGGATGGATGAAAAAGAATCCCATCCCACCCGATCAGATCAGCTGGGGTGTTTCCACCAAGCTGCAGGATGAAAATTTATTAGTTCTGCGGGACATCCTGGAAAAAGCTGCAGAGCCCGACCCCAACCGCAACGCCATCACTCAGAAAATCGGCGATTACTATGCAGCCTGCATGGACGAGAAATCCATCAACGCCGCGGAACTTGCGCCCCTGAAAAAAGAGATCCAGGCGATTGACCGTCTGCAATCGAAAGAGGATATCGCGGCCCTGGCCGCGAGCATGATCGATGACGACGTGCTCTTCGATTTCCACTCGAATCAGGATTACAAGAACTCTGAACAGGTCATCGCCGAAGTGGACCAGGGCGGAATCAGTCTGCCGGACCGAGACTTCTATCTTTTGCAGGACAGCAAGACCATTAAGTTGCGCAAGGAATATGTGGCGCATGTGCGCCGTATGTTCGATTTGCTGGGCGACGCGCCGGGCCTCGCCGAAGATGAATCCCACGCGGTGATGCGCATTGAGACCGCGCTTGCCAAAGGTTCGATGAGCCGCGTCGATCGCCGCGATCCTCCCAATGTTTATCACAAGATGAGCCGCACGGATTTGCAGGCGTTAAGCCCGAACTTCCAGTGGGACATCTATTTCGAAAAGGTCGGCTTGCGGAACCTGACATCGCTGAATGTAGCCGATCCCAGCTTCTTCAAAACGATGAATGCGCAGCTCAAGAAAGAGGATCTGGCCAGCTGGAAGGCTTACTTGTATTGGCATCTCGCCCATGCGAATGCGCCTTACCTTTCCGCGGGTTTTGTGAGTCTTGACTTCGACTTTTATGGCAGGACGCTGCAGGGCGCAAAACAGATTGCGCCGCGCTGGAAGCGTTGCGTCAATGCCACCGACAATGACCTGGGAGAAGCGCTCGGTCAGGCTTACGTGGAGCGGGCATTCAGCCCAGAAGCCAAGCAGCACGCGCTCACCATGGTGAAGCAGATCGAAAGTGCCATGCAGAGCGATATCGAATCGCTGCCCTGGATGACGGCAATCACGAAACAGCATGCCATCGAAAAGCTGCATGCGGTGGTCAACAGAATCGGCTATCCCGATAAATGGCGCGACTACAGCGCGCTGCAGATCTCCCGGGATGATGAGCTGGGCAATATCATGCGAGCCCGCGAATTTGAGTTTCGACGGCAACTAGGCAAGATCGGTAAGCCCGTGGATCGCATGGAATGGGAGATGACGCCGCCCACCGTGAATGCTTACTACGACGAGCAGTTGAATGACATCAATTTCCCGGCCGGAACTTTGCAGCCGCCGCTGTTTGATCCGAACGGGGATGACGCCGCCAATTACGGCGATATCGGCGCCACCTTCGGCCACGAACTTACGCACGCCTTCGACGATGAGGGCCGGCAATTCGATGCGCGAGGCAATCTCCGTGATTGGTGGACTCTCGACGATACCAAACAATTCGCGAAACGGGCCGGTTGCATTGCCAGCCAGTATTCGCACTACACCGCAGTGGACGACATCAAGGTCAATGGACAACTAACCTTAGGCGAGAACGTCGCCGACCTGGGTGGGCTGATGGTCGCTTACCTGGCGTGGCATAGTGCGAAAGGCCAGAACATCGCGCCCATCGACGGTTTCACGCCCGAACAGCGCTTCTTCATCAGCTATGGACAAAGTTGGTGCACCAACACGCGGCCGGAAACAGAGCGGGTGCGAACCGCCGCCGATCCCCACTCCCCTGAAAAGTATCGAGTGAATGGAGTGGTTTCGAATATGCCCGAATTCGGGCAGGCGTTCCATTGCAAAGCCGGCTCGCCGATGATGCGCAAAGACCCCTGCAAAGTCTGGTAGCGCATCCACGCCAAAGCTCGCGAAAATCTGCGGCGCGATCTCCGTTACTGCAACCCGCCCTCTTGCGGATTCGCCGCGCGCTCCGGAGACGGCGCCATGGTTGGCAGAGGACGATAGCCATCCCTGGTGCGGATACGAACGCTTTTCCCGCGATCCCCAGGAATCTTCACCGTAATGGCTCGCCATCCGTGGTTAGGATTGGGCTGCGGATAGTAACTGATCGTGTAGAGGTGGGCAAGGTCATTGCGGATAGCCGCGAATGCCCGTTGCTGATCTCGCCATGTTTTGGCGAAGTAGGCTTCGCCGCCGGTGGCTGCGGCCATCCGTTCAAACACGGTGGCGGAAACCGGTTCCAGCTTCGCTTCCCGCGTACTGATCATGTAAATGGGAATGCCCTTGGATTGTGCCAACTCCGCCACATCCTCCGGCGGCACCATGCTGGAGTTATCTGGACCGTTGGAGAAAACCACGACAACTTTTCTACCGCTGATCTGGCCGGCATCTTTCACCGTGAGCAGCAAGGCGTTGTACAAAGCGGCGTCATCTCCCGCGACGGTCGAACGCACTCCTCGCAGCACTTGCGAACGATCGGGGCTGAGAATGGAGGCGCGGGAAAGATCGCGGCTGTAGGAGTAGAACGCGATGCGGTCGGGGCCTTCCAGGGAGCGCACGAAATCGGCAATGGCATCTTGGGCAAACACAAAACCGCGATACATGTAGTTGCTGGTGTCGAATAAAACAAAAACATTGGCGCCCATCATGGCAGAGCGCAGTCCGGAATTCCCTTCCTCAGCGGGCGCGGCGCCTTCCTCAGCGGACCTCGACCGTCCCGTTTCCGGTCCCTCTATCAAGGTTCGGGTGGCTTCGTTGCCTTCGCCGAAGGTGGCGATTTTTTGCCGAATGCCATCCTCCAACACCACAAAGTCGGAAGGATTGAGGCCGGTAATATAGCCTCCTTTGTGATCCATCACCGCGACGTTCAACTGCACCAGCTCCACCTTGACCCGGATGTTGGCTTGGTTATCCTGAGCCTGCAACCGCACCGCTGGGCCGCCGCTCACGAGAAAAGAAAAAAGCAACGCGACAAAGAAACTTGGTTTTGTCATCGGTTCCTACTCCGTCCCATTTGCCCCAAGATATTTAGAAACCACACCTGTACCACGTTCTTAACCCGGCCCCATCGGTCGTAAGGAAGCGATCTTCCCTTGGCGAAATTCTTCGCCGGTTTCCCGCATGGCATTGAGCAGAGCCGGCCAGTCCTCGAAATGTGAAGCGAAGATCTTTTCCACCATGCGGCGAGTCAATTCCGGTACCAGCAGATTCAGCATGACTGGGGAATATCCTTTTTCGTCCGCTAAGCGAGCCCAGTAGAGGTTGTTCGAGTCCCAGGATTCTGCCAGCAAACGGCTGGCGTATCCCATGAACGCCGGGAAAGGCTTAACGTCCAGCAGGTCGCGGCTGTAATCGTCCTCCATGGCCGGATGAGGTACACCAAAATCTTCCGACAAGCGTTGCCAACTCACTTCATCGGGGCTGCGGCGCGCCAAATCATCCAATTCCCGCCCAGCGCTTCTCCAGTAGTCGTTTTGTTGCGGATACCTTCGGCGAAATTCCGCCGCAAGATAAAACGTCTGCCCAGGAGTCACCACCGCCATGACCTGCGGCAAATTGTCGGCAGCTAGCGACCGCTCCACATATTCGGATCCCTGGGGAAACATGCGGTCGGAGAGGATATCCACGACCATCGGGCGAAGCTTTTCATTTTCCGCCGCCGCCGCCAGCAATTCCTCGCCGGTGCGCTGGTAGAGCGTGACGGCATGAAGCTCGTTGCGGCTGACCCTCCACCAGCGTGGCAGCACGGCGCTGGTCATCAGGCTGGGCACAACTTGCGGCCAAATCAGCGCCTGGACATTTTCGGGAACAATGAAGTCCTGCTCGACTCGCGCCAGCACAAAGGGTAAGTCGGCCAGCGAACCCGCTAAATGCGCTCCGCCGGCGGCCGGCAGGCCTGAACCAAATAAAGAAGCAATCTGCCAGGACTGCTCGCCGCCCGCCGTCATTTGTCCGGAGAAATCATGCGAGCGAACAAAAACCGGATTATTGTGCAGCATCTGCGCGCCCGGTGGCTCGTAGTACGCGTAGTTCAAACCCACCAGAGTGTCGCGCAGGAACGGCGTAAGCAAGCCGCGCGCATCCAACAACTCCTTCGCCGAGGGTGACGATTTCAGGATTTTTGTCAGATCGGTCCGCGCCTGCAGTGCGGTGTGCGGATTGGCCGGCATTCCGGGCGCCCATTCCGTGCGTTCGCCTGCCGTAAACAAGGTTCGCGGCAACTCAAATTCCTTCAGCTCGGTGGCTAAGGGAATCAACACGCTGGCGAGCGGCTGGCCTTTGGCCATTTCATTCATGCCGTCGTCAAGCGCAAATAGAGTGTCGAGCGACGCCAAACGCTGCCCAGTCATCACCGCGCGGATGCGAGTGGCCAACTCCTGCCGCACTCGCCGGCCGTCAGGACTTACCTGGCCCGGTCCGGCAAGCAACTCGACAACGTCGTCCTGAGAAAATTCGTGTTTCCCGGTGACGGCCGTGTAGAGCTCGCGCAGCGAAGCCCGGCCCGCATCAAACAATTGCTCCGAGGACACAATTCCTGCGAAAGGATGGATCGCCGCCTGCCAGGACTGATTCAGCTCGGCGCTGGGAATCTGTCCCTGGCGCGCCAGAATCTGCCACAGGCTGGTATCGGCCTGGAACATGCCAACCGCGTTGGCCCGCAAGGCGGTGTTGTGAATATGGTCCAATTCATCCGCCAGCTTAAGAAAAGCGGTGATGGAATCATTGTTCAAATCGTGAAATTCCGAAAAGAACAAATACTGGTTGCTGAAGCGGGGAAACATGTCGGCCAGCAAAGTCACAGTCTCAGGGCGCAGACGTTGTTCAGGCAAGCGCACCCGATCCATCTCCGACAAAGCGAGGTACACCTGCAACGGGCTTTGTTCGTCTCCGACGCGCGAGAAGGCAACTAGACCCTCCACCAATTGTTCGGGATTCTTCCAGCCTCGGGCCCGCACCGTCCATTCGGCGACAATCTTGGATTCGCCTTTGCGGTGGATGACGTCTTTCCACACCGCCAAATTGCCCGGCACGTGCGGTTGCCCGTCTGGATCCAACTGGAGATTCGTTACCAGGAGAAGTAAGCCAGGAGCCGGACGAAATACCGGCCGGGTCGGACCGGGGGTAAGATCCTTGCCGCGCAAGGCGTGGTAGAAGGTCGCGAGGCGGCGCGGATCGGCAAAATAGGCCTGCCGGTCGTGACTGACCCGGGAAAGCGTATCGAAATAGGTGACGGCCCAGCCCGCGTCCTTGGCCAGCAATTGAATAACAAATTCCCCCGGAGAATCTGGGCTGGCGCCCACCACATCTTTCCATGCGGACTCTGCGGCCGGTCCTCCCGGCACCAGCACCTTCCCCGAGCGAATACAGATTTGACTGCCGTAAAAATCCACGGCAGGCGCATAGGGTAGAAGCCTGTCAAGGCCCGGTGAGCGAAGCAAGGTATTGGCTGTTTCCGCGTCGATGCGGGAGATTCCCCAATAAAGGCGGGCCAGATTGCGATTCCGCAAAAGTAAGTCGAGGATGTCCGCGTTCCGGCCGGTGCCGGCATTCTTGTCTTCCGCCGCCCAGTCGTTTTGGGTGAACAATACCGGCACTTTTGTCGCAGGAAATGGATATTTGAAAATCTTCGCGGAATGCAGAGCTTCCTCAAGCTCCGAAAGCGGGAACCCCGAATCGATAGTGAGAAAGGCACGCTCCGAATTGGCGGCTTCGAGCGAGGAATCCTTGGCGCACTCCTCGCGGAAACGATATCCCAGGACGGCCAACAGGGGCGCAGCCTCTTCGCAATTGCCCACGCGAATTTCTCCCTCCGGCCCAGCCAGCGCCTGCAACTCGCGGGCTTGCTGTACGTACCGCATCAGGAGAATCAGAAATTCGGTAGGTCTGCCCGGCCTGTCCTGAGGACCGTGATATCCGTCGATCACCACATTGCGGGCGAGCAGAGGAAGCACTTCCTCGAGCGTGGCCTTTTGGCTAATTCCCGCCATGCGCAGAAAAGACCGCAAGGGCCCAGGAATCGTGGCCGCGTCCTTAGTAATCGAAGCGGTTGGCGACGCGTCGGATAATGCCGATTGCGAGGTGTTCTGCGCGAACACACTTTGAAGGGACAAGCCGAAAAGAAAACCCATCAGCAACAAAACACGAGGCGATTTCATGGCGAAAGCCTTTGTCGAACCTGAAGAGTCGCGGGCCCGTTGGTCGCGGGGGACAACTGGCAAGCCGGGTGCTCCGCCTTCCTCACTCGGACGGCTCGGCTCGCCTGGCGTCGAGAACCGTGACGATTCGTTCTGGTCTCGGGAGACGAATTATACCTTCATCCCAGCAGTTTTTGTCTCTAGAATGTCAACTCATGTAAAGCGAGAAATCCACAGGCAAAACGCACAGGGTTTGGCATTCCGCCCTCCAATTAGACCCGAGCCTGCACTTCCGGGCTAACCTAAGATAGAACTACGCTCCCTTGGGTTGTATTGGATGTTTTATTGCAGTAGGTCGGACTTATCGGGGTTGTAATAAAAAGTGAACCGCAGACTGAGGTACTGACCGGGAAACTCACTGGGGAGTGGCGGAAAAGGATTGGAAGCGGTGATACCACCCCAGGCAGCGCGATCGAGAGCGACATCGCCCGATGTGCCGGCAGGGGCGAGCTGCATGCCCGTCACTTTTCCGTCCTTAAGAATGACAAACTCGATGGAAACTTTCCCCTTTCTCATCATGGCGGACTCGGGAATCAACGTGATCCAATTCCGTCTGACTTCGTACACGACGCGGGAAAGATATGGGCCAAAATCCACTCCCATGGTGTCGCTAAGAGTTTCGATCGGCCCGATCGCCCCTGTCGCCTTCCTGCCCTGGCCTAATCCGTAGTCGCCACCGCTGCCCCCGTAGGTGCCGCGAGTGCTGCTGGCGGCCGCGCGGGCGGCCTCTGCAATCGCCGCTCCCGGAGTCATGGGCCCAGTGTTGAAGTTGGGGCGGGGTGTGGTGGCCGGCGGACTCTGCAATTGGGCCATCTGATTGTCGTCGGCCGGTTGCCTCTGCGGCGCTTGCGGTTGTTGCGCCGGCGCGCTCTGCGCCACGGCGGGCGGGGCCGGTGAGGAGGGCTGCGGGACTCCCGCTGGTCCGGGAGGCCCAGGGCGGGAGGCATCGAGAATCTTCTGCAATTCCTTCGTATCCAGGTGCGGCGTGCGGGTAGTGGCAATACGGTCTTTGTCGGAGAGGATATTGGTATTGGGGCGCTTCGGCACCTTTTGCGCATCCGGCGGGAGCGCCAGGTAAGTCAGATCCTTCTGCTTCATCCAGTCCTTGGGGTTGATATCAAGCTGGCGATGCGGAAAGTACTTCTCGAACTTCGGCGAATTCCAAATAAGGATGACGAGGACCAGATGGACAACCACCGACATCCAAAAAGCTTCTCGCTTGCGCGAGCGCGCCAGGTCATCCTGAAGTTGTACCAGGATGGTCGGGACATCGTGCATCTCCCGGTAGGCAGACTCCCAGCGGCGTCCATCATACAAGTCGGCGCTGTCGGGTCGCGCCGGAGGCGGCGAAGACGCTGGACTCCGTGGCGGAATTTCGGTGGCTGGCATCGAAAGCGTTGGCTTAAGCGATTAGACCCGCACTGCTCGCTTTAAGTTGCTAGAACGAAGAAGTTTACTCCCGGTGCAAAAGCGAAAAATACCCCTGGAACGCATCCCCCTCGTCATCCCCGGTCATGTGCCCTTATTTTCGCACTTTTCCCAAAGATTCGGCGAACAACTTAAAGTGCGGAACCCGGGAGTCGCATCCCGACTGGCAATCTATAAGCCTACCTCGAATTCGGATTTGCGTCCGTCAAGAAGTGTAAACGGCTTGGAATGAGGCTACTGGCTTGTGATTGCTATTTTCCGGAGGGTGCGGGAATCAGCCGGTCCAGGTTTACTCGCATGCCGTGTTCGCGAATGGCGGCGTCCACCTGAAGCGCAACCGCCAGAGCGCGGCGGCCATCCTCCAGCGACACTACCGGAGTGGTCCGCGTCCGCACCGCGCTCAAGAAGGATATGAGCTCGGCGCGTAACGGCTCCTCGGAAACGATGGCAGGCTTGACCACCTTGATCCGAGGGTTGGCGGACGGCGTTCCGGTTCCGCCGTCGTCGCCCACCTCGAATACCAGGACATCTTGCCGGCTGTAGTCCAGAGAAATGTACTGCCTCGGCTGGAAAAAGCGCAGCTTGCGCACCTGCTCGGTGGAAACCCGGCTGGCCGTGAAGTTGGCCACGCAACCCGAATCGAATTCTATGCGAACGTTCGCGATATCCACCTTGGAAGACAGGATGGGAAGACCGACGGCGCGAATTTCTTTTACTCCCGAGTTCGCAAAGTTCAGGACGATATCCAGATCGTGAATCATCAGATCAAGCACCACGTCGACGTTGAGAGAGCGTGGGGTAAACACGCTAAGCCGGTGAACCTCGAAAAACATAGGCTGTGTCACCAGCGGAAGAGTCGCTTGCACGGCCGGATTGAATCGTTCGAGATGCCCCACCTGGCCGACGCGATCATAACTGCGCGCCAGTTGAACTAATTCATCGGCTTCGGCAAGAGAAGAAGCCAAAGGCTTTTCGATGAGGACATCCACGCCCGCTTGCAGAAGAGCACGCGCCACACTGAGATGATGGACGGTAGGGACGGCGACGGAAGCCGCTTGCACCTCGCTATGCGTCGTAAGTAGCTGCTCAATGGAGCCAAAGGCGCGGCACCCAAACTCGCGCGCGATCGCGTCGGCGTGGGCCAAATCGTTGTCCACCACGCCGAGCAGTCGCACCGCCTCGCCTTGTTGGGCAAGCTGGTGGTACACGCGGGCGTGGTTGCGCCCAAAGGCCCCCACACCGATGACAGCGACGTTGATCAGGTGATCCATAGTTAGTCTTGATCTTGTAAAGGACAGCGGCCGTACGTTTGTGAGCGAGGATTAGCTCACTTGACTTTTTTCAGCAACGCAATCTGTCCGGCATGGTACAGCTCGTGCTGCACGATCCCGCTGAACAGGTAATAGAAATTGTAATACTCCCGCTTCTGGCCCGGGACTCGCTCTTGCAGGCGCGAGTCAGGGAAGTCGGCAACCGTTTTCACCAGCTCTGCGTGCGCAGCTTTCAAAAGCGTGAGGGCGCTCTGCCAAGCGGCTTCGCTACAGTCTTCTACCGGCGGAAAATTCTGTTTGCCGCTCACCTTCGCTACTTCACCGCCCGCGCGCCGGATGACCACTTTATCCCAAGTGGTGATGTGCAGCACGAGTTCCCAGACACTGTGAGCGTCGGCGATCGGCCTTGCGGCCGCCGTCTTGGCATTCACGCCAGCGAGGATTTCAAGCACGGCATCGCCGTGCCAAGCCCCGCCCTCGAAGGCGCGGCGAATTTGGTCAGCGAGTCGGGCAGTTTCAGACATGGCAACGATTCAAGGGTGATTATACATGGTTACACGGTATCCATGTATAATCGAAAACAGTGATCGTCTCCTTCGGCGACAAAGCGACGGCGGACATTTATAACGGCCGGGACAGCAAGTCTGCAGGAAAGATCGGGAGAAACCTATGGCGGAGGATCCAAGACAAACTTGATCTGATGAACGCAGCGATTTCGCTACAGGATCTTCGAGTTCCGCCATCCAATTCGCTCGAGAAGCTGCGCGGCGATCTGGACGGCTTTTACGGTATTCGCGTCAATCAGCAATACCGGCTGATTTTTCGCTTCGAGAAAAATCACTGCGAAGACGTACGCTGCACCGATTATCACTGAGGAAGGACAAGTATGCTGCCAGCACACAGAGTCACCACACACCCGGGAGAGATCCTCTTGGGCGAGTTTCTTGAGCCTTTGCGATTGAGTCAAGCGGGATTGGCGAGGGCTCTGCATATTCCCCAAAATCGGATCAATGAACTGGTGCGAGGCAAGCGGGGCATCACGCCCGAGACTGCGATTTTGCTTGCGGAATACTTCGGGACATCGGCGGAGTTTTGGATGAACCTGCAATCGGCCCATGACTTGACGAAAGCCAGAATGCGGATCGCGCCACAATCGGTGCCGGCCCGCAGACAACCCGGCAAGATTCGCGGCCGCGCCCTTTCCGGCGCCGATTAGCTCAGGCTCACTCTTTCAAATCAGCGCAGACCGTGATTCCGGCCACATCCGCGGCTTTGAAAATCGCGTCCGGTCAGAGCATAGTCTCGACAAATAATCCAGCGCCACTGTTTCGATTCGAGCGCCACTACTCGCCTGGGTTTGCATCCTGCTGCGAAAATACTTCTCGTCGGCGCTGAACGAGTTTCGCATTGACACCATTCCCCCTGATCCTTACCCTAGAACCATGGAAGTGCGATTGACCTCCGACCTGCAAACTAAGTTGGCCCAACTGGCCGCACAGCAAGGGCGCGATAGCGAAGCGATGGTCGTGGAAGCCGTCGAGCGCATGGTGAATTACGACCAGTGGTTCGTGCGCGAAGTGGAGAAAGGGATTGCCTCGGCAAATAAGGGCGAACTGGTCGAACACGAAGATGTCCGGAGAATGATTGATAGTCGGTATCCGGGCTAATGCGTCTCCGCTGGACCGCATCCGCGCTCCGCGACTTCACTCAAATTTGCGACTACATCGCCGAACATGGCACCGCAGGCGCCGCTCGGCGTGTCGCGCTCTCTATTGCAGGGAGTGTTGAGACGCTGGCGGAGTTTCCCGAACTCGGCCGGTCTGGTAAGGTGCCTGATACGCGCGAGCTCGTTTTCGCTGGCCTGCCCTACCTGGCCGTTTACCGCATCGGCGGTAATGAGGTAGAAATCCTGAGGCTTCTTCACGGTGCCCAGAGTTGGCCTTAGCCTCTGTCGGTCCTGTAAGCAACCGGAAAGATTTTTCCCAACGCTAGCTCTTCAGATTATCCACTGGGTCAGCGCAGACCGTGATTCCGGCCACATCCGCGGCTTTGAGAATCGCTTCTCCCTCCAGCATCAAGCACTTTCCCGCATCTAAGGCCAAACAAGTCGCACCAGTTTTCTGCATGACCTCTATGGTCTTCACGCCGATCACCGGCACGTCAAAACGCATATCCTGATTGGGTTTCGCGATTTTCACTACAGTGAGACCGCGGCTCAGCGTGGAGGCTTCCGCATCGAGCGACGCCATGATCTGTCCCGCACGCTCGATCGTGGCGTCGGTGCCTTCCATGGCCTCGACAGCGACGCACGCCGCTTCGGCAACCACCACGGTTTGCCCAATATCATATTGCGCAAGATGTCGAGCCACGACGCGTCCGTAAGCAATGTTCTTCATTTCCTGTTCCGTGGGAGCACGTTTGGTGAGCACGCCCGCCTTCGCTAACAGTGGTTCGAGAAACGCCGTAGAGTTTTCCAGCGTGATGCCTTCGTCGGCCAAAACTTTCGCCACCGCACCCAACAAAGAGTCGGTGTTGCGCGTGCCCAGGGAAAGCAGCAGCTTGGCCAACCGCCAGTCCGGACGGATGCTGGAGAAAATCTGCTTATGCTTGACCTGTCCGGCCATAATGGCACGGCTCACCCCTTCGCGCTTGAACATCTCAATCAATTTCGAAAGCTCGCCCAAAGAAAGCCAATGAACCGCAGCGGCGCCGCGCGAAGCAATCTCCGGAAAAGTTTCTTCCTTGATGGCGGCAACAACGACATCAAATCCCTGAGCGCGCGCCGCATCGAGAACGAGGAATGGAAACTGGCCGTTGCCAGCAATCAGGCCGAGTTTTGGATTGGGGCTCATACTGGCTAGTGACTAGTGGCTAGTGGCTAGAAAACGGTGCCGCATGACCAGCCACGAACCACTAGCCACTCACTTAATCACTCCGCGCTCCGAAGTCTCGATGAACTCGATCAGCATGTCGACGTTGCCTCCGCGGTCAGGCTCGGACTTTAATTTTTCCAGCGCCTGGCTGGTATTGAGTTTCGAAGCCAGCAACGTCTTATAGGCGTGGTGAATTTTGCGAATGCGTTCCGGGCTGAAACCCCGGCGCTCCAGTCCGATAGCATTGATCCCGTAAGCATGCGTGTCGCGAGCCGCCACCGTTTTTGAAAACGGCAGCACGTCTTTGGTAATAGTAGTGCCGCCGCCGATGAACGAGTACTTCCCGATCCGCACAAAGTGGTGTACCGGACACAACGCTCCCACCGTCGCCCATTCTTCGACGATGACATGACCGCCGAGCGTCGCTCCGTTTGCCATAATCACGTAGTCGCCGATCCGGCAATCGTGGGCGATATGCGTGTAAGCCATGATCAGCGTGTGACTGCCCACGCGCGTCAACCCTCCGCCCTTCACCGTACCGCGGCTGATGGTAACGTACTCCCGGATCGAGTTGTGATCGCCCACTTCGAGCCGCGTTGGTTCACCCCTGTATGTAAGATCTTGCGGGGCCAAGCCGATGGCGCAGAACGGATAAAAAGTGTTGTGGGCGCCAATCTTGCAGGGGCCTCGAATGACAACCTGGGAAATCAGCTCACAGCCTTCGCCCAGTTCGACCTCCGGGCCAATCACGCAGTAGGGACCAATCTTGCAGGAAGGATGAATCTTCGATCCAGGATCAATAACGGCAGTAGGGTGAACGCTCATCTCGGACAAATGCTCACCCAATCCGTGGAACGGGTTGTCATTCCGCAGCGCCAACTTTCCGCACGAGGAATCTGCTTTCTCAATGTCATCACATTTTCCGGTTCTTGTTGGAGACTCGGGAAAGCCTCACTCATGAGCGTCCCTTATTCGGTTTCGCTGCCTTCGTCGGCCAGGTTGCGCCGTCCGCGGGAGTTGTCCACCAGTTGACACTTCACGCTGGCTTCGGCGACGCGCTGCCCTTCGACTGTGACGACACCTTCCATACGCACGGCGATCATCGGCCCAACCGCGCGCCAGGCTTTGAGCTCCACTTCGATCCGCAACTGATCGCCTGGCACGACAGGACGGCGAAACTTGGCGCGCTCGATGCCGGTGAACATGATGAGCTTGTTCGTCCGATCTTCGACTTCCGTCAGCAATAGCGCGCCGCCCGCCTGGGCAATGGCTTCCACAATCAGCACGCCCGGCATGATGGGCAAATTAGGAAAGTGTCCGGCAAAAAACGGTTCGTTGATGGTGACATTCTTAAGCGCGACAATACGCTCCCGGCGCACGATCTCAATGACGCGGTCGATCAGCAGAAAAGGAAAACGATGCGGCAGAATTTTCTGGATATCGAGAATGTCGAGCACGGTCTTCTCCGTCGCTGTCGCGGCGGCGGTCGGTGGGGCAATATCAGTCATGGTGGTTGTCATTCGATCGAAGATTATACTGTACGATACGGATGGGTGCTCCATCCTTGCGCGTTCTTTGCGCAAGGGTGGGATTCCACAACAACCTCGGATTTTCGATTGCCGCGGTTTCTGGCGATCACCGCTGAATCCAATCATGAAAAAACAAAAGCCAAAACAATCCCAGGAAGTTCCCGCGCCACCGTCAGCGAGCGTGCGCTACTTCGAAGAGCGGCAAGACGAAGTCGTGGCGCTCCTTCGCCAGTTGGTGGAGATTGAATCTCCCAGCGATAACAAGGCCGCCGTCGATCGCCTGAGCGCGTTCGTTGCCGCCAAGTTCTCAAGGCTCGGCGGACACGCGAAATTGCACAAGTCTGTCGAATTCGGCGATCACTTGCAAGTAGATTTCGCAGGCCGGCACGGGGGCAAACCAGTTTTGTTGCTGGGCCATTGCGACACCGTGTATCCGCTCGGCACCTTGGCCACCATGCCATGTCGCGTGGCCGACGGACGTATGTCGGGGCCGGGCGTGCTCGATATGAAATCGGGCATCGCGCTGATGCTGGCCGCGGTCGGCAAACTGCTCGACGGACATGGCGAATTGCGCCGCCCGCTGACGGTGTTGCTAGTGTCCGACGAAGAAGTTGGCAGCGCTTCCTCCCGGCCAATCACCGAGAGTCTGGCAAAAAAATCCGCGGCCGTGCTGGTGCTGGAACCTTCCTATGGGCTGCACGGAGCGGTTAAAACCGCGCGCAAGGGCGTCGGCGAATACACACTAAAAGTGACCGGAGTCGCGGCCCACTCTGGCCTCGATTTTGAGAAAGGTCAGAGCGCGGTGGTCGAACTGGCACGGCAGATTGGGCAAATTTCCAAGCTGGTAGACGTAAAGCGTGGCCTGACCATGAATGTCGGATTAATCCAGGGCGGCACGCGAGTGAATGTAGTTCCGGCGGAAGCCACGGCGCGTATGGATGTGCGCATCGCCCGCATGAAAGACGCGGCTGGCATCGACCGCCAACTCCGTGCGCTGAAGCCTTTCAACCGTAAGTGCAAGCTGGAAGTCTCCGGAGAGATCAACCGCCCGCCCATGGAACGCACCCCCAGCGTAGCCGCGCTCTACCGCAAGGCGGCCGAGATTGCGAAGCGTTTGGGCTGGAAGCTGGAAGAAGCTGCGGTTGGCGGCGGTTCGGATGGAAACTTCACGGCTGCTCTAGGAATTCCGACGCTCGATGGGCTGGGCGGAGTGGGTGAAGGAGCGCATGCGCAGCACGAATCGATTGTGCTTGCGGAACTGCCTCGGCGTGCCGCGTTGCTGGCGGGGTTAATCCAGGAGGCATAGCATTTCTCCGCGACCTCAGCGGAGGTTCTCAGCGTCCTTAGCGGTTAAAGGTTTCTCCTTCCACTCGGCCTTCAAAGCCTTTGACCGCAGAGTTCGCCGAGAAGGGGCCGAGAACCATCAGATAGGACGGTAATGGCTCTGTCTGAAATGCTCAATCAAGAATTGTCATTCCGAAGCGTGGCCTTGCCGCGCGAGGAATCTGCTGGTTCGCCGGCAAAGAGCAGATTCCTCCCCGACACGACTGGCTTCGGAGTGACAAGGTAGAGACAGGAGTTCACCTAACGGAGCCGCCATTGCAATCACCCTCTCTTTGACTCCGGCCGAGCGGAAGCCTAGAATTTCCTTAGGGGTTTGCTTCCCGCATCCCCTTGAGGGCGCTACTGGAGGTTTTATGGGTGAGGGGCTTTTTCAACCGCTGCATATTCTGTTGATTGTTGGCATTGCATTGCTGCTTTTCGGACCCAGCAAATTTGCCGATCTGGGCAAAGGCTTGGGCGAAGGCATCCGGAATTTCAAGTCCGCGATCAAAGAGCCGCCAAAGGACGAGAAGGACAAAGAGCCACCCAAGCCTGGTCCGGTCGCTTAGCGCTTTTGCGTCTCCCTCATCCCTCGCTCGGTAGGAATCCGCGCCCGATCCTTCACACGCAGCCTCGCTCGTGTAGCATCCGAAACACCAGCGACACCGGCAGTCCCACCACATTGAAATAATCGCCTTCGATTCGCGAAATCCAACGCGAGGCGCGTCCCTGAATTGCGTACGCCCCGGCTTTATCCATGGGCTCGCCGGTTGCGACATAATCGCGAATCTCGTCGTCGCTCAGTAACTCCATCCTGACCAGCGTCGTCTCCGAACGCACGTCTTCGAAACCAGATCTCACTTCCTGGTGCGCAGCTCTCGGACCCAGAAGACATACTCCCGTGATTACTTGATGAACTCGCCCGGAAAGCAAACGCAGCATGCGGAAAGCGTCATCGGGATCGCGAGGCTTGCCCAAAATCTGGTGCTCCACAAAAACGATTGTGTCGGCGCCAAGCACGCAAACTTCGGGCCGCTGCCTGAAACACGGCAAGCGCCTTTTCCCGCGCTAAGCGTTCCGCACAGTTTCTTGGTGATTCTGCTTCCTGCGGCAACTCCGGAACGTCGGCAGGCTGCACCGTAAACGGAATCCCCGCATTACGCAGCAGTTCTTGACGGCGTGGTGAGGCAGAAGCTAAGACCAGCATAGAATTCTCGATTCGCTCCCCGCCGGTCATATCTGGCGGTCATGTCCGGCGGTCATCTACTCCCAGATACTTGGGCTTCCTACACTTAAGTTATCCCCTGAGTTAGCCCTTCCAGTGATAGGCATTCGGCTGAGGCAGGCCGATATGCGCCAGCACGCGGCAGGCGAACTCGTGGGCCATGGCATCGAGGCTAGCGGGCCGGTAGTAGAACGCGGGGATGAGCGGGAAAACTGTCGCTCCGGCATCGGCGGCACGATACATGTTGCGAATGTGAATTTTGTTGAGCGGGGTCTCGCGCACGCACAGTACCAGCGGGCGTTTCTCCTTCAGGCAGACGTCGGCAGCACGCTCGATGAGTTGCGCGGCGATGCCATTGGCGATGCGCGCCAGCGTCCCCATGCTGCAAGGGATGACGACCATCGCCTCGGCAGGATACGAGCCGCTGGCAATGTTGGCGCCAATATCGGCATTCGATTGCAGATGGATTTTGCGGGTGGACTGAGCTTTGCCGAGCACCTGGCCGATAAGGTTACTGCGGCCGCGCAAGCCCAGCTCTTCAGCCAGCACGCGCAGGGCGCTGTCGGAGGCGATGAAGTTTACCGTCTGTACCCGGGCATCGCGCTCGACCGCGAGTAGGAAATGGCGCAGAAATAAAGATCCGCTGGCGCCGGTCGTGGCGACGGTCAAGTTTCGCGGCGCCAGATTTTGCGCTCGATCATTTTGTGCAGCAGGTTTCGGCAACGGCTCCCCCTGGAGGCGCGTCTGTATTACGGCAAACTTCTGAGCATAGGGAGACGCGGAAGCACAGTCAAGGGAAGCAACCAGCGATCAGCAATTAGCCCCTTTGGTTTTGATCTGGCTAAGGGCTGAGGGCCAAGTGCTAAGTGCTAAGAGCCACCATATGAAATCCTCCACCCACCTCCGGGCGCGACGCAATGAGGCGCAACTGCACGCCCTGGCGGGAGTGGAGCGCGAGATCCGCACCGTCGATCCCAGCAGCCAGCGAAAATACCTGCGCGAATTCAGCGAGGCCTTCCACAACTACGACTCCGTCATTCCACCTGGCGAGCTGAAGTCTTTAACATGTGCGGCAGACCTCATGTTGATTGGCGATTATCACGCGTTACCCGCATGCCAGCGCTTTGCTGCCAGTCTCCTCGAAGAACGAGCGCAGCCCGCGGACCGCCCGGTAGTGCTCGGCGTCGAAACCATCTTCGCCCGTGACCAGCATATTCTGGATGAATGGTGGCGGCGCGAAATCGATGAAGCGGAACTGCGGCGCCGTATCCGTTTTGATTTCGATTGGGGATACGACTGGACCCCGTTTTACGAGCTGCTGGCGACCGCACGCGATCATGCCGAGGCAATTTATGGTCTCGATTGCATGCCGCGCGAGGATTTGCGCAAGATAAGCGCCCGCGACCGCCATGCCGCGCACAAAATTGCGGAAATACGCGAAAGGCATCCCAATGCGGTCATCCTGGTGCTGTTTGGGGAGTCGCACCTGGCGCCGCAACATCTTCCACGATTGCTGCGCGCAGCAATTGCCGGAGGAGAAAACGCTTACCGTTCTGCAAAATGTCGATGCGCTCTACTGGCGCGCCGCGGGCGAGCAACGCGAACAAGTTCAAGCTGTGCGGGTCGGAGAGATACAGTCTGCGTCTTCAATTCCACGCCGCTGGAAAAATACGAGAACTATCGGCTCTATCTGAGCCGCTGGGGACGCTCCGATGACGAAGGCCCCGATCACGCCCCCACCATCTACAACCTCATCCACAGTCTGCTGCGCTTTCTGGGCATTCCTCTTTACTCCTCGCACAATGGGACGCAGCCCAAGTTTTTGGTGGACTTGCTGCCGGAAGTGTTCAGCAATCTTTCGCAGTCGCAACTGGGGCGCTTGCTGGCGCACGAGACCGCCGACCAGGAAGAGCAGAAACGCTTATCGGAAAAGATTGGAGAATGGGGCAGCATTTATTTGCCGCGCGCCAACGCATTTTACGTGAGCGAATTCCAAATGGGATTTGCCGCGGAAGAGGCGGCGCGCTTCCTGCATCACGCTTGCCGTGGACTATCATCAAGGGCAACAGGAGATTCACTGCAGCCCATGGATCAATTCTATGTCCAGACTTTGGAACACGCGCTCGCCTATTTTGGATCAAGGGCGCTGTATCCGGCGCGGGACGGAATTGATTTATCGCTCCGCGACTGCGTGAACCTAGCCGATACGCCAGGGTGCGGTGATCCGGGGCCGTCTGACGCGACTGCGCAAAAGCTCGGCTATGCCATCGGCGGCGATCTTTATAGGAAGTATCTTGACGGCAGTGTGACCCGCAGCTGTTTGCGTCGTTTGTTTCTCGCTCATCTCGAAAAGCCTGGACTTGCGCGGAAAATATGTTCTGAGCTCCTGGCCAGCCATCACCTCGGCCGCAAAGGGCCTTATCCCGATCACAGCGCCCGCGCACGCGGGAAGCGAGCTTCCACCGCATAAGTTACGAGTCTCGGCGGTTGATAACTCTAACCACCACGGGGTTCCTCGCGAGCACGCCAGCCCTCCCGCAACATTTGACTCCTAGAGTTAACTATGCTTAACTGTTCGAACTGATCGCTGATTAATCGTATGGCGCACGCCTAGCCGAAGATTATTGCCAGCGTAGTGGAGGCAAGCGATGCGGACTCTGTTAATTGGCGTTATCGCGTTCTTGTGTTTACTGTCCGCGAAAGTCCTGGCGCAGGGGGAAACTACCAGCGCAATCGTCGGCGAGGTCAGGGATGCAACGCACGCTTTGGTGCCGGGTGCAGAGGTAACCATCACGCATCGCGAGACCGGGCTGACCCGCAAGGTGAAAACCGATGCTGGGGGACGTTTCAATTTCCCGCAATTACCCCCCGGGCCCTACTCGGTGCTGGTCAGGGCTCAGGGTTTCGAGCCGCAGCAGAATGACAATGTATTCTCCAGCCTGGGTCAGAAGCAGACCGTGGATTTCACGCTCCGCATAGCCCAAGCCAACCAGACGGTGGAAGTAATCTCAGAATCGCCCCTGATCAACCCGGAAAACGCTAATACGTCCACGACCGTGAGTGCACCAGCCTTGGAGAACCTGCCCAATCCTGGAGGTGACTTGACCTACCCTCTGCAGTTCGCCGCCGGCGCGCTCATGAATACCGCCGGCAGCGGGAATGACTTTGTCGGCGGCACAAACGGCTACGGGAACGTGGAATTCAACGGCCTGCCCGCGCTCTCTAACGGATACATCGTGGATGGTTTGGAAAGCAACGACCCCCTGACCAATCTCAATAGCGGACTCTCCACCAATTTGGTACTGGGATTGAATTCAGTTTCGGAAGTCACCGTCAACACCCTTTCGTATTCTGTGGATCAAGGTCGGTACGGAGCCTCCCAGGTCAACTACGTAACCAAGTCGGGGGGAAACCAATTTCATGGGAACCTCTACGAACTATGGAATGGCTCCGTGCTGAACGCGGCGGATTATTTCACGACTGCCACGCCGGGAAACCACAAACCTGGAGCCAATGTGAATCACTTTGGCGGCAGCCTGGGCGGAGCAATCGTGCACAACAAGCTATTTTTCTTTTTTGACAGCGAATGGGTTCGAATCGCGCTGCCCATCGTCACCCCCACCACGGTTCCGACTGCAGCCTTCCAGTCGTACGTGCTACACCAGCTTCCCTTGGGAGGAACAGACGCGGTAACTGGATCGGTTTACGCTCCCGCTTCCCAGCTTGTTCCCTTCTACCAGAAGATGTTCTCACTGTATGGAAACACCAGTGGCACGCCTCTTGCGGTTCTCGGCTGTCCGTTGAATTCGGACGGCACTCCCGCCTCAGGCAATCCCGCTAATGGCAACGGCTGCGCCAATCGGCAAAGCATTTCGCATTCCAGTGATGATCATGAGCAGGTACAAACCGTGCGCCTGGACTACAACATCAATTCGAGGGACACAGCATGGTTCCGCTTTCAGGCAGACACCGGGGTGCAAGCGGCTTACACGGACCCGATCAACCCATTATTCAACGCGGTCTCGCCTCAACCCCTCTACTCGTCTGCCGCAGGCTACACTCACGTCTTCTCCCAGAGTCTGGTGAACTACTTCAATCCCGCATTCTCCTGGTACCAAAGCTTGTTTGCACCCGGCGATTTCCAGAAAACGCTAGCGGCGTTTCCCATCGTGTTGCAGGGCAGCGGCGCGAATGCGCCCTTTACAACCCTCGGGGGCCTGGACAATACGTGGCTGCAAGGAAGGCGGGCCTCCCGAGTCTTTATCAACGACAACCTCGCGTGGAGCTACCACGCTCACGAGTTGCGATTCGGCACGAACACCCGCATATTCCGTCTGAATGATTATGATTTTGGAGAAGGCTCAGTCCCCACGGTTAGCTATACAACGCTGCCACAATTCATCTACGGAGTAGCTTCCACCGCAACCGAGACTTTTCCGCAGGAAGCAAACGAGCCATTCAACTTTCTCAATCTCGATTTGTATGCACAGGACAGCTGGAAAATTACTCCGAAGCTGACCTGGACCTTCGGTCTCCGCGACACCTACAATTCCGACCCCTTGAATCCGCATGACCAAATCGGCCGGCTCCACGCTTCGTTCGGCGGCATTTCTCACGATGTCAATCAGCCGCTAAACCAGGTCATTCAGACAAATCTTGGCCATCTGTTCTCTTCGACACCGATTGCGATCCCGCAACCTAGAACAGCCCTGGCATGGCAGTTCGAACCGAAGTCCGTGCTGCGCACAGGCTTTGGCATCTTCAGCGACGTTCTGCCCGGAAGTGTCGCAGACCTGGTTGGCACCAATCCTCCCTACGTCAGAACCTTTCAAGGAGGATTGCTGGGCACCGCGGGCGGCACGGCGATTGCGCCGGGAGTGCCGGGTAGCGCGGTGGATGCGGCCGTGGAGGCGAATCAAAGGTTTGCGCAGGGTTTTTCCCAAGGCCAGCTTTCTTGCGCGTCCCCGATCGCCAACCCGGCAGCCTGTCTTCCTCCGGTCGCCATAACCGCAGTCCCGAATGGCGAACTGCACGCGCCCTATTTTTTGGAGTGGAGCATGGGCATGGAACATCAATTGGGAACCACTGGAAGCTTGCAAGCCCAGTATGTCGGTACCCGCGCGGTCAATCAGCCCTACACTACACAAGTGAACGGCTACCAAACTGTATGTCCGGGGTGTTTCGCTCCATTCCCCTATCTGCAACCGGCCGATGCTCGATTCGGAGCGGTCACGCAATTTTCCACAGGCGCCAACAGTCACTATCACGGCCTGCAGGTCACCGCCGTGAAACGCCTCGGGCATGGCCTGCAAGGACAGGTCAACTACACCTGGAGCCATTGTCTCGATACGGTTTCGAACGGCGGGTTTCTGCAGTTTTCCGCGGGTGGAATTCTTTCACCCTTGCCTGGAGAGCTTGGCCGCGATTACGGTTCATGCGACTATGACATTCGCCACAATTTCAATGCGCAATACGTGTATCGGTTGCCGCTCAAGGTAAGAACTGGCGTTTTCGGGCAAGGCTTAAACGGATGGCAGATTTCGGGCAGTGTGTTTTGGCATAGCGGCGTTCCATTTTCGGTGCTAAGCACTCCGTATTCGGCAGCCGGCAATGGCATTGTGCAGGGCAGCGGGCCGCAATTCGCCAGCCGTGTTCCGGGTGTCCCGCTTTATGAACATCATTCCATCCCGGGAGTTACGCAGCCGGGCACAATTCAGTGGCTCAATCCAAACGCTTTTGTCTCAGCGGTTGATCCGAATACTGGAGCCTGTAATGGAGGCGACAGCCCGCAAGATTGCCAGTTCGGAAACCTGGGTCGCAACGTTCTTCGCGGCCCCGATTTCTCCTGGAGTGATTTCTACCTCACCAAATGGTTTCAGGTCACCGAGCGCATGAAACTGAGGTTGGAGGCGCAATTCTTCAACGTCTTCAACCACCCGAATTTCGGCTTGCCCAGCGAGACGCTGGCTGGGATCCCGGGAAAACCTTCCACACAGACGGGATTCGGCGCACTCGCCTACACCACTTCTCCCCCGACCGGCCTGCTCGGAGTTGGTTTGGGAGGCGACAGCAGTCCCCGCATGGTGGCACTGCACGCGCGTTTGGAATTCTGACCGGTCCCGAAATCCAATCGTTGCGCACACGGTTTTCGTAAACGCCACCCGGTACTCACACTCGTTTGTTCGCGGTTACTAACGTCCAACGTCTTAAGGTGGAATCAGTCGAGTCCGCACCACTGCGGTTCACCCCTTCCTTGCCGATGAACAAGGTGCCCCAACTGGTACGAAGGAGACAGCATGCCCCGCCGATTCGTCCTGGTTCTAGCACTCTTTTGCGCCCCTCCTCTGACTGCGCGAGCCCAGGAGTTCAAGCTCTTTGAGAGGGACGTCCAGGTGCACGGATGGTTGTCCCAGGGTTTTGCCTACTCCAACGACAACAACTACCTGACCATGAACACCAACTCCGGCAGCGGGGCCTTCACCGATGCGGGATTAAGCATGTCCACCGGGGTTACTGACCGGTTCCGCATGGGCGCGCAAGGATACCTCCGGAATATTGGCCAGCTGGGCGAAGGGCATCCCACTCTGGACTGGGCCTATGGAGATTATCGCTTCAGCGAGTGGTTTGGCGTGCGCGCGGGCAAAGTAAAAACCGTGCTCGGGCTCTACAACGATACCCAGGATGCCGAGTTTCTGCACACTTGGGCAATCCTTCCACAATCCACTTACCCGTTGGACCTGCGCAGCTCTACGCTCGCGCATACCGGAGCCGACGTCTACGGGCGAATTTCGTTGCGCGAAGGTGGCGATCTGAACTACACCGGCTATTTTGGGATTCGCTCCTTCGATAAATATGGTGGCATTTATTATTTTTCTGCCGATCAGGGAATCCCGATCGACAAAGATTCCGGCCACGTCGAAGGCGGCGATGTGCGCTGGACCACGCCTTTGCATGGGCTCATGGTCGGGGCGTCGGGCATTAATCTAACTGAGGATCGCAGGGGGCACGAAACCGTTCCCGCTCTTCTAGGCGCGACATACACGCTGTCCCCTGATCCTGATGACATTATTTCCGGGTATGGCGATTACCGGCATGGCCCCTGGCACCTGAATGGAGAATTCCGGCGTGAATATTCTCCGCTTAATGTTACGGTCTCGGGATATCCGGCCTCGTTCGTCTACCAGGGCGAAAGCGACAAGAGCGGGTTTTTCTCGGCTGCGTACCGGATCTGCAAGCGAGTCGAAGCGGGAACCTATTACTCCCGTTTCGTGGTGGAACATCCTGACGCTCCCACCGACCCTTACGCCAATCATATTTACGACGAGACGGTGACGGCGCGCTTCGATATCACGCACTGGTGGAACTTCAAAATAGAGGAACACTTCATCGATGGATATGGGGATGTCTACTCGGCTCACGGATTTTACGCGCGCTCCAATCCCGACGGACTGAAACCGAGAACCGACATGCTGGTGCTTCGCCTGGGAGCAAATTTCTGATGGAGCGTCACGAATGAAGGATCATGAGAAAAAATTCTTGCCATCCCTTTTCGTGGCTACAGGGATTCTTCTGCTGAGCTCATTAAACGGTCTCGCCAGCGACATTAAAATAATCGCCAACTCCAGCGTCGCGGCAGACTCAATTTCCGTGCGTGAGCTGAAAAGCGTTTTTCTCGGGGAAAAGAACCGGATGGGCGGAGCGCACATCGAACCGGTTCTGGAAAAGAGTGGTCCCGCCCATGAAGTTTTCTTGCAACGTTATCTGGGCCAAAGCGACTTCGAATTGCAGACTCACTACCGCAGCCTGGTGGTGACCGGGCAGGGCGCCATGCCCAAGGAACTCAGTTCGGATGCGGATGTGGTGAACTATGTCTCACAGACGCGCGGCGCCATTGGATATGTCAGCGCCGAAACCGACGCGCCCGGCGTGAAGGTGCTGAGCGTGAGTGACGCCGCAGGAAATTCCGAAAGAAGGCTCCTCAGCCGCGTGGAACCCGCGTACCCCGAAGAACTGCTGAAACGCTCGATTGGCGGCATCGTCCGTCTGAAAGTGACCATCGCGGCCAATGGCAACGTGGAGAATGCCGAACTGCTGGGGGGCAACCCCGTGCTTGGCGATGCCGCCATCGCGGCAGTGACGAAGTGGAGATATAGTCCTGGCGCTTCACGCACCGTCACCGAAGTCAGCGTTCCATTCGATCCGCATTAGACGACTGGTTGAAAACAAAAAACATTCGCTTTCGGGAATTGGCGTAGACTTACCGGCTATGGATGCCCCTACCTTACGTGAATATGCCACCGACGCCATCAAATTTTGGGAACGCGTGCGGATTTTCTACAATCTTGTGCTGGCCGCAATCGTCATGGGCTACTTTGTTGCCGGTTATCCCACGTCGAAGGCGACTCTTTCGCTGAATTTCGTTCTGGGTCTATTTTTATTGGCGGTCATCGCGAACGTGGCGTATTGCTCGGCGTACATCGTAGATATTTTTGCGCAGCTCTCGGGATTCCGGGAACTGTGGCGGCGATTTCGCTGGTACCTTTTTGCCATTGGCACGACTTTCGCCGCCATCCTTACCCGCTTCGTTGCGATGGGCATGTTCCACCGGGAATAGTCGATCGCCGAGACGACCGGAGACTATTTCTTTCCGCCGACCGCGTCGAGGCACTTGCTGTAGAGTTCGAGCAGATGGCCGGCGTACTCCTCCGGCTTGGCGGCAGCGCCTCCGCCTTGAAAACCTACTCCGGACGAAGTGGTTCTGCCGTAGCCGGTGGTCATCGCCACAAATTTCATGAGGTCGAGTGCAATGTCTTCGTCGCGGCGCGCGCCGGCCGTGCTGCTGGGCGTTTCCATGGGTCCCTCCGATGAAACCATGATGCTGGGAATATCCGCTGCTGCTTCTTCTTCGTCCATCAGGTCTGCAAAATGCAGGATGGCTTCGATGATAGCAGATGGGTTTTGCGGTTAACGACTGCGCCTAGAACTTGCGACCCTATGGATTTCACTTTCGGATCGCCGCAATAAAGTTACCGGGCGGGAAATACCAACAAGCGAAGAAGGTCGGAATGCCTCAGCGTGCGCTTATTGTGGAATCCCACCCCAGCCGCAAAAAGCGCGACTAGAATGGGGCACCCACCATTTAAAGTCACAGACTCTCAGGGCACCTTTGGCGCACCAGACCACATGATTACTTAGTACTTAAGTACCGTGCCGGTGCATGCGTTAGTACTGTTTCGTGCGGAACCTTTGGATAGAATCGCGACAGACGTTACTCGTGACGGTGTCTATTCGGGGAAGGAAACACGACGATGAGATTTAGCCATCGCAAAAATTTCGGACCACTCTTCATTACTTTGCTGGGATTAGTTCTCGGGCTCGCGGCCTGCAAGCTGACCACCTCCGGCACCGGACTTACGACGCCGACAGGCGGAAGCGGGGAATATCTGTTCGCCACCAGCAACAATCAACTGTGGTCGTTCAGCATCAATGCGACAACAGGAGCACTGGGGACGCCGGCGAGTGTCACGGGGGCAGCCTTTAGCCCGGCTGTGGTGGGCAACCCAGCGGGAACGTTTCTTTATGCGATGGATGCGGTGAATGACCAAGTGGACGCATACGCGATCAGTTCGAGCGGAACGCTGAGCGCGAGCGGTTCACCGTATAGCCTGGGCGGACCGGGCGGGGTGTACACGCCGGGAGGCTTGGCGATGGATTCGGCTGGTAAGTATCTCTTTGCCGCCGACCCGAGCAACAATGCGGTAGCCGGATTTACGGTGAACAGCACCAGCGGCGCACTGACCACAGCCTCCAATTCTCCTTTCTCGGCCAGCGGCGAACCGGCGCAAGTCGTCGTCGATGCTTCCGGACAGTTCGTCTATGCGGCGGACTTCTCCAGCGTGGTGGGTGGAGTTTCGGCGTTTACCCTGAGTTCAGGAGCGTTAACGCCGGTTCCGGGCTATTCGCCCTTCAATATCGTAGCGACGGGAGGAGCGTTGGGCTTGGCGACGACCGGCCAATATGTATACGTGACCGAACAGAATGCCAATGTAGTGGTCGCTATGTCGATTAACAGCGGAGGAGGATTAAGCATTATCGGGACGGCTGCGGCTACGGGGAGCGAGCCGACGGGTGTGGTGCTTACGCCGTCCGCAAAATATCTCTACGTGGCCAACTATGGCGACAGCACGATTTCAGCCTACAGTGTGAATTCGACTACGGGAGCATTGATGCCTTTGACGAATTCTCCATTTGCGGCGACGGCGGCACCGTACTATCTGGCAGTCGATCCTTCGGGAAGTTTTCTGTACGCAACGAATCCAGCAGACAACAGCATCACGGGATTCACCATTACCTCATCTAGCGGAGCGTTGACGCCATTCTCGGGCACGGCGACGGCAGTGGGGACTCAGCCTGTGAGTTTGACGGTAGTGACGGTTCCGTAGGTTGTCATGCTAAGCCGGTAGCCCGAAGGGCGCTACGACTTTCATCATCGAGCGCGCCGCCAACACGCTCGCCGCGACCCCATACACCTTCCTGACCGATTAACACGCTACGTAGAATCCTTCGGTTGCCGCCTCAGGATGGCAAGGCCCGCTTCCTAGGTTTCGATGCCCACGTGGCAGATGCGGCCGATGAGGTAGTCAGGCACGGACTTGCCATTTTCCATGGCCAGGACTTCGACGGGATAAGTGGGATTGTGAGGCCGCAGCACAAGATGGTTGCCAGCCTGTTCCACATACTTCACAGTACACAGGCCGTTCCTGGCGACCGCATACATGTTGGACTCGCCTTTGCGATAAGGCTTGAGCGAGTTGTAATGACGGTCGATAAGAACGGTGGCGCCGGGCAGAAGACGGGGATACATGCTCATGCCTTCGTGAGCATCAACTTTGACCGATACGAAACGCTCCCAGTGCCCGCGGCCACCCTCGATTTCGGGACGCAATTTCTTGAGGAAGTCCTTTTTAAACTTGAGCATATCCTTGACGCGCATGCGCACGATGTGAGGTTCGGCGGCGGCGATCGCACCCGCGACCATGGGGACGTTTTCGAATTCGTCGTCGCTGGGCGGGAGAATGCTGGCGCGCTTATTGACCTCGCTGGGATCGAGGAGATCGAGGACGGAGAGGCTTTGGACTTTGAGCACCTTGTCCATGCCTTCAATGCTCAAGCCGCGCTTGCGATTGAGGAAGTTGGAAATGTGAGCCTGGCGGAAGCCGGTCTCCTTGGCCAAGCGCAAACCGGTAAGGTCTCCCTCTTCGATGCGCTCCCACAGAGTTTTGCGCAAGTTATCCTGCAGAACCTTAAATCTCATGGCGGCAGGGTACAGCACGGCCCTATAGCGAAGTGCTATTCACGAGATAAAGCGTACATCTGAAAGGAAATGCAGTCCTTGACCGCGATTTCAGGCTGGCGAAACGGGTTCGATTTTCTGGCGCGCCTCCAGTAAAGGAAATATTTTGCGCGACCCGCCTCGAAAAGATGGTGGGGAGGGCGGCAAAGCGGGCGACCAGTTCCGGAAGTCCTGCTGGCCGCGCAACCGTATAACATTTGAAATTCAAGTGGGCGGCGAAAAATGATTTATTCAATCTTGTTACGAAAAGAGGACAAAAGCCGCGCCCATGGCCGATTTCCACAGGTAATGTGCGGAGGCGCTATAGCGATTTGCTATTGTCAATACAATCGCAACATCTCAAAGGAAATAGATTTGTTGACCATTTGAATCGTCGGGCTATACGATCAGACGGTTTTATAACTTTTGGTCATACAGGACAAATCACAGACATGTGCACTGATAATTTGAGATGCGAAAACCAGGAGAGCAGCTTTGGGGAGTTCCGCAGCAAAGTGCGGACGGCCGAGGTACTCTCCCCTGCGGTGGAGCGACTGTTATGGGCGCTCCATTTTACGGGCCGGGTCAGCGTGGTGTTGCAAAACGGGCGCGTGCTGAAATCCGGCTACGAAGAGGGCTATTTCCGCCAGCATCCGCCGACGGCACCCTAGTCCCGCTCTTGCGGCAATAAGACAGGCATTTATAAAACTCAACAGCTTAGCGTAATTCGCGAGCAGGTCATCGTAAGAGAAACGAGCCCTGTTGCCGAGCAATTGGCACAGGGCGTTTTTATTTAGCTCTCAGCTTTCAGCCGTCAGCCTTCCGACGAATGCCACGAAAATTTCGGGGACTGATAGCTGGAGGCTGAGAGCAAGAACTCGTGGAGGCAATCATGGAAGTCAAAGAATCGGCAGTAATTCAGCTGGAGTTGAAGTATTGCGAGCGCTGTGGCGGGTTATTCCTGCGACGGCGGGGAGTTGGCGAGGTGTATTGCGAAGGTTGCGCGGATCAGATCGCGGAGTTCAGGCCTCTGCGGAAGGCGAGGAGCTGGCCGCGGTTGCCGGTGAACCGCGACGGCAGCGGTTTGTTTGTGGTGAATAAGAAAACCGGCACGGAAGGCGGAAACGCATGACGGCAGATCAGTTTGATCCCGGAGACGCGGAGAGCATGGAGTCCGGAGAAGATCCTGGACTGATGCCAGAACAGGCGGAAGAAGAGTATGCGGGCGTGGGCACGGCACCGGGTTACTGTGATCCTGACCTGTGGCTGTACCGTGACCGGACGTCGGCGATGCTTCGGCGATACTTTCGCTATTCGATTGAGGTGGGAAGACTGCCATCGTTGTTAGGACGCGAGTTCTTCCGGACGCGAGTGACTTCGTACAGAGTGGGGACGTTTGAAGACGCGGTGATTTTCGTTCACGACGTAGAGCGCTGTCTCGACCAGTTGAACGATTTCGAGAGGGGGGTGATTGGGAAAGTGGTGTTGCAAGACTTTAGCCACTACGAAGCGGCGCGGCTGATGGGATGCTGGCGGCGTACGGTGGGACGGCGTTTACCGGAGGCGATCGATCATTTGAGCGACATTTTTCTGACCGCGGATCTTTTGGCGCGATTACCGCCAAGAGATTTGAGCGACGAAAAAGCTTGTCAAGAGGCAAAAGTGAACGAAAATGAGCTAAGTGACTGTTAACAAACCAAAAATAAAGTTATAAAGGATGTCCCATTTGCCTGGGTGAATTTGCTATGCTGGATGTAGAGATTAAGAAAGTCTCTAGAAGGGCGCGCCACCGGGCGCGCCCTAATTTTTTGGAAACAGGCGGATCGAGGGCGGACAGCGACATGAAAAAAGTCACGGCAAAGGCGAAGACCAGCAAGTCCAAAGGCAGTTCGGGGCGAGGATCGCGAAAGCCGGTAGCTTTCGAGACGGTCCGCAAACGGATCGATACCCTGGTGGGAAACCGGGCAGTGGGCGTGGTAGAGAACGCGCTCGACGAGGCCGACAAGGGACATTTTCCGGCGATGAAATACCTGTTCGAGATGGTTGGTTTGTATCCCGCGACAAAACGAGAAGAGACGCCCGGAGAGGAATCGTTGGCACGGACCTTGTTGGAAAGGCTGGAGCTGCCCGAAGAGGTAGGGGGAAAGAAGGACAAGAATGGCGTGGAGGCGACGGCACGCCCCACCGATGCCGTAAAATGAGAGCGAGTCTCGGAATGCGGATCTGGGCAACGCAGATCTGGACAATGCGGATCTGGGCAAAACCAGATCAGTGAGCGACGGTGGCAGACTGCTGGTCGGCTGGATTGCAAAGCATTTTGGGAGCTGGGCCGGCAGTTAGTACGGCAGGCAAGGGCGAGGGAGACAGGGTTCTAGGAATGGATCTTACCTGGGTAACGGGCCGGATTGCGGTAGGCGGCGGAATCTGGAATGCAGAAAACATGGCGGCGGTGGTGCGAGCGGGAGTGACGCACGTCATCGATATGCAATTGGAGTTCGACGACACGGAACTGGCAAAACCATTTGAGATCGACGTGCTATGGAATCCGATTGACGATGACTTTCAGCCGAAGGCACCGGAAGTTTTTGAGCGCGGCGTAGAATTCGCGGAAAAGGCACTTGACGGGGACGGTCACCGCTTGTTGGTGCATTGCGCGGCGGGAGTGCACCGGGCGCCGATGATGACTTTGGCGATCCTGGGCACGATGGGTTGGAAGTTGCAAGATGCAATGGATTTAATCGAGGCCCGACGGCCAGTGGTGGACTTCGCAGAAGTTTACGTGCGAAGCGTAGAGAATTTTTTGGCGCAGCGATTCGTGAGAACGGAAGGTCATCCATAGATCACGGCGCCAGGCGCTAGAGATTAAGTTTCTTAGTTCTTGGTTCTCGGTTGGACGATGCCGCCTTATGAGGCGGCTTTTTTATTTGCAGGATCTTCAGTGACGGAGGAATTTATGTTCTCAGAGCGCCGCCCGATGAGGCGGCTTTTCTATTTGCTGATGGCGATGGCACTGACGGTGGTGGGAACACAAGCCCAAGGTCCGGCGACGACCACGATAAGCGAAATTCATTACCGGGGCAGCGGGCGGGCGGTAGCGCGAGTATCGAATCCGGCAAGCATCGCGGCACAAGCTCACGTGGGCGATGATGGGATCCGCAGCGTGCTGCGTCATATGAAGGAACCGCCAGCGCGCACGGCCAGCGATTGCGAGAATGCGGCGCTGACCATTTTGGAGGGGGCAACGGGAACCGCGTGGGAGGGGGAGTACGACGCGTGGAGCGATTTCTTGCCTGGGGGCGCGGCGGACATTTTTCCAGGGGATGGGCTACAGGTAAACGCGGCCTCTCGCGGGATATCACTACAAGCGGTCGTGCGCTCCGTGGAAGTGGACGTATGGGATCTAGCCGACGACCGCAGCAAGTACAAAATTAAATTTGCGGATGACAATGCCGTTCCCCTGGGGTTTCAGTTTGAGGCCGCGAAGATTGCGGCCTCGCTCGAGTCATCGTTGGATTTGGCTGCGGTGCCGAATACCCAGATCGGAAACATTTTTCTGACGGATTTAACGGCGGCCGTGATTACGGCGGTAAGTTCGACGACGATTAGCGTGGATGCCGGAGGCCCGCCTCCCACTGGCGGCGGGATCGAAGTTCGATGGAGCGACGAAGGTTGGGGTCCTGGAAACAGCCGCAATCTCGTCGGACGGTTTGGTACTGAGATATTTACGGTGCCAAGATTGTCGGCAGTGCAGACAATATTTCTCCAGCAATATGACGGCTCGACGCCCCCAAAATATTCGCGGTATTCAGCTTCGCTGCACATTGACTATCCTTTATGACAGACGAATTCAATGACGAAGTAACAAGCCGATATGCGCACCGTGGAGGCGCAGGAAAACAACCTCTGGTGGTGCGGGTGACGGACAATGACTTTCAACGCGAAGTCCTGGAAAAACTGGCTCGCCTGGAAGCCAAGATGGAAATGCTGGTTGGCAGCGGTCAGCCCGGAAGAATGAGCCAAGCGGAAGAGAGACTTACCCTTCTGGAGCGCAGCGATATCAAGCGCGGAGTTTATGAGCGACTACTGAACGCAGCGATTTCCGTCACCATCAGCACCGCTATTGCGCTGCACGAGCGGTTGGGTATCCGGTAAGCGCTCGGCACCCTCGCTACGCGCTCGAAAACAATGGGGGTCGGGGGTTTGCGCTCGGCATCAACAAGGCTTGGAATATTTAAGCAATACGCGCGTTTGCTCGATAAGCGTATCGATGCCGGCAGCCTTCGAGATAACGACACTCGCGCCGGCGGCAAACGCCTCGGCCTCTAGATGGCGGTCTTTAAACATAGTGAAGAGAATTACCGGCATGGTTGGACGAAGCCGTTTCAGCGCTCGCAGGACTTCCAGCCCGTTCAACACCGGCATGGAAAAATCCAGAATGACAAGGTCAGGATGCAGTTCCTTTACTTTATCAATGGCGGTGGCGCCATTTTCGGCCTCGCCACAAATACTGCATTCGCCGACGTTCTCCAAGGCAGAGCGCAACACTCGTCGAATACTCAGGTTGTCGTCGGCAATCAAGATGGCACGCGCCATGAAGCCTCCTAATGGTGTTGCGCAGCGCCATGTTGTCACTTCCCCAGAAACAAGCCATCGGGGTATCCCTGTAGCGCGGCATTACGAAAGCGCCGCTATCCAGGTACCGATGTGCGGAGAGCGCTTTATCAGGTCTGGTCGGGTAACCAAGTAACCCCCAGCGTCTGCAAGTGCAGGACTTGGGTTCGGGGGGACCATCCAGGTAATACAGGTCTTACCCGATGGTGGCGCCTCTTGCCAATAGTGCAACATCAGGAAATGGGAAACTCTATGCGCGCTTATTCGTCAAAGCCGGCAAACGAATTTGAAGAGCTGAATATAGTCAGACTGGAAGATGCCCTGCTCTGTGCAAACTGCGATGCCATCGTCAACACCACTCTGAAAGGCAGATGCCCAGTGTGCGGAAGTAGCGCGCTTCTCGGTCTCTCGCGCCTGCTTGGGGGAACGTTGGGGTGCGAATCTCCGGAGTCGCTACCGCGACGATCGTATCCGCTATACCGCGTCGAAAAGCGAGCCTCCTGAATGGCCAGCTAACCGACGTCTTCGCTCCAGTTCTCCAATGTTTTTTTGACGAAGGCCATGAATTGGTCGGCGACGGCACCGTCAATGATGCGGTGGTCATAGCCGAGCGTGAGGTTGACGATGGAACGGATGGCGATGGAATCGTTGCCATCGGCATCGGTGACGACCAGGGGAGCCTTGCTGATTCCGCCGACGCCCATGATGGCGGCATTGGGCTGATTGATGATGGGCAGACCAAAGACCGCGCCGAACTGGCCGGGATTGGTGATGGTAAAAGTCGAGCCGTCGACATCATCGGGCTTGAGCTTCTTAGTGCGCGCGCGTTCCCCAAGATCGGCGATGCCACGTTGTAACCCGAGGAAGTTGAGGTCGCCCGCGTTCTTGAGAACAGGCACAATCAGGCCCCAATCCAATGCGACGGCGATACCCACATTAATTTTGCGATGGTAGCGAATGCTCTCGCCTTCCACTGAAGCATTCACGATGGGAAACTGCTGCAGCGCGATGATGGCGGCGCGGACGAAAAATGGCATGAAGGTGAGACGCGCCCCGTACCGCTGCTCGAATGATGCCTTCATCTTATTGCGCACCCGGACAATTGGGGACAAGTCCACTTGAAACATGCAGTGCACGTGAGCGCTGGTGCGGCGTGATTCGATCATGCGCTGGGCGATTATCTTGCGCATGTTCGACATGGGCACGAGATCGCCGGGGACGGAAAGCGCGGCTGGCTTGGCAGAGGGTGCGGGCGCAGCTGCAACCGGCGCAGGTGCGGCGGGGGCCGGCGCAGGAGAAGCCTCCTGCTTTTCGACGAAGGTCATGATGTCCTGCTTGGTGATGCGGCCACCCAAGCCGGTGCCGGAGACTTGCGATAAGTTCACATTATGCTCACGGGCAATTTTGCGAACGAGCGGTGACGAGCGCAGGTGATCGTCTTCTTCCTCTTGCGAAACAGGAGCGGATGCCGCGGCTTCTGTCGGGTCGGGCTTGGCGATAGCGGGCGGCTTGCTGGGTGGAGCGACGGCGCCCTTCGCTGGAGTTACCGTTGGCGCGGCCGTTTCTCCGTTCGCGGAAATCGTGCCGACCACAGTATTGACCTGGACGGTCGTACCCTCTGCAGCCTTGATCTCCTGCAAAACGCCAGAGGCAGGAGAAGGAATTTCGGCGTCCACTTTGTCGGTGGAGATCTCAAACAGCGGCTCGTCGCGCTGCACTTTGTCGCCAGGCTTCTTCAGCCATTTAGTGATGGTGCCCTCAAAGACGGACTCGCCCATTTGGGGCATAATGACATCAGTCGGCATGTGTTTCCTTCCACGTGTTCCCCGTGACCGCTGGCGGGGCAAACACAACCTTAAATTATATCTTCTGCGAGTGAGCGGCGAACCGACAATCAATCTGGAGATTTCAGACAGCGGGCACCCGAATGTCAGTTCCAAAAGGCACGTTGTCTAGTGCTTCTCTTCCTTCTCTTTCCCCATTCCTGGCATATCCTTCATGTCCGTACTTTGCGGAGCGACACCGAATGACTTTTTCCAATAATCTTGTACGGCCGGCGTAAGTTTTTCCAGGTGGGATAGAAAGGCCGTGACCTTCCATCGGTCCTGATCGCTGAGCGCCTGGTTCCAAGCGGGCATTCCGCTGTAGCGAACCCCGGTAGAGATAGCGTAATAAAGGTGCCACTCGGGATCGTCAGGCGGATCGAAAACGAACTGCGGCGCGGGCGGGTAAAAGGAATGCTCCAGCGGACTGCGTTTGTTGTCGAGCGTGCCATGGCAGGCGGAGCAATTCATGGTGTAAACCTTCATGCCATCAATCAAATTATCATCGGTGGCGGGCAGAGGGTTGGTCACCCGCGGGGCGTGCCGCTCCATGGAAGCGTCGAGAGTGCTCATGGCAATGCGCATCTCGAGATGGGGCGGCGTCGCGTCGGCGTTGGTGGGCAGATATCCAAGCAGAGCGAAGACCAGTCCGCCAAGAACGAAAACAAGAATCGCAATTACGGCTCCCAGAACGAAGTTGCGCATGAACCCTCCCGTGAGATCCTAACCACGTCATCCCCTTGGTTTGCATATTAAGCCTTGCCCGCGAGTTGAGGCCAGCCCTCTGACCGTCTTGGGGCACACGGGTTTGAGGAATCCAATTCCGCTTTAACAGGCCATGACCGCCCGGTACCATGCCAGGGATTGACGCGAGAGGCAAACGCCGTCCAGACTTGGGTCATGAAGAAACTGCGAGTGGGCATTTTGTTCGGAGGGCGGAGTGGGGAGCATGAAGTCTCGCTGCTCTCCGCGGCATCCGTGTTCGACGCCATCGATAAAAGCAAATATGAAGTTGTCCCGATTGGGATTACCAAGGAAGGCCGATGGGTGACCTCGGCAGACGCTGAACTGTTGCTCCGCGGAAAAGGGGCGAGTCACTTGGCGAATCCCGCGGCCCATGCTGGCCCCGACTATTTGCGGGCTGGCGATCCGGAAGCGACGGCGGGAGCGGCTGTGCTGGCGCGGGGACAGGCTGTGGTCGTGCCTCCGGAACCGCACCAGGCGGGCGCTCTTACGCCCTTTCAAACCGACGCAGCATCCTCTGGCTTGGCGCGACGCGCGGCCGACCGGGCCATCAATGTGGATGTGATCTTCCCCGTCCTGCATGGGACGTTCGGTGAGGATGGCACGATTCAGGGTTTGCTCGAACTGGCGGACATTCCCTATGTCGGAGCAGGCGTGCTGGGCTCGGCAGCCGGCATGGATAAGGATGTGATGAAGTCGCTGTTCCGGGCTAGTGGTTTGCCGATCGTCAAGCACGTGACGCTTCTGCGCTCGGATTGGGAAGACGATCCCAAAAAAGTGCGGAAGCTGGTGGACGGCAAGCTGAAGTATCCGGTGTTTGTGAAGCCGGCAAATTTAGGATCGTCGGTAGGAATTTCCAAAGCGCATGACGTTAAAGAATTGGGGCCGGCCATCGACGAGGCAGCGAAGTTTGACCGCAAGATTGTGATCGAGCAGGGGGTGGGCGGAAAAAAGCAAAAGGCGCGGGAAATTGAATGCTCGGTGTTGGGCAATGACCGGCCCGAGACGTTGGTACCCGGAGAAATCGTGCCGAGCACGGAATTTTACGACTACAACGCCAAGTATCTGGATGAAGGCTCGCAGTTAATTATTCCTGCAAAACTGAGCAAGTCCGAGACCAGGACGGTCCAGCAACTGGCGATCAGCGCTTTCAAAGCGGTGGATTGTGCCGGCTTGGCCCGAGTGGATTTTCTGATGGACCCGAAAACGCGGAAAATCTATTTGAACGAAGTCAATACAATGCCCGGATTCACTTCCATCAGTATGTATCCCAAGCTATGGGCGGCGACGGGTCTCAAGTATCCGAAGCTGATCGAAAGGCTAATTAAACTTGGCCTGGAGCGGCACGCAGAGAAGAAGAAGAATCAGTACAGCCGGTAATGAAAGCAGAGAATTGAGCCACGCTTTGAGAAGACGCCGCACTCTAATCGCCCCACCATTGACTTGGGAAATGAACACCCGGCCTGTGCTTCCACCCCCCATCCCCGTATTGGCGGAACGCGGCGGGACGCAGCTAAAGAGCCCTAAGCCGGTCGTATTGGTGGACACGCGAGAACAAGATCCCTTCGACTTTTCCCGTTTCCCGGAGTGGTTCTCGGGCATCGAGAGGCACCCGCTGAAACTTGGCGACTACACGCTCGCCGGCCTGGAAGACGTTTGCGTGGTGGAGCGCAAAGAACTCGGCGACCTGGTGCAATCGTTTTCTGTGAATCGAGTGGTTTTTGTGGAACGATTGCGGGCGATGAGCCAATTTCCGCACAGCTTGCTCGTGATTGCGGCGCCCCTGAGTCGGATTAAAAGTCCCTACCCGCACAGCCAGATCAATCCCAACCGAATCACTCAGTCCTTAATCGCGACTCTGGCAGGCCTGCGAGTTCCGTTTCTCTGTTCGGACACCCATGAGCTTGGAGAAGAAATCGTAGCCTCGTACCTTTATCAGGTTTTTCTCTATCGATGGCTCGCAGACAATGGATACGGCGACCGGCTGGCAGACGGCGATTTATGATGAGGACGGCCAAGAGCTCCTCGCTGGTGACTGGCCGGAAGGCCGCGGGCTTGATTTGCATTATTGGAGCGCTTGTTCTGCTTCGCCTGAGCGTAGTCTCGGGAGAAGACAACGTTCCCCACGTAATGCTTGCGGGACGCGACGTTGCGGTGTGGAAACCTGCTGGGCCCGCTCCGCATAACGGCTATCCCCTTATTGTGTTTTCCCACGGTTACACGGGGTGCAATACGCAGTCGGTCTTCCTGATGGAAGCGCTGGCCCGAGCTGGATATTTAGTGGTTGCCCCGAATCACAAAGACGCAAGCTGTGGGACAGCACGTGCACAGTGGTATCCGGGAAAACTGCTGGCCAACCGGCCGCAGGAACCGTTTCAAGACCCGTCCAAATGGAGCGACGGCACTTATAAAGATCGCACCGAAGACATCGAGAGCCTCCTGGATGAGGTCTTGCGCCAATCAACTTTTCAGGGCGTGCCGGTCGACCGCGAGCGAATCGGGATCGCGGGCCACTCCCTTGGTGGTTACACCGCTTTGGGACTGGCTGGCGGCTGGCCGTCCTGGAAAGACAGAAGAATTAAGGCGGTTCTAGCTCTCTCGCCGCACTGCACTCCATTCATCATGAAAGGGGATCTTCCGCACCTGCATGTGCCGGTGATGTACCAGGGAGGGACGACCGATCTCGGCGAAACGCCTTTCGTCAAGCGTCCAGGAGGAGCCTACGATCTCTCTTCATCCCCAAAATATTTCGTTGAATTCGACGGGGCTGGACATTTCGCCTGGACCGATCTGAACAAAAAATATCAAGATCTCATCGACGCCTACAGTGTCGCTTTCTTCGATCGTTATCTGAGTGCGGCGCCGCAACCTTTGGAGAAATTAATCGAGTCGTGGCCGAAAGGTGTCGGCACGGTGAGAGCCGTGCCCAAATGAAGCGCTCCAGTGCCTGATATTCATAGGCGATGTTATTGCGCAAAACATTCGGGTAGACTGTTAGATGCCGCGATTGTATCGTAGTAATGTAGATTTTCGGGATTCAGTACTTACTTTTCGTCTTGCTGCCGTTTAGGGTCGAGATCGCAGGACATCGCGACTGCTGCTTATCGTTTTGCCCAACCGTGCAAGATGGGAAGGGTGATTTTTTTCCGAATATCTTCCTGATCCCGCTACCTTGGTTCGTGGTCAGACCTTGAACTCAAGTTTCTCTTCATAGGAGGCTTAAGTAATAATGACTGTTGATGTCGTCAAGCAGGTGTCCCACCCCACTCTTTCTCATAAATTGCTAAATGCATTACCGGCGCGCAACCTGGAGATCCCATCGTCCGCATTGCTGAAAGCGCCCGAAACCATCCTGCAACTGGGGTGGGGCAAGTTCATGCGCGGATTTGTCCCGGATTTCGTCCAACTCGCAAATAACGGCGGGCGCTATGCCGGCCGCATTGTTAACGTGCAGCGGAATGCTGACCACCGCTCCGAAGCCTTTGCCCGCCAGGACGGCTTGTACACGTTAATCCTTCGCGGTATCGCGGGCGGGAAGCGGGTAGAGATCAAAAGGATCATCGGCTGCATCAGCCGTCTCCTGGTTGCAGATCGCGAATGGAACAAGATCGAGGAGGCAGTCAGCAAGCGCGAACTTCGCGTGATTTTAAGCAATGCCACGGAGACAGGGCTAAAAATCGACGCGGCGGATACTCTGGAGTCACAACCGCCCCACGGCTTTCCCGGCAAACTTACGCGGCTGTTGTTCGCGCGCTGGCGGGCGACTGGCGGCCGAGATGCCGATATCGCGGTAATCCCTACCGAACTGGTCGAGAACAACGGGCCTCTGGTGCATGGCTTAATCCTCGAGCAGGCGCGAGCTTGGAAGTTGGAGCCCAAGTTCCTCGATTGGGCTCAACATTCCGTTCATGTGGCCAGCACGCTTGTTGACCGCATTGTGGTGGGAACCCCGCGTCCGGAGTTGCTTGCCCAAGAATGTGCCACGCTTGGTTATCAGGATGACTTGCTCACCTGTGGCGAACCTTATTATCTGTTCGCCATTCAGGCGGATGAGTTTACCCAGCGGCACTTCCCCATGCATCACACGACCCCCAATGTGCGCTTCGTGGATGACCTGAAACCTTACCGTCTTCGCAAACTGCGGACATTAAATGGGCCCCAAATGGTCCTCTCGACGCTGGGTACCTTGCTCGATTACAGCCTGATCTACGAGGCACTGAAAGATCCGCAGATAGGACCGTTCAACGAGCAAACCCTGTGGCAGGAAATCATTCCGGCGATGGGTCCCGAGGAAGAAGCGGTGAATTCGGAGTACGCTCGCGAGTGCATGCAGCGCATCGACAATCCCACGATTGAACACCGCCTGCAGGGAATTCGCGTAGATCTGACCACTAAGAACTCGATCCGGCTTTTCCCCAGCATCCGGGATTTTCTGGCGCGTAAGAATGCATTGCCGGAACGGCTGTTGTTCACAGTGGCAGCAACCCTGGAAACAGTGGTGCGGGGCGGACTGCAAGACGCCAATGCCGACTACATTCTCGAACTCTGGCGTCAGACCGATGAACATTCACGGGAATCGATGTTGAAATTCACTTCCGGGGCGATTGGACGCCTAGCGGAGCGCAGCCGTGAGCCTCTCGACGTAGAAAGAATTGCGCCAGAGGTTACGACCATGTTGATGGAAATTCGAAAAGACGGCGTGCGGGCCGTTCTCGCGCGGCGGTATCCCGCCGATCAGGCCGCGAAGGAATCGAGGAAATCTCTATGAAGCAAGTCGTGCTTGAAAAACCTGGCTGTCTCGTGGCAAGCGACGTTGACCGGCCCACGGCAGGCCCTGGCCAAGCGCTTTTGCGAGTTCATCGTATAGGCGTTTGCGGCACCGATTTTCATGCCTTTCACGGCCGTCAGCCATTCTTCGTCTATCCTCGCGTGCTCGGTCATGAACTGGGCGCGGAAGTCGTGGAGATACCCGCCAACGACCGTGGCCTGGCGCCCGGCGACCACTGCACGGTCGAGCCTTATTTGAACTGCGGAAAATGTCCACCATGCCGCTCCGGACACTACAACAACTGCGAAGACATTCGAGTCATGGGTGTGCATACGGACGGCGGTTTTCGGGAGTTCCTCGCCGTGCCAGCCGATCACGTCTACAAATCTTCGCGCCTCAGTTTCGACCAATTGGCGGTCGTCGAACCGTTGAGCATCGGAGCGCAAGCCGTCATGCGATCCGGACTGACTTCGGGAGAACTTCTGGTAGTGATCGGTGCGGGACCTATCGGCGTGGCCATCACGCAGGTCGCGTTGGCGGCGGGCGCGCGGGTTCGGGTTCTCGAAATGGCGCCGCATCGCCGTAAATTCATCGAGCGCCTCGGCGTAGAGGTTGTGACCGCTCTCGCCGATGGGCTAGCCGATGTGGTGATTGATGCCACGGGCAATCCAGAGTCCATGGCTCGAAGCTTTACGGGCGCTCGATTCGGCGGGCGCGTGGTTTGGGTTGGTATCGTGCCGAACGCCGTACCGGTTGACGATCCCCTGTTCCACCACCGTGAACTGACCTTGTTCGCCTCCCGCAACAGCGCAGGGCATTTTCCACGCCTCATCCGCATGATCGAAGAAGGCGTAATTGATACTTCGGTCTGGATCACTCACCGGGTCGCGCTGGACGATGTCCCGGCTCGCTTTGACGAGGTCACGAAATACGTGGGGTTGAAAACTGTAGTCGAAACGAATTAGGACTCATCTCACGAATCACTCTCTGGAGACGTAGTGCTCCCTCAGAGGGCTAAAGCCTGAGTTTTACTTGGGCTGGGGGTGGCCCGGCTGAAGCCTAGTCCTACCCAAAACTATTCATGAGACTGCTGCACTCGGAATGAGCTTCCGGAAAGGACCTTGTCCCTCCCCCCAAGACAGACAAGGTCCTTTTTCCTGAAGTCCAGCGACTAACTGATAGGCGTTGTCTTGATCACCAGAATGGTGGGGAAGGCACTCCCTTGGCCATCAACGATCACGAGTTGGCGGCCGGAGGTAATCCCCGAAACTTGCGTGGGATGGCTCGAATCAGTAATGGTTCCGTCGGAATTTACGGTCAGCGTCTCGCTTTCAGTTTCGTCCGCCTGTTGGGGCGAACTGACGGAAGTGGTGTCACCGGTAATATTAGCGACACCGCCGCTGCTAAGTGTAGCTACGCCTGTGTCAGTCACCACACCAAGGTTGACCGCCTGCTGCGTACCAAAGAAGTACGTCCCCCCCGTGATCGATGTCGCTAACTGCGGTAAGACTTGGCCAACTGAGACTCCTGAGTCGGTTCCAAGCATGACGGCCGTGTTAGAGCTGATCAGGTAGAACACAGGAGGATGGTTCCCGCAACTGGACCCACTGGTTGTCAACTTGCCGTATGAGTCGATGGCGTAGGTGCAAGACGAAGTGTTGGGGCTGGGCGTCATCCACGTACCAGCATCATCCTCGTAGACGTTAGCACTCAGAGTAGTGGAATTGGTGACGGTGACGAGTCCAATCTGGACATAGCTCCCGGTGCCGCTGGACTCCATCCCTGTCGCGTAGAAGACCAGATTGCCGCTGATGGTTAAAGAGCCGCTTTGCAGTTGTCCTTCCGCGATCAGAACGGAATTCTCGGCGGTGAGAGCATCCGTCGTCAATTGCAGGTATTGCGAATTGGAAACCAAATAAGCTACGTGGTGGTTGGTGACTCCATCCAAGCTGGTGGCGGTGGTGTATCTCCCGGTAGTCGAGTCGGGCGTCGTGTAGGTTCCGCTCAAGCCTGAAAAGGTTGTGTGGTCTCCATTCACATTCGCGTCGTATTCGCCGGCGGTAAAGCCGCCACTGCCATTCGCGGTTAGCGTCCCAACCGAGCCTACCCGAAGCTCGCTGGTTCCATAGACGCCGGTTTGTTGAAAAACGTAGGTGCCATTTTGCAAAGCGCCGGGGAGAGCTTGTAGCAGAATCTGCCCCGCACCGATGAATGGGGTCGCGCCGGAATCCCACTCTTGAATCGTGCCTTCCGAAGCCACAGCTGACGCCGGGGGATTCATTAGCGCAAATCGCGTAGTGAATGTGTAAAACGGCGTCACAATGGTGGCGCACCCGCGATTGTCGGAGCCCACTGAATACGAACTTCCACCGGTCGTGATGCTCTTAAGGGTTTGTACCCCGAGCGCACCGTTGCTGTCCACCGTGCCGCCCGTGATATGTCCGCTTCCGTCTGCTGTGAAGGAACCGACTGCAGCCAGATAACCCGTGGCGTTATATCCGCTCAGGCTGAAGGCGTATTGCCCTTTCAATATTGCCTCGTTTCCGCTGCCGCAGGATGCCGCAACGCCCACCACCGTGACGCTTAACGATTGATTCTTGGTCTGCGCTGTCGGAGTGGTTGAGTCGGTCACGGTGAGCGAGAAGGCGGAGTTTCCAGGAGCCGAGGGCGTTCCGGAAATCGTCCAATTCGTCCCCGAACCGCCCAAAGTTAGCCACGTGGGCAGCGAGGAGCCGCTGGTTACAGTCCAGGTATAGGGCGGAGTGCCACCGACGGCTTGCAGAGGCTCGTTGTATGCCGTGCTCACCGTAGCGTTTGGTAATGAGGTCGTAGTGATGGTCAATGGCCCAGGCATGATCGTAAGGCTGAGCTGTTGTGTGGCGGAGACCGGCCCCGGTTGACCGCCGGAAGCATCCGTCACTTTCACCATGAAGGTTGTGGTGCCGGCTGCCGTGGGCGTTCCGGAGATTGCCCCTGCGCCGCTCAATGAAAGACCCGCCGGAAGCGAAGAGCCAGTGTTCAGGCTCCAGGTCAGTGTGCCCGCGCCGCCGCTGGCCGCTAAGGTGGCGTTATAAGCTGTGCCTACCGTACCACTTGTTAACGAGGCCGTAGTAACGCTCGGAGGCGGACTCACCACAACGCCCGTTGACGCCGATTTTGTCGTGTCCGCAGCGGAAGTCGCCACAATCGTTACCGTAATATTTGAGGAGACGGATGCCGGGGCGTTGTAAGTCGAGGCGGTTGTCGTGCTGTTCGTGAAGGTCCCGCATGCCGTCCCCGTGCATGATGTTCCCGACATGCTCCAACTGACGCCCTTCGCGCTGGAGTCGTTGCTCACTGTCGCGGTGAAGTTTAAGGTCTGCCCTTGATCGAGATTTGTTTGAGCGGAGGGAGAGACAGCAACAGAAATGACGGGCGGGGTTGAAGTCGTCGTTTTTCCGCCGCCGCAACCGCCCGCGAACACTAAAAGGCCTGACAAGATGAGGAAAACAAAATTTTTCATGATGAAGTGATCTCCTGGGATACCAACGGACCGTGACGCGGATGCGCCAAGCTGAACCCGGCGCGTGGCTTGTTGTTCGGGTCCCCCGGTGGTACATTGGAGTGTTTTATCCTCCCCTGGCAAGTGCCCTGATGTGCTTCGTCAGGCCAGTTCATGCCACTACACGCCGAGTCCGGGAAAACAGAAAAAAGTGCCAGGGGAACCCGTTTAGATTCGTGGAAAGCGATCGCCGCTTATCTCGACCGGGGCGAACGGACCGTCAAACGCTGGGAGAGAGAGCGGGGACTGCCCGCTTATCGCGTGCCTGGGGGAGGGCGCGCGTGCGTCTACGCCTACACCGGGGAACTGGATGGCTGGCTGGGATGCCAGCACGTTCATGGCCCGGACTCTCTGGACAAAGCAGAGGAACAGGAATCCGCCGGCCATCTGGTTACCGCCGAGTTTGTGGCAGAATCTTCTCCTTCGGCCCACGCACCGACGTCGGAAGCACCTGCTCGAGGGTCGAGCATCCGACGAAGGTGGTTGCTGGCCCTCACCACCTTGCTGCTGGTGAGCAGCATCGAGATGGTCGTCTCTCCTGCCAAGATAAAAACTGCGGAGTTGCGGGCGTCGAACACGCTGCGTTCTCTGTTCACCAGGAGCCAGCCAAGATCTGCTTCCGACCTGCAGAAAAGTCTCGCTCATGATCTTTACCTCAAGGGACGCTACGAATGGAACCTGAGGACTCCGGATAGTCTGAATCGTGCTCTGGATTACTTCACGCAGGCGATGGTGCACGATCCGGGCGATGCCCGAAGCTACGCAGGCCTGGCCGATACCTACCTTCTGCTTCGCGAATACACGACCATGCCCGAGAACCAGGCCTATGCGCGCGCGATCGCGGCCGCAAAGAAGGCCATCGAACTGGATGATTCGCTTGCCGAAGCGCATCGCGCCTTGGCCTTCGCAGAAACCAACGGCAACTGGGACTTTGTGAACGGGGAGAATGAGTTTCACCGTGCCATCGAACTGAATCCCACGGACCCAATTGCGCGCCTCTGGTTCGCCAATACGTTTGCGTCGCCTGGCCGATTCGAAGAATGTCTCGAGGAAATAAATAAGGCGCAGGAGCTTGATCCGTCTTCCCCGGCGATCCTCGCCGACAAGGGCATCCTGTTATTCAAAGCCGGGAAAACGCAGGAGGCCATTGAACTTCTCCAGGAGGTGGAACGCACCTATTCGGAGTTTCGCTCACCCCATCAATACCTCATGCTCATCGGCTTTAGCCTTCGCGACTACCCGGCTTACCTAACGGAGGGCGACAAGGCGGCACACGCCGTGAATGACCTCGGGCTGATCGATACCATGGCAAGGGCGCGCGCCGGATACGTACAGGATGGCGAGCGTGGGCTGCTGCGAAACCTATACGCGGCGCAAAAGAAATATTACTTAGCGGGAACGATTCCGGGAACGTTGCTAGCGAAAACCTGCATCCGGATGGGAAAGAAAAAGGAGGCACTCCAACTCTTGGAAGACGATTATGCGCGTCATGACGGTGAGGTCCTCACGTGTTTGTCGGAACCGGACTTGCTTAGCTTGAAAGACGAACCGAAGTACCAAGAGTTGTTGAAGAAGTTCAACTTCCCTGCTGGCCGCGAGCATTTACCACTGAGCACGCCTTCACGAGCGTCGTCCGAACCGCATTGAGGCACGGTTCACGGCCAGCTGCTGATTTATCTGGTGGCGGCGGTAGGACTCGAACCTACGACCTACGGATTATGAGACCGTCGCTCTAACCACCTGAGCTACACCGCCACGTTGCGCAGGAAATACGGGTGGAGCAAGCTCTCGCCTGTCCGAGGATTTCCAAACCATGGCACAACAGCGTGGAACGCCGTGTGCCGGGACTCGCTGTTTGATTCTATGAGTCCATGGAAACGGGTGTCAAACCTGAGAAGAGAATGGATGAGCGGCACTCGCTCTTGCAACTTGTCCATAGAAACTTGAAACTAGGTCCATGAAAGCGATCGCTGTGATTCCCGCGCGGCTGGCCTCGACACGCCTGCCGCGGAAAATGCTGCGCGACATCGCGGGACGACCGCTGATTGGCTGGGTGTACCACGCGGTGCAAGCTGCATCCATGTTGAGTGAAGTAATTGTCGCAACCGATTCCAACGAAATCTTGCAAGTGTGCCGGGAGCATGGTTGGAATGTACGCATGACTTCGTCCGCACATCGCAGTGGCAGCGAGCGTGTGCAGGAAGTCTCAGGGTCGGTCGAGGCCGACGTTTATGTGAACGTCCAGGGAGACGAACCGTTGGTACGGCCCGAACATATTTCGGCGCTGCTTCAAGTTATGCAAGACCCGGCCACATTGGTGGGCACTTTGAAGACGCCTTGCACTGCGGCAGAAATTAACAATCCAAATGCCGTCAAAGTCGTGACCGACAAGGATGGCCGGGCGCTTTACTTTTCTCGGGCCGCCATTCCTTACGATCGCGATGGCAGTTCGCCGCGCTACTTCAAGCACCTTGGCATGTACGCGTACCGCAAAGCCGCATTGGACCGCTTCGTGACGTTGCCGGAGTCGTCATTGGAGCGGAGTGAACGCTTAGAACAGTTGCGTTTCCTGGAAAACGGAATTCCCATCTACGTTGCCGAAACTGCGTTTGACTCGGTGGGTGTCGACACAGAAGAGGATTTGCAGAGAGTGGTGCAGATCTTGCACACTCGCTGAAATCTCCACGACCTAGCCCTTTACCGATGCCTTCATTCTCGCCCACGCGTTGGCGGCTTCCACCCGGCGCGAAATTGCGGGATGTGAATGGAAAAACCATTCCACAAACTTGGAAGGTGTGCGCTCGGCAAGATTTTGGTCCGCGAGCTTATTCATGGCCGTGATGAACGGAACGACACTGGCTGTTGACTGGAACGCGTAACGGTCGGCCTGGCGTTCGTTGTAGCGGGAGTAGGCGTTGAGGGCAGGCATCAGCAGGAATGACAGCACGGTGGCGACCAGGACTAGCAGCGGGAAATTGGCGAAGTCGGAAAGCGTCTCGAACATGTGTAACCGGTCGACGGAGTAGTGCAGCACCCAGTTGGCCGCCCAAAAACCTACCAACGTAGTCAAGGCCTGAACCCCAATGCTCTTCAAAATGTGACGGTGGACGTGATGTCCCAGTTCATGGGCCAAGACTGCCTCAATTTCGTCCGCACTGTAATTGTCGAGAAGCGTATCCGCGAGAATGATGCGACGCGTGCCCCCGAGGCCGGTTAATGCGGCGTTGGCTTTTTTGCTTTTTTCCGAGAGCTTCCATTTATAGACGCCACGTACGCGAGTTCCCGCCCGCGCGCCAAGCTTTACCAATCGCGATTTCAAATCGTCGTTTTCCAGGGGCTCAAACTTGTAAAAAATTGGGAACAAGATTACCGGAGCAAGTTGCGCCAGCAGAACAAAGAGTCCTAGAAACACCGCCCAGGCTACCAGCCACCAGCGTTGCGGAGATTCACGAATAATAAAGTACAGCACTTCCGCCAGGATCCCTGCCAGCACGACGCTGACCAGGAATTCCTTGAACTGATCCTTGATCCACGGAGACAATCTCTGGTTGGACAACTGAAAGCGGTGTTCTAAGCGAAACCCGTAGTAATCGAATCCCAAGCCGAGCAGCTTGGCCATCAGCATGAGCGCCAAAATATACAGAGCCACCGCGAGCACATAATTTTGGAAGGCGGCGCGGTAAGCAAGATCGCGGACGCCATCCGTCCATCCGGTCGCCAGCAGAACGACCAGCAGGAGAACGCCGACGCCGACATCGGCAATTCCCAGCCAACGCCGGATGCGGTTATAGCGCTGCGCTTCAGGGGTGTCAGCGATGGTGGCCGCAGAATTCATAAGAGCTTAGCCAATTATCGGTGCTAACAGCAAACCCTGGCGAGAGCCTGGAGGGACAATGACCCGTCGGCCACTCGCGATGTTACATGCTGCCCACGAAGTCTCCGCCGGTGGACAGAATTTCCTCGACCAATTCCGGTGAAGCCGCCTCCGCATAGACGCGCAACAAAGGCTCGGTCCCGGAAACGCGAAATAGAATCCAAGCGTCGGCCCCGTTGCCATTCGTGGGTGCGTCGAGGAAAAACTTCACGCCGTCGAGCGTCTCCTTCTTCCGAATCGAATAGCGCCCCAGTCGCGTCGTACTGGCGGAAAGGGCACGCTGGATCGTGGACTGTTTGGCCTCTTCCGCAATGTGAAGATCATGCCGCCCGTAATAGTGAGGACCATATTCCTTTTGCAAGTCGGCCACAAGCTGTCCCAAGGGCTTGCCTTCTTCCGCCATTACGTTGGCCAACAACAATGAATTGAGAATGCCATCGCGCTCGGGAAGAAACCGCGAGTAGCCAATCCCGCCGGACTCCTCGCCGCCGATCAGAATGTCACGCTCCATCATGAGGTCGGCCACGTACTTGAAGCCGATAGGACACTCATTCAGTTTGCGTCCGTAGCGGGCGGCGATGCGATCCAGCATGCCTGTCGTGTTGAAGGCGCGCACAACCTCTCCCGGCCACTTCTTGCGCTCTAAGAGCCACTGCAAAAGCACCGCGAAAACCTTGTGCGCATCCACGAAGCTGCCGTCTTCAGCGATTGCGCCAATGCGGTCGGCGTCGCCGTCCGTGGCGAAACCGGCATGACAACTCTCCGCGACAACCGTTGCCCGGAGCATGGCGATGTGCGGTTCAATGGGCTCGGGATTGATTCCAGGGAACAGCGGATTTAATTCCTGCCGGATGGCAACGTGCTGAATGCTGCGCTTCTCGAATATTTGTGTCAATACACCGCGGCCCGCGCCGTACATTGAATCGACGGCAAACTTCAGGTTGGAGCGGGCAATCAAATCCAAGTCGGCGAATGCGCAGATGGCCTCGATGTAAGCCTGCTTGAAGTCGTCTTCTCTAATTGCGGCGCGGTCGCCTTTTGGCATGGCGTTCGCGTGGAGTTCGCCTTCGATTACCTTCATGATGGCCGGCGGGGCCGACCCGCCAAATTTGGCCTTGAACTTCACTCCATTCCAATTCCACGGATTGTGGCTGGAAGTAATGACAACGCCACCCGCCGCCTTTCGAGCCTTCACGGCCAGAGAAATCGCGGGGGTGGGAACGAAGTCGTTCGACAGACTAACCGCAATCCCGGCGTCGCTGAGGACTTCAGCCACTACACGCGCCGCGCGCTGCGAAGCAAAACGCGTATCGTAGCCAACCATGACGCCACGCTTCGAATCTTCATGTTTCAGAACGTAGGCGGCAATGGCGCCGGACACGCGGCGAACATTATCAAAGATGAAGTCGTCGGCAATTACACCGCGCCAGCCGTCGGTCCCGAATTTGATCTCGTTGGGCATATCAGTGACTAGTGTTCAGTGACTAGTGGCTAGCGACGGCAATATCGCTGTGACTAATCGCTAGCCGCTTGTTTTCTACACCAGCTTGTGCAGTTTCTTTTCGTCCAGATACTTTACGACTTTTCCCACGTCCTGGGCGTGCTCGATCGTGGTAATGAGCAAGGCGTCGTCCGTTTCTACCACCACCAGGTTGCTGACGCTCACCACCGCCACAAATTTCTTCGGCGAGTGGACGTAATTACCCTGGGCATTCAGCGTAAAGATGCCCGCGCTGGAAACAATGTTGCCGTCCGCGGGATGGCGGCGTCCGCTGCGATGTTCGTGCAGAGCGCTCCATGAGCCCAGATCATTCCAGCCAAAATCCGCGGGCAGGCAAAAAATGTTGGACGCCTGCTCGCCCTTCGCCGAACGCCGCTCCAAAACAGCGTAGTCGATGCTGATGTTTTCGCATTTCGGATAGAGCCGCTGAAACACGCTGGCAAAACGCGTCGTACCAAAAGAGGCAGCGATTTTTTCCAGTAAAGCGGCAGTCGCCGGCAAATGCTCGTGCAGCGCATTGGCAAGCGTCTGGGCGCTCCACAGAAACATGCCGCTATTCCAATAGTAGTTCCCGGCCTTGAGGAATTCCGCCGCGGCCGGCGCATTAGGTTTCTCGGTGAAGCGGCGTACTCGCAGGGCTTGGCTTTTGGGCGCGGGAGTTACCTCAATGTACCCGTAACCAGTCTCGGCGCGAGTGGGCTGGATGCCCAACACCACAATGTTTTCGCCGGCGGCGGCGATTTCAATGCCTTGCTTCAGAACTTCCCGATAACGCTTCTGGTCAAGGATGACGTGATCCGAAGGAAACATTCCAATCACGGCCTTAGGATTCTCCCTGAGCAAGAGAAACGCCGCGAGGCCAATAGCGGGCGCGGTATTGCGGCCGATTGGTTCGGCGATAATCTGGCTGCGGTTCAAACCAGGAAGCTGGCGCGCGATTTCGTTCCGTAAATCTCGATTGGTGATAACCCAAAAGCGGCTGGAAGAAGTGAGCGGCCGCAAGCGCGCCACGGTTTGCTGGATCATGGTTTGCTTGCCATCCAGCGCGAGCAATTGTTTGGCGCGGCGCTTACGGCTAAGCGGCCAGAAGCGAGTGCCCCGCCCGCCAGCGAGAATGACCGGATAAAAATTGGACCTTTTTTCGACACTGCGCTTAAAAGACGATGGCACTTGAGAATTCTACATTCTGGTAGCTGGCTCGGGCAGTTGTTTCCCGGGAACCGATGCCTTCAGTAACTCCACTTCCCATTGCGGACGAACTCGGAAGTCACCGACACGAGGCAGGGACGACCACCGCGTCCCCCTTTCCGAATGTGACAGGCTGAGCGCCGGCCGCTTCGACAATGCCGCAGCCCTCCACCGCGACCAGAATCTGCACCGAAGCCTTGGAGAAATCGTCGCGGGTCCGGAAATCGTGCGGCGCTTTGAGGTCGAAGCTCTCCACAACGAAGTAAGGCGCGGCAATCAGCGACGTTGCCGATTCTTCGAACCATTCAATTCGATGGCCGCCGCACGAATTACTTTGCCGGAAGCCACGACCTCCTTCACCACGGCCAATCCTTCTTTCAGATGCAATTCGCGCGGGCGGCCATAGTCATAAAGACGGTAAGTAGTGTCCGACTGCTGTTGGGTCTCCACGATAATTGACCCCGGCCCCAGCGTATGCACCGTGCCGCCCGCGACATAAATCATGTCGCCCGGAAAAACGTCGACCCAGTTCAACAATTCTTCGGCGCGCTGTTCATGGATGGACTGTTCGAATTGTGCTCCGCGTGACGCCCGGCTTAAGTCCCAAGCGCGATTTGAGCGCCGGGCTTGGCATGCGCCACGTACCAGCATTCGGTTTTGCCCCAAGGCTGCCCCGTGCGGCGCGCGGCTTCGTCATCCGGATGCACCTGCACCGAAAGCTTTTCGTGGGGAAACAAAAATTTCAGCAGCAGAGGGAACCGCTTTGCGTCTCGCGCCGCCTCGCCCACCAGTTCCTTTCCAAACTGCGCACTCAGCTCGGACAAAGACTTCCCCATCAGCGGTCCGTTCGCAACTTTGCAGGCATCTCCGGTAAGCCACGCCTCGCCGATCTTCTGCTCGAAGCGATGGTTGGGATAGATGGGCGAAAGATCCTGCGTGCCCCAGGGGCGCGGGTCGAAGTCCGGCACCATCAGAAATGGATAGAGTTCGCTCATCGGCGCTTACAGTGCCCCAATCTTACAAAGACCCCAGGAATTTCTGCATGCGCTCGAGGCCGCGATCCAGTTCCTTGACCGATGTGGCATACGAAACCCGGATGTGCTCCTGCGTGCCGAAACCCTCTCCCGGCACCGTAGCCACGTGGAATTCGCGAAGCAGTTTGCCGGCAAAATCCGCCGGCGACTTTACTCCGCCGCGCCCGAAAAATGCCGAGACATTGGGATACACATAGAATGCGCCTTCCGGCATGTTGCACTTGACTCCCGGCATCGCCCGCAGCCCCGCAACCACATGATCGCGCTTAGCTGGATGTATTCGCGGCGCATGCTCCTCTACGCACTCTTGCGACGATTTCAGCGCCGCCACCGCCGCTTTCTGCGCAATGGATGTGGGATTCGACGTAGACTGGCTCTGCAGCTTGGCCATCGCGCCCGCCACCGCCGCCGGGGCCAAAGCAAAACCCATGCGCCATCCGGTCATGGCGTAAGTCTTCGACAGCGAACCGGCAATCACGATGCGGTCGCGAAACTCGCGCAGCGATCCCACCGAAAACTGCCGGTCGGTGTAATTCAGATACACATAGCACTCGTCGGACATTACCCAGATGCCGCGCTGCGCCGCGAAGCGCACCACTTCCGTCTGATCCTCGGGCGACATCACCGCGCCCGAAGGGTTCGACGGCGAGTTCAAAATGATGAGCTTGGTCCGCGGCGTAACCGCACGAGAAACCATCTCCGCGGTCACCCGGAAGCCCTGCGCCTCATCGGTCTCAAGAAACACGCACTTGCCGCCGGCATACTGCACCATGTCTTTGAACGAAACCCAGTAAGGCACCGGCAGGATGACTTCGTCGCCATGCTCCACCAGCACCTGCAGCGCGTTGAACAGCACGTGCTTGCCGCCAACCGAAATCACTGCCTCTTCGCGGCGATAGTCGGAGTCGAAATCCAACGCGTGACGATGCGCCACTGCATCGCGCAGCTCCGCGGTGCCCGCAGCCGCCGTGTATTTGGTGAAGTTCTCCTGAATAGCGGCAATGGCTGCATCTTTGATGTGCTGCGGCGTGGGGAAATGCGGCTCGCCCACGCTCAGGTCCACCACGTCGACGCCCTGCTGTGCGCAACTTGTCGGCCTCGGCTACCACCGCCATAGTCGCGGACGGTTGAATGCGATTGATGCGCTCGGTGAGTTTCACCGCTTGGTTTACGGTCTGACGATGCTTCCGTTACTGGAGTCATACTCGTTTCCCTGCCTTTAGTTTTCTCGCGTTCTGCAACTTGATTGCCGGATCCAATTTCTCTTTCAAGCGCTCTGTTCCACCATCTCCGGGACCAATCCTTTGATCGATCCCCCGAGCTGCGCTACTTCGCGCACCAGGCGTGAACTTAGATACGAATACTGTTCCGCCGGCATCATAAAACAGTTTCCAGCTCAGGACGCAGCTTGCGGTTCATCAGCGCCATTTGCAGTTCATACTCATAGTCGCTGATGGCGCGAATGCCGCGCAACACCGCTTTGGCCTTGACCCGCGCAGCGTAGTCCACCATAAGGCCGTCGAAAGTGTCTACCCGCACGTTGCGAAATTCCCCCGTCATCGACTCCAGCATGGCGCGGCGATCTCCCAGGCTGAATAGCGGGCTTTTCTCGGTGTTGCGCAAAATCGCCACAATCAGTTCGTCAAAAATATTGCTTCCCCGCTCAATCAAGTCGAGATGCCCATTAGTCGGGGGGTCAAACGAGCCGGGATAGATGGCGATAACTTTCTTCAACTTTCCTCGCAGAACTCGCGTGGGATGGCGCGACTTAAGATTCTATTCGGCAGGAGAGAGAGATAGCAAACCAACCACCATTGTCATTTCGAGCGAAGTGAGCAATCCGCTTTTTCTGCCGACCGTCAAAGACTGCGTCCTGTCTTGAGAACTTCATCGGGCGCGTAATATCGCAATGCCCGTATCACTTTGTACTCGGGTTTTGGCCGCAGGAGATACACAAAAGGTCGCGGCTCAGCCCCCGTTTCCTCACGAGCTACTTCATAAAGTGCTTGCTGGTACGAAATGGTGACCCGATCGTTCCAGTCTGGCTTGGGACGGCAACTCGCAATCCGCAACTCGTTCCCGTCGGGAGGAGTTTTCTCGATTTGATCCGCGATTCGCGGTCCCAGCTTCTTTTCTTCACGCCAAGTTTCGATTTTGTTTCGCGCAAACGCCACGGCCCAGAAGGGCAGGCTGCCACGAATCTCGCCAACCATCAGAGCTGCCAGCCCGCGCGACGCGCCCTCAACTGCGAAATAGAGCAGGACAATGGTTAGCGGCTGCACCAGAAAACCAACCAACATAAACACGCCCAGCCCCATCATGCTGGGCTCGCCAGTCGCCGAGAAGCCGCCCATCCATACTGGGTCCGGCACTCCCCTCAGCCAATGATTCGCGTAGGCAAAGTAATGATGGATGAGCAGATTCATCGCAAGGGCCACCTCCACCGCTCCGCTGAACATCGCTGGCCCGCGCGAAACCTCCCCGCCCCGCAGCACCACCTTGCGATACTGCAGCGGCAGAAACGCAATCAGCGATTGAAAGAAGAAGTCCATGCCTTTGTACACAATCCAGGCTCGTCATTATCGACCGTCATTTTAGGTTTGTCATTCCGGCACTTCCGGTTTGTCATTCCGACACTTCCAGTTTGTCATTCCGACCGGAGGAGGAATCTGCTTTCTCGGCAGCCGGACGAAACTGCGTTATTCATAACGCAACGTCACCACCGGATCCACTTGCGTGGCCCGACGCGCCGGAAAGAAACACGCCGCGAGTCCTACCACGAGAATAGCGACCACAACCGCTGCGAACGTCCAAGGATCGGTAGGCGACACGCCCCAAAGTTGGCTGGCGATAAACCGCGCGAGGCCGAGGCTGACTCCTACTCCGATCACAATCCCCGCCGCAATCAGCACCAGTCCTTTTCTGAGTACCATCTTCAGGATGTCCCCTTGCTGCGCACCCAGGGCCAGCCGTATCCCGATCTCGTGCGTTTGCAGCGAGACCGTGTAGGCCATCACGCTAAATATGCCGATGATTACCAGAAGCAGGCCGATTGCGGCCAGCGGAGTTACAGCCGCAACCACTAGCTTCGGCGCTGAATACGTGAACCTGTTTAACATTTCCGTAATGGGCGTAAACTCGCCAAAAACTATGCCACGGTCTATTGCCCAAATTTGTTCCTGAATCGGGTGCATCAATGAGGTTGGATCACTTCTTGTTTTCAATATCAAGATCGCCCTTTCCCGGATTGTGTAGGGGATGAATGCCTGGGGCGAGGCAGGTTGCGTGGGGCCGTAGTTCTTGACATCGGCGACCACGCCAACGATTTGGAAATAGGCGTCGTGAGGGGGTTCCGATCTTGCGGCGAACGACTTTACTTCTAACTGTTGGCCCATCGGGTCTGCGTCGCCAAAGAAATCCCGCGCCATGGTTTGGTTGATCACGGCCACATATCGCGTGGAATCAACCTCCGCTTTCGAGAACCACCTGCCACGAATCAAACGAAACTCCAAGGTCTGCAACAGATTCTCACTTCCATCGCTGACACCCGCTTCTTCTTCATGGCCAGTTCCGGGCGCAGTCACTTGGCTGCCACGGCCACCGTTATAACCCGGCAGCATGCCAGAACTCGCGACGCTTGCTATTCCAGGCAGTGATTCGAGTTGTTGCACGATTTTCTGGTGGAGGAGTGCTTCTTGTTCTTCCGTTGGGGGTCGTTTGCCAGGACGCCCAAAGGCTGCAATCAGCACGTTCTTGGGATTAAAGCCAAGATCAATATGGGTCACCACGAAAAAACTGCGGATCAGCATGCCGGTACCAATCAGTAAGACAACCGAGATCGTCACTTGGCTGATGACGAGCGCACCTCGCACTTTCCCATGACGGAACTCGCCGGTTATTCCTTTACCGCTGCCGGAGAGTTGCGGTTGAAAATTGCGGCGCACGGCATGGAATGCTGGCATTAAGCCGCAGACGAGCGTTGTCAACGCGGTCATCCCGAGAGTGAACAGTAGAACCGTACGATCGAGGCCAATCACAACTTCCCCGCCAACGCTTACCCCCTTGTGCGGAATCATTGCGGTAACGCCTTTCGATCCAAAATAGGCGAATACGCACCCAATGACACAAGCGGCGATTGCCAGCACCGAACTTTCCAACAGGAGTTGCTGAATCAATCTGCCGCGCGAGGCACCCAGCGCGGCACGAACTGCAATCTCCTTCTCGCGCACCGTGGCGCGAGCCAACAGCAAGTTCGCCACATTACTGCAAGCCATCAAGAGCAGCATCAGGCCGCCTGCTAGCAAGCTATACAGCATGTGTTTGAGATCGAACCCCGGGTTATCCATCGGTCCACCTGAGCTGCCAATGCCGTAGGGCCCCATTAGGAAATCGGCGGCCGTTTGTACTCGCCCGCTGAAGTGCGTTGGGAAACGATCCGGGTGCGCATTCGCCAAACGTTGGACGATCACTTTTAAATCCGCCGACGCCGTCGCAAGAGTTACGCCGGGCTTCCGGCGCGCAAGAATTTGGCCCCACCATTGATTGGGGTCAGACTCGTCGTGCCTGTCAACAAATGGAATCCAGATTCCTACCAATGCACCGTAAGCGTGGAAACGCGGCGGCATCACACCGACCAGCGTTCGGGGTTCATTCGTCCGTCTTGCGACGGTAAAGCTCTTTCCCACGATCTGGGGATCGGAATTGAATTCGTGCGTCCAGGCATCATAACTAATGACAAAAACCGGCTCAGCTCCCGGCTTTCCATCTTCGGGTAGGATGCCGCGTCCCAGCAGTGCAGGCACTCCATAGAAAGTGAAGGCATTGGCGGTTACTCCGGCGGTGCCCAGTTGGTGGGTCTTGGGCCCGTCGTTTATGAGCGAAAGCCCGCGATTATACCCAACCACATCTTCAAAGACATGGTTTTGCTCCCGAATGGCATCGATATCGGAAAGAGAACAGTTCAAGGGTTCAAGGTCGTCGCGCAGTGGGACTACTAGACGGTTCGCATCCCTAGTGTCGAAAGCGTTGAATAACAGATTGTAGAAAGCGCTGAACACCACAGTGCTAGCGCCAATCCCTAGCGCCAGCGCGAAGACAGCCGTGAGAGCGAAGCGGCGATCTTTATTCAAACTCCGCAGCGCGTAGCGAAAATCCCGACCAATATTTCCGATAAAATTTTCCCAGTGGGCGTCCCGGCATTTCTGCTTGACCTGCTCGACTCCTCCGATTTCAATCTGCGCCTGCCGTCGCGCCTCTTCCGGCGTCATGCCTGCTGCGATGTTGTCGGCGATCTGCTGCTCCAGATGAAAATGCAACTCGGCGTCGAGTTGCTTATCAACGGAGTCGTTGTGAAGCAGGCGATGCATCCAGCGGGGCATGGTAGCTTCTCAGTCGAACGATTTACTCAGCAGTGCGCAGGATCAGAAACACTGCATCCGACAGACGCTCCCAAGTGTCCACCTCGGCCTCCAATTGCTGCCGTCCCTGTTTGGTGAGGGTGTAGAACTTGGCATCGCGGCCGGTATCGGTTTGTTTCCAGTCGGCTTGCAGCCATCCGCGATTTTCGAGGCGATGCAACGCGGGATAAAGCGAACCTTGTTGTACCTGGAACAAGTCTTTCGACATTCGCTGAATTCGCTGCGAGATCCCATAGCCGTGGATCGGCCCAAACGCCACGACTTTGAGGATCAGCATGTCAAGAGTTCCCTTCAGGAACTCCGGTTTGGTCTCCGCCATAATTACCCCTAGGTGTTCAACACATATACATTCTACATATCTGCCGTACAAGGTTCAAGAAATTGCTCTTGGTTGCCCCCTGCGTTCTCCGCAGCTTTATCTCGGCACACTTTACGGTCCAAAGCTTGTGACCGCTGAGCGCGCAAAGGGAAATGCGAGGTTGCCGAGAACACCCGTCAGAGTTCTGTGCTCAAATAACCGAGTGCCCCTCCGCGAAGCCCTTTACGCTGCGGTTGCTCGCCTGACTGCGGAGAGCGTCCCCTCGCCGCGTTTGAACGCCGAGCTTTTATTAATGTTTGTTTTAGGATGCGATCGGGCCCATCTCTATGCTCATCCGGAGCGAGAGCTCACGGCTGACGAGTCGTCGCGCTACGCTGCCGCCCTTGCCGAGCGCGCTCGCGGCGTGCCCGCGCAATACATCACCGGCCATCAGGAATTCTGGGGAATTGATTTCATCGTCTCGCCCGCAGTGTTAATTCCTCGCCCAGAAACCGAACATGTCATCGAGACCGTGCTCAGGCTCGTGCAAAAGAAACCTAACTACAGTGGGGTTCTCCAGATCGTGGATGTCGGCAGCGGTTCAGGATGCATCGCCTTAGCTCTTGCCAAAGAACTGCCCACTACCGAAATTCACGCCACCGATATCTCTGCAGCCGCTCTTGATGTGGCTCGAGCCAACGCCGCCCGACTCCAACTGGCCGACCGGATTCAATTTCACCAGGTCGATCTTCTGCGCGACTTCGAGCCCAATTCCTTCGACTTCGTTGTCTCGAACCCTCCCTACGTAGGCGAATCGGAGGAAGATCAGGTACAACTCGAAGTGCGGAAATTTGAGCCGCGCCAGGCCGTCTTTGGCGGTCCCACCGGACTCGAAGTAATCGAACGACTCACCGACCAAGCTCAGGCTGTCCTCAAAGCTGGGGGCTCGCTAGTCATGGAAATTAGCGGGACAATCGCGCCGCAGGTTCGGGGCGTGCTCGGAGACTGGGATGGCGTTGAGATCACTCCCGACCTGCAAGGCATTCCCCGTGTGGCTTCCGCCCGAAAACCTTAGTGCGCGGCAGATACGAGCAGGTTGAGCTCCATCCGCTTGCAGGATTCTCTTCAACGCCATGCAAACCAAGCAATTGAACGCCCACAGTGACGGCCAAATCCAGCCATCCTGCTCACTTTGGGACAGGTAACCTACACAGAAGTTCCGCCCGCTACCGCCGTCCCTCCGTAATCCATATACCAGCGCACCACCATTGACACGGGGGAACCTACTTTGTTACCGTGGCCTAGCTAGATTTTCATGTGCCTTTGGCCGAACTAAGTGCTGTATCCGGTAGGGATTGCAGCCGTTAGGATTTCGGATCTCTTTGCCAGGTCCTGGTAGGCATGGACACAAGTCGCGTCGTTCCCAAGTGGGACGTGTCCAGAAAGCAGCAAAAGAAAATTCGGAACTCTTGTGACTTGAGCCGTTCCGAAATGGCTTTGCTGCTGATTACCAACGGAAGGGAATATTTTTGAGTAAACGTTTCTACATCCTTTTTGTAGCGCGCGGTGAAGACGGACAGCTCCGCAAAATTCCAATTCCTTTGCACTACGTTTACGTACTAGTCGTTGGCGGTCTCATTGCGCTGCTCAGTCTGACCGGGATTGCCAGTTCGTACACCCGGATGCTGGTCAAGGTTTCTCACTTCAATCAATTACGCAGAGAAAAGGATCAGATCAAGACGCAGTATTCCCAGCTCGAAGAAGTGGCGAAAGAGAAGGATATCCAAGTCGCATCGCTCGGATCGCTGGCCGGGGAAGTTTCTTCGCTCTACGGCCTTAAGTCAGATCCCATCTTGACCGCGGAAGCTTCTGAAGAGGCTCGCGACGCTCAGGTGCACTCATCGCTAAACCAATTCTATGCGCTGCGAAACACAGCGCTCAGTGGCGCCGCCTCCAACGGCATTTCGCTGGGACTAACCCGGAACGTGACTACGGCCGACTGGGTGCGGGCGTATTCTGCCCCCGACCTGTGGCCGGTCGAAGGCCAGATCACGGGATCGTTTGGAGAGCGGATCGATCCATTCAACGGAGAAGGCGCTTTCCACAGCGGTGTGGATATCGCCTCATCATACGGCCAGCCCGTGATCGCGCCCGCCGACGGAGTTGTGGAGTTTGCGGACTTCATGGGCGGCTACGGACGAATGATCGTGCTCGACCACGGCCACTCACTCACAACCCGTTACGGTCATTTGTCTGGCGTCGCAGTAGTGGCAGGGCAAACGGTGCATCGTGGCGATACCATCGGCTACGTTGGCTTGACCGGCCGCTCAACTGGGCCGCATCTCCACTACGAAGTGCGCATCAACGACACGCCAGTCAATCCCCACAAATATCTTCGGCTGACGATAGCGCGCGGCGGCGGTTTTTCCGCGGGGAGTTAGAAAGTCAGCCTTTAGCTTTCAGCCATCAGCCCTATTGTGCCCTAGCAATGCCGTGAGGAACCTTGCCCTGAAGCTGCAAGCTGACGGCTGAGAGCTGATGGCTAGGAGCTAGCAGCTTCTATTGCCTCAACCCCATCCATTTTTCCGACACCACCAGCGAGTTCCCGGGATTCTGCGGATCGTAGCGGACCGAGGTGGGAAGTCCCAGCCGGCAGGAATGCAGATTGATAAGGGGACGCAAGTAAGTCACGTCCTGGGAGCATTCGTAAGAAACGCCAGCCACGTCATACTGGTAGATGAGTACGGTCGCGGATCGATAATCGGCGGAGCTGGGGATTTCCTGGACGTCGATGACCGTGCCGTCCGTAATCCTGCCCGTCTGCTCGAGCCAGGCCCGGCGCTCTTTCTCCACATCATTGGCAGGTTTGGGCTGGCGGTAAAACAGAAGATATCCGGCAAGCGAGGCTGCCGCTATTCCCAGCACCCAAACATAAATGTGGAATGAATTCATCAGTGGCAGGACACAACGGCAGGACCCAACCAGCCGCTTTCCGCACCCAGAATATAACCAGCGACAAAATTGCGGAAGGGGACGCAAGCTACATTTTGCGATTCCACTGCTTGTCCGACTCAATCTAGTATCTAAGCTCGGTGGCTTCTAGCCCTTATCCATGACCGGATTCTTCAGCGTTCCCACTCCTTCGATCGTGATTTCGACGACATCTCCGGCAACCACCGGCCCAGCCCCTTTGGGAGTTCCGGTGGAGATCAAATCACCGGGCACCAGCGTCATCACCCGCGAGATGGAGCGGATCACCACATCCAGCGGAAACACAAAGTCGCGCGTATTTCCCTGCTGGCGCAGTTCTTCATTCACCCTGGCCTCCACGCCTATCCCCGTCCACGGATCGCCCTGACTGCTCACCACCGGGCCCACTGGGCAGAAAGTGTCAAAACTCTTCGGCCCGGGTCAGTTGCCCGTCCTTGCCCATCACACCTTGCGCGCTCAGGTCATTTACACAGGTGTAGCCAAGAATGTAAGGCCGAACATCTTCGTCCGCGGCCAACCGGTGGCAGTTTTTTGCGATCACCACACCAACTTCTGCTTCATAGACCACACTCGACGCAACGTTCGGACGCACAATGCTTCCTCCGGTCGGCAACAGAGCAGACGGAGGCTTAAAGAAAATCACTGGCTCGGCGGGAATTTCGGGCTCCGACGCGGCAGTACGATCATAGTAGTTCAAGCCGACACACACGATCTTCGAGGGACGAACCGCAGGCAGCAATTTCGCATCGTCCAACGCCAAATGCTCCATTTTTTTGCTGGGCAAGTCCTCCATGTCACCTTCCGATTCCTCGGGAGGCGTCCGCAGTAAGCGCGTGATCATCTCACGACCCGCGACTGTCTCGACCAGGCCGTGGCAGGGATGGCCATCCAATTGGAAGCGGCAATATTTCATGGGTTCATCTAAACACAAGCCAAGACAACGGGGAGGATTTTCAGTTGCCAATCATCCACGCGAACGGAGGTTGGGAGTCGACTCAACCGGCAATCGCCAATTCGAATATTGTCATGGCACGGTTTCGCTGGTCTCCTCCGACCTCGCACTCTCGTTGCCGCGCACGTCTATGCCGGAAACGGAATAGAAGTACGTCTTCCCCGATTGCACCGTAACATCCCTGTAGGCTGGTGTCTTCACCAAGTCGGAGTTGAGTTTCGCGGCTTCCCCGCCCTGTTCCCGGCGATACACGTTGTAGCCTGCGAGATCGGCATCCGTGTCAGGCGACCAGATCAAGTCCACGAATGGTTGCTGTCCGGGACCGGAGAAAACAGCCTGCAATCCCGAAGGCACCGCGGGCGGGAAAACGTCGTGAGCGAAGACTTTCAGGTTCGGGGTATCGTCGCCTTCGATCTCGACGACCGGCTTGCCCGGCACGGAGATGACAGTCACCACCGCGCCGCGGTACTCGTAGCTCTTCTCCCATTCGAACGAAGTATCCAAAACCGGGAGGACTGTGCAGTCCTTGAAATCGGGTTCGGCAATCTTATCGTCGCTCTGGCCCCCTGCCGGTCGACGGTAGACTCGCATGCGGTACACCACGCCGGCAAACTCCGGCAGAGAGGAAGAACAGGTCCAGGTGATTTTCACCCCTTGCGAAGTCACTTCCGCCTGAAAGACAAGCGGGGGTGGGATGGCAGGCAGCGCCGGCAGGTGCACCTGGTTGGAAAGCCCTGCCTGACGACTCCGCTCGTTGAACACCTCCACTGCATAGGTGATTTCATCCTCTGGCCGCACTCCGGGCACAATCGGAAGATTGTCGGCGAAAGTCGCGGTCATTTTTGAAGGAGCAGCGGGTTTCTTGCCGGAGGTTTTCGGTGTCACAGCGGCGGGCGGCACTTCGCCGACAGGCGTTCCACACTCGGTCATCGCGCTTTCTCGGCTCCGGCATACCAGAGTTGGACCGTATCGGCGAATCGCCTGGTGATCGGTAGTTTTGGTTGGCTCAGTCCAGGCGAGATAAACTTTATTCCCTTTGCGCAATGCCCGCAGATCACTAACCGGCGCAGCCAACTCAAGGGAAGGTGGCAACGGCGGCCCGCTGGAGGCGCAGCCACTCAGCACACCCATTCCCAACAAGATGAATAGCGATTTCGCGAAGCCGCACTTCATGGCGGAAACAACAGGGTACCAGAATGCGCCGATCATGAACCGCGGGGAAAGGTTTGATGTTGGTTCAGAAGCGACATCCGAAGAGTTGGGATTCCACCAACCTTCACGCTGAAAGGCGTGACCTTTCGATTGCTATGGAGCCGGCAAGATGGCAGCGCTACGGCGTGGCCAGACTAGAATATCGAGATGGAACGGAAAATCTTCTGGATCTGTTTCGCGATACTGGGCTTGATCGCGGATGTGGTGCTGCCGATTTGGTGGGGACTGCTCGCCACCATTCCCATCCTCTTTGTGAGTTGGTGGATCGCCTATCGCAGCCATTGGTTCGACTAGGTACTCCCCGATGAAAAAGAAAATTCAAATCGCGCTCGGGGTTGGGCTGATTCTGGTCGGAGTAAGGACGGCCTATATTTTCTACGAGAGACGCTCCGCGGGGAACGAGCCAACCGTGAAACAAGCTCCCCCGTTGGATCCGGACTATTATGTAGTCCCCAGAAAGCTTCGCCCGTACGATCTAAAATCGGCACGGCAGTTGATGCAGCAACCGGTGTGGGTGAAGGTCGGGTACGCTTACGCGTACTATCCATACGATGCCGCTGACCATCATGTGAACTTCGCGCACGAGGCTGGAGTATTACTGCCCATCGAACAATTGAACATCCGGGACGTCATCATCGCGGCCGCGTCTCGCGCGCCCGGCCGTCAGGTGATGGCCGTTTTCGAAAAGGAGGGAAAGACCTGCGCCTTTTCAATTGGCACAGTTAGCGATGGCGAGTACCAGTTCTATTCGGACGACATGTTGTACATCCAGGATCCACATCAACTTTACCGGCATTGGCCAGCGGATGTGTGGCAAGCCATTGATCAGCGCCAGGTGAAGGACGGCATGAACGAACTCCAGGTAGGGTTTGCCATTGGATTGGGAGTCGCAAAGGGATCGGGCGCCTCCGCCGACAAAACCATAGACTACGCGAACAGCGGCAGGCCGTTGAGCATCACCTACCGCAATGGCAAAGTAACGGAAGTCCAGACGGGGCGTAACTAGCCCACGACGACTGCGATTTACTTCACGATGGGAGAATCCTCATCCGCAGCTTTCGTCTCTTCGGCATGAATCTTTCCATCATCTTCCGCATAAAACGAACGATGGTCTGCGGAAAGCTGCTTCGGAGTAAGGGTTAGCACAAAACCATCTTTATGGGAGCGGAAGCCGACGGTGTAGTCGCCACGATTGGGATCGACCATCCGGCGGGTAAACGAACCGGTGTGCACCAACTCTGCCAACGAAGTCGCAAAGTGTCCGTTCTTCTTCTCATACTGGTGCTGCGCCCGCAAGACGGTGCGCATGTAACCGAGCGCGGCCGCTTCAGAATCCGAGCGAGCTGGGTCTCCGGGAAATTTTGGCTCATAATTGGTTTGAGCGGCCACCAGCGACACTGCGAGACCAATGACAGTTATCGCCTTGATTCCGCTCCTGTAGGACGATTTCATGGGGCTCCAACCTTTCTATTAGTACGCGCTTCTTATGTTACCGCCGTAATTGCCATTCTGTTACCGCGCTTCTCATCCAAGCCGATTTCCGTTTATGCTAACTCAGGTTAACTATTCCGAATATGAAACCAGCCATGGCTAGGAAGCCACAAATCCGTGTTGCGGTTGTGGAGAGCGATCCTTTACGTTTTGTCGGCTTTCGAGCTCTATTTGATTCCGAGCCGGAGTTTGAGCTGGTCTCGGCTTCGCTCCCCGATATTAGTACTCTACAGGCCATTGATCTGGTGTTGCTGGGCAATCGCGGCGGCCACAATTTGTTTGACCTGATGGCCAGCCTTAAGGCGTCGCGCCCCGACTTGCGCATTATCGTAACTGGTTCCGGGATGGATGAAGAAACCATTCTCAAAGCCATCGCTGCGGGCGCCAAGGGTTACGTGGACGAAGCCGCATCGCCGAAAGAGTTTGTGCAAGCCATTCGCATTGTCAATCAAGGCTCGGTGTGGGCGCCCAGACGCGTGCTTTCCATGTTCATTGAACGGGTTAGTTCGGCGCCGGGTCGCGTCTTCCCCGCGGGCCGCGTAACCTTCACCGATCGCGAAAAGGAAGTTCTGGAAATGCTGGTGGCGGGCCGCTCAAACAAGGAAATCGGCTCGGCTTTGGGAATCGAAGAGAGAACCGTCAAAGCGCACGTCGCTAAACTGATGCGCAAAGTCGGCGTGCAGAACCGTATCGCGTTGTCAGTTCATGCCATCACCCATTCCTTGGTTACCGCCAAGTAGTAGCAGCCCTGTTACCTTGGGACACTGCCCACGGTAATCTTGTTGAGTTACGCTCATTCCCGCATACTCGCTTCACCTACCACAGAACCTGGGAGACGGGGTTGGAAGTGGAGATTTAGGGTCACCGCTGCCAGCCCCGAATTTTTCTAAAACTAATTCCGCCCCTCGATCTCCGCACAGGTCACTCCGACATCTCCTCTTCGCATCATAATCATTTAGAATTAATCATTAATTCCAGGATTTCAGAAAGTGGGGGGAAATGAAGAAATTTCTGCTTCTGTGCGTAGTGCTGTGCTTCGCCGCTGTGGGGTTCGCGGCCGATGAAAATCAGAAATCGGTGGACCGCCTACAGGCGGCGGGCACCGTATTGGACGAGATCATGAATACGCCGGACAACGGTATCCCGTCGGAAGTGTTTGGCAATGCCGAGTGCGTAGCCGTGGTGCCCTCCATGCTGAAGGGTGGCTTTATCGTAGGCGCCCGCTATGGACGCGGAGTGGCCAGCTGCCGGACTCACAAAGGTGGCTGGAGCGCTCCCGCGTTTTTCACGGTCGAGGGTGGAAGTTTTGGATTGCAGATCGGGGGCCAGGCAGTCGATTTGGTCATGCTCATCATGAATGACAATGGCATGAAGAACCTGCTTTCCAGCGAATTCAAGCTGGGAGCGGACGCCAGCGTAGCCGCAGGCCCAGTGGGACGCCATGCGGCCGCCGATACTGACTGGAAGCTGCGGGCAGAGGTTCTTAGCTACTCGCGGGCCCGCGGAGTGTTTGCCGGGCTGGAATTGAACGGCGCGGTAATTAAACAGGACAAGGAAAGCACCTACGAGTTCTACGACAAGTTCGTGCCTTTCAAGACCTCGCTTAACGGCGAGATTGACGCTCCCAAGGGCGCTGATCCGTTCCTAAACAGCTTGGCCAAGTGGGCGAAATCCGCTGGCTAGTGCCGGCTCTGTGGCGCCGAGCGCTTTGCGTTGCAAATGTCCGGATTCGCTGCTGTTGACAGGCAATTTTTGCAAGTGCTACCGTCACGCTTCCCGTGATGCAGCAGCGAATTGAATACGCGGCAGCCTGGCTGATTGTTAAAACTTTGGGTGCAATGCCTCGCCCACTGGCTCGTGCTGCCGCCATTTCTTTTTCCAGGCTCGTGTATGTCTTCCATCCGCGCTTGCGCCGCGTAGGAATGCGCAACCTCGCGCTGGCTTTTCCGGAAAAGTCTCTCCACGAACGGGCCAAGATTCTACGGGGCGAATTCACTTCGCTGGGACGGCAATTGGCGGAGGTTTGCCACTTTCCGGACTACACCCTCGCCAACGTGAGCAAGGTCGTGGTGTACGACGGATTCGAAAACTACGAACGCGCTTTTGCGCGCGGCAAAGGCGTGCTATTCCTTACAGCGCACTTCGGCGGTTGGGAGCTATCCGCCTTTACTCATTCCCTGCATGGACACCCCATGCACGTTGTCATGCGCCCCATGGACAATATTTACCTCGACCGGATGATTCGGCACTACCGCACCATGCACGGCAATACCATGGTGGACAAGGACGACTTCGGACGAGGCCTGCTCTCCGCCATGAAAAACGGCGAAGTGGTCGGCATTCTCATGGACACCAACATGACCCCGCCACAGGGCATTTTCGTGGATTTCTTCGGTATCCCTGCCTGTACCGCGAGTGGGCTGGCGAAAATCGCGCTGCGAACTGACGCTGCGGTAGTGCCTGGTTTCACTATTTGGGATCCAGCGCTCGGCAAGTACCGCTTGCGATTCGATGCTGCGGTCAATCTCATTCGCACCGGCGACAATGACGCAGACGTGGCTGCGAACACGCGACTTTTCACCAAAATTATTGAGGACTACGTGCGCCGCTATCCCGACCAATGGCTGTGGATTCACCGTCGTTGGAAAACGCGGCCCGAAGGGCAGCGGCCACTGTATTGATCGTACCAACATTTTGTATGGGGCAGCCACTCTTGTCCGCTGCCCTTGATTTGAGTCCGAAGCGAATACCGGCCGACCTAAGCTCAAACGCATCGTTCCATGTTGCCAGTTGGCCGCAAAAGCAACATCAGCCTCACAGGCGGAGGACAGGAGTGTTCGCCCACACAATACATCCCGCAGCCTCGACGCAGGGGAGTAATAGTGCGCCATGCGGCGTTCGCAGCTTGACCTTCGCTGCTCGCTAGTCATCATCCGGATCGACGGGGGGCCGCTTGCTGTTAATGAAATACGCTGCGTCGTGGGGCGCAGCGATGGTCTGAAACGGAGTAGGCGACTGCGTGAGATCGAAGCAGTCCGACAGATCGTCGGCGTATGCGTCAGCGTACCCGAGCGAGGGCAGATTATAAGTCATTTCGATGAACTTCAGGATGCTGCCAAAATCGTGGGTCGTATGAGAAATGTATTTCGCCTTGGCGTAGGGCGAGATGACGATCAGCGGGACACGAAAACCGTAAACATATCCTGATCCCCAACTGACGCCGTCATTGACAACTTTCGGAGCCACGTGATCGTACCAGCCGCCCCAATCATCCCAAGTAATGATGATCGCGGTGTTGGACCAATACGGGCTGTTGCCAATGGCGTTCACAATGGAGGCGACCCAAGAAGGTCCATCGCCGTTGTTGCTAAAAGCATGATCGGAATCCGTGCCGTCAGGGATGATCCAGCTCACTTGCGGCAACTGGGCGTTGGCAATGTCCTGCAGCACCTGCCCTTGCGGTATCACCACGCTACCGGTCCAGTCTGGGCCGGTGCAGACGAGCGAGCCGTTGGCAATCTGTGGTTGGCAGATGTGCTGAATGGCGTCGGGGGCGGTCCAGATATTACTGGCGGAGGGCGCGTAATATCGCCAACTTATTTTTTGCGCGTCGAGCAAGTCGCTCAACGTCTGACGCTCGTAGCAGGGGTACTCCCCCGGTTGCGCGGTTTCGCTACCCTCGGCATTGATGAGAGTGACCGTCGTGCCAACCGGCGCAAGGCAGCCTGAGACACCACCGACGCTGAGATTCTCGGCCGCGAAAAGAGTGCTGGTCGCGCTCGGAGCTGAAGTGCCTCCAAAGATGAACTGATGCGCCGGAAAGCTTGGACCCTCGTTGGTCTGGAACATACGGTCGCCGAAGGTGTACTGCTCGGCCATGGCAAAGTACGGCGTCACGTCGGACGGCGTGACATACATGAATTGGGGATTGGGATGCGCATTCGGCGGGCACGCGGTGGGAGGCGAACAAGAGATCAGGTCGGCGCCGTCCATTTTTCCGCCGTCATACATTGCCACAAACGCGGAATGGGCATGGCTGAGATCGTAATTCTGCGGGTTCGAACCAGTCGTGCCCAAGTCAATCGGGGAGAGCCCAATCGTTTGGCCCAACGAATTCTTCCCCTGCTGAACGATGTCCGCGCCGCGGCCGATCAAGACTGGGTCCTGAAAGAGATTATCCGGTGTCCGGTTCTCTTGGAAAATGACAACGACGTGCTGGATCACCCCGGCCGCTGTCAGCGTCAGCGATTGCCAGCCGTTGGCGGGAGCAAGATTGTTCGCGTCCCGGGCGGTGACGATGAAATTGTAGCTGCCGCCGGGCATGTTCACCGAGGTCGAAACAGTGAGTCTCGATGTGCCCGCAGCGCCCTTGATGGTCACCGGGTTGGGGCTGAAGGAACATTCCGGCGGGTTGAGGCCAGTAAATGCCGCGCAGGAAAGAGTGACACTCCCAGTGTATCCAGTCGCCGGAATCACGGTGACATCTGAGGTCCATGTGTCTCCGGCCGTGATGGTCGGCGGACTCAAGACCGCGGCGCCGAGCGAATAGCTGCCGGAGGAAACCGAACTGCCTCCTCCGCACGCACTCAAACTAAGGAAAAGAAAAGCCTCACCGGCGACGGCAGTATCAGCTATAAAGGCACGGAAACGAGTCATGGCAGGGGCTCCTTGCCACTCTTAATATTCTCCGCCTCTATAGCGCACGCGACTGTGACCCGGGTCACTAACTAGTGACTGGATAAACAGCGCTTTATCAATAATTTAACCGGCCAGGCGTAAACCAACAGTCTATGCCGATATGTAATGGTGGCGTCAACACGTGTGCTTGCTGGACTCGATGCCCGCGTTCAGCGACCGCGCCCTGAACCGGGTGTGATCAGGTTCTCTTTCTAACAAGCGGAACACACTTACTCTCAACCTCAAATTCTCGGGCCGGCGATTGCGCAAGGATTTGGAGGAAATTTCGCGGTAAATGTATGATTCAAAAAGAGTGGGCAGGATGGCGGTAAATTCTGGTTCAGTAGATTGCGTAACCTGGTGCAGGCGTCCGCAGATCGGGTTTCGACGCCATCAGCAGCAGCGCTCCAATGCGCTTGAACTCTCGCAGGTCTTCGACGCTGTGGAATGAGTTCGTTTTATAGTCGTCGGGCGTGGGCGTGCTGTCGGGAATTCTCACGGCCTCGACATTTTCGAAGGCGTGCTTCTTTAACAGCTCAATATATTCGGCCTCCGAACGCACCTGCACCGGCACTTTGAGCTTGTCCACCCACTGCAGCGAATAAGGATTGTCTTTGTATAAATTGATCAGGATAAACATGCGCCCGTGCGGCGCCATCACGCGAAAAAGCTCGGCTAGCGCGCGGTCCTGATCGGAATAGTAGTAGAAAGATTCGACGGAAAGCATCTTGTCGAAGAAGTTTTCTTCCCAGGGAATTTTCTCCGCCGATCCCCAGATGTAAAGAATATTTTCAAAATCCTTCGAACCGGCCCGGGCGCGCCGAATCATCTCATCGGAAATATCGATGCCTACCACTTGGCCGAAGCCCTCGGGACCATCGGCGACCAGGCGCGCCAGCAGGCGCGTTGCCCACCCGGCGCCGCATCCGAGATCAAGCACGCGCTCGCCGGGACGCAGGTTCATGAGGCGGAGGGTCTTTTCGGTGATGTCGAGATGGTGGCGCTCCATCTCTTCACCGCGTCCGGCATCCGCCCAGCGATTGAATTCCTGCTGGAGTTCCTGATCAGGGGATGCTTTTTTCTCTGGCATGTTGGACAGGGAAAATCAAGAGCGTTTTTAACCGCAAAGTACGCCTAGTCTCTTGCCGAGCTTGCAGAAAACATCGCAGACATCGAAAACTTTACGGTCTGCGACGGCCGGGCCTTTCCTATGCTACATTGCCATTTTGATGAAAGAAAGCTCACCCGCTTCAGAGAAACCGCGTTCGGAGCCTCTCTACTGCCCACAGTGCCAGCAGGAGGTCAGCGACCCCCTTACCTGCGGAGATTGCTCGGCGGTGATTTGCCGGCGTTGTGGCACGCCCCTGGAATTGCCCGATGAGTTGGGAATGGGCTAAGAACGGCCACGCAAATCGTGCTCGACCCATTCCTCGCCTTACCTTCGGAACTTGTATGAGAACGTGCATCCCTTATGATAACTTCAGCCCATTCTTGAGTAACAACTTAATCATCCATGAAAAATACTGCAATTCTCCTGATCACATGTCCGGACCGCCGCGGCCTGGTCGCCGGCATTTCCGACTTTGTTTTTCACCACAACGGCAACATCCTGCATGTAGACGAACACGCTGACGAAGAATCGAATTTGTTTCTCATGCGACTGGAGTTCGATCCCACCCATCTTGATATCGACCTCGCGACCTTTGGCCAGTATTTTTCGCCGATGGCAGAAAAATTTGAGATGAACTGGCGGCTGGCGCAGTCGGCTCATCGTCCCAAGATGGCGATCCTGGTTTCCAAGTACGATCATTGCCTGGTGGACTTGCTCTACCGGCACAAAAGCGGAGAACTGGCTTGCGAGATTCCGGTGGTCATTTCTAATCATCCGGATAACCAGAGTATTGCGGACTTTTACCAGATTCCCTTTGTCGTAGTTCCAGTTTCGCCGGGCAAGAAGCAGGCAGCGGAGCAGAAGATTCTGCAGATACTCAAGCAGCACAATCCGGACTTCATTGTGCTGGCGCGCTACATGCAGATTCTCTCTTCGCAGTTTGTGGCCGAGTACCCAACCCGCATCATCAACATTCATCATTCTTTTCTGCCGGCTTTCGTGGGAGCAAAGCCCTATCACCAGGCGTTTGAGCGAGGAGTCAAGCTCATTGGCGCGACCAGCCACTACGTAACGGAGGTTCTGGACGATGGCCCGATCATCGAGCAGGATGTAGTACGCATTTCCCACCGCGATGTTATCGACGATCTTTTGCAAAAAGGCCGCGATTTGGAAAAGGTCGTTCTCTCCCGCGGCGTTCGGTGGCACATTGAAAACCGGGTTCTTCTCTACGGGAAAAAGACGGTGGTGTTTATCTAGTTCCTTCACTACTACAATTAGGGAATGAAACCGCTGTTATTGCTAGCGCTTCTGCTGCTGTGCTCAGGCTTCGCCGTGGCTCAAACTGCCGTGGACATGGCGGAAGATCCGCACTATCACCTGCAGATGGAGAACGATGAGGCACGAGTTTTTTCTTTCATCCTACCGCCCCGGGAGCAGGTCCACGTGCGTTACCAGCACAATTTCCTATTTGTACCGATCCAGGACGGCGAACTGGTGATCTGGCAGGAAGGCGCGTCGCCTGTTCCGCATTATGTTTTTCATCCGGGAGAGATTCATCTTTGGGTTGGAGGGCAAGCTAGCAGCCTGCGCAATGACCGGCCAACCGAATTTCGGGCGATCGTCGTTGAGTTCTTAAATCCTAAGGTCGTAAGTTACCAATACGAGCCTGAAACCGGTGCATTGGCTTACGCGGGCGGAGGCGTCAATCTCCCCGTGGACCCGCACACTAAATTCATAAACACATTGGCGATGGGCGCGGCCGCCGCATCCGACGTACAACTTTTGGCCGGGGATTCACTCCCGCCTTGGCCGAAACAAGCCGACGAACTGCTGATTGCGGTGAGCGACCTGGACCTAAAAGCCAAAGGCGACGCACATATCCGCAAATCTCCCGGTCGGCCGGTCTGGATTGCTGCAGGTCGAAACTGGGACCTTACAAATGCATCCAACAAACCGGCGCGATTTACCGCAGTAGCGTTTTGGAAAGAAAGCAGCAATTAGACTTGGTGCGCCGCCGTTTGCCAATGAGACAGAAAAAGCTTAGAAGCACAGTTAGAGTTAATCTCCTAGTGTTGCTTTGCATCGCGGCCTGCGCCCAGCAAAACTCAATCCCCAAGTTTCAGGCCCCAGCCGTCTCCCACTCGGAAACACTAAACCAGGAGCAGATTCGCGAACTCATCCGCCGCGCCGCGGAGCGCGATCTTGAGAACAACAAACAGCAGCGCAACTACACCTACATTGAACGCGCAGAAGAACACAAACTGGATGGCAACGGGAAGGTGAAGTCGGTGGAGACGAAGACTTACGAAGTGATGGACCTATATGGCGATCAGGTGCAGCGGCTCATCGCAAAGGACGACAAGCCGCTCCCCGCCAAGGACGCGGCCAGGGAAGAAGAAAAAATCCAGAAGGTAATCGACAAGCGCAAGAACGAAGCGGACGAGGACCGCAAGAAGCGTCTGGAAAAAGCAGACAAGCAGCGTGAGGAAGACCGGGAATTCGTGAAAGAAGTTGCCGATGCCTACAATTTTCGCCTGGTCAGCGTCGATGCCCTCGATGGCCGTCCGACTTACGTGATTGATGCCGATCCGCGTCCTGGCTTCGTACCGCATCAGAAAGATGCGAAGTTTCTACCCAAGTTTCGCTTCCGGGTATGGATTGATAAGGCAGATGAAGAATGGGTGAAGCTCGACATTCGATGCATTGAAACGGTTTCGGTGGGATTATTTCTGGTGCGGGTCCACGAAGGCTCCAACATCCAAATTGAGCAGACGCAGGTCAACGACGAGGTCTGGCTGCCCAAACATGTCGCGCTGAAGTTGGACGCGCGCGTCTTGTTCAAAGGAATGAATTTGGAATCGGATGTGACGTATCGCGATTACAAGAAGTTCCGCACGGATACCAAGATTCTGCCGGCGGGGGAGACGCAGCCGACACATTAGGAACCCGCTGGGCGGGACACGGGCGGACACGAAGTACAGATTGCAGATCGTTCGCGGGCGAGGGCGCCCGCGCGACCTACTTCTTATTGGCCACTTCCAGACGCGTTTCGGCGCGCTGCAGGGCGTTTTTGGCGCGGGTGTAGTCAACGTCGGTGCTACCGCTCTTGAGGCGCTCTTCGGCGCGCCGCTTGGCTTCCTGGGCTCGCTTGGTATCGATTTCTTCGGGATGCTCGCAGGTTTCGGCGAGGATGGTCACTTTGTCGGACAGCACTTCAGCGAATCCCCAGGCTACGGCGAAAGAATGTTTCTCTCCACTATTCTGGTAAGTAATTTCGCCGACCGCCAGTTCGGTAATCAGCGGAGCGTGGCCGGGCAGGATGCCGAGATATCCTTGCTTGCCGGGAATCTGCATCTCTTCCGCCACATCGCGTACCACCATTTTTTCGGGGGTGACGATTTCGAGTTGGAAAGTATCAGGCATAAATGTCGTTGGTCGTTCGTTGTTGGTCGCGGGCTAAAACCCGAGCGAGGCCTTGGCCAACGACCAAGGACCGGCGACGGCTCCTACGCTGCCGCCTTCAACTTCTGCGCGGCTTCTAATACTTCTTCGATCGGACCTTTCATGTAAAACGCCTGCTCGGGGATGTCGTCGTATTTTCCTTCGACGATTCCCTTGAAGCCCTTCACCGTATCGGCGATCTTCACGTAGCGTCCTGCGGCGCCGGTAAATTGTTCGGCGACGTGGAACGGCTGCGAGAGGAATTTCTGGATCTTACGGGCGCGGGCCACCGTTTGCTTCTGGTCCTCGCTCAGTTCATCGATACCGAGAATGGCAATGATGTCCTGCAAATCTTTGTAAGTCTGCAGCGTCTTCTTTACTGATTGCGCCACGTCGTAGTGCTCCTGGCCGACGATGCGGGGATCGAGAATGCGAGAGGTCGAGGCTAACGGATCGACGGCAGGATAAATTCCGATCTCTGTCAGCGCACGCGAGAGCACGGTGGTCGCGTCCAAGTGAGCAAATGTCGTGGCGGGAGCCGGATCGGTGAAGTCGTCGGCCGGAACGTAAATCGCCTGCACCGAAGTGACGGATCCCTTCTTCGTGGAGGTGATGCGCTCCTGCAGTTCGCCCATTTCTGTTGCCAGGTTTGGTTGATAACCGACCGCGCTGGGCATGCGGCCCAGCAAGGCCGATACTTCCGAGCCCGCCTGAGTGAAACGGAAAATGTTGTCGATGAAGAGCAGCGTGTCGGCGCCTTCTTCGTCGCGAAAGTATTCAGCGACGGTGAGCGCGGACAAGGCCACACGCAGACGGGCTCCGGGTGGCTCCGTCATCTGGCCGTAGATCAACGCAGCTTTGGAGTTGGCAGGATCGCCCGGCTTGATGACGCCGGACTCCGTCATTTCCAGCCACAGATCGTTGCCTTCACGGGTGCGCTCGCCGACACCGGCGAAGACGGAAAATCCGCCGTGCTGCTTGGCGACGTTATTGATGAGTTCCATGATGACGACGGTCTTGCCGACGCCCGCGCCGCCGAATAAACCGATTTTGCCGCCTTTGAGAAATGGCTGAATGAGGTCCACCACTTTCACGCCGGTTTCAAACATCTCTGCGGTGGTGGCCTGTTCATCGAAGAGCGGAGCGGGGCGATGAATGGGCAATCTCTTAGTGTGTTGAATGGGACCAAGCAAGTCCACGGGCTCGCCAATCACATTCATTACGCGACCCAAGGTGCCTCGTCCTACCGGAACCGAAATGGGTCCGCCCTGGTCGATAGCCTTCATGCCGCGCACCATGCCGTCGGTGGGCTCCATGGCGACACAGCGCACGCGGCCTTCGCCTAAGTGCTGCTGCACTTCCAAAATGACATTGATGGGCGTGGGAACGTCAAAGCCGTCGCTGACCACTTTCAGCGCCTCATAAATTGGCGGCATGGAACCTTCGACGAATTGCACGTCCACGGCGGGACCGGCAATTTGAATTACGTGTCCGATATTTTCTGGCATAACACCTCAGCTTTGAGCTTCTAGCTACTAGCTTCTGGCTTCCGGTCATCCGAGTCCAGCTAGGAACTGGAAACTAGCAGCAGTTCACGACGCGGCAGCTGCGCCGCTCACGATCTCGATAATCTCTTTCGTAATCTTCGCCTGGCGGGCGCGATTCATGGCCAGCGTCAGCGAATCAATCATGTCGGTGGCATTGCTGGTGGCGGCGTCCATGGCGGTCATACGGGCCGCGTGCTCTGCTGCCACCGACTCCAACAACGCATGGAAAATCTGCACACCCACATATTTGGGCAACAGGGCGCGGAAAAGTTCGTCCGGCGGCTGCTCGTAAATGTAGTCGACGGGCGCAGTCGCGAATTTCGCGGCAGCAGCGTCGATGTCGCGCGTTTCCGCGGGACGAAGGCCCACGCCCGACTCTTTGGCGGCCTCTAAGGCTCGCTGCTTTTCCTTCAGGCCCATTTCCTCGGCCTGCGCGATGCCTATTTCGCCGACCTGCTCGATCGGCAATACTTTTTCGACGACCAGCCGCTGCGCGATCACCGATTTGAACTCGTTGTACACCAAGTAGACGGAGTCGATCTCTTCGTTGCTATAGCGTTCGATGACTCGCTCCGCCATTTCGGCGGCCATAGCATATTCAACTTTGTTCAAGACTCCGATATGTTCGCCGATCAGCGTGGTGCGCGAAGGCTCGGTCGATTCGGCGGTTCGCGGATCGGCTACGGGATAACGCCGGCGCAGAAAATCGCGGCCTTTGCGCCCGATAGCTTCGATCTCGATGTTCTTGCCCGCCTTCGATTCCAGGAACCGGCTCGCGGCTTTCAGGATGTTGGTATTGAACGCTCCGGCCAAGCCCTTGTCGCCGGTAACAACGATCAACAGGACTCTATTCTCTTCACGCTGCGCCAAGAGCGGATGCTTCGGCTCGCCAGTTTCCGGATCGAAGATTTCCGTACGCGACACCAGCGACTTCAGCACGTTGGTCAACATCTGGGCATAGGGACGCGCGGCCAAGGCGCGCTCCTGGGCACGGCGCAGTTTTGCCGCCGAGACCATTTTCATGGCCTTGGTGATCTGCCGCGTGTTGATCACGCTGCGGATACGGCGCCGGATATCGAGTATGTTGGCCATAGAGACAGCTTCTGGCTGCTAGCTAATAGCTTTTAGCCTTCAGCTTGAACCTCTTCAAATTCCCCCGCCCTACTGCCATGAGGTTCTGGCTAATGGCTAAGAGCTCAAAGCTACTTCGCTACTGCCTGGTGTTGCGCTACGAACTGCTCTTTGAATTCCTTAATTACTTTGGACATCTCGGCCTTTAACCCGTCGTCGAGAATTTTCTTCTCCATGATGGTGCGCAGCAGGCCGGGATTGGTCGCGTCCACGAACTTGTAAAGCTCCGCTTCGAATTCGCGCACCTGCTCCACCGGCAGATCATCGAGTATAGCCCCCGGTGCCGGCAAAGATAATGAGAATCTGCTTGGAGAACGGCAGCGGCGAAAATTGTTTCTGCTTCAACAGTTCCACCAGGCGTTGTCCGCGATTGAGTTGGGCTTGCGTGGCTTTGTCCAAGTCGCTGCCGAACTGCGCGAACGCCGCCAATTCGCGATACTGGGCCAGTTCCAACTTCAGCGATCCGGCCACCTGCCGCATGGCCTTGATCTGCGCGCTGCCACCGACGCGGCTGACGGACAGTCCCACGTTGACCGCGGGACGCACGCCCTGGTTGAACAAATCCGTCTCCAGATAGATCTGGCCATCGGTGATCGAAATGACGTTGGTAGGGATGTAAGCGGAAACGTCGCCTGCCTGCGTCTCGATGATGGGCAAAGCAGTGAGTGATCCGCCGCCGTTCTTGTCGCTCACTTTGGCGGCACGCTCCAGCAAGCGCGAGTGGAGATAGAAGACGTCTCCGGGATAGGCTTCGCGGCCCGGTGGACGGCGCAGCAGCAAAGAAATTTCGCGATACGACGCTGCGTGCTTGGAGAGATCGTCGTAAATGACCAGCGCGTGCCGCTTGCTGTCGCGGAAGTATTCGCCCATGGCGCATGCCGAATAAGGCGCGATGTACTGCATAGGAGCGGGCTCGGAAGCCGAAGCTGCCACCACGATGGTGTACTCCATGGCGCCTGCGTCCTCAAGAATCTTCACCACCTGGGCGATTGATGAGCGCTTCTGGCCGACCGCGTTGTAAATACAAATGAGGTTGTTGCCCTTGTTGTTGATGATGGTGTCGAGTGCGACTGCGGTCTTGCCGGTCTGGCGGTCGCCGATGATCAGCTCGCGCTGCCCGCGGCCGATAGGAATCATGCTGTCGATGGCCTTCAGGCCAGTCGCCATCGGTTCGCGTACCGGTTGGCGGTCGATCACGCCGGGAGCAAGGCGCTCCAAAGGAATAAATTCGTTACTGGAAATGGGCCCTTTATCATCAATGGGCTGGCCTAGCGCGTTGACCACGCGCCCAATCAAGGCCTCGCCCACGGGCACGCTCATGATGCGGCCGGTGCGCTTGACTTCGTCGCCTTCGCTGATTTCCGTGTATTCTCCGAGCAGCACCACCCCCACCTGGTCTTCTTCCAGGTTCATGGCGATGCCGGCAACATTGTGCGGGAATGACAACAGTTCGCCGGCCATGACTTTGTCGAGGCCATGGACCCTGGCAATGCCGTCACCGAGCGTGACCACCGTGCCTACTTCATCCACGGCAATCTTGGATTCGTAGTTCTCGATTTGTTGCCGGATCAGCTGTGTGATCTCGTCTGCTCTAATTTGTGCCATAGGTTCAGCTTCTAGCTTCTAGCTTCTAGCTTCTAGCTCAAAACTCCCGCCGCTCCAGAAAGTCTTGCCGGCTCGCTCAACCGTGCCGGTTCAAGCAAGCAGCCAGGAGCTAGGAGCTTAGAGCCTCCTGAATTCTTTCCAGCTTGCCTCGAACCGAGCCATCGTAAATCGTGCTGCCCATGCGGACAATGGCTCCGCCGAGAACTTTCGGATCTTGCGAATAATTCGCGCGTATCTTCTTCCCCGTCAGTTTCTCCAGTTCGCCTTCCAGCCCAAGCCGTTCGGCAGGACCTAACTCTCGCGCGCTGACAATCTCAGCTTCCGCGAAACCCAAACGTTGATTGAGCTCCAGTTCGAACTGTTTTACGATGGGCCCGAGAAATTCTACCCGGCGATGATCGATCAGCACGGCCATGAAATTCCGGACCGGGGGTGATATCTGTTCGCGCCCGGCAATTGCATCCAATACTGCGCGTTTCTGCACCGCGAGAATCGAAGGCGTCTCCCAAACCTGGCGTAGTTCTCTGTTCTCCGTGATCAACGCGACTAACGATTGAGCCTCGCGCAGAACGCTGGCCGGATCCAGATGTTGACTGAAAACCACATCAGCGAAGGCGCGGGCGTAAGTATTGGTGACGGTGGCCATCTAGTTGTCGCCCCGCCGTGACTTGCCATCGGCGACAAGTTGGGCTGCGAAATCCCGGACGAGAGCCTGATCGGACGCGGGGTCGACTTTGATCTGTTGCGTGGCAAGGGATACGGCCAAAGACGCGGCATATCCCTTTAGCTCGCGACGCGCGGCCTTGGCGGCTGCCGCAATTTCCTGCTCAGCCGCTTGGATAATCTTTCGAGCGTCTTCTTCAGTGGCCGCTTTTATGCGGGCTTCTTCGCCAGCCACTTCCTTCTCAGCAGCTTCCCGCATCGCGGCGATTTCAGTGTCCAAGCGAGAGAGCCGAGCGCCAATATCCGCCAAACGCTGATTAGCCTCCGCGCTCGCTCGCTGCGCTTCTTCCATTGCCCGCTGAATATGAGCGGTGCGGCTGCGAAAAACCCCGGGAAGGTTTTTCTTGGAGGCCCAAATGATCACTATGGCCACCACCGCAAAATTGAAAACCACGCAAAGCCAATAGGCGTTCTGCAGGCTCAGGCCGGTGATTTTTGCGACCATTTGGACCGACGCAGAGCGCTTGAATTGAGCGGTGTCATCTTCTCCCGCCGCCTCTCGCGACTCTTTGGCCAGTTGCCTGCCCGTGTGGAGACCCCTATCATTCGCGTTTTCTACTTGCTCTTCCTTGGCCGGACTTCCGCTGGCGGGTTCGCTGCCACTCTGCTTCTGCGCTACAGCGCTACCGTAGAAAGCCAAACAAAGAACGATGCCCGGCAGAATCCACGACACTCGCCATGCGCGTTTAGAATTGCGCCTGATCATCATTGTTGATTGCCACGCCGCCATTAATTGCCACCCATGGCTGGGCGAAAAACCGTCCGAATAATTTCCTCTGCAAGACGCCCACTCTCCGCTTGCAGTCCAGACTGTGCCTCTTGAGTATCTTTTTCGATGGACGAACGGGCCTGTTGCACCTGAGCTTGTGCTTTGGCACGAGCCTGGGCAGCGGCTGTGATACGGGCTTGTGAAGCTTCCTGCTGGCGCCGCTCCTGCGCTTTGAACACAGCCGTCCGAGCCTCGCGCAGCCGTTGCTCATATTCTGAAGTGCGGGCTTCGGCGGCCGCGATATCGGCCTGCGCCTTCTCCATTGCGCCCTCGGTCCGGCTGCGCCGTTCCGAGAGAATCTTCAGCAGCGGCTTGTGCAACAAGAAAACATAAATCCAATAGAGTAAGACCAGAAAGATAATGGTAGGCACCGATCCGCGCAGTAATCGGCCTAATTGGTGGAGTGTTTGATCCATGTATTGGACTGCTAGAATCCTAGCTAAAAGAGGGCTTAAAAAACCATTAAAACTAGCACCATCGATACTCCAGTGTCAATGTGGGAATCGCCGAGGTGGTGTCTTAATTCCGTGTTGCTGATTTCCACAGGCCGAAAAGCAGGAAAACGGCTAGACCGATGGCCGTGGATGCAACTAGTCGTAGCTGGATCAATGGCAAATCAGGTGAAGCAAGCGGGGATGGATACTTTGACTGTTCTTCCTCAACTCCAACAAGTTCCCAGTTGTCGTCAATGGCTTTTGGCGGATTGTAAACAATGGCTGGTCGTCGGTAAGGTCCAGCCCAGAGCCATCCGTATCCCACGCGTTCATTTTTGTAACCTGCGCGAGTCGCTGGCTGGAATTCGACATGCCAAGGAATCCAAATGCAGCAATACGCGACGAGCAGGCAGTAGATCATGGCAACGATTCGTTGCGGTCGGTTCATAAAAAAGGCCCAATGTTGGCTGGGCCTAGAGTCATTTTGAAGTCACTTGTCGAATCCAGTTTACACCGGAGGCGGCTCCATGCAACTCAGAGAAATCTCAGGTCAGGTGCATCAACAGAAGACAGGCGAACTTGGTGGCGTTCGCATAACATTTTTGCGCGGTCCCAAGTCTGAAACTCTGCGCGAAAGCGTTCTTGGAGCACTTCGTCGCTGGCATTACGAATCCGTACTGCGACTAGTTCTACGGGAAGTCCGCAGTATGGGTTACCGCATCTGGTTGTCACGATGCACACCAACGGTTCTGAACTTCGCGGAAGTTCGTCAATCATTGCCGCTGGTTTCGTGTTCAGATAGTCGTAACGAAATGCAGTTTTGCAGTGCGAGCATACAAATGTTATCTGTGGAGCGGCCCTATCTAACTCTTGCAGATATGCGACTAGTTCTTGCAGGGTTTTTTCTTGCAGAGAAGTGGTTTCTCCACATGGGCATGAGATGTCAAAGCGAGCAACAAAAGTCATAAGTCCTTTTGGCGGCGCTGATTCAGAATGGTGGATCGCATGAGATCAACTGATACGAGCCTTGATTCCAAGTTAGCCCGTGGTCGGCATCGCATTTGGCCGTCCCGTCAGCTTTCCAATCTTTGGCAGTTAGGGATATTGGAGTTTTCGAGATTCCTCTTCCGACATCAAAGACTACATGGACTCTTCTTGGAGCTTTACAGCTCTTGCCATCACATTCTGGCTGTGCACAAAAAAGACTATAGCCTCGTCCATGCGATGGGTCTGCTGTTTGAGACTGATACGGCTGGATTTCTGAGACTGAATAAGACGACACAAGCCCGCACTGATTACATAGGAAATTTGCACGCGGCGCACCCGTGGTTTTCGCCTGTTGATGTGAGACTGCTCCTTGAATCCTGGGACGCGGGACGCAAATTCGCTCTTCACATTCATGACTATGACAAAGAAGACAGTAAAGCGTGTACATCAATTTTCTCCGCTTCGCCGCAATCTGAAGGATTCTATGCGGCTGACAGTAATTCAGCAATCGACCAAATGTGATCGGCAAGCCCCGCTTCCATTGCGGGGGTAACGCGCAAACTCGAATGAACCCGGCAGAAATTGTAATACGCGAAGTGCAGAGCGACAGCGGCTTTCAGATGCGACAGCTTCTTGCTGAACGCATTTGTCAGCCGTGTAAATCGTCGCATCGCCATTCGCATCGTCAAGTTCTGTCGCTCCACAAACGAAGTGCTGATATGTTCCGGATCGGGATCTCCAGTTCGGACCTTGGATATAACCCCCGAGATGCGTGGTGGGGAGTACCTCGCTTCCGGGACCGTCGAACTGCCCAAAGTCTCCAAACATCTTCGTGAGCTGGGCGAAGTCCACGTCCGTCCCAAAGCACTCAGGGACGGTCACGGTGTAATGGTTCAATCCGTCAGTCGTGAGTTGCACGCGGTTAGTGATTCGCTGGTTCAAGTCCCACAGGAAAGCCCACGTATCGGGACGCACGCGCTTACCGATGCGGAACGAAGGAATCAATTTTGTTTCAGCATCAATCGCAACGTAAATCCACTGATCCCCCACTTCGGGCGAATCGCCGCTACGCACGTTCCGGCGCTTCTTGCCAACGTAGCACCAGATTTCGTCAACCTGCAAATACCTGGAATTGAGTTCGCGCATTCTCGCGTCCATCAATCGAGCGCTGCGCTCTCCAGCCACAAGCAAGAGCCGCATGATCGTATTGCGATTCAGGCCGGTAAGCCGCTCGGTGGAGCGTATAGAACATCCTTCCAAGAGGCATTGCAGCGCCCGTGCAGCGGCATCCGTGCTGGTGCGCATGGTTCCAAGCGGCGATTGGGGTTGAGGTTCCGTGAAGGTGGCTTTGCAAGAATTGCAGCGCCAGCGCTGGATTCTGCGCTCGCCGTAGGTTCCAAATCTTGCAGGTTTGGTGCTGGCATCTGAGGCAGGTCATATGATTTCTCCGCTTGCGTTCTGCGGAGAAACCAGCCAAAATGATCTTTGGGTCTATGGCGTGGGTCACTCCGCGCTTTGGATTAGCCCCGCCTACGGCTGGAACCGGAGACGGGGCGTTTAATCAGAAACTAATCAACTGGTGGCGGTCTTCCCATGTGCTGCCTCCTTTCTGTCTCGACCGCTCAGCGCTCAGAACGCTGGGCGGTTGCGTATTTGCGTCCAAAGTCAATTCTTCGGCATGACGGTTTTGCCAAACGTCGGCTTGAAATCACCCGCCTTCCATTGGTAGTAAAGTTCCCCGTCCCTTACCGTTCCTTCCACCTCTCCGCTCTTTACCAAGCGCTTCAGGATCGTATGAATAGAAGCCAAGGGATTCGTGTACTGAGACAGATCATAGCCGGATTCAATCAACATGTTTCTAACGCCGATTGCGGTTGCCGAACACCTAGGCGTATTCCTCAATACGTTTCTGACCGAATCAGTGAATCCCGGAGGGCCAGCCACCAACCGATCAAGCTTTTCAATTTCCTTAGCCCGCTCCGTATCAGGGAGAAAGTTAGCGCTAGCTCGAATGTAGTCGGCAAGCTGTTCAATGCGGCTATTGAGCTTATCGCGCTCTGCCACAACCTTTTTCAGTTGGTGGGTGTGGAGGAAAATCGAAGTTCTGTATTGCTGCAGATCCATGATTAAAGGATATTAACATGTCTAAACTAAATGTCAAGAGAAAAGATAAATTAAACGACAGCGGGTGGGATGCTGCAATTGCAGACGCAAAATCAAGAATTGTAGAATTTAGGCGCGCCATCCGCATCTACTCGCTAGCAAAGGCCCGCGGTGAACCTTGGCCAGGTGCGCAATCCTCAGACCAAAATCCAGATGCAGCAACACGCAATTAAGACAGCACCATCGCCGACACATTGCCTCTAAAATATTCTGAATATTGGATATTGCGCTACGCACTGGACTCAGTGCACAATGGTGCTAGGGAGACTCAGTTCCGAAGCATCCGAAACTGGCCGAGGAAGGGCTGATTCCTTTCCCAGGCACTGAGCATCCAAGTTAGTAGGAAAAGAACCACTAGTGACTTCAACATCCCCGTTGGTTGGGCGTGAGGAGTTTCAAAACCGCACGCAGTGAATCAACTGGAGTCGCTGAGAGGCTTTCAACATCCCCGTTCCAGTTCGAGCGGAGTGCGTGCTAAGCGCGCTTGCTTGTCCGTGGAGCTGAAAGCGTGACAAACGATGGCTACAGCAACGGCTGTTTGCAGTTTGGAAAATTATCTCGTCCTGCCCGACCACACCATGGACGAGCGGATTCGGGCCGCCCGCGCAGCTTTAGGGCGAACAGTAGTCATGCTTGGGCATCATTACCAGCGCGATGAAGTGATCCGCTTTGCCGATTTTCGCGGCGACTCCTACAAGTTGGCACAGGAAGCAGCCAAGGCCGGCGGCAAGTACATTGTGTTTTGCGGCGTGCATTTCATGGCGGAAAGCGCCGATATCCTGAGCCATCCCGGCCAGGTAACCATTCTTCCCGATCTCAATGCGGGCTGCTCCATGGCAGATATGGCGGAGATCACCCAAGTGGAGGATTGCTGGGAGCAACTGGTCGCGCCGGTCTGACCACAGATGAGGGCGAAGGCATTACGCCGATCACCTACATGAACTCTACCGCTGCGATCAAAGCTTTTTGTGGCGAGCGTGGCGGAGTGGTCTGCACGTCCTCGAATGCGCCGGGAGCGTTCAAGTGGGGATTTGGGAAGAATCCCAAGCTGCTTTTTCTTCCCGACCAGCACTTAGGCCGCAACACCGGCTACGCATGGGCATTCCGCTGAACGAGATGGTGGTTTGGGATCCCTACCTGCTCAATGGCGGAGTCGCGCCGGAGCGCCTGCGCGCCGCCAAAGTGATTCTATGGAAGGGCCACTGCTCCGTGCATCAGCGCTTCTTGCCGGAGCATGTGGACAACGTCCGCGCGAAGTATCCTGGCATTCGGGTGATCGTGCACCCCGAATGCCGATGGGAAGTCTGCCAGAAAGCCGATGGCATCGGGTCCACCGAAGGTCTGCTGAAAATGATCCGCGAGGCGCCTGCAGGCACGATGTTTGCCGTTGGAACCGAGATTCACCTGGTGAACCGCATGGGCAAGGAGTTCGCGGCTGAAGGAAAGAAAGTGATTACGCTGGATGATTCCGGCTGCCTGTGCACCACCATGTTCCGCATTTCACCACAACATTTGTGCTGGGCGCTGGAGAACCTGGCGGAAGGCAATGTGGTGAATCAGATCAAAGTGAAGGACGACGTAAAGCACTGGGCGCGGGTCGCGCTGGATCGGATGCTGGAGATCCGGTAAGGCGGTCGTCGGTCCCTCGTCGTTGGTCGATGGAGCGGAACACGTAGGGACAGCCGCCTCCGGCTGTCCATCGCGGTAACGCCGGCGTCTTGGGCCAGCGGACACCGTCGCTATCACCCTCTTGGTGGCATGCATTAGAATAGAGCTGATCCTATGTCTGACCGAACATTCACTCTCGACGAAGCTCAAGCTCTGCTCCCCGTACTGGAATCCTTGCTCCGCGCTGCGATCGACAGCAAGAAGCTGATTGAGGCCGTCGACGCCGAATTTCAGGAAGTGGCTCATCATGTCTTTCTCAACGGCGGCACACATCTGGACATTTTGAAGCTGGCCCGGCGCAAAGCGGAGCGGGAGAAGGCCGTCCAGCGCGTGAAGGACTCATTGGCGGAAATCGACGCGACCGGGGTCCAAGTAAAAGACCTCGATATGGGCCTGCTCGACTTCCCCTGCGAAGTGGAGGGACGCACGGTGTTGCTCTGCTGGAAGCTTGGGGAAAAGGACATCACGCACTGGCATAGCGTGAGCGAGGGTTTCGCTGGACGGAAGCCGATTGATGAGCGGATTAGTAAAGCGAAAAGAACGAATTAGTCTTCAGTCCTTGGTCTTCAGTCCTCCCTTCAGTCTTCTGTCAATACAAAATTGCTTGCGATATAGGGTTTTCCTGAGCGCCGACGACCGAAGTCTGACTCCTGCTCCTACGGCTGTCCTCCCTTATTCCAACTCGGCGTGAAGTCGGAGTTGACCAGCCACTCTACTGGTAACAATAATGAGCCGATAGCGGCGTCCATGTGCTTGAAGTCGAGATGCTCGATGTCATCGCTGGGCTGGTGGTAGTCCTTGTGCAAGCCGTAACTGGAGACGGTTTGAGCGACCACACCTTTCTTGGCCAAAATGTAATTGTCGGAGCGGGTAAAAAATTTCTGCTCGGGATGCGGATCATCCACCAGGTCCGCCCCGTGCGCAGCCAGGGCCGGGCCAAGGTTAGAACGGTCCCATCCGGTGAGCCAAAGAGTGTCGCCTCTGACCAACGGGTCAGTACGACCGATCATTTCGAACTCCAGGTTTGCCGCAATTTCCTTCAGCGGTACGGGCGGATGCTCCCGAAAATAGGTCGAACCCTGGCCGCCAGTTTCTTCGCTGCCGAAGAGCGCAAAGATCACGGTGCGCCGCGGACGCAGCCCTCTGCCCAACACCCGAGCCAACTCCAGCACAGCCGTTACGCCGGAAGCATCATCATCAGCACCGTTGTAGATGTTGTCTCCGTTGACTGGAGTGCCTACTCCTAAGTGATCCAGATGTGCCGATAGCAATACAGCGGAATTCCGAAGCGCGGGGATCGCGCCCCGGCAGAATGCCAATCGCGTTCCAGGTGTAGGTCTTTTCTCCGTGAGCGGTCGATTTGCCCTTAGGAGGCGAGGTCGGCGCCTTCTGAACATAATCCCCGTCATCGCCTGCTGGATCGATTCCGTATTGCCGAAGTTCGGAGCCGACATAAACCGCGGCTACCCACTCGTCGTGAGTCGCGCTGCCTCGTCCCCGCATTGCGTCTGAGGCCAGGAATTCCTCATGGGCGCGGATGCAGGTAGCGCAAACCCAAGGTGGCCGGCGCCAATTCGTATTGCGAGCGCTTGAGCTTGTTTGTGAACTTGGGGTGGTCGCAGGTGCCTGGGGAAAAACCGCCGTTCCAAACAAAACGACGAGCCAGGTGAGAATGATCGGGAACCAGAGCCGTTCCTTCATAATGGATGCGTACCGATAGGCCTATGACTTTATAGATGCGGCGCCAGAACGGTCCGCCTGCCGGCGTAACGGGAAGCACTCCTGATACTTTCGTGGAAAAGCGAAAGTGCATCATACCCGATAGAGGAAATCATTCTCTGCTACAATTTCGATTTAAGTCACTCGGAAAATGGCCTTGATAAGGGTTCCTACCATGCTGAGAACAAAGCGGAAACTCCAACTTCTGGCTGCGTTTGCCGGGCTTTTGGTGAGTGCGGCTGGCCTGGGCTGCCGGGGATTTTTTGTCAATCCGACACTGACCACCATCACGGTTGATCCTCAGGCTCCCACGATCCAAATTGGCCAATCACCGCTGCAGATGGTTGCAACCGGCACTTACGACGACGGAAGTACAGCAACCCCCACGAACCTGTTTTGGACAAGTAACCCTACTTCCGTGGCAACTATTAGCACGACCGGCCTTGTGAGTCCAGTCAGCGTTGGATCAGCGACGATCACGGCTAGTTCCGCTAACATCACCGGCACAACCACGCTAACCGTGGCTTTGGCGAATGTGACCTCGATTCAAGTGACACCCAGCAATACGAGCATTTCGCAGAATAGCTCGGAAAGTTACACCGCATCGGCCACAGTCTCCGGCCAGATGAACCCGGTGGATATCACCGCGACGGCGACGTGGACGATCACCGTGGGTGCGACGCCAGGCGGCGCGGCGGTACCCAGCGGGTTGTTCACGCTATCCAATACGGGCACAGCCGAAGTAGTTACGCCGCAATCGGGAGCATTTACTACGTTGCCGTATGTGGTCACTGTGACCGCGACCTATCCAGGCAACGGGAACACAACGATCTCAGGAAATGCGGAGTTAACGATCAATTCTCAATAAGTTGTCTGCCCGGAAACTTCTACCGCAGCACGATTCATCGTCCGCTGCGCTATAGTAATTTGTGACTCCCATGAACCTTGGACGGCGCGTCACGCCCCTACTGTTTGGCGCAGTCCTACTGTTTTCCGGTTGCGGACGGGGCCGAAGCCGAGTTCTCGAAACCGATTATGTATCCGCCCCTCAAGCCTTTCTTCGGGACCGCGTGGCCGCCGTTTACAACAAGACTGGAACCGTAAAAAATGGCGATCGGGTCGACGTTCTGGACCGCGACCGTCGCTTCGCACGAATCCGTACAACAAGCGGCACCGAAGGCTGGATTGAACAACGGTACCTGGTGACCCAGGAGGTTTTCGACGGCTTCCAGAAGCTGGCGCAGCAGTCTCAAAACAATCCTGGCCAAGCCGTGGGAGTTACGCGGAACGATACCAATCTTCATCTCGCTCCCGGCCGCGATACCGAACATCTTTATTTGCTGAGTCAAGGGTCTAAGGTTTCGCTTTTGCAGCGGGCGACGGCTGAGAAGAATGTTCCAGGCGCGCCCTTGGTTTCCGCGAGCAAAAATCCATCCAGAGCTCAGCCTGCCGTTCCTCTGGAAGATTGGTGGTTGATCCGCGACGCCACCGGTCGCGTGGGATGGATGCTCGGCAGAATGCTGGATGTGGATGTGCCTTTAGAGATTGCGCAATATGCCGAAGGCCAGCGCATTGTCGCCGCCATGGTGTTGGATGAGGTTCAAGACGACGACAAGAAAGTGGCGCAATATCTGGTGATGCTGACAGAACCGAAAGACGGGATGCCTTTCGACTATAACCAGATTCGCGTCTTTACCTGGAACGTGAAACGGCATCGCTACGAGACCGCCTATCGCGAACGCAATCTGAACGGTGTGTTGCCGGTCACAGTTTCGCAGGAAGACTTCGGCAAAGAGGGGATCTTGCCGGCGTTTGTCTTGCACGTAAAGGACGACAACGGCAACTTAATCGAGCGTAAGTACAAGCTGAACACGCCCATCGTTCGCCGCGTGCTGGGGCCGGGCGAACAGCCGCCCACTCCGGCTCCCAAGAAGCGACGGCATCACTAATCTTTGTGCACCCCAAGCCGCGGCAAATGCGGAACGGGCTTTCCTTCGGCTAAGGCCGTCTGCCACTGCGCCAGCGCGTGCAGCATAGGCGTAATTCGCACGCCACCGAAAACTTCCGGACAGCCCTCCAGATTTTTGCAGCCGCGCTTCAGCAAAGATTGCGCTCCCTTCAGGTTTCCGGTCGAGTGGTGGTGAAGGGCCACGGCGATCTGAATGAGTCCTTGCAGAAACCTCTTTTCCGCACCGCTAGTCGCACGCCAGATATCTTCCCAGGTTTCATGCGCTTCAAAAAAGTCGGCTCGATTGAAGTGACCTACGGCGCGCAGATATAGGTCTTGGTCCACAGTGGCATTTTACAAAGTCGCGGATACTGATCAGATCAATCGAAATCAAGTGGGTGTCGTTGGTGACGCACCAAGGGACTTATCTTCCAAAAATTGGGTAGTGGCTCGCCGCCGCCATAAAGAACAACAGCGGAAAGGACAGATACAAATTCGTTCGCGACGCCAAAAAAGCCTGGCGAGCTAGTACGGTTGCATTGGCGGGCGGAGTGCCCGCTAGCGTTCCGAAAATGATTTTCTTGTTATTAAGCCAGATGATGCCCCAAACGTTGAATAACATCATCATCCCCAAGCCACCACCGATGCCGATGCAAAGCACATGATTGTCATCTCCGCCAACCGGGGTATAGGTCACAAATACCCAGGAGGCGGCGCTCACCAACACAAGGACAATCACGGCCAGCAGCCAGGGATTGGGGGTACGGCGCACAATCGGAAAGTAAATGTGCCACGCAACTACCCAGAGCAGGAGAAACATTCCGACGGTTGGCCAAGGACTCTTGCCGGCCAGGTGCGCATCCGCCGCTACGTAAACCTCCGCCCAGTACCACAACCCCACGAAAACCGTAAGCAAGGAGCTCCAGCGAAACCACTGCAGCGTGGGCAAGATGAGATATTGTAAGACCTTGGGTTTAGCCGCCGCGTCTACCTGCTTCATGAAAGGAATGTTTATCAGGTTGAAGAAATAGAGCAATCCGACCCATGCAATCCCGGCCAGAAAATGCACCCAGCGCAGCAGAATGCCCAAGGTTTCTTTGTTGGTGTGCTGCGGCATGGACCACGCTGCAGCCAAACCATGGAGCAGGTATTGCATCTGAACCTTCCTCGGTGGGCAATTGCCCGCGGGCGCTGGAATATTGGCATTTGGCGACGCTCATGTCAAACTGCGAGCCCGATTCGACGCAACCAAGCGTTCTAGACTTGCGCTGGCATGTGGTACAAATGTTGGGTGGAAGCACTGGTCCCCCGACCAATGGCGGAACAGCCATTGTCCGTATCTGGACGTCTCAGTTTCAGAGGTTGAAGTAAAGGAGATCGGCGATGGACAATAAGCCGGCACAAAATATTCAGGATTCATTTCTCAACACCGCCCGCAAAGAGCGTAACAACATCACCATTTATTTGTTGAGCGGGGTGAAACTGACCGGCCGTATTCGCTCTTTTGACAAGTACTCGGTCGTGCTCGAAACTAATAATCAAGAGCAGCTGATCTTTAAACATGCGATTTCGACTGTGGCAATGGGAAGAAGCTTGCATGCTCCGGTGGAAAAACCCTCGCAGGGCACGGCCAGTACCGAATCGCTTTCCGCAGCAAGCGCCGCCGGTACGGATGGATAAGCCGATTTTCCTCGCAGGACTAAATGCCCGCGGCTGAAGCTCGCAGAGAACGCGCATTCCTAGTAGGTGTAGAGTGCCGTACGCGCTCGCGGACGGCCAAAGCAACCGCGAAAAGCTCCTTATCGCGCGAAGCTTTGGTGGCGCGCGACAGTGCAGCGAGCGTGGCGTCGGGCTCTAAAACTGCATCCATTCCCGAGTTTAGCGCGGAAGAGTCGTTGGAAGAGTTGCGTACGCTCGCTGGGAGCGCCGGAGCTGAAATCGCGGGCGAGTTCCTCCAACATCGCGATCGTCCAGACCCGGCCACGCTAATCGGCAAAGGCAAACTGGAGGAGATCGCCGGCGCGGCCGCTTCGGTCTCAGCTGATTTGCTGTTGTTCGATCACGACCTTACCGCCTCACAGCAGCGCAATATCGAGAAAATCGTCCACGCGCGGGTCATTGACCGCACTCAACTTATTCTCGATATCTTTGCCCGTCACGCCCGCACGCGAGAAGGTCAGTTGCAGGTAGAACTGGCTCAGTTGGAGTACATGCTGCCTCGGCTCGCGGGACGCGGCATTGAGATGTCGCAACTCGGAGGCGGGATCGGCACCCGCGGCCCTGGCGAAACTCAACTGGAGACTGATCGCCGCAAGATCTACCGCCGCGTCCGTCACGTCAAACAGCAACTGGAGAATGTGCGGCTCATTCGCACCCAGCAGCGGCAGCGGCGAGAGTCCGTGCCGGTCGCGACCATCGCGCTGGTGGGCTATACCAACGCCGGAAAGTCCACCCTGTTTAATGCTCTGACTCAGGCTGGAGTGCTGGTATCCGCAAAAATGTTCGCCACGCTCGATCCGACGATTCGCGGCATCACGCTGCCTTCACGGCGTGAGGTTCTACTGTCTGACACCGTGGGTTTCATTCGCAACCTCCCGCACACGCTGGTTTCCGCCTTTCGCGCCACGCTCGAAGAAGTGCAGCGCGCCGCGCTCATTCTGCATGTTTCCGACGCCAATAGTCCGTTGTCCGCGGAGCAGGATGCGCAAGTGGAACGGGTGCTCAAAGAGCTTGAGGCAGACAAGAAGCCGCGATTGCGCGTGATGAACAAGATTGACCTGCTTCCGCCGGCACAACGCGAACAAGCCCGCAACGATGCCGGAACAATATATGTTTCTGCGGCAAAGGACATCGGGATGAGCACGCTGCTCGACAAGATCGATGAAATGCTAGCCGAGGATCCCATCACTCGCGTATGCCTTCGGGTTCCGCAGAAGGAAGGCAAACTTCTGTCCCTGCTCGAGTCCCGCGCCCGGATTTATTCTCGGCAGTACAACAAGGATGGATTGGTGGACTTGGAGGTGGAAGCGCCCGAGTCGGTGGTGAGGCGAGTGAAGGAGTGGGTGGTGGGAGATTTCCACCCCATCAAAATCTCAGGAGAACCTCTTTCGGAGACGATCAAGCGCGATCGGCGTTGAAACCGTTCCACAATCGCTCCAGAAAATAAGCAATCTCACTTCCCACGCGGAATCTCACTTCTCCGTAGCCATCGCGATGGGTCGCGTTTGGATCTGCGCCTCTTGATGATCTCGCAAGTGTTTATTCATCGCTTGCGCGGCCTGCGTGCGTTGGCTACCGAGTCCGCTATCGAAGTCCTTCCCCCGTTCGACGTGATTGCAGGCGGTGCAGAGCAAGAAAACGCCATGGTTGTCCCTCTTGATCAGGTACATAGGACTCAGTGTCGACGATAGGAACCAGTCAGGGTGTGATGGTCATCACGCCAGAAGCTACTTAGGTGCAATGCTGCTTTGCGTGGACGGGCAGCTACTTCATCCCCACATCGGTTAGCACCTTGGGGTTCTCTTCGCCGACCGCGAGCAGATTGTGGCACGCCGAGCAATCGTTGGTGATGGTCTGGCCGTCGGCGCTGGTGTGGCTGCCGTCGTGGCAACGGAAGCAGCCGGGAAAATCATTGTGTCCGAGGTTGTTTGGGTGTGCGCCCCAGGTCAGGCGCATGTCGGGAAAAACATTGCGCAGATAAATCGCAGCCACGGCTTCGGCGGATTGCTGCACCACCGTGCGTTGCGTCTGATAAATCGCGGAATAGTAGCTGCGGTAAAAATTGTTGAGTTCCGCGAGAATGCGCTGCCGCGCCTCATCTTGACTAGGATAGTCCACCTTCAGCAGTTCGACCGCTTTCTTCTTGATGTAAGGCAACGTGGGGCTAATCGTGCCGATCGACATCTGCTTATCCACGGCAGTCTCCGGCATCTCGAAGGCGTGGGTGGGACGATTGTGGCAGTCAATGCAATCCATCACCCGATGCTCGCCTTTGTCGAGTTGCTGCTGCGTCGGCCTTGCGTCGGTGGAAAGAAACTCGATGGTCTTTCCCGAATCGTCAGTGTAATAAACCGCGGGGATGACTTGTCGCTCCGCGTCGGTTGAGATGTAACGAATGCGCGCGCCATCCGACAGATGGTGCCCGTGAATGCCAACCTGTCCTTGCCAAGTGCGGCCGCCGACCTTCAGCAATAAAACGTCGGTCTGCGGGGTATTTTTCTCGTCGTCCTTGTAACTGGTGTTCACCAGGAACTTGTCGCCAGTGAAGCGCTGTGGCCAGTGGCATTGTTCACAGGTCTCGCGGGCGGGACGCAGATACTTTACAGGCGAAGGAATGGGCCGCGAGTAAGTCTTAAACGTAACCGCGAAGACCTGCCGCAGACCGGATAACTTTGAGCGCACGAACCACGGCGCTCCCGGCCCAATGTGGCACTCCACGCAGGCCACATGGGCGTGCGGCGAGCCTTGATATGCCGCGTATTCGGGGGCCATCACGGTGTGGCAGGTGGTTCCACAAAAAGCGGTGGAATCCATGTACTCGACTCCGCGGTAAGACGCAGTTCCGAAAATTACGAAGTTGAGGGCGGTCGCGGCCGCCACATAGGCCGCGCCCTGCCGCACCATCGGCAGACGCAGATCAATCGCGGGGAAGGTGGCGGGAAGATCTCCGCTGGTCCGCAGACTTCTTCGACGCAACCAGATCCCCAAGGGAATCAGTGCCAGGCCAAGCAGAAAGAAACCTGGCAGGATTAAGAAGATCAAAATGCCGACGTAGGGATGGGGAGGGCCGGGCAGAAAAACGTCGTAGAACCAGAACGCAATCATGGTGAGCGCCGTGCTCGTGGTAAGCACGGCGCCCGTTAACGTAGTGGGGTTCTGTCCGAGAAAATAAAGCGGACGGGACCAGTCTCGAATGCCCTCGCGCAGGCTCATTGCGAGTGGATATTACATTCCTTCCCCAAAATTATTTGTGATTAAGGTCACAATAGCGAGGGCGCGAGGCAATCCCCGAACCCTACTTTCCCAGCGTACGAATGTAGGCCACCAAGCCCTGAATATCTTCGGGCTTCAAACTCTTGCCGTACGCCGGCATTTTGTTCTTGCCGTTGGCAATGGCCCCGGTCAGATCTGCGTCCGACTGTTTCTGTACGTCAGGGCTATGAAAGTCGTGGACGCCCATCTTTTTGCCCATGGCCGAACCGCTGCCGTCGGCTCCGTGGCAAGCGGCGCACTTGGCTTTGTACATACCCTCCGCCTGGGCATGCGCCGGGATCGAGAAAGCCAGGGAAAATGCCAACGCGGCGGCCGCCGCAAGGACTCGCGTATTCAGGTATCTCATGGTTTGACCTTTCTTCCTGCGAATTCAATTTCAGAGTTACGATTTTCAAGAATTCAAATTCCAACAAACTTGCTTGCTCACACCAAACTCCCCTGACCAAGACATCACCTTGGGCGACCGGAATGACGACTGCGATCATACAACTTTATAGAGCAACAGTTTTCCACGGATAAGAAGGCTCCACAAATATGGGGCGACTAATTCTGGGTTCCGACCGGCCTCCCGAAATGGGACGGTAATTCTCAAAATAGTATTTTCACCGCAACAGCGAAAATATTTATGTGATTGAAATCACGGGAAGCCGTCTAATAAAAGCAAATGAAGACGGGTTGTGAATTGCATAGCAACACGTTTGGCAGGGCGTAACTGAGACCTTGCCATCCAAAGGACTTGCCATGCGCAAACGAACTACCGCCTTTTCTGAGACTGCGGCTCTGATTCTGTTTCTCGCGATGTTGCCCGCGGCAGCGCAGGAGAGCAAGCCGGCGCCGGCTCCTCAGAAGGAAAGCGCACAATACGTCGGCTCTGATACCTGCAAGACCTGCCACGAGGATCTCTACAAGCAGTCCTTTGAACACACACCGCACTTTAAAACCACACTCGACAATGGACACGGATGCGAATCCTGTCACGGCCCCGGTTCTGAGCACGTGGCTGGCGGCGGCGATGTAAGCAAGATCATAAGCTTCAAGAATCTCTCGCGACAGGAATCGACCACGCGTTGCCTGAGCTGCCATGCGGAGAAACATGAGCAGTCCCGTTTCGCTGAGTCCGCGCATGCCGGCAGCGACGTGGGTTGTCTGGATTGTCATTCCCCGCACCACGCCAAGGAACCGCAGCGCCTCTTGATACAAAGCCAGCCTCAGCTCTGTTATGGCTGTCATACGGCGGCCAAGGCGGATTTTGGCAAGCCCTTTCACCATCGGGTAAACGAAGGGCTGGTGCAGTGCAGTGATTGCCACAACGTCCATGGCACGGCCAGGCTGCGGCAAGTGCGCGAACTCCCCAATGGGGATTTTGTTTGTTACCAGTGCCATGCCGATAAGCGTGGCCCCTTCGTCTACGAGCACGTACCGGTGAAGACCGAGGGTTGCACAAGTTGCCATACGCCGCACGGATCGACCAACCCGCGATTGCTACGACTAAGCCAAGTCAACCTGTTGTGCCTGCAGTGCCATACCTTTCCCACGCAGGGACCTGCGGGGCCCGTGCATAACCAATCGCAAAAGTATCAGGCTTGCACCATGTGCCACGTGGCCATTCATGGATCGAATGCCAGTAACGTTTTTTTTAAGTGATGTTTTTCGAGAGATAGGAATGTTTGAGTGCACGGATGCCGGAGAAATCGCGGAATTTATTTGCCAGGGGCGCAGCAAAGTTCAGCTGGGCGGAGGTGACAATGTCGAATCTCAGTAGCCGTGCTTTCATCCTATTTTTAGCTCTGTTGCTTCCCGGAATCGCACGGGCGCAGTCTTCCGGAACTGCGAGCAGCAAGAGCCAACCATCCGATTCCTCAGATTCCAACAATGAAGGCGTCAATGAACTGGGCTACACCGTGCATCAGTCGGTGGATTTGGGCTACCGCTACACCACTCGCGACGGCAGCGGCGCCATGTATGACACGCTGGTCAACCTGCAAAGCGGCCCGCGGCTCCTGGACCAAACTCTGTCATTACAATCACAAAATCAGCCGGGAATGCCATTCGATAACCTCTATTTGAACAGCGTGGGATGGGGCGGAGATCCCAACAACTTCTTGCGGCTGCGCGCCGATAAGAACAAGTGGTACAACTTTCAAGCCAGCTTTCGTCGGGATCAGAATTTCTTCGATTACGACCTGCTGTCGAATCCGCTCAACCCGCCGACTTCGTCGCCGAACGCTCCGGTGCTCAACTCCCCCAGTGAGTTTGCGACCACCCGCCGCATGAGCGACGTGGATTTGACGTTGCTCCCGCAATCCAAGGTCAGCTTTCGACTCGGCTATTCCCACAACAACATGACCGGTCCCTCATTTACGAGTTTGCATACCGGAACTGATGGCTTGTCGTACCAGCCTTGGAATACGACGGTAAACAACTACCGCATGGGCGTGGACTGGAAGTTTTCGCCTGGTACGGTGTTGAGTTACGACGAAACCCTTGATTATTACCGCGGGGATACGACTCAGGAACTCGCCCCCTTTGAACAGGCGCTTCTCCCGGGCGGCTCGACGGTGGAGCTAGGCTTGCCGATTGACACGGCAAGCAAACTGCCATGCGCCATCCCTACAGGGCAAACCAGCTTGATCAATTCCAGTGGTGTGCTGACCAACCTCGCCTGCAACGCCTATCTGAGCTATTCGCGCGCACAACGGGTGCGGACCTCGACACCCAGCGAGCGGGTAAGCCTGCGCAGCAATTATTTTGACCGCGTCGAGTTCACTGCATCCTATTCCTACAGCTCGGCGGACATGACGGCGCCGCTCAACGAAGACTTCAACGGCCTGGAATCACGCCTGCGATTGCGTCAGTACACCATCACCGGTCCGGCGAACGCGAATCAAGTATCCGATGTGGCCAACGTGAAAGCCACGATTCATTTGACCAAGCATGTGCGTTTGATTGAGAGCTTCAATTTCTGGGCCTTCCGCATTCCGGAGAATTCCGATTTCACCGAAACGGATTGGATTATTCCCGGCGCGGGAACTTGTGCGGCTCCTACTTGCAGCTTGCTGATTCCTCTCTCCGGCACAACCCAGACGGTCACCGGAACCCTGTCCTACATGTCTTTCAACCAGAATTGGAAAAGAAATCAAACTGACGTAGCCTGGGACATTTCGAAAAAGCTGGGAGTCCGCATCGGATATCGTTATGGAGACCAGGATTTCACCCACTTCAACGACTTCGCCCCCGGCGACGAGGACGTTTTCCTGGTTCACGAACAGACCGCGTTAGGGGGCATCTGGTTCAGGCCTTCACATTCCCTGCGCTTGAACCTCGATGTAGAGCATACGAACTACGACAACACGATTGTCCGCATCTCCCCGCGGAAAGAGTCACGCTATCGTTTCCAGGGAAACTACACGCCGCGTCCCTGGGCAGTTCTGGGAGGCTCGGTCAATGCGCTTGAAGATTCCAACAACGACTCCCTGACCCTGTACCAAGGGCACAATCGCAATTATGGTTTCACTGCGACGCTCAGCCCACGGGAGCGTTTGAGCTTCGACTTGGCCTACAACTACAACGACTTCATGCAGAATGCACTTATTTGCTTCAATGACACTCCGCCTACCGGAGTTGTCCTTCCGGTCGTGATAAATGCGGGTTCCTGCGCGGCTAATGATCCTAACAATCCCCTGCTTACGAACTCCTACTACACCAGCCACGAGCATTATGGGATGGCTGCCATAATGGTGAGTCCCATCAAGCGGATCACGGCTCGCCTGGGCTATAGCATCACCAGCGTGGACGGCACGATTCCGCAGTTCAATATCCTACAACCCTATGGACCTTTGCAGTCCACATATCACCAGCCTCTGGCCGACTTCGAAGTCGGCTTAGGACACGACCTTACCTGGATTTCCGGATGGAATTACTACCAATACAGCGAGCAATCGTTCGTGGGGCCTACGGCGCCGCGCTATTTCCACGCCAACACGGCTGCAGTCGCGCTGCGTTACGCCTTCTAAGGACTTGACTTGAGGGTTCCTGCTCGATAGGTATCAGCTACAAATTCAAGGCCAGCTGGAAGAATTTAAATGGGCCGGCAACCAAGAAGCGGTGACATTCCTTGGCTATCGGCCCATTCGATCCTGAATTGGATCGGAGGTGATATTTCTATGCTAGACCCGTTGCAGAAGAAGTCAAGAAGTCTTTCATCTTTTTTCTTTGGGGCCTCCAACGGCGGCTTCAAAATGCGGGATTTCCCGCCTGAATTCACACTTTCTTTGTGACTTGAATCACCGACGACGAATCCGCGTCGTTAATCGAGAAAATGGATGCCGATCGCTGGGAGAAATAACTCACCTTCCACGGCCACGCGAAGGATCGGGGACCGTGGCCGTATCTGCGTCCAGAAACAGCTGTTGGGTCAAGCCCACACCCGGCGCGTCGCACTGCCCGTCCTTACTGTAGTTAGCGGGACATCCCGCGGCTACGTCAGGGCGCTTTGGCGATTGGGCGAACTGCCATATCTCCGAAAAGGCGAGGCCGCTGTCGGTCGGCGCGAGCGGCCGCTTTGGGAAGACGCATCCCGGCGACGGTGGACAGGCGTCATTGGTAACGAAGTAAGCGATCTGTCTTCCTCCAGCATTCTCGCGGATGTCATTGGCCGTGATGACGCTGGTTCCTCCGTCTTCCTGCGCGGCGATGCCCGAACAGTACACGCCCGCGCGATAGCCTGCGGCCTTGATGCCATCCACCCAGGCATAGATATAAGCCTTTTGCTCGGGTAGCATTCGTCCGCCTTGCTCTTGATCAAGAAATACGATGGTACGCGGGGGAAATCCTTCGCGCTTGGCCGACGCGGCCGCAGACTGTGCATCAGATGCGCCCAGCTTTATCGCCCGAGCGACCGTTTTCAACTCAGCGTAGAGCCTGCCGTTGAAAAGCACGAGAAATCCGAATCCGGCCTTCTCGACCGCCGTGCGCTTCCCCACCCAAGTGTTGCGCTTTTCTCCCGGAGGAACGTTGAGCCAATATCCGGCGAAGGAAAATGTCTGACGCAGGGCTTTCAGATTTTCGTCGCCGGGGTAGTCGTTACGGTCAAAACCCAGGTAGGACTGTCCCGCTCCCGCCAGTTCCGCGCCTAGCACGAATACCAGAACCAAAATAGCCACCCGCAGCTTCATGCCTAGATCCCGTGGCCTCAATGCTTTCGGCCTGGCGCCTTGCCTACGCCCAAGCGGCTTATTTCTTCCCCGTATTCCCGCAACGCATTGGGAATGGCGCGATTGTAGATAAACTGGCCTTCCCGTCGAGTTTCGATCAACCCTGCCTCAGCAAGGGTTTTGAGATGATGAGACACCGTGCCCGGCGCCAACTGGTGTTGATCGATGATCTCACTGCAGTTCATTTCCGTTCTGCCCGCGATCGCTTCCAGAATGCTCAACCGCGTCTGGTCTGACAAAGCGTGCGCGATTTTGGCCAACTGCGCCGTTTTCATGGTGACTTCCTGAATTGTAGCGTAAGCGCATCCACTCTTTCGAATTGAAACGACGCAAAACTTTCTTGTAACTTCTACCTTTCGACAATCATTAAACTGTCGAAATGCAATAAAACTCAAGGTCCGACCGGGCCGGAACGTGGAGAACGATTTATGGGAAAGCTGAGCGGGAAAGTGGCAGTGATCACTGGTGGAAGCAGCGGCATTGGGCTGGCGACGGCGAAGCTCTTGCAAAGCGAAGGCGCCAAGGTGGCTATCTCTGGGCGCGAACAAAAGACCCTGGATGAAGCGGTCAACGCAATTGGCGATGGCGTGTTGGCCGTGCGTGCAGATGTGGCTAGCCCTTCCGACAGTGAGCGCCTTTTCGCCGCAGTGGCGAAGAAATGGGGAGGAATCGACTTCCTGTTCGCGAATGCAGGAATCGGCAAATTCGTTTCGCTCCCCGAAGTCACGGAAACCCATTTCGATGAGATCTTCAACATTAATGTTCGCGGTCTCTTCTTCAGCTTGCAAAAGGCGCTTCCTCATCTGCGCGACGGAGCGTCGATCGTCCTGAATGCCTCGGTGGTGGATGACAAGGGAATGGCCGGAGCCAGCGTCTATTCGGCTAGTAAAGCCGCTGTCCGCTCCTTTGCGCGAACCCTGACTGCAGAACTGGCGCCGCGGAAGATTCGAGTGAACGTGGTTAGCCCGGGGCCAGTGCCAACTGACATATTTCGGCGTAACGGAATGTCCGATGAGCAGCGGGATGCAACTTTACGGCAACTGGTGACCCACATTCCCATGCAGCGAACCGGCAACCCCGAGGAGATTGCAAGCGCGGTTCTTTTCTTTGCTAGCTCGGATTCGTCTTATATCAGCGGGGTTGACTTGAAAGTCGACGGCGGAATGGGCCAAGTGTGATCGCCAAGAACGCGCAGAGACGCGAGTGCCAGGTTTCTATCCCCCAATATGCACCATGGTCCGCGACGCAGGCACAAAATCGGGCTCGCCAATGTGATGGCGCTCTTCCTTTTTCTCCACCACGCCGCGGATGAACTCCGCTAACTCTTCGTCAGAAGCGCCGCGGCGCATTACGCAACGCAAGTCGTGATCCCATGCGGAGAATAGGCAAGTGCGGATCTTGCCATCAGAGGTGATGCGAATGCGGCTGCAGTGTCCGCAAAAAGGATGCGAGACCGGAGCGATGATGCCAATCTCTCCGATGCCATCTTCGAAGCGGAAGCGGCGCGCGGTTTCGCTACGCCCGCGCGGAATCTCGACCAGCGGGCGGTATTCCCCCATTCGGCTCAAAATCTCGTCCAGCGTCACCACGGTATTAGGCGACCAGGTGCGGCCTTCTTCGAGTGGCATGAACTCGATGAAGCGCACCACCACCCCCTCCTCGCGGGCGAACATGCCGAAGGGAATGATCTGATCCTCATTGAACCCGCGCATCAGCACGCAATTGACTTTAATGGGCCACAATCCGGCTCGCCGCGCTGATCGAATTCCTGCGAGAACGTTGTCATATCCGTGGGGCACGCGAGTAATGCGGGCAAAGCGGTCAGGGTCCACCGCATCCATGGAAACGGTGACGCGTCCGAGCCCCGCCTCTTTCAGCGGCTTAGCTAACTCTGCCAGGAGATCGCCATTGGTGGTCATGGCAAGATCGAGCGGCTCGCCGTCGCAACCCCGCAGGGTAGAAAGTTCGCGGACGAAATCCACCACGCCTTTGCGCAAGAGTGGTTCGCCGCCCGTGATGCGGACTTTCTTAATTCCCATTCCCGCCAGCACGCGCGCCATGCGCAAATAGTCGGCGAAGGGCAGATCACCATACAACGCACCCTCGTTGCCGGTGCGGCAATAGACACACTTATAGTTGCAACGATCGGTGACCGAAATTCGCAGATCGGTGATGGCGCGGCCGAATTTGTCGGTCAGAGGAGGCATTAGCGATTAGCAATTAGCAATTGATACGCATTGCCCGTCGGCGCGAAACCGGAATGGCTAAATGCTGAAAACCAAGTGCTAATTGCCCCAAATTACTTTCCTTTTGATTCACAGAGGACGGAAAAAGCTACACCCTCGCCGCCCCAGCCAGAGATGCCCGAACGCCGGGGGTGGCCGGAAACTTTTGATCATTATAGGCTCGTTCTCACAGCAACGTCCTACCCGTACTGATCCGAAGGTCAGCGCACCGGCGTCTGTCAGCGCTTGGATGTAGAGCGGCGACCGAGACAATATATGGGGCAAACAGGCGTCCCGAAAAATGAGTAGTATCCTAGGAACGACCACCAATCAATCTTAGGAGAAAGACCCGTGCTGAAAGTCGCATCCCTCACTCTGCTTGTGTTTTTTGCTCAGTTTCTTCTGGCTGACCAGATTACGCTGAGCAACGGTGACCGCCTTACCGGAACCATCACCAAAGCCGATGGCAAGACTCTCGTCATCAAAACCGAATTTGCTGGCGAGGTTACGGTGCAGTGGCCCGCGATCTCGGAAATTAACTCGGCACAGCCTCTGCACGTGGCGCTTAAGAGCGGCCAGACGATCGTGGGCCCGGTGAAAAGCACTGACGGAAGTCTCGAAGTGGCGACGGCGAATGCGCAACCGATTGCCGTGACCAAAGATGCGGTGGTTTCCCTGCGGAGCGATAGTGAAGAAGCCGCTTACGAAAAGTCGCTCCATCCGACTCTGACGCAAGGCTGGGCAGGCGGTGCGAATGTCGGTTTTGCGCTGACCGGAGGCAACAGTGAAACCGAGAACCTGGCCATTGCTTTCACCGCCGACCGGAAGACCACGAAAGATCACATTGGCATGTATGAGAATTCGGTATTTGCCAAGGACAACGCACCGGGAGCCACACCTTCCACTACGGCGCAAGCTACCCAGGGCGGGGCACGCTATGACCGCAATATCGATCCTCGCCTGTTCGGTTTTGGCGCGGCTGACTTCCAGACCGACGCTCTGCAAAGCCTGGACTTGCGTTCCGTTTTCAGCGGCGGTCTAGGATGGCACGCCATCATGAACGCCCGCACTACGCTGGACTTCTTGGGCGGCGCGAACTATACGCGTGAAAATTACTCCTCACTGCAAAGGAATCTAATCGCCATCACGGTGGGCGAAGAACTAATGCACAAGCTGGGAAAATCGACGGTGCTCAACGAGAAACTGTATGCCTATCCCGATCTGAACGATGCGGGTGAGTATCGCGCCGCCTTCAATCTCGGCACTGTGACCAAGCTGAGCAAGTGGCTGGGTTGGCAGAATGCCTTTGGCGATATTTATGTAACCAATCCGCCAGTCGGAAAGAAAACCAACGACCTACAGCTGACGACTGGGTTGAATATTACGTTCAGTCACTGAAGCGAGGCAGCTCGGGGTCGAGGTGAAGTGGGAGGCCCGGGAATGTATACGCACCTCCGATACGATCACATTCCGTCGTAATTCGGCCCGCCGCCGCCCTCGGGCGGAACCCAGGTGATGATCTGGTACGGGTCGGCAATGTCGCAGGCTTTGCAGTGCACGCAGTTGGAAGGATTCAGGCTGATGCGCTTGCCATTCGGCTGCACGGGATCATCCACCAGTTCGTAGACGTTGGCCGGACAAAAATTCTGGCAAGGGCTGCCAAATTCATTGACGCACCGCTGGTTGCAAACGTCGGTGTTGTGGATGATCAGGTGGGACGGCTGGTCCTCTTCGTGCTTCGTGCCCGAGTGGTAGAGGTCGGTCAGCTTGTCGAAGGTTAACTTACCGTCACCTTTTGCCGGACCGAGCAGATGAGCCTCTCGCACCGCCGTTCGGCGGGCCAGTTCCGCCAATCTTCTTCATGCGCTCATAGCCAGGAGTCGAGACGGACCGCGTCCCGCAAGCCGCGTCCGCCGGTGAGCTGCTGCAATCCGGCGTTGAACAACCCCCACCATAATCCGTGCTCGAAGCACTGGTGAAAATTGCGGACCTTCCAGAGTTCCTCTTTGATCCAGCTCGATTCGACCTTGCTCTGAAACTGGCCGAGCGTAGCGGCGGATGAGTCGTTTGTCTTCAAGGCTTCGAAAGCAGTTTCCGCTGCCAGCATGCCGCTCTTGATGGCGAGATGAATGCCTTTTAGCCGCTGCGAATTCAGCAGACCTGCTGAGTCTCCGATAATCATCCAGCCGTCGCCGGCGAGCGGCGGCACGGCCCACCATCCGCCATAGGGCAAAGACTTCGCGCCATAGCGAATCATCTTGCCACCCGTCAATAAGGCCGAAACAAATGGATGCTTCTTGAATTCCTGCAAGACGTGTTGCGGATCGAGCCGTGGGTCGGCGTAGTCGAGCCCGGTAACAAATCCCAAAGAAACGACGTTGTCTTTGCCTCCGTAAATCCAAGCGCCGCCGTATTCTTTCGTGGTCAGCGGCCAGCCCATGGTGTAAATCACTTCACCAGGGGCGATGCGTCCCGCGGGCACCTCCCACAGCTCTTTTATGCCCTGGCCATAGGTCTGCGGATTGCTCTTCGAATAGAGCCGGAAGTTGGTGAGCAACTGCTTGCGTCAGTGAACCGCGCGATCCTTCGGCAAGGATCACGACCTTGGCTTGCAGATCGTAGCCCGGCTCGAAGTTGGATTTCCTCTTCCCCTCTTTATCGATGCCCTTGTCGTCGGTACGAACGCCGGCTACTCGGGTACCGTCCAGCAACAACTCAGAGCCGGCGAATCCAGTAAATACAGTGACGCCGGCTTCCTCCACTTTTCCGCCCAAGCCACTTCACAAAACGATTCAGCGAGATGACGTAATTGCCATGATCGCGCAGTGGCGGCGGAGTGATCGGAAACTTGAACTTTCCCTTCTTCGTAAGAAAGTACACCGCCTCCTTATTGACTGCGGCCTCGATGGGCGCTTCTTTCTCAAAGCCTGGAAGCAGTTCGCGCATGGAGCGGGGATCAAGGAGTGCACCGGAGAGGCAGTGCTGGCCCATCTCCCGGGCCTTCTCCAACACGTAAATATTTTCTTTGCTGAGCTGAGAGTCAGGATTCTGGGTGTTGTGCAGATCGATCAGTTGGGAGAGACGCAACGCACAGGCCATGCCCGCCGGACCTCCTCCCACGATGACGACGTCGGCCGGCATTTGCGGGCGATCAATGCCGGAGAGAGGTTTGCGGAAAACGAGCATTTAGCAATTTGGCCGAACAAATCGTTTGTCCGGGGATGAACCGAGCCTAGCTTTTTTCTTTGGTGTCGAAACTGGGGCGGAGCACTACAATAGGCCCTTCGACGGGTTCCAACTTCAATTCCTTCCTTAAATCATTTCTCAGGCTGGCCAGCAATTTGTCCAGTTGTGCCACTCTGAGCTCGGCTAGTTCCCCGGCAAAGCTTTGTGCCGCCGATATTTGATCTACAGTTCCGAATAGCTGGATATCGACGATGGCGGAGTCCAAATCTACAAAATACTGAGCATCTATTCCCGTACGATTCGTTGCAGTTGCCAATCGTCGATATGCCTCGATTAAGTACTGGACCCTGGGATCGCGACGCTTATTCGTCCGACCCCGCCTCACCGATAGCCAACTACCTACAAACCACGACAATTGCGACAACAGTAGGTATGAGCAACGTCAGCATAGGGTGCCTAACGGTTGGCGAGACTGGCTACTTCCCCGAGCCCGAGCAATCTTTGATCAGCGGTCACCAAGGTCAATTTAAGCACTTTCGCAGTTGCTGCCAGAAATCGATCGGCCGGATCGGCGTGCGTCAATGGCAGCGCCAGACCGGTGCTCACAATCTCTCGAGTCAGGGGCGCTTCGCGCAACTGTTCGGCGGCACGGTCGACCCATGCAAACGGGTCCTGCACGCGAATGCGGCCTTTCTGCATAAGAACCAACGCTTCCCAGGCGCTGATTGGCGATAGCCAAAGTTCGTTCTCCAGGTCCGACAACTCAGCGGTCACCCTCCGGCCAAGCCGTCGCGGCTCCAGTTTGCTCCAAAGCCAGATGTGAGTATCCAGAAGAAGCTTCAATCCCGGTAGGCCTCGATGTCTTCCATGTCGATTACGGGTGAAACGATGTCGCCTACAATCTTGGCGGTCCCCACCATATCTCCAATAAACTTGCGGGTGCGATCGGGGCCGGCGGGTATGACTTCCACGACAGGACGACCGTGACGAGTGATACGCAGCGGCTGGCGGGTCTTGTGGACCTGCTCAATCAGCCCTAAGCATTTCGCCTTGAATTCGGAAATAGAAATATCGCCCATGACCACTATTCTATCTATGGTCAATAAAACAGTCAATATCATTTAGCCGCTGATTTTGGCCTTTTTGAGTTCCTCGATCAGCAGCGGCACGACATCAAAGAGGTTCCCCACTACCGCGTAGTCCGCGACCTCGAAAATCGGAGCTTCGGCATCTTTGTTGACCGCAACAATCGAGCGTGAACCTTTCATTCCAACCACATGCTGAATCGCGCCGCTGATGCCAATCGCGATATAAAGCTTAGGAGCTACGGTCTGGCCCGACGACCCAATCTGGCGGTCCATCGGCAACCAACCGGAATCACAGATTGGACGCGAAGCGGCTATTTCTCCGCCGAGAGCCTCGGCCAACTGCTTCGCCAGGTCGATATTTTTCTGTTCTTTAATTCCGCGTCCCACGGCTACGATGATTTCCGCCTGCGTCAGGTCCACGGCTTGTTTGGCTTCGGTGAAAACCTCGTGGGGCCTATTCCGCACTACGCCATCCGCGATATCAACCTTCACCGTCTCAACGAGAGCGGTGCTCGCGCCGGCCTCAACCTTGTCTGCGCGAAACGCACCGTTCTGAAGAGTCACAAACCATGGCGCCTCGCACTGAAAACTGACGTCAGCGGCAAACTTGCCCTGGAACATCTGCCTGGTGAAGAGCAATTTGTCGCCTTCTTTTTTGACAGCAATGCAATCGCTGATCACGCTGCGTCCTAACGCAGTCGCCAGTTTGGGCGCGAAGTCGCGTACCTGATAAGTGTGCGGCATCAGCACCAGTTTGGGCGGATTGGCCCCGAGGAACTGCTTGAGTGCGGCGGCGAAGGCATCGGGCGTATACGGTTCCAGCTTCGGCGACTCAATTGCGTAAACCTTGGAGACTTTCTTGTCTGCCAGTTCCGCTGCGAGATTCGTAACGCCGGCGCCGAGTACAGCGGCCTCGAGCGTCCATCCGGTCTCTGCGGCGAGGGCTTGGCCAGCGGCCAGCGCCTCCCATGAAACTCGATTGAGTTTCCCTTCGCGGGGTTCGGTGATAACGAGAATTGTGCCAGGCATGGATTCAGGTTTCGCAGGCGGGGGCCCCTTCGACTTCACTCAGAGCAAACCCGCGCCACATCTACAGTACTCGCGCTTCATTGCGCAGTTTCTCCACCAGGTTTCTTGCAATTTCCCCGGGTGGACCTTCCAACAATTCGGTCTTCTTTGTCTTCTGCGGTACGTAAAGCTGCTCGATCTTCTGCATGTTCTGGCCGATGGACGACTGCACTTCCGCCAGCGTCACTTTTCGCATTGGCTTGCTCTTAGCCTGCTTGATGCCGATCAGCGTGGCATAGCGCAATTTGTTGATCCCCGACTGAATCGTCAACACTGCCGGCAGCGGCATGTCCACAAACTGGAAGTACCCGGCCTCCAGTTCACGCTTCACCTTGATTCCAGTCTCCGTCTTTTCGATCTGCATGATAATCGTGGCGTGCGGCCAGCCCAGAAGCTCAGCTAGAATCACGCCAGTCTGCGCGTAGCCGTAATCGTCGGACTGCAGACCGGTGAAGATCAGATCAAACTGTTCGTCTTTGATGGCGGCGGCGAAGGCTCGCGCCGTGTTGTATGCATCCAGGCCAACGAACTCATTGCCCTCAAGATGGATCGCGCGATCAGCGCCTTTGGCCAGGGCTTCGCGCAGAACTTGCTGCGAGCGCGCTGGGCCGGCAGTAATCGCCACTACTTCCCCGCCCTGCTTTTCTTTTTGCCGGAGTGCTTCTTCCAGAGCATAGGCGTCCGGCTCATTCACTTCGTAGGAGACTTCTTCGCGAATCCAGGTGCCGGCTTCGTTGAGTTTGAGGGGAGCATCCTTCTGTGGGACCTGCTTCATGCAGACTAGAACTTTCAACGCAGGACTCCTCGCGCGATCCAAGGGTTGGGAAGGACAACCAAGTATAGATGAGCTACTCGGTGAACACCACCGACTGCACTCCCGACACATCGAAGCGTTTTCGGCAGCGCATATTCTTGCAGACCATCAAGTCGTCTTTGCGCAACATGTAGGACCGGGCCTTGGCAAAGCGGGCGCGATCCCGCTCGTCAGCGCGCCCGGGGAGGTTCCTCTTTTTGGTGCGGACTAGCCAAGTGACCTCGTACTCCGACGACTGGTGGCAATGGGGACAATTCAGTGAGGCTGGCTTTTTCTCAGTGCGTTCGTCGAAAAAATCACGTTCTTCCATAGGTTGGCGGATTGTTTCCCGAGCCAGCTTAATTATTGCAGTTTTCTCGCAGGCGAGCTATGGCAAGATAGGAATCCATGGCAACAAAACGCAAGCCGAAGAGGTTTAACAAAGTGGAAGCCGTGAAGGCTCTGGCCCGCGAACGCATCGGCGCCCCACCTACGTCGCGCGTGGTTCCTGATCGCAAGAAGCAAACGGCGGAAAAACACAAGCCCACCTTGGAAGAGCTGCAAATCGAGGACTAAGGGCAGTTAAAGATTAAATTCTCCATATCCCCGCTACCTCTCTTGCCAAGCGGAGCACTCAGTCGTAGAATAAAAGTGTACCAAATCAGTCCTGTATACACCCAAAACATGTATTGGCCTGATTAGCAATAACTTACGCATGATTCGCCTAGGCAAACTGACGGATTACGGGTTGGTTTTGATGACCCACATGGCGGGCCAATCGCAAACCCTGCATACGGTTCGCGATCTGGCAATCCAATGCCAGTTACCGCTTCCTACAGTCAGTAAGCTTTTGAAAATCCTGCTTCGTAATGGATTGCTGGCGTCCTATCGGGGGACCAAGGGCGGCTATAGTTTGGCCCGCGATCCCCATCTGATTTCTGTGGCTGAGATCATCTCGGCTCTGGAAGGGCCGCTAGCTCTAACCGATTGCAGCAGTGAGGTCGCGGGGCGTTGCGACCTCGAGTCTTCATGCCGCATCAAGGACAATCAGCGACTCATCAATCGAGTGGTTCGCGGGGCGCTTGAGAACGTAATGCTTTCCGACTTGACTCGTCCCATGGAACTGACAACCATCCGCGACAATCGCGGCAATTTAGTGCCGTCGATTGGCGGCGTCTCCGGGAGAATGCAATGAGCACAAGTGTTGACACAATCCGCGATTTAGCCGAGCGCGATTACCAATGGGGCTTTGTCACCGATATTGAAGACGAGCAAGTTCCCAAAGGACTGAATGAGGGAATCATTCGCACGATTTCGGCTAAGAAGCACGAGCCGGAGTTCATGCTCGACTGGCGGCTCAAAGCTTTCCGGCATTGGGTTTCCCTGGAGAAGGCGGACGCCGAACCGAAGTGGGCCAACGTCAAGTACGCCCCCATCAATTATCAGGATATCGTTTACTACTCGGCGCCCAAGCAGAAGCCCAATCTGAAAAGTCTCGAAGAAATCGATCCCGAGATTCTGCGCACCTACGAAAAGCTGGGCATCCCGCTGGCGGAGCAGAAGATGCTCGCCGGAGTCGCGGTCGATGCGGTTTTTGACAGCGTCTCGGTCGCGACCACTTTCAAGGGAAAGCTGGCGGAGTTGGGAATTATCTTCTGTTCGTTTTCAGAAGCTGTATTGAAGCATCCTGAGCTGGTAAAGAAGTATCTGGGCTCGGTCGTTCCGCACACGGACAACTTCTTTGCTGCTTTGAATGCGGCCGTGTTCACGGACGGTTCGTTTGTCTATGTGCCCAAGGGCGTTCGCTGCCCCATGGAGCTTTCGACTTATTTCCGCATCAACGCGGCGGAGACTGGGCAGTTCGAGCGCACTCTGATTGTCGCCGACGAAGGGGCTTCGGTCAGCTACCTGGAAGGCTGCACCGCGCCGATCCGCGATGAGAACCAACTGCACGCGGCCGTGGTGGAACTGGTAGCGCTCGACAATGCACAGATCAAATACTCCACCGTGCAGAACTGGTATCCGGGCGATAAGAACGGAAAGGGCGGGATCTACAACTTCGTCACCAAGCGCGGCAAGTGCCAGGGCGTGAACTCGAAGATTTCCTGGACACAGGTGGAAACCGGCTCTTCCATTACCTGGAAATATCCCAGCTGCATTCTTCAGGGAGACAACTCGGTGGGTGAGTTCTATTCGGTAGCCCTGACCAACAACTACCAGCAGGCAGACACCGGAACGAAGATGATCCATCTGGGAAAGAACACCAGCAGCACGATTGTCTCGAAGGGCATCTCGGCCGGCCATGGACAAAATACATACCGCGGCATGGTAAAGATCCTGAAGGGGGCGACGGGCGCGCGCAACTACACGCAGTGCGACTCGCTGCTGATCGGCGATCAATGCGGCGCGCACACTTTCCCCTACATCGAAGTAAAGAACTCCACGGCTCGCATGGAGCATGAAGCTTCCACGTCGAAAATCGGTGAGGACCAGATGTTCTATTTGCAGCAGCGCGGGCTAAAGACAGAAGACGCGGTTTCGATGATCGTAAACGGCTTCTGCAAACAGGTTTTTCGTGAGTTGCCGATGGAGTTCGCCGTCGAGGCGCAGAAACTGTTGAGCGTCAGCCTGGAAGGCAGCGTCGGTTAGGTCGCGCTCTGGGAAGAGTTCAATTAGACGGGATTGCCTTTCCAAGCGTAGCGAGGAATCCGCTTTTAGCTGAGTTGAAGCCGATTCCTCACGCCAACAACCGGCCTTCGGAATGACAAGGGTACGAGGAGAAACGACGAATGAGTTTGCTGGAAATCAGAAATTTGCATGCTAGTGTGGGGGGAAACGAGATCCTGAAAGGTATCGACCTCACGGTGAACGCCGGCGAAGTTCACTCCATTATGGGCCCGAATGGTTCGGGCAAGAGCACGTTGGCGCAGGTTTTGGCCCGCCGCGAAGCTTATCGGGTGACCGCCGGGGAGATTTTATTCAAGGGCAAAGACCTTTTGGCAATGAAGCCGGAAGAGGCTGCGTGTGAAGGCGTTTTCCTGGCCTTCCAGTATCCGGTTGAGATTCCCGGCATCGGCAACACTTATTTCCTGCGCTCCGCGCTCAACGCCATCCGCAAATATCGCGGCGAGGATGAAATGGATGCCATGGACTTTCTCCCCATGTTCCGCGAGAAGCTGAAATTGCTGGAGATGGATGACAAGCTCTTGAACCGTTCGGTGAACGAAGGCTTTTCTGGCGGAGAAAAAAAACGAAACGAGATTCTGCAGATGGCGATTCTACAACCGAAGCTGGCCATTCTTGACGAGACCGACTCCGGCTTGGACATCGATGCGCTGCGAATCGTAGCCAAGGGCGTAAACACGATGCGCAGCCCGGAACGCGCGATGTTGGTCGTCACCCATTACCAGCGATTGCTCAACTATATCGTCCCTGATTTCGTGCATGTGCTCGTCGATGGGCGGATCGCGCGCTCGGGCGGCGCTGAACTGGCTCTCGAACTGGAAGAGAAAGGCTATAGTTCGATCGAAGCGGAAGCGCGCCAGACGGCGCCGGCTTCGGTCTAGTGGGGAACATCGTGACTACAGCAATCGAAAACGTCGAAGGTTATCTGGAATGCTTCACCGAGTTTGGGAAGCGGTCTACGGGACGGAATCTGCCGTGGCTGCGCAAACTTCGCGAAAATGCGTTTGCCCGCTTCTGCGAAACCGGGTTTCCTACGACACATGATGAAGATTGGCGATTCACCAATGTGTCAGTGATCGCTCGGACACCATTCTCGTTCGCGGGAAACCCAGGCGCTGTTTCCAGCTCCGACTTGCTTCCCTGGCGAATCGACGGCGTCGCAGCGCAGTTAGTATTTGTCGATGGGCAGTTTGCGCGGGAGCTATCTCAGTTCGCAGCCTTGCCTGCAAACGTAACAGTTTCGAGCCTCAAGGAAGAGATTACCAGTAACGCAAAGGCCCTCGAGGCGCACCTCGGACGCTACCTGAACATCCAGCGCGATCCCTTTGCCGCCTTGAATACCGCCTTTGCGGAAGATGGTGCGTTTGTCCATGTGGGCCGCGGCGTTTCGCTGGAAGAACCCATCCATTTACTGTTCGTGTCAACCGCAGCTGCTACGCCCCGCATGCTGCATCCGCGAAATCTGCTGATTTTCGAGCAGGAGAGTCAGGCCACAGTCATGGAAGAATACGTTTCGCTGGGCGGCGGCATTGTCTTCTGCAATACCGTAACCGAACTGGCCGCTGGCGAGAACTCCACAGTTTCACATTACATGATTGAGCGCGAGGACCACGACGCCTTCAATATTTCCACCCTGCGTATTCAGCAGGAAAGAAGCGCGAACGTCGCCTCTCATTCTCTGCTGCTGGGCGGCGGACTCGTCCGCAACAACGTCCACCCGGTGCTTGCCGGCGAAGGCGGAGAGTGCTTGATCAATGGCTTGTTCGTCGGCGACGGTCGCCAGCATCTCGACAATTACATGCTCGTCGAGCATGCCAGCCCGCATTGCAGCAGCCGCCAGTTTTATAACGGAATTCTGGACAGCAAGTCGCACGGCGTTTTCCACGGACGCATCGTGGTACACAAAGACGCGCAAAAGACCGACGCCAAGCAGACGAATCGCAACCTTCTGCTATCCGATGACGCGCAGATCGATACCAAGCCGCAACTGGAAATCTACGCTGATGATGTGAAGTGCACGCACGGAGCGACGATTGGACAAATTGAAGAAAACGCCCTCTTCTACCTGCAATCGCGAGGCGTCGACGAGGTTTCCGCGCGGCGAATGCTGTTGATGGCCTTCGCTGGGGAATGTTTGGAACGCATGAGGTCCGGAACGGCCCGCAATCATGTGGAACGTTTGATTCATGAACATTTGCTATTGGTTGCTAATCGCTTACCAGCCGGACGCAAAACGGATGGCGGATTGATGGAGCGAAATGTGGAGGAAGTTGGATGACGACTCTCGCCAGATCACCCTGGAACTCCGGCCGTATCGCACTGGGCGAGATCGAGGCCGGCTTTGATGTGGAAAAAGTCCGCGCGGATTTTCCTATTCTGCGCCAGAAAATCGGCGGCCACCCGCTGGTTTATTTGGACAGTGCTGCCTCGTCGCAGAAACCGAAAGCTGTGATCGATGCGATCGTCCAGTACTACGAACACGACAATGCCAACATTCATCGTGGCGTTCACTACCTTTCCCAGCGGGCAACAGAGCACTTTGAAGCTGCCCGCAAGTCGGTACAGAATATTTCTGAATGCAGCCCACGCCAGCGAAATTGTGTTTGTGCGCAGCGCCACCGAGGCCATCAATCTGGTCGCGCAAACCTATGGCAAGGTTCACGTAGGCGCGGATGACGAAGTGCTCATCACCGCCATGGAGCACCATTCCAATATCGTTCCCTGGCAGATGCTTTGCGAAGAAAAGCGGTCAAAGTTGCAGGTTGTGCCCATTAATGACAACGGCGAGCTGATTGTCGAAGAATTCGAACGCCTGCTTACGCCGCGGACTAAGATCGTCGCGCTGGCTCATGTTTCGAACGCGCTAGGGCACGATAAATCCGGTTGCAGCCCTGGTAAGAATGGCGCATGCGAAGAATGTTCCTGTTCTCGTCGATGGCGCGCAAGCCGTTCCTCACATGCGGGTGAATGTGCAGGAATTAGATTGCGACTTCTATGTCTTCTCCGGGCACAAGACCTACGGACCGACCGGCATCGGAGTTCTGTACGGCAAACTCGCTCTGCTCGAGGCAATGCCTCCATACCAGGGCGGCGGCGATATGATCAGTTCCGTAACCTTCGCGAAGACCACGTACAACAAAGTGCCGCACAAGTTTGAAGCTGGAACGCCGGATATGTCTGGCGCCATCGGGTTGCGCGCCGCGCTGGAATATCTGGAAAATTTGGGGATGGACAACATCGCTGCCTACGAGCATGAACTGCTGACGTACGCTACCGAAAAAGTTTCCGCAATTCCAGGAGTTCGCCTGATCGGCACCGCAAAAGAAAAAGCCGGTGTGCTTTCTTTCGTAGTCGAGGGCATCCATCCCCACGACATCGGAACGATTCTGGATCAGGAAGGCATCGCCGTCCGCACCGGACACCATTGCGCCCAGCCGGTGATGGAACGCTTCGGAATCGATGCGACGGCTCGCGCCTCTTTTGGCATCTACAACACCAAACAAGAAATCGACGCGCTGGTGCGGGGCATCCAAAAGGTGCAGGAGGTTTTTGCCTGATGGCTGATCTACGCGACCTGTACCAGGAGGTGATTCTGGAACACAGCAAGGCGCCGCGAAATTATCGCGAGTTGAAGAGTTACGACCACAAAGCGGAAGGCTATAACCCGCTGTGCGGCGACCGCTTCACCGTGTACCTGGAGATGGATGGAGACGCGATCCGCGATATTACTTTTCAAGGCTCGGGTTGCGCCATTTCTAAGGCTTCCGCATCTATGATGACGCAGAGCTTGAAAGGCAAGACTCGAGCCGAGGCGGAAGAACTGTTTGAGCGCTTTCACAATTTGGTAACCGGCGAAACCCCGGCCAACGGTAATCAAACTGAACTCGGTAAGTTGGCGGTTTTTTCCGGCGTTTCGGAGTTCCCGGCGCGAGTAAAATGTGCGACGCTGGCATGGCATACGCTACAGGCGGCGCTCGAAGAGAAACAGGAAGCCGTTTCCACCGAGTAGAGTAGGGGTGAGAGTATGTACGAACTCATTAGTCTGACGCGCGAATGTGAAGCCATCGAAATTCCCAGCGGCATCCGCCGCACGCTTCCTGCCGCTACGCGAGTAAGAATCTCACAAGTCCTTGGCACCAGCTATACCGTCACCAGCGACATGGGCTGTATGTTTCGCATTGACGCGAAAGATGCAGACGCTATGAGCTTGGCTTCTCCTGCCGCCGCTCAAGCGAAAACGCCGTCCGAGGAAACCTTCAGCGAGCAGATGGTATGGGATCAACTGAAGACCGTCTTCGATCCTGAAATTCCCGTCAACATTGTCGACCTCGGGCTGATTTATTTATGCAAGGTCACGCCCCGCGAAGATGGCGGCAAAAATATTGACGTAGACATGTCGATGACTGCTCCCGGCTGCGGGATGGGAAATGTGTTGAAAGCAGATGTAGAGAGCAAGCTGTCCCGGCTGCCAGAAGTCAAAGCCGTGAACGTGCAAGTCGTGTTCGATCCACCGTGGAATGCCGGACGCATGTCCGAAGCGGCCAAGCTTCAGCTGGGATTTGATCTCGACTACGGTACTCCGGCTGCGGGCTTTTCCCGATAGTCTCTAACTAAAATCAGGCTGACAAACCCGCCCCGCTATTCGGCCCTGTATTAAAATCCTTCGCGGCATCCTCTGCCGGCCCAGCATCCGTAATACGGAACAGAGGCCAGCTTTTTCTTGCGGACGATGCTAGAGTGGAGGACGCTGGATAGCGGTAGAGACCCCTGGCATTGAGGGAGATTGGATGGTACAAGGCAGGAACGCGATCGTCACCGGTGCCGGAAACGGTCTGGGCCTGGCGATAGCCCGCCGCTTCGTAGAAGCGGGCGCAAAGGTTCTATTGGTTGATAAGGAAGAGGTGGTGCTGAGCCGCGTCGGCGACGGACAGCTTCCGCCTGACTCGGCATTCGCCTTGGTAAAAGACTTGGCGGATCAGGATGCTGCACAAGTTGTGTTCGCCGCGGCGCTGGCGAAATTAGGGCAAGTCGATGCCCTGATCAACAACGCTGCCTGGAGTTTCCACAAACCGATGATGGAAGTCACCGGGCACGAATTCGACCGCGTGGTCGCCATCAATCAAAGAACACCATTCTTTCTAGCTCAGGAATTTCTCTGCCACGTATCGAGCGCTGTTGTCCCACCGGCGGATCCGGTCATCGTCAATATTGGCTCCGTGAACGCTCTATCGGGGAATCCAAACTTGGTTGCCTACGCGGGAACCAAAGGCGCGATCGTGGCGATGACTCGGGCCATGGCGGTCGAGATGAAGAATGCGGGAATCCGCGTAAATAGCGTGAGTCCGGGCGCCGTGCGCACATGGGTCACGCAGAATCTGATAGATGCGGGCGGCATTATTCCCGACGAATTATTCAAAGACACTCTTATTAAACGTTTCGCAAGCTGTGAAGAAGTCGCGGAACTTGTCGCGTACCTGTGTAGTGAAAAGGCCGCCTACGTGGACGGTGTGAATTGGGTGATCGACGGCGGTTACATGGCCCACTAGTGAGACACGAGATGGATGGTCGCGGCCACCCAAATCATGCACGTCCACCGCAGCCGTTGTTCATGGGGGTCGTAATGAAACCTGGATCGTTGCCCGGTCGTTGGCGCGCCGTAATCTTCTTTACTTTTTTAATAAATCTCACTGCCTTCGCCGCGGCCCAGCCCAAAAACTCGGTGATTCGCGGCAGCGCACGCTTCGAGGTATTGTCGCCCAATGTAGTGCGGATGGAGTATTCCCGCGACCACAAATTTGTCGATGCTCGCAGCGTGGCAGTTCAGAATCGCGACTGGAGTGTGCCCGAGTTTCATGCCATCGATTCTGGCGGTTGGCTGGAAATCGCCACCAGCAAGATGAAAATTCGCTATCGCCTCAGTTCAGGCGCCTTTGGTCCGGCGAATCTGCTTATTTCGTGGTCAGACGAGCAAGGTGATCATCACTGGAGGCCGGGCGACAAAGATGACAAGAATCTGGGCGGCGTGCCCGGGGACATTGCGGCACGCGCCACTCCGGGCACGGAACCCGGACCACTCACCCGAAACGGCTATTTCCTGCTTGACGACAGCCACACCGCACTCTGGAATCAGGCGGCCGACTGGGTGGAACCGCGAGGCTCGGACAAGACATCGCAGGATTGGTATTTTTTTGTGTACGGCCAGGATTTCAAGGGTTTTCTCCGTGATATGAGCCAACTCCTTGGCCCCATTCCAATGATTCCGCGGTACGTCCTCGGAACCTGGTTCGGATCGCGTGCCGGGTATTCCGCCGACGAATGGAAAAGAATTATTTATCGCTTTCGCGAAGAGCACGTCCCGCTCGACATGCTTGTGCTTGATTCGGATTCAACCGTCAACCACATTTGGGGCGGCCGCGATTGGGACCTGGAGCAGATGCCCGATCCTTTTGGCTTCTTCAAATATGCCAAGACGCAAGGGGTGAAGATAACCGTCAACGAGCACTATGGAGCGCTCACGCCGCAGAACTCCAGCAATTTTGAGCGCATGCGCATAGCGCTAGGCCTGCCGGCGGACACCAAAGAAATACCGCACAACCTGGCGAACAAGCAGTACGCAGATCTGTACATGAACATCCTCAACAAGCCGGCGCTGGATGCGGGAATGGCTTTCTGGTGGCAAGATGGCAACGCCAGTGCCGACATGGAGGGTCTCGATCCAGTCTTGTGGACCAGACACGTGGAGTATACGGGAACGGAGCGGATTACCGGACAACGCAGTTTTGTATTTAGCCGCATTGGTACTCCGCCGTGGAATGGCTACCGCAAAGAGGCGATTCAGCCCGCATGGGGCGTGCATCGTTACGGCGCATTCTTTACCGGCGATCTGGTGCCGCACTGGTCGACACTCGATTTGCTGATTCCCTTCAACGTTCAGGCGGGCAACATGCTCGTGGACTACGTCAACAATCTCAATGGAGGCGTTGACAAGCAGGTACTGGATAGCGAGTTGTATCAGCGTTGGGTACAGTTCAACGCGATGAGTCCCCTTTTTTGGTGGCACGGTATTTGGGGATTGCGCATGCCGTGGGAGTACGGCCCCGAAGCTCTGACCGCCACGCGAAACTTCCTGGAGCTGCGTTATAGCTTGATTCCCTATCTCTACACTTATTCCCGGCTGGCGCACGAGAATGGCGAACCGCTCGTGCGCGGCACCTATATCGAGTATCCGGCGCAAGAGGGAAGCTACCAATTCGGCCATCAATATCTGTTGGGTAAAGAACTGCTGGTCGCGCCAATTTCGGAGCCAGGCTTCGGAAAGCCGGTACTCAAGGAAATTTATTTGCCCGGGGGCGAACGGTGGTTCGATTGGTTCACTGGCAAGATCTATGACGGCGGACAGGTTCTTGCCTACGAGTGTCCTTTGGAACGGATGCCAATATTCGTGAAGGCAGGTTCGATTGTTCCGCGTGCTCCCCGAATGGACTACAGCGATCAGCGCGCCGTAGATCCTCTGATCCTCGATATCTTCGCCGGCAAGGCAGCGTCGTTTCGGCTCTATGAAGACGATGGCACTTCGCTCGATTATCGCAAGGATGCGTACTCGTGGACGCCGCTCACCTACGAACCTTCGCAGCAGACCGGGCAACACACCATCACGATCGGCCCGGCGGATGGCCATTATAAGGGTCAACCGGAAAGCCGCGGATATAGGATTCGAGTTCATGGCTTGCTCAAACCGGGGAGCGTGAACATCGGCGACCAAGCTCTGCGGGAAAAACCGGAGGCGGATGAGGGGGACGGGTGGAGTTGGAATGAAACCGATCGCGTCGCGACCATAGAGCTGTCAGTTCGTCCAATTCAAAAACAAGTCGTGCTGACCCTTCAAAACGCCGGTTCATTCGCGACGGAAAGGTTATTTCAGAAAGTCTTCGCCTACCGTGCGCGGGTTCGCCAAGTTGAACTCGCTGAAAAATTGAAGTGGGGAATGCTCCTGCGCGGAGAGGACATTAAAAAGGAACCGCGTGTCCTGCGCGAAACCGAGCAAGTGGAGCAGGAACTCAACGATCTTGTCGATCACCCGCCGAGACTTGCACAGAGCAATCCGGATTTCAAATCGTGGACATCTCGGATTTTCTCGGCCTTTGTGAATCACCCATTCGAATCGAATCGCGCGATACCGGAGGTCGATCCCGATGCGCTGAAATCTACCCACATGATCGAAAACGCGACCTTCACCCCAGAAGAAATCAGCCAGATGTCTGCTGAGCTTTTGGGATGCGATTTGGCGGCAAGCGCGACCGGTAACCCATCTCCAAAAGTGATCGGCCGCATGGAGTACGATGCCGACAGCCTGCCCGGCGCGCACGTGAGCTATGAAATTAATCTTCCCCAGGACAATTTGCCGGGATGGGGCGAGGTCGGCCGAAGCCTGGACGATCAGCATTTTATGCACTTCGAGATTCAAGCTCCCTTTCCGCCGCAACCGGGCGCGCACCGCATACAACTGAAGGCTATTTTGAAATGGGAGGCTGGCCAGATTGAGGTAACGCGCGACATTGACTGGATGAGTTCTGGTGATGCCGGAGCGCAGTGAAATTTCTTAGGCTCCAGTACACGAACCTGAACGGATACGCACAATCTAACTACTAACTTGAGGCTTCGATGAACACAAATATGAAAGTGACCAAGGTTGACGTATTTTTGGTGGCTGCAAAATGGCGCAACTTTACCCTGGTAAAAATTGAGACCGACTCCGGAATTGTCGGCTGGGGCGAAGGCACGCTCGGCTGGAAAGAAACCTCGGTGCGCGAAATGATCAAGGATTTTGCGCGACGTTATGTTGTCGGCCAAAATCCCTTCGATATTGAGGCTCTGTGGTTCAAGCTCTATCAGGTCGAACACAACACCGGCCCCGTCATGTACTCCGCCATGGCTGGAATCGAAACAGCTTTGTGGGATATCGTCGGCAAGGCCTGTGGCCAGCCGGTTTACAACCTGGTCGGCGGTAAGGTCCGGAACAAAGTGAAAGCTTACGCCAACGGTTGGTATAGCAGCAGGAGCGATCTTGCGACGTTGTCGGAGCGCGCCCAAGATGTGCTCGGCCGCGGCTACAAGGCGATGAAGTTCGATCCATTTGGACCGGGTGGACGTGAGCTTACACCCAGCGAATTGCGGCAGGCTTGCAAAGCGGTTGAGTCGCTGAGAAAAACCGTGGGCGACGATATCGAGATCCTACTGGAGTTCCACGGCCGCTTCAGCCCGAGCATGGCGTTGGAAGCCATTCGCGCCATGGTGCCCTACAAACCAACCTGGTGTGAGGAACCAATCCCCGCCCACAACGACGAAGCTATGAAACATGTGGTTGAAGGCTCTCCGCTGCGGGTAGCGACAGGCGAACATACCTACAGCCGTTATGGTTTTCTCAGCCTGCTGCGTCAGAATGGCGCCCACATCATTCAGCCGGATCTGGTGTATTCTGGCGGTTTCCTAGAGACCAAGAAAATCGCTGCGATGGCCGAAGCCTACTACGTCAGCGTCGCACCGCACAATTGTGACGGACCGCTGCGGACCATAGCCAGCATTCACCTTTGCGCCAACATCCCGAATTTCATGATTCTGGAAACTTTCGAGGATTACGACGTGCCCTGGCGTATGGATCTTGTGCCTGACGCCCCGCGCGTCAAAGATGGCTACTACGAGGTTCCGGAAAAACCTGGCTGGGGCATTACCGTGGATGAGAGCGTAATTGCCGCTCATCCCGAAGACCCGGACTGCAAGCTCGACATGTTTTCTTTAGGCTGGGAACAACAAATGTGCCGTTAGTAGAACGTTGCGCAAGATCGACGAGAGCATAAAAATGAGCGGCCAGAAAACCCGCCGTGAGTTCGTCAAGGTGATGGCGGCTTCGTCCGTTGCGCCTCTAGTCGTCAAGATGGCGCAAACCACGACTTCGCCTTCGGCGGGAAAGCCCATAAAACAGCAAGTGCTTTCCCGCTCACGCCTTGAACCTTTTAATTACGAGGGAGTTCGTCTTTCCGAAGGAATGCTCCAGCGGCAATTTCACTCCACCAGAGATTTCTATTTCGCCATTCCGGACGACGACATTCTGAAAGGTTTCCGGCAAAGAGCCGGGCTCGAAGCTCCGGGTCACGATTTGGGAGGCTGGTACAGCGGAGATCCCACGGTCATTTATTGGTGGAGTAAGGGAGACACCTTCAACACTTTTGGTCAATGGCTTAGCGGAATGGCGCGGATGGCCAAGGCAACTGGAGATGAAGCTCTCCAGGAAAAAGCTGTTTCTCTCATGATCGAGTGGGGCAAGGCGATAGAGGACGACGGCTTTTTCTTTTACTCGCGGCGGCCCAATGCACCGCATTATATCTACGACAAGACGGTTTGTGGCTTAGTTGACTTGTATGAATATTGCGGCCGCAAAGATGCGCTGGTTTTTCTGGATAGGATCACCGACTGGGCCATAACCAATCTGGACCGCGTGCGCAGACCGAATCAGGGCGCGGAGTGGTACACGCTGAGTGAAAATCTGTACCGGGCGTATGTACTGACGGAAAATTCCAAGTATAAAGATTTCGCCGATGTCTGGCGGTACACGGACTATTGGGGATTCTTTACCGGCCAATCAAACGTCGCTCCATACCACTATCATGCCTACAGCCACGTAAACACCCTCAGCGGCGCCGCAATGGCGTATGCGGTGACCGGCGAAGACCAGTACCTCAAAACCATCGTCAACGCTTATGACTGGCTGGAACGTACCCAGTTTTATGCGACCGGAGGTTACGGTCCTGACGAAGAGTGGTTACCGCCGGATGGATCGTTGGCCAAATCCTTGGAGACTACTTACAGTACATTCGAGACGATTTGCGGATCATGGGCTGGGTTCAAACTGGCCCGTTACCTCATTCAGTTTACCGGGGAATCGCGCTATGGCGATTGGATTGAAAAGCTTACTTACAACGGCATTGGCGCGGCGTTGCCCATGACAGGACGAGGGGAAACATTCTATTACTCTGATTATCGCCTGGGCGGAGGGCGAAAGTATTTTCATTCAGAAACTTGGCCGTGTTGCTCAGGAACCTATCCCCAGGTTGTAGCCGACTATCACAACGTCATCTACTTCAAAAAAGACAACAGTCTTTATGTCAATCTCTACGTGCCGTCGCAGCTTAGTTGGAATTGCGGTGGAACGCCAATTGAGATAGAACAGCACACAAGTTATCCGGAATCAGAGAGCACGCTCCTTACCCTTCGACCTGCAGAGCCGGTGACTTTCAAGCTGAATTTCCGAGTTCCGGGATGGTCGACTGGAGCCCTAGTAAAGGTGAATGGCACTATATTCTCCACGCAGGCAACGCCAGGAGCATGGGCGACCATTGAGAGAACCTGGAATCCCGGGGACCAAGTTTCCCTCCAGATTCCTATGAAGCTGCGAACCATCCCGATTGACAAGCAGCACCCGAGACGAGTCGCATTTGCTTATGGTCCTGTAGTTTTGGTGCAAACCACCGAGCCTACTCTTCCGATTGAGCCCGCCGAAGCAGCTATGCAATTCGTTCCGGACCAAAAGGAAGCCTTATCCTTTACAGTTGCACAACCCAAAGCAAGCTTTGTACCGTTCTACCGCGTGGGGAAAGGAACTCCCTACAATATGTATTTTGATTTGCAAGGGTAGTGCGCATGGAATCCGGCGGCCGCACGATTTCCAGTCAGCCATCTATCTGGAACATTACGCCGCCGCGGGCTGGGTCGGGCGCGTCAGGCCAAGTTTCCGCATTTTGCTGATGAGTGTGGTGCGCTTGAGGCCCAGCCTTTCGGCAGCTCCCTTCGGACCCCCAATCACCCAGTTCGTCTCCTTAAGGGTCTTGATGATATGGTCGCACTCGGCTTGCTCCAGGGTCACCGCGCCCACGAAACTCGGTTCCCTCGACCAAATGAGGCTCTCTAAAGGGGCGTGCAACGTTGTGCCCGGCGACAGGATGACAGCGCGTTCGATAAAATTCTGCAGTTCGCGGACATTTCCGGGCCAATGGTACTGGCACAGGACTTCCATCGTCTCGGCTGGGATGCTTTCGACTCGGCGATTCATGCGGCGAGCGCAATCATTCACAAACGCTTTCGCCAGCAATGGAATGTCTTTTCGGCGGTCGCGCAATGGAGGAACGCTCACCGGAAAGATGTTCAGCCGGAAATAAAGGTCGCTGCGAAATTGCTTCTGGAGGACCATTCGTTTTAGATCGCAATTGGTCGCAGCCACCAGCCGCACGTTCACGCGCTGGGTATGGTTGCTGCCCAACCTTTCGAATTCCTGCTCTTGCAAAATCCGCAGCAGCTTAGCCTGAAGTTCGAGCGGCGTTTCGCCAATCTCATCGAGGAAAAGCGTTCCGTTGTCTGCCAGTTCGAAACGTCCGATCTTCCGGACGATCGCCCCAGTAAACGCGCCCCTCTCGTGGCCGAACAGCTCGCTCTCCAGCAAACCGAGAGGAATCGCAGCGCAGTTGAACTTCACAAAATTGTTATCGCGCCGCGGGCTGAGGTTATGGATAGCGCGCGCGATAAGCTCTTTCCCGGTTCCCGTCTCGCCTTCGATCAGCACGGTGGAGTTCGTTGGGGCCACGGTGATTACCTGGTCCAACACATGCTTCAGTGCGGTCGTGGAGCCGATAATTCCTTCGAAGGCCTCACCAGCATCGGGAGGCCCGCTGAAGCTGGCCTCGCTCTTCACCCTACTGCTGACTGCCACCGGCGAAGTGTCGATCCACCTGCCCGGCCAAACGGATGACGATTGTGGTTGGTAACTGTTCCAAGTTGAAGCCATTACCCCTCCTGTAGATTCCAGCCATCCGTCTTCGCGTCTGGCTAGTTGCTGTCTTGCGGAAGAGCTGTCGTGGCTCTTGCCACAGTTTCCCGGTTGACCCATTCCTGTATGTACGCGGGGGCGTTGCGCAGTCGCACTCCCTCCGCCTGGCATTGAGCTAAAAACGCGATCGCCGCTCTATCGACAAGTCGCACTTCGTTCAAGTCCAATATGACCTTTTGATTTTCCGCTCGAACCAACCTGCGAAGTTCAGCGGCTTCTTCTGATCGAATACGGCCGCTGAGCGTAAACACGACCACCCCTTGGTCTTCCAATGCTCTGTGGATTCTCAGCATGGCATCAGCGAACGACAACGTTCTCAATTGCATGCTGCATGCCAGCGCTAAACAATTGAAAAAACGGGGAGGCTTGGGTAGGAATATTCGCGAAGTCTCGGAAACTCGTGAGTTTTCGCGACAGCCCACGGAGCAGAAGTTTATAGGCTCTTGAATTGGTTCTTGTTGATCCTCAGGGTCTTAATCTTGGATTCCAGTGTGGAGGGCGGTAAGCCCAACCGGGCAGCTGCGCCACTTGATCCCGCGACCCGGCCCTTAGTTTCCCCTAAAGCAATTTCAATCATTTTTCTTTCCTGGTCCAGGAGTTTCTCGGCAAGCGGAGCCGAGGACTGCGCCAGAGGTGGAGCTTGTCGTGACAGCCAACTTTCATCTACGGAAAACACTTCGTTGGTACATAGGATGACCGTCCTTTCTATTATGTTTTGCAGTTCGCGGATGTTCCCCGGCCATGCATACCCTTGAAATAGTTCTAGAGTTTTCTTCTCGATGTTGCTGATTTTCTTGCCAACCTTGCTGGCATAACGCTCGATAAAGTATTCCACCAGCATGGAAATGTCCTCCTTGCGCTCGCGTAAAGGAGGGACATGAATGGGAAATACGTTCAGGCGATAAAAAAGATCCATGCGGAAGGTGCCAGCGCCTACGGCCGCATCGAGGTCGCGGTTGGTCGCGGCTACCACGCGGACATCGGCACGAATCGGCTTGGCGCCGCCGACTCGCTCGAATTCTCTTTCCTGCAGCACGCGCAACAATGCGACTTGCGTTTCCAGGGACAGTTCACCGATCTCGTCGAGAAAGATTGTGCCGCCCTCGGCCAACTCGAAACGGCCAAGGCGTCGCTGTAACGCGCCAGTGAACGCTCCTTTCTCATGGCCGAAAAGTTCCGACGCAATTAACGAGGGCAGGATCGCAGCACAGTTCACACTCACAAAAGCGCGGGCGGAGCGTCGCGAGTGTTTGTGAATGGCGCGGGCTACCAGTTCCTTGCCGGTTCCAGTTTCGCCGGTGATCAGTACCGTGGAATCGCTGGGAGCAACCTTGGCGATGCGGGAGAGTACCACCTGCAGCGCATGCGAAGTTCCGACAATCTCCTCAAACATGGACGTCTGGTCGATTTCTTCACGCAGCGCAAGGTTCTCCTTGTAGAGCTGGTCTTTCAGGGTTTTGATCTCATCGAAAGCTTTTTCTAAATCTTGGCGCGCACGCTCCCGCTCCATGGCAATGAGTGCGAGATGGGCCGCGCGTTCGCTGAGTTGAAGTTCATGTTCGCCGGGGCTTCTGGGCTCGTTGTAATACATAGCGAACGTACCCATCACTTCACCGCGAGTTGAAATGAGCGGTTGCGACCAACAGGACCGCAGACCATGAGCGATCGCCGCATTCCTGAAGTCGGAGAAATCCGCCCACAACGGGTCGGTCGCGATATCAGAAACGATGACCGGTTGTTTGCGATACGCCGCCGTTCCACAAGAGCCCACGCGTGGACCAATCTTCAAAGGGGTGATGGCTCTTGCCCACTCTGGAGGAACTCGAGGCCCGGCGATCGGCCACAAATGCTCTCCGTCCGGGTCCATTAACAAGACCGTACTGATAAGACCCGGAGCCTGCTGATCGATCGCTTCGCACAAGTAGTTCAGAATGTCCCCCAGTGACGCGCTCCCCGCAATCATCTCCAGTGTGCGCTTTTCTGCAAACAACAAGGCCTCTGCCTGTTTGCGCTCGGTCACATCAACGGCCGTGCCTACCAATTCAATCACGTCACCGGAATCGTCCAGCACGGGATGCCCCACCGTATAGATATGTTTCCGCGATCCATCGGGAAGCGTGATCCTGAAGTTCGAATCGAAGTCTTTTTTTTCCCGGATTGCCACCTCCAAAGCTTTTTCGAAGGCCGGCCGGTCAGCGGAATGAATTTGTTCATACGCTCTCCCGTAGTTCGGCTTATCGTTCTCCGGATCAAACCCGAAAATACGAAAATGTTCGCGCGACCAAAACACATTCTCACGGCGCGCCACATTCCACGCCCAACTTCCCGTGTGACTCAGCCTTTGCCCCTCGGCCAGGTAGTTCTCATTGCGTCGCAGTTCCTGCTCGGTGCGCTTGCGTTCGGTAATGTCCATCACCGCGCCGACAAACTCCAGCTCACCGGCCCGGTTTTCCGATACCCGAGCCACTACATGCAGGTGCTTGATCGCCCCTCCGGGAAGGACGATGCGGTGTTGGAAATCCCAGTCGTCTTTCTCGCGGACGACCCGTTCCAACAAGAACTCGATAGCTTGGCGGTCTTCGGGATGGGTTCGTTTGACAACCAATGCCAGCGTGGGTTGAGTGGTAGCGGGATCAGCTTCGAAAATTTGAAAGGTTTCCGCAGACCAGAAGAGTTCTCCTTGGCTGACGTTCCACCCAAAACTGCCGGTGCCGCTCAGTCGTTGTCCCTCAGCAAGGTAGGCCTCACTGCGTTGCAGAGCGTCTTCCGCTTTTCTACGCTCTTGACGGGTTCGAAGCGCGGTAACACCGTACGCCACATTGTTGGCGAGCTCGGTGAATTGTTGCAGCGTGCGTTCGTTGAAGGCGTCACGCTCTCCCGCGTAAAGCGCTAACACACCAAAGACGGTGCCATCGGACATGAGCGGAAGCGAGATGCAAGAAAGATAGCCGCGTTTGAAAGCTTCAGTCCGCCAAAGGGCGAAGCCCGGATCGGTTTGACTGTCCCGTATCCAACATGGCTTACAGGTTCGAATGGACACCCCGGTCGGACCGCTTCCCAATTCCCCCTCCGACCAGCTGACCCTCATGCGAGCCAGGTATCCGTCTTCATAGCCGGCGCGCGCTACGACAGAAACTGTTTTCTCTTCATCGTATTCGCGGTACCCGGCCCAGGCCATGCGCACTCCGCCCGTTTCCACCAAAATACGGCAAATCGCCTGCAACAGCTCGCGCTCATCGCTGGCGCGCACCAACGCTTGATCGCATTCATACAGGGTCTGCAGCGTGCGGTTAAGGCGGGATAAGTCCTCCGCTGCGCGCTTCCGTTCCTCAATGTCCGTGTTGCTGCCCAGCCATCGAACGATGCGTCCGTTCTCGTCGTAGAGTGGTACCGCTCGAATGACGAACCACCGATATTCGCCATCGGCCCGGCGCATCCGGCATTCAAGTTCAGCGGGTTTCCCCGCGGCCAGCGCGGCTTTCCATTGAGCCACGAACGGCTCGAGATCATTGGGATGAATCGTGGGTTTCCAGCCCGAGCCTCGTGCCTGCTCCAAAGGCATACCGGTGAAGTCAATCCAGACTTGATTGCACAGCTCCAACGACCCGTCAGGCTGGCTGCTCCACACCATCCCTGGCATGCTGTCCAGCAACAGGCGAAGGCGGCTCTCGTCCGTTGCGGACACCTCGACCGGAAACTCTGCGTCGGCAATATTCACAGTACTGGATTCCTAGAGTTTAGAGAGAGCGAGCCTCCCCGTGCTCAGCGTCCTCAACTTCAACAGGATTTCCTTCGCGGGACGATCCCCCAGTATTCGCGATATCACGAGTCCTCACCGGGTGGCAATACTATTCTTACCGTATTCTCGCGGGAATCCTGGCCTTTCCATAAGCCCACACCCGCTCACGCCATTTTCCTTTCCTGATTCTGATGAGCCAAGAGTCCAAGAGACTCGAAAAATTGGTCGCGGCGTCGCGCTTTCGCCGTCCCAGTCCACCTCGTGGCTACACGCCGTTTAGCGTCACGCTTTTTGGCGTAGCCAATCCCCACTTTCATCTTGGACCCCGTGGATCAGGCACAACCATGAAGTTGGTCGTCAATACGCTACTCGGAGTTGGAATGCAGGCGATTGCGAAAACCTGCGTATTGGCGGACGAAAATGCTGGCCGAAACCCGGGGGTGAAGCGTGATGTTCGAAACACCCGCGTTATGTTTCTACGTTGGACTCTGATGTGAGGAAGCCGCGCAATTAGAAAATCGTGCGGCCGCTTCTGCTTTCCCCAAGAAACAAATGTCCTCGCCGAGCCGGCTTGCTAAGCTTTACCGCGTTCCCACCAACTGGGGTACGCCGGCCAGTTCCTGGTATTCCGTTTCCGTTAATTGCACGGAAGCCGCTGCAATGTTTTCTTCGACGTGCTCGATCGAGGAAGTTCCAGGAATGGGTAGCATGATGGGGGAGCGCTTCAACAGCCACGCCAGGGCAACTTGCATGGGATTGGTGTGGTGCGCTTTCGCTACCGCGGTGAGAACTTCACCCGCCACTTTCCCAGCCCCTAGCGGGAACCACGGGATGAAAACGATTTTATTTCGTTCGCAATAGTCCACAACATAATCCCATTCGCGGTCAGCAAAACTGTAGCGGTTTTGCACCGACGCGATGGGCACGACCTTGCGTGCGCGTTCAATATGTTCCTGCGTAACATTGGAGAGCCCGACCAGGCGAATCTTGCCCTCCTTTTGCATCTCGGCCAGCGTTCCGACGGAAGCCTCGAACGGTGTGCCCAGATCGGGCACGTGCAGTTGATAAAGATCGATGCGCTCCAGGCGCAACCTCTTGAGACTGCCCTCCAGTGCTTTGCGAAGGTGCGCTGGACTTGCATCGTGCGTCCATTGCGCGGGACCTGGACGATTCCATCCGCCCTTCGTCGCAATTACAAGATCTTTCGGATACGGAAACAATGCTTCCGCAATCAACTCTTCGCTGACGAATGGCCCGTAGGAGTCGGCAGTATCGATGAAATTCACGCCGAGCTCCACGGCGCGGCGCAGCACCGCCAGCGCCCCCTTTCGATCCGCCGGAGGGCCCCAAATCCCTTTCCCGGTAAGCCGCATTGCTCCGAAGCCGAGACGACGGACAAAAATTTTTCCGCCCAGCGAAACATCTCCAGCTAGACTTGCAGAAGCTTCCCTCTTGTTCACCATGTTGCCTACCCTGTCCTCCATCATTTTCCTTACTTTACTCTTTTATTTGCGCTCAGGCTCACGGCGCCAAACCCTCAATCGCCAGGGTTCTCACGCCATCTGTCTCAAGCAGTTTGCCGTTAACTACGATCCCAGGAACACCGATGTTGTTCAGCACGTCTTCCGGCAGCCGGACGCTGTTGCGTTCGCTGATGACAAGATAAACCTGTCCGCCCTGGTCGGAAACGAAAACTAGTGGGCTGCCGGCCGCAGCGCACAGCTTCGCGCAAAACGCATGATCGTAGTCATGAGTGTCATTGCCCAAGTAACAGTTCGCATCGGTGACTTCGCCGCGCAGCCTCACATTTTTTCCGGGTACTTTTTGCCCCGCCAGCAGATCGATGTTCCCTTGCTTGGCCAAGCTTCGCGCCCTCGCCAGGTCCGAGACCAGCGGCTGCACTTGTGCGAATGGCATACTGTTCAGGCCATTCTGATCCCCGTATTGGAAAGCACAGAGGCCCACGGCCATGGTTGCGCTGAGTAGCAAAATCAGGGACTTTCTATTCCTTCGCATTCTGTATTCAGGGGATGGATGAAGCGCCGGTCTTCTGGCGCCCCATGCGGGTTGTTCGACTTGCTCCGGCAAAGTCAGCAACTTCTTTGCCATCCTGCGAATTTCAACCCCTTCAAAAAATTGCTCTTGCATCCCTACCTCCGCACGTCGATCCCGACTCGTGCCCTTGAGTTCAGACTGTCAATGCCGGGCCACGCTGCCCTAACGACGTCACGCTCTGACGGCGTCAGAGCCCAAAATCCTCCATATCTATACGCCACATATTGAATCCTTCGAATCGCGCCAAGCATCTTTTATCCAACTCAGTATTTCAGAGGGTGGTCAACGTGGGGAAGCTTGCCATTATTTCTCTTGCTCTGCCGCTGTCATTTGTAGTCCTCATCAGCTCGGGGTGCACTACCACGGAAGCAAAGCAGCCCGCTCCGCAGCCGCTTCCGGTCAAAACGGAAACCATCAGCCTGACGCCTGTGCCCCGGGTTGACGAATATGTTGCGACGGTCAAGTCGCGGCGTTCAGCGAGCATTCAGCCGCAAGTGGACGGTTCCCTTACCCGAATCTCAGTGAAGTCTGGGGATCACGTACACGCTGGACAAGTATTAATGACGATTGATCCGTTAAAACAACAGGCGACTGTGGACCAGCAACGCAGCACCGAAGCACAGAAGAAAGCTACCTTCGATTACAACCAGCAGGAAGTTGAACGGCAGCGTCGCCTGTATGAAGCCGGCGTTACCAGCAAACAGAATTATGATCTGGCCGTGCAGGCGTTTGAAAATTCCAAGGCGGACTGGGAATCCGCAACCGCCGCGCGTGTGACCCAGCAGCGCCAGCTTGCATACTACGATCTGACCGCCCCATTCAATGGAATTGTCGGCGACATCCCAGTCCACATTGGCGATTACGTTTCGCCGCAGACACTGTTGACCACCGTGGACGAGAATGCTGAGTTGGAAGCCTATATTTACATCCCAACCGAACGGGCCGGGGACATCCGCATGGGCCTGCCGGTGGAAATTGTTACCAGCAGCGGTGAATTGATCGAAAGCACAAAGATCAATTTCGTCGCACAGCAGGTCGATAACGCCATCCAAGGAATTCTGGTAAAGGCACCGATTCATACGTCGCTGGACAAGTTCCGCAACGCTCAACTCGTCAAGGCTCGGGTGGTATGGAGCACCGCTCCGGCGCCCACGGTTCCAGTTCTCGCAGTCACGCGCATTGGGGGACAGTCCTTCGTTTACGTCGCGACCCAGGTGGACCACGGCACCGTCGCTAAGCAGCGTGCGGTCGCTTTAGGCGACACAGTTGGGAACGAGTATGCCGTGCTTGACGGTCTAAAGCCCGGAGAAAAAGTCATCGTCTCTGGTATCCAGTTCCTGGTCGACGGCGTGCCGGTGCAACCGATCGGCTAAGCCATCCCAATTTTCTCGGAATCAGACTGCGGCGGTCGCCGCAACGAAAAAGAGGAGTGCAGGTTTTGGTTGACTTTTTTATCAAGCGGCCGATTTTCGCCACGGTTTGTGCCCTGCTGATTATTCTTGCGGGCGCGGTCTGCATTCCCAGTTTGCCGATCTCTCTGTATCCCGACTTGGCCCCGCCGCAGGTCACCGTCACTAGTAACTATGTGGGCGCGAACGCTCAGGTGGTGGAATCCGCGGTTACGATTCCGCTGGAGCAACAGATCAATGGTGTTGAGGGCATGCACTACATCACCTCGACCAGTGCCAACGACGGCACCAGCACCATCAATGTCACTTTCCGTACCGGTTACGATTTGAATATCGCGGCGGTCGATGTTCAAAATCGCGTGGCCACGGCGCAGGGCCGTCTACCGCAGGAAATCAAGAACACCGGCGTAACCATCACCAAGGCGAATCCCAACTTCGTATTTGCCGCCGGATTTTATTCGCCCGACAACAGCCTCTCGAACCAGTACATCTCGAATTATTTGGATGTTTATGTCAAGGACGCGCTCAAACGTATACCGGGCGTCGGCGACGTGGTCATCTTCGGCGAACGAAAATATGCCATGCGGATCTGGCTCGACCCCACCAAGCTGGCAGCTCGGCAACTGACCGCTGCGGACGTTGTGGCCGCGCTGCAAGAGCAAAACGTCGAGATACCGGCGGGACAACTGGGAAGGCCTCCAGCCGACCAAAAACAGAATTTCCAAGTGACCCTGCGCGTGGTTGGCCGTCTCTCCGAGCCCAAGGAATTTGAGAACATTATTCTCAAGAACACACGCAACGGCATTGTCCAACTCAAAGATGTTGGACGTGCCGAGATTGGCGCGGAAAGTTACGATACCAATCTGCTGTATAGCGGTCATGAAGCCGTTGGCATGGGCGTACAGCAGCTTTCAAACGCCAATGCGCTGGACGTGGACAAGGCCGCCAAGGCCGCGCTCGGGGATTTGTCGAAGTCGTTCCCTCCAGGAATTAAGTACGTCGTGGCTTTCGATACCACCACCGTGGTTGGCGACTCAGTCAAGGAAGTTGTCACCACCCTCGAGGAAGCGATCGTCATCGTGATCCTGGTGATCTTCTTATTCCTTCTCGACTGGCGCGCTACTATTATTCCTGCGGTCACTATTCCAGTTTCCTTGATAGGCACTTTCGCCTTCATCAAGCTTTTCGGCTTCTCGATTAACTCTCTTACGCTGTTCGGCATCACCTTGGCAACCGGACTGGTCGTCGATGACGCGATTGTCGTCATTGAAAATGTTCAGCGGCACATTAATATAGGCAATCTCGATACTCACAGCGCCACCTCCGCGGCCATGGCGGAAGTATCGAGCGCGGTGGTGGCAACATCTCTCGTGCTGATTTCCGTATTCGTGCCCGTATCTTTCTTTCCGGGAACCACGGGAATTCTCTACCGGCAATTTTCGTTGACCATCGCTTTTTCGATCGCTATTTCTCTCTTCAATGCGCTGACTCTTTCGCCGGCGCTGGCCGCTCTTTTGCTGCGCGGCGAAGAAAGCAAATATTCGGTTTTCGATTGGACCCGCATCGGATGGCTTTCCCACGCCTACCGCAAGTTCGCCTATACCGTGGACGGTGCGGTTCAAGGCTTGGCCAAGGGTTATGGCAAAACCATTGAATTCGTTCTGAAGCTTCGTTACGCCATGGTCGTGCTTTTTCTTGCCGGTTTAGCGGCCACCGCCTACATGTATGTGCACGTGCCGACCGGATTTGTGCCCCAGGAAGACCAGAATTATTTCATCGTAGTGGTGCAAGCGCCGCAAGGAGCCTCGCTGGCTTACACAACCGATGTGTCCAGGCAAGCGGAACAGATCCTGCGCGCCGACCCGGACGTTTTCGGCACCTTTGCGGTCCCTGGGTTTTCGCTCTCCGGTGGAAGCTCGTCCAACTACGGCCTGATCTTTGCCCCGCTGAAACCCATTGATGACCGGAAAGGCAAAGGGCATGCGGCCAGCGATATTGTGGCGCGCGTCGGGCCAAAGCTTTTCGGCGTTCCGGGAGCGATCGTAGTGCCGTTCGAGCCTCCTGCCATCAGCGGGGTTGGTAGCTTCGGCGGATTTCAATTCGAATTGCAGGACCTGGGCCGCAACACGCTGCAGGATCTCGACACGGTCGCTCACAAGATCGTAGCCAGCAGCCGGCAGCGTTCCGACCTGCAAGGATTGTTCACCAGCTTCACGGCCAACGATCCCCAACAACTGGTGCAGATCGATCGCGAAAAAGCCAAAGCGATTGGCGTGCCGATCAGCCAGGTCTCGCAGGCGCTTGGCGTTTACATGGGTTCGGAGTACGTGAATGATTTCGACTTCAACAATCGGTCCTACCGGGTATACGTGCAGGCCGATCAACCTTTTCGCATGAATGCGGCAGATCTGCGGCAATACTACGTGCGTTCCGACAATAGCGGACTGGTGCCGCTGGGGAATATCGTCACCTTGAAGGAGACTTCGGGGCCACAGGTCATCAACCATTACAACTTGTTCCGCTCGGCGGAAATTGATGGCGCCGCTGCGCCCGGATACAGTTCTAGCCAGGGTCTAAGGGCTATGGAAGACCTTGCCAAACAGAATATGCTGCAAGGCATGTCGTTCCAGTGGACCGGGCTTGCGCTCGAGGAAGTCGAGGCCGGCGGCAAGGCCATCATCATCTTTGGGCTTGGCATACTGGTGGTGTATCTCACCCTTTCCGCGCAATACGAGAGCTTCGCCTTGCCGTTTATTATTCTGCTAGCGGTTCCAACCGCGGTGCTGGGAGCGCTGCTTTTCATTTACATGCGCGGCCTGGTCGACGACGTATACGTGCAAATTGGTCTGGTCATGTTGATCGGGCTCTCCGCCAAGAACTCAATTCTGATCGTCGAGTTTGCCGAGCAGCTGATGGAAGAGGGTCGATCCATCACGGAAGCGGCGATTGAAGCCGCCGAACTACGCTTGCGCCCTATCCTGATGACTTCGTTTGCGTTTATCCTCGGCGTATTGCCTCTTTATTTCGCAACCGGCGCCGGGAAACTTGGACGGCACTCGGTTGGAACCGCAATCGTCGGTGGGATGCTGTTCTCCACTGTTTTGAATCTTTTCTTCATTCCGGTGTTATATGTAATTCTCAAGACCTTGCTGAGTTCCTTCTCCACTAAAAAGGCGGGAGAATCAAAGGAGCTAGTCAACGTTTCATAGGAAAAGCGTGATTGATGTTTGAGAGTATCCTTTGCCAAGTAACTGAGTATGAACCCGACGTTCTTGAGTCCCTGATTGAGCTCGCAGTCGAGATTGCCCGAGAGGGGCGTGAAGGTAGGCGCATCGGCACCCTCTTCACCCTGGGAGACGAGGAAGCAGTTCTATCAAGGTCCAGATGCTTGATTCTCGATCCCCTTATGGGGCATTCGGAACTCTCGCGCCACGTGAGCGATCCTAACCTCCGCGGGACCATCAAAGAATTGGCACAACTCGATGGGGCCTTCGTGGTAAGCCGTAATGGAATTTTCCTCTCGGCTTGCCGTTATCTCGACGCTCTGGCCGGAAACGCGGACGTGCCTCTAGGACTCGGCAGCCGTCATATCGCGGCGGCGAACATGAGCGCGGTCACCGGCGCAGTCAGCATCGTGGTTTCCGAAAGTTCGGTCGTCCGGCTTTTCTGCCACGGCAAACTCGTCGGAGAAATTATTCCAGAGGTATGGATGATGAATCACGCCACTCATCTGCGGGGAGCGGTGAAAGAAGAAAAAGTCGGCGAGCTGACCGTGTTGACGCCGAGCTGGGGTCCCGCTTCCGCTGCCAGATAAGCCGCTGGAACCCGCGCAACGGTCAATTGAAATTGCCGCTCACCAACTTGCCGCAGCATTCCGGGCGGCAAGCTTGCCGGTCCCAACCGCCGCGTTGCGCCTGAATCAGTAGCACCGTGTTGCCCCTGCGCGGGCCCAGGATGTTGACGGCAGTCACTCAACATAGAGTTTATTTCTGCTCCATTAGTTTCCGGCGGCTGCCAGTTCGCTTCCCGTTCCTCCCGATGCGCTCCCGGAGTTTCCCGCAGCCGCGATTTTTGCGGGATGCGCACGGTATTGGTAACGGCCTTGCGAAAACCTCGATCTGTGCCGGCTACTGCTTTGCCCCGCTGGCAGAGCGGCGCCGGAGAGCCGGGAACGGAGCGGGGCATCGAGCGACCGGCTCATCAGTCGTACGAGTTTGGTGCGCGCCCGTGCTAACTGGGCCTTCACCGTTCCATCCGTCACTCCTAGAAATCGCGCGGTTTCGCGGGTGGTCAGGCCGTCGAGGTCACGCAACTGGAAGGCCTTGCGCAATGGGGGCGAAAGTTGTGGCAAGAATTGAATCAGCCGCTCTCGCAGTTCAGACTTGCGACACTCCTCTTCCGGGGTTGGACCGCGATCCGCCAGTCGTTGCGACAGGCAAAATTGCTCTTCGTCTCCTAACTGCTCGTCTAGCGACAAATGGATTTCCCGTGGCCGCCGCCGCAATTGCATGCGCGCCGAATTGGTGACGATGGCCGTGAGCCATGTCGACAATTGCGCTTGCCCCTTGAATTGGCCCAGGTGTTTGTAAGCCGCCAGTAGTGCATCTTGCACCGCATCTTCCGCGTCCGCTGCATTGCCCAGGTACCGATAGGCCCTGCGGTGAAACGACGGTAGGCAGCGCAAGAGAGTGTCTTGCATTTCCTGAGTCCTTGCGTTGCCAATGCAGGCGGCGACGTCCTCTCCGCTTCCCATGTGTGTTTCCGCAGCTTGCATGCGCTTTCCCTCCGTGTTCTCTACACGAGATGGCACGCCGCGTTCCAAACAACCTCTTAGTGATCCCACCGCTTGTTTTCAGCACCATGGATCGACTCGGCTGGTTAGGAATGGCCTTGCGAAACCGGGCCGCGTGTCTCGGGGGCCGACACCGCGTCCGCATTTCGACTCTCGACGTTTGAACGTTGCGCTACAAACGCTAGCTGGGAAGGTTCGTGCAGGGGTTCATCACAATGGCGACGGCTGGTTTGGCTTTGAATGGAAAGTCGCGCCCCCAGACGGGAAACACCGACAGTGCTGACACGGGCTACAACGTGGCCGAAACTAGTGGTTCCACCATCATCATCATCATTCGCCGCTTTTCGCCCGCGGTTCGAACTTACTGAGGCACGTGCCAGGCTTTGGAAGATTTCCACGTGGTCATCGCGACGGCGAGTTTTGCCGTGTCGGGTCCGAGATCTCGCTCGTAGACAACGTCATCCGCCGTAACCACAAAGGTCATTACGCCCGACGACCGATATTCCGCGGGATAAGCGATGTAGACATTTCGAGCCGGGCCATTTCCCTTCCCCCCGCGGCTCAGCCTTCGGAAATAGTACCCATGAAACGGATTGCGCGATTCCCCCATGTTGGCCGCGCCGTCCCCTGCTGAATTATCGCTGCCCTCGTTCGTTGCCGGGCCAGCGACCAGGGCCTTGGCATATTGGATGACCGGATCGTCGCCGGTCGCAGTGTCGCTCTGCTTCGATGCGGAAACCAGCGCGTGGCATGTCTCAATCGCAGTCGCTTCATTGTCTCCAACTCGCCGGAACACAACTTCCTGCATGCCCGCCTCGGAATCGAAGTACCAGGCGCCAGCTTTCGACATCAGCGGAATGGGGAAGGGCCAGTTCTCCGCTCCGATATATAGAACCGTGGTCCCATCGGGTTCGTGCACCAAGCGATGCATCTCCTGATATTTCTGCGCGAATTGTTCCCGTTCCGCTTTGTCTGCGACTTCATCCTCTGATGAAACAAGTTCCTTCTTGCCCCCCAGAATCTCGACCAAGCCCTGCTCATCCCCGCCTTTGACGGCAACAAAAAGTGCGTGACTCGCCTCCGCCGCGGAATGGAAAGTCTTCTGCGTCGGTTCCTGAGCGAACGTGTAACAAATTCCGCTCAGAACCAACAACACCACTCCAACCGCAATGGTTGTGCTGCGCCGGAGCCGCTGCAATGTTTCGAAGCTTTCGTTCCAACTGTGCATAATCCTGTTCTCCTGACGAGCCGCCGCTCATTCCGCCGGATTGCGACTACCGCCGACCACCACCACCGTGAAAACCGCCGCCGTGGAACCCTCCTCCAAAGCTCGATTGCCCGCGGAAGGAGTTCATCCTTGCGACGCCTCCATGATTAAATCCGCTGAACGCCCCGGAACGCGTGCCAAACTGGCGGCGCGGCGCCGCAAACCCCCGCTGAGAACCGGCGAATCCCCTGCCTGCAGCCCCGCGATTGAAGTCCACGTGCCCACGGGCAAAATTATTGCGATTCACAAAGGTTCTGCTGTGCGAAATATACGTATTGTGGTTGTAAATTATCGCGTGATTATGCCAGTCAAATCCCCAACGATGCCATCCCCAGCCAAAACCACCGAAGAATCCAATTCCAAAACCCACGCCGAATGACAGGTACGGCCCGCCAAACCAAATTCCCGGATATGGATACCATCCCGGCCACGCCACGATGGGGCCTCCATACACCAGCCATGGATCGTAAGCCGGCACATAGACGACGTTCGGATCGGCCGGTTGAATCACAATGTTCTGGTCTTGCGTCGTCACCGTTTGCTGCGGAGTGCTCTTCAGATTACCCGCCTGCTCCGCCCGCTGACGCATAGTCTGCACCGCGTCCATCACGTCCTGCTGTTGATTCACATAAGCGTCTCCGAGTGACGAGGTCCAGGAAAGATTTTTGTCCATGTTCGCCAGGACCGACGGAAACTGAACCAGCGCCTTCACACTCGGGTCCCAGGGTTGCTTGTCCACTTCGTCTCCTAGCTGCTGCCCCTTCAGATCGGGGTGGTCCTGCAGCCAACGATCGGCTTCCACGACCTGCGCAGGATAGGTTGAGGCGGCAAGGATCTGCGCCACCAGCGCGTCCGGATACAACGCAATCGGGGCGACGAGTTGCTGTAATTGGTCAGGAGTTTGCGGCGCGGATTGGACGGGCGCGGCCTCCGCGGACTCGTCGGTCTGGTAAGCGAATCCTGCGGGTGTCGTCGCTGCTTGAAGTGAGACGATCAGTAAGAGTGCCAGACTCCGCTTCAGTAATGTCACAGTCCATTCTCCTGCTCAACACGCGGATTGAATGCCTATCTCCTCACTAAAGCCGCAAGGGCATGGGACTCGAGTTTCTTTTCCTCAAGCACCGAACTAAACACTGCGCGAGCAATCCACTTGCCAGCGAGCGCGAGCTCTAACTTCTTAATTGGAATCGAATTCCGAAATCTCGGTTGCCCGGCCCTGTCGGCCCTCCGACACCGTGACGAACCGTGGACGCCTGCAATCTTCGTCTCTCGAGCGCAAGAGAGATCAAACAAGAGAGCTTCAATTCGGGTAAGGGTTCGATCAGGATCGAAAAGATAGGCCGTTCAGAAAACAAACAGAAGATTTGGAGGCGCGGGTGAGAATCGAACTCACGTATAAAGGTTTTGCAGACCTCTCCCTTACCACTTGGGTACCGCGCCCCACGAGTAAATTAGCCACATACGAGTGAAAAGTCCACTCGGAAGCACCAAAACCTGGCCACAAAAACACGCAAAGCCCCGCTGGGGCTTTTTCCAAAACATGGAGCGGGAGACGGGATTTGAACCCGCGACTTCGACCTTGGCAAGGTCGCACTCTACCACTGAGTTACTCCCGCCCTTGTACTCGTACAATCATCACATCCCTCGCCTGAGCTCGGGATTTCGGCGGCGGGCTCGGACTCTAGCCTGCCCTGAGCAACTGAGTACAACGAGGTCGCCGAATGGGCCCGCTAGACGCCTCAAGTCACTCCCACCCCGAAAGTACAGATTATAAACGACCCATAGATTCCCAGCAATCAAGCCGGCATTCCGGGTAGTGTCTGATTTAAGACGCTACCGGCATTCCGCCCAAGCGCAACTGTTTCGGCTGAGCAAGCTTGATCGACGCTGTAAGATCAAGGGGACATGCGTCTAACACTCGCGCTGTCGTTGTTTCTTCTGCTCACCGGTTGCGCTCGGCGAGACGCGCAGCCACTTTCCCCCACACCCATCGATCTCGCTGAGGCGGCTTTCTTGGATCTCCAGGCCGGCTGGCGTTTGCAAGTGGTTGTGCCAATTTTGAAATCGGGGGGATATCGCCTTCCATCTTTGCAGCTGAATGGACAGAATGCGGGAAGCCTTAAGGTTGGACCGGACTTTGTGGGATACGAAAATGACTACTACGCCGTAGTCAAGAATGGAGGCGGCGTGAGGACGGAGTTTCGGTTTGCGGAAGTCGTCAAAGATGGCAACACGACTCCGCAATCGCTCCCGTTAGTGTCGCTGTTTAATCTGCCCGCCAATATGCGCTATGTGCGGCTGATCTTTCTTGTTCGAGTAAGCAATGCCGACCACGACATGGCGATCGCCGCCGCGGCCGATCCTAAAGCTCTGGCCGCTATCACCCGCAGAGTGCAAGCCAACCCCGATGCAGGATGTGCGTCAGGAGTGGACAGCTTTTGCGCGTGGGTCCCGGCGGGAATCGCTGTCCGTCCGCAAAAACGCGCCATCGTAAACGGCAAAAAGGATTGGGTGCCTGCCCGTTAAAGTTCCATTGCTCTTGGAGTATGTTCGCGCACTCTAATGCCCAGCCACCCACTGCGGGTCTTTTTCCGGATCTACGATCTCGCCATCCCGCATGTGAATGATGCGGTCTCCGTAGCTGGCGGCGGCGGGATTGTGGGTAATCATCAGCACGGTCTGTCCCAGTTCGCGGTTCGATTGCCGCAACATGTTCAGTACAATCTCCGAGTTCTCCGAATCCAGGTTGCCGGTCGGCTCGTCAGCCAAGACGATCGCGGGCTTGTTGATCAGAGCTCGCGCCAAAGCAACGCGTTGTTGCTGTCCGCCCGAGAGTTCAGAGGGCCGGTGCTGCAAACGGTCTGCGATTCCCAGCAAGCCAACAATTTTCTCGAAGTAAACCTGGTCGCGATTGCCGTTCTTGCCTGCGATGTCCAGCGCAATATCGATGTTAGAACGAGCGTCCAGCGTGGGGAGAAGGTTGAATTTCTGAAAAACGAAACCGATCTTGCGCTTGCGCATGCGGGTAAGGTCGGCGTCGGAGAGCTGGGCAAAATCGTCCCCGTCCACTCGAATATGGCCGCTGTCGGCTCGGGCCAAGCCCCCTAACAAATAAAAAAGTGTGGATTTTCCGCTGCCCGAAGGCCCAACCACGCTGACAAACTCGCCCTTCTGCACGCTGAAGGAAATCCCCCGCAGAGCCGGCACTTCAATTTTGCCCACCCGATAGGTCTTACGCAAATCGACGGCTTCTATGAACGCGCCCATGCAATCTTTCGATCTTACACGAAAGCGTGCAGCTTCGGCGCAAGCCGGTGGTTACGCCACGCCAACCTGGGGGGGACAGGACTGCGCGCGCATTGGGGCACGCTTGGGGCCTCGCTTGCGCACCAGAAGAATGCGAATCCGTTCCAGCAATTCGGCGGGCGCAAACATGCCTTTCGCCAGAAAAACATCGGCTCGCATTGAGCCATCGTAGGCTCTTATTTTGCTGGACAACAGAATCGTCGGAGTGACCGGCGAGAGGTCCTTGATGCGCTCGATGAAGGCTGCGCCGTCCAGGCCCGGCGTGAGCAGATCCGTAATCACCAGATCGACTCCACCCTGGCGAAAGCGCTGCAGCGCGTCTTCGGCGCGGGTGAAAGCGGCGACACGATAGCCACGCGTCTCCAGCATCACCTTGCGAATGGAAAGCGATTGCTCGTTATCGTCAACGCACAGAATGGTTCTTTTTGGCTTCATCCAGTTTCCGAAAATAGCGGACGGCGAACGGCACCGCCAGCGGGGGAATATCCGAAAACATTTTTTGAATGTCGGAGAAATTTAGGAGCGACTTGCATCGTAACGGCACGCGCGCGGAATGTAAAGTATCGTCGATGCCAATGGGAAGTTCGCGCTATTGAAAATCTTAGGGAGCCGTGGACGAGGCATTTTTGCTGCGCGCTTTTGACTCCAACTCACAAACAAATTTCACCACGCAGAACCTCCACCGCGTTTCCTCCCACGCGCACGTTTACCACTCGATTATCTTCGCGTGAAGCTCGCACGAAAATATGGCTGGCTCGCCGCATTTCGATTCCTTGTTCGATGAGCACGCGTTCGTCCGGCCGGGCCACTCCATGCGCCACCATCCACGCTGCCGCGCATCCCGCAGCCGAGCCGGTGGCGGGATCTTCCCCGTTATAAAACATCATGCGGGCGTGTAATCGTGCCGTGGGATCGGAGGTTTCGCGGGTAACGAAATAAAAAAACTTGCCTCCGGACTGTGCTAAATATTCGGCGGAGCCTGCCACATCCACGCGCAAGCCGCGCATCGCTGCCAGGCCACGGAGCGGAACAATCGTAAAAGGGACACCTGTCGAGACTGTCTCCACGGGTAAGGATGGATCAATTTCGCCATCGCGCAGTCCAGCCGCTCGTACCACCGCCTCGCGATCATGTTGTGCTCCGAATTCGGGATTCAACTGTGTCATCTCGCCGAAAACGGGCTGCCCTGAAATGGGCTCGAAACGAACCGGGACCCGGCCTGCCTTCAGATCCAGCGTGATTTCCTCCACGTCGCTCGCGCCCCGCAATGCAAAGGCAGTCCCCAGCGTAGGATGGCCGGCGAATGGCAGTTCTTCCTCGACCGTGAAAATGCGCACGCGGATGCCGCGCTCTTTCTCCACCGCCGCTTCTCGGGGCAGAATGAAAGTGGTTTCCGAGAGATTCATCTCCCGTGCGATCAACTGCATCTCCGGATCTGAAAGTCCCCGGCCGTCGAAGAAAACGGCCAAGGGGTTTCCGGCAAAACGTTGGGAGGCAAACACATCGAACTGCGCGAAGCGGAACCACCGCGATTCTGCCGCCATGGTCATGTATTGTAGCGCTGTCTTAATTTAGTGCGGCATCGGCGGCGACAAAAATTTCACTGTTGAAAAGTGCGCCGCGGGACAAGTTTGTGTCATCTAAAATCGAAATCGCGCAGCGAACTGCGAATGCAGGAGGCTAGTCTTGAAAACCACCGCATGGGGGCGTGGAACGCCCATCTTGATATTCATTACACTATCGATTTTCCCAATGCTCCTGGCCAGTCAGACGTTCCACGATGCTCCCTCGTCCGCCAAAGCGCAAAGCAACCCTTATGCAGGACAGCACTCCGCCGTGACCGCAGGCGCCAAGCTCTACGCCTCCAATTGCAGCTCTTGTCACGGACCTAGCGGGCATGGGACCGGCAACGTTCCATCGCTGGCACGCGGAAGTGTGCAGTCCGCAAGCGACGGAGAAGTTTTCTGGTTCATCACCAAGGGCGACCTTGCCAATGGCATGCCGTCGTGGCAACAGCTGCCGGCTTCGGAACGCTGGCAAATCATCAGTTACGTAAAGTCGCTGTCGGGCGCGGGCGCAGTGCAAGCCAGCCCCGCGGATGCCTCAACGCCAGCCGTCGCGGACGCCAATGCCGGTCCGCCTCCAACCGCGCCCTTCACTGACTATCGCTTTGAAAAGCCGGGAAACATGCGCCACATCACTGTGCAAGACCTCCCGGCTCCGTTTGCGACTAAGTCTGCGGGCAATGGCCCCGAGCTCGCGCCGCGTCCGGCCAATGCGTGGCCGCAAGCGCCCGCGGGATTCAAAGTCGAACAATATGCCAGCGGGCTGAGCAATCCTCGTTTGATTCTTACTGCTCCCAATGGTGATTTTTTCGTGGCCGAGAGCGAGGCTGGAGACATTAAGGTTTTTCGCGGAATCCGTGCGGGCAAGCCGGAGCAGGTTGAAATTTTCGCAACCGGCTTGAATCAGCCTTATGGGATCGCGTTTTATCCGCCGGGCCCCAATCCGCAGTGGGTTTATGTCGGCGACACCGACGCCGTAGTGCGCTTTCCCTATCAGAATGGCGACCTGAAAGCTCGCGGTGCGGCGCAGCATATCGCGGACGTGCCTGCCGGTGGCGGACATTGGACTCGCGACACGGTGTTTTCTCTCGATGGCAAAAAGATGTACGTTGCCGTCGGTTCGCATTCCAACGTGGATGATCCGGACACTCATCCTGAGGAAAAGAACCGGGCCGACATTTTGGAATTCAATCCGGATGGCTCTGGCATGCGCGTGTATGCCTACGGCATTCGCAATGCCGGCGGAGGCCTGGCGGTCAATCCAAAAACCGGCGAGCTGTGGTGTTCGGTCAACGAGCGCGACGCGCTCGGCGATAACCTGGTGCCGGACTATATTACGCACGTTCAGGATGGCGGCTTTTACGGCTGGCCCTGGTGGTATATGGGCGGCCATCAAGACCCGCGCCACGAAGGCAAGCATCCGGAGTTGAAGGACAAAGTCATCACGCCCGATGTGTTGCTGCAGCCACACAACGCTTCCTTGCAGCTGACATTTTATGAAGGCCAACAGTTCCCTGCGGAATATCGCGGCGATATCTTCGCTTCGGAGCATGGTTCGTGGAACAAAGGGATACGCGCCGGATACGAGGTCATTCGGATTCCCCTCCATCAGAAGGGCAATTCTAGCGGTGAATACGAGGACTTCCTCACCGGTTTTGTGGTGGACAACGGACACGTCTGGGGGCGGCCGGTGGGCATTACCGTCGCGCCGGATGGGTCGTTGCTGGTCACCGACGACGGTTCTAATTCGATCTGGCGGGTCAGCTACATAGGCAAGTGATTGCTAGAGCGACAGGAAACCCGTCGCCAGGATTGGTTGACGGGAATGTTAAGCGCCGGGTATTCTACTTATCCCATGACCTCTAGTCCCACGCCGGTCGTCCTGTGTTGTTGTACGCAGGCGCTGGTGTGCGGCGAGCGCGAATCGCGTTCCTAGGTCCCACTCCGGCGCCAATTCAAGCGGATTCCACCAAACATTTCAGATTGACAGGAGATCAACCATGTCCCTACGCATCAATGAAACCGCGCCCAATTTCACGGCCGAAACCACACAAGGCACAATCGATTTCCACGAGTGGATCGGCAACGGCTGGGCAATCCTGTTTTCTCATCCCAAAGACTTCACTCCGGTGTGCACCACGGAACTTGGTTACATGGCTGGCCTAGCGCCGGAGTTCGCCAAGCGTAATACCAAAATTATCGGCTTGAGCGTGGATCCGGTCAGCAGCCATACCAAGTGGGCCGGCGACATCGAGGAGACTCAGGGTCACAAAGTCACCTACCCGATGATTGGCGATCCCGAACTGAAAATCGCCAAGCTCTACGACATGCTACCCGCCGAAAGCGGCACCACTTCGGAAGGACGAACAGCGGCAGACAACGCAACGGTGAGAACCGTCTTCATCGTTGGACCGGACAAAAAGATCAAGCTGACACTGAGTTATCCCATGAGCACCGGCCGCAACTTCGACGAAATTCTGCGCGCCCTCGATTCCATCCAACTCACGGCGAAGCACAAGGTGTCCACGCCGGTGAATTGGAAACCCGGCGATAGCGTGATCATCAGCGGCGCCGTGTCGAACGATGAAGCACAGAAGCTTTACCCCGAAGGATGGAAGTCGCCGCGGCCCTATTTGAGGATCGTGCCGCAGGCGAGATAGGGAAGAGGCTTCAGTCGTCAGTCTTCGGTCGTCAGTCGGGAAGGCTGGCTGAGCTTCATATTCCAGTTGGAGCACATGGCACACGTGTTCCAACTGGAACATTTTGTTATGCATAAATCGTACGTACTTTACTATTAGTACCTTCCTTGAAAGTCGAAAAACGGAATGGGGCTTAGGCCCACTCCGCAACTTCGTCGAATCTCCATTGCGGTCTCCCAGGCCAGTGCATTAGGCTTGCGGCACGGAAGCGCATGTGATCCGGTGATTGCCCCGGTCTTCAAAACCGGTGGTCGTCGTCGCAAGATGGCGACGGTGGGTTCGACCCCCACTCGCTTCCGCCAATCCATTTCGAGATTTCCTCCCTGGCTGACAGCGCGGGGAGTTTGACCCGTCGTGTGCCTCGTCGTCTGGGTACCCCCTCCCCCCGTGCGGGCTGTAAAATTGAGAAAACAAAGGATCTAAACAGCGACCTCATGCTAAATCTTTGAGTTTGCAGCAGTTACACGCAAAATCTAGATAGCAAAGGAGTTCAGGCCTTCAAAACTCCAAAATGAGAAACGATCTTCTTCTACACCGCTTCCGCACCGCAGGGAGTCGGGTCAATTCGATTATTGGGGCGCTCCGCGACTGGGCGTCTTAGTCTTAGGTTGTCAAAGATCGTGCGCTATCAGGAATCGATAACGCTTCTTACTTAATAGGCTATGGGATTGAAAAATTGAGGTCAACGAGAAATCACCGGCGCGGAATATTTCGTTTGCAGGGGAAGACTGCGCTGGGGTGACGCTTAAGGGAAGATCGGGAGGAGCGTCGTCTGGAGCGCGAGGCTGGATTGCAGGTCATAATGAGCTTGCCCGGTCCAGTTCGAATGGACAAGCTTCGGATCATCTGGAGCACCCGCTGGTTAGGTGCTTTGTTTGCCATTTTATGGTAGCTTTCGACTCCTACTCGCTTCCGCCAAATCTAACGGGAGACATCTCGGATCGAGACAAATAAGAAACCGGGGCACGAAAGGTTCGCTCCTCTGAGCAGACGGGGCGTGGTTGTCGGCCTCGGCGCTACGGCACTTTCCTGGACGTTGCCTTGTCCTTTTTCCCGCGCCTATCGGCTCGCGGATCCGGCTACGCAACGCGAAGTCGAACAGATGCTGAAGCCGCTATTTTCCACGGAGGATGGGGCTTTATGGAAATTCGCGGTCAGCGTCTATGAGCACTGCATTCTTGGAAGGATACAACCCGCGGAGCCTCCGCTGCGCCACCCGTGGCTGGTTCCAGGAGGCATCTATGTTGGCCAGTGGCTTTGGGATACAACCTTTCTCACTGACCTGCTCGCTATTCTTCCAGACCAACAGGATTTTATTCGAGGCGTCTACGCTAACTTCTGGGAATTCCAGCAACGATGGAACCAAGTCAAGCCGGATTATGCCCAGGGGATGGTCGCTAATTTTATCGCTCCGGATAGCGGACCCGCGGGCTTCACCGGGAAAGATTGGCTCACCTTCCCAGGGTATTCGCAGGCTCCGCTGCTAGCGTGGGGTGTGGAGCGAGTTTACCTGCGCCGCCACGATCTGGAGTTGGTACGCCAAGCACTGCCTCACCTCGAGGCCTTTCACGACTGGTATTGGCGAGAGCGCGATTTAGATCACGTAGGATTGGTGACGGTCGGAGCCTATGATGGGGTCGTCCAACATGCCCGCTATGAAACCTACGACAATGAGGTCGACCTGGATACGCTGCATTTGATCCCACATCCAGGGCGGCCGGCGGGCCTGCATAATGGTCCGTGGTATGGCGACATCTACATCCCCTCCAATACTTCCTATTTATTGCTATCAGAGGCAAGCCTACTCCGTCTGGCGGAGGCTTGCGGCGATCACGCGCTGGCTTCCCGCAGGCGGCCCATTCTCGCTAAAGGCGTGGACGCCATGCGCCGACATATGTGGGATGAGACCCAGGGATGTTTCCTGGCTGTGCCTCGCGAGGGGCTGCACAAGCTCGAAACGGCAACCATTGGAGGCATGGTCCCGCTATACGCGGGCGTTCCAACTCCCACGCAGGCAGCACGCATGGCGAGCGCTTTGGGGAGTGCGCACTGGAACACGCCACTGCCCATTCCTTCGGTGGACCAGCTCGACGCGCAATACAAAAGCTTCGGCTTTTGGCGCGGCGATGTCTGGCCCTCGCCGGTGTACCAGACGCTTAGCGGTCTGGCGCGCTACGGTCATCGTCAGTTCGTGGGAGAGCAGGCCGGCCGCTTGCTCGACAACGCGCTCCGAGTCGGCATCAGCGAGCATTACGACTCGCAGACTGGAAAGGCGCTCGGTGTGCCCAACTTGGGGATGTCGGGGGTTCTGTTGACGATGGCACTCGAAGGATTGAGCCCCCGGCACGCGATCCGCTGTACGGTCGGTTAACATAACCCGCGAGGATACGGTGAATCTGTAGGTTCGATCGTTTCCGCAACGGCCAGAGTAGAGGCTTTGTCGTTCTTAGTTCTTGAGGCGGCTTCCGTTTTGCGTGGTGAACGCCCCACGCCGACTTGAAGATGCAGCTAGAACTGCGCTGAGGTTACGAAATATTTGCCCACGCGCAGCCACATCTCCGGAGTCACTTCACGCCCCTACGCCCACCAAATCTCTTTCATCTTTTCTTTGATGATCCACTGATTCAGGAAATGGGCCGCTTTGGTGAGGCCGCCTTCGAGAGAAATCAGGCTGTCCTCGTGCTCGATGGAAAGCACGTGATCGTAGCCGATCATTTGCAGGGTTGAGATGAAATCCGTCCAGAACTCTGGGCCGTGGCCGTAGCCGACGGTGCGGAAGATCCAGGAGCGGTGCAGTTCGTCCTGATAGGGCTTGGTGTCGAGGGTTCCGTTGACGGTCGCATTTGCGGCGTAAACCTTGGTGTCCTTGGCATGCACGTGGAAGATTGCCGGGCCCAGCGCGCGAATGGCGGCTACGGGATCACTTCCCTGCCAGAAAAGATGGCTGGGATCGAAGTTGCTGCCAATGTTGGGGCCGACCTGGGCGCGGAGCTTCAGCAAAGTTTCGGGATTGTAGACGACGAAGCCAGGGTGCATCTCCAGGGCGACTCGTACGCCGTGATCTTCGGCGAACTTGATGTATTTCGTCCAGAAGGGAAAGACTTTTTCTTCCCACTGCCACTTCAACATTTCCGTATAGTCAGGAGGCCAACTGGTGGTGACAAAGTTGGGATACTTGGCGTCGTCGGAATCGCCGGGGCAGCCGGAAAAATTGATGACGGTGCGAACGCCGAGTACTTCGGCAAGTTTGATGCCGTCTTCGAAGGCTTTGATATGGGCCGCGGCGACTTCACGATTGGGATGAAGCATATTTCCGGCGGCATTCAACGCGCTTAGCTCGATGCCCTGGTCGTTCAACTTAGCCATGAAGTCCTTGGCGGCCTGTCGATTGTTCATGAGATCAACGTCGATGTGGGTAGCGCGTCCGTAGGCGCCTACGGTGAATTCGAGAGCCTGAATGCCGAGTGGCTTTACCTTGCGGATGACTTCCTCAAGGCTGAGTTGCGAAAAGAGAACGGTAAACAATCCAAGTTTCATTGGTTATTCCTCATTTTGCCTGGGGCGATTCTATACGCCGGGCGCGAAGTTGTGAAAGGGACCAGATTGCGAAGCGGTTACGAAACTCGTGCCGTCCGCTAAAGCGGACTCGGTTCTTTCCAGTCTCGCCTTCCCGGCACTGCCGTGCCGGGCTTTCCCATGACGCCGCAACGCGGCTGAGGCGTGATTGGTTCCGCCGTTCGGATTCGAGATTGAGTTTCGTAACGTCCTCGATTGCACCCACTCTTGTTGCGGGAAACCCTATGAGCGAACGGTTGCTTGGCCTCAGGCGCTAAAGCGCGACATATTTGCGATACCCAGCGGCACGAGTAGAACTCGGGCCCTTCCCGAAATCTCCGTGAAAGTACTCAACTTTTCGGCAAGGCAAAGGCGATGAGCGAATCGCCCGCTCCAACCAGAACGTATTGACGGCCATCGAGTTCATACGTAATTGGGCCGTTGTGAATGTTTGCCCCGACAGAAACATGCCATAGCGTGCTACCGGTTGCTGGATCAAGCGCCATGAAATGTTGGGAGTCATCGCCGGCAAACAAGAGCTTGCCAGCCGTGCTTAACATGCCGGTGCTAGGCGTGCCGTAAAGATCGTGGCTCCAGCGGATTTTGCCGGTTTGATAATCAATGGCCTCGATCATACCCTTGCCGGGAAAGCCCTCATCGCGGCCGGCAAAGCCTTCCGCTTTGCCTTCAGCGGTGAGATAAAAAATACTGTAGGTAGCGCTGGCGTTTACATAAAACAAGTTTATTTCTGGGTCGAAGGTGGGCGGGTACCAATTGGTTGCACCGCCGGACTCGGGCAACACCAGCGTTCCATCGCGCGAAGGCTCTTTCTTGGGGTTAGGGATGGGAACGCCGTGGGAATCGATGCCCATGGCCCAATTGGACGGAACAAACGGAGCGGTTAGCAGATGCTCGCCGTTGGTGCGATCCAAAAGAAAGAAATATCCATTGCGGTTGGCTTGAGCCAGAAGCTTGCGCTTGCGTCCTTGAAATTCGCCATCAATCAGGATGGGAGTTTGGGTCGCGTCATAGTCGTGGGTGTCGTGGGGCGTGGGCTGGAAGTACCAGACCAACTTGCCCGTGTCGGGATTAAGGGCAACGATGCAGCTGGTCCAAAGATTGGCGCCCTCGCGGCCCTGCCCGGCATGCACCGGATTAGGATTTCCAGTGCCCCAGTAAATCAAGTTGAGCTCAGGATCGTAGGTGCCGGGCATCCAAGTCATGCCGCCGCCGTGCGACATGGCGTCGAGATCGGGCCAAGTTTCGGAACCGGGTTGTCCCGGTTTGGGTTCGGTATCCCAGTGCCATTGCAGCTTGCCGGTTTCGGGATCGCGGGATTCCAAATAGCCAGGATTATCCTGCGAGTCGCCGCCAACGCCGACGATCAGATGATCGCGGATGAGAATGGGCGAGGGCGTGCAGAAATAGCCGAGCACCACATCGCCGATTTGCCGCTTCCACTTCAGCTCGCCGGTATAGGCATTCAAAGAGATCAGATTGCAATCGCGAGTTTCGAATAATACGTCATCGTGATAAACGGCCACGCCGCGGCTTCCCGTGGCGATGCTCTGGTTGGGAGGATATTTGTAATGCCAAATTTCTTGGCCGGAGCGTGCATCGATGGCCCACACATTGTCCGGCATGGAGAAATAGAGCATGCCGTGGATCAAAAGTGGAGTGGACTTGATGCCGCTGCCGAAACCGGCGATATCGGAATTCACGATGTGGTGGATCCATTGCATTTGCAATCCGCCGACATTCGAGGAATTGATCTGGTCAAGCGCGCTGAAGCGGCGCCCGCTGTAGTCACCGTTGTAAGTGGGCCAGGTATCGCGCGGGGGATCGAGCAAAGTCGAAGGATCGAGGCCTTGCGCCGCCAATATTGCAGGCAACAAGGCGGGCAATAAAACGAATGCAAGAAGAAATTTACCCAAATTCATTTCAGGGTTTCCAGATAGGCAAGGATGTTGTGAATCTCGGTATCGGTCAGGGTGTGCAACATTTCGTGATGCGCCGCGAGAGGATCATGCAGCGCTACCTTCACCCGGTCGCGGAACCACGAGTAATAGCGGCCATCGGAATCGCGCATCGACACATCGAACTCGTCCAAGTGTTCCAGCGTGCCTGAGATGGATTCTCCCGAAGGCAGGGTTACGGTCACTGGCACCGGTACAGGATGGTCGTCGTCTTCTCCCGCGATGAAAAGTTGTTGCAGGTCCGGCGGCTGAAACTTCTTGGCAATGCCCGCGAGATCGCCGGTCGGCGAGTGGCAGGTATTGCACTTGCCCGCTCCGTTGAAATAAGCTTCACCCGCCTTGGGGTCTCCGGTAACCAGACCTTGAATCACATAAGAAAAGCGGGCCACCACGGCGCGAGTGCGGTAATGCAGAAAAGCCGAGATGTCAGAGATTTCGGCGTCGCTTAACTGCGGAAACGGGGGCATCTTTCCGTTACCACGGCCGCCGTGAACCACCACGCCAATTTGTTTGCCATCCTCGTCATGATTAACCAGCGGCGAGCGCAGCAAATCAGGACCAGTCTTGCCAGCACCATCCGGACCATGACAGAAGGAACAATTGGCGGCGAAGATTTTTTGTCCACGCTCCACGGCTGGACTTGCGGGACCAACCGTCTCCCACCCTTTACCCTGTTGCGCCGTTGCCGCCAGCGCGAGGAATAGTACGAACGCTAGACCCCAAACCACTCTACGGAAAGACATCGATCTCCTGAAGGTTACTCGATAAAGAAGCGAAAAGAACCAGTCCTTGCAATGCCTCGACGCCAAGCACCGTAGCATAGTCCAGAATCCCGTTTCAAGAATTTGCACTGAAGTCTTGGGACCAGATTCTCATTTTGCCGGTACCGCGATTGCAGCCGCATGACCCCGTTCCCGGCGAACAAAAATGCTTTGCACCACGAAAAGAATGGTCGCGCTTCCCGCGATCAGCCACATGCCGTTCCGCACGCTGGAATGGGTTGCCACAAAGCCGATCGCTTTCGGCAAGGTGATGTTGCCGACGAAAGCACAAGCCATCAACACGCCGAATATCGTGCCAAAAATCTCCGGAAAATACGTGCTGGCGATTCCGGCGGCGGTGGGGAAGATGGGAGCGTAGCAAAGACCACAGATGACGGCTGCGGCGATAGCCACGTTGACGTTCCAGGCCAGGGCCAGGAGGACCAGGCCGGCGATCGCGCCCAGGGCGCACCCCAAAACCAGCAGCGACCCGCGCATGCGTTTCGTGATCTCACTGCCGATGAGGCGTCCCACCAGCATCAACGCAAAAAACACGGCCAGAATTGTGCTCGACTTGGCCGCCGACACGTTGAACTCCTGCTCCAGATAGGTTCGCAGCCAGCCGCCCGTGGAAACTTCCAGAGACGAGTAAAGAAGAAAAACTAATGCCAAAAGGATAATCGCAGGATTCAAAAGCGCACGGCCAATGACTCCCCAGTTCAGGCCACCCTTCGAGAGTCCGGGAGGAAACGTTTGAGTGAGGCCGAGCAGGCCAGGAACTGCATTCAGGGCGGCGACAAGAAGCAATGCGGCGCTAACTCCGAGGCGCTGGGCCAACAAAGCAATCACCAGAGGGACGCCGACAGTTCCCAAACTGAAGGAAGCTGAGGCTAAGTTCAGCGCGGAAGAAGGATTCTCCGGATAAAGATCGGGGACCAGAGTATTCGCGCCGCTGTTGATGCAACTGGCGCCTAAGCCAAGGATGAACACCAGCGTGGCCAACATAGCGTAGGAAGTGGCCGTGCTGATGAGGGCAACAACAATCGCGGCCAGCAAAGATCCGGCGACTAGCACGGGCTTCTTGCCGAAGCGGTCAATCACCGGTCCAGCAAACACCGACATGGCAACTTGCGGAAGAAAGAGCAAGCTGAAGAGGGTTCCGCTTTGCTCCATACCGAAGTTGAGCTTGGCCCGTAATTCGGGCAAAGTTGAGCCGAGAAAAGCAACCAACGTACCGAAGGCGAAGGTTCCGGCACATGCGGTGAGCATCAAGTAGCGTCTTGAAGTCCGGTCCGGCGAGCTCATGTCGATCTCCCTAAGTTGCTAGTACTCAACCCAGGCCGCGATTAGCGCCCTGAAGAAACTAACACGACAGACACATTTTGAGATCGTAATTTGCATGAAATAACGAAATTTCGTTCATTTTATTGGTGGGAACGTCCGGAATACGGACGCCCGGTTCATTTTGTGAATGCGGATGCCACGCGCTTAGACGTCGGAAGAAAGAAGGTATGCGATTTGCAGTGCCCGATCTGAGAACGCTCATCGCTGGAACTTCTTGCGCGAACCACCATAGCAACTCCCTGGTCTCTTTTTAATCTTTCCGTAACACTACCGTCACACTTGCAGGATAGCATTGCCGCTTTCCTCGGAGGCAGATTGTCGGTTCCAGACATGCCCCAGCCCCATGCTGTTTCTCTCCCTAGGCTACGTCGTTGGCGTGAATCGCGCCGCCTGATTTCGTTTCCCGGCCGCAAGAAACCTTCAAATCTGATCTACGACGTGGATGACATCCCACCGAGGGCAGTCCAGATCGCCGCTGCGTTTCAGCACGTTTTCGTAATGGCAGTGGGCTGGATCTACGTAGTGATGGTGGTGAATGCCGTTGGGGGCACAACGGCGGAGATGCAGAGTCTCATCCGGATGTCGATGGTTGGATCGGGCATCGCCACCATCGTGCAATCAAGACAGGGTTGGGGAAATGGATATCTGTGCCCGCTCACCTGCAGCCTTACCTACCTTGCTCCCCTAGCCATGGCTGGGCGCGCGGGCGGTTATTCGCTTATGTTCGGGATGGTCATGGTTGCCGGTGTCGCGGCCATGCTTGTCTCACGGGTGGTGCACAGGTTGCGCATCTTATTTCCTCCGGAAGTAACCGGCCTCATGGTAGCGATGTCTGGACTGCAGCTGGTGGCATTGGGTTGTCCCCGCATTCTCGGCTATTCCAAATCCAATTCAGTGGCGAATCCGCGCGCGCTTTTGGTTGGTGTGATCACCTTATTCGCCATGATTATTCCGACCATCTGGAAACTGGGAAAATTGCACCTTTTCCCGATGCTCCTGGGCATGGGAGCTGGGTATGCCGCCGCCTTTGGCCTGGGAGAATTGCGCTGGGGACAACTGATCGCGCAGATGCCTTCCACTCTCATAAGGCTTCCTACGCGCGCGGCCTCGGGTCTTTCATTCAGTCTGCTGCTCCTGCCACCGTTCCTAATTGCAGCCCTCACCGCTACCTTAAAAACTGTCGGCGACACCACACTCTGCCAGAAGCTCAACGACGCGGATTGGAAGCGCTCGGACATGCGCTCGGTCAGCGGCGGAGTTTTGGCGAACGGAATCGGCAATGCGGTGTCTGGTCTCCTGGGCGGCATCGCGCAGAACACCACATCGAGCAGCATCGGTCTTTCGCTTGCCACCGGGACCACCAGCCGAGCCATCGCTCTGCCGCTGGGCCTGCTAGCCATTTCACTGGCGTTCTTCCCCCGTTTGGCGATGCTGGTGGCAGCCATGCCAAGCCCCGCGGTGGGCGCAGTCCTGATTTACTCAGCGTGCTTCATTGTTCTTGGCGGCTTGCAGTTACTCACCTCTCGCATGCTGGATGCGCGCCGTATTTTCGCCGTGGGCATCTCACTGATCTTTGGCCTCAGCATTGAAATAGCGCCGGAGCTTTACCGCCCGGTTCCTGCCTTCCTTCACCCCATCTTCAGTTCTTCCACTTCGTTGGCAACGGTTTTAGTGGTATTTCTCAGCCTGTTGTTCCGCATTGGCCTCAAGAAACAGCGCAGCCTGGAATTGCGATCCGGAGAAGACAGCCTCGACGCGATTACGCACTTCATGGACGAGCAGGGATCGGCGTGGGGCATGCGAAAGGAAGTGATTACACGGGCCACCGACGCTGCTTACGAAGTGGTGAACAACCTGCGGCAATTGCCCCTGCGCTCGGAAATCATTACCTTGCGGACCGTCTGGGATGAACTGAGTCTTGATCTCGAGCTGGAATACGATGGGCTACCTTGCGACCTAGCCGATTCCATGCCGACCATAGAAGAGATGGGCACAGAAGCCGGCCGGGCGCAGTTAGCGGGATTTCTTATCCGGCAGTATGCAGACCGGGTGAGGATTCGCGAAAAGAACGGTATCTGCCGGGTTCAGTTACATTTCGATCATTGATGACCCGTGCATATTACCTCGAGGGGTTAGTGGAAGCATTCGGCACAGTTTGTGCCGGAGCCGGGGAAGCCGGGACGGGACTCACGCCCGATGCTGGCTGTGCCCCGACTGCGTTCCCGATCACGTCCCCAGAGACAATCAATTCGACGCGGCGATTCAACTTGCGTCCCGCGGAAGTGTCGTTCGGAGCAACAGGATTTGCCTTACCTAGGCCGCGTGCAAACACATTATTGATGGAAACTCCGGAATCCACCAGATAGTCACGCACGGTGGCCGCGCGTTTTTCGGATAGCGATTGATTGAACTCATCGCTGCCGATGCTATCGGTGTAGCCGTCAATCTCCAACTTGAGATCCGGATAGGCAAGAACGATTCCGGAGATGCGAGCGAGGCGCTCGCGAGCCGCGGGGACCAATTGGTATTTTCCGACCGCGAATAGTACGTCCGGCATGCTCACCACTAGACCTCGATCAGTGTCTTTGGTCTCAAGCACCTGGTTAAGTTGTTTGAGCAGGCGGGCGCGCATTTCTTCTTTTTGGCGGATCGCTTCTTCTGCCGCCAAACGGGATTGCTCCGCCGCAGCTTGCGCTTTCTGCTGTTCCGCCAGGGCCGCTGCCTGTGCGGCCTCTGCCGCGGCCTGGTTCTTCGCCGCCTCCGCTTGCGCCTTTTCGGCAGCGGCACGGTCGGCCTCAGCCTGGGCTCGTTTGCGGGCATCTTCTTCAGCTTGAGCCTTGGCTTGCGCCTCAGCGGCGGCGGCGGCCTGGGCATCGGCTTCCGCTTTAGCCTGCCGCTCCTGCATGGCACGCTTTTCCGCCGCGATGCGCTCCTGCTCCTTGCGTTGCAAGGTCAGCACACGAGCATCTTCAGCGGCCTCTGTGGCTCCCCGGGAGACACTGCCAATGGGGGTTCTGCCCTGCTTCCGGCGTAAGTAATCTTCCGCCTGCGCAAGCAGATTCTCCGCCTTGGTCAAACTATCCTGAGCGTATTGTTCGGCCCCGGCAGCCTTGGCGATAGCTACCGCGTTGCGTGCTTCCAAAAGATCGAGCGGAGTATTGGGATCGGCAGTGGTGGCGGGAAGCTGGTCGGGGGGAAGGTCGATGGTGTATTGACCGCCCTCGAGCATGTCGAACTTGGCATCAATCGGCAGCTCCATGCCCTCAGTTTGTTGCAAAACCACGTTCTCGGCGACCACCAGGTTGCTCGGCCGGGTCACCGCGAAGTACGGCTCTGCAGTCACAATCAAGCCGAACGCCTGCAGATCAGTGGTAACTTCCAATCCGGCTTTTCCGTCCTTCGGCACAATTTCCCCTAGATTCGTCGGACGACCTTCCGGAGTGATGGCCCACAGGACATAAGTGAGATATTGCGGACCAAACTTCGTCGCCGCGGGAAAATGAGAAAAGTCGGCATTAATCTGCAAGCGCCCAGCTTTGCTGTTTACCTTGGCTTTGCCGCTAGCCTCCGGCAGGAGGTCGGTGCCCTTGAAGTCCACGGTGGTAGAGCCCCCGCGATGCCGATAGTTCACCGCTTTGGTGGTTCGGGAGATGACCTTGACCCGGAAAACCGGCGTCTGGTCCATCGGTTCGACGGGCGCGTTGTTTTGCTGCGCGTTGTCCTGTTGCGCGGCGAGCGACGTCGCCACCAACAAAATGGAAATCGGTATTAAGAGCTTTGGCATTGATGCCGATCCTCACAGTCCTGACGATAACCGACCACCATTTCGACTGAACGGCGTCGGGAAACATACCATTCTCCCGCATTCCAGGCCGCTCCCCCATACGGGAAAATGCCGAGAGGTGCCTTATTTAGCACCGTACGCGGCCCATGCCGATGAGACAGAGGCCCATGGCCTCTACTCGATTCCCATCTTCTTTTGCATTGCTTCCAGAGAAATGCCCTTAGTTTCTGGAAACACAAACAAGACCACAAAGAACTGCAATACCGTCATGGCCGCAAAAAATACAAACGGGTAACCACCGGAAGCCGCGGCCATCACGGGGAATATCAACGAAATAAGAGTGTTCATCACCCAATGGGAGAGGCTGCCCAAACTCTGTCCTTTGGCGCGCACCGCGTTGGGGAAAACTTCTCCGAGATAAACCCAAATCACGGCCCCCTGGGAAAATGCAAAGAACGCGATATAGGCCACCAGCAGCAGCACCAACCAAGCCTCGTGCCGGTGAGTGAGAAAAATCGCGGCCACGCCAGCCAGACAGGAAGCCGTGCCCGCAGCGCCAATCAGCAACAGGATCTTGCGTCCGATCTTGTCGATCAGAGACATCGCTACCACGGTAAAAATCAAGTTCGTGGCGCCGATGGCCACCGACTGCAAATTGCTTGAAACCTTGTTGAAACCGGCGTGCATGAAAATATCTGGCAAGTAGTAAAGAATGGCGTTGATACCGGAAAGCTGGTTGAAGATACCAATGCTCACCGCCAGGAAAATAGGCAGCCGATGTTTGGCCGAAAACAACGTTTCCCCGGTCTGCTGCTGCTCGGTGCGGATAGATTGCACAATTTCCTGCAACTCTGCTTCATAGTTCTGTTCGCCGATGAGTTGCAGCACTGCGCGGGCCTCCTCAACTCGTCCTTGCTTGACCAACCAGCGCGGGCTGCGAGGGATGACAAAGAGGAGCACAAAGAACAATAGAGCCGGGATTGTGGCGACCCCAAACTCCCAGCGCCATTCGACGTCCCCGAGATGCAGGCGCACGATCATGTAGTTCGAAAAATAGGCCAACAGGATGCCGAACACGATGTTGAACTGGAAGAGCCCGACCAGACGCCCGCGTAATCTCGCAGGCGCGATTTCCGCGATATACATTGGGCCGAGCACGGACGAAGCGCCGATACCCAATCCACCGATGAAGCGAAAAAGCACTAGAGAATTCCAATCCCAGGCTAAGGCGCACCCCAGCGCCGAAACCAAATAGAGAACACCGGTGATCCGCAGGCTATCGCGGCGACCGTATTTTTCGCCCGGAATTCCTGCCAACATGGCGCCGAATACCGTTCCCAACAGTGCACTGGCTACGGTTACTCCTTTTAAGAATGCGGAGAGTGCGAACAAATGGGTCAAAGTGTCGGTGGTTCCCGAGATAACAACTGTGTCGAAACCAAACACCAGCCCACCAAGCGCTGCGACGATTGCGCTCTTCACTAAAGTTCCATTGAGCTTCATGCGGTCTCCCGTTGTTGAGATTGAGGATCAGAACGGAAATTCGATCCATGCTGCAGTGCTTCCACCTCGGCCAGGGTCCACGATGGAACCGCACCCGAACGACTGGCCACGAGAGCCCCCATGCGGTTGGCAAAATCCGCAATGCGTACCGGAGGCCAGCCATTTCCGGTTCCATGGACCAAGGCGGCCGCGAAAACGTCCCCTGCTCCTACCGTATCGACTACTTGAACAGCATAACCACTAGCCTCGACGTACTCGTCTCCCACAAGCAAGGCGCAACCCTCAGCGCCTCGGGTGATGCAAACTCCCTCGCAGCCAAAGCTGGCCACGAGAGCACGGCAGAATTTTTCCAGGGATGCGAGGAACAGAGATTTGGGGGGCGATTCGAGCGGCTCACCGAGGGTGAGGGAAACTTCTACCGCCTCGTCAGCGTTCATTTTGACTATGGTAGCTTTCGCCATCAACTCGCGCACGAAAGATGGCTCCCAGCAGCCGCCGCGCAGGTTGACATCGTAGAATCGCCGCGATGCTTTACTGGCATCGAGCAGCCGCATCGTCAAGGGCCTGGCTTCGGGACTCATTTGCAGCAGTGTTCCAAAATATATCCAATCCACGGGTCGCGAAAATAGCTCCGCAAAATCTTCTTCGCTAAGACCCGGAAAATCATACGCCGCAGGCCGATGAATGACGTACGCGGGACTTCCCGCGCTGTCCAGCGAGACCGTTACCACGCCGGTGGAATGTTCTGCAACGCGTCGTATATAACGCGTGGAGAGGCCTATCTGGGACATGGCGTGGAGAATTCGTTCGCCCCGTTCGTCCGTCCCCACCGCGCTCACCAAAGATACCTGGTGGCCCAATCTCGCCAGATGCGCGGCAAAGTTGAATGGGGCACCACCCAGGTGTTCGTCCTGGCCGACCACGTCCCAAAGCACCTCACCAATGGTAATAACGTTCACTTGAAATTCCTCGCGGGCATGCGGAGGCACGGCACAGCGCGCATTCTATAGGCCATGGCGGTAAGTGGCAATGCGCGACGCGGTCCGTTGCATGGAGAACCGCTACAGCGCGCGGCCAACGTGTCGGCTAGCGCTTAGGATTCGCCGCCCTCGCGCCATCCTTCAATGATCAAGTAAAGCACTGGGATGAAGAAGAGATTGAGCACCGTGGACATAATCATCCCGCCGAAAACGGTCGTACCCACCGAGTGGCGTCCCTGTTCGCCCGCGCCCTTAGCCACCACCAGGGGTACCACGCCGAGGATGAAAGCGAACGAGGTCATCAGAATGGGACGCAAACGAATTTTTGCCGCTTCCACGGTAGCTTCCAACAATGGCATGCCGCGCTCGCGGAGTTGTTCGGCAAACTCCACAATCAAAATTGCGTTCTTGCTGGACAACCCAACCAGCATCACGAGCCCGATCTGGCAATAGACGTCGTTCTCCAAGCCGCGAATCCATTGCGCGGAGAGCGCTCCTAACAACGCCATGGGGACGGCCAACAATACAATGAACGGCAAAACGAAACTTTCATATTGCGCGGAGAGCGTGAGATATACCACCAGCGTGCCCAGTCCAAACAAGAGGATGGTGGTCCGGCCGGAAGACAATTCCTCCAGCGACAAACCCGTCCACTCATAAGAGAATCCCTGGGGCAGAACTTTTTTGCTGAGATTTTCCATGGCGGTGATCGCCTGGCCCGAACTGAGCCCGGGAGCTGCCGAGCCGTCAATTTCCGCTGAACGGAATAGATTGTAGTGGCTGATCACCTGGGGCGTCGTCGTCTGCGTAATCGCCAGCAAGTTATCCAGCGGAATCATCGCGCCATTGTCGGAACGCACATAAAATTCCTTGATGTCACTGGCAGTGCGTGCGAAATTGTTTATCTGCCTGTATGTACACCCGGTAGGAACGATTGTTGAAATCGAAATCGTTCACATAGGCAGAGCCCATGTAAACGCCCAAAGTGTCGGTAATTTGTTGCAGCGGAACGTGCAAGCTTTTGGCTTTCTCGCGGTCAATCGTGACCAGAAATTGCGGATCGTTAGCGGTATAGGTCGAGAGCAGACCGGTCAGGCCGGAGCCAGGAGCATTTCCCTGGCGGACCATGGCCTGGGTCGTGTTGGCAAGCTCTTCCAGAGTGTGACCGCCCTGGTCCTGCAACTCATATTGAAAGCCGCCAAACTGTCCGAGTCCCTGCACCGCGGGCGGAGGGAATGGGAACACCAATGCGCCAGAAATCCCGAACAGAGCGCCGCGTATCCGCTTGATGACGGCGTCCGAGGTATGTTGATCGCCTTTGCGTTTGGAATAAGGTTGCATGGACGCAAAAACAATGCCGCGGTTGGCGGCTGAACCGCTAAAGCTGAAGCCCGAAATAGCAAATGAATTCTCCACTTCCGGCTGTTGGCGCAAGACCGCGTTAACCTGTTCGCCGATTTTCTTGGTGTATTCCAAAGAGGCCCCGGACGGCGCTTGGATCAGGATCATGAAATAGCCCTGATCTTCGTTGGGAACGAATCCCGTGGGCACACGCTGGAAAACCACGTAGGTCAGGCCCAGTCCGGCGAAAAACAAAATGACCGCCACCAGGCGAAACCGCAGGAATCCGCGCAACGCCCGCCGGTAGCCTTCATTAATGGCGCCAATGACGCGATCCACTTCCCGAAAAAGCCAATTCTTCTGCCCATGCTCGCGTCCGAGCAACAAGGCAGACAGGGCAGGAGTCAAAGTGAGAGCGTTGAAAGCGGAAATGGAAATAGAGAACGCGATGGTCAAAGCAAATTGCCGAAACAAAATTCCCGTGGTGCCGGGGAAAAAAGCCACCGGCACGAAGACAGCCACCAACACCAGAGAAGTCGCAATCACTGCTCCGGCGACCTCTTCCATGGCGACGAAAGCCGCTTTGCGCGCGTCTTTCTCTCCTTCTTGCAGGTGGCGCTCGATATTTTCAATGACCACAATGGCGTCGTCTACGACGAGCCCCGTCGCCAGCGTGATCCCGAACAACGTGAGAGTGTTGATGGAGAATCCCAGTAGCTTGATGAAAGCAAACGTACCGATCAGGGATACGGGAATCGTGACCGAAGGAATAATGGTGCTTCGCCAGTCTTCCAAGAAAATGAAAATCACGAAGATGACTAAAACAATGGCCTCAAGCAGCGTGCTGAGTACATCCGTGATGGATTCGCTGACGGCATCGGTTGTGTCAAACGCCAGGTGATACTTCATCCCTGGCGGAAAGCGTTTAGAGAGGCGATCCAGTTCCTGAATGGCCAACCGATCCACCGCGATCGCGTTGGCGTTCGAGAGTTGTGTAATTCCGACGCCTACCGATTCGCGGCCATCGAACTCCAAATCCGAACCGTAATCTTCGGCGCCGAGTTCGGAGTGACCGACATCCTTCAGCCGCACCAAAGTCCCATCGTTATTGGTCTTCAGGATGATGTTGTCGAATTGGGCAGGCTCAGTGAGCCGTCCAACGGCGCGCACGCTGATTTGAAACTGCTGTCCCGCTTGGATCGGCGGCTGTCCCACTTGTCCGGCGGCAACTTCAACGTTCTGTTCTTGCAACGCAGTCACGGCGTCGGTGGCTGTGAGTCCCCGGCTGGCCATGCGCTGCGGATCGAGCCAAAGCCGCATGGAATATTTGCGCTCGCCAAAAATGAAGACGTCTGCCACGCCCGGCACACGCTTAAGCGCGTCCTTGACGTAAACGTCGAGGTAGTTGCTCATGAACAACGGATCGTAGCGGCCGTCCTCGGAATACACCGCCGCGCCGAACACAAAGTTTGTCGAGGCTTTCGTAATGGTGATGCCCGTCGCCTTGACCGCATTCGGCAAACGACCCTGCGCCGTGTTGACCCGATTTTGGATGTCCACAGCGGCCAGGTCGGGATCGCGATTCAGATCGAAGGTCGCGACGATTGAACTGGAGCCGTCATTCCCGCTGCTCGAGGTGATGTACTGCATTCCCTCGGCGCCGTTGATCTGCTCCTCCAAAGGAATCGTCACCGCGGTCTCGACGGTTTGCGCGCTCGCGCCTATGTAGGCACTGGTGACTGAAATCTGCGGCGGAGCCAGAGTGGGGAATTGCGCCACCGGCAAAGTGGGAATAACGACCGCGCCTGCCAAAATGATCAGCAAGGCGCAAACGGTAGCAAAAACCGGCCTACGTATGAAGAAATTAACGAACATGAAATGAATCCGTCCAAAAGCCTGCCGCTGGAAATCCCGACCGGAATGCTTAGGAACAAATGTTTAAGAACGAATTATGTCTCCTCACCCTTGGGGAATCACGGGAACACCGTCTACCAAAAACTGCGTGCCTGAAACCACAACTTTGTCGCCGGGCTTTACTCCTTCCAACACGGCGTAATCATTACCGATCATGTCCCCAAGTCGAAGCGGTTTCTGGTGCGCCACCAGCATGCCCTGTTGCTCTTCCGCCACAAAGGCAAAGTACTGCCCTCCGACGCGCGAAACCGCCAATACCGGAACCATGGGTTGCGGATGAGTTCCCCAAACCACCCGCGCACGAATAAATTGCAGGGTGCGGAGTGCTTCCTGATGGTTGGTAACGAGAGCTTTCACCAATACCGACTGGGTTGTGTTATCGACTTCAGGAGAAATAAAACTGATCCGGCTGTCGGCCACAGCATTGCCAGCACTGTCCACAATCTGCACCGGAAGGTTCATTTTCAGTTGGGAAGACCGTTCAACCGGCACATAGATGTACGCCTCAAGGCTGCCGGGCTTGTCGACCGTGGTCAAAAGGGTGGTCGTGGTCACGCGATCGCCCACGTGTACGGGGACATCTCCAATGATTCCTCCGCTGGGCGCTACCACTCGATAGTAGTGCAGCTCCACCTGCTGCTGTTCCAATTGCGCATCGAGAGCTTTGAGCTGTGCCTGAGCAGCGTCTAGTGCGGATTTTGCCTGATCGAGCTCTTGTTTGCTGACCACTTGCGCCGCATACAGGCCACTGGTACGCTGGTACTGCTGCTGGGCATATTGCAGGTTCGCTAACTGCGCGGCTTTAGAACTTTCCTGGCTGGTTACCGTAGCTTGCTGTTTCGCGGGATCAATCTGCATCAGCGCGGAGCCTGGAGCCACCCGGTCGCCGGAGTGAATATAAATCTGGGTTATGCGCCCCTCGACTTCGGGCATGATAACGGCGGAATCTCGCGACTTGAGCGTGGCTACATATTCTGTGACATCGCTAACCGGAGCGGAACTGACCACCTGAATTTTGACGGGGACTCCGGTGGGGCCCTGCGGTTGGTTGGCGGCTGATTTCCCAGCGCAGCCCGCGCAAAATGCGATCAACATCAGCAATAAAGGCAACCGAACGGCAGTCGCGCCGGCGCGAATTCGGGACACACTCGTGTCCCTGGGCAAGGCTCTTCTTCTCATCTGCTATACCCCAAAGTGCGGTGAATCGACAGGCCTAACGTCGCTAGACGCCGCCAACGCGATTGAACGGCCTTGGTTTTGCGCCGCAGGTCGTAGTGCGGCTTTCGATAACTCTAAATAATACGCTTCGAAAGCTGCGCCTGCTTGGGGAGAGTTCGGGCCTCTGCTACATTGGTTTTTAACATGAAGCCAGCCCGCAGTTTCGCCAGTGATAACAATGCCGGCGTTCATCCTACGATCTTGCGGGCAATGTCAGTCGCCAATCGAGGGCACGCGGTTGGCTACGGGGACGACCCCGGCACGGCGCGCACCGCCCGCCTGTTTCAAAGGCACTTTGGCGCCGGGACACAAACATTTTTCGTATTCAATGGAACCGCCGCGAACGTACTCGGCTTGGCTGCACTGACGAACTCTTATCATGCGGTAATTTGTGCGGAAAGTGCTCACGTTTATTCGGATGAGTGCGGCGCCCCGGAAAAATTCATTGGCTGCAAGCTGATTCCCGCTCCGGCGACTGACGGTAAGTTGACAGTCGAGTCGGTGGCGCGAGCCTACCGTGGCATAGGGGACCAGCACCACGTGCAGCCGCGCGTCATCTCGATCACCCAGGCGACCGAAGTGGGAACGGTCTACCAGCCCGCAGAGATCGAGGCTCTGGCCGGTTTCGCTCACCAGCGAAACATGTTTCTGCACATGGATGGCGCGCGCCTGGCCAATGCCTGTGCGAGTCTTGGGCTGAATCTGCGCCAAAGCACGCGTGACCTCGGCGTGGATGTCCTTTCCTTTGGAGGTACCAAGAACGGTGCGGTGGGCGCCGAAGCCGTCGTGTTTTTCGACGCGAAACTCGCGCGCAATTTTCAATTCCTACGCAAACAGGGGATGCAACTGGCGTCGAAGATGCGCTTCGTGTCTGCACAATTCGAGACTCTGCTGTCCCAGAACCTCTGGCTGAAGAATGCGCAACACGCCAATCGCATGGCCAAATTGCTGGAGGAGGAACTTCGTGGTATTCCGGAGGTGCGGATCGTTTATAAAGTCGAAGCCAACGGCGTATTCGCGCAAGTTCCGCGGCGCGCAATTGCCAGGCTGCAAAAGCGTTATTTCTTTTACGTATGGGATGAAAACCAATCTGTGGTGCGCTGGATGTGCTCTTTCGATACCACGACGAAAGATGTCCAGCAGTTCGCGAAATTCGTCCGCAAAGTGACAAGCGGGTAGCTGGAACCCTTGATTTGGGCGGGTATTTAAAGGGTATTTCGACCGATGGTCACGTTGACTTCACCGCACTATCCTGCAAAACTTATGATTCGCGCTGCGTAAGCCAGGGACTACCGTTTTATCAGTCACCTGCCTTCGAGCAAACCGTCGTCCGGAAGATGGAACTATTCCTCAACGTGCTGTGGCTGTTGCTGGCCGTACCTGCCGTCTGGGTATGGCATCGTGGGAATTCCCCATCCCATGCCCCAGAGCGCGTCGGTTCTCTACATTGCCTGCTGATACTGGGCTGCACCTTGATGTTGTTGTTCCCAGTGGTTTCCGCTACGGACGATCTCCACGCCGTGCGGTCAGAGATGGAAGAACCCAGTTTTTCGAAGCAGGTTATCAAACCCGCAGCCGGCGCCAAATCGTCGGCCAGGCTGAGTAGCGGCATTCCATACCCAGTCCAACTGGCGTATCCATTTTGGTTCACTGTTCAGGATTGCGGCAAGGTGGTCGCGCAATCGGACTTTTTGCCTGCGGCCGTCGATCTCGCCGAAAGCACTGGCCGCGCCCCACCTTCCCGCCTCGGCTAGCTAATTTCCGCTAAATTCTCGATAAGCCACCGGGAATCCCTCGAAAGCGACGAATAGCAATTGGCAGAGCCGCGCGGCAGGACCGAAGCAGCCTAAGCGTATAGGCGGAATGCTTCCGTCACAGGAGATAGGTTTATGAAGTGCGAAATACAACCCGGTGTTCTTTTCCGGCGCGCGGCACTCGCGATTATCTTCGCCTCCGCGCTGGGAAGTACGTCCTGCTCCAACGACACCGCGGCCGCGCCCACCAAAGCGCAAATCAGGCTTGAGCCCGGAGTTTACGACGTTGATCATCCGGAACTGTTCAAGCTAGTAAAGGCCGAAGCTCGCGCTTTACCCACGGAGCTAACCGCCAACGGCACCGTGACTCCTGATATCACTCGCACCATTCATGTGACTTCGCTGGGCTCGGGGAGAGTGGTTGACCTGAAAGTTCGGCTGGGAGATTTCGTAAAGAAAGGTCAGACCCTGCTAGTGATCTCCAGCACCGATCTGGCGAGTGCATGTCGCCGACTATCAGAAAGCCCGGGCGGACGAAGAGCTTTCCCGCAAAGCGCTGGACCGCACCAAGGAACTATATTCTCACGGCGCAATGGCCGCGAAAGATCTGGAATTGGCCCAGGACACCGAAGACAAAGCCAAAGTGGACGTGCAAACCGCGGCGGAGCATGTGCGCGTTTTGGGCGGCGATCCGGACCATCCCAGTTCGCTGATTGAATTGCGGGCTCCGGTTTCAGGCACCATTGTCGAACAGAATGTGGCCGGGTTCGAAGGCATTAAGAGCCTGGACAACACGCCCAACCTGTTTACCATCGCCGATCTTTCGCAGGTCTGGGTGGTGTGCGATGTCTTCGAGAACGATCTTGGCGAAGTTCATGCGGGGGATGCCGCGGAGATTCGCTTGAATGCATATCCCGATCGCGCTGTTTCATGGCAAAGTCGCGAACATCTCCACGCGTGCTTGATCCCAACACCCGTTCCGCCAAAGTGCGCATTGTGCTGCCGAATCGCGATGGAGCGCTTCGTCCCGAAATGTTTGCCGTTGCAACTTTCCGTTCCCGGAAATTGCATGATCGCATCGTTGTCCCCGGCACCGCCGTGATGCGGCTTGCAGGATAAGGATTGGGTATTCCGCAAAGAGGGGCCGAACCGTTTCCGGCGAGTTGAAGTGCACACCGCCGGGGTAACCGCCGATGGTCTCCAGGCCTTGCAGGATGGCTTAAATCCAGGGGACGAAGTCATCGCCGACGCGCTGCAGTTTTCCACTGCGATGGCGGAGCAGAAGGAATGATTCGGGGCCTGATCGACTTCGCTCTGCGTAACCGCATTCTGGTGCTCGGCGGAGCGCTCGTGCTGTTTGTCTGGGGCATTATCTCTTTCCATAACCTGCCCATCGAAGCCTATCCGGACGTCGCCGACACCTACACCCAAATCATCACTCAGTGGCCGGGCCACGCGGCCGAAGAAGTCGAGCAGCAGATCACAGTTCCGCTCGAAGTAGAGCTCAACGGCGTGCGCATCTTACGCATCTGCGTTCGGTCTCTCTCGCCGGCTTGTCCGTCATCACCATCATTTACGACGATGACGTTACGACCTTCAACGCGCGAGAGGAGGTCATCCATCGCTTGCAAAATGTGACTTTGCCGAACGGCGTCAACCCCGGCCTCGGCCCGGACTACAGCCCGACCGGGCAGATCATGTTCTACACGCTGAAAAGCACCAATCCGAAGTATGACGTAATGGAGTTGAAGACGCTCAACGACTGGTTCGTGGTGAACCAGTTGAAGTCCGTGCCCAACGTGGTGGATGTGAACCCTTTCGGCGGACCGACGCGCGAATATCAAGTGCAGATCGATCCTGACAAGCTGGTTTCCTACGGCCTGTCGCTCAGCCAGGTCGAGCAAGCGGTGGCGCAAACAATATCAATGCCGGCGGCGGATTCATCGAACGCGGCCAGCAGGCGCTGAACGTGCGCGCGGTGGGACTGATGCAAACCACCGAGCGATATCGCCGCCACCGTGGTGAAAGTGCAAAATGGAACGCCGGTGCGCGTGCGGGATCTTGGCAATGTCACGCAGGCGCCGAAAGTGCGCCTGGGCCAACTGGGCAAAACCATCCGCCACGAAGACGGCACCATCATCAACAATGACGATGTGGTCGAAGGCATTGTGCTGCTGCGCAAAGGCGCCGAAGCCGACGCCACGCTCGATGCCCTCCACCAGAAAATTGACGCAGCTCAATAACGGCCTGCTGCCACCGGGAGTGAAGTTTGTTCCGCATCTCGATCGCAGCGATCTGGTCCACTACACCACTCGCACGGTGCTGCGCAATTTGACCGACGGCGTGCTGCTGGTCACGCTGATTCTGTTTCTCTTTCTCGGCAATGTGCGCAGCGCCCTGATCGTCACCGTTACCATTCCTTTCTCTCTTCTGTTCGCCGCCATCCTGCTCGACCTGCAGCATATTCCGGCTAATCTGCTTTCCCTGGGCGCGCTCGACTTCGGCATGGTGGTGGATGGCTCGGTGGTGATGGTGGAAAACATCCTTCGCCACACGGCATTCGGCGACGCAAAAAAATCGTTCATGGAGACCATCGCGGTCGCCGCGCATGAAGTGCAAAGGCCGGTGTTTTTTGCCCGCATCATCATCATCGTGGCCTACCTGCCGATCTTCACGCTGCAACGCGTGGAAGGCCGACTGTTCCGTCCCATGGCTTGGACCGTCGCGTTTGCTCTGCTCGGGGCGCTGATCTTCGCTCTGCTGATCGCGCCGGTGCTGTGCAGCATGCTGTTCAAGGCAAAAGATCAAAGAATGGAAAAATCCGGTTCTGGAGCAAGCTGAACCAGGCTTACGCCGCTACGCTCGACTGGTGCTTCGACCACATGAAGTTGACGCTGGGCGCGGGCTTGCTGGCCTTAGCCTTGATGATCTTTCTGGCCTTCAGCGGCGTCATTGGCTCGGAATTTCTGCCCCATCTGGACGAAGGCGCCATCTGGGTGCGCGGCACGCTTGCGCCGAGCACCGGACCTACTGCCGGAATTAACCCTGGCGAACCAGGCGCGACTGGTTCTCAGCAGATTTTCCTGAAGTCAAGCAGGTAGTCAGTCAGGTTGGCCGGCCCGACGACGGCAGCGATGCCAGCGGTTTCTACAACACGGAATTTTTTGTCGACCTCTTGCCGCGCTCCAAGTGGCGCAAGCAGTTTCCCACCAAAGATGACCTGATCGCCGCCATGGACAAGGCGCTTGGCCAGTTTCCCGGCGTGGACTGGAATTTCTCCCAGCCCATTTCCGACAACGTGGAAGAAGCGGTCAGCGGAGTCAAAGGCGAATTGGCCGTCAAGCTCTTCGGCCGCGATCTCAAGACCCTGGAGCAAAAAGCTGAAGAGATGCAGAACGTGATGGGCCAGATCCCCGGAGTCGCCGACCTCGGCACCTTTCAGGTGCGTGGCCAGCCCAACGTCAATCTGGTAGTGGATCGCGCCGCCGCAGACCGCTTCGGCATCAATGTCAGTGACATCCAAGATGCGGTCGAAACCGCGGTCGGAGGCAAAGCCGTCAGCCAGATTTTGATTGGGGAACAACGCTACGACCTCACCGTGCGCTATCCAGGAACGCTATCGCAAAACGGTGGAGGATATCGCCAACATCCGCATTCTGGCGCCTTCCGGGCGAACGCGTCTCTCTGGGCCAGCTTTGCCACATCACCCTTGAAGACGGCGCGTCCACCATTTATCGCGAGGGCAACTCCCGCTACATCGCCATCAAGTACAGCGTCCGCGGACGCGATCTGGGCAGCACCGTGCGCGATGCCATTGACCAAGTACGTCGGAAAGTCCAATTGCCTGAGGGCTATCACCTCGATTGGACGGGAGAATACGAGAGCCAACAGCGGGCCAATCGCCGCCTGGCATTTATTGTGCCCATCACTGTGCTTCTCATGGCCTTCATTCTCTACTCGGCCTTCAGCTCCTGGAAGTGGGTTGCGCTGATTCTGGCGGTAGTTGCTCTTTCGCCGCTGGGCGGATTCTTTCAGCTTGCTCTTAACCGGAACTCACTTCAGCGTCTCTTCCGGATTAGGCTTTCTGGCGTTGATCGGCGTCTCGGTCGAAATCGGTGTCATCATGGTTGAGTACATCAATCAACTTCGCGTGCGCGGACTCCCGGTGCGCGAAGCGGCTCGCGAAGGCGCTGGATTGCGGCTGCGACCCATCATGATGACCATGCTGGTGGCCACTCTTGGCCTGCTGCCGGCAGCCATGTCGCACGACATCGGCTCCGACTCGCAGCGGCCATTTGCCATTGTGATTGTGGGCGGGCTGATTGTAGAACTGTTCGTCAGCGTGATCTGTGGCCCACACTTTATGTTTTCTGGGCGCGGCCCGGCGACAGATTGCCACCGCCTGAACTTGGCTTCGTCGAAGAAGGCGAGCACGTCGACTGAGAAAAAGCAGATTGAACTCAGCCAGAAATCACGACGGGCTCTTGCTCTTGTGATGGAAATCCAGGCCAAACGAAGGATGCTCCCGCTTTCCCGTCACCTTGATGGGAATCTCCGTCACCCCGTTCTTGCGGAAGAAATGATCGAAGGGTTTGAGCAGCGTCGATTTGAATCCTGTCACCATCTGCGACGGCTTGGCCTGAAGTTGCGCTTTCCCGTGAAAATCGAGGTCCTCACTGCGCAGGCCGTAGGTTCCATCCAGGTGCACGCTGGCGCCGGCCACACTGAACCCCAGGTTTCTAAGCGTGATGACTCCGCCGCCCAGCGTGAAATATCCCCTCAGTTGCGATAGCGGGTCATCCTCTTGCTGATCATTCGGATGCCCTTGCGCCCGGTCACTGAGATTCTCCACTTTCTCTCGCACATTCGGGTCAGTAAACTGCATTTGCCCGATTCCGAATTGGCCTTTCAGCTTTAGGCGGTCAACCACCTCGCCTCCTCCTTCGCTGGCGGCCGGCAAATCAAATTTCGTTTTGAGATTCACCGTGCCGGTCATCGGAGACTTCTGAGTTGGGACGGCCAAGCGCAGCATGTCCTGAATTCTGGCATTGGCAGAAGTTACGTCGAGCAAGACTTCCTTCCCCTTTTTGTTCGGGGCGGTGACTATGCTTCCATTACAAATCAGCGTAGAACCTCCCAAACGCGCAACCACGGGATGCAGCAGCGTGTCTCCATTGGTGCCATCAACCGTGGCGCTGAATTGCGTCTTAAGCATCATGGGATGCCCGCCGCTGGTCACGGCGAAATCCGGCGTGGTGGTTTGTCCTTCCACCTGCAATTCCTCCAGAGGACCGCTGAACCGCCCGACCGAGGACAGAATCCCCGAGATTCCCTTAAATACGGAAAGGTCGGCATTATTGAATGTGTACGCTGCCGATACCGGTGTAGTGCGCGGATCATCTGGCTGCCACGGGCCAAAGTCGCCCTGCACGTGAATCTCTCCCGGAGGCGCCGCGTTCTTGAGGAAGGCCTCAAAGGGCGCGGGGCGGCCACGTCCGATATGGTGCATCACAAGTTGATGAATCAAGAACTGGTGAATCGGCTTATCGGGCTTTCCCGGCAACATGTCGAGTTCAGCATCATCGGAGACGAGTTGATCGATCAGGACGGGGACATCCTTGGTCTTCGAATCTGTCGTCCCTCCTCCCCGTTGTTCTTTGGGCGGGAAATGAATGGTCAAGCCCTTGAGATGAACCGAGTGGATGTGTACGGGGCGCTCGAAGAGGCCCGCGAGGCTCGCCGTAGCCGAAAATTCGCTGATCTCAATCAATGGGGGCACATCGGTGCGCCCGTGGTGTCGAACTACGATCTTCGAGCCCGTCACGCGAGGAAGTGGAAGAAAAGATATGTGGAAGTCGCCAATTTCAACTTGCCCTTCGAAGCGGCTACGCAACATCTGCAAAGCACGCGCGTGAATCCAAGGACGGGCGAAAACGGCCGCGACGCCTCCTGCGACGAGCACGACTACCAAAGCGATGCCTGCAGAAATCAACCATCGCGGAATGGTTCTCCGCTCTTCCGCGGTCTGTTCCATGCTTCTGCTCCTGACTTGGACGTCAGAATTTCATTGAAATCGAACAACCTGGTCCAACCAAGGTCTCTCAAACACGATTTGGATGCGAAACAGCAGGCGGGCGTGTAGCAAGGTATTCAGTGAAAGTTCAGCCACACCTAAGTGGCCGCTACCGTTATGCCGGTGGCGGGACGCTGCAAACGGTTCAGCAAAAAGACGAGGCCGGTCATCCGTTCGTAGTTTTCGGCGAGATTCAGGGCGGAAACGCTAGCCCCAGGCCGAATCATTTCCAGAGTCAACTTGAGAATTGCCTGGAAAGAAAAAATCCGCAGACGGATAGCGGCGTTTACCAGTTGTTCTCCAGCTTCGGCAACGGAGGGTTCGGAGCTTCGCCGCGCCACCTCACCGATGCGTACCAGGACCGCTGCATTCTGCGCAGCGCAGGATATATATTGCACCGCGGCCCGCAACCGTTGTCGCTGGATTTTTCTGAACTCAGCGTGAGGAAGCCTGGACCATAGAAACTGCGCTTCGGCGGGATCCACTAGAACGCGAAAAGCATCGATGTCCACCGGACGGATGTGTCGCGGTAAGTCTTCCACATGGCTGATCGCCGAGCTACGGCCCTTCGCTGCCCATACCATCAACAGCAGGGACAGAACCGCTGCGACTACGAGAATGACAGCAATAATCATTGCTTGAGCAGCCGCTCCAATTCCAGGTTCCAAGTCTCCATATCATGCCGGGGCAATGCGGCGGGCGCGTAGCTTCGCTCGGGAGCAAAGAGATAGAAAATCCAGATAAGCACCGAGCAGTGGTAAACCAGCATCACTAAATAATTCAGAGCAACGGAGTACGTAACGCCAGTCTGGGATCGAATGGCTGCCGCAGCCAAGCTCGCGCTCGCAATTATCCCCACTCCCAAGGCAATACCAAAGACGTGGCTCCTCCAAGATAAACCCAACTGGGACGAGAATAGAAAGAGCCCGACCAATAAGCCGCACTGAAGGATACTCGCCGTTCGATCAAATAGATGCACGACGGACATTAATTGATCAGAATATGCCCCAGTCCAGGCAGCTAAAGCAAAGGCGCCGCATAGGAGCGCCACAGTTAGCCAGCGGAACAACGGCGTCCCGAACCGGTCGAGCGCGGAATAATTTTGGAAGATATGCGCAAAAATTTCATGAACGACTCCAAAACGGAGGGCGGTGCTTACTGCGAAGGCTGCCGAATACGCGATTGCATATTCCGCATGCTTCGTCGAAGGCGACTCGATCAGCCAGATCATTACTAGTGATTGGACAGTCTCTCCTAAGATAAACGCGAAAAAAACAGGGAACTGCCGGTACACCTTCCGGCGAAGAAGTGCGACGAGAACTATAAGAAGAAGAAGGTGGGGGACAATCAACAGATATTGCCAAATGAATGCCCGCAAGGTCATAGGGCCACCGGTTTAAATATACCTCTTTTTACCGATGTGGCCCAGAACTTAGATTGACCTTTCCGCTACTAGCTGCAGGTGGGATTCGTGCAGGTTGGCCATCCATCGGCCTTCGAAACGGGAGCGGCCACGGATACCAAAGTAAGTAACGCAAACACCCAGACGATAAGTTTTTTCACGGTACAAAATCCTTTCCAACGAAGATTAGACCGTGATAATGTTGGTTCTCGGGCGAGGTTACTAGATGACCGATGTAACGCCCCCATCCTATTGAACGCGCTAGTGTTATGACTTTGCACTCTGCACTGGAAGACCTGCGCTGCACGACCCTTGACGCCATTTCAGGAAGTTTGCGGAAACTAGAGTATCTGGCGGGGTTACGCGGTGCGCGGGGTACGTACGACCACTGGGGTTTGGCCCGGGTGCATGGCCAACTGGCGGCAGCAAAGGCGATCGAGCAGGAACACCGTTCCTTGATCTCGAGCGTTCTGGCTACGCCGATTCAGCTGCTATTAGAAGACGTTGAGCAATCGAGCCAACTGGAACAGATCACGCCCGCGCAGTACGTGGCAAGATTGAAACGCGAAACCTGGCTCTTGCCATCGAACCCAGGCCCAGGATCGAAGGAGCACTTTAATTCAGTGCTCGACGCTCTCTCGAGCTTGACACGGAATCGACTGGGTGCCAATCACCTAGTTTCATAGCCACGCCTACCACTTGACCAATCACGTCCGCTTCCTGCGGGTATTTCAGGATGCGCGTAGGAACCGGCGACAAAGGATGGGATTGCAGGATGATTTCGTCTCCCACCAGGGTGCACCACGAACAGATGTGGCCTTGGCGAGTTTCCACAAAATAAATAGGACGCTCGTACTCTGAGCGCCAGCCGCCCGAAGAAACCGTATCCTTGGACTCATCCACCTGCACGAAGGCTCCCGGAGGTAGAAGTGGATACATGGTTAAATCCTCGCTGCCCACGTAGCCGTAAGTGAATTGGCAGTTGGCGAACTGAGCTAAGTAAGCCAGCGGGACCATACCCCACTGCTCGACCAGCCTTCCGATGTTAGAGGTATAGCGGGGATCAAAACTGGGATCCATACGCACCGGCACTTGAACGGAAGAAACCGCGGCCAGGGTTTCCGATAGGTGGGAGCGGGCAGGCGCAGCCAAATCCATGTCCGCAGCCACTGCATTGAGCTCGATCCCGTACCACGAGAAGAGCTCGCCAATATCTTTGCGATAGATGATGGAAAGAGAATACAGACGATAGATGCTGGGAACGACGCCTTTCGTCTCGATATCAGAAAGACGGCTGGGAGGCAAAGCAAATTCGTCATTGCCATGCTTGACGGCGATTCGCATGCTGGCGTTTTCAACGTCCCGCATAGTCATGCCAAGTTGCTCACGTAAAGCCCGGAAACTCTGTCCGCCTGAAAACATGAAGCCCCCCTCGCCGGCGAGACTACAGCCAACGCTACAACGCCCGAGCCCAAGTTGAGTGGACCTGGTTTGCCGCGCCGTTCGGGATTCGTAACGAAATCAAAAAAAAACGCTGGAAGGCTCTAGTCTGCGTATCTTAAGAAACAGCGCTTCCCTCGCTCACCAAATCGAATCCACGGGCCGAACTCGGCACCTCAAGGGATACCACCGAAGCCTGGGACTTGCCTGGTTAAGATGGTATCGCCCTGAGGCGGTCTCCGCAAGTTTAATAACACGGGAGGGGCCCCAGTGTCAGCTTGCGCTCTTTTGCCTGCAAACCCGCTTGCCTAGGCTACTTGTTGGTCTTGCGCCTCGACAAGAGGGACATTCACCAAATGTTCGCTAATAAACCACACTTGTAGTTCGTTGGTGCGCAAAACGTCACTAACGGCGAGATCGTTGGTGCCATCATCGCCCAGGTCATCTGCGCGCTTGGCTAACTCTCGGCACTGGCCCACGATGATCTTGTGGGCGTCCAACAACCGGGAAATTTGTACCGGGACTTCTTCCCTGCCCCGTGGGGGTCGCTCGATCTGTGTGGTCTCGGCGATATCATGGGCCATGGCAAGACTCACCCCGCCGAGAAGTTGGATACGTTCCGCAATGGTATCTACCAGTTCCGCTTGCTCGCCATAATGCTTATCGAAGAGCAAATGGAGTTGATAGAACGTCGGTCCGGCGACCTGCCAATGGGATTTCTTATAGAGATCCCGGAGCGTAATGGTGTCGGCCAACAATTGGTTCAGTTTTTCCGTCATTTCCAGGCGGACGGGTTCTTCTAGTTCCAGAGGCAGCGCATGCGTGACCGTGCCATACTCTTGAATTTCCCGGGCTTTTTGGTGAAAACGAGGCTGAGCGCTAACCGCTCCGCCATTTTTGCCAACAGCTTCTTTTTTGGGCATGAGGATTCTCCTGTCGGTGCGAATATTACTGCTGATTCCAAAATCGAATGGAAGGTTGCGGAACTATTAGCTGGCTATAACTCCTCCAGCGACGCATCCACCGCCTTGGATGACGCAGCCCTCTCTGCCGATTCGAATTTCGGGAACCAAACCGCAGTGTGCCCGCGTGACAGGATTTATAACGAAGGTCATCCGTAGCAATACGACCCCGCCAGCAAAATTCTGCGTTATTGTCTATCATGGAATGTTTTATTCATCGTGGAGAGAGCAGACGTGGCAGAGATTCTAAGCGCTGAGACCCCCTCTACTTCAAATGGCTCCGAAGTGCTGGAGACCCGGGAGTGGATCGATTCCCTTGACTATGTTTTGTCGGCCGGTGGCCCAGAGCGGGCCGGCCGGTTGTTGCAACAACTGTCGCTGCATGCCCGGCGCGCCGCCGGCGTCAATCTGCCCTTCACGGCAACCACGCCCTATGTAAATACCATTCCGACACGGCAACAACCTTCTTTTCCCGGCAGCCAAGCCATGGAGCGGCGCATTAAGAGTTTAGTGCGCTGGAATGCCATGGCCATGGTAGTCCGCGCCAATAAAATGCAAGAGGGCATCGGCGGGCATATTTCCACTTACGCCTCTGCAGCCACCCTCTATGAGGTCGCGTTCAATCACTTTCTGCGTGCCCGCACCGAAGATGGCGACCGCGACGTGGTGTACTTCCAGGGTCACGCCGCGCCCGGAATGTATGCCCGCGCCTATCTTGAAGGACGCATTGCCAAAGAGAAGCTGCAGAATTTCCGCCGCGAATTGAAACCCGGCGGCGGCCTTAGTTCCTATCCACATCCCTGGCTGATGCCGGATTTCTGGGAGTTTCCCACGGTCTCGATGGGACTCGGCCCGATCCAGGCTATCTATCATGCCCGCTTTATTCGTTATCTGGAAAATCGCGGGCTGAAACAAGCCAAGAGCGGAAACGTCTGGGCGTTCATGGGCGATGGCGAAATGGATGAACCCGAGTCGCTTGGCGCCATCACTCTGGCCTCGCGCGAGAAGCTCGACAATCTGATCTTCGTCATCAACTGCAACTTGCAGCGTCTGGACGGTCCGGTCCGCGGCAACGGCAAGATCATCCAGGAACTGGAAGCCATCTTCCGCGGCGCAGGATGGAATGTGATCAAGGTCATCTGGGGCAGCGACTGGGACAGCCTCATCGAAAACGATCGCGACGGCCTGCTGGTCAAGCGCATGGGCGAGGTCACCGACGGCCAGTTTCAGAAATATTTCGTCGAGAGCGGAGCCTACTTCCGGCAGAACTTCTTCGGCACCGATCCGCGGCTGCTGAAGATGGTGGAGCATTTCTCCGATGAGCAACTGTCACGAATGCGCCTAGGCGGCCATGATCCGCTCAAGGTGCATGCCGCCTACAAGGCTGCGGTCGAGCACAAGGGCTCGCCGACCGTCATTCTGGCCAAGACCATCAAAGGCTACGGACTGGGCGAAGCCGGCGAAGGCAAGAACATCACCCACCAGCAGAAAAAGCTGAATGAAGATGAACTGCGCATGTTCCGTTCGCGCTTCGGGATTCCCATTCCCGACGAAGAACTGCACGATGCGCCCTTCTATCGCCCGCCCGACGACAGCTCCGGAAATCCGCTATATGCAGGAACGCCGCAAGCAACTCGGCGGCTATATGCCGGAGCGCAAAGTGCGGGCCACTTCCGATCCAGCCGGTTTCCGAATCGCACTTCGAAGAGTTCTACAAAGGCACGGAAGGCCGCGAAGTTTCCACCACCATGGTTTTCGTGCGCCTGCTCTCCAAGCTGCTGCGCGATCCGGAAATTGGCAAGCTGGTCGTGCCCATCATTCCGGACGAAGCCCGCACCTTCGGCATGGAAGCCTTGTTCCGCCAAGTGGGCATTTACTCCAACGTCGGCCAACTCTACGAGCCGGTGGATATGGACACGCTCCTCTATTACAAGGAAGCCAAGAACGGACAGATTCTAGAGGAAGGCATCACCGAAGCGGGCGCCATGAGTTCGTTCATCGCCGCCGGAACTGCCTACGCCAACCACGGGATCAATACCATCCCGTTTTTTATTTATTACTCGATGTTCGGCTTCCAGCGCATCGGCGACTTGATCTGGGCCGCGGCCGATCAGCGCGGTACGCGGCTTCTTGCTCGGCGGCACCGCCGGACGCACCACCCTGGCCGGCGAAGGCTTGCAGCATCAGGACGGCCACAGCCATGTGCTCGCATTGTCCGTGCCCAATCTGCTGGCCTACGATCCCGCATTCGCTTACGAAATTGCCATCATCATTCAGGATGGCATCAAGCGCATGTATGTGGACCAGGAATCCATCTTCTATTACCTGACGGTCGGCAACGAGCCGCTGCCCATGCCCGCGATGCCGGAAGGCAAAGATGTCCGCGAGGGCATTCTCAAGGGTCTGTATCGCTTTAAGACTTCGGAAAAGAAAGACGCGAAGCTGCGAGCCCAACTCTTTGGCAGCGGCTCCATCATGTTTGAAGTGCTGAAGGCGCAGCAGATTCTGGAAGAGAAATACGGAGTCGCGGCCGACGTATGGAGCGTTACCAGCTATAAAGCAGTTGTATCGCGATGGCAACGATTGCGAGCGCTGGAACATGCTGCATCCTGGCGCCGAGCCGCGCGTGCCGTTTGTGACCCAACAACTGAAAGATGCGCCGGGTGTGTTCGTCGCCGCATCGGATTATATGAAGGTACTGCCGGAGTCGATCGCGCAATGGGTGCCGCGCCGGCTGGTGTCGCTGGGCACCGATGGCTTCGGCCGCAGCGAGAACCGCGCGTCCCTGCGTGACTTTTTCGAGGTAGACGCCAAGCACATTGTGCTGGCCACGCTGAATGCGCTGGCAGCGGAGAAGCAGATCAAGCTGGAAGTGGTCCAGCAAGCCATCAAAGACCTGGGCATTAATCCGGAGAAGCCGAACCCGGCGATTAGTTAAGATCTGCTTCTAGTTCGCTAGCGAATAGTAGCGGCTTAGCTGGAAGCGAGTAGCTAGAAGCCAGCAGCGAATGTAGGGAGAAACTCTGCGTGACTGAATTCAAATTACCCGAACTGGGCGAAAACATCGAGCAGGGCGACCTGGTCCGCCTGATGATTGCGCCCGGCGCCAGCATCAGCGAAGGCCAACCGGTCATGGAACTGGAGACCGATAAGGCCGTTGTCGAAGTTCCGTCTTCGGTGAGCGGAACCGTGCAGGAGATTCGCGTTAAGGAAGGCCAGAAGATTAAAGTCGGCCAGGTGATTTTTACCGTGGAGAACGGAGCCGGCGCCAAGTCGCCGGAGGTCCCTTCGCCGAAACCGGCAAAGACCGCAGCCGCGGCAGCGTCCAATCGGCCGCACCGGGAAAAGCGGCTCCCGCTGTTGTCCAACCCGCGTCAAAAGTCGAAGCGGCTCCGCCGCGCTCAACCGGGCGGCGCGTCAGCGACGCGGCCAGCGCACCCAGGAATTCAAATTGCCCGAACTCGGCGAGAACATCACGCAAGGCGATCTGGTGCGCCTGATGATTTCTCCCGGCGCCAAAGTCTCCGAAGGCCAGCCAGTGATGGAGTTGGAAACCGACAAAGCGGTCGTCGAAGTTCCGTCTTCCGTCAACGGCGTGGTGAAAGACAGTTCGCGTCAAGGAAGGCGAGAAAATCAAAGTCGGCCAGGTCATTTTCACCCTCGAAGGCGGCGCCAGCGCAGCCGCAGTCCACCAGCTACGCGCCGGTGGAACACATCTCCGGACAGCACGGTGCGCGCCTGGCTTTCAGGCTGCCATCCGCGCCGAAGGCAAAACCGAAGAAGAGGCCCTGCCGCCCGACCAGCCCTTACCGCAGCAATCCGAGTTTCGAGCATGCCCATGCAGTTGGGCAAGGTGGCAGGCGTCGAGCACGGCGAACCTGTGCCGGCGGCCCCGCACGTCCGCCGCTTGGCGCGCGAACTCGGCATTGATATTCATGATGTCAAAGGATCGGGGCCTGGCGGCCGCATCAGCAAAGACGACGTCAAAGCTCACGCCAAGAGCACTGATAGTGCATGCCGCGGCAGCCGCTGCCAGCTGCCCGACTGGCGCACGCTTTGTTGCCTGCCGAACTTCCCGATTTCTGCCAAGTGGGGCAAGATCGAGCGCGTCTCGATGCGCGGCGTGCGCCGCAAAACCGCCGAACATCTATGGGAAGCCTGGACTACCATCCCGCACGTCACCCAACACGATCAGGCCGACATCACCGAACTCGAACAGTTGCGCGCGCGCTTTGCTCCCAAAGCGGAAGAAGCCGGCGGCAAGATGACGGTCACCGCTATCGCCCTGAAAGTCTGCGCCTCGGCGCTGAAAATCTTCCCGCAGTTCAACGCCAGCATTGACATGGCGAAAGAAGAAATCGTCTACAAGCAGTACATCAACATCGGCGTCGCCGTGGATACCGACCGCGGCCTGCTGGTGCCTGTGATCCGCGATGTAGACAAGAAAAACATCGTCGAGCTGGCCGCCGAACTCACTCAGCTTCTCGCAGAAAGCCCGCGACAAAAAACTGACGCCGCAAGATATGCAAGGCGGGACGTTCACCATTACCAACCTGGGCGGCATCGGTGGCACCGGATTTTCACCGATCGTCAATTATCCCGAAGTCGCCATTCTCGGGCTGTCGCGCTCCAGCATGGAGCCGGTATGGATGGACGGAAAATTCGAGCCGCGGCTGGTGTTGCCGCTGTCTCTGTCCTACGATCATCGCCTGATCGACGGCGCCGACGCCGCCCGCTTCCTGCGCTGGATCGCGGAAGCATTCGAACAGCCGTTCTTGTTATCTGTACAGGGATAGGGAAAATCTGAAACCACAAAGGACACAAAGTATCACAAAGGAAAATCGAATCCGCCAGTCTCACGGGTTTTCCTTTGTGCACCTCCGTGTCCTTTGTGGTTAATGATTTTTGATGACTGAAACTTCCAAATCTTGCACATCGCAGTCGTCGGCGCCGGCCCCGGCGGCTACGCCGCCGCCTTTCTTGCCGCCGATCTCGGCATGAAAGTCACGCTGATCGATCCCGAAGCTCAACCCCGGCGGCGTCTGCCTCTACCGCGGATGCATTCCTTCGAAAGCTCTGCTGCACGTGGCGCAAGCTGATCGACGAATCCCGCCACGCCAAAGAATTGGGGCATCGAATTCGCCGCCCCGAACATCGATCTCGCCCGCCTGCGATCGTGGAAAGAAGGACGTAGTCAAAAAACTCACCGGCGGCCTCGGCCTGCTCTCAAAGCAACGCAAAGTCGAATACATCCAGGGCCGGGCTGCGTTTGAAAACTCCACCACCCTGCGATCACCAAAGCCAACGGCGGCGAAGAATCCCGCAGCTTCGACCGCATCATTATCGCCACCGGCTCGCGCCCGGCCATCGTCCCCACTCTCAAGCTCGACACCCCGCGCATGATGGATTCCACCTCCGCCCTCGATCTGACCGACGTCCCCGGCACCCTGCTCGTAGTCGGCGGCGGATACATCGGCCTCGAACTCGGCACCGTCTATGCCGCGCTGGGATCGAAAGTTTCGGTGGTCGAAATGCTGCCCGGCCTCCTGCCCGGAGCCGACCGCGACCTGGTCCTTCCCCTGCACAAACGCATGGAAAAGATTTTCGCCTCCATCTTGCTCAACACCACCGTCGCCGCGATGAAAGAAGAAGCCAATGGCATGCGCGTCACCTTCGACGGGCCCGAAGTCAAAGAGCGCGAAAAAGTCTTCGACAAAGTTCTGGTCTCCGTCGGACGCAAACCCAATTCCGAAATCCCCGGCCTCGACAAAACTCAAGTCAAAGTCGGCCCGCGCGGATTCATCCAGGTCAACAAGCAACTGCAAACCGACGACCCCGCCATCTACGCCATCGGCGATGTGGTCGGCGAACCCATGCTGGCGCACAAAGCCTCGCATGAAGGCCGCACCGCCGTCGAAGCCATCGCCGGACACAAAGTCGCATTTCGAGCCCAACGCCATTCCCGCGGTCGTCTTCACCGATCCCGAAATTGCCTGGGCTGGCCTGACCGAAACCCAGGCGCAAAAAGAAAATCGCGAAATCAAAGTCGCCAAGTTTCCCTGGGCCGCTTCCGGCCGCGCCTGACTCTCGACCGCCCCGAGGGCATGACCAAGCTGGTCATTGATCCGGAAACCGAACGCGTGTTGGGCGTCGGAATTGTCGGCGTCGAGCGCCGGAGAGACTGATCGCCGAAGGCGTTCTTGCCATCGAGATGGGCGCCGTGGCCAGGATATCGCGCTCAGCATCCATCCTCATCCGACGCTTTCGGAAACCGTCATGGAGTCGGCAGAAGTTTTCTTCGGCACCAGCACTGACATTTACCGACCCAAAAAGTACGCTAGCGGCATGAATTATCAACCACAAAGTGACATCCAAGGCATCACGAAGGAAAACCTATATGCGTTAACAGCGCAGGTTTGCCTTTGTGTGCCTTCGTGGCCTTTGTCGTTGATGCATTCTGATCTCGCATGGCAGCTATACTGGTGTGCTCGGCCCAAGGAGGTATCCGTGCACCGACTTTCGCTATTCTTAATATGTCTCGCCCTACCGCTCGCCGCCCAGGAGAAGCCGATGTCCAGTTCAGCCCACAAGCCACCGCCGCCATCCAGCCCGCCTGGATGAACGCCTCCAGCCGCCAAACTGGAGAACGAGTTATCGCCAAGTACGGCGAATCGCCAGCGCCCCCGCGCTGCAGCGCGGCCTGCATCAGGTCGCCGAATTCTGGCGCGCCGACGACGGCGACGCCGCCGCGTTCGAAGACTTCGTCCGCACCAACTTTGCCGGCGATCAGGCCACGCTCGACACCATGTTCAACCGCTTCGAGAGCCTGCTCGAGCAACTCGACGGCCACATGCACGAGATCAATCGCGAGTTCCGCCAGCAACTCGACCTCGACCTCGGCCCGGTGCTTCCCTTCGACGAAGTCTTCGGCGGCTACGATCCCTCCGCGCACATTCATCGATGATTTCTTTCAGCAACAAGCTCGCCTTCACCGTCCTGCTCAATTTCCCGCTCACCACGCTCGACGAGCGCCTGAAAGACGGCCCCGAGCTGGAGCCGCCGCCAGTGGGCCGAAGTCCGCCTGGCGCAGCGGTTCTCCAAGCGCATCCCCGCCGATGTCAACCTCGCCATCTCCGAAGCCGACGCCGAAGCTGGACAATACATTTCCGAATACAACATCTGGATGTATCACCTCGTCAACGCCGCAAGGCCAGCGCCTCTTCCCGCCGAAGATGCGCCTGCTCAGCCACTGGAACCTGCGCGATGAAATCAAGGCCGACTACGCCGACACCGCAGAACGGCCTGGCCAAGCAGCGCATGATTCAGCAGGTGATGGAGCGCATCGTCACCCAGACCATCCCGCAGGTCGGTGATCGACAATCCCGGCGTGGATTGGAATCCCTTCACCAACGAAGTGACACCGCTGCCGCAGCTAAGGACGCCGATTCGCTCACAGCCGATCGCCAACGCTCAGCAACGCCCGCGAGCCTGACACGCGCTACGCCATGCTGCAGAAGACCTTCGCCGCCTCGAAGAAAGGCCGATCCGTACTCTCCCACCGCGCCCACGCTGATCGCCCGCCGCTTCGACGAAGATCGCGAGATTCCCGAAGCCCGCGTGCAAAGCCATGCTGGAGCAGGTGCTGACTTCGCCGCTGGTCGCGCAGACCGGCGAAGCTGATTCGAATCCCGCCTCGGCCGTCCGCTCGAGCCGTTTCGACATCTGGTACAACGGCTTCCGTCCCGGCAGCCAGTACACCGAAGCGCAACTCGACGCCATGGTCGCGAAGAAATATCCGACCGCCGAGGCCTATCAGAAAGACATTCCGAATCTGCTGATGAAATCTCGGCTTCTCGCCCGAGCGCGCGCAATATCGTCGCCAGCCAACATCATCGTCGATCCCGCGCGCGGCTCCGGTCACGCCATGGGCGCCGAGATGCGCGCCGAGAAAGCGCATCTGCGCACCCGCGTCGGAAAAAAACGGCATGAACTACAAGGGCTTCAACATCGCCGTGCACGAAATGGGTCACAACGTCGAGCAGACCTTTTCGCTCAACGAAGTCGACCACACGCTGCTGCAAGGGCGTGCCCAACACCGCCTTCACCGAAGCGCTGGCGTTCGTTTTCCAGGGACATGACCTCGAACTGCTCGGCCTGCCCGCGCCGGACGCGAGAAGCGCAAGCCGAAAAGACTCTGAACGATTTCTGGGGCACCTACGAAATCGCCGGCGTCGCGCTCGTGGATATGGGCGTCTGGCACTGGATGTACGACCATCCCGCAAGCCACGCCCAGCGAACTCAACGCAGGCGACGGTGCAGATCGCCAAAGACATCTGGAACCGCTATTACGCTCCGGTCTTCCACAAGAACGACGTGGTGCTGCTCGGCGTCTATTCGCACATGATCGATTCGTTTCTCTATCTGCCCGACTATCCCATCGGCCACCTGATCGCGTTCCAGATCGAGGAGCAGATGAAGAAAGCCGGCGCCATCGGCCCGGAATTCGAGCGCATGGCAACGATGGGCCGCGTCACTCCCGATCTGTGGATGGAAAACGCCACCGGCAAGCCCGTAGGCGCCGACGCTTTGCTCGAAGCGGCACAGCGTGCATTGACCGTGGTAACTTCGCCACCTCACTGAGCCACGATGCGAGTGCGCTTGTAGCACGTTTGCAGCGCCAAATGCGTTGGCCAATACACCGCCAACGGCACGACCACCAAATACGTCATCAGATAGATCCAACCCGGCACGGCTTGCTGCTCCCGCAGGAACAGTCCTCGCGCCCAATTCACGTCATACTGCGGGCGCCAGAAATAACTGACCGGCACCACAATCCAGGTCAGCAGCGTCTGATATTTCCATCCTCGTTTGTCGTATCCCAGCCGCCAGATTGCCCACAGGAGCAGCGGCGGCATCACCACGTGAAACAGGCTGAGCAGCCGGATGAACAGCGAAAGGTGTGGATCGAACATGTACTCACTGCCGCCAATAAAATGACGGCCGGTCAGCAAAGCTCCGGTCAAGTCAACGATGAACAGAGTTTGGAAGAACAACAAGCCCGTGGCTTGCCAGGAGAAAATCAGTCGGCTCTCCAGCCACAAGCCGGCTAGCACGAGGAGATTTCCCAGATCGCAAAAATATAAAAAGTTCTGCGCTCCGTATTGCCTCCAATAAAGAGGAACCCATACGGCAACACAAACCGTCCACGCGATCTTGAGCCAGAGTGGCAAGCGCATGGCGGTTATTGTACTTAAGGGCGCCTCCATGGCGCCCTTCGTAGAGTTTTTTCGCTCGCAAATTCCCAATCAGCGTGCAAGAACCCCGTGGCGCGGGACGGGTTTACACACTGCTTTACAAAAGTCTTAGCAATATTACATCTTGCTTCGACAGCGTCTGCAACTGTCGATGGGCGGCCCGCATCTCTCATAGCTCAAATTCAATATTCGTTTGTGAGAAGCCGGAAAAACCTTCTCTCCGAAATGAAGGAATGAAGGTCCCACAACTTCCGCCTTCCCATTTGAAGGAGAAGATTATGAAGACAAGATATCTGCAGACACTATTGATACTGGCGCTTCCAGCCCTGGCTTTGTTGTTTCCGCTCGGCGCGGTAGCGGCAGACAAAAATACGCACGCGGTTGATATTTCCAACGTCACGCAAGTCGGTACCGCACAATTGAAACCCGGCCCCTACAAGGTCGAGTGGCAAGGAACCGGCCCGGCGGTGCAGGTGACTTTCCAACAGAGCGGAAAGACTGTGGTCACGGTGCCAGCAACGTTAAAGACGAACGACGCGCAAGTCACGCAGGACGCCACTTTGACAGAAGCCGGCGGATCGAACACGGTGGTGCTGAAAGAAATTGATTTCGCTCACCAAAAAGAGGCATTGGTGTTCGGCCAGTAGCCGGCAACTGTCGTTACGCTTTCCCGGAAAACTGCCCAGTGCTTCGCGTCGGTGGGTTTTCTGAGCCCATTCTCATTTCGGGGATTAGGGACGGTGGGATTCAGTTCTTCAGGGGAGAAAATCGTCCTGTATTAGGGCAAAGTTAGGAGAGAAACGTGCAGCGTGATCGAGATGAGGCTCTGTGCGCCGCTGTGCGCACGAACCATGGAGGTGGAGATGCATCGCATTTGGAAATCGGTGCGGCAGGTTGTCGTTGGAAGGTTCGGGACTCAAGATCGTCCCGAAGGTTACGGAAGGGAACTGAATCCAACCTGGGAACTGGGCTGGTTCAAGGGTGAACTGGTACTCATGGGCAAGAATCAGACCATGAGGATGCTGCTTCAAACTCCCCACGCGGGAGCTCGACAAAGTTTATTAGGTGGACCACGACGCCATGTGGGCGCGCAAAAAGCCTAAGTCGGCAACCAGTCATTTGAACGTCGCATTGGCATCCGTCCATATCCTCCCTCGCGGGTGCCCTCGTCATAATCCACTTGCAGATGATCCCCGGCGGGCGGCCGCTCCCCTGGCTGCAGTCGAGTTCCTTTCTTGTTGACTGTTGCTCGCATCGCATTTTGTCCACAAAAATGCGGATTTACAAAGGTGCTTCTGATTCTTCTGCTTCCTGAAATTTACAGGGCGCAGTTCCGCGTTGCACGGGGGTACCTCGGTAACTTGCTGGAGGTGACGGGCTTACCTACGATGAGCCTGATATGGTTTATCGGGCATTACTTTTCTCCGGCGACGAAAAAGCTTGCCGCGTGCTTACCCAGATTCTGACTGAACTGGAGTTTCACGTCGAGTTTTCCTCGGAGCCTTTCGCGGCGGTCAAACAGATCGCCAGTCAGCACTACGATGCTCTTGTCGTGGACTGCGACAACGAACAGAATGCGACTCTTCTGTTCAAGAGCGCCCGAAACTCGAGCTCCAACGGCGCGTCGTTGGCCGTGGCGCTAGTACAGGGACAGGGCGGAATTGCCAAAGCATTTCGCATCGGCGCCAATCTTGTATTGAGCAAACCCATTCATGTCGAGCAGTCGAAAGGAACGCTCCGTACCGCCAAAGGCCTGTTGCGCAAAGCCGAAGCAGCCAAGGCGGCCTCTACAGCGGTTGCGGTTTCAGAGCCTGAGAACACGCTCGTGGCACCCGGGCCCGCGGCCCTGCCCGTAGCGGCTCCCGCTGAGTTTTCTGTAAGTCCGGTAGCAAGCGGCGCCCTGGAATTGCAGGAAGAACAATTCCCGAAGTTGGAACCAGCGGAGGCTGCACTGCTTGAGTCCATGCCTGAGCCGCTGCCTGTAAAACCGGCATCGGCAGCCAGCGGGTTGCAATCCAGTGCGTCGCAGCCGCCAGCCAAGTTGTTGCCGGAGCCATTAGCAATCCCGACATCGGGTGCGAATACGGCCAGCGCCACCGCTCCGGCGAAAACGGCGGCCGTCATCGAGTCGAAGATCGTTGAGTCCACCGGCGAAAGTTCGAAACTTGCATCTGTGCCTCAAAAGAAACACTCCGTGGCATCGCCATCGACCCGGCGCGAAGCTTTTGCCAAGTCCGCGCGTCCAGAAGACGACTCAAACGCCTTTGGGCCGACGCTGGGTCACGACGTAGAAAAACCTCCAGCCACAGGCAACCGGAAGAACTTCTGGATCGCAGCGATCCTCGTGCTCGCCTCTGCCGGAGCCATCAACTATGGATGGCCGCAGTTGCAACCCTTGCTGATGAGCATTCCTCTCGTCCAGAAATACTTCGCGCCGCAGCAGGTGCCCCGTGCGGCTGTAGTTCCGGCGCCGCGCCCGACAGCGCAGCAGGCGGCCGGCGGACAGCCAGCCGTCGCAGCCAGCGACGGTTTGGGAACCCAAACCGGGGTTGCAGGCCAAACTCCGCAGACAGACGTTCTCTGTCACTTCGAATTCATCAGGAGCGAGTGGCACCGATAAAGCCGCTAGTGCTTCTTCGAATGACGCTGGCTCGGCCCAAAATCCTTTGCAGTTGTCCCAAGAAGACGCTGCCGCGTTGCTGCTGCAAAAGGTGGATCCCGTCTACCCGCAGGCCGCTCTGCGGGAGCACGTCGAGGGCTCAGTAGAACTGCAGGCCAACATTGGCAAGGATGGAAGCACTTCTAACCTAAAAGTCGTCAGCGGGAAACCGCTCTTCGCCGCTGCCGCCGCCGCCGCAGTCCGCCAATGGAAGTACAAGCCTTACCAGCTCGACGGCCAGCCCACGGAAGTGCAAACCGAAATTACCGTCGACTTCAAGCTTCCGCAGCCCTAATCTTCCCAACCATTTTCTCGGTCGCGCGCGAGTAATATCTCGCGCTATTTTCAATAGTAGAGCGGATTATTGAGCTTCGACTGCTTCCGCTCCCACAATCGCTGATTCGATCAGGCGTTATAATCAAGAGATATCCAGACCCCAAATTTCGCCTCTGTGGGCAGGCGACCAGGAGCACGTCGAAGCTTGGACGCGGCTTATGGGGGTGAGCCAAAGGCTGACTGCTAATGGCTAAGAGCTGTCTTATGGACTTCAGACTTGTCAGCAATTACGACCCTCGCGGCGATCAGGCTACCGCCATCGCGTCGCTGGTCCGCGGCCTGGCAGACCGGGAAGAGCACCAGGTTCTGCTCGGCGTAACTGGATCGGGCAAAACCTACACCATGGCCAAAGTGATCGAGCAGATGAACCGGCCGGCGCTGGTCATGGCGCACAACAAGACTCTGGCGGCACAGCTCTACCACGAGTTCAAGAATTTCTTCCCGCACAATGCGGTGGAATATTTCGTTTCCTATTACGACTACTACCAGCCCGAAGCCTATGTTCCGGCCGCCGATCTCTACATCGAAAAAGAAGCTACGATCAACGACGAACTGGATAAGTTGCGGCTCTCGGCGACGCGGTCTCTGTTCGAGCGCCGCGACTGCCTGATCGTGGCCTCGGTAAGCTGCATCTACGGCCTGGGATCGCCGGAAGCCTACTACGGGATGCTGCTGTTTCTGGAAAAGGGCCAGAAGATTAAGCGCGAAGACATTACCCGCAAGCTGGTGGAAATTCTCTACGAGCGCACTGACGGAGAGTTCCGCCGCGGCACATTTCGCGTGCGTGGCGATGTCATCGAAATCTTCCCTACTTACGACGACATGGCCTACCGCGTGGAATTGTGGGGAGACGAAGTCGAATCATTGGCGCAGATCGATCCCTTGTTCGGAACGGTGAAGCAAAAATATGTGCGCCTGCCCATCTATCCCAAGACGCATTATGTGATGAAGGAAGAAACCCGCTCGCAGGCGGTGAAGACGATTCGCGAAGAGCTGGCTTGGTGGGAGGCGGAACTGGAGAAGCAAGGGCGCGTCGTCGAGGCGCAGCGCGTGCACCAGCGCACGATGTACGACCTGGAGATGATCAAGTCCATGGGCTTCTGCCATGGCATCGAAAACTATTCGCGCCACTTCACGGGGCGCCTGCCAGGCGAGCCGCCGCCTACGCTGCTCGATTATTTTCCTCGCGATTACCTGATGTTTATTGACGAATCGCACCAGACCGTGCCGCAGCTTCACGGCATGTATCACGGCGACCGTTCGCGCAAAGAAACGCTGGTGGAATACGGCTTCCGCCTGCCTTCGGCGCTCGACAACCGTCCTCTGACGTTTGAAGAGTTCGAACACCGCATGAATCAGATGATCTATGTCTCGGCGACGCCGGGACCGTATGAGCTGACCAAATCAGCGGGCGTGGTGATCGAGCAAATCATCCGTCCGACTGGCCTGGTGGACCCGCCGGTTGAAATACGTCCAGTGAAGGGCCAGATTGACGATTTGTTGCACGAGATTCGTGAGCGGGTGGCGCGCGGGGAGCGCGTGCTGGTCACAACACTCACCAAGCGCATGGCCGAAGACCTGACCGAGTACTATGCCGAGGTCGGCGTGAAGTGCCGCTATATGCACTCCGAGATCGAAACTCTGGAGCGCGTAAAGATTCTGCGTGATCTGCGCAAAGGCGAGTTTGATGTATTGATTGGCATCAATCTGCTGCGCGAGGGCCTCGACTTGCCGGAAGTTTCTCTGGTGGCGATCCTCGATGCGGACAAAGAAGGCTTTCTGCGCTCCGCAGGCTCGCTGATCCAGACCATCGGCCGCTGCGCCCGCAATTTGAATGGCCGCGCCATCCTCTACGCCGACCGCAAAACCGACTCGATGAAGAAGGCCCTCGACGAAACCGATCGCCGCCGCGCCATCCAGGTCGCCTATAACGAAGCGAATGGAATTACGCCGGAGTCCATCGTGCGGCCGCTGGAAATGTCGTTGGCCGGCATCATCGAGGCTGATTATGCCGATCTGACGGGTGGCGAGGCTGAAGGTATCCCGGAATTCAAATCACAGGAAGAACTGGACGCCTATATCGCAAAGCTAGAAAGCGACATGCGCGAAGCCGCCAAGCGGTTTGAGTTCGAGAAGGCGGCTAAGTTGCGGGATACGATTAAGGAGTTGAGGACGAAGGAATTTTTGTTCGCGTAGGGTGATTCCTGACTGAACGGCGTCGGTTCGGGATGACGCCATTTTCGGGATTAACGCGAATTCAGTGTAACACGAGATTCGCGTTACACTGTTCTCGTGTCATCCACCAATCGCCTACGAAACGTGACCGTGACCCTCGAAGAAGATGTTGCCCAATGGGCGCGGATCGAGGCGGCCCGGCAGAACACCAGCGTCTCCCGGATGCTGGGTGCGCTATTGAAAGAGCGCATGTCCTCCCGGAAAGGTTCTGCTGCCGAGGCAGCGGAGCGTCTGGCGGATTTCGGCAAGCGCCATAACCTTTCTTTGCGTGGGCTGAGAATCAAAGACCTGATCAATGAAGGCCGCCGGTGAGCCGGTTTGTCATGGATGCATCCGTGGTTCTTGCCTGGTGCTTTCCCGATGAAGATTCTGCTTTGGCTCAGCGAGTCGCCGAGATGTTTAAGCAAGGCCACACCGCGATGGCACCTGCCTTCTGGCCACACGAAGTCCTGAACGCCTTGTTGGCGGGCGAAAAACACAAGCGGATTTCTGCCGCTCTGGCGCAAAGCTTCCTGAATGACCTTGGAGCTCTCCCGATCGAACTAGAACAGTTCCCCGCCACCACCGTCTTTGACAGAATCCGGGCCCTCGGTCGCCAGTATGGCCTGACGGCCTACGATGCGGCCTATCTTGATCTGTCTCTCAACAGCGGCGTGCCACTGGCTACTTTGGATGAGGATTTGAGCAGGGCGTGTAGAAAGGCAGGGGCCGGATTGGTAGGAAGCACTATCTAGTGCGCTCCTGCCGATCGCGTTCTAGCGCTGCTGTCCTTTTCGCTTTGGCTGGCCACGACTTTCAGCTCTTTTTCCAGCGAGGCAAAGCGCTGCAGAATTTCGTGCATACGCATCGCCATATTGCGGATAGTTTCGATCTGCGAACGTGAGTTGGCCGACAACGAACCTGGCTCCAGCAAAAGCAACTCAGAGTTCCCCAGTACCGAGGTCAGCGCGTTGTTCAGGTTGTGCAGCATTTCCCGCATGTAATTGCCGAGGGTGGCCCGTTGCTGTAAGAGCACGTTCTCCTGCTCGGCACGTTGGAGGCGCTTCATCGCCTCACTACGGCGCAGCGCTTCGGAAACGATTAAGACGAGAGCGTCCAGCCATCCCTCATAACGTCGCAACGTCATGATGCGTGGTTGTGAATCCCGGACTTCTCTTATGTTTTTGGTTTCGTCGCAGATCAACAATACCGGCTTGGCCGGATCGAGTGCCTGGAGCACCGCAGATAGTCCGCCCAGACGTACTCCCCCAACAATCGCTACATCGTAAGCATCGTCATCCAGCGCCTGGCAAAGATCGCCGCTCATCAGGGTGAACGTCGGCGTGATGCGCTCGGATTGCCAGCGACCTGTAATAGCGCGGGAAAACTCTACGTCGTCGGAAACGATCAATACCGTGGCTAGATCCAAAGCGTCCCTTTTCCGTCCAAGTTCTAGGACTCGAAATTCTCTCCCGAGCTGGACTCGCTCTCGTTCGCCGCATCGCCTCGGTGTGTTTCTCCGGAAGCATCACCTGAGGCCGCGGCCGCCATGGCGCGCGCCGGATGATCCGTCTCATCACTCACTGCCTTAGCAGCGGGCTCACTGTTCGCCAGGGAAGCGTCCACGGCAGCGCCAAGGTCCACTAACATGCGCAAAGGCTGCCCAAAAGAGTACTCCGCTTGAAACATGGCCTTCCACGATTGGCAAATCATGCGCAACCGCCCAACCGGCTCTTCTCCGGAAAGCTCGGCTCCCCGGCAATCCAGCATCTCCACGCCGCGAAGCTCCAGGATTCGCAGGCCATCCAAAATGGCGTTTAGATCGCGATGCATCGTGCGGAAGAAGCAACGCCGCAAGAGGAAATTAAAGCGCGTAAACGCTACCAGCGCCGCCGAGTTGTAATAATTGTGTCCAGCGCCAAGCTTGAACTGCCTTCCCTTCTCGATAATCCCGCTCGCGAAAAGATCCGGCAGTTTGCGGCACGCGCTAGCCGTCTCAATAACTTCGTTGAGGCCTTCCAAACTCTCGAGCTGCGTCAGATCTCCGGGCCCTAATACCGGCTTAAGCATCCCGGCGACAAAGTCGAAGGTAACCTCGTTGTCTTCCAGAAGAGAGGGGGCGCAAATCGAGAATAGTTGGACTAACAGAAAATCCGTTTTATCGCGGTCCGAGTCGCTGTGTTCCGGCTTGTGCAGCATGTAAGCCAGCGCCGCGCGCAGACTCGCCTCATCCGCCAGAGGGCTGGTTTGCAGAAACTGCCGCAACTGGTGGACCGCGATGCGCTCATCCAACCGGGCAAACCAGGCTTCGGCTGCGGCCACAGACTTCGGCGATCCCGCGTTAGCGGTCTCGAGTTCGGCACAAGGCGAGTATTCAATAGAGAATTCCTGCGCCAGAGTCACATATAACTTGTGGAGGAGCCGCAATGAGCTCCAGTCGGCGCCAGCCGTATTTGTCGCAGTAAGATTTGTCATGACTTGACGATCCAGTTAGCGACCGGCTGCGAAAATCGAGCGGCCACTGCAGTTAGTCCAGCATGGTATTGCACTGCCACAACGCAGGCTTCCGCGTCCAGGGTACCATCGGAGTTTCGCACTCTTAGCCGGTCAGCAAACTCTAGAGGCAGAGTAGACGCAAATAAGACTTCGTTGGGCGTTCCGAATTCGATGACTGTGCTTTCGCTGAAGGCATTGTCTTCGCCCGCAACCCTCGTCAACTGCACGGGAATCCGCACCGGGGTTGCATCGGGGAAAAACCTTGCCAGTTTGGCCGTGGTGGTTTCCGGAGAAGACCGTGCGCGAGCTGTACCCTGTCTGGGCAACGTCATATCCTCGATTCCCGCAAACTCAACGCAGCCTGGGTCCCGCAAGCCAGCCGGTTAGCGTGGGCTTCGGGCTTGGCCCAGACCGCATCGAAAGCAAAGTATGCACGGCACTCACCAAAGCGTACCCGTCTGCGGCGCTCGCGTATGTCATTGATTTATGGGGAAATCACTTAGATCGGGTGAAACGTATGAGCAGACCTTGAATCTCAAAGTGATACGCCGTCTCATCCCCAAAAAATCTTTGCCGAGCGAATCACTGCAAGCGATGACTGGCCGCCGCCATGGCCTGCGACATGCCGATGTTGTAACGCTTTAGCTTGCGGTACAACGTAGCCCGGCTGATGCCCAGCATCTTGCGGGCCTGCGCCTTATCGCCGTTTACCTGCTCGAAGACGCGCTGGATCGTGATCCGTTCGATGTCTTCCAGATCGGTTGAGCTCAGCGCAACCGCAGCCGGGATGATTTCCGGAGACCCCGGCGCGGAAGTCGAAGCCAGCGAAGGCGGCAAATCATTGATGTCAATGATCTTCTGGTCCCCCAGCGCCACCGCGCGTTCAATGCAGTTTTCCAGTTCTCGCACATTCCCCGGCCATTCATACTGCAACAGGCACTTGGTAGCGGCTTGCGTGATGTGAATCGAGGCCCCTGGCGCATAGCGATCCAGGAACCAGCCGGCCAGCATGGGAATATCCGAGCGGCGCTCGCGCAGCGTCGGCACGTAAACCGTTACTACATTCAGCCGGAAGTAGAGGTCTTTGCGAAACGTGCCCTTGCGATACTCCGATTTCGAGGTCGCGATTGGTGGCAGCGATCACCCGCACATCGACTTTCACTTTTTGATTGCTGCCGACCGGGCGAACTTCTTTTTCCTGCAGCACGCGCAACAGTTTGGCTTGCATCTCCAGCGGCAGCTCTCCGATCTCATCGAGAAAAATCGTTCCCCCGCTGGCCGACTGGAACAATCCCGTCTTGGAACGCAGCGCGCCGGTAAAAGCCCCTTTTTCATAGCCAAAGAGCTCGCTTTCAATCAGGGTCGGAACCAGCGAGCCGCAATCCACGGCGACAAAAGGACGGTTAGCGAATGAGCCGCGGAAATGGATGGCCCGCGCCACTAACTCCTTTCCAGTACCGCTTTCCCCGGTAATCAGTACCGGCGTGCGCGTGTCTTTCAGCCGTGAAATCATGCGCAGAACATCCTGAATCTTGGCCGAGGCGCCCACAATTCCGTGCAGACCGGTCTCGGTATCCACGCGCTCCCGCAGAAACTGGTTCTCTTCCACCAGCCGTGATTTTCTCCCCCATGCGGCGCAGAAACAGCCGCAACTCCTCCAGCGGAGCGAAAGGCTTGCTGATGTAGTCGTAGGCTCCCAACTTCATGGCCTGCACGGCGGTTTCCACCGACCCGTGGCCGGTCATGACCGCCACTTCAGTGCGGGGAAGCAACTTCTTCACCTTCTCCAGAAATTCCAGGCCCGACATGTTCGGCATGACCAGGTCGGTCAGAACCATGTGCGCCGGTTTGTTCTTCCAGCAGGGCCAGCGCGGTTTCCCCGCTTTCGGCCTCCATGCAGGCAAAGCCCAGCGCCTCGCCCACCGTCATACAGAGTTTGCGGATGCTTTGCTCATCGTCCACGATGAGCAAACGAATGCGTAAATCTTCACTGCTCATGGCGCCTTCCCCATGGTTTTCTCGATCACGGAAATGAACTGCTTCACGCGGAATGGCTTTTCCACGCAGGGAGCGCCGGTCTTCTGCAGCGTGATCGCGGTTTCTTCGTTGGCGATGTCGCCGGTGATAAACACCAGCCGGGAGGCCAATTCCGGCCGGTGCTCGGAGAGCCAGGCATGAACATCGCCGCCGTCCACGCCGCCCGGCGTCCGCATGTCGGAAACCACTCCCATGAATTGTCCCTGACTCCAGCAGCCTCAAGGCCTCGACTCCGGATTCGGTGCAAACCACCGAATAGCCGCTCCGTTCCAGGGCCGCGCGCACATAGGCCAGCACCGCCGGCTCATCCTCAATAACGAGGACGGGCAAAGCGCCGGATTGGGCGGAAGACGGCGTCATCGCTGGTGTCACTCCCGCAGCCGCACCCACCGAGGCGGATTCCGAAGCTGCCGGGAAGCGCACGATAAAGGTCGCGCCGCCCCCCAGTCCCGCGTTGTTGTGGCAGAGGATTTCGCCTCCGTGCTCGCGCACAATGCCATAGCAGATGCTCAGCCCCAAACCTGTGCCCTTGCCCACTTCCTTGGTGGTGAAGAAGGGATCGAAGATGCGGTCCGGGAAGGTAATGCCTGTGCCCATTGTCGCGGAATGCGACCTCCACGACTCCGCCGATGATGAGCGGTTTTCACCTCGATGCGCGGGGGACGGCCGGTGTCCTTCACCGCGTCGTAGGCGTTGTTCACGATATTGAGAAACACCTGCTGCAACTGGTGCGAATCCCCGATCACGCAGGGCAGTTGCTCGTCCAGTTCCTCCACGACTTCCACGCCGTGGCTCTGGAAATCGTAGGCCCGCAACTGCACGGTGCGCCGCAGAATCGAGTTCAGCTCCACGGCCGGCGTTGCGGCGGCATCTGCCGGGCAAAACTCAGCAGGTTCTGCACGATCTGCTTGGTTCGCTGCGCTTCCTGCAGAATTACCCGCAGGTCCTTCGCGCACGTTTTCCGGCAACTCCTCGTTCTCCATCAGCAGATCGGCGAAGCCAAGGATGGCGGTCAGAGGATTATTGACCTCATGCGCAACGCCGGAAACCAACTGGCCCACGGCCGCCATCTTCTCGGCGTGCATGAGTTTGGCCTGCAAGGTAGCCGCATCCGTAATGTCGCTCATCACCACCACGATGCTGGTCACGTTGCCCTGCTCGTCGCGCATGGGGCTCAGATTCACCGAGAACTGTCCCACGCGCCCGTCCCCGCGCAGCACTTGCAGGTCGAGATTGTCCACCTGCTGGCCCGCCAGAATCGCGCCGAAAGCATCGTTGAAAGCCTGGCGGCGCGCGGGCGCAACCAGGTCTTCCAGCCGCGCGCCCCAGCACCTGTTTCTGCTCATATCCCATATCGCGCCAGCGGCGGTTGGCATAGCTGACCACTCCCGCCGTGTCCGCCACCAGAATCAGGCTTTGCGTGTTGTTCAGGATCTTTCCGGAAAAATCGCGCTCCCGCTGCAGTTCGGCCTGATAGGTCTTCAGCGTCGGTGATGTCGAGCATCAGGCCGCGAAACTGGGTAACTTTGTTCTTGGCATCGCGCACCGCGAAAGCATTGACCATGACGTAAACGGTGGACCCGTCCTTGCGGCGCAGCGCCTCTTCGTGGTTGCGCACTGCTCCGGCTTCCTGCATCGGTTCGGCAAATTGACGTAGTGTTCGGCCGAGCTGAATACCTGGGTGCGGACATCCACTTGCAAAAGTTCTTCCCGGCTGGCATATCCCAGCATGCGCACCAGCGCGTCGTTGACTTCGATGAAGCGCCCCTCCGGGCGTGGAGAAAAACACTCCTTCCTGAATGTTGTCCAAACAGCTCGCGATAGCGGCGTTCCGCTTCGCGCCGGTCGGTGATGTCCTTCAGCACGTGGATGGTTTGCTGCCCTTCGCTGTTGTCGCCTTGCACGCGTGAAGTGGAAACCAGAAAAGTGCTTCCCAGCACGGGATGCACATATTCGTCCGTGCCTCACCCCGGAACTGCGGCAGAAAGGACAGGCACGCAGCGGGGCTGCACTCTCCATCGCCAGCAAGGCGCACATGTTGACCCCGATCAGTTCGCGAGGCGCGACCCCGATGAAATCCGCCAGAGAGCGATTGACCCGCAAAATGTTGTCAGCACTGTCGTGCGCGACAATGAAATCGCTGATGGCATCGAAGATCTCCATCCAGTGCCGATTGGCGTGCTCCATGCGCGTAAACAGCCGGGCATGTTCGAGGGCAGGCGAAGCGGCCCGGCGATATCCTGCAAGAATTCTTTTTCCGCGTCTCCCCACTTCCGCTCGAAGTTCGCCAGGCACAACACCGCCAACAAATTAGTCGGCGGATTGAGCAGTTGCACCAGAGCACATTCCTTCCACCCTAGAGAAGCGGCCAACTCTTCTCCAAAGAGTTCCGCGGCGGTTGAAAGAACTAGGGGTTCTTTCTTGCGTAAAAGCGCCTCTCCCAAGGCATAACTAAATCGTCGCGACTGCGAATGTTTCGGCTCATCGGTCTCACCAATACTCTGCAATACCAGGACTTCCCAGAGTGCTTCCTGTTTGAGCACCAGGGCGCCCGCCCTCGCGCCTAAGAGTTCGGCAGCCCGATTCACAAAGCCTTTTCCGAAATCCGAGAGCCGTTGCCAGGAGTTCATTTCCGCCGCCAACGCCGCAAGAGCCCCGCCCCGTTGACGCTGTAGTTCGGAGTTCTGCAGGGCGTGCGAGACTTCCAAGGCAATCGCTCCCTGTGCCGCCAGAGCTTTGGCATGGCGAAAGTCTTCTTGCGAGATGTCAGCCCCATCCAGGCGGTCCAGGGCACCCAGGACGCCGATTACGCGGCCATCCCGGCTGATAAGCGGGACGGTGAGAATCTGTTTCGCCTGGAATACCGACAGGCCACCGAGGTCAATTTTGGCGGCCCGGTTATGCTCCTGAGACCAAAGCGCTTCCCCGATCTTGAGTGCACGCGCGAATGGGCCCTCAGGTATCTCGAGTTGTAGCGGACGGGTGCGCCCCCGGTCCGCCTCCCAGCGAATTCGGAATTTGCCTTCTTCGAGCAGCCCCACAAACGCACGGCCGAAACCCAGAAAGTCTGCGGCCCGCAATGCAAGCTGTTGCAGACATTGGTCAAGATCGCCGCGTGAGCTCAGTTCCGAAGCGTTATCGAGAAGCTGATGGAGTTCATGGCTCTGTGCCTGCGCGGCGGCGGTGAATTCCCTACTGGAAATAGCCAGCGCGGCGAAATTCGTCGCGGTTCCGATTAGATCTCGCTCCTCCCCACTGAAGGGACGGTCGCGCCGCGGGTAGACCAGCACCGCCCCCTGCGCCTGCGACGACCGAAATGGCGCAGCGATTAAGCTTCCAGCCCCTGCTAGATCCCCTAAAGATTGCCGGGAAGCTTCGACGCTCGCGGTAATCGGTTTATCTTCAGACAAGGCGCGCGCGGCCAAGTCAGCGGCAACCTGCATGCCTCCCCTATCATGTCCCGCCCGCGCCATCTCTGACGCCCGTTCTGATTCGGCAGCTACGGCACTGAGGCTGAAGCTGGCGCCCCGACGCACTAGCACCGTCACCAATCCGGTCCCTAATGCGCTGCGCAGGCGTTGAGCAAGAGAGTCCAGCACGGGCGAGATTTCGGCCCCAGCTAGCTCGGCATTTGATCCGCTGGTTTGATTGATAACCTCGGGGAACCTATACGACGTGGAGGAGTCCATTCCTTCTTGCGGCGGCATGTCTCCAGATAGCATAGTAGCGGGGTCATTCCCCAGCTCGCGACATTACAAGTAATTGAATCTACAGGCAAAAATAGTGACAATCTCAATTTGAGTCAAGCAAAAAAGGACCTAGGGTGCCAAGCTGCAAACTGCCCACGAAACGGGGCACGACTTAAGGTTCCGGCATCTTGCGATGTCATAATGAGACGCCAAAGATCCGCTGAGACGATTCTAACCGCAGGACGTTTCCAGATTGGGCCGCCTCTGCCGTCTTAAACAATTAATAAATAGTCTCTTAGCTCACAACCGCCGAATAGTTACTAGAGGCTATTCGGGCTGGCAAGGGTGTTGCACTTGCAAGAGCACGCGTAGCCTTCTCTATACCTGCGTCTGCCGGGAAGGCTCCTATGCCGTGCACGCCAAGCCGCCTTTTGGAGGCAGCCTCGCGAAGGAGCAACTCATGACGATTGGCAAGCGACTTTACTTGAGCTTTGGCGCCGTCCTGGCCATGGTCATCGTGTTGTTTCTGGTCAATATCCTTGCGGTACAGCGGGAGCACGCGGCCAAGGCCGCCGGTTCCATGGCGCTCGAACTGTCCCAGGCCACCGATCGGATCCGTTCTCAGATGATGGAGAACCGGCTTAATTTGACCAACTACCTGCTCAGTGGCGATACCCGCGAAAAGGATGCCATCGAAAGAGGGATTCGCGATCTTAACGGCGAGTTGGTCAGTGCCGAGCAGATCGCCAACTCCGACCAACAACGCCTCGCCCTGGCGCAAGTCCAGCAATCTGAACTGAACTGGGTCAAGAACTTTTCCGAACCCATGGTCGCCAAACGCGGTGAGGTCGATGCCGGCAACGCCACGGTTGCCGAGCTGCAAATCTTCTATCTCCAGAAGGACGCTTCGTCCTACATGAAGAGCACCAACGAATTCCTGGATCAGGCGAACCAGGAAAACCTGAAAGTCCTGGAAGAACGCCGCGAATCCGATGAGACTGCCGGCAAGGCCACGATCACCGTCGCCTTGCTAAGCACCCTGGTCGCTTTGGTGTTGGGCGTGGCCATCGCATTTACCACGGCGAAGTCCATCACCGAACCCCTGAGTAACCTGATGCGCGTGGCCCAGCAGATTGGCGAGACCGGAGACCTGGAACATCAAATTGATATCCGCCGTGATGACGAGATTGGCGGTCTCGCCCGCACCTTCTCCCTCATGGTCACTTACCTGAAAGAAATGGCTGGCGTGTCCGAGGCAATTGCGGAAGGCAATCTGGTGGTGACGGCCGAGCCGCGCTCCAAAAACGACACCTTAGGCAGTGCCTTCGCCCGCATGACCGAAGGTCTGCGAACCCTGGTCCGCAACGGACGGGACGCAGCCTTGCAGGTCGCCGGGGCTGCCAATGAAGTCGCTGGCGCCTCCGATGAGTCCGCCAAAGTGAGCTTGCAGACTTCTTCCGCCATCGATGAGGTCACCAGCACCATGCACGAGATGAGCGTGAACGTGCAGAACATGGTTAAGAGCACGCAAGTGCAGGCTTCCAGCGTCAGCGACACTTCCGCCTCGATTGATGAGATGGTGGCTTCCATTCAACGCGTGGCCGACACCGCCAAGGTGCTGCTCGACATCTCCAACCGCTCCCGCGAAGAGGTGCAAAGCGGCATCGGCACCATGGAGAAGGCAACCGACGGACTGAACAAGATCAATACCACCATCCGCTCCTCCGGCCAGATCATTGATGTGCTGGGCCAAAGGGCGAATGATATTGGCAAGATTATCGAAGTTATTGATGACCTCGCCGAGCAAACCAACCTGCTCGCGCTCAATGCCGCCATCGAAGCGGCTCGCGCCGGTGAACACGGCCTGGGTTTTGCCGTGGTCGCTGACGAAGTCCGCAAACTGGCCGAGAAGTCCGCCCAATCCACGAAGGAGATTTCCGAGCTCATTGAAAGCATTCAGAAGGAAGCCCAGAAAGCCGTGGAAAACATGGACCAGAGCACCGGCATCGTGAAAGAAGGGCTGGCGCTTGGTGAGGACCTGAATGCGGCGTTACGCAAGATCTCCAATGTGGTCACCGAGGTTTACAAGTTCGCCCAGGAAATCGGAGCGGCCACCAACGAACAATCCCATGGCTCCTCGCAAATCGCCCGCGCCACCACGCGCCTCAACGAGATCACGCAGGAGAACAACTCGGCGGTCGAAGAGCAAGCGGCCGGGGCACAGGCCGTGGTACGGGCCATGGAACGAATGCGCGAACTGGTGCAGCAAACCACGTCCAGTTCCACTCAATTAGCGGCTTCCGCCGAACAGATGTCTAAAATGTCGCGCGCTTTGCTGGACTCTATGGGGCGCTTCGAACTGGAAGAGAACGAGCCCGAGATCACGCGTCAGGAAATCGCATCCGAGGCAAAGGCCAGGGCGAAGGCCGGCCGGAGGCAGGCAGCAGCGGTAGGGCGGGTCTAAAGAATCTGGCGCCCCGTATGAGTCGAGAGCTACACATTATCGGGTTTCAGGTCGGACGGGAGACATACGGTGTGCCGATCACATCGCTGCACGAAATCGTGCGCGTGCCTGAAATCACCCCGGTCCCGGATGCGCCCGCTCACATGGAGGGAGTCATCAATCTGCGCGGCAAGATCGTCTCCGTCATCGATCTGCGGAAACGCCTCGGGCAAAAAGACATCACCGCGAGCAAGCGCAATCGCATTTTGGTGGTCGAGCATAGTGGAAGGCTGTGCGGCCTGATGGTGGACTCAGCCTCCGAGGTGCTCAAGATACCCGCGGGAGACGTTCCAGCTTTCCACCGCCGTTTTCCAGGAAAGCGGTCAGAACTGCGTGACCGGACTCGGCAAATTTCGCGGACGTTCTGATCGTACTGCTGGATATGGCGCGACTCCTCGAATTCAGCACCGTGCAGCCGAAAGCCGATTCGGTAGCCGATGAGAGTTCGACCAACGCAGCGGAGTCATGGACGGCAGCAGGCCAGGCTCAGGCCGCGAGTGCGGGAGGAAGAAAATTATGAACGCACCCGGGTTGGCCATTCAGCTTAGCGGGTCAGAACTCAAAATGCTGCAGGCGCTGGTGTACCAGGAATGCGGTATGTACTTCGACGAGCGCCGCATGGATTTCCTGCAAAATCGACTGCAGGGCCGGTTAAAGGAATGCCGCGCAGAGTCCTTCTACAGCTACTACCGGCTGCTGGTCAGCGCCGGCGGAAGACAGGAACTGGCTCGCCTGTTGGAGGACTTGACCGTCAATGAAACCAGCTTCTTCCGCAATCTACCGCAGCTTGAACTCTTCCATAAGTTTGTTCTGCCGGACATTTTGCGAGCGAAACAGGAACAGGGAAACACCCGCTTGCAAATCTGGAGCGCTGGCTGCTCCACCGGCCAGGAACCTTATACCCTGGCAATGTTGGTGGCCGACCAACTGGCCTATCACTGCTTGCGCCAGCCCTCCTTCGCCGCAGTGATTCCCCGCCCGATCATTCCTTCGCCTTGGCGCGTGGAGATTCTGGCCAGCGACGTTAACTACTCGGTGCTGCGGGCCGGCCAGGAAGGCATCTATGCGGAGCACCAGATGGCGTCGGTAGACTACAGCTACCGGCTGCGCTATTTCGACAAAGTCGGCGAGCGCTATGCGGTGAAGCAGAGCGTCAAGGAACTGGTTCATTTCGACTTCCATAACCTGAAAACGCAATTCCTTCCCCAGGATAACGACATCATCTTCTGCCGCAACGTAATGATGTATTTCGACCAAGCAGAACAGCAACGCCTGGTGGAGAAATTCCGGCGGTGCCTCAATCCCGCTGGGTACCTTTTTCTTGGACACGCCGAAAGCTTGCGCGACCTGAGTGACAAATTCGTCATGCTTCACCGCAACCACGGAACCGCCTACCAGCGCATGGAGGAGACCCAATGAGCGAGTTCCCTGACGAACGGCGCGCGGAATTGCGGGAGCTCTTCTTCGAGACCTCGCAGGAGTTGCTGCAGGCACTGAATGATGGCGCGCTCAACCTGGAAAAGCATCCCAGTGATCTCGAAACTGTGCGCAGTATCCGGCGGACAGTCCATACCCTGAAAGGCGATGCGGCGGCGTGCGGCTTTCATGAATTGAGCGAACTGGCTCATGAACTGGAAGACGCGCTCTCTCTGGAGCACACTGCCGCGTCAGTTTCTCTAGCCGAAGTCGCCTTGGCCGCGGCGGACACTTTCGAGGTAATGCGGGTTTCCTACCATGGCCACCTTGCTCCGCCCTCGGCCGAGCCCCTGCGCAACATGATTCGTGATTTGGTGCAGGACGCCAAGAGCCAGAGCTCGCCTCAAGCCAACAGAAATACTGCGCCTCCGCAACCTACCCCCGCGGGCTGGACCGAGCCGGAACATTTGTTGATCCAAGACGCGCTGCGCCAGGGAAAACCCGTTTACCAGATTACTATCCAGTTGGATCCGCTTTGCGCGATGCCCATTGCGGCGCGCCAGCTTGTGCTGAACGCGCTGTCCGGGATGGGTCAGGTGCTGGCTGCGCCGCCCGAATCCAGCTTGCCGCAGTCCACCAAACAATTGCTCTTCGCGTTGACCAGCAATCAGCCGCCCGAGCAAATCTCGGCGAGATGCCGAATCCCGACCATAACCGCCGTGGTTGCCGTGGATGAAGTGCTCGCTAGCCGCAAGGCAGAAACTTCCAGCCAACCACCGATGGAGGTAAACCCAGAAGAGACTTCGCTAGCAGGCCCCGAGTCTGCGGCGTCCGCGGGGACCACCCCAGGGTCGCTCCCCATCGCGACCGTTTCCGAAAACACTCTGCGGGTAGATGCCAAACGCGTCGATAGTCTGCTCAATCTGGTCGGCGAACTGATCATTGGCAGATCCATGTTGCAGCAGATACTCGGGGAATTCAGCCGCCGCTATCCCAAGGACCCGCTACGCGGCCGCCTAGCCGATTGCCTGGCCTTCCAATCCCGCATTTTGAACGATCTGCAACATTCCGTGATGAAGGTCCGAATGGTTCCGGTCGAGCAACTTTTCCGGCGTTTCCCACGCATCGTGCGCGATATCGCCCGGCAATGTGGCAAGCAGGCGGAGCTACGAGTATCCGGTCAGGAGACCGACCTCGACCGGAGTTTGCTGGACGCCATTGCCGAACCGCTCACCCACCTGGTGCGCAATGCGGTGAGCCATGGCATAGAGCCGGCCGAAGAGCGAGTGCGCGCTGGCAAGCCAGCCTGCGGAATCATTCGTCTGGAGGCCTACCATCAGGGGAATCAGGTAGTCATCGAGGTGGGCGACGATGGACGCGGCATCGATCTGCAGCGGGTGAAGGACAAGGCCATCGAGCAGGAATTCTTCGCGGTTGCAGAGAGCGCTGCCTTGAGTGAAGCGGATGTCCTCGACGTGGTCTTCCGGCCAGGATTCAGTACCGCGTCCCAGGTCAACGAGATTTCCGGCAGAGGGGTCGGCTTGGATGTGGTTCGCAGCGTCCTGCAACGGCTGAAGGGCACGGTAGAGATCGTGAATCGGCCCGGCCAGGGCACGACCTTCCGGCTGAAGCTTCCCCTCACGCTTGCCATCATCAAGGCTTTGCTGTTCCGGGTGGAACAGCGGTTATACGCGATCCCGCTGAACGGGGTGGATGAGATCGCGCGCGCACTGGAGTCTGATCTTCACCGCGTGGACGGACGCGAAGTTTTGCAACTGCGCGGCCAGGCACTGCAACTGCTGCGCCTGGGCCGGGTACGGGCTGACCTCGCTAGCCGTCCCCGCGCCAGAATCTTCATCCTGGTTGTCGCCGCCGGAAACCGCAAATTGGGACTGATTGTGGATGCGTTGGAAGGCGAAGAGGAATTGGTAATCAAAGCGCTCGACGACCAGAGCGTCAACACCGACTTGGTGAGCGGGGCTTCCATCCTGGGAGATGGACGGGTCGTACTGATTCTGAATCTTGCGGCGGCCGTAGAGCGGTCCAGTCAAGTTAGCACCGATCCTTCTGGCGATGCCGCTACAGGGCTGTTGTTGTTGCCTGCCGAACTGGCTCAGACGGCAAACGCTGCAGGAGGCGGCCAATGACGCCTCCAGTGCGCGTATTGGTCGTGGATGATTCCGCGCTCATGCGCAAGTTAATCCCACAAATCCTGCGGACCAATGATTCGATCGAGGTCGTCGGGACCGCCATGGACGGCGAGTTTGGCTTGAAGAAAATCGAAGAACTCAAGCCCGAGGTCGTCACCCTCGATCTGGAGATGCCCGGAATGAGCGGGCTGGACACGTTGCGGGAAATCCGCTCCCGCCACGGGATTCCGGTCATCGTGGTCAGCGCCTATAGCACCGAAGGAGCGGCTCAAACTCTACAGGCGCTCTCCCTCGGAGCGTTTGATTTTGTGGCCAAGCCGGCCGACGTGGCTGTACGAATGCCGAAAATCGCGGAAGAACTGATCGCCAAGATTAAGGCCGCCGCGCTTTCCCGTGATATACGGCCGGTTGCGGAACCGGTCAAGCACTCCGCCAAACCTTTTTCTGCAACCTCCGTTCATCCCACACGTGTTGTCGCCCTCGGTGTATCCACCGGCGGACCACAGGCATTGCAGTATTTGTTGCCGCAATTTCCAGCTAATTTTCCTGCCGCGATCCTGATCGTGCAGCATATGCCCGAAGGCTTCACCGAAAAATTCGCCCAGCGCATGGACGAGACGTGTGCTATCCGCGTGAAAGAAGCCCAATCCGGCGATGTGCTTCGTGCGGGCGTAGCTCTGGTCTGTCCCGGCAATCGCCATCTCAAAATAAAGCGGCTGTTCCGGGAAGAAATTGCTGTCCTCAGCGACGAGCCCCACGTGAACGGGCATCGGCCCTCCGTCGACGTACTCTTTCGCAGTGTGGCGCGGGAATGTGGGCCCCGAGGCATTGCGATTCTGATGACTGGAATGGGCGACGACGGTGCGCGCGCCATGGGCGAAGTTAAGGCAGCGGGAGGACTCACTGTCGCACAAAGTGAAGAGTCTTGTGTCGTTTATGGCATGCCAAAAGCCGCCATCGAACGCGGGCACGCGGCCTGGATACTAAATTTGGATGCGATCGCCCCGGCCGTGCTCTCGGAATGCGCTGCTTTGGATCTCGAGAACCCAACTGCCGCGGTCCAGCGATTAGGCGGACTGACCGCAAGCGGGGGAGCAAGCAGTGGAAAAGATTAGCGAGGGCCCAACGGCGCGGTAGGCCGCTGGAGATGATTTCGCAGGAGGATGCGGTATGGAACAGTTTGCCCCGGTACGACGTCGCAAAGACGGACAGCCGGTCCGTTACCTGATAGTCGATGATTCTGTGTTCGCGCGCAAGAATCTCACGCACATCATTGAGCGATTCGGAGGGCAAGTCGCGGGCGAAGCCAGCGATGGGATCGCCGCGATCACCGAATATGACCGCACTCAGCCCGACATCGTCCTGATGGATATCACCATGCCGCAGATGGAAGGTATTGAAGCTGCCGAGGAAATCGTGCACAAGCATCCCGAAGCGCGCATCGTCATGGTCTCCTCGGTCGGCTATCAGGAGAACATCGTGGCGGCATTGCAGCGCGGGGCGCGCCATTTTGTGCAGAAGCCGGTCAAACCCGAAGTCTTGTACGAAGTCGTCAAGTATGTCATGGGAGACGACTGCGTGGTGGCGCAAGCGGCAGGCTCGGGAGCCTAACATGAGAATGGAATTGATTCAGCCGTTCATCAATGCCGCTGACGCGGTGCTTTCGCAGGGTTTGCAATCCCCCATCCTCATCGCGAACCTCTCCATGGAGGATGAGAGCTATCGCCGTAAAGGAATCGCGGCCATGATCTGGCTGACGGGCGATATCGAAGGACGAATCATTTTCGATCTCGATCCCATGACCGCCATTCGCGTCGCCAGCCAATTCGCAGGCGTGCCCGTTCCCGAGACCGACTCTCTGGTGCGTGAAACCGTCTGTGAACTCGCGAACGAGATTATCGGCAATGCCATCACCACGCTAAACGATCAAGGTTTTCATTTCCGGGTTCATCCCCCGGTTGTCCACACCAGCGAACAGGGCCCGCACGGCACCGAGGACACCGAAGCCATGGTGCTGTGTTTCGAAACCGGGAGCGGCCCTGTATTTATGAATGTCGCCTTGCGTTACAACCGGCAGGCGGACAAGAAGAGCGCAGCCGCTTCCGCTTGAGGTTGAGAATCGCCTCGTTTGTGAGTCGGGTTTAACTGCGGCAAATCGCGCTATGGCCCTTGCAGGACAAATACCGGGTTTTGCGAGGGTGGCTGGCTTCCTGAGGTGCAGGTGTTCACATTGTTCGCGTTAACGGAGCACACCCCAGCCGGCGCGCTCAGGTTGTTAACCAGATAGTCGCCACCATTCTGGCTGCCTGGCGAGGTGTCGGGCGTGGTGCGAATCACCGCCGTAGCCCCTGCGTCACAATAGGCTACATAGGCTCTAGTGCTATCCACCGACGCCGCCGCAGACAAGCGGAACCGCGCCGCGCTACAGGTCGCGATCACCGGGGTATCAGGCTTGGTTGTGGGTGGGTTGGGAACGTTATCCGGCAAAGTCAATGCAATACTCTTGGTGACCGCAAGATTGGAAGCTTGGATCACCGTGACCTGCGAGGTTATGCAGCCCAGCGGATTGGTGTCCGCGGGCTCGGAACAGGTGGAGGAAATCTGGTAGCTGGCAACGTACACCCTGCTTCCGTCGGGCAAAGCAGCCACCGAAAGCGGAATGCATCCATTTGGATTCGCACAGGCGGCACTGCTCGCCGCAAAACTAATGGTTCCGAGTGCCGGCAATGTATCGCTCGATGCGTTGAATACGGTAAGTGACTGGGCCACCGGATTGGTGACATAGAGGCGGCTGAGGTTGGAATCATAAAAAATGAAATTTGCTCCAGGCTGCACCGATGCCGTTCCCACCACTGCGTCCACCGACGTGTCAATCACCGAAACTACTCCAGTACCCTGATCCAACGCATACACCCTGGCATTGTCAGTCCGCGCCACCGTCCATACTGGTGAATTCCAGGACGAATTGGCAATCGGGATCACCGAGCCATCCACCGTGTTAATCGCCTGCACCGAACCATTGACGGGATTCGTCCCGGTGCCTCGGTTGGCCACATAAACCTTCTGCGCGTTGGGCAGTTCCGCGAGCGCCACCGGGGTCGGCCCGACGTTCATGGTTCGAACGATGACCTCGCTCGTGGTCGAAATCTCGGAAACCGTGTTCGTGCCCGAATTGGCCACGTAGACAGAGTTGTTATCGGTGGCGCTCAAGAATACCGGCGCCGCGCCTGCTGGCAGACTCACGCTGGAAACTGGAGTCACCGTCGTGGGACCGTAGAAGGAGACGGTATCGTCCATCTGATTCGCCACAAAAATGCTGGAGCCGTTCGGCGTGATGATCGCGTGCACCGGGTTCAACCCTACCTGCGCCGCTCCAACACTGGTATCGCCAGAAACATCAATTTTTGTGCTGGCGCCCCGGCCACAGTTTTCTCCAGTCTGCGGAGGGCAAGTCCCATTGGTGCTCAGGGCAATGACGTAGTGTGAGGCCGCCGGAGTAGGCGGGGTGGGTTGAATCGGAATCGCGATTGGCCGGTAGGTGTCCCCGCAACCGCTTCCGGCGAGAATCATTCCCAGCACGGCCAATAGGCGACCAGTCCGGACTGCCTTTATCTGTTCCTTAGAGGGAAAACGCATCAATATTTTAGCGATCCTGGAAGATTTCCCATTCTAATGGCTGACGGCCGGATGCGCTAGGGCAAGAGCAGCCCAGACTAGCATTTGGCATTTAGCACTTAGCAATCAGCATTTGGCAACCTTTGAGGTTAGGTGGCAACACTAGGCAGCAGGGTTGCCCCCGAGAAACGGCAATTCGCCATCCTCTCGGAAAATGTTTTGAAAGGAAAAAGAAATGATGCAAGACGAAAGACTGAATGCTGAGAGTTGAGAGCTGAGGACCTGCGCTAAATGCCAAGTGCTGAATGCTAATTGCCGGCTTCCCTCAGCTTCTTCCCCGCCGCGCTTTTCCCGTGGACTCCCGTGCTTCCGATTTGGCAGTGGCCGCGGGCTTCTTCTTGCCCTCCATTTCGGCCAGGCTCTGTTTCAGGGCTGACATCAAATCCACTACCGGCGCGAGTTTCTTCGGCTTTTCGACTTCGGTGATCTTGCCGCCTTCCAGTTTGGTTTCGATCAGCTTCTTCACATTGTCCTGGAAAGTGTCGTGATATTTTTCCGGCTCCCACTCGGCGGCCAGGGCTTCGATCAGCTGATGCGCCACTTTCACTTCCGCATCTTTCAATTCCACGTCAGGCGGCCCGAACCCTTCTACCTTCCGGACCTCTTCTTCGTAATACATCGTATGCAGCATCATGCCGCCCTGCGTGGGCCGCAGAAACACCGTATATTCGCGGTTGTGCATGGTGAGCTTCGCGATAGCCACGTATTCACTTTCTTCCAGCGCCTTGGTCAGCAGCGCGTAGGGCCTGCGGCCGGCTTCCTCCGGCAACATGTAGTAGGAAGATTCGAAATACACCGGATCAACTTCACTTTCTTTCACAAATTCCAAAATCTCCATGGTCTTCGCCGTCTGTGGTTCAATTTTCTTGATCTCATCGGGTTCGATGACCACATATTCGTCTTTGCGATACTCGTATCCTTTAACAATGTCGCTGCGCTCCACGACCTTCCCGTCGAGTGAACAAATGTACTGCTGTTTCACTCGCTTCAAGTCATCGCGATGCAGCATGTTGAAGGAAATGCTGGAACTGCGCGCGCCCGAAAAGAGCCGCACCGGCATCGAAATCAATCCAAAGGTAAGATAGCCAGACCAAACCGAGGACGCCATGGTTCACTCCACAAGTAAGGCCGCTGAGTGCGGCATTCCGTTTAGAGTACAACGCAACTCTCTGATGCGGAAGCTGGAAGGTGGAGGGTCATCCAAATGCAAAGCGCCACGCATGGGGTATGCCGGATGGGCACGCTATTAGTAGTATGAGGTGGGGAGCCGCCACTCGAGAAGCTAATGTACGACCCAGCCTCACATCTTTTCCCTTGGACCGTCGTAGCACCTCCCATGCGCCAGTTAGGGATCGCGACCGGGGTGACGGTCGGCTTCACTCTGCTGGCCCGTTGGCTGCGAGGAGTCACGGACGGCGGCGCCATCGCTGGTGCGATCATTTGCTTCTTGCTCTATCTCGCTGCCGGTCCCGCAGGATTTCTGGCGCTGGTTTCCTTATTTGTATTGACTTGGATCACGACCCGCTGGGGGTATCAGAAGAAGCAGAGACTGGGAGTCGCGGAGAAGCGCGACGGACGGCGCGCAACGCAAGTGTTGGCGAATCTGGGGCTAGCCGGGCTTTGCGCGCTGTTTCATATTTTCGACCCGGGGCGGCCGGCGTATCTGCTCGCCATGGCGGCCGTGCTTTCAGAAGCAGCCGCCGACACCGTTTCCAGTGAGATGGGCCAAGCCAGCACCGATCAGGCGCGCCTGGTCACAACTTGGGAAAAGGTTCCGGCAGGCTCGAATGGTGGTGTTAGTGTGATAGGAACACTCGCTGGCGTCGTCGCGGCAGCTCTGGTTAGCCTCGTCTGCGCGGCGTCCGGCCTCCTGTCCTGGAAATGGTTTGGCGTTTCCCTGATCGCTGCAGTCGCCGGCATGGCCGCCGACAGCTATATGGGAGCAACATTGGAACGGCAGAAAGTGCTGAACAATGATGCGGTGAATTTTTTCGGCACTGCCGTAGCGTTTGCCGTTGCCCTGCTAATAACGAGCTAAGCCTACCTTTTTCAACCGTTTGCTTTTGCTTCTCTCGCCGGCCATGTCCCCCAGTTCCTTGAACTCTAGTTGCTCGCGAGAGACAATAAGGGCGCAATGTAAGAGCACGAGCGCTGCATATAACCGATCGCACGCTTCCTCGGATCTATCCCCAGGTTCGGCAATGCAAGGCGCTTCTAACCATATCTAACGACATTAAAGATGAAAACTCACCCATTAGTTATCGGATACGCGTTGCTGTTAGCGCTGTTCCTATTTGGCCAGCAGCATCGCCCTTCGTCATCGGACCCGAGCGGTTTTCGAGGAGTGGTGGATCTGACGCACCCCCTGAATGCTCAGACCCCCGCCTTTGAGCCCTCGGCCAAGCCTCTTTTTTCGACCAAAACCGTCGCTACCCTCGAAAAAGATAAATACTTCGCTCGCACCATCTCACTGCCGGAGCATTTTGGCACGCACATCGACGCGCCCGCACATTTTGCGCGCGGGTTGTGGACCGTGGACAAGATTCCTCCAGAACGGCTGATCGGGCCGCTCGTGGTGCTGGACGTTAGCTCGAACGTAAAGAACAATCCCGACTACTTGATCTCGGTGGAGGACATTGCCGGCTGGGAGCACGCCCACGGACAAATCCCTGCCGGCGCGATCGTGATCGCGAGAACCGGATGGGGCGCGCGTTGGAATTCGCCAAAGACTTTCCGCAATGCCGACGGCAAAGGCATCATGCACTTCCCCGGATATTCGCTGGACACCGCCAAATTTCTGATCGAGGCGCGCAATATCTTCGGGTTGGGCATCGACACTCTGAGCATCGACTCCGGCCCGTCTGCCGATTTTCCGGTTCATCAATACGCGTTATCGCATAGCGTTTATCAACTGGAGAACGTGGCAAACCTGGAGCGTGCGCCAGCCATCGGTGCGATCGTCGTGGTGGCGCCCATGAAACTCGAAGGCGGCTCCGGCAGCCCGGTAAGAATTCTGGCGTTACTGCGGTGAGCTGGCAATACCCTTGTTTCTTTTCTCAGCGTGCTTGGGGTTTACTCTCAGCGTCCTCTGCGGTGAAAGCTTAGTCGAGCAAAAGGCGAAGCTCGCGGAGATTGCGCATCCCGTCTAGAATGGGCAAATGTCTGATCCACGTTTTCCCGTCGGCAAATTCGTTTACGATGCTCCGCCCAGCGAAGAACAACGAAAGAAATTCATCGCCGAAATTGAGCAGGCCCCAGCCGCTCTGCGCGCTGCCGTGGCAGGACTTTCCCCGCAACAGCTCGAAACCCCCTATCGCGAAGGCGGCTGGACCGTCCGCCAAGTGGTTCACCACCTGCCAGACAGCCACATGAATGCGTATGTCCGTTTTAAGCTGGCACTCACTGAAGACGATCCCCTCATCAAGCCCTACGCGGAAGATCGCTGGGCACAGTTGCCCGACAGCCAGAACACATCTCTCGAGACCTCGCTCGTGCTACTGGAATCACTGCACAATCGCTTCGTGCATCTGCTGCGATCGATTACCCCTGAGCAATGGAAACGAACCTTCCGTCATCCCGAGCTGGGACTGGTGCCGCTGGAGAAAAACTTAGCGCTCTACGCCTGGCACGGCCGCCATCACGTAGCCCATATCACCGAACTCAGAAAGAAAATGGGCTGGTAATTGTCATCTTGAGCAGAGTGGCCGCTCGCACACGCGAAGCGGCGGCGCAGTCGAAGAATCTCTGGAGCCTTTCGGTGCAATCGCCACTTAAAGGCATTCATAAATACATGCCCGGACGCCCGACGCTAATTTTGTTGGAGCGTCGAGATCCTTCGACTGCGCAGCGGCGCGACTCCGCTCAGGATGGCAACCCGCTCACGCCGGAATGTGCAACCGCCAGAGTAAGAAGCTCGTAGCCTCCCGCAGCACCGCGACAGCACGCGGAAACTCGCCGTGCGGGCGCGAGTCCGGACGCGGCGCCACGTACACCTGCACTCCCTCGTGCTCCAGCAATTTGCGGATGCGGAATACGTGGTATTCATCGCTGACGGCGAGGCAACTGTGCAGGTGGTTGGCTCGCAGGATCACGCCCACCCTCCGCGCCGATTCCGCCGTATCGGTACCTTGTGTCTCCGCAATCAGGCTGGCTTCCGGCACGCCGCGGTGCATCAGGTAGTCGTGGCCGACTTGGCCTTCGTTGTAGCTAGGATCGCCACCTGAGCCTCCCGTGGTGATGATCACAGGAGCCAAGCCGCGCTGATAGAGATCGAACGCGTGATCCAGCCGCGCCCGCCACACCGGCGAAGGACGCCCCGAATACTCGGCTGCGCCGAAAACCACAATGGCGTCGGCCGTCCGGAGGTCTTCTGTTTCGGATTCGCGAATGACGCCAGCCGCGGTGAAGGCCAAACTAGCGGCAAAGGCCGTAGCCGCCAGCACCACTACCCACAGCAGAGGATGCTGGTTGCGGTGCGGCCGAGCTGCGGCGTTGGTCATCCTTGCGCAAAGAACTGCGAGATATCCTGAGAAGGAATGGCGCCCTCGCGCAACACCCGCCAGCGCGCTTCTTCGTCGGTAAGGTCCACGATGGTGGAAGCCACCTCGCGCGGCGAGGTTCCGCCATCCACGATGATGGTAATTTGGTCCTGCAACTGGTCGCGCACCGCCATCGCCGTGGTGCATTCCGTATGCCCGCTCAAATTAGCCGAGGTTGCGGTGATGGGAATCTTCGCCGCCTGCACCACCGCCAGCGGAATCTGCGCATTGGGCACGCGCAGCGCCACGTTGCCTGTGTTCGCCGTAACCTTCAGTGGCAGTCGCGACGAAGCTTTCACGATGATGGTCAACGGCCCTGGCCAGTATTTGCGCGCCAATGCGTAGAACTCTTCCGGCAAAGGCTGCGACAATTCTTCCGCTTGGTCGACGCTCTCAATCAACAACGACAGCGGTTTATGCCGCGAGCGCGACTTGATCTCATACACCCGTTCCACCGCGCGCAAATTGTAGGGATCGGCCGCCAAGCCATAGAACGTATCGGTTGGCATGCCTAAGACCTGGCCGGCCCGAATCTGGTCGGCTGCATACCGGATGAGCGACGGCTCCGGTGTATCGAAATTAATCTTGACAAATTCCGGACGCACTAAGGTTCCTTCCTACGGATATTATTAAAACCGCGAAACTTAACATACCACGACCCACCGCTGCAAGCGGAATGACGCGTATGATTCTTTTGAGGCGCTACCCCCGTGAAACCCGCAACCGTCAACGCTAGCTCCGTTTCCGCCGACCGCCTGCGCCCCATCGAAGGCCGCCACAATGCCCTGGTCAAGGAGCTGCGCCGAGCCTTTGACCACGGCGAATTGACACAAGACGGCTATTGCGCGATCGAAGGATTGCGCATCGTGGAAGAAGCCATCCGCAGCGGCCTAAAATTTGGCGCAGTCTTCTTCAGCAATTCGGCTGGAACCAAAGCTGAACGCCTCTTGCCGCAGATTGGCAATCGCGTGGACACCCTGCTTTTGCCCGATAAGCTCTTCGCCGAGGTCGTGCCCAGCGAAACCCCGCAAGGCGTCGCCGCCCTGGTGCGCTGCAAGGAATTCACCCTTGCGGATGTCTTGGCGAAAGCCCAGACCGGTCCCCTGCTGGCGATTGCCGGCGTTCAGGATCCCGGAAATCTCGGCACCATCCTACGCTCCGCCGAGGCCTTTTCCGCGGCCGGCGTCATCCTCGGCGAAGGAACCGTGAGTCCCTACAATTCCAAAGTCATTCGCGCCTCTGCCGGCTCATTGTTTCGTCTGCCCGCAGTCCGCGCCAAAATGCCGGAAGCTCTAGCCGAGATGCGCAAGCAAGGGGTCCGTCTGATTGCCACGTCATCACATAAGGGCACGCCCTTGCCGGAAGCCATGCTCTCCGGAGCCCTGGCGATCTTCATCGGCAGCGAAGGCGCAGGCTTGCCTCGCGACCTAATGGCGCAAATGGACGAACTGGTAGCCATTCCACATTCGCCAACCGTAGAGTCGCTAAATGCCGGCGTCGCCGCCAGTATCGTGCTCTACGAAGCCGCAAGGCAAAGGCAATGAGAGTCCTCACCACAGAGGCACCCTTCGACTGCGCTCAGGGCAGGCTCCGCCACAGAGAAAACGAAGAAGGGAAAGACCCAAGAACTGGCCCCATCATTGGCGCGGCCATCGAGATCCATCGCCACCTAGGTCCGAGGCTCCTTGAGTCCGCCTATGAAGAATGTTTGTGCCATGAATTGCACCTTCGCGGATTGGAGTTCAAGCGACAGGTCGAACTCCCCGTACTGTACAAAGGCCTAGAGCTCGATTGCGGTTACAAGATCGACCTGGTGGTGCAAGAAACGGTCATTCTCGAGCTGAAAGTTGTAGAGAAGTTGCACCCCGTCCACCAAGCCCAGCTTCTAACCTATATGCGTATGACGGGAAAACAGGTCGGCCTCCTTATCAATTTCAATGTCCCGTTGTTGACTCAAGGCATAATCCGAATGGTTCTTTAAGTATTTAGATTTTCTCCGTGTCTCTGCGCCTCTGTGGTGAAAACATTGTCATGGGTCTATTCGAAGCCATCCCGAACCCCAACCCCTCCGCCGATCGCACTCGCCCGCTAGCCGACCGCATGCGTCCGCGCACGCTCGACGAATTCGTCGGCCAGGAGCACCTGGTCGCCCCTGGCAAGCCGCTCCGCACCCAAATTGAGCGCGACGATCTCGGCTCGCTCATCTTCTGGGGACCGCCCGGCACCGGCAAGACTACCCTCGCGCAGATCATCGCCCACATGACCAAAGCCGAGTTCGTCGAATTTTCCGCCGTCCTCACCGGAATCAAAGAAATCAAGCAAGTCATGGCCGATGCCGAGCGTGCCCGCCAATACGGCACCCGCACCATCGTCTTCATCGACGAAATCCATCGCTTCAACAAAGCCCAGCAGGATGCCTTCCTCCCTCACGTCGAAAAGGGCAATATCCGCCTGATCGGCGCCACTACCGAGAATCCTTCCTTCGAGATTATTTCCGCGCTGCTCTCTCGCAGCCGGGTGTACGTACTGAAACCTCTGACAGAGGAACAAATTGTCCTGCTTCTCAAACGGGCCCTGGCCAACACGGAACGCGGGCTGGGAGCGATGAAGCTGCAGGCCTCCAACGAAGTGCTGGCCAAGATCGCGGCCTACTCCAGTGGCGACGCTCGCAGCGCCTACAACGTGTTGGAAGTCGCAGCCTCACTTGCAGGAGGACAATCGGGAAAAGAAAGTGGCGCAGAAATCACCGACGACATCGTGCAGGATGCGCTGCAGAAGCGCGTGCTCCTCTACGACAAGACCGGCGAAGAGCACTACAACCTGATCTCGGCGCTTCACAAATCCGTGCGCAACAGCGATCCTGACGCCTCCCTCTATTGGCTGGGACGCATGCTCGAAGCCGGCGAAGATCCTCTCTACATCGCGCGCCGCGTGGTACGCATGGCGGTCGAAGACATCGGCTTGGCCGAACCCAATGCGCTTTCTCTCTGCATGGCCGCGCGCGATGCCGTCGACTTCATCGGTATGCCGGAAGGCAACCTTGCGCTGGCGCAAGCCGTCGTCTATCTCGCCGTCGCGCCCAAATCCAACGCGCTCTACACCGCTTATGGCGCCGTGCAACAGGATGTCGAACGCACCGCCGCAGAACCCGTTCCATTACATTTGCGCAACGCGCCCACTGCCTTGATGAAGGGTCTGGGCTATGGCCACGGCTACCAGTATGCGCATGATCTAGAGGAAAAAGTTGCAGACATGCAGTGCTTGCCCGACAATCTGCGCAATCGCACTTACTACCATCCCACCAACGAAGGTGTAGAAAAAAGAATTCGCGAACGGATAGAAGAGATCAAGCGCCGCCGCAGTGAAAAATCCCCGTAGAGACGTAGCTCGGCTACGTCTCAGGCCCCACGGGACAACTCAAACGCAATGACGAAGCGGAGCCTCGGAGAACTCTTGAGGCGTAGGCTTTTCTGCGCTTTTCGAAACTCGCCTGAGTCAAATGGAAATCCGAGCGTCACCCCAGCCGCAGTTTGTGCTCCTTCAAAATGCAGCGATCCATCACCACGAAAATCCCCGCTTTACGAGCCTTCTCCGCCGCCCTCTCGTTGATTATCTGTTCCTGCATCCAGATGCAAGGGACTTGCCGGTGAATTGCCTGGTCCACAATTTCCTCGACGAATTCCGCTCGCCGGAAGATGTTCACAATATCAATTCTCTCCGGAATGTCGAGCAGCGTCGGATAAGCTTTCTCTCCCAGGGCTTCTTCAATCCTCGGATTCACCGGGATGATGCGATAGCCATGCGTCTGCATGTAAGCAGAAACGCCGTGGCTCGGCCGCAGCGGGCTGTCCGAGAGTCCCACAACGGCGATCGTCTGGGCGCGCTTGAGCAATTCGAAGATCGGATCAGGCAGGGGCGAGGCGGCCATAACGCGCTATTGTAGCGGGATGCCGCGCCAGAAGCCAGAACGGAAAAGCGCGGGCTTTGGAGCGCCGCAAACCATGCAGATGCTGATCACTCATCCCGCTCACTTCACCGGTCTTTCTCCCAACCGCTTCAGAACGTTTTCGGATGTGTCCGTCTCTCCAATCCGGGGGAAAACCTTCTCCACGCTATGACGGTGAGCATCGGCATCGCGGTCGGTCATCGCATCCACGACGAAGACCACGTTATAGCCGTAGTCGTACGCGCTGCGGGCTGTCGATTCCACGCCTGCGCTGGTCGCGATTCCCGTCAAAAAAATCTGCGTGACGCCACGCTGGCATAAAGTTTCGTCCAAGCCTGTGCCGATGAACGCGCCCCAGCGTTGCTTGCTAATGAGATGATCGCCGGGCTGCTGCTCCAATTCAGGAACCAGTTCGGTCCAATCTGGCGGAAACGAAAAATTGCGTCTACCGGCGTCCGTGCGCCCCGGAGCCGCACCGGTCACGTTCACCAGAATGACCGGCAGACCTCGTTCGCGGAAGGCTCGTGCGAGTTGGGCCGTGCGGCAGATGATCTCTCTGGCAGGATGCACTGCCGGCATTCCGGCAATGCCTTTTTGCAAGTCAATCACGATCAGCGCAGCGTTGGTATCGAGTTGTGTCAGAGGCATGGTTTTTCCTTTTGGTTAAGGCGTGGCATATCGCGCCGGTTTGCCCTAAGGGGCGGTTACTCGGTTTGTTTCTTGGCAAATCGCACGCTCATCATTGTGCTGATGGCAGCGACGCCCAGAAAGAAAGCAACGAGTGCCGAGTCGTTTCCCCCCGAAACCTTTCCTACCCGAAACAGAAGGTAACCAACAACCAGATTCGCCAGCGCCCAGACGACATTCACTGTCGGCGACGACAGCCCTTTTCCCGGAGGATGAGCGAAGGGTGTCGGGAAACGGTCACCGGAAATGCCATGCACGAAATGCGGCACGACATTCGCAAGAAACATTCCAGCAAAGAAACAAGCGACGTACTCATACCAGTTCACTGTGATTTTTCCTTTCCTTTGAGAGGGTTCATATCACTGGCTCAGGTTCGTCGGAAAGCCGTTCCATATCGAGCTCCGGCAACAGGCCCATCTCCTGATAAATGGGCCGCATGACCGCTCTGATTTTTGGCAACTCAAAAGTGAACCATAGCGCTCCGGCCACGCAAAATGCGCCCGTCACCATGACCGTGTGAGGCGCTCCGATCCGATGCGCCAGCGTGCCCGCCAGCAGGCTGCCAAACGGCGCGGCGCCGAAAAACGCCATCGTGTAATAGCTCATTACGCGGGCGCGTTTGTCTTCCGGTACCAGCGACTGGATGACCGTATTGCTGATGGCCGCGCCTTGCATCAGCCCGAAGCCGGCAAACCCCATTAGCAAGAGCGACAGCCACAACGTATGCGAAAGTCCGAAGAGAATCAGCGATACTCCCAGCATCGCGACCGCGATCTGCCCCATGCGTGTCAGCCCGAGCACCGACTTGCGGGCCGCCAGCGACAGCCCCGACGCCAGCGCGCCAACGCCTGAAGCGGCCGTCAGCCAGCCGAGGGTGTACGCTCCGCCGTGGAGCACCTGCCCGGCAAAAATTGGCAACAACACCGCGTAGGGGAACCCCATCAGGCTGACCACGGCCAGAAGCAGGAGTATCGTCCGTATAGGCCGGAATGTACGTACATAGTCCCAGCCCTCACGCATCTGCTCGAACATGCCGCTTGCGTGGCGGCGGACCTCCAGCGGCCTGATATGCATCAGCAGCAACGACGCAATCACGGCGAAGTAACTGACGCCGTCGATTAAAAAGCACCAGCCTTCGCCGGCCGCTCCAATCAGTACGCCCGCAATGGCCGGCCCGATCAGCCGTGCCCCGTTGTTCATCGAGGAATTGATCGCAATCGCGTTACTCAGATCGTTGCGGTCATCCACCATCTGCACCAGAAAGGCCTGCCGTCCTGGCATGTCGAACGCATTGATCAAGCCTTGCAACGTGGTGAGCGCGATGATTTCCCAGAGGTTGATCACGTGAGCCAGGGTCAGCGCCGCCATGGCCAGCGATTGCACGGCCGCCGCTGCCTGGGTCCACACCAGCAGCTTGCGGCGATTCAGTCGCTCCACCCACACACCGGCAAACGGCCCCAGCGCGAACGAAACGATCTGCCCCGCGAAACTGACGATGCCCAGCAGCAAGGCCGAATGAGTCAGGCGATAGACCAGCCAGCTCGTCGCCAGCCGCGTCATCCAGGTACCAATCACCGAAATGCTCTGGCCAAAAAAGAAAAGCTTGAAGTTGCGGTGCCGCAGCGCCCGCCAGGCGCGCGACATTGAGCCTCCAGGCATTGCGGCCTCCGGTCTATCCGAATTGTTAGCCGGCTGCTTCACAAGCTGCGTGCGTTCTTCATGGCTGGTCCTTGTCCAACACCCGCTTGATGATGTCTCCAGCCTTGAACAGCGTTTCCCGTTCCTGTTCGTCGAGTTGGGCGATGGCCTGTGCCAGCCATGTCCGCTTCGCATCCTTGGCGCTCTTGCGTACCGCCAGCCCCTTGGCGGTCAGCTCAATATTCACCTGGCGGCCGTCGGTGGGATGCGGCTTGCGCTCGACCATGCCCATTTCCTCCAGCGCAGCGATCGTAGTTCCCATCGATTGCGGTTTCATGCCTTCCCCGCGCGCCAGATCGGCGGTGGTTGCAGGCCCCTCTCTAGCCAGCCGCGCCATGACCGCATATTCGGTGAGGGAAAGCTCCTGCGAGGCCGCAGCGGCGCGCACCCGGCGCACCAGCAGCCCAATGGTCTGCATCAGGTCAAGGACGGCGATTTCTATTGGCTTTCGCGGCATGGCAAATTTCATCTTACAAACTAACAGGTCAACTTGCAAGTTTAACTGATAAGTATAGCTGTTTATCTGGGAGTTTGGAGCCTCTGCCGAATTGCCCCAGGTAGTCCCAGCCGCGGAAGTCTCGAACGCTCCCCACTCCAGGGTCGCGCGCGGAGAGTTTTCGTGGGCCGAAAAAGGCGGCGCAGGGGCTCCCTCCGCGAACACTAGAGGGCTTCTTCCTCCCTGGGCTTTGCCTCGGCTTTCAGCGGCAGGCGAATATGAAACGTGGTTCCTTTGCCAACTTCGCTGTTGAAGGTGAGTGCGCCCCCATGCTGGTCGACCACTACCGAGCGAGCTATGGATAGGCCCTGGCCTGTCCCGCGCCCGATTTCTTTGGTTGTGAAGAAGGGATCAAAGACCTTGTCACGAATGTCTTCGGGGATGCCACATCCTGTGTCGGCAATGGAGATGAAGATCGCATTTTCCTCGATCCAAGTCCGAACCCGAATGACGCCTTTCTCGCCGTTTTCTTTTTTCCGGTCTCCAATCGCGTGCGAGGCGTTTACCAGCAGGTTGAGGAAGACCTGGTTCAATTCGCCGATATTGCAAAAAACCGGTGGCAGATCGCCCAAGTCCGTTTCGACCTCCGCCACATACTTCCACTCGTTGCGGGCGACCGTCAGCGTGCTGAGCAGGGCTTTGTTGATGTCGCCGGCCGTCTTTTCTTTGCGGTCCGGGTGGGCAAATTCCTTCATGGCGCGCACCAGAGTGGCTACCCGCGTCACACCGTCGAGCGACTGCCCAATGGCCTTCGGAATTTCCTCCTTCAGATAATCAAGGTCCACTGCCTTCTCGGCCTCGCTTGCCTCCTCCGCCAAACCCCGATTGGCCTCGCCATGGGCCATTGCGTCCCGAAGCTGTTTATATTTCTCGTGCACTTTGTTCAGGTCCGTGTAACCGTCGCGCAGAAAGCGAAGGTTGTCGCCAATAAACTGGACCGGCGTATTAATCTCGTGCGCTATGCCGGCGGCCAACCGGCCGACCGCCTCAAGCTTCTGGGAGTGGCGCAGCTGAATCTCAAGCCGGTTGTGTTCCGTCACATCCTGGGCGATCGCCAGCCGTGCCCTGTGGCCATCATAGTTAAGATCATGGAAGTAGATCTCCACGTCGATCGTGCGTCCGTCTCTACTGTGATGCTTCCACTGTCCAGCCGCGCCTTTCACGACTTGGGCTGGTTCATGCGGATGGAGCTGTTTCGCCTCCTCGACGGGTTGAACGTCTGTGGTCTTCATTCGCAGAAACTCATCCCGGCTATACGCGTATTGCTGCACCGCGGCTTCGTTCACTTCCAGAAAGCTCAGGGTCTCGAGATCGAATACATAGGCCGGATGAGGGATAGTGGCAAAGAGCAAACGGGCGCGCTCTTCGCTTTGGTGCAAGGCATCTTCGGCGCGATGGCGGTCGGCGAGATATGTGGTCAGCAGGCAGGTGAGCAGAAGGCCGGCCAAAAATGTCCCCCAACTACTCCAGCGTGTCGGCTTGAAGCTATTGGCAAGAGGGTAGGCAGCGAGCTCCCAGGTGCGTCCAGCTACGGAAATCGTGCGGGCTGCGCGAAAGCCCGGAGGAAGGTCTTCGACACCCTCGAGACGAGCGCCCTTCGGGTAAAGCAGCTGTTCTCCGCGGCCGGCGGTGCGGTCGAAAATAGCTAAGTTAAGGCCCGACGCGGAGCTCGGCGCAGCTCCCGCCTTCTCTACGATATCCGCGATTCGAAAAACGGCCAGCGCGAACCCGGTTAACGCCCCACGCCGTCCCTCGATGCTTGCAGGCTCGATGCCTCCCCAGTAAACCGGACGAAAGACCAGGAAGCCGTATTGGTCGGAGGTCTCCTGCACCAGCTTAATTCTGTTGGTCGCCACCATCTGCCCCGAATCCACCGAAGTCTGCAACGCTTCCCGCCGCACGCGATCCGAGAAAAGGTCAAAGCCCAGCGCCTTCTCGTTTCCTTTGAGAGGAGCAACGTAGAAAACCGGGAAGTACTCCTCCCGCTCACCCGCTCGGCCCATTTCGATCGGCGAGAGCCGCTCTGTGAATTGAAATGACGCGACGCCGTCGTGGCGTGCCTTGTCTTCATATTCTTGCCGCGATTGTTTCGGTACCCGCGGAATCCATTCCAGCGCCTGGATAGCTCGGTTGCGTGCCAGCAAAGGTGCTGCGAACCTGCCGAACTCGTCCCGCGTGACCTCTGGCGCAGCATCGTAAAGCGCCCCAAGAGACACAAGATTATTCACCGTCAAAGTGACGTTCGTCTCAACCGCATCCAGGCGTTCCTGGGCAACGCCGTCGAAGGAGGCTTGGGCGTTCTTACTTTCGAGGCTCCGCAAAGTGGTGAAGATGGCTGCGCTCAGGGCGACGCCCACGGCAACGATGCCTAGCAAAGGCACAATCCGGCGCACCAATCCATTGACCCATGTCACAACTTGTTATCGGCAAAAAGAGCACTGAACCTCAGTCCTCATGGCGGAGCCCCATTCTGCCGATAAGCCAACTGTAGACCTACCAACCTCGCGCGCTCATAGCGCGAACGTTGCGGCTGGCCATTCGTTCTGCTAAGGGAGAGCCCGGCGCCCGTTGCCTCCGCTTCTCCCCGGTCGCGTTTCGGGAAGTGAGAGAGGGTCTAAAGCATGAAGATTCTGGTTCTGTGCGTCACTGCACTTTGCCTCGTCTTTCCCTGCGGGTTGAGGGCACAGGAGGAAGAGTCTGACGCTTCCCGGCTGTGGACGACGCTTCAGCAAGGGAAAGTCTCCATCGACGCGCGCTACCGTTTCGAAAGCTTCGAACGCGATGGGCCACCCTTCACTGGTAACGCATACGCTCCCACCCTCAGGATTGCGCTTGGGTACGAGACTGAGTCCTTTCACGGGCTCTCCGCGTATGCTCAAGGCGCTGCCGTCTTGATCACCGGCCCCGCCGATTACAGCGTTCCGACGCTACCTGCTCAGAATCTCCCGGATCGCCCCGCCATCCTTGAACCGCGTGGCGTGCAACTGAGTCAAGGCTATCTAAAATGGAAACACGCCTTCGAAGGGCGCACGGTGACCGCAAAGCTGGGCCGTCAGGAGATCGCGCTCAACGATGGACGATTTGTCAGCACATCCTCTTGGCGCCAGATCCACGAAACCTTTGATGCCGCCCGAGTGGACGTTGATATAATCCCTGACGCGGTTTTCACTTACGCTTTCATCAACCGGTATTACCGCGTAGTCGGTCACGATGCCACCGATGGCCAGCCCCCAATGCACACTCATTTGTTGAATCTGGCTGGGCAGAAAACTGGACGCATCAATGCCTCTCTCTATGGCTTGCTGCTCGATTACCGCTCCGTCCCTCAATTTGCGCTGTCCACCCGAACGTTCGGCGCGCGAGCAGCCGGCCCCTACCTCATTACGCCGCAGTGGAGTGTTCTCTACACAGCGGAGTTTGCCAATCAGCAGAATTTTGGCAGCAATCCCAACCGCGTCAACGCCGACTACTATTTAGCGGAGCTGGGTCCTGGTTGGGGCGAACTCGGACTTAAAGGCGGCTACGCTGTGCTGCAAGGCCACAGCGCGACGGACGAGGTAACGACTCCCTTGGCAAACCCCTTCAATGGCTGGACGGAATTATTCGGCACCACTCCCAACCTGGGCGCCAGTCATGGCTTGCAGGCACTCTATCTGACCGCCAGTGGCCCCGTAAGACCACTGGGAGGTGCTATGGCAACCATGACTTACTACGATTACCATTCTGACAGCGACCGCATCCACTATGGCAGCGAATTGGATTGGGCGCTAGCTTACAAGGTCAAGAAGATTTCCAATCATTGGGAAATCGGCTCCCGGTTCGGTTGCTATTGGGCCGATCGTCTTTACACCCACGCTTTACGTGTCTCGGGCTACACGCAGTTCACGCTTTGAGCGGCACATGGGCCGCCCGCCAACCCGAAAGTTCTATCCCGAAAGCGACCTAACCAGAAGCTGCCCCAAGCTTCGCGGATTTTTGAAGCGCGCGCACCACCAACCCTGATCTTCCTGGTTCACCTCTCACGGCTCGGGCTTCCGATGGGAAGTTATTCCGGTGCTTTCCCGTTGACCTCACTTTTTCTATCGAATCACAAGCATTGTCAATTTCGAGCACGCATGATCGGGTGACAACTTGAACGGCACACGTTCCCGCGAACGTAACCCCCTTGCTATCTGGATTTTGCTTTTAACTCCTGTAAACTCAAAGATCTAGCACGGAGCCAGAGTTTAGATCCTTTGTTTTCTGGATTTTACAGTCGGGTAGAGGGAGGGGGCCAGTTTGCCTCCGACCCGCGCAAAGCACTACACTCCGTTTTCACGCACTCCAGCGCGGACGCGCGGTCTGCAATTCTGGGAGCCTTGGTGGAAATTCTCGATCTCCGGCACTTTTCATCGGCTGACCTTCGGCCCCTGCTGGAACATGAAACCGAGGTCTGGGCGCGACTTCTCTCCTGGGATTACCGTCCTTCGGCCGACATGATCCTGCGTTATGCCGACACCAAAATCCTGCCCGGTTATGCGGCCATCGAGCGCGGCAGCCTTTGCGGCTACGCCTTCTTTGTCTACGAAGGCAGCAAAGGAGTGGTTGGCGACCTTTTCGTAGCCAACGGCGGCAAGTTATCCAACCCGCACGAGGTGGAATCCCAACTGCTGCTGCACGTCATCGAAACTCTGCAACAATCTCCCGGCATTCACCGCGTAGAAGCGCAACTCCTCTTGCACGAAGCAGGAGAAGTGGCAGCCTCGTTCACCAGCCAGGGATTTCAGCGTCATGAGCGGCTGTTCATGGTGTTGCCTCTGAATTCCGAAGCTGCACGGGTGCCAACCAGCCCCGACATAGAAATTCGCCGCTGGCACGAGCAGGACTACCAGGCAGCCGCGGGCCTCATCACGGTGGCGTATCGCGGCCACGTCGATTCGCAAATCAACGATCAGTACCGCAGCCTGAGCGGATCGTTGCGTTTCCTGAATAACATTGTGCGCTTCCCAGGATGCGGAACCTTCGATCCCGACTCGTCCTTTGTCGCGATCCACAAACGCGCTCGCAGCATGGTGGGAGTGATTCTCTGTTCTCGCGTTCGCCACGACGTTGGCCACGTAACCCAGGTTTGCGTTCTGCCCGAATTCCGCTCGCAACGTCTGGGAGAATCCCTGATGGCGGCTACCATGGCCAGCCTGCGGCAGCGAAGATTTTCATTGCTGTCTCTCACCGTGACGCAAGCAAATCTGCGGGCGGTCGAACTCTATCGCCGCTTGGGATTCGAAACCAAGCGAGTGTTCGATGCGTTCGTGTGGGAAGGGTAGGAAGCTTCTAGCTTCTGGCTGCTAGCTTCTAGCTAAATCACGGGACGATGGAGGGTTGAGCTAGAAGCTAGGAGCTAGTAGCCTGCCTTCTGCTATCTTCTCAGCAGCAACATCAGCCAGCCGGCCACGAACACTCCACCGACGAACATCGCAAAGCAGTAAAGGCCGTAACGCAATTGCTCGCGAGCGCCGCTGCGCTGGGTAATGGCGAAGACGATGGATGCGAACACCGCGAACAATACCGCGGCAGTGAAATGCGAAGGTGCTAAAACAAGCGCGAGTGGAATCACAATCATTGCTTCTTTCCAATGGCGATGTGGTACGCGTCCGCCACGCTGATCAGGTTCAGCAATCCTGCCACGATGATGTACTTCGTCCCATAATCAGCCGTTGCGTGCGCAATGGCAGGCTGTCCCCAATCCATCGCGCGGCTGATGATATAGAAGCCTCCCGCGCCCACGTCGCCCACGAAGCCAAGAATGTCGAGGATGTCGCCGCCGTTGGGCGCGTAGACATGGCCTTCCATCAGCAAGCCGAGAATAAACATCGTCGAGATGGAAGCCATAAGCAGCAAGCCGCGAATCCAGCGTTTCTGAATGAGGTGTCCAGCACCGGGAATGAGCCAGCCTACCGCCGGCGCGACCACCGAGATCACGGTGAAGGGTTGCGAGGCTTCGTTCGGTTTGACGGTTGAGGTGTTTGCCATTCAGATCGCCACAATCTCACGTTGAATTTTACCTGTTACCTCGGCCGCTTTGGGACGCACCAGAATGTTAATTTCGCTGCGCACGCCGAATTCGGGAAGATAGATGCCGGGTTCGATGGAGAAGCAGGAGTTCGGCAGAATACGGCGCTCGTCGTGGATTTCGAGATCGTCCATGTTAGCGCCGTTGGCGTGAACCTCGGTGCCAATCGAATGACCGGTGCGGTGAATGAAGTATTCTCCGTAGCCCGATTTCTTGATGTGATCGCGAACCGCACGATCCACTTCCCAGCCAGCGATGGAGCGGCTTGCACCAATCGCGTCCTCCACGGTTTTGATGCCGGCATCGCGAGCGTCGCGAACAATCTGGAAAATTTCCCGCATGCGGTCAGAGGGCGCCTTGCCGATGAAGCCAGTCCAGGTGATGTCGTAATACACCGCGTCGGGAGTATTCTTTTTCGCCCACACATCGAGCAACACGAAATCCCCTTCGCGGATGGGCGCTGACTTGTCGGCATGCGGCTCGTAGTGCGGGTTGCCGCTGTTGGCATTCACGGCGACGATGGGCGGATCATCGGTGACCAGGTTCTCGCGAGCGAAGGCTTCCATGAACCATTGCTGGATTGCGTGCTCCGTGGTTCCACCGTTCCGTGCGCGATCGCCGATCTCCTGAAACGCGGCCGCGGTGATCGCATCGACCGCATCGCGCGCGGCGAAGTGAGTCTTGATTTGATTTTCGGTCAGGGTGGCTTCGAACTGCGCTACCAGATCGCCCGAACTAAGGACATTTTTTCCCAGGCCGCGAATCAATTCGATGGTGCCACCATCGACCAGCGAGACATAGAAGACCAAATTGTTGGGCGAGTATTGCATGGCGATGTCGCGATAGTTCTTCAACATCGTCTTGACACCTTCGAACAGCTCCTGCCATGCGGCGTATTCCTGCTTGCGGCCAGGCAGGGAATCGAGATGCGCGGCTTCGATTTTGTGAACCAGTTTGACGGGCTCGCCTTGCGCGGGAATCAGATAAAACCAGCGGCGCGTGACCATCAGGCTGGCAGGCAATCCCAAGATGCGGTAGGCAATGGGATCGCGATGATGATGGTCGTAGAAAAGCCAGCCGTCGATGTTGCGCTCGCGCAGCGCGCCTTGAATGGCAGAGAGGTCCATGGGTGAATGACTATTCTAGCAATCTTCTGCGTTTAGCGTGGGGACGGACGCCTCGTCCGTCCGGTCCGAGCCTAGCGCAGCGGGCAAGGACGGCAGAATACAACAATAGACAAAGACACTCATTGAATGATATCATGATATCAAATAGGAACTTCCGATGGCCCAATTCGTAGTGCGCAATCTTGCCGATTCGGTGAAGGCCCGCTTGCAGCGCCGTGCCCGGAGGAATGGACACAGCCTGGAAGAAGAAGTGAGGGATATTCTGCGCGTTGCCGTGAACGAGGAAGATGTTCCCGCCGCCGGGCTGGGCACGGAAATCTCGGCTTTGTTTGCCAAAGCTGGCCTGGACTCCGAGCTGCCCGAACTGCGAGGGCACAGCCTCCAACCTCCGTCTTTTGAGGAATGATGTCTGAGGAATGATTGTCCTCGACACAAACGTACTCTCCGCGCTCATGCGCCAGACTCCCGACCAGCAAGTTATCGGCTGGCTCGACCAGCAGCCTCGAACTTCCATTTGGACAACCTCCATCACACTGTTGGAAGTTCGCTTCGGTCTGCAGATCATGGCCGTCGGCAAACGGCGGTCGTTACTGATCGAGGCGTTTGCGGCGGTTCTCGGAAAACTCGGACAGCGGGTGATTCCGTTCGATGTTGCGGCGGCCCAGCAAGCCGGAGACCTGATGGCCTCCCGCCACAAGAAGGGCCGGCCGGTGGAGCTACGCGACACCATGATTGCCGGCATCGTCCTCGCACAACGCGCCACGCTTGCGACTCGCAACACGGCGCACTTTGAGGATATCGCGGTTTCCGTGATCAATCCCTGGATGGTCTGAGCGCTGGTGCTACGTTGCCAGGATTCGCTTCCTCGTCGGTTTCGGTAACGTTTCGCACGCGGTGCGCAGCACGAACCGCGGGGCGCCTTTGCGGATGCGCATCAGGTACGGGATGGTGCGCTTCGGATCGGCTTTGACGGTTTCGCGCAGAAGCCAGCCTAAGCCCTTTTGCACCATGTCGTCTTTGTCGGAGAGAAGGAAGTTCGATAGGCGGACAATTTCTGGAAAGAACAGCTTTTGCCTTGTGCCTCGAATCAGGGCCACGCAAGCGGCGCGGCGATGCCAGCGGTCGCGCGACTTCGCCCAGCGGAAGACGCGCGTCAGGCGCTCGGGGTCGGAGACAATCATGGGCCCGATCAAGTAATGCAGCAGTGCGTCGTGATCGGCCCAACTGCTGATGCGCTTCAGCCAGGATTCGAATCGGTGGAATTCTGCGTCACCGAATTCGGCAGTTAATTTTTCTAGCATGAGAATGGCGAAGACTTTTTCTTCGAGGACGCGTCCCGAGAAAAGATGATCGGCGACTTCGAGTAGGAATTTGAGATCGGATTCTCTGCGGAGTTGCCGCTGAGCTTGCATCGCCGCGCGGCGTAGGTCGTCGGTGTACCATCCATGCGATTTGATTTCGTCTTTGAAGAACCACCGCACGCCGTGGGCATGTTCGAGGGAACCGCCGTGGTGGAGCATGTGGCGAACGTGGAGAGCGACAACAGTGGGTTGAAGTTTTGGCATGGAGTTAAACTTGCTTTGTATCAGGATATGGCTTCAGCCATATCGTAAGTTGTATCAACGTCCGCCTACGCGCTCATAGGGCGCAACTGCCGCGAAACTAACCCCCTTTTTTCGTACCGGGGCATAATCTCACTTCGCATCGCGAAGCGAAACGGCTAAAGCCGACGCCCTTTCAAAGCTCCGATTTTTCAGCGGCCTGTGCGCTGACCTTTAACGCGACTTCGGAAATGCTGATAGTTTTGTGCTACTTGCGCCCTATGGGCGCGTAAATCAAAGTTGAGATCCATTACGGCATGGCTGAAGCCGATGCCCCGATACGAATCGAGTGTTTTTCCGCAAGCCGCGAAGCCGCCGTCCTTTCAAAGCTCGGATTTTTCGTCGGCCTGTGAAGCCTGCGCTGCGATACGGTCCTCGCCCGATCATTTATTTTCCCGGAGCATCTGCCGGACGAAATATTTTGTCGTAAATCCACAAGGATGCTGTCGTCAGCAAACCTATCGCGGTTACCACCCACCACATGCGTTGTGGTTGGTGGGTGACTTCGCCGAAGTGATGGATGAGCGTGCCGCCGAACCAGCCGCCGATTAGCGATCCAATGCCGATGGGCAGGAAGGCAAATCCCATGTACGTACCTTGCTGCTCGGGAGGGGCCAGGCGCGAGATGTATTCGTAGTAGCGCGGCGATAGAGTGATCTCGCCCAGCGCCAGGACGAACAGCGAGAGGACCACTCCCCAGACCGGGGGATGGAAAGCGAGAATTAGCCACGAGAGGGAGGTGATCAGCGTCCCTAGGATGACGGCTTGAAATGCCGGAATTTTGCTGATCAGAAAATTGACTATCAGAGTAAGGCAGATTACCGTCAATCCATCAGTCACCAGAATGCGTTCTACATCAGCCTTAGCATTGATGTAGCCGTGAATGTAGCCGGGCAGACTAACGTATTGCTGCCAAAAAACAATCCAGTAGCCGGTGAACAGAACCAGAAACCACATAAAGCGGCTAATGCCCACAAGGACAAGGGCGAGCAGCGCGAGCCAAATCCACCAGGGCACACTGAATGGGTAGAACAACATGGCGAGGCGCAGCACCAAGGCGACGCCCAAGACCGGGAGGACAAGCTTGTAATTGCCCACGACCACGCAGAAATTTCGCGCTACCGTCGCGATCGAAGGCGGAGGCGCGTCGCTGACTTTACGCGGTTCGCGAAAGAACAACAGCACCACAAAGAACATCGCGAAAACGCTGAGCGCCGCAACACGGTAAACATTTTCGACGCCGAGATGGCGATGCGCCCACGAAGCGCAGAGAGGACCCAGCGCTCCACCGATATTGACCATAGTGTAGTAAATCGAATAGCCGATGGAACGCACGTTTTCCTTCGAGGCGCGAGCCGTGGTGCCCACCACGCAAGGCTTGACCAGCGAAACGCCGAGAGCGGGAAGAATGAGAATGAATCCGACGAACAGGCCGAGCGGAACTGCATTGCGGACGGGCGCCAGCCAGGGCGCGCCGATGGAGCCGATCAGAAAATAAGCCGCCGCCAAAATGAGGTAGGCGATCGAAAGCGCGCGGCGGAATCCCAGGCGGTCGGCCGCGGCTCCGCCGAAGATGGCAAGAAACCAGACCATCCCACCGAAGATGCCGGTTAGCGTTCCAGTTTGTTCGGTGGAGAAGTTCAGGCGCTCTTGCAGATATAACGCGAGGGAAGCAAATGCGCCATAGTAAGAAAGGCGCTCAAAGATTTCGGTGATGTTGGCGACCCAGAAGGGGCGGTCGAAGCCGGTGCGGATTTCGTGGAGGCGCTGGGAAAGGGTCAAAGAAATCTCACTCTCGGGACAATGAACCAAGAACAAAATCTCGTCAGCGGATTGTTCCCTGAATGTCGGGCCGGCAAGACGCTGCCGCTACAGTTCTAGACGGTCTCGTAATTCCGCGGCCGACAAACCCGCAATACGAATGACTTTGCGGCGGCTGGTTTCGCCGGAGGCTATGGTAACGGAAGACTTCGGTACGCTCAAAAGATTCGCCAGGAATTCGATGCAGGCCTGGTTCGCCTTGCCCTGCACGGGAGGAGCGGTCAACGCAAGTTTGAGCACCCCGTCGAGTTCGCCGGTGATTGCATTCTTGCGAGCGCGGGGATGAAGTTTCACGGCAAAGATCGCGCCGGTGGGCGTCTCGCGGATTTCAAGCTTGATCATTTTTGCAGGAGATCTCGGCGTTTGCGTCAGGATCCCCTCATCTCTGCCCTGATCCGTTCCACCGCTGACTCTAGCGGTCCCTCCAGTGAGCAGCCGCTGGCGCAGGCATGCCCGCCACCGCCGAAGCGTTCCGCGACCTCCGCCACATTCAGGCCACCTTTGCTGCGCAGGCTCACACGATAGCGTCCGCCGGGAAGCTCGCGCAGAAAAGCGGCGACCTCAACATCGCGAATCGATAGCGCGTAGTTGACCAAGCCTTCGCAATCTTCCTCGGTGGCTTCGCATTGCTCCATTTGCGCCTGGCTGACGGAAATCCAAGCGAGCGCGCCTTCGCGATGCAAGTCCGACAGTGCGGCCCCGAGCAGGCGCATCTTCGCCGTGGAGTGGCCGAAGTAGATGTTGCGGGCGCATTTCACTGGATCGGCGCCGGAACGCACTAACTCGCGCGCTAAAGTGAAGGTGTGCTCGTTGGTGCCGGCAAACATGAACGATCCGGTATCGGCAAGAACCGCAGTGTAGAGGCAGGTGGCGATTTCCGGAGAAATTCGCACTCGCACTGCCGTGGCCAAGTGATAAACCATTTCCGCAGTCGCCACCGCTTCGGGATCGATCCAGTTCGACGTCGGCAAATGGCCGGCCGCTCAAGTGGTGATCGATGCTGATGAGGAAGCGGTTTTCCAGGCCTTCCAGGCGAGTGCGCTGAACACTCTCGCACTCCAGAATGATGGCGGCTTCGTACTTTCCGTTTACCCGCTCCGCCTCGACCACTCCGTCGGCGAAGGGCAGCCCTTGATAGATACGTGGAACGCCCTCGCGCAGGACGACATCGGCTTCCTTGCCCATGTCGCGCAGAATTTGGCAACAGGCTAACGCTGAACCGACAGCATCGCCATCGGGACGGGCATGAGAACGTCAGCAGAAACCGGTCGCGCTGCTCGATCTGTTTGAGAACGTCCTTCAGCATGGGGGCCCGTTTCCCTCCCACTCTTGCTTGTCATCCTGAGCAAGCGTTCTTTGCGCCGCGAACGATCCAGGCGAGCCGCGCGAAGGTTATGTTCTTTGCGACCAATCGTCGCGCGCTTGGCTCGCTTCCATCTAAACTGGCCGCGGCTAGCGAACTCTTTTTTTCGCGCGGCTTAGCAGTTCCTCGACTCTGGCCTCGTATTGCCCGAAGCGGTCCACCTGGAAAAACAATTCCGGCGGACGGCGAAGATGCAGACGCTCGGCGACTTGCCGGCGAATGTATCCCACGGCAGTATTCAGACCTTCAAGCGAACGTGCCGCCTCAGCGTCGTCACCCTCCACGGTGACAAACACGCGCGCCGAGCGGGAATCGTCCGCTAAAGCCACGCTGCTTACGCTCACCAGTCCGATACGCGGGTCGGCCAGTTCCCCCTCCACAAGGGTTTCTATCTCCTCGCGTAACGCCTCGGCGAGACGCTCGCGATGGTACTTGGCCCCGCGCTTCTCCACTTAACCCTCTTGGGTAAAACGAATGAGGATATCAGAAAAACCGCCGCCTGGGGCGGCAAATGCGCTAAGTTGTACGCAATCCAAAATCTTGTCAAGCCCCTAAAACCCGCCAAAAATGCGCTAAGTTGCTCATTCGGTTCCAAATATAAAGTTATAAAGGATGTCCCATTTACCCCCTCCAACTTGCTACTCTAAGAATAGGCCTAGATGTTTCAGCCGCGCAGTTCTAGACACCTCGCGGCCCGTGGACAAGCCTTCGGGAGCTCTGCCGCGGACATCTTAGCCGGGTCCGAGAGCCACCTTGGTTGGCCCAAGGCTCGCGCCCGCAGCGGAAGTGATCACTTCCCATTAATTTTTCAGTTCGAGCAACGAATAACCACAGAGAACACAGGGGATCATAGAGGATGGAGGGAAAATCGACTTCCTCCGTGTCCCCCTGTGTCCTCTGTGGTGAGAAAAGAAGAAAGGACTTATAGAAACTCAACAAACGAATCCGCTACATCGGCGCCGTTATTGTTGGCGACGCGCGTGGCATGGCGCTCCACATTTTTCATCAGGCCATCCAGATAATCGCGCGAGTCGGACACGCTGACCACCGCAATCGTCGCACGATTCCACAACTCGCTTGCCTCCAGCTCAGCCACGCTTACGTTGAAGTGTGCCCGCAAACGGTCCTTCAAGCTCCGCACCACTTGCCGCTTGTCTTTGAGCGAATGCGCCGCTTCGATGCGCAGTTCCAGGGTGAGAAAGGCGATCATGAGCACTTAGCTATTAGCACTTAGCCGTTAGCTAAACCAAGAGCTAAGCGCTAAAGGCTAAGTGCTAAGAGCCGGTTCTATGCAATCACTTCCGCCGCGACCTTTTCGGTGACGAAAGCTTCAATCTGCGTCGCCTGCTTTGATGTCGCCGTAGTTGGCGATGGAGATGCCGCACTCCATCCCGTTCGTGACCTCGCGGGCGTCATCTTTGAAGCGGCGCAGCGAACCGACTTTGCCGGTGAAGACGACAACGTTGTCACGCAGCAGGCGGACTTCGGAGTCGCGCTTGACTAAACCATCGGTGACGCGGCAACCGGCAATCGTGCCCACCTTCGGAATGCGGAAAGTTTCCAGCACCTCGGCGCGGCCCTGATAGGTTTCCTTGATGGTGGGCTCGAGCAAGCCGGTCATGGCACGTTTGATTTCGTCCTGTAATTCGTAAATGATCGAATGCAGGCGGATATCGACTTTTTCCTGGTCGGCCAATTCCTGCGCCTTGCGCTCCGGCCGCACGTTAAAGCCGATGATGATGGCATTGGACGCCGAGGCCAGCAGCACATCGGTCTCGGTGATGGCGCCCACACCGGAGTGCAACAGCTTGAGCCGAACTTTGTCGTTGGAAAGCCTTCCTAACAGGTCGCTCAGCACTTCCACCGAGCCGCCTACGTCAGCCTTCAGGATGATGTTCAGCTCCTTGACCCCGGCAGTCTTCAGTTGTTCCGCCAAGCCTTCGAGCGAAACTCGCGAGCTCTTGGCCAGCATGATTTCGCGTGCCTTCTGTTCGCGATACTCGGAGATGCCGCGTGCCTTGTCGCGATCGGCAACCACTACAAACTGATCGCCCGCCTGCGGCAAGCCTTCCATGCCAAGAATCTCGACTGGCGTCGAGGGTGGCGCTTCTTGCAAAGGTTGGCCACGGTCGTCCAGCATGGCGCGAACTTTGCCGTAGACGTTGCCGACTACAAAATTGTCGCTGGCGCGCAGCGTGCCGTTTTGCACCAGGACGGTAGCTACAGGCCCACGTCCGCGGTCGAGCTTCGCTTCGAGAACGACGCCGGTAGCCGGACGCTCTGGCGTCGCCTTGAGCTCTTGCAAGTCGGCGACCAGGCAAATCATTTCCATCAGCAGGTTGAGATTGGTCTTCTGTTTTGCCGAAACGTCCACGAATACCGTGGTTCCGCCCCAGGCTTCCGGCATCAGGCCGCGATCGGCGAGTTGTTTCTTCACGCGATCTGGCAAGGCATCGGGCTTATCGATCTTGTTGACCGCAACGATGATCGGAACTTCGGCGGCGTGCGCGTGATCGATAGCTTCGAGCGTCTGCGGCATTACGCCGTCATCGGCAGCCACCACCAGCACGACGATGTCGGTAGCCTTCGCTCCACGAGCCCGCATGCGAGTGAAGGCCTCGTGGCCAGGCGTATCGAGGAAAACAATCTGCCTGCCATAGGCCGGAGATTCTTTGTCTTGAATGGTGACTTTGTATGCGCCAATGTGCTGCGTGATGCCGCCGGCTTCGCCGCCCGCGACATTGGTCAAGCGAATGGAATCGAGCAGCGTAGTTTTGCCGTGATCCACGTGGCCCATGATCGTGACCACCGGGGGGCGCGTCACCGTCTCCATCGCGACACCCTCTTCACCGGTCGCGCCTGAAGAAATTTCCTTCGCAGTCTGCTCCTCGAAACTGATGACGTTGCTTTCTGCACCAAAGAAGCGAGCCATCTCGGTGGCCAGTTCGGTATCGAGAGACTGATTGACAGTGGCAAATACGCCGCGGCCCAGAAGACGCGCGATGAGATCTTTCGCACGAATTTCCAGCTTCTCGGCAAGATCCTTTACGCTGATGCCTTCCGTGATCGTGATGCTGCGCGTGATGGGTTGCGGCTCATTGGAAACCACCATGCGCGGGGGCGGCGTGTAGCCCTTCATCGGGCCTTCCTTCACACCACGCGGAACATAGCGCTGGCCGGGGCGACGCGAAGGACCTCCGGGGCGGGCGCCAGGACGAGATGGCCCGGGCGGAGGCGCTCCAGGACCTACTCCGATGGGCCGCGCACCTGCAGGGGTCTGGCGCGTGGGATGCATGGGCCGCCGCTCGCCGGGGCGCATAGGCGGACGCGCAATGGGCGCGCCGGGCCGGGGACGTTGAAAAATTGGCTGCCCAGGGACGGGTCGTCCGGGCACGGGGCGCGGTGTCGCTCCCGCAGCCTGCACTGGGGGCACGGGGCGGGGCGGAGCCGAATAAACCGGACGAGGCCCGGTCTGCGGCATGATCATACGCGGCGAGGGCGTCTGCGGACGGCCCGACACTGGGGGACGAACTGCAATCGGCGCCGCGGGACGTGGCGAAACTATCGAGGGCGACGCAGCCTGTACCGGTGGCGGAGTCACGACCGGAGGAGCCGCTACCGGCGGCGGAGCCGGCGCGGGTGGAGCTACCGCAACCGGCGGTGGCGCGGCAGCGACTGGAGGTGGAGCTACAAAAACTGGGCGCGGCGGTGGCTGAACAGGCAGCACAAGTTTAGGAGGCGGCGCTGCCGGCGCCTTGGGAACCACGGGGGCAATCGGTTGAACGGCCACGGGAGGAACGGCGGCCACCGGCGCCGCAGTTCTGGTCTCGGCCGGAGCAACTGGCGGTGCGGGACGAACCGGAGAAGCTGGATGAACGGGAGGCGGAACAACCGGAGGATGAGCCTGTTGCGCTTGTTGATGCCGCAGGAGGTTCAGAACGTCGCCCGGCTTGGAAATGTGCGAAAGATCGATCTTGGTTCGAATTTCGTCGCCGTCGTTGCGACTGACGCGTTGTGCCCGGGCCGCGCTCACGGAGTCACCGGCCTTGTGGAAGTGAGCCCGCACTTTGTCGGCTTCATGATCTTCGAGAGAACTGGAATGGGTCTTCTTCTCGGTGACGCCCACCTCAGTCAGGACATCGAGAATGGCTTTGCTTTTGACTTCCAGCTCCCTGGCTAGATCGTTGATTCGAATCTTGCTCATCCGCCCTTTTGCTCCTTCGGAATTCTCCCGCTAAGTCTTCATGTCAACCTCACGGTATCTATTTACCCCAACCAACTGCGATAGCAAACCGAATTTCGCCGCTTCTTGCTTAACTCTTATCCTCAGAGGAAACATTCCCCGAGGGAACATCTTCGCTAGAAACTTCCTCGCTAGGAACTTCCGGCTGATGCGAGTCTCCGTCAGCAGGACTGCTTGTCTCAAGCGGCGCTTCCGCGTCCGGACTGGCCTCGACTGTCTCTGGGCCCGCTTCGGCGCTCTCCTGGCCGGAAGCGCTCTCGTCTGTTGCGGGCTCGTCCGCGCTCGCCTCTGAACTTGCGTCGACCGCAGCCGCGTGTTCCGCGGGAACGCCTTCGCCCTCGGCGACTTCTCCCGCCGCTTCCGGAGCGGCTTCTGCTTCTCCGCCTTCCAGGCTGGAGAAATAATTATTGACCGCGAGGCTGATTTTTTCCACCGTCTTGGGACCAATGCCCTCGATGGCTTCGAGCTGCTCCGGTGTCATATCCGCCAGCGCTTCCACTGTGGTGACACCGGCCGCAGCCAATTTCTCAATCAGACCCTCACCCAGGCCGGTCACGCTTTCCAGCGGCGTGGTGGCAGGAGGCAGCATGGCCGACATCTGCTGCTCGACTTCCTGCCGCTTCTCTTCTTCGCTCTTGATGTCAATCTTCCAGCCGAGGAGCTTGGCAGCCAACCGAACATTCTGGCCTTTCTTTCCGATGGCAAGAGAAAGCTGACTGTCGTCGACCACAACTTCGAGATGTTTATCGGAGGTATCGAGCACAGTCACGCGGCTGACTTTCGCGGGTTGCAACGCCTTCTCCGCAAATGTCACGGCGTCTTCGTGGTACTCGATGATATCGATCTTCTCGCCGCGCAGCTCGCGGATGATCGATTGCACCCGCATGCCCTTCATGCCCACACAAGCGCCCACCGCGTCCACGTCTTTGTCTTTGGACATCACGGCAATCTTGGTGCGCTCGCCGGCCTCGCGGGCAATGGCGCGAATCACAACTGTGCCGTCGTAAATTTCCGGGACTTCGGTCTGGAACAAATGCTGCACCAACTCGGGCGCAGCGCGTGACACCACGACTGCCGGGCCTTTGGAGGCTTTCTCCACTCGCGCAATGACCACGCGCACTCGCTCGCCAATAGCAAACGACTCCAGGCGTGATTGCTCTTTGCGGGGCATGCGGGATTCCGCTTTGCCCAGATCAAAGATCATGTCAGGGCCTTCGATGCGCTTCACCGTGGCGTTCACAATCTCGCCGACCCGGCCAATGTATTCGTTGTAGACCGTGTCGCGCTCGGCCTCGCGGACCTTCTGAAAAATAACCTGCTTCGCCAGTTGCGCCGCGATGCGACCCAGAATTCCTTCGGTCGGCTTGGGAATCTGCAACTCGCCTCCGACCTCCAGGCTGGGGTCCACTTTGCGAGCGTCTTCCAGAGTGATCTGTAACAGCGGGTCTTCCACCTGTTCCGGAGTTTCGACCACGGTGCGCACGGCAAAGGCGCGGATTTTTCCGGTTTCCTTGTCGAGTTCGGCGCGCAAATTTTCCTGCGTCTTGTAATACTTGCGCGTAGCCACGACGATGGCGTCCTCGACCGCGCCGACTACGATCCGCGGGTCAATGCCTTTTTCCCGGCTCAGTGCGTCAATCGTGTTGTAGAGCTCGCTTGCCATAGAAAACCATTTGGTAATTGGGGGATTGAGTAATTGTGTAATTGAAAAACCGCGTACAGAGCGGATCAGCGATTTTCAAAATTACCCAATTACCAAATTTCGCAATTTCCCAATCTCTTCTTAAATCTCCGGCACCAGGTTGGCTTTTTCCACGTTGGTCAGCTCAATCTCCAGCTTCGCCGAGGAATTCTCTACCGGCTTAGCTTTCTTTCGCGCTTTGCTCAACTCCAGCGTGAGCCGTCCCTCTCGAAAACTTTCCAGCCGGCCCTCGAAGTGCCGGTTCCCGTTTACCGGCTGCCGCGTCGTGAGCTTCACCAAACTTCCGGTGAAGCGCTCGTAATCGGCCGACTTGAATAACTCCCGATCGAGACCGGGAGAAGAAACTTCAAGCAGATACGAACCGCCTGGCATGGCGTCTTCCACATCGAGGATCGTGCTCACCTCGCGGCTGACGCTCACGCAATCTTCATGCGTGACGCCCGCAGGTTTGTCAATCACGATCCGCAGCATGCGGGCTTTCCCGCCACCACGCAGTTCCACGTTGACCACCTCCAGCCCGCTGGAGGCCGCCACCCGCTCCGCAATCTCGCGCACTCGATCGGCAGCAAATGCCATTAAATCAATCGTTTGCGACTACCGTGACACCTTCAAAAGTACCCGGAAACTAAAAAGTGGGCTTGCGCCCACTGGTGTGTTTCGCCAATTGCTCGGTACTACACAACAGTTTCCAAGCACCAATATACGCTGCGGCTGAGTAAAAGACAAACCTGCGAAACGTGAAAATCTGGTTACATTCTTAGTCCGTCAGTTGGCCGAAAAACCCTACGAACCAGACGCAACGATTTCTGCCCCGCGCTACTACTACTGATGTAGTACAATGCTCCGGCTCGCTGATTTCCCCGGCCAGAAAGTGAGATCCCGCAGCAATGTCCGCGATGCGATCCGTGTTCTTGAGTCTCGTGATTGTTTCGGCTTTCGCGCCGGCGCAAACGGCAGCCCCACCGCCGATCCGCTCGGCGGAAAAAGACGCCGAAGCTCAGTTCGGCCCCATCCAGGTTTTTCAGCGAGCCCAGGCACGCTTGCTTGCCGACACCAGCCGCATGGCGCGCTACACCTGTGAGCAGGACATCGCACGCCACTTCTACCAAGCCGAGCCTGCGCAGCCGCAGAGTTGCGCGAGCGTTTTGGCGGAGAGCGAAAAGCAGAAACGTGAACCGCAGCCGAGTTCTTGGGACCGGGTGCAACTCGAAGTTGCGATCGCGGATAATAGCGAGATTCATGCCTGGCCCGGCGCCGCCAAGTTCAACGAGGATGAAATCCGAGAACTGGTGGGCAACGGACCTTTCGGGAGTGGAGACTTCAGCGCGTTCGTTGCCGCCATCTTTGGCGGGGCCGCGACTGTACACTTTGCCGGGTTACGCACGCCGGGTGGTCACACCCTATTCGAATATGGGTTTGCGGTAAGCGAAAGCGCGAGCCGGTATCGAATCGACGTTTTTCCGGCAAAGGTGCTGACCGCCTACGACGGCTCTTTCTTGCTCGATCCGCAGACCGCCGATCTGGTTCAACTCACAGTGCGCACTGCGGAGCTACCGGAAGCAACGCAGGCCTGCCACGCGATTAGCCAGATTCAATACGGAAGAATCGATATCCACGGCCGTGACGTACTGGTTCCGCGCGAAACCGATTTGCGGATCGTGTATCGGAATGGAGGAGCGGCGATTGCAACAACCTCCTACTCGAAATGTCATGAATACACAAGCAAGACGGTATTACGGTTCGATACGCCCGGTGAAGCCAGCAGCGCTGCTCTCCCGGCGCACCCGACAGCGCAAACTTCCCTGCCAAACCCGTTTCCTTTAGGGCTGCGGCTCGATTGCCGAATTGTGACACCGATCGATTCCGAGACAGCGGCAGGCCGACTGGTAGAGGCCGTCCTTCGCTCGCCGCTGCGTGATGAGGACGGGACTATACTGGCACCCGTTGGCGCACGCGTTCACGGACGGCTAGTGCGAATTGCGGAATACAAGGGCAAGCGCAATTACTTCGAAGCCGACGTGTTCCTCGATTCCGTCGAGATAAAGGGAACCGACCTCCCGCTGCAGGTGGCTTTGATCCACTACGCGGCCCCGCGCGTGAATGACTCCGCACGAAACGATCGCGGACTTCGGCTTTCGGACCTGCAGATGATGGCTCCCCGGAATGTGGGAGTATTTCTGTTTGCCCAGAAACATCTGCGCGTGCGCCAGTGGGATTCGACTTGGGTCACGATAGCCCCGGAGACACTCCCTCAAATCAGGAGACAAACCCAAGCGAGGGCTGAGACTCAGCAACCTGTCTCAGCTAAGCAGGTTGCGAAAAACTTCCTGCTCGCGATTTACTACTCCCAGCAGGCGACCGATCTGCTAAGTACAACGCCGCCTAGGGGAAACCTCGAGGACTATCCCAAGCTCGCGGACCTGTTCGCGGATCGCCAAAATGCGGTCGAGGCGGCGACAGCCACGGATCAAGATCTCCTTAACGATTTCTATCCGGGCCTGGGAGACAAATTCAAATCCCAATTTCTTGAGGCTTTGAACCTGTTTGTTCGTGGCTGTGAGGTAAGTGCGAAATCTGAAAGCTTGGCCAGAGAGGAGTGGAGCCGAAGCACCCTTCTCTATGACGAGTGGACCAATTGGTATGGGGCACACCGAAAAGATATCGATGATGCTATCGACTCAAATTCGATGCGGACTCCGGCATCTCCGAGTTCGGACGCAAATCGGCCTTAGAAGGATTAACGTGAGAATAACTTCTATGCGCGCCGCGCGATCTATTTTCTCCGGCCTGATAATTCTCTCGGCTTTCGTGTCGGGGCAAACCGCGCCACAGCCCGATCCGATTGCCTTGTTGCAGCGGGTGCGCACTCGCCTGCTGGCCGATGCCGGACGCATGCCGCGCTACACCTGCTTGCAGAACATCACGCGCCATTTCTACCGGACCAACTCAACCGAGCCTCAAAGCTGCGCTGCCATTCTCGCCAAGCGAGCGCAGCGGAAACACGACCCTCCGCCAACTTCATGGGATCGTCTGCAACTCGATGTCGCCATCGCCGACGACCGTGAGATTCATTCGTGGCCGGACGCGCCGAGGTTCAACGAGGAGGAAATCCGCAAGCTGGTTAGCAACGGGCCTTTCGGAAGCGGCGATTTCAGCGCGTTTGTTGCCGGCATCTTTGGCGGTGGTAGCACAATAAAGTTCGAAGGAGCGCACGCGGTGAACGGGCGAACGCTCTTCGAATACACCTTTGCCGTCACCAACAACGCCAGCCGCTATCAAATTGCCACTGCGGGAGCAACCCTGATTACGGCCTACGATGGATCGTTTCTGCTGGATCCGCAATCGGCAGATCTGGCTCAGCTCTCGGTGCGCACCGCCGAACTGCCGGAAGCAACCAACGCCTGCCAGGCCATCAGCGAAATCGAGTACGGAAGAATCGATATTCATGGACGCCAGGTAATGATTCCGGATCAAACGGATTTGCGAATCGTGTATCGCGATGGCAGGGAGGCGGTGGCCACGACCTCATACTCCAGTTGCCATGAGTACACCAGCAAAGCGATCTTGCGGTTCGACGCCGAACCAGTTGCGGTGAGCGCTTCTGCTCATCCGGCCATCACCGCCGCAGCCACGCAGCCATCGAGCCCGTTTCCCGCGGGACTCACCTTCAATTGCCGAATTGTTACGCCGATTGATTCCGACACGCCCGCCGGACGCCCGATTGAAGCCATCCTACGTTCGCCGCTTCGCGGGAAAGACAAAGCCATTCTGGCGCCTCGAGGCGCGCGCATCCGCGGACGCCTGGTGCGGCTGGCGGATCATAAGAGCGCGCTCGATTATTTCGAAGTCGGGGTGCGCCTGGAATCCGTCGAAGGGAACGGAGCCGAGCTGCCGCTGTACGCCACTTTGGAGAATCAACCGCCACCGCCGGTGAATCCTTTTGCCAGGCGATTCAACGTCTTTGCAGGAGACGTTCGTTCAGAAATGGTGGCTGACTTTCCCACGGCGCCTCCGAGAAATGTCGGAGTGTTCTTTTTTGTAAGGGAAGAGTTACATCTCAAGCCGTTCGATTCCGCGTGGATTACGACATCTGCGGAGACCGACAAAGAGCAGGCTGCACCGAACTCATCGGCGCAGCAACAAGCATTCGAGAAGGCGGTAAAGAGTGCCATTTTTGCCATCAACTATTCACAAAAGGCGGTTGATCTGCAAAATGGAACACGCGGGCCGACTTCGGAAAGCGTCTGCGACATTCCCGACATCCTTGCCGATCGCCGAAAGGCAATCGAAGCGGGAAAATCCGCCGATCCAGATATTCTCAACCGCCTGTATCCGAGCCTGGGCGATAAATTCAAATATGCGTTTCTCGATGCCCTAACTCTATTTGTCCATGGTTGCGCCACGCGGTCGCAGGTTGATGTCAGTGCACAAGACGAATTGCAGAGAAGCAACTTTTTAAGTGGGGAGTGGGCCGAGTGGTACGGAACCCACCGCCAAGCCATCGCAGACGCTGTGAATCTCCGCAAACTGGATTCGGAATGGCCTGCTGCCGCCCCAACCCGCACTGAACAACCCGAAAGTCCGGAACCTGCCGCTCCGGTCTCCGCGCGACAAGAGACCGCGCAAGCGAAGGATGAGTTGGCGCAAGATCACGCGCCACAAACGGAGGCGCCGACTCAGTCCACGGAGCAGAATCCCTCGGCTCCGAATGCCGCGCCTCCAGTCTCCCCCGGAAATCCGGTGCCTCCGTCCGGCGCAGGCTGGACCATCGTCTCCGCGGAGTTGTCGAAGTCGGTGGACACGAAGAAGAGTAAAGTTGGCGACAAAGTTGAGGCAAAGACGACGCTGGATTTACTTCTGCCCGACAAAACAACGCTTCCCCGGGATACAAAGATCGTCGGCCACATTAGCAACGTGAAAGCGAGCAGTAAGGACTCTCCGGGTTCGATGGTGGAAATTGCTTTCGACCACGCGCTCTTGAAAGATGGTCGAGACTTATCCTTGCAACTCACCGTGCAAGCCATAGGGAGGCCGCTACCGGCGGATCCCGCGCTGACCCAGCCCGGCGCCGGCTTACCCTCGGCGGGAGCGTCAAGCGTCGCAGGAGGGCGCAACCAACCGGCGCCGCCCCCGGAGGAACCGCCCAAGAATTCCAATCCTGATGCTGGGGCAGGGATGCCGGGAGAAAACAGTGCCTCGGGAGCAGCGCTCAACGCCAAAAGCGAGGGTGTGATTGGATACAAGGGACTTTCACTGAGCACCACGCCGGCAGCTTCGAGGATCAGTTCGGAGAAAGACAATGTGCATCTGGAAAAGGGCACGCAGTTGATCTTAAAAACACAATAGTCTCGGCAAGTGGAGGCACGACCCATGCTTGGCAGTAGGATTCTGGTTTCCCCGCGCTTGGTGAGCGTGACCGCGTGCTTGGCGGTTTTTGCCGCGCTTTGCTTCTCGCTGGCTGGCCAGACAAACGACAAGAATCCCGCCGAGACGAAGGCCCAAGCCCCATTCCAGTTAAGAGTGGCAAGTAATCTGGTGGTGGTGCGGGTGGTGGTGCGGGATGCGCAAGGCAAGCCCGTCGAAGGCCTGAAGGAAGAGGACTTCAAACTTTTCGATCGCGGCAAAGAGCAAACCATCAAGCAGTTCGAGGTGGAGACTTCGCCAGCGCCACCTGCTGTTCCGGTTACTGCCCGCGGCCAAGATCGAACACTTCCGCCTGCGATGCCCGGAAGATTTCTGGCGCTGTATTTTGACGATCTGAACACGTCGGATACCGACATGATGCAGGGCCGCGACGCCGCCGATCATTACCTGGCGACCAGGCTCCAGCCGAAGGATCGCGTCGCGATATTCACCTCGCAAAAGATGTTGTCCGATTTCACGGACGACCCCAAGCAGCTTCACGAGGCGCTCACCAAGCTACACAGCAGTCCACGGAATTTGAATCGCGTAGGCGATTGCCCGCAATTGTCCGACTACCAGGCATTGCAAATAGCCCAATTCGAAGACGACTACCAGATTGATGCCTGGAGGGTCGCACTCGATGAGATGGCCAACCGATGCCCGCAGCCACAACCCGTGCCCTTTATCCAAATGCTGGCGCGAGGAATCGTGGCACAGGTCGAGATCCAGTCACGAACCAACCTGCAGGCACTTGAGAATCTCGTGCAATACCTCTCGCACCTACCGGGGCAGCGCACGATTGTTCTTGTCTCCCCGGGCTTTCCTTCCCAAAGCGAGCAGTACCAATTAGACCGTCTTGTGGACCGGGCGTTGCGTGCCCAAGTAGTGATCAGCGCTTTGGACCCTAAGGGACTGGCGCTGCTTATGCCGGAGGTGGATGTAACGCGGAGTTACAGTCCGGCGGCGAACTCGGGAATCATCAATGCAATGAAGAATGTGGCTTCGATGCGGGAGTTGGTCGCCACCGACGTGTTGGCTGAGGTCGCGCAAGGAACGGGCGGAGAATTCTTCCACAACAATAACGATCTGAACGCCGGATTCGGCGCGCTGGCGGGATCGCCGGTGTACTACATCTTGGCGTTTGCGCCCAGCGACGCGAAGCCAGACGGCAAATTCCACACCTTAAAGGTGGAGCTTGCGGAGAAGGGTAAAGGCCTCAGCGTGCAGGCGCGGCGTGGCTATTTTGTGGCCAAGGAAGGAACTGAGCCGGACGTACAAGCGCAGCAAAGCGGCCAAAGCGATCCAGAAGCTCAAGTCAAAGAGAGACTCCGGGAAACGGTGCTCTCCAAAGCTGACATGCAGGAGCTTCCGGTCGAGGTTCGCACAGAAGTCTCTAAGGGTTCGGCCACGACAAGCGAGCTTTCTGTGCTGGCTCATCTGGACGCGAAATCCCTGCACTTCCGCAAAGACGGAACGCACAACCAGAATACGGTGACCTTCGTCTCTGCAATTTTCGATGGCGGCGGACAGTACTTAACCGGCCAGCAGCGCCAAGCCAGAGTGGACCTGCCTGACGAATCGTTGCCGAATCTTCTCGCCAAGGGGATGGACATCAAGATTACCTTCCAACTGCAGCCCGGAACCTACACGATGCGCGAAGTGGTGACTGATTCGGAGGATCATCATATGACGGCGCTTTCGCGCAGCGTCCAAATTCCATAGGCTCCGCGCGAGATCCCCCGGGCTGAAATGCGCCGGAAGTCGGGATGACGCCTTAGGTCAAGGGCTCAATTTGCAACACCGCTTCCGCCTCCGTTGCCGATTTGCCTCCTTCTTCGCACGTCTCTAGAATAGAAACTACTTTTCGCCGAGACCACTATGATTCATTTTCCGGTTCCTGAGGCGCTTACCTTCGATGACGTGTTGCTGCTGCCGGCGCAATCCGACGTGGTTCCGGCGCAGGCCAACACGCAAACACAGCTCACGCGCAATATCGCGCTGAATATTCCCATCATCAGCGCCGCCATGGACACGGTGACCGAATCCCATATGGCGATTGCGCTGGCGCAGCAAGGCGGGCTGGGTATCATCCACCGCAATTTGACCATCGAACAGCAAGCTAACGAAGTGGATAAAGTAAAACGGTCGGAAAGCGGCATGATCGTCGACCCGGTCACCATGTCGCCGGACGCCAAGGTTTCCGACGCGCTGGAAGTGATGCGCAAGTACAAAATTTCTGGCGTGCCCATTACGCGGTCGGGCAAGCTGGTCGGCATTCTCACCAATCGCGATCTGCGCTTTGAAACCCGCTTCGACATTCCCGATCCAGAAGGTGATGACGAAGGAAAACCTGATTACGGTTCCGGTGGGCACCACGCTGGAGGAAGCGGAAGAAATCCTGCATGAACATCGCGTGGAAAAGCTGCTGGTGGTGGATGACAACTACAACCTGAAGGGCCTGATCACGGTCAAAGACATTCAGAAAAAGCTGAAGTATCCGAATGCGGCCAAGGATTCACATGGACGCCTGCGGGCAGGCGCGGCCATCGGAGCGACCGGCGACTTTCTGGAACGGGCGCAGGAGTTGGCGAAAAATAAAGTGGACGTGCTGGCCATTGACAGCGCGCACGGCCACTCGTACGCGGGTGTTGGAGGCGATTAAGGCGGTGAAGGCGAAGCTGCCGGAAGTCGACCTGATTGCCGGAAACGTCGGCACATTTGACGGGGCTTGCGCGCTGGCTCGCGCAGGCGCCGACGCGATCAAAGTCGGCATTGGCCCTGGCTCCATCTGCACCACGCGGGTGGTGACCGGCGCGGGAGTGCCACAAATCACTGCCATTGCTGAGGCTTATCGGGCGACGAAAGACGCTCAGGTTCCGATTATTGCGGATGGCGGCATCAAATATTCCGGCGACATCAGCAAAGCTCTGGCCGCTGGTGCGGGCGTCGGTGATGATCGGCTCCATGTTTGCGGGCACGGATGAAAGCCCGGGCGAAATGATTCTGTATCAAGGCCGCAGCTTCAAATCTTATCGCGGCATGGGATCGATTGGAGCGATGGCGGCGGGATCGAGCGAGCGCTACTTCCAGAACACGGAAGGGGAGGCATCCACGGCAATGCCGGGCTCGGGCGATGATGCGAACCGGCTGGCGAAGCTGGTGCCCGAAGGCATTGAAGGGCGCGTTCCCTATCGCGGCTCGGTGGCGATGATCGTGCACCAGATGGTTGGCGGATTGAAATCGGGCATGGGCTATTGCGGCTGTGCGACGATTGCCGAGTTGCTGCAGAAGACGCGCTTTGTCCGCATCAGTGTGGCCGGTCTGCGCGAGAGCCATGTTCACGATGTGATGATTACCCGCGAGGCCCCGAACTATGCGGCGGAATAGGCGGCCAGCTAGTTTGGAGGAAGTCATCGCTTGAACGGCCCGCGCCCTCAGCTTTGGAAGGCTTGGCTTCCGGCAATTATTTGGCTCGGCGTCATTGCGCTGGAGTCTTCGAATCTGGGCGCGGCCGAGAACACCAGCCGCATTCTGTATCCGCTGCTGCATTTTCTTTTTAAGCTCGATCCTTTCCACTTTGGAATCTGGCACCATTACATCCGGAAAACCGGTCACTTCGTGGGCTACGCGTTGTTGAGTTGGTTCCTGTTTCGCGCTTGGCGGGCGACTTTTCCATCGGTTCGCAGCTGGTCCATGAAGTGGGCGCAGATTGCATTCTGGATGACCGCGCTGGTTGCCAGCCTGGATGAATGGCACCAGAGCTTTCTGCCGTCGCGCACCGGGCGTTGGCAGGATGTAGTGCTGGACAGTTCGGCAGCACTCACCTTGCAGGTTTTTCTGTGGCTCGTGCTTCGCAGGCGGGGAGAGAATCTGCCATCCTGAGCGGAGTAAGCAGTTCGCACAGCGAACTGAGTACGGAGTCGAAGGATCGCTACTCGCCGTCCGCGATCATTGCCGCAAGAAACGTTGCGACGCTGAAAATTCCCTCTTACCACAGGTACGCTCCAAGCCAACAGGGATCCTTCGACTGCGTTGGCCTCCGCTTCCGCAGGCCAACTTCGCTCAGGATGACAACAGGTCTAAAACTTCAATCCGACCGCGCTGGAAAGAAACGCAGCCATGGGCGCCATCTTGCGGCAAGCAGCGACGAAGATGGACATGAACCCAGGGCTGCAGACTTGTTTATCGCTGAGGTCGACGGCGGTGCCGAGATCACGCAGCTTGAGGTCCTCCACGAACTCGTGATCCGCGGGGAAGCCGCGCGGAGCGCGCCGCAACTTGCCGGCATCGTCCCAGTTGAGGAGTTTGCGGACCGAGCGCCATTCCTTGGGGCGCTCCACGATGGCGTTGCGGACTTTGAGCAGCGTCGGCGGGTCGGGATGCCACAGGCCGGACGCGGCGAAACAGCCGCCGGCTTCAAGGTGGAGATAGAAGCCGGGCGAGTGCACGTCCTTGCCGCGATGGGAGAAGCGCATGGCGACATGCGTCTTGTAGGGACGCTTGTCATAAGAAAAGCGCGTGTCGCGGTAGATGCGAAACAGGGAGCCGCGCGACGGGCGCGGATCGGCTACGAGAGAAGGCGCGATCTCATAAAGGGGTGCCGCGAACTCGGTGATGAAACGCAAAGCCGGCTGCCGTACACAGGCTTCGTATTCCTCCTGGTGAGCCAGGAACCAGTCGCGATTGTTGTTGCGCTTCAAGCGGGCGAGAAAGCGAAAGAGGTCGGCGGTAAAGTAAGCGGGCATTAGAGATAAAGTAAGAAGCGGCGGAGGAAAAGTAAAGGGTAGGGCAGGGCAGGGCAGCTCATCTTTCGCGATTTTCGAAAGGTGGGGGCCACCCGGGTTGGGGAGTGTTATGGGGACTGTCCGCCAACTTCTGTCAGCTCGGTGATTCCGGTCACGGTTCGGCGCGTCCTGTTAGGCGGAGAATGCCTCCTAGATTTGCGCGGGTAAGGTCAATAAGTGAAATGGAATGTTACGCGCATATTGGCTAGGCATTGGCTTAGTATGATGTTATTACATGAATCACCAGAATCCGGGAAAGCCAAGATGGCCATCTCGGTGTTCGCACTCTGTTGGTTGGCCTGGACTGTTTCCTGTCACGAGAACGACAGCAGAGTCAATGACCTCTGCGACGCGACTGCTCGCGGAGATACTGCAAGAGTCCAAACGATAGTTAAAGCCGACCCCAGCCTGGTTTCTCGAAGAGATAACAATAGCGATACGCCATTGCATTTAGCCGCATTTTATGGCCGCGGGGATGTGGCGGCCTTGCTGCTTGCCGATGGTGCTGACGTTAACGCCCGCGGTCGCGGCGGAGGCACGCCCTTGTACTACGCGGTGTGGAATAATCGTCCGGCGGTTGCGGGCTTACTTTTGTCGCAGAAAGCCGACGTCAACGCTAAGGCAGACAATGGCATCACTCCTCTCTACGTCGCAGCAGAGCACGGCTATTTAACAGTCGCAGAACTGCTCATCGCGAGTAAGGCCGACGTCAACGTAAAAGCAATTGGGGGTTTTACGCCCCTGCACGCTGCCGCTTTGGGGGGGCACAAAGACATTGCAGAATTGCTTCTTGCCAACGGAGCAAACATCAACGCTCTGACTCTATACGGTACAACCCCGCTACGTGTGGCTATAAAGCAAGGCAACACGGAAATTGCTGAATTCCTTCGCCAGCATGGCGGCTTCGTACTACCCGTCGGTGGTTCAGAATGGCCGTATCCCTGACGCGTCGTTGAGCCATTGTTGAAATCAGGCACCGCACTGAAAACACCTGGCCCCAGACTCCCATCCTAGCCTGTCGCCCGGCGGCGGACTTCGTCGGCTAGGAGAAGTTGAATTTCGCGGCAGCTTAACCGTCGATATTTTTTGTCATTTCGAGGAGCGGCGGCGACGAGGAATCTGTTGTTTGCCGGAGCCATGCACAAAGCAGATTCCTCGCGCCAAAAGCCGGCGCTCGGAATGACAACGGAAGGGGCTTCTCAAGCGAAAATGGAGACGTGGCCAAGCTACGTCTTTACAATGTTCCTGATTCTTGAGGAGGATACGGCCAAGAGCATGGCTGCCACTCCCGCAATCCCCGCCGAAAGAAAGAACGGCACGCGCGGACCGAAGTGTTTCCATAACTCGCCGGTTAGCAGGCTGGCCAGCAGCATGGCCACGCTGGTTACGAAGGCAAAAACGCCGAGAGCGCGGCCGCGGAATTCCGGAGAAACCGTTTCCACTACCAGGGCTTTCAATACGGGATTGGTTAGCGCATAGAACAGTCCATAGATCGCCATGGCGATCCAAATGGCCGCGTGCGACGGCGCCAATCCAAACACAAAATAGACCGCCGCGAAAACCACGTACCCAGCGGCCGCAATGCCGCGCCGCGAAAAGCGGTCGCTCAGGTGTCCTGCCGGCCAGGAGAAAAGCGTGAACATGATGTTGAAAACCAAGCCGAGTAGCGGAGCGTACTTCGCCCCAATGCCTACGCTTTGCGCTCGCAGCACCAGAAACATGTCACTGGAGTTGCCGAGAGAAAATAAAGTGACAGCGAAAAGAACGTAGTAAAAAGCTCCCGGCAATGCGGAAGAAATTCCGCCAGCCGGCGTCGGGTGTTTCGTGGACGCGGAATCCGATTGATTCTTGGCCTTTCGGACTTCTTTGATTCCGATCAGCGCGATAGCAAAGCACAGAAAGCCAGGAATCGCCGCCGCCCAGAACACGGTGCGTAGTCCGTGCGAGCGCAGCAGCCAGAGTGCGGCCAGCGGACCCAACACGGCGCCGGCAGAATCGAGCGCCTGAATGAATCCATAGGCGGCGCCGATCCGGGATCCCGGAACCGACTCTGCCACCATCACATCTCTCGGAGCCCCACGCACCCCTTTGGCGAAACGGTCAGTGAAGCGAATGGCGAGAACTTGCCCCCAGGAAGTGACTAGCGCTAGCAACGGCTTGACTACGTTGGCGGCAAAATATCCTGCGACGACAATGGGCTTGCGGCGGGGAATGCGGTCGGCAAAGTATCCGGAGAAAAGCTGAACGAAGGATGCAACGCTCTCGGCGATGCCTTCAATGACGCCCAACTGCGCCGGTCCCGCGCCGATGGAGGCGAGGAAGGCCGGCAGAACCCAGTAGGCCATTTCGGTCGCAGTGTCGTTAAATAGCGCGGTCAGGCCGAAAGCGTAGATGTTGCGCGAACCCGCGCCGGATTCTCGGGACCCAAGATTCTCGGGCATGGGAAATTTGTATCACGGAGGGCGGGGCAGCAATTAGCAATTAGCAATTAGCAATTAGCAATTAGCTTTCAGCTCTCAGGTCTCAGCTCTCGAAACAGAGGTTGCGACTGCCTATAAGAATTGGCTGAATGCTGATGGCTGATGGCTGAATGCTAAGTGCTAATTGCTGCCTGCTCAATACAGCGCGTCGTACTTGGTGACTACCCACTCGCCGTCCCTGTCTTCGAGGGTTACGGAGAAGAGATCCTGATAAGTGCTGCGCTCGCTGGGATTGGTCTTCCGCTTGCCCCGATATTGCAGGATGCGCAACGGCGGGCGGTCTTCCCAATCGGCAATCTTCCAGGAAACCAGGGGATGCTGCGCTTCCGAATCGCAGATGAAATCGGCATACTTCTTGCGGTAATCACGTTCCCAGTCAGCCAACTGCTCCCGGCATTTGCCGTCCCGCATAGCGCGAATGAACTCGGCGGCGGCACGCTCCGAGGAGCGATCGCGCAGAGGATTCATGGAAATTGAATTGGGCACGCCAGATAAAGGATCGCGGTCCTCCGAGCGCGAGAGCACTGGGCCTTGATTGTTCAGCCAAAGCAGATAGCCAAAGAAAACGAGGATGACCAATGCCCCGGCGCCGACTGCGATGGCGATTTGGTTGCGCGAATATTCCATGACCTGACGAGAGTGTAGCGCGGGGTTGGCACCAAGCACGATTACGGATGGGATACCGGAGAAATGGACCTGCGGCCTAGGGCTGGGAAAGGAAGCGCAGAACCTCGCGCATTCGCTAGGATGTGGACTTGAAGCCACTAAAAACAAAGAACTGGAGCATATGTGCCCCAGTTCTCAGGAAAGCAGATTCCTCGCTTCGCGAGGAATGACAAATGCGAGCAACTACTATTCTTTGTCTTCTTTAGCCTTGTTCTCGCCCTCGTCGGAGGGCCCCGTACCGCCGCTGGCCTGGACTTCAGCTTCGGACTCTTCCATGGCCTTCTTGGTTTCGGCGGCACGCTTGGCGCGGGCTTCGGCGCGCTTCTCGCGTTTTTCTTCCTGCAGCTTTTCGCTGCCCAGCAGTTCGACGAACGCTTTATCGGCGCCGTCGCCCTTCTGCCATCCGGCGCGAACCATGCGGGTGAATCCGCCTTCGCGATCCCCGAAACGCGGGCCGACGGTTTCAAACAGGCGATCCACGGCGGCGCTGGTCATGAGATAGGCATGCGCCTGGCGGCGCGCGGCCAAGTCGCCGCGCTTGCCCAGCGTGATCATTTTCTCGACGATGGGGCGCATGGCCTTGGCTTTGGGAATGGTAGTTTCGATGCGCTCTTCCAGAATGAGCGAAGTCACCAGATTGCGCAGCATGGAGCGGCGGTGGCTGGTGGTACGTCCGAGTTTCCATCCGGCTACTTTGTGACGCATGGTTCGAGTCCTTTGACAAATTCGGTCCCACCCTAAATTTCGCAAAAAGCGCGAAGTTTAGGATGGGGCACCCAGCCAGCGGCGTTACTAACCACTGACCACCAGCCACTAATCACTGCTCTACAGATCGTTATCGCCGTAGGCCGAGGCCGGCAGAATCTGGTTCGAAGTCGGCCCGGGCACGGCGTTGCCGTGCTCGTCAATCTTCATCCCCAGGCTCAAGCCCATCGTGCCCAGAATTTCTTTGATTTCGTTCAGCGATTTGCGGCCGAAATTCTTGGTCTTGAGCATCTCGGCTTCGGTCTTCTGCACCAACTCGCCGATGGTCTGGATATTCGCGTTCTTCAGGCAGTTGTAGCTGCGCACGGAAAGCTCCAGCTCTTCGACCGAGCGGTTCAGGTTTTCGTTCTTGATCTCCGGCTTGCGGTCGTCGGACGCGGTCGAAGTCTCGATGTCCTCCTCGAAGTTGATGAAGATGTTCATGTGGTCCTTCAGCAACTTGGCCGCCAAGCCGATCGCATCCGCGGGGAGAATCGAGCCGTTAGTCCACACTTCGAGAGTCAGCTTGTCGTAGTCGGTGATCTGGCCGAGACGCGCGGCCTCGACGGAGTAGTTACATTTCCGTACCGGCGAGTGAACCGAATCGATGGGAATGAAGCCGATGCCCAGGTCCTCGTCGAAATTCTTGTCGGCGGAGACGTAGCCGCGGCCGCGCTTGAGGCGCATTTCCATGTCGAGCTTGCCGCCTTCGCTGACGGTGGCGATGTAGACGTCCTTGTCGAGAACCTCGACGTCGGCATCGGCTTCGATCATGCCGGAGGTGACCACGCCCGGCTGGTCGGCGCGCAGATAGATGGCCTTGGGCGCATCGCCGCTCAACTTGAAGGGAATCTGCTTCAGGTTGAGGATGATGTCGGTAGCGTCCTCGACCACGCCGCTGATGGATTGGAATTCGTGCAGCACGCCTTCCATCTTCACCGCGGTGATGGCCGCGCCTTCGATCGAACTCAGCAGCACGCGGCGCAGAGCATTGCCGATAGTGGTGCCAAAGCCGCGTTCAAAGGGCTGGGCCCAGAAGATGCCGTATTTGTCGGTGAGGGTGGAAGTGTCAACTGCGAGACGTTTCGGTTTTTGAAAACCTTTCCAAAGCATTGGTGTTTCTCCTTCGGCCGTTTGGCTCAGTGCTGGCTCCCTGAGTTGGTCCAAACTCAGGTCAAGCGCCAGCCCAGGCTGATCTGGCTCGAAAAGTGGACCCAACAAATCGTCGTTGGTCGTTCGTCGTAGGTCGTTGGCCAACGACGAAAGACCAAGGACGTACGACCTACTTGCTGTACAACTCGACGATCAACTGCTCGTTCACCGGCATCTGAATTTCGTCGCGTTTGGGCAGCGACAGCACTTTGCCCTTGAAATTCTCGCGATCGATCTCCAACCAGTTCGGCGCATTCTGGTGGCTGGCGAATTCCTTGGACTGCTCCAGAACAGCCAGCTTCCGGCTGCTTTCCCGGATCGTGATCTCCTCGCCCACACTGACTTCGTAGGAAGGAATGTTCACCTTGCGGCCGTTCACATGCACGTGGCCGTGGCGCACCAACTGGCGAGCCTGGCGGCGGGACATCCCGAAGCCGAGGCGATAGACGACGTTGTCCAGGCGGCGCTCCAGTTGCTGCAGAAGCATTTCGCCAGTTACACCCTTGGTACGAGCGGCTTTTTCGAAGTAATTACGGAACTGGCCTTCCTGGGTGAAATACATGCGCTTGGTCTTCTGCTTCTCGCGCAGTTGCAGGCCATAGCCCACGATTTTGGCTTTGCGGTCCTTGCCATGCTGGCCAGGAGCAAAGTTACGTTTCTCGATGGGGCATTTATCGCTGAAACATTTGGCGCCTTTGAGGAATAGCTTCATGCCCTCGCGGCGGCAGAGACGGCAGACGGGATCGGTATAACGGGCCAAGTTTCTTCTCCTTTAGTTCCTTCCACTTCGCCTTCGGCTACAGTGTCAGGATTTCGCCAGCGGGCTCAGACGCCCGCTAAGCGGCTCAAGACCGGTTTACGGGTTTGGCTTCACCCTTCGTCCCGGACGAAAATCAGTCGTTGGTCCTTGGCCGTTCGTCGTTTTCGACTTATTTGCGAACGATCAACGACACTAGGGCGGGTTGCTACACTCTTCGACGCTTTGGCGGACGGCAACCGTTGTGCGGAATCGGCGTCGCATCTTTAATATTGCGCACTTCAATGCCGGCGGCAGCCAGAGCGCGAATCGCCGACTCGCGTCCGGAACCAGGCCCGCTCACCCGGACTTCGACGGTGCGCACACCATGATCGCGCGCCATATTGGCGGCGTTCGCGGCAGCCTGCTGCGCGGCAAACGGAGTACCCTTCCGGGAACCGCGGAAACCCAGCGAGCCCGAGCTTTTCCAGGAAAGCACGTTCCCCGCAGGATCGCAAATGGTCACGATCGTGTTATTGAACGAAGCCTGGATGTGCACGATGCCGAACGGGACGTGCTTGCGCTCCTTCTTTTTGAAGGTTTTCTTCTTGCCCTTTTTATCTTTATCCGGCGCCGCTGCGCCGCCCGCTGCTGCTGGTTTAGCCATAGATAGCCTCTAGCTCCTAGCTTTTAGCCTCTAGCTAGAAGCTAGAAGCTAGTAGCTGCTTTTACGTTTTTGCCGTCGCCTTCTTCTTTTGCGCGACCGTGCCCTTGCGCGGGCCTTTGCGGGTGCGCGCATTGGTATGCGTGCGTTGGCCGCGGACCGGCAGATTGCGGCGATGACGATACCCGCGGTAGGAGCCGATTTCGATGAGCCGCTTGATGTTCATCGAAACTTCCTTGCGCAGATCGCCTTCCACCAAACCTTCGGCTTCGATCACCTGGCGGATGCGGTTGACTTCATCCTCGGCCAGATCCTGGATCTTTTTCATCCCGTCCACTTTAGCCTCCTCCAGAATGCGGGCGGCGCGGGGATGGCCGATGCCATAGATATAAGTCAGCGCGATATTCGCGTGCTTGTTGCGCGGAAGATCGACGCCTGCGATACGTGCCATATTGCTCCTCTGCCTCTAGTTCTTAGCCTTGCCGTTGCTTGTGCTTGGAATTCACGCAAATCACCCGCACCACGCCCTTGCGGTGGATGACCTTGCACTTGTCACAGATTTTCTTTACCGATGCTCGTACTTTCATAATCTCTCAATCGCTTCCAGTTGCTGCGGATCTAAGCCAGCGAGCTAGAAGCTCATTTATAGCGATACACGATCCTTCCGCGATTCAAATCGTAAGGTGAGAGCTCCACGGCGACTTTATCGCCAGGAAGAATGCGGATGAAGTTCTTGCGCATCTTGCCGGAAACGTGCGCCAGCACCTGATGCTTGTTTTCCAGTTCAACCCGGAACATCGCATTGGGCAGAGGCTCGAGAACCACTGCCATCACTTCAATCGCGTCTTCTTTGCTCATCGACTCCTTGTATGCGTGGTCGCAGAGATCCCGCGCTCCGCTCGGGATTTCGGCAGCGGGCTCCCGCTCCGCTCACGCCCGCTAAACGCCTCAACTTCAATCGCGTCTTCTTTGCTCATCGACTCCTTAAAACCGCTGCTAGCTACTAGCTTCTAGCTAAATCTTGTAGCTTCCCGCCCCAAGCTAGAAGCTAGTGGCTAAGAGCTAGAAGCTCTTACTGCGTCAAAATCACCGGACCATCTTTCGTCACCGCTACGCAGTGCTCGAAATGCGCGCTGCTGCTGCCATCGGCGGTGACGGCGGTCCACTTGTCTTCCAGTACGCGGGCTCCAGGCTCGCCACAATTCACCATGGGCTCAATCGCCAAAACCATGCCTTCGCGCAAACGAGCGCCATGCCCGCGCGCGCCAAAATTCGGCACTTGCGGCTCCTCGTGCAGCTTGGTCCCAATGCCGTGCCCTACGAACTCCCGCACCACGCTGAAGCCGTGGGCTTCTACATGGGCTTGCACCGCCGCGCCTACATCGCCTACCATGGTTGCCGATTCGCGCCTGCTCAATGCCTTTGTACAGCGAGGCTTCCGTAACTTCCAGCAGCTTGCGCCGCTCCTCGCTGAGCGATCCATCCACCGGAACCGTGATCGCCGCGTCCCCGTAATAGCCATCCACCACCACTCCGCAGTCGATAGAAACGATGTCGCCGGCCTTCAGTACCCGCTTCTCGGAAGGGATCCCGTGAACAATCTCTTCGTTGACCGAAGTGCACAGAACGCAGGGATATTCGTAGTATCCCTTGAAGGCGGGCTTCGCGCCCAGCTCTTTCATCTTCTGTGCCGCGGCGCGCTCCAGGTCCATGGTGGTGACCCCGGGCGCCACGATGCCGCGAACATGGTCCAGGACTTCGCGGACGATGTGCCCGCTGTGCCGCATCTTTTCGATTTCTGCCGCCGATTTGCAAACAATCGCCATTTTTTCGCGCCGTCCTAGGCCGTGCCAACGTGGCTTTCGATCTCCCGAAATATTTCTTCGGTGACCGTGTCCACCGGCAAACTGCCGTCCACGGCGAACAGGCGTCCCTGCTGATGGTAATACTCCGCCACCGGCCGGGTCTGCCGCTCGTAGGCAGTAAGACGTTCCCGGATCACTTCCTCACGATCGTCGTTGCGGATTACCAGCTTGGAACCGTCAAGGTCGCAAACTTCATCCTCACGGGGAGGCTGGAAATGGACGTTATAAATGTGTCCGTTGGCGAGACAAGTTCTACGTCCGGTGAGCCGGAGCAACAACTGATTATAATCCACGTCAATCAGGATCACAATCGGCCGACACTTGCCCCCGGTAATCGTCCTTGTTCGAGTTATCAAAGAACTCATGCTCCAGGAACGCATCCAGCCACCCGGCCTGAGCCGGAGTGCGCGGAAAGCCATCCAAAATAAATCCACGCTTGCAGTCCTGCTCACGCAGCCGGTCCTTCACCATGTCGCAGACCAGGTCGTCTGAAACCAGCTCGCCTCGCGCCATGACGTCCCGGGCCTGCACGCCGAGCTCGGTGGCCCGCTGCACGTTCTCCCGCAAGCAGATCGCCGGTGGAGATCTGCGGGATGCCATAGCGCGCGGCAATCCGCTTAGCCTGCGTGCCTTTACCAGCGCCCGGCGATCCCAGCAAAACAATCGGTCCGACATTCCGCGAGGTTTGTTCCGCCATGGAACTGGTCCCGTGCTTCTCCCCAATCCAGTCCTAGACCGGCCCGCAAGAAACTCGCTCGGGCCGTTACGGCAATTCCCCAGGGTAAATCCAAGTCCAGATACCAATCCGGCTCGCCCATGCAAGCTACGTCCACGACCGGCGACCGCGGATGCGCCCGCTGCGCGGGCTGAATCCGTCATAGTGCCGCATGACCAGCTGCGCTTCCATCTGGGTCACCGTATCCATGGCAACGCCCGACCACAATCAGCAACGAAGTTCCGCCAAAGTAAAACGTAATGCCCAAGCCGTTGGTCATCCAGGTGGGCAAGCGCTCGAAAGAATGCTCCCAGCGCTCCCGGCAGATGATTCAGATGGATGCCGGTAATCAGCCACTCCGGAATAAACGAAATCATGATCAGATAGAGCGCGCCAACCAGTGTGATGCGGGTCAGAATCTCGTTGATGTGATCCGCGGTGCGCCGTCCCGGACGAATGCCGGGAATAAACCCGCCATACTTCCGCATATTGTCGGCAACTTCGTTGGGGTTGAAGACAATGGACACGTAGAAGTAGGCGAAAAAAATAATTCCCACCGCGTATAGCAAGGTGTACAAGGGCTCGCCCCATCCCAAGGCGTGCATCATGGGGCCGAAATAGCGATTATCTTTCAAACCCTGGCCCAGCATTTGCGGCAGAGTGAGGATGGAGGAAGCGAAAATCACCGGCATGACGCCGCCCGCATTTACCCGCAGCGGCAAGTGGGTGGATTGCCCGCCCATGACTTTGCGCCCCACGACGCGCTTGGCGTATTGCACCGGAATGCGGCGCTCACTGCGCTCGACATACACGATGAAGGCGACCACCGCGATCATCATCGCGATCAACAGAATCACGGCTGGAGCCGTAAACGCTCCCCAGGCATCGTTTTTCACTTTGTCGTAAAGTTCGGCGACACCGCGCGGCAAGCCGGACCACGATGCCGGCGAAAATCAGCAGCGACATGCCGTTGCCGATGCCGCGTTCGGTGATCTGCTCGCCCAGCCACATGATGAACACGCTGCCCGTGGTGAGGGTAAGCATGGCCATCAGGACAAAGCCAACGCCCGGGTTCACCACGAAATCGCCGCCGCCCCTTTGCAGGCTGATGGCGATGCCGAAGGATTGAACGGCGCTCAAGCCGAAGGTGAGATAGCGGGTCCACTGGGTGATCTTCTTGCGGCCCAGTTCGCCTTCCTTCTGCAATTTGGCCAGCGGCTCATAGACCACTGTTAGCAATTGCAGAATGATGGACGCGGTGATGTAGGGCATGATGCCCAAAGCGAAAATGGTCAGGCGGCGGAGCTGGCTTCCGGAGAACAGATCCACGAAGCCGAGAAAGCTTCCCTGGTTCTGCTGGAAATACTGTTGCAGCTTGTCGGCATTGATGCCGGGCGTGGGAATATGCCCGCCCAGGCGGTAAATCGGCCAGCATGGCCAGCGTGAACCCGATCCGCCGGCGCAGATCAGGAATGCGAAAAATGTTGGAGAACTTCTCCCACATTACTGCAACACCTCAAACTTGCCGCCGGCCTTGGTGATTTTTTCCTGCGCCGACTTGGAAAATTTGTGGGCGTGAACGGTGAGCGCGGTGGAGAGTTCGCCATCACCCAGAATCTTTACCGGATGCTTGGTCTTGATCACGCCCGCCTTGCGCAACACATCGGGCGTGATGGTGTCTTCGCCCAGAGCAGCCAGCCGTTCCAGGCTGACGATGTTGAATTCCTTGCGGAAAATGTTGGTGAAGCCGCGCTTGGGCATGCGGCGGTGCAACGGCATCTGGCCGCCCTCAAAACCGCGCATCATGCGCGAACCGCTGCGCGAGCGCTGGCCTTTATGGCCGCGGGTCGGAAGTCTTGCCCATGCCGGAGCCCATGCCGCGGCCCACGCGCTTCTTGTTTTCCGCTGCCTTCTTCGGTGCTCGAATGTTCGAAAGATTCATAAGTCAGCTTTCAGCTCTCAGCCATTAGCTCTCAGCTTCAGCGCTCAGTTTTGGCTGAGGGCTGAGGGCTGACAGCTCCTACTGCACAATCTCGACCAGATGCGGCACCTTCGCCACCATGCCGCGAATTGCCAGCGGTATCCGGACGCTCAATCACCTGGTTCAGACGGGTAAAACCCAGGCCTTTGACGACCCGCTTCTGCTTCACCGGCGCGCAAATGGCGGAGCGCACCCACTTGAGGTGCAGCTTGCCGCCGGTCTGTGCTGCTTTTGTCACCATAACTTCCTCGTTCTTCCTGTTTGTGTGTGGGCCCGAAGCCAGGCTCCAGCCGGAAGGGGCATAGCCCCGTCCTCACACTTACAATTCCTGTTCGCTCTTGCCGCGCATGGCAGCGACATCGCTTCGGTTGCGCAGCTGCTTGAGCGCATCGAAAGTGGCCTTGATCACGTTATGCGGGTTGGTGGTGCCGATGGATTTGGTCAGCACGTTCTGTATTCCCGCCGAAGTCATCACCGCGCGCACCGCGCCTCCGGCAATTACGCCCGTGCCTTCCGGCGCCGGCTTCAGCAGTACCCGGCCCGAGCCGAACCGCCCCAGCACCAGATGCGGAATGCTGGTCTGGGTCAGATTGACCCGCATCAGGTTCTTTTTGGCCGACTCAATTCCCTTGCGGATGGCCTGGGGAACTTCTTTCGCTTTCCCGGAACCGTATCCGACGACGGCGGCACTGGGATCCCCGACCACGACCAGCGCGGCGAAAGAGAGATTCTTGCCGCCCTTGACCACTTTGGTGACGCGGTTGATGGCGACTACCTGATCTTTCAACTGGTAGGCGCCGGCATCGAGTTTCTTAATCACTGTTGGCATTTTTAAACCTAGCTTTCAGCTATCAGCCTCAGCTTTCAGACAATTCGCTTCCAGGTTTTGCTGAAAGCTGAGAGCCGAAAGCTGAGGACTGCCTTTAAAATTTCAGTCCGGCTTCGCGCGCCGCATCGGCCAGAGCCTTGATCCGCCCATGGTAGAGGTAGCCGCCGCGATCGAATACCACTTTGGAAATTCCCTTTGGCCTGGGCGCGCTCGGCAATGGCCTTGCCTACCGCCTTGGCCGCCGCCAGATTGCCGCCGATGCGCCGCTCGCCCTTCTTGCCTTCGGCGGAATTCGCGGAAACCAGCGTTGCGCCCTTGTGGTCGTCAATCAGCTGCACATAAATATGATTCAGCGAACGGTACACATTCAAGCGCGGCCGCTCTTCGGTGCCCAGAATCTTCTTGCGGATGCGCTCGTGCACGTGCCGCCGGGTTTGCGTTCTTCGATAATTGCGTAAGCATTGCTCTAAGCCCTCAGCTTTCAGCTCTCAGCCTTCAGCCAACTTCAGCAATTGATGGCTGACCGCTGATGGCTGATAGCTGACCTGTTATTTCGCTCCCGTCTTGCCAACCTTCTTCTTCAAGCGCTCGCCCGCATAGCGCACGCCTTTATTCTTGTACGGATCGGGCGGACGCAGGCTGCGCATTTCGGCGGCCACCTGGCCAACTTTCTGGCGATCGATTCCGCTGACCGTCAACTTGGTCTGCTTGGGATCCACCGCGACTTCGATGCCGGAAGGCAACGGGTATTCGATGGGATGCGAATATCCCAAGCTGAAGACCACCGTGCCCTTGCCCTTCAGTTCGGCGCGATATCCAATGCCAACGATTTCCAGCTCGCGGTTCCAGCCCTTGGTGACGCCCTCGACCGCATTGTTGACCAGCGCCCGCGCCAAACCATGCACCGCCGCTTGGGAATCGTTCTCGCGGATCGCCACCAGGTTGCCGTCCTGCTGCTCCATGCGGATGCCCGCAGGCAGATGCGTATCCAGCTTGCCTTTGGGGCCTTGCACGGCCACCGCATGCTCTTCGATTTTGACCGTCACTCCCTTGGGGAGCGGGATCGGTTTTCGTCCAATTCTTGACATAAGCTTTTCAGCTCTTGGCTTCTAGCTCCTAGCTTCTAGCTGGCAGCTAGAAGCCAGCAGCGGTTTTCTACCAAACTTCGCAAAGAACCTCTCCGCCCAAACCCTGCTTGCGCGCCTGCCGTCCCGTCATCACGCCGCGAGGCGTGGTGAGAATGTTGATGCCCATCCCACCGAGCACGCGGGGAATCTCGCTGCGCCGCACATAAACGCGGCAACCGGGACGCGAAATGCGCGCCAGATTGGAGATGGTGGATTCATTTCCGCCACCGTACTTCAAATAAATACGTACGATTTTGTGGCCTTCCTCTTCCACCGCCTTGTAATTGGAGATATAGCCTTCCTCTTTCAGGATGCGGGCAATCTCCGTCTTCAGCTTGGAAGCGGGAACATCCACTTTCTGGTGCCGCGCGCTCGCCGCATTGCGGATGCGCGTCAGCATGTCTGCGACCGGATCGGTCAAATTCATCGTTTGCTTCTCCTCCGCCGCCCGTTTGCTCTGGCTTCTGCAGGCTTCGCCAGAGAACCCGCCGCGGCGTTACTCTACCAGGACGACTTCGAAACTCCAGGAATCTCTCCGCGCAACGCCAGACCGCGGAAGCACAGGCGGCAAATGCCAAACTTCCGCAGATAGGCACGCGGCCGCCCGCAAATCTTGCAGCGGTTGTGCTTGCGCGTGGAAAACTTCGGTTTTTTTGCGTCTTTGACTCGTTTTGCTGTCGTTGCCAAATTAACTCCTAGCTTTTAGCTCGTAGCTTCTAGCACAGCTATCAGCTTTTCAGTAAATCTCTACGGCGTTACGGCCGAAACGGCATTCCCAGATGTTTCAAAAGCGAACGCGCTTCCCCATCGTTGCCGGCGGTGGTCACAATGGTGACATTCATGCCCTTCAGTTTGTCCACCCGGGCATAATCGATTTCCGGAAAAATCAACTGGTCGTGCAGGCCCAGAGTGTAATTGCCTCGGCCATCAAACGACTTGGTGGAAACCCCACGGAAGTCGCGCACCCGAGGCAGCACCACATTCACCAGACGGTCGAAAAACTCGTACATGCGGTCGCCGCGCAGCGTGACCATGGCGCCAATCGGCTGCCCTTCGCGCACCTTGAAAGCCGCAATCGACTTCTTGGCGCGGGTCACCACCGGCTTCTGGCCAGTAATCTGCGAAAGCTCATTGACCGCGGGATCAAGCACTTTGGCATTCTGCGTGGCCTCGCCAACACCCATGTTCACCACGATCTTATGCAGATGCGGGACGGCCATGGGATTCTTGCGGTCCAGTTCCTTCATCAAAGCGGGGGCCACTTCTTTGGCGAAGCGCGCTTGCAGCCGCGGAGTTTCCTTCGCGCTGTGCCGCGCCACCTCGGGAGCTTTGGCTTCCTGCTGCGCCGGCTTCTGCCCTTTTTTGTCTTTCGCTTTGTCGCCTTTGTTTTCTTTCGCCATTTTCCTTTAACTCTCTCCCACGGTTTCGGAGTGTCGCAAGGCTTCTAGCCACTAGCTTCTAGCTAAATCCTTCAACGTGTACCGCTACGTGAGATCCATCCAACTTCAGTTTCTGCCTTAACCAAAAGCTAGTAGCTAGGAGCTAAAAGCTATTTATCCAGCGTCGTATCGCACTTCTTGCACACCCTCACCTTGCGCCCGCCACGCTCTTCGTGGCCGATGCGCACCGGTCCGCAGGAGGTGCAGAGTAACTGCACATTGGAGATCGAAATCCGGCTCTCCTGCTCGGCGATTCCGCCCTTGACGTTGCGCTGCGGATTAGGGCGCACATGCTTCTTCACCATCATGACGTGCTCGACCAGCAGCTTGGCATCGTCGGGAAACACCCGCAGGACCCGGCCTTCTTTTCCTTTATCGCGGCCGGCAATGACTTTGACCATGTCATTGCGCCGGATATCCACTCGCTTGTGGGATGTCGTTACCGTTTTCATCATTCAACCTTATTCCGTAATTTGGTAATTGAGTAATTTTGTAATTGAACCCGCGCAGCAACCGTCAATTACCAAATTTCACAATTCCACAATTTCCCCGATGCCTACAGAACCTCCGGCGCCAGCGAAACGATCTTCAAGAATTTCTTTTCGCGCAACTCGCGGGCCACCGGGCCAAAAACGCGCGTGCCCACCGGCTCCCCGGCTTCATTGATCAGGACCGCGGCGTTCTGGTCGAAGCGGATATAAGTGCCGTCGCGCCGGCGATGCTCTTTCCGCGTACGTACGATGACCGCCTTAACCACGGTGCCCTTTTTCGTCTGTCCATCCGGAGAGGCTTCTTTCACGCTGGCGGTGATCACGTCTCCCAAGCCAGCGTTCAATCCCGTAGAGCCGCCGAGCGGCAGAATCATCTGCAGCTTGCGGGCGCCGGAATTGTCGGCGACCTCGAGCATACTTCTCATCATCACGGCCATAGTTCAGTCTCCCTGTTTCCCCAGCTACTTCACGTCGGCGACGGCAGCCACTTCCGGCACCAGCGCAGCGCGGCGCACAATCTCTTTCAGGCGCCAGCGCTTCAGCTTGGATAGCGGTCGCGTCTCTTCCAGGCGCACCACATCGCCGGTGTGAGCTTCATTCTTTTCGTCGTGAGCGTAGAACTTCTTGTCTTTGGCGACTACGCGGAAATAGAAAGGATGCGACTTCTTGCGCACCACTTCCACCACGATGGTCTTATGCATGCGGTCGGAAACCACTTCGCCCACCACTTCCTTGCGCCGACCTTGCGCCTTGGTTACGGTTTCAGCCATTACTTCTTCTCCGTTGCGGCCAGTTCACGCTCGCGCGCGATGGTCTTCACCCGCGCAATGTCCTTGCGCAAGCCGCGAATCTTTTTCAGGCTCTCGGTCTGCCCCATGTTCAGCTGAAATTTCAGCTTAAAGAGCTGATCGTTGAGCTCGCCCACTTGTTGGCGCAATTCCTCGTCAGTCAGGTTACGGACTTTTTCAGCTTTCATAAATAAGCTCTCAGTTTTTCAGCTCTCAGCGGTCAGCGCCCCAGTCTTCCTGCGAGTTGACGACCGACAGCGACGGCCTGCTCAGTGCGCGGCCGATTGCCGCTTCACGAAGGAAGTGCGGAGCGCCAGCTTGTGCGACGCCAGACGCATGGCTTCCGCCGCATCCTGCGCGGTCACGCCTTCCATTTCGAACAGAATCTTGCCGGGCTTTACCACTGCGACCCAGTGGTCGGGCGCGCCTTTGCCTTTCCCCATACGGGTTTCGGCTGGCTTCTTGGTGACCGGCTTATCGGGAAAGACGCGCAGCCAGATTTTGCCGCCGCGCTTGACGAAACGCGTCATGGCCACACGGCTGGCCTCGATCTGCCGGTCGGTGACCCAGCCCGGCTCGAGCACCTTCAGCCCATAGTCGCCGAAAGCCAGCGTGCTGCCGCGCCAAGCCTTGCCGGTCATGCGGCCGCGCTGCTGCTTGCGGTACTTCACTTTCTTTGGCATCAACATAATAAGTTCTCAGCTTCCAGCTACTAGCTTCTAGCTCGCGCTGCTCCAAGGTTTAGCCAGGAGCTAGCGGCTAGAAGCTGTTTTTCAAAATGCGCCCGCGGTTTGCGGCTCACGTTTTTTCGTCGGCAGAATCTCGCCTTTATAAACCCAGCACTTCACCCCGATCACGCCGTAGGTGGTGCGGGCTTCGGTGAAACCATAGTCGATGTCGGCGCGCAGGGTGTGCAGCGGCAAACGGCCCTGCAGATACCACTCCGAACGCGCGATTTCGTTGCCATTCAAGCGCCCGCTCACGCGGACCTTAATCCCTTTGCATCCGAAGCGCAGCGCCGAATCGACCGCTTTGCGCATGGCCCGGCGAAAGCCGACGCGTTTTTCCAGTTGCAGCGCGATGGACTCCGAAACCAGTTGCGCGTCGAGTTCCGGCTTGTGCACTTCCTGAATGTCGATATAAACCTCGCGCGAGGTACGCTTCTGCACGTCGCTCTTGAGCTTGTCGATCTCGGCGCCTTTGCGTCCAATGATGATGCCGGGCCGCGCCGTCTTGATAATGACCCGCAACTTATTTCCCGGCCGCTCGACTTCGATCGAACTCACGCCCGCCGACTTGAGCTTGTCCTTCAGCTCAGCCTTCAGCTTGACGTCTTCGAGCAGCAGCTTGTCGTAATCCTTCTCGACAAACCAGCGCGACTTCCACGGCTTGGTGTAGCCGAGCCTGAATCCGTAAGGATGAACTTTTTGTCCCATCGCTACTCCCTTAGAACCTGTCGTCAGTCTTTCGTCGCCCGTCGTCAGCAAATCTCTCCGCGAAACCAACGGAGAACTACTTTGCTCCCACGGCTTTCTTCTTGCCCGCAGACTTCTTGCTGGCCGGCGCGCGCCTCTTGGTCTTCGGGGCCTTCGCCGGCTGCGCGCTGGCGGACCCAGCGCCTACCACATTGGCCACGCCTTCCTTGGCATGGGTCCGTTCCGCCAGCACCAACTCGATATGCGAGATGCGCCGCACGTAACGAAATGCGCGGCCCATGGGGGCTGGACGAATGCGCTTCATGCGAGGTCCGTCGTTGGCGATCGCACTCTTGACGTAGAGGTTATCCACATCGACGTCAATATCTTTTTCCGCGATCAGGTAATTCGCGTTTTCCAGCGCCGAGCGCAACAACTTCTCGACCGTCGCCGCCACGCGCTTCTTGGTGAAGGCCAGGGTATTGAGTGCGTCCTCCACCTTGCGGCCCTTGATCAAATCCAGCACCAGCCGCGCCTTTTGCGGCGAGACTCGCATGAACCGGGCTTGAGCTCGAAATTCCATGTTGCTCTCTCTGCTGTCAGCTATCAGCCGTCAGCTTTCAGTTTCGTCAGCCTTCAGCTTGGCCCTCAGCTGAAAGCCGAGAGCCTGATGGCCGAATGCTTTTCTACGCCTTTGGCGGCGCTGCCGGAGCTGCCGCACCCGCAGCCGGAGCTATAGCTCCGGGACCGCCGGGAATGCCTGCGGGCCGGGCCGCCGTCTCCGTTGCCGCCTTCATGGAGTGCGCCTTAAAAGTGCGAGTAAAACTGAACTCGCCCAGCTTGTGCCCCACCATGTTTTCCGTGATGTACACCGGAATAAACTTTTTGCCATTGTGCACGGCGATGGTGTGTCCGACGAATTCCGGAATCACCGTGGAGCGCCGCGACCAGGTGCGCAGCACCTTCTTCTCATTGCGCGAGTTCATGCCTTCCACCCGCGTTTGCAGGTATCCATCCACGAACGGTCCCTTTTTGGTTGAACGTGCCATAAAGTCAGCTCTCGGCTTTCAGCTATTCGCTCTCAGCTTCTGGCTGCTAGCTTCTAGCTTTGAATCTTTGCCAACGACCAAAAACCAACGACTACTTCCCTTTGCGGCCCACGATGAACGCGTCGGTCCGCTTGTTGTTGCGCGTCTTGTAGCCCCGCGTCGGCTGGCCCCATGGCGTAACCGGATGCCGGCCGCCGGAGGTCTTGCCCTCGCCGCCGCCATGCGGATGGTCTACCGGGTTCATGGAAACGCCGCGGTTATGCGGACGCCATCCTAGCCAGCGCGATCGTCCTGCCTTGCCGATGGTCACATTCTCGTGATCCGTATTGCCCACTTGGCCGATAGTTGCCATGCAATCCTGCGCGACTTTGCGAGTCTCGCCCGAAGGCAGCTTCACCAATGCGTACTCGCCTTCCTTGGCCACCAGTTGTGCCGACCCGCCCGCCGAGCGCACCATCTGCGCACCCTTGCCGGGCTTCAATTCGATATTGTGAATCGTCGTGCCCGGAGGAATGTTCTTGCAGCGGCAAGGTATTGCCCACCAAAATATCCGCATCCGGACCGCTGATCACTTTTTGCCCAACCTTCAAACCATCCGGTTGCAGGATGTAGCGCTTTTCGCCATCCGCGTAACTCAGCAGGGCGATGCGCGCCGAGCGATTGGGATCATATTCAATCGTTGCGACGGTTGCGGGAATTCCAATCTTGTCGCGCTTGAAATCGATGATGCGCAGCTTGCGCTTGTGCCCGCCACCAATGAAGCGCATGGTGGTGTCGCCGGAATTACGCCGTCCGCCAGTCCGCTTCTTCGGCTCGAGCAACGGCTTGTGGGGCTGCGTCGAGGTAATGTCGTCATTGACCAGGGTGGTGCGGTAACGCAGCGTCTGGGTCGTCGGTCTGTAAGTCTTAATTGGCATAAAAGCTCTCAGCTCTCAGCTTTCGGCTCTCAGTGACTTCCTTCTACCGCCGCCTTTGCTGAAAGCTGACGGCTGAGAGCTGATGGCTGTCTTACAAATTCTGCGCGTACTCCGGCATCTTTTCGCCGGACTTCAGGCGCACAAATGCTTTCTTCCAATCCGGACGGTAGCCGGCAAACTTGCCGCGCCGCCGCTCTTTTCCCGGATACAGCGCGGTGCGCACGGAAAGCACCTTCACCTTGAAAATCGACTGCACCGCCTCTTTGATTTCGGTTTTGGTCGCCTTGGGCGCCACCTGAAAGACCAGCGTGTTCTGGTTTTCCTTGATGGCCAAGCCCTTTTCCGTAATCACCGGCTTGCGAATGATCTGGTAGGAAGTTTTCATCAGGCCACCTCCGCCGCTTTATCATGCCGCGTGCGCCGCCGCGGAGCGCGCTTGCTTTCTTTGGGCTTCTCAGCGTCAGCCTTCTCGTGCTCCCGCTTGGAAGCCGAATTCTTCAGCGAGAGTTGCAATCTCTCAATCGCGGGCTGCGAGAAAATTACCCGGTCATAACGCAGCAGGTGATAAGGATGAACTTCATTTCCTGCCACCAACTCCAGACCCTCGATATTGCGCGAGCTTAGCTCCAGATTGCGATTGCCGTGCCGCGCAACCTCGACCAGCAGAACCGTGCTGTCCACCTTGAGAGCGTCAAGCGCGGCGCGAAACTGCTTGGTCTTCAATTCCTTTACGTCGAACGCATTGACCACGATCAATTTCCCATCCGCAAACTTCGCGGCCAGCGCCGAACGCAACGCCCCCAGCAACTTTTTACGCGGAAACGCGTAGTCGTAAGAGCGCGGCTGCGGACCGTGGACGGTGCCGCCGTGCCGCCACAGCGGGGAGCGAATGGAGCCGACGCGAGCCCGGCCGGTGCCCTTTTGTTTCCAGAGCTTCTTGCCCGCGCCCGAAACCAGCTTCTTATTCTTGGTGGCATGCGTGCCCGCATGCTGGGAAGCGCGATAATGCTTGACCGCCTCCCATAACAGGTCTTCGTTGACCGCGCCGAAAATCTCATCGGCTAAGTCGAGCGTCCCAACTTTCTCGCCGCCCAGGTTGTAGATATCAATCGTTGCCATATCGTTCTCGTGTGGCGCGGGCGCCCTCGCCCGCGAACCTTGTTATGCTTTCTTCGCCGCTCGCTTGGCCGCTTTCAAGGGATCCACGGTAGCCGCTCCAGCAAATCCGCGCCGTTCTCGTGGCGGCTTCTTGGCTTTGGTGATAATCACGTATCCGCCATTCGGCCCAGGCACGCCGCCTTCGACCACCAGCAGATTGTCTTCCTTGTCCACGCCCAACACCCGCGCATTGCGCATGGTGATGCGGGCATTGCCCATGTGTCCCGACATGCGCATGCCTTTAAACACGCGCGAGGGAAACGCCGATGAGCCAATCGAACCGGTAATCTGAAACATCGAGCCATGCGATTTTGGACCGCCGCCGAAGTGATGCCGCTTCACAACCCCCTGAAAGCCCCGCCCCTTGCTGACTCCAACGATGTCCACAAATTTCTCGCCATCGAAGATGTCCACCAGGATTCGTGCTCCAGCCTTCACGGCGTCGCCATCCGCCGCTTCGCCCTTTTCTTCGACCTCAATGGGAACTTCACGCAGAAATCGCACCGGAGGCAGATTATTTTTGCCCAGGTGCCCGCGCATCGGCTTGGTCAGCTTCGATTCCTTCACAAACTCGACCAGCCCGAGCTGTGCCGCCGAGTATCCATCGCGAGTCTCGGTCTTGTGCTGTGTGACCACGCATGGGCCAGCTTGCAGCACGGTCGCCGGACGCACGTCGCCCTTGGAGTCGAACAGCTGCGTCATGCCAACCTTCTTGCCCAGAATTCCTGCGACTTTTGCCATGTTATTAGCTTTCAGCTGTCAGCCATCAGCCGCCAGCCACCAGTCGTTGATTTCGCTGATAGCTGAGAGCTGAGGGCTGAGGGCTATTTGTGTTCCTTGCCGAATGCCTTGATCTCTACGTCCACGCCCGCCGGAAGATCGAGCTTCATCAGCGCGTCCACCGTCTGCGGCGTCGGATCCAAAATATCCAGCAGCCGCTTGTGAGTGCGGATCTCAAACTGCTCCCGCGATTTTTTGTCCACGTGCGGCGACCGCAGCACGCAGTACTTATTCTTCATCGTGGGAAGTGGAATCGGGCCCGCAATCTGCGCGCCCGTGCGCCGCGCCGTCTCGACGATCTCGCCCGTGGATTGATCCAGGATGCGGTAGTCGTACGCCTTTAACCGGATGCGAATTTTTTCGTTGCCTATCACTGTATTAGGGCTCTCTAACCCCTCCCGGCTTCTCCGGAAGGAAAGATCTGGCGGCAAGCTGCAAGCCGCTTAAAACCACTTCTAGCTTCTAGCTATCAGCCTTCAGCGGTCAGCTCTCAGTTTAAGAATCCTCGCTGAATGCTGATGGCTGAGAGCTGACAGCCTGTTTCTACTGAATAATCTCGCTGATCGTGCCTGCGCCTACGGTGTGCCCGCCTTCGCGGATCGCAAAGCGTAGGCCCTTTTCCATCGCCACCGGCGTGATCAGCTCAATCACCAATTGCACATTGTCGCCCGGCATCACCATTTCCGTGCCGCTGGGCAACTCCGCTACTCCCGTCACGTCCGTGGTCCGCAGATAAAATTGCGGACGGTAGCCTTTGAAGAATGGCGTGTGCCGCCCGCCTTCTTCTTTCGTCAAAATGTAAACTTCCGCTTTGAACTTGGTGTGCGGCGTAATCGATCCCGGCTTCGCCAGCACCATGCCGCGCTCCACGTCTTCTTTCGCCGTGCCGCGCAGCAGCAGGCCGGCATTGTCGCCCGCCATGCCTTCGTCCAATTGCTTCTTGAACATCTCCACGCCGGTCACCACCGTCTTGCGGGTCTCGCGGAAGCCCACAATCTCTACTTCCTCGCCCACCTTCACCTTGCCGCGCTCGATTCTGCCCGTTACCACCGTGCCGCGGCCTTGAATCGAGAAAATATCTTCAATCGGCATCAGGAACGGCTTGTCCAGTTCGCGCGCCGGTTGCGGCACACTCTTGTCCACCGCTTCCATCAGCGCGTCAATCTGCTTCTCCCACTTGGCTTCGCCATTCAGCGCGCCCAAGGCCGACAGCCGGATCACCGGCACATCGTCTCCTGGAAACTGATAGCTCTTCAGCAACTCACGCACTTCCAGTTCGACCAGGTCGAGCAATTCGGCGTCATCGACAGCGTCGCACTTGTTCAGCGCAACCACGATGTAAGGCACGCCTACCTGCCGCGCCAGCAACACGTGCTCGCGGGTCTGCGGCATGGGGCCATCGGTCGCAGCCACTACCAAGATGGCGCCATCCATCTGCGCCGCGCCCGTGATCATATTCTTGATGTAATCCGCGTGGCCCGGGCAATCGACGTGGGCGTAGTGCCGGTTCGCCGTCTCGTACTCCACGTGCGCCGTGGCAATGGTGATGCCGCGCGCTTTCTCTTCCGGAGCGTTGTCGATCGAATCGAACGACCGGAACACGATCTTCGGATTGTGCTTTTGCAACACTTTCGTGATCGCCGCCGTCAACGTGGTCTTGCCATGGTCAATGTGACCAATCGTGCCTACGTTGCAGTGCGGCTTGGTGCGGTCAAATTTCTCTTTCGCCATGTTTAGCCTCTAGCTACTAGCTCCTAACTCAAAACCCCGTGTCATCCTCAGCGAAATGAATGCTCCACTTGACGAAGCACTTCAGCCGGGAACTAATTCGTCTCCGCCCCCAGGCTTATCTTCGTAGTAGGCACCTACAAACTCTAACCGCTCCACTAGCCCGTCGCTCAAAATCAGCCGCTCGAACCGCTCATACTCGGCTGCGAATCTCTCGCGAAACAACTCAAAGTCCAAATGCCGAACCCAAAAATCTCGAACCCTGTATCGCCGCTCTGAAACCGACTCACATTCAATCTCAGTTGCGAGATACCCGTCGCCGCGGCTTAACAATTCCCGCCAGATGCCAGCAGTACCGAAAACCACTTCAAAATCTGCCCGCCTGCCGTCCGCGATCCAGAATCGCCTGTCGACCACAAACCGCCGGGCGAGAAGTCAACGCGTCGCGCCTTGCACCTTGGCGATAATTTCGTCCGCGACGGAGCGCGGCGCCTCCTCATAACGGGCAAAGTGCATCGAGTATTCCGCGCGGCCCTGCGTGCTCGACCGCATATGAGTGGCGTAACCAAACATTTCGGCTAACGGCACAATCGCCTTGATTACCTGCGAACCGGCGCGATGCTCCATGCCTTCAATGCGCCCGCGGCGCGAACTCAAGTCGCCCATAATCGCGCCCGCATAATCTTCCGGCGTCACCACTTCGACCGCCATCACCGGCTCCAGCAGTACCGGAGAAGCCTTGCGCGCCGCCTCTTTGAACGCCATCGAACCGGCAATCTTAAACGCCATTTCGTTGGAATCGACGTCGTGATAGCTGCCGTCATAGAGCGTGGCCTTCACATCCACCATGGGATAGCCAGCCAGCACGCCGCCTTCGAGCGCTTCGCGAATGCCCTGATCGATCGGCTTGATGAATTCCTTGGGCACCGAACCGCCCACGATGTCGTTGACGAATTCGTATCCAGTCCCCGGCGGTTGCGGATCGAGATAAATTTTCGCGTGGCCGTACTGGCCGCGGCCGCCAGTCTGGCGAATGTATTTGCCTTCCGCTTCGGAGTGCTTGCGAATGGTCTCGCGGTAGGCTACCTGCGGCTTACCCACGTTCGCCTCAACCTTGTACTCGCGCATCATGCGGTCGACGATGATTTCAAGATGCAACTCGCCCATGCCGCTGATGATGGTCTGTCCGCTGTCGGGGTCGGTGTGAACTTTAAAAGTCGGGTCTTCCTGAGCCAGCTTGGCCAGCGCCAAGCCCATCTTTTCCTGATCGGCCTTGGTCTTGGGTTCGACCGCAACCGAAATCACCGGAACCGCAAAGGTGATCGACTCCAGCGTGATGGGGTGCTTCTCGTCACAGATGGTGTCGCCGGTACTGACATTCTTCAAGCCCACCGCCGCGCAAATATCGCCTGCAAGAATTTCGCTGATGTCTTCGCGCTTGTTGGCATGCATTTTCAGCAAACGGCCGATGCGCTCGGTTCGCTGCGTGCGCGAATTCAACACCGCGTGGCCAGACTGCAACTGCCCCGAATAAACCCGGATAAACGTCAGTTGGCCAACAAACGGGTCAGCCATAATCTTGAAAGCCAGCGCCGAAAACGGCTCTTTGTCATTCGCCTTGCGCGTAATGGTTTCGCCGTTTTCCGGGTTGATGCCGTGAGTTTCCTTGGTATCGAGCGGCGAAGGCAGATAATCCACAACCGCATCAAGCAGCGGCTGAACACCCTTATTCTTAAACGCCGTTCCCACGACTACCGGGAACACTTTCAGCGCGATGGTGGATTTGCGCAGCGAACCTTTCAACTCCTCGGCAGAAATAGACTCACCCTCGAGGAACTTATGCAGCATGTCATCGTCGTTTTCCGCAACCGTCTCGACCAGTTGGGCATGGAAGGCTTCCGCCTTCTTCTTCAGTTCGGCAGGAATTTCTTCGGTGATGTACTCCGCGCCCATGGTGTCGTCATTCCAGACGACCGCCTTCATCTCAATCAGGTCCACCACACCCTTGAATTTATCTTCTTGTCCAATGGGAATCTGAATCGCGACCGGCTTGGCATTGAGGCGCTTGCGCAGAGTATCGACGGCGCGTTCGAAATCCGCTCCCATCTTGTCAATCTTATTGATAAAGCAAATACGCGGGACCCCGTACTTATCGGCTTGCCGCCAGACTTTTTCCGATTGCGGCTGCACGCCGTGAACCGCATCAAATACCGCAACCGCGCCGTCAAGCACGCGCAGCGAACGCTCGACCTCGGCGGTAAAGTCGACGTGGCCCGGGGTATCGATAATATTGATGCGAATGTCGCGCCAGGTACAGGTCGTGGCGGCGGAAGTAATCGTAATGCCGCGCTCCTGCTCCTGCTCCATCCAGTCCATGGTCGCAGTGCCTTCGTGGACCTCTCCGATGCGGTGGGTGCGTCCCGTATAAAACAGGATGCGCTCCGTCGTAGTGGTCTTACCGGCATCGATGTGTGCCATGATGCCGATATTCCTGCAACGCTCTAATGGGACTGTTCTGGGCACGACCGATAACTCTTTCTAGGGCTCCAACCGCGTTATTAATTTGGTAATTGAGTAATTTTGTAATTTGGTAAGTGAGAATCTAACCGCCGCGACTCTCAATTCCGCAATTTCTAAATTCCCCAATTACCCAATTTTCCTACCACCGATAATGCGCAAATGCCTTATTGGCTTCCGCCATGCGGTGCACATCTTCCTTCTTCTTGATCGCCGCTCCCCGACCATTCGCCGCGTCGAGCAACTCATTGCTTAACTTGTCAATCATTCCCTTTTCGCCACGACCACGGGAATAGGTAATCAGCCAGCGAATCGCCAGCGAAGTGCGCCGGTCGGGATTAACCTCCACGGGCACCTGATAGTTCGCGCCGCCCACGCGGCGAGTTTTCACTTCAAGCAGAGGCTTGGCGTTCTCTACCGCCTTCTTGAAGAGCTTCAGAGCCTCGTCGCCGCCCTTATCCTGCAAGCGCGTCAAAGCCTCATAGAAGATGCCCTCGGCGGTGCTCTTTTTCCCCGCCCACATCATGGAGTTGACGAACTTGGTCACCAAATCCGACCCGTAGACCGGATCGACTTCGACCGTCCGCTTGGCGATATGTCCTTTTCTTGGCATTGCCGCTACTAGCTCCTGGCTGCTAGCTCCCCGCTATCAGCGCTCAGCCGTCGGCCCTCAGCCGACAGCCAACCCTCAAACCCTTGTCATTCCGAAGCGCGCTCTTCACGCGAGGAATCTGCTTTTCCGGCGACCAACAATCACTTGGGCCGCTTGGCTCCGTACTTCGATCTTCCCTGCTTGCGATTGGCTACGCCGACCGCATCCAGCGTGCCGCGAATCACGTGATAACGCACCCCCGGCAGATCCTTCACGCGGCCACCACGCACCAGCACGATCGAGTGCTCCTGCAAGTTGTGACCGACGCCAGGAATGTAGGTCGTAACTTCAATTCCATTGGTGAGGCGCACGCGAGCCACCTTACGCAACGCCGAATTCGGCTTCTTGGGCGTCTGCGTGTACACACGCGTGCAAACTCCGCGCTTCTGTGGACAAGCTTGCAGCGCCGGACTCGCGGTTTTGTAGCGTGTCCGCTTGCGGCCCGTACGCACCAGTTGATTAAAGGTCGGCACTGTTATTGCTCCTCGGGCCGCGCCACTCCTCCGCGCATCTCTGCTGCGATCTTGATCGCGCAGACCACACGGAAGCGCAACGGCGCCGCTTCTGCATCTCCCTGATTTCAGGGGCTGGCAGGCGTCACTGGCCAGCCATACTTCCCGCCCTTCTTGCAACGGGAGACTCTCGATTCAGACTAACGCTCACGACGGTGGCGCCAAGCCTGGTTCAACCGAGTCCCAGGAGACGCTCCGTTTCGTCAGCACCGCTTCGCATAGCAACCCGCTTGCCTTTAACAGGGCGGAAAGTGTCGCGAAACGTTTCAGCGAGGGCGCTTCCGGCGCTTGATCCGCCGTCCGGAAACGTGTGTTTCAAGAGCTTAGCTGCGCTTTTCTGGACTTTCCACACGCTTGCGCGCGCAGCAGGAAAGACCACATACTACAGACAAGCCAAGGTGAACTCGCGGAACCTTACAAATATAGCAACTCCCTTCACACATCGTCAACGGTAGTTTCACGCATCCCATGGACAAAGTGGTTTCAGGTGGATTGAGTTGACCTTATTAGACGCCTCAGATCCTTCGCGGTGCTCAGGGTTTTGGCAGCGGGCTCACTTCTTTGCCTGCCCTCGGCAACCGTGGAACGAGATTGAGAACGGCCCGCGCATTCGCCTCGGGGGCTCCCCGGATCCTTCTCTTCGTTCAGGATTTCGGCAGCGGGCTCCCGCTCTCGCTCCGCTCTGGCTCACGCCCGCGAGGCGCCTCAACTTGCTGAAACAATTGATAGCCTCTACACTGACAGCTTTGCTGAAAAAACAGACTCGCCTCCTGAATAAAAATAAACAGAGGGCGGGGAGGGTGCATGGGTAGGTCGGTCCCGCTGGTGCGCGTCGTCGTTCTCCTAGTCCTTGCTGGATTTCTTTCAGCGTGTGGTAGCAGCGGTCCGATCACTAGCACCACCAACTATGCGACACCCACCAAAGTCTCTTTGACACCCAGCCCGACCAGTTCTTTAGAAGTTGGCGGGACCGTGACCTTCACCGCGACGGCTAGCGGTCCGGGCAACACCGGGATCACCGAACCTATCAATTATGTGTCCAGCAACACCGCAGTGTTGACCATTGCCAGCAACGGCCAAGCCTGCGCCGGTTCCTGGGATTCGCTCAGCAGTCCCAGCGTATGTACTCCCGGCTCCGTGGGCGTGGCACAGGTGACTGCGGTTGCCCAGGGGATCAGTAGCGCAGTGACCACCGTGTATGTACATCAACATATAGACAGCATCACCGTAAGCGTCCAGCCCGGGCAGTCGCCTCCGCAGTCGGCGTCCTGTTTCTCGAAAGGACAGACCTACAACTACCAGGCAACCGCCTACAGCCGCCAAGGCGGGCCAGCCCCAGGCTTGGACATTACCTCCACCGTCGGTCCCTTCAATTGGCAGGTCGTCAACAGCAGCGTTGTAACCATCACCGCAGCAACTCCCAGTAGCCCGGCAAATGGATTGCTGCCGGGCCAGGCAAGAGCCACAGCCAATGTCCCGGGAACCAGTCCCATTTTTGTCACAATTAGCGGGGTATCCAGCACTCCATTCAATTTCAACACCTGCCTGGTCCAGTCCATCACCATGGCCGCGGTAAATTTGGGTGGGAATCCTGTCTCCGTCAACCGGAGCAGCACGACCAACATCACGACCACGGTCACCGACACTCTGGGGAACGTTATTAACGGGAGCTTCTTGAGTTGGTGTTCGTCGAACCCCGGGTCAGTCAGTACCAGCAGCGCCAACTGCAGCCTGGGAAGCAGTAGCAGTTACCCAGCGACGTCATCCGCCTCGGGCGGAGGAGCAACGATCATTGCCACCTGCACGCCACCAAATTGCAACATCAACGTGTTTCCTTCCCTGCCAATCTATCCAACAACTCCTCTAACTGTTCTTGCTAACGGGACCAGCACCTCCAGCAGTTCCAGTTCGGTAACGACGGTCACTTGGGTTACGACCACCGGATGCCAAGGCGTGGACGGATGCGTTAGCGAACTTGCCCCCGTCACCACTACCGTCACGAACAATGCAGCGTTGTCTACAGTTGGAACTTTGATCTCGCTCCCGGCTACGCCCAATTCGCTAGTCTTTAACAGTGCGGGGACGACCGCCTATCTAGGCACCGACACTGGAGAATTTGGTACCCGGGGAGTGATGGTGCTTAACGCCAGCGGCAAATCCGTTACGCAGTATTCGGCGGTCGTAGGAAAAGTGCTCGCAGTTTCCCCCGATGGCGGAACTGCGCTGGTTTCCGACACCGTCGATACACCCAATCAGGTTTACCTGTTCGCTTGTAGTCCAGCGGCAGCCACGAGTGGAAGTTCGAGTTCCGGCGGGGCTTGCGGGAGCGCAAGCGAAACCGCGCTGGACATTTCGGGAGCGAAGGCCGCTGCCTTTTCGCCCGACGGCCTCAAAGCCTACATTTTGGCCGATAACGGGGGCGCGAGCGCGCTCTATATTTATTCGAAACTGGACGCGCTGCAGACTATTTCATTGAGCTCATCCTCCCCGGCGAATGACGTTGCCTTTCTGCCTCAGGGCGGATTCGGCTACATTGCCGGTGGCGCCGCCTCCGCAGTCTCCATCGTGCCGACCTGCTACGGCACTGCGCCGCCCACGGTAACCAATGTTCCGACCGCAGGCACGCCTGTAATGGTTCGAGCTCTAGCCAACGGTACGATCCTTGCCCTCGATCCCCCCGGCTTTGACTTCTTGATTCCCACGGTGAGCGGCGTGGGATGTTCTGTACCTCGGCCGCCCTATGAGCCCGAAGGCGATCTCAGCGTTACCAATGTCGCGCCCGTCCCGTTCGCTAACTTGGGGCAAGGCGATTTTGTTCCCACTCAGTTAATTGTGTCCGCGGATGGCTCAACGGCCTACCTGCTGACTCAAAGTTCCGGAAATGTGCTGGTATTCAACATTGCCGCGCGCACTACCTCCGCCATCGCGCTCACCGGGAATGTTCTTCCCTTGCAGGCTTCCCTCTCTCCAGATGGAACGGCTCTCTACGTCGGGGCGAGCGACGGCATGCTCCACGTGCTCGATACCAATGGCGGTGTCGATTCCCGGCAGATCACCTTCCAGTCGCAGCCTGCCATTCTGCAATCGGGGTTGTGCGCCAACGTGAATTTTCCCACGCAGAGTGTGCTCAATATCACGGCCGTTGCGCAGAGTGGGAACGGCGCAATTTACACGTACACTTTGACCTCCGGCCCGAGCCTTCAGGTGGGCCGTCAGATCACGGTCACTGGGATGGCAAATGCCGGAAATAATGGAGCGTTTACGATTGCGGCGCTAGGAACCGGAACCTTCACAGTTAGCAACGCGATTGGGGTTACAGCCAGTGGCCAAACTGGGACTGGAACCGTAACCTTCACCTGCAATCCAGATCTGGTCGCGGTCGCGCCTTAACCTTTGCCGCTAGACTTTTGCTTTTCCCAGTTCGCGGCCTACGCTGTCGAGCACTCCGTTGATAAACTGCACGGACTCAGGCGAGGAGAATTTGCGGGCAATTTCGAGCGCCTCGTTGATGATCACGGCGCGTGGCGTTGAGGGAAATCCCAGAAATTCCGCCACTGAGGCGCGCAGCAGGTTGCGGTCCACGGCAGCCATGCGGTCCATGCGCCAGTGCTCGGCGTGGCGTTCGATCAACTCGTCAATCTGCGCATTGCGATCGCTCGCTACGCGAAACAAATCCTGCGCAAAATCGCGTTCATCGGCACTTACCGCGCCCCGTTCTCGCCAAAATGTGCGCTGAACGTCGTCCGGTTGCTGTTTTCCCATGTCCGCCTGGAAGAGCATTTGCAGTGCGAGTTCGCGTGATTTGCGGCGGGTTCCCATGGGAGCTGTCGTCGGTCGTCCGTCCTCAGTCGTCAGCTTCAGTGTATCGCACTGAGGAAAGCCCAATCGCTTCAAACGAGTCAGCGATGGATCTGGCGTTTGTTGGTGCGAGCATTCTTGGTTCGCGTTGTACTTTTGTCTGAGTTCTTGCCGACAACGGTGGACCGACCGACGACTGCCCTTTTCAGATTTACCATTTCCACCGCCGTCAACGCGGCTTCGAATCCCTTGTTGCCCATCTTCAGACCGGCACGATCGATGGCCTGCTCCAGCGTCTCGCAGGTCAGTACTCCGAAAGCATGTGGGACGCCAGTCTCTAGCGCCGACTGGCCAATGCCGCGCGCCACTTCGTTGACGATAACGTCATAATGCGCCGTGTCTCCGCGCAACAGACAACCCAGGCAAATGATGGCGTCGTATTTCTCGGTCTCGGCAAGAGTTCGCGCGGCTAAGGGAATCTCGAACGAACCAGGGACACGGACGATTTCGAGGTCTCTAATTTTTGCGCCAGAACGGGAGAGACCATCCATCGTTCCTTGAAGCAAGCGTTCAGTGATGAAAGCGTTAAAACGTGACACCACGATGGCAAACCGTTTGCCGGCAGCGTTTAGATTGCCTTCCATCGCCTTGATGGGAAGTTTTGGCTTCTCGTCTTGCGCTACGCTCGTTGCTTTTTCTTTTTTCATGATTCCTTGATTCGCATGGGTTTTCGATCATGCACTCCGCGCGATTGCTCCAGAATGAACCCCTAGAGAATCCGCATGATCCGCGGCCAAAAGTTCAACGCCCTTTGAACTGCGCGGTCCGCTTCTCCAGGAATGCTGTGGTGCCCGCGTTCTTGTCTTCGGTGCCACAACACACACCGAACAAATCCGCTTCCAATTCCACCCCCTGCGCCAGCGTCATCTCCGTTCCTTGGTTAATTGCCACCATCGCATGGTGCAAGGCGAAAGGCGCATTCGCCAGGATCTGATTTGCGATCGCTTCTGCGCGCAGAATCAAATCAGCCTGCGAGGTCACTTCATTGACCAACCCGATGCGCAGCGCCTCCTGCGCGGTGATGATCTCGCCCGTCAGCACAAGTTGCATGGCTCTTCCCTTGCCTACCAGTCGAGGTAATCGCTGGGTCCCGCCATAACCGGGAATAATTCCCAGCTTCACCTCCGGTTGCCCGAATCTAGCGTTTTCACCGGCCAGCCGAATCGTACAGGCCATCGCCAGTTCACAGCCTCCGCCCAGCGCGAAGCCATTCACGCAGGCGATCACCGGCTTACCCAGATTCTCAATGAGATCAAATACCGACTGTCCGCGGCGTGCGAATTCCTTACCGCTGGCTTCGTCGAGTTGTGCGAGTTCGCCGATGTCCGCGCCTGCGACAAACGCCTTCTCGCCTGCTCCAGTCAAAATGACCACTCGCAGACTGGCGTCATCTGTGATTTCCGCAAACGCCGCACCCAACTCCTGGATGGTTTTGACATTCAGCGCATTCAGCACTTTCGGCCGATTCACGGTCAGGTAGGCAATCGAGTTTTTCTTTTCGAAGAGGAGATTTGCGAAACCCATAAACTTTAATCCCCAACCGAACCAGCGCTCATGACTGTTCTACCACAGAGGCACAGAGTCACCGAGAAATGCAAAGGAGGCTCTTGTTCTTCTCTGTGACTCTGTGTCTCTGTGGTAAGAAGTATGTTGTAAGAGATCCGCGCCGGGTCGCGGAAATCCGTGACCAGGAAGGTTACAAACTAAGCCACGGCCGCTGTCGAAAGCGCGGGCGCAAGCGCAATCACTTTGCCGCTGCCCTGCACGATGGCTGCATCCAGAGCGGACTCCGCGCGATTGATCACTTCGGTGACGATGTCAACCGGATCGAACTCAGGGCGCAGCGCAGCTTCGGCCAAGCCACAAGCAAACGAGATTGGTTCTTCCCTGCCCGGCATCCGCACTTCTCCGACGAGTTGGCGCAAATGGTTCACGGCGGAGACTGCGCCTTTTTCACCAACCGCTCCCAGCACCAAGGCGACAGTGGTCGTGTCATAGCGGATTGCCAAATCGTTCTGCCGGATGTTCGCGGTACAAATGCGTCCCAACTGCCGCATGACCCCTTCCACGGCCGATTCGCCGAATTCCTTTACCAGGGCATTACTTTTGCCAAATTGCATCAGCATCACGGTAAGCGGGGTCTTTTGTTGAAGCGCCCGGCGAGTCTCCGACATTAAGAGATCCAGATACGACGCGCGTTTCAGCAACCCGGAACCTTCATCGGTCACCGAGAGATTCTTCACCAGACGGCGCAGTCCTGCGTTGTTGAGCGCGATCACGATCTGCTCGCCGATGGAGCGCAGCACCATCACATCATTGGAGTGCCAGGCCCGCGGCGCATGGTGCAGCAGGATAAGAACACCCATCTCATCTTTTCCGTCGCTCAACGGCACGGCGAGCAGCGCCCCGGCGCCCAGTTCCGTAAGAGCTGCGCGCGCGCTCACCAGTTCTGGCGCAACCTGAATATTCGGAACAATCAGCGCCCCCTGGGCGATAGCCTGGTCCTGCGCAACGATGACAATCTGGTCCTGCCAATTCGACGCTCCGGAGTGCACCCCCGGGCTACAGTATCCCGCAAGCGCCGTGCGCGGCAATCCCGGCTTGCGCAACGCCACCCAGCAGCGGCTCACGTTCCAGCGCGTTCCAATCTCATTGGCCGCAACCGACATCACAGCTTCCGCATTACCTTGATGGTTGAGCTTGCGCGAAATTTCGGTGATTCGCGTCAGGCCGTTGACGTCGGTGCTTTGATCAGGATGCGCCACCCGTGCGGCTGCGGGTGCCGGCGCATCCTTCCCGGGTGAGGCCGCCACCGCCGGATAACGCGGCACCCACCCCACGGCCATATACAAGCGTTGCAAATCTTCATTGCGCTCTTCTTCATGGGGAAACAATTCCTGAATGCGTTGCACACGCTCAAGCGCCTTAGCTTGCATTCCATATTGCACTAGGATCTCCGCCTGCAGGATAAGGTCCTGTAGCGCGGCCGCCCCCACCACCGACTGAGCCTCAGTGGGCGCCGGTCCGGGCACAGACTTGCCTAAGCCGCAAAACCGCGTGGCAATCGTCTTGAACCGGTTTTCATCAATCTTGCCGCGGAGCGTATCCAGGCGCCTTTGATGGCCGGGTTCGTAGGCGTCTACCTCGGCCGCGCGGTCCAGGCAATCCGCGGCTTTGGTATAGTCCGCGAGACTGCAATACAGGTCGAACAGTTTGAGCAAGGTCTGCGAATAATCGCTCTCGCGGTTCGAAGCATTGAACACCTCTCCCATGAACTCCAGCACTTCGGGCGAGGCGCGATGGCTAGCCGCGAGATCCTGCATCATTGGCGCAAAAGACTTGCGTTCCCCGCGACGCCTCTGTGTCTGTTCCAACTTGCGGGCCAGGGCTACGGCCTCGGCATCTTGATGGGCGTCAATGAATAGCCCGATCAGGTCGGTGATGTCCTGCAAACGCGACGGATTTTGCTCGAAGATCTCCCAAAGGAATGCTTCCGCTTCACTCAACCGACCTGCCGCAAGCAGCGCCTTGCCGTAGTTTTCGCGAGTCTCGCGCGAAGTTGGCGCGGCATTTAGGTGAGGTTCAAGAATAAAAATCGCCGCTCCCGCTTGTCCCTGCGCCAGCAGGCTTTTGCCGTATGCCAAAGCAATTTCGCCGTCACTGGAGTCTTCCGAATAGGCGCGCTCGAAGTAGGGCGTGGCATCCAGGTTCTGGTTCTCAGCCAGCTGCCCCAATTTCAGGAATGCCGCGGCCGCCCGTTTCTTGTCGCCTGCTTGTGAGGAAAGCTCGCCCAGACGAAGCAGAGTTTTTTCACTCGGGTCGAGCACCGCAATCTGATTCAAAACATTCAGCGCGTTGCTTTTATCTCCCTGCCGAATCAGCTCTTCCAAAACACTCTCGTAGGTTTCCAGCGCCAGCCTGCGGTTGGAGTCTTCCAGCAATTGGCCAAAGCGCACTCGCTGTTGCCAAGTGGGCCTGGCATAGCGCGTTAGTTTCTTGTAGGTAAGGCTGGCCCGGGTGGCGTCGCCAGCCTGAATCTGCCGCTCGAACATCTCGCCTAGCAAGTTGACCGCCTCGGGGATGCGCTGCATCGAAAGGCAAAGATCTGCCGCCATCTGCCGCGCCGCATCATTCGCCAGATCCACCGCCACGACGCGAAGATAGGCGTCCAAAGCATCAGCGGTTTTGCCTTTTTGCAAGAGCTTTTCCGCTTGCTCGACCAGTTTGGCGATTTCGGCCCGGTCGGTGTGATGGTTCATTTCTGGCATGGAAGGGTCTTTAGGACGCACGAATCCACTAAAAATTCTAGGGTGTCGGCCGGATGGCCGCAATGCGGTAACGGGCTATCGCGGTGACCAAAGTCATACCGGAGGGGGCGTATTCAGGCGAAGGTCGTCGCCCGGCCGCTGCCCGAGGGAGCCTTGGGGAACTCCGCGTAATCGGTCGGCCGCCGCTTCTACGTTGCTACGTTATTCCAGCCGCAACGTTCCTCCGATCCCGGCACTCCACATCCGCTGATTGTCGCTTTTGTTCAAGCTGCCGCGGATTGGGGACGCAAGAGACGCGACACCAGCGTATAGGAATAGACTTAGGCTGGAATCAACTCGAAGGCAGGATAATTTTGGACAAGCTCCGCGAAGGCTTGCGGAGGTGATCCTGCGGGCACCGGAAAGTAGGTTTGTACTTCGCGCTTGAAAGCATCCAGATACGCCTTCAAAATATCCGGTTTGTCGGCATCAGGGATAGGCCGCAACCGATAGCTCTTTCGACGGCTGCCCTTCTTTAGAGTTATCTCTCCAGCGGCCTCAGCATTGCGCACCCATTGCGTCCTCCCGCGCGGCGCCACAAGAAATTGCTTGCCATCTATTTCAAGCAGGTCAATCGGCGTGGAATAGATTTTGCCGCTCTTTCGTCCGCGAACTTGCAGCAGATAGTTGTGGGAGAATCCCAAACCAATCCCCACGAGAAATCCGAAAACGCGGTTGAAAATGCGCTCACCAACAGCGGGCACACGGAACTCGGGAAGAGTGGCATTCATCGGGAAGCTATTGTGGCACAATCTGCAGCTTTCTCTGTCACTTGTTTTTATTGGCCTTCGGCGGAGCGATTGCCTGATAGCCATCACATTCAAGGACGGGCAATCGCGGGTATTTCTCGAAACGGCGGTGAGACAAAGAAAGCTCGCAAAGCAGGAACTTCGATCCGCGATTAGATTGAACCCGCCGAGCGTACATACAGTCACCACAAAGACCGGGGTCGAGCGAATTCTGCAGGAGCGCGTTCACGCGAGAAGAATATCAAGAAGGCGGGCTACGCTTCCTTCACGTTTGAGGTTGCGATTTGCAACCTCAAACAACACTCACCGAGTGTGAAGCGTCCCCATCTGCAATGACGACTTTGTAATTAAGGCTGTTTCCGAACGGCGTTCCCGTTTTGGAATCTGCAAGATCGAAAAAGAGCTCCAGTCCGCGTCCTTCAAGTTATACTTCCTCTTCACTGCTCTCGCGCGAAGTTTGAGGTTGCAATTTGCAACCTCAAACAGAGGACCTATGCGTAAACAAGAGATAGTCATCGTCAAGCCCGTGGAATCGAAGATTCTGGTGTTACGCGGGCAAAAAGTAATTTTGGATTCAGATCTGGCGGAGTTGTATGGTGTCACAGTAAAACGTCTCAACCAGCAGGTCAGACGCAATACTTACCGCTTCCCACGCGACTTTGTCTTTCAGGTATCGGCAACCGAATCCAAAAGTTTGAGGTTGCAATTTGCAACCTCAAAGTCCCGCCGTGGTGGACGCCGCTACCTGCCTTACGCTTTCACCGAGCACGGCGCAATCATGGCAGCGACGGTGCTGAATTCCGAGCGGGCTGTGGAGATGAGCATTTTCGTGGTTCGCGCGTTCACTCGCATGCGCGAGGCATTGGCCACCAATCAAAAGGTGCTGGCAAAGCTCTCCGAAATCGAGGGCCGCCTGCAAACTCACGATACAGAGATCGAGCAAATCATCGAAGCAATCCGCGAGATGATGACTCCGCCCCCGCCAAATCGCCGCCGTATAGGTTTTGAGGTTCCTGCGAAAGATCGGAAGACAATCAATACGCATTCTGCCGGGCGCTTGGCGAGCTGAGCCGCCTTATTTGAGGTCACAAATTGCAACCTCAAACTGGGCCGACGTTTCCTGGGGACTCGGCTTTCCGTCGAAATACCCTTTCGCCGGGTTCCCCGTCTCTGGTACAAAGGTTTGGACAAAGGTGATCCTCCCTATGAAAACATTCACTATTTTTATCGCGCTGCTCACTTTGCTGTTCGCTGGAACACTTTTCGCTCAGGACGAAGACGCGCCCAAACCTTCTCCGTATGCGGGCACCCTCGCGCTGACCCCTCCCATGGGCTGGAATAGCTGGAACAAATTCGCTTGCGATGTCAGCGAAGAACTACTGCGGCAGACCGCCGACGCCATGGTGAAATCCGGCATGAAAGACGCCGGCTACCAGTACGTGATCATTGACGACTGCTGGCAGGTATCGCGCGATAAAGATGGCAATATTATTCCGGATGCGCAGCGGTTTCCTTCAGGAATGAAGGCGCTGGGCGATTACATTCATTCGCTGGGCCTGAAATTTGGCATTTACTCCGACGCGGGAATTCATACTTGTCAGGGCCGGCCTGGGGCACGCGGCTACGAGTTTCAGGACGCGCGGCAGTATGCGGCATGGGGCGTGGATTACTTAAAACTCGACTGGTGCAGCACATCGACCCAGGACGGCCCGTCATCTTATGCCCTGATGCGGCAGGCGCTGGATGCCTCGGGACGGCCGATCGTACTCGGCATCTGTGAGTGGGGTACTAACAAACCATGGTTGTGGGGCGCGAAGGTGGGAGGGAATCTGTGGCGGACCACCGATGACATCACCGACAAGTTCGTGAATGACAATAAAAAAGGCGGGGGCATGTTGAATGTTTTGGACCTACAAGTCGGCATCGGGAGCTACGCGGGGCCGGGACATTGGAATGATCCGGACATGCTGGAAGTTGGCAATGGAGGGATGACAAACACTGAGTATCGTTCGCACTTCAGTTTGTGGTCCATTCTGGCGGCGCCTCTGCTTGCGGGAAATGACTTGCGCAGCATGACGCCCGAAATTCGGGAGATTCTCACCAACAAAGAAGTGATTGCCGTGGACCAGGACGCGCTGGGCAGTGAAGGGCGCCGTGTGGCGAAAAATGGCGACTTGGAAGTATGGGCGAAACAACTTAAAGATGGCAGCCGGGCGGTCGTGCTGTTTAATCGCGGTAGTGCCCAGAAAGAAATTGGGGTGAGTTGGGAGGAGTTAGGGTATCCGGATCATTTCACCGCGGCGGTACGGGATTTGTGGCAACACAAAGATTTGGGAAAGTTCACGGCGAAGTTTTCCGCACCGGTGGAATCCCATGGGGTAGTCATGGTGACGGTGCGGCCGTAGCGGTAAAACCCTATCAACCACTAAGACACTAAGGTTCACGAACAGAGCTTCGTATTTACCACATAAGGTCAGCTTGCCAACTGTTTATGGCGGTAGCAATCCACTAAGTGATCATTCACCATGCCGACGGCTTGCATGAAGGCGTAGCAAATCGTTGAACCCGCGAAATTGAATCCTCGTTTCTTCAGGTCTTTGCTCATAGCATCGGATTGCGGGGTGCTGGCCGCAATTTGCTTGGACGAGTGCCAGCGGTTAACCCGCGGGCGTCCCCCTACGAATTGCCAGATGTAACGATCAAACGAGCCGAATTCTTCCCGGACATCGAGAAACGTTCTTGCATTCCGAACGGCTGAGGCAATTTTCAGCCGGTTGCGGATGATGCCGGGATTTTTGAGCAGGGCTTCAGTTTTGCGGCGATCATAGCGAGCTATTTTCTCGGCATCGAAGCCGTCGAAAGCCGCGCGGTAGTTTTCGCGCTTCTTGAGGATGGTGTCCCAGCTTAGGCCGGCTTGTGCGCCCTCGAGAATCAGGAATTCGAAGAGGCCGTGATCGTCGTGCAAGGGAACACCCCATTCGTTGTCGTGATACAGGATGGACAAATCGTCGGCGGGCCACGGGCAGCGGATGAGTTGGGATTTGTTCTTCATTTCCGATGAACGGTGGTGAGGTCCACTTCAAAGCCACGTCAAAAGCGGCGGACAAGAGTGTCCACCCCACATTCAAGCTAAAGTCAAAAGCGGCGGGCGAGCGCGCCCGCCTCACATTAACCATCGGCCATAGACAGCATCACGTCTATTGCAGGGATTTCGGGTCGGACAGATTTTTCGGACTTTTTTTGTTTAACAACATAATCAATTGTTGCGCGCTGGCCGGGGGCTTCACTTTGCCCTGACGAATAATCTCCCGCGCCGTCAATTTCTGGCCGTAGAGTTTTTCGTTGGCGCTGCCGTCTGAACGCAGAGTGGAACCTTCGAGCGAGACACCGGCGAACAATCCCTTAGCGCGAGAGTAAGAAAGGATTTCCGCTTTCATCACGACGTCCGTTGCAGTCTCGGCGTCGCGCCCTTTGGGTCCAGCGGCAGCGGAAGCATCGGCACCCAGTTTCACTTTGCTGTTGAGCAGGGACTCCGCGCCTTTGGGATTCATCACCAGCAGAACAAAGTCAGTGGCCTCGCCGCCCAACTGGAAGCCGATGCTGATGCCTTCCAGTGCATACATTGCCGGAGCGCCCCAGCGGCCCGTGTAATGAGGCCCGCTACGGCAGATCATCACACCGCGGCCGTAACTTCCTCCCACTCCAAATGCGCCCTTCTTCACCGAAGGCAGAATGATCAGGCATTCGGCTTTGTCAATGAGATCCTGAGGAATGTTGTCTGGGATGTTCAGAATTTCGGAGAGCACCTGGCCGGAGTCCTTCACTCGATCTTCTTCCTCTTGGGCAGCGAAGGCGGCGGGAACAAGGGCACACAGCAACAGCAGGGTCATCAGTTTTTTCATCTTATCCTCCTGTTAAGGGAAGGAATATCTTAAATCACGACTGGCATATCTATCGAGCCTTGGTGGGATCGGGAATGACCGTCACACGCCGCGTCACGACCTGACCCTTTTCCAGGCCGCCTGCCACCGCCAACATTTCGGGAATCACCAGAAGTCCGTGATTATTCATAGTGGGATTGGGCGTAGCTTCACTCACCACTTCCCATTTTGCCGCGCGCAGGTTCCAGGCGAAAGTCATAGGCGAGGGCTGGGAAGGCTTGCCATCGAAACCGATGCCGGTATCTCCATCGGGATTGTCGGTGCCGCCCGGAAAAATAAATCTTGCGCTCTTTTTCAGACGCTCCAGCCGCGATGCCGAAGCGGGCCGATCCCGGATGGGCAGGCAACTTGGTCCACTCGATTCGGTTGGGATCGTGGCGGTCAATCTTGCCGATCCAACATTGGTCAGAAGCCAAGTAGGGGGCGCCACTGGCAGAAGGATTTCTTGTAAGCTCCGTCTATGAGGACAATGGTTTCATCGAGCAGCGCGCCAGCATGACCAAAAACGGCTCGCCGGGAAGCGGGGTACCCTGCAGCCATCGGCTCTTTTCTGCGTCGTAGATTTGGACATTGGGCGACAATGCCGGTGTTAGAACGCCCGCCAAATAAATAAATATAAGCGGTCGCGATAGACCCCGATCACGGAATTAGCCACGGCAACGGGTATATCGGCTCCGCGAAACCAGGTTTGAGTTTTGGCCGCGTAGATGTTGACATCGGGCACGACGATTCCGCGGTTGTGATCGTCCACCACCACGCCGCCGAAGAGGAACACGCTACCGCGCGCGCCGATCGCGGAGGCATCAATGCGACCGGCTGTTCCGGGAACCGATTTTAGCGGGTACCACTGATCCCAGTCGGGGTCGAGATAGAAGCCGGTATTGGTGACGGCGTCCCAAGATTTCTTGGCGCCCATGCCCATCAGAGAAAACATTAAATCAGCACCGCCGGACCTGAGAACGGTAACCGCGTTGCCGGTGACTGGAAGCGGGAGCGACGGAAGCCTGGGCTGCCTCACCACGCTCTTGGGCTGCTCCGTTGCCGGCTTGGCCTCGGGTGCGGGCTTGGCGGTTTCTGGGGTTGGCGTGGCTTGGTCCGGCGCGGGTTTAGACTCGTCGGTCGCGGGCGCAGCCTGGTCAGTGGCTGGCGGAGATTGCTCGGCAGGAGGCTCGGACTGTCCCGTCGCAAAAGAACATCCCGCCAAAAGAATAGGAAAAAGAAAAAGAGGACCGAGGATCGTCTTGACAGGTTTCAACATAAGCAATCCAAAGTATCACGGGCCGGGTGTGAGGGAAAACCGATACGGGATCCGGTCGCGTCACCGGGCTACTCAACCAAGCCCTGCCGGATGCCATGGATGAAATCCGTGGAAGCCGGAGTGAACCCGGCGGCGCGCATCACCGTAGCCACCTGGCCGCGATGATAAACCGAGTGCGTACTCACATGGGTCAAGATGTCGGCGACCCGACTGGTCCAAGACTCGCCAATCGTGTTTTTGTAAGTGATCGTGCTGAGCAGACCAGCCTCTTGCGAGTCATTCAGATAGCGCTCCCAAAGCGAGGGGAGCTCCGCAGCCTGATCTTCGCACACCTGCATGGTGAACTCGGGACAGACCGGAAAGGGCTGCGGCCGATGGCGCAGCCGCGCGAGCCACACATGTTCCGCCGCGAAAATATGGGCAGTTAATTCCAGGGCGCGCGAAGATGGAACACCCGCAGTTCGGAGAGAAGTCAAGACTTCCCGATTGGCCCAGCCGTCGTATGCGAACAATCGGCGGAAATGATCGAGCATGATTCTTAGGCTCGCTTGGCGGAGCGCTTGCGGCTCTGGCCGGCGATTTGTTCTACCTGCCGAAGATGATTGAGATCGTGGCCGGCAAACATGCGCACGATGTGCGCGACGGATTCTTTTCCGCGCTCCTGATGCATGCCATAATTTTCCCACAAAGTCTTGGGGACCGATTTCAGCAACGCAAGATTGTTCTCGCGCAGCACGGTAAATGTCTGGAGAGAGGCTTTGGAGTCGCGGCGGCGGTAATTGAATCTAGTGGCCCACACGTCCTGATCGAAAGCCTGGATGGGAGTGCCGTTTTGACTAAGGATTAGGCGCATGCGCCATCCCGCAACCAGTTCGGTGTCCGCGAGGTGAGCGAGAATTTCGGCGATGCTCCATTTTCCGGGCTCGGGTCGCTCGGTAAGTCGTTTTTTATCGAGTCCCTTGGTCAGTTTCACTAGCTTCTGCGGAGTGGATTGCTGAATGCGCAAAGGGTTTTTTCCTTCAACATAGCCTAACGTGCGCGCGATGTATTGCTGCGGGGTTTCGGGCATTGGTCCCTCCTGTAATGCTGCTTCCTTGAGCTGCTCACAACGAATCTAAAAAGCTCTCAACCGCAGGGACGCAGAGAGATTCACGCGGAGAACGCAAAGCAAAGCACGTTCCTGGCGAACCGCTATTGATTCAATCTTTCTAAGTGGCGGAAGCCATCGCTGGCTAGAAAAAGCAGCACGCTGATTGTCCCATTGTAAGCCATATGGATCAGTAAGCCAGAGGCTACAGATTTGGTAGCGGCGCGGGTGATGGTGAGCACCAGTCCTACTAGAAAAACAACCAGGACGGGCGCCCAGGCCTGGGCCAATTGTGGAGCGTGGATAAGGCCGAACCCGGCAGCCGTCAGAATAATCGCCGGCAACGGGCCCAGTCGCCTGACCAGCACGGGATAAAGAAATCCGCGGAAGAAGAGTTCTTCGAATAGCGGCGCTAAGGTGATACCGAACAACGACAACGCCCAAGCTTCGAGCGGAGTCTGGAAGAAGCGGTCAATGGGCAATTCCTTGGGCATGGGCAAGACATGCGCCAAGCCCTGAAGCACAAACGCCAGGACAGCGCCCCCAGCCAGATACAGTGGCCATGCTGTCGGCCAATTCCAGCGGATCGCGGCCAGAAACGACACAGCTCCGCTGCGCTTAGCGAGAACCACCATGAAAGCAAACACTACGAAGTAGGCCAACATCTGAGCGGTCACAGTCACCAATGGGAACTTGGCGACGTCACTCGCGGGCTGGCGAGGAAACAACAAATGCTGTGATACCAAAGTGCTCGCAAACAGAAATACGATGATGGAAAGGATGGTCAGGATGGCTAGGCCCAGCACCTCCCAACCGGTCCACGGCGGGTCTTCCTCGGGCAGGGGCCTGATTGGTAACAAAGGGTCCGGCTGCGGGCTCGTGCCCGATGCGAGATAGAAAGTCGGATTGGGCGGCGAAGACAAAGCGCAGAACCCAATTCAAAATCTACACGAAAAGCTCGCAAGCTGCAGAACAGGGAAAGAGCGCCACGGATTTACGCGGATTCCCACGGATAAACCAAACATCAAAAAGAAAAGAACCCCAGACCTAGGAGGCGGCGGAAATATTTTCTTTCGCAACGAGTTTTGCGTTGCCATTGAAATATTCCGCGAGAGCCTGGCCCGTGTAGGACTTCTTGCTGCGCGCGACTTGTTCAGGAGTGCCCTGGGCTACAATCCTTCCGCCTTCTTCACCGCCTTCCGGGCCGAGGTCGATGACCCAGTCGGCGTTTCGAATCACATCGAGATTATGCTCAATGATGACAATGGTATTGCCCAGATCCGTGAGCCGGTGGAGAACGTCGAGCAATTTCTTTACGTCGTCAAAGTGCAGGCCGGTTGTAGGCTCGTCGAGGAGGTAGAGCGTCTTGCCAGTTTGGCGTTTGCTTAATTCGCGCGCCAGCTTGATGCGCTGGGCCTCGCCGCCAGAAAGGGTCACGGCCGATTGCCCGAGCTGAATGTAGCCGAGGCCGACATCCACGAGTGTCTGCAGCTTCTGTCGGACCTGCGGAATGTTTTCCAAAATCGGCAGAGCATCGGAGACTGGGGTTTCGAGCAGATCGGCAATCGAGCAGCCCTTGTACTTTACCGCCAAAGTTTCGTGGTTGTAGCGCTTGCCACCACACACTTCGCAAAGTACGTACACATCGGGCAGGAAATTCATTTCGATGCGGCGCTGGCCCTCGCCCTGGCAAGCCTCGCAGCGCCCGCCGGAGACATTAAAGGAAAAACGCCCCGGCTTGTAGCCGCGTTCGCGCGACTCGGGCAACATGGCGTAGAGATCGCGGATCTGTGTGAAGACTCCGGTGTAGGTTGCGGGATTGGAGCGTGGAGAGCGTCCAATCGGAGACTGGTCAATACGAATGACCTTATCGACGTTCTCCACACCTGAGATGGCCTTATGCTCGCCGGGTTCTTCGCGCGAGCGGTAGAGATTCCTGGCCAGCGCACGGTAGAGGATGTCATTGACCAGCGTAGATTTCCCCGATCCCGAGACCCCGGTGACAACCGTCATCACTCCGAGAGGAAACGTGACGTCCAGGTTCTTCAGGTTGTTTTCTCGCGCACCCAGAATGGTGACACCGGCGCCGTTCGGCTGGCGGCGTTCGGAGCGCATTTCGATGCGAGCTTTACCGGAGATATAAGCGCCGGTGAGTGATTTGGGAATTTTGATGATGTCTTCCGGCGAGCCGTAGGCGACGAGTTCGCCGCCGTGGCGACCCGCGCCGGGGCCGAGGTCGATTACGTAATCGGCGCGGCGGATGGTCTCCTCATCATGTTCGACCACCAGGACGGTGTTACCCAAGTCGCGCAACTCCTCCAGCGCTTTGAGCAACCGGCCATTGTCACGGTGGTGCAAGCCGATGGATGGTTCATCGAGCACGTAAAGGACGCCGCGCAGCTTGGAGCCGATCTGCGTAGCCAGGCGGATGCGCTGGCCTTCGCCTCCGGAGAGCGTCGCCGCGGAGCGATCGAGCGAAATGTAGTCGAGTCCGACCGCGTTCAGGAACTGTAACCGCTCCACGATCTCATACACGATGCGGCCTGCGATGATGGCTTCGCGGCCAGTGAGCTTAATTTTCTTTGCGGCATCCAGCGCTCGCGAAATCGGAAGCGCGGTGAAATCGGCGATGGACATGCCGTCGACTTTAACGGCAAGGCTTTCCGGACGCAGGCGCTTGCCCTCACAGACCGGACACTCGGTCGCCGACATGTACTCCAGCAGAAAATCGCGGTAAGTTTCGGAGGAGGATTCGTCGACGGCTTGCTTTAGATAGCCGAGAATTCCTTTGAAACCGGTTTTGCCGCCTTTTCCAGCCTCGCCATAGAGCAAAAGATTTTGAGTTTTCTCAGGTAGCTTTTCGAAAGGAATCTTGAGATCGATGCCGTGGGCCGCGGCGACGATCTGCAGCTGATGAATCAGATTTTGGGACGCCGAACCCGGTCCCAATCCCCCTTCGAGTAAGGGCTTGGACCAGTCAGTAATGATTTTGGCGGGATCGAAATCATACCGGCTTCCCAGTCCATGACACGCGGGACATGCGCCATAGGCGCTGTTGAACGAGAACGAACGCGGCTCGAGCTGAGCAACATTGATGCCGCAATCCGGACACGCCAATCGCTCGGAGAAGAGCTGTTCGATCCCTCCAACCACGGCCACTTGCACCAATCCGCCCGCTAACTTCATTGCCAAACCCACGGAAAGTTCCAAGCGGTGCTCGATGCCAGGCTTCACCAGCAGGCGGTCCACGACAACCTCAATGGTGTGATTCTTGCGTTTGTCGAGAGAAATGTCGTCTTCCAGGCTGACGAGTTCGCCGTCCACTCGCGCCCGGGTGAAGCCGTGTTGCACCAGCTTTTCCATCTCCTTTTTGAACTCGCCCTTGCGGCCACGCACGATGGGCGCCATTACCATGACGCGATCTTCCGGGGTGAGAGACATGACGCGCTGGACAATCTGGTCCGCGGACTGGCGAGAAATGGGACGGCCGCATTTGGGGCAATGCGGGACGCCGATAGACGCGAATAACAGGCGAAGATAATCGTAGATTTCCGTGATTGTGCCCACTGTCGAACGCGGACTGCGGCTGGTGGTTTTCTGCTCGATGGAAATGGACGGGCTCAGGCCATCAATCGCGTCCACGTCCGGGCGCTCCATCTGGTCCAAAAACTGGCGCGCGTACGCGGAAAGAGTTTCCACGTAACGCCTTTGCCCTTCCGCATATATGGTGTCAAAAGCGAGCGAGGATTTGCCCGAACCGCTCAGCCCGGTAATAACCGTCAAGGAATTCCGCGGAATCTCGACGTTAATGTTCTTGAGATTGTGCTGGCGCGCCCCGCGCACGGAGATTTTGGTGATGGCCATTCAGCTAGGGGAGAAACGTCCTTCCGTAATATGGACGGGTCCACAGAAATGTCCGAAAGTGGAAGTGCGCACCTCTACTCACGTATCTTAGTTGCCAATAGTCGAAAGCGTCAACGCGGGTAGATTTGGAAGATCACTTGATGGCATCCAGGTGTGGATCGCGCATCTTAATTTTGCAATTGGGGCTTCGCGTGGCTAACTTAATGAGCGCACTTATTCTGTTTTCTACCGTGGTTATGTCGGTTGGGCTTGGCATTGGGGCCGCTTATGGTCTAGTAAGTGGGGTCTTGCGGGCGTTTGGACCCCGCCGTGAGGCTAGGCCCGCGCAGCGTAAGATCGCGGTTCCCGTCATGGTTGCAAGCGGGAGCCAAGCCAGCGGCGATTGAAAGTCGCTGCGTTCCTGAGAATTTCCACCAGAATATCCCGGTAATTTAGGCGTCTAATTCCGCTGTGGGGCAGTGGGCTGCCCAGGCTGAGCTTGTTGCTGTTGTTGTTGCTGTTGGCGCTGTAGCTCCTGAAGCAGCTGTTCTGGCGTGCGAACTGGAGCTTGGGTCGGAGCTTGAGGCGGGTTGGATTGGTCGGCCGAATTGTCGGGCGCGTCGTCATCCTCGTCGTTCGCCGGCGCCTGATTGAATCCGAAGGCCGGGGCGGATTGTTGCGCCTGCGGAGCAACGCTGGTTGAAGTTTGCCCGGCATTCTCCTCCGAAGGCGGCGGCTTGAGGGACAGAATCACCCGCTCCAGTTTGGTGGAGTCCGTGGCAGAACCCAAAATCACATAATTGAAGCGGGAGCCGTTGAGCAACTGGGACAACACATCCCGTGGGGACCCGGGGCCCATTTGGCCGACGACTCGTTCGGTCGCGTTCGGGGGCACATCGAAGGTTGAGTTCGTTTGTTCCCGTACCGCTCGGAGAATGTCTCCCAGAGTGGAATTGCGGGCGACGATAGTCAACGCACCGTGGTCGAAGGAGACCTGCGGTGGACTCGCGGGCATCTGCTCCAAAGTCAGGGGAACCAGAACCTGCGGAGGAGTCACAGGCTGTGGTGCAACCGGCGCTACCACCGTTTTGTGGCGCCTATGGCCCTGGGTCGCGTACGCCGGACCACCCGGCAAAAGTAGCACGGAAGCCCCTACCAGGCTCAATACGAATTGTGGCCGAAACCCATACATCTGCGAGCCAATGGCAGTCGAACCACTTAGAATAGCTTTCGACGCTCCTGAAATTGTAGCACTGGCGCAGATTCGCGATGTCAAAGTTTTGAATGGGGAAGTTTTTCGATGCCATCTTCCCAGCCGCGTTTTCTAACCATTCGCGGCTACTGCTGGGGAGCGTAATATCCTTGGCGGGCGCGCACTTGCAGGTCTTTCTTTACGGCGCTGATGGCGATGGAGCGGTAGCGTCCGTCAGCATCGAAATCCGCCGGACGGTAAGAAACGATGTACTGGCTGCGCAGTTCGTCCTCGATGGCCGCAAACGAGTGCGTGATGTCTTTGGTGTTATAAGGGAAAAATGCGCGGCCACCCGTGGCGTCGGCAAGTTGCTGCAGAACCTTATCACCCCTCAGGATCAAACCGCTGTCGTCGGTGGAAATGGCATAGATGATAACGTCCGAACGTTGTGCCATTTCGATGGCTTGGGCGCGAGAAACTTCGCTCTGATTGTCTTCGCCATCGCTGACAATAATAATCGCGCGGCGCACTGGGTGATCACTCCGGTCTTTGGCCAGCTTGTCGCGGCAAGCGTGGTAAATCGCGTCATAGAGCGCGGTTCCACCACCGGCGTGCAGGCGTTCGACTCCGGACTGCAGTAACGGAACGTTGTCGGTGAAGTCCTGGGTCACCGAATTATGCGTGCTGAAGCCCATCACGAAAGCTTTGTCAAAATTGGGACGCAATGTCTGCTGCAAGAAGCTGACGGCGGAAGCTTTTTCGAAATCAAAGCGGCTGCGGACAGATCCGCTGGTGTCCACCAGCAGCCCAAGATCTATCGGCAAATCCGTCTCGCGCCGGAAGTCAACAATCGACTGGGGCGGCTTGTTGTCGTCCAGAATCGTGAAGTCGCCCTGATTCAGGTTGCGGACGAACTTACCATGACGGTCGGTGGCAATGAAGAGAACGTTAACTTCGCTAACTCGTTGCCGAATGGTCAGGACGGAATCATCGGCCGGGTCGTTCGTATTGCTGGATGAAGGCGCAACCACGGCGGTTGCTACGGGAGCGTAATTTGACTGCGCCAGCAGCCCAGTGCCAGCAAGAAGCAGCCCTCCGAGACAAAGCATCCACCCCGTGTACTTCATTCCCGAAAACTCCAAAATTTGCCCACCAAACCGGGGGAAACCACCCCACCAATTGAATAGATGCAAGTGAGGGGCCGAAGCTCAACCGGCGATTATGTTCCAAAGCCAATGTAAGACGCGTTTCGGAAACCGCCAAGGTTACAAAAGGCGTAGTTGCGCTTCTAGAACAGTAACTCTCAATGAATCTGGAATTTGAGCTGGATCTGCAGACCCCCCGCCGCAAACGAAAAAGAATGGTGAGACGCGCAGCCAATGCAAGCCGTAATAGCTTTCTAACGGGACCGCGCCAACACCAGAGTCACGTCATCCGGTTGCTCGGCGTCCCCAATCCAGTCATCTACCGCGGCAGTCACCAGTTCGCTGACTCTCGGCAAAGGTAGATCGCGGTTATCCCAAACCAATTCAACCAGTCGCTCTTCACCGAACTCGCCAAAATCGTTTTCGGGTTCAGTCACCCCATCGCTGTAAGCCAGGAAGATGTCACCAGGGTTCAAGGGGACAAACGCCTCGTCGTAACTCTTGTGATCAAAGAGACCGACGACTGTGCCACCCTGGTCCAATCGGCGGATGCCGCGGTCACTTCCCAGAATAATCGGCGGCAAATGGCCACCGTTGCTATAGGTGAGTGTTCGTCGTTGATCGTCGTACATGCCTACGAAAAGCGTGGCGTACTTTTCCGCCGGCGTGCTCTCGAAGAGCTGATGGTTCAGCAGGGCGAGCAAAGCGGCCGGCGAAACTTCGACGCCACGGACTGTGGTCCCGAGCATAATGCTGGAGGCCGAGTCAATGCCGGCGGCTACCGCCTCCCGCAATATGGGGATACCCTCCAGACTGTAGGCGCGAACCGCGGAATGGATGGTAGCCATGAGCAAAGCGGCGGCAATTCCCTTCCCGCTGATGTCGCCCACCGCGAGCAGAAGCTTGTGTTCTTCCATGGTCAGGAAGTCATAGTAATCGCCACTCACGGTGCGCGCGGGACGGCAGAATCCGAATACCTCAAGGCCGGACAATTGCGAGATATGCCGCGGGAAAAGCTGAGCCTGCACTTCCTGTGCAATGATCAACTCGTTTTCCATGCGCTGCTTTTCTTTTTGCTCGATGATCAGCTTTTCCAAAGACGCGGTCATGGAGTTGAAAGATTTCGCCAGCATGGCCAGCTGATCGTTCGATTGCACCGGGATGCGGTGACTGAACTCACCGCGATTAATGTGTCCGGTCGCCACGTAAAGCCGGTCAACCGCTCCGGTAATGCTGCTATTGAGGCGAATCCCGATGAACAACGCAATCAATTCGATGAGCGCAAAGATGACGGCTACGAAAAACAAACCAAACTCAACCGCGGGCGCTAAAGCCCCGAGCGAGGTAAACAACCGCTGGTACAACTTGGAAAGGCGCGTCCGCACGGCGATGCCGGCCAAGTTGCTGGTAGAGCCGGTATCCCAATCCATCACGGAAATGGCAGTAGGGAACGTCACTTGAAGATCGAACCGCCCCGCCGATGGGGGCACGGCGCCGGCGGTAGCCGCAGCCGGGGGTAAATTGCTCGAGACATTCAGCTCGTACTCACGCTCGCTTTTTTGGCTGAGGGTAAACCCAGATGCATAGAGCGCCACCTGCCCCAGGTCAGACGCCAAGTCCTGCACAAGCCGCTGGTCCAGCGGTTCACTGGAATACACAGTCAGGGCCTCGTTGCCCACCGGAATTTTCTTCGCGACGCGCAGGAAGAGCTGGTTGTGCTCTCTGACCAAGCCGCGGAATGGCAACTTCAATCGGGCAGGCAAGGATGGGATTCCGCCCGCCGGAGCGCCGCTGAGCACACGATTCTCCCCAAGCCAGGCGTACATCTGCCAATTGCCCGTGGCGGCTTCGCTTGCGGGGAGCAAATTCGCGACTCGGTCGGCCTTGGTCATCCGTAGCTGGGCCACGATCCCGTTGGCCGTAGCGGAAGTGGTCGCGTCGAGAGTGCTGAGCTCCGATTCCAAGCCCGTCGTAACGATGAAGGTGGCAAACTGTCCCGCAAATAAGTAGAAAGACCCCGCGGCCAGCACGCCCAGAAGGATGACCGGAATCACTCCAATGAACACGTAAGTGACAATAAGGCGATTACGAAGACGCCAAAGCAGTTTAGCCTGGGTCCGGCGCACGGCTAGAATCGCCAACAGAACAATCACAGCCAGACTCAGCAAAGTGACCCAAGCGCCTAAATTCTGTCCCCATGAGAGTCGGAAAGCGGTGAAGATTTCCTGCAATACGAAGAGGAAGATATCGAAGCCGAGGAGATACCAGGTGGTGAGTGCCAGTTTACTGGCGGGCAGCAGGCCCATCTCGTGCAATCGCACTCGCAGCTGGTAAAGCCATCCCATGGCGCACGCTGATTATAGCCGTGGTTGCGAGGGCCGCTATAGTGTTACAGGAAGGCTCGCAGTCTTCAAACGGCCACTAATTGGTGTCGATTCGTAAGTTGAGGTTCAACTGCTGGCGGTTGTCAAACTGGCTGACCGTCTTGGTGTCGCTTTTATGGCCTTTGTATTGCGCTGAAACCTCGTAATCCACATTCATGGAAAGTCCCGGGAAGCGAAACACTCCGTCCGGCCCTGTAATGTAGGTCTTGATCGCTTTGGTGTGGGTGTCCGTGAGGTAAACGACGGCGTCGACCAGCGGCTGATCGCTACGATCGACCACCTTGCCCTCCAAAAGCCGCCCGGTATTTTCCTTATTTTTTGCCTGCGAAACCAACACTGCCGACGCAACAAGCAACAGTACGGCGAGCACCGCGTAACCTCTTCGCATGGGATCCTTTTTGATAAGCCAGCCTCGGAGTGCCACTCCACCTAGTACGTTAAATGTACTCCGATGTCCTCTCGTTCGTCATAAGTGAGGTGAACTTTGACCTCTTCAGGGAGCCGCAGTGGATGGCTGTTCTGGGTCTTATAGCCTTTTAGGTCGGCCCACACGATGTAATCCGCCGGCCCCGGCGGCACGCGCTGGGCGAACTCCCCCCGGTGATCGGAATACAACTCCCAATGAGCTTTCTTTTGATCCGCGCGGCGAATTTTGACCTTAACTCCGTACAGCGGGCGAGCATCCGGTCCCCACACCGTGCCGTAAATCAGGCCGTAGGGCTTTTCACCTTTCTTGTCCTGAGCCGAAGCCGTTCCACAAATCGCAGCCATCGAACTCAAACACAGAAAGATTGACAACAGCTTGGACAGAGCGCCTGGGAAGTGGAAAGCAAGCATCGTTGCGGGACGACCACGGCGGCGGGGTCTAAGAATAGTCACCGTCCTCGGTTTCCTCCTCCTCATCGTCGCCGTAGGGTTCTTCCTCTACTGCTTTGAGCTCTAGTGGACTAGTGGTGACAACTTCGAAATCAGTGCCGCATTCTGGGCAGGACACAATTTCGCCTTCATCCATTTCCTCTTCGTCAATATCGAGATCCGATTCGCATTCTGGACAATAAATCATGATTGCCTCCCCTCCGTCGACCGCCGTTATAGAAAGTCTCCTGATAATATTTAGATTCTCTTGAGGCGCAGGTCAAGGGCCTCCACAAAGCTCTCTCCCCTGGGAAGGGAGCGTACAAAGCCGTTCCTCCGAGAGAACATACATGCCGATCATACGCTCGCAGCAGGTTTCGCCATGAAAAGAGTTTTGTCTGTCGCACTTGTAGCGGGGCTCTTTCTCGCGCTGCTCCCGCTGACTGCGCAAGAAGCGCCCACGGCACAAACGCCTGACCCGGCAATCGCAGCGGCTCTGGGGCAGATTTCAGCCGAGCGGGTTGAAGCGGACATCCAGCAACTCGTGAGTTTCCGTACCCGGGCGACCCTATCCGCACAGGATCCCGCTGCCATCGCGGCCAATCACGGAATCGGCGCGGCGCGCGAGTGGATCAAGAGCGAGTTTGAACATTACTCGCACGATTGTGGCGGATGCTTGGAGGTCAGGACGGACGCTTTTACCGCTCCGCCCGCGGAGCGCATTCCCAGATCCAGCGAACTCACCAATGTTTATGCGGTGTTGAAGGGCGCCGATCCCAAAGACGCAAGCCGCATTGTTCTGGTTACCGGGCATTACGATTCGCGAAATTCGGATCCTTTGGATAGCGAGGGGCTGGCTCCCGGGGCCAACGACGACGCCAGCGGCACCGCCGTCAGCCTGGAATGCGCCCGCGTTCTGAGCAGATTAAAGTTCCCCGCGACCATCATTTTCCTAACCGTGGCTGGAGAAGAACAGGGATTGGTGGGCAGTCATCGCTTCGCGGAGATGGCGAAGTCGGCGAGTTGGAACATCGAGGCCGTGCTGAATAATGACATTGTGGGCGGAGACCGCAGTCCCCAGCAGGACGCCGGGGTGGTGCGAGTTTTCTCCGAAGGCTTGCCCGCCGCTGCGGCCGACGCGGATCTGCGGCGGATTCGGGGACTGGGCGAAGAGAGCGACTCTCCCTCGCGCCAACTCGCCCGCTACATTGCGGAAACCGGCCGCGCCTATGCACCCGGCGTGAAGACGCTGATGATTTTTCGTCCCGACCGCTATCTCCGGGGCGGCGATCACAGCTCGTTCAACCAGGCGGGATATGCTGCCGTGCGGTTCACTGAATATCGGGAAGACTATAACCATCAGCATCAAAATGTCCGGACAGAAAATGGCGTCGAATATGGGGATTTGCTTAAATTCGTGAACTTTGACTACGTAGCAAAAGTGGCTCGCCTCAATGCGGCGGTGCTCGCTTCCCTGGCATCCGCGCCAGCCCCTCCTGGAAACGTCCACCTTCTGACCAAACAATTGGAAAATGATTCCATGCTGGAGTGGGATGCATCGCCAGACGGGCGCGCCACGAAATACGAAGTGCTGCAGCGCGCAACCGCTAGTTCCGAATGGGAACCGGTAAAAGTAGTAAAGAATGGAACCCGGATTACCATTTCCGAATCCAAGGATAATGTAATCTTCGCAGTCTGCGCAGCCGACGAGAATGGACACAGGAGCCTGCCCGTGGTTCCAGCCCCGGAGCGTTAAATGCCAAGCTGTTAGGATTAGGCATCGAGTTGTCTTAGGTTTCGCTAATTATGCCCAGAAATATTTCCTCCGAGATGGGACTCCCGCCGTTTCGTGGTGCTGTCCGCCAGATTATCCTGGCGAGCGTTGCCATTTACGTTGTCATCCTTCTGTTGATGTCATTTGCGCAGCCGACTGGTCAGATGGTCCTGACCCTTGGCATTCTGGATCCGGTTCGCGTCCGGGAGGGCTGGCTCTGGCAGTTGGTCACCTATACCTTCATGTACGTGGATCCGCTGGATTTCGCGTTCTCCTTAGTAGGAATTTATTTTCTTGGAACTGCCGTGGAAGAGAGCGTGGGCTTTAGCCGGTTCTATTCCCTCTTCTTCGGAAGTGTCATTCTTTCTGGAGTTGCGGGATGCGTACTCTCATTCAGCCGGGTAGTGGCGCAGGGCCCCGCTCTGGGATCCGGTGCCGCAGCGAACGCGATTCTTATGGTCTTCTACCTCTTGAATCGCGGCGCGCCCATCATGTTATTTCCCATTCCTATCCGGATTCCGGTGAAGTGGATCGTTTTGGGCACGGCCGCCATTGAGACCGCATATTTACTGCTCAACCATTTCGCTCTCTTTTATTTCATCCTGCTGCTCGGGTTGGGCGCGGGCTATGTTTGGTACGTGGTATTTCTAAACCGGAAGGTTTCTCTTGGAGTCACGGAGCAGGTCTACGGCCTGCGGAATTCGTATTACCGCTGGAAGCGCAAACGGGCCGCCCGCAAGTTCGAAGTCTATATGCGCAAGCACGACCGCACCGTCAGCTTCGACGAGCACGGTAACTACATCCCGCCGGATGACGACAAGAAGAACGGCGGATCGAAATCTGGTTGGGTAAATTGACACGTGGGGCGGACGCACTCGTCCGCCCGGCCAGCACCATCCGCCCCCTTGTCATGCTAGGCGGCCTCATCGCAAAGCATCTTACAACGGCACACACCAATTGGAATGATGGCAAGCAGACAGGCACCCTCGTAAGCTCCGTTGCCGTCGCATTCGTCTCGTAGGATCCTTCGCAGCTAAGGCTGCTCAGGATGACAGGGCTTGAAAAGCGGCAAGAACATCACCCGGCAACGCCGCTCTCTTCGATTTTCCCTTGAAACCTAAGTCGTGGCCGGCGCCTTCAACCGGCAACAAAAGCGTCTTACCGGGAATCAGTTTCAGAGCAGCTTCCATCTCGGCAATCGTCCCAAAGGGATCACGCGTGCCATGCACAAAGATAGCTGGCGTCTGCAATCTGGAGAAATGTTGTGTGCGCAGTTGGTCCGGCTTTCGCGCCGGATGCAGCGGGTACGAGAGCAAAACCAAACCATCCGCCAGACCAGACTCATCTGTACAAAGCATCGTGGCCTGACGGCCACCGTAAGAATGTCCGCCGAGAAATACTCGTCCGGAAACCTGCCTGCGCATCGCCTCGACGGCTCGCTTCAAACCTTCACGATCGCGCGTTGAGCTTCCAGGATGAGGCGGACCGAACGGCCGCTCCTGACGAAATGGCAAGTCGCACCGCAGCACGGTGAAACCCGCGCCGGTAAAGGCTTCCGCAATCGCAACCAGAAGCGGCGCCCGGCAATTTGATCCCGCACCGTGGGCGAGGACAAGCCCTTTCTGGTTAGGTTCCCCAGGACGATGCAGAAATCCGCGAAGAGCGGGATGAACAGAATTGTCGGAAGCCGGTTCACAAGATCCCATGCAACGCCTACTTTTTTTCTCGCGCCACTCTGCGCACCGCAGCCTCTCGCACCGTACGCAACCGCATGAAGTTCGTCGAACCGGAGGACATCTGCGTGCCCGCGACAACTCCCAGCACGTCGCCAGCTTTCAACCTCTCTTGCCTCACCAGTTCGTATTCGGCGGCGCGCACCATATCTTCCGCCGTTCGGGCCTGATCGCGGCGCAGCGGATGCACGCCCCAAAACAAATTCATGCGATTGCACACCGGCGGCACATGGCTGAAGGCATAAATGGGAGCGATGGGCCGGTACTTGGAAATCAGCCGGGCGGTGTTGCCGGTTTCGGTAAAGATTGCGATGGCGCGCATATCCAAATCCTCGGCGGCGTGCGCCACCGCTTCACAAATAGTTTCTGCCACGGAAAGCCGGCGATGATGACGGCGGCGCGCGGGCGTCTCCCCGATGTTGCTCTCGGCCTCGACCACGATTTTGGCCATCATGCTTACGGTCTCGCGCGGATAACTGGCCAGCCGCAGTCTCCGCCGAAAGCATCACCGCATCCGCTCCGTCGAAAATAGCGTTGGCTACGTCGCTGGCTTCGGCGCGGGTGGGCCGCGGATTTTCGATCATGGACTCCAGCATCTGGGTTGCCGATAATCACCGGCTTGCCGCCAGTCGGATGCGCGGCGAATCACATGCTTCTGGATAACCGGAACTTTTTCAGGCGCCATCTCCACGCCCAGATCGCCGCGCGCCACCATCACGCCGTCGGCCGCTTCGAGAATCTCTTCCAGTTGCTCGAGGGCTTGCGGCTTTTCCAGTTTGGCGATGACCGGGATATCGCTGCCGCACGCCTGAATCACCTGCTTTGACCTGCCGGATGTCGGCGGCCGAGCGCACAAACGAAAGCGCCACCACGTCCACCGCCATGTTTCAAGCCAAATTCCAGATCCTCGCGGTCTTTTTCCGTAAGCGCAGGAATGGAAAGCGCGATTCCCGGCAGATTGATTCCCTGATGCTCGCCCAGCAGGCCGCCATTGATCACCTCGCACTCCACGTCCTCGCCGCGAACGCCGGTGACTCGCAACTCAATCAAGCCGTCGGAAAGCAGAATGCGGGCGTCCGGGCGCACCTCCCGCGCCATGCCATCGAATGTCGTCGAAAGCACGGTCGGTGCCGGGCACGTCGCGGGGAGTGATCGTCACCTTCGCTCCGGCCTTTAGCAAAACCGGGGTGTGGCCTTTGAGCCGGCGAGTGCGAATTTTTGGGCCTTGCAGGTCCTGCAAGATACAGATGGTGCGAGTCTCTTTTTCCGCGGTGCGGCGCAGCCGGTCGATATTGTGCGCGTGCTCCTCGTGACTGCCATGCGAGAAGTTTAGACGCGCCACATCCATTCCCAGCCGCATCAAGTCCGTGATCACCGGCACGCTATTGCACGACGGGCCAATGGTGCAGATGATTTTGGCGCGGCGGCCCGGAGCCGCAGCCGAGGCAGAGTGAAGAATAGAGAAATCTCCGTGAACGGGGACTGAGTTGCCGTCTTTCAAGCGGTCTCCGAGAGGGCTGAATTTTAGTGATGCTGTATTTTACCTGTTTAGGTCGAGTGGAAGTCGGAAGGAAATTCAGGATCTATCGCGCGGCTTTCGAAACGGCGGTCAGTTCGCGCCCCAGTTGCACGCGCGGATAGAGCATGGCATTGAATTCAGCGCCAACCAGGATGATGAGAGAAATCATGTACATCCAAACCAGCAGCGCGATCGCCACCCCCAGCGAGCCATACATGATGCTGTAATCGGCATAACGCCGCAAATACCAGCCAAAAAGTAGCGTAGCCGCAAACCACATGCCGGTGGCAAGAATCGCGCCCGGCAACACGCTTTGCCAGGGCTGGGTGCGGGGCACGGCATTGTGGTAGATCAGCGCAATTACCGCAATGCTCGTAAGGATGGCAATGGTCCAGCGAGCCACGATCCACAATAAAAGTACGTAAAATCCCAGCTCGTGATTCAGATGAAACAAAAGTTTAGTTTCGATGCGCGCGCCGGAGGCTACCAAAACGGTGGCGAACGTTAAGGGAATCCCCGCCAGAACGACCAGTTCAAACGAGATGATCCGCTCTTTCACCAGTCCCCAAACCTTAGGCAATCCGTAACAGCGTCGAAAGCCTTCCATCCAGGAGATCATTACACCGGAGGATGTCCACAGAGTCAGCAACGAGGTAGTGATGAGCAATCCGACTGGGCGCTGCGTGGCGCTTTTGAGAAACGCCAGCGTCAAGCCGCTGCCCGCGGGCAAAATACGATCGAGAGCGTAGCTAATCTCCCGCAGGTAGGCGGCAAACTTCCGCGATGTCGCCAGCACTGCTCCGACCACCAGGAGTGCGGGGAAAAAAGTGAGAATGGAAGAGTACGCCGACGCTTTGGCGGTGGCGAACGCGTCGTGTTCAAAGGCGCGCCAAACCGCAATCCGCAGCAGCCGCAGAAAACGCAGCATAATTGGCCCCAGCCTATTGCGCGCAGGCACGGGGCGCAACAAAGAAATCGGGCCAGGTTCCTGATCGCGCAATCGTTCGGGGTTAGCGTGCATAGTTCACCGGAACAAGATCACCGGACAACGATCACTGCAAAACGATCACTGGAAAAACGCTCGCCGGGAAACGGTCAATACAAAAACAAAGGGGCGGATCACTCCGCCCCTTTCGGTATTCTACCTTACTCCGCAGCCAGTTCTTCCGTCTCGCCTTCGGTACGCATGAGTTCGAGGGCGCGCTCAGCCTCTTCGTATGCGGCCGAGACTTCCTCTTGTACCTTGGCGGCAGCCTCTTCCATTTCCGGCGAGAGGCGGACGTTGCGGTAGTACTCCATGCCGGTGCCGGCCGGAATGAGGCGCCCGACGATGACGTTCTCTTTCAGGCCGCGCAGGTGGTCCACCTTGCCCTGGATCGAGGCTTCGGTGAGCACGCGCGTGGTCTCCTGGAACGACGCTGCCGAGATGAACGAGTCGGTCGAGAGCGAAGCTTTCGTGATGCCGAGGAGCAACGGCCGGCCGGTTGCCGGACGCCCGCCCTGCGCAATCACGCGCTCGTTCTCCTCCGAGAAGGCGAACTTGTCGACCTGCTCTTCCAGCAGGAACTTGGTATCGCCGACGTCTTCCACTTTGCGCCAACGCATCATCTGGCGAACGATCACCTCGATGTGTTTGTCGCTGATGTTGACGCCCTGCAACCGGTAGACTTCCTGGATTTCGTTCACCAGGTAAGCCTGCAGTTCCTTTTCTCCGAGCACAGCCAGAATGTCGTGCGGGTTCAGCGGCCCATCCATCAGCGGTTCGCCCGCCTTGACGCGCTCGCCTTCCTGCACGTTGATGTGGACGCCGCGCGGAACGGAATACTCTTTTTCCGTGCCGTTGTCGGCCACCACGTAGATTTTGCGTTGCCCCTTCGAGACCTCGCCGAATTTCACCGTGCCATCGATTTCGCTGATGACCGCGGTTTCATGCGGCTTGCGGGCCTCGAACAATTCCACCACGCGCGGCAGACCGCCAGTGATGTCCTTGGTCTTCGTGGTCTCGCGCGGGATCTTGGCCAGCACGTCGCCCGGGAAAGCGGTGTCGCCGTCCTGCACCATCAAGTGGGCGCGCGACGGCATCAAGTAGCGCTTGCTGGTCTTACCCTTGATGACGATGGCAGGCTGCCGTTTCTCGTCTGGTGAATCCGCCACAACGTGACGCGACAAGCCGGTAACTTCGTCCACTTCTTCGTGCAGCGTTACGCCTTCCTGCAAGTCCTTGAACTGCACCGTGCCGCCAATTTCGGTGAGGATCGCAAAAGTATACGGATCCCACTCGACCATTACCTGGCCAAGCTGCACCGTGTCGCCTTCATTGACCTTTAACTTGGCGCCGTAAACCACCGAGTAGCGCTCGCGCTCGCGACCCTTTTCGTCGACGACCGCGATCGAGCCCTGGCGATTCATCACCACCAAGTCCCCAGACTTCGCCTTAACGGTTTGCAGCCCGATGAAGCGTACGATGCCGTTGTTCTTGGCATCCAGACGCGATTGCTCGGAGACTCGCGATGCCGTACCGCCGATGTGGAAGGTACGCATCGTCAACTGCGTTCCCGGTTCGCCGATGGACTGCGCCGCGATGACTCCCGTCGCCTCGCCGAGTTCGACCAGACGCCCGGAGGCCAGGTTGCGGCCGTAGCACATCACGCAAACACCACGCTTGGATTCGCAGGTGAGCACGGAACGGATCTTCACCCGCTCGATGCCCGCGGCCTGAATGGCCCCGGCGAGATCCTCGGTGATTTCCTGGTTGATGTCCACAATGACGTTGCCGTCGTAGTCCTTGATTTTCTCGAGCGAGACGCGGCCCACAATGCGGTCGCGCAGCGGCTCGATAATCTCGCCCGCTTCTACGATGCCGGCAACGTAGATGCCGTCTACCGTGCCGCAGTCGTATTCGCTAATGATTACGTCCTGCGCCACGTCCACCAGCCGGCGCGTCAGGTAGCCGGAATCGGCGGTCTTCAGCGCCGTATCCGCCAAGCCTTTACGAGCGCCGTGGGTCGAGATGAAGTACTGCAACACCGTCAACCCTTCGCGGAAGTTGGCCGTGATGGGTGTTTCGATGATTTCGCCGGAAGGTTTAGCCATCAAGCCGCGCATCCCGGAGAGCTGGCGAATCTGCTGTTTCGATCCGCGAGCGCCGGAGTCCGCCATCACGTAAATCGGATTAATGAACCCTTCTTTGTCTCGCTGTTGCATCTGGCCGAACATTTCATCGGCGACTTTTTCCGTGATGGCCGACCAGATTTCGATGACCTTGTTGTAGCGCTCACCGTTGGTGATAGCGCCGTCCAGATACTGCTGTTGAACGTTGACCACCTGCTTCTCGGCGTCGCGTACCAAGGCCTTCTTGCTGTCTGGAATGACCATGTCATCGATGCCAATGGACAGTCCAGCGCGCGTCGCGTACCGGAAACCCAGATCCTTAATCTCATCCAGCATCTTGACCGTGGTCTCGAGCCCAAACCGCAGGTAACCGTAATTCACCAACTGCCCAATGCCCTTTTTCTTGAGCAGGCCGTTGATGTAGGGCATGCCCTCGGGCAAATTATCGTTCAGGATGGCCCGGCCGACCGTTGTATTCAGGAAAGCCCGGTCGGAGTGCACTGGATCGGTGTGGATCACATCCTGATCGTCATAAGCCGCGGTGAGATCGATGACCTCTCCGGTATAGCGCAGACGAATCGGGGTGAGGGTTTCCACCTCGCCGGCTTCCACCGCCATCAGCACTTCTTCGATGTTCGCGAAAGTGCGGCCTTCGCCCTTGGCGCCCGGCTTGCCTTTCGTCAGGTAATACAGACCAAGCACCATGTCCTGCGTAGGCACGGTGATAGGCTGGCCCGAAGCCGGCGACAGGATGTTGTGCGAAGACAACATCAGCACGCTGGCCTCAACCTGCGCTTCCGGAGAGAGCGGAATGTGCACCGCCATCTGGTCACCGTCAAAGTCGGCGTTAAACGCGGTGCAGACCAGCGGGTGAATGCGGATGGCTTTGCCTTCCACCAACACCGGCTCGAAAGCCTGAATGCCCAGACGGTGAAGCGTGGGAGCGCGGTTCAGCAACACCGGATGGTCTTTGATGACCTCCTCCAGGATGTCCCACACAATCGGTTCCTGTTGCTCCACCATTTCCTTGGCTTGCTTGATGGTGGTGCAGTGCCCGGTCTGTTCCAGCCGGTGATAGATGAACGGCTTGAACAATTCGAGCGCCATCTTTTTCGGCAAACCGCATTGGTGCAATTTCAGCTCCGGACCGACCACGATGACCGAGCGGCCAGAGTAGTCCACGCGCTTGCCCAGCAAGTTCTGGCGGAAGCGGCCTTGCTTGCCCTTCAGCGTATCGGAGAGCGACTTCAGCGGGCGATTGTTGGCGCCGCGCAGCACGCGGCCGCGGCGGCCGTTGTCGAATAGCGCGTCCACCGCTTCCTGCAACATGCGCTTTTCGTTGCGCACGATGACTTCAGGCGCATGCAGGTCCATCAACTTTTTTAAACGGTTGTTGCGGTTGATCACGCGGCGATAAAGATCGTTGAGATCCGACGTTGCAAAACGGCCGCCATCGAGAGGAACCAGGGGACGGAGCTCCGGCGGTATCACCGGGACCACATCTAGAATCATCCAATTCGGTTTGTTGCCGCTCTTGCGGAATGCCTCCACCACTTTTAACCGCTTGGTGTGCTTGAGCTTTTTCTGCAGCGAGCTTTCGGTTTTCATCTTCTCGCGCAGCTCGGTGGATAGCCCTTCGGTGTCCACCCGCTTGAGAAGTTCTTTAATCGCTTCCGCGCCCATCATCGCCTTGAAACCGGCGGGACGGTATTGCTGATCCAGTTCGCGGTACTTCGCTTCGTCCTTGATAACCTCATGCTCTTTTACCGGAGCATCGCCGGGCTCAACCACCACGTAAGCTTCGAAATAGAGCACGGATTCCAGGTCGCGCAGCGAGATGTCGAGCAGATGCCCGATGCGGCTAGGCAGTCCCTTGAAGAACCATACATGCGAACAGGGCGACGCCAGTTCGATGTGGCCGAGACGTTCGCGACGAACTTTCGATAGAGTGACCTCAACGCCGCACTTGTCGCAGATCACTCCGCGATGCTTCATGCGCTTGTACTTGCCGCAGAGACACTCCCAATCGGTTACCGGCCCAAAAATGCGAGCGCAGAACAATCCATCGCGCTCCGGCTTAAAAGTGCGGTAATTAATTGTTTCCGGCTTAGTAACTTCACCATGCGACCAGCTCCGGATTTTCTCCGGGGAAGCTAAGCTGATGCGGATGGCATCGAAGTCAGCAATCGGGTTTGCCATTTCAAAGGGGCTCGAACGAAACAAGGTGATCCTCCACTTCCTGCGGCAGTTCGTCAGCCGCTGACGGCTCCTGAAATCCGTCGTTGGTCCTTGGCTCTTGGTCCTCGGCCACTTACCAACGAGAATTCGTGAATCTGCGGCCCAGGAACAAAGCCGCAGATCCCTATCTTGACTCCAAAGCTCAAACCGCTGGTGCGGGGCCAACGACCGTGGACCGACGACCAACGACTGGTTTCTTCAATCTGCCGCGACTGGCGTGGTGGTTCCCAAAACCGGCTTCTTCTCGCCGGCCTTGATCAACTCCACATCCAGGCACAGCGACTGCAATTCGCGAATCAGCACGTTGAACGATTCCGGCACGCCCGGCTCCATGGCAGCTTCGCCCTTGACGATGGCCTCGTAAATCTTCGTGCGGCCATACACGTCATCGGACTTCGCCGTCAGCAGTTCCTGCAGGATGAACGCCGCGCCGTAAGCTTCCAGCGCCCAGACTTCCATTTCTCCAAAGCGCTGTCCGCCGAACTGCGCCTTGCCACCCAACGGTTGCTGGGTGATCAGCGAGTACGGCCCGATGGAACGTGCGTGAATCTTGTCGTCCACCAAGTGCGACAGCTTCAGCATGTAGATGTAGCCCACCGTGACCGGCTGTTCGAACTTGTCTCCGGTCATGCCGTCGTGCAGATACGTCTTGCCCGACTCCGGCAGCCCCGACTGATTCGAGCAGCGCCTTGATTTCGTCTTCGCGCGCTCCGTCGAACACCGGCGAACCGGTGAACACGCCGCCCTTGAGGCCTTCGGCCACCGCCGGCAACTCCTCGTCGCTAAGTTCGCCGATGATGTCCGCCAGTTGCGAGTCTTTGAACAACGTCTTCAGCTCGCGCCGGATGACGGCCACTTGCGAATTCTCCGCCAGCATCTTGGTGATCTTTTCGCCCAGCTTCCATCCCGCCCAGCCCAGGTGGGTTTCGAGAATCTGTCCCACATTCATACGGGAAGGAACGCCCAGCGGATTGAGCACGATTTCCACCGGCGTGCCGTCGTCGAGATACGGCATATCCTCGTCCGGCAGGATGCGCAGCGATGACGCCCTTGTTGCCGTGCCGGCCCGCCATCTTGTCGCCCACGCTCAGCTTGCGCTTCATGGCGACGTAGACTTTCACCAGCTTGATGACGCCCGGCGGCAGTTCATCGCCCTTGGTCAGTTTGTCTTTCTTCTCGTTGACGATCTTCTTGAGCACATCGATCTGCCGCGAGGTCATCTCCTCGATCTCGTCGATCTGCTCATTCACCCGCGGATCTTTGTCCGCATACTTGATGCGCTTCAGGTTGCGGGTCGAGATGCGCTCGATGGCGTCGCGATCGAGAACCGTATCCTTGGTCAGCAGGCGCTTGTTGGTGCGCTCGTCGTGCAGGTCGGCCAGCACTTCCTTGCCGCCCAGAATGTTTTCCAGACGCTTGAGGCGCTCGTCGGTCAGAATTCGGATTTCATCGGAAAGGTTCTTCTCCAGTTTCGCGATCTGCGTCGCTTCAATCGCCTTGGCGCGCTCGTCCTTCTCCTGGCCTTTGCGGGAGAAGATCTTGACGTCCACGATCACGCCCTCGATGCCCGGCGGGCAGTACAGCGAAGCGTCGCGCACGTCGCCGGCTTTTTCGCCGAAGATGGCGCGCAGCAGTTTCTCTTCCGGCGTCAGCTGGGTTTCACCCTTGGGCGTAACTTTGCCCACCATGATGTCGCCCTGCTTGATCGTGGCGCCGATGCGAATCACGCCCGCTTCGTCCAGATTGCGCAGCATGGATTCGCTCACGTTGGGAATGTCGCGAGTAACTTCCTCCGGCCCCAGCTTGGTGTCGCGCGACTCGAGTTCAAATTCCTCGATGTGCACCGAGGTGTAATAGTCCTCTTTCACCAGCTTTTCGGAGACCAGAATCGCGTCCTCGAAGTTGTAGCCGCGCCACGGCATGAACGCGACCAGCACGTTGCGTCCCAGCGCCAGCTCGCCCTTATCGGTGCAAGGACCGTCGGCGATCACCTGGCCCTTTATCACGCGCTGCCCGTTTTTGACCACCGGCTTCTGGTTGATGCAGGTGTTCTGATTGGAGCGCTTGAACTTGGTGAGCTGATAAATGTCGCTGCCCACCTCGCGGGAAAGCTGTCCCGGATGATGTTCGCCCTCGACGCGCACGATGATGCGTTCCGAGTCGACCGAATCGATGACGCCGTTGCGCCGCGCCAGAATGACCGCGCCAGAATCGCGCGCGGTAACGCCTTCCATTCCAGTGCCGACGATCGGAGCTTCGGCTCGCAGCAAAGGCACCGACTGGCGTTGCATGTTCGCGCCCATCAGTGCTCGGTTCGCGTCGTCGTGCTCCAGGAACGGCACCAATGATGCCGCCACCGAAACCAACTGCTTCGGACTGACGTCGATGTAGTCGACTTCATCGCGCGTCACCAGCACAAAGTTGCCCGCCTTGCGGGCGTTGACCAGATCGCCCATCAGACGGCCTTTGTCGTCGAGTTCCACGTTGGCCTGCGCGATCACGTGCCGGTCTTCTTCCCACGCCGATAGATAGAAGGAGAACGGCTCGACCTCCATCAGCTTTCTTGCGGCGCTCTTTCAGATCGGCGTTGATCTTTTCGGCTTCATGTTTCTCGATGTGGTCGCCGACCTTCAGTTCGCTGTCGCCCGCATTCACCACGCTGACGTAAGTCGACCACGCGCCCGCCCTTGACGCGGCGGTAAGGCGACTCGATGAACCCGTAGTCGTTAATGCGCGCATAGCAACTCAACGACGAAATCAGTCCGATATTCGGACCTTCCGGCGTTTCAATCGGGCAAATGCGGCCGTAGTGAGTGGGATGAACGTCGCGCACTTCGAATCCCGCGCGTTCTCGCGACAAACCGCCCGGCCCCAGCGCCGAGAGACGCCGCTTGTGCGTAATCTCCGACAGCGGGTTGGTCTGATCCATGAACTGCGAAAGCTGCGATGACCCGAAGAACTCGCGAATCGCCGCCATCACCGGCTTGGCGTTGACCAGGTCATGCGGCATGGCCGTCGACATTTCCTGGTAGACGCTCATCTTTTCTTTAATCGCCCGTTCCATGCGGACCAGGCCGATGCGGAACTGGTTCTCCATCAATTCGCCGACCGCGCGTACGCGGCGGTTGCCCAGGTGATCGATGTCGTCCACCGCGCCGATATTCTTGCGCAGCTTCAGCAGGTAGCGGATGGTCGCGTAAAAATCTTCCGGCTCGAGGGTGCGGTTGTCGAGATTCTCGTTGCCGTTCTTCTCGAACAGCTTGATGTTGAACTTCAACCGGCCCACGCGCGAGAAATCGTATTTGCGCGGATCGAAGAACATGCCGTGGAACAGCGCCGTCGCCGTATCCAAAGTCGGCGGATCGCCCGGACGCAGTTTGCGGTAGATTTCGATCAGCGCTTCCTGCGGCGTCTTCACCGCATCGCGCTTCAGCGTCTGGCTGATCACCGTGCCCACGTCGTCGCGCTCGGGGAAGAACAAGCTCATCTCCACCACCCCGGAGTCGAGAATCTTCGACAGCTTGTCGGCGGTCAGTTCGGAGTTGGCTTCGAGCAGTACTTCGCCGGTGGTGGTGTCCACCACGTCGCCGGCAACCCACGCGCCTTCCAGGTCGGAAATATCGACTTCGATTTCGCTGATCTTTGCCTTCTGGATCTCCTTCAGGATGGCGGCATTGATCTTGCGCCCCGAGTGCGCGATCTCCTCGCCCGACTTGCTCTTGATGCTGTGCGCCAGCTTCATGCCCAACAGGTTCGTGGGCTTTTCGCTGGCGGGATCGAGCGTCCAGTAAAGCTTCTTGTCGCTTAATCACCAGCCGGTCCACGGTGTAGAAAGTGCGCAGAATGTCTTCCCCGGAGCGCAGCCCGAGCGCGCGCAGGAAAATCGTCCCCAGGAACTTGCGCTTGCGGTCGATGCGCACATAGAGCACGTTCTTCTGGTCGTACTCAAACTCCACCCACGAACCGCGGTAAGGAATAATCTTGCCCAGGAAATAGGTGCGATTGTTCGCGGTTTCGAAGAACACGCCGGGCGAACGGTGCAACTGGCTGACAATCACGCGCTCGGTACCGTTGATGATGAAGGTCCCGTTTTCCGTCATCAGCGGCACGTCGCCGAAGAACACTTCCTGCTCCTTGATGTCGCGAATGGAGCGGTTGCCGGTCTCCGCGTCCTTGTCGAAGATGGTCAAACGCATGGTGACCTTGAGCGGCGCGGAGTAGGTCATGCCGCGCTCTTCGCATTCGGCCACGTCATACTTCAACTGCAGTCCCACCGGGTCGCCGCACTTGTTGCAGAAATCGGGCGTGTTGGCGTTGTAGGTGCCGCACTTCTGGCAAAGCACGTCGCCAGGATGAAACGGATCCGTGATCACCGTCGATCCGCAATTCTTGCAAGTGGTGCGCAAGTGATGCAGGCCCTTCAAGTGGCCGCATTTGCACTCCCAGTTGCCGATGGCGAAGTCCACGAACTCCAGCTGCGACACGTTGCGGAAGTCGGTGATAGGAAACACCGACTGAAAAACGGCCTGCAAGCCGGCGTCATCGCGCTCGCTGGGCAAACGGTCCATTTGCAGGAAGCGGTCGTAGGAACGCTTCTGCACTTCGATCAGATTCGGAATCTGGATCGTTGCCGGAATCTTGGAAAAATCAAAACGCTTGCGGAATCTGTTGTTCTTAGACATTCAGAAAACTCCCAATACTCTTAGGCGCAGCCTGGGCTGCGGCAAAACCTACAGTGGTGGGCGCGTATGCGCCGGAAAAACTCATTAGTGCAGTCCAATCAAAAAAGACACGTGTCGCCCACAGGGACATGACTCCCCGCAGGCGCCATTCGCGGCGTCTAGCCTGTGTTGAAATGTGTGTTTCCGCGCCAGTCTTGAGGCCTGTTCCCGTCCCGCCCTCTGCGGAACAGTCTGCCAACGTTTCAGCGGCCCGTTTCTGCTTCCCGGGTCCTACCAAGGCCGCAGTCATCCGGTGAAGCTGGAACTGTTGATATAGATGCTAACACCTTTTCCAACGCTTCACCAGAGATAGATTCTTGTCGAAATACTTATGCGAGGAACGCTCTGTGCCAGGACGGGGCTTGGCCCCGTCCGTCCCGCACAGTCCGAACTACTTGACCTCGACGGTCGCCCCCGCATCGGTGAACTTCTTCCTGATGGTCTCCGCCTCGTCCTTGGAAACGCCTTCTTTAATGGTCTTAGGCGCGCCATCCACCAGGTCCTTGGCTTCTTTCAAGCCCAGGCTGGTGACTTCGCGTACCGCCTTGATAACATTGATCTTGTTGGCGCCCACTTCCTTCAGGACGACGGCAAACTCCGTCTTTTCCTCGGCCGGAGCCGCTGCCGCCGCCCCGCCGCCGCCGGCCACCATCACCGGAGCCGCTGCCGCCGCCGAAACCCCTAAGCGCTCTTCCAGCTTCTTCACCAGTTCCGCCGCTTCCAGCAGCGACAACCCTACGATTGATTCTTCCAATTGAGGCAAATCCGCCATGTCCAGTTCTCCAATTTTCTCAGAACTTAGCTAACTCGTCTCTGCGATTCCTGTTTCATTTCGCCGTCCTCAGCCGAGTTTCCAGTGCGCCCATCCCGTTCCGCCGCGCCAGACAACGCAGACAGTTTGGAACCGCGCAACCCTCGGCTGCGAACAACTAAATCTCGAAACTTGGTAATTGTTGAATCGGGATTCTCGCTAACCGCAGCCCCGATTTTCAATTACGAAATTACCCAATTGCTCAATCCCTTAAGCTTCCTTGAACTTCTTCTTCTCCACGCCCTGGTTGATGACCACCGCCAGGTCGCGGCCCACTGCGTCCAGCACCGTCACCAGGCGCTGCGCCGGCGAATTCAACAGGAACAGCAGCTTGGAATAAAGCTCTTCCTTCGACGGCATGGTGGCCAGCGACTCGATCTCTTTGATCGAGATCACGCGGCCTTCGACCACTCCCGCCTTGAAGGTGAACTCCGGATTGTCCTTGGCGTACTTCGACAGCGCCTTGGCCAGCGCCACCGGATCGCCCGTCGGTATAGGCGATCGAAGTCACGCCCGAGAGATTCTTCAGCGCCTCTTCCGACCTTGGTGCCCTTGGAGGCGCGCTCCGCCAGCGTGTTCTTCACCACGCGATATTTGGCGCCGGTGCTGCGCAGCGTCTTGCGCAGCTCGAAATCCTGGGCCACGGTCAGCTTGTTGTAGGTGGCAACAATCATGCTGGAAACTGTCTTGCAGCTCCTGCCCCAGCTCTTCTACCTGCTCGATCTTCTTTGCTTTGGTAACCGCCATGATTTTCAGTTCCTCAAAATGTCACGTAGGGACAGCCGCCCTCGGCTGTCCGGCCAGACCGCAAAAGGCCGGCTGTTATACCTTTGCCGCCGCCTCGATCGCGCTGGTGTCGAGCGCAATCCCCGGCCCCATGGTCGAACTCAAATAGCAGCCCTTGATGTACTTTCCTTTGGCGACCGACGGCTTGGCCTTGATCACGCTGGTGATCAGCACGGTAGCGTTCTCGACCAACTTGTCCGGCGTGAACGAAATCTTGCCCACCGGCACATGCACCAGCGCAGTCTTATCGGTGCGGAACTCCACTTTGCCGGCTTTCACTTCCTGCACCGCCTTGGCCACGTCAAAAGTCACCGTGCCCGGTCTTGGGATTCGGCATCAGCCCCTTGGGTCCCAGCACCTTGCCCAGACGCCCAACGGATTTCATCACGTCCGGAGTGGCGATCAGCGCGTCGAAGTCGGTCCAGTTTTCCTTGCTGATCTTTTCGACCATCTCTTCGCCGCCCACGAAATCCGCGCCTGCCTGCTCGGCCTCTTTCACTTTGTCGCCGGTCGCGATGACCAGCACCTTCTTCGATTTTCCCAGGCCATGCGGCAACACGACGGTGCCGCGCACCATCTGATCGGCATGCTTGGGATCAACTCCGAGGCGAAGCGTGACTTCCACGGTCTCGTCAAACTTTGCGAATTTGACTTTTTGCAGAAGCGGAACCGCGTCCTGGATGGTGTACGGCCGCTCTTCCACCGCCTGCCGTGCTTTGGTGATGTTCTTCCCTGCTTTTTTCATTGCTTCCTCGTCTCCCACCGCTGACCCCGGTCTGATCAGCCGTAGTGATCTCGACTTTCGTGTGGGGACGGGACTTGTCCCGTCCGCCGAACTTTAGTTCGGCCTGCTCGCGGGGCATAGCCCCGCCGCCACACCATTTACCCAACGACCTCAATCCCCATCGACCGCGCCGTCCCGCGCACGCTCTTCACCGCGGCTGCAATCGAAGCCGCATTCAGGTCCGGCAGCTTTTGCTTGGCGATGTCTTCCACCTGCTTGGCCGAAACCTTGCCAACTTTGTCTTTATTCGGAATGCCCGATCCCTTGGCAATTCCCGCCGCGCGCTTGAGCAGCACCGAAGCCGGCGGCGTCTTGGTGATGAAAGAGAATGTGCGGTCGCTATAGACCGTGATCACCACCGGGATGATCAGCCCTTCCATTTCCTTCTGGCTGGTGCGGGCATTGAACTGCTTGCAGAACTCCATGATGTTGATCTGCGCCTGCCCTAGCGCGGGACCCACCGGAGGCGCCGGCGTCGCCTTACCCGCCGCAATCTGCAACTTTACTTTTCCTGTCTCTTTTTTTGCCATTCCCGATTCCTTCTTCTTCCTGTGTGGGGACGGGGCTTCGCCCCGTCCAGGCGGGTCAAAGACCCGCCTCCACAAAAGCTACGCCACCTTCTCCACCTGGTTAAATTCCAGTTCCACCGGAGTGGAGCGGCCGAAAATCGTGACCATCACCTTCAATGTCTCGCGGTCTTCATTCACGTCATCCACGATCCCGGTGAAGGTCGCAAACGGCCCTTCGGTGATGCGCACCTGTTCGTTCTTCTCAAACTTGACCTTCAGCTTGGGCTTGTCCTTCGATTCGCCCACGCGATACACAATGTGCTGAACCTCTTCTTCGGAGAGCGGAGTGGGCTGCTGGCCGGTGCCGACAAATCCAGTGACCCGCGGCGTGGCCTTCACCACATGCCAAACGTGGTCATCCATGTCCATCTCCACCAGCACGTAGCCGGGATAGAACATGCGCTCGGAGGTGTACTTCTTGCCGCTGCGCACCTCGGTGACCGACTCGGTCGGGATCAGCACCTTGCCAATTTTGTCCTGCAGGCCGAACGCCGATGACCCGCGACTCCAGCGATTCTTTCACTTTGCGCTCAAATCCCGAATAGGAGTGGATGATGTACCACTTCATATTGGGATTGCGCGGAGTCTCGGCCCCAGCTGCCGGGCTCGCAGTACCTTCAACCGTGGGAACCGCTTCGCTTGTTCCAGTCGTCACGTTTTTCTCTTCGTCCTGCATAGTGTTGCTCAATTCCAGCTTCCGCCTAAATTCCGTGGTGCACTAGATAGCGAAACAGCGCGTCCAGGCTGTGACTCAAAGTAATATCCACCACTCAAAAAATGCCGCAAACAGAAACACCGAGATGATCACCACCACGGTGGTGGCTTGCACTTCCTTGAACGAAGGCGCGGTCACCTTCTTCATCTCGGTGCGCACGTCGTTGTAGAAAGTCTTGATCTGCTCCGGCCAGGATTTGACGCGGTCGCCAAAACTGCCGCCCGCCGCTGCGATTGAATTCGCCATTTTTTTTGTTTCTACTCCCATCCCAGCACCTGATCCTTAGCCTTCCAGCCTTCCACCCCGTCTCAGTCTCAAAAAACTCTGGCAGGGGCGGAGGGATTCGAACCCCCAAGTTCGGTTTTGGAGACCGACAGTTTAACCGTTGAGCTTACGCCCCTGTAAATTGCATTGATCGCCTCGCACTGAAAACGCTCGGGATGACGCCAGCGAGGCTCAGACGCCTCGCTCAATACGGCGTCACTTCACTTCTTTATGCGGCGTGTGCTTCCGGCACCGGCGGCAGAATTTCTTCAGCTCCAGCCGGTCCGGCGTCGTCTTCCGGTTCTTGGTCTTCGAATAGTTCCGCTCTTTGCAATCACCGCACTGCATCGTAATAATTTCTCGGGGCATTAAACCGCTCCTAGCTGCTAGCTCAAACCTACTGAGAACCGAGAACTGAAAATTGATTTCTGATTTTCCCGGTGTACCGTCCCTTGCGGGACTCTTTTCTATTTCTTTTCTGCCTACCCGGGGCTTCCGCCCCGGGCTATCTCATTCCGCCGCTTCGCGGCTGCTACCGATAAGCCAACGACGTACGACCAAGGACCAACGACGCCCTACGTAATAATCTCGCTGATCGTGCCTGCGCCTACCGTGTGCCCGCCTTCGCGGATCGCAAACCGCAAGCCCTTTTCCATCGCCACCGGCGTGATCAACTCAATCACCAGACTGCACGTTGTCGCCCGGCATCACCATTTCCGTGCCGCCGGCATCTCCGCTACTCCCGTCACGTCCGTCGTCCGCAGATAAAACTGCGGCCGGTAGCCCTTGAAGAATGGCGTGTGCCGCCCGCCTTCTTCTTTCGTCAAAATGTAAACTTCCGCCTTGAACTTGGTGTGCGGCGTAATCGATCCGCCCTTCGCCAGCACCATGCCGCGCTCCACGTCTTCTTTCGCCGATGCCGCGCAGCAGCAGGCCGGCATTGTCGCCCGCCATGCCTTCGTCCAATTGCTTCTTGAACATTTCCACGCCGGTCACCACCGTCTTGCGGGTCTCGCGGAAGCCCACAATTTCCACTTCCTCGCCCACCTTCACCTTGCCGCGCTCGATTCTGCCCGTCACCACCGTGCCGCGGCCTTGAATCGAGAAAATATCTTCAATCGGCATCAGGAACGGCTTGTCCAGTTCGCGCGCCGGTTGCGGAACGCTCTTGTCCACCGCCTCCATCAGCGCGTCAATCTGCTTCTCCCACTTCGCTTCCCCGTTCAGCGCGCCCAAGGCCGACAGCCGGATCACCGGCACATCGTCTCCTGGAAACTGATAGCTCTTCAGCAACTCGCGCACTTCCAGTTCCACCAGGTCGAGCAATTCGGGATCATCCACCGCATCGCACTTGTTCAACGCCACCACGATGTAAGGCACGCCGACCTGCCGCGCCAACAGCACGTGCTCGCGGGTCTGCGGCATCGGGCCATCGGTCGCCGCCACCACCAAGATCGCGCCATCCATCTGCGCCGCGCCCGTGATCATGTTCTTGATGTAATCGGCGTGGCCCGGGCAATCGACGTGCGCGTAGTGCCGGTTCGCCGTCTCGTACTCCACGTGCGCCGTGGCAATCGTGATGCCGCGCGCTTTCTCTTCCGGAGCGTTGTCGATCGAATCGAACGACCGGAACACGATCTTCGGATTGTGCTTCTGCAACACCTTCGTGATGGCCGCCGTCAACGTGGTCTTGCCATGGTCAATGTGACCAATCGTCCCTACGTTGCAGTGCGGCTTATTGCGGTCAAATTTCTCTTTCGCCATGTTTTAGCCTCTAGCTACTAGCTTTTGTCATCCTGCGGCGCGTTCCTTGCGCCCAAGATCAGTAATACTGATACAGCTTCTGAAACTTCGTCCGCAGCGCGGCGTCCACCTCCTCCACCTTGGACAAATAAAACTCCCGCATCTGAGCCTGATCGGAAACCGTTAGCGCCTGATATAAGCCCAGCGCCGTCTTTCCCGCTTCGCCAAGACTTCGTCCGCTCTTTCCAGCAACCGCTTCGCCAACACTCCATCGACGTCCCGCACTCGCAGGTTATTGCTGCGCACCTGCTTTAGAAAACTTTCCATATTTCCTGGAGCAAAGGCACGACCGATAGCGCCCTTCAGTTCCTCAAACTCCGCTTCCTTTTCAACCTTCATGGCCGCTTGTTCGAAACTCATCGCTATACCAAAACCACGGCTCTCTCGCTAACGCTCGGCATTTCGCCGACCGGCTCCCGCTTTGCTTGCGCCTGCTAAACGGCTCAACTTGGAGCGGGAGACGGGAATCGAACCCGCGACCAACAGCTTGGAAGGCTGTGACTCTACCACTGAGTTACTCCCGCCCTACTCAGCTCCCAGCATTCAGCCGTCAGCCCTCAGGTAAAAAGCACAACATCCTCAATCCATGGAGCCGATGATCAGGATTGAACTGATGACCTCTCCCTTACCAAGGGAGTGCTCTACCAACTGAGCTACATCGGCAAATCTGTCGCCTAACTCCCACTCCCCAGGCTCCCTCGACTCCGCTCGGGATTTCGCCAGCGGGCTCCCGCTTCGCTCACGCCCGCTAAACGGCTCAACTTACCAAGGGAGTGCTCTACCAACCGAGCTACATCGGCGAATCCTATACCCTTTACTTGTCGGCGTCCTGCTCGCCATCGGATGCATCACTTCCTTGCGCCGCACCCACGTCTTCACCGCGAACATCACCAAGATCGCCAGCGTCGCCAGGCGAATGCGCGGATCACTCAGCGTCGTCCACGCCAGAACTCCCAAGACGACGAACGCCGCCATCGCGATCAGGAGACGTTTCACCGCGTTTCTCCGTTCGCTCCCGTTCGCTTCACCTCAACCCTGGTGCACAGGGAAGGATTCGAACCTTCGTACCTCGCTAGGAGGGACAGATTTACAGTCTGCTGGCTTTAACCACTCACCCACCTGTGCAGAAACACCGGCATGCAGGCAGTCTTTCCTGCTCCGGCAGTCTACGCTGGAATTCACGCGGAAGACTCGAGCTGCGGCACACTTGCTAAGAACTTCACGCGCACAGAAACCCGTACACGCCTAATACCGCACTTGGAAAGCTTTCCGTATGGAGTGCCGTTGGGAAAATCTCAACACCGCCTGCGCCGTGCAAATGCCTGCGTTCCGGAACACCGTATCTCTGGAGCTGGCGAAGGGATTTGAACCCCTGACCCTCTGATTACAAATCAGATGCTCTACCGGCTGAGCTACGCCAGCAAATCCGGGGGCACACCCCTCTCGGGGCGAGCTAAACCCACTGATCCCTTCCGCATGTCCGGGACAATTTTTAAAGTTACCATAACGGCACTTTGGGTGCAACTGAAAGGGTGGGTTCGCTTCCCGAGCCCCAATAACCACTAAGGACACGAAGTTTCACTAAGGTTCTTAGTTTCCACGGCTTCTCTTCGTGTACCTTCGTGCCCTTCGTGGTTAAGTTGATCTACTCGTAGGCCAGCGCGTCAATCGGATCCTTCTGCGCCGCTTTGAAAGCTGGATACATTGCCCCCAGGATTGCGCCAAAAATGGCGATCAGGGTGGCGTAGAAAATCCATGCCGGACTTACGCTGACCGGCAGGGTTGTTCGCTTATTGATCACCATCTGTGCCAGCAGGCTGAATACGACTCCCACAATAATTCCGCCTATGGCCAGAAGCACGGTCTCACGGAGGATGACGTTCACAATATAAAACTTGGACGCCCCGAGAGACTTGAGAATTCCAATTTCGCGCGTTCTCTCCATCACCGCCGTATACATGGCCTGGAAAATCGCAATGAAGCCGACCAGAACCGAAATCCCGATCACGACATCCAGAAACTTCGACAGCCCGGGATAGTGGGCGGGCGTGATGGCCGCGAGATACTGGGCCATAGAGACGGCATCGTACTGGCCCAAATGCGGATACTCCTTGATTTCCTTTACCACCTCATCGGCGTTGTTGGGGTCGTCGAGTTTCAGGTAGAAGATGCTGGCCTTACCTTCAGCGCCAATGAGCTCCTGTAACTTCGCCAGCTCGAGGAACTTCCTTCCACCCTTGCCACCTTCGACGATCCCGGCAACGCGAAATGGATGGTTCAGAATTTCGAGGGAATCTCCGACCTTGACGTGGTGCGTACGGGCGTAAAGGTCATCCACCAAGGCGTCGTCGGGTCCCTGGAACGGGCCACCCTGCACATACTCGAAGGGTCCAGACATGCTCTGATAACTCTTCAAGTCGATGCCGGCAATAATCTCAAGCGAATCCGCCGACGAGATCTGGGTCACCACGGGAGCTACCGAAACCACATGAGGGAGCTTCGCCAGGATGTCGCCGATTTTGATCGACATGGGCGCTCCGGTAAGACCCGAAATGAATTGCGATCCGGGCGGCCTGACCAGCACGTCGGCGCCGATGCCCGCTTGCCGGTTGCGGGAGTCGTTCAACATCCCGAGCGACAATCCCACAATCAGCAGGATTAGGGTAACTTCCAGGGCGACGGCAACAATGCTGATCAGCGACCGGATTGGCCGGTAGATCAGATTGGCGGTGATCATTCGATTCATCATGAGTTAGCTGCTGGATTAGCTGTTGGCACTTAGCATTCCGCTGTCAGCACTCAGCCGTCAGCCCTCCGCTATCTGCCACTCGTTGTTAGGTTCGCCGCTCCATGCCCTGACGACCAAATGCCAATTGCTAAGTGCTGATTGCTGACTCTAGTTGCTATCCTATCTCTTGGCTTCCTCTCTTTTCGCATGCATCTGGTCGGCTTGCGGCTGGTCCAGATGGATTACTTCCACGCCGGCAGGCTGTTCGAGGCGGAACTGATCGTCGGTCAGGGTGGTGTTGAGCTGGAGCTTCACCATATGCAACACGATGCGATATTCCTCCTTGGGTCGCCAGATTTCGATCTGCGACGGATAGTTCACGCCATCATAGTCTTTGTAGTTCACGTAGCGCGAATCAGTGGCTTGATTTCCGTCCTGGTCATAGATGATCTGCCGATAGGGGAGCAGATCCGTGCGGCTGAAAAAGATCTTGCGAGAAAGATAATGACCGTCCAGCGGGTTCTTGCGGATAACATCAATCGCATAGTCGGGCTGGTCCACCTTCCGGCCCTTCGGACCCGCCACCTCTTCAAGGCCGTTGTCCATCACTGCGATTTCATTGTTCGGATCAATTTCACGAAGCAGAATGGCGTCGTAGATATATTGCGGGCGCATACTCTCTAACGAATTCTTCGCATTGGGCGTCGGAACGTCGTTGCGGCCCTCCAGGAAACGGTTTTCGGGAGGAATCGACAATTTGAAGGTTTGGCCATCGCTCACCATATCAAAGGCCTTGGTGCGGACCACGGGCATCAACCCGATCATGTGCAGCATGCTGGGTTTGCGCGCCAGGACATACCCGCGAATCTCGGTGATATCAGTTACCTTTCCTTTTTTCTCGCCCCCGACCGACGTATCAATATCGACGGTCGCGTTCATGCTCCGGACTTGCGCCGCCTGGCGATTGATGTAGTCGATGAGTTCCGCCTGAGTGGCAGTCTTGAGAGGCGCGGTACTGATCTGCCTTTCCACCGTTCGGGTGCGCAAGAGGCACCCGGTTAGCGGCAGAATCGCTGCAAAGATCAGCAACCGGGAATAACGGGAAGCCAAGGTCATGAAAACAGTCTCACGCGTAAACCCCCAAGTATATAGATGAAGCGACTCCTTGCGGGGCTTCTATCTTAGCAACAAAGACTTCGTCCTCTGATGCGGGAGTCAGGCTGGTGGTTTGGACCAGGGCTGGAAGACCCAATCAACCACTAAGGGCAGGAAGTATGCAGAAGGAACCCTCGAATGCCCAATTCTATTTTCCGCGCATGACTCGGCGGTACAAGGCCACGTTGTGGTTATGTTCCTCTAAATCGCGGGCAAAGCGATGGTGGCCGTTGCCGTCGGCGACGAAATAGAAATAATCCGTCTGGGCCGGATGCATAGCGGCTTCGAGCGAGCTTTTGCCGGGATTGCCGATTGGTCCGGGAGGCAGCCCCGTGTGTTTGTAGGTGTTATAAGGAGAGTCATCACCCATATCGGCGTGATGGAGAGCGCCCTGGTAGCTGCCCTGCAGCAGCTCGGCGTAGATGACGCTGGGATCGGCCTGCAGCGCGATCTTCTTCGCCATGCGGTTGTAGTAAACGCTGGCCACCGAGGACCGCTCGTCAGGAACGGCGGTTTCTTTTTCGATGATGGAGGCCATGGTCACGATCTGCGGCACGTTGTTTTCCTCGGCAGAGGCCAGCGTGAATCCAATATCGCGCGCGACGCGACGGAATTCCTTGACCATCGCCGCGACCATGTCGTCGTCGGATTGAGTGCGGGTGAACTCGTAAGTAGCCGGGAAGAGGTAGCCCTCCAGGCTCTTGGCGTCGGGAGCTAAATCGGAAATCAGGGCCGTGTCGGATTTGGCTGCGCTCAGGAAATCCTGCCTCGAGCCCAACCCCGCGTCCTGTATGGCTCGCGCGATGTCAAAGACGGTGAAGCCTTCGGGGACGACGACTTCGCGGTAGTAAACATCTCCGCGCACCAGGCGGTCGTGAATTTGGCGCCCGTCCGCCGCCTTCTCAAAGAGATATTCGCCGGCCTTCAGGGAATGCCGGCGATGCAGGGTATGCCAGAGGACGAAAGCATCGGCGCTGCGAATTACTCCTGCGGATTGCAGTTCGTGAGCAATGCGGCGCGTCGAGAAGCCGGGCCGCAATAGGACAAACTTCTGCCCCGGCGGCGTAACCGGCAGCAGGAGCGCCCACGCGAGCCAGCCGCCTACGCCGAGAATGGCGAGCAAAATCAGTGTAAAGAATGCACGCAAGTTGTTCTGTAGTTTAGATGAAACCGGGCGCTTCGCCGTTAGTCTTTGGTGGGTGGCCCTCGGTAAGATATCCTGTGACGGCAGAGACGCAGCTGAGCTACGTTTCTACGAAATGATTCTAAGGAGCCGCAGAGAGGAATTATGGCATTGAGCGTAGGCAGTCCCGCCCCCGAGTTTTCCCTGAAAGATCAGAGCCAGAAGGACGTGAAGCTGAGCGACTTTCGCGGCAAGAAGCGAGTTGTGCTGGTTTTCTATCCGCTCGATTGGAGCCCGGTCTGCACCAACGAGCATGTCTGCTTCGTCAACGGTATGAAGCAGTTCGAGCAACTGGACGCGCAGGTGTTGGGCTTGAGCGTGGACAGTGTTTGGTCCCATAAGGCCTATGCCGAGAAGATGGGCATTGGCTATCCGCTGCTGGCAGATTTCAATCCCCGGGGAGCGGTTGCGGCCAAGTTCCGCGTCTATTTGGAAGATAAGGGGATTACCGGGCGGGCCATCTCGATCATCGATCGCGATGGGAAGATCGCATGGCACAAGGACTACGACATTCCGGTTGTGCCGGATATCGAGGAAGTTGCGCGGGCGCTGGCGGAGGTAGAGTAGAAGGCTAGCTCACCGCAACCACACCTTCGGTTCCACCGACATTCCTGGACGCAGCTCGTGGCCGTTGGTTTCACCAGGGTCGAACGTGATCTTCACAGGGACGCGCTGCACGACTTTCACGTAGTTTCCGGTGGCATTCTCCGGGGGTAGGAGACTGAAGACGGCGCCGCTGGCTCCGGCAATGCTTTCTACGTGGCCGTTGTAGTCTTTGCCGGTCGTGTCCACATGGATGGTTACGGATTGCCCGACTTTCATTCCCCTGAGCTGGTTTTCCTTGAAGTCGGCAGTCACCCAGATGTCATCCAGATTGATGACTTGCATCAACTCCTGGCCGGGCTGCACGTTCTGTCCTACTTCGACGGTGCGATTGCTGACGATGCCGCTTACCGGCGCCACGATGACGGTGTAGCTGAGATTGAGTTGCGCTTGATCGAGGGCGGCTTTTTTCATCTGCGCCTGCGCATCCGCGGATTGGGATCGCGAACGCATGACTTCAATTTGCTGAGGAGCGGTTCCCGTGGAGCGCAAATTGGCTTCGGCCTGGGCTAGCCGCGATTGCGCCTGCTTGACCTGCTGATCAGCGGCCGAGGCTGAGGCTTTCGCGGCCTCTACGGAGGCGGCATTGGCTCTTGCCGCGGCGACTGCCTGATCGAATTGCTGTTGCGAGATTTCCTGCTTGTCGACCAGTTCCTTGTAGCGCACTAGATCGCTTTGCGCTTTCACATTGTTGGCTTGCGCCGATTGCACCTGGGCAGCGGCCGCCTGCGCTTGCTGGCGAGCTGCGGCTATGCCGGAACGCGCGTTGTCGACATCGGCTTGTGCAGCGCTGGTCTGGCTGCCGGTATTGACGGAAGTGATTGGAACGTTGACGCGGGCGGCACCGGCCATGGCCACGGCGTCGGCGTAATCGGCCTTCGCTTTTTCGAGGGCGACCTGATAATCCCGGGGATCGATTTCGACCAGCGGCGTCCCAGCCTCAACATATTGGTTGTCGCGCACCAGTAGCTTTTGCACCTGACCGCCGACCCGCGAGCTGATGGCATTCAGGTGCCCGGCGATCTGGGCGTCATCGGTGGTCTCAAAACTCGAAAGGTAATGCCAGACGAGCAGCCCCGCTACGACCAGTGCAATTCCGCCGACCAGCAAAGCCAAGCGGAGATGCGGCTTGCTGCGCTCAAACTGCTTCCAGCCGTTTTCGGTTTCGGCAGGCGAGCCGGGAGCTGGCGCGGGAGGCGGCGGTGATGCGGGATTCGCGTCTTGTACCATTGTGTCAGTATTTTCTTTCATATTAGCGGGTCTGCAGGTATTGCTTCACTCCTTGTTCGGCGTAGCCCAAGGCATAAACCAACGAAATCTTGGCCACGTTGTGCGAGTAGAGGCTGGAGATGTAGTTTTCGTTGGCCGAGGCCAAAGCTTCCTGGGCCTGGATCAGTTCGAGATTGTCCGTGACCCCGGCAGTAAAGCGATCACGCGCCTGATCCAGAGTTTGCTGGGCCAGATTCACTGAACTGCGCGCCACTTCTACCTGATCGGTGGCGGCCGATAAGTCCAGCAGTGCGGTACGTACTTGATAGTCAATACGGCCGCGCAAATCCTGCAACTGTTGCCGCGCCTGGCGGAGAGCGGCGTCTTCCTGCAGAGCATCGGCATGCACCTTGCCTCCCAGAAAAATTGGAATTCGCAAGCTGCCGCTAGCGGTGAAAGTTCCATGCGAGTCATTGGGATTGACGCCGATGTCGCCGTAGTCCGCGCTTACGCCGAGACTGGGAAAATATTCGGCGGTCGTTGCCTTGCGGAAATATTCGGCCGCACGGACCTTCTGGGCCGCCGCCAAATAGTCGGGCCGGGTGGCGTAGGCGCGCTGCAAGCTTTGCTCGATGCCCATGGGCGTGAATGGTTCATAGGGAGCTTGCTCGGTCAAGTTGAACTCCTGACCTGGAGGCAATCCAATCACCCGCGCCAGCGCCAGCTTCTGCTTGGCATAGTCATTCCGCGCGAAGATTAATTGCTGCTGGCGGGATTGCAGTTCCACCTGGGCGCGCAAAGCGTCGATTGCCGGGACCACTCCAGCCTTTTGTTGGTCGGAAGCCTTGTCAAAAAGAGCTTGCGCGGTTTGCTGCTGGGCTTGCGCGGTGGCCACGCGAGCCGCACCGGCCAGGGTTACGAGATACGCATTGCCGACAGCGAGGACCACCATATTGCGCGCATCTTGATAGCTATAAGCGGCAGCGCGCTCATTGATGGCGGCGCCGCGTTCGCGGTTAAGAGCCTGTAGATCGACCAGCGGTTGTTTCAGGAAGACGCGCGCATCGAAAAAGCCATAAGGCCCGATGACCTTGGGGAAACCCGGGAACCGCAGGCCTTCGGCCTCCAAATTGGTTTGCAGGACATTTTCGCTGAGGCCGGCGCTCAAGTTAGGCAGCAAATTGCTGAGTTCCTGCCACCTTTGCGCTCGGGCAGCCAGCGTGCTGTCGCCTTGCAGCAGCATGCCAAGATTGTTTCGCAAGTCCGCGGTCCAGTGCGTCCCGGAAAGATAGCGGCAAAACCCCCGCCGTGGCTTGTCCCTCGGGAACGCTGCCGTTGAATGGGCCTTGCCCGAGCGCGCTAGCCGTGCTGGAACCGACGGAGGAGTAGCCACCCAGCGTCTGCGCGCCGGCGTCCTGGTGCTGAGAAAGCCAAGAACGGCTAGAGCACCGATCCGAAAAACTGCGACTTGCCAAGGTCTTTGTAGTTTTTGTTCTCGAGGCATTGCTTTGGGACTTCCCATGTTTTTGGGGCGCGAACTCACTTGATAGCCGCTTGGTTGATGGCTGCTTGACAGTTGCGGCTTGGCGGTCTCAGACTCAGTAAAGTCCTTTTGATTCAATCAATCGGCCTGCCGATGCAATGCTTTCGCTTTACAAACGATTGCTCACTTGCAGAAGCGCGGATATTTGAGCATCGGGTTCCGGTAACAGCGAGATGCGCTTTCGAGCTAACACACAGTATTTCAAAATTTTACGCGAGCTTGACCATTCTTTACAGCGCTACGGTGCTAGGGTGATTGAATTTAGGAAAACGGGAAAAATGATCCTGAGTTTCCATGGATTGTGGCAACGCTCGTCGGTTGGAAATTGCATCTTACGGGTATTGTGTGCCTTACCTAGTTCTTTCGGAGGATAGCTTGAGCAAGTTTACGGTTATCGCGATTACGCTCGGTTTTTTTCTGCTGGGGAACGCCGCCTATGGGCAGAACCGCTTTGGACAATTCATCCAAAAGGGAGATTTGGCGGTTGGTTTCGGGACGATTGAAGCGCCTTCGGCTTCCAGTGCTTCCGGCAACTATTCTCCCCAGACCATGGCGGGCGGCCTATATCCCAGCTTCAGCGTGGATTTCCTGCTGCATCACAATTTCGGAGTGAGCGGAGAAATCTCCTGGAGAGGCGGACGCGATCTTTATCAAGGATACGAGCCCTACCGCCCGATTTTCTATGACTTCAACGGAATTTGGGCGCCCCGCATCAACAAGAAGGTTGGAGCGGAGATCAGCGCCGGTATCGGAGCGGAAAGCATCCGCTTCTATTCGGGCACCTACCAATGTAATTTCATCACCTGCACGGATTATGTGAGCAGCAACCATTTCCTGGGTCATTTTGGCGGGGGCCTCAAAATTTACGTACGCGGGAATTTCTTCGTTCGTCCTGAAGCCAATTTCTACTTGATTCAAAATAATAATGAGTTCAGCGCCGCGTATGGCACTCGCGTTGGCGCGTCCATCGGGTATTCGTTCTAGGCAGTCAGCTCCCGGTTTGGCGAGGGGTCGAAAAACTCTCGCCGGACTTTTCATTCCGGGGAGCAGCACGATGAGGAGTCGACTTGTCTGCCCTATCCTCAGAAGAAGCAGATTCCTCCTTGTGCTCGAAATGACAACCAGTGTCGTGGTCTGTCAGACCTCTTGCCTTCAAGTCTGATGTCTTCAAGAGTCTTGGGGCTCAACATAGTATGATATGCTGTTGAGCTTAAAGCTAAGCGGCTCTTGTTTTTGCTCAGCTTGCTAAATCAGCATTCAAGTTGGGCAGAGGCCGCAGGAAATCATTGCCATGCGACCCGAATCGCAACTCCGAGCAAGCATTCAGCGTTTTCAAGCGAGCTTCTGGAACAAGGAACGCGCAGAGCGTCCGCCGGTGGGTGTCTATAACGAAGGCGTGTTCATGCCCATCAACTTTCTGCGTGGACCCTTTTCGCGTCCGACGGTGAATCCGAATGACGTCACCGAGGATCGGGTGATGACCGAGTACGAATACAGCTTCGGCAAACGGTGCGTTTCCTGCGACGATCTGATCGCCTTTTCGGCTCCCTGGCGCGGGGTTCCGTGGTTGGAGGCATGTTGCGGATGTACGGTGCGCCACGCGGAAGGATCACTGGCCCCCGCGCACTTCGTGGACGGAGCGGAGGCTCTGGCGGACCTTCCCATCCCGGCTCCTAACGGCTGGTTTGAACGCATGCGAAAGGAGACGGAACGCCTGCAGTCGCAGCAACCTGCCGATTGTTGGATCAGTCCATCGATTTTGCGTGGGCCCTCCGATATTCTGGCCGCCATGCGGGGAATGAAAGACTTCTACATGGATTTGTATGATGATCCGCGGGCGGTGAGGGAAGCCGCCGGCCGGGTGAACGATCTCCTCATCAAAGCCCTCGATATGCATTACTCCGTCGTTCGACCCAAGCTGGGGGGTTACAGTCACGTATACGGTTATTGGGCGCCGGAAAAAACCATTGTGATTCAAGAAGACGTGATGGGCATGTGTTCCCCCAACATCTATCGCGATATTTTCATGCCCAACGATGCCGAAGTGGTTCGCCACTTAGGACAACATGTAATGTTCCACCTGCATTCGACGGGCTATAAACACTACAAGCACGTTCTGGACATACCCGGCATTGCGGGAATTCAGATTGCATTGGAATCCATAGGTCCCACCGTTCTTGATCTGCTGCCGGTATTCAGGGAGATTCTGGAAAAATCTCGACTCATCCTGAATGTGGGAACGGGATTCGAACTGCTGCCGGAAGTTCTAAGCAAGCTGCCCACTGAGGGATTTTTTCTGTCCATTCCTGATAAGTGCATCCACAACGATCAGGAGTTTCGCGCTTTCACCAACGCGATTTGGAAATGCTGAACCTGCCGGCCGCACGAGCTTGCTCCGATCGTCACTCACTCACGAACCACTCCCCATCGCGAAACGATGGCATGCGGTTGAGCCAGGATTGCATCCGGCGAAAAGGCTTCGAAACGGGTCGCATTGTTTTGGGGATAAGTCTGACCGGTCTGGGCTGGAGACGTTAGAGCAGGTCCCTATAGCGTTCTAAGGCGACACGAACCAGTTGGCTCCGAGTTCGCACTTCGGTCTTGCCGAAAAGTTGCTGCAGAGTGTTCTTGACTCCACTTTCTGAAATGTCCATTCGTGACGCAATCTCTTTGTTGGCCAAGCCCTGAACCACGAGCCTGAGCACCTCCAACTCTCGGGGATTGAGCGAAGGCCTTTCCTTCTGGTCGAACGATGACCCCGCGGCAACGTTCTGCTCCTCGCTAACGTCAACAATAATGGCGGCCAGCTTAGGCGTAGAGCCTTCCTTGTAGCTGGAAAACCACACTTCCGCGAGAAAAGACTCTTCGTTGCCGCGATGTCCGCGGCACTGCATCGAAGTTCGAAACTGGGGTCCTTCTTCGGGTCGCAACGCGTGATGCAATTCCGGCAAGAAAGCAGCGATCGGCTGCCCGATCAGTTGTCCATCACGCGGCGCCAGAAGTTCGTTTGCTGCTTGGTTGGCCAGTTCGATGAAGCCCCGCTCATCGACTGTCACAATAGCCGCTGGACTCGTCTCCACTAAGACACGCATTCGCTCCTGGGCCTCCAGGCTTAGGCGCTTATTGCGGAGAACTTCTGAGGTCAGGAGCCCGCAGCCGCATAGCGCCAATGTTTCAAATCCTAAGCGAATGTAGGCGTCAGACGGATCGAGATTACTGAAACGCTCGCTTAGCAGAGCACACGCCAAACCCAGCACAATGATCGCCCAGCGCGGAAGGAACCCCGCAGCCAGCATGATGGGGAATAGATAAAGGAACCCCAGCGAGAAATACGGCTTCGTCCACCAATCGACCAGAGCGATGGCAAGGACGATGGCACTACTGGCGAGGAGAACGGGGAGCCGGTTCTGCCGATCCCAGACCCAATCTAAATGAGGCATGAAATTGATGGAGAACCTCCGATTGTCCCACCATCTGCTGGTTCAATGAACCTAATCTAACGATCTTTTCGCGCCCGTCCTTCTTTAATCGAAAGATTAGCCTATCGGATTCCACTCGAAAATCGAAATACCCCGGGGCAGGGCTGTTTGAGTGTCTCCCGCGAAAGCCTCAATTGCTGTACACGAAGGAAGCATGACCTGTTTCACAGAGGTTAGGGGATGCGTGTCCACGGTGACAACGCCCAGTGATCGGGCACCGTCTACCGCGGGGAGTCGCTGGTGACCGTTGAAGGTCTCAATCGTTATGTGTTGGTGATTATCGCTTTTTTTGCTGTCGTCTTGTACTTCGCCATGCTGTTCGCGGGTTGTTCGGAGTTGCTTTCTCGCATGCCCAAGCCCAAGGGTCAGCGCAAACGTTCCAAGACGGGCCTTGGGCGATTGCGAAGTGTCAAGAAATAGAGTCGATCTCGAACGCTAATGGAATTCCCAAGGTTGCGGAAAAAATGGAGACCCGTTTCTAATCCCGCGTACCGAGTCGTGGAAAACCGGACCCAAAGTTTTGTCTCGATTCTCTGCCGGCCATGGCCCTCTCATCTTTTCTGGGCGCTGATGATTTCAGGGTTTCTGGTGGGGAGCGCTCGCGGCCAGCAACAGAGGTACACGTGGCAGCAGATTCGTGACAAGTTCGAAGCTGCCAACCTCACACTCCAGGCTGGGAAGTTGAATATCGATGAACTCAAAGCCGAGGAGATCACGGCCCGCCTCCGCCCTAATCCCGATTTCACAATCTCGGCGGACGGAACCCAGATCGCTCCCAGTAATCACGTTTGGCAGCCGTTCTCCGGGACGTTCGTTTCCCCCCAAGTCAGTTATCTTTTCGAGCGACGCAATAAGCGCGGACTGCGTTTCGAAGTTGCCCAGGAAAGTACTACGATCGGCGCCGCCCAACAATCGGATTCCGAACGCAATCTGCTCTTCAACCTGCGCAGTGCCTTTGTGGGCATTCTCCAGGCTAAGGCGGTGTTGCGCTTGGCGCAGGACAATCTCGACTCCTACGACAAGATTCTGAAGATCAGCCAGGAGCGCTTTCAGGCAGGAGATATCGCCCAGATCGATCTCGATCGGCTTCAACTGCTGCGGTTGCAATACGAATCCGATCTGCAAACCGCTCTGGTAAATTTGCGCACCACAAAAATCACCTTGCTGGCTCTCCTCGACGACCGCACCCCAGTCGACAGCTTCGACGTTGATGGGCCATTTGATTTTCGGGAAGACCTGCTCTCTCTCGATGAATACCGCAAAGCTGCCCTGGATACCCGTCCGGACCTCCGCGCGGCAGTCCTTTCGGTGCAACAGGCAGAAACGAGCTACAAATTAGCGGAAGCCGATGGATCGACTGACCCCACGGTCAGCCTTTGGTATACCCACAACGGTTCGTTTAACAACCCTGAAGCCCTGAACACCCTCGGTGCGAGCATCGGCATTCCGCTCCGTATATTCGACAAGAATCAGGGAGAGAAACTACGTACAAAAATTGATGTCATCCGGAGCGAGAAATTACGGCAAAGCACGGAGACGCAGGTCTACAGTGATGTGGATTCGGCCTACGCCCTTCTGGTAAGCAACATCAACCTACTCAAGCCTTACAAAAGTCAATACGTGCAACAGGCGGTGCGAGTGCGCGACACGATTTTTTTCTCCTACCAGCATGGCGGGGCATCACTGCTGGATTTCCTGAACGCAGAGAGTGAGTACCGAACGGTGCAATTAAGTTACGTGAACCTTATCGGTTCGTTTCTGACTGCAGCGGCACAGATGAACCTATCGGTCGGTCGCGAGGTCATTCAATGAAGACCATTTTTTCGTGGAGGATGATTCCTGCCGGCGTGTGCTTATTCGCGAATCTCCTGATCGTTGCCTGCAACAGCGGCCAGGCCGACCCTCGCGCGGGAGCGCCGCCCAAAGCCGCGGTCGAGCCCGATCTCGATGCCAACAATTTCAAAGTGGACCATCCTGAACGATTCCCTCTGGCGATCGCTGCCGAGCACAAAGCGCTTTCCGCGCTCAACGTCACGGGGGTGGTTCAGCCGGACATCGTGCGCGCGGTTCCGGTTGTGTCTCTTGCGTCGGGACGTGTGGTTGAGATCAGGGCAAGGCTCGGCGACGCAGTGAAGAAAGGCCAACTGTTGCTGCGGGTTCAAAGCAATGATGTTTCGGGCGCCTACCAGACCTACTTAAAGGCCGAAAACGACGAGCGCCTAGCACGCACACAACTGGAGCGAGCCCAGATTCTCTACGAAAAAGGCGCCGTTGCCAAAAGTGCTCTCGAGCAAGCCGAAGCGGCGGAGGCAGATGCCAAAGCCGATCTCAACGCCGCAACCGAACAACTGCGCCTTCTGGGGATTGATAAGCAACATCCCTCCGGGATTGTTGACATCGTTGCCCCGATCTCGGGCATCATCACCGATCAGCAGGTTACGAATTCGTCTGGCGTTCAGGGGCTGTCAGGCCCGAATCCTTTCACGATCGCGGACCTTTCGTATGTCTGGATCGTCTGCAACGTCTACGAAAATGATCTTGACGCGGTGCACGTTGGGGAATACGCAGACATCCATCTCAATGCATATCCGAATCGGCCGCTCAAAGGACGCATCGACAATATTCTGCCTGTCCTCGACCCCAATATCCGGACAGCCAAGGTGCGGCTGGAAGTCAAAAATCCAGGAATCCTCCGCATCGGCATGTTTGCCAGCGCCACTTTTTACGGGAAACAGCCTGAAATACACTCGGCCGTTCCCGCCAGCGCAATCTTGCACTTGCACGACCGCGAGTGGGTTTACATGCCGACCGGCGAGGGCCATTTCAAGCGCGCGGAAGTGGTCAGCGGAAGCCAGTTGCCCAACAACCAACAAGAAATTGTGTCGGGGATCAGCCCTGGCGAACAGGTCGTCTCCAACGCCCTCGATCTGCAGGACACGGTGGAGCAATAGGTGATTCGACGCGTCGTCGATTTCGCTCTTGCCAATCGCCTGCTGGTCCTCGGGCTGGCATTGGTGTTGTTTGTGTGGGGAATCATCTCCTTCCACAATCTCCCGATCGAGGCTTACCCCGACGTCGCCGACAATTATGTAGAGATCATCACGCAGTGGCCCGGAATCTCGGCGGAGCAAATCGAGCAGCAAGTCACGATACCTCTGGAAACCGCCATGAGCGGCATTCCCGGAGTTGTGCATTTAAGGTCGTTTTCATTATTCGGTCTCTCCGACCTAAAACTGATCTTCGAGGATGGGACCGAAGATGCTTGGAACCGCGAACGCGTCCTCGAACGCCTGAATCAAGTCACTCTTCCGGCAGGAGTCACGCCGCAGATGGGCACCGACTGGAGCCCGGTCGGCCAGATTTATTTCTTCACGTTGCACAGTACAAATCCGAAATATGACCCCATGGAGTTGAAATCCATTGAAGACTGGGTCGTGGAGAAAAATCTCAAGTCCGTCCCCGACATTGTCGACGTTTCAAGTTTTGGCGGCCCTACCCGCGAATATCAGGTACGCGTCGACCCTAACAAACTGGTCGCGTACGGTCTGAGCCTCGCGCAGATCGAGCAACAACTCACCAATAACAATGCCAACGCAGGCGGAAGCTTCATCCAAGAAGGGTTGCAGGAAATCAATGTCCGCGAGGTCGGTCTCGTCGACCACGTTCACGATATCGAACAGACCGTCATTTTCACCAAAGGCGGCACGCCGCTTCGGGTGAAGGATATTGCCGTAGTTTCTCAGGGGCCCAAGATCCGGCTTGGCCAGTTCGCCCGCGCTATTCATCGCGAAAACGGCAAGATCATCGACAACGATGATGTGGTCTCAGGCATTGCCCTCCTACGCAAAGGCGCTGCGGCTGATCCTGCGCTGAGAGCACTTCACGAAAAAATCCAGGAGATGAATGACCACATCCTTCCTCCGGGAGTGAAAATCGTCCCCTTCATCGACCGCAGTGATCTGGTGCATTTCACCAGTCACACGGTGCTGCATAATCTAGGCGAAGGAATGATCCTAGTTTCGATCATTCTGTTCCTCTTCCTCGGTAATGTCCGGGGAGCCATTATCGTCGCCGCTACGATTCCCTTCTCTCTGCTCTTCGCCTCGATCTGTCTGGATCTTAAACAGGTTCCTGCCAACCTGCTGTCCCTTGGAGCCCTGGATTTTGGCATGGTCGTCGACGGTGCGGTGGTAATGATCGAAAACATCGTCCGTCATATGACTTTGGCTCACGAAACCAAGACTCCCATCGAACGCATTGGCGACGCCGCGCACGAAGTACAGCGCCCCGTCTTCTACGCCATCGGCATTATCATTACCGCCTACCTGCCTATCTTTACTTTGCAGCGTGTCGAGGGCCGGCTGTTTCAGCCTATGGCGTGGACGGTCGCCTTCGCTCTTCTGGGAGCTTTGATCTTTTCGATGTTAATTGCTCCGGTGCTTGCCAGTTTCGCCTTTAGAAAAGGTGCGAAGGAATGGCACAACCCGGTGATGTCGTTTCTAATTGAACGCTACCGAATCGCTGTTCGCTGGGCGATTCACCATCGCTTCATTACGGTTAGCGTAGCTGGGTTCGCCATTCTGCTCGGAAATTTTCTGGCATTCAGCGGCGCCATCGGGTCCGAATTTTTACCTCATCTCGATGAAGGCGCACTTTGGGTCCGCGGCACCCTTGCTCCCAGCACCGGTCCGGACGAGGGAATCCGCGTAGCCAACCAGGCACGTATCGTCCTGTGCTCTTTTCCCGAAGTTCCGCAATGTACGAGTCAAGTCGGGCGCCCTGACGACGGTACAGATACCACCGGCTTCTTCAACACTGAGTATTTTGTCGACCTGAAACCCAAGGAGGAGTGGCGGCCCATTTTCCACGAAGACAAAGACCAGCTCATTGCCGCCATGCAACGGGAGCTCGATAAAATTCCGGGAGTGGTTTGGGGATTCTCCCAGCCCATCGAAGACAACATGGAAGAGGCCGTGAGCGGAGTGAAAGGCGAGCTCGCCACCAAGATTTATGGCGATGATCTGAAGATCCTCGAGGCCAAAGCGGATGAGATCGTCGGCATAATGCGGCAAATCCCGGGGATTGAAGACCTCGGCGTTTTTCGCGTGCTCGGTCAGCCTAACTTGAATGTGACGGTTGATCGGGACGCGGCCGCGCGCTACCAGATTAATGTCGCAGACGTGCAAGACGCAATTCAAACCGCAGTCGGGGGCAACGCGCTCACGCAAGTGTTGCAGGGCGAGGCGCGATATGACCTCGTGCTGCGTTATCTTCCCCAATACAGGGATACCAGGGAGGCCATCGAAAAAATTCGGTTGTTATCTGCAACCGGAGAACGTGTTTCTCTCGCCCAGCTTTGTAAAATTCAGGTAGTTGACGGCGGCTCGGAGATCTATCGCGAGGGCAACCAGCGTTATATCGCGATCAAATACAGCGTGCGCGGCCGTGATCTTGGAAGTGCGGTAGAGGAGGCCATCGACAAGGTGACTCGCCAGGTAAAACTGCCTACCGGCTATCACGTTAACTGGGAAGGAGAATACGCCAGTCAAAAGCGTGCCAACGCGCGCCTGCTCATCGTGTTGCCGATTACCATCTTCATCATCTTCGTGATTCTGTACACGATGTTTAAATCGTTCAAATGGTCCATGCTGATCATGGCCAACGTGGCGATCGCGCCCATCGGCGGTGTCATGGCCCTCTTATTGACGGGGACGAACTTTAGCGTTTCTTCCGGGGTCGGGTTTCTGGCCCTTTTTGGCGTCTCCGTACAAACCGGCGTCATTATGCTGGAATACATCAACCAATTGCGGGTGCGGCGCTATTCCGTGGAAGACGCCGCAGTCGAAGGAGCCGTTCTGAGACTCCGCCCCATCATGATGACCATGCTGGTGGCGACCCTGGGATTGCTGCCCGCGGCTCTTTCGCACGCCATCGGCTCCGATTCTCAGCGTCCTTTCGCGATCGTCATTGTCGGCGGTCTGATCGCAGCTTTGGTGATGAGTATCTTCTTGCTACCGACGCTCTATGTGTGGATTGCCGGCGACCACGATGTGCTGCCCAGAGCTGATGGAGAGTTTGCGGAGGGGGAACACGTCGACTGAGCATTCTCTGGAACTGGAAACCCGATCGCAGCCTTCCGGCCTCCACATTCTGCCAACGAATGCCACCCAGTCGACCGTGCTGAAGCTGCGGGAGATATTGGTCGGGGCGCGCGGATTTGAACCGCAGCCCCCGCACCCAAGGCGATACTGACCGATGCTATGTGATTGGCTCGCTTGGGTCGGCTCTGTGTCTTTTCCCCGGTTTTGGATCTCATTCGGATGTAATTGGACCCCAATTGGCCCTATGTTCTTGACCACATGCCGAACGCCAGTGATTCACCCGGAAGTTTGCCCTCGGCATCCTGACTCGAAGTCAAAACCTGGTCAATGAATGCTATGGGGACTTTGCGACTGTTACGCGAGATTGCGTCGACGGACCTTTACAATTCACAACCGGGGTTGCTTAATATAACTTATGCGAAGCTGCTTCCGCGTGCTTCGCATGCACATCCGGGAGGAGTGCCCTTATGACCACATTGCGGCTCGTTCTTTGCTTTTTGGGGCTGGCCGGGGCTGCCGCCGCTCTGTTGTCGTGTGGGTCGAGCCCGCCGCACCAACTCCAATCGATCAGCTTGTCCCCTGGGAGCGCGGACGCGCAGCAGTATTCCGACGGGCATGTGCAGTTCGTCGTCACCGGCTACTACAATACTGAGCCTTTAACGGTTGCCCCGCTCCCGGCAAAGTGGGGCGCTTGCTATCAATCCTCGCCTACAACTGAGATATCCATCAACAGCACGGGAGTGGCGCAGTGTGGCAAGGGAGCGGCCGGCACATACGTGATCTGGGCCAACGATCCGTTACCCGACACCGGTTCGTATAGCTGCCCGTCGACCAACGCCTGCGGTGAGGGATGCGTTTTCTCTGCAACGGCACAACTCACCTGCCCCTGAGGTTTCGTCGGGTTCGCCGCACAAGGAATGCCGCCAAGCGCCAAATCACAGGAGGCTGATGGCGCCTGCGCCTACAAAATCACAGTCTCGTAATCGTTTGCAATCCCTCGCGCGTCGATGAGCCATAACGCGATGTTACAACAACAATTGAGGAGCGGCAGGAGGGATCGCACTTGTCAGTTACCGTAATTTTCGTTTGATAAACGAGGGAGCACTTTGATGGGTAACGTTGAGAGAAAGCCAGATCCAATCGGGATCCGCCTTGGATTAATCGTCTTGTCTGTAGCGTTCTTCCCTCTTGCGGTGTCATTGCAGTTCCTCTTAGCACAACCGCAGAAGCTATCTAGATCCACATACCCTTCCAAGCGGATGGCGGATGGCAAGCAATGGATGACACGGAACCTAGACGTTAACGCTAGCCCAGCTTATTGCTATGAAGATGCGGAACTAAATTGCCGTCGGTATGGCCGTTTGTACACTTGGGAGTCGGCCCGGCGAGTATGTCGATCATTGGGAGATGGATGGCGGTTGCCGACTGATGATGAATGGCGGCGGATGGCAAAACTCTACGGTGGGATTAGCGAGGATTCGGGTGACGAGGGTAGAGCGGCGTACAAGGCGCTATTGGCCGGGGGTGGCTCAGGATTCAATGCCATGCTCGGTGGTGGACGTTCCCAGGATGGCCAGTATGCCCGATTGGACGCCCACGGATTTTACTGGACCGGGTCAGAGAGTGACGCGGCTAGTGGCTGGTTCTACAACTTTGCTCGTGGCGGGCAAGCGCTTCATCGTCAAGATGGCGGCGAAAAGGAGAGAGCGTTTTCAGTTCGTTGCGTCAGAGAGTGACGGCCATTCCGCTCATGGGCAATGTGAACTGGCATCTGCTGCGCCACTCGAATGCTACGCTGCTCGATTCGATCGGAACTCCTTTGGGAGCGCTGCTTGGTCACTCGTCGAGTGAGATTACTCGTCCGTTATACCTGCATTCGCGCTCGGCCAACCGGAGAGGGGCGGTCGAAAAGCTGGAAGCTCTACTTATTGGACCCCAATCGGACCCCAAGTTTACAAATTCAACGACTGGCGCTTCCCGAAACGTGCTGAAGCTGCAGGAGATATTGGTCGGGGCGCGCGGATTTGAACCGCGGACCCCCTGCGCCCAAGGCAGGTGCGCTACCAGGCTGCGCTACGCCCCGACATGAAACGGTTCGCTTCGATTATAGCTGACCTTTCGCGGCATTCGGATCAGACAGACGGCAGAGTATAATTCTGCTTGGTCATGCAGAGTTCGCGTTATGCCCTCGTGGCGTATGTTAACGGTCCCGTAGCAGGTTTCGTCAAGAAGATCCGCCAGGAATTACATCCTGATCTTCCTCACTTGGCGGCCCATGTTACGGTGCTACCTCCGACCAAGCTGCTTGAAGGTGAAGAGGCGGCGAGGGCCGCAGTATCCCAAACCTGCCACCAGGTAGAACCCTTCGAGATGAGGTTGGGCGAGGTCGAGACCTTTATTCCTGTGACGCCAACCGTATTTGTGCGCATCGTGCACGCCTACGGCCTGCGCAAACTGCACGACCAACTCGGAGCGCAAAAAGCTCTTGCGGCCGCGGAAGAGTGGCCCTATCTACCCCATCTCACCATCGTCAAGATGAGTACCGAATCGCAGGCGCAAGAGGCGTATCGGTTGGCCCAGCGCCGCTGGGCAGAATATGACGGAAGCCGCTGCATCCAGGTGAAAGAGCTGACTTTTGTGCGGGAGCGGGAAGACGCAACTTGGGTCGACGTAGCAGGCATTCCTCTCGGCGGGTAGCTTCATCCCCAGATTTGGCTCGCGGCAATCTTACGAACACTTTCCCGTCGTCATTTCACTCCCTTCCCCTTCCGTGCGTTCCCGGAAGTACATGTATGCCCGTGCGTTGCGCAGTCCAATAGCAAGGGCGTACATAAGAGAATGGATTGCTGTGGGAATGGTGCGAACACAGCGCCCAGAGCAGCTTCTCGCTCAACAAGGACGGGAACGAACTCATGCAAATTGGGGTGTATGGGGCGGGATACCTCGGAACAGTAATCTCGGCTTGCCTGGCTGATTTTGGAACTCCGGTAACCTGCTGCCATCCTGACAGCCTGCATATGGTGGAAATGGCGCAGGGCAACATTCCATTTTTCGAGAAGAACCTTTCCGAAGTCATCCGCCGCAACGTGCGTTGCGGCCGCCTGGTGTACTCGACTGACATCGAATCTTTCGCCCGCAAGGCGCAGTTCATTTTCCTGGCGGAGGACTCGCCCCAAGGTCTGGCGGAACTTGCCATCCGCGTGGCCGGCCCGGCAGCCAAGCCTCCAATTTTGTCGATCGTGACCCCGGTTCCGGTGGGCACCGCGAGAGACGTTGAGCGCCGGCTCAAAGAAGCGGGAGTGAAAGCTACGGTGGTTTCGCAGCCCATGTTCTTTACGCCGGGTTGTGCGGTAGAAGATTTCAATTGGCCGGACCGAATTATTCTGGGAACTTCCTCGAACGATGCGGTGCTGACGGTGAAGCAGATTTTTCACCCCCTGGTGATGCGCGGGGTTCCGGTCATTGTCACAAATCACGAAACCGCGGAACTGGTGCGGGAAGCCGCGACCGCATTCCTGGCCACCAAAATTTCATTCATCAACGAAGTCGCAAACCTGTGTGAACGGGTAAACGCGGATGCGGTCAATCTGGCTCTGGCCCTTGGTTTGGATAAGAAAATCGCGCCGCGCTGCCTGCAACCTGGCGCCGGCATGGGCGGCCTGTTCGCCGAGAGCGACATGGAAGCGCTGGCGGAATTGGCGCGGGTGAATGGCGTGCCACTGAAGATTCTGAGTGCGGCTCGTGAAGTGAATCATAGCCAGGCCGAACACGTGGTAAGCAAAATTGCGGGCATGATGGCGTCGGTGCAGAACAAAGACGTCGGCCTGCTGGGGCTAGCCTTCAAGCCGAATACCAATTCGGTGGCAGGTTCGTCTTCCATGCGTCTGGCGCAGAGTCTGGTGGCGCAGGGCGCGCGCGTCCGGGCGTACGACCCCGTGGCGATCCCCGAGGCGCGGCTGGAACTGAACGGCTCGGTCCATTACTGCGACTCGCCTATGGCGCGGCAGAAGGTGTCGACGCTTTGGTGGTGGGCACGGGCTGGCCGGAATTTCGCGGGCTGGATTTCGACCGCATCAAACATTTGCTGAAGCGCCCGCTCATTGTGGACACCAAAAATCTGCTCGATTCGGTGCGCTTGCGCGCCATGGGATTCGAATACGTCGGCATGGGCCGCGGCTAGCGGCTGATACTCTCCCGATTCTTCCAAACCAATCTTGAGGCGCTGTTGTATTGTCTCCCGCCAACTCTCGCTGCGGTTGCTATAATCAACAGGACACGGTGGGAGTAGCTCAACTGGCAGAGCACCGGACTGTGGCTCCGGACGTTGCGGGTTCGATTCCCGTCTCCCACCCCAGGTTCTTTCGACCGTTACTCTTTCGCCCGCCTAAGTGAACTTCTCAATCCGTAAGGATTAAATGAGTACCCGGTTCAGGGTTGTTGAGCGCCTTTAAGTCCTGACGGCAGCTGACCGCTGTGGGAGCCATAGAGCGGCATCCTTCTGTCCGGCACTCAATATCCAAAAGAGAAATTCACGCATCGCCCCCTGTCTCGGTCTTTTCGGGACGCGATCAAAATGCTGCGGCCGTTCAAAGAGCCGACTAGGGCGCTATCTGTTGACCGGCGCAACAAACTTTCGAGACGCCGACATTCCTCGCGAGGACATTACTATTCCTAAAATCTGACCTGAAGATTTTCTTCACTCGACTTCAGCATAGATCTTGCGAAAATTTTCCTGCGATGAATTGTTTGAATAGGCGGGATTACTTCGCGGACGGGCGCGCTCTTTGGCCAGAAACTGCGTAGCAAAGTGCTGGGAGCCTGGAAATCAGGCGGCCTTGCGTTTTCGGCGCAAGTACAAGCCGCAAACAAGACCGAATGCATATGCCATTGCTTCCCCGCGCGTCGTCCCAAACCCGGTTGTTACCAAGCGTCGTGGGCCGGGCTCTATCTGATAGACACGCCATCCGTCCTTAATCCGAACAGCTTGTAATTTACGAATTGTCACGGCTCTTGAATCTCCCGCAAACATCATGGGCCCAGTCCACGGTCCCTGTATATAGCACTGAAGCCTGGTTACTGCTCTTGTCGGAATTGGAGATGTGGGCCACGAATGAATGGCGCAGGTGTCACTTGGGCAGTCTCCCGCGGTGATCGAAAGTCTGCACCGCCAACAAGGGAAGCCGCGAGCAAGATCACGACCGGGTAACACTCAAGCGTATAGCGGGGCTCGGGGTTTTCCAGGGTACCTAGAAAGGCGGATCGCAGAATTACGAAGATGAGCAGCAGGCCGAGGTGGGTTGCGAAGCGTCCCCGCACGAAACCCAATAATGCGGCAGCAATGTAAAGAAGGTTGGTTACTCCGAGTACCAGCGTCAGGGCGATCCACTGGGGATCATCATCGAAATTCCACCACCTCGCCTCCAGCGGCAAGAGTTCCGTGCGCGGACGCAACCACATATCTGCGATACGGAGCATCGGAAGCCGAAGGTAGTAGCGCAACCGAGCATGGTGAATTCGTTCTGCCGCAAGCTGCGCAAATTTTGCGTCGAGATCCGGACTCACCTGCAAAGTCTTGTTGTATTCGCCGAGAAGCTGTTCCGTCTCAAGGCGCTCAACGGGTGAATCGAAAGCCCGAGATGGGAACTCATCTATGTCCAGAGTGCTGGTTGATTGTGCCCAATAGACTTCATCAAGCGATACATAGTCCGCCATCCAAGTCTTGACCCAGCGATTGAATCCCATGGGCACGAAAGCATTGGGCTGGTTGGCATAACGCGGGGCAAGCGGTTCGAAGCGGTGCAGGGTATGAAGATTGCGCAACGTCCAAGGTATAAGAGGCAGCATCGACACGCACAAAATGACCAGACCGCCGCGCAGCACCCAGCCAACAGAGCTTCTCTTCCGTAGCCGGCTCACCAAAAGATATGACAGGTATACTCCTATCGCTGCCAAGAGCAGGCCTCCGTCCGGGCGCAGCAAAATGGCGGCTGCGGTCGCCAGCCCGCATCCAAGCCAAAGCCAACCGACCGCCCCGTCGATCGCATTCAGACCGGCAATCGCAAAGTCCAACGCAAGCGCGGTAAAAAACACTTCCAGAGTTTCCGTAAGAGCTGCGGCAGTGTAGTTCGCAAGAAACGGACAAAGCGCAGCCAGCAGAAAAGCAGCCTTCGCAGCCCGAGTCGAGAACAGACGAAACGCCAGATCGGCGATCACGAAACATGTGCCAATATCCACGAACATCTGCAGCACCAGCGCCGCCCGGTAATGTTCCATCCCAAAGATCGCAAATACGGCAGCTAAGAATGCGGGATATCCCGGGAGTCGGATGTAGGTAGGAGTAATCTGGTACTGGCCGCTGAGACCGTAGATCCCATGCTGCAGCCAGTTCTTGGCGATATCCCCATAGACAAAAGAGTCAGGCGTGAGGGCGGGGAATCGAAAGAGGAATACCAGGCGGAGACCAACTGCAGCAAACGTCCCTGAAACAAAGAAACGGAGATCTTTACGCACAATATCGCGCACGCAGGGAATATAACATCGAGAATCGGGAACGGTCTCACGGTACCGCAGGAAGGATTGTTGCCCGTTACGGAGGATGGGATAATTTCGCGTAAGGCAAAGAAGCCTGTGGCAACAGATTCGCATGAAAGAGGAGTCCAACGATGAAAGGCAACAGGGGCACTTCAAACCCGTCGCGCAGACAATTTCTCCGGGCTGGGGTCGCCGGAGGCGCAGGCTTGATGGTTGCACCGCTCGGGGCTTTCGGCTCGGTAAACCAAAAGATCCCCGCGGATGTGGCGCTATCCGCTGTTGATCAGCCCGGTTCGCCTCCCTGGACGAAAGACCTCATCATTTACGAGATCGGGACGACGCAGGCCTTCACATCCCCCAATGGTCCAGGCAGCGGCACATTTGGAAGCATGACCGGCAAGATGCCGTACCTTCAGGAGTTAGGAATTACGGGCATCTGGATGGATCCGCCTTCGTTGCAGGAATCTCAGCATTTTTTTTACAACATGTGGTGCCGGTACGGGGTTATGGAACCGGACAAATTCGATCCCATACTGGGCACCGAAGAACAGCTTAAGACGCTGGTCGAGGAAGCGCATCGGTGTGGCATCAGGATTTTTCCGGATGTGAAGACTCACGGTGTGATGGACTTCAGTCCGTTGGTCAAAGAACACCCTGACTGGTTTCGAGGCAGCCACTGGCGCATGGCCGACTACGACTGGTACGGAGGGCACACCGATCTGGACGACTGGTGGGTCAAGATCTGGAGTGATTGCCTTGCGAAATACAAAATGGATGGCTTTCGTCTAGACGTGGATATCTTTAGGCCGGACTTGTGGGAGAGAATTCGGCGGAACGCGGCGGCTGCCGGGCATCCCGTCATTATCTTCGAAGAGGACAATTCGGCCATTCCTGGAGTTACGGATTTTTCGCAGCACGAAAATGCAGTCTTCGACTACGAATCGACGGTGGAGAATGAATTGTTGGCTCAAGATCTAGCGGGGTTCTACGACCGAAAATTCGGCCAAGCCGGACTCTATCGGGTTGTAATCCAGTACTCAGACGGGAGCCAGGCCGAAGGCAGCAGCGACGGTCAGGGGGCCCTGAAAGTTCACCTGGACGGCTTGACTGCTGACAAAGCGCCCCGCAGAAAGGAATACAACTCCTGGTACATGCCGGACGGAATTCCCGACGTTCAGCTTACGGTGGAAAACGTCATTGCCAGGCCCATCGAGAACGTTACGGTCACCGACGATGCGCTCGGATCCTGGCGGTTGAACACGGGTGGAGGATCACGTCGGCTGGCGCTGGAAGGAGAAGCGCCGTCGTTAAAGCTCTATATCGCTACCATCGGGCATGGCTGGCCGACAATCCAGCTAAGCTGTCACGATCAGGGGTGGGATGGATTTCCTTTGGACAGGAGCCCGTACACGGCGCAAGGCAGTCGCGCTCTCATGGGCTACTCGTGCCTGTTCGCGCCCGCGATTCCCATTTTCTTTTCAGGGGAAGAGTTCAACGCCACATTCCGGCCCTTGCCTTGGCAATCTCCGTACCTGTACGGCGGCAAAGATCCCGGCAAGGGGACATGGCTCTATGGCTGCATGCTCGAGTGGGAAGAACTAAACCGTCCCGAACGCCGTGCGATGTTCGAGGACGTAAAGAAAATGATTGCCATTCGTAAACGGGAGGCCGACATCTTAACAGTCCTGCCCGAAAGGGAAAGGCCGAAGCTCATGGGCGTGCCTTTCCATTCGGACGCCAAGGTGCCGAAGCCTTATATTCGCTGGAATGACCGCAGCGCAATCTTGGTTGGTGCGAACCGTGATACCACACAAACTGCAAATCTCAAGTTGGAGATTCCCCTCCGGATGATCGGCTTGGCAGGTCGTTCCAGCTACAGAGTGACTGATCTTTGGCCGGGTGGTGATGCCAAGACTTACGCAGAAAAGGACATGTCCACATTCACATGCTCGGTTTCACGCGATAAAATTCAGAATGGTGGCCTCCGCGTACTAAAAATTGAGCCAAACTCCTAATTCCCGTCGGTGCCTAGGCAGCATGGCATCGCTGATTCCATCGGCATCCAAAAATATATTTCACGTTCAGTCTGACCTCCATGGCTGCTAGGTTCGTTGAAACCAAATCGGAAACGCGTTCGCTGACGAAAAATTTTCGGGCCAACAGGCCGCACGGTTTCCGGTTTGCCGACACCGGATGCAAACTCATTTCGACTTCGCCCCCCAGACTGAACGGAAGCGCCGGATGCCTGCATAGACGAATCGGAATTGAACGTATCAGCGATGGCCTTCCAGCTCTGTCAGCCTGCTCGGTATAGACCGTCAGATGCTTTCCCGTGATCAGTTTTTGTTGGGGCACGCATTCGCGCAGACCACGGAACGCAATCTCGGCCGCACACAGAATCTCGGACATCCTGTGAATGACCTTTTAGACCTCAGAACGGACGGGGCGGCAGCAGGAGAAGGATGATGACTCCACTCCAGTGAAAGCTTCGACCCTGTAGAAAAGGTGTTCGGGCAAGGCATAGAATGCGGCCACGGAGGATCGGTATGCGCAGCCCATCTGCGACCCCAAACCTGTATCCCTATCAGAACGAGCCGACGTTGTCGAGATCGGGAACGTTTTCAGGAGTTTCTAGCGGTACGCATCCGAGGAATTTCCAGGTTGAGGTGCGATTATGATTCAACTCAAAGTAAACGGTACGCCTCAATCTTTCAGAGGCGATGCCAACATGCCACTGCTCTGGTATCTGCGGGATGTCTTAGGCCTGACCGGAACCAAGTTCGGATGCGGCGCATCATTATGCGGCGCCTGTACTGTACACAAAAATGGCGAGGCGATTCACTCCTGCGTTACCCCTATGAGTTCGCTGGCGGGAGCCAGCATCACGACCATCGAAGGCATCGGAGCCCACGGACTGCATCCCGTGCAGAAGGCATGGATCCAGAACAATGTCCCCCAGTGCGGCTACTGCCAATCGGGCCAGATCATGCAGGCCATCTCGCTGCTGGCTAAGACACCCAAGCCCACTGACGAGCAGATCGACGAAGGGATGGCCGGAAACATTTGCCGCTGTGGAACCTATCAGCGGATTCGCGCCGCCATCAAGGCCGCGGCAGGAGAACAGGCATGAACCCAATCACCAATGTCAGCCGCCGCGGATTTCTCACCGGACTGATGGGCAAAGGTGCCTTCCTTTTGGCCGTGCGTTATGTGCCGGAGAAACTCTGGGCACAACCCGTTCCGGGCACTTACCGCGCCGACAGTGCAATTCTGCACCCCAATATCTTTCTCGGCATAGATAGCGACGGCACGGTTTACATCGTCGCCCATCGCTCCGAGATGGGCACCACCACTCGTACGTCCCTTCCCATGGTGGTGGCCGATGAGTTGGACGCCGACTGGAAGCGTGTAAAAATCGAACAAGCCATCGGCGATGAGCGCTTCGGCGACCAAAGTACCGACGGCTCTTATTCTATTCGTAGTTTTTTTGACGTTCATGCGGCAGGCGGGCGCTACCGGGCGTACCATGCTGATCCAGGCCGCCGCCCAGCAGTGGGAAGTTCCGCCCTCCGACTGCGAGACCGGTCTCCACGCCGTGGTGCATCCCGCCACCGGACGGCGTCTCAGCTACGGCGAACTTACCCAGGCTGCGGCTGCCTTGCCGGTCCCGAAGAAGGAAGACCTGAAGTTCAAGACCAAAAGCCAATGGCGCTACATCGGCAAAGGCACGACCAGCTATGATCTCACCAATCTCTGCAACGGCAAAGCTAGCTTCGGCATGGATGCCCGGCTCGACGGCATGGTCTATGCCTCCGTTGAGCACCCGCCGGTCTTAGGCGGCAAGGTGAAGTCATACGACGGCAAGGCACCGCTACAGATCCCTGGAGTTCATCAAACTCTGGCAATTGATCCTTTTACCCCTCCCGCCTCGTTTCAGCCACTTGGCGGAATCGCGGTGATTGCCGACAACACCTGGGCAGCGTTCCAGGGCCGCAAGAAGCTGAATGTAGTTTGGGACAACGGTCCCAACGAAAGCTATAACTCCGACGAATACAAAAAGCAATTGCAGGAAACCGCCCGCCGGCCCGGCAAAGTCGCGCGTAACCAAGGAGACGTTGACTCCGTCTTCACCAAGGCGGGGGAGATCTTCGAAGCCGACTACTACGTGCCGCTCCTCGCGCATGCTCCCATGGAACCAATGGCCGCACTAGCCGATTTCAAGGATGGCCACGTGACCGTATGGGCCCCGACGCAGGATCCGCAAACGGTGCAGACGACGCTCGCCAAGGAATTGGGAATCCCCAAGGAAAATGTGGTTTGTCATGTGACCTTGCTGGGCGGCGCCTTTGGCAGAAAATCTAAGCCGGACTTCATCGCCGAGGCGGCCGTGCTCTCCCGGAAGACCGGACGCCCCGTGAAAGTTGTATGGAGCCGGGAAGACGAAATCAAATTCGGTTACTACAATGCCGTTGCTGCCATGTACATGAAAGCTGCGCTGGACGCCAAGGGCAAGCCTACGGCCTGGTTGCAGCGAGTTGTGTTTCCGCCGATTGGTTCGACCTTTAGTTTGGATACGGTTTACGGTGGACCCGGCGACCTGCAACAAGGCTGGACTGACATCCCTTACGACCTCCCCAATCTTCGAGTGGAAAATGGCCCGGCGAAAGCACACGTGCGCATCGGATGGCTGCGGTCGGTTGCCAATATCTACCAAGGTTTTGCAGTACAGAGTTTTACCGATGAGTTGGCCCATCGCGCGGGACGCGATCCGGTTGACTATCGTCTCGAATTGCTGGGAGCGCCCCGCATCCTTGATCTGCAGGCTTTCGGCTACCCGAACTATGGGGCCTCGCCGGAGCAATATCCTATAGACATCGGACGGCTGCGCCGGGTCACCGAGATAGTCGCAGAAAAATCTGGTTGGGGAAACAGAAAGCTCGGTGCAGGCTCGGGGATGGGGATCGCCATCCACCGGAGTTTCCTGACGTATGTCGCTACCGTGGTCGAAGTTCAGATCAACGACAGCGGCGACATCACCATTCCGCGGGTAGACACGGCGGTGGATGCTGGGTTGGTGGTAAATCCCGAGGCCATGCGAGCGCAGTTCGAGGGGGCCGCAGTCTTTGGAACCAGCATCGCCCGCAGCGGAGAAATCACCGCGAAGAATGGCGCCATCGAGCAGTCCAACTTCAACGACTATCCGGTGGCGCGCATCAATGAAGCCCCCCAGCAGACCAACGTATATATCGTGGAAAGCGACGCTCCGCCCGCAGGGGTCGGAGAACCAGGCGTGCCACCGTTTGCCCCAGCGCTGTGCAACGCAATCTTTGCGGCGACAGCGAAGCGCGTCCGCGAACTGCCGCTCAACAAGGTGAATTTAGGGAAGAATATGTAGCCAAGCAAGTGTTCCGGGCTCTCATACCGGCGGACGACGTTATAGAGAATCGGCCGCATTTCTTGCAGAATCGCTGGAAATGGCGGCAATTTTGCGATTTCCCAGTCACAAACCGGACCGGCGAAACTGCACCACCGAACGCTTCAGCCAAGCTTTACCGCCATTTTCTCTGGCGGCGACAAATGACTCCGGTTTCGACGAAACCAGTCGGCGAATTCAATGCGACCAGAAACCGATGGTTCGGCGAAGGGTTGCCGAATCCCGGCACTGGCTCGGCACCCGGTTACAAGTGCGCTCCTTGGTTTCGGAAGGTCACTATGGCTGGAGATGGATTGCGGTCCTTGTCGGTGTGCTCTGGGGGACAGGCGTGATCTTTACCTTAGAACCGAAGCGTCGGTAGTCCCGAAACTCAATCTCATTCAACATTACTCTGTGTCCACGTTGTCTCAGCCGGACTTGTGCTCCTACCGGTAACAGGAAGTCATGCCCCTCTATGCCAATGTAGTCGTAGTCTACGGCGACAGATGAGCCCTGGATGAAAAATGTCTTTGGCAGATCGTCTGCCACCATGGTAACGCGGCGAACGCTGTGGGTCGCGTTGTCAATGAAGATCTCACCATGGAAGCCCGTGGTGACTTCCTCATCTCCCGCGATGCCCCTCGCCAGAACGAAGGTCGAGTTCTCGCGCGACACGCGATAGTCGAAGACCTGGACTACCCCCGGCCCTAATGTACCGCTTTCCTTCCATTGAAAATCCGACTTGGACGATGGTTGAAACACCGATTTCAGAACCCCACCCAGTTCACCCTCGGACTGCACTCCTATCATGTGCTCCGGCGGAGCCTTAGTTGTCTGGCCATTCAGAGCCAAAACTGTTCGCTTCTCCACATTGTCCACGTAGGTAAGGCGTACGGTAAACGTGTCTTGATGTTTCCACTTTCCGTCTCCATCTGGGTCAATGGAGCGGCTAGTCACCTGCGTACAAATGAAATTAGGCAAGGACAGCCCGTATCGGATCGCACGCTCAGTCGCATCGGCGAGGATGGACTCAATTTCATCCCTCGGCAGAGGCTGCACCGCGCCAGTGGAAAATCGGATGGCAGTCGCGTCCTCTAGGCCTTCCCCGACTGCCGGGGCAACAACATCGACCTTGCTGGCTTCCGTAGCTGGGCCTGGGGGCGTGCCTCCCCCTAATCTAAAAGATGTCGTCGACGACGACGATTTTCCACCCTGGCTGAGGGTTGCCTTCATTTCATAGGAGCCGTCTGGAAGTGAACTTATGGGAAATGTCGCCAGCTGCGAAGCGGCCTCCTTTCGGGTGATCTGCCGGAATGCCGCGGGCATGCCTTCAAGAATTCTTCCATCTTTCATCATCTGAATGTTGAGCGTGGCATCTTCCGAGGAGTGAGGATCAGGGTGGGTGATGAAAAATACTGATGCGTTTTTCTGGTCGCGGGCGGCCTCTCCTGAGAGATTTGCCGTCACTTTCTCATTGCCGTGCCAAAGCGGCTCGAGAGGATCCGTCTCGGCGTGAAACGGCTCAATGCGCCGCACGAGAACCATGTCACTTAACGATGGACTTCCGGCCTCGTCGGCAATTTCAAATGGAATCCGCTGAGCGCCCACTTTTCCGGACAACCGATCCTGAATGGCAACCTCGATCACATATTCACCGGGAGGGGCGTCGAAATGACGCTGTAGGGTTACAACCTGGGATTTTGCCTCTTGAATCTGCTCTAAAGCACCGCGATATGGGATATCCTCGCTGAATTTTTCAAGCACCCTGCCCGCTTTGTCCTTAATCTGTGCAACGATCGAAAGTTGCGCAGAATAGAGATTGGTATTCGCATCCTGGCGAATCTCTACCGCGGAGAGCGGGACCTCGATGGCGAGCACGTTTCCATCCCGGTTGGGTAGATTCCCCAACCGCAGTATTACGGCGCGAAAACGAAGATCTTCAGGTAGCTGCGCTCGACTCAGAATATTCAGCAGCGGCAATTCGAAGGGACGGATACTCGATGTAGCGTCGGGAGGTATTGCGAAATATCCCTCTCTGGATTGGATCTTGACTCCTTTCCGAAGCGCCTTGACGGCAACGCTGCGGAATTTGCCATCGTATTCCTTGAGCGTGGGCAGGTAGGAAGCTTCGTAATAGGTCGTCATGTCCCGAATCATGCGTTGCAATGGCCTCTGCAGATCGCGTGCTCCATCGATATAATCGCCGCCCGTGCCCCTCGCCAGTTCTTCCCCAGGGCTGCGATCACGGAAGTTTGTTGCCCCGACCATCATGGAGTGCTGGGAGAAATAGTTTTCATCCGTGGGGGGCGGCCCCGCCTGCCAGTAGGTTGATTGCAACTGCGACAGTGTCATGATGTCAGAAAGCGGCCCAGGGTCCGCGGCCCCCCGGGAGAACGCCGTCAGGTCGACGGTGTAGATACTAATGTCGGCCCGATTTGCCGCGCCAATAATGGATCGCACCACTTCCTTGCCACTTGAATCCGTGTGGGTGCCTTGCGTGACATAAATCACAACCTTGCGACCGGCCATTTTCTGTTGCGATTCCACTAATGCCAGCAGTTCAGAAAGATAGGATTGTGCGTGCTGCTCCTGCACAGTCCTGGCCGAATCCTGGAGCACGTCGAACATAGTGCGCGCAAGAGTGCGCTCGCTCGCGCTTACATGCTTTCCCTGTGGGTCGATTCCTGTCTTCACCACCTCCATGAGACGATCTTCGGCGGCTCTTTCGAAAGCATTCCGCTGCGTGGATGTATCCGGCTCAAGGGCCGCCGTGACGGCCTGATTGAGCGCATTGCGATCCGGAGTAAATGCTTGCAGAAGTCCCAGACGCCCCGGTTCGATTTTCAAAACGGCGAGAGAGAAGTTGCCTTGAGGCACCCCTTTAAGAATCTTGCCTGCAACTTCCGAAGCGTTCTTCTTTACCGTGGGACTCAAGTGATCAAAAACCAGCGTAATCAGGTGACCATTTTCCTCTCCACTATTTATGAGACGCAGACTGGTGAGCTTCACAGCCTCACCGTCATCTGTCACCGCAACTTCTTCGGGCCTGAGATCGAGGACGGATCTCTGTTTCTTATCGTGAACCACAAAGTCGAGCGAAGCCTCTTCGGCCTTCAAACTAGGCCCCTGGATCGCGGGTTGCGATGTCTGGCTGTAGCAGCATAATGCGCCAAAAGCCCCGACAACTAGAACAAGCAGGCTCCGCGCCGTCCTACATCGCAAGACCTTCATGGCTCCCGTTCCCCGGTTCTCTACAAACATTAATATCTCCCAGGGTCGAATAGAGCGCCTCGGAAAACAGCCCGCATCTTAATCCCAACCGGCGCCAACGGCAACCCGGGTGGGTGCGCATCGGGCATCGGTTCATTCTGAGTCAACCGGCATTACCCGGGCGTGCCAATCCGGCCACCATCCGGCCCCCACAACCTAGAAAAAGGCGCGCGGGAATCTGAGAAAAATGACAGGATCCGCGCCCAGTTTCGCCAGGTGCCGCTCGGCCTCGCTGCCGTGGCGCCGCGATAGATCAACTGCATTGCGATGATCCTCCTCGTAGAAAACTGTCGAGTCGTAGTCCTACCCGGCGGCGGACCATCAACGGCGGGGACGGAAGAGTATCATATGCATCTAGTCCAGAATCAGAGACAATCCAGCCCCGTGTGGCACAATGATGGGAAAATTCAGCGACGATGATGCGTTGCCAAGCGTGGAAGATATTCTGGGCCCCACCTTCGAACACATTTTGGACGCTATCCCAAGAGGTTTGTTAATCGTCGACCCGAAGGGGAAGCTCGCGGTTGTCAATCGTGCCGCGGAGCGCCTTTTTTTGCTCAGCCGGACCGAATGGAAAGGTTTGGGGCTCGAGGCTTTGGTGCCGGACGCGCCAAAGAGCGAGCAGCCGCTCCGCCGATTGAGGGCAGTGCGAAAGGACGGGACCGAGTTTCAAGTTGAATTCGTTTTGAGCCCGCTGCCAACCCGCGAGGGTGGCTGGTGGATCGTTTCTTCCGCGGAGCCGCCGAGGGAAATGCAACTGGAGTCGGACGGGCGGGAAGAAACCGGACAGTTCAAAGCCTACTGGGAAGCCGCGTCCGAGGGCTTGATCACGGTGGACGCATCGGGAACTATCGAAACCGTCAACAACGCGATCGAGCGCATTTTTGGCTATGTTCGGTCCGAGCTTTTGGGGCAGGAGCTGGAGATTCTCATCCCCGAAAGTCTTCGCGGGACGCATGCAGAAAAGGTAAAGCAGTTTCTGGCCGATCCGAAGCTGCGATCCATGGGGATCGGGCTAAATCTATTCGGACGAAAGAAAGATGGCACCCTTTTCCCGGTTGAGGTAGGACTTAGTGCAGCCCAGCTAGGCGACCGGACTGTCGCTATCGCCTTTGTAAGTGACATCACTGAGAAAAGGCGACTGCAAGACCACACTTCGGTGCTGGGGGCAATGGTAGACCTGCAGCAGCAGCTCTCTGCTTCCGGAGTGCCTAGCACACAGAAAACATCTGCCCACGTTGACCCATTGACCTCCTTGGGCACCGCACCCGCGCTCAACCAAGCGCTCGCGGCGGCCATATCTGATCCGAAGGGGCTCTACTGCGTTGTCTATACCCTACTGCGACTGCACCAGATCGACTCACGGTACGGGCGGAAAACGGCGAACCGGCTGGTTATTTTTGTGAGCCAGTTCATTGCAAATTCGCTCCTCGGCGACCGCGATCAACTTTTCCGCTGGAACAACACATCGTTCGTGGGACTTCTCCGCCGCAACTCTACTCTCAAGCAAGTCCAGGACGAAGTTACCAAGGCATGTGCCAGGAAATTGGAATATGCAATAGATTGTGCAGACATTACAGGATTGGTCTTAGTCAATCTGCAGACAAGTGTTGTGGCATTGAACCAGTCGTCGTTATCGGAAGTGTCCAAGGAGATCGAGCGACTTGCCGGTGGGGAGGAGGCTGACTGAAGCCAGAGCGACGAAAAGCCAGATTCGCATAGTTTGATCGGTTAACGCCCCGCTGCTCAAGACCAGAAACACAGCCTTCTCGGATTTGCCGCATCCAGCTGGAACTTCTTCGCTTGACAGCACGATTCTCCCGGCCTACTCTGCCAGCGTTATAATCGGGGGCGGTTAGCCGATATGCTTACCTTCCTCGGCGTTGAACATCGGTGTTTGACTGTTGTTCGGCCCGCTTCTCATTTACGAATTTCGGGAGGATCACATGGCACATGGGATTATCTGGTGGATTGTGGTTGGTCTGATTGCCGGCTGGGGAGCCGGGAGGATCATGAAAGGCGGTGGATACGGTGTCATCGCCGACATTCTGCTCGGCATCGTGGGTGGCTTCGTTGGGGGTTGGGTCGTAGGCCTGCTGGGTCTTGGTGGAGGAGGTTTGCTTTGGAGCATTCTGGTGGCAATCCTCGGGGCCGTCATCCTAATCTGGATAACCCGGCTGATTAAGAAGGATGCTTAGGCTGGCTTATCCACCTAAAAAAGGGATATTGACCCGGATTATTAATGTTCTTGCTTGAGAGTACGAGGACGGTAGTGCATCAGGGCTTTTGAGGCAGGAATTGTTGAGCTGAGGCAGGCAATGAGTCGATTCCTAGCGGCCGCTTTTCTTCCGTGAATAGAATCGAACTGCCATTGACCTGTGACGATGAAAAACGCTGGTTGTGGTCCGTACCGGCGTAGTGGGTATCGGGCGCGAAAACGGAGTATGGAGCCCAATACGCCCATACTCCAGTACCTCGGGAAGTGGATTACCATGAAGAATCTGACGAGCAAGATTGTATTGGGGTCGGCGGTGCTGGCATTGGGTACGGCGACTGTAATGTGTACATGGGCGCAGGCACAAAAGGACCTGGCGAAGGACAGCAGCACTCGGTCGTACAAAATTGAAGTGTCCGGGGCAAAGGGATGGGTCGACACGGACATCGACGTGCGTGGCGGCGCAAAGTTGCGCTTCGATGCGACCGGTCAGATTACATATCCGGCCGACCAATCCTACAGTGGAAAATTGCGCACGGCAGGAACGTTCGGCCCCGATGGACTTCCGCGAGGATTCGCAGATCTAGTTCACGAATATGCAGTCGGAAATGCCGGGCATGGGGCTCTAGTCGGCCGTATTGGTTCTGAGTCGTATGTCCAACCTTTTCTGGTCGGCGCGAGCAAGGAATATGAGGCACCGGTTGCCGGCCGGTTGTTCCTGGGAATCAATCAGAGCGAAAAGGACGCATCCGTCGCGACCGGCAGCTTCGAGGTCAAGGTCGAGATTCTGGAAGAGGGTTCGGGGGATGCTGAGGCTATCGGAGGACCGGTTGAAACTCGGGTGCCAGGCATCACACCGGATTTGCTGAGCAAGATTCCGCGGCGGGTCTCCGACCCCGCTAAGAACCCCGGCGACATGGTAAATGTGCTAGTTGTCGGGACCCAGGACCAGGTGGTTCAGGCGTTTACGGCTGGGGGATGGGTGCAAGTCGACAAAACGGTCGGCAATACGGCATTGAATGCTTTGGTTGGCTCTTTAGAAATGAAAGATTATCTGACGATGCCGATGAGCACACTGTTCTTGTTTGATCGCCCGCAAGATTATGGGTTCGCGCATGCCGAGCCGGTCAGAGTTGCGATGTCGCGGAATCACCTGCGCGTGTGGAAATCGCCTTATGTTGTCGAAGGTCGTCCACTGTGGTGCGTCGCCGCCACGCACGATATTGGCTTCGAGCGAGATCAGCGAAACAACGGTCTCACCCACAAAATTGACCCCGCCATTGATGGAGAACGCGAGTACGTAAATGGCACCCTCTCTGGGACTGGAATTGTGGCGCAGCGGGATCACGTGACGCCGGCCGACCCGCTCACCACTGCCAAGACCGCCACCGGCGGGGAGTTTCACTCCGACGGACGCATACTTGTTCTTGTCCTGAAAAAGACAGCAACCGAGCACAACTAATCGTTCGTCATGACAAAAACCATCCTGGAGCAGCGACCCAGAGCGGAGCGGGCGAAGCCGGAGCTGCTAGGGATAGTTACTTGCGATAACACCCAAAACAGACGTTGGTAGAACACGGTAGCGACCCTGAGCACTTTCCGCGATTGTGGCGAAACATCTCGGTTTCGCTTATTGAGCCGATATCGGTCGCCGTCTCATGGCCGAAGATTTCTCGCAGTAACTTGCCCTCCGGGGATTTTCGGCTCCAGTCCTGTTGTCTCGGTATTTCTCCGGATAGATTGCCTACTTCACGGTTTCGCACACCCAAGCCTTTCGACCGCTCGGCAGATCAATTAGACTCAGGTCGTGGTGCGGATAGCACTGGTGGCGCTGCGGCAAACAGCCACCCGCAGGTTTCCCACTTTCTTGCTCCGAGTGTAGACTCCCTAATTGTCGCGACCTTCTCGCCACGGCGCGGATCTACAACAGAACTACAACAGCAGGATGGTGACCTAGATGGGTGACACTGGAATGGATTCGTGGATTGACTACCTCAAGACAGTCGATGCGCCGACATTATCTAACGCGATCGAAATGCTCCATCTTCGTCCTCGTGGAGAGGGTTTTACGCCGTTGCAGATCCGAGCCCTGTTCCCAGAGTTTGGACGCATGTGTGGCTACGCCGTAACCGCCCAAGTGGAGACGGTTACGGATAGCAATGCCCAGGGGGCCGAGCAGTTCGTTGAGCTCTATGCTGCCGTCTCACAGTCTAGGAAGCCTGCGATCGTCGTGTTACAGGAACTCGGCGGACATCCAGATTACGCCGCACACTGCGGCGAAGTGATGGCGACTATTTTCAAAAGGCTGGGTGCCGTAGGGTTGGTGAGTGATTGCGCCGTTCGAGATGTCCCCGAGGTGCGAGCCATGGGTTTCCACTATTTCGCTAGAGGCATGGTCGCCAGCCATGCCAGTTTCCGGATTGTTCGGGTAGGAGTTCCTATCCAGGTGCTGGGATTAGCAATCCGTTCCGGCGATCTATTGCATGGGGACGAAAATGGGTTGCTTCTGGTGCCCAATGGCATCGAACTAAGCCTTCCGCAATCTGTCGAAAGGGTGCGAAATCGAGAGCGCCGCTTAATGGAGTGGGTTCGCGGTGACGATTTTTCCGAAGAACGTCTTCGTGACCACGTTGTCGAGTGAACTAATTGTGCCGACGCAGGTCATTCGTCCGCAGTTCAGCAGCCTTCTACTGTTTCTGAACGGGCTTCCCAATTGATAAAGACTGGAATGCTCTCGGTAATGGGTGCTGCGTCTTCAGTTTTGGCTGCCGTGCCCGAACGCACGCCGGGAAAAAAGTTCGCTGGCATAGGCAAGCTCAGCCTGGCGAACGAATTATTGGGTACCGCCGCCTATTCTGCATGCGATTTGGCATGGTGCCCCGAACCTCCTGGCCATTATATTGAACCTTCCTTCGGAGACACTTTTTATTAAATGGCGCGAATATCTTAGTCCTGCCCTGCCGCCGGCCGAGAGCTGGAACCAGCTCAAGCCGGGGCGCGAAATCGCGCCCGATTCAAAAGGGCGTTGCGTTGCCTACCTGAAGCAGCCAGGGCAGGCGCAGCCATGGAACCGACACCGCGCGGCTAGCAATCACTGAAATGCATGGCCCTGGCGAGCGATCGTTCGATCTCATCACCCTATTGCCAAATCTGTTCGTCCAGGCTCTTGCATTCGTGCCACACTTATTCCGGAAAGCCGTTGCATACGGAGGGCAAGTTCCGTGCAGCATCTTTCCAAGAGGCATCCGCCGCCGCAATAGCGATGGCCTTTGCTGATGTCGCTCGGCCGCGGAACAACCTGCAGCGGAAATGCCCTCAGCGGATGGTCGACATTATGACTGATCCTCGCCGTGCGCTGCGAGGGGAATGTTATATTCGGCAGCCGCCAGCAGGCCGCCGTCAATTACGTGAGTGATGCCGGTAATTCCTGTCGAATCGTCAGAAACCAGATACAGAACCGCGCGGGCCACGTCATCGGGATACAGAATCTTGCCCAGCGGTACGCGCGCCAATCGCTCGCAGATATTCTTTTCGCCCAACTCCCCCTGGCCCATATGTTCACGAAGCATCGGCGTGTCAGTGATTCCTGGGCAGATGCAATTCACACGAATCCCGTCACGCCCATAGTCCAGGGCCAAAGACTTAGTTAGCAGCGCCACGGCTCCTTTCGAAGCAATGTAAGCCGGAGTGTTGAGTTGCCCAACGAAACTGCCTATAGATCCAGCATTTACGATCGCCCCGCCCCCTGCCTGTCGCATGTGCGGGATTGCGTGCTTGCAACCAAAAAATACTGCCTTGAGGTTGACTGTCATCAGACTGTCCCACTCGGCTTCGGTCGTTTGTTCAAGCCTTTTCACCAACACCACGCCAGCGTTATTGAATAAAATGTCCAAACGCCCCCAGCGCACAACCGTTCGTTCTATTACGGCCTTCACTTCAGCCTCGACGCAAATATTCGTCGGCTCAAAAAGCACTTCACCAACGAGTGTCTGTGCCTGCGCGGCGGTTTCCTTTCCCTCAGCGACCTTGAGATCAATTGCCATTACTTTTGCCCCTTCACGGGCAAAAGCCAACGCAGTAGCCCTGCCGATCCCGCCGGCTGCACCAGTAACAATCGCTACTTTCCCTGCGAGTTTCACGCGATGGCCTCTCCAATGCTTCAGCGTCAATTCTGGCAATCCGCAATTCTAGGCTAAACATACCTACTACGGCCACTTCAGCAAGTGTAAGACGCGCCGGAGCAGAATATTCCCGTCGACCGTTACGGGCTACTTTTTGTTGACCTATTCGCCGGACTCCAGTTGTAGCCCAGAGAAGAAAATGATCCGCTCGTGACCATAAAGGAATTGCTTGGAGGCTGGCTTTACGCTGAGCCGGAGACTAAAGGCGGCAAACCCCACGGCGATCACATGAACGACCGACTCGACTGCGTCGGAAAAAATGGCAGTCGAATGCGTCATGAAGTAGATGGTGGTCTTCGCGATCAGCATTGCCAAGCCGACCGTCAGAGACAGCTGCATCGCGAAACGCGCATCGAGCAACTCTCGTTCGTCTCTCCCTATTGGGGATCTAATCACGGCTTGGGTAGGCACGCTTTGTAGCCTCTTATCGGAAGCGTAGCATTCGGCGCACGTAGTCCTACAGAAATCGCACTAGAAATGTGATTCAGCTCATGCAATGGCAAGTCCTGGGGACTCCATTCTGGAAACCACGGCGTCAACCGTCGGTAAAGGCCTAAGCTGCCGAGGCCACATCTCTGCGTCGCTCCGTATGCGACAATTCATCTGTCTACCCGACAGGGCAGCAGTTTTGATAAACGGAGAAAGCATTGACCAGGTCTCGTGCATTCTGCATTCTCGTTGTTCTGGCTTTCGGAGACCTTAAACTGGCGAAGGCGCAGGACAATTATGAGATCCAGGTCTACGGTTCCGACACAGTCGCACCCAGGACGACGATGCTTGAGTTGCACAGCAACTTCACCGTGGAGGGCAGTTCTCCGATACCCGGCTCACGTTTTACTGATGAGGGGACCTATCCAACCAACCATGCCGAGCACGAAACGGTGGAGATTACTCAAGGAGTGAACAGCTGGTCGGAGATTGGCTTTTACATTTTTACCAGCGCGCGCAGCGGAGACGGCTGGCGATGGGTGGGCGATCATATTCGCCCGCGAGTGAGAGCGCCTGATAGTTGGCGCTGGCCCGTGGGCGTAAGTCTATCTATGGAATTCGGGTATCAACAGGCATTGTTTTCGCCGGACACTTGGACGATGGAGCTGCGGCCAATTGTCGACAAGCAGATAGGCAGATGGTATTTTGCGGTGAATCCGGCTCTGGAGCGATCTTTCCACGGGCCGAGCGTTTCGCAGGGCGTAGGATTTTCGCCAAGCGCAAAATTCAGCTACGACTTTAACAAATATGTTTCTGGCGGTCTCGAATACTATGCCGCTTACGGATCAATTACGGATGTGTCTTCGTTACACAATCAGCAGCAGCAGTTTGTTCCCACGATCGATCTGAATGTGTCCCCGAACTGGGAGATCAACTTTGGCGTCGGAATTGGAGCGACGGCCAGTACTGATCACGTAATTGTGAAAGGCATCCTGGGGCGACGGTTCGATTGGACGCATCATCGTGCAGGTAGTTCCGAGAGCACTCAATAGGACAGAATGCAAGTGGATCGTCGCGACTTTCTGATCGGAGCAAGTTTTGCGTTGCTGGGCGCGGTGAAGACCGAGTTGCTGGCCCAAGCGCCGGCCGATTTACGCCTTGAAATTGCGCCCCTCAAGCTGGAGATCGCGCCAAAAAAGGTGATTCAGACAATTGCCTACAACGGAGCGGTCCCCGGGCCTTTGATTCGCTGGCCGGAAGGAAAGCCAATCACGATTGATGTGGTGAACCGCACCCACGTGCCCGAGATTGTACATTGGCATGGATTGTGGATACCGTCGGGAGAAGATGGCGCGGTAGAAGAGGGTTCGCCTATGATTGCGCCGGGCGGACAACGGCGCTACAGTTTTACGCCGCGTCCAGCGGGTTTCCGTTGGTACCACACGCACGCGTTTGCCGGACATGATGTGAAGCGGGGCGGGTATAGCGGTCAATTCGGATGTTTTTACATTGAACCCAAACAAGAGCCAGGTGCCTACGATCAGGAAATATTCCTGACGTTGCACGACTGGAATGCATATATGGGAGGCGGCGGAGATGCGTCGATGGATGTGTTTTATGACTATTCCACGATCAATGACCGCATGCTCGGGCATGGCGATCCAATTAAGGTCCGCGAAGCCCAAAGGATGCTCTTCCATGTGCTGAACGCCAGTGCGACAGCGACGCATTGGCTGGCACTGGCCGGACATGAATTCAGTGTGGTAGGCATGGATGGCAATGACGTCCCGCAGCAGGCGAAAGTGCACGCGGTGCGGCTGGCTCCAGCAGAGCGCATTGATATTTTGGTGGAAATGAACCGGCCGGGCGTGTGGGTATTGGGCGAGACGCGGGCGGAAATCCGCAAGGCAGGAATGGGGATTGTGGTGGAGTATGCGAACCAGCAGGGCGAGCCTAAGTGGATCGATCCGCCAGAGACGTTGTGGGATTACACACTATTCGCAAAACAGAAAGCAGACGCGCCGGAACCGGATGAGCGGATCCCGCTGGTATTTGAGTCGAAGTTTCGAGGCCATGGAGACTTTGACTATTGGATGATCAATGGCAAGTCGTATCCCAAGACGGACACAATCGCATTGAAAGAAGGCAAGCGTTACCGATTGGCAATGCAAAATAAAAGCAGCGACGATCATCCGATTCACTTACATCGCCATACGTTTGAGGTCACGAGCCTCGACAACCGGTCGCTTTCGGCGTTGCGCAAGGACGTGGTGGTGGTGAAGGCGAGGAGTAATGCGGAGATTGACTTTGTTGCGGCAAATCCGGGGGCGACGCTCTTTCATTGTCATCAGCAGAGCCATATGGATTTCGGTTTTATGATGTTGTTTGGTTACGTGTCGTAGGAGCCACAAACCTCGTGCGGGCTGGAGTTCTGAGCCTTGTCGAGATGGCGATGCCAAGCGGCAAGCCGATATTTGTACATATACTATTGTACGTATCAATATTGAAAGACTCATTCGGCTGGATTCTGAATTGGTATCCAGGATCATCCCGCCCTTCGTGCCGTTTACCAGCGACTGGCAGGAAGCTGTTAATTTCCTTCTCAAATCAGCCGCCATATCCATCTCTAGTGTCGGCGGTGCCCATACCGCGCGTTGGTCCTAGGCACGCCCCAGTCTTTTAAAGCAGTATCTATAGTAGAAAAAAGTAGATTGCTCTGCATATTCCCCTCCAATAAGTTTCCGTCAAAGTAAGCATATTCCCCCATCATCGTCTTGCGCGGTATTTACGAACGTGTTATCGGTCAGCGCTCTATACCTGTAAGATGATTTCTCCTGAGAAAGCGTTCGACATCGTGTAGCGGGATCCGCTAGTTTTCACCAGCCAGGATGCGGCCTGCGACATGGCATCTGCCATGTCGTCATACGCTGCATACGGGAACATGGTGACCTGTTCGATGAAAGGCTCAGTCCACGCGGCATTGCGATCCACGAACCAGTCTCCCGCTTGCCACTCCCCTGCGACAGCCTGCATACGCGCATTTTTCCCACCTTCGGGATCGATCGCAATGACGCCCGGAACGTTTATCTTTAGTCGCTGGATGATGGCGGGCCCATTGGCTTTGTCTTCAACCAGCACGGCATTGATCGGACTGAACATCTCGCGCGCTCGCCTGATCGCGGCCTCCGTCGCTGGTGCATCGAGGCGGGCATTCACGACGTTCTAGAAGAAATCGTTTACGGCCCCGGACGCCGATCACACAAATCGCCACAAAATCCGACGTGGGACTGTCCTTGAAACTGCAATCGACCGAAATGATTTTTCTATCGAAGCTTTTCGGCAACCTCTCGTCCGGTTGGCCAGTTCGTGGACAAATTCCACCGTAATATTGTATTTGGCTACGCGTGATGAGGTTCCCAGCCACTGGCGCTGGATTCTGCTGACACTGGCCCGAGTAGACCAGACGCCGTCGTTGCAGTTCCTCGACTACGTGAGGAGTGAAGCGTTCCGGCATGAGGACATTTCCGGCATGGCGATGAACTATTCTTCCCGAAATTGGAAAGACCCACGTTTTCTCTGCCTCTGCTACGAGTGGAATGCAAACGTGGATCCATTGGTCCGGTTCCCGCTGCAACAAGAACCCAGTGGGATCCAACTGGTGAAGTCGTTGCATGATTAGAATTATGGCTCCCGTAGCCGGATTGTTAAGCCTGGAGTGGAGGGTTGCATCAAGCCAGTTGTTGACGTGGGTTCTTTCGGCATCGCTCCACGCTTGATTCGCACTGATTGGGTCATCGAGGATCGCGGTGTCGCAGCCGCGGCCCATCGCGGTTCCTTCCACGCTCGTCGCAATCATCTGACCGCCGCGATCATTCATGTACTGTTCGACTCGATTACGCCCACCCGAGAGTTGAAATCGGTCGCCCCACAATCTCCGGAACCACGTGCTTTGCATAAGATTGCGACGCTTCATGGCGTGCTCGCTGCTCAAGTCGCGGCTGTACGAGGCTGTCAGGAAATCGTGCCGCGGCTCAGTGAGCCACACCCAAATCGGAAAGAGAATCGTAACAAGAATCGTCTTTAGTGTTCGCGGAGGGATGTTGATGATCAATCTCCGTAACGCACGCCGCTTGACGAGCACCAAGTGCTCACACAAATAATCATAGTGCCATGACCAGACGAGTTTCCGGCCAGGCACAAGGATGGGCCACGCGGCTCTCACAAACCCGGGCAGATCGTTCGCAAGTGCCTCAGCCAACAGTGGGCGCCACGCCCGCGACAGCTCGGGCAGGGGAAGCTCAGTAGTGGGCTCTGGATCGGTATTCATCGCGTCACTCCGTTATCGGATGGATCCGACTCGCGTTCCTTTTCGAGCGGCTGGTTTCCTGGTTGGGTGGCGTCCTGACCAAATCGTTCGATTATGTAGCGGGCCGTCCTGAGTACATCACTCATTGTCATCACCGACTCCTCTAATGTCGCATCCTCATCTGAACTGCCCGCCATTCTTGGTATGGGATGGGTGTAGCGCAAAAATAACGAGTAAATATGGACCTTGAGTGCTCGCTCCGTTCCGGGATCGCGCGCGAGTTTGACCAGTTCTTCGGTGGGTTCACACTCGAGTTCGACCAGCTTGTCGCGCAATACAGTCGTCGACCGGTTGGGAGTTCCTCGAACGCGTCCGCCGGTTTTAGGTAGCCCCGGCGGTCTGCCTCCCCTGCCCGCGCCCAGCCCCGTCATCGGGCACGCCTTTGAGTTTCACGCACCTCGCGAAAATCGTTCGGGTGGATACGGCTCTTTTCACGATTACCTACAGTACGCGAGACATGAACTGGATTCAGCAGACGAATCGAGGACAACCTGATTGCGCCAGTTTTGGCTGTGGATAGCGGAGCGAAGTAACTGCCAACAAGATTACCGCGCGGACAACTTAACTTTGCCGAAATGAGATTCGTCACGGATGCAAACTTTCTGGCAACTGATGCCGTCTGTTTGCCCTCCGCTCGGATCCCCCGGCGCGTTGGGGGGTAGAGTCGCTTGAAAGTCCGACGGGTACCGCCAGCACCCCTCGGAGTTGCTCACAAACTCTAACCTAGCTGAGTTCCTAGCCTCCCGGCGTAAGAACAGCTTTGATAATCATAAGATCGCGCCGAAGCGATGGCAAGCGCTGAAGTATTTACTTTTTATATTCCTCGTCAAAACTTCTCATTTGGCGCCGCAACTCGATGAATCGCTAAACTCGAAGGCCCAAAGAGGCTATCAACCGTCTGCACACTGGCGACGGTGGATCACTGTTCCTGACTGAAGGTCCGGATGGTGGCTACCGGCCCACGCCTTATGGTCCGGACTTCGAGAAAAAGATGAAAAAGGCTGACGATATCATCGAACGATATCGTAATACGCTGCACGTTCTCGCAAAGTGAAGGACCCGATCTGGATCGACGAGCGTGATGCGCTTGCGCTGCATGGTCGTCTGCTCGCGCTACATGGCGGCGCCGCGGGCCTGCGCGATAGCGGAGAGGCTTGTCGGTTGTATCTGCGGAAGGCAGGCTGAAGCTCCGAGCAACTCAAATTGCGACGCCCGTCGGCGATTGATGTCATTACCAAAGTGTACATATATTCTTTTTGATTTCTCCATTCACCCTGCCAGCGTGAGATATAGCAAATATTCGAAGCAGAAAAGCCAAGCTCGTGCCATGGCGCGCTGCCTTGAGGGTCGCCGACAACTTCTCGTTTTCATCGCGGAAAACACGGCCTGCCGACCACCCCTTAAACTTAGATCCTCCATCGTTTTCGCGAATCCGGGGCGAACCCGCAATAACAACACCGTCGTCCTTTGTTCTTCCATGTCACGCCGAAAATAGTCGAAGTGTTCTTCGATTCGCCAAGAAGATCCGGCATCTTCTTTGCCCTTTCACGTCGTAACGGCCGGGTTTCAGTCGGGTCTCGCCGATTTGCGCAATTGTCAGACCCCGGTGCGGAAGAAGCACTGTACGATTCGGCGGGGGTGCGGCAGTTTGTGGGCATCTTGGCAAGTGTTAAGCGACAGGCTACAGTCTCATGGGTGAAGATACGGAACTTTGTTCATAAGGGCCTGAAGAGGCTTTACGCGGAAGACAGCGCAAAAGCCGTTCCGCCCGATACGGTGGACAAACTCTGTGAAGATGCTCGCCTTCCTCGATCACATGCAAGACCCCCGAGGAATTACGCTCGCTCCCGGCGTGGAAGGCGCACACACTGACGGGCGACCGCAAGGGCACTTGGAGCCTCAGAGTCACCCACCCGCCGTTCAAGAAACCACCCAAATCTTGCAAGGTTCAATTTGGACGCTATCCTAAGACTTAAAGAGCGAATCAATGACGCCCAACAAGTTCTTGGCCTTCCTGGCTGGGATTTTCGGTACGCCAATACCTCTCACGTGTATAGTGACGATGCAATTCCTCTTCGTAGTCGCGCGTGATGAGTGCTTCTTCGTTGTATTCCGGAGACCCCTTGATGGCCTCCCGAGTGAGGTTGATGAAGACCTTGGATTCTTCCCAGCTGATTCGTTCAATCCATTGGGTTGAAATCAGGATCTTTTTGCCTGGCCACCAGTTACGTGTGCCCACAATCAAGTAGCGAATTGCCCAGTCCTCGTCATCCACCACAAAATCCGAGACATGACCTATCTCTCCGTCGCGGGCCTGAATCGTACGACCGGTTACATCCTTCGTGCTCCGCAAGTGCGGGTCATCACTCTTTTTGTGACGAGTGGCCGCCGACCATCTCCCCGGTCGCTGAGGGTAAGCGGAATCGCCCCACATGTAAGGGCCATTCCAGTACGCCGGCCAGCCAAAAAACGAGTAGTACTGAATCTCGTACTGTCGGGAGACTGGTTTGTCGGTGTCCAAAGATGGGCTGTTCTCAATTTGCTTCTTGGTCAGATCGACGGGAATGACCCGGTCATCCGTGCGAGCTGGGTCTAGTGCGTAAGGCGAAATTAAGACCTGTCGCCCTCCCAGCCAACCACCTGTATCGGCGATGAGATATCGAACGGCCCAACTCTGGTCATCGAAGTAGAACTGCTCAGCATTGCCGATGTCTCCGTCGCGGGCGCTCAGTCTATAGCCCCTGAGATCTGTAGCTATGCGCAGCATGTGCGTTTCTCCTTGGTGGGACGGTGGTCGATGTTTTCGACAACAAACAACGCGTCGCCATCTACGCAAGCCTATCGGAATGAATGGTTCGAGTCTGATCAATAACGCTCACCGCGCCAGACCGGCGGCGAACCTTCCGTCCTCACGCAATCTGGAATCGCCGGAAGATGGGTACCTTGATCAAAATCCAATGGAAATGCAAAGACTAGAGATGCCAAAAACGTAGAAGCGACGTCTGCCAGTGGCAGAGGGCGCATCACGATACCACTCATCGTTAGCGTGGAGATGATCAAAGATGTCCCCTATCGTCGAAACAATCAGCCATGTACCCGGGCGAGAGTTCCACAAATGCTGACGTTCGCGAATGGCGTAGAGGGTAGCCTCGCCATCGGCGCGCTCCAGACCCTCGCCGCCATAACGCTCGTGTTCGGCGGATGCTCCGTCCCAGGAATCTGTTTTCTTAGGGTTCTGTACGGGCTCGCTACTTCTAGGTAAATACCAGCTAGGGCTCGACACAATCTTGACATCCGCGGCTACCACTGCGCCAAAGGGACAGCTTGACCAAATCACCCGGCACCAACGCTGCCGATGGTACGACCTTCCATACTCCATCCGTCTGCACCGACGCGTTTAAGGCGAGACGCGACTTAAGGGCCGCGAGGGTTGCTTGAGCTCTTCCTTCCTGAAAGAATTCCAACGCAGCATTGAAAAAAAGCAGAAACGCTATGACCGCTGCCTCCGTGACCTTGTGCAGCACCAACTGCAGCACGATCGCGGCTTCAAGCATCCATGGGACAGGAGCCCGTAGTTTGTCGATCATCCTGCGCGATGGGGGAAGCGCGGCGCTGGGCATGGAATTCGGCCCCACCGTTTCGAGGCGGCTCTGAGCCTCCTTTGTCGGTAGTCCAGATTTATCTGCTAAAAGAACTTCGGATAGTTTGCTGGGAAAATCCGGCGGCATGGCGGCAAGATTAAAAGCTGTTGTGGGCATAAAGCAGACTTTCCGCTTCCTCATTCACTCGGCCCGAGACTCGACGTTATCGGCGCTGAAAAAATTACCCGGGCGGAGTCGAGACTTCTAGCTGTCGACGTCTAGCGGCCGAAAGCGAACTGAAGTGTGGAGTCGAGCTCACGCGAAGACTCACGCCAAACAGGATCTTCGCTCGTTTGATCGCCCATTCAATTGGCCGCAGCATTCTTGGCCTGCCGCAACTCTCACAGCCGAAAAGTGGTCGCACATCCGCGAGAATGGCGTAGCCAACGTTCAGCATGAGTTGCAATGGCCGGAATCCGAACACGCTGGAGGCGAAACTCCACGCGAACCATTTTGTGTTGGGCAAATTCCGCAGGACCTCCGCGACGGCTTCGCCTCCAAGCTTCATCGAACCATCGGGCATCAGAACATGAATCGTCGCGTATGCATCCCAGATGTCGAGATCAGAATTGAGCGACCGAAGCCTTTCCGGATCGTCGCCAATGGGTTGCACGATAATGGTCGTCTCGCCCGATTTGCTCTGCGCTGACCTTTGTACCCAGTGCCCAATGCGGCGGCAGACAGCGCATTCGTCGTTGAATAGGAGGATTGGTTCAAGCTGCTTCTGGATCTCAGGCAATTGGTCTCCATTTATGACTCGAAAGGCTGCGTCACCGCTGTCAGAACGCTCGCTACCGTCGGGGATGGTCCTTCGACCCGTCCAACTTCATTCCGGTTAAGAAACATAACCAAGGTTGGCGTGCCCTGGATTTGGTAGCTGTCTGCGAGTTCCTGTTCGACTGCAATGTTGACCCTGAATATCTTCTCCTGGGGTTCCACCATTTTTGCTACGTGCTCCAAGATCGGTTCGATGGCTCGGCAATGTGCGCACCCGTAAGACATAAACTCGACCGCGATTGCTCCCTCTGCCTCCAGGACTAGCCGGCTAAACGTCCTCGAGGTGACTGTTTGTATCTTGTTACTCGACAAAGATGTCCGTGATGTTGCCGGCGGACGCTCGATCGTCTCATCAGTCATCGTCTCTTTATTCAGGGTTGCGTCCCCTCCGTTTCTACTGTTCGGTGAAGCCATACTGATTCCATTCTCCAAAGCTTTATTTATCATGCGGGCTGCGATTTCCTAAAGGCTTTTTCCGCGAAGAAATTACCAGGTAAAGAGGCGAGCGCCGGAACCTGCGGAAGGCACCCTTCCAACTGTAGTCGGAGGATCTAGAATTGCAGTCTCTCCGCCGATCTCCGCGTTCGGTAGGTCCGGCCGGGACGCGCTGATCTTTTCAATCTCCACCGCGCCGTGGCTGTTCATAATCTCAGCAGCTTTATCTGCATTTTCGCCGAGGCCAGTTGTGAAGATCATGACCCCTCCGCGCCGCACCCCTTGGATGTACGTTTCCGCGTCCGCTTCGATGATCCCGAACGCCATCAGATCCCGAGCTAAAGCCACCTCGAAATCAGAGTGCGGAGTACTCATGAGACCGCTGCCCGGCATCTCCACCGGCTCTCGCAAAACACGAATGTCCTTCTGGAGGAAACCTTTGGCCGTAAGATCGCGAACCACCCCGTCGACCAATCCTGAATTCTCAAACAGACCCACTGCAGTTTTTGCCATCTTGGCTCCTTTGCCTCTTTCATAGAGTCGCCGATCCGCGTTCGCAATACTGATCAGAATTGATCAGCCAATCTCAGGCATGAGGCTTGAGACTCATTGGGTGGACCACTGTGTCGGTAATGAGACCTCGGACACGCTCTCGGCGGCTGGGGTGGCTTTTTGGAGTAGTGATTTATGAAAGAACACTTGAAATCGATCGTCGAAGTACTCAGCAGGGACGCAAATCAGCTGGAACATCACGCCGAAAAGCTCAGACGAATCTCACCTGACCTTTCTGTCGATCTTAGGTCGGACGCCGAACTTATCGAGGACAGAGCCGCATCTATCAGAAAGCAAGTCGAACTTCTGGAGAACTGGGAATAGCATCCACGGCTCGAAGAGCGAGCTGCTCAACATCTACGTCATAAGGGGGAAAAATGCCTAACACTGGCGAGAGACGAGAAATCACCAAGCGAGTGAACGCGAAGGAAGCAGAAATGGTCCAGCGGTCCAAGAAGCTCGTGTCCAAAACGAGAGAGAGCACAGCCGACATAAGAAGCGAAGAACCTGACGCGCACCACCGGGACGAACCTCGGAGACCTCCACGTAATCCCTAACGCAACCTGCCGGAAGACAGCAACTGCAAAAAAACAATCTACTGATGAAAGCAGTTTTGGCGCGCCGCTACGGTGACGTGAACCAGCCAAATCAAGGGGTACATCTGACCTTAAACCGGACCAGAAGAGGTGTTGGTAAGAATTTCGGCAGCAGGCAAATTCTCCATTCTCATCCGACGACGATTCGAATTGTCAGACATCCGGTATGCGGACCCAATTGCCAAAAGGGTGGCATCAGGAAATCTCGCCCTGGCGCGATGGTCAATCTTGATCAGTTTTGCATTCCTGCCAGGGCCATACTCGCTTAAGAACGTTTTCGATTTGGGTCAGCTTAGTGTCCGTTGTCGAAAGACCAAAACGAATGAAGTCTAAGGAAGCCGACACGTGTTCCTGCAGGTCTCAAAACGAGCCGTCCAAAAGGTTCTGTGCCTGATCCGATGTCGCGATCACAATACGAACAAAAAGGAGTTTGGTAATTATGGCAACGAAATTTACTCCACTGCATGACCGCATCCTAGTGCGCCGCGAAGAAGATGCGGGAACTACGCGGGGCGGCCTCATCATCCCCGATTCCGCAAAAGACAAACCGCAGGAAGGCAAGGTCATCTCTGTGGGAAATGGCAAAACCAAAGAGGACGGCAAACTGTTCCCAATCGCGGTGAAGGAAGGCGACACCATTCTATTCGGCAAATATTCCGGCACCGAAATCAAGCTCGATGGAGAGGATCTCCTCATTGTGAAAGAAGAGGAAGTTCTAGGCATCGTCACGGGCTCGGCCAAGAAAGAAAACATCGGTGCTCGCGAGACCGTCGAGGCTCACCGATAGCGGTCGCTGTCGCCATTCACTTGCGATGTCGCAGTCTTGGTCGCGCGTTGTCGCAGGGACAGATGCCTTCCACAGCGAAATCGGAGAGCCCTCGAGCAGATTCTAACGACGTTTACTTTAAGGAGAAGAACCATGGCAAAGCGAATCGTACACGGAGAAGAGTCGCGGCAGGCGATCTTGCGCGGCGTGAACTTGTTGGCGGACGCAGTCAAAGTGACTCTCGGCCCCAGAGGTCGCAACGTTGTCATCGAGAAGAAGTTCGGATCCCCCACTATCACCAAGGACGGCGTCACGGTTGCTAAAGAGATCGAACTGCAGGACGCCCTCGAAAACATAGGCGCCCAGATGGTCCGCGAGGTCGCTAGCAAAACGTCTGACGTTGCCGGAGATGGTACGACAACGGCGACCGTTTTAGCTCAGGCCATCTACCGAGAAGGCGTTCGGACCGTCGCAGCGGGCGCTAATCCTATGGCTATGAAACGCGGGATTGAGAAAGCTGTGGACGCGATTTGCGGCAGCATTGACCCGCGAACGGGCGAGCGCAAGAACGGCGAATTGGACAAGTTTTCGAAACCAGTCACTGGCGACATGATCGCGCAGGTCGGCAGTATCTCGGCCAACAACGACCAGAACATTGGCCACATTATTGCGGACGCCATGAAGAAGGTCGGCAAGGACGGCGTCATCACGGTGGAAGAGTCGAAAACCCTCGAAACTCAACTCGAGGTTGTCGAAGGCATGCAGTTCGATCGTGGTTACCTTTCGCCCTATTTTGTTACTGATCCCGAGCGTATGGAGGTTGCCTTCGAGAACGCGTACGTGCTCATCCACGAAAAGAAGATTAGTTCGATGAAGGACTTGCTGCCGCTGCTCGAACAGATCGCTAAAAGCGCCAGGCCGTTGGTCATCATCGCCGAAGACATCGAGGGCGAAGCCCTTGCTACGCTGGTCGTTAACAAACTGCGTGGAACGCTGCAAGTTGCAGCCGTCAAGGCTCCCGGCTTTGGCGACCGGCGCAACGCCATGTTGCAGGACATCGCAACCCTCACCGGAGGGAAAGCCATCACCGAAGATCTCGGCATCAAGCTGGAAAACGTGAAGATTGAAGATCTTGGACAGGCAAAAAAGATCACCATCGACAAAGACAACACCACCATCATCGAGGGCAAAGGCAAGAAGAGCGACGTCGAGGGCCGCGTAAAGGAAATTCGCGGCCAGATTGAAAAGACAACCAGTGACTACGACCGCGAGAAACTCCAGGAGCGGTTGGCGAAACTTGTGGGTGGCGTGGCTGTAATTAAAGTGGGTGCGGCGACCGAGACGGAAATGAAAGAGACGAAAGCTCGCGTCGAAGACGCTATGCACGCGACTCGCGCTGCGGTGGAGGAAGGTATTGTTCCCGGAGGCGGAGTTGCTCTCGCGCGGTGTGCAGCGGCTCTCAACAAGTTGAAACTGGAGGGCGACGAGCAGATCGGCGTCAACGTTGTGAAACGCGCTCTGCAGGAACCGCTCCGTCAGATTGCCGAGAACGCCGGCGAAGAAGGCGCCATCGTGCTGGGCAAGGTTCTCGAATCGAAGGACCAGAACTTCGGCTACAACGCTTTAACAGCAGAGTACGAAGACTTGGTTAAGGCCGGCGTACTCGATCCCACCAAGGTAGTGCGAACAGCTCTCACCAATGCCGGATCCATCGCGGCGCTCATGCTCACTACCGAGGCTCTTGTTGCCGACATTAAGGAAGAAACAACGGGTGCCCCGACCGGTGGGCGTGGCGGCATGGGAGAAGGGTACTAGAAGCAGTCACAGACATCCATAATCAGTGGAGAGCTCGACAGTTCTCTACTTTTGGAGTCTTTGCAAGTCAGGAGGTCGCAATCATGGGCAACAACTATCGGCATTGGTACCACGAATTCTGTTGTAGCCGTTAGCGAGCCGGCGCGTCCCAAGGCGCAGCCATTCCTGTTTTGCGAAGTGAGCCATTCTGCACAGTATCTAAAGAGTGTTTCAGCGAAATTAGCTACACGAATGGAAGGGATTCAAAGTCATGAGAATTGTCGAACATGCCGCAGGATCACTACGCCGTCGCTTGGGCAGGCGAGGTTTAATTCCTATGTTGTGTTCAGTTCTGTTGCTCGGGGTCTGGCCGCTGATACTGTCTGCTCAACAAGATCCCCAGGCTCCGCCGCCGCAGCCTCAAGACCAACAAGCGCAGTCGCAGGCAGGATCGGCACCGCCCTACGCACAACAGAGTCCTGAGCAGTTGCAGCGCCTCGTAGCGCCGATTGCGCTGTATCCAGATTCGTTGGTGGCGCAGATTTTGGCGGCGGCCACGTTTCCCGAGCAAGTCGTAGAGGCCGACCGCTGGGTGCAGTTGAATCCCGACTTGAAGGGCGACGCCCTGGGTAAGGCGGTAGACCAGCAACCGTGGGACCCCAGCGTGAAAGCGCTCACTGCGTTTCCATCCGTCCTGGGAAATATGGACAAGAACCTCTCCTGGGCGTCATCACTCGGCGATGCCTATTTCAATCAGCAACCAGATGTCATGGATGCCGTGCAGGTGATGCGCCGGCGAGCCCAAGCTGCGGGGGACCTGAAGACGACGTCACAGCAGGATGTGACCACGCAAGACTCGACGATTTCGGTTCAGCCTTCCGACCCTGAGATTGTCTACGTCCCGGCTTACAACCCTTGGCTAGCTTATGGAGACCCGATCATGGCGTGGCCGGGATGGTACCCGTACCCCGGAATCTGGTTTGGCGGTCCGTATCTGTCGTGGGGTGGCGGTTTCGGAATCGGCTGGTTCGGCGGTTATGGGTGGGGCTGGAATCACTGGGGATTTAATTGGGGCGGCCGATACGCGACGTATGGCGGCGGCAGGTACTACTCCCGCAGCAACACGTTTTATAACCGGAGCAATTTCTACCGAGCAGGAAGCGCGCATGGTAGTAGCGGTATGCGGGGCGGAACTGGGTCCCGTGCTTATGCTGGTAGCCGGTCTGCGAATGGAAACGTGGGAACACGTGGGGGAGTTGGCAATCGTCCCGGCGCAATCGCACAGCCTTTCGACGGAAACTCTAGGGCAGCGCGAGGATACGCGCCGCCGCGTGGTCAAAGCGGCGTTCGGTCCGGCGCGTTTACCGGCTATTCTCACGGCGGACAGGCCCGGAGCTACTCCTCGCGAGGCAGCGCCAGTATGGGCGCCGCGCGTGCCGGTGGAGGCTCTCGTGGCGGTGGCAGTAGTCATGGCGGTGGCGGGCACCGGTAATCGAATTTATTGCGCAGCTGAGTTTGCAAAGTGTGAATTGGAGAGATCAAATGCCACGCATCATCCGGAATTTCGGCAAGCTTTATCGCGCGACTTTTCTTAGACTAGCCGCACTGGCTGTTCTCGTGACGGGGTGCTTCCTTACGCTTTCCCGGGCGCAGCAGCCCGGCCAGAGAACTTTCTCGTCTTCCGAAGACGCGAGCAACGCGCTCGTCGTGGCCACGCAAAGCAACGATGAAAAAGCGTTGATCGCTATTCTCGGCCTCGACGGAAAGCAAGTCGTCTCGTCGGGTGATGACGCCGAGGACGCAGAGAGCCGCGCAAACTTCGTGGAGAAATACCGAGAAATGCATCGTCTGGTGAAAGAACCGGACGGAACCACGGTTCTCTATATCGGTGCGAGAAATTGGCCGACTCCCATACCGCTCAGGGATAAAGGTGGCTCGTGGTTTTTCGACACCGAAGCGGGAAAACAGGAAATTTTATACCGGCGCGTTGGCCGCAATGAGTTATCAGCCATCCGCGTTTGCCAAGAGCTAGTGGCGGCGCAAAAGGAATTCCGTTCCACGCACGGCGATGAGTACGCTCGCGAAATCTTCAGTGCGCCAGGGCAGCGCAATGGCCTGTACTGGAAGGCTGCGGACGGCGAACCGGAGAGCCCCATCGGGCCGCTCGTCGCGGCGGCCGTCGCCGAGGGCTATACGAAGACTCAAGAGGGCGCTCCGACTCCCTACCTCGGTTACTACTTCCGCATCGTGACCCGCCAAGGAAAAAAGGGCCCAGGCGGCTCGAAGAGTTACATGGTCAACGGAAAATTGACCGGGGGATTCGCATTCGTAGCCTACCCGGCGGAATACAGGTCATCGGGTGTGCAGACGTTCATGGTTGGCCAGGATGGAGTCGTGTACGAGAAGGATCTTGGACCGAAGACTAACGTCGTCGCCGGAACAATGAAAGAATACAACCCCAATTCCAGTTGGCAAGAGGCGGAAGATCAGCAGGAAGAGATTGCGGGCACAAAGCAGACCGACAACTAACCATCTACTCCCATCCTTGGAGCAGACCCGGTGCGGGCTTGCGGGATGAATCATTTTGGGCTTCCATTGCGTTATTCCGTCGCCAGGTAGGCAGCTACAGCGCCCGTAAGCGAAGTTCAGCACGTATCCCCTTGGGTATTGGGAGAATTGTCTCTCACGCCAAACAGAGCTGCGTCGTTTCGTTGTAACGATTCGTGCGGTTTTGCTCATCGCAATCATGAATCCGCCCAGGTAGAGTGAATGGTGAATCGTCGCCTTAACTACGCGTGAACATGCCGAGCGACACTCGGTCGACTTGAGACTTCTTCCCTATTTCTTGAGCAAAACTGCACAGATTCCGTCTCTCCCCGGGGAGCATAGTCAAGACTGGCATCTCCGAATAGGGACTGCAGCGGGTGGAACGCCGGCGTGGACTCCACAAATGATGACTGAAATGACCTCTTCTAAACACGGTTTGAGCGCTTGTGGGCCTACGTAGTCGGAATTGTTTTTTTGTGGCCGTACTAGCGAGGGAATTCCTAAATCGCTGAGAACGACTGTAGCCCCTTGGGCGGTTTGAGAGTGGGCCCTCCGTGCTTGCTTTGCCGAAATGCCACACCGTCTCGGCGTCAGAGCGAAACGTTTTACCCCGATTCAATTTGGGTCGATAAGAAAGTGTGGAAACCCACCTGCATAGTCTCGAAGCATGAAGAAGTTCCTCGGCGCTCCCTACAATCGTTTGCTGGCGGAACTATGCGTCATCGAGCAGTGGGATGAAGATTACTACACGCAGAAACCGCATGACCGTATAGAGCGGGACGCGCACGATAATCGCCAAAAACGACGCGCAGAAATTATGTTAGCCATCCTCACGCTAGTGCCTCACACGGAATCTTAGGGCCTCGTCGGCGTGGTAGAGGGTGAAGTATGGCTCCGCGGCCACGCACAGATTTACTCCCGCGCCGCCACATTTCCTGCCATTTTCTCTGCTCGGACAACTGGCGGTCCGGTCTCCGTTCTTTCGTGGTAGCCGCTGTTTTCATAAAAACAGCCTCAAGGCGCTGGGAGCTTTGTCTACTCGGCTCCCATCGGCAGCCAACCGACCGTGAAAGCTGCCTTCTTGTGTTCGCCATATGAAACGCTAGCGTTGGTGGGCTAGCGCTGCGGCCAACTCTTCCGGCTTGAAGCCGAAAGGTCCTGGTTTGCTCTTGTAGGCGACGCGGCCTTGCGTATCGATCAGGTAGATGCGATCGGGCCAGCCGGTGTAGGCGCGTTCGGTGGAGTTGCCAAATTCGTCGAGCACCGCAGGAAATTTCAATCCCAACTTGCGCACACAGGCTCCGGCGAGGAAGGCCCGCTCTTCTTCGTTCTTCGGGCTGGCGAAGACAACTTTGTCTTTGATGTTGCTTTGCATTTGCCAGACATCGCTGGGGTGAGCTTCGGTGATGTACACCACCAGAAAAGCCACGCGATCGGCATATTGCTCGTAGAGCTTATTGAGGGCGGGAGCCTCCCGCCGGAAGGGCGGTCAAGTATAGCTGCCGAAAACAAGCACGACCGGCTGCAGCTTGTTCAATGCCGAAAGCTGAATCGTCGCGCTCTTGTCCACTTTCAGCAACGAAAAATCCGGAGCCGGATCTCCTATTTGCAAACTTCCCGCGCGGGCTCGCAGCCACATAGTTTCAAATGGAAAAAGCAGAAAAGGTACGGGGCCGGGCAATTTGGACATCACTCGGCCGAACGTCTCCGGAGGCTGATGCATCGCGCGCCAGATGAATGCCGCACACGAAAGATAAAGCAGCGCGACTGTCGCCAGAATCCCGACCAGCATTCTACGAGCCCTCGGAGTTGGATTCAGCTTAAGCATGCTGTCTCTGGGGAAGGTTCTTCGTGGAAGCAGTATAGCCTTGCTCGGCCAGCCGCTTGCCGTTTTGTCGATACATTTCCGGGTCGTGCGGAGCCCAGGTGGCGAGACCGTCCACGTAGCGGTTGTACATACAGAAGGCGGCGGCTATTAACACGGTGTCATGAATTTCTTTATCGGTCGCGGCGTGCTCGCGGGCACGCGCAATGTCTGCGCTCGTAACGTTCTTCCCGCCCTTTTGGACCTTACCCGCAATCGCGAGCAACGCCTTGAGTTTTCCCGAAATCGGCGCAGCCTCGAAATCCAGATTGACCTCCTGGATCAGGCGTTCGTTATTGCCCAGATGATGCGCCGCAACCGCTCCGTGAATCGTCTGACAGAAAAAACAATCGTTTTTCGAGGAAACGTAGGTGGCAATCATCTCGCGCTCACCCGGCGTCAGTGAATTCGGGCCGCGCAATAACACTTCCGCCAAAGCGTTTAACGGTTCTGCCGTCTCCGGGCTGAACGTCATTGGCCCAAGAATTCCGGGAATGCCCTCGGGAAGTTGAATATGTGGCATGGCAAAATCCTCTCTTCAAATAGATTTTCTGTGCTTTACCGCCTTCAGTGGTTCTTTCCAATCTCGTTTGGCGTAGCCCTGGCGGGTGGTCTGTTCGCCGATCTCACGATACATTTCGAGGCTATGAGGCTGCCAGGTGCCGAGCCCGTCTACGTAACGGTTGAACATACAGAAAGCGGCCGCGATTAAGACGGTATCGTGAATTTCCTTGTCAGTGGCGCCATGGCGACGGGCAGCCTCGATGTCCTGTTTGCTTACGTGCTTCCCGCCCTGCTGCACTTTGCCCGCGACGGCAAGCAGCGCTTTCATCTTGTCCGAAATCAGAGCGGCCTCGTAACTGTGCTTGACCTGATCAATCAGTTGATAGTCCGCCGGAGTTCCGCCCAGATGTTGCGCTGCGGTCGAACCGTGGCAGCTCTGGCAATAGAAACAGTCGTTCTTTGCGGAGACATAGGTAGCAATCATCTCCCGTTCCGGCTTCGTCAGAGTATTCGGACCGCACAAAAGGACTTCCACGAGGTCACACAGCGGCTTGGCCGTCTCTGGACTGAAGGCAAGCAGTCCGCGAATGCCGGGAAGACCTTCCGGAAGTTCGATGTGTGCCATATGATTTTCTCGGCCTAGAACAAAAGTTTCAACGCGAACTGGATCAAGCGCGGGGGCTGGGCCGCCAGAATCTGATTGAACGTCGGCGAACTAATGTCGCTGTCGGGCAGACGGAAGTTGGCGTGGTTCAGAATGTTGAAGAATTCTGTCCGGAATTGCAGCTCCTGGGATTCCGTCAACCGGATGTTCTTGAAGGCAGAGAAATCCCAGTCCATGTAGCCCGGGCCGATGGCGATATTGCGGCCCGCGCTGCCAAATTGTTGCACTGGAGAATTCGGGTCCGGAGTGATGCGCGCGAACGCGCTTGCGTTCAGCCAAGCATTGACGGTATGCGGCCCAGCGTTAGGATCCTGCCCCGCAACCAGGTTCGGCCGGTTAGCCGAGAAGCCGCTAATTTCGGGCGCGCTGCCTTGTTCAGAGACATCGTCAGAATCGAAAACGGTAAAAGGCGTTCCACTCATGAGAGTGGCAATGCCGTTGACTTGCCAACTGCCAAGAACTTGTTGGTACCAGCCATGCGGCTGGCGCCACAGAGGCAGGCTCCATTGATAGCTAAAAACAAAACGGTGGCGCGCGTCAAACATGGATAAGCCGCGCTCAGCTTTCAGATTGTATGGATCCTGTGCCAGATCATTTTCACCCGCTACGGGCTTGGACGCCGATCCCGTCATATTGAACGAAGACGCGTCGTCTATGTCCTTCGAATAGGTATAGGACGCGAGGAAGGAGATGCCATGGGCAAAGCGCTTTTTCAAGCTGGTTTCGAGCGCGTTGTACTCGGAATTCGCGATGCCGGCGATCAAGCCGGTTGAAGAGTAGATACAGCTGCTCTCCGGATCAGCCAGCGTGCATCCCGAATACAGGCGGCGCTGGTCGGCATTACTCGAAGTGGATAGAGGTTGGGGCGGGTTCTCGTTGTCATAGCCAGGAATGTAAACCGTGGGATTGCCTTCGATGAAGCGTGGCAGTTTGGTTCCCTTGGTGCCGACGTAGCCGACCTCGAAAAGGAAATCAGAGCCGAAGGACTTCTGAATGTTGAGATCCCAGTCCTGCGAGTACGGCAGCGGTAAATTCGGGGTGAGCGTGAGATTGGTCAGAGGCGTAGCGAACACGCCCGGAGCCGGAGGATTGCCATCGAAAGGGTTGGCAAAAGTGCCGGCTCCCGGTGCGGGACAATAGGTAGCAAAACAACTGATTTGGTCGGTCTGCAAGTATGGCGGAGCGCTAATGGGCGATTGCAGTGGGCCGCCCTGGCCTGTGTAGTACGGTTCGTAGAAGATTCCGTAGGAAGAAGTGATCAGCCACTTGGCCCGGCCCGTGGGATCCCACGCGATACCCACGCGGGGAGCGAAACCTTTCTTATCCGTCGGGATCAGCCCCGCCGGCACACCGGGATCGCCGGGATACAACAAATCCTCCGGCGCATTGGGCATGACCTTTGACTGGCGGCCGGGAATCCAGAGCGTTTGGCGATTGTGTATTTCCGTGTAAGGAAACGGCAGATCGTAGCGCAAGCCAAGGTTCAAGGTAAGGCGCTTTGTGGCCTTGTAGGTATCCTGCGCGTAGCCATTCAGTTCGTTGCCACGGATACCGCGGTTAAAGTCGCCGCGTCCTTGCAGGAATACCACCGGGGAACCGGTCAGAAAACTGGCGAAAGCGTCGGTGATCGGGAATGGCGAAAAGACGAAGAAACCGTTCGTAGCGATACCTTGCAACGCGTTAATTCCCTGATGTTGTCCCGCGCCGCCAAACTTCATCTCATGCTTGCCGTGCACCCAGCTCACTGATCCTGAATAGTCGTAGGCATCTTCATAGCTGTTGGTCGGGCCGGTGATGGGGTCGCCAATGGTCGTGTAACCGTTGACTTGAATGAAGGGAGGACCGGTCGCGACGTTGAGGCTGGAATTGTAGTTAAAACCCAGATCCGTGGGACTGGTGTGGTTGGTTCGCAAGCCGAATAAGAACTTATTGCGCAAGAAAGAAAAGCGAGCGACTCCCACAATCGTGGGTGAGAAGGTGTGGGTTTCCGTTACCACGAAGTTTTGGGCGCGCTGGTCTACGCCGACGGGATAACCGGGCACGCTTGCCCCGGCTGGAGACAGAGGGTCGATCTCGCTGCCATTGTCGTATAAGTAGCGGAAGTTCAGCGTGTCGGAGGAAGAAAGATAATGGTCAATGCGAATTCCGAATTGATCATTGTTCTGGTGCAAGGTTTCGGTCGAGTTCAGAAAGTTGGTGCCATCGTTTGGCAGGGGAAACAGGCCGAGCAAGCTTTGCGCAAACGGATCGATCATGCCAGGTTGCAGCTGGTTGTAGGGCACGGGAGCGTTCGCGATGATGTTAAAGAGTTGGTCACTGGGATTAGCGTCTTTGCAGATGCCGTTGGAATCGAAACCGCTGGCGCACAGTTCCGAGAAATTCCCTTGGCGCTGCAAGAGCGAAGGTACGGTGGAGAGTTCGGTCTCACCTTGCCGGTTGCGGAACCCTTCATAGAAGCCGAAGAAAAATGTTCTGTCTTTCTGAATCGGCCCACCAAAAGTCCCCCCGAACTGGTTCTGTTTCAACGGTTCCGTGGTGGTGGCGAAATAGTTGGTAGCATCCACCGCGTCGTTGCGCAGGAAGTCCCACAGGGCGCCGTGAAAACTGTTTGAGCCGGATCGAGTGATGATGTTCGTGGTTGATCCCAGGCTATTGCCGAATTCGGCATTGGCACTATGCGTAAGGATGCGGAATTCGCTAATGGCATCCACGGGAGGTTTAAGAACGAAGCCGCCATCCACCCCATTGAAATTGTTGGCGCCATCGATCAGAAAATTGTTGGACTCAGGGCGCTGGCCATTCACCGAATAAGGTTGTCCATCGCGCAGAGCACCGCCAGCTTCCGCAAGTCCGGGAGTAAGAGGCACAACTCCGGGTTGAAGCACGCCGAGCTGCGTGAAGTTGCGGCCATTTAAAGGCAAGTCGAGAACTTCTTGCTCCTGGACGGTCTTGCCCAGACTGGTTACGGTTTCTTGAATTAACTGAGCGTCGGCTTTGACATCAACTTGCTCGGACTCAACTCCCACCGCGAGATGCACGGGGATGTCGGCGGTTTCGTCGACGTTCAGGGTGATGCCCTGCTGCAGATATTTTTGGAAGCCCTTGGCTTCGACTTGCAGCTCGTAATGGCCGACGGGCAACTCCAACAGGATGTATCCGCCTGCATTATCGGTCGTAGCGGCGCGCACCAGGCCGGTTTCAGTTTGCTTCGCGCTTACCGCCGCGTCGCGCACGATAGCTCCGGTGGGATCAATCACCGTGCCCCGAATACTTCCGGTGATTTGTTGGGCTGCGACGTTCCATGCCGCCAGTACCGTGACCAAGAGACAGACGAACTTCTTGAGACGCGCCATAGTTTCCCGCCTTCACCATTGCAAGATTGATTTTTCGTGGGAGTTCTTGGCAGACTTAGGCACGCGACGCGGCCGAAGAAATCTCACACTCCACAAAAAGTGCCGCGATTATTGAGGCTTTGAGGCGGGCGGGTCAATCGTATGAAACTACTATTCACGTTGTGAAGTTCTACTTTTTTTGTACTATTGCGGCGCGCGCAGCTCCTAACTAACCTAACGGGATTCTTCTGTGGCGTGGCAGTTCTAAGGATGGGAACTGCTGCCCGACAAGAAATGGCTTTCATTCTTTTTTGAATTCTCCACCGGCGCGAGGTCGCGATTACTACCAGCAGAACAACCTTCCCGAACGCAGATCGCCTTCGGCGCGAGCTAGGTTTGGGGTCGACCACCGCAGCGGTCATTGGTGGGATCATTGCCGTCGGCATTTTTCTTACCCCCGCTGGAATGGCGAAAGCGCTGGGCTCTCCACTCTGGTTGCTGCTGGTGTGGCTCGTGGTTGGCGCCATGACCATGAGTGGCGCGCTCTGCTATGGCGAACTGGCAGCGCGATTTCCTCGCGCGGGTGGAGCGTATGTATATCTGCTGGAAAGCTACGGACCGCGTCTTGCTTTTCTGTTTGGCTGGATGTGCATGCTGGTGATGGATCCGGCGATTACCGCATCCCTGGCCGCCGGCTTGGCCGGATACTTCGCATACATCGCTCCTCTGCCGCTACTAGCGATTCGATTCGTAGGAGTCGCGGTCATCTGCGGTTTATGTGTCATGAACATTGTCAGCATTCGGGTAAGCGCGGCATTCCTGCGATGGACTACTTGGCTAAAGCTGGGGCTGCTTGGCTTCCTGACCATCTGGGCTTTTGCTTTTCACTTGGGATCATGGTCGAACTTCGTGCCCTTTTTTGCTCAGCGTCCAGGGTCGTTGCCCCTGGCCCCTGCATTGGGGGTGGGAGTTGTGGGTGCGTTTTTCTCCTTCGGAGGATGGTGGGACGTCGCCAAGATTGCCGGGGAAGTTCACGACCCCGGCCGCACCGTGCCACGCGCGTTGCTGTTCGGCATGCTAGCGGTGACCGTCGTTTATATCGTAGTCAGTGCGGTCTTCCTATACTTGGTTCCGCTAGACAAAGTGACCTCCGATGAAACTTTCGTCGCCCAGGCGGGCGCGGTTTTATTTGGGCCGCCAGGCGGAATTATTTTCGCGGCGATTGTTATCATCTGCCTGGTAGGGAGTCTGGCCGCGCTGATTATTTGCGCGCCGCGGGTCTACTACGCGATGGCGCAGGATGGACTTTTTCTGAAGGCAGTCGCACACACTCATCCTCGCTTCGGGACGCCAGCCAACGCAATTATGATCCAGGGTGCGATCGCTTCCCTCTTAGTGTTGATTGGCAGCTTTGAACAAATTATTTCTTACGCTATTTTTGTTGTTGTGCTGTTTCTCGGGCTCACGGTGGCCAGCCTGTTTATTCTTCGTCCGCAGCAACAAGCTGCGCCGTCGGTAATTTTGACGCCGGGCTATCCGGTAACGCCGCTCGTGTTTCTAGTGTTGGTTGCGCTCATGCTGGTGCTGGTCGGAGCGAGGAGCCCGCGAGGCGCGTTGCTAGGTGTCATCGTTGTGCTTGCCGGACTGCCGGTCTATGAAGTCTTTCGGCGGAGGGCGACCGGCGAGAAGCGGCAAGGTATTGAACTTCCCCTCTCAGAGGAGGCATGAGTGATATTCATGGACGACAACGATACTCCGAGGAAGGGGGAAAGTGGCAGCGAGACCACTGCCCCAAAGCCTGACACCAAAATCAAGATCATCGAAGATGCGGAGGCCACCGGCGATACGCTGGCTGCTTATGATTTCTGGAGGGTTGGTTCAGGACGGCAGCAGGTGCCCGGCATCATCAAATGCTTCGGAGCGCGGCCGGATTTTCTGCGGCAAGTCGTCCAATTTTCCAACACGGTTCACTTCTCGGAAGGCCACCTTTCGCGCCGCCACAAGGAGATGCTTGCCAGCTACGTCTCCTACTTGAACCGTTGTCCGTATTGACTGGACAGCCATGCCTACTTCCTGCGGGTTCAGGGAGCAACCGATCAAACTGTGGCTGCAATTATTGAAGGCAAGCTCGACGAGGCCAGCCTCACGCCGGCGGAACGGGCCATGCTGGAATATGTGAAGTTAATCACCGAAGCGGCTTACAAATCCACTGGAGAAGATGTTCAGAAACTGCGCGACGCTGGCTGGAGCGAAGGCCAGATTGCCGAGGCCGTGTATGTGATCGCAATGTTCGCCTTTTTCAATCGTGTGGCCGATGCCTTCGGGGTTCCGTCTCAGAATTATCTGACCATCGGCAAAATGACCCCATAGGTGCGCGCAGCGGGATCCCTCTCCGCCGCATCTGCTGGAGGAAAGGAAGGTCCCGTGTCGTACGGCAGTATTCCTTGCAACCGTTCATCGGGCTGAGGATTTCCGAACTCCTTGCACTCAAGTGGGAAGACTTTCACTTCGACTCACTGGAGATCCTTTGAATCGGGGAATCCCGCATCAACACGTACGCCCGCTGAAGGCTGAGGCAAGCAGCAGACCGATTCCGATGGACTCGACTGCCGCGGACGCTGCCTATACAACTAGACTCAAGACTGGATTTTTGCCAGGCCTGAAATGGACGGGCTGCAACCGTATCGGCCGGAGAACTTGTTGCGTCGTCATGCCCGACCCGCTGGGGAGCCGGCAGGCATCCAGGCGCATATCGGCTGGCACTCGAATAAGGAAAGCAAGCAGCAAATCACGTTGGATGTCTATGCGCAAGCGCAGACACCGGTCCAGCGGCCCGAGGCATCGATCGCACGACCGGGCAGTTGATCGGGAACCTTCGGTCGTCCGTCCGCGGAGCGTTCGCCCGTGCAGCCGGATGTGTAAAACATCATTCGATCTCTCGTGGTCTTGACCTGAGCGGCCGCAAAACATGGACACAACAGTGCACAGATTACGAGGATGGCGGGAGTCATCTTTGTCATTCAGAACTCCCTTTCAGATTCTTGCCCGGACGTTAAAACTCAGCATTCTCCGATTAGGGAAGAGCAAATGCGACGTAACTGGCGCCCTGAGCTGATTTCGGGTCTCGCGCGCCCGAGGTCGCAATAACGATATATTGTTTTCCGTCGACCGTATAAGTCGCGGGAGTGGCGACACCGGCAAATGGAAGTTTCGCCTCCCAGAGCAATTCTCCCGTTGTGCTGTTAAAAGCGCGGATTCTCTTATCGAAGTCGGTCGCCGCAATCACCACCAAACCGCCAGCAGTCACGATCGGACCGCCGTGGTTTTCAGTGCCCGTATCTTTCATTCCCTTTGCGGCGAGTTCGGGATATTCGCCAAGTGGGAGTTTCCACAGGTATTTGCCCGTATTCATGTTGATCGCATTCAGTGTCCCCCATGGTGGGGCGATTGCTGGATATCCGTCGGGGTCATCGAAACGCTTGTAGCCGGTGAAGTCGTAAGGCATAGTTTCGGGTTCAGGTTCGCGCTTATGCGATGACTGGCGCGCCACGGCGAGTGTTGGCATGCCTGCTTCGCTGGGGACGGCACTGTCGCTCGCGATTTCATTTCCGGTTCGAAGGTACTCGAGCAATGCGTCGAGACTGGCACCCTGAATGGCAGGAAAAGACGGCATGCGTCCTCTGCCCTGGTGAACGATCTCGCTGATTTGTGCGGCCGATTTCCGCTTGTACACCTCGGCTAGTGAAGGGTATGCGGGAGGCGCTCCTCCGCGATCGATCCCATGGCAGACGGCGCATTGGCTGCGATAGGTTCTTACTCCGATCGCGGCCGAGGGATTATTTCTAACCAATGTCGTAGTAAAGGCGACCTCATTTGAGTTGATATAAATCACGCCGGCATTCGGATCGACGGCGGCTCCTCCCCACTCCGCTCCGCCCCCGATACCGGGGAAGATGATGGTCGGTGTGTTCAACATGCCCGGAACAAATTGCTCGCCTCCGGCAAACGTACGAAACTCGCGCAAGGCTGCCGCGTGAGCGTCGGATGTGCGGTTGGTGAGGGTCTTGGTAGTAAGTGTTTGCCGTGTGTACGGCTCGGGCAAGACTGGGAATGGCTGCGTTGGCGAAGCGACTTCACCTAAAACTGTGCTGGGTGGAACTTTGCGTTCCTCAATGGGAAACAGCGGCTCTCCATTCGTGCGATCAAAAAGAAACGTCCAGCCTTGCTTCGTAATCTGAGCGACCGCATCGACTGCTCTGCCGCCGCGCCGCACAGTAAGCAGGACTGGAGGAGCAACAAAATCGCGATCCCAAATATCGTGATGGACGCCCTGAAAATACCAAAGAAGTTTGCCGGTATTCGCATCGATCGCAATCAGGCAATCGGCAAAAAGATCGTCTCCCACGCGGTCGCCACCATAGAAATCGAAAACAGCTGAGCCAGTGGGCACGTAGACGATACCGCGTTCGTTGTCGACGGCCATTCCCGCCCAATTGTTGGCGGCTCCCGCGGTTTTCCACGCATCCTTCGGCCAGGTTTCGTAGCCGCGTTCGCCGGGATGCGGGATAGTGTGGAATACCCACCGCAACGCTCCGGTGCGTACATCGAAGGCACGAATGTCTCCTGGGGGAGATGGTGGGGTTTCGGGATTGCGCCCTCCCACAATGATCAGGTCCTTGTAAATCGCGCCGGGGCTGGTCAGGCCAATCGACTGCAAGCGGTAGTCACCACCCAGTCCCTTCCGTAGATCAATGCGACCATCCTCCGCGAAACTCGGGATGGGCTTCCCGGTAGCGGGATCCAGAGCGTAAAGCAAATTTCTTATGCCGGCGAAGATGCGGCGTTCCTTTTTGTCTGTCCAGTAGGAAACGCCGCGGCTGACGTTGGGTTCATTCGTCCCGGGATCGAAGCTCCACAGCAGCTTTCCCGATACAGCATCGAGAGCAACCACTTTAAGAGAAGGGGTGAACGTGTATAGCACGCGTCCCACAATGACCGGCGTGGTTTCGAGATTGCCTTCTTCGTTTGTGTCGAAAGTCCAGGCAACTCTTAGCTGCTTTACATTTTCGCGATTGATCTGAGAAAGGCTCGAGTAATGATCTTGCGCGGCCTGGCCTCCGTAGACCGGCCAATCCTGGTCCGATGGGTCAGTCCCGACGCCAAGCGCGCGAATCCTGAGAATAATGAGAAGGCAAACTAGGGCCCCAAAAATACCGGCAGCGATTGTGACCCTGTATCGCTCTCGAGGTTCCACTTGAGGATTTCTTCCCATCTAACTATTGATTCAATATAGAGAAGATGGCCTCAATCCCACCAGATTTCTCCCGGAGCCAGATGGGCACGAACAAAGTCAGGATTCGGTTCGACGCCGATTCCTGGCTTCTCCGGTATTTGAATCCTGCCATCCCTTACCAGACGGACCGTCATGCAGCACGAGACTCTCCCAGCTTCGTATCGGATCGCCTTGCTCAGCGCAATCAACGTAGCGCATGCCATGGCCCGCATGAACCCGTGAGCCCAGTCGTTCCCGTGTGCCGTGCCGTTCTCGCTTCCAGCACGAGCGGCACATATCCACCCGATTTAACCACTATGGGTAGTTTGCGACCGGCCTCGCCTCTCAGGCTAGCCAGCAGCCCCGAATACCGCCTCTGCGTCGGTCATTGCGGACCGCGATGCCCAGCACCTTCTCGTCCAACCCCCAAGTCGTATTTCACCAGTCGGTCGTCGAAGCGCACGGCGACTTGCAATCCGTCCTCATCGCGTGCTGCGAGGCGGCAAGCCCCCATCAAGCATGTACACGGCTGCCGGCCGGAGATAACTCACAGGCTTCGAGTCATGCATACGGTCAAAGACGAGTGCGGCTGTACACAGCACACCACCATAATAGCCGAGCCGAGAGGGCATAACCCGGAGAGCTTGGTTTGCCCAGGGACGAACAAGCTGCGCCAACTCTTCCGCTAGCGCAGAAACCAAAAGCGAATTATTTTCGATCAATCCGCCACCGAGAATCAGGGCTTCCGGATCAACAAGCGCGGCATTTCCCAAAGCCAGATAAGCCTTCGTGCATTAGCTTCTGTCCGGCGGCAATCTCCGCCGGGTTGGCAGCGCTGGTCCGCTTGGGATTCCGGGGGAATGTACATAGAAATGGAATGCGTGTACATTCGGTAGTATCGTAATGGTGAAGGAGACAAATTCATGGCCACGGCAACGAATCGCTCGCACAAGCACTTCCGGTTGGATTCCGTGAAAATCAAGCGCGCCCAAAAAGCTTTGCGGGCGAAAACCGAGACTGAGGCCATCGAGCTTGCGTTGGATTTGGCAATTGCCGAACACGAAAGCAACCGATTAGTTCTCGAAGCCACTGAGCGTTTCGTTAAGAGTGGCATTGACATCAAGGACGTGTACGGCGCGTTGGGTAGTTAGATGAAGCCCGCAATGTTTGACTCTTCTATTTACATTACTGCATTGCGGCGAGGAGACGATGCGGCCCTGGCGCTGCGCCGGTTCACGACTGATGCGCCCCTTTGGCTCAGTGCAGTGGTGCTCGAAGAACTCTATGCCAGCGCAGCCGGCCGTGATCGTCAGGTGGTAGAGCGACTGGAGCGAGATTTTGACAGGGCGAAGCGAATCCTGGTTCCAAATCTCAGCGATTGGACTCAAGCCGGCAGGGTGCTTGCTCGCTTGGCGGCCAAGTATCATTACGAAAAGATCGGACAGGGACGCTTGACCAATGACGCACTGCTCGCCATGAGCGCGGGGCGACTGGGCATAAGAGTGATCACAGCCAATGAACGAGACTTCAGCAGGCTCGCCGAGTTTCGTCCCTTCCAGTGGCAAGTCACCGCGCTTTAATATGGCGCCGGAGCTTCGGGCCTAACTCCTGGAGTTCTTCGGACATCCGGATGCGCCTTACGCGACCAAGCGCACGCCCGAAGAGTGGGCGAAAGTGCAGGCCGAACTCGAAGAACTGAGGAAGGCAGCTTCGCCGATGGCGGTCCGCGATGTCGGCAATCCTTACTCGACGCAGTAACTGGCGAAAATCTCGGACTGCGACAGCTTTCTGAGTAATATGCTCGTCGGCGGTGTCGGTCGGTCAATCCGTCAGAATGATGGTACAAACGTATCGTGCAGAACGGAGACAAGCCGCGACTCCTTCTAGATTCGGCTGTCCTTGGTATTATCGGCGGCCTGAGCGCGCAACTATTCACCTCGATGTTGCGGCTGTCTCAGAAGATTTTCCTGTTTTGGCTTGCTGGTTACCGCCCCCCAGGACTCCCGGAAGAGGGCGGAGTCCTTCGAGAAGTCATCGGTCCCCATGGATTATGGCTCGTGCCGATCGCCACAACTTTAGGGGGACTGATATCCGGCGCCCTCGTGTATGGCCTGGCACCCGAAACAGAGGGCCATGGTACGGATACCGTCGTAAAAGCGCTTCACTGGACTGGCGGGATCATTCGGGCGCGAGTGGCCCCAGTGAAGATGCTCGCCTCGGCGATCACCATTGGCTCAGGAGGATCAGCTGGCCGCGAGGGTCCCACAGCTCTGATCGCGGCGGGTTTCGGTTCGGTATACGCCAAGGTACTCCATCGGCCCGAGCGAGAGAGACGATTGCTGGTTTTAATGGGGATGGCGGCTGGGCTTTCTGCTATCTTCCGTTCACCGATTGGGACGGCCATATTCGCCGTCGAAGTGCTCTATGGCGGCATGGACTTCGAGTCCGAGGCTCTCATTTACTGCATGCTTGCCGCTATTGTGGCATATGCCGTGAACGGGTGGTTCGTCGGTTGGCAGTCATTGTTCCGGGTTCCATCCCACCCGTATGCCGCGGGACTTGCAGATTATGGTTGGTACGTTGCGTTAGGAGTAGCGAGCGGCATCGTCGCCGCAATTCTGCCTGAGATATTTTATCGTCTAAGAGATGCGTTTGCCGCCCTTCGCGTTCCCGCATGGATCAAGCCGGCTATTGGTGGGCTGGGAGTCGGCTTGCTGGCTTTGCGATTGCCTCAGGTGCTGGGTGGCGGCTACGGCTGGATTCAGGAAGCGATCGACGGTCGGTTGGCCTTGCGTTTACTTCTCGTTCTTCTTGTCGCCAAGATGCTGGCATTGTCCCTTACCGTTTCCTCCGGTGGCTCCGGCGGCGTGTTTGCCCCGAGCCTGTTCGTCGGTTCGATGCTGGGAGGAGTTTTTGCCGGAATCTTTCATCATCGTCCAGCCGACTTGGTAATTGTTGGGATGGCAGCCGTCTTCGCTGGTGCAGCACGCGTCCCGATTGCGACGTTGCTAATGGTTGCGGAGATGACGGGCGGCTACCAACTTCTCGTTCCCGCGGGACTGGCTGTCATGCTGAGTTTCCTGATTCAAATCAAACTCTCGTCGTTTTTCAAGTACGGCAGCCTGTATGAAGCCCAGGTGGCCGCGCGGGCAGATTCACCGGCGCATCGTGCTGAAAACATCCGCCTTGCACTTCGGCTGTTGGATGAGGGCAAGATCTTGTTGCCCCCGCAAGTTACTCATCTTCATCTCGCAGCCCTTTTGCAGTCGGGGCTCGCATTGGATCTTCCGGATGGCTCGCAATTAACGGTTGGCGCGCTTCGGCCCGAAAGTCCTTGGGTGGGAAAGGCGATTCAATCCCGCACTCTCAGTGGGCCAATCGTCGATGCGAAGATTGTAGCCGTATTGCGGGGCAAGTCGGTCCTGCTGGCGCGGCCCGAAACCATCTTGCAACCGGGAGACCGGCTCCTACTCATCACTACGCCGCAAGCTCAGGAGGCGCTGGCACGAAATCTCGTACCACCTCCCGCGCTAAATTCGCAAACGGATGCGACGGGCGCTCCTTAGCAGCCCCTAGTAGAAACCATGTGCTACCTCAAGACGACGCTCGCCCGCACGCCTCTCGTCCTCTGGCACGGAATGCTGTCGAGCGGAACCGTCCACGGTTCCGTCCTTAACGGCAGTCAAATTGGGAAGTGGTGGCAGGACTCGCAAAGAGACGTAGTGGTTTTGTATTTTGTCAGGATGAGGTTGGAAACGGTGGAGTGGTGGGGTTCGTGGCAGGTGAGGCAAGTGATGGGGGGGGCGTCCTTGCCAAGCGCAACGTTGGGGCCAGAAACCGGATGCCCTTCGACGGGGTGATTAAGCTTGTGAGTTTTGTCGAGGTTTAGGTAGAACCAGGAATCCATCTCCTTGAACGGAATGGTGGTTCCCCAAGAAAGAGTGAGGGTATGCGCCTTGCGATTCACCTTCATGAGGCCGCGGACGTGGCAGGCCATGCAGACGTCTTGTGGAGAGGCGTACAGATGGGCTGGGAACTTACTGGCGTGGGGAGAGTGGCAGAAAACGCAGTTGCCCTCCTTGTAAGGAGGATGCTGGATGGTGTCAGTGGACACTGTGTGGCAAGTAAAGCAGAGTCGATTGCTAGGAGAGGTTAGGGTGATGTAGGTAGCGCCTTTCACGTTGGCGACCGCGTGGCAGGTGGTGCAGCCCATGGAGATGGCGGTGTGGACGTACTTCCCTGTGGTCTTGTCATTGTGGCACTCGTGACATTTGGAGGGATCAACTTTGGCGGGGAGAAGGACGGGATGCCGGTGAAGGTCGGCGCGAGCAGGAAAAGCGAAGAGCAACAAGATGACAGCAGTCAAGGTGCGGAAAGAAAAACGAAGCAATGAGGCGAGTGAGAGGGTGGCGGGGCCCACCATTTGTCGAGAGTGAAGATTTTGTTTGCCGATCGCTTGCATTCCTGCACGTCCTCGTTATCGTCGACGCAAAGAACGATTGCGGTTCGGAGTGCCGGATAAGGCCTCTGCAGGCATGGTCCACCTTAAGACTCATTTTCAATACTTGGGCCCAGAAAACTGTTCACAATTGCTCAGACTAATGATCTTTTGCGGCATCGTTTTGCCGATCACCCTCTTGCGGGCACCCACCGGCCGATTGCCGTGGAAGGCACGCCCAATCTCATCCGAGCCGTTGCTACTGGGACGACTTCACGTGTCTTGAGATGAAAAGACGGCTAAGCGTACTCGGAAAGAGCACGGATCTAGGCAAAGGGCCGCCGGCGAGATGTCGCCCCGCTTGGGATTCCGGGGGAATGTACATAGAAATGGAATGCGTGTACATTCGGTAGTATCGTAATGGTGAAGGAGACAAATTCATGGCCACGGCAACGAATCGCTCGCACAAGCACTTCCGGTTGGATTCCGTGAAAATCAAGCGCGCCCAAAAAGCTTTGCGGGCGAAAACCGAGACTGAGGCCATCGAGCTTGCGTTGGATTTGGCAATTGCCGAACACGAAAGCAACCGATTAGTTCTCGAAGCCACTGAGCGTTTCGTTAAGAGTGGCATTGACATCAAGGACGTGTACGGCGCGTTGGGTAGTTAGATGAAGCCCGCAATGTTTGACTCTTCTATTTACATTACTGCATTGCGGCGAGGAGACGATGCGGCCCTGGCGCTGCGCCGGTTCACGACTGATGCGCCCCTTTGGCTCAGTGCAGTGGTGCTCGAAGAACTCTATGCCAGCGCAGCCGGCCGTGATCGTCAGGTGGTAGAGCGACTGGAGCGAGATTTTGACAGGGCGAAGCGAATCCTGGTTCCAAATCTCAGCGATTGGACTCAAGCCGGCAGGGTGCTTGCTCGCTTGGCGGCCAAGTATCATTACGAAAAGATCGGACAGGGACGCTTGACCAATGACGCACTGCTCGCCATGAGCGCGGGGCGACTGGGCATAAGAGTGATCACAGCCAATGAACGAGACTTCAGCAGGCTCGCCGAGTTTCGTCCCTTCCAGTGGCAAGTCACCGCGCTTTAATATGGTGGCGTAATTGTTATCGATGAAAAGACGATTTCCCCAGCGAACATAGCTGGCCTCGTTGCGGGCGCCCATGAAATGCACCACCTTGCCAAGTTTGTGCGCCCTGAGTGCACGGCCAAGCGGGCAGGACGCGGAACGTGTAGAAGTCCATAGGACAGTGGCTGGCGACCGGAAAGAGGGCGTTGTACGCGGCGATGCTGTCCGCATCGCGGTCGGCTGGCATTTGCCTATGGTGCGCGGCCAAGCCGTCCGGCAAGTCCGCAGAGTTCCCGCCGATGCCAAGAAGGCGGGAACGAGTGGGCCCTCCGTGCTTGCTTTGCCGAAATGCCGCACCGTCTCGGGGTCAGAGCGAAACGCCTCGCCGTTGGATTTTATCCCCAAGCCGCAGCCAAGCAGACTTGACCGCCACGCATATTCCGAGAATGAACAGGTTAGCCATGGCCAGAAGGAACAGGGCCACGATCAACCCGAGCGCGATTTTGAATATTGACATCACTATCACTATTCACGCGATCATCAGAAGGACGAGAGGGATCGGAACCCACGAAGTGATAATACGGGGCCGAATTATCCTTGATGGGCGACGCGGAATACAGTGATTGCCGTCACTTCTGTGCTCAATGGCATCGCAGCCCGACTGTGCAGAACGATGTTCTGTCAACCTTTTTGTGATGCAGTCTCCAGTCAAAGAGTGTGTCCAGAAATTGCGACAATAAATAGCCAACATCAGCGCGTTGAATCGCGCCTACGTTCATCAAGAACAGCGAAGACTCTGGATTGGCGGCCGACCAAGAAAGACGACTTCTACGGTTGAAGGAAATCATGGACGAGTTGAGCGCGCTGACCGATTGGAAAAAGACGCGATGTACGGTCGGACGCCATGATAGCGACTGCGGAATCATCCGAGGCGGAGTATCATCTCGGCCATGATGATACCGGTCGCTCATCCGGCATTGGCTCGCAAATGCGGAAACCCCAATTGGGGGCGACCGGCTGCGCCCATTCCAGCAGTCGTTACTGAATTCGAGCAACAGGTCAGGCAGCTGCAACTCACGACGGAAATGTATACCTCGTCGGCTGCCTTACGCAGCTGGTGCTCGCGGAACAGGAATCGGGTGTACGTTCCCGAATGGCTCCTTAAGGAGTGGGACATCCACGTAGAAGTGGGCTTCAGTGGCTAGCGTGATGTAGTCCCGGTCAAAGAACGCGTCCAAGAATTAATTCCATTCATTCAAACAATTCATCGCAGGAAAGAAGTTTCCGCACGATAAGGAAGTCAGGTAGACAATCTAGTTCGTTTAGGAATAGTTATGGCCCCGTGCGAAGAATGCCGCCGTCTCGACAGTATGTTGTACCGATCAACAGATGTCGTATCGTATGCAGAGCACCAAGCGAAACGACTCCATGACAAGAAAGCTAAGGATGACGCTATTGCTAGAATTGGGCTAGCACAAAAGGAGCGAGCCGCGGCTGGGAAGATGTGGACAGAACATCTCGAATCCCACGAACACAATCGGAGACGCCACAGCAGTCGAAACCGCCCGTCCCGCGCGTGACAGAGTCTATCTCAAGCTAAGAGGCTCCTTCCCCTGCATTACGAAGAACTGCAACGTCTTCGTACAAAACTCCAGCACGCCCACGATTGTGAAAAAACTGAGCGCTCTTCAAAAAGCCGCGTTGTGCATTAAGAAAATATTCGAGACCAAGCAGCCCCAATCGCCCCCCGAAACAAAAAGAAGCCCCGTAACGTGTACTGCGTATCGGTAACCTGCTATGCAGAGGCCGGTCAAAAAGCGCGTCTACTGCGCCAAGAAATAGCCGACATCATCGTGGAGAATCGCCTTTATCCTCAGGAACAGCAAAGACGTTCTGTCGGCAGCCGACCAAGAAAGACGGCTCCAACAGTTATGGGAAATCATGATTATTGCAGGCGATTGGAAAGGGACTTGAGAAAACACGTTCCCGAATCAGCGAACCGCGAGCCGACCGGGGCAGTAGTAGCGATTCCCGCAATCTAGGCATCGCACTAAACGAAACCTTAAGTACGCCAGCAGGCGGCCAAGAATGCCGCTCGACTGTTTTGAGCGACGATGTTCTTCGCTCCCGCAATAGGGACATCGACCTAGACCGAATCGGCGCACTGTACCCTCCCTCAGCCCTTCTACCTAGCCGAAGAACCAGGTGCTTTCCTGACTCTTGCCCATCTCGCTCGCTGTGCGGGCGCCATCTTTCGACGCGAGGCTGCTGTCACCACTCGCTTGGGTTTCGCTGTCGCTGTCGGCTGTTTCGGTTGAACGTTCGATGCGACCTTCCCCCATCTCGCCTTTTGTGCAAGAGACATCTTTCGGCGGGCTGCTGCTGACACAGTCCGCTTACCATTCGCAGGACTGACTGGTTCACCTCCATACACGCCGACGAAAGCCGCCAAAGCAGCATTAAGCGCTGACAACTGTTTTGTTACTCGGTCACGTTCCTCCTTCAACTGCTTTACAACCCCTGACCAGTTCGCCATTTCATTCCCCCTCAAGGGCGGAAGTGTAACACACCTATTCAGAGGTCGGTCCCGGCGGCTCCTCCGATCCAAGTTAATGCTGGGGAGCGGCACGCTTTCGCGTTTGCGCCGTTGCAGACGCTCAATCTGGTCCATAGGGCGCCGGAGCACGCTTTCGCGGAAGCGGCCGTTTTCGTTTATGCTGGTCGGGCGTCTTGTACATATCAGGCAGTATGTACCTGCGGACAAGCGCATCACACTTCGGAGTATGTCCGAGTTTTACTCGGCCGCAACGACGCTTAACGCCGATAGAGCTCTCTAAGATTCCCTGTGAGGCACTAGCGTGAGGATGGCTAACATAATTTCCGCGCGTCGTTTTTGGCGATTATCGTGCGCGTCCCGCTCTATACGGTCATGCGGTTTCTGCCTGTAGTAGTCTTCATCCCACTGCTCGATGGCGCATAGTTCCACCAGCAAGCGATTGGAGGGAGCGCCGACGGACTTCTTCATGCTTAGAGACTCCGCAAGCGGGTTTCCACACGTTCTTATCAACCCAAATTGAATCGACGCAAGAAGATGGCTCAGTTCACCGATGTTCGCTTCCGCAAGAATCATGCCAATACGTCGGCTGTGGTGCCGACAGATCGGCATACGGCATTCGACGCCCCAATTCCGGCTGCAATGTACCTGCGCATGTCCACGGAACATCAGCAGTACTCGCTCGAAAACCAAGCACGATTGATTAATGAATATGCGGCCGCCCGTGGTTTCTCGGTGGTCCAAACTTACTGCGACGCGGCTAAAAGCGGTGTGCTTCTTAAGAATCGAAATGGGCTACGTCAATTGCTTAAGGATGTCGTGGGCGAGAATCTCCCATACAAAGCCATCCTGGTTTACGACATAAGCCGATGGGGTCGCTTTCAAGATACCGACGAGTCTGCCCACTACGAATTCGTGTGCAAGTCGGCCGGTGTCCCGGTTCGCTACTGTGCCGAGACTTTCCCCAACGACGGAACGCTGCCAAGCCTGATGATGAAGGCGCTAAAACGCACGATGGCCGGGGAATACAGCCGGGAACTTTCTGTGAAAGTTTTTAATGGGCACAAGCGGCTAGCACAATTAGGCTTCAAACAAGGTGGGGTGCCGGGCTACGGCTTTAGACGGATGCTGGTTTCGGCCGAACGGGTGCCCAAGCAAGTCTTGAAGGATGGAGAGAGGAAGAGCATTGCCACGGACCGCGTGATCCTGGTCCCCGGCCCGCCCGACGAAGTACAAACCGTTCGAGACATCTATCGGATGCTCATATCCGAACGAAAGACCGTATATGCGATTGCGCGAGAACTGAATTGCAAGAATGTTGGATACCTGGCAAGTTCAAAATGGGATTATTTGGCGGTGCATCACATTCTGATGCATCCCAAATATTCAGGGTGCCACGTTTATGGCCGGACTTCGCAAAAACTCTACGGTCCCACACTGCGATTACCGCGAGAAGAATGGACAATGACTCCCGGAGCATTCGAGCCGATCATTGATGAGCAGACCTTCCAAGAAGCTCAGCGGATTCTGCTTGGTCGCACGGCGAACAAATCTGACGAAGAATTGCTGGACCTGTTGCGCTCACTACTGCTAGCTCAAGGAAGGCTGTCCCTTCGCATGATCCAAAATTCTGATTCCCTCCCGTCTCCCTCTGTCTATCGGAACCGCTTCGGCAGCCTGCGCAAGGCATACCAGCTAATCGGCTATGGCAGATCAGCCGACTTCGTCCCGATCGACCTCCGCCGCTGTACCCAAGCCTTGCGGGAAGAACTGATGTCTGAAATTCAATCGATATTTCCCAACCAAGTTTCCATCGTGCGGAAGGGAGGCCGGTGGCGTTCTCGTTTGAAGCTTAAAAGAACTGGTTCATTTGTTTCCGTAGTGATTTGCCGGAATATGCCTTCCCGGGAGAAAGGATCCATTTGGATTGTTGATTCCCTTCCAAAGGAGCGCAAATTCCCCACACTGGTCGCTCGATTAAACGTGAGGAACAACGGGCTGCAAGACCTCTACCTGTTTCCCACGATGGATCACAAAAAAAGAATGCACGTAGCTGAGACTGATCCCTGGTGGAAACGGGGAAAGCGACTTCGCGACGTGTGCTGCTTTTGCGACGTATTGGACGCTATCCATTACCCTGCTTTTAATGTTCGCAATAGGCGTCGGGGACTTTCCCGCTAGCAACGAGGCAGATGTACAAGGGGAGCTAACGATGAACTTGTTGGGTGGTCTGAACCATTACAAGCAGTCTTCGGGCCCCGATTGGGATTTCACCCTCAGAGTCGAAGTTCAGCCGTCGACGTGGTGAAAATGATTTCGGAGCAGGGCAATCAGCCAGACGCGTCGGTTCTCGCTGCCACCCACGCCTTGTTGACGGACATCGAAAAGTGGAAGGCGATGCGCCTCAAAGAGCGGGTGGAGAATGCTGAGCAGAATTCAAGGCGGGACGTGTGGAATGCATTTCGAGCCGCCCTGCGTTCCCCCAATGACCGCGAGGCCATCCTTTCGATCATGCGGCTAACGACGAAAACTGGGGTCCACGCTATAACATTGCGCCCACTCAGCCCGTACCAGATGCAGCCAAGAAACTTAGATCGGGCTGGACCTCCCTGCGACCGGATAAGGTTCACGACCTCTTGAGGTCATCCATCTGGCGAGTGCATATTCACCATAATCGCGTCGAGGTGCTTGTTGGACATAGCGCTCTGCGCCGTGTACTGGATGGCAGCGAGAACTTTGTTTCCGCCAATCCTGACAACGAGGGAACGCCAGTCCGGTTTCAACGACTCCCAATTTTCTGGGCTGCACCTGCTTCTGTTGAATCTCGCCGATCTGATTGCCCTGAACCGGTCTATATTATTGCGGTGCCGCGCTCGGAAATGTGTTCTATGCTTTCTGCCAGTTGGCAGGCAAGGATAGGCTATTGGTATCGATTCGAGGATTGCGAAAGAGCTTTTGTTTGTGCAGCCCCACGACAAAGAAGTGTCGGAAGCGGTGCGCCTCAGCCGTTTGCGGTTGATTCCCTTTCTGTTGCTCATGTACGTCCTGGCCTTTCTGGATCGCGCGAACATAGGTTTTGCGAAGCAAGCGTTTCAAGCATCGGTAGGGATATCGGATGCGGCCTACGCGTTCGGCGCCGGATTGTTCTTCGTGACCTATGCGCTACTGGAGATTCCGAGCAATCTCATCATGCACCGCATAGGGGCGCGGGTCTGGATCTCGCGCATCATGGTGACTTGGGGGCTAACCTCCGCGGCGGTAATGTTTGCGCAGGGACCCATCTCTTTCTATGTTCTGCGGGCAATGCTCGGAGCGGCGGAGGCTGGTTTTTTCCCGGGCGTCATTTTGTATTTGACCTACTGGTTTCCCAACGCTTACCTCGGCCGGATCATCGGACTCTTTTATTTCGGTGTGCCGCTCGCGTTCATCCTGGGCTCACCTCTTTCCGGTTTTCTCATAGAGTTGCGCGGGTTGGGGCTCCAGGGATGGCAATGGATGTTCCTGGCCGAAGGACTTATGGCCAGCACGGTTGGGGTCTGGGCATTTTTCTATCTGGATGACACGCCCCATAAGGCAAGGTGGCTGCCCACGGCTGAAAAACAAGCCCTCACCGCTCTTATTGCCCAGGAGAATCTCGAGAAGATATCCCCCCGCTGGACGGCAGTGTTGGCGAACCCAAGGGTCCTGTATTGCGTGTTCATATACTTTTTCATTCAGGCAAGTGTTTATGGCGTGATTTTTTACCTGCCCGCCCAGATAGCGGCACTCATGGGGGTGCAGATCGGACGTGAGGTGGGCATCGTCACCACGATTCCTTGGATCTGTACGATGTTCGCCACTTATTTCATCCCGCGGATTGCGGATCACACCGGCAAACATCGTGGCGTGGCAGCGGCGACGCTGGGCGTCTCGGCGATTGGCATTGCCGTCTCTGCCACCAACCATCCCGCGCTGGGAATGAGCGCTCTCTGCGTCGCTGCCGCGACATTCATGGCGGTTCAGCCGGTTTTCTGGACCTTCCCGGCCACCTATCTGGGAGGGGCAGCCGCGGCCAGCGGCATCGCGCTGATCAATGCTTTCGGCAATTTGGGAGGATTCGTGGCTCCCAACATCAAGAACTGGGCCGAAGTATATTTTCAGTCCTCCCACGCCGGACTCTATGTTCTGGCGGGAGGCGCGTTGCTTGGATCCCTACTTATCTCAGGATTGAAACACGGTGCGGTTTCCCGGAAAGTTGCCGGCACCGCGGCGGTACAATCCAGCGGCGAGGAATTCTGACCATGGCGGTTCCAACTATTCGAGAAGTCCGGGCGTTCGTAACCCGCGGCGGGGGAGGCGACTATCGCGATCAAGGGAAAGGACACTGGATCGACGATCACATCGCGACTCCCATGGCGAAATATCCTCAATACCGTAGCAGCCGGCAAAGCTTCGGCATTAATGTGGTAGGCATGCTGATTGTTGAAATCGAAGCCAAAAACGGAACCACGGGATTCGCCGGGACCACTGTAGACGCTTGATCCGTGCAGGTCTGTCGCCACGGCTGCCGCGAGCGCGCCATTGTTTCTCCCCAAGCTATTCGCCGACGTGGGCGCCGCACCTCAGCTATCCGCCATGCGCTCCCGACTTCTCGAAGATCCCGAATTCGCCCTCGTGGAACATCTCCACTTTGTCTCGAGCGAAGCCATATCCGAGAAGCTGAGCATGTAGGTCAGGTTCGGCAGGTTGACAAGACATCTAGGAATCGAGCGGCTCCATATCAACGCCGACCTTAAGCTTGTGAAATTCGCCGCCCAGAATCAAACCCCGCAGCGGGCTTACATCGCCGTAGTCCCGACCCCAGGCTAGCGTCACGTGGCCGTTCGAGGGAACGAGATTGTTCGTAGGATCGAGATCAAGCCATCCGATTCCCGGGCAATAGGCTGACACCCAGGCATGGGATGCGTCAGCTCCCACAAGCCTCGGTTTGCCCGGAGGCGGATAGGTTCGAAGGTATCCACTGACATAACGAGCCGCGAGATTCAGAGAGCGCAAGCAGGCAATTTGCAGATGTGCAAAATCTTGGCACACGCCCCGCCGCTTCTTGAAGACCTCTTCGGGTGTTGTCCGCACATTGGTCACCTTCGAATCGAAGCGAAAATCCTTATGGATCCGCGCAGTCAAATCCAGAAGGGCCTCGGGCATTGGCCGCCCAGGGGTAAACGACTGAAGCGCATAATCGGCAAACTCCGGTCGTGCGCGGATTCGCGGCGACTCGAATCCAAACTGATAAGCATCGAGACCCTCCGGGCTGCAATCGTGAGAAACCAATTTCGCTGCCTCTTCCCAAGGGATTAACACTTTGGCGGAACGCGCCGCATCCCGTTCCACTCTTACTTCGCTCCGCGCTTCTACCACCAGCTCCCGGTGTGGTTCCTGAATGGTAAAAAAGCAGAGAAGATTGCCGAAGAAGTCCACGCGATCGGTGCGGGTCGCCGGGCGTGGCTGAATGTGTAACTCGCTCTTCGCCGGCTGCTGGTGCGCCATGGCGCGCGGCTTCAGGCAGGCGACGTGGTTTCCCACAGTGACGGGATATTTATACTTGTACGTGGTCCTGTGAACGATTCTATAAAGCATTGTTGGTGGGCCGTTATTCGCAATCATGTAACCGAGACTATTGTCCTATGGTGATGGGCAAGGTCCGTGCGTGACTGAAGTATCTGCTGCATAAGTTATTCGACCAGGAAGGCAGCAATCCCTCTAACTCCCGCAGGAACTTTGTAAGCTGCGACAGACCGTCGGAACCGTTCGCCACGTCACCCGGCAACGGGTACTTGAGCTTTCGCAAATCGAAGTTGCGTAGTAATGCCAGCGCCGCTCGCATCGCCTTTAGGTCGATCGGAAGGTGCCGAGGAAGCTTTTGATAGAGATCTGCGAGGTGGCTCAATTGAAAATCCAAAGAGCGCGGATTCGTCTCGTCCGCCATGAGCACATCGAGTACAGCCAAGGGCTGCAGGGTCGTGTAATACCGAGTCCGGTAGGTCATGGAGCTATCGGCAACCTCGAGCGCGCACTCCAAAAGCGACCAATCCTGCTCCGTCAGAGGGGGAGTAATCTCTCGCAGTTGCCGAGTCAGATAAATTGCGCGCTCCAGACGCCGGCCAATGGTCATGAACAACCAGCCCAATCCGCGGTTGATGTTTTCTCTCTCCATTCCGGAAAAAGCGGAAAGCAGTTCTAAACAATCGGTCAGCATGGCAGGGAATTCCAGAAACCGTGTGCCGTTTCCCATCTGAGTGCAGTCTCGCAGCTGGCCGAGCAGGTAAATCATATCGGACGACAGGCGTTCACGAATGGTGCCACCAATCCGGGAGACCTCCGCCAGCGTACAGACCAGACTGTCGGGGCGCTTGGCATCGGTCAACAGCGAGGATATCTCTTGTTCCAGTTCGATTGAGGTCGGACGCCTGTGTTTCGCCTTGGGCAACTTGCTGTGCCGCGACTCTAGGCACCCGTGAAGCCGGAGAAGGCAGGCAAACTCCGCTTCCTCCGCAAGCCGCACGCGAGGGATCATGGCGCGCAAGATGCGGGCAATATTTTCGGCTCGCTCGACGTACCGGCCGAGCCAGAAGGAATTGTCGGCGACGCCGCTGGGAACCACGCGCGAGACTCGGCGCAACTCTACTGGCTCGTTGCGTGGGCGTAGCATACTGAAAGTATCGACAGGGCTGTCCCACAAAACCCACGCGTCTTTGCTATGGCCGCCCCGCTGCATTGAGACGACCGATCCCTGGGATTCGGCGACACGTACGAGTCCTCCAGGAATGGCAATCCAGCCACTACCGGTGTTGAGCACGTAGGTGCGCAGCACCACGCTGCGCGAGGTGAGGGTTCCCTTATCCCACACTGGCGCAGTCGATAAAGCGACTTGCTCTTGCGCAACATATTCGTGTGGTCGCACCCTCAATTGCTGCGCAAAGCTAGCCTTCTCGGCCTGCGGGAGTTCGGCCCCAAACACGGGTTCCATACCGCGCGAGGGAAACGCGGGTTTCACCACCACGGAGTCGAGATGGTCGAGCACCCAATCGAGCGCGGGCGTCTGCCCACACCACCAGGTTGCAACCGAGGGAACTCTAAGCTTTTCGCCCAGCAATTGTTGGCAGAGGCCGGGTAAGAAAGGCATGATCGCGGCCGTCTCCATCAGACCGCTTCCCAATGCATTTGCTACCTTCACATTCCCTGCAATGATGGCGTCCACCAGGCCGGGAACGCCTAGAAGCGAATCGCCGCGGAGTTCGAGAGGGTCGCAAAAGCTATCGTCCACGCGGCGCAAAATCACATCGACCTTCTCTAGTCCATCGACGGTCTTGAGATAGACGCGCCGGTTACGCACTGTCAGGTCCGCTCCCTGGACTAGAGTGAATCCCAAATAGCGCGAGATGTAGGAGTGTTCAAAATAAGTTTCATTCAGCGGTCCGGGGGTCAGCAGCGCGATTCGCGGGTTGTCGCACTGGGCAAGGTTAGTGAGCACCTCGCGTTGCGTGCGAAAAAATGGAGCGAGGCGCAATACGTTTGAGCTGCGAAAAAGATCGGGCAGAACATCGGAGACGATGGTGCGATTCTCCAGCGCATAGCCGCTACCAGAAGGCGCTTGCATGCGATCGGCCAGCACCCACCACTGGCCGTCGGGTGAACGCGCAAGGTCGACGGCGAGCATGTGCAGATAACTGTGCAGGGGAACTCTCACGCCCACGAGCGGCCGCAAAAACGCGGGATTGCCGTAGAGAAGTGCGGCGGGAAGATGGCCCCGCGCCACCAGCTTTTGGGAACCGTAGAGATCCTCGAGGAGCAAACTGAGCAAACGGGCGCGCTGAATGATGCCTGCTTCGATGAGTCGCCACTCGTCCGCGGCAATCAACAGCGGAACGATATCGATCTGCCAAGCCCGGCTTGCCCCGAGCGGATCGCCGTAAACGTTATACGTAATCCCATTCTCGCGGATGCAACGCTCGGCACGCGCCCAGCGCCGTCCCAGTTCTTCGGTCCCGATAGCCCGTAGCGAGTCCATCAGTTTTGCCCAGTGAGCGCGAGGGGTCACACCGTCGGCCGATAACTCATCATAGGCATTGCCGGAGCGGAGCGGAATTTGGTGTAAATCCAAAGTCATGGGACGAGCGCCGCCCTATCCGTTGCAATCTTTTGCTCCGGCTGCATTCGCAGGTCTAGTGTCATAGGAAAAATCGGGTGCGGTCGTTCCCCCGGAGCCGCGATCCGACCGGGTGCAGGATCGAATTCTTTGAAGCGCTGCCGTCGGCGCTCGGCCGCCTCGCTCGCATTCGCCGGGCGGGCGGGGTAGCCCCGACCATCCGGAGATTCGACATAGTAGGCGCACCGGCCGATCGATCGTTCTTTCCAGCGGTCAATAATTTCGAAGATTAAAGGCGCATGCACGGGAATGGACGGGTGTAACAGCGACGACAGACGGCGAGCGCGAAACCGCACACCAGCGACAGACTCTCCCGATTCACCGGTAGAATCCCCATCTGTGGGATGGAGTGGCACAAGGCGATCATTGCACGTAGCCACGTAACGAGTTCCCGTGTTGAACCCAGAGAGCTTCACCTGTATTCGCTCGAAGGATGAATCCACACCGCGAGCCGTCCGGCCGGAGGTGGTTTCTTCTGCGAGCACATTCCAGGGCTCGAGCGCCTGACGCAATTCGAGTTCGACTCCTTCCGCGGCGATCGATCCGATTTTCGGAAAGCGAAACTCAAATTGCGCGGCAAACCACTTCGCTTCGAAATTGTAATCAGATTCGCGCAAGTAAGTGAGCACGTCAGAAAAGTCACTCCTGACAAAATGCGGGAGCATGAAACGGTCATGCAGCGCGCTGCCCCAACGGACGAGGCTGCCATCGAACGGACGCTTCCAGAACAGAGAGATCAAAGCGCGGATGAGGAGCATTTCTATCAGACCCATTCTGACGTGCGGAGTCATTTCGAAAGCGCGCAGTTCGAGCAAGCCCAAGCGCGACCCGCGACCTTCCGGGGGATAAAGCTTATCGATACAGAACTCGGCGCGATGCGAGTTTCCCGTTACATCGACGAGTAGGTCGCGAAACAATCCATCCACAATGTCGGGCGGGCAGTCGCCGGCGGGCAAGTTACTAAAAGCGACCTCTAGCTCGTACAAGGCGTCCGTGCGCGCTTCATCTACTCGAGGAGACTGGCTCGTCGGGCCAACATACACGCCGGAAAACAGATACGAAAGAGATGGATGATTTTGCCAGAACGTTAACATGCTGCGCAAAAGATCGGGGCGGCGCAAGAACGGGCTGTCCAACACGGTCGCCGCACCCATAACAATATGGCTACCGCCACCAGTGGCGAGATGGCTGCCGTCATAGGCAAATTTTTCCGCCGTCAACCTATTCTGGCCGGCTTCCTCGAACAGCACAGTATGGATTTGTTCGAGTTCGTCCCAATTGCTTGCGGGTAGCAGGTTCACTTCCAGGACACCGGGATCGGGAGTGAGGCTAAAAGAGCGTAACCTCGGATCGGAAGGCGGGGGGTAGCCCTCTAGCCATACCGGTTGGTTCAGATACTGGCAGGTATCCTCGACGGCGGCGAGCAGGTCGAGATAGTCCGCAAGGTTGGAAACATACGGCAAGAAAACGTGCAGACGGTTCTCTCGGCTCTGAACGCAAACGGCAGGCCGAATCAGCTCCGGCGCGGTTTCAGCCGCGCTCGATAAAGCGGGCAGCGGATCGGCCGTAGAATTTTTGTGGAAGAGATCCATCCGCGGCGTTCGGAGTGATGGAAGTTTGATTCGATTTGCGAACGGAGCGGCCTCATGCTCATATTCGATCTCATCGGGCGCTACCCATGGTATTGACTCGGTCGACAGGCGGTATCCGATGGGAGAATCGCCCGGTGAGAGTAATAGATGTCGCGGGCGAGGGAACCACAACTGACTTGACCAGCTCAACCGGCTTTCGGGTTGACGGCGGCGAATGGGCAAAATGTAACCGGCTGGCTCGGTCTCAGCTTCGTTATTAAAGGCTGGCAGTATATTGTCGACGCTCACCTGAAGACGATGCGTGAGCGATTGCACGAACTTCAATGCATCCGTCGTGTCGAGGTGCTGGTCGCTATCTTCCTGGGCGATGAGATCGATATTCTCCCACACAGCAACGCCGTCGGCGCGCCAGGAGCAACTCATTGCCCAACGCGGCAAAGGTTCGCCAGGATACCATTTGCCTTGCCCGTAATGCAGCACCGCGCCGGGGGCCATCTTTTCGCGCAGGCGCCGGATAAGAGCCAGGGCGCGCGTTCGCTTGATCGGTCCCAGAGCGTCGATGTTCCATTGCGGGCTCTCAGGTTCGTCGATGCCGACGAACGTAGGCTCGCCTCCGAACGTCAGGCGGACATCCTGCGCTTCCAAGTCCGAGTCAACGCGATGCGCCACCTTTTCCACCTCCGTCCAAGCCTGATCGGTAAAAGGCTTGGACGGCCGCGGCGCGTCGTCATGCAACCGGCGAATGGACATGGAGTAGTCGAAATCCACCTTGGCGGGTTCGACCGTTCCATCGATGGGCGCCCCGGTGGAAACGTTCGGGGTGCAGACCAACGGGATGTGACCCTCGCTGGCGAACAAGCCCGAGGTCGGATCCATCCCGATCCAACCCGCTCCCGGCAGGAATGCTTCTGCCCACGCATGGAAAGCTGCCGAATCCGTCGCAGGAGCACTGTTGCTCTCGGGTGACCTCTCATCCGGCGATAACTGGATAAGATATCCGGAGACAAAGCGTGCCGCGATTCCCAAATGCCGTAGAATCTGCACCAGCAGCCATGCCGAGTCGCGGCATGATCCTTTCCCTTTCTCGAGTGTCTGCTCGCACGTCTGCACGCCTGGATCAAGCCGCGTCTCATAATCTATTTGATCCTTCACCCTGCGATTTAAGTCGACAAGAAAACTGATCGTTCCTCGCTTTTCGCGGGGAAATTTACGAAGAAAAGCCCGGAGCAGAGGACCGGCCGGATCGAGCAACAGATAAGGTTCGATATTCGCAGTAAGCTCCCGAGGGTACTCGAACGGGAAATCTTCGACTCCCGGCTCCAGAAAGAAATCGAATGGATTGAACGGAGATAAATTCGCGACAAGATTTACTTCGACCAGAAACTCGTCAGTTTTGTCCGGGAAGAGAAGACGCGCCAGGTAATTGTTGTGCAGATCGAACTGCCAATTGAGAAGGTGCGAGGCGGGAGAGACGCTAAGCGAATAGCTGAGGATCGGCGTTCGACAATGCGGGGCTGGGCGCAGCCGCACGACCTGCGGACCGATGGAAACCGGCTTTTCATAGCGGTATTGTGTCCTATGATTGAGACTAACTTGCGTGCTCATCCACCCTCGCGCGACAAATGTCTGGAGATTCTGGCTCGTCCTCGTTTCGCTCACAAACGCGGAAGGGCGCCACGGCTCTCCGCGGAACCTGCTACTGCAAAGCTACCTTAACGACGGCGCCAAGAGGGGTGAAATTTTCAGATCGCTGCAATACGTACCCTTGGGCGAAACTCGCCTGGACATGATCACAGTCCACTTCGGCCCTCGGATCGTGATGCCCTTCTCGGCTTTGCCACACAAGTGGGTCGCTGTCCATCTCCCGCCCTGCATGTCAGCAGACACGATTTCGGCGATCTGGCAGAGTATCAGCGGGACAAGAACAAGCCGCATCACGCGGTGTTTGCCGACGCGAAGACGTGCGTGGTCGAGACCGTGAGTGTAAGGGAAGTTGCGGGTGGACTTGAGATGACGGTGAAGGACCACTACGAGAATTTTGCCGGCAGCGTCTGCTGGATAATCGAGAAACAGGGCATGGGAGACACCCGTTATGATTGCGTCTACACGGGGGACAATCTCGATTCGCGAGAAGTTGGCATGCGAACCGGGCCTCCCGCCGCGCGTGACGAGATCAAGTGGCGGCGCTGGTCCGAATGGGGGCTTTTCCCGGAAGATTGTCTCTGCCGGACTCGGGAGCGAGTGAAGAGTCTTTACAGTGCGACTGGTCGGCGTCGATTGATCCCAAAATGCTACTGCGGTTGCTGTTGGTGGGTTATCTGTAAGGGATCACGAGCGAACGTCGTTTGCTCGAGGTCAAAGGGAGTGAATATGGATTACCACAGGTTAATTCGTTGTTTGCGTGGAGAATCTGGTCAGTCATACCAGCTTTCATTCTGCGCCATGATTGACCCTCAAAGGAGTGGCTACGTCATGTTGGATAGCTGGCCTTCGCGACTTCATTTCCGCTAAGGTGCCGGTTGCGGGGTCAGTCCATACACGTCGACGCCTCCGTTGTAGTTGGGGACGTAGATTTGGCCGCCATCGACGATGGGCGGGTTGAATTTATTGAAGAGGAACTGAATATTCCATTGCTGCGAGTCCCAGAGGACGGGGATGGTCTGGCTGCCGTCGGGATTGGTGACCCAGTTGTCAGGGTCGTAGACGAGGAGGCGGCCGCTGGTGACGGTGGTATTGGCGTCGCCGTAGGGGACGGTGCAGAAGAGCAGCGCGGTGCCGGGCGTGGATCCGTTGCTGGACATGGAGCAGAAGCCGCCGGGCATGCCGCCCGGGGTATTTGTAACATTCGGCGATGCAAATTCGTTGCCCTGGGCGAGGTAAGTGAGCGCGCCGGAGGGAGCGACGGACCAGGCGTGGAGCTGGCTGTTCTCGCCCCAGGCGAAGAGGACCTGGCCGCGGGTGGGGCTCATGTACTGGACCGGAGTCATGTGCATGTGGCGCGTTTTGCCCCAGGGAAAGAAGTTCAGCGTGGTGGGATCCTGGGGACAGGCGTCGACCGGGCCGGGGTCTTCGGTGAGCCAGACGGGGGGAGTGGCGAGTTTGGCGCAGTTGGTTTTGGCGTTGGCGAAGTCGGCGGGCATGGTGTTGCCGAGGCCTGCGATTTTGGTGACGTAGGCGATGCCGTCTTTGCCGGCTGACGATGTAGAAGCCGTAGCTCTCGAGGAGCGCCCCCTGCGCGGAGCCGAGGTCTTCATCCCACCACGCGCCGGGCGTGGCGATACGGGGATAGAGGAGACGGACGGCTTTGCCCTGGGCATTCTTCGTCTTCACAACGCGCGCGTGTCTTCATCGAGGGGCTCATGGCGGCGTTGACGGGGCGGACGGCTTCAGACGGCGCGCTGATGCCCGCAGGTTTGGTGGCCGTCGCGTGACGTCGGGCCGGGGTAGCCGCCGGGCGAGCGCGCTGTATCGCTGTAGGGCGTGAACCAGCTGACGATTTTGAGAGAAGCGGGCGTCTGGCCGGAGGGCGGCGTGTACTGGATTTTGAGGATCGATTCGGCGAAGTCGTTGACGCCGTCGAAGGAGCCGTTGCCGGTGACGGCGTAGAGATAGCCCTGCGAATCGGCGGCGAGACCCTGGCCGCCCATCCAGATGCCGCCGCCGAATCCCTGCGTGGTGGGCAGCGCCGCGGTGACCTGGTTGGTGGCAACGTCGTAGGCGAGGACCCAGCCTGCGGCGCCGGTGCCGAGTTCCTGAATGGTGCCGGAGGCGAAGAAGATGGTCTTGCGGCCGTTGATGTTCGTCATGACCAGCGAGCTGCGCTGCTTGCGCATGTAGGCCGACCAGGTTTGCGAGCCGTTGGAGCCATCGATGAGGACGGGCGCGACGGCCTGGGTTCCGTCCTTCACGTTGAGGACGTACATATAGTGCTTGCCGTTTTGCGGCGTGCCGTCGGGCGAGACCCAGGCGACGAGGTAGACGAGGGAAGTGTCAGGGTCGACGACGCCGGTGGAGAGGACGCCCCACTTGTCGTTGATCTGGTAGCAGTCGATGGTTTGATTGGGCCCGGGGCACATGGCGCCGGGGCCGTTGGGGCCGAGGGAGTCGCTGCCGGTGATGGGCGTGCCGAGGGGCGGGGTTTGCCAGAGCGCGGCGCCGGTGGTGGCGTCGACGCCGCGGACGATGTTGGCCATCGAGGGCAGGATCATGACGTCGTGCGTGGTGCCGTCGGCCAGCGTGACGCCGGGCAGGATGAGGGGTTGGGATTCGATGCCGCGCGCGTCGCCGAAGACGGGGATGGTGGTGATGCGGGTGATGCCTTTGGCTTTGACGTTGGCCTGGGTGAGGACGGTTTCCTGCTGGTTCCATCCGGAGCGGTGGTTATCCCATGCGCGGGTGAGGAGCGGGGCCATGGTGGACTGCGCGGGCGCGGATGCGGCGAAGGCGAGGACAGAGATCAGAGCGATACCGGTCTTCATAGATCTCCCGTGACATATCGGTGGCCGGCGCGGCAGCGCCAATCGACACTACGCGTCGCCGGAGTGAGCTGTCAATGGCTACCGGCGGACAAAACCTACGCCAGCCGCTACTGATTCTTTTGGTGCGGTGCTCATTCCACCGCGTACTTCGATGACAAGCCTTAACCTAACGGACATACGCAACTGTCGAGACGAGCCGAACTCTCATCTCTGGCCGCAGGTTCTGGTTCTTAGTAGGGATCGCCATCGCTCTCTTCGAGATCACCCGCAGAGTGGCTCGGCGATGGGAGTATGCGTAACTGGCTGTATTGGGTATGATTCAAGCGCGTTAACTTTGCCTTTTTTTCTTGGTCGTGCAGCCCTATTTTCGGAAGAGACCACCTTTTCGATTGACTTCGCGACACGAAAAATAGCACTATTCGTTCACCTCGAATGCGCGGGCCTTTGTATCCCTTCCTGCCCCATTGAGAGCTCTGTGCCAAAGAACATAGTCATTTGCTGCGATGGAACCGGCAATGAATTCGGCGATAGCAATTCAAACGTGGTCAAGATCTACAGCGCATTGATAGTTGATGGTGAGCGGCAAGTTGCATACTACCATCCCGGAGTCGGGACGATGGGAGCGCCCGCGGCACGTAGCAAGATCGCAAAAGCTTGGACAGTCGCAACCGGATTAGCTTTTGGGGCCGGACTTCTTGACAACGTAGCGGATGCCTGCCGTTACCTTATGGATGTCTATGCGGACGGCGATCAGGTTTTTCTTTTCGGGTTTAGCAGAGGCGCGTATACCGCACGGGCGCTGGCAGGCGTTCTGCACATGTTTGGTTTGTTATACCCCGGCAACAACGGACTAATTCCATATGTAATTCAGCTTTACGCAAAACGTACGCGAAGTGCCGGCGGAATGACGCACACATTTCAGGTTGCAGACGGATTCAAAGCGACGTTTTGCCGCCACTGCCCACTTCGCTTTGTCGGCCTTTGGGACACAGTAAGTTCTGTGGGATGGATTTGGGACCCCGTTAGGCTCCCCTATACGGCTCAAAATCCTGACATGGCAATCGGACGGCACGCCGTTTCTATTGACGAACGGCGCTGCTATTTCAGGCAAAATTTGTGGGGGCCACAATTGCCAGGCCAAGACCTCAAGCAGGTTTGGTTCGCGGGAGTGCATTCGGACGTTGGAGGCTCTTATGCAGAAGAGGAAAGCGGACTTTCGAAGATAGCGCTCCAGTGGATGCTTTGTGAAGCAATCAAGTTCGGGTTGCTGGTTGATTCGCAACGGGCCGATTACATTCTGGGACGACAACCTCCTCCCCCTCCAGTCCCTCCCGATGTGCTTGCAAAACTTCATAACTCGCTCACATGGATGTGGTGGCTTCTAGAATTCCTGCCTCACTCCCATTATGACCCGACAGCCAAGAAAGTTAAGTGGAGGATTCCCTTCGGAGCTAGGCGAACGATCCCTCCAGATACGGTATTTCATGAAGCCGTCGATGCAAGAAGGCACAAAGACCCTACTTATGCTCCGCCCAATCTGCCACCGAATCTTGGACGTACCGAACCGACCAATCCATGTCGTTTTTAGGAATTTGAAAACGGTATCGACGAACGATCAATCGGAAAATGAGCGTATACGCCCTGATTACAAGGTTGGCCCCTTAGGGCGCATAATGCACGCATGAACCGAGACTTCAGCTTGCGGCAGATCATGATTGCAGTTTTGATCGGATGTGCCGTATTTGCAGGTGGGAAGTTTGAGTACGGATTCCAGATTTCTAAGTACGACATAATCGGCATTGCCATCTCCTTGGCTGAGGCTTTCGGGTTGGCCGTGCTAATACTTGTTTTCCGTGACAAGGTGACACTAAAGCCGAATCTGTCGGCCGAAGAACGCGATGCGGAACTCACAAAAGCTCGAATCGCCTCCACCGGGGATGGGCAACCGCTTTATTCATTATGGCACTCGTTGCATAGCCCCTGCATGGGTTCGGACTTAAAGAGGAATCCCTCCGCTGCCGCCGAGCGCAGGACGCGACGCACAGCAGCAAAGGCGTAGCAATTGTTCGGGGCGAACGTCGCCCTGATCTGGCGCTCACTACCGCCCGATGATAACTCCGATGTCATCACGGTCGAAGTCGGATGATGAGATCGTTGTTGGGGAGATTTCTGGTGCAAACCCAGAAACTAGCGTGGCCATTTAATTCAAAGAGAGGAGGGTCGATATGTATACTACCGTTGATAATCCCGGCGCCGCCTACACCGAGGGAGACGACGATGAGCAAGATACTAATCGGACTACTCACCCTTGCCACGCTCTCGCTCGCTGGCGGCGTGCTCGCCCAAGAGCAGCCGATGAAGGTGAAGGGCGGTCATCAGCTAGGCGAAACCGCCGAGCAATTCTTCGCCGAGGGTCAAGAGAAGGAGATGCTTAGCGCCTGCGCGGCGGGAGGTTTCAAGAGTTTGCTCAAGTCTGACAGAGCTCAGGCGAAGCAGCGCTGCGGCGAGCTAGCTGACGCCCGCCAGCAAGCGATGGGCGGCAAGCGCTTTGAGTACCAAAGCGCGGGCAACCTCTCCGAGAGGCGGACGGACACGTTCACTTTTGACGGCGGTCACCTCGTGAAGGTAGAGCTGATCTACTCCGCTCCGAGCGCGGAGTTTAACTATCGTGGTCAGGCGTTCGATGAAATCTTCGCAGGATTAAAACAAGCCTACGGGCCGCCCACGGGCGAGAGTACCAAGCCGGTGCAAGATGTCTATGGCGTGCAGTACCTCGCGCACCGTGAGTTTTGGGTAATGCCGCACGCCGCTGTCCTCGTCACCGAGCAGCCCGGACAGGGCGGCTCGACAACCCTGGTTGCATTCACGCGTGCGGAGTACGACCGTACGATGGCGGCAGGCGCACCGAAGGCCGCCAATCCCCTGGAGTAACTTGTCTCCCTTTCCTCATCGCTGTGGATGGCTTTCGACCAGTAGGGAATTTACTTCTAGACTTAACCGATATTTACAAATCCTTCTTCCAAGGCTGAGCAAATGCCGGGGAAGTAGTTGTACGGTCATTGCAGCCAAGATCCTCGTCAGCTGTGCTGCCATGAATGGGCTTGCCAGATTCTTTGCCAAGCCAGGTGTTCAGCTCTTGGGGAGTAGTCACAATGACCTTGCTTTTTAACGGGCATTCCTTCTGAGGCCCACCTGTGAACCACCGACAACGGCTCACCAAAGAACTTCGAGATTTGTTGCCAACCTTTAAGCTAGGGGTTAGCTTGTGGAGGCCGTGGACACTTTCTTAGGAAATCATGAAAGAGATGCTTTGCATGTCCAAGAGATTTGCTGAGGCTCCCTAATAGACCGGGATAGCAGAGTGAGGCGTGGTGCGGCCTCAGTTTCTTCTTCATTTTGGCATTGCTCCACATGAACGCGAGCTCTAACTCGCGCTTCGTTTCGTTTGTGACCGGCCATTTTCTGTTGCGATTCCACTAATGCCAGCAGTTCAGAAAGATAGGATTGTGCGTGCTGCTCCTGCACAGTCCTGGCCGAATCCTGGAGCACGTCGAACATGGTGCGCGCACGAGTGCGCTCGCTCGCGCTTACATGCGTTCCCTGTGCATCGATTCCTGTCTTCACCACCTCCATGAGACGATCTTCGGCGGCTCCTTCGAAAGCATTCCGCTCGGTGGATGTGTCCGGCTCAAGGGCCGCCGTAACGGCCTGATTGAGCGCATTGCGATCCGGAGTAAATGCTTGCAGAAGTCCCAGACGCCCCGGTTCGATTTTAAAAACGGCGAGAGAGAAGTTGCCTTGAGGCACCCCTTTTAGAATGTTGCCTGCAACTTAGAATACCTGTCCATTTCGAAGGCCGTTTCGTTTCGCCGGGTGTCTTTGTCACATGGCCTCGCCATACCGCATAGAATCGGCAGGTCCGAGTTTGTTGCCCAGCCAGAATCATGCCACCAAGGTCTCGATGCTTTTACTACCAATTAGTGGGAAGGTTCTTGGCGAATCGAAGGCGCTAGCGCTCAAACCCAGAGGAATATGAGCGTAATGGAGGTTTGGTGTTGAAAAAGTCACTGAGTTGGTGCTTGCGAGGGCGATCACAACAAGGTTATAAGCGGACGAGAGTTAGTGATGCTGCATGCGATCGCCATTCTCGGAGGCTGGCTTCTTATGATGGGGCAACACGACCGTTCGGAGTCGCTGTTCTACTACTTTCGCATCGAAGATCAGGTTCCTGAAAACCACTTGTTACGTTGGATCGACCGCTACGTCAGTTTCGATTTTGTGCGGGAGAAGTTGCGAGCATCCTACAGCGAAACCGGGCGACCCTCGATCGACCCCGAAGTGCTGTTGCGGATCCTGCTACTCGGCCATCTCTACGGCATCACCAGTGAGCGGAAGTTGCTGGAAGAACTGCGCATGCACTTGGCGTGGCGCTGGTTCACCGGATTAGGGTTCGATCAGGTCATCGAGTAGTTTGTGGGTTTCGCGATAGAGGACGCGATAACCCTGTTGGGTCGAGGCTTGTCCGATGGCCTGCGCGAGATGACTTTTGCCAGTGCCAACTTCGACTCGCAAACGCGGAAATCCCAACTGGGGGTGTCCGCCTGCACCCGTTCCTGCGCTCGCTACAGAATTCGAGTTACAGGTCAGCCAACTGCAACTCACGACGGAGATGTATACCTCGTCGGCTGCCCTACGCAGCTGGTGCTCGCGGAACAGGAATCGCGTGTACATCCCAGAATGGCTGCTTGAGAAGTGGGGCATCCACGTAGAAGTGGGCTTCAGTGGCCTGAACTGACAGTTCAGATCCCTGTGTGTTTGAAGTCGCAAGTACCTTGCACTGCCAGAGATGGCTGAAGATTCGCGCAAAGGGTGCAGCCCGTTAGCCTTGCCGAGTTTATTGATTGACGGCTTTCCTTTGTAAACGCACGCGAATTTCTCGCACTTTGCATCTGTGACTGCTAAACCTGCCCCAGAGAAATTCTTTTGCTCGAATCGGATCGTTGCTCAGCTCACGAGGTGTAAAAAACTTGATCTCGCAATGTTGGCACATGGCAAGGCTGGGCGTTTCCCGCTCCCACTTGATGATGGCAAATCCTAGTTCGTCCATTGTTAGGTCTCAGAAGATCGCTGGGTCGCTTCTTATGCCCATCGGACGGCGGACGCGATCATCGCATTCGCGGCATGAACACTTCAAGTCAGGCTGCTCAGTGCTTGTGACATGTCCACAGTTGTCGCAGAGATACAAGCCTTCAGGTGTGAGAATCATCGGTCTGAAGTGATAGTGGAGAACGCAGTATGGGCAGCGAACGAGATCAGGCATTCCACCCTCAGTTCTCTTCGGCCAAGGGCAAAGTTTACACTTTTCAGCGAAAAGAGGAAATTCTTTATGAATTGGGAGCAATGAAGGTGTAGAAAGAGACTTAAAGGGAAACTATTGGTCACAGAAAGCAAAAAGGGTCCGACGAACTTGCAATGTCGGGCTATTGTTCTCGTAATGAATGAAACCCGCTTCCTTGAACTTTTCCATGAAAAAGCAGATGCGCGACCGCGTGGTTCCCATCATTTCCGCGAGCGTCTGATGACTTAAGATCGGAATCGTAATCTCGGACCCTCTATGAGGATCAAAGTGGGTCAGCGACAAAAGAACCCGTGCTAGTCTTTTCTCGCTGAGATTGCAGCGTTGGTCCACTAAATCCTGCTCGTACCGGATGTTCCTTGCCAAGACATATGCCCAAAAAATATTTGCCATCTTTGCTTGCCGTATGAGTGCGAGCATCATGACCTTCTTCTCTATTCGCAGGATACCGCAGTCTGTCAGTGCGGTAGCAGACGCCGTGCGAGAAGGCTGGCCGCCAATGGAATCTATGCCAATAAAATCTCCATCCCCCAATATATCGAGGACCGCTTTCTTGCCGGTCTGGGACTTGATGCTAAGTTTCACGTTTCCTGTTCGAATGACAAACAGGGATTCAGCCGGATCACCCTGAGCGTAAATCGTTTGTCCCTGTCGGAAGGACACGATTTTCCTGCCAGCGCCGACGGCGGAGAGGAAGGTTCTTGGGTCGAAAGCACGTCTCTGCCTGGCCACTGGGTACCGAGGTCCTCTATTTATGCAACCTTGGATTCAAGCACGCAGAGGGATGATAACCTGCCCGGAGGGTTAACGGCTCTGAATCCAACACTAGGTCAGCTGAGTCGTGATGGATGAAGGGAAGTTGCAAGAGGGACGCTCGTGGGCCCACCTACTCGGAATCGTCCTTTTTGTCGCCGTTTTAGGGTGGAAATTCCTGAATCGCCGAGACCGCATAACAAGGTTACCAACCTGCGAGAGAAAAAATCTCGGGCGCTTCTCGCCACTCAGGTGCATTCCATTCTTCAATCTTATCGGCGTAGAGCGTCCCGACACGATACCAAACCACGCCGTCTCTCACGAACGCCCCACGACGTTACCCGCACTGCTCGGTTTCAATGTGACGGACGGGTTTGCCATTTACTAAGTCTTCCATCTGCTGATGGGTAGCATAATTCCAATGGCTTGACCGTTTCCGCCATGAACGGCTGTTTCCAGTGGGCCGAGAGGATTATTCGAGAGGCGTCGGTCCTTCGGTTGCGCGAAAATGGCCATCTTCGTCGGACAGGCAAAATTGCAATAAGAAGGTGTCGGTCTTGAGCGTCACTTTGGTTAGGTGGTGAAACCACGCGGCAAGTGTTCGGTAGTCAAAAGAGATTATTCTCCCTCGTATGTCTGGTGGCTTTCCAGACTCAAAAAAGTCGTAATAAAACTCAACCGATAGAACTGGAGACTCGGGCGCGGACAAAGTCCCGTGTCCCTCTACGTTATGGAGGTGACGCATGGCTACCTCAACGGAAAGCCCTCAGGCCCAGAGCCCTAGAACTATACCGCAAAAACAATGCACGCTGAAATGAGAAAAGGTACCCCGTTCGTCGCACCGGTGCGTGACCGAACGCGGTTCTGATAACCTTTTGCCATGCAGTCCCCGGTTAAAGAGCGTGTCCGGAAATTACGAGAAGAGATTGCTGACATTAGCGTCGCGAATCGCCTGTTTATCCTCAAGAACAGCAAAGACGCGGTATTGGCAGCCGAGCAGGAGAGGCGGCTTCAACGGTTGCGAGAAATCATGGATGAGTTGCGTGCGCTGACTGACTGGAAGGAGACTTGAAAAACACCTTCCCGAATCTAGCGAACCGCAAGCCGGCTGGGGCAGTAGTAGTGGCGCCCACAGTCTAAGCATCGCACTAAACGAAACCCTAAGTACGCTAGCAGGCGGCCAAGAATGCCGTCTGAGTGTTTTGAGCGACGACGTTCTTCGCTTCTGCAATACGGACATCGACCGAACCCGAATCGTCGCACGGTACCCTCAGTTCGCTCTACCTAGCCAAGGAACCGGGCGCTCTCTTAACTTTGGCCCACCGTGCCCTCTGAGCCGCGGCCATCTTGCGACGCGACGCTGCCGTTACCACCCGCTTGGGTTTCGCGGTCGCTCCGTCCGATGCCGCCTTCGACCAGCGTGCTTTTTGTGCCAGTGACATCCTTCGGCGGGCTGCTGCTGATACTGTGCGCTTCCCGTTAACTGAGCTGATCGGCTCACCGCCATAGACGCCGACGAAGGCTGTCAATGCCGCATTAAGTGCTGACAACTGTTTTGTTACTCGGTCACGTTCGCCCTTCAACTGATTTACAACCTTGGACCAGTTCGCCATTGATCGTTCCCCCTCAAAACCCGAAGTGTAACACGGCAACTTTGCTCAATTCGCATGATGAACGACGCACTCACAATCCAGGCCAGGTTTGACCACCACAACAGTGCCGTTACGAAAGAAACCGGTATAAGAAACGTTGGGGTACCAGCCTGTGACACGAATCACTTCGCCGCGGTAGTGGGGAACCTACGATCGGAACAGGCGAAGCGATGGATGGCATCAACAAACCCGGCACAACGATCGATGCTTTCAAGGCAGAGATTCACCGTCTTCTCGAAAAGCAAGGAAACGCCCTTAAGGTGGCGGCCTATATAGGACTGACACCGAAAGAAGCGAGGGAGTGCGACGCCTGCCATATCGAGATCGCGAAACTGGTAGAGCAGTGGCTCGAATCGCCAGAAACTGTCCGAACAACCTCTCTTCAGGGACGGAACATGAAAGACGGAATCGACGAAGAAGTTCCATGGTGGGGCCTGTTGAGCGACGTTCTGAGACCCTGAAATCTCCCTATCAATCCGCTCGTAACAAAAAAACCCAACGCCGTCCGGGCAGTTATTCGCCGAGGCCTCTTTACTCTGGGACAGCTTTGTCGACCACATCACGCAGCGTGCTTCCGCCTCACAGTTCCTGCTTTGGGCTGCTCAATCTCATGAGCAAATCTCGTCGCGATCTGCAACAGAAACCTGCGGATAGGACCCGGCTTTTCCACTTCGTGCACGTGTATCAGGAGCAAGCGAAGACGATCAAGCTGGTCGTCAGGCATGGGGATGGCCTCCTCACCGATTGGCGTGGAGTGTAGCACTGTTTGTATCGAAGTTGTCTAACTTAATTCTTGTGGGAAGGCCTTTCATTTTTGTGCGCCGCCGTTGATTTGCAGCGTTTCTTCGGAGGTTTATACGGCGCTTTCGCCGTAGCGTCGACGAATTCAATCCGAGGGACTATTTCCATTGGGTTCCCGAGGTGCTAGGCAGCCGACTCCCCATTAATTAATCTAGGAGTCGTCCTTAAGAGTTTCGTCGTGGCCTGGCACCGAACTCAAAGGAAAAGACCCAAGCACCGTTCGGGGCCCGCACCGAACGCCCAATCTGCGGGGAGGACTGATGACGATCAACCGTTAGTCCGGGGCGCCAGCTTACTCGTAGTTCCTCAGCCTCCAACCCGGAGCCGCCTTGCGAGCGCCGATGAGTCGAAAATCAGAACCCTTCAACCATCCGCTTTTCGAAATTTGCTGGTAACAGACTCAGGCAAACTCTCTTCCAGTCTCCGCGCGAGCCAACCGTTTAACTCAGACTGCAGGTTGGCTGCCAAAGCCATAAACTGCAGCCCAGCCCGACTTCGTTCGTCATACCAGGAGATCTCTGACTTTGCTATGAACTCGATCGATTGGCCCGGCAGGGTAAATTGAACTCCTACCTGTACTCCAGGTTTGAGTGGCACAGTCGTACTGACGGCCAAGCCGCCCTCACTGATGTTCATCGTGTGGCAATGGACCTCGGCACCGTTTTCCAAGATCTCTGCAGGAATCTTGACCGGACAGCGAAAATAACGGCGTCGTTCGCGAACGATCATTCCGTAGGCCGCCTTCAACATTCGTTCGACTGCGCTCGGTGACAGAGATCTCTCCATTACAAAATTTGTGGCCTCAGATTTGGGGGCCTCGGCAGCGCCATCCGTGATCGCGAACGTCACAGCCGTCCGGTTCGCAGGCGAGAGTCGGACCTTTTCCAAAAGCGCGCTGGTCTGCTCGCCCAATTTGAGATCCACGATTATAGCTTCAAATTTTTGTTGGTTCAGTAGTCCGATAGCGATGCCAACGTCCGTGCATACTTCGGTGCTAATTGCAAACCGGCCCATCCACTCGATGAGTTCTGCGATGATTGTAGAATCCCGGGAAACAAGGAGCGTGCGTCCGCTCGAAGCGGCAGATGCAGCAGCGCCAGTGCTCATGACTAACCCCCTGACCTCACTATGTGTCTTAGCATCCGCCGGGAAAGTGGGGCAGAATACTAGTTGTTGTTCGGAAATCGGAACAAACTGCGAGTTCAGAGACAAGGCGGAGCCAAGGGTAGCAAACACGGAAAGTCCGAATATTCGATATTCAACTCAATCCCCGGCGCAGAATTGCCAGTAGTAGTGCTTGATTCAGGTAGAGTCATTTTGCCCTTGGGGGCGCAAACATCGCTTTTCGATTGAGCCTTCATGAAATTCTCCGATGGCACGCAGCTGAACGGAACGGATTCCTGAACCGTTCAAGGCAATGCAAATTATTGGATTGGCACAACTTTCCAAACTGGAGAAGAGTTGATACTTACCGGCAGTAGCCGCTGGACGACCCTGCTCTACGAAATTCGATGCGGGAAGCCAAGGTTTGGTCGCACCGGCCATCGGATTTGACTAGAATTTGTGCCCGATGAGGATTTTTGCTCCGTCGCGAAGACGCTGGTGGATGAACCCCGTGCACCGTGGACGCACGCCGGCTTCCGCCACCGATGTGATCGCGGAACCGTAGCTTGCTTGCGCATTTTTCCCCGAGGGGCAAGCCGCAGAGCTACCGCTTGGCTCGTACAATTGCTCGGCGATACCCCGCTTTTTCTCACTTCCTCGGTGCCAATCACCCACTTCCCCCAACATGTGGATTGAAAACATTGCTCTTATTGGCTTTGTTTGGTGAATCACACCTGCTTTCGCTTCGGGCGGCATCACTGACGATCTCCGGCCCGGGGCCCAACGCCACCTCAGCTTCGGAATCACGCCGGGCCGCTCGCAACCCCAGTGGGCGCGTACGCAACTTGGAAACTCTTCCAAAAGAACTCAAGACCGCGCCCTCCTCGAATGGGCCTATCCCTGTCTGAAAAAGTGGCATGAATGGTGGTTACGGGATCGCGGAGATGGTCAGCCACGGCGCGATGGCAATCGCGATGGCTTGCTCGAATGGGGAAGTGATCGAGGGTCGGCAGCGGGTCTGGGCGCGAGCGGTTTTCTACAGGCCGCCAAGTGGGAAACCGGCATGGATGACCGTCCTATGTGCGACGACGCCAGCTATGATCCCGCTACCTACACGATGAACTTGAACGACGTAGGGCCAAACTCCCTTTAATGCACTCGATGCGGAGTGCCTTTCCAGCATCGCGGCGATTCTCGCGGCACTGTGCCTCTTCCAGTGTAGCCCGACCAACCCTCCGGCCTTGCAGATGCCCGCCTAGCAAAGCGTAAAATAGAAACCTGCTGTCTGTGTTGAACCGCTCCGACGTAGCGCTTCAACGAGAGGTGGCCGAGTGGCTTAAGGCAGCGGTCTACGAAACCGCCTCCCAGTCTTATCTCTAGCTCAGGTTGGCGCGAAATCGCATGGAACTGGCCGAATTTCGCGCTTTTTCGTCAAACCGGACTGGAGAAACCGCACTTCGTAAGCCCTTCCTTGCTCTGTCGGCGATGTGGCCCTGGGTATTCGCCGCGCGAGGATCGAGCGGGACTCCGGTCGGATCGGACCCGCGATATCCAGTGAAGTACGAGCCGCAAAATAGCTAGAATTTCCGCGGTATGTTGGAGAGTTCTAAGCCAGTTCCGCCGTGGCGTGTTCATCTCCAAGGTTCCGATGCGGACCTTAAGAGACCTTGCAAGTTGCCTGAGAACTGGACGAACTAGCGTCTTCGAACAGGACGGGGGGCTTGTTGGAATCGGAAATCCCCCATGAAATCTCCGATCCAGCCCTGCCGAAAGCGGTAAGCGAGTTTCTTCCGACGATTTCAAGTGTGGCGAGAGTTCGCCGTTGTCAAGCTCTTCGAACAAGCGCCCTCTCTACTGTCCCTCTGCCAGCTCCCGGACCCAGATGTTGCGATAACGAACTGGGTGTCCATGATCCTGCAGCCTTAACGGCAATTTTTCGGGTACGACATCATATTTAAGCGGCTCGTATCCCGTTTTCCCTTCAATCTCGACGTTGTCCTGCACCAGCACTCCGTTCTGCAGGACGGTCACACGTGCTTTGCGCGTTACGGCGCCGTTCGCGTCAAACCGCGGCCCGTGAAAAATAATTTCGTAGGTCTGCCATTGGCCGGGCGGCCGTGACACGTTCACCTGCGGAGGATACTGTCCATACACCGCCCCCGCCTGCCCGTCGGCATACGTGATGCTGTTATAGGAGTCCAGCACCTGAATCTCGTACTGGCCCATGATGATGACGCCGCTATTGCCGCGGTCCTGATCTTTGCCGACGGCCGGCACCGGTTCCCAGAACTCGACGTGCAGCTGCATATCGCCGAACGGCTGGCGCGAAATCAGAAACCCGGTGTGCGGCACACATTGCACATAACCGTTCTCCACCTTCCACTTCGAGGGCTGGCCATCCGTGCCGACCCACTGCGAAAGATCCTTTCCGTCAAAAAGGACGATCGCATCCGACGGAGGGCGTCCGGCGGCGTCTTCTGTGCTCGCGGTTCCGGGCGTAATCACTGGCGGCAGCGGGCGGCTACGGTCGTTCATCTTCCAGCGCGGATCGACTTGCGCCTGGGACAATTGAGCAATGCAAAGAACTACGGCTATCGTCACTCCCCAGAAAAACTTTGCTCTTGTTTTCATATGCCAATTCACCTTCATAGGACTATTCAGCCGCTTGTTAAGATACACGATCCTAATCTTCAAACGAACAATATCGCGGTTCTGGGCTGCACCGAACGGGGAAGCACAGCTGTCGGGATGCAGGTTCGCTCACACGTCGTGGGTACCGTAATTCTTGTCCCGCTCGCGGCGGAGTCGATAACCGCTTCTCTTACGAGTTGCTCGAGCGCTTCCCATGACTAGGTTTCTTCCCAGTCCAGACCTGGCTCCATGACTTGCGGAACTCCGGCCTTACGAACTTGTTGGCTTCCTCGCTGTTGGTGAACCGCAATTTCGAGCTGTCCCATTCCAGCTTGCCCTCGACGCACATGGCGATCGTGGCGAGCAGAATCCATTCTGTGAATGGTCCAGCGACACTGAAGTCCGAGCAGGACCGCTCTCCACCCTTACAGGCGCGGAGCCAATCGCGATAGTGTCCGGGTGATCGTGTCAGTACTTGAGGCGGAAGCGTATAGGCGCTATTCCTGGCCTCTGGCAATAGGCGGACTTTGGCTCCATAGGTATCCGTAGTGAGATAACCCTTGTCTCCGACGAAGACGACCCCGTTTGCTTCCGACCTAGTGCCATGAGGGCCTCCGCGACCACCATCACGGCCAGTACCACTGGCCACCGCGCCCGGCGCTGCAGCAACGCCGGTTGGCGCAACTCTTGCGTCAAGGCCAGCGCCGGCTCGAACTGATGCCGCGGTTTCTCCAAAAGCTCCTGGATCACCGATTAAAGGCTCGTCTTCGGGAAGGTCTTTCGGTCGATATGCGGCGCTTGTCTGCGCGTCGTACCAATACAGCGTCAGCGCGGACATCGATCCGCGAGCCGGAAACTCGAAGCGTGTGACCGTGCTCTTCGGGTACATTAGTGAGTTCTTTCCTTCCTGCTTGATCGTCTCGACGCTCGTCGGCGCGTCCAGGCCGAGCGCCATATTCGGTGCGACGTTTCGGCGAAGTATGCGCATGTTTGGCAGGCAGATCCGCGCAACTGGCACTTTCTGACCGGCGCGTTGCCGGATGTGAGTAAGCGTCCGGAGTGAACCGTTTGCTAAGTGTCCACAAATCAGTTAAGTGGACACGTCCGCAGGTGTGGATTTGATCTGCGAAGGCAGGAGTTCGACGATACGGTTGATGAGGTGATCGGCGATACGGGTCAGCAATACGTAACGGGCCCAGCGGGCGGGTTGGAGGCGGCCTTGACCGAGTCGGCGAATTCCTTGGCCGCGGTCGAGACCGCTTCGCTCTGGCTCGGGAATTCGCTCTTGGCCGCTTCGACGAGCCCGGTGGCGCTGCTCTGGACCTGATGCACCGCCGCTTCGGCGCCGGAGATCCCTTCCTTTGAGAGGTCGAGATGGCTGAGCGCGCTGACCGCCGACTTCAGTTCGCTTACCTTGACGTAGTAGGTCGGCTTGCTCGACCCGCAGCCGGAGAGCAGCAGCGCAGGCGACGCCAGTCCGACGACCAGCGCCACGAGACGGCCCTTCTGCGCTGCTCGGCCGGCGATTCCGTGCATCTGGCCACCCTCGCAGCCCGGACGCGAGGGTGCAACGGGGGCAAACCCCGACCCGCGTAGGTGATTTTCACGGTTACCGCCCCGACGACGAACATCTACCCTCCGAGGTCTAGATGGAGCAGGCCGCGCACCCTCCACACCGATGGCTCGTGAGAAGTCTCATCGGCGTCGCGACGCTGATCGGGATCTTCGCGATCTTCGCGGTATGGGCCAACCGCCAGTTGCTCAACACCGTCGGCTGGACCTCGACCAGCACGAAGCTGATCGAAAGCCCCCCGATCCGCGAAGCGGTCTCGGGCTTTGCGACCGAAGAAATCTATGCCCACGTCAACGTCACGGGCGAACTGCGCAGCGTCTTCCCGAGCGAGCTCAAGCCGCTCGCCGGCCCTGCCGCCGGCGCGCTGCGCAGCATCGTGCAGAAGGGCGTGAACCTCGCCCTTGAACGCCCCGCCGTTCAGGAACTATGGCGCTGGCAAACGAAGCCGCCACGCCGAGTTCGTGAAGCTGATCGAGAACAAAGGCAGCGTGGTCAAGACGCCCGGCGGCGGCGCGGTCGTGCTCGACCTGCGCCCGCTCGTGGCCCACGCCGCAGAACAGGTCGGGGTTCCCTCCTCCACCGTGGCAAAGCTCCCCGCCAAAGTCGCCGAAATCCAGGTCGTAAAGTCCAAGAACCTGCAGACGATGCAGACCGCGGTCAACGTGCTGCGCAACCTCGCGCTGGCGCTGCCGCTGCTGGCGCTGCTGCTCTACGGCCTGGCGATCTACCTCGCGCGGGGACGTCGGCCGCGGGCGCTGATCGAGGTCGGCGTCGCCCTGGTCTTCGCCGGCGTGATCGTCCTGATCGCCAGATCGCTGATCGGCAAAATCGTCGTCGAATCGCTTGCCAGCACCGCCGCGATCCAGCCCGCCGCCGCGGCGGCATGGTCGATCGGCACCGGCATCCTCGTCTCGGTCGCCGGCGCGGTGATCTTCATCGGCGTGCCCGTGATCCTCACGGGCCTGATCGGCGGCCCGACGTGGCCCGCGAGCGGCCTGCGCCGCTCGATCGCCCCCTACCTGCGCGACCGCCCGGGATTCGCATTCGGCGCGATGGGAGCGCTGTTGATCATCCTGATCGCATGGGGCCCGATCGCCGCGACGCGGAACTGGCTTGGGATCCTGATCATCATCGCGCTGGCGATGTTCGCCATCGAGATGCTGCGCCGCGAGACCGCGCTCGAGTTCCCCGACGCGCAGATCGGACCCCCGGTGTGGCTGCAGGCGCGCATGGAGTCATTCCGCCACCGCTTCTCCGGCGCGCAGGCAGGCTTGCGGGCCGACGCTCATGCGGCCCGGCAGCGCTGGCGGCCGAACGGCCCGCCGCCGCAGAGCCCCGTCCCGCCCGACGAACCGGCGGCGCCCCGGTGTACCGCCGCCGGACTCCGTGGCCGCCGCGGCCGCCGCCGGTGCCGCGTCCACGGCGGTCGGCCACGACCTTCCCGCGCAACTTCAGCAGCTCGCGGCACTGCATACGGCCGGCGCGCTCACCGACGAGGAGTACACCGCCGCCAAGAAGCAGCTGATCTCCGGAGTCGGCGGGTGAGGGCCCATCTCGTTAGGCCGGGACGCACGCCCTCTGCCGAGATAGGCCCTAGGATCAGCGGGCATGCCCGCCAAGCTCTTACTTCACCGACTCCGACGAGGCCAACGCGCTGATCGCCGACGACCCGATGGCGCTGCTGATGGGCTTCGCGCTCGACCAGCAGGTCACGGTGCAGAAGGCCTTCTCAGGGCCGCTCGCGCTTCGCGAGCGCCTTGGCTCCCTCGACGCCGCGACGCTCGCCGAGGCCGACCTAGAGCGCGGTCTTCCGCGAGAAGCCGGCGATCCACCGCTTCCCCGGCTCGATGGCCAAGCGCGTCCACGAGCTCGCCGTCCACGTGCGCGACGATACGACGGCGACGCCTGCCGCGTCTGGAACGAGGCGGCCGACGCCGCCGACCTGCGCGCCGAACCTCGGCGCGCTGCCGGGCTTCGGGGAGATGAAGGTCAAGTCGCTCGCCGCGGTGCTGGCCAAGCGCTTCGGCGTCAAGGCCGCCGAGGACCTCGTGCCGCCCACCCCACGCTCGGCGACGTCGACTCACCGCAGGCGCTCGCCGCCTACCAGGCCGCCAAGAAGGCGCACAAGACCGAGTGGTCGAAGATGCGCGCCGGCGATTAGGCGAGCGACTCGCCGCCGGCGCCCTGGCGCGCCGGCCTGGTTCACCCCTCCAGCACCACGGCCAGCCCCTGCCCCACGCCGATGCAGATCGCCGCGAGGCCGAGCCCGCCGCCGCGCGAGCGCAACTCTTGCGCGAGCCGGCCGAGGATGCGTGCGCCCGAGGCGCCCAGCGGATGTCCGACCGCGATCGCGCCGCCGCGCACGTTGAGCTTCTCCGGGTCCAGGTCCGGCCAGCCGGCGAGGCAGGCGAGCGACTGCGAGGTGAACGCCTCGTTCAGCTCCACGACGTCGATCTGCTCCCAGGACAGCCCGGCCCGGGCCAGCGCCTTGTTGGCCGCCTCCACCGGCGCGATCCCGAACACGTCGGGGTCCACGCCGTGCACGCCCCGTGCGGCGATCCGCGCCAGCGGTTGGGCGCCCAGCCGCGCGCCCGCGGCCTCGTCTCCCAGCATCAGCATCGCGGCGCCGTCGCTCAGCGGCGAGCCGTTGCTGCGGTCACGGTTCCGTCGGCGACGAACGTGGATTCACGTCGCCTCTCAGCATGGGAGCCACATGACTTCTATCACCGCGGATAGCCCATTCACTTTGGGCAAGAAAGCTTACCTGGCAATTCCCCATCGCCTGCGAGATATTATCGCTCCATTCGCCTACTACCTTTATGACTTGCTCGAACATCCTGAGACCTCAGATGTGGAGTGTGACTGGAGCTATGCTGGGCAGTCAGGTATCCATCTCGGTTTGCCTGTATTCGACGACTGCTCAATTCAGGGATTACCTCTGTCCAACAATCTTTGGCCCGGCCTTTCGCGCGCGTTACCTGGGCCGAACCTGGTTATGGAACATGCAAAAAGCGCCCAAAGCCGCAAGCGATGCGGCCCTGGTCTTCAGCGATCTGGATGCACCATATCTAAAATTCTTGAGGGCAGAGCGCGGAATGCTGATTCCCTCCTGGATCCACGGAGAAGCCAAACTTCCGCGCGGGCCGGAAAAAAGAGAGAAAGTCCGCTGGCATGTACCGCGCTCAGAAAGATCCGGGCACAGTTTCCCTGGAGTTTGAAATCACCCACGATCAGGCGTGCCTCGACGATTTTTACAACAACATGTATGTGCCGTACATAACGCTCCGCTACGGTAAAAGTGCTTACGTCGAGCCAAAGGAGAGAATCCTTAGAAATACTTCAACAAGGGCGAACTGCTCTTAATCAAGAAAAACGGCGAATCGATCGCGGGACAGATGATCTTTTACGAGGGTTTCCGCTCCTATATGGCGCGGATCGGGGTCCGGGACCGGAACTGGGAATTCGTGCGCAACGGAGCAATCGTCGCGTGCTATGAGTTCACGTTTCGGCGAGCCGAAGAAAAAGGTTGCCAGACCGTGAACTTATCCAGAGCGAGGCCATTTCTTAACGTGAAGAGTTTTCCGGTTCAAGAAATCATGGTCGTTCACCATATCGGGAGCGGTGAGTCACAAGTTTCTACTGCGCGTTGTCTCGGACTCGCATGGTACACGAACGTTTCTCGATAAACACGCCACTCATCTTTGAACACTGCGGAGAACTCAAAGGCGCCGTCTTCGTAAATGGCGAAACGCCGCTGACCCTTGAGAAACTCAGGGAGATCGGGAAAGAGTACCTCTATTCCGGCATGTCAGCGTTGATTGTGCTTCGCTTTCTCCGCGCACGATGACCGGGGAGAGTGGCTTCGCGCCAGACCTTCCTACTGAACTCTCGGCGAATCCTGCGGCGGGCCTTTCGGACACGCACCGCTGGAAACAACTGCCCCGCGCGGAATGGATGGATTTGATCAAGGGGTTAGGACTTGCCGGGATTGAATATGCAATCTCAATTTATCCCACGAATTAAAATGGAAATACAGCTCCACAGGGACAGGATGAATCACCCAATCGATAATCTGAATCCGGGCGCGAAAGTTGCAGGGCCCCGAGATCCTGAATTCGAAGACTGCGTCGCCGCGGACACAAGTCCCACGCTCCGCGCATTTCGTATGTTCGCCTCGTACGATTATCTTCGTCTCCGCACGTACCGCGACCGTGAGTTCGCTCACGAGAAAATCCGAATCGAGCAGGAGTTTGGGCCGAGCTTTACGCTATGAAGATGTTCGATATTTCAACCGGGCCTGCGATGCGCCCGACGAAACCATCGCCGGACATCTGGATCAAGTTGAGAAGTTCTACCGCGATTCGCGTTTCGGCTGCGAACTAGTGACCGCGTGCGGGCGATTGTGGTCCGTTGGCGGAAGCTTGTTCGCGGCGAGGCCGGTCCCCAAGCAACAGGTATGCCTGGGTGCACATGAAAACCAGCGCGTCTTACATGGATGATAAGTACCCTGCATCTTAATCCGCCAGCCTCTCGAGAAGGAGCGCACGGAGTTTCTGGAGTTCTATTTGCGCGGATTCGGAGCGCCGGAAGCCAATTTCCCGGCGGCGATCCGCAACATGCGCCACCTGTTTGACCTCCCGCAGTTACACTTCATGATTGCTACGCGCGTAGATATCGATGCAGCGATTGGCATGCCCTGGCATCTTCGGGAAGACCGCACTGCTTTCGGCCGGAGCCACGCTTCCTGAACACCGCAAGCATGGTTGCCATCATGCGGTGATCGCAGCCCGAATCAAGTTGGCGAGGGAGCTAGGTTGTACCGATATTGTTTCGATTGCCTACGCCGACGGAGAAAGCCACCATAACATGGAGAGACTGGGGCTACAGACAGTGAAAGTAACTGAAGCCTGGCCAATTCAAGGGAGAAGTTCCTGCGTGAGCAGTCCGATTCCATTTCGCTCGCTGCGGGCGGAAGACAACGGCTTTGTGCCAGGGGCGGGGTTCCGTCCGTTCGCGCTGCAAAATGCTGAAAGCACCGTTGCCTTTCGCTTCCGCGAGTCCGCTCTGCGCCACGCTGACCGCATTGCGCTGGTCGATAGCGATCGACGAGTGACCTATCGCGATCTGCTCAATGATGCCGAGGGAATCGGCAGCCATCTGCAAGCGCGGTCTCCCGACGGGGGCTTGATCGCCATCCTGATGCCTTTCGGATTGGAACTGGTGAAAGTACTGCTCGGCGCTCTTGCCGGCGGCTTTGCCTATCTGTTGATTGATACCAGGGCGCCGGACGCGGAAATCGGGCGCCTCATTACCGCCTCTCGTCCGGCGCTGATCATTACGCACTCGATCGACGGAACGCGCGCCGCATTATTCGCCGCAGGTGTGCCCTGCATCGATTTCCATTCACTTCTTTCCGATCGAATTCTCGTTCGGTCACAGGGTCAAGCTGCGGCTGCTGACCGGGCAGACGCTATTGCCGCTGTCTATGCGACCTCAGGCTCTACCGGCGAGCCCAAGCTTGTTGGACTTTCGATCGGCAGCTTCTTTTTCTTATTGCCCGTCAAACGAATGACCTCTTTCTCGGTCCTTCGGATCGTTTCGATCAGCAGTTCTCATTTACCTTCAGCGCGTCGATGGCTCCGATGTTCGGGAGTCTGCTGAATGGCGGCGAGCTGCATTTGTTTGAATCGCGAGGCCGGCTGCATCAGTTGCGGGAGTGGCTTGCCTCCAGCCGTATCACCGTGAGCACGATGTCCGCCTCCATGCTGCGTGCAGCTTGCGACGAAACGTGCTCCGCCGCTGCTTTAGGAAATCTCCGGTTGATCTCGACGGGCGGCGAAGAATTGCTCAGGCGCGACATCGAGCGGTTCCGCGCCACCTTCCCATTCGGCAACGGTGTTGCAGAACGCCATGGCTGCAACCGAAACGCGAACTTATGCGCAGTATTTCATTCTGCGAACAGGCGGGATTGAGAGCCCTGTCCCGATTGGCTGGCCGGTCCATTCGAAAGCAATCCTCCTCCTCGACGAAGGCGGCCGTCCCGTTCAAAATGGCGACGCGGGAGAAGTTGTTGTCGAGAGCCGGTATCTTTCTTCTGGCTATCTGAACGATCCAGACCTGACCGCGGAGCGCTTCGAGAAGCCCGACCAAAGCGCGCCCGAGTTTCGATACAGGACGGGCGACTTGGCGCGTCAGCGCGCCGACGGCTGCCTCGTGTTTGCCGGTCGTGCCGACTCCATGGTGAAGCTGGGCGGCTATCGGATCGAACTGGAATCGGTGGCATCTGCAGTGCGCCGCTATCCGGGCATTCGCGAAGCGGTTGCAATCCTGCGCGAAGATGTCGCGGGCAATCCGCGGATTGCTGCGTACTATTCCCCGATGACGGCGGCGTCGGAGCTGCGACATTTTCTAATCGCGGAGCTTCCAGCGTATATGGTTCCAGCGGACCTGGTTGCACTCGCCAGAGTTGCCACGGCTGCCGAACGGCAAGCTTGACCGCAAATCTTTGCCAACTCCTGCGCGTGTTCCGCCAGGAGACGCTCTCACAATAAGTCTTCCTCCCCGCGATCGAATCGAGGCGGAATTGGCCGCAATCTGGCGCGAAAGCTGCTCGGCCGTCAGGTGGGCGTCGATGAAGACTTTCTGAATGCCGGAGGTGATTCGCTGCTCGCGCTGGTGCTGGTCGAGCACATTGAGCGCGCTTTCGGGGTGCGCATCAATTTAGCAGGGCTGCTCATGGCGCCCACCATCGAGAGCCTTGCGAACGTGATACGCGGGCCGCAGTCAGCGAAGATGCCGAGACTGGCGGAAGTGCAGCCCAATGGGAACCGGTTTCCGATCTTCCTGGTTCATGCCGAACTGCGATTCCGGTCGCTGGCACGAAACCTGGGTTTCGATCAACCTCTTCTTTGGCTTGCAGCTTGGGGAGGCCGACCGGCTGACCACGGTGCCGGAGATGGCTGCCTACCATATTGCAACGATTCGTGAGCGCCAGCCTCATGGCCCTTACCATATTGCCGGTTTTTGCATTGCTGGCATGGTCGCTTATGAGGTTGCCAGACAATTGCTCGACGCAGGCGAAGAAGTTGCCCTTCTCGCCCTGATCGAGACCTACGGGCCGGTGCACCAGGCACGGAGACAAAACTGGAAAGAGCATTTCATGCGCATCCTCCGCGCTGATGGCAGACGATGGAGCCTGTTAACGGAACGCACGTGCCAAGTGGAACGAGTGATCGAGCGAAGATTCTGGCATCTGCTCTATCGGTATTCACTTCCGTTCGAGGGCTGGATGAGAGAAAGAGTACGGCGCGCGGCGCCCGACGAGTTTTTGCCCGTGGTTGCCGCCTCCTACTCTTATGATCCGCCGATTTATCCAGGCCGCCTGACGCTCTTCCACGAACCCTTGGCAGACTCGAACCGGGGACAAGACGCTGAGTTCGGATGGGCGGGAATGGCGCTCGGTGGGCTGGACATTGTCGAAGTTTCTGCGAGCCACCTGGACATGCCGGAGGATCCGATGGTTGCTGCCGAATTGCGAAGACGGGTCAGCAAAATTGAAGCATTATCTTGCCAGCCAGTCCTTAGCCACTAGACTTAGCCAGACACTTAAGCTCGAACGTACTTCAGGAAAAAGAGAGACAACTTGATATCTGTTGCAGAGAGCGAACCGGCAATCCATCCCCCTTTCAGCACCATTTTGTTTTCCTGGCCCGCCATCGATTTATACTCGATTACCAGAGTGACACTGAACAGACGCCTATAAGACAGCGGGGGGACGATGCCGGATCGCGACGATTTTTGGGATGAGCTGCTGACCTACATCGAGGCGCATAGCGTCATACCCGTCGTTGGCCCGGAATTGGTCATTGTCGAATACCAGGGACGACGCGTACCCTACTATCGATTGCTGGCGCGGGAGCTCGCGACGCGATCCCAGCTCTACGCTCCCAGCGAAGCTGCGACGCTCGACCAGGTGGTTGGCGCTT
>CAVQGL010000002.1:0-1463490 GCA_963712035.1 uncultured Acidobacteriaceae bacterium | reverse complement strand
CGCTGGGGCCCGCCCTTCGCTTGTGCCAATCCAATTCACCAAGAGATGGCGGTACGTGCAAGCGTGGACCTCCGAAAGGAGCATAGACATTCAGAAAGTCCTCAGACCAAACGTGTACTATCGCTTCTTTGCGTTTTCGATATGAAGTGCTGGGCACTCAAAACACCAATGTCAGCCGGGGGACGGAAGGAACTCCTTCCGTTCCCCAATACGTTCAGTCTGCTTCTACCGACGTTCGAATGCGCTGAGAGAGTTCAAAACGAGAAATTCTGACGGCATGGATCACATAAGGGCTCTTCGCGAAAAGATAGGGCGTTTCCGAGCTGAGATCGCTCGTATTCAAGAATTGAGTAACGAGTATCGGCGTCGAAAAGAATATGGAGCCGAAGCTCAAGTCGCTCAGGGACGGAGGCACGACCGGCTTCAAGCTATCCAAAGTGATCTTGCCCAACTCGCAGAGCTTGGCCGCAAAGTTCGCTCACCGGAAAAGTTGCAAGGATAGCGTTGCTCCCAGCTCCATTCCGTCAAGCTAGGGCCGGGATAAATAAACTGTGATCGTCACGCGCTCTGCAGCCTTCGAGCAGCCCCATGGCGATGGCGAGGAAGGGCAAGGTTGTTCGGGCCGCGATCGAGTAAGCTCGGGAAGTCGATCCCTTCGGATGCTCAATATTCATCGGTACCTTCCACGAACGTCAGATAGCCTCACATTCCCACTACGAAACAACACGATTCTGAATCTGTTCGAGTTCCACGGACGCGAGTCATTCTTCGTCGTCGTTGGATAGACAGGTGGGCATCGAAGGGGTTCAAGAATCGGATGCCACACCTACATCCTTATCCCAGGATCGAGCAGAAGTCGTAACTCTCTGGATCAAGAATGACAGACTCGAGTGAGCATTCTTGATCAGACTGTCCAACTTCCCATTGGTAGACTTCGCGTGGTGGCATATGCAGGACGAAGCCTGCGATTTCCAACAGGAGACCATCCAGGAATTCGCAAAAAATGTTTGAAGCGTGTCCTGCGGGATAAGGACGCTGAGTGTCACGCAGAGACTGGGCCGGGCTGGCGTGGACTAAGGGCACGCTAACGCGTTCTCGTATCGGCATCGTCTATCTCAATCTGCCCCGCAGCATCGCTCAGCGAGAGAAGGGCAGTATCCGTACTCAAGTTTTCTTAGGAATGGCCAGCCCATGATAGCCACCTCGATTCGCGTCAAACGCACGGCCACTGTCCTCAGACCCGACCAGTCCCGCGTTCTTCTGCGCCCGTTCAGACACGAAGATCCCGAGCGATCTCGCAGGATTATCGCCGGGATTGTGTCGCTCCCAGAAAATCAAGTCGGGCCACTCCTGAACGAAGTATCCGCTGAATTCTGCCGACGACATCCGCAAATCCGCACATCCTTTCTGGAGCGGTTCGAACAGCTCCGTGACTTCCTAATGACCGATAAGGAAATTTCCGAAGAGCGACAACTGTTGATAGGTTCCTATTTCGTTTGCGAATATTCCTTAGAATCGGCTGCGCTGTTCAACCCTTCTATCGTCCCGCACCCCGACCAGTCTGACCTACGTTCCGGTGCTCTGCGTTTCATCCTCAGCTTGCGTGCCACGGGGGAGGGACATATTTCTTCCATCACTTTTCGAACGGGTATCATCTACGCCGACCATCGGATCGAGGTCCAGCCCCCAGGAGGCTTCCTCACCGAGCCGCGTCAGATTCCGAACCCCAGTTACGATAAGGCGCTCTTTGAGCGGAAACTTCTTGAGCTGGGATTGAACAACGAATTTACACGCCGAGCGATGGACAAGTTGGGAGAGTCGTTTGGATTGGAAGAACTCCGCGCCAGTCTCGAAGTAGAAAGGAAGCACTCCCGCGTGTCGGACAGGGACGCGATCCGAGGAATGTTGGCTTTGGCCCGGTCCAACTATGAGGTTCAGTTTCAGCCCCAGCAGCAGCTGTCTGAACGGGTCCTTTTCCCAGCCACACCGTCGCAACGCAACGGTATCGAAGACGCCCGGTTCGTCTGCTTCCAGAAAGAGGATGGCTCCCACGTCTACTACGCCACCTTCACGGCCTTCGATGGCAAGGTCATTTTGCCCGAACTGGTGGAGACTTCCGACTTCCTCCGCTTTCGGTTTATTACGCTGAATGGTCCGGCCGCAGAAAACAAGGGCATGGCTTTGTTCCCCCGGAAAATCAATGGCCTCTATGCCATGCTTTCCCGCCAGGACAATGAAAACATCTACATCATGTTTTCTGACAACGTACGCTTCTGGCATGAACGCAAAGTACTGCTTAAGCCGACGTTCCCCTGGGAGCTGGTCCAGATTGGGAACTGCGGGTCCCCCATTGAAACCGGAGCAGGATGGCTAGTCCTGAGCCATGGTGTCGGCCCCCTCCGAACGTACTGCATCGGCGCGTTTCTCCTCGATCGCAACAATCCCAGCAAAGTGATCGGCCGCCTCCGCGAACCCTTGCTCCGGCCGAATCAAAGTGAGCGTCAGGGGTACGTTCCGAACGTCGTTTATACCTGCGGTGCTCTCGTGCACAACGGCGAACTGATCATTCCCTATGCCATGGCCGATCACGCCACCGGTTTCGCTACCGTTCCCCTCAATGAAGTGTTGGCTGCCATGGACTAGGAAATGCCGTCGAACAGCATGAAAGACTCGAACAAACGGGTGGCGATCCTGTCGCCAATCGCCTGGCGAACTCCTCCTCGGCAGTATGGCGCTTGGGAAACGGTGGCTAGCAACGTCACCGAGGGACTCATCGCACGCGGTTGGGATGTGACTTTGTTCGCTAGCGGCGATTCTGTCACCCGCGCTCACTTGCACGCCGCGGTGGACCGGGGATATGAAGAGGATTCCACTATTGATTCCAAAGTAGCCGAATGCCTTCACATCTCCGAAGCATTCGAGCACGCTGCTGAGTTTGATCTCATCCACAGCCACTACGATTTCATGCCTCTGACTTACACTCGGCTCATCAAAACACCGGTCCTAACTACCATTCACGGATTCTCGTCGGCCAAAATCATGCCTATCTATCATAAGTATCGTGATGCATATTTCGTTTCCGTCAGCGACTCTGACCGGGCGGCCGGGCTCAACTACCTAGCGACCGTTTACAACGGCATTGATCTCTCGCTGTACCCGCTTCAGGAGCGTGGCGGTGACGACCTGATTTTCCTTGGTCGGATCCACCCGGATAAGGGCGTTCATCTGGCCATTGAGGTTGCTCGTCTAACAGGAATGCGTTTGATCATCGCTGGTATTGTTCAGGATAAAGACTATTTTCGAGAGCGAATTAAACCCCATCTTGACGATCAAAACATCCTCTATATCGGACCGGTGGATGTGCGCGGCAAGAACGAACTGTTTGCGCGCGCCCGAGTTCTCCTGCACCTGAACACAATCCCAGAACGATTCGGACTTGTACTGGTCGAAGCCAATGCAGCGGGCTTGCCGGTCATTGCTATGGACCGCGGTTCCTGCCGTGAGGTTATCAAGGATCAGCAGACCGGGTTTCTGGTTGACAACGTAACTGAAGCAGTTCGGGCCGTTGGACGAATTTCTGAGATCGACCGATCCACTTGCCGCAACCGAGTTCGACAACACTTTTCGATCGAAACGATGGTCGAGGGATACGAGCGAGTTTACTCGACAATTTTTGACCTTGAGGCGAAAAAACGATCATGAAGCCGGACATTGTTAGGCGATACAGCCACAACCCCATCCTCACCAAAGCCGAGATCCCCTATCCCGTAGAAACTGTTCACAACGCTGCGGTCGTGAAGCGCGGGAACGAATACATCATGCTTTTTCGCTCCCATCTCCGCACCGGACGGTCCATCATTGGTTTGGCACGCAGTCCCGACGGGTTCCACTTCATCGCCGATCCGCAGCCTTTTCTGACTCCCGACCGGGATAGCCCTTTTGCCGCCTATGAAGAGTTCGGCGTGGAAGACCCGCGCGTCACCCTAGTCGAGGGAGAGTTCGTCATCACCTACAGCGCATACTCGCGAAATGGAGTGCGGATTGCCCTGGCCAAGACTAAGGACTTCAGTCAGGTGGAGAGGGTTTCCCTAATCACAGAGGCGGATTATCGAAATGTCGTGATATTTCCTGAGAAGTTTGATGGGCTATATGCCCGGCTGGACCGTCCCCATTCGGAAATCGCTCCCTGGTCAATCTGGATTTCCTATTCCCCGGATCTATGCTATTGGGGCCAATCGCAGCTCATCATGAGGCCTGTGCAATATCACTGGGATGAGATGAAGATCGGTCCAGGCGCGCCTCCGATCAAAACGGACCAGGGATGGCTGTCTATCTATCACGGAGTGTTCCGGACTATGGATGGATCGGTCTATCGTTTGGGCGTTGCCCTCCACGACCTCAGTGACCCGGCAAAGATCATCGGTGTGGGCGACTCGTGGATTTTGCAACCGGAGGATCCGTGGGAAATTACAGGGTATGTCCACAACGTAGTGTTCACATGCGGCGCGGTTCTGGAACCCGACGGAATCGTAAAAATCTACTGGGGGGGCGCCGACACGGTCATGTGCGTGGGCGAAGCGAATGTCTCCGAACTGGTCGGGCTATGCCTCGAGAACGGCAGACGCCCAAAGTAAGCGTGGCCTGACACTTTGGCGACATCGTACAGGGTGGTAGCGGCATACCAACATGTCAGATGCTCGCACATAAACCATAAAGATCACTTTCAATCCAACAAGCTAACGACCCGTGAAGTGGCCGGTGGATTTATTCCAGAATGTGCAAAATTGACCATCGTCCAAAGTTGAAATCAGACATGATAATGGGAATGCCAAGTACAAGCGAAAGACGAGAGATAACCGTTCGGGTGAATGCGAAAGAAGCGGAAACCGTTCAACAGTCCAAGGAACTGGTGTCGAAAACGAAGCGTTTTTCCGCGATTGCCAACGCAAAAAGTCTGGCACGTCGCAAGCAAGACCTAAATGGTTCTTCCCGTGCCCGTAAGAGTGCCGCCGCGACGAGGAGTTGACCGAGTTCAAGCATGACAGCGAAACTTGCCACCGTGAACGACTGCATTCTGGCTCGGACGGGAGAAGATGCAAACCACGACGGGACAATCCTCGACAGCGCCATCGACCCGCAGGTTGGCGAGATAAGATTCGACTGCGGATACCTTTCGCCCTACTTCGTCACTGACCCCGAACGCATGGAAGTCATCTTCGAGAATGGTTACGTCCTCATCCACGAAATGAAAATCAGTTCGAAGAAGGAACTGCTCCCATTGCTTGAGCGGATCACCAAAAGTCGCAAGCCTCTGTTGATTATCGCGGAGGATCTTGGGGGCGAGGCGCTGGCTACTCTCGTCGTTAACAAACTGCTTGGTTCGCTGCAAGTTGCTGCCGTTAGGACACCCGGCTTCGGGGATCGGCGCAGGAATATCCTGCAGGACATTGCTCGCCTCACAGGTGGCATGGCCATCCGCGAAGGTCTCGAAATCCAACTGAACAGCGTCCGGCTTTGCGACCTTGGCCAGGCCAAGAAGCTCACCGTTGACAAGCACAACACTGTGATTGAAGGTGGCGTCAAGTACGACTAGCACGTGCCTTTCCCGACAGCTTCGTAACCTCGTGGTTCTGGGGCAGACCTAGTCAGTCTTCGCTTCGCCATTTCCTTGACGACCTCGGCGAGTGTCGCGTTGGCAGATTGCCTTTTTATCTTTCTTTATCCACATATCGATGATTCCACGGGTCCACGCCATTTACCAATCAACGTTGGATCACGCGAACTCCTTCGTGACTGCTATAATAACCACGGGGCGGTTACCACCTTCTCCTCTTTCAGGTCTTCTGACCTAAGCCAGTCCATCTGAAGTTCTTCCACCTTAGGCTTTCAGCGAGAGAGCTGTGCGCCCATGCCTTTTGCAGGAATCATGCGTGAACTCGATCAACTACACACTGTCAGCACGCGGCTGGAGGGGCTTGCGGAGCTACACGCCCCTTTGTCAGAAGCACTCATGACGATCGAAGGCAGCATTCGACCTACTGCCACACTATTGGCAGTGCTGGTAGTGGCCAAAGGCCCCAAGCCGATCTGATCGCGGCACGAAACTCTACCAGCAAGGATGACCTTTATGAACGCAACCATTATCTTCTTCGGACTGCTTATCGTGCTGTTCCCGATCCGGCTGCTTCACAGAATGGGAAAGTTGAAACCTCAGATCGCTGAGTACGGAACACAGAGGATGTGCCCTTCATGCGGATTGATCACATCTCGATTGAAAGCGTGTTGCCTGGAGTGCGGCAAGTCCCTCACTGCCGTGGCGCACTCGATTGTAGAGAAGTGAACACCGCTCACTCAAATCTTTTGCTCGACCGAGGATAAAACTATGACAAGCACCAAATTTGTTGTGAAAGTGAATCGTGGCGGTAGTCACGTTCCCGAATATGTGCAGCGGGTTGATCGGACCCCAATCCACACAACAACCAACCGTAGGCTAGCGCTGATGATGGGGAAATTCACGGCCGAAGATGCCGTCAAATCCATGCAAACTTCTCGGTGCAGCCCAGAATTAGTGTCAGTGCCGGTTGGTTCCTAGAATTCGGGCCGGAGACTGTCATTCGCGAGGATTTACGGCTAGCGAGCAAATGTGAATTAACACCATACGTGCTGAGCCCCATCGCCAGGCTACTGTGGTGTGCGGTGGCATAGTCGAATGTCCTTGGAGGTCAGCGTTGAGCAACCGCCAAGGACCCATGTGGCCTTTCGGGTGAATGAGGAACGTCTATGAAATCGCCTTACGATCTGCCGACAGACTGTGTTGCTTGCGACCTGCGCTCCGACGATTTCTTCTGCGCCCTTCCGCAAGAATCTTCGCGCGCCTTTGACCGAATCAAACATTCTGTAGTTCTTCCCGAAGGTGCGAGCATTTTTGTCGAAGGACAAGCTTCGCATGGTGTCTTCATGCTTTGCCAAGGGCTGGCCAAGATGTCCACTACTTCGCGCAAGGGAAAAACCTTTATCTTGCGGATCGCGAAGCCGGGAGAGGTCCTCGGACTGAACGCGGTGATGACAGCCAAGCCCTACGAGTTGACAGCTGAAACGATGCGGCCCTCCCGCTTGAACTTCGTCAGCGGAGAGGACTTCCTTCGGTTCCTCAAACCTCGGGGGTCAGTCAAAACCGGCCAATGAGGGTCACTTCAAAACCGGCCAACGAGAGTAAGAGCCTGGGACGTTGATTCGTTGATTCCGACATGAGGTGTTGTAGCTTCTGTCGGCATGAGCAACGTCTTGAGCGAAGCGAAACGACAACAAGTAATAGCCCTGGGACGACTGGGATGGCCGTTGCGGCGCATCGAGCAGGAGACCGGGGTGCGGAGAGAAACGGCTAGCGGCTATCTGAAGGCAGCCGGTGTCGGGGTGCGTCCGCCGGGTGCGTGGGGACGGCGGGCGCCGGCAAAACCGGCCAACGAAGTGACCACCGGGTTTGGCGTGGAGTCGAAAGCAGAAAATCCTAAACGGAGTGTCTGCGAGCCCTTTCGTGAAGCGATCGAACTGGGTCTGAGCCGGGGCCGTGATGCCATCGCAATCTGGCAAGACCTGGTATCGGAGAGCGGGTTCGGCGGTGGCTATCAGACGGTTAAGCGCTTCGTGCGCAAGTTGCGTGGAAAGCAGCCACTGCAGCCACGCGCGGTGATTCGGACCGCTCCTGGAGAAGAGTCCCAAGTGGACTACGGCACGGGCGCGATGGTCCGGGATCCGCAGACCGGAAAATATCGTCGTACCCGACTGTTCGTGATGGTGCTCGGCTGTAGCCGCAAGGCGGCACGCTTTCTGACGTTTCGTTCCAGTTCGCGCATCTGGGCTGAGTTACATGAGAGAGCATTCCGTCGACTGGGTGGCGCTACGCGAGTCGTGGTTCTCGATAATTTGCGCGAAGGCGTGCTCGTCCCTGACCTCTACGATCCCACTCTGAATCCTCTCTATCGCAACGTCCTGGCGCACTATGGCGCCGTAGCCCTGCCCTGTCGGATCAAGGATCCAGATCGAAAAGGAAAAGTTGAATCCGGCGTCGGCCATGCCCAACGAGCGCTAAAGGGAAAACGCTTTGAGAGCCTGGAGGAGGCCCAAGCCTATCTGGATCGTTGGGAGGCAAGCGGTGCCGATACCCGCATTCATGGCACCACCAAGCGCCAAGTCGCCGCCATGTTTGCCGAAGAAAAACCCGCCATGTTTGCCGAAGAAAAACCCGCCTTGCTGCCGCTTCCCCTGGAACCTTTTCGCTACTACCAGCACGGCAAGCGGGGCGTGCATCTGGACGGTTGCGTCGAAGTCAATGCTGCCTACTACGGCCTGCCACCGGGCTGGATCGGACGAGAAGTGAATGTGCAGTGGGATGAGCTGTACGTGCGCATTCTCGATCCCAAGAACGGGCTGCTGCTACGCGAGCACGTGCGCCAGAAACGCGGCTGGTATCGCATCAAGAAAGAAGACCATCCCCAGCACATGCCGCTTCAGGTTTCCCAGTTATTGTGGCGAGCCGGACGAGCCGGTTCTCACATCGGTACGCTCTGCCACCTTATTTATAGCCAGCTCGGAGAAGCCGGCATTCGTCGCATTCTGGGCGTGCTCTCGCTGGCCAAGAAGTTCGGTACCGCAGTGGTCGAGGATGCCTGCGCGACGGCTCTCGAAATGGGAGTGCATGAGTACCGCTTCGTTCGTCGCTATCTCGAACGTGCCCCACAACTCACCCTGCGGCAAGTCGATCCGCTCATTCCCGAACTGGTCCACTACCGCGATCTCATCAACCTCAGAACCCAGGAGCAAGAACATGAACCTCATTGAGTTGAACCGAGCTTTAGGGCAACTACGACTGGGCGGAATCGCCGCCGTGCTCGAAACCCGGCTTCACCAAGCTCAGACCGAAGCCATGCCCCCGATCGACTTCCTCTCCTGTCTCGTCTCCGACGAACTCACTCGTCGTGGCGAGCGACTACTGGAGCGAAGAAAAAAACAGGCCCAGTTCCGCGACTCTCACAAAACTCTCGATAACTTCGACTTCAACTTCAACCGAAAAATGAATCGCAGCCTGGTGTTCGATCTGGCTACCGGTGCCTTCATCGCGCGCCACGAAGACGCTTTGTTTCTCGGGCCACCTGGCACTGGCAAAAGTCATCTCGCGCAGGCCATCGGACAAGCCTCTATCCATCAGGGCTATCGCGTGCTCTATCGCGAGACCCACAAACTGCTCGATGACTTGGCCGAAGCCACCATCGACGGAACCCGCAAAGAATGCATGGAACTGTTCGTTTCTGTACCCCTTCTGATTATCGACGACCTGGGTATGCGGAAGTTACCCATGACGGCCGCCGAGGACTTACTGGAAATCGTAATGCGGCGCTATGAGCGCGCCAGCACTTTGCTCACTTCGAACCGACCGGTGGACGACTGGGGCAAACTGCTCGGTGACAGCGCCGCTGTTACCGCTATGCTCGATCGTCTCCTCCATCACGGCCATGTGCTCAAATGCGGTCCACGCAGTTGGCGCACGAAAACAGACTTGCCTCCTCAGGAGGCAGCGGAGTAAAAACAACCTAGTCCCAAGCCAACTTCCGTTGGCCGGTTTTGAAGTGACTACCGTTGGCCGCTTTTGATGTGACCCCTGAGGCCTCAAAGGGCACAGCGATGCCTTTCTGCACGCCGCGCAGCAGATTAGCCGTGACTGTCAGGGCGCGTACGATGTGGTCCGTGCTGTCGGGTTGTCGCATTCAATTCCTGGCAGGGTCGCAAAATTCTTGCTCGCCTGGGATGCTGATGCGCAGCTGAGCAATGGGATAATCCACGCAAGGCTCGCGTTGACTCATGAAGAAATTGGACAGCTTATGGGTATCTGCCGAGAGACGATAACGCGCACGTTGTCGGAGTTCCGAAAGAGAGACATTATCGCACTCAATGGCGCTGCTCTGGTCATCCGCAACAAATTTGCTCTGCAACAGCTTGTGTTGTCGGGAATTTAGCGGCGCTTGCCTAGAAACTGGTAAACCCGCCAGTCATTCGAAAGCTAAGATCAAAAGTATTTCTGGCCGTGTAAGCGATGTTCGGCGGCAAATGACGCTACATTTGGCTCCAGATGGAGGAATTATGCAAACTGGACTGCAGGAGCCGCTTTTCCATGGACGCTCCCAACTCACTCTCGTCATGCTCAATTGCAAGAATCAGCGCTCGCCCCGCAGTGTCAGCTTCTTAGGGCAGGAGCCAACCGAGCACATCCACGCCCCACACCTTCGTAACCTCGCCTTCCCCTCCAACTCGCGTTCCAATGCATTAAGCGTTCTCGCCATAGATGAGATCCTGGCTATGAATATTTTAGGGCTGTGCCTTGCTGTTCAGCTTTGTCTGGCGTTCGGGGTGGCGGGTCTATTTTGGCCAGACAAGCTCATACCACTTTTTTCCGTCTTGCTATTTCCCTGGGCGGCAAGCTATCGCTCGATCCGGACCAACAGCATCGTTGCCCTCGGATTGTCGCTACTGCTTCTTGCCAGGCTGCTCACCAGCGCCCGGTAACCCTGTCCGCGTCTTTTCTCCCTACAAGGGGCTCCAGCCGGGCGTTCTATGGCCTCGCATGAATGCTCTGGAATCGAGCTAGGAGCCGTTCCCGAGAAAATATGACCTATTTCTTCACTTGAGTGCGGTGTCGCTAGAGTGCCGAGGCCACCGAACGTCCGTCTTTCAGACTAGGTTCCAGGCGCTCGAAACGGGTTTTCTGGCGCCTGCGAAGTCGTCTTGATTCAACGGCCAGTTTCGTCAATTCAGCCCGCCTGAAAGGAACACTTTTTGAGTAGTCATGTCCGTAGTCATCCCTCTGGTGTTCAACCCAATTCTCAAGTGATGGTTTCCTGAAGACGAGTTGCTAATGGAAGGGTACGCCCGCCTCGAGTTACCTCACGGCGCCGTTTCAAGGCCTGGGAGAGGTGGCCTCTTGGCACGATCTTTATCGGGAGCCTCGCCAGGCTCTGGAGGTGGCTCTGAACCTCTCCCGGCATGGGCCCTTTGTTTCTCGGTTCCCGGACCGTCGTCATCATGAAGAAGAACGTTCAGAAGCGAACTGTGCACATGTAGATTATCCCCAACATCGTAGTTGATAAAACCGAGCTTCCTGAATCGGTTCATGAAAAAGCTAACCCGCGAGCGTGTCGTCCCTACCATCTCTGCCAAAATCTCCTGACTTAGTCTAGGAACCAACATTTCGGACACTCCTGCCGTACCAAACTGCGCCATCAACAGGAGAACCCTCGCTAGTCGCTTTTCGCTCGAATTGAAAAGTTGATCGACCAAATCGTCCTGATATCGGATGTTCCGCTTGAGCAGGTATTTAACAAACATGGCCGACAACTTCGGTTCCCGACTGATTGCATGCATCATCGCCTTCCTCTCGACGTGCAGCAAGACACAATCGGTCATTGCAGTTGCAGACGACATACGTAGGAGCTGGCCAGCGAGCCCTCCCTCCCCGAAGAAATCGCCATCGCCCAAAATACCAAGAGTCGCTTCTTTCCCGCCTTCCGAAACAACGCTAAGCTTTACCTTTCTCGTCTGAACGAAAAACAGGCCGTCCGTAGAATCGCCTTGAGCGAAGATCGTGTCCTTCTTTTGAAAAGACACCATTTCTCTGCCCTTCCCGATTGTTGAAAGAAAGGCATGCGGATTGAAATTGTGCTTCCGTTTCGCCGTCGTGATTTGCTTTACCAAGGGTCATCCTAACTGGAGAGGCCACGCCATCAACTTATGGGCCCCGGGAAAAATCTCTGCTGTTCATAATGCTCGCAATGACTGAGCGAGCGGCCACCACTCTTACGTCGGGAGTGGCGTCGATCTTATTGGTCTCAGGCGAGAAAAAAGCAAACCCGTGCGAGTCCGGCTTCAAACGTGAATATTTGCTCGGGCGTTAGTTGGCTCGCCGGCGGGGATTACGACCGTACCTATCGGAAGGTGACGCAAAGTTCTCGCCATCAAGAATGTAATGAGCTCGATGTTAGACCTCCCTAGCCTCTACTCCTGCGTCATTTGCGGTCGATGTTGATTTGCAGTAGGCTTCGTCGTGTCTCCACTCCATCGCCAAAACGTGGTCGCCGCGCGCCATTCACGCGACTTCTTTTCTTTCAACAGCACTTGGCACCTGTACCAGTTCCTCGAATAGAGAGCGGTAGTAAATCATTGCCGTCCTCAACTCTTCTGTGGTTGCTTGGTCTTTTCCCACCCGCATCGCAATCTCATGTCCGGAGCGGTAGTTCTCCACCACTCGGGGATGCTCGACAGAAATGTCGGCGGCACGCTGATCGAAATCGGCTACGGGATAGCCACGAGCTTTCATCACGGAGGAGACAAGGTCATCGGCTTCTGCGACTGCCCCTTTCGGAGAATCTACAAAGCGAGACTGTGCGGATTCCCACTGTTTCGAAAAGCGTTCGTGTTCCATCGGATCAAGATCGCGAATAGCGAGCTTTTCAACCCTACTTTCGCGATCGGCTAGTATCGCTTCCGCTTTTCGTTCTGACCCATGCTTCAGCACCGCCCGCTCGTATTCCGGCCCAAACTTTTGTCGTAAGCCTGCAGTCGTATTCCTGCGTTTTCGTAGGTAGAGCCAAGCAAGCACCGCGATGATCAGAATCACCAGCGCGGCCAAAACAATCAGCTTTGGATCCCGAAGGTCTAGATTCATTGAAAACCTCCACAAACCCGTGTGTGTTCGCGAGATCCTCTTTGTTCGTCAGAGCCTCGTGAATAGCCAGTATCAAACTTCAAGATGCGGAAAGCTGGTCAGAATTGATCGCCTTTTAAATAGCGTGTGGCATCTGAAACGAGTGTGCGATCCACAAGCGGGATATCGTCGGGCTGGTTCTTCCCAAATCCCGGAAGGTTCTCGCTCGGCTTCCTAGGACGCCAAGAATCTTATCGGGGGTGTGCTCCACGGAACGCTCGCTAATCGCTTGTGTAATCAGGCACCCCGCAATCGAAATACTCTGGTTCAAATCACGCCTCGGCGTCCACTCAGCAGGTTAATGACCAGTATCACCAACCCCACAACCAGCAACAAATGGATCAGACCGCCACCCACGTGCAAACTAAAACCTAGTAGCCACAAAATCAGAAGAACAATGCAAAGCGTCCAAAGCATGTAAACCTCCAGAGCTCATTTGCGAGCGGCTGAAATTCTGAAACCGTTCCTGCGTGCGTAATCATCTTCGCTCAAATCGCTGCCGCATTGCTGTGCAGAATTGCTCACTACAGGTAGGAAATGTGCCCCTTCGGTTTATTAATCCGCCAGCTTTCGATTGCGAGGTCCCCGCAAATCGTTGCCAACTCTCGAACGTTCACGGACCTCCTGTCGGGACTGCCTTCGCCGCTGTTCCTTAGTTTATTTTCGGAAATGGACAAAATTGATCAGTTTTCGAAGCCGTTGACAGATAGTCTCACCCCAGTCTGAAGTGGGAAACGCGGTCATGGGTTCGTGTCGGAAACTCCGACGTTCAGAGCCTCACGACCGCGTTCCTAGACTGTACTCAAACATGCATGTTTCATGCTGATCGACCACGTGAATAGCTTTCAACAAGAGGTTTACAAGAGGCGACTGGCTCGCGTCGCTTCGGCTCTTCTTCTCCTCGGCATGGTGCTGGGCTTCCACGGGTTGCTCCGTTAGCACCATTTCTTGTCGGGCGTTCCCATGCCCCCACGCAGGGCTTCTCCTCGTCCGGTCTTTTGCCTGTTCGCATTTGGCTGCGTGGCTTATTGCCTAGCAATCGGCCAACTTCGCCGTGGCCGTCCCGTGCCGCGTTGATGCTCAGGGTGTGTCCGGCTGCGAAGTCTGCGCCGAAAGAATAGCCCAACTTCGCGCTCGATATTTAGCTTTGGAATATGCGCGATTTTTTATCAGCTCAAAATCAACTCAAACGCATCTTGACGAGCGACGCGAGAGCCTCGCTGCCGTTTTTGTCAGGCACGATGATCAATTCGAGAACCCCAACATCGAGCAGGTCGACAGCGTAATCCTCAATCTCGCGAATTCCTCCAGGTGAACTGAAGTTCCACTGCTGGCGCACGATCTCCCGAAAGGGTCGTCCAACTTGCGGAGACCATCTTAAAACGAACTCCTGAGTGCGAAAGGCTTCGTTATCCTCAAACGCAAGGAAAATACGTCGTAGCCGTTGAGGGCTATCGAAAATGAGCCGGATCGTCTGACTTCCGGGTACAGCCGACCGCCAACCCCGGTTCTCGTCTCCCAGAAGCGCAAATTCAATCGGATGCTTCTCCTGTTCCGATGTCACCTCGACCGAAGCCGTTTTGTCCAAGTCTAGCCAGTTCTCTTCCCAAGCGGGGGCATCCTGCAAAACTCGAATCACCGTCTTACGCATGTACTTTCCTCTTCGCTACACTGTTCGGCTTCGCGGTCTGCTCGACTGAACTAGTGGTTTCCTTTCTCGCTCGCGGCTTGTTGTTTGTCCGACCCGTCTCCGTGGTTGTCCTCGACGGCGGTAGGCCTTGATATTTTCTTCCGCCCAGTCTTGCTTGTTCCCTCGGCGCGCTGAATGCCTGCTGAAGGTTTGTCTCTCTTGATCTCGTCCCCAGAACTGTCACTCGCGTGCCCAGCCTCCAGGCCGTCATTCTTAAAATTGTCCCAGGTCAATTCAGGCCTGACCCCGAGTCCGTTTGCGGTGCGGGCATCAACCTCCCCGGTTATTGGTAAATTCCTGGCCCTCTGATATGCGCGAACACTGGCCCGGGTTCGTAGACCAAGGACCCCGTCGATCTCGCCTTGGTAGTCCCCCTTGCCTCGCAGAGTTCCCTGCATCTTCTTGATCTCGTCTTCGGCGACAAAGGCTGCAGTTCCTTCTTTGTTGGAGGGAGTTCCGGCCTTGTGCCGCGCGACGCCCTGTAGCAATATCGCAGCCGTCAGAACTGTCAAAGCTAGCCCAGCCCATCTGATCTTGTTGACAAGGAGCATGACTTTATCTCGGGCCGACCTCGACGATGCGCTGCCATCAGAGCGCAAATCGGTTGTCGATTGCAGCTTTTCGCGAAGACGATCTTGACGGCCGGAAAATCGGTCCACGTCTGGGTCGGCCCTGTTCCGAGAGGGTTGGTCAAGCCGTCTGGTTTGGCGGGCTAAACTCCCTCTCGTGGGACACCCTGAAGTTCGCATACTTTCTCTTGCAATACTGTGCAGAATGGCTCATGTCATGTGTTGCGCTTTTCTCAAGGAAACGCTTCCTTCCTTCCTTCGCGGTCATGGCCATAGCCGGCAGTGCTGATTCGCGCAAATTGAATCGTTCATTGCTCAAGAGAACGTTTGTTGCGATCAACGACGTTTTGCACAAAGAGCTTGGTCGTGCCGTATTCCCGCTTATACTGTCTTTTACCAACCCCTCTCCCCGTGCATGGAGAATCGCATCGTTGACCTGACCCTGTGGTGACATTTCTTCATAACCCCGTGGTCGCTCGATAGGAAGATGTGACCTGATTCAGTGGGAACAGAAAAGTACCCCACATCCAAATGCCAAAGGTGGCGATCCAAAGCCCGAAGCCGAGTTCCGGCGACTGCGTCAATGGCCTGGCCCAGGTTCCACTCTGCAAGAGCAGAACCACAGGGCGCCAAACAGATGGCAGCGCCGGCTGAACCGAGAACGCCCAACATGCACCGAGCGAAACCAATCGCTCCTCGAGAGTGCGGATGAAGCATGGCGACAGCGGCCCCTCGGCGGGAGACGAAAACCTTGCTCCGTGAAGCCAGCGAAGAATCGACTTGACTCCGACCGGCCTTCTCATGGAAGGCCATAGCGCTCAAATCCCCGGCCAAGGGGTATTTGAGTGTCATGGGGATTTAACGCCATTTGGCGTCATGCGGGTGAATCTTTTCGGCGGTTGCTCTTGGGCGATTTGCTTGCTTGAGTGGGCTTCCCTCGGGTAGCAGCTCTCTCCGCTTTCTTGAGCCATGCTAAAAACCCCTTCTGCAGAGCAGGGCTTCGCCGGAGCGCGTAGATCTCGTGTGCAGAACCACCACTGATGCGATTCAGGAACTCCAGCGCACGATCGACTGGATCTTGCGACCGCATAACACGCAGACGTTCGTCCGTGCTCCAGCGACCAAGAGTTTGTGCGCGTCGTGCGACTTCTACGAACCTTTCACCTTGAAGAGCATTGAGAGTCGTGAGCGCGGATCTCGCCCAGCTGTCACAACTCCGCTTCGTGCGTACTTTCCGTCCAACGAGTGCTGTCCGCTTCTCTAGCTTCAACTGGACTTTCTCACCGAGAGTAACCGTTCCGACTTTGTGCAGCCGTTTACGACTAATCGAAGACCTCTGAAAACGAGCCGCCGTCAAGTCATCGGACATCACGTCATCTTCGCCCATTCCGGCCTTTAACTCCGCGAGAAGCTCTTGGGTTCTTCGGCGGTATTGACGGTTGGCCTGAGTTTTCTTCCGTTTCCAAGTTTTCGGAAACATGCGGGACGAGTCGAACCCACCCGTGAAATGGCCCTTTGTGTAGTCCAGCTGCTTTTTTTCTTGTGGTGACTTTCGACTCATAAGCCGCGATTATCGTCGATATTCACAGCAGTTGTCGATAACAGGCCATAGCGCTCAAATCCCCTCATGCTGCATCTTGGCCAAGAACCTGGCGTAAGAACGGATCGACTCCAACTTGTCCTCTCGCACGCCGCGCAGCTCTTCCTCCGCGAGTCGGCCTTCTCGAACAAGGTTTCCGAAAACGCTCGTGAGCTGCGAAAGCCGGAAGTTGTACTTGCGATCAATCTGTTTACGGCGTTCGGTCAGGTATTGTTCCAGCTCCCACGGATCCGACGGCTGCTGGATCTGGCTGGCCATATGCTTTGCTTCCTGAATCACCTCGTGAGCTCCCGCTTCAGGGCAGCGTCGAAAGCCTTGCGGGCGATGACCCTTTCTGACTTCGACCACGTCAGATTGTGTTGGCTGGCATGGCTGTTCTGAATTGGAAGGCGGGATTGGCCGGTCATGTTCAGATCCTCCCTGGCGGCATTCTATCCCTTGGCGAGACGGCACTTCTCTGGGGGCATGTTCACAGCCGGGTGCATCCGACGGCAAATCTCTTCTGAGATCAAAAAGATCGTTCACCGGATGTCCGAGATTCTGTTTGCAGCCGAGCTAGCGTTCCGTGGTCTGCACGGATGCATGCCCAAGCAAGAACTGAATCTGCTCTAGGACTGAGTCCGATTCCCGCCGCATGGAATCTTTCCCCGCCTCTTCGCCTCATTCCTTCGGATTTCATGGGGATGAAACAACTTCCACAACAGTGCACCCTGTGACCAGAGTCACGGCGGAAGCGGAAGCAAAAGGTTCGAATTGAACGAAGGACTGCCCGCCGCGGAATTAGTTTTGCTACGCATGGTTGCCAATCTCCCCGGCGGCCTGTGGCGCTCGGTTCTTGCGTACGAATCCTCTCCCTGCTAGTTGCGAGGTGCCTCACTATGTTTCCCACTTGGCGGTGTGTTCAACGCTTCTTCACTCAGCTTGGCCTTGGGGTCTCGGTCCTTTTTGCGGTTGGCTGTGGCGGCCCAACCACGCCTTCGGCCAGCTTTGCCTTGCACGGCTCCGTGCATGGCGGGCAACAACCCGTCTCAGGATCCACCATCCAGCTCTATGCCGCCGGTTCCGGCGGCTACGGCTCGGCGGCTACTGCCCTCTTGACGATTTCCGTCGTCAGCGACGCGAGCGGCGGCTTCACCATTACCGACGACTACACTTGCCCCTCCGCTTCCACGCAGGTGTACCTGGTGGCTTCGGGCGGGAATCCTGGCTTGTCTGCGGGAACGAACAACAGCGCACTGGCGCTGATGGCCGCGCTGGGCCCATGCGGCAACCTAGGCCCTTCCACATTCATAAATATCGACGAAGTTACGACCGTGGCGTCGGTGTTTGCGCTGGCGCAATTCATGTTGGCGGGTGGCGGAGCGAACCTGGGCGGGAGCAGCACCAACGCGCAGGGCTTAGCTAACGCTTTTGCCACGGTCAACAATCTGGCGAACACTGCGAACGGGACGGCACCGGGACCAACTCTGCCCTCAGGCGCGACTGCGCCCACGAGCGAACTAAATACGCTGGCGGATCTTCTGGCGACGTGCGTGAATTCGAACGGCGAGACGGGAGAATGCAGCGCGCTGTTTTCTGCCGCGACGCCGAGCGGCGGCAGCGCGCCAGCTAACACCATCGACGCGATCCTGGACATCGCGCAGAATCCAGGCAACAACGTAAGCGCCCTCTACAATCTGCTGATCGCGACACCGCCTTTCCAGCCGACGCTGGGTGCGGCGCCGAACGACTGGACGGTCGCCGTCAGCTACACAGGTGGAGGCATGAGTCAACCTGGGGCTATTGCGGTAGATGGCTTCGGGAATACGTGGATCCCGAGTTCTTTAGAGGCCGGGGACTCCGGGGCGATAAGCGAGTTTTCTGCAAACGGCACGGCGCTTTCGGGGAGTGCGGGTTTCACTGGAGGGGGGCTCATGGGATGCCTGTCTGTGGCGGTGGACACTGCCGGGATGGTGTGGGTCTACAACGTCTCGGGGGCCACCGTCAGCGAGTATGACCCGTTCACTGGCATGTTTGTGGGAACTGGCTTCATCGGCGAAAGTTTCTCCTCGTTTTACTTTGCGGTGGACGGCAGCACCCTATGGATCACGAACTCCGACGAAAAATCCATTAGTAAATTCGATACCGCGACGGGCACCTTCGCGGCACGTTTGACTGGCAATGGGCTAGATGCGCCCACAGGGGTGGCCGTTGACGCCAGTCATCATATCTGGGTTGCCAACGCCACCGGAGGTAGTGTCAGCGAGTTCAACTCTGACGGCAGCCCTGTCGGCAATTACGCCTCAGCTGGGCTTATTAGTGGAGCTTGGACGGTGGCTATCGATGCGTCTGGTAACGCTTGGGTCGCCAACTGGGGCAACAATGTGCTCACTGAATTTTCGCCCGGCGGCGTGTCCAGTGCACCGATCTCGGGCGGCGGTTTGAGCGGGCCTCACGACATTGCGGTGGACGGCGACGGAAACGTTTGGGTCACCAATTTTGACGGCGGCACCGTCAGCGAGTTTTCCAACAGCGGGACGGCAATCTCACCCAGCACGGGATACAGCCCGGTTCTCAGCCAGCATGAAGGCTTGAGCATTGACGGGTCGGGAAACCTGTGGATTCCTAACTTCAGCGGCGACACCCTAACCGAGATCGTTGGTGCGGCTGCTCCCGTCGTTACTCCTCTGGCCACGGCCGTCAAGAACAACAAGCTTGGCCGGCGGCCATAGGCAGTCGAGTTGATTGAAACAGGGTGAGGCTGTTTGGGATTCGGGGCAGTCAGTCCTCGCTGAGAGCAGGTCAATCCCTCAGTCGCGTGACCTCAGGCTCTCCTCAGCCCGGTGGCCCACAAGGCCTCGCGCAACAGCCCCGTTTGATGCGGCCTTTCGCCCCCTGTTTTCGCCCAGTCGGCCTGGTGGTGCACGGGTATACCTTTTGAGATGGGGGCAGGGCGCGACGCCGTGAAACAGGCGATCTACCCGGAGATATATAGAACACCAGAGGAGGGGCGGCGCCCCTCAGGCAAGTCTTTGGGGAGGATGTGGCGGAATAGGTGAGGGAGTGACCCACGCGGTTGCAGACCTACTAGGGCGTTCTGGAGCTTGAAGCAGCATTTTCATGGTCTGATTCCTGCTCATGATCACCCATTCGCCGTTGACCCGATTTAGCTCCAAGATCGGATTGAGTCGTCTCCCATAACCTTCGGGGCGAGCTTCGATTCCGAACGCACCGCGAACTACGCGTCGCACTGAGTACCAAACGCGACACATCCACTCTCGGTTGCTTGTGCGCGCCGATAGCTCTCTAATCTTCATTATTTCCGAATACTCCTAGGCGTGGTTGCGTTTCAGCAGTGGCTCGATCTCGTGATTGATTTCAAATCTGACTGGCGTTCCACAGCTCGGGCAGGCCGTTTCGTGTAACCCACCGTTGAGCCCCGTCGCTTCCAGCTTGCTGGGACGTAGGCACTCGGGACATGTCAATATCAGATACCCCTCGTCGTTCCTGGGCACAAACAGGGGAGCTACCTCGCCCTTCCTGCGTTCCGAGCTGACAGGAGAAGCAGCCAGAAGTTTGCCGATTTCGCTGAGAAGCGCATTGAACGTGTAGTGGCCTTTTGCAGGAAGGCGTCCGCCAAAACGCCGGATGGATTTCCGGCCGCGATGTATTCTCCGGTCATTGCGATGGTGGCGATGTGCGGAAATCGCTCGCGTACCACCGCGAGAAATTCAAATCCTGCCATCCGCGGCATATTCAGATCGGAAATGATTAAATCAGGCAGGGACTTAGCGAGTGCGTGCAGTCCGTCCAACCCGTCCGCCGCTGTGAGAACCTCATACCCGTTACTTTCCAATATGACCCGTGTAACTTCGAGTATCGAGGGTTCGTCGTCCACCACTAAGATGCGGAAGCGGAATTGAGCTTGGGCCTTGGCATCAGCATCGAGCATGCTCCCCAAGGATGGCGACGCATTCTGCTGACGCGGGACGTTGCGGCTTGTCCCGGGCATCGAAATCTGAGGTGACGACTTTATCCCCAGATCCTTCTTTGTTCGTAGCCATGAGATACTCCCGTTCATGACAACGAAATCATATAAGGTGCGAATCATCACAAACTCTGCACTATTGACCACCCTATGAGAGCTGTAGGCACCTGGGCATATCGTGGGTATGCAAAGCTACGCCGACACGGTTGAGTCAGAGAACACACGCCGGGCAAGTATCGGACCGTTGCCATCCACACCCGCGAGTTGGCGCTCGTACCATTCCAGTGAACGCGAAAAGAATGCCGATCACGCTTGGGGTTGAAGTGCCCCCGTTTACTGTACCAATCCCAATGTAAGTTCTCGGTTGATGTTTTGTTTTCAGCGGGGATGAGGTCTGGAGCAGGGGATGGCGCTTGAATCCCCTGCTCCAGCAGCCTTGTACTAGCTTTCCTCATGCCGTCATCTCCGCTGCGGCCCTGGCAAACTCTGCCGGCGGCAAGTAGTTCAATGAACTGTGCGGACGTTGTTCGTTGTAATCCTGCCGCCAGGTCTCGATCTTTCGCCGTGCGTCGCTCAGACTAGTGAACCAGTTTGCGTTCAAGCATTCATCGCGCAGGCGACCGTTGAAGCTCTCTACGTAGGCGTTCTGCACCGGCTTGCCCGGCTGGATGAACTCCAGTCGCACTCCGCGTTCTTCACTCCAGGCCGCCAGCGCCCGACCGCGAAACTCCGGCCCGTTGTCCAGAACGATCGCTTCCGGCAGTCCTCTCTCGCTGGCGATCCGATCCAGCACGCGCCGCACTCGCAGTCCACCCAGCGAGGTATCGACCTCGATGGCCGGACATTCCCGCGTGCAATCATCCACGATGGTCAACATCCGAATCACTTTCCCGGTGCTCACACAATCACTCACAAAATCCATCGACCAGCGTTCATTCGCCCTCGTCGCTGCTGGGTTAATTCCTACGCCATTCCAGCGGATCCGTCGTCGCTGTCGAATCCTCATCGCCAAACCTTCCTCACGATACAGCCGGTACACGCGCTTGTGATTGGCCGGCATCCCTTCCCGCAGCAGCATCGCCGTCAGCCGGCGATAGCCGAACCGCATGCGCCGGGCCGCCAGTTCTTTCAAGCGGGTTCGCAGTTCGTTGTCCCGCTCGGCTTTCTGCGCTCGATAACGATGCGTCGATCGTCCCAGTCCCATCAGCCTGCAGGCGTGCCGTTCGCTCATCTGGTACCCGACTTCGACATAACTTACGGCTGCCCGAAGTCCCGCAGGCGCTACCAGTTTTTTGAGAGCACGTCTTTCAATGCCCGGTTATCCAGCGTCAGCTCGGCCACCACATGCTTCAGCTTCCGGTTCTCGTCCTCCAGTTGTTTCATCTTCTTCGCGTCGCCACTGTCCATCCCGCCATACTTCGCCTTCCAGCGGTAGAAAGTCTGCTCCGTGATCCCGTGCTGTCGGCATAACTCCGCCGTCGTCAACCCGGCCTCGCCTTGCTTCAGGATGGCGATGATCTGTTCTTCGCTGTGTCGCGTCCCCTTCATTGCCGTTCTCCTCTCATGGGTTGGGAGAACTCACATTCTAGGCGGTCCAGTTTTCGGGGGCTAGGTCAGGGTGAGCGGAAAATTAGAAGTTAGAACACGAGGCAAATCGCAGAAGCTCTTGCGCGCTCGTATAGCTGGGGCCAGTTCATGTTAATAAATTTTGACAACCCGACCTCCCGCCCGAGATCGCAAGGCGGACTTAGTGAACCGTCGCCGGTTGTCGCTAACAATGCTTTCGGGTTCCTCCCAGAACTAGGCTGCCATCGATTCACGCAGGAGTCTCATGTAGCTTTCCATCGATTGGGTCAACTGCGAATCAATCTCATCCGCGATGGCCATAACGTCCGGTAACAGCAGACTGAAATCCAGGAATGCCAGATTGTTCTGCAACGTCCCGAAAATTGCGACCTGCAATATTCGCGACTCATGGACCAACATGGCAGGCGTGTAGCCTTGCCGATATCGCAGTTCGCCATGGGCACCGGCGGCGGGGGAAAATGTGGCATCGCTGTCCCTGCCCGAGGCGCTGGAACGACCCAAGCGACTAGCTAGGTCTTCAACTAACTTGGGCAGGTGCCCGGTGCGCTCGTCATCGCTGAGCCGCAGTTTGTTCAGACTGGAACTCTGTTTTGCCCGATCCAACCAGCTTTCAACAACCCCACCAACGCACCGCTGCAATACCGCCCCCACTCTTTCTTTGTCCAACCGCGCAGTAAGGTGGCGATTGATCATCCTTTCTTCCAACAGTTCGATAAGCTGCCAAATCTCGAAGGGCTTAACGATGATTTCGTTTGCTTCCACGAAGACGGCGGCCATCGCACTTTGCACGTCGGGAAAGCCGCTGACCAGCATCGTTAGTGCATTGGGTTGGGAATGGCGCATCGCCGTGACTACCGCAAGACCGTCCGTAGGATTGGGTACGTGGAGGTCACTGATTAGCACATCGAAGGACTCGGTGATGATGAATCGCAGGGCTTCCGCTAAATTCGCGGCAGCAACAACCTCAAATCCCTTGAGTTGAAGCGCCTTTGTCATCATGGCGCGGACTGCATCGTCGTTGTCCACTAGCAGAATTCTATGTGCGCCTTGGGCCGTGGGAGTCATACAACACCACCTCTCTCCACGAACTGTGATCATTGTGCTCGTGAACTAATTGCCAATGCTGGTCAATTTTGACCACGAACCAACACCTGCAACGGAGTCCGCTCACGAAAATCCATAGCCCATCACCGCAGTTTGACAAGGGGTGTACTGAAGCCTAGCGTCGTAATTGAGCAAGCTACCTCTTCTTACTCGTTCAGGTTCCCTGAACTAAGTCAGCCCATCTGAAGCATTCCCCTCTTAGATTTCTCAAATGAGGAGTTGTGTTATGACCCTATTGACCCGTTGGGAGCCTTTGCGTGAGTTTTCCGCCATGCAAGACCGCATCAACCGCATGAACCGTCTTTTCCGTGAGTCGTTTAGCCCCGAAGTCCCGGAAGAGGCATTAACTACCACCAGCTACGCACCGCCGGTGGACATCTACGAAGACGAGCACAACATTACGTTGAAGCTTGAAGTTCCGGGCATCGACGAAAAAGACATTGATGTCCGTATCGAGAACACCACCCTCACCGTCCATGGCGAGCGCAAGATCGAGAAGGAAGAGAAAGAGGAGAACTACCGTCGCGTCGAGCGGCAGTACGGAGAGTTCACCCGGTCGTTCACGCTGCCCAGTTCCGTGGATCTCGGTCAGGTGAGCGCCCACTACGACAAGGGCGTGCTGAAGATTAACCTTGCCAAGAAGGCCGAAGCCAAGCCCAAGCAGATCAAGGTGACTGTTGGCAGCGACAAGGCCCTCGAAGCCAAGGTTCTCAGCAAGGCCGCATAGAGATAGTCGCAAGTGAGACAAATGGGAGGCGGATTGTTTCGCCTCCCAATTAGGTACAGCTTCACCTGGCGAAGGCTCATTTTCGGACCTTAAAAGGGGGTTTTCCCCGAAAACCTTGTTGCCGGCTTTTCTCTCTCTCAGTGCTTTGCCGTGTGCCTCTTCGCCGCGGCACAGGATTCCCCCCAATCGACCACTGAAGTATCAAGCCGCAAAACGTCGGTGCCTGAAGTAAGCATTGCGAACAGGTAATTGAGAAAAACTTGCACCGAAGACCTTTTGGGAGACAGATTTATGAATACTGTCGCGCGCAAAATCCTGGATAGCAGATCGTGGAGAGACATGTATCATGCTGCGATCCTTGAGCCGAACCTGACCAACCTTCCGAAGCGCATCGTTGAAGCGGAGTCGGTACTCAAGGCACGTGCGCGGGAATTGTTCTACAACGCTGGAGACAAAGCTCAAGAAGGGGAAAGTTTGGACGAGGCGATGTCCATCCTCCGCGTCCTTCGGAGCTCCTTGAAACACCAGCCGACGGCCATCCGATGGACAAGCGATTCCGAATCTCTAAAAAGGGCATGAGCTCCAGCTTTCGATTTCTTATAAGAGAGTACAACACCTTTGGTCATCAGCTCCTTACTCCACTCGGGCCATTTCAGTCCCGTGGAGGTGCGGGTGCTCTATTGCTGTTTCTCTTCCGGTCAAGGGTCAGAGAGAGCTTTGCCTAGAATCTCTTCCGAAGAAATTCGAAAACGACATAGCCAACGAGCGGCTCTCGCGGCAATTCGAAATTTGCAATAGTGAAAACATCTTCGATTGCCCACACTACGCCCTCCTCCCTCCCATACCTGAACGCTCAAATCCCCCATCAAAAGATTGGAATAAAACAGGAAGATGATAAAGCCTACCTCGATTGCCGCCCTCCAGATATTTTTCTTCATGGCGAGAATCATCCCCTTGGTCGCTTCGATAGATGAGAGACGAGAAGCTCTTCTGGCTAGCATCGCTGAACAAGCTCCATCACTGCGCGTTCCAGTTGTGAGAATACCAGCCTAAATAGCACAAACAGTTGCAGTGTTCACTATTGACCAGTAATGGCCCTTCATTAGCGCCTAGACTTTTGTCTTAGGCCGCCGCTGTTGCCAGCAGAAAAGGATACCGACGAGTCGAATCCGGTTCGCACTGGTGTGCGTTGGAGTGACTTGCACTATGGAAACGTACGGTTCTGCCCTGAGCGAGCCCTTGCTTTTAACGAGTACACGCGTGAATGGAGATAACAATGTTGAAACGTATTTTAGCCGTAACAACTTTGATAGCGATTGCAACTCTAACCGCTCTCGCCTCGGACCGCGAGGAAGATGTGAATCGTACCCAGAAAGCTGCCCAGGTCTTCAAGGAGATCATGAATACTCCGGATCAGGGCATTCCTTCTGGTCTTCTGGAATCGGCGAAGTGTATTGCCATTATTCCAGGGGACAAGAAGTTCGCCTTTATGTTCGGTGGCAGCTACGGCCGTGGACTTGCAACCTGCCGCACCGAGCACGGCTGGAGCGCTCCGATGTTTGTGGCTATTGATGGCGGGAGTGTGGGATATCAGATCGGCGGCTCGTCCACCGATCTTGTGATGCTCTTTATGAACGATCACGCCCTGCAAAGCTTGATGAGCGACAAATTTAAGCTTGGAGCAGACGCTTCCGTAGCTGCCGGACCTGTGGGTCGGAATGCCGCCGCTGACACTGACCTCAAATTGAATGCGGAGATCCTGTCTTACTCCCGATCCAAAGGTATTTTTGCCGGGGTGAGCCTGGATGGTGCCGTAATGCAAGCCGACAAAAGCGGCGACAAAGCCATGTATGGGAACGATGTAACCCGCCACGAAATTCTACACGGCAAAGTTGCCGTACCTGAATCAGCCCGAGCGCTGGTAGAAGAACTTGGCGGATACGCCCACATAGCCAAAGCTCAATAGGCTCCAGGCAAGGAGAGCGAAGGGTTATTGGCGCTAGACGATTGACTTCTGTCTAGTGTTGCATTTGCAACTGAGAAGCACATCAGCTTGACGGAGGCTGATATGGCGAAAACTGCGGTGGGTTTGTTCGAAAATTCAGCACTGGCCGACGAGGTCGTTCGCGATCTCGCGGCTAGTGGTTTCCCTAAGAATGATGTCCGCGTTTTAGGCGAGCCACGGGAGATGGCGGGGAGCGGACTCATGAGTACGCCCCACACGGATTTTGAAGTGGGCCTCATGCGGGATCTCACGGCATTCGGGGTCCTCGAAGCGGACGCGGAAAACTACGTTCAAGGAGTAAGGCGCGGAGGAGTCATGGTCTTTGCTACCGGTGCGGGTGACAAGGCTCACGCAGCAACTGAGATTATGAACTGCCACGGTGCAGTAGAGATCGAACAAATTAGCGCATCGCGGCCCGAACTCCTGAATGGAGACCAGGGTGAGGTAAGTCTTGACCGAGAACCATCTGTTCAGATCGGGCGCATCCGATCTCCGGGTTCCGGTGCCCGCTTGTTCGTGTGGTAGCGATCGCCAAACAGCGGTGCGCCGGGAGTCGCACCGCTGACGAACAATTCTGTGGGGCGCGCTTGCGAATTCGGCCGCCAACATTGTCTCGGTCGGGTTGACTCGGGTCATTTCGCGCCCCAAGCAGCTAGCGCAACGCGTGCGTTAGAGCCGGTAGGTAGCGGCCAGGCGCAGCATTTCCATGCTGGGATTGAGGCTGACTTCTTCTCCCGTTAGCCTCGGCTGAGCAAAACTGCACAGATTCCGCATCCCTGCAGCAAGATACTGTATTCGCTCAATATTTCGGTATCCCAGACTCTCCGTGAGACTTTGTTCCGTGACACACAGATCTTCGCCGATTCCTTTTTGACCGAGGCTCGCGACCGCAAGAACGGGAGAGTATTCATCGTGGAACCAAGTTTAACGAAGCCGGCGTCCAAGCCTGATCCCAAGGACGATTTGAAATCTCTACCCATGCCGGAAGTCGAAAAAAGATTGGGATGCTCCCCGAAAGGCTTGAGCCAAGCCGAGGCGCAGAAACGTCTGGCGCAATATGGCCCGAATGAGATCAAGGAAAAGAAAGACAATCTATTCCTGAAGTTCCTGAGCTACTTCTGGGGCCCCATTCCCTGGATGATCGAAGGGGCGGTGATTCTATCGGGGGTGGTTAAACACTGGCTGGATTTCTTCATCATTCTATTTCTGCTTTTCTCCAACGCGGTGGTTGCATTTTGGGAAGAGCATCAGGCAGGCAACGAAATTGCCGCGTTGCGCGCGAAGCTGGCGACCGAGGCCCGCGCCCTGCGAGACGGAAAATGGGCGGCTCCGAAAGTGTCTGAATTAGTGCCGGGCGACGTGATCCGCCTGCGACTTGGGGACATCGTGCCCGCAGACGCGCGTTTGTTGGCTGGCGACCCAGTGCAAGTCGACCAGTCCGCGCTGACCGGAGAATCTTTGCCCGCGACGCGCAAACCCGGCGAGGCAGTGTTTTCAGGCTCGATTATCAAGCGCGGCGAAACCGATGCGATGGTCTACGCCACCGGTACCAACACTTATTTCGGCAAGACTGCGGAATTGGTGCAGGATGCTTATACCGTCAGCCATTTCCAGCGTGCTGTGCTAAAAATTGGCAATTACCTCATCGTTCTTGCAGTGGCTCTGGTGGCGGTGATTGTTACGACGGCGCTCTTCCGTCATGACCCGATCCTGAGCACGTTGGAATTCGCATTAGTCTTGTTGGTGGCTGCGATCCCAGTCGCTATGCCCACGGTACTGTCCGTCACTATGGCGGTCGGCGCGCGTCTGCTGGCAAAAAAACAAGCGATTGTGACCAAGTTGTCGGCGATTGAGGAACTGGCGGGCGTGGATGTGCTGTGCTCGGACAAGACCGGAACTTTGACCCAGAACAAGCTGACGCTGGGCGATCCATTTTGTGTCGATGGTATTGCTGCCGATCAAATCATCCTCGACGCAGCCCTCGCTTCGCGCGCAGAAGACAAAGACACGATCGATCTAGCCGTGATCGGCGGCGTGAAGGACGTTAAGGAACTGAAGAGCTATCAGGTCGTGCATTTCCAGCCTTTCGATGCCGTGCATAAGCGCACCGAAGCCACCGTGAAGGGCTCCGACGGGAAGCAGTTCAAAGTGTCGAAGGGAGCGCCACAGGTCATTCTGCAGATGGCGACCAACCTCGCGGGTGTAAAACCCGCAGTTGAGAAGGCCGTCAATGAATTTGCGGCCCGCGGCTTCCGCTCGTTGGGCGTAGCCCGCGCGGATCAGGACGACAAGTGGCAGTTCGTTGGCGTCTTGCCGATGTCCGATCCGCCGCGGGAACAGGCCAAGACGACCATCGCGAACGCGATGAAGATGGGCGTGACAGTCAAAATGGTCACTGGCGACCAATTGGCCATCGCCAGAGAAATGTCTCATGAGCTGGGCATGGGCACGAATATCCTGGATGCCACCGTATTGCGGGACAAGCAAAAGACGGCGGACACTGCGGCGTCCATCGAAAAAGCGGACGGCTTCGCCCAGGTGTTCCCCGAAGACAAGTACAACATTGTCGACGTCCTGCAGAAGCACGACCATATTGTAGGTATGACTGGCGACGGAGTGAACGACGCTCCCGCGCTCAAACAAGCGAACTGCGGCATCGCGGTTTCCGGCGCGACCGACGCGGCCAGTGCCGCGGCAGACATCGTGCTTCTCGCATCCGGTCTCTCGGTGATCATCGATGCGATCAAGGAGAGCCGCCGCATCTTCCAGCGGATGAACAGCTACGCGATCTACCGCATTGCCGAGACGCTGCGCGTGCTGTTTTTCATGACGCTGGCAATCCTCGTATTTAACTTCTACCCCATGACCGCGGTGATGATCGTGATGATCGCCGTACTCAACGACGGAGCCATTCTCTCCATCGCTTATGACAACGTTCATTACAGCGATAGGCCCGAGAAGTGGAATATGCGTTCGGTGCTGGGGATCTCGACCGTGTTGGGCGTCACCGGCGTCGCGGCTGCGTTCGGCCTATTTTTTCTAGCGGAGCGCGTATTTCATCTCGACCGCGCGCACGCTCAAACACTGATGTACCTGAAGTTGTCCGTAGCTGGGCATCTGACGATTTTCTTGACGCGCACACGGGGCCCATTCTGGTCGATACGCCCGGCGCGGATTCTCTGGGTAGCGGTGCTCGGCACACAAATTGTGGCGACGCTAATTGCTGTCTACGGAGTTTTTATGACGCCGCTTGGCTGGCGCTGGGCTGGATTCGTTTGGGCCTATGCTCTGGTGTGGTTCCTGCTTAATGACCGCGTGAAACTGCTCGCTTATCGGATTTTTGATCCGGTTAAGACACCGTCGTCAGCCAAGGACCCCGTCGATCTTACGCCGCAGATTGCCATGCGGGCCTATGAACTTTATCAGCAGCGAGGCAGAGCAGACGGCAAAGCGAATCAAGACTGGCTTGAGGCGGAGCGAGAAACCCGGAAGGGTCAGGCGGGAAAGAAGGATGTCGCGTGAGCGCTGTTTCTAGCACTCGGAGTCGCCAAATCCCACCTTAGTTGAGAGGAATAATTTGTATGCCTACGAACGAACAAACGATCGAGATCGACCAGCATCGCAGTTCGAAATTGCAGCCAAAGAATTTAGATCGAACTCCTAAGCCTTCTAAGTTTATCTTCGATGCGGCTTTGTCTACTGCGGTCGCCGCCAACGGCCAACCGGCTTCCAAAACGCTGAAACCTGAGGGACCGTTGTCGCCAGACATGCTCGACAAGATGAACCGGTACTGGCGAGCGGCGAATTATCTCTGCATCGGCCAGATCTATCTCTTCGAGAATCCTCTATTGCGAGAGCCTCTCAAGGCCGAACAGATCAAACCAAGGCTACTCGGGCACTGGGGAACTTCGCCGGGACAAAATCTTATCTACATTCATCTGAACCGCCTCATCAAAGCGCACGATGCAAACATCATTTATATTGCCGGTCCGGGACATGGCGGTCCGTCACTCAATGCAAACTCTTATCTGGAAGGCACTTATACCGAAGTTCATCCGGAGATCACGCCAGATGAAAATGGCCTACGACTTCTTTTCAGGAAGTTCTCGACGCCGGGCGGAGTACCCAGTCATTGCGGACCACACGTCCCGAATTCCATGCACGAGGGCGGAGAACTCGGCTATTCGATGGTTCACGCCTTCGGAGCCGCTTTCGACAATCCTGATCTGATCGTCGCCTGCGTGATCGGCGATGGGGAGTCCGAGACTTGCCCACTGGAAGGAAGCTGGAAGTCCGTCAATTTTCTAAATCCAGCGCGTGACGGGGCAGTCCTTCCGATACTGCATCTCAACGGCTATAAGATTTCCGGACCGACGGTTCAGGGACGGACGAGCGACGAAGACTTAAGAGCTCTATACATCGGACGCGGCTATAAACCCTTTTTTGTAGAAGGCGACGATCCTGAAGTCGTGCACCAACTCCTGGCTAAAACGCTGGACGATTGTTATGCCGAGATTCGAACCATCCAACAGGATGCGCGTCAGGGCGGATTCAAGAAGCAGCCAATCTGGCCCATGGTCGTCTTGCGCACGCCCAAGGGATGGACCTGTCCGAAACAAGTGGACGGAATCCCGATTGAAGGCACCTTCCGCGCTCATCAGGTCCCTCTCGCCACGGTCCGCGAAAATCCCGAACATCTCAAGATCCTTGAGGCCTGGATGAGAAGCTACAAGCCGGAGGAGCTCTTCGATCAAAAGGGGAGATTCATCGCCGACTTAGCAGAACTCGCGCCGCTTGGCGATCGTCGGATTGGAGGAAATCCTCATGTAAACGGCGGACGACTGCTAACCGCACTCGACATACCAGACTTCACCAGTTATGCGCTGGAGATCCCGGGACCGGGTCAAGTGGTAGCGGAAGCTCCACGAAAGCTCGGAGATTTTTTTAGAGACATCTTCAAGCTCAATCCAACAAACTTTCGCATGTTCTGTCCCGACGAGACAGACTCGAATCGCCTTCATTCCGTCCTCGAAGCTACCAAACGCTGCTTCATGGCGGAGACTGTTTCGATCGATGACGAACTGAGCCCCGATGGCCGTGTCATGGAAGTATTAAGCGAACATTGCTGTCAGGGATGGCTCGAAGGGTATTTACTGACCGGGCGGCATGGCATGTGGTCTTCCTACGAAGCCTTCGCCCAAGTCGTGGATTCGATGCTGACCCAACACGCCAAATGGCTGGAGCAATGCCGCGATTTTCCATGGCGCAAACCGCTCGCATCGTTGAACGTTCTATTGACAAGTCATGCGTGGCGAAACGATCACAACGGTTTCAGCCATCAGGCGACGGGATTTGTAGACAACGCACTGGCGCGTAGGAGTCAAACGGTCCGCGTGTACTATCCCCCAGACAGCAACTGCTTGCTGAGTGTCTTCGACCATTGTCTGCGGAGCCGCAACTACGTCAACGTCGTTACCTGCGGAAAGCAGCCGCAGCTTCAGTGGCTAACCATGGACGAAGCTCTCGAACATTGCTCGCGAGGTGCATCGACCTGGAAGTTTGCCACCAACGACGGAGGTGGAGAACCGGACGTCGTGTTGGCCTGCGCAGGCGACGTACCGACCATCGAAACCTGCGCGGCCTCCTGGCTTCTGCAGAAGTATGTTCCCGGCATCAAGGTGCGGGTTGTCAATGTGGTGGACTTGAGCATTTTGATGAGCCCGGATGATCATCCGCACGGCATGGATAATATGTCTTTCGACGCTCTATTCACTAAAGACGCACCTGTCATCTTCGCCTTCCACAACAATCGCTGGCTCATTCACACCATGGTTCATGGACGCTCTAACGAAAGCCGCTTCCATGTGCGCGGTTATATGGATCAGGGCACGACCACCACGCCTTTCGACATGGTAGTGCTGAACAAGATGAGCCGTTTTCATCTTGCTATCGATGCACTCAAGTACGTCGCAAGGTTGCGCTCAGAGGTTTCAGACACACTCGACGAGTTCAACCGGAAGCTGCACGAGCACCACGACTACATTCGACAACACCTGGAAGACATGCCCGAGATCAGAAACTGGCAATGGACAGCCGACTTCAGCGAGCCGAGCGCACTTCCGCCACTGGCCAAGGGACATCCCCGTGCAGGGTTGTTCAGCGACAGCTAGAGGAAAAGCCACGGGATGCAGTTTGATCTGATGGGTGAGAACCCAACCATTTGTCGGAAAGAGCACAGTTTTCCGAGTTCTGATCGACGAAGATGGGGGACTACCCAGTCTCTGCGCCCCGATAAGGAGATCACCATGGCGCAAGCGATTCCTTCGCATTTCATTCCACAAAGATTCTGGTGCCCATTGCTTTCAGCTCATCATCCGATGCCGCTCTGGAGACCGCATCCGACCTCGCAGCACAACCTATACAACCCAGCAGTCGCTGGATATCGTGTCTTACCTCCTGCAACAAAATGGGCTGCCCTCGGAGAACCAACCCTTGCGGACACGCGAGAACTGTCGGATGTGTTGCCGGCGGAATAGCGGTGATTGGGACAAAGGGATCGACGCCTACGAAACGGTCTCCCTCCAAGCCAAATCGAACGTATCACACCTTCGCTTCAGGGGAGTCTGCGACTCCTTCCGGGGGTGAGACATCGGGCATGTCAAGACGTGCGACACCAATCCGGCTGCCAGCCATCCCATACTAAATGTCGAAGCGATTGGGTGAGCCGAGATGGTCGCGCCGGTCCATGCCAGTCGGGAACACGACATGGGCGACAGTTGCGCTGCATTCTTGAGGCAGTGATGGCGTCAGCACGGGTTCTACAGAACGATAGCGGATCACTTGCGGATGCTCTTTCGACAGGACCATCACGCCTGCCGAATAACGAAGTTGGTGTTCGCCTGCGCTGGGCTTTTCCATTTCGCTAACGCCGTGGTAAACGATCAGCCAGCCATGCCGAGTCAGGATTGGCGGAGTGCCACCGCCAATCTTGAGACGCTCCCAGGGTGACACTGGCGTCGCCAGCCGATGATGAGCTAATGGTGCGTCCCTTTAGCGATCCCTCGGCGACACGGCTCTGATGGTCGTCGCGATCACTGAGTAGTCACGCTTCTCCGACAGGGCCGTTGGGCAAGGGCGCGGTGAGCAAGCTGGCCAAATGCTGGCCGCCCCGGAGCCGATACTGATAGATCGGCTTGAATCGCAGAGGGTACCGGAGGATGTGATCCGATGCTCGTCCTCTTTCGTCGGCAGCCAAGCTGATAGCGGTGTCGATCATGACTAATCCGAGAATGTGGGCTCGGCAGGGGGCGGATCAGTTCTATGAGTCCGTTCATCATGCAATTTGCCGAGGGTATGTTCAATCAATCTGGCTAACTTATCTGCAGCGCCATTGACGGCAAGGTCCACAGTCGCCGCATCGTCGGTGACCGCGACGGGCTGGCGGGCTTCGAGGAGCGCCTCCATTATGCAACGTTTGTTCTTCTCCCGGCTCTTAGGGCCGCTCTCGTCGGACAGGTGAACTTCTACCCGCGTGATGTGGTCGGCCATTCGGCTCAAAGCATTCTTCACTACGCCCCTGATCTGATCGGCTAGCGCTTCGTGACCTTCGATTGTGTGGTCAGTATTGATCTGGATTTGCATGCTGATCTCCTGCGCCAATTGTTTAATGAAGGATGTTTCTTACCTCATACACTGCCACTAGGCCGTCATGCACCATGATCGGAACGTCACGCTCCGACACTTGACGGCTCATTCTTCAACCATCAAAACAAGTTGCCACTCGTACTGTGGCAATGCATTATAGGCCCACGAATTCGGGACGGTAGTCCTTCCAAATTCCCGTGGCTGGGGAGATCACATGGACGGGAACATCTTCAGCGTGTTTCGCGGTCCTCGCCCATAACCACGCGTTCTGCATTTCGGAAGATTCGAAGTAGCGCGTTTCCGATTGGAGAACAGCGGCGCCTGCCGTAAAGAGTTCCACAACCTCTTCCCAACGGTGAGCTCCGACAACTGCCATACGGGCTATCTGATTAGTGTGCTTCTGGAGAAATCGTAAATCGTCCCAGCGTGCCTTCCATCCGGCTCCGTGCATTTCCGTCAGGTCCACCAGGATGCCGATCGGGTGCTTTTTGTGTTGAGCAATGAAGAACTCCATCTGCGGCTCGAATGTCTTTAGTTCCTCGTCCAATAGCTTTCCGACTACCTTAAAGCCGAACGCTACCCCACCAGTTTCCTTCAGTCGTTCAATCACCGTCACACCTCATCGTTTCGTTAAAAGCCGTATTGTTCTCCCGAGGCATCGGAATCTACGGTAAACCCTTCGAACTCGCAGCCTGCAAAAATCCTCCACAGTAACCGGTCAAGTGGGGGCGCGGACATAACAGTTACCGTTCTTCAATCCGCTTCATGGCCGAGGAAAACAAATATTCCATCCTTACTCGCATGCCAAGCTCCCGCACATTGCCAGCATCGTCACCTCGCTGGGTGTACTGGGCAAATTCCGCATTTGTGGTAATGCCTTTGTCTTTCAAGAGTCGGATGACGCCACCAATCTGAGCATCAAGTGTTTCGAGAAAAGGAAGCATTTCCTCGAACACTTGCTCGGCAGGGAGCATCTTCCCAAACACAGCGGAGTCTATTGTCATCTCATTCTCCTATGCCGCACTATCTCTAACGCGCAAGAACCGTCTTGAAGCGGGCGATACGGGGTCCCATCTCTCGATTGCTACCGGTCGGTGTTAGAAGCGAGAAGGTAAGCAACTGAGTGCCTTTGATTATCCGAAGGAACAAGAAAGCCACACCCCGTCAAAGAGCTGGTCTGTGGCCCCTCTGGTCCTTTCGTTCATGGCCTGGCAACTCTGCCTTCGCTAAGCCGCGACTGCTTCGGCAGTATGCAGTGTGTAATTTGCGGGATTCGTGCTTGCGATGATGTCCTTCGCCTTGGCCACTTCCGCAGCCGTCCCATGGGCGACCAGCAGAAACTGATCTGTCGTGAGCGCCGTTTGGTACTTCACAATGCTGTCTTTGGGGATGCCTATACTGAAGAGACCCGCTCCCAGAGCGCCCAAAGCCCCCACTTCCACGGCACCTTCCAACCCGGCCACGATCCAAGCCACCAGAGGTCCAGCTACTAAAATTGGGCCGAGCCCTGGGATCACGAACATCGCCGATCCGAACAAGATGGCCCAAAAGCCTCCCCAGAATGCGCCGACCTTGCCCCAATATTTCATGCGGTCGCCGGTGTTGTAGTAGCCGACTACTTGCTCATCCGTGTGATATCCCCTTCCAACGATCGACAATTTGTGCATGTCGACTCCGCCACGCTGAAGTTCCTTCACTGCTCGATCCGCATCCGTATGAGTGTGATAAATCGCGACAACTGAGTTTTCTACAGACATTTCAATGTCTCCTCGACGCTAGGCCGTCGTTCTCAGACCATCAAACTAGGTCTCAACTGAGTATGCCGGTGCAGAGAAGGAAAAACTGGTCGGAATTGCTCAGTCTGTGAAGGTATGCCTGATATCGGTATCGGACACAAACTGCGTAAGGCTCCCCACTTCCATCTGGACAAAACCTGACAAATCCAGAGCCATTAAAGACAGCCGCTGCGGCACCCTTCCTCGACAAGATCAGATTGCCGCCTCGGTTAAACGCTATCCGTCAGCCGGGTCAATAATCTGAAAGCAGTATCGGTCTCTGCCGTCGTTTGAAAAAAGGTCGGAGGTTTTTTGCAATATCGAGGGACGGAATCAAATATTTGCTAGGGCGCAACCGAAGCTACGAAAGAGAAGAACGGAGTGCCAACATCCAGTGATGGGTTCGGCTGCAAAGCCGAAAAATGTCCGTTCTGTTCTAGCAGAACGAAAGCGGCTGGACCACTCGCGACCGTGTGAGTAACCTGCCCTACAGGATCAGCACAGTGCCGACGTGGATCCGAGACAACGAGTGAAAGATCCCGAATACGTTCAAGAGCGACAACACCACGGCGATGACCACAACGCCATCGAGGATTGACTGGATGGAGCCTTGCATCGGGATGAATCGATTCACCAGCCACAGCAGGACACCCACGACAACGAAAACTTCCAGGAGTTGAATTAAAGGCATGTCTTTGACCTTCCTTGTTGCGCGGGCCAACTTCTCTCATCCACCTGGACGAGTTGCCCTTTTCATTCTTCGAGAGTCTTTAGGCTCAAATCGTGTTCTGCCGCAAGGTTTGGCGGCAGCCACACGGATGAAGAGTGCTGATTCGCTGGATGTGGCCGCCACCCCGGCAACCTGAAGTAGGAGCTGCGATTCAGCCTCGCGGCTCCATCTACACATTCAGAAGATAATCAAGAATGACAGGTGTGTGATCATGCGTCTGAGTAAGATAGCTCACATGAGAAACCACGGCCGGTATGCCTGGCAAACCACGGGGAGTACCAGTGCACGTGACGAGGAATCGTCTCCAAGAGGACGCTCGGAGCAGCGTCGGACCGTTTCGGCTCTTGAGCGTCCGGCAAGTCGAACCGCCCACAGTCGAAGCAGACCTTGTACGTGCGCGGTTTGATAGTGAACACACGACTGAGGTGCCGGTGTCGGTAGCCAAAAACAAACTGGAATACATCGAGCCAGGCCTTCATAAATCCTGCGCGCGCTGGCGACGTTCGCAACTTCCGTTAGCGTCCAACCATTCAAGTAGTGAGCGAACGCTGGCCCGAGCCAGAGCAATCGCGCAATCCGCCGCTCCGTAGTAAATATTGAGTGTGTCGCCATCGGCGTCCATCGTGTATCCGCATGGGAATACGACGTCGTCAACGTCGCCGCGTCGCTCGTACTCGGCTTCTGGCCCGAAGATCCACGAGTCTCCCCGCAGTAAACACTTCTCCGGGTTCTCCAGATCGAAAAGGGCCAAGCCCAATCGATATAGGCAGCCCGAGGGCGTATGCCTTACTCCGTGATAGGACACCAGCCATCCTCTGGATGTCTCGATCGGCGGCGGCGATAGTCCGATCTTGTTTGCATCCCACCAGGCGCCGCGGCGAGCTTCGAGCATAAGCCTATGGCGACCCCAATAGCGGAGGTCGGGAGAGTAAGAAATCCACATATGAGATCCGAGGGTTGTCATGGGACGATGAATGAGCGCCCAGCAGCCATCGATTCTCCGTGGCAGGAGAGCCGAATCCTTATCATCGGGAGGCATAATCACGCCATATCGCTCGAAGGCGTGGAAGTCTTTGGTCAGGGCCAACGACACGCCTGGTCCGCCTCGCGAATAAGACGTGTAGGTGATGACGTATTGCTGCAGTTCGGGAACGAAAGTGATGCGAGGATCTTCAATGCCCCAGATTTCTTCCGGGAAATTCTTAGGATCGGCCATCAACGTGGGTCCTTTGTCGATTTGCCATCCGTCGACCCCGTTACGAGAGCGCGCTGCACAAAGATGCGACAAGCCCCGGCGATCTTCCACACGACAGAGCAGCAGGGTGGTGCCGTCTGCGAGCAACGTTGCGCCGGCATTGAACACACTGTTAATAGGGTAGGGCCAGTCCCTGCTGGTGAGGATCGGGTTCGTGGGATGCCGATGAAGTAGCGGTTCGAAGCGAGTGCTCAGCAGGGTCGCCTGCTTTTCTGCGGGTGCGGTCATGAAGAGATTTCCTTTTGTTCTAGCTCTTGCAAAGAGCGCATTTCGAGGAGTGCCATCAGGAACGATAGCGTTGATTCGGCTCCCTGATTTTCATTGGCGCGGTCGGGGTGCAGACCGTCCCGGCAGCCGCCGGTCACGGAATCGTAGAGGGGCAATTGCAGATCGTTGTCGCCGAGGAACCAGTTGAAGGCAGACCAGGCTTCGCCGCGCCATCGGCTATCGCTAGTAACACGGTAGGCTTGGAGGCACGCCGAGACGGCGCCAGCCGCCTCCAACGGTTGCTGATCGAACCGAGCCTTCTCCCCATTCTGGCGATAGAAGCCTTGCGAACCGATTGGAACAAAGTGGTGGTTAATGTTGCAGTGCTGCTCGGTTGAAAGCCAATCGAGCGATTCGAGGCCGGCAGAAACCATGCGGTCATCCGAGCAAGCCGAGCCCACCAGCAGCAGGGCTTGGGGCAATCTGGCATTGCCATAAGCCAGAACGTTCTCAAGCCATTTCCAGTCCGGCCGGCGGATCGACTCGTACATTTCGAGCAATCGCAGGCTGAGTGCGGATCGCAGTTTCTGCGCATCGCGATCTCCCGGATACGAAGTAAGGTACTCCTGAATTCCGAGCAGGGTGTACGCCCAGGCCCGCGGACTATGAAACTCCAGTACTGCGGGCAGAGAGAACTCGAACAGTCGGCCGGCAGCGCCCTTCAATCCTTGATCTTGGGATCGACCTAGGACCGTTCCAAGAGCCCAGAGTGCTCGCCCATGGCAGTCTTCGGAGCCGATGGGTTCGTTCCACCGACGGTCGTAGCGAAGAAAGTTCTTGAATCTGCCCTTCGCGGGATTGAACGCATGCTCCAGGAATGACAGATACAAGCCCGCGGAATCGACAGACGGGGAGCCTGCCTTCTCAAGCTGTCCTTCATCAGTGTGCTCCAGCAGCACCGAAAAGGTGAGGGCACGGGCATTATCGTCTGTGGTGTATCCCTCTCCGCGGTTCGGGATCGTAAAAATCGAGTGCTGCAACATTCCCGTGTCATCGGCCATGCGGGCAAAGTGATTCAACTTCAACGCAGGCAACTGATCCAGCGATTTTTGAATCATGCGCGCCGAGAACTGGACTTTGGGGACCTCCATGCGGTCACTGCGGACCCGCGCGAAACTTTCCATATATCCCTGCGCCACCCGTTTCCATACCATCTCCCGCGCGAACAGGTAAGCGCGTTTGCGCATGGCGTGACGCATCGCAGGAGTGTCCAGGAGTTCGATCGTCTTATTCGCAATCGCATCGGGACTCTGGAATGGGACCAGCGCACCCCTACGGTCGTCCAACAACTCGATCGCGTGCCAATAGGGGGTGGAGATAATCGCCTTGCCTGCACCTAATGCATAGGCGAGCGTTCCAGAAACCACCTGTGCTTCGTGGCGGTACGGAGTGATATAGATGTCGGCGGCGCCAATGAACTCGACCATCTCTTCCGGGCTGACGAAGCGGTTGTGGAAGATCACTTGCGATTCCACTCCGATTTCCTTCGCCAGAGCCTGCAAACTCGCGCGATATTTGTCTCCCTCGCGCCGCAGGATGTGAGGATGAGTCGCGCCCGCCACCATATAAGCGACATTCTGGTGTTTGGATAAAATTTCCGGCAGAGCCTGAATTACGTTTTCGATTCCCTTGTTCGGTGAGAGCAGGCCGAACGTGAGCAGAACTGCTTTTCCTTCGACGCCAAAACGATCCTTATAGAAGTTGGGGTCCAGAAATGGCAGATCGGGAACTCCATGCGGCAGCATGTCGATCTTGCTTCCCGGCACCTTAAAGATTTCTTGCAGAAACTGGGACGACAGCTGACTCATGACAATGAGGCGGTCCGACAGTTCGGCTATCTCTTCCATGACCACCAACTGGCTTGGGTCCGGCTCGCGCAGAACCGTGTGCAAGGTTGTCACGACGGGCATCTTAAGGCGGCGCAGGAGATGCAAAATGTGGCTCCCAGCCGGGCCACCAAAAATTCCATATTCGTGCTGCAGGCACACCATGTCGATGTTGTTGAAATTCAGGAAGTCAGCCGCTTCCTCATACGACCTTACGTCGTCCTGGGACACCGACCATCGCACCCGCGAGGGATAGTCATACCCTTCGCTGGTGTCGTTGACCGGGAGCGCCAAGAGTCGAGCCGTTCCGTACTCTGCGGAAATGGCGCCGCACAGGTCGGTCGTAAATGTGGCGATTCCACACTGCCGTGGAAGGTAATTCCCGATGACCGCGATCCGACTGGGTAGAGACGCCTTCGACTGCGACCGCACTAAAGGTGCTTCTATCCGCATCAGCGGACGCGTCCCGACAACTTCCAGGATAGCCTTCGGTACTAACGTATTCGGTAACGACATTGTGTCCCTGACTCGATGAAAAAAACAGCATACAAAATAGGGGCCAAATGCAACATGGCCAAAGAACAACACCAGCGCTGGTTGAAATTCTCTGCTGCAATTATTTACTGAAAGCGGAGTTACGGACTGGTCACTATTGACCATTTTGTCGGGAAACAATGGTCCATTGTGTAAGCATGAAAGCCAAAAGGAAACTGGCTCTTTCGGTTCGCTGTCCTACTGTGGGGCGCGAAACCCGGCGAAAAGCGCGAGCTGAGCACAGGCCTCCCCCGCAATGCCTAGCTTTTACGACCTAATGGCGAGTCAGCAAAGAAGAGAGCCTTCGATGCTTGCCGAGAACGAATGCCTGCGAAAGAATCATCAACCACAAGGGCAAGTGAGACCAGCCAAATCGGTGGTCGAGACCGGGGAGCAAATAGCCGATCAACCAAGTCCCGAAGCCGAACTTCATAATTAGCTTCTGTTCGCCCACTTTTTCCTTCCTCTGCAGCCTGCGTTCGACTAATCGTGGATCGTGCTTATAGAAATAGCCAAATGCGAATAGCGATGGGACAAACGAAACCATTAGATACGCCCAGCCCTGCCAAAATCTCAAGGAACCAGCGGGAATGAACAGCATTGCTCCGATTGCAATCGCACCGAGCGGGAAACGCAGGGCCAATTTCGACTTGAGGCTCATCGGATGACACTCCCGTGGTTGCGAGCAATATCCGACCCTCAACGATTGTCACGGCAGGAGCTATGGGTGAGCAGTGACGGGAGTCACCCGGCTTAGGGCGCTGTTGATTCGGAGAAACTTTCTGAGAAGTTCAAGATAACGCCGAAGGCTCCAATAGAACGCCCGAAGATTTTTTCGAGACGCTCAGTGGCGAATCATCCAAGGCGGAGTATCATCTCGGCCATGGCGATACCGGGCTCCCTTCCATCCTCGGCTCGCAAACGTGGAAATCCAAACTGGGGGCGTCCGATCGCACCCATCCCCGCAGTCGCCACTGAATTCGAGTTACAGGTGACGCGGCTGCGACTCTCCACAGACACATATATCTTTTCGGCAGAGCTGCGCAAATGGTGCATGCAAAACAGAAATCGGGTGTACATTCCCGAATGGCTGCTCAAGGAGTGGGGCATCCACGTAGATGCGGGCTTTAGTGGCCTGAACTGACAGTTCAGGTCCCTGTATGTTTGAAGTCGCAAGTACCTGCACTGCCAGAGATGGCTGAAGATTCGCGCCAAGGGTGACAGCCCGTTAGCCTTGCCGAATTTATTGATTGACGGCTTTCCTTTGTAAACGCACGCGAATTTCTCGCACTTTGCATCTGTGACTGTTAAACCTGCCCCAGAGAAATTCTCTTGCTCGAATCGAAGACCCTGCGGCGGTAGGGTGATAGGGGTCACAGGCGCTATGCCTGAAGTCATTTTTTTGGTATGCCTTTCGTAACTCGATAGAACCTTCTTTTGGTCCGACTGAAAACAAAACTCTAGCCAAGGCCCTGAGATGAGAACGTCCGTTTGGCCATTATCCGGGTTGGGGAAACGCAGCACGGCTGAATGTTGGACGTGGACGATTTGGTTCCTGACCGCATACAGCACCAACTCAGCTATTGAATGCAGTTTGAGCTTAAGCATGATATTGCTTCGATGTGTTTCCGCCGTTTTCACACTCACGTTCAGGATCAGAGCGACTTCTTTGGAAGTCTTGCCTTCACTCACGAGTTGTACGACCTCGCGTTCGCGAAGGGTCAATCGAGGCACCTTGACTTTGGCTGATGCGGTGCAATGCTGTCGCAAGTAACCGTCCATAATCAACTCGGACACTTGCGAACTAAAGAACGAGTTGTGCCGTTGCAGCGCCTCCACCGCGGCGATCATTTCATCGGTTCCTTCGGACTTCAAAACCCAACCGCGAACCCCGGCTTCCAGACAATCTCGGATCACTTGTTCCGAGTCGACATCCGTCACGACCAGTATTCTCTGAGCCGGTGTGTCCTTTAGGATCTGAGATGCCGCGCCCAGACCATTCAGCACGGGCATGCAAATGTCTAACAAAAGCAGATCTGGCTTCAAACTGCCGCATTTTTCTATGGTTTCCCGTCCATCCGAGGCCTCGCCGCAGACCTCCCATCCTTCGTGGGACCTGAGCAGCGCGCGCAGTCCGAAACGGAATACTGGGTGATCGTCAGCCAGCAAAATTCGAAATGCTGCCATGGAGCCTCCTCACAACCTAACGACAAGTTACCAAGGCAGACGCGAGTCGTCTGTACAAAATTGCACATCGAGTGCCAGCGCGGGAATTCACAAAGGGCCTCGGCGGGTAGCCTTGATTTTGCCAAGAGCGCGCGAAGTCAGTGCGGGAAATCCTAGTCGTGCAGGACGACGTTGAGCAGTGAGCTGTGGACCTGTAGGCCGCCGTTGTAGTGAACAAAGCCTAACTTCCTGAATCTGTTCATGAAGAAGCTGACCCGCGAGCGCGTGGTTCCAATCATTTCAGCCAAGGTCTCCTGACTGATTTTGGGGATTACAGTTTCCGCAACGCCCTCTTTGCCGAAATGAGCGAGCAATAGAAGGACACGGGCCAGCCTCTTTTCACTGGAATTAAACAGCTGGTCGACCAGGTCCTCCTCGTAGCGGATATTCCGCGCCAGCAAATACGCAAGAAATAGATCGGAAAAAGTATGTTCGCTGTGAAGTGCATTCATCATCGCCTTCTTGTCGATCTGGAGCAGTTCGCAATCCGTCATTGCAACCGCCGATCCCATACGCAGAACTTGAGCAGCCAGCGCGCCTTCGCCAAAGAAATTCTTTTCGCTCAAGATGCCGAGGGTGGCCTCCTTGCCAGTTTTGGATACGACCGCGAGCCGCACCTTGCCTTTTTGAATGTAAAAAACGGAGTCTGCGTCGTCACCTTGGGTGAAGATTGTTTGTTTTTCCGGAACCGCCACGAGTCTTCGGCCGCTGCCGATTGTCGCAAGGAAAATGGTGGGGTCGAACTCGGGAATCTTCTTAGCTCTTTCTTTTGGATTCAAACGAGGCGCCATGATCCTAGCTTAGCTTTACTCGTCTGATCCGGGGGAACTCTTAATAAATCTTAGCGAAACGGATTCTGCGCATCTTATTGAAAAGGTTAGGTTAGCGCGTGAACACGCAGCAGATTGCCGCCCTATTCAGGTATCGCATAGATTCTTAGTTGCAGGCTACGATTCTTTGCCGTACGATTGCTCGCGTACGGTAGAGTACCGTGCGAGGGAGGCGCTCGTGGCGATAAAGAGAAACAGTAACGGAAACGACACCCACTATGCGTCCGTGGATCGGTCCAATATTCCGCAGGGTCGTAGAGGAAAACACCGGAAGGCGGTGGCGGATATTCTGGGCGATCTTTCCAAGCTAGATGCCCAACAAGCGGTCAAGATTCCTTTGAGCAGTCTGAACGGCGAAAAGATGCAGAATCTTCGTTCCGCTTTGAACCGGGTCACGCGAGAAAGAAATATCCCCGTGGAAACCTCCAGCGACGAAAACTATTTGTATGTTTGGCGAGCGAACCCGCGCAAAGACACCGGGGAACCGAGTGGGCAGTGTTTAGCAGATCCGCTACCTCCGCAGAGTCCGGACATCGCGCGTAATCGGTAACTCTAGCGTACGTTTCCCCAAGTCGAAAACGATGGAACGTATCGGGCTACATTAGTGAAGACAAGTGACGGCGACTGGACCGTCCCACTATCAAGTGGAGTGGGTAAGAGTGGTCGCTCCCGATGACCTCTAGGAGAGAGCCCGGCGGCTTGAGCCGTCTGCTTTACAAGAGTCCGGCCTCAATTACGGCGCTTCTATCGCCGCGCCCGGTGCCCCGTACAGCCGATGTGATTGCACGGTGGTAGTACAAGCATCCCCGGATGTGGAGGAGGTAGGTGCTGAGGTTTGCCGTGCGACGATTCGGGATCGGGCGATGTCCATATTGCGGGAGCGAAGAACGTCGTCGCTCAAGACACCCAGGCGGCATTCTTGGCCTGGAAGATGCTAAGAGTACCTTCACCGTGTAATCGCCTGCGCAAAAGGCAACCGGCCGTTTTGCTCCAAACTTTTTGGGGGCTAGTACGCTATCGACCTTTTGGAGGGTCAATGGCGAACTGGCCTGGGATAGTAAAGCAGTTGAAAGACGAACGTGCGCGAGTGGAGAAGCAGTTGTCGGCATTGAACGCTGCGTTGACGGTTTTTGTCGGCGTCCAAAGCGGTGAGCCAGTACGGTCGATGGGAAAGTGCTGTGTCAGCGGCAGCCCGCAGGAAAATGAGTCTTGCACAAAAAGCGGTGTTCAATACATACGTACGTGAACCCCGGTACACTTCGCTCAGACTACTGCAGAGGAGATAAGGCCGTGCAATTCGCGTCCGCACCGGTGTAGGTGGTGGGAGCCACAGTGGCCGTCTCGATCTTGTAACGGGGCACGCCATCTGCAACCGCGCAGAAGCTACGGATGCCCGTATGGTTCCAGGTTGCCGCCGCAGCGGAAGCTTGGAATGACGTGGCGCTCACAGCATTGGCAACGTTATAGATGTAGCCGTTCTTGGCGGTGGCGGAGGTGGTTGCGTCGGCCAAGGCGAATGAAATGAAGCAAGCGGTCGTCGCGGTCGGTGTCCGACAACCGGTTGCCGATGTCGGCCCAAGATTTGAAAGCGCGGCCGCAAAGCCCTTGGTCGGATAGGCCGACTGATAGGAAACCTGGGCTTCGACTAAGGTACGAATCCCAGCTACAGCAGATGACTCATTGGCCGCCATCCGTGCCCGCAGCAAGTTAGAAATGGCAATTGCAGCGATGATCAGAATGATCGCCACTACAATCAGCAACTCGATCAGTGAAAAGCCTTTTTGTTCGCGCATCTCTGATTTACCCTCACCCGGATTTGGTCTTAGTAGACAGCGACGGGGGCAAACGATCGCTATTGCTTTACGCCATCGCTTTACTAGGTAAGCACATTGAGAGCCAGACCGTTCCAATAAGCTCACCCGCTCGCAATCATGCGCTATCCGAATGAAAGTAAGTCGGTTAGGTCGACGCCGAGCCAGCGGTGACTCTTCGACCAAGGCGCTCGCGCACCTCGATGATTTGAAAAGTGGAAAGTGTTTGCATAATGGAAATCCCCGTTTACCAGGGTCCGACTAGAAACCGAGAACGCCCAACATGCACCGAGCGAAAGGAATCGCTCCTCGAGAGTGCGGATGGAAGCATGGCGACAGAGGTCACTTGGCGGGAGACGAAACCCTTGTTCAATAAAGCCAGCAAAGAATCGACTTGACTCCGACCGGCCTTCTCATGGAAGGCGATTTCGCTCAAATCCCCTGCCAAGCGGGAGATGAGTGTAACCGGGATTTAACGACAGCAACCCATTTAGGGCGACTTTTTCCCGTCGTAAAATCGGAGCGTGGTGATCCGGGAGGCATACCGTGACGAATTTGCGAGGCGTGCTTAGTGGTGTGGCCGCGATCGTTGTTGCCCTGCTTAGACCGGGACTATTTGTCGCTCTCAGGGATGTCAGCACTTCTAAAGCAACAGGCTTGGGTGTAACCTTTTCGAATCTTCAGGGAAGCCTTTTCTCTTCTTTGTTCTGGATTCTGGCAGTTTCATTTTTTGCTTTGTTCTTCGCGGCCAGTCGGCTGCCCAGCAAGCCGCTCAGAATCCTTCTGTTCTGGACCCCAGTTACTGCTGTTTTGATGCTGGGGCTGGGCATTTCCTCTCTGGTCACATACGCTTGGATTTCGGAAGAGGGTGAGTCATTGAAGGATTTGAGCGCGATTCGGGATTTGTCGCCATGGATTGCGATTTTGGGTTGTCAGTTGCTCACGCCCTGTCTATTGCGTCGTGAGCTTTTTGCAAGGCAGATTCGACGGCCAAATCCTCCGTGGGAAACTCTTCGTCCCCGCGATGAATCGTCTTTGTTCCTTCTGGATGTTTTATCAAAGTGTAATCGCACTTCCAGCCGTGCTGGAATTGATGAGGTTCCATTTCAATTTCTAGCCCTTTGTAGATAGCCTGAATCATGGTTATCGCTCCCTTACGATCACGCGAGTATAGACCCATATCTTGAACGCTGCTCAAAACTCGGTCAATGAGCGTAACCGGGATTTATCGCCAATGATCGGCCCTTGGAGTCGGATCAGCGTTTCGGAGTCGACGTACTCAACGCCGAAATCTTCACCCTATATTTGCCTTCATCTTCTCCCAAGGACTTCAGTTCCAGCTTGTATTCATCCGGTTCGTGCTCACCCATAGGTCGCATCACAGGCTTGACCTCGTAGTAATACAGCTTGCCCGACTCCACAGTAAAAGACGACATATCAACTAGTTTGTTGAGTGATCCGATAGCCGACTGCCAATTCGCACACAGATGATGCTCCCCGGGGGATACCGGGAAAACGAAATACGACTTGTCATGGGTGGCGCCTATCCATGCCCCATCCAATCCAATCCGAACAGTGACATGGCAGCTGGGACCCAGACACTTCGCATCCATTTCCGGGCTTTCGACAATCACGATCTGAGCCTTCTCAGCAGGGCCACTCCGTACAGGCTGGCCCTTTTGACTCGAGACCTTGAACTTGACACTATCTGCTCCGCAGGCATCCGGCAATACCGTTGCCCAAACCTGGGAAGCGCTCGCAAATATAACCGCCAAGATTAGCCCCACCAACTTCATTGTCATTAAGAGCCTCTCTTTTTCAGCATCGATTCGCCCGAATTTTACTCCACAATTGTCTTGCCTGTCGTAACCAGGCCATTTGACTCAAATCCCCTGCCAAGGGGGAGATGAGCGCAATCGAGATTTAACGCCAACGAGCCGGCGTTTTAGATGGAGCAGCGGGTGATTTAGAATCGCCACCATGGCAGCTCAGACATTTGACACCATCTGGTATCTTCCGCACGAGAACAGATGGCGCGACTTGAATGTTCTTGCTTATCGCGAAGTTGGAACGCTCACAGTCTCCGACCATGGAATTGAATTTAAGAGCAAGAACAAAACCGTAACGATTTCCAATCTTCTGCGTGTCTCGTACGGAAGGCAAGGAAGAGACTTTATGAACAACTGGGTTAAAGTTGAATACGGCGATAGCGCGGCACCCTTGGTAGCGTTTTTTGCAGACGGGAGTTGGTTTGGCTGGGGAGGCATCTTCGGTGGAACGAAGAGACTCCTGCGCGCTGTGAAACAACTCCTGCCGTGAAGTTGCATTCTCCGGCAAAGGCCGATCCCCCGATAGCTGGCAAGAACAGCTATTTGCCGCACAACCTGGGGTAAATGAGTGAAATGGCGATTTTGCCGATCTGGGCGATGTGCTGGTGGCCCGCCGGTTTAGGTCTTCTTTTTGCGATTGTAGGAGCAGAAAAGCTGAACTCCTAAGGCACCTCCGACTAGGGATATTCAGGCCGACTCAGGCAAAGGACCCAATGTTCCCGAGGCTGGCACCTGCGGAGTACTTAAGAGCTACAGCGACCGCTTGAACAACGGGACGGCGATGCCCAACGTCACTATAGTGAAGATAGAGAGATACATAATATCCGGCCAAATCGCCACAAAGCCGGTTTCTTTCAGCAGCAGCGACTTGAAGCCGTGCACTGCGTAGGAAAATGGGTCAGCCTTGGCAATGATTCGCAGCCACCAGGGAAACGCTTGTATCGGATAAATGGCTCCGCTGGGAAAGAACAGCAGCGTGTTCAGGATTCCAAAAGTGGCGCGCGGCACCAGTGGATCCTCGACTCGCACCATGAGCAAAAACATCATTGTGTTAAAAGCCAGTGAGGTCATGAACACCATGACTAGCAATCCCAAAGCAATCATCGGCGAGAAAAGCGTGCTCACACCCGCCAGCAACGAGCCAATCACCGTAATGACGACTCCCGTCATCACGGCCTTGATCGCGCCGGAGGCGTTCAATCCAAGAACGAGTTCGGCTTTGGTGATGGGGGTTACCAGATATCCTTCGTGCACGCCGCGGGCTTTGTCGTCGATGTAGAGCATGCCGCCGCCGATCATCACGGAGACAAACATGGCCAGCGTAATCGACCCCGGCAACAGGTACTTCATGTACTCGATATAGGGATAAAGCTCGACGACCTGAAGCGCCGTCTGCTGGAGCATGAGCGGCTGAATCGTGGGATTATTCAGCGCTGCAGTCAGGTCGGTCATTTCCTGTTCCAGCGTGGAACTCATGAAAGTGTCGCTGTTGTCGACGACCAGAGCAATCTGCGGGCGCTCCTGCTCATAAACACGTCGCGAATACTGCGGAGGAATGATCACCGCACCTTCGATTTTGCCGTTACGCACGTCTTCTCGGGCGGTGGCTTCGTCGTGGTAGTAAATGGGAAGGAAGGTGCGCATGTTCGCGCGAACCGAATCAAAGGCCTCGCGGATCTTAACTGCCTGCGGACCACCGTCCTCATCCACGATACCCATGCGCGCATCGCGAATCTTTCCGCCAAAAGCGTTGCCCAACACGATGAGTTGCACCAGCGGAAACACCATGGAAACCAGCATTAAGGTCGGAGAGCGGAAGAACTTCCGCATCTCGCGTTCGACAATGGCCAGGGCGCGGTTCATGGCTGCATCCCCGGCCGCGGCGGCATCACGAAACCGTAGGACTTTTGCAGTTCATCGCGCAGTTGCCGCCCCGTGTAATGGACAAAAACATCGTCCAGGGTAGTGTTCTGCACAGAAAGCGACTTCACGCGAACCCCTGCCTTCACGGCCATCTCTACCAGTTCGGTGGTGGCCTTCGATCCATCGCTGGTCAGGACGCGGTACATCCCTGCGCCTTCGTGCTGCACCGAAGTCACTCCAGTCAAGGTGTGCAAACGCTGATCCCAATCCGCAGGCGCATGGTCAAAATGGGCTTCGATTACATTTTCGCCAGGCACGCTAGCCTTCAGCGCCGCAGGAGTATCCAGCGCCACCAGCTTTCCGTGGTCGACGATAGCGATGCGATCGCACAACCGGTCCGCTTCATCCATGTAATGAGTCGTGATCAGGATGGTGAGCTTGCGATGGCTCTTGATGTTGGTCAACATCTCCCACACGGCCACACGGGAAACGGGATCAAGACCGGTGGTCGGTTCATCCAGAAAGAAAATTCTTGGACTGTGCACCAAGCCGCGCGCAATCTCCAAGCGCCGGCGCATGCCTCCGGAAAGCGTCTTGGTCTGCGCGTCGCGCCATTTGGTGAGGTCCACGAGTTCGAGCAGTTCGTCGATCGCCTCTTTTCGCTTTTGCGCGGGAACGTCGTAGAGCTTGGCGTAGATACTCAAATTCTCTTGAACCGTCAAATCAACATCGCTGGTGAGGGCTTGCGGGATCACGCCAATGGCGCGCCGCACATCGTCGGGATCGTTCTTTACGTCATATCCCGCAATTCGCGCGCTTCCGGAAGTGATGGGTATGAGAGTGGTCATCATGCGGATTAACGTGGACTTCCCTGCCCCGTTCGGCCCCAGCAACCCGAATATTTCTTCTTCCTTCACGAAAAAGGAGACATCATCCACGGCAGTAAAATCGCCGTACTTCTTGACGATGTGGTCTACTTCGATGGCGTTGGCAGCGGCCGCTTTGTTTACCGGGGCGCCCGTGGTCGTGCTCAACTCAGGCTGACTGATCACGGCTGCTGCCCCGGGGAAGCGCTGGCCCGCTCTGCCTTTCCATTCATTTGATCGGGAGACACCAGCACGTTGGCAGTCATGCCAGGAACGAAGGCGCTGTTGGGATTGTCCAAGCGCACTTTGAGCACGATGGTGCGAATATCTCGTTTCATTCGGTTGACGTCGCGCTGGGTGGCGAAGTCCGCTTCCGGGGATTTGTAGAACACCTTGCCCGAGGTCACGGTGCCGCCGGGAAGCTCAATGCGCAGGGTGTCGCCTAATCCTATGTGGTCAGCATAAGTTTCAGGGATGGCCGCACGCACCCAGGTGTCACTCAGGTCCACAATCGTCACAATGGCTTGACCGGCATTTAAGACCTCTCCTTGAAGCGCCGCGCGTACCGAGACCGTACCTGTCACCGGGGAATAGATCTTGGTGTAGCCGAGGCGGACTTGCGCTTCCTTCTGCATTTCCTCGGCATTTGCCAGATCGGATAACGTGGCTTGAACCGTGCTCTCAGCCGCGTGTGCCTGATGGGTATTAGCGATCGCAGTCTTCACATCCGCTTCGGCGGCGCTTACCTGCTCTTTTAGCGATTCCACCACGGCTTGCTGCGCTTGCAGATTGGTTTCCGCTTGCACCCGATCCTGATCGGAAGCCACTCCATCTTTCGCCAGGGCAATGGTGCGACGGCTATCGCTCTGGGTGCGCTCCAAAGTGGCCTGCGCTTGCAGGAGTTGCGCGCGCGTGGATTGCAGCTTGGCCTGCGCGTTAATCACGCTGCTGGAGGTTGATCCGGTGGTGGCTTGCTCGGTGGCGCGCATCTCGGCCACTTTATGCTGCAGGCTGGCAATGTTGGCCGCCGCTGCGCGTTCTTCCGCTTCCAACTCTGAAGGATCAAGAACCGCAATCAGGTCGCCCTGCTTGACCTGAGAGCCTTCATCCACCAGCAACTGCGCCAGCCGGCCTTGGATCTGCGGGCTGACGATGACCTGGTTGCCGTCCACTGTTCCTATGAGAACCAGGTCCCGATTGCGCGGGGTGGTAAAGAGATAGTAGACCAGCGAAGCTAGCAGGATGATGCCGATAAGAATGCCAAACCGATTACGGGTGCTCACTTGGTTTCTCCTCTAGCTGGCGAGCCAGGCTGCAGGAATAAGGCTGCCGAAATGAAATCCAAAACCGCCGCCCGCCGCTCTTGTAGGCGTTCTGGCGAAAATGGATCGCCGCCGCGCATCACGCGCGCCACCGGCGCACTGTTGAAATAAAAAATAATCACGGAAATCATCGAGGGAATAAATTGCCAGGGATCGACCGCGCGAAATTCTCCCGCAGTCTGGCCCTCTTTCAATACGCCAGCAAGCCTGCTGTAGAGCGGGCGAAAATATTGTCGGACAATGCGCTCTAGTTGCGCCGTTTCCCGGCGCCGGGCACGCATCATTTCTTCTTGAACAATGCGCGGATACAGAGGGTGCTTGGCGATGTAGTCAAAGTGCGTCTGTACGTAGGTCAGGAGTTTCTCCCGTGGAGAGAGCGGCTTGGAAAAGATTTCCAAAAGCGCAGCCGTCAAGCCGCCAAACACATGATCGAGCACGGCCCCGTAAAGCGCGTCTTTATCTTTGAAATAGTAGTAGAGGAGAGCCTTGTTGACCCCGGCCGCGCGGGCAATGGCGTCAATGCGGGCTCCGGCTAAGCTTTCGCGGGAAATTTCCTGCACGGCGGCGCGCAGGATGGCTGTGCGGCTTTGCTCGGGGCGTCCGCGGGAGCCCAGGCGCGATTTGGAGGCAGTCGATTTCACGAGATATTAATTAACCAGTTAGTTAGATGGTAAATGCAGGAGCCCGGATTCAGCAAGAGCTTTCTTGGCACATCAACCAGGCCGGCCGGTGGCCCGCTCAAGCCCGGTTTTGGCTTGGGTGGGCATGTTCACACGTCACAGAATTGCTCTGACGAACAAACTAGACAGTCCCCATGCCATGGGGACTCACACGTTTTCACGAGAGCGGCCAAAGTCATTACGTCACTTTCTGCTGTTACCACCGGCGTCGGCTGTTCACCACGGACGCAAACCGACGAATCTTCGAGTCAGCCTTGGAGCGGGTGCGGCGCAGCTTCAGCCTTCAGGTTTACAGGGTACATAGTCATGCCGGAGCATGTTCACCTCCTGCTCAGCGAACCGGAAAAAGATACGTTGGCCGATGCGCTGAAGTCGTTGAAGCAAGGAGTAGCGCGACGTTTGATTGGCGACGCGGAACATTTCTGGCAAAAGCGGTACTACGATTTCAACATTCGAAATTACCCGCAGTTTGCGGAAAAGCTGCGCTATATTCATCGCAATCCGGTGAAGGCTGGGTTGTGCGAACGTCCGGAGGACTACGAGTGGAGCAGTTTTCGCTGGCTGTGAGGGACGGGTAGAGATCGAGTCGGAATGGACGGCGCGTGAGCGCGAACGAACGGCGGGAAGACTTTGTCCAGCGGTAGAACTGCCCCACTCAAGCCAAAACCCGGCTTGAATGGGCCACCTGCCATGTGATGACAAAGGACGGGAAGCGGGGATCGCTACATCAACCCGGCGCACAACCGCCCTACCGTGAGCAGCGCGCGATCATAAACTTCAGACCAGATTTGCCCGCAGTTCACGCGAATGTAGTTTTTATATCCGCCGGTGGCAGAGAAGATTGTTCCTGGCAGAATGCTGATGTTTTCCGCCAGCGCGGCGCGGTAGAGTTTCAAAGCATCCACCTGGGGCGGTAGCTCTACCCACAGCATGTAGCCTCCCGCCGGGCGGCTGATGCGCGTGCCTTCGGGAAAATATTTTGCAATGGCCTGCCGCACGCGATCCACCTGAGTGGTAATCAAGGCGCGCAGCCGCTTCAGGTGCCGGTTGTAGCCGCCCGATTCCAGGAACTCCGCTACCATCATTTGTGGCAGGGTTGGAGTGGCCACATTGGTCAGAAACTTCAGTTGCTCGACCTCGGCGCGGAATCGGCCCGCAGCCACCCAACCCACGCGGTATCCCGGACACAATATCTTGGAGAAAGACGAGCACAGCAGCACCAGGCCCGTGCGGTCAAACGATTTCGCGGTACGCGGCCGCGGCGCCTGAAACGCCAGATCGCCGTAGACGTCATCCTCAATCAAAGCCACATTCCGGCGCGCGGTTAATTCGACCAGAGCTTTTTTGTATTCATCGGACAGCACGTATCCCAACGGGTTGTGGCAGTTGGGAATGCTGATGCACGCCTTCACCCGGTGTTTGCGGATGGCGCGCTCCAATGCCTCGAGGTCCATGCCATTCTGAGGATGAGTCGGCACTTCGACCGTCTTCATGCCAAGAGATGCCGCCGCCTCCAGAATGGCGAAAAAAGTGGGACTCTCCACCGCGATCACGTCGCCCGGGCGGGCCACGGCGCGCATGCTGAGATTCAGAGCCTCCTGCGCGCCGCAGGTGATGGTGATGTCGCGCGGCGAAAAGCTGCAGCCGCGGTCCGCAGCGCGGCGCGCGATTTGCCGCCGCAAGGGTTCAAAGCCCGGAGGAAAGTCGTAACGCATGCTATGCAGCGGATGGCGGCGTATCACGTCGCGCAGAATCACATTCAACCGCCGGCTGGGAAACCACTCGGGAGTGGCGAGGCCCGCTCCCAGCGGCACGTGCCGGGGATCGTTTGCCGCCTCCAGCAGATTGGCAATGATCGCCCGGGTCCCAATCGCCATGGGCTTCGTTGGGACGGCCTCCGATTGCGGCTCAGGAATGAGCTTTGAAAATGGCGTGCGTACGTAGAATCCCGACTGCGGGCGGGCTTCCAGATAGCCGCGATTTTCCAGCCAGAGATAAGCCTGCAGTGCGGTCGACATGCTCACCCGATGCTGCTGGCTGATTCCCCGCAATGAGGGCACACGGTCGCCGGGCCGCAGGGTGCCTCTGGCCACTTGCTGGGCCACGCTGGCGGCGAGCCGCAGGTAGAGAGGTCCGCTATTCTGCGAAAGGGCATTCATGGCGTTATGAGTTATCTCTCTAGTTCAGAACTGTACTGATTATAGACAATGTAATCTGACACTATACAGTACAGATTTACAAGCGCTATCTTTTTCTAGAGGGCGGAATCTTGAGAAGGCGGAATTTGCCGGATCGGTTTCGCGAGGCTGGTGAGGTAAGAAATCGAACGGCTCAGGGAAGCGGCTGCAACCGCCCCTGAGCCTGACCCAAAAGGAGAACCACTGTGAGGAACCCCCTTAGGCTGTCGTGTATTCTACTGTTTTTCATGTTGCCCGTCGCCGCGCCGGCGCAGAAGATTATGGTCGCGGGCGTCAAGAAAGCGGCAGATTGCGAATTTGCAGTGCGCCCCCTGCAAGCCGATCTGCAAAACACGCATTTTCCCAAGGACTGGACTTTTGTTCTTGCCTGCACCCCAACGGCCTGGGACAAATTACAGCGCATGGCAGACGCTTTTCAGACCCACACGGCATTCACCAACGTGCCCGGCCGCATTACCGTTATCAACGCGAGAATCTATTTAGAGATGCCGCCCTTGAGGGGAAGCGTGCACTCAACTCCAAAGCTGATTCTGCAACACGAGCGCGGCCACATCGTGTGCGGGTGCAATGACGAATGGAAGGCTGACCGGGCTGGCGGAATTTATTGACGGAGGGTGAAACCCGGCAGCGATACCATACCTTTTCGGGCATTCGCGGTAATAGTTGCGTTTACTGCGCTCCGCCCGCAATGGATGGCACGAGCAACACTTCATCGCCATCGCTGAAGGCGTAAGCATTTCCGCCCAAGAAGCGGATGTCTTCTTCATTCACGTAAACATTGAGGAAGCGCCGCACCTGCCCGGCTTCGTCGCGCAGGTGGGGCTTCAAGTCGGGAAACTGCTCATCCAGCACGGAAAACAATTCGTCGAGGTTCGCCGCCGAGCAGCTGATTTTTGCGGTTCCTGCGGTATGGCGGCGCAGTGCCGTCGGAATTTGTACCGTGATCGTCATCTCAAGCTCCTACCGCTTCAGGAAGATCTAAAGTCTTCTCCAGATAAGCTTCAAACTCGGCCAACCTCGGGCGAATCGGCACTTCAGCCTCGTACTGGCCGGTGAGCACATCGGTCGTCTTGAGGCCATTGCCTGTGATGCAGAGCACCGTGGTTTCCTCGGGCTTGATGCGTCCCTGGCGGTAAAGCTTCTGTGCGCTTCCCACGGTGACGCCGCCAGCTGTCTCCGTAAAGACGCCTTCCGTTTCCGCCAGAAGCTGCATGGACTCGACTACCTCGGCATCGGAAACATCTTCCGCCCAGCCGCCCGTCTTGGTGATGGTCTTGATGGCGTAGTGTCCATCCGCCGGATTGCCAATCGCCAGCGACCGCGCCAGCGTGGACGGCTTCTGCGGCTCTATTTCAGGAGCCCCCGCCTTAACGGCAGTCGAGATCGGGGAACATCCGGTGGCCTGCGCCCCAAAAATCTTGAAGGGTTTAGGCTCGACCACGCCCAACTCAATCAACTCCTCGAACGCCTTTCGGATCTTATTAATCAGCGAGCCGCCGGCCATGGGAACCACGACGTTGTCCGGCAGCCGCCAACCCAATTGCTCGGCGATTTCGAAACCTACCGTCTTGGAACCTTCCGCGTAATAGGGCCGGAGATTTACATTCACGAATCCCCAGTTATGTTCATCCGCGATTTGCGAGCACAGGCGGTTCACCTGATCGTAACTGCCATTGATCCGAACCAGCGTCGCACCGTACACCTGGGTATTCACAATCTTGGCAGGCTCAAGATCGGCGGGAATGAAAATCCACGACTTGAACCCATTGCGCGCGGCCTGTGCCGCTACGGAATTGGCCAGATTGCCGGTCGAGGAGCAAGCTACCGTATCGAATCCGAAGTTACGGGCCTGGGCGAGAGCCACCGCGACCACGCGGTCTTTGAAACTCAGCGTGGGCACACAAACCGCGTCGTTCTTGAGATAAAGATTCTTTACTCCCCATTGCCGCGCCAGCCGGGGAGCTTTCAGCAAAGGGGTAAATCCCGCGGGAACGCTGGGCTCATAGTTTTCGGGCAGGGGCAGCAAAGCGGAATAGCGCCACATGCTGGCCGGGCCTTGAGCAATCTTCTCGCGGGTAAACTCGCTGCGGAGAGCGTCGTAATCGTAGAAAACTTCCAGCGGAGAGAAACAGTCGTCACAAATCGAGCGGGGCTGGTTTCCCCAACTCTTGCCACATTCACGACATCGCAGTTCGTAGTTCATTCGCCACTCGCTTCCTTACGAATTGGAGTGGCCGCGGGACGAGCCGTAAACTGCCCTGAAAAACTAAATCCTCTTTCCCTAGGGTGGAAAGAGGAACGAGATGCTGGAACTCGGCACCCCGAATCTCATGTTCCCCCTCTGTAGGGTGAGAGTTGACACCGGGCGACCGGAAGTTACCTTCCGATCCGGTTGTCGTGGCTTCTTAGGGCTCGTCCCTCAGCCACTCTTCATGAAATCCAAGGTCTGCTCCGAAGAGCAAACTTGATGATTATGCTAACGAGGGTGGAACCGTTCGTCAAGGGCCTTCAAAAATGGGCGTCAGGCCAGTTTGGCGAGATCCTGTTTCTACCTTGTCATTCCGAAGCCAGTCGTACCGGCGAGGAATCCGCTTCCCAGGCGAAACAGCAGATTCCTCGCGTAAAAACCGCGCATTGATTGCATAACCACGACGGCTCCTCAAGCCCGATACTTAGGTTGTCTAAAGACCAAGCGCTCGGGACGAAAGGAGCCAGTCATGGTGATTATAGGTTGTGATTATCATCCGAGTGGGCAGCAGGTTTTTGGCATCGACACGGAGAGCGGCGAAGTGGTGGCGGATCGCTGGATCGCGCACAGCGGCGATGAGCTGGATCGAGTTTTACAGGGCGTTGCCGGCGGGCACGGTGGTGGGAGTGGAAAGCAGCGGCAACATGCTGTGGTTCGAGCGGCGGCTGCAGCAGTACGGGCACCGGTTGCGGCTGGGCGATGCGGCGCAGATCCGCAGCAAGGAAACGCGTAAGCAGAAGCACGATCGGCGAGACGCGGAGTTGATCGCGCGACTGCTGCTGGAAAGCAACTTTCCGGACCTGCAGTGGGTGCCATCGCTGGCAGAACGGGATCAGCGGCAGTTGCTGATGCACCGGCACAAGCTGGTGCAGATGCGAGCCCAGGTAAAAAACCAGTTGCAGCATATTGCGCATGAACCAGGGGGAGCAGCAGAAGCGGCAGTTGTGGACCCAAGCGGGTCGCGAACTGCTGGAGAAACTGCAGCTTGATCCCTGGACGCGGCGGCGGCGAGACGATCTGTTGCGCTGGCTCGACCTGCTGAACCGTGATTGCGCCAGTCTGGAGATGGCAGTCGAGCAGGCGGCGGAGGCGCGAGCCGAAGCCCGGTTGCTGATGACGCATCCTGGGATTGGGCCGGTGATCAGTCTGGGGTTCGTGCTGACCATCGGCCCGATCGAACGGTTTGAACGCAGCCGGCAACTGGTGAGCTATCTCGGTCTGAATCCGTCGGAGGAATCCAGTGGCGAGCGGCGGCGGCTGGGCGGGATCAGCAAACAGGGCAACGGTTTTATGCGCATGCTGCTGATCCAGGGAGCGCAGACCGCGGTCCGTGGCGATGAGGCATTGCACCGTCAGTACCGTCGTTTGGCCAGCGAGAAGCATCGCGCCGTGGCCAAAGTGATGGTGGCCCGCAAGCTGGCGGTGCGCATGTTCTGGATGCTGAAGACGCAGAAGACGCATGCAGAACTGGTTCGTATGCGGGGTAGCTCGAGTCATTCCGTGGTCGACAAGACCGACGCTTTGAGTGAGCGCCCCGCCTCTCCGCGGATCCAGCCGCAAGGCTAGACGGCCAGGTGGAGAGTTTGCACGAGCAATCATGGTCGAAAAGATCGAATAGATGGTGAGTGGAACCGGATGCGGTATCCACCGATGATTCCAAGCAAAGGACGAGCCGCTTGATCTGGAGACAAAAGCAACGCCAACACCAAACCCAACCCCTGCCCATAAAGGGGAAAAGCAGCGGCAAAAATATCCCTGCCGCGGCCACGCCTTCGTGTTGCCAAAAAACAGTTGACAGAGCCGTCGCGGTTATAGACGGAATGACAAGGGGACGGAGAGCGAGACTCCCGCGAACCTTCCCGTTCCGAACCTCCACCCAACTTGTCATTCCGAACCCGCCTTTTGGGTGAGGAATCTGCTTGTGCTCTCCCCGCCGCTTGAGTTTGAGGTCTATTCCACAAGCAACGTTCCCAAGCCTGTGACGACTAACCTTGCGTCGGTCGTGCGTTTCGATCATCCTTTTCCGTGCCGATGGCTGGCCCCAGTCTGCGAATGAGGTAAAGCAGATTCCTCGCGCAATAATCCCGCGCTTCGGAATTACAACTTATACCGTAGGGCTCATCGCACCATGCCGCGACAAAAGCGCTATTACGTCTACATCTTGTCCAGCAAGGGCCGCGTTCTCTACGTTGGCATGACGGGCTTCTTATCGGCCCGAATGCTGCAGCACAAGTCGAGAAAAACTGACGGCTTCACTCGGCGATACCACGTGGACCGCTTGGTTTATTACGAAGTGTTCCGCTACGTAAACAATGCCATTGCTCGCGAGACCGAAATCAAAGCCTGGCGTCGCGAGAAAAAGGTGGCGCTGATCGAAGCGGATAACCCATGGTGGAATGATCTTGTCGCCGATTGGGGCCAACCAACGGAAATGAGCACAGCAGATTCCTCGCGCGATGAAGCCGCGCTTCGGAATGGCAAATAGTTTCAGGTCGATTAGGAGAGTCCTGGGAAACCCTCAGCTGTCTTTGCGGTACAGCAGGTCGCGCATCACTCGCCGCCGTTCTTCGTTCGCTTCCTTTACGGTTTTGCGTTCGTCGGCGTCCATGCTTTTTTTCGTCTTGGGGAGGGACTCTTCCTCTTCGCTGCACGACGGGCAGCGGTTGGCGAAGCCGGGTTTATCCGGCTTGAGTTCGAACTCTTCGGAGCAGATGGCGCATACTCGGATTGGAAATGCCATGCCGACATCCATAATATGACACGCATCCCCTTCCAGAAAAGTCGCGATTCTACCCTCTCGACTTGGGGTGACTTCTCCTCCCAGCGCCTCTGGATTCATGCGGTTAGCGGATGATGCCCGATTCATCGCCGGTGCATTGCTACTCGAGAGAGTTCGGCCTAAAAGTTGGACCGTAACTTCGATCCTTCGTCTTCCTGAGGTGCTCTATGAGGCTTGCCCGTTTGGTCCCAGTGGTGCTGATCGCCCTTTCTGCCGCTACATTGGCCCTGGCGCAGCCGCCGGATAACTTTGTTCCTCAAGGCCTGGAGACCTTACGGCAGGGGGCGTCCTCGAAAACCGAGTTCACGCTGGACCACTCCATGCTGGTATTCGCCTCCAAGCTGGACCGCAGTGACGATGACCTTCGCCGAGTGATCGCGGGCGTGAGCGGGCTCTCGGTCCACTGCTACCATTTTCCGGAGGCGTGGATGTACGACCCAGCCACATTGAACTCGCTGAAAAAGGAATATCACGCAGCCGGATGGGAACAGCTGGTGAACAACCGCGATAAAAACGGCAGTCCGGGGGTGACCGATCTTTGGATCCGCCTGGACAACGCGGCGATCAGCGATGTCGCCATTCTGGTGGCCCGGGCGAAGGACGTGGACCTGATTGTGGTGACCGGATCGATCAGTCCTATCGATCTCTTCCGGCTCGCCGGACACTTCGGCATTCCGAAGATCGAAGGCGGAGTCGAGTTGCCGAATAATCATGAGCAGCATTAGTAGCTAGGAGGGTGTAACGGCCAGGAATCTGCTGTTTGCCGGATCTTCAGAAAAAACAGATTTCTCGCTACGCTCGAAATGACAAAGGGAATTGGTTTGTCAGCAATCTAAGACGCAGCTGAGCTACGTCTCTACGGACTTTTTCAGGGCGGCGCGGGCTAGCAGGCGTGTGGAATCCAGGGTGGGCAGCGGCGAAGAGTCTGGCGTCACCAGCAAGGGAATTTCCGTGCAGCCCAGCACGACCGCGTCGCAACCTTCGTCGCCGAGAGTGCGCATGATTTCCGTCATGTAGGCCAGCGACCGCGGCAGAAATTTTCCGTTCACCAGTTCGTCGAAAATGATTTGATTGATCTTTTCGCGCTGCTGCGATCCTGGAATGCGATGTTCGATTCCCGCAGCTTTCAATTTCTCGGCATACACCGGCCCTTCCATCAGAAAGCGCGTGCCCAGCACGCCCAGGCGTTTGTAATGGCAACGCTGGGCTTCGTCGGCAACTTCTTGCGCAATGTTGAGCCAGGGTCGCGGCGAGCGATGCTCCACCAAGTCGAACGCCTGGTGAATGGTGTTATCTGGGCAGATGAGGAAGTCCGCGCCCGCCCGCGCCAGCTTCTCGGCGGAAGACATCATTAGTTGAGCGACGCCGGGCCAGTCTCCAATAGCGATGCTCTTCATGTATTTCGCGAGGGGATGGCAATGCAGCGAGACCTCGGGATGGTTGTGCGGCCCCAGCAATTCGGCGCCTTCCAGGCAGATGGTGCGATAGCAGAGAGCCGCGCCCTCCGCGCTGCAAGCGACGATGCCGATGTGTAAAGGCATAATGTGTAGAGCCATAAGTTCTAGCGCCGTCGTCCCCGATGGGCGGGCGTGACGCCCGCCAGACAGCCGGCCAGAGGCCGGCGCTACTTAGGTTCGCGCGGCGGCGGCGTCGAACAGGTTCAAGAATTCGACCTTCTTTTCGGTCGCAAGAAACGACGCTTCAAACGAATTGCGCGCCATTTCGCGCAGATGTTCGTCAGTGAAACTGAAGTTCTCGCGCGCCAGCTGGAATTCCTGAGTGAGTGAAGTCGAGAACATCGCGGGATCGTCGCTGTTCAACGTAATCATCAGTCCCTGATCGAAATATCGTCTCACGGGATGCTCTGCCAGGGACGCGCAGCATCCGGTTCGCAGGTTGCTGGTAATGCAGATTTCGACGGGAATCTGGCGGCTCGCCAGTTCTTCCACCAGTTCCGGATCTTGCGCCGCGGTCAGTCCGTGGCCGATGCGCTCGGCTTTCAAATTCAGCGCGCCCCAAATGGATTCAGGGCCGGCATATTCGCCGGCGTGCGCGGTCAGGCGCAAGCCGTTGTCTGCGGCATACGCGTAGGCATCGCGAAAAAGTTCGGGCGGAGCTTTCTGCTCATCGCCGCCCATGCCAACGGCGGCGACATGGCGATCACGGCAACGTACCGCCCATCCGAAGACGTCGCGCGCTGCGCCGGGGCCGAAGTGGCGGACCGCATCGAAAATCCAGAGCAGGGAAACGCCGAAGTCGCGCTCGCCCCGCTCGCGGCCGCGTTCCATGCCTTCGAAGATGACGGCGAAATCCTGCGCGCGCCACAAGCACACTCCCACCGATACATAGACTTCGGCGTGCAGCACGTTCTGGGCTTTGAGCTTTTCCATCAGCCGGTAGGTGACGACTTCGTAGTCCTCGGGGCTTTGCAGATCCTCGGTCACGATCTTGAATGCCATGAGAAAGCCGGGGAAATCCGCATAGCGATAAAGCTCATCCACCTCAGCCAGGGTGCTGTTCCTGCCGTGGCGGCGGCGCAATTCGAGGAGAGTTGACGGCTCGATGGAACCTTCCAAGTGGAGATGCAGCTCGGCCTTGGGCAGGGAAACGATAAACGAGCTTGGCTGCAGTGCCATGTGGGCGATTGTAGATGGATGCGTGAGGATTTGGAACTGGGAGGAAAGACCTAATTTCGATGAGAAGGGGAGTCATCCATACATTCGTAGAGATGTAGCTTCGCTACGTCTCTGATTGTTCAAGAACGCCATTTTGGGTTGTCATTTCGAACGGAGTGAGAAATCTGCTTTTGCCTGGTAGCTGATGGACTACGGGTGCGATTCTCAGGTCCCAGCGGAGAAAGCGGTTGTTGAACACAACCATCGAGAACTAAAAACTTCGTCAGCGCGGGCGGTCGTGGAATCCCACCCTTGCGCAAAAACCGCGCAAGGATGGGGCACCCATCATTCGAAGCATTCCAGCTCTAGCTTGGAATGCGATCTTTGGCGAACTCGCTGTGGCGGCGGCTGAAGATGAAGTAGATGCAGAGGCCGATGGCGAGCCACACCACAAAGCGAATCCATGTGATGACGGTGAGGCCGGTCATCAGGCCTCCGCAGAGCACTACGGAAATCAGCGGGAACCACGGAACGAACGGGACGCGGAAGGCGCGCGGGCGATCGGGCTGACGGCGGCGCAAGAAGATTACGCCGAGGGAAACCAGAACGAAGGCGAACAGCGTACCGATGTTGGAGAGATCGGCGGCGTCGCCGATATCGACCAGCCCTGCGGGAATGCCCACCGCAAAACATGCGATCCAGGTGGACCAGTGCGGCGTCTTGAATTTGGGATGGACGGCCGAAAAGAACTTGGGCAGCAAGCCATCGCGCGACATGGCGTACCAGATGCGCGCCTGGCCGTATTGAAAGACCAGCAGCGACGAGATCATGCCCATGAGCGCGCCGAACACGATCACGGAGCGAAAGACGGGATGCACTCCGAGGTACTGCATGGCGTAGGCGACGGGAGCATCCGCGGCCGGGCCGGAAACGAAAGTGGTGTACTTCATCATGCCGAGCAACACAATCGCGACGCCGACGTAAAGCACGGTGCAGATGATCAGCGAGGCGATGATGCCAAAAGGCAAGTCACGCTGTGGAGTCTTGCATTCCTCGGCCGCGGTGGAAACCGAATCGAAGCCGATGTAGGTGAAGAACACGATGGCGCCGCCGGTGACGATGCCGCCGAAGCCGGAGGGAGCGAAGGGCTTCCAGTTCGCGGGATGCACCAACATGCCGCCGACTACGAGGAAAGTGAGAATGGCGCCGATTTTGATGGCAACCATTACGTTGTTGGCTTCGGCCGACTCGCGCACGCCGCGCACCAGCAGCAGAGTCAAAACGAATACGATGAGAAATCCGGGGAAGATTGAAATATGCGCCGGTCCATTGGCCGGAAGCCCAGACCGGGGTCGACCATTTGTCGGAGAGATTGACTCCGAAGGCGGCGAGTTGAGATTTGGTGTATCGCGCTGAAACCCACGGCGACGGCGACGTTGCTGACCACGTATTCGAGGATGAGATCCCAGCCGATGATCCAGGCGAAAATCTCGCCCAGCGTCGCGTAGGAGTACGTGTAAGCGCTGCCGGCGATCGGGATCATCGAGGCCAGTTCGGCATAGCAGAGCCCGGCAAAGCTGCAGGCCACCGCGACCAACAGAAACGAAATCGCAATCGACGGGCCGGCTGGCGGACGCCCGTGCATGAGCGCTCCCGCTGTGCTTCCGGTGCGCAGGAAATTGACCAGCAGATCGAGCACCTGGGCGTGCAGGATGGACGGCGCTTCGAAGTGCTCGCCGGCGGCGGCGGTTCCGGTGAGAACGAAAATTCCCGAGCCGATGATCGCGCCGATCCCCAGCGCGGTCAGCGACCAGGGGCCGAGAGTTTTCTTGAGGCGGTGCTCCGGCTCATCCGCGTCGGCGATCAGCTTGTCGATGGATTTGCAGCAAAACAGCTGGTTCTGCGGACGTGCGCACCGTGTTCTGGTTGGAGATGGCGGGTTCTGCCAAAGTTGGTCCCCCTGGAGCCGTTGGCAATTAGCACTTGGCACTTAGCCAGTCGACTTGAGGGCGGCAATTTCTGTGGTTGAAACAATTCCCAGCCGCTCAACGCTAACTGCTAAGTGCCAAATGCTGCTCTTACCGTTTCGCCTGTCCGCGCGCCAGCTTTTTCACTTTGCTCTTTTTCGATCCGCGAGCGTAGTCGCGAGGTTTCTTGGGCTTTTCCGCCTTGACCTTCTTGCGGGATGCGCGTTTGGTTTTCTTGCGTTCTTCTTTGCTCAGAGTCGATGTATTTGCCATGAATGCTGTCAGAATCTCCTTGAAGTTGGGACTGGCGAGCTTTGCTCGCCCGGACAGCCGAGGGCGGCTGTCCCTACGTCACTTTTAGACCACTTCCAGTTGCGCGTACTTCTCCACCAGCTTTTTCAAACCGAAGCGAGGAAATTGTACCGTAATCTTGGCTTCTTCACCTTCTCCTTCGCGCTGGTAGACGGTGCCCTCGCCATATTTCGGGTGGCGGACCTTCGATCCTGGGCGGAATCCCTTCTTGCCTTTGGGAGCTTCGACGGGCAACTTTGGGGAAGGCTGAATTTCTTTCCGCGCGAGGCAAAAAACTCGGCGATGTTGTCGATGGAATTGTATTTTGGGCCGGTGCTGGATGCGCGCACTGCTTCGCCGGGCGCGCCATGCTGCGGATTGGTCTTCGTCTTCGTAAGCGTAGTGTCGGTTGCGAGTCGAAACCTGCGGGGCTTTGCCCCGCCGGACGGGGCTGGGCCCCGTCCCCACACGAGCCGTCCCCACGCGGGCGCCGCTGCGTCTGACGCCCTAATTCCTCCAGCAATTCGTGCGGGAACTTCTTCCAGAAATCTTGAGGGACGCTGGCTTCGGGGAGGTCGGTGCCGTAGCGGCGGCGATAGACCGCTCTGGTCAACATCAGCTGGCTCATGGCGCGGGTCATGCCCACGTAGCAGAGGCGGCGCTCTTCCTCGATGTCATCGGGATGAAGGAACGTGCGGGAGTGCGGAAACAGACCTTCCTCCAGGCCGCACAGAAAAACCAGAGGAAACTCCAGGCCCTTGGCGGCGTGGAGCGTCATCAATGTAATCTTGGCGCGCTCGTCGTAGGCATCGGCGTCGCTGACCAGAGCGGCGTGGTCGAGGAACTGGTCGAGAGTTTCGCCGCGGTCGTGCGAATCCATGGCGGCGTTGACCAGTTCGTGCAGATTCTCCACGCGGGAGAAAGCCTCGGGCGTGTCTTCCTCTTCCAGTTGCTTGATGTAGCCGGTGCGGTCGATGAGGAATTTGAGGAGTTCGGCAGTATTGGCGGCGCGCACCGGGAACTGGCGGAAGGTTCGGCGTTGCCGCTTTCGGCGTCTCGCCGCGTTGCCGGGATTCGCCGGAGTGTCTGCCTCGCCTGCTTTGACTCTTCGGTCTTCATCGGCAGGACCGAAATCAAAGTCGCGGGTTCGAAGGCGATCTGGGCTCGTCGGCGTGTCCGACGGGCTCTGGCAGCTGCGGGGCCTCGCCCCGCTGGACAGCCGAGGGCGGCTGTCCCTCCGTGGCTGTTTGTCTGCCCAAGCGCTCGGCGTAGGTTCCGGCCAGCATGGCGCGGGCGTCTTCGATCAGATCGTGGAAACTCTTCATCGCGGCCAAGGCTCGCTGCGGCAAAAGCTGGCGGCGAAGAGCCTCGCCGATGGCTCCCCAGAGCGACAGGCCGGTTTCTAAGGGCCACCTGCTCGATAATTTCCATCGTGGCTTTGCCGATGCCGCGCACCGGAGTGTTGATCACGCGCAGCAGGGAAATCGAGTCATCGGGATTGTGAATGACTTTGAGATACGAAATCATGTCCTTGATTTCGGCACGCTCGTAGAAGGAGAAGCCGCCCACTACGTGATATTTCAACTGGTAGCGGCGCATGGCCTCTTCAAACAGCCGCGATTGCGAGTTGGTGCGGTAGAGGACGGCGGCGCGGGGCGTCTCGCCGTCATTGCGCTCGGCGGCTGGCGCAGATATTTTGCGATGTAGTCGGCGGCGAATAGAGCTTCGTTCTCGCCGTCCGGAGCTTCGTAGTAGCCAATTTTCGCGCCGCCCTGGCGATCGGTCCAAAGATTCTTGCCTTTGCGTTTGAGTGTTGTTCGCTACCACCGCCGAGGCGGCTTGCAGAATGTTTTGCGTGGAGCGGTAGTTCTGCTCCAGGCGAACGATTTTGGCCTCGGGAAAATCCTGCTCGAATTCGAGGATGTTGCGAATGTCGGCGCCGCGCCAGGAATAAATTGACTGGTCCTCATCGCCCACGGCGCAGATGTTGTGATGAGTTCCCGCCAGCATGCGCATGAGTTCGTATTGCGGCCGGTTCGTATCCTGATATTCGTCGATCATGACGTACTGAAAGCGCCGGTTGTAATAGTCGCGAACTTCGGGCGCGGCTTTCAGTAGGCGCACCGCTTCGAGCAGCAAGTCATCGAAGTCGAGTGCGTTGGCTTTGCGCAGCTCCTTGCGATACACCTCGTAAATTTGCGCGACGCGCTCGGTCTTGGGGTCGGACGATTGCAGGTAAACCTCCTGCGGATCGAGCATATGATTCTTGGCCCAGGAAATGTGGCCGAGCACGGAGCGCGGGGTGGTCTGCTTGTCGTCGATCCCCAGTCGCCGCATGATGCTTTTCACCAACTGCTGCTGATCGGACTCGTCATAGATGACGAAACTCTTGGTGTGGCCGATGGGCGGCTGGCCGGGCATGGTCGAGGGAATGCGCAAAGCCTCGATGTCGCGGCGCAAGGCCCGCACGCAGAAAGAATGAAAAGTCGAGATCACCGGTTTGGCGATGGAGAAGCCGCCGACCAGTTTGTCGACGCGCTCGGCCATCTCCGAGGCGGCCTTGTTGGTGAAGGTCATCGCCAGGATGGACTCCGGCATCACGCCCCGATGCTCAATCAGATAAGCGATGCGATAGGTGATGACGCGCGTTTTGCCACTGCCCGCGCCGGCCAGGATGAGCACCGGGCCCTCGGTGGTCTCGACAGCTTCGCGCTGCTGCGGATTGAGTTGGGAGAGGAAAGACAAAGGAGCCTCGGCTATTTTACTAGAAGCCATCTAGGTGATGTTTCAAACTCACATCAGGCGGGGAAACGTGTGGAATGTGGCGTAACGTACGTGGTTAGGATTTCGCGTCTCTCGCAACTCTTCAGCAATCGCCAGAATCTCCGGGGATGGACAATCAGATTCGGAAAATGGACGCACATCCTGAAATTCCAGCAGATCGAGACAGTAATCGGAAAGGGTGCCAGATACCTTTGCCCGGTACTCCAATTCGCTGTTTGCCAGGGTCAGGAAGTTGACAAAGGCTCCTTTGTGCGGCGAAAGCAACTCGCATCCTTCTCTGGGTACGACGCCAGCAACTCCAATCCAAACTACAGCTCGATCTTTCTCCGCTGCCATCGCGAGAACAGTATAGGCGCGACCGCGTTATCGAGGCTCGGCGCCTGCTACAATCGCGCCATGTGGAGACTTCGGCAAGCAACGTATGCAACTCTGGGCGCGGGCTTGTTCGTGGCGCTGTGCGGAATGCCTCTGGCTCATGCGCAGAAAGAGCCTGCGCCCGATGTGCCGGATGCCATTCAGGCTCCTGCCGGAGAAGAAGTGATTTTATCGGTGCACGCCTCGGGATCGCAGATCTATAGCTGCCAGGCGGGCGCGGACGGAAAGTTCGCTTGGACGCTCAAGGGGCCCGACGCCGAGCTGCGAGATCGAAAGAACAAGATCGTCGGAAGCCATTTCGCTGGGCCTACATGGAAGTTGAATGACAGCAGCGAGGTCACGGGAAAGGCTGTGGCTCATGTGGACTCCCTGGATTCCGAGTCCGTTCCATGGTTGCTGGTGACGGCGGTGAGCCATTCCGGAAAAGGGCTGCTCGCGAATGTCACCAGCATTCAGCGTATCCACACCCGCGGCGGCAAGGCACCCGACGGCGGATGCGATGCGTCGCATCACGACACAGAAACCAAGAGCAGTTACACGGCCGACTATTATTTCTACGCACCGGCAGAAAAATCCGGCACGCCATAACGGCGGCTCGATCCTCTTTCACGCCTGGTTTCTCAAGCGAGACATTCGTGGCCGTCCATCTACGATCTAAGTATCTACGCCGGCTTGGGCGCCGTGCACTCCTGGCAGGCGCAAAGCCTCCGCAGAAATTCCCAGGAATAAATTCCCAGATCGTGGCCGTCGTTCCAGTGGAATTTGATGGCGTATTTGCCCACGCCTTCCGCTGAGGTCGGCTTGACTATCGGCTTAAACATTGGCAACGGGCCGGACTGGGAAGGATCTGGCGGCTCCCCGGGCTCGCGGTCGGACTTCTGTCGCTCCTCGTTGCACATCGCGCAGGGGCAGGCGTCTCGCAGGAACGTGAACGAATAGTGGGATCGGTGGCCGTCTTTCCACTCGATGTCCATGCCTGTGCCTGTGGTGAGGTTCACCTTGACGGATTTGGGGTCGGCGGAGGTCACGGTCTCAGTATCCCACAGGTGCGGCCTCAAAGGGCTTGAACCACGGGCTTAAACCACAGAGGGCACAGGGGACACAGGGGCCCTGAATTCCTGCGGAAACAAAAGTCGAAATGACTCTTGACAAGAATGACGCCGATATGTAACTTAACAGTGTTAAGTTAACATCGTTAAGTCAAGGATCAATGTTATGGGAGTGGTGGAACGGCGGGCACGAGAGAAGTCGGAGACGCGAGACAAAATCCTCGATGCGGCTCGTGAATTGTTTATTACGCATGGCTATGAGGGCGTCTCCATGCGCAAGGTGGCAGAGAAAATCGAGTACTCTCCCACTGCTATCTACGTCCATTTCGCCGACAAGGAAGACTTGTTTCACCAACTCTGCCAGGAAGACTTTGCGCGGCTGGCAGAGGTTTTTCAGAGCGCAGCCGCGCCTTCAGACCCCGTCGAGCGTATGCAGGAAGATCGGACGGCTCTACGTGGAGTTCGGCATTCGCTATCCCAATCATTACAAGCTGATGTTTATGACGGCGCATCCAGCAGGCGAACCGGACGAGGTCGACCGCGAAATGAAGGGCAATCCGGAGGGCGATGCCTATGCTTTCCTGAAGATACACGGTGCAGCAGGCGATCGACGCTGGAGCGTTTCGCGAGGACATCGCCGACGCGGATCTTGATTTCCCAGACTCTGTGGGCGGCAATGCACGGCGTCATTTCGCTGCAAATCGCCAAATGTAACGACCGCTTGGGTGGATTGGCGTCCCATGGAGGAGCGCGCCGCGGTGATGCTGGACGCGATTCTGCGCGGGCTGTGAAGCCAGGAGAAGAGGAGAAATAACATGCCTCCCCTGGCGCGGCGCAATCTGTTTCACGACAAAGTGCGGCTCATCGTGACGGTCACTGGAATTGTGTTTGCGGTGGTGCTGATTGTCGTGGAACTGGGATTGTTCGTTGGCTTCACCGAGACAACTTCCAGCCTGATTGACCACTCCGGCGCCGACCTGTGGGTGACCTCGAAGCATGTGCCGTACGTTGAGCTCGGCGTTCCTTTCAGCGAACGCAAGCTGTATCAGGTGCGCGCGGTGCCGGGAGTGCTGGAGGCGCAAAAGATCATCAGTCGTTGGACACAGTGGAAGCGCGCTAACGGCCAGCAGGAGTCAGTGCAGATTGTCGGAATCGATGCGGACTCGGCGCTGGCGCGGCCATGGAATCTGGTGCAGGGCACGGAGCAGGATTTGAAACGGCCCGACGCCGTAATCATGGACGAAATCTACAAGCAAAAGCTCGGCGTCAGCCACGTAGGCGAATTGTTTGAGATCGGAGGGCATCGCGCCCGCGTGGTCGGCTTTACGCACGGCATTCGCAGCTTTACCACGTCTCCATACGTGTTCACGACTTTCAAGAATGCGCAGAATTTCACCAACATCCCAGAGGATCAGACGATTTTCATTCTGGTGAAGGTCGCGCCCGGGACGAGTATCGAGCAAGTGCGGCAGGGGATTCTGGGCAACGTGAAAGACGTTGAAGTTTTCACCAGCCATGAATTCAGCCACATGACGCAGTTCTACTGGATGTTCACGACCGGCGCGGGCGTCGCGGTGCTGCTGGCTGCCGCCCTGGGGCTGGTGGTGGGATTCGTGGTTGTTGCGCAGACCATTTACGCGACTACCGTCGATCACTTGAAAGAATTCGGCACGCTGAAGGCGATGGGCGCGCCCAACAGCTATGTCTACAAAGTAATCATCACGCAAGCGGCCATCAGCGCAGTGATGGGTTATGTGCTGGGCATGATCGTCAGCGTGTTTGTGGTGCGCGCCAGCCAAAGCGGAGGCGCGGCCATCCTTTTGCCCTGGCCGATGGCGGTAGGCATGTTTTTTCTGACGCTGCTGATGTGCGTGAGCGCGGCGCTGGTTTCCATCAACAAAGTTACGCGGCTCGATCCTGCGATGGTGTTCAAGGGTTGAGGCGCTACCAAGGAGTACCGATGCATCCCGCCATTACAGTTCGCGAACTGACGAAAACCTATGCGGAGGGAGCTTCCGGCGTGCCGGCCCTGCGAGGCATTGATCTCGATGTGCATCCCGGCGAAATGGCGATGCTGATCGGCCCGTCGGGCAGCGGCAAGACTACCCTGCTGTCGATTATGGGCTGCATCCTTTCGCCCAGTACGGGCAGCGTCCGCATCGCCGGGAAAGAGGTTGGGCAGCTGAAGCAGAAGGAACTGGCGCCCATCCGGCTGTCGCATATTGGATTTGTCTTCCAGGGATTCAATCTGTTCCCAACTCTGACGGCTGGCGAAAACGTAGAGCTGATGCTCGATCTGAAAGGGACTCGCGGAGCCTCGGCCAAGCCGCGGGCGCAACAGCTGCTGGAGCAGGTGGGGATCGGAGAAAAGTACAACAGCTTTCCCGCGGATTTGAGCGGTGGCCAGAAACAGCGGGTGGCGATTGCGCGAGCGCTGGCTGGCGAGCCAGACATTATTTTGGCGGATGAGCCAACGGCTGCGCTCGATTCGCACACTGGCCGGAATGTGATCGGCATGATGAGTGAACTGGCGCATCGCAATGGGCGCGCGGTGGTGATTGTGACCCACGATCCCCGGTTGCTGGAGTTCGCCGACCGCACCATCAGGATTGAAGATGGACTAATAGCGCGGCCTGAAGCCGAAGTTCCGGCGGGGATGTTGCCGCCGCCAGAGCCGACGATTGCTGCAACGGTTGTTTGATCGGGCCGGGAGTTTTTGAGATCGATAAGCGGAGCGCTTTATGAAGAAGAAAACTACTATTTTCGTTGCTGCCGCGGGCTTCGTGCTCGCGACGTCACTGACTGTCTACTCCACTCGGAACCATGCCACTGCCACTGCACAGACTACGGCAGTCAAGCCGGCACAATCCGAGCCGCTGATTGCCGGGCCGGGCCGCGTGGAGCCGGTTTCCGAAGACATCAAGATTGGTTCCGAGTTGAGCGGCAAGCTGCGCTCCGTGCTGGTCGATGAAGGAGACCATATCCGCAAAGGGCAAGTTCTCGCCGTGCTGGAAAATGACGACTATCGCGCCGAGGTACTGGCGGCCCAGGCCGACGTGAGCGCGAAAGAAGCTACGCTGCGCAAAGTGGTGAATGGCGCTCGTCGGCAGGAGCGATCAGAGGCGCTGTCGTCGGTTCGCGAGGCGGAAGCCGTCATGAATAACGCCCTCTCTGAGAAGGAGCGTCGCGAGAAATTGTTCGCTGCGGGTGTGATTTCGCGTGAGGAGATGGAACGCGCCACCCGGGAATACAACGTCGCCAAGGCACAGTATCAGGAAGCGGTGGAGCGGCATTCTCTGGTAGACGATCACGCGCGCGAGGAAGATGTCACCTTGGCCCAGGCCGATTTGCAACTGGCGCGAGCCCAATTGGCGGATGCGCAGGCGAAATACGAAAAGACTTTGATCAAGTCGCCCATCGATGGGACGGTACTGCGCAAACATCATCGCAACGGGGAAAGCGTTTCCAACTCATCGACGGTTCCCGATCCCATTTTGACGGTGGGCGATAAAGCTGTGCTACGGGTGCGCATGGACGTGGATGAGAGCGACGTCAACAAAGTGCGGGTCGGCCAGAAAGCCTACGTCACCGCGGATGCTTACGGCGACAAGAAATTCTGGGGACATGTGGTCCGCGTGGGCGAACAGTTGGGACCGAAGAATGTGCGCACCGATGAACCCACCGAACGCGTGGACCGGAAAATTCTGGAAACGTTGGTGGAACTGGACAAGGGCGTAGACATTCCCGTCGGCCTAAGAGTCGATACATACATTGTTGGAGATCGGGGCGATGTCGCCAAGATGGAGCAGCCGGGACAAGAGCGATAAGCTCCTACGGGGTAGAGGCTCGTTTGAAACATTCCGTCAAAATTGTCATTCCGACGCGCGGCCTTGTCGCGCGAGGAATCTGCTGTGTCGCCTGCAGAAAGCAGATTCCTCGCCGATAAAACTGGCTTCGGAATGACAATGAGAGAGAAGATTTCATTGGGCCCGTCATCAGCATTCTTCTAACTGCCAGACGGCGGCCACGAGGTGGCGAAAAGCGCCAATATCCGATAAACTTTAAGTTCGGTCAGTTGCAAGATTCGAAACTGGAGCAGTCAATGGCACAAGTTTGTGATATCTGCGGCAAAGGGCCGCAATTCGGGAATAACATCAGCCACGCCCACAATGTGACCAAGCGGCGCTGGAACGTCAATCTGCGCCCGGTCCACGCCAAGCTGAAGGGCGGCAACAAGCGCATCCGCGTCTGCACCAACTGCCTGCGCAGCGGCAAAGTCGTTAAAGCCTAAGTCAAGAACAGCCGCGGATTTCGCGGATTCGCGCGGATGAAATCCAAAGGCATTTTTTTTGAGTTTGGTTAATCCGTGCGATCCGTGGCCAGTTTCTTCGTCCTGCCCGTCGCTTACTTCACCGATAGCAGCTGCACATCGAAGATCAAAGTGGAATTCGGCGGGATTACGCCGGGATACCCTTTTGCTCCGTAGGCCAACGCCGGCGGAATTCGCAACTGGCGCTTGCCGCCGACTTTCATTCCCACGATGCCTTCGTTCCATCCCTGGATCACTGGCGCGTTGCCCAGTGGGGTAACTTCAAATGGCGCGCCTCCCACCGAGCTGTCGAATTTCTTACCGTTGGTGAACCATCCGGTGTAGTGGACCTTCACCGTTTGGCCGGTCTGGGCGACGGCTCCGGTGCCGACCCGGATGTCCCAATATTCCAGACCGTCAGCAGTTTTGGTGGGTTCGCCTTTCACCCTTGTCGGCCCAGTGGTCGCGGGATGCGTAGATACGGGAGCCTTTCTTGCCGTGCTGGACTGCGCGGTTCCGGTTTGAGCGAGGCTGCTGGTTGCCGCCAGCAGGATAATTGCAATCAATGTATGCCCTTGCATGAATCGCCTCCTGTTTCGCTGAAGGCCTATTCTACGCCAGCGCAATTACGTCAATTTCCACCAGAACATCCTTGGGCAACCGGGCCACTTCAACCGTAGCGCGGGCGGGGGGCGCGGATGTGAAATGTTGACCGTAGACTTCATTCATCGCGGCAAAGTCGCTCATGTTCTTGAGATACACGGTCGTGCGTACCACCTTATCCAATCCGCCGCGCGCCGATTTTAAGATGGCGGCGAGATTCTTCAACACCTGCTCGGTTTGTGCGGACACGCCGCCCTGAACGATCTGCTGGGTAGCAGGATCGACCGGAATTTGCCCCGATACGAACACGAATCCGTTAGCCCGAATTGCCTGGGAATAGGGTCCAATCGCCTGGGGTGCATCTTTCGTGGAAATCACTTCGCGCATGAAGCCTCCAAGAAACTCTCCGCCGCTGATTAACGCAGATTTCCTCGGATGAAGTCAATCGACGAGAAACACAATCTGAGAGAAAACCAGTTGCCGGTTAGAAGTTCTCGGTTCTCAGCAATGATTTTGACGACTGAGGACTGAGTACCGACGACCGCTTTCACACTTTCTGCAGCCTTTGCACATCGTGTACGCCGGGAATTTTTCGTAATCCCGCGACAATCTGTTCCAGGTGTTGCAGGTCAACCACGTCGAGCACGGCGTCCACGCTGGCCTGACCGTTGCCGGTATGGGCTTCAATGTTGCGGATGTTAGTACGGGCATCGCCGATCACGCCGGTAATCTGCTTCAACATGCCGAAGCGGTCATCGCAGAACACAGTCAACTTCACAGGATAGGATGCCGGTGTGCCCTCGTCGTGCGCCCATTCCACGTCAATGCGCCGTTCCGGTTCATACATCAGGTTGGTCACGTTAGGACAATTCACGGCGTGCACCGCGACGCCCTTGCCGCGCGTTACATAACCGACCACCGCTTCACCGCGAATCGGATTACAGCAACGCGCACGATAAACCAGCAAATCGTCGTGGCCCTTCACCCGGATCGCATTGCTGCCGGAGCCGCCAAAGACTCGCCGCACCGCGCTGCTGATGCCGCCCGCTTCCTCCTCCATGCCTTCGGGAGTAGGCTGCGAACCGGCTGGTGCGAGACGCCCAAGCACCTGCCGGGCCGAAAATTTTCCGTAGCCGATGCCGGCCATCAGGTCATCGGGACCGCCGAGACCATGCTCGGAAGCAATCTTCCTCAGGTCCTCGTCTTTGATTTCTTTCAGCGCCACGCGATACTTGCGGGCCTCTTTCTCCACCAGCTTCCGGCCAATTTCAATGGCGCGTTCCCGCTGGTGGATGTTGAGCCAGTGCTTGATTTTGTTGCGGGCGCGGGATGACTTCACCGCGGCCAGCCAGTCGCGGCTCGGCTTGTGACCGGGCTGCGTCATGATCTCGACGATATCGCCGCTATGCAGCCGATGGCGCAGCGGCACCATGCGACCATTGACTTTGGCGCCCACGCAACTGTGGCCGACTTCGGTGTGAATGGAATACGCGAAATCAATCGGCGTGGACTCGCGCGGCAGCACCACCACTTTTCCCTTGGGAGTAAAGGTGTAGACCTCTTCGGGGAATAGATCGATTTTCAGCGTCGAAAGGAATTCGTTGGGATCGGAAACATCGCGCTGCCATTCCACCACCTGCCGCAGCCATGCCAGGCGTTGTTCATCCTGCGCCGAGACCGGGCCGTCCTTGTATTTCCAGTGGGCGGCAATACCTTCTTCCGCCATCTTGTGCATCTCTTCGGTGCGAATCTGAATTTCAAACGGCGTGCCATCGCCGGTAATCACCGAGGTGTGCAGTGACTGATAGAAATTCGGCCGCGGCATGGCAATAAAATCTTTGATGCGCCCGGGCACCGGCCGCCAGACATTGTGCACGATGCCCAGCACGGCGTAGCAATCCTGCACCGACTTTGTAATCACGCGCATGGCGCAGAGATCGTACACCTGATCGACGCTAATCCGTTGCCGCTGCAGTTTTTTGTGAATGCTGTACAGCCGTTTGATCCGGCTTTCTACCGTCGCGGTGATACCGGCTTCTTTCAGCTTGTCCAGCAGAACATCTTCCACGCGGGCCAGAAACTGTTCACCTTGCTTGCGGCGCGATTCCACAGCCAGATGGACTTGCTCGTAGGCGATGGGATCAAGAAAGCGAAAGCCGAGGTCTTCGAGTTCGCCGCGAATTTTTCCCATGCCCAGGCGATGCGCAATGGGAGCGTAGATTTCCAACGTCTCCTGCGCGATCTTCTGTTGCCGGTCTGGCGGCAGAAATTCCAGCGTCCGCATGTTGTTGAGGCGATCGGCCAGTTTAATCAGCACTACGCGGATGTCGTCCACCATGGCGAGCATCATTTTGCGCAGGTTCTCTGCTTGCTGTTCTTCGCGGGTGGTGAAATCGATCTTGCTGATCTTGGTGACGCCTTCGACGATGTGCGCTACCTGTTCGCCGAATTCCTTGCGGATATCAACGATGGTGACTGAGGTGTCTTCGACCGAATCGTGGAGCAAACCGGCGGCTACGGCGACGGGGTCCATTTTCATTTCCGCCAAAACCAGCGCGACTTCCAGAGGATGGACCAGATAAGGCTTGCCCGAGGCGCGGGTTTGTCCGGCATGATGTCGCTGGGAGAATTCGTAGGCTTTGCGGACAATTTCCAGATCGTCGGTAGGACGATTCTCCCGCATCATCTTCATCAGGTCCCGGAACTTGGTGACCGTGAGGACGTTGGTCGCGATCTGTTGGCGTAGAGTCGCCATGTAAGATTATAGCCCGTTGGAAATAGGGAGGGGCGCAGTCGAGGCAGACTCGGCAAACCGCGGTGCTCTTGACTCAGGGCGCGCTTGGAGACGGGCTAAAGTAGCGCTGAATTCCCAGCGCCCTCGGGTGCCGTTTTCAGCGCTCCCTGCGGTTTAGGATTTTGGTTCTTTTCCAGCGAAAAACGAAAAGCCTTTAACCGCCGGGATCGCAGAAAACATGGCAAAGAACGCAGATTCCCCTAACCTTTAGCATTTTGGTTTGGGGAACGCCCACCCTAGCCCTCCGTTCATTTGCTTGTAGGCGACAAGCTGCTACAGTTAAGACGCTGTGAGTGAAACTGCCCGCAAAGTTCTGGTCAGCGGAGTTTCTGGCCCCATCGGGGCGGCGCTGCTGCCATCTCTCAAAGAGCACGGCTACGAGGTTGTGCGCCTGGTGCGCGGCGCGAAGTCCGGCGAAGATCAAGTTTCCTGGGACCCTAGTCAGCCTTTGCGCCCGCAATCGGTTTCGGGATTTGACGCGGTGATTCATCTCGCGGGCGAGTCCATTGTCGGCCGTTGGAACACGGTAAAGAAGCGCCGCATTCTCGACAGCCGGGTACAAGGCACACGCCATTTAGTGGACGCGCTGGCCGAAGCAGCGGAGCATCCGCGCGTCCTGATCACGGCATCTGCCGTCGGCTACTACGGCGATCGCGGAGACGAATTGCTTCGCGAAGACAGCCGTGCGGGGCGAGGCTTCCTGCCCACAGTTTGCCGGGAGTGGGAAGCGGCTTCCACACGCGCTGAGGATGCCGGGATTCGCAGTGTGCAAATCCGTATTGGCCTGGTATTGAGCCCGATCGGCGGAGCCTTGCAAAAAATGCTGCCGCCCTTCCGACTCGGTCTGGGTGGCAAGATTGGCAGCGGCCGCCAGTGGTGGAGTTGGATTCACGTGCACGACCTCGTCGGCGCGATCCAGCACGTCCTAAAAAATAATTTGAATGGACCTGTCAATGTAGTCGCGCCCACTGCGGTAAGAAACGCGGAATTTAGCAAGACGCTCGGGGCAGTTCTGTCACGGCCCACCATCTTCCCAATGCCTGCCTTCGCGGCCCGTCTGGCATTCGGCCAAATGGGGGATGAACTTTTGCTGGCCAGCCAACGCGTGGAGCCGGCAAAGCTCGCCATGACCGGATTCGTGTTCCAGTATCCGGAGCTGAAGAAGGCTTTGGAAGCGACATTGAAACGGTAAGGAAAAAGCCGCCGCCGATTTCGCGGATCTGCGCGGATTTAAGAAATAATTTGGTTTATCCGTGTGAATCCGCGAGATCCGCGGCCGCTTTTCCTTAGCGCGCTCTTGCTCTGGCAAATGCTTCGACGCGCTCGCGCACGCTCAGCACGTGTTGAGGTAAAGTCAACCGGCTGCCTTCTTCGACGATAGGAATCAGCTTGTCGAACTCCGGCCCCGAGTGGGAGCCGGTCACGATCAGGCGGATGGGATGGAACAATTCTTTGCCTTTTGCTCCGGTTTCCGCTTTGACTTCGTTCACAATCTGTTTGAAGAGCTGCGGCGTCACCTGTACCTGCTCGGCGGACTCCTCCAGAAGCTTCGCGGTGAATCTTGCAATCACCGCATCCGTATTGGGCCAAGCCAGCACTTCGGTGTTGTCGGGAGCGGCCAACGCGGCCTTTGCGTCGTAGCGGAAAATCAGCGCTGCCCGCTCGGGTAGTTGATCCAGACGATCCACCGACGGCGCCAACAACCCTAACACTCCATGAAACCAGGTCTCCACCGCGGAATCATGAGGCTGTGGCAGCAGCCCGGCGGCCTCGAAGAATCCCCGGGTAAGGATTGCAAGCTGCTCCAGCGGGCTTCCCTTTGATGTAGTGACGGTTCAGCCAGTACAGCTTCTCCATATCGAACACGGCGGCGGATGGCGTCACACGCTCTAGAGAAAACTCCTTCACCAGTTCCTCGCGGCTGAAGATTTCCCGCGTTCCTCCGGGGGGCGCCCAGCCCAGCAGCGCCAGATAATTCACCAGCGCCTCAGGCAGTACGCCCATCTCATGGAAATTGGCGATGGAAGTTGCTCCATGCCGCTTGGAAAGCCGCTCGCGGTCGGCTCCGAGGATCGTGGAAAGATGCGCGAACTCCGGCACCGGCCAGCCCAGCGCCTCATACAGAGCCACTTGCTTCGGCGTGTTGGAAAGATGATCGTCCCCACGGATGACGTGGGTGATCTTCATCAACGCGTCATCCACCACGACCACGTAGTTGTAAACTGGCATACCGCTGGAACGCAGAATGATTGGGTCGCTGACCACTTCATTCGAGAACTCGACCTCCCCGTGCACGATGTCGTGAAAGCGGATGGGATGTTCAGGAATCTGTAGCCGGATGGCGCAGGCCTCGCCGGAAGCGCGCCGCTGCTTCGCGTCGGCCGGTTCGAGCCTGCGGCATTTGCCCGAGTAGATCGGCTGACGATGTTCAGCTTGCGCCTGCTCACGCTCCTTCTGCAAATCTTCTTCGGTGCAGAAGCAGAGATATGCCTTGCCTTCGCTCAGAAGCCGCTCGGCATGTTCGCGGTAGATTTCCAGCCGGTCGGATTGACGGTAAGGCGCGTAAGGCCCGCCTAGGTCCGGTCCTTCATCCCAATCGAGGCCCAACCACTTCAGATCGCCGATGAGCAGGTCTTCAAAGCGGGCCTCGCTACGCTCGAGGTCAGTATCCTCGATGCGCAGCACCATGGTTCCCTGGTGATGGTGGGCAAAGAGCCAGTTAAACAAAGCGGTGCGCGCGTTGCCAACATGGAGGTGTCCGGTAGGCGAAGGCGCGAAACGTACTCGAACCTTGGAGTTCTCAGTCACGCAGTGATGTTAACAGGAGGAGATCAGAATATTCATCCCTAGCATTCCGGAGGCAGCGCGTCAATTCGGCGCGGAGTCGCGATGCAAGTCGTCGAGCAACTTCGCCAGCAGCGTCGCGCGCTGGTCGCCTTTCAATTCGCGTTGTAACTGTTCGAGAGCGAGCGCCACAATATGGTAATGGTGAAGTCCGGCATACTTTGGATCACAGGTGATATCGAGCCACACCCGGTGCATTAGTTCCACTTCTTGCGGACGCAGGCGCGGAGTATGCGGTCCCAAAGGATACTCGTGAACGCTGCCATCGGAACCAAAGATTTCCATGGTGATGCGGGGCCGGGGTTCGGGGAGGGATTCCCAGGCATCGCCTGTGAGCTTCGCTTGTTCATCGGCGCTGAGTTTGTTTGAAAGACCACACGCCACGCGGCTGGAATTCAGGCGCTGCGCCGTACCAACGATGGCATCGAAGACATTGCTGGCAGGAACCACCAGCAACGAGACCGGCTTGCCCTCTTTTTCCGCGACTGCCACGACGGTGGTGAAAAGCTCCTGCTCGTAATGATCGAAAATTTGTGACGCTTCGAACACCGACGCTCCGCTAAAGGAGGGCTCGCGATGATACAAGCGCGCGGTCATGACGACAACGTCCTGGCGAGTGGTATCGATGCGGCGCAAAATCTCCCGCAAGTAGTAAAGATTTCTGGGATCGCGAACCGCGACCAGAACGTTGCCGGCACGCACCCCCAAAGCCGCGCTATCCATTTCGTCGTTGCCGTAAACGCGGAATTGGTCGAGATTCTCAGGCTTACCCTGACGCTCCTTGCGCACCCGGTGCTCGGAGTAGGTGAAGATGGCAAAGAAAACCAAGCTGAAGGTAACGCCGGCGATCGTAGCCTCGGACTTAGTAAAAAGATTCACCAGCGCGGTAATGAAAAGCACAATGGAAATTGCGGTCAGGCCGATGGGAATTTCACGCCCGCCAATGTGCAGGTTTCCGGGGACTTTCCACTCGCGGTGACCGGGTTCGGTGAAACGCAGCACCAGGACCGCCAACGACTTTAAAGCGAAGCTCCAAATCACGCCGAAGGCATACAGCGCAGCTAAGACATAGACATTGCCGGAGCTCAGAACGATGGTCAGCAGTTGCAGAATCGCAATCAGGTTGATGATGCGGTAGCTGGTGCCGTATTTGCTTTGCGGCTTCTGGAACCAGGAGGTGAGCACGCCGTCCTCGGCCACCCGGTTCAGCACGCCGTTAGCGCCCACGATCGAAGTGTTTTGCGCGCCTGCCAGAATCAACACGCCGACCAGCACGACGAAGCCGTGAAACAGCAGTTTCAGGGTGGTCGGGCCAACCAGGTACATGGCGATGCCGCCGATCAGGTTGGCGAAGTAGTCGGGCCGCACCTTATCGGGAATAATCATGACCGCAAAAAACGAAACCAGCGAAGTGAACAGCAGGCTGTAGATGAAAATCACCAGCCCGGTTTTTTCCAGATTCTTGAGCTTGGGATGCTCGATCTCGCGATTCACCTGAGCCAGAGTTTCTTCGCCGCTCATGGCGAGAACGGAATGTCCGAAACCGACGAACAGAATGATCCAGGTAAGATGGCTGATCCAGGTACCATGCAGCCAACCCAGAGACTCCTTGGTAAGCGGGACGACCCCGTGGTGCAGAGGATTCGGCGGCAATTGCACCGGAGCATGCAATACCGTGATGGTGCACCAGACGATCAGCAGCACGACCATGACGGTCGTGACGACCATGATTTGCAATGCCTTTTGGCTGGACTCGTGAATGCCCTGGATATTCTTCCACCAGAAATACAGGACGATGAGGACGGCAAAGACTGCGGAAAAATGATCTTCGGAGAAGACCACAGGATGGTGCAGATACCGGGCGATGTCTTCGACAAAGCCCGCAAGATATTGTCCCGCGGAAACCGCGCTGATGGGTCCAGTCAGCACATAGTCAAAGAGCAGCGCGGAAACCGAAAACTTGGCGAGCGTGCCACCCATTGCTTCTTTGACCACGCGATACACGCCGCCGCGTACAAACATCGCGCTGGACTCGATGTAGAGTGCGCGCACCGCATAGCTGAACAACATCACCGCCAAGATGAACCAGGGCGCACTCTTGCCGATGACTTTCTCGGCGTCGCCGCCCGCGTAATAAGCGGAGGAGGCCAGGTCGGACAACACAATTGCCGACGCTCGCCAAAAAGAAATGAAACTGAGCATCACGGTGGTGGCGACAAACACCTTGACCGCGGGATGCTTCACATTTTCGACAGATGTAGACATGAGATCGGAACGCGGACAAATACAATGCTAGAAATCTAACACATGCGGTGGAAGGCTTGCTGCGAGTGGCGTCCTAAATCAGCGGGTGGAGGCCAAATGGGTTCGGGTGATGCGGTCGTGCCAGCACAGTTGATCTTCGTCCAGCATGCACCAGGCGTAGCCCAGACCGATCGAAGCGGCGGACAAAACAGACGCCAACGCCCGCCAGCGGCGGATTCGTCGAGGGACGGGTTCGCCATCAAACTGGTTGAGCGTGAGTTTCGTCAACTTCAAGCCCGGAGTCGAACCAGTATACGTGAGCAAAAGGTATTGATAGCCGGCCCAAAGAATTGCCAGCATCACTGCGCCCATTGGAGCCGATTGTTTCAATGGCGGGATGAAGGCTGTAATCCGAAAAAAAACATACGCAAATAACGCCAATGCCGATGCCACGACCATGCCGTCCAGGCCGACCGCCAGGAAGCGACGGGATATCGGCGACGTCTGCAAAGGAATCTCAATCCCCGGCCGCTTTGGGTTGGGTTCCTCTTCCTCGGACTCAATCAGAATGCCGCCTAAAGCGGGCAAGGGCGGAGTGACTTCCGGTACTTCAAGAATCCGCGGAAAAAGCTGCAAAGGTTCGGCCAGCTCTTCCAAAGGCTTTGGCGGCGCTGACGTTGAACGTCGAAAAGGGATGACTCGCGCGGTGGTCTCTGGCGGGGGGCAGTACGCGGGGGCTTCGATGCCCCGAGGTTCCTCCGCAGTGTACTCCCGGGGCGCGACCTGGGCCGCGGAACCGTTCAAGATCAGATGGGATTCGCCGGAAAAAGACGAAGCCGTCTTCGTCGGTTCGGAAGGTTCAAACTTCAACTGTAACGAAGGATATCGCGGTTGGCGCGGCTGGCGACGCGCCCGATAGCTGTTCAGTCGTTTGGCAACTTCCTGGCGCCACGCGTCGGGGTCTGGGGCCGCAGCGTTCACCGGAGATGCTGCAGGGGCGCTCGTGGGCGATTCATGGCTTACTTCTTCCGCAATGTGGCTCTGCGCTACTGGAGCTTTAGATTGGTCACTCTTTCCGCTCAAGTTATTTGCGAACAAATGGTTTCCAGTCAAATCGTTTTCCGTTACCAAGCCAGGGCCTGTCTTTTCCAGGTTGGAGCCCGGGTTGGCGGCAAAGTGCTGCTCACTTGCATCGTACGCTTCAGGATCAATCAACCCAACCTCTTCTGGAACTCGGTTTATGGCGCCGGAGTGTAAAGAAATGTTCATACCAAAAGAAACTGTACGATTCACCCGGCGCGGCTTTGCCTCTTATGGCAATGGCGTGCTAAGTTCACCAAGACCCCGCGTGAATTTGCTGGCAATGGAGTTCGCGCGTTTCCGATGATTCCCCGCACACGATTCCTTATCACGGCGGCGCTGCTTTGTCATCTGCTCTTCGCGCATTCGCTAGTTACCAGCCAGTTGCTTTCCACGCCGAATGCGTCCAGCGCCTCGCAGGTCCCGCCCAATATTCCGCGGGCACTCCGTACTGAAGATGTGACCATCAGCGCAGTGACTCAGGAAAAACAAGGCCCGGTTATTCATCTGCACGGCAAGGTTGAAATTCACGATGGCATGTATATCTTTCGCGCCGATGAAGCCACGTACAACACCGAAAGCCGCGCGGTCACCGGGGACGGCCACGCGATACTGGACGGCAGCCGCAACGACGAGCATATCGAAGCCGACCACGCGGAATATAACTTCCGCACCGAGACGGGCCGTTTCGAACACGTGCATGGCACGATCGGCATGCGCGTGGGGAAAACGCAGCACATTTTGACCTCTTCCAATCCATTTATTATCAATGGAAAGGTGGTGACCAAGACCAGCCCTGACCACTACATCGTCAATGACGGGATGGTGACCACCTGCCAGCTTCCTCATCCCAAGTGGCAATTTATCGCGCGCAAAGTGACGGTGGATGTCGGCGGAAACGCGCAGATTTATAACAGCGATTTTCGTCTGCTGGGGATTCCGATTTTTTATTTTCCCTACGCGACTCATCCGGTGGAGAGAGTGCGCGAGTCGGGGTTTTCGATTCCTGACCTTGGCACTTCCTCCACGAAGGGTAAGATCATCGGAGAGTCGGCGTACTGGGTCATAAACCGCAGCATGGATCTGGAACTCGGGACGCAGTACTACTCGCTCCGCGGCTGGGCGCCGCGCGGGGAATTTCGCGCCAGGCCAACCGAAGACTCCTTCATTGATTTAAATTACACGGCGGTTTTCGACCGCGGATTCGGCGCCGAGAACATGAATCAAGGAGGGCAGGAGGTGCGCCTGCAGGCCGAAAGCCTTTTTCCGCACAACTTCCGCGGCGTGGCCAATATCGACTTCCTGACTTCGTATGTGTACCGCCTGGCTTTCAACGAAGTCTTCACCCAAGCGATCAACTCGGAAGTAAAGTCACAAGGCTTTTTGACCAATACGACGAATGGCTTTTTCAATAATGTCATGACCGAGCGGTACCAGAACTTCGAAAGCACCACTGCCGGGGATGCCGTGACGATTGTCCATGCCCCAACTTTTGAATCATCGAGCGTAGATCATGAGATTAAAAATTCTGCGTTCTATTGGTCGTATGATGCCACGGCCGGAGGCCTCTATCGCAGCGAACCTGGATTTCAGACCGGCCTTCTGGTAGGCCGTTTCGATCTGAATCCGCGGGTTTCGGTGCCCTTACTGTTTCATGACTGGTCGATTCGTCCCGAACTGTCGCTTCGCGACACGATCTACACCGAACAACTACTGCCTTCCAGCACGACTGGGACGGCTAGCAGCGATCCTATCAATCGCAAATCGCTGGAAACCTCGCTGGAGATCCGTCCGCCAGCGGTATCCCGGGTCTTCGATCGTGAATTTCTGGGACGGAAATGGAAACATGTCATCGAGCCCCGCGCCGTCTATCGCTACGTCACGGGAGTCGATAATTTCGCCAATATCCTGCGCTTTGACGAGCAAGACATACTGAGCGATACCGATGAAGTTGAGTACGCCGTGGTGAACCGTCTCTACGCCAAGCGTACCTCCAACGAACCGGAAGACTGCGGTCCAGCTGGAATGCCCGGACTGGTGGTGGGAGGGCAGGCTCCCCAAAGCCGCATTCCCTGGGAGCAGACTCCCGACCAGGCTCCTTGCCAGGCCGGGCCAGAGGTCAGGGAAGTCGTTACCTGGGAGGTGGCGCAGAAGTATTATCTGGATCCCACGTTCGGGGGCGCCTTGGTGCCCGGAACGCGCAACGTATTTGCCGCGACCGCCGATCTTACCGGAATTGCCTTCCTGACCGACGCACGGCGCTTTTCACCTTTGATTTCCCGGTTGCGAATCCAAACTAACTCCCGCACTGATGTCGAGTGGGATCTTGATTACGACATTAAAAAGGGCCGGATCAATGCCAGCACGGCGATTCTGAATTATCGCGTGGGTTCTTTTACCTTCGGAGGCGGCGACGCGTTCCTGCAACCTGCGGGCGAGACCTTGCCTTCGGCGCCTCTTCCGCAGCCCGAACGCTTCGATCAGTATCGCGTGCTTTTAGGATACGGGCATGCCCACAAGCGGGGCTTTACGGGCGCGGCGAACATTGGCTTTGACGCGCATTTAAATTTCCTGCAATACGCATCGGCTCAAACCGAATATAACTGGGACTGCTGCGGGTTCAACGTCGAGTACCGGCGCTTCGCCTTAGGGTCGGTTCGCAATGAAAATCAATTCCGCTTTACCTTTACCCTGGCCAACATCAGTGCCATCGGAAACTTGAAACGCCAGGAACGGTTGTTCTAGCGGGCCTGCAAGAGCCCGGAGGATGAGGTTGCACGCAGTCGGCATCGCTCTTAGGCTGTTAGAATGTTGAGTGTGGCTTTGCCTGCCGATCTCGGTGCCAAGCGTTCCGCGCTGGATCTGCGTTTGCGCTCGCTCGGGCGCACTTTAGTTGCGTACTCGGGTGGAGTGGATTCTGCTTTCCTCGCCTGGGCCGCTTACCAAGTATCCGGCGAGGCTATGCTGGCGGTGATCGCTGACTCTCCCAGTTTGGCGCGAACGCAGTTGGCGGATGCCATCGCCTTTGCGCATGAACGCGAAATCCCGTTAGAGGTTATTTCCACCTCGGAACTTGATCGGCCTGAGTATGCCCGCAACGACTCCTCGCGCTGTTTTTTCTGCAAAGATGAGCTGTTCACGATGATGGAGAGCTTTCGCGGGGAGCGGGGATTTGATTCAATTGTCTACGGGGTGAATGTTGACGATCAGGGCGACTTTCGGCCGGGCCAGGGCGCCGCGAGCGCGCACGGCGTATCTGCTCCGCTGCTGGAAGCTGGTCTGACCAAACAGGAAATCCGCGACTTGGCCCGGGACGCCGGCCTGCGAATCTGGAATAAAGCAGCCTCGGCATGTCTGTCGTCGCGCATTGAGTATGGCCGGCCGGTCACGCGGGAGGCGCTTAGCGCTGTGGAGCAAGGCGAGGACGCGCTGCGCGCTCTCGGTTTTCGCCAGTTCCGGGTACGTCATCATGGCGAGATCGTCCGCATCGAGATTGCCCGCGAAGAGCTTCCGCGCGCGCTCAACCTCGAGACCGCGGAAGAATTCACGCGCATCTTTAAAGCGCTGGGCTTTAAGTTTGTGACGCTTGACTTAGAAGGTTTCCGGTCCGGCTCAATGAACGCGCTTCTACCCGTCGAACAATTGGCGCGCCGCCGCTGATGGGTTAGCCGTCCCGCACAGATTCAGCTAGAAGAGAGCGATTGCAGCCGTTTTTGGCGAGCAGCATTGTGAGATAATCATGGCTGATTTCCAATGAATAGGCGGGTTTGGTGACTTCTTTGCGGCGCTGCGTTTTTCTTTTTGTGTTGATTTGCCTGGGCTGCTCGGCCCAATCGGGGACGCCTGCCATTTCACAGCGCATTGAGCGGCAAGTTCGCAGCTATTACAGCATCCCGCCGGACGTAAAAATCACGGTCAGCTCTCGCAAGCCGAGTGAATTTCCTAATTACGACGCGGTGACGGTGACTTTTAACAGCTCTGAGAAAACGCACGACTACGAGTTCCTGCTTTCGAAAGACGATAAGACCCTGATTCGCATGACCAGGCTCGACCTGACCAAGGATCCTTACAGCGAAACCATGCAGAAGATAGACGCGCGTGGGCGCCCGGTGCGCGGCAACAAGGATGCCAAGGTGACGCTCGTCAACTACGATGACTTCGAGTGTCCATATTGTTCGCGCATGCACCAGACGCTGTTTCCCGAGTTGCTTAAGGAGTATGGGGACCGGGTCGCGTTCATCTACAAAGATTTTCCGCTTTCCGAGATGCATCCTTGGGCAATGCACGCCGCCGTGAACGCTAATTGTTTGGCCTCCCAGAACAGCGATGCCTATTGGGAGTTTGCCGATTATCTTCACGCTAATCAGCGGGAAGTAAGTTCGGCCAAGGATCGCGACGGCCAGTTCGCCGTGCTTGACCGCCTGGCAATGGATCAGGCCGCCAAACACAAGCTCGATCCGCAGAAACTGCAATCTTGCGTGAAGGCGCAGAATGACGATGCGGTGAAGGCCTCGCTGAAAGAGGGCGAGGCGCTGGGAGTGGAAGCTACGCCCACTTTATACATTAACGGCGAGAAAATGGATGGCGTGCAATCGATCGGTGACTTGCGCGCTACATTAGATCGCGCTCTGCAGGACGCCGGTGTCCCAGTTCCGACGCGCCCTGCCGCGCCGCCTGTTCCGTCCTCGGCGCCTGGCAAGGGAAGCGAATGACATTGAATGAGCGGACTCTGGGCAGCGCGGCATTCCGTGAGGCTCTTAGAACTGCGTCCGCATGGAGGGTTGATTGAAGAAGCACTTGCCAATGAGGTGGATATCCGCGATCCTGCTGGCCGCCTCGGCGCTGCTGTTGGGTAGCTGCGGGAAGACCGAGAGCGGAGACGAGGTAGCGGCGATCGTCGACGGCCACAAGATCTATCGCACGGAAGTGGACAAGTATTACCAGAACTCAATCGCCGGGGCCCAGCAACCGCCGACAGGAGAACAGGCGGCAAGCTTGCGCCTGAATATTCTGGGAAGTCTGATTGAAGATCAAATCCTCACCCACCGGGCAGAAAAACTTGGACTCCTGGCCACCGATGACGAAGTAGACCGCAAGCTGAGCGAATACAAAGCGCCCTATACCAGCGAGCAATTTGAGGCGCGTATGCGGGAAAAGAAGATGACGCTGGACGATTTCAAACGGGATATCCGGCGTTCTCTTACCATGGAAAAAGTGATCAACAAGGAAGTCAACTCCAAGGTAAACGTCTCCGATCAGGACATTGTCGACTATTACAACGCGCACAAGTCGGACTTCAACTTCATCGAGCCCCGCTACCATCTGGCGCAGATATTTGTAACCCCTATACCGAATCCGCAGCTGCCCAACCAAAGCAACAAGGCGCAGAATGAAACCGACGCCCGCAAGAAAATTCAGATGGTGCTCAACCGTTTGGATAGTGGCGACGACTTCGGCACCTTGGCGATGAACTTTTCCGAGGATGCGGAAACCGCCGGAAATGGCGGCGATCTCGGTTTTACCTTCGAGTCAGCGCTGCGGAACTCGGATCCCGGCACTCGGGATGCAGTCCTGAGTCTAAAGCCCGGCCAGTACACCAGCCCTCCCATCGCCGTGATTAATCCGATGAACAAACAGCTGATGGGTTTTCGCATTGTGAAGTTGCTGGCCAAGGATCCGGCCGGGCAACAGGAATTCTCAGATCCGCGAGTGCAGCAAGCGATTCGCTCGGAGCTGCGCGACCGGCGAGAACAACTGCTGAAAGCCGCTTATTATGAGGTCCTGCGCAACCAGGCTAAGGTAGAAAATTTTTATGCGCAAAAAGTAATCGATGGCAACGGCGCCGTGCGCTAGGCGCGCCCGTATTCGAAGGCTAATCGACGATTGCCAGCACGTCTCCCGCATTCACTCGATCGCCTTCCCCAACCATCATCTTTGCCAGGATGCCTTTCTTTGGCGACTTGAGCTCGTTCTGCATCTTCATGGCTTCTACTACGAGAATGCTTTGCCCGGCATCCACTCCGGCTTTTTCTTTCACCAGTAAGCGAACCACTTTGCCGGGCATCAGCGCGATTAGCTTTTGCGGGCCCTGGTCGCCAGCGCCTTTTGCCCGGCGGGTGCGCAAGGAGCGCGGGTCCCGAACGTCAGCGGCGTACCGGTCAGGGCCCACCCAAAGATGCACATCCGTCCCGCTACGCTCGCATTTGATTTCGTACGATTTACCTTCGATGAGGATGGAGAGCACGTCCGGACGCGTCAACACCGCGTCCATTTGGATTTCCCGGCCATCTAGCCGGCATTGCCAGCCCCCATCTTTACGATCCAACTCGAGGCGGTAGTTTTTGCCGGTGATCGTGACGTCGTAAATCATGAAGATTCGCTCCCGGCAGTTCCGCGCCGGGCTTTTCCATCTCGCTGCGTGACTGGATCGTGCGTCTGTTTAGCTTTGTGCTTCGCTCCGCGCAGTCTTTTTCCAGATGGAAGTCGAAACCGGCCCATTTGCGGACGAACTGCCATCCTTTCCTCGCGACGCCCCGTTTCCCTCTGCCTCGAGAACCGCAAATACACCGGCAGCGATGGCCGCTACATCGGAATCTTCCCGCCGGGATTGCGGGCGCCGGAACTTTTAGCAGCCGGTCCAAATAGCCGGTATCGAATCGCCCAGCCTGAAAATCCGCATCGCGAAAAATGCGGCGGAACAGGGAAAGATTGGTCTTGATGCCCCCTACAAAATATTCATCGAGTGCGCGGGTCAAGCGCCCGATAGCTTGCGCCCGGTCAGTTCCGTAACCGATCAGCTTCGCCAGCAAAGGATCGTATTCCATGGGCACAGTCCAACCTTCGTACATGCCGCTATCGCGGCGAATCCCTGGCCCTGACGGCGCCAGCAGCAACGTGATCTTGCCCGGGCTGGGGAAGTAATTATTGTCAGGGTCCTCGGCATAGATGCGGCACTCGATGGCATGGCCGCGAATTGTGACCTCATCCTGGGTTAGCGGCAATCGCTCCCCCGCCGCAATACGAATCTGCAGATGGACCAAGTCGAGACCCGTGACCAACTCCGTCACCGGATGTTCCACCTGAAGACGGGTGTTCATCTCCAGAAAATAGAAATGCTTTTCATCGTCGACCAAGAACTCTACCGTGCCCGCGTTGGTATAGCCAGCTGTCCTGGCTACTCGCACCGCAACCTCTCCCATGCGGCGGCGCAGTTCGGCATCGACTACCGGAGAAGGAGCTTCCTCAATCACCTTTTGATGGCGGCGCTGGATGGAACACTCCCGTTCCCCGAGATACACGATGTTCCCATGTTCATCCGCCAGTATCTGCATCTCGATATGCCGCGGATTGAGAATCGCCTTCTCCAGATAAACTTCGCCGTCTCCAAAGGCCCGCAGCGCCTCACTTTGCGCCGATTGCAGTGCGGATTCCAACTCCGCGGGCGCGGTCACCAGGCGCATGCCCTTGCCTCCGCCGCCAGCGGCGGCTTTCAGCATCACGGGATAGCCTACGCGAGCGCCTAGTTCGATGGCTTCTTCCAGAGAACCTAATCCGCGAGACGTTCCCGGCACGAAAGCGATGCCAGCTTTCTCCATGTGCTGGCGGGCCCTGGTTTTCGATCCCATCATTTCCATGGAGCGGGCGGTAGGACCAATGAACTTGATGCCGGCACGCTCGCAGGCTGCGGCGAATGCCGGGTTCTCGGATAGAAAACCGTAACCGGGATGAATTGCCTCCGCCCTCGTACGCTTCGCCACCGCTAAAATCTTCTCGATGTTCAGGTAGGACTCGACTGCCGCAGCCGGTCCGATGGGATAGGCCTCGTCCGCCAAGCTGACGTGCAGAGAAGAGCGGTCCACATCGGAATAAACGGCGACCGAATTGATTCCCATCTCGCGACAGGCTCGGATGACGCGCACCGCGATCTCGCCGCGATTGGCGATGAGAATTTTTCTAAACATGAGTGCGTATAGCTTGCTGGCCAGCAAAGGCTTGTCAGGCCGGAGTGGCGTTAGCTGCGTAGCATCTTACGACATAGCGCGCCGCGCGAGTGAGGAATGCGGGAATCAAAAGAAAACAGTTAACGCAGCGCGCCCACCCAAAGGCACAACGGTCCGGATCTTTCCGAAGTCTGTAAAAGCCGTTCCAAACGACATGCTCTTATAACAAAAGCCTCTCAGCAAGCGCCGAGAGGCTTTCGCTTCTGGAGGAGGAACAAGCTATTGCGATTGATTCTGATCCATGGTCATGCCTTGGACGCCAGGCTGTTTAGCGGCCTTGGCTTTCTTGGTGGCCATAGTCTTTTCCACCCACTCGTCGGCCGTCTTCAGGTCGGCATCGCGAGCAGCCGGATCGTCACACTCTAGATCGTCCGCCTTGCGCCGGTAAATCAGGTTGATATAGGCCATGGCGTCGTCGTAATCAGGCCGAAGTTGCAGCGCCTTGTTGAGTTCTTCCAACCCGTCTTGAACCAGCGCCGTATTCTTTTCTTTGAGCTCGGCGCAGACTTTCTTATCTTTTAGTGGCTCGTCTCCCTTGAGGCCGAGCTTGGCGCGTTCTTCCATGGCGGGCTTGTACGACTGCAGCCAGTCCATGCACGCCAATCGTGTAATGCGGTTCAGGATCATTGGGATCCAGTTCCGCCGCTTGCCGGTAGTATTGTTTGGCCTCGTCGAACCTCTTCATCTGCCAGTAGAGATAGCCGACCCCTTTTACGCTGGTGACGTTCTTGGGATCGCGCTCCAGCACTGACTTGTATTCGTCAATGGCCTGCTGCCCCATACGATTGTTATCAGGTGTATCGGCGCCAGGAATGTATTGCTGAGTGTACGCGGTAGCTAGATAAAGGCGAGCGTTCAACAGACTTGGATCTAAAGAGATGGCGCTTTGAAAGTGGTCAATCGCTTCTTCGTATTTGGCGCTCTTGTAGGATTGCACACCCTTATTTAACTGGTCGCGGGCCTTCAGCTTGCTGCAGCCCGTGGCGGAGAGTAACGCAAAGCCGGCTCCCAATACCAGCACTGCCCGCACAATTCTTTTCATGACGTTATGTATCTCCCTTAGAAACAGAACCCATCAGACACAAGACCCTTTGGCGACCCAGTTCATCGACTGACTCGCCCAGTGGGCTGACCCCCTCCGAAGAGAAAATCTAGCCCCCAGACTCGATCTTGGCGGTGATGAGCCCAACTTTGTCCACGCCGGAGGCGTGAGCGATGTCGATAACATTGGCGACATCCGCAAACGGAATATTGTCGTCGCCTTTGACGAACATCACCTTTTCCGCCCGTGTCTTATAGATATCGGTCAGGCGGTCTTGCAGGGTGTCCCAGGTGGTGTCGTCTTGGTTGATCCTCAAACCCGGCTCCTGACCCGCGCCCCGGTCAATGACCTGGACGACGATGGTGCGGTCTGGAGTGCTATCTGCTTTCTGGTTGGGCGGAGGTGGTTGCGGAACCATCGCGTCCAATCCCTGAGGAGTCGGCCGCGGGATCACCATGAAGATGATCAGCAGCACCAACAGAACATCGATCAGCGGCGTTACGTTGATATTCGCGCTCGGGCCCCCGCCGCTCGGGCCGACTGACATAGACATATCGTTCTCTCCTTACTGTCCGCCGGCTGGTGCTGCAGACGGTGCGTTGGGGCCGCCTGGAGTACCGATGTGTTGCTTCTTCTGGTCGGTAATCAAGCCGAGATCATCCACGCCGGCGGCGCGGACGTTATCGACCACTTGCACCACCGAACCGAACTTCGCTCTCGCATCGGCACGCACATAAACGCGTTTATCGGTGGCGGCGGCGAGCCGGTCTTTCAGCCTGTCGGTCAAGTCTTCCGGCGCGATCTGCTTGGTGCCGAGATATACTCTCCCGTCACGGCCTACGGCGATTACCAGTGCATCTTCTTTTTCTTCATCGGGCATAGCCTCGGGGTTGTTTACCTTGGCTAAGTCCACACTCACATCCCTCTGCAACATGGGAGTGACGACCATGAAGATAATCAGCAACACCAGCATCACGTCCACCATGGGAGTGACGTTGATGTCCGAGTTTACCTTGGCCCCTTCATCTCGCTTTGCGATTGCCATAAAGTTTGTAATCTCCTAGATACCCGGCGTTCTGGAGGCGGTGTCCGGCGCCGGGAGAGTGTCCCAGCGCCAGACCAGCAACTCAAGCCGCGGTTCCCCAGTTCGGGAACAGCTATGCCCGGCGCGCTCCGCGCCGTTTCAGGAAATAATCGATCAGTTCGCTCGAGGAGTTATCCATCTCCACGTCGAACGCTTCCACGCGGCCGGTCAAGTAGTTGAACATCATCACGGCCGGGATGGCCACAAGCAGACCAATAGCGGTGGTGACCAGGGCTTCCGAAATACCGCCGGCGACGGCGCCGAGACCGGTCGTCTTCTGCTCAGAGATGCCCTTGAAGGCGTTCAGAATGCCCATCACCGTGCCGAACAGTCCGACGAACGGCGCGGTAGAGCCGATGGTGGCCAAACCGCCCAATCCGCGCTTCAATTCAGCGTGGACGATAGCTTCGGTGCGCTCCAGAGCGCGCTTGGAGGCTTCGATGGTCTCGCCCGGAATCTCGCCACTATCCTGGTGAGCCCGGAACTCCATCAAGCCAGCGGTAACCACCTTGGCCAGATGGCTCTTCTTGTTGCGCTCCGCCACCTTGATGGCTTCGTCGATGCGGCCATCGCGCAATGCGCCGGCCACTGCGGGAGCGAAGGCCCGCGATTGTTTGCGCGCCGCGCTGAAGGCCATCCAGCGGTCAATCATGACACCGATCGACCAGCCAGACATGATGAATAGAACGATGACCACGGTCCTCGGGATCCAGCTCATCTGGTGCCAGAGCGAAATCGGGTCCCAGCCCACCTGCCCTTGGTCCTGGAAAATCCAGGCGCCCAGGGTGGAAACGTTACTTAAAGTATGTGCTGCCAAATTGGCTACAAGCATGAGTTGCTTTCCCCTCCTCGGAACTCTTTTAATTGCCAAACCTACATACAGAAACTGCTAACTGCCCCAACCAAAAAAACTACGCCACAAACACTGCCAGGGGGCCTCAGCCCCCCAGAGCGAAATTCACTGTCACCTGGGTATCCACCTCGACCGGTTCACCGTTCAGGATGTACGGTCTGTACTTCCACTGTTTCACCGCTTCAATGGCCGCTGGCGCCAGCATAGGATGTCCGCTGACCAGCGTCAGGTTTTCGATGTCCCCAGTCTTGCTGATCTGGGCCTGCAGAATTACCGTGCCTTGGATGCGTGCTTGCCTGGCCAGAGGCGGGTAAGTGGGCTGGACCTTGCGAATGAGCAATCCTTGGGTTACGCCCTGAGACACGCGAACCCGCTGCGGTGTGGCGATCTTCGGAACTGCGACCGGGGTTGAACTGATGATGCCGCCGATCACTCCACCCATCTGTCCACCCGGAACGCCTCCCGGAACACCGCCCACAATTCCTGCCATGACCGGCGGGGGCGCGGCATCTTCCTTAATAATTTCGACCTTCTTGGGAATCTTGGTAGGGGTGCGCAGTTGGCCATTGACGATGTCTGTCTGGACCTGTTTCACAATGTGCACCACAGCGGCTGGTGGTGGCGGTGGCGGCGGTGGTGGTGGGGGTGTCACCAAAAATGTCATCAACTGCGCTTTCGGCAGAGCGTCGGTGAATAACAGCGGGAGAAGAACCATTACGCCTACCAAGGCCGCCTCAATCAAAAAGGCAACCGAACTGGTGAGGCCGCGCCGGGTCTTCAACCTTCCGCCGGATTCAATCAGGCTGTCTTCAAACATAAGCATTCTCCTCCACAAACCTTACTTATATTTATTTAGACACCGCCGACCTCGCGTTTGATCCCAGCATATGAAAAATCTTCAAAACCTGGGCACCTACGGCAAACCGCCATTATCCATGCGCTATCAGCGAGTTGCCTCGGCTCGCGTACCCTTCGCCGGCTTTGTTGCGGGCGAACCAGCCGTCTTCGCTGCCGAACGCTTCGTGTCCCCGCTAGCGCCGATCACTGGGCGCTTGCCGCGATTGGCCCGCCAATCCTGATAGGCGACTAAAATGGGCGCGGCAATGGCAATCGAAGAATAAGTTCCAATCAGGATGCCAATCACCAGCGCGAAGGAGAAGTCGCGCAGCACTTCACCGCCGAATACGTACAAAGCCAAGACTGTCAGGAACGTCAACCCCGCGGTAAGGACCGTCCGGCTCAGCGTCTGATTGATGCTGCGATTGACGATGTCGGACAGCTTCTCCCGCCGCATCAACTTCAAATTTTCACGGATGCGGTCGAATACGACGATTGTGTCGTTATTCGAATATCCAACCAGGGTCAGAATGGCCGCGATAACGGTAAGCGAAATCTCTCTCTTCGTCAACGAAAATGCGCCTACCGTAATCAAAGTATCGTGAAATACCGTGACGACGGCCGCGACGCCATAGATCCACTCGAAGCGGAATGCCAGGTAAACCAGCATTCCGGCTAGCGAATAGACGACCGCCCAGATGGCCTGACCGCGGAGTTGCTTGCCCACTTGCGGCCCGATGATCTGCACGTTGCGCACTCCGAAGTTCGAGAGGTAAAACCCATCGTTCAGCGACCCCAGCACCGCCGGATCGACCACACTTTTCAGGTCGCTCAGTGAGGTGAGCACTCCACCCTCGGTCTTATCGCGATAGTCGACAATGGCTTGGGCCTGGGCAGTGTAGCGCTGTTTCGCGTCCGTGCCAGCGTGCAGCGGATCGGCCTGCATGAGATAGTCTGCCAGGGTCAGAGCGCTGGCATTGTTCAAGTCTTGCTTGCCTTCCGGAACATTGCTTTCCAACGCTTTGACGATCGCATCTTTACCCTGTTCGAGCGCCTGCTCACTGGTTTCATCAAGAGAGAGATCGATCAGACGTTCGTTCAATTTCGGCATCTGAGTAGGGCACCACTTGGGGATCGCGCAAGCCGGCGCGGTCCAAGGCAGCCCGAATGGCGTTGTCGTTCGGCGGTTGGGTAAACTTCACTTCTACTTGTGTGCCGCCGCGGAAGTCGATGCCCAGTGGAATTCCATGCCAAAACAGCATGGAGAAAATACCAGCCACGCTGAACACCAGGGAAAAGGCGAGAAAGTACCACTTTTTGCCTAGAAAATCGATGTTCGGACTACGAAAAAATTCCACGCTATTTCCAGCTCCCTCGGGCTCGCTCTTAAGATTACCTGCCCGCGAACTAACTGCATTGTAAGAATCCCGTGCTCAAACTAGCCGATGCTTAGCGCCTCGCCCCGCTGATGGCGGCTCAGCATCCAGTCGAAAATCATGCGTGAGACGAATACTGCGGTAAACAGGTTGGCGAAGAGTCCAACCGTAAGCGTTGTCGCAAATCCTCTGACCGGTCCGGAGCCGAAGATAAACAGAATGGCTGCGGAAACGATGGTAGTGACGTGGGTATCCACGATGGTGATCCAGGCATGGCCGAAGCCCTGTTCCACCGCCGAAGGAGGCGTCTTGCCGTTACGCAACTCCTCGCGGATGCGCTCGAAAATCAGCACATTGGAATCCACGCCCATGCCGACGGTGAGGATCACGCCCGCAATTCCTGGCAACGTCAAAGTCGCCGTGGAATAACCCATGAAACCCAACAGAATAATCAGATTCAGAATGAGCGCGATATCCGCGTTCACGCCGGCGCCGTGGTAGTAAACCAGCATGAAGACCAACACCGCTAACATGCCGATGATGGCCGCGGTGACGCCGGCGCGAATGGAGTCCGCTCCCAGCGACGGGCCGATGGTCGTGTCTTCGATGTACTTGATACTGGCAGGCAAAGCGCCCGAGCGAAGAACCATCGCCTGATCCTTCACCTCCTGCTCGGTGAAGCGGCCCTTGATGATTCCGGAGTCGTGAATCGGCTCGTCAATTGTGGCAACCGACTGCACCTTGTTGTCTAAAACCACCGCCAACATGTCTTTCACGTGCGCGGAAGTAAATGCGAAAAACTTCTGGCCACCCTCGTTGGTTAGGTTGAAACCCACCGCAGGCTGGCCATTCTCATCTGTCGAGGCGCGGGCATCGCGAAGATCGCGCCCTGTGACTGCGGCTACCCGCGAAACCAAGTACCAGGATGGTCCGCCATCGGTGCCGGAACCTTTGCCTGGCATCAAAACCGCATCAGGCGGCAAAACACCGTTATTGGCCTGCATAGCCGCCTCTTCACTGGGATATGGTCCTCCCAGTTACTGGCGAATTTCCAGCATTGCCGTCGATTGGATCACTTCCCGCACTCGGGCAGGATCGTCAATGCCGGGGAGTTGAATCAGGATCTGATAGTCTCCCAGTCCGTAGGGCGCGACTGTAGGCTCGACTACGCCAAGCGCGTCGATGCGGTTAGTGATGGTTTCAATGGCCTGCTGTCACCGCACGGTCCTTGAGTTCGGTCAAGGCCTGCGGTTTCATGGAGATAGTCCAGGTATTTTCCAGCCCCGAAGTGGCGTCGTATTCCGGCAGGCGATCCTCGATAATCGATCGCAGGTCGGAACTCGACTCCGGCGGAACGCCCTTGATGACAATTTTGTCGGGATTGTTGACGGGATCGGGCTTGCTGATATCGATGTAGTTGATCTTGTGGCCCGCATGGCTTGTTTGAGATTGCCGACGGCGATGTCGGAATCAACATTCACCGCGTCGTTGACCTGCACCTGCAGAATGAGGTGCGTCCCGCCTTTAAGATCCAGTCCCAGGTTGATGCGCTGCTGCATGGCAGCCAGTAAACCCTTGCGCGACCAGTCTTTGGGAATTCCGATGATTCCGATGATGGCAACCAAGGTAAACCCGATGCTAACCCACTAATCTCCAGGCCAAATTCTTGTTCATAACGAATTATGATTTCCTAAACTTGGCTTTCCACGCCTACGTTTTCTACTTGGCCGGCTCGTCATTACTGACAGACACCACGGACGCCCGGGTGACCTCCAGACGCAGATTGTCGGGAGCGACCCGCAAATACAGGCTGTCGTCCTTTATGGTCATTATGATGCCGCGCAACCCGCCACTCGTCACCACTTTATCGCCGGTCTTTAACTCGCTCAGCATCTGCTGCCACTTCTTCTGGCGGCGCTGTTGCGGCATGATGAGCAGGAAATAAAAGATGGCAAAAATGAAAAGCAAGGGGGCGAGGGTGATCAAACTCATTCCACCGCCGCTCTGTAAGGCCAGTAGGTGCTGAAAATTCATGAGAACCTGATTCAAGACAACCTGAATTTTTCACAACAAACCAGAGGCCCATTCACGGGCGCCTCTAGTTCTTAGGCTTTTACCTCGGGAGCTCTCGCCTATTCAGGCCGGATACTACAAGGTACAACAAGGGTTGGCGAGTTATGACTTCCGCTGGGATGACTCACCTGCAAGAAAACTGGCCCCTTTCCCAAGTGCAATAGAATGACGCACGCTCCGCATAGTGTCAAGGTAGAAGCTCAGATTATGGACGGTATTCAGGACTTGGGCGAGAACCTCATTCGCAGCATAAAGATGGCGCAAATAAGCTCGCGAGTACCTCGCGCACACGCGGCAGCCGCATTTGGGGTCCAGCGGCCCTGAGTCAGACGCATAACGCGCCTGCTTTATGGAGACTTTTCCCTTCGGAGGTAAACAGCAATCCATGACGCGCAGCCCGCGTGGGAAGCACGCAATCCATCATGTCGATGCCTAAGCCAGCGTATTCGACAATCTCTTCTGGAGTGCCGACGCCCATCAGGTAGCGAGGCTTATCGGCAGGTAGGTTCTGCAACGTGGCTTCGACGATCTCGCGAGTAAGATGCCGCGGCTCGCCCACGCTTAGGCCGCCGATGGCATAGCCGGGGAAGCCAATTTCGATGGTGCGCTCGGCGGATTCCTTGCGCAGTGCGGTGTCCATGCCACCCTGCACAATACCAAACAGCGCCTGCGTTGCCCCTGAACCGCTGTAGGGACAGCCGCCCTCGGCTGTCCGCGGAGCGAAGCTCCGCAGTGGTTGCTTGTGTGGCGGCGGGCCTTGCCCCGCCGGCAGGTTGGGACTCGGCAAAAACCGGTGAGCTTCGCTCACCCGGACCGCCGCGGGCGGCTGTCCCTACGTGATTCGTCCATGGGACTTCTTGCTTATGCTCCTCGAAATATTTCTTGCTGCGCTCGGCCCAACGCAGAGTCAACTCCATGGACGACCGTGCCCGCGCCGGATCCACGGGATATTCGGTGCACTCATCAAACGCCATGATGATGTCCGCGCCCAGGCCGATCTGTACTTCCATCGCGCGTTCAGGACTGAAGAAGTGCTCCGAACCGTCCAGATGGGAACGGAACGTTACTCCCTCTTCATTCACCTTACGCAACGCGTTGAGGCTGAATACCTGGAAGCCGCCTGAGTCCGTAAGAATGGCTCGAGGCCACGACATAAAATCGTGCAACCCGCCCAGCTTGCGGACTTGCTCGACTCCCGGCCTAAGGTAGAGGTGATAGGTGTTGCCGAGGAGGATTTGTACCCCGAGTTCTTCGAGAATGTCCTGCGAAACTCCTTTGACGGAAGCCAGCGTGCCCACCGGCATGAAAACCGGAGTCTCGACTTTGCCATGAGGAGTGAGCAGCCGGCCAACGCGCGCGGCGCCAGACGTGGAAGTAATTTGAAATTGGAAAGACACTGATAGGGATTGTAACAATCAGCTCTCAGTCTTCGGTTTTCAGTCGTCAGTCCGCAACCGACAACAACCCCTGAGCGTGGCCTGATTCGCTGGTCGCGAGCGAATCAGCAAGTCGAACGATCTCTGTGGGCACAAACAGATCCAGCAAGATGTGAACTTCTACACCCTCAGCTCGATAATTTCCGCTTTGATCTTACCCTCACTCACCGTCAGCCGGCCCACACTCGTCATCAAATGGAATCGCTTCGGGCCTGCGCTGCCAGGATTGAAATAAAGCACGCCATGCTTCAATTCCTGCTTCGAGATATGGCTGTGGCCATAAACTACCGCTGCGACCCCCCCTGCTTCCGGCTTCAGGTCGAGTTGCTGCAAGTCGTGCAGCACATAAATCGATGCGCCTCCGGTCTCCAGCACATGGGTGGTTGGAATTTTTTGCGCCCACGTCTCGATATCGATGTTCCCGCGCACTACCGTTACCGGAGCGATCTTCTCCAGCGCCTTCAGGATGTCGGGATCTCCGATGTCCCCGGCGTGAACGATGAAATCGGACCCTTGCAGCGCTGCGACGGCTTGCGGACGGAGCAATCCGTGAGTATCGGAGATCACGCCGATGATCATTTTGACCGTGGAGAACAAAGCCCTTAAACCGCAGAGCGCGTGGAGACCAGACCACGAGCGCGCAAAGGGATTCTAAATCGATTTCTGGCCTTAGGAGCTGGACGAGGTCGTTTCCAGCAGCGGGTCCGTGGGAGCGCTCGCCAAGTCAGAAAGCTCCAGGCGAAGATTTCCGGAGTTGGTGGCGTAAGCCAAGCCTACATCCAGGCTCACGATGCCTTCCCTGATTAACCGTTCGATCTCGCCGTCGAAGTGCTGCATGCCTTCGGTACCGCCGGCGCGCATGGCGTCGAGCAAAGTCTTGCCATCGCCTTCGCCCTTCTCCACATATTCGCGGGTGCGGAGGGTCGATTTGAGAATCTCGATCGCCGCAATTCGCCCGCTGCCATCTTTGCGCGGAATCAGACGTTGGGAAGCGATATAGCGAAAACTCTTGGCCAGCCGGGTGCGCACCATGTGTTGCTCGGACAGAGGAAAGGCTCCGATAATTCGCTCCACAGTTTTCGAGGCGTCGATGGTATGCAAGGTTGATAAAACCAAGTGCCCGGTTTCTGCCGCTTCCAGCGCGATTTCAATGGTTTCTTTGTCGCGCATCTCGCCCACCAGAATTACTTTAGGCGCCTGCCGCAAAGCCGCCCTCAGAGCCAGGGCAAAGCTGGGTGTGTCGCTATGTAACTCGCGCTGGTGAATCAAGCAATTCTTGTGACTGTGCAGAAATTCAACCGGATCTTCGATGGTCAGAATGTGGTAGTGCTGCTGGGTGTTGATCAGATCGATGATCGCCGCCAGCGTAGAAGATTTTCCCGAGCCGGTGGGCCCGGTGACCAGCACAATCCCGTTACGCAACTGGGCAACTTCCTTCAACTCGGCGGGCAGGCTCAGCGCATTGAAATCGGGAATATTCCCCGGAATTACCCGCATGACAATCGCGCAACTGCCGCGCTGCATGAAAATGTTCACGCGAAACCGGGCGGTGTTGGGCAGGCTATAAGAGATGTCGCATGAGCCATTCTCCCGCAAGGTGGCCAGGGCGTGCTGGTTTTCGCCGATGAGTTCCCCGGCAAGGCGCCGCGTGTCGTCTGGCACAAGATTTCGTGGCCCCGCGGGATGCAGTTTTCCACTGATCTCGACCAGCGGAGGTTTCCCCGGCGAGAGAAATAAGTCGCTGATCTTGGCAGAGGTCCGCAGCATGGACGCCAGCAAAGCGGGAGCGGAAAGCGGCCCGGGTGCGGGTGCAGCAGCAGTCGCTCCAACAACACCGTTAGGAGCCGGCGAATTGAAAGAAGACATACCCGAAAATCGTAAATGGCAGATCAACGACCCGCCAATCACAACCTGGGAAAGAGCGTGACTTTAGTTTGTCAATGTTTCTCCGCGGCGTGAGCGCTTATTCGCTGGGCACGACCGGCAAAACCAGCGCCGAAGGATGCTGCGCGTCGTGATAAACAACATTTGTCGCCGAAACAAACTGCTGGCCGGATTCCGGCTGCTCGGCCGTATTTAAATTTCGGTCAAAACGCGGAAAGTTGCTGCTTGAAATCTCCAGCCGCAGCGCGTGCCCCTTGAGAAAAACATTGCTCGTCGACCACAGATCAATGGTGAACTTGTACACCTGCCCCGGCGTCAGGAAGTCGGCCTTTTCCTGCGAATCGCGATAACGGGCGCGAATGATTCCCTCGGTCAGATTTTGAGCAAAGCCATCTGGCCCGACATCGACGAGCTTGGCGGTGAAGTCGGTATCCACGGCCGACGACGCGGCATACAGTTCAAGACTGATCGGGCCGGTGACCTCAACATTTTGTGAAAATGCGGGAGTCGAGTACACCAAAACATCGTTGCGGGCCTCGTTCGGCCGCTGGTCGCGGGGACCCGGCCGCAAATGCTGAGAGTCGCAGCAGAGCGGTCCCCCAATCGTTGGCACCGGGTTCGAAGGATCGTAAACGTAATGGTCCGACGGCTCCGAATGCGGAGCGGCGGCCGACAAACTACCGTTTCCTCCGGCGGAATTTGCGCCCCCCTGCGAGTGCAGAAAATATTTTGTGTTGCGAGCTCGCGCCAGCGGCCAGTCATCTTCCTGCCGCCATTGATTTAAGCCCATCACAAAAATCCTCACCGGCTTTTGCGTGAATTCATTCTGCACGCCTTTGAAAAGATAGTCATACCAGTTCAAAGTAATTTCGTTCTCGTCGTACTCCGCCGCTGCCGGACCAAAATCGACGTCGCCAATCTTGCGGCCGTCTCCCGCATGGCCGCCAATGGTCACGATGAGGTGCTGCCCGCGCCGCGCCGCGTCGCTGCCCCCGTGAGACTTGATTCCCAGGTAATTACGCAGCGATCCGCCCTGAAAGATGTCGTACCAGGCGGCGACGGTCAGCGCCGGAACGCTGATGTCCCCGTAGTGCTCCTGAATGGACCAGCGCTTCCAATAATCATCGTAGGCCGGGTGCGCCAGCCAATCGAGGAAATATGGGGACAGTGACCCCATCATGTCGGAGGTTCGCAGCTCCGAAAAATTGAACAGCGGATATTTGGAGAGTGGAAGTTGCGAATCACCTTTGGAAGCGTTGGTCGCGTCGCCTACCTGACGGGCAACACTGTTCTGAGCCAGCCCCGAGGTCCAGGATTCGTTGAACCACTGTTCGAAAGCGCCGCCCTGGTAAGTCCAGTTGTCGTGATAATTGCTGGCCGTGACTATTGGACAGATTCCGGCAAGATGGGGCGGATGCGCGATGGCAGTGAGCATTTGGGTTGCGCCCACGTAAGATCCGCCCCACATTCCGACCTTACCGTTGGAATAAGGCAGAACCGCAGCCCATTCTACGGTGTCAAAGCCGTCATCGGATTCGTGCTTGAACGTGTACCACTCGCCCTCGGAAGTGTAGCGCCCGCGAACGTCCTGGACGATCGCGACATAGCCGCGCGCCGCCGCTTTCAGGCCAAAACTGAAGCCGTAGTTCTTGTCGTAAGGAGTGCGCTCCAAGAGCACGGGGAATTGGCCCTCCGCCTTGGGACGGTAAATGTCGGCGCGCAGCGTGACCCCGTCGCGCATTTTCACCGGAACATTGCGCTCGAAGGTAACTGCGTATTGGTCGGCGGCGTAGCTGACGCTTGTCAGGACGACTAGGAGCGTGAAGAGCAGCGAGAACGTGTTTCGGCGCATGACGGAGATTCCTCCAACGACGGCACAAAAGACTATCAGATAAAGGCGTGCGTAGGGGCAGCCGAGGGAGGCTGTTCCTACGTGGTTACAAGGTAGCGCTTTTCTCCGCGATCAGCTTCTTGATCTTCTCTACAAACTCGGCCGCCGGCATGTCTTCCGTCTTTTCCTTCCCGCGAGTGCGGACATTTACTCTCGCCGACTCGGCCTCTTTATCTCCTACGACCAACAAAAACGGCACCTTCTGCAGCGCGTGTTCGCGGATTTTTGCATTCATTTTTTCGTTGCGGGCATCCACTCCCACACGCACTCCAGCCTCTTTCAGTTGCGCGGCTACTTTGTTGGCATACTCGGCATGGCGTTCGCTGATGGAAATAACTACGGCCTGCACTGGAGACAGCCACACCGGGAACGCTCCCGCGTAATGCTCAATCAGCACCCCAAAGAAGCGCTCCACCGATCCGTACAGCGCGCGATGCACCATGAGCGGCTGCTTGCGCGATCCATCTTCCGCCACATACTCCATGGCAAAGCGCTGCGGCAGATTGAAGTCGAACTGGATGGTGGAAAGCTGCCACAGGCGCCCGATCGCGTCCACCAGCTTGATGTCAATTTTCGGCCCGTAGAACGCGGCTTCGCCAGGAATGGTCTTGTACTCAATCTTGCGCCGCTTGAGCACGTTTTCCAGAGAACTAGTCGCCCGGTTCCATTGCTCTTCGCTGCCGACAAAATTCCGCTTGTCTTCTGGATTCCACGTCGACAGTTCAGTCACGAAGTCCGAGAAACCGAAATCTTTCAAAACGTCGAGAGCAAAATCCAGGCAGCCTTCAATTTCACTTTCAATCTGCTCAGGCATGCAGAAAATGTGCGCATCGTCCTGGGTAAAGCCGCGCACCCGCAGCAGGCCATGCATCACCCCGGAACGCTCGTAGCGGTAAACCGTTCCCAATTCCCCGAGGCGCACCGGCAGATCGCGATAGGACTTCAACGAGTCTTTGTAAATCAAGATGTGGAACGGGCAGTTCATAGGCTTCAGGCGATACTCGGCGTCGTCGAGTTCCATGACGTCGAACATATTCTGCGAGTAATAGCCTTCGTGCCCGGAGGTTTGCCACAACTGCCGTCGCGCCACGTGCGGCGTGTACACCAGCGAGTAGCCGCGCTTCAGGTACTCGGAGCGCATCCAGTCTTCCATCTCTTTGCGAATGACGCCGCCCTTGGGATGCCAGAAAATCAGTCCCGGCCCCGCGAGTTCCTGGATGGAAAACAAATCGAGCTGCTGCCCCAACACGCGGTGATCGCGCTTCTTGGCCTCGTCCTGCTTGCGGATAAATTCGTCGAGGTCCTTCTTGGAAAAAAAGGAAGTCCCGTAAATCCGCTGCAGCTGCGGGTTCTTCTCATCGCCCAGCCAATAGGCGCCGGCAATGTTGAGCAGCTTGAACGCCTTGATCTTCCCCGTCGACGGGATATGCGGGCCGCGGCAGAAATCGATGAACTTGCCAGTCTTATAAATGGAAATCTTTTCATCGGGCTGAGTGAATTGCTCGATGAAGTGGCATTTCATGAAGTCGCCTTCGCTCTTAAATTTCTCCAGACCTTCGTTGCGCGGCAAAAATTCACGGGCGTAGGGCAGGTTCTGCTGGACAAGTTCCTGCATCTTCTTTTCGATTTTCTCCAGATCCTCGGGAGTGAATTGAGTTGGCCGGTAGAAATCGTAGAAGAATCCGCTCTCGGTGGCGGGGCCATGGCCCAGCTTGGTCTCAGGAAACAATTCCAGCACTGCGGCTGCCAGAAGATGTGCCGAGGAATGCCGGTAAACTCCCAGCGCCTCGGAATCTTTCTCCGTCAGGAGGCGCAGGTCAGTGTCTTTTTCGAGCGGGCGGGTAAGGTCAATCAGATCGCCGTTGGTCTTGGCCGCGAGCGCAGCGTCAGCCAGACGCGGGCTGATGGATTTCGCGATATCGAGGGCGGTGGTGCCCTGAGGAACTTCTTTCACGCTCCCGTCAGGGAGCTTTACATGAATATTTTCTGCCATAGGAGGTGGAGATCAGTATAAAACACGTTGGGGCGGACGCCTCGTCCGCCGAAGGGCACTACTTTTGGGTATATCTGCACAGCCATAAATCGTGGTACTTATTCAGGTATGGCTGCTTCTGCGGCAATCAGTCAACCACATATCAGCCGTCAAGCGCGAGGCACAAGATACGATCTCTATTTAGCGGATTGCCTGGAATGGATAGAGTCACGTCCGACGAATTCCATCCATGCCATCGTTACTGACCCTCCCTACGGGCTAAAGGAATACACACCCGCAGAGAAGGCCAAGCTTCGCAGGGGCCGGGGTGGGGTTTGGCGCATTCCCCCGTCCTTTGATGGATGCACGCGTAGCCCGGTGCCTCGTTTCACCGTCCTGTCGGATGAAGAACGCAAGCAGTTGCGAAGCTTTTTTGCTGAGTTCGCCCAGCGGGCCCTGCGCGTTTTGGTTCCCGGTGCGCACCTGTTTATCGCCACCAACCCGTTGCTCTCCCATCTCGTTTATCTTTCGCTCATGGAATGTGGATTTGAAAAGCGCGGTGAAATCATTCGTCTGGTTCAGACACTTCGAGGAGGAGACAGGCCCAAGAATGCACATGAAGAATTTTCCGAAGTAACCGTAATGCCGCGGTCAGCGTGGGAACCGTGGGGCCTCTTCCGAAAACCCTGTGAAGGACGGGTGCAGGACAATCTCCGCAAGTGGAGGACGGGCGGCCTTCGGCGTATCTCTTCGGAAATCCCGTTTTCCGATGTGATACTGTCCTCTCCCACTCGCGCAGAAGAACGCACGATCAGTCCGCATCCTTCCTTGAAGCCGCAGGCGTTCATGCGGCAGATTGTCAGGGCATCTCTTCCCTTGGGGGAAGGTGTGGTGCTCGATCCGTTCATGGGAGGAGGTTCCACCATCGCGGCGGCGCTTTCGGTCGGCTACGAAAGCATCGGAATTGAAGTTGATCCGGCGTTCCTCCAGATGGCTGCTGCTGCCATACCGCGACTCGCGAGCCTGCAGGGAAGCGGAAAAGCCAATGGCGACAAGGGCACTACTAGGCAAGACTCGAGACAAGTTAGGCTTGCTCTGCTCGACGAATCGTGAGACGTTGCTGCTGTCATGGCTTTCGCCGCAGACGGCTTTGATCGATCGGTCCCGCTGCCTCCAGAACTCAAGATCACACACATTCGCGAGGCCATGGAACACTTGGAGGATCGCGCGACAGAACTGATCGACATCTACTTCGAGCAGGCCAATGTATTTAGTGGCATAGTTGGCATTCTTGGCATTCAGGCCCTTCACGCTCTGAGTCCATATAAAAAACATAAGCACCCGGACATCGCTCAGCAGAGGTTCCCTGACCTTTCCCTGCGAGGGCGACTAAATCCGCCGCCCGAACATGCTCTCGAATCGAAGGGCTCAACGCGTGCCTGGGCATTGCAATCACACTACAATCATCCAGGTTGGTATATTGTTTGGCGGTACGCTGTCGACACAACCAAACGATTGAAACCGGGTAAAATTGCGGCTATCTGGAGAGTTGATGTGCCATTCCTCCGTCAGGAGGACTGGAAGTATGAAGGCAGTAAAGCCGCCGAAGGCAGGGGCGGGCGTAACCACACTTTTGGGATCAAACTTCCCGCAAAACTTCTAAAGAGCTGCATTGTTTACCAGAATCCCAGAATCGTTATTCGACAGGGTGGTCCCGTCCTGGCAAGCCTAGACGATTAGGACAATCCGCGCTACCACCCAGCCTTCTGCCCCCTGTTCTGCTCGTCCAGCCATTTCTGCAGCGGGGCAAAGTAATCGAGAATTGCGGTCGCATCCATCTGGCGCTGGCCGGTCAGGACCTCCAAAGCATCAGGCCAGGGTTTGCTTTGGCCCATGGCTAGCATCTTTTGGAATTTTTCCCCCGCTTCCTTGGAGTTGAAGAACGTGCAGCGATAAAGAGGTCCGGTGTAACCGGCTTCATGGCACAGCGAGCGGTAGAACTGAAATTCCAAGATGTACGCCAGAAAATACCGCACGTAAGGTACGTTGCCCGCGATGTGATACTTTGCGCCGGGATCAAAGTCGGCTTCGCTGCGCCCGACCGGGGGCGCGATTCCCTGATACTTTAGCCGCAGGTCCCACCAGGTTTTGTTGTAATCGGCAGGCTTGATCTCTCCGGAAAAAACTTTCCAGCGCCACTGATCAATCATGTAACCGAATGGCAGGAAGGCCACGCGATCGAGCGCCTGCTTGAGCAGTTGCGGTATGTCGTTGTCCGCAGAGGGAACCTGCTCGAGCAATCCAACTTGATGCAAGTAGTCCGGCGTGATCGCTAAAGCGATGGAATCTCCGATGGCCTCATGAAAGCCGTCGTTGGCTCCGTTCTCGAAGAGAAATGGCTGGTTCTTGTAGGCGCGCTGATAAAAGTTGTGCCCAAGCTCGTGGTGGACCGTAACGAAATCCACATCGCGCACCTGTAAGCAAACTTTGATGCGCAGATCGTCTTTATTGTCGATGTCCCAGGCGCTGGCATGGCAGACCACATCGCGGTCCGCCGGCTTGGTAAACAGCGACCGTTCCCAGAAAGTTTGGGGCAGTGGAGCGAATCCCATCGAGGTAAAGAAATCCTCGGCGTACTTCACCATGCCGCGAGGTTCTACCGACTTGGCTTTCAGCAGCGCGGTCAAATCGTAGCTGCCATTGTTCTGCGGCAAGCCCAGCAATGGATACACGTTTCCCCATTCCTGCGCCCAGGGATTCCCCAGCAAATCAGCGGGCATAGGACCGTCAGGTGGAACCAGTTCCGGCCCATAGTGCTGCGAGAGCCGCGTACGGACAAAAGTGTACAGCGAAAGATAAAGGGGGCGAACCTGCTGCCACAATCGCTCGATTTCCGCGCTGAATTGTTCCGGGGGCATGTCGTAATTCGAGCGCCACATGGCTCCGGTATCCTTGAAGCCAATTTCCCGTGCGCCTTGATTGGATAACTGCACGAATCGGGCGTAGCGATCGCGCATAGGCGCGCCCACCTTGTGCCATCCTTCCCAAACGTCTTGCAATTCCTTGGGATCGCGGCTGCTTCCCATGATTCGTTCGATGGCCGTGATGTCCAGGCAATCGTCCGGCTTGCGGCAATACTTCCCCTTGCCGTAGTCCGCTTCGAGCGAAGCCGCAATTCCGGTCATCTCCTTGCGCAGCGCGGGATCTCTGGGCGCAGGCGCGGTAAGAGATAGGCGCAGCAGCTTGAACTTGCGTGCCAAATCAGGCGGCATTTTCAGGCCATCGAAACGCTTGGCTTTTTCTACTAATTCCGTGGTGGCAGCGGTTAGCTCGTCCTGAGCGTCGGCCGACAGCGCCTCGGTGTCGTCGGTGATGAAGTTGTCTTCAACCCAACTGGCGCGATTCACTTTGACGCTGAGTTCATTCAATCGAGCTTCAGCCTGCTGCATGAATTCGTTGGCCTGCTTAAGAGTGGGACCGTTTTGCGCGTGCAGGGTTGCAGACAGGAGAAGCGGTATCAAGAAAATGCGGGCCCTCATAGAAACGCCTCCGCCGGGCATTATAACGGGGCAATGAAACCCAAATGTCGCAGCTAGGGGCCATCGCTACCTGGGGATCCGGGGATCAAGAAACGCCTGGACTTAACAAGCTACATTCCCGCAGGGCCGAGGTAAGTGGCCAGAAACCAGGTGTTGCCGAAGGGATCCTTGACGGCGGCGGAACGGTCACCGTAAGGTTTATCGGCCGGCGGTTCAACCGATGTTGCGCCCGCGCGCAACGCCTGCGCGTACAGAGCGTCCGTGTCGGGCACATAAACGTGAAGAGCGCAGGGCGCGGTGCGAAATTCGCCGTGAGCTTCATTGACTTCAAGCGTGGCGATTCCGATCTTTACGGTTGAGTGAAGCAGTTTGCCCTCCGGAGACTTGGCAATACCGAGGACCTCCGCGCCAAATGCGGATTCGAGGAAAGGAATCATGGTGTGCGCGTCGCGCAGATGCAGAAAAGGCTGCACGCTGCGCAACCCTTCCGGACCAGGTTCCCATCCATTGGGCATGGCCACATACCAAACGTTGCCGAAGCCATCCCTCACGCAACCCTGGCGATCGCCCCAAGGCTGATCGGCCACGGGATACACAGACTGCGCGCCGGCTTGCCGAGCACGCGCATAAGTGGCATCGGCGCTATCGACATAAAGATGAACCACAGCGGGCCGCGGAGGATGCTGCTGGTTGGCGTCCGCTAATTCGATTGCAGAGTTGCCGATGCCTATCTCAGCATGCATGACTGAGCCGTCTGGCCTCGGCACTCGTACGCGTTCCACTCCTGCGAACGCAGCCTGCAAGAACTCGATAAATCCCGCCGCCCCATTGACCAGAATATACGGCGCAATGTTATTGAAGCCGGGACGCACAAAAGTCCTTTTCGCGACCGGAGAAGCTACGGGTGGCGCCATTGTTTCCTTCACGGGTGTACTCCTTAGCAAATCTGATTTGAGAGCGAATTTGAAATCGGGGCGCGGCATGTCGCGCAACATTTCGGCAATCGCCATCAGTTGGTTCAGGCCGGCGGCACGCGACTCAGGCGGAGTGCCGCGCGAGCGCAGCATGGCCTCGATCGCCTGGTCGAGTTGTACGGCGGAAGAGCGCTTAGGCATCGGCACCCTCCATCTGCGCTCGCAGTTTCTGCAGAGCGCGAAATTGTAACTGCTTTACTGCCCCTTCCGTGCGTCGAATTTCTTGCGCGATTTCGCGAATGCTTTTTTGCTCAACGAATCGCAGGTGGACGACCCGGCGCTGAGCCGCAGGCAGACCTTCCACCAGTTGAAATACAGCCGCTTGCCGCTCAATGTCGTCGCGGGATGACCGCGTGTCTTCGAAATCATCCGGCGTCGGCCGGCTACTTTCACGCTCTACTCGTTTCCAACGATCTGCCATCGCATTGGCGGCAATGCGGATGAGCCACGCCGAGAATGGCACTCCACGCCATTCGAAGTCTTTGATTTTCGCCAGCGCCTGGTGGAAGACATCGGAAGTTATGTCTTCAGCATCCTCGCGGCTTTGTACTCGCCTCACGACGTAGGCATAGACGCGATAAAAGTGGAGTTCATAGAGGTCGGCAAAGCGCCGCGGATCCTGCTGCGCCGCTTCCACCAGAAGCTGCTCGTCCGGCTCTTGTCTGCGAACTTTCAACCGCTTCTCCGCGGGTAGCTTTACACCAAGATAAACGGACGAGAAGACGAAAAGGTTACGGCGACGGAGTCTACTTGATTACGAATTTACCTGAAGGCTGTTTTTTCTAGACCGTAACATTGAGCTACGCGGTAAAGAGCGCTTGACAGCTCCGCCCAATCGGGAGGATTATCACCGGTTGCGCCGGTTGTCACGGGTTTCGCCTTGGTTTCCTGTCTTCCCCCGAAGAGAGGATCGTCGTGCTAACGAGTCCGGGCCTGCCGTCCGTGGCCGTGTGTTCCGAAGTTGACCGCCCCACGCTTTTCTTCCTGCGCACGCTTCTGCTTGCGCGTTGCACTCCGGCAAGCGATTTGGCGGGCGGGCTTCGCGAGCCGGTCGCACGCAGTTTTTTCGCCGGCATGCTGACACTGGTCTTCCTGGCCGCGGCGACCGCTCCGGCTTTCGCGCAGCAAGCCGTCACCATACCCCGCGGACTGGACCAACTGACCGAAGAGGCGGCCGTAATCGTTCATGGATATGTAATTTCTGCCAAGGTCGAACCGCATCCCCAGTTCAAAAACCTGATGACCGCTGTGGTCACCATGCGTGTGATTGACTCCTACAAGGGAAATCCGCCAAAAACATTGGTCTTCCGTCAATATCTGTGGGATCTCCGCGCTCGCTTAGGTCCGGCGGAATACGGCAAGGGGCAAGAGTTGGTGGTACTGCTTAGGCCCGTATCGGAATACGGGCTGACAAGCCCAGTGGGTTTGGAGCAGGGACGCTTCAGGATAATGCGCGACCGAAAAGGACAAGCAACGGCAGTCAACGGCCGCGGCAACCTCGGGCTCTTTGACTCGGTAGAACAACGTGCCCGTTCGCGGGGAGTGCAACTCTCTCCACGAACCACGGCGCTGGTTCGAAAGAACGGGACCAGACCACTCACACTTTCCGATTTAGAAGACGCCATACGAACCTTCGCAGGGACCCGATGATACGAACACGATTACTCACAGCATGGCTCGCGTTTTTGTGCTGGACGGCAGTTTTTGCCCTGGCGGGTGGCCCGCTCTACGTGGGCGGGCCCGCGGTGGGCAACCAGCCAGCTTACGGAGTGGATGGTCAGCCCTTCACCTGGAACCCATCGGCCATGCCGATTGCCTACCGGGTCGATCCTGGGCCAATGGCCGTGAACCCCGCAGGCAGCACGGTTATTGATCACGCCACCGGACTGCAGCGACTACAGGGCATGTTCGGAGTGTGGCAAGGGGTTTCCACCGCCAGTGTCTCTTTCTCTAACGCCGGTCCATTACTCGCCGCCGGCGCATATACCGGGGGAGATGTCGCGACTGCCGCACAGTTTAATGCGGTGATGGGATCCTGCCAGTCGGCAGCTCAGAATCCGATTATCTTCGATGCCGATGGCAGCCTGCTCGCGAGCCTTGGCCTGCCTCCCGAAGTGATTGGCTTCAACAGTGGTTGCGCGGTGGATGCGACCAACGGGTACATCGTGGGATCGGCCATCGTGCTCAACGGCCAGTTTCAGGATGGAGTCAATAGCGGCACCAACTACGAAATCGATGCTAATCAGTTTGACCAGGCAATTACTCACGAGATGGGACATTTTATCGGGTTGGACCACTCGCAGATCAATCTCGACCTGTTGTTAGAGGGTGTTTATCCGTGTGAGGCCGATGAGCTTGCGGGATTGCCCCTGATGTTTCCTGTACTGATGTGCCAAGCACGGAAGGACGCGGGTTTGCCGGTACTGGCCCCCGACGATATGGCGTGGGTATCGAGCCTGTATCCGAACTCGAGCACCGTGAACGAGTACGGAACCATCAGCGGCACTATCTATTTTGGCGATGGCACTTCGATGTTCCAGGGCGCAAACGTGATTGCCAGATTGGTGGACGATCCCACCACCGCGGAAGATGAATCCCGTCGGGTCGCGGTATCGGTTGTTTCCGGCTACCTGTTTAGCGGGAATCTGGGCCAGAGCGTTACCGCCGCGCTATCCACTTCGGGCGAAGACAATACCAATGGAAGCCGGCTCGGGTCGCGCAATCCGGTGCTTATCGGTTATTACCAACTGTCCGTGCCGCCGGGAACCTATACGGTGGAAGTCGAGTCAGTATACGGAAGCTTTGTCGGGGGATCTAGCGTTGGCCCGCTGGATCCGCCCGCCATTCTCAACTTCCCGGAATTCTGGAACAAGGATGAGTCGGCGTTCGATTTTCCCGCGCAATGGGACCCCATCACAGTTCATGCGGGCGACAAGATTACGGGGACTGACATCATTCTGAATGACGGTTTCCCCACGTTTGATCAATATGAAGACGGAGGAGCATTGCTCGATCCTCCTGCGATCAACCTCATGCGGGATAGGGAGATTGTGCCGGCATGAAGGAGAAGCCATTCCGCGCGCTGAGTTTCCTTGCCGCCTTGGCTGTGCTCGGGTTAGCGAGCGGGTGCGGTGGGGGAGCCGGAGTATCGGGAGGAGGTGGAGGCGGCAGTTCAACTCCTCCACCGCTGTTGACCATTACAACTGCTTCGATTCTGCCCGGGGCGTTGATTGGCCAACCCTACACCACGACCCTAGTCGCGAGCGGAGGCCAGGGAACTCTTAGCTGGTCGATTGGTCCAATCTCGCCGACGACCTTGTTTGTAACTGGGCTGAGCATTAGTTCATCCACAGGAGTACTTGCGGGCACGGTGAATTTCCAGGGTACCGGTGGATTCACGGCACAAGTTACCGACGCCGCGTCCCATGTGGCCACCGCAAGTTTCAGCATTACGGCAAGCCCGCCGTTGCAGGCGGCCACGCCACCGACATTCAACCTGCGCGAATACCTGACTGGTTTACCTCCACTGGAAGGCAACACTGCGGTCACAGGCGGCGTGCAGCCTCTCAATTTTATTCTGACGAGTTCCTGTCTCCCTTCCGGCATGAGAATGGACAATGCCAGCGGCGAAATCTCAGGTAGCGCGGTTGCGATGGGAACATTTCTGTGCGGGCTCACGGTGACCGACTCGTTTTCGCCTCCAGAATCAGTGACGACGCAATTCACAATCGTCGTCAATCCGCCTCCCTTAACAGTGGCCAATTCGCTTCCGCGACAGTTTCTGCTCAATAGGCCGTTCAGCGGAAGAGTAATTGCGACCGGAGGAATTCCTCCTTACCACTTCTCGATCGGGTCAGGAAGTCCGCCCGCGGGATTGAGCACAGTGGATCCCAGCGGAGGCCAGATCAGCGGAACCCCGACTACGCTGGGCTCGTACAATTTTTCAGTTAACGTGCTGGACTCAAGTTCACCCGCGCAGACGGCAAGCCTTCTCTTTGCGGGGAACGTGGTAAATCCTCTCGGACGAAACGATACCGTGGCAACAGCGACAAGCATCGGCAATGGACAAGTTACGGCCAGCATTTCGCCCTACCAGGACCCACCTGACAATGCGCCGCTGCCCGCAGACAATGATTATTACAAGTTGGTTTCGATCGGCGGCTCGGTGGTTCACGTGGAAACGCAGGCGCAGCGCTGGTATGCCACTACCCTGGATACCGTGATTGAGATTGTCGACTCCGGCAACACCCGCTACAACACCTGCCGCCAACCCGGCGATACAAGCGCAAATTTCGCTTCCATTTGCGTCAATGATGATATTCCGGGGAACCCGCCATCCGCTGATTCCGCGTTGGATTTTCAAGTGCCGGGCGCAGCGAATGTAGCGTCAACGTTCTACGTGCATGTTTTGGACTGGAATGGCCAGGCGCGCCCCGACATGCAATACGCGTTGCAGATCTCTGGCGTGGTGCCTCCGCTGACGATCCAGACCGCCCAACTGCCGGCGGCCGCGCGCGGATTTTCTTATTCCGAGCAACTCACGGCAGTCAACGGCACTGGAAACATCACTTGGTCAATAACGAGCGGTTCAGCGCCGCCGGGGCTCTCCGTAACCGCCGGCGCGATCGCGGGTACGCCGACCACGGACGGGACCTACGCCTTCACTTTGCAGGCGACTGATTCGGCTAACCCTCCGCAAACCGCAACCGCACCAGAGTCAATCCTGGTAGGGGAGCCGGTTAAAATCATTACCTCGCCGAACCTTCCAGACGGCTGTTTGAATCAGCCCTATACTTTTGTTTTCCAATCAACGGGGGGAATTCCGCCGCTGCGATGGGCGCTTGACGGCTATCTTATCGGCATCAATCTGGATCCTTCGACTACCAGTTCGGCGAATGCCACGTTCACCGGCGTTCCTACGCAAACAGGGACGTTTACAGATACGCTTGGCTTAAGCGATGCCTCGGTTCATGGCGACGGCCAGACAATCACCTACACCATTAATCAGTGTCCCTAAGTCGCCCCTCGAGGGGAGACTTCCAGCAGCGCGGCCATGGCGGCGTGCACCTTGGCGGAAACCGCATCGAGATCATGCAGCGTCAATCCCGAGGTTGGAATTGGCTCCCCCACTCGCATTTCCAGCGGGCGGCATTTGATGTGATACGTGTTCATGGGTAGCAAATCGAAAGTTCCTAACAGCGCCACGGGAACAATATCCACCTGCGCTTTGATGGCAAGGAAGAATGCGCCTGGTAGAAAGGGCTTGAGTTCGCCGTCGGGCGTGCGCCCGCCCTCGGGAAAAATCACCAGGGGTATGCCTGCCTTCAAACCTTTGAGGGCGGAGCGAATGCTGGCGATCGACTTCGCGGGATTTTGCTGGTCAATGCAGACCTGTCCTGAGCGTTTCAAGTGCCAGCCCACGATCGGGTAGGAGAGCAACTCGCTTTTGAAAGCGATGCGGAACTGAAACGGCAAGTTGGCGTAAAGAATCGGAATATCCAGCGCGGAAGCATGATTGGCCGCGATAACTTGCGGCCGGGATGCGGAGATGTTGTCGAGCCCGGTGACCTTCACCGGACAAAAAATCGTCCCCATAATCAAGCGCGACCAGGCCCGTGCAAAGGCATGCAGGATTCGCCCGCTGGAATCGAAAAAACCGAATGGCAGCGAAAGCATGCCAGCGATAAAGGTGTAGGCGAAGATTAAAGGATCGAGAATCAAATAGGAACGCAGCCGGCTGGGCCAGCCATACACGTGGACCGGTAGTTTGCCCGACGGTCGCGGCAGGCCGGGATCCGCCTGGGTCGGAGATTCCGTCTCCAGCGCCGATGTCTTAGAGGTCGGCATATTTCTTCAGATGCGAATTTTCAGCGCCTGCATGGCTTCGCCCACCACATACATGGAACCCGTAATCACCACTAGACCCTCTCGACCAGCCAATATGCGAGCGCGTTCCAATGCCGATGGAACGTCGGGCGCGTCTTCCATTTCAACCGAAACCCGCGCGGCCGCTTCACGAATTTCCTGCGGCGTGGCGGACCGCGGATTCTCCGCGTGCGTGGCAATGACATGCTCGGCAAGTGGAAACAAAATCTCCGCGATCTCCGCAATTGCCTTGTCGCGCATCGCTCCAAAAACAAAGGTCAGCGGCCGGCCTTCGTAGACCGAAGATAGCGCCGAGCGAAGCGCCCACGCTCCCGCTGGATTGTGAGCCGCATCGAACACGCACTCCGGCATGGCATCATTGGCCGGAACAATCTGAAAGCGCCCTGGCCAGTGGGTTTCGCGGATTCCGCGCTCAATGGAGTCAGCGGTAATGGCGAATCCCTGCTTGCTCAGTTCCTCGGCAGCCGCAATCGCCAACGCGACATTCCTGAGTTGATGGCGTCCTACCAACGGCGTTTCTACCTGGATCTGTTTCCCCATCACCGGCAAAGCGTAGCGGGATGCCGTCCCCCGCCGATGATCGTTGCCCGATAGCCAATACTGATCGCTGGCTGGAGTCACTGGCGGCACATACGGTGCCGCGCTCACGGCATGCGCACCCAATTCCAAAATCGTATTTCCGATCACGTCGTTGGCCTGCGGTTGTTGCGGCAAAGTCACAACAATCGCATCGGGACGAATGATGCCCGCCTTCTCGCGCGCAATTTCTGCAACTGTATCGCCGAGATATTTCTGATGGTCGAGTGAGATGTCGGTAATCACGCTGACCAGAGGCTCAACCACATTAGTAGCGTCGAGCCTTCCACCCATGCCTACTTCGAGGACGGCGAGGTCTACGTCCTGCCGCGCAAAGTGTTCGAAAGCGATGGCGGTGAGCATCTCGAAGAAGCTGGGATGCCAAGGCAACGCGCCTTCGCATACTAAACGTTCTGCGGCGTTGTCGACCAGGGCGTGCAACAGCGCGAATTCCTGATCGGCAATCGCTTCACCGTCAATGCGAATTCGCTCGTTGATGCGAACCAGATGGGGCGATGTATACAACCCGGTGCGCAGGCCGGAGGCGGACAAAATTGCGGCCAGGGTAGCCGCGGTTGAGCCTTTGCCATTCGTGCCCGCAATCAACACTGACGGAAACCGCCGCTCCGGGCCGCCCAAAGCCTCGAGCAGGACGCGGACGTGCGCCAAATCGAACTTGTTCGCGGGCGTGTTGGCTAACTCGTGACCCAGCGAAAACATGTGGGCAACAGCCGTCTCGTAGTTCTGGGGGCTCTCAGCCATCCGCGATCGATCCTTGGGTTTATAGATCTTGGGTTTAGAGATTATCAGTTTGCCGAATCGATTTGGATTACGCAATGTTCGTGCATTGAACGCGGCCAGATGAGCAGCGCGCGGAAGTTCAGGGAATTAGGCAGTCGGCTGAGGGCTGCCAACTGCAAGCGGAGGTCTGGGGGCGGCGGTCATGAAATCGAGCGCCCGCCCAATATACGATTTCATGTTTTTGCGATGGACCACGGCGTCGAGCATGCCGTGCTCGAGAAGAAACTCGCTGCGCTGGAAGCCTTGGGGAAGTTTCTGGCGGATGGTTTGTTCGATCACGCGCGGGCCGGCGAAACCAATCAAGGCGCCGGGTTCGGCAATATTCAGATCGCCCAGCATGGCAAATGAGGCAGTAACGCCACCGGTGGTGGGATCGGTGAGCACAGAAATATACGGGATGCGCGCTTCATCCAGGCGCGCCAGTGCCGCGGAGATTTTGGCCATCTGCATCAGGCTGATCAGGCCCTCCATCATGCGGGCCCCACCCGATGCCGAAACGATGATAACGGGCACCTTGCTTTCAATGGCCTGCTCAATGGCACGAGTGATTTCTTCGCCGACGACCGCGCCCATGCTTCCGCCGATGAAGGAATACTCCATGGCGCTCACAATCACCGGGCGCCCGTTCAATTGGCCGCGCGCGTTAATGATGGCGTCCTTGAAACCGGTGTCGGTCTGGGCCTGCTTCAGCCGCGAAGAGTAGGCTTTGAGATCGACAAATTTTAGCGGATCGGTCGAGGCCAAGGCAGATTCAAATACTTCGTATTGGTTGTCGTCGAGAAGCTGTGCCAGACGGGTGCGAGCATCAATGCGGAAGTGCTGATCACACTTGGGACAAACGTTCAGATTTTCAGCTAGATCTTTTTTCCAGATAATCTGGCGGCAATTTTCGCACTTTACCCACAGTCCCTCGGTGCGAACTTTCTTTTCCCCCGAGCTGTGCAGATCGCCGGATTCGCGCTTGAACCAAGTCATCGTTCAATTGTCGGATGTGCGCTCCACCCCGTCAAGATAATATGCGCGCCTCGACACTGGAAAGCGACTTCCTAATACCTGCGCGGCCAGGCGCTCCGGCTCACTTAAGGCATCTCGACGAGCTGCGGAGTTTCCGTTCTTTGCATTGTGGAGGTCGACGGAATGTCGTCGCTCAGCAGCCGGGCAGTAATACGGAGAGCTTCGATCTCGACTTTGATCTTCAAAATTTCCTGTTCTTTCATGCGCAACACGTCAATGGGATTTTTCATGAGAATGTTCCTTATGAGAAATTTTGGCTTTGACAATGGAGATGACTTTAGACTGCCTGTGGTTGTTCGGGAATATCACGAAGGTACAGGCTGCGCCCTTAGTGCGCCAAATGATAAGGATGGCCCTGCAAAATCGTGAAGCCGCGATAGAGTTGCTCGAGCAAGACTACTCGCGCCAACTCGTGAGCAATCGTCATCTTGCCCAGCGCGAGCAGCATAGTCGCCGCCTGCCGCGTCGCTTCGCTGAAACCATTCGCCGGCCCAATCGCGAATACCAGCGGGGCGGGATTGCGCTCTTGATGATTGCTAAGGAACTTCGCCAACTCTTCCGAGGAGAACTGTTTGCCCTTGCCGTCAAGTAAGACCAATACAGATTTCGTGCGCGAGCGTGAACTCGGGGTGGTCAACTCGAGCAACGCGGATTCATCTTTGAGCGCGATCCCCTCGACCTGTGCGTAATGCGAAAGGCGCTGCAGGTACTCGTCGGTCAGCCGCTGAATGGCAGGCTCTTTGGTTTTGCCGATCCACGCAATAGTGAGTTTCATCAGCTGAGGAAATCAGATCGTCTTCATTTTGGATCTTAGGACAATAATCCATTTTGCGGCACTGTACGAAGAATATCGGCGGGCGTAACATTCGAGTCCAGTCTAGCTCCCCGAGTCGAGCGCCCTTCGCGTGGGCGCCGGTTTCGTGCGGGAACAATCATGCAAAGGAAATGAGAATGAATCGTCGCACGTTTGTCGAAGCGATTTGCCTGGGCGCGGCCACGGCCGGGCTCGGTCAACCGGCGGCAGTGGCCTCCAGTGTCGCCACACCTTCAAATGTTGCCGACGAACCAGCATCTGCGCGGCAGGCTGATCTCCCCGAACAGGTTCCGCTCCCAGTGTCGGTCGCGGGGGTTCGTAATCCGGTTATTGACCTCGCGGGCAAATGGCAGTTCACGGCTGATCCAGAGGACAAATTCTGGACCGCTCATTTGGATCGCAAATCCTGGGCGACGATCACGGTTCCCGGCGAATTGGCCACTCAAGGTTTCTCCGTTGCTCCCGATTCGGAGTATCCCTGCTTCCGGCAATTGGCCATTCCACGGGATTTTACGGGGCAGCGCGTGCTGTTGCGATTCGACGGAGTATACGGAAGAGCGCGGGTCTGGGTGAACGGTGCATTCATTCGCTCGCATGACGGCGGCTTCACCTCGTGGACTTGCGACATCACGGAAGTGGTCAAGCCGGGCGAGTCTGCCGAACTGGTCGTAGGGATTACAGACCGGGGTGACGACATCTCGCAGGGCAGCTACTATGCGAAACACTCCATCGCCGGCGTCCTGCGGGGAGTTCGGCTGTTCGCCATTCCACAAGATTACCTGGCTCGTATGGCTCTCACCGTGGGTCTCGACCCCGAGTACCGCAACGGGCGAGTGAGCATTGCTCCGGTCGTGGCGCGGCACACCAAACGTTTGCTTCAACTGGCGGTGCGTCTTCAGGACGCCCAGGGCCGGCAGACTGTGCTCAGCCAAAGTGTTTTCGATTTGAACATGGACACGGCGAGTCCCATCAACATTGCGGTGGACAATCCCATCAAGTGGGATGCGGAACATCCCCGCCTTTACGCGCTCGGCGTGTCTCTTCGGTCGGGGACAACAGACTTGATGACAGTCAGAAAATCGATTGGATTTCGCACGGTCGAACGCTCCGGCAACTCGCTGTTGGTCAACGGCCAGGAAATCAAGTTGCATGGAGTTTGCCGCCACAGCATCCACCCAGTGCAAGGGCGCGTCGTCCCGGTGGAGCTTGATGAGAAGGACGCGGTGCTTTTCCGCCAGGGAAATATCAATTTTGTCCGCACTTCCCACTACCCGCCCAGCGAAGAATTTCTTGATGCCTGCGACCGGCACGGTATTTACGTTGAAGAGGAAAGCGCGGTTTGCTGGTCGAAGAACGACAACGGAGCGTCCTCCGATCCTGCCTTTGCTGAACGTTTCCGCAGCCAGTTTGAAGAAATGATTGAACGCGACCGCAGCCATCCTTCCGTGATTTTCTGGTCGCTCGGTAATGAAAGCATGTGGGGAAGTAATCTGGCGCTGGAGTCGAACCGGGCGCGCGAGTTGGATCCGAGCCGCCCAACCATCTTTAGCTATCCAGAGACCGCGGCGTGGGGCACGGCCGGTTTTGATATTTACAGCCGGCACTACGCCGAGGTCACGGCTGACCTTGGTGGTTCGGAGTTCCCGGTCCTGAACGACGAGTTTGCCCATATCTCTTGTTACAACACGGAGACGCTTCGTTCCGATCCCGGAGTGCGAAATTTCTGGGGCCAGAGCATCAAGCGCTTTGGCGAAAGCTTCATCGCTTCGGCCGGCTGTCTTGGGGGCTCAATCTGGGCGGGCATTGACGAAGTCTTTCTGTTGCCGGAAGGCCCGATCGGTTATGGCCCCTGGGGAGCCATTGACGGCTGGCGCAGACCCAAACCGGAGTATTGGCTGACCAAAAAGGCCTACTCGCCGATTCGGATCGACGATAGTTTTCTCAGTATTCCCCCGAAGGGTGAGCCGCTACGGATCAGCGTGGGCAATGCGTTTCATCACACAAACTTGACCGAACTGGACATTCGATGGAGTGTGGGCTCGGATTCGGGGACGATACGGAACCTTGATATTCCTCCTCACCAGATGGGCACGCTGGCGATCCCGGCTCGCCCCTGGGAGGCGGGGGAAACGGTTCATCTGCAGTTGGCACGCGATGGGGAGTTGATTGATGAATTCAATTTTCCTCTGGGCAAACGGCGAATCTTGTTTGCAAGTCCGCAAGGGCCAGCTCCGCAATTGGCCGCGAACGCCAACGAGATTTCTCTTGCCGGTCCAGATTTCGTAATCGGCGTCAGCAAACAAAGCGGCCTCCTGACCCACGCGACCTATCGTGGACAAAAATTGCTGGAGGGTGGGCCATTTCTGAATCTCGGACATGGCCCCGTCGGACGTTGGTGGCTTAAGAAACTGGATGTGAGCCGAAGTCCGAATGAAGTTATTCTTCGCGTGTCTGGTGAACATCTCTGGGACGGCCAGACGGAGTCAATCGGCCTCGATTACGAGATCGCGATCGATGGCACGGGCCTGATTCGAACCAAGTACCGCGCGCCGGACAAGGCTTACAACATGCTTGGGCTAAGTTATCTCTTGCCAGAGAGCGTCGATCAACTCAGCTGGGACCGGAGTGCGCTTTGGTCTGCGTATCCTGCCGATCACATCGGCCGCGCCATTGGTACTGCGAAGAAGCAAGTTACGCATCCTGCGTTGCGCTATGGGGAAGAGCCCACCTGGCCATGGTCGGAGGATACAACTGACTTTTTCTTGTTCGGCAAAGATCAAACGCCAGGAGCCAGCAACGATTTCCGTTCCCTGAAGGAAAACGTATGGCATGCGTCCTGCATTTTCTCGGGAAATAGCGCGCGGGTGAGAGCCGAGTGCGCGGGCGATGCGGCGGTTAAAGCCGACGTGCGGCCCGACGGAAAGGTGGTGTTTACGATCTACAACTGCTGGTCCTATCCCGATCTTGAATGGGGAAACTACACCGGCGTCGTCGGCGCGCCGGCCGAGTCCATTCGCTCGGTGGCGATTCGTCTTGCGAAGGGAGATGACGATTACAGGGTCGAGTTCACTTAGACGACGCAGCCGCCGCGCGCCAGGAAATCTGAGAAGTGGCTATGCCCGTTTTCTTCGCGGTGTTCCTGTGTCCGGGATCGTCTTGCGCGATCGCCGCGTTTTCAATTCCTCGGGAGTCATTCGCCGCGCCGACTTCCACAGCCGCTCCAGATCATAGAATTTGCGGGCCTGCTGCGAGAAAACATGCACTACGAAGTCAACGTAGTCGAGCAGTACCCATTCAGCCTGCTTGTAGCCTTCGGAGTGCGCGGGATAGTGTCCGGCTTTCTTGAGCCGCAACTCCACTTCATCGGCAATCGCCTGCACTTGCCGCGGATTGGTTCCACTGCAAACCAGAAAATAGTCGGTGAAGGCTCCCGAGCCTTGCTCCAACTCCAGAATGGTGATTTCTTCCGCCTTCTTTTCCTGACAGGCGCTAATGGCTTCAGAAACTTGGCGCTTGAGATCGGTTTTCTTCATGCGGGAATGGTCATTGGTCCTTGATTGTTGGCCGTGCGCTACTCCATTGTAGCCGACAAGTACGCCTTCAATGAGAAACCGCAAATGTGTAGCTGCGCCGCCAACGAACAATGACGAGCGACCTACGACTTGCTTTTATACAATCCCATCTTCTTGATGTATTCCGCGACTTCCGAGTCTACGAGCCTGCCCAGCGGACGTTTGGCGGCGACCGCTTCGCGGATCGCCGTGGCCGAGATCGGCTGATGCACATTCTCCAGCAGGTGAACCGTCGCGCCCGCCAACACCAAATCTCCCTTGGCGGGTTGCTTGGCGAAGGGCTTGCTCACGGCGGATTTTGGCCGAAGACTTTCCGGCAGTGCGTTGGCTACATCGGCAAGCGAATATCCCGGACGGCTGGCTACGATGAATGCACATTCGCGCAGCAACGCTTCCGGCTCACGCCACTTGGCGATTTCCGCGAAGGCGTCAATTCCGATGAGGAAGAAGACGCGATCAATTTTCTTCAGCGACTGCTTGAGCCGGCGAACCGTATCGATGCTGAAATTCGCGCTTGGCGCGGCGACTGGCTGAGCCTTGGAAGTCTTGAGCCCCTCGATCACTTCGGGCGCTTCCAGCAGCGAAGGCACAAACGTTTTCTCGCCCATGGTTGCCAACACCACCATCGCATAGCGGTCGAAATAGGACGCGAGTGGTCCGCGCGGCCGGTGTGGAGGGATATTGGACGGCACAAAGTGAATGCGCCCGAGGGCAAAACGCTCTTGCGCCGCCCGGGCCAGGGCCATGTGGCCATGATGAATAGGATCGAAAGTTCCGCCAAACAAACCAATATTCATGCTCGGGTTATCCGGGATCTCCTCGTTTCGCGGTCTGATCAAGACCGGAACCGCCCATAGTCTCAGGCTTTTGCGTCCCAGGTGCAAGTTTTGCTCGGAATATATTGCCGCGGCGCGGTGTTTCCCGCTCTTCGCTTTCCACTGTCAATCCCACCCTCAAAGGTTGCCCGTGTTTATGGGGCGTTAGGGCAGTGGCCATTAGGCAGTGACTCAGTTGAACCCCGGTAACTCGCGCTCTCCCAGTTTGGGAAATAGGATCGGCTAGTGCGAGTGAAACTCCCCCTTCTTCGCAAGCGTTACGACTTCTCTCCGCCTCACGCGCCGGTCCTGCGCTATGGAGTTGCCCTCCTCAGTATCATTTTGGCCCTCATTCCCGCATTTCTGCTGGCCGACGTTGTGGAAAGCCGGCTTCTGGTGTTTGCCGTTGCGGTTATGGTCAGCGCCTGGTACGGCGGTTGGAAGCCGGGCCTGGCAGCGACTTCCTTCGCTTTGACCGTCAGTGGCTATTTCGCCCTGGCAGGACCCCATACACCAGGCTCGAATCGCAAAGCCCTGGTTGATCTCACGCTATTCGTTCTCGTCGCTGTGCTGATCTGTTGGGGTAATTATGCACTGCGCTCAGTGCAGGAGGGCCTGCATCGATCCGAACTCAACTTTCGTTCCCTGGTCACCAATGCCCCTTACGGTATTTGCCGTTGCGATTCGCGTGGAATTCTGCTCGATGCGAATCCCGGCGCTGGTGCACATGCTGGGCTACGATTCGGCCGTCGAACTCGCGGGAGAAAACCTTGCCAACCTACATCGCGATTCGCAGCAGTGGTTCACGGTGGCGGATTGTTTGCGTTCCCTGCGGCCCTTCAACGATCTGCTGTCCGAGTGGGTGGCAAAGGACGGTAAGCCGGTCCAGGTTCGTCTTTCCGGAAGCGCTATTCCCGCGGAGGGCGCCACTGTCGGGGAAAGAAATGCGAGCTCGTCTTCGAACTGTTCGCCGAAGACGTAACCGAACGCCGCGCCCTGGAGCAGCAACTCCGCCAAGCGCAGAAAATGGAAGCGGTCGGCCGGCTCGCCGGTGGCATCGCTCATGACTTCAACAATCTGCTCATGGTCATTTCCGGCTACTGCGAATTTCTCACCGAGCGCACCAGCCGACGACTCCGAACTTCGCGGCCTGGTGCAGGAGATTGCTCGCGCCGCCGAGCGCGCCGCCGGACTCACCCGCCAGCTCCTCACCTTTAGCCGTAAACAGATGATCGCGCCCAAGGTCGTGGATCTGAACACCGTCGTTGCGGAAAACTCCAAGATGCTCACGCGCGTGATTGGCGAGGACATCGATTTGGCCATGGTTCCGGCGGCGAATCTTGGCGCGGTGAAGGCCGATCCCAGCCAGATCGAGCAAGTCATCATGAATCTGGCGGTCAACGCGCGCGATGCCATGCCGCAAGGCGGCAAGCTCACCATCGAAACCAGCAATGTCACGCTCGACGACAGCTACGCCCGCATGCACTCTCCCGTGAAAGCCCGGAGAATATCGTGATGCTCGCCATCAGCGACACCGGCGCAGGACATGGATGCCGAAACACAGGCGCAAATCTTCGAGCCTTTCTTCACCACCAAAGGCGCCAAAGGCACCGGCTTGGGGCTTTCCACCGTGTATGGCATCGTCAAACAGAGCGAGGGCTATATCTGGGTCTACAGCGAGCCGGACAAGGGAACGACTTTCAAAATTTATTTGCCACGGGTTACCGCTACGCGGCGAGCCGGTGCCAGTGCAAAACGCAGTCAAAGAAACCGCGTCAGGACCATTCCGCGAAATCATCCTGCTGGTCGAGGATGAAAATACCCTCCGCAACATTACGCGCCAGTATTTGACCAAGCAGGGATATACGGTGCTCGAAGCCAATAACGGCGTCACCGCCCTGCAACTTTCCGCAACTCACCCAGGCCCGATTCACCTGCTGTTGACGGACGTCATCATGCCGGGCATGAACGGGCGTGAACTTGCCGATCGCCTCACCTCGGTGCGGCCCGAAACCCGAGTGCTCTATATGTCGGGCTACACCGAAAATGCGATTGGCCACAACGGCGTGCTGGAGCCAGGAACCAACCTGCTCCAGAAGCCCTTTACCCTCCCCGCCTTGAAGGCCAAGGTGCGGGAGGTGCTGGATACAGCGCTCCCTCAGGAGGTTTTTATGGCAGCACGTTCCTTTGCACCACCCCACATCCGCAGCCGCGAGAAGGTTTCCGCCTTCCGCGCGCAACGCTTCAATCTTCATTTGCCGATGAAATATCGCCCGCTCGGCGAACAAGACTGGCGCGAGGCAACCACCGAAAACATCAGCCGCTCGGGATTGTTATTCCAGGCGGATGAAATGATTTCTCCCAACGCGCAGCTCGAAATCAATCTCGTGCTGCCGGTGGAAATCGCCGGCCTCACCGCCGCGGAAGTGGTATGCCGTGGAGAAGTCGTCCGTTCCCAGGAAACTGGGGAGAAAACCGCAAACACGCTGGCGGCAAAGATCCTGCAATACCGCTTCCAGCACGGCTCCTCGCAGGCGGCGCACGCGTAAGGATGGTAGTCTTCAGGCGCCAGTCCTCAGTCGTCGGACGAAGCGAGGCGGCCAGCAATGGCCGCCCGTTTTCTCTCTGAGAACCGCGAACTGAGCAACTAAGAACCGATCTTCTTAGCTCAGTCTCTAGTCGTTCTCTAAAGACTCGTCTATCTCATGGAGCAAACTATTCATTTCGGCGGCGAGCTTTCCCAGTTGCTCAAGGCAGTCGATCACGCATTGTCGGGACTTCTCCTTCTTTGGCACAACCGCCCAATAGAAGTAAGCCGCCTCCTGTAGAGCGTCGACGTTTCCGGGATCCAGTTGCAGCGCCTTTGACAGACAAGCTTCGATCTCGGATAGGCCGCCGTTGTCGTCTTCAAGCTGAAGCCGCATCGCGCGATCCACGAGAATGAAAGCTTCAAGCCGGTTGCTTTGTATCTCCTTTGGTGTCATTCAAAATTCCTAACTGACGTTGTCATTCTCCCGCGGACTGAAGACTCTTCCGAGCCTCTTCCACTTTCTCCGCCATCGCGTAAGTCAGGTCTTCGACTCCCTTGCCGGTCACCGCCGAAACCGGAAACAACTCCAGCCCCTGTTTCTTGCAATAGCGCTTCAGCTTGTCCAGCTTTTCTTTGTTGGCGACATCGATCTTTGAAGCCACCATAATTACCGGCTTCTCTTCCAGCTTCGCGCCGAAACTTTCCAGCTCTCCGGTGATCACTTCGACATCTTTTACCGGATCCGGTCTTCCGCTGCCGTCCGACACATCCACCAGATGCACCAGCAGCCGCGTGCGCTCGATGTGCCGCAAGAACTGCGTGCCCAGCCCCGCCCCGCTGTGCGCGCCCTCGATCAGTCCCGGGAATGTCCGCCACCACAAAACTCTTTTCCTTGGGGGGCTTGCCCACGACCACAACTCCCAAATTCGGCTGCAATGTGGTGAACGGATAGTCGGCAATCTTCGGCCGCGCCGCCGAAATGCGCGAATCAATGTCGACTTCCCCACGTTCGGATACCCGATCAGCGCCACATCCGCCAGCAGCTTCAATTCCAGCCGGAAAACCCGCTCTTCGCCCGGCCGTCCCTCTTCATGCTCGCGCGGGGCACGATGCACCGGCGTGGCAAAGCGCGCATTGCCGCGTCCCCCGCGTCCGCCGCGGGCAATGACGACATGCGCTCATCCGGCTCAGAAAAATCGTAAACTTTCTCTCCAGTCTCCTCGTCATAGACGATCGTGCCGACCGGCACTTTCAGCAGAACGTCTTCGCCCTCTTTGCCGGTTCTGTTCGAGCCTTCGCCGTGGCGTCCGCGCTGCGCTTTGTATTCCGGATTGAAGCGGAAGTGCACCAGCGTGTTGTGGCGTTCGCTGGATTCCATGATAACGTCGCCGCCCTTGCCGCCATCGCCGCCCGAAGGCCCGCCGCGCGGGACAAACTTCTCCCGCCGAAACGCCATGCAGCCGTTACCGCCGTCACCCGCCTTCACCCGAATTGTGGCTTCATCGATGAACATGGAAAGAACCAGTCGTTGGTCGTGCGTCGTCGGTCGTTACCTTAGTTGCCGTCCTACATCTGGCATTTTGCCAACGACGAACGACGAAGGGCCAACGACCAAAACAAAAAGCCTCAGCCCGAAGGCGAGGCTTGTGTGGCGCGGGCGCCCTCGCCCGCGTCAATCGGCGAATCCGCTTACTTCGCTTCCACGGGCTCGACCATTACGAACTTGCCCATCCCGCCCTTGTCCAGGAACTTGATCCGTCCGGTAATCTTGGCGAATAGCGTGTCATCTTTGCCGCGGCCGACGTTCAGGCCCGGCTTTACCCGCGTGCCCCGCTGGCGTACGATGATCGTTCCGCCAGGAACCAATTGCCCGCCGAAAGCCTTGAACCCTAAACGCTGCGCGTTGGAATCGCGCCCGTTTCGTGATGTGCCTTGCCCTTTTTTATGTGCCATATCGTTCCTCAGTTGCTCAGTGTCGAGTCTGAGACGCCCTGCGCGCCCGTCCGGCCGGAGTCGACAGCCCCGGCAGCTTACTTCTTTTCTTCGGCGCAGCCTTCTTTGCTTCGCGGTCTTCTTGGCCGCCTTCTTCTTCGCGGAGCCTTCGCAACGTGCTGCTTCCGCTACTTCCGCCGCAGCCTTCTTCGGCTTCGGTTCTTTCTTCGGAAGCTCCGGCGCCTTGAAGCTTTGCCCGTCGAAAGCAATCTCGGTGATGCGCACCGCGGTGTATCCCTGCCGGTGTCCGCGCAGCTTTTTGTATTGCTTCTTGCGCTTGTAATGGAAGACCAGGATCTTGGCGCCGCGCCCTTGCTCGACAATCTCGCCGCTCACGTGCACATCCGCGCCGGGCTTGCCAATCTGGCCCTCGCTGCCGGAAACCGCGAGCACATCGCCAAAGGAAACCTTGCCGTCCTTGCGCTCGCCCTGGCTCTCCACCCGGATCACATCGCCGGGCGCCACGCGGTACTGCTTGCCACCACTGCGGATGACCGCGTACATACTTATGCCTCCGTCCAATCTTACCCGCGCCGCAGCCATCGCACTCCGGGCGCGAATCCGGGAACCTGCTGATTTTTCTATGCTTGCTGTGTTTCCGCGTCGGCGCTTCTAGGCAACTTGGCGGGCGGCTCCAGAGCGGAACCGCGAGTACAGGCAAACTGGACTATTCTAGCCTGCGCTGTGGAAAAGCGTCAAACCCCGGGAAGTGCCGCTCCCTCTCCATCGCCTATTGGGGGACCCGGGTTGTGACCCTGCCCCGTGGTAGATTTTCTCCTCACCCCTGTCGTGAAGATTTCCCTTTGCATCCATCGACAATCTTACCCCGCCACTACGTAAGACACTGGCGCTGATAGGCGGCTCATTGTCGCGACAACACGCACGAATGTTGTTCTTGGCGGCCACCAGAAGTTTCGCCATCGCGTCCGCCCCTAGATTTCCCGGCATCACAAAATGCCTGACTTTGTAGCGTCGCAAATCAGCGATCTCCCGTGGCCTAAATCGCTGGCGCCAGTCAGCTGTGATCAATATCCAGCCGTGCTTCCCGACCTTAGGTAGAAAGGCTTCATCCGGTGTCCCCACATTCGGCGACACGTCTTGCTTGTAGATGCGATAGCGGACGCCCGCTCGGCGAAGCTCTTCCACTACTTCGGGACAATCCCAATTTTCGTCAAGGTAGAAGGTGAGACTAGGCAGCCTTTTCCTTGACGGAGCGTCCGAGTTCCCACTCAATCGCTTCTGTGATTTCTGCCACGGGTCTACCATAGCTTCTCGCGATTGAAGGAATCGAATCGCCGCCACGGAAACGGCTTGCTAGAAATCCGGTCGTGAGTCTGGAATCCCTTAGAACTGGCAGCCCAAAACAAACAGCAGGGTTGATTTCGACGGTTCGGGGTGGCTGTTCTTTGTTGGCGAGCTGTTCGCGTTTTGTGTAAGGGAATATGCGAAGGGCTACCCCGTGAGGATCTCGCTCCACCCGGTGAAGATAGCCGCCGACGATCTCTTCCATTTCGTATTGGCCCCAGAGCGAAGCGTTGAGCGGTTTCCCTTGCTTGTAAAACATAACGCTCTTGCCTTCGGTCCGAAGGTCGTAGTCTGCCAAGGGATGTCGGGACCTTTCAGTTTCCAAAAGGAAGTCAACTGCGCTGCGGATTTTAGAAGTGTGGACTCCGTGAATTTTTCGTAGACCTTCGAGGACGTATAGTTCGACAAGGTTCTTGAAAGAAAGTAATCGTGGTGTCTGCGAGGCCAAGACAACAAGCTGGTTCGGTTCCTCCGTCCAGTATGCGAGGGTCGACACTGGGATATGAAAATAGCGAACCGCCTCGATTGGAGAGTAGTTCGGCATTTCCAAAATGCGATATTTTCCGATAGCCATAAAGGGACGGTGAAGCATAGAACACGCAAGTGCTCTTGTCATTACATTTTCGGTTAGACCGCGAAGAAAACCAACCACCAAAGGTAATGGGTAAGATGCGCGGGCAAGGCGACTTGTTTTGCCCAACCTAAGTTCCCTTTTGATATTGACTTCCCCCGGTCTTCGACCCTCTCGGCTTGGGCTTGCGGTGCCGCGCCCAAGGTGCTCCAGTAAGTCAATCCCGCAATTGCGCGGCTTTACGGCAGGGGTTAGCATCTAAACCGTAGCAATGGTCTCCCCCACTCTAGCGCCGGTCGAGCCTCCCCAAATTGAAGCGCCGCCCTATATTCCGAGGCCGCCGATTGCACCGCGCCGCCCGAGATTGGTTTTCGGGGAAATTGTCAGCTTTGCCTACGAAACTTTCTGCACTAACAAAGTGCGCTTCGCGCTGACCGCGCTGGGCATGATGATCGGCACCGCGTCTCTCATTCTGGTTGTGACTATCAGCCTGACCGGCAAGCAGTATGTTCTGAACCAGATCCAGTCGATCGGCGCCGAATTGGGATCTATGGCGGAGTACCAAGGCGGCTCGCAGCGAATCAATAATGCCGCGCCTGACCTGCTGACTCTTGACGACCTCGCTGCGGTGCGCGCGAGGTTCCTGCCATCATCGCCGCTTCGCCAGCGATCGATCTTTCCGATCGGATTCCCATCGGCGGAGGCAAGGAACGCGACATTCACGTCCTGGGTGTTTCGCCGGAATATCGCGTGGTCCGCAATCTGGTCGTCGCTTTCCGGCCGGTTCTTCGATCAACAGGACGAGCAGGCGCGCAGCAAAGTCGGGTCACTGGTCGACAAACTGGCGGAGTAGATTTATGGATCTCCCGAGCAAGCCATCGGGCAACGTGCTGAAAGTGAGTGGACTGCCATTCACCGTCATCGGGACATTCCGGGAGAGGGTCGACACTTTTGGCGCGTCGGAAATCACCGACAACACCTTGCTCATGCCGTTTACCGTGGCCCGCTACTTTACCGATATGCCCACGGTGAAGCAACTCCATTTTTCCGTTGCAGACCCAAGCATGGTGGCGCCAGCAACCGAGCAGGTCAAACGTATATTCAATCCCGGCACCGGTCGGAATCGGTTTATACCATAGACAACCTCACGCGAATTGTTGCGTCTGCGGACAAGGTCACAACCAGCTGACCATGGTGCTGCTGCTGATCCCGCGGTGGTGCTGCTGGTTAGCGGAATCGGCATTATGAACATCATGCTGGCCACGGTGACTTCGCGCATTCGCGAGATCGGAATCCGGAAAGCCATTGGAGCCAGCAGCCGTGAAATCCGCCTTCAGTTTTTGTCGGAAGCCATCTTGATTTCCCTGGTGGGAGGTTTTGCCGGAGTCTTTATCGGCTTAGCGATTCCGTTCTCTGTACGTTTTCTGACCCAATACAGTACTTCCGATTTCCGGATGGTCTGCGATTGTGGCGATTGTGGTGTCATCGCTGGTGGGCATCCTGTTTGGGACAGTACCCGCGGCACGCGCAGCCAGGCTGGATCCGGTGGAGAGTTTGAGGTACGAATAGAAGCTGCTAGCTTCTAGCCGCTAGCTTATGGCAGGACGCCTGGGTCTGAGGAACTAAGAGCTACGAGCTAGTGGCTAGAAGCTCCCTGAAACAAGAAAAGCCGGACTGGTTGGCCCGGCTCTCATCGTTCAATTGGGAATCCCGATTGCGAACTCCCCGAAACTTAATAGCGCCCCGACTGTTTTCCCGATCTGCGCACTCTTCGGCGGCGCCAAGGATCGTTGCTCCGCGCCGTTTGTCACCGCGTTACTGGGTTGTTTTTCCCTACATCACCAGAGCTAAGCCTTCCAGTTCGTGCTGCAGAACCGGTAAGGAGCAGCCTGCCATCTCCACTCGGCTGGCGGCGTCACGAGCTCTCTGGGGAGAGACTCCGAAGCCCCGGCCCATCATGAAAACCTGCAGTAATTCTGCGGCCTCATGGGAATCGATCAGGCCACCCTGCAACAGATCGTTCCGCAAAGCCGTCAGTTCAGTTGCTGTAAACGTTTCTCTCATGGCCGTCTCACCTCCGACCGTTTCCTACCTTTGAGTATTAGACTCACTAAGCACTGGCAACGTTGCATGCAATTTTGCTGCCGCGCGCCCACTCCCTTTCTTCTATACGTGCCAGCGAGCCATTTGGTTCTATAAACACCTTTTGTGACGGTAAGTTGCCCAGCTTGGAGGCGCGTATCACCTACGCGCAAGACATTGCCAGCCGCATGGCTAACATTGACACGGTGTGTCGCTGAAGGACGAATTGTGTCGTGGCACAAAAGTGGGGTGTCGAGAGGAAGCGAGAAGAAACGGACGATCAGGAAGGGTCCACAACCGCCTCGTCTACGAGCAAAATGGGAATGTCGTCCCGTACCGGGTAAACTCGCCGGCACTCCGCGCATTTCAAACTCTGCCCATTGTCCTTCTGAGTGAGAGGCTTCTTGCAAACGGGACAGACCAAAATCTCCAACAGGTCGTCGGGAATCATGCAAGGCATTCTACGCTATCAATTTCCCAAAACGGTATCGGAGCTAAGATCTCGCAAAAAACGGCTGTAGGAACGGAGCTGAGCTACGTCTCAGACCGTCGACAAACTCTCAGGGTTGTCGGGGAAGCGTAGCAGATGTTTACCGGCTGCTCGGAAGGAGGAGATGTCTCGCTGCGCTCGAAATAACAACACATTGGGAATTGTTAGCAATCGGAGACGTAGCGGAGCTACGTCTCTACGGAGGATGTATCCCTGAGGATTGATTCCTGAGTTCTTCCGGCCGTGACGGCAGAAGCTCGGCTTTACGATAGAATTCCTCTTTCTTCCTTATTCGAGAAAGCAGAGGCATTCATGGCAGCCACTATTTTGGATGGAGTCAAGATCGCGAGCGAAATTCGAGGCGAACTTGCATCGGACGTGAAAGCAATGACCGCCGCAGGCATCCGGCCCGGCTTGGCGGTGGTCCTGGCGGGACACAATCCGGCTTCGGAAATTTATGTGCGCGGCAAAGTTAAAAGCTGCGAAGAGTTGGGAATTTATAGCGAAAAGCACACTCCTCCAGATACGGTGACCACCGAGGAGTTGCTGAAATTGGTCGGCGATCTGAACCGCCGCGATGAGATCGACGGCATCCTGGTGCAGTTGCCATTGCCCGCTCAAGTCGATACCAAGAAGGTTCTGATGGCCGTCGATCCGGCGAAAGATGTGGATGGTTTTCATCCCATGAATGTGGGATTCCTTTCCACCCAACGGCCGGGTTTAGTGCCGTGCACGCCGGCCGGAGTCATAGAGATCCTGAAACGCCGCAACATTCCGATTGCGGGCCAGGAAGCTGTGGTGGTGGGGCGCAGCGACATTGTGGGTAAACCCGTGGCCATGCTGTTGATCAACGGGAACGCCACGGTGACCGTATGTCACTCCAAGACTCGCGATCTGCCTGCGGTTTGCCGCCGCGCCGATATTTTGGTTGCCGCGATTGGCCGGGCGGGAATGATCACGCAGGATTACGTGAAGCCTGGCGCCACGGTGATCGATGTGGGAATGAATAAGGTGACCGAGCGGAAAGAGTTCGATCGCTTGTTCGCTGGCAATGCCAAGCGCGAAGAAAGTTTTCGTTCCAAGGGATCCACTCTCGTGGGAGATGTGCATCCAGAGGTTGCGCAGGTCGCGGGCGCAATCACTCCCGTTCCCGGCGGAGTGGGCCCGCTGACCATTGCCATGCTGATGGCGAATACGGTAAAGGCGGCTAAGTTGCGGCGCGGCAATCGCATGCTGGAGTTTTCTCAAGCGTGAGAGTTCTTCACCACAGCAACGCAGAGGCACAGAGAAATCCCAAAGCGCGGAGAACTTCTCCGTGTCGCTGTGCCTCCGTGGTGAACCGATGTTCCCCGAGGCTGGCTTGCTGAAAGTTGGGCTCACCGGTGGCATCGCGTCCGGTAAATCCACGGTCGGAGAAATGTTTGTCACTCTCGGAGCTCATCTGGTCCGAGCCGATGAGATTTCTCACCAGCTTATGGATCCCGGGCAAGAAGTTTACGACGAAGTAGTGCGACATTTCGGCCACGAGATCCTCGACCCGGATGGGCGGGTGAATCGCCGCCGTCTCGCAGAAATCGCCTTTGGTTCCTCGGTCGACGAGATAGACTTGGGCGGCGAAAAAAAAAGAGACCCTCGCGCATTCAGGAATTGAATCGAATCGTCCACCCCGAGGTGATTCGCCGGCAAGAACAGTGGATGGAAGAAGTGGGGAAGCGTGATGGTCATGCCATCGCGATCGTGGAAGCCGCTCTGCTTCTGGAGGCGGGCGCCAGAAAAGAGCTTTGACCGGTTGGTCGTAGTCACCTGCCGGCAGGAACAACGCATTGAACGCTGGGCCCATCGCTCGCAGGTAGATCACGAAGCGGCGCGGCGCGAAGTCATGCGGCGAATGGCGGCCCAGCTCTCCGACGACGAAAAAATCAAGGTGGCCGATTACGTGATCGATAACACCGATTCGCTCGACAAAACCAGCCAGCAAGTGCAGGAAATCTATCGAAGATTGCGCGACCAGGCCGGCGGAAAGATTTAACGTCAAATCCCTGACGGAGAACCCAAAAAATTTCCAAGTAGCGAGTCGGCTAGGATGCCGTTTGGCGAAAGCGGGAGGACACTTTCCCTGATCTGGGCCGCAAGAATTCCACTGCTAGGCAACAATTACCTTGCTGGATGGTAATGAGCGGATTGGACAATGGACGAAAGTGCACGCCGAACCTCGTTGAACACCGATGAATAAGCGATTTTTCCACATCACCCCTTTCGTACGGGGAGTACAATGCGGTTTGGCCGTCGAAGTGCACGGTCTAATCGATACCCGCATCCCTAGGAAAGGATCCTTTGCACTATGTGGAAGCCCACTAATCAGCCAAATACGCCATCGTCCCGTCCTCCAGAGCCAGAACGGGTGGCGACGCCGGCTCCGAGCGCGCCGGTTGGCATTGAGCCCCCTGCGGCGCCCCCTCGTCCGGTCGCTTCCGCTACTAGCGCGGATCAGGCAACTATCGGCAAATCGCTGGTCATTAAAGGCGAGGTAACCGGTTCAGAATCGCTGTACATCGATGGCCGGGTGGAGGGTTCCATCAACCTGGCCGGTAACCGGGTGACGGTGGGACGCAATGGAGTGGTCTCCGCCAACATCAACGCTCGGGAAATTGTGGTTCTGGGCAAGGTTCGCGGCAACCTTACGGCCAGCGACCGTGTGGACATCCGCAGCGATGGATCGCTCACTGGCGATGTCGTTGCAGCCCGCATTTCAATTGAAGACGGCGCATTCTTCAAAGGCGGAATTGACATTCGGAAGGCCGGACAAAAGCCAAACGGTGAGGACGTAAAAGCGTCCGCGTCCGCCTCTTCTCCAGAAGCAGTAGCCGCTCGAGCATAGTTAGAAGTTCAAGTTTTTGGCCTCAAGGGCTGTCTTGGCTTGTGCCAAGACAGCCCTTTTATTGTGGGCAGTTCCCCGATTCTCCGCACGCTCTCTTTTTCCGAGTAGACTGGGACTGCGAGTTCAACCTAATTTTCTGATTCATCCAAGCCTCTCGACCGAGGTCCGGTTTCATACCTGGAGGTAGATATCATGGTCAGCATTCCTAAGCATGTTCAAGATTTTCTGTCCGGCAAACTGGCGTGGGTAGCAACCGCTCCCGCGATGGAGAGCCCAACGTTACTCCTAAAGGCACAGTCAAACTGATCGACGAGTCTCATGTGCTCTTCGCCGATTTGTTCTCTCTGAAGACCAGAAAAAATCTGCTGGAAAACAATAAAATCGCGATTACGGTGGTGGATGCTGCCACGGCCTCAAAGGGTATCAACTCAAGGGAACGGCCGAGATGGTAACTCCGGGCGCATTGCTCGAACAGACGAGCAAAGACCTGAAGGAATCCTGAAAGGTTTGCCGCCGCTCCATCATGTGGTAAAGGTCACGGTGGAATCGGTGTTCGACCAATCGGTCGGCCCAGACGCGGGTAAACAAATCGTATAGACGTTCGGGGAACCGCCCGTTTTCAGTTGGAGGGAGTTCTAAAGCTGGAAACCGTACGTCCACTCATTTGGTTGAGCGCGTGGGATTGCAGAATCTTGTAGTCCTCGTATTTGATGGTCAGGGTGGCAACTCCTCCCAACCGTACACTGGATACGCTCTTGTTATCGGCGGGCAGCCAGAAGTCCCCAATCTTCACGTAATCGTGGTGGATGTCGGTCTTCTTGATCCAAAAGGAAGGATTCTTGGCGGGTTCCGCTTCAATGCGGCAAACGGCGAAGTCCTGTGAATTTACCCAGAGCTTTCCCCGGAAAAGAAACTTGTTGGGAATCTTGGGCTCCGCTGAAAGCACGTAGGAGCAGCCATCCGCGGCCGGTTGGTAGCCGAGTAGGGTGAAGTCGTAATTCTTACTGCTAAGCGCGGTCTTGGCGCGATTCTCCGCGTCCAGCGCTTCCTTCTCGGAATCTAAGAGCCGCTGAAAAATGTGATTGATCAGCCACTTGTTGCCACTTTCGGAGACGACGGTAAACTCCTTTGTCGCAGGAGCTTTGTAGGTCATCGTCACCGTCATGTCGGCATGCAAATTGGTAGGGAACCCCACATAGTTCAGTGAATAAGATCTTCTCCCCTGGTAGCTCTCCAAAGCATTGGCGCGTTCTTCGTTCTTCTCCGCGATCCGGGCTACCAGTTGATCGGCCGTGAGCGGTTCGGGGAGCGCAGGAGCCGACTCCGCAATCCCCTGACCTGCGGAAAGAGCGGCCAACGTGAAAAACATGAGAAGAAATGGTCGGAAGTATCTGCCTGCGGCGCGAATCATGGAAAGAGCCATCCCCTTCTGATCGAATTTCCGGCGCCGCCATCCACACAATCCGGACCAAGGCAGCTTTGCCTTTCGGTAACCCAAGAATCTATAAGTTCACAGCATCCAGAATGCCATGCCCTACAAGTTCCTCCGTATGATGCAGGATCTGGCCGTAAGCATAGTACATTCCCTCGAATATCTTAGCCCAGGAGGTTGAAAGCGCGTGCTCTCGGGCTGCGCTCCGCATGAGTGAAAGCCGGTCCGGCTGGGTAAGCAAACCCTCGATGCTGTTGGAAAATTCTTCCCGGTTGTTCACTACGTACCCGGTTTCGCCGGGTCGTACGGTAAATTTGGGGCCCCCCTGCGCCGTGACTACCGCGGGAACTCCCGACGCCATCGCTTCCAGGATGACCAATCCGAAAGTCTCCGTAAAAGATGGGAAAGCCAGTACGTCCATGTTCGCGAAAGCTCGCGACAGATCCTCACCCGTGAGAACTCCAGTGAATTGAGCGCGCTGCATGTGGTGGCGCAGCCAGGGACCCTCCGCGCCATCTCCTACGATGACAATCTCGAAGTTCCGGTGCCCTCTAGCCGAGAGCGCCTCTTCTAAATGTGCCAGCCAACGTACGTTCTTTTCGGGAGTCAACCGTCCCACGTAACCGATGCGGAATAAGCCTTCCTCGCGGTCTCGGAATTTGGGATTGAAAACTTCCGTATCCACGCTATGCGACATCAGGAAGCAGGGTTTGCCAGTCGCCGTCTTTAGGGTTTGCACCAAATCTGGATTCGGGGCAAAAAGCAGCTGCGGCCATTTGTAGAAACGAGTCGTCGCTCGCGTGCTCCAAAGTTCCGCGGCATCCGTCAACGAACGCGAGAGCACATCGGGCAGAAAGGAAACCGCTCGCGACATGCGGCTGCGCGCATACAAAGGCAGGTTCGTCTGCCATGTGGCCGCCAACGGAATTCGCAACTTGTGCGAGATCATCGCGCCCAGAGTTCCGACGTCCGTAGGGCCGGTAATCTGAATCACGTCGGGATTGAACTCACGCACCAGGGAAATTACCCGGCGGCGATATCTTTGGAAGAAGAGGTCGTAGTGATGCCCCCGGTCGAGCGGAAAAGTCACCGGGCCGCGCCGCAACTCCACCCGGGTAACCGAACCGACGGTGGTGATTTTATTTTCCGGCCCGGCGTACACCATCAGAAATGGGAGCTCGCGCTCTCGAGCGAAAGCTTCAAATTGCCGGCTGGTGTTGGCGACGCCGTCTATCTCGTAAATTGCATCCGGGAAGAAAGCGACACGCGGGCTCCGGCCATTCACAAAGTCGCCTCATAGACCACTTCAGGAAACACTTCGAGGACGTTGGATCTGAGCTCCAGGTCGGCTTTGCCGGGAAGCACATGCGCCATGGCGCGCCGCGCGGAGGGGTTTTCCAGCAGACGAATCACAGAAAAGATTCGTTTCAGGAAGGCGGGCGGAGCGCTCCAGTAGGACGACACTGGGCGGTCAACTTTATGCACCGCGCGGAGATCGGCGTGGAACACACGGTCGTCCCAGCGCCGCGATTCGGCCTCGAATTCCGGATATTCGCGAATCACGTCCAGCAGCGTCTGGATGGTGCGCAAGGTGAGGGACTCCGAATACTGCGGCATAAAAAGGACATGGCTGCGCTGTTGCGCCCGAACTTCATCCACAAACTCGCCAAAACTTTCGGCGCGCGTCAGATTCACGGCGCCACTGGGCTCACACCCGTGCCGGTCGCCGCCGGAAATAAGTAGGCGTTGCCAGCGATCGGCGAGCGCAATTACGCCGTGATTTTCCTTGCAACTGCGCGTGGCGTTCAGCTCAAAGGCGTGCAAGAACCGGCCATGCCTTTCCAGGAAACGATCCACGACCTGAAGGAATCTCTCGTACCCCATGCCATAGAGATCCCACAAAGGATGATTGAAGATCACCAGCGCTTCCGGCAGATCATCCAACATCTCAAGCAGTTCTCCCAGGTTTCGGCTGGAAGGCACGCGCGTGTATCCGAAGAGATCGGAAGTGATTTGCAACGCGCGGTGGGCCGGCAGGTTATGCACGCCGAGGTGAAAAATCGCATTCTCGAAGGGCACGCTCCACTCAAAGGCGATAGGAATCTCGCGGCTCTCGGCGCGGCCGCGCAAAAGCAATGGTCCGTCAATGTTGTCGTGGTCGGTGATCGCCACTAACCCCAAAAGGCCAAGTCCGTTCTCAATCTGTCCTCGCTCCGCCTTAAGAGAGAGTTCCGGACTTAAGGGCGGCGTCCAATAAGCCCTCGTCAAATCCACTGGCACACGCGCTCGCTTGTATTGACGTTTAAGGGCCCAGTTGAGGAGCGGCGACTTTTCGGCAAATTCCTGGATGAACCCCAGATTCTCTTTGGAGCGGTTGGTATGGCTATGGAGGGAAACCGCAGCCTGGTAGTTCAAAGCCGCGTCCGGTTGATTCCACAGGCAAGAAACTCTTGTTTGGGCCAATGCGAAATTTATCCTTAGTGGCCCCAAGCGAAGTTTTGAGACCGTGCGGACACTTTGCCACAGTTTGCAGCTACAGTCCAGTTAATGTCCCGTTAAGGATGTTATTCAGTGCTATTCCCAGAAGGGAAAAAGTCATTATCTGCGCAGGAAATCGTACCCTTATCGACCGTTACTTTGGTTTGGCATCACCGACGCGTCACAACCCTGGATGCCATTCTTGCAAGGTCAGCGAACCCATCGATTACTTGGCGAGGCAGTGGCCCTGTTTGAAATACTCCAATCAAGAATTGTCATTCCGTCTATAACCGCGACGGCTCTGTCAACTGTTTTTTGGCAACACGAAGGCGCGGCCGCGGCAGGAATATTTTTGCCGCTGCTTTTCCCCTTTATGGGCAGGGGTTGGGTTTGGTGTTGGCGTTGCTTTTGTCTCCAGATCAAGCGGCTCGTCCTTTGCTTGGAATCATCGGTGGATACCGCATCCGGTTCCACTCACCATCTATTCGATCTTTTCGACCATGATTGCTCGTGCAAACTCTCCACCTGGCCGTCCAGCCTTGCGGCTGGATCCGCGGAGAGGCGGGGCGCTCACTCAAAGCGTCGGTCTTGTCGACCACAGAATGACTCGAGCTACCCCGCATACGAACCAGTTCTGCATGCGTCTTCTGCGTCTTCAGCATCCAGAACATGCGCACCGCCAGCTTGCGGGCCACCATCACTTTGGCCACGGCGCGATGTTTCTCGCTGGCCAAACGACGGTACTGACGGTGCAATGCCTCATCGCCACGGACCGCGGTCTGCGCTCCCTGGATCAGCAGCATGCGCATAAAACCGTTGCCCTGTTTGCTGATCCCGCCCAGCCGCCGCCGCTCGCCACTGGATTCCTCCGACGGATTCAGACCGAGATAGCTCACCAGTTGCCGGCTGCGTTCAAACCGTTCGATCGGGCCGATGGTCAGCACGAACCCCAGGCTGATCACCGGCCCAATCCCAGGATGCGTCATCAGCAACCGGGCGTCGGCTCGCGCCTCCGCCGCCTGCTCGACTGCCATCTCCAGACTGGCGCAATCACGGTTCAGCAGGTCGAGCCAGCGCAACAGATCGTCTCGCCGCCGCCGCGTCCAGGGATCAAGTTGCAGTTTCTCCAGCAGTTCGCGACCCGCTTGGGTCCACAGCTGCCGCTTCTGCTGCTCCCCCTGGTTCATGGCAATATGCTGCAACTGGTTCTTCACCTGGGCTCGCATCCGCACCAGCTTGTGCCGGTGCATCAGCAACTGCCGCTGATCCCGTTCTGCCAGCGATGGCACCCACTGCAGGTCCGGAAAGTTGTTTTCCAGCAGCAGTCGCGCGATCAACTCCGCGTCTCGCCGATCGTGCTTCTGCTTACGCGTTTCCTTGCCGCGGATCTGCGCCGCATCGCCCAGCCGCAACCGGTGCCCGTACTGCGCAGCCGCCGCTCGAACCACAACATGTTGCCGCTGCTCTCCACTCCCACCACCGTGCCCGCCGGCAACGCCCTGTAAAACTCTTCCACTCATCGCCGCTGTGCGCGATCCAGCGATCCGCCACCACTTCGCCGCTCTCCGTGTCGATGCCAAAAACCTGCTGCCCACTCGGATGATAATCACAACCTATAATCACCATGACTGGCTCCTTTCGTCCCGAGCGCTTGGTCTTTAGACAACCTAAGTATCGGGCTTGAGGAGCCGTCGTGGTTATGCAATCAATGCGCGGTTTTTACGCGAGGAATCTGCTGGGCTCGATGCGCACGAATGACCCAGTTGTCAGCACGAAGAAGAATGGTCACAAACCGAAGAAAGTCAGTCGTGGAGACACGGAGCGAAAAGGAAACAAAAGCAGATTCCTCACCCAAAAAACCGGGTTCGGAATGACAAAGTTGGTGGCGATGCCCATTCAACTCTCCATTTCTCCCAAACGCTGTTGAAACCGCAACACTTGCCCCGCTCCTATGCTCTAATATCTAAAGCCAATGCCATCCCCTCGCACCAAACTGCGCCGCCGTCTCAAGGGTTTCTACCGCGATCTTCGCGGAGCCCGCGAAGTTGTGCGCGCCATGGTTTCGACTGACCATCCCTTTCTGGCGCACATCATTCCTATGCGGCGCTGCAATCTGGCTTGCACCTACTGCAATGAGTTCGACGATTTTTCCAAGCCCGTCCCGATCGACGAGATGTTCCGCAGGATCGACAAGTTAGGCGAGTTAGGCACGTCCGCCGTCACCATCAGCGGGGGCGAGCCGTTGCTGCATCCCGAACTCGACGGCGTCATTCGGCGCATTCGCAAGAACGGAATGATTTCTGGCCTGATCACTAACGGCTACCTGCTGGTTCCCGAGCGCATTGAACGTCTGAATCGCGCCGGACTCGAGTGGCTGCAGATTTCCATCGATAACGTGAACCCCGACGATGTCTCGAAGAAGAGCCTCAAAGTCCTCGACAAGAAGCTACAAAACCTCGCTGAGCACGCCGACTTTCACGTGAACATCAATTCCGTGGTCGGCGGCGGAGTCTGCAATCCGCAGGACGCGCTGACATCGGCAAACGCGCGCTGGGCCTGGGATTCACTTCGACCATCGGCATCATCCATGACGGCAGCGGCCAACTGCAGCCGCTCACCGACGAAGAGAAGCGCGTCTACCACGAGATGAAGGCGATGGAGAAGAGTAGCTTCACCCGCATCAACGCCTTTCAGGACAATATTGCGCAGGGACGTCCCAACCAATGGCGCTGCCGCGCCGGCGCGCGTTATCTCTATATCTGCGAGAACGGGCTGGTGCATTATTGCTCGCAGCAGCGCGGATATCCCGGCACCCCGCTGGAGCAATATTCGCTCGACGACATCCGGCGAGAGTATGTGACGGAAAAAGGCTGTGCGCCGCATTGCACGGTTTCGTGCGTGCATCAAGTCTCCGTACTCGATTCCTGGCGCGGGCCGCAACATCCGGCGGCAGCCCCCTCCGGAACCGGCGGCTTGGTCCAGATCGATTAGGCCTCCGCTCTGTTATGCAGAGCGAAGCGAAGCATTCCTAAAGCCACCTGAATGCATTTGGGCTAGCAAGGGTTTCCTCGCTCCGCTCGGAATGACAATGTTAATTTTTCCTGAGCTTTCCACGGGCCATTTTCCGCATTACAAGATAAGCACTCCCTTAGCGATGCCGTTTCGGGTGATGCTGTGCCGCAAAAAGCTATCGGGCTTGGAGGATGGATATGAATCGCACCCTGCTGACTACCCTTTTCGTGACTCTCGTGACCCTTAGTTGCAGCTCGCGTCCGGTGGACGCGGCCAGCGCAGGTTCTTCCGCATCTTCCGCCACGGCTACGCCTGCCGCCTGGGTGCGTTATTACGATCCCAGCGAACATTCGTTTTCCCTTGAGATTCCGCGCGGCTGGTCCGTCGAAGGCGGCATGTACCGCTTCGGCTATTTCGACGTGCGAGCCACCGTCGACCTGCGCTCGCCCGATGGCAACATCATTCTGCGTTTCGACGACGCCAACATTCCCCCTTATGCGTTGCCCGGACCCTCCAGGCCCGCGGAAGGACGCCCCTATGAAAAACCAATGCAATTTCAGATGATGGTCGAGCGCTACCGCGACGCGTCATCCTTCGCCGATACCTATGCGAAATCGCGCTTCAAGAGTGTTTGCCAGAACATGACTGCTCAAACCAGCAACTGGAAGCCGACCTTGCCCGCCGCGATTCAGTCGATACAAGTGCAGAAAACCAGCGACGCGTCGGTGGACTACCTGTGCGCCACCACTTCCGGCCCCAAGCTGGCCAGCGTTTACGTGCGCACCAGCCTCTATTCCCAAACCGCTTTCTGGCAAGCCGACCCAGTGCTCAGCGCCGTCACTACGCCGGCGCTCATGCCCGTCGCGCAATCGGTATTGCAACATGCGCTCGATACCTTCCAAATTGATCCGCAATGGCAGGCGCACCAGCAGCAGATGACGCAGGAAGGCCTGGCCATGATCCAGCGTGACTATCAGACGTTTCTGGCGCAGACCCGCGCCACCATGCAGAAATTCAGCAGCTCCATGAACCAGCAGGTGTCCGGCTTCGAAGCTCGTCAGAATGCCTCGGCGGCGCAATCAGATTCCTGGGGCAAGATCCTGACCGGCTTGACCGATGCCCGCGATCCCTACACCGGTCAGCAGTTCCAGGTCTGGACCGGGCCGAATAGCAACTACTACATCAATGGCCCGGGAGACAAGCGGAACGCCAATACCTCTCCGGGGCCCGACTACCACCAGTTGCAAACCAACTGAAGCCAAGATCGACGCGGTCCCATTGATAGGATTGAAGTTGTTTTTGATATAGCCAATAGCTATAGCCAAATCGAATTCTAGAGCTGCCGGAGGCGAGGGATAGTCGAGGCTGCACCGAGGGGTTAAGTGCGCCCACAGGCGATCCTGGCGCAATCTAGGGGCATTGTACGAAGGGTTCTGACCGAGATAGATGCAGCCCAAGCTTGGACCTGCGGAAAGCCGCGTGCTTTTTCAATAGCTTACAGATAAGTCATTGATTACACAGCGTAGACTTTCGCCAAGCCGTCTACTTCTTGGGCTGGGCGGTCGGGGGAAGCAGTCCGTTCAGCCGGAGATACATCGCTTCCGATCCGTAGTGGTCGGCCCAATCGTTGGTCAACGCAATTATGGCAAACGCCCGCGGCGCGCTCCGGCCGCCGAACATCTCAAGGGAGTCTCCGAGTTTGCTGTCGTCCACTTTGTCGAGCGCCGTCGTGCAGAAGTCGAACGAAGCCTTAAGCGCGGACACCAATTTGTCCTTACCGGAAGTTTCAGTCAGCTCGGTGGGCTTGGGCGCAGGCAGATCGCCGATCTTCGCGCACAGATAATTATTTGATTCCGTAATGTGCACGATCAGATGGCCAAAGCTTATCTGCGCGGGCGTTGGCTTGAAATCAAATTTGTCAGCTGGCATCTCCTCCGCTGCGGCGATGATGTTCTTTTGCTGCCGGGGCAAGATTTCCTGTACCACGGAAGTTACCGGATTCTTAGTCTGAGCGGCGGCGCCTGCCAGAAGCGCCAAGACAACGAGAATATGTTTCATGCAGTCTCCGAAATCCTTAAGCAACAAATTTACTACGATCCCATTGTCGCGAAGCCCGCGGACACCAGCGTGACCAGGACATACCAGCCGAATACGATCGCAAACGAGGTGCCGCGTTTGACCTTGGTCACACAGGTAAAGCCGATGGCGGTAAGCACCAGCGACCAAAGCCGGAAGATGTCCAACGCCGAACCAATGCCGTAGAAAAATCGCGAACTCGTGGGGTCAAGGAAATAGGCAACGCTGGTCGCGGCCGGATTCTGCAGATTAAAGGAGTCTGTGCTGGCCCCTGACAGCAGCGACAAGATAACCAGCAGCCCGCGAAAAATCTGCGGCAAAGCAGCGTAAATCACGACCGCCAACGCGACTTTGAAGGTGAGATCCGCCCCGGCTCCGAAGCGGTAGCTCGCCAGGTAAATCGCCGCCGCGATCACAAAGATGATCAGCGTCACCACGGGGAATCCGTACATGACGAAGCGCGTGCCGGCGGCCTGCCGGCGGATCATGAGCGCTCGATCTTCGGGAGCGGCATTGTCCATTTGGCGCGACATCCTTGGCGACATCTCAATTTGATTCTGCGCCACCTTGTGATATCCGACTTTAATGTCAACCACGTACGCGAAAGCCACGGCAACGATTGCCAAAACAATAAATGGAGCCCACCAACTGGCATTGCGGCGCAAGTCGGTGAAAGTCTTGCTGGGCGCGATGAATGTGTCGAAGAGGCGCGCCGCCTCGGAAAGAGGGGCTGGTTCGGGAGCCGGAGCAGGCGGCGGAACGGGGAGAGCAGCCATGGGACCTCCTAATCGCTCGGCGGGAATTGTAATTCCTAAGTCGAAACAGAAACAAGCGGTTGCGTAGGGACAGCCGCCCTCGGCTGTCCGGTCGAGCGCAGCTCGACCCATCTGCCAGGCGCATACGGATTGTCGTATTCCCTGCGCCAGGCCCATGGATATTCCTCCCACCTTCCAACCAATCGCCACCGCACAGGATTCTCCAGAACGTAGGCGACCTTCTGTTCCAGATTCTCCGACGACCGCAACACGCGATCGAACGATTTCGGTCTGCCAGACTTTTCCCTTCCGCCCAAGCTCACGGTTAATCAAGTGCGCCGATGCTCCCTTGATACCGTCCATGATCTCCGCCAGGGAATTGACCTCACTCTTCTCTGAGTACACCGGGGGAGTGAAAATCAGGTGCACGTGGTCCGGCATAACGACGGCGGCGTGCAGAAGGATTTTAGTGTCTTTGTCATGGAGGCAGGAACGGAGAGCGATGGAACGGGCTTCATCGGGAAGCTTCCAGCGCAGGTGGGTACAGAAGGTGACGAAATGGGGCTTAGCCGTGCGCTGCAGATGAGGAAGCTTGCGCCGATAGAAAGCTTGCAGCATCAGCTTAATCGTATAAGGAAGGGTCAGGTATGCGACGAATATTTCTGTTGCGCGGACCGGAATGGAACTAGTCGAGCTGCGCTCGACCGGACAGCCGAGGGCGGCTGTCCCTACGTCAGCGCTTCCGGGGTTGCGTCGAGCAGGCTGCGCGTGTATTCGTGAGTGGGCCGTTCGGTGATTTGCTTCACTGGGCCAACCTCGACCAACTTTCCGCGATACATGACCGCAATCCGCGTGGCCAGATAGCGCACGACCGGCATGGAATGCGAAATAAATAGATAAGTCAGGCCGAACTCACGTTGCAGTTGCGCCAAAAGATTCACGATCTGCGCGCCTACGCTGACATCGAGCGCGGAAACAGGCTCGTCCGCCACAATGAACTTCGGACGCAGCGCGAGGGCGCGCGCAATGCCAATACGCTGCCGCTGGCCGCCGCTGAATTCATGGGGGAAGCGGCGCAGCGCGGATTCGTCCAGGCCCACGGCGCGCAGCAGTTCGGCGACGCGAGTGCGGATCCCAGATCTCGCAACACCGGCGAGACCTGGCGTGCCCTCGCCGAGGTTGCGATGAATGATCAGAGGCTCCGCGACGATATCCTCCACGCGAAAGCGCGGATCGAGCGATCCGAAGGGATCCTGAAAGATAATCTGCATATGCCGGCGCAGGTTTTGCATCTCGCGGTGGCTGGCAGCTTGCAGGTCGCGGCCGTCAAAACGCACGCTGCCTGAGGTAGGCTCGATAAGCCTGAGAACCAGCCGTCCCAGCGTACTCTTGCCTGACCCAGATTCGCCGACAAGTCCGAGAGTCTCGCCGGCGTGGATATCGAGCGACACATCGTCCACCGCGCGTACTTCGCCTTTCGCGCCACCGCCGAAGACAGATTCGCCCAGCGGATAGATCTTGGTCAGATTGCGGATTTCGACGAGAGCCACGAATCGGATGGTAGCAGACCGAAAGAGCGGCCACGGAAACGCACGGATCTCCACGGATTGATCTTTTAAAAAAAACCCTGGGTCTGGCATTTGATCCGCGGAGAACCGTGGCTCGTCTTACCGCAGTGCGATCATCGGTACTGCCAGCAACGCGGCGAACATACCGACGAGCTTCCAGCGCAACAGATGCTCTTTCAGCACCAACCATGCGAGCAGAACAGTAACGGCAGGATAGAGCGAACTGAGCACTACCACGGTATCGAGGCGGCCGGTCTGCACCGCCCGCACAAATAACGCGCTCCCCGTGACGTCGATGCATCCGGCGAAGATGGCCAAACGAATGTCAGGCCGAGAAATGCTCGGAACTTTTCCGGCAACCGCAACAATAGTGCCTGTCAGGAAAAAGGAGCACGCACGAGACAGGCCGGCGATCCAAAAAGGCGAACCTTCGCCCGCCTGCTTGATGCAGAGGAAGTATCCGGCGAATCCGATGCCGGAAAGAAGAGCCAAGCTCAAACCATGCGGACGCCCGCCCTCCTCGGGCCGGGTAATCAGCCAGATCCCGACCCCGGCGAGCGCGAAGCCGCCAATGCGAACCGTGCCCGGCGCACCTTCCGTGATCATGCCCACCATCGCGGGTATGCCCGCGCTCAGAACTGCGGTCACCGGCGTAATGATTCCCATCTTCCCGCTGGCTAAGGCGCGATAAAAAATTGCCAGTGAAATTCCGGCAAGAGCGCCTGCGACTATTGACCACGCCACCGTCGGTTTGGACGGAACAGGAGAATGATCCAGCAAGGCCAATGTCAACATGAGGCCTGCGCCACTGGCGTGGGTGATGGTGGTGAATAAAAATGCGGGAGCCCGGCGGACCGCATATCCGCCAAGAAAATCGCTGGTTCCCCAGCAACAAACTGCGGCCAGACTGAAGCCGACGGGGACGAGTTGGGCGATGCCCGTCATGTTTGTTGGAATGGTTACAATAGCAAACTGTTCGAGTCGGTTTCTCGGCGCCGGCGCCTGAAGCGCTTTGATCCGATTTTGGCAAACCCCAAAACTCTTGGCCGCAGAGCGCGCGGAGAACCACCACTGAGAACGGGGAGAACCACAAAAATAGCCGACCAATCGGCGCTTTCAGCACGAATTCAGCGTGGTAGAATCAGGGCTAGTTTTGCTCTCCAGGAGCCCAGGGTTGATAGAGCTAGCACCCTCAATTTTGTCAGCGGATTTTTCTCGTTTAGCGGACCAGATGCAGGTTGCCGCCGAAGGCGGAGCCGCAGTCATTCACGTCGACGTAATGGACGGGCATTTCGTTCCCAACATCACGCTGGGGCCGCCCGTGGTGAAGTCGCTGCGTCGAGCCACCAAGTTGCCGCTCGATTGTCACCTGATGATCGAGAATCCCGATGAATACATTCCGGCATTTGCCGATGCGGGAGCCGACTGGATTTCGGTGCATCAGGAGGTCGACCGGCATCTGGATCGCACCTTGCATCTGATCAGGGACCACCACTGTCAAGCGGGCGTGGTGATTAATCCGGCGACTCCGGTTGAAATGCTCACCGAAGTGCTGGATATCGTTGACTACGTGTTGGTAATGTCGGTGAACCCTGGCTTCGGGGCGCAGAAGTTTATTCCCACGTCGCTGCATAAAGTCAGGCGGCTGGCGGAGTTGCGCGCCAAACGCGGGCTGCAATATCGGATTGAAATCGATGGTGGGGTTAGCCTGGAGACCATAGCCGATGTGGTGCGGGCGGGCGCGGAAATTCTGGTGGCGGGCAACGCGGTCTTCGGCAAAGGCGATCCAAAGACTAACGCCCAAGAACTGCTCAAGGCGGCGGCCGAAGCCGTCATGCTTAAAGTGTGAACTAGTCTTCAGTCGTCAGCCCTCAGTCGTCGGGTCCTCAGTCGTGGGAAAGATGGCTGAAGACTGGCGGCCGAAAACTGACGACTTCTTCGAGGTTCTTATGTTACGTCGTATTCCGATCATCGTTCTCTTGAGTGGGCTGGCCCTGACCATCGCCTGCACCAACAAGAAGGTCGTCAACCCCCTGGCCAATGTCGGCTCGAAACAGCCGGACAAGGTTCTGTTTGACCGGGCCATGGATGCGTTGAAGCATAACCGTTTCGACGTGGCGCGGCTGAGCTTGCAGACTTTGATCAATACCTATCCGGATTCTGAGTTCGTGGCGCGCGCCAAACTAGGAGTGGCGGATTCCTGGTACGCCGAAGGTGGTTCGGCGGCGATGGCGCAGGCGGAACTCGAATACACCGATTTCATTACCTTCTTCCCCAACATGCCCGAGGCCGCTGAGGCCCAGCTGAAGATCGCCAACATCCATTACCAGCAGATGGAAAAGCCGGACCGCGATTACACGCACGCGCTGCGGGCCGAGCAGGAATACCGCAAACTGATTCAGCAGTTTCCGGACAGCAAACTGGTGCCGACGGCCAAGCAACGTTTAATGGAAGTGCAAGAAGTGCTGGCCCAACGCGAGTTCGAGGTGGGACGGTTCTATTATTTGCGCCAATCCTATGCGGCGGCTTCGGCGCGCTTGCGCAGTTTAGGGGATCAGTATCCGCTCTACAGCAAAGCCGATGAGGCGCTATACATGCGCGGACAAATCAGCGAGGCGGAGATTGCCGCCACCCGGGCCCGTCCTATTTGCATGAAAGACGCGGCCGGCCACTATCAGCCGGGCTGCATGACCGAAAAAATGAAGGGCGGATTTATCGAACAGACCACCAAGGAAGCAGCAGCGGCCTATTCGGAAATTTTGACCCGCTATCCGGCCATGAACCGCGCGGACGATGCAAAAGCGCGCCTCATCGCTCTTCACCAGCCCGTGCCTCGGCCGACCAAGGCCGCGCTTGCGCAAAATAAAGCCGAAGAAGACAGCCGGCGTGAAAGCGGCATGATGACCAAGGTGCTGCGGAATTTCAGCAAGCATCCAGATGTGGCACAAGCCGCCCGTGTCGGCGAACCCACCATGGTTGATCCCGAGCCCGTAAGCGCAAAAGATGTCATGAAGGAAGCCAACAGCGCCATGCTGGGAGGCGGTACGGGCAAGAACAACACGGTCTCGGTTGAAACGATTGGCGTGGGCACACCGGCGGAGAATGCTCCGGTTCCGCGATCGGATAGTCCAGAGCCGGCAGCCACTGACCCGGCAGCCGCCGCACCAGACGCGGCAGCTCCCGCGGCGCCGGCCAGCACGAATGAATTGACTCCGACCGCGACGCCTGACGCCAATGAATTGACTCCGAATGTACCCACCGCGGACTCAAACCCGGCGCCACCTCCGCCACCCCAGATCAATGAAATTCAGACCAGCGCAGCTTCCCAAAGCGAGGGCGCGGATACCGCTGCGAGCGATGGAACTAAGGCGGATGCGGCAGCTGCGGCTTCTCAGCAGCCGGCCAGCGATCAGGAGATTTCATCCAGCAAGCATAAGAAAAAGAAGGGGTTGAAGAAAGTCGTTCCGTTCTAACCGGCACTTCCGCCAGAGGCTTCGCAGCGTCCTGCGGAGTTTTAGGCCGACAGTTGAGCGCGGAAGCTCAATCTATCGGGACTGTCCGCTGGTAACGTCTTACTGTCTTATTCTCATTGACTTACCTTGCGCCGCACGTTAACTTCGCCGATGTCCCCCTTTTCCAAAGGACGAATCCTTGCCGCGCAAGATACTGCTCGCCGATGACAGCGTAACCGCCCAAAACATGGGTCGCCGGATCCTAAGCGAAGCTGGTTACGAAGTAGTGACGGTCAATAACGGTCCCGCCGCGCTGAAGAAACTGGCTGAGCTCGAGCCCGATCTCGTCATCCTTGACATCTACATGCCGGGCTATGGTGGCATCGAAGTGTGCCAGAAGATCAAGGAGAATGCAGCGACTTCCAGCATTCCGGTTCTGTTGACTGTGGGCAAACTCGAGCCTTTCCGAGTCGATGAAGCGCGCCGCGTACATGCGGATGCTCACCTAGTCAAACCTTTCGAGGCAACCGAACTGCTGGCTGCACTAACCAAGCTGGAAGACAAGATCGTGCCGCGACCCGCCCCGGGGCTGGTCACTCGGTCAGCGAAAAACAAGGCCTCTGAGGCCACAAATCCTGTAAAAGATAAAAAATTTGGTGATAGCAACAGCGGCTGGAAGCAACGTCTGACGATTCCTCCGCCCGAAGCGAAGCGCGAAGAGCCGAAAGAGATCGAGGCTCCGAGCACCGCATTCCGCGAATTCGTTCACCCGCAAGCTCCGGAGGCCACCGCCGTCCCGCCCTCTGCAGGTGTTGGTGACCATCAACTATCCCAGGACATCACGGCTGATGAAATCGCTGCCATCGCCGCGGCCGCGGCAGCGTTTGGGAGTAACGTCGGCGCATCCGAATCTGGACGCAACCCGATCGCAGTAACCGAAGAAGCGATTGTCGCCGCGATAAGCTCCGTGCCCGCTCCAGTCGAGGCGGCTCCAGAACCCGTCATCGATCCTGCACCGGAGCATGAGCCCGCGCCAATCACGGAACCTGAACTCCAGACATTTGCGGCGCCGGTTGTGGAACCGGAGCCGGAGACAAGCCAAGTAGCGGAAGCCGTTCTCTCGCCTGAATTGGCTGCGCCGGCGGAATCCCCGGTTGAACCCACGATTGAAGCAGTGAGTGGGAGCGCGGAGATTTACGCGGTAGAGCCGCCATCTGCGGCAGCGGAGCCGGACGCAGGGCTCACGGCCAATTTAGCCGCTCCGCCAGAGCCGGTGAGCGAGGCCACGCTGTCCGTTCCGGAGCCTCCAGTTTCACAGCCAGAGTATGTACCGCCCGAGAGCGTCCCCGATGACGAGGTGATCGCTGCGCTTGCATCCTTGGCGCCGGTCAACGGCAACCGCACCTCCTTCGGCGATATTCCACACACAGAAGCCTTGGGCGCGAAGGTTGGCCTAGTTGAAGAAGCGTTTGCTCAGGCGGGATCTGGTTGGCAGAATCATGCGGACGGCAGGGCACGATGGACGGCGCAGGAAGTTGCTGTCAGCCCGAGCGAAGCCTCGCACATCCTCGAAGAGGAAATGCAAAAGGCGTATGCGGCGCTTGCGGAGTTAGCTCCGGTCGCAGCCAGTGCTACGGCAACGTCCGACCTAGCACCGGGATACGAAACTGCAGGCGGCAGCTTCGAACCAGCTGCACCGGAATTCGTGGCCCAGGCGGAGGAGATTCCGTCTTCCGTGGAAGAACCTGTCGCTTCCACCTATGTCAGCCAAAACCTTGATGAGTTGGCGCCTGAGCAGTTAGCGCCTGAGCAAGCGAGGGTGCAAGAAGAGTATTCAACTCCAGCGCCAGAAATCGCGGAGCCGCTCGAAACGGCCGAATCCGCGGCTGACCCTCTTGCCCACGACGCAGAGCCCGTTGACGCTGTCGCCGCAGCGCCAGTTGCCAACGAACCGGAAGTAGCGGCGGAGCCGGCGCAAGCGCCTGAGCCGGCAGCGATGGCGGCGGAGACTGTTGAAGCGAGTAGCTCGCCCGAAGAATCGGCCTATGCGGCAGCAGCGGCAGTTGGCAACAAGTTTCACTCCATCGGCCACGTTGAGCCGACGCCAGCCGCCGACGCACCACCAGAATTCGTGGAAGCAAAGTCTCCCGCGGTTCCACCAAGCGGGGACCAGCAGCATGAAGCCGAACTGGCAGCGGCCTGGTCGCACTGGCGGGAGATTCGTGAGTCGATCGCCAACCCGCGACTCACTTCGCAGATCGCAGACGCCGCCGCTGCGGGATACAAGGAAATTCAAGCGCCGGAATCCGCGTCCGCCTCATCCGCGGATAACTCTTCCTCGGCAGATGAATCGGCGGCTGAGTTGTCTACCGATTCCTCAGCAATCGCCAGCATTGTGGACAGTGTGCTCGCCGAACTGAAACCCAAGCTGGTGGCGGAGATCGCCCGCAAGCTAGCGAAAGAGAAGAAGTAGAAATCTGCCGAATCCATCCCCTTGCCCGGTGACGGGATAGTGGAGGAGCCCGGAAAAAGTGGGCCCCCCCCCCGTGACGCCGGAGTAAACACTGTTAACTCATGAGTAATCGCAAGTCGACGAGCGGCGTGCGTTTCTCGGGCCTTAGGGCTTGTGACACCCACCACACCCACTCCGACATGTTTGTGTTCAAATCTCCCTTTACCAAGATCTCCCAGGCGTGCCGGTGGAACCTAGTTCCGATATGGGTTACTCAGCGGCCACCGTGCTTGCGCAGCAATTCGGCGACAGCGTTTTGGCGTTGAGCCATCGCTACACGGAAAGGCGTCATCCCGTTCTTCGACTTGAGATTGACTTCGGCTTTGTAGGCCAGCAACAACTCCACTACGCCCTTGTGGCCTCCTCCTGCCGCCACCAGCAGAGCCGTCTGGCCGCTGTTTTCTCTGGCGTTCATATCGGCCTTGCCGGCCAGCAGCACTCCTGCCACCTCTCTACGGCCCTCAGCTGCTGCAAAATGCAAAGGCGTTGCGCCGAAGTTGTCCCTGGCATTCACATCGGCGTTGGCGGCAAGCAGCACTCCCGCTATGCTCTGATGGCCCTCTGTCGCCGCCAAATGCAATGGTGTTTCGCCGTTGTTGGTCCGGGCACTGACCTTGGCTTTTTGGGCCAACAGCATCAGCGTTACTTCCTTGTGGCCGGCGCCCGCAGCCGCGTGCAAAGGGGTCCCACTGTGCTGATCCTTGGCATCAACCTCCGCCTTATGCGAGAGCAGGAATTCCACTACATCCTTGCGCCCGTTGAACGCAGCCAGATGCAATGCTGTATCTCCGTGCTCGTCCTTAGCTGAAACCAGATCAGGACTGTGCGTGAGTAGAGCCTTAACTCTTCCCAAATCGCCCTTGCTGGCGGCCTCGAGAATAGAAGCCGACTGGTCACCCATCTCAACCGAAAGCGTGGAAGGTCCGAGCTGAAATGCCCCGGCTGATGTTGATACCGATGAAGAGGGGTGTATGGGGCTGCGACATGACGAGCACACCGAAGTCAGCCGGCCAAGTTTAAGGTTGAGCATGGAATGAACTGTTTCACCAACTAACTGCTTGCCGCAAAGTTCACACATGCTCGCACCGGCGATCGTGAGCTTCGGATGTCGAATTCCCGCGGAACCAACACACAGGCTCCGAATTATGCTTTCGAAAACTGGGAAGTCCGCGCTTTCGCGATCCGCATCCGTCTCGCAAAGGAACTGAAACAAGATCATGCGACCGTGGCCAAAGAAGCCTGTGGCGTTGATTTCTTTCCGCGGCCCGGAGTCCAGGTTATAGCGGTAGGTCATCCATGCTATCGGATAGCCAAGAAGAGACTCCTCTCGCTTTGACTCGAGCACAAACCCAGCGAATCCGCGACGCAAATCGGCCTCAGCCTTGTCCATATAAGCTAGGCTTCCGCCCCCGTCTTCCTGGACAATGGCGACAAGCACCGATAGAAAGGGCCGGACACCCGTCTCCTTCGGACCGGCAATGCGCAGCGGCTGCATCCAGGGAGCGCCGCTCTCGTTCTCAAACACTATTTCCCAGTTGTCCGGGATGGTGAGACCGAAATTCCATTCCTCGTTGAAGTATCCGCGGGTATCCCAAACCGGACGGGCCTCTCCTTTTATTGCTCGTGGTTGAGTTGCCTCACTTTTAGCAATGCCAACTCCTGCCGATTCCAAGCGGCTGGCTCTTCGCTTTTGGCGCACTCGCATGGCAATGCAAAGCGCCGCCAGAAGAATCACCACCACCACCAGAACGGGCGCAAGGTCAACCGAGCCCCCGGGGTATTCGAGGATCGCGGGCGACGGCATGGCGACGGCAAATAGTCTTTCCCAGAAATTCATGGTCGCTCCGCCGGGTGGCCCTTACGACTGGAATTGATCAGAGAGTTGAGCGCCAGACGGCCAGAAGTTAGCTTGCTGCTGAATGGCGGATAAAGTTATCACAATTCCAAGAATTCGAGGATACGCTCCGCGCGGGATTCTCATGTCTCCAAATCCAATCAACAAACTTGCTGCCGGCGGGAATGAAAATTACACCCTAGAATCATCATGGACGGGTGGCCCAGGTCTCGCCGGGGTTGCGAGACCTGGGATTTCCCCATCTCTTTTTGCATGGTCCAGCTCGCAAGCAACTTCGCCTGTTCCGCACGCCGCTCGTCGAGCCGCAATTACTCATGAGTTAACGATGTTTACTCGGGCGTCACGGAGTGGCCCATTTTTCCCGGGCTCCTCCACTACCCCTTGCCCGGTTTGACCCCAGTTTTCCGCGACCTGTAAGATCAGACGTTCAGCATTTAGCAAATTAGCTATTAGCAATTGGCTCTTGGCCTTTAGCAATTAGCACTCAGCCCTCAGCTTTGCACGTGCGGTAGCCCGGCTGAGGGCTGACCGCTGATTGCTGACCGCTCCGAAACCTATGCCTCACGACCTGCCTAAATCCTACGAACCGGGCGCCATCGAAACGCGCTGGGCCGAATATTGGGTCGGAGAAAAGCTGTTCTCCGTGCCAACCCCGCCGCCAGGTCAGACCCGTCCCGTGTTCACGCTGTTGCTGCCGCCGCCGAACGTGACCGGATTTCTGCACATGGGACATATGTTTGAGCAGACGCAGATGGACATCATCGTGCGCTGGCATCGCATGCGCGGCTTTGTGACGCTGTGGTTGCCTGGTACCGACCACGCCGGCATTGCCACTCAACTGATGGTGGAGCGGCAACTGGCGACCGAGGGCAAAAAACGTGCCGACCTGGGACGCGAAAAGTTCGTCGAGCGGGTATGGGAGTGGAAGCGGCACTACGGCGGAAGAATTCTCGACCAGATGAAGCGGTTGGGCGCGTCCGTCGACTGGGATCGCGAATACTTCACCATGGACGAAAATCTTTCGCGCGCGGTGCGCGAAGTTTTTGTCCGGCTGTATGAAGAGGGGCTGATCTATCGCGCCAAGTACATTGTCAATTGGTGCCCGCGCTGCGGCACGGCGATTTCCGATCTGGAAGTGAAGCACGAGGACGTGCACGGAAAGCTGTGGGAGATTCGCTATCCGGTGATTGAGAACGAGACCGGCGGGCGGGGCGGGGCGCCCGTCCCCACACAATTCATTGTTGTGGCCACGACGCGTCCGGAAACCATGCTGGGCGACACAGCCGTTGCTGTCAACGCGCGCGATGAACGCTACACGCATCTGCATGGGAAAAAAGTTCTGCTGCCGCTGATGAACCGCGAAATTCCCATCATCACCGACGAACTGGCGCAGCCGGAGTTTGGCACTGGCGCGGTCAAGGTGACGCCGGCACACGATCCCAATGACTTTCAGGCCGGACTGCGTCACAACCTGCCGCAGATCGATGTCATGGACGAGCATGCGGTGATGAACGCCAATGCGGGGAGCTACTCGGGTTTAGACCGATATGCCGCGCGCAAACGCGTGCTCGAAGACCTGGCGGCCGGCAACTTTCTGGTGGGCGAAAAAGATTACAACTTGCCGTTGGGAAAATGTGATCGCTGCGGAACCGCCGTCGAGCCCCGGCTTTCGACGCAGTGGTTTATCAAAATTAAGCCGCTGGCGGAACGCGCCGCGGCGGCGGTCGAGTCGGGTGAGATCACCATTGTCCCGGAAAATTACCGCACAATTTATTTGAACTGGATGGCGGACATCCACGATTGGTGCATCTCGCGGCAGTTGTGGTGGGGGCATCGCATTCCGGCGTGGCACTGTGCCTGCGGCGAAATTATCGTGGCCCGCGAAGCACCCGCGAAGTGTACCAAGTGTGCAGGGTCCGAGTTGAAACAAGACACCGACGTGCTCGACACCTGGTTTTCGTCGGGGCTGCTGCCCTTTACCACGCTGGGCTGGCCGGAGAAAACGCGCGATCTGGAAGTTTTCTATCCCAACGCGCTGATGATTACCGGCTTCGACATTCTGTTTTTCTGGCTGGCGCGCATGATCATGTTCGGCTGCCACTTCATGCAGGGCCACAAGCAGGACGCGGCGATCAAAGAAGCGAGCGGTGACGCCGCCGCGAAGAACGACAGCGTGCCCTTCCGGCATGTCTATATTCACATGCTGGTACGGGATGCCGACCGGCAGAAGATGTCGAAGACTAAGGGAAATGTGGTGGATCCGTTGCAGGTGATCGAGAAGTACGGCACCGACGCGACGCGATTCACGCTGGCGGCCATGGCTTCGCCGGGGACCGATATCGCATTCAGCGAGAGTCGGACGGATGGCTATCGGGCATTCGCCAATAAGATTTGGAATGCGGCGCGATTCATGTTCATGAACGTGGATAGCGTGAATGCTGGTGTGGATGCGGGGCTTCGCCCCGCCTTGGACGGGGCACAACCCCGTCCCCACACACTTGAGGATCGATGGATTCTTTCTCGCTTCAATCGCGTGGCGAAGGACGTCAACGAAGCGCTGGAAACTTACCGGTTTCACGAAGCGGCGAATCGGATTTATGACTTCTTTTGGGGCGATTTCTGCGATTGGTATCTCGAACTGATCAAGCCGCGGCTGGCTCCGGGAGTAGAACAGGAATCGGCACGAACAAGCTGTCGCAATCTGGTCAGCCTGTTTGAAGCGTCGTTGCGCCTGCTGCATCCGGTGATGCCGTTCATCACCGAGGAAATCTGGCACGCGATTTATGATGGCAAGCCGCCGCTGAAGTCGATCGCGCTGGCAGAATATCCGCAGGCCGACGAAGCGCAGATCGATCTGGCCGCAGAAACCCGAATGGCAATCCTGCAGGACCTGATTGTCAGCGTGCGCAATCTGCGGGCGGAATTGAAGGTCGAGCCCAAGGGCAAAGTTCCGATTCAGGTTTTTGTTCACGACCCCGAGACTCGTACGCTGATCGAAGAGAATCAAGACGCGATCAAGCGCCTGGCTGGCGTAGAAGACATTGCCGAAGTTGAGCAGGCCGCCGCGGCTCAGGCGCCTTCGCGTAGCACGGCGCGGTTCGATGTGCGTGTAATCTATGAGAAGAAGATTGATGTGGCTGCGGAATGCGAACGCCTTAAAAAGGAATTGGAGAAGATGGAGAAAGAAATCGCCAACGGCCAGCGGCAGTTGAGTAATGAACAGTTTCTGGCAAAGGCTCCGGCGAATGTTGTGGAAGGCATGCGCAAGCGGGCAACGGAACTCGAGGGCTTGCGCGCGAAAGCGAAGAGCAAGATGGAAGAGCTGGGATGCAGTTAACATTTGTAGAGACCTAGCTTGGCTACGACTCTCGCGACGCTCAGGGGCGTTGCGCTTCAGGCAGAGACGTTGCGAGCAACGTCTCTACACTTGGGGCGGGGACAGCAAGAATGGCGAGCTTTGCTGGCCCAGACGGAGAGGGTGTCCATCCCTACGTGAGTGGCCGACGACCAACGACCAATAACCAACGACTGATCTATGGACTGGAATAGCCGACGCATTACCGCGATTCTGGAAAACGCGCTGCTCGAAGACCAGGCTACGCGCGATGCAACCAGCTACGCCTGCATCGATCCCAATCAGCGGGCCACCGCGACCATTCTCATCAAACAGGATTGCATCTTGGCCGGCCTCGGTTGCGTGCCGCGCATTCTGGACGTTTATGCGGCGCTCGACGGCGCAGTGACTTCGCATTACGACATCACCAGCCATCCCGAAGTTTTCGATGGCATCCGTATGCATAGCGGGCAGCCCGCGGCCGTGATCCGGCACAATGCGCGCGTCATTCTATCCTGCGAGCGCGTGATCCTGAATTTCATGCAGCGATTAAGTGGGATCGCCACGCTTACCCGCCAGTTCGTGGATGCGGTTGCCGGTACGAAGGTGGCAATTCTCGATACGCGAAAGACTGTGCCTGGCCTGCGCATGCTCGATAAGTACGCGGTGCGCTGTGGCGGCGGACACAATCACCGACTGGATCTTTCTGACGGCGTCCTTATCAAGAACAATCACATTGCGCTGGCGGGAGGGATTGCGTCCGTGCTCGACCGTACTCTGCATAACCGGCGCGGGGAGCAGCCGATCGAAATTGAAGTGCGTTCGCCACGCGAGTTGGAGGAAGCGTTGGCTCACGGGGCCGAAGCAATTCTTCTGGATAACATGCCGGTCGTCGAGGTGAAGCGCGCAGTCGAAAGGTGCGCACGGCATACGCGGCGAATTCCGCTGGAATGTTCCGGGGGGATTACGCTGGAAAATGTTCGCGCCTATGCGGAAACCGGGGTCGATTACATTTCCGTGGGCGCTTTGACCCATTCCTCGCGTGCAGTGGATATCAGCCTGCGCGTGATGCCAGTCTAGAAGACCTCGCGGGCTACGCCGGCTCGGACGGGCGAGGGCGCCCGTCCCTACGTATGCGGCGGTTGTGGTTTTGGGTTGCGCTGCCGCATAATTCCCCCATCAGGAAAATGACCTCAGGTCGAACGCGGGCGGGGGCGCCCGCGCCACACATCTACGGCACACAGCCCGCCGCGGCGCAGAAGACGGATCTTCGTCTGGGACGGATCGTTCGGCTGCTCGTGGATCACGCCACCGTCGTGGTCAGCGGGACCAAACTGGCGGAAGAAATCGGGGCCAGCCGCTCCGAAGTTTGGAGGCTTATCCAACAGCTGCGTGGCTTGGGCGTGGAGATTGCCGGGCATCCGGCGACCGGATATCGGCTGAAGGCTGTTCCAGATCTGCTGCTGCCTGATATGCTGGCGCCCTCCGTGGAGGGCACGATCTTCAGCCCGCATCTGCATCACTACTTCAAGATCGGCTCAACCAACACGGTAGCCATGGAAGCGGGTAGCGCAGGGGCGCCGGAGGGCAGTGTTTTTCTGGCCGAACAGCAAACCGCGGGGCGCGGGCGCGGCGGCCATTCCTGGCATTCCGCGCAATCCGATGGAATTTATTGTTCGGTCATTTTGCGGCCGGCACTGCCTCCTTCGGAGGCTCTGGTTCTTTCGCTGGCGGCTGGGTTAGCGGTGCACGCGGCGGTACAGAAGATCGACTCGCGAGTGCAGGCCGACTTGAAATGGCCGAATGATTTGTTGATTGACGGAAAGAAATTCTGCGGCATTCTGACCGAAATGAATGCCGAAGCCACACGGGTGCGTTATCTGGTCATCGGCATTGGAATCAATGTGAACCAGACGGAATTCCCCGCCGATTTGCGGGAAATTGCGACGTCCCTGCACATGGCTAGCGGCACCGACTGGTCGCGGATGGAGTTGTGTGCGGCTTTGTTAGAATCGCTGGGGCGCGAGTATCGCGATTTTTTGGGCAGTCAGGATGGGCGCGAGTCCGTCCTGCGGCGTTTTCAGGAACGCTCGTCGTCAGTTTGCGGACGGCAAGGTTGTGATCGACGAGAATGACGGCTTCGAGGGTGTAACCGATGGTTTGGATGAGCGCGGATTTCTGCGGGTGCGGACGGCGCAGGGTCTGCGGGTAGTTTTGAGCGGGACGGTAAGAATGAAGTAGGAGGAAGGCAAGAATTATGTGGGGCCGGGTCTCAGAGCCGGCCGTGGGTCGCGGGTTTAGCGGCGGCTGTTTTGAGCGGACTTCGTCCGCTGGGCGGGTCCGAGACCCGCCCCCACACGATCTCCGCGCACACAATCCCGTCCCGCCCGGTCAAGTGAATGACAGCTTATGCTTTTGGTTATCGATGTTGGCAATACCAATACGGTGCTGGGCGTTTTCGATCGGACGCCGAAAGACGATTCCGGGTCGAACGGTGCGGCTGCGGGCCGGCCAGCGCTATACAACTGTCTGGTCGCCAACTGGCGAGTGGCGACGATTAAGACGCAGACCATTGATGAGTACGGCGTACTCTTCCGCAATTTATTCGCGATGGCCGGCCTGGAAGCCGTAGGCATTCGCGGGATCATGATTTCTTCGGTGGTGCCTCCGCTCGATTCCACGCTGCGCGAAGTTTGCGAACGCTATTTCAACACCAAGCCGCTGTTCGTCGAGCCGGGCGTTAAGACGGGCATGCCCGTGCTGTACGAAAATCCCGCGGAGGTCGGAGCAGACCGCATCGTGAATTCGGTGGCTGCGTTCCTGAAGTACGGCGGGCCGTGCGTGGTGGTGGATTTCGGGACGGCGACCACCTTCGATTGTGTTTCCGAAGAGGGCGCATACCAGGGAGGCGTAATCTGCCCGGGCATCGGCATATCCGCCGACGCGCTATTTGAACGGACCGCGCGCCTGCCGCGCGTGGACATGCGAAAGCCGGCAGCGGTGATCGGCACCACGACGGTCGGCAGTTTGCAATCGGGCCTGTATTACGGCTACCTGGGGCTGGTAGATGGAATCCTCGAATTGCTTCTCGCGGAACTTGGGGCAGATACCTCCGTGGTTGCGACCGGCGGTCTGGCACCGCTGATCGGCACCGGCTCGAAATATATTAAGCAGGTGGACGAACTACTCACGCTGGAGGGATTGCGAATCATCTGGGAACGCAACACGGCTACAAAACCGGTTGCGGGGAAAGCGCAGCGCGCCAGTTCCAGTGAAGCGGAGCGGCCTCCATCGAAACCATGGCCCAGCAAGGTGCGTCCCCGCTAAGCTGCCGTGGAAAATTACTTCAACTACTTCACCGAAATTGAGGAATGCTTTCAGCGCAGGCGTGGAGGCATTCTGCTGCTTTCCACTTTAGACTGGGCACTGATCGAGACCTGGAAGGATGCGGGCATTCCGTTACAAGCGGCGCTGCGCGGCATCGAGGCAGCTTTCGACCGTTATGAGAAACGGCCAACGAAGCGTAAAGTCAACAGTCTGACTTACTGCGCGCAAGAAGTACTGGCTACGGCGGAGGAGATGAAAGAAGCGGCGGTGGGCGGGGCCGCGGCCGATGAAAAGGGACAGCAAAAAGGGCGGCCGGCGGGATTTGATAGCGCGGAGATTGCGCAGTTTCTAATTCGTAACGCGGAACAATTGGACCGAGCCGTGCTTCCGCAGGGAAAAGGAATCTCCGGGGAAGCGTTGGCGAGAGAGACAGCCGCGACGTTGAGAGCGATCGCCAAAGATCTGGAAGATGCAAAGACCTTGCCGCGCCTGGAAGATCTGGAACGGCGGCTCACCGTGATGGAAGAAAAATTGTTTGCGGTGTTGTTGGCGGCAACGGCGGATGACGAGATCGTCGCGGTGCGCGCCGAAGCGGATCATGCCATGGCTTCGTACCGGCGAAAGATGCCGGCGGCGCAGATTGATCAATTGCTCAAACAGTATGTACAGAAGCGGCTACTGGAAAAGTATGGATTGCCGCGGTTGAGCCTGTTCTATATGTGACACGGTGTAGAATGCCGCTTGCTTACGGAGGTGCGCGTTTCCGTTCGATGGGGGCTGCCATGTTCTTGCGTCGCCTAATTTGTCTTTCGATGGTCCTTCTCTTTTTGGTTACTGCGTTTGCCAAAGATAGCTCGCAACAAGTACTTGTCTGGCCGGATTTGGGTGCACCAATCTTGCAATTCACTTTCAGTCGGTTCAAAGAGGTCGGATCGATGGGAAGTCAGCGCAGCTATGTGACGGACACGACCGCCCAAAACCTCTGGACCAAGAAAATCTCCCAAGCGACTTTCTCTTTGTATCTGTTCGATAAGAACAAAGTACGAATCGGAGAAGGCTATATCAATGTCAGCAATGTTGGTCCGGGCGAGACAATCAAGTTCCAAACGACGGTTGGCGCTACGGGCGTGCCGGTATCCATCTCCCTCGTTCCTCAGTCCTTACCTAAGGAGCTGGAGCCGAACCTGCCACCCAGAACTATTTCAATGACTGTGAACTCGGTTCCCCAGGGCGCGTTGCTAAAGGTCGACGGAACGGAAGTAGGCCAGACTCCAAAACTGCTCCGCCTGGGGGTTGGCAAGCATGCATTAGAGTTCAGCAAGGAAGGATTCAATCCAGGAAAATTTCCGCTGGAAATCGGGCAGGACGATGCGTCGGGTGGCAGCGTGAGCTATGAGCTAGGTATGGCCGCTTACGATACAGTTGAATTGCGAGACGGCAGCGTGCTCAACGGAGATTTGCTTTCGGTTTCTGGTATGGACGTCTCCATTAGAGTGGGTGGAACCATTCAGCACGTAGACCGTAACCGAATCAAGAGAATCTCGCTGGTAGAACGGGATGCTCCAGCTTCGCCCACGCTTCCTCCACCCCAAACAAGCCAATGAATGCGTACTGAACGCTCCTCGCGACGCAATCGGTTCCACTTGAAGATCTACGCACCGTTCTGGTTTCCTGCGGTTAGAATCACACCTTGCGGCTTACCATCGAAAAACTCGTTTACGGCGGCGATGGCCTGGCGCGACTCCCCGCCGATGAACACGGCCGCGGGAAAGCCGTGTTCGTCCCTTTTGTCCTAGAAGGCGAACAGGTCGAGGCCACGCTGGTCGAAGAAAAGCCCGGATTTGCCCGGGCCCGGGTAGAAAGGATTGTGCAGTCTTCGGCTCAGCGCGTCGAACCCGGCTGCCCCTATTTTCAGCGCTGCGGCGGCTGTCATTATCAGCACACTGGTTACCAACATCAGCTCGAGATCAAGGCGGCTATCCTGAAAGAAAATCTGCGCCGCATCGCAAAGCTGGAGCTGGACAAAGATCTGAGTATCCATCCTTCGCCGCCGTGGAATTACCGCAATCGCTGCCGTTTGAGGGTTCAGACCGAGCCGAAGTTCGCGCTGGGCTACTTCAAATTTAACTCCCATGAGCTGTTGCCGGTAGAGCAGTGCCCGATCAGTTCTCCGCTGATCAACCGGGCGATTGCCGAGTTTTGGAAATGGGGACGAGCCAGCGAGATTTCAGTTCCGCTGCAAGAAATCGAATTCTTTGCCGATGCCGAAGACTCAGAACTCCTAGTCGAAGCGCTTTGCGCTCCAGAGATAACGGAAGACGACGCAAATCGAGCCGCTAAGGAAGTTCGCCAGCTCCTGCCGCAAATCGTGGGCGTGGTGGTCTCCGGGCAATCTGCGAAGTCCGCCAAACAGGAAAACTACGAGCCGGAGCGGCTGGCGGTGTCTGGCGCGAGTGAACTGACTTATCGAACGCAAAGAGCGTCGTACCGCATAAGCGCGGGAGGCTTCTTTCAGGTGAACCGTCACCTGATCAACGAGTTGGTCGATCTCGTAACCGCGCCCAGCCCGGGAGAACTGGCTGTTGACCTTTATGCCGGCGGCGGACTTTTCTCTTCCGTCCTCGCGGGGAAATTTGCACAGGTGATTGCAGTGGAACCGTCACAGATTTCTTATCCTGACCTGCTTCATAATTCTCCTTCGAATGTAAAGGCGGTTCGAGCCACCAGCGATCAGTATCTACAGAAGGCAGGCCGGCTGCGGCCCGATTTCCTGGTGGTCGATCCGCCGCGAGGCGGCTTGGGAGCCAGCGTAGTCAAGGGGCTCGTGGCATTGCGTCCGCCGCGCATTACCTATGTTTCGTGCGATCCGGCAACTCTGGCGCGCGATCTTAGCGGATTGCTCGGCGGAGGATATCGCGTGGAGCAAGCTCACTTGGTGGATCTGTTTCCGCAGACCTATCACTTGGAAAGCGTTTTTCATCTGATCCGTTAGAGACTCGCGAACTGAAACTGCGGGCCTGCGGGAAGATCGGCTTCTCCTTGACGGCAGAGAACTCTTCCGGTACTCGCTTGACTTCCCATTCTTCCTCTCTCGCTCGTCTCCGTTCACCGAGCCGGCAGCCTCTGCTCTGGGCCGCGTTGGCCTTTGCCGGTGGCATTGTCGCGGGCGCGTATGCCTGGAGACCTCCGCTGTGGTGGCTGGCGGCCATTATTCTTTTCGGCATGTTTGCAGGATATTTTTCCCGCCGGCGCGCATGGGCGGCATACGCGCTTGGCTTGGCCGCGATTTGTGCCGCAGGTGCGCTGGCGATCCAGGTTCGCACTCCAGCGGACTCCGATTCGGTCCCGCTTCCTCTTGGCAGCGCTGACGATGTATTGGTCACGGCACACGCAACCACCGACGGTGTTGTATCGCAAGAGGACCGCGGAGAAACTCGTCAGACTCTGGATGTAGAGACCGAAAATATCGCGAGCGAGGCCACGACGACCTCGGTTCGTTCCGGTTTGCGGATCGGAATTTATGGGAAGGAATCCGAAAGTGAAGCGGGAGCGGACGCTTCCGCAACCCCGATGCACATCTTTCAATATGGAGAGCGGCTGCGTTTTCCAGCGAAACTTTATGCGCCGCGCAATTTCCGCAATCCTGGGGCATTCGATTACCGCGGCTATCTGGCAGATAAAAGCATTGCCGCTTTGGGATCGACAAAAGCCACCGAGGTCGAACTTCTGCCGGGGTTCGCGGGCAAGCGGACCGAGTTACGGCGAATTCGAATTCGGCGAAGCCTGACGAAAAAGATTCAAACCATCTGGCCGCCCGAACAAGCCGCGCTGGTAAGCGCCATCCTCCTGGGAGAGGAAGCCTTCATGGGCCGCTCCCTCAAAATCGATTTCCAACGTTCCGGCACTTATCACGTGCTGGTGGTCTCGGGCTTAAAGGTCGGAATTCTCGCATTAGTGGCATTTTGGCTGCTGCGCCGGATGCGAGCCAATAACGGTGTCGCTAGCGCCGTCACAATTCTCCTGATCACCGGCTATGCGCTCTTGACCGATGTCGGCACGCCGGTTTGGCGCGCCGCACTCATGCTCTCCGTCTATCTTGTCGCCAAGTTGCTTTATCGGCAGCGCTCGACGCTCAACTCCATTGGAGCGGCGGCATTGGTTTTGCTGGTGATCGATCCCAAGGAACTGCTGGGCGCAAGTTTCCAACTCAGCTTCCTGTGTGTGTTGACTATTGCAGCCATCGCTATGCCGCTTCTGGAGCGCACCACACAGCCGTACTCCCATGGTCTGCGGCACTTGGATTCGACTACCTACGATGTGGTTCTGCCGGCGCGCATAGCACAATGGAGGCTTGATCTGCGCATGGTCGCGGGCCGCCTGGCAGCTTTTTTGGGCGGCCGCAATCCGCTTAAGGCAATTTCATTTCTCGCCCGCGGCCTGCTGCTCGCCTCTCAGTTCCTGTTGATTTCAGCGGTCATTCAAGTCGGCCTGGTGTTGCCGATGGCAATTTATTTTCATCGCGCCATTGTTGTGGCGCTCCCAGCCAATATCTTGGCGGTACCGTTGACGGAATTGGTTATCGTGGCCGCGCTGGCAGCGGTGGGCTTGAGTTACGCGTCACTTGCGCTAGCCAAGGCTCCAGGGCTGGTTGCCGGATTAGCGTTGGGATGCATGAGCGGCGCAGTGCGCTGGATGGGCGGTCTTCGCCTTGCCGATGCTCGCGTGGCTACGCCCACGCTCGCAGTGTTCATCGCCGGAATAACGGGGCTGGTACTCGCGATGGTCCTGATTCGCCGCCGTGCTGTGCTCGCCACAGCAGGCTTGTGTGCGATGACCGCCAGCGCGTTCTGGATCGCGGTGGTTCCTCCGCGTCCTCAGATTCGCCTGGGGACGATGGAAGTCACCGCGATTGACGTGGGTCAGGGCGATTCGATTCTGCTGGTCCTGCCGCGGGGACGCCTGGTGCTCGTGGATGCAGGAGGCATCCCGCGATGGATGCACTCCGACTTGGACATCGGCGAAGATGTGGTTTCGACCTATCTTTGGTCGCGCCGCATCAGCCGGCTGGATGCCGTAGTGATTACGCACGCGCACGCCGACCACATTGGCGGGATGAATGCCGTGTTGGCAGAACTTCCATCCCCGCGAGCTCTGGCTCGGCGTGGATTCGCCATCGCCGGAGCTGCAAGCGGTGTTGAGCGAAGCCAGGCGTTTAGGCGTACGCATACTCTCGCGGAAAGCTGGGGACGAACTTCAAATCGGCGGCAGCAGCGTGCGCGTGCTCGCGCCCGATCCTGATCCGGAAAGCCATACCTGGCGGGCCAATGACGATTGCATCGTGATGAAAGTCAGCTTCGGGGGTACCTCTGCCCTTTTAGAGGGCGACGCGGAACGCGCCACGGAGCGAAGAATCGTCGACCAGGAACCGCAGGCGGATTTGCTAAAGGTGGCGCATCATGGCAGCGCAACCTCAACCACTCCCGAATTGCTGGCTGCAGTGCACCCTCGTTTCGCGGTGATTTCCGTGGGGGCGCGGAATGTCTATGGACATCCTCGAGCCGAAGTCCTGGAGAGGCTCGAGGAATCGAACGTGGCGACGTACCGTACGGATCTCGACGGCGCCGTGACGTTTTATCTGGACGGCAAGAACGTCAGCCCTCACTTGCCGGATCTTCAGTAGCATCGGCGTCGGGCGCGCCGTCGTCGATTTCAATTTCGGTGGGAGCCTGGCGGTATTCTTCGATCACTTGCCGAGCTTTCGCCGCATCTTCTTCGCGCACCAGGATGACCGTACCGCCAACCCCGGGAAGAATATCCTGCTGCGCCTCCAGAGAAGTGACATTCGTGTCGATTCCCTGCGACTGCAGCAGCCCTTGCACCACCATGACTTCGGATTCTTGTTCGGCATCGAAAACCCGCACCAGCTTTTCATCTGGCTGCGGTTTCTTAACGTCACCGGTCTCGCCTGCGCTTTGCGCCATGACTCCCTCCACATGGGTGATTGTAACCCGTGGACATTCAGCCCGCCCTGAGAATGACTGAAGTCCAGTAACCAGTGGGATTTGCCGTTCAACGCGCGATTCGTCAGAATGTTGGCAGCGTGGAGAGCATCGGACTGGCGGAATCGCACATCCAATGTTTAGGAGTGAGGACTGATGGAGAATCCTGAGCGCGGACGAGCGCAGGACTTAGGCGAAGCCGCCGACGAAGCGCGCAAAATCCGGCGCCTGCAGATCATGATCGGGATGGTGATGTCGGTGATCGGACAGGACCCGAACCTTTCTTTGGAAGAGGCATCGGAGTTGGCGGCAGGAGCAAAACGCGCGGCGCTCGCCATGTTTCCCGAAAAAGAGTTGGCCTATGACATTCTCTACAAACCGCGCCTGCAGCGCTTGATGAACGAACGGTTCCGGCTGCAATAAGTTCCTCTCCGGCCCGCCAAATCATTTGCGAAGATAAATCAGCTTTGCAATGAGCGCCCCAGTGGTTACCGCCGAACCCAGCAGGGCATTGTATTCTCGATGCATCAGATACAAATTCCAGGAAAATTTGGCAGGGGTGTCCCCGAATTGGCGCAGCCGCGGTAACAGACTGGGCACGTTGTTGGCGTAGTTTTCGAATTGAGGAAAGCGCTCGCGCAGGAAAGCCTCCTCCGCGCGAATCACCGGCAAATAAATTACGAGAAACAGACCGAGGATACCGGCGACGACCCACCAACTCCGCGAGGCGAGCGCAAAACCGCACGCCAGAATTAAAGAACCGAGATAGAGCGGGTTGCGCGTGTAGGCGTAAGGACCAGAAGTTGCGAGCTGCTCGTTCTTCTGCACGTGTCCAGAAGCCAGCGCCCGCAAGACGAGACCGGGAATGACCAACACCGAGCCAAGGAGTATCGACTCAACCGTTGGTTTTGCCAGCCAGAAATAGAGCGCCGCAAAGACAAAACCCAGTGGAACACGGATGTGACGCGCGACTGTAGACCAACTAGCCACAAGTGTCCCCAAGTAGTTGACGAGCGGCCACAATGACCTCAGCCGGAGTGATTTCGAGAAGTCCTTCCTCCGTTTGTTGATGCCGGACGTGAGAGGTGATGCTCGAGGGACTTCGTAGCACGATGCTCTTTGTGCCAAAAGGCCCGTTGCGCGCGGGGTTGGTGGGACCGAAGATAGCCACAACCGGAATCCCAAAAGCCGCGGCTAGATGCATGGGACCAGTGTCCCCCCCAATGAACAAAGCGGCGCGCCGGGTGAGCGCAATTAACTGAGTTAGAGAGCCTGCGATACTTTCCGCCGTTCCACCGCTGGCATCTTTTACCGCGAGGGCGAGATTTTTTTCGCCCGGTCCGCAATTAATTAGCACTCTCATTCCTTGCTTCGCCAATTCACGAGCTACTTCTCCATAGCGGAGTTCCGGCCACCGCTTGGCTCCCCAGCCAGCGCCCGGGTTTACGATTACGAACTGCCGAATGCCCTGCTCTTGCAGCGTACGCTCACACTCTTGTTCGGCAGCCTCGTCGCGGGGGAATATGGGCGCCGGCATCTTCAGAGAACTTCCGGCGACCGCTTCTGCAAGAGAAAAATTCTGCTCGACGACGTGCGCTCCGTGTGGAATCACGGTGCGAGTATAAAACATGCTAGCCACATTCTCGCGCGGTTGAGCGGCGCCATATATGGTTGGCGCTCCGGACCAGCGAGCGATCAGCGCGGAGCGCAGCGCTCCTTGCAAGTCCACCGCAACCTCGTAGGCCGGCGCTCGTAGATCGCTCAGCGCAGCAGCAATTTCCTGCAGGGTTTGCAGCGAGAAAAATGCCTTCCGCCAACTAGCGGTGTTTACCGTATGGATCCGGTCGATGAGCGGCCGTTGCATAGAGCGAGGCCCGGAACGGGGCGTGGCCAGCGTACACAGCAATTCTGCCCAGCGTTCTTCGATTACCCAGCCGATCATGGCCTCAGGAAACGCCTGTCGCAAAGCCGTTACCGCGGGCAGAGTGTGAATGATGTCTCCCATCGCGCCCAGCCGTACGATCAGCAGACGATGAATATCCGGGCCCAGGCGATGGGTACGATCTTCGTTGACGGGCAATTTGCTCACGAGCGCCGCGGACCAAGCCGCGAACGAATGATCTCACTGGCTGAGTGGTCTTTAGGATCGCCAACGATTTCCACCCGCCCGCCGCATTCCATTACAACATCACGTTCGGGGACACTTTCGGCGGTATAGTCGGTGCCCTTGGCCTGAATGTCGGGGCGAATCTCCTGGATCAGCGCGCGCACATCGGGCTCAGGAAAAATTATCACTTCATCGACGTCAGCCAACGCTGCGAGAATCTCGGCGCGTTCCTCGGCGGGCATGAGAGGACGCCCGGCTCCCTTCAAGGCACGCACCGATTCGTCGGAATTGACGGCTACAATCAAACGCCCGCCTAATTGTTTGGCGGCGTGAAGATAACGCACGTGGCCCACGTGTAACAAGTCAAAACAGCCGTTAGCCAGCGTGATGGTTTCGCCGGACTCGCGCCATTCCGCCACGCGGCGTCGCAGTTGTCCGCGATCGAGAATCTTGTCGCTCCGGGTATTCAATGGGATCTCGTGTCCGGCGGAGCCTGTTCCAGCGCTGCCAGCAATTCCTGCGCTGTCACCGTGGCGGTGCCGCGCTTCAATACGACAAGTCCTCCGGCATAATTGGCCAGATGGGCCGCTTCCACGGTGTTGGCTCCGGCCGCCAATGCCGCGGTGAACGTGGCAATCACTGTGTCGCCAGCGCCGGTCACGTCCACTGCTTGTTCGGAGCCGAAAATCGGGATATCAATCGGCTTGTGGCGCCCGCCGAAGGCGACCATGCCATCCCGTCCACGCGTAATAAGCAGTGACTTCAATTTCATGCGCGAGATGACCTGCTCGCCAGCCGCGCATAAACGCGACCAATCCTGACCAATCTGCGTTCCCAGAGCTTCTTCGACCTCCGGCTCGTTAGGAGTGGCGAAGGTTACGCCGGAATACTCCAATAAGCGATGCCGCGAGTCGAGCACAACCGGCACTCCATGGAGCCCGCTCTTCTCACGGATCGCATTGAGAATTGCGGGAGTGGCCGCGCCGTAACCGTAGTCGGAAAATAAAAGCGCGTCGGATGCCTGCGCGTATTTCCGTGCAGCCAACACCAATTCGCGCTTCAGGTGAGCATTCGGCTCGGCCTCGGGCTCGCGATCCACGCGCACCACTTGCTGACGCCAGGTATGCGTCATGCCCGCGAGAATCCGTGTCTTGGTGACCGTGGCATAGCTTTTATCCTTCAAAACACCAACCACGGGAATGTGTTTATGGCGAAAGCAGCGAAGCAGCAAACGGCCTGGTTCGTCGTCCCCTACCACCCCGACCGGCAACACGCTGACTCCAAGATCGGCGAGATTGCTCGCCGCATTCGCACCGCCGCCTGGAGTCACGGTGCGTTCGCGGTGCCGCAGAATCAGCACCGGGGCCTCGCGCGATACCCGCGAGATTTCGCCGAAGATAAATTCGTCGGCGACCAAATCGCCCACCACCGTGATGGTCACATTAGGAAACGACTCTACGATCTTTCGTAGCCGCGCGGTCTCTTTGGAAGTTTTGTTCATGTAAGACGACAAGATTTTCTCACGCCGAGCGCCTGCGCTCTTCCACGACCTGCAGAAGGGTATCCACAGCGTTAGGTGGATCCGACAACTCCATGCACACTGGAACGACGGCCAGGGGTTGCAGCTTGGTAAGATGCGGGCCGAGGTTGATGGCATCTTTTTCGGTGGTGACGTAGCCGCCGCCTTCGCGGGCGCGGCACAATCCAGCTAATTCCTGGACATCGTTCTCGCCATAGGCGTGATGATCGCGATAGGACGCCTCTGCCACGGGTTCGACTCCAGCCGCACGCAAATCCCGAAAAAAGTTCTGTGGACGCGCGATACCGCAAAAGACCACGGGCTGTGGTGGGACATCTTTGGGCAGGATGCCGCGACTCACTTGCCAAACCTGCTTGCCTTCGAGCGGAAACGCGTGCGCGGACGCATCGCTTAGTACTATGGCGTCGGCGCGGCGCAAAGAACTTAGGGGTTCCCGCATGCGGCCCCGGGGAAGCAGGCGATCATGAGCGTCTTCAGGCGTGAGCAGGACAATATCAAAATCGCGGGCCAGCGCCCGGTGCTGGAATCCATCATCCAAAATGTGCCACTGCGAGCCGAATTTTTCTTCGGCCAGCACACCGGCCTGATAACGATCCTCTCCCACGACTACTGGCACCGCGAGTCGGCGCGCCATGAGCACCGGCTCGTCGCCGAATTCTCGCGCCGAGCCATTCGGATCGACGATGGCGGCGCCTGTCGTCTCGCGCCCGTATCCACGAGAGAGAATGTCGAACTTGATCCCCCTGTCTTTCAGGAGCCCGCCCAACAGAATGACAAAAGGTGTTTTCCCCGATCCTCCCATCGATAGATTTCCCACGCTGACCACGGGTCCGAGCAGCTGCCGCGCGCGTAAGAGGCCGCGGTCATAGAGCGCATTACGGCTTCGCACTCCCGTACCAAAGATAGAACTAAGCAGTCCAAGAGCGATAGCACTCATTGTGGTGGAGTGGTGAGCCCACTTTCCTCTCCGCTTAAAGTGGGTTTAAGCGCGATGTCCCGGAGTGGAGTATCCATCAAGCCCCGCAATGCTTCCAGCGTTCGCTGCGTCGCACCGGTATGAGAACGCACGGTTTCACCGGCAAGACGGCCCAAGGTTCTGCGGTCCGATTCATTGGAGGCTAACTCCGCAAGCGCCCGGGCGAGTTCGGCCGGCTCGACGACACGCACCGCGCTGTTGGCCTGGAATGCCTTTACAATATCGCGAAAATTCTCGGTGTACGGACCCACCAGAATCGTAATTCCATGCTGCGCGGGCTCAAGGATGTTATGCCCACCGCGGGGCACCAGGCTTCCTCCCACGAAGGCTAAATCAGCCAACGCATAGAGCGAAGCCAATTCACCGATGGTATCGATCAGCAATACGCCGCCGCCAAGCGGTTCATTATTCCAGGTAGAGCGGCGCCAGAAAGGAAACGGGGATTTTTCCAGCAATTGTTTGACTGACTCGAAACGTTCGGGATGACGCGGCGCCAGAACCAACAGGGCGCGAGGAAATGTTTCCAAGACTTTCTTAAAGGCATCGAGAAGGAGCGTTTCTTCCCCTTCCACCGTGCTTCCGCAAACCAGGACTGGGTAAGCACTCGCCTCTTTTAAGGCGGCGCGGAGAGCGGCGACGATGGGCGGAGGCACGGGCAATAACACATCAAACTTGAGATTCCCGCTCACCTGAACGCGGTCGGAAGAAGCCCCGATGGCAAGCAATCGCCGGCGGTCTTCTTCAGTTTGGGCCAGGAACAAGTCAATCGGCCGCACCACGCGGGCGAGAATTCCGCGCCAACGCCGGTATCTGGGGAAAGACCGGTCAGAAATGCGGGCATTGACTACAGCGATACGCGCGCCGCTGGCATGCGCCAGTTGCAGAAAATTCGGCCAGAATTCGGTCTCTGCGATCACTACCAATTTAGGCCCCAACGCGCGCAAATAGGGCCTGATCGCAAACTTGAAATCCAACGGGAAGTAAAGGACGTTGTCGTCCCCGAAGCGCCTTGCAGCCAACTCCTGTCCGGTTGCGGTGGTGGTCGATACGAGCACGCGGTGCTGCGGAAACACCCGCTTCATTTCCGCCACCAACCGGCTGACGGCCAGGACCTCCCCTACGGAAACGGCGTGCACCCAGATGGCGGGACGAACAGGATGCTCGGCCAGCCGCGAGGGCACTTTTCCCAGGCGCTGGCCCAGGCCGGCGCGATACTTGCCGTGGCGCAGCCACTGCATGAGCCAGTAAGGCAGGCTCACCAGCAAAACCAAAGCTAATAGTGCGCTGTACAGCTGGTACATGAGAAGGGACATTCTACGCGCTGGTGACTGGCGCGGCATCAGGTACCCCACACCGGAGGCTTTGCATCCTATAATCTGCCTATGCTCAAGGATGCAAGCGGTACAGCAGTTCGTTCGCTCACGGCGTTCGCAGTGCTGGCGCTTGCGGTTACCGCTTGCTGGGCGGCTAAGCAATTCGTCATGCCGGCGGTTCAAGGCGCCAAGACCTATCCCGCGCACGATGAGCATAGCGATGAAGCCGCCACTGTAGCTGCGGACCCTTATATCGGTGCGGATAAGACCCGGATTTTCTCCGTGAATTATGCCGGAATCGGTATGTTGCCGATTCTACTCATTGTCACCAACGACGGCGATAAGCCCGTATCTCTCGCCGACATGAAAGTGGAATTGATCACCGGGGACCGCACAAAGCTGTTGACTGCCGTCCCAGATGACATTTTCCGTAGGCTGGCCCATCCCCATCCTTCGGCAACCACGACTTACCCGATTCCAATTCCCACCCGAAAGATCAAAGGGGGAATGAACGCTCAAACTCGGGATGAGGTCGAGGGCGCCCAATTTGCAGCCAAGGCCGTCGAACCGCACAGTACTCAAACCGGATTCTTATTCTTCGACGTGGAGGGAATTTCCTCTCCGCTCGCTGGCGCCCATCTCTATGTCACCGGCGTCCACAATGCGCAAGGCAACGAGTTGATGTATTTTGAAATTCCGTTGGAGAAGTGACTGCGCGCAATTTCCGAACAGAGAACTTCCGGCTATCAGCGATTCCTTGTTCAGAACTCCAAGTGCGCGCGGAAGGTGGGCACCAAGACCGGCCCACGGTCGCGGTTGTAGCCAGGGTTGTTGATGTGCTGCACTCCTGGAGCAACATAAATTCCGCGCCAAACGTGTGCCGTGTAATACGATTCGACGATGTTCTCCCGCCCGTAGTTCAGCGCTCCATCGCCTAGGAGAAAACCATAGCCGCCATCCGCCAGGTAGGTCTGGTGATATTTGTTGATTCCATTCGAAACGAAAGCAACGCCGGCGCGATCTTGTTTGCGACGCCATTGTGCGCCGCTAACCCCTAGCCCCGCGACCAAGGTCGAATCAATCTCAGTGTAGGCAAATGACTCGGTTTTTCCATTGTCCCATCCCCAGCGCGCAAATGCCGTGACATTGCGCGTGAGATTCTGTTCCAGGTTCACACCGAGACCGTACTTACGCGTGACGCGCCACGGATGGTTGGTGATATCTGGGATTGGGACGAGGCCGTCCTGAAACTGGGCGATCGCATCGCGATAGATGCCCATGTTGGCGTAGTTCGTGTATGCCAACAAGCGAACGACGCCATTTTTTTTCGGCACGACACCGCGGCGTAGCTCGTATTCCCAATTTTCCGCATGAACCTGCCACGGCCGCCATACCAGGTCAATTCCGTTGGCGACCTTCGGCATCAAGCCCTCGGCGAAACGGAGTCCCCAGTTGCGATCCTCGTAGTCCACCACCGCGCCCACGGTGTAGCCGCGCGTATCGGCGGCATAGTCCCACGCGCCGTTGTTGTCCACCGACCAGTTGGTAAACTGAAGATGTGTATCGGAACCTACCGAATTTAGATCAATAAAATCCGGCATGCTGAACTTGCCGAAGCGAACTTCCAGGCGACGACGCGGCAGCTCATCGAACAGCGATAGAAAACTGCGCTGGTTCTCGATTTTATCTTTGCTCAACGCGAATACTTTGTGGATCATGGCTCGCGCCAGGTATGGAGCTTTACTCAACTGCGGGTTGCGCACGATGTCCAGGTCGGTGTTGCCCGCCAACCCGAGGCCACTGCTCAGTGCCGCGCCGCCAGCCTCTTCGACGTCAACCAGTAACTCTGTTGAGTTATTGAGCCGCGCACCGGTGTACACAGTTACCACACGGGAAACGGCCGTCTCGTACGTAGGTCTCAGGCTGTTGCGTCCGCTGTAGTCGGCCGGAAAGTCGGGATGCATCTGGAAAATGAAATTCGCTTGTCCAGAGAGCCAGAACCGCGAGTCCCTGAAATGCGGAAGCAGCGATTCAGGGTCATCACTCGTAGGCGGAGTGGCGGAATCGTCTGCAGTTGCAACTGGAGTACCGCCATTCGACGGAGATGTGTCCGGCTGCTGCCCAAACGCAGGGAGGGCACAGGCGACCGCGGCTACTAGCCACCAGGCAGCCAGCAACCTTCTTGCAATCCGATCCCCGGATTTAAGTACTCTTCCCATCCCCCACAGTTCAATCCCTTCATTATGCGCTTCGTCAGTTAAAGCAACGTTACATCGCCGGCCATTCTCGGAAACTTGCACTCACTGGTCGCGATCTCATAGATCCTCTGATAGTCTGAGAGGGCGGACTAGCGTACCCACCCTGGCTTTATAGCATACCCCCCTAGGGTAGAGTCAAGGCGACAAAGAAGGATAGGTCGAAGAAATTATGAAGAACAAACTCCCCGACATTTCCAAAGAAAAACAGAAATTACTCTCTCGAATCAAGCGTCTCGCCGGGCAGATCACGGCTGTCGAGCGCTCGGTGACGGAGGGGGACGAATGTGCCGACATCCTAATGCTACTGGCAGCGATTCGGGGCGGGGTCAACAGCCTCATGGCGGAGATCTTGGAAGACCACATCCAGTTGCACATCACCCATCCCGATCGGGAGACGCAATCGCCCAAGGAATTGACAGAAGATCTTATTGGGCTTGTGCGCGCGTATCTGAAGTGAGCGTCCATGCGATAGAAACGCGCGTGGGTTCCTGTGCAAGCCAAGGTAAGCTCCGCAACACTCAGGGAGGAAGAAGAGTTTGCTCGATGCACGCTTCGTCGTGCATGGAGCGAACGCTCACCTTGATCAGAACTGCTCCGTCGCCTTGCAAGCAATCACGGCGGCGTGTGGCACGAATTGGTAGCGGAACTGAATGACCAGGAAGAAAAGTCGGGACGATGGGCCAAACATTGACAAACTCTGCAAAAAGTTAAGGACAGCTCGGAGCCCCCCGAAGCCGTCCTTAAACCCTCCCGGTTAGAAGGGCGTACTGAAATAAAGCTATCTGTTGCCTATTTCAGGACCGTTGCAAGATTATGAATTTCCAGTAAATTTGCGGCTGCTATATTACTGATTGCGCGAGGAGAAGCCGATTCCACGAAAGGCAGAACAGTCCCGGGCCTTGCAGAAGCGTGCCGAGCAGATGATTCCCGGCGGAGTGAATTCGCCGGTGCGAGCTTTTGCTGCGGTCGGTGGAGATCCAGCATTCATCGTTCGCGGCCAGGGCTCGCACGTCTGGGATGCGGACGGCAATGAGTACATTGATTATCTCGGCTCCTGGGGGCCGCTTATTCTCGGCCACGCGGCGCCGGAGGTTGTGGAAGCGGTGACGACTGCGGCGCGCAACGGCATGAGCTTCGGCGCTTCCACTCCGTCCGAAGCCGATCTCGCGGAACTGGTCATCGGCGCTTTCCCTCACATGCAGAAGGTTCGCTTCGTCAACTCCGGGACGGAAGCGACTATGTCGGCCATTCGTTTGGCGCGCGCCTATACCAAGCGTAAGTACGTCGTGAAATTCGAAGGCTGCTATCACGGGCACGCCGACGCGCTGCTGGTAAAGGCTGGCTCCGGCATTGCCACGCTGGGCATCCCAGGCTCCGCGGGCGTACCGGAAGAATTCACTCAGTTCACCCTGGCGTTGCCGTTCAACGATGTCGATGCTGTGGAGCGCGCCTTTGCCAAGTTCAGGCATCAGATTGCCTGCGTGATCGTCGAACCCATCGTGGGAAATATGGGTTGCGTTCCTGGCTCTGGCGGATTCCTGGCTGCTCTTCGCCTGATTACGCAACGCGAAAAAGCGGTGCTGATTTTCGATGAAGTAATGACCGGATTCCGGGTCGCCTTCGGCGGCGCGCAGGAACTGTATGGCATTCGCCCCGATCTTACGACGTTGGGAAAGATCATCGGCGGCGGCCTGCCGGTCGGCGCTTATGGTGGCGGAGATGAATTCATGAAGCTGGTCGCTCCGCTGGGCCCAATGTATCAGGCAGGAACTCTTTCCGGAAATCCTTTGGCCATGGCGGCGGGCATCGCGACCGTCAAACATCTGCGGGATCATGAGAAGCAGATCTATCCCCAACTCGATAAGCTGGCCGGGAAACTTGTGGAGGGAGTCGGCGCCGCCGCCAAAGATGCAGGCGTGCCCCTCACTACGAACCGTGTCGGCTCAATGTTTACCTGGTTCTTTAATCCAGATCCGATTTCGAGTTGGAATTCAGCTTCGAAATCGGATACCAAAGCTTTCGGCCGCTTCTTTCGGGCCATGCTCGATCACGGAGTTTATCTTCCGCCCTCGCAGTACGAGGCAGCTTTTCTGAGCACGGCGCACACGGAAGAGGACGTGCAGCGCACCATCGCAGCCGCCAAGCAAGCACTTGCGCCAGCACCTGCGGGGCGGCGCGGCGGACGGTAATTGCGCGGCCACGAAATCTGCGCAATTCATCTCTGCGGGGAATATCTATAAAGAGGCAAGCGCGGACTGAGAACGGGTCTTCGCCATCATCTCTGGAATGGTTAGAAAAGCGTACCCCTCCGCTTTATAACGGTCAATCAGCCAATCGGTTGCCGTGACTGTGCGCGAGCGATCTGCGCCCATTCGCAGGTGCCCGCCGTCATGCAGCAAGATTACATCTCCGCCGCGGACCTGGTTGACCACTTTTCGCTCGACATACTCGGCTGACGGCGCGTTCCAGTCGTATCCCGTCACACTCCACATCACCGGCTCCAATTCGAGTGCATGAGCCATCCGCAGAACTCCTGGGCGTCGCCCGCCAAATGGAGGGCGAAACAGTTTGGAGTGCTCACCGGCCACATCGGTCAAGGCGCGGTGACAGGTTGCAAGTTCATTTCTAACTTCTGCCGAACTCTTGAACGTTAGTAAGGGATGGGTGAAGGTGTGGTTGCCAACGACGTGACCGGCTTTGACCAGTTCCTGAACGATATCGGGCCGCTGTTGCACGTAACGGCCGATGAGAAAAAATGTGGCTCGTACCTCATGCCTGGCAAGAATCTCCAGCAGGCGGAAAGTGTAGGGATCGTTGGGACCATCATCAAAGGTGAGCGCCAGCAACTTTGATCCGCGATCCGCTCCGGTAAATGTTCTCCCAAACCATTGTCCGGTCGGCGCCATGGATTGATAGCCCGCCGCGGCCGACGGCGGCGGTTCCGGCAACGGCGAGGGCGGAGCCGAGCATGAAGGAATTCTAGCTGATTGCTGGTTGCCCGATCGCGGCCTGATCGGAAAACGAATCGGCAATCGAAGATTGGCAATCGAAATTCGCTGTTAACTCTTCCTTCAATTGCAACCCGGCTCTGCCGGGATATCCTGCCAAGCGAAGCGCAAACTTTTCTCTGACCCATGGCCAATCTTTTTGAGCTGCCCCGCTATATTGCAGTCGAAGGTCCTATTCGAGTTGGCAAAAGCACGCTGGCGCAAGTTCTGGCCGAGCGACTCAACGCGCAGCGCGTGATGGAAGCCGAGGATAACCCCTTCCTGCGCGGCTTTTATGACGGGCGAACGCGGCGCCGCCTTCCAGGCGCAGTTCGCGTTCCTGATCCGCCGCTTCGAGCAACTGCACGCCCTCGACCTGGGCGCCGGCTCGCAGAAAACCGTAGTCACGGATTTTATTTTCGAGAAAGACAAACTCTTCGCCTGCTTGAACCTGACCGACCAGGAGCTCGAGACCTACAACCGCTACTACAATTACTTCCGCGAGCAGCTTCCGACTCCCGATCTCGTCATTTACCTGCAGGCCACGCCCGAAGTGCTGAAGAAACGCCTGAAGAAAAAGAATGCGTCCGGCGAGAAGGCGATCAACGAAGATTATCTGGAAGAAGTGGTCAAAGCCTACGAGCACTTCTTCTTTCACTACACGTCTTCCGATCTGCTGATCGTCAATACTTCGGAGATCGACTTCGTGGAACGCAATGAGGATTTGCAGGAGCTGCTGCGGAAAGTCTCAGCGCCGATCAAGGGGACGCAGTATTTCCTGCCGCTGGGGAGCCAGGAAGCGGCCAGCGCGTGATTCCCGTAGGGACAGCCGCCCTCGGCTGCCCGGTCGAGCATAGCTCGACGGTACCTCGAGGCACATGCTTCCGCCGGCTCACATCCATTCCATTATCTGTCCCTTGCAGACTCAAAGCCGAGTTATTACAATTGTAATAACAAGGAGCCATGCATGGTCGAGCTCAAGGTCCGTAAGTTTGGCAATTCGTTGGGCGTGGTCTTGCCCAAAGAAGTCATCCATCGTCTACGAACCGGCGACGGCGAGAGGCTTTTCCTGATTGAGGCAGCGGAGGGCGGTTACCGGCTGACGCCTTACGACCCGGCGTTCGAGAAGAAAATAAAAAAGGCTGAAGAGATCATGGGCCGCTACCGCAATACACTTCAGGCCTTGTCGAAGTGAAACGGAAGGAGCCGCTATGGATCGAAGAGCGCGACGCCTTCGCGATCCACGATCGCCTTCTAGCCGCCCATGGCGGGGCACCGGGATTGCGTGATGCAGGGCTTCTGCAATCCGCACTGGCCCGTCCTCTCCAGCACCACGCCTATGCCGACTCGGCTGACGTGGTTGAGATGGCCGCGCTTTACACGGCAGGCATGGTTCGCAACCATCCTTTTGTGGATGGCAACAAGCGGGTAGGATTTGTGGTTGGGATCCTTTTCCTTGAACTCAATGGCTTTCGCTTCATGGCGAGCGAGGAAGACGCTACACAAGCGGTTTTGGGCCTTGCGGCCGGCACGCTCGATGAGGCCGCATTCGCGGCTTGGCTGCGGGCGAACAGCAAACGGACGCGTCGGTAGAAGCGGGAAATTCGACGGCCCCCATAGCTTTCAATATCAGTGCTACGGTCAGGACTTGTCCTGGTACCTCTCGTGCCGCGGTAAGGAATACACCGAAAGGCCCTTCCCAACTTTCGCAAACTCCGGATCGGCGGTCACCAGCCAAGCTCCACGTTCGATTGCCAGTTCCGCCGCGAATGCATCGGCATAGCCCAAGCTATGCTTCTGCCTCAGCGCGCCAGCCCGCGAAGCTCGCTCGCGATCCACGGCGATCACCGCGATGGGTAGCTCCTGCAATTTCGCTTCGGCTTCGTGTGCCTTAGCCTCGCCATGATACCGCCATTCCAGGTAGAAAACCTCCCCCCAATTGACGGCTGACATCAACAATGGCGCTTCTTGCCGCAAGGCCTTGCTGCGCCCACCATTCTTTCAGTTCCATCGACCGCGGAAGTTCGAGGTTTATAATGTTTTTCAGATGTGGACGGGCTCTATCCGCCAACGCGGAGGGGCACTGGAGGACATCATGAGTCTCATCCCGATCAGCGAATCTTTCCCAAAAAATACAGTTGCTTCGCTCCGCGAAAAGAAACAGCGGCATGAGCCGATTGCTTGCCTGACCGCCTATGACTACGCCACCGCGCGTCTGCTCGACGAAGCCGGTATCGACGTGATCCTGGTCGGCGACTCGCTGGCCATGACCATGCTCGGCTACGAGAACACGCTGTCCGTCACCATGGACGAAATGCTGCACCACGCCCGCATTGTGCGTCGCGGCGTGAAACGCGCATTGCTCCTGGTGGATATGCCTTACGGCTCTTACCACGTGAGCGCGGAAGACGCCGTCCGCAACGCGATGCGTTTCGTCAAAGAAGCCGGAGTGGAGGCGGTGAAGATGGAGGGCGGCGAGAAACGTGTCGACCTGATCCGCCGCATTATTGACGCGGAGATTCCGGTGGCTGGCCACATTGGCCTTACCCCGCAATCCGTGAATGCCATGGGCGGATACAAAGTGCAGGGTAAGTCTCTGGCCGATGTCGAGCAACTCATGCGTGACGCCGTGGCGCTCGATCATGCGGGCGTGGCTTGCCTCTATCTGGAAGGCATACCGCGTGAGGTTGCGGCTATGATCACCGCCGAAGTGCATGCTCCGACCATTGGCATCGGCGCCGGTCCGGACTGCGATGGCCAGGTGCTGGTGTTCCATGATCTGCTGAACTTGACCTTTGGACCTCCGGCGAAATTCGTGCGGCGCTACGGCGACGCGGCGGCATTGATCAGCGAAGCGGCACAGCATTTCCGCGCCGATGTGCAGTCGGGAAAATATCCGTCGGAGGAAGAGTCTTATCATCTGCCGAGAGATACACGGGCAGCACTGGAAAGCGTGCTCGACCACAAGCGCGTGTTGAGCCACTAATTGAGATTCACCACAGAGACTCAGAGTCCCAGAGAATAAACAAGGCAAGTAGGGAAACTCTGATTGAGTGTCCGGGCAAAAGCTTGAACCACAGAGGGCACAGGGGTCACAGAGGGCCCCTGAACACTCAATCAGAGGTTCCCTATGGCCCCATTCGGCTTTCTCTGGGGCTCGGTGTCTCTGTGGCAAGAGATTTATGGAGATAGTCACAACGATCGACGCGGTGCGAGCTTTTTCCCGGGCATCGCGTCATAAAGGTAAGCGCCTCGGCCTAGTGCCCACCATGGGCGCGCTGCACGATGGCCATCTATCACTGGTGCGGGCTGCCAAGTCCCAGTGCGACGTGGTGGCCGTATCCATTTTCGTGAACCCCACTCAATTTGGCCCCAATGAAGATTTCGGAAAGTATCCCCGCAGCTTCGAGCGGGATTGCGCGCTGCTGGAGAAAGAAAAAGTGGACATGGTGTTCGCGCCCTCCGTGGAAGAAATGTATCCGCCGGGGGCTGTCACCTATGTTACGGTCGAAGGCCTGAGCGAGAAGCTTTGCGGCAAGTCGCGGCCCGGGCACTTTCGTGGGGTGACGACCGTCGTCGCCAAACTCTTCCATATCGTCGAAGCGGATGTCGCGTTTTTCGGGCAGAAGGACGCCGCGCAAGTGGCCATCATCCGGCGCATGGTACGCGATCTGAATTTTCCGGTGGAGATTGTCGCGTGTTCCATCGTGCGAGAATCAGACGGGCTGGCACTGAGTTCGCGCAATGCCTATCTCAATCCCGAACAGCGGAAATCTGCGTTGGTCTTACATCGAGCGCTCGCACAGGTAGAGACAGTATTCAAGCGCGGTGAACGGAATGCGGCCCGGCTGGTTGCCGCTGCGCAAGAAGTATTCTCTGCCGAACCCTTGGCGCGCCTCGATTACATTGACATCGTAGACCCGGAAACATTGGAGCCGCTGGCTGAGATTAGCAAAACTTCGCTGGTCGCGGTGGCGGCGTTCTTGGGTACGACGAGGCTAATTGACAACGTCGTGCTTAGGTAGGGTGGCACTTTGCCTCAAGCTTCTCTGAAGCCTGAGGTGATTCGCGGCCCTGATACGAATTCATTGCCCGCAATGATGTAGCGCAGCGGATCATCTTTGGCCTTGGTGATCCCAACGCGCGGCGTGATGAGCACATGCGCGGGGAGAAACCCGTCGTCCGCAATCCACAAATCGGAAGTGCGGCTCGTCAAATCCTTCCCGTTGTCGCGCTCGCGGGTGATGCCGAAGGCTTCCGCTAGCCGGCCCGGCCCGCTGGTAAGTTTCCGCAAATCGCGAGGGCCGTTCAACGCAACATCCCGCGCTCGTGCCATCGCGTCTATGCCGGCTAGTGGCTCGAGCGCACGAAAAAGGACTCCGCCGGCTTCCCCATCCGGCAAACACGACACATTGAAGCAGTAATGATTGCCGTAGATGAAATAGACGTAGGAAAAGCCTGGGGGCCCGAAGAGCACCGCGTTACGCGCGGTCTTGCCAGCATAGGAATGCGCAGCAGGGTCATTGGTCCCTAGATAAGCTTCGACCTCGACAATCCGCGCGGCCAAGAGCCTTCGGCCATCGCGCCGCACCAAAACCTTGCCCAGGAGACCGCGGCTGACTTGACGCGGGTCGCGGTCGTAGAAGCTGCGCGGCAAGCGCTTCGTAAAGTTGGACGCTGGTTTCATTGTCATGTCATCCCCTCGCTTCGCTCCAGGATGACCGCTCGCAGGGTTAGGAATTGAATCAGGCAGCGCCCTTCATCGCGCTCTTCAGATACTCCAGCACTTCGGCGGCGTGGCCCTCCGGCTTCACTTTGCGGAAGATATGTTTGATCTTTCCATCGGGACCGATGATGAAAGTAGTGCGCGCCACGCCCATCACTTTTTTCCCGTACATGTTCTTTTCCTGAATCACGCCATAAGCATTGCACACAGTCTTATCGGCATCGCCCAGCAGAGTGAAGGGCAGATCGAACTTCTCCTCAAACTTTTTCTGGGCTTTCGGCGTGTCCGGGGAAATCCCGAGGATGGCCGCGCCGGTCTTCTCAATTTTCTTGTAGGCGTCGCGAAACTCGCAGGCCTCGACAGTGCATCCTGGAGTGTCCGCACGGGGGTAGAAGTAAAGAACCACATACTTTCCGTGAAAATCCTTAAGCGAGATTTCTTTACCATTCTGGTCGGGTAAAGTGAACGCAGGAGCTTTATCATTGATATCCATGGCTGTCTCTCCTTCAGCTTCTGCAAAGTTATATCGTAAGCGCTGGGCTGGCGTCATCCTGCTCACGCTGGCGCTGGTACAGATCGCCGCAGCACAAACCAAGCCTCCCGTAAAGAAGCCTAAGGGACCGCGAGCCTTGGCTTTAATGGAATTGGGCCCTAACGGTGCGGCTCATCTAATTCCAGTGGCAATCCTGGTGGACGGCGAATTCTACGACGCCGGCGCCTACAAGGCCGCCCCCATTCCCATGGCGTTGGAGTCCGGCACCGTCTACGAAGCGGAGCGCACGGGCACCTCGCTGGGGTTGTTCACGGTAACCGGGGCGCTCGAAGGACCTGACAATACCTGGTCGGGAGCTGGAAGGTTCGTGCCGGCAGGCAGCAAGCCCCCCGCTAACGCGCACAAGGCCGACTCGAAGCCCCGCGACCTCGAAGATACGGATTCGCGGCCTGTATTGCGGCGGCGTGCCGAGAAGCCGACGCCAGCCGAAGCGGCGCCGCCGGCACCTTCTGCTTCGGCCCCGCCCGCTTCCGCCTCACCTGCACCGGCTTCGCCCGCTCCGTCGGCGCCAACTCCTTCGGCCCCGGCGACGGCAACTCCAGCTCCCTCGGCAGCAACTCCTCCGTCGCCTCCGGCCGACGCAACCACCGCTGCTCCAACGGTTACAGCGGAAGCAGCCGCGTCCGATGAGAACGATCCGGATCGGCCGACGTTGAAACGCGGAAAGCCCACGGCGGCATCGAAAAAGGTGACTCCTTCCGCAACCACCGCTCCGGCGAAAACACCCAGCAAAACTTCGCCATCAGCGACGCCCCCGGCGAAAAGCGCCGCAAACGGCGTGCAGCTCGTTCCTGCAATTTCTGATGCGGCAGGTCCCGAGCCGCACTCTTACGCTTATCCGATGAAGGCGGATGACGAACTGCAATTCCGCAAGAAAATTCTCGCGATGGCAGTCACCGAGATTGGAGATCACGTGAAGCAAGCCGCCAGTGCGACGGTTACGCCGCCCGCTCCGACACGTTCCGGGCCACGAAAGACTGGGGCTGCGGCCAAAGCGGCGCAGCCCACTTTCGATGACGTGCAGCTCCGCGTAATCGATCCGTCAAGCAGTAATGAACCGATCTTGATTCTGATGGCGAAAGCGCAGATGCCGCATACCGCGGGCAAACCCGCAACCGCATTGCAATATATGATCACCCTGGTTGCTCGGCAGGATATTTATGGCGACTTGCACAAAGTGTTTTCCAACATAACCGATGCGCAGCATCTGGACGTATTGCCACGCTACGATTTCATTGACGTGGTGGACGCCGATGGTGACGGCCGTGGTGAATTGCTTTTTCGTAAGGTATCCGATTCGGCGAGTGCCTTCACCATTTACCGCGTCATCGGAAATCAGTTGTGGCCGTTGTTCGATGGTCCCCTGGGTGGATGAGTCCGGTTGACTCAAGGAGATGCGCTTCATTTCCGACTTCACGCGTCGCGAGTTCCTGAAATCCGCGCTGGGCGCCGCGTTTGTCTCCGCTAGGGGCATTCCAGACTTAGGCAAGCGCGGGGAAACGAATCTTCTTTTTGTCGAACCAGGTTTGACCACTTCGACTCCATTCCCGAGAGACTTCTGGTGGGGCGCGGCGACCGCTTCCTACCAGATCGAGGGAGCGTGGAACGAAGCGGGCAAGGGCGAATCCATTTGGGACCGCTTCACGCACACTTCTGGCAAAATCAAGAATGGCGACACGGGCGACGTTGCCTGCGACAGCTATCATCGCTGGCGCGAGGATATCGCGCTGGCCCGAGCACTGAATTTGAACAGTTATCGCTTCTCCATTTCATGGCCCCGCATTCAGCCTGCCGGCAAAGGCCAGGCAAATCAGAAGGGAATGGATTTCTACAGCCGCTTGGTGGATGCGCTACTCGAAGCGAAAATTCGTCCCTTGGTCACGCTTTATCACTGGGACTTGCCACAGGCTTTAGAAGATGCGGGCGGCTGGCCGAATCGCGAAACCGCCGATCGCTTCGCCGACTACGCGGCAACCGTTTCCCGCGCCCTGGGCGATCGCGTCACCGATTGGATTCTCCTCAACGAAGCGGTGGCATTTACCACAGACGGCTATCTCACCGGAAAAAACGCACCCGGCAGAAAAAGTCTGCCCGCAACATTGCGGGCGACGCACACCGCAAACCTGGCGCAGGGCAAGGGATTCCGCGCGCTGAAGGCTGAGTACCCGAAAGCTCGCGTCAGTTCAGCATTCAACATGTCGGCGTGTGAGCCGGCAACAGATTCCGCCGACGACAAGCTTGCCACGGCTCGCGCTCATGCTTTCCGCAACGTTTGGTTTCTCGAACCCGCTCTCAAGGGACGCTATCCCGATGCCTTCCCGATCTTTCCTTCTTATTTGATGGGAATCAGGTCCGGCGACATGGAACAAGTGCGCGTGCCGCTCGATTTCATCGGCATCAATATTTACGACCGCACCATTGTTTCCGCTCCCAGCATGAGCGAGCGCCTGTTCAATCCGCAGTATTGGTTTCTACCCGCAAAGATGAATCGCGGCTCTGCGCCTACCAAGACAGATCTCGGCTGGGAAGTCTGGCCGAAATGTATGTACGACATCGTGACCCGCATCACCCGCGACTACAACCGTCCCGTCATCGAGATTACCGAAAACGGCGCGGCTTACGGCGATGGCCCCGGCCCCGATGGGCTGATACACGACTCGCGCCGCATCTCCTACGTGCGTGACCATCTGGCAATGCTAGCGCGCGCGATTCGCGATGGAGCTGATGTGCGCGGCTACCATCACTGGAGCCTGCTGGACAATTTTGAATGGGATCAAGGCTACAGCCAGCGCCTCGGCTTCGTGTATATGGATTACAAAACGCAGAAGCGGACGATGAAAGACTCGGGGAAGTGGTACGCGGAAGTGGCGAAGGAGAATGCTCTCGCTTAGGCGGATTGGGTTCGGGGAACAACGTGAAGTAGCGTATTGTCTAACATGTAGGACGGTTTTCCATGCGGCACAGAACCCTTTGCATAGGCATCGTGCTCATTTTCGCTACCGTCATAGTGGCAATTGCCGCGATCCAGATCCAGCAACGAACGCTCCGACTCAGGGCGGAGCGCCTGCTCTTGGATGTTCGGAATCTGGAGTTGCGAAAGAGCACGTGGACCGATGCCCAGAGGCTCTTTGCCCGCTGGGGATATTGGGGACACTATGACGGGCTCTGCATTTCATCCAATTGTGATTACCAGATTGAGTTAAAAGATTTTTTCTATCGTCACCCTGGATTTGTCCCAAATGCTCCCTGGGGGCGACGTGCCTACGCCTTCCTCGGAGTTCGAAAGAGTCGCATTAGGGCTAACGTTCTTGTCAGGAATGGCCTGGTTTGGGGAAAGGGATTCTACTTGACTGTTGAGGTTCCTCCCGAAGGCGGGCGTAATCCGCCATTTGATGGGTACGGCTACACGCTAATCGGGGTGTCGGAAAGCGTCTCAAAGTTTGCTCCAGCCGGTTCCTGGCCGCAACTGGCGATGCATCCCGAATATACGGTGTCTACTCCAGGCGGGTGCACCGGGTGCCTTGCGGTTTTTGCAAGGTTCACCCCTTTTGCTGATTCATCCGATGTGGCACGTTTGATGGACTTCAACCTACGCTGTCTGACCAGACCAAAACCCTGTCGAGAGAAGGGGGACCTCATGCCTTCCGCCTGGAGACAGTATACGTCTGAGGCAAGAACCCTTAATCTCTCGAACGACCCGAGCCGATGCGTTTATCCCCTGCAAACGCAAGGTCGAGACACTGAAAACGCGGTCATTGTCGACGTTCTCTCTAACAGAACGGAACCGGGAGTTGAGTCTTTTCAGGTCTCTACCGTCCGCTTGGTGTCCAAACTCAAAGCGGCCTCTTTTTGGGAAATCGGGACGACACTTGAGGTTCGAGTCTTTCCAGGGACTGTCAGCCTAACTCAGTCGAACCTGCCTGCGGACGTGTCCCCCGGTGGACGTTTCATCATGCTCTTCCAACGTTCCCACAACGCGGGCTCCGAGGGACCTGAAATTTGGCTTGATCGATGTGGGGTCGTGCCCCTCACTGACATCAACTTGGAAGCAGTCCGAAGAGGTATCGAACACGACTTCAAACCATGGCCGCCCGAGTAGCCCTTGCCGGCCGCTGGCAGTAGGCCGCTTCAGAACCGGTGGATACGTCCACTGCTGGGCCGCGCCTGACCCATGGCCTGTTCGGAATGACCGGCTGCTGCTCCGACCGCTTGGAAGGCAACTTTACTTCTGCGTCAGCACCAGCTGCCCGTCTTTGACTTGGATTCCGCCGACGTTATCCGGCAGCTTCAGCCGGTCGTGCTGCTCCGCCAGCCGTTGCTGCAACGGTCCATTCACCAGCGAGACCGGAATATTCAAATCGCCCACTTTGAATTCCGTCGGCTCGAAGGTGGCAAAGCCATCTTTCGATCCCAGATGTCCGGAGACCGTGATCCAGACATTCTTGCCCGCAACGTTGACCAGAAACTGCCCATGGGCCTGGTCGCCGTCGAAGCTGACCTGCTGGTCCAGGATGTTGGGCATAGCGCCCACATCGCTGTTGGCGGCGAGTTGTCCTCCCGAAAGAGCGCCCGAAGCCTGAGCTAAAGCCGCCGTAATCTCGTCCGAAGTGATGTGGACTTGACCGGAAGAGGGCTTGCCCTGCGCTATGCTCGCCGGCGCTTGAGAGTTCTGTGACCCGTTCCCAGACTGAGCTTGTTGCACGCCCGGCGGCGCTGTTTGCGGATCGTTAGGCAATGCATCCTGCGAAGAAGTGTTCGCTGCCTGACCCGGTTGCGCCGACTGATCTGTCGGCTGCTGATCCAGCTCTGCGATCTTTTCCTGGAAAGATTGCGCATTGGCCGCCGCCTGGGCGGGCGTCTGCGGCGCGGCCACCGGAGCAGGACGTTTCAATACCAGCACCAGCGCCGCCACCGAGGTAACTAGCGTGGCGATGCTGATAATGCGGTCAAGCTTCCACTTCTTCATGGCTGGCCCAGCTATAAGATGCTCCTGGCTAAAATCTTACCTGTTATCCAAGAGCCACCGGTGGTAACAAAAGTAACGAGGAAGTAATGGAGTTCCACCGTGCCCCCAGTGTTTCCCAGTGCTGATTTCATTTGCCAACACACGGGTCACTGAGGACCCAGGGAAAGTCGAGGAGTTAGCCTTCCAGTTTCTTGGCCAGCAGCTCATTCACCAGCTGCGGATTGGCTTGGCCTTTGGAGGCCTTCATCACCTGGCCGACGAAGAATCCCACCACAGTCTTCTTGCCGGCGCGGTACTGCTCAACCTGTTTGGGGTTGGCGGCGATGACTTCGTCGATGATCTTCTCGATGGCGGCCGTGTCGGTGATTGCTCCGGACGGCCTTCTTCTTCGTACACGGCGGGAAAATCCTGGTTGCGCTCAAAACACAAGTCGTACAGATCTTTGAGCATTTTGCCCGAAATTGCGCCGCTCTCGACCAGATCCGCGGACAGCTGCCACGCCCTTCATCGAAATGGGCGAGCTTGCGATCTCCAAACCCTTGGCTTTGAGCCGTCCCATGAGCTCGCTTTGCACCAGGTTGGCGACGCGTTTGGGATTCTTCGCGGCTTTGGCGGCGAGTTCGAATTCGTCCGCCAAAGACTTCGTCAACGGTCAGCACTTGGGCGTCGTACTCGGTGATGCCATAGTCGGCGACCATGCGCTTCCGCCGCGCTTCGGGCAGTTCCGGCAGGCTGCGTGCGGATCTGCCGCCTGCCACTTCTCATCCACCACCAGCGGCAACAGATCAGGCTCGGGAAAATAGCGGTAGTCGTGCGCCTGCTCTTTCGAGCGCATGCTGTAGGTCTTGCCTTCGGCGGAGTTGTACAGCCGCGTCTCCTGCGTAATTTTGCCGCCGGATTCGATCACTCCGATCTGGCGGTCGATTTCATATTCCAGCGCCTCGCGAATAAAGCGGAAGGAATTGACGTTCTTGATTTCAGTCTTGGTGCCGAATTTCTTCTGCCCGCGCGGACGCACGCTGACGTTGGCATCGCAGCGCAGCGAACCTTCCTCCATGTTGCAATCGCTGACCCCGGTGTACAGGATGATCTCTTTCAGCCGCGTGAGATATTCGTGGGCTTCGTCGGGAGAGGCGATTTCGGGCTCGCTGACGATTTCGATCAGCGGCACGCCGCTGCGGTTGAGATCGATCGCGGTCTTCTCGGCCGCATCGGGGAAGCCTTCGTGCAGACTCTTGCCCGCGTCCTCTTCGAGATGCAGGCGGGTGATGCCGATTCTCTTGCTGGCGCCGTTGGACTTGATTCGATCCAGCCAAACTCGGCCAGCGGCTTGTCGTACTGCGAAATCTGGTAGCCCTTGGGCAGGTCGGGATAAAAATAATTCTTGCGGGCGAAAATCGAACGTCTCATTGATGCGGCAGTTCAGTGCCATCGCCGCCAGCGCTGCGAACTCGACCGCTTTCCGGTTCAGCACCGGCAAAGCGCCCGGCAGGCCGAGGCACACCGGGCACACGTTGGTATTCGGCGGGTCGCCGAAGCGGGTCGAGCAGGAGCAAAAAATCTTGGTCACCGTCAGGAGCTGGACATGGACTTCGAGCCCAATCACCGGCTCGAACTTCGCGCTGACTGCGACGGAAGTTTCTGGCGTGGTGGCCATGTATGCTGATTATAAAGCAGAGTCCTCGCTCAGCTTGCCATGCAGCGGGGAATCCCGCACGCGCGGAAGAACGTTCCCTTCGAAACCGACCAAGCGTGCGTCATCGTTGAGATTATGGTGCGCCTGGCCCGACTCGAACGGGCGACCCTCTGCTTAGAAGGCAGATGCTCTATCCACCTGAGCTACAGGCGCACTTATGGAATCCCCCAGGTGGTGCCCCCATACGCGGATCCCGGAGGAAAAAGCGTCCTCTAGATTTTACCTCTCACTTCGGGATGGATGTCAGTTCTGAACCAAAATCTACCATAGCGCACAATCGTAGAAGACTCCCATCTTTTGAGGAAACTATTTACCCTTGGCCGGCACCTAACGTATATGCCCTCCTCTGCTATTTCCTCGTCTCAGAAGCCCAGCCTGAAACCAAAAGACTTACTGGTTTCCTGGGGACAAATCCTCAAAGGTCGGGCGCCAATGATCTCGATTGAGATTACCCGGGAGTGCCCTTTAACTTGTCCCGGATGTTACGCCTATGGGGATACCCATCTCGGGTCCGGCACTACGCTGCGCCAACTGAGTGACTTTCGTGGGGATGCGCTGGTGAGCGGCGTGATTGATCTCGTACGCAAACATCGTCCGCTGCATGTTTCGTTGGTCGGTGGAGAACCACTGGTGCGGCATCGTGAACTGAGCCGGATTCTTCCCGCGCTGAACGATATGGGCGTGTTCACCATGATCGTGACCAGTGCGGTGATTCCGATCCCGGAGGATTGGATGAATATCTCGCGCCTCCGGGTCGCCGTTTCCGTCGATGGACTGCCCGAGCATCATGATGTGCGCCGTAAACCAGCCACTTACGAGAAAATTCTTAAGAACATCGCAGGCCGAAAAGTCAATATTCACTGGGTTATTACGAAGCCGATGATGGAGCGTCCCGAATACCTGGAAGAATACGTGGCCTTTTGGAATGCCCAGGCGGAAGTGGATCACATCTGGATCAGTCTCTACACCCCGCAGGTGGGGGAGAGCAGTCCGGAGATGTTATCCGCGCAAGATCGTGAACGCTTAGCCCGCGAATTGCCCCCACTGGAGCAGCGTTACACAAAACTGCTTATGCCGGATGGCATGGCGCAGGCTTGGATCCACCCCCCGGCCTCGCCCCAGGATTGCTTGTTCGCTAAGATGTCGGTGAACTACTCCGCGGACTTAAAGACGCGCGTGGAGCCCTGTGTGTTCGGAGGCAATCCGGATTGTTCGCAGTGCGGCTGTAGCATCAGCAGCGCTTTGCACTGGATCAAGGCGATTCCGGTAGCCGGACCGTTGAAGATTGACCACTTGGTCAGGGCCTCGGTGGCCATCGGCACCAGGGTTGCACGCTTCTCCGCGAGTCCCGCGAATCCGCACCGCTGGACGCCGCAGCCCGAAATGGTGCAGGAGTCCCCGCTGGTGCAGATCGACACTTAGTCTCTTGCTGCCAATTCTCAGCGTCCTTGGTTGCGGTGCTCTGTGCGGGGCAACGTTTGCTGCCGCGGTGAAAAGGGCCTTTAACCGCCAAAAGCGCCGAGAAATTCGGGGCCGAGATGGCAGACCACCGCAATTGCTCATCTTGAAATCAATGTTCCATGACGCTGGGGTGATTTGCCCCAAAGGACATGTCCCGTTTTGCGGACGCACTGTCCTCATTCCGCATGGCTGTATCGAGTCTTCTCCCGCAGAATATTGCCAGATACTTTGTGAGAAAACTATCCATCGTATGCGGGATGCTTGCTCTGACTCTGGCACTCGCCGGTTGCGGCGGCGTGGCGTCCACATCCGATCCCTCATCAGCTGGGTCCGGTAGCGGCGGCGGATCAGGCTCGGGCAGCGGCTCCGGCGGGAGTGGCTCCAGCGGAAATCAGAACAACAGCGCCTGCAGTGCGATGAGCGCAGGCCAGGGCGCCAGTTTGAACGGCTTCATTCCGTTCGCTAGCGACAACCTGTGGAACAAAGACATTTCCAGCGCCACGGTGGACGCCAACTCCACCGCGATTATCAACTTCATCGGACCGAACATTGGCCTGCATCCTGATTTCGGAGCGGGAGAATATCAGGGCTCGTATATGGGCATTCCGTACACCGTGGTGAGCGAAACTCAGGCGACGGTGCCCATTAACTTCACCGCGTACGGCGACGAGAGCGATCCGGGACCAATGCCCATTCCATCGAGTGCGCCGATCGAAGGCTATCCCAACCCGGGCAATGGCGACCGGCACGTGCTGGTACTCGACAATAGCAATTGCTTCCTCTACGAGCTCTATAATTCCTATCCCAATAATGATGGGAGTTGGAATGCCGACTCAGCCGCGGTTTGGGATCTCCTGGGAGATGAACAGCGCCCCTGGACTTGGACCTCTGCGGACGCAGCCGGGCTGCCGATTTTCCCAGGGCTGGTTCGCTACGACGAAGTAACGGCCGGTCAGATTCAACATGCATTGCGCTTCACGCTGCCCTACAGCGAGGCGGCTATGACTCCGCCGGCTTCGCATTGGGCAGCGACTTCCAGCAGTTCGCCGGTACCCATGGGAATGCGTTTGCGCCTGAAGGCCAGCTTTGATGTGTCTTCGTTTTCGGCCAACGTGCAGGTCATTCTGAACGCGTTAAAGAAATACGGCATGATCATGGCGGACAACGGCAGTGCAATGTACATCAGCGGCACTCCCGATGATCGCTGGAGCAACGACGATCTGCATAATCTGGGACAGGTCACGGCCTCTGATTTTGAAGTGGTGCAGATGAATCCGGTTTACACGGCGTCGAATGTGCCGCAAGGTACCTCGCCAAGCATCGCCAGTTTCACAGCCTCGCCTGCCACGGTGTCGGCCGGGGGAAGTACGACGCTTTCCTGGAGCATAACCGGGGCTTCGTATGTTATTGTGTCGCCGCAAATCGGGGCGGTGCGCGGCAGCAGCGTCGCTGTCGCGCCAAACCAGACCACGGTCTTCACGCTCTACGCCACGAATCAATATGGGCGCAACACCGCTACGGTAACTGTGACGGTACAATAAACCGGCGCAATCGCCCAGCCCTTACCGCATGCTGCTTTATACTTCCTTGTGCTTCATTGGCGAAGCACGCGATGCCTTCACCCGCCTCATCCCGCTTAGCCTACATTGACTGGATGCGCGGCTTGGCCTGTGTGGTGATGTTCCAAACTCACTGCTATGACGCCTGGCTTGGCGGTACTGCGCGCAAGGGCACTTTTTTTATGTGGTCGCAAGTCGGCGGGACTTTGCCGGCGCCCCTTTTTCTTTTTCTGGCAGGAATCTCGCTGGCCCTGGTGACCAACAAACTACAGCAAAAAGGTTTGGACCCGAGCCAGATCGGCCGGACCGCGGTTCGCCGTGGCGCGGAAATTCTGGCTCTCGGCTTTCTGTTCCGGCTACAAGAATTTGTGATTGCCTGGGGCTGGGCTCCGTGGAGCGATTTGCTGCGTGTGGATGTCCTCAACATCATCGGCGTCTCAATCATGCTGCTGGGCGGGACATGTTGGGTTGTGCTCGTGCTGACCGACCGATTTCAAGGCAGCGCGTCCAGCGCGCGGGTCGCGCTTGCCGCAACGGCAGTTGGCGCGACGATGGCAATCTCACTGCTGACGCCACTTCTGTGGACCTCCTGGCGCCTCCGCTGGTTGCCTTGGCCGTTGGAATCATACCTAGACGGCGTCCACAATTTCGGGCAACCGCAGGCAACGTTGTTCCCAATTTTCCCCTGGGCGGGATTTGCCTTCGCCGGCTTCGCGGTCGGATTTCTTTTGTTCAGCGAATGGGCACGTCAGAGCCAGGCTACGATTTTCCTGGCGGCAGGCGTCAGCGGATTCGGCATGATTTACGCGGCGCGATGGTTTGATGCTCGTCGCATTCAACTCTACGCGGTTTACGACTACTGGCACACCAGCCCGCAATTCTTCCTGCTGCGCGTGGGCTTGTTGCTGATTACTCTCTGCGCGGCTTATGTCTGGTGCCGTTGGGGGGCTGGGCAATGGGGCTTCAGCCCGCTAATCCAGTTGGGGCGAACCTCATTGCTGGTGTATTGGGTTCATCTCGAGTTGGTGTATGGACGATTCGCCATCCTGCCCAAACGTGTGTTAGACATCCGCACCGCGTCGGTCGGATTGTTGACGATATTTCTCGCCATGCTCTTGCTATCGTGGCTGCGCACTCGCCTGAAGGGAAGTGGGACACAGGCGTGGGCATGGTTTCGCGCCCCCGCGAAAGCCGGCTGAGAATTAGATCCTGGACGGAGCAGCCATTCTACGGTAGATCGCGCCTTCGACTTCGGGCTCAGTACCGGAGGGCCGGCTAAATCCAGCCAGGATGCCCGGAGATCGCGCCTTCAATTCTCAACTTCACTTTCCAATGCGCTCAGGGTTTCCTCGTCTACATCCCATTTCTTGAGAATGCTAAAAATCGTCTTTGCCCCAAATCCCGCGCGCATGAGATTCCGAAAAATCCGCGCGGTCTCTTTCTGATTCGAAGGTTTAGTCAGGCGTTTACGCCGCAAATATTCGCGGGCCTGCTTCTCTTCGTTGACCTCGTCGTATGCCGAAGCCACGGCCTTGTCGATCACGTCCCCGTGAACGCCTTTCGTCTTCAAATCGGTGATCACGCGACGCCGTCCAAACTTTTCGTTGTCACGCCGCAAGGAAGAAAACGTCACGGCATACTTAGCGTCGTTGAGATAGCCCTGGTCTTTCAGGCGGCGGATGACTAACTCGACTAGAGTCTGGCCAACTTCGGTTTCGGCTTCCACCCGCGGGCGCAACAGGCGTTTCAACTCGGCAACGGTGCGCATGCGGCGACCCAAAGCGCCGACCGCATACTCGTAAAGCTCATTCTCGGTAAAGAGCTTGCGCGGACGAGGAAACGCCATCCCCAAACGTTACCCCAATTTGAAGGGAAAAACATCTGGTGGAAAATTCTTATTGAAAACTTTGGTCGTGTGGAATGGAATGACGAAATGCCTCGCAGAGCAGAATTTGGAGGTTGGCTAAGATGCGTCGACACTGGTCAATGACAGTCGTCATCCTACTTGCAGCCCTCATGAGCAAAGCACAAACACCATCCATTGCAAACGGCAGTGTCAGCGGCATCGTGTTGAACGAGGACGGCCAACCCGTGGGTCAGGCGAGGGTATGTTTATCAAAGACCCAAGGAAATCAAACCTCCAACATTTGTCGATTCCTAGCGGATGAAACAGGACAGTTTCATATAGACAATGTTGCATTCGGAGAGTATGAGATTTTCGCGATCAAGGAGGAAGACGGGTACGCGCTTGAGAAGCAGCAGCCGGGACAGAAGTTGCAGATTACAGCAGACGATCCTCTTGCCAATGTCACGATACGAATGGCGCCCAAAGGGGCTGTGCTGGTTGGCTCAGTACGGGACAAGCTCACCGGGCAAGAGATCAAGGAAAGAGCTACAGTTCAATTCTTTGCACTTGATGCCGGAACCAGCGGCGGTAGTGGAGGACGGGCCAAAGATGGGAGATTTCAAATCGCTGTCCCAACCGGAGTAGACCTCGTTGTTGTGGTGAAAGCACGAGGATATAACGGTTGGGTTTACACCGATCCGAATAATCCGTCTCGCCCTGTGATGCGGTTGCGGCAAGGTGAAAAGAAACTGCTCGATATAGAAATGGAACCCAGGCAAGACACGCAGGCTACCAATTCCGCACCCACACGGTAACTTTCCACCGCTTAGGTGCCGTTCATGCCGAAATCATGGACGGCACTCCAATCAAAAGCCAGCCGCTAGCCGCCGTAGCCCGTGGCCTGCATCGCATTGCGCGAAATATCGCTGGTCGAAGAAACGCCCTGCATGCGTAGCTTGAAGTCGTCGGCGTTGGAGGCGTTCTCCAGAGCCACTTCGTAGGAGATCAAGCCAGCCTGGAACAAGTCCCAGAGCGACTGATCGAAGGTTTGCATGCCGTACTGCGAAGTGCCCGCAGAAATGGCGTCGCGCACTGCGCGTGTTTTCTCCGGGACGAGAATACATTCCCGAATATAGGCCGTGTTGATCATGACTTCCACGGCAGGAACGCGGCCCTCGGCATCGGCTCGTTTCACCAGGCGCTGGCTAACCACGGCGCGCAGCACGGCCGCGAGTTGCAAACGAATCTGCTTCTGCTCCGGTGGCGGAAAGATGGCGATGATGCGGTTAATGGTTTCGACTGCGTCCAGAGTGTGCAACGTGGAGAAAACCATGTGGCCGGTTTCGGCGGCGTGCAGCGCCGTGCTGATGGTTTCAATGTCACGCATTTCGCCGACTAGAATCACGTCCGGATCCTGGCGCAGCGAAGCCCGCAGCGCTCCCGAGAACGAAGGCGTATCCACTTCAATCTCGCGCTGGTTGACATAGCCCTTCTTATCGCGATGCAGAAATTCGATCGGATCTTCAATCGTGATGATGTGCTCGGCGCGAGTGGAATTGATGCGGTCCACCATGGCGGCGAGCGTAGTGGATTTGCCGGAACCGGTCACGCCCGTGACCAGTACCAGGCCGCGCGGCATATCGCAAATCTGCTCCACAATTTTGGGCAGGTAAAGTTCATCGAGGGCGCGAATCTTAGTGGGAATCACGCGCAGCACCAGCCCCACGTTTCCGCGCTGCTGGAAGACGTTCACACGGAAGCGGCCCAATCCGGCGACGCCGTAGGCCATATCAATTTCCGCCGTCTCTTTGAATTTTTGCTTCTGGCGGGCCGACATCATACTGAACGCCATGGTCAGCATGTCCTCGGCGCTGACCCGCGGCTGGTCCGTGAGCGGAACCAGGTCGCCATCAATGCGCAGGTGAGGATAGTTACCGACTTTCAAATGCAAGTCGGACGCGCGCCGCTCCATGGCGATAGCCAGCAGGTCATCAATATTCATGAAAAGACTTTCCCGGGACCAGTTCGTATCATGAACCGAAAGTGCGTCTAGCCCAAGATGACCACGGTAATGACGAGCCAGGCCGCATTCTCAAAGGGAGCAGTGCAGAGCTGCTGCCTTAACCAGAACGAATAGACTTAGTCCATAGACTTAGTCTATATTTGCCTCATGGCGATCAACATCCATGAAGCCAAGACGCATTTCTCCCGCCTTCTGCAACGGGTGGCCAGTGGAGAAGAAATCACGATTGCGCGCGCCGGGGTGCCGGTGGCGCGGCTGGTGCCAATTGCAAGCGAGAAAAGAGAACGGCCCTTAGGGTTCGCTCGGGGCGAAGTTTGGATCGCCGACGATTTCGATGCTCCCCTGCCGGACGATTTGCTGGCTGAATTCTATGGTGGCGAGCTGCCTGAGCTTGAAAAGCCCCGGTCTCGGAAACGCAAGTGAAATACTTGCTTGATACTGGCATTTGGCTCTGGAGCATTGGCACGGCGGAGGAGATCAATGAAGCCGGCCGCGAAATCTTGCGGAACGGGCGCGAGGAGATTTATCTATCGGCGGTGACCTCGTGGGAGGTCAGCGTCAAAATGCAATTGGGAAAGCTGCGGCTTCCTGACTTTCCTGCTCAGTGTGTGCCCGCATTCGCAGCAAGGCAAGCATTGCGGCTTCTCTCAATCACTCACGATCACGCCTTCAAGGTTTTCGATCTGCCGCTGCACCATCGTGATCCATTCGACCGTCTCATCATCGCGCAGGCCATTGCGGAGCACATGACAATTCTCACCGCCGACCGCATCTTCGGTAGGTATCCAGTCGAAATCGTTTGGTGCGGCAAGTAATAGCCATTTGTAAGCGGTAGACTGAGCGTACAAAAAAGCCGCCGGTAAGGGCGGCTTTCGTAATAGCTCCGAGAAACCTCTACACTCCCACGGGTTGCTTGCTTCCCACTTCCACCGGCGTCAGCCAGTGGAATCGATCGGGCTTCTCGCCATGGACGATGGCGAAGAATTCCTGCTGAAGTGTCTTGGTGATTGGTCCCATCACACCCTTGCCGACCACAATTTTATCCACGGAATGAATCGGTGTAAGTTCGGCGGCCGTTCCGGTAAAGAACGCCTCGTCGGCAATGTAGAGCATTTCGCGGGGAATCCCTTGCTCCACCACGGGAATGCCAAGGTCGTGCGCAATCTGGAGCACCGAATCGCGTGTGATGCCGGGCAGCACCGAGTTGCCGAGCGGCGCAGTTTGCAACACGCCCTTATGCACAATGAAGACATTCTCCCCAGAGCCTTCGCTCACGTAGCCGTTGACATCCAGCGCAATGCCTTCCGCATAACCGTTAATCACCGCCTCCATCTTGATGAGTTGCGAATTCATGTAATTCGCACCGGCTTTCGCCATCGCAGGCAGCGTGTTCGGCGCCAGACGCGTCCACGACGATACGCAGACATCCACGCCATCGCCCGAACCGTGCAGATATTTGCCCCAGGGATAATTGGCGACATAAACCTCCACCGGGCAATCCATGGCGTGAACGCCGATCTCGCCATATCCTCGCAGCACGATGGGACGGATATAACAAGGCCAGACGCCATTTGTCTTAACCACCTCCGCCATCGCAGCAATCAGATCGTCCACGCTGTAGTCAACGTCAATGCGGTAGATCTTGGCCGAATCGAGCATGCGCTGCATATGCTCATGCGCGCGGAAAATTGCAGGCGCACCGGCCGGATCGTAGCAACGCACTCCCTCAAATACCGACGAGCCATAGTGCACCACGTGCGACATCACGTGAATGGTGGCTTCATTCCAGGGTATGAGTTTCCCGTTGTGCCAAATTTTGTCTGTCTTTCCAATGGGCATGTTGACTCCTAATCAGCCGGTGAGGCTTGGCAAGCCCGGTTTCCTGCCATCAAACTCTCTGGGCGCGCAGGCGCCTGCTGGCAGGCGACGCGGACTAAAGAAGGTGTACAGCGGCACCGGATAAGCTAATTATATCCGAGGTCTTAGACGGAAGACATTTGCGGCTAACGAGGCGAGCCTAATTTGCTCCCGCGGCCACGCTCGCTCGCAGATTTCCCGGCAATTCATCGCCGCGGAAGTATTGCCCTTTGGCGGTCTGCATCTCCGGCATGGCGGCATAGGGTTTGCTGTAGTCGTTGTTCGCGTTCCAGAACAAGAAGCCGATTCCGCCCTTATTCTTCGCCGTCAATACCTGAGTTTCGATATATTTCGGCGAATAGGTTTTGGTGCGCCAGGCAAACGCTTGCAGCCACGGACGAATGACCACGCCGCTCCCTTTGGTGATCTTTTCGAAGCGGTCCATGGACTCGCCAATGAAGTGCTCAGGTGCGTCGCCGGGCCGGGCAACGCCGTCCATGCCAAAGAAGTGTGAGGGATAGATCATGGGCGAAAGCACATCGCAATATTTCGCCATGCCCACAATGTCCTGCCCGGTATGCGACAAATCCACAGGCCGCTGCCACGCCATGATGCCGAAAACGTCCAGCGAAAACAGCACTTTGCTCGGCCGTAACTCCGCTTGCGCATGCTTCAGGAAGTCCACAATCACGTCAGAGCGATGCCACTCCGGATGCTGCTTTTGAAAAACGAAGCTGGCATCTTTTTGATCGCCCTCGGCGGGGAACCGCACGTAGTCGAATTGAACTTCGTCAACGCCCGCCTCGGCTGCCGTCTTCGCCAGCGCAATGTCGTACTCCTGCACCTTGGGCTGCGAAGGATCGGTCCACACCAGCTTGCCGTTTTCGCGCCACGGCTGCCCCGTCTTAAGCGACTTCACCGCCAGCTCGGGATGCTCCACCACCAAGCGCTCGTCGCGAAAGATGGCGACCCGCGCAATGGCGTGCATGTTTTGAGAATGCAAAAAGCGTACAAACTTGGGCAGATCGCGAATCGGTGTGCGATGGCTGCCGATCAACGGATTTTCGAACGGAATGTTTACACTTCCGTCGCTGTCTTTGATATCAAATACAACAGCGTTGCCGCCGACTTCGCGCCAGCGCCGGATGATGCGTAGCCCATGATCGCTGCCCGCCATCAGCCCCGTCAGGTAGACGGCCCGCACTTCAAAGTCCCGTGCCACCGGTACCGTTTTTTCCACAATTGGCGCGTCCAGCATTCCCGGGATAATCACTTGTTGCCCGGCTTTCAAAAATGTACCGGTCAAGTCCCCATTCGCTTTGCGAATCGCTTCGCTCAGTTCGCTGGACGTTAGGTACGCAGTCTGGGGAACGAAGTGATGAGCCACGGATGCAACACTGTCTCCCCGCTTAGCCACATAGAGAGCGCTTCCCGGTGGCGCGATCTTTCCCGGCTCCGGCACGACGGGCTTCGCTGGAGTGGCGATGGACGCGGCTGCGGTGTGTACCAGTTGCGGCGGAGCCGATTGCGCAACCGCGCGCGGCGCCAGCATTCGCCATATCGCTAAACTGGCAGCCAAACAAAGTACGGCGACAACTAGAGCGGAAGTGAGCCGACGCAAATGTCCCCCTAATTTTCTGTTCCTCTACTCTCCCACGGATGCTACCCCGCTGCAAATTGGCCCGCCAGTTACGTCTGGACATGCCAAAACGGGACGTTCCGGTGTCGCCGCCCGTGAGCAAGAAAACCTCCCGCATGCGCAAAGTATTTCCTCTTTTCCCGTCCTTGCTGTACTATGCCGCCCGACCAGGTTTCGGGCCCTTTTCGCGTCTAACACTTATAGGAAATGGCAGTTGGGCCTCTCGCCGGAGGATGGAGAGGTGCTTGCACTAAAGGACGTGCGACAACAAAAATAGGGATGACACAAATAGCATCCCCGAAAAGTTCCAAACAGCTCAAGCCCCTCCCCAGGAAGCAAGAAAAGGCCAATAAGCTAGGGCAGACCCTTATGAAAACCGTCCTTAACGCAATGCTCGACCCGACTCGCCGCAGCAATGAAGCCCGGGAGTTTGAAAACGCCCTTCGCCGCAAGATTGTGGGCCAGGACCCCGCCATTGAAAAAGTCGCGGAGATTTATCAGATGTTTCTGGCCGGCCTCAATCCTCCCGGACGCCCAGTGGGCAACTTACTTTTTCTGGGGCCGACTGGCTCGGGAAAAACTCGTGTGGTCGAGGCCATCGCCGAGGCTTTGTTCGGGGACGCGCGCGCCTGCATCAAGATCGATTGCGCCGAGTTCCAGCACTCCCACGAAATTGCCAAGCTGATTGGTTCGCCTCCAGGATATCTCGGGCATCGCGAGACGCATCCTCTGTTGACTCAAGAAGCGCTCAATCAGTGGCATACCGAAAAGCTGAAGCTCTCCATCTTGTTGTTCGACGAAATTGAAAAGGCATCGGACGCACTATGGCAGCTCCTGCTCGGCATTCTGGACAAAGCCACTTTGACGTTGGGCGACAACCGCCGCGTCGACTTGTCGCAGTGCCTCATTATCATGACTTCGAATCTGGGCGCCTCTGAAATGGGTGGCCTGGTGGATGGTGGATTTGGCTTCGCGCCCAAAGTGGTGCAGATTGACTCCTCCTTGGACGACAAGGTCAATCGCACTGCCGTGGAAGCCGCACGCCGCAAGTTTTCACCAGAGTTCATGAATCGCATCGATAAGACGGTCGTCTTCCGCACCCTGCGCCCCGAGCACCTCGAACAGATTCTGGAAATCGAACTGGGCATGGTGCAGCAGCGCGTCCTCGCCGCCGCGCCCGCCAATCAGTTTGTATTCAATTGCACGGCCAAGGTGAAGAATTTCCTGCTGCACGAGGGCACCGATCCAAAATATGGCGCTCGCCACTTGAAGCGCTCCATCGAACGCAATCTGGTATTTCCGTTGGCCAATTTAGTCGCCACCGGCCAGGTGAAGCTGGGCGACTTTATCCGCGTGGACCTTAATGCGGAAGGTCAGCTGATTTTCGTGAAGGAGGCTGAAGGCGCGATGGCGCCCATGCTTCTGGAACGTTACGGCGCGGCCGCGGCCGTGCCTGCTCAAGCTGCCCGCGCGATTCGTCCCGTCGCAATTCGCAGAGAGTTCGGCGTAATTCCCGCTGCCGATCCGAAGCTGTAAAGCAACATAGACCGTACGAGGCGCCGGGAACTCCGGCGCCTTTTTTATTCGGCGGCTGCCGTTACGTGTCATCCTGAGCGGCTTCCGCGAAGGCTCTCACGTAGGCGTCATTCTTTACAGGCGACGGTGGGTCCGCAGAAAGCGTATAAGCTCAAAGTAGATGACGATGTTGCCCCGATCGCGCCAAATCCTGGGGTGGGTAGCTGTGTCCATCTCAACGGGGATTGCCGGCCTCTGGGCTCTGTGGGGCAGCATCGAGAACTTTCACGAAGGCTGGTTTTCCACCAGCCTGGAGCTAAATCTGGCGCAGATGTTGGCGCACTTTCTGAGTCCCATGCTTATCGTAATGGCGGTGAGCGCGGTTGCCCTTCGTTGGCATCGTGCAGCTGTACCCATTTTCGCAACCGCCGCGATCGCCGCGGCGTGGTTTTTTAGAGGTTCGTTTGCAGCACTAGCCTGGATTGCGGTCCCGCTCCTCATTTTGGGAAGCCTCTATCACATCAGCCGTCCTGAGCCGCGTCGCTGGGCGCTGCGCTGCGTGATCGCAGCCCCGCTGGCCACCGCTCTGGTTTGCGGGGCCTATCCTGGCTGGCGTGCGGTTCATCGTCTGGACGACGGAAATTACGGCATGCGCCGGATTGAGGGAAACGGAATTACGCTGATGTGGGCGCCCGAGGGCCCGGGGTGGCCGTCGCACTATGCCTCATGGTGGGCAGCGAAACGAAATTGCAGTTACTTGGCGACCGACGGTCGCTCGGTTGCCACGACTCCGCAGAATCTATGGCGGCTTCCCACCATTGATGAAGCAGTACGGTCCCAGGTCTATCGTGGCCTCAACGCTAGCGGTATATGGAATCCGGCTCTTAAACATGCTCAATATCGAGTGATGCCCGATAAGGACTCCCCGCTATGGAGAGCTCACTCGCAGATCATCTACTGGTGGACGGATACTGAAGTGGGCACCGACAAAGCCTACCGCATTGACTACAACGGATACGTTGATGCTTTTCCTAAACGCGGTTGGGGAGACTATTGGGCCTATCGTTGCGTGCGCGAACCGAAGACGGCCGAGAAATAACCGTTATTCCCCGATACCTCAGTTCCTCCGCAAAAACCTCATCCTGATTCTCGTGCCGAATCCGTAAGCATCCTCTTGAAATATCACAGCTTAGGTCCTGGAACTGTGTCCCAAAGTTTACACCTCACCCCGCTGCCTCGCGTGCGTACATACCTCTAAAACCTGTGCCACTGCTGGGTTTACGCGATCCTGCCCGAACGGCCCGTTAGGTGCACCTGACCCGATGAAGGCCAAGGGTCTTTCTGCATTGGTCTCTTGGCAACACGTTGGTTGCACTCGATTGAAGCGAAGTAGGACTGCGGATTGCGAAATCACGCGAGTCAAGAAAAGAGATTGACCCTCGCAGGAATCGTAGGCCCCCGGTGCGCTCCCTCACACGAGAAAAGGAAGGACGACAAGAAATGCCTACACGTCGTTTGCTGGTTCTCCTCTTAGTATTTCAGTGGATCAACGTTACGTGCCTAGCACAAGCGGCCCCCACAGCCGGCCGGCTTGCAGCGCCGAAACAGAAACCGCAAGCGACTACCTCGCTGTTCTCTACGCTCCCTTTGGCATTTGAGCCCAACCAGGGGCAAGCCCCCGGATCGGCAAGATTTGTATCCCATGCCGGCGGCTACGACCTGCGCGTGATGGATTCGGAAGTCGCCGTGGTTTTCAAACGTGCCACTCCCGGCGCGTCCTCTCCAACTATCGTCGTCGGATTTGTGGGCGCAAGCGCACCATCGCTGATCAGCGGAAGCGGCCTCTTGCCGGGCAAGACCAATTACTACATTGGCCCGCAATCGAACTGGCACGTCGGAGTGCCGCAATACAAAGCTGTCAGTGCCACTGGGTTGTATCCCGGGATCGACTTGCTTTACTACGGAAACCGGCGCCAGCTTGAGTTCGATTTTGTAGTAGCGCCAGGCGCGGCCGTCGACAACCTTCGCTTCCGTTTACAGGGTGCGACCGAAGTGGCGAAAGATAGTTCCGGCAATCTGGTGACGAGCGCTGCCGCGAATAAAGTTGTTTTTGGCCGGCCCGTGGCTTACCAGGATGTCCCATCCGGCAGGCAGATCGTCGACGCGAAGTATGAAATCAGCGGCAACGAGGTGCAGATCCGCGTCGGCGCCTACGATCGCTCGCGGCAGTTAATCATTGATCCGGTTTTATCCTATGCGACGTTTATTGGCGGGAGCGGCTTGGATACAGCCACCGGAGTGGCGACCGATGGCGCTGGAAACGCCTATGTAACTGGACAGACCTGCTCCCTCACGGGGCTGCCCAATCCGACCAATGCTCCCAACGCAGACTGCGACGCCTACGTGACAGCTACGAGCGCCGACGGTACAACCGCGCTCTACACCACCTACGTGGGCGGATCCAACGGCGACAACGCGAACGCGATTGCGGCCGACGCCAGCGGAGACGTTGTGATCGCTGGCACGACCAACTCCCCCGATTTCCCGACGCTCGGGACACCCTTCCAACCTACTTATGGAGGCGGCGATACAGACGCTTTCGTCTCACGCCTGAATACGACCGGGCAGCTGACGTACTCCACGTTTCTCGGAGGAAACCAGAGCGAAGATGGCAACGGCATAACCCTCGACGCCTCTGGGAACATCCTTGTCGTGGGGCAGACCAGCTCAACCAATTTCCCGACGAACGGGGGCCCGGCGTTCAATCCTCTGTATAGCGGATTCATTACGGAATTAAGCGAAACTAACGGGTACTCATCCCTGGTGTTCTCCAGATACTTTCCGATCAGCTTACCTCCGACGGTGACCTTCTCATGTGACGGCCTCAATGCGGTCGCATTGGATCCGCTAGGCGATATCTATGTCGGGGGAACAACAATCCCGACCTGCCAGGTCCCAACTAACCGGACGGCTTATCAGGGCAAGATCGCCAAAGCGGACCCGTTCGGCGGAGTGTACGGGTGGATCGACGCGGACAAACCTAGCCAAGGGCTGGGTATTGCCGTGGATTCGCTCGGCGACGCCATTCTGGTTGGAGATTCGCAAGGCGGCGCTCTAGTGCAGAAAGCAAATCCCCTCGGCTCCGATTTTGTGTTCTCCAATGTGATTGGCACGTCGTCCGGCTCCAACACCGCCGATGTTGCGGTTGCCAATGCCGTCGCCGTGGACGAGAACGGGTTCGTCTATGTCACCGGCACTACGTCGTTATCGACTTTCCCGATCGTCTCCCCAACGCAGCCGATACTCTCCGGCACTCAGGATGCGTTCCTGCTGAAGCTCGACCCATCGGGGAGCACACAGCTCTTTTCTACCTACTTCGGAGGTGGTGGCGCCGACTGCGGCAATGCCATCGCTCTGACTTCCCAGGGTTCGTCGTGTGGCACTGCCGGCAGCTCCGAGTGCATCTATCTCGCAGGCACCACATACTCTCCGGACCTGCCGGTCACGCCAGCTGCCATTCAGTCTACGTATGGAGGCAACGGAGATGCATTCCTTGCCAAGTGGACCGGCGTTAATGTGCCATTTGCATCCTTAAGCTGTACGGCCACTGGCTGTCCTGTACAAATTAATTTTGGCGATCAGGCGGTGAGTTCGACCAGCGCGAATCAGACCATAACGCTTAAGAACTTGGGCGACGCACCGCTGGAAATTTTCGGGATCAATGCGTCAGGGCAATTTGCGCAGACCAATAACTGCGGAACCTTCGTACAGCCCAGCGCGACCTGCACGATCAATGCCGCCTTTGTTCCCACAGCGACCGGCATTCAAACTGGCACGGTCACGGTCGTAGACAATTCCAGCAGTGGAACCCAGACGGTCGCCCTGACGGGCAATGGCACAGCCACCGTTGGCGGAGGCGGGGGCGGTGGTGGCACGAGTGGGGGCGGTGGCACTGGCAGCTTCACCCTCGGCGTTTCCCAGTCTTCCGAAACCGTGGTGGCGGGTAAGTCGGCCACATTCACGTTAACCATAACTCCAACCGGGAACCTTTCCAGCAAACTGGCGTTCACTTGCACGGGCCTGCCCACAGGGATGCCCTGCACTTTCTCGCCGTCTACCGCGTCGCTGAGCGGCTCGACTCCGGTAACTACTACCGTGTCGGTAGGAACCCAGGCGCGAGCGGACTTGCTCCCCGGACCATTCTCCCGTCCGAGTTTCCGGGCCTTGGCCACGGTGCAGCTTTCGCTCGGCATTGTGGGCATTGTCCTCGTCGGAAGTAAGAGAAACTCACGGCGTCGCGCGCCATTTGTGATCGGCGGAGTCTTGCTACTGCTCTTCGTCGTGCTACTGAGTGGCTGCGGCGGAGCCAGTAGTGTTGGCTCAGGGACTCAGCCCGGGACTTATTCGATGACGATGACCGTCACCGCAACCGAAGTGTCTCCCCCATTGAGTGTTTCCACTGCGCCGGTAACCGTTGTTGTTCAATGACCTGTCGTTCAATGACCGGCGTGCTAAATCGGCAAGCAGGCTTGAACCCTGCGCCGCCACTTTGAGGAGAGAGCTTAAAATGCGAAGGCTTATAGCGCTGTGTGCGATGTGGTTAAGTTTCGGGGCGGTAGCGGCAGCTCAGCAGCTGTTTCCGCGGGGAGAGGTTTTCCTCGGCTACTCCCACGAGATTGCAGATCTGGATCGATCTCAAACCGGGTTGGACGGCTTTCACTTGTCGGCTACCGAGAATGTGAATAGCTGGTTCGGCGGTGTGCTCGATTTCTCCACTCACTTCACGAGTGTGAACCAGAGCCTGGTGGATACAGAGACCGTGGCTTTCGGTCCCCAATTCACTTATCGCAAGTCCACCTCGCTGACTCCGTCTGCTCATGCCGAGGTGGGAGTCGTACATGGCAGCCAGGGCTTTCTGGGAAATTCGACCTCTGGAACTCATTTTGCATTTGTTGCCGGCGGAGCTCTCGACTACAAGTTGCGGGACAGCGTCGCGATTCGGTTGATCCAGGGCGATTGGATCCGGACCGACTTCCAGTCATTGTCTCGGAATAATCTGCGATTGTCAGCTGGCTTGGTGTTTCGGTTCGATTGGACCAGGCCGTAGTACTCTTGGCTTTCAGACCACTACCCATCTTTAGCTTGGTGGGCGCTTAGGGTTCGTTGCGCCTGCTGCGCCGTTCAGCCCTCCCCCTATTCATAAACAGCCCTCGCGCTGCCCCATTTTTCAGAGGTTCTTTGATACGAACCTCCCGGGTGTGTCCGGGGCTGTCCACGCCTGAGAAATATGTTTTCCTTGCTTGGACTCAGAGAGCAAGTAATCGGCAGATGAGTTGAGGACTGACGAGGGGATTGAAGACCGCCGGCCGCAGACCGACGACTGCCTAGCCTCCCTGCTTCAACTCCACCAGCACCTGGCGGGCAATTTCCTTGAGCGTCTCGAATACGCCGATTCCTTGAAATGCCACCGCTTCGATGACCGCTTCATTCTTCCGGCGAAGTTCTTTGTTCAGTGTGTCCACCGGAAGCACATTCGGTAGATCGCGTTTATTGAGCTGCAGGACATAGGGAATCTTTTTGAAATCGTAACCGTGCTCTTTGAGATTGTCGTTCAAGTTGTCCAACGCTTCCACATTGGCGTCCATACGCTCTTTTTGCGAATCGGCGACGAACACCACGCCGTCAACGCCGCGCAGAATCAACTTGCGGCTGGCATCGTAGAAAACCTGTCCGGGCACGGTGTAAAGGTGGATGCGCGTCTTAAAGCCGCGCACCGAGCCGAGTTCCAGCGGCAGAAAATCGAAGAAGAGAGTGCGATCCGTCTCTGTGGCCAGAGAGATCATCTTTCCCTTTTGCTGTTCGGCAGTCTTCTGGTAGATGCACTGCAGGTTGGTGGTCTTGCCGCCTAGCCCAGCGCCGTAATACACGATTTTGCAGTTGATTTCGCGGGCTGCGAAGTTAATGAAACTCAAAGACTTTCCCCATTACCGGAGCAAGATGTCAGACGCAGGGAAACCCACCTGCTCTCTTCCCGCCGGCAAATTTTGGCTTTTGCTGCTGGTTGTCTTATATCACAGGCCAAAGAGTTACTGGCAGGTTACGCCGGTTACTTTTGGTTACACCGTCCAAAACGCTGCCCCGTTTCCAGCTTTAGCGGGTCGGCGGTCCAGGGCAATAGTTGGCCTTGGCGTAGACCTTTACCTCCGCGGTGGACGGTTCACCGTGACCTCAAGGTCGCGGCAAGCTTCACTCAGCGTCGCTGGCGTAATGTATCCCAAGGTGTATTCATTGCGCGCCTCACCCATGGCTTTCGCGTAGGCAGTTTCGATGGCGTCGCGGGAGTTATCGGTCAAATATTCTCCGGCCGTGGCGCTGGCGTATCGCGGCAAGATATCGGTGTAGCCCATGCGCGGCAAATGGATTCTCGCCAGCTTTCCATATCCCGGGATGGCGGCCGATCCTACGCCGATGGCATAAACGGCGACGTCATTGGTCTGCAACACCTTCAGCACATCTCGATAACTCGCCTTGCTTCGGAGTTCGCGCCCATCGCTGATCACGAAAATAATTCTGCGCCTTACCTTGTCCCGTTTGCCGAGGTCGACTGCCGCCGCCAGAATCGCATCGTTGAGGACATGCGATTCCTGTGGCGGCGCCGTCGTCACATGCGCCGCATTCGGATCGATGGGCTCTCCGTTGATGGTCGGCCCCTGCGGCCCCATCGGGCCATCTAATGTGGGCGGGCCGTTATTCGTCCCGGTGACGTATTTCAGCTGATCGAGCGCCGCGTCCAGCCTCTTGCCGACCGCGCCAAACCCAGTCACCTTTGAGGTGGTTGAGCTGTAGGTGTACAACTCAACTTCGTCGTAGGGACCGAACGCGCCTTCCAGCGCCGAGAACGTCTTGTTTACCTTCTGCACCGCAGCATCCGGCATGCCGAGGTCGAGTATCACCACCGCCGACAGGGCGAACTGCTCGCCACTAAAATAATTTAATTTCTGCTTCTTGCCATCTTCGTAGACCGCAAAGTCGGGAGACGGAAAGTCCCTCGACCATGCGGCCGTAGGCATCCGTCACCCGCACCGGGACAATAACTTGATTGGTGCGCACGACCAGGTTGTAAAGCTGGCCCTGGGAATCGTCGTTGGGTGCACGCGCGCCTAGGGGCGGCTTCGCTCCGCCCGGGGGCACTGTCTCTACGTGGAAGGGCGGCGCGGCTCAGAGACTCCGTCTCCGGGGGATAGCGGGGGGCGTTGCCCCGCGATGACGCCGGTTGCGCCGGAGCGGGCTGAGTCGGCTGGATCGGGCTGATCGGGCGGCGGCGCCTGTGCGGGGAACGGCTGCGGCGGCCGTACCGCTGAGGGGGCATCCGGAATATCTTGCTGCTGATCGGCGGGCGTCTGATTTTGCTGGGTTTGTGCCCAACCCATTGCCATCGCCAGGCAAAGCGTCAGCGCACCCCATCCTACTCTTCCCAACCTTATCTCCCGCGTCCAAGACATCTTTGGCCTTTCTTCCTCGCCCCAACAATCCCTTTGACTGGGATGCCTTGCTCACCGATTTGGTGCATCTAAGTTTCTTAAGAGATAGACTACCAAAAGAACGCGAGATTCACCCGCATGCGAAAACCAACTTCCCCCCCGCTTCTCTTTGCGTTGGCAGGCACTCTTCTGGCTTTCGCCACCCTTCCCGGCGTTTTGGCGCAGCCAGCAGCGCCCGCTTCGGCTCAAGGCCAGGATCAAGCTCAGGATCAGTCCACCGAAACCCTGAAGGTCAACGTGGACGTGGTGCAGCTCTTCTTCAACGTGAAAGACAAAAAGGGCGGTCTGATCTCCAACCTAACCAAAGATGATTTTGAAGTATACGAGGACGGCAAGCCGCAAACCATTAAGTACTTCGCCGCGAATTCCGATCTGCCCTTGACCCTGGGCATTTTGATTGACACCAGTCCCAGCCAGCAGCGAGTGCTGGGCATGGAGCAGGAAGTCGGCGGGTCGTTTCTGAGCCAGATTCTTGCGCGATAAAGATCTGGCTTTCGTCATCAGCTTTGATGCCGACGCGAACCCTGTTGCAGGACTTCACCAACTCCACGCATCTTCTGAAAGTCGCGCTCAACAGCACGCATATCAACGGGGGCACGGGCGGAGGCGGTGGCATCGCCGGCATGGGCGGAGGGCCCGTTCCCACCATGAATCATGGCTGCTGCACCATGCTGTATGACGCAGTCTACTCGTCCGCGCACGAGGAGCTGGCACAGCAAATTGGCCGCAAGGCGATGATCCTGCTCACCGACGGCGAAGATGATGGCAGCAAGTTGAAACTTATCGACGCCATCGAAGCCGCCCAGAAAGCGGATTCCATTGTTTACGTCCTGCTTTGCGCCGATCGCGGCTTCTACGGGTTTGGCGGTTTCTCTGGCGATAGCGAGATGAAAAAGCTGACCCAGGAAACCGGCGGCCGCGTCATCGATGTCGGCAACAAGATGGATAAGCTCAGAGACGCCTTCGACCAGATTGCGAAGCGAACTGCGCAGCCAGTACAACGTCGGCTACGTGCCGACCAACCGCAACAAGGATGGAAGCTTCCGCAAAGTGGAAATCCGCTCCAAGGGCGGTTATAAGATCCAGAGCCGCGCCGGATACTATGCGCTGGCGCACCAGGAATAAAAAAACTTCATGCGCGTTGAAACGGGATGTGAGCCAGCCCTAGGGAGAGAATTAACTAGCGGCTGCTGAAGCTTGCTGCCCTTGAGGTTCGTGGGAAGATTCGGCTTTGTTCCGGTACATGGCCTGATCCGCAGCGGTGAGCACCGCCATCGGGTCCGAGCCTTTTTCATAGACGGCCGACCCGCAACTCACTGCCATGGTGTATCCCTTGATCGGTTCTCCCTTGTTCCACTCGGCGACCGCCTCTTGCAGACGCTCGGCCGCGCGGACGGCCATCTCCTGATCGGACTCGATCAAGAGGACCAGAAATTCGTCGCCGCCGAAGCGGCTGATAATGTCGGAGGTGCGAAATGTCTTCCGCAGCAAAGCCGACAATTCCCGCAAAATGCGATCACCGGCGAGGTGCCCGAGCGCGTCGTTGGCCCGTTTGAAATCGTCCAGATCGATCATGAGAAACGCGAACTGGGAATTCTGGCGGTCGGCGCGCGACGTCTCGCTCGCAATGGCCCGCATGATGTAACGGCGGTTGTACATTTCGGTGAGCGGATCGATCACGGCCAGGCGCTCCGCGGTTTCGCGGCGAATGAGTTCGGTGATCAGTTGCTTCTGCGTATTCGTAAGTGAGCGCCGCTGCTGCAATACGTACCAACACAGCAGCGCGACCAGGCAGAACAGGCCGCATAGCAATTGCGGAATGTAATAGCGCTCGGTTTCCAGACTTTCCAGGTTCCAAATCAGCCGGGGAAAAAGTCTCAGGACAAAACCGGCGGCCAACACCATCATCACAATCGAGGTGATGGAAAGCAGATGAAAAAATCGACTCTGGACCGAGTCAATTTCCTTCCGTATTCTGATTACTTCTTTCTGATCGTTTTCTTCCATGGACCAACGCCGCGAAAATAAAACGGGAAAGACTCCCGCCCCCTCATTATTGACGACCCTATTTGTAGGACTTTACACGACTGGCGGATTCATCCAATGTAACTAAGGTAATGTGAACTCCTGGCTGCTTCGGCGCCGTGGTCTGGTAAACTTTCGCGCTCGTTTTTTCTCACCAGCCAAGCGTTCTCCGCTCACGGCTGCTTCGCTGGGCCAATTCGAGTACGCGCATGGTGCGCCAGGCTTGCTCGGGAGTAACCGCCGGTGGGAATCCTTGCACCATGGCATCCCGCACATTTTCGTAGAAAAGGCGATAGTCCCCTCTTTCTGTTCTCACTTTTTGCGAACCGCCGTCCACCAGGCACAACGTGCCCCAATTCTCCTCCGGATCTTCTCCCCAGCTTGCACCCTCGGGCAGAGCGCCTGCCTTCAGCAAATCTTCTTGCGGATCCATTCCGTATTTCACGAACGAACCTTTGGTTCCATGGACAACAAAATGGGGCCCCGGCGAATACGCAATGATTCGGGCGCGCAACCAGGCGCGCAGCTCCGGATATTCCAGGCAGACGTCGAAAGCATCGTCCACCTGGCTGCCTTCCCGCTGCCGGTAACTTTGCCCGGTAATCGCTTGCGGCGTGCCAAACAACATCAGCGCCTGATCCACCAGATGCGGGCCCAACTCCAACAGCATTCCGCTCCCCGGATCGTCGCGCTCACGCCAGTTGTTCGGCCTGAGTTCCGGGCGAAAGCGTTCAAACCGGGCTTCGTACTCGACCACCCGGCCGAGCGCGCCGGTTCCCACAATTTCCTTCACCGTCCGAAAGTCACCGTCCCAGCGGCGATTCTGATAGACGGTGAGCAGCCGTTCCTTCTCTTTCGCCAGCGCGATCAATTCCTCGGCTTCCTGCAAGGTCACGGCAAAGGGTTTGTCGATCACCACGTCGCGTCCGGCGAGCAGGCAGCGGCGCGCCAAATCGAAGTGCGTATTGTGGGGCGTACCAATCACGCACAGACGGATGGTCTCGTCGGCCAGAAGTTCTTCTAGGGTCCGCGCAACTCTTACGTCCGGATACTTTTCCTGCGCTCGCGATCCGTGGCGTTCGAGGATGCACGCCAACTCCAACCCAGGGACCGCCCGAATCATGGGCGCGTGGAAAACCTGGCCCGCCAGACCAAAGCCGAGCACTCCGACTCTCACCATTTCCGCCTCCTGTTCACGATTGAAGGTATAGCTGCTCGCTGCTCCAAATTCAAAATCAAACCACGAAGTATCCCAAAGGATCTTAACTGTGTTCAATGAGTGCGCCTTCGGTGGTCCGCCGCGATGTCAAGAAAAGTTTCCGGACTGTACTCCACCCGGAAGCAGGTAACCCCCTCTATGCTTGTAAATCGATGATGCTTCTCAATGAATAGGCTATGGGATTGAAAAAGTGAGGTCAACGAGAAAGCAGGGCGCGGAGTAGTTTCCTATCAGCTGCGAAATATCGCTGCTCTGCGCGGCTGCTCTGGTGCTAACCTTCTTGATTGCCGGTCTTTTTTTTATCTGTGCCTTGAGCACGTCGATAACTTGGGAGCGTACACCGCATCCCGTCCGGAGACCGGCCTTCTCATTCCATCTGTTAACAACATTTATCACTACCCGTTCTCGACTAGCAGTACGTCCCTGTCGGACGTGCGGACGCGTAGTAGGCTGATGTAACCGATCTATGTCAACGCCTGAGATGAAACAGATAAACAACTTAGTGGAGGCCGACTTCAAGCGGCGTCCCGCATGGATTGGTGTTCATAACTTCGATTCTGGCGCGCCCTGGTATGAAGACTCCGACGAGGAAACCTATCGGCCATGGACAGGCTCGCTGCCTTTTTCCAGTGATCGAGGCATCTTGCTCGTTGCCACAACTTTCCAATTGGCGGACGGCAGCGTATACCCCGGATATTCCAGTGCTGTCCCAGAGAATTGGGATGTGCCTCTTCCACCGAGGACTTTACGCGATGGGACGCAAACCAATCCGCAATCGTGGAGTCAACTTCACGGGGGCACGAAGTTGTCGATCCTTGGCCTGCAACAACCGACAATTTTCATCAACGGGCGTACATGCAACTTCAGTCTCCGTCCGAAGGAAAGAAAACATACTCTGGCAGAGTTTTACGTTGCCTTCCAACGCGAACCAAGAGACATCTTTCCAGTACACTTTCACGCAGACGCGACTCTCACGACACGCATCTGTGACGGACAACTCGACGGACTGTTCTCGTTCCCACTACGTGAGAAAAGCTTCGAGATCGACACTGGCGAAACTGTCCTGAACAAGGCCGGTGGCGCTTTGAATCTTCTAGCTATCCTTCAGGAGATGCGTGACGGCTGGTCGCTCACGGTCGATGACTTCGAGCGACATCCGCTTTGGGTTCACGTGGGGGACTTTGATCGCGAGGAGTCATGGTACGAATGGTCGGGCAAGCAGTCGTATCGGCCCTGGACAGGTGGATTCCCTGTCGCGCCTGAGCGAGGTCGACTCCTTGTGAGAACTCGATTCGAGATGCATGATGGAGGCGTCTATCGCGGATATATTAGGCCAGTCTCCGAGGGATGGCCGGACCTAATTCCCCCGCCAACGACGCTACTAGGCAAGATTTGGCAGACAAACGCTCCACGTGTTGCGTACGAGGGATTGCCGCTGCCATGGATAAGCGTGCAACGACCGACGATTTTTGTTAAAGGCCGGTCGTATCGTTTCTGGGCTTCAGCAGAGGGATCGGCATCAGCAAAGCGCCGAGCCTTTTATGAGTTCGTGGGAAAACAACCGGATGCAATTTTCCCAATTCACTTCCAAGCAGACCTTGGATTCGTGACTGGGATTCAAGATGGTTCGGCGGACGGTTTTTATCGCAAACCTCTCTGGCCGAACGCCCTACGCTAGAGGTTAACGAGGTAGCTGTCGAAAAATCTCCGTTGCGCTCATCTCCCCTGAACTGGACGTCTCGGACCGCGGTTGGAGACTTGTACTCCCCCTCTTTTCCGCAAATGGATGCGACCTGACCGGCGCCAAATTGAAAAACTCGCCCTCTATCGCGCGGAGCCCGCGCGCGCTGGGGCACCCGGCCTTTTCACGCGATCCTTCACACGAATCACAAACTTCAATCCGGACCAGACCTCGCTTACGGCGCAGACTTTCACATCCACCAAGCCAGCCGCCAAGCCGATGCGGCGCACTTCGTTCTCCGTCAAGTCCGTGACTACACCAGAACTTTTTTTCGGCCAGCTTACCCACAGCATTCCGACCGGAGCAAGCCGGATGGCGAAACGCGAAAATTCCCTTTCCAAGTCGCGCTGGACTTTGGAAAAAATCATTACGAAATCGAGTTCGCCGCTCTTCACCACACGGCACTCGGATAACTCTTCCTTCAGTTCAGCTCCCACTTCCGCTGGCAGGTTGATCAACGCAACGCGGAACCGCGGCTGAATGCCTAGCTTCCTGGCTAAGGGAGTTTCAGAGTAGCCGGCCATGCGGGCCTATTGGGTGGGAGCGTAATAACCGCGGCGGCTGCGCACGCGCAGATTCTTGTGATTCTTCGCGGTTATGTCGATGGTGTGGTAACTGCCGTCCGGCCGAAAATCCGCGGGCCGGTAGGAGAGCATGTATTGGCTGCGCAGTTCTTCCTGGATATCCATGAAATTCGCGGCAATGTCGGTGAGCGCAAAAGGAAAGAAGGCGCGGCCTCCGGTGGCGTCCGCGATGCGTTCTAAAACTTTGTCGCCTTTGTCCGGACTTCCAGTTACGTTGGTGCTGATGGTATAGATGATCACCTCGGCGCGCTGGGCCATGTCGATGGCTTCCTCGCGGGTGACGTGGCTCTGATTGTCGTCGCCGTCGCTGAGCAGAACGATGGCTCGCCGCACCAGGCCGCCGGGTTGCGTCTTCAGCAGCTTGTCGCGGCAGGCAAAATACAGCGCGTCAAACATGGCGGTTCCGCCACCCGGACGCAAACTGCGCACGCCTCGCGACAGCAACTCTGTATTGTCGGTAAAATCCTGCGTCACTTCGGGAGTTACATCGAACCCCACCACGAACGCCTTGTCATATTTCGCGCGCACCGTCTGGTTGAGGAATTCGACCGCGGAATCCTGCTCGAAGCGGAAGCGGTCGCGCACCGAATTGCTGGCATCCACCAACAAACCGACTTCCAGCGGCAAATTGGTTTCGCGGTGAAAACTGCGCACGTCCAGCGCGGGACGGTTGTTGTCGAGAATCTGGAAATCTTCTTTCTGCAAATCCTTTACGTAGTGCCCATGCCGGTCAGTGACGGTAAAGACGACGGGCACCTCGTTAACTCGGCGAACGATCGTAGTCGCGGGATCGCTGTCGGGCGGCGCACCCAAATCCGGCCCGGCGCCTTTGGCAGGCGACGGTTGCGGAGTAGTAGCCTGCGGCGGAGTAGCAGCCTGCGGCGGAGGCGCAACCGGGGCGGGCGGAGGAGGCGCCGCCTTTTCCTTGACCGCTGACGGGGCCGAAGGCAAATTATTGTCGGGGCTCGAATTCGGCGTGGACTGAGCCGCAGATCCTGCTTGACCGAGGTTTGGTTGGTGGAATCCTGGCCGGAAACCATCACCGCGACCAGCGCGACGCTTGCCAGCCCTGAGATGAACCTAGATACCCTCATTCTTGAACTCATTATAGCCACAAACTCTCCGCCCTAAACTTCAGGCCGTCTCCGATTGGTTGGTCGCGAGTGCGGAGTCGCCGGATCAGTCGAATCAGCAACCCTGCCAGGCGTCCTGGCCGGTTCCAATGCGGCCAGAACATCACTCAACTCCCTCGGCAATGGCCGGGAAAATGACAAGAGCATTCCGGTCCGCGGATGAACAAATTCCAGCGCAGCGGAATGCAAAAAGTTCCGCCCTAGCGAAAAACTCTCTTTATCGGTGAGACGCAGGGTCCGTGGCGCTCCGTAAAGCGCGTCTCCCATAATAGGATGCCCCAGCGAAGCCAGGTGCACGCGAATTTGATGAGTCCGTCCGGTGCCGATCCGCAATTCCAGCAATGAAAACTTTCCCGCAGGGGTATCCAGCCTTTGTTGCACCGTGTAGTGGGTAATCGCTTCTCTGCCGCCCTCCCGCCGCGTAGTCATGCGAATACGCTGTATCGGGTCGCGGCTGATGTTGCTGGCGATAGTTCCCTGATCTTGCTTGATCCAGCCATGCGCTAACGCGACGTAGGTTTTCTCGACTTGCCGCCGGGCAAACTGAGCGGCCAACTGACGGTGAGCCAGATCGTTTTTCGCCACCACAATCAGGCCGCTGGTGGCTTTATCCAGCCGATGCACGATTCCCGGGCGCAATTCGCCACCTGCGCCGGAAAGCTTGCCGAAGCGATATAACAGCGCATTCACCAGGGTTCCCCGATTGCGGTCGTCTTCGGTAGCGCCCGCGCCGGCGTGCACCATCATTCCGGCGGGTTTGTTGATTACGGCCAAGTCGTCGTCTTCGTAGACGACGTCCAGCGGAATTTCCTCCGCCATCGCCCGCAGCGGCGGCCGTTGCACCGTGCCCAGCACACAAACCTGCTCGTTCCCGTGCAAGCGCAGCGAAGCTTTAGCCGGAGCTTCATTCACCAGTACCTGATGCCCCGCGATTAGCTGCTGCACTCGGGCACGGCTCACGGCGTCCAATCGAGAAGCCAGGAACTGGTCGAGCCGCCGGCCTGCGTCGTCGGGCGCAGCCACAATCGTGATGGGGAAATGCTCAGGCACGTTTGGATTCTGCTTCAGACTGGACAGCGGCAAGGATATCGCGAACCCAGAATATCTGAAGGAGGAAAGAAGTTCTTGGAACGTTGCCCAAAACTGTTTTCTCTGTGCCTCTGTGGTGAAAGCCCAGCGGTCTTACCGCGTCGCCTGCGCCGGAACCGCCTTCATGGTCGGCCGGAGCCACCAGATCACTCCGCCGCCTAGCACCAGAAGAATCGAAATCAGCTGAGTTGCGCTCATGATTCCGCCAAACACCGAACCTCTGCCGGGATCGTCACGAATGAATTCCAAGAAATAGCGCGCCACGCCGTATAGCATGAGATACAAGCCAAAAATCTGGCCATCGAATTTTTTGCGCGAGAACCGCCAGGTAAGGATAAAGAAAATCACCAGCTCGACCGCTGATTCAAAAAGCTGGGTAGGCTGCAGCCGCACATTGAGCGGAGTTCCAGAAATCGAATAGGCCAGCGGATTGGTGAACACGACGCCCCAAAAGTGATTGGTGGGCTTGCCATAGCAGCAACCGGCAGAAAAACATCCCACCCGGCCGAAGGCATGCCCCAAAGCGAGGCCCGGGGCAAACGCATCACAGGTGGCGAGCGCCGGCATGCGATGCTTGTGGATGTACCAGGCGGCGCCGATAAACGCCGCCAGCAGGCCTCCGGAAAAAACTCCACCGGCCTGCAAGGTGTCGAGAGAAAAAATCTCGCGAGGATTGGCTGCGTAGATGCTCCAATCGTTGATGATGTACAGCACCTTGGCGCCGAAAATTCCGCAGAGCACAGTGACGATCCCAAAGTTCCAGGCATCGTCGGGATTGATTCCCTGCTTCTCGGCGTTGCGCACGCTGACCCACAACCCGACCAGGACGCCGGTCGCGACCAGAAATCCATAGGTCGGTACGCTGAAGTTGCCGATATGAAAAAGTCGAGGGAACACTAGTTGGTTAGATGCAAGCTCATCAGGATATGCAACGGATCAGTTTAGCAGGGAAGGAAGTGATTAGTGATCAGTTGTTAGCTCTTAGCCATTGGCCTTTAGCTAAAAGCCAAGCGCTAACCGCTAATAGCTGGTTTTAACAAGCCGACCCACTGTGCCGTGTGGCGGGGCCGAGAATGAACCCGTCGGTAGACGTTGGGCGCCCGCCGAGACCCTTTAGGCATCTCCGCATGGCGGAGCACTGCGCACCGGATCCTAGTTCGAGTCGAGCTCCCGTTCATTCTGCATTGGTTCAAAAATCGGTTACCCGCCATCACCAACCCGGCAGGCCGGCTTTCATCTCGGATGCTAGGTGATTCCCGCTCTGGTTGGCAAGAGGAAGCAGCAAAAAAGATGGTACTTTGGTTGCCTGCGCGGACCACCTCGGGATGAGACCACCTACTGCGGCTGCTTGAACAGAAGGTCTTCAACGACCATAGAGCCCGAATTTCCCTGCAGTTTCGCCTGTTCGCCACTCTTGTCCAGAGAGAGATGCCAGGAAAACTTCGCGCCATTCTCGAATACCGAATCAAACCTGAGCATCCTGCCACTGAGCTCCGGATTGAGGATCGCGGAAGTTAGCTCCTTCCCATCCTGATTCACCAGCACCGCCGTTCCCCCCGCGATGCCGTCGGTGACAACAATGTTAAACGTGATTGCAGCCTCTCCGGTTGCGGGATTGGTCCGGCCCTTCCACGTGCCGGCAAATTCCGACCGCACGTCTTCATGATATAAATCCGTTCCAGAACCGACGGGCCAATAACTTTCTCGTGCCAGCACTGTGCTGCCCTGAGGATTCGCTAGCCGCACCACAATCCGATGCAGCCCCGGCTCCGGATTCCGCGGCTGAAAACTCAGCAGGTAGCGGCTGTGCAGGTGATTTGTAAAGTCCAGCATGTGATTTTCAAATCCGTTAAGCGTGGTGAACGTCCCATACTCGCCGCCTGTCTGGTCGGCGATTGCCTTCGCCATATTGCGCTTCATGGCCGCCAAGGCCAAAGCAATAGGAGCGCTAATGTCAGGTCCGTTCATTTCTACTGGCCCTTTGCTCCGATAAGGATCAATCAAGTTTCCCAGTCCCGGAGAAAACGCCAGGGCATAGACCGCAATATTGCTGTTTCCAATCAGGGTTATGATGTCGTCAATTGCTATTCCCCGGCTGCCGTGATCGCGGGTCTCACTCACCAGTAGGATCACGCGCTGCTGTTGTCCGGGCAACTGATTGAGCAACTCCGCCGAGTACCTCACCACGCTCAGGATCGCGGCCTTCCCATCTCCGCCTTCGATGCTCTCCAGCGCCCGCTGGATTTGCTGCGCATCCGGGGTGAAGTTTTGCATCAGCCGCACCTGGCTGTCGAACTCGACAATCGCCACTTTCGTCCGCGGCTCGTCCAGAATCGGCCCCAGCATCGAACTCAGCCCGCGGATTCTCGGAAACTCCCGCTCCGCGCTTCGTCCCGTCTGGATGGCCACCACGATCGAAACCGGCTCGTCTTGCTCCTCGTCATCAAGATGGACGCCTTGCGGAACCCCGTTATCTTCCAGAATGAAATCTTTCGCCTGCAGCCCATACACTGCGTGGCCGGACGCGTCACGCACTAAGGTGGGGACCAGGACCAGGTTGGTTTGACTACGAAAAGTCGGCTCGTTTTGAGCTAACAGAATCGGACCGAGAAGAACCCCAGCCGCGAGGAAAAACCGCAGAATCCGCAAGATCAGCTTGATGGAACTACCCTGCCTGGCGCTGTTCGTCCAACACTTCGTCCAGCACATCCGCCAGGTGATGCGCCCGCTTCCGATATTCGGCGGTTCCGTGATCCTGGCTACGCTTCAGGAGATGATATTCGTCCGCAATATTGAGCGCCGCCAGCACGGCTAGACGCGCCGTATCCACGGTATGAGTTTGCTCGGCCACCGCCCGCACTTTCGCGTCGACGTACTCCGCAAGTTTCAAAATGTATTCGGGATCTGAGCCGCGCAGGTTGTACGACTGGTCAAAAATTTCCACGCGTACGCTGTTGTTGTTGGCATCGTGGACCGGGGTTTGTCGTGTGGCAGTCGCCATCGTGGTACTCCTCTCGCAGACGCGATGTCGGACGTTTCCTAGCTCGCAGCCTGCTCCTCGGCCAGAGTTTCGATCTGCGCCAGCATTTTTTCTACACGGCCGCGAATCTCCTCGCGCTCCTTGCGCAGGCGCACCATTTCGCGGCGCATCGTATCCACTTCCTCTTCGCGCTCCTCTAATTGCTCGCGCAGGCGCTTCACGTCCCGTTCCGCTGCCACCCGCGCTTCGCGCGCCGACTTGTACAGTTCAATGGTGCGATAAACCTTCTCTTCCAGCGCCTAAAATCGTCAGCGGGAACCTCGGCGGATACCTCTTCGGCAAGCTTCAAGGACATGGTGGCACTTCCTGGGAGAATTTTCGGACTTGAGCGCAGTATACCGCAGAAGCCTGTGGAGATATCACGCGAGTTGTTCACGCGGGGCGAACCGCCCCGGCTGACTGAGGGAGCGAAACCCTGCTAATTTCTTTTCGCGAGCCGTCTCAGCTTCCCCGCCGCCGCGTTGAGCGTCTCGTCTTTTTTACAAAATGCAAACCGCACCTGCTGCGAACCGTCTCGCGGATCGCGATAGAAGCTCGATCCTGGAACCACTGCTACGCCGACTTCCCGCACTAAATATTCGGTGAAGGCCACATCATCCGCGTATCCAAACCGGCTGATGTCAGTCATCACGTAATACGCGCCCCGCGGCCGAAAGCAGCGAAAGCCAGCCTCCACCAGCGACGGCATCAAAAGGTCTCGCCGTTTGCGATAGGCTTCGGCCAAGCCCTGGTAATAGCTCCCCGGTAAACCGAGCGCCATGGCGCCCGCATCCTGCAACGGGGCTGGCGCCCCCACGGTGAGAAAATCGTGGACCTTCCGGATCGACGACGCGACCGTAGGAGGCGCCACCGTCCATCCCACGCGCCATCCGGTTACGCTATAAGTCTTCGACATGCTGTTGATCGATACGGTGCGATCCTGCATGCCGTCGAGCGTGGCCATGGAAACGTGCTGCGCACGATCGTAAAGAATGTGTTCGTAGATTTCGTCAGTGATGGCCAGCACATCGAACTTCACGCACAGGTCGCGGATCAATTCTAGTTCAGCCTGGGTGAAGACCTTGCCGGTCGGATTGTTCGGCGTATTCACGATGATGGCTTTTGTATGATTGTCGAAAGCCGCGCGCAGTTCGCGCTCATCAAAGGTCCACTCACCATCTTCGGTTTGCGGCGGACGTAGCTTCACAAACCGGGGCTTCGCTCCCGAGAGAGCCGTGTCCGGCCCGTAGTTTTCGTAGAACGGTTCGAAGATGATGACCTCGTCGCCCGGATCGCAAATGGCGAGGAGGGTTGAGATCATAGCCTCGGTCGCACCGCAGCATACGGTCACCTGCGTTTCGGGATCCACCGAGAGTCCATGCCAGTCCTGCCATTTGCGCGCAATCGCCTGCCGCAGATTCTTCGCGCCCCAAGTGATGGCGTATTGATTGATATCTCGGGAGATTGCTTCTCGCGCCGCCAGCTTCACTTCTTCTGGGGCCGGGAAATCCGGGAATCCCTGGGACAAATTGACCGCGCCGTACAATAGCGCCTGCCGTGTCATCTCCCGGATGACGGACTCTGTAAAGCCTTCAACCCGCCCGCTGCGGAAGGATTTATTCTGAACGCTTACCTCGGACATGATGGCAGCCTAGCATATTCAGCAGGGCGCTGGCGCGGCCACTGTCGCGGTAGTATATTGGTAGTATGAAAGGTAAGACTTCTGTCACACTTTCGCGCGATGTGCTTGCCGGAATCGACCGGCTGGCTGGATCGAAGTACTCCCGCTCGGCGGTGATCGATAACGTCCTGCGCCAATATCTTAAGGATCGAGCGAACGCAGCCACGCAAAGGCGCGACCTCGAGCTTATCAACGCTTCATTGGACGAACTGAATGCTGAAGCCGAAGACACACTGGACTATCAACTTTCCGAAGAATAAGGCGGCGCTTTGAGACGGGGGGATCTGTACCTGGTTCAGAAGCCCGCGGCTGACAGCAAGCGCCGGCGCGTTTTCGTCGTCGTGAGTCGCCAAGCTCTTATCGATTCAGGATTCTCAACTGTTATTTGCGCGCCGGTATTCAGCCGGGGCCAGGGGTTATCCACTCAAGTGCATGCGGGACCAGAGGAAGGGCTCAAACACGAGAACTGGATTATGTGCGATAGCTTGATGAGCCTGCGCAAAGCGGAGTTGACCCATTTTGTGGGCTCGTTGACATCGGCTGGCCTTGCAGAGCTGGATCGGGCGTTAGAAATCGCTTTGAGTTTAGACTAAAACGGTCTTACACATATCCGTTCGAAAGCGCCTGATTCTCACCCTCTCAGTTTTCCGCCTAAGCCTTCCAATGCCCGAATGACACCGGCCGACCACTGCGCCACTTCTTCTTCGCGAAGCGTGCGGTCATTGGACTGGAACGTAGCCCGCAATAACAAAGAATATTTTCCCGCGGGCACGGAACCTCCGCGGAAAACCTCGACCGGAACGAAGCTCGTTAACTCGATCACACGCATCGCCAGAACGGAGTGCTGTACCTTCTCGAAGGTTACCGCGTCGTCAAACACAAAGGAGAAATCCCGCTCCACCGCTGGATAACGCGGCAGCGCCCGATAACGCGCTTCGCGCAAAGCGTGCGTGTAAAGCTGATCGAGATAAAACTCGGCAACAAAGACATCCTGCCGAAGCTTGCGGGCAGCGGCGATCTCAGGATGAATTTGGCCAAACTGGGCGACCAGCGCGCCATCCATGAGAGCTCGCGACGAGCGGCCGGGATGGTAATAGTCCGCCGCCTGCGCATCGTAAGCCAGGCTCTCATGCTGAAACGCATGCAGTAGATTTTCCACATCACCCTTCAGCTGAAAAAATCCCCCATCCTGCGCGCCCCATCCCTGCGATTTCTGCGAGGGCGGGGAAGTTGCCCCCAGGCAAGTGCGTTTCAGTTCCAGCGCTTTCCCATCCGCCCGCTCGAAGACGTTGCCGCTCTCAAACAAGCGCACCGCGTCGCTGCCGCGATTCAAGTTGTAAGCCAGCATGTTCAACATGCCCGGAACCAGCGAGGTCCGCATCACGGAGGCCTCTTCGCTGAGCGGGTTTTCCAGTTCAATCACCGGCGCGTGAGCGAACTGCTCCGCCTCTTCATGGGAGATAAAAGTGAGAGAAATTGCCTCGTTGTAGCCCAGCGCCAGCAGCGACGAACGCAACCTCTCGTTTTTCTTTGCGTGCGGAAGTTCCCTGACCGCTCCCGCATAGGCCGGTAACGTGTTGGCGAACTTGTCATACCCATGCAGGCGGGCAATCTCTTCAATCAAATCAATCTCGCGTTCCACGTCCAGCCGCCAGCTGGGGATGTGCACCGTGAACACGGGTTCCTCGGCGGACTCCGGCATCAGCTCAAATCCCAACCGCCGCAGGATGCGCACGACTTCCTCGACGCCCAGCGCCTCGCCAAGAGTGCGGCGCACTTCGGAAAGCCGCAATTCAACTGGGGCTTGATCAAGCTTGCGCGCGACGACATCAATTTCTTCCCCGCGGAGCTCGCCGCCCGCCGCTTCCAGAATCCTCTCTGCCACGCGAGCGCAAGCTAAAGAGGTCGCCCCAAAATCTGCACCACGTTCAAAGCGGTGGGAAGCGTCAGTATGCAATCCATGGCGCCGGGAACTTCTGCGAACGACCACGGGATCAAACCACGCTGCCTCAATCAGGATGTTCTTCGTCTTGCCGGTGATCATGGTGTCGAAGCCGCCCATCACGCCCGCCAGCGCAACCGGCTTGACAGCATCGGCAATCACCAAATCTTCCGGAGAAAGTTTGCGTTCGATGCCATCCAAAGTTTTGAGCGTTTCGCCAGTGAACGCTCTGCGCACCAGAATTTTCCCGCCTTCGAGCAAATCAAGATCGAAGGCGTGCGTAGGGTGTCCCATTTCCCAGAGGGTATAGTTCGACGCGTCGGCGGCATTGTTGATGGGTCGCTGGTCAACGCTCAATAGACGCTTTGCCGTTGGCTCGGGCGAAGCTTTGATCGTTACCCCGCGAACGATTCGCGCCGTGTAGCGCGCGCAGTCGCTATTATTCGCGATTTCGATCTCGAAATTTGCCTCGCCCTGTGGCGCTGGCAGCACCGGCTCGATCAGTTTGAGCGGTAGATCGTAGAGAGCCGACGCCTCGCGCGCCACGCCGTAGTGATTCATGGCGTCAGGACGGTTGGTCGTAATCTCCATTTCGAAGACGGTTCGCTCGCCCTCGCCTGAAACCGATTCGACGGCAATACCCGCGAGTGTAAGATCATCCGCCAACTGGAGGTAGTTCACCTGCAGATCGACGAAATCGCGCAACCATGATGGAGAAAGTTTCATACGAGCTTCTAGCCCCTAGCTTCTAGCTCTAACCCTGGTGTGGCTAGAAGCTAGGAGCTAGTAGCAGCGTTATCCAAACTGCTCTAAGAACCTGACATCGCCGTTGAAAAACAGCTGAATGTCATCTACGCCATACTTCAAAATTGCGATCCGCTCCACGCCCATACCAAAGGCGAAGCCGCTGACCTTCTTCGGGTCGTAATCCACGAAGCCGTAGACGTTCGGATCCACCATGCCGCAGCCCAGCAGCTCAATCCAGCCGCTGGCTTTGCAGTTGGGACAGCGGCCGCCATCACGATAGCCTTTGCCGCCGCAGAAAATGCAGCTGATCTGCACATCCGCGCTGGGTTCGGTGAAGGGGAAGAACGACGGATAAAATCGCGTCTTCACGCTCGACCCGAACAACGCCTTCATCGCATGGTCCAGCGTACCCTTCAAATCGCAAAAGGTAATGTTGGTATCGACCGCCAAGCCTTCGACCTGATGAAAAATCGGCGAGTGGGTCGCGTCCGGCGCGTCGTTGCGATGCACTTTCCCCGGACAAACCACCCTCAGCGGCGGCTTCATCTTCTGCATCGTGCGAATTTGTACTGGCGAAGTGTGCGTACGTAATAGCAACCGGTCGCGCGGCGGTTTCGATTCCTGCCCGGCGATGAATAATGTGTCCTGCGTATCTCGCGCCGGATGATTGGGAGGAAAATTCAGCGCCTCGAAATTGTAGTAGTCGGTCTCGATCTCCGGCCCTTCCTCGACCGAGTAACCGAGATCACGAAAGACGCCGACGATTTCCTTCATCGTCTTGAGGATGGGATGTTCCGCACCCAGCGGCCGGCGAATACCAGGGAGGGTGACGTTGATTTGATTGTGAGGACGGAGACTGGCTGAATTTGCGTTCACTTCCTTTTTTGAAGGTTTGAGCGGAACGCGGTCTGCCACCCGGATCTGAAGCAATTCAGATTTTTCGACTTCGCTCTCTATCCACTTCTTTATCGCGTTTACAGTCTGGCCCGCTTCCCGTTTCGCCTCTTTCGGCGAGGCCTTCAACCACAGATCATTGATTTGCGTGAGGATGCCATTGGTCCGCGCCATCCAGCGATCACGAAGGGCCTTCCATGCGGTCTCTCCTCGAACCGCCTTGACCTCTTCGTCGAACGCTGCAAGAAGCCTTTTGGATTCCTTCTCCAGCGCCTTCGCTGAAAAATCCTTCAGCTTCGGAACCGTATACTCGGATTTTTTCTTAGGAGTCATAGGCAGAAGCTATAATCGGCGATGCACCAGCCGCAAAGCGGTGTCGGGCATGGCAGTGCCAGGAAAGCTAGATTGAGAGCCGAGTCCCGCGGGCTGCCGGTAACCGTGTCGTCCCTTACGGACTCGCGTCGCCTTGTGCTTACCCCGGACTCCCGTCCGGGGCTGTCACACGCCGCCGCTCCCGCGGCTGCTTCATCTTTACTGCGCGCTTCCATTCACGGGCCGGCCCAACCACGGATTCCTCGCAGCTCCAGCTCGGAATCACAATGATACCTGCCCCGCATCGGCACGGCGCACGCCATGTCTTGACACGAACATGGTCAGTCAAGTCATTTTGCTGAGAGCGAATGGCTAAATGCTAAGGCTGGTGCGACTACGCTGCCCCGCCGAGCGCGCCCTTCGCCTGCTCGGCGAGGCTCTTAAACGCTCCCGGATCTTTTACCGCCAAGTCGGCCAAAATCTTGCGGTCCAATTCCACGCCCGCCGACTTCAAGCCGTGAATGAACTGGCTGTAACTCATGCCATTCAGCTTGGCTGCGGCCCCAATGCGCACGATCCACAAGGATCGATATTGCCGTTTCTTTTGTTTGCGGCCGGAGTAGGCGAACTTCAGCCCACGCTCGACCGCTTCTTTGGCCGAACGGTAGAGTTTCGATTTTGTGAGGAAATATCCACTCGCGCGCTCTAATATCTTTTTCCGCTTGGCGCGACGCTTCGTTCCACGTTTTACACGAGGCATGGTCTGCTCCTTTTTACTTACCTTGTAACGGCGGCTTGAGGCAGGAGACCTTTTTGGTCAGATCGCCTCTTCACTCACCGGGGCCGCAGAGAATCTCCGCCACCACTCGACCAGTTACTCCAACGAGCAACTAGCCACTAACCACTTATTCTAATACGGAATCATTCGCTTGACTTTGGGCGTATCGGCATCGCTCACCAGCACCGAATGTCCCAACTTGCTTTTCCGTTTCTTGCTCTTCGACGTCAAGATGTGGCGCAAATGCGAATGCCCGCGCTTCACCTTGCCCGTCCCCGTTTTCTTAAAGCGCTTGGCAGCGCCTTTATGTGTTTTTAACTTTGGCATTTTGGCTTCTAGCTCCTAGCCTCTAGCCAAAAGCCTCCAGCCAAAAAGCTAGAAGCTAGAAGCTAGAAGCTGATTTTACGCTTGATTCGCGCGGCTCTGCTGTTGCGGTGCGACTGCCGGCTTGTGCGGCGTGGCTTCCTTCTTCGGCGCCAGGATCGCATGTAGCGTGTTGCCTTCCTGCCGCGGACGGAACTCTACCAGCGCTTTCTCCTCGACATCCTTGATCAGACGCTCGAGAATCTGCCGCCCCAATCCGGTGCGCGTCATCTCGCGCCCACGGAAGAAGATGGTCGCCTTGACCTTATCACCCTCGTCCAGAAAGCGCAGCACGTGGTTTTTCTTGGTCTCGTAGTCGTGATCGTCCACGTTAATGCGGAACTTCACTTCCTTGACCGTGATGGTTTTCTGGTGTTTCTTCGCCTCGCGTTCCTTCTTTTCCTGTTGATACAGGAATTTCCCATAATCCATAATGCGGCACACAGGAGGGTTCGCGGTGGGCGAGATCTCGACCAAATCCAGGTTACGCTCGCGGGCCATCTTCAGCGCTTCGTAAGGCGGAATAATCCCGATCTGATTGCCTTCATCGTCAATCACTCGGATTTCCCGCGCCCGAATGCGATCATTGGTGCGGATAAAGCGTTTATCGATACAATCCTCCGTCAGAAAAACAGCGCAAATTAGATGCAAAAGTATAACATGCGGGTTTCCAGCCGCCGCAAACCCGCGACTCTCACAGCCGTCTGGCAGGATTTTGACATCCAAGCTTGTCGCGTTTAGGAAATCCGATTCGCCACACGAGGTCAACGACCATGCGACTCAATTTAGTTTTATCGCTCCTGCTTGCCGGGCTGGCTTTCGTCTTCACGGGATGCGCCCAGCGCCAAGAGAGCCCGCAAGACCTGAAAGAGAAAACCGCCGAAGCCACGGCTACCTTCAAAAGCGATGCCAAGGCCGTAGCCGACGGCGTGCGCGAAGGCTGGAGCCGCGACAAGCCTCTCGATCTGAACCATGCCACGAGGGACCAGCTGCTAGCGTTGCCCGGAATTACTAAAGACGACGCGGACCGGGTGATTGACCGCCGTCCCTACGACAATCCTGGGCAGCTCGTATCGCGGCACGTCGTATCGCAGAGCGAATACGACAGGATATCGGATCGCGTTACGGCAAAATGAGGCGATTTGCGCGCCTTCCCGAATTCGCAAGATCGAAAGATCACACGATGGCGCTGGTTCCGAGCGGCAGCTGCCACACTTTATGCCGTAACGTTTTTATTTTCCGGGTTTGGCAAGCTGGGAGCGCACGGCCACCCACTTGCCATCGCGCTTTACGAATACGTCCATCCAAATCCACTTACCACTAGTGTCAGTTCCCTTGAAAGAGCTCTTTTCGACGTTGCTGCCCTGGACCACGGCGACATTTCCCAACACCTTCACGTCGATGGGGCCGAAGTCAAAAGAATCGAGCTTTGAAGATTTCATACCGGCCAAATAACTTTGCTTGTTCATCCTGCTACCGTTGTAATCGGCGACCCAATCGTCGGCGAGAATCTGGCCGAGGTTGTCGCTATCCCCCGCTTTCGTCGCGTCAACCCAGTCGTGCTCGAGAGGTTTGAGGGCTTGCGAGGTACTCGGAGCTTTGCCCGAAGCTGCGGCGGCGGACGCGTCGGTTTGGGAGAAGGCCCTCCCCAAACAGGCAAAAAATAGGGCTCCGCCTGCGAGTGCTTTCATTTGCTCTTCTCCTCTGAGGATTAACGGCATTCGGTAGGGTCAACGAACAGTGGGCGAGTCTACACGTCATGAGAGAAATGTCAATGCGCATCGGCATGGGCCTGCTCTTGATGGCCGAGGGTTCGGGCTGTGACCGCGCTCACTGACAGGACGACATGAATTTTTGTCGAATTGATTGCCTTCCTTACCCCTTCACAGGGCACCGTGCTCGCCAGTGGCGACGCGTGCCCTCCCCCCGGTGCTGGGGTTACAAATCACGGAGGCCCGTGATGAAAAGGAGATTATTGCCATGCGAATTCAAAGGCGTTCTCGGAAATTTACTGGATTATTGTTGAGCCTATTGGCCCTCATTGCATGCTCGGCGCCGGCACAGACGCCGCTGAAAACGATCAACCCGCCGGAGGGCGGCAAAATCGTGTACGGCCGCGTGCCCGGAGCCACGACCCAGGCGGCGGCCATGGCCAAGATTCTGACCGGCATGCAGAACACTTGCGGCGAAAGGCCGCAAATTGGGAAAGTCTTCCAGTTCAAGGGAACGAAAACCGTCGGCGTCTTTTTTACGGTGACCGATCACTCCAAAGGAAACAAGAAGGTGGCCGGCATGGTGCTTTCGGCCGCCTCCAGCCCCAGTCAGGTAGAGGCAGCGTTGCTCTCCGACGATGCCCGTAGCATCGGCAAGACGGTGAACCCCATGCTCCAGCAACTATTCGGCGCATGGCATCCGGATAGCCAGGCCGCGGCCTCCGGCTCTGCGGCTGGCGGACAATCGGCTTCGGGAGGCAATGACCACTCTGGCCCGGCCGCGCACCTGCACACGGTTACCGCGCCGGACAACTCGGCCAGCATTGGTATTGCCGACGGCTGGCAGCTCGATCCGCGCAGCGCCGGCAGCACGATGGCACTGATCGGGCCGAACGGCGAAATGGCAGTCTACGCGGCAAATAAGCCAGCGGTGGACCCCTACAACCCACAGCAGGTGAGTGCGGTGCGGTACGGAGTCTACAACGGGTCGGGAACGATGCTCTACCCCTACCATCAGGATCTGGCGAGGGCCTATCCAGAGCTTTTGCAGGCTTGGCGACGCGCCAACAATGCGTCACCGGCAAAGCTGCAGGTGGACAAGATTGAACCGATGAATCCGCCGAAAGGAGGGGGCAGCTGTGTCCTTGTCACTGGGCACATCGACGCGGATGGGCAAGGCATGAAGAAGCTGGTCGATGATATATGCCAATTTCCGCCGGCCCCATGGGGAGCGTACTCCATCACACGCAACTTCGAGATTATGACCGACGCCCAGTTCGAGCGGGAGCATAGCACGGTGATGGCCATGTTCATGAGCGCCAGGATAAACCAGCAAGTGATGAACCAGCAGCTGCAGGAGAAGCTGGCGAAGAAGCAGCAGTCTGACCAGCAATGGCGGGACTGGGGGCAGCGGGAATCCAATCGGATTCGTGCACAGGGCGAGGCGGCGCAGAAGAGCTTTGCCGACCGCCAGGCCGCCAATGACGCCCAGCACGCCGGCTATTGGGAACAGCAACACAACAACGATATTCAACATGCCAAGTGGAGCAACAGCCAGGAGAGCAATACCGTTCCGTACTCCAACTCAAGCAACGGCGAGGACACCCAGGCCAGGAACAATCAGGGCTTCGATAACTACATCCTGGATCAGACGGTCGTGCAGGACAACAATATGTACAACAATGGAACCATTGGCCACGGCACGCAGTGGAACTCGACCGCCGACGCGCTAGTGAAAGCCGATCCCGATCGCTTCGAGTACGTGGATAAACCCAATTACTGGGAGGGCACGGATTTCCACCGATAGTCCAATCTTGAGGTGTTACAGGGTCCATAAGGCGCTGCGGCCGACAGTGAACTGAAATGGAGGAGGAATTTTATGTCCCCGCGCGCGAGTGCCAAGAGGCAACGCGGACAACGACTCATGAGGTCGCTGGAGGCGATGCGATCGAAACAAAACCTATTATCTTTCGCAATAGCCGATTTTTTATCGCGTGGCTCCTGTTGTTCGGCGTTGCCGGGATTGCGATAGCTTTGGGGATGACCGTGCTGGGCCTTCAAGAGATCGTGGCGCCGCGGGACCATCTTCTGCTTCTGAAGGCGATGAACGAAATCCCGTGGGGCCGCGGCACTTTCTATGCCGCTTGGTTGGGTGTGGGCATGTGGCGCGCGGGCCTGCAAATGAGGCATTACGAGGCGCGCCTGGATGAACGAGGCGTGGGTTTTCGGTTAGGTTCCAGGAAAGAACCGTGCCTGCAATTCTTCTCGTGGGACCAGATTGCTGCCGTCCAGCACCAGTGCATGCCAACCGATCAATACTACGCGGTAATCGGAAAGGACCGTCGTGTAGCCGATTTCACTATCTACACTTTTTTCCGAGCCAAGAAGCTTGTCCGGCAGATTGCCGCGCACGCGGGTCAACCCATTCAGGAAATCTGATCTCGTGGAATTTGTTTGGTGCGTGTTTTCCAAAGTGCGGCCGCGTTTTCCCTAGCCCGGTTGCCGTCGGCGTGGTTGTTCGTCACATCCATCCATTCACCCTAGGCCCTAAAATCCCCATATCTCAACATTGAGGCGCTACGAATGTTTCCATGATTGCACTTCTTTCGGTCTCTTGACTTCAACTAACGATCATGATGTGCTGAGCGTAACGTTCGTGCCGATGAGAATTACAGAAACCTAGGCGCCCCTTTTCAGCCTCTGCTTTGCAAGAAAGGACGAAAAAAGGACACGCCGTTCCGTTGAGTTCTTGCTGCCTTCACACGGCAGATGTGAACCACGCGTTGCCCAGACTGATCTGTGTGTCGCTGGGGGGCCCCAATGCTGGTAAAACGGAAGGATTCGGGATGGCTGGCGCGGACCGAGGAACAGATTGGATTGCTACTGCTCACGGGCGCCAGCAACCGCGAACTGGCGCAAGCTCTCGGATTGAGCGAAGGCCGGGTGCGCAACATTCTCAGGCGGCTCTACCGCAAGTTCGGCATAATTGCGCCAGCTTCGGGCCATGTGCGGAGGATTCGCCTGGCCCGACTGTTCTGGAGGCGCAATCCGGGATAGCCTTAAGCCCGCAGAAATGGCGTATCCTCCGGTTGCTGGCGCAAGGCCTCAGCAATGGCGAGATCAGCGAGCGCTTGGGGATGAGCCGCCTGGTGTGCAAAAACCACATTGTAGTAATTTCCGAACGCACCGGCATGGGGACGCGGCTGGAGCTGGCGCTATGGTATTGGGAGAAATGCGAGCGCGTTGCACAAACCATTGCGCGGCCTCCTGAACCCGATCACTCTTGGGTGCTGCGGGCCTTACTTAATTGTTGATGGAGATGAGCAAGAACAGGGGGCGGGTGAAACGAAGCTAAAATCATGCGCTGCCGAGATTCGCGCTTAGGATGCGCTACCGCGCAGGGCCCAGCCTTCCACTCGCTCGACCTTCGTCGCGAGCCAGCGATTCGGGGCGTGTTCTCCCGGCAGGAGGAGTTTTAGATAATTGTCGGTCACTGCTTCGGTGCAATCGCCGTCGAGAGGATTGTGGCTGAGGTTGAGCGTGATGGCCTCAACGGTCTTACCGACAAAACTCTGCATGAAGGCCAACTTCTTCTCCGTCGCCAAATCGCGCAGGATGCGGTTGCGCTCTCGGGCAACGTGCACCGGGATTTGATCGCGCATCGCCGCCGAGGGCGTTCCAGGACGCGAAGAGTAGGTGAAGACGTGAAGGTAGGTGAACGGGAGTTGGTCAATCATGCGCCGCGTCTCTTCAAAGTCGGCCTCGGTTTCGCCGGGGAAGCCGACCATGACATCCGCGCCAATCGCCGCATCCGGCATAGCCGCGCGAATGTTCTCGATCTTCTCCCGATAGTGCCAGGGGCGATATTTGCGATGCATGCGCCGCAGAATGCGGTCACTGCCCGATTGCATGGGAACATGCGCATGCTTGGCAATGCGAGGAGATTCAGCCATGAACGCAATCAGTTCGTCACTCCAGTCCATCGGCTCGATGGAACTTAAGCGGAGCTTTTCCAGAGGAGTCTCAGCAAGGATGGTGCGAACCAGGGTTTCAAACTTCGGCGCCGGAGAAGCCAGGTCTCGTCCCCAGCGACCCAGATTGATACCAGAAATGACAACTTCCCGATATCCCGCGGCCACCAGAGATTCCACTTCCTGCAGAATGCGATCCATGGGCAATGACCGGCTATGGCCCCGCACCGAAGGAATTACGCAAAACGAACAACGATTGTCGCAGCCATCTTGGATTTTCAGGTTGGGGCGAGTGCGGGCATTTTCGGTAAACTCGCCACTTCCCTCAAAGACGGGCGCAGCCAGCAATTCAGTGTGGGCGAAAATATCTCCGACGAACAGTCGAGGGTCGTCCGTAGTCGGTTGTTGGAGAGCAGTTGCCAGTTTGCCGTTCTCCCTACTCAGCGCAGAGACCGGCACAAAAGCTTGCGAGTGCCGAAGCGCAATCTCAGCTAGCTTGTGTTTGTGGGAATTGCCGATCACCCGCGAGACTCCGGGCAGCGCGGCCACTTCTTCGGGAGCGCGTTGCGCGTAGCATCCCGTGACAACGATTTCACAGCCGGGGTTTTGCCGCCGAATTCGGCGGATGGCGGCGCGGGCGTCCTGATCGGCAGAAGCCGTTACGGTGCAAGTATTCAAGATCACCAGGGACGCGGCTGCTGCCGAGGGGGCGCGATCGAGTCCGCGCACCTGAAATTGGCGATCAATTGCCGCGCCATCCGCTTGGGTCGCGCGGCAGCCAAAGTTTTCTACGTAGAAAGTCGGCACCGCTTCATGATAACCCAGTGAAGAGAATCTCTTGGCTGGCCTCTTTTTGATCGGGCCTGCCAAGAACGGCGAGGACGCGACCAAACGCACTCTCGCAGACGGCGACCGTGGCTCGTAGCCGTTGTCATCGGAACTTGGCGGCCGAAAAGGGCTAGGCGGTGGCCGCCGTCCTGCGCTGCGAAAAACACTCGCGGCAGAACACCGGACGCCCCTGCGTCGGCCTAAACGGCACCGTAGTTTCCTTGCCGCATTGTGAGCAAGTGGTGCGCGTTTCGACCCGGCCAACGGTGGACCCGACTGGTGCGGCGCCCAGCACCGACACCCGTTTTGCTTTGCATGATTTGCAGCGCTTGGGTTCGTTCTTGAATTGCTTGTCGTGGAAAAACAATTGTTCCCCGGCGGTAAAAACGAAATCGGCCCCGCAGTCAATACACTTCAACATCTTGTCCTGGAATTCCATTGAGGATGCTCCCTTCAACCCACGCCTAAGTCCACCGCATGGCGGAAAAACCCATGCCGCAGCTTAGGCAACGCCATCCCCCTCAATTACAATTGGAACCAAACCCTGGACTCGGCCCGCCACATCCTCGAACGGATATGGATTACCGCTTATACACGAAAAACTGCGAAAACCGAGATGAATATTTACAACTCCGGAAAACAGAACACAACTTCAAGAAACCAAACAAGCCACCTCTAGGGAGAGAGGGGCGGCCCCGCGGATAACTAATCCTCCTCTTTGCGAGCCTTCTTTCGGCTGCGCTTGCGCGCCAATGCCTCTTTCACGCGCTTTTTTTCGCCGGGCTTCAGGTAGAAGGAATGCCGCTTAACCTCCTTAATTGATGTCTTCCTGCTGTACTTTGCGTTTAAACCGCCGCAACGCGTTCTCGATCGACTCACCTTCCTGGAGTCGAACCTCTGCCAACTGGCAAGCACCCCCAAACCCGTCCCATCTGGACTCGATAGTTATTGCAAGGTTTTGCGAGGCAAGTCAAGCAATATTAGGATTCCAAGGCAGACAAAATGCAGGCCGTGGCGCCAATTCTGACGCACTGGGTGCTCAGTAATTCAGCTTTAATGACAACTGGACTTGGCGCGGCGCATAGGCATTGAATGCCTTCAGAGGGCTGGCCGTTTTCTGGTAGTAAGCGGGAAAGTAATTGAAATTGATGTACTTATCTACGAACACGAACTGGCCGTAGGCGTTCTGGAAGCCGTCGCTGGTAGTCTGCACCATGGGATTTTCATGGTTGAAGAGATTGAAAGACTCGATCATCGTATTCAACTTGACGCGATCGCCCAGATGCATGATACGAGTGAGGCGCATGTCGGTGGTGGCATAGCCCGGGCCGACCAAAGAGTTACGGCCGACCCCGGGCAAACGGTCATTGGTGCTGTTTCCGTCCTGGTTGGCATCGCCGATAATGCGGGCATCCACGGGACGGCCACTGCCCACGGTGACGATGTTGGACAGTTTCCAACTGTTGAACAGGGTGCTGAGGACCGGCTGGTCGCGGCCAAAAGGACGCATATCGGCCGCCCATGCCGCCACTAAGCGGTGACGTTGGTCGGTGACACTGTCTCCCTTTTCCGAGTTTGGCGCATAAGCGTTCTGCACCGTGGATGGCTGTCCCGCAACCAGCGCATCCTGGCCATCGTCTTCGGCGTGCGCATAAGTGTAGGCCAAACGAAAATACAGGCCGTGGTGCGTGCGCCGGTTCAGCGCCACCGTCATCCCGTTATAGAAGCTGGAAGCCGCACTTTGGAAAACATCAATGGAGCCCAGTTGCGGAATAGGACGAGCCAAGGGATTGATGCACGGCGGATACGGGCAGGTGAGCGATTTCGTCATCTGCCAGGTTGAGAAAGAAGCCTCGTTGTAATAGCCGAGTAAGTTGGTCCCAGTCGGGTCAAACACCGGATAGGTCACGTTCACCGGCGGCGGCAGATTCGCGTCGATCGCGCGAATAAGATCCTGGCCGCGCACAAACGTGTAAGAAATCTCTCCAACGATATGTCCGCCGATTTCCCGCTCCATACTGAGGCTAGCCTGGTGGACCTCAGGGGTGCGGAAGTTGTGAGCGAATGCGGAGATATAGCTTTGTACGTACTGCAGGAGATTGGCCGGAGGCGTGCACACCACCGCCGTGGGCGCACAATTCACCATGGGATTGGGATACTGCGGGAAAATCTGGTGATCGTAAAAGTTCGTGTTGTTTAGAAAGAGGGAATTCGGCGTCAGGCCATTCTCACTCTCCACGGTCGAATTGTAGATCTGGGGAATGCGCGTGTAGAAAAGCCCATAACCGGCGCGGATGACGAGTGGCCGGTCATGTCCTGCTGAATAGGCCAAGCCGACCCGCGGAGCGAAATTATCGGGGTTGAACGGCACCTTGCCGGAATCCGGCCACAAGGGATTTGAAACCAGATTTTTGGTGCTGAAAGTCTGCAGATCGTACCGCGCACCAATACTCATGCCCAGGTGCTTGGTCATGCGGATGGTGTCCTGCACAAAGGCGGAATACTCATTGGTGTCGGGGTGCGTAACCGCCGAACCAAAATTCTGCACGTAGTAATGCGGGACATCGTGGGCATACGCCCGCAGCGGCGTCAACTCCAGTCCGCCGATTTGCGGCTCGAAGGTAAATTGATTCACTTTGATGGGATCGAAAATGTATTCGCCGCCGGAGAGGGAAGGAAAGAAGTCGTAGATCGAAGTCAGCAGCCCATCGCCCCCGAACTTCCAGGAATGGCGTCCAGCCTCCAGGCTCAAAGTCTCGGCCAGATGCAAACGGTGTTCATTGGTCTGGCGCGGCAAGATAGACGACCGCCCGAATCCGTCCATCGTATTCGTAATCTTGGTCAGGGGCGCGCTGGTGTTGCTGCTCGACTGTTGCAGGTCGCGCGAGAATTGCGCCCGTAGATGATTGACCAGGTGTGGCGAGATCCCAGTGATCAGAGACAAAGCCGCGCTCTCGGTGGCCACTTGCTCCTCTCCATTGTCACTGATGCCATAAGTAGTCAGCGGGCTCGAAGGATCGAGAAACACATTATTCTGTCCCGAGTAGCTTGAAGTGTTTAGCCGCAACGACAGATAGTTATGCGAGGAAATATTGAAATCCACCTTCGCGAACCCCGCATTGCCAACCAGCTTTGAGGGATATAAACCGGCTTGCTGCGAGAGCTGGGCGGCGCTGGCAAACACCAGCGCCTGATCACTCGCTTCGTAGTCGCCAGGAGTCTCCGGGCCGGTGCCAGGCTCTGGGGTCACCACGGAGCTTCCGTTATCGAACTGCACCACCGTGGGTACGTGAAAAATGTGCTGATCGAATCCGGCAAAGAAGAACGCCCGGTTGCGCTTAATAGGGCCGCCCACGGTGAAACCGAATTGTTGCTGTTGCGAGGTGGGCTTGGAGTCCATGAATGCCTGGCGGGCGTCGAAGGCGCTGTCGCGGGTGTAGTCGAAAAGGCTGCCATGCAAATGATTGGACCCCGATTTGGTGACTACATTCACCACCGCGCCCCCGCTGCGTCCGTTCTCCGCGCCTGAAGTGTTGGGAGAGACGCGAAATTCCTGCACCACCTCGTTGGAAAATTGATAAGGCGCACGGTAGCGGCCGGTGGCCTGAGCGAAGAAAGCGTTGTTGTCATCGTTACCATCTACCAGATAGCTGGTCTGAAAGCCGCGAATTCCGCCGAACGAGAGATCGCCATTGCTGCCCGACAGCAAGCCTCGCGGATCCTGTGTGACTCCGGGAGTGAGGAGCGCGAGGTCGGTAAAGCGCCGGCCATTGAGCGGCAATTCCTGAATGGCGCGCTCATCAATCACCGAGGAAACCGCGGCGGGCCGGCTCCCGACGCCCAGCGGCTCGCCGGTTACGGTGATGTTTTCTTTGGCGCCAGCCACCGCCAACTTGAAATCGATTTCGGTAGCGCCGCCCAAATCCACATGCAAGTGTGGCGTTACTTCTGGAGACATGCCCGGAGCCTCGGCCCGGGCCATATAGTCACCGGGCGGCAAGAAGTTCCAGAGCGAAGTGGCCCTCGGCGTCGCTAGTCGCAATGTAGCGGATTCCCGTGTCGAGGTTTGCCGCGGCGACGGTAGCGTCCTTTATCCGCGCGCCGGTCGAGTCGCTGACCGTGCCCCGCAGAGCTCCCGTGGAAGCGTCCTGGGAAAAAGCCGCCGTCGTGGCAAACAAAGCAAAAACAAAGATGAAGAGCCCACCAAAGAAATAGAGCCGCGACATGGGGAATCACCTGGGATGAGGTGAGTCCAGTTAGGAGGGAGACGTGATTGGTATATCACTGCGGCTGCGGAAATGTCTGTGAGATCCAGATATTTCTTTCGGATTTGTGCCGAGATGGGAAAGGCGGGCACGAGGAATTGGTCGCCCTCCAGGAGTGCTTTTCTAGAACGTCACATGAATTGTCTGGTTTTGTTTGTGAAAGGGCGGCGGCTTCCGTGCCGGCAGGAATGTGAAATTAGGATTCACGCGCCTGGTACGATGCAGCCGCGAGGAAGTCGGAGGTTAGTGGTAGTTGTGCCCCATGGGCGCGTCCATGAAAATTCACTACGCGTACGGCACGGCTGAAGCCGATGCCCTTTCACGGCCCAGAGGAAACATGCGGATGGTTCGGTGGCGGCAAAAGTCTTAGAAGCAGAATCGATATCGAAGGCGACGGACAGGAGTGGCCGTCCCACACAAGAAACAGGCCTTAACTATCCCAGTTTCTGCTGGACTAACTCTTCCACTTTTTGCAGAACTTCTTCCTCGGAGAGTCTCGACGAATCGAGAATCACCGCGTCTGCCGCGGGCTCCAGCGGAGACGCCTTGCGCGTGCGGTCACGGCGGTCACGCTCGCGAAGCTCGGCAGCCAGGGCTTCGGCGGACGCGCCGCGGGCTTTCATCTGCTCCAGGCGGCGTTGTTCGCGAACCATAGGATCGGCATCGAGAAAGACTTTTACGTCGGCATGGGGAAAGACTTTGGTTCCGATGTCCCGGCCTTCCATCACGACGCCACCGTTTTCGCCCATCTGGCGCAGGTGCGCCACCATCCACTCGCGCACTTTGGGATGTACAGACACGCGGGAAGCCGCGTCAGTCACATCCTTTTCGCGGACGCGCATCGTCACATCGCGCTTGTCGAGCAGGACGCGATTGCCAATCAGGCTGGGCTCCAGTTGAATGCGCGAATTGTTCGCCAGCTTGAGCAGAGCGGCTTCGTCATCGAAAGAGGTATCCCATTCAATCGCCTTGAGCGCGAGGGCGCGGTACATCGCGCCACTTTCCAAATTCGTGTAACCGAGCTTGCGCGCAAGTCGCGAGGCGATGGTACTTTTGCCCGCTCCTGCGGGACCGTCAATCGCGATGATCAGTTTGCGGGTAAAAGATTCTGGCATCGGAGAAGTCCGATTGATTCTACACGCTGCAGCGACATTGCTCCCGAGTCTTGGTTGTTTCGGCAAACACAACTTTACCCGGGCTGGCAGTCGATCTCGTCATGTAATCCCAAAGGACACGGGGTACGCAGAGGAGAATCTCAAGCAGGATTAGCCACGCGCAACGCGTCGGCAGCGTCTTTGATTAAGTCGGAGGGTTGCCAGGCGCTGTCGTGATACCACTTGAAGATGCGACCGTCGGGACCGATGACGGCGGTGCTTAGGGAGTGAGTGATGGCGGCCCCGTCCTGGTCATAATCCAAGCCGAAGAAATTGGCGATGGCGGCGAGGTCAGCGGAATGCGGCGCCGCGAATTCCCAGTGCTGAAAGAGTGAAGGGCTTGGGTTGCCGGAACAGGAGAACGCATAAGCGCGCAAGACCTTGGGCGTGTCGTGCTCGGGATCGAAGCTGATGCTGAGCAGATGAGTCTTGCTTTGGAGGGCGGGATCACTGGCCAATTGACGATTAATTTCCGCGAATTGGCGGCTCAGGCGTGGACAGAAATCCGGAAACGGACAGCGGGTATAGATGAAGGTGAGCAGCAACGCCTGGCCGCGGTATCGCTGCAAAGAAATCGGGCGATTGTCCTGATTGACGAATTTGAAATCTGGAACGGCATCCCCTGCCGACGGAATGTGGAGTTGGGCAGTGGGCTTGGGCGGAGTGGAATGGCCGGTAACAACCACGTTTTCAATCCAGGAGTCGTCGCCTTGCACGACTACATCGGAGGTGATCTGGTCGCCGGCGGAAAGCTTGTCGAGGAGTGAAAGGTCTTTGACGGGGTAGGGCATGGTCATGGCGGACATGTAGCCGGGAATGTCGTCGCCATCAATCATGACCGAGTTGGCGCGCTTGTCGGTGGAGACCACACGGCCCGTCAGGTGATAGCGCTTGGCCGACCCGGTGGAAGCTGAAGTTTGCGGGGCGGGCTTGTGGCAAGAAGCCAGCAGGCTAATGAGAAATAGCGTGAATGCGAAACGGCGGATGGTCATGGTTTCTCCATTGTAGATATGCCGAGGGGTCGCTTTCGTTTCATAGGCGTCCGAAAATATACGGCTTCAGACGGTCGTGGAATCCATCTTCTCGTTGAGTCCATCAACGATGGAGACATAGACGTCCATCAATCTAATAGTGGAAGCGGTAGCGGAACTCGGCATAGATTTGTCGCGGGTCATTCCAGTGAAATCCGCCGAAGGTTAGACTGTTATCCAACTGCACGCGCCGGTTGGCTACATTCAACGCTGTCACGGAAATACTATATTTCTCGGCGAAACTCTTGCCGAGAGAGAGGTCAAAGGTTGTGTGGCTGGGCAGATAAACTCCGGGATACTGTGCCTGAGGCGTGCCGTACAGCCCATTGGTGAATCCGGAGCCGTAGTAGACATTGGTCGAGGCATAGGTCTGCCAGGGCAGATTCGTGTTGAAACCTACATTGAGTGTGTCTCTCTGATCGTGGTCGACGGGTGAAAATCCCGGCGCTATGTCCAGTCCGCATAGCGAGTTACCGACAGGGCAGATCAGTCCTCCGGTGATGGGCGCGGTGGCCTGCGCAATCTGATTGGCGTAGGCGAGGTGGAACTGTCCGCTATGCCAGAGTTGGGGGGAACGAAGCGTGAGCTCCCACCCTTGAATTAAAGCCGCAGACCAGGTGATCGGCCAGAAGATATTCGATTCGCCGATATTGTTATGATCCAGCCAATTGGTCGCCCTAGTTTGATAGTTGTCCGCGCTAAGAGTCCAACCGCGATAGGGAATGGTTACGCCGTATTGCCATTCGATGTCGCGCTCCCCATGCAGTGGCGCGAAAGTGAAGTTCTGACTGTTCGCCAAATCGAGCAGGGCTCCGGTCGCGGTCACCAGTGGCGGAGCTTGGTAGAAGTAGCCATAGAAGCCCCGAAAGACCCAATTCAGGCGCGGAATTCTCAAGGCTGCTCCGAGGCGAGGGTCAGTGGCGTTCTCCGAGATGGCTGCGTTGAATTCCGTTTGGCGAAGGCCGGCGATTAGGGTCAACCAGGGGGTGATTTTGAACTTGTCGTTGATGAATTCAGCGGCAACTCCTCCCGTTACGCCAATGGAAGAGGCGGGAAAGTTTTGGCTGCCATCGGTGAATTGGTTAGCGAAGTAGTTGTATTGATGCTGCGCGAATCCGTATACCCCAGCTTGAAGATCGTTTCGCCAGAAACTTGCGTTTACGGCGGCCTGCAACCCTCCGTAGTTGGCGGTCTGAGTGACGGTTGAGATGACGGGATAGTCGTTCGCGCCACCTTGGTAGTCAGCGCCGTTGTAGTGATAAAAGGGAGAAATCGTAAGCAGGGTATTTGGATTGAAGGTGTGAACCCACGAAAAAGTGACGTAACCGTCAGGCTCACGTTCGCCATCGCGAAGGGCGTAACTGGGATAGACCGAATTTCCGACCGAGTTGGGATCGGGGTCGATGGGGATCTGGTAATAATCCTGCCGCAGCGACCCGACCACGCGAAATTGGTTTTTGGGGTCTGGATTGAAGATGAACGAAACGAAACCTCCATAGCCGTTGGCCGCATCGTGGATGACCTGCGGGACTGGGGTTTGAAGTCCATAATTGCTTCGATTTCCGTTCCCGCTGACGTAGTAAGCAAATCGCTCGGTGTGTCCTCCGCAGCTGATTTGGTCGTTGGTTTGATAAAAATTTCCTAAACTTGTGACCAAGTCACATTCCCGCTGGCGTTCGAAACCGGTTCGCGGCGCAATGTTGAAGATTCCGTAAGTGCGGTCGCCGAAGTCGGCGTCGTAACTGCCTCTCTGTACTTCGAGATAATCGATGTCCTTTGGGTCAATCTGAGGGCCCAAATTATTCGCGATGTTGGTATTGGGGATGGGGACGCCGTCAATTAGCCACTCTACCTGGTGGCCGCCTCGCATGTGCAGCATGTCGTGGGTTACGTAGGCCGCGGGTACGTAATCCGTAATCATCTCCATGCCGTTGGTGCGGTCAGCGCCGGGGGTTTCTTGGATGTCCTGGCGACTCACGAGCGTAGTCGGAGTGACGGAGTCGGTGGGGACGTTCTGCGGCGCGGCCGAGACCGTGACGGTTTCCTTGCCCGTGGCGATGCTTAGCGCGATGTGCAGGACGGGCTCGGTGCCGGACTCAACCACAACGCTTTGCGAGCCTTGCTCGAAGCCGGGACTGGCCACACTCACGACGTACTCGCCGAGAGGAATGGCGTTGAACGCGAATTCTCCGTTGGCGTCGGTATTACCGCTCTTTGACCAGTCGGAGGACTTGGCATGCACCATAACCATGGCTCCCTGGATAGGCCGGTGTTGCGGATCGTGGACGACGCCACGTAGTGACCCAAAGACAGAAGCATGGGCGGAGATTGCGACAAGCAGTAAGCTGAAAAGAGGAATGTGACTTAAGCGCATAGAGTTCTCCACGGAATAGAAGGGCGCGAGCCCTGCCATCATTCGAGGTGATTTCCGCAGGACGGAAGCCCTGCTCATTCAAAAGCGCTGTCGCGTTGTGATGACCCGGCAAGTCAGGCCAATCTCATGAAGAATAAGAGGCTTCACTTCGACGCCGGAACTTGATTGCTCGACGATTCGCTTTTGGCAACCTTAGGCGATGGAGAAAGACGGAGGGCCGCGGACAGAGTGGGCAGCGCGGCGGTTCTTCGCGAGCAGCAACAGAGGCCGCTGGGCTTGCAGAATTGACGAAAGATGGCTGGACCCATCGCCGGTGGGGGAGGCGACGTCCGCCCACTGCGGGATGGTCTGCGAGCAGACGCAATTTTGAGGGCAGCACGGGCGCGCCTGAATCGAGGGACTGGATGATTCATGCGTGTGCGGCGCCATCTTTCGACAGCATTTGCCGGTACAGCAATTACGCCCACAACTAAGCCGGGGAGCTGAAGTGGCCGCCATGGCCAAGGGAGTGAAAACTCCCAGCAGCGACAGAAAAAGCAAAGTCCTAGCGGTCAGGCGGCGCATAAAGGATTTTTAGAGGATAAGCCACGAAGGAGGAGCGCGCAAGCGTGTCCCAAAAACCACAGAGGGCTTCATTTTGGAAGCCATTTTCACGGCTTCGCAAAGGTTTGCCCATCTCTCGTTAAGTACCTCGGCGGAGGGCTCGACACGCCGAGGGACGTCAGTCTGTATGAGTGTCCATGCGAGACAGTCGTCCGCACAATTACTCCCGTACCAATTCAACTTGTGTTCGTACGCCATTCTTGAAGCGCCGATTTCCAAATCGAAACGAATATCCCTTGAATTCAACAGTTCAATCTAACGCCATCAATCGACGAGACAACTCAAGGCCATCCGATCACGGTGACCGAGGCAACTAGCCTGTACTCGCTCCGCTCGGGGCGGACGAGGGCGTCCGCCCCCGCCCTACGCCACCGTTCTTAGCGCTTCTTCGCGGGCGCGTCCGCCGCCGTTGCGGGACGGACGCGAATTGCTTGTCCCCCTCCGGTTACCAGCTTTGCTTTGAGGACCGTGGACTGCGAAACAGGCTTACGGTCCAGCGTGGTGTGCGTTGGATTTTCTGTCGCGTCGGGCGCATCAGAATAAATTTCAGCGATGTATTGGCCCGATCCCAGAAAATTCAGCGGGATATCCAGATCGGCGCCGTGCCAGCCCGCGATGCTGCCGATGTACCACTCCGCGCCACGGCGGCGAGCGATGGTTACATAATCTCCAACTTTCGCGTTAAGCACGCGGGTTTCATCCCAGCTAGTAGGTACGGCGCTGATAAAGGCTAGTTCTTTCTGGCCAGCGTAGGCTTCCGGATAATCCGAAACCATCTCGAAGGGACTTTCGAACACAACAAACAGAGCCGTCTGATGAGCGCGAGTTCCCATCACTTCCGGACGCACATCGCGCGGCTCAAACTGCTCGCGAGTGGTGTTGCGAAAACCTCCGGGAGTGTAGTCCATGGGGCCAGCCAGCATGCGCGTGAAGGCCAGCATCACGTTGTGATCGGGAGTCACGCGATAACTCCACTTGTTGTATTCGAGGCCCATTACGCCTTCGCGCGTCAACAGATTGGGATAAGTGCGGCGTATGCCGTCGGGCTTGAACGCGCCATGAAAGTCAATTTCCAAATGGTGCTCGGCGGCTTTCTTTACGGTCCTGCGGACAAAGTCAGTCATCCATTGATCGTCGCGGTTCAGGAAGTCAATCTTCACGCCGGCAATGCCCCACTTCTCAAATAAGGGGAAAGCGTCATCCATTTGGCGGTCAATGTCGGTCCAGTGGGCCCACAGCCAGACGCGAATATTTTTCGACTTTGCGAAGTCGAGAATCTCGGGCATGTTGATGTCGGGCTGAGTTTGAGTAAGATCAGCGCCGGAGGCATCGGGACCCACGGTGTGAGCGGCCCAGCCTGCGTCGATCAGCATGTACTCGAAGTTCGACTTGGAGGCGAAATCGATGTAGTGCTTCATGGTGGCAGTATTCATGCCGGGCTTGAAATCCACTCCATCGGCGGCTTCGCCGGACCACCAATCCCACGCAGCTTTGCCGGGCTTGATCCAGGAGGTGTCAGCAATCGCGCAAGGCGGATTGAGATTGATGACCATGTTGGATTCGATCAGGCGTCCGGGATTGTCGGCGATCATAATCACGCGCCAGGGCGAGTGCAGCGGGGTGGTACCGATCACGGAGACACCGGGCACATCGAAACGGGGAGTAAGGCGAGCCTTGAGAGTTCGTCCATTGCGATCGCCTTCCTGCGACTGCAAATACATTCCGGAATAGTTTTCGATATCCGCTTCGGTAATGCCAACCCAGGCCACGCCGGGAACTTCGGCCAGCAGCGGCAGAGCCACGAGCCATTCCGGATGAATGCTGCTCATGGGCAGCGTGTGATAGCTGTCTTCCCAAGAGGTCTGATAGTTGCGAAGAATAAGGGGGTAGGTGGTCGCTTCCTTGCTGAACTGAAATTGCGTGCGTTCGTTCACCAGGTGCAACACTTTGAGCACCCTCTGGTCGGGAACGAGGTAGCGGAAGGCAACGCCATCGTCATAGGCACGGGCTTCGATGGAGAAAGTACGGCCGACATTTCCGGGTTCGTGGAGCTCAATGGAAATTGCATTGTAGAAATTGCGAACCGGATTCGATTTGCCGGCGGGAATTGTGTAAGTCTCGTCCACCTTGGAAGGCGCGGTCGAAGAGACAATTTCGACATTCGTGCCCAGCGCTTCCTGATCCTGAACGTCCATCCCCAAAGGAGAATGAACGAGGACGGGCTTGCCCCGGAACGCAACGTCGTAGACCAGTTGGCTTTTTTGCGTTCCATCCCTCAACACCGAAAAGCTGATTTGCAATTGACCGTTCGGCGAGGAAAGAGAATTTGATTGCGCGGAGAGAATAGACGGTACCAAGAGAATGGCCAGCAGGACGGCGGCGAATTTTGCAAACATAGCCTTGCGTTCCTCCGGAGATTAAGCGGACGGGAGGATTATACGGCTGACGGGAAATGGTGGCGCAGGCAAGCGGAATCAGTTCCTCGCGCTCGACGGCCACAATGAAGTCAGCGCTTCTTTTGCGCTCAGATCCTCCTGCCCCGATAAACGGTCACCGCGGAACCCGCGGCGAGGAAAGCTGAATCGGGTTCGCGCTGCAGGACGGCAGCCAAATCCTTGCCGTAGAGTTGCGTTGCGTCTCCTTCGAAGCAAGCCCTCTGGGCGGTCCAAACGGCCCATGATGGATGGTCCACGCGATATTCGAGGCAGCCACCGCCGGGTTGCGCAGAATATCCCCAAAAATGTTCGGTGATGAACTGCGCCTCAGAACCTTCGCGGGGCAAGCTAGCCTCTCCCGTAACGGTTAGGTTTAGCGTGTTGCTTCTGCCCTTGAATGTCCATTGATATTGCACGTCGAGTGCTTCGTCATGACGTTGGATTTCGTGAGACATGGGAAGGGCTACATATTTCTCGTTGTAGAGGAACCTGGCTGCGGCCGCGATGGCTATGCGCGGCACGATCTCGCGAATGAATACTACTCCCCTGCGCCACTCACGTCCCTCGCGATGTCGAACATAGAAGCGAAGATTGATTTCTTCGAAATTACGGTGGAAGGGAAACGGAATTCCCATCACTTTTGTTTTGAGGAAACGAAAATCAACCAGGCTGACGAAAAACTGGCCGTGGCAGTCGTCGAGTTCCGTCCCGCGAGGCACGAAGCCTCGCAGAAGGTCGGGGCTGACGCCATAGTTGAGCAGGGCTAATTCGCGCCACTCGGCCGTGAGAAAAACTCGTGGAACCCTGCTCATAGTCCGTTTGTCGCAGCCTCAGGGAAATCATAGCCGAGTTGCGCGGAGGCGATCTCGGCACCACAGGGGGCACGGGGATAACAGAGGACGCCTAAGCCCTTTTCTGCTCGCCACGCTCGGGGCGGACGTGGGCGCCCCCCTACGACAAAACCTCTCAAAATGGGTTCGGCTGCGGTACAATCGCGCGCATGAAAATACGCCTGCTATCTTTCTCGATGGGGCTTCTATTTATGACGAATGTTTCGGCATTGTCTCAGGAAATTCAGCGGCTCGATCCCGCGCTCGATAAGATCGTGCCCGCGAACGCGAAGCTGGAGAAGGTGGCCGGCGGCTTCGATAAATGGACCGAGGGTCCCGTATGGACGCGCAATGGGACCCTGCTGTTTGCGGAGATTCCGGCAAACAACATCGACCAATGGATTCCGGGCAAAGGCTCGTCGGTGTTCATGCATCCCAGCGGATATATCGGTACTGAGCCCTACGGAGGAATTGAGCCGGGCTCGAATGGGATGACGCTCGACGCCGACGGACGGGTCAGTGTCGCGGGACATGCGCGGCGCAATGTCTGGCGGCTGGAGTCGGTTGATCCCAAGGCGCAGATCACGGTATTGGCCGACTCGTATCAAGGGAAGAAGTTTAGCAGTCCCAATGATCTGGTCTATAAGTCGGACGGCTCGCTTTACTTCACCGATCCGCCGTATGGATTGCCCACGCAGGGTGACGACGATCCGCTGAAGGAGCTCAAAGTCAACGGAGTGTATCGCATTGTGGGCGCGCGCCAGCAGAAGCCAGGCGCGCCGCCTGATCCGTCGAAAGTGCAGCTGATTATCGGCGACTTGGCCCGTCCCAATGGCATTGCGTTTTCTCCAGACGAGAAGTATTTGTACATCGCCGAGTCCGGCAAGAAAGTTTGGCTGCGCTACACCGTGCAGCCTGATGGATCAGTGACGGATGGGAAGCTCTTGCTGGATGCCTCGGCGGACCCCGCACAGGGCGGGCCGGACGGCATACGCGTGGACAAGAACGGAAATATTTATGGGTCGGGACCGGGAGGCGTGTGGATTATTTCGCCGGAAGGCAAGCACCTGGGCACGATCAAAATTTCCGAAAAAGTCGCCAACGTGGCTTGGGGAGACAAAGACGCAAAGACGCTCTACATCACGGCGAGCACGAGTTTGTATCGGATTCGGCTTAAAGCCGTGGGCGTGAGGTGGTAAACGGATCAAGCTTTCGCTATGACGCATATCCAATCTGCCTACTGAAGAGGCCGGACTCCACGTGGCCGGACAGGCGTGGAGATGGTCCCTGCATAGCCTGTCCTGAGCCATCGGCGTAGAATTTCCCTTTTGACTTCAGATCCCGGTTAATCAAGGAGCGAACCTGTGAAAGTTTATGAAGGCGCGAACATCCGGAACGTCGCAGTGGTGGGGCACGGACATGCTGGGAAGACGACGCTGGTATCGGCCATGCTGTTCACGGCCGGGGCCACGCCTCGTTTCGGGCGCGTGGACGATGGCAGCTCCGTCACCGACTACGACGACGAAGAGATCGCGCGCAAGATGTCGATTTCCGCCAGCCTGGCCTACGTCGAATGGGGAAACACGAAGATCAATTTCGTGGATACGCCCGGCTTCAATATGTTGGTTCATGAAGCCAAGTTGGCGCTTCCCGTGGTGGATTCCGCGATTGTGGTAGTGGATGGAGTGGCCGGCGTCGAGGTGGTCACCGAGCGAGTTTGGAACTATTGCGAAGAATACAAAACGCCGCGGCTGATCGTGGTGAATCGCATGGATCGCGAGCGCGCCAATGCCGAGCGCGTGTTGGAGTCGGTGGAGAAGGCTTTCGGGCGGAATGCGATCCCCATTGAATTGCCCATCGGCAGCGAGAAGAATTTGACGGGGGTGGTGGATCTGGTCCGCATGAAGGCCTACACCTACCAGTTGGGCGGCGATGGCAAGGGCAAAGAGACGGAGATTCCTGCCAATATGAAAGAGCAGGTGCAAGCCGCCCATGAGCGGTTGGTGGAGCTGGTGGCTGAGGGCGACGACAAATTGATGGAGGAGTTTTTCGAGAAGGGAACCATCCCGGAAGAAGACCTGGTTCCGGCGCTGCACAATGCCATTCGCGAGGACAAAATCTTCCCCGTCATCTTCAGTTCGGGCCTGGGCAACGTCGGCGCTGACCGGGTAATGGACTTCATCGTCGATTACACGCCCGCCCCATCGGAACATGATTGGGTGCAGGGCGAGCCCGGAGAATCTGCGAATGGAGATGTTTCCAAGCGCCATGAGACGGACGCAGAGCCCGTGTCGTTGTATGTGTTCAAAACGGTTTCGGATCCGTTTGCGGGACGGATTTCCTACTTCAAGGTTTTTTCTGGAGTGGTGAAAAACGAAGCTGCGCTGCAAAATTTCAGCCGCGGGTCGCAGGAGAAGCTATCCCACATTTCCATTATGCAAGGGAAGACGGCAGTGCCGGTGAACGAGTTGCACGCAGGCGATATTGGCGCAGTAGCAAAGCTGCGAGACACACTCACCGGGGATACGCTGGGAGATAAAAGTGCTCCCATTCAATATCCACGGGTCAAGCTTCCAGAGCCGGCGATCACTTTTGCCATCGAGCCCAAGTCGCGAGCGGATGAGGACAAGCTGGGGCCCGGTATCCACAAGCTGATGGAAGAGGATGCCATGCTGCGATTCTTCCGTGATCCACAGACCAAAGAGTTTCTGATTGCGGGTACCGGGCAGCAGCATATTGAAGTAGTCGTGTCCAAGATGAAAAAGCGCTACCACACCGAAGTCGTTCTGAAGGCGCCGACGGTTCCCTACCGGGAGACAATTCGCGGTAAGGCCGATGTGCAGGGACGGCACAAGAAGCAGACTGGTGGCCATGGGCAATATGGCGATTGCAAAATCAAGATGGAGCCGCTGCCGCGTGGCGGGAATTTCGAGTTTGTGAACGACATTTTTGGCGGGGCGATTCCCAAAAACTATATTCCGCCGGTGGAAAAGGGCATTAAAGATGCAGCGGCGCGCGGATACCTGGCCGGGTATCCGGTCGTGGACTTCCGAGTGATTCTGTACGACGGCTCATATCACGATGTGGATTCTAATGATTTGTCATTCCAGATGGCGGGGCGGATTGCTTTCCGGAAAGCCATGGAAGTGGCGAAGCCCACGCTGCTGGAGCCGATTATGGCAGTCGAGATCACTGTGCCCGATGAATTTGCCGGGTCAATTATGGGCGATTTGAACAGCCGGCGTGGTCGCATCCAGGGCATGGATAACAAAGGCGGCAACACGATTGTGAAAGCCGAGGTGCCCATGGCGGAAATGCTGACTTACGGAGCGGACTTGACCTCGATGACCCAGGGCCGCGGCAGCTTCAACATGGAAATGCACCACTACGATGTGGTACCCGCACAATTGCAGGAAAAGATCATTGAGAAGGCGCGGGCGGAGAGAGGTGAGGTGAAGGAAGAGGAGGAGTAGGGCGGCGAATCAGTGGAATACTACGCAATCAAAGTGCAGTATTTCGACGCGTCTGCATTGGTGAAACTTGTTGCGGACGATGCGGACGAGGAACCCGGTAGGGACGTTCCTCAGAAAGTATCACCAACAACACGCGCATCCTGGTTATACCACCTCGTTCTGCGTGTCCGAAGCTTTTGGGGCATTGAAGCTGAAGTTCGTTCGCAAGAAAATTTCCGAGACGCAATACCTCAAATGTGTGAAGAACCTCATTCGTGTCGTAGGAAACACATTTGAAATAGATGAACTCGAAATTTTGCTACCAATTGTAAGCACCGAGTTCGAACGGCTGGTAAGGAGTTACAGGATCGATTTCGTGGATTGTCTTCAAATCGTGACCTTAAAGCACGGAAAGTACCGAATATTCGATGGACCCTCGAAGTCGATCCTCATAACAGCAGACCGAGAATTGGCGAGAGTCGCCCTTGCTGAAAATTTGCGAGTATGGGAGTGCACTACTGAAGCCGCGCCAGTCTAGTTCTGCCACTCAAAACGTTTTCAAACCTTCCGCTTTTGCCAGTTTGGCCTGCCTCTCGTCGAACGTCCAGAATTTCTCTGCTTTGAGCTCTAATGTGCACGCAACGTGCAGGCTGTCGAGTGTCCGAACGCCCAGTTTCGGCGCGTAGGGGCCGGCTGGGTCCGCACAGAGATCAAAGGCGCGTTCCGGAATCCCGACTTCCAGCCACAGGCTGGCAACTTTGTCAGCCTCCAGCTGCATATGCATTTCTTGGGCTTCCGACGAGGATAAGCTTCTGCGGAAAACGTGCTGACCGATGGCGCCATTCCGCTTTACGAAGTGGCGTGAACCACATGCGCGGTGCCGTTAGCACGCGCTTACGAGAGCCGGGAGAATGCCGATCGGTCACTTACAAAGCGACGAGAAAACTCGAATCCACGTAAACCGTCAATAACGTCCCCGCTCTTCGATGACGATATCGGCTCCCGGCAACACATGATTGCCAAAAATCCTTTTCGCCCGCGCGGCGAAGTCAGGAACCTTGAGGGGGCGCGCTTCCGGTTGTTTCTCCGGAACAATGTGAGCGATCACGCGGTCGCGCTCGCGCAATTCCACCGTGTTCCCTTGACGCAGCCAGGCCTTGAGGCGGCGAGTGTCGCGAAGCTGGCGGATGTTCACAGAAGGCATAATCTAATGTGGCACATTTCAAGACAAACTCGGCGTCCCGACCGGATAAGATCGCGACGCTACTTCTCCTCAATAATGACCAGGTCCCAAGGCTTGAGTATCAAACTTTGCTGCGAGGGGACCCCAGTCTGCGTGACCAACTCTTCCCCCGCCGCATAAGGATACTTGAAGGTCTGCGGATCGCTTGAATAATTCATGTAGTAATGAACTGTTTTCCCATTGCGGTTCGTTCCGTGCTTCACTCGTACCGGCATGGGCAACTGTTGGTCCGGACCAGTAACGCCGGCTAGTTGCAGAACATCCATCAATACCTTGCCCTGGAGTGCATCGCTGAGCACCGTGCCTTCGTAAGTCAGCGTTCCTCTGCCAAATTTATTGCGCGTAATCGCCGGGTACGCGCCAAAGAATGGGTGGTCATAGTAAGCCAGCGGCTGCGCGCCCTCAAGGATCGGCATCTCCGCCCATTCGGAAACCTTATTGTCATCGTTGCCCACCCTGAAAGGATCGCCCTTCAAGGCCAGCGGAGCGCGCAAGTTGGAGAATTCCTGATAACGAAATCCTGCCGCTTGGCGCAGCGGGCCGGGAGCCATGGTCCAACGCACCGTATCGTATTCATTGGTGAATCCACTCTTGAACGCCACCACGAGATTTCCACCGCTCCTGACATACTCGGACAACCGGTTCAGCAGTTCATCGCTCGCCACATAAAGCGGAGGAACAACGATTACTTTGTAGGGGGCAAGATTTGTAGTTTCGGGGAAAACGAAGTCCACCCCGGCGTTCTCGCGATACAGTTGGTTATACATCTGCCGCATAACCCAGCCGTAATCGACGTGGTCGCTGAACTTCATGAAGTCGATGCCATAACGTGAGTCATCGCTGTAAAGAATCGCAACTTTATTGTTGCGCTTGAGATCCACAATATGGGGTCCTACACGCTGCAGTTCATGCGCGGTTCGAGTGACTTCGGCGTAGGCGCGGTTGGGCTCCAAATCGTGCGAGAGCACACCCTTCCAGTAGGTTTCCTGCCCGTAGTGTAGCGAATGCCAGTGCCAGTACTCCACCATGTTGGCGCCGCTGGAGAGGTGAGTGTAAACGTCGAGGCGCAGCTGCCCATCATACGGAGGAAACTGCTCGGTGGAATCCCAACCAATGGTCTGGGCGTTGGTTTCCGTAACCAAGTAATTGGTCTGCTTGAGTGAGCGCGTATAGTCGCCCGACAGACTGGATTTCGCGCCATCGAACTCATCTTGAGCAGGGTGATATGGGTTCGCAGCGGCAATATCCAGCGCGCGGCTGATGTCGTGCTCGTTCACGTCTTGGCGTGGCGGACCCGCCATGTCGTGAGTAATGAATTGATCCGGCCGTTTGTACTGGTTCACAATACTTGCCTGCCAGCTAAGAAAATCCGTGGTGATCCGTTGCAAATAACGCTGCCATTCCAGCTTCCACCCCGGGTTAAGGATGCCGTCGGAATTCGGTATCTCGCTCCAGTCGTTCAAGCGCTGGCCCCAGTAGTTAAGCCCCCAATGTTTGTTCAGTTCGTCCACCGATTTGAATTTGTGCCGCAGGTAATCGACGAAACCGACCTGCACGTCGTGGTTGATTGCGCCCCCTTCAGAAGTTTCGTTGTCGACCTGGTAACCGATGACCGCGGGATTGTCTTTGTAATGTTCGGCAATTTTGCGAATCACGCGTTCGCAATAAAACCGGTAGGTTGGATTCAGCAAGTCCACATTCTGGCGGATACCGTAGGTCAGAATGTGGCCGTTCTCCTGAACCGTCGTAATTTCCGGATGCTCTTTGTACAACCAGGCTGGGATTGAATAGGTGGGAGTACCCATAATGACCTTGATGCCCGCTTGGTGCATGCGCTCGACTACGCGATCCATCCAGGCATATTCGAAGCGGCCATCTTGCGGTTCCCACAAACCCCAACTGGACTCACCCACGCGAACCACGTTAATGCCCGCCTTCTGCATCATTTCGACGTCTTGATCAAGGCGCTCATAGGGCATGTATTCCGCGTAGTAAGCCGCTCCGTAAAGAATAGAGTCCATCTTGTCAGGAGCGAATACGGGCGCAACCGATTGGCCAAGCATGGACGCGGGGGCCAACAGCATTGCACTCACTACGACGAAAACCTGAGAAAGAGAACCTTTCATTTGAGCTTTCCACCTCGACCGACCATCTTAATCGTCTTTTCGATAGATTGGCTTCGCTCGCGCGGAACGCGGCCAAGGCCGGAGTATCGGCGATCTTTCGATGGATTATCACGAAGACCTGGCGTTACCGAAGTGCTCCGTCGAATTGGAAAAGGGCACAGTGTTTGCTCGAAGTTTCCGATTAGTTGTTGGTAGGCCGAGGTGCGCCGATAGTCCATGGCTCGCATCCTGTGCGGGCTACGGAGGCATCCGCTGTTTCCTTTATTAAATCTCGCGTGGTGGAATTTGACGCTCATTGCGGGGTTATTCGCCTTGCTGGTCTGGCAGACTGTGCGTTCCTATCAAGTGCGCCGGAGCGCGGCCAAGCGGGAGGAACTTTTCCAGATCATCACAGAAAACGCGGACGACATGATCGCCCTGGTCGACATGAAACGCAAGCGGCATTACAACAGTCCGTCCTACAAGAGGGTGCTGGGTTATTCGCCCGCGGAACTCGCAGAGACTACATCCTTTGAGCAGATTCACATTGACGACCGCATGAAAGTGTTGGCAGCCGCCAGGGAAGCGCACGAAACCGGCGTCGGCAAAAGGCTGCAATACCGCATGCGCCACAAGAATGGCACCTGGCGTTACCTGGAATCGACGGCCAGCGCGATCCGAAACAATAAAGGAGAAGTAGAAAAGCTCGTCATCGTCAATCGTGACATCACGGAACAGAAACTCGCCGAAGAAAAACTCGAACACAATTCCCTGCATGACACTTTGACAGGCTTGCCCAACCATCGTTTGTTTGTCGAACGTCTGCAGCACTCCTTTCTACATGCGCGGCGCGATCCTCAATACCAGTACGCTGTTTTGTTTCTGGACATCGACGATTTCAAAGTTTTCAATGACGGAATGGGACGCAGCGTGGCTGACCAGGTGGTGGTCGCTATTGGAGCGCGGCTGTCCGATTGTCTTAGAGACAACGACACCATAGCTCGACCGGAGGGTGGAGTTTCGGTAGGCGATACCGTGCTGGCCAGGTCAGGTAGCGATGATTTCCCCATTCTGCTTGAAGACATCAAAGATCCGAGCGACGCTTTGCGCGTAGCCAAGCGGTTGCGGGATGCCGTTGCCACTCCGTTCATGATCGAGCAGCACGAAATTCGCGCTACCGCCAGCGTGGGAATCGCGCTGAGCACCACTCCGCAAGGGCAAGCCGAGGATTTGCTGCGGGACGCAGAAATCGCGATGCGCCGAGCACAGGCCCAGGGAAGAAGCCATTGTGAAATCTTTAATTCGTCAATGCATTCCCGCGCCGTCCATCGCCTGAACCTGGAGACCGAATTGCGCACCGCGATCGCGCGCTGCCAATTCGAAGCTCACTATCAATCGATCGTGCAACTGAAGACGCGCCGGGTTGTGGGTTTCGAAGCACTGCTTCGCTGGAATCGCGGTGACAAGATCGTCTCACCCGGTGAATTCATTGGAGTGGCGGAGAGCACGGGATTGATCGTTCCCATCGGGCAAAGGCTGTTGCAGGATGCATGCCGGCAGTTAATGGACTGGCAATCTAAATACCCGGAAACCGAACCCCTGCGCATGACAGTAAAGATTTCAGCCCGGCAATTTGTCTATCCCGGGTTTGTGGATGACGTAGGCGCGGCCATTCGTGAGAGCGACATTGACCCGTGCACTTTGCAGTTAGAGATGACAGAGGGCGTGGCGATGCTTGATCCGAAAGTGAGTACCGATCTTCTTTCTCACTTGAAGCGCCTCGGAGTTCGCATCATCGTCGATCATTTCGGAACCGGACACATGCCGCTAGCCTGCCTGCGCCGCTTTCCATTGGACGGGCTCAAGGTGGACCGTTCGCTGGTGAGCACGATGCTCAGCGACCGTGGAAGCAGCGACATTCTGCATCTCATCATGCAAGTTGCTCAAAAGTTAAATCTGACGGTGATTGCCGAGGGAATCGAAGAAGTAGCCCAGGTGAAGTATCTGGTGAATCTGGGTTGCGAGCTGGGACAAGGATACTATTTCTCGAAAACGCTTGAGGTCAAGCTGGCCGAGCAGTTGTTGAACCAGCCTCATGCGCACACTGCTGGGTTATGAACTTCGCAACGCCGTCATGAGGCCGGTTCCGTTAGGGCTGCCTAATCCTGTACACGCGTCCCAGCCGGGACCGGCTGAATAATCTCCATTGTTTCCCGCAGTGATGTCATGGAACGTTGGTTCAGCTTTAGCGGAATACAAAAGCGGATTGACGAAGCCCACATTGGTTCCTAGTGATTGGTTGATAAGCGCGAGCAGTCCCGCCCACAGAGGAGCGACTGCGCTGGTTCCTCCGATTACAGTTTGCTGCCCATCGACGACAACGTTATAACCGGTCTCAGGATCGGCATCACCCGCGACATCGGGAACGCCGCGGCCAACAAAGCCATTCGGAGCCTTCGGCACTTTTGTGCTTTGCTGGTAGCTGGGAAGCGCAAAAAACTCACTGACGCCGCCGCCCGTGGCTCCCTCATTTGCCGAGAGGTCGTTCCAAGCCTCCTCACTGCCAACCACATTGCCTGAAATCTTTAACGTCGTGCCTCCACAGCCGACCACGTAAGGACTCGCAGCAGGAAAATCAACGGTAGGAACTCCGCCAGTGCTTCCATCCGACGCGCCATTATCGCCCGACGCGGCGAGAACGGTAACGCCCATGGTGGCAGCATCCTGGAACGCTGAGTTGAGCGCGTTGCGCGACTGCTCCGTCCATGACCCTTCCGGGCCACCCCAACTAATCGAAATAATCGATGGCTTCAGCTTCGCATCGTGTACAGCGGTAGTGACCGCGTCGATGAACCCCTGGTCAGTGTTGGGCGCGAAGTAGGCCGCGATTTGTGCTCCGGGGGCAATCGCTCCTGCCACTTCAATATCCAACTCCACCTCGCCATCGGGCCCTCCCGAATCACCAGTGGGAGAATTTGCCGCACCGTCCACGGAGACAGCGGTGACTTTCGGAGTGGAAATTCCGAGATTGCGGAAAAATGTTTCGAGGTCGGCAGTGCGATAACCGCCTCCCAATTCGATCAGCGCAAGGCACTGTCCGGCGCCGGTTGCGCCTGAGGGAAATCCGTAGGCTTGGGCGACTTGCAGTGGTGAATACGAAACCTCCGCGGCTCGAGCATGCACGTTTGGATTCTTCTTGCGCAGCCGAAAATGCGGTTTGGTTTGGGGACGATCGTCCAGCCCAAAAACACCTTCAACCACCGGCTCCAAGTCATGGGGAAGCGTGAGGCTGCCGGTTCGGCCACGGTACTCGCCAGAACTATGTTGGTAACGACGAAGGCTTACGCCAAACGCGTCATTCAAGGCATGCACCGCGCCGCTGAGTTTCACGGTCCGGCGCCCCTGATCTTCGCTGAGAACTTTCAAACCATATTGCGCGGCAAAGGCGCGAATTTTTTCGAGATCCGCGGCAGCCGCACCGTGAACACGTGCAAATTCTTCGCGGGTAAGGTACTTTCGCTCGCCAGGCGGGCGAGTTCCCATTTCTATAGCGCGCGGAAACTTGTCTGGACTTGATCCGCGGCGCAAAACGACGGTTACTTCGATTTGCTGATTCGGATCAACCGGCCCAACATCGTGCGCGCCCGGCAATGCCGCCCGCGCGCTACCCTTTAGCTCTACCCGTTCCTGTCGAGTTGCCATGGAGTGCCCCTATAGAGACTCTAACGTGAGCGCCCAGGTTACCGGAAGATATATTCCCGCCGAATCGCTTCATGGCTCGGTTGGAAGCGCCCATGCAAACAATACGCCCCCGCTGCTGGTCAGCAAGTATTGGCGGCCGTCGAGTTCGTAAGTAATCGGAGAGCTCTCGATGTGGGAGCCCGAGCCCGCATGCCAAAGAGTTTTGCCATCGCTCGAATCCAAGGCCAGAAAGTTTCCCAGAGCGTCGCCGGTGAAGGTGAGGCCTGAAGCGGTCGTCAGCACTCCCGCGCCCGACCCATCGGGTCCAACTTCGTGGCTCCAGCGAATCTTGCCGGTTTGGTAGTCGATGGCCTCGATCACGCCTTTGCTCCAAACGCTATAGTCGGCGCCTGCCCAACCGTACAAACCATCGGCCGGCTTGGCGAAATAGATGCTATAGCTAGGTTGGGCATCGACGATGAACAGTCCATTCTTGGTGTCGAAGCTCGGAGAACGGTAGTTGGTCATGCCACCCTCGTCGGGCGCGACTAGGCGTCCATCGGGCGCTGGTTCTTTCGCGGGATTCGGAATCGGGCGACCCTGCTTATCGATTCCCAGCGACCAATTCACTGGTCCGAATGGAGCCGTCAGAAGGTCCTTTCCGGTGGTGCGGTCGAGGACAAAGAAGTAGCCGTTGCGAGAAGTTTGCATCAGCATCTTCTTCGGCTCACCGTGGAAATCTGCGTCGACCAGCACCGGAGTCTCGACTGCATCCCAGTCGTGCGTATCGTGCGGAGAGGCCTGGAAAGACCACACTAATTTGCCGGTATCGGGGTTAAGCGCGACGATCGCGCAGGTGTAGAGATTATCGCCCGGCCGGGTCGAGCCATTCAGTACGGGAGTCGGGTTCCCCGTTCCCCAATAAACCAGGTTGAGCGCGGAATCATAAGTTCCTGTCATCCACGTCATGCCGCCGGTGGTCTGATTGGGAGTTCCAGCGGGAGGAGTGGAGTCCCACTGCCATTGGGTTGCGCCGGTCTCAGGATCAATCGAACGGATGAAGCCGCTTAAATTATCGAAGTCTCCGGAAACCCCGACCAGCACATGGTTCCCGACAACCAGCGGCGCCATTGTCGTCCAATAGCCCTTCGTCGCGTCGGCAACCGTGACTTTCCAGCGCACGGTACCATCTTTAGCGTTGAGTGACACGAGGTGCGCATCGGGAGACAAGAAGAAGAGGTATCCCTTGTACATGGCCACGCCGCGATGGCCGATGTGCAAGCCTGGATTCGGCGGATAGGTGTAATGCCAGATCTGGTGGCCGGAGCGCGCATCGACCGCCCAGATGTTATCGGGGACGGTGAAGTACAGGATGCCGTCCACTAATAGTGGCGAGGACTTGATCGTTGCAGTCTGTTCTGTCTGGAAAGCCCATGCGAGAGAAAGGGTCTTCACGTTCTGCGGTGTGATTTGAGTCAGCGAGCTGTGACGTCTGCCGGAATAGTCGCCATGATACGTCGGCCAACTGTCAGCCGACGGGTGTAAAAGCATTGCGGCGTTTACGTCCTGCGCGACCACACTGCCCTGCGCGATCACGATTACTATCAGCACGCCCGCGGCGAGAAGGAATCCAGTTTTCATAAATTGCGTGTAGTGAAATCTCCAAATCACCGGAAACAAGCTATTAGCGGAGCGTTTGCAAATACGCCATCAGATTGTGGATGTCGGCATCCGTGTACTTACCAAGCAGTTCGACATGGGCGTTGACCGGAGCGTCGACTTTGTACGTCACGTCACTTGTACTCCAGGACCGATAAACGCCGCTTGCATCGGTGAGCCCGACCGTAAATTCATCAAGGTATGCTAGAGTGCCCGCGAAAGTTTGGCCGGAAGCGGCGGTTACGGTGACTTTGGATTTTGCGTTTTCGGGATAAAGCATCTGTTCTTCGAGCTTGAGGCCCTGGTAACGCGATGCGATCCCGGCAAGATCCCCTGTCGGCGAATGGCAGGTCGCGCACGTACCGGTTCCGTTGAAATACTGTTTTCCAGCCTCGACGTTTCCGGTTTGAAGATCGGAAACATCCACGCCTTTGCGCCCACCTTTGTTTTCGACCGCGCGGCTCTGCTGGGTATGGATAAACGCTGCCAGGCCGGCCATCTGCTGATCAGAAAAATCAAAGCGTGGCATGCCTTTGTCGAGACGGCCGTTGCGCACCACTGAGCCGATCTTGTTGCCATCCACATCTTCGGTCACGAGTTTGGAGCGCGTAAGATCTGGCCCGCTTTCTCCGCCGCCCGCGTCGCGGCCATGACAAAAGGAGCAATTCCGCTGAAAGAGAGAAGCACCGCTTTCGATCATCGCGGCTGGGTACGATCGGCGTGCGGCTGCGCCACTTTGTCCCGCTCCGGCGGGAACTGGCGGATTGTTGCTTTGTGCCGTAGAAAGGGAACGCCCCACAATCAAGGCGACGGCCAAGGCTGAAATCCAAACAACTCTAGCGCCCATCGGCGGACGCTCCGGGGCGCGGATGAGAAGCGGTGCTGCCCTCCGTCATGCCCAACACCCACTTGATCGCTTCGAAATACATCTTCCGGATGTCCGGGTCGCTCCAGGACTCTTCGGTGTGCCCGAGGCTCGAATAGAAGACGCGGCCCTTGCCATACACCTTGGCCCATGCCAGCGCAAAATCGTGATCCGTCCTGTGGATGCGCGGGTTGTCAGCATACTCGAGTTTGGCGGGATCGAGACTGAGCAGCACATTTACTTTATCGCGCGACCATTCCTTAGGCTGATAAATCTCGTCGTACTTTACAAACGCTTTCGGAAAGTGGCGCACCGCGGGGAAAGTGGGATCTTCATTGATGATGGGTGCATTGAACGTGAACCAAGGGTGCTGATCGAACCAGCCACCAATCATCTCTCCGTATTCCGGCCACTTGTAGTTGGTGTCGAGTGCAGCGTGAATACCTACAAAGCCCTTTCCATCATCCTTGATGAACGACATCATGTCTTGCTTCTGGCTGTCGTCCAAGTCAAGCTCGCCGGTTGTGCTCATAAAAACCAGCGCGTCGAAATAGTTAAGATTCTTCGCGTTTCTTTCGAGGTTCTTCTTGGTAATGAGTTCGGTATCGGTGCGCAGCGTCGTATCCCAGAGACCGCTGTCGTGGCCCATGTTGTAGATGGCGGCCATTCCGTCCGGAACCGAATCGTGCTCGAACCCCTTGGTCTGAGAAACCACCAGGATGTGTTTGAGATGAATTTCCTTAGCGTGAGGCGTGGGGGGAAAAGAAAAATCCGCGGCCGGCTGATTCTGAGCGCATGAAAAAGTCGTTGGAACCAGCGCAGCTAGAACGAAAAAGAGAACATTTCGGGTAAGCAAGCGATCTCCTCAAAGGCGACATTCGTGAGTGCGTCGCCGGTCGTGCCAGCCATTTAATCACGAATTTCTCAAGAGGTGTTGTGCCGCTGAAAGAAGATTTCGGGAAAACGGGAGCGATCCAAATGGGATTGATGAGGCCACAAAAGAGAAAGGCTGTGACATTGGTTATGCTCTAGCTGCCAGCTCTTGCGAGGGAGCTTACAGCGTGGATGCATGTACCGTCACAGCCCTTGATGCGACCACTGCTTTCGCAGTTCCAAACCCCAACTGGCCCTCGCAGACTCAGTCGGTTTTTTCGGGTCTGGCAGCTCGTCTGGTTACCCGTCTAAGCTAGTCACCCAGCTTACTTCAGATCGGCGAAGTTTTATTTAAGCCAACCCTTTCAGCCGTCGACGGGGACCAATGTAGCAGCCGTTCTGCAGATGTCAATGCCGCTTTTCGGTGCAAACCCACGAGTGGGGCGGGCATTTCTATGGGTCGCGCAATCCATTGAAGTCTCGCGCCTTAGTGAATGCCAGGTTAAATTGGTCCGATTTTTGCACACAGCCATGCACAGTAGGGCAAAAGTCTGAATAACGCCTACGCCAGACTCACAGGAATATCTTGACGAAAAATGGGACGTCAGTCATGGTGGAGAGGAGCAATAAAGAAAATGTCGGACTTGGTTGCATTCATCGATGGTGGCTCCCTCGGGAACCCGGGTCCGGCCGGCATTGGAGTAGTGATCGACGGCGACACCGCTGGCCCGATCAGAATCGCCAAGTGGATTGGCTACCAAGACAACAACGTCGCCGAATACGTTGCCTTGATGGAAGCACTGCAATGGGCGCTGCATTTGAATGCGACCCGCCTGCATGTCTATTCGGATTCCCAGGTGGTGGTAAAGCAAATGTTGGGCGACTACAAGTGTCACAGCGCGCGGCTTTACTCTCTCAACTGGACCTGCCGGAAGTTAGCGCGCGCGCTAGGCTTCTCAATCTCCCATATTCCGCGTGAAGAAAATTCCGAGGCTAATGCGCTCGCCAACTCCGCGGTGCGTAGAAATTTGCGGGAGCCTGAAGGGCGCGTGCATTTCGGTGAGGTCGAAACTTCTTAGCCGTTATTTCACCATGAATCGTTGTCGCCCCCTGCACGGCTAATTCTTGCTGCCCTTACGTACCGCCTCGCATGATTTGCAGGTTCTTCGTGCGGGACGCCTTACGCCGATCAGTGGTAACGAACATCGTTTCGACGAACCGGTGTCCAGGAGCTCTAATTCTCGGAGAACTTAAATTGCCTCCCGCTCAAACTAGCGTGGTGCGCTGGATCCTTATTGCATGGATCTTCGTCATTGCCGCCATCGCATGTCTCGACCGCGTTAATATCTCCATCGCCGGCCAATTCATCGCGCGCGAGTTCCACCTGAGCAACGTCCAACTGGGATGGGTATTCAGCGCTTTTGTATTGGGTTATGCGCTGTTCCAGGCGCCGGGAGGATGGCTGGCCGACCGGATGGGGCCGCGCAGAGTGCTCGCCCTTGGTGTGTTGTGGTGGGGTTTGTTCACCAGCGTAATCACGTTCGTCTCGCCCCACCTGACCGCTGCGTTAAGCATTCTGATTGGCCTCCGTTTTGGACTCGGGGTGGGAGAGTCCGTGATGTTTCCCGCGTCCAACTGTGTTGTCGCTGCGTGGATTCCATCCTCTGAGCGCGGCATCGCCAACGGGATCATTTTCGCTGGAGTCGGCGTCGGGTCAGGGCTTACACCCCCGCTGGTTGTCTATTTTCTCTCTCATTACGGCTGGAGAGCCTCTTTCTGGGCGAGTGCGGCGCTGGGCCTGATTGCCGGTGGCATCTGGTATGTCATTGCGCGCGACACGCCTCGCCAGCATCCCTGGGTCTCTGCAACGGAGGCCAAGGGGATCGAGGCCGGACTGCCAAAATGCGATTCCGCTCCGCCGACTGGCACTAAACTTAGTTGGCGAGAGATCCTGAGTCATCGCGATGTGCTGGCCATCACCTTCAGCTACTTTTGTTACGGGTACGCAGCCTACATTTTTGTCAGTTGGTTTTTTATCTACTTGAATGCGGTCCGCGGGTTGAATCTCCAGCAAAGCTCGTACTACACGATGCTGCCTTTCTTGGCGATGGCGCTTGGGTCAACATTAGGGGGCTGGATCAGCGATGTGCTTACACGATGGTACGGCAAGCGCGTGGGGCGATGTTTATTTGCATCTGCGGCCATCGGACTAGCTGCGCTTTTTATCGGTCTTGGGGCACAGTTGGCGAACGCTCAATTGGCGAGCCTCGCGTTTGCCGGTGGGGCCGGCATGTTGTACCTGTCACAGAGTTCCTTTTGGTCTGTCAGCGCGGATATTGGGCAACGCTCTGCTGGAGCGCTATCCGGCACGATGAACATGGGAGGCCAGTTTGGAGGCGTGGTAACCGCGTCGCTAACGCCTGCCATCGCCAATCATTTCGGTTGGTCCGGATCTTTCCTGGTAGCTGCGGTTCTCTGCGCTGCCGGTGCCCTGGCGTGGCTTCCGGTGCGCCCTGCTCGGGATCACGAAGGACTTCCCGGCGACTCAGCGGTTGGATTCTAAGACCTTACGGGTGGCGATTCGTCGAGAGACAAACGTTCGGCGTGGGGTGACAACCAATAGTTCATCGCTCGGAGAGAATGCCTTAAGCGGCGGGATTGGGCACGTGCGTGTCGCCCGTGCCCATCCCTTTGCAAACAACACGATCATTCGTTAATCGGCGCGAGTCAGGAAAATCGGCAGGCCCAGCTTACGATTGTATGTCGGCCGGTAACGGTCGGTGTCGTACATGGTGGCGATATCCACTTTGCGCGGTCCTAATTTGGGATCGGGAATCGGAACCATCGCATAGCAACCGCTACTGATCGCCGTCATCAAGCCTGTCTTCCCTTCTTGCAGCGCGTCCATCGCCATGCCGGCGAAAGTGTTGGCCACTAGGCGGTCCACAAAGTCCGGACTGCCGGAGCGCAATTCGTAAGTCAAGTCGCTGACGACGGTCTCATCGCCGGTGACATTCTTGATCTCGGTGCTCAGGTCTTCCGCCACGCTCATTTTCTTATGGTGGCCGAAAGCGTCGGGTGGGCCATATTCCTTTACCGTATAGCCTTCCCACTCCGCGCCCTCCGAAAGAATGACCAGCGAGTAATTGCTGGGATTGTTGCGCTTGTCTTCGATAAGAATGTCGATCAGATGCTTCAAATTCACTTTGAATTCGGGGATGCAGCAGCGCAAGCCCGTGACGTATGCGGTGTACAGAGCGGTGTAGCCGGCGTCGCGTCCGAACACCCGGAAAATCCCAATGCGCTCGTGCGATCCAACCGTCGTGCGCTGCCGGTCAATAGCGTCCATGGCGCGCGTGACGGCCGTGGAAAACCCGATGCAATATTCGGTATTGCGAACGTCATTATCCATGGTCTTCGGCACCGCAATCACCTTCATGCCCTGCCGGTCAAGTTCGGCAGCATAGCTCAGCGTGTCGTCCCCGCCGATCGCTACCAAACAATCGAGCCCGAGCGCTTCGATATTCTTTAGCACCGCCGGCGTCACGTCGAACACCGTGCTGGTCACACCTTTCTTGGTGGATTCCTTGCTGGCGAACTGCTGCCCCTCAAGCACCGGCGGCAGCTTTTTCATCTTGGTAGGATTGGTGCGCGAGCTGTGCAGATAGGTCCCGCCGGTGCGGTCGATGGTGCGGGTGTTTTCGCGATTCAACGGCTCGATGTAACGCGCACGGCTGGCGGGATCCTTTAGATCGACGTGGGTCAATCCCTCCCAACCACGACGAATGCCCATCACCTCGTACCCGATTTCTGCTCCTCGGTAGACAACTGACTTGATGACCGAATTCAGTCCGGGGACGTCGCCGCCTCCGGTGAGAATACCAACGCGCTTGGCTGACATGAGTGCTCCTTTATTAAGAAGTAAGAAAATTCCGTTCGGAACGTCATCTCGATTCTATAGAAGACAGCGCCAAAAGGAACGTGACGTGTTTACTTAGGCTCGACTTCCTTACAGGAGGTGCGTCAGATCGGAGTCGATCGTCTTCTCCTGCCTTGCGACACTGCGGCCGCCGAGGGCAAGAATGCCACAACGAGTCCGCTAGTATAAACCGGTTATTGACCCACCCCCGTCGGTGCCCACACAATGCCTGACCATTGGTGTGGATGGCATTTTCCTGAACTGCCCAAAGCCAGCGGCTTGCGTTTCGTTGAAGGTGCGGATCAATAAGACTGCTAGCTGAAGACTTTATTTCCCACGAGCATGGCGTACTTCGGTGCATGTGAGACGTAACTTAGGAGAAGACATGAATCTGCGATTTGCAGGTGGCGTGGGAGTTGCTTGTCTGGCCGTGAGTTTCGCGTTTGCTCAGCAGCCCGCGCCCGCGACAGAGAGTTCAAATTCCCCGCCCCAACAAGTTGCCCACTTAGGTTCGGCCCAGCCCGCGGCACCTCAACAAGCGCCCACGGCGACGACCAAGGTAGCCTCCGCTCCTCCTCCGAAACACAAGGTTGGGGCTCTCGAGATTTCGGTCAATTGGCGCACCCGCACCGAAGGATGGGAGTGGTTCCAAGGCAATACTGGAAACAGCCAGTATCCTTTCTGGGATTCGCTTTTGCGGGTCGGCATCGGCCAGACCGGCGAACATTTTGATTGGTTTCTCGAGGGAGAACAACCGTCTATTCTGGGCCTGCCAAACAATGCGGTCGTAGCCGCTCCCCAAGGCCAACTGGGCTTGGGTGGCAATTACTATGCGGCCAACAACAATCACACCAACGTCGCCAACGGGTTCGTGAAACAAGCTTTTGTGAACTTCAAACATGTCGGACCGGGTGGCGTGAAGATCGGGCGCTTCGAGTATTTCGACGGTCTCGAAGTCAAGCCCCAGGATTCGACGCTCGCAACAGTCATACAAACAAGAATTTCCAGTCGCCTGATCTCGAATTTCGGTTTCGCCGCCGTTCAACGAACCTATGACGGCCTTCAGCTAACCGCGGATTCCGGAAAGAACAACTTCACCTTCTTCGGCGCGCGCCCGACCGAGGGAGTATTTCAAGTGAAGGGCATGGACGAACTGGATGTGGACACCTACTACGGCGCCTATACCCGGTCGGTAACGACCTCAAACAGCGCGGGAGAACTGCGGGTGTTTGGCCTCGGCTACATCGATCACCGCACGCTTGTGCTGAAAACCGACAACCGCCCCACGGCGGTTCGCGCGGCCGATCTTGGCAAGATTGAGATTGCGACCTGGGGAGCAGATTACGTTCACGTCTTCAACACCGCCAATGCCGGCAAATTCGATCTTCTGGGTTGGGGCGTAGCGCAAACCGGCGCTTGGGGAAACCTCACGCAACGCGCCGACGCATTCGTTGGCGAGGCGGGTTGGCAACCGCCAGTAAAACCTCTGCACCCGTGGCTGAGTGCCGGCTATTCCTACGGGAGCGGCGACGGCAACCCCAATGACCGGACGCACGGAACATTTTTCCAGGTCTTAACCACGCCGCGGCAATACGCGCGCTTTCCGTTTTACAACATGATGAACGACGAGGATTTCTACGGCACGCTGAACTTGCGTCCCGCCTCGAAGCTCGCACTGCGCAGTGAAGGGCACGCCCTTCGTTTAGCGAGTGCATCCGATCTTTGGTACTTAGGTGGTGGAGCGTTTCAGCCGCAGACGTTTGGCTATACGGGCCGCCCTGCCAACGGCAGCCGCAGCCTGGCGAATGTTTGGGACGTGAGCGCGGACTGTCAGGTGACGCGCTCTTTCAGCGCGACTCTCTACTACGGCCACGCTTGGGGTAAGAGTGTGATCGCGAAGATTTATCCCAAGGACGCAGATGGGCAGCTGATCTTTCTCGAGACTAACTACCACTTCTGAGAATCGAAACGGACGAGCTACGGCTGCTGTTTCTGCAGGTCCCGATAAAATTGCTGTAGCACATAGAACGCCTGCTTGCGCTCTCCGCGATCCGAAATAAGCCCTTTGCGGTTGTGGTAGTCCTGCACTCCCGGCAACGTGCGTCCGGGCGCGCGGAAATCCATCAAGATCCAGGGAGTCAATCCGGCAAAGTTCGGGATACGCTGGATCATGGCAAGTTGATGGCGATAAACTTCGGCTTGGTATTCTTCAGTCCAGCGTTCGTTGGGGTCGCCGTGCCGGCCAAATTGAGCGGCCGCGCCAAATTCACTGACAATCAGCGGCTTGTTCCAAATACTCTTCCACTGCATAGCGTCTGCGTCTTGCGGACGCCGTTCGTACCAGCCAACGTATTCGTTGATGCCCAACACATCGAGAAACTCGCCGAGGGGATCGCGAAGCGCCCGCAGGTTCGGGCTGTCCTCGTCGAAATGATCCATGGCAGAAGTAATCAAACGCGTAGCATCAAGAAGACGCGCGTCAGCAACTAACCGCTTCAGGAAAACCAGCCGCTCGGGTTTAATCGGCGTCTCATTCGACACTGACCACATGATGACGGACGCCCGGTTGTGGTCGCGAGTGATCATCTCCTGCAATTGGGTCTCGGCGTTGTCCAAAGTGGACGGGTTGGCCCAATTGATGTCTTGCCACACGGGGATTTCTGACCATACCAGCAAGCCCATCCGGTCGGCCAAGCGAATCTCGTTTTCGTTGTGCGGATAGTGCGCGAGGCGGACGAAGTTGCATCCGAGATCTTTTGTCCAGGTGAGCAAAGTTTGAGCGTCTTCCGCGCTGAACAGGCGGCCGCCGCGAAATGGCGTCTCATCGTGCATGCTAATGCCGCGTAGAAAAATCGGCTTGCCATTCAGCAGGATTTTGTTGCCTTGCACTTCAATACTGCGAAAACCAATCTGGTCGCGGACTTTGTCGGCCCCGCTAGCGATGGTGACATCGTAGAGCTTGGGCTGCTGGGGCGACCAGAGTTGCAGTTTGGCAGGAAAATGGAAAGTGGCGCGCCCACTGGCGTCAGTGTTGACCTGCTGATGAATGCCGGCTTCGGGGATATCCACGGAAACAGACTGCGGCTCGGTGGCGCCGTTCAATTGCACCCATCCGGCGACCTGGTCGCGGGAGCCTTTGGCGAGCTGTACAAAATAATCCTGGATGAAAACTGCCGGAACTTCGATGAGGCGGACATCGCCCGTAATGCCGGCGTAATTCCACCAATCGTAGCGGAGGCTGGGGACCGCGTCGGCGGTGCGGGCGCTGTTGACTTCTACTACCAGAAAGTTAGCGCCGTCGCGCAGATGGCTGGTCGCTTCAAAGTTGAAGGGGGTAAAACCGCCCTCGTGCTCGCCCAGCGCTTCTCCGTTCAGATAGACGCGAGTCCGGTAGTTCGCCGCGGCGAAGTAAACAAATACCCGTGTGTTCGCAGACTTGTGATAGGTGAAGGCGCGACGGTACCAGACAGGATTCTCGTAAAAGAACAACTGCTCGCGCTGCGAATTCCAATCGCCGGGAACGTTGAGCGGCGCAGACAGATCGAAGCTGTACTCCACGCGATCGCTCTTATCTTTGGGCTTGGCGTCCAGATAAAATTTGCTGCCGATCCCGGTCTCGATGGGATCGACAATGACCGGCCACGAGCCGTTGAGACTGACGGTGGTGCGCCCCGGAATGTTGGTAATCAGAGTGTTGGGAGCGGCCGCTCCCAAAGCAAGGATGCTAAAAAGAAAGAGGACAACGGGAAGAAAAGGCCAGCGCTGCATAACGCCGCTTATCGTAGCAGAAAGAGCCAGCCACGGATTTCGTGGATCGCCACGGATCAACTCTCTTGTTTATCGTTTCTTGTCTATCGTTTCTTGTTTATCCACGGAAATCCGCGCAGATCCGCGGCAAGTTCTGACTTATCGTGTTGCTGGCACGACATCTTCCACGCTCGCCTCGCGCAGAAATTTGGCGGCCTCTTCGGGAGGCGTGGGATTGATATAAAATCCCGTGCCCCACTCGAATCCCGCAGTCTTAGTCAGCTTGGGCATGAACTCGATATGCCAGTGATAGAAGTCATTGGGCGGCTCTTGCGCTGGGGTGGTGTGAATCACCAGATTGTAAGGTGGATTGTCGAGCACGCGATCGGCTTTCATCAGCAGAGTCTTCAGCGCCTTCGCCAAATTTTCAAACATGTGCGACGAGGAATTTTCGAATGCCGATTCGTGGCGCTTGGGCAAAATCCAGCTCTCGAAGGGAAAGCGCGGGGCGTAAGGCGCCAGGGTGACAAAATCCTCATTTTCCGCGACCACGCGTGTGCCCGCTTCAATTTCCTGGTTAATGGCGTCGCAAAATACACAGCGCTCTTTGTACATAAAGTACTGTTTGGCGCCTTCCAATTCCTCGGTCACGTAGATAGGAATGATGGGCAACGCAATAAGCTGGGAATGCGAATGCTCGAGTGAGGCTCCGGCGGCTTCGCCGTGGTTTTTGAAAATTAGAATGTATTTGAAGCGGCGGTCTTTTTTGAGATCGAGAATACGGTCGCGAAAGGTCCAAAGGACATCTTCGATGCGCTTGGGCGGCAGCGTGGCCAGCGTGGCGTTGTGGTCGGGTGTTTCGATGATGACCTCGTGCGCTCCGATGCCATTCATCTTGTCGAACATGCCTTCGGCCTGGCGGTTGAGACTGCCCTCAATGCCAAGCGCGGGAAATTTGTTGGGAACTACGCGGACCGTCCAGCCCGGCGTATCGCGCGCTGGAGGCGGGCCACCGTTGGGATTGGGACGGTAGGCCTGGATTTCGGGTGGAGTCTTGTTTTCGTTGCCGTAGTCGAAGGGACAAAAACCGCCGCGGATCTTCACTGCCTCGCGCACGAAATCGGTGGGACGCTTAGCGCGGTCGGTCGAAATGATCACCCAGCGGCCAACAATGGGATCTTTGCGGAGCTCAGGCAAAGAAGTAAGTTCCTTTCCTCATAGGAGCGGACACGAAGGTTAATTTTACGCCACTGCGAGGACATTCTGAAACAACTCAAACTCAGGCTGGATAGAGGTTGCGGGCTTGTATACGCTTACGATATCCAACCGCCATGGGCAGGGATCAGGCAGATGGCGCAAGTATTCACGAGCCATGGCGGTCAGTTCGCGCTGTTTGTCCTGGTCTACGGCGGCCTCGGCAGGCTTCACGTCGCGCGTCGTGCGAGTCTTCACCTCGATGAAGCACAGGACATCTTTGTCCCAGCCGATGAGATCGATCTCGCCGCGGCGATGAGGCGAGCGGAAATTGCGAGAGACAATGACGTACCCAAGTTTACGCAAATAGAAGTAAGCAGCTTCTTCCCCAAGTCGACCCGTACGCTGATGAGCGGGGCCTTTGTTTGGCGGAAGCAGGCGCGCGGACAACCAGTCGAGGAAGCGGATGCTCGCGTGAGTCAGGCGGCCCGAGGACATGGAGTTTAGGTTAATCTGCCGAAACGCGAGTTGATGTGATGGATGTCACAGACGGACAAGAGAAGCGTATACTCCCGCCGTGCGATGAGAACCTGTGCGCTGAAGTTTCGGTGCACGAAAGACTGGAGTTCCGCGATGACTTCGACGATCAACACAGTCGTCTTCTGGCTGGTAATTTTGATCTCAGCTTTCTTTCTGTGGCAAGTCGTGCAACCTCCGCCGAAGACACCCGTGATCAGCTATTCGGAATTTCTCTCCCAGGTTGATGCCGGAAATGTCGTCGAGGTAACGATCTCCCAGAATGAGGTCTATGGGAAGTACCGCGCCGGGAGCTCCTTTCGCGTGACAGTGCCAGCAAGTCAGGAGGGAATGCTGCAAAGTCTGCGCCAAAAAAACGTCGAAATCTTGGTTCGGAGTGGGAGTGGGGGCGGCTTCGCCCTTCAATTGCTAGAAACCTGGGCCCCACTGATTGTGTTGGCCGCGATTTGGCTCTACATGATTCGCCAGGTGAAAGCCAGACGGAGTTCAGAAGGAACAAACCGAATCTCACCAAGCTAAGAAGCTACTGGTATTCCGAGCTATGCTCGGCATGGGCGGGTCAAAGACCCGCCCCCACACGAGCCGAGAGTCTTATGCCCTGCCCACAATCGTGATCGCTTCCTCCAGCACATCGAGCGCGACATCCGCCTCCTCTTTCGTCACGATCAGTGGCGGGGCGATACGAATGGTGCTGGGACCGCATCCGAGAAACAAGATTCCGCGCTCGAAGGCCAACACCGCGATGCGGTCGCGTTCGGCGGTGGCATATTCTTTGGTCTTCTTATCTTTCACAAACTCCACCCCGAGCATCAGACCGCGGCCGCGAACGTCTCCCACGAGCTTGTGCTTCTTTGGCCACTCTGCCATGCGCTGCTGCATGTGATCGCCGACTGCCGTCGCGTTGGGCAGCAGGTGCTCCCGTTCGATGACATCGAGTGTTGCGAGCGCGGCGGCGATGCATACCGGGTTGCCTCCGAACGTTGAAGCGTGCGAACCGGGAACCCAATCCATGATGTCGGCGCGAGCCATCGTGATGCCCAGCGGCATTCCGGAAGCGATGCCCTTCGCCAGGCAAACCATATCCGGCTGCACGCCGGTGTGCTCGACCGCCCACCATTTGCCGGTACGGCCTACGCCGCTTTGGACCTCGTCCACCACAAGCAAGATTCCATGACGGTCGCAAATGCGCCGAAGTTCTTGCATGAAAACGCTAGGCGCGACGACGTAGCCGCCTTCGCCCTGAATCGGTTCGACGAAAATGGCTGCCACTTCCTCCGGTGGGAGTGTGGTCTTGAAGAGCTTGTCCTCGATAAAGCGCGCGCAGCCCAGCGCGAACTTTTCCCCATCTTCGGCTCCGGCCGAACAACCGCGATATACATCGGGATAGCGCACGTGCGTCACGCCCGGGACCAGCGGAGCAAAACGCCGCTGCTGCTGGGGCTTCGAGGCAGTCAGCGAAAGCGCGCCCATGGTTCGTCCATGAAACGCGCCGTAGAAAGCGATGATGTTCTGCCGCTTGGTGTGATAACGCGCCAGCTTGAGCGCACACTCGATGGCCTCGGTGCCCGAGTTGCCGTAGTAGAACTTGTGCGGGCCGGGCATGGGCGCGATCTTCGACAAGCGCTCGGCCAGCGTCACCAGGCTCTCATAGTAAAAATCGGTACCCGACATGTGGATGAGTTCCGCCGCCTGCTTTTGAATAGCTGCGACAACTTCGGGATGACAGTGGCCTGTCGAAGTAACGGCGATGCCGGAAGAAAAATCAAAGAACTCGTTGCCGTCGACGTTCGGTCACCACGATGCCACGTCCGCTTTTGGCAACGAGCGGATACGAGCGCGTGTAAGACGGGGAAATGTATTTATCATCGCCCTCCAGAACGCGCTGGGCGTTGGGGCCGGGAAGGGTAGTGCGAATGTTCGGCCCGGCGAGAGTCTTGACTGACATGGGATCCTCCAAATTGCCGTCGTTGGTCGTTCGCTTTTAGTCGTTGGCTACGAGCTTCGACTCTGAGAGCGCGGACCGTTACCCTTGCACTCAAAGACCGCTGCCTCGAAACCACGTCAAGCTGGGAGGATGAAAACTAGTCGCTACCGAAGAGGCTGGGACGCCGGCGCGAGGGGAGTACCGCCCGGTAGCGGCGGGGACCCACTAAGAAATGCAGCCAGCACTCGGGCAAATGTACGTTGGGGGTTTCGCACTGATACATAAACGCAACCTCTAAACTGTGTGGATATTATAGCTTGGCGCGGGTTAATGGGAACATCGAAGGTGCTGGGCACGCCGGGCGCGGGCGATCCGGAAATTCCTCACAAATTCATGCGATCGGACCGGCCCTTAGGCTTATAATTCGGCTGCCTGAGAGGTGACTCTATGTTCTGGCGCCTCTACCACGCCCGGGCTCTGATCCCGCTTTTGTGTGCCCTGCCCTTACTGGCGGCACGGGCGCAGACGAATGCGGACTCTTCGCTAAATCCTGCCATTCGGAGTGTAACCTTCGAGCGCGCGGTTGCCCTCTCAGCCGACGACCGGAGGAGCATCGCCCAATTCCTGCAGCAGGAAGATTCTGCCTGGCTCGCCAGGCAGTCTTTAGATGCTCTTGCCAGTTTTATCAAGAACGCGGTACTTACCAACTACCAGGACCGCGGGTATTGGCGGGCGAAAGTGTCCGCGAACGTGACGTGGGTAAAAGGCCACAACGAATCGCGGCAAGTGGACGTCCTCGTCACCGCGATCGACGAAGGCGCGCAGTATTCGCTCAAGGAAATTCGTCTTAGCGGCGTGACAGTCTTTTCTGCCGGCCAATTGCTTGGACTGGTGCCGATCCATCCGGGCGAGTTGATGAGCGGCACCAAAATTGAGCAAGGGTTGCAGGCCATGCGCGAGATTTATGTGGCACGCGGGTATGTTGCATTTACGGCAATTCCGCACGTGACGCTCGATGACAATGCCCACACCGTGCAACTAGACGTCAGGGTGCAGGAAGACAGCCCATTTCGCTTCGGAAATCTATCGACGGCCGGCCTTGATGCGTCAACCAGTCTTCAACTGAGCCAAGCATGGCAACAAGTGCGCGATGAATCCTACTCGGCGGAAAAGTTGCGGAGTTTGCTGGGTAAGGCTTTGACGTTGCCGCACGGAGTGGACCCGCTCGATTGGAGCAGCAGCAATCTGGATTTTGATACTCACACCGTTGACGTCTTGGTAAGTTCCCCGCCCGCGACCCAGGCAGAGCAGACGAAGCCTTAATTAGCAAAAACCATCCGCAAAAAGGGGCAGAATGGTGAAGTGGACGCGGGGTTTCGCGGCAGCCGAGTTGTGGTTCTGGGCGGCTCATCGGGCATAGGCTTGGCTGTTGCCCAGCAGGCTGCGGCACAGGGAGCGGACGTTGTCGTCGCCTCGAGCAACGCGCAGCGGGTTCAATCGGCCGTTGCGGGCCTTGGCGGGAAGGGAGAAGGCCGCGCTCTCGACCTTTCGGACGAGGCCGCGATTCAGAGCTTCTTTCAGAAGCTTGGCGACTTCGATCATCTGGTCTTTACCGCGGGAGATTCGTTGCAGCTAAGCGAGCTCGCCGGGGCGGATCTCAAGAAAGCGAGACAGGCTTTCGAGTTGCGCTATTGGGCGGCACTGGCGGCCGCGAAGTATGGTAGTCCGCAGATTCGAAAAGGAGGCTCGATCGTGCTGACCACCGGCATCGCCGGCCAACGCCCCAAAAAAGGATGGGTATTCGGCGCCAGCGTCTGCGGCGCTGTGGACGCGCTTACTCGCGCACTGGCCGTGGAGTTGGCGCCAGTGCGAGTAAATGCAGTCTCCCCCGGGGTTGTGCGTACAAATCTTTGGCAGAACATCGACCCGCAAGAGCGTGAACGCATGTATGAAGACCTGGGCAAGACCCTGCTGGTTGGACGAGTTGGCGAGGCGTTCGAAATTGCACAAGCCTACCTCTTTCTGATGCAGGAGGGCTTCAGTACCGGCCAGATTGTTGTGGTCCATGGCGGAACACTGCTGGTTTAGCCGCTCCTATGAGCCAAACCGTAGTATCTGGGCATGCGTGGTATTGGATTCGAAGTCGGTCGGTCCGCGTCACTGATTCCGGCGATTCGCGCGGCCCGCATCGAGCCGATCACTGCGATCCGCCGCGAGTAGCGAGCAGGCTCGCAGAGGACACGCAATACTTTGTGAGCAAGCTCACTTCTGGCAATGATCCGGACACTCCTTCGCTCCCCAACTCACACCCAGGGAATGAAGAATGAGGGCGTCGCCGGCTGTCAGATTCCTGGCGTCTGCGACAATCTGATAGGCGTAAGAAACTACCGGATCCACCTTGATGCACCAGGGCTCGTGCCGGACAATCCCTCCGCAGTGCTCGCATGCTGCCTGCGCGTTATAGCGGTTGCTGTGATATCTAACGGTGAAATTGTTCTCCGACATTAGCAATCCCCAGAGCCTGACTTACTACCGGTCGTCGTGCGTACCGGGGTAGTTCACCAAGGCTATTTTCTGAGGGCATCCTAACGCCCGCCCGTGCTCTCACCTGTGGCTGGTGTTACCCGTCTGTGTGATTTGAATCACGCCCCGATGTTCGCAGACGGGGCTGCCGAACCGGCTAGTTCGGGGGAAATAGCTCGCAAGATGGAAGCATCCGCGACCTATGCGAATAAAGTTGCTTCGTGCGCCATCAGGACTTAAGTGAGATGCGATGAATCCCGTCAGATACCGTAGTTCACGCCGCGAAGCCCGCCTTTGTAGGCCTCGCGAGCTTCCGTGGCTTTGGTATGGGCGTCGTCTTCGCGAAAATGGGCGTCGTCCCATCGTTCCATCGCAACCATCGAATGGTCTGGGGTAGCCAGCGCCTCTTCGGCGCGAATCGCTTCAACCCACTTATCGGTAGCCGCCTTGTAGGCAAGTCGCAGTTGATCGAGGTCCGCTGGGCTCATAATCAGCGCAGACTAATGCCACGCCGCGCCCCCGGTCAATTCCATTGGCTGAATTTAACGGAAAATTAACGAAGGGACACTTTTGTGCTTGCCCGCCCTTGCAAATCAATCTGCGTAACCCGCCGAATCCTCGGTCGCCGCGGCCGCGTCTGATATCTTTGTAAACATCACCTTTCATGTCTTCTGAACAGCGCCGGCAGCGTTTTCTCACCATTCTATGTTTCGGCTTGGTCTATGTCTTCTGGGGTTCGACCTATCTGGGGATTGGGATTGCTGTCGAGCAAATTCCTCCGGCATTGATGTGCGCCACGCGTTTTCTGATCGCCGGAATTCTTCTGCTGCTGTACTGCCGGCTCAGAGGCCAACGCATTTCTTACGACGCGCGGCGCATGGTGCAGTTGGCGGTGATTGGCGTGCTCCTGCTCATGGGCGGGAATCTCACGCTTTCCTACGCTGAGCAATACGTGCCCACGGGGTTGTCGGCATTATTAGTGGCAATTACGCCGCTATGGTTTCTGGTTCTCGATGCACTCCTGCTCGGAAATCACCGAATTTCTGGCAGAGGGCTGGCCGGCTTAGCTCTGGGAGCGGTAGGAACGGTGGTGCTGTTGTGGCCGGAGCTGAAAGCCACGGGTAACCTGGGACGCAAGGAATTGTGGTTCTCGCTGGCGCTGCTGGGCAGTTCCTTTACCTGGGCATTCGGCTCGGTGCTCTCCAAACGCTGGCTGCCGGGCCAGACGTCGCTAAGTGCCAGCGCATGGCAAATGACTTTTGCCGGTCTCGCCAATATGTTGTACGCCATCGTGAACCGGGATTTCGCGCGTGCGGTTTGGACTCCGCGGGGCCTGGGCGCTGTGCTGTATCTGGTGGTCGGCGGATCGTGGATTGGATACACCTCTTACATCTGGTTGCTCAGCCACGTGCCCACTTCTAAAGTCTCCACCTACGCGTATGTGAATCCCGTGGTCGCCGTTTTTCTAGGATGGCTGGTTTTGAAAGAGCCGGTAGACAAATTTATTCTGATGGGCAGTGCTGTTATCGTTGCCTCCGTGGTGCTGGTGACCAGCGCCAAGGTGCAATCGACCGTTGCAGAGTTGCCAGCCGTGGAAGTGGTGGGAGACTAAATGGCAAATTGCATTACCTGCGGACGTCCATTGCCGTCGTTCACCTTCGGAGAGCGCGGCGATGTCTGCGCCAACTGCCGGACCAGTGCAATTGATGCGCGGACTGGATATCCCGGACAACCTGCCCCGACGCAAGTCGCCGTACGGGGAAAGGTTCCGGTCACGCGTGCGCTGGTCGGGATCAACCTCGCAGTATTTGTGGCGATGGCGCTCTCTGGAATATCTTTATCGGAACCGACCATACAGCAGTTGTTGAAGTGGGGCGCAAATTTCGGACCGCTTTCGCTGGGGCCGCAGCCATGGCGAATGCTGACCTCCAACTATCTGCATATTGGAATTGTCCACATTCTCTTTAACATGTGGTGCCTGTGGGAACTGGGTAAGTTGGCGGAGATTATTTTTGATCCCTGGACCTATGTCCTCACCTACACCGTATGCGGAATCGCGGGCAGCTTGGGGAGTCTGTGGTGGCATCCGTTGGTGGTGGGCGCGGGCGCTTCGGGAGCGATCTTCGGGCTGGCGGGCGCGCTGATTGCGGCGCTCTATTTAGGCCACCTTCCGATTCCTAAACAGGCGGTCCAGCGATCGTTACGAAGTCTTGTGATGTTTGCGGGATACAACTTGTTTTTCGGCGCAGTGGGCGCGGGCATTGACAACTCTGCGCATTTAGGAGGCCTGGTGGCCGGACTGGCCCTGGGCGCGGTGCTGGCAAAGCATTTGACCGAACCCGAGGATGTTCGTGTACGTTGGCGAGTTGGCGTGTTCGCGGTTGCGGCGTTAGTGCTCGTGATTACATTTAGCTGGGTCAAGCAAGCGAATGGACACGTTTCCCCGGTTGAGCAAGGAATGCGCTTAAGTATCCCCAAGGAAATCGCCGAAATCAAAACTCTCACGCGGTGACGAGGCCGCTTCAGACTTCTCCCGATATTCATCGGCTTACACAATCCATTACAATGACCCTTGATTTCGCGAATCTGGATTCGCGAGCCTGGATATGGATCTCTCGGCCAAATTACGAGCAAGTATTTCTCCCGGCGTTGGTTCCTGCCAGGGCATGGTGGAGATTTCGGCCCGCCGGCGCCCCGCGCGCGTGCTGGTGGTAGACGACAGCCCGGAGATCCTGCCGCTCATGCGGGAGCTACTCACCAGCCGCGGGTACAGCGTGGTTACTTCGGCGAATGCGGAGGAGGCCCAGGCGGAAATCCTGCACGAACTTCCGGATTTGATTCTTTCTGATGTTATTATGCCGGGCAAATCAGGCTACGAGCTTTGCCGGGAGTTCAAGAACAACCCGGCGACGCGCCTGATTCCTTTTGTCTTAATCACCGGTCTCTCCGATCGGGAGAGCCGGGTAAAAGGCATCGAAGCTGGCGCCGACGATTTCCTGAACAAACCTATCTTTGCCGAGGAGTTGTTTGCCCGCGTGAAGTCGTTGCTGACGCTCAAGGAATTTACCGACGAATTGGAAACTGCGGAGTCCGTTCTCTGCACCCTAGGTTTGAGCGTGGAGAGCCGCGACCCTTATACTGAGGGGCATTGCGAGCGGTTGGCCAAGCACGCAGTCGCGCTCGGACGCCATCTTGGCTTAGATGACGAGTCGCTGGTAGCGCTGCGGCGCGGCGGATACTTGCACGATTTGGGAAAAATCGCGGTGCCCGACGAAATCCTCAAGAAGGGTTCCAATCTAACTCCTAAGGAATGGGAGATCATGAAGCGCCATCCCGTGACCGGGGAGAGCATTTGCAAGCCGCTTCGGTCGCTGCGCCTGGTGTTGCCCATCATCCGCCATCACCATGAACATTCTGACGGCAGCGGATATCCTGATGGACTACGCAAGGAAGAAATCCCGCTTCTTCCGCGGGTGTTGCAAGTAGTAGACGTGTATGACGCTCTGCGCACCGCGCGACCGTACAAATCGTCTTTGAGCCATGAACAGGCGGCTGCGGCGATGCGGCGCGAAGCGCAATCCGGGTTGTGGGACGAAGAACTGGTCACTCAGTTTTTCGTCCTGCTGGCTGAACTGAAAGAAGTTGCGTAACTAGCCATATTTGCCGAAACTGGTCCGGGCAAGAGAGCATGTCGCACAAGAAAACCTAGCTCCTGAAAGTCAGTTAGTAGCGAACGAAAGTCCATTGGGCCCTGTCACCTACAGCATCGTGGTACCTGCTTACAACGAGGCGCAGCGAATTGGCGCCACGCTGGAAAGAGCTATTGCTTACGCGACGCAACGCGCGTGGGCTTTAGAGATTATCGTCGTGAATGACGGTTCCACCGATGCGACCGCCAAAATCGTTCGCGACTTGGCGGCGAACCATCCGGCGTTGCGATTGCTGGAAAATCCCGGCAATCGCGGCAAAGGATACAGCGTGCGCAACGGGATGTTGCGCGCCCGGGGAGAAGTGCTGTTGTTCAGTGATGCCGATTTTTCTTCTCCTATCGAGGAGGCTGAAAAGCTTTTTGCCGCGATTGAGCAAGGGGCTGATATTGCGATCGGCTCCCGCTGGCTCAAGACGGAGCTGCAAACGCGCAAACAGCCCTTTTACCGGCGGGTCTATGGACGCTTGTACAATCTCGCCTTGCGGCTGGTTCTGGGACTTAATTTCAAAGATACGCAATGCGGCTTCAAAGCATTCTCCCGGCACGCGGCCAACGCCATTTTCCCGCTGCAAAATGTCGAACGCTGGGGCTTCGATCCGGAGTTACTCTACTTGGCCCAAAGATTCAGGCTGAAGACCGTGGAAGTGCCGGTTACCTGGGCGCACCGCGATGGCACACGGATAAGCCCGCTTCGGGATGGACTTCACATGCTCGGGGAACTATTCAAAGTCCGCTGGAATTCCTGGAGCGGCAAGTACACAGTCATCCCACAAAGGGCACCGACCGTCCTGAAGTAGCGGCGGCGGCGTGAGCTCGCAGCAATGGGGTGGGCACTACGCCCGCGCCCTTCTTGAAAACCAGGGTCATGGTGGCTGCGCACTCTTCGCAAAGCCAGAAAAACTCTATGCGGCGAGTTGGGCTTTGCATCTGGCCGTCAGCGCCGAAGCTCCAGCCTTTGCCGGATGCCGCTGCAGACGTATCCCAGCGGAAAAGCTTCCCCTGACTCAAATAGAGGAAGGCGGCAGAACAGTTCGGATTAGCGCACTTTGACACCATATGGGGCCAGGCCACTGGAGGGAGAAGGTGAATCTCAAGAGATGTTACTCTCCTATTCCGTAGATGCAAGGGATTGCAACCGTGGAACCCCTGTGGAAATCTATCATTGGTAACAAAACAGGAATGACTCCCAGGATGGAATCTCCACGACTCTCCGGCGAGCGCCGCGGGCCCTTTTAGTCGCTGGCCCGTGATCGCGCTGGACTCGATGCCTTTTCGATTTCTTGGACAACTCTGCGCCCGATCTCCCCGGTACTTGAAGCGGGCTGGCCTGGCCGTGCTAAGTCCCGGGTCCGATCCCCTGAAACGAGAAGGTTGGCTACCGCAGATTCGATACTCGCAGCCTCGGCTTCCAACTTGAAGGAGTACCGCAACAACATGGCCGCAGACAGAATGGCGCCGAGCGGGTTGGCGATGCCTTTGCCCGCGATATCCGGAGCAGATCCGTGGACGGGCTCGTATAGCCCGACGCGCCCTCCGATGCTCGCCGAAGCCAACATGCCGAGCGAGCCGACCGCCGCGCCCGCCTGGTCGGAAAGAATGTCCCCAAACATGTTCTCGGTAAGCAACACATCGAAATCCGTGGGATGAGCTAACAGCGCCATGGCAGCGGAGTCCACCAGCATGTGCGAGAGCTTCACCTCCGGATAACTCTGTCCGACGCGCGTGACCACATCCCGCCACAAGCGCGAACAGTCCAACACGTTGGCTTTGTCCACGGAGGTGACTTTGCGGCGGCGCGAGCGCGCCAAATCGAAGGCGACCTGCGCGATGCGCTCGATTTCCGGTTCGCCATATTGCATTGTATCGACGGCTACGCGGTGCCCCGCCGGTCCCTGGATGGACCGCGGTTCGCCAAAGTACAGACCACCCAGCAACTCGCGGACGATCAGCACATCCATCCCGTGCACTACTTCGGGGCGCAATGGGGAACAATCCTCGAGAGCGGCAAAACTAGTTGCCGGCCGAAGATTTGCATAAACCCCCAACTCACGGCGAATGCGCAGGAGCCCCGCCTCCGGGCGAAGGTGCTTGGGTAAAGCGTCGAACGAGGGGCCGCCGACCGCCCCGAGCAGGACCGCGCCCGACGCAAGACAAGCCTCCACCGTATCGTCGGGTAGCGGATTCTTGCTGCTGAGATAAGCCGCGCCACCAATCTCTTTGCGCGTGACGCTCAGCGAATGGCCGAAGGTCCCTGCCACGGTTTCGAGAACGCGCACTGCTTCATCGGTTACTTCGGGACCAATGCCATCGCCGGGAAGGATTGTGAGTTTGAGGTTCATGGATGTGCAAGAACAGCGAATTACAGATCGGGTCTACCAAGGCATGAGAAGTTCAGGGAATCACACTCCCCAGAGGTAATCGTCTTGCTCGCCGTGATGTTCAGAAGCAGGAGGCAACGGCAGACTGACCGTGCTGTCAGACGCCGGAGGAACCGGGAAGGGTTTCTGCGATTCCGGGACGCCAGCGTTATCCGCCTTAGCAGCGGGCGCTTCCGTAGCAGCCTTCTGCGTGCCCTGCGGGGGCCGGGAACTGAGATGCGTCTCCCGAATCAGATCGAGCAGGTGGTGGTCGGCAACATGCTTGATCTGGTCGGCCAGCACTACGAAACGGCGATAAATTTCGTCGAGTTCCCGGCGATCGAACTGATAGCCGAGCTGCTCGCAACGCAATCCCAAAGCATGCCGCCCGGAATGCTTGCCTAGCACCAGCTTTGAATCCGGTACCCCAACCGACTTCGGAGTCATAATTTCATAGGTGAGCGGGTTCTTGAGCATGCCGTCCTGGTGGATACCCGCCTCGTGCGCGAACGCATTGCGGCCCACGATCGCTTTGTTGGGCTGAACCGTAACGCCGGTGATTTCTCCCAACAATTGGCTCGCGGGATAAAGATGCTCGCTGGCAATACCCGTCTCGTAAGGATAGCGGTCGGGGCGAACGCGAGTCGCCATCACGATTTCCTCAAGCGAAGCATTGCCCGCGCGCTCGCCGATTCCATTGATGGTGCATTCCACCTGGCGCGCTCCCGCCGCCACGGCGGCCATGGCATTCGCCACCGCCAGCCCAAGATCGTTATGGCAATGCGCGGAGATTGTAACTTTCTCCACGCCCTTCACGCGCTCCCGAATGGTTTGGATGATTTCCGCGAATTCCACGGGGACCGTGTAACCCACGGTGTCCGGAATATTCAGGGTGGTGGCGCCCGCTTCCACCACCGCTTCCAGGACCTTGCACAGAAAATCATGATCGGTGCGAGTGGCGTCCTCGGGGGAAAATTCGATATCGTCGCACAGTGATTTCGCCAGGCGCACCGACTCGCGGGCCTGCTCCAGGCACTCCTCGCGGGTTAGCTTCAGCTTGTACTTCAGATGAATGTCAGAGGTCGCGAGGAACACATGAATGCGCGGCCGGGCAGCGCCCTGCAAAGCCTGCCACGCGCGTTCAATATCCTCTTTGCGAGCCCTGGCCAATGCCGCAATCACGGGCCGGCGGATCGCAGCCGCCACCGACTGCACAGCCTGAAAATCGCCTTCGGATGCAATGGGAAAACCGGCCTCCATCACGTCGACGCCCAGGCGATCCAACTGACGTCCAAGACGCAACTTTTCGTCGACGTTCATGCTGCAGCCGGGCGACTGTTCGCCATCGCGCAGCGTGGTGTCGAAGATTGTAATTCGCGCTGGAACCATGCGCCGCCTTCCTCCAAGTGCAGAATATTATCTTATCGTGGACAGGATCGTAAAGTAAACCTTATAATCTTCGAAATAACATTAGTAGCGGCAATAATCATAAGGGCTTCTGATTTAGCATTCAGTTTCTCTTGAAGGTCTGCATTCATGGATCTAGCCCACCTTGAAGTCTTTCTGGCGGTGGCGCGGGAAGGCCGATTTTCCCGGGCGGCGGAGAAGCTGCAGCGCACCCAATCCGCCGTGAGCCAGACGATCCATAAGTTGGAGCAGGAACTTGGCGAGCCCCTGTTCGACCGCTCTTCCCGCGAAGGAATCTTGACCGACGCGGGGCGCGTCCTGCAAGAGTATGCCGAGAGGCTGATCAATTTGCGCGGCGACGCGCAGGAAGCCCTCGTAGAACTTCGCCACTTGCATCGCGGCAAGCTGGCCATCGCCGCCAACGAATTGACGGCGCTCTATCTGCTTCCCGTGCTGGCCGAGTTTCGCAGGCTGCATCCCATGGTCCGGCTGCTGGTGCATCGCTCGCTGGGCAGTGAGATTCCCGACGACGTGCTGCGGCACAATTCCGAAATCGGCGTTTTGACTTACGATCCGCAGGAATCCCGGCTGCGCTCCATCGTTGTCTATCAGGACGAACTCATTTTCGTGGTGCCGCCACAGCATCCCTTGGCGCGCGAGCGGCAAGTGAGCATTCGGCAGCTCGGAACCGAGTCCTTTGTGGCCCACATCGTGTCCTCTCCCTATCGCGAGAAGGTGATCCAGGTTTTCAAACGCTTCAAGACACCGCTGCACATGGACCTGGAGCTGCCCACGTTGCAGACGATGAAAAGCTTCGTCGCCACCGGCAACGGCGTTGCTTTTTTACCGGAGATCAGCGTGAAAGACGAACTCGCGCGCGGTGAACTCGTGCATATTGCGGTGCGCGAATTAAGCTTGCACCGCAAGCTGCGCCTGGTTCATCGCAAATCCGCGAGCCTCTCTCACGCGGCGCGAGCATTCCTGAAAGTGGCGCAAGCCATCGCTTTGCAGCGACAGGGAAATTACCGCTTCGAGCGGGATACCAAGTCGTCGGCTCGGCAGGATTTCTCACAAACGGACCCATCGCACTAAAGGCATCGAGTTGGGAAGACCCTAGACCGCCTGCGCTCGCGCTCCGAGCAGGGCATCGTTCACCGTGTTATGAACTTCAAACGCCGAAGCTACCCTGGTGAGTTCAAGCAACTCCCGCACGGCCTTATTGGGAGCGGCCAGCTTCATAGTGCAACCCCGTGATTGAGCGCGGGCCAGAAGCGCAAGCAGTTCTCCAAGACCCGCACCATCCATGGTTTCCACTTGACTGAGATCAAGCACTAACTGTCGCGCCTGCGGCAAAAGATCAGCGATCGTGTATCCCAACGCCGCCACTTCCTTGCGGTAGACAATACGCCCTTTGCATATAACCACGGCGAGGTCTTCGCTCATACGAATTTCAAAACTCAACTTCAACTCCGGCTCCTTACCCCACTCCCAAAGAGGAGAACCTTCCGGGAATGGCGTGTACGCAGATGTTTGACTCATAGAGTAATTTTCACCACACAAATTATCTTTGTGATCGACAGAGTTGATCTTACGCGCCCACCCAATTGCGCGCGTTTAAGAAACGTAAATAGTCAGTAAAGCGTGTTCCATTATGAAAATTTTTCCGTACAACTTTCATTTCCGCACCGCATCTAAATGTCTTCGACAAATGATTCCAGCAATCGAGTGAGCCACCGTGTGTAGACGCATTACAGTTGGATTAGTCATTTTATTTTCGGTTACTTTTGCCTCGGCCCAAATTCCCACCAAAGGAAACATTTTCTTCGGTTATTCATATAACAGCGCGGATTTCAACGGCGCGGGACGCGCGAACCTGAATGGCTGGGAAGGATCGCTAGAGGGGAAGGTTCTCCCCTTTGTCGGAATCGTGGCTGACATCAGCGGTAACTACGGGGTCGGCGACAGCCTGCACAATGTCATCTTTGGGCCGCAGGTTTCTGTACCCGTAGGAAAATTCACGCCCTTCGCGCACGCGCTGGTAGGTGTAGGCCATATCAGCGGGAACGCTACCTCAGATACATCGTTGGCCGATGCATTTGGTGGGGGCCTCGACTACCGGTTGTTCCATGTTATCGGCTGGCGGTTCCAGATCGACGCGTTGCAGACGCGCTTTTTCAGCCAAACTCAAAATGACGTTCGTGTTTCCACCGGCATCGTCTTGCATTTTTAAACCGACATTCCGGCGAACTTACGTCTGCCAGTATTTGTGATCGCGTAAAAAGAAACGCCGGTTCCAATAATTGAAGGCGGTAGCAAAAAAGAGCCGTGCCACCCGCGCGTGTCCCATCCTGGTGAGCCGCCGATTGGTGGTATAAACGCCGCCGCGGACTATGCCAAACTTGTTTCGCGCCACTTGCTGGCTGAGCAGATAGTCTTCCGCGAAGTGCACCTGCTCGTTGAATCCGCCCAATTCCGCAAAGCGCTTCCTGTCGAACAGCATGAACATGCCCGTGCTGAAAGGCTTGTGAATGCGAGAGAGATACTGGAATAAATTGTTGGTCAAATAGAAGAGCTGGTCGGTCAGGCTGCCGCCTTGGCAGAGGATGTTGGTGGTCACGCATTGCAGGCGTTTGCGTTCTGCGAATTGCACTGCGTTGCGAATGAGCGATGCCGACGCCGGTAGGATGTCCGCGTCCATGAACAATACGTAGGCGGTTTCGGCGAGCGCGGCGCCACGGTTCCGTCCAGCGGATGGCAAGCCTCCAGGAATCACGCTGACGTTGAGCCGGCCGGCGAAGCTCATGACGATTTCCGGAGTGCCGTCGCTCGAGTTGGCGTCAGCTACCAGTACTCTGGTACTCGACATCTTCGGATAGTCCTGCTTCATCAGCGAGTTCAGCAGCCGCGGAATCAGCCGCGCTTCGTTCTTCGCGGGAATCACGATGGTCAGATCGCTCATGTTGTTCCTTCTCGTAATCGTGGATGCGAACCCCCTCGCTATCCACGGTCACGTACGTGGGATTGGAATCAATCCAGCCACCCGTGTTGTAGTATTCGATGCCATCCTGCAGCCGGTATATCGCCGCGTGCGTGTGCCCGCAAAAAATCCTCTTCGCCTGGCGGAAGCGGGCGTGCGACAAAGCTCCGCAAGCCACCTTGGGGGTAAGCCGCAGCCAGCTCGTCCCCAGCCGGTCTACCAGGCGCGAAAACCATTTACCCTTGAAGTCCAGGCGTTGCAGTTGTAAATGCACAAACGTATTTACACAGCTGAACAGCCAGTTGTTAAGCACGAAGCGGTCGAATTGATGACCGTGCACCGCGAGATGCCGCACCCCGGCGTATTCCCAGGAGTATTCCTGATAGACCTTCACGCCCACCAGATGAGACATGACCACGGATAGACCTTGGTCATGGTTGCCCTCTACCCACACGACTTCGACGCCCCGCTTGGGATTGGAAAGCTTGCGGATGTAGCCCAGGAACTTCCAGTGCTCTTTGGTGAGCCGGCGAAAATTGAGGTCGGAGAAAATATCTCCCAGCAGAATAAGCCGGCGAAAACAGTTCTCCTTCAGCATACGCGTGGCCTCTTCCGCGCGGCTGACTTCCGAACCCAAGTGCAGGTCGGAAAGGATGAGCGTGTCATAAAACGCGGGACTCATCACTCTTTAGTTCTATACGAGGGATGTTACGGGACAATGAAATCTGCACAAATATCGAGGCAGGTTAACTTCCTGGTCAAGTCGGGACCTGTCCCCGGATACGTAAGTGGGATCAGGTTATTTGGGAGGCGGAACGTATTCTTTCGGAAGGATTGCACCCTCGCCGAAAAAGAACTGCTCCATTTGGCGGACAATGGCCTCTTGGTCCTCTTTGCGCGCAGGGTTCAGCCGGTATTCATTGAGCAGCATCTTGCAGTGCTCAGTCCACATTTGCCAAGCTTGCCGGGAGACATTGTCGTAGACTTTTCGCCCCAGATCCGTGTCGAAAGGAGCCTCGTCGAGCCCCGGAAGTTCCTGACGCAGCTTGGCACAGAAGACGGTATGTTCGGCCATGTTTTCCTCACGAAAGAAGAAGAGAAATTATCTCACAGCTAGCCACTCTCGCTGGGCAGGAGCACATTTCGGAGGTGAATTCTTGACTGGCTTTTTGGGTCCCCGACCGGCCTAGTCGCGCGAACTCATTGGTGGGCCCTCCAGGATTCGAACCTGGGACCAAGGGATTATGAGTCCCCTGCTCTAACCGCTGAGCTAAGGGCCCGCTCCCAGCCAATCTAGCACATCGGGCGAGCTCTGATGATTAAGGGATCGAACCTCATAAGCGCAGAAAGAACTGTAGGCGACTGGCGCAAGGACTATCACTTTCAATCAATTTTCGCCGCGCTTCGCCCAAGAAGGCACCTCGTGTCCAGTTACGAAAGTTTTGCAATTGTCCCGTAAGTGATTGTCCTGTAGCCATTTAGTCTTCACACTAGATGGGATCGAGGGGATTTCTCGGGCTCCGGAACGATAAAGATCGAGGAGCCAATGGAGAGGCATGGCTCGGGGCACGCGTTGGAGAAATGGAGAGCTGGGCGCCAAGGTTTTCACAAGCCTGGTCATCGTAGCCGGTGCGGGTGTGCTGCTCTACAGTACCGCTCATCTCCAGAGCATAAATATCGCTGAATTCGTCTGTTATCTGCTGATCGCACTTCTCGCTTCCCAGCTGCGCGTGAGCCTTCCGGCCATGACCGACACCTTGTCGGTAAACTTTCTCTTCGTGTTGGTGGGTGTTCTCGATCTGAGTCTTACAGAAACCCTGATGCTGGGTTGTGCTGGGGTCATGGTCCAGTGCCTGTATGGGGAACGCACCCGCCCGGTTCGGGTCGCTTTCAATATCTGTTGCAGTGCATTGTCCATAGCTTTGGCGTATGGAACCTACCATTCCATTCTGTCCTCTTACCAACATGCGCGGGGCATCCGGCCCCTCATGTTAGGGCTTGCGGCGACGGTCTATTTTGTGGTGAATACGGGTGCCCTCGCCGCGCTGGTCGCGTTGTCGGAAAGGAGATCGCTTAGGCGGATATGGGTGGGAAGTTACCGCTGGTCTTTTCCCTATTACCTGGGCGCCGCTGCGCTGGCTAGTTTTCTTGGCTGGCTGAACCGCTCCTTCCAGTGGCAGAGTTCCTTGCTGGCGCTTCCGCTGGTTTATTTGATCCACCGCTCGATTCGCCTGTATGTGGGCAAACTGGATGGCGAGAAACGCCACATTGCAGAGATGGCCGACCTGCACATGCGCACCATCGAGGCACTGGCGCTGGCCATTGAAGCCAAGGATCACACCACCCATGACCACCTGCAGCGGGTGCGCATTTACGCACTTGAAGTGGGCAAGGAGATGGGCCTGAGCGCGGCGGAACTCGAGGCTCTTCAGGCGGCTTCATTGCTGCACGACATCGGAAAGTTGGCGGTGCCCGAGCACATCATTTCGAAACCCGGACGTCTGACCCCGGAAGAATTTGAAAAGATGAAGATTCACCCAGTCGTCGGGGCCGAGATTCTGGAGCACGTGCGTTTCCCCTACCCGGTGGTGCCGATTGTGCGGGCGCACCATGAAAAGTGGGACGGATCGGGCTATCCTTCTGGGCTGCGCGAGGAAGAAATTCCCGCAGGCGCACGCATCCTCTCCGCGGTCGACTATCTCGACGCGCTGGCTTCCGACCGGCAGTATCGCAAAGCATTGCCGCTTGAAGAGGTGATTCGGCGTTTGTCGGGCGAGTCCGGCAAAGCCTTCGATCCCAGAGTCGTCAGGGTCTTGGAGAACCGCTACCGTGAGCTGGAAAGGTTGGTGAGGCAGCAATTCGGCCACCAGGAGAAGTCTAAACTCTCGACTGAAGTCAAGGTGGAACGAGGCAATGCACCAGATGCTGGCTTTGAAAGCAACGTTGGAGCCGAGGGGCAGGAAACCAGTTTTCTTTCTAGCATCGCCGCCGCGCGACAGGAGGCGCAGACTCTTTTCGAACTCAGCCAGGATTTGGGCGCGTCTTTGAGCCTGGGAGAAACTCTTTCCGTCTTTTCCGTGAAGATCAAGCGCCTGGTTCCCTACGACGCTATTGCCATGTACGTCCGCCGCGGCGAAGAACTGATTCCTGAGCACGTCAGCGGCGACAATTTCCGTTTGTTTGCGTCTTTGCGAATACCGCTGGGGCAAGGACTTTCCGGGTGGGTGGCCCAGAACAAGAAGCCAATTATCAATGGCAACCCGTCCGTGGAACCCGGATATCTGAATGATCCCACCAAGTTCAGCACGCTGCGCTCGGCGCTGGCGGTTCCTTTGGAAGGCCTTTCCGGGGTAGTCGCAGTGCTCACCCTTTATAAGCTGGAGAACGACGCCTTCACCTCCGATCACTTGCGCATTTTGCTCGCGATTAGCTCGAAGATGGCGCTGGCCATCGAGAATGCGCTGAAGTATGAACAAGCGGAAAACTCGGCGACTACAGACTTCCTGACCGGTCTGCCGAATGCGCGCTCGCTTTTCCTGCAACTGGATCGCGAGGTGGCGCGTTGCAAGCGTGAATCTTCCTCGTTAGTAGCCATGGTTTGCGACATGGACGGGTTCAAACAAATCAATGACCGCTTTGGCCATCTGGAAGGTAATCGCGTTCTCCGCCTTTTCTCCCAGGCTCTGAAACACAGCTGCCGTGACTACGACTATGTAGCTCGCATGGGAGGCGATGAGTTCGTGGTAGTGGCCCCAGGCTTGACGGTGGACGCCGCTACTACCAAGTCCCTCCAGCTCAAGGAAATGGCGCAACAAGCGGGCCACGAAGTTTGCGGCGAAGACATTCTTTCTCTTAGCATCGGGCATGCGCTTTATCCCGAGGATGGAGCGGACGCGGAAGCTCTGCTGGCAGAAGCCGACCGGCGCATGTATTTAGAAAAACAGAAACAACCGTTCCGCAAGAACCGCCGAACTTATCCGCGAATGAAGTGCCGGCTCACCATTGAGTTGCATGCCGAGGGCGAGAACTGCCCAGTGCTGGGACACCTCACCGACATCAGCCTCGGTGGATGCTTTGTAAAGACCAGCATCCTTTTACCTGCGGGGACGCGGCTCAAACTCATTTTCTCGATGGACGACGGCAAACTTCAAGCCGAAGGTTCAGTCCTCCGGCTTGATCCGGGCACTGGAATTGCTGTGACCTTCGGGGACGTGAAACGGGGGGATCGCGCCAATATTCAAAAGGTCATGGAGTACGTCCAGAACGCCACCGCGGCGTACGACGACCGTTACTTCTCCAAATTGCGGGAATTGTCGATCTGAGGCGCGCGGTCGTAGCCAAGCTTAAAATGGCTTGCCGCGAAACAGAAAGAAAAGCTCGATGATCAGAATGACCACCACGGTCAGTTCCAGGATAAATGCCCGGCTCTGGTTGAACTGATCCACCATAAAGCGGTAAAGTTCCTCGGCCGTTTGCACTTTTTGCGTGACCAAATCTTTGTAGTCAGGCACGCCAACCTTAGCCGCTGCAAGTTTGTAAAGCCGCGCGGAAAACATATCGCTGAGAAACTTGATGGCGTTGTCGGCGTGTTCGGTTAATTCGCTGACATCCAGCAGCACGGTGTGCAGCTTGGTGGCGGCGCGCGCCAATCGCCAGCGAGCCAGTGGGCCGGTTCCCTTCTCCAGAGAGTCATAGACGCTTTCTAACTCGCCGGTGAGCAGCTCATCGTAGTGGCGAAATTCCAATAGCTGCGAGTTGGCATATTCCAATAGCTGGATCGCGGTCTCTGCGCCGGCATCGCTGTCGTAGAGGAAGGCCGCATTCCAGCCGATCACTGCCAGATCATTCGGATAGTAGGAAATCCGCGATTGCAGAATTTCGCTTCGTTCCCCCTCCGAAAGCTGCGCCGTTTCCCCGCGTACGATCTGTGCGATCTGCGATCCGTGGGCCTGATAAAGCTCGGCTGCCGCTGGGTTCCCAGCTTGTTCACGGACGTGGAAGATGAAATAGTCCTCGCTCAGCCACTCAGCGTACGGCTTGACCAGCGCGGGCGTCGCCCGTTCCAGCCTTTGCCGTACGATGCGTTGCGCGTGCCGCACGAAATCTACGTCCCACACCCAACGTCCCGCCAAGCGAACCAGAGTGTCCCATTCGCCGGAGAAAGGCAGCTCAAAGACCACGCTCAGCACGCCGTAGTCGTAATACTTGATTTGTCCGTGCAGCCGTTCGCCACTTTCGAGAACCAGAGGATCAATCGGCTCCAACACCGGAGGCCGCTGGTACCGCACATATCCAGGAGCGGGATGCTTGAAACTGGGTTGCTCCACCTTGCGCGCGCCGAAAATCTGGCGGAGTTTGTCGAGCTTGATCTCCTCGCAAACGTCAAACTGAATCAGAACCAGAACTGCCCCATGCAGCGAGGCCTCCACCAAGCCGGCTGGACCCGCCTGTGTCGCCGCGATGGAGAGCGTGTGTTCACTGTCGGGGGTCATGAGCGGATCCAGATGTAGCCAACAGATCTATTTTCCCAGAATCAGGAGATGCTGGCGAGGGCCGAACTAAACGTCACGGAATCAAACACTTGCATTTAGGCCAGGGCCATTTTGATTACTTCCGCCAGATGCAAGGCTTGGCGTCCGGTGCATTGCGAGATCTGCTCTCGACAACTAAAGCCATCGGCAATAATCAAGGTATCAGCAGCAGCTTCACGAACGGCGGGGAGAAGCTCCAATTCCCCGATAGCCAAAGAAACATCGTACTTGTGGGCCTCGAATCCAAAAGAGCCAGCCATGCCGCAACAGCCGGCAGCAGGCGCGTAGAAGTCGACGCCCATGTTCTGCAGAATGGCCCCTTCGGCACTCATACCCATCACTGACTTGTGGTGGCAATGTCCGTGGATCAATGCCTTGCGTTTCAGTTGGGGCAACTGAAAATGTTTGGCCTCTCTCTCCAGGAATTCGCTGAGCAGAAAGGTTTGCCGCGACAGTTTTTGCGCGCGCTGGTCATTCGGGAAAAGATTGATCAGTTCATCGCGGAAAACGGCGGCGCAGCTCGGTTCCAGCGCAACCAGGGGGATTTCCGCTTTGATCTCGGCTTCCAAAGTATTGAGCGTCTGAAGCAGCAGGCGTTTGGCGCGGTCCAACATTCCGAAGTCATACAGCGGGCGCCCACAACACAAGACCCGGCGCGGAATCTGCACGTTGAATCCGGCCGCTTCCAGAACTTTGATCGCGGCCTTCGCGGTATCGGGAAGGAAATAATTATTGAATGTGTCCGGCCACAGCAGAACTGGCGGACCTTGCGGGTTCTGGCCTTGTCTCCTCGCAAACCAGCGGCGAAAAGTTTGCCGTGCAAAAGCGGGGATATGGCGCTGCTGCGGCATCCCCATCGCCCACTTCGCAAGGCTGCGCAGCAACGGCAACTGGGTTGGCAAGTTGGCGAGCAGCGGAAGTTTCGAGGCAAAGCGCGCCCAGAGATCAATGTTCGCGAACGCATAAGCGCTACGGGGGCGCAGCCGGTTTTCATAATAGTGTGAAAAAAATTCCGCTTTATAAGTGGCAACGTCCACCCCTACCGGGCAATCGCTCTTACAGCCTTTGCAAGCTAAACAAAGATCGAGCGACTTCTTGATATCTTCATTTTTCCAGCCGTCGCGGATCACTTCTCCCTTGGTCATCTCCCAGAGCAGGTGGGCACGTCCGCGCGTGCTGTGCTCCTCCTCGTGTGTGGCGCGAAAGCTCGGACACATGACTCCGCCCGCGGATTGACGGCACTTGCCCACTCCTACGCAACGCAATGCCGCTTTCGCCAAGCTGCCTTGATCGTTAGGAAACTGAAAATGAGTGCGCGGCTCCCAAGGTTTGTAATTGGCTCCCAATCGCAAATTTTCATCGAGACGATAAGGTTCGATCAGCTTGCCCGGATTCATTTTCCAGTCTGGGTCCCAAAGCGCCTTAAACTCGCGGAAAGCCTGTAGAAGTTCGGGGCCGAACATTTTCGGCAGCAGCTCGCCTCGCGATTGCCCGTCTCCATGCTCACCGGAAAGCGACCCGCCGTAGCTGACCACCAGATCGGCGGCCTCTTCAATAAATGCGCGGAATTTGCGGATGCCCGCTTCACTTTCCAAATCGAAGCCGATGCGCACATGGACACAACCATGACCAAAGTGGCCGTAGAATGAGCCCCAATATTGATAGCTATCCAGAAGCTTGCGCAGATCGCGAAGATAGTTCCCCAGTTTTTCGGGTGCGACGGCGGCGTCTTCCCACCCTTCCCATTTCATAGGTTGTCCGGGTACGTGGGCGACCACGCCTAAGCCCGATTCCCGAACATCCCAAACTAGTTTTGCGTTGCGCTTGTCCGTGAGCAAGCGCATCTTTGGCGGGTTCACCCCGCGGCCCAGGGCGCTCATCGCGCTTCGCGCCTGCGCTTCGGCCTCCTGGGCGGTATCGCCACCGAACTCGGCAACCAGCCATCCCCCGCCCTCCGGCAGTAACGCAATTCCTTCTGGGTTCATGCCTTTGCGGTTACTGTATTCGACCAGCAAGTCGTCAAAGCCTTCGAGCCCGATCGGACCGTGCGCCATCACATCCGGAATGCGGTCGCCGCATTCGTAGACATCCCGATATCCAATCACGAGCAACACCCGTTCGGGAGGGCTCTCCACCAGACGGCACGTCGCTTCGAGAACGGTGACACAGGTGCCTTCCGACCCGACCAGCGCACGCGCAACCTGAAACCCGTTCTCCGGCAAGAGATGGTTCAGGTTGTATCCGGAAACGCGGCGCGGGATGTTTGGAAATTTAGCGCGGACCAAATTTCCATAGTGGTCGCCCAGGAATTTCAGGCCCGCATAAATTTCGCTGCGACGGCCACCTCCGCCAATAATCTGGTTAGCTTCGTCATCGCTGGTCGCGCCCACTTTCATGCGCACGCCATCGTAGGTGAGAATCTCCAGTTCTTCGACATTGTCGTCTGTCTTTCCCGCCATGATGGAGTGCACGCCGCAGGAGTTGTTGCCGATCATCCCGCCTAGCGTGCAACGGTTGTGGGTCGCGGGATCTGGAGCAAAGGTCAGATGGTATTGCTCGGCGGCGTTCCGCAAATCGTCCAGCACAACCCCCGGTTGGACGCGAGCAACGCGCCCCACCGGATCAATTTCAAGAATGTTGGCCATGTATCGGGAAAAATCCATAATGACCGCCACATTGCAACACTGCCCCGCCAACGAAGTCCCTGCACCGCGGCAAAGGATGGGAGCGCCAAACTCCCGAGCCAGGGAAACGGTGGTGAGTACGTCGTCCACGTCACGGGGAAGAACAATTCCGATAGGAACCTGCCGGTAATTGGAACCATCCGTGGCATAGAGTGCCCGGCTGCCGTTGTCGAATCGCACGTCGCCACGAACTTTGCGGCGAAGCACCGTTTCCAGTGCGAGGGCATCGACTACAGCGGATTTAGCGGCTGCGGCGCGGGCTACCAAACCATTGCGCGAGGGTATGGAAGGAATCAGTTCATTCGCCGAGGGCATTGGGCTCCTTGGATTTCACAATGGCCGCCATTCGCCAGGCAAATGGGCAAGACTTGCCGGGCAGGGTTTGCCGGGAAGGCAGGCAGAACAGCCTAGTTGGAGGCGGCATTTTCGCAAAACCAGCATAGCGCATGTCTCGCTGGCGTGCGGAATCAATAAGATCGAGAGTTCGCCGCTCACCACCACTTGTGGCAGCCCGCGTGCATTCTCATCTGTGAGTTTCGAATCACAACGTTTGAAGGATTGAAAATATGTCAATCGCAGGTATCGCGAGCAGTCTATTTTCTCAGCTCAGCAGCATTCAAAACACTAAACAGAGCAGCTTGCAAAGTGAGTTCCAACAACTGGCGACGGATCTGCAAGCCGGCAACTTAAGTGGGGCGCAGGCCGACTTCGCCGCCTTGCAGCAGAACACACCCACCGGCCAAACCAGCGGGCAGAGTCTTTCCCAAGCAGTTACCGCGCTTGGCAGCGACTTGCAATCCGGCAATTTGACCGCGGCGCAACAGGACTTCGCCACCATCCAGCAAGATGTGCAGCAAGGCACCCAGGGTGGTCAGGTTCATCACCACCATCACCACGCGGAGGAATCGCAGAGCTCTAGTTCGAGCTCACAGCAGAATTCCATCGCGCAATTATTCAGCACCCTCGGACAAGACCTGCAATCGGGAAATCTGGCGAACGCCCAGCAAGCCTATGCCTCACTTCAACAGGACATGCAGTTTTTCTCTAGTGGATCGAGTTCGGCAGCGGTTTCCGCGCCCGTAAGCATAAGCGCCTGATGGTGAGTTGAAACGCGGCTCGACCAATCCTCGGCCGCGTTCCAGTTCGCATCCGCTTAGTGGGGAGATGTCCCCGACATTCCTGTCACCTTGGCGATATGAATCCGGGTCTGACCATCCCTTTTCTCGATATTGATGGTGGTCATATTATTCTTGTCCCCGGAGATAATGCTGTAATGATCGCCCTGCGCCGGACATTACCGTGGCGTTGGGAAACTTTGATTTGTAAAAGTCGTTGACCGCGCTTGGCGAATCATTGGTTTCAAGCTCCACCGTCGCGGTATGCATGTTGCCGATCGTCATATTCGCTGAGCCATTTTTCTCGACGGTTGCGCCCGGATACAAATCCACGCCCACATTTTTGGCCGCGATGTCAGGATCCTCATTGCTATCGACCGTGCCAAAAGGCGTTTCGACGTGCACGTTGCCATCCTGATCGCGGACACGGATTCGGTGCATAGCGCGATGCACCATAAACGCGCACGTCCCCATACTTAAGATTCCGAAGCCCACCACGACCGCCAGCACAATCAAAATAATCTTGAGCTGCGCCCCCGCCTTGTGCGGGCGCGGCCGGCGCGGCAGAAACTGCCGAGGCCCCCGATCCCGCCCCAGGGACCGACGACGATGCCGCACCGCACTTTGGACAAAAGTTTGCCCCCGCTTCCATCGCGGTACCGCAGGAGTTGCAAAATGCCATAAGTCACCTCGTGGGTGGTTTAGTCACTGGGGCCGGAGTATACAGCAAATTGGGCCGAGAGGGCGCCTGTTCAGCTCCACAGGCGGGTGGCGTAGTCGGAAAGGCTTAGCGCCAGAAGAATGAGCAGCCAGAAGAGGGCGGAAACGATGATCACCTTGGTCATTTTCTCGCTGGTGTATTTCACGTGCATAAAGAAGAGGATGACGAGGACAGCTTTTATAGAAGCGATAGCCAACGCTACCACGATGTTCCATGGTCCGAGATCAATGTGCGCAACCCCAACCGTGGTTGCGGTCAGGATGAGCAGACCAATCCATATGCTGTAGTAGAGTTTGCCGGAAAGAATGTGTTCAGACATGGCAGCGCTCGCTTCTCACAGTCGTCATTCTTCAAACCGTTACTTCTGCAAATCGCTATTTCTTCAGACCGTTATTTCTTCAGATCAATCAGATATAACAACGGAAACAGGTAGATCCACACAATATCCACGAAGTGCCAGTACAGCCCGCCATTTTCCACCGGCGTGTAGTACTCCGGCCCGTACTTCCCTTCCATGAATAGTAAGTCAGGTACAAGAACATGCCAACGCCGATAATCATGTGCAGGGCGTGCATGCCGGTCATGGCGAAATACAACGAGAAATAAAGCTGGATGTGCTGCGGATCGATCGGCCTGCCGTCCAACGTGGTCTGCTCGAAGTGAAACGATGCCCCAGGAACGTGATGCTCCTTGAACTTCGAAGTCCACTCCACTCCCTTGATCCCCAGAAATGCCAGGCCGAAGACCAAGGTCAACAGCATCAGGACGACAAGAAGCTTGCGCTTGCCCATCTGGGCGGCGCGCACCCCGAGCGCGACCGTCAAGCTGCTGCAGATCAGCACTGCGGTATTGATGGCTCCGAGCGTCACATCCAGGCTGCGGCTGCCGGCGGCAAACTCCGTGTAATACGCGCGGCGGTAGATCAGATAGGCGCAGAACATGCCGCCAAAAAACATGATCTCCGTGCTCAGGAACAGCCACATGCCCAAGGAAGCGGCCCGCTGCTGCTGGCCCATATCCACGAAGTGGTGCCGCAGTTCCGGGTTGTGCTGCTCGACGACGGCTGGACTATCGCTCAACCGGCACCTCCTCCGGGGCTGGAATATTGGCGTAGTCGTAAGCTTCCCATGTGACCTCGGGAGTCTCTTCGAAGTTATAGGTCGGCGGCGGGGATGTGGTCATCCACTCCAGTCCGGACGCTCCCCAGGGATTGTCTGGCGCAATCTTGCCGTAGCGCATCGACCACAGGAAATAAACCATGGGCAAAAGATATCCCACGGCGAGAATGGTTGATCCCGCCGTCGAAAACACGTTCAACACCTGAAACTCCGGCGGATACTGCCAATAGCGCCGCGGCATGCCCATGTAGCCCGAGAATAAATTGCGGGAAGAACGTGAGATTGAATCCCAGAAAGACGATCAGCGCCGCCAGCCGTCCCCAGGCTTCCGGATACATGCGCCCAGAAATTTTGGGCCACCAATAATGCATTCCGCCCAGATATCCCATGACTGCGCCGCCCACCATGATGTAGTGAAAGTGGGCGATCACGAAGTAGGTGTCATGGACGTGTACATCGACGCCCAGGCAAGCCAGAAACAGGCCGGTCAAGCCCCCCATGGTGAACAATCCAATAAAACCGAAGGCGTACAGCATGGGCGTGGAGAAGGTGATGTTGCCCTTGTACATGGTCGCGGTCCAGTTGAATACCTTAATGGCGGAAGGCACTGCGACCAGATAACTGAGCAAAGAAAAGACCAGCGCCGAATACAGCGAAATCCCGGCCACGAACATGTGATGAGCCCACACCAGGAACCCGACCACCGCAATCATGATGCTGGCCAGCGCCACGAATTTATAGCCGAACACACGTTTGCGGGAGAAACAGGGCACGATCTCAGTGACTACTCCCATCGACGGCAAAATCATGATGTACACCGCAGGGTGGGAGTAGAACCAGAACAAATGCTGAAACAGGAGCGGATCGCCGCCCAGCTTGGGATCGAAAATCCCCAGATGTAGAGCGCGTTCCAGAACCACCAGCACCAGGGTGATCGCAAGCACCGGAGTGCCCAGCAACTGGATGATGCTGGTGGCATAGTGCGCCCAGATAAATAACGGCAGCCGCGACCAGGTCATGCCGGGCGCTCGCATGCGATGAATACGTGACCACAAAATTCAGCCCGGTGAGGATGGAAGAAAATCCCACGATGAAGACCGACAGTCCGGCCTCAATCACTTTGGTGTTGCTGAAAGCCGTGCTGAAGGGAGTGTAGAACGTCCAGCCTGTGTCCACTCCGCCGGTCAAAATGCAGTGCAGATAAAGCACGCCGGCGATCATGTACAGATACCAGCTCAACAAATTAATGCGCGGGAAGGCCAGATCCTTGGCCCCAATCATCAGCGGCACCAGGAAATTCCCCAGCACGGCGGGGATGGACGGGATCAGGAAAAAGAAAATCATCACCTGCCCGTGCATGGTGAACAGCTTGTTGTACGTATCGGCCGGCACCAGATCGCCCGCCGGGGTCAGCAACTCCAGCCGGATCAGCAGGGCAAAAAACCCTCCAATGAAAAAGAAAAACGTGATGGACATCAGGTACAGCAGGGCAATCCGCTTGTGGTCCACGGTGAGCAGCCACGAGCGAATGCCGTATTCCTGATTGAGGTAGTTCTCGCGTTCGGGCGTAACTACTGCGCTAGCCATGGTTATTGCACCTTCAATTCTTGTGGTTCTTGGAGTGCGGCCTCGGCGGGATTCTTAATAGCTTGCCCGGGCTGCGACGCGCCCAGCGATTTTATGTAAGCCACCAGCGCGTTCACTTGCTCCTCACTCAGCAGTCCTTGAAACACCGGCATGATGGGCGGGAATCCCTTCACTACCTGCGTCCGGGAATTCAAAATGCATTGGCGAAGGTAGTTTTCGTCCGCCGTGAGGGTGCGGCCATCCTCGAGCGCTACCGGCTTGCCAAAGACTCCTACGAGATTCGGCCCGCGGCCCTGGGTATCGGAGCGGTGGCAAGTGGCGCAGCCCATCTGGGCAAAGAGTTTCTGCCCGGTGTCGGCCAGCGGCATCGCGGTGCCTCCACTCAGCCAAGCCGCGTATTGGTCCTGATCCATCACCACAATGTCTCCGATCATGCCGGAGTGCGAGGTGCCGCAGTACTGCGAGCAGAACAGATGATAAGTCCCCGCTTTGGTGGGATGGAACCAGGCAGTGGTGTAGCGGCCCGGTAACACGTCCTGCTTGATGCGGAACGCTGGAATGTAAAAGCTGTGAATCACGTCCTGCGAAGTCATGATCAACTTGATGTCATGCCCCACCGGGATGTGCAGCTCGTTGATCTCGCGCGGGCCCTCTTGATGTTGCAGCTTCCACATCCACTGTTTGGCCACCACATAAACTTCAGTGGCATTTCGCGGCGGAGTGCGCTCCTGAAAATAAATTACCGCGCCCCATGCGAAAATAAAAAGAAAAACAAACATGGGCAGGATGGACCAGGTCAGCTCCAGAGCGGTGGACCCTTCAATCTGCTCCGCCTCGGTGCCCACTCGCCGCCGATATCTCACAGCAAAGACTAAAATCGTGGTGAAAATCGCGGCGCACATGAACGAAGACAGCAGCAGCAGAAAAATGTAGAGCGCGTCCACATTCGCCGCTCCGGAGGAAGCCCGCGCCGGCCACAATGGAAAATTATCAAACATAGCGATGAGACCCGTGTTGCTCCTTGTCCTGGTATTGCGGACCGCGCCGGAATAAGATCAGCACCATTCCGCCGATCAACACAATGGTAGCCAGCCCCGAAAGTTTCAGAATCCGGCTAATAATGGCGCCGTACTTTCCCGTCGCCGGATCATAGTGGTAGCAATACAAAAATACTTCGTCCACGAGGTTGCCGATCTTGTGATTCGAAGCTTGAATCAACCCCAGACGCAAATCCTTGGGAACATATTCCACGCCGTAGTAATACTGCGCCACGCGGCCTTCAGGCGTAAGCACCATAATAGCGGTGGCGTGAGCATACTGATCGGTCTTGGGATCGTACTGATATTGAAAACCCACCGCCTGGGTGAGCGCGGTGATGGACTCTTGCGGCCCGGTCAGGAAATGCCAGCCATTGGCCGTGTTCGGACGGCCGTAACGCGCCATGTATTCGGCTTTCGAGGCTGCGGCCAGATCCGGCGTCTCATTGGGATTGAAACTCACGCTGAGCACATTGAACTGGTTGCCGGCGTCGAACTTTATCACTTTAAGGGTGCGCGTCAGTCCGCTCATGACTTCGCTGCACAGCATCGGACACTTGAAATAAACCAGATTCAGGATGACCGGCTTTTGTCCGAAATAATCGCTCAAGTGAACGGCCTTGCCCGTTTCATCGCGGAAAGGCAAATCAAGAGGAACCTGCGCGTTGAGCCGTTGCTCAATGCCTACGTGTTCCAAACCCGGTGGCCGCACGTTGGCCGGAGGCGACATAATGCCTTGGGTCATGCCCTGACCCCAGCAAGGCAGGGTCAGCAGAAAAATTCCCGGAATCAAAATCCATTTTCTCTTCACGGTATTCTGCAATGCCTCTTCATCCTTCCTGTAGCGCCACTTTCGTCCGTCCGGACAATCAGCAAGATGCTGGCGCTACGGTTTCTTGGCTTCGCTGAGTTTCGCTACCGCCGGTTTTGCCGTGCCTTGTGGCGCGACCGGCAGTCCGCGTTGTGCCATCAACTGCATGGCCCGCTCGATCGGGATGTGGACGACTCCCGCTTTTTGATCGATCCAGCCGTAGCTATTAAGTTGATCGGCTTCTTGCGTCAAGAAATCGTTTAACTCGGTGCGCTCGTCGGTTTCCAAAAGCGGCTGCGGGAAAGTGTTGGTCACTTCCTCCTCCACCTTTGCCTTCTGAAGGTCGCGGGTATCGAGTTCAGGCTGCTTCAGAGGAGTTTCCGCGGGCTGATGTGCCCGAGAGTAGCTATCCAGGACACGGTAAACACCGGTCGCCGCGAAGAATACGAGAACCCCGACCACGGCGAGAATGATCAGAAATCCAAAGACACTCTTCGCACCAAGGTCCTCGCGTTCGAAGCCGCCATTGCCTCCGGGTTGGTGAGATTCATTCATGTGCTGATCACTCATGGGCGGGCTCCAGAACTTCTTTGGCCGACGGATCATAGAGAGGCAGCAATGGCATCGATCCAAGATTGCGGAAGAAATAAGCCAGCCACAAGCCGCCCATTGCGATTGGAACCACTATGTCAGCCAGCGATACGTGCAGGCGCGCCGAAAAATTCGGCTCGATAATCCAGAACAAGTCCACGTAGCGCATGAGCAGCAGCCAGACCGCGAGCCAAACCAGTTTCGTGATGTCTCGCTTGAACGGCCGCGACAGCAACAACGCAAAAGGCACCGCGAAATGGAATATGACCAGGCACAGTCCCACGTAGGCCCACCCGTGGCTTAAGCGGGTCATGTACCAGGTAATTTCCTCCGGCAAATTCCCCGCCCAGATGATGAGCCACTGCGAAAACGAGAAATAGGCCCAAACCATGACAAAGGTCAACATCCACTTGCCGTGATCGTGTACGAAGTCGGTCCGCAAAAGTTCGGACATGGGCTTGTAGCGAACCAGAATTCGCTCGATCACTACCGTGAAGCACATGGCGGAGAGCACTTGCCCAATCAGGATCAGCAAACCATAAATCGTCGAAATCCAGCTGGGATCAATGGACATGATCCAGTCGATGGCTGCGAAGGAAATGGTGAAGGCATAGAGAATCAGTCCAGGTCCGCTGACAGCTTTAAAGCGCGCCGTGTTGTCGCGGCCGTCGGGGCGGTCACCCTCCGCCGACCATTTGCTAAGCAAGAAGGAGAGCAAATTCCAAATAGCGAAATAGAGCACGGCGCGCCAAATGAATCCCTGCACCGAGAGATAAGACTTGACACTGCCCGCCAAATGCTGGCGCAGGTGCGCGTCAGCCACCAAACTCAGCGGCCGCGCCCAGATATAAAGCCGAGGCATCCCGAACAGGATGGGAATAAAAAATATCGCCATCAGCGGGATGCAACGCATGGCCGCGCCCATCACGCGGCGGATTACCACGCCCCATCCGCCACCGGTCAAATGACGGATCATGAGGATCGCCATCGAGCCCAGGGTTATGCCGAGCCACGCCATGAAGGCCAGCAGGTAGGCGGAAAAGAACTCGTCCGGCCGGGTTACGGCAAGAGCGACTGAGATCACAGCGAAAATCAATCCGATGAGCAACGACCGCCGCCGCATCGTCTGGACGATTGGCGGAGCCGCGAGATCCATCGGAGTTAGCTGGGTCGCGCTCATTTCGGCTCCTCTGTTGATTCATGGGCAGGCTGCGGCACCGGCAAAGTGGCGCCCGAACCGGGCAACTCAAACTTCGGAGGAGTTGAAGGCACAGACTGCCCGGCGGGCACGTCCGCCATGGTTGCATTCTGACTCAACTGCAAGGCCTTGATGTAGGCCGCGATGCACCAACGATCGCGCGCCGGAATCTGCGAAGCATAGTCGGGCATGATGCCAAATCCGTTGGTCATCGTGTCGAAAAAGTATCCCAGAGGCGCCTTGCGCAGCCGTTCAATGTGATAAGAAGGCGGCTTGCGCGGGAAGCCTCGTGCCGGAACCGCGCCGTTACCATCTCCGACTCGCGAGTGGCAGGGCGCGCAATAAATGTTGTAGCGCTCTTGCCCGCGGGCCAGGACTTCGGCAGTAACCGGGAAAGGCATATAGTCGCCGGGATTGCTGCCGATTTTTCCGGTATAGAAATATGTGTCTTCGTGCAGCTGTCCGCGCGCCACCGTGCCTTCCACCGGATCGCGCGCCGAACGGAGGTCTGCGTAAAAGTCGCTCTTCGCCAACGGCTTGAAACGCGGCTGATCATGCATATCCTGGCGGCAAGCGGTAAGGCCGATGATTGCCGCAGCCAGTAACGCTGTCGTTCCTAAGCGAAAGCCATTCTTACTTGTCGATTCAGGAGCGCCTGTGACGCGTCCGAAGGAACGTTGAAACCCGAATTTGGCCGCGAGTTTAACTCGGCACCTCCGAAATGGAGCGCGGATTCATCGCCTCCAGAAAACTGCGTGTAACCGCCGCGTCATATTTCTTGTCGGACGCAAACACGATCAGAAAAAAACGGTCTTTGGTCGCCAAAGCGAAGCGCGGCACATTGAAGGCCGGATGATACGGCATGGGCAAACCATTCAGCGCCAGCATGCCGAACACCGCCGAAATCGCGGCGAACAGAATCGTCATTTCAAAAGTGATCACGATGAACGAAGGCCAGGAAAAGAGCGGCCGTCCTCCGATGTTGGTCGGATAGCTCACCGTCGCCATCCAGTACTGCATCAAGAACCCGCTGCCGCCGCCCACAATTCCACCGATCAGCGTGATCAGCGGCACCAGATCGTGATGGAAGCCGATCGCTTCCGCCAATCCTTCGACTGGAAAAGGACTGTAGGCGTCAATCTTCTTGTATCCCGCATCGCGAGTGCGCTCGGCAGCGGCCACCAGATCGCTAGCCGAATCAAATTCTGCCATCAAGCCGTAGGTCGAAGTGTGTTTCATTCGGGCTTCACCTCCGCCTCGGGCAAAAGCGTGCGCATTTCAAAGATGGAAATCATGGGCAGGATCCGCAGGAACAGGAACATGCAGGCCAGGAAGAAGCCCAGCGTTCCGATAAACACGGCCCAGTCCCAGCGGGTGGGATAGTACATTCCCCAGGAAGACGTCAGGAAATCGCGATGCAAACTGACTACTACAATAATGAAGCGCTCCAGCCACATACCCACCAGAATGACACTCGAAATCAGGAATAGCCATATTGGTTTGGTGCGCATCTTCCGGATCCAAAGCAATTGTGGGATGAAGATGTTGCACGCCAGCAAGGACAAGTACCAGTCATGATAAGGACCATGCAGGCGATTCCATAGGGTGAAGGCATCGTAGCGATTGCCGCTATACCAACCCATGAACGCTTCTATGGCATAACCGTAGGCCACAATGAGGCCGGTCGCCAGCATGACTTTGGCGGAGTTCTGCAGATGAGCGTCGGTGATGAAATCTTCCAACCCATAAATCTTACGAATGGGGATGGCTAACATCAGCACCATGGCAAAGCCGGAGTAGATTGCCCCAGCCACAAAATAGGGCGGGAAAATGGTGGTATGCCAGCCGGGCACGATGGCAATGGCAAAATCAAAACTCACAACCGTATGGACGGAAAGCACCAACGGGGTAGCCAAGCCCGCCAGCAAGAGATATGCAGTCTCGTAGCGGTGCCAGTGGCGCGCCGACCCGCGCCAGCCCAACGAAAGAATTCCGTACACAATCTTGAGCACCCGCTTATCGGTTCGGTCGCGCAGCGTGGCCAAATCGGGGATGAGTCCAATGAACCAGAAAAGTAGTGAAACCGTCGCGTAAGTCGATACCGCGAAGACGTCCCAAACCAAAGGGCTGCGGAATTGCGGCCAGTACTGCATGGTGTTGGGATAAGGAAACAGCCAATAAGCCAGCCAGGGCCGGCCCATATGCAGAATGGGGAACATGCCGGCGCAAGCCACCGCAAAAAGCGTCATGGCTTCGGCGAAACGATTGATGGAGTTGCGCCAGGACTGCCGGAGCAGCAGCAGGATGGCAGAAATCAGCGTGCCTGCATGGCCGATTCCGATCCACCACACAAAATTAACAATGGCAAAGCCCCACGCCCCGGGAATCGTTATACCCCAGATGCCGACGCCCTTCAGGAACAGATACCCGACGGCGTAAAGCAACATCATCACCAACAGGAAGGCGACGCCAAAACCGAAGAACCACCCATTCGAAGTGGGACGGGTCAGCACGATCGAGCTGATTTTGTCGGTAATGGTGGCAAAGGTGTAACCCGGCTCGATGACTGGAGCCCGGGAACTACTTGCCGGCTTTTCGATTTGCTCGTCCATGTTCTCGGTTGCGCTGCTCTAGCCCGCGCTCGCCTTGCTTTCCAGTTCGGGATTGGGATTACGAATATCCGCCAAATATGTGGTTCGCGGCCGGGTGTTGAGATCGCCCAGCAGACTATAGTTACGCGCCTCCGCCTTCAGTTTGGAGACGCGGCTGTTGGGATCGTTGATATTGCCGAAGACAATTGCATCTGCCGGACAGGACTGCTGGCACGCCGTTTGTAATTCGCCGTCCGCGATTTTTCGGTCTTCGCGCTCCGCATCGATGCGGTGATGATTGATGCGCTGCACGCAGTACGTACATTTTTCCATGACACCGCGGCTGCGCACGGTGACGTCGGGATTGCGCATCATCTTGTACTGCGGCGTCTCCCAATCCTCGAATAACAAAAAATTAAATCGCCGCACTTTATAAGGACAGTTGTTGGAGCAATAGCGCGTGCCCACGCAGCGGTTGTAGACCATATCGTTCAGGCCTTCGGTGCTGTGCGTCGTGGCGCCGACCGGACAAACCAACTCGCAAGGCGCGTTCTCGCACTGCTGGCAGGGCACAGGCTGGAAGTAAGCTTTAGGATTGTCGCGGTCACCCTGGTAGTAGGCATCCACGCGGATCCAGTGCATGTGGCGGCCAATCACGACCTGCTCTTTGCCCACGACCGCGATGTTGTTCTCCGACTGGCAGGCCAGGATACAGTTGTTGCAGCCCACGCAGGCATTCATGTCGATAGTCATGCCCCAGGCGTAAGCTTCGTCTTTGTAGTCGTAGGGCTTGTAGAGCGTGAGCGCCGGAGGAACTTCTTCTTCGCGGGCGAAGCTCGGCTCCTTGCGATACTCCTCGATGGTTGCGGTGCGCACGTTCGGCCGCGAGGCGCCATCGGGAGTTTCCATCGTCTGATAGCCCTGTGTAGTGGCTAATTTGTACGTACCGCCGGTTTTGGCGACGCTCACACCCGATGTGAACCAGGGCGCAGCGCTGGTTCGCAACGGATACATATCGAACCCCGCACCCGTTCCTGCGCGTCCAGCGCGACGGCGGCCATAGCCAAGAAATACCGTAATCGAATTGTCGGCATGGCCAGCCTGAATCCACACCGGGGCCGTGACGCTCTGCCCGTTGAGGGTGATCTTGATCAGATCTTCTGTCTTCAATCCCAACCGCGCCGCCATCGCCGGACCGACCAGAACCGGATTGTCCCAAGTCATTTTAGTCATGGGCTTGGGCAGTTCCTGCAGCCAGCCATTGTTGGAGAATTGGCCGTCGTAAATCGAGGGATCGCGGCGGAAGTTGATTTCGATCGAATCGAATTCGTAACTCGATGGCTCCGGGAACTTGCCTGGCTTGATAGCGAATTGTTTTGCCGCAAAGGCAGTCCCTTCAACCCATCCGTCGTGCAGAGACTTCCGCCAGAACATGTCGAAGTCCGCGGCCGGGTGCTGCTTCTTCCAGTAACCCTGGACGATATCGTGACCCGGTGTGTCGGGTTGCCCGGAAAGCGTGGCCAGCAACTCAGGCGCGCTCTTTCCTTCATACAGGGGTGCAAGGAGAGGTTGCACAATACTGACCGTGCCATCGTAGGCGCGAGCGTCGCCCCAGGCCTCGAGATAATGGGCCTGGTTTATATGCCAGTGGCAGAGTTCGGCGGTTTCGTCTTGATACAGGCCGAGATGCACGCGCAGCGGAATCTTGGTATTTTGTAGCGCATCGGCGAAGCCGAGATCGGCGGGAGCGTCATAGACCGGGTTGCCATCCAGAATGACCAGCAAATCGACTTTGCCAGCGCGCATATCGGCAACCAGATCCTTGAGAGACTCAGCTTGATTTACTGGATTCGCCGTCACCGGATCGGTATAGAAAACCGTCTTGCCAACATTGCCAAGCTTCGCGTTCATCGCGTGGGCCAGAGCATGCACTGCGGGCGCCTGATGATCGCCCGCAATCACCACGCTCGAGCCCTGATGGCCGAGCAAATCCGCGGCTGCACCTTTGGCGAGAACCTTGCCCCAATCGCCGCCCAACGTACCTGCATCCTGTCCGTAGACTCCAAGGAACGACGCAAGAGCGCGAGCGACGTGATCAAAATCTTCTGCACGCATCGCCAGCCGATGATCCGCCCTCGCTCCCGTTGAACTCATCCCGCTCTCAACGACATACAACCGGCTCATCTCGCCGTTTTCCGGATTGCGCCGCTTGGCAAAATCGCGGATGTACCGCGTGCTTCCCGGGAACCCCGCATACAGAAAATCTGCGTCGAGCGACAGAATTACGTCCGCCTTCGAGAAGTCGTATCGCGTCTCGACTGGCTGTCCGAAGGCAAGCTTGGCGCCTTCGAACACATTGTCGCGATTCACCGGCTCGTAGGTGTGCACCTTGGCTTGCGGATAAATTTTCAGGAACGACTGCACCTGGTCGGCCATCGTCGGCGATGAAAATGGCCGGGTCAGGATGCGAATCCCCGCGCCTAGCAAGGTTTTCTGTATGGCCAGCGAGCCGCGGATGGCGCTGAGAAAATCCGCCCAGGTGCGCACATCGCCGAGATAGGTGATGGTCTGGGAGCGGTCGGGATCGTACATCCCCAGGATCGAAGCCTGCGCAAAGATGTCGGTTCCACCCAGGCTCGCCGGATGCTGATCGTTACCTTCAATTTTGGTGGGACGATACAGATGGCTCTCGACCAGCACCGGGCTAGCGTATCCGCCGAGAGTAAAAGCAGTCGCGTAAAATAGCGGACGCCCAGGGATAGTCTCTTCCGGCTGTTTGACGTAGGGAACAATGGGCTCGGCGGGCTGCTTGGTGCAAGCGGTCATGCCGGCCATAGCCAGCGATGCGCCCATCAGCTTGAGGAATCCGCGGCGCGAGACCGAATCCAGCCACTCGGAGGCGCCCTTGGGGAATTCGCGGTGCATCATCTGCTGAAATTCGGCGCTGCCCGCCAGCTCTTCCAGGCTGCGCCAGAATTCCGGCCCCTTGGTCTCCGCGATTTGTGCGCGCGCCGCCTCGATATCAAGCGTGCTGCGCTTGCTGGGGCAAACATCCTCGCGCTGCGCTTTGCCGTGTTGTTCTTCCATCTTCATTTTCACACTGTCATCCTGAGCGTAGCGAGAATTCGCGAAGCGAAATCTCGCGCAGTCGAAGGATCCCTTGAGCCTCACCGACTGCCTACCGCATCAGGGAATTCCAGTTCCGCTCGAACACCTTGCACCGCCGGTACAACCGCCAGCCGTCACGGGATCCTTCGACTCCGCCGGCGCTTCGCTTCGCGAAGTGCCTACTCCGCTCAGGATGACAAGAACTTCCAAATCACCGGTGACACGTCGAGCAACTCGTAATATCGGCCACGCTGCGCAAGCTGTACTTCTTCATCAAATCGCGCCCCAGGGACTCCTGATCGGTGTATGCCTTCCCGTCCACAACCACGGGCTGACTGCCTGAAGGCTGCTCGTAACGCATATTGAAAACCTGATCGCGCGGCCGCAAATACTCCGCGGCGTTGCGGTGACAATTGAGGCACCACTCCATTTGCAGCGATGCGTAGTTGTACATCAAAGGCATGCGGTCCACCGGCCCATGGCAGGTGTTGCAGCCGACGCCTTTATTGATATGAATACTGTGATTAAAGTACACAAAATCTGGCAGATCATTGGCCCGCGTCCACACCAATGACTTGCCGGTGCGGTAACTCTCGCGGACCGGCTCCAGCAATTTGGCGTTGGTCCAAATCTGGGAGTGGCAGTTCATGCAAGTCTTGGTCGGAGGAATGCCGGCAAAGTTCGAAGTCTCGACCGAAGTGTGACAATAGCGGCAATCAATCCCGACGGCAGCCACATGGTGCTGATGGCTGAACGGCACAGGCTGCTGACGCGCCACTCCCGCATAGGTAATGTAGGGAGAGCGCTGAAACTCATTTAGCGCCCAGGACAACACAGCCACCACAAAGACGGCGCCATAGATCGTCGCCCTGGCGATGGTGTTCGTGCTGCGATGAAAGATCTGCATTGTTGAGATTTTGGTGCAGCGGGGCCACTCCTGTCCCCGGTTGCAACTTTACTCGGTCATACGGTCACAAACCGCATTGAGCATGCTAGGGAAAACTGGAGATTATAACATCAACTTGATCTTATGTCGTAACGCCACTTTATTAATTGTTTATAAAAGTCGGAATGCGTCGCAAATTGAGTCAACGGACATTCATCACCAGAAGCTTCGGCTCGGTCATCTCCTCGATCGCGTAACGCAGGCCCTCGCGTCCCAGTCCGGAATCTTTCACGCCGCCATAGGGCATGTTATCAATACGGAAAGTGGGCACATCTCCGGCGATGAGGCCGCCTACTTCGAGTTCCTCAAACGCAGTGAATAGACGCTTGACGTCCCGAGTGAAGATTCCGGCTTGCAGTCCGTAGGGCGAATGGTTGACCTGCCGCAGCGCCTCATCAAAACTGTCGTAAGCTTCGACCGTCACCACGGGAGCAAAAATCTCCAGGCAATTTACTTTCATGTCAGGCCGCGTGCCGGTTAGCACCGTGGGTTCCATGAGCGATCCCTTGTGATGTCCTCCGCATAGCAAGCGCGCGCCGCCCCGGACTGCCTCGTCCACCCATTGTCCGGCGCGAATGGCATCGCTTTCGCGAATCATGGGACCTAGATCGGAAGACTCGTCCAGGGGATCACCGGTTTTTAACTTTGCCACTCCCGCCAGCAGCAGTTCAGTGAATTTTCCGAGCACCGGGCGTTCCACTAAAATGCGCTGCACCGAGATGCAACTCTGTCCGGCGTAAGCGAAGCCTCCAGCCACACAGCGGCCAGCGGCATATTCCAAATCGGCGTCACCGTGGACGACCACGCCGGCGTTGCCGCCCAGTTCGAGGACTACTTTTTTCTTTCCGGCGCGGCGTTTGATATCCCAGCCTACGGGACCGCTTCCGGTGAAACTGATTAGCTTGATACGCTCATCACTCACCAGCAACCCTGCGTCTTCGTTGGAGAGTGGCAAAACGTTGAGCGCGCCATCCGGCCAACCCGCTTCTTGCACCGCTTGCGCCAGCAGCAAAGCCGTCAGCGGGGTCTGCGGCGCGGGCTTGAGCACCAGCGGACAACCCGCGGCAATGGCGGGCGCTACCTTGTGAGCGACAAGATTCAAAGGGAAATTGAACGGCGTAATTCCCGCCACCGGCCCTAGCGGAAAGCGCCGGACGATTCCCCAGCGTCCTGCGGTGAATTCCTGCCAGTCCAGCGGCAGGTACTCGCCTTGGATGCGCGTGCTCTCCTCTGCGGCTACGGTAAAAGTAAAAATGGCGCGATCCACTTCGCTTCGCGCCGTCTTGAGGGGCTTGCCAGCCTCCTGCGCCATGGTGCGGGCAAATTGCTCTTTTCGTTCGACGAGAGTCTGCGCCACTTGCCGCAGAACCCGCTGCCGCTCGAATGCGGGCAATCTGCGCGTGGTGCCAAACGCCTTGACTGCAGCGGCAATAGCAGCCTCAGCATGCTGATGCCTGCCTTGAAACACGCGGCCCACCACGGCGCCATCGTAGGGAGAACGAATTTCGACCGCGTCGCCTTCGGCAATCCATTTGCCATCCACCAAGAAGTCCTTGGTGCTCACCGGGGCTACGGTCATCTCAGGCATGGCAGTATTTAGACCTCTCGCGAAACCGACTTCGCAATTATAAGACTGATGCATGATTGCGGCTGGAAGAGACAGAAATCCCAGTCGAAATTCTTCCGGGCTGTGTATCGAATTCTGCATTTGAGTGATAATTGGATTCTTCCAAAAGACTGGTGATGACTCGCTTCCCCGGCTCCATCCTCGAACTGGCTGACTTGCTGAAGACCAAAGCGCTCTCTCCGATGGAGCTGACGCGCAATTGCTTGTCGCGCATTGAAAAGCTGAACCCCGCGCTGAACGCTTTCATCACCGTCACTGCCGACCTCGCGCTATCCCAGGCCGCCGAGGCCGAAGCGGAAATTCTGCGCGGCCGGTGGCGCGGTCCGCTACATGGAATTCCCATCGGCCTAAAAGATTTGATCGACACTGCGAGCATTCGTACCACGGCCGCAAGCGCAGTCTTCAAGGATCGAATTCCGGACAAAGATGCCGATGTGGTTTGTCGTCTGAAGGCGGCGGGCGCGATATTACTGGGAAAACAGAACCTGCATGAGTTCGCCTACGGGGGCAGTTCGGTAATCAGCCATTTCGGAGAAGTGCATAATCCCTGGAATCTCGAGCACATTGCCGGCGGTTCTTCGGGAGGTTCTGCAGCCGCAGTCGCCGCGGAACTTGGCTACGGCGCAATCGGAACCGATACGGCCGGTTCCATTCGCGAGCCTGCCGCACAGTGTGCAGTGGTTGGGCTCAAACCAACTTATGGACGAGTCAGCACCCACGGCGTGATTCCACTCTCCCGATCGCTGGACCATGTGGGGCCGATTACGCGCACGGTTGGCGATGCCGCGGCAATGTTACAAGCGATTGCCGACCCTGAGGCGAAGAATAGCAGCGGCCATGCCGAGGCTATCCCGAACTATGTCGCGAGCCTCAGCCATGCGCCAAAGGATCTGCGCGTAGGAGTGCCGCGAGCTTATTTTTTTGACGATCTTGACCGTGAGGTCGCAGGTGCGGTGGAAGAAGCGTTGCCGGTTATCAAAACGTTGGTGGCGGAAGTCAACGAGATCGCGCTGAGCGTGGACACGAGCCGTGAGTTGCAGACCTACGAAGCCTATTTTTATCACGCGGAATTTCTCGACGACCGCTCAGACCTCTATCAGCCAGAGACGCTACGCCGCATTCTGGCAGGGAAATCCACGAACTGGTCGGCCTACACGCGCAGCGTTCTGCAGTTGAAAGAGAATCGCAGGGAGATCGCTTCTGTGTTTCAAAATATAGACCTGCTAGTCACACCGGCAGTTCCAATTCCAGCACCGTTGATCGCAGATCTTCAACAAAATCCCGAACTGCTGCGACCCCGCGAGCTTGTTCTCCTGCGGAACACTCATCCCTTCAACGTTTGGGGACTGCCGGCGGTCTCGATCCCCTGCGGTTTCACCAGCGCGGGACTTCCCATTGGCTTGCAAATCGCCGGTCCGCATTGGGGAGAAACGCAGGTGCTTCGCCTGGCACATGCCTATGAGCAAGCCACGGAATGGCACAAGCGCCGGCCCGGAATCTTAGACAGTCAATCGTGATTGTCTTCTCCGGCCTGATGCAAACCGTCTTAGATTGCTAAGATGTTCCAGTGTCGGCTACTTCCCACAAATCTCAAGTCTCAGTTCTTCACGCTGATCGGCTATCGAAGGTCCCCTGGCTCATTCACGGTTTCAGCACGCGGTCGGGGGGATTCTCCAAGGCGTACGGAGGGAAATCCCTCAATCTAGGATTTACCCAACAGGATGCTCGCGCCGCCGTCGAGCGCAACCGGGCTGCGTTCCTGCGGACGCTGGGCGCGACCAAGGGCAAGAAACCCTGGCCGCTCATCACGCTGAGGCAGATTCACTCCGACTTGATTCACTACGTTTCCGCGGAACCCAAAGAGCAGCTGGCGGGCGATGGTTTGATCACGACGACGCCTGGATTACTGCTTGCGATCCAGACGGCCGATTGTTTGCCCGTCATTCTCGTCGACCCTGAATGTTGCGCCGTGGGGGTGTTTCATGCGGGATGGCGCGGGACGGCAAAACGCATCGTGGAAAAAGGGGTGGGAGAAATGCGCCGCTATTTTGGCACTCGGGCGCGCGACATTAAGGCTGCCATCGGCCCCGGTGTTCACGACTGCTGTTATAACGTTGGCCCGGAAGTGCGTACCCATTTCGAATCGCAGTTTGATTACGCGGCGGAGTTGTTCCACGAAACCAGGGAGTCCGATCCCGTGCGCGAGAAATATCCACTGCTGTTCTTAACCGCGCGGGCGCCGGGCCACAGCGAATTGCCTAACAAAATATTTCTGGATTTGGTGGAAGCGAACCGGCGGCAACTGCTGGCGGCGGGAGTGCTGGCAAAAAATATCACTGCCTCTCCACTGTGTACGTCTTGCCATACGGATGTGCTGTTTTCCTACCGGGCAGAAAACGGGCGAACCGGGAGAATGATGGCCGCCGCGGGGATCAAGCCCTAGCCCGCTACGCCGTGGTAGGCGGGGCAGAAACTGCGGGGGCAGGTGCCACCGGCGCCTCTGGCGCACCGTTCACCAAGTCCTTGAGTTCCTTGCTGGGCTTGAAGAAGGGAATTTTCTTGGCCGGGACTTCCACCCGCTCCCCGGTCTTGGGATTACGCCCGACGCGTGGCTTGCGCTGCCGGGTACGGAAGCTTCCAAAGCCCCGAATTTCAATCTTGTCCCCAACCCGCAACGAACGCACTACGCTATCAAAGATAGTTTCGACAATCACTTCGCTGTCTTTACGGGTCAACTCTGCGAGCCGCGACACTTCTTCAATCAGATCAGCCTTTGTCATAACCTCTTCGCTCCGTCGTGTGAATCGTTTTTGGGGGCGGTCACTGTCTCCCCCCGGCCCCGGCGTCCGGTGGATACCCATAACCTTCTCAAATTTAAGGGGTTTTATGCAAGTCTTTCCGTAATGACGGGCGCGGCGCGGTTATTACTGGAAATCTGCGAAAGAGGAATCGCTCCCCGGAATCCCTCGCCTACTTCCACAGGTAGTAGAAGCCCACATGCTGCTCGAGCAGCTTTTCCCGGCTGGGGATCCACTGCGAGATGTCCCCCGTCATCAGGTCTAGCAGCGTCTTACGGTCTTTTTCCGGATGCACCAGAACGGGTTCGCCGGTGATGCCAACCGACTTGGCGGTTTCATTGACCGCATCCTGAAAATCGCCAACCTGGTCAATCAGCTTCATGGAAAGCGCCTGCTGACCCGACCAGACCTTTCCATTCGCGATGGCACGGATATCTTCTACTTTGGCGTGCCGCCCATCGGCCACCGCCTGCACAAACTGGCCATACATATTCTCGATGAGCGACTGCAGGTAAGCTCTTTCGGCAGGAGTAAGATCGCGGGTCGGGTCACCGGTATCTTTGAATTCTCCAACGCTCAAAACTTCCGGCTTCAACTTCGCCCAGCGCATGAGGTCGCCGTAGTTCACCCACTCGGAAATCACCCCGATGGAGCCCACCACGCTGCCGTTATCCGCATAAATCTTATTTGTCGCCGAAGAAACGTAGTACGCGCCGCTTGCCCCCACAGTGCCGATGGAAGCCACGATGCGTTTCTTTTTCTCGTCGCGAACCCGCTTCACCTCGCGGTAAATCTCCTCCGACGCAGCTACGCCCCCGCCGGGTGAGTTCACGTGGAGAATGATGGCCTTGATGGAATCGTCATCGGCAAACTTCTTGAGCTGCGCAACCACCGTATCTGAGTCGAGGATGACGCCTTCCAGTTCCACCACACCGATCTTGCTGCCGAAACTGCTGAACGCCGAAGCTTGCTCGCCACCGGCGTGCAGGGTGACATAGACCAGCGTAAACACCGCCAGCACGAAGAGGAAGAAAGCTCCTCCTCCAACCAAAACCCAGAGCCAGGTGCGGGAACGCTTTTCGTCGGTCATACTGAGGGCCTAGTTTAGCACCAGACCCGAGCAAAAAGCGGCAGAGGTTATTCGAGGCCCCACGGCTGGCTGAAGAAGTTGTCATCTTGCGCGGAGTGCTGGGTGTTCGCGAAGGGAAAACACGTAGAGACAGCCGCCCTCGGCTGTCCGAATAATTTGTCGTCTTGAGCGAAGTGCTGGCGAGCTACCGCTCGCCCGGACAGCCGAGGGCGGCTGTCTCTACGTAGTATTTCGCCACTTATTGAATGATATGCACTTTTTTCAAAAGCCTACCTACTCGAACGTCGAAAGGAGGACCACCACTCATCACACTGGACCAGACCTCCGTTATGACGTTACCCTCCACCTGTACCGCGCCTTGTTTCAACTTACGCTGTGCATCCGTGACCGAGTCAGTGAATCCGGCCTTTTGGAGCAGCTTATCCATTCTTATTTGCCACTGATTGTTTTGTATCTGTCCAGATTTCACGTCGTCGAGCCTGACCTGAACTAGCTCGATGACATCCGGCACTTCATCCTTCTGAAACTGCTTCGCCCAGTCCTCTCCTGCTTTTATTGCCGCCACCGCCGAATGAAAATCTGTCACGATCCGCCGCGCCAAGTCTTTCTTCGCCTGCATGGGATGCGTCTCGCGCTTCATCTTCTCAATCTCGGCCACCTGCACGTCCGTCAGCAATTCGTAGTATCTCCACATCATTTCATCGGAAATCGACATCAGCTTGCCATACATTTCGAGCGGCGGCTCCTGGATGCCGATGGCGTTGCCCAGCGACTTCGACATCTTATGCACGCCGTCGAGGCCTTCGAGAATCGGCATGGTCAGCACGACTTGCGGCTCCTGGCTCGAGGTGCGCTGCAACTCGCGTCCCATCAGCAAATTGAATTTCTGGTCGGTGCCGCCCAACTCTACGTCAGCTTGCAACATGACCGAGTCGTATCCCTGCGCCAGCGGATAGAGCAACTCATGCAGACCGATGGGTTTCTCTTCCTGAAACCGCTTGTGAAACTCTTCGCGCTCCAGCATTTGCGAGATGGTGAACTTGGCCGCCAGCCGAATCCAATCGGCCGACTTAAGCTTGTCGAACCACTCGCTGTTGAAGCGGGTCTCGGTCTTATGCGGATCGAGAATCTTGTACACCTGCGCCATGTAAGTTTTGGCGTTGCGCATGATGTCTTCGGCGCTAAGCGGCGGGCGCGTTGCCGAACGGCCCGTAGGATCGCCGATCATGGCAGTGAAGTCGCCAATCAGAAAAATCACCTCGTGGCCCAGATCTTGAAAGTGTTTCAGCTTGCGCAAAAGAACCGTGTGTCCGAGGTGCAGGTCCGGCGCGGTCGGGTCAAAGCCCGCTTTGACGCGTAACGGTTTGCCGGTGGCGCGGGACTTTTCCAGCTTGGCGGCGAGCTCGGACTCCTTAACGATTTCTGCCGAGCCTTTCTTGATGTAGATGAGTTGTTCTTCCACCGAAACGAACGTAGGCATAAGCGAACGATTATAGCGGCAAATGCACGCAGGGGCGTGTAGGGACAGCCGCCCTCGGCTGTCCGGCCGAGCGGTAGCTCGGCAATTACAATGTTGGTAAATCGAAAAATTCTCGTAGTCCGTGCCAATTTAGCGAGCTTTGCTCGACCAGACAGCCGAGGGCGGCTGTCCCTACGCGGTTCGTGGGTGCTTCAGTCTTCTGCCCGCAATCTCATATCCGCCTTCCAGCACAATCCGGATCGCCTCTGAATATGCGATGTGTTCCTGCTCTAGAATTCGCGCACTTAATCTGTGCTGGTCATCGGAATCGAGCACAGGCACGGTCTTCTGCACGATGATCGGACCATGGTCGAGTTCTTCGTCGACGAAGTGCACCGTGCAGCCAGAAACTTTCACTCCGTAGGCGAAAGCCTGCTCCTGTGCTTCCAGGCCCGGAAAAGCCGGCAGAAGCGATGGATGGATATTCAGAATGCGATGCGGAAACTGGCGTACGAACCACGGCGAGAGCAGCCTCATATACCCCGCCAGACAGACGAAGTCGACCTTGTGCTTTTGCAAAGCAGCCACAATCTCATGGTCATGCTCCTCGCGGCCTTTGCCCTTTGAGGGAATCACCAGAACATTGAACCCAAGACGGCCAGCCGTTTCGATGCCCCCAGCCTCGGGCTGATTGGAAATAACTACGGCAATCCGCGCGTCGGGGATCTTGCCCGCCGCGACGTTCTTCGCGATCGCTTCAAAATTGGACCCGCGCCCCGAAAGCAAAATGCCTAAATTTTTCATGGGAACCATTCGCCTGCAGCCGTCATGATAATGGACTAGCGCAGTCGTTTGTGGAATCTCCCCCTAGTGGCGAAGAGAGCGACTGCGATGGGGCACCCGTTTAAGGTCGCTACCTCTCAGCATGGCAGTTTCCGCTTTTCGAAGGCGAAGTAGAACGGCGACACAAAATGCACCACTACAATCTCGCGCCGTTTGCCCGGTTCTCCTCTGTCGGGTATAGTTTTTAATGTTCCCATGTACCGTGATTTCCACGCCACCGACCGCTGGACGAAGAAGCAAGTCCATTGCATCTATCAGGCGCTGATCGTCGCTATTTCCACCCGGCATGCCGATGCCGTTGACATTAAGTTTTTAGTGGATGGACGTCCGGTATGGGTGGCGTTGCCCCACCCCGCCTGGGTGGAGTACAAAAAGCGGAGCGGCAAGGCGATTACCGATCCGCTAGCCATAGAAATTGCCGGCCACTATCTGAGGACCGCTTTGGAATCAGGCGAAGGCGTGGGCCGTGAAATGTACTCGCTCACCGTGGCAGAAACCCTGCTGCATCTGGACGGAGTCGTAGAGCAGCCTCAGCCGGCAGCTTCCGTCTAACCGCCGTTCTCCAATCGTCAGTCTTTCTGCAACGCCCGAGCCAGGGGCGCGACTTTCTTGCGGGCATCCTTCCCGACTTCTTCCACCCAGTCGGCGCCGCGTTCCAGAACATCCTCAACCTGGTCTCGGGCTTCGTCGGCAAAATCTTCCATCGCATCGCGAGCATCTTTGTACTTGCGGCGGATGTCGCGCCGCAAATCTTCGCCGCTTTTTGGAGCGTACAGCAGCGCAATCAAAGCTCCCGCGCCCACCCCAATCAGCAGAAATGTAATCGCCGTCCCAATCTGATCGGCGAGCTCTTTCCTATCGCTCATAATGATTACCTCCGGCGTCCGAGATACCTGGACTCCCCTTGGACGATTGTAGCTGCCCACCCGTTTACTTGCGCACAAACCTTTTGATTCGGGCAGAGACACTGCCGCATGTTTCCCAAATCAACCTCAATCCGTTTAAAATACGATGTTTGGTCCAGGTGTTCGGCGGCAAATGTGGAAGACCCACCAGCCGCTTGACTCAAGCAACCGCCATCTTAAGGAGATTTGCCCAGCAATGTCTATTCCTGCTACCCAGCTTCGTCCCGGTATGATCATCCGGCACAATAATGATCTACACTCGGTTTTCAGCGTGGAGCATCGTACGCCGGGCAATCTGCGGGCTTTTATTCAAGCCAAGCTGCGCAATCTTCGCACCGGCGCCATGTTCGAGCACCGTTTCCGCTCTCCCGATCCTATCGAAAAGGTGAACGTCGACGAGGTGGAGATGGAGTTTCTCTACGCCGACGGTGACAACTACTACTTCATGGATACCACTAACTATGAGCAGACTTATCTGACCAAAGAGATTTTGGGCGATGCGGTCGACTACTTGATTGCCAATCTGCAAATCAAGGTGGAATTCTTCGATGGAAAAGCCGTGGGCATCGAGCTGCCGCAGACCGTAGAGTTGACCATCGTCGAGACCGAGCCAGGACTAAAGAGCGCGACCGCCTCCAGCGTCGCCAAGCCCGCCAAAACGGAAACCGGGCTGGTTGTTTATGTGCCGCCGTTCATCAACGAAGGAGAGAAAATCCGCGTCGACACGGCCGAGGGCACCTACTTGTCGCGGGCATAGAGTCTTGTTGTCATCCTGAGCGGGTCAAATGGTTCGCTCAGCGAACGATCTGAGGAGTCGAAGGATCCCTAGTCACCTTGGGATTGCACCCTGAGCGTCCGGGAATTTTTTCGCTGAGGTGTGCTCCGTCCCGGAAATATGTGAGCGGAGTCTCTTTAATGGGGTACAGATTGCAGGAGTCCTTCGACTTCGCTCAGGAAGAACGAGCAAAGAGATGACCTCCACCGAAAAAGCAATTCAAGCCCGCCGCTTCATGGTTCGCGGCCGCGTTCAGGGTGTAGGCTTCCGCTGGTTCGTGGAGCGTGAGGCCCATATCCTCGGAATCGCCGGTTGGGTACGCAACAACGCCGATGCCAGCGTGGAAGTTCTCGCCATGGGCACCCGCGATCAACTGGCCGGTCTGCGGTCGAGATTACGCGAGGGCCCGCGCGCCGCTCGCGTGGATGAAGTGGAAGAGTCGGACGCCAAACCCGCTTCCGGTCTCACCACATTTCGCATTGAAGGAGCCTGGTGAATGTCGAGTCTTGCAGCAAATTGTGAGCCGCTAAAGAAGCTTATCCGCGAAGTTCCTGATTTCCCTAAGAAGGGCATCCTTTTTTACGACATCACCACGCTGCTGAAAAACAACCTCGGCTTCGCCACTTTGATTGACGCACTCGCCGAATACTATTTGCCGCTGAAGGTCGATCTCGTCTTGGGGATCGAGGCGCGCGGCTTCATCTTTGGTCCCGCGCTGGCGTACCGGCTGAACGCTGGATTTGTTCCCGTGCGCAAGCCGGGTAAACTGCCGTCGGTCACCGCCAAAGCAAACTATGAATTGGAATATGGCAGCAATACGCTCGAGATGCACAAGGACGCCATCGAGAAAGGCCAGCGCGTAATCATCGTGGATGACTTGCTGGCCACGGGAGGCACCGCGGAAGCAACGGCAAAACTGGCGTCATCCTTGGGCGCGCAAATCGCTGGCCTGGGCTTCGTGGTGGAACTCGACTTCCTCAGCGGGCGCAAGAAACTTCAAGGCTACGACGTGCTCTCTTTGCTGCACTATGACAAGTAGTCTTTGATACGACCGTGAACGCCGAATCCATTCGCAAATTATTTGAAGAGGTTCGCGAAGGAAAACTATCTCCTGACGAGGCTGTAGAACGCCTGCGTCACCTGCCGTTTGAAGATCTCGGCTTCGCCAAAGTCGACCACCACCGCGCCCTGCGCGTGGGCATGCCTGAAGTCATTTTCGGTCCCGGCAAAACACCCGCAAACCTGGCGCAGATTTTCCAGCGACTGGCCAAACATGGAGGCAATGTCTTAGCCACGCGAGCTGACGAGAAGCAGTTTGCCGCGGTCAAAAAGCGCGTGTCCAAGGCAGAGTATCGGCCATTGGCGCGGGCGATCGTGTTGCAACGCGATGCGCAAAAATATGGGAAGGGAGTAATTGTTGTGGTTTCCGCCGGCACCAGCGACATCCCGGTAGCCGAGGAAGCCGTCGCCACGGCCGAGGTTATGGGCAACGACGTGCAGCACATTTACGACGTCGGCGTCGCCGGCATTCATCGGTTATTGGCAAATCGGGACACCTTGACCAAGGCCCGCGTTGTCATCGTGTGCGCGGGAATGGAAGGCGCCCTGCCCAGCGTGGTGGGAGGCTTGGTCGGGGTTCCCGTAATCGCCGTGCCCACCAGCATAGGCTACGGTGCCGCTTTCAAAGGACTGGCGGCTTTGCTAGGAATGATGAATTCCTGCGCCTCGAACGTAAGCGTGGTCAATATCGACAACGGATTTGGCGCAGGCTACGTAGCGGCGCTGATTAACCGGCTCGGGTAGACTATTCGGAACGGAGGAAATTCTCATGGGTATCCCGTTAACCGAAGAAATCAAACAACTCTTGGATGGCGCCAATTTCGTTCACCTGGCGACGGTGATGCCGGATGGCTCTCCGCAATCTGTCCCTGTCTGGGCCGGCCGCGAGGGAGATCGCATTGTCATTTGCACCGGGGAAGGCTCGCTCAAAGCCAAGAACACCAGCCGTGATCCGCGGGTCGCGTTGTCGGTGATTGATTTCCACGATCCCTACAAAGAAGTGCAGATTCGCGGCCGGGTCGTGGAACGCCGCCCCGATCCTGAGTTGAAGACGATGGACGCCATCTCGCATAAATACATCGGCAAGCCTTTTCCCATGCGTGCGCCCGAGGGACGCATAACGCTGGTCATCCAAGTGGACAAAGCGCGCTATACCAAATTGCCGTTTGAGCACACTCCGCCCAAATGAAAAGGCACGGCTTGCGCCGTGCCCTCCCCCTCCGATCCGAGTTTGCACTTTGTTTATGAGTGACTGGCAACTTGCAGGTTGTTTTGCACGCTGAATACGCCGAAAACCTGGTTCGCTTTGATCCCAGCGATGTTTTTGTCCATCGTGTTCTCTACTGTGCCGTACAGGCTCAGGTTGCCATTGTTGACCACGATGCGAATTGGCAGCGCGGGATCGCTGGCATAGCGCCCCAGTTCCGAATCGCGGTAAATCGCCTGCATAGCGCGAATCCGAATACTGTCGTCGAATATCGAAATCGGCGACACGCGAATGTCGTTGATCACTTCCTTCACGCCCGGCATGTAGTTGGCGATGGAGAGCGCGGAGTCGCGATCCACATCGGTTCTGGCCTCGCCGCTCAGAGTCGCCACACCATCGTGTACCGACGCAGTCACATAGTTGAACTGGTTGTCGTAGCCAATGCGGTCGTAGTAGAGCTTGCGGTCAAGCTGTGCCGCTAGTTGAGCGTCAGGCACATTCTTGCCCTGCACCGCAATCAGATTACGCACGCCCTCGGCATGTTGAATCTTGCGTAACTTGTTGGCGGCGTCCAGTTTCTGCTGGTAGAGATCGACGCTGCCTGTCAGGGTAACAATGCCATCCTCGACGGATGCGGTCACACCATGAAACTGCGCCTTGGACGCCAGCGCCTGCGTCGCGCGCGCCTGAATATCGGAGTCATACCGCGCCGCGCTGGACGTTTGTGCCGCCAGGCTTGCGCTCAGGACAACCGTCGCAAAAAACAAACCTAGACCTTTCAACTTTAATTTCATACGATCCTTGCCCTCCTCACTCCTTGATTAACCGGTTAGTTAATTAGATGCTGGAAGACCGCCCTGGGATTTTTCCTTGCACCGCATATCCCGGAACTCCATCCTCACCGCATTCTTGCGGAACCGGTTAAGCTGAAGGTAGAAACACTGGATCGGAAGAAGAGTTGCGTTGAAAACTCTACGCGGAGGCGAACCGTGGAACGGTGAACTTAGGCTTTCCCTTTGCGGTGCGCCCGATCGCCAGATTTCTTCGCAAGTTTCGAGGCAGGTTTTGCCGCAGCCTTTGGTTTTTCGGATCCAAAGACACGCCGGAAAATCTTATCGATATTGCGCAATTGGCGTTGCACATCAAAGGCGCGTTCGATCTGGGCGCGGGGAACGCGCCTGGTGATTTCCTTATCCTTGAGCACCAACTCCTTGAAGTCGAGGCCTTCCCGCCACGCCTGCATGGCATAACCTTGCACCAGACGGTAGGCGTCCTCGCGCAGAACCCCATGTTCGACCAGGTCCAGAAGCAGCTGACCGCTGAAGACCAAGCCGCGGGTGCTTTCCAGGTTGGCCCGCATCCGCTCCGGATACACGAACATGGTGTCAATCAGGTTGGTGGTCTTTTGCAAAAGATAATCCACCAGGGTGGTGGAATCCGGAATAATAATGCGCTCCACCGAAGAGTGCGAGATGTCACGCTCGTGCCACAACGCGACATTTTCGAATCCGGCCTGCGCGTTCGACCGCACCACGCGGGCCAGCCCGCTGATCTGCTCGGCGTTCACCGGATTGCGTTTGTGCGGCATGGCCGAAGAGCCTTTTTGCTTCTCGCTGAAAAACTCTTCCGCCTCGCGGACCTCGGTACGTTGCAGGTGCCGGATTTCCGTAGCAATCTTATCCAGCGTGGAGGCGATCACGGCCAGCGTTGCCAGATAATGAGCATGGCGATCGCGTTGAATTACCTGCGAAGAAATTGCGGCCGCTTTCAGGCGAAGCCGGGCGCAAATTTTCTCTTCCAGCTCGGGAGTCAAATGGGCAAAGGTGCCCACCGCGCCTGAAAACTTGCCCACCCGCAGACCTTCGGCCGCATCCTCAAAGCGAGCTATGTGCCGCTGGACTTCCGAATACCAGTTCGCGATCTTGAATCCAAACGTAATCGGTTCCGCGTGGACGCCATGAGTCCGCCCGATCATGGGCGTGTCTTTAAACTCCCAGGCACGCCGCTTCAGCACCTCGGCAAGCCGCTGCAGATCGGCCGCAATCACCGCCGAAGCCTGCCCGATCAGCAACGCCTGAGCGGTGTCCACTACGTCGTTCGAAGTCAGGCCATAGTGGAACCAGCGGGAGTGGGCTCCGACCGCCTCGCTCACCGCAGTGGTGAAGGCAATCACGTCGTGACGGACCTCGGCCTCAATCTGATTGATACGTTCCACATCGAAGTCGGCGCGTTCGCGAATGGCGCGGGCCGCGTCCTGGGGCACAATGCCGGCTTCCGCCAGTGTTTCGGTGGCCGCGACTTCCACCGTAAGCCAGGTGCGAAAGCGGTTGTCTTCACTCCAGATGCGGCCCATCTCCGGGCGGGTGTAGCGTGGGATCAAATCGTGTCACCTCGTAAACAAGAACCAGAGATTCTAAACGGAAAAAAGATTCGTGACTACCAGACGGCGCGATTCCGTGGGATTCTTGATCGGGCGGGCGGGTGGCCGGGTGCCCCACCTTTCGCGGTTTTCGAAAGGTGGGATTCCACGATTCCATCCCTCTTGGGAAGTTCGGGACGCAAACCACGAAGGGTTCGATTTTGACCTGCAAGACAGTAACGCGATTCGGTGTTCCATGCGCGGAAACGCCGCATGAAGCTCGCCAAGGTTTCACGCTTATCGAATTGATCGTGGCGACGGCGATCCTTCTGTTCCTGACCTGTCTGAAGATGGGTTCAGCCATCCCACGGTTTTCCGTTCGCGGCGTGTTAGATTGCGCGAGTGCCCAGCCATCTCCAGCGTTACTATGGCGCGAACCATTGGCATTTCATCCGATCCCTCGATGTCGCTCGGGATTTCGGCAGCGGGCTCAGACGCCCGCTAGTCGCCTCAACCTGGAGTTGCTACCACCACCACCAGGCGTGGCTGGCGCGTCCGCAGCGCCGCGAGTTGTACCTCAAAGTCTTGGAGCAAGTGCGCCAACGCTACCCCTTTGTCGTAGCCGGCTATGTGGTAATGCCCGAGCACATTCCTCTGCTTATCAGCGAACCGGAGAAGGGCAACCCTTCGCGAGTGCTACAGGCGCTGAAGCAGGGATTCGCGCGCCGCGTGCTGCCAAAGCGCCGGACCACCACACAAGCGGAATTGTTCGCGCGGGAAGCCGAGCCTGTCTGGCAGCGTCGCTTCTATGATTGCAACGTATGGAGCGAGCGCAAACGCATCGAGAAGCTGCGCTATATGCACCGCAATCCGGTGAAGCGCGGACTGGTGCTCGAACCGGAGCAGTGGCGCTGGAGCAGCTATCGAGACTATGCTTACGGCGAAGCGGGAGCGGTGCAGATCAATCAATAGGGAGCAGCGAGCCTGCAAGGGAAAGACCGCGCTGCATGAGTTCATCTCTCCCCACCTTTGCAAAAAACGCAAAGATTCTCTCTTTCAAGTCAAGTAGTTTTTCTCTCTGGAGAGGTGCAGGAGAACCTCTCTTTTAGGCTGCCTGAGCGAGTTCAAGTTGCGGGAACAAGCGCGCGCCGTCATAGTCGGCGCGCCAACGGAACATGCCGAAGATGGCGTGCAAGATCTTACGGGCGACGGCCATCAGGGCCTGGAGTTTGGCTTTGCGGCGTGCCAGCAAAGCCTGATAAAAAGCGCACAGATGGGGATCGTGGCGCACCGCGACTAAAGCGGGCATGTACAGGGCGCGGCGCAGGTAGCGGTTGCCGGCTCGGCTGATGCGCGCAGGTTTATGGACGGAACTGCCGGAGTCGTGATGAGTCGGATCGAGTCCACTATGCGCTACCCATTGGCGCACGCTGAGGCCCGGGGCTAGCACGGCCAACTCTCCCAACAGATTCAGGGCGCTGACCTCGCCGATGCCCGGCATGCTCAACAGCAGGGCGAAACGCGGGCGGAGTTCGGCGTCGCGTTCGATGATGGCCAGGGCGGCACGACGCATCTTGGCGATGCGGCGCTGCAGGTCGAGCAGTGAACGTTGCAGATCTTGTTGCACGCAACGCGATCCGGTGGTGGTAGCGGAAGCCGCATGCTGGCGATTGCTGTGCTGCGTGTGTTGCCGGGTGAGGGCGGCGATGTGGCGCGTGATGGCGCGCAGCTCCAGAGCAGCCGCTTGCGGGGGATGCCAAGGCTGGAACGGCATGCGTCGGGCATACTCGGCCAGCACTTGGGCGTCGGCGGGATCGGTTTTGCTGCGACACAGGGTGGCCGCAAAGCGGTTCACCCGCTTGGGATTCAGCACCGCTACTTCGATACCCGCCGCCGCGTGCAAGGCCAGAGCTAAATCCAAACTGTAGAGGCCGGTGGCCTCCAGGCAAACCCGGATACGGGGCCCGCTCTTTTGCAACCAAACGATCAAGGCTTGGTGTCCGCTGGCGCGATTGGGGAAACTACGTTGCAGACCTCGGCTGCCCTGGTCTTCCAGGGCGACCACCAGTTGGGCTGCGCTGACATCGATTCCACAGCAGAGGAAATCCTCCGCCGACGGCTTGTGCATGAGTGGCTCCTAGAGTTAATCTGCGGTTCCGGCTTCCGCCCCAGGCAAACTCTCTGCCGCCAACCTTGAACATGCAGGCTCACGAGGCCTTCGATTCTCCACGGCGTCAGACAAAGAGAGGGACGGGGGCCGTTCTTTGCCCAGGCTCTAACCATGGCCTAAAGGTGGGACGGCCTCTCCGCCGAAACACGACCTAATCGTAGTCGCGTCTGGAAATGCAAGATACAAGGTGGGCCACCCGCGTGTTTGGTATCGGTATGTGGGGCCATAAGATATGAAGAAAATTGCGCGGGTCGTCTTTCTTTTATTAGTCATAGGTGTCGCGGCACAGACTGCGTGGTCAGCGTCACCTTGCGATAAGGTCGATCGCAGTTTGACGGACAGCAGCAAGGCGGCCTTCGCCCCTGTGATCGCAAAGCAACTCCACGCCCAAAAGGTCGATGTGCTACAGGCATTTCGATTTGACGGCTGGACCATACTTTACGTGGACTCGCACGAAGCGGATGAAGCATTTCTTTTTTACTCACATGACCCGCTCCATAACCGCTTCGTCACAATCTGGAGCGGTGCAGCAGCAACCAATGAGGAGCAGAGCATCAGAGCTTGGACACTCAAGAATGCGCCGGGTATCCCCCCGAAGCTGGCTAGCTGTTTCGCTTGGCACGTTACAAGTGATCGCGATAAATAAGTCGTTCCTCAACTCGAAATCCCTGTCTCCGCCGCGTTCCTACAAAGCGCCATGCTACGCATGGGGTTTAGGGTGACACGTCACCCCAGAATGGGAGCTGTGGAGGAACCGGAAGTTCCTCTGCCGGGTGCCCCACCTTTCGCGGTTTTCGAAAGGTGGGATTCCACGATTCCATCCCTCTTGGGAAGTTCGGGACGCAAACCCCGGAGGGTTCGATTTTGACCTGCAAGACAGTAACGCGATTCGGTGTTCCATGCGGGGAAACGCCGCATGAAGCTCGCCGAGGTTTCACGCTTATCGAATTGATCGTGGCTACCGCGATCCTCCTGATCTTGACCTGCCTCGCCCTGCCGATGGCACGCGTCACGATCAAGCGACAAAAGGAACGCGAGCTGCGCAGCGCGTTATGGGAAATGCGGGACGCGATTGACCGCTACAAGGACACGGCTGACCGGGGAGCATTTCAGATCAAGGCGGGCTCAGAAGGCTGATCTCGATACGCTGGTAAAAGGCGTGAATGTGGGCGTGAAGAAACAGTGTTTCCTGCGCAAAATCCCCGTCGATCCCATGACCAACAGCACCGAGTGGGGGATACGTTCCATGCAGGACGATGCCGACTCCGACTCATCCAGCGGAATTGCTGTGTACCATTTTGTGTACCACGGTTCGCGCTTTTTGCCACCAGCACGGGTGCACAGGTTTTTTGAGCAAAGAGAAAACCCGCTCATTTAGCAGGCTTTAGCCGATGATAGCTGGTAGCGCTACCGGGAATCGAACCCGGGTTTGAAGATTGAGAATCTTGCCATGAACCAACCATGGTAAGGGAAACAAACGACTTACACCCTCCGGGAAATGATTTCCTCCCCGGAGGGTGGATCAATGAAATCAATATCGTAAAGGATCGTCCAGAATCGTTAGTCATAATTTGGGCGTACTTTTTCTGCGCCCAGTAGGACTTTCACACTCACGGGCTCCAGCCCGAAAAAAGGAAACAACCACATGGCAGAAAAGAAAGACGCTGAGATAGTCGGCATGGTCCGCGAGGCACATAGGCTCGCCCACCACGCATTGAACAAAGTGCACGGGAATCGTCTGATCGAGGGCCCAGAGATAGCCGGACTCGCCCACGCTCTGATTGCCGGTCGTCACGTCACGGCTGGCAGTGGCATTGCGATCGATCACTCGCACGCGGGCGCGGACGCGAAGGGCGAGAGTCTTCTCGAAGATGCATACGGCCGAGGCCGCGAGAAATCGAGCGGAAACTTTTAGTTTTCCGAGTAGAACCTGACTCGGAGTGGGAGTCCACTTGGTGGACACTCCGGCGGACTCCCGCACTTCATTCCAGGAGCGCAACAATTGAGCAAGCAAGCACGGCCTGACGAATTTGAGACAGGCTCGATTTACGAGGCGGCATACGTTTATTTCAGCGGCATTTCGTTGGTCACCGCGTTTAGCCCAGACGGACAGCGCGGCTCGACGCGATTCATCTTTGACAACAAGGACGACCAGGCGCAGCGGGTATCAGATGCCTACTACGGAGGCGCAACGGCGCCGGCGCGCGAACTATTCTTGGCTTTAGGAAGGCTCAAAGACGAGGCTAGCCGAGCGCGGGGACAGCAGTGACGGGCACTCCTTGGTATGTGCGGCTGCTTTGGCACTGGCTAACTCACCGCCGTCATCACATCCGCTGGGACTGGCGATGCTGCGGACGATGCGGCTACTTAGGCAGATAGGAAGATTCCGCGGTAAGGGCGGTGTGAATGAGGCCAGAGAAAACTTTCAACGTTCCAGTGTCGAATGGATTACTAGATCCCAGGCATTACAAAGCTATAGGCGATGCGGTCTGGCTTTTCATCTGCCTGATCGACAAGCAGACGCGGGGGGTAGATAAAAATGGACATGGCGAGGTTTCAGGCGGCAGTCCGATCCGCGATTCGGTTATTGCGAGCGCACTCGGATGCTCGCGGAGGACGGTTATTCGATGGCGGGGAACACTTGCGCACGGTGGCTACATCACAGCGAGGCGGACGCCGTACGGGTACGTCTACTGCATCAAGAAGCCGAAGAAATGGCGGTCGAATATCGCCAAAACAGATGTGACACCAACCGCACATCTCTCCGAGGGAAATAATTCGACAGATGTGCAGGTTGCGGCCGAGAGATGTGCAGGTACCTGCACAAACAAAGAAGAGGTTACAAGAGATTACAAAAGCAGTAGTAGTGCTGCTGCTGACTCTCAAATTCAGATGGAGAAGGAACTGAAGGCCGTCTGGAATTATTACCTAGACGCATTCGATAAGGAAGAAACTCTTTCCCCATCTCTAAAGAGAATCGGCCTCGCGATTCTTTCAAAGCTCAACCCGGATCCGGACGCTAGCCGCGTGGCGGGCATGGCGGCGGTGATCGACATGGCCCATTACATAGTGAAACACGATCCCAGCAAGGCCTACTTCGCCGAGTGGCCCAAAATCTTCGGAAAGTTCACCACGTTCAAGAGTCTTTACGAACAGTGGCGCGTATCGGAAGTCCCGGACGCGGCAGAACTTCCCAAGGAGTTCCTTCCGGCTCCAACCAGTACAACTTGATTGCAGAGCCCTAAGAAACGCGAAAGGCGGCCGAGGTGGCCGCCCTGTATGACCTGCTAAAAGCGAAATTATTTCATCAACTCAAATCCCCAATTCCCGTTTCATGGCCCGGACAACTTGCGGGGTTGGTTCCTTGCGGGACAATGCTAATAACCTCTCTGTGTAACGCATGAACTGCTTGGCTTTGCGGTGGGTGAAAATGTCTTCTTCCGAGGTGATGCTAGATAGTTCAACTGAATGCTTCATACTGTTTTTCCTTTCTTCTTGGGTCGATTCCAGTAAGGCGATTTGCACTTCGGACAGATGATCGGCGTTCCTTCTTCGCGAGGCTGCCAGATATGGCCGCAGCGCTCGCACTTGCATTGCCGAACCGTGATGGTCTTGATGGCCATACCCGGAAACATATACCTACCGCGTAAGCGATGTCAAATGCGCAAGCGCTCGCGCATAGCTATAGAGAAATAATTAGGAGGGTGAAATGACAACTCAAGAGTCCACTGAAGGGCAGTCGGTTCCCTGTAACACGCAAAATCCTCCCAGCCAGGAATTCTGTGGAAAATGCGGCGGCAGAGTTTCCCCAGGTAAAGCCATCGTGATCTATTTCGGCGCCGGCGGCCGAGTCCACGAGGACCCCGCCGAATGCAGCAAGCCCAGGCGCACGCTTTCCCCTTCGCAGATCGCAGCGCTAGCCCGAGGCCGAGAAAACTCAAACCAACCGGGATCAACCAACGCGCTAGAATAGCCAGATTTCGCGTTTGGCTAGGATATAAAGGCACGATCTCGCGTTGGTGGCACCTAGGTACCATAATCTCTCCCAGCGCCTAGCCGAGTGCGGGCAGGGACCCCAGATTGACCCCGCCAGCGGAGATGACTACGTAGATAAAGAGCTTACTTCTTTTTCTTTCGGTCGAGAGCCTGTAGAATCGCGGTCACAAGTTGTTTAGTGCTTCCGGGCCTTCTTGGTATTCGAGCATAACTCGCGTCGCGCCTCTCATATGTCACCGAGCACCAAACGCAACAAAAATCGTCCCCTCACCGACCAGCACAACGGCGAGAGCGGCAAGGAATCCGCAAACCGCCATGTTTACGTTGAGCCTGGGGTTCAGATAGACCTCGTCAAGGATCTTAAAGAGAAATACGAGACCAATCTAACTGAGACAAACACCCAAGCTCAAAAGCAACTTTCTTGGGCGAAGGTCTCGGCGGCCTTGCTCGCCGTCTATGTCATGGCCACTCTGGGTATCTATTGGGCTAACAAGAAAGCCGCCGATGCCGCCAAAGTGAGTGCCGACGTGGCTCATGACACTCTTCTCGTTGCGAATCGGCCTTGGGTATCCGCGGAAGTCTTCGTAGACGGACCGCTTCAGTTTACTCAAAATGGAGCAACTATCGCACTCAAGGTCAGGCTCCAAAATATAGGGCATTCGGTTGCCAAGTCCGTGGATGCTTGGCCAAGACTTACTTTCGACAGAATCAAGGCTCTCGATAGCTTGCAGGAAGTTTGTAACATAGCAAACGCTCCGGTCAATGCAAAAAGCGATTTTGGATTCCTGCTCTTTCCGGATCAGCCCGCGATTGCTGTTCCAACCCCAGTCTCGGCCACTTTGCAAGATATTCAAATCGGGCAGAAAGAAAGTTCTAACGGCGACGTTCACCCATTCGTCCTGATCTGCGTTGACTACCAATCCACATTGGAGGAAAGGCACCATCAAACGGGATTGATCAGAATGCTGGTTCAGCCACGACCTGAGATCAATGCCACAATCGGAGCGTTCACGGCGGTAGGCGAGTACTCCGGGCTGCAAACTATGCCAGCGCGACGCGGCGATTTTGCCAACTAGCCCTGTTACGGCGATCAAACGTGGCCTACGTGTGCCCCGGCGGGTGACTGATTGCGGGGCAGGGACCCGGATTGGACTCACCAGCGGAGATGCTGCACAGAGGAAAATAATTTCTACTGATGAATCAATCTCACCGGGACAGGCGATACTCCCCCACCGGAGATAGCGGGATTAGCGGGAGTGGCCGGCGCGATGTTGCTTCCGCAGCCTGATACATTCAGCACGTAGACTGTGAGATTTCCAGTAGGTGCATCTTCCGCCACGAGAAACGCCTCCATGTATCCCATAATGGACGCTTGGTTTCCCGTCAGGATATTCGAGATGATTGGCAGCGTGATCACCTGATTACTCGTGTTCACGCCCCCAGAGTGTAGCGAACTGCTTGACGTGATTAAATGGGGCCCGATGGGGAAATCTTGGAAGTCGATTGTGTCCTGAGCGTTCCCAGTTCCTCCGGGAATGTTTTCCAGACAGTTTGCGCCTGTAGCCGTGTCGGCGTTGTCATTGCCCGCATCAACCGTGGGAACGGGCGCGGTCGTAGGACAACTGTATTGCGCCGCGTTTGCGCTATCGAAGCAGGCGATGCTTTGCACAAAGTTGTCCCCAGCTGAGCAAGCGGAGGGACACAGTTCTCCGCCTGGAGAGATGGGGACGTTCGCCGGCAGGTATCCGGGATTGGGCAGAGGGCTTGAATTCCCGAAGCGGTTCACAAGCACCAGACACTCCCCGACGATTCCGCCGCTTCCTCCAGCCGGGGGGCATTGATAGTCCGTAGCCGGGGGCGCCAGATAGGTATACGGTCCGGGATTCGGAAGTGTCCCGTCCGCATTGACGAATGGAGCACCAGCGTGATTCTGGTCGATGTTGATAACCATCCATGGCTTGACCGCTTGCGGGCTGACCGGAGGCATCGTATTCGCCCCAGCCGTTCCAGGATTTGAAGAGTTGTAGGCCTCTGCGGTTGCCGTTGCGCTCACCGTTGACATCTTTACCCCGAAGACGTGAGCAAAGAACGTCGGTACGTCGGTTCTTTGAACTGTCACCGTGACCTGAGGATTCCCCAAGTGGCTGAAGTTGTACCTGGCTGCGCCTCCGGCCAATTGCGGCACGACTCCTTCCACGGTGTTTACCTGTAGAGTGGCGTTGACGTAGGCATTCCCGATATTCTGCGCGAGCTGCTGCAGATTCGTGTCTTGGGGCGCTGTCGTCGTTCCCGATTCTACGAAAGCTTTCGCGCCCGCGAGAGCCGCGGCGTCCGCTGTCCTCTGCATTTCTCCCCGCGCTGAATAAAGAGTAGTCAAATCGATTGCCAGGGTTCCCATGGCGAAGAGTGTTAGGAGAGCCACGGCAACAATCACTAGCGTCTGCCCGCTTTCCTTGGAACGTTTCGGATGGAATCTCATCGGCGTCCGCCCCCGTGTCCATGCGGTCGGATTATAACCCTTACCTGTGCAAACACGGTTCCTGCCGGGATGCCTCTCTGTGATTCCGCACGAGGACAGGGCCAACCCGCGAATCAACTGGGAAACGTGCGCGAAATCCTAGGACGGAAAACTGAGAGTCTTCAAACCTCGCATCCCAGCGCCTTTGTTTTCTTCGTGCGTTGCGGCAGTATGCCCGAAAGTATGCCCGCGCGCCTGCAAATAGCGGGGAATTTGCATGAATTTCGACCGCAGTTTTGTCGGGCTCATAACTTTGCAGCGCTTTGCAAGCGCTCGAATAAAAGCGTGGTACTGCGCGGTCCTGATCGCATCGCACCCTCCGACCGGGCACCCTCCGTCCTGTCGGCTTATGCCTACAAACGTCCCAATGTTTCCAATGGCTTACGGCCATCAGGAGATCCCCCGAGAAGGAGGGTGACCACCCCCCGGAAGCCCACCAGCCCCACCAAACCGACGCGCGATCAGGGTACAGTTGCGTACCTCCGCGCTATCACAAAACTTGGCATCGCCTTTATTTTCCGGCACTTAGAGGGAAATACGCGTTTTCTCGTGCTCTCTGGCTTACTTAGAAGGGAGAGACGGAAGATGGAAAACCAGGGCGGGTGGGGGATCGTCATTGAATTGGTTATCGCTGTTGCAAAAGCACTGGGTCCAAAGCTAATCGACGAGGCGTTTCAGTGGCTGCATCGCCGGGCCAAGCAAGCAAAAAAAAGATGAGCGGGCATCCCCCCTAGTTCACTACAGCGTCGGGCCGACGTACAGAATCAATGAAGCTGACTGCTTCGCTTGTTGTTCGTCTGAAAATAGCCGAAAGGAGCACCCCTGTACCTTTGGATGTTGCGACCTCAATGGAGCAGATGTACATTGCTTGTTGTATGTACGTGATGTCAGCAAACAGTAGTACGCAACAAAAAATCGTGACGGATAAAACCGTCGCGCCGGCGCTTATCCCCGGAGAACGTTTAGGAACCGAACCCGAAAATGTCGATTCAATCGTGCGCGGAAGTTATCGCGCGCATCCAGTACGAACGGAAACTTCACCCAAGCACAACCGAACCCCCGAAAACACCCTTCTCCTATCGCTATGACCGAATAGCCGGACGACGATTCTGTGTCGCAGTCGCCCCATCGGACGTGGTCATAGTTCACGTGGAAACACTGCCCCCGATAGACCGCACAGGATTAGCTCGTGGCAGCGGCACTAGGTCGCTTGGGTACTCGTGTCTAAAGCCGAGCGGACATCGCAAGGAACCGGCGGACCGAAACTATCAGTCGCACGGTAAAGACACTGTGCCCAGGCCAATGGAACGCAAAGATTGGTTCCTAGGTGGCGAAGTTCGACGGATCATTACCGAGGCAAATCTCCGGAGATACGCAGAACTTTTCTTGGTAGAGAAAAACGAGAAAATACTTCACCCGAGGCCGCTATCCAGGGCCGAGAAAATACTTCGCCGCAGGCGCGCAACAAAAAAAGAATTGAGCTGGAAGCCCAGCGTCCGGAAAACGATATCGCTATCGGCGAGAGTTGATGAGGACGGAGTTGAGTATCCCGTTGAGGACACGGGACCTCATCCTATTCTTGACTTTGAGTCGGTTGATCGCCGCGTTCTTGGACCGTTCGTAAGGCGGAACTTCTCTAGGCTTGCCCCATACAAGCTGAATCGGCAACTGCAGCAACTCCAAAAGGAAATGGCTGCCGTGAAGGTTATGTCGAAGCAAGGGTTTTCGCAGAGAGAGATTGCAGAGCGCCTAGGGCAGTCGCGTGGATGGGTACGACACCGATTGGAAATGTTTGCGAAAGAAATTGCGCGGACTCAACAAGTTAGCGACTCTCAGCAACCCAGCTAGCGGAATAGTAGGAGAGGTTACATGAAAGAACAATTTGATGCGTCGTTCTACGTGCTGTCCTTGGTGGGGCTTTGGATTTTTCTGGACGGTGCGCTGGACTCGGCGGAGGGCCGCGAGGAAATCCGCGCCGCGTTCAAGGACGCTCTGCTGTCCGCCGGCTCATTCGAGGCCCTGCAGTCGATTCCCGAATTTCAACTCGCAATGGAAGATTACCAGCGCGCGCACGAGGGCGCCGTTGACATCGCCGCGAGGCTCGACCTCATGCCGGCCGGGCCAATCAGTGTTGACGAGTTGGAAGTCAGTCCCGTGATCCCCCCAAGAAATAATTAGGAAAGGTCAAGATGGGAATCTTTTCAGGTTTGACGAAGTCGGGCGTAGTCCAGCCCAGCGGAAGTACCACGTATTACCCGAGTCAAGGCGCGGCGGGGATTGCCATGGCGCAGTCTGCCGCTAAGACTGCCCAGCCGGGCGTGGATCAAGTAAACGGTACGATCAACGACGACGGCACAGAGAACACCCAAACTATTGTCGGGTCCGAGCCAGTCACCGCGCAACCGAGAATGGTAACGCCAAGCTTCGCCGATGCGAATCAATCCGGCGCTTCGCCTTTCGCGAATCCCGCGCTGACCACAAAAGGAAAGGCCTTGGATCTTTTACTCCAGGCCGGTTTGGGTGCTTTGGCTGGCGATGCGGCAGCGCGTCAAGGTAGTCCGCGGACGGGTTATCCCGGAGCGGCAGCGGGCGCCGAAGCAGGGGTCAATGTTGGATTCCAGCAGCAGCAGCGTGCGAACGAACTAAAGAACGAACAACTGGAACAGCAACCAAGAGTGCCGAGATTGCCGCGCTACCTATTCAGCAACAGACCGAACTCCGCCTGAAGAATAACCAGGCCGATTGGTACGGCGCGCGCGGCCAAGCTGCTGGCGACCGCACGCTCAACCCCGGTCAAGAAATGGTAGGCCGCGGTGGTCAGGTCATCGCGACTGGGGCCGACCCCGGAGACGTTGCTGGCGAGAAGACCACTGCACAACTTAACGCGAGAATCGCCGCAATTACCGCGCAAGGTGGCGGAAGCAAGGAAATACTTTCCGCGCTTGGCGTGAAGGAACCCAGCCCGAAGGCGATTCGCGAACTCGATGTCTACGCCCAGATGGCTGGCGGGGATTACGTCAAGGGCCTGCAACTGAAGCGGCAGGCGGACCTCTCGGACAAGGAAGCCCTACATCAATCGATCGCTAACATCGGCAACGCGGCATCAGGCCTGACTCCAGCGCAGCAAAGACAATTGAACGCCGATCCCGAGTGGAGAGGATTGCAGACCGAACAGGCTGCGCTCTCGCGGAAACTTGGCGAGATGGACAGCGACCAATTCACGGATCCGGATGACATGCGCACAGCGCGCGCGAATGCTACCAACCTGCAACAGAAAGCGCAGGCCGTCTACAGCCGCGTGCTTGGCGCCGGCGGACCCGCACATACGCCAGCGAACAGACCGTCCGGGGCGGGCGCAACACGGATGTACCAGGGACATCCCTACGATCAACAACCGGACGGCACCTGGAAACGGCGGTAAGCAATGACACCTGAAACGCTTCCCGCTGACTTCAATCAGTGGGACTCCGCTCCGGCAACCCTCCCGCCTGATTTCAAGGATTGGGACTCAAATTCAAATCTTCCCGACAAGTTGCCAGCGGACTTTAAGGGCTTCGACGCTCCAACGCCCGCAGTGTCTCCGCACGACACGCCGCCAGCTTCCCCGGATTCATGGCAAGTGCGCCTTGGGAATTTAGTACCCCAGCCTGCGGCTCCGGCTCTTGAGTGGGCGAATAAGTCTCTTGTTGAGCCGTTCAACAAAATGGCCGAGGCCGGCGCGCAGACCGGGCGGGAGATCGGCTCCGAAGTCGTTCAGGGCGCCACGTTACTCGGCCATCCCGAAAATTGGGATGCGTACATGCCCCATGCTCGGCCGATGCCCTCGATCGAATCGCCAGAGCAGACAGCTACCCGTGAGCACCCGATTGCAATGGGCATCGCAAAGGGTGCGGGCTCCGTGGCCGGCGGAACAATCGCCGATCCTCGCAACTGGCCACTTCTCGCCAGCAGCGCAGCGCGCCCGGTACTGCAGCGGCTAATCAGCGGCGGATTCGCTGCGCAAATGGGCAAAGGTGCGATTGACTCCGCACAGAACCTCTACGCGAATTGGGACAAACTCACACCGGAACAGCGCTCCGAGCAAAGCACCCAAGCCGGCTTGTCCGCGGCAATGGCCCTTGCGTCGGGATTACATGCGGCCACGGGCGGAGCACCCGAAACTGAGTCCGCGCTTGATGCAAAAGCATCTCCGGTCACGGCGAGCCCGGAAACGGAAGCGGTCCCCCCCGGACCCGGCGCCCAAAATGTCGGAACAGGTGTCAATGAGTCCGGAGCGGATCTCCCGCAGCTGACGGCATCTCTCAGGGCTGCGGCTAGCGACCCCGAGCCGCAATCGTTTCTTGACAAGGCCACAGGAACTGCGCGAGCAGCATTCGAGAGTACCCGGCAAGAATTGGCCGAGACTCTTGGAGACGCCACTGCAAGAACAGTTAGCGCTGTTCATGGGATCAAGACTTTCGGCGATGCACTGGTTGAGCGGTACAAGGCCGCACCCGGGGACACCGACTGGGACCATGCTGTCGGTGAATTTCACGATGCGCTGCAACGTTCCGCCGAGAATGTCCTCGACTTCGCCGACGAATACAAGGCTCAGAAATTCTCTGACGTTGCCCAGCGCGCAATGACACTGTACGCGGAAGCCCGCGGCGATCTTCCTACGCTGCAGAGGTGGGCCGGATCGCAGGATGAGAAATTCTCCGATGCGGCGAACTACGCGCAAAATCTCAACGAGACCGAGCGTTTGCTTGCGACGAACTCAGGAAATTATTTCGATAGCCGACTCGATGCGGCAATCCAGAATGGCATGCTCTCGGAAGGCGTGGACAACTACGTTCACCATCTCATCACCAGTGGCGATACCAGCGCGGTTTTCCGAAAGGTCGCAGATCTCGCGAACCACATCCAATCCGACAACCAAAGCGGGATCCTGAATACAAGCCCGACATTCCTAAAGCAGCGCGTACACGACACACTGTTTGATCTAGTCGAGGCTGGAGGCAAACCCGAATACAGATTGGGACATGTCCTCTCGGCATACGATCAGAGTTTCAATCGCAGCGCAGCATCGCGCACCTTCATAAAGCGGTTGCTGTCGGGGACAGAGGCGGACGGACGGCCGTCAGTGGCAGCCATGAGCGGCACAGGCGCGCCGATTGACGAAACACTATCCCGCACTTGGGCCGATGGAAACATGGCGCAGGCCTACACTCCCGAACAGTTGAGGGGTTACCGGAGATATCCGACTAACGGAAACCTTCGCAATTGGGCATGGCTTGAGCAAATGCCCAACGGCGGTAAGCGTTACGTGCGCGGTGATTTGATGGTTCACCCGGACGTGTACCCGAAACTAGACGCGCTGCTTTCTCCATCAGCGGTCAAGTCTTACTCGTGGCGAGTCGGCCCGTACGAAGTCCGCCCGCTCGTCGGCTTCATGAAGGGCCAGCAGGCCATTAAGGCGACGGCCTTCGATCTGTCTCTTTTCCATCCGATACAACTTGGCTTGTACGCAATGGAGCACACGGTTAACCCGATAGACCTTGCCCACATTAACCTGGACGATCCGCTACAGGCAGAGCTCAGCCGGGCCGGTCTCAAGGTCGTGGATTACAACGCATGGCAGGCGATGGATGAAGGTTCCACCAATGGAAGCTTACTCCGCTACATCCCTGGACTATCGAAAGTATCCAAGGGTCTCGGTGACTTCACGTTTCAGACGGTGTATCCGCGTTTGAAAATGACTATGGCGCTGGAAGCATTTGATCGAAACCTAGAAAGGTACGAAGGCAAACTCAGCCGCTTCCAGATTGCAAGCCTTACAGCCGACCAGGGAAACGCGGCCTTTGGCGGCATGAATGCGATGAAACTCGGGCGAAGCGCGACAACACAGGACATCCTTAGGCTAGCCCTCATTGCACCAGATTTTCTTGAGCAGAGAGCGCGATTTGTCGGGCAAGCGCTCAAGCCTTGGGGCGCCGAGCAAAGGCGAGCCCTCATCGGCGGAGGCATCGCGGCGTACACGATCTGCCGCGCCTTGAATTACATGATCACCGGAGATCCGCACTGGGACAAGCCATTCAGCGTCATCGGTAAAAATGGGACCGAGTACCGCGCGAGGCTCGTGCAGGCGGACATAGTGCAGGCCCTCACTCATGCCGGGGAGTTTATGGACGCTCGCCTAAGTCCGGGCGCAAAACTCACGGTTGAGTTGTTAACCGGGCGCGACAACTTTGGAAGAAAGCGGACGGCGTAAGCCTTGTGGGACACGGTTATGCAGGGCGTCCCGATGGCAATCCAGAAACGCTTGCGCAATCCACAAGACTACTCGCTACTTGATTCCATGATGCAGGCCGCGGGCATCAGTAGCGGCAAATATTATTCCGCTGGAGCGAAGGCAGCACGTGATTATCTGTCGGAGCAACCCGGCGGCGGGTAATCCGTGCCAGCCTGGAGAAGTCCACGCAGACACGCGAACTTCAGCAAGAACGCGCAGCCGGAAAAATTTCCTCCGAACAACTAGCGGAGAAGGTTCGCAACAGCGAGATCACCGAGCAGCAGGCGCGGAAGATTGAGAGCCCCGCGCAAGACAGCCTCGTTACAGATTTCGCGCCCTTGCCAATCGAGGAAGCCTTGGACCTTTGGCCACAGTATTCCGCCGATGAACAACAGAAGTTAAGCGGCGCACTCCGGAAGAAGGCATCGGCAATCGACCGGCTGGATCGCACTGCGCTGCAAAAGTTGGACCTCAAGCAGCGTGCTAGGCAAGCACTCGGCGGGAGGTAAATGCGTCCCCATGCTCATCGTCTTATTCGAGCGGGAAGTATTCTCGAACCTAGGGGGTGACCCCGAGAAAATTCTTGAGGTTGTGGGCGCAGCGCAGGAAGCTTTCGCGCGATGCCTGATTGAGCGAAAAACTAAGGAGTCACAGAAGGAGAATGAATGCGTGAACGGGAACAACTGATCCGACGGCTTGGTCTATCGGATGGGCAACTACAGGACTGCAGAATCGACCGGCTCCTGCGCCACAAGTTGGCGCTAGACGAAGAGATTGCGGAACTGATCGCGGCAGGTGCGAGGGATGCACGAATCCGAAAGAACGCGAAATTGTTCGGATTCAGCGACGAGGAAATCGACGGCGACAAAAGAATCTCGTGGCTAATTAAGTCCGTCATTGAGGCGCGGACGTGCCTCGCCACCCTGAAACCGAAACCTAAGAAACCGACACTTAGAGAGGTGAATGTTGAGAATTGAATTGGAACCGACACTAATCTCCTTTTTGACGGCCCAAGCGGATGAGACGGCAGTGGCAGAACCGACCTCGCCAAGCCTAGTGGAGGCCTACGGAGACCACAGCACCGAAGGCCCTAGCGAAGTGATCCGCAAGCCGCGCGAAGAGTCCGAACGGAATACCAAGTTGACCGAGGAGAAGCAGACGGCCGACCAGATGGCCGAGTCCGCGCGCAGTGCGAGGCGAGAACTTCCGAAGCGCGACCAAACACTCAGCGAGGCGTACGAGAACATTACGCCAGACGAAGACGCCGATATTGTCCTTGAGCAGGATGGACTCCCAGAGGCTCTACAGGGTTTTGATACTGACTCGGTAGTGGCCGCGATGGTCCGGCTGGGACTAACGGATGATGACCTCTCGGACCAGCGATGGGTTAACGCGCTAACCGAAGTGCTCGAAAGCGAAGCGGGCGCCAAGATCGAAGACGACACATCGGAAGAGGAATCTGAGGATAAAGATCCAGACGAAAAGGGCGAGAACGAACCCGACGAGAAGAAGCCCGAGGAAAAGACAGAGCAATCCAAGGCTCCCGCACCCGTTGCCCAGTTTGCACCGGAGGAATTGCGTGAGCACATAACCAAGACGTTTGAGCGGAGCCGCGATCCGCAGTTCAACCAGCCACAATTAGAGGCCGCGTTTGTTAGTAGCTTAGCCTCGGCGCTAGCCGAAGCTCCGAAGACCGAGGAGGAGCGCGTCCAGCAAATTAGTTCCGTGGTTCAGTTGCTTGAATACGGGGCGATGGCTCAGATGGAAACATGTGTGCCTGCACTCGTGAATGAATATCTTCAGCAAAACTTCGCTCCGCACCTGATGCGCTACTTTGCGCCAGCGCTTGAGACGGTCGCACCGGGCATTCAATCTGCATTTATCGAAGCGGCAGCTTCTAATTGTTGGGACAAGATTCGCGACGAAAACGAAACCTTTGCAGACCTACCCGATTTTGAGTCGGAAGAGTTTGTAGAACTCCGGGACAAGATCAGGGCCAAGACCCCCTGGCTGGATTCCTGGGACCCAGGTCCGAACATGCCACCACTGAAGGCCCTTGAGGAAAAAGCGAAACTATTTGCGCGCCTGGCAATCGGGGAAAGAGTAGATCCGAAGCGTGCAGCCGCACAAATAGCCGAAGCAATCGAGACAGGCAAACGATCCGCGCAGAGTAGTAATCGCCGGGTTTCAGCGTCACGAGTGCTCCGGTCTGGCCGAACTTCCGGTCAGATGGGCAGAGAGGCTAGCGAGAGGGAGTCACTAATGGATGCGTTTAAGCGTGGCGGCGGCGGGGGTGCAATTTGATACAGACTCCCGAACAGATTCTTCTCCTCATCCGCGGCAAGGCCGAGCAGGTGGTTGGAGATTGCCACGATGCGTTAATGGCCGAGACTCTGGCCACCAGGGACGCTGAGTTCAGCGATTCCCCGGAAGCGCGCCAGTGTCTCACGCACATAATGAGCGCGGCGAAATTATTGCTCCGGCATCTCGATGAGAATTACGATTTCGCTTTCGGATGCGCCGAACGGAAGGAGGAAACATGCCCGCCCGAACCGAGCTAGGCCTCGAAGTTAGCGAGACGGCCGCGGCTGTTTCCATCGTGGAACTTGCGGAGCTCATCCAGGACGTTTGTTACGACCACGACTCGCAAGGCGTGGCGGCAGACACGATAAAGGCTCTGCACAAGGCCTTTCGAGTGGCGAAGCAGGCGACGATCTTTTATTGGGGGACGAATCATCCTCTCGTGTGGGACGCGCCCGAGTTTCGCTTCAAACCGAAAGGAACCAAATGACGAAAACTTTTCTGCTCGAACGCCCGATTGACGCAATCTTCGGGCAACGGCATTTGCAGATTGCCGCTGGCCGCTACTCTACCAGCGATCGCGACGTTCAGAGGTTCCTTAGTCGCTATCCCGGTTGCACACTCGTGGCCTCGGAACCTGATCCAGTGCGGACGCCTCTGACCCCCGAGGAGGCTTTGGCGTTGCACGGGCCCGCACCGGGACCACCCGTCGTAACAAACTACGCCGGCTTGCAGACGCGAGAGAATCGGCAGGCAGACAAGTGGAGCGCGCGCTGAACGCTTGACAGAACTTACGTTACAGGTATAGCGTGATGGGTGGGAGGAAAGAATGTCAGAACTGTTCAAGCAACCAAAATCGCCGTACTGGTTCTACACGCTTAACATTGATGGCAAGCGTGTGCGACGTTCAACAAAGCAGCGAGACAAAAACAAAGCCAAAACTGTTCTTCGCGAGGCCGAACAAAAAGTCAGTTCTTCTGGCGTTGATGCACTCACACGCAAAGCCTGTACCTTGGAGGAGTTCATGCCAACGTTCCTGGCCTGGGTGCGGGATTCGCAACGCCTGAAGGACTCGACACGCCGATTCTACCGCTGCGGAGCCGACCTGCTGTTGGGCACCAAGTCGGCGCCGAACGGTACGAAACTGGCGGAAATGAAACTTGACTCCATCACGCAAGGGGCCTGTGATACTACCGTCTTTCCGGGTGGAGCATACAACGCCAACAAGGGACTGCGCACGTTGCGGAAGCTGCTGGCGGTAGCGCAAGAGCGCAAGACGATATTTGGACAATTACCCAAAATCAAAATGCGCGAGGTGGTTGGCCGGTCCATGGCCATGAGCCGATCCGACGCTGAACTGATCGCAGCAAAGATGCCGGAAGGTGACGCCAAGGATTGCTTTCTCGTATTGCGCGGTACGGGCATGCGGCCGTCCGAGGCAATGTCGATGCGATGGGAATTCGTAAAGTTCGACGAAGGTATCTACCAGAACCCCGGAGGTAAGACAAAGAGCGCACGCCGCGTCGTGCCGCTCCTCAATGGATCCGTTGCCGTCTTGCAGAGTCGGCACCTAGCGCAGGGCCTTCCTGTCCAAGGATGGGTTTTCCCTGCAGAGTCAAAAGTTGGACACACCGTCACCATCGGGAAAGCTTTCAACGCAGCACGCGATGCCGCAAAGCTTCCGAAGTCTCTCGTACTCTATACCGCAAGACATGGGGCTCTTACAGACCTGGCCAATGTTTTGAGTGTTGCGGAGACGATGATGATTGGCGGTCACAGCGATGTTCGGACGGCTATTTCCTACCAACACCCCAAGACCATCAACTTACAAGAAAAGTTGGACGCTCTGCAGAAGCAGCCAGAGAGGGTAATGTGAACCCAAGTCCTACTTTGGTCATACCTTGGAAATTATTTCCATTCCGAGGATTGTAAGTCACTGAAAAGATGGTAGCGCTACCGGGAATCGAACCCGGGTTTGAAGATTGAGAATCTTCCGTCCTAACCCCTAGACGATAGCGCCTCGCAGGTGAATGCGATTATAACAAGCGGCTGCGCCATGCGGCGAGTAAGGTGCCGGCAGTTGGATCTCGGCCTTTGTCTAGCTCGCGGCAGATGTACTATTGCGCAAACTGGCGAAGCTGCCATAGGGCGATCAATCCCAAGGCTGCGAGATTGGGGAATAAAAGCGGAGCCAGGGGAGGCGCGCCGTAGATCAGGTTCTTGAACAAGTGGATCGACGGCCCGGCCAGATTTCTTTCGGCATGCAACGCGAATCCCCAGACGCCGACGGCAGCCTGTAGCAACAGTACTGCGCCGCATATTTCGAGGAAGCGCCGAGGTGGGCGAGCCAGCAGCGCGCTGCTTAGAAATCCAATGGCCAACGCGCTGGCCACGACTGGAATCCACTCCAGCGGATTGAAGAAGCCATTCTCGGCATGATCGCTGAGGCTGAAAATCAGATTGCCTACAAATCCGCCCAAGGTCAGAAACAGAATCCAATGCGACCATTCAATAGTCTTGGCATCCGCCATGCGGTTGACTAGCAGTAGGAACCCTAGCCCGGTATAGGCCAAGGGCGCGGCGAATGGGGCGGAATAGGTGAGGCTGCGCATGGTGCGTTCGTAGAAAAACGAACTGTCCAGATGAAAGATGACGCCGCTCAGTCCGATCAGGATCGCCAGCCACCCAACGAGATAGCCGAGATCTTTCCACACAGCGATCCAGCGGGCGCGAAGCATAAGGCCGAGCAGCAAAACAAGTGGCGCGGCCGCGGAGAAATACAGTGGGACGTATTCCGCCGCTTGCCTGAAATCGTTGACCGAATGCGCGAGATAGATATCCAGGGTGAGAAATCCCAGATTCGTGACGGCGAACGCCTCTACCATGAACCAGGGCTGTGCCCACCAGGTGCTACTTCTGACGGTCACGATTTCTCCTGAGTTCTTCAGCCGCAGCCTGCATCTCCACCATCTTTTTCAGCATGGGGTAGTTGCCATGCCACTGCACGAAGTCGGCGCCGCCCATGAAAGCGCCGTGCTTGGTGGTGCGGCCGTCGTAGTGCCAGAAATCGAAATAGAGAAAATCGATCGGCTGGGAAAACGGTGGTCCTTTCAGCAAACCCTGGCTGCGCAGGCCGTCCACCAAAGATTTCGCGTCTGAGACTCGCTGATTGGTGGTCTGCACGACCTTCTCGGCCTGCTCGTACACGCGATTGACTATGTCGGCGGTGTGGCACTGAGAGCAGACCTGCTTCATTTTGGCTTGCGCCTGCGCATAATTCGGACGCTTGTCGGTAACCGCCGCTGCCAAGTAATAGGAAAGCCGTTCAGAAGGATCGTGAGTGACTCCGAGGCCATTGATGCCGCTCATGTGACAGGTGGCGCAAGTGGGAACAAACATGTCGCGAGTCGTGAGCTTGTCGGGCGCGGCCTCCAGATTTAGAAGTCTCTCTTGCGCGGCAAACATCACGCCGTGCTTGGACTCTTCGTAGATTTCCATTTGAGAATGATCGGGACCGAGATGACACTGGCCACAGGTGCTGGGCCGTCGAGCGATGGCGACCGAACTGGTATGGCGAGTATGGCAGTTGGTGCAGGTGCCGATGGTGCCGTCCGGATTGGGCTTGCCGATGCTGTGGCACTGGTCGCATCCGCTGGCCATTGCCGAACTGCCTTCGGCGGTGACAAAAGGATGAGGAGGGCGGCGCGTTCCGCCGGGCTGGTAGGTTTCCGAAAAGTTTACCTGCTCGGGAGTGAGTCCTTTCTCTCCGTAAATCGCGGCCCAAGCCGGCGCAGCGTGGCGACTGCGGGTGAATTGCTGATAGATCTGTTCGTGGCAACCGCGGCAGTTGGCCGCGGTGAGATGGCCCTTGGCGATGACGAAGCCGTGATGATCTTCCTTTTCCTGCGAGGGCGCGGCTTGGTGGCAATCGAGACAGCTCACGCTCTTCTGCGCATGTTTGCTCATCTCGTACTCGTGCACAATCGAGTATTGGGTGCGGGAATGGCATTCGGCGCACTTGCCGGTGGCCCGGACAAAGGTTCCTGCGGGCTGCTCGGTCTCGGCTTTTGGCCGGGCCCGGTTAACGAGAAACGCGGCCAGCACCAATGCAAAAGCAATGACGACCGCGATGAACACCGGACGGAAAGACATTTCGCGCCTCCGCTAATACATCGTGAGCCGATATGATTTCACCTGCCGACAATCGAGTGTAAATGTAAACTGTGCGGTTGCGAACATTGAATCTGCGATTTTATTTTTCCCGGATTCCGGGATGACTGCACGCGGACGAGGGCGTCCGCGCCACACGCCGCACGAAGCGTCAGCGGCCGTTCTTGGTGAGCATGAATTCCAGGCCGAAAACTACGCTGCGGCCGGGCATGGCGATGCCGGGAAGCTCTTGATATTGAGTATCCGTGAGATTCGCCAGGTCGAGGTGGGCTCCCACGTAGTGGAACTCGCGGGCGACGGCGATGTCCCAAAGGGCGTAGGGACTGCTATCGAAGCGATTGACCACGCCGACGCGGGTTCGGGCCACGAAACTTTCCGGCAAAGTCCCTTGCCATGTAATGGAACCGTCATCCACGGGGTAGTTGGAGACGTACTCCGATTGCAAACCGTTCAGCGATTGCAAGCCACCGTGCAGGCCGGTGTACGCGAACTGCAGACGCTGGCGGCGCGGCAGGCGGACGGTCAGCGACGTTTCCACCCCGGTGAAGTTCAAAACGTCGATGTTCTCGGCATGCCACTGGTCAGCCGGAGAACTGCGCACGTAGTCGATGCCGTTTTTCTCGTTGCGCTCGAAGACGGTGATCTCAGCCTGGTAGCGGCCTCCGCGGTCCCATACCAAGCCGCCTTCGTAGTCCCACGCGGTTTCGGGTTGCAAGTTGGGGTTGCCGACGGTCGCGGGGTCAGAGTAGTAGAGATCCGTGTAGGTAGGCAATCGGAAAGCATGGCTGGCGCTGCCTTTCAGCTTGAAGCCGGCTTTCAGCCAGTAGCCCGCAGCGACCGTAGGACTGAATTCGCCGCGCGTTGCGCTGAAGATTTCCTCGCGAGCGCCCGCTGAGAATGAGAATCGTTTCCAGGCGCGAACATCGTAGTCCGCATAAACCGCGCCACGGCTGCGCTCGTGCTGGCCGAGGTTATTGCTGTCGATCGATTCGTGGAAGCCCTCGCCACCGTAAAACAAAGTTGAATTTTGAGTCAGGGGCTGTCTGCGCCGCAGTGCGGTCTGCCAACTTTGGTCGCTGTGATTGTTTTCGTAATAGGAGGGATCGTCCCGGAGCAGGATGAATTCGTCAGTATGGCGGCGATACGCAAAATCAAACTGCGTGCGCTCGCCTAAGTCCTGATTTATTCCGCCAAACCAGGACTTGGTCCGCTCCCAGGAATCGAAATCTCCGTAAAACTGGTTGGCGCCGAAAGGATCGTCGCCGTAACCCAGCATGATTTGCGTACGTCCGAGAAAAGTTTGAACGCCGCTGTTGGAAAAAATGGTGACTTTGCGATAGTCGCGGTCAGGCATGAAGCCGCTGGAAAAATCCCGGGCCGCGCTGAGTTCTTCATCCCAGCGCCCGGCGAGCCAAGCCGCATCGCCGCTTTGCTGGTTGACACCGAAGTTGCCGACGCCGGCGCCTACGCGGAACTCGGAATATTTTGGCGGCCCGGTAATAACATTAATCGATCCGGCCATGGCGTCCGAGCCGTAGAGCGTGGAACCGGCGCCGCGCAAAACTTCAATGCGGTCAATCGCATCGGAGGGAACGGGCAAGTCCATATTGTGATGGCCGCTCTGGACGTTATTCATGCGCAAGCCGTTTAGAAGCACCAGGGTCTGGCCGAAGGTCGAGCCGCGGATGGTGAGGTCGGCCTGCACTCCGTCAGGCGCGCGTTCCTGCAAATCGATGGAGGGATCCAGTTGCAGGTAATCCACCCAGTGGTTGTAGAGCAGGGGGGCTTCGCGCGTATCGAGGACGGAGACGGAGCGGTCGATTGAGTCCGCCGGAAGAGGTTCGAATGTGCCGGTGACTATGACGGATTCTTTCCTGGGCTCGATTTGCGGTTTTTGGCAGTTGGCCGCGGGATTGGAGTCATTCGGCGGACAATCGGAGGGCGGCGCTGCGGATTGGGCATGCGCGAAGAGGCAAAATCCGAGGAACAGGGAACTGGTACAGCCTGCAAACGATCTCAATACGCCTCCGCGAATGGGCACTGACGGACACTAGCGTTCTAAACGGGTTACGAGTGCCGGCTTCGTACCAGTTAGGTTCCACCGATTAATTTTTTGCTTGATCCTGCGGTATTCACAGGGTATCCCAGTTTATTATCATTTCAAAGCTCAACGAAATTTATGCGGTCTGCTTCTCCCAGCGGAATGGCCCAATGTGGCCCGCTCGCGCATTCGATTCGTTGCTAAACCTAACTATCTGTGAGGAGTATCGAGTTATGGCCAGAGCAAAAACACCCCGTAGTACAAACTCCAATAAAGTGGCGAGCATTTCCACCGCAAGCACCTCTCCCCGCAAAAACCGAACCTTTGTGCCGGAGACGCTGGAGGAGGAAATCCGCCGCCGTGCGTACGAACTCTACGAACAGCGTGGTTGCACCCCCGGCAATGAGAGCGAAGACTGGCTGCGGGCCGAGCAAGAGATTGTAGCTCGTCATCAGGACCAGGACCAGATGGGCGCGTAGTCGGGACGCTGCGGAGAATTGAAATCAGCTGACCTCGCGGACAGCGATGAGGCCTCAGTTGAGAGGGATTTTGTGCGTTTTAAGGCCTACGTCCCCTGAGCGGCAAAACCCCGTTTTCGATCCCAATCAGTCCGGCCTGACCTTATTAGGGCATTCGTGGTTGCCTCAAGGGGTGGTTTCTGAAAAAATGACCCCTGAGTCCCCACATGTCTCAAATTGGTAGTTTTGCGCTACTCCTCGCGCTAGCGCTGAGTTCGTACTCGTTTCTTGCGGGTATCTTCGCATTAGTGCAAAAAGGTCCCGGCTCAGATCGGCTGGGTGAAACTGCCCGCCGAGCCGGCATTGCGACTTTCGTGATTGTTCTGCTGGCTGCAGTGGTGCTGGTAACAGCAGCATTCCGCGATGACTTCTCCATCGCTTATATCTACCACCACAGCAATCGCGACCTGCCAGCGCCGTATAAATTCGCAACGCTGTGGTCCGGGCAGGAAGGGTCGTTGCTTTTTTGGTCCTTACTGCTGGCGGCCTACGGATTTGTTCTTCGCCTGCGCTACAAAGTCGATAGTCGTCTGTTTGCTTATGCCTCAGTCGTGGTCGCGGCGGTGCAAGTGTTCTTCCTGCTGGTGCTGAATTTTGCAGCACACCCGTTCGCGCTAATGCAGGGGACCCTGCCGGCCGACGGCGCGGGCCTCAATCCACTTCTGCAATATCCCGAGATGGTGATTCATCCGCCCATGCTGTATCTGGGCTATGTGGGTTTCACCATTCCCTTTGCTTTCGCGCTGGGAGCGCTAATCATGCGCTATCCCGGCGAGAAGTGGATTCACATCACCCGCCGCTGGACGATGGTCACCTGGGGATTCCTGACCTGCGGCGTATTTCTCGGCATGCATTGGGCCTACTCCGTGCTGGGTTGGGGCGGCTACTGGGGATGGGATCCGGTGGAGAATGCTTCGCTGATGCCATGGCTAACCGGAACGGCGTTTCTGCATTCCGTCATGATGCAGGAGAAGCGCGGCATGTTGAAGGTATGGAATATGTGGCTAATCTTCGCCACTTTCATGCTTTCGATCTTTGGCACCGACCTGACCCGCAGTGGACTGGTGAACTCTGTACACGCTTTTGCGCAATCGTCGATTGGCGCTTGGTTCACCGCGTTTCTTGGACTCATCTTTGTGGTGTGTCTCTTCTTTTATGTAAAGAATGCATCGCACCTGCGCAGCGAACACAAGCTGGAATCGCTGGTCTCGCGCGAGTCGAGTTTCCTGTTTAACAACCTGCTCCTGTTGCTGGCCTGTTTTACCGTACTGTGGGGGACGCTGTTCCCGAAACTGTCGGAGTGGATTCAGGGACACACAGTGACGGTTGGCCCTCCATTCTTCAACAAAGTAGCGATTCCGGTGGCCTTACTGCTGTTGTTGCTAACGGCGGTGGGACCGCTGCTGGCGTGGCGCCGGACATCCATCGAGAGCATCCGGCGTAACTTCCTGTGGCCCAGCCTGGGCGCGCTGGCGGTTGGAGTCTTTCTGATGGTCACGCCGGAGAGTTGGGGATCGGTTTTCGGCCTCAAACCCTGGCAGGACATTGCGTACCTTTATTCGCTGATGGCGATTATGTTGTCGGCTCTGGTCGGCCTGACTGTGATTTCGGAGTTCCTCCGCGGCGGGCGCGTGATTGCGAAGCACACCGGACAGAATTTGCTGGCTTCGATGGTGCAGCTCGGACACCGCAACACGCGGCGTTACGGCGGATATATCGTTCACTTCGGTGTCATCATCGTTGTGATCGGTTTTGCGGGCTGGGCCTTTAATCAGGAGAACGAGCACGAGATGGGGTTCGGCGACCAGATGAAAGTCGGATCCTACACCTTGGTTTGCCGCTCTTACACCCAGGAAGAGAATCCGAATTACGGTAGCGAGTGGGCGATCATGGACGTCTTCAAGGGCGGCAAGCAGATTGCCACGATGTACCCTGAGCGGCGTTTCTATATTGCAAGCCAGCAGACCCAGACCATGGTCGCGAATCGCTCCACTCTGAAAGAAGATCTCTACATTGTGTATGAAGGCCAGAACCAGGACACTGGGCGTCCCATTATCAAAGCGCGGGTCAACCCGCTGGTCATGTGGATCTGGATTGGAGTGTGGATCATGATCGTGGGAACGGTGCTAGCCATGATTCCGAATGCCGTCCCGGTGCGAGTGACAGCTCCGGCGCGAGTGCAACCTGCTCCCGTGGGAGCGGGAGACTAATGCAGCCCACAAATCTGTCCCTTAAACGCGGCCTGCAGCTGGCCTTATTGTTTCTGCTGGTGATGACACTCCTGGGAGCGGATGAAGACGCTCGCTTCCAAAGCCTGGGACACAAATTGATGTGCGCCTGCGGATGCAACCAGGTGTTGCTCGAATGCAATCATGTGGGATGTCCGCTGTCCGATGGCATGCGTCATGAGTTGGCCGCCAACGTAGAGCGCGGAGACAGTGACGATCTGGTACTGCAAGCCTTCGTACAGAAGTATGGTCCAACCGTTTTGCTGGCGCCGCCGGCCACGGGCTTCAACCGCGCCGCATGGGTGATGCCGTATCTTGCGTTAGTCCTGGGATTGGCCACGGTCGTGTTGATTGTGCGGTCGTGGAAAAATCGTCCGCTGGTTTTGCCGCCGGATGCCGTCGCTCCAGCCACGGGCGCGGAACTGGAACGCTTCCGCGAGCAAGCCAGAAAGGATACCGAAGAATGACCATCGCGTTGCTGACCTGTTTGCTGGTTACCTTTGCCACGCTTCTTTATGTTTTCTACCTTCCCGGGGAACTTCATCTGGGGCCGGAGAAGACGCGGCTCGCCTATTTGCGCGAGCGCAAAGAAGCGGTGTATGAGAATCTCCGCGATGTTAATTTTGAATTCAAGGAAGGGAAATTTCCCGAGAGTGATTACCAGGCAATGAAAAAGTCACTGGAAGAGGAAGCAGCCGGCATTCTCGCAGAGATTGCCCACCTGGAAGGTGCGGTGCGCTCAGCACCAGCGAACAAACCCGGTCCGCAAGGAGCACGCGGTTGAAGCCATCCTTTAATAAATTGCTGATTGTCGTCGCACTGTTCTCGCTGAGCGCACTTGCCTTCGGCGAGACTCTGGCCGGGACGGTGAAGAATGGCACTACGGGCAAAGCCGCCGCGGGCGATGATGTGGTGCTCATCAAACTGTCGCAGGGCATGGAAGAGTCCGGGCGGACGAAAACCGATGCCCAGGGCAACTTCAGTTTCAAGCTGGATGACACCAACAGTCCGCACTTGGTTCGCGTGATTCATCAAGGCGTGACTTATCACCGCATGGCGCCTCCTGGAACCACTTCGGTGGACGCGGAAGTTTTCGACGTCGCCAAGAAAGTGGAAGGGCTGAACGTCGTGGCCGACCTGATGTACATACAAACCGGGCAAGGTCAGCTCGGCATCAGCCGGCTGTTCGAGGTGGATAACAATTCGAAGCCGCCACGCACCCAGATGAACGATCAGAATCTGGAGTTCTATTTGCCGGAAGGCGCGCAGATTGATCAGTCGCAGGCGCAAACCGCGGGCGGGCAATGGATAGAGTCGGCAGCGGTTCCGCAGAAAGAAAAAGGGCGCTACGCTTTCATTTTTCCGCTGCGGCCGGGCGCGACACAGTTTCAGGTGAGCTATCACCTTCCTTATAGCGGCAGCGCCAAGATCGATCCTAAGCCCCTCTATCCGATGGAACATTTCGTGATCGTGTTGCCGCAGTCCATTCAGTTTGCGGCGGCGCAGGCCGGGCTTTTCAAAGATGAAAAACCTCCGGAGCCGGGAGCGGTGGCGGAAGTCGCGGTGAATGTTCATCCCGGGCAGTCACTGGCGTTTTCGCTTTCCGGAGACGGCGTCCTGCAGAGTCAAAATTCAGCGGGTGGCGACGGCGCAAGCGAGGGAACAGCGTCAGCCCCTCAAGCGGCGGACAGCCGTCCCGGCGGAGGGCTGGGACCGCCGATTGAGGCGCCCGATCCGCTAGAGAAATATCGTTTGTACATTCTTGGAGGGTTCGCCGTCGTGCTGATTGCGGGAGCAATTTACATGGCCAAGCGCCCGCAGGCAGCGCGGATTCCGGATTTTGCTCCCGTCGACGCTCAAAGTCACGAGGCGCCGCGGGCGGCGGCGCCTGCGACTTCGCCGCGCCCCGGATTATTACTCGAAGCTCTAAAAGAAGAACTGTTCGAGTTGGAGATGGAGCACAAGCAGGGAAAGATCACTCAGCAAGAGTACGAGAAAGCGAAAGCCGCTCTGGATCAGACGTTAGAACGCGCGCTGAAGCGTACGAAGTAACCGCGTAGGGGCGGACGCCCTCGTCCGCCCAGCCCACCGCACAGGCGCTGCCCCCGGACGAGGGCGTCTGGGGCTACCTAATTGTGCGGGCGGGCCCGCCCTGAATCCGGCAGGCCGGCGTAACATCTATATAGCTGCGGAAAATCTATGGGAAACACCTTCAAAACCGCGTTCTTTCTCACCCTGCTGACTTTGCTGCTGATGTTGATAGGTCGCGTCTTCGGCGGGCAGAACGGCATGCTGATCGCCTTGGTCTTTGCGGCGGTGATGAATTTTGTCTCGTACTTCTTCTCTGACAAGATTGCCCTGGCGATGTATCACGCCCGCCCCGTAACGAGGGAAGAATTGCCGCGAGCTTATCAGGCAGTGGAACGCCTCACCCAGAAAATCGGCATCCCCATGCCGAAGATGTATGTAATTCCGACGGATTCGCCGAATGCTTTTGCCACAGGCCGTAATCCGCAACATGCGTCGGTCGCGGTGACACAGGGAATTCTCGATTTGCTCAATGACGAAGAACTGGAAGGCGTGCTGGCCCACGAATTGGGCCACGTGCGCAACCGGGATATCTTGATCAGTTCGGTAGCAGCCACCATTGCTGGCGCGATCACGTACTTGGCGCAGGTCGCGAAGTGGGGAATGATTTTCGGCGGCATGGAGCGGGATAACCGCGATCGTAACGGGGGAGGCCTGGCCGCGCTGCTCATGCTGTTTCTTGCGCCGCTGGCAGCGATGCTCATTCAATTGGCCGTCTCGCGATCACGCGAATATCAGGCGGACGAAACCGGCGCGCACTTTACTGGCAATCCTTATGCTCTGGCCAGCGCGCTCTGCCAAGCTCGACGCCTATTCGCGTCGCGTTCCGATGATGGCTACGCCTTCAACGGCGCATTTGTTTATCATTCAGCCGCTGCTGGGAATGAGCTTCGGCAATCTGTTCTCGACTCATCCTCCCATCGCCAAGCGGATCGAGCGGCTCACCGGAAGGCCGGCGGAGTTTACGCAGTAAAGAAAGCGATTAGCTCCTAGCTTCTGGCTTACAGCTCCTCGCTTCTCGCCTCCCTCGCGAAGCGCCGCGACGAAACCCGCTTGGCTAAGAGCTAGTGGCTAGGAGCTAATAGCTGGTCTATAACCTCCGTAACCTCCTCTCTAATTCTCCGCATAGTAAAATTCCTTAATGTCCCCTGAAACTGCCGCGACCGCCGCATCTACCCGTGCGGCACAACTGGAAAAAGCCTTGCGCAAAGTCATTCGCGGCAAGGACGACGTCGTCCGCCTAGCGATGGTTTCCTTGATGGCGCGGGGACATTTGCTCATCGAGGGAGTTCCTGGAGTCGGTAAAACCACGCTTGCCCACGCGGTTGCGCGAGCGCTCGATTGCAGTTTTCAAAGAGTGCAATTCACCAGCGACATGCTGCCCTCCGATGTGCTGGGAATTTCCATTTATTCCGCGGTCGAGCAAGAATTTGAATTCAAGCGCGGCCCGATCTTTACCAACGTGCTGCTGGCGGACGAGATCAATCGCACCACTCCTAAGACGCAATCCGCCCTGCTCGAAGCCATGAACGAAGGCCAGGTCACGGTCGATGCGCATTCCTATGCGCTGCCGCAGCCATTCCTCGTGATCGCCACGCAGAATCCTGTCGAGCATCACGGAACCTATCCATTGCCGGAGTCGCAGATGGACCGCTTTCTGATGCGATTGCGAATGGGATATCCCGATGGCGATGCGGAGCGCGAAATCTTGCGGTCGGAAGCGGGCGCGGCGCAATTGGAAAACTTAGCAGCCGGTTCTCAGCGGCGCTGACGTGCTGGAAATGCAAAATGCTGTAACCAAAGTCCGTGTGGATGAGTCGCTCATCAGTTATGCCCTGGCAATCGTCAACCAGACGCGCGAGTCGGAGCATCTTTCGCTGGGAGTTTCGCCCCGCGGTCGCAAATGCTCTATCGCGCGGCACAAGCCATGGCCTTTCTCGATGGCCGAAATTTCTGCGTTCCCGAAGACTTCAAGCCGCTGGCCGTGCCGGTGTTTGCTCACCGAGTGGTGGTGGATGGTACCTATGCTTCTACGCTGAAGAAATCCGAGCAGGCCGAACAGGTGATCCAGGAGATCGTGGACAGCGTGCCGGTGCCCGTTTAAGAGCAGTTGTCAGTTGCCAGTGATCGGTTCTCAGTTCTTCCTCGCTTTTCCCTTGATCCGCGCGGCATAATGCTTCTGCTATGTCCTTCCTTCGTTTTCTCATGTTGCTCGCGCTGATTGTGTGGGTGGGCGGGCTGATCTTTTTTCCGGTGCTTGCTGGCACGGCGTTCTCGGTGCTCCCATCGCCGCATCTGGCCGGCCTGGTGGTGCGCCGTTCTCTGATCATTTTGCATTGGATGGGGATTGTCTCTGGCATCGTGTTTCTGGGTCACTTCATACGCTCTGCGCCCGGGCCATCTCGGTGTTTTCAGCGCGCCATCTTGCTGGTGTTGCTGATGCTGGCGCTGACTTGCATCTCGCAGTTCGGGATCATTCCTCGCATGGACAGATTGCGCGAGGCGCTTGGAGATGTCGCTTCCGCCGCCATCAATAATCCTTTACGCATGCAGTTTGACGCGATGCATGTTTGGTCAACACGAGTGGAAGTTGTAGTTTTGCTCATAGGATTGGTGGTAACCTATCTGACCGCCCGCTCGCCCGCCTAAATTGCCTGCTATCATCTTTCTTGCCTTATGAAAACTGGCATCATTGGCCTGCCTCAGGTAGGCAAGACATCGCTGTTTCGCATTCTGACCAAGGCGCAATCTTTCTGACCATGCCTGCGCAAATCCGCGGGAGGCGCATATCGGCGTGGCCAAGGTTCCCGACGAGCGGCTGGATAAACTGGCCACGCTCTACAATCCCAAGAAGCTGACGCACGCGTCCGTGGAGTACGTGGATGTGGGCGCCATCGGCCAGGAGGCGCTCAAAGAGAGCGGCTACATCGGCCATTTGCGCAACGTGGATGCGCTTGCCCATGTGGTGCGGGCATTTGACGATCCTGCCATCCCGCACGCCGGGCCAGATCGATCCGCTGCGCGACATCAAGAACGTTGAATTCGACCTGATGGTCAGCGATCTCGGCCAGATTGAAAAGCGGCTGGAGCGGCTGGAAAAAGATCTGAAGAAGATGCGCTCGCCTGAACTGGAGAAAGAATTTGAACTGCTTACGCGTGCCAAAGCGCAGCTTGAGTCGGAGCGTCCGTTGCGCGAAATGGAGATGACTCCCGAGGACAAGAAACGGTTGCGCGGTTTCATGTTCCTGAGCGAGAAGCCGATTCTCTACGTGCTGAACGTCAGCGAAAGCACGGAACTGGGCAAAGAGCTCGAGGAAGCCGTCACCAAGTACAAGCTAGAGGAAGTGGCCTCGCGCCCGAACGCAGGAGCGACTGCGATCTGCGGGAAAGTCGAGGCAGAGCTTGCGGAAATGAGTGATGAAGACGCAGCCGAATTTCTGTCGAGCTACGGCCTGACGGAAAGCGGTTTGTCGCGCTTGATCCGAACTACCTACAAATTGCTGGGACTGATTTCATTCTTTACCGCCGGCGAAGATGAATGCCGCGCCTGGACGATTCCCGTGAACACTCGTGCTCCCCAAGCCGCCGGGGCAATCCATTCCGATCTGGAAAAGCACTTCATCCGCGCGGAGACGATTCGCTGGGATCAATTGCTGGAAGCTGGCTCCGAAGCGAATGCGCGCGCCAAAGGCATCTTGCGCCTTGAAGGGAAAGATTACGTTGCGCAGGATGGGGACGTGATGCATATCCGGCATAGTGGATGAACCCAGTTCTCGGTTTTTAGTTGCCAGTTCTCAGCGCAATGTTCATTCGTCACAGCTTTTCAAGAACAATTCCGCCAAAATGCCTTTATGGGGCAGTCTTACCGCGATCTCATCGCCTGGCAAAAAGCGATGTCCTTTGTCATGGACATTTACAAAGTCAGCAAAGCTTATCCGCGCGACGAAGTGTTTGGACTCGCCAGCCTTACGCGAAGGGCCGCGATAGCGATTCCGACCCATATCGCCGAAGGATAAGCGCGCTATACCGCCAATGATTTCTTCTACTTTCTGGGCAGGGCCAGAGGCGCGCTAGTCGAGGTTGAGACGCAGTTGATGATTGCCCAGAACCTTGGCTATATTTCTTCCGGAGAATCACAGCACGTGTTGGACAAAGCAGCAGAACTCGGCAAAATACTAAATGGATTGATCGCGTCCATCCGTCCCGCGGCGTAGCTGGGAACTGAAAACCGCGAACCGGGAACTGCTATGATCCCTCGAAGCCCATGCATCCCATTCTGCTCAGTATTCTGCTTGGCCTGACCGCGGCTGCCGCGAACGTCTTTGGCGGCGCGATCATCGTGCACCGGCACTGGGAGCGCTCTTACCTAAAATATTTTGTCGCGCTAGGCGCGGGATTCATGCTGGCCACCGCGATCGTAGAGATCCTGCCCGCCAGCCTGCAGCTTAACGGCAAGAACGCGTCGTTCCTCATCTTGCTCGGCTACTTGATCATTCATTTTTTTGAACATACTGTAACGCCCCACTTTCATTTCGGAGAAGAAACGCATCAAGGCGAATTTGCCCACGGTCACACCGGCTATTCGGTTCTGCTGGGACTCGTCATCCACACTTTTTTCGACGGCATCGCCATCGCATCCGGTTTCATTGTGTCTGACTGGCTGGGATGGATCATTTTTGTCGCCATTTTCCTGCACAAAATTCCTGAAGGCTTTACCGTCGCGTCCGTGATGCTGGCCAGCGGCCAGAGCCGGGGAAATGCCTGGGGAGCTTCCATGATCCTGGGTGCGGCCACGCTGGCGGGCGTCTTGACGATGGCCGTATTCCGCCATCAGGTGAACTTTGGCCTGCCGCTTTCCGCGGGAGTGACAATCTACGTAGCGGCGTCCGATCTAATTCCGGAAGTAAATCGCGAGCCAGGAGCGGGCGTAGCGTTGGTGGTGTTCCTGGGCGTGGCGCTCATGTTCCTGCTTGACCACTTGGCCCACGCCCACTAAAAGACTAGTCGACCGTGTGCTTCGCGGTGTAGCCTTCGCGCGCGATGACTTGATACTTTACGTCTTTGCCTTTTTGATCTTTTACCTTCAGAGCTTTCCCATCCGGCCCGATGACATCGACTTTCAGTTTGCGGTAAGTTCCGTCCAACTGCGGATTGGTCGGGCGATACGCCAGGTTGTACTGATTCCGAATGTTCCCGACAATGTCATGAAACACCTCGGGGTAGCTTGCTTCGAACCGTGGCTGGTAGTAACGGCCTCCGGTGAGGCGGGCAAAAGTCTGCATTTCGTTGTCGGCTTGCAGGTAATCCATCTCGCTGATGGGGATGCCCATGCCATGGGAGTAGCCCGTGCAGCCGTGGGTCTCGCACATCTCGCGCAGCATCCAGCCAATGCTGACGGTGTAGATGGTCACGTCGTGCGTGGTCTTCACCTTTTTTAGAATCTGATCGAAGGTCAGCTTGCTGAAGCTGTCAAAACCCGTGCTCACCAAAACGATGTACTTGTGCCCGTCGAGACGGTCGAGACGGTCCAGGGTGTCGTAAAGAGCGTCGAATTCATTGGTCTCGGAGAAACCGGGAACGCGCAACTGATTGATCGCTCCCATGATCGCCGACTTGTCTTGCGTAAAGTCCACCAGCATGTAAGGCCGCATGTCGTAGGAAACTACCGCGACCCAGTCGTTCTTTTTCAGCATGCTGGCGAAGGTGTAAGAAGCGCGCAACGCATCGATCATGAACGAGTAGTTGGTAGCTGCGTACTCGACTAGCAATACGGCGGTGATGGGCGCTTCCGTGATACCGAAGCTGGAGATCTTCTGCTCGACGCCATCTTCGTAGAGGCGGAAGTTGTCTTGTTTCAAACCCGGAACGAATTGGCCGTCCTTCGTGGTCACCAGAACCGGCACTTCCACCAAGGTATCGGTCACATGGATGGAATAGTCCGGCATGCCCTCGACTTTTTTGGGTTTTTCCGGCGGAGGCGGGGGCGGTTCTTCTTTTTTCTTGGGAATCGCGTACGGTCCAACGTCGTTTTGCGGTCCGCCCGCATCGGCCGGGGCCTCGGTGGACTTTTGACCGTTGTCCGATGGCGTGGACTGATCTTGGGCCGGCAGCAACGACGCGAATGCAACTAAAACCCCTAGCGCGATCATCCAGTTGAGAAGGCGCAGGAAATGCGGGCTGAGCGGCCTACGAGGCCGCTGAGAAGGGTTGGGAAACATTGGGGTCCTCGAAAAAACCTATGCTAGTATAGACGCATAGCTTCGCCCATGGGATGTTTTGCTTGGCCCTGGCCGCTTCCCTCCCCGGCAAACCCTGTCGAAAGTGCGAAGCCGAAGTTCTGGTGTTGGACTTGGTATTTGTCCTCTGGGGAAAATGCATGAGACGTGTTGTTCTCGCCTGCGGTGTGCTGTGTCTTCTGATTGTTCCGTTCTCAAGGGCATTTCCCGCCCAAAGCTCGAAGCCTACTGAAACAATTCCGCTTAGCGAGATCCATGCCGGCATGAAGGGCATGGCTTATACCGTCTTCCAGGGCACCCGGCCGGAGGCCATGGATGTCGAGGTATTGGGCATCCTCAAGAATGCAAATGGTCCCAAAGGCGACGTGATCCTGGTCCGCCTGGGTGGCGCAAAGGTCGAGTACACCGGCGTAGTAGCGGGCATGAGCGGCAGTCCCGTATATTTCGACGGCAAGCTCGCCGGAGCCATCGCTTTCCGGATCGGGGAGTTTTCCAAAGAGCCGATCGCGGGCGTTACTCCGATCGGAGAAATGCTCGAAATCAATGCCATGGATCAGAGTCCGGAGAATCATCCGGACTTGGCTAAGGCAAGGGGGACCGCGGCCAGCAAAACGTCGGGGCCTGGAACTTCAAATGCGTCGGCGGATTTTGCCAACGACATTCGGCCCATCGAAACTCCGCTCGTCTTCAGCGGTTTTTCTGAGGATGCGCTGCAACGTTTCGCTCCGCAATTGGCGGCCGCGGGCATCGTGCCGGTGATGGGTGCGGGTTCGGTAAGTGACGCGAAACAACCGGAGCCTCTGGAGCCTGGCTCTGCGGTTAGCGCGATCCTGGTGCGTGGAGACATGGATATCTCGGCCACTTGCACCGTCACCTACATGGATGCGCAGCACTTGCTGGCCTGTGGCCATCCCTTGCTGCAATACGGCTTGGTGGATCTACCCATGACCAAAGCCGACGTGGTGGCTACTCTGGCTTCTCCGCTGAACGCCTTCAAGATTGTGAATGCCACCGAACCCGTCGGAGCCTTTGTGCAGGATCGCCATACGGGAATCATGGGGGAATTCGGCAAGAAGCCCGACATGATTCCGGTTACGCTGAACATTCGCGGGGGCGCGGTTCCGCGGCAGTTTCACTATGAAGTGCTGAACAATCCCCATCTCAGCCCAGTCGCCGTGATGGTAACCGTGTTTAACGCTCTGCACGGGGTCAATGATTACGGCGAGGAAGCCACCTATCGTCTGGATGGGCGAATCAGCGTCGAAGGCTATCCGGACGTGCTGGTGCAAAACATGTTTTCGCCAGCGGATGGAGGCCAGCCCGCGGCGGTTCTCGCGGCTATGACGCTGGGCGACGATTTCAGCCGGGTGTATGACAATCCTTACACCACTCCCGGCGTCCGCAGCGTCCAACTCGACTTCGATATTCTGCATGAACGCCACTGGGCGCGGCTGGAAAGCGCGCGCACCGATGTCACCGAAGTCCGCCCCGGCAGCGACATCACCATCGAGGCGCTGTTGCGCCCCTACCGCGGTGACCCCGTCATCCGCCAGATCCCAGTTCATATTCCTACCTCGATATCCCGAGGCACGCTGCGTATCCTGGTCAGCGACGGGGAAACCCTTGACCGGCTCCGCCACAGTTCCCCGCTATTTGACAGTAAGTTAGATCTCGCCTCTACCATCGCACTGCTGAACAAAGAGCACGTCAACAACCGCGTCTATGTTTCTTTGCTGGAAGCTGACCCGGAAGCAGTGGTAGCGGATAAGGTCATGCCATCTCTGCCTATTTCCGTCATGAATGTGATGGATGGAATGCGTGGCACGCAGGAGATGGTGGTGCAAGCCGAATCGTCGGTCAACGAATCACACACCCCGCCATTGGACTATGTAGTCTCCGGCGCGCAAGTGTTGACGATTACCATTCGATAGAGTTCTGCTCGTGACGCTCGCCTGGGAAGCCGGTGGTTCATCCGGGGCCGGTGGTACGGTAAACTCTCCGCTCAAATCTGAAATGAGGTTAGAACCTTGGCTGTTGCCCTGCGAAAGATATTGGTAGTCCAGTGCGCTCTGCTTTTCGCCATGCTTGCTTTTGGCGAAGGTACCCGCACTTGGGAACAATCGAAATTCGACGACCTTACCAAAGGCACAACCCAAGGAGTAGCGATCCGCAGTGCGGGAGGGCTTGAACTTGCCCCAGCCTTCAAAGATCTCTACACCACGCCCTCTGCGTACATCTGGAAAATTGCGGCCGATGCGCAAGGGAACCTCTACGCAGCCGCGGGCGGTCCGGCACGGGTTTACCGGGTTACGCCGGCAGGCCAGTCGACCACCATTTTTGAAACGCACGAGTTGCAGGTGCAAGCCCTGGCGGTGAGTAAGAGCGGCGTGATTTATGCCGCCACCAATCCCGATGGCAAGGTATACAAGCTCGAACCGGGCACGGGGACGAACAAGAATGCCCCGGCCGGAGAAACGACTGCCGGTGCCTGGAGTTCGTCGGTTTATTTTGATCCTGGCACGAAATACATTTGGGACCTCGCGCTGGACGCTGCGGGCAATCTGTATGTTGCGACCGGAGATCGCGGCGAGATTTTCCGGGTAACCCCCAAGGGGGAGCACTCTGAGTTTTTTACCAGTGATGAAGCCCACATTCGCGTGCTGGCGTTCGATGCGAAAGGTAATCTGATTGCCGGTTCCGATGGCAGCGGATTGGTTTACCGGATCGCGCCGGATGGCAAGGCATTTGTTCTGTACAGCGCGCCCAAAAAAGAAATCACGGCGCTGGCTTTGGACAGCGCCGGCAACATTTACGCGGCGGGCGTTGGCGAAAAGCGGGCAGCCGCGGCAGCCCAGCCCCTGACCATTACTCCGGCGCCGGCGCCAAGCACCCAACATCTGGAAGGCGCGACGGCCGCAATTACCATCACCAGCGTTGGTGCGGCCGGACCCACGATGATGACCAACTTCCCGGCTCCGGGAAGTGGCGCCACTGGCGGATCGGAAATCTACCGCATCGCTCCCGATGGTTCACCCGACAGGATTTGGACTTCCAGAGACGACCTGGTCTACGCCTTAGCATTTGATCAACAGGGGCACCTGCTGGCGGGGACAGGAAACCGCGGAAATATCTTCGCGATTCGCGGCGAGGATGAGTTCACCGAATTGCTCAAGGCTAGCGCCAGCCAGATTACGGCTTTTGCTCCCGCGCCTGGAGGCGGCCTCTACGCCTCGACCAGCAACTTGGGGAAGTTGTTTTTTATGAGCGAATCCCCTGAATCCGTCGGCAGCTACGAGAGTGACGTATACGACGCACACATTTTTTCCCGCTGGGGCCGCGCCGAGGTGCGCGCCCAGGGCAACGTGGAGATCCTTGCGCGCAGCGGCAACGTGGACAATCCCGACCGCAACTGGAGCGCATGGGAACCGGTGGACCTGCACAAAGACAATGAGCTCAAAGTTCCGGCTGCCCGCTTTGTCCAGTGGAAGGCGGTTCTACACGCGGGTAATCCCGCGCCCGTAGTGGATAGCGTCAGCCTCAACTATTTGCAAAAGAATGTGGCGCCTGATTTCAGCGACGTCACGGTGCAAAGGGATGTCCGTTACCAGCCGCTACCAAAACAGCCGGGGGACGTCAATGGGCAAGGCCAGCTTCATTTTGACGTTCCCGTCCCCAGCCTGCACGATCAGAATTCGATTGGCGTCAAATGGACGGTGCACGACGACAACGATGACGACATGATTTACTCGGTGTTCTACCGTGGCGATAGCGAGACTCGCTGGATGCTGCTGAAAGATAAGCTCACCGACAAGTTCTATTCTTTCGACGCTTCGCTGCTTCCCGATGGCGGCTACACCATCAAAGTTGTGGCTTCAGATGCGCCATCGCATGCACCCGGCGACGCGCTCACTGCGGAAAAGGAAAGCGACCGCTTTGAAGTGGATACCACTCCGCCGCAAATTGAGAATTTCGACGGCATCGGCCGAAGGCGGCCAACTTCACGTGAGCTTCCGCGCCGCCGACAGTTTTTCTCCAATCCAGCGCGCGGAGTGTTCTGTGGATGCCGGCGACTGGCAATTTGTCGAGCCGGTGGATCAAATCTCGGATTCGAAGACGGAGAGTTATGACTTCCGCATTCCGCTGCCGTCCGACACGGGAAGCAAGGCGGCCGGCGTCGAGCATGTAGTCGTCGTCCGCGCTTATGACCGCTTTGACAACATGAGTTCCGCCAAGACGGTTATCAGGGCGAAGTAGCTCCGTATGAGGCCGCTGGCGCCGACCCTCGGCTGGGCGGTTTGTTGTGTTTATGCGACCATCCCTTCCTTCTGGCTGCTAATTCATCCCTGGGCCGCATATTGGCGGTCGCAGCGGCGCTCGCCGTATCGTGTGCTGATTCCATTTTGGATTGCAATGTGGATCGTCGCGGCCGCGATCACTGCGCCATGGCGGCAGGTTCACATCTATTCGACTCTTTGGGCGTGGATTCCGGCTGTCATGCTTTTTGCGGTGGGCCTTTTTGTCTACGCGCTTTCCTTCAAGGGATTCAGCGTCAGACAACTCGGCGGATTGCCTGAGGTGACGGGCGGGCACAAAGAGCAGCATCTGGTGATCTCAGGCATCCGCGCTCACGTGCGGCATCCGGTGTATCTAGGACATCTCTGCGAGATGTTGGCGTGGAGTATCGGCACAGGGCTGGCGGTTTGCTATGGGCTCACGGTGTTCGCGCTGGTGACAGGCGCGGTCATGATCCGCATGGAGGATGAGGAACTAGAGAAAAGATTTGGGGAAGAGTACGCTGCTTACCGTAGACAGGTTCCGACTGTGCTGCCGAGACGGCGCGCATGAAACAATCGAACCAAGTTGCAAGTCCAACTGGAAATCTTGTGAACGGACTATTTCAGCGCATCTTTGAGACTCTCCCCTCTGGCTGCGCGTCGCTAAGGTCTGAGCCAGCCAAAGATCCCGAGGATTTCAGCGTGTCGCTCGTCCCCTCTAACGAACTGAGCGCAGAATTCTCGGTTATGGTTCTCGGAGATAGACTGCACACCGTTGATTTCGGGAAAAAACCCACCTTTACCTATTTCGAATGCCCCTGGGATATCGGCCTTCCTCGTTCCGCAGGGCTTGATCGGCAGCTCGATGTGCTCGCAAAGATGTGCCTTGCGGTGATTGCCGGAAGATGCGAGCACCGCTTCAATCGCCGTTCGACTGAAGGCGTGATTTACGTGAGCGAGAAGCAGGTCTACCGCGTCGGGGACATAAATCTTATGGCTCTCTTTCGTCCACGACGAGATTCTTCAGCCGTGCAGTATGCCCCTTACTTCCCCGGCGCCGAAGCCCAGGCTCTGCTTCTCACAGGTGCCGCTATAATCCGATTTGGCAGAAAGCTAAAGGCTCACGGCCAATCCTTGAAAGCCAATGGCTGACGGCTGAAAGCTCCCATGCGTTTTGAACTCTTCATCGCCTCCCGTTATCTTCGCGCCAAACGCCGCCAGGCTTTCATCGGCGTCATCACCGGCATCTCCATTGCCGGAGTAGCGGCCGGCGTCGCTTCGCTGATCATCGCGCTCGCCATCAACAACGGATTCCGCGAAGATTTGCAGGACCGCCTGATCGGCTCTACTTCCCACGTGGACTTGATGCGTGTGAAGGACGATGGAATCAAAGACTGGCGCGCTCTAACGGACCGTTTATCGAAGCAGCCGCATGTAGTGGCCGCGGCGCCCGCTATTTACGATCAGGTGCTGATTTCGCTCGGGCCGCGAGGCCGCGGCGCTGAGCTCAAAGGAATTATTCCCGCCGATGAACGCAAAGTCAGCGACTTATTGAGCTCCGTGAAAATTGGTTCTGCGGACGCCCTCGAAGATCGTGTGGCGCCGGGGCTGAGCCCCGGCCCGGGTGGCGCCGAACCCAGCCCCCACGCAAGCGTCGACGTCCCTGTACCCGATTCATCTCCCGACGACCTGCAAGCGATTGAGAATCGCGTGGCCGCAATGCCGCCCATCCTCCTCGGCAGAGATATGGCCGACGGGTTAGGCGCTACGGTCGGCTCCACGGTGATGGTGATTAGTCCGCAAGGCGAGCTCACGCCCTTCGGCATGGTGCCTAAGTACACGCGTTTTCGGGTAGTGGGAATCTTCAACTCCGGATTTTTCGACTATGACAGCTCCTGGGCTTTCACGCGGCTGGCGGATGCGCAGCAACTGGAGAGCGTCGGCGATCAAGCGACGGTAATCGAATTCAAGATCGACGACATCTACAAGGCAGAAGCCGTCGGCGATCAACTGGAGCAAGCCGCAGGGCCAGGCTTCATGACCACCAACTGGATGCAGCAGAATCAGGCTCTATTTCATGCGCTGAAGATGGAGCGGTTGGTCACTTTCGTGACCATTGGGCTGATCGTCTTCGTGGCGGCGCTGAATATTCTCATCTCGCTGATCATGATGGTGATGGAGAAGACTCGCGACATCGCGGTGCTCATGTCCATGGGGACGAAGAAGTCGCAAGTGCGGCGGATTTTCATCGCGCAGGGATTGTTGATTGGCGTAGTCGGCACGGCCATTGGGTTGGTGCTCGGCTACGTGCTGTCCTGGGCTGGCGGCCACTACCACGTGTTTTCGCTGTCCGCCGAGGTCTACTCGATTGATTATGTTCCCTTCGCGCCCCACTTTACGGATGCGATCTGGGTAGCTGCGGTCGCTCTTGGAGTCTCTTTGCTGGCGACGATCTATCCTTCCTGGTCAGCGGCGCGAATTCTTCCCGCCGAAGCTCTTCGCTACGAATAAGCCTTGCTCCCGCCGGGCGGACGCCCCCGTCCGCCCGGTCAAGACGAGGCAAGCCGGGAAACCTACGTGATTTCCGTGGCGTGCGTACGGTTTTCCCATAACAGCCTTATCACCACGCTCCGTGATCCAAGTCACTGCCCGGTGGGATTCGGGCAGGCTACCGTCCTAGTGATTGCCTCGAAAACAGAAACTGCGAAACTCGATGTTTTGGCGCGCCACGCCATGCGTTAATCTAGGGCAGCGCTTGCAGTGGATTCGCGCCGCAGGCGGCGCTGATCGCGACTTTGATACGGAAGGCGTTCCAATTGCATCTAATCACCGAGGCAATGCTCCGAGTGGAAGGTCTCAAGAAGGTCTTTCTCTCGGGTGGCTCCGATCTCGTGCTCTTTGAAAACTTGTCGTTTCAGGTGGCTAAGGGAGAGATGCTGGCTATCGTGGGCGAATCGGGCGCGGGCAAGAGTACCTTGTTGCACATCCTGGGCGCGCTTGATACGGCTTCCGCAGGTGACGTATACTGCGCCAATTTGCGGCTGAGTTCGCTCTCGCAAGACGAAGCAGCCGGCTTTCGTAACCGCGAAGTCGGGTTTGTCTGGCAATTCCACTACCTGCTGCCGGAATTTACGGCGCTGGAGAATGTGGCTATGCCGCTCCTGCTTCGGGGGAGCGCGCCTGCCGAAGCTGAAACACGCGGCTTCACATTGGCTGCACCATGTGGGATTAGGACAGCGCTCTCACCATCGCTCCGGCGAACTTTCCGGTGGCGAACAACAACGCGTGGCACTGGCCCGGGCCCTGATTGTCCAGCCGAAGCTTTTGCTGGCGGATGAGCCGACCGGAGACCTCGACAGCCGGACTGCGGAGTCGGTATTTGAATTGATCTCCCGGCTGCATCACGAGCATCAGCTGACCTCTCTTATTGCAACCCACAACTTTGCCTTTGCCCGCCGCTGCCATCGCGTATTGCGATTGCAGCGCGGGCAGATCGAAGAGGTTGCGCCGGAAACGTTGAATGGCTAGTTGGATGGAACGGGAACGTCAGATCTGCTTCCGCGGACGTTATGTCGCATAAGATTGCGGGGAAAGTGGCACGAAGGTGCCTTTGGTAATAACGTCGTGCGATGATAAGTTATGATTTAAGGGTATGGTGAGGGTGGTACTTTGATTGCTGAAGGACCGGTGGCTGAAGAGTTTTCACGGGCGAGGGCAAAACAGCTTGAGCCCCCGTTGCCTCGGAGATCTCAGGGGGAAAAGGGCTATATGTTTGAACGGTATACGGAAAAGGCGAGGCGTGTCATCTTTTTTGCGCGCTATGAAGCCAGCCAGTTCGGGTCTCCTTATATTGAGACGGAGCACCTGCTGCTGGGGCTTCTGCGCGAAGACAAAGCCCTGACCAACCGCTTCTTGCGCTCCCATGCGTCGGTGGAATCCATTCGCAAGCAAATCGAAGGACATACCACGATCCGGGAGAAGGTTTCGACTTCGGTCGATCTGCCGCTGAGCAACGAATGCAAGCGGGTTTTGGCCTATGCGGCTGAGGAAGCTGAGCGCCTGTCGCACAAGCATATTGGGACCGAGCATCTGCTCCTGGGTTTACTGAGGGAAGAGAAATGCTTTGCCGCCGAAATTCTGCACGAGCGCGGCCTGCGGCTTTCGACCATCCGCGAAGAATTAGCGCGCACCAGCCAGGAAAAGGCGCAACCCCAACGGCAGCGTGAATCTTCGCTGCTCAGTGAGTTTTCGCGCGATCTAACCCAGGCTGCCATGGACAGCCAACTCGATCCTCTGGTGGGGCGAGACGGTGAACTGGAGCGCGTGGTTCAGATTCTCTGCCGCCGCACCAAGAACAATCCCGTGCTGATCGGCGAGCCCGGCGTGGGCAAGACCGCTATCGTCGAAGGCTTGGCACAGCGCATCGCCGATGGCGAAGTCCCGTCATTCCTGGCCGATAAACGGATTCTGGCGCTGGATCTTTCGCTGATCGTCGCGGGCACAAAATATCGCGGCCAGTTCGAAGAGCGCCTTAAAACCATTATGAAGGAATTGATGGAATCGCAAAACTCCATCATCTTCATCGACGAGTTACACACTTTGGTCGGCGCAGGCTCTGCGGAAGGCTCGCTGGACGCCGCCAACATTCTAAAGCCGGCCTTGTCGCGCGGAGAAATTCAGTGCATCGGCGCCACCACGCCGGGCGAATATCGCAAGTCGATCGAAAAAGATCGTTCCCTGGAGCGGCGTTTCCAGGCCGTGAAAGTTCCGCCTCCAAACGAAGCCGACGCGGTTAAAGTTCTGTTCGGAATCAAAGACCGCTACGAGAAGTTCCACGCGGTAACCTACACCGACGAAGCCATCAATTTCGCGGTTTCTCACTCGAACCGCTACATCCCGGATCGCTTTCTGCCTGATAAGGCAATCGATTTGGTGGATGAAGCCGGCGCCCGCGTAAAGCTGCGCCAGACTTCGTTGCCCGAAGAAATCACCGAAGTCCAGAAGCGCATTAAGTTCATCGTCCACCGTATGGAGAATGCCATCGCGAACCACGAGTTCGAGAAGGCGCGCTTCTACTCGGACGAGGAACGCAAGGAGCGCGAGAACCTGCGCGCCCTTCGCGAAAAATACCACCTCGATGAATCCTCCACCGGCGTTGTCGGTCGGGAGGACATCGAGGACGTGGTATCGCGCTGGACTGGCGTGCCCATCACTTCGATCAAAGAAGAAGAGACCCAGAAGCTGCTGCGCATTGAAGAAGAGCTGCACAAGCGGATCATCTCGCAGGACAAAGCCATCGTGGCTCTGGCCCGCGCCATCCGCCGCAGCCGCGCTGGACTTAAGAGCCCGAACCGGCCGATTGGTTCGTTCTTATTCTTAGGACCGACTGGTGTCGGCAAAACCGAAGTCGCCCGCACCCTGGCGCAGTTCATGTTCGGCAGCGACAAATCTTTAGTCCGCTTCGATATGTCCGAGTTCATGGAGAAGCATTCGGTCTCGAAGCTGATTGGCTCGCCTCCGGGATACGTGGGCTACGAAGAAGGTGGCCAGCTCACCGAACGGGTGAAGCGCGCTCCTTATTCCGTAGTCCTGCTCGACGAAATCGAGAAGGCGCATCCCGATGTGTTCAACATCCTGCTGCAGGTCTTCGAAGACGGCCAACTCACCGACGGTCTGGGCAACACCGTGGACTTCAAGAACACCATCATCATCATGACGTCGAATATTGGGGCGCGCCACTTGCAGAAGCGCGAGGGCCTGGGCTTCCAATCGACGAATGATGAAATGATTTCCGGGAAGGTCGAAGATCTGGTTAAAGGCGAAGTCAAACGCACCTTCAACCCAGAATTCCTCAACCGGCTGGACGAGATCATCCTGTTCATGGCGCTCAGCGAACAGGATCTGATCCAGATTCTCGAATTGATGGTCAACCTGCTGAACCAGAATCTTTCGCAGAAATCAATCACCGTTACGGTGACCGATGAAGCCAAGAAATGGATTCTGAACCAGACGCTGACCGACCGCAGCTACGGAGCGCGTCCGCTGCGCCGGGCTCTGCAGAAGTACATCGAAGACCCGCTGTCCGAGGCACTGATCCAGGGCACCATCACGACGCGGCCGGCGTTCATCGAAGTCTTCCTCGACGGTAACAAGCTGTTCTACCGTCCGGTGGACTCGGAAAAGTCGACGGAAGGTGTGTTGCTGTACGAACAGTAGCTCTTAGCAATTAGCCGTTAGCTCTTAGCCTTTAGCCGTCGGCGGAAGCTGGCGGCTTTTTCTTTGTGTGGGAACGGGCGCCCTCGCCCGTCCGGCCGAGCCTGGCTCGGCAGCCTTATCTCCGCGCTGGCCCAAGGCGTCCATGCCCCGACCTTCGTGCGACTTCCTTCAAATGAAGCACCGCCCATCCCGCCGACCGCATCCCCTTAACAATCAGTAACCTGGCTGGTGCTGACAGGGCTGTCCCTCCGCACCACTCCAACAGGAACACTTGCGCACCGCCTGGTACCTCCGTTCTCTTGCCAAATCCTTCGCGGATTGAGAGTCTGACAGGTGGAGCTTCTCGTCTATACCGCCTTCGGATGCTCGGACTGCCGCGTGGCCAAGCGCTTTTTGCAGCAGCACAACATTCCCTACAAAGAGATGGATATCGAAACCACGCCGGGTGCTGCCGAGGAGGTCGTCCGTCAAACCGGCAAGCGTGCCGTCCCGCAGTTTGTCGTCGATGGCCGATGGGTGCAGCCCTATCGGCCGGGCGAAGGCTTTCTTTACGACGAAATGGCCGAACTTCTTGGCATTACAGAACTTTAACGACCTCCTGGACATCACCTTCCGTACCCTAGGAAAGCCGCACCGGACGGGCGAGGATAAGGGTTAAGCCTCCCCAGGGCAGCATCGAAGTCCCTCCCTGTAGTTACTGCCATGGTGGCGCATCTTTCATGATTGAAGACTACTCGCAGTCCAATAGCGAAGTGCGGGCCGCATCCCGTCGGCGGGGATTCCTGTTGGCCCTGGGAGTTCTGGCGCTGGTCGGAGCGGGATCGATGGCCTCCTATTATGCTCCTCCGCAGACCAGCGACTTGCAGCAGCAGGTTCAGCAACTCTCGATGCAAGTGCAAGCCCTGCAACAAGAACAGGCCATGCCAGCCATGGTCTTGAAACGTTACCGCAACTCTATTTGCTATGTGTTCGGCATTTACAGGGTAGGTTTTGCGGGCTTACAGCCGGCTCTTCGGGTGCGCGTTTCGGGCACCGGTTTCGTGGTGGCGGATGGTTTGATCGCCACGAATCGTCATGTGGCGGAGCCCTGGTACGAGGATGCGGAGGCCACAGCTCTCATCCGCCGCGGGGCCGCTCCCCAGCTAGAACAACTGCTGGCCTTCTTTCCCGGATTGCCCGCTGGAGTGAATCTAACCCCGGTGGTCTTTTCTGGACATGGAGACCTGGCAGTGCTTCAGGTACAAGACGCACCGGGAATTCATCAGCTTCAACCGCTGCCCCTGGCCGTGCAGCCCTCCCATCCCGGAGAACTGGTTACGGTGATTGGCTATCCCATGGGAGTTCTCGGGATGGTGGCCAAGTCACCTTCGGCCATCTATGACCGCTTAGCCTTCCGCCGTGACGATGCCGGCGCGGCCAGCGAGTTAGCGGCGCTTTCGTTGATTCGTCCATCGGCCACCTGCGGACATCTGGGCGACGTGGTCGGCGACAAGCTGATCTATGACGCTCCCACCGCTCACGGCGGTAGTGGAGGACCTGTCTTCGACTCCAAGGGCCAGGTGATCGGCGTCAACTCCGCCTACCTCGACGGCTTCTCCGGCGGCACCATGGGGATTTCCGTGCAGACGCTGCGTCCGCTTATCGCAGCAGCACAAAAGGGTCTGGCGGCAGACAGAGCGCAGCGGAATAGCGGAGAACATGCGTTGGACGTGGCGCCTTAGGGGATAACGTCCGCTGCTTGCTTACCCCGCGATCCCCACGCCCAAAGGCATATGCTGGATAAGCCCCTCAGAGCTTCACGCCTTCGACCAGTCAATCCGTCAGAACGTGCAGGGCAACCACCGCGAGGATCCCGCCCGCAGTCAGCGTGCAGGCCGCGACAAACAAAGTCGCCGCGTGTGAGCGAATGATGAGCAATGCAGCTTTCGTCGTCTGGCGCAATGCCGCCTCGCGGTTCCAACTGCGCAACAGCACACCCGCCCCGCTCACCAGAACGGTGAACGGCATCAGGATAAGCAAAATCCATAATCCAACATGCGGGCGCGCGGCGTACCACTCGAGGATCTGCTCCGCCGCATGCGCCGGCTGGTACTGTTGCGGCTGTATTTGACGCACGAACAACGATCCCATAAACAACACTGCAGGAAATACCAGGAGCAATTCGGCGGCGGCGATCAGTCGCTTTGTCATAACGACAAGTACTTTACACAACAAAGTACATTAGTACAAGCGTTTTTCAACCTCCAATGCGTGACCCTCTATTTTGACGCTTCGGCCGCCGGAGCGGCGCTACGCGAGCCAAATCGCAGCAGCGACATAGGCGACAGGCGGCTGGGCTCCCGCATCTCCTGCATCAGTTCCCAGTTCTTGGCTTTCAAGATGTCGAATGCGGTGAGCATGCCGACGAGTTCACCGGTCTTGCCGTCTAGCACCAGGGCCTGACGGTGAGATTTGTCCAGGAAACGACCAGCCACGTCGTGGACTACCTCGTCGGCATAGGCGACGGGGAAATCTGGATGCGCAAGAGAAGCAGCGGTGGCGTCCGGGCCAGCCGAAAGTAAGTCCCGCCGATGAAGTAGACCGATCACATGTTCATGAGCATCCACGACAGGAACGGATTCATGTTGCACAGCGGTTGGCAGAAATTCGGCGACCGTGGAATCGGCGCGCACCGTGTCCGTGTCGGGACTCATGATATTCCGCACCCGCAGCATCTTCATCGGATCAAGTTCATAGGCTTCCGGAACCAAATGCCCGCGGCGCACCAGGCGCTCGGTATTGATGGTGGTGCGCATAAAAAAGTGGACCGCCAAATCCGCGACTACCGCGACGAGAAATACCGGGAGGATCGCGTTGTACGCGCCGGTGACTTCCAGCATGAACAGGATGGCGCTGGGTGTGGCACGATAAAGGCTGCCGAACAGAGCCGCCGTGGCTACCATGCCGTAGAGCCCGACGGTCGAGGCATTGGGCAGAATCAGATGCACCAGCGAGCCAAAAGCCGCTCCCAGGCTGCCGCCGATCATCAAAGCCGGCGCGAATGTTCCGCCAGACGCGCCTGAACCTAGCGACGTGGCAAACGCCGCCAATTTTGCCAATCCTATGCCGAGCAAGACATGCGCGGGATGAGGCTTCGAAAGCAAATCGGCGATCACGGAATATCCGGTACCCAGAACTTGCGGATAGAAGATCGCAATCAGGCCGACAATTAGACCACCGATTGCGGGCACCAGGGGAAACCAGATCTTCAAGTGCTCGAAAAAATCTTCACAAACATACAGCGCGCGGGTCATCAGCCAGGCGAGCGCCGCGGCCAGGATGCCCAGCACCACGAAAAAAGGCAGCTCCAATGCATGGAAATGAAATTCCGTAATCACGGGAAATACGGGCTGCGCGCCGCGGAAGCCCATGGCGACCATGGTTCCGGTGGCTGACGCTAATGCGATTGGCACAAAGGACCGGGCCCGGAATTCGAAAACTAGAAGCTCCACCGCCAGCATGACGCCGGCAAAAGGTGTCTTGAAGACGCCGGCAAGCCCGGCGGCGGCTCCGCACGCCAACAATATGCGTCTCTCCGCGGATGAGGAGGGAATCAGCTGGCTTAGCATCGATCCCAGCGCCGCTCCCGTCTGGATGATCGGACCCTCGGCGCCGAACGGGCCGCCACTGCCCACGGTGACGGCTGCGCTCAGCGGCTTGAAGAAGCTGACTCGAGGCTTGACGATGCTGCGGTTGTTGAGCGCCACTGACATGGCCTCTGGAATGCCGTCGCCTTTAATTTCCGGAGCAAAATAGCGGATAAGAATGCCGACAAACAGGCCGCCAGCCGCGGGAAGCAGCGGCATCCACCAATGAAATGGAGCGAGGTTGGGCGGAAGATTTGCGGACGTCGCCTTGCCATAAAAGCATACGTTCGAAATGAAGTTGATGGCGCGCAACAGGCCTTCCGCCACCAACCCTCCGGCGACGCCCACGACAATGCCCATTAGAGACATTACCAACATGCGCGTGTTCTGGCGCTTGTGTGCGGATCCGGCAAGACTGCGGTATTCGGGTAAGCGCGATTCGCGATCGGGATGAATTCTGGTGATTCGAGATGGCTGTTTCGACGGAACTTCCGGCATTTCTACCTTACCCGTTTCTTTGGCTTCGCCCAACCGCCTGCGGGTTTGCTGGAAACATCTTTCGAATGCAGCATGACCCGCTTCAAAGCCCGTAATAGCTGGGGTCCGAGCAGGCGCAACTCATTCTTGTGATGAATCGAAAGCTGGCGCAGGACTTGTTCCCCTCCGGGGTCAGGGAGAGCAATACTTCCCGCCGATCCTCGTCGGCCCGCTGGCGGCGGACATAACCTCCTGTCACCAGCCGGTTGACCAATTCCACCGCGCTGTGATGCTGGATCTGCAACCGATCGGCCAGTTCGCCGATGCGCGGCCGCACGCCTTCGGGCAATCCCTTGAGCGCTAGCATGAGCTGGTGTTGATGAGGCTCCAAACCGGCAGCGCGGGCGGCCTGCTCACTGAAGTGGAGGAAACGGCGTATCTGGAACCGGAGTTCCGCCAATGACTGATAATCGGGCTCGGTGAGGTGCTTGGGCATGTCCGAATATATCGCAGTAAGACCCAACCCGATTATATATCGTGACACGATATAAATGCCAGCCCTTTTGGACAACAAACCGGCGATCTTTATGCGCAGCGCCCAGCGCACACCGCTATCACCGCGAACCGGGACGGGCAATCCGCAGAGCCTTCATTCCAAATGGTGGTTTATACCCGCCAGACCCGCGTCAACCCTTATTACTTTCGTTTGTGATCTCAATCACCGACCTGATCTCCACGGTTGCTAGAATTTGACTACAACGGCTGACGACATACGGAGTTCCTTCCGTGCCGGAATCTCGCCATGATGTGGCTGGTAAGACTCGCGCTCAACCGCCCCTATACTTTTATAGTGGCGTCCATACTGATTCTCATTCTTAGTGTGGTAGCCACCGTGCGCACTCCCACTGACGTTTTTCCAGACATCAACATTCCTGTCGTGAGCGTGGTATGGGGTTACACCGGGCTGGCGCCTGAGGAAATGGAAAGACGCCTGGTTACTCTGTGCGAGCGCGGCGTGACCACGACGGTCAACGATGTCGAGCACATTGAATCGCAATCGTATTACGGCATCGGAATTGTCAAGATTTTCTTCCAGCAGGATGCGGACATCAACGGCGCGGTCGCGCAAGTAACCGCCATCGCGCAGGCGATGCTTAAACAAATGCCGCCCAGCACCACACCGCCGCTGGTGATTGCGTACACGGCGTCCAGCGTGCCGATTCTGCAATTGGGGTTGAGCAGCCCCAGCCTTTCCGAGGGACAACTGTTCGACCTGGGAACGAACTTCCTTCGCATCCAACTAGCGGATATCGAAGGGGCAGCCGTTCCCTACCCCTATGGCGGCAAGCAGCGGCAGGTGAGTGTCGATCTCGATCCTCGGTCGCTCCTGGCGCGAGGAGTTTCCGGAGCCGAGGTTGTCAATGCTGTCAGCGCCCAGAATCTGATCCTGCCGCAGGGCACCATCAAGCTTGGACCTCGCGAGTACGACGTCGCGCTCAACAGCAGCCCGGCGAAGGTAGCGGATCTGAACGATCTCCCCATCAAAGTAGTGAACGGCACCATGGTCTACATCCGCGATGTAGCCCAGGTCCACGACGGCTTCCAGTTCCAAACCAACATCGTGCACGTGGATGGTCACCGCTCCGCCGTGTTGAGCGTTTTCAAGACAGGGAAAGCGTCGACGCTGGACATCGTTGCTCGAGTGCGAGCGGAGTTGCCTCGCATTCAGGCTGGCCTTCCGCCGTCTCTGAAGGTCAGCCCCATTGCGGACCAATCGGTATTTGTGCGCGACGCCATTAAAGGAGTGTTGCGCGAGGCCACGATCGCGGCTCTTTTGACCGCCGCGATGATTCTGGTTTTCTTAGGCAGCTGGCGGATGACCCTGGTCGTATCCATTTCGATTCCGCTGGCAATCTTGACTTCATTGCTGACGTTCACCTCGCTGGGCGAGACCATCAACATGATGACTCTGGGCGGTCTGGCGCTGGCCGTCGGAATCCTGGTGGACGATGCCACGGTCGAGGTCGAGAACACGAACCGCCTGCTGCCGGAAGGCAAGTCGCTACGGGAAACGATTCTCACCAGCGCCAATCAAATTGCCACCCCAGCCTTTGTGGCGACTCTCGCCATCTGCATCGTGTTCGTTCCCATCATGTTTTTGTCGGGGATCCCTGGTTTCCTTTTCCGGCCCTTAGCGGAAGCGGTGGCATTCGCCATGCTCGCCTCTTATTTGCTTTCGCGGACACTGGTTCCCACCATGATGTTCTACTTCTACCGCTCCGAGCGGCTGTTGGAGGCGAAGAAAAAAAATCAACCGCACCGCGGCCCCGGCGTATTTCGCCGTTTCCACGAACGCTTCGAGAAGGCTTTCGAGCGCTTCCGAGATCGCTACTGCTTTCCTGCTGGAATGGTGCCTGCATCGCCGCCTGTTGTTTGGAATAGTGTTTCTCGGTTTCTGCGTGGCCAGCTTAGCTCTGGTTCCTATACTCGGGTCGGATTTGTTTCCTTTTGTGGACGCCGGCCAAATCCGCTTACACTTCCGCGCGCCGACAGGATTAAGGATTGAAGAAACCGCGGCGCTTTGCCAGCGAGTGGAGCAGGCAGTGCGCGAGGAGATTCCGCGCAACGAGCTCAACACGATTCTGGACAATATTGGAATGCCGTACAGCGGCATTAACCTGACTTACAGCAACAGCGGAGTCATCGGCACTTCGGACGCGGAAATCCTGATCTCGCTGAACCCCAAGCATCATCCGTCGCCGGAGTACATCCGCAATCTTCGCCGCAGCCTTCCAAGACAATTTCCCGGTACACAATTTTTTTTCCAGCCCGCGGATATTGTCGGCCAGATTCTAAACTTCGGGCTTCCTTCTCCCATCGACATTCAACTGGTGGGCGGGGACATGGACGGAAATTACAAGATCGCCAATCAGATGGTCGCCCGCATTCGCCAGATTCCGGGCGCAGCAGACGTGCACATCCAGCAGGCGCTGGACGAGCCTCTGGTGAAAGTTGATGTGGACCGTACCAAGGCCCAGGAGATGGGATTCACCCAGGCGAACGTAGCCAGTGATGCGCTGGTCGCACTCACCACCAGCTTCCAGACGGCGCCCAGTTTCTGGCTGAGCCCGCAAGGCGTCAGCTATTCGGTGGTAACCCAGACTCCGCAATACCGGATGGACACGCTAAGCGATTTTCGCAACATTCCCATCATCGGTGGCAGTGTTCCGCAACCCGAGGTTCTGGGAAATCTGGCGACGGTATCGGCGCAGCCAAGCCCCCGCCATTGTCAGTCACTACGACATTCAGCGAGTCATCGATATCTATGCCGCCACCCAGGGTCGCGACCTGGGCGGCGTCGCCGCGAGACATGGACAAGTTGATGGATGAGTACCGCGGAAAACTGCCGCGAGGAAGCTTTATGGTGGAGCGCGGCCAAGTCGAAACGATGCGCTCGTCCTTTTTGGGCCTGGGCTTCGGAATTCGTGTTTGCCGTGATTCTGGTTTACTTGCTGATGGTGGTGAACTTCCAGTCCTGGATGGACCCTTTCATCATCATCACTGCGTTGCCGGCGGCTTTGGCGGGCATTGTCTGGATGCTGTTTATCACGCGCACCACGCTCAATGTTCCTTCATTAATGGGCGCGATCATGTGCGTCGGGGTGGCCACATCCAACAGTATTTTGCTGGTGACCTTTGCTACCGGGGAACTCAAGGAGGGAAAAAGCGCAATGGACGCGGCATTCGAGGCCGGGCGCGTGCGCTTACGCCCCGTCATCATGACCGCCCTGGCGATGATTATTGGCATGGTGCCGATGGCGTTGGGGATCGGCGAAGGCGCCGAGCAAAACGCTCCTTTAGGACGCGCCGTTATCGGCGGACTGTTGATTGCCACGGTGGCCACTTTGTATTTCGTTCCCGTGGTTTTCAGTTTTCTGCATCGCAAGGGATACCACCGGCTCGCCACCGAAGAAGAGGAACAACCGGCAATGGGAGACTAGCGTTCTTGGAGCGCGGTGGGGCATCGTTTGTTGAATGCAGATGGAGGTAGTTCAGAAGATGGCAGGCATTACCGCAGAAAAAGAAGAGACGAGCAAAGATCATCTGGCAGGCGCGGCCGATTCTGAATCGCCAGAGCACTGGTCGAAGGCCGGCAAGAGCATGGCTGTCGTGGTGGTGGTGGCAGCGATCTTCTTTGCCGTAGCCTTGCTGCTGGGACTTTTTCACCAGAGGACGGTGCGCGCGGACCTTGCCGCCGATGCCCACGAACAAGCGCGCACGCCCGTCAGCGTGACCCATCCGCAAGCGGGCGCTTCTCAGCTCAACGTCACCTTTCCTGCCAGTATCCAGGCCTATATCGAGACCCCCATCTATGCGCGCACCAACGGTTATATCAAGCGGTGGTACGCGGATATCGGCGCACGGGTGGAGCGCGGTCAACTGCTGGCGGAGATCGAGACTCCCGAACTGGATCAGCAATTGAAGCAGGCGGAGGCAACCCAGGCCCAGGTGCAAGCGAATCTGGATCTGGCCCGCATCACCGCGACCCGTTATCAGGACCTGCTCAAACTGGACAGCGTTTCGAAACAGGATACGGATCAGGCGATCAGCACAGTCCACGCCGAAGAGGCGAATCTTAAGGCTGCGATTGCCAGCGTGAATCAGCTGAAGGAATTGCAGTCGTTCGAAAAAGTCACCGCTCCGTTTGCGGGAACGATTACAGCGCGCTACATCGATACCGGAGCACTGATCGCTTCCGGCACCAATACCATTCTGTTCCGTCTGGCCGACATTTCGACTTTGCGGGTTTATGCCAACGTCCCCGAGGCCGATAGCAAGGACATTGCGCCGGGTGGCTCTGTGGACCTCGAAGTTCCCGAAGTGGAGGGTAAGAAATTTAGTGGACACGTTGTCCGCACCGCGGGCGTGATCGACCCGATTTCCCGCACCCTGCTCACTGAGATCCACGTTCCCAATCCAGATCTCGTGCTGGTCCCGGGAGAGTTTGTCGAAGTCACTTTCCATCTCCACTCCAGCAAAAACATGCTGATCATTCCTTCCAGCTCACTTTTATTCCGGGCGCAAGGTACGCAAGTAGCGCTTGCCGACGAAAGCGGCTTCGTTCACATTCAGGATATCCAGCTTGGCCGCGATTTCGGCAATAGCGTTGAAGTGGTTTCCGGGCTCACGGCGGAGGATTCCGTGATCGACAACCCGTCAGACTCGATCACCAGTGGCGCCATGGTTGCGGTTCAGCAGACAAAAGTTAAATAGGAAAGTTGTCGGCGTCTGCACACTTCCACCACGCCATGACACAGGAGCGCCTCATTTTGAGTCACTGGTCTGGATAGAAAACCAACGAAAGACTCACTATCGTGTTCCCGAGGAGCGTTTTCCACAGACCTCGGCCTCAGCGACGATATCGACGACATTGCGTCGGAGCGACGAACAGACAGCACATGCAAAGTTCAGACTTGAAGGCCCTGCAGCGTTTACTGCCTATTCCTGATCCGCTTAAGCGTCGATGCACTTCTCGTCTGTATGGCAGGGCGCGTGCTTTTCTCTGGAGTGAAGACATTCGCTCGCAGTTCAGGAGGAGTGTCTTCGGAGGAGAGTCAGCAATGGCCAGTGCAACAGTAGTGCTGCCAGAGAGCGCAATCACGGTATGGGAAATCGATCCACTTCACAGCAGTGCGCACTTCTCGGTGCGACACATGATGATTTCAAATGTGCGCGGCGAATTCAAAGTTAGCGCCGGCTCCGTGCGCTTTGACGAAAACAATCTCGCCAACGCAAGTGTGACGGCTACTATCGACGCCGCATCCATCGACACCCACGAGCCGGATCGCGATGCGCACCTCAAGAGCGCGGATTTTCTTGATACCGAGCACTATCCGGAAATCACATTCTCATCGACCGGCATCGAGAAAACGCCGCGCGGAAAATACAAAATCTCGGGAGACTTAACCATTCATGGCGTGACCAAGCATGTGAAATTGCTCTCCAGTCCTCTTTCGCCAGCCGTAAAAGACCCCGGCGGACATCTGCGGCGAGGCACGTCGGCAACTGCCCGGCTAAACCGGAAAGCTTTCGGATTGAAGTGGAATCAGGTTCTGGAGGCAGGCGGCGTGCTAGTCGGTAACGACCTTTCCGTCACCATCGATCTCGAACTAATCGAGAAATAGGAAATTTAAACGCGCCAAGACGAGACCGGCGTTTCGGCTTAATCAAGCGTAATTGGGATCTCTGTCGTCAATGATCGGCCCAGTTTCTCACGTGCTATCCTAAACTTCCATCGTGAAAATCGCTCTTATCGTTTTTCTAGTTGTCATTGCGTTGCCGATCGTGCTGCTGCTGGCGTTTTCGGCTACGCCCGTCGTCCATCTACAGCCGTCAGTGACCGCGCTGGGCTCGGCAACGCCGCTCACCATTCAAGCCAGCGACCCGCACGGCATCCGGGAGGTGGCGGTATCCGTTGAACAGAATGGCCAGAGCTACAACGCGCTCGATGCGAAACAGCCGGCACGGCACGTCTTCTGGCAGCATGGCGCGGCCGATGGTGTTTGGAATTTGACGGTGGGAACCAAGACCTTCCCGCAGCTCAAAGACGGCAAGGCGCAACTCACGGTTGAAATCACCTCGAACGACTTTCGCGGTAAAACCGTTCGCGTCGACCAGGATGTAACTGTCGTTACGCGGCCTCCAGTACTCACCGTCGACTCCGACCAGCACTACCTCTACCTGGGCATGGCCGATCTGGTAACGTTTAACGTCTCCGGGAATTGGACTGAAGCCGGCGTCCGGGTGGGCGACCAGACTTTCCGAAGCTGGCCCATGCCCGATGGCAAGCCCGGACTTTTCTCACTGTTCGCCTTTGCCTGGAACATGCCCGCAGGAACGTCTCCGTTGGTCTATGCCACCGATCCGGCTGGCAACCAGGTGACCGGGGCGATGGTGTTTCAGTTCCCGGCGAAAGAGCAACCGAAATATCGGGTGCGTGATTTGCAGCTCGACGACCACTTTATTCAAAAAGTTATCAACGAACTCGATCCCAGCGGCTCGGGCGATCCGGTCGCGCGGTTCGTGAAAATTAACAGCGAAATGCGGCGTGACAATAACAAAACTCTTTCTGATTTGCGGCTCAAAACGGAAGGCCGATTCCTGTGGTCACAGCCCTTCTTGCAACAGCACAACTCCAAGGTGGAATCCAACTTTGCGGACGTGCGGAATTACATCTATCAAGGAAAGAAGATCGATCAACAGGTTCACTTGGGCTACGATCTGTCGATCACGCAGCACGTGGGTGTGGAGGCTTCCAACGACGGCCGCGTGGTCTATGCCGCGCCGCTGGGCATTTATGGCAATTGCATTGTCGTAGACCACGGCTACGGCTTGCAGACCATCTATGGCCACTTGAGCGAGATCGCCGTACACGAAGGCGACATGGTCAAGCGCGGCCAGATCATGGGCAAGAGCGGCCAAACCGGGATGGCCGGTGGCGACCACATTCACTTCAGCATGCAACTCGAAGGTATTCAGATCGATCCTAAAGAATGGTGGGATAGCCACTGGATCAAGGACCATGTCGCGAAGCGAGTGAACCTGACTGGCTTCAACAATTAATTCTAGCGTTTACTCTTGCGAGACGAACCACGTTTCCCCTCCCGCTCCCGATAACTTTTACTCAAGGGATGCCAGATTTCTCCGCCGCCGACGATCTCATTGATTTCGTTTCCAGCCATGGGCGCCCATAAGCAACCTATTACCAAGGTGTCTCACCTTAGTAACTCTTGCGTGATTACAATCACGTCGGAAATCTGGCGAGCATTCCATGCTGGCAATGCGGAGACAGACGTATGAAAACAAAACTCAGCCGGCAACCCAAAATCCGTGTGGCCATCGCCGAAAGTGATCCTCTCAGACTGATTGGATTTCGCGCTCTGCTCGAGTCGGAGCCGGACCTTGACTTGCAGCCTATATGCCTCACCGACACTCACGCAGATTTTCGTGCGGATGTGATCTTGTTGACCGAACGCCCCGGCCACAGCCTGGACGATGAGATGAAGAGAGTGAAAGCCGCGCTTCCCGGCGCGCGGGTACTCGCCACAGGTACCGGTCTGGATGAAGATGTAATTCTGCAATCCATCGCTCTAGGTGCAAGAGGGTACATCTGCGAAACCGCCTCTAGCTCCGAGTTTGCCAAGGCCATCCGAACCGTCAGCCAAGGTTCAATTTGGGCTCCGCGCGACGTGCTTGCCACGCTGATCGGCCGCGCCGCCGATTGCTTCCCGTGCTCCCAGCTTACCGGTCAAACCGCTATCACCGACCGGCAGAAACAAGTCTTGAGGATGCTGGTTGCGGGACGGTCCAACAAAGAAATTGCCGCGCCTCTGGGAATCGAGGAACGCACGGTAAAAGCTCATGTGGCGCAACTGATGCGTAAGCTTGGCGTCAAGAACCGCATTGCCCTATCGGTCCACGCCATTACCCACTCGATTGTGCAGTGTGAATGAATTGCGGGCCAAGACGTGCTCACAAGATTTCAGAATGGAGTCTGTAAATGACACACGTGGAAGAGGGTAAGCTGGCGTTCCAGCTGAGCAAGCCTTCACAAAATAATCCCTACGCATCCTACTCTCCGGCATGGGCACAGTGGAATCAGGGCTGGACCTGCGAGCAGCTAAAGCACGCCAAAGATCAATCCCCGGCTGAGCTGGACATCCGTAGCTGGGCGGACATAAGAACAGTGGCCTTGCCGACGGGCAATTCTTCCACGAACTGGAACGATGCTTGGGACTAACAAGCCGTCACGCGCCCATCCAAAGATTGCTGAGAAAACTTTAGGTGCTGTCATTTCGAGCGTAGCGAGAAATCTGCTTCCTCGCTGCGCTCCCCGAGATAACGACTCTGCGAGTTTGTCCACGGTCTTGAAGCTGAAATTCGGCTGAGTTCCTCGGATCCCGCTGTGCAGAAATCGCCCCTGCGGTTCTCATCAACTGTCCACTTCCGGACGGTGTTGTCCGGAAACGGACAGTTGAGTGAGACGTGAAACTGTCATTCGGGCTTCTTACCCCTTTTCGGACAATAACTTACCTAACAAGCCAACTTGGCGTAGCAATTGCGCTTGGAATCCCTGGGCCGGATATCATCGGGAGGTTCCGCCATGACTTCATTCCGGATCAGGAGGTCCAGAGTACTTCTTCTTTTCTTATTTGTAGCGCTGGGGATTACTCTTTCCTTTGGCGCGGAGTGGCCGGCAATTTCGCCGGAAGAAAAAGCGATGACCAGTGTCCGGCAACAGCCGGACGCGCCCGCCGTCTTCCTGTACCGCGAGGAAATCACGGACAACGTCAAAAATTTTCGCACCGTTTACTTCCGCATCAAAGTGCTGACCGCGGCCGGTATCAAGTATGGGGACGTAGAAATTCCTGTCGGCCGCCATCCCTTTATCATCTCCCAGGTCAGCGGCCGCACCGTGCATGCCGATGGTCAGATCATTCCACTGGAGGACCAGCCGGTAGACAAAATAGTGGTTCGCGATCACGGCGTGCGCGTCCATGTGAAAGCCTTCAGCCTTTCTTCGGTCAAGGTAGGCAGCATTCTCGATTGCCGCTACAGCCTTCATTTCCCCGAGAACTCGCGGAACGCTCCGCAGTGGATGGTGCAGAGCGGGCTCTTCGAAAAGAAAGTAGTCTTCAAGTTCGTCCCTACGAAATATCAACCTAAGATTGACAGTCTTCGGCCAGACGCACAGAGCTTTGAAATTATCGGAAACACTATCGGCGGCGAGCCGGTCAGCGAGTACAGCTGGATTCACTATCTGCCAGCGGGCACTCAGCCCGAAGAACATGTGACGCCCGAAGCGCTTTCCAAGTGGGTTGATCTCGAGATGAGCGACGTTCCCGCGTTTCCTGACGAACCCTTTATGCCGCCTTCCGCTTCGGTTCGATGGCGTGTCAGCTTTTTCTATCGCACCGAGGCGAGAGCCGACGAGTATTGGAAACACGCCGGCAAATCGTGGGACAAGTTCTTAGAAAACTACCTCAATCGAAAAAAGGGCGTAGCGGAAGCGGTCAACCAACTTGTAGCGCCGGGTGACACGCCGGAGATGAAGGTTCGCAAAATCTATGCCGCGGTTTCTCAAATGGAGAACCTGAGCTTCGCTTCCGACATCAATTCAGCTTTCACGCCCGCGCCGGCCGCCGGCGTAGAGGATGTTCTGCGGCGCCACAGCGGCACTCACGATGAACTCAACCGCTTGTTCGTGGCCATGGTGCGAGCGGCCGGAATTCCGGCAACCATGATGTGGGTGCCCGACCGCGGACGAACCGCCTTCGACCCAACTGTCCTGAGTACCGATCAGCTGGATGCCGAAATAGCAATCGTCCACCTGGACGGAGAAGATGTTTTCCTCGATCCCGGCACCAGGTTTTGTCCTTACGGCGTGCTCAACTGGCACTACGCCGGCATCCGAGGTCTACGGCAGCGCGGCAATGGCGGTGCAGAGCTGGCAGACAGCCCAGCGCCCACCTATCAGCAAGCCATGATTCAGCGCGTAGCCCAGTTACAGCTTACGGAAAAAGGGATGATCGAGGGAACCTTGGCGGTCGGCTTCTCCGGCATGGAAGCTATGGTTCGTCGCCAGCTAGCCGTGAATATGAATGGGGAGGGCCGGCGAAAGCTTGTGGAGAACGAAGTCCGTGGCTGGCTTCCGGTTGGCGCCGAGGTTACGCTTACCAACTCCCCTGAATGGGATAAGACGGAAGGTCTCCTGGTGGCGAAGTTCAAAGTCACTGGCCCCATCACCATCGACAACAGTCAGCGATGGATTGTGCCCATTCATGTCTTTGAGGCCAACGCGAAACCCACTTTCTCCGCGGCCCGACGCACCAATTCCGTTTACTTCGACTATCCTTCGCGGCAAACGGATGAGGTGCACATCAGTCTGCCTGCCAGCGCCGAAATCGAAAAGCTTCCGGCCAACCAGCATTCCAAAACCGGCTACGCCATGTATGCCACCGAACAAAAGCGCGAGGGCGCGAACGGATTGGTTTGCACTCGCGAATTGGCTCTCAACAGCGTTCTATTTCCGCGCGACGAATATAAAGAGCTGAAAGATTTCTATGACAAAGTAGCTGCGGGAGACGAAGAACCGGTCACGCTGAAGAACTCGCTACATGCCGAGAACTGAGTGGGCAGCCGGCTTGGCGATTAGAGAAGCTCGCCATAGTGCCGTTAGGATACGACGGAATTGTCATCCCGACCGCAGTGGAGCGATAGCGAGCGAAGTGGAGGGACCTGGCTTTTACTTCGGACCGTGCAGGTTGATCAGTCCAAACCTGGGCGTCGACAGCAACACTGTTTTTTGAATGAGGAAAACATGACCGGAACCCTCCAAGATCTTCGCTACGCGCTGCGGCAGTTGCGCAAGAGTCCCGGCTTCACCCTGACTGTCGTGCTGATACTGGCTTTGGGCATCGGCGCCAACACGGCCATCTTCAGTTTGATTGACGCAGTCATGCTTCGCTCCTTGCCGGTGCGCGATCCGCAAGGGCTCGTTGTTTTTCAATGGACCGCGCGCAATCCGCCGAAAACCAAGGGCTACTACAGTTACATGCCCTGCCCTGCAACGGGTGCAAGCACCCCAGCCCCGCATGGCGGTGCGTCCGGACCCGGCGAAGAACGCGGCTGCTCATTTTCGTATCCCATGTTCCGGCAATTTCAGTCCCTGGGAAATGCCTTCTCGTCAGTGACCGCGCTAGGCGGCGACGTTGGAGTCAATCTTAGAGGGAACGGGCCTGCCAGCTTTGTGCGCGGCGAACTGGTCTCCGGAGAATTCTTCGAGACCCTCGGCGTTGAACCCGCACTAGGACGGACGTTCGGCCCTTCCGACGATATGCCAGGCGCGCCGCCAGTCGTGGAACTCTCGTACGGATACTGGCAGAGCGCATTTAACGGAGACCGCAACGCGATTGGCAGGACGATATGGCTGAACAACGTTCCGGTCACGATTGTTGGCGTTGCGGCGAAAGAATTTCCGAACTTGAATGCTGCCAACAGCGGCAAGTTGTGGATTCCGTTGTCTCTCAAAGAGGAGCTTGGCCAAAATCTGTATGGAAGCATTGGCGGAGACCATCCCTCGCTGCAAGCGGGCGATGACAACTGGTGGGTGTACCCGATCGCGCGTCTGAAGCCGGGAATCACGGGCATGCAGGCGCAATCGGCAGTTGACGCGCTTTTCCGTAACGATGTCGTCGGCGAATCAAAAGTGCTGTTCAAAACCGAAGACGCGCCACGGCTGAATCTGATTCCAGCATCCCAGGGCATCACCGGCCTGCGCGAGCGATTTTCCAATCCGCTCACGGTTTTGATGATCGCCGTAGGCATGGTCTTGTTGATTGCATCCTCAAATGTTGCGGGGTTGACGCTTGCGCGCTGCGCGACGCGGCAACGGGAACTGGCGGTCCGAATCGCGCTGGGCGCCGGACGAGCGCGAGTCGCCAGGCAATTACTCACCGAAAGCGTGCTTCTCTCCGTTGCCGGCGGCGCAGCGGGAATTTTTCTTGCCTACACCAGCGTGCGTTCGCTTGTGGCTTTTATGTCTCATGGCGGACACTGGCCGGCGCATTTGTCCGTCCAACTAGACCTGCGCGTTCTCATCTTTACAGTTGCAGTTTCTCTTCTCACCGGAATTCTATTCGGGCTGGCGCCTGCGTTTCGTGGTGTGCGCGTGGATCTGACTCCGGCTCTCAAAGAGAGCGCCGGGGCGCTTGCGGGTCGCATAACTCGTGGCCGATGGCTGAATTTGGGCGGAGGTCTGGTAGTCGCGCAAGTCGCGCTATCCGTCCTGGTTCTTGCCGGCGCGGGTCTGCTGGTGCGCACGTTGGAAAATCTGCAAAGCATCAACCCCGGCTTCGAAAAACGGAATGTCCTGCTTTTCGAAATTGATCCCACGCTCAATGGTTATACGGATGCGCGGACACGCGCTATCTATACCGAATTGCAGGAGCGGATCGAAGCATTGCCCGGCGTGCGTTCCGTAGCCTACTCGTATGACGCGCTGCTGAGCGGCGGCCTTTGGACGACAAGTTTTCGGATCGAGGGCGAAACGCACAACATACACGACATGACGGATGGTCTGTCAGTCGGTCCGAGAAGTTTTTCGAGACGATGGGCATTCCGCTTCTTGCCGGCCGGACGTTAACCCCAGTGGATTTCACTTCTGCGTCGAACCCAGCTTGGTGCTCAGTGGTTATCAACAAAGCGTTTGAACAGCGTTTCTTCAAGGACCAAAACCCGCTGGGCCGGCGGATCACCGGTTTAGAACCAAAGGGCCCAAGCTGCGAGATTATTGGCATCGTCGGCGATGCGAAATATCGAAGGCTTGCGCAGCGAAATCGAACCCACTTTGTACGTTCCGCAGAAGGGCGGCAGCACGACATTCGAAATCCGGACGGCCGCCGACCCGGCGACAATTATTCCCGTAGTTCGCAACATCGTGACCCAACTCGATAACAATTTGCCCATCTTCAATACGCAAACCCAATCTGAGATGATCGACCAGTCGCTTTTTCAGGAGCGTCTCATCGCGCGGCTGGGCAGCTTCTTCGGTGGCCTATCTCTCCTGCTTGCCTGCGTTGGACTCTATGGATTGCTTTCGTATGAAGTCACTCGGCGCACCCGTGAAATCGGACTTCGCATGGCGCTAGGCGCGCAGCCGCTCGATGTTTTACGGCTCGTCGTGGGACACGGACTTGTACTATCTGCCATGGGCGCGCTATTGGGCATCCTCGCTGCAATCGGAATGACGCACTATCTTGCCAGCCTTTTATACGGAGTACGGCCCACGGACCCGCTCACGTTTTTCGCGGTCGCGAGATCTTCTCGCCCTAGTCGGGCTCGTGGCCAGCTACATCCCCGCCCGTCGCGCCATGAAGACCGACCCCATGGTCGCGCTACGCTATGAATAGGAGTATCAGATGACCGGAACCCTCCCCGATCTTCGCTACGCGCTGCGCCAACTGCGCAAGAGTCCCGGCTTCACGCTGACCGCTGTCTTGATATTGGCGCTGGGCATCGGCGCGAACGTTGCCATGTTCAGCATCTTCAGCGCTGCCTTGCTTCGTCCGTTGCCCTATTTCCATCCCGAGCGGGTCGTGATGGTTTGGGAGACTAAGCGACAGTTACACGGCTAGTTACAGACCGGGATCGCGTAACTGTGGCTGCGGCAAATTTCAAAGACTGGCAACAACAGAATCATGTGTTTCAACAAATGGTTTTGGTTGACGGCGCGACTTACAACATGGCCGCCGCGGGAACCACCGAGAAAGTACGCGCTCTTCAAACCCAAGCTGGATTTTTCGATCTGCTCGGTTCCCGTCCTCAAATCGGCCGTACTTTCAATTCCGCAGGAAGACAAGGCCGGGGCGGAGAATGTTGCATCTTGAGCGCTGCTCTTTGGAATCGGAAATTCGGCAAGGCAAACCGGCTCAACGGACAGACCGTCACGCTGGATGGCCGCGTCTATTCGGTGATTGGCGTCATGCCGCCTGACTTCGATCTGCCGGTCGCGAAATTTGAGCTTTGGGTTCCGCTGGCAATGAATGCTCAGCGATGGGCAGAGCGAAGGGATGGGCATGAGTACGGCGCGATGGCACGCCTGCGCGATGGCGTCAGCTTGAGGCAAGCCCAAGCCGAGATGGACCAAATTGCCGCGAGTTTGGAGCAGCAGTATCCCGCCACGAATTCCGGTTCCGGTGTAAGGCTGGTGCCCATCGGCGAGGAAATGGTAGGGAACGTTCGCCCGGCGCTCGTCGCGATTTTGGGTGCTGGTGGATTGCTGCTGGTGATCGTATGCTCCAACGTGGCTATGCTATTGCTGGTGCGGGCCTCAGGACGTCGCCATGAAATTGCAGTTCGGGTCGCGTTAGGGGCGAGCCGGCGTAACCTGATCGCACAGTTGCTCACCGAAGGCGCCGTTCTCGCCACGCTTGGCGGAGTGCTCGGCCTCGCACTCGCTTGGCTTGGCATTCCATTTCTGCGCATCATGCCGCTCGATCTGCCGCGTCTGAATCAAATATCCCTGGACTGGCGAGTGCTGGCTTTTTCTGTATTCGCAGTCGCCTTGTGCACCGTCATCGTTGGATTGACTCCTGCCCTGCAATCGTTGCGAAGCGAGACGGCCTCAATTCTGAACAGCGGCACGCGTGGCGGATTGGATGCGGGAGATCACGGCACCGGCAAAACGTTGCGCGCATTTGTGGTGGTTGAAATGAGTCTGGCAGTAATTCTGATGAGTGGCGCCGGACTTTTGGCGCGCAGTTTGTGGAAGGTCATGATCGTAGACCCCGGATTCAATCCGGAACGACTCCTCACCGCTGATTTATCCCTTGCCACGGAACAGCACTTGAGCGCGCAGCAAACACTTTCCTTCTATGGCAGGTTGTTGGACGACGTTCGCAGCTTTCCCGACGTGGCCTCCGCAGGACTTACCACCAACCTGCCCATTGGCGGCACGAGCTTGGGGACAAGTTTTTCCGTCGAAGGCCGTCCTGCTGCGGCCAGCGATTTTCTGGCGAGCGATCAACGAATTGTGAGTCCAGGCTATTTTGAGACGATGGAGATCCCTCTCGTCTCCGGCAGATTGTTCGCTGACCATGACACGCCCGACGCTGTCCCTGTGGCGATCATCAATGACGCATTTGCGCGCCGATATTTCCCCGGCGAAAATCCCATCGGGCAGCGCGTCAAATGGGGACGCCCTGTAGATAAAGACCTACCCGTGGTGGTTCACCATTGTGGGAGTGGTGGGAGACGTGCGGCATCGCAACTTGGAGACATCCACCTCGCCCGAGTTGTACATGTGTTCGGCGCAGATGGCAGGTGCGCTGTCGGTAATGGCTCCGAGCGAGATGACGTTGGTCGTCCGGTCGCGCAATTCGTTCTCCCCGCTGCCCGGCGCGCTGCGGGAAGAAGTCGCTGGACTGGACCGTCAAGCCGTAGTACAGAATGTGCGAACCATGGACTCGGTGCTCTCGGATTCCTTGACCTCTCGCCGATTCAACCTGGAAGTCTTCGGAGGATTTGGCGGACTGGCGCTGATCCTGGCCTGGACTGGAATCTATGGCGTAGTCACCTACGTGACCGTTCTGCGTACGCGCGAAATTGGAATCCGCATCGCCTTAGGGCGCGTCGCAGAGCAAAGTACTGGCCATGGTCCTTCGCCAATCCATGCGCTTAGTTTGCATCGGAGTTGTCTTGGGCCTTTTGGGAGCATGGTTCACGGTGCGTTTTCTCGATTCGCTGCTCTACGGCGTAAGCCCCCACTCCCCCGGAGTCTTAGCGACGGTCGCACTGCTAGTCTCAACCGCCGCGCTGGTGGCCAGCTACATCCCCGCCCGCCGCGCCGCCAAAGTCGATCCCATGGTGGCGCTGAGATATGAATAGGAAAGATACATGACGCAGATCTCTGGCAAGACCTTCGGTATCGCGATTCGCCAACTACGTAGGAGTCCCGGGATTCACTGCCGTCGCGGTATTGACGCTAGCGCTCGGCATCGGCGCTACCACTGCAATTTTCTCTCTCGTTGAAGGAGTATTGCTTGCGCCCGCTGCCATTCAGCCATCCTGAGCGCTAGTTGTTGTTGGGCGATCATCTCGGGAACAACCCGGGAATCAGCGTGACTGCGGGCGAGATTGGAACCTACGCGAACGCAAGCAGTGCTGTTTCCTCTCTTGGAGGCGTATTCAAGACGAGCTATGAGCTTTCCGGCGGCGCAACGCCGGAAGAAGTTGTCGGGGCCCGCCTCACGGCGGGCGTCTTCCCCACGCTCGGCGTGCAGCCGCTTTTGGGCCGCGTCTTTACGAAAGCCGAGGAGGACGGAAATCAGCCCTTTGCCGTGATCAGCTATTCGCTGTGGCTCAACCGCTATGACCGAAATCCTAATATCCTAGGCACCTCCATCAATCTTGACCGCAAGGCGTATACCGTCATCGGCGTGATGCCGAGAAGTTTCGAATATCCGTTGGAGTCGGGTCACCTCAACCAGGCACAGCTTTGGGTGCCGATGAGCCCGACGGCGGACGAACTTTCGCCCGAGTCCGGCATGTGGGGATATCACATTGTTGGCCGCCTCAAAGATGGCGTTACCGTCGCGCAGGCAGCCCAGGATGCCGACCGCGTGGCCAAGCAGATCATGCGCGATTTCCCCGCCAGCAAGGCTGCGCTGCATATCCGCGGGGACGCCATGCCATTGCGGGAGTTAGCAGTCTCAAGTGCCAAGCCATTGCTTCGTACCCTCTTTTTGGCAGTTTCTATTGTCCTGCTCATTGCCTGCGTGAACGTCGCTGGGTTGTTGTTGGTGCAGGCCATCCGACGGCGTCGCGAATACGCGGTGCGACTGGCGCTGGGTGCAGGCTCGGGCGTGGTTCTGCGCGAATCTTGCTTGGAAGGCTTGCTTCTGGGAGGGGCTGGTGGCGCGCTTGGGCTCACCCTCGCCGCAATTGCCATCCGTACCGCATTGCATCTCTTACCCGAATCCATGCCCCGGATCTCCTCAATCTCGCTGGACGCAAGCATCGCCGGGTTCGCCTTTGTGCTCGTCTTGGTAACGGGCGGGCTGTGCAGCTTAGCCCCTGCCTTTGTGGCCTTGAGGACCAATCTGACAGAATGCCTCAAAGAGGGCGATCGCGTCGGCACCGGGGCCGCGAGCCATACCTGGTTACGCTCAGCCCTGGTCGTCTCGGAGATTGCGATCGCGCTGGTGCTGCTCACTGCTTCTGGCGCCTTTTTGCGGAGTTTCCAGAAAATGCGTGCGGTTGATCCTGGATTTCGTCCTGACCATGTGCTTGTGGCAGGTTTTCAATTGCCGGACAAACAATATTCGACTCGCGCCTCGTCCGACGCCTTCAATCGCGATGTTGTTGAACGCCTTTCGAGAAAACCCGGCGCCGTCGCAGTCGGCATTACCTGGTTCCTTCCCGAGTTAGGTAGTGCGGAATCTGCGTACACCATCGAGAACGAACCCGTGGATCGTTGGAAGCTGAAATTCGCAGGGTTTGCGATCACCTACGGAGACTATTTCCGCGCCATCGGCATTCCACTTATTGAGGGCCGGTACTTCACCCCGGACGATCGGTCTGACACGCTGCCCGTAATGATCGTCAACCAATCCATGGCAAGGCACGCTTGGCCCGCTCAGACTGCCATCGGTAAACGTATGCACGCCGGCAATCCGAAAAAGGGGCTACCGTGGGCAACGGTCGTAGGCGTGGTTGCCGACACTAAGCTAGGCCCTCCGGACGAGCCCAGCATCGAGCAGTGGTACGCCCCGATGCAGCAGCCGGCTACTCTCTATGGAGCGGACCCTGCGAAAGATCTTGGCGGCGGGGGCGGGTTTATCGTTCTGCGCTCGGCTCTGCCTCCCGAGCAGATGATTCACGTCTTGCGCTCGACGGTCGCCGAAATCGATCCCCTACTCCCGCTAGAACAAGTCCAAACCATGGACGATGTGATCTCGAACGTGGAGGCACCCCGCCGCTTCAACACCACTCTGATCACAACCTTTGCGATTGGCGCTCTGCTGCTAGCCCTTACAGGGATTTATGCGGTGGTCGCCTTCTCGGTCTCGTTGCGCACGCGGGAGATTGCCATTCGCATGGCTCTCGGCGCACAGCGCGCGAATATCGGTCGGCTCGTGCTTGTTTCCGGCGTAAGGCTGGCCCTGTTAGGTTGCGCCTTGGGAGTACTTGGCTCGTTCGCGGCATCAAGCTTGATCCGGTCCTTACTCTTTGAAGTGAGTGCCACCAACCCGCTCATCTACATGGGGAGCATCCTGCTGATGTTGCTGGTCGCGCTTGCCGCTTCCGCCCTTCCCGCCCGCCGCGCCGCCAAAGTCGATCCCATGGTGGCCCTGCGATGCGAGTAGCTGGAGGACAAACACTAGAGCTCGAAACCGCGCGGTTTGCATTTCGGATTCGAGAAAATGGGCCAGCCGTTTAGCTGGCGGCGGGATGCTCTGAAGCTAGAGCCTCAGTCTTGTGCCCGCGCGCTGAGTCTGCTTGCGCCAACTCCAGATCGCGCTGCAACGTGTCGAGGACGACCATGGGCATTTCATCGCCCCACTCGTCCATCTCTTTTTCTGTCCAGCTCCCATTCAGGCGGATTGAGGAGCCGGTTAAATCTTCAGGGAACCCCAGCCGGTACTCGCCTTCGCGCATTAGGGTGTCGCCCAGCTTGCGTCCGTTGTGAACGTCGTAGACACGCCGCGTCGAAGAACCGCCTTCGTTGACAAAGCTCAAATACACTTCGCCGCTTTCGCCGTAGTCAGGACGGTAGTACCAAGCTTGGCTCGCCTCGAATTTGGGATGCGCCCGGCGCCGTTTGTGGAAAGTTGGAGCGGCTACCTGCGTTTCGTTGGCTGGATTGTAATAAAGAATGCGCTGGCAGGACTCACAAATCACCGTTTCGACGCCGTTGCGCACCTCGTTGTAAGTTTGCGGCCGCAGCATCACCTGGCAAGCCAGGCATTTCTGGTCGCGCACCTCGGAGATCCCCGTGCCGCGGTACTTGGCTACGCGGTCATAGTGCGGCAGTAAGTCAGAACTCACCGCGGCGCGTGCATTGCCGCGCTTGGCATTCCATTCGGCCAGCAGCTTTTCGTCTTCCGCGGTGCGTTCGCGGGCCGCGGCTTTCTCCCGCTCGATCTCGGACATCTCCGCTTTCAAATCCGCTTCGGCGGCCTTCACGTCTTTCTCGCGGATTTCGGCGTTGACCATCAGCTCCAGAATCTTGTCTTCATTGGCGCGAATATCCCGCTCCGCGAATTGAATCTCGCCCATCAAGGCTTTGTATTGTTCGTTGGTCTTTACTTCCAGGGACTGATCGCGGTACTTCGAGATTTTGCCTTGCAGATCCTGAATAGCGGTTTCAAACTTGCGGCGGGCGGCTTCGTCAGCTTTGACGGCGGTCTTGGCCTTTTCCAGAACTGCCTTCGTACCCGCCAACTTCCCCTCGATCACGGCCACGCGCTTGGGCAGAGCGGCAATTTCTTCCTTGAGGCGAGCGATCTCCCGATCTGCCTGTTGCAGTTCGATGAGACTTTGCACGTCAGGAAGCATCGTAGGAGTAGGTCACGCTTTTAATTTTAGCACGCTCAGAACAGGCGTTGCGCCTAAGATTGAGCAGGTTCCTGGTACAGGCCAATAATGTTTCCGCCCGGGTCGCGAAACCTGGCGGTGATCTCGGGCGCGTCCGCGCCGATCGGCTGCACGATCTCGCCCCCGTTGGCGACCACGAGATCAATGGCCGCAGCGACGCTGTCGACCATAATGTAAAAAAGAAGGCCAGGTTCCGTGGACGGCGGACGCCCCACCACCCAGGCGCCGCTCACCTGGCCGGTGGTGTCATCAAACGCGATCTCGCCATCGCTTCGCCGGCGCACGTTCCAGCCAAAGCTGCGCTGATAAAAGTCGGCCGAACGCGCAATGTCGGTGGCGGGTATCTGGATATAGCAAATCTTGCCGTTGGTGAGTGTGGGAGGCATGAGAATTCCTTCGGAGCGAAGATTTTAACAGCCGCCTGAACCCTTAAACCACCACGACAATCCAGAATTGTCATTCCGAAGCGTGGCCTGGCCGCGCGAGGAATCTGCTGTTTCGCGCGCAAAAAGCAGATTCCTCGCTGATACGACTGGCTTCGGAATGACAAGGTGGAGAGTGGAGTTCACCAAGCTGAGTTCCTTTGTTCCCTTGGTGGTTCAAGCTTGAATCGGTGTACACTTTTCTGCCTTGCCTAATCTTGTTTTCATGCCGCAGGAGCTGCCTACGTGAGACGACCGTCCATCTTATTCTTACTGTGCTGCGCGCTAACTTCCGCGGCCACGGCACAAAACGCCTCTCCGGAAAAAAAGCTTACCATCGAAACCATTTTCGCCGACGGCGGGCTCACCGGCCGCGGTCCGGAGAACGTTCAGTGGAGTCCTGACTACTCGAAGATTTCCTACGTGCAACGCGACGACTCCGGTGACCATGGCGAACTGCGCTTCGTCAACGCGCTCACCGGAGAAGAAGGCGTCTTGGTCAGCGAGCAGAAACTAGCCACGTTAGCGCCTTCCATCGGAAACATTAAAGACGAGCGCGAGAAGGAGCGCTTGCGCCGTTACAACGTTGCCGCCTATCTTTGGGCGCCCGATAGCAAGCACCTTCTGTTCAACTCGCAGGGACAGCTCTGGCTCTACTCGCTGGACAACGGAACCGCCGTTCAGTTTACTTCGGCGCCCGATCCCGGCAACGATCCCAAGTTTTCCCCTGACGGCAACCGCGTCGCCTATGTCCGCAAACACAATTTGTATGTACGTGCGACGGCCGGCGACTCTGAAAAGCAGCTCACCAAAGATAAAGACGAGAATCTGCTGGATGGCGAGGTTGATTGGGTTTACTCCGAAGAACTGGGCGTGCGTAGCAATTATTTCTGGTCGCCCGACAGCAAAGAAATCGCCTACTTGCAGATGGATGAAACGCGCGTTCCCACGTACCCGATTGAAGATTGGTCGCCGGTCCATGCCAAAGTCGACCTGGAAAAATATCCCCAGCCCGGCGATCCCAATCCGGTGGTAAAGCTCGGCGTAGTTAGTTCCTCGGGAGGCGGCACCAAATGGATTTCTCTCGCCGGTGACAGCGATGCCGATAACAACGATGCTGATAAGAACGACATCTACATCCCTCGTTTTGGATGGCTGCGCGATGGCGTGCTCTGGGCGCAGGTTCTCAACCGCCGGCAAGATAGGCTCGATCTTTATTTCGTCGACGCCCATTCCGGCCGCTCGCGAAAAGTTCTAAGCGAATCCGATCCCGACGGATGGGTTGAAGTGACCGACAATTTCCGCATCTTCAAATCGAGCGATCATTTTCTGTGGTCCAGTTGGCGCGACGGCCACACCCACCTTTATCTCTACAGTTTCGACTCGCAGAATCCGCTTGCGGACGATGCCAAACTCGAGCGCCAGCTCACGCAGGGAGATTTCGATGTCCTCGGGCTGGATGGATTGGACGAAAAATCTGGCACCGTTTATTTCACTTCCAATCAAGGCGACCCGCTGCAGCACCAGATCGATTCGGTCAAGCTGGATGGCTCGGAACTGAAGCGCATCTCTCAGCCCGATGGCATGCATGGCGCGATGTTCGCCGAGGACGGCAAGCACTACCTGGACAATTTTTCCGAGACTCTGACTCCGCCGAGCATGGCTCTGTGCGCGCCCGAAGGCTCATGCCAGAAGTTTTGGGAGTCGCGCAGCGTGCAGGATTATGGCTTGGCCGCTCCTAAATTTCTGAACTTTCAAGCGGACGACGGCACTCCGCTCTACGGTCAACTGCTGCTTCCGCCGGAAAACTCCGGCGCCGGAAAGATTCCGGTGATTGTCTATATCTACGGTGGTCCCGCAGGACAAACCGTCGGCAAAGGTTGGATGGGAACGCGCGGGGTATTCCATCAACTCATGTCGCGCGATGGTTATGCGATTTTCAGCGTGGATAATCGGGGAACTCCCGGCCGCGACCGCAAATTCCAAATCGCCATCCGCCATCAATTCGGCGCCATCGAACTGAAGGATCAACTCACCGCGCTGGACCAACTGTTCGCCCAATACCCGCAACTGGATCGCAGCCGCGTCGCTATTTGGGGATGGTCAAACGGCGGCTCAATGACGGCTTACGCACTCACCCATTCCGATGCGTTCAAGGTGGGAGTGTCGGTCGCCCCGGTTACCGACTGGCATCTTTATGACAGTATTTATACCGAGCGCTACATGGGCCTGCCCAAAGACAATGCGAAAGGCTACGACGAGTCTTCCATGCCGGCGGCGGCCGGCAAGCTGCACGGCGCGCTGCTCCTGGTGCATGGCACCAGCGATGACAATGTGCATTTTCAGAACAGCATCCAGATGATGGACGCGCTCATCAAAGCGGGCAAGCAGTTCCGCTTCATGGCGTATCCCGGAAAAACTCACGGCATCGCGGGCAGCGGAACCCAGCAACAACTGTTTCACATGATTCAGGATCATCTGGAGCGTGAGTTGACACGGTGAATTTGGACGGCGTGCGGTGAGCATGCACGAGGGTGCCCCATCCTAGTCTCGTTCTTTGCGACTAGGGCGGGATTCCACGGATGCACACAGCCAAGAGTTTGACTCGCAAGCGATTTCCCAATGATAAACACGTCCCGTACAACTCTAGGCGACTTCGAACTCACTGCAGTCTGCGACGGCGTCTGCTACCTCGATGGCGGAGCCTTTTTCGGCGTCGTCCCCAAAGTGATGTGGCAAAAGCGCGTTCCCGCCGACGAAAACAATCGCATTCCCACCGGCCTCAACTCGCTCGTCGTGCGCACCGGCGATCACACCATTCTTATTGAGACCGGAGTCGGCAACAAGCTTTCGCAGAAGATGATCGAGATCTACGGGCAATCCGCGCAGTTGCTCGACAATCTCTCCGCCGCCGGCTTTGCGCCGGAAGATTTCGACATCGTCCTCAACACTCACCTGCACTTCGATCACTGCGGATGGAACACGGTTCGCAAAGGAGACAAAGCCGTCGCCACTTTTCCCAACGCGAAGTATTACGTGCAGGAAGGCGAATGGCAGTACGCGCAAACCGCCAGCGAACGCGATCGCATCAGCTACATCCTCGACAACTACAATCCGCTGGTGGAGAGCGGCCAAATGCAGCTACTGCGCGGCGATCAGCCGATTGTTCCGGGCATCGCGGTAAGAGTCTTTCCTGGCCACACCGCGCACATGCAGGCCGTGATGATTGAGAGCGGAGGCAAGACCGCCTGCTACATCTCCGACCTGTTCCCGACGGTCGCTCAACTTGATCTCGCCTGGACTACTGGTTTCGATCTTTTCCCCTTGGACACTCTCGCCAGCCGCAAGCGCTACTACGCGAAAGCCATCCCCGAAAAATGGCTGACGGTGTTTACCCACGACATGAAAGTGCCGTGGGGCTACGTCGAGAAAGACGAAAAGGGCAAGCCGCTATTGAAAGCTCTGTCATCCTGAGCGGTGGAGGGGTGGCTTCGCGAGTGCGAAGCTGCCGCGCAGTCGAAGGACCCCATGCGGGCCATCGTCACGAACTTCGAAAGGGATTCCTGCTCCAGCAGTATCGAAAACTGCCCGCCCTACCGGCGCTGGAGGTGAACCCCGACTATCTGCTTGAAAAGGCTGCAAATGCCATAGTTATATCTTTAAGATATAGCCAAATCGATTTCTAGCGTGCGATTGTTCGGATGAGCCCCAAGGGTCACTGGGCCAAAGAAACGCGCCCATAAGCGATCCTGGCGCGATTGCGGGGCATTCTACGCGACGATTAAGTCGCCATTTTCCCGGCGGGCAACTCTTTGGCAGCTGCTTTCAATAGCTTACAGATAACTACTTGATAGCAAAGAGCCGAGCCTCAAAAAACTGCTCGACCTTGCCCAAAATCTCCACCGCGCTCTTTGATTCGTAGATTGCCTTGCGCAGTGCTGCCCCGCCTGGCACTCCATGCGTGAACCATGAGGCGAACTGCTTCATCTTGCCGACCGCGTCGGGCAGCTCTTCTTCAATCAACATGCGGAAGTAAGTTCGGATCATTTGGTAGCGGTCCGCCTCGGAGGGTTCATCGTAGAACCGCGTGGGGACAGCCGCCCCCGGTTGTCCATCGGGCCGAAGGCCTGAAGTCTGGTTCTTTGGCATCTCGGGAATAGCAAAGGCTGTCGAGCTTTGCTCGACTGGACAGCCGGGGGCGGCTGTCCCCACACAATACTGCTCAATCTGCCGGAAGATCCATGGATTCGCCGGCGCCGTCCGGCCAATCATCACGGCATCGCATCCCGTTTGCGCGACCATCGCGCAGGCATCCTCCGGCGAGCGGATGTCGCCATTGCCAATCACGGGAATCTTCACCGCATCTTTCACCGCGGCAATCCACTCCCAGCGCGCCTGCCCGCTGTATCCCTGCTCGCGGGTGCGCGCATGCAGCGCCACGGCGCAAAGACCACAACTCTCCGCCATGCGCGCGAGTTCCACGCAGACGATCTCTTCGTCATTCCAGCCGGCGCGGAACTTCACCGTAAAGGGAATCTTCACTGCCGCCCGCACCGCCTCAAAGATCTTGCCGATGGCGGGCAGATCGCGCAGCAGTCCTGAGCCGCCGTTGCACTTCACCACTTTTTTAGCCGGGCAGCCCAGATTTAGATCGATCAGATCGAAGCCGAAGCCCTCGACCATGCGCGCCGCTTCTGCCATCACTTGCGGATCGCTGCCGAACAGCTGCGCCGAGATGGGATGCTCGTCTTCATAAAAATGCAAATACCGCTTGGCCTTCTGATCTTTTTTTCGTAAAACCCCATCGGCGGAAGTGAACTCAGTCATAATCAGCCCGCATCCGCCCAAATTGCGGATGAAGCGGCGAAACACGGTGTCAGTGACGCCCGCCATGGGCGCCAGTACGGTAGCAGGAGAAATCTCCACACTGCCGATGCGAACGGATGAGGGCACAGGCCGTGTGGCGCGGGCGCCCTCGCCCGCGTTTTGTAACGAATTGTCCCAACCTTTGCGCACTGTGATTATTCTACTGCCTTCCCCGACGCGGCCCAGTGTGTCACAATCAGCCGAGAGGTCTATGTTTATGGACGCCCCCAGCAAACCGCTTGCCGCCGACCTGTCTCCGGCAGAGTCCAAAAAATGGATGGGCCGTCTGTTGATTGCGGTCATCCTCGGCGCGGCCATCTGGAACTTTGTGGCCTCGCTGACCAGTGCGGTCATTGTGCCCGGCCTGGCCCGAGTGATGGAGGCCGATCCGGGGTCGCCCCTCTATCTTGGCAAGGGAGATTTCAACGTTCCCGTGGTCTTTGCCTCGGTACTGGAGCTCTGCCTTGCGCTGATTGTGGCGCTGGTGGTGAGCTCCTGGTCGCAACGCGGTCCGAAACTGGTTCGGCGTAAGGCTGCGAACGTGGCTCGACCAACAAATCTATCCATTTCCGCGCCGGCGCCAGCTCGTGAGCCGGTAAGCCCTCCGCTCAAGGTGTCCGCAGTAACGCCGCCTCCGCTGCAGCAATCGGCTCCGCCGGCCGCAGTTCCTCAAGTTCCCGTTGCGCAAACATCCGCGCCGCCCCCGCCTGCAAAAGCTGAAAAGCCTACGAAACCCAAGGCCCCCAAAGAGGTCTACTACAATCTGGTCGGAGAGCCCGTCGAGCGCGACGACGAGTAAGGATGCGCGCCAAACGCGCGATTCTTCCCCTCGCGTAAACCGCCCAGGCTTCGCGCGGCGCGCCCGGACCCTTCGTCGCCAAAAGAGGGCTCCTCGGGATGACAAAACAAAGCCCCCGCCGCAGCGAGGGCTTCAGATCTGTTGGATCCGCGTAAATTCCTTGCTGACTTACTTCTTCGCGGTCTCCGCTTTCGGTTCCACCTTGGCATATTTCCGGCGGAAGCGCTCGACGCGGCCGGCGGTATCCATCAACTTCTGCTTGCCGGTAAAGAAGGGGTGGCAATTGGAGCAGATTTCTACGTGGATGTCGCCCTTATGGGTAGAGCGTGTCGTAAAACTGTTGCCGCACGCGCACATAACGCGTATTTCGTTGTAAGCGGGATGAATGGCTGCCTTCATGGGTCTCCAAGTCTTGACGCGACTCCTTAGATTCTATCGGATGCCGCTTGGATTCAGCAAGGCAGCGGGTGAGCACGGCCGGACTGGAATCCAGTTGCCAGTTTCCCGTTCTCTGTTCTCGGCGCAAGCAAAAACGGCAGGACCGACCTCCTGCCGTTTCATGCCAATCTAAAATCTGGGCCCCTACTTTCCGCGGTTGACCGCCTTTTTCAATTCGGCTCCCGGGGTGAACTTCGCCACTCGGCGGGCGGCAATTTTGATGGTTGCTCCCGTCTGCGGATTGCGTCCGTTACGCGCCTTCCTCTGTGAAACAGAAAAGGTGCCAAATCCAATGAGTGCCACCCTCTCCCCTTTTTTCAGCGCGGCGGTAATGCTGTCCACCGATGTGTCCACGGCCATTGCGGCCTGCGCTTTACTGATCCGGCTGCCAGCGGCAATCCGGTTAATGAGATCGGCTTTATTCATCTCGTCTCCTCGCAGGTTTCTCGGTTCTCCGCGCACGCAAACGCCGCGCCGCTGTTGAGTTTGGAAACCCGGTGCGCCTATTTAGCTCCCGTCTTATTCGCTTGTCAACTGTGGAAATGCGCTCGGGATGCCTACTTTGAGGCATCGGGACACTCAGAAGTACATCCTGCCCTGTGAAAGAAATGAAAATGCCACAGGTCTGCGGCACACCCGCCCTCAAGGGACGAGATTCACAGCGGGAAAGAGAACAGAAAGGCAGTTGCGCTGTTTCGGTTCCCGCGATTTGTTAATATCGTTCAGATCGTGGATAAGAAAACGATTGCCCGGTTTAAGAAGTCCTTGCAGGTGCGCCAGCAGGAACTGCGCCTAAGCCTTTCTCGTGTGCAAGAGGAAGGGCGTACCATCGAGCCCGACCATGGCAAAGACGAAGGCGACCGGGCGACCACTTCGCAGAGCCGGGAGCTGCTTTTCCAGCAAAGTTCTCGGGATCGCTCCTTGTTGACCGCGATTGACGCGGCGCTGGACCGGGTGCGCAAAGGTAGCTTCGGCGAATGCCTCAACTGCGAGCAGGAGATCAATCTCAAACGCCTGGAAGCCATTCCCTGGGTTCGTTATTGCATTACCTGCCAGGAACTCATTGATAGCGGAAAGTAGAAAGTTACGAAGGTTGCGGGGCAATCCACCCCGGTTATCGACTTCTCACCGTTTGAGCTGCGAAATGCACTAAAATGGGGTCACAGGCTCCCAGGTGGGGTGGTTGAATACAGAGCACGGGCCAGGATCCATCTGACTAGCCGTTATCTTCGTACCGCTACTGACGTGGGGCAGATACGTTGTTTATGGACCGTTTACTGGATCGGATCAACTCGCCTTCCGATGTGAAGAGTCTCTCCCTGCCGCAACTGCAGCAACTGGCGGAGGAGATCCGGGCGGAACTGATCACGGCGCTTTCGCGGACCGGCGGACATCTCGGCCCCAACCTGGGAGTGGTTGAACTTACCATCGCCATGCACTACGTCTTTGACACTCCCCGCGACCATTTTCTGTTCGATGTGAGTCATCAAGCGTACGTGCACAAGCTGCTCACCGGCCGCCGCGATCGATTCGACACGATTCGCACTCCGGGGGGCCTCAGCGGATTTATGTCGCGGACGGAAAGCGAGCATGATCCCTACGGCGCTGGGCACGCCGGAACCGCATTATCTGCGGCGCTCGGCATGGCAGTGGCTCGCGACTTGGCAGGCGGCAGGGAACACGTGGTGGCTTTGGCCGGCGACGCCGCCTTCACCTGCGGGATTACCTATGAAGCGCTCAACAATATCACCCACGATACGAAGCGCCTTATCGTGATCCTCAATGACAACGAGTGGTCGATCGACAAAAACGTGGGCGCGATTGCCAGCTACCTGAACCGGATTGTCACCCATCCGGGCTACGATTACCTGCGTGACCGGGCGGGAAAATTCGTCGAAAAACTGGCTGGCCGAACCGCGCTGCACATGGCCCGCAAGGCCGAAGAAGCCGCGAAAAGCATGTTGTGGCCCAGCGTAATCTTCGAGGAACTTGGGCTGAAATATTACGGACCCATTGATGGCCACGACATTGCGACGTTGATCAGAACCTTCGAATTCCTGAAAGTGCAAGAGCGCCCGGTTCTGCTGCATGCGCTCACGCAGAAAGGCAAAGGCTTCGAGCCGGCGATCCAAAAGCAAAAGAAGTTTCACGGCCTGGGCCCTTACGATCCGGAGACGGGCGAGACTAAGCCGATCAGCCAGCGCACCTATTCCGAGGTTTTCGCCGACACGCTGGTCAAGCTGGCAAACTCCAACCCACGCATCGTCGCCATTACCGCGGCGATGCCGAATGGCACGGCGCTAGACCGCTTTCGAACTCATCATCCCGATAAGTACTTCGACGTGGGCATTGCCGAAGAGCATGCCGTGCTTTTTGCGGCTGGACTCGCCACCCAGAAATTCAAACCGTTTTGCGCGATTTACTCGACATTCCTTCAGAGGGCGTTTGATCCCATCGTCCACGACGTGTGCCTGCAAAATCTTCCGGTAGTCTTCTGCCTGGATCGTGGGGGCCTGTCGGGAGACGATGGCCCTACGCATCACGGCCTGTTCGACATCAGCTACCTGCGCGGCATCCCCAACCTGGTGCACATGTCTCCCAAAGACGAAGACGAACTTGCCGACATGCTGTTCACCGCGATGCAGTATGACGGCCCGATTGCGGTGCGTTACCCGCGCGGAGTTGGGCCGGGCACGCCCATCAAAGATGTACCGAAAGCCATCCCCATCGGCCGTTCGGAACTGTTGGAGCACAATGGAAACGATCAGGCCGCCATTTTTGCTTTAGGGAACATGGTTCCCATGGGGCGGGAACTGGCTCGCAGGCTGGAGGCGGAAGGACTCTCCGCCGCGGTGATCAACGCCCGCTTCGCCAAGCCGATTGATGCGGAGATGCTGGAATTTTTTGCGCGCCAGGTGCGCGTAATCGTCACGCTCGAGGATCATGTGCTGCGCGGCGGGTTCGGAAGCGCGATTCTCGAAGAGTTGAACAATTTAGGGCTATCCACGCCCTTGGTGCGGATTGGGTGGCCCGACCAATTCATCGAGCACGGGAAGCCTGAGGCTTTGCGCACCAAATACGGACTAACCGTGGAAGCAGCTTTGGAGAAGTTAAAACCCTACTTGAAACCGGCCAGTGTTCCGGTTCAGCCCACGCACGGTGGATGAATCGACCGCAAGGCCTTCGCGCTGCGCCCGGCAGCCTATTGCGGCATGATGTCAGCCAGCGCCCACTCAATGCGATCCACTTCTTCCCGAATCACCCGGATCGCTTGCTGATTGCTCGGGTAAGGCACCGGCGCAATGGCGGCGGCGGCACGCCGAATTTTATGATTGCGGTCGCGTATCAATTTGATTCTCGCCGAGGTCTTCATCCGGTAATGGTAAATTCTTCTCGCTAGTTTCGTAACCATCCAGGCAAAGGCCAGCCCAAAGACCATCTCAATGGGAAGACGGTCGGTAGCTCCCTCAAAATCGAGGAATAGGAATCGGTATACGGCTTCGCCAAGTCCCAGGGAAGCGAAGATTACTCCGACCCCAATCAATCCCAGCATCAAGCGATCAACAGGTCGAAGTGCGATCGACGACGGTTCACTGCCAAATTTTTCCGCGAATGCCATTGCTCCCCCACCTAGCGTGAAATGCTGCGAGCAACTCCAATTTTATGACGAAATCGTATTTCTTGCCTGAACACTTTCCCACAGGAGTTTCCGCGTCGTCCTCGGGTCTGACAAGTTTCCGGGCAAGTGCCGGTGAACCAATCCGAGGCCGCATTTTTCGGAGGATAGGCGGTCGGCTTAGGCCCGTGCACTCTCCGGAGAGCTTCGATGTGACGAAAGTCACATACGAAAAAAGCGGAAAGTTCTTAAATAGTCCCCAGGAGGACTAAAACTGAATACCCCTAGTTGCGCCCGACTCCCGTAAAGGGCAGGGGCATCCCGCCCAGCCGCCGCTCGACGGCAAGGGAGTCGGGTTATGCCTGCTAATCACAACGTTCACTTCTTATCTGCACTGGTATCTGATCGCCGTCCAACCAAAGCATCCGAGAATACTTGTATACTTGCGGCTATTCGAGGGCCAAGAGACATCCATCAATGCTGAACCAGAAGCGCATCGCGGTGGTTTTGCCCGCCTACAATGCGGAGAAGACACTCCAGGCCACGGTGCAGGAGCTGCCCGACCTGGTAGACATGTGCCTGCTGGTCGATGACCACAGTTCCGACGGCACCGTCGAACTCGCGAAGCGGCTGGGATTGCAATATTACGTCCACGATCAGAACTACGGCTATGGACGCAACCAGCAGACCTGCTATCGCGAAGCCCTGGCCGCGGGCGCCGATGTGATCATCATGGTGCATCCCGACTATCAGTACACGCCTCTGCTGGTAACGGCGATGGCCAGCATGGTGGCGTATGGCGTCTATGACGTGGTGCTGGGATCGCGCATCCTCGGCGGGCAGGCGCTGCGCGGCGGGATGCCGATTTACAAATACATCGCGAACCGGCTGCTGACCGCGTTTGAGAATCTGTTTCTGCGTATCAAGCTTTCCGAGTACCACACTGGTTACCGCGCCTTCAGCCGCGAAGTGCTCACTCGCCTGCCCCTGCTCGAGAACTCCGATGACTTTCTTTTTGACAATCAAACGTTGGCACAGTGTGCCTACTTCGGCTTCCGCATCGGCGAGGTTTCCTGTCCGACGAAATATTTTGATGAGGCGTCATCTATCAACTTCCGCCGCAGCGTGACCTATGGTTGGGGAGTTGTGGTCACATCGCTGCAATTCGTCTTGCAAAAACTGGGAGTGATGCACTTCCGCATTTTCAGCGAAAAAGGCCGCCGCCTGGAGCAGGGAAACGAAAGCTACTACGCGCGCGGGGCCGGCAACCCACAAGCCTAAAGCGTGCAGGGTTTAACATCGCTAGATGTCCGTCAAGCCCACATCCTCCTTAATACCATTGATCAAAATTTCCCGCCGTGGCGCGACTCGCCTGAAGGACGGCCACGTCTGGGTCTATCGTTCCGACATAGTTTCTGCGGACAGCATTGCTCCCGGTTCGCTGGTCCAGGTTGCGGATGAGCGTGGCAAAGTGCTGGGGAGCGCGCTCTACAGCAGCGCTTCGCAAATTGCCATTCGGATGATTTCACAGCAGCCAGTCAAGGACTTGAATGCTCTACTGCGGGAACGCATTCGGGCCGCGATCGCCTATCGGGAACGGATGGTCCAGAGTACCGACGCTTACCGTGTGATCTTCAGCGAAGGCGATTTCCTGCCTGGCTTGATCGTTGACCGGTACAACGATCTGCTCTCGGTGCAGTTCTTAACTCAAGCCATGAATACCGAATCGGTCCGAGGGACGGTCATCGCGGAGGTGAATGAGCAGCTCAAGCCGGCGTCGATCTCGGAGCATGTGGATTCCTGGACGCGCGAACTGGAAGCTCTGCCGCCGCTGGAGTCATCGCTCCTTCGAGGGGACAAGGCGAGCACAGTCTTTACGATGAACGGCGTCAAGTTTCACTACGAGGCGCTCGAAGGGCAAAAGACAGGGGCCTTCCTCGACCAGCGGGAGAACTATGCGGCCGCCGCTCAGTACGCGCGCGGGGAGGCTTTGGACGTTTTTTGTTATCAGGGAGGTTTTGCCCTTCACGTGGCGGAGCGGTGCTCCCAGGTTAGCGGAGTAGATAGCTCTCGGACCGCTCTGGAGGTCGCGGATCAAAATGCCACCCTGAACGGCCGCGAAGTCGAGTGGACGGAAGCCAACGCCTTCGACTTGCTGCGCGACTACGCCACCGCCGGACGGCAGTACGACACCATCGTCCTCGATCCTCCAGCCTTCGCCAAGAACAAGCGGAACCTGGAAGGAGCCCTGCGTGGCTACAAGGAGCTGAACCTCCGGGCGCTGAAGATGCTCCGGCCGGGAGGGATTCTGATCACCTGCTCCTGTTCCTACCACGTCAGCCCTCCGCAATTCCTGGACGTGGTGGCCGATTCTGCCCGAGATGTCCACAGAACAATTCGCTTGCTGGAGAGCCGAAGCCAAGCCAAGGATCATCCAATTCTTGCAGCGGTGCCAGAGACCGCCTACCTCAAGTGCCTAATTGTGAGTGTAAGTTATTGAAGGTAAATAACGATTAACACTTGACAGTAACACACTCATATTTTAGCATCGCAACATACTAAAGCGTCATCCAATGGGGTGACAGCGAGTTACAAACCAATTTCTAAGACTTTGAAGGAGGATTTAGCAATGACCGTTCTTACCCGTTGGGATCCCTTCCGTGAGTTTTCTACCCTGCAGGACCGTATGAACCGGCTGGTCCGTGATTCCTTTGGCGATGGCCGCGAGGAAGCGCTTACCACCAGCAGCTTTGCTCCCGCAGTGGATGTCTATGAAGACGAGCACAACGTGACTCTGAAAATCGAAGTGCCGGGTGTCGAAGAGAAGGACATCGATGTCCGCATCGAGAACAACACCCTCACCGTGCATGGCGAGCGCAAGTTCGAAAAAGAAGAGAAAGAAGAGAACTACCGCCGTGTGGAGCGCCAGTATGGCAGCTTTACCCGCTCCTTTACACTGCCCAATACGGTGGACCCAGAAAGCGTCAACGCCAGCTACGACAAGGGCGTGTTGAAAATCAAGCTGGCCAAAAAGGCCGAAGCGAAACCCAAGCAAATCAAAATCAACGTTGGCCCAGAGAAAACCCTGGAAGCCAAAGGCCCAAGCAAAGCCGCGTAAGAGATGTAATGTGGCGCGGGCGCCCTCGCCCGCGAAATGAAGGGAGGCGGCAGAGGTGAACGCCTCCCAATTTCATTTGCAGCCCTTGGCAATTGGCACTTAGCATCTAGCCACGCCTAGCCAAATGCTAAGTGCCAACTGCTAAATGCTGTTCAGGAGTTTTTATGGCAATCCGTTGGGAAAAATTTACTGTAAAGGCGCAGGAGGCGGTGCAACGCGCCAACGATCTGGCCTCCGAGCACGGCAATCCCGAGTTGCAACCGCTGCATCTTCTGGCTGCACTGCTCGAGGATAAAGAAGGCATTGTCCCGCCGGTGCTGGAAAAAATCGGCATTGGTCCGCAGGCCGTATTGAGCGAGGTCTACCGCGCGATTGAGAGCCTGCCCAAGGTTTCCGGCAGCGGCGCGACGCAAGCGACCATGTCGCAAGCCGCCAACCAGATGCTGGAACGTGCCTTCAAAGAGGCCGACAACTTCAAAGACGAATACGTCTCCACCGAGCATCTTCTGCTGGCGATTACGCAGGGCAAGCGCGACCTGGCGCAGGAGATCCTGGCACGCAACGGCGCTACGCATGATGCGATTCTCAAAGCGCTAACCGCTGTCCGCGGATCGCAAAAAGTGACCGATCAGAATCCGGAAGCCAAATACCAGGCGCTGGAGCGCTATGCTCGCGACCTGACCGAGCAGGCGCGGCGCGGCAAGCTCGATCCGGTAATCGGCCGTGACGAAGAAATTCGCCGCGTGGTGCAGGTGCTTTCCCGTCGCACAAAAAATAATCCTGTACTGATCGGCGAACCAGGCGTAGGCAAGACCGCCATCGTCGAGGGCTTGGCGCAACGCATTATTTCAGGGGACGTGCCAGAGGCACTAAAAAACAAGCGCGTGATTTCCCTCGACCTCGCCTCGATGCTGGCTGGCGCGAAGTATCGCGGCGAGTTTGAAGACCGGCTGAAGGCAGTCCTCAAAGAGATTGAAGACTCTGCCGGACAGATCATCCTATTCATTGACGAGCTGCACACGTTGGTAGGTGCCGGCGCCGCCGAAGGCGCGATTGACGCCTCCAACATGCTGAAACCCGCGCTGGCTCGCGGCCAACTGCGGGCCATCGGCGCTACCACGCTGAACGAGTATCGCAAGTACATCGAGAAAGATGCTGCCCTGGAGCGGCGTTTTCAGATTGTGTTTGTCGGCGAGCCGAATGTCGAAGACACCATCGGTATTCTGCGTGGATTGAAAGAGAAATACGAAGTGCACCACGGCGTGCGCATCAAAGATTCGGCGATCGTGGCTGCGGCGACGCTGTCGCATCGCTACATCTCCGACCGTTTCCTGCCCGACAAGGCCATCGACCTGATTGACGAAGCGGCCGCCTCTCTGCGTATTCAGATTGATTCGCTGCCTACCGACATCGATCAGCTCGAACGCCGCGCCACGCAACTGGAAATCGAAAAGCAAGCGCTAAAGAAGGAAGACGACGCGAACTCCAAAGAGCGCCTGGCGGTGATTGACAAGGAACTGGCGGAGATCCGGGAAAAATCCAATGCGCTGAAAGCGAACTGGAAAAAAGAAAAAGACGTAATCGCCAAGTCACGCGCTCTCAAAGAAAAAATCGAGCAACTCAAAATCGAAGAGCAGGCGGAGGAGCGCAAAGGCAACTTGCAGCGCGTGGCGGAGATTCGCTACGGCCTGCTGCGCCAGACCGAAGAAGAACTGGCAAAACTGACCGCAAAGATGGACGGCAAAGGCCAGCCGCGCATGTTGAAAGAAGAAGTCGACGAAGAAGACATTGCGCGCATCGTCTCCAAGTGGACCGGTATTCCCGTCTCCAAAATGTTGGAGGGCGAAGTCAAAAAGCTGGTCACCATGGAAGAGCGCTTGCGCCAGCGCGTGATCGGTCAAGACGTGGCGCTGGAGCGGGTAGCCAACGCGATCCGCCGCTCGCGCGCCGGGCTCAGCGATCCCAAACGGCCGATCGGCTCGTTTATTTTTCTAGGACCGACCGGCGTCGGCAAAACTGAACTGGCCCGCGCTCTCGCGGAATTCCTGTTCGACGATGAACGCTCCATGATCCGCATCGACATGTCCGAATACATGGAGAAGCACGCCGTTTCGCGCCTCATTGGCGCGCCTCCGGGATACGTGGGCTACGAAGAAGGCGGCCAGCTGACCGAGCAGGTGCGCCGCCGCCCCTACGCTGTCATCCTATTCGACGAAATAGAGAAGGCGCATCCCGAACGTCTTCAACGTCCTGCTGCAAATCATGGACGATGGCCGCCTCACCGACGGCAAGGGCCGCACCGTGGACTTCAAGAACACGGTCATTATTATGACGTCTAACATCGGCTCGTCGTTCCTGCAGACGGAAAAGCTGCGCACCAACGATGAGTTCGACCAGGCGGCCAAACTCGTGATGGACGCTCTCCGCGACAACTTCAAGCCTGAGTTCCTGAACCGAGTAGACGACATTATCGTCTTCCGTCCTCTAGGCAAAGAGCAGTTGGTGAAGATTATCGAACTACGGCTGGAAGATTTGCGGCGCCTGTTGGCCGAGCGCAAGATTTCGCTCGAGCTCACGGATGCTGCGAAAGAATTGATGTTCACTGAGGGGTTCGATCCCAACTTCGGAGCGCGTCCGCTAAAACGCGCCATCCAAAAGCTGGTACAGGATCCGCTAGCGTTGAAGATTCTGGACGGCGAAGTCCTGCACGGCGATCACATCATTGTGGATGCCGACAGGAAGGCCGGCAAGATGAGCTTCACGGTGAGCAAGCGCGTAGGAGAAAAAGAAGCGGTGAAAGCCAAGCGGTAAGGTTCGCCGCGACCGTCTCCTAATGTGCTCCCGCAAGCTATTCGGTCCGCAGCGCTTCCATCGGCTCAATCGAGGCCGCCCGCCGTGCAGGGATGAATCCCGCTAACAGGGCGCAGCTTGCGAGCGCAGAAACTGCCATCGCAAGCACAACTGGATCGTACGTCTTCACCCCATAGAGCTGACTGGCCAGCAACCGGCTGCTGGCCAGCGCCACCGGAATTCCAATTGCCAATCCGATGGCGAGCTGTATCAATGCTCCCCGCAACACCAGCTTGAGCACGGTCCTGCGGTCCGCGCCAAGCGCCATGCGGAGTGTCTTCTTCGCCGATCGTGCGGCCTCGCAGCCAATCCGCCGATCATGGCAAGCAGAACGCTTGGGCTTTCGTTCTTTGGGGGAGGCCCAAGGACGCACCGGCCTGATCCGTGTGCCACTTGGCCTTTGGCAGGCGAGGGCGCCCAATCCACGCTTCACTTACGCCAGGACGCGGACTCCGTCCAGGTGCTCGTGCACCTTTCGTTCTGGGGGAATCACGCGGCCCACCGCGGTGCCGTCCATTACTTTTTTGAATGCAGTTTGGAACTCGTCCATTTCGGGGCGGGTGCCGACGGTGATGCGAACCCATGTCGGCATGACCGGCCAAGCGCGGCCGATGAGCACATTCTGGGCGGCCATGGCGGCGATTACATTTTTCGCGGGCCGTTTCGTGTCGACCATGAAGCAGTTGGTTTGCGAGGGAATGTAGGAGTAGCCGTTGCGGCTTAGCCATTCGAAGGTCTGTTCGCGAATGGAGGCATTGATGCGTTTGCGCTCGGGCACTACGGCGGGATCCTTCAGGCTGGCAGTGGCAGCGACCAGCGCGGTTACGGGTTGCGCATCCCAGCCGGCGAGATCGCTGATCTTCAACAACAGATCTGGCCTGGCAATGGCCAGCCCGCAGCGCAGGCCCGCCATGCCGAAGACCTTGGAAAACGTACGCAGCACGATCAAATCTTTGTCGGCTTTAACCAGATCAAGAGCTGAGGTGGCATCAGAAAGATGAATGTAGGCTTCGTCCACCAACAGAACCGAGCCTTTTGGCTTGTGTTCCAGCAAATACTCGATGTCCGCGTGGCTCGTGACGGTTCCCGTCGGGTTGTTGGGATTACAGAGGTAAAACAGTCCAGCGTCCGGGGCCGCGGAGAGCATGGCCTTCACATCGTGGGCATAGGTGTTCGTCAAACCCACTTTCACAATGCGTGCCCCCGAAACTTGCGAGGCGCGCATGCCGGCTTCGTATCCGGGATCGGCGGTCACATAACTTTTCGTAGGAGAGGTGTAGGCCAGTACGGTAAAATGCAGCGGCCCACTCGATCCCGGAAAAACTGCTATGTATTTGGGATTGAGTCCTTCCATTTGAGCGACGGTTTCCGTCAATTCGTCCGCCAATTCCAGTTGGTAACGGCCGCCCTGCGGGATGATGGCCGTGATGGCTTCTCGCGCCGCGCCGCAAGGCCCTAGCGGATTTTCGTTGGCATTGATGAGGATCGCGTCTTTGGGGACAGTATCGATATCGGCCCACGCCAGCATGGGTTCGGTAACAACGCGGAATGCCGCTGTGGCCGAGGCGGCCGCAGACATGTGCAGAAACGAACGGCGAGAAAAAGGTGGGAAAGCATTTGGTGTCAGCATGGCCGGGCCTCCACATCCAGATCTTGGCTGCGATTTTACCGCAGTCACAACCTCTTGGTACGCGCATTTATGGAATCCCACCCTAGCGCAGAGCGAGTTAGGATTGAGCATCCACCGGGTGGGACTCTACTTTGAATCGACTCGTCGAGGCCGCTGCTTGGCCGATATCGATTTGATGATGGTGTGGCTGTGCCCGACAGGCGGAAGCGGCTTCCTAGCTTGCGTGACAGCTGCTTGCAAAAGGGTTTCGATCCCCGGCTCGGCGAGAGTGGCAGCGCTCTCTAGACGAATAAAGCGATTCTGATTTCCACTTCCCTGCAGAAGCTTCTCCGGGTCGGGCAATGTGGCCCCGTAGTAGAAAGAAAGGGAAACTCCCTTGGCATTCGCCGCCAAGGAGACGATACAGTCGGAAGCGCGTTCGCTACTACAAAAGCCGATCGCGAGGAAATTGTAGTTGTCGTAAACCAACTCAAGTGCGGTAGGAAATCGTTTGCGCAGGGCTGCGCGCGAGGAACGAATGAGCTTCGCGACCGCCGGATCGAACTTAGCAATGAAGCTGGCGAGTTGCTTGGCTGGCGACCCGGCGGCGATAGCTTTCGGTTTTTGCTTCATCGTGGGCTCCAGAAATTGGCGGGCTGTTGCTGCGCAGACGCGCTTGCTCCGAACGGAAATTGTAACGTAGCTTCTCTTTTAGCCTCGCAGCGAACCTACAACTTCCGCGATTTCATTTTCCTGGAACAAGCGGATGGCGGCAATGCCGGCGGCTCCTGCCTCGACGCAGGTATGCGCATTCTGCAGCGTGATGCCTCCTAGCGCGAGGACGGGAATCTGGTGGCGGCAAGCCTGCCGAAGCGCGTACAGGCCAGTGGGAGTAGTACCGGGCGCGGCACGCTTTTCGAATACCGGAGCAAAGACCGCAAAACCCGCGTTTTCTCTGGCGGCTGCGGCCACTTCAACCGGAGTGTGGCAGGATACCGCGACTGTCGGCTTGGTTTGCGAGATTTCGCGGGCGCCGGCGCCACACTTTTCCCAGATTTCTCTGACTTTGCTCGGCGAGATGTCGACCGAGCGGAGGTGCACGCCCGCAGCCTCGACCGCAAAAGCGACATCGACGCGGGAGTTGATTAGCAGAGCAGTTCCGAGTTTCCGGTTGTCAGTTCTCAGGGGCGTGTTCTCGCGGATGCTTTGAACTGCCTGACGAGCCAGGGCCTCCAGTTCGCGGGCGTTCAGGTTTTTCTCGCGCAGTTGAATAAAGTCAATTCCACTCCGGGTGGCCTCAGCTATTTTCTCGAGCAGACGGCGGCGGCGCTGTGCCTCATCGCCGGGGAATTGGGTGCGGTCGGTAATGTAGTAAAGCAGCATGAAAGCAGTCGTCAGGATTCAGTCCTCGGTCGTCAACCGCCTGGAAACTGCGACTGACTGACCTACGGATTTGTCTTGGCGATCTCGGGGATCCGTTCCGCGGTTCGCCGGGGCTCCGGGCCGAGGTGATGCTGCGTCAGGCCGTCACGCAGGAATTCGAAGCCCTCCTCAGGCGAGTCCACCAGCTTGAAAAGTTCGACATCGTGCTCGGAAATCGTGCCGGCATCAATCATGGTCTGAAAGTTGATGAGCTTTTTCCAGTATTCACTGCCGTAAATGACTACCAGAATTTTCTTGGCAAGCTTTTCCGTCTGCGCGAGGGTAAGGATTTCGAAGAGTTCATCGAAGGTTCCAAAGCCGCCGGGAAAGATCACCAGCGCCTTGGCAAGATAAGCGAACCAGAACTTGCGCATGAAAAAATAATGGAATTCAAAGTTCAGGGAAGGTGTGATGTAAGGATTGGGAGTCTGCTCGAAAGGCAGATTGATGTTCAAGCCAACGGTCTTGCCGCCGGCTTGGTGAGCTCCAAGATTGGCCGCTTCCATGATGCCCGGACCACCACCGGTGGTCACGACAAAGCGGCGGCGGCGCGCCGGGATCTGGCTTGACCATTCCGTCAACATGAAAGCCAGACGGCGAGCGTCTTCGTAATAGCGGGCAGTATCCAGGGCGGCGAGCGCGCGCTTTCTTTCGACCTGCATCTGTGGTTCGGGCAGGTGCGGGGCACTTTCCAATGCGGCCAGGTTCTTGCGCGCAGATTCGAGATCGTGAAAACGCGCCGAGCCGAAAAATACGACCGTATCTTGAATCTGCTCGCGGCGGAAACGCGACAGCGGCTCAACGTACTCCGACATGATGCGGAGAATGCGCCCGTCGGGACTATTCAGAAAGGGTTCGTTCTGATAAGCCAAGGGCGCGGACTTGTTCTTTTGTTCACTCATGATGGCGATATTTTTCCTTGCAGATTTTTGACGGAGCAATTCGCCGCCGGGACATGGCGGTCACTTGGAATTCTCGATGCGTTCGGTATAGCGCGACATTTCTCGAATTCCGATCCAGAGATCGAGAATCCCCAGCCCGCTGCAAATGCCGCGAACGAATCCGTAGCCCAGAAAGGTGCGCAGGTCGGGATGAGTCCAGAGGAGCGGGTTGTCGGTCCATTGCAAACTCCAGGGCAGAAGTGTCAGCCACACTCCAAGCACAGTACAGAACAGAACAAACAGCGACAGCGCGATGCGGTGAAACCAACGGGTCCAGGAGGCAACTCGCTTCCCCGCCCTTGGTGATCCGGCCGCAAAAGCAGTGGGGCTCACGCCTGGCGGTAAGCTAGGCTTGGCGAGTGAATCGTCCGAGGAACCAGGGTCGGCGGGTACACGGGGATTCGTGGTCAAGGCCGTCTCCATGCGAGTTCCTTCCGGCAGGCACGGTTGGAGTCTCCACGATTCCAAAGAAAGCGCAACGAACTGACACCCATCAAAGCATTCTACGACTTCAGGGCCTTGATACGCTCAGCAACATCGCGATAATCGATATTGCTGCCATACACTTCGAGGAAATGCTTCAGAGCCCACGGTTTATTTTGGGACGCTTCGTAGGCATTCGCCAGCTCATAGTGCAGGGCGGTCCGGGTTTCCCCATCCAGATTAGGAATCTGCAGCGCCTTTTCGTACCAGCGAATAGCCGCCTCTGGAACGCCTTTGTCGAGGAAGCACTGTGCAAGCCAAGTGTATGTCTGCATGACCTGCGGGAAGGGATGACCGCGATCCACGGCCTGGCAGACCTTTTGCAGCTCGCCAATCGCTTCATCGAGTAGCCCCATCTCACGGAAGGCGACGCCGAGGTTGTAATGGGTTTCGCAATCCTCCCCAGGTGCGGAAACCGTCTCGTCTTCCAGTTCGTGCCGCAACTCCCCGAACATATCGGAGAGATCCACGCCAGGGTTCGCCTCGGGGACGGTCTGAGGTGGCGTGAGGGGCCTGGTTTGATGGGTGAACATTGAAGGCGGCGCTGTCGGAGCCTCGGTTGCGGCCGCCGCGGCGGCGGAAGGCGATGCCGATGCACTGGCTGCAACCCCGATTTCGCGTTCGACGGGCACGGATGCGGAGAATCGGGCCGCAGACAGTTCGGCTGCGGGCGCGCTTTTCGCCGCACCGGCCGCCGGAAGGAAGGAATCGCCCAACGAGCTCTCCAAGTCCGACACAAAATCGCCGAGCGGGCTGCTGCTCGCCGGCGATGGAACTGCCTCTGCCGCGGCTACCTGTGGCTCAGGCCACGGGGTAATAGGAAGCGCCGCCGGGGCGGGCGAAGATTGGTTGCCCAACGAAGCTTGCCTCGCGGAATCCGGCTCAGGCTCAATCGACGCGGGGACTTCAATTTCTTCGATGGAGATCTCTTCAGCGGATTCTGTCGTCGCCTCGCTAGCTAGAACAGCGGCGACCTCGGCTTCTATCAGAGAAAGCGTAGTGGCATCTGGCTTCAAGTGCCGCAGCTTGTCAAGAGCGGCTTGCGCCTGATCGGTCATCAGATGCTTAAGATAGAAACGGATCTCAGCGATGACGTCCCTGGCGCTCTCGCCGGAGTCATTGATGGTCTCCATCGCTTCGGCTTTCTTCGCCGAGGAAGCCGCAACGTTTGCTTGTGGCGAAGCGAGGTCGGAGGCTTTTCCCCCGGACAGCGCGTCTTCCCACTCGCTTGAGAGATCAATCTCACCTTCAACGGGTGGCTCGGAGGATGGTGCTTCCGCTGCGACTGGCGGTTTCACACCCGCGGGCGCAGCCGGAGCGTGCCAGAACAATCCGGAGGCTCTGGCCGCAGCCGCTGGTGGCGTGATCCGGACCGGGATGGAAGCCGGAGGCGCTGAGTATGCTGGCGCGGGCTCCGCTTCGGACGAAAGCGGCAGAGCGGATTCCGGGTTGGTCTCGGGAATCGCCGTTGGCTCGTGCGTTTCCAGCGGCGGTTCCACAGGAACAACCGTGATCTGTGGCCGGGGCGAGGCCCGTTCTTCGTACTTGGCAGCCAGTTCGCCGTAGCGCGTGGCTTCGTCGGGATACCCCGCATCGTGATAAATACTTTCCAGCGTGCGGCAGCAAGCCCCCGCTTCAGCAAAGCGGCTGGCGCGGGTATGTAAAGCGGCCAGCCTTTGATTCAAACGCAAATCGCGGGGCGCTCTGGGCAACGCAGAAAGCAGCGGTCCCAGCGCCTTTGACGGCATGTTGTAGGAAACGAACAGCTCGGCATCCGTCAGCGAGGCCCGGATGCTTAAAGCCAAATCATCGGCGTAACGCTGGTCAATAAAGGGAGCGGTGGCTTCGAGTTCATCCACCAGGGTCGTGCCTTCTTCGACGGTGATGAGCGCGGTTGATGCGCTGTCCCCAAGCCGAGCCACGACCTGCTGATAATTGCCCGCATGCAGCGCATTTTGCGGCTCCAGTTGGGTAAGTTTCAAATAGTAGTCGCGCGCCTTAGCAAGATCGCCTGACTGCACAGCAGCATGGGCGAGGAGTTCGTACACCTCGGTGACGTGGGTATTCTCTCCAGCGCGATTCAAAATCGAGAGCAATGTTTCGAGAGCGGCGGTGTTGCCGCGCACGTGCCCAATCAGGCCATGGAGGTTGTCGAGAACCTTGGTAGCGTCGGTCGCCAACAGGCGATCCGCATACTGCTGATAAACCTGCAGCGCGTCGTCAAAACGTCCTGCAGCGATTAAAGCGTCGGCAAAAGTGAGGACGGCTTCCGGATCATTGTGAACCGAATACAGTTTCCCGGCGAGGGGAGCGGCGTCTTGCAGGCGTCCCACCTGAATGTAAGCCTTGAACAAACTGCGCAGCGCGTCGGGATGACTGTCGAGGTCGGCAACCTTTTCGAGGTATTCGATGCAGCCCGCGGCATCTCCCGAGTCAAATAGCATTTGGCCACGCAGCAACAAGGCTTGGCCGCTGCCCGGATCGAGGGTGAGCATGCGCTGCACGACTTCCTCGGCTGGCCCAGTCGCTCCACGCGCGCGCAAGCTTTCGACCGCTGCGGAAAAGATCTGCCAAGCCTCCGCCTTTTTTCCCAGGCGGACGTAAACTTCAGCCAACTTAGTACGCATGGCCACATTTTCCGGATCCATTTCCAGAATCTTTTGGAAGATGCGAGTGGCCTGCTCTAACTCGCCGGTGCGCAGAAATTCTTCGGCTACCTGTTTGTATTGAGAGCGGGCATCGTTGAACAATCCCTGCTGGGTGTAAAGCTCGGCGAGACGCAGAACGCACTCTAAGGAAGGCTTGAGTTTGCTCAGCTTCTTGTACATGGCGATCGCCTTGACCGTGAAACCCTGGGTCGCATAGGCATCGCCCACGTTTTTGAAGCATTCAACCGCGAGATCGCTCTGGCCGAGGCGCGAATAGAGATCGCCCACGGTATTGAGCACGGTCAGATCTTTAGGGTCGGCCTTGAGGATCTTCTCGTACTCGGTGATGGCGTTCTGTAGCTTGCCCTGCTGAACAAACTTTTCCGCAGAGTTAAGAACCTTCTGTTTGTTGAAGCCAAAGCCAAACGCCATGATGTGCGAACTCCGGTCCTAAGTAGTTCGGAAGGTGCTGTTCCCCCGCACGAGCCAACCGGCCACTCGATCAATCCATCGGCAATCTACGGCCATGCGGGAGGTGGTCCTAGGGACAAGGCCAATTGTACGACCGGCTATCCAGAATCGTATGGTTACCAAGGGTTACCAATGGTGAGTGTACGAACGATTGACCCACGAAAGACGGCGAAAGGGACACGAAACCAGCATTCTCTGCGGAATTTCCTGCGGCAACCGCTGTTTTGAGGATGAAAACCAACCGACTCGGTTGAGTGAGACGGAGGACCTTAGGGGTGAGTGGCCCACCTCGGTTGAAATGCGGGATCCGGCTTGACGCCACGGGGCTTTCCCAAAGAGAACGCCAGCGTCGCCGATGGCGCGAGACAAGAAGCAGGACGGGCCCACTTCTCGCCCACGCCGCAAGAAATGGCACGCCCAATGGCATTCAGTTTGTCGCTCGCTTTGCGCTATAAAGTAATCGGAGGATTGGACTCGCGCCCATTCCCCGGTCATTCCTCGTTCACCCAACACTGGTATCTGGCTTCCTTCAACTGTTAGCTGTTCAATGCTGCGCACGATGCGCATGGACCCCGGTGGGGGTTTGAGCGTCATCGCTGATTTCGTCAACCGTCGGCTACAATCCTCAGTTGTTTGATTAACAGCTAAGAGGAGTGCAGTCATGGACGCTGATCTCCTGTTCTCCTTTAAAGGACGTATTACTCGGGCGGAGTTCTGGTGCTATTTTGCTCCTTATCTTCTCATTTGGGTATGTCTCCTTGTCGTCGGAGTGCGGTCAGAGAGTATGTTGCTGCCAGGTGCTTACGCCCTCGTTATGCTTTATCCAACACTAGCCGTAAACGTAAAGCGATGCCACGACAGAGGACGAAGCGGATGGTTCGTATTGGTGGGCATCGTCCCGCTCCTGAACTACTGGTATCTGATTGAGATTTGCTTTCTTCCAGGAACAGAGGGAGCAAATCAATATGGCACTGACCCAGTCGTGAGAATAGAGGATGCTAAGGATATCCTTCCAGCAGACGATCACGAACTCGCATTTAAGCTCTACCACACTACCGACAAAAAGACCGAGATCAGCAGTCGCTTTATGGGTCCACAGAAGTGGACGACGACGGCTCATTACACGGAACATGTTCATGTTCTTGCGCCGCGAGGCCATAGATTGGCTACCTATAACAATCGGGTGTCCCTCTCGTGCGGGGACTGCCACAAGTTCATCCAGGTCACGGCAACCGAGGCCACTTTCGCCAAATTTTCCAAAGAAGATATTGCGCTGGATCGCAGCTTGCTTGCGAAACTCTCCGCGAACATGTTTGTCCGTACGCTCTGGATGGTCATGCCCACCTCCGGTTTCACGTTCATCGCCGCGCTTCTCATAACGGGGTTGTTGTATGCAGCCCCCGACGGGGGTTATACGAGCGAAGGCGCGAAGAGATTTCTATTGCTGGGGGGACTGGGCAGCTTGGCCGTCGGCGCAGGATTACGTTTCTTCTATATTCTGTGGGCAGGCAGGAACGGCGTCATTCTGCGACTTGGTGGCCGAACTTCCCCATTCCAACAGGATCTCTTGCGCGGCACGTCCGGCAAACTGGTTCGCATGGTGATCTCGGTGAGTATTAAGGGCGGTTCTGCACTGGCGGCTCACTCCGTCTCCCGAATCGAGGAGGAATACAACCGCAGTGGAGCAGTCGTGGTTCGCCCCTACGTGGACACGTTGTTTAAGGCTTTCAACGTCGTCGGCTACTACGTCATGGAGAGGTAGCGCTGCGTCAAGTTCCGGCGTTGGGGCCGTCCCGGCTTTGTTTTCGTGTGCATCAGCACGACAGAGGTTGCCCCAACGAAAGGTGAGCCACCCCGTTGCGGAGCTTCGACTCCACCTGGGCGGGTCAGAGACCCCGCGAGACGCGGGGTACCCAGCTCGATAGCTCATGAACACGGCCTTTGGCGTTTGGAAGAAATAATGCGACTATAGGAGCTTCGCGGGGGTTGCGTCCTCAGATGAAATCGATTGCCCGGGCGCTTGAGACTAGTAAAACGCGGTCGTTAAGGACTTATCGCTGGGTCACAGCCTGGCTTAGCCTCAGTGCGGTGATTGCTCTGCTTTTGCTGGCCAATTCCATTCGGGACTACCGTTTCGTCTCCCGGTTTATTGCTACCGATCAGGTTCGTCACAAAATAGGTCAACACGCAACGGCTCTTGAACAGCAGTTGCGGCAAAATCCCCTCAGCCGACGAGCGGACGTGAAAGCGTTGATGGGGGCAAGCGATAAGCCGCTGTGGATCGAATTGCGCGACCCTGACGGCAAGGTGCTTGAACACGAGGGCGCGGCGAGCCAACGGTTGTTTTCAGCCGACGAGGAACGCTCTCACCTCTCCAACCACGAACCACTCTTCACCACTGTGAACACTCCAGTTGGCGAGGTCGTGGTTGAAGTTTTTGCGATTCACGCGCCGGTTACGCTCCCCGTGAATCCTCCGAACTCGCCCGGCCCCGGTCAGTTCGGACCGCCGAGGTTTCCCACGTTGGAAATCGCGATGCCTTTAAACGTGGTTGATCGTTCCACCTTCTGGCCCATCCGCCGCAACCTTTTCATCAACTGCTCAGGCGCGTTAGCGCTGCTCGGGACCGTCGTGGTCGCAGGCCTTGGCTTCCGCTCCTACGCTCATGGCAAGGATCTCGAAGAACAACTGGAGATTGCGCGCCAAGTGCAGTCCAAACTGTTGCCGCCCTTGACCGAGAAATACGTTGGAGTTCGTCTCGCGACTGAGTACAGACCGGCCGAACAGGTTGGCGGGGACTTCTTTGATGTGTTCCGTGTGAAGGGCGAAGGGACTGCGCTGGTCATGGGGGACGTTTCCGGCAAAGGCGTGCCGGCGGCGCTCCTCATGGGCGTGATCCACGGCGCGGTCCGCTCCAGCTTGTGGACGGAATCGGCCTCGCAGCACCAGTCAGAATCGCAGCAACTGAATCGGTTGCTGTGCGAACGCGCTTCGGGGGAGCGCTATGCCAGCATGTTCTGGTGCTACCACGATCCCATCGCTCATTCGCTCAGCTACGTGAATGCGGGGCACTGCCCACCGTTTCTGACGCGCAGGGGCAGGAGCGGCGGAAGCGAGGTTGAGATATCCCGCTTGCAGGTGGGAGGTCCAGTGCTTGGAGTCTTGCCGGACGCCCCCTATGAACAGGCCAAGCTGGACGTTTCCCCCGGGGACCTTCTTGTGATGTACTCCGATGGCTTAGTGGAAGCTACAAACCCACGAGGCGAAGAATACGGCGAAGGCCGATTGCGCGAACTGCTGGCGACAATCACTCAGAAAGATGCAGAGGAAATTCGGCGAGCGATTCTAGCTTCGTTAGCCGCGTTCTCAGGGGCGACTGCGCTGCGAGACGATCTGACGATTGTGGTGGCGCAGTTTGTGGGCGCTGACGATAGCGTCGCCAAGACGAAATTGTAGCCAGGCAGTCGAAATGCTGGAGGGTCTGCCCGCGGTCGTTGAGCTCGGCGCGAACAGCAAACCCGAGCATCCATACGTTAGTTCCATTCTCAATGAGCGGAATCGCCACGGTTTCAGCAAACATCGGCAAACCCGCACTGGAATATGCACATGAAACCGGGCGACACTGCGAAGCTTGTTGGCATACCTCCGAACGTGCGCGATGATCAGGAATTCCAGACTCGCACTCTGTTCGAAAAGTGTTTGGGGCAGTCATTCGTGATTGCCGCCGTGGACTCTTTTGAAGGTGTGCCATTCCCTCTGGCGAGAATTGATGTTGGCCATGTGATTGGCAAGGAACCTTGGGAACATACGATCTGGGTCGAACAGGAGTACTTGGAACTGAAGGATCGCTGAACGGGATTTGAGTGCCGTTGCCTGTTAACAGAAGTTGGCAACAAGACCCGTGGCAGCGTAGGTTTCTATGTGGGTTGCCATGTGGTGGGATTCCCAAAACCTGAACGCAACGCGCATCGACAAGCATGGGGCCAAGTGGCACTTCCGCGTATGGCACGAAATCATTGAAAGTCGCCATGTTGCACGTGTGTTCTTCTGGGATGATGCGCGGCACTTCACTGGCGTCGTTCTGCTTTCAGGAAATACGCGCTCAAATGTCCACTACTTGCACGCGCTCATCCAGAAACTCGTCGCAGATGCCCAACCGAGAACAAAATACCAAAGAGAAGTGCGATTCCCGCTAGAACGTCACTACGAACAATACGGCGCGTTTCCAGAGGAAACCTCGGAGTAGGCCTCATTTCCGTTCGTTGGGGGGAGTTGTTGCAAAATCGCCATTTCGCTCATTGACCCCAGAGGCCGGCGAGACTCCCGCTATGCCTTGGCCTTGGCTTTCAACCGGACTTGCCCATTGTCCATCTCTACGCTGAATTCCACGCTGGGGCAGCCGTATTGTTTGCGAATTTGGTCGGTCTTTTTCTGTACAAAGGACGAGAAGCTGTCGAGATTGCCCGAAATATTCTCGCCCGCTTTTTTCTTGGCTTCGGTGAGCGCCTGGTAGAGTTTGGCGACTTGGTCCTTTTCCGCCAGGGCGTCCGAGCATTCCACCCTGATCGGAGAATTTCCCGCGGCAGCCACCGCGGCGAGCGCAGCCTGGCTGACGCCATACACCTTGCGTTCGGTCTCCGGCGTTTCCGGACGCACGCCTTGCACGGAAAGCAGGGCGTCATGGGGACGGCGGTAACCCTCCTCGCGGATACGCGCTTTCTTGCGCCACAAGTCGCTGTAAATCGCATAACGCTGAGCCAGTTCGTTGTAGCGGAAACGGTGGGAGATGTTCATTCGTCCGCCGTCGCTGAACTTCCGCAAGAGACTCAATACCTTCCACTCAACGTCAGTCGGCGGCTTCTTGTTGGGATTGTTGAAATAGATCTCGTATTCGATCTTCAGGCGGCGCAGCTGAGACTCGAGCAGCGACAGTTCTTCGTCAATAGTCACGGACACGTCCCCACGCAACAGTCTAGGGCCTGGCGGAGCGGCAGACGAGATTTCTAAGGGCCATCCAAGAAATGTACAAAGGTACCGTGGAGGGCGGGTTGACTTTCAGTTACCGGATCGCAAATGACAACTCTTTTTTGTGGGCAGAAAGAGAGGGAAGGAAAATCTGGGAACCTTACTTTCCGGTGCTGGACGCCATTTTCTTGACCATGGCGAGCACCAGCTTACGGTCGCTGTCGTTAAGGCTGACCGCGTAGCGGCGAATCTGACTCAGAAAGCGGACCTCGTCATCGGAAAGCTGCGGCAACCCTTTGGAACCATTGGTGTGGCCGGACTCCGCGAAGAACTGCGAAAGAGGCAACTCCATGGCCCCGGCGATCTTGGCAAGAGTGTCCAACGACGGAATGGTGTGGCCATTTTCCACGCGGGAAAGATAGCAGCGCAGCAGTCCCGTGCGCTTCTCGATGTCGCCCTGCGACATCCCTTTCTCCAGCCGGAAATTCCTTATTGTCTCGCCAATGTTCATGAAAGGTTGTCCCAAGTCGCAACCTGAGGATGGCTGCATAGTAACCAGAGTAGTAACTTCTGGCAAGGGGGAAATTGGTGCCATTGACAATCCCGCTCAGACGTAGGCTCGAATTGAGAGCTTTTTGTTACAGCTTGGTGTCTACTTCTTTAGCGTGTCCTCTAAGAAGTGAACGGTGTGTTGCCACGCGTCGGCCGCGTCGTTGGGCCGATAGCTCGCATTGACAGGATTCTCAAAGCCGTGCCCGGCCTCGGGATAAACATGGACTTCAACTGTTTTTCCCATGGCTTTGAGGCCTTCCTCGAACTTCTTCACGTCGGCCGAACTGATCCCCTGATCTTTCCCGCCAAAAATTCCCAAAATGGGAGCATGGATCTTCTGGAGCGATTCTTGCGTCGTCGCCAGGTGACCGTAGTTGATAACGTCTGCGGCAACGGTCGGATCTTGTAAGGCAACGTCAAGCGCGTAGCCCCCGCCCATGCACCACCCGATCGCGCCAATGCGGTTTTTCTTCACATTGGGCTGCGACTTCAAAAATGCGACCGCGGCGCGGAGGTCTTGCGCAGCACGGTCTTCCGGAACTCCGCGCATCAGTTCGTGGGCTTCCTCCGGATTCGTCGTAACCTTGCCGCGATAGAGATCGATGGCCAGGGTCACGTAACCTTGATCCGAGATTTTCGAGGCTTGTTCTTTTATCCAATCGCTGAGCCCCCAGAACTCGTGGATAACCACGATGCCCGGAAACGGGCCTTTGCCCTCGGGCGCGTAGAGAATGGCCTGCACGGTTTCGTCGCCGCTTCTGTAGGAAACTTGTTTGGGCGTTGCGGCGAAAGCGGGGATGGAGAAGAGAAATGCGAAAGCCAACGACAGTATTCTCACAGCAAAAACCTCGTCAAGATTTTAGCGAATTGAAGGCGCGTTCCCCGGCAGATGTCGAAGCGACTGTAGTTCCAGTTCCATGTACATCGTGCCTGCAATCGGGTTCGGGCGATAGGGCGCAATTTCCTTGAATCCAAGTTTGCGATAGAGTCCAACCGCGTCTTTCATCATCGGCTCGACCGTATCCAGTCGCATGCGCTTGTAGCTAATATTGCGCGCTTCGACAATTAGTGCCTCTGCGAGAACCCGGCCTAATCCTCTCCCGCGAAAGTTCGGGCGCAGGTAAAGCCTTTTCATTTCGCAGGTTTCAGAGTCCAGCTTGTGAAGCGCTCCACAACCTGCTAGTTCTCCTTGATATTCGGCAAGCAGCAAACGGCCTTCGGGAGGAGCGTATTCGCCCGGGAGTCCCGCCAGCTCTTTGTCGAAGCCCTGAAAGCAGAGGCTGAAACCAAGCGCTTTCGCGTACTCCAGGAATAGTTCTCGAATCTGAGCAATTTGTACGGAGGACTCCGCTTGAGCTAAGACAAAATCTTTGACCACAGAGGGCGCTCGGTACACGGAGGAGTCGTCACGTGCGTTAGGAGCTTTCATGATTTGCCTTTTTCTCTGTGCACGCCTTTCCTGTGCCCTCTGTGGTCATTGTTTGGACGCTACCCCATCAGCATCCCTCCATTCACGTTGAGTACATGCCCCGTGATGTAGGCGGCATCTTCCGAAGCCAGGAAAGCCACGGCATTCGCCACTTCCTCGGGCGTTCCTACGCGGCCGAGGGGAATCATCTTTGTAGCACTTTGCTTTAGTTCGTCACTCAAGCCGGAGGTCATCGCAGTTTCGATGAATCCCGGAGCTACGGCGTTGCAGGTAATACTGCGCGAACCTACTTCGCGGGCAATCGCCATGGTCAAGCCGATCAATCCCGCTTTGGATGACGCGTAGTTGGCTTGCCCGGCCTGTCCCGTCTGCCCGAATACGCTGGCGACGTTGATAATACGTCCCCAGCGCTGCTTGAGCATCGGTCCGATGACTTGCTGGATACACAAATACGCGGAAGTGAGATTGGTGTTGAGGACCGCGTCCCAATCGGCACGCTTCATGCGCATGACGAGCTGATCGCGGGTGATGCCGGCATTATTCACCAGGACGTCAATCTTGCCGAATTGCGCCAGCACCGCTTTGATGGTGGACTTGATCTGCGCTTCCTCGGCCACATCCATAGGAAAAGCGGCAGCTTTGCCGCCGGCCGCGGCGATTTGTCCCGCCACTTCGTCCAGCTTCTCTTGATTTCTGGCAGCGACCGCGACGGTGGCGCCTTCCGCAGCTAGCTTCATCGCGCAGGCCCGGCCAATCCCTTGCGAAGCGCCGGTCACTAGCGCAACGCGTCCAGAAAAGTTCATTGCTTTCTCCTTGTTATCGAAGCCGGAATTATAACCGCGCGCAAATGACGGCGCACACCGCTCCCACCGGGACTATGCAAGTTGATGTAGCCTATTTCTAGCTGAGCTGCGGGCTGCCGTCCCGAGAATCGGCTGCGAAGCCTAGTGGTTCGGCTTCATTCGGTGGAACTGCCACGAATCTTTGGAGAGCTGCCTCCCGAACTCGCAACTCTTCTAGCTCTCTCTCGTTGAGCCTCTCAGCACAACCCACGACCACCCGCTTCCCGGTCTCGGCTAATGTTCTCCGGTAATCAGGATCTTGGGTCGTCGCGGCCACATCAGAGAGAGCACGTAGCAACCGGAGACTCACCGCCGCATCTCCCTTGGCGTAGAGCCGTATTTGCTCGAAGGCAGACTCGAGCAGGCGGTCAAACCCAATCCAGGGAATGCTCACGCGTAGGACTCCCGGAGGATCATAAAGCAGCCGCTCCGGTGGTTCCCTGGAGGCAAAGCGGATCATGATGCGGCTTAGCTGGTCCACGCAACTAATCGCGCTGGTCGGATCATTCACCGCAGGCGAGATCGCCTTGAGAGCGATGTCCACGATTTGTAGGACACCAAATTCCACGTCTTGCTGCAGCGTTCTCGCCGGCCCCATATCGAAGCAGGCCTCGAATTCGGTGCTCGCTTCCGGGGAAATTCGCTCCGCCTTGGAAACCAGCAGCAAAGGGATTCCTGCGGGAACAAAATGGCCGACTCGCCGGAGCGCGTGTACTTGTACTCGATAGGCCTTTGTCAGGTTCACCAGTCGCGCGGTGTCAATAAAACGGATGTATCCGGAACTCCGGTTGACCACGGCAGGCTGCCAAGCACTGGTGTCGAGTGGATCGGTATCACGGGCACGGGGATATCTGTGGGGCCAGGGCATTAGATCCGCAATGACGGCCTCGGTTTCAGACGCGATGCGGTCCACAATGTGGTTGACGCTGATGGCTTGAGAGATATGGTGGATAAAGAACAGCAGCCAGCACACACAAGCGAACGCCAGCAACATCCCACCCATTACGGTGGCCACGGGTGAGAACGGGGAAGGAAGAGAGCGTGCAGCAGGAAGCGCTGCCATGCAATAGGAAAACGTGCCCAGGAATATGCCCAACGTCCATTGGGTGACAGGGTCGCGCGCAAAACTGACGAGAATCCGCGGAGAGAATTGCATGGAAGCCAAGGTCAGCGTCATCAGCAGAATGGCGAAGACGATGGACACAACCGTCATGGTCGAGGTTGCGATGTCCCCGAGGATGACTTGCGCCACTTGTGGGTCGGCGTGGGAGGGAAAAAGCAGCTTGGGCACCCAGTCGCTGAAGCCGGGGAAGGATTCTTCTGCTGCAGAGAGCAACGCTCCTGCGCAACCCAGCGTTACCGCGATCGCCAGCGGGCGCACTAGAAACCCGCCCCGCAGGTTGTACATCACGTGGCGTAGCAAAAGCGGTAAACGCTTGATCATTGGTCGTCTTCCAGCGGCTACAGGCAGAATAGGGCAAGGTGCGGGTGCCCGCAAGGAAAAGCGGTTTGCACATCCCGCACCCGGCCATTAAGATTTCAGTTTCTCCCACTCCGAGGTTAGCCACGCGAATGCCCGAAGCTGCCGAAACGTCCGTGTCCACGAATAACAATCACGCTGTAGCCTCCGAGCCTTCGATCGAAGTGTTCGCGGTTTACGGCGCGGAACCCGAGGTCCAGGCCTACGCCATGGCCAAGTATTCGCGCTCGGCGCTTTCCATGAAGGAGTCGCTGAAGGAGATCAGCCGACAGAAGGCGGAGAAATTTCTTAATACTTTTTATTTTCAGTATGGCCACCGTTCTATTGCCGATCTGGCCCATATCGCGCTGGCAATTGAGCGGCTTTCGATTCTTGCGGCGATTGCCGTCGCCGATGAGCAGCGCTGGGATGGCCAGGAGCGCTCTACTCGGTACCAGGACTTCCGCAAGAGCGGATACTACGTGCCCGATTTTGGCGATGCCCGCGTAGAGACATTCGGCCGTGCGGGCGCAGGTCTTCGACCCGCACAAGAACTGTATCGCGAAACTGTTGACGGCCTCTTTGCTGAGTACGAATCACTGTCGCAGCGCATGTTTGAGTACCTGGTGAGCATCACCCCGAAGCCGGCTGAGATGAAGCAGGAAGCCTACGAACGCACGCTCGGGGCGCGGGCTTTCGATATTTCACGTTACCTGCTGCCACTGGCGGCAAATACTTCGCTTGGGGAAATCGTCAATGCGCGGACGTTGGAGTCGCAGGTATCGCACCTGCTTTCGCATACCCACAAAGAGGTGCGGCATCTTGGGGAATTGCTGAAGAATGCGGCCCTCTCGCCCGCCTACAACGTGAATGCGGAGTCTCTGCGAGAGTTAGTCGAACAGATTCGTACTGTGTCGCCGGAGTTGGGAGAGCGTGCTGAGCGAGAATTGCTGAAAGAAGTTCGCGTAGCGCCGACGTTGGTGAAGTATGCCGACCCGAACTTCTATGAACTCGAAACCCGCCGTGAGTTGGAGCAAGTTGCGGCTGAATTGATGGGAGATTTGCCGATTTTATCCGCCCCCGTTGTCGACTTGCTGGATGAAGACCCGCTGGAGGTGGAGCTGGCCGCAACGCTCATCTACGAGCACAGCCATTATCCGTACCGGCAGATTCGCATGGCGGTCGAGGCGGCGGGCGAAGCGATCCGGCACGAGATTGTGGACATCGGCCTGCGCCATCGCGGCCGTCACGACGAAATGCTGCGGGCTTTTCGTGCCGGGCAGCAATTCCGCTTCGACATTTTGATGGATATCGGCGGCTTCCGCGATATGCACCGCCATCGCCGCTGCATCCAGATTGGGCAGGAGTTCACGACCAAGCATGGCTACGATACGCCACGGGAACTAGAGGCGGCAGGCGCCCGCGCCCACTATGACGACGTGATGCAGCGCACCGCACGTGCGGTTGAAACGTTGGCGCGCTGTGAAGGCTCCGAGGCCGAGGCAAATTCGCAGTACGCGATCCCCTTGGGATTCCGCAAGCGCACCTTATTCAAGATGGATTTCGCCGAGGTGGTCTACATCTCCGAATTGCGGACGGGCCCGGCGGGGCACATCTCGTATCGCAATGTGGCTTACGCCTTGTATGAGGCCGTGGCGAAGAAATATCCGGCGCTGGCGAAGTATCTACGGGTCACCGACGTGCGGGAGCCTGTGGACTTGCTGAAGCGGTAAGAAGAAGTTCGCGGCCGCTCAGCATGCGATCCCAACTTCGTGTACCTTTGTGCCCTTGGATCACGGAACCCTTACCGAATAACCACAGAGGACACGAAGGATCACAAAGGAAAACTCGAGAATTGTTTCGAGGCTTAAGACGCGGCTCTACGTGTACATCACCTTGCGCTCCCCCTTCACGATCCGTCCCACGGTATACGCTTTTTCTCCCGCCCGCTCCAGCACCGTCTGCGCCTTCTTGAATTTCTTGGCAGGAACGACCAGCAACATACCCAGTCCCATGTTGAAGGTGCGAAACATTTCGTCCTGGGGAACGTTGCCGAGCTGTTGCAGGTGCTCGAAGATGGGCAATACCGGCCATGAACCGGTTTCGATGACGGCAGCCACGGTTCGAGGCAGCACGCGGGGAAGGTTTTCCGTAATACCCCCGCCCGTAATGTGCGCCAGGGCGGAAACGCAATCGGCCGCGACCAATTTCTTGACCACCGGCCAGTAGCTCTTGTGGGTGCGCAGCAGTTCGTTGCCGACTTTGCCTTTGAGTTCGTTGACGTAGCTGTCGGCGGTGTAGTGGGCGACGTCGAACAAGCAGTTTGCGGGCCAGCGAATAGCCGTTGGTGTGCAAGCCGTTTGATGGCAATCCCAGAATCACGTCGCCCGGCTCAACGGTCTTGCCGGTAATGATGCGCTCGCGCTCGACTACGCCCACGATGAATCCTGCCAGATCGTATTCGCCGTCCGGATAGAAGCCGGGCATCTCGGCGGTTTCTCCGCCAATCAAAGCGCAGCCGTTGTGTTTGCAGGCTGTGGATAACCCTTCCACTACCTGCTCCGCGATCTCCGGCTCCAGTTTCCCGCAGGCGAGGTAGTCCATGAAGAACAGCGGCGTCGCGCCCTTGCACAGCAATATCATTGACGCAGTGGTTCACCAGGTCGGCGCCAACCGTAGTGTGAACGTTCATGGCAAAAGCGATTTTCAGCTTGGTGCCGACTCCGTCCACGCTCGAAACCAGCACCGGATCCACATATTTCTCTTTGTCGATGGAAAACAGCGCGCCGAAGCCGCCGATCTCGCTCAGCACCCCGCGAGTGAAGGTCTTGTGGGCGAGGTACTTAATCCGCTTCTTGGTGCGGTTCCCGCGCTCGATGTCAACGCCCGCATCGGCGTAGGTGATAGTGGCATTCTTGGAGGAGCTCTTGGGCCACGAATCAGTCCGTTTCCTATGAAATGTTGGGAGCCGCTGGGCGATCAGCAAGAAGCGTCAGCGCTGCACATTGTAGCATGTTCATTCGCGGCCGAAACCGGCAGCGGAACTGGAATCACGAAATAACGGAACGCCGCGAGACACACGCCCGCTCGCTTGCGTGAGTCCGCAAGCTTCGCCACAAGAACCAGACTCGTCTCACGTAGCTAGTGAGTGACGAAGTCCGAGAAGTAATAGGCCATGACAGCGAGCAGTCCTATGCCGGAAAATGCGTAAGCAATAAGGACCCACACGCCGCGGCTATCGTGCGGCTTTGATTGCTGCGATGTTGCAGTTGAAGCAGAAGAATTCCCAGGGGCCCGATGTTCCATTTGCCATCCTCCTCAGGAACGGAAACATCGTGGCGCAGGAGGCGTCACGGTGGACCTGCGTTAGCAGGCAAAAACCGCGTGATCTTACTACGAACCTGAGTCACTCAGAACAACAAAATTCCTGTAGGACCCGCTGACAAAATAGGTATTTTCCACGATGGGATGAATCTTTAGGCCCCTAAGTTCGCCTTTCATTCGCTCAATGTGATAATCTTTCCACAAGTTTTGTGACGGATGACCTTACACCTTGCCATGACAGAGTGTAGGCTACCTGAGTTCTCTTAGACATTTTTCGCGAGGAGCGGACTCTTATGGCAGACGAACGGGCAAAAGCGATCGATCTGGCATTTGCACAGATCGAAAAGCAGTTCGGCAAGGGCTCTATCATGCGTTTGGGATCGAAGGAAGCAATTGTTCCGATCGCAGTAATCTCCACCGGCGCAATTTCTTTCGACGCGGCGTTGGGCGTAGGCGGGTTTCCCGCGCGGGCGAGTGGTCGAGGTATTCGGGCCAGAATCCTCGGGCAAGACCACCATTACGTTGCAGGTAATCGCTGAGGCGCAAAAGACCGGCGGCATGGCTGCATTCGTGGACGCGGAACATGCGCTCGATCCCGCCTACGCCAAGAGGCTGGGCGTCGATGTGGACAACCTCCTGGTTTCTCAGCCCGACTATGGCGAGCAAGCTCTGGAAATCACCGAGGCGCTGGTGCGCTCCGGCGCAATCGACGTACTGGTCGTGGATTCCGTCGCCGCCCTCGTGCCTAAGGCCGAACTCGATGGCGAGATGGGCGACAGCCACATGGGCCTGCAAGCGCGCCTGATGTCCCAGGCTTTGCGAAAGCTGACGGGAACGGTTTCCAAATCGCGTACTTGCCTGATCTTCATCAACCAGATTCGCGAGAAGATTGGCGTGATGTTCGGCAACCCGGAAACCACCACCGGCGGCCGCGCGCTGAAATTTTATTCCTCCGTGCGTATCGATATCCGGCGCATTGCCGCGATCAAAGATGGCGATGTGGTCACCGGCTCGCGCACAAAAGTAAAGGTAGTAAAAAACAAAGTGGCCGCGCCATTCCGCGAGGCCGAATTCGACATTATGTACGGCGAGGGCATTTCCCGCGAAGGCGATTTAATCGATTTGGCGGTGACGCAAAATATTTTGGAGAAGTCCGGATCCTGGTTCAGTTACAAGGGAGAACGCATTGGCCAGGGCCGCGAAAATGCGCGGCAGTTCCTCAAGGACAATAAAGACACCTTCGTCAAACTGGAGACTGAAGTGCGGAAGTCGCTCGGCCTAATCCCGGCTGCACCGCAGCCGGTGGCAGCGCCGGCCGCAGCCCAGAGTGCTCCGCAAGGGGCGAGGGTTACGACGATGCCGAGTGCGCCAACGGAAGCGGCTAAAGTCCCGGCAGCACGGCGGTAGGAGTCATTCGTCTAGAAATTTACGAGAGACGTAGCCGAGCTACGTCTCTACGGTAGAGAAATGCGCCACGAAAGTCAGTTGACGCTTCCCTGGTCGCCCTTCATCTTCTCTGCTTGATAATGCGTGACCAGCGCCTCGACGATGGGCTGCAGTTTGCCATCCATGACTTCCTGTAGCTGATGCATGGTCAGGCCGATGCGATGATCGCTGACCCGGTTTTGCGGAAAGTTGTACGTACGAATTTTCTCGCTGCGGTCGCCCGATCCCACCATGGCTTTACGTTCTTTAGCCAGCGCCTCCTGTTGCTTTTGCATCTCCATCTCGTAAAGCCGGGCGCGCAAGACGCGCATACCTTTTTCGCGATTCTTGATCTGCGATTTTTCATCCTGGCAGCTTACGACCGTGTTGGTAGGAATGTGGGTGATGCGTACGGCGGAATACGTGGTGTTCACCGACTGTCCACCGGGGCCAGAGGAACAGAAAGTGTCGATGCGGAGGTCTTTCGCCTCAATTTTGACGTCTACATCTTCGGCCTCGGGCAGAACGGCGACGGTGACGGCCGAGGTATGCACACGTCCCTGTTGTTCCGTAGCCGGCACGCGTTGCACGCGATGTACGCCGCTCTCATACTTCAAACGCGAATAAACTCGCTGGCCTTCGATGATGGCAATCACTTCCTTTAACCCACCGACGGACGACTCCGAGGTCGAAAGCACTTCGACCTTCCATCCCTGAGTTTCCGCGTAGCGGGAATACATGCGGAACATTTCGGCGGCAAACAGAGTAGCTTCATCTCCACCAGTCCCAGCGCGGATTTCCAGGATAACGTCCTTCTCGTCGTTCGGGTCTTTAGGCAGTAACAGGACTTTCAGTTCCTCCTGCACCGCAGCCACGCGGGGTTCGAGCTTCGCCAGTTCCTCCTGGGCGTAGGCGCGCATGTCGGGATCTTTTTCGTCGGCGAGAACAGCTCTGCTTTCGGCGATGCCCTTAGTCAAATCTTTGTATTCGCGGTACTTCTCAACGATGGGCGCAATTTCGCTGTGAGCTTTGGCGGTCTTCTGGTACTTCGAAGAATCGTTAGTGATCTCCGGCGAGGCCAGGGCCTGCGTAAGCTCATCGTAGCGTGCTTCGATTTGGTTTAAGCGGTCAAACATAGGTAGTCGTTGGTCGCGCGTCGTTGGTCGTCGGCAAACTCATGATCAGGCCGCCTTGTTCTGTAATGAGTTGATCAAGCCACTTAGTGCGCGACCAACTCCCTCGGCCAGAACCAGCAAGCGTTGCCCTTCGGCCTTAGATAAGTATTGTAATTCCTCTGCGATCATAAGCTGCGTCGGCAATTCCAGAAGTGATCCCCTTGCATGAAATAAGAAATGCATGAATTCCTTGTCAGAGTAGTGCCCTTTGCCTTCGGCAATATTACTGGGTACTGAAACTGCCGCCCGCCGGATCTGCTGACTCAATCCGTAGATTTCGTGTTTCGGGAAGTTCGCTGTACACTTATAGATTTCTCCGGTCAATTTCAAAGCTTCCTGCCAGACCCTTAAGTCACGAAACGAAGACGATGACATGGCTAACCTCCGCCCACACGTTTATCGTCTTATGCACTGGTTTGTCTGTGATGAATGACCAGGATTGTTCAGCGAACGGCCAACGACGAACGACCAAGGACGGTTCCTACGCAATCACCAGTTCCCCGCCGCGCTGCTTTTCCAGATTCATAGCTTCATCAAGCGCAGCTATGGCACATTCCGCCTGCTCGTCCGTGGGCGGCTGCGTGGTGATACGCTGTAGCCACAGACCGGGTGCCGTCATCATCGCGAAAAGCGAACCGCGATGCTTGGCGGCGAAGCGGATAATCTCGTAGGAAAGCCCCGCAATCACCGGCAGCAGCGCGATGCGCACTGCAAAGCGCGCCCAGAATGTCGTTACCGGAATCACGGTGTACACCAAAATCGAAATGATCATCACCGTCATCAGAAAGCTGGTGCCGCAACGTGGATGGTAGGTGCTGTACTTCTGCACGGCCGCAACTTTCAGCGGATCGCCACTTTCGAAAGCATAAACGGTTTTGTGCTCTGCGCCGTGATACTCGAAGACGCGGTGAATATCACGCATCCGCGAGACACCCCAGATAAAGAGCAAAAACAGGGCAATACGAATGATTCCATCCACGAGATTGAAGATGATCTGTTGTCCGAACAACGGATTCACGCGCTTGAGTTCGGTGGCCGCTAGCAGAGGCAGAAACTTATACATAAAAATGAAGAAACCGACCGAGAAAATAATGTTCACGGCCGCCACCCAACCGCTGATTTCGATCTTTTTCTTGCCAGAATCTTGTGGCTCGCCAGCTTGCAATTCTTCCAAGGCGACGTTGCCGGAAAATTTCAGGGCACGAAAGCCAAGGCTCATGGCGTGGCCCAGAGTGACCACACCGCGAACAACCGGCCAGGCCATCCAGGGATGCGCCTCGGAAGGACGGTCCAGCGGCTCACTATGAGTGCAAATTTCACCCGATGGCTTACGGCACGCGATGGCCCAGGCGTGCGGCGAACGCATCATTACGCCTTCGAGCACGGCTTGGCCGCCGACCAAAGTCTCCTCGCCACCTTCTTCAAGCGCGGGTAGGAGTTGAACGGCTACCAGAAGACGCCACATTGTGCGGAGAAAGCGCATATTGGTTAGATGCCAAGTGCTCACTCTACGACCCTAGCTTAGGGTACCACGACCGTCCAGGCGAATAGGCATAGCACACGGAGTTACCCAACAGGTCGTGCTGCCGCTTCACCCTCACTCCCAGTAGAATCTTGCCAACAAGGAAAAGGCAACGCAGCACAATCTTACGTTCTCTCAAGATCATTGAAACGGCCACGCCATGCAGAAACTGGCTGAAACCTGCGAACGCATTGCCGCCACGACCAGGAAACTGGAGAAGACTGCGATCGTCGCGGACTATCTCCGGTCCCGGCCAGTGGCGGATGCCGCGGTCTCGGCGGTCTTCCTTTCTGGGCGACCCTTTCCAGCGTGGGAGGAAACCACGCTGCAGGTGGGCGGAACATCGTTGTGGCGCTTGGTAGAACAACTGTCTGGGAAAAGCGAGCCCGACTTGGTTGCGGCCTACCGCAAGCTCGGAGATCTCGGCGCTGTGGCCGGACAGGTTTTGCCCGGACGGGAACCGGGCCAATTGAGCGTGCTCGACGTGTGGGCAGCTTTTCGAGAGATTGCGTCTGCGCGCGGACCCGAAGCTAAAAGTGCTCGGGTCCGGGAATTGCTCTCTCACGCAACGCCGCTCGAAGCTAAATATATTGTCAAAATCATGACCGGAGATTTGCGAATCGGGCTAAAGGAAAGCTTGGTTGAGGAGGCCATTGCGAAGGCTTACGGCGAGGCGCTAAGCGATGTGCAACGAGCCAACATGCTGCTCGGAGATGTTGGCGAGGCGCTTCGTCTTGCCGAGGCAGGGAAGCTGGCTGAGGCGAAGATGCGGCTGTTTCATCCGCTGGGCTTCATGCTAGCCAGCCCCGCGGAATCTGCCGAAGACGCGGTCAGCTATTTTCAAAACCCGCTGGTCGAGGATAAATACGATGGAATTCGCGCGCAGGCGCACTGCGCGGGGAACACGATACGGATTTTTTCGCGGACGCGGGACGATATTACGGAATCGTTCCCCGAACTTCCGGATGCGCTGGCCGAGTTTCCGCAAGACGCCATCCTCGATGGTGAGATCGTGGCGTGGAACCTTGCGCTTGAAATCGGCGAGATTGGCCGCGCGCTGCCCTTCAGCATCCTGCAACAGCGCTTAGGAAGGAAGAAGGTCAGCGACGCGATGATCCGTCAAGTACCCGTGGCGTACCTCATCTTCGACATTCTCTACGCAGGCGGCGAGTTGCTGATTGATAGGCCGCTACGGGAACGGAGTGAATTCCTCGATGCGCTGCTGGCGAAACGCATTCGCCACAGAGACACAGAGGCACCGAGAAAACCAAGAATTCCCCAGGCGCGTCTTGCCTTTGACTGGGGACAAGATGAGAAGGCCGCCCAACTCATCCGCGCTCCGGTATTTCGGGCATCTTCGCCGCAGGAACTTGACGCTCTCTTCGAAGCGGCCCAAGTGCGTGGCAACGAAGGCCTGATGATCAAAGATCCAAATTCCCTTTACACCCCAGGTCGCCGGGGAAAATCGTGGCTCAAGCTCAAGCGCGAGCTGGCAACCTTGGATGTGGTGGTCACCGCCGTAGAGTGGGGCCATGGCAAACGCATCGGCGTGCTTAGCGACTACACCTTTGCGGTGCGCGACGGGGAGCGGCTGGTGAATATCGGGAAAGCGTATTCGGGACTCACTGACGCCGAGATCACCGAAATGACGCAGTGGTTCTTGGAGCACACGATCGAGGATCAAGGCTTCCGGCGGATAGTCGAGCCGAAGATCGTGCTGGAGGTGGCATTCAATAACATGATGAAGTCCGACCGCCACGAAAGCGGATACGCGCTGCGCTTCCCGAGAATTGTGCGCTTGCGGCGCGACAAACTACCCGAGGAAGCAGATACGATCGAGCAGGCCAACGAGATATACCGCAAGCAGAGCAAGCAGAATTCCAAAGAAAATTCGGCCACGGATTAGATCCGTGGCCGTTTCCTCAGTGGCTGTGATGATGTTCCTCAGCAGCCATCGGCATCACGCATCCGTGCGCGACTTCACATTCCGCGTTTTCGAACTGGATGGTCGTGTGGTCGATACGAAATTCGTGGTGCAGCCGCTCCTTCACATCCCGCAGGATGCGTTCACTCACCGATGGAGGAATATCAGCGATTGAAATGTGGCAGGAGAGCGCATGAGTTTCCGAGCCGATGCTCCAGACGTGCAGGTCGTGGACATCGTTGACCCCCTCCACCGCGCGCATTGCGGCCTCAATGCGGTCCAGCTTCATCCCGCGCGGCGTGCCTTCCAGAAGGATGTTCAACGTCTCGCGCACGATACCGAAGCCAGACCATAGAATCAGCGCTCCTATGCCAACCGAAAGTGCCGAGTCCACCCAGTCCTGCCCCGTAATCATGATGACCCAGCCGCCTACGATGACTGCGGCGGTCGAAAGCGTATCGCCAATCTCATGCAACAGCGCGCTGCGGATGTTCACGTCGCCGCCGGAGCGGTAGAGCAGCAGAGCGATGACACCATTCATCACCACGCCGGCTGCGGCCACGCCCATCATTACTCCGGGCTGCACGTGCGCGGGGTGCTGCAGGCGCCGAAACGCCTCATAAAAAATGAAAAACGAAACCGCAACCAGCGATCCCGCATTCACCAGCGCCGCCAGCACTCCCGCGCGATGGTAGCCGTAAGTCTTGGTGACGCTCGGGGGTCGGGATTGCAGGTACACAGCAACCAGCGACAGCAGCAGCGCCAGGAAGTCCGAAAGATTGTGTCCAGCCTCGGAGAGCAGCGCCAACGAATGGGCGCGAATGCCCGCAACCACCAGAAGCACGATGTAGACCAAGGTCACGCCGAGTGAAATCTTCAGAACCCGGGATGTCCCTTCGCCGGCGTGAGCGTGCGCATGCATGTTCTAAGTGTAAGGGGATGCAAACTTCGCTTCAAGGCGGCATAGTAACGCCAGTTACTGCCTAGCTTAGTTCAGCCTGGATGGTGAATCCATCCATTCGAATGCGTTCAGCCTCAGTGACAATCACACCCTATGTACTGAATCATCAGCAACTTACGAGATGACCGTCGGTTGTTTGGCGGTTGATCCGTAGTGCATTGTCGCCCCCATGGACCTTTGGCAAAGTCGCGAAGGAACAAGCGAGACGGGAGGCAAGACATGGCAAGTCCACTCATTGAATTTTGCGAGGAAGCAAATCCCGTAGTTCTCGGTGAGGTTCGACGGGCGAGATTTAGCAACGCCACTCGAGTACAGCGAAGTCTGCTAGCTCGGGCGGAGAAACGTGCGTTGACCTGGCTGGCGGAGCGCGCGCCTGCAGCCATCAACTCCGATCATTTGACTCTGTTAGGTTTTGGCGCGCAGATCATGGCCGGGCTCAGCTACGTCCTGGCCAAAGGGAACCGCTACTGGCTGCTGGCTGGGATTGTCTTTCTGGCGCTGAACTGGCTAGGCGATAGCCTGGACGGCACTTTGGCGCGAGTGCGGCAGCGGCAACGCCCGCGATATGGATTTTATGTGGACCATATCATCGACAGTTTTGGCGCGTTTGCGCTGATGGGCGGGTTAGCCTTGTCGGGATATATGGACGCTCGAATTGCGGTAGGCCTACTGGTGGCGTTCCTGCTTCTGTCGATTCAGTCCTATCTGGCCACTTACACCCTCGGCGAATTTCGGCTTTCCTTCTGGAGCTTCGGCCCAACCGAGTTGCGTTTATTGCTAGCCACGGGAAATTTAGCTTTGCTGCGCTGGCCATTGGTTCTCCCAGGGCACTATCGGTTATTTGACATCGGCGGCTTGATCGGCTTGGCCGGCATGGGCGCGATGTTGATCTTCTTCACGGCCCGCAATGCCTGTCGCTTGTACCGTGAGGAACGGCTGCCGTGAACGCAATGGAGAACGGTGGGCGGGGCGCGCTAAACCGCTGGCTCAAGTTCTATGCCGTGGGCGGAATCGGGATCGGGGTGCAATTCCTCGTCTTGGTAACGCTTACGAGTGAATTTCGGGTTAACTACCTTCTGGCTACGGCGCTGGCGGTGGAAGCCGCAGTCGTGCACAACTTTATCTGGCATGCACGTTTCACCTGGGCGGATCGCGCAACGGGAAACGTCCTTGTAAGGTTCGTCAGGTTTAACCTCACCACCGGCGCATTCTCCATCGCCGGCAATGTTGTTCTAATGAAATTGCTGGTGGATGGGCTCCGTTTGCCATATCTGGCGGCCAATGGGATCACGATTGCGGCATGTTCGATCGCGAATTTTCTGGTGAGCGATCAGTTTGTCTTTCGCGTCAATTGCCAGGGCTAATCCATATGCCCGTGCATCTGCCGGTTTACCGACCAAATGTCCTCTGGCTTCTGCTCGAAGGGATAGACGTGAACCATCCAGCCAAAAACCTGCGGCAGGAAGCGGCCTCCGGCAGCATCACAGGCCTCTTTCGTGCTGATCGAACCGGCCAGACCGAACATAGGATGAGGTCTCAGCGCCTCTCCCTGCTTGTCGGCTGGGGGCAAACACAAGTTCACATGGGCGTGCCACTGCGCGATGCTCAACGGGACACGCTCATCCAATTCACTCTCGCTGGCGTTTTTCGCGGCGGTATACATCACGCCGATCAGCTTGTAGCCGTCGCCGTGTTTTTCGTAGAGCAACGAAGTAGGATGATCGGGATCGAAGTGGAAGATAGCCTCAAACGCATTCGAATAATTAGTGAAGTGATATTGCTTTTGCGGCACGTTGGGCAGGAAGATCTTGAATCCATCGGCAAGAGCAGTCTTGTAATCCTCATACTTTTCAGCGACCTTGCGGGCTGATTCCGCAACCTTGGCGGCCCGTTCCGCGTCGCCAGGCTTCGGTTCGCGCAATGAAGTCATCTTCATATGCGGGCCCATATCCATGTGGCGGCTTTCCATGGAGTGCATGGCGGGTGCGCTGTTACCCATTCCTGACATATCGGACGCGCCCTTGCCGGGCATGTCCATTCCCGGCATGGCTGGAGCGCCGTCAGCCGGTTTCTGATCCTGCGCTACGGCCAGGCAAGCCCAAAAACAACAAGTAATAACGACTGCAATGTTTTTTCTCACGGCACTCCCCCACATCTAAAAGCTACAACCCTAGATTTCACCAATTGTTCTTCAAATGCGAGAATTTGTCGCCATTACGGGAGTAAGGGCGTTGTTAAACGCATTCAGGGTGTGACCGCCGGCTTGGCTTGAGTGATTCCGAGTGCGGCGAGCGCCTGGGCGGCGGCTTCCTGGCCGGAGCGAACGCAGTCTGGCACCCCGATGCCACGGTAGCCATTGCCAGCAAGCGCCAGACCGGGCAACTGGCGCCGCAAGCGCTCGATGCGATCCAACCGTTCCAGATGTCCCACGTTGTATTGCGCCATCGCAGACTTCCATTTGTAAACCCGAGTGAACAGGGGTTCGGCAGCCAAGCCGAGGATCTGGCGAAGTTCGTCGCGCACCGTATGTACAATTTCGTCATCCGCGAGTTCGAGCATTTGTTCCTGGCTCACCCCTCCCAGGAAACAGCGGATCAGAGCCCGGTCGTGCGGAGCGCGAAAGGGAAACTTGTTGTGCACAAACGTGGCCGCCAGCATGCGTTTGCCTTCGGAACGCGGCACCAGAAATCCAAAGCCGGGAGGCAGCATGGAGCGAACTCTCTGCTCGTATCCTAGCGTGACCGTTACCGACGAAGTGTAGCGAATGCCGCTGAGTTCTTTGGAGAGGTCCGTAGCTGAACCTTGCAGAAGGCGAGCGGCGCTCTGGGCAGACGTGGCAACGATGACCGCGTCGAACGGATCGGACCGCGCTCCCGTAGAAACGACCCAACCCTCATTCTCATTTTGCAGACGCTCCACCGAAACATGGGTCTGCAGTGCCGAAGCAGCGAGGCGCGCCACCAGAGCGTCTCCCAGCGACTGCATCCCGTTCTTCAATGAAGTAAACAATGGCTTCGCTGCGCCTTTTCTCGCCGGGATTCTCTTTCGAGCCGCCAACATCCCCTTGCTCAGGCTTCCGAATTTTGTTTCCATGTCGGCAAAGCGTGGCAGGACTGCGCGCACTCCGAGCTGCGAGGCCTCACCGCCGTAAACCCCTGAAAGGAGTGGATCAGCTAACCGCTCCACCATTTCCGCTCCGTAATGCCGTTCCACCAACGCGGCCACCGATTCGTCCGGCCCACTCTTGGGTTTCGCGAACCACTCGAAAGCCATACGAAGTTTAGTGCGTGGGGAAAAGAGCGCAGAAAAAACAACCGGCAGGATTTTCGTCGGCACCATGAACATCAGGCCGTCGGGAAGCGGTACCAATTTATTTTTCAGCAGGATATAGGTCTTGCGGTCGACGTCATTCGAGCCGATGAGTTGATCACCCAGCCCGAGCTGATGGCACAAGTCCGCGGCCCATGGCTTTTCTGTGAGAAAGGAATCAGGTCCGCCTTCGACCACGCAGCCGTCCACGAACTCGGTGCGAAGAACGCCGCCGAGGTTCGAACCGGACTCAAACAGCACATACTGCAGCGGTGCGCCAGCCTGCTGCTGTTGCTCAAGAGCAAACGCTGCCGATAAGCCGGAAATGCCTCCGCCGATGATGGCGATTCGTTTCAAATACGGATTCCCAAAGGCACCAGTTTGTTTCGCACGATGTCCGCCAGAGCGGCTGCCAGCAGCGGCGATCCGTTCAGCGATTCGGCGCGCCACAACTGCATGTCTTGCTTTGCAGCGAACTGTTGGAACCCGATATCGATGTCGTAAAGCACCTCAACGTGATCGCACAGGAATCCAATGGGCTGGATGAAAACACGGCTGTGGCCTTTTGCTTTCAGGGCGAGCATGGTGTCCTCAACGGTGGGCCCCAGCCAAGGCCCTCCGGAGATGCCCTGGCTCTGAAAAGCGAACGTCCACTCTTCCGGCGCGAGTGGAGCTGCACGGGCCACCAGCGCGGCGGTTTCTTTGACCTGGCTCTCGTAGGGATCCCCTTCCGTGATGGTCCGCTGAGGCACGCTGTGCGCGGTAAAAATAATTGGCATGTTCGCCCCGGCTTCTCGACGGGCAAGCTCCCGTCCCACCCGCAAACGGTGGGCAAAAGCCTTAATCAGCAAGGGATGATCGTGCCAAGATTCTACAAAATCGATGCCGAACGAGGGCTGGCTCAGAGATAGCGCCGAGCGATAAAGCCCGACACTGGTGCGAGAATTCTGCGGCGCCAGGCAAATTACGACCGCATGTTCAACCTGCTGTTCCGTCATTGCGCGCACCGCTTCCGAAATGAACGGGCTCCAATTGCGCATGCCCACAAACACCGGCAGGCGCAATTCGTGGGACAACAGTTCTCCCTGTTTCAGGGTTAGTTCCGTCAGCGGCGAGTGCCCGATCAATCCATAGCGATGCTGGATTTCTTGCACCGCTTCCTCGGGAAGGGGCCGGCCGCCCGTAACTCGGATCAAGAAGTCAGGTACTTCATCCACGGAGTCGGGACTGCCGTGGGCCAACAACAGAGCCGCGATTCTCCCCGCATCTACCAAGTCCTGCTCCTTAACGTGATTACTTTGCGGCCGAATGCTCCTGCACAAAGCTGGTTAGCGCCCTGACGTTTTCCACCGGGGTTTCCGGCAGGATTCCGTGCCCCAGATTGAAGATGTGTCCCGGCCGGCGGGCGGCGCGGCGCAGAATTTCCGCCGCACGAGATTTTAATTCCTTCCAGTCCGCAAAAAGCAGCACTGGATCGAGATTTCCCTGCACTGCGCCCCGCTCTCCCAGGCTACGCCAGCCCTCATCAAGAGGAACTCGCCAGTCGAGGCCGATCACTTCGGCACCGGTCTCCTTCATCGCTGATAATAGTGCGGTCGTCTCCGTACCAAAATAAATGACAGGCGCGCCAGATTTCTGCACCGCATGCACCAAATCAGTGGTACGAGGAAGAACGTATTGCCGGTAGTCCTCAACGCTCAGGCAGCCCACCCAGCTGTCGAAAATCTGGATAACGTCGGCGCCGGCGCTCACCTGTTCGGCGGCATATTGCGAGGTAACTGCAACCAACTTGCCTAACAGTTCGTCCCAAGCGACCGGGGAGGAATACATCATCTTCTTGGCGTGCAGGTAATTTCGTGAACTGCCGCCCTCCACCATATAGCTGGCCAGGGTGAACGGCGCGCCACAAAAACCGATGACGGGCAGGCTATCGCCAAAATGTTTACAGACAAGACGTATGGCTTCAGAGACGTAGCCCAGTTCGCTGGCGCGGTCGGTCCGTAGCGCGGCAATGTCATTCTTTTCGCGTACCGGTTTCTCGATGACCGGCCCCTCCCCCGCCGCGAAATGAAAAGGCAGGCCCATCACTTCGAGAGGCAGCAAAAGGTCGGCGAAAATGATAGCGGCGTCCACGCCCAACGCTTCCGCGGCGGTGACGGTGACCTCAGCGGCAACTTCGGGCTTCTTGCAGATCTCAATTAGCGAGTATTGCTTACGCACCGCTCGATACTCCGGCATGTAACGACCCGCCTGGCGCATGAACCAGACCGGGGTTCGGTCCACGGGTTGCGCTTTGCAAGCTTTGACGAAGCGGGAATCGGGGGCGGACATGGATCACTCAATGTAGCATTTTTCCGAGGCCGGGCTTTGGGACACGAAAAAGCGCCTGTTAAGCCAGATCTGACACTACCGAGGACCCACAGGTTCCCCCCTGGGAAACAATAATGCCTTGACAACTCCCGGGCATCAAGAGAGTACCCTCGTAGGAGCGCCCCGTTGACATATCATTTCCTAAGAGTATTTGCGGAGGTACCCCTCATGGCAGCAAACCAGGTGGTTCTTTACTTCGATAACCAGGAAGATGCCGTCCGTTTTACGCTGGCTGCCAGCTCGGTGATCTCGGCCGACAAAACGCAATCCGATGAAGAAGTAATGGACGTTGCGCAGAAAATCTCCAAGGCCCGCCGGATCACGACCGAGGGGGCTTTGAGCGCCACGCCCGTGCGCAACTAGCGAGTTAGCGTCGGCCACGCGATGCGGGTCGCAGTCGGCGAAGTAAATTCCTTCCCAACTTTCCAACTTCCTACCGGTACCGGTAAAGCGACGCCTTCTCGATGTGAATTTGTTTCGGAATAAATCTCCAGCATTTGCCCTGATCATCCTCGTCGCCGTTCAGGCGCCGGCCCGGAACCCATGCGCCGCTGGAAAAAGTCCCTTCGTCGATGTAGCTGATTCCCACGCGTTTCGCGCCAGCTTCTTTGGGGCTGAACGAAATACAGAAGCCTGTGCCTGCCCCCAGGAACTCGTCGTTGCCCAGAGCAATCACGAGCCCGTATCCCCTCTTGGCGCCCGCTTCGAAGACCTCGTCGAGACGCACGTCGAGTTTGTACCCATCCAACTCGAGTGTGGTTTGCGGATGCTCCTGGTCCAGCAAAATCCCCGCCATCTCGCCCTTGCCCTCGTGTTGGAAGATAATCGGGGCAATTTGCATCAGGGTCGTGTAGCTTTTCCCCAGATCGTTGTTGGTATCAATTTCGGTAGGGCGCGCCATTTCCACGAAAAAATCAATGCCGAAGGGCGAGAAACCAAGAGCGTCGTGTTGCCCGACGGCGTAAAAAACCTGAGCCGCCCCGGTCGCGGCTCCGCGAGCCTCAGGGATGAACAGAGGATTCCCGTTCCGCGTGTAGCGCTCACACCATTCGGCGAAATTGGGCGCATAGAGATCGGGAGAATAAATGTCGATTGCCGTGCCCGAGGCCTTCCAGAGGTCCATGACTTCCGGCAAAGGCCCACCGCTGGGATACTGACCGGGCACGGAATGTGGCCCCGCGAGCCATGTGTTGGCGTACAAAGGAATCGGGTATTCCGCCTTCCCGGCCGCTGCGACGTGCTGGACGTAGCGACCATAGTTCCAGGCCATGAACATTTTGTCGGTCTCAGGGCCCGATCCAAAAATTTCCTCCCATGTACCGGCGGCCTTTGCCCCGGCAGCGTCCCAAACTTGCCGAAACTCAGGAATCAGCGTATCGCGATGCTGCCGTAAATAAGCCATCAACTCTTTTGGAACCTGACCTGCAAACGCCTGGTTGGCCGCGGGTGAGCGATCGCGCGAGTCGCCCAGGACTCCGACTTCGTTTTCCATTTGGATCATGAGGACAGTGTGAGCTTCACCATCGAACTCGCGAAGATGGCGCATCACGGCGGCGAAGGCGCGGGAATCCGCCTCCATCGACTCCTTGCCCAGAGGGCTCAGAATCTCCACCGGGTTGCCATCTTTTTCAATGACGCGTGGAAAACGCTGCGTGTCCTGCTTCACCCACAGCGGAGCGTAGCTCGACATGCCATTTTTCCAGCTGGCGAGCCACAGAAACACGATGTGCAGATTGCTTCGCCTCGCGCCCTGGATCAAGCCATCGACCAGACTGAAGTCGAACTGCCCTTCCTTGGGCTCAATCAATTCCCACGATAGCGGGGTGAGTACCGTGTTAAGCGGCATGGCCGCCAGGTGCGGCCAGACCGGCTGCATGTAATCCAGGCTGGAGGAACTGGAGTTGTAGAGTTCTCCGCCCAACATCAGAAAGGGCTTGCCGTCCACGATGAGTTGCGAGGCAGTCCCATGTTTCTCAAGATGGGGGATGCCTGAACTTTGTGTCTGCGCGAAAAGAATGGGAGAACACATCATTATGAAAGCGATGAGACTACGACACTTCATTTGGAACCTCCCTGAAATTGCCATTCGATATGGGAACGATTTCACTGGTGCCACCTGGCGGTGCGAGAAGAGTTCTAAGCGCTGAAAATGCTTCGAGTCGCAGGATAGACTTTCCGATAAGCCGCATAACTTCCATTCATCACCGGCAGGTTCGCAGCATTGGCCGGGATACGTTTAGCCACGCGCACCACAGAACGGCAGGCGTCGTCCACCGAAGGCCAGAGTTTTGCGCCGACCCCGGCAAGAATCGCGGCTCCATAGGCCGCGCCTTCTTCGGCTTCCACGATTTCGACTTCTTGCCCGTAAACGTCGGCTTGAATCTGACGCCAGAGCGCGGAGCGCGCGCCGCCGCCGCCAAGGCGGATGTTCCGCACAGGCACGTTCATCTCCGCGAAGATTCCAAACGTGTCGCGCAGGCTGAACGCCACACCTTCCAGAATGGCGCGAATGACGTGCGCTCTTGTGTGCGAGGCGGTGAGCCCGGCCAGCGCAGCACGGGCTTGTGGATCGAGATGCGGAGTGCGTTCGCCCATCAGATACGGCGTCCACAACAGGCCGTCGCATCCGGGAGGCGCGTGAGAAGCCTCGTCGGCAAGCCGTTCGTAGGGATCGCGACCGTCATCTTTGCCTGAGCCAAATTGGTCGCGGAACCAGCGCAGGGAAAGCCCGGCGGCCTGCGTCACTCCCATGACGTGCCAACGCCCCGGGATCGCATGGCAGAATGTATGCAAGCGGCCCTGGGGATCGAGCGCGGGCCGGTCGGTTGCGGCAAACACCACGCCAGACGTGCCGATGGTAGCGCTCACTGCGCCCGGAGCAACGATGCCCATCCCGGTAGCTCCTGCAGCTTGATCGCCGGCGCCAGCCACAACCGGCGTGCCAGGCTTCAGCCCGGTTGCGGCCGCGCCCTCGGCCGAGATTTTTCCGCAGACATCGGGAGACTCAAAGAGAGCAGGAAGAAGACGCTCATCAATCTCCGCAGCGTCCAGCATCTCTTGCGACCAGCGGCGATGGACCACATCCAGCATGAGCGTGCCGGAAGCGTCCGCCATGTCGATCGCCCGATCCCCCGTAAGCCGGAAGCGGACATAGTCTTTGGGCAGCATGACCGACCGCACGCGCTTCCAGTTTTCCGGTTCGTACTGCCGTACCCAAAGAAATTTTGTGAGCGTGAAATTGGTCAGCGGAGGATTGCAGGTGAGCTGAATGATTTTGTCTCTGCCGATCTTCTGCGCCAACTGGCGGCACTGTTCCTCGGTGCGCACGTCGCACCATATCAGCGCTGGACGCACCGGCCGGTCCTGCTCGTCGAGCATCACCGCTCCGTGCATTTGTCCGGAGAACCCGACGCACGCAATGTCTTCGGCACGCAGTTTCGAACCCGCGAGCGCGTTGCGCACCGCAATGCCGCATGCTCGCCACCAATCGTCGGGTTGCTGTTCGGCCCAATCTATCTTCGGCGAGGCGAAAGGCGCGTGCTCCTCAGTTGCCGATGCGACGATCTGGCCGTGCTCATTGATGACCAACGCGCGGGTGCCACCGGTTCCTACATCAATGCCCAGTAGATTGATGTTCGGCCTCCTGATTTAGCGAGTACAGTCTACGCTCAATCGGACCAGCGCTGCGGCGCGCGGTCCCAGCGGTGCTTCTTGAGCATTTGCAAAACGCCAGAGTCGAGTGGGCCCGCATCGCTGAGCGCGATATTTTGCCGCACGTGTTCAAATTTCCGCATGCCCACGATGATCGTGCTCACGGCGGGATGGGCGAGGATAAACCGCAAGGCGGCTTCCGGCAGGCTGAGCCCCGTGGGCAAATCCGCTTTCAATTTGTCGACACGATCAAGCGTCTTAGCGAGATTTTCAGGCCCAAAATATTTAGCGCGCCAGTCATTGGCGGGAAACTTCGTATCGCGCGTCATCTTTCCACCGAGGCTGCCCTCGTCCAGCGGCACCCGTGCGAGTACGCCGATATTCAATTCCTGGCAGACCGGAAACAACTCGTCCTCAGGCGCCTGATCAAAGACGTTGTAGATCACCTGCACCGCATCCACCAGGCCGGCACGTAGAGCCTTAATGCCGTTCTCCGGCTGCCACCGGTTGAGACTCAGTCCGAAATAGCGAATCCATTTGTCCTGCTTGAGCTTCTCCACTGTGTCGCGGAATTCCTTGTCGTCGGTCCAACTGTCATCCCAGACGTGAAATTGCAAAAGATCAATCGAGTCCACTTGCAGCTTTTTGCGGATCTGGCCGGCGTACTTGAAGACGTGATCTGCGGGGAAAACATCACGATACTTATCCTTCGATGAACCCGGCCACTTCGAGTTTTTCGGCGGGACCTTGGAGGCCGCGTATAACCGCTTGCCGGCATTGCGTTGCAAAATCTGGCCGAGGATGCCATCGCTCTTCCCGCTTCCGTAGGCCCAGGCGGTATCGAAACAATTGCAGCCCAGGTCGGCGGACAACTGCAAAGCTTGGAGGGATTGCTGATCCTCGGAATCGGTCCAATCCCCCATTCCCCAAAGGCCGTGGGCTATCTCGCTGACTTCCAGACCGGTGCGTCCGAGCGTGCGGTATTTCATAGGTCTCCCGGGTCCAACTTGCGACCGCCCGTAGATTGTACTGCTCGGGCGGGCACTATGGGGGAGACGTAGTTGAGCTAAGTCTTCACGTTGGGAGAGATGCATTCTTGGCATAGCGTCGCGGAGAAAAATCCCGGCTCGTATCATGGGCGATTTTGCATTACACTTTCACGGACCGGAGGAGCGAGATGGCGGATCACTTTCGCAAGACGATAACTTTATCCGTGGGATTGGCCGGGATTGTTGTCGTAGCCGTGCTTTGGGTCGCGGCTCAATCCACGACTAGTCAAATGCCTTCGAGTGAAGCTTCTTCGGCGCCGAAAACCACGGAGCAGGTTTACAAGAACATCAAAGTGCTCAAAGGGGTGCCAGCCAGCCAGTTGATTCCGGCTATGCAGTTCATTACCGCCTCGTTAGGAGTCAAGTGCGACCACTGTCACGCGGAAGGACATTTCGACAGCGACGAGAAGAAGCCCAAAGAAACCGCGCGCAAGATGATGACCATGATGTTCGCCATAAACAAAGATAATTTTAACGACGAGCGCAAGGTGACGTGCAATACCTGCCATCGCGGCTCAGTCAAGCCGCTGACCACCCCTATTGTCAGCCCATCAACGCCAATGATAGCCCCGCCGGAAAATGCTGACGCCGCCCCGCCTGACCTCAGCATGCTCCCCGCCGCCAGCGATTTAATTGATAAGTATGTACAAGCAGTAGGCGGAGCATCCGCTATCGAGAAAGTGACCAGCCGCGTCGAAAAGGGCGCCACCAGCGGGTTCGGGCACAGCTTCCCGGCGGAGGCATTCTATAAGGCGCCCGGCCAGAGCGCGGTCTTTACCCACTTTCCCAACGGTGAGAGCGCGACAATTTACAACGGCCACGAAGGCTGGATGATCTTTCCCGGGCGCCCCAAACGTCCACTTGAAGGCGCCGATCTCGAGGCTGCCGCAATCGACAGTGATCTCCATTTTCCTATCGACCTAAAGACCACGTTCAGTGAGTTCAAAGTGGCTCCGCCGCAAAAGCTTGGAGACCAGGAGGCCTTCCAAATTCTCGGCCTGCGGAAGGGTCAGCCGCCAGTGGAGCTTTACTTCGACGAACAGTCGGGACTTCTGACGCGACTCGTACGCTATGCCGAATCGCCGCTGGGACTCTATCCTACTCAGATAGATTTTGCGGACTATCGCGACGAGCAGGGAGTCAAGATTCCCTTCAAAATTACTACGTCGCACCCCGGGTCGAGTTCGACTTTTCAAGTGGAACAGGTCCAGCAAAATATCGCGATTGACGATTCTAGATTTGCCTTACCGGCGGCAGGGCCTGCCCCTGAGAAACCGTAGACCGGCTCGCGCGATTTCTTATGGGGGTCGCGCAGAATGACGAGGGTGATTGTTCTGCCACTCCCTGTTACGGGATTCAGGCAACTGCTAATTGCCCGCGTCCCCAGCAGAAGAGTTTTTTTGCGCCGCGTTCTTTCGGCGCTTCCGTGCCGATTCTGGTGCACGTGCATAGACCTCCACTCCCTCCATCTCGCTTGTAAAACTTTGTAAATGAAGGGCCTTGGGTCCAACCCGAATGCTAGACTGAAATCAGGGAACTCACTACGTAGGGTGTCCTAAGAACTCTGCAAGGCCATCCAACCTAGCGATCCGCCGATCTGGCCTAAGTCTGAAGGAGTATTTATGTGCGCGGCAAGAAGAACGGTGTTTGCGGTTAGCCTCCTTCTTACTTGGTGCGCTATTACGACCTGGTCGCTCGCCGAACCGGGCGCTCAGCCATCGAGTCAGCAGCCAGTGTCAGCGACCCCAGCAAGTAAAACAGTCGGTGTAATTAAGGTGATCAATGCGAACACGATCACGCTGGCTCCGGATACCGGCGCCGAAGTCACCGTCGGAGTGCAAGATTCGAGCCGCGTAGTTCGCATTCCTCTGGGAGAAACCAGCCTAAAAAACGCAACGCCAGTTCAATTGCAGGACCTGCAGGCCGGCGACAGGATTCTGGTCTATGGCAGGCTGGCGGAGGATGGCAAGACTCTGAATGCTTCCACCATCGTGGTCATGAAGCAGTCCGATGTAGCCGCCAAGCAAGCTCAGGATCGCGCAGATTGGCAAAAGCGGGGACTAAAAGGATTGGTGAGCGCCGTCGATGCTACGAATGGAACGATCACCGTTTCGCAACCCTCTCTGGGTGGTAGCAAAGCAATTGTTATTCATGCCGTCAAAAACACCATCGTTCGCCGCTATGCGACCGATTCCCCCCACATGGAGGATGCAAAGCAGGCCACCCTCGCCGAAGCCAAGCCTGGGGATCAGCTTCAGGCTCGCGGCGCTCGTAGCGCGGACGGAAGCGAACTAAACGCCGACGAAATCGTATTCGGTACTTTTCGCAATCTCTCTGGCACTGTGATTTCTGCCGACGCGGCAGCTAACACCGTTACAGTTCTCGATCTCGCAACGAAGAAACCCTTACGTGTGCGGGTGACTCCGGAATCGCAACTCCACAAGCTACCTCTACCTATGGCGCAAGGGATTGCCATGCGCCTGAAGGGCGGACCTAACGGAGCAGCAAGCAGTGCGGGAGCGGAGGCCCCCGCCTCAACCTCTAGCGCACCTGCTGTATCTCCGACACAGCCTCCTGCTTCCGCTGGCATGGGGGAACGACCACACCCGAACGGATCCTCGGATCTACAGCAGATGTTGCTGCGGTCACCGGTAGTCACTATCAGTGATCTGCAAAAAGGGGACGCGGTCATGATCCTCTCAACCGAAGGCACGGCTGCCGGAGGAGTAACGGCCATTACGCTACTTGCGGGGGTTGAACCGATCCTCCAGGCCTCTCCTAAGGGAGGTCAAGGAATGGTTCTCTCGACGTGGAGCTTGGGCGGCGGCGGCGGTGGAGATGGGGAAAGTCAATAAGCCTGCTTAGGCCGGAGGCTCGGCGTCATTGAATGTTATTTTCTAAGGAATCATAAAAGCATTGAAAAAGTCACTTCGTCTTTTCCTAGTCCTGGGTATTCTTTTGGGGATTTTGCCGCTCGGATTCGCGCAAAGTGTCTCGGGCATTCTTCGCGGGCAGGTAGTAGATCCCTCTGGCGCGGCTGTGGCGAATGCCACGGTGATGCTAATTCCGGCCTCTGGCCTCCTATCACCGCAACCGCCAATAGCCAGGGAGCGTTCGAAGTAAAGGCGCCGCCGGGAAAATATACCCTCGATGTCACAGCTCCCGGCTTTGCTCTCTTCGAAAATACCGGCGTTCAGGTTGCCGCTGGCCAGGCTCAGAAACTCAATGTCGCCCTGGTCATCGACGTGCAAAAACAGAAAATTGAGGTAACCGACACTGCCCCAACCGTGCAAGTCGCTCCGGAGAACAATGCCAGCGCGGTTGTCATTTCCGGCAAGGCGTTGGAAGCGTTGCCCGACGACCCGGACGAACTGCAGAACGACCTGACCGCGCTCGCCGGACCTTCTGCCGGACCGAACGGAGGACAGATTTATATCGATGGTTTCACCGCTGGCCAGCTTCCCCCCAAGTCGTCCATCCGCGAGATTCGAGTTAATCAGAATCCCTTTTCGCCGGAATACGACAAGCTGGGCTACGGGCGGGTGGAAATCTTCACCAAGCCGGGCACCGACAAACTGCACGGCCAGGTTTATGTGAGTGGCAATGACTCCGCCTTCAACTCTCCCAACCCTTTCGCTGGATCAGAACCAGGATATGAATCCACCCAATACAATGGCAGTGTCGGCGGACCGCTCAGTAAGGTCGCCTCATTTTTCGTCAGCGCTCAACGGCGAAATATCAACGACCTTTCGGCGGTAAATGCGGTAGTCCTCGACCCGAGTCTCAACCCTACCCCGTTTAGTGAAGCCGTCGCCTACCCGCAGACTCGCACCAACATCAGTCCGCGTCTGGATTACGCGCTCAGCAAGAACAACACGCTTACCGTGCATTACCAGTACTACCGCGACACCGAAACAAATGCGGGAATCGGGCAGTTCTCGCTGCCATCTCAAGGCTATGACGTTATCAGCACGGAGCAAACGCTGCAGGCGAGTGACACCCAGATTATTGGGTCAAAAATGGTAAATGAAACTCGCTTTCAATACCTGCGCGATGGAGGGAACCAGAACCCTCTAAGCACGGCGCCGGTGGTGAATGTTCTGCAGGCCTTTGTGGGGGGAGGCAGCGGTTCTGGAATGCTCACCGACCGTACCAACCACTACGAAGTTCAGAACTACACCTCCCTGGTCCACACCACACATGTAATCAAGTTCGGAGTCGCGGCTGCGGGCGGTTCAAGACCCGAATACTTCGACCAACGGTTTTAACGGCGCTTTTACTTTCCCGTCGCTCGCAGCCTATCAGGCTGCGGAGCAGGCTCTGCAAGGAGGAGCGGCCACGGCACCCGGCGCAAGCCAATTCTCTCTCACGGCGGGCTCTGCGATTGCGTCAATTACCAATTTCGATGTGGGCCTTTATGCCGGAGACGACTGGCGCATCCGTCCCAACTTCACGCTGAGCTATGGCTTACGTTTCGAAACGCAAAACGATATTCATGACCACGCGGACTTCGCTCCGCGAATTGGATTCGCATGGGGACTGGGAGGCAAGGGCTCGCCCAAGACAGTTCTGCGAGCAGGCAGTGGGGTTTTTTACGATCGCTTCATGGAAAACTACATCCTGCAGGCGGAGCGCCTGAATGGCGTTACGCAACAACAATATATTGTAAGCAATCCGAATTTTTATCCCATGGTGCCCGCGCCGAGTAGCTTTCGATCGCCCCCAACTCGTTTACCAAATATCAAATTGATCCCAACTTGCATGCGCCAGGCACTTTGCAAACTGCGGTCAGTGTGGAGCGGCAACTGGGCAAATTGCGAATCTTGCGGTCTCTTATTTAAACACGCGGGGATTCGATCAGCTGCTTACCCGCAATATCAATGCACCTTTAAGCGCAACCGATCCTACGCGGCCTTTGGAGACGTAGGAAATATCTATCAGTACGCGTCGGCCGGCATTTTCCGGCAGAACCAGTTGATCACCAATGTGAATCTCCATGCCGGATCCAAGCTATGGCTTTTCGGATATTACGTGCTGAACTCCGCCAACAGCGATACGGCCGGGCGCGGGCAGCTTTCCGTCGAATCAATATGACATTTTGGCAGACTACGGGCGAGGTGCTTTGATATCCGCGACCGGCTCTTCCTCGGAGGCACCATCGCTTTACCTCATGCCTTCCGGCTCAGCCCGTTTGTGGTCGCCAATTCTGGGGTGCCATATAACATCACTCTGCATCACGACTCTGAATGGCGATTCCATTTTCAACGACCGCCCGGTTTTGTTTCTACGCCACACTGTCCCGCAGTTCAGATCACAGGCAGCGTGTACTGCACTCCGTCTGGGGACTTTTGACAGCGTGCCTAATGCCAGCGAGAAAATTCTGCCAATCAACTATGCGACTGGTCCCGGGCCGCTTCACTATGAATGTGCGGCTCAGCAAAACATTTGGCTTTGGCAAAAAGGCGGAACCGGGTCATAGGGGGGAGGCGGTCCGGGCGGAGGCGGCCCGCCGGCGCGGCGGAGTGTTTGGCGCCGCAGGCGGGGCATTTGGCCTAGGCAGCGCCACTGACCGCCGTTACAGCCTCACGTTTACCGTCAACGCGCGCAACATATTCAACAATGTGAATCTGGCGACTCCGAACGGCACGCTGGGATCGCCTTTGTTCGCGCAATCTAATGCCTTGGCCGGCTTCGGTTTGGCCCCGGTGGCGGCAGTTCAACTTCAACGTCGGCCTTCAATCGGCGCATCGATCTGGAAGCATCTTTCAACTTCTAGACGTTGATCGCGCCGTTGCCGAGCCTTCGGACAGGCTTCGGCGCAGCTCCATTGAAGCGCTGCTGTTTCTACTGACGGCCATCGTCCTGGCCGCGCCTTGCATCCCTGCAGGCGAGATGGTGCTTCGGCCCGCGGCATCACTCACTTTGTAGCGAGCTTGCAAGGTTTTCGACTCTCCGCCGAAAATGGTGACGTAGTTGTCGTCCCAAGTGACCGGCAGAATTTGTTCGCCATCAGATCCGCCCACAACTTCCGCTCTCAGAAAGAAGGCCGGTGTCTTCGACCGGTTGGTCAGCGTGACCGTCGCCGTTACCCATCCATCGGCTTGGTGTGCGCTGCCACTCATTTCAACATCGGCAGGCGCGATGTGGTTCAGCGCAGTCAAGATCGGCCCAGCTGTCCTGCGAAAGCGCAAAAGCGTTGTCGTTCTTAGGATCGACCCAGATCGTCATCGGTGGTGGATTGCCAGTAAACGTTATCCGCCAGCAGATGGCCGGCGCTGTCTTTGAGTTGGCAGCGAATGAAGAATGCCGAGTCCAGCCCCTGGATGCGCGGCACTTCCATAGCAATAACAGAAGATAACGGGCCGGCCTCCAGATGCTCTTTCTTATTCGTGTATTTCACGGTGCCATCCAGATTGATGAACTGGACTGACGCGCTCAGATTGGAAAGTGGCTTTCAGCGTCTGATTGACGACGTGAATTTTGGCTGTTTTCTTGTCTCCGGTCGCGTAGTAGTCGTAGACGATGCTGACCGGCCGCAAGCCTTTCTTCGCGCCGAAGTATGCGCCGCCTGGATCGAGATAGTAGTCGATGATGTGGCCGAAGAACGAGGGCCAGTGGCTGTTCAGCATCCAGTAGAGCGTCATCTTGTGATCGCTCCAGCCGCTGGCGCCGATAGCTTTCGAACTGCGCCCGGGTATTTTCGTAGTGCGCCATTTGGGCTTTTTCCGCAAACTCCTCCGCGCTGCTGGAGGGCCCGTAGCGCTTATCCACGGCTTTGGTGACGTTTGCCAGGGTGTTGTTGCCGTCGGTAGAGCCGGCGTGGTAGTACCACCAATCGCTGATCGGCCACAGCTTGTCCGCGGGGATAAATTTCTTCAGGCTCGCGTAAGTCGGGATGCTTTCATTGTCTCCCTGCTCCGCGCAGGAACCCACGGTGCCCTTGTAGCGGCCGCTGAACCAATAGGTCGGCGGACGCCAACTGTATGGGCCCTCCATGCGAATGCCATTCCAGAAAATTTTGCCGCTGGCATCTTTGTTGAAAGAAGAAACCGTATCGACGACCGGGTTCTGCCAATGCAACTCATCCAGAATCTGGTGATAGTCGCTGCGCACGTCGGGCGGCGCCAGGCCGTCACTGCCGTTGGCCCAGATAAAGGCCGAAGGATGCGACCGCAGCACTCTGGATGCGGGCGCGCAAACTTTCGCGCGCCACGCGCTGGTCCTCGGTATCCCACTGCCCCCATCGTTCCCACTGGTTGCAGCACATCCATCCCTGCATCACCGGAATGCCCTCCTGGTCGGCCAGTTCCAGGATGTGCTCGCTGGAAATTTTCAATTCCCAGCGGAGCAGGTTGAGGCCCATATCTTTTACATAGCGGAGAATGCTTCCTTCGCGGCCTTCGTCATATTTGTAGAGCAAGTCGGGCTCGTAGTCGGCGCCGCGCACCAGAAAATCAATTCCGTTGACTTGCAGATAGAAATTTCCTCCGCCTCCGAGTTCGGGAAACTGTGTATCGGAATCGCGATGCTGCGTGATCGTGCGAATGCCGAACTTAATGTCTGCGGAGTCAGAGGCGGCGCCGCCGATCTTGAATTCCAGCTTCAGGTGGTAGAGGTTGGGCTGTCCCCATTGATAGGGCCACCACAGGTCGGGATTGTTCACGGCCAACTGATGAAAGGATTCGGGAGAGAACGCGGCCTCGCGAGTTTCGTTGGCTGCCAGCTCACATCTTGCTGGAAATTGATGCTGGGCTTGCCTTCGCGATAAATTTCGCCCACTAGAGCGCCGGAGACCGGCGCCGCGCTTCCATTCTTGAGATCGCAATAAACGGTGAGAGCCGCGGGACTGGTTGCCGGCAGAGGAAGATCTGTCTTGACGTACGGGATTCTCGACTGCGACTTCATCCGTCGATGCGCAGATACACTTGCTTCCACACGCCGGCATTGCGGTCGGGCACGTAGGAGATGCCGATTCCCTGATCGAACGAACGGAAGCCCATATACTTCACGTTGATCCAGTCAAACCAGGCGTCCGCCAGTTCCACTCCGTCGATGTCTTCGAAGGCCTGCTCCGGGGTGACTTTCACGGCAAGAACATTCTCCGCTCCCGGCTTTCACTTTGCCGGTTACGTTCAGTTCGAACTCGTTGTACATGCCGACAATTTCGCGGTTATTGGCGATGCGCTCGCCGTTGAGCCAGATTTCCGCGCGGTAATTGATTCCCTTGAACACCAGCCATTGCAGCTTGTGCCCAGCCGGGCGCGGTAAATGTTGTGCGATACCACCAATCCTGCCGGAAGAGATCTTTGGCGACTTTATCCGTCATATTCTTGCCGAAATACAGATTCGGATAGACGCCATCCTCCTGCAGAATCTCCAGACACAGTGGCCGGCATGCGCGCGATGCCGTACCACTTCGAGGCGTCGTAGGAAGACTTGCGAAATCGCGCCGCCGTCCTGAACCACGTTCCACGAGGACGCCAGCTGCCAGCCGGTTTGGAGTTCGGTGGTGTTGGGCGAAACTGGAACGGCTGCGACGGGCAAGCCCGCCAGGATAAGATGACAGAGCGATCGCAAACAGCCAACTTACACGATTGCCGCGACTCTTGCTTGTCGCATTTTCTTATCTCCGACGAGAAGCATTGATATCTACGTCGTTAGCGGTTCGATTCCTACTTCCGAGAAGCGCGCAGTGCCTCTAGTGCAATTCGAGCGTGTGGGTTTGCGGGCCTGCGGCGAATGGAATGGGCGTCCATTCCTGGCGCAGCGACGCCGGTTTTCTTGCCGTCCACCCAGATTGCCGACGGACTTCATTTTCGCCAGCAGCCAATCGGAAAGGTGCAGATTCCAATCGGATCCTTTGGCGATTAAAGCGCGGCAGTAATGAGGATCGTAGTTGATCGCGAGCTTGAGATCGTTCTCGGCCGTGCCAGGCGCGGTTCGAATGTCCGCGTGCTGATAGCCGATGTACTCGTCCAGCCCGATGAAGTGTGATCGGGATATTTATCGAACATCTTGGCGAACCCGGTGGGATCATGCGCGATGCCGCGATCATGGCCATCCGGCGGCGCGGGCAAGAGCAGCGGCACATCGTCGCTGCCACCGAAATCGGCATTTGAATCGGCGCGGCCTTCGACCGCCAGATCTTTCCCCAGATATCCGCCGTAATAGCCGTAGCCGACTTCCGCCGCGAGCCGGCAAGTGTTGTTGTCGGGGCTTCTGGAAATCACCGTTGCCGCCGGTGGAGAATTCCAGCGCATCGATGCCAAACTCGGCCTTCAGCCAATCCTTGGACTGCTGCATGTGGAATTTCTGCTTCGGCGGCGGGTATCTCCTTGTCGCGGCGAATGTCGTAAAACTCGCGGTACCAGCCGATTTCCGCGCGCTCGTCATTGATGCCGGAGCCCCACCAGGGTCCCGGCGGCGAAGTTAGGTCGGGCTGCATGTGCGTCCAGCCGTGGCTTTCGATCTCCAACACGCCAGCGGCGATGCCTTCGTCCAAACCTTTTTTCGTCGAAACGTAATCCTGCTTGGTGCCAAATTCGTCGGTGAACTGCGCGTGCCAGGTGGGCACGATTTTATGCTGCGCGTCGTCCACAAATCCGGGAACGATGTTGAGAGACAAAATGGCATGATGCGCCTTCAGCGGCTCGATCATGTAGCGCTCGATCTGTTCCTGAGTCAGCGCAGGATAATGCCAGTGCTCGAGCCAGGCATTTTGCGCGTTTCCCATGTCGTCCATGGTGAGGACGATGTCGTTGGTCCAGGTTTTCACCAGCGCGTAACCGATGGCTTCGGTGACGGCGCGGCGCAAGGCGGTGCGGAATTGCTGGTACAGCAAGCATCTGATCGGTGTCGCCGCCAATCCAGATCGCGCGCGTATCGTCGGAGATTTGCCGCTCCGTGATCTCCGGCATGCCGCCGCAGTTCGCCAAGGCCTGCGCGCCTGCCAACTCAACCTGCACGCGATGCATGGTGATGGCATTCGGGCCGATCTGGCGAAGGTCAGGTCCAAGTCCGCGCAGAAGAAACGAATCGCCCTGCGACCATCTGGTGCGAGCTGTGCATGTAATTGCCCTTGTAACGAATGCCCAGCAGCCGCTGAATTTCCGGCTGCTGCACGCGATCGCCGATGGCAATCAGAGAAATGTGCAACTTCTCGACCGCATCCGCCACTAAAGCCTGGTCGCTCGCAGAAAGCGAGTTACCGGGAACGTCCCACAAAATCGCGCCATAGCGGGCGTGGCCGTCAAAGTCGGTGAACTGATTGGGATCCATAAGCGTCTGATCGAGCCGGAGAATATCGAAAGGAATTCCCCATGACTTGAACATGGTGACCATGGTCTGGAATTCCCCTCCGCCGCTCACCAGGAAACTCCGCGGATCTTTCCACTGGTCCGAAATGACCAGCAAGACGCGGTAAGGCTTGACTTGAGCGGTGCAACAAATTGAAAGAGCGAGAAGGAAAAGCGGAATGAAAGCCAGTTTGCTGTCTGGGCGCGCATGAAGGATTTCCTGAACCTCGTGGGTAGATGTTTGGTGCGGCTGGGAACGAAACAAACCAGCCTTGCAGTTTATCTGATTTTCGTGGACGCGATGGCCGATTTAAGGGATCAGTTCGCTGGCTTCTGGCTGTGTTCCCGGAATCCGGCGGGACTTGCGCGTGGCCAGCCATATGCAAAGACCGAGAGCCAAGCCCACCGTATGGCCTTGTCGTTGATCCACGCGGAACTGGGAAGGGTCAGCGCTCCCAGGCAAATCAGAAGCCAAATCAGAGTAATGGTTCCCAATGCCTTCGGCACAATCGGGGTTTGTCGAGTCTCGCCGCTGAGCTGCCACTTGTGCGGACGATTGCGTAAAGCGCGAGCCAACTACCATCACGTAGGTGGTGTACGCGGCCAAACCGGAAATTCCGGCGATCACGATTTGAAACTTTGCCCACCAGGTGAAGATTGCCGCCACGATCGCGGTGAACCACATGGCGTTGGCCGGAACTTTACGGGAGCTGAGTCCACCGAACCAGGACGAGGCAGGCAACTGCCGGTCGCGCGCCATAGCCCACACCACGCGGCCGAGGATTGTTGAGATTGGCGAGAGCGCAGGCGTAGATTTCAACCAGAATGATCGCCATCACCACATTTGTGAATATCATGTGGGAAGTGGTGATCCATGATGTAAGCGAAGGGCGCGGGATTTCTCGTTGCTTCGTCCAGCGAAGGAATGGCCAGGGTAAACCCCAGCAGAATGATGAAACCGATAATGACGCTGAAAACTTCCGATGAAACGATGGCGAATGGAACGCGTCGCTCGGGAAGCTTGGTTTCTTCCGCCAGGTTGGCGGCACTTTCAAATCCGGTGATCGTCCAGGCCGCCATCAGGGATGAAAATGCCAGTGGGCCAAGAAATGCCATTCCGCCGGGGTGTCCAGGGTGGGTAAAAAGAAAATGAAATGAGTTTGTTTTGTGCCGCAACGCCAAAATCAATAAAAGAATGCCTACGACGAGAATGACGACGATCTGCGCCAGCACCATAACGTCATTGACCAGGCTCGTAAGCTTCACTCCCATGTGATTGATGAAGGCAATGGACAACAACACGGCGGTGGTGGCGGTCACGATATTGCGGTCGCTCGCCATCACTCCAAGAATAGGCAGGGTGTAGCTCGCCAGCGCGTAACAAACCGCAGCCAACCCAGTGAGCACCTGGATGATCATCAGCCAGCCCGCCCACCATGCCAGAGAATCTCCCCCGAGTTCGCGCGTCCATTGGTAAGCCATGCCGGAGAGGGGAATGCGGCGAGCCAGTTTGGCAAAAACCAGCGCCAGCAAGAACTGGCCAACTCCCACGATGGGCCAAGTCCAAATAAAAGCCGGGCCAGCGGTCTGCAATCCCGCGCCGTAGGTGGCGAACAGGCCGGTGGTCACCGCGATGATGGAGAAGCTCATGGAGAAGCTGGAGAACCAGCCAATCTCGCGTTTGAGTTCCTGTTTGTAACCGTGGCGGGCGAGGGCATCTTGAGCTGGATGACGAAGATGGGTTTTCCGGCAGTCCGTTCTCTGGGTTCATGCGGGCTAAGACACTGTAGAACGGAGGAGGAATTCTAGTCCAGCGCCCGAGGATTACGCCACATAACCACGAAGGACACAAAGCTGCACGAAGGGTTTGTAATTCCTTCGTGATACTTCGTGGTTTGAGGTTCGGTTTCTTTAGTCGGCGGCCATTCCTTGCGCCTGCTGTTCCACCTGCCCGCGCAGTTCGGCTTCGTAGGCCGCCAATTGGGCTTCAATTTCCTGTTCGGTCTTGTGCCGCTTGATGACGTCCTCGCGGTAACGCCGCAGGAAGTAGTCGATGGTCTCGACACGAATCCGGATGGAGCCTGATGGCTTGTTCTCGTCGAGATCCTTGAAGCAGAAGTAAGGCGTGCCCGACTGCTCGATGATGCCTTCCACCACGCCGTAGATAGGCGCATCGTGGCCGCACTTGAAGTTGGAAATTTCCAGCGCTACCAGATTCGGATGGCGCGCCGTAAACTTCGCCGCCCAGACTTTGTGATTGGTGCTGCAGGAATAGGAATTCTTCCAGGCGTCCGAAATGTCCAGCGGATGGCTGATCACGCCGGCACGGACTTCATCGCCGAACAAACGTTCCAGCATGTCTTCATCGAGCGGCAACGTGTTTTGCGAGAAGATGGGATATCCGAGCTTCTGGAATTCTTCCATGATTTCGTGATTCAAGCCGGGATCGTGATGATAAGGACGCCCCAGCATGACGATGCCGATGCGGTCTTCGCGCTCCAGCTGGTCGAGCACCTCGCGAGCGCGCTTGCGGATGTTGGTTTCGTAATCCTGCAGCGCCTTGAAGCCAACTTCGACGGCACGTTCGTTTTCTTCTTCCGACAAGCCCATGATTGGCTGAAAGGCTTGCAGCATCTGATAGGCGAAAAGCTTGCGGTCGGCAAAGTTCAGAACCGGGTCCACATACTTCACGTTGTGCTCGGCGAAAACGTCGTTCTCTTTGGTGAACGCAGCCTTCACGGTTTCCGGAGTTGCGGTCACGGTAGGGCAGGCGTTCGCGGCAACGATCTTCACCAGCGGCGAACTGAGCACGTCATACATGGGGAAGAAGATAACGTTTAGCGGCTTCTTTCGATGTTTTTCCTGGATCAGGTTATAGACGTGCGAGATGCCGATCTTGGCGGGGAAGCAGGGATCGATCGCTCCGCGACTCGCACCGGCGCGATAAAGCTCCTGCGTGGTGTAATCGGAATAAATAATGTTCTCCGGCTGCACGCCCAGGCTCTCGAAATAGCCATTGAATAGCGGCGCATAGGTGTAGATATTCAGCACGCGCGGAATTCCGATGCGGAGACTCTTGCGACTTCTGCATCAGGTCGCGGCGTTCTTTATCGCGCCTTTGCTCCATCCCGCCCAGCCTCGCGCAGGCAGCGGATCGGCAACACTTTTCGCATTCACTGGCCGGAATACTTCGTGCGCCGCCATATCGACAAAGTTGGGATGCTTGGCCTTGATCTTGTCCAGTTCCGACTTGATGTCTTTCATGTCGTTGACATCTTCGACGGTTCCCTTTTCGCAGGTGGCGATGATAAGCCGCTGCTCTCCGTGCATCAGCGGAACCTTGGTGACTTTTTGAATGGGCACAAAGCTGAGGTCAGTCTTAGCTTCGGTGCGAATGTCAATGAAGGTTCGCAGGCAATCGTTCTTGCAGAAGTGGCAGCGGGTTTCCTCGTTGCGGGTGGTGCGATACTCAATTTTGCGCACCGCGTCCAAGCCGACGAAAGTCGTCCGCAGACCATTGCGCCACAAGCGCAACGACTCCTGTGCAGCGCCAATCGCGCCCGACTCCCCGCAATGCTCATGCACGATTACTTCCGGCTTCTTGCCTGCGGCGCGGAAGCTGGCGTTGATGAAATCCACTTCCGCTTTCACCACCGCGAGGTTATTCTGCGTTCCGCCTTGCAGCACGAAGCGCGAACCCAGCGCGGCCAGGTTAGGAATGCTGGCGACGTACAAGAAAGACATTCTTGGGGAGAACCGCAGCCAGACCGGCGAGAATTTCTTCCGCTCGCCAGCCCTGCCGCTGGAAGTTCACAATATCCGACTGCATGAAGACCGCGCAGCCATAGCCAAATACCGGCATGGCCTGAGCGGAAAATGCCAGATCGGCATACTGCTCAACCTTCAGTCCGAAACCCTTCGGCCGTCGATTGCAGGAAATATCCATTGCCTGCCGAACATTGCGTGTTCAGCTTGAAATCTTTCACTCGGCCGTTGTGCAGGACGATCAGTTTGATGTCCTGCCCGCCTACGTCAACGATCACGTGCGGATCTTCGTAAAACTTCAACGCGGATTCGGTGTGCGCGACGGTTTCCACCAGCGCGACGTCGGCTTTGAGCACGTCCTTGAGAATGTCCTTGGCATAACCCGTCGTCGCGACACCCAGGACTTCCAGCTTGGCGTTTTGTTTCTCCACCTGCTCCCGCAGGTTTTCGAACATGTCGATCGTGTCTTGAATGGGGTTGCCGTTGGAGAGCTGATAGGCTTTGCAAAGAATGTCGCCGTTTTCGTCAAGCAAGCACAGCCTTGGTCGAAGTAGACCCCCCATCGACTCCCACAAAGCCAGCGACAGTCGAATTCTTCTGGAACGTCGCCGGACGTAAATTTCTTGCGGCGATAGGCCTGCTTGAACGCGTCCAGTTCGGCGGGCTCCTTGACCAACCCGCTAGCGCCGGATTTTGCCTTTTCTTCCTGGCGGCCGAAATCAATGTAGTGGACAAGTTGATCGTAGCCGCGATAGCAGCCGACGCAATCCTCTTCGGCTTTGCCAAACTCCACGGCGCCCAGCGCGGCAAAATACTGCGCGTTCTCCGGAACCTTGATCAGATCTTCCGGTTTCGCGCCTTCGGGAATCTCGACTTTGCGCTCCTTCCACATGCGCGGAATATTCGCCTGCCAAGCCTCGCGCATGCCGCGGATAAACGTGTTGGGCCCGCCCAGCAGCAACACATGCGGACGTAAAGTATGTCCGCGCGTCAGCACGCTCAAATTCTGCAGAATAATGGCTTCGAACAGCGATGCCATCAGTTGATCGGGCGGCGTACCGACTTTCTGCAGGCCGTTGATGTCCGTCTCGGCGAACACGCCGCACTTCCCCGCGACTTTGTGCAGCTTGATTTTGTGATATCCCTGCTCGGCTAATCTCTTCGACGGGAATTTTCAGCTTGGCGTTAATCTTGTCGATCACCGCGCCCGTGCCGCCGGCGCATTTGTCGTTCATGGACGGAATTTTCTTCTTCCGTCCAGTCTCATCATCATCCTTGAAAACAATGATCTTTGCGTCCTGCCCGCCCAGCTCGATCACCGAATAAACTTCGGGATGCAACTTCTCGACCGCCAGCGAAACGGCCGTCACTTCCTGCACGAACTTTGCGCCGATCTGCTCGGCAATCACCGTTCCGCCCGAACCAGTCAGGAACATGCGGGTGTTGTGGCGGTTGATGCCGAGTGTCGGCTTCCATGCGGCGTAGAAACTCCAGCGTCTTTTCGGGCTGCTTGGTTTCGTGCCGCTGGTAGTCCTGCCACAGAATCTTGATCGGTGGCCGCATCCACAACCACCGCCTTCACCGTCGTGGACCCCACGTCCAGCCCGACCAGAAATTTCGTGCTGTGGTCGTGTGGCTTGGTGACAGGCTGCGGTGCTGGCAGCTAATGGAGCAATATGGATGAGAGATGCGACCCTTATGATCGTGCATTACGTCCTCTCCGAATCTTCGCTGGTAATTGCTTCCCTGATCTGAGAACGAAAGACAGTGAACCGGGAACTGAGTCTCTCACCCGGTCTTGCCTAGTTCCAAGCTTTTCGGAACCTAAGGAAACCGGTTTTCCGTTCCCGGTTCTTCGTTCTCAGTCGCCGCTGGCCGTCGCGGGCACCGCGACGCCAGGCACGCGCGAGCGCTTCCAGAAGCGGGTGTCTTTGTCGATCCGGTCGCTGACGTGCAGGATGAATTGCGCGGCAGTCCCCGTAACCCCTTCGCGATGCGGCACGTGATAGAAGGGCCGCTTCAGTTCGGGATGCTCATCGATGTACGCCCGGATCTCCTGCCATGGACTTGCCCGTTTTCTGCAGGCACTGCTCGAACTCGGCTTTGGCCTTTACTTTGGCTTCGCCCAGCGCCATCTGCACCCGGCTGTGAGCATTCACTTCTCCTTCGCCCGAGGTCTCGATCGGCAGGAAGATCATGTCTTTAAATTTGTTGATCACTGCCGATTGCACGCCGTCCGACTGCGACGAAGGCATGCATCCGAACGGCTTCAGTGCGAGCACCATGTGGCACAGTTTGTGCACGGTGTAATAAACGTTCTTGCCGACTTCGAGGTGGCCCTCCCCGCCGCGGGCAAACTGGTTATAGAAAGGATGCGCCATCTCCGCGAGTTCAGTTTGCGGAACCAGGTGGTGCGTGATCCCTCCCATGTTCTTAATCGTCCGGTGATAAAAGAAGTTCCACATCCGCTGGCCCGCGCCAATGCCCCACAGCTTCTTGCGCAAGCCAATGTAGTTGGCAAACTGCTTCTTAAACTCGTGCCACTCGGGATTTTTGTGCGGGCGGTTCACCGGCCACTTCGCGATGGCATGCGCCTTGGCCTGATACATCAGATAGGCAACCCAGGTCGCGATGGGCTCGACTATGACCTGCGCCCCTTCGCGCTCCAGGAAATCGAACATGTGGAAGTTACCGTCGCCCTCGGTGATCTGCGCCCAGAACTCGCCGGTAATCTTCACCACCGGCTTCACCTTGGTGCGGTCCACTTCGATGGCGTTCATTTTGTCGCGCGCGGTGCGCAGCGCGCTCAAGTAATCCTTGCCCCACATGTGTTCGTGCCATTTGCCGAACACGTTGAAGGTATTACGCAGAATCTTATTGCTCTTGAACTTCGGCTTCGCCCAGTTCGGGAGCGCATTGCTCAATCTCAAATGATTTGCGCTTTCTCAGGTCGTCGCACAGGCCATCCACCATCTCGCGGAACACGCGGTCTGTCTCGCCCTTGTTCACTTCAAAGGGACGAATCTGGTAGATCAAGTCGTTGATGACGTCGCCGAGGTGCATGGCGTTCAGCATCCCGAAGCCAAAGTCCACGGTGAACTTCAGTCCCGGCTCGCCGGAGGCTGCCTTGATGCCGTCGCTGTCCTTAAATAGCAGCACGCGAAAACCATCGAAGCCCGCGTTCTTCAGCGCGAAACGATATTCGGCCTCGTACATGCCGAAACGGCAGGGACCGCACGACCCGGCAGTAAAGAAAACGTAGTTGTCGAGAATGTCCTTGCGCGGGACGCCTTCTTTCTCCAGGAACTGGAGATACTGCACCAGATTCCCTACCGTGAAGTAAGTAGGATTGCACTGGCCGTTATTGCCGTACTCCTTCCCGGTTTGGAACGCGGGAACGTCGGGCACGGGGAGTTTTTCGCAGCGGTAGCCGCAGCCCTGGAAGACCGCACGGATAAGATCCTCGTGCTTCCAGGTAAATCCGCCAAAAAGATGGTGACTTGGCTGCGCTCTTCGGCGGTAAAGGCGCGTTCCACCGGGCGGTGGAAATGATTCGGCTTATCGAGGCCGGCAATTTGGCGCAATTGGGCGCGTTTTGGCCGCCAGGCGCTCTTTGATTTCCTGATCGTTTTCGATACGTACGAGATTGGTCGCCATTATCTTCCTCCGGCGTGATGTCGGTCTAAATTTTGGGGTGTCGGAGCGGCGAGGAAAGATCGCCATCCGCGGAACATACATTCAGGCAGGACGCGGGTTTCACCCAGCGTTTGCGCTCGCAGAGAGCGCTGAACCATACGGCACTACGGTCAAGGCCCATCGGAAGCTCCAAGCAACGTACTACCGGGAGGTTCGATGTTTACGCCGTCGAGAGATCGTATGGCTACGAAATCCCGGGGCGCCGGATACCAGCAAGACAATATCTCTCCCGGCTTTTCACCGGAAAGACTCAACTACCCCAAGGCGAAGCCGAAGATTATGCGAAGCTGCCACTCACTCCTTGAAATCCATGGGCAGCTTGCTTGAGGACCCACTTCACAACTCTGCTATCGTTGTAACAGAAACCCAGGTTGTGATTCAAGGTCGAGAAGCAATGTTTCTGACAGGAAGTCTTCATTTCGTCTAATTGTGAGACCTCAAATTTGTGCTTTTCGATCGTTCCCCAGTCGTGCGTGGCGGAATACATGGGAAAACAGGGCGCCAGACTTCCATCCACCCGAATGATTAACGAGTTCTGACCGGCGCGGCAGTTCCAGGGCTCAACCTTGCCCCGCATGAATTCCTTCATATCCTGCAGGCGCTTCACCGAGTTCACCATCTTGTACCCGGACTTATTCTTTTCGATCAGCCAATCCACCAGTTCGTCGACTTTCGGCCAGTCTTCTGGATAGATGAAGGTATCGTTTTCCTCATAGTGCTTGAAATGGCTCTGCTCGATCATCGGCGACTCATTGATGTGATAGTCAGTCGCGATCCCATTGTCCCGGGCAATTTCGGTGAGCTGTTTCACGTCCTCTAAATTGTTGCGGCAGATATTGATATTGAAAAATACCGAGTAGCCGTACTTGTACTGTTTGCGGGTCAGGTAATCGAAATACTTGCGCACTGGAGTCAGCGCTTTAGCGAGTCCAGGTTTCTCGTCCACAACATCGACGGCGAAATTGAAGATGGCTACCCCGGCGTCCGCCAGGCGGTCAATGACGTTCCGGCCGCAACAATCGGGCGTTCGTCGGCATATAAATCCAGAAGCCCTTTTTGGCCGCGTAATAGCAGGCCTTATGCACCAACTGAGGACGCAATAGCGGCTCTCCCCCCATAAACGCGAGCACCCGGCAGGTTGTGGAGTGCAGCCAGTCAATGGAACGCTTGGCTACATCCTCCGTCATGCCCTTCACGCTGTTGTCGAAGGCCCAGCAGTAATGGCAATCGAGGTTGCATTTCCATTCTGTGAAGAGGTAGGCAATGATGGGGTTGAAATCTCCAGGCAAAACTCGGGACTTCATGTAAGGGAAAAGCCAGCCGTTCATAGCGCGCAAAACCAGAGGCGCGGTCCAGTGGCGTTTCCCGGCGCGAGCTTGCGCCAGATTCTCTTCATAATTGTCATCCTGGGCCATCAGCTTGGGATGCTGAGGGAAAACCGGCTCGGGAAAAAATTCCTTCTCTCGATCCGGCACCAGAACTGGCCGCGGTGCCGGGGACTTGGTAAGAATGTCGTGCAGTTGAACATCTAAACGAAACGAAGGGGGTGTGTCTCTTTCGTCATACCGTTCCTGAGTGGCAGGCATGAATCACCTCAGACTAGATATGCCCGTTAGATGAAAACCTCTGCCGCTGGTTGCGACAAAGTTTGCACACTCCCGAAAAAGCTAGACGCAAGCCAGGACTATTAACGATTCGTTTTTCTAAAATGCGGCACGGTCCCGAAGCTCGGGACCGTGTCGTAGACGATAGAGAAAATTGTCTTACAGATTTGTATCTAGGGAAGGTAATAGCGGAAAGAGGTCAGAATCATATTCTCTGTTCCGCTGGGATTTGTCCCGCTGGTGCTGGTGCCGTTCAGACCAGCCCAGGTGTTGCGGGTGATGTAAGAATATTGTGGTCCAAATTGGATCCGGCCTTTCGGACCTTTGTACAGGATGTACCAGAAGCCTGCTGTACCCTCCACCAAGCTTCGAGTATCCGCTCTGCAGTTCGACAAGCTCCCCGGCAGAAATCCAGCTGACGAAATCGGGAATTGCCCCGAGGTCGCGGTTCCCGGCAGGGTTTCTGTGGAGCAGCCGGCATTGTTAGCCAGCGGCGATCCATACCCAACCAGCGTGCCTCCACCATTCGGGGAGACATCGCGGCCGACGTATTCGGTACCTACGTTCAAGTAAATATCCGCTTTCGGATAATGAAATTCCAGCGTACCGAGCCCCTGATAGGAACGCAGCAAAGCCAAAGTTCCATCGGGGCGAATCGTAGCATCGGGCAAGGTCGAGGTGCCGTAACGTCCAATGCCGTCGCCGCCGAGGAAATGAACCCCGATGTCAATGTGTTTATTGACCACCGATCCACGAATGTTCGCGCCCACTCCACCGCCGGTTCTCACATCATTGTATGCGCCCAACGCTGAGGCTGGTGTGGCAGTGGCATTTGGGAAAACCCTGTCGCGGAAATTACTGATGACTCCGAAAATTTCATAGTGTCCCCATCCCGGCTCGAAAGCGCCCTTCACTATAAAGTCGGGCATGTAGTTGAAAGAATAAGTTGAGCTCGGGTTGTAAAGACCTCCGCTGGTGCCTGCAGCGCCAACCAGGAAATTATTGGACTGGTTCTGGACAGTGAATGTGGTTTGAGCATTCTCCGCCGCCAACGCCAGCCAGAACTTGTTGGAAAAGTTCTTGGATAGCCGGACTCCGTACTGGCGAGCCCAGCTGAATCCCACATGGTATTGCGGGTCGATTGTCATGGGAAGAGCTTCGCTGCGATTGTCTACGCCCTTCTTGGTCTCCGTGACCAGGCTCCACATCTGGCCGCCTGTAAACGCCCACCCGTTATTGAGAGCCGCCTGACCCCACATCTGCCTCTGCCGCAGAGTGTAGCTGTTGCTCTGGTTGTTGTTCGAGGTCACGCCCGCGGAGAGAAAGTCGGCCTCCATGTAACCAGTCAGTTTGGCGCTGCTCAGCTTGCCTTCCGTGAGCAGGGAAATTCGCGACTGCCTGCCCGACCCAAAGAACTCGGACATCTGGTCCAGGGAACTTCCGGGCATCGGGATGGAGTTGAACGGTGTGTTGATGTCGGAACCAAGCGCGTGCTGGCGCCACACGCTTTCTGCCGCCAGGAATCCGCCTGGGGTCAGGGTCACTCCCTTGTAATGGATCGCCATGGGGCTTTCCATATCGTTCACGTGTTTCTGAGTCTCTTGCAAGGTCAACGCGGTGTTGGTGACATTCGATTTCAGGTCGGTAACGTCACTTTTTACGGCTGCGACATCCTGCTGTTGCTGGGCCGCCTGGGCAGCGGTTGCGGCCGCCTGCTGTTGGGCTTGCGCCGCCGCGCTCTGCGCCTGGGTATTCTGCTGCTGCAGTTGCTGGATGGCGGCGTCGCGGCTTTGCAGTTCTTGCATGAGCTGCTGAATCTGCTGCTGCTGCGCGGTGATTGCCTGCTGCATTTCATCGAGCCGTTTGGTTACAGGATTGACCACTGCGGTCCGCTTTTTCTTATTGGTTTTAGTCCCGGGAGTGGTCGCACTTTGCGGGGCTGGGGCTGCCACGGCGCCGGCCGCAAACACTAACGCCAGCGCTAAAACCATGACCTGCTTCATCATTTCCTCCAAAGAGAATTCAGAATGTACTTTTTCTTTTTCAGTGGGTGCTGTTGGCTGGGGCTCCGAGCTTTTGCACTACACGGGCCGCAACCTTCAGAGGCTAGCGGTCGTTTGTTACAGACAGATGAATGCCATTTGAATATCGGGTTAATTGGCTAGGAAAACATTGGAGATGAGTGGCTCGCCAGTCGCGTCCTAAATTGAGACAACCCTGGTATCCCAGTCCCCTACTTTATCAACCGGAGGAAATACCGTAGGATTGTTCGCTTGAAAAGAAGCTAGGTTTCCCCCAATCGTTCCGTCGATCCAATAAGGAGAACAGTTCGATCATGTCCGAGGAGAAGCGCAAGTACCGTTCGGCCGGCTGGTTTGGCAAAACCGACAGAGATGGTTTTGGTCACCGCAGCTGGATGCGGAATCAGGGTCTGCCGGATAGCGCTTTCGACGGACGGCCAGTCATCGGAATCTGCAATACCTGGTCCGAACTTACCCCTTGCAATGCTCACTTCCGCAGGATCGCCGACTATGTGAAACGAGGAGTGTGGGAAGCAGGCGGTTTACCGCTCGAATTCCCCGTCATGTCCTTGGGCGAGTCCAATCTCCGCCCCACCGCTATGTTGTTCCGCAATCTCGCCAGTATGGACGCGGAGGAGTCCATTCGAGGCAATCCAATTGACGGCGTGGTTTTACTTTGTGGATGCGACAAAACCACCCCATCCTTGGTAATGGGCGCGGCGAGCTGCGATTTGCCGACCCTGGTGGTTTCTGGCGGCCCTATGCTCAACGGAAAATATCAGGGCCGTGACATTGGCTCTGGCACCGACGTCTGGCGTTTCAGCGAGGAAGTGAAGGCGGGCCAGATAACCCTGCAAGAGTTCATGGCGGCCGAATCATGCATGTCACGCTCCTCCGGACATTGCATGACCATGGGAACCGCTTCGACCATGGCTTCCATGGTGGAGGCGTTGGGCCTGGGCTTGCCGCATAACGCGGCCATTCCCGCGGTAGATTCACGCCGCTACGTTCTGGCCCACTTGGCCGGCCGCCGGATCGTCGAAATGGTGCGCGAGGATCTGCGCATTTCAAAGATTCTGACGCGTGAGGCATTTGAGAATGCGATTCGGGTCAATGGGGCCGTGGGTGGCTCGACCAATGCCCTTATCCATCATCTGGCGATGGCAGGCCGGATTGAAGTCAAAGTCACGCTCGACGATTGGGACCGCCTCGGGCACGAGGTTCCCACGCTGGTCGATCTGATGCCCTCCGGACGTTTCCTGATGGAAGATTTCTATTACGCCGGAGGCGTGCCTGCCGTGGTCCGCGCGCTGGGCGAGCATGGCCTGATCAATAAGGATGCGATAACCGTCAACGGAAAGACGATCTGGGAAAATTGCAAAGACGCCCCCAATTGGAATCAGGAAGTCATTCGCCCCTTTGACAAACCGCTCGTTTCGCACGGTGGCGTTGCGGTGTTGCGTGGCAATCTTGCGCCGGATGGCGCGGTGCTCAAGCCTTCCGCGGCTTCGCCCCATCTGATGCAACACCGCGGCCGGGCTGTGGTTTTCGAGAATATCGAGCATTACAAACAGCGCATCGATGATCCCGGGCTCGACGTGGACGAAAACTGTATTCTCGTGCTGAAGAATTGCGGGCCCAAAGGTTATCCGGGGATGGCCGAGGTTGGCAACATGAGTCTTCCAGCAAAAATTCTGAAGCGGGGCATCACCGATATGGTGCGCGTCTCGGATGCTCGCATGAGCGGCACAGCTTACGGTACTGTGGTCCTGCATGCGTGCCCCGAAGCCGCCATTGGCGGGCCGTTGGCTCTGGTGTTGGATGGGGATTTCATTGAGCTCGATGTCGAAGCCCGGCGTCTGCATCTCGATGTTGCGCAGGAGGAACTAGAGCGGCGGCGCGCGCAATGGAAGCGTCCCGAGTTGCCGATGAAGGGTGGTTATCAGCAGCTCTATGTCGAGCATGTCAATCAGGCGAATACAGGCGCGGACTTCGATTTTCTGCTTGGCTGCAGGGGCGCGGTGGTAACTCGCGAATCGCATTGACCGGTTGCGGATAAATCAGGTTCTGGAAATCTAAAAAATCTTTCGTCAGGTGAACAAACCATGCGACGCATTGGTATGGGATTAATTGGTCCAGGATTTGTCGGCCAACATCATGTGGACGCTGTCCGGCGTCTAGGCTTTGTGGATGTGGTCGCCGTAGCCGCTTCGACTTTGGAGAGCGCCAAAAAGAAAGCCGCCGAGTACGGCGTTCCGAAGGCTTACGGCAGCTATGAGGAACTGATTGCCGATCCCGATATTCAAGTCGTGCACAACACCACGCCGAATTATCTTCATGCGCCGGTGAATCTTGCAGTCATCGCAAAGCGGAAACATATTGTTTCCGACAAGCCCTTGGCGCTCGATTCCGCCGAAGCGCGCACCATGTGGAAAGCCGCGCAAGACGCAGGCGTGGTGCATGCGGTCACCTTCAACTACCGCGGCAACCCTCTGGTGCAGGAAGCTCGCGAAATGATTGCGAAGGGAGAATTGGGTCGATTGGTTTTCGTCCACGGCGCCTACCTCCAGGATTGGTTGTTCGATGAGACCGTCTATTCGTGGCGTCTTGATCCCACGAAAGGCGGCGCCACTTCCGCGCTTGGCGATATCGGCTCGCATTGGTGCGATCTGGCACAACATGTCACCGGTCTGCGGATCGAGGCGGTACTCGCCGATCTCACCACCGTAACCAAAACTCGCCGCAAGCCCGCGAAATCGGCAGAAGCATTTGCAGGAGGCGCGGCCGGCGACACCGAAGAATTCCAGAACCCCACCGAAGATTTAGCCAGCGTGCTGCTCCGTTTTGAAAATGGCGCTAAGGGATGCTTCTCTGTGGGCCAGGTCTGCGCCGGACATAAGAATGATTTGTGGCTCGAGGTGAACGGCCGCAAAGAATCTTTGCGCTGGTATCAGGAACAGCAGAACGAACTGTGGATCGGACAAGCCAAGCAGCCCAACCAAATTCTGCCCAAAGATCCTTCTCTTTTGAGCCCCTCCAACCGAAAGTACGCGCGCCTGCCGGGCGGACATCAGGAAGGCTGGGCGGATGCTTTCCGCAACATCATGGCGGAGATTTACGGTTTGATTCTCGAGGGCAAAGGCATGCCCCAGACTGTGCCACCGCCGGTTGCTACTTTCGAAGATGGCTATCGCGCCAACTGCATCGTCGATTCGCTTTTGGAAAGCAATGCGGCGGGCGGGGTGTGGAAGAAGGTCCGCTACTAACTCCCGATTTTACTGGCGCTATCGTTTCCACTCCTTGGCATCCGCGCCCTTTTGAAGTTGGCTCTTGACAAGAGGGCAATTCCGCTCTTAAATATGACTATTGGTCGTATTTGGTTATTAGTCATACATGAGCAACCGTCATCTATCGCCTTCGGCTCCAGCTTTTAGCAATCTCGCTCCCGAAAGCTTTCCCCACCTGCAAGGCATGGGACGCCGCCAGCGCCGCGCCGCCGAAACCCGTTTGCGGCTGTTCCGGTGCGCGCTTCAGCTTTTTGCCGAGCGCGGATTTCCCCACGTCACCGTCGAAGACATCACCGAAGCCGCCGACGTCGGAAAGGGCACGTTCTTTAACTACTTCGAGAGCAAAGATTACGTGCTGAGCGTGATGGCCGAAATTCAACTGGGCAAAGTAAGGGAGGCTCTTGAGCTTGGCGAATCAGGGAAGCAGCCCATCCGCGCGGTATTTCGGCATTTGATGGAGCGCGTCGCCGAGGAACCTGGGCGCAGCCCCGAACTGGCCCGGACACTCATCACTTCTTTTTTGGCGAGCCAGGCGGTGCGCGTCGAAGTTGAGCGCAATATGTCGGAAGGAAGGAAGATGATGGCGCGCCTCGTGCGCATGGGGCAGGAGCGGGGTGAGATCGACTCCCGCCTGCAAAAAGAAAAGGTTGCGCTCCAGCTACAGCAGGCCTTCATGGGGACGCTTTTGCTTTGGTCGCTGCACGGCAAACCAGCTCTTACCGCGAGACTCGAGGAAAGCTTCGAGCATTTTTGGAGGGCGATCGCCGCCCCCAGTCATGAGCACAAGCGATGAAACGCCATTCTTTTACTGTCGTCCTCTTGCCGGTGGTGAGTTTGATCTTGAGTGCGATCGGGGCAGCCCAGGAGGCAACTCCTTATCGTTTGACGTTGCAGGATGCGATTCAAAAAGGGCTGAAGGCCAATCTCAGCGTGCTGGTAGCCGATACCCAAGTTGAGGAGGCCGAGGGAACCCGCGTGCGCCGTTTGTCAGCTGCGCTGCTTCCGCGGGTGAATGTGCAAAGTTATGCCAACCTGCAAAACCGCAATTTGCGCGCGTTCGGGATCTCGTTTCCCGGCGTCCCCGATGTTGTAGGCCCATTTTCTAATTACGATTTTCGCGTTTACGCACAGCAGAACATCGTCGACCTGCAGAGTTATCGCGGATGGAAAGCCAGTGAGCGCGCCCTGGACGCCAGCAAAATGGATTACCAGGACGCACGCGATCTCATCATCCGCGCGGTAGGCAGCCTTTATTTGAACGCGCAATCGGCCGCGGCAAGAGTAAATGCCGCGCAAACTCGCGTGACCGACTCCGACACTTTGTACAAGCTGGCGAAAGACAAGCACGACACAGGCACCGCGACCGGGGTAGATGTATTGCGGTCGCAAGTGCAACTGGCAAACGACAAACAGGCGCTGCTGGTCGCACAGAACCAGTACAAGCAGTCGCTGCTCACCTTGGCGCGCAACCTGGGCATGAGTCCAAGCGCGCCTTTAGAAATCGCAGAGCCTCTGCAGTATCGTCCTCTGAGTCACTCGGAAGCGGACAGCCTTGTGCCCTCGGCGCTCCTGACCCGCTCCGACTACCTCTCTCTCGCCGTGCAGCGCGAAGGATTAGTTGAGCAACAACGGGCCAGCCATGCGCGCTACTTTCCGAAACTGAGCATCAACGGGAACTACGGCGGGCTCGGCCGCAGCGTTGGAGGCGTGATGGGCACTGGCGTCATTCAAGGCCAGATCGACTTCACCGCGTTTGACCGTGATCGCAATGGCGAGGCGCAGGAACTGGCCAGCCGGGTTCACCGTATTGACGATCAGATTGCCGATTTGCGCCATGGCATTGAGGAGGAGATCCACGAGGCTTTACTGAACCTTGAGTCCGCCGCGGAACAAGTCACAGTTGCCGAGGAAGGGCAAGCTTTGGCGCAGCGTGAACTCGAACTCGCGCAGGACCGCTTTCAGTCGGGAACCACGAATAATGTCGAAGTGGTGACGGCGCAGGACGAACTGGCACGCGCACAGGAGAACTACATTCTTGCCGTATCGAGCCATGCGGACGCGAAGTTCGCACTGGCGCGTGCGGTAGGCAATACGGAGCGGAACATTGGACAGTATTTGGGAAATCCGTAAACGATTTGTGGCCAAGGCCGTGATCGATGCGGCTGCCCTCGAGGTTTGAAACCATGAAACGACGTATACCTCTTCTCATTCTGCTGGCAGCGGTGATCGCCGCAGGTGTTTATTTTTATCCGCGTCTCACCAGGAAATCGGGGCCGGAAAATGAGCTCACGCTCTCCGGCAATATCGAAGCGCATGAAAGCCTGGTGAGCTTCAAGGTGCAAGGCCGCATCATCGACTTGCCGGTCGAAGAGGGCCAATGGGTTGAGGCTGGCGCCCTGCTGGCGCGATTGGATGACGCGGATTACAGGCAGAGAGTTCAAATCGACGAGGCCAATGTTCGCGTTCGTGAGTCCAACCTGGCGCTCACGCTGGCTGGGACGCGTCAGCAGGAAATAAAAGCATCGCAACAAACCATGCTCGATGCACAGGCCGACTTGCAGGAAAAAAAAATAGACTACGAACGCGCCCAACGCCTGTTCGGCAAAGATGAAGTCTCCGCTCAAGACCGCGACCTCGCCGAAACTGCGGTGAAGCGGGCCGAAGCAACGTTTGAGGCGGCGCGGCAACGCTACAACGAAGCTGTCGAAGGCAGCCGCAAAGAGGATATCGAAATCGCTCGCGCCAATCTTCGGGAAGCCGGCGCCGATGTAGGTCTTTCTCGCGTCACGTTGGATTACACCACACTGAAAGCACCGTCGGCTGGCGTGATCACGGTGCGGGAAGCGGAACTGGGAGAAGTTGTTGTCCCGGGCACGCCGGTAGTCACGCTCGCCGACCTCGATCACATTTGGTTGCGCGCTTATATCGCCGAAACCGATCTGGGCCGCATTCGCTGGGGGCAGGAAGCAATTATCAGCACCGACACCTATCCCGGCAAACAATACCCCGGACGAATATCGTTTATCTCCTCAAGCGCCGAGTTCACGCCCAAGAGCGTGCAGACGTACAAGGAACGAGTCACTCTGGTGTATCGCATCAAGATCGACATCGACAATCCCAACCACGAACTCAAGCCTGGCATGCCCGCCGACGCTCGCATCAATCTGGCCGTGGCCAACGCACCCCGGCAGAGCGGCACATCCGATAAGCCCTGACGAGCAAGTCATAACCAAACGGTAATGACGGACCAGCAATGACGGACCAGACCCAACCCGCGATCATAGCCGACGGACTTACCAAAAGTTTCCCGGGCGTGCGTGCCGTCGATCACTTGAGCTTTGACGTGCGTGCCGGAGAAATCTTCGGCCTGGTTGGTCCCGACGGCGCGGGCAAAACCACCACGCTTCGCATGCTCGCGGGGATTATGCCGCCCGACGACGGCAAAGCTTCGGTTGCGGGTTCGGATGTGGTGCACGATCCCGAAGGCGCCAAGCATCACCTCAGCTATATGCCACAGCGCTTCGGGCTTTATGAAGACCTCACCGTCGACGAGAACATTCGTTTTTATGCGGACCTGTTCGGAGTGAAGAAAGCCGGGCGTGAAGAACGTTCCTCGCAGCTTCTGCAGGCCGCGGGAATGAGCGAGTTTCGCGGGCGGCTTGCGGGAAAACTTTCCGGTGGGATGAAACAAAAACTTGGATTGGTCTGTGCGCTCATTCACCGCCCTAAAGTCATTCTGCTGGACGAGCCGACCACGGGCGTCGATCCCGTCTCGCGGCGCGACTTCTGGCGCATTCTTTATGAACTGAGTTCGGAGGGCGTCGCCATCCTCACCTCGACCGCCTACCTTGACGAAGCGGAGCGCTGCCATCGCGTGGCGTTGCTCAATCAGGGGAAGCTGCTTTTTTGCGACACGCCTGTGAATCTCAAAGCCAAGCTGGGTAAAGGTGTTCTGTCGGTAACCTCGCCGGAACCGCGCAGTTTGCGCGTCCAACTCGAACATGCGGAAGGAATCTCCAGCCTGGTGCTGACCGGCGATGGTCTGCACGTGGTAGTCGACGACGCGGCGCGGCGTATTCCGGAGTTCGAAGCCCGGTTGCGGAACGCCCACGTCCCGTTCGACGCAATTCAACAGATCACACCTACGATTGAAGATCTCTTTGTTGATGCGGTGAGTGGGGGAGCGCAACCCCGTGCCTGACAGAAACAATTCGGTAGTGATTGAAGACCTGGTCAAACAGTTCGGCGATTTTGTAGCTGTGGATCACATCAATCTGGAGATTCGGAAAGGTGAAGTATTCGGTTTTCTGGGACCGAACGGGGCCGGCAAATCCACCACGATCCGCATGTTGTGCGGGCTTTTGAAGCCTACGTCTGGCCGCGCCCAGGTTGCCGGATATGACGTGGGCCGGCAACCGGAATTGGTCCGCCAGAATATCGGATACATGTCGCAGAAATTTTCGCTCTATAACGACTTGAAGGTAATCGAAAACATACGGCTGTTCGCCGGTTTGTACAGCGTGCCCTCAGATCAACTGAAAGAACGAATCGCGTGGGCGCTGGAGATGGCGAACCTCAAAGGCCAAGAAAATCTGATCACGGCGACGCTTCCCGGAGGATGGAAGCAGCGCCTTGCGTTGGGCTGTGCCGTGTTGCATAAACCGCCCATCATTTTTCTGGATGAACCCACATCTGGGGTCGACCCCATCTCGCGCCGGCAGTTTTGGGAACTCATCCACAACATGGCGGAGGAGGGCGTGACCGTCTTCGTCACCACGCACTACATGGAAGAGGCCGAGTATTGCAATCGCCTGGCGCTGATTTTTCGCGGAAAAATCGTTGCCCTGGGCACGCCTTCCGAGCTCAAGCACAAGTCGATGAAAGGCGAATTGCTACTGGTCGAATGCGCACCGCTGGGAAGCGCCGTCGAGATTCTGCAGTCCGCACCCGGCGTACTGGATGCCGCAGTTTTCGGCAACGCGCTTCACCTGGTGGTGCGCGATGCGGATGCCGCCATCCCGCAAGTTAAGAAGTATTTGTCGGATCACCAGATCGGCGCGGGCCGTATCGAGAAGATCCGTCCCAGCCTGGAGGACGTTTTTGTTTCTCTCACCACAACCCACGATGCGGGGAAGGAACGAAGCGCATGAGCTTCACTCGGTTTTGGGCCGTGGCGAAGAAAGAAGTGGTGCAAATTCTGCGCGACTCGCGCAGCCTGATCATCGTCCTGATCATGCCGGTAATTCTGGTGTTGCTGTTTGGCTATGGAGTGAATCTCGATCTCAAGGGGCTGCCGGTTTATGTTTACGACCGGGATGGCAGCCAGCAGAGCCAGGATTTGTTAAAACGCTTTCAGGCGAGCGAGTATTTCGACGTGGTGCGGGTGGTGAACAACTATCCCGCGCTGACGCGGTCGCTCGACGATGGCCACGCCAAAATGGGGATCGTGATTCCCTGGGATTTTTCGCAGCGCCTGCGGGATGGCCGCCCAGCGCAGGTTCAGGCCCTGGTCGATGGCAGTGACGATAACACTGCCAATGTGCTCATCGGATATTCGCAGGCAGTGGTGCAAGGCTATTCGTCGGACATCCAACTGGAATGGCTGCGCAGCCATGGCCAGGTTGTCCAGCCTGCTCCGCGTTAGTGTCGAAACCCGTACCTGGTACAACGAGGATCTGGAGAGCAGCGCATTCATCGTTCCCGGAGTGCTTGCTCTGGTGATGTCGGTGATTGGAGCGTTTCTCACCTCTCTTACCATCGCGCGCGAATGGGAACGCGGCACCATGGAGCAGTTGATTTCCACTCCGGTCACGCCGCTCGAAATCATGCTGGGCAAGCTGGTGCCTTATTTCACGATTGGAATGTTCGACGTGATTGTGTGCGCCCTGATCGCCATTTATTGGTTCCAGGTTCCATTTCGAGGATCTTTTCTGACTTTGCTGGTCAGTTCGGCGATGTTCATGGTGGTCGTGCTCTCGCTTGGATTCTTTATCTCGGTGATTGCCGGAAGTCAGTTGGCGGCCAGTCAGATGGCTCTGCTGATTACCTTTCTTCCGGCTTTTCTGCTGTCTGGATTTTTGTATTCGATTGAGCAGATGCCCGTCGTCCTGCAGTGGATCACGCGCATCCTGCCGGCGCGGTATTACGTTTCGGTGCTGAAGAAAATATTTTTGAAGGGAACGCCCACGGCTCTGCTTTATGTAGATCTGGTTCCGCTGGCTGTGTTCGCAGTGGTGCTGGCACTGCTCGCCACCCATTCATTCCATAAGAGGCTGGCGTAATGGAGAAGAAGCGATGCTAGCCCGGCTGAAGCAGATGTTGATCAAGGAGTTCATCCAGGTCTTTCGCGACAAGCGCACGCGCTTCGTGCTGTTCGGGCCGCCAATTATCCAGATGCTGGTCTTCGGATATGCCGCCACTTTCGAGATTTATCATGTGCCGACCGTGGTGCTCGATCTGGATCACAGCCAGGAAAGCCGCGAACTGGTTTCACGTTTTTCTTCCAGCCCGTATTTCGATGTGCAGCGCCAACTGACGGACTATCGCGAGCTCGGCGATCTGATCGATCAGGGAAAAGCTACGGTCGGCCTGGAGATCAATGCCGGCTTCGCCCAGAATCTGCGCAAGGGGCAGACGGCGCCGCTGCAAGTGATTGTGGACGCGACCAACTCGAACACCGCGTTGATCGCCTCCGGCTACATTTCGCAGATCGCGCTCGGCTTCGCGCAGGACTATCAACAAGACCACATCTACCGCATCGCACCGCAAATGGTGGAGCAAATTCCTTCTGTGGAACTGGAGCCGAGGCCATGGTACAACCCAGAGCTGCGGAGCCGCTGGTTTTTTATTCCGGGAATTATCGGCAGTCTCACGCTCGTACTGGTGGTAACTTTAACGGCGTTTGCCGTGGTTCGCGAACGCGAGATCGGCACGCTCGAGCAGATCATGGTGACGCCCATCCGCCCGGCGGAGTTTATTCTGGGAAAAACGCTGCCGTTCTTTCTGATTGGGCTGTTTGATGTTTCGCTGATTGCGACGGTGGGGACGCTCTGGTTTCGGGTTCCATTTCGCGGTCAGATTTCCGTATTGTTCTCAGGCGCGGTTCTTTTTCTGTTGTGCATGTTGGGCGTGGGTCTGCTGATTTCGACAGTCTCCTCGACTCAGCAACAGGCGATGGTGACTGCTTTCTTTTTTATTATGCCGGCGATAACTTTTTCCGGCTTCGGATTTCCCATTAGCACCATGCCGCAATGGCTGCAATATCTCACTTACCTCAGCCCGCTACGCTATTTTCTGGTGGTGCTGCGAGGGACATATCTGAAAGGGGTTGGTTTCGATATTCTATGGCCTCAGATGGTTGCCATGGCTGGCTTAGGGGTAGGTCTGCTGACGGTCGCCGTGCTGCGCTTTCACAAAGCGCTCGACTGAGGCTCACCCTTCCTGGATTTTTCCAGGTTGAAGTTCTGGCGGCCGGGATAGCTTCCAAGTCGGTCAAACTGCAAAGGCCCGATCGGGCTACCGTGTGCAGTCACTCCCTTCCGGGACTCGACCGCCATACGCTTCGATCCTCGCCGGAAGTGGCTGGAGAGGCAATCGAGCAAAAACTGTAGGTTGAAGGTCGATCAGTAGTAAACCGATCGGAATCCGGCTCTATTCCACGCGATTACAAACGGTCTGGGGGAAAAGGCGCATGTCCCTTCGGGGGAAGCGTGAAGTGCCCCAAGGGACGAGCTTCCGGCTGCCCCTGATCCACCTAGGCCGCTGATTAAAATAGGGTTACCGGGCGGTATAAGCCTGTCTAATTGGCAGGCGACATGCTTTTGAGGGTGCACGCGGAACTTTCGCAAGGCGCGTATCAAGCATGAACCAGAATCCCGAGAACGGCACTCCAGAGCAGAGGTGGAAGGCTCCCCAGGTTTATGTGATGGCTAGCACTTGCCTTGTGCTAGGACTGTTGCTCGGATATCTTTTCCGCGATTCGGGTTCCCATGATGCCGTGGCCGCGCCAAGCACAGCGCAGGCAGCCTCCGTCCGCCCAGCTGCAGGCGCGAGTCCGCGTGCGACCCCGCAGAGCATGCCGACGATGGAACAAATGCAGCAGATGGCCAACAAGCAGGCCGAGCCCCTGCTGGGGAAACTCAAGAACGATCCCAAGAATGCCGATTTGCTGAACCAGATCGGCACCATCTATCGGGTGACCCATCAGTTCAAAGAGGCTGCGGCTTATTACGAGAAGGCGCTACAGGTTGCGCCCGGCAATGTGGCCGCCCGCACCGACCTGGCATCCTGCCTTTACTACGAGGGTAATGTGGACGGGGCGCTGGACCAACTGCGGCAAGCTCTGGGATACGACCCGAAAGATGCGAATTCTCTTTTCAATTTAGGGATGATCCGGTGGCAAGGCAAAAAAGACGCCAGCGGCGCCGTTGCTGCCTGGGAGCAGTTGTTGAAATCGAATCCGACACTCGCGGAAACGAAGCAGGCCGAGGTTAAAAAACTGGTCGCCCAGGTGAAGCAGCAAAGCGGTAAGAACTGACGAGGTCAGAAGGAGCACGACATGCCGGACAACAGGAGACCATTTTCCACGGAGAGCTGGAGCAGCACACAGGCCTACACCCTGGCCGTGATTTGCTTGCTCGCCGGAGTGGCAGGTGGCTGGCTTTTTCGTGGATCGCAACCTTCAGCCGGGCCAGCACCGGCCGTAAGCGCTACTTCCGCACCTACGGGCATGACTGGAAACACGGGCACGCAACCCACTCCCGAGCAGATGAAGAAAATGGCGGACGTCTCCGCCGCGCCGCTGCTTGAAAAATTGACAGCCGATCCCAACAATTCCGGACTGCTCGCCAATGTCGGGAACGTCTATTACGACGCGCAACAGTATTCCGAAGCCATCGACTACTACCGGCGCGCCTTGCAAATCCAACCTGGAGACGCGGCGGTTCGCACCGACATGGCCACCGCAATCTGGTACGCGGGGGATGCCGACACCGCCATTGCCGAGTTTAATAAGTCTCTCTCCTACGAGCCTACTAAGGCCAATACGCTCTTCAATTTGGGGATCGTGAAATGGCAAGGCAAGATGGATATTCCCGGCGCAGTCGCAGCCTGGGAAAAACTGCTGGCGGCCAATCCGGATTACGAAGGCAAAGAAAAAGTTAAAGAACTGATTGCGCAAGCTAAGAAGCATGCCGGCGTTAAGCCCGGAACCCAAGCCAAAGGGCTTCCAGAGTAGCTGCCGCCCACTGATTGCTGACTCCCTGCATTTTCTGCCGAGCCCAGCTCTTACCTATTTCCCGCGACGACAACCCCCTTCATCATTTCACGCATCTGGTGCCACTGCGCGGAAGGTGCCATCCCTCCGTAATGAGGGTAAAGGTGACCTCGTCGCCGCATGTGCCGATGAGCTTTCTTATGGAGGGAATTGTGGGCAGGCAGAGCCGCCACGCCTTTTTGTTTTTTTTGGTTTGTGCGGGCTTGATGTTCGGCGCAACCGACAAGCTTCCGACTTCCACCTACCACACCGGTGTGGCGGAAGTGCAACTGACATTTTTCGCCACCGATCAGAATCGCCGCGCCGTCGCCACGGTGCTGCCAGCAGACTTTGCCATCGTTGATCAGGATCTCGTCGTGCGGAATTTCAACAGCTTTGGCCGCACCGCTTGGACCGACCTCGATGTTGCGGTGGTGGTCGACTCCAGCGAGTCAGTCGCTGCCCAGTTCAAAAAGGAGATTGCCAGCACTCTCCAGTTGATGACACAAGGCGATGGGATTCCAGAGCAAAACTTCTCCCTCATCTCATTCCACCGGCTGGAGCCGACTTTGATCTGCGCCGGCAATTGCCGGAGGACCCATGCCGCGGATCTAGTGCCGACCGCAGCCGTGGGAGCTACGCCCTTGTTCGATTCCATCGTCTTCGCAACGGACCTCATTTCACGGCGGGCCGGCCCGCACTCCAGGAAGGTGCTCATTTTGTTTTCCGACGGCGAAGACACGATTAGCCGCAATGCCGCCAGCGATGCCATCGAGGCCGCCGTAGCCCAGGATATCCAGATCTACGGGGTTGACTTGAATCCCTCCGGCCGAACCTCGGAAGGCACATTCCTTTTGCAAAAGATGGCCAGCGTGACCGGGGGCCGCTACTTCGTTCTGCGGCAGGACGCGGACAAAATATATGACGCTCTGCTCGAAGATTTTCACGCTACCTACGCGGTGACCTACAAGTTGCCAGGGCGTGCGATGGGCTTTCACTCTGTCCGCATTCTTCCAACCCACAACCTGAACCTGCACTTCCACTGCCGTAGCGGCTACGAATACGCGGGCCGTTAACACTGACGAGAGGGTCCGATGAAACGAAATTTCGGGTTGGCGGTTCTCTTCCTTCGTTTTTGCGCTGGAGATTCTTTGCACCGCACAAAATACAGGCCGTCAACAGGGAACCGTGATCAAGATGCGCATGGCGGATTGCATCGGGGCTCAGCACGGAATCCTGGCGGCACTTTCCGGCTCCGGACGAATCCAAACTTCGGAATTATGTCCGGAATATGTGCTGCGCGGCGACAAAGTGGTTTACACCATCATGGGAAAAGCTTCGACCGACCTGCTGCCCCTCGCGGAGGTCACCAAGTTTCGCTTTCAGAAGAATCAGTTGCTCATCCGCATCGACGATGCGAAACGGGAGTCGCGCTTCGAAATCAGGGCAATGGTGTTGCGTGCGGAATGGGACCGGATGCGACAGCGCAAAGAACAAGAGGAAGAAGCGGACGACCCGCCTTGGCATCAAATACCCCCCGCCGCGCCCGAGGATCAGCCTTAGCGAATGCGTGTGGATGAGTGTACCGACGGGATTTATCCCGTCCACCTTGATTTCTTTCGCTTCGCTCGCTGGACGGGGCAAGCCCCGTCCCCACAGAAGCTTCCGCACACAAGCCATCCCTAAAAGCGCAGGCTACAAACTCACCTTATTTTCGCCGGGGCGCGGATGATCGTCGAGGCCGGCGTAATCGCCGTGGTTACGCTACCGTCGGGATTGTGCGTGGCTCCGTGGCAAGTCAACGTGCAGGTGTTCGTGCTCCGACTATAGGAAATGGGCGTGCCCGCGTTTTGGCCAACGACGTTTACATCAAAATTCACCAGCCGCTCTCCAGAGATGGTGCCGCTGGTCGCACCCATGCCGTGAGCAGTATGGCAAACCGAACAACTGAATCCCGCGTTGATGTGATAAGCGTGCTGGTTGAAGCTGGTGTTCTTGATGATCTGATTGCTCAGATCGTGGCACTTGCCGCAGAGTGCATAAGGGCCGGTGACGCTGAGATCCGGGTTGGGATAAAGATTGGTGATCAGCTGGCCGGGCGCTGTGGCCTGGCTGAATTGGTATTGCCGCTCCAGGATGTGGCCGTATTGCGACCCATGCGGACCATTGGGCCCGGTGCCGCCAAATTCGCGATTGTCGTCGCTGTTATGGCAATCGGTACAAAGAATCTGATTGCCCATCGAGCGTCCCTGGGTCGTGCCATTCAGGTTCAGCATGTTTGTCAGCAGGCTGGGCTGCGGCAATGTGCTGCTGCGAGCGTGCATTACCGGATGACTCGAAGTGGCGCTGACGCTGAACTGCGGAATGAGGTTCAACGGGTCCCCGGCGGAAACCACGCGCGACGGCAAGTAGCCATAAATCGGATTTACCGTCTTCCCCGAACTGATGCCATGGCAACGCAGGCAGTTTTCGTATTGATTGACGGCGGGAGTCAATACAGTAAGGCCATCCGCCGCGCTGATGCCGGCGATGTTGCCTTGCGAGGCGCGGATCGCCGGTGGCGCCGGGAAAGTTGGCACCGGCAGCGAGGAATGCGCTTCGTGGCAGTCCACGCAGGTGGCGTGACGATTGTTGTTGAGCATCGCTGCCTCGGCGGCATCGTGCTGATTATTAGCCGACGGCAAAATGTGCCCGATCTTTGGGCGAAACGTATTCGGCAAAAACATTAAGCGGCGCCGGGGAAATATTCGAGCCTCCGCTGTGGCAGGCGATGCAATCCTGCTCGTTCATGCCGCGCAACAGTCGGCTGCCGCCGGCCGCGTTATGCGGCGCGTGGCAGGAGATGCAGGCTGATTGCGCCACCGTGCCGTAGCTTCCCACGTTGGCCTGCGGCGAACAGCTTGTTGGTCGCCGTATTGTGAATGCTGTTCGTCCATCCGGTAAGCGGATTGATCTTGCCCGAGATTTGCCGCATGGGATCGTGACAGGCCAGGCACAGCTTGCCTTGCGAGCTTTCGCGAACCAGGAAATTTTGCGAGATCAAATCCTTGGCCTGCACGTGCGCGTTCGTGGCAAGACGTGCACTCGACGTTTCCCTTGGATCAACTGCACAGCTCCGGTGGGGTCCGCCGTCTTTCCCTGCGCCACCAGCGAGGCCACGAGATCCACCGAATCTTTCAGGGGAAGAACCAGGCCGACAGGATGCGAGGGCTGCAGATTGGCGCCAAATACGTCCGCCGGAGTCATGGATGAACCGTTCATGCTGATTTGCCCGTACGCGGCAGTGGTTCCGGGAGCGATGCTGCCATCGTGGCAACTGAGGCAAAGGCTGCTGTCCGCCCCTCCGACCGGCTGGCTGGTCAGGTTCTGCTGAGTGGTGCTGCTGTAAGTGGTGTAAACCTGTTTGGAAAGTGTCTGGTTCCAGAGAGGGGTCCGTCCGCCGATTCCAGAATGCGGCGCATGACAATACAAACAGAAATCCGGGCGCGCTCCAGTGACGGGAGACTTGCTGCCGGGCCCAAGATCGTGCACGCCGATGACGTCGCCGGTCATCTGCGCCAGTAAGTTTCCTGTCGCCAGCACAATCATCAGGCACGCAAATCGAAAGTGAATCCGCACTACATTCCTTCCTTGGCGTGCTTCGGCAATCCGAAATAATGGAAGACCTGCACCCGCCGGTTCAGCGAATCCACCACGAAGACGCGGTCCCCGCGATCAATGAACAAACCTGTGGGCAATTGAAATTGCCCGAGAGCGGAACCACGTTGCCCGAAGTAATACAGCAAGTCGGTTTGACGGTCGAACACCTGCACGATGCCCCACAAACCGTCCACCACATAGAAGTGGCCTTCTGAATCCACGGCCACGCCCTTGGGGCGAAACATCGCGCCAGTGCTGTCGCCGAGTTGTCCGATGGCGAAGCGGAAACCACCGGAGCGGTCGAGCACCTGGATGCGGAAATTCATGGCGTCCACCACGATCAGGTCGTCCCCACTCAGGCGTAGCTCGGTAGGAAAGTTGAATTCGGCATTGCCGGTGCCGTTCTTCCCGATTTGCTGCAGGATGTTCCCTTGCATATCCAGCATGTAGATCTGGTTGCGCAGCGTATCGGTGACGTAGATCCGCTGCGCGGCAGAATCCACTGCGATTCCGGTGGGGCGTTTGAAATATCCTTCGCCGCCTTTCAGGCTGCCGATCGCACGCTGATATTTTCCGTTGGGATCGAAGACGAAAATCTTGCCGGATTCGGAATCCGTGACGTAGATATTGTCATGGTCATCCACCGCAACGCACTGCGGCGACAGCATCGCGTCCTTGCGTTTGTCGCCGCGCCAAATGAATTTGTACTTCTGCGAGGCAAAATCAAAGACGTGGACTCCGGCGGAGCCGGGATCGGTAACTATGATTCGCCCCCGCGAATCCGTAGCCACGCTGTAAGGACGAACCATCGCATGAAAATCTGGTTCGCCCGCGATAACATCGAGTGCTCGTCTCCAGAAGCCGCGCTGCGGCCTGACTTCGCGTTCCGAGTGGAAGGTGCGTTCGTAGCTAAGCTTGCGGCCGCCTTCCAGCAGCAAGTCTGGTGGGACGGCCACCGCGATTTTTTCCTTGGATCGCCGCGAAGCCCAGAGCGGGGCCGGCAGAAGTGATGTGAACAGGAAAATAGTGGCAAAGGCCACGCTCCCTGCCCGCAAGATTCCGCGTCGTGACCCGCTCAGAAGAAATTGAACCATCGCGATATTCCGAAGTAATACGAGGATACATTGGCCGGCGCGGTTCCCGACGCGCTGAAACTTTGTTGCAACCGGCTGAAGCCACCGGTCAAATACATCTTGCGGAACTGATACTGAAAATAAGTATTCAGCTCTTCGGTGCCATTCAAAGATCCGGCCGTACCAATCATGGTATTGCTATTCGCCTTGGCGAAACTGCCTGAAATCGTCAGCTTCTTTAATGGAGAACTTCCCAGCCCGAAGGAATAACTCTTGCCGCCATAAAGAATCAGGAGGCTGGACGGGATAGGCGGAAGTGGAATCGGCGTCGTGGTCAAGCCCGCGCCGGTCGCAATCGCGTTTCCGTCAGACTTGGAATAGCTTCCACTTACATTGATCCAGCGTCCATACCCCACGCCCGAAGTGTAGCTCTGGCTAGTATTCGCCGTGCCTGGGAGAGCCGTCAAACCGGTGCGGCTTGCGCCCGCCGAAGCGCTCCAGGAGAACTGCCCCCAGTGCCGGCGAACATTTCCCGAGTAGTTGTAGAACGAGCTCATGTACGTGACCAGCAAGGTCTGAACATTTTGAGCGTAACTAAACTGGCCGGCCAGGAACCATCCGTTAATCCGCCGGTTGTATCCCAGATTGGTCGTATAGCCCACTACATTTTGACTGCTGTTATCGAGCGTGCTGTCGCGAACCGAGAAGGCGGCGTTGACAAATCCGCCCAGCGCGGCCCGTCCATAGGTGACACCGGCATCATAGACATTGGCTCCGTAATCCTGCCCGAGGAAGCGCTGCTCGCGCCGCTCCACGTCCACCTGCGTCTGCAGATTCGGCAGAACCGCATAGGCAGCGGTTCCGGTAACGTCGAAGCCATGCGATGCCTGGTCCAAGGCCTGCTCGGGAACCGCGCCTCCCGCTTCGATGATGGTCTGGAAAAGCTGCCCGCTCAAGCTGTCCGAGTAATCTGCTCCCACCGAAAGATGGAGCTTGTTGGTAGGTTGGATGCCGGCGCTCGCCGAGATCGTGTCGATGGTCCCGTTGTAGTTGGAATTGATGAAGTCAGAAGAAAATTCCGATCGGTTGATACTCGATGAGAAACCGCCGTGCATGGGGAGCACATGCGAGAGGTTGAAACCATATCCGGTGTTATCGGATTTCACGCTCTCCGGCTCGTCCTGCGTGCCAAAGATTTCCGGGATCAGCGAATCCGAAGCGCCCTTTTGGAAATACGCGCCCAGGTTGAATCCATCCAGCAAATATCCCGAACGCAAAGTGAACGAGTGATAGCTGGACTGACCGTTATTGTCGGTGCCCACCACTGAGTAATCATTGCCGCCCGTCTGAAAACTGGCGCTCAAGCTGGGTGCATCCGGCAGATTCTCAGACCAGGAGACCCCGAAAGTGTCGCTGTTTCCCCGCGTCGTGTAATTCGGCAGGCCGGGAATGGCGAAGCTCCCCTCACTGTCATAGGCTTTCGAATAACTGATGGAGCCGGGAAAGTGGCTGCCGCTGAAAATGGAGCTGGAAAGATTGACTCCGCTGGTATCGAAAATGGACTGATAGTTTGAATTCGCCCGCGACTGCCCGTAATACGGAGCTACATTGAAAGATAGGAACCCGGGATTGTAGTAGTAGCCCGCAAGGTTCGCGGTGCCGCCGAAATTCAAGCCGTGGCTGGAACCGATCGCGTTTCCGTAATTCGCCGAGTAGCCGGCGGACAGCGTGCCCGTCAGATTCATGTTGAGGTTGTCGCCGAGCTCAAGCTGGCCAACCGCCGGCAACACTCCCAGAAGCAATCCGGCTAACACGCCGCCCGTCCATCGAATACGGCCTCGCACTGGGTTCCACCTCGTCGCTTCTACAGAATTTCAATCTTCGCGTTCTGCCGTAACTTCTTGTCGAGAGCAGAGCGCAACTGGTTCGTCTTTTTAACTTTTAGTTCCGTGCTCAATTGAGCCCGGACGTCTTCGAACTTCATCTTCCCGGCAGGAATGTGTTTGTTCAGGCGGATGATGGTGAACGCCTGGTCCACCGGAATAATGTCGCTCACCTGCCCCGGTTGCATGGCCAACAGGATTTGCACCGCCTGCGGCGCCAGTTTGGCGCGGTCGACCGCTTTGTGGTCGCCCATCATTACCCGGTAATCGTCGTCAGAAATCTTTTCCGCCAGAACGCCGAACTCCTCGTAACTTTTGGTGGCCTTGGCTTGGCGCAATGCGTCGTCGGCGCGTTTCCGCATTTCCTTCAACTGCGCGGGCGTGGGCGTCTGCGGCGGCAGGATCGAAATTGTCTGTATGGCAAACGATTCCGGATACTGGAATCGGGCCGGATTCTGATCGTAAAACGCGCGGGTTTCCGCCAAGGAAACCGTCGACTTGCTCTCTATTTCCGACTTGAGCAGAGATTCGATCAGCAGCGAACGCTCGATCTTCTTTCGCAGCAGTCGTGGCGATCCGTTGAATTCCGATTGCAGCAGATTCTTGGTAGTCCTGCGGCGAAGTGAACTGTTTGCGGAAATCGGCTTCGGCCTGTTGCAGCCGGGCCGGCGCTATCGAAATCTTGCGGCGCACCGCTTCCTGATACACCAGCTCCTCGAAAATGATCATCTGCATGGCGCCATTGCGGATTTGCGGCTCCATTTCCTTGGGCACGTTGCCGTTGTGCTGGCGAGCGTAGGGAAAGATGGTGAACATCTCGCGCAACAAGTCGTGATCCGTGAGCACCGCGCCATTGACTCGCGCCACCGGCGGCCCGTCACGGCTCGCACGGCGCTGTCTGGTTTAAGCCAGTGGTTGTGTGGGAGGGTGCGATGCGACCTGCGCTTTGGCGGTCGAGAGACCTAGCAGAAGTAGCGCCGCGATTGAAATTGGAGCTTCATGGGTACCTCGCTCTAAAAATAGGGGAGAGATTGCTCTCTCCCCGCAGTTGAACGTTAGAACACTGTGCCGGCCGTGCCGCCGTTCGATTCGTTGGCTTCGCCGCCATGGCACTGACGGCAGAACTGTGCCGTCTGGTTCGAACCCGGGTGGTGCTGGCCGGATTGTAGGGAGCACGAATGAAGAACATCGTCTGGTAGATAGCCCGTGGGCAGACCAGACTTCGGGCCCTGCGTGACGCTTCACCACGTTCATGAGGTGCTGGTTGTGGCAGCTGGTGCAGGTGACTACCGCTGTGTTGTTGTACGCACTGAGGCTGACAAAAAATCCATAGTTGGTCACAAACTTCGAAGAATTGGGACCGTTCATGGAGATTACGCCAGCGGCTTCGCGTGCAATCCCAGTTGTATTGACCGCCGCAACCGACGGCCACATTCAAGTCCGACTGGGTGGTCGTTGATGTAGCATCGGCCAAGCCGTCGCCCCGTCGTTGCCGAGCAGGGTTGGGATCTTGTTAAAGGTGCCGTAGGTGGAAGGCAAGCGTCTCGATAGACCTGGTTCTTCATCATGGCGCCCTGGGCATAGTTGCCGTCGTGGCAGCTCAGGCACGTCAACACCCCAGGTACGTCGGGCGTGGTGCCGGCTAAGCTGGTGGGCAGAGTCTCGACGTACCGTCCGGCGTCACCGAAGGTCAACACTTTGCCATACAGATTGCCGAGCATCCTGGCCCCAGAATGCATCGCCACCGGCGTTCACGTCGCCGGATTTGTTGGCGCCGTTGCCTGATGCGCCGCTGTGAGGAGCATGGCAACCCGCGCAGCCACGGCCGTAGTTAAGGTGTGCGCCGAGGACGTCGGTCGACGGCGAACCTCCGGATCTGGGCCAAAGCAAATCCCGCCATGGCCAGAACGAAGATAAAAATTAGTGTCATTTTCTTCATCGATGAAACCCTCCTTAAAGGGGTAACAACTCTTCGCTTCTGTAACTTCTACAAATGCTGTGCAGCCTTTAAAGCGGAGAGGGACAACGCCGGCCGGCCATGCCCCTCTCCGTTTCTGGCAGTCTCGTAAGAGCGCCAGAAACCTTTGCGGGCTTACTGCCCCGCAGAACCCTTGCGCCTTGAGCTTGCGGCGCAGATGCCGGTTTTTGCGCCGGCTTCTCCTGTTCTGCCCGCACGCCGCGCCTTTTCGGCAGCGGCCTCCTCGTCCGTGATGTACCGGAACATCTGCAACCGCCCGGGATATTGCTCGGTAGTGAACACGCGATTCTGTTTGTCGATCGCCAGCCCTACCAGGTCTTCGAACTGCCCCGGATAATGGCCATGCCCGCCGAGATAGGTCAGCAGCTGGCCCTCCCGGTTGAAGACCTGCACTCGATCCTGATAAGAGTCCGCCACCCAGATGTGGCCATCGCCATCGATCGCGATGCCTTTCGGGCGCGCCAGATAGCCGGGACCGTCGCCGTGTTTGCCAAACTCGCTGATGAATGTGCCGTCGGCATCGAAGATCTCTACCCGGTTATTCATGGTGTCGGTGACGTAGAGGTTGCCATCTTTGTCCACGGCAGCATTCGAGGGCGCGCCGAAATCGCCCGGAGTGGTGAGCCAGTGATTCTTGCCGCCGGTGCCAATGCGCCGCAGCTCTTTCAAACTGTCGGCATCGAATACCACCACCTGGTCTTGCTGAGTGTCCACGACGTAGAGCAGGCGGTTTTCCGTATCGATCGCCAGGCCCACGGGGTCCACCAGGCCTTCGGCGATCTGGTTGATGACCTCGTGCTTGGGGCTGAAAACCAGAACGCGGTGCGTCTTGCCGTCGGAGACAAAGAGGCGGTCGTCGTCATCGATGGCCAGACCGTTGATCCAGCCAAAGTGCGCCTCATATCCATTGCGAATCAACGAGACATCGCGGGTCTCGGTATTGAAGATAAAGACCGCTCCCACTTTTTGGTCGGCCACATAAACCAGCCCCTTGGAGTCGATGGCAATGCCGTAGGGTCCGAGCAATTGGAAAGGAAACTTGCTCAGATCTACCTTCTCGGCGGCTGGCTGGGCTCCCGCCAGGCGATCCATCCAGCCCTGTTTCTTTTTCGCAGGCTGGCTATAGTCGATCTTCATGCCGGCGTAATAGGAGAGATAACGGACCCGCGCGATCGACGGAGGGCTGGGCCAAACCAGCTTCGAGATATCGATGTCGAACTTCTTCGCAGCGGGTTGTTCGGCTGCGGCATCTCCGTTTTTCTTTTTCTTGTCACCGTAAGCAGAAACCGCCGTCGCGCATACCAGCGCGAAAATAATCAGCAGCGCCGCAGCTGGCCTTCCGCCCGTCATCGCATTTCTTCCTTGAGCCGTCATGTTTCTTCCTCCAACCGCTATTTCGTCATCTCCAGCCGATTTTTGTGGCAGGTGTCGCAGAACGCCATATTGTTGACCTGATCTTTTACCAACAGCCCCTCGGCTGCGGACGAGTGGGGCTGATGGCAGGTCAGGCAACTCAGCGGAGTCTTAACTTTAGTGATGTCGGTCGGGTCGAGCACATCCTGTACGGGATGGCCTTCCACCGGATGGCCTCGGCCATACTTCAGCGGAAGCAACGCCACCTTATTCTTTTGGTAGTAGTCCTCCGGGAGTTTCACTTTTCCATCGAAGATGGTCAGCAGGTGCTCGGCCTCGAGCTTCTGCGGCGCAGAATCCGGTCCGTGACACTCCAGGCAAAGGGCGTTGCCCTGCGCCCGCAACAAGTGGTCATTGTTGCCGCCGTGCGGCTCGTGGCACGTCGCGCAACCCTGGCCGAACGCCGGTTGATGTAGAACGCGTTTCTTGCCTTGCTCCGCTTGGTCGGTATGGCAACTGAGGCAGACGCTCACCGGGTCGGGCTTCTCCAGTCCGGGCGTTTTGCCGGCGTGCGGGCTGTGACAATCGGTACAGTCGCCCAACGCGCCGGGATGCTGGACCTTGGCGTCGTCAATTTGTTTGCCCTTATCGGCGTGGCAGGTGAGACAAAGTTCCTTGGAACTGGCTGCTGTCAGTACGACCTTGCCGTCCTTAGCAGGCTGGTGGCAGGTTTCGCACTGTCCTTGGCCGAAGGGCATGTGCACGAACTTCTGCATCAGCTTGGGACGGGCCGACTCATGCGGGTCGTGACAGGTAACGCAATCAGCTTTCTCGAACGGCTGATTTTTGTGTGCCGCGGCCAGCGTGGGGTCTTTGGCATCGTGACAGTCGAGGCAGAGCGCCGGGGTCGCCTTAGTCAGATGAAATTTAAATTCGCGCTCTGGACCGGGACCGGTCTTGTGAGCAACGTGACAGGTGTCGCAACCCAAATCCAACGCTGCGTGACGGCTGCCTTTTTCGGGAACGTTCACACCGATGTTGTGGCACTGCAGGCAAAGGTTCTGGTCTTTGCCCCCCGACATCGGCTTCAGCAACTGGTTCTTGTTATCGGAGGAGTGAGGATCGTGACAAGTAAGGCAGTCGCGAACTTCCGGAGGATGGACCTGACCTTTTATTTGTGTCGCATCTTTATCGGCATGGCATTGCAGGCACAGCTTGACCGGCGTGACCTGGACCAGTTTGATATGGGTAATGTCGCGATTGGTGCGAATCTCGTGGCAGCTCAGGCATCCCGTGGCGATGGCGGAGTGAACCGATTTTCCTTTGGCTTTGTCCGCATGGCACTCCAGGCATTTGGCGGAGTCCGTCTTGGGGTCGAGCGGGACAGGATGGGTGGCGGCCGCAGCCCGCGAACTGGCCAATAACACTAGAATAAAGACCGCCGCGGCCAGCACTTGACTCGCCAGTTTGCCGATTTCAGTTTGAGATGCGCTCGTTGTCACGCCTGCCACTCGTCTCTGTTGGGGTTTATGCATGTGACCAACCTAGAAAGCGGAACCTCACGAAAGCCGGCGGGTCTCGTCCAAGTGATTGAATCCTCGATAGTTGATAAATTACACAATGGATGTTGCAAAATTCGGCTATTCCGGGATTGGGCCTTCTCCCACAGTGGAATTCGTGAAATGACCCACGTTGCCCTCATGCCCAACATTCCACTGGGGATTCAAACTTGAAGGTAGGGCCGAGCGCACCTCTCTATGTGATTGAAATCACATTTCCGGGGCGTGGGTGAAATTCCCGGAGCGCCTTCATCCCATTGCGTGTTCTGGCTCACAAACTGGGTAGGACGAAATTGCTGGAAAATTCAACAATTCATCGCAATCTATTGATTATGCAGGACATCCCTAAATAAAACGCCTTCTGGCGTGCCGCGTGCATTCATGCCAACCGAAGAGGCTGGCATATGGCTTTCAGCTCAGGTTCAGTAGGCAAAGCTCCGGCAAGCGCGGTCAATGCGACCACTCGCAAGCTCTGGCGCACCATTAGCGCGGTGAAGACTGGCGTTGTGCTGATTCTGCTTGCGGTGGTTTTCTCCGCCGCCGGGACCGTCATTCTGCAGCGCCCCATGACCGACCCCGACGAAATGCAGCGCGCCTATTCACCTCGAATGCTCCATATTCTCGACGCAACCGGGTTAACTGACGTTTTTCATACGCGCTGGTTCGTAGCCTTGATGGTGTTGGTGAGTTTGAGCATCATCGCCGCTTCGATTGACCGCTTTCCGAACTCCTGGCGCTTCTTTGCCCGTCCCTACAAGAGCGCGGATGAAAACTTCCTGAAAGTGCTTCCCTGCTATGCCAAGATTCCGGTGCCGGATGAAGAGCGCGGCCTGGTGGCTGCGGAACGTGCTTTCCGGAAACTAGGTTGGAAAGCAGAACGGATTGTCCGTCCCAATAGCTTTTCCCTATTCGTAGAGCGTCATCGCATCTCTGAAATGGCTGTCTATGTCGTTCATGCCAGCCTGCTACTGATCTTTCTCGGCGGCATCGTCGATGCGGTCTACGGATGGCGCGGCTTCCTCATGTTGACGCAAGGCCAGCAGTCGAACTCCGTGGCCATGCGCGATGGCGCCACCCGCAAGCTGCCTTTTGCGGTGCGTTGCGAGACGGCCGGGGAAGAAACCTACACCGATGGTTCTCCCAAGCGCTGGTGGTCAAAGCTGGAGGTAGTGCAGAACGGACGCGAGACGCTGCGCAAAGAAATCTCCGTCAACGACCCCTTGGTTTTCGGCGGTCTTCGTTTTTACCAGGCCAGCTATGGAAGCACCGGCAAACTCGGGGAACTTACGGTGACCGCGACGCCGTCGACTGGAACGGCTGCACCGCGAGACATCCACTTGGCGCTCGGGCAGACCACGGCACTGGATGACAAAACGACCGTTCAGTTGGCTGAGTTTATTCCGGATTACATCGTCGTAGATGGCAAGGTTTACAGCAAGACCAGCGACGTGGTGAATCCCGCGGTTCATCTGACCGTAACTTCTCAGAAGGTCAAGACGAACAACACGGTGAACGTCTGGCTGCCGGAAATCCCTGGACTCGCCGAAAATCAGATCTCCCCCTACAACTTCGAAGCGAAAGATTTGAAGATCGGATATTTCACCGGCCTGCAAGTTTCCTATGAACCCGGCCAGTGGGCGGTCTGGGCGGGCGTGATCCTGATGGGCATCGGCCTCACTTTTGTTTTCTATGTCGTCCACTCGCGTTTCTGGGTTGTGCCGGTGCGCGACGGACTCGGGGGCATCACGCTGTGGGTGGGAGGCAGCGCAAATCGCAATCGTGACGCCTTCGAACAGAAATTCCAGAAAGTAGTCGAGAAGATTAAAGAAGAACTGCGCGCCAAGCCGCAACCCGGCCCTCGCCAGACTGAAACAACATTCGCCGGCAAGTAGCCCGGTAAGGAGGATGTTTATGGCTCGAGCAAAGACAGTACAACAGCCGGCAAGCGGAGCAACCCTGATCGCCATGGTCGGGTTGAGCATTGCCTTCCTGCTGTTCATGGCCTTTCTGAACGTGGTGAAGCAGGGAAACATTCTGAGCGAGGCCAATCTGTTATTCGCGGCACTGATTTTCTACGCGGGAGCCGGCGCTCTCTATCTCGGCTTTGGGGTCACCGGCACCGAGTCCTACGTGAAATTCGCTTCGCTCGCCACCTGGGCTGGGCTGCTGGCCAACACCGGGGCCGTGGTGCATCGCTGGTATCAGGCTGGGCATCCGCCATTTGCCAGCGTGTATGAAATGCTGCTGAGCTTTGTATGGACACTTGCCGCTCTGACCCTGATTGCGGAAAAACGATACGGCGTGAAGGTGATCGGGACGGTCACCATGCCGATCGCGATTGTGGGCGTAGTGCTGATGCAGCTTCTGCGCACCGACGTGAAGCCCCTGGTGCCTGCACTGCAATCCACCTGGCTGCACGTGCACGTTACTCTCGCCATGCTGGCTTACGCGGCCTGCGCGTTAAGTTTCGCGCTGGCCATGATGTTCCTGATTCAAGATCGGATGAAAACCGAAACCTTCCTCGCCGCCACCAGTCTGTTTAGCGTGGGAGTCTATGCCAGTATCCTGACGCGCTTCGAAAGCTGGGGCGGGTTGAGCGTCACCGCATGGGACGCGCAGGAAAAGTCCGAAATGTTTTTGTCGCGCGGCGTGCGGTTGTTCGTAACCATTCCAGACCTCGGCTGGCTGATGCTGATTGTGTTGGTCGCGGTAGCTGCGCCTTTCGCACTGTACGTAATTGCGCGCATCAAGAAGGATGAAGCCTTTCTCGTCACTGCCAATCGTGCTTTGTTTGTAAGCATCCTGCTGCAGGTGTTGGCACTTATTTTCTTCTTTCTTCGCGCCCAGAACGGAAGTTATCCGTCCCTGGATGCTGACGGACTGTATCCCACAAACCTGGCCGCCAGTCCATTCATACTGTCGGGGCTGATCGGTAGCATCTTCGCCAGCCTGCTCTATCTTTTACTTCTGTGGCGGCGCGTCGATCTGGAAAGATTGTTACCCGACGCCGACACGCTGGACCGCATCACCTATAAGACGATCGGCATCGCTTTCCCCCTGCTTACCCTGATGATCGCTGCCGGCGCTTACTGGGCCAATCGCACCTGGGGTTCCTACTGGAACTGGGACCCGAAAGAGACCTGGGCCGCCATCACCTGGCTGGTGTATGCCGGCTACCTGCATATGCGCATCACCCGCGGCTGGCGGGGACGGCGCGCCGCTTACTTCGCCATCCTGGGATTTGCCGTGGTGATGTTTACTTTCTTCGGCGTCACTTATCTTGCTGCCGGGATTGCATTCTTATGCCTGAGCCGGTCATAGGAAATTCGCATCCCAAGAGTCAGGCTCCTCCGGAGGCGGCCGTTGTGGCCGCTTCCGGGCATTATCAGCAAAGTATTCTACAGGACGGAACCCGAACGACGCGACCATGGCCGCTGACCCTGAGCGCAGAGCGGAACGTAGCAAACATGCTCCGAATCCGCCGCGCCACGGCGTAAAAGCGAAGGCCGCAGGACGGACCTCTAGGCCCACGCATCAACTGGGAGATCAAGGCGCTGGTTCCAATTGCTTGTGTCCTGCTGGGCGGGATGCTTCTGTTCCTGCTGGCAACTTTTTCCTGGCGTGATCCGGAGCGCCATGCCGTGCTTCTGGTGGCTGGAACCGGAGCAATTGCCATTTGCGGCGCGCTTTTGGTGGTGCTGACTTACCAGATCCAACGGCCTTTGGTGGAACTGCAAGAGAAAATCGAGAAGCTGGGCGAAGGCGATCTTGAAGTTGCCGTGAACTTTGCCCACCGCAATGACGAAATCGGCGATCTCGGCCGCAACTTCAACCATATGGTGCAGCAATTGCGCGAGATCGCGGCAGGAGATCGAACTCCTGCACCGCACGCAAATGTCCCGCGCCGAGCACCTGGCGACGCTAGGCGAACTGGCCACTGGACTGGCCCACGAAATTCGTAATCCGCTCGCCGGAATCGCGGGCGTGATCGAAATCATCGGGCGCGACCTTCCCTCTACCAGCCCGGCGCGATCTGTAGTAAAGGAAGTTCGCCAGGAAATTGCGCGGATCAATCAGATCGTCACCGACCTGCTGCAAACCGCGCGCCCGCATCCGCCGCAGACGCGTAAAAGCGATCTGAACGTTACCGTGGAACACGCCGTCATGCTTGGCGCGCCAGCATTCGCTGTCGAAGCCGGTCGAGATCTGGTTGAACAAAGACGCCTCGCTGCCCGAGGTCGAGCATGACAGCGACCAAATCCACCAGGTGCTGCTTAATCTGCTGCTGAATGCGTTACAGGCGATCAATGGCGATGGCACGATCACGGTCACGGTGAAATCGGCGGGGCAATTTGCGGTTGTCGACGTCACCGACACCGGCCCCGGCATCGCTCCCGAGCATCTCCCCAATATTTTCCGGCCTTTCTACACCACCAAAGGCGAAGGCACTGGACTAGGACTCTCTCTCGCGAGACGGATCGTGGAGGATCACCGCGGAAAAATCGAAGTAACCAGTACGCTGGGACGAGGCACTACGTTTGCCGTCCTGCTTCCCCTGCGGAAAGCGGAACAGTTAGCGGTGTAAGCTGACGAGACGGGTGCTAGAATCCGGTTGCGCGAGCCTGCGCCATGGTACTCAAGCACATCGTTCTCACTCTCATCGTGGGCACAGCGGCCGTCGTTATGGCTTGGCAGTTCGCGCCTGCCGCGTGGAGCCCTGTCCGCGCTTTCGGCCTAATTCTGGTTATCGCTGGATTCCTTCTCTGGACCGTGGCGCGCTTTCAACTGGGCAACTCATTCGCCGTAACCGCCCAGGCAAAACATCTGGTCACTCGCGGAGTTTACAGAAAGATCCGCAATCCTATCTACGTTTTCGGCTCGCTCTTTATCCTTGGATTCATTCTGCTGATGGGAAGGCCGCTCTACTATTGATCTTCATTGCCATTATCCCGCTACAGATCTGGCGGGTCGGGTAAAGAAGCAAAGGTGTTGGAAGCGAAATTTGGAGAAGAGTACCGCAGCTATCGGGCTGGTACGTGGTTCTAAAACGAGTCCGCGGTTGTTTGAAAGGGCATGGCCTTCGGCCGTGCCGCCCGGCATCCGGAAAACAAGATTACGCGCCGGTGCGGCCCAACACAGGAAGAAGCCGGATAGTTCGGAGCAGTTGCGCCCCATGGGCGCGTTGGCGGATGCCGGTCGTAAGTATGGCATGGCCGAAGCCAATGCCCATTCAAAGCTGCGATGAGCGGGGTAAATTTCAAACCCCTTCGCCGACCATTCGCCTATTCGCCCGCTCACTTCTTCCGTAGTAAAGTAATATCCCATGCCTGTGGAGAAGATCCTGGTGGTCGATGACGAGCGCCTGGTGCGCTGGTCGTTGCGCCAGAAGTGTGAGGAGTGGGGATACACGGTAGTGGAGGCGGCCGGTGGGGAACCGGGCCTGCGCCTGGCGCAACAGGAGTCTCCCGACCTTGTCCTGCTGGATGTGCGTCTGCCTGACCTGAACGGCATTCAAGTCCTGGAACAACTGAAGAAAAACGGCGATGCCCGCGCGGTGATTATGATTACCGCCGACCCGCAACTGGACGACGTCAAGCACGCGCTCAAGCTGGGTGCCTACGACTTTGTGGGTAAGCCTCTCGACTTCGAAGAATTGCGGGTCACCATCCGCAATGCTCTCGAAGCCACCCGGCTGCGCGGCGAGGTGCAGACCCTGCGCGGAGAGGTGCGCCGGCAAACCGGATATCACGAGGTCATCGGCGTCTCCCCCAAGATGACCGAGTTGATGAGTTTTGTGCGCAAGGTGGCGGAGAGCGAAGCCACCACCATCCTTATTCAGGGCGAGAGCGGCACGGGCAAAGATCTGATTGCCAAGGCTATCCACTACGAAAGCCATCGCCGCGACAAACCGTTCGTGCCCATCAACTGTTCCGCCATTCCTGAGACTTTGATGGAAGCTGAGCTGTTTGGCCATGAGCGCGGTGCTTTCACTGACGCCAAGCAGATGAAGAAGGGCCTGTTCGAGACAGCCGATGGCGGCACGCTGTTTCTGGATGAGATTGGGGAACTCTCCCCGCTGTTGCAGGCCAAGCTGCTGCGCGTGCTCGAGGATCAAGTGATTCGGCGGGTGGGCGGAGTGCGCGACATGCAAGTAGATGTGCGCGTGATCGCGGCTTCGAATCGCGACCTGGAGAGAGCGGTCCGCGACGGAACTTTTCGCCAAGACCTTTATTACCGCCTGGCTATCATCGCCATTTTCATTCCCGCTCTGCGCGAACGGACGGAAGACATCCTTCCGCTTGGTGGAGTTTTTTATCGAGCGCTATAACCAAAAATTCAGGAAGTCGGTGCGCGGCATCACTCCGGACACGCGGCGTTTGCTGCTATCGCATAACTGGCCGGGAAATGTGCGCGAGCTAAAGAATTCGATTGAGCGTGCCATGATCCTCGAAGACGAACCCATGGTGCGGCCCCGGTACCTGCCGTTTGCGCTGGGCGAAGCGGCACGCAGTGGCGTGACGGCCTTTGAACACAGCAGTCCATCGGGCGATGGCAGCCGGCAGCTCTCCAGTGGACGCACTCTGCCCCGGCTCTACATTCCGGAAGAAGGCACTTCGCTCGAGGAAATAGAGCGCGCGATGGTGGAGTTAGCGATGCGCCAGGCCAACGGCAACCAAACTCATGCCGCGCGATTGCTCGACATCAGCCGTGATACCCTGCGCTACAAACTGAAGAAATTTGAAATGGTGCGTAGCGATGAAGAGACGCCGGACGTGACGGAAGAATCCGCCTCCTGAGCTGTTCGAATGACATCAGGACTTCCTGGCGTGGCAAATCACAAAGCTCGTTTTTGCGAAAGGGATTGGTTCGTATCAGGGCAGCGGCTTCAGCCGTGCCGCCGGGATGCGAAATAAGGTCACGCGCCGTACGGGGCAACAACGAGGAAGCCGGGTAGTTTCGATGGCAGTTGCGCCTGGTCGGCGCGTAACAAACTCTCACATGCCCGGATGGCACACCTTAAGGTGTGCCCCGATACAACAAACACCCCCCCTTTTCCGCAATTGCCCCTTAATGCCGTGAAGCCGCACGGCCACGAACAGGGGCTTCGGGATGGGCACAGGTTTCCAGGTGGAACAATCGCTCCACCGCCGCTGTCATCTCTTCTTGATCCGGTTTGTCTGGCAATTCGTTGAGTTCCCGCGCCACGGAGTTGGCAATCTTCTGTGTCACTTGTGCCGCCAGGGCGCGCAGGTCGTGGTCCTCTTCTCGGCTGAAGGGCCCGTGTTCTCGTGTGAACGAATCCAATTCCTTGTGGCAAATCTGGTCCAAGCGATTGCGTAGCGCGACAATCGTCGGCGCAACACTCTCCGTCGGCAGATTTCTGCGGAATTCACGTGCCTCCGCGGCGACCATTCTCTCTGCCTCTGCCGCGGCGGACTGGCACTCGGCGGCATTGTCGTGCACCATCCCGTCCGCCGCGCCAACGGTGGGTCCCGCCAAATTTCCGATGCCGGTTTCGCCGTGCACACGTTGCGAAACGGCGAGCGCTTTTTGCAGCACCGCGTCGAGAACGCGTCCTGTCGCGCCTGCACTTCGCGCCTGCTTCCACGCGGCGTCGATCTCCGCAATGATCTGCGGCTCTCCGAGCACCGTCGAATCCAGGCCGGAAGCCACGCTAAACACATGCACCAGCGCCGCTTCGTCAAGCAGACGATAGAAGTGCTCCCATTCGCTGAGCATCAGCCCGTGCTCGGCGCAGAGGAATTGCAGCAGAGAACTCGCCGCCAGCGTCGGTTCCTCGGCCCACACCAGTAACTCGGTCCGGTCGCTGGTGGTCAGCACCACCACTTCCTGCACGCCCTCTGCCTGGCGAAGCAAGCGCAGAGCGTGCTCCCGGGCGCTTTCACTCATCCAGAAGCGCTCCCGCATGGCCACCGGCGCGGTACGGTGGTTCAAGCCAATCACCATGAGTGTGGATTCCAGGGAGCACCTCGAAATAAAGCTATCCATAGAGGAAGAAGGCAACCTCCTTACCAAAACGGCCCCACATGGGCTGGTAAGGTTTTCTCCCGTTTTCAATAACTTATGAGCAACTGTGAGAATTTCCTGGCACTTCCGTTCGGTCCTGGTGAGGATTCTCACGCGCCTGCACGCGCCTTTTGACGCCAACCACATCGGATTGAATCCTGCTGGCAGTGACCAAACTTCTGCGCTTTCTTCTCCCGGGAATCCCAACGCGCGTGCTGTTCCGGCGAATCACTATTCAGTGTGACGTAAATCACAGCGGACTATTTCGGGAAAGCGGAAACTGCTCAACGTGCGGGTATCCGGACGCAACAGAACTCTAGCCGGATCGAGTGAGCAAGCTCGCGCAGCAAATGCAATTCAATACTTCATCCTTGGTGTGAAAGGAAAAACGCAATCATGAAAACTTCGAAGCTCGTGATGCTGATTTTGGCGATCGCTACGGCTCTGTTCATCATCGTGCCGCATCTCGCGTGGGCCGGTGACGACGGCGCAGGCCTCTACAAAGCGAAATGTGCGGCTTGTCATGGCGCCGATCTCGCGGGAAAACCAGCTGCCAAAATTCCCAGCCTGGTTTCCGACGACGCCAAGAAGGCTTCGGATGCCGACCTTACCGACATGATCGCCAATGGCGGCAAGAACAAGAAAGCGAGCCATGCGTTTCAGGCGAAGGGCATGACTGCTGACCAGATCAATTTGGTCTTGGCCTACATTCGCGAGCAACAAAAAGCAAAATAGGATTGCTGTTCGGTCGCTGCGGACCAAGTCGTCGGCTGCCGTCCGGTTGGACTGGAACGAGGGCGTGCTCAGTCCCGGAGCGATTGCGCCGATGGCGAAAAATGAACCCTCCCGGGTTCGAAAAAAAAGTTCGCGGATGATGGAACGGCTGCCCGGGCCTTTACCGCCCTCCCCCTAGGCCCGGGCACTTTTTCTCTGCGATTCCTACCCAAACAAAACCTGGTCCAACAGCACAAAGACCAGCCGGGGCTGTCTTCCGCCAAACCGCTAGCCGTTCTTGCATCCAGACGCCTGCTAAATAATTGGAATGGCTGGACTCACGCTCTAGCGTGATTTTGATCACAGCCCTCTCGCAATCCGCAAGCTACCTTCTAAAAAGCGGTGTGGAGCTGTACGGAATGCTCAGAAACAGAACAGCTCAAGAAGGGGGCCTTATGGCTGCTCAAATGGGGATGCCACATAGCATGTCAGTCGCACGCGATTTTTCCAGAAATCCCATGCTGGTTTACTGGGAGATGACTCAGGCTTGCGGCTTGGCGTGCAAACACTGTCGCGCCGAGGCCATGCCCACCGCGCACCCACTGGAGTTGACGACGGCAGAGAGCAAAAAGCTGTTGGCGCAAATCGCCGGCTTCGGCGACCCGCTTCCCCATCTGATTCTGACCGGCGGCGATCCGCTGAGCCGCAAGGATCTTCACCAGCTGATTGACGACGGGCGTTCCTTGGGATTAGAAGTTTCCATCACCCCCAGCGCCACTCCGGAGCTTACAAACACGGCCATTGATAAGCTCAAGGCGCACGGAATTCAGAGTCTCGGACTGAGCCTCGACGGATCCTGTGCCGCCAGACATGACACCATTCGCGCCGTTCCCGGCACTTTCGATCGCACCGTAGAAGCCGCGCGCCACGCGGGACGCCTTGGACTGCCCATTCAGGTCAACACCCTGGTCGCGGAAGAAACAGTGGAAGATCTGCCCGCGATCTACGAACTCCTGCGGACAACTTTTCCCGTCATGCGCTGGAGCCTGTTTTTCCTGATCTCCGTGGGACGCGGCAAAGCCCTGAATGAAGTTTCTCCCGCCGAAGGCGAACGCATCATGCAATGGGTGCTTGATCTGGTTCCACACGCGCCCTTCGCGGTCAAGACTACGGAAGCGCCATCCTATCGCCGTCTGGCATTAAACCGGATGCGTGCTGCCGGCATGCACGCCGCTGAACTGGAAAACACTTCGGTCTATAAAGGATTCCAGATTCGCGATGGGCATGGCATTGTGTTTGTTTCCAATTTAGGCGATGTCTTTCCTTCGGGATTCTTGCCACTTCCTTGCGGTAACGTGCGCAGCGACTCTCTGGTCGACATCTATCGGGATGCTCCTATCTTTCGTGCCTTGCACGACCCGGCAAAGTTCCTCGGCCGCTGCGGAGCCTGCGAGTACAAGCAGATCTGTGGAGGCTCGCGCGCCCGCGCCTTCGCTCATACCGGTAACGCCTTGGGGAGCGATCCCTTTTGCCCGTACGTGCCCGCCAAGCTCTTGGCGATGGCGTAGCCGGACCTTCCATCTGGAGTCTGGCGATCGGCCCGTTAACGACCCGCACGGGCGTTTATCCATTGCTAATCCACTAGAAATCCCGAAACAATGCTGGATGTGTGCTTTGGACTGTTGTGCCAACTGACCTCGAACTGCCGGATAGCCCGACTATACCGCCGGCTACGATGGTTTAGAGTTGTGCCGTGTTTCTGTCGCCGATGCAGGTGCCCGCCCTCAGAGCTGTTTACCAGAGGTACAATTCGAGAAAATCAATGGAAACCTAGGAAAGTTCTAAACAATCCGAGTTGGAAACGACAATCACCGATGAGGATGAACATCAGCTTTTTCAAACGTATTTTCGGCTCCCGCCCGCGGGTAGGGCTTTCTTCGAAGTTGGCCCCGACTACTCCGCCAACACCTTTTACTTCTAAGGTGTCCTCTCGTTCTGCAGTGGCATTGGAGAAAGAAATCGAGATCCTAATTGGGGACCTCGCCGACGTGGAATGTGATGTCCGCAGGAACGCCGCTGGAGCCCTCGTGGAGATTGGTCTGCCAGCTTTGGAACCCCTATGCAAGGCTCTCGGGGACGCACACTGGTGTGTGAGGTGGAACGCCACTGAAGCCCTTGCGAAAATTGGTGCACCTGCCGTTCAGGTGCTGGTTAAGGCATGCGGGGACAAAGAGTTTTACGTCAGCAACAATGCCGAAAAAGCGCTGGCCAGGATCGACGACATTGGTGCCGTTAGATCGCTATGCGGGGCGCTCACGGACAAACTCCCCGCCATCCGCCAGAATGCGGCTCGCGCCCTTGGGAATATCGGAGACGCCGCGGCCGTGAAACCACTTTGCGTGGCTCTGGCCGACTCGGACCCCAATGTTCGCTGCAGTGCCGCGGAGGCTCTGGGAGCGTTCGAAAGCGCACGTGTTGTGAAATCCTTGAGCAAGGCGCTCGCCGATGATAACTACAGCGTATGCAGCGCCGCCGCCGCCGCCCTCGGAAGGATCGGCGGTGCTTTTGTGGTTGAACCGTTGTGCAAGGCACTCGGAAACTTGCACGCTCGCGAAAGGCTGAAAACAGTCGATGTCCTTGGGAGGATCAACGATGCCCGCGCGGCGGAGCCGCTATGCAGATTGATCGGCGATTCGGCCATAGCTTTCACGAGCAAGGTGATGGACGTTCTCGCCCAGGTGGGCGCGCAATCCGTGGGACCACTATGCACTGCGCTCAGGGACGAAAAACAGGTTGCTCGCTGCAATGCCGCTGAAACCCTCGGAAGAATTGGTGACCGGCGTGCCGTGCAACCCCTCTGTGGGGCACTCAGCGACGCCGTATACCTCGTCCGCCAGCATGCTGCGGTAGCCCTTGGAGTGATCGGAGACGAACGTTCCGTGGGGCCGCTATGCAAGGCGCTGGGCGACGTAAAATCCTTCGTCCGCTACTTTGCTTCCGAAGCTCTGGTAAAGATCGGTGAGCCGGCCGTCGAACCGCTAAGCAGGGCGCTCGAAAATAAAAATGCAAACATCCGCGGAGAAGCCGCCCGGGCCCTTGGAAAGATCGCCGACGAACGCGCCCTGGGACCGTTGGGCCAAGCGCTAAGAGACGAGGAATCGATTGTCAGATTTTATGCTGCCAAGGCACTGGTTGATGGCAAACTGGCGAGGATCATCGACACGAAAATATTGGAGCCGTTGTGCAAAGCACTGGGGAACACGGACGAAGAGGTCCGCAGGGAGGCCGCTAAAGCTCTTGCCAAGGCTGGGCCGCCAGCCACGGAGGCGCTCTACAGAGCTCTGGGAGACGCGGACTCGATGGTCCGATTTTATGCTGCCAAGGCATTTGTCGATGGCAACCTTTTGGGGGTGGGCGACATAAGCGTCATGGACCCGTTGTGCCAGGAACTGGGAAACCCGGCTAGTGGCGTGCGCCGTGACGCCTCTGAATCCCTGGTCAAGCTTGGAGCACCAGCGGTGGAACCGTTATGCAAGGCGCTCAGCGACAGGGATCCAGATATTCGCTTAATCGCCGCGGAAGCCCTCGGGAAGATCGGGGATGCACGTGCCGTCGGACCGTTGCTCAGAGCGCTCGAGGACCGAGCGCCGGCCGTTTGCCTTAAAGCCGCAGAAGCCCTTGGAACCATCGGCGCGCCAGCTGCGGAATCACTTTGCGTGGTGCTCGGTGGCAAAGACAGTCATCTTCGTTCTTATGCCGCTATGGCCCTTGGGCAGATCCGTGATGCACGTGCCGTCGAGCCGCTGTGCAAGGCTCTCAGTGACGAAGACAGCACTGTCCAACGGAGAGCCGCTCAGGCCCTTGGAAAGATCGGCGCGCCGGCTGTGAACCCGCTCTGCGAGGTGCTCGCCGGAGCGAAATGGCGGGGCCGGTGGCATGCCGCGAAAGCCCTCGGGGAAACGGGTGACGCGCGCGCCGTTGAGGCGCTCTGCAAGGCGCTCGGCGACATTGACAACGGGTCAGTCCGTGAGTCTGCTGCCGGGGCCCTTGGAGTGATCGGCGGAGCAAGGGCCGTAGAAGCTCTGAGTAGGTTGCTTTGGGACGCGGATCCCGAGATCCAGTTTTGCGCCGCCAAGGCCCTTGGGAAGGCCGGCATGCCGCGCGAATTGGCAGAAGAATGCCAATGGATTATTGAGCGTCACTCGTCCGTTAATTGGCCAGATTGAGCTGAGACGATTCTTGATCGAAGGTTTCAAACAGAGCCGCTACTCTATTCCCCGATCATCTTTCTGCAGGCGGGGCACAATCTGCTTTCCTTGAGGTCGATCCATTCCACGGCATGAGAAGGCGCCATCACGCACTGGTAGTCTTCGCAATGGGTCAATTCCAACGTGTGTCCCAACTCGTGCACGGCCTCTTTCAACAGGCGCAGCGCCAGCAGGTCCGGGTCTGCGGGTAATCCGTAAAATTCCTGACGCAGCCGGTGGGCCGAAACCACGGCGCATGGACCACCCATCTGCGCCTCGCCAAAAACAAACGTGAGAATGGGAATATAGAGATCCATCGCGGTAACCCCGAGCAGGCGGCCGCAATCCGGGCGGACGAAGCCTTGCATCAGGCGCAGGATTTCCGACGAGTGATATTGCTCGCGTTCGCCGTGAAACGTGGACGCAGGGTCAAGGACGGCGGGCAGCACGGTGCAATTGGCAGGGAAACACCGCGGGATGGAGGCCTTGAGGTGCGCAATTAGCCGTTCATCCACCGGCCCAACCGGCAGCAGTTGCAGCGGTTTCATTGGGTCTCGACAGGGTTGCGGCTCCAGCCGTATTTCTTGAGCTTGTGGTAGAGGGTAACCCGGTCAATGTCGAGCGCTTCCGCGGCGCGGCTTTGGTTGCCGCCACATTCCTCGACCACGCGCAGGATGTGGGTGCGCTCAATGTCCTCCAGGGTTCGGCTGCCTTCACCGGGGGCGACTTCGGCTTTGAGAAGGAAATCCCGCTCCTCCAATTCCGGCTCTCGTCCCACCACCATGGCGCGTTCGACGGCGTTCTCTAGTTCGCGGACGTTCCCGGGCCACGGCTGTTGCTGTAAACGATTCATCGCGGCCGCCGACACGCGGGTGACACGCTTATTCATGGCAAGAAAAAATTTCCGCACGAAGTGATCGACCAGCAGCGGAATATCCTCGCGCCGCTCGCGAAGCGGTGGCAGCTCGATGCGGAAAACATTTAGCCGGTAAAACAAGTCAGGGCGGAATTTACCTTCTTCGATCAGAGTTTCCAGATTTTTGTTAGTGGCAGCGATGCAGCGGAAATCCACTTTGATGACCTGGTTCCCGCCGACCCGCGTAATCTCGCGTTCCTGCAGGACCCGCAGCAGGTCAGTCTGAGTCTTCAGGCTGATATCGCCGATTTCGTCCAGAAAAACTGTGCCGCCTTCGGCGATTTCAAACTTTCCTTTCTTGCGATACTGCGCCCCGGTGAACGCGCCTTTTTCGTGTCCAAAGAGTTCGCTCTCCAGCAAAGTTTCAGTGAGTGCACCGCAATGAATAACGACCAGAGGATGAAAACGTCGCGGACTGGCGGCGTGCACGGCCCGCGCAACCAGCTCTTTTCCCGTACCGCTCTCTCCGGTGACAAGCACATTGGCCTCGGTCGGGCCGACCGTCTCAATCGCGTCAAACACTTTTCGCATGGCCGCGCTCTGTCCGATGATGTCGTCCGGCTTGGCCACGGCAGCGACAGTTTCGCGCAGCAGTACGTTTTCGTTCTCGGTATGCTTGTGCGTGAGCGCATTCTTTATCAAATGGGCGATTTCATCAGGATCAAGCGGCTTGGTGACGTAGTCATACGCGCCGTTTTTCAGCGCAGTAACCGCAGTTTCGACCGAAGCGTAACCGGTCATCATGATGACCAGCAGCTTGCTGTCGATCTCGTGCATGCGGCGCTGTAATTCGATGCCGTCGGTGCCGCGCATCTTAATGTCAACCAGCGCAACATCCCACGCATGCTCGGCCAAGCGTGTGAGGGCCTCGTTGGCATCTTCCGCCGACCCCACTTCATAGCCCTCTTCGCGGAACCATTTGGTCAGCGAATCCCGCACGCTGAGTTCGTCGTCCACAATTAGAATTTGCCCTTGTGCGCTCAAGTTGCTCACCTCGTTTTGCCTGCTGACACTTCGCCGCTGCGAACCGCTGGAAGACCAGAGTCGTCCAGCGGCAACGTGATTGTGAAACACGTGCCTTTGCCCGCCTCTGACTGCACTTCAATGCGCCCGTGGTGGCGCTCGACGATGGCATGGCTGATGGCCAGGCCTAGGCCGACGCCGTGGCTCGCCTCTTTCGTGGTCAGGAAAGGCTCGAAAATTTGCGGCAAGATCTCGGGAGAAATGCCCGTACCGTCATCGCGAACTTCGATCTCCGCCTCTTGCGGCTGATGTCCCGGACGCGTCTGCAGCCACAGGTTCCCGCCATGTGGCATCGCATCGATCGCATTCATCATCAACGCCAGCAGGACTTGCTCAATCTGCGAAGGATCGCAGTGCACTTTCGGCAGACTGCTTTCGAGTTCGGTATGCAGCTGGATTCCGGCCATTTCGCATTGGTGCCGCACCAGGCGCACGCAACGATCAATGACTACGGCTAGGTCAGTCGCCTCCGCATTCATGGGCGAAGTGCGAGAGAAAGTCAGAAGGTTCTTCACTAGATCGCCACAGCGGCGGCTTTCCCCGGCAATCAAATCCAGACACTGCAGAGCCTCCTGGCGTTTTTCTTCGGGCAGAATGCCGCGGTCCAGCCATTTGTGCAACAGCTTGGCGTAAGTCAGAATTCCCGAAAGTGGGTTGTTGATCTCATGGGCCACCACAGCCGCCATTTTCCCGATGGTAGCCATCTTCTCAGCGTGCAGCATGTGATCGTGAGCGCGCCGCAGTTCACGGGTTTTCTGGTCTACCCGGTCTTCCAGCGTTTTATTCCATGCCAGCACTTCTTCATGGGCCGCGTGCAACTGCAAACTCATATCATTGAAGGAGTGCGCCAGCTCGCCGACTTCGTCGTGCGATCCAACTTCCAACTGATATCCCAAATCGCCCTGCGCCAGCCTTTCGGTTCCGCTCTTGAGCGCTTTAATCGGCTTGCCTACCACCCACCACGCCGAGATCCAGCTCAATGCGCCGATGAAAATCATTCCCGCAACCGTGTAAGCCAACATCCGGTTCGTGCTCTGCGCAAGTTGGGTATCGGCTTGCGCCAGAGAGATATTTGTGTCCAGTACTCCAAGCACTTGCTGGCTCGCAGGATGCGCGTGACAATCTGCATTCGAGCAGGAGGGCTGGTTCTCGATAGGACTGATGATGCCAAGCACGCGCTGCCCGCCCGCATTGCGGTAAATGCGGAAGCGGTCGGGACGATTCAATTTCGCCAGCGGCTGCGTCTGCGAATGGCAGCCATAACAGGCCTCGGCCCGCTTATCTACGACATGATTGAGCTCGGTGGGATCGGTGGAATAGCTTATCTGTCCCTGCTGATCAAAAATGCGCACCCGCTCCATCCCTGGCTCGTCGCCGATGGTGTGCATCACGTGGTAGAGGCCTTCGCGGTCGTTGCGCAGCATGTAGTAAGTAGTGCTGCGCTTGATCACGTCGCTGACCCGCTCCGCACTGGCCAGCGTGCTCTGTTCCAGATGTTGGCGATGCAACCGGATGTTGAAGTATCCCAGCAGGCCGAAGACAACGATCATCGAGGCGACAAGAGACAGAACCAGCTTTGCGCTTAGACTGCTCGCTTTGTGTTTCCAAAGTTGCCACAACGGCGAACTGGAATCATGAGGCATCAGTGAACTCTGGCACAGGCACCTCAGGAGTTGGCAGCTTCGGCGCAACCGGTTCCGATTTCACTGCATAGCGCTCGCTGGCAACTGCACTGCCGACCGGGAAGACGGGAAGATACTTTACCGCCAGCGCAAAGAGAGCGAACGCAGAAGCTACCAGGGTCAGGGTGATGGATAGTTCGGTCCACTTCGGAAAGTAGTAGGTGCCGGAACTCGCTTCCATGCCGGTGATGGCGACATTCATGCGGTTCGCGACGATGCCGAGCAACGTCAGTACTGAACAGAAATAAAGCGCCGTCAGATTTTCGTGCACCCGCCGCGAGTACAGCAGCACCATGGGAACGATTAACAGCACCATCTCCAGCAGGAACAGATACGTTTCCGTGCGGGGCAGCTTGAGCAGTGGAAAAACTCCGCGATGCAGTATGTCGAGCGCTCGTACCGTGAAATAAAAGGACAAGAGCACAGCCAGCACGCGTCCCAAACCGGTAAGCAAAGGTAATTCCAGTTGCTTCCCGAAAGCCTTGCTGCTGTGCCAGGAAGCGAAAATTGTCATTGCCAGGCCCGCGCATAACGCGGAGAGAAAGAAAAACACTGGCTCGAACGGCGAATACCAGAGCGGATACAGTTTGCCAGGGACAATCAGATACAAGCTGCCCAGCGAAGACTGATGAAGAGTGGAGAGAATGACCCCGGCGATCACGACCGGAATGGTAATGGCGTGCACCCAACCCAAGGCACGCGACCATCCCATCTGCTCGAACAGCGCGGGAATGAATTCGAGCAGCAGTACTGTGGTGTAGAGCATTACGCACCACGCAATTTCGAACATCACCGAATGGTCATTCCACATCACCAGGGGATGCCAAACCCGGTACGGTCTGCCGAGATCGATGATCAGCGAGACGATGAACATCGAGTATCCGAGAAATGCGGTGAGAATGATGGGACGCAATACCGGGCGATAACGCCGGAGATTGAAGATATGAACTACCGCAGCCAGCGTGAATCCTCCGCCCGCCAGCGCGACGGAAAAGAGCTTGAAGCCAACCCAGAGTCCCCAGGGGAAGGCGTCACTCAGATTGGTGGAGGCGCCCAGGCCACGGAAAAAGCGCAACAGCAGCGAGTAAGCTCCCGCGAGCAGAATGACTCCGAGAATAAATTTCCAGAACGTCAACCTTGGCATGACTGACCCAGGCTTAACCATTTTTTTTCTGGCCTCGTTTCTCGTCTTGTTCCGGCGTTGCTTTTTCGTCACGCTCCGCGGCGGCTACTTCGACGCGGCGGTTGGTGATCCACCAGACGCCACCCAGCAGAACGCCTCCTAGTGTGACCACATCAGGAACTTTGGAGAGAACGCGATAGGTGAGTTGCGGCATGGATTCATTCGCCAACCCGCTGGGATAGCCGAACTGCTCAAACGGTACGCTGGAAAGCAGCAGCACCGACGTTCCCCCGACTTCCGTCAAACCATAAATGTGGTGGATGTAATTGCCTGGGTTGTCGTGAATTCTCTGCTGAGCTTCCGCGATGAGATCATCGCGATCCCCGAACTTTGTCGCGCCCGTAGGACAAGCCTCGGCGCAGGCAGTCTGCAGACCTTTCTCGACGCGGTCTGGACACATAGTGCACTTTCGCACCTTGGGCAAAAGCTTTCCCCATTCGTAGCGAGGCACCGAGAAGGGACACGCCATCATGCAATAGCGACAGCCCATGCAACGGTCGGCTTCGTAGATGACCGGACCGGCGGGAGTCTTGCGCAACGCGGCGACCGGACAAGCCGACGCGCATGCAGGGTCCTGGCAGTTCATGCACAGGCGCCGCATGAACTTGTCGCCTTTGGTCATCACGACTGTGAATTTGTGCTCTGATTGCTTTTCTTCGGCCGCCACCGCGTCGGTGTAGGGCAAACCGTTCTGCTGGGCGCATCCTTCTTCACATCTCTTGCAGTCAATGCACAGAGTCGCGTCGTACAGGAGTGCCTTGCTCATGAGCGTGCTCCTCAAACCGGGTCGTACGAGCGGGTCGAGTGCGGAAGGGCCCGAAGCGAGAGTTTGCAACCCGGAACTCGCCTCGTTGTAAGTTTCAACTCCATGTGCAGCAAGCGACAGTGACCCGCATCACTGTTGCGGGTGACGTTGATCAATAACGAAACACACTGCGAGTCCTGCGAATGCCGTGTTGCCTTTCTCAGCATCCCTACTGTGATTCGCAGCACTGCGCACAAAGACTTGTAAGTGACTGACTGCCAGCGTATTCGGGGTTCTGCGGGAGCGATTCCGGGAGCTATCGAACTTTGAACGTTGCAATTCTCAGCATGCACCAATCCTTTCGTTTTCGATTGCTCCCGGCCGCAGGATACAGCGTGCCTTCCTATGTCGTTCATTTGGCATCAGATGGAAGGCTTCCAGCACTTTTTTTGACAGCTGACGCGCTTTGGCATGGCGAGTGCCTTGATCAGAAGTGCGAGCAGCCAGTGGAAAGGCGCTCCGGCAAGGTGGTTTTTATGACAGTCATCCTGGTTCTACTGACTTTCGCAGGCTTCTTACTCATTGATTATTTCCGTAGCCGTAAGCAAGTGGTGGTACGGCCCGTGTTGCAAACCGCAAAGCAGGAAGTTCTGCCGCGGCTGGCGCCAAGCATCGTCGGTGGATTCAAAGTGCCGGAGAATCTGCGCTATCATCCCGGGCATACTTGGGCGCTCAGCGAGAGCCCGAACCTGGTGCGGGTTGGAATCGATGACTTCGCTTCGAAGCTGATCGGGAAGATCGAACACATTGCTCTACCGCAGCGCGGCCAATGGGTTCGCCAGGGACAGAAAATCTGGACAATCTTCCGCGACGGAAAGTCCGTGGATATGGTTTCACCGATCGAGGGCACAGTGGCGGAGATCAACGAAGCGGCAGCCCGCGATCCAGAGTCGGCGCGGACTGACCCTTACGGCGAAGGCTGGCTGTTGACCGTGCAATCGCCGGACGCCAAAATCAACTTTCGCAACTTGTTAGGTGGCGCGCTGGCTCGCTGGTGGACACAGGAGTCGGCCAATCGCCTGCAGAAACTGCTGCCGATGCCCTTGGGAGCACTGGCACAGGATGGCGGCGTGGCCATGGACAACGTAACCGCACACATTCCGGACCAGGATTGGGCAAAGGTGACGAAGGAATTTTTCCTGGCTTAGAACCTGGTTCAAAATTTGGACGGTAACGCAGAAGATAGGCCCTCCATCCAACATATCGATGGAGGGCCTATCTCTTTGTCCTGAAATCCTACTGGTTCCGGCCGGCCATTTATTTCTTGTCGGAGGCTTCTGCAATCCGAGCTTGCTGTCCCGCTTCCGAGACGGCCTTCATAAATGCGTCCGCACTCCTCGGGGTTGACGCCCGGCCGGAAAGAATGTTGCGAAACATCATGTGCTTGCCGTAAATAGCGTGGGTCGAGTCATTGTCTTGCTCGACGACTGCGCCTTCCAGGGTCAGGCCTGCGAAAACGCCCTTCGAGCGTGAGTAGGTAAGCATTTCAGTATTCATCTTCCAGTCGGTTCCAGCCGAGGCATGACGGCCTACCGGACCCGCGGCAACCGAGCCTTCCCCAGTGAGTTCGAACTTGCTGGAGAGCAAATGTTGGAAACCCTGATCATTCATGACTAGCATGACCAGGTCCACATCTTCCACGCCGATTTGCAATCCCCAGCTTCCCCCACCTACTGAAACAAATGCAGGAGCGCTCCAACCAGTTGCGGTACGGCAAGAGGCGACACCGCGCCCGTGCTTGCCGCCAAAGATGAATCCACCTTTGATTAAGTCGGGCACAACCAGGATGCACTTCGCGTTGCTCAACACTTCTTCGGGAATGCCTTTGTCCGGCGTTGCCATAATGGCGTGCAGAACATCAACCGACGATTGCAGCCTGGCAACCGTGTCTTCCCGAGCCGTACCTGCCCATGCACACGTTCCAACCATGCCGATAAGGCTCGTCAACAGCACTGCGATTGTTTTTTTCATTGCATTTCCCTTTCGAGGTTGCGGAACTAAGAGGAAACAACTTCAGATAACTGACTTAGTTCAGAGAACCTGAAAGAGACAAAAGGAAGATGTCTCACAAGTAGTATCGCGCGGGCTAAGAGAAAGATATGGTCTGAATAGCTCACTTTTAGTTTTATTCCGAAAGCACCCGCGGACACTTTTCTCCAGGGTGTGTTCGGGTTGGCCCGTGTTTATTCAGAATTTTTTCCTAACTCGGTCCCAACCGATGAAAGCGCCCGCCGTTTCAGAAGAAAGAAAAACACCGGCACAAGGATGAGCACATGAATGGTAGAGGTGACCATTCCTCCGACGATCGGCGCGGCGATGGGCTTCATCACATCGGAACCGATGCCGGACTCCCACAGGATTGGAGCCAGACTGAGAATCACGGCAGTCACCGTCATCAGTTTGGGACGCAGGCGCTGAACCGCGCCTTCGATGGTCTGGATCCCGCAAAAAACGGACTTAGGGGGCTTCCATCACAAGGGTGAGAGTTCGTCTTCCTTCTTGGCGGGCGCCTTTTCTTCGGCGAAACGTCTTTCCAGAAAGTGCCGGGCAAGATCGCGTCCGCCCATTCCGAAAGCAATGGCAAGACCGAGCATGAGCGCCCCAAACACGATGGAAAACGCTGCCAGGATGGTATTCTCGGCGACCCCGAGTTCTTCGAAGGCCATCGATACGGCAAGCACCACAATAATCACCCGCGCCGAATAACTCAGCATCCGCGCGGAGCGCAGGTTGGCGTTCACTGCCGCGAGCAAAACCGCCCGGGAAAAAAAGCTAGCCGCAAACATGCCGAAAAAGAGGATCAACACGGCCACAAAAAGTCGAGGCAAGAAGAGAAAGAATCTGGCAATGTCCTCCTCCAGGACGATAACCCCAAGCGCGTTGATTCCCAGAAGAATGAACCCCAAGAGCACCACCCAGAAGACCAGCCGGCTAAGCAGTTCGGTAGAAGACGGCAGTGCTGCCTTGTTCAGCAGCTGCGCGGCGCCTGCGTCTTCCGAGAGCCGGTCGAATTTCAGCAAGCGTAATGCGCTCCGAAGCATCACCTTCACCAGGTAGGCGACCAGCCAACCCGCGCAAACGATAATCAGCATTACCAGCAAGCGAGGCAGCAGGCGGGCAAACTCTTGGACGACTTCATGAGTAGCCTGGCTAAGTTCACTGACGATCATGTCTCGCATCACGAGCCTCCTATTTCCCTTGCCACAATTCGAGCAGGGTCGGCTTCAGGCGCTCGAAGGTCAGGCAAAGATTCTCAATGTGCTGTTCGACTTCTGCTTCAGAAGCCTCTTGGTTTTGCAGAAGAAACGTGCATGCCCTTCCGCGATACAACGGGACCAGGGCCTGGATGATGTGGTCCCGGTTGATCACGCTGCGATGATAAGAAGCGGCAAATTCATAAATAGTCTTTACCCAGAGTTCGTCGTCATAATGAAACTGGGGCTCCTCTAAGGTGGCGGAACGCTTCAACGCCTCGAGAGTGGCGTGAGAAAGAAGCGATGTAAGCACCGGCTCGAGCTCGGCGACCCCCGTGCGGAACATCTGGTAAAGCCGCTCGCGGTTCACGCGCACTGGCTCGGTAACGAATTCATAGTGCGCACCCAGCGTGGGCACAGCTTTAGTTTCTGCCGATGCACTCCAGGTAGCAAAATACGGATCCAATGACCAGAACAGAGTGCCCACCGTCTGCCGCATGGCGGGCACGAGATCCGGGGCTGACTGTTCGGGATTTCCTTTGGGCCCGAGAAAAGACTGATGAAGGCGGAAGCCGCCGGCCATAGCGGCGATGGTGAAACATAGTTCAGCACCTGCGCGGCAAGCTTCTTCCTTCCACATTTCATGTCCGACTAGATGACTGCCGAAGCGGCCGGAGAAAGCGAACTCGGCCGGGTAGGGCTCTCGAATTCGCCAGCCGTAAATCGCCCGCATCATCGGATAAAGTAGATTCGTCACCAGCATTCCATCAAACTTGTTGCGGCGATACACGGGCGTGACGAAATCAAAATCCTGCCGGCAAACCGGGCGCAGAAGACGATCGATCCACTCCGGCTCGATGTTAGAAGACTCGGGCGCGATAATCGCGCAGGCTTTAGCCTGCAGCAGATCGGCCGCGGCAACGATGGTATGCAGTGCGGTCGCGCGCGAAGGGTCCCCGGAATATCTCGCGCTAATACAGTGCAGGGTGCGCAAGCTGCGGAGCGCAGCCGAGTTACGTGCATCACTGATGGATGCCGCCTGGACCAGGCCCGGTGTCTCGTCGTGCGATCCTCCATCTGCATTCAGGATCGCCGCCCGTTCTCGGGGAAAATATTTCAGCAGCCCAGCGCGTATAACTTGTACTACTTGGCCGACAGTTTGAGCATCGTTAAAGGTAGGCAGTCCGACCAGGAGGTCTACCTCGCCGACGCTGATCAACTGGCGGACGAGTTCATCAGACAGGATGCTTCCTTCGGCCAAACAGCTCCTCCCTCAAAATTAGGTAAGGCTTCTGCCTTGAGAGGCGGCAAACGCCCCGGCGGTTTTCTACGGCGATACGAGAACTGAACTCAATTAGAGCCGGCGCAAACGAAACCAATAAAATTGGTAAGGGCCCATAGTCAATAAATAAGGAAAATTCGCAACCCGCGGAAACAAGTTTTTGCCAAACATCTCGATTGGAATGCTGCCTTGGTAGCGGCTCAGGTCGAGTTCGACGGCCTGGGCGGACTGCGACAGATTGTTTACCGCCAACACGGTCTCACTCCCTAACTGCCGAACGTAGGCCAGTATTCTGTGGTTCTCGGGATAGAGGAATTCGATGGATCCCCTTCCAAAAACCGGGGTGGACTTGCGCACCTGGATAAGACGGCGCGTCCAGGATAGCAGCGAGTGCGGTGTGCGCTTCTGCGATTGAACATTGACTGCCTGATATCCGTAAAGAGGATTTAAGATGAGCGCGGCATAGAGGCTTTCGGGATCGGCAGAGGAGAAACCGGCATTCCAACCCCCATCCCATTGCATTGGGGTGCGCACGCCATTGCGATCGCCCAGATGAACGTTGTCTCCCATGCCGATTTCGTCCCCGTAATAAATAATTGGCGTGCCCGGCAGCGACATGAGCAAACCATTCATGAGTTCAATGCGCCGCCGGTCGTTTTCCAGGAGCGGCGCAAGACGCCGGCGAATGCCGACGTTGATACGCATGGACCGGTCGCGCGCATACTCGTCGTACATATAATCGCGTTCCAGGTCGGTGACCATCTCCAGCGTTAACTCATCGTGATTGCGCAGAAACAAGCACCACTGGCAGGTATCCGGAATCTTCGGGGTCTGTTGCAGAATCTCGGTGATGGGCTTGCGATCCTCCAGCTTCAGGCCCATAAACATTCTGGGCATAAGCGGGAAGTGAAATGCCATGTGAAATTCGTCGCCTTCGCTGAAATAGGGTCTTAGGTCGGCGGGCCACTGGTTGGCCTCCGCCAGCAGCGCCTTCCCGGGGAAATGCTGGTCAAGTTTGGCTCTTAGTTCTTTGATCACCCCGTGGGTCTCGGGAAGATTTTCGCAGGATGTGCCTTCGCGCTCCACCAAATACGGCACGGCGTCCAAGCGGAACCCATCCACTCCCAGCTCCAGCCAGAACTTCATGACATTCCAGATTTCTTCCCGGACCGCAGGATTGTCAAAGTTCAGATCGGGCTGTTGACTGAAAAAGCGATGCCAGTAATACGCCTTGGAAACCGGATCCCAGGCCCAGTTTGAGTTCTCTGTATCGACAAAAATAATTCTGACTCCGCGATAGCGGGCGTCGGTATCGCTCCACACGTACCAATCGCGCCGCGGATTATCCACCGACTTACGCGATTCCTGGAACCATGGATGCTGATCGGAAGTGTGGTTTAGCACCAGTTCAATGATGACGCGGATACCGCGTTGGTGGGCAGCATCCAAAAACCCTTTGAAGTCGTCGAGGGTCCCGTAATTGGGATGAACCGAAACATAATCGGCGATGTCATAACCGTCATCGCGTAACGGAGAAGGAAAAAATGGCATCAGCCAAATAGTGTTGATGCCTAACTCTTGCAGGTAGGGAAGCTTCTCCTCCAGTCCGCGAAAGTCTCCGATCCCGTCCCCGTTGCTATCGTGGAAAGCGCGGACGTGCACCTGATAAATGACCGCGTCCTTATACCAAAGTGCGTCCGCATTCGATGGCACCGATTCTCACTCCTCCGCTACGATTGTAAAGCGTTCGCAGGCAAAGCTTGTTTGTTAACCGAACTCACCCGATAATGTGTCATCTTCTGATGCAATTTACGACTTCGCGTTTGGAGGCTTCATGCTCACTAAGTTTTTCTCGCTCCTTACCTGCGTCCTAGCTCTGAGTACGCTGAGTTCGGCGCAGACTAAAATCTACGGAACCATGCGCTGCGGCAGGCCCGACACCGAACAACAGCTCGATGTCGGCGACATTCCCGGTCACATTATCTCTATCAATCAAACAACTTGTACCTGGGGCAAACCCATGGTCGTTGAAGGTATCTCGGATACGGAAGGCGTGTCCTCGCAAATCAATGAAATTCAGGAAGGCAATTTCACCAGCCACGGCTATTTTGTGGACACGATGTCAAATGGCGACAGGGTATTCCTCCGTTATGCCGCCACCGTGACCATGGCTGATGGTGGAGCGCAGAGCGTCCAGGGGAAGTGGACGTACATCGGAGGCACAGGCAAGTTCAAGGGAATTCAGGGGAGCGGAACTCTCAGCGGTTCGCCAGGTGGTCACGGCGCGACCTATGACCTGGAAGGCGAATACACCTTGCCGAAATAACTAGGTAGAGTAATCGGCGTTGATCCGCACATACTCCGCGGTCAGATCTGTGCTTTGAAAAAGAATGGAACTCCGTCCACGCCCCAGCTTGATGCCAATGTCGCAAACCGGTTGGGACAAGTACTGGTGGGCGCGGGTCGCATCGAATGGGTTCACCGCGCCTTTGCGAAAAGTGACCTGGTCGCCAATCGAAATCTCGACGTGATCCGGGCGGATGGGCACGCCGCAGGCTCCCACGGCCGCGAGGATGCGTCCCCAGTTTGGATCGGCGCCCGCCCACGCCGTCTTCACCAGCAGCGAGTGCGCGATGGCTTTGGCAATGTGCAAGGCTTCTTGGCGGTTCTTCGCCTGCTCGATCGACAGACGGATGACGTGCTTCACGCCTTCGCCATCCGCCACAATCTGACCGGCTAGCGACTGGCAGACTTCTAGCAGGGCGCGTGAGAATTTGTTCTCCACTTTCTTTAACTGAATCCGACTTTGCCCGCTCGCCATAAGTAAGACGGTATCGTTGGTTGAAGTGTCACCATCCACAGAGATGCAGTTGAAAGTCTCGTCGCAAACTCGGCGTAGTAGCAATTGCAAATCGCTCGGGCCGGCAGAAATGTCGGTGAACAAATAGACCAGCATGGTTGCCAGTTGCGGATGAATCATGCCGGAGCCCTTGGCAATTCCCGTGAGAGTGGCGACGGATTTGCCGACTCGGAAGCGCGCGGACGCTGTCTTCATGCGCAAATCCGTCGTCATGATGGCTTGGGCAAAGCGGGTCATTCCAGCTCTCGTCACGTCCCCGGCCGCGATCAGTTCCGGCAACTTCGCGATAATCTTTTCCGAGGGAAGCGGAACGCCGATAATCCCGGTGGACGACGGGAAAATCTCCTGCGGCTTCAGCCCCATGAGATCGGCCGCGTATTTGCAAACGTCATGGCAGGCTTTGAGCCCCGTCGGACCAGTCGCGCAATTGGCGTTGCCGGAGTTCACGAGCACCGCTCGTACGCGTCCTCGGGAGGCTTTCAGGGCAAGCCGATCCACTTCCAACGGAGCAGCCACGACGCGGTTCTTGGTGAACACCGCCGCCGCCGTGGTTTCGGGACCCGACACCGCAAGTGCTAAGTCGGGACGTCCGCTGGCTTTGATTCCCGCCGCCACGGCGGAAAAGGAAAACCCCTGCGGCAAATACGCCTCGGCTAAATAAGTCTCGGGCAAGTGTGCTTCGGCCGGATGAAATGAGTCGAGCGAGTCGGGCAGGTTTTTATACCTCCAGCTTCACCAGCATGTTGGCGGGCTCGGGAAGGATGGCAAACTTTGGCAACTCTCCACGCACCATCGCCACTTCGTCACAGCAATGCAGACGCGGACAAACGCAACAGTCTTTGTAAATCTTGTCGGGAAGATCTTCCCGTTGCGCGGCCGTGAAACCCAAATGGGCAAAGAACTCAGGCTTGCGGGTGAACAAGCAAATGCAGCTCACGCGATGCTTTTCCGCCTCTTCAAGCAACGCCTCGACCAGTCGCTTGCCCCCGCCTAAACGCTGGAAGGCGGGATCCACGGTGATGGAGCGAATCTCCGCCAGGTGTTGCCCATAGAGATGCAACGCGCCGCAGCCAACAATCCGTCCGCGATGCTCGAGAACGACGAAGTCACGCACGTTTTCGCAGATCTCGGCAAAGTCTCGCGGCAGTAGGGTGCCGTCACCGGAATAAGCGGAGATCAGGTCGTGAATTTCTTCCGCGTCGGGGAGAATTGCGTCACGCGTGCGCATGGCTTTCCTCCCGAATCGATTCAGCCCGCTGTTTGGCTTCTGCCAGCGCTTGCCGCACTCGCGCCGGAGCGGTTCCGCCGGGCACGTCATGAATCGCCAGCACGGATTCCAGGCTCAAACAGGAATAAAAATCCTGGTCGAACGCCGGATTCAGCTTCTTCAATTCTTCCAGTGGCAAATCCCGCAGCCCGCAACCTTTGTCCAGAGCCAACTGCACGGCTTTCCCGACAAACTCGTGCGCCAGGCGAAACGGAACGCCGCGCTGCACCAGATAAGTTGCTGCCGCCCAGGCATTCATGAATCCTGATTGCGCAGCCTGCTGCATTCGTTCGTGATCGAACTCGACGCTTTCATCCATCCCGTGGCTAGCGGCACAAGGGAAAGCAAGGTTTCCGCAGCCTCAAACACCGGCTCCTGTGTCTCCTGCAAATCTTTGTTGTAAGCCAGCGGAAGTCCCTTCAGCGTGACCATCAATGCTGTTGCATTTCCAATGACGCGCCCCGCTTTGCCGCGCACCAATTCGAGTAAGTCTGGATTCTTCTTCTGCGGCATGGCGCTGCTGCCGGTGGAATACGCTTCTGGCAATTGGACGAAACCCCACTCCTGCGACGAAAACAAAATCATCTCTTCCGCCCACCGGCTTAGATGCAGCGCGAGCAGAGAAAGCACATTCACAAATTCCAGCGCGAAATCGCGGTCGCTGGTCGCGTCCATGCTATTCGCGGTAGGCCGATCAAAACCCAGATCGGCCGCCAACGCATGGCGATCCAGAGACAGCGTGGCGCCAGCAATCGCTCCCGAACCCAGTGGACAAACATTCAGCCGCTTACGGCAATCCGCCAGCCTTTCAGCATCGCGCAGAAACATTTCCACGTACGTCAGCAGCCAGTGCGCGACCAAAACCGGCTCGGCCTGCTGCAGATGCGTGTACGCCGGCATGGCCGCATTTCCAGCTTGCTCCGCGCGATCTACAAATGCTCCGATCAACTCGGCGAGGTCGATCCGAAGCTGATCGATGCCATCGCGAACATACAGACGAAGATCGGTCGCAATCTGCTCATTCCGGCTGCGGCCGCTGTGCAGCTTGAACCCGGTGTCGCCGATCAAAGCCACCAGTTGTTTCTCGACGAAGTGGTGCACATCTTCTGCTTCCGCATCGTCAAGAAACGCTGGCGAAGCCGATTTGAGGCCAATTTGCTCCAATCCCTGCAAGATCGCGATCAGTCCATCCGAAGAAAGAACGCCCGCGTTCTTCAGGGCACGCGCATGCGCGCTGCTGGCCGCCAATTCGTGCTTGAGCAAGCGCCGGTCAAAGCCGAACGAGCGCTGCCAGCGTTCGAAGCCGGCTCCAGCGGCTGGCGGAACCGGCCCGACCACATCTTCATTTCATGACCTCGGATTTCGTAACCTCAAATTTCGCAATCTCGGATTTCGCCTCCGACCGCGCCCAGGCCCGCGAGCGCGACGGCAGCCCGAGAATGCGAATGAAGCCTTCCGCGTCTTTCTGGTCGTAGCTTTCGCCCATGGTGAACGAAGACAGATCGGTGCGATACAGCGAATTCTCCGAGTGGCGGCTCACGACGGACACATTGCCCTTGTATAGTGACAGTGCAATCGTCCCGGTGACGTCCTTCTGGGTGTTTTCGACGAACGCATCAAGCGCTTCGCGCAGCGGCGTAAACCACAAACCGAAGTACACCAGTTCCGCATACTTCAGACCGATGTGCTGTTTAAAATGCGTGACATCGCGCTCCAGACACAGCGCTTCCAGTTCGCGATGCGCTGCAACCAGCAATGTTCCGCCGGGAGTTTCGTAGCAGCCGCGCGATTTCATGCCGACAAAGCGGTTCTCCACGATGTCGGTGCGGCCAATCGCGTTGCGCGCGCCAATTTCGTTCAACAACTCGACCAGCGACACGGGCTCGAGCTTCATGCCGTTGACCGAGACTGGAATGCCCTTCTCGAAGCCTATCGTCACTTGTTCGTCCCGATCCGGGGCTTCCTTCGGCGATTTAGAAATCTGCCAGGTGGTGTCGAAGGGCGCGTTGCCCGCGTCTTCCAGTTCTCCGCCCTCATGGCTGATGTGCCACAAATTCCGATCACGGCTGTGAATTTTTTGCCGGCTCGCGGCCACGGCGATGCCATGCTTCTCGGCATAGTCGAGACAATCTTCGCGCGACTTCAAATCCCATTCGCGCCATGGCGCAATCACTTTCAGTTCCGGCGCCAGCGCCTGGTAGGCGAGTTCGAAGCGCACCTGGTCATTGCCCTTGCCGGTGCAGCCATGCGAAACCGCGGTCGCGCCTTCGCGCAACGCCACTTCCACCTGATGCTTGGCGATTACCGGACGCGCCATCGAAGTCCCCAGCAGATATTTATGCTCATAGACGGCACCCGCCTGCAGGGTGGGGAAAACGTATCCCGTCAAAAATTCCTCGCGCAGGTCCTCTACCACGACTTTGCTGGCGCCCGTCTTGTACGCCTTTTCGACGACGGCTTCGATGTCGTCGCCCTGGCCCACGTCGGCCACCATGGCGATCACGTCATAGGAATAATTTTCCTTCAGCCACGGAATGATGATGGAAGTATCCAAACCACCGGAATAGGCAAGCACAACTTTTTCAGGCATGAGCGCTCCTAACTGGTATGCGGCCTGGTTTGCCGCCAAGCAATAACATCAAAATGGCTTTCTGCACGTGCAGGCGATTCTCCGCCTGATCGAAAATAACCGACTGCGGCGAATCCATTACGGCATCGGTCGCTTCCTGGCCGCGATGCGCCGGCAGACAATGCATGAAGACAGCGCCCGGCGCCGCAGCGGCCATCAGCGCGTCGTTCACCTGGTATGGCGGAAAAATCTTTTCCCGCTTCGCCGCTTCGTGCTCCTGGCCCATGCTGGCCCAGGCATCGGTGTAGACCGCGTCTACGCCTTCAACGGCCGCGCGTGGATCGGTCATCACCTCGATCACCGCGCCAGTCTGTCGTCCTAGCTCCTGTGCGGCGTGGACGATTTTCTTATCCGGGCCATAGCCTGCAGGCGTGGCCACGCGCATTTTGGATCCAAGCGCGGCGCAAGCCAGCAGCAGCGAATGCGTCACATTATTTCCGTCGCCCACGTAGGCTAGAGTGACCTTCCGCAAATCGCCGAAGCGTTCCTGCAGCGTGAGGTAATCGGCCAATGCCTGGCAGGGATGCTCGCGCTCGCTCAGGGCGTTGATCACCGGAATGGAAGCATGCTGCGCCATTCCTTCGACGGTCGCATGCGCAAAGGTCCGCAGCACAATCCCATCCACCCAGCGCTCCAGATTGTGGGCAATGTCGCCAGCGATTCGCGGGCATCGATGCGGCCGTTAGTCTGGTCGACAAAAATAGCTTGCCCGCCCAGACTTGCGGTGCCGGCCTCAAAAGTGATGCGCGTACGCAGGGAGGGCTTTTCGAAAAACATGACGACCTGTTTGCCGGCCAGTGCGCTGCGAAATTCCGCGGGATGCGCCTTCATCAATGTGGCCAGCGCCAGAATTTCTTTGATCTCGTGCGGACTGAAATCGCCGATGGAAATAAGATCGCGCCCCAACAATCCGCCGGATGCGGGCCGTTGCAGAATCTCTGTGGTTTCTAATGGGTGGCTGCTCACTGTGTCTTGCTCCTTTTCGTGGACTTGTGGCTGCGCGGCCTCGACGGTGCGGCGGCCAACGCGGCGTCCAGCGCGTGGATCACCTGATCCACATGCTTCTTTTGAATGATGTAGGGCGGCAAAAAGCGCAACACTGTTTCATGAGTGCGATTGATCAGAATTCCGCCCTCGAGCAACTGCTGCAAAACTGCTTTCGCGGTTTCCGCCGAGTCGATTTCAATTCCCAGCATCAGACCCATGCCGCGTACTTCACGGATCGAGCTGTGCTTGGACCTGCAACTCTTCCAGCCGTTGCCGGAAATACTTCGCTACCTGGTCGATATGACCTTTTAGCCCATCGACGGTCCGCAGAAACTCGATCGCCACCGCACAGGCCAGCGGACCGCCACCAAAGGTGGTTCCGTGCAGCCCCGGATGCATACCGCTCGCCACACGGTTCGTGGTAAGAATCGCTCCCAGCGGCAACCCAGCGGCCAGGGGCTTGGCCACGGTCACGATGTCAGGCTTGATTCCGTAATGTTGATAAGCGAAATATTTCCCAGTGCGGCCCAGGCCGGATTGAATTTCATCGATAATCAGCAACGCGCCCGTATCCGCTCGTCAGCTTTCGAGCCGTCTGCAGAAACTCCACGCTGACCGGATAAATTCCGCCTTCGCCCTGAATCGTCTCCATGCAAACCGCGCATACGCTGCCGTCAAACTGCCGCTTCAGGTCTTCCACGTCGTTAAACGCGACGAAGTTCACCCCGGGCAGCAGCGGCGCAAACGGGATGCCGATACTTCGCCTGCCCGGTCGTGGCCAGCGAACCAAACGTCCGGCCGTGGAAAGAATTGTCGAGCGCCAGGATGCGCCACTTGGCTTTGTGACCGTTCGAGTTTTCTACTCGCGCCAGCGCGCGCGCCAACTTCAACGCGCCTTCCCACGCCTCGGTGCCGCTGTTGCAGAAGAACACTTTCTCCAAGCCGGAAATCTTCGTAAGCCGTTTGGCCAGTTCTGCCTGATATTCGTGAAAAAACAGATTGGAGACGTGAATCATCCGCCCCGCTTGACGTTTAAGCACTTTCTGAATCGCCGGATGCGCATGCCCCAGCGCGTTCACGCCCAACCCACTCAGGAAGTCGAGATACTTCTTTCCATCCGCGTCCCACAAATACACGCCGCGCCCATGGGTAAAGAGCACCCGCTGACGGTCATAAGTCGGCAATAACAATTCCTGCTCTGCACGTGCCACGGAGGCCAGTTTCATGCCGAGATCACCTCGGTTCCGCACTCCAGCTTGGTGAAATAAAACTGCGGCAGAACTTCCGCCTGCGTAGCCGGCAAAATTCGCACCCGCCCCACACCTTTTTTCAGCGCCTGATTGCAGGCTTCGAGTTTGGGCAGCATGCCGCCGCCAATCACAGCTTCCTGCACCAGGGCGGCGACGTCTTTCATCTTGAGCCAGGGAATTACAATGCCGTCCGCGCCTTTCACGCCGGGCACATCGGTGAGAAAAATCAGCGTATCGGCATGGCAGGCCACAGCGCAGGCCGAAGCCATCTGGTCCGCATTTACGTTGTAGTACTCGCCGTCCGAACCCAGCGCGAGCGACGAGAGCACAGGAATTCCGCCTTCGGCCCAAATCGCCTCCAGCCAGCGCGGTTCGACCGAGCAAATCTCGCCGACAAATCCCAGGTCGTAGCCTTCGGTTTGTTTTTTGCGCGCGCGGAACGACATTCCATCTCCGCCGCAAAGGCCGATCGCCGGATTGCCCGCGGCCACCACCGCCGCCACCACGCTTTTATTCACAATGCCCGCCAGCACCATCAGGGCCACATCGCGAGTCTCGGCGTCGGTGATGCGAAGTCCGTTCACGAAGTCGCTCTTCTTGCCCAGCAATTTCAAAGTGCGCGTGAGCGTGCTTCCCCCGCCGTGCACCAACGCGATCTTGTGCCCATCGCGCGCCAAGTCCACGACCGCGCGCGCACATTTGTGCAACGTGTCCTTATCTTCCAGAGCCACTCCGCCGATTTTGACGACGATCTTCACTGCAGGCCCTCCTCTTCCTTCCACCCGTACATCAGATTCATGTTCTGCACCGCCTGCCCCGCCGCGCCTTTCAGCAGATTGTCCAGGCAGGAGACCACTACCAACCGGCGGCCATCCTTGGCCAGGCTAAAACCGATATCGCAATAATTCGTATTCACCGAAAACTGGATCTCCGGCAACCGGGGCGGCGCGAAAATCCTCACCCAGTGCTTTCCCGCATAGAACTGCCGGAAACAGGATTCGACTTCCGCCGCCTCTGTTTTCTGCTTCAGATGCACATAAATCGTCGAAAGAATCCCTCGCGGGATCGGCAACAAATGCGGAGTAAAAATCAATTCCTCCGACCTGAGGCACAACTGCTCCAGAATTTCTCCCGTATGCCGGTGGCCAAACACCCCGTAAGCCGAAAGATTGTCGGCGACGGAAACAAAGTGCGTACGGGCTGTGGGTTCCTTGCCTGCGCCGGAAACACCCGACTTCGAATCAGAAATGATCCCATGCTCCCGATCGATAATGCCCGCCTTCACCAGCGGCGCCAGCCCCAAGATTACCGACGTTGCATAGCAACCGGGATTGGCAACCACCGTCGCACCCGGAATGCAGTCTCCATGCAACTCCGGCAGGCCATATACCGCCTTTTCTATAAACTCAGCCGCTGTCGGCGAACCCTCGTCTTTGAATCCGTACACCGCACGATGCGCAGCCTCCCGCAGACGCCATGCGCCGCTCAGATCAATCACTCGCAGCCCTTGCGCGACGGCCTCGGGTACCAGCGAGCGCGAGGCATCATGTGGCGTCGCCAAGAACAACAACTGCACGCCCTGCTCCTTCAACTTGGTCCAGGAAAGCGGTTGCAACGGATAACGCCCGTTTCCAGAAAGCACCGGGAAACAAATCCGCCAAATTGATTGGCGAGGTTGCCTCACTTTGCCGGCTCAACAGAAGAGGTGTTTCCACCTGGGGGTGCCGCAACAAGATCCGAGTTAATTCCAAGCCGGAATACCCGGTCGCCCCCACGACCGCAGTTTTGAGTTTTGCCGGCATCAGGCGAGCAACTCCTGGGTGCGCGCAGCCAGGCGGGTCGCGGCTTTTCTGTCAGAACAAACGATCAGGATGGTATCGTCGCCAGCCACGCTGCCCACGGCTCCCGGCCATTCTTCGTCGTCCAAAGCCGCAGCCACGGGTTGGGCGCTGCCCACCGTCGTCTTGATCACCAGCAAGTTCTGTGCCCGCCTCACGTCCAGCACGAACTCGCGAACCAGCCGCGAAACCGGCGGCAAGGACGGCTCGGAGTAGGCATCCCCCTGCGGCAGGGCGTAGCCTTCCTGCGTCTTCGCCAGCCCGAGCTCGCGGATATCCCGCGACAGCGTCGCCTGGCCCACGCGGAATCCGCGCTTGTAGAGCGCCCGCTGCAGGTCTTCCTGGCTGGCCACCGGCCCTTGCTCAAGCACCGCCAGAATGGCTTTTTGACGTAACGGCTTGCTCATGAATTCTTATTCACCGATGATGCATACTTATTCATCAATGGTAAAGGATTGAGGGGTGATGTCAAGCGGAAACTTAGGAAAGTAGTGGGGCTATTTTTGAGCGATTGCCCGCACGCCCGCTATGACTTCCTTGCATGAACGGGGAATGGGGGATCGACTGTCTTCCAGCATGTCCTGCCGAGCGCCTGATATTCCGCCGTAGAGTCCGCACTTGTGGGATGCGCCGGGAACAACAAATCGTGCAGGCGCCGGACTGTCTCCTCGGCTCGCGAATCGTCGACGAGAAAACTAATGCTGCGTTCCGATGCGCCCTGGCACATCATGCGCAAATCGATGTCTGAAATCGCGTGCAGCGCCTGGCTGGCAATCTCGGGCCGCCGCCGGATTTGCTCTCCTACCAGGCAGACCAACGCTTTCTGTTTTTCCCAGCGCAGGCGAGCGGAACCTTCGAGCTCTCGCGAAATCGCCGCCAAATCTGCCGTCGGACTTACCACCAGCGACAAGCTTCCGTGCGAAGCAGTCAGCAACTCCAGGCCGTGCTGATGCTGGTCGAACACTTCAAAGACTTTGCGCGAGAGTTCGCGCCCAAACCAATCCACCGGTTCCACATCAACCACCGTGACTCCGCGTTTGGCGGCGATCGCCTTCACCCGGCCGCCATCGCTCACGTTCGCGGTGATTTCTGTTCCCCCATTTTCCAGACTGCGCGAATTCAATACCCAGACCGGGATGTTGCGCTGCATAGCCGGGGTCAGCATGGCGGGATGCAATACCTGCAAACCGAAATACGCTAACTCCGCAGCCTCACCGAAACTCAGGCGAGTTACCCGGCGAGCTTCCGGGCACAGTCTCGGATCCGTGCTCATCACACCATCCACATCTGTCCAAATTTCAATGCGGCTGGCTTGCAGCCCGGCGCCCACGATGGCAGCGCTGAAGTTTGATCCACCGCGTCCCAGGGTGGTAGCAATTCCGTCTCGCGTGGCCCCGACGAATCCACCTAAAACCGGAATCTGCCCGAGTTGCAACAGCGGCAGAAGAACCGCTTCCAGTCGCTCATGCGTCTCTTGCCATAACGGCATGGCGCGGGTATGAGCTGCGTCTGTCACAATGCACGCAGTCGCGTCCACCCAAGCCACGTCGAGTCCGGTGCGCAGCAACGCGGCCTGCAGAATCTTGCTCGAAAACCACTCCCCCATACCCAAAAACCGGTCTTGGGTTGCGGCAGGGAATGCTCTTGCTGAAGCGATCTCTTCTAACAAGCGATCCAGTTGATCGAACCCGGTCTCCAGTTCAGCCCACAAGCCATCATATTGCTCTTTTTCCACGAGCTCATGCGCTACCGCTTGATGGCGACAGCGCAGATGTTCCACGATTTCCTCCGCCCCTTGCAGCGATCCGACGACGGCCGTTTTCCCCGCACACAAAAGCTGATCGGTCACTTTCGCCAGAGCACTCACGACCACGACCGGCCGGAGCCGCAGACGCCGTTTGACCAATTGACTCACTCGCCGGATGGCCGCGGCATCTTCCACTGAAGCGCCACTGAACTTCATCACTACACAATCCGGCCGCCTGCCGTTGGCTTTCTCCGCCGTCGAGTCATTCATGGGCCCACCTCCACCACTCGCAGCAAAAACCCACCGCCAGTTTGACTTCTGGCGATGGGCATCGTTAGCTGTTCAAATCGATTTTCTCAGATCGGTAACAGTACCTCCGCAGAACTCTCATGCGGGCCGACTCGAGCTTCGTTCGCGTGACTTGGCGCGAAGCTCAAACCCTAACTTAGTTCTCCTGCTTCCGATCCGCTTGCGGCTTCTTGCCGGGCCCTCGGGTCTCCTCGAAGAATTCCACCAGACGATCCACTAACCTCCGCTGGCCACCAATCATATGCAGACCGCTTTCGTGCTGATGCTCTAGGAGAATCCGGTTTAGGTTGCGCTCTAATTCACTCATATGGCACTCCTGATTCGTTCCAATTCCACGAATAACCAATCGGTTATTGCGATTCCCAACCTAGTTCTTTTAATACGTTAGCAACTTCCTGACAGGAGGGCTGATTTGAATTTTCGATGCATCCCATCGATAAATCTTATGATGGGCAAGTCGCCGGTTTTACGCTACTTCGAGGCGGCCGCCAACTGGCGGACTGTGCTGATAAACGTGCTGGTCGCCCGCGTAGGAGTCCGGTCGCGCCGGTAGGCTAGTCCCAATTCGCGCCACAGGTCCTGATCTTTAATCGGAATCAGCTTGACCCTTCCCGCCAGCACCTGGTCGCGGGCAAAGCTGGCGCTGATCAGAGACACTCCCAACCCTGCCGCGACGAAGCTCTTGATCATGCCCACGCTGGGCAACTCCATTCGCACCTGCAGCTGCGCAGCGTAGGGTCGAAATAGTTTGTCCATAAGGCGTCGGCTAAAACCGGTTTTAGGCAACAGTAGCGGCTGCTTCGCGATTTCGCTGACTGGAACCACGTCCAGCTTCGCCAAAGGATTTTGCGGGCTTACCATCAGCATAAGCTGATCGCGAAAAATGGCGTGCGCCTTCAGGCTGGGAGACTTGACGGGCAGAGTCACAATGCCAACATCGATCGTCCCATTCTCCAGCTTCTCTACAATTTTGTAGCTGAAGTTACGGTAAATGCTGATCTGTACTCCAGGATAGAGGCTGGAATATTTGGCGAAAACATCCGGCAAGACGTAGAGGCAGGTGGCTTCGTTGGCGCCCACCACCAGGGTCCCGCGTGGCGTACTGCCCTGGTCGGCCACCGCGAGCAAAGACTCATCGCGCATTTGCAGCATGCGCTCGGCATAGGCGAAGAACACCCGGCCGGCCGGCGTCAGGGTTACGTCTTTTCCCGAGCGGTCGAGGAGGCGGTCGCCGTATTCCTGTTCGAGTTGGCGGATTTGCGCGCTCACCGCGGACTGCGAGCGGAACACCTTCTGTCCGGCGCGCGAGAAGCTGCCCAGCTTGGCCACTTCCATGAAAGTGACTAATTGGTCGAAGTCCATGGGGTAGCGAGATTATAGCTGAGAGCGCGCGTCAGAGCGCATGGCTTCAGTGACAAACTTACGAATCGCGGCCGCAGCCCCGAGAATTTGAGGCTCTGCCTCCCCAATTGCGGCGGGATCGGACTTAGCGCGCCGGGCGGCTGAGAAAACTATTCCGCCATCGATGAGATTCTTCGGATCATCGGTACCCAGCGAAAATTTCCGCATCCAATTCATCCGCGGAAATACGTGGAAGTGGACTGCGGAATACGTCTCATTGAACATGCCGACGTAAACCCGCTCCGGCTTAACGATATCTTCGACAGCTTTGACAGTGCACTGGAGCAACGGCCCGAGTTCTTCGCTGGCCCCTTTTGGTAGGTCGCTCAGGCTGGTGACAGAATGAGTTGAATAGAGGACCACGTAGCCTGGAATTGCCGCTTCGGCGCTGTGCCGGACCAGCCAGTGCGAAGAACGGAAAATCTCCAGGCTTTCATTCGGGATCAATTCAGGCCTCGTTGAGCTCCGGGACTAAGGTTGGGTAGGCGATTCCTGCGTGGCAAATGCCAGCGACAGCAACGTCTTCTGCTCGACTTCATGAGCCTTGGCGGAACCGGTAGACGGGCTCGCACTTTCCGACCGCTTGACTGAAAGTACCGGAGTCTCTCCCGCCAACCGCTTCAGGCGCGGCAACACGTAGGAAAGCGCTCCCATGTTAGCGGGCTCTTCCTGTACCCAGACGATGTCCCGCGCTTCCGGATGGCGCGCCAGCTCCGCGGCTAGCTCCGCTTCCGGAAATGGATACAGTTGCTCCATGAAAACGATTGCGACGGAATTGTCTTTCCGTTTTTTCCGTTCCACGCGCAGCTCGTGCCCGATCTTGCCGGTGCAAAGTACGATCCGGCTTGCATTCTCAGCGCCCACATCTGGCAACACCGGCGAGAATTGTTTATGAGTGAGATCGGCAACGGGCGAAGCCGCATCCGGATGCCGCAACATACTCTTCGGCGTAAATACCACCAGCGGCTTGCGCCACACTCGCAGCGCCTGACGGCGCAACAGGTGGAAATACTGCGCTGCGTTTGAAGGCTGGCAGATCTGAAAATTATCCCGAGCCGCGAGTTGCAAGAATCGCTCAATGCGCGCGCTGGAATGCTCCGGTCCCTGCCCTTCGTAACCATGCGGCAAGAGCAACACCACGCCAGAAAGCAATGCCCATTTGTCTTCGCCGGAAGAAACAAACTGATCGATCACTGCTTGCGCCACGTTGGCAAAATCGCCGAACTGAGCTTCCCACAGCACCAGGGCCTCGGGATAGTCGCGGCCGTAGCCGTATTCAAAGCCCAACACTCCGGCTTCCGATAAAGTTGAGTTAAAGATCTGGCAGCGCGCCTGGCCTCCCGCTATGTGCTGCAACGGCACATATTCCTGCTCGTTTTCGATGTCAACAAGTACCGAATGCCGTTGGTTGAAGGTCCCGCGCCGGCTGTCCTGTCCACTCAGCCGAACCGGAATCCCGGTTTTCACCAGGCTTCCGAAGGCCAGCGCCTCAGCCATGCCGTAATCCACCGGGCGTTTACCCCGAGCCATTTCGGCGCGATGTTCCAACAACTTCTTGATCTTGGGATGAATGTGGAAGCCTTCGGGATAACTGGTGAGGCGCTGCCCGATTGCGGCAATCTCATCCAAAGGCAGTCCAGTTTCGACTTCATACTCTGCCTTATGCCGCCCGCCGGTGTACTTGTCCCAATACTTCGGCAACTCGCGCAGGGTGGGCTTTTTGCGAATGTGCCCAGCCTTTTTTTGGGCGGCTTCATAGGACTCGCGCACCGCCTGCACGCGCGCCTGCACATCCTCTATGCCGACATCATTGGCGTAAATCTCCCACAGCGGCGGATGACCGCTGATTGCTTTGTAGAGCAAGGGCTGCGTAATCGTTGGATCGTCTACTTCGCTGTGTCCATGCCTACGGTAGCCAATCAGGTCTACGATCACGTCGCTGCCAAAAGTGTAGCGATACTCCACCGCCATGCGCGCTACCCGCACTACCGCATCTACATCTTCTCCATTGACGTGAAAGATGGGACAATCCTGCCGTCGCGCGATTTGCGCCGCGAAGCGCGAAGTGTGCAGCTCGTTCGGCGTGGTGGTGAATCCGATCAGATTATTGACGATCACATGGAGTGTGCCGCCAACGGTGTAGGCGGGCAGATCGGCATAGTTAAGCGTCTCGGCGGTGATTCCCTGTCCAGCGAATGCGGCGTCCCCATGCACCAGCAAGGGAAGATATTTTCTCGTGCCCCCCTCGCCCGCGCGATCCTGCTTGGCGCGAGTGCGACCAATGGTCACCGGGTCCACAGCCTCCAGATGGCTGGGATTCGAAGCCAGGTGAATATGAATCTTCGCTCCGCCACGGGTCGCGTATTCTCCGGTGGCGCCCATGTGATACTTCACATCGCCGCTGCCTAATACGCTGCGTGGATCAACATCTTCAAACCCGGCAAATACTTCTTCCGGTGCGCGCCTGGCCACATGCACGATTACGTTCAGCCGCCCGCGATGGCTCATGCCCATCACTAGTTCGACCGCCCCGCGTTCACCGGCGGTCTCGAGCATTTCATCTACCAGAGGGATAAGCGCCGTGACGCCTTCCAGCGAGAACCGCTTACTCCCAAGATAACGATGCTGCAAGACCTGCTCGAACAGGTCGGCGCGAATCAACTGATCGAGCACGACGCTCTGATCCACTGCGGGCTGCGGCCCTTCCATCCGTTTCTCGATCCAGCGCCGCCGTTCCGGATCGGCGATGTGCGCCAACTCTACGCCCACGGTCTCGCAATAGACCCGCCGAGCTTCGTCTGCAATCTCGCCCTCAATTTGTAGTTCGGGACGCGCCTCCGGACGCAGGAAACCGAGTGGGTCCAGGTCGGCTTCGAGGTATCCCCAGCGGCGGAAGGCCTCGAAGATACGTTCACGTTCGGAATCGGGTGTAACCAACACGCTTGCGGCGGTCGCGGCAGATGGGTTCACTTGCTGTGTGCTCATATCCTCACTTCTACTAGCATAAAGGATGAAGCGGATTTTGCCGAGGATGCAGGGTTACCGGAGGGCCTCGCCCATTCGGGAAATGGGCCGGAAGTCCCCAGGAATAGTGGGTTTAGCGGGATTGCCAAAGTTCGATTACTGCAACGCGACTACTAGAATCCGCCCATCGGAAATTGGATCTTCTCCGTCTTTCTGCTCTGCGCTGGTGAGTTCTCCATTCTTGTCCCATTGAATGGTGGAATAGATAATGGCGCCGCCTCGCTTTCCGCCTTGGTTGGTCAGCTTAATCTGACAAACGTCTTGCCCTGAAATCGTGCCTGCCACGTCCCTACAAAAAGAATCGGCGGTCGCGGGCGGGTCAAGGGCGGGGGCCACGCTGTTAACCGCACTTTCCGGTTCCATGACAGCCCTTCAACCGGCAGACGAATTCCGCAAGGTTATGCGGGCGCAGGTCTGGCTGGATACCGACGGCTCAGCCGAGTGCTCCTTTGATCCTCTGGTAGGTCATCTCCAGAGTCTCCGGCAAGATTCTGGTCTCTCCCACCACCGAGACGAAATTCGCGTCGGCCACCCATCGCGGCAGCACGTGCATGTGGATGTGTCCGGCAACGCCGGCGCCTGCCGCTTTTCCAATGTTCATTCCCACGTTGATTCCATCCGGTGCGTACAAGGTCCGCAATACGCCCTCCATCCGTTGGGTCAACGCCATCATTTCGTTTGCAGCTTCTATAGGAAGTTTCTGCAGCTCGTCGAGGTGGGCGTAAGGGACCACCATGACATGGCCCGGGGTGTAGGGATAGGCATTTAAGACGATGAAACAATGCTCGCCGCGATGAACGATGCCGACTTTCTCATCGTTGCCTTCTTTGGGTAAATCGCAGAAAACGCATCCCGAAATCTTTCCGGCAGCGGTGACGTAGGCATAACGCCACGGAGTCCAGAGATGGTCCATGGTTCCGCAGATTAGCAGATCACGGCAGGTTACGAAACGCTTCTGCTTCGCCTGCTTGGATTCGCTGCGAACGATATATGACGGTTGCATGAAAATCGCGCGCGGCGGCCGCACCTACGCGCTTTTGGTGTTTGACACTGTTTGGAGGCCGTTGCTATAGTCGGAGTGTCGCGCTTGGATGCGAGTAGTCGTTGTAATGCATAGCCGCTGGAATTGTCTGGTCCGTTCGCCAGAGCGGGCTCACCACAACCTGAGATTCACGCCAGCAGTCCGTGCCAAACCGCCCGCATCCGTCCCGAAGTGAGTGCGAGATTTACCAGAGAGGCTACCATCTTGTCCGACGACAGCACTGCCCGCCTTCTGGATTCCGCAGTCTCAGCCCCCGAGGCCGAGGAAACCGCGGCGTCCTCTGAGGGTCCAACGTTAGCATCCCCAGTTTCCCAACCGCAACCCGATCAGGCTCACGAAGACAAGCCACTTCCTGCAGCCAGCGACGACTTTGCCGCCGCTTTGGAAACTTTCACCACTGAAAGCGAAGAAGCCGTCAGCGAAGACAACGTACTGAAAGGGACCGTGCTGAAGCTCACGCCCACGCATGTGGTCGTGGATATTGGGGCCAAGTCCGAGGGCATGTTGCCCCTGGCCGAAGTACTGGACCACGAAGGCAAGCCCAAGTTCCAACCCGGCGACGAAATTGATGTCATGCGGGACAAGGGCGAGGCGGAGGAAGGTTACATTAACCTCTCGCACCTGAAGGCCCAGCGCCTGCGCGCCTGGGACGAAATCGAGAAGGCCTACAACGAGAAACGCCCGATCCAGGCCGAAGTGGTCGAACGCATCAAGGGTGGATTAACTGTCGACATTATGGGAGCGCGCGCATTCTTGCCGGGATCGCAAGCCGACCTGCGCCCCGTCCGCAACCTCGATGCCGCCAAAGGGCAACTTCTGGAAGTTGCCATCATCAAGCTGAATAAGAAGCGCGGCAACATCGTGGTTTCGCGGAAACAGATCCTCGAAGAGCAGCAAAATGAGAAGAAGGCGAAGACTCTAGAGCATCTCGAAGAAGGCACCGTCTTAACCGGCGTAGTGAAGAACCTCACCGAATACGGCGCGTTCGTGGATCTTGGCGGCCTGGACGGCTTGTTGCACATTACCGATATGTCCTGGGGACGGCTTACCCATCCCCGCGACTTGGTCAACGTCGGCGATCAGATTCAGGTCAAAGTTCTGAAGTTCGACAAAGATAAGCAGCGCGTTTCTCTGGGATTCAAACAACTCACTCCTGATCCGTGGCTCGACGCCGAACACCGCTATCCCGTGGGAGCGCGTGTCGCCGGACGCGTGATTAGCGTTACAGACTATGGAGCTTTCGTGGAGCTGGAGCAAGGCATTGAAGGCCTGGTCCACGTCAGCGAGATGACATGGTCCAAGCGCATGAAGCACCCGTCCAAGCTGGTTAATGTTGGCGACCAGGTTGAGGCAGTTGTGCTCAGCGTGAATCCCGCCGACCGCCGCATCTCGCTCGGCATGCGGCAACTCGCGGCAAATCCCTGGGACAGTCTGCATGACAAGTATCCGGTGGGCGCCACCGTCGAAGGCCGGGTGCGCAATCTCACCGATTTCGGAGCGTTCATCGAAATCGAAGACGGAATTGATGGTCTGGTCCACGTCAGCAACCTGAGCTGGACCAAGCGAGTGAAGCATCCTTCCGAGGTGTTGAAAAAAGGAGATCGCGTCAAGGCCGTAATCCTGGCCATTGAACCCGATAAGCGCCGCCTGTCCTTGGGCGTCAAACAGCTTCAACCCGATGTCTGGGAGAGCTTCTTTGAACAGCACCATGTGGGCGACGTTTTACGCGGCAAGGTTCTACGCGTGGCCAGCTTCGGTGCGTTCGTGGAAATTGCCGACGGCGTCGAAGGCCTGTGTCACAACTCCGAAGCCCTGGATGGCAACGGACAGCCGCTGCATATGGAGCCAGGACAAGAGCACGACTTCAAAATTATCAAGATGAACCAGGAAGAGAAAAAGGTCGGGCTCAGCATCCGCGCGGTGGGGGAAGAAGCTTCGCGCTCGGAAGTGGAAGCCTACAAGCATCCCGCATCGAGCACAGGTGGGTCGACCATCGGCGAACTCATGTCGTGGAAGCGGGCTGGCGGCGAAAACAACTGATTTAGGGATTTCCGTTCTAGTGGGGCGTGAGCGGCTCGCCCGCGAAGGCTGCTGAGGTTGCCCGACTCGTTGTAAAGCAGGACGGCGTGTTCCGAGTTTGTTTGTCCCCTTTTGCTAGAATCTCAGCGTGCTGCGAAAACTACTGTTGATTCTCATCAGTACGAGCTTTGCTTGCTGGGCTGCCGGCCAGCAGCCTCCTTCTCCCTCTCAGCCCAAGGTCAAAGTGAACCTGCTAAACGTCTGCACGCCTTCCGCGGACGAACAAAAGGAAATTGCTTCCGCGCTGGCGCGGGTTCCCAAACAGCCACTTTTCGGTCTGGACTTCGAAGTGGATCGCGGCCGTTCGACTCTGGACCAGCCTCCCAATTTTCTGCAGCCTGGTTCAGGCGCCCACACATCGTCCGACGCGCCTACTGCGGAATGGGTGCGCATTCGTCACGAGTTTGCGGTTCAGGCTTTATTTTCCTCTGTGCAATATTCCTTCAGTATGGACGCGCAAAACATGGTGGAGGTCGTGGTTTTTCATGTGCGTGAGCCCAAAGATCTGATGGAATTGTCCCTTGAAGATAGCGCTTCTTCCGTAACTTCTCCGGCGGACATGTTAAGCGCGAGCACCCCGGCCAGCCATATCAAGCTGGAACGTTTCGGGAAGTCGTCGGTGGTTTTGGCGCGTTGTTCAGCCTCCGAAAATGGGCCACCGCCCGATCAGAGCGCCTACGAGCCGTTGTTTGCCGGCGCCACCGCGGTTCTGCAAAACTACCGGGCTTTGCTGAAAGCCAGATCTTTGGTGCCGGAAGAATTGACGCGTATTCGTGGAACCGCAGCGCCCGTGCAGACTCCCGCGTCAAAGCTACGAAAACCGAACAAGCCGCAAAAATGACGGCACCATGCCATGAACAGTTAGCCCGCATCCTTGTGCAATCTCTCGCCATCAGATTACATTGGAGAACGGCAATCGCTTCCGCTGGCCTGCCAACAAATCTAAGTTTCGCAGATAGAAAATCCTAACTCTATGGATAACGTCCGCAATGTCGTCATCATCGGTTCGGGCTGCGCCGGCCATACTGCGGCTCTCTACACCGCCCGCGCCAATCTTAAGCCGCTCGTGCTCGAAGGGCATGAGCCTGGAGGCCAGCTGTCTCTGACGACGCTGGTCGAGAATTTCCCTGGCTTTCCCAACGGAATTCAAGGGCCTGAACTCATCGAAAACATGCGCACCCAGGCCGGACGCTTTGGCGCGCAATATCAGCTGGGTCATGTTTCGTCGGCTGATTTGAGCAAGCGCCCGTTCACCATCGAGGTCGGCCGAGACACGATTCAGACCCGTACTCTTATCATTGCCAGCGGCGCTTCTGCCCGATGGCTGGGATTGCCTGGAGAAAAGGCGCTGATCGGGCACGGCGTCTCTTCCTGCGCCACCTGTGATGGTTTCTTTTTTTCTGGCAAGGAAATCGTGGTGGTTGGCGGCGGCGATTCCGCCATGGAAGAAGCTACGTTTCTAACGCGCTTCGCCACCAAGGTCACGGTCATCCATCGCCGCGATCAATTCCGGGCATCCAAGATCATGCTGGACCGCGCCAAGAATAACGAGAAAGTTCACTTTCTGTTGAACACCGTCGTCGAGGATGTCCTCGATCCCACACAACAAGAGGTCACGGGACTTAAGCTGCGGGACGTGAACACCGGCAAGACTTGGGACTTCCCCACCAGCGCCATGTTTCTCGGGATTGGCCACATTCCCAACGCCCGAATTTTCGAAGGCCAGCTCGACATGGATGCGGATGGCTATCTCGTGACCAAGGACAATGTGCATACGCGAGTGCCAGGGGTTTATGCATGCGGCGATGTGCAGGATCGGCGCTATCGCCAAGCCATCACCGCCGCGGGTACCGGTTGCATGGCGGCCCTCGAAGCCGAGAGATTTCTGGAGGCCGAAGCGGATTAAACGGATACGGATTGAACGGATACGGACTGAATCCTTGCCAACCCGGCGCGCGTCCAACCCTTGTACAGCCCAGCCCGAGGACAATTCATGCAATATGCCCGTCTTGGTAACAGTGGTCTCATCGTTTCCCGTTTAGCTTTCGGCGTAATGACTTTCGGCCAAGGCTCTGGAATCCAAGCTGCCGTCTCGAAAACCACTCAGGACGAGGCCGCCGTTCTCATACAACGATCCTTGGACGCAGGCATCAACTTCTTCGATGCGGCCGACGCCTACGCCGCAGGCCAGTCAGAAACCATTCTGGGTAAGGCTCTCGGCCCTCGCAGAAAAGATGTGGTGATCTCCACTAAAATCGGCTTCCGTTCCACTGGAGTTCTGACTCATGCTGGCGCTTCGTACAGTTACATTCTTAGCGCCACCGAAGCCAGCCTGCGACGCCTGAACACGGATTTCGTAGACGTGCTCTCCATTCACAAGCCCGATCCATTTACACCCGTGGAAGAGACGGCGCGCGCCCTCGATAATTTGGTTCAGCGCGGATTAGTTCGCTACGTGGGATATTCCAACTTGAGTGCATGGCAGGCGGCCAAATTTGTAGGCATCCAAAAGCAGAACAATTATTCGCCTTTCATCGCGGCGCAAATGTATTACTCCCTTCTCGGGCGGGATTTGGAATATGAAGTCGTCCCCTTCTGCGAAGACGCTGGAATCGGTATCGTGGTTTGGAGTCCCCTGGCACAGGGTTTTCTAAGCGGCCGTTACACGCGCAACGATCCCAGCGGCGGGGAAGGACGTCTTTCCGGTTTTGACATCCTGCCCTATGATCGCGAAAAAGCTCAGGAACTGATCGATCAGATGCGCACCATCGCTGGGCGGCAAAACGCCACCGTCGCCCAAGTCGCCCTGGCATGGCTCTTGGCGAAATCCTACGTCACGACGGTCTTGGTGGGGGCCAGCAAGGTGGCGCAACTGGAGGACAACTTAGGCGCTGCCGAAGTGAAGCTTTCCCCTGAAGAAGTCGCTGCTCTAGATGTCGCCACGGCGCCTCGGCCGATTTATCCCAACTGGTTTCAACAAAGGGTCGTGGATGCCACGACGAGCAAGGCGCTAAAAGATGGGCTGCCCGCCCCGGCTCACGAAAATAAAGCTTGACCTGCTCCGCGAGCGAAAGAGCAGAACGTAACTTCCAGAGGTGCCAGATGGCTGAAACTTGTTCTCACCTGAAAACCATTCGTCAAGTCACTCCCAGTGGCGACGGCTGCAAAGAATGCCTGGAGATGGGAGATAGCTGGGTTCACCTTCGGTTGTGCCTCGCTTGCGGCCACGTCGGTTGTTGTGACTCATCCAAGAACAAGCATGCGACTAAACATTTTCATCAAACCCAGCACCCTATTATTCAATCCTTCGAGCCGGGAGAGGATTGGCGCTGGTGCTATGTGGACGAAGTGTTCCCTGCCTGACCCGGCGCGCCCGTCCCGCATAGCAGAATCAGTGGTGACGAACGTAATCTTCTAACCTGCCCCTATCTTGCTTAGTCTGAATATTGGAATCCTTCATGCGGCATTGGTCTGGCAGAGTACTGCTAATTTGGCTGGTGTTCGGCGGTTCCTTGGCGTGTCTTGCCCAGGAAAATCAGTCGAATAACACTCGCAAAGTGGTCAGCCGCACTGTGCCCGAATATCCGCAAGTGGCGCGCGGCATGCACCTGGGTGGCGTCGTAAAAGTGGAAGCCACGGTCTCACCGAACGGGACCGTAAAGTTCGTCCAAATCCGGGGAGGGCCTCCCATTCTTACCGGCGCTGCGGCGGACGCCGTTCGCAAGTGGAAATGGACGCCCGCGGCTCACGAGACTAGGGAACCCGTCGAAGTAAAATTCGCTCCCTACTAAGCACGTCTGACTGGGTGCGCCGCGGCTTGGCCGCTTGTGATAAAAACATCTGTGAGCTGCGTGAGCGAGCGCCGCCAACCCCTTTCGATACCATCGAATATTGGGGAATCGCCGTGCTGAGAGCTTTATTCACTTCGCTTGCCGCTAATCGCTCTCTGCGGGCTGTCGCGGAGCGTTCGTCCCTCGGACGCAAACTTTCCAGCCGTTTCGTCGCCGGAACTCAGCCCGACGACGTGCTTCGCGCCACCCAAATCGTAAATCAATCCGGCATTCGTGTTTCGATTGACGACCTTGGAGAAAATGTCAGCACCACGGAAGAAGCTCGCGCCAGCGCACAGCTCTATCATCAGTTGTTGGACGAAATCGCGGCTCGCCGGCTGGACGCCAACATCAGCCTTAAGTTGACGCATATGGGGCTGGATATCGACGAGGCGCTGGCCCACGAACTCGTCGCTTCTCTGATCGCCAAAGCAGTCAGGATGACGCCGCCTAACTTTGTCCGCGTGGATATGGAGGGTTCGGCCTACACCGACCGAACATTGGCTCTGGTCCGCGCGCTTCATCGCCAACCGGATAACCCAGGCCGCGTCGGAGCGGTAATTCAAAGCTATCTGCGCCGCTCGGAAGCGGACGTGGTCCGACTGCTCTCCGAGGGCATTCGCATCCGTCTATGCAAAGGCGCCTACAACGAACCAGCGGAGATCGCCTTGCAAAAAAAATCGGACGTGGATGCCAACTACCTCAAGCTCATGAAGCTGCTTTTGAAAAGTGGCACGTATCACGGCTTGGCCACGCACGACGAAAATATCATTCGCGAGGTAAAGAAGTTCGCGGACCAGGAAAACATCTCTCCTGATGCTTTTGAATTCCAGATGCTCTACGGAGTGCGCCGCGATCTGCAGCAGAGCCTAGTGCGCGAAGGCTGGCGCATGCGCGTCTATATTCCCTTCGGGGCGGCTTGGTATCCCTACCTGATGCGGCGGCTCGCGGAACGGCCCGCGAATGTCATATTCATCGCCAAGAACTTATTACGAAAATAATTCGATTGCGATGGCGCGAAAGCATCCCGCAATCGCCTCATTGCGGAGGGCGCGGGACATTCCGCGGCATACTCTGATTGGATTCGGCCTGCGGCGGGCGTGGAACATAATGCTCATTTGCGTCGGGCGCCGGCGCTAGCGGCAGACGAGTCGCCCCATTGAGCAGCCCGCGTTCTTCTGGGGTGAACATGCTCCGAAAACGGTTCGAGTCAATCACCCGCTGCCGTTGATCGGGCGGCATTGTTCTCAATCCGCGGATCGCATCCTGCACCATCTGGCGCCGCTGCGGAGGCAGATTTCTCATCTGTACAGCCATACCTCGCGCCACCTGCTTCTGCTCCGGAGTCAGGTGTTCCCAAACTTCCATGCGGTTCAGCACGCGCTGTTGTTGCTCCGGAGGCAGGCTATTAAAGTGCTGCAACCGGTTTTCCAGCATCTGCTGGCGTTGCGGTGGCAAGCTGCGGAACTGAGGATCATTTTGCAGCGCGCGGCGTTGTTGCTCGGGCGAAGCTCCCTGATACTTACGCAGCCACTGGCCGGCATGATGTCCTTGTTGCGGCGGCTGGTAAGTTTGTGCTGACGCATGCGCTTGCGGCGGGCGCGGCGGCGGCGCACTATGGCTCTTCTGCGCCACGACAGGCCTGACACAGAGAATTGCCATGGCCAAAGCCGCCACGGCCCACCACGCCGCTATGGACTTCCGCTGTAACACCGGTTCCCCGCTCTCCCCATGAGCCACTTCGTATTCATTTTCACAATCACAGCTCAAACCGCGCCCGTCATTACGGATTCGCGTTCACATTCGACTGAACTTGCAGATCATCCAGCACATCGAAATCCGAGTACAACTCGTGATTATTATCCAGCGCCTGCAAATCTCCAACTGCCGTTCCCGGCTGCGCCTGTATATTAGCCGCGCTGGTGACCGGCGCATGCTGAACGTTGCCGTCCCCGTGGAAAAAGCTGATTCCCACCACCATGATTGCCGCCAGCGAAACCGCCAACGCCGGCCGGCGGACCCAGCGCAACCACCCCACCGCGGGTCTAGCCATTTCCTCCCGCAAGCGCGCCTGGAACCGTACATCGAAATACGGCGACGGCTCAGGCGCCTGCCACTCATCCAGCAACGCCATGGTCTTGCGAAATTCTTCCAGCTTACCCGCGCATTCCGCACAGGAATGCAAGTGCTGGTCAGTTTCAGACGTGGCCGCGCTTAGTCCGGTGGCCAGATCCGGCATCAGTTCGCGAATTTCTTGGCACTTCATACACGCTTCCTCACTACAAATTAATTACACAAACTCTTTTAACTGCTCGCGCAAAGTCTCATAGGCGCGAAATAACAGCGACTTCGTGGCAGACTCACTCAGCTTCAGCACTTCCCCAATCTGCTTGTAATCCATCTGCTGATATTTGTGCATCAGCACCGCAAGACGTTGCCGTTCAGGCAGCGCCTGCACCCGTTGCCGGATCGCCGCCAAACGCTCCCGCCGCAAAATCGCCTGCTCCGCGCTCAGCGTGGAGTCGGGCACATCCATGGCCAGGCCGGTCTCCTCATCCGGTTCATCGAGGCTGACCGTCTTCTCCGGACGCTCGTTGCGCGTATCGCGCGCGTGATTCATCGCCAGGTTGGTCGCAATCCGATACAACCACGTAGTAAACTTCGCGCTGGCTTCGTAACCTTCCCGGGAACGGTAAACCCGCAAGAAAACTTCCTGCGCCAGATCCTCCGCTGCGGCAGAATTATGCGCCATGCGGTACATAAAGTTCACCATCGGCCGGCGATATTTTTCAACCAGATACTCAAATGCCGACTGATCGCCGGATTTGACCCGCAACATGATATCGGCATCGCTGAGACCTTCTCCCACCACGGCGTTGGGGACAGGCAACGACGGCTGTTGGCTCGCCATTGCGAATGTAGCGCGATCTATGGCAATGCTGCTCACATCTGAATCAACCCCCTCGGAAGAGGAAAGTTGCGCCTTAGCGGCCTCAGAATCGGTCCCGGAAGTGCCTTGGGCAGAATGAGATACGGCCGTATCCGGAGGTTTGGTTTGTCTCGTCATCCAAGTCCGGCGCCCCAGTTCCGGAAATGTCAAAAAAGTGCCCGTTCCGGCACGCCCTGATGGCTTAGGCTAGCACGGCTCGGGCCGCCGCCCAAACTCCCCGGTACCCACTTTGCTAGAGTTGGAATATATTTCTGAGTCATTCCCCAGGACCGGGTGAAGTCTAGCCTGGCGGACAAACTGAGTGAAAACCGCGTCTACGCTTGCTCGAATCCGTTTTACCCAGGCGTTAAAAACGGCGGCTGCGGGAATCGCCGCTCTGTCTTTAGCTCGAATGTTCAGGTTGCCGCAACCCTATTGGGCGGCGATCAGCGCCTTTGTTGTCATGGGGACTGACATCAGCAAAACCATCAGCGACTCCCGGGACCGGCTAATCGGAACCGCTGTCGGCGCGGTTTTAGGGGCAGCCTTCGTCATGCTCTGGGGAAGTCATCTGTGGTCCTTCGGGCTCGCTACCGCGGTTGCAGTTTCGCTTTGCGCCGTTCTGGATCTGAATCGGAGCTATCGGCTCGCCTGCGTGACCGTGGCCATCGTCATGTTAATCAAGAACGTCGATCCTCCATGGCAGGTTGCGGTGTATCGCTTCCTCGAGGTTGGCCTCGGGATTGTAGTTGCCCTCGTGGTTGCGGCGCTGCCGCCTAAGCTTCCGGCTTAATTAGGTGGATACGCCCAGTAGGGAGTCGTCCCTCCAGGCGCGGTGCTTCCCGCGATTGACGTATACACATTGCGTCCATAGAAGAACGGCAACCCCCAATCGAATCCGGTGCCATTGTTGTTCGCAGGAGCGGCCAGACCGGGAAGGGCCGCGTCGCCCGAACTGAGGGCGTTAAGCAGCGCATCGCCGTTCTGCACACTGAAGTGAACCGAAGCCGATCCGCTGGTCCCCGCATTCACCGCCGAGAGATTCGCGGTGGTGGTGGGACAATAAAGTCCACTACTGTCGGTGCATTCCGCAACATCGTTGCTATCGAAATACAGGACATTCGAGCCGCTATCGATAAAACTGTCCGGCATCGTGATGTTTTCAAAAGTAGTCGTGAAACTTAGAGTGCTGGCATCGATCGGGAGCACAATAGCGCTGCCCAGCGCATTGTTGGACTCCGTGCCAATGCCAAAGACCATCGACCCACTGACGCTGGTCTGCGGGCTGGTGACCGCCGGTAGTTCTATGACGACGCCATTGTTGTCAGTGGCAAAAAGGCTGACGGGATTTTGCACTTGCAGGTTAAGCGCCGCGCTGCTTACCGAACAACTCGCGGGCGCAGTGGTACTGCATTGATAATACTGATCCAAGGCTGGAATATTGCTCGTGCACGCCGAGCCGCAATCGTACTGCAACGAGCCCACTCCCAATATGCCGTTGGCTCCCAGGGCAGATTGAGTATCTACGGGCGTTCCCGTGCATGTGGCTGAGGGAATCACCGAAAACGCATCGTCCAACACCTGCACCGGCACCGAACTGGCGGTCTCACTCCCAATCTGCAGGTCAGCAGTCTGGACTGGCCCCCAGTTGTAGCTCCCGTCGGCATAGGCGAAGCATTCGGCAAGCGGGTTGCCGTTGGAGGTCACCTGGGGCAGGGTCACCGATCCCAGTGCCGAACCGAGAATTCTTAATCCGAAAGAACCCGTGTCGACCAACACGTCTGGGATCACCTGGCAGTTGGTGGTGCTGCCGGGGGCGCAGACTGTAACACTGACGAAGGCGCCGTTAGCATAGTTCTGAGGCCCGAGCGTTACCGCAATGGGCACCACGTTCGACCCGGTACCGGTGATGGTCTGAGGCGGTGTCGACACCGCTGAGCTTCCTCCGCATCCAGCGGCCAGAACCAAAGCTCCCAATAGAACCACAATCGAAAAGCTACGCACCGTGTTTTTTGTCATTAGGCCATCCGTCATTAGCGTATTTCCTCGGCGGTAACTCCCTGCGGCATAAGATCAGGCAGATACGCCTTTCCAACATAGTCGCGTGGGTGTCCACCCGATAGAACGACCAGCCCCGGCTGTCGAACGGCAACCGGCCCGTGTCCCAGCCGCCGCCATTTCTGGGCTTGCACGGCCTGCGTGAACGGCGCAAACGAGGCTCCCAGGATCTGGTGCAGGTCAGGCAGGAATGGGCCTTTCCAAGCAACCGCAAAAACTTTCCCGGCCGGCGAAACGTATTCCCGCACGACCGTGCCCGATGTTCCTTGCATTTCCTGAACCGTGTAGGCTTCGGCTTGCGTGGTTTTCACGCTAGCTTTCATGCGCAATTGATCGGCTTGCACCGAAAAAGTGTCGCCTCCCAGAACGCCATACCCCGCATGTGGGAAACCCAACACCAACAGTGCGATGCCGGCCAACCACGTAACCGCCTTGGTAGAGTTTTTCTCGAAAGAAATCGAAGTCTTCATAATGTTATTGGCCATTCATTCTGCCCCGCTTCGCAGCTTATCCGTGGACAAGGGCGCGATGGAATAACACTCCATTCTCGCAGTTGCATTCCGACTCATGTACGAGAGTCCACGCTTTGCGGCACATTATCAGGCTGGTGCATTTTGTTAGAACCCTGATTCGCGCTCGGAAAGGTAAAAATTTGGTAATGAAAAGTAAAATATCGTCAAGCTAGCAGGGCCCGCGGTCTTCAGCGTCCGGTCTTCAGCGTCAAGGGGTGGGGCGTCCAAGCCATCGGCACGGGGTTGACGGGTTCCGCTGTAACTGTTTGAATGGAAACGTTGGGCGCTTAACTCAGCGGTAGAGTGCCATCTTCACACGGTGGAAGTCACAGGTTCAAATCCTGTAGCGCCCACCATCTCTTTAGCTCCTACGACTCCCGTTCGAGCTCCAAGCTCTAATCGGTCACTTCGTCATCCAGGCCTCAAATCCGAGAGGTGCGACTTCGATCTGCGGCCCGACCCACCCCGCCTCTGCGGCCATGCGGCGGATCTCCTCAAGCGGGTAAGCCCGTTTGATCAACATGCCGCGAAAGACAAACATCATGAACCAACGGTTCAGCCGGCTCACACCCAGCCCGTTGACATACCGCCGCAGCTCCGCTAACGGCACGTCCCGCCGCATGTCGATCAGCAGTGCCGTGCCACCCGGCCGCAGTACGCGCCGCATCTCTTTCAGCGCATTCACCGGCTCGGTGAAATTCTTGAATGCCGCGCGGCACACGACGAAGTCCACGCTCGCATCCTCCACTGGCAGAGCCGCGGCATTGCCCAAGTCGAACCGCGACTTCCACCCCTTCGGCAGCGGCGTTTCGCCGCGCAATCTCGACAAAGGTCTTGCTGATGTCCACCGCCCTTACCTGAAACCCGCGCTTGGCAAGTTCGATGGATAGAAATCCCGGCCCCGGCGCTACTTCAAGCACGTGGCGCCGCCGGGGCTACAGCGCCGTGATCCGCGCCGCCAAGGCCTCGACCTCGGGCATGTCCTTGCGCGTGGTTCTGTCGTACCAGCGCGCCACGCTGCCCTCCATTCCCATTCCCTTGTATGCTTTCACTGTTGCGGTCATCGCTTATATCTCCATATGTCTTATAAAATAAGATTTATATAAAGTAAAGCAAATAAGAAGTCTCGTGTCAATGTCCCGGGAAAACTAACGCGCCGCGCCACGCAAGCCTTGTCAAATCCGGTGAAGGTCGCCGCTCCGGTCACCCTGGCCGACCGTATCGTGCTGGAAATTCGCAAGTTCATCGCCGCGGCCATCTTCTTCAACACGCAGGCCGCGGAAAAGGTGGGCCTCGGCCTCACCGACATGCAAATGGTCCACATGCTGGCGCTCTACGGTCCTTCGACTCCCAGCCGTCTGGCCGGCTGGACCGGCTTGAGCACCGGCGGGGTCACGGTTGCGCTGGATCGCTTGGAGAAGGCCGGCTACGTTCGGCGCGAGCCCAACCCGGCTGACCGCCGCAGCCTGCTGATCACACTCGTGCCGGCGCGGATGCGGAAACTGACCGCAATGTATGAGGGAGTGGAGAGCGAAACCCGCAGCCTGATTGCCCGGCTGCCTGCGAGCGATCTCGAAGCCGTCGTCCGTTTCTTCGACGTGCTTGCCGGTGCCCGAAGAGATCGAGACGCAGCGCCGCATTCGTAATCGCGTTTCTCAGCGGCACTAGAGCTCCGAGTTGAGAATGCTTTCCTCTGTCATTGCTCCCAGGAAGCTTTCCTCGGTCAGAAACCTGACAATCCCAAAGTCGGGTACCCGCATCCAAAGCTCAGATTCCGATTTCATCAAGGAGGAGCGATGATCGAACGAAACATTACTTTGCCGGAAATGATTCTTTGGACCGGAACGCGGGTCGCACTCGGCGCGGGCGTAGGCATGTTGATTTCAAGGGGCCTCACGAAGGACGCCATGAAGGCAGCGGGATTCGCGCTGACGCTGGTGGGAGCATTCACCACGATCCCACTGGCGATCTCGATTCTGGGAAAGAAAAATTTGACCCGGCCTGAAATCCGGTCAGTCGCCTAACGGCTTACTCTTCATTTTGGGTTCGTGGTCGCTTGCCAGCAAACGAAAATTAAAGTCGCCAGTGAGCCCACTGCCGTTTGTCAGTGTCACCGGGGCCAGCGAACATTGCGACAGAATATGGAGGGTACAACCCTGTTTCGCCACGCTGGCGCGAACGTGAGCATCAGCGTTAGCCTTGACCTGCACACCAGAGCCATCGGGCGACACGAGTGACGCATCATAGATGTGGAACTTGACGGAGCGGAAATCGGCCGTCCCTAGCTCGGTCTGGTCCTGCGACCACGGCCAGTTGCGGCCTCACGTTCGCGGGTTGGTCCGGCCATTTTTTATCTCGCTTCGCCTTGGCGTTGCCTTCGGTTCGGCAGATGCAATCCTCCGGAAAAACTCCCCCATTCGGACCATCGCCGCCACTTGATCTCGTCACATACGGCGGGGAGCCTGACTTGCATGCCGACTTCGCGCGAATCGAGATCGTCTCCCGTGTAAACGTAATCGTAACCGATGTCCCCCATGCCCTCATTGTCGATCATCCAGCGAACTGTGCCGGCAAAATTCTCGTAGCGGTCTTTCACCGTCATCTCAAGTCCGCCCTCAACTTCCCTTACCGTCACGCTCTCGACCACGCGCGTCTTCACGTCGGGAAACACCGCGTAAGGCGGCTTATTCTTGTCCCTTTGATACTCCGCCAGATCGCCGAAGTCGTGTCGGCTGACGTGCAGGGCGGGAAAGGTTAAGATCGGCGCCTGATGCTTCGGGTTTGCGGCGTCAAAATCTCCCGTCGCCCGGTCAAGAACCAGAGAAAATCCGCGGCCTGTGATGGTGATCAGCTGGCCATCCTCACTCCAATGGGGCGCTCGGGCCAGTGGCTCGATGCAAGCGCTCTGGCGGCCGCTGGCCAAGCAACAGCGTGGCATTTGACAATCTCATGGCCGCCGTTCATCACGCGCACCAGCAGCGTGGAGCCTTCGGGAGTTCCCTGCGGGATCGGAATCTCAATTTCTCCTTTCGTTGCCGGCGGAGCGCTGATGCGAGCCTTGCCCTTTGCGTCGTTCATCTGCCAAGCGAAGTCGAACTGGCTTAAATCCGTAAACGAGTGGCGATTTTCCACCGGCACCCGCACCGAAGCTGACCGAGCTTGTAATCCAGCCGCCGGACCGGGAACCAAACCGGCGAGAAAACAAATCTGGCCAGCTCGAATTCCGGCTTGGGCCGGCGCCAGCAATCGACCAAGCCCCAGTAGGCATTGCCGTTTTCGCTGCTGACCATCCTCCCGTCCGGCCAGAAAAGAGATGTCGTCCATCCCTGCCCATATTTCGCTGCCGATGCAGTGTTGGGAAGCGTAGATGTAACTCCAGGCGCCGGGATAAATGCCGGGGCGCACGTCTTCGTTATTGACCAAAAATTTGTTCTCATCCCACTCCTTGAGGCACGCCTTGCCCCAATCCGAGTTCGGATCGGCGCTGCCGTCGGCCCACAACTCGCGCAGCCCCGGATCGATCGCCACGTCCGTGCGCTCGTGATAGACCTCGAAGAAACATTCGCCGTGCAGAAACGGGCGCGGGTCATGCTGCAAAATTTCGTCGTAGGGCATGGGCTGGTAATGGCGGCTGATGATGTCGCAAGTTACCTGATTCTCGCCGCTGAATACGTGTTCGATGGTGGTGGGGCGGGTGGGGTCCAGTTGCTTGCATAGCTTGATTCGACTGGATCGAAAAGCTCGCTCCAATGCGACTCGTTGGCCAGCGACCACAGAATGACGCTGGGATGCGCGTGATTGTAATCGATCATCGCGGATGTAGGCATCAGAATGGCTTTGAGATCACTCAGATCTTGGGACGGCCTAACCCAGCCGAACGGCGCTTCCGACTCCACATACAGTCCATGCCGGTCGGCGGCGTCGAGAAACTCCTGCGTACAGGGGTAGTGAGTTGTGCGGACGAAGTTCAGATTGGCGCGCTTGAATAATTTAACGTCCTCCTCCGCGTGATGCATGGTGTCCGCGCGGCCAGTCAGCGGGTCAATTTCGTGCCGGCATACGCCCGCCAGCTTGACCCGCACGCCGTTGACGTAAAGCTGCCGCTCCCTGGTTTCGACGGTGCGGAATCCGATCTGCCGCTCGATTTGTTCCAGCGGCTGGCCGTCTTTTTCCAGAACCAGCACGAGCTGATAAAGGTTGGGTTGCTCGGCATTCCACTTGCAGCGGATTAGCCACGCGCGACTCGATGCTCACCGTGCTCAAGCCCGGCTGAAGCGGCTCCAGCACAACCTTCGGATTCGAGTGCTCCACGGCTTTCCCGCTGGCGTCAAAGAGTCGTATCGAGACGATAAAGCCATTTCCCGCGGTTGGTTCCGGGTTATCCAGTCCGAGGACGATTCGCAAGTCGCCATCGTGATAGGCCTTATCTAGCCCCACGTTCAGGCGCAAGCTGGAAACATGGAGCCTTGGCAGGGCGTAAACCCTGACCGCTCGGTCCACTCCGCCCAGGCTGTACCCGACGTAGCCACTGGCATTGGAAAGCTTCTCCGAGAGCGTAGCCACCTTGATTTCGAGATCAAGCCGGTTCGCCTGTCCGCTTTTAGCGGCATCGGTTATTTCCCATTCGACAGGCGTGAAGAGATTCTCGCTGTACCCCAGCGGCTTGCCATTGAGCCAGTAGTGAGTGCCCCCGTGGATGGCATCGAAACGCAGGTACATCCTGTATCCGGCCCAATCCTCGGGAATGCTGAACTCCCTGGCCAGTGCCACGGTTCTGTCCTGGGGCAAGTCAAATCCCTGTTGCGCCCATTGCCCCGGCACCTGGAAGCTGCTCCAGCTCGCGGCGTCCAGAGGGTGATCCCTGACATTTTCGGCAGGCTGCGGGTCAATCCGCCACTCGCCGTTCAGCGACATGGCATTGTTGGTTAATCCCGTCACCGTCGCAGCCATCGGCTGGTAGCGGATGGGAGCGAAAGCCTCGTCCGTTTGATTGGCCTGGGCAAGCGCAGGCTGACCGGAGCCGAAGATGCGAAAATAGTTGCCGGTTAGGGTGAGTCCTGCCGTGCCAAGGGAGGCTTGCTTCAGGAACCGTCGCCGGCTCTCCACGATTCGTTCATGCATTGATCAGCTTTTGCAGCGTGCCCGTGATATCGAGATTTCCGGCAGCTTTTCTTCATACTACGCCCGATTCGTCAGTGACAAAAACTCGCGATCGTGGTCATTGACCAGGTTCCGGACGCTTTTAGGGAGAATGCTTTAGGCTTCTGGTATTAGACTTGGCGGTAGGAAATTTCGCGCAATGCTCGCCGGTCACATTTTCGATATCCAGCGTTTTCGATATCCAGAATATTGGTTCTCCAAATGTTGAAGCATATAGATCCACTCTTGATTCCCGATCTGTTGCAGATGCTCGCCGCCATGGGACACGGCGACGAACTCGTCATTGTCGACGCCAACTTCCCCGCGGTTTCGAGCGCGCAAAGGCTGGTTCGACTGGACGGCGTTAGCGCAACCCGTGTTCTACAGGCCGTTCTCTCGCTGCTGCCGCTCGATGACTTCGTGGATTCTCCCGCCGCCGTGATGCAGGTGGTCGGTTCGCCCCAAGCGGTCCCCGAGGTGGTTAAAGAATTCCAGCAAATCGTAAACGCGGCCGAAGACAAGGAAATTAAGATCACCGCCATAGAGCGGTTTAAGTTTTACGAGCGCTCGCGGGCTGCTTTTGCCGTGATCGTCTCGGGAGAGACGCGCCTGTATGGCAACATCATTCTGAAAAAAGGCGTGATTCGCCCACCGGTTTCCTGAAAGGCAACGGCTCGCAATCTTCCTCACTGGCATGCCCCGCTGGTAGCCTGGCGCCGAAACGCATGGTATACTCCCTCCCCATTCACCGGAGTGAAGGAGACCACGCAATGAATTTCTGTTCCCGCCTCGCTGCAGTCTTTGCAATTGGCACGGTCAGCTGCTTCGTTTTGCCCACGCTGGCACGGGCACAAAAAGAGATTCCGCCACCTCAAGGGAAAGGGCGCATCGTGGTTGTGGCTTCTGGCATGTCAGGCCCGGAGCATTACGAAACCGTGTCCAAGGCGATTGCCCAGTTTGGTTACGATGTTGTTCTCTTTGACGGCAACGCCATGGAGGGAACGCACGGCGACGGCGTCAAAACCGCGATCGAGCAGGCGCAGCAAATGCCACACGGACTTCCGGGGAAGGTCGCATTAGTCGGCTTCTCGCTCGGCGGAGGCATGGCTCTCTATTACGGTACACAGTGGCCCGACCAGGTAGCGGGCGCCGTCGTCTGGTATCCCGCGACTACCTTCATTAAGGATGTGCCGGGCTGGGTAGGCCGAACCAAAGTGCCGGTGCTCATGTTCGCCGGCGAGAAGGATACCTTTCGTGGCTGCTGCCTGATCGATAAGGCGCATACTCTGGCAGCGGCCGCAACTGCTGGTGGCCTGCCCTTCGAACTCATCACTTATCCCAACACCGATCACGATTTCGTGAAGGACGGCAAGCACTACAACGCGCAATCGTATTCCGATGCTTTGCAGCGCACCGAAGCCAAGCTTAAGGAGTACCTGGGCAATTAGATGGAGCGGGGCCGAGGGCGCGGCCCCGTTTGAGTTTTTCTTAGTTGTTCGCCGGTGATTCGAGCCGATAATCGCCCTGTTCGCTTATGTCCACAAATTTCATATCCACATTTTTTCGTTCCACTCCGTGTTCCAAAATGGAGTGATAGCGCCAGAACTCTGTGGGCTTGGTTGGCCCAGACTTGGCGGGATGGGACTCGATTTCGTCAGGCGGCCCATACACGATGTAAATTCGCCCGCGGTCGGTCTTCCAACCAGGAACGCTTGCCGTCGTAAAGTGGAGGTTTGCGTAGGCGATGCGTTGGTAATGTGCGTCTTTCGCCGCGTTCTCTGAACTGCCTGGCGTGGGATTGCGGCGCTCCCAAAATTGCTCCACAAACTTGTCGCGCTCTTCGTCACCTTTGAGCTCCGTGAAAGCCGCGCGCTCTTCGCGAGTGATAATCCACACTACGTCTTCGTCTAGCCATTTCTGGTACTTCGCAGGCAGGCCCTGAGCACGGTCGGTTGCCGCTTGCTGGCTTGCCGCTCGGGCAATGGTGCTCACCAACAAGCCTGTAGTTACACAAATGGAAGCTAGAACTGTGATTACAGCCAGCCGCGAGACAACTGGCGTTTCTTTATATCCCAGTAAACGTCTGATTCGCATTGCGAGTACTCCTCCATTGGCGCCGAGCGCGACCATGGGAACTGACGTCCGGCGCTCTTCTAGAAATGACAAAGCTTTGGCATAGGCCAGGGTGTCGCCGCTGATCCGTACGGCGAAATCATCGCAGCAGTGTTCGCGTTCCTGGCGTACCTGTTGCGAGACCCACCACACCCCGGGATGATAGAAAAGCAAAGTTTCTACCCCCGATTGGAAAACGCTCACCAGATAATCGTGGCGGCGGATGTGCGCCAATTCGTGGGCAAGCACAGCCTCGACCTGGCTGGTGGAGAGTCCCATAAGGCAACCCAGACGCATTAAAATGGCGGGACGCAGCCAGCCAACGACCGTGGGCACTTGCACCAGAGCTGAGTTCGCGAGCTGGATGGTGCGCTTCACGCCGAAGCGGCGGCTCAGTTGCCGCAACATGGATTGCAATTCCCCGGCAGCAGGCTGGGTGCCGGCAGACTTTAGTCTGCGCGCCGCGATCAAACCCAGGTTCAAGCGGCTCAATAAGAGAATCACGCCCGCGCACCAGACACAAAGTATCCAAGGTACGAAGCGATCCAATCCGCCTGCCAACTCATCCAGCCAAGGCTGAGTGGAGCCGAAAGCGCTGTCCAAATTCTGAGCCGCACTACGATCCATGCTCGAACTCGCCATCCGAATCTCGGCCCCTGGGCCCCCGGCTGCGAGACGCACGAATGTAGCAAGCGGAAGAATGGCCATGAGCAGCAGCGCGCAGAAAGAAGCGGCGTACCGTGCCTGGGGGGAGCGGCCGCGCAGCAATCCCAATACAGTCGCCAGCAAAATCGTGATTGCCGCTCCCTGCCAAAGAAAGTGAAGCAAACTCCAGCCCAGGGCGTGGACAAATGGATGGTGCGAGAGCAGGACTATAGTTCTCATCGCGGTCCTTTCTGGAACTGGTCTTTCTCGAAATCGTCGAGCATTCGCCGGATCTCCGCTAACTCCCTCGCAGAAACCTTTTGCGAGGAAAGCGCGCCCAGCACCAGGTTCTTTGCGGAACCGTCAAATGCGCGCTGCAGAAGATTCCGCGCTAGCTGGCGTTGGGTTTGCTCTTTGGGAATTCGCGCTTCGTACACGTGCGAACGAAAGCGCTCGCTGCGTGCCAGAAGGCCTTTTTCCGCCATCACCTGCATCTGCTTCAGTACAGTGGTGTAGCCGGTTTGTTTGCTGCTGAGTGCATTGTGAACTTCGCGGACCGTGCTCGGCCCCGCACTCCACAGAACGTTAAGAATCTCCAACTCAGCTTCCGTGGGAAGCGGTATAGCGGGCTTGGATGGGCGTGGCAAAACCATGAGAAGCACACTAGTACGACATATGTCGTATGTCAACGATTATTTTCGTAGATCGAATTCCTATCTGCGGAGATGAGGGCCATGAGACGATGGGGTTATGCATTCCAATCGGCGAGTCTTTCTGCAAGAGTCTTTACTCCTTACCGGTGTGACCCTGATCCGGCCAGGCGCGTTGGCGGAAGTTCCCCAGACGACCTCGCCGCACGGCGCGGATTTAATCTCGCGCATGACCTGGCTGAACCCGCCCGCGTCCTGGAGCAGATCCGCAAACCACCTCCTGGTGCACAGCGCTCCCCAGAGTGATTTTTGGCGTGAGCCTCCTGACGACATTCGCGACAGCGGCCACTTCTTTCACCTGGCCGTAAGCGGAGACTTCGCCTTCCAAGCTCGCATCAGCGGCCAGTATGCCGGGCAGTACGATCATGCTGGACTGATGGTGCGCGTGGATGCCGAGAACTGGATAAAGTGTGGCACGGAATTCTACGACACCGTTCGCCACGCCAGCGTGGTGTTCACGCGGGGATTCTCCGATTGGTCCACCATGCCGGATTTGTCGCAAACCGCGTCAGTCTGGTGGCGAGTCATTCGCAAGAAAAATTGGATCGAGAGCCTGTGCTCCCTCGACGGCAAGAGTTTTACTTCCGTGCGGCAAGGCTATTTTGTTTCCGCGGCAAAAACCGATGTGGGGATCATGTGTGCCGCTCCCAAGGGCACGGGATTTGACGCCAGGTTCGACAACCTTCAGCTTACCGTCGGATGAAGTCCGCTCGCTGTTCTGTTTCGTCCCACTGAGACGCGGAGTTCGAACTCGGCTGCTAGAATGCTTGAGGTCGCACATGGCCCCTTCGCGGTTTCTCTTCGGCGCCGTAGTGTTTCTCGGATCTTTTCTGCTGTTCCTGGTTGAGCCGATCGCGGCCAAACAGATACTGCCGGTATTGGGCGGATCGGCCGCAGTCTGGCTCACCTGTCTCGTGTTCTTTCAGACCGCGCTTCTCGGCGCTTACTTATACGCGCACTGGCTGACGCGCCGCTCGCGCTGGAACTTGCATTTCCTGCTGCTCTCGGTCGCCGCCGCGTCCGCGATTCTCTGGTGTGTCAACCAGGCGGGCCCGATTCATGGATCGCAACATCCGTTCTCGTCGATCTTCCTGGCGCTCACCCTGTCGATTGGTTTTCCTTTTCTCATGCTGGGCGCAACCAGTCCCCTGGCCCAGGTCTGGATCGCGCGACTAGACGCGGGCGGAGTTCCTTATCGCCTGTTCGCGCTATCCAATCTGGCATCGCTGCTTGCGCTGCTTCTATACCCCAGCCTGATCGAACCTCATTTCACGCTCAAAACGCAGCTCCTCGGTTGGTGCTGCGGATTTGTGGCGTTCGCACTCCTATCCGCAATCTTGGCGTGGAAAACCAAATTGGAAACGCCCAGCGCGGAAGATGTGAAAGCGGCGGACGCCACAGAAATTTCTCCAACCCCGCTGGGGCACAAATTGCTTTGGTTCTTGTTGCCGATGGCGGCGGCCATGCAGTTGAGCGCCGTCACCAGCCATCTGACAGCCAACATCGCGGCTATCCCCCTGCTGTGGATCGTGCCGCTCGCCGTCTATCTCATCACGTTGATTCTGGCATTCCAGTTTTCGCGGCTCCTACCTCGGGGCATCGTGACGCGCTTTCTCGTGGTCATGCTGGCCAGTCTCGGCTACATGCTCTCGCAGCCAAGGTTTTCTTTGCCAATGAGAATCAGCATTGCCTTCTTCCTCATTGAACTGTTTGCCGCGTGCCTGTTCTGTCATACCGAGGCGTACGTACTGCGCCCAACCCAAGCCTCGGAAACGACCGTCTTTTATCTTATGTTTGCCGCGGGCGGCGCGTTGGGATCTTTCCTCATCGGGATTGCGTCTCCGCTGCTTTTCTCTTTCAACTACGATCTGGCAATCTCGTTTCTACTGACCGCGCTCCTCGCGCTGATCGTCACTTGGTACAGCGGCTGGGGACAGCGTCTTTTGTGGTCTACCTCGACCGTGCTTCTGATCGTTCTGGTATTCCGTCTTCACTCCGCATTGCAATGGGACACGCCCTTAGCCGTCCGCAATTTCTACGGAAGCCTTCGGGTAAAACAGAATTACAGTCACCTCGGATACACGGTGCGGACACTTACCAACGGGACGATCCAGCATGGCACGCAGATATTCTCGCCCACTCTGAGCAAAACTCCGACCAGTTATTACGCCGAGGATTCCGGCGTCGGCCTGGCGTTGCGCCTGTGCTGCGCCGGTCGTCCTATGAACGTTGGCGTCGTGGGCCTGGGCACAGGGACCATTGCCGCTTATGGCAAGCCTGGCGATCGAATACGTTTTTACGAAATTAATCCGGCGGTGCAGCCGATCGCCGAGCATTTATTCACTTACCTTCGCGACTCCGCGGCTCAAATCAGCTTCGCAAACGGAGATGCGCGGGCTTCTCTCATGCAAGAACAGCCGCAAAATTTTGACGTGCTGGTCATCGACGCGTTCTCCGGCGATGCGGTTCCGCTCCATTTACTCACGGCCGAGGCGCTCGCCGTGTACCAAAGGCAACTGGCGCCCGGCGGCATCCTGGCATTCCATGTCTCCAATCAGTACGTGGATCTTGAACCCGAAGTGGTTTTGCTGGCTCGATCGGCAGGAATGCAAGTGATGACGGTGGCGAGCGGTGAAAATAAAGCGCGCGGGGAATTCTTCGCGACCTGGGTTCTGGTGACCCACAACGCCGAATTCTTCACCCTGCCCGAGGTTGCAAGCCGAGCCAGCAGGCCTCACGAAAATCCTAAGGTCCGTCTTTGGACTGACGACTACTCGAGCCTCTTACCTCTGTTGCGCTGGTAGCGGAGTGCGCGCCGCCTGATGGACGATGCAGATCAGGCGCTGTATTGATTTATAGCCGGCCCAGACATCGCAGGCAGTATCTGGACGATGTTGTTGCGCACCGCATAGAGCACCAACTGGCTTACGCAATGCAGATTGAGTTTGCGCATGACGTTGGCACGATGAGTCTCAGCCGTCTTCACGCTCAGGCCAAGCATTACCGCAACCTCTTTGGTAGATTTTCCTTCGGCGAGTAATTGCACGACTTCCCGCTCGCGCCGCGTCAATGGGTCGTCCGCGGAAGGGGCAGCGATGATGGGCTTTCCGCGGCCCATATAACCATCCAGCACCATTTCTGCAACTTCCGCGGTAAAGAAGGTCCGGTGATTTCGCACAGCCTCGACGGCCAACACCAGATCACGTGCCGCGTCTGACTTGAGCACAATTCCGCGCACGCCCACACGCAAAGCGTCTCTGAGCGATTGTTCGGATTCGTCCATGGTCAGAACAATCACCCTGGTGTCCGGTAAATCACGCAGGATTTGCCGCGCCGCCTCCAAGCCATTCAAGTTGGGCATACCAATATCGAGGATAACGATGTGCGGATGGAGTTGCGCCGCCTTGTTCACCGCGTCGCGGCCATCCACCGCTTCGCCACAAACTTCCCAACCTTCGTGCTCTTCCAGGAGTGCGCGCACTCCACAGCGCACCACTTCGTAGTCATCGGCAATCAGGATACGCAACGTCTTCATCAGTCACCTCCCGCAGATTTTCACTCGCACGGTGTGCACATCTGGGACGACGCCGTGGAAAGTAGGACATTCCCTACATGCTTTACCCGGCACAGAGTTTCATACAGGCAAAGATCCAGCATGGTAAGAGCATTGCGGGTTCCAAACCAGCAAGTATTGGGAGATGAGCATCTTATGGGATCCCAGATGCGTTCCCTTATGTAATTCCTTCCCGCCGCGTGTCAACACGTCTCAGTACAGAAAGACTCTTATGAGGCTACAGAGCATACCGGATAGATGTTCCGCGCCCGCGCCCGTAAGTTTATGTGCATGACGATTCGCCCCGCTTCACCCCTGGTGAAGTGCAGTCGGTCAGGCAATCGGCAAATCACAAGGAGGTTTCTCCCATGGCTACTTGCGTTATAGCTTCCGCGGGCGCGGTAATCGAAGCCAGTCAAGCCGTTCCCACTGCTGATGGCAACCTGGTGTCCCGTGCCAAGGATGGCGATCGGGATGCGTTTGCCACATTGTTTGATCTGCACAAGCGTAAGGTCTACTCGCTTTGCCTGCGCATGACAGGCGACGTTGTGGAAGCCGAAGATCTGACGCAAGATGTTTTCATCCAGGTCTTTCGCAAGCTGGCCACTTTTCGCGGAGACGCCTCATTCTCGACCTGGCTGTACCGCGTAGCTGTCAATACAGTTTTGATGGAACTTCGCAAGAAGCATCCCCGCCAGGTTTCGCTCGATGAACCGGTGCAAATGGATTCCTCTTGCGTGCAACGTGACGTGGGACGCTCCGATCTCGATCTCGAAGGTTCCGTGGACCGCATCGCGCTCGACCGCGCGATTCAAGAGCTTCCCGAGGGCTGCCGCAGAATTTTCCTTCTCCACGAAGTACATGGCTACGAACACCACGAAATCGCGAAACTGTTGCGTTGCTCGGTGGGAAATTCAAAGTCTCAGTTGCACAAAGCGCGATTGAAGATGCAGGAACTGCTTTACCCCCAGCATGAATTCGTTTGCAAGCGCGCGGAAGCCAAGAAAGCAAAAGCCGCCAAGAGTTTGAGTTTGGCAATGGCCGCCTGATCCGGCGAATCCGCGAACCGGACAGCCGGAACTGGATCCCCCGTCCCCCGTCAGACAAGGGCCCTCTTTTACCGGAGGGCCTTTTCGACAGCCTTCCGCGGCCAGGAGGCGCTGTGCGATTGCGCCTCGTCCTCTCCCCTTTATCTCCACCTGGTTGTCATCCGGAACAAGCTTGACTTGTGAAGGATCTCACGACCGCCTGGCACTGCCACTGTGGTTGCGACGATCGCCACGGCCTCGTGCGCCGCGTTGCCGGTTTCTACGCCTCCGTAAAATCGTTCGCGGCAGGCTGATATTATTAAAGGGGCTAAGACTGACGTACGCCTGATCGGTCACTTGCGGAGACCGACGGTCCCTAATCGTCAAGGAGGATGTGTGGCAGGAAAGTTGCGGAGTTCCGAATGGTTTGCCGGGGAAGATGAGTGGACAGTCGCCAGCCGAGGGTGTCTCAGGTCGGAAGGATTCAGCTCTGAGGTATTCAAAAACCGGCCGGTCATCGGCGTCTGTAATACGTGGAGCGAACTCGCCAACTGCAACGCGCACTTGAAACCCATTGCCGAAGCCGTGAAGCGCGGCGTGTGGGCGGCGGGCGGGTTCCCGCTGGAATTTCCCACCATCTCGCTGGGCGAGCCCCTGATGAAGCCCACTACCATGATGTTCCGCAACTTGATGTCCATGGACGTCGAAGAGACGATCCGCGCCAATCCACTCGATGGCGTGGTGCTGCTGACTTCCTGCGACAAGACCACCCCCGCCGCCGTCATGGGCGCATCCAGCGTCGATCTGCCCACTATCGTGGTGACTGGCGGTCCGCAACGCGCCGGCCATTTCCGCGGCAAGCCGGTAGGCTCCGGCACCGATCTCTGGAAGTATTGGGACGAGCGCCGCAAGGGCAAGATGAGCGACGAGGACTGGGCCGAGTTCGAGAACAGCATTGTTCGCAGCGGCGGCCACTGCGGAGTAATGGGTACGGCCTCCACTATGAGCAGCATCGTCGAGGCTCTCGGCATGGGCCTTCCCGGATGCGCCACCATTCCCGCCGTCGATTCCGGACGCCTGGTGCTCGCCGAACAATCGGGGCGGCGCATTGTCGAAATGGTGAAAGAAGATTTGCGCCTTTCGAAGATCATGACGCCCAAGGCGTTCGCCAACGCCATTCGCGTGGACATGGCGATTGGCGGCTCGACCAATGCCATCATCCATTTCGTGGCCATGGCAGGAAGGCTCGGCTATCATCTGCCGCTCACCGCCTTCGATGAATTCTCGCGCAACACGCCGGTGCTGGCGAACATTCGCCCCAACGGGCAATACATGATGGAAGATTTCTTCCACGCCGGCGGGGTTCAGGCCGTGATGAAGAACCTCGGCGAGTTGATCCATCAGGACGCCCTCACCGTCACGGGGAAGCCGATCGGCGAGTCCATCGCGAAGGCGGCGGTTCACCTGCCCGATGTGATCCGTTCCCGCGATAACGCAATTTTTGCGGAAGGCGGAACCGTGGCCTTGTTCGGCAACCTGGCTCCGGATGGAGCCATCATCAAGCAATCCGCGGCTTCGGGACTTCTGCTGAAGCATCGCGGACGCGCCGTGGTCTTCGCCTCCTACGCGGAATACATGGAGAAGTACAACGATCTGAACCTGGATGTGAGGCCGAATGACATTCTGGTGTTGCAGAGCACTGGCCCCAAGGGTTATCCGGGAATGCCCGAATACGGCAAGCTGCCGCTGCCCTTGCGACTCATCAACCATGGCGTCACCGATATGGTGCGGATCAGCGATGCGCGCATGAGTGGAACCGGATTCGGAACCGTCGTTCTGCACGTCTCGCCCGAATCGCGCGCCGGAGGGCCGCTAGCGGTCGTGAGAACCGGAGACCAGATCGAACTGGATGTAGCTCGTAGAAGTTTGGAGCTGCTGATCTCCGACGACGAATTAAAAGCCCGCTTGAAAGCCTGGAAGGCGCCTCCGCCGCACTTCACTCGGGGCTACGGAAAACTCTACGAAGAGCACGTTTTACAAGCTCACGAAGGCTGTGACTTCGATTTCCTGGTGGAAAAAGAAAAGAAAGAGATGATCCTCTCCTTCGGTCCCGCAAATGAAGAGAGTGAAGCTGAGCCCAATCCGCTCCGGCTATCGCCCGCTCGCGTCGGCGAGGGAGAACTTTAGCCGCACAAACGCCATCGCTCCGGGAAATAGATCGAGCGCCTCTCCCTCTTTCAGGAACGCGCCTCCGCCATCCTTGGCGCCTTTCCATGCATTCGGAAGGTTACTCTTGGGTACTTCCGGGCCATCGCTTTGTTGGTCGCGAAGGTGCAATATTTAACCCGCCGGACATCTTGGCTTGCGGAAATGGGAATCGATATCTGCAACAGGCCGGATCGAGTTTTCTGTCAATTCTGAGAGAGAATACCTCCATGTTCAAAATTTGTGTGCCCCGTTTCCCCCAATGGTGCGAGGTGGTGGTCGCATTGTGCCTGGCCGGGTTGCCGGTGGCGTTTTCGCAGACTGCGGCGCAGGACCGCATCGTGCAAGCCGTGGACAGCGGCCAGATCACAATCCTGCAAGGCAACATCCACCCCCTGGCGCGGCAGCAGTTTGACCAGGGCAGAGTCAGCCCGGATACGCAAATCCCCGGCGTCTCGCTGGTGTTCAAGCTTTCCGCGGCGCAACAGGCCGACCTTAATCAGTTGCTGCTGCAACAGCGCGATCCCTCATCGGCGAATTACCACAAATGGTTGACGCCCGAGCAATACGCGGCGCGCTTCGGCATGAGCGCCGACGATCTCGATAAAGTCACGCAATGGCTAACCTCGCAGGGCTTCACAGGAATGCGTGTCTCTCGCGGCCACACTACGATTTCCTTTGATGGCAGCGTGGCGCAAATCGAATCTGCGTTTCGTACCCAGATGCATCACTACCTGGTGAATGGCGAGATGCACTTCGCTAACGCCACCGCGCCCGCCTTACCCGCCGCTATCGCGAACGTGGCGCTGGCAGTCCGCCATCTCGATGATTTTCGTCCCAAAGCGAGAGCTCACCGGTTTCTACCCCGCTTCACCTCCGCGCAAAGCGGCGATCATTTCATTACGCCGGGAGATTTTGCGACGATCTACGACTTGCCTTCGAACTATGACGGCACCGGCGTCACCATTGTCGTGGCCGGACAGACTCAATTAGGGTCAGGCTCGGCTACCGATGTGAGCAACGAAACCGCGTTCCGCGCGGCGGCAGGCTTGCCGGCCAAATCTCCGGTGCTTCTGGTGATGCCGGGCACTGGATCCTCGGCATATTATTCGTCCGACGCGGATGAAGCCAACCTCGACGTGGAATGGTCGGGAGGCGCCGCGAAGGGCGCCACAATTCTCTACGAATACGCTGGTAACAATCTTAACTACAATGTTTTCGACGCTTGGGTCGACGCGATAGACAACGACCGCGGACCGATTGTCAGTGTCAGCTACGGGAATTGCGAGGCAGCTTTCGGCAGTCCTCTGGCTATATTGGCGACGCAGCAAACCGCGCAACAGGCCAATGTCCAGGGTCAAACCCTAACTGCACCAGCCGGAGACGATGGCGCAGCCGACTGCGATGGAAACGATGCGAGCACTCCGACGATTGCAACCCAAGGCCTCTCGGTCGATCTCCCAGCCGCCATTCCCGAAGTTACCGGCGTGGGTGGCACTGAATTCAGTGGAGACGCGGCCGGCTCTTTAACAGGCACAGCCCCGAATACTAATGCTGGCGCAACCACTTATTGGAGCGGTACCAGCGGTAGCAGGGACACCATCTCCTCGGCGCTCTCTTACATTCCGGAAATGGCCTGGAATGACTCGCCCACCACGGGTACCGGGTTAGACCCCGATCTGTCGGCAACCGGCGGCGGCGTGAGCACCTTGTTCAGCAAGCCAAGCTGGCAAGCCGGACCCGGTGTTCCGGACGACAATGCCCGCGACGTGCCCGATGTTTCCCTTGCCGGCTCGCCGGATCATGATGGATTTCTGATCTGTTCCCCGGTAGATGTCCAAGCCGGGCTGCCGACCTGCACCAGCGGATTCCGGGATAGCAGCGGCAATCTGGATGTATTCGGTGGCACCTCGGTGGATTCGCAGACCTTCGCCGGGGTTCTGGCAATCCTTATTCAAGCCACAAATTCATCCGGGCTCGGTAACATCAACCCCACCCTCTACGCGTTGGCCGCCCAGCAATACGCGTCGGGCCAATATGTGGCTAACGCAGCATTTCATGACATCACCTCGGGCAGCAACATTGTGCCTTGCACTCCGGGAACTCCAAATTGCACGGTCAACGCTCCACAATTTGGCTACAACGCAGGCACCGCTTATGACACGGTCACCGGCTTGGGTTCGGTGGACGTCAGCAAATTAATTACCGCGTGGAAAGCCTTCTCGCCCAGCGCAGATTTCGCCATCGAGGGCTTGCAGACTGGGGTTTCAGCCGCGGGCGACACCGCGACTTCCACCATCACTCTCGAACCCCTGCATGGCTTCAGCGGCACCGTGAGTCTTAGCTGCGCCCTGATTCCGCCCTCTTCGACCGCGCAGATCACATGCGGATTTACCTCGCCCACAACCGGCGCCACTACGTCGGTTGCGTTGAGCGGCTCGGCTGCATCCACCGCGACCCTGAGCATCGTCACCGTGGCTCCGCATGCCAGCGCTAAACATTCCGCCAATGCGCGTCCGCAGGGCCGCTTTGGCTGGTGGATCGCGAGCGGAGGGGCAGTGTTTGCCGGAATCTTCTTTATAGGAGTTCCGAAGCGTCGCTGGTACTGGGCGGCGATGCTCATGCTGATTTGTTTCGCGCTGTTGGCCGCTGGCATCGGGTGCGGGGGTAGCAGCAGCGGTGGCGGGGGCGGTGGCACCACCACGCCAACTGCGGCGACTCCAGTTCTCAGTCCCACGCCGGGAAGCTTTGCCAGCAGTGTAACCGTCACCGTTTCAGATACGACTTCCGGAGCGAACTTGTATTGCACGACGGATGGCAGTACGCCGACGACCTCGTCTCCAGCTTGCGCGGCCATGAACTTAACGGCGACCACCACTGTCAGTGCAATCGCCGCAGCCAGCGGCTACAACAATAGTGCAGTCGCTACGGGTACCTACACCATCACGCAATCAGGGACCCCAACCGGCTCCTATGTTGTACAAGTAACCGCGACCAGCGGAAGCATCACCCACACCACGAACGTGGCTGTGACCGTGCAGTAGCAGCCGGCGCAACGCCGGGTGGCCCACCTTTGCGATTTTGCTTTTTGCAAAGATTCTCTCTTTCGAGTCAAGTAGTTTTTCTCTCTGGAGAGGTGCAGGAGAACCTCTCTCTTTTAGGCTGCCTGAGCGAGTTCAAGTTGCGGGAACAAGCGCGCGCCGTCATAGTCGGCGCGCCAACGGAACATGCCGAAGATGGCGTGCAAGATCTTACGGGCGACGGCCATCAGGGCCTGGAGTTTGGCTTTGCGGCGTGCCAGCAAAGCCTGATAAAAAGCGCACAGATGGGGATCGTGGCGCACCGCGACTAAAGCGGGCATGTACAGGGCGCGGCGCAGGTAGCGGTTGCCGGCTCGGCTGATGCGCGCCGGTTTATGGACGGAACTGCCGGACTCGTGATGAGTCGGATCGAGTCCACTATGCGCTACCCATTGGCGCACGCTGAGGCCCGGGGCTAGCACGGCCAACTCTCCCAACAGATTCAGGGCGCTGACCTCGCCGATGCCCGGCATGCTCAACAGCAGGGCGAAACGCGGGCGGAGTTCGGCGTCGCGTTCGATGATGGCCAGGGCGGCACGACGCATCTTGGCGATGCGGCGCTGCAGGTCGAGCAGTGAACGTTGCAGATCTTGTTGCACGCAACGCGATCCGGTGGTGGTAGCGGAAGCCGCATGCTGGCGATTGCTGTGCTGCGTGTGTTGCCGGGTGAGGGCGGCGATGTGGCGCGTGATGGCGCGCAGCTCCAGAGCAGCCGCTTGCGGGGGATGCCAAGGCTGGAACGGCATGCGTCGGGCATACTCGGCCAGCACTTGGGCGTCGGCGGGATCGGTTTTGCTGCGACACAGGGTGGCCGCAAAGCGGTTCACCCGCTTGGGATTCAACACCGCTACTTCGATACCCGCCGCCGCGTGCAAGGCCAGAGCTAAATCCAAACTGTAGAGGCCGGTGGCCTCCAGGCAAACCCGGATACGGGGCCCGCTCTTTTGCAACCAAACGATCAAGGCTTGGTGTCCGCTGGCGCGATTGGGGAAACTACGTTGCAGACCTCGGCTGCCCTGGTCTTCCAGGGCGACCACCAGTTGGGCTGCGCTGACATCGATTCCACAGCAGAGGAAATCCTCCGCCGACGGCTTGTGCATGAGTGGCTCCTAGAGTTAATCTGCGGTTCCGGCTTCCGCCCCAGGCAAACTCTCTGCCGCCAACCTTGAACATGCAGGCTCACGAGGCCTTCGATTCTCCACGGCGTCAGACAAAGAGAGGGACGGGGGCCGTTCTTTGCCCAGGCTCTAACCATGGCCTAAAGGTGGGACGGCCTCTCCGCCGAAACACGACCTAATCGTAGTCGCGTCTGGAAATGCAAGATACAAGGTGGGGAGAGATGAACTCGTGCGCCGCGGCCTTTCCCTATCACGACACGACTACCACCGGGTACACCAGCGACTTCGAGAACCGCATGCTCAGCCACGGGACGGTGACTATGGTTTACGACGGCGACGGCAACCGGGTGAGCGAAGCCATCGGCGGCACAACGACAAAGTATCTGGTGGATTCGCTCAATCCCACAGGATTGCCGCAGGTGATTGATGAAACCGTGAGCGGCGCGGTGACGCGGACCTACGCCTACGGATTGCAGCGGATCAGCGAGAACCAAAAGATCAGCAGCACCTGGACGCCTAGCTTCTAAAGCTACGACGGACACGGGAGTGTTCGTTTCCTGAGCGGGGCGGCGGGCACAACCACCGATTCCTATTGGTACGACGCCTTCGGCATGCCGATCACAACAAGCGGTAGCACGCCGAACAACTTCCTCTACAGCGGTGAACAATACGATAGTGCGCTAGGTATGTACTACCTGCGTGCGCGGTACTACAACCCGGCCACGGGTCGATTCTGGGCGCGAGACCCAATCGAAGGCAAACTCTGCTGCGGCTTAAGCTCGAGCCCATACATTTACACAGAAGACAACCCTGTGAATGCACTTGACCCCACGGGTCGCGACGTTCTCGAATCCGAGGTCCTATGGGAGGGAATCAGGATCGTGCACGATGTTTTGGTACTACGGACGCTTGGTGAATGTTATGAGACGGCCCTTACTAATGAAAGCCCGCTCGCAGGGAACGGAGACGCCGAAGTGTTAGCCGCAGGCGGTCAATCAGTGGCAGAGAAGCTTGCTGTATGCGTTATGAAAGCGACCAAAGAGGCAATCAACCCGCCTTTTATCCCGTTGATCAAGTAGGTTTGATGCGGTAGTTTTCCTTAAACTGTCTTCGGAGGAGCGGATGAAACGCCTAGGCAAAAAGAGGAGGGGAATCGGAATCGTGTTGATCTTCATCTCCGCTTTTGTGTTCACTGTGCCCCTTATCACCATTACTCCGCTAGTTATGGGGCGAGCACGGTGGTCAGTCTGGAACATAGCGATGGCAGTCAGAGATGGGGAATTGCCTTTGGTAATGAACAGCTTCTTCTGGGATATAACTGTAGAGTTCGGATCAATCTTTCTGGTCCTCTTGCTCGACTCCATCGTGATCGTTTTGTTCCCGTCGCAAAAATTACTTGGAATCATGAGCGCGATCGGCGTTGTGGTGACTTATACATCTTGGCAATTCGCTTCTATTCCCCTAGAAACAATGTTCTACGGTAACCTCCTCGTCTCTTCCGACCGCGTTAGGCCTGCCAGCCTTTATATTGCACTTCTTTTGGTGATGTTGGCGTTGATGTTCCTTTCGAGGGTGGAGTCGGCGGACACCTAAACCCGCCGGTCTCAGGTGCTTTAACTGACACTTACGATAACGATGGCAACACGATTTCCTCCGCGGGGATCACCAACACCTACGACTTCGAGAACCACATGCTCACTCACGGCGCCGTGAACATGATTTACGACGGCGACGGCAACCGGGTGAGCGAAGCCATCGGCGGCACAACGACAAAGTATCTGGTGGATTCGCTCAATCCCACAGGATTGCCGCAGGTGATTGATGAAACCGTGAGCGGCGCGGTGACGCGGACCTACGCCTACGGATTGCAGCGGATCAGCGAGAACCAAAAGATCAGCAGCACTTGGACGCCGAGCTTCTACGGCTACGACGGCCACGGAAGCGTGCGCTTCCTGACCGGAAGTGCTGGCACAACTACCGATTCGTATTGGTACGACGCCTTCGGCATGCCCATCACGACCTCAGGAACGACGCCGAATAATTATCTTTACAGCGGCGAGCAGTACGACAGCGCGCTTGGCATGTACTACCTGCGGGCACGGTACTACAGTCCGCCGACAGGGCGGTTTTGGGTGATGGACCCGTACTCGGGTCGTATCCACCGACCTGTCACACTTCATAAGTACACATACACTCAGAACAATCCTATAAATGCCACAGATCCCACAGGTCGCGAAATACTGGCTCAGTTTGTGAATGACTACATAGGGCACATATACAACACGATTTACGTCGTATTGCCACTTGGGCGTTGCATAGGAGCAACGTTTGCGGCGGAAGCAGGAGTAGTGCAATCGGCCACTAGTGGCAATGGCGAAAACATTGCGCCTGCGGGTCAACTAATTGCGAAAAATCTCGGGAACCTTCTTGTTCAGGTTGGGCAGAATTACGCCTCATGGCCGCTGCCACTCAGCATGCCCACGCCGGGGGCGCTCTTTCCGCAATATCAGCCTCCGCCGGGAGGTTGGAAGGTCATGGGTGGTTCCTGCCAGGCAACAGCTGGCCTGCCGTCCTACCCATGGTTGGGGGATAATGGCCCAGGTACCGGCGGGTTCGGAGGTCCCCCGCTTGGCGGCGGGAGTGGTTCCGGGGCATCTGGCGGAAGTGGAACTGGGGGTGCGGGTTCATCGGGCGAAGGCGGCGGCGGTGCTGGCCCATTCCCAGGGTTTGGGGGCGGAGCTAGCGGTGGGGGAGGTTCTAGTGGTGGGGGAGGTGCGGGCGGTGGGTGGGGTGGGTGATTTTGAAGCCCCTAACACGGGGCGGCTCAGCGCGCTGACACAGCTGTACAGGATGGCATCGCTTTACAATCCGGATTTACTTCTAGTTTAGGAGCGGAACGTTCTAACAACAAATCCTGCTCGTGCCGAACCACCGTGTAGGGAGTGGGGAGTGGCCATGGATGGTTTCTAGTGAGGAGATCGTGGTGAAAAAGGCATGTCTGCTAGCTGCGCTGCTGGCGCTTGCAACACTTAACTCATGCGCACCCTCGGGCACGAAATTTGATTCCGAGCAATGGAAGTCAGGAAGCTCATCGCGGCGGGGTGCTATGGCTGGGGATCTCATTCGACGAAGGCTTCTTCCCGGACAATCACGACCAGAAGCCCAAGATTTGCTAGGGAGACCTGATTTTTGCGGAATGAGATCCTATGACGATAGAGCAGTTACGCCTTTACGATGCGGAGACCCCAGAGAGGACTGGTACGCGTATGAGGTTGTGACCGTTTGGCCGCGTCCATCGGATCAACGTTATTTCTGCTCATGTCGTTTAGAACTAAGATTCAACAGGGCGTCCAAATTGGTGGATTCGGTGGAAATCCGAGATTGATGCTGACCTGCTCCCCGCTTTCCGAACATGTCCGAGTATGATTTCGGACGAAGGAAAGGGGAAGGAGTATGTCGAAGAGCGGGCGGGTGGCCCACCTTGTATCTTGCATTTCCAGACGCGACTACGATTAGGTCGTGTTTCGGCGGAGAGGCCGTCCCACCTTTAGGCCATGGTTAGAGCCTGGGCAAAGAACGGCCCCCGTCCCTCTCTTTGTCTGACGCCGTGGAGAATCGAAGGCCTCGTGAGCCTGCATGTTCAAGGTTGGCGGCAGAGAGTTTGCCTGGGGCGGAAGCCGGAACCGCAGATTAACTCTAGGAGCCACTCATGCACAAGCCGTCGGCGGAGGATTTCCTCTGCTGTGGAATCGATGTCAGCGCAGCCCAACTGGTGGTCGCCCTGGAAGACCAGGGCAGCCGAGGTCTGCAACGTAGTTTCCCCAATCGCGCCAGCGGACACCAAGCCTTGATCGTTTGGTTGCAAAAGAGCGGGCCCCGTATCCGGGTTTGCCTGGAGGCCACCGGCCTCTACAGTTTGGATTTAGCTCTGGCCTTGCACGCGGCGGCGGGTATCGAAGTAGCGGTGCTGAATCCCAAGCGGGTGAACCGCTTTGCGGCCACCCTGTGTCGCAGCAAAACCGATCCCGCCGACGCCCAAGTGCTGGCCGAGTATGCCCGACGCATGCCGTTCCAGCCTTGGCATCCCCCGCAAGCGGCTGCTCTGGAGCTGCGCGCCATCACGCGCCACATCGCCGCCCTCACCCGGCAACACACGCAGCACAGCAATCGCCAGCATGCGGCTTCCGCTACCACCACCGGATCGCGTTGCGTGCAACAAGATCTGCAACGTTCACTGCTCGACCTGCAGCGCCGCATCGCCAAGATGCGTCGTGCCGCCCTGGCCATCATCGAACGCGACGCCGAACTCCGCCCGCGTTTCGCCCTGCTGTTGAGCATGCCGGGCATCGGCGAGGTCAGCGCCCTGAATCTGTTGGGAGAGTTGGCCGTGCTAGCCCCGGGCCTCAGCGTGCGCCAATGGGTAGCGCATAGTGGACTCGATCCGACTCATCACGAGTCCGGCAGTTCCGTCCATAAACCGGCGCGCATCAGCCGAGCCGGCAACCGCTACCTGCGCCGCGCCCTGTACATGCCCGCTTTAGTCGCGGTGCGCCACGATCCCCATCTGTGCGCTTTTTATCAGGCTTTGCTGGCACGCCGCAAAGCCAAACTCCAGGCCCTGATGGCCGTCGCCCGTAAGATCTTGCACGCCATCTTCGGCATGTTCCGTTGGCGCGCCGACTATGACGGCGCGCGCTTGTTCCCGCAACTTGAACTCGCTCAGGCAGCCTAAAAGAGAGAGGTTCTCCTGCACCTCTCCAGAGAGAAAAACTACTTGACTTGAAAGAGAGAATCTTTGCGATTTTGTTTTTTGCAAAGGTGGGGAGAGATGAACTCGTGCAGCGCGGCCTTTCTGTCCAAGGATATCTCCACACTTAATTCGGTTCGCTAGCCCCGAACTTATCCAGCCTTTACAATCATCCCGCTATCAAATTTCGAAGGGAACCAATGTCAAATTTGAGCAATGCGCTTCCGCAGCTGCGCGCGCAGCGCCGTGGGCAATCGGCATGAAGCGCATTCTTCTATCCTGGAGCAGCGGCAAAGACAGTGCATGGAGCCTCCATGTTCTTCGCCAACGTGCCGAGCATGAAGTCGCAGGACTGCTGACCACATTCAACGAAGGCGCGGGCCGCGTTGCCATGCATGCGGTTCGACGAGAATTGGTTGAGCAACAGGCTGCGGCTGCCGGGCTTCCTCTCTGGGCTGTTCCGTTGCCTTGGCCATGCTCCCATGAAGAGTACGAGTCGCGGATGGCTCAAACCTGTGCCAGGGCAGTCTCGGAAGGAATCGAGGGAGTCGCATTTGGCGACCTCTTTCTTGAGGATGTGCGCGGCTACCGGGAAAAGCAAATGAAAGACACGGGGCTAGAGCCGATCTTTCCCGTGTGGGGACTGCCAACGCCGGAGTTGGCGCAGGAGATGATCGCATCCGGAGTACGCGCGAAATTGACTTGCATTGACACAAGGAAACTTGACCAGTCTTTCGCCGGCCGCGAGTTCGATCAGACATTGCTTTCGGCGCTACCTGACGGAGCGGACCCCTGCGGCGAATGGGGGGAATTCCACTCCTTTGTTTACGCGGGGCCCATGCTCAATGCTGTCCTACCGGTTTCAGTTGGTGTGACCGTGGTGCACGACCACTTTGCCTTTGCCGATCTGGCACCCGCCTAGGTGTATCGTCATGGCATCTTCACAAAGATAAGCACAATCCAATCACCGTCGCCAAGTTAGTCCTGCGGACTCCCATAGCCATGGTCTTCGCCGGCATACCGCAGGCTGGTAAACTACCCCGCATGGGCAAACTGCTCCGTGGGATTCTGGCACTTGTGCTCTGCACCGGCAGCTTCTGCTCCGCGCAGGAGTTGACGGTGGCCGCAGCCTCCGACTTGCAATTCGTGTTTCCGGAAATCAGCGCTCGCTTCCAGAAAGAAACCGGGCACAACGTTAAGGTGATTTTCGGTTCGTCGGGCAACTTCTTCGCGCAAATTCAAAACGGCGCGCCCTTCGACATTTTCTTCTCCGCGGACATCGATTATCCCCGCAAGCTCGAAGCCTCCGGACTCACCGAGCCCGGCACTCTGTACCCGTATGCGACGGGGAAGATCGTCTTGTGGGCGCCGAGCTCCTCCAATCTCGATCTCAGCCGCGGCTTGCAGGTCCTGCTCGATCCCAGCGTAAGGAAAATTGCCATCGCCAATCCCCAACACGCTCCGTACGGCCGCGCCGCGGAATCCGCGATGCGGCATGCGGGAATTTACGATCAGGTGGCAAGCAAGCTGGTGCTGGGCGAGAACATTTCGCAGACGGCGTCGTTTGTGGCTTCGGGCGGGGCGGAAGTCGGCATCGTTGCGCTTTCCCTGGCGTTGGGACCGTCGATGAAAGAAAAAGGTAAGTACGCGGAAATCCCCGCTTCCGAATATCCAGCCATCGAGCAAGCTGCGGTAATCTTGAAGGCTTCCTCGCAGAAGGAGCTTGCCCACCAATTCCTTAGCTACCTACAAACTCCATCGATTCAGGAACTTATGCGCAGCTACGGCTTTGTGCCGCCCGCGCCCGCAGCGGCTTCCCATTAATTGGCCGTTGGCATAAGCTTTTGCCCGATTGTGCCGATATACAACGAGTGACTACCGCGGCCCGCGCACGCGACAATGCGCAGCCTGGCGCAGCTTTGCGCTTTCTGGCGCGCCAGCCCATTCTCACCCGCGAAGAGCAGCTCTTTGGCTACGAGTTGCTCTTCCGCGATGGTCCGGACAACTATTTTCGCAGCCTTGATCCCGACGCGGCTTCCCGCGACACCCTCGACAGTTCCACCCTCATGGGCCTGGACGTTCTCTGCGGCAATCGCCGCGCCTTCGTCAATTGCACCCGCGAAGTTCTGCTGAAGGATTACATCACGCTCCTGCCTTCCAACCAGGCGGTAGTGGAAATTCTGGAATCGGTTCCCCCCGACGACCAGGTGCTGGCCGCCTGCCAGCGTTTGAAAGAAGCTGGCTATTGGATCGCGCTCGATGACTTTGCGCCTAATGATCCGCGAGTGCGTTTAATCGAGATGGCCGACATCCTCAAGGTCGACTTCAGAGCGACTTCGGCAGAAGAACGCGCGGAGATGGTGAAGCAATACGGCTCCTGGCACTGCCGGATGCTGGCGGAAAAAATCGAAACTCGGGAAGAATTCTTTGCTGCGCGTAAAAGCGGCTTTCTCTATTTTCAGGGATACTTCTTTCGCCAGCCCGAGATCCTGTCGACCCGCGAGGTTCCCGCCAACCGCATTCACTATGTGCAGATGTTGCAAGCGGTTTCGCGCGACGAACTGGATCACGAAGAAATCGAAAGCCTCATCAAGAGTGAAGCCTCGTTGTGTTACCGGCTGCTTCGCTATATGAATTCGGCAAGCTTCGGCTTTGCCAACGAAATCCATTCGGTGAAACACGCGATGGCGCTGCTGGGGGAACGCGAAGTCCGGCGCTGGGTGCGGCTGGTGGCAACCCTGGCGGCTGGTTCGGGAAAATCCAGTGAACTGGTCTCAGCCGCTTTGGTGCGAGGACGCTTCTGCGAGTCCCTGTCGTCCAAAATCCAGCACGACGGCTCCGACCTCTTCCTGTTGGGCTTGTTCTCTTTGATGGATGCGATTCTGGAAATGCCGATGGCCGACTTGTTAGCCAGCGTCCCGGTAGATCGTGAAACGAAAGTCGTACTCCTCACCGGTACCGGACGCCTTCGGACTCTTTACCAACTGATGGTCGCCCGTGAATCCGGCGAGTGGGAGAACATCCGCGAACTGGCCCGCGAAATTCAAATCAGCGAAAGCGGCATTGCCGAAGCCTACTGGCAAGCCATGGAATGGGCTCGCGGAGTCAGCGCCGCATAAGCCCTGGCAGGCCGCACCACCCCCGCCGGTCCAGCGGACAACCGAACGAGCCTCCCCAGACCTACAGTTACTTATGTGGAAAAATACGGGGAATGGCACTTGCGCTCTCTCCAGCCAGGGCGGTACCATGTGGTTGTTCTCAAGTGGCTACGCTCCCTAGCGGGCCCCCGCGCCCTCGCAGCTCCAGGCGCCAAACGGATACATAACATTTTCAGCAGTGAGTTTCAGCCGCGTTGGTTACCATCGCACCCCTCGTGTTTGTGCGCGAGGCGGGGCATTACCCACGGAGCGGCAACACGAAGCGCGCAGAAATAGGCCCAGTTCGAAAACTAGAAGACAAACGAGAAGATCATTATGAATGCAGGACCCAGAAACCCCTCCGGAGGCGGAGGGAAGAATCGCCGGCGACGGGGACGCCGTCCTCCCAATCACGGCAGCCAACCGGGACGCGACCGCCAGCAGCATAGCGGCATCTACACCGCGCCCATGGACCACAACTACCGCAGCGCGCTCAACGGCAACAATGGACGCGGCGGCCGCCAGCGTCCGGGTTTCGCGCCCGCCTATAATCCGGTCGATCCAGACCCCTTGCCAGACCAGCGCGAGGACGCCGCGTCGCGTATTTTTGCCTTCGTGGACGACCTGTTTTTCCAGGCCAAGATTCAGGAGACTGCGCGCAAGCTCAACGTCAAAGTTGAGTTCTGCAAAGCCGAAAAGGAACTCATGGATCGCATGAAGGAAAACGGCGAAGAGAAGCCCTCCCTGATCATTTTCGACATGAACAACGCCAACGCGAAGCCCTTGACACTGATCCCCAAGCTAAAGAGCAAACTGAAAAAGGGAACTTCGATTATTGGCTTTCTGTCCCACGTGCAAGGCGACCTGAAGCAAAAAGCTCACGAAGTGGGATGCGATATGGTGTTGCCGCGCTCGGCGTTCTCGCAGAATCTGCCGCAACTGCTGCGTCGCCACGGCGCACCCGAGGAAGAAACCGCTAACTAAAATCGGTAAGGATCGCGGGACTGCCGGCAGGTCTAGCCCGGCGGCCAAGTCAAATCCCGGCCACCCAGCAGATGGACGTGCAAGTGGAACACCGACTGTCCCGCCCCTGGCCCAACGTTGAGAACGGTCCGGTATCCGTTCTCGATGCCGCGCTGGCGCGCGATTTCAGCCGCCGCTAAATGACAGCGGCCAATGATCTCCGCTTCTTCGACCGCAGCTTCCTTCAACCCCACGATATGTTTCTTGGGAATGATCAGCACATGTGTAGGAGCTTTGGGACTGATGTCTTCGAAGGCAAAAGTGTGCTCGTCCTCATAGACCTTCTTCGCGGGAATCTTGCCGGAAATAATTTAGCAGAACAGGCAGTCGGGCATGGGAGCAGTCCTCGGTCGTCAGTCGTCAGTCGTCAGGAAATACGCATATCGTTATCAATGTTAGCTGGATTGCCGGACGCAAGGGAAGCACACCTGAAGACTGAGGACTGAAGACTAGAATTCCCTACCGGCAGTAACTCTGTATGTCGGGCGGCGGCGGAGCCGGGATCGCATTGAACTCGCCCGGCCACCCGGTGCATCCCCGGCTTGCAACTACGCGGCTGGCGGTCTGTTCCAGATCGCGCGCCCGGGCTTTGGCCTGGTCCATTTGTTCGTTGCTGAGATCCGCCTGGAGTTGCGCCAGAGTGCTGGCCACGTTAGCCGATTGATTCCCCGCATCGTAGCTGATCAGCAACCAAACATAGGCTTCCGATTTGTCCAGGTTGACGCCCTGTCCTTGTTTCAGAAGCACTCCCAGCTGCTCTTGCGCCTGCGGCATGCCCTGCATGGCGGCCTTGCGAAACCAAACCGCGGCCTGCGGCATAATCTTGCCGTTCCAGCTTGACCGCGCCCAGAAGATATTGCCCGAAAGGGTCTCCGTGGCCGGCGGATTTTTGCAGCCAGCGCGCCGCTTCATTCAAGTCGCGAGGAGGAACCGTTCCGGAGAGAATCAATCGCCCTAGAAGCCACTCGCCCACAGGATCGTCCTGCAGCGCGGCCTTCTTGTACCACATCGCGGCTTGCCCGGGTTCGCGTGGAACAGAGTTTCCCGTGTCATAAAAAGAACCGAGCATGACTTCGGCGGGAGGGATATCCTAAATCCGCCGAGCGGTGGATGTAATCCACCGCAGCCACGGGGTTCCGGTCAGGGCCGACCCCGTTCATGGCATCCATCCCCATCTCAAATAGATGCTGCGGGCTGGCGGATTGCGCGTAGCTGGAGGCCGCGTCTAGCACAAGTGCAGCCAGCAAGGCAGCGCCAAGGATGCGGAATCGCATGGGGATCTCCAGAACGATTAATGTTGGCGGTTTGTGCTGGGGAGTCAAAGCACTTTGGTCACGGGCGGCATGACTGCAAGACTTCTGGACCCGCGGCATGAGTTCGAGATCGTAAATGCAATTGCTCTTTCAGTCGCAGACCGGACCAGGAAATACCGCCCCCTCGGAAGTTGGAGCCTCGCGGGCAAGTTCCTCCGCACGGCTTCGGTCGTCATCCAGTACGCGCACCCGCACCCACCAATCGCCGACCGGGCTGCTGAAGCTCAACACTTTGGCTGTGTGGTAACGGCGAGTCAGCCGGCAGGCCAATTCAGCGGCGCGAATCCTCGTCTCCGAAAGCGCCGATCTGCACCGCCCATCGTCCTCCTATGTTCAGCGGCGCCGGAGTCTCGAGCACGTCGATGCGCACCGTGGCCACACCCGGCAACCACACATCCACTTGCTTGGCAGCCGCCAGAGAAAGATCGAGGATCCGCCCCGGAATGAATGGCCCGCGATCCGTAATGCGCACCAAAGCCGAATGGCCTGTCTTGAGATTGGTTACCCGCACGATCGAGCCCAGCGGCAACGTACGGTGAGCGGCGGTCATGGCGTTCATGTCATAGATCTTGCCGTTCGAGCCGCGGCCGGTTATGGTAAGGCGCGCCGTACCAACTGGCGAGGCCGGTTTCCACGAAAATTGGTTTCGCATCCGGAGGGACCGAGATGAGCGGCAGAGCTTTCCTGCGGGACAGATTTGGCCGTTTCCCGCGGCTCCGACGGAGTCGGATGGGAAGTTGGCTGCGCACTGGCGGCGGTTCGATTGCGGGCGGCGGCGGCAGCGTAACCCGCGCCTGCTGATGGGAAGAGCAACTGCGTCAACAGAGCAGACAACCAGAACGGCCAGGGCGATCCGCAGCGACACCGGCAGCTCACTCGCCGCACGTGTTTGCCGACAGCGAGATTTACTTGCGTGAGGATTGGGTCTGCTCCATGTAGTCGGCCAGGCGAGCCATTTTGTCGGCCGCCACGCGCAGCGCTTTGGAGGAATGCTCGCGCACTGCCGGAACGACTTCGTCGTTCAGATACTTGATGAACTCCGCGGTCTCTTTCTCCAACCGGTCCGCAGCCTGTTCGACTTTGCGGTTGAAATCGCTCATAGGAATGCCTCAAATCCTTAGCTTTTGGGACGCAACAGAACCGCGCGCCCGTTGCAGAAACCACATTCTCTGATTATTTCGCGCCCGGCAGAAGGGTCAATCGGGGAGCATCGCGGCGTACACCCCAAAGGGCCATGAGCCGTCGAGACGTAGTCGCGCAGTCTCGGTCAGTGGTACGAATCGTACGTGCATTAGAATGCGGTAGCGAACATCTTCCAAATGACCATCCAGCACAAATCTGACCACCGAGAAATCGCGCCGGCGCGAGTTTCGTAAGCGCCTGCTCGCATGGTACGACGCGCATAAGCGCGACTTGCCCTGGCGGCAGGATCGCGATCCTTATCGCGTCTGGCTTTCAGAAATCATGCTGCAGCAGACGCGCGTGGCCGCGGTGCTCGAACACTATCGGCAGTTCCTGCAGCGCTTCCCCACCGTAGAGAAGCTGGCGCGCGCGCGGGAAGCCTCGGTACTCGCGGCGTGGAGCGGGCTTGGGCTACTACCGCCGTGCCCGCATGCTGCATGCCGCGGCAAAACAGATTGTGACGGAACATGCGCGGGGAATTTCCCTGCCAGGCCGCTCGAGACTTGCGGCAGCTTCCGGGCATTGGACGCTACACCGCAGCCGCCATTGCCAGCATTGCCTTCGGCGAACCGATCGCCGTGGTAGACGGAAATGTCGAGAAGAGTTCTGCGAGCGGTTGCAGGGAAAGATGCTGGCGGGCGAAGCACTTTGGCGGGAAGCGGAAAATCTGCTCGATCGCTCCCGGCCGGGCGACTTCAATCAGGCCATGATGGAACTGGGCGCGACGGTGTGCCTGCCGAGACAACCGAATTGCCTGGCGTGTCCGGTGGTCGAGTTGTGCGCCAGCCGGGGAGAGTTCGCCAAGCACGCGTGCAGAAAACCGCGGCAGAATAAGCGCGAGATTCACTACGCGCTCGCTCGCCGCAATGGATCGGTATTTCTGGTGCAGCGTCCCGACGACGCATCGCTGATGCCGGGCATGTGGGAGCTGCCTGAAATTCCCGCGGACGGCTAATGGCGAAGTCCAGCCTCACCCTGCGGCACTCGATTACCGTAACCGATTACACCGTGCGGGTGCGGGAGGCAATCGCCTCCAAAATCTTCCGGGCAATGGATCGCGCAATCGCGGCTGAATAAGTTGGCCTTGACCGGACTGGCGCGCAAAATCCTGCGCGCCGCGCAGGTGATTTAGAATGAGAGTGTAAATTGAAACTTTCTTGGAGAACTTTTCGGAGGAAACGCCGTGGCCGCATTGACACCGGGAAACCCGCGCTCCAGATTTCAGCCTTGCCCGCCATGAACGGAAGCAAATTCTCGTTGCGCGAAGCCTTGTCCCGCGGACCGGTTGCTGGCCGCATTCTTCAAAATCTCCTGCCCGGTTTGCCAATTTGCTTTTCCCTTTCTGGAGCGCATTTACCGGGCACATGGCAACAAGAAGTGACCATCGTCGGCATTTCGCAGAATCAGGCCAAAGACACCGCCGCCTTCGTGAAGGAGTACGGCATCACGTTCCCCGTGCTGCTGGATGACACCGACACATTTCCGGTTTCGAACGCCTACGGCCTGACCAATGTGCCGACACATCTTCTGGATCGCGCCAGGATGGCGAAATTGAAATCTCCAGCGTGGGCTGGTCGCGGCACGATATCGAAGAGATCAATCGCAAAGCCGCCGAAGCCAATGGTTCGGCACCGATGCCGGTTTTCCAGCCGGACGAATCTGTGCCCGAATTCCGCGCCGGTTGAGGCTCGAAAAACTAGCCCGCAGGTTGCGGGCTTCCCAATAAGTGGCAATTCTCCACATTTACGACTCCGCAGGAGTGTAGCGTGTCATAGAGATAAGCTTTCGTTTGTTCTGTTCGCAATTTTTCTTAGTTCGCGGCATGGGCTCACGCCCGCGAAACCGGCGCGCCGGGCCCCCACCGTGCGCCTTCCCGGCTCCGCCATCTCCGCCATGCAGAAGATCAATCCAGAGCGCATCCGCGCCCATGTGCGCTTTTTGTCGCACGATCTGCTGGAAGGCCGCGGCACCGGCCAGCGCGGCGGAGATATTGCCGCCGAATACATCGCCACGGAATTCGCGCTCTATGGACTGAAACCCGCCGGCGACAACGGAACCTACATGCAGAAGGTCCCGCTGGTGGGCGTGACCACCAGCCCGAGACCAAATTTTCTCTCGTCCCCGACAACGGGCCGGCGACGGAACTGAAATACCTCGACCAGTACGTTGCCTTCGACGAAACCCAGCAGCCGCAATCCGACGTGGACGCCCAGATCGTTTATGTGGGCTACGGAATCGAGGCGCCCGAATATCACTGGGACGACTATAAAGGCGTGGACGTGCGCGGCAAAGTGCTGCTCATGCTGGTGAACGAGCCCCCTCCGACGACGTCAATTTCTTCAAGGGCAAAGCTCTCACTTACTACGGCCGCTGGACGTACAAATATGAAGAAGCGGCCCGCAAAGGCGCGGTAGGCGTGATCCTCATTCACCAGACCGATATGGCGAGCTATCCCTGGGAAGTGGTGCGCAATTCGAATTCCGGCGAGAGGTCTTATCTGAAGGCCGAAGGCGCGCCCAAGTTGCAAGTCGCGTCGTGGATCCAATGGGATGTGGCCAAGCAGATGACGAACGAATGCGGGGCTGGATCTCGACAAGATGATGCTGGACGCCCGCTCGCGCGATTTTCACCCGGTACCGCTGCCCGTGAAACTCAAAGCACACATGGTCAGCCAGGTTCGTCCTTTTGCCTCGAATAATGTTGTGGCCATGTTGCCGGGAGTCGGATCCCAGCGTTGAAATCCGAAGCCGTGATCTACACCGCACACTACGATCACCTCGGCATTCGCCCGGACATGCCAGGCGACAACATCTACAACGGCGCCAACGACAACGCCACCGGTTGCGGCATTCTGCTGGAGTTGGCGCATGCCTATTCGCTGGCCGCGAAACGGCTCCGGCGCGCTCCATCATTTTTGCTTCGGTCACGGCCGAAGAGCAGGGCTTGCTGGGATCAGAATATCTGGGCAAACATCCGCCGGTGCCTGCGAGCAAAATCGCGCTCGACCTGAACTATGACGACCTACCGCCGTTGGGCGCGCCGGAGGATGTAGAAGTTTCCGGCGCGGAGCGGACTACGTTCTATCCGCTGGTCCAGGCCACTGCGGAAGAATTCCGGCTGGCGATTCGCCCCGATTCTCATCCCGAGGCGGGCTACTACTACCGCTCCGACCATTTCAGTCTGGCGCGCGTGGGGATTCCCGCCTTCTCGGTCGCGAAGGCCTGAAATACAAAGGACACGATGAAGCCTGGGGCATTGCGTCAGGCCGACGAATACACCAGCAAGCACTATCACCAGCCGAGCGACGAATACCGTCCCGACATGGACTTCACCGGAGACGCGGCTATGGCGCGCTTCGGTTTCGCCCTGGGATGGGAAGCCGCCAGCCTGCCGCGCTTAATTGGCTGGCAAAAGGGCGATGAATTCGAGGCAGCGCGCATCAAAAGTAATACGCCAAAGTAGTTTGTCATCCTGCCGCTGCGAAACTTGATAGGATCATTCCCGTTAAACGGACGGGAGGCTTGCCGAAATGCCAATCGAAATGCCCACCAAGACGATCAATCGCCGCACCTTCCTCATTGCCAGCAGTCTTACCGCGCTCGCCTCAACCCGCGTCTTCGGAGCGAACGACGCGATCCGCATCGGGGTCATCGGCGCCGGTCACCGCATGCAGGACCTTCTGGACGCTGCCGCCAAAGCCGGCCCTACCCAGATCGTGGCCGTCAGCGACGTGTACACGCCGAACCGCGACGCCGTGAAAGTACGGTCTGGCGGTTTGGCAAGCACCCACCTTGATTACCGTGAAGTTCTGGAGCAAGACATCGATGTGGTGTTCATCGCCAGCCCCGACCACTGGCATGTTCCCATGGCGGTGGATGCGTTGGCAGCGGGAAAGACGTCTATCTGGAAAAGCCGGTCACGCATACCATCGAGGAAGGCGCCACGCTTACTCGCGCCGTGCATTCCAGCAAACGAATTCTGCAATGCGGCATGCAGCAACGCAGTTGGGATCATTTTCGCGATGCCGTGGATTTGATCCAAGGAGGCAGTCTGGGCCGGGTTGTCCAGGTGCGAACTTACTGGTGGCAGGACTACCTGAGCAGGACGCCTCTAAACCTGTCGATCAGCAGGCGCTCGATTGGAAGCGCTGGCTCGGCTCCGCTCCCGACCAGGCATTCAGCGAGGAGAAGCTCCACTACTGGCGCTGGTTCTGGAATTTTGGGGGCGGCGCCATGACCGACCTGTTCACCCATTGGATTGACGTGGTGCATTGGGCGATGAACAGCGACCAGCCACGCCAGGCCCAGATCATCGCTGACAAATACGTCTTCGAGCAATGGGACTGTCCCGACACGATTCAAGCAGCCTTTCGTTATCCCGGCTTCGACGTGGTTTACGAAGGGATGATGGCTTCGTCCGTCGACGATGGCGGCCTTGAGTTCCGCGGCACGGAGGCAACCCTGAAAATCAATCGCGACGGCTTTGCGGTGTATCGCGAAAACATGGGAATGGGCAAAATCCTGTCCTTAGCGAACGCAGTACCAAGGACGGCACGATTTCACATATGGAGAATTTCTTCGACTGTGTCACGTCGCGCAAACAGCCCAATGCCCCGGTCGAAACCGGCGTTGCCGCCGCCCGTGCCGGACAGATCGGCAACCTGGCCTATCACCAGGGGGGACAAATGGCGTGGCCGGCCAAAGGCTGAGGACGAACGTTTCCGGCAGCTTTTTCAACGATGGGTGCCCGATCGTACGCACTGACAGACCCTACCGAATCCGCGACGGATTGAACGCTGCCCCCATGTACTCGTTGTGACCCTTGCCGACGAGTTTGATCACCTTGCCGTCGCGGCCTTTGAATTCGCCTTCCGCGCGGAATACAAGATTCGGTTCGATGAGCACCTGTCCTTTGGTATCGCGCACCTCCATCGGCACCGTGGTGTAAGTGAGGGTTCCGTGGGCGGCTTCCATGGTCGCTTTCCAGCGCCGCGGCACCACTTGCGGCCCGCCTGTAGCGCCGGCATTCGCTGTCCCTTCCCCAAGTTCGAGGTACTCAACCGCGAATCGCCCAGCAGGATGGTACCCGCCATCGGGCAGCGTCATGACACCTTGTGTGATGTAGGGCTCGCCATTGACTCCCAGGTAGTAAAGACCGTTGGAGATCAAGCCATTTCCCCAATGGATGGGATCGTAGTGCCAGAACCCGACTCCCGGACTGCTCTTGCTTCCAACGTTGCGCGCGACTACGTGATCAAGCCCGCCTACGCCTTTGACTGCGTGCGCCGCGCCCCGCACCGTGATGGTGCCGTGAAAATTGAAATCCGGAAAGCACACATAGTTGTACATAGTGCCGCGCTGGACATGGTCAGGAATCCAGTGCGCGTACCCGGCGCGGCCTTCCAGTTCGTACACGATGTCATGCACCGTGTCCTTGAAATACAGTTCGAAGTAAGGCCAACTGCCGCGCACCCGCACCACTTGCCCCACCTGCAGATCGAGCCCGGCCCGCGAATAAATGACGTCGGACCGCGTATACGAGGTGTCGTCCAAAGCGCGATAGCTGACGCCGTCGCAGATACAGGCGTTAATTACGAACAAGCGGTAGGGATCGCCATCCCACTGCGGCACGCCGTGCTCAGCGCCGTTGACCAGGCCAATACACACGCCGAGGTTCACCGCCTGGCACGGCCCGTCGCCATCGATTGCGGCGAAAAGAAAGTATCCCGACCAATCGCTGAGCGGGATCTGCAGGCTCATGGTGTAATCGTCGACATAGGTCGATGACCGCCGCATGATTTCCTCGTAAGTTCCGGGCTTGACCATCGCGTCCCCTTTCAAACGGCCTAACTTTCCATCGTCCTCAAGTTCCGCGCGAGCAACAGCTTCGGTTCGGTCACTTGCTGTACATCCTCTGGCGTGAGCCCCGGCGCAATCTCTTCCAGCACCAGAGCATCCGGCATCACACGAATGTACGCCATTTCGGTGATGACCGTATCCACCACTCGCACTCCGGTGAGCGGCAAAGTACATTTCTTCAAAATCTTTGGCCGGCCTTCGCGCGTAGTGTGCTCCATGGTGACCACCACGCGGCGAGCGCTGGCGACCAAGTCCATTGCGCCGCCCATCCCTTTCACCATTTTTCCGGGGATCATCCAGTTAGCTAAGCTGCCTTGTTCGTCCACTTCCATCGCACCGAGAACGCTTAGATCGATGTGGCCGCCGCGAATCATGGCGAAAGAATCCGCGCTGGAGAAGAAAGCCGTGCCCGGCATCTCAGTGATGGTCTCTTTGCCGGCGTTGATCAGGTCCGCATCTTCCTGGCCTTCGATGGGGTAAGGCCCAATGCCGAGCATGCCGTTTTCGCTTTGCAGAATGACTTCGATCCCGGGCGGGACATGGTTCGCGATCAGCGTCGGCATACCGATGCCCAGGTTGACATAAAAACCATCGCGCAGTTCGCGGGCGGCGCGTTTGATGATGCGCTCGCGCTTGTCATCGTCTCTGGCGGATTTGGCAACAGGACTAGTCATTGGGGCAAGCCGATAAAGCGTGCACCTATTTGAACAGTGGTGCCCCATCCTAGCGCGTTTTGTGCGCTAGGGTGGGATTCCACAAACGCCCGCGCTAAAGGCGGGCAGCGGCGTTACTCTCTAAGCTTTCCTCGCCGTACGTCGCTCGATGGTTCTTTCGTAAAACTCGCCCTGCACGATGCGCTTCACGTAAATGCTGGGCGTATGGATCAGGTCAGGATCCAACTCGCCGACGTCCACGAGATTTTCTACTTCGGCAATGGTAATCTTCGCGGCCGCCGCCATCATCGGATTAAAATTGCGCGCCGTCTTGCGGTAAACCAGGTTGCCCAGTTTGTCGCCCTTCCAGGCTCGGATGAGCGCGAAATCAGCGGTGAGCGCCCGCTCCATCACGTAGGGACGGCCATCGAATTCGCGGGTCTCTTTGCCCTCGGCCACTAGAGTGCCGACGCCGGCGGGAGTATAGAAAGCAGGAATGCCTGCGCCTCCGGCGCGAATGCGCTCGGAAAATGTCCCCTGAGGAATGAGGTTGACTTCGAGTTTCCCCGATAGCAACAACTGCTCCAGCAGGCGGTTCTCGCCCGACGTAGCTGCCAGTATGATGGGCGATTTGTCCCGCCGCGAGCAGATCTCCCATGCCATGCCCGTCGACGCCCATATTGTTGCTGATGGTGTTGAGGTTCTTCACCCCTTTGCGGATGAGCGCGCGGATCAGGTTTTCCGGAATGCCGCACAAGCCAAAGCCGCCGAGCATGATGGTCGCGCCGTCGGGAATATCCCGAATGGCCTCGTCGGAACTGGCGACGACTTTGTTCATCGCAAAAGAGCTTAAACTACCACAGAGTCACGGAGACACCGAGAAATACCAATTCAGGATTTTCGTTTCTCTGTGTCTCTGTGACTCCGTGGTGAAGGATGTCCCGGTGCCGGGTTCTTCTTTAGGCGATGCGCTCGCTCGAATTCCATGGCCAGTTCCTTGCTATCCAGATTCTCCCGGATGTGCGCCAGCCTTTGTTCCAGCTTGAGCAGCGCGTCCGCAATATTCTTTTTGTTGGTGAGCGCAACGTCGCGCCACATGGAATACGGGCTGGCCGAGATACGGGTCATCTCGCGTAGCGCGCGTCCACCGGCCTCGAGCAACGGAGCGTTCTCGCCGAATTCCTCCACCAAGGCGGCAGCCAGCGCAGTTGAGATCATCTGCGGCAAGTGGCTGATCCAGGCGCAGAGTTCGTCATGCGCGGCGGCTTCCATGCTGGCGACGCGCGCGCCAATCTTTTCCACCCACTGCAAAAATTCTCCGCTGAGCCCAGAATAAATGTCCTGATCGGCGGAAGGAGTTAGCAGCCACGCCGCCCCTTGAAACAAATCCGGATCGGCAAACTCTACGCCGCATTGCTCTTTCCCGGCCATGGGATGCCCGGCTAGAAAGCGGCGGCCAGTGTGCTTGCCAAAAACGGTGGTGGCGCGGGCCAAAACTTCGGCCTTGGTGCTACCGGTATCGGTGAGCAGGGTTTTGGGCGGAAGCGCCGGGCCGAGGCGAGCGATCAAATCAAGGATGCCGCCGACCGGCGTGGCCAGAACAATGATCTGGCTGCCGCGAATTGAATCGGCAGGATCGGTGTGGCCCTCGTCAATTGCGCCTTTGTTGCGCGCGCGTTCGAGCACCGGCGCGCGATCGCAACCGATGATGCGTCCCAGAAAGAGCTGCTTCTTCAGCGCCAGCCCCAGCGACCCGCCGATGAGGCCGGTACCAATGATCGTGATTTGGCGAATGGACATGGGGTCAGGGCCGAAGGCACGATTAGGAATTGTAAATGAGGTGTGTGATTCCATGCGGACTGAGGTTGTGTAGTCTGGCAGGCGGTTAACCATTGCCATTCCGAAGCCAGTCTTTATCGGCGAGGAATCTGCTTCTTGCCCGCCAGTCACGTTAAATCCGCCGCTGATGGACCTGTGGTTCTTTAGAATCACTAAGTTAGCTATAAGTTATTGAAAATACGGCGAGCTTCCAAGGCTGCGCGCGATTTGCCAGGTCGACCGCCGTGCGGGATGCCCCGCAATCGCGCCAGGATCGCTTATAGGCGCGTTTTCTCGCCACGAAGCACTAAGGATCCATTTCTAAACATGGAAGGCTAGAATTCTGTTTTACTATAGCTATCAGTTATAGTAACAAAGGCAATGCTGTCAACAAATCGCTGGGAACCTGGAGTTTTTTTCCGGACCTTACGGTGAACGCGCCGAACCCGACTAGATTCGGCATCTGCCGGGCAGCTACGAGTGGGCGATCACTCGAGGCTCCCTAAACCAAGTCTGTCCGCAAGAGCGCGCAGAAAGCCTAAGTGGGGCTGATTTCTATTTTCTCGCGCTTGTGTAGCGAGAAGCGATCGGGCTTCATCGCTCTGTCCCCGACCCGCTAGAATGATTGCGCATATAATCCTCGGTCTGCAAGTGAACGAACTGGTGGGATGTTCCGTCAATTGCTTGAGGATCGCATCGCGATTCTCGAATTGCGCCAAGAAGGGGAATGCGTCTCTTTCCAATCGGAGGAATACCTCCGCAGCGTAGTCTTGAACCTTCGGTGCTTCGAGATCCCACCAAATATCCCTGTGCTCCGGTCCCAAATTTCCAAGTCTCTCGCGGACGTCGCAGTTGTATTCATGAACGAACAAGCGTTCACCATCGCCGGGAAACGTGTATTTATTTACCTCAGGTATATAAACACCAACGTTGACGGTGAACTTTCCGTAAAGGTCGCGCCGATATCCGGTAGCGTTGGTGCCGGGAGGATCAAATCTGCCGAGTTGGAACTCAATCACCTGCGTGAGCCCGTCCGACGTAAGGCGGTTGAATGCTCGCCAACGAGCACGGAAACCCAATTCCTTCAAGAATGGACGCACGGCTGCCTGTATCTCATCCATTGCGTGCGTCGGCTTGGATTTTTCCTTCATGTTATCCGGCAGCATTACGAATCCAGATCAGCCTAACCGCTCTGCCTTCAGGCGAATCTCCAGATCATCGGGATGCATGGCGCAGAGCATCGCTTCTTCGCGATCCAAATGTCCCTGACGCACTAACTCCAGCAGCGACTCCTCCTGCGTGAATGACCCCTTATTCTTGGTGATGGTGATTTCCTGATGCATATGCTGTAGGGCGTTGCGGCGAATGTGCTGCCGCCCGCCATAACCGATCATCAGCAACTCAGCGGCGGGCACGCGGCCACCGCGTTTGCTCGGCAGCAGAGTCTGAGTAAGGACCGCGGCCAGCGCCATGGCGAGCTCCTGGCGAATTGTGTTCTGCCGTTCCACAGGAAACGAGTCAGACACGCGGGAGATGGTCGAAGCCACATCGGTAGTGTGCAGCGTGGAAAAAACCAGATGCCCGGTTTCGGCAGCGGAAACCGCAATGTGCATGGTTTCAGGATCGCGCATTTCCCCGACCACGATAATGTCCGGCGCCTGCCGCAGCGCGGCCCGAAGAGCAGCAGGAAAGTCCGGAGCGTCGGAGCCGATTTCTACCTGCTCGATGAGACTCTTCCCGTGCTTGTGCTCGTATTCAATCGGGTCTTCGATGGTGACGATATGGCGGGCTTCGTGACGATTGATGATGTCCACGAGCGCAGCCAGCGTGGTGCTCTTGCCCGAACCGGCCGACCCGCCAATCAACACTAAGCCGCGCGTCAAATGAGCGAGCGCTTCCACCGCAGGCGGCAAATGCAAATCCGCCAACGCCGGCACTTTGGGAGGCAGCGCGCGAATCGCAGCCGCAGCATTGCCGCGTTCCCGATGCAGATTGATGCGGAAGCGACCCAAGCCAGGAACGTGATAAGAAGAATCCCCGATGTGCGTTTCGCGATAGAGCTGTGAACCGCGGGGAGTCAGGGCAGGCAGCACGGTAGCTTCGATCTCAGCGCCTTCCAGAATTCCTTCTTCGAAGGACTGCACCATGCCATCGAAACAAATGCAGGGCGCAGAACCCTGCACCAGCAGCAAGTCGCTGCCGCCCCGCGACACCAGTGTGGAGAGCCATTGGTCGAGGCGAGCGGTAGGGCGGGGAAAATTCATGGTGGAAGAGAGCTCACCACACTTCAAAATCTGCTTTCTCAGTTTCGGCATTTGTGGAATCCCACCCTAGCGCAAAAAGCGCGCTAGGATGGGGCACCCACGTTCAAAAAAGTCGCAGGCCACTACGCAATCTTGCGGCCTACGGCGGGCGCAATGATGCGCAACTCATTCATCAACTGGGCGAACTGCTCAGGATAGAGAGACTGCGCGCCGTCGGAAAACGCCTTGTCGGGATTGTGGTGCACTTCGATCAGCAGCGCATCCGCTCCCGCCGCCAGCGAAGCCCGCGCCATGGGGGCGACCTTATCGCGAATGCCGGTGCCGTGCGACGGGTCGGCGGTCATGGGCAGGTGCGAAAGCTTCTTGATAATAGGAATCGCGGAAATGTCCATGGTATTGCGGGTATAAGTCTCAAAGGTGCGAATGCCGCGCTCGCACAGGATCACGTCATAATTTCCGCCGGCCATAATGTACTCGGCCGAAAGTAGAAGCTCCTCCAGCGTGGCCGCGATGCCGCGCTTGAGCAGCACCGGCTTCTTGACTTTGCCGAGTTCGCGCAGCAAATTGAAATTCTGCATGTTGCGCGCGCCCACCTGAAAAATATCGACATAAGGCGACATCAGGGGGATCTGCGAAATTTCCATCACCTCGCTGATCACCAGCAAGTTGAATTTGTCTCCAGCCTCGCGCAAAAGTTTGAGGCCGGCCTCGCCCATCCCCTGAAAAGAATACGGCGAGCTGCGTGGCTTGAAGGCGCCGCCACGCAAGCCGCGAGCGCCGGCTTTCGCAATCAGTTCGGTCACCGTAAACAACTGTTCGCGCGACTCCACCGAGCACGGACCAGCCATCACCACTACTTCGTCTCCGCCGATGCGCACCCCGCGGCCAAGGTCAATAATGGAACCTTCCGGGCCGAAAGGCGCGGCCCGCCAGCTTGTAGGGCGCGCTGATGCGGTGAACGTGCTCCACCCCGGCCAGCACTTCCAGGTTGCGGGTATCAAAATCGGTGCGGGCGCCCACCGCGGCCAGAATGGTCTGGCGCTCTCCGGTAGTGCGGTGCACAGAAAAACCCATGCGGACCAAGTGTTCAACCACATTCTGGATCTGCTCATCGGTAGCGAGTTCTTGCATGGCAACAATCATAGGGAGCTATTAGCGCTTAGCCGTTAGCACTTAGCTTGTCCGTGATATCGCGGTGGCCTGAGTGGCCAAATGCTAAGTGCTAATTGCCAACTGCTAGTCATTTACCTCCGATTCCAATTCTGTATCGCCGGAGCCATCGGACACCGCCTGCGGAGAGATTTCTTCGCGCTGGATCTGCCGCATGATGTCGAGAATGCGCTCGTAGATCCGCAACAAGTCGCGCTCCGGCAGTGGACCCCGGTTCGATTTGCGGACGTTCTCGAACACCAACCGCTCCCGCTCCGGCTCGTAAATCGGCATGGCGGAGTCGCGCTTCAGTTTCCCAATTTCATGGGCAGCCCGCGCCCGTTGGCTGAGCAACTCCACCAGTTGCCGGTCAAGTTCGTCGATTTTGTTACGCCAGTCGGGGATGTCCATATTCTTGAGCAATCAGCTCTCAGCCATCAGCTCTCAGCAACTCAAAATATGAGGCATCAGCCCGCGGTCGCCTCGATCGGAACCAAACCTCAGTGGCCGTTGATTGCTGAAAGCTGAGGGCTGACGGCTGAAAGCTGTCTTATGAATTGTGCCACAGACGCGGCTTCTTTGCCGGGATTGCGCTCGATGATTTCGACAATTGCGCTTCCTACCACTGCCGCGTCCGCGAATTTTCCGACCGCCGCGAACTGCTCCGCGGTCGAGATGCCAAAGCCCACGGCAATTGGTAATTTCGTGTACTTACGCAAACGCCGGACAAGTTTCTGCCCGTCCTCCGTCAACTGCTTGCGCGCCCCGGTCACCCCGGTCCGGGATACTGCGTACACAAATCCTCTGGAGGCATCGGCGATGTGCTTTAAGCGTTCGTCCGTACTGGTGGGGGCGGCTAGAAATACCGTCGCCAAATCGTGCGACCGCATTTCTTTCAGATACGGACCAGCTTCCTCCACCGGCAAATCGGTGATGAGCGCGCCGTCCAAGCCGGCGTCCTTCGCCGCCGCAGCAAATTTGGGAAGCCCCATGCGCAAGACAGGATTGAAATAGGTGAACAGGATCATGCCCACTGGCGAGCCTTGCCGGAGTTCTTTTGCCAACTTCAAGACTTGCTCGATGGTCGTGCCGTGTCGCAAGGCCCGTTCGCTGGCGCGCTGGATCACGGGGCCGTCGGCCAACGGATCGCTGAACGGCACGCCCAGTTCGATGACGTCAGCTCCGGCGTCAATCGCGGAGAGGATGATTTCGCGCGTCGTGGCGAGGCTGGGATCGCCGCAGGTCACGTAGGCGACGAGGGACGGCTTGTTTTCAAAATGAAGAGGCATGTATGTTGCGATAGAACCATCTTACAGAAAGCGGTTTGCGGTACGTGCCATCATGAGTCGATACTGGCCCTCAGCGAAACGCATCGAGTTAACTATTGCCATGGAAATTGTTTCTTGTAAAAAGTTGGTGGTCCAAACCTCGAAGCAGCGGCAATTTCAATTTGGAGAACATTAGAGGTCCCCGGATCCATAGCTCTGGCCGATTCGTCCTCGTTGAGCGAGTAACCAGAACTCTTTAGGAACTCCCTCGAAAAGATGATGTCTCGGCGCTCATCCGCGCGCCACGTCCCATTACTTTCAATACTCTTCGCTGACCCAGCGACCGTTTGCAGAAAAGTATGATCCGGCTTCATGATCAAAGTTGCCGTCAGGCCAGCTTCATTTCCTTTATGGGTTCCAGCCACTGCGCTAGTTGTTGAAGGATTGGTCTTGCTGTACCAAACAACTTCATATTCCCTGAGGCGCAGACGAACCAGCACACCAAACCGCTTTTCGAGGTCGGCATGGCTTGTTCCGTCGGAGGCTTGCTCTTGTCCGGGCAGCGCCAGAAATTCCTTGGAAAGTTCGACTCCGCCCTCTCCCGAGCGATGCCAGGCGCCGACTGCTTGTCGGACTTGACCGAGTGTGCGCACCTCTTGCGTGAAAGTGTGGTCGGGGCGCAAGACTAGCGTCGAGCGTTCACCTCCGTGAACCAAGCTATATGTTCCAGATGTTACCGCGTCACCGTAGTCGGAGGCGATCACGTACCAGCAGACGAATGCAACCACAAACACCGATATGGCCCTAGCGATTTGTGCGAACAGCTTCATGTCGGGTCCGAACGTGTGGATTTGCTCCAGGCCTAGTCCAGCTTCAGATTCTCCCGCAGTATCCCTATATCTTTATCCCCGCGGCCGGAAATATTCACGATCACGATTTCCGATTTCTTCATCTTGGGCGCGCGCTTGATTACTTCGGCCACGGCATGAGCCGATTCGAGCGCTGGGATAATTCCTTCCGTCCGCGCTAGCAGCGTGCAGGCTTCCAGGGCCTCGGCGTCGGAGGCAGCAACGTATTCAGCGCGGCCGGAATCTTTCAGCGCTGCATGCTCCGGGCCAATCGATGGATAATCTAAGCCCGCAGAAACCGAATGCGTGCTCGCAATCTGCCCGGCTTCATCCTGCAAAACGTAAGAGAAAGTTCCCTGCAGGACGCCCGGCAGTCCGCCGCGAAAACGCGCCGCATGGTCGCCTAGCTTTTCGCCGCGCCCGCCGGCTTCGACTCCGATCAGCTTGACCTTTTTATCTTTTTTGTTTTTACCCCGAATGAACTCATAGAAAATTCCAATGGCATTCGATCCGCCACCGACGCAGGCGATAATCGCAGCCGGCAGCTTGCCTTCCGCCTTGAGAATTTGGGCCCGAGCCTCGTGCCCAATCACTTTGTGAAAGTCGCGCACCATGGTCGGATAAGGGTGCGGCCCGAGCACGCTGCCCAGCAAATAATGCGTGGTGCGGACATTGGTCACCCAGTCGCGCATGGCTTCGTTGATGGCGTCCTTCAGAGTGCGCGAGCCGGAATCCACGCCGCGCACTTCGGCGCCGAGCAGCCGCATGCGGAAGACGTTAAGCTCCTGGCGGCGCATGTCCTCGGTGCCCATGTAGACAACACACTCGAAACCGAAGAGCGCTGCGACCGTGGCCGTTGCCACGCCATGTTGCCCGGCGCCGGTTTCCGCGATGATGCGATGCTTGCCCATGCGCTCGACCAGCAACGCCTGCCCAAGACAGTTGTTGATCTTGTGCGCGCCGGTGTGCAACAGGTCTTCGCGCTTGAGATAAATCTTCGCCCCGCCAAGCTTCTGGGTAAGCCGGCCGGCAAAGAATAAAGGTGTAGGACGCCCCGCATAGGTACGAAGCAGTTCGTCCAAACGGCGATGGAAGGCGCGATCTCGTTTGGCTTTTTCGTACTCGCGCTCGAGCTCTTCAAGCGCCGCCATCAAGGTTTCCGGCGCGTAGCGGCCGCCATAAATTCCGAAACGTCCCGGCATTGTTTTTTCCCGAGTGAGTTTCTTTTTGATGATGGTTGCAGTCGCCATGAGTTGTTTTGTCATTCTGAGCGAAGCGAAGAATCCACACTCATCCCTGGCCCATACTTCGCATCCATGTCGCGAACAGCCTTAATAAACGCCCGGACTTTTTCGGGGTCTTTTTTGCCTGGCTTGGATTCCACGCCGGAGGAGACATCCACTCCCCAGGGCTTCAGTATATCCATGGCCTCAACGACATTCGCAGAAGTAAGGCCGCCGGCCACAACCATGGGATACAACTTGCCCATAGCGGCAACAAAGGCGCTCGCCTCTTCCCAGTCAAAGGGCCGACCGGTTCCCCCAGGCTGGCTGGAAGTGCCGGAATCCACACAAATGCCGGCGAGATTCTCCGGTAGCGCCCAAAATGATCCCCAAACGGGACCCTTGCCATCCGGCGTAAACTTCACGAGATCCGCGGACATCGAAAGAAAAACCTTGCTGCTCGTAGTCTGCTTTTCAAGCCGCCGACCCTCGTTGACATACAGTTGCACAGCTGTGAGGCCGACTTTATCGGCAACATCAGCGACTCCTTGGGCCGACGCATCCACAAACACGCCGACTTTTTCGATCCTGGTCGGGCAACTTCGCCACAATTTCGCGCGCAAGTTCCGGCTGAACATTCCGCGGGCTCTTCTCATAGAACACAAACCCCAACGCGTCCGCGCCTGCTTTTACCGCGACGTTTGCGTCTTCCAGATTTGTGATCCCGCAGATTTTGACCCAGGTCATAAGACCAGTTCTCGGTTCTCGGTGCGGAGTTCTCGGCACAGAAACTCAGCGCAGGCTGCTCGTAGCTTTGCTCTCTGACTCGGCTAGCAGAGCCTGCAGCGCCTCGCCTGGCGACTGCGCCTTCATCAACGATTCTCCAATCAGGAAGGCGTGATATCCAGCCGAGCGCAGGTGTGCGATGTCGGCCCCGCTATGGATGCCGCTTTCCGCCACGCGCACAACATCTTTCGGCATGAACTCCGCCAGACGAACCGCAGTTTCGATATCCACTTTCAAGCTTCGCAAGTCACGGTTGTTTACGCCGATCACATCGCAGCCTGCATCGATCGCCCGGTCGAGCTCTTCGCGATCATGAGCCTCGCAGAGAACATCCAGATTAAGCTCGCGGGCACGCCTTGCCAGCGCCGTCAACTCTGCCTGAGGTAACGCCGCCACGATCAGCAGAATCGCATCCGCACAATTGGCTCGCGCCTCGAGCAGCTGGAATTCATCCACCATGAAATCCTTGCGCAGGCACGGTAGATTAGTGGTCGCGGAGGCGCGCCGCAAATTCTCCAGCGAGCCTTGAAAGAACTCCTCATCCGTCAACACCGACAGTGCCGAGGCCCCGGCTTGCTCCAGTTCCGGCGCCAACTCTGCAACATCGAAATCCGGACGAATCAGGCCGCGCGACGGGGAAGCTTTCTTAAGCTCCGCAATGACGGCTGCTCCGTTCTTGCTCGCTGCCCGCAGAGCCATCTTAAAACCGCGTGGGACGTGGTGCGCCGCTCGCCTTTCCAAGTCCCCCAAATCCGCCGCAGCTTTGGTTATGGCCACACGGCGGCGCGTAGCGCCCAGTATCTTTTCAAGGCTGGAAGGCATAGCGAATCTGGTTGATTATACGGGAACAGCCTGCAGCCCTAAGAAGGGACGCTCACCGCACAAGCAGCGAGATTTCAATCTTTCCGGTGAAACACCAGCCCTTGATGTCGGGCCAGAACTCGGTAAAGGCATTCTTGCCCATAAGGCCGACAAAGCCGTAAAGGGTGCGGATGGCGGCATCCCGATCGTTGGCCTCGCTATCGGCCCGCCAACTGTTGGAGAGAAAGTTATTCCCGGCGGTGGCCACATAGCGCGCATATGCCGGCATGAGCGCGCCTTCGCGATTGTGAGCCAGGAACGTCATCACCGCAACATTGCGTATGCGCCCCATAAATGGCTGGCGATAGGTCGTAAAATAACGCGGATCTTCCCCCCACACCGCGCCCAACCCCGCCTCCATCGCGTTTCCGGTTGAAACACCGCTCAAACGCATGGCGTAGCGCTTTCCGAAACCTTCCCAATGGGTTCCATACTCCACCGGCGCGTCGCGTCCCGTGCCGATCCCAGCGCTGAAAAGTCCGACGGTCAGAGTTTCCGGTCCAACCGTGCTATCCAGAAACCATGACAGGCGCTGCCTGGGAGTGATGGAATGGTAGGGCTTGATGGAGGTCGATTTGGCTTGCGGAGCCAATGGCGCTGGGTTGACGGGATTCATTTCCACGCCTTGGCCTTCCGCCAGCAGTGACCCGGCGAAAAGCAGCCCCAAAATTCCCCAACGAGAAATCTCCACACTACCTTGGTTGCGCAAATTCTAAAGAAGTTGCCTTTCGCAATGATGAATGCCACGCGGAGGATGGTGACCGACTGTTCTTCTGGCTTTTTATTTTGGTGCCATCGAAGGGACTCGAACTTGCGCCGCTTGCGGGCGTGGGCGCAGCGGGAGCCCTCTCGCAAAACCCTGAGCACAGAGAAGGACCTGCTACCTCAATGGTGCCATCGAAGGGACTCGAACCCCCACACCCTTGCGGGTACATGGACCTGAACCATGCGCGTCTGCCAATTCCGCCACGATGGCAATTCGGTAAGCGGCCGTTTTTTCACGGCCGCCTGTCAGGAAGAACTGCAAACCTATTCTACAGAGGGGACGCGGAGTTTCAAACTCGTTATCCTTCCAGCTTCGCGGTCATGGTGATCTTGGCGTTCAGCACCTTCGAAACCGGGCAGCCCGCTTTAGCATTCTCCGCCGCCTTCTGGAATGCGGCCTCGTCGGCGTTCGGCACGCGTCCCACAACATCAAGATGAACCGTGGTAATCGCCCAACCCGATTCTAATTTCTCCAGACTCAGAGTCGCGGTTGTATTAATGCTGGATGGGGTCAGGTTCGCGCCGCCCAATTGCGCGGAAAGCGCCATCGAAAAGCACGCCGCGTGGGCCGCCGCAATCAACTCTTCGGGATTGGTTCCCGGCGTATTTTCAAATCTCGTAACAAAAGAATACGGCGTGCTCGAGAGCACTCCACTGTCGGCAGAAACCGCGCCTTTGCCATCCTTCAGGCCACCCTTCCAAACCGCGCTTGCCTTGCGTTGCATTTCAATCTCCTTGGCGAATGAGTGAACTAGGTGAGCTGCCATTTTAGATGGAACGAAGGCGATCTGTCAGGCGGTCCCGGGTCTCAGTAAAAATCCGAACAGCTCAGGTAGAAGCCGCAATGCGGGCAAACGAGTTTACAGCGATGCTCCCGCAATCGCGCCGAGCAATTGGGACAAAAAGAGGCAGGGTCGACTGGCGCTTTATCCACGAGGCTTCTTGGCCCGGGCCGCAAACTCGCACCCCGGCTCGGAGCCGGCAACTGCTCACACTTCTTCGGCGTGGGGCGTGGGATAGGCAGCCAGCTCACCCCTTAGTTAGGGTTAATGTTCCTTGCCCAGAGGCACGTTGCTGTTCCAGCAATCGGCGACGATCAGCCATGCCCCTAGTCTCCGCCAAGCCCGCAAATACTTCCCGCGCTGGGGCAGAGTGGTGCCGTTTCCCAAGGAAATCGCCGCAGTGAAACGGCCAATCTCCACCGCCATGTCTCCGGTAAGGATGATTTGCGCCGTCTCAAACCGCAAGTCGTGGAGTCCGGCCTCCCCCAATTCGCGCATCACCCTCTCAATCGGCTTCAAACCCTGAACGGGTTCGTGGTTAGGGGGCATCAGTTGGGCATCAGAAGAAAAGAGCGCCGCCCACTGGTCATAATTTCCAGTGTTGAATGCGGTGCACAAATCTTGCGTTAACCCGCGAATCGTGGAATCGACATCCACAAATGGGCTGGCATTTGCACTAGCAGTTGCGCTAGCAAACGACCGGTACATTGAACCTACCTCCTGGGGGGGAAGAGGGCCTGTCCTGGGAACGCCTTGCCCGTCGGCCATGAACGAGGGGCGTGTGAACTATTGGACTTGAGTTTAGCGTAAAAAGCTGTGGAAGAAAATGTTAAGTTTTCCGCCTTCAATAAATATTTGAACAAAAAACGCCGAACGGCCTACGCTACTCGACCAGAGCACTAAGGTCACTAGAGGAAACTCCTCATTTTGGTATAGATATTAGGTATTAGGTATACGGAGTGAGGAGTGAACCAATTATGAAGCTCTATTCTCGGATGTTGATAAATGCAGCAGTTGTCCTCTGCATGACTTGGACCGTGGCCGGAACCGCATCTGCCGCAAACAACGAAATTCTCGGTGAGCTTCGGCTGAGGGGTGCCTCGAAAGTGGAGAAGGACTCTGGAGTTTGGGTCGATGGTCAGTATCTCGGCTACTTGAAAGAACTCATCGGTACAAAAAAGGTTCTGTTGCTCCCGGGAGACCACGCAGTCATAGTCCGTCAGGCGGGATACGACGATTTCTCGCAGAAAGTTACGCTCCAACCCGGAGAAAAATCAGTGCTCCGAGTCAAGATGGCCAAAGATGTCGGCGTTCAATATCCCAAAGTGACCGCGCAAATTCAGCTCGTGGTCTACCCGCAAAGGGCTGCAGTGTTCGTGGATGGCCAGCTGATCGGCCACGTGGCTGAGTTCGACGGGCTCGGGAAAGCCTTGCTGGTCGCACCCGGCAAAAGGAAAATCACCATCAGCCTGCCCGGATACCAAACGTTTGAGACTGAGGTCAACCTGGCTGCGCATCAGAAATTTAGGCTCGCGACGAACCTGATGTCGCAAGATATCGCGGAGAATATCGCTCCGCGCTAATCTTTGCGCGCGGGCGAAGCGTCCTCGGTTGCAAAGCAGGAAACAGTGAATTAACCTGAAAGCTCCGCAAGCCCATCGCAATGTGCCGGGATGGCGGAACTGGCAGACGCAGCGGACTCAAAATCCGCCGGGCTTCGGCCCATGGGGGTTCAAGTCCCTTTCCCGGCACCAATATGCTAAAGAGTTGCAGGAATCCCCTGAAATCTACGAACGTCCTCGATAGCCGGGAGATATTGTCCCACCGACGAGAATGTTACGCAGCTGCATCACTTCGTGGTATTCACCAAAGCTTCGGGTGAGGCACCGGCCGCCCGTACTTGCGCGACCATCTCCAATGCTCGCTCGACCTGCGGGTCGCCGGGCCTTAAGGCGCGCGCCAATTGAAGTTCCACTTCTCCTTGGTCAAGGTCCCCGACGTCGCAGCTAATCAAGCCCATATTCTTGTGGAGATCTGCTTTGATGTCGCAGTCGCCGCAGATCTGGATGGCTTCCTTCATGGTTTTCATCGCCTCTGGCCAATCGTCGGCCCGCATCGAAGCGATGGCATCATGCGCAAGCGTCCGCGCCTGGTCGACAAGATTTTCTTTCTCCCGCACCGCGGCAAGGTGAGCCTCCAGTCCTGCCGCTTCGGCCGGTGCGGTCGGCGCCAGCGCCCTGGCCAGGTTGCTTAGCGATTGGATATGTTCAGGGTCGATGGCAACTGCCTGCCGCCATGCAGCGACGGCATCCTTCTCCCTTAATTCATGCTCGAGACTGGTTCCCAGCTGGTACCAGGCGGGGACGTTTCGCGGCTGGAGTTTCACTACATCCTGAAACAACACGCTCGCCCCACGATAGTCCCCCGCCTGCTTCTTGATCATTGCCAAAAAGTAGCTCGATTCCGCCATTTGGGGAGCAAGTCGGCAAGCCGTTTCGAACTGTAATTGCGCTTCCTGATTCCGCCCGAGATAAAACAAAATGCGACCCTGGTCAAAGTGAGGAATGGGAGAGCTTGGAGTTAGCTTGATGGCTGCGCTCGTTTCCATGAGCGCGCCCCGCAAATCATAACTTTCAGCAAGTGCCCTGGCCAAGTTAAGGTGTGCGTCGACGGACTGCGGCTCTAGTGTGACAATCTTTCGCAGCAGGACGACTGCTTCGCTATACTTCCCAGCGCGCTCTTCGACTTCGCCCGCGGCTGAAAGCACCTGCAGGTCCACGGGCGCAAAAGTCATGGCTTTGCTCAACGCTTCTTCGGCAGCCTTGAACTTACGCTGATCAGCCAGGAGACGACCGAGGTCCGCGTATGCCTGAGTGTAGGTAGGGTCGTCTTCGATCGCTTGTCGAAACAAGTTCTCTGCCTTTGTGTCGTCGCTCCGCATCGCGTAGATCACACCGAGAACGTCCTTGGCCGGGGCTAGTTGAGGGTCAGTTTCGAGCGCTGCGTCAAGCCACTGCTTCGCGGATTCTATATTCCCGGCCGCCAAATCAACTCGCCCGAGTTCGAGCTTGGCCGCCGCCATATTGGAGTCTAAGCTGATTGCCTTCTCCAGAGCTTTTCGCTCTCCCTCTCGATCCTGAAGCGCGGCCAGCGCCAGGGCCAAGTTGTACTCGGTACCTGCATCTTGCTCATTCGTCTCCAATATTTGACGGTACACCTCTACTGCTTTCGCCGGCTGCCCCGAGTGCAGGTATTCATTGGCCTGATTCGTCTGGGCAGCCGAATACTGTCCGTTCGTCTTGTTGAACATTTCGAGCATCTTTTGCGAGCGCTCGCGGTCGCCGAGGGCGCGCAGAACGTGAACCAGTTGATACTGAGCTGATGTATTGGATGGATCCAGGGCGATTGATTTTTCCAGGTATGGAAGAGCCTGTGCCGGCTTCTGGTCCCGGGCGAGCGCACGACCAATTTCGTATTGCGCAGGGGCGTACTTAGGCATCCCAGCCGCTGCCCGCGCCAGTTCTTCTTCGGCTCTCCCGTATTCGCCAAGTTCGCTATAAACGGTACCGAGAAGCAGCTCTCCTTTCAGATCGGCTGGCTCTCTGTGGGTGTACTCCTTCGCCGAGTCAAGAGCGTCTGTGTAGTCGCGGGCATCAATGAGGGCAGAAATCTTTGCCACCAGCGCTTCGTTGTCATTTGGATCGAGCCTCATCACCGAGGTGTATTCAGCCGCCGCTTCCTGGAAATGCTGTTGGTGCGCGTAAATGCTTGCCAGGCTGAAGTGCGCGGACTTCATCTCAGGATGGGCTTTAATCAGCGACGTCAAGAGAGCGACGGACTCAGACTGTTTCCCGTCTTCCCAAAGAGCAATTCCCAGGGATCGCATGACGTTGGGGGAATCGGGCCTAAGGGAAAGCGCTCGTTTCCAATAGGAGATCGCAGCAGTGTAACGACGGCCAGATGCCAGCAGCTGCGCCAAATGATCCAGCGCGTACACGGAATTCGAGTCGGAATTGACAACTTCTCGAAATTCGGCTTCGGCTTCCTCGTTTTGTCCCAACTCCGCGAGAACAGTTCCCAGATCATTGCGAGCCTGCAACATGTCAGGTTGGTACTTCACCGCTAGGCGGAATTGCTCAGCTGCCCCGGGGAACTGCTTCAGTTGCCTGAAGACGAGCCCAAGTTTGTAGTGGGATTCCGCGAATTGCGGATCCAGCCGAACGGCTTCGCTGAAGGCAGCCACCGCGCATTGGGGCTCGCTGTTATCAGAAAACCAAGTCCCTGCCGCATCGAAAGCACTTGCCGATGGAGCTATGCGGATGGCTGTCGAGATGGCCGCCGGAGGCTTACACGCGTCCGGCAACTCGACTGCGGCGACTGCAGAAACACCCATCCAAACGCCGCAACAATACAATAGGGCTTGACGCCAGAGAGGATGCAGAAGCGACTTCATGTGGGCTGCTGTTAGCCTCAACCACGAGAACAACGGGCTGAGGGGGCAAGCTGCGCCGCAAGTCTTACGGCTACCCATAGTCAAACTCGGCGCGGTTTGTGTGTCAAGAAAAAAGGGAGTGGCCATCAACGCGGCGCAAGGACCACTACTCGACAGCCCTGAAGTCCAAGATACAATTTCGTAAATTGCAAACGAACTGTTTGGTGCTCACTATGTTATCGTTGTGATCAAATTTCTTGGTGTTGGCTGGAATCATGCCTTCCAAGTTTGCCTGAGTAATCGCTTCGCTAGTTCATTGAGACCGTCTGGAGACTGAAATTTCCGGCGGATGTAGCCCCGTACTGCGGCGGCACTTTATTTCATCGCGTGGGATGCGACTGGCGGTGGACGTCGGCAATTGGTTAAAGGTAAAGCCGCTGCGATTCGCGCAGTCCGTGGAGGATCTGTGGAGAACGGCCACCCGGAGTCCGTGCTGCATGGCCTCCACCATCCGTCGGTCGTCGTTCTGGCCGCCCTTTTGGGCGTGATTTCTTCCGGACGCGGACAATCCAGCGAGGGGGCTGCGGACCTTCCCGACGCGCAGCCCGCAACGCCACAAATGGTCAGTGAACCCTCGGGCGCAAGTCGCTGTACGTTCTGCCACCGTGCTGAGGTAGAGGGATACGCGCGCTCCGCGATGGCGCACTCGCTGCGCCGCGCTGGCCACGAACCGGACGGCAGGGTAACTACTCCAACCACAAAGATCACAATGTATTCATCGCCGACTGGCTATTGGCAGCGGTTGGAGAGTGGTGGGCACGAAACCAACTACCGCATTAATTACGTGATGGGTTCGGGAAATCACGCCTCCGGATACTTGACCGACTTGGCCGGTCATCTCTTCCAGTCCCCGGTTTCTTACTACACGAGCCGCCGTTCTTATGATTTGGCGCCCGGATACGAGGATCTGCCAAATCCAGATTTCTCGCGACCTATCAAAGAAGATTGCGTCTTTTGCCATTCCGGGACCGCGCTGCACGTCTCCGGCACGTCGAATCAATATCGGGAACCTATATTCTTGGCGGACGCGATCACCTGCGAACGCTGCCACGGCTCGGCCGAAAAGCACCTCAGTAACCCCACGGCGGGCACGATCATCAATCCCGCCAAGCTAGAGCCCGCGGCTCGCGACAGCATCTGCGAACAGTGTCATTTGTCGGGAGTCATTAGAGTACTCAACCCCGGAAAGACGTTTACGGACTTTCGTCCGGGGGAGCGTTTGGAAGACACTCTCATTACTTACTGTGACGCCTTGCCGGCTGGCACGGAGGCAGGGAATTTCAAGGTCATCAGTCATGTGGAGCAACTTGCTAAGAGTATGTGCGCCCGCATGAGCAAGGGTCAGCTGTGGTGTGGTACTTGCCACGACCCGCACAATAAACCACTTGAACCAGTCCAGTTCTACCGCTCCAAATGCCTTTCCTGCCATACGGGAAGTTTCTCGGGTGCACATCCCGGAAGCGACAGTGATTGCATCAGCTGCCACATGCCTAAGCGAGATGCAAAGGACGGAGGACATACCGCCTTCACCGACCACAGAATTCAACGGCGTCCTCAGCCTGAAATCGATCTGCCCGCAGACATTGATATTGCTGCCTGGCGTGAGCCTGCGCCTGATTTGCAAAAGCGGAATCTCGGCATGGCTTATATTTATACGGCGATGAAGCGCCGTTCGTCGCCGTTCCTGGTTCGCGGTTATCACCTCCTTGCGGAGGTCAAAAACCAATTCCCCACCGATAGCGAACTCTTCACGTCCATGGGTACCGCTCTGCTCTTGACGAAGCAAACATCGGCTGCAGAACAAGCCTTCGAGCGGGCCCTGCAGCTGAATCCCGACTCGGTCGCCGCCGAAAGAAATGTCGCGTCAGCCTATTTGCAAGCCGGCGACCTGGACAGAGCCGTAGCTCACTCGGAGCATGCGGTTGCTCTCGATCCTTTGAATGTCCTCGCAAACAACGCACTGATCGAACTCTATAAGCAACAAGGAAACACAGCAAAGGCCGCTGAGCTATCCGACAAAGTCAGCGCGGCCAAGAATCAATACTCCGCGGCAGCGGAGACTGGGGAGAAGCTGGTCCCCACCAGTTCCCCCCAAGTCGCCGAGGCTGTCTTCAAAAACATCCAGGTACTCAAGGGTGTTTCCGCCGACCAACTGATTCCGGCTATGAGATTCATGGCCGGGTCGCTGGGCGTGGAATGCAACTATTGCCATGTGGAAAACCACTTCGAAAAAGACGACAAGAAACCGAAACAGATCGCGCGCGAAATGATGCGAATGATGTTTTCGATCGACAAAGGTAGTTTCGAAGGCAATCGAGAAGTGACTTGCTACTCCTGCCATAGAGGTTCACCCAAACCGCAGACGGTTCCGATTGTCGGTCGCGAACTGCAGCCGATGTCGCAAATGGCAGCAGACGCGGCAACCCGCAAGTTGCCGGTCAACTTGCCTACAGCTGATCAAGTAATCGACCGCTATATCCAGGCAATCGGCGGAGCGGGTGCAATCGAAAAAATCACCAGTCGCGAAGAGAAGGGCTCTACAACCCTTGACGGAAAATCCATCAGCGTTGAAGTTTTTGAGCAGGGTCCGGATAGGCGGGCCTTGGTCCAACACACTCCCGCTGGGGATAGTATTACCGTGTTCAACGGCCACGAGGGTTGGTCCGTAATACCCGGGCGTCCGGTGCGTGATTCTCAGGGTGCGGACCGTGATGCCGCCCAGATGGACGCGGACCTGCATTTTCCCCTGCACATCAAGCAAGTGTTCGCAGAACTAACAGTGGAATATCCGGAAAAGGTTGGCGACCGAGAGGCATACGTGATTCTAGGCGCAAGGGAGGGGCAGCCACCGGTGAAGCTTTACTTCGACCAGCAGTCAGGACTGCTAGTCAGGCTAGTGCGATACGCCGAATCGCCGGTCGGCATCGCTCCCACTCGAATCGATTACGGCGACTACCGAGACGCTGGGGGGGTGAAGACCCCTTACCGCTGGACAGTTGCTCAGCCTGATGGGAGTTCGACCATCCAGTTGGAACAAATCCTGCAGAACGTACCGATCGATGAGGCTAGGTTCGTCAAGCCAGCATAGTCAAATATGCAGAGTCCCACAGGTGGAAAAGATTCGCAGTGCGCCCAAAAGAAGCGGATAACCATCAGCGATCGGTAATAGGAAATTCGCGGTTGGCTGGATCTTTGTCTAGCTCCTGGAACTTCTTGAACTCCTGCTCCGACTCCTGTGTGCGCTTTTGCTGATTGTAGAGCCTACCCAGCAAATAGTGTGTTTGCGCATACTGCGGGGCCAAATTTTCTGCGTGCTCCAGGAAATGCTGTGCCGGTTCCGGCTGACCCAGGGCAAACAGCACTCGCCCCAGTTCGAAGTTTACAACCAGTGACTGGGGACTCGCCGCAACCCCTTCCTCGAGGACAGGCAAGGCTTGCTTAAGCTGGCCCATCTCTATGAGCATAGCGCCGTAGAACCCAAACGGCTCGCCATGTTTGATCTTTTCCGATTTCTCACGCTCGATAGCCTGCTGGTAATACTTGGCGGCGTTGCCATAGTCGTTGACCGCCTGATAGCTCAAGCCCAAATTTTCCAGCGCCTTGCGATACTTGGGGTCGCTTTTCAAGCAGGCTACGAATTGATCGCGAGCCTCGGCGTAGCGCCCGTTCAGATACAAGGTTCTGCCATAGTAATAGCGAATATCCGCGTCGTTTGGATCAAGCTGCTCGGCTTTCTGCAGTTCCAAGTTGGCGTCGGTTTTGTCGAACTTCATGAGGAGAAGCAGTCCCAGTAACTGGTGCACGCGCGCATTGTCTGGGTAAAGCTTGACCGACGCGATGAGCGCTGCCATGGCGTCATCGTAGTGCCGTTGCTGAAACATTACCTCCGCCACCAGCGCATATCCCAGTGCAGTTGCTCCGCATACCTTGGTGTAATTACGGATGACTTCGATGGCCGGATTTGGTTGCGACTCGGCGACGTAAAGCTTTGCCAGAGAAGCCACGTATTGCCCATTTGCAGGACTTTCGTCTATCGCCTTCCGGAACTCCTGTTCGGCAGACCTCTTGTCTCCGGACGCGTATAACTCTATGCCGTGTTCATAATGTCGGTTGGATAGGCTTTCCAGCGGATCTTCCAGGGCAGGCGAGGGGAACAGTTGCGGGGCGCCGTAGCCGTTCAGACACCCGGCTGAGGCAGAACCGCCAGTCGGCCTCTGTTGAAAGGCATGGCCAGTACAAATCCCAATTACTAGAAGCAATAATACCTGGGCTACGAACCTCATCGCATAGGCCTCAACCGAAGGTTTCGATTATGCCGCATGCCAGCGAGCACTGCAATTCACGACGGTCCTTTGTCTCCAGAGCTTACCCATTCGACATCTTACGTCACCTTAGTTTGCCTTCCTGCCCATTGCAAATTGGAATGGCAGACGCCCTCGCCGAGTACGATGATAATGACAGCCTGCGGGACGTAGCATGACCGGCCACTAATCACAAATTGGCGCTCTGGTTTAGTATGCGGTGGCGATTTTGTTTGCGCCACGGACAGCTTTAGACTATCGACGGATGTCCCGGCGGGATCTCGCGAACCGTGCAGGAGATGCGTAGTGAGCAGTTCTTCCAGACGGCAGAGCCGCGCGTAACATCGGCGCATTTTAAGCGACGCTATGAAAAAGAAAAATGTCATCGGAGAAAAGCGGCCTTCCGCCCTGGAAAATCGGCGCCACATCTCTTCCCGAGTGGATCTCCGGATTGCATCGTGCAGGAAGATCGTTCTTCGCGTCGCTGCGGCTCTTCTGCTGCTGTTTCTCGTGCCAGTCGCTGTCGTACATGGCCAACACGCTACAGAAACGGAGCAAAACTCCGCTGGAGAAGCCGCTGGGCCCGCGCATGCGGCGGTTAAGGACGAGCACCAGCGTCCGATTACAGCGGGTGGATTCCTTGATGGCGCTCCCGTGGTCTTTCGCGACGTCACCAAAGAAGCTGGTCTCGATAAGTTTCATCACCGTTCCGGCACGCTGGACAAGACGACGATTATTGAGTCTCCGGGATCGGGCGTGGCCCTTCTGGATTTCGATAACGACGGTTGGCTCGACATCTATCTTCTGAATGGCTCGACCGTGGCGGCATTGCGAGGGCAGGAAGCCCCGCCACGTGCCATGCTTTTTCACAACAACCACGATGGAACGTTTACCGACGTCACCGACAAGGCCGGCGTGGCCAATGAGCGCTGGGGTTTTGGCGTAGCGGTGGGTGATTACGACAATGATGGATGGCCCGACATCTACGTCGCCAACTACGGAAAAAATCGCCTCTACCATAACAACCACGATGGAACCTTCACCGACGTTGCGGAAAAAGCGGGCGTAGCGTTGGGGGGCTGGTCCACCGGCCCCACCTGGGGGGACTACGATCGCGACGGATTGCTCGATCTTTTTGTTCCGGGATACGTGAAGTTCGATGTGGATCATCCTCCACGGGAGGGCAAACTCTGCCAGTTCCGGGGAATGGGTGTTTTCTGTGGACCGCAAGGCCTGCCGGGCGAGGGCGACCATCTTTTTCACAATAATGGAGATGGCACGTTCACTGACGTGAGCGTGAAAGCTGGCGTTTCCGATGCTTCCGGGATGTATGGGCTTGCTTCAGTATTCGTCGATGTCGACGACGATGGCTGGCCGGACTTGGCGGTGGCCAATGATTCGGTGCCAAGCTTTCTTTATCGCAACCGGCACGACGGCACCTTCGAGGAAATCGGCGTGGCTTCGGGATTTGCACTGGCTGACGATGGCCACGTCCAGGCTTCCATGGGGATTGCAATTGGGGACTACAACCGCGATGGCAAGGTGGATTTCTACGTCAGTTCCTTCTCCGATGACTACAACTCGCTCTACCGGAACGAAGGGGCAGGCAATTTCTCGGAAGTTGCTTATCGTGCCGGGCTGGGTTATCCGACCATTCCATTTCTCTCGTGGGGAACAGGTTTTCTCGACTTTGATAACGACGGTCTGCTGGATATCTTCGTCGCTAACGGGCACGTCTACCCGGGTGTCGATCAACAGGACTGGGGCATCAGTTATGCCGAACGGCCCCAACTGTTTCGCAATCTTGACGGATCGAAATTTAAAGAGGTTCCCCCGGCAACCGGAAGCGGTTTGGCCGATGTCATCAATGCCCGCGGCGCGGCTCTGGGAGACTTATTCAATGATGGCCACATCGACGTTGTAATCAACAGCATGGATTCAACCCCTTCGCTTCTACGCAATGTGGTCAAGAACGGCAATCATTGGATCGAGTTCAAGCTGGTGGGCGGCCCGAAAAGTCCCCGCGATGCCATCGGGGCGAAAGTGTTTGTGACGGCCGGCGGCATTCGGCAGCGCGGCGATGTCTACAGCGGGGGCAGCTACGGCTCCAACTCCGACCCGCGCCTCCATTTCGGATTAGGTTCGAGTTCAAAAATCGAAAAGGTTGAGGTTCAGTGGCCGAGCGGCAGACGCGAACAATTCTCCGTCAGGCAGTTGGATCAGATTCTCACGCTGGTCGAGGGGCAGGAACTCGCCGGAAAGTAAGCACGTCAACCAGGCGAACGAAACTCACGAGCGCCTCTCCGCGTGCGTTAGTTCAATACTTAGAAGAAAGTTATTGCATCGCGGACTCGTTGAGAATGGAAATGTGCAATATCGCGAAGCATCGCCTTTGAAGCTGCTCGCGTTTGGATCTTTGTTAGCGGAATCACCTTTTCCGGCTTGGCAAAAAATTGTTTCCGTGGAAAAACCTCCTGCGACAGCACAGGGGCGCATAGAGTCACTCATCACTTGGACACCCGTCGATCAGCCACGTTGGTAAGCACACCGCACTGGAAGCGGCATAGTCAAACAATCCCAAAGGAAGCGAGCCATTGTTTCTATTAAAGGGCGCTGATCAAAATCGTGATGGTACCCTGAGGGAAAGTCTGGCGGTAGCCGAGTGTCGTTTCGCTGTTCATCCACCTCCGGATTGGCGCGTCCATCTTCACTCAATTGTTCGCGAAGTTTATGCTCTCCTCCCCCGACACTGGATCTGGCGCCGCCGCTCGAATCGAGCTTGCTTATTTAGTACATAACCCACCCTCCATTTACATCCAATGTCGCACCATGGATGTAACGCGCCCCGTCTGACGCCAGGAACGCAGCCGCATCGGCAACCTCCTCCGGAAGTCCCATCCGACCTAGCGGAACATTTTCTTCCGCCCACTGTGGATCAATGGTCACCGCATTAAGCATAGGCGTCACAACCCGGCCTGGCGCGATGCAGTTTACGCGAATTCCATGCTTGCCCAGCTCGCGAGCAAGCACTTTCGTAAGACCGATAACCCCGGCCTTTGATGCCACGTAGTGAGCGCCTGCACTGATTCCTCCAGTTCGAGCAACTGCGGATGCAATATTGATGATTACGCCAGAGCGGTGTTCGATCATACCGGGCGCGACCGATCGACAAAACAGGAATTGACCAGTAAGGTTGATCGCCAGCACCTTGTTCCAGTCGGCGACTTCCATCTCGACGACAGGAATCTTGCCGCCGTTATTGGTAGGAGAAATACCTGCGTTGTTCACCAAGACATCAATCTGACCTGTCCGTTGCAGAACCGTAGTCACTACTTCATCCACTGAGGCGGGGATCGACACGTCCGCGGGTACAACGAAAGCCGCGCCACCTCGTTCCTGGATGTCGCGCTGAACATCCCATAGCTCACTTTCAGTTCTAGCCACCAAAGCAACCAGGTGACCATCCAGTGAAAGCCGAGTCGCGATAGCGCGACCGATTCCCCGGCTGGCGCCCGTTACGATCGCAGTGTGAGATCCATCCATGCCGCTCTCCTTGTCGGCGGGGCTATCACAGCAGGCGACCATCCGGAGGGTCAATATCGAAAACCACCGGGCCAAGAACACCGTAGTTTCAGTTTCCTGCCCCCGAGCTTGACACGTCTTCTAGTCAAGCTCGAGCAATGAGCCATCGGCTCTGTAGTAGCCGGCCGTTCTCGCGCAATCCATGACCGTATGAATGGAAGCAAAAGGTGTATCTGGCGGGAGGGCACAACCCGGCCCCATCAGGAACCCGCCGTCGGGCGCCATCACTCGCATGATATCCAGCGTGTGCTGCCGAACTTCGTCAACATTCCCCCGCCGCAACACGCCGGAAGGATCGAGCATACCGAGCACACTCGTGCGTCCCCGGATTGTCTTCTTGCAGAGCTGGGGGTCTGTCAAACGGTCGAGTTCCAGGCAATCAGCACCCGTCTCAACAAAGTGGGGCACGAGTTTCGTCTCATTGCCACAAGAATGCACAAAGCTCCGACATCCCACGTGACGCATGGCGTCGCAAAAGGCTTTATTCCCGGGAAACTCTAGCGTGTCGTACATTTGTGGCGAAATCATGCTACTTCCGACGGCGCCGATGCTGCTGCCGTGCGCTCCTGCTCGACGCTGGGCTTCCCCAAAAACCACATTCATGCGCGAAGTGAAATCCAGCAACCGCAAGACCTTTGGCCTCAGCGAAAGATCGGCCGCAGCCAGAAGGAACATCTCAGGTCCGCATAGAGCCAGAGCCAAAGCCACGGGACCTTGATCGGCCCGGCCCATGACGAAAACTTCGCCCTTCGTCTCTCTGACCAAAATACGTGTAGCTTTCAACAACTCATTAAGAGGAAACGTTCTCTCGGGGTCGGGGATGTTTAGCGTTTCGACATCGTCGAGAGATTTCAGGACCGGTGACAGAACGTGAGGAGCACAGTCGGACTGATAAAAAATCTCGCACCCCAACGCTTCCGCTTCGGCACAAACGCCATTCTCGTGCATAAGGACGTCGTGGCCAAATTCGCGCCACGCTGCGAGTTGAGCTTCCGCGAGCATATCTCCGGAACGCATCACGTCGCGAAAATCTGCACCCATCATCCGAGCGGCCATCAGGAAATTATGCAACGCGACCGGCACCCGATCAGGAATCCTGTGATCGAGTACCGCCATCGTCCGTTCAAGCGAATTCATTGTGTCTGTCAAGAGCTGACCTCTTGGAATTCTCTATTACGGCCTTATGGGATCAAGAGACATTGCTTTGAGTCGAGCCGCCCAAGGTTGAATGGTGCCATTCGAACCGCGACTCCGCATTCACGATCATGGCCGAACCGCAAGGATGCCAAAGCCGCGGCGACTCAAGCGGCGCACGCTCACGGAGCTCCATATCGGCTTGGCCTGAACTCAGGAGCCGAGCGCCCCAACCCCGACTCCGGCCCCCCTGCCGCCAGCTATGCAGCCAATGGGCGCACTGACTACTTGGGCGCAAAAGCAGCCACCTTGACCTGTTGTGCAGGGGCGTTCCACGCCGAGACCTCCAAAGCAATGTCCGAAGGAGTCGCGATCTTGGGATTGCTAACGAGGTCGATGCCAGTCATATCCGTGCGGATGCGCGCTCGCACCTCGACGCAGTCTCCTGGATCAAGCCAAAAGTAGTTGTCGCTCCAGATCACCGAATATGCGTCAGGCAAGGCCGAGAGGTGCACCGGATATGCGGGTTTCATACCTGTATTTTTCACCAACACAGTTGCTTCCAGCTCCGGCCCCGCGGCCTTCACCTGCACTATCTCCGCCGACAGGATCGTGGGCACGGCCTCGATCTGCGGCTTCAACCACGGTCCGGTTTTGGCGAGCGGGTCCGCGCCCTCCAACCGCTTACGGCGCGCTTCCGTATCCGTGGGCAGGTTGACCACCCGGAGCGAGTATGTTCGTCGGGACGTTGGCCGACCTCCAACATCGTTCGCAGTCACCACGAGGAAGAAATAGCTCTCCGGGGTGCGCTCGGGGATGTGCCAGGAGAGATCTTCTGTTTCGCTTCGGCTCCCGCCGCCCGGCACGTTCACCGTCCAGTCCTTCCTAAGAACCTGGTTCATGGCGCGGTCGAGCAGCCGGGCGGTAATTTGCGTGCCTGGCAGCCCTTCGGAGGCATCGTCGACGGCGTAAACCGAGGCGTGGAAGGTGTCGCCCGGTGCCCAGGTGAGCGAGTGGGTGTTCGCCATCACGTGCAGGCGTTCGTTAGCACGCTTGATCGCATAGTACGCAATGTGTGGCTGGCCAAACCAGTCGATAACCTGCCACGAGGATCCCGGCCCATGCAAGTTGTACGTCCACAGAATCTCTCCCCCCTTGTAAGGAAACTGCGAGCGCCAATGTTCGAAGACATAACCGTAAACCTCGGCCTGGGCCATTTGGCTGTATTCGATAAGATCTTCGAGACTCGCCTTTCCGAGATCGCCAAACCAGGAACTCTTGTTGTGAACCATTTGGGCAAGCATGTCGACTTCGCCCCAGTCCGTGTGCTCGTGGATCGTCGGATGCGTCTCCAGGAACTTCTTCGCGTCATAGCCGACTGGGCCGCCGACCAGCTCTTGCTGCGGGGCAATCCGTTTGAACTGTGACAAGTTCCCATAAGCCCAGTAGGACCACTCCGACACAAAGTTTACCGCTTCGTCGTAGAGCGACACATAGCCATTGGGGTCGCCTGGCCACAGATCTTTGAATTCCCGTTCCAGAGTGCCGTAGGCGTGGTAAGTGCCGCCACCCGGCGACGACATGCGGAATGTCCGATCATCGTAAGCGGCAAAAATCTCGCGGTCGATCCCGAGGTAAGGAGCCAGCGCCTGACGGTAGGGTTGAAACTCATTCCCGCCTACGTAGATCGCAAGTGACGGATGTTGCCGGATGCGCAGGACCGACTGCTTCAGCTGCTCACGCCATGTATCCAGCGGAACCGACATGTGGCTGGCCCAGGTAATCGGCACTTCCTGCCAAACCAGGATTCCGTTTTCATCGCAAAGGTTATAGAACTGCTCGGTCTCGAAAATATCGTTGCCGGCATTGAGCCGGAACAAGTTGATACCGGCATCGCGCGCGCCATGAATCATCCATGCTTCGCGTTGCGGGGTAAGGGTCAGCAGATCGTCCGAAGTGAGCCAAGCGATTCCCTTGACGTACATCGGTCGGCCGTTTACCACAAAAAGGAACCTGTAAGACTCGTCGGCGTTGACCATCGCCTCGTCCTCAATCGTCGCTGTCGTGGGCGCCGAATCGGTCCTACCCCACAACCCGTCTTCGTGTTTTCCGTAGAGGAACCCGAGATCGGAAAGCCAGCTGGGTTGGCCAGGGTTGGCGCGGGGTTTGGAAGCCAAGTAGGGGTTGCGGCGCAGTTCAATCCTCCGCACTCCGAAGCGAGACGCCACGGAATCCGCATGGTCTTGCCCGTCCAGCAGTGCAAGATCGAGCCGATAAAGGGGCTGGCTGCCCATCCCGTTCGGCCACCACAGGCGTGGATTTGGCAGCTCGATCGAGCGTTCCCAATAGGACGTCCCCGGGGGTACGGCCTGGATCGCCTCGTTGCTCCAGACCGCCTCGCCGGTGGTGAGATCGACAATCCGCGCTTGGATTGTCCCTTCAAAACGCGCCGTGCCTGGGTTGATGAGGATCGCCTGTGCGAAGAGCGAGGCGACGTTGTTCGCGATCGCCTGCGTACGTACGTAGGGAGCTTCCATGTAAGCCGTCTTCGAGCTGATCAGCCGCACGGGCCGCCACAGGCCGATCGAGCGGAACTTATTTCCCCAGATATACCAGCACCCATCCACCGCGCACGACTTCATCGCCCGACTCCCGGTGCTGTCCTTCACAGTGGCGTCTGCCTCATGCAACAGACGCACTAAAAGATCGTGCGTGCTGCCCGGTTTTGCCGCATCGGTGATATCGAAAGTGGGACCACCGAACATACCTTCATGGAGCCCAAGAAACTTCTTGTCCAGCCACACCGCTCCGGTATAGTCCATGCCATCGAATCTTAGCCGGATATGCCGGCCGGTCCAGTTCGACGGAATCTGAAAGCTGCGGCGGAGGTACCAGTCTCGGCCCTGAATCCACTGCAGCCTCTTCCAGTTGTCGGCATACCAGGGATTCGGGACCGCGCCCGCACGAAACAATGCATACTGCACCGTCGCTGGTAGCTGTACGCGCTTCCACTCGAGCGCCGAGAGGTCTGGAGTCGCCGGCGAAAAAGCTCCTTTCGCCTCCGCCAGTTCCCATTCGCCAGTTAGGCTTACCTCGTTGGCCTCATCACGTTCGGCGGCAGGCAGCGGGCTGAAGATACTCCATTTTGCCAGGTCGCCCGCCGAAAAATTCACCGGGGTGGCTTCGCCCTTTGGTTGTGCCTGAGCGTGGCTCGGCCGAGGCACCAAAAACACGATCGTTATAACCGCAAGCGTCACGCGAGCGGAAATCAGCGAGCCATGGCCACGCCGTTCCGCGCGATTGATTAGAACTCTATCCATGATAAGTCACCCCTTCCGAGTCAGGATGCCCGTTCGTCTTGTCAGTTCGCACGCTACCGAAGCTGCAAATAAAATCCGACTCTACTCACCGAAAGCTACAAATTGCAGACCCGGTCCGAAAAGTGAGACCTCCTATGAACTAGAGATTCAATGAATGCCGGCGAGGGCTCACACTGCATCGTCAATCATGACCGCGCCTAACCTAGCGGCACATCTGCTCCTCCCAACCCGAGGAGAACATGTCGAGCTTTGCGTCTGGGTCGCCGGGATGGCCGGCGATCACCTCCTCATTCACGGTGACACCCCACCCGGGAGCCGTGGGCACCTCGTAATAACCGTTCGTTACGCGAGGCGCGTCCGTCAACAAATCATTTCGCCAGGGCACATCATAATCCTCGAAGGTTTCGAGAATCATAAAGTTCGGGATGTTGGCGCAAAGGTGAACGCTAGCGATGGTCTTGAGCGGTCCGTCGCAGTTGTGAGGCGCGACGCTCACATAGTAGGCTTCGGCCATGGCTGCGATTTTCTTGCTCTCCAAGAATCCGCCGGAATACACAAGATCTGGCTGGATGATGTGCGCGCCATTCTGTCTTAGCAGACTAAGGAAGCCATAGCGACTGTAGGTGTGCTCGCCGGTGGCGACGCGTAATGGAGACACGGCCACAATCTGCCCCATGGCTTCGTCATTGTGAGCAGGGATGGGTTCCTCACACCAGGTCGGGTGATAGGGGACCATCGCGCGAATCGCCTCAAGCGCCATGCCGGGACTGAATCGTCCGTGGAACTCCAATAGGATTTCGACATCATCACCCACAGTTTTTCGCAGTGACTCGACTGCCTTGCAAGACCGGCGCAGTTCGCTGGGCGTAATCTCACGGCCACCCGGGCCAAAGGGATCAAACTTCATCGCCTGGTATCCGCGGCCAATGACGTTGTTCGCGCGCTCGGCGAGTTCCACGAGATCATTCCGACTCGTGTACCAGCCATTGGCATAGGCTTTGACTTTGGTACGCACCTTTCCCCCAACTAGGTTATAGACAGGTTGGCCGCACGCTTTGCCGACAATGTCCCACAAAGCCGTTTCAATCCCCGCCATCGCGGAGTACATGACCGGGCCAGTGTTGTGCTCGATCTGATAGAGCTTGAACCAGAGCGATTCAATATCGAATGGATCTTGGCCGATGAGATAGCGGCGGGAAAAATCCTCGATCAATTCGCGAACTGCGGTCTCTTTCCAGCCGAGCGTGCCCTCGCCCCAGCCCACTATTCCAGAATCTGTTTCAATCTTTACTAGAGTGAAATTGCGCCACGCTGCTCCAACAAGAAATACTTCAACCTTGATTACTTTCATGATTCATCTATACCCCGACTCGACGTTCACATTGTGCGTTGGTGAATGCAGGATATTTCGCCACGATGCGTGTGCCACCTTGAGCTTGCCCGCCCTCAACAACCCGGCGAAACTGACGCGAACGATGTTTTGGTACCAAGCTGTGTGAGGTCTATTGTGATTCCAGTCGTAGCCCAAAGCCCTAGGTAACAGACATCCGCAGAACATCGTAGCTTCCCACAAAACGAAATTCGCTGCGTTGTCGAGGGAGTCAGCCTCTAGCCGGTTTCTGAGCAGCCCGTGTTCCTTTTCTTTCATCTTCCAGAACGGAAAGCAGTCCTTGCAATTCGCGACGAAGCTCGGATGACAGCATACGCATGGGCAAACGGGGAGGACCGACGGGAATACCTTGCAAGTCGGCCGCTTCACGACAAACTGCCAGCCAGTGCGGCTGACCAGCGTCGGTAAGCAGGGCACGATACTCAAACTGCACGATCGGCCAAAGTCGATCCCACCGCTCGCGGGCTCCTACCAAATCACATTGCGAATGAATCGAATTGAAAAGCTCACACAACAAATCTGGAACGATCATAGCCAGGCCGCCGATGTAACCATCGGCGCCTACCGCAAGTCCTTCGAATCCGATCAGATCGATTCCTACAAATACAGGAAACTCGTTTCCACAGACCATTTTTGTATTGTGAATTCTGCTCACCTCGGGATGCGACCATTTCACGGCGTGAACCACGTCTTCGTCCGCGAGCAACTTGATTTCGGCGGGAGTGAGTTCGACCCCGCACAAAAGCGGGACGTTGTAAACCATCACGGGCAAATCGACTTCCTCGCGGATCATGCGGAAGTGATTGAGGATATCGTTTTTAGGAGGGCGAAGCAGATAGGGCGGCATAACCATGATACCGCTGGCCCCGTTCTTCGCGGCGTGAGCGCTCAACTCAATCGTTTTGCGAGTGCTGTAATGGCCCGTTCCAGCATAAACGGGAACTTGTCCGTTCACCTCTTCCAGTATCCACTCCATGACTTGCATCCTCTCCCTTTCGGTGAGGGCAATAAATTCGCCAGCGCTACCCATGGGCGCAAGGCCATGAACTCCAGAGTCTAGTAGAAAACGGACATAGGCGCGGATCGCCCGTTCGTTGAGCGATTCATCATGGTTAAAGGCAGTGACTGTCGGCGCATAGATCCCTCGGGGCTTGTTAACTTGAATTACTTTCATATCTTCTCGAATCATTCGAGGCATGACAAATTCCTTCTGTCGGAAAAAAAGCCAGTGGTCCGACACAGTCGCGCCACCGCCCTAGACAATACGTAGACCCTTGAGCCCGCTGTGTAACATGTCTTTTCTAATGTTCGTGCGGAACCGCCGAAGCCCACTCTTATCAATACGATAAACCTACAGCAGAAAAATAAATAACGTCAAACGAGAAGAACTCAAAAGGAGAGCGAGAAAAACTGCAGCGTCGAGACTAGGCCGGCGGCGATTTCCGTCGCTTAATCAAAACGTGAGTTTCCCGACTTTATGTTTACTCGGAGCCCGCCGTCGGGGCTTGATGTATAGCCGGGCGAAGTTGAGTGGACAATGAACTAAGGAATCTTGAAAAACAATCCGCCCTTATTATTGTTAGCTGTTATCAGCTGGCTCAATCTTGAAAACTGAGATTCCACCGCCCGCGGTGTTGTCGCGCTTGACCGTGCAGGTGAAATTGCCCAGTTCCCGTTCCGTGTATGTTCTAGCCTTGTCTCCAGACCAAAGGTCAGTGACCTTGTAATTCGCGTGACCGCCAATGGAGATTGTGTTGAGATCAACGTGTAGCTTCAGATGTGCGTCCTTCTCTCTGTCCCGGTTTCCGGCTACCAGGATCGCCCTGTGATCGGTCCATCGCACATAAGGAATCGGCACTTCGATATCGCCCTCATATTGCACCGCCTTTAAGTTGGGTTCTTTACCGCCTGGGCACATCGCCAGAGCCTCCGAATTGTCTTTGCGGATCGCCATCATTTTCTTGACATCGTTGAACATTTCGCGATGAGATGCCTCGTCTAGTTCACTCCAATCGAGCATCGTACCGTACAGCCAGCGACCTCTTCCGGCATCATTATCCCCATATTGCCGTCCCCCACCAGCCACCTCGTCGCTGTATTCGTTGGGGGACAGTCCAGGTTCGGCATGAAACGTCGCATTGAACTCCTCACCTGCAAAAAAGATAGGTATCATTGGAGAAAACAAAAAGGAGTAACCGAACATACATCGGCTCCCCCCCGCGGAGTATGGATTTTTGCTTAATGAGTGTCCTTCCCAGCCATTATCGTGACAACTGAGCTGGACCGACGATCCCCAAGAAAGCGTTGCGATGTAGATATTGGCCTTGGGTCCGATGACTAGTGGTTCATACGACGCGGGAGATTCTACGAAAATCGGCCGAGTGCCCCACCCTTCCGCTTGAAGCTTCCATTCCTCACCCATATCGTTGTTCACGATAATATTCGCGACCGCCTTCGAAGAAACATTCTCTAGGGTCAACTGAACATCAAGAAGCCCATCTGGCAGTTCGAGAAGGCCACCGGTTATTGGTGGCAGGACGTTCCCACCCTGTGACTGACTTTATCGGCCGTTAGACCAGCCAGATGCACGACTAGCTGGCCATCTCCCTTTGTGCTACCTTCAATCTTCGTACGGTCTGCGTATACGATCTCCACTTTGTAGTACCCCCGCTTGCCGAACTTTCGGTCATAGAAGCCTGGCAAGTCGTTGACGAGAACCTCGTTGACAATTGCGTCTTCGCCCCTGCTGATGGGGTTTTCAGCTTGGGTGAAATCGGTGACTCCAGGAATCGCTGACTTCCCCTCTTCCCAGATGACGATGGGGTGACCCGCCGCCGCCGCATTCTGGCGAATCCGCTCCCAGAGATCGGGACGGTAGATCATTACATCGAGTCGATAGCCATCAACACCATACTCAGTGACAAAATTCGTGTAGATGCCTACCCACCAATCCTCCAGGTCCGTATGCCCACCCATCCAGTCGAACTCGCTCATGCCGTAGATGCTTCCGCGAAACCAGGTTGGATGTGCCTTGATCACTGGGCTGTAATCCATCAGTCCATGGGTGATTACGTCTAAGCAGACTTTGATTCCTCGCTCATGAGCCTCATCGATCATTGCTTTGAACTCTTGTGCGGTTCCGAGAGTTGAGTCGAATTTGTCTGGCTCGATCACAGCGTACTGATTCCAGATGTTATAGAAGTGATGAGAATCGCATGACGAATATCCCGTCAGCCAAATGCCGGTTACACCTAATTCCTGGAGATAAGTCAACTTAGCGCGCAGGCTGTTGAACGTGCCGCTTGCCGGTCCATTGGGCGAAGTGAACCCCTTTGTCGCGATCTCATAAATGATGAGGTCCTTCATCCAGGGTGGCGAAGCCGGCTGTACAGCGTTGGTGCGTACGCTTGCAATCCCATTGGGAGACGTTGATTCTTGCGTTGCCAGCCCCAACGCTTCTTGCACGCCGGCAGAGCCCACAGTCGCACCCGCGGCGAACAGGACCCCGGCCTTGAGAAAACTCCTTCGCGACGGGGTTACAAATCGGCAACCTGCTTCAATCATATTTTCCTCCGAACTGATTTGTAATACCGGATTCTGTTTCGAATGAAGGGCTTTGCTCGTGCTCCATGACTGGAATCATTGAAGAACTGAGTGGTATAGGCCCTCTGCGGCGGTGGTACGTTCCACGCAGGGTTGAAACAAACTCGGCTGCGCGTAGATTAACCCTCGTGAAAATATTTACGCCCCTGCAGCCGTTGATCTTTTCCCCCGCTCAAAAAGCGGAACCAGGTGAAAAGTCTGGTCTCATCAATGCGAGTAAACCTACAGCAGCAAAACAAGGGACGTTAAACGAGAAGAATTCAAATGCAGATCGAGAAAAACTGCACGGCTAGGATTAGGCCAGAGGTGAGACTTCCGTTACTGTCAAGCGTAAATGGCTGGGGGCTAAGAAGGATGGCCAGCCAACCGGATTTTCCCGGGAGACTTGCAGACGTTGCTCCAAGGTTGATTCCCCAGCTTTTCTCGAAGGTAGGCTGCAATCTCTGTCGTGAGTTTTCGAGGATGAGCAGTTCGCGCCGTGGCCAGGGCTAGCTCGCGAAAAGGATGTACTTCTTCAATTTCAAATTTCCGCAATCGCGGCGTGTCCCGTAGCGCGTTCTTCGGAAGTATGGATGCTCCAAAGCCAGCTTCGACGAACTTCTTGATAGATTCCGTACAATCCACTTCCATCACCACGCGCCATGAGATTCCATGAGTGTGCGCTATCCGGTCGATAATTGTCCGTTCCGTCGTGCCAATCGAGTAGAGAATCATTGGCATAGCTATAAGATCCTTCAGACCAATCGTTTTGCCGTTTTGATGCGCTGAACTGGCCTGTACCAGAGCGAGCATCTCCTCCCTAAATAACGGCTCCAACTGTATATTGGGTGCTTCCACCGGAAGGGACACGATACCCAAGTCCACTTGCTTATGTTCGAGACTGCTTAGGATGCTTTGCGTGGTGGCGCTCCACACACGGATATCGTTCCGGGGATACTTGTCGCGAAGTTCATCGAGCGGGCCCGGCAATTGATAAATGAGTGTGGTCGAGCCAGTGGCCAAGACAAAGGGCCTGGCATCACGCTCAATTTTGGATGGGAAATCTTCCCGAATGGCGTGCAGTGCTCCGATGATTGGATCGAGATCGCGCTGCAGCCTTCTGGCATCCGAGGTAGGCACGAGTCGGCCACCTGAAGGGATGAAAAGTTCAGTCCCAAGCTCTTCACCCAAATGTCTTATTTGAAGGCTGACTGCAGAAGGCGAAAGATACAACTGTTTTGCAGCTGCACTCATGCTGAGTGTGTTCATGACCACGCGAAATGTTTCCAGTTGGCGTAGCTCCATGAAAGGGCAACCCGGTGAGGCGACCGAAATGCGCAGATTCTGCGCCCGGAGATGCGGCGTTGTCAAGTGTTTTCACGGCTTGGTCACCTGTCCCGTTCGATTCGCGCTGAATTTCGAGTGACCTATCCGAGGATTGCTAGGTTGTGCCGCTTCCCCCGGCAATAAATTGGTCCCTAATGTTACCGAGGGCTCGCGACCCTTCCGCCGCAACGAGTTAGTTCGATCGGGACACGATGAGGACACAGCCCGTTTCCGGGAGCCGAAGCTCAAGTGGTACCGCAACTTCTCGATCTTCCTGAATCCAAGACCCTCCTACCGATCCTGTAATTATGGTTACCGGTGAGGAAAATGGTTCGACAACGCTTAACTTAACCAGCGTGGCCCGACCGTGGTTGATTAGCGCGAGAGCTCGCGAATTTTCCATTTGATAAGCGAGCCAATTAAGCTCGCGATGTTGTGAATCTATGGTGAGCTCATCTGGTCGAAATTTGACTATCCCGGGTCTTCCCAAAACTGTTCCAGTCAGAGTTTCGGGGTCAATTGCGATCTTGCCCCCCGATTTCTGATTCACTTCGTTAACAAGCCAGCGCAAACACAGCGTGCACTGCTGCGCGGATATCCAGTCATCCCAAAATGAGATAGTAAGGGGTTCTTCCAGTGGAACAAATTCCATCCCCTCTAACGGCCAGAAGCCTCCGCCCAAATCCGATCGGGTCGCTTGGGGAGGGAAAATGCCACGATCTGCTCTCCTAACCGTCCACCATCCGATGGTCTTAGCCGCTCCACCAAACCGGTGAAAAAATTCGTCCCCCGTGAGCCGATATGCAGTCTGAGCCGCTAGCCCAAACATAGGAGCTACGTACGAACCTGGCGGCCAACCCCACTGCTCGTGTACACCGCCATAACTGTTGAAATAATCCCGGCAATCGAGGGTTCTCGTCCAAACCCACGTCACTGCGTTCTTAGCGGCCTCAATCGCTAAGTCTTTCTCGCCCATCTCGGCGAATACGTTCGTGGCAATCGCAAATTCATAGGCCTCCCAACTTCCTCCGGCGTCTTCCCAGTTCTTTTCCTTCGTTCCTGCTGCAGTGTCTTCCCAATAGCCGTTACAAACGTGGTTGGTAATAAACTTAGAAGCGAACCAGCTTTTCCCTCGCTGGGCCGCCTCCAGATACTTCGCGTCGCCTACCAGCTGACCATATCGATATAGTGCCCAAATGCTCCAGATGTTCCCGGCGCCTTCAGTCTCCGTAACTTTGGTCCCATCCGGATTGTATGCATAAACCCACCCCCCATCAGGGTTCTGGACCTTAAGAAGCCAATCTAGCCCGGCTTTCACAGTGGCAAGCACTTCCTGGTCTCGTTTTCCATCCACTTGGTAGTAGTGCAGCAAGACCCAGGCAGCCGCGCCAGTAGCGTGGGGCTCGAGCCAGGTGTGGTTGCCCGCGTCTCCGCCCCCGCTCACAGTCCCTGATCCGCAACAATTTTCGGCGCCTGGCAGACCGAACTGAGAATAGAAGGCCCCCGCTGTCGGTCCGTCTTTTATCCTTTCGCCGGGATATTCCAGAAGAAAGCGGACACATTTGCGAACCCGGTCTAACGGCTCCTGATCTCCCGTTATCTGATACCACGCGTACAGGGCAGGGATCGTGAAAACCAGACCGTAGAAAACAAAGACATAATCGCGTTTGGGGAAGCTGGTTACGACTTGTAACTTCTGACTCCAAATGTCCGCGTTGCGGGAAAGATAGCTTGCCTCAGCGGAAACAGCCTCGATCAGCATTCGAAACTGGCGGGGTTCCTCAAAGGCATATACGTTGCTAACGACGTGCCGAAAGGATTCAAACCAGTCTCCGGGCACGGCTGTAATCAGGATATCCACTTGCTCCGAACCCACGCGGGTTCTCACGACCGCATCGTCCTGTTCAATTCCCATCAGACAGCGGTCTCGATCGGGCACTAAGGTCACCGTTCCGTTCTCTGTTTCTAACGACACCATTCGTGTAGGGGCAAACCAGGCGCCGCGCACCAGCAGTTGGTGACCATAGAAATGGGGGCCATCGTAACTACTAATTGGTTCTCGGCTGTACACGGAGGCGGGTACAAATCGGAACTTCACTTGTTCGGCTCGCAGACGCAGGTCCAGCACCCCTGGTGTTTGTTCCTCCTGCAAGCCATCGGTCAACTGTCGAAAAGCCGCTCGAAGGCCGGAGTCAGCGAGTTCAAGCCTACACATCAAGGTTCCTGTTGAGTGTCGTCCGCAAAGAACCATTTTTTGTGAATCAATTTGGCCTAACGAAAAGTGAAGTGGACTTCCGTTATAGTTCGCAACCAGAGTCGTACGGATGGTTCCTTTTGCTTCCGCGGGAGTCAGGTCAAGAGCAACTCTTCCGTCCTGGATGCTTAATCTTGCCGCCAACTTTGGACTAACGAGTTTAGCTTCCGAGTAGTTCTTGGCTACTTTCACAGGAAAAGCCCACTGAGATGAGACCAGCGGATCTTCGCTCACCTTGATCTCAACAATTCCCGAGTCTCCGGACGTTGATCTCTGAAATCGAAACTCACGCCCTTGATTCGGCGCTAGCAGCCCCAGAACCACATGCTTCCCGCTACTCTCCAAATTCACGGGCAAAACTTTCGTCGAAGTATTTGATACTTTTCCGACAATCTCATCTCCACTTACTGTTAGCGCGCCTACAACCACCCGAGGAAGGACTCGCAAGCTCAGCGTACGAACATCGATTGACCTGCCCTCGCTATCTCTCAGTTCGAAGGTCACCGGTACAACCCCGCACTGATTGACCGTTAAGCCCAGCCTGAAGGTGCCCCCTGGTTCCACCGTTGTCGCGGTTTCTTGCGGAATTAGCCGAGTTGATCGCCCCACAACGATACGGTAGTTATGAGAGCCTTCCACACCAACTAGGTTGCCGGTCACATAGATTTCCTCTCCAGCCTTCAGAGTTTTGGCCTTGCTTAGCACGTTACTAATCACCGGGCCAGTGAAGCTCTCAATCTCATATGTGCGAACACCTTGCGCGTCCGGTACAAGCTCAGTAATCTCCATTTTGTAATATCGGGCTGCCCTGGGGGCTGAAAGGGCAAAAACCTGTGGGCAGCCGGGTGATATGGAGTCCCAACTATCGGCAAGACTCCAGTTGACTTCGTCGTCACTTCGATAGACATTGATTGACTTGAACGCTGAAGATAGCAACAACGGGTCGGTCCGATAGTCCATCACTTGCGGTGTGTAAAAATGATGTACGAACTTAGAAATTGCTACCGGATTGCCATAATCAATGGTGCAGAAAAATGGTCTCTGGCGCGAAGGGTTGCCCGGCTGCACCCAGGCGTGGGCAATCGAGGCAGGCCGAACTGATCCACCGTATCCATCGAAAGCAAAGTGAGTGCTACTGTTCCAGGTGTCAACCAGGGCAGGGTTCTTTACCACTACTGGTCTAGCCAGATAGTCCCACATACCGTTCTCGTTGCAGTCTCCTGACACCATGGAAAGGAGTTCTGCGGGTACGGCTTGGGTCATTTCTAACAGCGCAGGCAAACCTAGACCTACCCCAGCTGTGAGGGTCAAGAAGTCTCTGCGCCTAATCCCATGTGACATCTTCGATTTATACCTCCATAGGTTAAAGCTGTGTGTTGATTGAAATCGAATGGCAAGCGAGGTTGAGGATGCAGATGCCCACTAGCTTGAGATAGGAGGCATAACTATTCTGGCCGTTCTAGGTACAGTCATGCCCAACATAACTCCAAACAGCTTATGGTTGGCGGCTTGCTTTTATCACGCGGGTCTTTGGCGCGTAAGCACTTAGAAAGTAAACGAAAGGGGCTGTCAAGGGACAGCCCTTTTCGTCTGATTCGGCACCCCGCTCCGCTAATATCAAAAGCTTAATCGGGCGTTGAACTGAATCTGTCGCGGGTTTCCGTTTAGGCCAGTAATCTTGCCGAATCCCGGATCCTGGAAGTCCGCATCAGGGGCACCCCAAATATGCCGATTGAAAAGGTTGAAGAAATCGGCCCCAATTTTCAAGTTCACCTTCTCCGTAACAGCAAAGTTCTTGAAGAAGGTCACGTTTTCGTTGTAGTAAGGGCAACTTCGAGCATTTCCGAAGGCACGCGGCGCATCCCCGAACTGCAACGCTCCCGGCATCACAAAGGCCGATGGATTGAGGTAAGTGCTCGCGGCAGCGAAGTTGCCACCCGCGGGGTTGAAGGCAGCGCAACTCGTACTTGTCCGAATGGATTGGCCTGAAACTTCATCGGGCCGCACCGAGTTGCTCGTAACCGTGGTGGCTGGCTGACTGAACAAGACCGTGTTGCTCGAGATGCTCAGCGGTGTGCCGCTCTCATAGGTGTGAATGCCGGCGACGGACCATCCACCAACCACTTCGTCCAGTACCTTGCTGTTCACATTCAGGCGCTTGCCTCGGCCGATCGGCAGCGCGTAGGTATAGTTGAGCAGAAGCTGATTGGGCATGTCCACAGCGGCGGGCGCTTTCTCGGCATTCGGGTTGTAGGCATTCTGAGCGGCATTGGAGAAGAAACCCGGCGTGCCGCTGAGGTTGGTCATTTCTTTTTCCAGGGTGTAGCCAACCAAGAAACTGAGACCGTTGGAGAAATCCTTCTTAGCCGTTACCTGGCCAGCGCTGTAGGTCGAAGTACCGTTTGGCGAAGCCTGATTCTCTATATCCTGGTACTGTGGGAAGGGCCGCAGAGCCTGCTCCACGCTTCCGGTATAGTTCGCATACGGGAGGGGTACGACCGCTGGGCAGCCCACCTGCGCAGTGATACTGGAAGTCAGGCAGGTTTCTCCGTAGCTGGCGTATGTTCCATAGTTCAACTGGTTAAGGGGTTGCCCGGCACCGGTAAGGATCCCATGCGCGTAAGAGCCATTGTAGTGAACTCCGACCACTATCCGTCCGGGGAACTCATGCTCGACACTTAAGTGGGTGTTGAGTACCTGCGGCGCCCGATCGGCTGTCTTGCCCATGAAACCCGTGCCGCTTCCGTTAGCAATCGTTGGATTGAAGTCATTGTACAGCGGCACTCCCGGCGGGAAGGGATAACCATTCTGCAAATACCACGCCGGTGAGATGCCATCTGGTGAAGTGTCGCTGAAGTGCGGATAGTACCCTTGCGCAAATTGTTCGGCAAAACCCGCCAGGATCTGCCATATGGGTCCAGTGGCTAGAGTGGCGGCGCCGCGGATCACCGTATTTTTCTGAACCTGATAGGCGAAACCGAACTTGGGGCCGAAGTCTCTAAGACCGTACACATTGGGAACCACATTGCGGGTATTCAAAGTACCGGGTCCAAAACCGAGGAATCCGAGGGCACCGAGGCAACCGTCGCAGCCCGGATTAGGCTCCGTCGCCAGGAACTGAGAAGTAGCATTGTGCGCTTGCACCGGGAACGGCTGTATGTCATAACGCAGGGCATAAGTCAAACTGAGGTTGCGGGTTACCCTGAACTCGTCTTGAAAATACCATCCGTATTGCCAGATGCGCGGACTGGTTTCCGTGATTCCCTGAGTAATCGCATTGTCAACCGCGCCGATCAAAAAGCTGGCATAAGAGTTACCAGTCAGGGATGCGCAATTCGGACAAGTAGCGGAATCCGGCAGACTGGTTTCCGCAGCTCGAAAACCGGCATAAAGGTTACCTATTTGCGGGAAATTCGCGTTGAAGTGAATCGTATTGAACCCCCACTTAAACAGATGTTTGCCCTTCGCCAGCGACCAATCGTCATTGATCGCCATGTTGTTGTCGGCTTCGATCTGAGAACAATAGAAGTCGCCGCGCGCGCTCGTCATATACCCCCCCGCAATATTGAGGGAGGGAGTACACGGCCCCAATGGATTCGCTTGGCCGATAGTCGCCGCACCGTTGTTTGCCGCAGCGGGAGGGTTACCGGTCAATATGCCTCGATCAAAGCCAAACGAAGCCGCTTCCACCAGATTGTTCGTAAACGTATGCGTCCAATTCAGATGTTCAAATTTGCCGTCGTCAAGGGATCCCGTAAACACTTCCAGGATCGGTGGCAATGGAAGGGGTGTGTAAGTAGGGGTGCTCACCTCCCAGTGGGTCCCGGCAATCCGGTCCTTTGTGCCTATGTTCTGGTCTATGTCAAGCTGCCAATACGAATTCGGGGAACTACCTACAGCACCAGCGGTAGAGTAGTTCGCGCCGTTCGGATTACCCGACACCAACGGCTCCGGAAAGATAGTCTGGTACTTCGCAGAAGTCGCATCGAATGACGTCGAGGGAATCATATTGAGCGTTGATCCCGAGCCATAAGGTGTGCGAACAATCTGGCCCCCAACAGTTGTGGTGGTGCTGGGGTTGTAGATTTCACCTGTGTAGACGGGGTTACCCAAAGCATCGGTGCCAATCTGCGGCCCCAAAAAAGATGAAAAATCGCCGCCCTTCATGGCATCCGTAGGAACCCCATAGAACGATTCGGCAATTGTGTAGTTGTCGTAATACCTGCCCCAATTGAAGTAAAAGAAGGTCTTGTTGCGGCCGTCGTAGACGTGAGGGATGTAAACCGGCCCGCCTATCGTGAATCCATATTCGCCCTGATGATCCACTGGTTTTGCTCCCGGACAGAACTGGTCGCAGCTCGAATCGAGTGCCGTGTTGCGCAGGTAGTCGTAGGCGGAACCGTGCAGTTGATTCGTACCCGATTTGGTGACGTAGGAGACCGCGATTCCGCCGGTGTTACCTAGATCCGCCATCGGAGTGGTGACCATTTTGAGCTCACCCACCATTTCGGTCGAAAACAGGAAACGGGTGATTCCCCCGCCCGCCGCGTTCGTCTCTTCCGGCGTGCCATCCACGTACACTTCGCTGTATCCCCCGATCGACCCATTCATGTTGTCGTTAAATCCGGCACCGGACTGGAAGCCAGGGAATACGGCCATGTAGTTCGCGCCGTTGCGCATGCCGCCGCTTAGTTCGTTCGGAAGGTCCAACAAAGTCTTCGTGTCTTCCTGTTGGCTGTAAGTGCCTTCGCGCGTTTCCAGCGCGGGGGCTTGGCCGGTCACTTCTACGGTTTCGCTCACCTTACCAACCACTAGCTTGGCATCTACTTTCCTGTTTTCGCCGCTGGCTAATGGAATCGCCTGATTGGTCAGGGTCTGAAAGCCCGGATGGGTGATCGTTAGGTCGTAGGTACCCGGGGGCAACGAGAGAACGGTGTACACACCATCCGTGTTCGTAACGGTCGTATGGGTGGTATGGGTGCTGGTCTCAACCAGAGTAACCTGAGCTCCCGTGATCACGCCTCCTTGAGGGTCCGTAACCACTCCACTCAGCGATCCGATATCAATTTGTGCCATTGCAGGAATTGCTAGAACAACTAGAAGAAGCCCTAGGGTGAGGGCTTCGATACGTTCTCTCAAGTTAGACATATCCCACGCCTTTCTTCAATAGCAAACGGCATCAACAACTGCGCGGTACGTCAGTGCTAAATGTGTTTTCTCCGGCCCAACCGACCCGCGGGAACGAACTGGTCTCCACAATCCGAGCAAGCCTATAGCGCAAAACACCCAACGTCAAACGAGAAGAATTCAAAAGGGGATCGAGAAAAACTGAAGGGTCGACATTAGCTTGGGCGGCCTTCCGCACTTACCAGGCAACTTTGGGAAAGTTGCGACTGGGACCGTCGGCGGTCCAGGTCAAGCGACCTGAATGAAAGACTGACACGCTCTCAGTGTTAGCCGTTAATCACCCCACTGGAGGGGGGATCCGAATCAGCAGCGCGATGCCGCCACTCATGCTCAAGGCTACGGCAGCGCACAGCAGCCCACCCCTAAATCCGCCGGTATGTGTCTGCACCAGCCCGATCATCCATGGGCCCACAAGACCACCTAGGCTTCCAACCGAATTAATGACTGCAATTCCAGCCGCCGCGGAAGTTCCAGCAATTGCCGAAACGGAAAAAGCCCAGAACGGCCCCATCAGTGAGAATACTGCGAGCATGGCTACGCTGAGGATAGCAATCGTCGGGATGACGGAAGTGGAGTAGGCGGAGACTAGGACTGCCGCGGCACCAACAAACGAAGTTAAGGCCAGATGCCAGCGGCGTTCCCCGGATTTATCCGAGTGTTTCCCTAACAGCACCATCGCAGCCACGGCGGCCACGAAAGGGATCGCTGCCCATACTCCGATGACTAGTGTATTGGTCACGGCCAAGCTGCGGATTATTTTCGGCAGCCAGAGCATAATCCCGTAGCCAGCAGTACTTTGCGTCAAGTAAACTGCCGCCAGAAGCCAGACCCGTGCCGTACAGAGCGTCTTCCAAATCTCCTTCTCGGTCATAGTAGCCTGCGATTTCTGCTCGCTGGAGAGTGTCTCAGCTAACCAAGAACGCCATTCCGGCAGCAACCATTCCGCATCCTGTGGACGGTTCACCAGACAAAAAGGAACCAGGAAGCCCAAAACTACGGCAGGCACGCCCTCAATGACGAACAGCCACTGCCAGGCCGCAAGGCCGCCGATAGTGTGCAATCTGAGAATCGCTCCAGAAAGCGGAGAGCCAATCACGCCGGAAATCGGTCCCGCAGTCGACAACCACGCCACCGTGCGAGCATACGAAGAAGCCGGAAACCAGCTTCTTAAGTAGAAAATTACGCCGGGGAAAAACCCGCATTCCGCTACCCCCAACAAAAAGCGCAACGCGTAAAAGCCGTGGGCGGTATGCACCAAGGCCGTGGCAGAAGAGATCAGCCCCCAAACCACCATCAAAATTCCAAGCCACCACCGTGCTCCCACCCGTTGCAGCACCAAGTTGCTCGGGACCTGAAAGCAACAATATCCCACGAAGAACATTCCCATGCCCAAGCCGTAGGTTGCATCATTAAAGCCAAGCTGTTGCTGCATGCGCAATGCGGCGAAACCAACGTTGATCCGGTCGAGATAGGCGACGATGTAGGGCAGAAATAGAAATGGCATGAGCCGCCGCGTAAGTCTTGAGATCACCCGGTATTCGATGGCTTGATTTATCCGTTGCATAAATCTCCGCTTCCATTTGCGCTGGTAACCGCAATATATGCCTACCTTTTATGAATTCAAACCGTTGTGTCAGTTATGCCGCCAGGGCGAGCCGCGCAGTCGCGTCAGCCTCACAGAAGAAAACCCTATCGATCAGAGAGGCGCGATAACGAGCTTCGGTCATCCATTTGACGGTTTTACAAGACAGCGCGGACTACCCTGGGGAGAGATTGATTTGTCATTGGAGGTGCCGGCTGATTGAGTCTCCTACCGGCAAGGAACGTTTTCTTTCCCTCAAGGTACGCGGTGACGATAGCTAGAGTATCTATTTCTCGTCCAACACTCTGCACCATACAGATGTTTCCTGTATTGGAAGTACGCGTTAATCTTAGCTGTCAACTCTATATGTCTAGTCACGAGAGATGCGCTCTAAATAATTAGCGGCAAGCAAGAGTTGACCGCTGGTATATTGTCTTGGCTATTCGGTAGGGACCAGATGCCCAAAATGGCGAAGCAGATCAACCAGATGGGAAAGCAACCCAACAAAAACTACAGCGTAGTGATGAGAAAAGTCTTTGCTGTCCTGAAGTTCTTGATTGATAAAGGACCGGAGCAGAAGCCCGTGGCTTTTTCCGATATGGCCAAAACTCTCCCGTTCTCCCGGACGACTATCCGTCGTATTCTCCACTCACTGGAAAAGTTGAGTTATTGCGAAAAAGCGGAGCTCGCCTCCCATTATCGCTTGACGGCAAAATTGTACGACCTCACCGGACCTTCAGTCGACGCTCGCCGCCTGCAGTCGGCTACTAGGTCAACCATGTTAGACCTGCTGTCCCGCCATGCCGAGACGGTGACTCTTGCTGTGCTTAACGATAGGCAGGTTGTCTCCATCGACGTGCTTCAGAGCCCGAATGCCCTGCGTATAGCCGCGTATCCGGGAGACCGCACTCCCCTACACTGCACGTCATTAGGCAAGGCGATATTGGCATTTTTACCCCAACCGGACGTTCGACGCGCTATTGAGCGACTGCCCTCTGATCAGAAAGACGCCCCAGACTATTACTCAGAGGGCCCACCTACGAAAGCACTTGGGGGCAGTTCATGAGAATGGTGTCGCCGTTGATCTAGAAGAGAGTCTGAGCGGCGTGATCAGCGTGGCTGCACCGATTTTCGATCACACAGGAAGGGTTGTCGCGGCCATGGGCGTATCTGGACCTACATCCCGTATGACCTCTAAACTCAACACGGTTAAGCAGAGACGTCCGTAATGCGGCTTTGGCGGCAACAAGCATGATTGCACCCTATTTTGAAGTATCGCCAGCTACCACCCGCGCGAATGCGAAAACACGACCAAGATTGAGGATGACGACAAGCTCACACTAGATACGGAGTACTCCACAGGCTGATATCATGTCACCTTGCGCGAGCGGCTCATCCTCTCCTCCCCCGCGACCGCGCATTCGGGCTGAAACAGCGGGGAATAATCGTGCACTTGCCCGAAGAATAAGGGAATCTGTCCAGTGCCTCCAACAGTCAGCGTGCATAGCCCCAAGTGAGAATCACCAGCTCGTCCGGCGCCAACGCCGCGAGCTCGGTTCCAGTCCAGCGTCGCGTGCTCACCTGCCCATTCTGGAGGCGATGCACGGCACTCGGCCAGGTTTGAGCCCCAGAGATGCCGTTGACGTTGCGTGAATTCAACGTCATTCCTACTTGACCAGCCGCGCCATCATTGAAGAGGACCATGAAGAGCTGGGTGTCGCTGCGAAAACCCAGCCAGTTCACCTGTCCATGGGCTGGCACCACGGGTCGCGCCCCTCCATCTGGTGTCCAGGCGGAGACCGCGTGTCCCAGCACGGTGCCCCGCAGCTGCTCTTCGTCCACCTGAATCTTTCCGCCGCTGCGCCGGTTTACCTCTCGTATCAGCCAGCGTAGTGATAGGCTTCCGATCTGCGCCACGTTCCAATCGTTCCAGATACCGTCATACGATGGCCCAACAATCGGCGCCATAAATACTGCGTCGACGGTCCAAACGATGGCGCCAGAATCCGGCTGATACCACCAGCCCACGGCTTTCGGGATCATCGCGAAGGAAACCCAGAAGGGATCATTACTCACGTGCCACGCGTTCCACGCGGCCAGCCCCATCATAGGGTTACAATACGCCGCAGGCGGCCACCCCGTCTGTTCAGCGACCAGTCCGGCCGAGTTGTTGGGATCACGGCACTCAATCTGTCGCGTGAAAATCCACTGTACCGCGTCCCTAGCCGTCTCAAGTACGAGTTGGTGCTCGCCCATATCGCCGAAAACCACTGCGGCAATCGCGGCGTCGTAGCCTTCGCGCGAGCCGGGACCGACATCCTCCCAATACCCGTGGTAGTGGTGTTGCGGGACGAACTCGTGAGCGAACCACTGCTTGCCACGCTCTGCCGCGGCTAGGTAACGGTGGTCTCCGGTCTGTTTGCCCAAACGCCACAGTGCCCAGACATTCCAGATTGCTGCTGAACTCGGGTCTCCCTCTGCGGGCTTACCATTGCCAGGGTCAATTGCATACGGCCACCATCCGTTTGGGAGTTGGAACCTGAGCAGCCATTCCGCCGCGTCGTCAATGGCATGGTCAAGATCCGCATCGTGGGTGATGCCGTGTGCCACGCTCCCCGCGCGATAGTACAAGAGTGTCCAGAGTACGGCACCCGTTGTGTGGCTTGTTAGTATTTGCGTGGCTGCCTGCGTCTGGCCCACTTTGTCGAAGTAGCGCGTTTCGCCCACAGCGAACCGCTGCGATGAAAAGAAGGCGCCTCGCGCCGGCCCATCCTGCACCCGGATGCCAGAGTGACACAACCAATGGACGATGCTCTTACAACGCTCTAGAGCCAGCGCCTCTCCACTCATAACATAGCGCGCCCAGTAGGTCGGCAATGAATACGGGACCCCATAAAACGCGAAGAGATCGACATAGCCGACGTCCTGGAATGTGACATCACGATCACCCCAGGATTGGACTGTCCCCAGAGTCGGCTCCCACACGTTGTCGCTCAAGAGCATATATCTGGAAATGCCGTACTGGACCTCACTGACCGGTACAGTCTGGAGTTGTTGTTGAAAATCATAAATCTCACGTACGGCCATACGATACGCGTCCCACCAATCGCCCGCGACCGCGGTCAGCAACAGCGGCGTGGGGTGCGGGCCGAGCAGTAAGTCATTCTGCAAGACATCCTGGTCGAAACCTAGCTGCCCACGATCCGTGCCGGGAACAACACATAACATCATGTTGTGCGTTTCGACCGCTGCGAAACGAGTTTGCACGTTCGCGCTATTTACCATGGTGCGAATAGGGGATAGACTCCAGACGTAGGCGGGCATGTAGTGCAAGGTCACGCCCATGGTAGTCAGCTGGACCAGCACCCTCTTATAGGCGATGGCCTGATTCTGATCTGCCACATAGCTACAATCGAGCAGAATCCCCATCTCCGTGGGCTGCCGCGTAAGGATAAGACGGCCGTGCGGCAATTCCCCCTGCCACTCCTCCGTGCCGATAGCCGTCATAGTTGTAGGGTGCCCATCCACGAGCACTTGAAGCTCACCCTCTACCACCCGGTGGGCGTGTTCGAGCGACACGCTTAGGCCATGCTGATCGCGAGTGGGGCGGATTGCACCGCGCACCACTCCGGTGGCCGGTTGATGATTCCGAACACGGGCCGTGAAGCCAGCCACCAGAACGGGCACGTCATCCGGGACCGGGACCAACCCCGGGACGCCGCCGGTATAGGTTTCGATCTCGTAAGAGAGAAGCATCTCAGCGCCGGGGATCAGTTCTAAGACCTCCAACCGCCAGTATCTCGCGGGGACCGGCGTCGTGACGGCCAATATTTGGGGACACTCAGCAGGCAGATCTAGCAAGGTCTCCTTGACAATCCACTCGTCGTCGTCGTTTCGCCGAGAACTGATACGCACTTGTCGGAAAGCACTCGGTACCGGCGAAAAATACCGCAGGTCTTGGCTATTCGGCACGTAACAGTAATGGACAAATGCGGACACCGCTACGGGCGTGCCGTAATCAATTTCGCATCTGGCGGGTGACGCGGAACTCGGGATGGGCTTCTGCCACCAGCCTCGCACTGCCGCCGGCTTCGCCCCCTGCGCACCATAACCATCGAATGCGCACGCTGCTGGGTTACCGTGTACGGACCACGTCGTTCTGGAGGGTTGCTCGCCGTTCACTAGTACCGGATGAGCGACATAATCCCAGCGTTGCGCCCCGCCAGTCTCCACCCTCCTTGGTATTACGGGTTGCAGCTCTGAGGGGTGTCGGACTACTACCGCAGTAGCTTGTTTTTCGCCAGATGGATGGGTAGTCAGGTCGTTTGCTATCGACATCCGTGCCGGTAGAGACAAAACAGCACCCGACGTAACACTCAGGAATTTGCGCCGGTCAATTCGAGGTAACATGCAACGCCTCCTAACGCATGGGTAATGGCAAGAAAGGAGTGAAGGCCCAACGAAATTGGGCCGCAGAACTATCATCCAAGATTTGGTTGTTGCTTTGTCTCATTCGCGGATCACCGTCAACGCGTGCGCAAAGCAGTCGCCGGCGTCAGAGTGTACTCTAACAGTCGGCGGGATACCAGGAAGCCGAGGCTACAGTTTTCCCAAACACTCGTTTGGGATTGTCACCTAGCTTTATCTGTTCATCGGAGAGCTCCAAGCTAAAGCGCCGAGTAACGCTGCTGCGGAAGTTGAGAGAGATGTACGGCATAAGAAATAGCAAATCGTCGTCCCAATATAGTCATAGCAGGCTAGATGCCGTACAATTCGTAGCGCTTTTTCCAAAACTGAACTCCCGACGAACCTCCGATGCGCAATCGCGGATCAAATCCACTCTATAAGGAGGGGCTATATGAGGCCTTCTGAAATCTCTCGACGTCAGTTCTTAAAGAGCAGCGCGCTTGCCGGCGGTGTCGCACTACTGACTGGCCTTGCGCCCGCAAGCGTCCTGGGGGCCAATGAGCGCATCAACTTCGGGTTGATCGGAGTGGGCAATATGGGCACCGGGCACTTGAACAGCATGGTCGCACGCAGCGAGGCGGATAACATCCGAGTCACTGCCGTTTGCGATGTCTATCAGAAACGGCTGACCCGCGCTGTGAGCATCTGCCACGGTGATGGTTATCTCGATTACCGCAAGTTGCTCGATCGGAAAGATATTGATGCCCTCGTCATCGCGACGCCCGATCATTGGCACGCCAAGCTCGCCCTCGATGCGATGGATGCGGGCAAAAATGTTTATCTGGAAAAACCGATGACTCTATGGAGCAGAGTAGACCAAGCCATTGAAGTTCGGAACGCGGTCAGGCGTCTTAAGAAGGTTTTGCAGGTCGGTCCGCAGGCTACCTCCGACGATGGCGTCTGGAAGGCGCACGACGCCATCAAAAGTGGCCGGCTCGGTAAGGTCACATGGGCCCAGGGGGGCTACAACCGAAACTCTCGAATATCTGACTTCGACAATGTGCCTTTCATTGTCGACCCTGCCGCAGGTCCGCAAGCGAGTGGAGAGGACTTCATCGATTGGGATATGTGGCTCGGGTGGAGGTTCGGCGTGGCTCCGAAAATCCCATACAATCCGTGGCACTTCTTTCGGTTCCGGAAATTTTGGGCGTACAGTGGCGGGGTGGCAACGGATCTTCTATATCACAAGCTCGCCCCAATGCTGCTGGCGATTGCCGGGCCTGACGGCGAGTACCCTAGGCGCATTAACGCTTCAGGTGGCCGCTATGTCGAGAACAACAGCCAGGACGGAGGAGAGACTCCGGACACCTACCTCACAACCATCGACTATCCGAGCGACTACAGCATCTTTCTTGAAAGCACGATCACAAATGACACGTCGATGCCAGATCGCATTTACGGCAAGTATGGCACGCTCGAACTCGGCGGCGATCCAACGCTACGAGCCGACGGCGATTTCGCACCCGAATTCAAAGAGAAGAATGACGGTTACACGGAAGTTCGCTTGTCCCAGCAGAAGGGTCGAGACATGGAGGGTAATTTTATCGATGTAATTCGCGGCCGCGGCACACTTTACTGCAACGCTGAACTTGGCGCAGCGACGATGGTCGGAATCGGACTGGGGGTGCGAGCATATCGGCAGGGCAAAACGATTTATTGGGATCCAGCACGGGAAAAAACGAATCAGGAGAGCCGAGATGAAGAGTAGATGGATCTGGTTGGTAATGGCTTCGGTCGCGTTCAGTTTTTCCGCAGAGGCCGCGGATAACCAGTTGACTCCCGAAGAGACAAAAGCTGGGTGGATTCTTCTCTTCGATGGAACGTCGGTTGCAGACTGGATGACCAGCAATTGGGAGGCTTGCCCTGAGGTGCTGGATAATGGAACCATCAACCCCGATAAATGTCCAAAACTCGGGCGGGGTGGATGGGACATGGTGTACGAGAGACCATGGTCAGACTTTCTCCTCGAGCTGGATTTCAAAATCAGTTCCAAGACCAACAGCGGAGTTATGTTAAGGATCTCGCCCCTAAAATCTGTGCCCGACTTCGATGTTGAGTACAACGGCCTTGAGGTGCAGATCGAAGATAGTCGCACAGCCGGCTATTACGACACCGGGGCGATTTACGACTTGGTCAAGCCAACGACAAATGCGATGAAGCCTGTAGGCGAATGGAATCATCTTCGGATCAACGCGGATAACAACCTGGTCGATGTGTGGCTCAACCAAGTGCATGTCAACCATATGGACCTGAATGAGTGGACCCAACCCTACGAACGGCCTGACGGAACGAAACATAAGTTCAATATCGCCTGGAAGTATCATTCTCGCACGGGTTACATCGGCCTTCAGAAACACGGAGGAGACTGCTGGTTTAAGAACATTAAATTGAAGCCCCTCGACTAGTGTATGAACTCGAAAGTGCAAACGATAGCAAGGTTTGGTCACCGCCCCAACGCGTTTCGTGGCCAGTCCGCAATCTGGACGAATGAGCAATCTTAGTTTGGATCGTGAAATGTGTAGCTTGCAACATGCGACCAGAGATTGGGTAGAGCGCTTGTATGACCGATGACGCTGCCTCACACGGAGCCCTTTCACGCCGCACTTTCTTGAAAAAGAGTGCGGCTACAGGAAGCGCCGTTTTCCTGGGTTCGAACCTTGGGAAAGCTACCGAACTCTTCGCCCCCGCCGCGACCAGTCAGGAAAAGACGGTGCGGATTCTGGCGCCGTCCCCGGAAGCGGCCCTTCCAACCTTTTTGGCCGCCAAACTTCAGTGGGAATATGCCGGGAAAGAGGCCCCGACTAACATCATTCTCACTGTCGCGAGAACGCACGACCCGGGGCACCCCGTTGTACACGCCACCCTTGCAGGGACGACAACGACCTGCGCATTGCCACTGGTTCCCGATGAGAACTATGTGTGGGAGTTGCAGCCCGCGGATGTCGATGGACATCCGACCATGGGCAAGACGTGCGGTTCGTTCAGGATGGGAACGGTTCGCGTCATTGAGGACGCTCCTCCGGAGGAAATGTACAAAAATCCTCGCAGAGGCGCGCACTACTCCCCGTTTAAGCCCATTTTGTTTGGAGTTGAGGAGCCTCTCTCACCTTGGTATGACGTGAAGAAATATGACATGGCGCCGCCGCCGAAGTTTGCAGAAATCAAAGATCAACTGCCCTGCCCGGTCTTCGAAGGACACCCCGATGCGCTGGAAACCTATTGGTATTGCTGGAAGACGTTACTGGAGGTATGGTACTACGCGCCCTATCACGCCAATCACCAAGCTGTCGCCAATATTAACGGATATCCGACATGGGCTGGTTGGGGAAGCGCTCAGGTATGGGATAGTTTTTGCCAAATGTACTACGCGAAGTACGGCCATCAGGTGTATCCGTTCATTACACAGTTCGACAATGCATACGCGCGGCAACACGAGAACGGCTTCATCTGTCAGGAAAGTGACAACGACAATTTTGAAGTGTATGCCTGCCATCCGGCGCTCTGCCCTTTCTTGATTGGGCGGGCGGAGTGGAATTACTACTTGGTCTCAGGGGACTTGGACCGCTTGCGCCGCATCTTCATGCCGCTGGTCAAAAACTATGAGTGGTTCATGACTTACATGCGCCGCGAAAGCGATGGGATCTATGGCTTTGTTACCCCAGGTACACGCGACACATGTGGGACGGACACCTTTGACTTCGCGTTCCCCGCAACCGCCTTGCGGGCGGTGGAAACGCTGGCAATGGCTCGCATTGGCTCCGTGATCGGCCGCCCCGATATGGCTTCATTTTTCACGGACGAACACCGGCGCCTCGGCGACTACATTAACCGGCATTTCTGGAACTCCGAACACCAACTGTACAACGACCGCTGTGATCCCAATCACCTTTGGCCGCCTTTTCGCGACCCCGAATTGGCGGGCAAATTCGTAACTGAGATTGAACCGGGATTGCTCTACAAACCTTCCTGGACATTTGTTCCGCTCTTGGCGGAGATCGCGCCTCCCGAACGCGTCCAAGCTTTAGTGCGATTAGTGCAGGATCCAAAAGGATTCAATCGTGCAGATGGAATCGGTCATGATTCCGTGGACAGCACGCCGCAGGGCTATCTCACCGATCACGAGAGTGGCCGCGGCTCCATTTGGCCGCCAATCCCCCAGATTGTACAGGAGGGATTTCGAGCTGCCGGAGAGTGGAACGTTGCCAGAGTGGACGCTGAAAAATACTTCAACGCGGTCGTCAACGCCTACGTCAGAGACAAAACGATTCGCGAATATCTTGACTCGACAACCACGGAGTTCAAGGGCCAACCGGGGTTCGTGGGGTGGGGCGGGGTCGCGCCGATCGCTAGCTTCATCGAGTATGTCTTGGGAATCGACGTGAACAGCCCGGAGAAAACCATCGTGTGGCATGTGCACCGGACTGAACGTCATGGCCTGCGGCGCTTCAAGCTCGGCGATTTCTATGTCGAGCTTCTCTGTGATCAGCGGTCGTCGGCAGACGCCTCGTGCCGATTGACGGTAACGAGTGAGGGCGCGTTCACTCTACAAAGTGTGGTGGGTGAGAAAGTGGTCCACCACCGTATCCAAAAAGGGACGAATATTTTACGCGTGGCTTAGACTACAACTTACATACTCATACACGTTTCTCTGTCTCTTTTCTCGATTGAATGTGCCAAACCGGCATTAGTGTATCTGGACAGCCACCGCAACATCGAATTTTGAAAAATATTTCTCCACGTCGCTAGCCCCGTACTTATCGCGGAGTTTTTCGACGACGGACGAAACTCGCACAGGATCAGTGACAGGAACGGCCTGAAATTCAGCGCGGATTTCCTGCCCATCGATTCGAATCAACGGGTTCGTTAGCACGTTCTTATACCACTGTGTGTCCGACCCTCGAAATGGCACGAGGTAAAGCCTATCTCCATCCAATACGAACCCGACCGGGCGTGAGATAAAACGTCCTGATTTTCTGCCCGTCACAGTAAGATTGATCTCGCGAGCCCCGGAGAGACGATTCCTTAGCGCGTCGCTCCGCGTTGCCATATTCAACCCTTCCTTTGAGTAATATCGCGACGAATCACCAGTTGAGCCTAAGTTCTCCTGCTTCTTACATTGCGGAGGTTCCCTCAATCGCCGATTGAACGAATCACTCTCGCCGGATTTCCTCCGACAAGGGTATTCGGGGGAACGTCCTTGGTGACCACTGAGCCCGCCGCGACCACCGAGTTCTCGCCCACTGTTACGCCACCGATGATGGTCACTCCGGCGGCGATCCACGCGCTCTTTTCAATTCGGATGGGCTTTCCGATCGTAACCGCGCGGCGCTGCGAAGGTTTGAGGGGATGGCCCGTCGTGATGATATTCACGCTCGGTCCGATCATCACATCGTCCGCGATGTCGAGGCCACCGAGGTCATAGAAAGTGCAGTTCTGATTTACGAAGACATTGTGCCCGACGCGGATTTCATCGCCACCGGCGGTGAAAAACGGGGGGATCAGTAAGAAGCTCTCGTCTACCTTTTTACCGATAAGTTCGCTGAACAAGGCCCGAATTTCGTCCGCATCGTCGAACGTCAAACGGTTGAGTGCGGCGGTAATGGCCGTCGCTCGTTTGACATTTGCCAACATGGCCGCTGATTCCGGCGTTCTCCGGTAGATTATCTTGGTGCGATCATCATTCGACATTCGTCATTTTCCCCGGGCTACAGTTTAGCGTGCGTGCGTTTCGGCGCACCGGGGCGGCACTCAGATTCGCTGAATGTACTCTCAAAAAGCTAGCTTGGCACACTAGCTCGCTGACGTTTCATCAAGGATATTTCCGGTCCGGGTCAAGAACTCGTCACTGCTGGTCACACACCGTCTTCACACGACCGAGGTCGGACGCTATTGATGCGTCGATCTTGTTATTTCTTGAATGCCACATTGACTAGCAAGCGCTCTCCCTCGACATCGACCACGTTGCAAAACGTGCGGTCACGATGGCGGGTAAAGTCCAGCCCCACCCTGCTGTTGCCGATACGAAGATTGCGAATTCGCAGATGATCCAACCACTCGGGCAACTCCGGGTTGATGATGTTCAGTTCTTTCCGTGGAGCGCTCGGTCGAATGCCCAGAACTGAGGTGAGCAATAAAAACCAAGATCCGGAAGCCCATGCCTGCGGAGAACAGGAAACCGGATAGTGCACGGGTTCATCGTGCTCACGCCTCTGCACCCCGCAGAACAACTCGGGCAGCCGGTAGTTGCGGAAGTTGAGAGCCGCTTGAAATAGCGCGGTGAGTACCTGGACAGCAGGGCGCCGAAATTCATTAAGCGCCATGCCATGGGCGATCAGCGAATTGTCGTGGGGCCAAACCGATCCGCGATGGTAGCTTAGAGGGTTGAACGTGGGCTCCTCCTGCGAGAGTGTGCGCCATCCCCAACCGCTAAACATATCGTCCCGCATGAGCCGCGTAACGATTGCTCGGGATCGCTCGCGGCTGACTGCCCGCGTGAATAACAAATGCCCAGGATTAGAAGCAACGCACTTTAATTGCTGCTTGTTTCCATCCAAGGCCATCGCATAGTAATTTCCGTCTGCCATCCAGAAGGCTTTATCCAGGCGTTTCGCCAGCTCAGCGGCCTCTTTTTTCAATTTCTCGGCCCTGGCGCCATCGCCAAAATTACGCAGAAGCGCTGCCATTCGATACTTCGCGTCATAAACGTAGCCTTGGATTTCGATAGGAGCGATGGGCGCTGGGGGAACCGTGTGGTCGGGCCGCATGTACGCGTCCCAGGAATCTTTCCAGGCTTGATTTATGAGCCCCTTAGGCGAACGGCGCGTGTATTCGACGAACCCGTCGTGGTCGAAATCGCCAAAGCGATCGATCCAATCGAGCGCGGCATAGGCCGCGGGCAGCAATTTTTTGACGAGGCCGATATCCGCGGTCCAGTTGTAAGTTTCACTTAAAAGAATAAGAAAGAGCGGTGTGGAATCGAGCGATCCATAATAAGGACCGAAGGGAAGCTCTCCGCACCGCGTCATCTCGCCCTGACGAAACTCGTGGAGAATCTTGCCTGGCTGCTCGTCCTGCCAATCGTTGTGCTCTTTGCCTTGATAGCGTGCCAGGACCTGCAATGTATCGACCGCAAGCTGCGGATTAAGGCATAGTCCCTGATAGGCGGCGAGGATCGAATCGCGCCCAAAAATAGTCGCAAACCACGGGATACCCGCGCCGACAACGTGCTCGTTCCCGTCCGATATTTGCAAGGCGTGAAAGTCGCCAATGGCAGTATTGAGGGCCGTGTCGAGGATGCTGTGGTTGCTGCTGAAGTGCGTCGAATTATGTTGCCACTCGGCAAAGCGGTCCCTACGCTCACGCAGGCATTCGTCGAATTCGCACACTGCCCGAGCCGGCCCGGCCTCTCCGACGACGGGGATGACCGTTACTTCAATCTCATAGTGCTTCATTGGTGGGAGCCGAATCTCCCAAAGCGCGTTCTTTTCGTCCTGATGCGACGGCCCAGGCTTCATTTCAATCCGAGTCTGCCGCAGAACACCGTCAAGGCCATGGTAAAAGAAGGACAGGCAATGACCGCGCCAGACCGGACGGTAGTACTGCCCATGCACGCTGCGGACTGCGCCCCTCACCTGAAACACATCCACGAAATCGGCGTCGAAGGACAAACCAAGCGACAACTTCAGTTCCTCTCGGTTGAAGTTAACCAACGAGAAGCGGTCAAACAGAAACGTCCCCGTCGAGCAACTGCTGCCGTCGAATGTGGATAGTGTTTTCGGCGATCTCGATAGAGTCGCGGACCTTCATTTGCTCGGTCGTGAGTTCGATCTGCGAAACGAAGGATTTTTCGGTATTCGAGGAGAGCACGATCGACGGCTGGCCGCTAATGCGGAGTTCGAGATGGCTTAGGAAGCGAGTGTCGTCGTGAAAGAAACCGACATCCGGAGCGCCTGCGGGGACAATATCTCCAGCCACTGTTGTAGAGAGGAAAGTCTTCCCGTCGATTAACGTCAGGTTATCGACCTTCCGCGAAATTTGCGCTTGGAACCCAAGCCTGGGCTCGATGTGAGACGACGGGATGGGGACCAATTCGGCTGGAGAAACGAACGCGCTCATGCCGCTGCCGGTTCCTGGTCATCGATTTCCAGCGCCGGGAACTCAGGGAGGAAAGGTTCCGGGCGCTGAAGAGTGCGGTAGAGCTCTAAATATTCGGCTGCCATTTGCTCCACGGAAAAATGCTGCTCCGCATACCGGCGGATTGCCTGGGGCCGGATCCAGCTATCGATCTCCCGCACACGCCCGACCATATCACTGACTGAATCGCACACATATCCACCAATGCCGTCGGAGACGATTTCTTTTACTGATCCTCCCGACAGCGCCAGCACTGGGGTTCCGCAGGCCATTGCCTCGATGGTCACCAGCCCAAACGGCTCATTCCACTGGATCGGGAAAAGCAGAGCCAGGGAGTTTCCGAGAAGCTCATTCTTCATGGAGAGATCGGCTTCGCCCAGATACTCGATGAATCTGCCATCAATATGCGGCCTTATCGCGCTCTCAAAGTAATCGCGGAAAATTGGCTGGATCTCGCCCGCAATCTTCAATGGAATGCCAGTTTTTTTGGCCACCTCAATCGCCAGATGCGTTCCCTTGATCGGCGCAATGCGGCCCAGAAAACTTAAATATTGCTGTTTCTTCTCTTGGCAATGATACAGCGATAGATCAATCCCATGATGAATGGTCTTCCGGCTCGGCATGCTCTCGCGAAGCCGTTGGAAATCACTGATGGTGACGTAGGAAACATCCGGATAGTGCGAGTAGAACTCGCTCAACTGAGAATCGTGCTCGTGGTGAAGGGTATAGACGAATGGAGTCTTCGCCAACCGCGAAAAGGGCAAGCCAAACACGTTATTGATGTGAATGACATCAGAGGAGTCGAGGGCATCTCTGATGGCCCAGGCCGTGTGGTTAATCTCCTTGAGAGTGTCTGAAAACTCTCCCTTGATTGGCCATTGGGCAGTCGGATACAGCCAGCGAACTTCCACGGGGATCTCGGATTCTCCGTTGGCGTAGATGACAACTTCATGTCCAAGCTTTTGCAAGCCCCGAGCCAGGCTGGCGAGAAACAGCTCGGTTCCGCCATAGCGTTTGGGTGGTATGGGAATGAATGGTGGCGCAATCAGGGAAATTCTCATGGTCTCCTTAGTCTCTCTGCCTCTCGACGATTCATTCGTATTGCCTGGAGATGACAGCTTTGAAGTTCGATGCCGGCTTTGAAAGAGGAGTTGATTTTGAAGCGAAGTCTTATCTCAACGATTTGCGATGCTCGGGTATTTTCGATCGCAGCATCTGAAACAAGTCGCGGTCGGGGACGCTTTTCTGCTTAACGGATAACATCTCTTCGTTTGGGGCTGAGCAGCCAAGAGGAATACGACCATAAAAACTGTTCTTACAGCAGCACTCGCACCGGCGGTTGGCTGGAAGCCCCATCATTCCAAACGAAAAACGGACACAGCTTCGAAAGGGACGGTGATCTGGAGGGCATTGCCCTGCACGGTCTGCGTTTGATTGCTATAGAGGTCAGTGGCGCGGGAATAGCGAGCGGGTAGCTTGATACTGGCGGTTTGATCTTCCACGCCGTCATTGATCACTATCAGCAAGCTGCGCTTTTCACCCTCGACCAGACGGGGGCGCAACTTTTCGGCGGTCACGGCCGGCTGCAAGACAGTGCTAAGGATGGTCGTCACCAGTTTCAGAGCACCGTCATCGCCAGCGCGAATGCTGGCGCCGAGATTCGTTCCAAAATAATAAACTTGTCCCTGGCCGACCTTTTTCATCGCGGCCACGGGAGTGTCTTCGTACTTCGCGATCACGGTTGCGGAACTGACGGTAATCGGCGTCAAAAAGGTATGCGCTTTGACTCTGACGGCAAGCGGCGCCGAAAACTGCAAGTATCCATCCACGTAGACCTGCTCGGAGGCGGGCATGTTTTGTGTTTTTGCGGACGCTTCTCGCCCGCTGTTTTCCATGTAGAAACTCTCGCCTTCCCGGTATCCAAGAACGTCGGTGAGGCCGAAGGGTGGAATCGCCGGGTTGAAGAATGTGCGCTCGTCATACATGCCGAAGCCGGTTTCGAGTAGCAGGGTGCCTCCACCTTCGACAAAACCGCGAAGATCATCGAGCGTTTCCTTTTTCCCCAGCAGATGCCAGGGCGCGATGATCACGCGGTAATGATTATTCTTGAGACTCGCTGGCTCAATAAAATCAGCCCAGAGATCGCTATTCCAAGCCGCTTTGTAATATCCGCTGAAAGAGCTGGTCGAGGCACTCTCATTGCCAGCCATGGCAAACGCCAGCAGTGAATTATCCTGATCGAAAAGAATGGCGAGCTCCGACTTGGGTTTGTAATTTTCAATTACATCCCAATGCGCCTGGATGAGCCGATTATCGTCGGCCGCCTCCAGGACTCGTTCGGTGGGCGATCCGTCACGCGCGACCAAGCCGAAACCACTCGACTCGGAACCCGTCGCCTCAGTGTGGTAGCACCAGTAAATGATTCCCTTCGCGCCGGTGGCGACGGAGATCCAGTTCCAAAGGCGAATGTCGCGGGGACGCATCTGGCGGCTACGCTCGAGACCATTGCTGCCATGCCCGCCCTGGAGTTCGGTCATCCAGAAGGGTTTGTCTCCCGCATTGGCGCGGGTAATCTCCAGCCGTGCAGTTCCTTCATAGATGGGAAACATGCTCCAACGCGGGAAGTTCGAGAGCCCCCAAGTTTCAGCCAATTCGGCTAACCGCCAGGTGTTGATGCCGTAGACCGCGCTGGGCTCAACGACGTTCTGTACACCGGCATGACTCTCCAAAATGCTGCGTGCGTCAGCGGCGCGAATGTTTTCCACGCGAAACCGCATTTCCTCGGTGCTGCGCTCGATGATGAAACGACGCCAGTCAATCCAGTCGAGGTAGGTTCCCTGATCCCGCGGCGGATCAATCGCGGCGAAGCTGGGATAGCGACGCACCCAGGCTTCGTTCAGTTTGTCGAGCGTACCGTAACGTTTTTGCAGCCAGCGCTGAAAGGCAGCCGTGGTGGCGGGACAATAGCAATACAAAAGGTCGTCGGTAGTTTCCGAAAAATGATGTCCCCAGGCCGGCTCGATGTGCGGCTCATTCCAACAATCGTAGGCATACATCGAAGGATGGGCTGACACCGTCTTCGCCATGGCGCGAATGAATTTGCCGGCAGCTTCGCGAACCGGCTGCCAATCCAGACACAGGCCAGGCCAGCCACCACTGACGTTGTTACCGCTGCCGTCGAGCCGCTCGGCATAGTTCTTGGCATTCACATAGCGCGTTTCTGGGTGAGCCGCTTCCAGCCAGTAAGGCGCGTCCTCAAGAATGACGCCCATTAGAACCTTCAGTCCGAACTCGTCGCAATAACGCATTACCTCTTCGAGTTCCGCAAAATCGAAGCGCCCTTCCTCGGGATTGAGATAAACCCAGGAACTGTAAATGCGAATGATGTTGAACTTGTACTGCTGAGCAATCGTCTTCAACATCTCGCGGCGTTCTGACGGTGGAGGATTTGGAGGACGGTAGAAGGCAGAGCCATAGACAAAGAAATCCTGATGCCGCGCAGTCGGCCCCGCGGAAGCCGTCGAGCGAGCGAACAGCGGCGGCCCAACAGAGATCTGCAGTCCTCCCCAGGTGGCAGCCATTCCGCCTGCCACGGTCTGCAGAAATTCCCGTCTGGAAGATTTCATGAAAGCTCCCTTTGCTAGTGAAATGCAAAACTATCCTGCCCGGGCCGTCTAGTAAATCATGAATGATATATCAACGATGCGTAATTATAGTGAACGTTGTTCAATTGAGAAATAGTGAGATCCGAGCGGTCGCTGACCCTCAACAACTCCGGAACTGGCGTCACCCCTATTCCCCGCACGCGCCATCATAATTAGCCGCATTTTATGCGGAGAATAACACCTGTATTCTCCGCACAACGTTGACTTTTTTTCTTTACGTTATCCAACATTTTGGAGGGGGCTATGTCGGCGTCGCGGCCCGGAAGGCACCTCATTTTCTAGATGCCTAAGAAACGAACGTAGTTTGTGGCAGCCGGACCTATAAGCCGAATTCTGTCTGCCGGATTGCTCCGGCAGGACGATCATTCCTCTGGGCCAGACATTACTGCCAGGCTCAAGCGACCTACCCGGAGGTCGTGACGCGCCGGGCCGGCACGTCTCCAGAACCGAAGCCCCGGAATCCCTCCCTATTTGGTCTTGCTCCGTGTGGGGTTTGCCCTGCCCGGCGCATTACTGCGACGGCGGTGCGCTCTTACCGCACCTTTTCACCCTTACCTTGGCGTTGCCGCCAAGGCGGTATGTTTTCTGTGGCACTTTCCGTCGAATGGTCCCACCTGTACCAGCGTGAGGCACCCTCCCGGACGTTATCCGGCACACTACCCTGCGGAGTTCGGACTTTCCTCCCGTCATTATCCGAGGACAACGACGAGCGACCGTCCGGTCCGGCTGCCTACAGAATCATTATAGGGTAGTCTTCAGTTGCAATCTTCAGTCCCTCGGTCCTCCGTCAGTCCCCGGCTGAGCACTGCGCATTGTTTCTCCTCTGCTAGACTGAACCCTGCATCGGCCTTCCTCCTGAAGGTCTACTGACGACTGAAGACCGTCGACCTGCCATGAACATCTTAGAAGCCGTTCGCATCGCGCTACAGTCCCTGTGGGCTAACAAGTTGCGCTCCGCGCTCACACTCGTGGGCGTGGTGATTGGCGTAGCGGCTGTAATTGCGGTCGTGACCTTTGTCTCCGGAATCAACGACTATGTTTCGGAGAAGATCTTCAATCTGGGAGCGGACGTTTTCATCATTTCGAAAATGTCGCAGGTTGAAACGAATGTGGAGCATCTGCTGGCGGCGGAGAAGCGCAAGAACTTGACCATCGAGGACTACCAGGCTGTGCTTGAGGGTTGCCGGCACTGCGAATACGTGGGAGCCGCGCTGCGCAACGAATCCGGGAATGTGCGGTACAGCGAACAATCGATCAACGACACCACGGTGCAGGGGATTACGCCCTCGATGGCGCCCATCTACGATACCGACCTGTCTTCTGGACGAATGCTGAACGAGACCGACCTTAACAACCGATCACAGGTGGCGGTAGTGGGCACCGACGTTGTGGATTATCTATTGGCGGGCACCGACCCGATCGGCAAAGAGATTCGCCTGGACGGCTGGACCTACCAGATCATTGGGGTGGGCAAGAAAAAAGGGAAGACGCTGGGACAAAGCCTCGACAACTACTTGATGATTCCGCTCACCGCCTACCTCAGGCAGTACGGGACGCACAACAACAGCGTTACGATCTCGGGTAAGGCGTTGGCTACGGGAGTGCCTTTGAACCAGGCAATGGACGAAGCACGCGTGGTGCTGCGAGCGCAGCGGCACGATCCTCCCGGCGGCGAGGACAGTTTCGAAATCGAGACGAATGCCAGCCTGCTAGGCATCTGGGCGGGCCTGAGCAACACATTCTTCATGGCGACGATTGGAATCGCCGGAGTATCACTAGTGGTGGGCGGCATCGTGATCATGAACATCATGTTGGTTTCGGTGACCGAGCGTACCCGCGAAATCGGCATCCGCAAAGCGTTGGGGGCACGCCCGGCCGACGTGCTGCTGCAGTTCCTGATTGAAGCGGTGACTCTGTCTCTAGTGGGCGGGGCGGGCGGAGTGTTGTTCGGCATCGTTATCGCTGAAGCCTTTACCCTGGCTATTGGCATGCCCTCGGCCATCAAGCTGTGGGCGGTCGTCGCGGGATTGCTGGTAGCGGCAAGCGTGGGAGTGTTCTTTGGTGTATATCCGGCGCGCAAAGCGGCGCGGCTGGATCCCATCGTGGCGCTGCGATTCGAGATGTAGGAAGAATTTGGTAATTGTGAAATTTGGGTAATTTTGTAATTTGAAAATCGAGAAGAGATTGGATTTGAATTTGCCAAATTACTCAATTACCCGATTCTTCAATCACTCATGATGCATAAAGGCGAATTCGGCGAGATCGTTCAGATGGCGACCGATACGATTCGCAGCAATAAGCTGCGCTCGTCGCTGACTGTGATCGGCATCGTGATCGGGGTAGCGGTCGTGATCGGCGTCTCGTCGATCGGCCGCGGACTCGATGACAACGTTCGCGGCGTGGTCACGAGCATTGGCTCGAATGTGATCTTTGCCTTTCATATTGAGCCCTTCACTTTTGGACGCCCGTCTGCGGAGATGCGCACCCGCAAAGAACTTACCTACGACGACGCAGTGGCTATGCGCGACCTGCCGCACGTCGCGGCCGTGACCGCGGGATTGCGATACTTCCGGCCGGAACTCGGCGTGGGGGAGTTTGCGGTGAAATATCGCGACCGCAAGGCGAAGAACACGATTCTCGAAGGGGATGAAGCATCGGCGAAAGACGTGTTTGATTTGCAGATCGGGAGCGGACGCTGGTTCAGCGAAGTGGATGAAGAGCACCGCTCGCCGGTGGTGCTGCTGGGAGCGGAAACGGCAGCGGAACTTTTTGGGAACGACAGTCCTTTGGGGAAAGAAGTCAACATCGAGGGTGAGCTGTTTACCGTGATTGGCACGGCGGCTCCGGTGAAGTCGGTCTTCGGCGGCGGCAAGAATCCCGAAGACAACAAGGTCTACATGCCGCTCGCGACTCTCCACAAACTCCATCCCGAGCTGAAGCAACATTGGATCAGCATTAAGTCGACCTCGCACGACGATGTGCCGAAGACCATCGATGAAGTGCGCGAATTATTGCGGCGGCGGCGCAAGGTGGCGTACGAGAAGCCCGATAATTTTGCCGTCTTCACCGCCGATTCCATTTCGGACGTATGGAACCAGCTCACCGGAATGCTGTTTGTGGGCATGTTCGCGATCTCAAGCGTGGGGCTGATCGTGGGCGGAGTCGGCGTGATGAACATCATGCTGGTGAGTGTTACGGAACGCACCCGGGAGATTGGGGTTCGCAAGGCCATGGGCGCGCGCAAAAAAGACATCCTGCTGCAGTTCACCCTGGAGGCGATTATTTTGACGGCGGTCGGAGGCGTGATCGGGGTATTGCTGGGTGCAATCATCGTGTGGATTATTCCTGCGATCTGGCCGACTTTGCCGGCGCATATGTCTGTGTTCTGGACATCGTTCGGTTTTAGCTCGGCTGCGGGGGTGGGGCTGGTGTTTGGCATCTACCCGGCGTGGAAGGCGGCGAACTTGGATCCTATTGAGTCTTTGCGCTACGAATGATTTCGCACATGTCTGGATCGCTGCCATGCTTGCGACCTTGGGAGCGCTGGCGAGTTTGGGCTATTACGCTCTCTGCCTGTGGAGCGCACTGAATTTCTGCGCGGTAAGAAGAACAGGGCGAAGGCCTCGCGAATCAATTCCGATTTTCCCCCTATTTCAATTCTGAAGCCGCTCAAGGGAACCGATCCTGAGATGTATGCAAGCCTCCGCAGCCACTGCGTGCAGGACTATCCGGAATACGAAATCATCTTTGGCGTGAGTGACGCGAATGATCCGGCGATGCCATTTGTGGAGCGGCTAAAAGCGAGTTTCCCAGCGCGCTATTCGTACGGTCCTGTGCGGCGAAAAGCTGGGCGCAAATATCAAGGTCAGCAACCTGATGCAGATGTTTCCCTATGCCCGGCACGACCACCTGCTGGTGAACGACAGCGACATTCGCGTTGAGCGAGATTACTTGCGGCGGATTGTGTCGCCTCTGGCCGATCCACAAATCGGCATGGTCACTTGTCTCTATCGCGGCATCGCGGCTTCGAGCCTAGGATCACGATTGGAGTCGCTCGGCATCAGTACGGATTTCACCGGCGGAGTGCTGGCAGCGCGGCAACTGGAAGATGGAATCCACTTTGGATTGGGATCTACGCTGGCTTTTCGGCGGACGGATCTGGAGTCGATTGGCGGATTTGAGGTGCTGGCCGACTATCTCGGCGATGACTATGAAATCGGCCGCCGGATTTCGGCTCTCGGGTTGAAAGTCGAGTTGTCCGATGTTGTGGTGGAAACTTTTCTTCCGCCCTACGGGCGGCGCGAATTCCTGCAACACCAGTTGCGCTGGGCACGAAATATTCGTGACTCCCGCCGCGCTGGATACTTTGGCCTGGGGCTTACATTTGGTATTCCTTGGGCCTTGCTCGCGCTGGTCTTCTCTCGCGGCGCGAGTTGGGCATGGGCACTGCTGGCAGCGGTGATCGCGATGCGCGCGTCTATGGCTCTCACAGTGGGATGGACGGTGCTTCGGGACCGGCAGGTTTTTCGCTCGCTCTGGCTGCTTCCGCTGCGGGATCTGGTTGCGATGGCAATCTGGTTCGCCGGTTTTCTGGGACACAAGATTCGCTGGCGCGGCGAGACGTTTGATCTACACGATGGAAAACTGAGGCCGTGAACGTCTGCGGAATTCTTGACTTTCCACTTCGCTCGGTATGGGCTTCTGTGTAATCCACCCATCCTTCAAATAGTGCAATCTCACAAAAAGTCACGGTCGTTCATTCGCGGACCACGCGTCCCTCCGCTAAGAGTCTGTAGCGACGATCTCCCCAGACCGAGCGCGTACCCAGGTAACTGGCACACCACACGATGGAGCCCAGAAGATCGCGTATGGGATAAAGCCACGGAGCCCACAAAGCCTGCGGATCGCGAACGAGACCCCATCCGATCACCCAGCCTTCAATCGCTCGGTTTGACAAAGCTGCGGCTAATAACGCAACGGCAAGCACTGGATGTCCCAGCAGCAACCCGGAGACAAAACCGAGAACTCCATACGGCATGGCAAAGATGAATCCACTACCGAGATGTCCTTTGGGCCGCGAGTAGCGCGTGGACTTGGCCCAGCGCATCTGGTTGCTCCACATGGAAGCGAAGGACATCGGAGCAACGACGTGATCGATGACGTGATCGGAAAGCACCACGCGGAATCCGGCCTTGTCAATCAAGTTTCCGATCATGAAATCATTGGCATAGTAATCGCCCAGCGCTCTATACCCGCCGATTTTGGCGATCGAATCTTTGCGCACGGCGATAGTAGGCCCCAAGCCAAACTTCATGCCTTCGAGCATGTTGGCCACGAGCACGCCGCAGGTCATCTCTACTGACATGCCAATTGCGCTTAACCCCGACCAGAAGCCACCGGCATTCTTGCCGCGGTACAGGCAGGTCACCATCCCGATTTCCGGGTTCAGAAGGGGCCGCACCACCTGGCGCAAGTATCCTGGAGAAACGGCGACATCGCTGTCGCTGGTGACCAGAATATTGTGCTCTGCGGCTTCCGACATCTGGTGAAACCCGTAAGCCACGGGATTGGGCCAGGGCGGATTGCCGGTGACCAGAATGCGGGTCGGAATATTCGGATAGCGGGTACAAATCTCTCGTACCAGCGGCAGTGCCGCGTCATCGGGCTCGTCGGCGGCGAACAGGATCTCGTAGTGCGGATAATCCTGGAGGAAAAAACTCTCGATGTTTTCGGCGAGACAGGCTTCCATTCCATGAACCGGCTTGAGCAGGCTGACTGCCGGTAAGGAAGAGTCGGACCCAGGATGGGCCGAACTCAGGGCCTTGGCAGAACGGCGAAATCGCCGCGCCGCAAACAGCACCATGCCGAGAAAAACTGTGGAACTGGCAGTGCCCAGTACCGAAATCAACAGCCCGAGTTTCCAAATGGCTGCCGGCGTCAACAAGCCGCCGCAAAGCATACCCATAGCAGTATTGAGATTATACGAGGGGATGTGAAAGCGTGCTCAGCGTGGGCATTTCTGTATCCCGCCATTCAAAGTCGGGCTCGAAAGAATGCGCTTAACCGCTTGAGGCGGCGGCACGAGTCATTTCGCCGCTGCCCAAGGCTTCTCTGATCTTGCGGGCAAGGGACTTGAGGGTAAAGGGCTTCTGCAGAAATTGGCCGGCGATGTCGATAGCGCCATGTTGCAGCACCGTATTTTCGGCGTATCCGGACACGAACAGAACTTTCATTTCCGGACGTTCGCTGGACAACTGTTCCGCCAGTTTGGCTCCGTCCATGCACGGCATGACGACGTCCGTGATCATCAGGTGAATGGTCCCAGAATAATTCCGCGCTACCCGCAGAGCGTCGTCTCCGTTATGCGCTTCGAGCACGGTGTAACCGCTGGCCTCGAGAAATTCTCTTTCCGACTGTCTGACGGCGGCTTCATCTTCGGCTAACAGTAGAGTCTCCCAGCCGCGCGGAGATTTCTCGGCTGGCCTCGCCAAGGTAAGCGGGTCGCTTTTCTGGTCGACCTGCGGGAAATAAATCCTAAAGGTTGTTCCCATCCCCGGCTCGCTATAGACCCAGATGAAGCCGCCGCTCTGTTTCACAATGCCGTACACCGTGGCCAGGCCGAGACCCGTGCCCTTGCCTTCCTCTTTGGTAGTGTAGAAGGGCTCGAAAATGTGCGGCAGGTGTTTTGGGGCAATGCCATTGCCGGAATCAGTTACGGTGAGCTGAACATAGTCTCCTGGCGGGACCATCGAATGACGCTGCAAATAAGCTTCGTCGAGATGCATGTTGGCAGTTTCAATGGTGAGCTTGCCGCCTCGGGGCATGGCGTCGCGGGCATTGGCGGCAAGGTTCATTAATATTTGTTCAATCTGTACTAAATCAGCCTTCACCTTTCCCAGATTCTTTCCCTGCACCACTGCTAATTGAATGTCTTCGCCGATCAGGTGAGGCAGCATGCGGCCGATTTCCTGGATGACCGGGTTCAAGTCGAGAACCCGCAGGCTCTGAATCTGCTGGCGGCCGAAGGCCAGAAGTTGCCGCGTCAAGTCCGCCGCCCGGCTTGATGCCGCCATGATTTCTTCGATGTTGCGGCGCAGCGGATGCGGGCCGGCAATGGAGTCCAACATCAACTCAGCGTAAGAGCTGATGACCATCAGCAGGTTGTTGAAGTCGTGAGCAACGCCGCCCGCCAACCGGCCGATTGCGTCCATCCGCTTGGCCTGCTGGAGTTGGGTCTCCAGCCGGTTGCGCTCGGTAATGTCGCGGTCGGTAGAGACAAAGTGAGTGATTTCTCCCGCGCTGTTTCGCAACGGGGTGATGGTCTTGTCTGCCAGAAACGTTTCGCCGTTCTTTTTCTGGTTGAGAATCACTCCGCGGAAGCTGTTGCCCGCCAGGATGGTCTGCCACATTTGTGGAAAGAGTTCTGGGGCCTGCTGACCGGATTTAAGCATCCGGAAAGACTGCCCGACGGCTTCCTGCCAGGAGTAACCAGTCAAGGTGGTGAAGGCTCGATTCACGTATTCGATAATGCCAGCGCGGTCGGTAACGACGACAAGATCCCCAGTTTGTTCCACGGCATGGCGCAAGATATGCAGCGTGGCCTCAGCTTTCTCCTGCCGACTTTCGCGAGAGTATTTGCTGATTGCGTCCAAAAGAGAGTGCGAAATCGAAGACTCATCCGCTTGCCGGTTACGCTGGCAGGACGCCATGACTGCTCGATGCACAACTTCTTTATCGACGGGATCGCCGAGAAAGAGAACGGGGACAGTGAGGCCTTGCTTATCGAAGTCGTGACAGTCGAAGCCATGACGATCGAGCCTAGATAAGACGGAGGGCGCAGTGGCATCGCGAGAATCGAAGTCGCACAGCACCAAGTCAAAATGCCCTGCTTTCAAACTTGAAAGAGCGTCGGCCGGTGAGAGTGCAAGCTCCAGTGAAATGCGCCCATGGCAGGCTTCATCCAGAAGACACCGGAGACGCAAGAAGCTGCGCTCTTGATTGCCCACCAGCAGCACCAGCAGCGGGTTGACGGCCGCAGAGCGGTTGTCTTTGTCCATACCTGAATCCCTGGCTATGGACTACATCGGATCGAGGGAAGAGGAGCATGGCCGGAAAAAAGGGAGGAGACTAACGGAAGTTAGGCCGCGAGACCGATTAAGGAACCGTCCGCTTTCGGGAGGTTAGGTCCTGTGCAAGTGGCCGTTCGTCCCGACAACGCTTCCTTTCCCAGATGGGGTCATGCCGAAATATCAAGAATTGCAAGCCCGCCTAGAAACTGGTGCCGACGGTGAATCGGAAGGTGCGAAGAGGTTCGTGCAGGTAGAACTTGGGCGAATATGTGGCCACTGCTTGTTGGAAGGTGTAGTCCCCCGCCGCCCCTGGAGGAAACATGTCGCGGGTAATGGGAACGGTTCCGCTGCTGGTCGTATCCAGGCGGAGAGGGTTGTATGCCCAGTAGATACGGAAGGGGGCATTCACGATGGGTAGCATCACCTGCAGCTGCAGGCCGGTGGACATGCGCGGCTGCCAGTTCGTTCCCGGGGAAAGGGTAAGCGTCTCTGAAAACTTTTCAAAGACACTGTGGTTGGGATCGCAGGCGAACGCGGCATTCAGAACTGGACAGCCGAAGGGAGTGCTATTCAGCAAATTGTACTGCTGCGGCGTGATTTTCAACTGCGATTGCCGGATCACAGGATCCAGACCAGTATCCACGAATGGCGCCAGCACCACCGGCCCCGCGATGGTGATGTGGTACTCAAACTGGGTGACCAAGCTGGTGTCTCCGCCTGGGAAGACGATTTGTGAGATCGGGATGGGGATGGTGTAGGCGCCCATCGCAGGATTGCTGGGATTCCTGGGGACGGGGCTGCCATCGGGATTCGTCAGCGTGATGGATCCTTTGTTCGGCAAGTAGGCAACGGGAGAAATCGAGCGGATATCAAAACCGCGGATGTCATAGTCGCCGCCCATATAGAAGCGCTGGAATGGAGGCGCCACCACACCGTCGTAGCCGGTCAGGAAAGATGCCTGGAAGTTAAACCCGAGAGAATTCCTTCCTTTCTGCACGGGAATGAAATGCTTGAACTGGAAGGTCGGGCGAATGGTGCGAACCGTGCCTCCCAAGCCGGCGAATTGCGCCGCCAGCGTGATACCCGTTCCGCGAGTGGCATTGAACTGACTGTTGACGGTGCTTGAGGTAAACGTTGGGGTCACTGCGCTGGTCACAATCCCATTCAGAGAGTTTGGCCCGCTGATGCCCTCATACTCCAAATATTGAAACAGATTCTGTGACGCCTGGCTGAGGGTGGCCAAGGACGATATGTCGAACGAATACGAGATGCCAACCCGCTTGAATCCATGATGCAAAGCGTGACTCAGGGAAAGCGTGAAGCCTTTGCTGGCCTGGGTATAGTTCTGCAGATTCTGCAACTCGGATTGCGGCACGTTGATCTGGATGCCCGTCAGCAATGCCTGCTCGCGAGCCTGGTTGTAGTTGTACTTCTGGCTGAAAACGGTGAATCCTGCCTGGATCTCGCGGTCAAAGAGGTAAGGCTCGGTAAATCCGAAGGTGATGCTGCGCTCCAGATTCCCAATGTTGGCATTCACGCTGAAGGTTTCGCCGCGGCCCATCAGGTTATTCGTGCTGTAACCAAAGCCAACAAATGTTCCCGCCAGGCCGCTCACGCCCCCGGTTAAGCTGATGGCATTTTTGCCTTTTTCTTTGAGCTTCAACGTCAGGTCAACCTGGCCATTTTTGTCGTCCAGATGGCGGTCGGTGATGTCGGGATCATCCGGTTTCAACTGTTCGAAGTAGCCCAACTGATTGAGGCGCAACAAACTCATCTTCCACAAGCGCTCGTTGTAAACCTGGCCTTCCTGCAGAACAATTTCGCGGCGGATCACTTTATCGCGGGTGGTGGTATTGCCCGTAAATTCGATGCGCCGCACCGTGTACTGCTTACCCTCGTCCACGTCGATAGTGAGGGAGACCAACTTCTTGTCTTCGTCAAACGTGGTATCGGGGACGGCGGTAAAGTTGATGTAACCCAAGGTACCGTAGGCCTGGCGCAGATTGTCGAGGCCTTTCCGGATCTTGGAGCCATCGAATACCATTCCGTCCTTGATGGGAAACTGCGCGCGCAACGCGGTGACGTTTTTCATCGCATTGTTGTTCTTGAACGTGATGCTGCCCAGGCGATATTTTTCGCCTTCATCCACCGGGATCGTGATGTCTACCGCTTTGCCTGCTCCCGATTGAATCAGAGGGATATGAAATCCCCGGTGGCCGGTGTCGTGAATATTCGTGGTGGGCTCGTTGACCACCGCTTTCATGTAGCCGCGGTTCTGATAGGCCTCGCGCACCAGTTCCATGTCGTCGTCAAGTTTGCTGGCATCGTAAGTCTTGGCAAAAAGGTTCTCCAGAAAAATCGAGTGCGGCACTCCAATGGGCTTGGTGAACTTCATGGCGCTGCGCAAGATGCGGGACTGCACATTCTTGTTGCCCTTGAAGATGATCTTGCCCACCTTGACCTTGGGTCCTTCCTTGATCACGAAAGTGATGTTCACTGCCGCCGGCGGGACGGGGTGCACCTCGGTCTTGATGGTGGCAAACTGCCTGCCGTGTTCGGCGAGCAGTCCCTTGATCACAACTTCGGCCTTCTTCACTTTGGTGGGATCGTACTGACTCTGGGGAGATAGCTGGACTTTGGCCTCTTTGAAACGGTCCAGCACGTCGCTCTTGGAGACGGCATTCAAGCCGACATACTCAATGTCGCGAACCGTCGGCCGTTCTTTCACGTAGACGTGGATAATCCAGCCTTTGGGCGACGGCTCGCGTTCAAAGCGAATGTCCTCAAAATAATTGGTATTCCACAAGGAGTTGAAATCGCGGTCCAGAGCGCCCTCGTCGTACACGTCCCCCGGGTGGGTATACATCCGGGCGCGAATCGTCTCAGCTGGGATGCGCCGGTTGCCGTGGATCTCGATCCGGCTGATTACGTTTTCCTGGCCCATCCCAGTCACGCTCAGCAAGAACAGGGTCAGGCCCAAAATGAAGAAGGACCGCTGCAACGCCGGCCAAGCAAATACAAATGAAGGAGATGAAGCCGGGGCATTGTCCCGGCAAGTTCTAACTTGACGGCGTTTGCCCCTGGTTATGCCAGGGCCATCGTGATGAACGCGGAGAATCGCTACTACCTCGGCCTGTGGGAGTATGGAAAACGGCAATTATACGGTAGAGCACTGCGGAGCGTCCAAATAGTCAACCCGGAACTCGGCTGGGAGCGGGTCAAAAAAGCCCCACTTCAACCAAGACGGAATAAAACGTAGCCGAGTTGCCTAGGTCGGTAAGTTTTTCCGAAGTTAGCACGTTAATATTACGTTGCCCCGCAGTCAGTTTAGCCCAATTCAGCCTAGCCGAAACCACTCCAGGCTGGACGGTGCCATCGATTCGGGCTTGTAGCCGGATTTCGCCCCGCTGGTTGAAGACCCGCACCGGGGCGCCGTCGCTTATGCCTCGGGCGTGCGCGTCGGCTTGGCTGATCTCCAACAAGCCCAATTCCTCCATCGCCTGGGTAACCGGAAGATTGGAGAACGTGGAATTAAGAAAATTGTCGGCTTTCCGTGCTAACAGCTCGAGCGGAAATGCTTTGGCCTGGGGACTGTGCCGCGATTCGCTCGGCGGTTTGAACTCCACGACCGGGTCCAAGCCCTGAGCTTCCAGTGCTTCGCTGTACAGTTCAGCCTTGCCGCTCGGTGTGCGGAAGTTTCCGTCCGCAAACGGCAGAAATGGAGCCGGGAACGGGGAGGCAGAAACTGGCATCTCGTTTTCAAATCCGAGACGAATCTGACCTTCGCGGTCCAGTCTTTCCCGGCTGATTCCCTTGAGCCATGGATTCTTGGAGCTGAGCGCGGCGTCGATCATTTGCTCCGTTGAGTCGCGGAAGCACTCGTCATCAAACCCCATGCGCTCGGCCAGCGCACGGAATGTCTCCACGTTGGAGCGGCATTCTCCCAACGGCTCGATAGCTTGGTCCGAAGTTTGCAGGTAGTAGTGTCCGTAGGCCGTCTGCAAATCGTTGTGCTCGAAAAATGTGGTTGCCGGCAAAACGATGTCGGCGTAGTCGGTGGTGTCAGTTAAGAATTGCTCGTGTACCACGGTAAACAGGTCGGACCGCCGCAGCCCGCGCACTACTTCATTGTAGTTGGGACAAACCGCCGCTGGATTGGAGTTGTAAACGAACAGCGCTTTCACCGGCGGATTGTCGAGCGTGTTCAGCGCCTTCCCAAGCTCCACCATATTAATGACGCGCGCCGGACGGCCCAGCGATTTAACCATTAGATCCGGCATCTCCAGAGCTTCACGGTTCAGGCCGTATGCCCCGCTCATGGAAAGCTGCAATCCTCCGCCAATTTCTTTCCACGAGCCGGTAATGCAAGGCAGCATGGTGATGGCGCGCGTCGCCATACCACCGCCTTCCGAGCGCTGCACTCCATAGTTCACGCGAATGACAGCGGGACGCGTAGTGGCATACTCACGCGCTAGTTTGACAATGTCGGCTGCGGCAATCCCAGTCCATTGCGACACCCGCTCCGGAGGATATTCCTGCACTTTCTTTCGCAGTTGCTCGAAACCGAGGGTGTAGCGGGCAACGTACTCGGCATCGTAGAGGTCATCGTTGATGATGACATGCATCATCCCCAGCGCCAATGCCGCGTCGGTCCCAGGATTGATGGGCAAGTACCAGTCGGCGCAAGCCGCAGTGCGGGTACGGTAGGGATCAATCACCACCAGCTTGGCGCCGCGGCGGCGAGCTTCGACAATGAACGGCCACAGATGGACATTATTTCCGTGAATGTTTGCGGCCCACGCGATGATGTAACGAGAATGGCTAAATTGCTCGGGCTCAGTCCCGAGCTTCACGCCGAGAACCGATTTCAGCCCAGCTTCGCCGGCAGCGGAGCAAATTGCGCGCTCCAGCTGCGAAGCGCCCAGGCGATGAAAGAACCGGCGGTCCATGGAGCTGCCGTTGAGTGCTGCCAGCGTGCCGCCGTAAGAAAAAGGAAGAATCGCCTCGCTGCCGAAGTCGGCGGAAATTCGCTGGAAGCGATTGGCAATCTCGTCGAGAGCTACATCCCAGGAAATGCGTTGGAAAGTCTTTCCTGGTTGTGTGGGGACAGCCGCCCCCGGCTGTGCAGGAGCGGAGCTCCGCAGTTTCGAGTCCGGCCCCTTAGGTGCGACTCGCCGCATGGGATACAGCACGCGATCCGGAGAATAGACGCGATCGAGATACTTCGCCACCTTGGCGCACAGAAAACCGCGAGTCACCGGATGCGCAGGATCGCCTTGAATCTTCGTGGCAAGCCCGTTCTCGACGGTGATCAACACCCCGCAGGCGTCGGGACAATCGTGCGGACAAGCGGCATGAACGACCTTCTTCATCATCGCCAATTATAAGGTGAAGTTCAGCGGTGCACGGCCGACAAAAAATACCCGGGGGTGTTATTTCGAGAAGCGCGGCGGCGAGAAATTCGCTGGCTGCCCGCAGGGGTAAGCAGATTTCTCGCTGCGCTCGAAATGACAATCAAGTATTGGTCATGAAAAGTATCGCGGCCATAAATACGCACAGGCGGCCCGAAGGCCGCCTGTGAGAATGATCCTACCTCGAGCCCTACTGCAATACTCGTACTCGATGCGCCCAAACGACGGGCTTCTTGCTGACTGGATCCTGGAACACCAAACCTCGCGCTTCCAGGTTGGTTGTGCCCGCTGCCTGCAATCCAGTCAAGCCGTCGACGTTCACAAATACCGTCTTGCCGACGGTGTACACGTTGAACGGCCCGCCTGCCGAAAAGCTCATCAAAGCGTCATTCTGCATTTGAAAGCTGCCTTGATTTCCAGTGACGATGTTCACGCTGTTTGCAACCAGCGCTCCCCACACGCCCTGGCGCCGCAGCGAAACCATGCGCGGAGTGAACGTGTTGCTCATATAGGTTCCGCCGACGAAAATGCGCTGGCCGGCGACTAACGACGTGGAGCTGAAAAGCTCGCTGGTAAACCAGTTGTCGATGAAGCAGATGTCGTATTCCGTCACCTGGCTCAGGTCCACGGTGTAGACGCTGTCAACCGCGATCGTCGCAGAAGTGCCAACCTCTTCGCCGACAAACATCGTGACGATTGGTCCCGGCGCCACCGCGAGAATGCGTCCGGAGATGAATGCCTTATCGGTCGTGATCAGCTCAACGGAACTAGCGAGAATGCTGCCGTCAGCCTGCACCGTGCCTTCGATAGATACGATGCCGTTTGTCGCCAGGCTGCTCAGGGTGTTGCTGCCGTTGAATTGCGTGTTGGAATTTACGTCGATGACTTCCTGGAAACCGTAGGGCCCTTGCACTACAAAAGAATTTCCGGAAACATTTACCGAGACGACATTGCCGCCGAACTCCGTGATCTGGCCTTCTTCGTCGGAGGCCGAAACCGCCATCACATCCACAACCGGGGTGACGGCAATTTGTCCGTTGGCGATAATGAGATTGCCGCTTCCGTCAATGGCCAGCGATTTCTGCAGGTTGAAATCCATATGCAGTCCTGCCAAGCCATTGCTCGCCACAACCAGCGGTTTTCCCGTGGGGAAGGAGACCGTCACCGTGGAGTTGCCGCTGAATGTTCCAGTAGCCGTACCGATGGAAGGCGGAGTAGTAGTGAGATCGACGTAGTTGACCATGGGTGCCGGGTTCGTGGCTTCGAAAGTAATGGTGGCGCTGGTGTAGGTTCCCGGCGCGATGGTGTTGAATCCCAGCAGTGAGCGCAGGCCCACCAGCCGGCCAAAGTCAACTGCCACCGGCGTGGAAAGCGCCGTCACCGTGCTCGAACTATTGTTCAAGGTTATTTTATCGATGGTGATGTTAAACGCGACCACGGAAGATACCGGGGCATCTTCACCAGTCACGAACATTGAGCCCGGGCCCGCTGTGCTTCCGGTATTCGACGATGATGACGCGCTCCCGGCGCCGCAGCCGGCCAGAGCGATCGTCATTACTGCTACGAACATGTACAGCAACAGAGACCGTTTCATGGCAAACTCCAGAAAACTTAGATTTTTGGGGGAGCCGAACGAATGCTTCGTACGTGATTGCAAAACCCTGACACATTGAAAAAGTTTCGAATCTTTAGTACATGTCCGGGAATCGCGCGAAAATGCGCTTTAGGTCAGTGACAAAGTGGGAGCGTGTGCAGTAACTGTTACTGAATCTGCAAAATTCTGCGGCTTCGGATGATTAGGCCGGGGCGGAACTCCGCGGCTTCTCAAATTTCCATCACTTCTTTTTCCTTGGCTTTGCTCATGTCTTCCATCTTTTTGATTTCGCCATCGGTCAGTTTCTGGATCTCTTCGATGGCTCGCTTTTCGTCGTCTTCGGTAATCTTCTTGTCTTTCAGCGCTTTCTTAATCGCATCGTTGCCATCGCGGCGAATGTTCCTTACCGCAGTGCGGTGTTCTTCCAGAAATTTGTGCAAATGCTTGACCATATCTTTGCGGCGCTCTTCGGTAAGCGGCGGCACCGGCACGCGAATGATCTTGCCATCATTCATGGGATTGAGGCCTAGATCGGCAACTCGGATGGCCTTTTCAATTGCCCCGAGTTGAGCGGGATCGAAAGGTTGAATGGTGATGAGTTGCGCTTCCGGCGCGTGCACTTGCGCAATCTGGTTCAGCGGCATCTGCGCCCCATAGCATTCCACGTTCACCGCATCGACCATATGCACCGAAGCGCGACCGGTGCGGGTCGCAGCCATAGCCTTGCGGAAATCCTCTACCGCTTTTTCCATGCGCGTTTTGAGTTGGACGTAGGTTTCTTTCAGGCCGGGAATGGTGGCCATGCTGGCTTGCGGCATTGCGGGCTCCGTGAAAAGGTAATTATCAAAACGATGAATTATAAACCCTGCACAACGAAGGGGAGCCATTTTGCTTTGCTGTTTGTTGCTGAAGAAGCCAGCCGGATTTACTTCATGAATTTGTCATTCTGAGCGGTGGTAACGCGAAGCATCCCTATAAGCGGCGCATTTGCGCGAGGGATAGGGATGCTTCGACTCCGGGGGATCTGCGCTTCGCTTGTCCCCACTGCGCTCAGCATGACATCCTAATCCGCGTAAATCCGCGGTGAGGTTATTACGCAGTAACCAGCGAACCAATCTTCTCGCCACTCACCACTTTGCGAATGTTCCCTTCGCCGTTCAGGTTGAAGATGACGATGGGCAGATTGTTTTCCTGGCACAGGGAAATTGCGGTAGCGTCCATGACACGCAGGCCCAGCCTGAGCACGTCCATGTAGCTGATCTCGGCGAATTTCTTGGCATCTTTCACTTTGACCGGATCGGCATCGTAAATGCCATCCACTTTGGTGGCCTTCAGAATGACGTCGGCTTTAATTTCCATGGCGCGCAGAGAGGCGGCGGTGTCGGTGGAAAAATACGGGCTGCCCGTGCCTCCGGCGAAGATCACGATTCGGCCTTTCTCGAGATGCCGGATGGCGCGTCGCCGGATGAACGGCTCCGCCACTTGATTCATTTCGATGGCTGACATGATCCGGGTGAAGACGCCTTGTTTTTCCAGCGCGTCCTGCAGTGCCAGCGCATTGATCACCGTCGCCAACATGCCCATCTGATCGGCGGAGACGCGGTCCATCTCTTTGGCCTGCTCGGCCACGCCGCGGAAAAAATTTCCGCCGCCAACCACGATCGCGATATCCACGCCCAGCGACTTTACATCCGCTAACTCGGCGGCGATTTCATGGATCCGTATCGGGTCCACGCCAAAGCCCTGGCTCGCAGCCAGTGCTTCTCCGGACAGCTTGAGTAAGACGCGCTTGTAAACGGGAGTCGCCATGATGGATTTTCGCTTGGCTCGGAGTGAAATGGAACCTAAATAAAAAGGGCTGCCGAAGCAGCCCTGAAATTATTCGCTTTTAGCCTCTGGCGGCTGGGTTGAAGCGATGGTCGCGCCCGCATCCCCTACCTTGAAGCGAGCGAAACGGCGCACCGAGATATTTTCTCCGAGCTTGCCGATCTTCGCCGCGATCAGCTGCGAGATCGAGATGGTCTGGTCCTTGATGAAAGGCTGCTCCAGCAGGCAGACTTCCTCGTAGAACTTCGCCATCTTGCCGGCGACCATCTTTTCCGCGATATTTTGCGGTTTGCCACTCGCTACCGCCTGTGCCAGATAAATATCCTTCTCGCGATCGAAGGCTTCGGGCGTGACGTCTTCTTTGCGAATAAACTTCGGATCGCTGGCCGCGATGTGCATAGCGATGTCGTGCACCAGTTCTTTGAAGTCGTCGGTGCGCGCCACAAAATCGCTCTCGCAATTGACTTCCACCAGCACGCCGATCTTGCCTCCGGCGTGGATGTAGCTGGTCACCGAGCCTTCGCTGGTCACGCGTCCCGCCTTTCTCTCGGCAACCGTCGCCCCGCGCTTGCGCAGCAGGACGACGGCCTGTTCCAGGTCTCCCTTGGCTTCGGACAGGGCCTTTTTGCAATCCATCATCGGCGCCCCGGTTTTGTCGCGGAGTTCCTTTACTTGTGCAGCTGAAATATTCACGGTCGATGTACCCATTTTATGAAAGCCTTTTCTGTAGAGACGTAGCTTTGCTACGTCTCCCGTTATAAACCTTGGCTACTGTCAGGCGTCAACAAGACGTTGCCGAGCAACGTCTCTACAAAAATTAACCCGCGCCGGACGACCCGCGCGGGTCTAATTAGCCTCAAGCCCGGATTCGCTTTAACTTGCAGTCAGCTGGCCAGCTAGTAAGTGCGGGTTTCCACCGGTGGAGCTTCGTCTTCTACTTCGACAACCGCGGGCTGCTTGCGGCCGCCCGTACCCAGCACGTCCTCCATGCTGATATCCTCGGCCCCAGATTCCGCCACATGCTCAGGGAGCGCTCCCTCTGCAGGAGCCTCTTCTCCAGACGCTGCGGGAGCGGCTTCGGCGTGAGCCGCGGCAGTAGCCAAGTCGGCCACCTGCTTGTCGGTCATCAACTGCGAGCCCTCTGCGGCGGAATCGGAAATCTTGGAAGCAAACAGCCGGATGGCGCGTAGCGCGTCATCGTTTCCAGGAATGACAAAATCCACTTCGCTGGGATCGCAATTGGTGTCCACGACCGCAACCACCGGAATGCCCAGCTTACGCGCCTCGCGCACCGCAATCTGTTCCTTGTTGGAATCGATCACGAAAATCGCATCCGGCAAGCGGCTCATGTTCTTGATGCCCGCCAAGTTGGCCTGCAAATGCTTGCGCTCGCGCTCCAACTTGATGACTTCCTTCTTGGGCAGCAACTCGTAACGGCCATCCGTGGCCATCTCGTCGAGTTCTTTCAGCCGCTTTACCGACTTCTGCACTGTCACCCAGTTGGTCAACAGGCCACCCAGCCAGCGCTGATTGACGTAGTACATGCCACAACGCTGGGCCTCTTCGGCAATCGCATCCTGGGCCTGCCGCTTGGTCCCCACGAAGAGGACAATCTTCCCGTCGGCCGCCAGGTCTTGCACAAACTTTGACGCCTCTTTGAACATCTTCAGCGTCTTCTGAAGATCGATGATGTAAATCCCGTTGCGCTCACCGAAGATGAATTCTTTCATCTTAGGGTTCCAGCGCTTCGTCTGATGCCCGAAGTGAACACCCGCTTCGAGCAGCTCCTTCATGGTGATGTTAGCCAATTAACCTCCTCATTGAGTCTGCATCCTTCGCGTGCCTTGCGGCCGCTGGGGATTGCCATTCCCGCCCGCGTCAAACGGCGCGGAAAGAATTTAAAAAACAGCTATCAGCTCTTAGCCTCTAGCCCTTAGCTAAATCTTCTTGTCATTCCGAGCCGCCCGCAACCGCGCTTTGCGCGGCGAGAACGTGCGAGGAATCTGCTGCTTACCGCTTCGAATACTGGAAGCGCTTTCTCGCGCCCTTCTGTCCGTACTTCTTACGCTCTTTACCACGCGAGTCGCGGCTAACCATGCCTTCGCCTTTGAGCTTCTTGCGCAGCTCAATGTTGAAGATCATCAAGGCACGGGCAATGCCCAGCTTTACCGCATCGGCTTGTCCGTTCACGCCTCCGCCCGAAACCCGCGCCACCACGTTGAAAGTGGCCGAAGTCTCAGTCGAAACCAAGGGCTGTTTCGCCGCCGAGCGCTGCGCCGGGGTCACGAAATATTGGTCGAAAGCCTTGCCGTTTACCTTGAAGTCGCCGCTGCCTGGGCGCAGATACACTCGCGCCACTGCGGTCTTGCGGCGTCCCGTTCCGTAGTATTGAACTAAATCAGCCATTCGTTAGCTCTTAGCTTCCAGCTCTTAGCTCCTAGCCAATTCCCCGGAGAGAGCCGTCGCTTTTACCTTTCTTCAAATGTCTTCTAGAACCCGGCGTTCCTACCACGGGTCTACGTCTTCATGTTTAGCTAGTAGCCAGAGGCTAGTAGCTGCTTTTCTACGCCAGCGCTTTCGCTTGCGGCTTTTGCGCCTGGTGCGGATGCTTATCGCCGCGATACACATTCAGCTTGGTCAACATCTGCTTGCCCATTTTCGATTTGGGCAGCATACGCTCCACCGCGCTTTCAATCACCATCTCCGGCTTGCGGGCGAAGCGCTTGCGGAATTCTTCCGTACGCAATCCGCCAGGATATCCGGTGTAATGCTGATACTTCTTCTGCTCGGCCTTGAGCCCGGTCGTCTTGACCTTCTCGGCGTTGATGACGATCACGTGGTCGCCGGTGTCGAGAAACGGCGTGTACTGGGGATTTTCTTTCCCCATCAGGATGCGAGCCACCTGCGACGCCAAACGTCCCAGCGTCTGTTCCGAGGCATCCACGACGAACCACTTGCGCACAATTTCCCCCTGTTTAGGGAAATAGGTTGACATGCTAACTCTCCCAGAAATTTAAAAAGGGCAAGAAGACCGCTGAGTTCCCTAGAGGCGCCGAAGGCGCAGGGCTATCACACGGGCAACCGCAGTACTGCCAAAGACTTATACGATAGCTTAGGGACCAAGGCATTGTCAACGCGCACTTGCGTAGGGACAGCCGCCCTCGGCTGTCCAGTCGAGCAAAGCTCGACGGTTCTTGCTTCGGAGCTAGAAAAGGCCTGCCCGGCATTGCCGGGCTGGACAGCCAAGGGCGGCTGTCCCTACGTGGGCATTATTTGCCAATCCACTGATCCACCCAGTCATTCACCGTCTTGTACCAAAGCTGCGAATTCTGCGGCTTTAGGACCCAATGGCCTTCGTCCGGGAAGTAGAGCATCTTTGACGGCACGCCCATACGCTGCAGCGTCGTGAAGAGCTGGAAGCCTTCGGACACATCCAGCCGGTAATCTTTCTGGCCGTGGATTACCAGCGTCGGAGTCTTGAAATTCAGGGCGTATTCGCTGGGAGACCATTTGCGGTAGAGTTCGCGATTGGTGTACGGCGTGCCATGGAACTCCCACTCGTTGAACCACAGCTCTTCGGTCGTTCCCCAGTCCGATTCGTTGTTGAAGGTGCCATCGTGCGACACCAGGCACTTGAAGCGGTTGGTGTGCCCGAGGATCCAGTTGATCATGTAGCCGCCGAAACTGGCGCCCAACGCGCACTCCCGGTCTTTGTCAATAAACCCATAATGCGCCTCAGCGTAGTCGAGACCCTTCATCAGGTCTTCATAGGGCGCGCCGCCCCAGTCGCCGTTGATCGAGTCGATAAACTTCTGCCCGTAGCCGGTCGAGCCGTGGAAGTTGATCATGACGACCACGTATCCGCTGCTCGTCGAAGAAGTTGGTGACGCGAACAGCTCGGGATTCCAGCGATAGCTCCAGTCGTCTCCCCAGGCGCCCTGCGGCCCGCCGTGAATGAGGAACTTCACCGGATATTTCTTCGTGGGATCGAAGTTCGGCGGCTTGACCAGGAAGCCTTCGACTTTGTCGCCGTGCGCGCCGGGAAACCAGAAGGGTTCGAGCGGGGACATGGAGATTTGGGAGAGGGTCGCGTCATTGAGATGAGTGAGTTGGCGTGAGGGGGACGATTCGAGACTGCAGGGCAGGTAAGTGGGGCGGCCTTGAGAGTCGGGCTTGCCTACACCACAGACTGTAAAGACTGTACGAGCATCAATTTCGGTGGGGAACTTTACTGACATCTGCGTGAAGAGAAGCGTTGTTCGATCGGGCGCTACCGTGAGATCGTCGTTAAAGCCACTGAAGAGATCGTTAATATGCACATCCGTTTGGTGAATTGCGATGTCATACCCAGGCTCCGTATCAAGCCTGCTGGTAAACTTGGCCGAGTAGATACGCGATTCACCTTTATCTTCAGCTACAAAGTAGAGACGTGAGGAGTCGGGAGCCCAAGTAAAGGTCCCCACCCAACGATCAAACGTAGCCAGGGTCAGATCGATTCGCTTGCCCGTCTTCCGGTCATACAACATCAGCCGGAAGCGATCGCTCTCATATCCCGGTCGCACCTGCGCACGGTAGGCGATGTACTTTCCATCCGGCGAATAGAGCGGGGTCGAGTCGCTGGCCTTATTGTCGGCGGTGATGTTCTCGGTCTGCGCCAGCACTTGGGCGGGCGAGGCGTCCGCTGGAAAGTTCACAGGAACGATGAACAGATCATTGTTAGTGGACGTCGCCTCCACCGCATCGTGATTCGAGGTGTAGCAAAGCTCCTGGCCATCGGGAGAGAAGGCGTAGTCATCCTGTCCGCCCAGAGAAAACTCCGGCGCATCGTAATCTCCCGGCGTCAGGTCGCGGGGAAGCGTTTGATCGAAAGGAAAAGATTTCGTCGGTGGAATTTCGAAAAGAACGGGAACGGCGAAAATGTGACTACGCTTGCCTTCTTTGTAGGCGTCCCAGTGGCGATAGAGTAAGCGGTTGAAGATCTGGGCCTTCACTTTCGAGTCGCGCACCCCGTGCACCTTGTTCCAGTTGCAGATGGCTTCTTCCTTCGGGTCACCGTCGCATTCGGGATAGACGTTCGAAGTAAAGACAATGTTCTTGTTGTCCGGCGACCAGATCTCACCGTCGGCTTCCGTAGGGACCGCGGTCAGCTGCCACATTCCAGTCACCGTTCCATTGAATCCATCGAATCCGGCCACCCAAATCTGCGATCCATCCTGTTTCGTCGAGATAAAAGCGAAGGCCTTGCCATCCGGCGCCCAGCGCGGCCGGTCGGCGTCCTGATCGGCGATGATTTCTTTCTCCTGTCCTCCCGCCGTTGGCACCACCCACACATGCGGCGTTTTAGTGTTCGCTGCCAAGTCCACATCGACCGCCGCGAATAGCACCCACTTGCCGTCCGGCGAGACCTCCGGCTCTTCGACCCGCTTCAACTTCATCATGTCTTCGAAGGTGAAGGGGTGCTTGGCTTGAGCGATTGCAGGAATGGCGCAGGCAAAGAGGACAACAGAAAAGAGCAAACGGCGCATGATTGTGGCTCCAGAATGAAACGGCCCCAGTTTACGCCTGCCGGCGAGACGCCGGCGCTACAAAGCTCCCCCTCTGCTATGATTCTGGCCATCCCCCATGCGCATACGACGGCGCCTTCCTATTCTGTTTGGCGTTTTGCTGGTGGCGGCTGCGGTCGCCCTTGCCGTCTTTCTGCGCAAGCATGCGCCGCCGGAAGCGGCGCGGCTGCTTCCCGGCGCCGACGGCTTTGCCTACGTCAATCTGAAATGGATTCGCCGTGCGGATATTGTGGGCCAATTACCAGCCGTTTCCCACGATCCGGATTACGAACAATTCGTTCAGGCCACCGGCTTCGAGTTCGAGCGCGACCTCGATCAAGCCGCATTGGCCATCCACTATTCGAGCAGCTTACCGCCGCCCACTGCTGGCCCTCCCACTCCGCGATTCTCGGAGGTTTTCGTCGGCAAGATTGATGGAGTGCGGTTGCGCGCCTATCTTCACAAACTCGCCACTGCGGTCGAAACTGACGGCTCGGTAGAAATCTACAGCATTCCACTGGAGGGCCGCACCCTGCGCGTCGCCATTCTCGGCCCGGATACGGTGGCGGCTTCCAATCATCCCGACCCGCAAGTGATTCGCGGCATTGTGGAGCGCTCCCGCAAGCTGGCTTCGCCTTTCGGCGGGCCCGCGCTTTTGCGGCAGTACTACAAGCATGTCCCGCTCTCTGGTCTGCCCCTGGGCAGCCTGGTTTGGGGAATCTTCAAAATCAATCCGCCGGATAATACGAGCGGCCCAAGGTCACCAACGGATGTTTCCACGCTGTTCTCCCAACCAGCCGTGGTCGTGGCCTCGGCGCGCTATTACCTGGGAAACGTGCATCTGCGCGGTGAAGCTTTCACCGCAAGCGCCGATGAGGCTACGCACGTCAGCGAACAACTCGGCGTCTTTCTAAGCTTGTTTCATAGCGCGGAAACCTCAGTCGCGGGCCAGGGGCCTGATCCGGACGTGAAGCAATTCTTCGACAGCCTGAAAGTGGAGCAGCATGACGAGCGCGCCGTGGTGACTGCAGTAATGCCTCCAGGCTTCCTGCGCAAGGCAGTGGCAGAGTCTCCGAAAGAGTTGGAAACGCAGCCCCCTGCGGTGAACCCTGCACGAAAGTGACTGGCCCGTTGGAGAGGGATGCACTCACTGGCTTGACTGTTAGAATGTGCTAATGGCGAATCTTCCGCTTCCGATCGCGGCATTTGTCGCGGGGCTGGTTTCCTTTTTGTCCCCGTGCGTGCTGCCCTTAGTGCCTGGATACGTGTCGTTGATCTCGGGCGCGGGCGTGGAAGAGTTGCAAACCGAGCAGGCTCGCCTTTTCCGCAAAGTCATGCTGAATTCCGTCGCGTTCATCGCGGGGTTCAGCGTTGTGTTCATTACGCTGGGAGCGATTTCCACGGAAGTCGGACAGTTGTTGGCGCGCTATAAATCAACTCTGGCGGAGATCGCGGGAGTTGTGATTATTCTGTTTGGATTGCACCTGACCGGGATTTTTCGCATCAATGCACTGTATGCCGACAAACGGCTGCACAACGTCAAAGGCAGCAGCACAGTGGCTGGCGCTTTCGTCATTGGATTTGCTTTTGCGTTCGGATGGACTCCGTGTGTAGGACCGATTTTGGCGGTGATTCTGGGATTTGCCGCAGAACAAGATTCCGTCGCCAAAGGCATTCTGTTGCTGACGGTTTATTCCCTGGGCTTAGCGGTACCGTTTTTGCTGACATCGCTTTTGATGGAGCGCTTCCTGAAGTTTTACAGCCGCTTTCGCGGCCACATGCATGCGCTGGAAGTGGCCAGCGGAGCGCTCCTGGTGGTTCTCGGAGTGCTTCTTGTGGTTGGCCGGTTTACGATGCTTTCCCGGTATTTTTCATTTCTGAGCCGCTTTCAGTTGTGATGAGGTTGGACAGTGAAGCGTGACCCCATAGCTCTGGTCCTGGTAGGCCTGCTGGTCGCGGGGATGCTAGCGTTTGGCGTTTATAAATCTCGCCGCGCGGGCAAATTCACCACGGTTCCGGGTCCTAAGGGGTCGAGCCCGGAAGCTCACGACTTCACTTTGAAATCGCTGGACGGCAAGACGGTGCATCTTTCCGATTTCCGGGGGAAAGCTGTTCTGCTGAATTTTTGGGCGACGTGGTGCGAGCCCTGTAAGATCGAAACACCCTGGCTGGTCGAATTGCAGAAGCAGTACGCGCCGCAAGGTCTCCAAATTGTTGGAGTTGATATGCAGGACGACGCTTCGCTGGAAGAAGTCGCGGCATTTGCGAAAAGCATGGGCATCGAGTATCCGATACTGGTGGGAAAACCCTCGGAGCAGGATGCCATCGCTGACGCCTATGGCGGCGTCCCTTTTCTTCCGGAGACATTTTTGATCAGCCGCGACGGCAAATTGTTGGGGAAAATTTTGGGATTGAAGAGCAAAAGCGATATCGAAGACGAGATTAAAACGGCGCTCGCGTCCGCGCCTGGAACCAGGGTCCAGAGTTTATTGATTCCCATCTCGCCGCCGGCCAATTCGCCGCGAGGAGCCACGTGTTGAAACGCGATCCTGTGGTGTTGATTGTGATGGCCATGCTGGCTTCGTTGCTGCTGGTCTTTGGCTTCAACAAAGTCCGGGAAGCTCCCACTCCAGACGCCCTGGCTGCGGCCAAGATGAAAGGGCAAGCAGCTCACGAATTCGTGCTTTCGGGCATCGACAGCAAGAGGATCAAACTTTCCGATTTACGCGGCCAGGCTGTAGTGGTGAACTTTTGGGCCACTTGGTGCGAACCCTGCAAAGTAGAAATGCCATGGTTCGCGGAACTGCAAAAGCAGTATGGGCCGCAGGGATTGCAGGTGGTTGGCGTGGACATGAATGACGACGCGGCGGTAGAGGACGTGGCTTCGTTCGCCAAGAACATGGGGATTGCTTATCCGATTCTGGTCGGCAAACGTGAAGAGCAGAACGCGATTGCCAGTGATTATGGCGGTATCGCGTTTCTGCCGGAGACCGTGTTTATCACCCGCGATGGCAAGATCTCGGAAAAGACGATCGGCTTGAGAAGCAAAAGTGAAATTGAGGAATCCATCCAGAAGGTGCTCGCCCAAGATTCGAATAGAACCGCAGGGGGACACGGCGGATCGATGGAAGGACTTGGCGGAACGGGCACAGCCGTGATGAAGCCGAGTTTGGAATAGCCATTGCGGCCGAGTTCGCAAAAAGAAAGCGCGGAGAGCGCGAGTCGAATGTTGACCAGGCTGTCGAAGAGTTGGCTCGCGGCGGCATTACTGTGCGTCCCGCTTGCCGGACAGGAGCAGTTTGCCAGCAAGACTCCGACAGTTACGATGTTGCGCGCGCCGCTGGCCGCGGTACAGCGCGGCGGCGCCCATCCGGTGGAACTCCACTTCCGCGTAGGGGCCGGGTTTCATGTCAACTCCAATACGCCAACCGAAGAGTTTTTAATCCCCACCGTTCTAACGCTGGAACCGCCGACCGACATTATCATCGGGCGTATTACCTATCCTCCTGGAGAACTGGCTAGCTTTCCTTTCGCACCCGACCAAAAACTAAGCGTCTACGCTGGGGAATTTACTTTGTCGGTAATGGTGCGGCCGATGGCCAACGTTTTGCCTAGCGACTACGCGGTGCGCGGCACTCTGAAATATCAGGCTTGCGACAATGCCGCATGCTATCCGCCAAAACGGTTGCCGGTGGAATTCAACGTGAAGGTTATCAAAGGACCGCCGCCGCACAAGGCTAATCCGCCGCAGAGCCCGCACGCACACAGTTAAGCTAGTTGGCGGCCGCTTTCAGCCTGGCCACGGTTTTCTCTTTTCCTAACGCGAACATGACCGCAAATAAACTGGGAGCGACTCCCTGGCCGGTCAAGGCAACGCGCGCGCCATTGATCAGCGCTCCGGCTTTGATTTTTTTCTCGGCAGCGAAGTCGCGCAGAATTTTCTCCGCTACTGGCTCGGTGAAGGTCTCGGATAATGCAGCATAGCGTTCACCGAGTTCTGCGAGCATTTGGCGGACGGAACCCTCCTTCAGGAATTTCTCTACTGCTGCGGGATCCGGCTCAAACTTGTCGGTGAAGAATGCCCGAAAGGACGTTGCAAAGTCTTTCAAGCTTCGGGCGCGCGGCTTTAGTAGGTCGATGGTAGCAAGCAGCCAGGGCACGTTCTCCCGCTCGGGCATTACGCCAGCTTTCTTCCATTCCTCTTCAATGAGCGGCAGCAATTTTTCCGCTGAGTAGGCACGGATATATTCGGTATTGAACCAATCCAATTTGCCACGATCAAAAACTGCATTGGAGCGGGAAACCGCATCCAGCGTGAACAGGCGGATCAGTTCAACATCGCCCAGAATTTCCGGCGTGCCTTCAGGAGGCGTCCAGCCCAGCAACGCGAGAAAATTACGGAATGCTTCGGGAACAATGCCCTCGTCGCGATAAGCGATCACGCTGGTTGCGCCGTGGCGCTTGCTGAGGCGAGTTTTGTCGGGGCCGAGAATCAGCGGCACGTGGGCAAAAATCGGAAGTGTCGCGCCCAACGCCTGATACAGCAAAACCTGCTTGGGAGTGTTGGAGAGGTGGTCGGCGCCACGGATGACATGCGTGATGTGCATGTCGACGTCGTCTGTCACCACGCTCAAGTGGTAAGTCGGTCCGCCGTCGGAACGAAGCAGAACAAAATCCTCCAGTTCGGAGTTGGCAAACTCGACGCGGCCAAAGACGGCGTCCTCGAAAACTGTGCTGCCTGATTGAGGCACCGCAAACCGAACTGCGGCGGGATCTCCCGCTGCTTGGCGTTTGGCGGCTTCGGCAAGAGGTATTTTGCGGCAGGTACCATCGTATTTCGGCGGACGCCCTGCGGCGCTGGCAGCCGCGCGGCGGCCCTCTAACTCGTCCTTCGTGCAAAAGCAGTAGTACGCATGCCCGGAAGCCAGGAGTCGGCCCGCCATTTGGCGATACATCTCCACGCGCTGGGTTTGGTAGTAGGGACCTTCGTCCCAGTCGAGTCCGAGCCAGCGCAAGCCTTGCAGAATTCCTTCGACCATTTCGGCGGTGGAGCGCTCGGCATCGGTGTCTTCAATGCGCAGCACTAGGGTTCCGCCGCAGTGGCGGGCGAACAGCCAGTTGAAGAGGGCAGTACGAGCCCCTCCCACGTGCAGGTATCCGGTTGGGGACGGCGCAAAACGAACGCGCGGATGGCGCGCATCTGAACTTGAAGCAGGGGCTGAATCGGCCATGAGGGAGGAATCCACGCTCGATGGTACGGTCAGTGGAAAAAGGCGTCAAGCCGCGGCGGGGTACGGGCAAATCCTCAGGAATCCGTAACTTGAGGGCGATTCCTTTGGTTCCCGGCGACCTCGTCAAAACTATTGTGTTGGTAAGCGATCCTGTGCCACAGTAGAAGGAACTCCCCGTTGGCAGCGCGCCGCCGACGGCAAGTGGAAAGCTGTTTACTGCGCCCATGAACAGCGTTGCGATTAGCATGGTCCTGGTGCCGGGCCTGGTAGCCCTGCTGCTTTGCAGTGTATTCACTTATCTGTACGAGCAGAGCCGGCGGCCGTACTTTCGCGCTTGGCAGATCGGCTGGGCAGCCTACACGCTGTATTACGCGTTAGACGCAGCTGCCATCTTCCAAGGGTCTTCTACCACTCTTTCCTTTATCTCGTCCCTTTTCTTGCTGGCTCTGGGGATGTGCATCTTCATCTCCACCCGGCTGGTTCGCGACCGGGCCGGGCTGCGCTGGTATGACTTCGTGGTGGGTGCGGCCGGAGTTGCACTCGCCTTGTGGAGTGCGGCGGCGCGGCCGGCCGTTGAACTGCTCCATTTGATAGGTCTTCCCGCAGTCCATTTGCGTCTGGAAACTGGCTTGGCCTTGCTGTTCGGCTATTGTGCTCTCAGCTTCTACCGTGAGGCTCATCGTCGCAGTTCGGTGGCTCTCAGGCTGATGGCGTTTGCGCTGGCGTTGTGGGCGGTTCTGCTGAGTTTTGGACAGTTCCAGGGCATTTTTATACAGATCTTTGGCATCCGGGGATCGTTGCTCGGCCCGGTCCCGCAAATGCTGCTGGGAATTGCCATGATTACGGTGCTGTTTGAGAACGAGCGCAATGCAGTGCAGGAGAACGCTTTGGCATTCTCCACCCTGGGAGTGGATTCGCGCCGCCTGCTTTCCGCCGAAGATCTTGTGCCCAGCATGCAGAATGTTCTTGATCGACTGATTGCGCCATTGCCCATGAGCCGCGCCGTCATTTGCATCTCAGAACGCTGGCGAACCGTTCTTCCCTCGGTGCAGCGGGGATACTCCACGGAATTTGTGAAGAAGCTGGAGGCGGAAGGCGCGGGAGAATACCTTTGCGAACTCACTTACCGGCGCGGTGGGTTCGTGAGCTTCCGCAATGTCCAGGAAATGCCGGAGCCTTTGCCAGCTTTGCCGGGCACGGAGTTTGAGAAGTTTCGCCAAGTGCTGGGAGCCGAGAATATCCGGCAGCTCACGGCGGTGAGCCTGCAGACTCGCGAACATAACTTCGGGGTAATTCTCTTTCCTCATGCAGAGCGGCGGAGAATTGGAGCTTCGAACTTACGCTTGCTCACCGGGCTGGCCTTGCAGATTGGGCTGACGCTGGAAAACTACGTGGTCATGCATGACACCCAGCGCCGAACTAAGGAATACGAACTGCTCACCCAAGTAGGGCAGGCGATTAGTTCGCGGCTCGACCAGGATGAAGTCCTGCGCTCGGTGCAGAAGGAATTGGGACAGATTTTCGATACCAGCAACTTCTATATTGCTTTCCAGGACGGCGATGCAATCCGTTATGAGTTGGAGGTGGAAAAGGGAGCAGTGCTGCCGAAGCGCAACCGCAGGGCAGGAAACGGCCTCACCGAATACATGATTCGTACCGGCCAGCCACTATTGATTCGTTCCGACTTGGAGCAGGCTCGCGAACGGCTGGGCGTAACCGACGTTGCGGGCCAGCTTGCCAAGAGTTTTTGCGGCGCACCCATCCTGCTCGGCGGACGCGTTGCCGGAGTTATGGCGGCTATGAACGCGGAACGCGAGTACGTTTTCGAACCGCGTGATCTCGAAGTCATGCAGACTGCGGCTGGCCAAGTTTCCGTCGCGGTGGAGAATGCCCGGCTGTTCGCCGAGGAGCAGCGCCGCTCGCGCCAGTTGGCATTTCTCAACAATATTTCCAAAACCGCCATCTCCAGCGAAGATTCGGAGCAAATGCTGGCGGCGATCGTGGGGGAGATTCAGAAGAACTTTCGCTTCGATCACATTGGGATTGGCATTCTCGACTACGCCACCAAGGATATCGAGATCAAAGCGGAGGCGGGAATTACCACGCAGGCGCTGGGCAGGAGAATCCCGCTCGGGGCGGGGATCCTCGGACGGGTGGCACGGTCCGGCGAGAGCGCGCTGGTGCAGACCAGCGGCAACGATCCGCTGCAGGGCGTGCTCACGCAATCCCGTTCGGTGTTGTGTATCCCCATCACCTACGGAAGCACGCAGTTGGGTGTGCTGAACGTGGAGAGCCAGCAGGAAGATGCGTTTTCGCCCCAGGACGTGCTCATCCTGAATACGCTGGCGGATTTGCTGGCGACTGCTTTGCACAATTCGTTCGTCTTCCAGAAGCTGCAGCAGCAATCCATTACCGATGGATTGACCGGCATCAAGACGCGGCGATTTTTTTACGAGGCGCTATCCTCGGAGTGGAGACGCGGGTTGCGTTCCGGGCGCCCCTTTTCCATCATTCTCATTGATCTCGATAAATTCAAGGTGGTCAACGACACGCATGGTCACCTCGAAGGGGACCTGGTATTGGCCCGCGTGGGACGCCTGCTCGAGCAGAAATGCCGGCAGTCGAATGTGGTGGCGCGGTACGGCGGAGATGAATTCATCATTCTGATGCCGGAGACAGGGATCGAGCAAGCCGAGGCCCTCGCCGAACGCTTGCGGCAATGGCTGGCCACCGACGCTATGCTCGACGAGCACAAGATTACGGGCAGCTTCGGAGTAGCCAGCTATCCCGTGCATGGCCGCTCAGCCGAGGAAATCATTCGCGTCGCGGACGTTGGTATGTATGTCTCGAAGCACGCTGGCGGCGATCGGGTTTCGATTGCGGAGGAGTTCAGCGAAGACGAATCGTGCGCCCGGCAGCGCCAGCTGATCTCCGGATACATCGAAGGCTTTCTCCATCGCGAGCACACCGGGCCGGAAGACCTCGAAGAACTGCTCAACAGCCTGCGAAAATTCACGGGCAGCGAGGAGGAAGGCAATTCGGAGCTCTTGCGGGAGTCCATCGAGTCTCTTGCCCGGGCTGCCGAAGCCCGTGAGTTGAATGCCTCCGGCCATGGGGAGCTAGTAGCTCGCTATTCGGAAATTCTGGCGCGCGCCCTGGGGTTGTCCCCGGAAGAGATTGCCGACCTGATGTATGCCGCGAGAGTACACGATGTGGGCAAGATCTTTGTTCCGGAGCGAATTCTAAATAAGCCCGGCCCTCTTAGCGAAGAAGAATACTACCTGGTGAAGATGCATACCCGCGTGAGCGCTGACGTTTTGGCCACTCTTCCGGGAAGTGAAACTTTGTGTCAGGCGGTGCTGCATCACCACGAAGCTTTTGACGGGACGGGCTATCCTGATGGCTTGCAGGGCGAGCGAATTCCGCTCTGGTCACGGATTCTGACCATCGTAGATGCTTACGTAAACATCACCACGGAACGTTCTTTCTCCGCCGCGAAAACCAGCGAGCAGGCGCTTGGGGAGTTGGAAAGACTGAGTGGAACCCGCTATGACGGAATGCTGGTGCGAATTTTCCTTCGCGAACTGAAAACAGAATCGGCTGCCTGGACTCTGGGAAGCTAAGTCTTGCTCGCGATTATTTGCGCGGTTTGGCCTAGTTTGATCCTGCGTCGCCAAAACTGATCTTGACCTGTTCCACGGATTCCTGCGCCGCCGGCTCATACTTCCATTTCATGACCGCTTGCAAAGCCGCCTCCGCAAGCAGAGGGTGCCCACCGATGAGTGTAACTTTTTTTACGGCGCCATCGCGGCCAACCTCGGCCGCCACCTGTACTGTTCCTTTCAGCTTCATGCGCTCCGCGAGTATCGGATATTCGGGCGAAACCCTAACCTCGACTTTGCGCGAGAGGTTCGCCGAGGAGTCGTTGGGCAGACGGCCAATTTGCGTTGCGGAATTGTTGGACCTTGGGGCGATTACGGCTTGGGCCAAAACCTGTGGGCTGAAATGGATATGGGCCCGCTCCAAGGCATCGGGATCAACTTCGAAGCGAATGATGCCATTTTCTGAAAGTAAATTGACGGTGCCCCCTTGCCGGAGGAAAGATTTGTCTTCCCCCACCAGCAAAACGTTGGCTGTTCCCAATCTCCTGATTGCCTCATGGGTATGCTTGCGTTCAGAGGAGCGGAAGAAGAGCAGTTGGCAACCCGTCAAGTCGGCGCTGGGATTCACATGCCTCACCATTACGGCATGGCTTCCAATATTCTTTTCCGCTGCGATCCGGCTAAGGACATCGACGAAATTGTCGTCTCCGCCTACGACGCCGATCACTAGTGGCGCGGCATCCGGCAATACCGGCTTGGGCCACTCGGCGAGTTTGGCAAAGTTGTAGAGATAAGTGGCCTCCGCCTGATAGTCGCTGGTTTGTTGGCCGAGAGAGGGTGCGCAGAAAACCAGTAGGGCGACACCTGCCCAGAGAACCACTTGATCTGTTCTGATCGGCAAATTCTCCGGCGGACGCTTCGGTTGCACTGCTGCTACTCCTCTTGGTTCAGGCTCATTCCTTATAACCGGGGTCGTGCCTAGACGCGGTTCCTTTAACGTCTGGGCTTTCCCCTGACAGTCATGCTTGGCTTCGCGAAATAAAGAAAGTCTTCCAACGTGAACTGATCCTGAAAGCGTTTTCCGCCGAAATTTCCTCTCCTCCTCTTCATTGGAAAACCCAACCTTCTGATGTTCTTCGGCGTGACCGTCGCATTTCTTTAGGGATCGCTAGTTTGGTCAGGGCAGGATGGGATGAACGTGCTTGCCGGTTCTAGTCCCCCGGTTAAACTTGACACGCCGAGGCAGCTACAATTGGGCAGAAGGCGTCTAACTTAGCCAGAACGCATGAAGGTCTTTCTATCGATCATCCTCCTCGCTTGTGTGGCATTTGCCCAAGCCAACCCGGCCACCGATTCTTCTCCCCAGATTCCGGTGGATCAGGAGAACGCCCGTAAGGCCAAGGCCTTACTTGATCAGGCGATCCAGGCCCTGGGGGGTGAACTTTATCTCGATATCCAGGACATTTCCCAGGAAGGCCGCACTTACAGCTTCCATCATGGAGAACCCAGCAGCTTCGGCGTCCTCTTCTGGCGCTTCTACAAATATCCTGATAAGGACCGAGTCGAGTTCACCAAGCAACGCGACGTGGTTTATGTGAACAACGGGGACAAGGGGTATGAGATTACTTACAAAGGCACGCGCGCTGCGGATGCCGAAGACCTGACCAGCTACAATCGGCGCCGTCAATTCGCGCTGGACTGGGTGCTGCGCCACTGGATCCACGAGCCAGGAGTGGCGTTGTTTTATGACGGTCCCGCCGTGGCCGGGGATAAGCCGGCCGAGCAAGTGACCATTCTCAACACCAGGAATCAAGGAGTGACGATTGACATCGATAGCGACACGCATCTGCCGCTGAAAAAGACTTTCTCGTGGCGGGATCCCACGGATAAAGAACGCAACGTCGAAGAAGAGCTCTACGATAATTATCGCCCAGTCCAGGGAATCATGACACCTTTCAGCGTGATCCGCTTCTACAACGGCGATATGTCAAATGAGCGCTTCTTGACGGCAGTCACTTATAACCAGGGTTTAAGCGATTCCAAGTTTGAGGCGCAGATAACTTATACTGCGCATTAATACGAACCCAGGCGGTAACTGGCCCCAACACCTCCCACGGCGACGACCCTAACTAATTAATAATATTAAACTTAGCAACACCATGGCAGGCGTCCTAGCGAGGATGGAATGCGAGGAATGTGGCTGATTTGCCACAACCGCTTATTGTTACATCGCTGTAATCTCCTATCTACCAATTCTTGAATTGAAATCAGAACAGACAATTCGTACATCGATCGAATGTTCGGGAGTGGGTTTGCACAGCGGCGCTCCCGTCAATATGAAGATTTTGCCAGGTCCCACTGGCTCCGGCCTGGTGTTCCGCCGGGTGGACCTTGACGGCTTTGAAATTCCAGCGACCGGCCGCAATGTCGCGCGCGTCAGTTACGCCACCAGCTTGATGAAAAAGGGCGTGCTGATCTCTACCACCGAACATTTGCTCTCCGCCTTGGTGGGAACGGGAATCGATAATGCGGTCATCGAACTCGACAACCTGGAAGTGCCGATTCTCGATGGCAGCGCTTTGCCGTTTGTCGAGGCCATTCGCAAAGCAGGGATCCGCAAGCAACGCCGGCCGCGTACCTATCTCCGGATTTGCCGGGTGTTGGAACTGAGAGAGAAAGACAAATTCATTGCGGTGTACCCATCCGATACTTATTCGGTTTCCTACACCATTAACTTCCCGCATCCCATGATCGGAAAGGAAACTTTTCGCGTCGATCTTTCCGACGGAAATTACTTACGGGAAATCGCCCCGGCGCGCACCTTTGGGTCACGCGAAGATGAACGCGCCATGCGTAACATGGGTTTGATCCGCGGAGCTTCGCTGGAAAATTGCGTAGTGCTCAGCAAGCACGGAATCGAAAATCCCCCGGTACGTTTTCCCGACGAGTTCGTACGGCACAAGGTTCTTGATCTGATTGGCGATCTCGCGCTCGCCGGAAAGCAGATTCTTGGTAGCGTGGTGGCCGACCGCGCGGGCCACGCCATGCACACCGCCCTGGTTTCCCGCCTGCTCCGGGATAACACTCTCTGGGAGGAGACTACGGTAGATGAAGAGAGCCGTCCGATTCCAATCACCGTGGAGACCACTGCCAGCCAGACGGTCTAATCGGCGGGTTGCGGAGTTGAATCGCGAGTCATCCAAACAATTCTTTCCTGGGAAAGCTGCTCGAGTTCTCCTCGGGTGTGCGCAATCAACCGCGCGGCATGGTTTTTAGCGGATTGTTGGTGCTCCGGCGTCAACTCCGCGATGCGGACAGCCAGCAGCGGCGCGTCTTCTTCCATCATGCGCAACAATCGTTGCGCTCGATCAATTCTTACATCAAGAGAAAGCATTGGCCTGTGCCTTTGTATTGAACTCTCTTAAAGGGTGCTCCGCTGAGCAGGCTGGCGGCAAGTCTCAAGTTGGATTCGCGAGGTGGCGTAGTAAAAAGAAATGATGAAGAATGATGGTAAAGAGAAACAAAAAGTGACTACGAAGAATAGGGCGTAGCGTCTTCCGGAGGCAGCCCCATTTTTGACAGTTGCTCGCTTAACCATCCGTCCAACATTTGCCGTGAACTGGCAGGCAGCTCAACGAAGCGGACACCGGCGCGGCCTTCGCCGTCGACCCACGCCAGGGTTGCCTTCGCTTCGATCACGGCAGCACCTTCCGGCAAACGAAAGGAAGCAGCAGACAGCCCGCCTTTGGGAAGGTTCCCGAAAAAGTGGATGGCCATGCCTCCATCGCTGAGATTGGTGGCGGTGGCCTTGAATTCTTGCGAGCCGAACTCCAAATGCACCGGAATTTCCACCGGGTGGCGGAAATAGCGCCGCCGTTCCCGGACCATGAAATTCAATGCGGCGCTAAAGCAACGAGTGGCGTTCAACAGCGAAATCGGCTTTTGCAGAACGAACTTGGCGCCCATACCGAAGGCCGCCTGTGTCGTCGTGTTCCCGTTGAGGATCGCAAAGGTCACCGAATTCCGGTTGCTGGGACTGTTGCGCAGGGCACGCAGCACCTCAAGGCCGCCATCCAGGTCGTCGCAGTCCACGATGACGGCATCGAATTTCTCGGATTGCAGGATTTCCCCGCCAGAGCGCGCGCCGCGGCACACTTCCACATCAATGGACAGCTTCTCCATCGCGGGCCGAAGTACTCCAATCACTTGCTGGTCGCGGGTTATGAGGAGGGATTCCAGGGTCATCGGCGTTATCATGCTAATGCGACACCTGGCTCGGCAAAAGTGACCGAGGTAATAGCGAGCACCGTGCTTTTACCTTGAATGGCAAGGCAATCGCACGCGCTCCGAGCCGCCGCGCCCGTTGGATTAACTGAGCTTAGAAATAGCAACAACGCTTACCCCGAATGCTCAAACCTGTCTACCTTTCGCTGGGATCCAATGTGGGCGACCGCGCCGCAAATCTTCGCACCGCTTTAGATCTTCTGGGTAAAGTGGGCAAAATTGTCGCAGTTTCGGCTGTCTACGAAACCGAGCCGGTGGAGTTTGCGGCGCAACCCTGGTTTCTGAATTGCGCCGCCAAACTGGAAACCGAGCAAATGCCGAAGCAACTCATGAAGACGATCCTCGACATCGAGCGGCAGATGGGACGGCGAAGGGAGCATAAGAAAGGCCCGCGCAACATCGATATTGACATCCTATTGTTCGGGACTTCGGTTATGGAGACGCCCGGACTCACGGTTCCGCACGCCGCCTTACATGAGCGCCGCTTTGTTTTGGAACCGCTGGCCGAGATCGCGCCAGAAATCCTTCATCCTGTCTTCAAACGGACCATCCGCGAACTGCGCGATGCGCTGCCGCCCGGGCAGGCCGTGAAAAAAATCAGAAACTAGCCGCGGATTTCGCGGATGAATGCGGATCCAGAAGCAAGAAATTGCTTTTTTATTCATCCGTGGGAATCCGCGAAGATCCGTGGCTAGGTTCTTACGGAACTATGATTCTGCTGCCGGCGTCCTCAGGCGAGGCAATGGCCGCCTGCTGTTCAGGGAACTGCGCGAATAGAAAATCTATAAAGCCGCGTGCCTTCGGCCTGCCGGAACTGCGCCCCAGCGCCATCCGGACCAGAAACACCAGGCCTCGCAAAACATCGCTATCGTGCAGTCGCGAATATCCCAAGTGCTTTTGCTCGGTCTCGCGATATTCTTTCACCATAGTTTGCAACTCAGCGGTCACGCTCTGCTGCACCACATTCGTAATCGGCGTTTCATAATGCAGTCCTGAGTTCACCAAGGTTTCGTAAGTCTTCGCCATCGAGCTCAGCGCCGCAATCAGATCCGCATCGGTGAGACTGTGGCGGCGCGCGCTTCTTGCCAGCGCAAAGCTTAGTCCCAAAACCAACTGCTCTTGCTCGTAAAGATACTGCTGGCTGATCTCAACTCTCGGGAATAATGCGGAAGGCTCCAAACTCTCTAAGGGACGCGGCTTTTCATGCTCGCGGGCCTGCTGGAGGAAGACACAATCGCTGGGACAGTCGAGTGTCACTTCGCGCTGCTCACCGCAACATTGCGGACAGATGCGATCATGCAGCGCGGGGCAAAAGCGCTTTTCCTTCCGCTTTTCACAAATCGCGCAGCTCATGAGACAGAAATCTCCAACAGCATTATGGCATGAGATGGATTGAGGAAATGTGTGACCACAAGCACACGCGCACTGCGCCGTTTGGCCACTTGGTAAATCCGGTACAACGCGCAGCCCGATTTTTATTGTCTTTCCGGCTTCCGTACACAAAAAATGCGCGTAAAATGGCCTTACAACGCTGGTTTTCCACAGCGGGCAGGTATAAGATAGCGCTCGACGCAGGCAAATCTATAGTTTTATTTCACAGGAGGATTCATGGCATCAGGTTTGACCAAGACACAACTCGTCCGCTATTTGGCCGAGAAGAACGAGCTTAACAATAAGCAGTCAGCGGCATTTCTGGAAGCTCTCGCAGATGTCGCAATCAAAGAAACCAAGAAGAATGGTGTATTCGTGGTGCCCGGACTCGGTCGCCTGGTGAAGGCGCATCGCAAAGCGCGCGTGGGACGCAATCCGCAAACTGGCGAGCCCATTCAGATTAAGGCAAAGACCGTTGTAAAGTTCCGCGTGGCCAAGGCCGCCAAGGACGCAATCGCGCCCAAAAAGTAGTGGGGTTTTTAGTTTTTGTGATGGAGAGAGGCCGGCGCGGAGCGCCGGCCTTTTGCGCGTCTAGAAGACTAAGTCCTGCGCCGGCCGTCGAGTCCCCATACTTGTCCAACATTTCCAACGAAGAAAATGACGAAGAGAAAAAGAAGTGAGAGGTGATCAAGTTCTGCGCCGAAGTATCGCCACACGGGAACGCCATGTCCCGGTTCCCACCAGGTCGCGAGCGTCAAGCTGACCATATGAAGCGCGCCCACAACCGAGGCCGGCCGCACCCCAAACCCCAGCAGCAGGCAAAGTCCAATGGAGAATTCCATGGCTCCGATCAGATAACCGAAAAATACGGCGTGCGGCAGAACCAGGTCGCCGAGGATCGGCTGATAAGGTCCCACCGCGCTGCCTTGCGCATAGCTCTGCAGATATTGCTGGAAACCGCCGTGGGTAAATTCCGGGCTGAACAATTTGTATTGGCCGAACAGGAGAAAGAAACAGGCTGTTGCCATGCGCACAACCGCCAGAGTCTTGGGAAGAAGCGATGGATCGTTTCGCATGAGCTCCCAATTATGCCACGCACAGCTGCTCCGCACTTTTCGCGCGGAGAGACGGTTCAGCAGAATACGTCTGAAGGCCGCTTGCTATCCGCCGGGTCCGTCGTTCAAGACATACTGCTCCAGAGAATCCAATTCGCGGCTTAGGTCGTCAATGCGCCACTGCAACACGTCGCGAATGGAAAGCATTCCCAGCAAGCAGCCATCGTTATCCACGATTGGCAGGTGACGGAAGTGACGATCTACCATCGTGACCAAGGCTTCGCCGGGCCCAGTCTCGCCAGTGGCGAGTTCTACTGGCGTGGTCATAACGTCGCGCACCCGAATTTTTTCCGGGTCGCTGCCGTTCAATGCGAGCTTGCGCATCAAGTCGCGCTCGCTGAAGATACCCGCTACACGTCGTTGGTCGTCCAAGATAGCAACCGCGCCGACGCGATGGTTGAGCATGCTGCGGACCGCATCCCCCACGCTTGCCTGCAACGAAACCGTTGCCGGTTCTCGATCGCACAATTCCAAAACGTGCATGGAACCACCTCCCGACGTAGCTGCGCTACGTCTCTACCGTCTTTTTACGTCCGGGAGCCGTTCTGTCCCCGCCCAAAACCCGGGAAGCATAATCATGATTGCGGCATTATGCCTTGTGCGCAGCCGGTGTCAAGGAAAAACCAGCGCCTCCGCCTCAATCTCGACCAGCATCTCGGGGGAAATCAGGCGGCTCACCTCAACCATGGAAGTAGCCGGGCGAATATCGCGAAAGAATTCGCCGTGGGCTCGGCCGATCTTCTCCCAATCGGAGATGTCCGTGACGAACATCCGGGTGCGCACCACATCCTTCAAAGTGGCGCCCGCCTGGCTCAACGCGGCCTCGATATTTTTGAGAGTCTGAACCGCTTGCGCGTAAGGATCGCCTACGCCAACGATCTTCCCATCGCTGCCGGTCGCCGTGGTCCCTGAAACTTGAATGTGCGGACCGATCTTTACCGCACGCGAGTAACCGATGATTGGCTCCCAGGTTGTGCCACTCGATATGTTTTTCCGCTGCATGAAATCTCCTTTCCTGCCGATAATTCCCATGCAGGCGACCGCAGCGTTCCAGGGTCGCCGGCAAGCGCTATTTTGGCAGCCGGCGCTCTCGGTTGCCAACAAATGAGCGTAGCAACTTTGTGTTGGCAGTGCGTGTCTAATAGGTAGCACAGATGGGCCACGCTGGACGCACAGAAGTGACTTGTGTTTGTGGCTGGAACTGGGTAAGGATCGGGCACGTGGAGAAATATCCCGCGTGGAGTACGGGATGAAGGGGGTAGAGTCATGGTTCCGGAATCTCATCCGCTGCAGCAGTTCTTTCTCGAACTGGTGGGACGGCATTACGCCGAAGAGATTGGCATCCGCGATCCGCAGATTGTGGGCTACGTCGCCCACTTGCTGGCGGAATTTTGCGATATGGAGCAACTCCTGAAGGTTCGCAATGCGGCGGGCCGCGCCTTGTCCGATGTCGGCGAAATGTTGCTCGAGTCCGACCCTGTGTTTGGTCCCGCACCCTGTTTCGACCGCGAGCGCCAGGTGCGCAAACATATTGGCGACTACACGCTCTTCTTCACCGGAATGTTTCCCGAGAGCATCAATCACTTTCGCCTGCGCCATAACCGCCTGGAAAATTTTGTCGACTGGATGAAGGCAGGCAAAGAAAGCTACTACGTCGTTTCCAAGTTTAACGTCTTCGAGTACACCAAAGTTGCGCCTCTGTTTGCAAGCTTGTCGCAACATTTTGAACAATGCGTTTATGGCCTGAACCGGGTAAAGAACGATCTACAGGAGATGCAGCATCCGATCGTCCAGCGCAGTGACGAGATCTTGATGTAAGGCAGTCTCGGTGGCCTCCTTGAATTCCTCAGCGGACTCTGCCGTGAAAAGCTTTCAACCGCAGAGCTCGCACAGAAGCACTCCAGAGGTCGCAAAGAACTCTCAAACCGGCCGGTAAAAGCTTAACCCTGCATCCCCCTGGATCAGTTTCCGATATCGTCTCAACTCTCCAAACTCTTCTCCCGGATCGAATCTTTTGTCATGCTCGGCAATCACCAGGCTATTTGCCGTGACCAACCTGGATTGCGCCAGACTCCGCAAAGTCTGGTGGTATTCCTTTTCCAGACCATAGGGCGGATCGAGAAAGATGAATTCCGCTGACGCACCCAACGTTTCAAGCCTTGGCAGAGCGCTGGCTACATCTCGCTTCATAACCTCGAATCCCGTCTTCATTCCAAGCGATCGCAGATTGGCCTGCACCAGATCGGCTGCCCGCGCCGAGGACTCCACGAAATAGACTTTACCTGCTCCACGGCTCAGCGCTTCGATTCCCACTGCACCAGTGCCCGCATAAAGATCCAACCAGACTGTACCTGCCAACGCGGCGGGATTTCCTGCGGTCAGCACGTTGAACAACGTCTCGCGCAGCCGGTCAGCAGTCGGCCGCAAGTCCAGCCCATGCAGCGAAGCTAGCGGCCGGCTCCGGTACATTCCTGCAATTACGCGCATGTAGTCGCTCGGCCTCGGTATAACAAATCTCTGGTGATGACACTGGCTCGCGAAAGCAAGCACGCCAGAGCGTATTCACTACACTGCAACAATACTGCTTTCGCGTTTAACTATAGAATAGAGGGGGTGGCGTATTCACCGATGAGGAATTGGTCCATTCCGGCGGGGCGGATTTTCGGAGTAGAAATCCGAATCCACCTTACGTTTTTCTTCTTGCTGCTCTTCGTGTGGCTTACCGAGTCGGCGTCCAGAGGGACGGCCAGTGCGGCCCCCCGCGGACTTGCCCTGGTCGGCATTATTTTTGGCTGCGTGGTGCTGCATGAACTGGGGCACGCCCTCACCAGCATGCGCGCCGGCATCCCGGCGAAGGCGATTATTCTGCTGCCCATCGGCGGCGTAACTTTGCTCGACGAAACCCGCCAACCGATCCTGCCCGGCGCGCTTACCTGGAAGCGTGACATTCGCATCGCCCTGGCGGGCCCGCTGGTCAATCTGGTCATCGCCTTTGTGTCGGGTAGCATTCTGCTGGCGATCAACCCTCACTTCCCTTTGTGGAAGCAGCCGTTCGTGACCTCCGCCAATTTGCTGCGTAGTCTGGTCTGGGGCAACGCCTGGCTCGCGATATTTAATTTGCTGCCCGCCTATCCCATGGACGGTGGCCGCGTGCTGCGCGCCGTCTTTGCCCGCCGCATGGACTCCGTTCAAGCGACCCGGCGTGCCGTCTCGGTCGGCCAAGCCTTCGCCATCCTCTTCATGTTGGCCGGAATGTTATGGAACATTTGGCTGACCATGATCGGCTTCTTCCTCTTCGTGGCCGCCCAGTTGGAGGAACGCTCGGCAGTCTTTCAGTCGGTGCTCGAAACCGTGCGATTGGAAGACATCATGCTGCGCGATTTCGCAACGTTATCTCCAGCGGATACTTTGGAAGATGCGCTGGACAAGGCCGTGCACTCCCTGCAGGACGATTTCCCGGTAGTTCGCGGCAGTGACATGGTGGGAGTAATCTCGCGGCAGAAGATTCTGGCAGCCCTCCGTTCCGAGGGCAATGGATACGTGCAGGCGGCCATGAACCGGTTGTTCGACGTCGCGCAGAAATCCGAGTCGCTGGCCTCAGCATTTCGTAAGCTCAATGCCCGCAGCCTCAGCTTGATTCCGGTGGTCGAAGACCAGCATCTGGTAGGCATTGTGACGCTGCAGAACTTGATGCACTCCATGGCCTTGCTGGCCGAAAGCCGCAAACTCCGCCGCGACGCCTTGAATTCGTAAACTTTGTGTGGCGCGGGCGCCCTCGCCCGCGAAAGCATGCCGCGCTCGCATTTGTGCGGACACTCGTGTTCGTATGTGGGCTAAAAAAGGCCCTCGCGTAGTTATCAGTATGACAAAGCTATTCATAGCGCAGTGCGACCATGGGATCCGTATTCATTGCCCGCCGCGCAGGAATGTAGCTGGCCAACAGCGCGACGGCAATGAGCAGGAACGCAACGCCAACGATCGTCACCGGGTCGGATGGTTTTACTCCAAACAGAAAGCTCTGCAGGTAGCGAGTTACGGCCAGCGCAGCAGCAGCCCCGATCAGCGTACCGAGAACGGCGAGCGCGATGCCTTGCCGAAGAACCAGCTGCAGCACGTCGCCATGCTGCGCGCCCAGCGCTAGCCGAATTCCAATCTCCTGCGTGCGCCGCGTGACCTGATAGGAGAGCAATCCATAAATTCCCACGCAGGCGACAATCAGCGCCAGCAAGGCGAACAGGCTGGAGAGATTGGCGAACAGGCGCTCTTCGAAGAAATTTTGGTCAATCTGTTCCGTCTGAGTTTTCATATCTGTAATCAACAAATTGCTGTCGCTACGGCTCACGACGGTTCGGATCTCCGCCATCAGTGCCCGCGGGTCCCCGGCGGCGCGAATTACAAATGTCCCAATCTGGTGGGTCGACGGCTCAAAAACAATGGGTACATAAGCGGTGGGCGGCGCGTCAAAACCGGCCCAGGCGTTCTTGGTATCACTCACCACGCCGACGATCTCTGGAGCGGACGCCACATTCAAGACAGGAAGATTCTTTCCAACGGGATCTTCTTCCCCAAACACGAGGCGCGCCATACTTTGATTGATGACCACCGCGGGATAGACGCAGTTGCTCAGAAAGTCACAAGTCTGGTGTGTATTCAGAGATTTCTGCAAACGCGAATCCTGCGCGTTTAACGTTCTGCCCGCGAGTAAGGCGATGCGCATGGTGCGGAAGAAATCGGGGGCAACAGGAAGCCAGTGGGCGGATACCAGTGATTTTGTCTGATCGAAGATGCCGATCTCCATATTCGATCCCCGCAAAGACCCATACATGGAGTAGGTTGCGGAACTCACCCCCGGCAAGGCACCCAGTTGTTCCTGGAGCTCTGGACCTAAGTTATTGAGGTCTTCTCCCTCCCGGCTACTGAAAGTGGTGTCCACTCCGAAAGTCACGAGATTGTGCGGATCAAATCCCAAGTTGACAGCTCTAAAATTTCCCAGTGTCCGTACCAGGAGGCCTGCTCCGGCCAGCAGGACCATAGCAAGCGCTATTTGGATCACGACAAGTCCATTGCCCAAGGTTGCCCAGTGGTGACGCGACGCCCCGGCAGAGCCGCCGCTGCTTTCCTTGAGGGCTAGAACCAGTTCTGTCTTGCTCCCCACGAACCCGGGGACTACGCCGGAAGCCAGGCCGACAAGAACGGAAACCAGCAAGGTGAAACCGAGGACGCGCAAATCGGGATGAACGTCCAATTGAAATGGCTCGTACCGGTTCCATGACAGAAACTTTGCCAACGCGTCAGCGCTCCAGTAGCCGAGGAGGACCCCGGCTGTGCCCCCCGCCACCGAGAGCAGAACGCTTTCCGTTAGGAGCTGCCGCACGATTCGGAACCGGCTCGCACCCAGAGCTGACCGCATGGCGACTTCCTTGCGCCGTGACGTGGATCGAGCCAGCATCAACCCGGCGAGATTGGCGCATGCCAGCACCAAAACGACTGCGACCGCGGCAAGCAATGCGAACAACGGACGAGAGAATGCCCGCCTTAACAAACCTAAACCGTGCGCGGCGATAGGCAGCTCAATGCGTGGCACGATACCCGGCTTGAAGACTGCGTCTGGACCATGAATCGTCTGGGCGGCGAAGACTGTACTGGCCGCGGCCGCGGCCTGGCTCGGGCTGACTCCGGGTCGAAGCCGCGCGATCAATTCCAGCCAGGGACTAGCGGACGTTTTCTTGGGAAAGTCGGGCGCCAGCATGGGCTGGGCAGAAAGTGGCAGCCAGAAATCCGTGAGCGAGGCAGGATCAATATTGAGAAATCCTGGCGCAGTCACACCTACAACGGTGAACGGAGTCTTGTTGACTCGAATCACCTTCCCAACTACGCTCGGGTCGGCACCCAACTCCGATTGCCAGAAACGGTAACTGACTACGATGGCCGAGGCTGCATTGTCAGAGTCATCCGATGAGACCAACAGACGGCCCAAAGCTGCATGTGCACCCAGTGTGGAGAAGAATTCACGCGAAACAAACAATCCCTCTAAACGACTGGTGCGGCCATCGAAATTCATCGTCAGACCGATGGGCACGAAGGCAAACACATCTGAGAACACCTTCCGCTGAGCATTCAGCTGCTCAAACATCGGGTAGGAGAATGTGCAGGCAGTTTCGAGAGAGGTTTTGCCCTCTTCTAGACATCCACCATAGTTGTAGGAGCCGCCGTGAAAGGAAGCTTCCCCCGGAGACACCCAATTCAGTTGCACTAAGCTTTGCGGGTCCCTTACCGGCAGCGTGCGCAGCATGATGGCATTGATCAAACTGAAGATTGCGGTATTCGCCCCGATGCCCAATGCCAGCGTGATGACGGCGACCGCAGTGAACCCGGGACTCTTGCGCAACATGCGCAAGCCGTAGCGGACATCCTGAAGCAGACTTTTCATGGAAATCCCCCGCAGAACAGCGGCTTAACAGAATTCAGCAATAGAAGAAAGGGCAATCCGCCTACCGAATCCATGTTATAGGTTAAGCGTCTGAGCAATCAGGAGATAGGCTGGATTTTCAGGCTGGCGCGGAGCGCGGAAAGTGTCCGGTTCCGGACAACCCTGTCCGGAACTGGACAGTCGGCTAGGGATGGACGCCTCTCGTCCGTCCGGCCGAGCAAGTTGAGGTGCCCCCCGGACGAGGGCGACCGGGTCTACGTGAATCAGCACGGCTAGAATCTCGCCACGATTCCCACTGCTGGTTCCGCCATGTGCCCACGCCCGCCCGTGAACAGACCTTGCAACTGGAAATCAGGCGGAGAATAGAACAGTCCCCGGTACTGAAGCCGCAGCGCAAAAATGGACTTCAAACGGTAATCCACTCCACCGCCGTAGAGAACCGCTGGCCTGGTCTGCCGCACGCCTTGAACGGCCTGCGCATTCCCACCAATGAACGTATTGTTGGGATTGAAGACCAGCGCTCCGCCACCGATCAACAAAAAAGGTTTGAAGCGCTTGGTCTCCATCGGAGTAACGACAAAAGCTCCGCTGAACTCGCTCACAATCGTAGGAATGCGGTAAAGCAGCGCGGAACGTCACATATTTCTGCGAATCGTCGCCATGGCCCCAGTTCACTTCCAGCGCGCTCTTCTTCTGGAAGCGAAAGCGAGCGGTGCCGAGAAACCCGACATTCGTCGTGGGAATCTGAACCGTGCCATTACCGCTGGTTTGTTTGGCGATAAGCGCAGCCGCATTGAGGCTCACATCCCAGCGGCCTTCGTTCTGCGCCCACCCAAAGGAAGTGAACGACAGAACGGCCGCTATTACGATCCCAGCTTGCTTGATCATCCTTACCTCGCATAGTTCGAAGCATAGTCCGAACGACAGACTCGCCATACTAATGGATTTGCCGAAAAAATGTGGGATGCCGTCCTAGAACAAACAGATGGCCTTGGCTTTTTGCACGCCCGCGGCTTTGCGCAGTTCGGCGATGACAGCTTCCGGAACGTCGCCATCCACGTGCACCACGGCGAGCGCTTCGCGGGGCTGGCCCGGTTCGGCTTCTGCGCGCCGGCCAAGAGAGAAATTCGCGATGTTGATTTTGTGTTCGCCGAGGATCGTGCCCACGCGCCCGATCACGCCAGGAATATCGCGATTGCGCATGTAGACGAGATTGCGTTCCAGTGGAGCTTCGGCTTCGATGCCGTCGACGTGCAGCAGGCGCGGCTCGTGATTAAGCACCGAGCCTTTGACTACATGCTCTTCGCTGCTGGTTTTCAGACGCAGCGCGAGCACACTGTCATCGTCAGCCGCTTTTTTCGGCTTGCATTCCTCGGTAACTCGCAACCCACGGGAATCGGCAATGGTCGCGGCATTCACCAGGTTGGCTTTTTCTTCCAGGCTTTGATTCAGGATGCCCTTGATCGCGGCATTCCGAATCAGCTCTGTCTTGGCTTCGGCGATATGGCCCGAGTAACGCAGCGCGATTTCCTCCAGCGTGCCTTCGCTTACCTGGGCGATGAAAGCGCCCAGCCGTTCAGCCAAGACAATATAAGGTTGCAGGCTGAGATATTCTTCGTGCGAAACCGAGGGAACGTTCACGGCGTTTTGAATGACGCCGTGTTTCAGATACTCCTTCACCTGAAGGGCGATCTGGTAGCCGACTGCTTCTTGCGCCTCGTGAGTCGATCCGCCGATGTGTGGCGTGAGCAGAACGTTTTCCATCGACTGCAACGGCGAGTTTTTCAGTGGCTCCTGGACGAAGACGTCCAACGCCGCGCCCGCGATCAGGCCTTCCTTGAGGGCATCGGCCAATGCGGCTTCGTCCACCAGTTCGCCGCGGGCACAGTTCACCAGGCGAATCCCTTTCTTCATTTTCTTGATCGAGTCGGCATTGATCATGCCGGTGGTTTGCGGAGTAAGCCCGACGTGCAAAGTGAGGTAATCGGCGGCCGCATAGACTTCGTCCAGCGTCGCAATCCGAATGTTCTGCTCCTTGGCAATGGCCAGCGAAACGAAGGGATCATGCGCGATGATTTCCATGCCAAAGCTGCGAGCGCGGCGCGCAACTTCCATCCCAATTTTGCCGAGGCCAATAATGCCAAGAGTTTTAGCGCGCAGTTCCGTTCCCTGTAGCGATTTCTTTTCCCACTTGCCGGCATGCATAAGGGCATCGGCGCGGCTGAGGTGGCGCGCCATCGCGAGCATGACGCCCAGAGTCTGTTCGGCGACAGCCACCGCGTTGGCCCCCGGCGTATTCATCACCGCGATGCCTTTATGGGTAGCGGCGTCGAGATCGATGTTATCCACGCCGACTCCGGCACGTCCGATGACGCGAAGTTTTTTCGCGTGTTCGAGCAAAGCGGCATCGACCTGCACGGCAGAACGCACGATCAGCGCATCCGCGGTTTCCAGTTGCTCTGTCAGCTTGCCAGCCAATTGATCTGGCGCGATCAATGTCCAGTTGGGTTCTTTCAGCAACGCCATCGCCGATGACGAAATTTTTTCCGCGACTACTACCTTCATGATTTGTCCTTGGTCCTCAGCTCTTTAAATCGCGCCCGAAAATCTGGACGAACCCGCCCGCTACATACAGTCTCTTGACCAGAAAATGACACCGATCTGACACTCCACCGCGACACCCTTCCTAGACTGTCTCCATCAAGGGAACATCCCAACTGGAGAAACGTTATGAAGACAGTTTCAAGCTTATTGCTGACGACGCTAACCCTCTTCGCTCTCGGCTGCGGTTACGGTTCGAAGACCGTCACTCCGCCGACGACCGGAACCGCACCTACGATTGCGTCCCTGGCACCGGCCAGCGCGACTGCTGGTGGAGCTGCCTTCATCTTGACCGTGAATGGCAGCAACTTCGCCAGTAACGCGACCATCGACTGGAACGGTACAGCTCAAACCACCACATTCGTCACGGGGAGCCAACTGACGGCCACCATTCCAGCCGCTGCCATCGCGGCCTCCGGCACCGTGCCCGTTACAGTGACCAATCCTGCGGTTTCCGGAGGAATTTACGGCGGAGGGACAACCGCTGCCACCTCTGCCGCCATGAACTTTACCGTGAACTAGGACTGGGAGGGCCTACGCTCCCACCGGCTGCCGCTTTTCCGCGAGGCTGCGCGCGTACACTTCCTGTGCCGCGCGCACCGCCGCTCCGTAATTCACCGGCTTGCCAGTCACCGTGCCAAGCACGTGCTCCAGCGCGGCCAGAATTCCGACAGTGTCGATGAAGTCGTAGTAACCAATGTGGGCAATGCGGATCATCTTGCCTTTCATTTCGCCCTGCCCATTGGCTACGACCGCGGAAAATCGGTCGCGGAATTCTTTAACCATCGTGCTGGAGTCGAGTCCCGCTGGAGATTCAATCGCGGTCAGCGCGGCTGCCGGAGCAGACGCGGCAAACAATTTTAGCCCGAGCGCCGTGGCGCCGGCCCGAGTCATCTCGGCTGCCAGTTCGGCATTGTCCACTAAAGCTTTGCGGCCCGCGGCAACGTCTCCATTGCCCATTTGACGGATGAAGTCCAACGCCGCGCCCAGAGCGGCGAACAGCGAGGTCGCAGGAGTAAATGCGGATTCGCCTTTGGCCGCCGACTTGCGCTCCTTGCGGAAATCAAAGTAGTAACGCGGAGACTTCGTCGTCTCCATGCGCTTCCAGCCGCGTTCGCTGATGGCGCAATAAGCGAGCCCGGGAGGAATCATCAACGCCTTCTGCGAGCCACCGATGATTACGTCGATGCCCCAACCATCCACATCGAAATGTGTGGTGCCCAGGCCGGTGATTGCATCGACCACCAGCAGAGTGTCGCCCAGGCCGCGCACCAGCCTGGCCACGCTCTGTACGTCATGACGCGCGCCGGTGGAACTCTCCGTCGCCTGCAGATACACGGCTTTGACGTCCGGCGTCAGCTTGCTTTTCACTTCGTCCAGAGAAAAAGTCTGCCCGTAGGGTGCGCTGATCACTTCAACATTGCAGCCAAAAGCCTTCGCCAAGTCGCGCCAGCGCTCGCCAAACTTGCCTGCCGTGAGGACCAGCACCTTATCCCCGGGAGAAGTGAGGTTCGAGACGGAGCCTTCCATCACGCCGGTGCCGGAAGAAGCCAGCACCAGGACGTCATTTTTCGTCCCGATGAATTCTTTCATGTCGCTGAGCACCCGCGTGAACAGGGCGCGGAAGTCGGCGGTGCGATGATGCAGGGAAAAGGCAGCCATCGCGGTCTGCGCTGCCGGAAGCAAGGGGGTGGGACCAGGCGTAAACAGGCGATTCTTCAGTAGCATTGGGACGAGTCCTTGAGGATTTGGGAGTACCACATAGTTTACCGGAAGAGTCGGGTTTTGGCAGATTACCGTCGAGGGAGGCGCGAAACTTCCGCGTAGAGACCTAGTTCGGCTACGTCTAAGGCGCCGGTAATCCCGTACAGCTGTCATTCCGACCACCCGCACCGCGACTAAGGTACAGCGGATTGAGACGTAGCCGAGCTATCTCTACAGGCGCACATCGCGATGGCTGGCCTTCGCCGTATAATGGCGCTCATTATGAGCCTGATTGAGCAGATTCAAAAAGATATAACCGCCGCCATGAAAGCGCGCGATGAACAAAGATTGTCCTGCCTGCGCATGGTTAAGACTGCGCTCAAGAATCGTGAGATTGAGAAGATGGCTGCGCTTGACGAAAAAGAAGCCCAGCAAGTGCTGACCACGCTGATCAAGCAGCGTAAGGATTCGGTGGAACAATTCACCAAGGGCGGCCGTCAGGAGATGGCAGACAGGGAAGCCGCCGAGATTACTCTGATCGAGACCTATATGCCAAAAGCCGCCGGGGAAGCGGAGATTGTAGCGGGCGTCCAATCCGTGATCGCCGAGATGGGCACACCCACCATGAAAGACATGGGCACGGTGATGAAGAATGTCATGGCGAAGTTTGCGGCCGCGGGTATGCGGGTAGATGGGAAAGTGGTGAGCGAAGCGGTAAAGAAAGAACTCCAGCCCAAATAAGAGCGTGCAAGGTTCGTATAAGCACTGTCACCCTGAGCGGAGCGAGCACGTCGTGCAACAACGCGATTGCGGAGTCGAAGGATCCCCTACCTCGCATAGGCTGCCGGAGTCTTCTCTCGGAATTCTCATAGTGTCATTGGCACCAGAACCTTCTACTCGGGAAGAATGCCCAGTGACATTGCACAAACATTGTGCGATATAGGGGTCCTTCGACTCCGTTCAGGATGACAGTTCTGGAGGTGATCTTACGATTCGGTGCCTGTCCTGGCGGCTGGAAATTCCTCTTCTGTAACCACGGTAAAGTGCTTCAGGTTAGCGATGCCAAACGAAGTTGTGATGGCTACGTCAGAGGCGTCACGGCCGGTCGCCATTAGCACTCTGCCGATGCGGGGATGGTTATGCCGCGCATCGCACGTCCACCAACGGTTTTCGAGGTAGACCTCGAACCAGGCACTGAAATCCATGGGCTCCGGGGCGGGTGGGACGCCGATATCGCCCAAATATCCGGTAGCGTAGCGCGCAGGGATGTTGAGGGCGCGGCAGAAGGTGATGGCTAAATGCTGAAAATCGCGGCAGACCCCGGCGCGCTCGGTAAAGACGTCCAACGCGGTTTTCGAGGAGCGCGCGTGATGGTATCCGAACGCCACTTTGGCGTGGACCCAATCGCAAATGGCTTGCACCCGCGTCCATCCCGGCGGCACGTTGCCGAAAAGCTCCACCGCGATATTCGATAGCCGGTCCACTTCGCAATAACGGCTGTTCAAAAGATAACGTAGGGTTTCGTGCGGCAGGTCGTTGACGGGATGTTCGCGGGCTTTAGGATCGACGGCATCGGGAGCGCCAGAATCCTCAATCAGCGTGGAGCAACTCAGCCTGAGCAGGCCGGCGGGCGCCAGGAAGCGGGTACATCGATTGCCGTAGCTGTCAATGTAGGACGCCGTTTTCGCGGCCGGGTCGATAATCAGGTTGTCGGGTTCGCGCAGATCCTCGGCGCGGGAAGGGTGCACGTGCAAAATCGCAACCATGGCCACCGCTGCCGGAATCTCGAACTGAATGTCATATCCGAGACGTATAAGCATGGGCCATTAAGAGTCCTTCCGGGTCGCGAGAGTTGGCTGGGATTATACGCGGGCTGCACCGGAAACCAGGCGCTGAGTTGAAGATTAGCAATATTCGGATTTCTGATCGGCGGCGACCGGCTCGCTCATTTATTTCGTTGCCACTCCCGGTAGGCTTCGCTTTTCGAGATTCCTCTTTCCTTCGCGACTTTTTTCAGCGCGGCTTTTTCGTCTAGTTGCTCTTCCTTGATGATTTGCTTGAGTCTCTCGTGAATCGGTTGAATGTGTGAGGACGGGGCTATGCCCCGTCCTGCGGAGCAAAGCTCCGCAGCCACACCCTCTTCCCCTTTTCCGATTAGCAGTGTGATCTCGCCCTTGATCTCTTGGCGCGATTTCAGAACGATCAGAACATCGGTAGCTCGGCCACGCAGGAACTCCTCATGGATTTTGGTGACTTCCCGCGCCAGAACAATGTGCCGTTCTGCGCCCAAAACTTCGACGATGTCTTCCACCGCCTCGGTAATGCGGTGCGGCGCCTCGTAGAAAACTTGCGTCCGCGGCGAGTCTTTAATGCTCTCTAACACCTGCCGCCGCTGGCCGCGTTTGGCTGGCAGAAATCCGCTGAAGCGAAAAGAATCCGTGGGCAAGCCGCTGGCCACCAACGCCGCGAGGAAGGCCGCGGCTCCGGGAATAGGCACCACCGGCACGTGATGGCGAATAGCCAGTGAAATCAAGCGGAACCCAGGATCGGAGATGCCGGGCATGCCGGCATCCGTTACCAGCGCAATGCGCGCCCCCTGCTCCAGCTCCATGACCAGTTCCGGCGCGCGGGTCATCTCGTTGTGTTCGTGGTAGCTGGTGGTGCGGGTGGCAATTGAGTAATGATTGAGCAGCTTCTGGGTTTGGCGCGTATCTTCGCAGGCGATCACGTCGGCTTCCTTCAAAACGCGCAAGGCCCGCAGCGTGATGTCCTCCAGATTGCCGATGGGAGTTCCGACGAGGTAGAGCCCTGACGTAATTCGTTCAGCAGCCATGCAGGGCCGAGTCTACCACCGGCACGGTCCCGGGTCTGGCCGGAAAATTGACGGCTTCGAGCGCGCACCCTAGAATTAAAGAAAAAGAAAGCACAGTTTTGCTTTAGGGAGTCCATGCCACTTTACGAATACGAATGCAAGAAGTGCCACCACCGTTTTGAGAAGATCCAAAAATTTTCCGATCCCCACACCAAGAAGTGTCCAGAGTGCGGCGGAGCGGTTGAGCAGGTAATCTCCGCGCCTGCGGTGCAATTCAAGGGAACGGGCTGGTACGTCACCGATTACGCGAAGAAGTCGGGAACTTCGGCGTCTTCGTCTTCTTCTGACGGCGAGTCCGGTTCCAAAGAATCATCGTCCAAGGATTCGGCGTCTAAGGAGACGGCCGACAAAGGGTCTGGCAAGAAAGAAAGCAAGCCTAAGGCGGAGAGCAAGAAGTCCGAGAAAAAGTAGCCTGCAGCGATTGTGAAATCCCACTCCTGCGCAAAGAACGCACAAGAATGGGGTACCCATCATTCAAAACTACGCGCTACCGCCATTCGGTGTCATATCCCAGCGCTTTCAAGATGTGGTTTTCAAATTCATATTGCAAGATGGTTGAGAAATTGGCCTCTTGCGATTCCCACGAGCCGGCATAGTTCGTGGCCGGTGTCCGATACACGGAATATGCCGGTGCGTAACGCACCGCACAGGGTTGGGGGCACGCGATCAGTCCGGTGGGATCAGGACGCTGCACGCCGGTCATCGCAGACAGGACAGCCGATGAAACATCGGGCTGCGCGTCCACCTGAATTTGACGAGGTTGAATCTGCAGTGCCTGTGGGTTGCCGGGCAGGACGTCGGGTGCTGCGCCGCCGGAAGTTTGTTGGAGCGGATTGAGGTCGATTTGCTTTGCCAAGTTTTGCTGCGCGGCCTGCCAGATGACCCACAGATCCGCGTCAGAATGCCGGGTGTGATTGACGAATCCGACCGGACCCTCGGCAGGGATTCCGCCTCCGCATGCAGTCAAAATCCCGAGAAGAATTGCGCAGCGTAAGGCGCGACCCATGGACAGGCTTTCCTCCCTGCATCGCACATCGGCCGCGGAACACGGGACGCACAGCACATGGGCTTAATCCGACGTCGCGTGTCTTTCGGGTCTTGCGCGAGGAGATAATCAGGAAGAACCAGAACATGGCCGCGGATTTAGGCGGATTATTTGCGATGAAGGTCTTGGATCCGTGAGATCCGTAAAGACCCATGGCTGCTTTTCCTGTGGTTTAGGCGTGATTCAGCAAACGTCCCGCATGTTAGAGTTTTGAAATCTTATGCTCCGTCCTCGTGGCGTGACCGCCATTGCCGGCCTTTTCTTTCTGGCTGCCGCGTATCTATTGATCGTTGCGCTCATCTTGCTCTTCAGGCCCGGGACGGTTTCGTTGATGCTTGGCTCTCCCTTGCTCGGCGGGCTCGAACTCGCGGGACCTTACATGTTCTTGCTCATGAGTGCGGTCGGCATCGTGATCGGCGCCGGGCTATGGCGCATGCAAAACTGGGCGCGCCGGGTTGCGATTCTCGCCGCGATCCTCGGCAGCGTAGTGCTCGTCCCGACGGTATCGGCTGCGGCTTCCGGTTCTCCGTCGGTCGCTCTCGCATGGAGTGGCCTGGGAATCATCGTGCGGGTCATCATCGTGTGGTATCTCTTCCAAGCGCCGGTGGAGGAGGCATTCGCTACCCAGGGGCGGCCGAAGGCGCAATAGTCGCAGCGCATTGAACAAAATTCATATAGAATGCCGCGAGTTATGGCCATCGCCAACCTGAATAACTCCACTACGGCCAGCGCGCCCACTTCCACCGATAAAGGCGCGATGGCGGTGGTGACCACACTGTTTTTCATGTGGGGTTTTCTGACTGTATTGAACGACATTCTCATCCCACATCTCAAACCCATTTTTGATTTGAACTGGGTCAAAATAATGCTGATCCAGTTGTCCTACTTCTCTGGCTATCTTTTTTTCTCTGTGCCCGCCGGAAAGCTCATCGACCGGATCGGCCACAAATGGGCGATGGTCAGCGGACTTCTCATCATGGCGCTCGGTTCATTCTTGTTCATCCCCGCTGCCATCGTGGCCTTTTATCCATTATTCTTGGCCGCGCTTTTTGTGCTGTCGGCGGGCATTACCGTTCTGCAAGTTTCGGCGAATCCCTACGTGGCTGTGCTTGGCCCTCCCCGCACTGCGTCGAGCCGTCTGAATCTGGCACAGGGATTCAACTCCATTGGCACGGTGCTCGCGCCTTATCTTGGAGGACTTTTCATCCTCACCGCCCAGCCCAGCATGGAGACGATTCGAGGTTTTTCTCCGCAGGCGCTGCAAGCGTTCCGCGTTCACCAAGCTGCGTCCGTCAAAGTACCGTATTTGGCTCTCGGTCTGATCGCGGTTGCGCTCGGAACGGCAATTGCGTTCTACAAGCTCCCGGCGATTGCCCACGTCCAGCACCACAAAGATGAGCACCTGGAGAGCATCTGGAAATACCGTCACCTGGTGCTGGCCGCGATCGGCATTTTTGTTTATGTTGGCGCCGAGGTTTCTATCGGCAGCATTCTGATCAAGTACATCATGCAGCCGGACATCGGGAACATCACGGCGAAACTCGCCGCCACGTATCTGGGCTTCTTTTACTGGGGAGGGCTGATGGTGGGCCGTTTCAGCGGCTCCGCTCTATTGCAACGAGTGTCCAGCAAAGCGGTGCTGGGAGTTTCGGCGGCGGCGGCCATCCTTCTGGTTAGCATTTCGATGTTGAGCTCCGGCCACGTTGCCATGTGGAGCGTGATTCTCGTCGGCCTCTTCAATTCCGTCATGTTCCCCATCATCTTCACTTGGGGAATCGCCGAACTCGGCCCGCTCACTAGCAAAGCTTCGAGCCTGCTGATCATGGCGATTGTTGGAGGCGGCCTGATCCCGATCACGGTCGGGGCCGTGGCGGATCACTTTGGCGTGCAGCGCTCCCTCATCATTCCTATTCTTTGCTATGTCTACGTTTTTTATTACACCTTTGCAGGATCGAAGCCCTCAGGGCCTGGCATTACGACGGCGGCCTGAGGGCCTCGAGGTTATTTTGAATTTCCTTGTTACTGCCCTTCGCTAAGCTCCCGAATCCAAATGTTGCGGAAGCGCACCGGATTGCCATGATCCTGCAATGCGAGCGGCAGCTTGTCCGGCCCCGGCTTGTAGGGCGGCCGCTGGTGATGCTCGGTTGGTCCCGAGAGTTCGACGTTATCCTGCACCAGAACGCCGTTGTGGAAGACGGTCACTCGTGCCGGCTTTAACACCTTGCCGTCGCTGTCAAAGCGCGGGCCGTGAAAGACGATGTCGTACCACTGCCATTGTCCGGGCGGACGTGACGCGTTCACTTGTGGAGGAAATTGTCCGTACACGCCGGAGGCTTGGCCGTCGGCATAAGTCTTGTTCTCGTACGAATCCAGCACTTGGATTTCGTACAAGCCTTGTAGAAACACGCCGCTGTTGCCGCGGTCCTGACTTTCACCGTGCGGCGGCGTGGGTTCGCGGAACTCCACATGCAACTGGCAATCCCCGAAGGGCTGCTTGGTGTGGATGTATCCGGTCTTGGGGACTACTTCCAGGTAACCGTTCTCGACCTTCCACTTCGCAGGACCGTTGTCTTCGCCCGCCCATTGAGAGAGATCTTTACCGTCGAACAGCACAATCGCGTCGGACGGCGGACGGCCCGCCATCTCTTGCGTACTCGAGGTTCCCGGGGTAATGATCGGCGGCACCGGGCGATCGGGATCATTCGGCTTCCAGCGCTGGTCTACTTGCGCCAGGGAGAGATGCGCGAGAAATAAAACCGTCAATACGGCAATGGCTGGAGAAATCTTCTGGCTGATTCTTGTCATGGGGTCAAACTCCTCGCTGGTCAAGATACACCAGAGAGTCGGACCACGGGGTGCATTTTCTGGTTTTGTTCGGCACGCGTCCGTATAGCGGAATCCGCTAACTGCTGCGCCCCGTGCCCTTGTCCATGGCTTGGTTGGCGAGGCGGTCGGCTTCCTGGTTATGCTCGCGCATGGCGTGGTCGATGGAAAACCATTCGAGTTCTGCGATCAGTTCTTTGGCGCGGGCATGCAAATCTTTCAACGTGGAATTCTTCACCTTGTAAATCCCTTTGATCTGGCGGACCAACAACTCGGAGTCGCTGATGACCTTGATCGCCTTCGGTCCACGCTCGACCGCGTATTCGAGAGCCGCGATCAGTCCCTGATATTCGGCGAAATTATTGGTTTGGTGGCCAAGATACTGGCTGAGTGCCGCGACTTTCTTTCCCGATTGATCTTTGATGACGACGCCATAGCCTGCCGGACCGGGGTTGCCGCGCGCGCCACCATCGCTGTGCGCGATGAGGTAATTCTCAGGGCGTGTAAAAGAAGATGGCATCACGGAAGTTTACACTGCGGAACAATTGCACCGCCAAACTCTGCGCTCTTCAAGAATGCCCTGCGCACTCTGCGGTCAAATGCTATTGCCAGCGACCACAGGGCATCGCGCCCAATGTCCCGGCGTAACTTCTACCAGGGGAGGCACAGCCCGCGAGCATTCGGCAATCCGGTAATCGCAACGCGGCTCGAAAGCGCATCCGGGAGGAAGCGCGTGCAGCGGCGGCACGGTTCCTTCGATGGTGTGCAGCGGATGCGCGCGGTCGGTCTTCAGTGTGGGAACAGCGTTGAGCAAGCCACGTGTATAGGGATGAGCCGCGGCACGAAAGATCTCTTGCTTCGGTCCCATCTCGACCAGATTGCCGGCGTACATGACGGCGACCCGGTCCGCAACCTGAGAAACTACGGCGAGATCGTGCGAGATGAAGAGCATGGTCAGGCCAAATTTAGCGCGGAGGTCGGCGAGCAGGGCGAGAATCTGCGCCTGAATAGTGACGTCCAGCGCCGTGGTGGGTTCATCGGCGATCAGCAACGGCGGACGGTTCACGATGGCCATGGCGATCATCACACGTTGCCGCATCCCGCCCGACAGTTGATGCGGATAATCGCGTGCCCGGCGCGCGGGATCGGGAATGGCGACATCGTCCATGGCGGCAACGGCACGGTCGTGCGCTTCTTTTTTAGAGACTCCAGCGTGGGCCAGGACAGCTTCGGCAATTTGGTCACCGACCCGCATCACCGGATTCAGCGCGGTCATGGGCTCCTGGAAAATCATCGCCAATCGCGAACCGCGTAGCTGGCGCATGTCATCGTCAGGAAGTTGAAGCAGATTGTGCGGTCCGCTGCCATTGCGGTAGAAAATTTCTCCGGTGGCGCGGGCCTGTGGCGGCAAAAGGCGCATGAGGGCGAGGGACGTGACCGATTTTCCGGAGCCAGACTCGCCGACCAGTCCGAGCACTTCGCCGTCAGCGATGCGAAAGCTGAGGTCACAGACGGCGGCGGACAGCAGTGTCCGCCCCACGCGATTTGTTGCGGGAAATTCGATGGTCAGATTACGGACATCGAGCAGCGGCGGCACGAGCTTATGGTAGCAGGAGAGCTGGGTGGCTCTACTGTCCCAAAATCAGCGGCAGGCCGTTCTTGCTGTTTCCAATCACGACGATTTTCGTATTGGCGCTCTTCGAAAGACTCTCGGTGGCTTCAATTCCCTTCCATTCCAACAGCTGCGGGCTGATTCCTTGCGCCACAATTTGCTGGAAGTCCCGGATGCCGGCCGCTTCAATCCGCTTGCGTTGGGCTTCCTGTGTCTCCTAGGTTGGACGAGACGGCCTGCTAAGTGACTAAAAGAGCGCGGCTGGAATGCTTGCTGGACGAGCTTTTGCGCGAATTTTCACAACGCTCAGTCGGCTTAAGCGCAAGGGCACATGTCCGTAGGTTCAGCGCTGGGCCGCGAAAATGAGGCGCAAGGACAATAAGGAAATGGCTCCACGCATCGAGCTGCACCAAATCCGGTCACCGGGCTGTGCGCGGGCTGCACTCCGTTGAAACCCAAGCAAATAAAGTCGTACGGATTTGATTGACTCTCAAAATAGAAGGAGTAAAAACACACTCGTTCTTTGACACGTTCTAAAGTTTTCCCGGTTGGTGCGGCGTCCGGGGCCCAAGCGAGATCACGTTTCAGGTCGCAAGACACGCAAAGAGGGTCAGCAAGGGTCTATAGCTAAGCGCTGGTCGAGGCGAACAAGAGCACAAGTCAGAGGCAGGATAGAGTCCCGAAGCGTTGAACTGGTTTATCCGGTTGGCGGTTAGCCCGGAGCCCAAGCAACAGATCGCTCATAGCGCCCCGCAAGGGAAGCCATTGAGGTCAGGTCGGCAAGGGTCTAAAGCGAGCTACTGGCCGAGACGAATAAGTCCAACATCCCTTCGGGACTCTTATTTTTTGCTGTCAGCTTACAGCTTTCAACTTTTAGCAAGAGCCGTGTGGGGACGGGTCTTTGACCCGTCCAGCCGAGCGGAGCTCGGCAGTTAGGTGGATAGCGGCACCAGCGCCGTAGTCTGCAGCGATCGTTGGATCCCCGCGAGAAAGTTTTCCGCGAAAGCTGCGCAGCGTGAACGTTCCGGAACTGAAGCTGAGAACGCTGGGCTCGTATCAGGGTACGCCTTCGAGGCGTACCGCCTAGGCCCCCAACCTTCAACTTCCTGTGCCCATGGGGCGCAACCGTCCTCGCGGACGAAACCCACTCTGTAGTTCTGGTAGTTCCGCCAGAACGGCGCGAGTTCAGCTCCGTTGCCCTGAACGGGCACGGCTGAAGCCCGTACCTTGATACGAATCAGTCCCACCCCGCAGAGTCAAAAGCGGCGGGCGGGGGCGCCCGCCCTACACAAACCTCACAGCGGGATGTTCCCGTGCTTCTTCGGCGGGTTCTTGTCGCGCTTGGTCTCCAGCATCTCCAGCGCCTGGATCAGCTTTTTGCGGGTTTCGTGGGGTTGGATGACGGCGTCCACGAAGCCACGTTCCGCCGCCACATAGGGATTGGCAAAACGGTCGCGGAACTCTTCAATCTTTCTCTGGCGCGCCGCTTCGCGGTTTTCAGCGCCGTCCAGTTCGCGCTTGTAGACGATGTCGACCGCACCCTCTGGACCCATGACAGCAATCTCCGCCGTTGGCCACGCGTAGTTCACGTCGGTGCGGATATGCTTCGAGGCCATCACGCAGTAGGCTCCGCCGTAAGCTTTGCGGGTGATGACTGTCACTTTCGGCACCGTGGCTTCGGCGAAGGCGAACAACAGCTTGGCGCCATGCTTGATGATTCCGCCATATTCCTGATTGGTTCCGGGCAAAAAGCCGGGAACATCTTCGAACGTGACCAGTGGGATGTTGAAGCAGTCGCAGAAGCGCACAAAGCGCGCGGCTTTGAGGGAGGCGTTGATATCGAGCGTGCCCGCGAGAACCGCGGGCTGATTGGCCACGATGCCGGCGGGCTTGCCATTGAGCCGGGCGAATCCCACTACGATATTTCGGGCGTAGTGCTCCTGTACTTCGAAAAAATAGCCGTCATCCACGACGCTGTGGATTACGTCTTTGATGTCATAAGGCTGGTTCGATTGCGCCGGGACGATTTTGTCGAGCTTATCGTCGGCGCGATCGATGGGATCGGTACAGGGTTTGCGCGGCGGGTCATCGAGATTGTTGGACGGAATAAAACTCAACAACTCACGCACCATGGATAGGCACTCGGCGTCATCGTGGGCCTGGAAGTGGGCTACGCCTGAAGTCTCGTTGTGCGTGTGCGCGCCGCCAAGTTCGTCCTTGGTGACTTGCTCATGCGTGACCGTCTTGATGACATCTGGCCCAGTGATGAACATGTAAGAAGTTTTGTCCACCATCAGGATGAAATCGGTAATGGCGGGCGAGTAGACAGCGCCTCCGGCGCAGGCACCCATGATGGCGGAAATTTGCGGAATCACGCCGCTGTAAAGCGTGTTGCGAAGAAAAATGTCGGCGTAGCCGGCAAGAGAAACGACGCCTTCCTGAATGCGGGCGCCTCCGGAATCGTTGAGGCCGATGAGAGGCGCGCCGGTTTTTCCGGCGAGGTCCATGATTTTTACGATTTTTGCGGCATTGGTTTCGGAAAGAGAACCGCCGAAGACGGTGAAATCCTGGGCAAACACGAAGACCAGACGGCCTTCGATGCGGCCGTAGCCAGTGATGAATCCGTCTCCGTAGAACTTTTGGTCCGCCATCCCGAAGTCGGTGGAGCGATGCGTGACTAACTTGTCGGTCTCTTCGAAGGTACCCTCGTCGAGCAGAAACTCGATGCGCTCGCGCGCCGACATTTTGCCTTCTTTATGCTGCCGTTCACGGCGCTGCGCGCCGCCGCCTTCTTCGGCAAGTTGATTGCGCTTCTTCAGTTCAGCCAGTTTGTGTTCGAGGTCCATTTTTCGGTGTAGGTCTATGGGCCGTGATTATAGGCGAGGCCAAGGCAGTTTGTTATGGGCTCGATTTTACTCAGGTGGCTAAAGCCAGCATAGGAGGAAGGCCGTCAATGCAGGGCTGAGGCCCCGCTCCACCAAGGAGGCAGGCTCACCCAGAAGCCCTAGTCTGCTCGGACAGCGTAGCCCTCCCGGATCGAGTCCGCTCTGATTACTCGAGGCCCGACCCGAGGGGAGCATAACGATACTTCCTGCCGTCCCAGAAAGTGGCGGAGGTCATGTTGTCGGCGCCGCTTTCCTCCGCATAAATGGCCGTGACCATCTTCCGCTTCACTGCGAGTTTTCTCAGCGCGACTTGCTTGAAGGGCAGGTTGATGATCACGAACTTCGCTTTAGGCTTGTCGGCGTGCCACGCGTCCAGACCCAAACCGTGGATGACCAGCAAGACGATGCCTCGAGTGGCAGGGTCTTCTGAAGCGAATTGCGAGGTGACGCGAGCGTCGCCGTAGCCAAAGAACGAATTGTAGGGATCGACGACAACGAAGTTGTCTTCGGTCTGGTCGATGACCGGGTTCTTGCAGTGAGCGACGAGGACGAGGTCGTCGATGCCATCGCCGTCCAAGTCGCCAATCAGAGGCTGGGGACCGGGCATGAGACTGCAAGTCGACCCAAATTGCTTTTGGACGAAGGCATCGTCCACCACGAACTTGGGTTTTACTTGCTGGGCGAGGGCAGGCAATGCAAACAGAAAAAGAGCCAGCGAGAAACGTAAGGAGTGGGACTGCATTCGACTACTTTAGCCCTGTTTGCAAGCGGAGGGTAGAGACTGAGGAGTGACGTTGGTCACTGGTGGATGAGCTAACCACAGAGGACACAGGGATGACATTTATCGGGCGAAGTGCTGCCAGCCTTGCGGCTTCAATTCTTTTTTGGATTGGGTTTCGCTCACAAGGAAGACTTTTTCCCGCCGGGTGATGTAGCCAATCTCGGTGACAGGCACGCCAGCGATGCGCTTGGGCAGGCGTCGGCCGGGCGGTACGGTGAAGAGAAGTTCGTAGTCTTCGCCACCGTTCAGCGCGGTCGCGAGATCGACCTTCTGAGAAGGCTCGCCGATCGCCGCCACCGGAATCGATTCGGCCCGGATTTGGGCTCCGACGCTGCTCTCGTCGCAGATGTGGCCGAGGTCGGTGGAGAGGCCATCGCTCAGATCAATCACGGCAGACGCCACTCCTTTTTCGCGCAGCCAGCGGCCCAGAACGAGCCGGGGCTCGGGAAAGAAGTGACGCGGAAAATCGCGCGGGTTGAGCTTGCACTTGGGATTTTTCAGCATACGGTGAAGGGTTGCGGTCGAGCCGCCGAGTTCTCCGCTGACGTAGATTTTGTCTCCCGGGCGAGCACCCGAGCGCACAACAGCTTTCCCTTTGGGTACGGAGCCCAGCACGATGATGTCGGCGAGAACGCCGTCGGGGGATTCGGCGGTGTCTCCGCCCGCAAGGGGGACTTTGAATTTGCCGGCGAGGGCGAGCAAGCCGCGCGTGAATCCATCCACCCATTTCTGCGGGAGATCTCGCGGCAAGGCAAGGGAAAGAAAAGCAGCGATGGGCTGGCCTCCCATGGCGGCAATGTCGCTGAGTCCGCGGGTGAGGCAGCGATGGCCCACGCACTCGGCGGGATGCCATTCGCGGCGGAAATGAACGCCTTCCAGACAGAAGTCTGTGGTGATAAGGGCTTCGTGGCGGGGTGGGATGCGCAGGACAGCGCAGTCATCGCCAATGCCAACGCCAGCGAGAGTTCCAGTTTTTTTTGCCGCGGCGCGGATACGGGCTATCAGTTGTTTTTCGGCGAGGGGCAAGATGGATCAAATATAGCGCAGGTGCTGACATTGGCAGGAAGCAGATTCCTCGTCGCTGCGCTCCTCGGAATGACAAGGGGGAATGTCTATAGTTTGGCTACGGCAACGGGCTGGATTTCTTCAACGTCTACCCAATTGGTGGGATAGTGTCCGGTGTAGCAGGCATCGCAGTATGTGGTTTTTTCGCCGTCGCCGCAGGCCTTCTTTAGCCCTTCCAGCGACAAGTAGGCGAGAGAGTCAGCGCCCATGAAATCGCGGATTTCATCGACCGACTTATTGGCGGCAATCAGTTCCTTTTTCGAAGGCGTGTCCACGCCATAAAAGCACGGTGAAACCGTGGGCGGGCAGGAGATGCGCATGTGCACTTCTTTCGCTCCCGCGTTGCGAATCATGCGGACAATTTTGCGGCTAGTGGTGCCGCGCACGATCGAATCGTCGATCAGAACCACGCGCTTGCCTTCGAGCAAAGAACGGACCGGATTAAGCTTCAGCTTTACGCCGAAGTCGCGCACGGTTTGTCGCGGCTCGATGAAGGTGCGGCCAACGTAGTGATTGCGAATCAGCCCAAAGCGCAGCGGAATCCCGCTTTCGGCGGCATAGCCGATCGCAGCGGTGACCCCAGAGTCGGGAACGGGCACGACCACGTCGGCGGCGATTGCAGCTTCCCGCGCCAACTGGCGCCCCAGGCCTTCACGACTTTCCTGCACAGCTCGGCCGAAGACCATGCTGTCCGGACGAGAGAAATAGACATGCTCGAAGATGCAGCTCGATTGCTCGGCGGCTGGGGCGTAGAAATGCGAGGAAACGCCCTCTGGCCCCACGATAACGAGTTCGCCGGGTTTAACGTCACGCTCGAAGATCGCGCCGATCAAATCAAAAGCGCAAGTCTCGGAGGCAAAGACAATAGTGTCCCTTTTTTCTCCATGCGCGGCCGGGATTCTGCCCATGGCTAGCGGCCGGAATCCGCGGGGATCGCGTGCCGCAAAGATGCGGTCGGTGCTCATCAGAACCAAAGAGAAAGCGCCTTCCACACGGCGCAATGCATCAGCAATTGCTTCCGGGAGCGTTTGCTCGCGAGATAGCGCAATCAGGTGAACAATGACTTCGGTATCACTATTGGTCTGAAAGATGGAGCCTTGGCGCTCCAGGCGGCCACGAATCTCCTGGGCATTGACCAGATTGCCATTGTGCGCCAGGGCGGTCGCGCCCTTGTTGGACTGCACCATGATGGGCTGCGCATTGAGCAGCGACGAGTCTCCCGCGGTTGAATAGCGGGTGTGGCCGATGGCCTGCGTGCCGTGCAGCTTGGCGAGGACATCTGTCGTAAAAATGTCGGCGACAAGACCCATCGCGCGATGCGCATTGAGCGTCATGCCATTCGAACTGACAATGCCGGCCGATTCCTGTCCCCGATGTTGCAGAGCGTGGAGCCCGAGATAAGCGAGCTTTTCCGCCTCGGGGTGGGAATAGATAGCGACCACCCCGCATTCGTCGTGAAATTTATCGGAAGTCAGCATTTAGCTCCTAAGCCTTTAGCTCTTAGCCAAAAAACACCCGTGACATCGAGTGTTGAACGGTAGAGAAGTAGCTAGCTACCTGTCTACTAAACTGTAATCTCTTCCGGTTCTGTCTTCAGCGCTTTCTTGAGCGCATTTTCATGTGCCTCTTGGAGTTCTGCTACGCTTGCAGACACCACCACTTGGCCGTCCAGCTTGATCTCTACACGCTGAGCGACGGTTTCTCCAATTTCCTTCGCCAAGAAACCGTATTTTACTGCTATTTGTCGGATTCCGCCGAGGTTACCACGGTCGCAGGAAATAACCACCCGGCTAGCGTCTTCACCGAAAAGCACGAATCCGGCAGGAAGTCCATCGGAGTTTAGATCTATATTGATTCCAATGCCTTTAGCGAACGTAGGTTTAGCGAGCGCGACGGCTAGGCCGCCATCTGAACAATCGTGCGCGGAGTCCAGCAGGCCGACCTGGGCCATTTCAATCAGAGCTTTTTGGAGAACGGCCTCCTTTTCCAACTCCAGCACGGGAGGATAGCCCCATAGCGTCTGCAGAATTTCTTTGGCGTATTCGGAAGAGCCAAATTCGGATTCGGCATCGGTCCCATCGCCAGGCTCCGTGCCCCGGAGCAGGACCACCGCACGTCCAGTCGCGCGGAAATCCGGGTGCACTGCTTTGTGAACGTCTTCGAGAATTCCGACAATTCCAACCACAGGGGTTGGATAGATGCCTTCGCCAAGAGTCTCGTTGTAGAAGCTGACATTGCCGCCAGTGATGGGGGCATCTAGCTCCTCGCAGGCTTTGGTGATGCCGTCAATCACCTGCGAGAACTGCCACATGATGTGAGGCTTCTCCGGATTGCCGAAGTTGAGGCAGTTGGTCGCGCCTACGGGAGTGGCGCCAGTGCAAGCAACGTTGCGCGCGGCTTCGGCGACGGCGTGCATGGCGCCGAGGCGGGGATCGAGATAACACCAGCGCCCGTTACCGTCCAGTGCCATAGCCAAGGCGCGTTTCGAACCCTTGATGCGAATGACTCCGGCGTCGCCTGAGCCGGGACCCTCGACGGTGTTGGTCTGGACCATGGAATCATATTGCTGCCAGATGTAGCGCTTACTGCAAATGTTTGGGCTGGCGAGCAAACGCTTCAGATCAGATGTGAACTCGCCGGTGGACGCCAACTTGATGTGCTCCGGCATCTCGCGCGGCACGGAAGGCTCCCAGCGTTCGAGGGGACGCTTGTATATTGGGGCGGCGTCGGTCAGAGCGTCGTTTGGGATTTCGGCAACGATCTCGCCGTGCTCGAGCACGCGCATGGTGTTCTCAGAGATCACTCGGCCGATTTCAACTGCGTCGAGGCCCCACTTCTGGAAGACGCGGAAGACCTCATTTTCGCGGCCCTTTTGCGCGACCAGAAGCATGCGCTCCTGCGATTCACTCAGCATGATTTCATACGGAGTCATACCGGTTTCGCGTTGCGGCACTCTGTCGAGCTCGATCTCCAGGCCGACATGGCCGCGTCCCCCCATCTCGCAGGTGGAGCAGGTCAGCCCGGCAGCGCCCATATCCTGAATGCCGACGATGGCGCCGGTTTGCATGGCTTCGAGGCAGGCCTCGAGCAGCAGCTTTTCTAGGAACGGGTCGCCGACTTGCACGTTGGGGCGCTTGGCTTCGGAGGCTTCGCTGAACTCCTCGCTGGCCATGGTGGCGCCATGGATGCCGTCGCGGCCGGTTTTGGAGCCGACATAGATGACCGGATTGCCTTCGCCGGCGGCCTTGGCGTAAAAAATCTCCTCGCGGCGGACCAAGCCCAGGGCGAACGCATTCACCAGGGGGTTGCCGGAGTAGCAAGATTCGAATTTCGTTTCTCCGCCGAGGTTGGGGACACCGAAGCAATTGCCGTAGGAGGCGATTCCGCTGACCACGCCTTCGAGTACGGATTGGTTCTTGCGGATTTCGGCGTCCGAAGCTGCCGAGCCTCGCTCGGCCGCACGGCCGAGGGCGGCCGTCCCTACGTGAGAAATCGGGCCGAAGCGAAGGGAATCCATAACCGCTACCGGCCTTGCGCCCATAGTGAAAATGTCACGAAGGATGCCGCCCACGCCGGTGGCCGCACCCTGGAATGGCTCAATGAATGACGGGTGGTTATGCGACTCGATCTTGAAAGCGCAGGCCCAGCCGTCGCCGATGTCGATGATGCCGGCATTCTCGCCGGGGCCCTGGACGACGCGGCGGCTGCGAGTCGGCAGGCGCTTGAGGTGTACACGGGAAGATTTGTAGGAACAGTGCTCGCTCCACATCACGCTGAAGATGCCCAGTTCGGTGAGGGTAGGCTCGCGCCCGCCCAGCAGTTTCTGGAGCTTTTCATACTCCTCGGGCGTGAGGCCGTGTTCCCGGATGATTTGCGGGGTAATAGCAAGAGTTGGGGAGGTGGTCATTGTGGGGCGAAGCTCTATTCTCGCATTTCACGACCGCGCTGGGTAGGGAAAGTTACGGTCAGTGGGAGGCAGACAGTGGAAAACTGGCCCAACTATACTGTCATCCCATGAAATCTGTCGTTATTGGGACGGCTGGTCACATCGATCACGGCAAAACCGCGCTGGTCAAGGCGTTAACCGGAATCGACGCAGACCGCCTGGAAGAAGAAAAACGCCGCGGGATCACCATTGATATTGGTTTCGCTCACCTCGATTTGAGTGCGCCCGGAGGAGAAGCCCTGCGCTTGGGATTTGTAGATGTTCCCGGACATGAGCGCTTTGTGCGGAACATGCTCGCAGGCGTAGGCGGAATTGACCTGGTATTGCTGGTGATTGCGGCGGATGACTCGATCAAGCCGCAAACCAGGGAGCATCTCGATATCTGCCGAATGCTGGAGGTGCGCCGGGGAATCACCGTGCTGACCAAATGTGATTTGGTGGATCGCGAGACGCTCGAAGTGGTGCGGCTTGAGGTTGAGGAGTTCATCAAGGGAACGTTTCTGGAAGGCTCGCCGATCATGCCCGTGAGTTCCCTGACCGGGATAGGACTGCCTGACCTGAAACAGGCGTTGGTGAGGGCAGCGATCGACGTGGCTGCAAGGGATTCGTCCGCGCTCACGCGCCTGCCCATCGACCGAGTGTTCACGATTAAGGGATTTGGCACGGTGGCGACGGGAACGTTGGTCTCTGGAACCGTCCGCGAGGGCGACGAGGTCGAAGTGTTGCCCGGCGCAAAGCGGGCACGAGTGCGCAATGTGCAGGTGCACGGAGAGGCCACCGGAGTGGCCGTAGCCGGACAGCGCACAGCGCTTAACCTGGCGGGCGTTGCCAAAGAAGAATTGCGACGTGGCATGACGCTGGCGCCGCCAGATACCTTTCGGTCGGTCACCCGGGCTGACGGCCTACTCTCGCTGTTGGCCTCCGCCAAGCCGCTGAAAGACCGGGCGCGGGTGCATTTTCATTCGCACACTGCGGAAACCGTAGCGACCGTTGTGCTGTACGACAAGAAACAGATAGCCGCTGGTGAACAGGCCTTTGCGCAGCTGAAGCTGGCGGATTCTCTTCTGCTGTTGCCCGGCGACCATTTTGTAATCCGCCAATTTTCCCCGGTAGTGACCATTGGAGGAGGAGTGATCCTGGATACTTCGAGTCCCCTGCGCAGGGTGGCTAAGGCAGGGACGGTGGAGTTCCTCACGACCGTGCGTCAGGGCACGCAGGAAGCCGTGTTGCGGGCACGAATCGCGCGGCGCGGGAAGTTGGGGCTGACGGTTACGGACGCTGTTGCCGAGACGGGATGGACCGTGCCGCAGGTGATAACAACTGCAAAAAACATCGTCGATACAGGCCAGATTGTGCGTACTCCTGGACTTTTTATCTCTACGGAGGCTTTTCTGGCGGCCTGTTCCCAGATAGTGAGAGATGTGGCGGCTTTCCAGCAAAAAAATCCACTGGTGGCCGGCATTTCCCGCGAAGAACTACGGGAACAACTCGGGTTGAGCGCGGAAGTCCTTGCCGTGGTGATCGAGCGACTGCTCAGAGAGAAGCAGCTTGCGATTTCCGGAGACCAAGTTCATTTGCCCGGCCGCGGAGTGGTGATGAAAGAAGACGAGGCGGAATCGAAAAGCATCATCGAGAGCGCCTTTGCCTCCGCTGGATTGAAGGTGCCGGCGCTGAAGGAAGTATTGTCGGGACTAAAAGTGGATCATGCGCGGGCGCAGAAAATTGTGACGCTCCTCCTCCGCGACAAAGTGTTAGTCAAAGTTTCCGACGACTTGGTGTTTCATCGCGATGCGTTGGGTGTTTTGCGCAAGCTTCTAACGGCCGAAAAAACCAAGTCGCCGAAGATCGATGTAGCCCGCTTCAAGGATATGACCGGAGTTACCCGCAAATATGCGATTCCGTTGCTCGAATATCTCGACCGCGAACGGGTGACGCGGAGAGTGGGAAACGAAAGACTGATTCTCTAGATGCGAAAGGGCACAACACAGAGATCACCGCGTACACAGGGGAACACCCGATATCTCCTTGTACTCCGCATTTAAAGTTACATGGCATGTTGTTTGGTTGTTTCTACGTTGGCGTGAGAGGGGATGGTTTTCATGCGGATCCTTATTGTGGCTTTATGCCTATTGAGTTGTGGGATGGTGCGTGCCCAGGATTCATCGGATGAGAGGACGGTGCGGGATAAAATCCTGGCGCTGGAAAACGCCTGGAATCAGGCGGAAGAGCACAAAGATTCCAAGGCGCTTGATTCTCTATTGGCGCCCACCATGGTCTACGTCGATTACGATGGTTCGCTCATGAGCAAGGCAGAATTCCTGGCCAGCGTAAAGCGCGTGGCGCTGCATCCAGAGCAGATCGTTAACGACCAAATGACTGCGCAGGTCTACGGAGACGTGGTCGTCGTCAACGGTCTTTACCGCGAAAAAGGATCGCTCGAAGGAAAGCCGTACGTTCGCCGCGGGCGATTTACCGATACCTGGGTGAACTTCGACGGGGCGTGGCTGTGCGTTGCCAGCCAGTCCACCCTGATCGAACGCTAGCCGGCCGTTTGCCCCGTATAATGCCTCTTGGCCATGGTAAATTTCCGGCCGGAGCCACTCGTGATGCTTTCTATCCGCCCTGCGACAGCTGATGATGCGTTGCTGCTTAAGACATTGATCCATGAACTGGCCAAGTATGAGCGCCTGGATCACGAGACCATCATCACCGAAGAGGATGTGCTACGCGACGGCTTCGGGCCAAATCCGAAATTTCATGCCTTGATTGCTGAATGGGAGGGACGGCCCGCTGGCTATGCGCTGTTCTTCGAGTTTTATTCCACATTTCAGGGGCGTGCCGGAATCTTTCTTGAGGATATTTACGTGCGCCCCGAGCTCCGGAAGAAGGGTATTGGCAAGGAACTGTTGGCCCGCGTAGCGAAATTCGCCTGGGATGGCGACTACTTTTGTCTGCGCTGGGAAGTTTTGGATTGGAATAAACCGGCGATCGATTTCTACAAGAATTTGGGCGCGACTTTTCTAGATGAGTGGAAAGCCGTGTGCCTGATTGGCGAGGCGCTGCAGGCGGCGACTTCGAAGGCCCCATGACGGAGCGAGTGCGCATTGTGGGCGCCGGCCTGGCGGGATCGGAAGCGGCCTGGCAATGCGCGCGCCGCGGGGTCGCCGTCGATCTTTATGAAATGCGCCCAGTGCGCGCGACCCCCGCACACCAGACTGGCGATTTCGCCGAGCTTGTCTGCTCCAATTCCCTGAAATCCGAGAGCGAGAATACTGCTCCCTGGCTGCTGAAAGAAGAAATGCGGCGGGCGGGATCTTTGTTAATAGAAATTGCGCGCCAGTGTGGCGTGCCCGCGGGACATGCGCTGGCGGTGGATCGCGCCGCCTTCGCCGCGAAAGTGACGGAGATCATTTCCCGTGAGCCGCTAATTGCAGTGCGCCGCGAGGAGGTCACGGCGATCACCCAGGAAGAAATCACCATCATCGCGACGGGACCGCTGACTTCGGATGCACTGGCCGTGGAGATTGCGCGACTGAGTGAAGCTTCCCATCTGTACTTCTTCGATTCGATCAGTCCCATCGTCGAGGCCGATTCCATCGATATGTCGAAGGTGTATTTGGCGGCCCGCTATGACAAGGGATCGGCCGACTACATCAACTGCCCCATGACGAAGGATGAATACGACCGGTTCTATGGTGCGCTGATCGCGGCCCATGCCGTGGAAGAGCGTGACTGGGAAAAGCTGAACTACTTCGAAAGCTGTCTTCCCATTGAGGAAATTGCGCGCCGCGGGCGAGACACGCTGCGCTTCGGGCCGATGAAACCGGTGGGACTGAAAAATGCGGCCACCGGACGCATGCCCTACGCGGTGGTCCAGCTCCGCCAGGAAAATTTGCGCGCTGACTCCTACAATCTGGTGGGGTTTCAAAATCATTTAAAATTCGGCGAGCAGGCGAAAGTGCTGCGTCTGATTCCTGGGCTGGAGAATGCGCGCTTCCTCCGGTACGGGCAGATTCACCGCAACACCTACATCAATTCGCCGAGTTTACTTAGTGAAACTTTGCAAATGAAGCAGCATCCGAGAATTTTCTTTGCCGGACAGATCTGCGGAGTAGAGGGCTATGTTGAGTCCATCGCCACGGGGCTGATGGCAGGGATTCACGCTGCCAGTCTGTTAATGGGGCAGAAACCCACGATTCCTCCACGGGCGTCTGCTTTTGGTTCTCTGGTCCATTACATCACCCACGCCGATGCCAGGAAATTTCAGCCGGCGAATATTACGTTCGACCTGTTACCGGCGCTCGATGTTCCGGTCCGCGATCGCAAAGAGCGGCACCGTCAGCAGTGCGAGCTCGCGCTGCAGGAATTTGACGGATGGCGCGAACTCATTCGGGCAAACCTCGAAATCATTGCCAGCTGAAAAGGCGATCCTCCAGACCCATTGACCTGGACGCCACTTCGAAGTACCGTGCGAGCAGTGCATATAACAGCTGACGAGGTGCCATGTGCCGATCTCCGCAGTGGACTCAATTCGTCCTGCGTTTGAACACACCAAACGGCAACTGCTGCAGCCGTTTCGTTTTGGCCAGTGGTCGCGTCTGGCCTTCGTAGGGGTCCTGGCGGGCGAACTCGGCTCGGGCAGCGGTTGTAATTTCTCGACGCCCAAGCTTCCCCAGGGTGCGGGTGGTCCCGAACATTTTCCTGCGCCGCACTTTCCTTTCCCCTCCGTCAATCCGGTGTTGATTGCAGGATTGATCGCGCTGCTGGTCGTCGCAGCCCTGGTGCTCTGGCTTTTGCTGGTCTACGTAAACAGCGTCATGCGCTTTATCCTTTTTGACAGCGTGGTGGAAAAAGAATGTCACATACGAAAGGGATGGAGTCGGCGACAAGCGCCGGGCTTGCGTTACTTTGTGTGGCAAATCTTTCTCTTTTTTTGCGCAATGATCGGATTGGGAATTTTAGTCGGCGTTCCCGCCGCGTTTGCGTTCGGGGCCGGCTGGATACAAAATCCGGGCCAGCACATTCTTCCGCTGGTTCTATGTGGAATGGTTTTATTTTTCTTCTTGCTCGCATTCGTGGTTGGGCTGCTCGTGCTAACGGTATTGAGCAAAGATTTCCTGGTGCCGCAAATGGCATTGGAGAATATCAGTGCCTTTGAGGCCTGGCGACGCCTCTGGCCCATGCTGACGCGCGAAAAAGGCGGCTACGCAGGATACCTGGGGATGAAAGTCGTACTAGCCATCGGCGCAGGCATCCTCGTGGGAATTGTCTCGGTCATTCTACTGGTTGTGCTTCTGATTCCTGCAGGCGGCCTTGGCATAGTCGCAGTGCTGGCCGGCAAGGCTGCGGGTTTAACTTGGAATGCGTATACCATCACTGTGATTGTGGTCGGAGGAAGCATCGGGCTTGCAGCGATTCTGTATTTGCTGGGAATGATTTCAGTACCAGTGATCGTATTCTTTCCTGCTTACTCGATTTATTTCTTTGCGGCGCGGTATTCGCCACTGGCCGCTATTTTGTATCCGGCTCCTCCTGCAACGCCTGGGCCGCCGCCCTTGCCCATTGCCCCGCAGCCAATTGGCTAGAAGTTTCACATTTTCTGGTGGCGATTTGCGTAGGGACAGCCGCCCTTGGCTGTCCGGGCGCGCTAGCTAATCCCATGATCACCAGCCATCAGCGGAGCTTCGCTCCGCCGGATAGCCGAGGACGGCTGTCCCTACATATGCACGACATCTTCAAACAGCGCACGGAACGATTGGCTTTCGTGAAAGGGGATGACGACGTTGATTTCGAATACGTTGCCGACGTGATTGACATTGCGCGGGACGCCGGCGTGGATCGGGTGGGGCTGCTGGGAAAGGAGTGATGGGATTCCGAGTTTGTCATTCTGAGCGGAGCTTGCCGACGCAAAGCGGATGGCAAGCGCAGTCGAAGAATCCCTGCCGCTTCTATCGAGCACATTGGTCTCCGTAGGATTCCTCGGCTTCAGGGTTTCAGCTGGGCGAGCGTAAACTGCGAAGCATGATTCCTGCCGGCTACATGGCAAAACGCGTATGCCAGAAACTTGAGTGGCTTCACGCGCCCCAGGTTCTCGATGTCTATTCCGTTAGCGGTTGCGTTTCCGAAGACTTTGCTGACTTCATCCAATACTGGAAACATAATGGCTACTGGCTTTTTGATTCGCCCGAAATTATACGAAACGTCGCGCAGACCAACGCAATCAGCCTTGAGGGAACGGCTCTTTTCTATTACGAAGTGTTTGAAGAGGAATTCCTCGATGGGCAATGGAAGACCTTTGCGCCTGAGGCTTCATTCCTGACAAACGTGCTCTTGCCGGTGAAGAGGCAACTGGAAGGATTCGACGTGGTTACTTTCAACGCCGGGACTTCGCCAGAATGCTCCCTCTGTCGTGCAACTCGCTGGCGAAAGAAATCGCCACGAACCAGCACTGCTTGTTCGATTCGTTAGAAGAAGCTCAAGCGAGTCTACAGAGTGGCGCTTTTAGACGGTGCGAGCCGGGTCCCTACCGAATCTTCGCAGTGTATTCCGTGGATTGGTAGAAACGGTCAATAATCGAAAGGTCGCAACGTCTCAGCACAGGCTTTCGTGGAATCCCACCCTAGTCGCAAAAAAGCGCGACTAGAATGGGGCACCCATCATTTAAGAAGTTACAACTTTTCGATCACAACGCGACGGCTGAGACTAGCAAAGCCTCAGTCTCTCGCCCGGTTTTTAATCCAAATCGGCGTGCCCACGAAGCCGAAGGCTTCGCGAATTTGATTCTCCAGAAAACGCTGGTAGGAAAAATGCAACTTCACCTTGCGGTCGGTGAACAGAATAAACGTAGGCGGCGAGACCGAGGCCTGCGTCATGTAATAGATCTTGATTCGCCCCGCTATGGGCACGGAGGCGCGGTCGAAATCGACGTGCTTCAGGAAGCGATTCATTTCGCCGGTGCCCACGCGCTTGCGGCGCTCAGAGGCAACTTTCTCCAGGGTAGTAAATATCTTTTGTGTGCCGGCGCCAGTCGCCGCCGAAACAAACAGCACCGGCGCGTAACTTAGAAATTTCAGTTCATTGCGCAGTCGTAGTTCGTAAGCCTCCCGATCCGACGGCATGCGCTTGTGTGGCGCGGACGCCCCCGTCCGCGGCTTGTTCTTCCCCGCGACTCCTTCCTGGGGGACAGCCGTGCCACCCTCACTCCACAGATCCCACTTGTTCACAACGATGATCATCGAACGCCCGCTTTCGTGGGCGTATCCGGCGATGGCGGCGTCGAGCTGGCTCACACCTTCGGTGGCGTCGATGACCAGCAGCGCGATGTCGGCGGCTTCGAGATGTTTGCGCGCCATGACGACGGAAAGTTTTTCCGCCATCAGATGAGTCTTGCCCTTGCGGCGAATACCGGCGGTGTCAATAAAACGGAAGCGCTGGCCATCGCGCTCGACTACCTCGTCCACGGCGTCGCGCGTGGTTCCAGGGATTGGCGAAACAATGGCGCGGCCTGTGCCGGTGAGCCGGTTCAACAGCGTGGACTTACCCACGTTCGGATGCCCGATGATTGCGACTTTCGTCTCAGTCGTTCGTTGGTCGTCGGTCGCTGGGGATTCACCGTCTGTCGGATGCTCATCAACAACCGAAAGCTCCTTGGCAGCCAGTTCGACGGGCTCCGGCGGGAGCACCTCGAGAACCGCGTCCAGCAAATCATCGATTCCGCGGCCATGTTCCGCGGAAACTGAAAAGACTTGCGATAGGCCCAGGCCATGAAACTCATTAGCAAGGTCCGCCTGCTTGTCGGTGTCTGCTTTGTTCACGGCGAGGAAAACTGGCTTGCCTCCGCGGATCAGCACACGCGCGAGTTCGAGATCGGGAGCGGTGAGTTCGGTTCGGCCATCCACCACCATGATCGCTGCGTCGGCTTCCTGGAGAGCGACCTTGGCCTGGCGGAAGATTTCCGCAGGAATGAAGTCGTTGTCGTCAGGGAGGATTCCGCCGGTATCCACTATCCGCAGGTGCCGCCCTCGCCATTCGGCTTCGCCATAGAGTCGGTCGCGTGTGATGCCGGGTTCGTCACCCACAATGGCGCGTCGCGATCCGACTAGCCGATTGAATAGCGTGGATTTGCCTACGTTGGGCCGGCCTACGATGGCGATGGTCGGGGTTCCGGCGGCGACGCCGTCGGACATCGAATTGAATTTCAGTCGGGTCATTTTGACAACTTATGTTGGAACGACTCGCCAAGCGAAACTGCGGACTTATCGTCCGCCGGGCGGGCGTGAGCGCCCGTCCCCACGTGAGTAGCTTTCCCTACCTGAGCGGTGGCTTATTATAGAGGTTCTGTGCCTTCCGCTTCTCAGCCTTCGCCCACTGCCCGAAAGGAAGAGGTTTCTCTCTACCAGTTCTTCGCGCCGGGAGGTTTGCTTTCGCGCACCCATTCGGCCTACGAGTTTCGCCGGGGACAGCTCCAGATGGCTCAAGCGGTCGAGCAAGCGCTGGCCGAGCGGCGACATCTCATCGTCGAAGCCGGCACCGGCACGGGCAAAACGCTCGCCTATCTTGTACCGGTGATTCGCTCCGGGAAACGCGTGATCATCTCCACTGGCACCAAGAATCTGCAGGAACAGCTCTTCCACAAAGATATTCCTTTTCTCGAACAAGCGCTTTTCCCCGACGGGAAGGGCAAGCTGAGCGTCTGTTACATGAAAGGGCGCAACAACTATTTGTGCCGCAAGAAGCTCTACGACCTGACGGACCAGCCGGTGCTGAGCGGATTACAGGAGATCGAACATTACCGCGCGATTGCGGCCTGGGAGAAAGCGACGGAAACCGGGGATCGTGCCGAACTAGCGTCGTTGCCCGAGGCGAGCGCGTTGTGGCACAAGCTGGATGCGCGCTCCGACGCTTGCCTGGGACAGAAGTGCAGCGCCTGGGAAAAGTGCTTCATCACTGAAATGCGACGCCACGCCGCCGAAAGCGACATCATTATTGTCAATCATCATCTGTTCTTTGCCGACCTGGGGATCAAGCAGCAGTCCGATTACGCGCCGGATGCCGGCATTCTGCCTGAAGTGGGCGCGGTGATTTTTGATGAAGCCCACGAATTGGAAGATGTAGCCGGGAGCTACTTCGGAGTCTCGGTCAGCAATGGAAGAGTGGAAGAACTGTGCCGCGACGTGGAAGTTTCGCTGCAACGCAACCACATGTTGTCAGCGGCGCTTGCGGGCGCGGTCAAGAGCTTGCGCGAACGCGCGATGTTTTTCTTTGCATTGCTGCCGCCCGGCGATGGCCGGTTCGCTTTTGAAAACCGCCGCGACTTCCTGGAGGAAAACGGCGACGAGTTTTTGGCGCTGCAACAATCGCTCACTCGCTTGGGTTCGGAATTGGAAGGCTTGCTGTCGAAACCGGAGGAAGTCTTCAACTTTATCCGCCGTGCGCAGGAGTTGCAGGTCCAGCTCGGTTTCTTACTCGAATCGGAAGAACGCAACACCGTCTTTTGGATCGAGCGGCGGCGCAGCAGCCGCGACAAGCTGAATGTGTTTCTACAGGCTACGCCGATTGACGTTGCGCCCATCCTGAAGACCTGCCTTTTCGACAAACTGGAATGCGCGGTACTCACGTCGGCCACGCTCGCGGTCGGCGGCGGATTTGAATACATGCGGCGGCGCCTTGGCCTCGACTACGCGCGCGAGGCGGTGCTGCCCTCGCATTTTGACTATGAGCAACAGGCGCTGTTTTATGTGCCTCCGGATTTGCCCGATCCGCGTACTCCACAATTTGGTGTGAAGGCGGCTGACCACATTCGGCGCTTGCTGGAAATCAGCCGTGGGCGGGCGTTTGTTCTTTTCACCAGTTACGCGCAAATGAAGGACATTTACCAGCGCCTGCTCGGGGAACTTGAATTTCCCATGCTTCTGCAAGGGGACGCACCGAAAAGCGCGCTACTCGAGGAGTTTCGCCTGACTCCGCACGCGGTGCTGTTCGCGACTTCATCGTTCTGGCAGGGCGTGGACGTGCAGGGCGAGCAGTTGAGTTGCGTCATCATTGACCGGTTGCCATTTGCCGTGCCGTCGGACCCGGTGGTGGCAGCACGGGTAAAGTCCATCGATGCCGAAGGAGGAAACGCTTTCTTCGACTATCAGGTGCCGGCAGCGGTCATCACTCTCAAACAAGGATTCGGGCGGCTGATCCGGTCGCTGCACGATCGCGGGTTGCTTGTCTTGTTGGATAACCGCATTTTGAAAAAGCAATATGGGCGAGTGTTTGTGGAGAGTCTTCCGAATTACCGCCGCACCACGGACATGCGGGTCGTAGAAGAATTTTTTGGCGCGGAAAAAGGACAGGCCAGCTAGGCAAGGAGCCGCATGCCCGCTGCGATGGCTTTCCTGTCAAACGTCGCCGTGTATATCCAGTTCGCGGCTCCGGCGGCGACGTTGCGGGTAACGCGCTAAAATAGTGTGTTCGGCCATCCAGGTCGTTCAATCGCCTTTTTGGGCACCGTCAGGGGAGTGCATGTTCGAGGTTACGGTTGACGATACGTTTGCCGCGGGGCACTACCTGCGCGATTACAAAGGCAAGTGCGAGAACCCGCATGGGCATAACTACAAAGTGCGGGTGACCTTGGCCGGCAATGAGCTGGATAAAGCGGGCTTGCTGCTGGATTTCAAAGACCTCCGCGAAGTCATGAAGCATGTGATTGACCGGTTGGACCATCAAATGATCAATGACGTGGAACCTTTCAAAGTGCTGAATCCGTCAGCGGAAAATCTGGCTAAGTACTTTTATGATGAGAGCAATTCCCGGCTGCAGCACGTCACCAACGGCCGGGTGTGGATAAAGAAGGTCACGGTATTCGAGACGGAAGTGACCACCGCAACCTACAGCGAAGGATAAATCCGGCAACCGGATTCCTCGGGCAATCTCAGCGGTGCAGGAACGGTCGTTGGATTGGACGCGGGAACGCAAGTCGGCTCTGGCCATGCAGATTACTGAAATCTACAAATCGCTGCAGGGAGAGTCGAGCTACGCTGGTCTTCCCTGCGTGTTCGTGCGGCTTACGGGATGCAACCTGCGGTGCGTGTGGTGTGACAGCGAATACACTTTCTCCGGTGGACGCCGCATGACCCTTGAAGATGTTCTGGACGAGGTCGAACGGTGCGCCCCGGAACGCGGATTAGTCGAGATCACAGGCGGAGAGCCGATGCTGCAGGAGCGCGAAGTTGTTCCGCTCATGCAGCGCTTGCTGGACGAGGGGTACACTGTGCTGATCGAAACCAGCGGCGAGCGTCCCCTGGAAAGTGTGCCTAAGGGCGTTGTCAAGATCGTTGACGTGAAGTGCCCGGATTCTGGCGAGGCTGACACCTTTCGAAAAGAAAATCTGGAGTCACTGACCTCCCATGACGAAGTGAAGTTCGTGCTGGCCAGCCGGACGGACTACGAATTTGCCCAACACTTCGTGGCCGAGCATGATCTGGCACGGCGAGTGAACGCGGTCTTGTTCTCTCCGGCGTTTCGGAAGGAAGCTAGCGGCACGCGCGACATTTCGCACTGCCTGCTCGATCCGAGAGAGCTGGCGGATTGGATGTTGGCCGATGCCGTTCCTGCCAGACTTAGCCTGCAGATTCACAAGTTCATCTGGGATCCGGCACTGAAAGGCGTCTAGCTGAACACCGGAATCGGATCATGGCCATGGGAAAATCGCGTGCGGTTGTTCTGTTGAGCGGGGGAATGGACTCCTGCGTGTGTGCTGCGCTCGCCGTGCGTGATCACGATACCGCTGCGCTCCACATAAGCTATGGCCAGCGTACCCAGGAACGGGAGCGGCGGTCGTTCCTGGCGGTCTGCGATCGTCTGGGAATCCGCGAGCGGTTGGTAGTGCGGAACGAGGCGCTGCGGGCAATCGGCGGTTCAGCGCTCACCGATCCGAATATTGCGGTGCCGGAATCCCATACCATTGGGCAGGATATCCCTGTCACTTATGTCCCTTTTCGCAATGCTCATTTCCTAGCGGTGGCAGTGAGTTGGGCTGAGGTCCTGGGAGCCGAGAAGATCTACATTGGCGCGGTGGAGCAGGACAGTTCCGGCTATCCTGACTGCCGTGCGGCCTACTACCAGGCGTTCAACCAGGTGATAAGGGCGGGAACCAAGGAAGGCCGAATCGAAATCGTCACTCCGCTGATCGCCATGCGCAAAGCAGCAATTGTGCGCCTTGGCCTTGAACTTAAGGCGCCCTTCGATTTAACTTGGTCATGCTATAGCCGAGATGATGAAGGCTGCGGGGTGTGCGATAGCTGCATCTTACGCCTGCGGGCATTCCAGGAGGCGGGCGCTGCGGACCCAATTCGGTACGTTCGCGCCAATGCCGGAGCTGTCCGGCAGTGAGTATTTTCAATCTCCTACTGCCCGTTTGTGATTACCGCCACAGCGCGGGGAGAGTTGGCAATTAAGAATTGGAAAGCGCAATTTCTAGGTTTGAGCTGGGAGGCTGAAATGAAACAACGTCTTGCAATAATAGCGGGAACCGTGGTGTTGATCGCGGGGTTATGTACTCCAGCCATGTTTGCCCAGATGACTGGCTCAGTGACGGGAGTCTGCAAAGACGAAAACGGGAGTCCCCTAGTGGGCGCGATCGTCGAATACGACAACACGGCCAATGGCCGGAAATATCAGGTCAAAACGGATAAGAAGGGTGAATATTATTCTCTGGGAGTCGAGCCCGGGACCTATAACGTCTCGATTACATCGTCGGACGGGAAGCCCGTAGACAAGATTTCCAACTTTCGCGTGACCCTGGGCGAAAACAAGCTGGATTCAGACCTGAAATCGCGCTCCGGCGGGACTACCATACCGACGCAACAAATGCAGAAAATGCAGGAAGAGCACACCAAGGCCGTCAAAGAGAATGACGTGATCAAGGTGGTCAATCAGAAACTCGCAGCTGCCAAAGAGGCCTCGAAGGCTGGTGATTACGACACGGCGATTGCCCAAATGACCGAGGCCGGGCAGATCGGCCCGAATTACGATATTGTGTGGTTCACTTTGGCCAACGCCTACAAGGATTCCGCAGCCAAGCAGACGGATCCGGCCGAGAAGACCAAGCGACTCGATTCTGCCATCGCCGATTATCAGAAAGCGGTTGACCTACGGGAAAAGGCCGCTCAGAGTGATCCCAAGAGCGCCCAACCCCAGAACCTGGCGGCCTACTACAACAATATGGGCATCGCCGACGCGGCTGCGGGCAAATTCGATGACGCCGCTAAGGCGTATGAGCACGCGGCGCAGGCAAATCCCCCCGCCGCCGGACAATACTATTACAACCTGGGCGCGATCCTTACCAACGCCGGCAAAGCCGATGATGCCAATGTTGCATTCGACAAGGCCATTGCCGCCGATCCCACCAAGGCCGACGCTTATTATCAAAAGGGACTCAATCTGCTGAGCAAAGCCACGCTCAGCAAGGACGGCAAGATGACAGCCCCTCCGGGTACGGCAGAGGCCTTCAATAAGTACCTGGAACTTCAGCCCAACGGTCAATATGCCGGCCCCGCGAAGGACATGTTGGCTAGCATCGGGGCTACGGTCGAAACGGGGTACGGGAAGAAGAAAAAATAGTTCGGATCGCGTTGGTCAACGCCGGGAAGGCGGCCTTTTCAAGGCCGCCTTTTATATTGCGCTGCACGATTGGACGCTTCGTTCCCCTATCGGGGCGCGATTCCCAAACGGGATTACGAAGGTCCTTGCCCCTGTCGTTCTTCGTAGAACACGCCTGCAGTTTTCGCTACAGTGAAATCAACACGCGAGGCCGCCGGGGCTCCGAGCAAATTCCTTTCTTCGATTTGCGGCTGGGCGTGTCGAAGAATCTCATGGCAACCGCAGGGTGCGCCCCCATTTCCGTGACTCTCGATCTTCCCGACGGGCGGGAAGAAAAGGCAACCAATGGACTGCTGCTCGCCATGCTCCGAGCTGCCGGTCAAGTAAGCGACCTGATTTTCTCTCCTGGACGTCCGCCTCAGGTCGGAATGCATGGCAAGCTTATTCCGGTCACGGCTCCAGGATTGTCGCAGCTAAGCGCAGACCAAACCCGCCGGATCGCCTCGGATTTGATTGGCACGAATAAGCAGGCCATTACCATGCTGCGCGAGCAGGGCTCTTGCGATATTTCTTACGGGCTGCCCGGTTTGGCCCGCTTCCGGGTGAACATATTCATTCAGCGAGGCAGTTGCGCGGTAGTAATGCGAGTCATTCCTACTGCGGTGCCCGATTTTGCTACCCTGGGTTTACCCGCGCAACTGGAGGAAGTGGCCAATCTGCGCGACGGCATCGTGTTGGTCACCGGGCCGCGGGGCTCGGGAAAGTCATCCACCCTGGCCGCGTTGCTGGATTGCGTCAACACGCGGCAGTCTTGCCACATCATTACCATCGAAGATCCCATCGAATTTTTGCACAGTCACAAGAAGGCCACTGTCCATCAGCGCGAGTTGCACAGCGATACTCCCAACTTCGCGCAAGCCCTGCGGGCGGCGCTACGGCAAGCTCCGCAAGTAATTTTAGTGGGGGAAATCCGCGATCGCGAAACCACGGAAATGCTACTCGAAGCGGCTGAAACCGGCCATCTGTTGCTCTCCAGCTTGAACACAGTCGATGCCGCAAAAACAGTGGAACGTTTGCTGAGTGTCTTTGCCTTCGCCGAACAGCAGAGCGTTCGCCGGCGCGTCGCCAAAACTCTGCGCTATGTGGTCTCGCAGCGGCTGCTTCCCCGCAGTCAAGGCGGCCGGGTTGCAGCAGTGGAGATCCTGAAGGCCGGCGCTCGCACCCATGCCTATCTGGAGCAGGGCGACGGCCCGCGGCAAAACTTGCTGCAAATCATGAAGGATGGGCGCTCCGAAGGCATGCAATATTTTGACGGCGAAATCGAAAAACTGGTGCGCGGCGGAGTGGTGGACGTTGAAACTGCACTCAATCACGCGACCGATCCCCAGGAGTTGCGGACCGTATTGCAAGAGTGCGGCTGAGCATCGAATAGGAACACCCATCCTCGCCCCTCGGGTTTTTGGAGTAAACGGGGCGGGATTTTTGTTGGGCATGCCTCGGACAATCCCCATCGAAAATATCCGCTTCTGCCCGTATGATTTGGGGTATGGCCGTCTCATCCGAACCCTCCCTCGTTCTTAGTTTCGAAGACGCGCGCCATCTAGTGGAATCCCATGCCGCCGGATTGCGGCCTAGCGCTACCGAGACTGCCGATCTACTGGATAGCTGCGGGCATATCCTTGCCGAGTCTGTGTTGGCGGACCGCGACTTTCCCCCCTTTCGGCGCGCGGCGCGAGATGGCTATGCTTTGCGATCGGCAGACGTGAAGCAACTTCCCGCCACGCTTAAGGTTGTCGGAGAAATTAAGGCTGGAGCGCCGCTCGCGCAGATCCCAACTCTGCATGCCGGGGAAGCTGTAGCAATCATGACCGGTGCGCCCGCTCCCGAGGGCGCCGACGCCGTCGTGATGGTGGAATACACCTCGCCGCAGGGCGATCGGGTTCAGATCAAGCAAGCGGTGGAATTTGGCGCCAACATTGTCGCGACTGGTTCAGAAGCCAAGCAGGGGGGCCTCGTGCTCTCTCCGGGAATGCGTTTGGATCATGCGGCCATTTCGGTGGCTGCGTCGGTGGGCAAGGTCCATCTCGAAGTTTATGCCAGGCCGCAAGTCGCAGTGCTTTCCACTGGAGATGAATTGGTCGATATCGACGCAGAACCGGGTCCAACTCAGATCCGCAATTCCAACAGTTACTCGTTAGGGGCGCAGATCCAGGAAGCCGGAGGCGAGCCAATGCTCCTGCAAGCCGCTCCCGATGAACCCAAACGCCTGCGTGAACTGATTATAGAGGGATTGCAATCGGATCTGCTGCTGCTCGCCGGCGGAGTTTCGATGGGAAAGTACGATTTGGTTGAGCAAGTTCTGGCTGAGCTGCAGGCAGAATTCTTTTTCACCAGCGCCAGGATTCAGCCGGGAAAGCCGGTTGTGTTCGGACGCATTCCCAGGGGAAATAACCACAGATACTTTGTCGGTCTTCCCGGGAATCCGGTGTCGACCATGGTGACATTCGAGCTGTTTGCGCGGCCGCTACTGGAGGCTCTCGCCGGGCAAACTCCTCGTAAACTGACTTTCCTGCATGCCAAGTTGAAATCCGGCATCAAGACGAAGACAGGACTGAGGAGATTCTTGCCGGCTACTCTTTCGGGAGAGTTCGAAGGTGCGGAGGTTGAGCTGGCACCCTGGCATGGGTCGGGCGACATTGCGGCAATGGCTCTGGCAAATTGCTATGTGGTGATTCCACCGGATCGAGAATACCTTGCGGAGGGGGACTGGGTGGCAGTGTTGATGCGATGAGAGTGTTTATCCATATTTCCTCTTTATGGAGGTAACCGCTTGCCAGCTCAATTGCTCACGCCATTTGAACGGGCTTGTGTGATTCTCAGTTTGTTACTTTGTGGGCTGATGCCGCTGTGCGCGGCATCGCCGGACGACAACGTGGCTTCGGTGGATGGGCCGGATGCGGAGCTGAAAGAGTTTCGGTTCGACTCGTTGCAAACTAAGTTGCGGGCTATGCAGCCCGGCGCGGAGCACGACTACTTCGCCGGCGTAATGGCGAATCGAACCGGGCACGTCGAAGATTCGATTCGTCTACTGACCAACGCTTTGCCTTCTATCCGCGAGTCCCAGCCCGAGCGCGCAGCGGTCGCTTTGGAAGCTCTGGCCGACGACTATACCAAGACCTTCCACTACAGCGATGCGGCGCGGGCGTATGACGATCTGTTGGCGCATTTCTCCAGCTACATCGCCCCAAAGGACGACTCATCCGTCGTGCACGTATTGCAAGGCGCTCCGGCGCAGACCATCACGTGGAGCGGACCTGTGCATCTGGAGACCGGACGCAATCCCATAGGCATACTGGATGCGGAGTTGACGGTCAATGGTGTCCGGGAGCGCTGGGTCCTCGATACTGGAGCAAGCATGTCTGTGGTGAGCCGGAGCTTTGCCCAACGGCTGGGGCTCAAACCGCAGCCTGGTTCTGCGCAAATGGGAAGCGGGATCACAGGGATTCAGAATCCGATCCAGGTAGCCTTGCTGCCGTCGCTGCAGATGGGAGGAGCTACCCTGAGAAACGTCGTGGTGATGATTTTCGATGACGCAAACCTGAAAATCGGCCCGGGCAACCATGCGTATCAGATTAACGGGATTGTCGGGTTTCCTGTGCTTCGCGCATTGGGAGCGATCACCTTCCGGCACGACGGCGAATTCGAAGCTGATGATACCGCTCAACGAAGCGTCACTGGTGCACGAATGTACCTGAAACTGCTGAAGCCGATCGTTGAATGTGGGGTGGAGGGCAAAGAACTGCCGTTCAGCTTTGACACCGGAGCTTCGAGCACCGATTTGTCCGTCCGGTACTACGATCAGTTTCGTGGGGAATCTGTATCGTGGAAGAAGGGCGAGGATACAAGTGTTGAGGCAGGTGGGGCTGTGCGCCGCAAGAGATACTGGCAGCCGAAGGTGAACCTGACCGTGGGGGATAAAACGGTAACCTTGAAGCGGGTATCGATCTTCCCTGTGAGGATGGGTGCCAGCATCGATGAGTTCTATGGAAATCTTGGGCAGGATTTTGTTGCAGGATTCGAGAGTTTCACGCTCGATTTCGCAAACATGACATTCAGGCTGGGCACGCCGCTTGGTCCGGACCAATGATGCGATAAATGCGCCGCCGCATCCATGTAAGATAGAAGATTCGCCATGCCGCGTAAGCTCTCCCACTATGACGGCGCAGGACGCGCCCAGATGGTTGATGTATCCGGCAAGAGCGCCACCAAGCGCCAAGCCGAAGCCAGCGCCTTTGTGGTTTTGAAATCCTCGGTACTCAAAGCGCTGCCCCGCAATCCTAAGGGCGATCCTCTGGAGGTAGCGCGTCTCGCGGGGATTATGGCGGCCAAGAAAACTTCCGATCTGATTCCCTTATGCCATCCCTTGCCGCTCTCCCACGTTGATGTGACCTTGCGGCTGTGCGAGAATGGCGTCGCGATCGCCTCAAAAGTTGCGACCACGGCCGTGACCGGCGTGGAGATGGAAGCGCTGATGGCCGCTTCGGTGGCCGCGCTCACGGTGTACGACATGTGCAAAGCCCTGGACAAGGGGATTGCCATCCGCGAGATCGTACTGGAAAGCAAGTCCGGAGGAAAGAGCGGAGACTACATCCGCACCCGGAAGAAGACATAGCGCCCCGCATGCCGAACAACGTCAAAGTTCTGGTGGTGGACGACAATCCCATGGTATTGGGGATGCTGCAGAAGGCATTGGCTCCGCTCGCCGCGGTCACAATTGCCAACGACTCCGCGGATGCGCTTCTTAAGGCGATTGACGACCCTCCTGATCTGCTGGTAAGCGATTACCGCATGCCCGGCATGGACGGCGCGCAATTGGTTGACAAGCTCAAGGGGCGTTCGAGGACAGCCTCTATTGCTGTCGTCTTATTGGCCACCAAGGCTGACATCAACGAAAAACTTTCGCACCACGATCCGGTGGACGATTTCGTCGAGAAGCCGTTTTTTCTCAAAGAAGCTACGCGGCGCATCAAACGCGTGATCGACAAGATTGCGCTGGAGAAGATGGCGAAAACCGCTCCCTCTGATGGGGTGGTGCGCGGCAGCCTGGCGCAGATGAACATGATTGACCTTATGCAGTCGCTCGAAATGGGGCGTAAAAGTTGCTTGCTTCTTCTTACCAACGGCAGCGAAAAGTGCGAGGTTTATTTCAGCGAAGGCCAGGTCACCCATGCCGCATTCGGCGCGCTTAAAGGCGATTCCGCAGTGTTTAAAGTTTTGCGATGGACTGGCGGAAATTTCCAGATCAACTTCGAAGGCAAAACCACGCAACAGACCACCACGTTAAACACGCAGGGTCTGCTCATGGAAGGCTTGCGGCTGCTCGATGAGGCGAACCGGGACGAAGCGAACCATCAGCAAGAACAAGAAGAAGATGAAGACGACGTCCTCCTCGACTCCTAAGCCAGCGTCTAAATCCGCACTGACGGCTGCGGTTCTGACGGTGAGCGATTCCTCCGCTCGTGGAGATCGTGTCGATTTGTCAGGGCCCGCAGTCGCGAAGATGCTTCGCGAACATGAGTTTGTCGTGGTCACGACCGAGGTGGTCAGCGACGATCAGCCCGCCATTCGCAAGGCGCTGCTCCGGCTAGTGGGCAAGGCGAGCCTGGTGGTCACAACCGGAGGCACGGGAATCGCCGCGCGTGACGTCACGCCGGAAGCCACACGCGCGGTTTGTAAGCGGCTCTTAGAAGGCATCGCCGAGCGTATGCGATTCGAAGGTGCAAAGAAGACGCCGTTTGCCGCGCTAAGCCGCGGCGCGTGCGGCATTCGGGGAAAGTCGCTCATCTTGAATTTGCCGGGAAGTCCCAATGGAGCAGTCGAGTCGCTTGGATCAGTGATCCAAGTATTGCCCCATGCCCTGCAGCTGCTAGCCGGAAATACCGAACATAAGCAAGCAACTGTCCGCTGAAATCTGGTATCTGAAGTCATCCATTTTGAAGATCATTCAGCAAATTCTAAAGCGCTACACCGCATTCCTGTGGATGGTACTCAAACCGCTCGGCGCTTGGGGCGTCTTTGCCATCGCTGGCCTGGATGCAGCAGCTCTCGGGCTGCCGATGGATGTGATTGTCGCGGGCTACGTTTATCAGGACCGCTCCCGCTTCCTGCTGTATGTATTCATGGCATCGGCCGGTTCGGCGCTGGGCAGCATTGTGCTTTACGTCATCGGATACACCGGGGGCGAAGCGCTGTTGCGCAAACGCATGTCGGCGGAGCGCTTCGAAAAAATTCACGCCAGTTTCGGAGAGCATCCCTTCTGGGCGCTCATGTTTCCCGCCATCCTGCCGCCGCCCACCCCATTCAAGCTTTTTGTTTTGGCGGCGGCGGTTTCCGAAATGCCGATTGGCAAATTTCTTCTGGCGATTTTCTCGGGACGCTTCGTGCGCTTTCTTATCTTGTCAGTGTTGACGATGAAGTTTGGACCGCGGGTCGTGCAGTTGACCGGAACCTTGGTCCGCGACCATCTTGGCTGGGTGTTGCTGGTAGCCGGACTAGGACTGACAGTATGGCTGATCCGATGGGCGAGAAAGCCGACAGAAAGGAGCCTGCCCGTGGAAAGTCCCGAGAGCAGGTCCGGTGGCGAGTCCTAGCCTTTTAGAGGTTGTCTGTTCGGACCCCCGCTGTATAGCGGCATTCCTTGAGCGAAGCTCACACGGCTGACAAGGCCGCATGCCTTGTCATTTCGCACCCAGCGTGAAATCTGCACGTCCTGGGGATCCTGCGAGCAGCGGATTCCCGTAAGTTGTTGCATGAAACCATCAAACTAGGCTTGACAGGCTGGCTGCAAAACGCCATGCTTACTGCACTCTGCGGAGGATTCATGGCCGAAGTCCAAGAGGAAAAGCGCGCCACGCGCCGATTTGCGCTGCGGCTGCCGGTTTCCGTCAGCCCTAGCGAAGCTGCCAATCAGCAAGGAAATGCCCAGACTCGCGACGTTAGCGCGCGCGGAATCTGTTTCTATGTAGATGCGGCTGTAGAGCCCGGCTCCCCGATTGAGTTCACTTTGACCTTGCCCCCGGAAATCACCCTCACCGAGAGTATTCAGGTTCGCTGCAAGGGCCGTGTGGTACGAGTGGACGGCGGTAATCCGGCGGGCAAACTCGCCGTGGCGGCGGTCATCGACGAATACGAATTTCTCCCACCAGCCTAAATCCCACAATTGGGTTCTCCATGACGTTCGGGTTCTGGAAAACTGCTCTAGGGTGGTTGCGGCCCGGTGCGTTTCTCCTATCTGTTACTGACTCGTCGTTCCTCGACGTGGAGTAATATCAGGAAGCGGATTTCCCTCCAGAGGTTAGGTGTTTGCTGCGTTTTAGTTGCCAAGTTGTGCTATTTGCATCGGCTTTGTTCGTAGGCGCGGGCCTGGTTCCGTCCAACGCCCAGGCACCGTCTCCTCCCCTCAGATTCGTCCCGCCCCAAGACCCTCAAGTTCCCACCGCGCTGGTTCGTTCCGTGCGCGTGATTCCCGGTTTCGAGGGCGCTGCTATAGAAATATTGGCGACGCGGCCACTGACTCCTGCGATTAGCACTCTCAATAATCCCTTACGCTTAGTGGTTGACTTGCCAAAGTCGCTGGTCGCTTCCCGCATGCGGATCAACTATCGCGATCCGCAGGTCCATGGTGTTCGTGTGGATCAATTCCACCTGGACCCGCCCACGGTCCGATTGGTGATTGACCTGGACAACGAGGCTAACGCCAGTTGGGATGCCGCTGGGAACCGCCTCATGGTCCGCCTGCATCCCGCTGGAACCGCAACCGGCGAGGCGCTGGCCCCGCCGGTGTCATCGGAAGGCACGTCCCTAGGGGCAAGCGGCAACTCGAGCGGCGACTTGTTGTCGGTGGGTAGTCGTCTGACCACTGGCTCCTCGGTGACAGCAGGCGCCGATACAGCCGTCCTTCATATGGCGAAGGGTGGGGAAGTGAGAGTGTGCCCGGGCACAACTGTGTCCGTTACATCGTCGCCAAATGGGCGCGACGTGATGCTCGGGATGAACACAGGTGCGCTAGAGGCTCATTACCGGTTAGAGGCTTCGGCCGACTCTGTCCTCACTCCGGATTTCCGCGTCCTTTTCGCCGGACCAGGAGAGTTCCACTACGCGGTCAGCACCGACTCCCAGGGGAACACCTGTGTCCGCGCTCTGCCGGGAAATACGGCATCTGTGGTGGTTTCTGAGTTAATCGGGGATGGCGTTTATCAGGTCCGGCCGTCCGAAGAGGTGGTTTTCCGCTGGGGGCGTATGACGTCCGTTGATTCGAAAGTCCCGGAAGATTGCGGATGTCCGGCGGCGTCGGCGCCGGTCATGCGGATCGCGACATCACAGGAGAAGAATTCCGCCGCAGAAGGCGTGCCGGCCGCCGGGCCGCAGCCGGCAGGCACGCCGACGATGGTTGCGTCGAATTTACCGCTTAGTCCGCAGACCGCCAACTTACCGGCGGACAGACCAAACGACGTTCATATAGAAGTGGACGCGCCGTTTGTCTTCCGGGCATCAGATCTGCGTCCGGCGAAGTCTCCCGTTTTGCAGGCGCAGAGTTTGCCCTTGGCCCGTACCCGAAAGACCGACCCGGTGGAAGTCGCCGCAGCGCCACCACCGGGCGGAGCCCTTTCGGAACCGGCAAGCGTCGCCGAGAATTCGCGCAAAGGGCTTTTTGGAAAAATTGGCAGCCTTTTCGGCAAGCTGTTCCGCTAGACAATGGTGGTCACACCAACCTGGCCGGAACGACCAGCGACATTTGTAACCGTGGTCACTGTATCGCCAGAGAATCTTCAGGCATAATAGACGGTTTAGTTTTCGGACTAGTTTCCGAAAGCTTTGAAACCCGTCCCCAAAGAGCAGCACGACGGGTTTACCGCGAACGAGGATCTCCGATGCCTACAGTAGTGCATGCCGGGAAGGTGGCGAAACTGCTACAGGGCAGTCGAGTGCATTTCAACCTGCACACGGCCGCGCTGGTGGAGCACGCTGTGAGCCGGGGCGAAGTGAAGCTTACCCGGCAAGGCGCGGTAGTTGGGTATACCGCTCCTCGCACGGGAAGGTCCCCGAAAGACAAATTCATCGTCCGCGACGCCATCACGACGGACAAGGTGGACTGGGGCACCGTGAACCAGGCGGTCGAAGCAGAAGTGTTCGACGCCCTTTATGACCGGGTCACCTACTTCTTGCAGGGCCGGGAACTATTTGTCCAGGATCTGTATTGTGGAGCGGACCCTGCGTACCGCCTTCCCATCCGGATCATCAATCAATTTGCCTGGCACAGCTTATTCGTCCGCCAGCTGTTCGTCCGCCCCCCCGCCATCGAGTTGAAGAGCCACAAACCAGAATTCACAGTGATCTGCGCGCCGGAGTTCAGGGCTGATCCCGAACGAGACGGAATTCATTCGGAGGCTTTTATTCTGCTCAACTTCACCCGCAGGATCGTGCTGATCGGCGGGACAGCGTACGCGGGCGAAATGAAGAAGTGCATTTTTAGCGTGATGAATTTTCTGCTGCCTCCCCGCAATGTTTTCCCCATGCACTGCTCGGCCAACGTCGGCAAAGATGATGTTCCGGCCCTTTTCTTTGGTCTGTCGGGCACGGGAAAAACCACCCTCTCAGCGGATCCCACGCGTCGATTGATTGGTGACGACGAGCACGGCTGGAGTCCGGCCGGAGTTTTCAATTTTGAAGGCGGCTGTTACGCCAAGTGTATTCGGCTCTCCAAGGAGAACGAGCCGCAGATTTTCCGGGCCATCCGCTTCGGCTGTGTGCTCGAAAATGTGGTGCTCGATCCCATCAACCGCGCGCCTCTGTACGATGATGAGAGCTTGACCGAAAACACCCGAGCAGCCTACCCCGTGGATTTCATCGAGAATTGCGTTATCCCCGGCATCGGCGGGCATCCCAGGAACCTGGTTTTCTTGACTGCCGATGCCTTTGGTGTGCTGCCGCCGATTGCGCGTTTGACGCCCGAGCAGGCCATGTATCACTTCCTGTCCGGATATACCGCGAAAGTGGCCGGCACCGAGGCAGGGGTGAAAGAGCCGCAGGCTACGTTCTCTACTTGTTTTGGCGCGCCGTTCATGCCGTTGCCGCCCAGGGTTTACGCAGAAATGTTGGGCCGGCGTATGCGGGAACACTCCGCCGAATGCTGGCTTGTAAATACTGGCTGGCAGGGCGGGCAGTATGGCGTGGGCAAGCGCATGGACTTACCGCACACGCGAGCCTTGGTTGACCATGCAGTCGAGGGCCATTTGTCCAAAGTGGAGTTTGAGACTGAGACGGCTTTCGGATTCAGTATTCCCAAGACCTGCCCAGGCGTTCCACCCGAGGCGCTGAATCCGAAGAATTCGTGGACTGACAAACAGGCTTACGACGCAACGGCGGCAGATCTGTGCGAACGCTTTGCGCGGAATTTCGAGAAGTTTGACGCGCCTCCAGAGATCAAGGCTGCCGGTCCTTCGCCGTTCCCCAAAGTGAAATCTCCTACACCGCGAGTCCGCCGGGGTCCTAACGGAACCGGCAGTTAACGGTTTACCCCTTCTTAATCAATCGCACCAGAGCAACCAGAATGATTGCGCCCACAATCGCAACCAGAATGCTGGGGATCAGCGCTCCGCTGGTATAGATCCCTAAGAGGCCAAGCACCCGGCTTCCGATCAGCGCGCCCACAATCCCTAAGAGAATGTCAGTGAGAACTCCGTAGCCGGAACCCTTCATAATTTTCCCGGTGGCCCATCCGGCAATCAGGCCGATAAGAAGTATGTAAAGTATATGCACAGGCGCTCTCCTGCGATCGATTTTGCCAGCTTAGACTTGGTCCGCAATGCGTGGCGAGAGTACGTCTGCGAGGCGGCCAGTGTCAAGTTCGATGGCAGTTTTGTTCCGAAGAAAGAGACGAAGTTTACGAAATCTTCGCGCTACGCAAGGTGAGGAGCGTGAGCTCAGGAGGACAATCAAGCCGAATCAGAGGGCCGCTCATTCCAATTCCACGGTTCGTATATAACTGCAAGCCGCCTACGCGGTAAAAGCCCATGGGATAGTTCCAGGCAAGACTGGGCAAAATGGTCGCACCCACCAAGGGCAGCCGGATCTGGCCACCATGAGAATGCCCGGAGAGTTGCAAGTCAATGGTGTGGTCTTTGCTTACATTGTCCGCATAGTCGGGTTCGTGGGCCAGAAGGATCTTCGCCTCACCGTCAGGAGTCCCTCGAAACGTGTCTGCGAGGTTGGGCTTTCCTTCGAGAACATCGTCAAGCCCCCCCAACCACACGCGATGGTTATCCTTTTCCAGCGCGACTGCGCTATTCCGCAGCAACGAAATTCCGTAATGGCGCACCGCTTCGGTCACAATTTCCGCGTGAAAGGAATAGTCGTGGTTGCCCAGAATCGCAAAGATTCCGTGGGGCGCTCGTAACTGCGACAAAATCTGCGTGCAAGCGCGCGCGTCGCGAGTCAAGTGGTCCGCGTTGTCGCGATGCCAGGTGACGAAGTCGCCACCGAGTAGCACGATGTCCGGGTTCGCGCGATTGGCCACCTGAACCGCGGACTTCAACACGCGGTCCACATATGCGCCATAGTGAAAATCGCACAACAGCGCGATAGTAAATCCATCGAATTCACTGGGAAGGCGGGAAAGAAAAATGTTGCGCCGCTCCACGGAAAGTTCTTGCGGATCGAGTTCCCGGCCATGGGCAGCGATTCCAAGCCCGGCGACGCAACCCAGCGCTAGCGTACCCTTGATGAATGATCTTCTGCTGATGGCCGAATGATTCAAAACGAGACCTTAGTCGGTGCGTACTTCGTTATTTAGTTGCCCAGGAACCTCTGGGGGTGAGGTCCATCACGTTATCTTTTGCCGTTCAAACCGCTTCTCCACATCCTCGGATCTTTGTTGCCCGGGAGAGTATCCGAGTTGTTTCTCGTAGGGATATTGTATATCGAGAAGGTTGGATGCGGCTTTCTTCCCCGGCGATTTATCAAAGAAAATGGGGTTACCAAGGTTCGGGAACCGAAGTCGTCCCATTTGGGGATGCGCATTCCGAGGCTGATGGGCACACAGGAATGCAAACAGGCAGGACAAATAAGCTGAACGCTTAGCCTGTGGGGCTCGCCGGGCCTCGGCCAGCGGAATTTCCGAGCGATCCTAATGTGAAGTAAAAGGTGGCTCCCATTTCCACTCGGCCTTCTGCCCAAACTTCTCCACCGTGCCTTTGAACAATCCGTCGCACGGTGGCCAAACCGATTCCGTTGCCGGGGAATTCGGCAGCCGAATGGAGTCGTTGGAAAGGCTGAAACAGGCGATCCGCAGATTGTGGACTAAAGCCGCTTCCATCGTCTTTGACGAAATACACGATGCGATCGTTTTTCACCTCGCGGCCAAACTCAATGCGGGCTCGATCGTGGCGCGAGGTGTACTTCCAGGCGTTTCGTAACAAGTTGTCCATCACGATTCGCAACAGGCGCGGATCGGCGTAGGCTTGCGCCCTTGCGGGCACGACGAATTCCACTTTCCTGTCTGGCTCGATATGCTGTAGTTCCTCCGTGATCGAGCGCGCAAACTCGCTCAAGTCAATCTCTTCGCGGTTCATTGTGCTGGTCGTGACGCGGGACAGATTCAGCAAGTCGTCGATGAGTTCAGCCATGCGCTTGGCTGCGGTACGAATGCCCTGCAGAGACTGTTTGCCGCCGGCGTCAAGGTTGTCGCCATAGTTCTTCGCCAGCACGTAACTGAAGCCGTTGAGAGCGTCGAGCGGTCCCCGCAGATCATGGGACACCGAATACGAAAATGCTTCAAGTTCCCGATTAGCTGAGACCAGCTCTCGAGTACGCTCGGAAACACGTTGCTCCAGTTCGTTGTGGGCTTTCTGCAGCGCATTGTCGCGCTGCTGAATTTCCCTCAACATCTCGTTGAACGAATTAATCAAGACGCTCAACTCGTCGCGCTCGCCGCCCGCGGTAACCCGTATCCTGTAATCTTTATCCCGAGATATGCGTCTTGCAGTTTCAGCCAATCCAATGATGGGCTGAGCAACGGATTTGCGGAACTGCGACGAAACCACCAAGGCGAATATCAGGGATATTAAGAGTACGACTACTGAGATAAGAGCATATCGCCACAACCGATCATTCATCTCATGCAAGTCGGCTCGAATGTAGACGAATCCCAACAGCTTCCCATCCGACAGAATCTTGCGAATCAAAAGCGCGTGTGTACTGCGGAACCAGTAGGCTTCGATTTGATCATCCGGCAGCTCGGGGATGTTAAGAATCTCATCTCCCCCCTGCTGGGTGTATTGCGCAAACGGGCGTCGCTCCGCAGTCAAAATACCTGCGGAAACAATATTGGGAGAATTTTTAAGAGCCGCGAGAGTATTGCTGGCTGCCGCGGGATCATTAAACAACAGCGCCGAGATGCTATTGGAACCGATGATCTGGGCTTGCGCCGAGAGCGTCCGCACCAAACCTTCGCGGAACGTGATCTGGTCGTAAACCAAAAACCCCAGGCAGGCCAGCACCAATGCCGCGCCACTCACGAGCATGTTCATCATCGTGAGCTTGGTCGAGATCGAGCCTGTGCGTCGTGAAGCCATGGTCAATTTTGCGGACCGCCCTTGCCGATTACCTTGCTGGCAACTTTGAGCAGTTCCGAACTCAGCACCAAATGCGACCGTTGGGCAGCGTCGCGGTTCACTTCAAAGCGAATTCTCTCCTGCTGCGTTACAAATCCGACGGCGCCGCCGCGTTCCGCGAAATTTGCCATGTCGCTCACCGTAAGCAACCCCAGATCCGCAGCGGCCGCGAGAATGGAGCTTAACTGTTTGTCCTCCGATGAACTGATAAACAAAATGCTGCACGGCGCCGCTTGTTGAACGCTCGAAACTCTTCCCACCGTGATTTTCCGGCCATCGATGCTGTCTCCCGCGACGGTCGAGTCGAGGACCATTCCGAATGGATCTTTTCCCAGCACACAAATCTCAAGCGGGCCGGAGTTGGCGACTCGATCACTTTGCCATCTCACAAACTTGCCGAAGTTGTAGAGATAGGCAGCCTTTACTTGGTATTCAGTGGGGTGAACAGTCTGGGCTGGGGAAGATATTGCAGCCAGTGCCAGGACCCCGAACAGAAATGCAAAATAGGACGCGATACTACTAACCTCTCGGCGAGGTGGAATCGATTGGACAAACGCATGTTCCGGGGGCAAGGAACGCGCGGACTTGAGATTTATCTTTTCCACGTGAGCTGTCCGTAAACGCTCCTCTTGATCCCCACCAGAGGCCCCGGGTCGCCTGCGAACTCGAAATGGTACGGCTGGAAAAGATTTTGCCCGACTACCGATAGCTGGAATTCGCGACTCACCTGCCACCCGAAGCGAGCATCCGCGGTGGAGTAGGCGTGAATCGCCTGCGCCGGTAATGCGCTAACGTAGCGATACGTAAGGTCGAGACTGAGACGTTTAGCAAAATCGAAGTCGGATTCAAAGGTAGCTTGGTGTTGCGGGCTCGAGCCTTCAATAATGGGAGCGGTGCCTACGTCCAACGAACCTGGCCCTCTTTTCAAATGCATCTCTAAAAAAGAGTACGAACCCGACAAACGCCAAGAGTTGGTAAGCCGCCACTCGGGGGCGATTTCCCCTCCTTCGGTTGACCCCAGCAGACCGTTGCCAAACTCGGCCGGAAGAAGATAGTGGAGTGGCGGCGGATTCGCCTCCAGAAAGGCTGGCCCTGTTATATCTTCGCTAAACAGATCGCTGTAGTGATTGAAAAAACCGGCAATGTCGACGTAGAACTTCCGGCCCAATTGTTGCCGGTAGCCCAGTTCATAGCCGTTGAGCTCTTCCGATTTGAAGTTAGGATTGGGATTAAAGCGGGCGAACGAGGGCAATCCTCCCGCGCCTATTCCCATGAACCCGGAGAGAAAGAAATTTCTTTCGCTGTCCGACGGGGTTCGCACCGCGTGCGTGAACGCTGCCCACAGCGTTTGTTTGTCAGTGGGTGTCCAAAGCAGACGCGCGCTCGGCTCCCACTGCAACCCAGTGAAATTCGTGTGAATGAGTTTCGTCCCCAGCGATAAATTGAGGCGGTTCTCCACCAGGCCGATCTCGTCTTGAAAGAAGCCGGTAAACAGCTCGTCGGTTCTTCGGGTGGGCTCAAATGTGAGTCCGGAAACCACCACCGGATTATCTCCGGTACTCGAACGCGCTCCGAGCCCCCACGAAAACTGTTGGCGATCAGGCAGGCGGAATCGGTCCAGAAAATCAATGTCGAAAGTGTTTCGAAGGTCTACGAAATTAGGCTCGCTGCGGTTTGTACGATCGTAGTAAGCCTGGAATTGGAAATCTTTCCCTTCTCCGAGAGTTCGTTGCCACCGTGCAAGAATGTTCCCGCCCGAAAGAAGCGCAGTTCCATTGAGAGTTTGTGAGTAAGGGGCCGTGTAGCTGGTGGCCGTAACGCTTTCTCCTGTCCCTTCGTCATAGAGGTCGCCTTGGAAAGTGAAGCTGTCGCGGTCACTTTTCTTCCAGTCGGTACGGAAGCCACCTTGCGCATTGCGCCAACTATCAAAATTCTGGCCGTCTGAATGGAACTCGGGGCCGCGATCAAACGCCATCCCGTACACGCGGTAATCGAAATTCTGGCTGTTGCCTCCGCCATAGCGTGCGTTCAAGAAACTCTCGTCTACATTCCCTCCGCCCAGGCTGACGAACGCGCCATGCGTCTCTTTGCTGCTCTTGGTGATGATGTTAATTACCCCGTTCACCGCATTGGGTCCCCAGATCGTACCACCGGGCCCACGAATGACCTCAATGCGCTCCACATCCTCCAACAGGACATTTTGCACTTCCCAATACGTGCCCGCGAGCAAGGTTGAATAAACCGTTCGTCCGTCGATCAGCACCAGGACGTCGCGCGAAAGCCTGCTGCCAAAACCGCGAATGCCAATGGACCATTTGCTGCTGTCGATGCGAGCGACTTCCACTCCCGGCGCAAGGCGCAACGCATCAGGAATACTGGTGACGCCAGAACGCTGAATATCGTCTTGGGTAATCACGTAAATAGCCGCGGAAGTTTTTCGCACTTCCTCCGGCTCTTTCGATACCGTGGTCACCTGCACATTTCCCAGTTCCTCTAGGGATAGTTGCTTGACGGGGTTGTCCGACGACTCCGTATTGGAAGCAACAGAGGCGGGAATCGTCGAAAGTCCGAGGCACAACAGCACCGCGGCAAAAACAATCCTGCCTGTTCGTGAGAAGCGCGCGGAGTTCAACATTTTCATTCGGTGATTTGCTGTGCAGGGGTGCGGAGATCGATCAGCCGTCTGACCTCGTTCACTAGATCTTCGGGTTCGACGTTTGCTTTACGAAGCCAGGCATCGACGATTACGCCCTCGCCCGGCAATGAGGAGAAGCCGGAAAGCATCACGATCGGGATTCTCGGACGCAGTCGCTTCATTTCTTCCGCCAAAGCGGTGCCGTTCGTGCCGGAAAGCCAGTAGTCCATTACGACTGCATCCACATGGCGCGAGCGGAATACTTCCATCGCGCGCTGCGCATCCTGAACGGGCAGCACAGCGAAACCTGCGGATTCGAGCAATAGTTTCCTGAGTTGAAGCTGCAATTGCTCATCGTCCACGCAGAGCACGGTTTGCGTAGATGTCCGCTCACTTCCGCGCTCATCTACAGGTTGGGCCAGAACTGCGGCAAGGACGGCGAGGAATGTCTCCGGATCCTGCCCTTTTTGCATATGACTATCGACTGCGTTCACAAAATCGGCGGGAAGCTGACCGATGGCCGACACGGCAACCAAACGCAAGCCGGGATACCGCTTTCGGAGGATTTGCGCCAGTTCGTCGCCATTCATTCCGGGCATGCGGTAGTCCAGGACGACAAGATCAACCTCGCTTCCGGTCGCCAGCATTCGCAATGCTTCCGCTCCGGAACTGGCCAGCAGCACGGAGTATCCTGAGGCTTCGAGCAAAACTTTGCGTAGCTCAAGGGTGGCAGGGTCGTCGTCCACGCACAGCACGCGTTTCGTATTCGTCTCCACGGTTCGTCCCACGCAAATTTTGTCCTAACCGGAAAGCAAAGCTACGTATGATTTCAATTTTCGCGTTACCTCGGCTATACAGGGTTTTCCTTATTCACTGTTTAGTAAACATGCGGCAAGCGTGCGCGGGGGCCGGTTCTTGCACCCTTCCGCGAGTCTCGATCCATTGCTCCACATTATGATTTAATAGCTCCTCGTGCAGCTATTCACCTAGAGTGCCATCAGGAGATTCCGCTTGCCAAAGACCACAGTTGAAGAACACTTCGCCCAAGGGAGTCTACGCTCCCACCATCACAGCCTTCAATCGCGATGGTAGTGTCAACTTGAAAGGTAGTCGCGAATTTGTCCGGTTTCTGCTGGATCAGGGAGTGCACGGGCTAGTGCCGTCTGGGAAGTTCCGGCGAACCGATCGCGATGACATTGGATGAACGCAAGGCCGTTCTGGAAGCCATTGCCACACGAGGTTGCGGGCCAAGTTCCAATCTACGCTGGAGTGGTGGACCTACCTTACAAGCGAAGCGATTGAGTTCGGCCGCCACGCCAAGGCTGTCGGCTGCGCCGGACTGATGCTCATGGCTCCCTACGTTTTGCGGCCACCGAAGCGCGACTGCTTTGACCACCTCCGCAAAGTGCGGGAAGCGGTCGGCCTGCCGATCATGCTTTACGTTGTGCCGGTGCTGACGGGAACCGATTTTACGGCAGCTGAGGTTCAGCGGTTGGCGGAAGAAGATGTCATCCATTCGGTTAAATGGTCGCATTCCGATTACAACCGGGTTCCGGAAACCAGGTTTCTGTGCGGCCCGTCCTTTCCGGTCTTTGCGGGAAACGACGGCATCGCTTTCTCCGCTCTGGCCGCGGGCGCGGACGGCTGGATCGGATGTCTGCCCATCATAGCGCCGAGGCTGACGGTGGAGTTGTACGAGCGGCTGGCGGTGGAAAAGAATCTGGATGCAGCGCGCGCAGTCTGGTATCGCCTCATGCCGCTTGTGCTGATGGAATTTTCGACCGTGTATTCCAACAATAACGATCCTCACTGGCTCTCCATGTCACGCGATTCCGCGCTGCTGCGCGGGCTTCCCATGGGACAGACACGGCCACCTTTGACCGGCCTCCGCCATCACGACCTGGAGCATTTGAGAAAATTGCTGGTGGATTTGGGCGAGATTCCCGCGAATGGCAAAGCCAAGCGCAGAGCCTGATGCGATGCGCCCACGTTAAAATCTTAAGGTCGAGGACTCGAAATCAAAAAATAAAGAACAGTATAGAATGAAGATATGAAAGAGACCTGGCGATGGTATGGCCCGCAAGACCCCGTTCCACTTGACCACGCCAAGCAGGCGGGCGCCACCGGAATCGTCACCGCGCTGCACCACATGTATGGCGGGGAAGCATGGCCGCTGCGCGAAGTTCTCCGGCGAAAAGATGAAATTGAAGCCGCCGGACTTGTCTGGTCCGTAGTCGAGAGCATTCCGGTTCACAATTCCATCAAGCTGCGCACCGGACCCTACCGGCAATTCATTGGGGCATGGAAGGACTCTCTTGCGGCCATTGCCCAAGCCGGCGTCAAAACTGTTTGCTATAACTTCATGCCGGTGGTGGATTGGACGCGCACGGATTTAATGTGGCGCTTGCCCAACACCGGCTTTGCGTTGCGATTCGATGCGATTGATTTTGCGGCTTACGATGTTTTTATTCTCGCGCGCCAAGGCGCGGAAGCCGACTATCCAGCCGACCGCGCGAACGCGGCTCGGGAACGTTTCGAAGCGATGAAACGCAGAGCGCCGCGACGAATTGGAGCGGAATGTCATTGCCGGGTTGCCTGCCGCGGAATCCTCGTATGACCGCGAAGCTATTCGCCGCGCCATTGCGGAATATCGCGGCATGACCGCAACCGACTTGCAGGCCAACCTGGCGGCGTTTCTCGGAGAAGTCGTTCCGGTGGCGGAAGAACTGGGAATTCGCCTCGCCATTCATCCGGACGACCCGCCGTGGCCGCTGTTCGGCCTGCCGCGCATTGTATCGACGGCCAACGATGCGCGAGCAATTCTGCGAGCCGTTGACACACACGCCAACGGACTTACATTTTGTGTCGGCTCCTATGGGTCGAGGGCAGACAACGACTTGATCGCGATGGTCCGGGAGTTCGCCGACCGCATCCATTTCGTGCATCTTCGGCAAGTCACCCGCGAGCCCGACGGTTCTTTTTATGAGGCCGATCACCTTGGAGGAAGTTCGGATATGGTGGGCATCATGCATGCCGTCATGCTGGAAGAGTCGCGGCGGAAACGCGATGGCCAAGCCGATTGTGAAATTCCTATGCGTCCGGACCACGGTCATCTGTTGGCGGATGATATCGGGAAGAAAGTGAATCCCGGATACTCGCTGATCGGCAGGCTGAAGGGGCTCGCAGAACTCCGTGGCGTGGTGCGGGGCCTGAGACACGCCTATCCCGAACTTGCCAATTAGCGGGTCCAATAGGATGGAGGGTTCGCATTATTTCCCCCCGGGAGTGTCTCCCGCTTTAACTGCAAGGCTCGCCATCTCGGCTTGCACTTTGGCCGCTTTCTCTGGTTGCTTCAGGGCTGCGTACTCGTCGATCAAATCCTGGCGCGCATTTTGCAACCACTCTGGCGAAGGACTGGTTTGCTTCGCCAGATTTTCGTATCCCACGCGAGTTTCCTGCTCCGCTTCGGAGTAACGATGCTGGCGAGCCAGCGCCCGGCCAAGCCTGACTCGCGCAATGCCAACTAGCTGATGATTCTCCGGCAAGGTTTCCGAGTACACTCCGAGAACCTCGCGAAACAGATGTTCTGCCTGCACATACTGTTTCTTGTCCATGTAAACACCCGCCTCGTTGGAGAGGGCGACGCCAACGTAGTAATGTTTTCCGTCGTAAACCTTCCGGTAGATCTCGGCCTCGCGGCGAAAATCCGCTGCGGCTTCCGCCATGTTTCCCTGCTTTTGCGCAATCTTGCCAAGCTCATTAAGAGTGGAAGCGATCCGGGGATGTGCTCCCTTGTAAATCTGTTCCTCCACGCCCAGCGCGTCTTTCAGCATGTCGGCAGCTTCGCTGAGCTTTCCCTCCGCCACCAGAGCTCGCGCTGTGAGGGTCATGGCTGACGCCGTCTCCGGATGGTTTTTCGTATAGAACGATTGCATGATGTCCAGCGCCTGCCGGTCTAATTGCTCGGCTCCCTTGTAATTCGCGCGTTCGTACTCGATGGCCGCGAGATTGATGTAGTCTTCGGCCACGTTGGGATGCCGGTCCCCATAAAGTTGACGGTCCATCTCCAAAGCGCGCTGGTTTAGAGATTTTGAAATATCATAATGACCTAGATAAAAATGCGAGTTCGCCAGCGAGGTCAAGCTCATGGCCAGATCGGCCGGCACGCCTCCGGGAGCCGACTCAATGTTCACTGCCTGGTTCAGCACCTGGATGGCTTCGTCATAATCGCCGCGATCCACTTTCAAAGCTCCCAGCGCATACAGAGCCTTTCCCACCGCCGGATGATTGGCGGGCAGATGCCTTCGGCTCATCTCCAATCCCTGACGAATCAGTTTCTCGGCTTCGTCGTAGTGCGCCTGATCCGCGCGTACTTCGCCGAGCGCGACCAGGCTCTCCGCCACTTCGGCACTGTCGGGGCCGAACAGCGCCTTCCGTTTTTCGAGAGCCGAAGACTGCAACTGATCAGCCTTGTCGAGCTTGCCTAGCTGCTCGTAGATGCCTCCCAAGTTGTACAGAAGTTCGCTCTGTATTTTCGGGTCGGTATTGAGATTCTGCGCCTCCTGGACGCCGCGATCCACCAAGGTGATGACCCGCATTTCGTCGGAAGGCCCCACCGACTCATCCCCACCCTGAAACAAGTTCGTCATGAATTGCTGGATGCGCTCTGTGCGGGCGGCTTCGGCAAGCGCGGCATCGCGGGCTTTTGCCAGACGCGCCGTAAAAAAAACCACCAAACCTATCATTAGCGCGAGCACGAAAGCCGCCGTTATCACGGCGCGGCGATTGCGTCCCACGAACTTGCCCATGCGATAACTAATGCTGTCGGGCCGCGCCTCCAGGGGTTCGTCTTTCAGGTAGTGATCGATATCCCGCAGCATCGCTTCCACGGAATGATAACGGCGCTCCGGATCCTTGCGCATGGCAGTGAGGCAGAGCACGTCGAGATCAGCCCAGGCACTCCCGCTCAGCGACAACGCATCGCCTGGCACTTTTGCCATTCTTCGCGCCCCTGACGACGGCTTCCCCGGTTCATAGCTGACGATGACGGTCGCGGCTTCGCCTGGAGTCAGATTGGAGAGATCGAAGGGAAGTTTGCCGGTCAGCAGTTCATAAAGAATGATGCCTAACGAATAGACATCGGTGTGAGCTCCTACTTGATCTCCGCGAATCTGCTCGGGCGCAGCATAGGCAGGGGTAAGGAGGCGCACCGCGGTCCGCGTCTGATCTACCGGCGCATCGAGACCTTCCAGTTGCTTGGCAATGCCGAAGTCCAACAGCCGAACCCCTCCGTCCTTCCTCACCAGAATGTTTGAAGGCTTCAGGTCGCGATGGATAATCGCATGCTGGTGCGCATACCGCACTGCCTCGCACACCTGGCGAAATAATTGGAGACGGCGCTCGATCGAGCACTTGAATTTCTCGCAGTACTCGGTCAGCGGTAAGCCCTCGACGTACTCCATCACAAACCACGGAGTGCCGTCGGCAAGAGCATTCGCGTCGTAGAGCCGTGCGATACCGGAATGAGTAAGCTGGGCTAGCGTTTTCTGCTCGCTCGCAAACCGTTCGCGGCGCGCCGGAGACAACCAGGCATCGCGCAATACCTTGATCGCGACCAGATTGCCAAGGTCCTTGCGCTCGGCGAGGTATACCACGCCCATACCACCCTCGCCCAATATCGACCGAATCACGTAAGGGCCGAACTCTTTTGCATTCGCCGGAATTTGCTGAGAGTCATCCAGCACGTTCGCCGCGAGATGAGCGACGTTGTTATCAAGGAAGGATTCGCTCTGCGCGTCTTCCGCAAGCATGGCAAGAACGTCGGCCAGGAGCGCGCCATCGCCACCACACGCGGCCTCAAGAAAAGCGGCGCGCTCGCTTTCTGGGAGGTCGGCCGCGTCGTGAAACAGCGATTGAATCCGCTCCCAACGCGCGCTATTCATAAAGTAGTATTCGCCCGATTGATTCCAGAAGCGTGAGCCTTATCCGGCTCGGCGCAATGCGTGCGCCAGCCAAGCTTTAGCCGCGCGCCAGTCGCGCAGGATGGTCGCTTCCGATACATCTAACAGAGCTGCCGTTTCCCTGACATCAAAGCCGCCAAAAAACCGGCTTTCGATCATCATGGCTTGGCGCGGCTCAATTCTGGCCAGTTCGTCCAAGGCAGCATCCAGCGCCAGTAAATCCCGGGCACATGTGGCCGCCGGTTGCAGGGACTCGTCAAAAGTGACGACGGCAAATTCATTTCCACGCTTCAGCGAGTTGCGCCGCCGCGCTGCTTCGATCAGCAACTGCCGCATCGCTCGAGCCGCAATGCGCTTGAAGTGGAGGCGCGAGCAGCAAGCCACGTTGGGCGAGTCTGCAAGTTTGAGCCACGCTTCGTTGACCAAAGCGGTCGGGCTTAGAGTAGCGCTTGGATCCCCACGCCGAACGCTCGATGCCAGTCGCCGCAACTCCTCATAGGCCAAGCTAAACAGATCATCCATCGCTTGCCGGTTTTCCATTGGCAACGGGAATTCGCCTGTTCGAGGCTCGGAAGCCATCCCACTATTTTCCTGTGCCATGACGGTTTTACTCGCTCTTTTGCGCAATGCGGGGTGGAGGGCAATATCCGGAAGGTTTGCAGGGTTGCCAAGCCGTGCGATTGCCCCGGATTTCGGGGAATCCTAACACCCTTCCAGGGCCTGCACAACTGCTTTCTGTTTCTTTAATTCGCATTGAGAAGGAGATAACAACATGGCAAAAAGAGGCAAGGTTTTGCGCGATCCGCACGCTGGTCCTGGGCTCCTGATGGTGGAGGGACAGCAGTATTCGTTTTCACTGGAAGGAATCTGGAAATCAGAGACACCACCCAAGCCGGGCTTGGTGGTCGATGTCGAAATTGACGCCGCCGGCGCGATCACTGGCATCACTGCGGTGCCGGAATCCCAGCTCGCCAAAGAACAAGCGGAAGCTGCTCTGGCAGCGGCCCGGGAGCGCGGCGGAAAAATCTTTGGCGAAGTCGTCGCCAAAACTGGCATGGCCAATCTGGTGGCTGGATTGCTGCTGGTCATTGGATGGTTTTTCTTAAGTGCCGTTTCCATCCAGATTCCGTTCCTTGGAAAACTGGATTACACCTTCTGGCAAGTCCTCGGCTTTCTGAACTCCAGCAATGCTATGGAAGCCATGAGCCCGAACGGCCATCCCAGCGCCGGTTTCTACGGCTTTCTCGCGATCGTCGCGTTGCTAGGACCGTTCATTCAATATTTCTGGAAAGATAAGCGGGCGGTTCTCGGCGGATTGGCCCCTTTGATCTTCATGCTGATCGCCGGAATTATGATACGCAGTAGCATTCACAGCGCGTTCGGCGGCGCAGACGCAGGAAGCCTTGGCCAGCAAATTCAGGACCAAGCCATGAGCGCGGTCTCTCTCGGCCTGGGTGCATACTTGTCCATCCTGGTGTGCATCTATTTCGCTGGGATGGCTGCCAAGCAGTTCCTGGCCGCGCGAGGCACCGACGCTCTGATCCTGGAAAAGCCGCAGAAAGCAGCCTAACTGCACTCGGGCGTATGCTGTCTAGCACCAAAATCTTTCAAGGAGAATGTGGAGATGACATCAGGAACCGTGGGACGGACCGGCATTGTGGGCACGGCTCTTCTCGTTTTCGTTCTGGCGGGTTGCGGGGGCGTAAAAGGTGACTACGCTTGCCAGGGAGGTTTGCTGGATTCCCTGCGCTTGGAGTCCGGCGGAAAGGCGTACGTCAGCATGACGTATCTCGGCCAGAAGATGGAAAAAGCCGCGACTTATTCGGTGGATGGCGACAAAGTTAACGTCGTCCTCGATGGCTCATCCGCCGTTTTCGCTCATTCCGGCAAGACGCTGGACGGCGGAGACATGTACGGCAAGTGCACAGCAAAATAATATGCTGAGGAAGCCCATTTTATTTGTGGCGCTGCTGGTGGTGAGTTGTGGTTGCCTAGCGCAGTCCGCGGAAGAACTGCGCGTGCAGACTCGGTTTGGTGTTTTGAGTCTCGACAATAAAGACCGGTTGCTATTCAAGGACAGACTCATTGAGCCTGTCATGCGGGCAAATTCGGGAATGGACGCCGGAAAACCGTTCCACGTCGGCAACAGTGATGTAGTGCTGGTCACCATCATCGGCGGCACAGCCTGTCCTTTCCTCTACCATTTCGTGACGTTAACGCAATCCGGCGCCAAAGCCACCAACTCCTTCGGCACCTGCAATGAGGCTCAGTTGGTCGAACGCAAAGGGGATTCCATTTCGCTGACCATGCATGATTATCGCGGTCCGTTCGAGCCCGAGGCGGAGAGGGCTGCGGCTTTCAAGCGAACCGTGATCTTCGTCTTTCGCGATGGCGTGATCTTGAGAGACGGGAAGCGGGTCCAGTAGGCCGGAAGCTCTATCCGTGTGGGGGCGGGTCTTCGACCCGTCCAGGCGAGCACACCTCGACAATTTTGTTCTCGTCGGTTCGCGAGTGCCACAAGCGCCAGTGATTTGTTCTGCCCGGGGCTGGTCACAGACCCGCCCCCGTACGAGCCTAAGCGCCCACCGGCTCCAGCTTGATGGGATAGCTTTGATTGGACCACCACTGCGCTACATAAAGCGCTCCCGCCGCGTCCACATAAACGTCGTGTGGATGATTGAACGTGTAGTTGAAGACCTGCAACGGCTGCAGTTTTCCGTCGACATAAACCGGAGGCTCGCCTCCCACCGCCGAAACCACGCGGTCCGAGCCATCCAGAATCAGGATCATGCCGTTCAAGCTCGCGATGGCCAAATGATCGGTCAAGTTCCCGCGATATCCGCCGAAACGCGCGACATTGCTGGGCTGAGCACCGGGCACTGGCACAACTCGCTGTAGTTCGCCGGACAGCGAGAACCACTTCAACATTTCGTTGCCGCGGTCGCAGACCAGCAACGAGGGCTTGCCGGAGCGAGTGTCAATCCATACCGCATGCGGCGTGCTCAGATTCGAGGGCGCATTTCCCGTGCCTCCAAAGCTCGAAATGTAGCGCCAGTCGGGATCGAAGTGATGAACGAAACTCGAACCATAACCATCGCCCACAAAAAAATCGCCGTCGGGGGCAAGCGCCGAATTGGTGGGATGATATTTGCTGAGGTCGGAATACTTTGACGCTACCGCATCCGGACCCAGGCGGCGCAACTCGTGTCCGTCGGCGGAACACATGGAAACCGATTGCACGTCATGATCGGTAATCCAATAGCGGTCCTCACCCTGCTGGTCGCAGATATCCAAACCATGGGCGGTCGGATAACGATTCTCCCACGCGGCCAGGAATTTGCCAGGCTTGGCATAGGCGATGAGGTTGTTGTGGGTATCGTTGGTGAGCAAAACGATGCGCCCGTCACGGTCTTCGGTGATGCCGTGACAATCCCTGACCGGATAGTGGGCACGATCCAGCAGTCCCCAATGGCGGCGCGCCCGATAGCGAAATTCACCTTGGCCGAGACTTTCTCCATCGCAAGATTGGTCACCGGTTTCTGATTTCTTTCCCGTGGAGGCACCAGCGGCTTCTCCAACAACGGCCAGCCCCGCCGCGGCGAGCAAAGCGCTCGTACCCCGCAAAAGAGCGCGGCGCGAAAACATTTGGCGATCGAACATTTTCATGGAACTTTCTCCGAATTGCATAGGATTATCTCCGGCTTCGCCGCAATGATCAAAATGAAAGTTTGCTTTTCAAAGCTTCAGGCACTTGAACGTCAGCGGGAATCTTCGTTTCTCCTGCATAGAGGTGTCGCAGTTTCGGCAAACCAGCTATGGCCTGCAAGGCTACCGGCGTAATCGCAGTGCCAAAAACATTCAGGGATTCCAATTGATCCAACCCGCCGAGCGCTCGCACCGTGGCGTCCGTGATGCCAGTGTGCATGAGACGCAGCACGCGCAGCCGCTTCATGGCTGCTATCGAAGCAGCCGAGCGGTCTGTAATGGCCGTCCCGGAAAAATCGGCGACCACGATTTGCTCGGTTATGGGTTGCAACGCGGCCAGTTCCTCGTCGCCGAACTTGGCGCCCATAAGTGACACATTTACCACCAGGCCGGCCGATCCCCGGGACTCGTACTCCAAAACATCCGGAAAGCGCTTTTGCAGTTGCGCAACGACTTGTGCGAGTGGAGCGCGCAGTTTTGCGACAGCCGCGGGATCAATCTCCGCGAATCGTCACTTCGGCCACCGCGGGCGCCGCATTCGTGGGCGCATCTTTGATGGCGTCGGCGGCTAGCGTTGGCGATGCGCCGGCGGTAATCCATAGCTCCAGCAGCTTCACTTCGTCAGCCGACAGGGGCCGCTTGCCTTCGGGAGGCATGAATTTGTCATCGCTCGCCGGCAAGGTGACGCGATGGAAAAGCTCGCTGCCACTGGGCATCTCCAGCTTTGATAACCGGGCCGCCCTTGCCCCCTCGCATCACGCCTTCGTAAGTATCCAGCCGCAAATGCGATTTTCGTTTGGACGGTCCGTGGCAGGTGGTGCAGTGTGCTGCGAACACGGGCTCCAGGCGCACCGTAAAGAACGAAGTGCTGGTCGCTGCCGTCGGACCTTTGTCTTCGGCCGGAAGCCCCAACCAATCGCGCAACTCATCCGGCATGTGTTCAGTGAGATGATTTTCGCCTTGCGAGAGCTGGCCGCCGCGATAACCCGTCCAGGACACCAGGCCGACGGTGATTACCAAACCAAAGGAATAAATCAAATCCAAACGCTGGCCGGGGAAGCGCCCGCGCAACATCCAGCACAGCCAGCAAAGAGCCGCAACGAATACTCCGCCCCACATGTGCTGCGTGACCAGCGGCCCCGAATATCCACCGCTACGCGCCAGGCACCATCCGAGGATTGCCGCGGCGATAGCGCTGAAGGTAGCCAGCGCCAGTACGAAATCAACCGAGGAGCGCAGCTCGGAAAAGTGACGGTTCTTCCCAGCCAACTCCAGTAACTGGCACCAGCAGAATGAGCGCGATCGGGAAATGAACGGTCAGCAGGTGAAAGCGCCCAATAAATTGCGCCCAATCGGCGCGCTCGACGCCGTCGGGCGGAAGAAAGGATCGACCAGAGCGCTCAAGCAGCAAGATCGGCGCGAGCGCGAGCACACCAAGGCGAGCCCGCATGGACATCTGGCGAACCGAAAATGTCATGAAGGCAGGTGGCCCCGATACGGAGAAAACCACAGCAGAAACAGCCATAACAACAATCCCGAGCGCTCCCACCCAGGCTCATGCCAAAACCTCAGCCACCACTCGCGCCGGTTTCACGCTGGTGAGTTTTTGATCCAGCCCCTGGAAGGAGTAGTTGAGCTTGCGATGATCAAAGCCCAGCGTGTAGAGCATGGTCGCGTGCAGATCGCGAATCTCCACCGGATCCTTTACGATCTCATATCCCATCGCGTCGGTCTCGCCGTAGGTGTGCCGGGCTTAATCCCGCCGCCGGCCATCCAGATCGTGAACGCGCCCGGATTGTGGTCGCGGCCGATAAACTTCATGACCTGGCCGTTGCGATTCTCCCGCATCGAGGTGCGTCCGAATTCACCGCCCCAGACGACCAGCGTATCCTCCAACATGCCGCGTTCCTTGAGATCGGTCAGAAGCGCGGCGATGGGCTGATCGGTTTCGCGGCAGCGATCGGCGAAGCCGATGTTCAGCGCGTCTTTCGCGTTGACCCGTGAGTAGTCCCAACCCCAATGGTAGAGCTGGATGAAGCGCACGCCACGCTCCGCCAGCCGGCGCGCCACCAGACAATTGTTGGCAAAACTGGCTTCGCCAGGCTTCGAGCCGTAACTTGCGAGCACGGCAGCGGGCTCCTTGTGGATGTCCATGGCATCGGTGGCGTCCATTTGCATGCGGAACGCCATCTCGTATTGGGAAATTCGCGTGACGGTTTCAGGATTGCCGAACTCGGCATAGGTTTGCTGATTGATTTCGTCAATCGCATCCAGCATCGCTGCGGCGCAGGGACCGGCTTACGCCTTGCGGATTTTGCAGGTAGAGCACCGGCTCGCCGTGAGAGCGGCATTGCACGCCCTGATAAACGCTGGGCAGGAATCCCGAGCCCCACAATTGCTTGCCGCCATCCGGCTGACTTGCCGCCCGATACCAGCACGATGAAACCGGGAAGATTCTGATTCTCCGTGCCCAGTCCGTAGATCACCCACGAGCCGATCGAGGGATAGCCGAGGCGAGCATTGCCGGTCTGCACCAGCAATTGCGCGGGCGCGTGGTTGAACTGATCGGTGCGCATGGACTTGATGAAGCAAAGGTCGTCGATGTGCTTTTCCAGATGGGGCAGGCGGTCCGACATCCATTGGCCGCTTTTGCCCGCCTGATGAAAGGGATATTGCGAGCCCAGCAGCTTGGGCACGCCGCTGATGAAGGCGAAGCGCTTGCCCGCCAAAAACGATGCGGGGCAATCCTGCCCATCGAGCTTGGTCAATTCAGGCTTGTGCTCAAAAAGCTCCAATTGGCTGGGCGCGCCCGCCATGTGCAAATAGATGATGCGCTTGGCGCGGGCGGCAAACTGCGGCGGCAAGACTGCGAGCGGACTGGAAGGATCGCGCGTGAAATCGAGGCGCGGCGTGCCGTCGACTGTTGCAGTTCCGCGGCTCTGGCCGACGCGGCGAATTGCGACGCCAGCGTGCCCAGAAACATGGTGCCCACGCCCGCGGTGAAACTGCGCAGAAAGTGACGGCGAGTTTGCGCCTGCAGCAGTGCGAGCTTCTCTTCCGGATGCATTTCTGCAGCACATTCGTCATTCGCTCGAATTATTCGCGTGCACTCGGATCGCGGATTTCGGAATCTGACATAACAATCACCTGGTGAGAGCGGCATCGAGATTAAACAGGACGCTGCCCACAGCGGTCAGCGCATCCAGTTCTCTGCTTGGAATCTTCTCTTGCCCAACGAGTTGTCGCGATAACTTCAGACTTGCATTCACCAAAGCCGGCTGCTTGGGCGTCGCAAGAGCTTCGTTGATAGAACGCGCGCAGCACCGTCAACTCGCGAGGCGTGGGATCGCGCGACAATACCAGGCGCGTTTCATAGACAAGCCGGGCATCGAGAATATCATCGGCGCTGGAGCCATCGGCAGATTTGTCGGCGTTTCCTTCACCACGCGCTCGCGCCAGCGCCTGCGCGGCTTCCTGATACACCGGATCGTTCAGCGTGACCAGCGCCTGCAAAGGAGTGTTGGTCGGGATGCGCCGCGGAAGGCTGGTATCGCGATCCGAGGCATCGAACATCAGAAAACTCGGGTAGCCGCTGGTGCGCTTGATGTAGGTATAGATGGCCCGGCGATAGCGATTGGGACCCGTCGCATCCGTCCACTTGGCGTCGTTATAAACCGAATTCCAAACCCCGGCGGGCTGCGGCGGCATGACCGGAGGCCCTCCCATGGTCGGTGCTCAACAGGCCGCTGGCCACCAGCGCCTGATCGCGCACCATCTCCGCGGTAAGCCGTTGCTGCGGACCATGAGCCAGCAGGCGATTGCGAGGATCTTTCGCCGTGAGAGCCGGCGTTGCGGCCGCGCTCTGCCGGTAGGTGGCGCTGGTCACCAATTCGCGCAGCAGCGCCTTCATGTCCCAATGGAGATCGTTTTGGAAATGGAGTGCCAGCCAATCCAGAAGTTCCGGGTGGCTGGGCTCCTCGCCCACGCTGCCGAAATTCTCCAAGGTTTCGACAATTCCCGTCCCAAAGAGTTCCTCCCAGTAGCGGTTGACCGCAACCCGCGCGGTGAGTGGTTGTCCGGGCATAAAGAACCACTTGGCCAGGGTCAGGCGGTTGCGCGGAGCGCCCGCCGGAAGTTTGGGGAAAATCCCGGGCACATCCGGCGCAAGGTCGGGACCGATCTTGGTCAGAAAATTGCCGCGCTCGAATTCCAGCGTAGCCCTTTGCTCATAGGGCTGCTCTTCCACCATCACGGGAAGCTGAACGCTGGGAATTGCGGCCAATTGCTTCTCGAGCTGCTTGAGACGCGCGATGCTCTGGGCGCGGACTGGGATCCTGCGCCAAAGACGTCCAGCGCGGGTCACCGCTCACCGAGAGCCTTACCCGCTGAATGAGAGCGGGCTTGGAATCGATTTCCTGTGTTTGCTTGAGATCGACCTTGATGCGGCTGCCGCTGCGCCAATTGCAGCGGCGCGGAGGGAACTCCCACAATCCAGCGTGTGCGAAAGAGTTTGGGAAGGGCCGCGAATGCGCTGGGGACCGGATCCACATCTTTCGGCTTTTCTTTCGGATCGGCCCGCGGCCGATACCGCAGCTTCCAGATTCGGTTCCGAATCCTGAACAAAATAGCGGAAGGCAATTTTGTCTTGCTTGCCGCTCGGCTGAATCACCCAAGCTTCCACCTTGTCCACGATGAAGCCGTCTTCCGGCGTGTGGCGGGCTTTTTCCGGCGTCGAGCGGCGGCACCTCGATGCGGATCGCCGTTAGCGGGGGCAGATTGGCATTCGCCGTCAACTCATAGAAAGATTGCGGCGGAGTGTTTGGCGTCGGCGAGCGCCTCGCCATCCTGAATGCTGAAAGTCTTTGCCGGGCCGGCGAGCCTTGGCGTGAGCGAGTCTGGTCTCCGTCTCGCGAATGGTCTCGCGTATGATCTTTCAGTTCATCCGCCTTTTCTTTCGCTGGCATCTTCTTCTGTTGCAGCTTCGTCAGCTTCTGCTGCAGTTCCGGAAGCATCGGTTCCAGCGCCAGCACCTCGTTGGCTTCGGCGCGTCTGGATCGGCAACGGCTTCCATTGCGCGTTTGTCGTCCACCTGCGCGGTCCGAGGTTTCAACCGAGTGGAGCAGCTTCGCGATCTCATCCTGAATTTGCGCCGCCTCCGCATAGCGGGCTTTGTCCTTGGGAACGGTCAGGTTCGGCGAGTCGTCGTCAAGGTCGGCATCGCCCTGCGTGTTGAAGAATGCCAGTGACTTGTAATAATCGGTATGGCGAATGGGATCGTAAGGATGCGAATGGCACTGCACGCAATTCATGGTCACGCCGTTCAGCACCGACCACGTTGTGGCCACGCGGTCCATCACCGCGACCATGCGAAATTCCTCGTCATCGGTGCCGCCTTCCTCGTTGTTGGGCGTCTGCCGGTGAAAGGAGGTGGCGATCCGGTCCTCGAAGGTGGCGTTGGGAAGCAAATCGCCCGCCAATTGTTTGATCACGAACTGGTCGTAGGGCAGGTTGCGATTGAAGGCGTCAATCACCCAGTCGCGGTACGGCCAGACGCCCGGGCGCTCGCGATCGGCTTCGTAACCTTTGGTATCCGCGTAGCGCGCCAAATCCAGCCACATGGAGGCCCAGCGTTCGCCGTAGCGCGGCGAAGCCAGCAGTCGATCGACCTGTTTTTCGTAGGCATTGGGCGAGGAATCCGCCAGAAACGCCGCTTCCTCCGCGGCGGTGGGCGGCAGCCCGGTGAGGTCGAAAGACACCCGGCGCAACAAAGCCGCCTTGTCGGCCTCCGGAGAGGGCTCGCAGTCCTTCCTTCTCCAGGCGCGCCAGAATAAACCGGTCCAGCGGGCTGGCGCACCCAATCCGCTCGCTTCACCTTCGGGCAAGGGCTGCGGCTTGGGAGGCACAAACGCCCAATAATCCTCCCACTTGGCGCCCTCTTTAATCCATTGGCGAAGCAAGGCGATCTGCTGCGGCGGAAGCGGCGGAGCATGATAGGGCATGCGCGCTTCGGGATCAGTCGAAGTCACGCGCGCCATCAACTCGGACGCGTCGGGGCTTGCCCGGCACGATGGTGCGCCGTCCGGATTTGCCTACGCCCAGGGCCTCCTCGCGGAAGATGAACGAGACGCCGTTTTTCTGGCGGACGCCACCGTGGCAGGCAACGCAATTCTGATTGAAGATGGGCCGGATATCGCGGCTGAACTCAACTTTGTCGCGGGACATCCAGTGGGAAAGCGGCCAAGCCAGCAGCGCACCGATCGCGACTACCGAAAGGCCGGCGATTCTTAGAGTGGTACTGCGAAATGCAAAAACTCCGGCCATGGCGATCCATAGAAAATAATACAGGCGATTTTTAAGTCAAGGCCCTAGCGACAGGAAAGGCCTTAATTCGATACATCTGATGGACTCCGCAACTTCCGTACCTTTGGTGACCTTCGAGAGGAACGGCAGTCGCCTCGCCCGCAATTTCCATTTATCCTATTGGCATTCAACCACTTAGTCCCAACCCTGAGCTATGAGATGCGCCGTAAGTCCCAATAGTTGGAGACTTCAATTCAAGCCTGGGCTACAATGCCCTGCAAATTTCGGCCTTCGGATTGGCCGAGACGCCCCAGACACCGGAGACTCGCCCCATGGCGCAGCACAGGTTCACGGTGAAACTGCTTACCCCAGCAGGAACCGAATGGGCGGCGCTGAAGCCGCCTTTTGACGTTATCGAAGTCTTCCAGCGCAAGGGACGAGTGCCGGTGAAAGGCACCATCAACGGCTTTCCTTTCCGCAGTTCGCTCATGAACATGGGCAACGGGCACATGATGGTCGTCAATGCGCAATTGCGTTCCGGAGCTCATTGCAAGGGCGGGGACACGGTCGACGTGGTCATGGAACTTGACGAGGACAAGCGGATGGTCGAGTTACCCGCATCTTTGAAGAAAATCATCAACAGCGATCCCTCAGCGAAAAAAGTGTGGCGGAAGCTTTCCTTCACCCATCAGAAAGAGCACGTAAGGGCGATTGAGACGGCGAAAAAGCCGGAAACGCGAGAAAAGCGCATTGCTGCGATGATGGATATGCTGCGCGAGGGGCCGCGCAAGAAACGGTAATCTCATCCGCACCGTTGATATTACAAATGGCGGCAGTTGCGATGCATGTAGTCTAACTTCCTATGGCCTATACGTGGTTCATTCTCTTGCTGACCATCGTAGGGACAGCTCTCATGTTGCTTCTGCTCCATGGAACGTCCCTGGGCGACATCCTCCATGAGCGCATTCCCGACCGGCCGCGAAGGCGGTTGTTTGTGGCTTCGGTAAGTTTCTTCCTCACCTTCGCGGGAGTTCGCGCCGTGGTATACGCCGTTCTGCACCACATTCCGCCTTTTCATTTCATCATTCAGGCCAGCGGCCGACACATTCACCACCTGGTTTTTGGCATTATCATTCTGCTTCTCGTGGGATACGGTTGGCTCGCGGATTTCGGCACCGGTGAGGATGATTCGTCCCTTTTACTGAGCCGGCTCATGTCAATCCTCTATGGTGTAGGCGCTGCCCTTACCCTCGACGAATATGCGCTCTGGTTGAACCTGAAGGACGTCTACTGGGCTCCGGAAGGGCGTGCCAGTATCGACGCGGTCATTCTTTTCGGGGCCTTGCTGGCAGCCAGCGCCTGGGGCGCTCCCTTATTGAGTCCAGGGAAAAAATCTATCGCGAAGTCAGCCTCGAAATAAGACCGGGCCGGACCAAACTCAAAATTATTCATTTCCGCGTGACGGTTTTTCTTCCTTTTTGACGCATTGGGAAGTAGCGGAGAACTGCTGTAACGTGCGGTCACTCTGCGCTAGCGGTGCGCCGCCAGGAAATACCTTTACACGGGAGCTTAGTCCTATGCGCCTTTCAACACTTCAATGCATCGCCGCCTCCACACTTTTGGCAATGCTCACAGTTGCGATTCCGAATGTCACGGCGCAGAGCGTTTGGGACAAAATCAAACAACAAGCAAAGAAGGCGCAACAGCCCCAAGCCGGACAATCCCCGCAACAGCCGGGGCAACCGCAAAAACCCGGCCAGAAACCCACCTCCCCAGGCGGCCAAGTTAACGACTCGGGCCCCTTCACGCCTCCGCCAGGCACCAAGATTGAGCCGGTGGTAATGGCGCCGATGGAGCAGGGTTCGCAGTTTCTGGTAAGCCCACATGGCGTCCACGTGGTAACCCTATCGCACAGCGGTAGCCGCGGAGTGATGATCTACGACGGCGTGCCTGGGCCTAAGTTCGATCAATTCACCCCAGAGGGTGGCGGCGGACCAGTGGGCGCGCTCTTTAGTCCCGATGGCAATCACTACTCCTACTGCGGCCTCTCGAGCGATCATTTTTCCGTCATGCTCGACGGCAAGGAAGTGGGAACTGGGAACGAAACCAACTCCGGAATGCTAAACTGCTCGGTCTTTTTCTCGCCCAATAGCAAGCATTTCTACTACACCGCTACCAAGCATGAGGGAGATTATCGCCAAGGTTTGGCCTACACCCGTTTTGTGATCGACGGGAAGGCTGAGCTCAAAGTGTTCGAGAGCGTGGTCAGCCAGAATATGATCTTCAGTCCGGACGGCAATCATTTCGCGGCCATTTTTGCCGATCCGACGAACGCGGAGCGCTCCGCGCTTTTCATCGATGGCAAGCCGGCCGGCTATGCTGGGGGCTATCCTCAGTGGAGCGCCGACAGCCAACACCTGTACACCCAACGAACCATTCCGGTACCGGGAGGCCATCCGGGCGCGGCGCAGGAACTCATGCTCGATGGCAAGCCCATCATGCGCGCGGATAGTCTCCGGCTTTATATTCCGCCCGTGGGCAATATGACGGTGGCCGTGGTGCAAAAGCTCGCAGCCAATCCAGGCACCTCGCTTCTAGTCGTTGGAGGGCGGCCAGTTCCGGGCAGCGAAGTGGTTGGCGGCCAAATCAGCGAAGTGGCATTCAGTCCGGACGGCAAACACTATGCCGCTCACTACATAAACGCCAACCGCCGGCACTACATTTTTTCCGACGGCAAGAAAGGGCTTGAGTATCCCGGGATGAACGGCCTCCCGTCAAATGGAAAGAACCTGGGCTTTGCGGTATACACGGCCGACTCCAGCACCCTGGTCTATTGCAGCTACGACACCTCCAACGGTGCGCGCTATTTGGTGGTCAACGGACAGGAATCGGACAATCTTTTCTCCTTGAACGATACGGTGCTTGCTCCATCCGGGAATCGCGTCGTCACGGACGGTTCTGGGTTGATCACCGTCAACGGGAAAACTTTGAACCTGCCGGGCATCAATCCGCGCGCCGTGCAGGCTTTTGGCTTGAGTTTCAGTCCGGATGCCGCGCACTTTGCGTTTGGGATACACCAAAGCTCCGGACCAGTCCTCTTTGTCGATGGTGCTGCGCAAACCGCTTACTCGCCCCTGCTTGGCGGGCCGCTCGACAACATCAGCACGCGGCCCTACGTTTGGAGCCCGGACAGTAAACATATTGCCTATTTCTGCCGGCCCAACAATCCCGCTGCGGGCAACGACACTTATTTGTGCCTCGATGACAAAGGCGTGCGCGTGGGATCGCCGGGCTATTACGCGAATTTGACTTTCACCGGGGACGGTAACCATCTGCTGTGGACCAAAAACGGCTACCAGGGCGCAGTCCGCATTTTTGCCGACGGAAAACCGGTTCTGGAGGGTTTCCCCACCTCCACGGCCGGCTTCGCCAAAGAAACCTGGCAGATTGGGCCGGATGGCAATTTGTTGCTGCTCATCCAAGGAGAGACCGCGCTTCAACGGATAGCCATCACTCCCGCCCCAGACACCAATCTTTCCACCTTGTTTGGAGGGACATCGGCGCTCGCCTCGATCCATTAAAGCGTTGTCTTGCGATGAGTCTTTGAATTTTTGAAGCATGTGTGTGTGGCCCCGAATGGGAACCTATGCCGCAAGCGTCAAAGCCAATCAGTCCGTCTCGTTTACAAAAAGCGGCACAGCTTCCCGGCGATCGAGGGACGCGCATCGCCTCAGCGTGCAGACCCTCCATCCTCGAAAGTGGTCAATTGTGATCAGTCGGCGCCATCCTGTTTGTGATAACAACAAGAGATGGGTAAACGACAATGCTTGGGATGCGGTGGCGAACTGGTGATGGCTTTCCATCCCAGCGATGTTGGCCGCCTTGACCCCGGCACGGGCATGATGACGAAAGCCACCGCCAAGTGGAGATGCAGCACCTGCGGACAGGCATTCACTGCCGAGCAGCTACGGGCGGACAAGCGGGCGACCGCGAAAATCGTCGAACAACCTTAATAGACGACTACGCCTTTGCGTTAGCAAGGAAGGCTCTGTCCAAACACGCAGCGCAACGGGTTAAATCCAGGAGAATTGACTTTATGGACACCGTATCAGAAGAGAAGACTGCCCCCGAAGTTCAGAAAGGTCCAGCCTTAGAATATTCGAAGCCCGCTCTCGACAAGCTGGCGGCAAAAAGGCTGGCCAACAAGCAACGAAAGAAAAAAGCCCACTTACGTAAAATTACGCGGTCCAATACGAATGGCTAGATCGCTAATGGACAGATCGGGTCGGGGCAATCGAAGCCGCGGGTCGCTCCTCACGAACTCGCATTGAGAAATACCAAAGGTTCGATCAGTCTGAGAATAAATCGCTGCGCGATATACCCAGCTTCTGCATTTTGGAATTCAACGTGGTCCGTTTCATCCCCAGCACCAGCGCCGCAGTAGCGACTACGCCATTTGCCTCCCGCAGGGCGCGAAGAATAGCCGCCTTCTCCGATGCTTGGAAGGTTTGAACTGGTTCTACGGTGCGGGTTGGCGCCGGCGATCCCAAGGCCGCCAGCGGAACATTCAACACCGGGCCGGGAGACAGGATCACCGCTCTCTCGATAATATTTTCCAACTCCCGAACGTTGCCGGGCCAGTGCCAGCGCGAAAGAGTGCGCATGGTTTCAGCCGGAATTCTTTCGATGTGCCTTCCCATCCGCTGCGCGTGTTTATTGACGAAATAGTGAACCAGCAGTGGGACGTTGCCGGCCCGGTCGCGTAGCGGAGGCACTCGCACCGGAAACACATTCAGCCGGTAATAAAGATCCTGCCGGAAGGTGCGGTCCGCGACCATTTGTTCCAGGTTGCGGTTGGTTGCAACTACCAGCCGCACGTCGACGTGAATGGTGCGCGTGGAACCCAGCCGCTCAAACTCCTGCTCCTGCAGCGCGCGCAACAGTTTCGGCTGAAGTTCGAGCGAGATGTCGCCAACCTCATCCAGAAATAGAGTGCCTTTGTTAGCCAGTTCAAGACGTCCAATCTTCTGCGCGATGGCGCCGGTGAACGCCCCTTTTTCGTGGCCGAAGACTTCGCTTTCCAGCAACCCGGTAGGGATGGCCGCGCAATTCAACTTCACCAGCGTGCGGTCACGGCGACGGCTGAGAGCGTGAATGGCTCGGGCAATCAGTTCCTTGCCCGTGCCCGTGTCTCCCAATATCAGGACCGTCGAGTCGGTCGCGGCCACGGTTCTCACCTGGTCCAACACTTGTTTAAGCGCCGGACTTTCTCCCACAATTTCGTCAAAGTTGTACTGGCTGCGAATCTCGTCTTCGAGATAGCTTTTTTCTTCCGCCAGCCGGTCCTTCAGTTCAGCAATCCGCCGAAACGCCAAAGCATTGTCCACGGCGATCGCAACCTGGTTGGCTACCTGGCTCAAGAGCTCCACGTCATCCGGCGTGAATCGCGCCTCCTGCAGGCTGCAAACGTTCAGCGTTCCCAGAGTGCGTTCGCGGCCTACCAGAGGCAGCCAGCATCCCGAACGGATGCCGTCCTGAATGAGCGTCTCCGTAATCTTCGAAGGAAAAGTTTGTACGTCCAGCCGGCTGACCAGCAGCGCCTTACCCATGGAGAAGGCCGTCCCCGCCGGCGAGTTCTCCAACGGGAAAGTAAGTTCCCGGCGGATCGCGCCTCCTCCTTCCGGAAAATCAACCGCATGAATGCTGAACTGCTTTTCCACCGGATCGTACAGGCAGAGACTGGAATAGTCGTGCTGCATAGCGCGTCGAATGCAAACCGACACCTGGGCAAGAAGTTCTCGGAGATCGAGATTTCGCACCAGAGCGTTGTTGATCTCCAGCAGCAGCCGAAATGGTTCGATGGCCGGCGCGCGCTCGCCGCCAGAGGCCGAAGATGAAGTCTTATCCGAGGATGCGTGCTCGAGAGCGATCATTTTCAAGACGAGCGAAGCCTAATTCTACGCCGCGTCCGGGGGTTCGTCGTCACTTTGACGAGATGTGGTCAAGAAGGGTGAACGATGTCTCAAAAACGGCCCCCAGAGTGGATAATAAGTGCAATTAAATCATAAAATTACCAGAAGTTCTGATAATGGTACTTCTGGCGTTCTGACTGCAGTGCTTCCCGGTGGTAACCTGTCAAGAGCCGAACCGAATTTTTTCTTAACTTAATAATGCAAGCGGACTACGGAGGCCCAAGTCATGGCAACGATCACCACCAATCCTTCCGAAACCCTAAAACAGCCCGAAGGGATCATCGATCCGGCGCACGACGTATTTACCGCCCGACCGCGCATGTTGGACGCCGTGTTTGCGCCGAAGGTCGTTGCGGTCGTAGGCGCTTCCGAGAGAGTTGGCAGCGTGGGTCAAACCGTGCTTTCAAACCTCATGGCTACGCCATTCGGTGGACCGGTTTATCCCATTAATCCCAAGCGGCCAACGGTCCTCGGCCTGGCCGCATTCCCTCGCATCAGCGATCTCCCGAACAAACCTGACTTGATCGTGGTAACGACGCCGGCAGCCACCGTTCCAGACATTATTCAGGAAGCCGTAGACGCCGGGGTTCCGGCGGCCATCGTCATTTCAGCTGGGTTCAAGGAGCATGGCGAAGCCGGGAAAGAGCTGGAACGCCGGATTCGCGACATTAGTTTCGGCAAGATGCGCATCGTCGGTCCCAACTGCCTCGGAATCATGAATCCGGTCAGCGGCCTGAATGCCACCTTTGCCAAGGGCATGGCGCGCCCCGGACGGTTAGCCTTTCTCAGCCAGAGTGGCGCCCTCGCTACCGCGGTTCTCGACTGGAGCTTACGCGAGGTAGTGGGATTCAGCAGCTTCGCTTCCGTCGGTTCCATGCTGGACGTGGGCTGGGGCGATCTGATCGATTACTTCGGAAAAGATCCCAACACCGACGGCATTGCCATTTACATGGAATCGATCGGCGACGCCCGCGCCTTTCTCTCGGCAGCGCGCGAGGCTTCCATGAGCAAACCGATTGTCGTTATTAAAGCAGGGCGGACGGCAGCCGCGGCAAAAGCGGCGGCTTCGCATACTGGCTCGCTGACTGGAAGTGACGACGTGCTGGATGCAGCATTTCGCAGCAGCGGCGTCCTGCGCGTGAACACCATTGGCGAGCTTTTCGATATCGTCGAAGTCCTCGCCAAACAGCCGCGCCCGCGTGGCCCGCGTTTGACGATTGTGACCAACGCCGGTGGCCCTGGCGTGCTCGCTACCGACGCTCTGATCCAGGCTGGCGGAGAACTCTCCGAGCTCGCCGATGAGACTATGACGGCTTTTGATGCTGTTCTTCCGGCGCAATGGAGCCATAACAATCCGGTAGATATTCTCGGCGACGCGGAGCCTGAGCGCTACGCCAAGGCACTGGAGATCGCCGCTAAAGATCCCAACACCGATGGAATGCTGGTGGTTCTTACCCCGCAGGGCATGACTAATCCGACGCAGATTGCCGAGCACCTCGTCCCCTACGCCAGATCGACCGGCAAACCGGTGCTGGCAAGCTGGATGGGAGGCGAGGATGTCGCCCCCGGCGAGGAAATTCTGCGGCGCGCCGGAATCCCTGCATTTTCCTATCCCGACGCTGCGGCAGTCGCTTTCAATTACACCTGGAAGTACGCACGCAATCTTAAAGATCTCTACGAGACCCCCGCCGCGCGTCACGGAGTTCCGGAACATGATCGAACCCTGGCGAAAAGCATATTGAAGAAGGTTCGCGAGAGCGGCCGCACTATTCTTACCGAGTACGAATCCAAGCGGCTTCTCACCGCCTATGGAATTCCGACCGTCCGCACCGAACTGGCCAAGACCAGCACGGAAGCCGCCAAGAAAGCCGAAACCATTGGCTTCCCCGTGGTCCTGAAGCTACATTCCGAGACCATCACGCACAAAACCGATGTCGGCGGCGTCAAACTCAACCTGAAAGACGCAGCCGAAGTAAAGGCTGCTTTCGATGACATCCAGTCCTCGGTGACTACGAAGAAAGGTGCGCAGCACTTCCTCGGCGTTACCGTGCAACCGATGTCGAAGCTCGAAGGCTATGAGCTGATTATCGGCAGCAGCATCGACAGTCAGCTCGGACCGGTATTGCTCTTCGGCACCGGCGGACAGTTAGTGGAAGTCTGGAAAGATCGCGCCCTGGCTCTGCCCCCGCTGAATACCACGCTCGCGCGTGACCTGATGGAAGAAACAAAAATCTTCACCGCGCTGAAAGGCGTGCGCGGACGCGCTCCGGTAGATCTGGAGAAGCTCGATGGACTTATGGTTTCATTTAGCGAGCTGGTGGTCGAGCAACCTTGGATCAAGGAGATCGATATCAATCCGCTGCTGGCCTCCCCGGATGGCCTGCTGGCGCTGGACGCTCGTGTTGTCCTGCATAATGCGGATACTTCCGAGGACAAGCTGCCCAAACCGGCTATCCGGCCTTATCCGATTCAATTGGTCAAGCCTTTCACTTTGCAAGACGGCCGAGAAGTTCTGGTCCGCCCCATTCGCCCGGAAGACGAACCGCTGCTGGTTCGCTTCCATGACCGCCTCTCCGAGAACACGGTGATGCAACGCTACTTCAAGCCGTTGAATCTCGAAACTCGCACAACTCACGAACGTTTGGGCAGAATCTGCTCCATTGATTATGACCGGCAGCTTGCGCTAGTGGCCGAGATCATGGATCCTCTCACCGGAAGGCAGATCATCGGCGTAAGCCGCATGGTGAAGACTGAAGATCGACAAAGTGCCCATCTTGCGGTTGTCATCGCCGATAACTATCAGTATTTGGGACTGGGCACCGAACTGATGAAGCGCAGTATCGCTGCAGCTCGCGCCGAAAAAATGAAGCGGGTCTTCAGCAACTTCCTTCCCGAGAATGCGAACATGAAAGCGTTAGCCAAGCGCCTCGGCTTCAAGAGCACCGAGGACGCCGCGAACGGCCTGATTCACGCAGAGGTAGATTTGTCCCGAGCCGTGCGCCTGCAAGGATAACGCGTAATTTGCTTCCTGATGGGTCCTGTAGAGACGTAGCTCAGCTACGTCTCTGCTGGGCTGAACAAACTCTTAGAGTTGTCATTTTGAAGCGCCCGCTTTGGGGGGCGCGGGGAATCTGTTTGTTCGTGGCCTGAACACAACGGGTTCCAGCACTTCGTCCAGCTCAAAGTCATTGCCGGAATGACAAATAGCGATAACAGATAACGGCGTTGCATTGCGTCGTGGCATAAGTTAGTCGACGCTCGTTTTAGAAGCACAAACCAGTCGTCACCGAAATACCGCGGAGGCTGAATTACGACTCCCGACACGTCGGCGGTCAGCGAATTCGGAATTTACGCCTGCCCTGTATGCAAGCACCTCTTGCTCCAGGAAGATGGCACACTCCACTGTGCCATGTGCTCCAAAACGTACCCCATCGCAAACGGCATCCCTGACTTCATTCTTGAAGAACTCTCCAAAAGTGCGGACCCCGTATTAAGAAGAATGCGTTTCATCGACCGGATGGCTAGCATCTACGAGTCGGATTTGTGGTATCCCGTCGTCATGAAACTCTACGGCGGATTTCATAGCCCAACGCTCCCCCAGCTAGTCAGCATAGTGACTCAGAAAGTCCAATTCCCCCAGGGCCGCGTGCTGGATATCGCCTGCGGCCCCGGCACCTACGGCCGGCGGATCGCGTCACCAGCCAAAGAAGTGTTCGGGATTGACGTATCCATGGGAATGCTCCGGCAAGGTGCAACTTACGCTGCCCAGGAAGGCATCCGCGACGTGCATTTCGCCCGTGCGCGAGTGGAAGCGTTGCCATTCGAAAACAACCTTTTCGATGCTGTCCTCTGTTGTGGCTCGCTTCATCTCTTTGCGGATACGGTGACTGCCCTGCGGGAAATGGCACGCGTCATGCGGCCAACAGCCATTCTCTCAGTTTTCACTTTCGGCGCGGGCCATGGCGGCATCTTGAGATTTCAAAGCATGCGCGAGTGGATCGGAAAACATGGCATGCACGTATTTGAACTTCCTGAGATGGAACGCTACTTGGCGGCTTCCGGCTTTGAAAACTTCCAGCCCGACATGTCGGGATCCACTCTGACGTTCAGTGCGCGCAAGCAAGCAGCCTGAGTCGCGCCAGACAGGGAAAATTGCAGCTAGAACGCCCACTTCACCAGCGTAGCCCCGCTGGTAAAGCCCGCTCCCACCGACGCGATTAGCAGGGTGTCGCCTTTTTTCAGCTTGCCCTCGTCCAACGCGGTTTGCATCGCCAGAGGGATCGTCCCAGCAGTCGTATTGCCGAAGCGATCGATATTGATGATGACTTTCTCCAGCGGCATCTTCAACCGCTCGGCCGCGGCCGTAATGATTCTCCGGTTGGCTTGATGGGAAACGAAACAGTCGATGTCGCCTGCGCTCAATTTATTTCTCGTTAGGAGCCGTTCGCTGACCTCCACCATCTTTTGCACGGCGTATTTGAACACGTTGCGTCCGTCCTGGTGGATGTAATGCATTTTCTGATCCACAGTTTCATGGCTTGCCGGATGCAAACTGCCTCCGCCGGGCTTATAGAGGTATTGCCCACCAATCCCTTCGACCTGATGCACAAAGTCGATCAACCCGAGGTCTTCGCCGTCGCTCGCGGGCTCCAGCATCACCGCGCCCGCACCGTCTCCGAAGATGATGCAGGTCGCGCGGTCGGTGAAATCGGTCATGGATGAGTTCACATCCGATCCAATCACCAGCACCTTCCGATGTGCTCCACTCTCAATCAGTTTTGCTCCTGCGGTCAACGCGTAAACAAAACCGCAACAGCCGGCAGAAACGTCATAGCCCCACGCGTTGGGGATGTCACACTTGCACTGCACCAGGCAAGCAGTCGAGGGATAGGCCATGTCGGGAGTGACGGTGCCCACAATAATCGCTTCGACGGCTGACAGATCCACATTAAAGCGATTCACCATGTCCCTGGCCGCCGCCACTGCCAAATCGCTGGCCGCTACTCCCGGATCGGCCAAGTGGCGCTCCCGAATCCCAGTGCGCTCCATAATCCACTCACTGGTGGTGTCTATCATTTTTTCTAGTTGCTGGTTCGTCAGTACACGCGGAGGAACATAAGTGCCAAGCGCAGTAATTTTGGCGCGTTTCAGGCTATTCAAACGAGCAGCCTCCTACCATCACAGTACCGATGCAAGTTCGCAGTTAACTGTAGGTGAAGATGAGTTGCGACGCAAACTGCCGGCTTCCATGCAGCCAGCGGGCGAGGAGCCGATCATATTAGACAACTGCAGAATTGGTCGGAACCTTGGGAGTCGAACCCAGACGGGTGGTAGTGGTTACCTGCTCCCCGAGCACTTTACCCGCTGCTGATTCCGGTAGATTGCCCGGCCCTCGCCACCCAGCCCTTTAACCCACCGTACTCCTCTAGACCTAGCATTCGCGCTGCCAAAACAACGTACAGTGGCAGCACTACGAGCTAAGCAAATCAATCGAAAACACTCTGCTCCTCCGGGCTGAATCAGGACTCCAAACCTTGCCGACGACAGTTCGTCACATTGACAAAGCGGCCTCCCGCTGCGATTCGCCGCGCCTGATCCACCTCGATTTTGCCCCGGGCCAAGCTGAGTTAACAATAAGTTACACCGGCCCGCGAATCTTGCGTTTGGCCGTGAAACTGCAGTTTCGTAATTGTTGGATAGGCGCTCTCATAGAACTCACGGTTGGTGCCTTAGAAGTTGGAGGTTTTATGGCACGTTTGATTCGCACGCTCGATTATCTTTTTGGCTGCCATCATAGCAACCTCAGCCGCGTATTCACCATTGGGGGCAGAACTTATCGTGTGTGCTGTGCCTGTGGCGCAAAGTTTGACTTCTCCCTTGAGAACATGGCGACCGGCCACCGGCTGGGTCGGCGCCCCACCTTCAAGTGGTTGCCCATCGCCTGAGCCGAGGAGGGACAGTGCTGCGAATCACAGTGGAAGAAAAAAACAACCACACCCGGTTGCAGCTGGAAGGCAAGCTGACGGGCGATTGGGTAGGCGAGTTGGAGCGGTGCTGGATTTCAATCCACAACACCAGCGCAGTGGCTGAATTCAGCGTAGACCTCGGCAGCGTGAGTTTTGTCGACGAAAACGGAAAGGCCTTGCTCCGCCGCATGGTTTCGCAAGGCGCAAAACTGCGCGCCCGAGGACCGTTGATGACCTCGCTGGCAAAAGAGATCGCGGGCCAATTGACCTCCTAGCAGCTTGCGGGAAAAAACGCTCGATTCGTATCGGGACATCGCTTCACTGCTTGCGGAAAAACTCTTGGTTCGTATCAGGGCATCGCTTCAGCGATGCCGCACATGTGCAGAATGAATAACGCCCTTAGGCGCTGCACGCACGCGAGAAGACTTCTTTCATCGCACAACTGCTCCGCTTCTGTCCTCCGCGGAGTACACTTGGCTCGATGCGGCAACGCGAAGCCGTCCTGTTGAGACATCTGTTGAACCTTCCATTTGACCACCCGCAATTCATAGAGGAGCCCATGCACTCAAAACAGAAAGCGCTCATTCCCGCCGTACGTACAATTCTCGCGATCGCCTTGGTAGCTTTCATGGTTTGTTCGGCCGCACGCGCCCAGGGCCCGCGTGAAGACACTCCGCAAGTCGAAGCGCGCGTCAATGCGCTGCTCGCGAAGCTCACGCTCGAAGAAAAGATTGATCTGATCGGAGGCATTGACGAGTTTTATATCCGCGCTCTTCCCTCCATCGGCCTGCCCACGCTCAAAATGTCAGACGGCCCCATGGGCGTTCGTACCTGGGGACTCGCCCCAGCCTATCCCGGAGGCATGGGCCTGGCAGCCTCTTGGGATCCGAAAATGGCCGAAACCATAGGCGCCGCCATGGGGCATGATGCGCGGGCCCGTGGCGTCTCTTTTCTTCTGGCGCCGGGCGTAAATATTTATCGCGCGCCCATGGGCGGAAGAAGCTTCGAATATTTTGGTGAAGATCCAATTCTTGCCGGACGCATGGCGGTAGGCTTTATCAGCGGAGTGCAGCAGCAAGGCGTCATTGCCACGGTCAAACATTTTGCCGCCAACAATCAGGAGTTCAATCGCGTGCAAGTCAGCTCCGACATCGATGAACGTACTTTGCGCGAACTCTATCTCCCCGCCTTCGAAGCTGCCGTGAAGGACGGCCACGTCGGCGCCGTCATGGATTCTTACAACCCGGTAAATGGCGTACACCCCACGCAAAATACGAAGCTGAATTGCACCATTCTGAAAGGCGACTGGAAGTTCGATGGCATTTTGATGTCCGACTGGGGTGCCGTACACAATGGGATCGCCGCCGCCAATGCTTGCCTCGACCTGGAAATGCCCTCGCCGGAGTTCATGAACCGCGAGACTCTACTGCCTGCCATCAAAGACGGAAAAGTTTCCGTGGCCGTCATTGACGACAAAGTCCGCCGCATTTTGCGAAAAGCTGTGCAGTTCGGCTTCTTCGACGGGCCGCAGCTTGATCTGCAACAAGATCTTTTCAGCGAACAGAACCGGCGGGTCGCGCTGCAAGGCGCGCTAGAAGGTGCAGTCTTGCTGAAAAACGATGGCGCGCTCCTTCCGCTCGATGCCCATCGTATCCATACGCTCGGCGTCCTCGGACCGAATGCGGCTCCCGCCGTCTATGGAGCCGGCGGCAGTTCCCGGGTCAATCCTTACGAGGCAATCAGCACACTCTCCGGCCTGCTCGACTACTTCCAGGACAAGGCGGACGTGAAATATGATCCCGGCCTGCCCAACTTGGCGGAACTCAGCCGAGCCACCAATTTCACTTTCAAGGGCCAGCCCGGAGTGCAGTTAGAGTTATTTGCGGACGCAGATTTCCACGGCCAGCCGCTCAAGACATTAATCGTCCCCAACATCGAACCCGCGCCCATCGCCGGGATCCTCCATCCTGACTCAACTCTTCCCGACGAAATCAAGGCGCTTCGTTTCACCGCGACTTACACTCCGCGCGCTGCGGGCAGTTATTTATTTCTCACCGCGGGAGGCAGCGGCGATCCCTACCTCTCCGGACAAGATAAGTACAAGCTCTTCGTAAACGGCACGCAGATCGCCGCCATGGCTCCCTTTGAAATGCATGCGCCGCTCGACACCTATCGTGATCTTCCTGCCGGCACTCCGGTTGAGATTCGCTTCGACTACATTCCCGGAAGCCGCCGCGCCTATCCACGCGTCGCCATCAGCGCCATCGCCGATCTCGTTTCCGAAAGAGCCAAGCAAATCGCAGCCACATCGGATGTAGTTGTGCTCGCGCTTGGCTTCGACGCCACCACCGAGAAAGAGGGGATGGACCGCAGCTTCGCTCTTCCCTACGGCCAGGAAGAATTAATCCGCGCCGTCGCGGCACTCAATAAGAAAACCATCGTCGTGCTGAATGCCGGTGGTGGCGTAGATATGCATCGTTGGGTCGACATGGTGCCCGCCATCCTGCACATCTTTTACCCCGGCCAGGAGGGCGGCGTAGCGCTGGCTCAAATATTGTTTGGCGACCATAACTCCAGCGGCAAGCTGCCCATCACCATCGACCGCACTTGGGAAGACAGCCCGGTACACGATTCCTACTATCCCAAGGAAGACGAAACTCGCGCGCCGTCTCCGGAAGGGCTTTATATCTACGGCGTGGGCGGGGTCAATCACACTGCGAAAATCGAACAGGGCGTGACCTACAAGGAAGGCCTGCTCAATGGCTATCGTTATTATTCTGGGTTGACTAAGAATGGTTCGACCAAAAAGTCGCTCTTCCCGTTTGGCTTTGGCCTGTCCTACACGACGTTCAGCTTCAGCAATCTGCACATCGGAGCGGTGAGCGAGAACGGCGTCGACGTCACCGCCGACGTTACCAATACCGGAAAGCGCCAAGGAGAAGAGGTCGCCGAACTTTATCTCGGATTGCCTTCGACCCACGTGCCCATGCCGGAACGCGAACTGAAGGCCTTCCAAAAAGTCAGCCTATCTCCAGGTGAAACCTCGCGCGTTACGCTTCACCTGGACCAACGATCCTTTTCCTACTACGACACCGCGGCCGGTGCCTGGAAGCTCGATACCGGCGAGGTCAAAGTCTTCGTAGGAGACTCTTCGGCCGACACGCCCCTAAGCGGCAGCTTCTCCGTGTCAAACTGAAGTTGTAGCCAAATTGAACGAGGGTGCCCCATCCTACCGCGGTTTGTGCGGTAGGGTGGGATTCCACGGCTGCCCATACCAAGAGATCGTAGCTAATCGAACTAGGGTGGGATTCCCCAAACGCCGGCAGTGAGAGCAGTGCTCGGTAACTTACCTATTCGCCCCCATCACACCCGCCGGTGACCGAAATCACAGAACTGTCCCCCCAGGTTTGACAGATTGGTGATATTGCCCGCCGAAAGGACACCATCTATGTCCGCCACCACCCGTCCGAATCTGGAAACGTTGCGCACTCTTCCTTCCGACGCTGCTCGCCAAATCCAGTGGGGTTTTGGCGACCGTTACGATCTCCAGATGCTGGTGCAGTCGGTGCGCGCGGTTGCTCGAGGACCGGTAGCTCGCCTGGTGGCGCAAGGTGGACGCAATACCCATGAATGGACTCCCGCCAAGGCGGAGATGCTGGAAGCTTTCGACCGCGCCGGCATCACTGCGGTTTTCATGGATCCCGAGCAAGGTGGATTCATCACTGGCCCCAGAAATTTGGCGCTGGCCCTCGTAGCTTTTGAGTTGGCTTGGGTGGACGGTGGCGCCGCGACCTCGAGCTTAGCTGGTTGTCTTGCGCTCGCTCCGATTCACGAACGCGGCACTCCAGAACAGCAGGATCGTTACATGAAACTCGCGGCTCCTCCGCAGCCGGGTGAGGATCGCCAACCGTGGCGCGGCGCTTTCTGCCTGACCGAGCCGATCCCTTACGTCGGTGTGGACACCGGCATGCTCGACGGTAAGCTGCGCATCGCCGAATGGAAACCCGGCGAAGAACCCATACTGCAAGTGGAGAAGCGCGGCCGCTTCATCACCAACATCGGATTCGCGAACTTCGTGACCGCTGCCGTCGACTCGGGCGACGAGCGCATCAAAGGCAGCTGCATGGTGATCCTCGAAGAAGGCGATCCGGGCATTTTCGATCGCGGCACCGCGACCCGCAAGATGGTTCACCAGCTTTCTTCCACTGGCGATCCCATCTTCAACCTGCGCGTCCCGGCCAGCCGCATCGTCGGCGGCTACGACATCAAGAATGGCATTCTGGCGCCACGTTACAATCACAGCGAAGTCATCGAAGCGGTGTTTCGCCGTACCCGCGTGACCGTAGGCGTGATGACTTCTGCCAAGTTGCTTTCTGCGGTCGAACCAATCATTCGCTATCAGCGTGGCAGATTCCGCGGCGCTGCCACAGCTACTCCCGGCTCGGTCCGTCACGAAATGGGATTGCAGGCGCGCGAAGACTCATTGCATCGGTTGGTGGATATTTGGGCGACCGGCGAAGCCAGCGCTTCGCTCGGATTTGCCGCTGCGCGCACCTTTGATCAATTGGACCCGCTGGAGCGCGACGCGGAACGCATCCTCGCCGAACGCGGCGTGACCGGCGCACGCGCGAAGGCGAAATTCTTGCGTCAGGTTTCCGAGGAAGCCGCGACGCTTCTTACGCTAGCCCCTGGCGATCCGCTCAAAGCGCCATTGCAATCGGATACTCTGCTTCGCTTTGTGACCCTCGACGCGGTCGCAGATATTTTGTGTCCGGCTGCCAAGCTCTGGAACACCGGCTGGGGCGCGCAGATGATGCGCGAAGCCGTCAGCCTGATGGGCGGCTACGGTATCACCGAAGACTGCCCCGGCTTCCTCGGCAACAAATGGATGGACGCGCAACTCGAAGCCACGTACGAAGGACCCGAGGCGGTACAGCGGCGCCAGCTTTCGGTGACCATGACCAACCCGCTGTTCCTCGCCGAATTCCGCAGCTGGATCAGGGAAATGCGCGGCATAGCCGCTGACCATCCCGGTACCGGAGCGTGCACGCTGGCAACGGCTATGACCATGTGGATTTGGTCGCTCGAACGTCTGCAACACTCTACCGACAGCGACGGCGGCAAACTATACCAGAGTGCGCGGCAAGGCGTGACGTTCCCGCTGGCCGACGCGCTGTGCTGGCTGCTGGCGGCGCGCTGCCAGATCCTCGATGTCCTGCGGCTGGAGCGCAACGGCGCTCAAGACAGTTCGGTGGCCGAAAACCTCGCGGGTCTGGTGAATTTCCTGAGCGATCTGTGCCACGTGCAGACTGCACGCGCCAGCGGCGAGGCTGCGAGAATTTGCGCGGAACTTGTCTTCGGCTATAACCGTCATCCCGCATGGGACGAAGAAGGCTATCGTGGCTGCTATCGCCAGGATGAACTCGACTCCCTCGAAGGCCTGATCCCGGGTATCGCCGCCTGCGCAAACGATGTCGTCGGCGAAGACGGTTCACATCCCGCCAAGGCTGGGCCCTGCGCCACGTGCAACGGCGCCGAGCAGTTTCTGATCTTGCACAACAAGCTGGACACTTGCATGACGGGCGCGCGCTTGGCAAAAGACCGCGCCGCTGAAGCGGTGTCGAAGCTGATGATCCCCGAAGTCTTGGATTATCCCGCATGAGCGCGGGTGCACCGGAACCGGCTGCCATCATCGACCGACAGCAGATGGAGGTCGACATCGCCTGCGTCGGCTTCGGTCCGGCGATGGGCGGCTTCCTCACTACACTCTCGCGTAGCCTGCTAAATCCTGACGGTTCTCCCAAGCTCGAAAGTAGTTGCATGCCCGGCTCGCCGCTCCAGGTAATCTGCTACGAGCGCGCCGACGGCCTGGGCTTTGGCGTTTCCGGCGCGGTCACGCGTGGGCGCGGCATTCGCAGCAGTTTTCCCGGCCTCGACGTGACGCAAATTCCCATGGCCACGCCCGTCAAGAAAGAGAAGCTGGTCTATCTTCTTGATCCGATCGGGGCCAGCAAGCGGTCGTTCACGCTACGAACCGCCGACAAAATACTGCGCACCTTCGGCGGTCTTTTTTGTTTTCATGAAGACGCTGTCGAACTACCGCTCATCCCCGGTTTTCTCCAGAAGCACGACGGCTTCGTAATGTCGCTCGGCCAATTCAATCAGTGGGTGAGCGAGCAACTCGCCTCTTCGGGTTTGCTTCAGATATGGCCGGGAACACCCGTAAGCGGACCACTCATCGAAAACAATAGCGTGAAAGGAATACGTCTCGCGGATCAGGGCGCGGCTCTCGATGGCACGCCGCAAGGTGGATTCATGCCAGGCATGGACATTCGCGCGGCGCTAACCGTTGTGGGCGATGGTCCAGTCGGTGCTGTCGGCCGCGGCCTTGACGCCCACTTTGGATTGCCCGAGGGTCACCATTATTCCGAGTGGGCGTTGGGCATGAAAATGGTGATTGAGCTTCCCGAGAATTGTGGTTGGGAAACCGGAACCGTTCTGCACACCTTCGGTTTTCCCGAGCCGGAAATTTTTGGCTTCCTCTACGTTCACCCCGATCGTCTCGCCTCAGTCGGTATCTTTATTCCGTCCTGGTTTCACAGTCCAGTGCGCACGGCTTATCGCTATCTGCAGCATTTCCTTCTGCATCCTTATTTGTGGCGGCATCTGCAAGGCGGAGTCTTGAAGTCCTGGGGTGCAAAGTCGCTGCAGGAATCAGGCCGGGACGGTGAGCCTTTTCTCGCAGGGGACGGTTACGCCCGCATCGGCGAAGGCTCGGGCAGCACCAATGTTCTTTCCGGTTCCGGAGTCGATGAAGCCTGGACTACGGGCGCGCAACTCGCCGAGGCCGTTACCGAACTGCTTCAGAAACAACTGCCGTTCACACGCCAGAATTTGCAAGATACTTATGTGCGCCGCCGCCGCGCCAGTTGGCTCGACCGCGAGTCCATTATTGCTGCCGACTCGCGCAATGGCTTTCCCCAGGGATTGATTCCCGGCCTGCTCGGATTGGCGCTGGCAGGTTTTACCGGTGGTCGCGTGACGATTCCTTCGCACTCTTCCAGAAAAAAAGGCATGTCTCTTGAAACGCGGTTTGCCGGGCGCATTTCTTCCATCGAATTGCAGAAGTTAAAAGAATCAGCCGCTCAACACGGTATGCCCTTGCACGACCTCATCATGAGACGTTGTGGCTGGCCCGAAATTCCCTTTGATGGAAAATTGCTCGTCTCGCAGCAAGATGCTCTGTTGACCGGCGGGAGCGTGCAAGCGCCGCCAGGATACGCGAATCACGTCGTGTTCCTAAATCCTGAGGTCTGCCGCGAGTGTGAACCGAAACTCTGCGTGGAAATGTGTTCCGGCCAAGCGATCTCACGCGGTGAAAGTGGTGTCCCCAACTTTGACCGCGACAAATGCATTTTCTGCGGAGCCTGCCTGTGGAACTGTCGTGAAGAAACCACCAACATTGAGTTTCGTGCCGGGGCCGGCGGCTTGCATTCCGCTTTGAATTGAGTTTCCAAACCGCAATTTGCGCACGGGAGAATGAAGGATGAGTCAGGGATACCACATCGTAGTTTGCGGCAGCATCGTGCCCGATCCGCTGCAAACTCTTGAGCCGATCGAGACCGCCGCGGGACCTGCGCTCAAAAACGAAATCATGCTTCCCGCCGTACTCGATCCCTGGGCTGCGCATGCGCTCTACGAAGCCGCTAATCTCGCGGCGCATTCTCCCGGGAGCAAAGTTTGGCTGGTCAGCCTTGGTCCAAAATCCAAACTGCAACAGGTGATGATGACCATTGCGCAAAAGGTCAGTTTCGAATTGGTCCCCATCGATGGGCCTGCGGGCGGCTTCACCGATGCCCACGCCAACGCGGCGCTTCTTGCTGACGCGATTCAAGCCATCAACGGGCTCGACCGTTCGCGCCTGCTTCTGTTTGGCGGTTGGGAATCGGCTTCACGCGGGGCGGGCGTCACCATGCAATTGATCGGCGAGCGCCTCGGCATTCTCGATCAATTTCAAGGAGTCGATCGGCTCGCCGTGCAACCCGATGGCTCGTTAGAGATTCTGGAACGCATCGAAGGCGGACGTCATCAAGTTTCGCTTTGCGCCGGACCGCCTGCGCTGCTGGGCTGGGCAACCGGAAATCTTCCCGAGCCACGGAACAATCCCCAGATCGGCATGGCCAACATGCGCGCGATTATGCCCGCGTTGCAGCGCGCTAAAACCGCGGCTGCTTCCCAAGAATCAATCGGCTATCGCAGCGTCAGTCCTCCTCTACAACAAAGGCAAACCCGCATCGTCAGGAATCTATCTAGCGATGAAATTGCCCAGGAGATTGTGACTTGGATTGTGAAGGCGTAAAGACGAAATCATGATCAAGAATATTTTGCTGTTGGCGCATCTGGACGAAACGGGCAGCGCACTTCCCAAAGCGGCGCTGGAAGCACTGGGCGCGGCTGTAGAACTAGCTCAACAACTGAATGCCGCGCTCACAGTTGGCCTGATTGGTGGAGACGTGCAAGCCGCCGTAAACTCCGTCGCCAATAGTGCACAACGTTATCTCGCGGTGAGCGGTGCAGAATTCACGCAGCCACGTTTCGCCAGCGACCTTCTGGCCGCCGACGCATTGTGCCGCGCCGCCGACCCCGACTTGATCCTCGCGCCCGCGACCTCTCGCTTTTTGCGTGCCCTGCCCGGATTGGCGCATCGCCTGAACGGCCGCGTGGACACGCACATTACTTCAATCCAGGCTGTGGATGGCGCAGTCTGCGCCACGCGTTGGTTTTACAAGCAACGCATCGAAGGCGTATTCCAGCGCAATGCGCGTCCCTGGATTCTATTGCTCGATGCGGGATGTCACGAGGCTTATTGCGGCAGCACTGGAAAAGCCAGCGTCGAAGCACTCACCGTGACTCTTCCCCCGGAGGCGCTTCGCACCACTGTCTCGGGAATCCGCGCGCCCAAAAGCGATACCCAAACCATTCGTCCCGATGCCGATTTGCTTTTTGTTGCCGGAGCCGGCTGGACCAAAAAGCAGCCCGATGGAAGATCGCACCCGGAACAAGCCGAAGAACTCATTCTCGATTTTCTTCGTTCGGCTGGCGCCTCCCTGGGCAGCAGCAAATCGCTGGTCGACCAAAGCGGCGAAAATCAGGCGGTGCTGAAATTCATGAGCCATTTGAATCAGGTTGGCCAAACCGGCGCGACTCCGCGACACCCTAAAGGTCTTTCGACGTGTTGTCACGGCGAAGAACCGCATGTCGTCGGCTGGCGCTTCATCAATGAACGGCGCGCCATCAATCTCGACCCCAACTGTGGCTGGGCTCGCGGCAAAGCGGACGTGCTCTACGTCGCCGACGCTTTCGAGGTTATGTCGAAGGTGAATAACCTGCTAAAAAGCTCTCGAAAGTAGCCATTTTCACACCGGTTATGCCCGATCATTACCGCGCCTAGTCGCCTCTGTTGGGCCCTAGTTCTTTAACCTCGGCGTTACGCAATTTTGTTCTTTCCGGATTTCTTGCCTCGCGCCGAAGACCAGAGCATCGCTCTTCCCGAATCACGCATCCAATGCCAACAAGATGAAAGAGCCTGAGTCCTCCATCTTCGGAGAACGTTACCGTGTCGTCTCTGTCGAAGGAGACCGCCTGCGGTTGCGCGGAGTTGTGAGTGGCCAGATAGTGACCATCGTCAACCCCATGCCGGGAACTCCGCTGCGCAAAGAAGATTATCCACCAGGCAAATTGATCGCTCTGACTGACCCTTCAACCGCGCCGCCGAATTAAGCCGTCTCTCCACTCAAGAATGGCGACCGACTTTCCTGTGTCGATTTGCCGGGAAGACTTACCTCTTCTCCGCGGCCACGCGTCGATCTCGATGGGCTTCCGTCCGCGGTAGACCTGTACTGAGCTCACATTTCTCTCCGGGTTTCGCGCCACAAGTAGGACACCGAACCGACAGCGCCTGCTTCTCGGTGACTTTCATGGGTTCATCATCTGCGTTTCCCGGACCCTAAGATGGTCAATTCTGACCAGAGGATGAACGTCGCCCCACATGATTGAATGTCGAGAGAAAGAGGAATACCCCCTCCCCCTTCCATCTAGTGCAATCACCGATTTAGCAACCGGGGCGCGAGCCTGGCCTTCTCAAGGTAAATCAATGTTCGGGAAGTCTGGATAGAGTGGATACATCGTACGGTTCGGCTTGACGCCCAGAACATCGTCTCCCCGCCAGAGAAATGCATAGCGAATGCCCTCATCCTCTTCGGTAGTCGTAAACAGCGGCAGCGCATATTGCAGCACAACTTTGTCGCCGGGTTTGACCGGACTGGCATCCAGATAATCGGCGTCCGCCAGGCGGACGGCTTTGGCTGTGCCGTTCACGCTGAGGCGAAGCTGGCCTCGCGGCGTCCAGCGGGGAACCCGCACCAGCAACTTTGCCTTTTGTTTTGGCTCGACGATCAAGCTGCCGAGCAGATCCGAATATTCGGAAGCCAGTCGAACATTTCCATCTTCGTAAGTGAAATGAAAATTGACCCGCAGCACGCCGGCAGCGTTGGTGGCGACGTGCTCATAGACATCCACCAACGTATGGAGATCGGCGGCCGTGACATCGAAAGTGCTGTGCTTGTGTCCGTTAGGCTCTTCCAACATGCCGCCAAACGCGCCAATGAGGCGTCGATCCAGATTAACGCTGCGATCATCCCCGGAAGTGGTTGGGGTTAGGGGCGGCGTTGAGGTGATCTGGCTGGGGATGATCCGGGCGCGCACGATACGTTCCGCAACATCCCACAAGTCAGCTTGGCCGTGACGGTCAGCCAGCCAAACGCAGAGTTGCGCCACGTCGCCCGGCGAGGTGGTTTCGGCGCGTGTGCCGGTATCGAGGTCATGCGCCATGAAGCCGGATGGTTTTAGGAGCGCCTTGAGCACGTAGTTGTGCAGGGTCGCATTGACGCGGTCGATGTACGCCTGATTGTGAGTAAGTTCGCCAAACAACAGCAATCCGCGCAGCGTGCCGAGATACGAATGCGTGTGATCGGCTTTCGAAGTGGGATTGAAACTGCCATCGGCATGTGTGGAATTGTTGAAATGATACTCAGCGACACGGCTGGTCAGATCGAGGACGACGGGATCGTGGGTCGCCTCATAGAACCATACCAGAGCTTCCAGCAGGCGCCCATGGCTTTTGATCGGGTTTTCGCCGGTGGCCCAGGACGGCATCGAGCCGGGAGGGTATCCGTCACGATCCAGCACCGCCAAATTCCAGCTTCCGTCCGTAAAATTGATTTTCTCCAACAGTGATTGGGCCATGAGATGCCCTTCGCGGCGAGCCCATTCATTGTTGCGATAACGGACCAGGGCGTTCAGCGCGAGCATGCCCTCGCGCAGCGAATGCAGTTCAAAGTTGGCGCCTGGCTTTCCCGCTGGGCACAGCATGATGTGATTCGAATTGTTGAAAAAGATTTGCAAGTTTTCCAGCATGGCCTTTTCGGCCGGAGCCGGAATGGAATAGCCAGTGGCGGCTTGCAGCCGCAGCATGGCGTCCCACCAGCGGCCAAGATTGTGGGCGGGCCAGTCGAAAACCATGGCCGACCCATAGTTTTTGTCCACGACCTGATGCCAATAGGGAAGGTCGTTCTGCTCCGGGTCCAGCATGTTCATCAAGTTATCCCCGGCCAAATTCATCGCCTGGAGCAGATTGACGGAGGATGCTTTGAACTGCACGGGAGCCACCGGCACGTTGGTTTCGGGGGAAGCGGCCTGAAGAGTCAAGCCACCCAACAGGAACAGGGAAGACAAGCATGGGACGACAGGCCACCAAGTCCAGCGGAATTGTCGATTACTTTTTCTAAAGTCAGTGTTGGGTTTCACAGAATTCCTTTTTTCGGTACCGATTCAGGATTGGCGGATCAGAGGGAAAGCCTGGGGCACGTGGCAATCGCCACAGACGGAGTTCGTCGCGGGTGGCCCAAGCGGGTGGCCCAGGTCTCGCCGGGGTTGCGAGACCTGGGACCAGATCCGGTCAAGCAAACCGTTGTTCGGAACTACGCTTGGTGCCCACTGCACGAATCCCAGGTTACCGCCCCAAACCAGCCGTTCGAACCTGGGGCACCCGGGAGTGGGAAGTCGGTATTCTCTCGTTTTGAGTCACCATCGGGTCGTTCCGACTAGCCAGAGCCTTGCAGGATTTTCTTAAGCCGTACTACAGTCCGTACCGATAGCGTCGTTATCAAGAGATTCATGACCAAGCCCGTTAGAAATGCCAATACCAAAAGTCGTCTGTCTGATCCCCGACTCGAGATGTTTCTCGCCTCGTTCAATCCCGCCACCAAACCTACAGCCATAAGAGCGATCCTGGTTTTCGCTAACCGAATTTGCCAAATCAATTGCCTGCGAGGGGCCGCGTCGATGGAAGTTTCTGAAGGCGGTAAGACCTTTGTCGGCGAGCCCTTGGCCGTCGTCCTGGCGATAAGTGCAAACCCAATGAACATAGCTATACACACCACCAGCAATCCAATTCCTAGTCCACGGGGCGGAAAAAGCCCACGGCTGAATCCGATGGCCAATAAGAGCATCGCGCCAACAGCGCAAAGTGAAAACAGAAGCAATCTTTTGATCAACGTCTTTATCAAGGCGCACCCACCAAGAAAATCATCATGCAATTCCCCCTGAATCTTGTTGCATCGGCCGGTGGCCCGGGTTTCGCCGGGATTGAGGCTGTTACGAAACTCTTCTTTCGCCCCTGCGGGGCTGTCTCATTTCCCACTTATACCCAGGGCTTGCGCCGCTGGGCTGCATTCTTGCGCCGCTTCGCGGCTGTGACTCGTGCGTTTCACTCCACTTGCGAAAGTGAGCGTCGAGTTTCGTAACAGCCTCCCGGGTTGCGGGACCCGGGCCTAGATCCGGGCAAGCAAACCGATGTCCGGAATTACGCTTCGTGCCACTGCATGAATCCCAGGTTATCGCCCAAAACCCGGGCGCGAACCTGGGGCACCTTGCCTCGGCCAGCTCTCAGCGAGCTTTCTGGCAATTACGTCCGATCAATCTCGTCCAACAGCTCGCCGTCTGGACCGCGCAGTTGGATGCGCAATGCAATCTCGCCCACGGCATGAGTCGAGCAACTCAAGCAAGGATCGTAAGCGCGCACGACGGCCGACACTCGGTTCAGCATGCCTTCCTGCAACTTCATGCCTTTTACGAAATGCTCGCTGACCTGCTGCACACTCTTTCCGATGGCGAAGTTGTTGTGGCCGGTGGCGACGATGAGGTTGGCCCACACCATCGCACCTTCCTCGTTCACCTTGTAATGGTGGATGAGTACGCCGCGGGGCGCTTCGATGATTCCCACTCCCTCCAGCGAGTTCACGCCTGCGGTGGCACGGACATGCTCGTCGAGGATCTGCGGATCGGCCAGCAGCGCTTCGATCTTTTCCAGGGCGTAGATGATCTCAATCAATCGCGCATAGTGAAACAGGAATGAGCTGTGCGCGGGGCTGCCGAAACGTTGGTGGAATTCCTTGAGCTCGCCATCGGATTGCGGGAAGCCGCATCGGTCGGCAACATTCAGGCGCGCCAGCGGGCCGACGCGGTAGACGCCGTCCACCGGGCCTTTGGGCTTGAAGTACGGAGCTTTTAGATAAGATTCCTGCAGGCTGGTTTCGCCAATGTATGTCGCGTAGTCTTCGGGCGCGATCTGGTCTTCGACAATTTCTCCGGTGGCGCTGCGAAAGCGCAGATTGCCGTCGTACAGTTGCAGGTTGCCCTTGGCATCGACCAGTCCAGCATGCATGGTGGGCGCGGAGCCGAACGACTCAATCTCCTCTTTATAATTGTCCAGCGCGCCCTTGAAGAATTGGATGGTCCGCTCCGCGATCGCTTTGGCGGCCGGCAGTTCGGCGAGAATGCGTTCACGGATTGCGGCGGAAAGCGGCGCACCCACGCCTCCCGGCACGATCCATGAATTGTGCACGCGCTCCTGGCCCAGGCCCTCGATGATTTGCAGGCCAAACTTGCGCAGCTCAATTCCATTCCGCGCCAGTTCAGGATGAGCCGCAATTACGCCCAAAACATTTCGAGTGGCGGGATCGGAATCCATCCCCAAAAGCAAGTCAGGCGACGAAAGATAAAAGAAGCTGAGCGCATGCGACTGCACGAATTGCCCGTAGTGCACCAACTCGCGCAGCTTGCGCGCAGCCGCGGGGATGCGCACCGCCATGATTGCGTCACAGGCTTTCGAGGAGGCCAGTAAATGGCTGACCGGGCAGATTCCGCAGATGCGGGCGGTAATGCCGGGCATCTCGTAGAACGGACGCCCTTCGGTAAATTTCTCGAAGCCGCGCACCTGGGTCACGTGGAATTCGGTGTCGGTGACCTTTCCCTCGTCATCCATCAGGATGACGATCTTGGCGTGTCCCTCAATGCGGGAAACTGGATCGATCGTGATGCGCTTCATCGGGCGCTCCTTATCCTTAGTCCTTACCCTTATCCGAACTTTACCGTGAGATTGGCGTCAGGCTTCTTGCCCTCGAGCAGGTTGGTGATCACGCCCGCGATGCTCTTGGCGGGAGGAGGACAACCGGGCAAACACAAATCCACTTTGACGAATTCGCGCAGCGGCCGTGCATGTTTCAGCAGCGGGGGCACGCCGTGCGTAGGGATGACTTTGCCTTCATCCGCGCCTTCCACATAAATGCGCTGCAACAGCTTGCTCACGGGAATCGAGTTGCGCATGGCGGGTACGTTGCCGGTCACCGCACAGTCGCCCAGCGAGATCAGCAAATGGGTGCGCGACCGCACTTTCTGGATCTTGTTCAAATCGTCCTGCGAGCTGACCGCGCCCTCCACCAGCGTCACGTCCACGTCTTCGGGAAATTCTTGCGCGTCCACTAGCGGCCCATAGACGATGTCGATCTTGCGGGCGAGAGGAATGATGGCAGCATCCATGTCGAGCAAAGACATGTGACAACCGGAACAGCCGTCCAGCCAGACGGTCGCCACTTTTACTTTTTTCATGCCTGCACCCCTCTCCCATGCATCAGCGATCCGATTTTCTCTTTCTTCTTCACCATCTCCTCGACCGCGCGACCCTTCTCGGCCAGGGCGCCGGTAGGACACGCCTGCACGCATTTTCCGCAGTTGGTGCAACTGGTGGACTCGCCCCACTTCTGGTTCAGATCGCTGACCACCCGGGCGTGAATCCCGCGGGAGTTCAGTTCCCAGACGTGAGCGCCCTCCAGTTCCGCACACACCCGAACACAGCGGGTGCAAAGAATGCAGCGGTTGTGGTCCAGCACAAATCGCGGGTGAGAAAGATCGACCGAAAGCTTCGGATAGTTGTAAGCGAAGCGCACCGTGCTGATGCCGAGCGCCGTGGCCATCGATTGCAGCTCGCAATGGCCATTCGACACGCACGCCGCGCACACATGATTCCGCTCCACCAGTAAGAGCTCGACCGAAATCCGGCGATAGAGGGTAAGCTTCGGCGAGTTGGTGGTGACCGACATGCCTTCCTGAATCGGCGTGGTGCAAGCCGGAAGCAACCGGCCCACTCCCGAAACTTCCACAATGCAAATGCGGCAAGCGCCCACGGAGGTGAGCCCATCCATGTCGCAGAGCGTGGGAATGTATTTCCCATTCGCCTTGGCCGCCTGCAGGATAGTCTGTCCCTCCAAAGCGGTGATCAGCTCTCCATCGATGCGAATTGACAGCTTTTTCTGTGGCAAGAGATCGCTCCTTCCTAGCTCGGGTTCGCCGCCTTCACATCGCAACGCAGGCATCGGCAGGATTCCTGCAGCACCTCTTCCTGCGCCAGGCCGGTTACCACTTCGGCGTTGGAGCCAGACCTCGCCCCCGGCGCGATGACGTGTCCGTTATGGCGATGGCTGGCGCTGGGTTCCTGGGGCGGCGTCTGCCCGTATTCGACAATCGGAAAAATCCTTTCCCAGCGATTGGCTTCCATGAGTTGCAGATCGAGGTTGCGAGCCGCCTGTTTGCCGTACGCCATCGCATTGGAGACGTTGGAAGCGCCAGTGATCACGTCGCCTCCCGCGAAGAAGTGCGGACGGCTGGTTTCCAGAGTGAAGCGATCCACTTCGATGGTCCCACTCTCTTTGAGGCTCAGACCGGAAGCGCGGGCAAAGTCGAGATCCACGTTCTCGCCAATGGCGAAGATCACCGAGTCGCAATCGAAGCGCTGAATTTCGTCGGTGGAGACAGGTTTCCGGCGGCCGGAGTTGTCGTACTCGCCCAGCCTCGTCTTCACGATTTCGATGGCTTTGACGTTTCCCTTGGCGTCGCCGATGACGCGATGCGGCGCCGACAAAAATACGAACTTCGCGCCTTCTTCCCTGGCGGCGTGGGTTTCTTCCGCGATGGCCGGCATGTCTTTGACCTCGCGGCGGTAGAACACGGTGACGGACGCGCCTTTGCGCAACGCAGTGCGGGCTGAATCGATGGCGGCGTTTCCGCCTCCGATGATGGCGACTTTGCGGCCGATGGGCACATCCTCGCCGCGAGCGACCGCCTCCAGGAAAATCAGCGCCGGATAAACACCCTTCAATTCGGTTCCGGGCTGATACACCCAAGACTCTTTCCAGGTTCCAATCGAGATGAATACCCCATCAAAGCGTTCGTCCAAATCGTTCAACGAGATATCGACGCCCACGCGCGTGTTGAAGATGAACTTCACGCCCAGTTTTTCGATCAGTTCAATCTCGTGGCGCAACGCGCTCTTGGGCAGCCGATACTCTGGAAGCGCGAAGCGCAACATTCCGCCGGCTTCCGCCTTGCTGTCGAATACCGTGACTTCGTGACCCAACATGGCGCTGTAGAACGCCGCTGTCAGGCCCGCCGGCCCGGCTCCCGCAATGGCGATCTTGCGCCCCGTTGCGGGAAGTTTGCGGTCGAGAATGCGCTGGAACATCTCCTCGCGCCGCTCGGAATTGAAAATCGAATCGGCGATGAAGCGATGCACTTCACGCATGTTCACCGCCTCGTCCACCGTCTGGCGGCGGCAGCGGTTGTCGCAAGGATGCTGGCACACCCGCCCCGTGGAAGACGGCAGCGGATTGTCCATGATGACCGATTCAAACGCTTCGTCCAGCCGCTGCTCTTTGTACAGCTGCAGGAAGCGCGGGATGTTCATGTGCAGCGGGCAACTGTTTTCGCAAGGCGAGAGCGCGAGCTCTTCGCACACGCCGGCCTGGCAACGGTGGGCAACAATGTGATCCTCGAATTCGTTGCGAAAGTGGCGCAGCGTAGTCAGAACCGGGTTGGGCGCGGTCTGCCCCAGCCCGCAGAGTGAGCACTCGCGAATGTAGCGGCTCAGCTCGTCGAGCAGTTCAATATGATGCATGGTCCCGGCACCCTCGGTCACGCGATTCAGGATGCGCAGGGACTTGTTCAATCCGACTCGGCATGGGACGCACTTGCCGCACGACTCGGAATGGGTGAACTCGATGAAGTAACGAGCCACGTCCACCATACAGTTTTCTTCATCCATCACCACCATGCCGCCCGATCCCATGATTGAGCCCAACTGGCCCAGGCTTTCGTAGTCCACCGGCGTATCGAACATCTCCAGAGGTATGCATCCCCCCGACGGGCCGCCCGTTTGCACAGCTTTGATGGTGCGCCCGGCACTCCCGCCTTCGCCGATGTCGTACACAAACGTTTTCAGCGGCGTGCCTAGCGGCATCTCTACCAGTCCGGTGTTCTGCACCTTTCCGACCAGAGAGAAAACTTTGGTGCCCGAGCTCTTCGGACTACCTACCTCGCTGAACCAAGCGGGTCCGCGGGTCACGATCGGCGTGATGTTGTACCAAGTCTCAACGTTATTAATGTTGGTGGGATGACCCCAGAGTCCTTTTTGCGCTGGGAATGGTGGCCGCGGACGTGGCCGTCCCGCTTCGCCTTCGAGAGAAGCAATCAGCGCCGTCTCTTCTCCGCAGACGAAAGCGCCAGCGCCTTCCACCACTTCGATATCGAACTTGAATCCGCGTCCCAGGATGTTGTCGCCGAGCACGCCATATTCATGAGCCTGCTCAATCGCGCGGTGCAGCCGATGCACCGCCAAGGGATATTCCGCGCGGACATAGACAATTCCCTCGGTCGCGCCCATCACGTATCCGCCGATGATCATGCCCTCGAGCAGCGCATGCGGATCGCTCTCAATCTCATTGCGATTCATGTACGCGCCAGGATCGCCCTCATCGGCATTGCAGATGACGTACTTGTGTTCCGACTTAGCTTTCGATAGGAACTCCCACTTGTTGCCCGTCAGATAGCCAGCTCCGCCGCGGCCGCGCAGCTTCGATGCCTTGATCTGTTCGATCACCGCCTCGGGCCGGCCGTCAATCAACACTTTGTAGAGCGCCTGATACCCACCGACGCCGATGTATTCCTCAATGTCGTCGGGATTAATCAGTCCGCAATTGCGCAGAACAATTTTCTTCTGTCCCTTGAAGAACGGAACCCCGTTCCACGGCAGCACCTCGGGATATCCGCGGCCATATTTCAGGTTGGCGGTGATGTGGTCCCATTCTTCGATCTTGCAATAGAGGTGGTCGGGAGTGATGTTTCCGGTCGAAAGATCGTGCAGGATGCGGGCGGCGTCATTGGCTTGTACGCGCCGCAAAATCAGCAGCGGGTTGCCCGGCAGGCGCACGTTCACCAGCGGCTCTTCGAAGCAAGAGCCGAAGCAGCCTACGCTGGTCAGCAAAACGTCCATCCCGCTGCGTTCGATGGCTTCGGCAAAGGCGTGCTGCAATCCCTCAGCGCCATTGCCGCGGCCGCAGGTACCCATCCCAATTGCCACCCGGGGAACGGGAGGCAGCAGCTTGGCCAGACCCGCTTCACGGACTGCACTGAAAGCCCCAATGTCCTGGATTCGCGGCATCGCTCACTCACTTTCTTTCTGAATCGTCTGGATCTCGCGTTCCAGAGTGCGCTCATTCACGTGCCCGCAGATGCGGTGGTTCACTTCGACCACGGGCGCCATCGCGCATTGCCCGAAGCAGGCCACCGTGCGCACCGTAAACTTCTGGTCGGGAGTGGTCAGCAGAATTTTGTCTTCTTCGCCGCTGTCGCTGGCATCCTCCAGCCCAAGTTTCAATTCCAGGCGCGCGCTCTGCAGAAGATTGCGGGAACCTCGGGTGTGGCACGCGGTGCCACGGCAAATGCAGATAGTGTTGTCGCCTTGCGGTTGGAGATTGAACAGCGCGTAGAAAGTGGCGACGCTGTAAACCCGCGAGAGCGGTATCTGGGTCTTGGCCGCGATGTAACGCAGCGTATCCAGTGGCAGGTATTTGTGAGGGTTATGATCCTGAACAGTTTGCAGAATACCCAGCAGGGCGCCGGGACGGTCGCCCCGGCGATTGATTACTCCATCAATGAACGTCTGCTCTTCGACATCGCGGCGTTCAGAAGAAAGCGTATGCATAGCCCTCCTCCAATACAAGAGAACGGCCACCGCCCTCCGCGGACCTGATTCCCATTCACGACAAACCTGCAGCAGGCGGATTGGCTATCTGCGCAGACAGACGCTTCTCAGATTACCGAACGAAAAAACGCTGCACCGTGATTACGGTCACACCAAGAAAGCGTATCCGAACGGCAGCCTTAAAACTCGCGCCGCGTTGATCAAGGCGCTAAAGAAATCTCGACTTGCCTTCTGATGGGATGGGGCTTCGGATCGCCGCACGTGGTGAGGGCCGCATCTTCGCACTCGCGCTCTATAGTTTCTACCGGGTTATCCATGGTGGCAGACAATATCTTTCCATCCGCCAGGCTCAACTTAATCTCGACAGTGAATGTTTCCTTACCCACGCCGGCTCGATATTTCCCATCCTTGGTCTTCTCCACCTGCACCCAGTTGTTGGCGGTGTCGCTCACCGGCTTGAGCATCCAGTCCGCAGGGAGCTTGATGCTAGATTTCTCGGGAGGCACATGACGCACAATCAAAGTGACAGTGTTGTCGGAGTGGTTGATGTCCTTAAGCATAAGATCAAAGTCGATCACGTCTTCTCCCACCAGCATGTGAGTCCCGTCCGCCCATGAGGTCGGGACGCCGGACTGAACGTAGAAGTGATCTCCAGCGTGGGTGAGTTGTCCGGTTTTTGCCGCCAGCCACACGTCGACGAAGAAAGTCATGAAGTCAGTGATAGGACCAATGAGCTTAGGCTCGGCCTCGCCGAAGTTGGGAATCGCCGGATTGTGATTAGGATCGAGCGTGAGCTGCTGGCGAAACGCCAGGCTTGCCGGAGACAGGGCGGCTTTCTGATTGTCGGAGATTAGGTTGGACCAGGCATATTCTTCGAAGTAAGTTCCGGCTGCGTCTCTCTTGACGATTCCGTCAGCCTGAATTTCATAGTGCCAGTTTTCGTTAACCGCTTTCATACGGTAGGTCAACTTCTCGCCTTCACGGTAACGGCGAAGCAGTGGATTTTGTGTTGGGGCAGTTTGGGCTGCCACGAGGATAGGCCCGCTGATTAGGAGAATGAATGCCACCGTCTTATCATGTTTTTGCACCGAGCCCTCCGCAACTTTTGAGCAGGAGTCAGAAGGCCGCCGCCTGCACTTCGCGCAGCCGCCGCTCCAGAAATCGGCGCTCGCTGTCGTTGGTCACCAGCGCCAGCGCGCGCCGATAGCTCTTCGCGGCTTCCCCGAACGATCCCATGCGGCGCAGCAGATCGGCGCGGGCGGCATGCAGCAGGTGATAGTTGTCGAGAGTCGCTGGCAAGCCGTCGATGATCGCCAGCGCCGGACGGGGACCCTCCGCCATGGCCACCGCCACCGCGCGATTCAGCGAAACCACGGGCGACGGTTGCAGGCGCTCCAGTAGCTCGTAGAGGCGCACGATCTGCGGCCAGTCCGTGTCTTCGGCGCGCGCCGCCTGGCAATGCATGCGCCGCGATCGCCGCCTGCAACGCATAACGGACCGGGTCCGCCGCGAAACGCCTCCTCCACCAGCGGCAACGCTTCGGCGATCTGGCGCTGGTCCCAGCGGCTACGATCCTGCTCTTCCAGCACCACCAGATCGCCGGCCTCATCGAGGCGCGCCTCCCGGCGCGCGTCCTGCAGCAGCATCAGGGCCACCAGCGCCGTCGGCTTCCGCGGGAGGCTGCGGCCCCATCAACGTCCGCACCAGCCGCCCCAGCCGGATGGCCTCGGCGCAGAGATCGGTCCTCACCAGCGGCCCGCCTCGGGTGGCCGCATAGCCTTCGTTGAAGACCAGATAAATCACGGTCAGCACGGCGTCCAGCCGCTCGGCCATTTCGTTGGTCTCGGGCACGACATAGGGAATGCCGGCGTCGCGAATCTTGCGCTTGGCGCGCACCAGCCGCTGCGCCATGGTGGCCGCCGGCACCAGAAAGGCGCGCGCGATTTCGTCGGTCTCGCAGGCCGCACAGCGTACGCAGCGTCAACGCCACCTGCGCCTCCGAGCGCGAGCGCCGGATGGCAACAGGTGAAGATCAGGCGCAGACGGTCGTCCGGAATTTCGCTGCGCTGTCGTAATCCGGCTCTTCGACGGTGCGCACCAGCCCAGTCGCGGCGTACGATTCCAGCTTCTCCTCAAACCGCACGTGGCGCCGGATGCGGTCGATGGCCTTATGCCGGGCGGTCTGGATGATCCAGGCGCGCGGAAATTCCGGAACGCCGGAGACCCGCCATTGGTCCACGGCGGCCGCAAAGGCTTCCTGCGCAGACTCTTCGGCGAGGTCGAAATCGCCGACCAGGCCGATCAGGGTGGCCACGATCCGGCCCCAATCCGAGCGGTAAACTGCTTCGACGGCCTCCGCTGCGTCCACGGACATACTTGATTCTAGATTTTTCCGCCGTGAGGTGTCGATTTCGCTGCTCGCCATTCGACTAATACAAATGGAGGCATGACAAAATGAAATACATGCTACTGATCTACGCCGACGAAAATGCCTGGACCGCCGCCGAGCGCGAACAATGTTATGCAGAGTCAACCGAGCTCGCGCATCAGCTCAAGTCAGCGGGAAACTTCCTGGCGACCACTCCGCTGCAATCCGTGACCACCGCCACCAGCGTCCAGGTTCGCGACGGCAAACAGCTTGGTGACCGACGGTCCCTTCGCCGAAACCCGCGAACAGCTTGGCGGCTACTTCCTGGTCGAGGCCAAGAATCTCGACGAAGCCATCGAAATTGCCGAACGGATTCCGGGTGCGCGCAAAGGCACCGTCGAAATTAGGCCGGTAGTCGAAATTCCGAACCTCCCTGGTTAGCGAGCCGGCCAACCCAGCCGGCAGCGCCAGCGCATTCTTCACAAGTTCTCAATCTATCCCGAGAAATTCGGAGAGATTCTCTGCACCGGCTGTGGCAACTGCACCCGCAACTGTCCGGAGGGAATTCGTGTACTGACCGTCGCCCAAGAAATCGATCATGCTTAGCCGTAACGACAACGTCTACATACCGGACCTGATGAAGGTGATCTCCGTTCGCCACCAGACGCCTGACGTGAAGTCGGTCTCGCTGCGCTTCATGGATGCTGAACGGCAATGGCTATCCCATGGACGCGTGGAAGGGGCACGATCTGATTTTCCTCGGCGGAGGCATTGCCATGCCGCCGATTCGTTGCGCAGTCGGTACGCGCTGGAAAATCGCTCCGACTATGGCGAGATCGCCATCGTTTACGGCGCTCGCACGGTAGCCGACCTCGTCTATGTGGAGGAGCTGGACGAATGGGCAAAGCGTAGCGCGTGAGCGTGATCCGATGCGTCGATCCCGGCGGCGAGACCCCGGAGTGGAAAGGCGAAATCGGGTTCATCCCTCACGTTTTCGAGCGCGCCCAGGTGAAAACGAAGGATCCGGTGGTGCTGGTGATCGGCCCGCCCATCACTGATCAAGAACACGCTGCCCATTCTCGACAAGGTGGGCGTCACTCCCGCGTCCGTGTACACCAGTATTGAGAACCGTATGAAGTGCGGCATCGGCAAGTGCGGGCGCTGCAATGTCGGCCCGATCTACCTCTGCAAAGAGGGGCCGGAGCTCGATGGAGCAGCTCCAGAGATTGCCGGCTGATTATTAAAGCTTCCCCGCCTCTCGTAATTCTCCGTGGGCACTTCTTGCGGTATCAAGCTCGCAGATGAACTCCTGCTTTGATACGCTCATAAAGATGAGTCATTACATTTCTATACGGTTTCGTTTGTCGGGAAGTTTGGTTGGTTGATGCACGATTTCTTTCAACTACTCCGCCGCAACCGCAATTATCGTTTCACCTGGAGTGGGCCAGATTGTCAGTGAAATCGGCGACAATTTCAATAACATCGCCGTCTTCGCCCTGGCCATGGCGCTTACCCATTCCGGCCTGGTGGTCACCGGCGTCCTGCTGGCCCGCGGCCTCCCGGCCATCACCATGGGCCCGCTCGCCGGAGTGCTGCTCGATCGTTTCGACCGCAAACGGCTCATGATCGCCAGCGACCTCATGCGCGCCGCTGGTGGCCCTCGGCTTCATCCTCGCCGTCACGTCCGCACCGCGTCTGGCTGCTCTATTTGTTTAGCGCGCTGCTCATGGTCGCCTCGCCCTTTTTCACCGCGGGACGCTCCGCCATCCTGCCCACCATCGCGAGCCCAGGAGGAAATCCATACCGCCAACTCGCTTACCCAGACCACGCAATGGATCACCCTCACCGTCGGCACCTTCCTTGGCGCCACCGTGGTCGCCATCGGCTACAAATGGGCCTTCGTCTTCAATGCTCTCTCCTTTGTTTTTTCCGCGTGGTGCATCTGGCACTTGCGCGCCCCCGACGATCGCGGCTTCCGCGCCAAGCGCAAAGTGAACGACCGAAGACGACGTGTCCGTCCCTGGCACGAATATCGCGAAGGCCTGCGCTACATGCGCTCGGTTCCGCTGGTGCTTGCCATCGCCCTGCTTTCCGTGGGATGGGCCACCGGCGGCGGCGCGGCGCAGATCCTCTTCACCCTGTTCGGCGAAGTGGTCTTCAATCGCGGAGCCGCAGGAATCGGCATGATCTGGGGCTTTGCCGGCTTGGGGCTGCTGGTCGGCGGCGCTTTCGCCAACTGGCTTCGGCACGGCGGCTTTCCTTCGACGGCTACAAACGCGCCGTCTTTATCGACTACATCGTGCACGGCGGCGCTTATGTTCTCTTCAGCCGGGCGCAGCGCTTTGATCTGGCTCTGCTCTTCATCTTCTTGTCCCGCGCCGCCATCGCCGTCAACTCCGTCCTGAACTACTCCTATCTTTTGCGGACGTTTCCAACCGATATCGCGGACGCGTCTTCGCCACCATCGAAACCCTCACCTGGACCATGATGATGCTCTCCATGATGGGCGCCGGCATCGCCTCCACCCACTACAGCCCGCGCGCCATCGGCACCGTTGCTGGCCTGCTCAGCTCCACCACCGCGATTTTCTGGGGCTGGGCCAACTGGACCGGACGCCTCCCTCTCCCCGCTTTCCAGGGAGCGCAACAATCCACCACTGAAGTTCATCCCGATCGCGTGGTTTAGCCGCCGCGCAGCTTCTCTTCCAGCTCAGCCCACCGGGCGTAGAGTTCGTCCACGGCTTTCCGCGCGGCTCTCCATCTCCGCATGCACACTCAGCAGCCGAGGCCCATCACTCGCGATCGCGGGATCCTCCAATTCAGCCCGCTTGGCCTGCAGCAGCTTCCTCCGCTTCGGCAACGCGCTGTTCAATGGTCGCGTACTCGCGAGCTTCCAGATAGACGAGCTTTCTTTTTGCGGGCGCCGAGCGGCTCCGCAGGGCTCTGCCGTGCTCGACTCCTGATTAGTCCCACGAACTTTCTCCGAGCTGCTTGCGTTCCGCCTGCCAGGCTTCCCATTGCGCGTAGTCCGCAAAACTTTCCGCGCCGCCTTCCATCCACCCCGAGCACAGTAGTTGAAACCCGGTCGAGCATGTAGCGGTCATGCGTCACCAGCACCAACGACCCGCGAAACTCCAGCAGGCTCTGCTCCAGAATTTCCAGCGTCGGGATGTCGAGATCATTCGTCGGCTCATCCAGCAACAGCACGTCGGCGGGCTGCAGCATCAGTTGAGCGATCAGCACCCGCGCCCGTTCGCCCCCGAAAGCCGCTCCACCGGCTGATTGAGTTGCTCGCCGGTAAACAGAAATTTCGCCGCCCACGACGCCACGTGAATTACGCGATCCTGATAAATCACCGAATCTCCCTCGGGAGCCAGCGCGCGGCGCAGCGTTACATTCGTGATCCAGTTCGCGGCTCTGATCGAAATACACTGTGCGCAGCCACTCCGCGCGGCGAATCTCTCCGCTGGTTGGCAGCAAGTCTCCGCGCAATAACCGCAGCAACGTAGTCTTGCCGCTGCCATTCGGACCCACCAGCCCGACTCTCTGCCCCGCCGAGACGATGAAGTTCAGACCTGTCAAAAAGCCTGCGCTCTCCAATCTCGTAAGCCAACATTTTCAAGCTCGATCAGCCGCTTGGTCTTGCGATCGGTGGCCGAGAAATCGATCTGCGCAGAGGAGGTCCGCGTCCTTTCATTCAGATCGGCCAGCTCCCCCATCAACTCTTCGCCTTGCCAATGCGTGCTTTGGATTTTCTCGTCCGCGCCTTCGCCCCGCGCCGCAGCCACTCAATCTCGTTATGCACCAGGTTTTCCAGAGCCTCCTGCCGCTTCGATTGCGCGTGCAGAAATTCTTCCTTCTTCTCCAGAAACGCGCTGTATTTCCCGCGCACCCGCAGCAAGCCATCGGGATACACCCGGCTCAGCTCCGCGATTTCGTTCGCGACATTCTCCAAAAAATAGCGGTCATGACTGATGACCACGCACGCGAATGCGGCCTCTGCCAGCAATCCCTCGAGCCACTCGATCCCCGCGAGATCCAAATGATTGGTGGGCTCGTCCAGCAACAAAACATCGGGCCCTTGAACCAGTGCCTCGACAATCGCCAGACGTTTCTGCCACCCTCCGGATAGCGCGCTCGCTTGCGTCTCGAATTCCTGGAATCCCGCTCGCCCCAGCGTCTCGCCGAAGCGTGTACCCCGCTCCGATTCCGGCACTGCGGCGCGTTCCAGCGAGGCTTCGATTACCGAGCGCACCGTTACCCCGGCTTCAAATTTCGAATCCTGTTCCACAAAGCCGAACCGAAGCCGTTTCCGGACAGCGAGTTCTCCGCTGTCGGGATCTACGCCACCCGCCAAAATCCGCAGAAGCGTGGATTTTCCCGAGCCGTTCGGACCGATCAGCCCGATGCGGTCACCCTCGGAAACCGTGAACGAAACATCTTGAAATAAAGGATTCGCCCCGAAAGCTTTCGAAATTCCCTGGGCATTGATAATCGGTGGCAACGACTTGCGCTCTCCTGAGGTCCTATGACTTTTTGAAAGATGGGTGCTCTATCCTACCGTAGTTTTTTGCGCTAGAGCCTGTCCTGAACGGAGTCGACGGAGTGGGATCCCACAAATGCCTGCGCTGGGGTCTGGTTTGAGGTGATCAGGAAATGCGCGACACGCGCCTCCGGTTCATTCGTTGTCGCATACAACTAAGGGGCGCCCGTAGCGCCCCCCTTGGCTGCACTCGTCTCCCTGAACGGTGCGCCGTCTTCGGCCAGCGTGCTAACTCGCGAGAGCTTCTTCGTCTTTTTCGTCGGGCACAACCGAGTCGAAGAAGCCGAACCTCCTCAACAGATCTTCGATGCTCTCCACCGACTCCTTCTCCGCAGGAATCGGATCTCTGGAGTGCGTGCCCGTCTCAGGTTCGGCGTTGTCCATAGTGGATTTCCTCCTTGCGCTGGTGACGCATTCTGCTCCGCTGGTTAGCGAGAATAGAGAAGCTTGTTTTCAATCCACTGCTGCACGAAATTTCTCCAGCGTTCGTAATGCGGCTTGCAGAATTGCGGCAACAAAATCCAAAAAATGAGTTCCGGAACCATCGCGTGCTCCTCTTCTGAAAAAATCGAGCGCCTTGCCGATCAGTCCTCCGAGAGTGCCCGGCTTTCGCACAGACGGTTAATCACGCCTTCCATCTGGCCGCGTGCGCGCTTAAGCCTTCGTATCACCACGTCTACGGATACGCCAAGCGACGCCGCGGTTTCCGTAATGCTGCAGCCCTGAATGTCACACAGCACATAAACTTCCCGGCACTCTCGCCGCAATTGCAGGGCGTGCATCACCACTGCCTGCAGCACGCCGCTGGGCGTTGAACACCAGCGAATGACGGGGCGGCATTCTGCGATTCCAAATGCTGAATTCATATCCATCTCTCCTCTAGAAACCAACTCAACCCCGAAGGACGCCTTGCTCCTCCCCCGATTAACACGGCGTCCTCTCGGGATTTTCGTCCCCCCCTCAAAGCAGTGACTTTTGGGGCGGTAAGCGGGCCCGAACCAGGTTTTGTTCCGGCCACTTCAGAACCCCTCTCGGTTCCTTGCTCATCGGAATGGTGTCGCTCGACCAGATTTCGTTTCACAAGCGAACGAATTTTTTCGGCGCGCCGCCGAAACGTGTCTCCCTTGGCAGTAACCTGCCAGCAGGTTATTGACTCAGCTGCAACTTTTGGGCTGACCTTTTCGCGGTATAGAATGTTGCAACTGGCGGAGCCGTCACGAGGCGAGAGGCTTGCAATTTCACGAGTTCGATCAGTCTTACGTAGAACGGCTCTGTTCGGGGGACTTCCGCACGGAGCAACATTTTGTCGGCTATTTCAGTGAACTGATCCAACTGAAGTTGCGCAGCCGCGTGCGTTCCCCCGAGGCAATCGAAGATCTGCGCCAGGAGACCTTTGCCCGGGTCTTCACAGCCTTGCGCACTGAGCAAGGGATTCGCCAGCCCGATCGTTTGGGCGCATTTGTGAACTCCGTCTGTAACCATGTGTTGCTTGAGCACTATCGCTCCGGTACGCGGGAGGATTCGATTGAGGACGATGAGGACAGCAGGTTTGCCGACAAGTCTATGGATGCAATCGGCGTTATTTCTCAAAAACAAATGCAGCAAAAGGTCCAGCAGATCCTCGAAGGACTCTCGGAACGGGATCGCCGAATTATTAAAGAGATATTTTTGGAGGAGCGCGACAAAGACGACGTGTGCCGTGATTTTGGCGTCGACCGCGAATATTTCCGCGTTTTGCTGCATCGCGCCAAGTTGTCATTCAAGTCTCTGTACCTGAAGAGCATGGCAGCCTCCTCCGGCCAACAACCGGGGTAACAACGTGAAACGGTGGGCGGGATTTTTTCACTACTCAGTGAGAAGGAATTAAGCGCGACATGCAGCACGCCGAAGCAATTCGTTCGATGGCCAGCGAGAAGTATCTGCTCGATGAACTTACGCCCGAGCTGCGCGAGGAATTCGAGGAGCACTTCTTCGGCTGTCCCGAATGCGCTCTCGACGTGCGTGCCGGCACTACTTTCCTGGAGCACACCAAGGTTGCGCTCGCCGAGCCGGCCCCAGCCGAACGGCTGGGGCCGGCTTCACCACCGCAGCCGCGAACTTGGCTCTCCTGGCTGCGGCCTTCCATCGCCGTGCCCGTGATGGCTTTGCTACTGGTTGTCATCGGCTTTCAAAACTTCATCACCCTGCCGAAGACAAAGGGCGAAATTGCCGATCTACGCGCTCCGCAAATTCTTCCCTCCGTTTCCTTGGTGAGTGCCCGCAGCGATCGGGTTCCCGTGATTGCGGTTCGCCCTGGTCAACCATTTTTGCTGTTCGTGGATGTCCCTGCCGAAGATCGCTTCACGTCTTATCTATGTGAGCTGTATTCGCCTTCGGGCGCGCTCCTTTGGTCGCTTCCCGTTTCACCGGAAGCCGCAAAGAACACTCTCCCGCTCCACGTACCATCTGGCCAGGCGGCTTCCGGTACGTACACTTTGGCCGTCAGCGGCATTGGCGCGGACCGGAGCCATGCTGTGCTCGCGCGCTATCCCTTCGAACTGCAGGTTCAACGGTAGAACTCATCCCAAACCATCTGGAGAATAATCATGGAAGCCAACGTCAAACGAGTTCACTACTACCATGCCGATGCCAATGTTCTGGGCGGGCACATCAAAACGCCCTTCGAGCAGGCCATTCCCGTGCAGGCTCCGCTCTCGTTGCCTCCTGTCGGAGGGTACGCCACCGCCCGAGCCGGCGCCTTTCAATTGCACGGAATCCTGTCTTTTGCGGGCGCCTATACCCAGGTAGCCGGCAGCATCAGCGAGAAAAATGGCGCCTGGACCACGGTAGCGACCTCGGCCATCGAAGGACTCAATGTTCATGACATTCTGACCGCCGACCGCATCGTGTCCCAGATTGCGACCGAACATCCACGCGAGGGATACGACCCGAAAGTCACTTTTATCGGCACCCGCTTCGATAATCTGCGCATCGGTGGATACGCTCTTGATGTCACCCTCGACCTGGGTCTATGCAGCCCGCAGGGTGATCGTTATCCCACCAAGTCTTGCTTTGATGACGAACGCTTCCTGGCTGCGGTGGCCGAGCAATATCGCCGCTTGTCGGATGAAGCAGTCCTGCCGGTTTGGCAGAAGGATCGCCAAATTCCCAACTGGGTGCGTGAGCGATACACATGGGATAATTCCAACGCTAACCGTCTGCTAAAAGGCGTGGTCCTATGTTCACTGGTGAAGGAGGTCAATGGGGAATTTCCTGGAAGAGTTTTCGGCAACGTGCTCGAGGTTCCAGAATTTGGAAAAATCTTTCTCGGAGAATTGCTCGTGGATCACAATTCCTTCCGTCTCATCGGCGTGCGCCTGGAACTGGGCTGCGTAACCCACGGCAGCGTCAGTGTCGGTTCTTCCAGCATCGAAGGCAGAACCGAGCCGTAAAGCAAGCCTTTCTGATTCTAATCATCCTTCTCCTGGCGGCATGCCGCGGCCGAAAGCCAAATCCGGAAGCCGCCTTTCACCAAATTCGCCTCACCTTCCTCCAAGGGGACCTAGCCAACGCGCGCTCCGCGGTCGATCACGCCAACAAACAATTCACCGATCACGATCCCTTCTGGACCTGGGAGTTTCGCATTCTGCAAGCCGAGATTTTGACTAAACAAGGTCTCAGCCAAGATGTGCTTACCGCGTTAAAGGATGACCTTCCTCCATCGCTCGCCGCCGGCGATTTAGCTGTGCGCCGGCACATGCTGCAGGCGCTCGCCTACTCTCATCTGGGAAATGCGTCACAAGCCGACCAGAATCTGCAGCAGGCCGAGCGCCTGTGCGATCTCTCGAATTGCGCCATTAAGGGGGAAGTCGCGAGGATTGCGGGCGCGATCGAGGCGGAGCGCAATCATCCGGATAAAGCCGAGGTTTTTTTTCGCAACAGTCTGCAAATCGCGAGGCAACAAGACGACAAGTTTCTGGAAGCCTCCGATCTTCTGAACCTGGGCGTGGTTGCCATCGGCAAAGAGCATTTTGACGAATCGGTGGATTGGTCCGATGGCGCTTCCACGATCGCCCACGCCGTCGACGCCCAGCTCACCGAAGAGAAGGCTCTCGGCAATCTGGGGTGGGCCTATTACAAAATGGGAGACTTCGGCAAAGCCCTCGACGGTTTCGTGAAAGCAACCAAAAGCGCGCACCGACTTGGCGCCGTGATCGACGAGGTCGAATGGCTCAATAATCAGGGCTTGGTTTATTTCCAGGAGGAACAGTCACAGGCTGCGGAGAATTATTATCGCCAGTCTCTTGAGCTAGCTCAGGCAAGTCAAAATAAAGCGCAGACCATCGCCTCTCTCATCGCGCTGGCCTTTGTTTCCGTGCGGACAGAACGCTTCGATGCGGCCAAGCAATATGCTGACCAGGCATTCCAGCTGGCGCACCCCGAAAACGACCGGCCGGATGAGCTTTATGCACTGCTCGTGCGAGCCGAGATTGCCGCCCACTCTACAGATGCAGAACACGCCCGGAAATTGTTCTTGGAAGTCTCGCGCGATCCGAAAAGCGATACCTCTTTGCGCTGGCGAGCGCAAGACGATCTGGCCAAGCTATACGAATTTGAAAATCAGCCGGCTCTCGCTGACCGGCAATATCGTGAATCGCTCAACACTTTGGAAAAGGCCCGTTCCTCTCTTCGTCACGAGGAGTTTCGGCTGCCCTTTCTATCCAACGCCACCCATCTGTATGACGACTACGTGCGTTTTCTAGTAAAGCAGGGTGAAACTGCGAAAGCCCTTCAGGTCGCAGACTTCAGTCGTGCGCAAACTTTGTTGGAGGGCCTGGGTGCGCTGCCCAAGCAGGCGTCGTTTCATCCCACGGTCATCAATGCTCAGCAAGTGGCTCGGGCCGCCGGTGGCACGATTCTCTTTTATTGGCTAGGCTCGAGCCGCTCTTTTCTCTGGGCCGTAACCCCCAACCAGACCAGATTATTCCAGCTGCCCCTACAATCCGAACTCGAAGGTTTGGTGCTGCGCTACAACCAAGCCCTCAGCGGTCCTGCCGATGTCCTGCAAGCGGAAAATCCCGATGGCCGCCGGCTCTACGATCTATTAATTGCTCCCGCCGAAAAATCGATCCCCCACAATTCGCGTGTCTTCATCGTTCCCGACGGAAGCCTGAACCATTTGAATTTTGAGACCCTCATCGTCTCCAAACCAATTCCGCACTATTGGATTGAAGATGCGGCCGTGACCAACGTCAACTCACTGCGGCTCATGGCCATACCAGATCGCCCGCGCGCGAAACAAACCGCCAACCTGTTGTTGATTGGAGATGCAGTCGCCGCCGCATCGCAGTATCGCGAACTGCCCAATGCCGCGGGTGAGATGAACAATATCGCCGCGCACTTTCCCCAAAGTGCAAAACTGGTCTTGCAGCGAAGCCAAGCCACGGCAGACGCTTATCTGGCGGCCCAACCCGAACGTTTTTCTTACATCCATTTTGTAGCTCACGGCACCGCGTCCGAGTTAAGTCCGCTGGACTCCGCGATCGTTCTGTCGAAATCCCCAACCAATGACTCGTTCAAACTTTACGCGCGCGACATCATCCAGCATCCATTGAGCACGGATCTTGTGACCATTTCCTCTTGTTACGGAGAAGGCGCGCGTGCCTACACCGGCGAAGGGCTCGTCGGACTTTCGTGGGCATTCTTGCGCGCCGGCGCTCACAACGTGATCGGAGCGCTCTGGGAGGTGAGCGACAATTCCACTCCCCAACTCATGGACCATCTCTACGCGGACTTGCAAAAAGGTGCCAGCCCCGCCCAGGCTTTGCGTCAAGCCAAACTGCAAATGCTGCACTCCAACAGCGTCTTCCGCAAGCCGTTCTACTGGGCCCCGTTCCAACTCTACACGGGTTTTTCGTCACGACCTCGACCCCAGCATTTCCTCAATAAAACTGGCGGAGGGAGAGGGATTTGAACCCCCGGTACGATTTCTCGTACAGTGGTTTTCAAGACCACCCGTTTCAACCACTCACGCATCCCTCCGTGCTTTCAGTTTAACCTTCGGATTGGGGTTGAGGCAAAATAGCTCAGGGCTCCAATCATGACGACATCGGCGAAAAATGCGCAGGCTGCCGGAGGATGGCGGTTCGCTTTGCGTGCTCTATCGCATCGCAATTACCGGCTGTTTTTCGGCGGACAGAGCATTTCGCTGATCGGCACCTGGATGACGCGCATCGCCACCGGATGGCTCGTCTATCGGCTCACGCATTCCGCGCTGCTGCTGGGCATCGTCGGTTTCGCCGGCCAGGTTCCCGCTTTCTTTCTCGCTCCCTTCGCCGGAGTTTGGGTGGACCGCTGGGATCGCCATCGCACTCTTGTGGTCACTCAAATATTTTCCATGCTGCAATCCTTCGCGCTGGCCGTGCTGGCTCTCGGTCGCATCATCAACATCCACGAAATTATCTGGCTCAGCCTCGCGCAAGGATTGATCAACGCTTTCGACATGCCCACGCGGCAATCCTTCGTCGTGCAAATGGTCGAACGCCGCGAGGACTTGAGCAGCGCCATCGCCTTGAATTCCTCCATGGTCAACGCCGCACGGCTGATCGGCCCCTCCATTGCCGGCATCGTGATCGCCGTCTCCAGCGAGGGCTACTGCTTTCTAGTGGACGGCATCAGCTACATTGCGGTCGTCCTATCGCTGCTGGCCATGCACATCGCGCCCACCCCGCGCGTGGCTCATCCCAAAGCCGTGCTGCACGACTTGCGCGAAGGATGGCACTACGTCACCCGCTTCGTTCCCATTCGCTCGGTCTTGCTTTTGCTGGCGCTGTCGAGCCTGGTGGCTATGCCCTACGCCACGTTGATGCCGATTTTCGCCGGCTCGGTTTTGCATGGCGGGCCGCACACTCTGGGCTTTCTGATGGGAGCCTCGGGCCTGGGCGCGCTCATTTCCGCGGCGGTGCTGGCCTCGCGCAAAAGCGTTCTGGGGCTGGGCCGAGTGATTCCGATGTCCTCCATCCTGTTCGGAGCGGGATTAGTTGCGTTCAGCTTCTCGCGCACCTTATGGATTTCGCTGGTAATGCTGCTTTTCGCCGGCGCCGGCATGATGCAGCAAATGGCCGCCAGCAACACCATGCTGCAAACCATCGTGGATGACGACAAGCGCGGCCGCGTGATGAGCTTCTATTCCATGGCCTTTCTTGGGATGACTCCGTTCGGCAGCCTGCTGGAAGGCGCTCTGGCCAACCGCATCGGCGCGCCGCGTACGCTCATGATTGGCGGCTGCCTCTGCATCGCGGGCGCGGCGTGGTTCGTTATGCAACTACCGGCAATCCGCTCGGCGGTTCGCCCCGTGTACGTACGTTTAGGGATTCTTCCCGACGTTGCCGCCGCCGTGGAGGCCGCAAGCACGCTGCTCACCCCGCCAGAGGATTGACGACAAGATCCAATTCTAGGCCACGGATTTCGCGGATCAACGCGGATTAAGTTCTTAATTCTTACCGAGGAGCCCCGTCCTCGCCCCTCCGCTTTCTGGAGGGACAAAGCCTGCCCTGAGCGGAGTCGAAGGGGCGGGGGATCTTGATGCTGACTGAAATATATTATGTGGCGCGGGCGCCCCCGCCCGCGAAAGGCCGGAAGCAGATCAGCCAGCGTCCCCCCGGACGATCCATCAGCCTGATCTTTTTCGCGCCGAAGTAGAGGCGTCGGGCGTCCGAACCCGCCGCCGAAATCCCGAGCGGAGCCAAGGGGGATCGAGTCGCGAGCGGCGCTGACGGAATGCATAGATCCTTCGTTGGGCGTCTCTCGCTTTGCGAGCGACTCCGCTGCCTCAGGATGACAGGGGGTTAGGGACGAGTGGCCGTTTAATCCTGGTTTTGGCGCGGTACGGGGATACACGGGACGTTCACGGTTTTTGCGAATTAGAACTTGGGGTACGTCCCGTCTGTCCCCAGGTTTCAGGTCCCCAGGTTTCAGGATTCTGCATTTTTTCACGCGTTCCTGTCCCCGAGGTTCCCTCAGGCGGAATTCGGTGACGCATCGTCCTTCCAGTATTCACTGGCACTGTACTGCTATTTCAGCCAATGCAAAGGCTGGGCGAAGTTTTGCCGATGGTAGCAGCAGAAAGTGACCCGCCCACACGTTGTCGTCGGGCGAAAAAGTGTGCCTCATCACCGAGGCCGACAGGTCGTCTACCACAGTGCTGTTGCCGGAGGAATATTGAAGCGCAGAGATGGTAGTATCAGAATTCTGAGGAGCCACGTTAGAGTGTCCACTGGAAGCCAACTCTCCCTTCTTCCACACCCGGAGAAGACCCCAGAAATCACCCTAAAGCGGGAAGGCCAGATCATCGTTGGCGACACTCTTGAAGAGTTGAAGAAGTTCCCTGACGAGACCTTCCAGTGCTGCGTCACCAGTCCGCCCTATTGGGGACTTCGCGACTACGGCATACTGGGCCAGATTGGTGCGGAGATGAAGCTGCAGGACTACATCACCAAGGTCGTCCAGGTCTTCCATGAAGTGAAGCGCACACTGAAGAGTGACGGCACGTTCTGGCTCAATATTGGGGACGGGTACACGAGTGGTGGGCGGACGTGGCGCGATTCTGACAAGAAAAACAAAGGACGCGGGATGGACTACCGCGCTCCCACGCCGGACGGCCTCAAGCCGAAAGACCTCATCGGAGTTCCTTGGCGTGTGGCGTTCGCTTTACAGGCTGATGGTTGGTATCTCCGTTCGGAGGTCATCTGGTACAAGCCGAACGCACAGCCGGAGTCAGTGAAGGATCGTCCGACCCGCGCTCACGAGCACGTGTTCCTCTTCTCAAAGAACGAACAATACTTCTATGACCACGACGCTGTACGGGAGAAGGGCGACAACGGCTTCCCACGGAGCCTGCGTTCGGTTTGGCAGGTGAACACGGAGCCATACGCTGAGGCTCACTTCGCAACGTTCCCCCGCGCTCTCATCCTGCCGTGCCTTCTCGCCGGGAGCAAACAGGATTCTACCGTGCTTGACCCATTCTTTGGATCGGGGACTGTTGGCCTTGTCAGCGGAGCCTTGGGGCGGAAGTTCGTAGGGATCGAGTTGAATCCCGAATACGCTCAGCTGGCGAGGAAACGCTTAGGGTGGTGAGAAGTCCCACTCGCCGTGGACGATGCAGAGGCTCTTCTGCAAGTCCTTCACCTGTAGCTTGCGCTCGGTCCCGCCGTCGAAGTAGAGCGCGAACTTCACATTGCCGTTCCTATCCTGGATAGTGCAGTAACCCGGCTTCGGATTCTGCGCGCTTTCGAGCCGCATCTCTAACTCGCCTTTCGCGGCCTCTTCCAATAATGCTTTGGGAATCTCCACGAGTTCGTAGTGCCAGAACTTCTTGCCCTTCTCTTCGCGCTCCCATGCCCGGAGAGTCACTATGCGCTCGTAATTTTTCATGTGGTGCAGGAACTGATCACGGAGTCCCTTCAACTGCTCCGGCTTGTTAGACCAATCGCCCTTGCCCAACTCCATGAACTTGGAAATCCAGATCGAATCAACCTTCAGATGGGCGTCGGCTTGGGTCTTGAGCGAAAATTTCGTGCCGTCAATCGTGACGTCATGACCAGGATTTCCCATAGGTGAACGCCGAGCGCTGCGGCCCGCCAGCTTCATCACGCGCTCCATCGCGCGCTCGAATTGCTCCTTGGTGAGTGGGCGTGTAGCAGTCCCATGGTGAGCGAGTAAGTGAACGCCGAACTCCTCCAAGAAAACATCCGTTACCAGATCGGACTTCTCGTTGCGCTTCCCGGTCATGGCACCGAGCAGCCCCGTCACGACACCGGACACATAGGCAAGCTTGCGAGTGGAGAGCTTCCCGAGAAGCTCAAGCAGCTCTGCTGGGACGTCGGGCACGCCAGCAGTGTAGATGTTGGGCCAGCCAAAATCCAGCTACAATTCTGTCGGGATGAACATTCGCCAAGTAGAACCGAATTCGGGCGCGAAACAAGGACTCCCGGAAGGTGATCGCTTGTTCCACTTCTTCGCGGAATCTGCCGAAGGCAAGGCCGAGTACTTCGTCGCCGTACATCAGGTGAGCGATGGTAGCATTCGCACGGCCTGTCAGTGCATGAGCGCAATCTTCAACTTCGCTCGGAGGCAGGAACCTTGCTGCAAGCATGCGGCTGAGGCAGTGAAGATCGTGAACTGGGAGCTTAGGCATTAGGTAAATTCGCGGACAGAGGGAACGCTCCCAGTAACTAGCTTGAATCACACCCCAAAGAGAACCGCAGGGCAGCACACACCTCGTTCATGCGTGCGGAGCTCAATTGGGCCACGCGTCTTCCTAATCGCTGTTGAGATACAGTCACCGCGTTGTGCAGGTTTACCGCGCACGGGGACTTCATGCCGTCCTCCTCATTCAGAATGACTTCCGAGGGCACGCCACGAATGGTAGAAGTGACGGGCGCAACCGTGACTGTGGATAAATACGCGATGGCGCTGTTGCGGGTGAGCACCACGGCCGGTCGTTTTTTGTCGGGCGCGGCAAACTGGTAGAGCCGGACTTCCCCCCGGGCTATCTGGCCTCGGGCTATTCTTCCGGCCACCTTGCCTCCGATTCCCAACTCCACGCTTCCGCGTCGGCTTGCGACTGTCGCGAGTAGCCCTGGCGGTCGCGTTCTTCACTGGCTCGCAGTTCCAACCGGCGGAGATGTTCCCGCAAGGCGTCGCGCACCAGAGCGGAACGGTTTCTCCTGGTGCGCTTCGCGGCTTTGTCGGCGGCGTGTAGCAGTTTTTTATCCAGCACGATTTGAACGATCTGCATATGTGGAGTCTACTCCACAGTATACTCCATATAGCCTCTAGTGGTCGCCGTCGTGAGAACTGCAGGTCCCTCCACTTCGGAGGTCATCGCCTTCGCGATGATCCGTTCCGGTCGGGATGACAGAGTTGGGGAGATGTGAACTTCCTGGTCAACCAAAAGGGGCTTGAGCGGCCCATCCTGCTGGGTTCGTGGCACGCTGGCGAGTCTTGGACTCGCCTGGACGGGCGAGGGCGCCCGTCCCTACGTGAGTCGAGGTTGCGGGCTGCTCTGAGCGCAGCTACATTAGCACCTGGGCCACACAACCCCGGAAATTCTTGTCAATAGGCAAACGCCACGCGATTTGGCCTAAGTCGATGAGGACATGACAGATATAAAGTTATAAAGCATGTCCCATTTACCCTGCCCAAAATGCTAGGCTTGAAGTATAGGGATTTGTTCTCAGACGCGGCCTCTGCGGGCCGCGTTTTTTATTGGGCGGGCAATTTTAATGACGGTGAACGGTGCAAGCATTAAAGATACGAAAAAACGGGGCGAGTGGGCCGAATTGCGATTTATGGCGCGGGCGGCCGAGCATGGACTTCGCGTCAGCAAGCCTTGGGGAGACAGCTCACGCTACGACTTTGCGGTGGAGCAAAGTGGGCGCTTCTTGCGCATACAAGTGAAGTCAACCAGCATCCAGCCGCACAAAGGCTATTTTGTCTGCCCGCTCTGTCGCGGCAGGCAAAAGCCGTACACCAGTGCAGAAATTGATTTCCTCGCTGTTTATATCGTTCCGGCCGATACCTGGTACGTCATACCAATTAAGGTAATTTCCCGCGTAAAAACCGGCATCAGCCTATGCCCGCACAACTCACTTTCCAAGCATGCGGTCTACCAGGAGGCGTGGCATTTGTTGCAGGAGAATTGAGACCCGTTGAACAAACCCCGGTTACCAGACGGGGCTCAAAACTAGCATCGGATGACGCCTGTCAGTTCAAGCTCTCCACATCGCGGCGTCGATCACGATTGGAATGTTTGGTGTTTTGTCATTCCGAACCATCTTTTCGGTGAGGAATCTGCTTTTTCTGTCCATGCTAAAAGCAGATTCCTCGCGCGGAAAAACGCGCTTCGGAACGACAATAAGGGGGCGGCAGGGCTCGAGCTGCCCGCTAGAAGCTAGTGGCTAGCAGCTAGTAGCTCCCTACTGAATCAGCGTTCCGTTCCCATTACCGGGCTCTTCGTCTGGCGCCAAAACTACGGCGGCGGCGACGCGGTCTCCGGGCTCCAGGTTCAGGAGGCGGACACCTTGCGCGGCGCGGCCCGATTCGCGAATGGTCTTCGAATCCATGCGAATGATTTTGCCGTAGTGGCTGATCAGCATGACTTCGGAATCTTCGGTCACCTGCGCGATGCCTACCACTTTGCCGTTGCGTTCGGTGGTTTTCACGTTGATGACGCCGGAGCCGCCACGGCCTTGCAGACGGTATTCGTCGGCGGGAGTGCGCTTGCCGTATCCACCTTCGGTGACGGAGAGAATGAGCGAGCCTTCCTTGCCCACGTCGACGACTTCGTCTTTCGGGATGTCCTCCCCTTTGGCTTCGGCGGGGGAGACGGTGCGGGCCACACCCGCCTTGGGCGTGGTCGCCATGCCGACCAGGTAGTCGCCTTTTTCCATGCGGATGCCGAAGACTCCGTAGGCCTGGCGCCCCATGGGGCGCACGCCTTCTTCGTCGAAGCGGATGGCTTGGCCTTCGTGGGTGGCGAGGAAGATGATTTGCTGGCCGTCGGTGATGCGGACGGCGACCAGTTCGTCTCCCTGCTCGATGCTGATGGCGAAAATGCCGTTGGAGCGGACGTGGGAAAACTCTTTCAGTTCGGTCTTCTTGACCAGGCCGTTACGGGTAGCGAAGAAAATGTAACGGCTTTCCTGCTCCAGATTGCGTACGGCCACCATTGTACGTACAGTTTCGCCGGGCTGCAGCCCCACCAGGTTGCCGACGTGCTTGCCTTTGCCGGCGGCGCTGATGTCGGGAATCTCATACACCTTGAGCCAGTAGACCCGGCCGGTGTTGGTGAAGATGAGAATGTAGGCGTGGGTAGAGGCGATGAAGAGATGCTCGACAAAATCTTCGTCGCGCGTCTTCATGCCGGTGCGGCCGGTGCCGCCGCGGCGCTGCATCCTGTATGTACTAATGGGCGTGCGCTTCATGTAGCCGCCGTGGCTTACGGTGACGGCCACTTGCTCGTCGGCGATGAGATCTTCGAGATGGATTTCGGCGGCTTCGTCTTCGATGACGGTGCGGCGCTCGTCCCCGTAGAGCTTTTTGACTTCTTCCAGCTCTTTAATGATGACGCCGCGGAGTTTTTTCTCGGAACCGAGAATGGCTTCGTAGTCGGCGATGTTGTCGCGGGTGAGATTCAATTCCTTGGTGATCTCATCGATCGAAAGCCGGGTCAGGCGGTGCAATTGCAGTTCGAGAATGGCTTCGGCCTGAATCGAGGTGAAAGGCTTTTCGGGATCGAGCTTGGGCGCGCGGCCGGTGGTGTTGATGTCGATTTTCCTGCCGGCAAAATAGGCGACCAAATTCTCCCGCGCTTCGGCGCGGTTGGCGCTGGCGCGGATGATGGTAATTACGTTGTCCAGATGATCGAGCGCGTTGAGATAGCCTTCCAAAATGTGCTCGCGGTCTTTGGCTTTGGCGAGCAGGAAGGCGGTGCGGCGGCGCACCACGTCGACGCGGTGATCGATAAAATATTGGATGGCCTGGATGAGCCCCATTTCCTTGGGCTGGCCATTGGCCACCGCGAGGAGAATCATGGAGAAGCTCTCCTGCATGGCGGTGTGCTTGAAGAGCTGGTTGAGCACGATCTGCGGCTCGGTGCCGCGCTTGAGCTCGACCACAATGCGCATGCCGTCGCGGTCGCTCTCGTCGCGGATGTCGGAAATGTCGTCGACAACTTTATCGTTCACCAGCTGCGCAATGCGCTCGATGAGCCGCGACTTGTTTACCTGATACGGAATCTCCGTAACAATAATGGCTTGGCGGTCTTTGTTGAAAGTTTCGATGGCGGCTTTGGCGCGCATCATGAAGCGGCCGCGTCCGGTTTTGTAGGCTTCGAAAATTCCGCTCTTGCCGTGAATGATGCCGTAAGTGGGGAAGTCGGGGCCTTTGACGATCTTCAGAATTTCCGGCAACGGGGTGGCGGGATTGTTCACCAGGAGAATGGTGGCGTCCACAATTTCCGTTAGATTGTGCGGCGGAATGTTGGTAGCCATGCCGACCGCGATGCCGTTCGATCCATTGACCAGCAAGTTCGGAATGCGGGTGGGCAGAACGAAAGGCTCGAAGGTGGACTCATCGAAATTGGGGACGAAGTCGACGGTGTCTTTATCAATGTCGCTGAGCATCTCTTCGGCGATGCGAGTCAAGCGGCATTCGGTGTAACGATAAGCGGCGGGCGGATCGCCATCGACCGAACCGAAATTGCCCTGGCCATCGACCAGCGGGTAACGCAACGAAAATGGCTGCGCCATGCGGACGAGAGAATCGTAGAGCGCTACATCTCCGTGGGGATGATATTTTCCGAGGCATTCGCCGACGACCTTGGCGCACTTCACATATTTGCGGTTGTGAAGGATGCCCATGTCTTGCATGGCGTAAAGAATGCGGCGATGCACGGGCTTGAGGCCGTCGCGGACATCGGGGAGCGCGCGGCCGATAATGACCGACATGGAATAGTCGAGATACGACCGGCGCATTTCTTCTTCAATGTTGACCGGCTGAATGTTGGCTGCGCCGGGGCCACCGCCGTTCGGGGGCGTGAGGGGAAGTTCAGGGTTCTGATCGTCTGCCATAGGTTCAATTCCCAGGGGATTGCTGCGTTCTTGTAAATCATTGCAGCAGATGAAGTTATGTACAGTTTCGTTATTTCTTATTGTAGCATGGCGGGGTCTAATGCGGCTATGCAAAAGCGTTCGAAATTTGGGCAGGAAATCGATGCGCGGACGGTTCGGAAGACGGTCGGCGAAACCATGGTTTCGCCGATCATGATTTCGCCAATCCTGCATTGAAAAACACGGCGGTCCTTTTCGACTGGGGCGAGGAAGGCTACGATCAGTCTTATGGTTCGATACGGCGTTGGAATCTTGATCGGGATCTCTTTTTTGGTGCTGGGCCCAACGAACCGAGCGCAGGAAGCACATCCGCCGCATTCGACGAAGGCAAATTCAACCGGCGCGGTTGCCAATACTGTGTATCGCAATTCCTCCTTCGGGTTCAGCTACAAAGTTCCGTATGGCTGGGTAGAGCGCACCGCCGAAATGAGTGAAGACGATAACGGAAACGCGACCGATCCCACCAAGGGACAGGTTTTGTTGGCAGTATTTGAGCGACCGCCGGAGGCGATAGGAGAGACGGTGAACTCCGCGGTCGTGATCGCCGCCGAGAGCGTGAAGTCCTATCCGTTACTAAAAACCGCGGTGGACTATTTCGCGCCGCTGGAGGAAATCACCAAAGCGAAGGGATTCAAAGTGGTGAACGAACCCTATGAGTTTTCGGCTGGCGCAAAGAAAATGGCCCGCGAAGACTTCAGCAAAGAACTGGGCAAGCTGACCATGCAACAAGCTTCGCTGGTGATGGTGCAGAAGGGGTACGTAGTGTCGTTCACGTTTATTGGAGGCAGCGAAGACGAGGTGGCGGAGTTGATTGAGGGACTCAATTTCGTGCCAATTCCGAAGCTCAATAGCCCGCCGGGGCAAACCCTGAAAAAGTGATTTTTCGTTGCCGGTAAAGTCCTCTAGAATCAGGGTTTACATCCCCGATCCGGGTCGAAGGACGGATTACTTCTGTGCTATAATTAAAATCATCTGCAGGGCCCGTAAGTGTTAGTGATTTCAGTAATTTGAGTCGATTCAAGCGCACCGGAATGGCACCACCAGCCTAGCCTAAGTCCGGCGTTCTCCACTGGAGTGGAATGGCCACAAAAGAGATCAACACACCTGTCGCGGAAAGTATCGAAAAAGAGAAAGCCGGGAGGCTGACTCCCGTCAGCGGCAACGGAGACTACACTGCCGATTCCATCAAAGTACTCGGCGGCATGGAAGCCGTGCGCAAACGTCCTGCCATGTATATCGGCTCGACTGGCGAAATGGGATTGCACCACCTGGTTTATGAAGTGGTGGATAACTCGGTGGACGAGGCGCTCGCAGGATACGCCGACAAGATTGAAGTCGCCATTCACATTGATAACTCCGTCACAGTGGTGGACAACGGCCGCGGCATTCCCGTGGACACGATGGACATCGATGGCGAACAAGTTCCAGCCGCGCAAGTGGTGATGACCAAGCTGCACGCCGGGGGCAAATTCGATTCCTCGTCCTACAAAGTTTCTGGCGGACTGCATGGCGTGGGGGTTTCGTGCGTCAACGCGTTGAGCGAAGATCTTGAGCTGGAGATTTGGCGCGACGGATTTACCTGGGAGCAGACTTACTCGAAGGGGGAGCCTACCAGCAAGCTGAAGAAAGCCGGCGCCAGCAAGAAACGCGGCACCAAAGTTCGCTTCCTGCCCGATAAGAGCATCTTTACTGCGACCGAATACAACTTCGACACGCTGGCCCAGCGGCTGCGCGAGTTGGCATTCCTGAATAAGGGTCTGCTCATCACGCTGACCGATGAACGCACCACGGACTCAAAAACCGGGGAGCACAAGAGCGCCGAGTTCAAATACAACGGCGGGATCGCCGAATTCATCAAGCACTTGAACCGCGGCAAGCAGGTATTGCATGAAAAGCCGATCTACATGGAGGCCGAGCGCAGCGGCGTGGTGATGGAGATCGGGCTGCAATACAACGACGGTTACTCGGAGTCGGTTTTCAGCTTTGCCAACAACATCAATACAGTGGATGGCGGAACGCATCTTTCCGGTTTCCGCATGGCTCTGACCCGCACCATCAACTACGCGGGGCAGCAGATGGGCTTGTTCAAGGATGTAAAAGAAAACCTCTCGGGCGACGATGTGCGCGAAGGCCTGGTGGCGGTGATCAGCGTGAAGTTGCCGCAGCCGCAGTTCGAAGGCCAGACCAAGGGCAAACTGAATTCCGATATCGCCGGAATTGTGCAGGCGTTTATCAACGAGCGGCTAGGAGCGTTCTTCGAACAGAACTCCACGGTCGCGCGCAAGATCATCAACAAAGCCATCGATGCCGCTCGGGCCCGTGAAGCGGCGCGTAAAGCTCGCGATCTCACTCGCCGCAAAGGAGCTTTGGATGGTGGCGGGTTGCCGGGGAAACTGGCTGACTGTTCGGAGCGCCAGCCCGACCGCTGCGAACTGTTCTTAGTCGAAGGCGAATCCGCCGGTGGCACCGCGAAACAGGGCCGCGACCGGCGCTTTCAGGCGATTCTTCCGCTGAAAGGAAAAATTCTTAACGTCGAAAAGGCGCGCTACGACAAGATGCTGGCCCACGAAGAAATTCGGGCCATGATTACGGCGCTGGGCACCGGCATCGGCAAAGATGACTTCGATACCGCGAAACTGCGGTACGGCAAGATCATTCTGATGACCGACGCCGACGTGGACGGAAGCCACATCCGAACGCTGCTGCTGACGTTCTTCTTTCGCCACATGCAGGAACTGATTAAGCGCGGCAACGTGTTCATCGCGCAGCCGCCGCTGTACTCCATCAAAAAAGGTAAGTCACAGCAGTACATCAAAGACGATCGCGAGTACGTGAAAGTTCTGGTGAAGCGCGCCTCGGACGGCTTGGTGGTGCGTTACGGCGAGGGCGCCGCGAAACTTGAAGGAGGGAATCTTTCCCGCTTCATGAACGTGCTCGACGAGTATCTCAAGTTGTTCGACAAGGTCGCGAAGCGGCTGCGCGACGAAGGGGTAACCGAACTGCTGCCCAAGCTCGATCTCGCCAAGCGCGCGGACTTTGAAGGCGACAAGAAAGAAGCGCCCAAAAAGATTGAGAAGCTGGAAAAGGAATTAAAGAAGCTGCAAAAAGAGCGCGGCTTCAAAGAAGTGTCCAGCCGCTTCGACGAGGAGCACAACCTGTGGGAAGTACGGTACCTGAATTCACAGGGCGCGGAGCACTTGATTAATTGGGAGCTGGCGTCTACTGCCGAGTACCGCCAACTGCTGACGAAGTTCAAGCAGATTGAGCAGTACATGGAACCGCCGTTCGTCATTGAGACGGTAGGCAAAGCTGCTCCGGCGAATGAGGCTGCCACTGCGGAAGAAGAGCTGAGCGAAGCGGAGGCGGAAGACCTGGAAAAAGCGCAGAAGAAAACCACGAAAGCTGCGGCCAAGAAAAAGTCTGCCGAGCCGCAGACAGTTGAGAAGGCCACAGCCCGAGAGCTATTTGAGTATGTGCTGGCCGAGGGCCGCAAGGATCTTACAGTGCAGCGCTACAAAGGACTGGGCGAGATGACGGCTCCGCAGCTCTGGGAAACCACCATGGACCCCGAGCGCCGAACGCTGCTGTCGGTGAAACTCGAAGACATCGCCGAATGCGAAACCATCTTCACCACGCTGATGGGCGAAGACGTTGAGGCGCGGCGGAAGTTCATCGAAGACAATGCGCTGGATGTGAAGAATTTGGATATCTAGATTGCTTGCGTAGGGGCGGACGCCCGCGTCCGCCCAAGCCGTCACAGAATATACTTCCAACGAGGGAGCCTTCCCCGTATGACGGTCGAATATGTTGCCGCGCCCAGAGATATTGGAGCTCTATATTCGTATACGCGAAAGCACTCGAGGCGGATGCAACTCTTTGTTTACGGGGTTCCTCTCTTGGTAGCCGCCTGGACCCTCCTGCTTCGGGTGAGCAATGGGAAATTGCGTACTGCGGACTGGGTGATAGCTGCAGCGTGGGCTACTGGACTTTTCCTGTTCCTGCCTGTTTTTCTTCGACTTCGGACGAAGAAGGGTGTGCGAACGCTGACGGTAACGCCCGAAGGCATCTCAACCAGAATCGGCAGATTGAGTGGCGACGTTCCATGGGAAAAGGTAGCGAGAATCGATGTTACGGACGAGTATGTTTTCATCATGCGCACAAATCTCAATGCATTCGTAATTCCGCATCGCGCGTTTAGCGATAACAATCGGAGAGTAGAATTCATATCGCTCTGCAATAACTATCGGTCCGCACCAAAATGATCTGCCGGGTGCCCCAGGTCTCGCGGTTTGAGGCTGTTACGAAACTCTTCTTTCGCCCCTGCGGGGCTGTCTTATTTCCCACTTATACCCAGGGCTTACGCCGCTGGGCTGCATTCTTGCGCCGCTTCGCGGCTGTGACTCGTGTGTCTCACTCCACTTGCGAAAGTGCGCACCGAGTTCGTAACAGCCTCGCTCTTTGAGACTTGGGATTCAACGCTTTGGTCAGGCAGCCCCTACCCAGCCACTATCCCAACTCCCGCTGTACCCGCTGCCCGCCGAAGATCGGAGTCGGTGGTTGCCAAGGGCAGATTTAGACGCATCGCCAGCGCCAAGTATGCCGCGTCGTAATTGGTGAGGCTGTACTTCTATGCGAGGGCGGGCAGTTCGAGAAGCTCGGTTGGAAGTTGCTCGGCAGTGTCAATGGGAAGCGCTTTGAGCCGCGTCAGAAAACCGTCGATTTGCTCGAATGTGATCCGCTTCCGCCGGTGGGCCATGAGCAGGCCGTTACCCACTTCATAAAACCACAACATAGGAACCACCGCGCGTTTGACGGAAAGGCTTGCGAGGACGCCGAGGCCATATTGCCGATCAGCCTCGTCTTCCAGAAACCACTGGAGCGCCAAGGACGCATCCAGCACCAGATCGCTCACAGACGGTGGCCTTCGCGGATCAGTTGCTTAACCGAGACGTCCCGCAGCGGAGTGCGGTTTTGATCGACAAAGTTAAGCATTTCCCGCACAGCATCCTCATGATGACCGTTACTGTCCCCGGCAACCAAGGAGCGCCCGTTCTCCCGAAGAACCACGAGAGCCTTGGCAATCACTTCCTCGGCCGACCGAAAGTGACCCGACCTCAACTCGTCGTTGACGATTCGTTCCTGCTCAGGATTTAGATTGATATTCATGCCCGAAGGCTCCTACCGACAATTAAATCATAGCAGTTCACAAGAAATCTTCGGCTAGCCATCTTTCCGCCGCGCTCCATGCCAGATCGTACTGATAACCACACGCTCGCCCTGCACGCGGTATAAGACGACGTACGGAGTACCTCCGATCACCAGCTCCCGGATTCCAGGCTCAGCCCCGACCAGGCCCAGGTGGGGATGATTTCTGAGAGCTTCGACCAGGGCGACAATCCGCATGGCCAGACGTTCCGCTGCCTCCGGTTTGTCCCGCGCCACATAAGCGCGAATTTCCCGCAACCGGGCTCGCGCTAATGCAGACCAGACAATTTCTACTGGCACAGCGCCTCGTCATCGTGCTCCTTACCGCAGGCGCACTTTGGCACGGGCAGTTCGTGGTCGGTTCCCCACGACAATAGCCACGCCTTCATGTCCTCGTTCTTGACGTAATGTCCGGATTTGACCTGGCGGTCCGCCTGCCGAACCTCCGCCAGCAGCCTTTCCTGGTCGGAGACGTAAACTTCCACGGCGTCCGCGATCAGAAAATTCGAACTGCGCCCCGAGGCCTTCGCCAGCCGCGCCAGGCGTTTCTTGGTTTCCGGTCTGAGGCGGACGCTAAGGGTAGCGCTACGTGTGTTTGCCATGAACACATTTTAGCACGGTGACGGTTACCTCTTCGCGGTAGAAAGCTTTCCAAGCTACCTACTCACCCCTAATCAGCCAGAATAAAATAATCCCTGCAAGACCCTCCCATCTCCCCGTTCTCCCTCCGACGCCGGGAACAAAATTCCTGCTGCGCCGCTCTATATCTTGCACAGGAGGCTAGCGACATGGCCGGGAAATGGGGAGAGGTTGCGCGCAAGAGCGGCAGATGGCTTATGCCAGCGTGGCTGATTGCGGCTGGGCTGGTTGCGCTGTATTTCGGCATGATCGAGCCACGAAGCCGTTATCGCGGGATCGCCGAGCAGAGGGCGAACGGGTTGGCCGCTGCGGTTGAGAACCCGATTGCCGGATGGCAGTCCTCCACGCTGTTTGGTCTGCGGCGTCAGGCCATGCCAAACGTGGCCGCTACGATAGGGGGCGTAGAGCAAGCGGCGTCGATGATGACCTACGACGCCGCTTCACCGCCAACCCCTGACGACTACTCCGACCGCAAGTTAGTGCGCACTGCTTCGCTGGATTTGACCGTCAAGCGTCCTGCCGATTGTGCTGAACAGATTCGCGCACTCGCGGAACGGATGGGTGGATATTTGGAGACGTTGCAAGTCAGCGGGGATCCGGATTTACCCAGCGCTTCTCTCACGATCCGGGTTCCCTCGGCACGCTTCGAAGAGGCTCGGGCGGAAATCCGCAAGCTGGGGCTGCGAATCGAAGACGATAGAGTCGACGCGCAGGATGTCACAAAACAGTACGTCGATCAGGACGCGCGGTTGCGCAATCTGCGGGCAGAAGAGACGCAATATCTCGGAATCCTTAAACGCGCGGCTACCGTTTCGGACACGCTTGAAGTCAGTGAGAAGCTGAACGAAGTGCGCGGACAGATCGAGCAACAGCAGTCTGAGTTCGATGCGCTTTCCAAGCAGATAGAGACGGTTGCAATCACTGTATCGCTGCGGGCGGAGGCGGATGCCCAGGTGCTCGGTCTGCATTGGCGGCCGCTGTACCGGCTGAAGATGGCGGCGCGCGAGGGACTGAATGGTCTGGGAGATTACGTCTCAGCCATGACTTCGATCGCTTTCTATCTCCCTGCGATCTTGCTATGGATGGGAACGATTCTGGTTGCTTTGGCAGCGGGCTATCGGATTTTGGGCTGGGCGGGGCGGCTCTTGTTCTCACGACCTCAACCTGCTGTGGCAAAGAGTTGACTTCAAAGCGCCACGGATTTGCACGAATTGTCACGGATCAAGAGCCAAAGCAAGGAGCTAGGTTTATCCGCGTCGATAGTGTGACCTGTGGCGACTTTTATTTCGCTGCAAGTTTTGCGCCCTCTCCCGTTCTTTTTACAGGACAGAAAAGCTCCTCCTCTTTATCCTGTCCGTAACCAAGGGGATGAACATGAAAAAGCTATTGCTGATTCTGATTTCGCTGTGCGGTGTGGCCGTGGCTCAAGAATATGCGGTCGAGACTTCCGCGCCCACTCTCACCATCTACAACCAGAATTTCTTTGTGGCGCGGGAACGCCTGCCGCTCGACCTTAAGGCGGGAGTGAACCATGTGGACTACGCCGGTGTGGCCGCCCATCTGGAGCCGGATTCCGTTATGCTGCGCGATCCCGCGGGACGCGCGTTGCAGATTCTCGAGCAGAATTATCGCAACGATCCTATTTCTCAGGAGCTGCTGCTCTCGTTTTATGAGGGCAAGGAGATTGATTTTTCGGTGGGGCGCACTGCGGAAGGCAAAGACCTCGTCGTGAAGGGCAAGATCATTCGCAGCGGCTACATTCCCAGTAGTTCCTATGCGCAAAATTACCAGCAGCCCGTCTCGACGCAGCCGATCATCGAAGTGGATGGGGTATTGCGCTTTGGAATGCCCGGCCAGCCGCTGTTTCCGGCCTTGAGCGCGGATTCCATTTTGAAGCCGACGCTTTCCTGGCTTTTGCAAACTCCCGAAGCGGGGAAGTTCGACGCCGAGATTTCTTACGTGAGCAGCGGCATGAGCTGGCAGGCCGACTACAACCTGGTGGTATCCGATAAATCGAATGCGAAGACCGACATTCTCGACATGATCGGCTGGATTACCATGCGGAACCAGAGCGGCAAGACATTCGAGAACGCGCGCATCAAGCTGATGGCGGGCGACGTTAACAAGATCCAGAACAATGCGGTGGTGGGAGGCCGTTTCTACACCATGGCAAAGATGGCCGATGAGGCCGTGGCTGCGCCGGTGGTGCGCGAGAAGTCATTCGACGAATTTCATCTGTACACGCTGGAACGGCCCACCACACTCCACGACGAAGAGACCAAGCAAGTGGAGTTCGTGCGCGCCACCGACATTCGCGCCCAGCGCTTGTATGTTTATGACGGCGCCGATACTGGCGCCTATGGATACTACAATCCCGAGCAAATTCGGCAGGACGCGAATTATGGCACGGCTTCCAATCCCAAAGTTTGGGTGATGGAGGAGTTCAAGAACGCAGAAGCCAATCACATGGGGATGGCGTTGCCTAAAGGCAAGCTGCGCTTCTATCGCCGCGACACGGACGGGCATCTGGAGTTTGCCGGCGAAAACACGATCGACCACACGCCCAAGGATGAAACCCTCCGCATCTACACGGGAAACGCTTTCGACGTAGTGGGCGAGCGCAAGCGCACTAGCTATCACGTGGACTCCGGCCAGCGTTGGATGGACGAATCGTTCGAGATCCACGTGCGCAATCACAAAAAGGAAGCGGTGAACGTTCGCGTGGTGGAGCACTTATATCGTTGGACGAACTGGAAGTTGGCGGCGCAATCGCAGGACTCAAACAAAAAGGATGCGCAGACGATTGAATTTCCAGTGAACGTGGCGGCTGACGGGGAGCAGGTCATTACGTATACGGTGCATTACTCGTGGTGAGTGGTCACGAAAATCATGACGTTCTCAGCGCGGGCGCGTGGAATCCCACCCTAGTCGCCAAAAACGCGACTAGGATGGGGCGCCCTCGGCGTACGTCACCTTGCCGTACTTCACTTCGCGGTGGGTACGGCTAAAGGCAAACCACAGCAGCACGATCAAAATAAAAACTACGGCGCTGCCTTCCGGGCCTGCCGATCCACCGGTGAGCCAGGAGGGCCCATGCAATGAGGTCTTGAGGAGGTGGCCGGGAGCCACGGTGCCGCTGTCAGGGACGGAGTAGAAATAACTTTCTCCCCAATCCCATGCGGCGTGAAAGCCTATCGCGAACCAGAGGTTACCGGTGCGCCGCAGGGTGAGGCAGAAGAAAAGTCCGATGAGGCCGGCGCCTGCCAAGCCTGCCAAGGTTTCGCCGGGGTTATCACGGTGCAAAATGGCAAAGGCAATGGACAGGAGCAGGGCCGTCGGCCAGAACCCAATGCCCTCAGTCAAAGTGAACTGAGTGTAGCCGCGCAGATAAAATTCTTCCGCGAAACCGACAATCAGAAAATACAGTCCCCAGAAAGCGGCAAAGCGCAAAATCTTGCTGCCATGCAAGGCCAGCTTTCCGATGTCGAGAACACCCGCGGCATGCAGGGCAAGGATCAATGCGGTCATCGCGCCGAATCCCCAAAGTGCGCCTGAGCCGAACGATTTCACCCATGGCCTCCGCCAGGGCAGCCCATAGTCCGCAAAATGGCGGCCTTCGAGCGGTGCCAAAATGAGTGCGGGCGCGATTGCGGCGATCAACAAGATTGCCTCTGCCATCAGATTGACCCAGAGGTAAAGGATGTCAGCCTGATCGGCGTAGTAGAGGAGGCTTCCGAGCAGCAGATAGAGAACTTCGCGAACTCCCAAATAGGCCAGCAACCGCCAGAGCCAGCGCACGCCCTGGGGACCGACAAAAACTTTGTGCATGAATTCGGGAAAAGAACGCGGCGGTTCGGGCGTGACAAAGCGGGGCTCCGAGTGAATTACGGGAGAGGAGTGTTCGTCGTTCTTCGATATTTCATCCAAGGCGTAATTTCCGGAATGGTCCCGGACATGGTAAAACACTGCTTCCCCTCATGGGCCAATTTTTTACCCGCGAACGTTTTGGACAGCCGCAAGTCGTCGCAGGAATGCTGCTGCTTATTTTCCTGGCGGAGTGCGTTTGGCTGGCGGACAGAGGGTTCAGGAGCGCCGGCGTGACCGGCTCGGAGATGTTTCGAATTGAGCAAGGCCTGGCGCAATGGCGCTGGAAGGGGGTTGCGGGCGCTCCTTGTTGCGCGTTCTCGGAACCGCTCGACATGGTTGGTTTACCAGAATCTGCCGATGCAGGAAGCTACGATCCATACCATTCGCCGCTTTGGTATCTGGCATCGTCCGGGCCGCTTTTGTTGTGGCCGGGACAATTGCAGCCGGAATCGATCTTCTACTGGGGATGGCTGGCGCGAGCTCCGTATTTTGTTTTTGGCATCTTGCTGGGAGCGTCGCTCTGGTATGTCGCGCGGCGACTTTACGGAAACATGGGAGGCTACGTCGCGCTGATGTTGTATTGCTTTTCGCCCGGCATCATTCGCGCGTCGGCGCAGTGGTTTGCCGAACCGGAGACGGGCGCGGCCTGGGGAGCCTTTGGAGCCATCTTCACTGCAATTGCGGTGGCACACACGTTGTATGCACCGCGTGAAGTGGTGTTGTGGAACTGGCGCCGCATCGTGTTAATGGGCATCTCGCTGGCATTAGCCGTAGGATCGCAGTTTTCGTTAGTCATTGTCGTGCCCCTCGCGCTGGGGTTCATGCTATATCTCGCTCCCACACGAAGAGGCGCGGCCGTCGTCATTTGGGCAGCGGGCTGCGGGGTGGCTGGGCTGCTGCTGTTCGCGTCCTACTCCTTCCATGCCGGAGCTTTTATGGAAGGCATGCGGCACGCCGATTTCTTTTCCGTGAGCTGGCGGTCATTTGTTATGCGCGGAGCTTACCAGAAGGTGTTATCCGAGTTGTCGCAGAGCAGTCCGGCGCTGGTGATCGCCTTGCCCGCGGCGTTGCTTGCATATTTCGCTTGGCCGCGAACGCGCTACTTCGGAAACTATGCGCCACTTCTGGTGACCGCAGTTTTTCTTTTTCTGGCGATTGCCATGCCGCACCACCCAGGACTCGGGTTCCAGTTCCTGGCCGTGCCGTTTTTGTTTCTGTTTGTCACCGGAGTGATCGCCGACCTATTGGAGACTCGCTATCGCAGCCTCGTATTGGCATGCGTATGGGGATTACTGATTGCTCAAGCCACCTGGAATGTCTGGGAACTGGCCAGAATCGGGCGCGGTTGATCGCAAGCCATTCGGCGACGGTTGGTCAAAAGCCTCAAAATCTCTCCTCAGGCGCAACTCAGGGCCCGTGCATAGGGTTCTAACCTATAGACGCCAAGGTAGAAAGAGGCACGCCATGCCGGGCAAAGCGGAGTATTCTTTTGGTATGAGGCGGCTGATTGCGGCGTCAGTTGCGGGTTTTGGGCCCTTGCTCCTGGCCTTCTGCATTCCACTGGCTAAAGCTCAGGTGCACGACTCAGCCGGGGCGGGGGCCTCTACCCATTCGGAAGGTGCGCACTCTGGAGCCAACCCGTCTCCTAACCCGTCAAACCCTCATTCCGGGGTGCCAGTGGGATCGAAGCCACCTGAGTCTGGACCGCATCAGCCACCCCATCAGAACTCTCCGGCAGGTGGCGTCATTTATGCGGTGCCTTATCCGGTGTACATCACGGGTTCCGGCGCAGATGACTCCGCTGACAGCGATGAGGCCGAGGAACAACAGGCTGATCCAGCTGACTACGCGCCGGGACCAACCATTTTTGATCGGCGCGGCTCGAATCAGTCGAGCGCCGCTGCCGAGGCGGCTTACGCGGAGCGCATGCGCGAAGCTCAACCGGAGGGACCGGCGCCACAATCAGCGGAGGCTTCCCCAGAGCCTGCGCCAGTTCCGGAGCGGCCGCAAACCATCCTGGTATTCAAGGATGGCCATCAGTTGGAAGTTCAGAACTATGCCATCGTAGGGAATTTGCTCTACGACATGACGCCCGGCCGCCGCAGCAAGATCCCCGTCGCCGAACTGAACCTGACTGCGACCGCCAAAGAGAACGACGAACGTGGGATCGATTTTCAGCTTCCGGCGCAACCAGCGACAAATTAGTTGGATGGCTGGGCGATACTTGAAAGAGTATTCGTCCGCTGTCCTCTTCGCGGTCGTTCTCTGAACGACAGCCTCGCCCCTGAGTCATCACATCAATCGTTGAGTCGGCATTGCCATTGGTCTACTATTGCCGTCGAATTCACCAGGAGGTCAAACTTAGGCGGAGAGGGATGCATTTGAGAGTCACGTTTTGTGTTGGAACGATCCTTCTTGTTCTGGCCGCAACTGCGTGCGCGCGGCGAGTGCCCGGCAGCAGCCACCACAACCCGACTATTGAAATCCCCAAGCCACTTGTTGAACCTCCAGTTCCCAGCATAGTCCAAGCGAGGCTAACGGCGCCCGGCAGTCCCCCGTTTCATTTGAAGGCAGTGATCAGCGAGCGGGGTGATCCAGATTCAAAGACTGAGCTGGAAATGTTCTGGATGGCGCCCGATAAATGGCGGCGCACCATTGCAGGACCCGCATTTTCACAGACTTTAGACGTAGATGGCAGTAAAGTGTTCGAGCAAGACTCCGATAACTACTCTCCTCTGTACTTACAAACTTTCATCACAGCCATGATCGACCCGCAGCTCTTGCTCGCCACCGTCAGGCCAAGCGACCGGCTGATGACCAAAGCAAATGGAGCTTCCGACGAGGCAGGCAGGATGTGTTTCGATAGCAAGCGAGCGGTGTGTAACAGCGGATCAGGCGGGCTGCGGGAGATCGTGGGTGCGCCGGGTCATCCCGTGGAGTTCATGGACTACGAGTTATTTAAAGGCAAGCGAGTTGCGCGGGTTCTGGTTTCAAGTCCTGAAATCGGGGTGAGTTACCGAGCGCAGGTGACGGAACTCGAAGAGCTTGAGAATCCCGACGCTACTTTTTTTTCGGTTAGTCAGCCAACTCCAAAGAAAAAGCAGCTTCATGCTGTAATTCTCCAGGAAAAGAAACTCCGCAGACTTCCTGGTCACTCCTCCGAGATGATCTGGCCGCAGGTGCTGGACGGCGCGACCACTGGGCCTTCCAGCTACTACGTATCAGTGGACCCTTCGGGGCGCGTCCGCGAGGCGGTACCTTTGCAAACCGCCAATGAGCGGGCTAATGACTCTGCGCGTCGCCAACTTATGAAGTGGAAATTCAAGCCAGTGCTAAAAGATGGCGTTCCTGTGGAAGCTGAGGCCATCCTGACCTTCGCAACCAACACGCGAGCCTGGGGACCAGCAAATCCGCTGACGAATGCCGAGGTCCGCAAGCTGGTGTCAAACCTTGAGGAGCCGGTCTTTCCCCCAGGACTCGCTCCTTCGGGCACTAGCTACGCTCTTCGAGCTGCGATTGATTCTGATGGCCAGCTCATTGAGGTTATCGCAGGCAGTGGACCTCCAAAACTCTTTCCACCATGCTACGAAGCGATCAAGAAATGGCATTTCAGTCCGATTATGGAAAAGGGACAGGCGCGACCTTACCGGGCCGAAATCGATTTTGTGGTGCCTTGAACCTTACCGTGCCAAGCGTCGCGCCCAGCAAAGAATCGGGCAGATCCTCAGGATCGAATGGAACACCGCCGGGTCGTAGATTTGGACGACGATACCGGCATGATAGGTAACGGTTCCGGCTCGGCCGCGGCCCAAGCCCGTCGGTCTCGGGTTAGTTCTTCACCATCAGGGCGTTGGTGTCAACGGCTTTCTTTCCGGTTACTCCCTCAAGCCCCGCCAGTACGCCTTGATAGTCGTTCTTATCGCACCGAATTGCAAAGCCGCCCTTCTTGTCGCCGTTGCCCCAGGTCAGGCCGATATAGTGCTGGTTTGATTCAGCAAGAGCCGCGAGGGAAACTGCGGCAATCCCGATAGCTGCCTCGACTCTCTGATGAGCGTCTTGGCCATAGCTGATCTCTGTAATGGCGGAAGCTGGAATTGCTAAAAATCTGCCCTTGGCCATGATGAGCCGAACTTGGGTCGAGTCGATGAACAACTTCATTTGACTTCCCGCTTTAGCATCGGCTATCGACCCTTCGTCGTATTTGACTTTGTAAGGGTTGTCGCCGGCGAGGGCCGCCAGCGGCATAGCAAGGCAGAGAAAAGCCACAAGCGTCGTATTCATCGCGAGCCTCTTCGCTAATTTCAACATTTGATTTCAATAACAGAGGCCTGAGGATAGAGTACGAGACCGCGAAGATTCAAGCGCTTTTAGCTTTGCGAGATGTGGAAATCTTTGTCAAACCAGTCAGCTCATATACCATCCGCCATTCACGTTGATGGTTTGCCCAGTGATGTAGGCATTTTCGGCAAGCATCACAACCACTGACGCTATCTCCTCAGCTGTGCCGAAACGTTCCACCGGAATCAGATGCGGACGGGCCAGCGCATTGGCACGCACCATTTCGGTATCGATCAGTGCAGGAGAAACTGCGTTGGCGGTGATTCCCTCCTTTGCCAGAAGGCCGGCGTAGGAATGGGTGAGGCCGTGCATTCCCGCCTTGGAAGATGCATAGTGCGGCCCCACTACTCCGCCAAGCTGGGCTGCCACCGATGAAATGTTGATGATGCGTCCCCAATGCTGCTCGCGCATTTTTGGCAGAACCGCCTGGGTCACCAGAAATGCCGACTTGAGATTAACGTCAAGGATTTCGTCCCAGTCGGCTTCTGTGATGTCTTCGAGCTTCTGCCGCCGGGCGATTCCGGCGTTGTTGACCAGAATGCTGACTTCGCCCAAGTCGCGCTCGATGGCTTGCACCATGCTAGCGACCGCGGCCGATTGGGAAACGTCCGCTTGCACCGTGATCGCACGCCGCCCCAGGGCGCGCACCTGATCCTTTATCTCTTGCGCCTCTGCGGTACGCGTGCGGAAGTTGATGGCAACATCACAGCCCGCCTGCGCCAGGGCTAAGGAACACGCTGCGCCGATTCCGCGGTTGCCTCCAGTCACTAGAGCGATCCTGCCTGTCAGGCTTGTCATAGGCGAAGTCATGATAAAGCCGACGGATCCCTTTGTCGTCGGGATTGACCTGGCGAAGAGGATGGAACGGCGCTAAGCGTTCGTTCTGAGCAATCCAATTCCCAGAGCAAACAAGCCTACATCCAAAACGATTGCTCCCACGTAAGCCAGATAGATCAACCCGTTCGGTTGTGTGGCATCGGGCGACACCACGGATAAGAAATAGGACACCGGCAGCAAGATCGCGGCACCTGGAGCTGACACCCGAATGTAGTGTTTCCAGCCTTCCGAAAGGCGGGCTTCATCCACGTAACGCAGCACGACCAGGGAAAGCACCAGTAGGACACCGGCGTGGGCGTGCCCGGCGCGGAACAGATTCTGGCGCAATGGGTTCGCCATATATCCTGAATTCGGATTGAGCAGAAACATGAGGAGCGAGGCCCCTCCGTACACTACGGAAGGGAAGACAATCAGCAAAATGCCAGCGAGGCGGCGCGATTCGGGTCCTATCATGACTTCAAACCTCGGCTTCAGGACTCCCGCTGTTCACAGACACAACGACGCAGGATTAGTCTGCGGCCATGCTCGCTAAGACTGGCTGAGAGCAGTGCGCACAGCGGCGCGCGTCGATGGGAATCTCACTCAGGCATTCGGGACACTTCTTAGTGGTAGGGTCAGCGGGCGCGGGAGCTTTGCGCATGCGGGCTACTAAGGCGTTTACCGGCGTCACGACGAAGAAATACACGGCGGCCGCGATGAGCAGAAACGAGATGGCGGCATTGATGAAGTCGCCGACGGGAAACACCGTTCCGTGGATCGTGAAGACCACGGCAGAAAAATCCGGCTTGCCCACGACGGCTGCGATAAAGGGCGTGAGCAGATCTTTAGTGAGAGCGGTCACGACCCCGCCAAAGGCTGCGCCGATGACTACGCCTACGGCCATATCAATCACATTGCCGCGAAGGATAAATTGCTTAAATCCGCTGAGCATAAAAACGTCCCTCCCAAAAGGTGGCCGTAAGCCTAATCCTTTGGGTAAGGGCAGGTCAAGCGAGGAAACATCTTCTGCGGAGAAGACACACGAACCCGCATGGCCCGACGGGTCAACGGGCGGGCCATGCGGAGTTATATTTACAGCCTATTGTTCGGCCGCGTCTCTCGATTGCAAGACGAACTTGATGTTGCGCTGTCTGTTCAGATTGGCAGTCTGGTACAAGTCCATCTGTTCGAGCGGAAAAACTTTGTGCTCTCCATCCGCGGAGACACAATGCACTTCGCCGCTTTGCACCCAGTATTCGCGAGCCAGAAAAGCTTCTCCACCGACGAGCGCGAGGACAGTCAGAGGCTGTTCAGCGGCTTGCGGAATGACCGGCTGGGCAGTTGCTTGCGTCGCGAGGGGGAGCTGAGCGGAAGGCGAAATGTAGTTCGCCGTGCGGATCGTTAGCGGCTGTTCTGGAATCGTGACCGATGCTGGCCTGTATACCGGATAGGAAGAGGGCTGATAGCTGCTGGGAGTGGCCCACGGCGGCGCTGGGAAGTTGCGAGCTATGGGAACAGGACCTCCGACCTCGATATCCTGCATCAGGCGCAGGGAAAGGCGAGTCTCGCCCTTGAGCGCCGGGTACGGGCCGCGCGCCGGCAAGGTGAGGACTTTGATGGGCCAGAGAACGGGGATCGCCCATTCCACGGCATCGCGCACGGGATGGCCGCTGCCGCGGATGCGTCCCTCGGCGTCGACCTTCTTGTGCGGGTCCGCGATGATCTTGGCTTCGAGCGGCAGCACTTGCGCACCGGGCAGGATCATGCGGTCGAAGGTCAGCTGCATCCAGCCTTTTCCCACGAAGTGGCCGGGATTCTTGGCGTCATCGAGATGACCGCCGAGCTCGGCGCCGCGGGGAAAAACGGAATGGCCGAATGCGCCGACCGGTCCAAGGCTGCATAGTATCGGGTCGCCGACTTGCGCAGTCTTGGCGGAAAAGTTTGGTTCACTGACGGTGCAGTGTAAAAGGGTTCCGGCTGGAATCAGTTCTCTGGTCGAGGCCTGGCTGAGGACGGGGACCATGACAAAAAGAGAAAGGGAAAGGAGCAGGGAGCGGCGGGACATAGTACCTCCTTGGTCGCCAACAGCAAGGAGCACACCCCAAAGCAGGTGCCGAAGAATATAGCATGGAAAAGGGCTGGATTAGAGGAAAAAGCGCAAGGGGCGGGGCTTCTAGGCGGGAACGGACGTTGTGTGAGGATGGAGAAACTTGGGGAACCTGTCATGAGCGACAGCACTCATGGCTTGGCAGCGAGACGGAAGTGCACAGTAACCTGAGTCTCGACCTGAACGGGTTTCCCATTCAGTTTGAAGGGCTCGTATTGCCACTGCTTAACCGCCTCGACGGCAGACTCTGCTAGTGTCGGGTTGCCGCTCACCACTCGGAGTGTTTTGACGTTGCCATCCTCGTCAATAGGAGACGTAATGCTACATCACCATGAACTCGACGGACCCTCGCAGCTTGTGGGTATTCAGGCTTAACCATCTTCAAGATTTTCCCCCGCGGGATCGAGCAGGCGACCCGGGCGGACAGCCTGTCGGCTGGCAAGATCTGGGCGAACGTCGGGATCACAAGGACAGGGAGAAGAACGATGTCTAGCATTCTGCGGTAGTTCGCATTTGTATAGACGCCGCTGACGGGCGTTCGGAGAGATTTCTTCGTGGCTACTGGCTTCGCACGCTCAGATCCGCATTGGCATGACGATGTAGCGATACTTGTAGTCCTCGCTCTCGGCGGGGCGGAGTTGGCCGGCGGATTGGGCGTCTTTTAGTTCCAGCTTTACGTCGCCTGCGCCTACAGCTTTCAAGAATTCCAGAATATATTGCGCGTTGAAGCCGATGGTGAGGGTGTCGCCGTTGTAGTCGGTTTCGAGCGAGTCCTCGGATTCGCCGGTTTCTGACGAAGAGGCGGAAAGCTTGAGTTCGCCTTTTTCCAGCTTAATGCGAACGGCGCGGGAGCGCTCGTCGGCGAACTGGGCTACGCGGGAGATGGCCGCGCTGAAATCGTCGCCGTGCAAGGTGATGCTCTTGTTATTGTCCTTGGGGAGGACGGCCTCGAAGTTGGGGAATTGGCCGGTGAGCTGGCGCGAGGTCAGAAGCCGCGGGCCGATGCGGAAGAATAACGTCGATTCGTCTTTGGCGAACTCGATGGTTTCGACGTCGGTGGAATCGACCAGCGACTTGAGTTCGTCCATCGCCTTCTTCGGGACCAGAGTTTTCATCTCGCCGGAGATGCCTTCAAACTTTTCGCCACCACGCTCGATGTGCGCCAGGCGATGGCCGTCGGTCGCGACCATGGTGATGGATTCCGGCTTGAGCACCATCAGTGCGCCGTTCAACGTGTAGCGGGATTCTTCATTCGCGATGGCAAAGCCGGTCTTGGCGATCAGGCCACGCAGAGCTTGCGCAGGAATCTGCACGACGCCCGCAGTCGGAAACGCCGGCAGGCTGGGGAAATTCGAGCGCGCCATGCCCACCATCTTCGTATTGGACCGGCCGCAACGAATGCTGACCCAATGATTTTCGAGCAGCTTGATGGTGATATCGGCGTCGGGCAGAAGCTTGACGTAGTCGTGCAGCTTGCGGGCGGGGATGGTACACGCGCCCTCTTTCTTGACTTTGGCGTTGCAGGAAGTGCGCAGGCTCAGGTCAAGATCCGTCGCGGTGATGGAAAGCTTGTCGGCGGCGGCTTCGAACAGATAGTTGGAAAGGATGGGGATGGTGGTCTTGCGTTCAACCACTCCCTGAGTCGCCGTGAGTTCGCGCAGAAGCTCGAACTTGCTGACCGTGATCTCCATGGTGCCTGTTCCTGCCACCGGTGAGGCTACCGCTTCTACGGCCATAAGTACACTCCCCCGTTGAACGCCCAAAGTGGTGGGACATACCGTTATATCAAAAGAGGATGCGCGACACTAGCGAAAGGCGGGGAGCGGAGGGCGAAACCCTAAAGTTGCACACAAAGTAGTGCGAAGCGTTGCTGGAAGTCGGTCTCTTCATCGCAAAGCAGCCGCGAGAACCGGCTTCGCCCACTCCGGAACCTCCGTCAGCTTGCAGGTTTCACGCACCTCGCCCCGAACCAGATGAAGGAGAAGCTTCGGTTTGGGAATTGTACCGGTGTAGGGATCGGCCTCGAAGCTGTTGTCAAAAAGCAGCAACTCGGTCAGGCGCGGCAGGAGGCGGATGAGGTTGAGACGGCTCTGGAGGTAGCGCTCGCGAATCTTCTCTCCCGGAATATCGTGTCCGCCCTGTGCCACACGGGAGCGTACGCGCGCCATGTGGCGCTCGACGCTGTCGAGCCCGACGTACCAAATTCGCACCTCGACTCCTTGCGAGAGCGCTTGGTCAAGAAGATTGGCGATGGTCTTTCCGCCGAGCGTGGTCTCGAAGGCAAAATTGAGTCTTTCACAGATAGCCCGTTCCAGCAGCCGCTTTCCTTCGTGCCACGCAGCAGCATTGGCCCGCTCCAGCGAGATGCTGGGATTGGAGGAGAGAATACGCTGCGCAGCCAAATCGGGGTTGAAGTACTCCACGCCGCTTTGCAGCAGCATGGCGCCCATCAGGCTGCTTTTTCCAGCGCCGTTGGTACCGGCTAACACATAGATGCAGGGAACTTGCTTAGCCACGTGGGCGGGAAGCCGCCACGGCAGCCCGTCCCAACTGTTGGGAGGACGCGCGGAAGGCATTCTGCATGGCCCGCCGCGCGCCGGGGCGCTGCATGCGGACAAGCAGAGAATCGAATTCAGCGCTCAGGTTGTCGAGCTGGGCCTCCGACGCGCGGGCCAGGGCAGCGTATCGGTCCATGGAGATCAAGACGGCTTTGGGAGCGTTGTGCTTGGTGATCACCACCACATTGCCTTGGATAGCTTTTTCCAGCAAGAGCCCGAAGCTGTTCTTCGCCTCGGTGGCGGTGACCAAGGCTTTATGATCCAGCGGCATACTAGCTATAATAGCTATTTTAGGTGTAATAGTCAAAATAGCCAATCCAGGACATTTGCGGGATCGAGGATGGTTGGGCGGGGAGCTATGGCAACGTGAACCGGGCGGTTAGTAATGAAAGGAACAGAGATAGAACTGAAATCGTGAAAGCAAACAGTTCTCTCATAGGTGATGCACACTAGGAACCGCTGAAAGCTGGCGAACGCCCGTTTCCTCAGCGGCTGAAGCCGTCGAGGTTCTTGATGCTGACGGCATGGCTGAAGCCGATGCCCCACCCAAAACAAACTATCCGCCCAGCTGCTCAGTCAACTTATTCAGCAGCCGGTTCAAATCTTTGTCGTCTACCCGCTGTTTTTCGATCTTTTCGACGGAATGCAGGACAGTGGTGTGGTGCTTGCCGCCAAACTGCCGGCCGATCTCAGGGAGCGAGGCCTCGGTCAGGTGTTTGGCCAGGTACATGGCGATCTGCCGGGGATAGACGATGGCGCGCGAATTGTTTTTGGCTTTGATTTCCACCAGGCGGAGCCCGAACTGCTCGGCCACCGCTTTCTGGATGGCCTCGATCGTGACCTTGCGAGCCTGCGAATCAATGAAATTCTTCAGCACCTGCTGCGCGTAGGGCAGGGTAATCTCGGCGCCGATCAGCGAAGAGTGTGCCACCAACCGAATCAAAGCGCCTTCGAGCTCGCGAACGTTCGAACGGATATTCGACGCGATGTAGAGCGCCACGTCGGTCGGCAGGATTACTTTCTCCTGCTCGGACTTCTTTTGCAGGATGGCGACTTTAGTCTCCAAGTCTGGCGGCTGGATGTCGGCGATCAATCCCCACTCAAAGCGGCTGCGCAGACGGTCTTCGACTTCCGCCAATTCCTTGGGCGGGCGATCGCTGGCGATCACGATCTGCTTCATGGACTCGTGCAGCGCGTTGAAGGTATGGAAGAACTCTTCCTGGGTACGTTCCTTTTGGGCGAGGAACTGGATGTCGTCCACCAGCAGCACGTCGACGTTGCGGAACTTGTCGCGGAAGCTGGTCATCTTGTCATAGCGCAGCGAGTTGATCATCTCATTGGTGAACTTCTCGCTGGAGACATAGCAGATGGCGGCTTGCGGCTGGCGGCGCCGGATTTCGTGGCCAATGGCCTGCATCAGATGGGTCTTGCCCATCCCAACGCCGCCATAGAGAAAAAGCGGGTTATAGGCTTTGGAAGGACGTTCGGCGACCGCCTGGCAGGCGGCGTGGGCAAACTGATTGCCACTGCCGATGACGAAGGCATCGAAGGTGTAGCGGGGATTGAGCTGGGCGGCGCCGTCCCAATCAAAACGGGCTTGGGTGGCCGGGGTGGGCACGGGGGTTGGACCGGCCGGGCGGGCGGAGAGACCGCCATCGTGCCGAACCGGAGTCGCTGCCGGATCATCTTCCGGGGTAACGAACTGCACGTCCTGGAACTCCAGCCCGAGATTGTCGAGCGCTTCCTGGATCAGATCAGCGTAGCGGTCTCCCACTTTGCGGTATTCGGCGGTGGGGACACTGACAAACAAAATTCCCCCGCTGGAGTGACTGTAGCGTGTAGGCTTCAACCAGGTGTCATACAACTGCCGGTTGACTTTCTTTTCGAGCGCATCGAGGATGCGAATCCACGGATTTGGAATCAGGCTTGGACTTGAAACGGACATAAGGAAATTTTCTATTGCGTGGCCGCTGCGAATCAGGCGTCCGGTCATGAAACCCACACGGGAAAAATCTTAACTCCCAGCGGAACAGCCTTCCCGCGGCGGCTGCGCCAGTGTCACCGAAAATTGTCGATAAGTTGGATCAGGTCCGGCATACTAGCACAAAAAAAATACGACGCCCGAAAATGTTCGATCAAAAATTTTTCTCAACGACTGCGACTCTTCGATTCAGAACCCGAAAGAGAATTCTGTCAAGTGTTCAATTTATAACTGCCGCGCGGGTGGTGCTATACACGGCGTCGCGCAGCCGCGCAAGTGCCCGTCGAAAATATAAAAGCGTCCCGAGTTTGCCCGCCCGCGTCCGGTCATTTATACTTTTTATTTGCATTTACGCCACGGATCGAATTAGGAGCAGCCAGTTTCATGCCCAAGCGCACATTCCAGCCTAACCGGCGCCACCGTTCCAAGACTCACGGATTTCGCACTCGAATGAAGACGAAGAGCGGCCGTGCCGTCATTTCCCGCCGGCGCACCAAAGGCCGCAAGCGAGTTGCGGTAAAGCCCGGCTTCCGTGAGTAACACGTTGTCCTCTTCCCGGAAACGGCAGGAGTCAGCATCCTGAATGCGGGTGGTGCGCTGTGAGCGTCTGCGCTCCAAGTGGCAATATCAATGCGCCAGCAGGCCGCGCCAAGCCGGCCAGGTTTCCGAGTAGTGCGCGTTTGTTGCGGCACGCCGATTTTGAGCGAGTGTACAAGCAGGGGAAAAGACACTTCGCCACGCACATGACCGTGTTTTATCTGCGCCGCGCCGGCGCACCAGGCCTTCGGGTGGGATTTACGGTGGGCCGGGCACTCGGGGGAGCGGTGGAACGCAACCGGATGAAGCGCCGCTTGCGGGAGGCGGTTCGGCAGCACCGGCAGTCGGTAAGTGCCGCGGCAGATGTAGTCATCAATCCGAAAAAGTCATTGCTGGAAGCGGAATTTGCCGAACTACTTCAGGAAGTGGAACGAGCCTTCCGAACGATTCAGCAAAAGCTGGGAAGCGAGACTTCGGGGCAGGGACAAAAGTGAGGAATGTAGGATTTCCGCGATGAAGGGATCGGCTAAGATTCTCGCGCTGCAAGTGCTTCGCGGATACAAGTGGATGGTTTCGCCGCTTCTTCCGCCGGCGTGCAGGTATATTCCCACGTGCTCGGAGTATGCGATGGAGGCGGTCGAGCTTTTTGGCGTGCTGCGCGGCGGCTGGATGGCGATCGGGCGCGTGCTACGTTGCCATCCGTTTGCGCGGGGTGGTTTTGACCCAGTAGGCCGGCATCACGAGAATAGCGAAATCGCGAGTATCGAGCCCGTGGGTCAAGCGATGGCACGGACGAAATAGTAGGAAACTTTGGCAGAATTTCAGAATCCTCAAAACGAACCCGGAACGGAGAAGCGCCTGCTGCTGGTGTTTGCGCTCACGTTCCTGGTCATTCTTGTGTTCCAGCCGCTGTTGAAGAAGTACTTGCCGCAGCCTCCGGCGCCGGTCACCCAGAACCAACCAGTGGCAAAAGTGCTCCCCGGGCCGGCAAACCCGGAGGGTAGCCAAGTCCAAGGCACTACGCCGCCAGTCGTCTCTCTGCAGGCCTCCGCGGAAACTGAGACCGTCATCGAAAGCGATCTATACCGCGTCACCTTTACCAATCGCGGCGGCCAGGTGAAGTCCTGGATTTTGAAGCAATACGACGACGACCATGGGAAACCACTGGATTTGGTCAACAACAGCGCGGCTCCGAAGTATGGAAATCCGTTATCGCTGTGGACCTACGACGAGTCGCTGCGCAATAAACTGAGTTCGGCGCTATATGTGGCCTCAGTCTCGGGCCCGGTAGCGGCGCCAGTTTCCCTGAGTTTTGAATATTCGGATCAAGGACTGACGGTCCGGAAGAGCTTTCGTTTCGACCACACCTACGTGGTAAAGGTCGAGACCTCGGTGCTCTCCAACGGAAGCCAGGTTAGCGCTTTTCCGGCATGGCCGGCGGGTTTCGGCGATGAGACCGACCGAACCGCATATAACGCGAGAGGCGTCGGCGTCGAGTACCACAACGACGAATCGACGGAGCGGAGCTGGGGTGTTTTTCCCAAGTCGACCGAGCGGCTACCCATTAAATCCGTCAGCGGAGGGAAGACCCTCCTGGGACCTTTGAACTGGGCGGGCACGGTGGATCAATATTTCGCGGCGATCTTCATTCCCGACGATCCGCGGAACGCGGCGCTGGTCACGCTGCGCAACGCTCTCGATATCCCTAAAGACGCGAACAATCCGAAGCCCGGTGAAACCACTTCTGTGGAGGTGTTGGGCGCCGCTGTAGGCGACTTTCGGGGTCCAACGTCCGAGCGCATCTTCGTTGGACCGAAGACGCTGCAGGTGCTGGAGGCCATTCCCGTGGCCAGCACCAATGGGCCAAACGATCTGCGCGACCTGGTGAATTTCGGATTTTTCGGCATCATCGCGCGCCCGCTTTTCCTTTGGTTGCGCTGGACCTACGCCCATGTCGTGCCCAACTGGGGCTGGGCGATTGTGCTGCAGACTTTCATTATCACTGTGGCGCTTTTGCCGCTACGCATCTATCAGATGAAATCGGCGCTGAAGATGCAGAAGGTGGCTCCGCAAGCCAAGGCTATCCAGGAGAAGTATAAGAAGTACAGCATGCGCGACCCGCGCAAGCAGGACATGCAGAAGGAGATCGCCGAACTGTACAAAACAGAAGGCGTTAATCCTGTGGGCGGGTGCCTGCCTTTGCTCATCCAGATGCCGTTTTTGTTCGCTTACTACAGCATGCTGAATGCGGCGCTCGACTTGCGCCATGCGCACTGGCTCTGGATCCATGATCTTTCGGCGCGCGACCCGTATCTTTTGTTGCCTCTGGCCATGGTTTTGTCGTCAGTGATATCGCAGCGCATGACGCCGCAGGTGGGCATGGATCCCGCACAGCAAAAGATGATGACGATTACCATGCCGCTGATGATGGGATTTATTTTCTTCAATCTGGCTGCCGGCTTGAACTTGTACTATGCGGAAAGCAATTTGATCATGATTGCGCAACAGGCGGTCATGAACCGCAGCAGTCTGGGCCGCGAGATGCGCGAATTGGCGTTGAAGCGAGCCCGGAAGAAAGGAAAATAGCTAATAGCTTCTAGCCGCTAGCTCGAACGGGGCTTGAAGCACATGACAAAGAGGTTACGAGCCAGGAGCTAATAGCTAGAAGCTGCTTTTCTTATGGCCATTCCCGACAAAATCGCTGCTGCAAAGAAAATCAACGAACTGCTGACCGCTGTGGTCACGCATGGCGGTCTGCGCCTGAAATACCGCATCACCGTGGATCCGCCGGTCAGCGGAGATCGTGACTGGGAGCGGCCTGAAATTCTGGTCGAGTTCGCCGGGCCCGATTCCACTCTGCTGTTGGAGCGCGGCGGTGAACTGCTGCGAGCGTTGGAGCTACTGGCGTTAGAGATGCTTCGCCTGCAGGGCAACGAGCACGAAAAGATCTGCTTCGATTGCATGAACCAGCGCGCCATGCGCTTGCAGGAGCTTCGCACCGCCGCCAACGTCGCTGCTGAGCGCGTCCACCGGACAGGCACTCCGTATGAGTTCGCGCCTATGTCGTCGCGCGAACGCCGCATCGTCCATTTGGCCTTGAGCGCCGATACCGATTTGCGCACGGAGAGCGAAGGCGAAGGACCACGGCGGTACGTGGTGGTCTATCCGAAAGATTACAAGCCCGCAAGCAAGCCGCAGCGCAAAACGATTCCCTAACCTGGGGAAATCTTCACGAGGCAATTTCAATGTGGGGCGGACACTCTTGTCCGCCGTTCTCGACTTTGGTTTTGCATTGCCCTCGGGGCAGATTATGGGCAACGGGTAAGTAGGGCCAAGGCAAAGTCGAAAATCAAAGTCAAGAGCGGCGGACAAGAGTGTCCGCCCCGCACAATGTCCGCCCCAGACGATCTTCCCGCTACAATCTTTGTCTGTGAATCTCGATGACACGATTGTCGCCGTCGCTACGCCTCCTGGCCGCGGGGGCATCGGCGTCGTGCGGATAGCTGGGCCTGAGGCACGCGCCATCGCCGAGCCGATGCTGCGTCTCAAACACGATCTGGAGCCGGGCCGGGCTATTTTCGGGGAGTTGGTGGATCCTGGCGATGCTCGCAGAGTGCGCATTGACGAGGTGGTCGTCACCTTCTACGCCAAACCACATTCCTATACCACCGATGACATCGTAGAAATTTCGGCCCACGGTTCTCCCGTTGTTTTACGGCACGTCATGGAGTTGGCGCTGGCTCGCGGCGCTCGCCTGGCTGAGCCAGGGGAGTTCACTATGCGGGCTTTCTTAAATGGCCGCATGGATCTGACCCAGGCCGAAGCTGTGCGGGACCTGATCGATTCGCAAACCCTGTATCAGGCCAAAGTGGCAGCCCAGCAACTGGAGGGCGCGCTTTCGCGCCGCCTGCAACCCATAAAACAGAAGCTGGTCGAGCTGATCGCCGTCCTTGAAGCGGGAATCGATTTTGCCGAAGACGATGTTTCGGTTCTTCCAGCGGCGCAAATTCTAGAACGGATTGCTGCGGTGAGTGCGCCGCTCCAGGAACTCTCCCATTCCTTCGCCTATGGAAAGATTGTTCATGAGGGTTTGACACTGGCCATTGTGGGCCGTCCAAATGCCGGCAAATCGAGCTTGTTCAATCGCTTGGTGGAGCGGGAACGCGCAATTGTTACGGCGACGCCGGGCACAACTCGCGATCTGGTCAGCGAAACTATATCAATTGGGGGCATTCCGATTGAGCTTATGGATACAGCGGGCATTCGCCGAGCTCTCGATGAAGCCGAAAGCATCGGCATCCGCAAATCCATGGAGGCAATCGCCGATGCCGATTTGGTGCTGGTCGTCCTCGACACCAGCCAGCCGCTGGCCGCCGAGGACGAAGAGTTGCTTGCTTTAGTCGCCGGACGTTCAGCAATTATTGTCGCCAACAAATGCGATTTGGCGTCCACCGCTGAATTTTTCAAGCCTTCTTATCGGGAGCGAAGCCAGGGCGCCAGCCAACATGCGACCGAAGGATCCGTACCGGCGCGGCTTCGCACTTCGGCGATTACCGGGGAAGGCATCGCCGCATTGCGTGCGGAAATCCTGCGCCAAGCTGGAGGCGACTCCCACGCTCAAGCCGAGACCGGCTTCCTCACCAACATCCGCCATCAGAAGCTGGTTGCGCAATCCCTCGAGTCGTTGGAAGCCGCCGGCACCGGCGTTGCCAACAAAATCCCGCACGAAATGCTTTTGCTGGACCTCTACGGAGCCCTGCGGCCGCTCGACGAAATCACCGGCGCCACCACAACCGACGACATCCTCAACCTGATTTTCAGCAGTTTCTGTATCGGAAAATAAAGAGTGTGCGAACGAGCGCTCCGAGTGGACGGGCTCTTACTAGTAGCTAACGATTTCGGGAGTACCGTGACCATCATAGGCCAACGCGGCTACCACGGAGATTAGTGAGCATTCCATGTATCCCGATACGGCTGTCCAGCCTGGTACAGCCGAATTCTGGCGTTCAGCCCTTCTGCGAGCTGTGACTGGTTCTGTCGGGTGGCAAGGTCAAGGGCGCGGCGGGCGGTCTCGCCAGCCTCGGGGAACCTGCCGGCCGCAGCGTAAGCTATAGCCAAGGTGTCGAGATATTCCGCGTCTTGCTCGCCGGATAGCTGTACGGCCCGTTCGGCAAGTTTCACGGCTTCCTCAGCATTGCGATCGGCCGCTTGCGGGCTTGCGGCCAGCGCGTGTGCCAGTTGGCTCATAGTCAGGGCGTTATCCGGCTGCAGCCGTAGCGCTTCCCGCCACTGCGCAAACGCCTCCTGCGATTTGCCCTGCCCATAGTAGAGCACCATCCCCAGATAGCAATGCGCCTCAGCCAACTCTGGATTAATCTGCACTGCTTTTTCGAAGTGCGGCTTGGCCTGTTCGAGTTGGCCTACAGTTACCAAGGCAATTCCCAGATCATTCTGCGCTTCTGCCAGATTGGGAGTAATCTCGACCGTCTTTTCGAACTGGGCGATTGCATCATTGAATTGCCCTTTAGCGGCGAGAACACGCCCCAAGTTGTATTGGGCCTCCGCGAGATTGGGGTTGGTTGCAAGCGCTTGCTTAAGCTGCACGGTAGCTTCGTCAAGCTGTCCCCTAGTTGCCAGAACATGGCCCAGATTGTTGTGCAACTCCGCAGATTCGGGGTAGAACTCGAGGCCGGTGCGGAATTGCAAGATCGCTTCATCGGGATGTCCCGTCGCCGCCAAAGCGAGACCGAGATTGTTATGGATGGCATGGTATTGCGGGTTTAACTGAAGGCCTTTCTCATAATGCGGGATCGCTTCTTCAAATCTCCCGCTCCAGGCCAGCGCGGTGCCGAGATTGTTTTGTACTCTGGGATCGTCTGCGTCGGTCTCGATAATTTTCTCCCACTCGGCGATTGCTGCTTCGTACTGACCTTTTTTCCCCAACTCCACGGCTTCGTCGAACTTGGTGTACATATCGACCGCGGGCGTGTCGATCTTCACCAGCCCGTCTTGTGGAATGTTCACGAACTCGGGAAGATTTACGGCGCGGTTGGCAGCGGTCGAGTTTTCGACGAGAATTGCCGGGCTGTCGTTGCCCTCTTCGTCAATGTGCGTCAGATACATCTGGGTGTAAGGGGATCTTCGCTTCGACGAAAAGACCAGCCAGCGTCCATTGGGGGAAAAACTGTGCCAGGAATTCATCGGAAGCATATTGGCGCGCATCCGCCGAGCCTGTCCCCCTTGCGCCGGAACGATGTACAACTGGCTGTCGGGACGCATCAACTGGCCGTTGCGGCACTGCACAAAAACAATCCAGCGGCCGTCGGGGGAGACCTTCGGAAAGGTGTTGCTCATGCCATTAGCGGAAGCACCTGCGATCGGTTCCGGTTCGCCTCCCCGGCCATCATTGAACGGAACCCGATAGAGGTCGTATTGAATCTGAACCTCGTCGGGATCGTTCGCATAGCCGGCCATCTTGCCGTCGGGCGGATAGGGTTCTTTGGCGTCCGCCCGGGCAAATACGATGTACTTGCCATCCGGACTCCACACCCCATCTGTCTGCACATAACGCGGGTTGTCGGCTCCAGGCAGCGGATGCCTCTGGCCCGTGGCTCGGCTATACCAGGCCAGAATGCCGCGGGTCGGATAAAACACTTGTAGGAAGCGGTAGTCTTTGAAGTTCACAACGTAGTAGTTGTTCTGAGGAGCACGGTCCGCCGTACTGACCGTGGTCAGAACATATTGCCCATCGGGAGAAACCTGCGACATGAATCCCACTCGATTAAATGCATACTGGCGGTCCTGCGATGGATTCCAGGAAACCATGTCCTGGTTGCGAATGGTCATTTGCGGCTTGACCGGGGCCAGAGCATACAGCCCCTTATCGTTTCCAGGCCCGTCCATATCCATCCCCATCGTCTTGCCATCCGAAGAGAAAGAGTGGCAGTTGGCGCAGGTGTGGATGCCTTCGAGAACCACGCGGCTCTGGGCCGCACCGACATTGCGCAAACGCCATTGAATAAGTGGAACCGCATTAGCAGCCAGAGGCTTGATGGTTCCCTTTTCCGTTTCCGAGGGCATTAGGGGCACATCGCGGTAGAAAATCGGCGCGCCAACGGGATCCTTCGAGGTTTGAATCGTAACCCCGCCGCGGGATAACACGCGCGCGTGATCTTTTCCGCCGAGGCCGGAAATCGCTACCCTTGCTGGGCCCACTACGGAATGCTTTTTGATCGTCTCCCATGTCTGCGGGTCCGGAATCCAGGTGTGCGCCCCGGATTCTTCTGGTGAGAGCTTGGGTAATTCGTTGGTCGGCGAAACACATCGCGGATCAATTGTGCCAGGACTCAAAGGTTCGCCATGGGATTCGATGTGGAGTGCGGGTGATCGATCAGCAAATTCGATGTCAAGCCGCCACAGGGTCGCCTCTACCGCGGTATCGCGCCAGATAAAAGTGGGAGGAGTGAACTCGGGCGGGAAGATCGATCCATCGACGGGGTAATCGATAATAAGCCCCGTTGGGCGCGGTTCCCCGGCCAACACGACAATCGCCGATATCGCCGCGAGAGCTGTAGCGACCACGAACAGAGCAGCGGCTACAACTACTGGCGCGCGACGCATGCGGCCACCCCTTCGGCCTTTCCCGCCTGAAGCCATGGTTGAGCCTACGCGACTTTCGGGACAACTTGTAGCAGCGAGGCCGCTATCGAACTCCGCCCCATGGACCATTATCCGCATCCTAACGTCGCAGCGCCAGAGACAAACCAATGCTAGAGACAAGCAATGGGTTGACCACTCCGCGAACTTTGTAAGCTCCCCGGAAGGCAGGTAGGCGGTTGCCCGAACTAACCGGGCCAGATTAGGATATTCTCCCTCGACCACCAGCGAAGAGTCGCAGCCAAGGAGGCTCCCTTTGAGGCTTAGTAACGAACGCCGCCTTTTCCTGCTAGCCGGAGTCTTACTCTGCGGAGCAGCAACATCCCTTGCGCAAAACGAGAACGCAGCCGGACCGAGTACGCCGGGCCAAGCGATCCCCGGAACGCTCGGAGTGAGCCCGTTCGGGGGCAGCGTGCCGGCCCCACCGGTTCCGGGCGTGCTATCGCTTTCGTTGCAGGAAGCCATTGACCGGGGATTGAAACAAAACCTTGGGCTACTGCTTTCGAAAGCCGACGTGCGTTCCGCCAGCGGCCAACGTTGGGAGCAATTGAGCGCTCTGCTGCCGCATGTGACGGCGGCGCCTTATGTGGCGGCCTCGGAGATCAATCTCGCAGAGCTCGGGTTTACCAGCCTTTCCGGGCTTAGCATCCCGGCGTCGATTGGCCCTTTTTCTTATTTCGACGCGCGTGCATCCGTCGCGCAATCGCTGTTTGACTGGAAATCGATCAACGGTGCGCGCGCCGCCCGGCAAAGCTTGAAGTCGGCGGAATACACCTACAAAGACGCGCGCGATCTGGTGGTGCTTGCCGTGGGCTTTACTTATCTGCAGGCTATTGCCGACGAGGCCCGGATCGAAACGGCAGAGGCACAAGTCAAAACGGCGCAGGCACTCTACGATCAGGCCACCGACCAGGTGAAAGCGGGCACGTCGGCGGATATTGACGGGCTTCGCGCCAAGGTGGAGCTACAGACGCGGCAGCAACAGTTGATTCAAGCGCAGAACAACTTTGCCATCCAAAAGCTGACCGTAGCGCGCGTGATCGGGTTGCCTCCCGGGCAGGAATTCGAGTTCACGGACAAGGCACCCTACCAGGCATTTGAGGGCATTGGCATTGATGAAGCTTTGAAACGAGCCTACGCCTCGCGTTCCGATTACCAGGCGGCCATGACGGACGTTCGCGCGGCGGAATTTACCCGAAGAGCTGCGTTCGCGGGCTATTTGCCATCGCTTTCCTTTGACGCCGACATCGGCACGGGGGGGGCGCATCCTTCGACGGCAACGCAAGTGTTCGACGTGCGAGGAACGTTGTCGATTCCGATTTTTCAGGGAGGCAGCGTTCATGGCGACGTTTTGCAGGCCGACGCGAAACTCGAGCAGACCCGCGAGCGTCTGGAGAACCTGCGGGCGCAGATAGATTCCGATGTTCGCGCCGCGCTGTTGAACCTGCAGTCCGCAGCAGCTCAAGTCAACGTGGCGCGGAGCAACATCGATCTAGCGGAGCAAACTTTGGCGCAGTCGACCGACCGTTTCCGCGCGGGGGTCACCGACACCGTGGAAGTAGTGCAATCCGAAGAGTCGGTTGCGAGCGCCCACGAGCAGTACATTTCCAGTCTCTACAGCTACAACTTTGCGAAAATTTCCCTGGCTCGCGCCCTGGGCGTCGCTGAGAGTGGCGTCAAAGAATATTTCAAAGGAAAATGAAACATGGCGGAAGAAAACTCACCCCGTTCGGCGCCTGAGAGAGGCAACGAGTCCACGGTCGATGTATCGCCCTTGACGGAGCGTAGCTATGGCGCGCCGCAGCGCCGCAGCCCTACGCGCCGCAGAAACCTCATAATTTTCGCGGTCGCTTTGCTCGTATTCGCCGCCGGCATTCTGTTGTGGCGCTACTTCAATAGCTATGAATCGACCGACGACGCCCAGGCGGATGTTCACCTGTATCCCGTTAGTGCGCGTGTGTCCGGTTACGTGATACGAGTCAACGTGGATGACAACCAGTGGGTGCAGCAGGGCACCGTGCTGGTGGAAATAGATCCCAAAGACTACCAGGTTGCGATCGCGCAGGCGCAAGCCAATTTGGCTAATGCCGAAGCAACAGCGCAAGCGCTGAATATAACGGTACCCATCACTTCGGTAAACACTTCGAGCCAATTGAAATTTACCGCCTCGGATATAGAAAACGCCAATGCGGGGATCATTGCGGCACAGCGGCAACTTGCGGCGGCCCATGCGCAATTGGAGGGGGCCGAGGCCAATGATGTAAGAGCACAAGACGATTTGAAGCGCTACAAAGCTCTGGTGGACAAACGGGAGGTTGCCGCACAGGTATACGATCAGGCATTGGCCACGGCTAAAGCCAGCACCGCGACAGTGGCCGCAGCGCGCGCTAGTGAATCGGCAGCGCAACAGTTCGTCCAACAGGCGCAGAGCCGTATGGCTCAAGCGCACGCAAACCATCAATCCGCCGAAACCGGGCCGCAACAAGTGTCCTCTTCTCGGGCGCGGGCGCGCGCGGCCATTGCCGATGTGGAGCAAAAGCGCGCCTTGCTTGAGCAGGCGGAGTTGAATCTGCAATACACGAAGATTGTTGCGCCGGTCACCGGGCTAGTGAATAAGACAGTGGTTGTCGGGTGGAACGTTCAAGCCGGCCAGCAACTGCTCACCGTAGTACCTCTGGATGAAGTGTGGGTCACCGCAAATTTCAAAGAGACGCAGCTGAGGCGCATGCGGGTTGGACAGAAAGCTGACATTCACGTGGATTCCACCGGCCAGACTTTAAAGGGCCATGTCGACAGCATCGCAGGCGCGACCGGCCCACTTTTTAGCTTGCTTCCGCCGGAGAATGCGACGGGAAACTACGTGAAAATTGTCCAAAGAATTCCGGTCAAGATCGTTCTTGAACCGGGGCAAAATCAGGACCGCCAGCTTCGGCCAGGCATGAACGTGGTGCCCGATGTATATCTCCAATGAGTTCCGCGGCTCTCACACTCGACCAGGAGGTCTGGCGGCCCAAGGTCAATCCCTGGCTGATTGCCGTGGTTGTGGCGATGGCGGCCTTCATGGAGGTTCTCGACACCAGCATCGCCAATGTTGCCCTGCCCGTACATGGCCGGCAATCTCGGCGCGAGCAACGATCAGAGCACCTGGGTGCTGACTTCTTATCTGGTTTCGAATGCCATCATCCTGCCGATCAGCGGCTGGCTCGCCGGCGCCTTGGGACGGAAGCGCTTTTTCATGTCCTGTTTGGGCGTCTTTACGGTGAGTTCTTTGCTCTGCGGTATTGCGCCGAGTCTCGGGTTTCTTCTTTTGTTTCGAGTGCTGCAAGGCGCGGGCGGAGGCGGGTTGCAGCCGATGGCGCAGGCCATTCTGGCAGACACTTTTCCGCCGCAACAGCGAGGCTTGGCGTTTGCGCTCTATGGCATCACGGCGATCATGGCGCCGACCATCGGTCCGACCCTGGGCGGGTGGATCACCTTCAACTATTCCTGGCGGTGGATTTTCTTCATCAATCTGCCGGTCGGCATCGCCACATGGTTTCTGGTTCGGCGCTTCGTCGAAGATCCTCCTTATCTAGCGACGGCTCAAGTCGGCCGGGGTCAAGTTGGACTACATTGGCATCGCTCTGCTGGCCCTGGGCATCGGAGCGTTGCAGGTGTCTGCTCGACAAGGGCCAGGAAGATGATTGGTTCGGGTCGCGCTTCATCACTACTTTGATCGTCGTGGCCACGGTATGCCTGATCTCTCTGGTCATCTGGGAGTGGTTTCAAAAGTCGCCGATCATCGACGTCCGCATGTTCAAGAGCTTCAACTTCGCCAGTGCGAACTTGATGATGTTCACCCTGGGAATCTTGCTGTTCAGCAGCCTGGTCCTGATGCCGCAGTTTCTGCAAACGCTTGTGGGGTATACGTCCGAACTGGCGGGGCTTGCGCTTTCGGCTGGAGGTGCTGGTTTTGCTGATTGAGATGCCCATCATGGGCCAACTGACGACGAAGTTCCAGGCACGCTACCTGATCGCTTTCGGCTGGCTTGCGCTGTCCGATCGCGATGTTCTATTCCACGCGGCGGATTGACTTGCAGATTAGTTTCAGTGCCGCGGTGTGGCTGCGCATCGCGCAGGTGATTGGTTTGGGATTCCTGTTCGTGCCGATTACGCTGGTGGCTTACGTCGGAATTTCGCCGGAGAAGAACAACGCGGTTGCGGGAATCGTCAATTTCATGCGCAATATGGGCAGCAGCGTGGGAACGTCGCTGGTCACCACGTTAATTGCGCGGCGCTCGCAATTCCATCAGGCGAGGTTAGTGCAGAACGCACGGCTGGACAGTCCCAATTTTGCTGAATGCTGCGAACGGCTTGGCTCAGCACCTGGCGAACTCCGGCGTGGGCAAGCATGAGGCGCATCTAACAGGCCTATGCCAGGATTTATCAGTCACGCTGCAAGCGCAAGCGGCCAGCCTGGCATACATTGATACCTTTAAGGTTCTCGCCGTGGGAGCGGGCATTATGTTTTGTCTGGCTTTTGTTTTGAAGAAGAATGATCCGGGCGGCGGCGGGGAAGCAGCAGTCGGTTAAGCAAAGTGGAATAATAGCGAGTAGGAGTGTATCGATCAAAGTCGATACGCTCAAGAGGTACGATGCTGGAAATCAAACTCATCCTTTGTCCTATTGATTTCTCGGAATTCTCGGTAAGGGCCTATCACCACGCGCTGTCGCTGGCTGAGCACTATCGAGCCAAGTTGGTGGCGCAGCATGTCGTGGAACTATGGCGATATCCTTACGCCGACTATGCCGCCTCGGCAGGAGATTACGAGGAGTTCTGCCGGGCACTTGCTCGATGGCGGCAAAGCGCAACTGCAAGAATTCATCAGGAAACACACCCACGCTGATATTCAACCGGAGTTGGTGGTGCACCAGGGATCAGCCCCGGACTGCATTCTGGCATTTGCGGAAGCGCAGAAAGCGGAGGTGATCGTCATGGGAACACACGGCCGGCGCGGGTTTGACCGGCTGGTGCTGGGCTCGGTGACCGACCGCGTGATGCGGCGCGCTCCCTGTCCGGTACTTGTCGTATGTCACCCGCCGCACGAATCTACGGTTGCCGAGGAGCGGAGTCACGTCCACCACTTGAGCAGAATCCTTTACTGTACCGATTTCTCCGAAAATTCCAAGCGGGCTTTAAGCTTCGCCATCTCGGCGACAGCGGAGTATGACGCTGAGCTGACCCTGCTGCACGTGTTGGAAGGAGCGCCCAGCGCGGCCAAGACGCAAGAAACCCTGGCGGCAGTGACCGAGCAACTCGACAAACTGATTTCCGCTGAAGCGTCTAGACTCTTCGGATTAAGAAGACCGTGTTGATCGGAAAACCGTATCAGCAAATCATGCAACTGGCGGTGAGCCGCAAATCGACATGGTGGCGATGGGAGTGCGCGGCCGCGGAGCCCTGGATCCGGCCGTGTTTGGTTCGACGACTTATCGAGTGATCCAGTTGGGACCGTGTCCCGTTCTCGCTGTCCACGTGTGAACGCGAGAATTGTGATGCGGATTTGATAAAGTGATCTTCAAGAGGATGGCGCGGCCCGCGAGAGCCCGCGACTTAAATGATTAAAATCGTCACCATTGAACGCGAATATGGAAGCGGCGGCGGCGAAATCGCGCAGCGGCTGGCCAACCATTTAGGCTGGAAGCTTTGGGATCAGTTGCTGACCGAAGAGATTGCGCGGCTGGCCGAATGTCCCAAGGCAGTCGTCGAAGTTCGCGAAGAACGCAACGATCCGCTGTACTACCGGCTCTTCAAATCGTTCTTGCGCGGCAGTTATGAAGGAAGCATCAATGCACATAAGCTCAAGCTGGTGGACAGCGAGAGCATTTTGAAGATTACGGAACGGGTAGTTCAGCACGCGGCGAAAACCGGCAACTCGGTCATCGTCGGACGGGGATCGCAACAGTTTCTCCGGAACCGCCAGGATACGCTGAGGGTATTTCTTTACGCTCCTCGAGAAGACAAAGTGCGGCGCCTGCTGGCTCGCGGGAAGAGTGAGAAGGAGGCCGAAGAGTGCGTGGATACGGTCGATCGGGAACGCGCCCATTTCATCCAGAAGTACTTCGGCGTGCCATGGCCTGACCGCGCCATTTACCACGCCATGATCAATACGACCATCGGCGATGAAGCGGTCGTTCAGATGATTCTCGGTTTTATGAAGGCCTTCGACGCGAGAGTACCTGCCTAACGATCTCAGAAGTCTCAACTATTGCTGAATCATTTGCCGGACTCTAATGGGAGCCGGTTTTTAGCCCATTCCAAAAGGTCCTTGATATCGGCAATGTAAATGCGCGCGGTTTTATCTCCGCTGGCAGTGACGATGCGCTTGCCATCGGGCGAGAACACCGCACTGTAGACCCGGTTGGTATGTCCGCTTAACGTGCCCAACAAGAAACCCGATTCGGCGTCCCAGAGTCTCGCGGTATTGTCCTGGCTGGCGGTAACGACGCGCGTTCCGTCGGGCGAGAAGACAGCGTCGAGAACCAGGTTGGTGTGCCCGGTTAGAGTTGCAATCAAATGGCCTGTTTCCGCGTTCCACACCCGCGCCGTTTTGTCCGCACTGGCAGTGACGATACGCTTGCCATCGGGCGAGAAGACGGCGGAACTGACTGCGGCGGCGTGACCGCTCAGAGTTGTGAGCAAATGGCCGGTGTCGACATCCCACACTTGCGCCGTATGGTCGTAACTAGCAGTGACGATGTCTTTTCCGTCGGGTGAGAAGACTGCGCTGGACACGCCGCCGCTATGTCCGGTTAGCGTCGTCAAGGGGCGACCTGTTTCGGTATCCCATAGTCGTGCGGTATGGTCCGCGCTGGCGGTAACGACACGCTTTCCATCCGGCGAGAATTCTGCGTCCAATACCTGGCCGGTGTGTCCGGACAACATTTCCAGCGAGCGGCCGGTGTCGGCATCCCACACCCGCGCAGTATTGTCGGCGCTGGCGGTAACGACGCGCTTTCCATCGGGCGAGAATGTTGCGTCGTAGACTGCGCCAGTGTGTCCCGCCAGCGTCGCCAGCGGTTGCCCCGTGGTGGCGTCCCAGGTGCGCGCGGTGAAATCGATGCTAGCGGTGACGATACGTTTTGCATCGGGCGAGAAGGCTGCAGAAAAAACCCACAGCTTGTGTCCGGCCAGCGTTGCCAGCGAATGGCCGCTGTCCGCATCCCACACTTGCGCGGTGGCGTCTTGACTGGCGGTGACGACGCGCTTTCCGTCAGGCGAGAACGCCGCCTTGGAAACGATAGCAGTGTGTCTCGTCAAAGTTGCCAGCGGATGACCGCTATCCACATCCCAGACTCGGGCGGTACCATCTTGGCTGGCCGTCACGATGCGGCTTCCATCGGGAGAGAATGCGGCATCGAGGACTACGTCGTTGTGGCCGGTGAGACTGGCAAGAAGCTGACCTAATTCAGAATCCCACACGCGCCCGGTGTGATCTTCACTGGCGGTGACGATACGCGTTCCATCGGGCGAGAACACGGCAACGCGCACTTCGGCGTTATGCGCGCTCAGTATTGAGTGCAGACGACCGCTGTCGGCGTCCCAAATGCGCGCACTCTTGTCTGCACTGGCAGTGAGAACGCGCTTCCCATCCGGCGAAAACGCCACATGGATTACCGCATCGGTGTGGCCGGTCAGAGTTGCCAGTAGGTGGCCAGTTTCCGCGTCCCATATTCTCGCCGTACTATCGGCACTAGCCGTGACAACGCGTTTTCCATCCGGAGAGAATGTCGCGTTGTACACGACGCCGGAATGGCCAGCTAAAGTTTCCGACAAATGGCCGCTGTCGGAATCCCATACTTTCGCGCTTTGGTCGGCACTAGCCGTGGCAATACGCTTTCCATCGGACGAAAAATTGGCATCGTAGATTGCGCCGGCATGGCCGGTCAGAGTTACCAGCAGATGGCCGGTCTCAGCGTCCCAAACTTTCGCGGTCTGGTCGGCGCTGGCCGTGACAATGCGTTTCCCATCCGGCGAGAATCGGGCAACGTGCACCTCAGCCGTGTGCCCAACCAAAATGGCTTGCAGAGCGCCGCTTTCCCCGTCCCACACGCGCGCGGAATCGTCGGCACTGGCGGTGACGATGCGTTTTCCATCCGAGGAGAATTCTGCGTCGTTGACCGGGCCCTTGTGCCCGGACAAAGTCGCCAGCAAACGGGCGGCGTTCGCATCCCACACACGCGCTGTGTTGTCTTGACTTGCGGTGAGGATGCGCTTTCCGTCAGGCGAGAACGTGGCCAGGTTCACCGGACCGTGGTGATGCAGAACTGCATTTTCGATAGGCCCTGTAAGAACCTGCCGCAGGGCATACTCGGCTGGCTCGGATGGAGATCGCTCCATCGCCTGTACCGCTTCTTGAAACGCGAGCCCAAGATTGCCGAAGTAGAGATCCTCCTGCGATTGAGTAGCGAGCCTGGCCGACTCAGCCGTCGCCACCAAGCGATTGGAGCTTCGCCAGGCGCGAATCGACATCCCCAAAAGAGCAATGAGCGCCAGAAAAGCGAACCCCGTAGCTTGCCGCACCCGGCGCCGGACCCTTTCTCTGCGCGACAATTCCTGGTCGTAATGCGTGATGCTAGCCTGAATGAATTTGCGTTCCGCGGCACTGAGCTGCAGCGGTTTTGCTGCCAACCAGGTTCGCGCTCGCGTCAGTTTCAGGCCAGACAGCAGGGCTTCTGTTTTCTGGTGGCCGGGCGTTTTAATCCAATCCAGCAAATCTTGTTCGAGTTGATCCTTGCCAATGAGGAATTCGCGCTCTTCATCGAGCCAGCCTCGCAGCAGGGGCCACTTGCGCAGCAGCGCCTCGTGCGCCACCTCAACCATCGCCACATTCTGTTCTTTTCGGATGACGAGAAGACGTGCTCTGGCCAGCCGCTCAAGCAAAGGCTTTGCTTTCGAAGAAAGCGTATCGAAGCTGGCTGGGCGGCGCACATATTCGCCCTCAGTATTGACCCGTACCATTGCGGGTACGAAGGCTTCTCTCAGTGCTTGCAAGTCTTCAAGCGTGGGCTTGGCGGCGGCCAGGACTTCGTCTGCTTTACGGCGCACCGCATTTTCGAGTGGAGAAAGTTGCGCGGCATCATCGCCCAGGGCCTCATAGGCCTCAAGGGTGAGGTGCCTATTCTTGCCGAAGCGGTCGTAGAGCTCGCGCAGGGCGAAAGCCAACAGGGGCAAAGCGTCGTCGGTCGCGGCGTCGTGCATGGCCGCATTTACCAGCGCGTTATCTACGGTGAGACCTGTCACCCGAGCCGGGCCCTCGATAATGTGACGCACCCGTTCCAAGGGCATGGGCTTCAGAGAGAATTCTTCAAAGGGAACTGACAGAGACTGCGCTTCCTGAAGCTGTCCCAAATAATCGGAGCGCAATGCCATGACCGCCAAGAAGGGGAGTTGGTCATCTTCATTGAGCAGGACGTTGAGGACGCGCAGAAATTTCTCCGCTTCCACCTTTTCCGCCGCGCCGAACAACTCTTCGGATTGATCGACCGTGATCAGGATTTGCGCCTCATTGGCGCCGTGTACAGCGCGAAGATCGCGTGCCAAGTCTGAAAGAAGGCTCGCGGTAGCCTGAACCGAGAAGGCGTCGCGCCAGTGCCGCCAATCGCCATTTGGCCCGAGACCGGCCGCGACGGCTTGGGCCAGTTCGTCGAGCGGGTGAACTTGCGGACGGAAAGGGGGAAGCGCAATCCAATTTCGTTTGTCGCGTTTGAGCCGCGGCAATACGCCCGCCCGGAGCAAAGAGGATTTCCCCGCTCCCGAGGCACTAAGCAGAGCCACCAGCTTGGCGCCGCCCTGGGTTCGTCTTGCGTTGAGCCGTTCGAACAAACGCCGGATGTCGTCGTCGCGTCCAAAATAAATCGCGGCATCCGCCTCATCGAATGCCAGAAGGCCAGGATAGGGTGGCCGCGTGCCGTCCCAGGGAAATCCTCCGCGAGCATTGAGGGCAATCTCCGTCAACTCCTTCGCCAGGCGCGCCAGGCCGCCAGCGCGGTCTTGGAGAAGATCCAGGTGCTGAATGTCGGGCGAAACCAAAGTCTCCGCGGTGGGCGCTTCGATGAGCGGAAAGATGGCTTTGCCGAGCGCCCGCGCTTGAGTGAATTCCGCGAAGCACCATTTACTGTCAAACCAGTTCTTGGTGAGAATCAGTATGACTGCTTCCGCGCCGGCAATTTCTCGATAGAGCTTGCGCTCCCAGTCCGCGCCCGGCGCAAAGCCCGCATGTTTATCGAAGTCGAGAAAGGTTTCGGCGAAACCGTTGGCGTGCAGCCACGCGAGCAGGCTCGCCGCTTGCTCTCCGTCCCGGCTGGAGTGGCTGATGAAGATGTGCGCCATGATCCATGACCTGCTCTTCGCCTCGTCGACAGTCTCCGCTAGTGGGCCAGATAGACTTTGAGGTGCTCCGCCGCGCGCTTAAAGGCGTCTGAGTAGTCCTTGGCATTGTAATGGTCGCCGCCCTTGACGAAGTCGTGATCTGCGTCTGGGTAGATGATCAGCTGAAATGACAAGCCGGCTGCGGTGCAGGCTGCGGCCAGAGCGCGGTCTGGATCGGCCGCACAGCAGCCATTGCGGTAATGATCCTTCTCTCCGACAAACACCAGAACCGGCACCTTCAACCGGCTCACGAAGCCGGGAATATCGTGAATAAAGCTGGTCGCGGGATACCAAGCCACGACACCCGACACTAGATCGGGCCATTGTGCGCCGTAATAAAGAGACATGCCCCCACCAAGGGAAAGACCAACCAAGGCAACTTTGCCGGGAAGCGCGTGCGGCATTTGCTGCGCCTGCAGGATGGCCGTCTTCACGCCATCGCCATGCGTTCCCTCCATCGTATTGCCATCGAAGAGCACGACATCATAGCCGAGTTGCGCGATCTCGCGCGCTACGGTAGTGCAGTGCTCCGGCCCGGCCATGCCGGAGGAGAGAACCACTACCCGACCTTTGCCCTGAGGTGGCGGAAACTCCTGTTGCGCGTGGGCGCGCTGAGGCAGGACGAGGCTGGTGAAAACAAGAACAATAAAAAGGGACGGGATGCGGACAAGAACTTTCATCGAGAGAGCCTACCAAATGGGATCGGTGAATCCTAGATCGCGGGTCTGCGCCCCGGAAATACCCGCCAGCGATCTCACGCTAAAGCTATGCGGAGCGGCTGCGCCGGCGAACGAGCTACTTTGAGAGAACTCCCAGCGCCTCCCGAAACATCGTTTCAAACGATTCGCCGCTGCCCATCTTCGTGCTACGTTCCAACGCCCTCTCCGCGGCCGGTCTTTGATAGCCCAAGTTGACCAAAGCTGACAACACGTCGTCTTCGATCGCGCTTTTCGTTGGCAAAGCTGTTACGTTTCCCGTCGCTGCGGGCGGCAGTTTGTCGCGAAGTTCCAGCACCATTCGCTCGGCAGTCTTTTTGCCAATTCCTGGAATGCGGGTGAGGCGGACAACATCATTGCCACGGATCGCGCCGACCATCTCGTCCGCAGCCATACCGCTCAGGATCGTGATTGCCAGCTTCGGCCCGATGCCGCTCACTGTGATCAGCTTCTCGAACAGCTGTTTTTCCGCAGGCCGCAAGAATCCATAGAGTGCGATCAAATCTTCGCGGACATGGGTATGAATGTACAGAGCAACTTCGCCGCCTATGCCGGGAAGGTCGGAAAATGTGGGCACACTGATGGTAACGTCATAGCCGACGCCGCCCGTCTCAACGATGGCCTGATTCGGGTGTTTGGAAAGCAACTTCCCGCGAAGATGAGCAATCATGTTGGGGACATTGTAGCTGGGCCGTTCAAGAGCCGAAAGCTGACGGCTGAAAGCTTCTAAAACAACGAGCTCTGCCGCCGGTTCGGCGTGATTCCGAAATGATCGTAAGCGAGTTGCGTGGCGACTCGGCCGCGGGGAGTGCGGTTCAGAAAGCCGATCTGGATCAAGAATGGTTCGTAGATTTCTTCAATCGCATCGGGCTCTTCCGCCAACGCGGCGGCTAGCGTGCTCACTCCCACCGGTCCACCGTTATATTTCTCAATAATTGTCAGCAGCAGCTTGCGATCCACTTCGTCGAAGCCGTGACGATCGACTTCGAGCATCTGGAGGGCCGCTTGCGCCGTAGGGAGATCGATCTTGCCTGCGCCGCGGACCTGCGCGTAGTCGCGCACCCGGCGCAGCAACCGATTAGCGATACGTGGCGTGCCACGCGAACGGCTGGCAATTTCCAGCGCTCCGGCAGCGTCGACTTCAACCGCCAAAATTTCCGCTGACCTTTCCACAATGATCCTCAGGTCTTCGTGGCTGTAGAATTCGAGGCGCAACACAATCCCAAATCTTGAGCGTAGTGGTGACGAGAGCAATCCAGCGCGCGTGGTGGCTCCGATAAATGTAAATGGCTTTACATCCATGGTATGGGTGCGCGCCGCAGGACCTTGGCCAATCATGATATCCAGCTTGTAATCCTCGAGGGCAGAGTACAGGAGCTCTTCGAGGACAGGCTGCAAGCGGTGCACTTCATCAATAAACAGGACTTGCTTATCATGAAGATTGGTAAGAATAGCGGTCAGATCGCCCTTAATTTGCAGCGTGGGTCCTGACGTCTGCTGAAAAGCTACGCCTAATTCATTGGCGATGATGGTCGCGAGTGTTGTTTTCCCCAGTCCTGGCGGGCCATACAGCAATACGTGATCCAGCGCCTCGCCGCGTGATTTCGCGGCTTCAATCGCCACCGATAAATTCTCTTTCACTTTCGGCTGCCCAATAAATTCCGCCAACCGCTGCGGACGCAGTTTCAGTTCAAAAGAAGAGTCGTCTTCGACTGGGGCCGCAGAGACTAAGCGCTGCTTTGGATCTGGATCGGGGATGTTTCGCGCAGCCACTTGCCGGATAGTAAGCTGAAAACGAAAATCAGGCAATCGTTATCCGCGCTGCAGCGAAAGTTGCACTGCCTTTGCATCAAACTTTCGCAGAGCAGAAAGTCTTCACCACTTTTTCCTCTTCCCTCCACAAGCATGCTCACATCTCCACAACATCTACACAGCACGTAAAAGTTTTCCCCTTGCGCCTTCTTTCCCAATCCGGCAAAGTCATCGAGTAAACATGTTTCCCCCCGGTTCGAGTACTCGGCGCAGTCAGCTCCTGGAGTGGTTTCCTTTCTACGTTAATCGTGTCATTAACGATGTTCGCTATCGTGCGCTGAAGGATTATCACCAAGCCTGGTACTTGAATCTTCTATTTGCTTCCTGGGTTTCCGAACGTCCGGGGTATTTGCCAGACGACGGGCAGTTGTGGCGCCTCGCGAATGCGCGCACACGGCAATTCTTTGAAAAGGAATGTGAGCCGGTGTTGAGCATGTTCGAGCGTGAGGGTTCGACAACTGACGATGCAGTCTGGATCTACAACCGTTCGATGCTGGAGATCTATGAGGAGCAGGTACTTAAATTCCACAAGAGGAAACGTAAATCCTCAAAATCCACAAGTGATGAACTTACCTCTTATCTAGATTTTGAAGGTACACTTAAGAAAGAAAATGGAAGACAAGAATGTGCGCTTCATCCGGAGTCTGGCCGCACCCAATGGGGCACGTGTTGGGAATGCTATGCCGAAAAATATAGCGGGCAGCAGCAAGCAGGTTAATCCAGGGCCTAAATGCGGCATTTGTGGAGATACCGGGTGGAAGACTGTGCTAGTAGGAGCTGAGGAGCGTGTTACCCGCTGTGACTGTGCCACGCAAGACCGGGCTTCGCGTCTGTTAACGCAGGCGCATATCCCGCCACGCTACGAAAAATGCGATCTTCAAGGTTATGTAACAGACGGAACGCAGCGCGGCGTAGCCGCAGCAAAAATCGCGGCGGAGAAATTCGTTGAACATTATCCGCTAGATAAGACTGGCTTACTGCTAATCGGGCCGAGTGGCGCGGGCAAGACGCATCTTTCGGTGGCAATCCTAAAGCACCTGATTCTTGCTAAAGGTGTGGCGTGCCTTTTCTGTGATTATCGCGAACTGCTTAAGCAAATTCAGAATTCCTATAATCCCTCGGTACAGGTGACGGAGTTAGATTTACTGCGTCCCATCTTCCAAACAGAAGTGCTCGTCCTTGATGACTTGGGCGCGGTGAAACCGACCGAGTGGGTATGGGATACAGTGAGCGTAATCCTTAATACGCGTTACAACGAGAACCGCACCACCATCATCACCACGAATTTTATGGATGGGCCAGCTGCGGCGCTGGCAGGCCCGCGCGGCGCGGCCCGCGAAGAAACTCTGGGAGACCGCATCGGAGAGCGAATGCGCTCACGCCTGTGTGAGATGTGTCGCGTGGTTAACCTCAATGCTCCCGACTACCGGCAGAAGTTCAGAACTGCCGGCATCAGATAACTTCAATCTGGATTCTGTGGTACACATAAATTCTTGGACCTTCACCGAGCCATCTTCATTTTCTTCGCCGGAATGGTGGGCGCGTGCCTGAATTCTGTCGCCGGCGGCGGGAGCTTTGTCGGTTTTCCGGCATTGGTCTTTACCGGAGTTCCCGCTATTCCCTCGAACGTCACCAACAATATCGCCATGTTGATGGGAGCGATTGCCAGCGGGGGCGCATATCGCAACCGGCTGGACGTATCGAAACGTATTCTGGCGCCACTTCTGATAGCGAGTCTCCTCGGCGGTTTGGTTGGAGCGCTACTGCTGTTGAAGACGCCCGCGCAGGCGTTCATGCGGGCGGTCCCGTGGCTCATGCTAGTAGCCACGGTGCTTTTCATTTTCGGCAAGAAGCTGGCGAAAATTCGCCACCTGACGGTAAGCCATGAAGCCACCACTGCCGCGATCCTGACAACGTCGTTTCTGCAATTCCTGGTTTCGATTTACGGGGGCTACTTCGGCGCTGGCATGAGTATTGTCATTCTGGCGATGCTGGCCGCGGCCGGAATGGTAGATATCCATGCCATGAACGCGCTGAAATCCGTGTTAGGGATCGCGGTCACCGGTGTGGCTGGAATTTATTTTGTCTTCTTGCGGGCGGTGTACTGGCCGCAGGCGGCGGTCATGACTCTCGGCGCCTTGATTGGTGGCTATTTGGGAGCGCACTTCGCTCAACGCTTGCCGCAGTCCTGGGTCAGAGGATTTGTGATCCTCGTGGCTGGCAGCATGACGGCGTACTTCTTCGTAAAGGCCTACTGAAGGCGCCTATGATCCGGAGGGCAGGTTTGTGTTTCAGGCCGGAGGCAAAGGAGGTGGGGTTTACGGAGTGGTGCCTGCGGAGACGGTGAATCATCGCGCCCTGCAAGGTTTCTTGAGTTCGAAGGTTGCGGACTTCCTCATTGAGCAAGTCAGCTCAGTTTACGGCGGACGCTTCTAATCGTATGCCGATCAATTCCTGAAAGATCTCCCTGTTTGCCAGCCGCTTTTGGATGGCAAATCGAGTCAGGCCAAGAGCGTGGGCAAATCCGCAGAGAGAATTTCTGATTTGTCCGCCACGAAGCTACGTCTGCTGCATAAACTGGCCGCCTTCCCTGAAAGTTTTGCCTCTGATCTATCGAGATTTGAACTCGACACGATAAAGCGCCTGTGCGACAAGCAGCCGCAATCGGAGAACCTCAAGATCAGCCAAGATGGGATACGAGTGAACGCGCGCTGTATGGATTTGAAGCGCACTATGGCTGCCAGGCCCCCTTTGAATTCGAAGACAGAGAACACGCGGAATGCCTGGCGGAGGCGCTGCGAAATCAGAAGCATCAGAATATCCGCAGTAAAGACGTGCTGAGCTGGCGGCTTCCAGTCGCCGTAGCCGGATGCAACAAACTCTTGGAATTATTGGCAGGTCTGCAGGAAAACCTGGCTGAGCTTAAGGGGCAAGTGGCTTCTACCGAAGAGAAGCTGAACGATCTTGTGTTCGAAATGTACGGCTTGAGCCAAGATGAGCGAAAAGTCGTTGACGACTTTCTGACCCGGTACAGCAGTGTTTCGAAAGCAGTGGCCGCTGAAGAGTTGGGGTATGAGGCGCTTGAAAAGATGGACGAAGTTAGCGAGGAACCTTAAATACCAAGGCGTGGTGCGAACCCCACCCCGCAAGTCCCTTCGCTGTCTCAATCATCCCATTTTGAAAGCGGGGTTGGCGGCGCAAAATTGCATCGATCCTTCATTGGGGGTCTCACGCCTCGCGTGAAGCTCCGTGGCCTCAGGATGACAGCGGGTAATTACTGGGCTGGATCGAAGCGGAAGTTGACCCGGATGTTGGTGGAGGAAGGCGCCGCGACATATTTCCATTGCTTTACGGCGCGGGTGGCTGCCTCTGCCAGGATAGGATTGCCGCCAACCACCTGGACGAAATCGACTGCTCCGCGGGGATTGACGATGATATCCAATCGAACGACGCCTCCGATGGCTGCCCGCTTCAGGTCAGGCGGATACAGCGGTGCGACCTGGCTGAGCACCTTTCTAGTGCTGGCGGATTTGTCGGTTTTCTGGGCGCTCAATTTGGGTAGGGTTCCGGGGATGGCAAAGGCCAGACCAAGGAGGAGCAGGCTTAGCAGTAGCCTAGAGGTCCGCCGTGGCTCGAGCAGGCGAGATGGTTCCATTCGTAGCAACTTGCACCCACGGGCCAGTCTTGCGGGAAACGCCCGCTACTGCTGACATTAGGTGGGGTGGGGCAAACCAACAAGGTCACGATAGTAACCGACAGAAGATACAATGCTGGACGGAGCGTCTCTGGTTTAAGGAGAGAGTTATGGCAATCAGCGAGCGGCTGTTGATGGAGTTTGATCAGGAGATGAAGACGACGCGGCGGACTCTGGAGCGGATGCCAGAGGGCAAGCCCGATTGGAAGCCGCACACGAAGTCCATGGCAATGGGACGGCTGGCCGGGCATGTGGCGGAGTTGGTGGGACTCGGCACGACCATCGTGCAGACGGACGTGATGGACCTGGCGCAAAGGCCGCGAGACCGCAAGCCGCTGGTGGCCGAAAGCCGCGAGCAAGTGTTGGAGGTCCTCGACCAGAAAGCTGCAGAGGCGCGGGCAGCGATTGCGAGCACTACCGACGAGCAGTGGATGAAACCCTGGAAGCTCTCGATGGGAGAGCAGACATTCTACGATGGGCCGAAGATTGGGGCATTGCGCATTATGATGATGAATCATTTGATCCATCACCGGGCGCAACTGGGAGTGTATTACCGGCTGAACGATGTGGCGTTGCCGGCGACGTACGGGCCATCAGCGGACGAGGGGCCGGAGGCAAAGTAGCGCCTGCCCTTGTCGATGGGGGCGCGAAGGCCCAAGAGGGAAGCAGCATCCAGGAATCCAGAAGATAAGCAGTGGGAAATTGGGCATGTTTTCGGTTCTCCCATCAAGGTAGATGGCGTTCGCAGCACGGAAAAGTGGAAATACCGCGAAAGTCATCGTGAGGAATCTGAAAAGTCAATGGGTGGAACGAAGCTAGGCTGTTCTCGTCATGTTCCGTGCCCGGCTGCTTCTTGTCAACCGGAAGTGGAACAACGAGCCAAAATCCGATTAGAATTCGCGCACTCAATATGGGTGAGGAAATGGAAGGCATGAGCGAGGAGAATCGCAAGAAGATCTACGTAACGTTGACGGGGCTTCCCTTGTCATTTGAACTGGAGTGGCCTTTTCATCGTTCCACGTCGGGGGCAGATTTCTGGGTGCTGCATGGCGACATCCGGCTGGAGGGTTCGCAAGGGCTACATGCGCCGGTGGCGGTGAACTTGTCGGCTACCGTACGCGAGGTGTTGCGGTCACTCGATCCCGAGGATACGGAGGGGCCGGTGATCAATGCGCTGCGCAAAGAAGTGGACCACCGGCAGTTGGAGTTTGTGAAGTCGGGCAAACTGGTGCCGGTGCATTTTTCGAGCCGGCATTATGACTTCAAGCGCGCGGCGTGGATCTTTGGCAAGGCCAGCGAAGAGCAAATGGAACAACTGGTAGCGCGGAAAGTTTATTGGCAGACACGGCTAGTGGGAGGATCGGTGTGGATAGCGGATCCGACGGAGGCGCTGTACGTCGAGACCACGCCGCCGCATATGTTGGAGACGGCACGCCAACTGGCGCAGCAGGGATTGATGACAGTAGAGAGAGAAAACGCGGCGGCCAACGCGGCACTGATGGCGCAGGCGGAGAAGTTTGAGGGCGAAATGCGCGCGGCTTTAGAGGAGTTGGAGAAAAAGCACGCGTTTGAACGAGGATAGAGATCTCCGCAAAAACTGGAAAGGCGGTAACACCTGCCGAGTTCCCCATCGGCCCTGTCCGGGGCAGCCCCCCAAATGGGCGGAGCTACAGGCTGATAATCCGCTCCATTTTCTTAGACCGGTCGGGCGGAAGTTTGGGCTGTTTGCGAGCTAGCGCTTTCGCTTCATACATGATTTTGTCGGCGCGCTCGATGAGTTGTTGTAAGGTTTCATCCGCCTGCCATTGGGCCACGCCCAGGGCCGCCTCCACGTGAATTTTTTTCTCTCCTGAAGCTTGCTTGGAAATGGTGTAGTCACCGAAGACCCACTTCTTGATGCGGTCGATTTGCAGGGACGCACGGGAGATATCGCAATCCAGAAGGATGATGAACTCATCGCCGCCCCAGCGGCCGACCAAATCGGTGGAACGAGTATTGGAGCGCAACTCGTGAGCGAACTGCTGCAAAATACTGTCGCCCGCAACATGCCCCAGAGTGTCGTTGATTTGCTTAAAGCCGTTCAGATCGGCAATGACCAGACAAAAAGTCTGCTTATGGGTGATGGCCCATTCAATACGCTCCTGGACGTAACGACGATTGGGCAGACCGGTGAGGGGATCCTGCTGGGCAAGCTGTTCCGCAGCTTTTAGTTTCGTCTCGTAGGTGGAGACTTCGGTGCGCAGCTGTTCCACGGATTTGCGGCTATCTTGCGCCATCTGATCGACATAGGTTTTGAGCTCGCCGGCGCGGCGCACCAGCGAAGTGCGCACTTGAGTTAAATCCTCCAGGTTGGCAATGGTTCGCAACTGATTCGTCAAGTCACTGAAATGGCCGGCGTAGCGCTGATCGCGCTCTCCCATGGACTCAGCGGTGCGCGCCAGCACGATCAGCAATTCCTTGATTTCGTTGGCCTTCGATTTGAAGTATTGCTCCGCCCGCCCGCCCCATTGCTCAAGTTCGCGTTCTACTTGTTTCTCGGTCTCGCTGAAGAGCGGCGGGGTAATGTCACCGGAGAGGCGCGACTCCAGCTTTATAAGGTTTTGGCATAGTTCGGAGCCAACGGTCGAGCAGGCTTTCGCGCCGCACTTTCCCATCGCAAGCAGCAGGGAACGATAGGACTGCAAGAGAGCAGGACACAGTTTATCAACGTCCAGTGGGGCAGAGCTAGCTTGGGTGGGGTCCATTTCGAGGTATTTCTTGATGGAGATCACGATTCAGCTCTTAGTTGCGCCGAAAACTAACGGAGCGGCTCGAGGAAATACGGAGTTGGACAGATGCTTTCATAGATAGACCTAGCAAGGTAATGAGCAGATGCCGTCCGTTGTTTATCGGCACTCCCCCAGCAAAACTTTAGCCGCTTCTGGAAAGGTGTATGTCTCGGCGAGACAAGTGGATACAGGGCGCGGGCAGTCTGGGAGGGAATTCTTTGGCGATGGGCTGTTGCCGGACCTTTGACTTTACACGGGCAGCGGTCCCGATTCGATGAGGCTCAGGGCCGGTCCGCCCCACTGGCTAGTCGCCGGCTTGGGCGCGGCGTTGGGAGTGACGAAATTCGGTTTCTCGGGCTTGTTCACGGACTTGATCGAGAAGGCGTTTGAAAACTCCGTAAGGTTGTGCGCCGGCAAGAATGTACTTACCGTTGAAGACGACCGCGGGAACGCCAGTAATTTCGCGAGTGGCAGCTTGCATGAGGTCGGCGTCTACGAGGGCAGCAAAGGACCGGTCGGTTAGAGCTTCGAGCAGAGCGGTGCGATCCAGTCCAACCTGCTCAGCAATCTCTTGCAATACCCCGGTGTCTTCCAGCGAACGGGCGTGCAGCCAGTAGGCTTGCATGGCGGCGAGATGGAACTGATTTCCACGGTGATGCGCGTCCGCGAATTTGTTGGCGAGATGCGCCGCGCGCGTGTCGATGCCGATGGGCCCGGGGTGCAAGGTCAAGGCGTTCTGGGTACGGGCGAGTTCGGTAACGCGGACGTGTTCCTTCTGGATCATGGTGTGCATCTCGGCGGGCATGGGGGAGGCATTGGAAGAGCGCAGTTGATAGGAACGCCAGTGCAGATCGACCTGATTCTCCTGCTGAAGCCGGTCCAGCGTGAGGGTGGCAAGAAAGCAGAAGGGACAGGTGAAATCCGTCCAAGCGTCAAGGCGGACTAACATGGCTGGTTCCTCTCGGAGCAAACGCGATGAGAAGATTTGACCGCCTGGGATAGAAGTTCGTCAAGCAAAATACGCTGCCGCGAGAGGAGGATTCGGGGCGGGTTTTCAACAGGCGCGGGCTAGGGATGACTATCCACCGACCCCGGCTACTGGGCCTTCATGGCATCAATCATCTGGAAGAGTTGGTTGCGATCTTTCACTTCGACAAAGGACTGGCCTTGAGTTTTGTTGTTCACCAAATAAATCGTGGGCGTGTGGTCGAGGCCCAAACGTTTGGCCAAGTCGCGATCGGCATTCACTTCGGCGGCGAACTTGCCTTGCGGATCGACGACGAACGGCAGTTGGACTTTGTGGTCGGCGGCAAAGCGCTCGGAGAATCCGCGAAGAGTTTGCGGAATGATTTCCATCTGATGCTGGAAGATGTAATCGCGGTACTGATTGCCCAAATCCTTGGAAAGGCTGTCGAAGTAACGTGCGTTGACGGCGGCCTCATACGACCAGTTGTGCATCGGCAGCGGGAAATCGTGGATCAAGAGGGGAATCTTGTAAGTCTTGGACGCCTGCTCCAGGAGAGGAGTGTCCTGGCGGCACATGGGACATTGCAAATCCTCGAAGACCACGATGGCGAGCGTAGAGCCTTTGGGCGGGCGCAGGACGGAGGTCGCATCTTGCGCGGCAGCAAAGGTCGAAAGCAAGGCAAGGACGAAGGCAATTTTCTTCATATGCATAGTATTAGATGCGAGTTGCCGGAACGACGCGAACTCCTATGGTAACCGAACCACGTGGTCAGGTGCGAGTCAGCGACAGGGATGGGATGCTTCGACTGTGCGGTCGCTTGCGCTCCCGCTTCGCTCAGCACGACAAGAAACTACAGTAGGCGCAGCTGGCGGCGTTCCAGGGCGAGGAGTTTTTCTTTGATGGGAAGGCCTCCGCCATAGCCGGTGAGTTTGCCGTTGCTGCCGATTACTCGATGGCAAGGAATAATGATGGGGATGGGATTCGATCCATTGGCCAGGCCGACGGCGCGCGATGCCTTAGGATTGCCGATGCGGCGCGCGAGTTCGCCATACGAGATGGTCTCACCGTAAGGGATGTCGCAGAGGAGTTTCCAGACTTTGATCTGGAACGGCGTGCCTTGGGGTTTCAGCGGGAGATCGAAGGTTTCTAATTCTCCGGCGAAATAGGCGCGGAGCTGACGGATGGGCTCGACGAGTTGGCTAGGATCTTCCTGCCACGTGGAATCGGGACTTGCGGGATGCTCTCCGTTTGCGAAGCGGATTTCGCGTAGGCCAGAATCATCCGCGGCTAAAAGCAGCGGGCCGATGGGGCTTGCCATCGTCGCATAGGAAGTTGCGGTCATTTTCGAAAGCAATTCTAACCACGGGGGACACTGGGCACACAGAAATTATAGGGCCAAGGCTTGCTCGCGTCGTTTAGCTTGGATTTCGATGTATACGTTGACCAGCGAGACGGCGGCGGGAGTGACTCCAGGAATATTGGAGGCGTGGGCTAGGGTGCGCGGGCGAATCTTGATCAGTTTTTCCTGCATTTCGCGGGAGAGGCCACTGACTGAGCGGTAGTCGAACCAATCCGGAATGTGGCGCTGCTCGGCCTTCTTCATCCGTTCGATGGCTTTTTGCTGTTGTTGCAGGTAGCCTGCGTATTTGATTTCCGTCTCTACGGATTTGAGTTCGTTGCGCTGAAAAGAAGAAAGAACAGCCACGGGTTCGCGCGGATTTTCGCGGAATTCGTTTCTTTCAAAAAAACTCGGGGCCAGATCCGCGCAGGAGCGGCGCCAGATGTTCGATGGTGATTTCTGGGCGCTTAAGGAGCTGGGCCAGAGATTGGCCCAGGGCAGAGGCGAGGTTAGGGAGTAGGGATCCTTCGACTTCGTTCGGCTGCGCCTCACTTCGCTCAGAATGACAAGTTTGTGGCAAATCCACGGAGATTTGTTCCGCCGGACAGACGGGGCCTATCCTGTGCGAAGTCGAAGGAGCGTCCGTCCCCACGTGGGACGATATGCTTTCGGCCATCGCGGCGCTCAGCTTCGTTTTCTCCAGCAACTGCTTCATGGATTCCAGGCGGGCTTGCTTGGCTTGGTAGTCGGCCCAGGCTTCGTCGGAGATGAGGCCTACGCGGCGGCCGTGGGGGGTTAGACGGCGGTCGGCGTTGTCGATGCGTAGATGCAGGCGAAACTCGGCGCGAGACGTGAACATGCGGTAGGGCTCGTTCGTGCCTTTCGAAATCAGGTCGTCGATCAGGATTGCGGTATAGGCTTCGGTACGATCGAGGATAAGTGGCGGCTGGTTTTTTACTTTCAATGCGGCATTGATGCCGGCCATCAGGCCTTGGCAGGCGGCTTCTTCGTAACCGCTGGTGCCATTGATTTGGCCCGCGAGGAAAAGCCCACCAATCTTCTTGACTTCCAGAGTGCGTTCGAGTTCGGTGGGATCGATGGAATCGTATTCGATCGCGTAGCCGGGACGAAGCATTTCGGCGGTTTCGAGACCAGGGATGGATTTCAGAATTTCGAGCTGGACTTCGACGGGCAGCGATGTGCTCATCCCATTGACATAGATTTCGTGGGTGTTCAGGCCTTCAGGCTCGAGGAACAACTGGTGCGTCGTCTTGTCGGGGAACTTGACGATTTTGTCCTCGATCGAAGGGCAGTAACGCGGGCCTATGGATTTAATTTGGCCGCTGTACATGGGCGAACGGTGCACGTTTTCTTGAATGATGCGATGGGTTTCAGGCGTGGTCCACGCGATGTAGCAGTGGATCTGCGAATCGTGATGAGCGACGCGCCGGGTGCGAAAGCTGAAGGGAGTGGGATCGGCGTCGCCGGGCTGTTCCTGGAAGCGAGACCAGTCAATGCTGCGTCCATCGAGGCGCGGAGGCGTGCCGGTCTTGAGCCGGCAGTGGCGCAGGCCTAGATTTTTCAAAGCCTCGCCGAGCAGGACGGCATTCGGTTCGCCCGAACGTCCTGCGGGATATTGTTGCTCGCCGCAGTGGATCAAGCCGTTGAGAAAAGTGCCAGTGGTGATGATAACGGCTTGCGCGCCGACCGTGCGGCCATCGCGAAGGCGGATGCCGAGAACCCGGTTTCTCGTCGTTGGTCCTTGGTCGTTAGCAACTGCCGTGCTTTGCACCGCCGGACAGCCGAGGGCGGCTGTCCCCACGCCAGCATTGCCAAGCTGACCGCTGAATGCTGAGTGCTGGGTGCCTTCAACGATCAAATCCGCCACTTCCGCCTGCTTGATTTTCAAGTTTGGCTGGGACTCCAGGACTTCCCGCATCTTCAGCCGGTAGGCTTGTTTGTCGCACTGGGCGCGTGGAGACCAGACCGCCGGGCCGCGCGAAGTATTGAGCAGACGGAACTGGATGCCGACCGCATCGGTGATCTCGCCCATGATTCCGCCGAGCGCGTCGACCTCGCGCACCAGGTGACCTTTGGCAATGCCGCCGACCGCCGGATTGCAGGACATCTGAGCGATGAGGTCAACGTTGAGCGTGTAGAGCGCGGTCTTCAGACCCATGCGAGCGGCCGCCATGGCCGCCTCGCACCCGGCGTGTCCAGCGCCTACCACAACCACATCGAATTCTTCTGTAAATCGCATACGCTATCTCGGATGGGTCCTTCGCCTTCGCAAAAAAAAAGCTCAGGCTCAGGATTTCGCCAGCGGGCTCCCGCTCCGCTCACGCCCGCTAAACGGCTCAACCTCGCATCCGGCATGTCCGGCGCCTACCACCACCACATCGAATGCTCTGGGAGCCGCATCTCCCTCCTGCGGAAAAAGCTCTTTCATTCTAACAAGTTGCGGCCGCGAATTGTGTGGTGATTTGGGTCACAGGCCGACCATAACTCCTGTAGTATTCTTTAGTTGCGGATCGTGTTGACATAGAGAAAGGCGACGGAAAGGCACCCAAGCATTACTTGCTACATCGTGATCCGCCTCTTATAGTGGTGTCTTCCTTAGGGGAGAAAACAATTTATGACGACGCAAGAATTCCTTGAGCAACTGGACGCGCGAATCGCCAAGCATGATCTGCTCTGCCATCCATTTTATAAAGCATGGAGCGCAGGCGAACTTACTCGCCAAGATCTTCAGGAATATGCAAAGGACTATTACCACCACGTGGAGGCTTTCCCCACGTACCTAGCGGAGTTGGGCATCCGTTTGGATGAAGGCGAGTTGCGCCGGGCGGTGCTGGCCAATCTTTATGACGAGAAGGGATTGGAAGATGACGCCGGACAGACTGCGGTGGAGCACTCAGAGTTGTGGCTGGATTTCGCCGAAGGCATGGGAGCCGGCAGGGACAGCTATGGACACAGTCCGGTGACAGAAGTGGCCGAATTGATTGCGTTCTTCCATCGTGTGTCCGGCGAAGGGACTCCGGAAGAAGCGCTGGCCGCGTTCTATGCCTACGAGTCGCAAGTGCCGCGTGTAGCTGCCGAGAAAGCTCGCGGACTGCATGAAACCTATGGCGCGGACGAGAAGACTCGTGGCTATTTCACTCTGCATGCCACAGCTGACGTGCATCACTCGCGAGTGTGGCGGCAGCAGTTGGAGAAGCGGATCGAGGCTTCTCCCGAGGCGGCGGATCGGGCGCTCGCAGCCGCGGAAAAGGCGGCGAAGGCTCTGTGGCGCGCGCTTGATGGGATTGAAGCGCGACGGATGGCGAAGGCAGTCGCGTAGAGTTTGCGAGTAGGGATACTCGAGAGCGCGAAGAAATACCTAAGGGGCGAGTGATTCGAATCACTCGCCCTTACTGTTTTACCGGGCTATACTCTTGCCGCCATGTTGACGATATTGGTATTCATTTTTGCCTTGAGTCAGTCGGCAAGCAGCGGCGCCAGTCCATCTCAAGCTACTAGTCAAGCAGGAAACACGAACACGGCCCTCTCCTCTACCGAAGTTGCTGAGCTACAGCGCGAGGCTGAGAGCGGAAACTCAGAGGCCCAATTGAAATTGGGTCAAGCCCGCGAGCAAGGCAATGGCGTTCCGCAAAGTGACGCGCTGGCGGCGAAATGGTACTTGAAAGCGGCCGAACAAGGAAACGCTGCTGCGCAAACCAAGGTAGGCTTCATGTACCGCGAAGGAATGGGTGTCGAAAAAAGCAAGGAGGAGTCCGTGAAGTGGTACCGGAAGGCTGCCAGGCAGGGCAATTCAGTTGCAATGTTCAATCTAGGAGTAGCCTATTACAACGGAGATGGAGTAGCAGTAAACGATGTTTCGGCATACGCATGGTTTCTCCTGGCAGATGCTGCCGGAAACAACCTAGCAAGCGAGGCGGTCCGTCGATCAGAAACCGAGCTACGACCGGGAGGAGTTCAAGATGGGCTTCTCCAAATAGTTGAAATGTATGGAAAGGGGGAGGATTTGAAGCCTGACGCTGCGGAAGCGGTCAAGTGGTACCGCAAGGTCGCTGAGAGAGGAAACCCTGAAGCGCAGGTCCAGCTGGCTCAGATGTTGTCCAAAGGAGAGGGAGTAGCGCAAGACTATGCCGAGGCTCGCTCGTGGTGCGAAGCGGCCGGCAAACAGCGATATGCAATGGCCGATTACTGTCTCGGCCAGATTTACCGAAATGGACTTGGTGTGCAGAAGGATCTAGGAGCAGCGAAAAAATGGTACGAAAAAGCAGCGCAGCGCGGCGACGGTCCTGCCATGCTGCAACTCGGGGACATGTATCAAGACGGGGATGGGGTTAAGGCGGACAAAGTGACGGCCTATTCCTGGATGTTGTTAGCGTCCATTCGGAGAGCCCCAAATGCTGAGAAAGAGACGGAGCTCTTGAAACGGGAGATGAGCGAAAAAGAGATAGGCAAGGCAAAAGAGAAAGCGGCGGACTTTCTCAGGAGCTGGCCCTCTGCCGTACGCATATCGGCTGCCCCGCAGCTCCATTAAGATTACCGCGCGGTCACTCACGTTCTACTGCCTCTTACCAAGTATCGTCAGAGAAAATTGGTGACACCGGTTCTGTACGACGATTGAGCGGGTGCAGAATCAAGCTGATCAGGCGGTTGTACTATGGAGCCGTGCGAACCCTGGCTCAAGCCGTCCTAGCGTACATCCGGAAGCATGAGCTTCTGAGGGCCGGGGATCGCGTGGGTGCCGCGGTTTCGGGCGGCGCAGATTCGGTGGCAATGCTTCGGCTTTTGCTCGAATTGCGGCATGAACTTGGGATCGTCCTTTCGGTTGTCCACTTCAATCACAATTTACGCGGGGCGGAATCCGATGGGGACGAACGTTTTGTTGCGGAGTTGGGTCAACGCCACGAGCTGCAGCTCCATTGCGAGAGCGCTGACGTGGCTCGCTATGGCACGGAAAAGCATTTGAGTCTGGAGACTGCGGCGCGCGAGCTGCGTTATGCGTATTTCGGGCGACTGCTTGGTGCAGGCTGCATCAACCGCATCGCTACCGGGCACACTCTAGACGATCAGGCGGAGACCGTGCTGATGCGCGTGGCGCGGGGAGCCGGGACGCGAGGGCTGGCGGGAATTTATCCGCAATTGTCGGCCGCTGGTTCTCAGTTCTCAGGCGGTATCGTTCGAGCATTACTAGGGATTCGGCGGACCGAGTTGGCAACCTATCTCACGGCCATCGGGCAGGCCTGGCGCGAGGATTCCAGCAATCTCGACTTGTGCCATGCCCGGAATGGGGTGCGGCATACGATCTTGCCGCAGCTGGAAGAGAACTTAAACCCGGCGGTGCGCGAAACCCTGGCTGACACGGCGGAAATCGCGCGGGCGGAGGAGGACTACTGGGAACGGGAAGTTCAGCGGCTATTGCCGTCGGTTTGGAACGATTCTAGCCTTCGGCTCGGAGTCCTGAGGACGTTGCCGGTTGCGTTGCAGCGGCGCGTGGTCCGCGCCGCGGCGGAAACATTAGGGCTGCGGCTAGACTTCCGCCAAGTTGAAGAGGTCCGCGAAGTATCTGCGGGAAAAGCGACATCCGTCGAATTGCTGCAAGGTTGGAGAGTCTCGCGAAGCAAAGAAGAAGTCCGGTTTGAGCGATTCGACGACGCCTTCGAGACGGTCATGGACTATGAGTATCGTCTGCCCGTTCCGGGAGAAGCTCTGCTGACGGAGGCCGGCATTCGGCTAGAGGTTCTACTCGTTTCGGGAGATGTGAGCGCAAGAAATGGCGAGAGCTTGCTTAATCCCGACGCCGTGACCGGCGAGCTCATAGCCAGGGATTGGCGGCCAGGAGATCGCTTTTGGCCGTCCCACACCAAGAGTCCGAAGAAAATCGAGGATTGCTACAGGAGAAGCGCGTCACCGGAGCTCGGCGGGTGACCTCGCCTGTGCTTTCGAGCGGCAACGAGATGGTATGGGTGCGCGGGCTACCCACCCCCGAACATTTGCGTCCAAAACGCGGGGAAAAAGCTTTGCTGGTTCGCGAAAAGCGGGTATCGGAGGGAACCTAGGCTCGTTTAGGGGTGTGGCTGGCTCGGCTGATTAATGACTTAAGTTCGCAAAGAACTCCTCTCCTTTTCATTGCCGGAACGGTTAGAATGTTTGGATTGGCAATTTTCTCGATCCAAATGGCGGGGCGGGCATCTAAGCAACTTGAGATAGTTCGTTTTGTCAATGGGGCGCAGTTTCTAGGAGCCGTTCTGTGAATTCGACTGCAAAGACCGTGATTTTTTGGGTGGTGATTCTGCTATCGGCTTTCATGCTGTGGCAGTTCGTGGTGAAAGCGGGGACGACCGGGCAAAAAGAGACGGAAGTAAACTTCTCCCGGTTCATGACGGACGTTGACCAAGGTCTGGTCAAGGAAGTCACCATCACCGGCATGGAAGTTCATGGGAAATATAGCAACGATAGTTCGGCCTTCCACACCACCGTGCCCGCAAACTACCCAGACATGATCAAGACGCTCCGCGACAAGGGCGTCAGCATTATTGTCAGCGACAACACGAACGGAGGCTGGACGTTCCAGTTGGCTGGGAACCTGGCCCCGCTGATCTGTGCTCGCAGCTCTGTGGTTCTTCATGATCCGCCAGATGCAGACTGGCGGAAATAAGGCGTTGTCGTTTGGCAAGAGCCGGGCTCGACTGCTTTCCATGCAACAGAAGAAGGTCACGTTCAAAGACGTTGCCGGCGTGGACGAAGCCAAAGAAGAACTAAAAGAGATTATCGAGTTTCTGCGCGAGGCGCAGAAGTTTCAAAAGCTGGGCGGACGCATTCCTAAGGGCGTGCTGCTAGTCGGGCCTCCGGGAACGGGCAAGACTTTGCTGGCGCGAGCGGTTGCCGGGGAAGCCAATGTTCCGTTCTTTTCCATCTCCGGATCGGACTTTGTGGAGATGTTTGTGGGCGTGGGCGCGAGCCGGGTGCGCGATCTTTTCGAGCAAGGCAAAAAGAATGCGCCGTGCATCATCTTTATTGACGAAATTGACGCCGTGGGACGGCATCGTGGCGCGGGCCTCGGCGGCGGACACGACGAGCGCGAGCAGACGTTGAATCAACTGCTGGTCGAGATGGACGGATTCGAGTCCAACGAAGGCGTCATCCTGATGGCGGCCACCAATCGGCCGGATGTGCTGGATCCGGCATTGCTGCGGCCCGGACGCTTCGATCGCCGCGTAGTGGTGAACCGGCCGGATGTACGTGGCCGCGAAGAAATTCTGCGCGTGCATACCCGCAAAATGCCGCTCGCCGACGATGTCGATCTTTCGGTCTTGGCCCGCGGCACACCAGGGTTCTCCGGCGCCGATCTGGAGAACATGGTGAACGAAGCGGCGCTCAGCGCGGCGCGGCAGAATCGCAAAGCCGTGCTGATGTACGACTTCGAACTGGCCAAAGATAAAGTCCTGATGGGCGTGGAGCGGAAGTCGCTGATGCTTTACCGAAGAGGAAAAGAAAGTCACGGCCTATCACGAGGCCGGACACGCGTTAGTGGCGCCAAGCTGCCGAATTCCGATCCTCTGCACAAAGTCACCATCATTCCGCGCGGCATGGCGCTGGGCGTGACCATGCAGCTGCCCATCGACGACAAACACAACTACACCAAGGAATATCTCGAGACGGAAATCGCCATCATGATGGGCGGCCGCATAGCCGAAGAGATGTTCCTGAACCAGATGAGCACCGGCGCTGGCAACGACATTGAACGGGCAACCGAACTGGCGCGCAAAATGGTTTGCGAGTTCGGCATGAGTGACCTGGGGCCGCTGACCTTCGGCAAGAAAGAAGAGCAGATATTCCTGGGACGCGAGATCGCCCAGCACCGCGACTACAGCGAAGCCACCGCGATCAAAATTGACGATGAAGTGCGGCGGCTGGTCGGCAAAGGCTACGACACCGCGAAGAATGTTTTCGGCGGACAATCACGACGCCTGGTGAGAATCGCACTGGCGTTGCTGGAACGGGAAGTGCTCGATGCCAACGAAATCAAGATGATCATCGCAGGCCAAGAGCTGCCGAAGATTATGCCTCCGCCCAAGGACGACGGCGTACAGCAAGTATTGAAGCCCGAACCGGGGCGGCCGGGGATCGCCAAGTCGGGCGAGCGGCCGGCGCCAGCATAGGAATCATCCGGGATTTGCTTAGTCAGGGCGGCCATTGGCCGTCCTCATTTTTTTGCGATGGATTCGGCTGCGGAGTTTTTCAATCATGAGCCAAATCGAGAAGTGGTTTGAGCGCAAGTTCGATTCGTCATTTTCCGTGCACATGTTTCCCAATCTTTGTGCTCGTCTACGGGGAACACCAGCACGGCTGGAGGAGCTGGTGCGCGCGATTCCACGCGAGGTTCTCACGCGAAAGCCGGGGGCGAGCTGGTCGGCACAGGAGAATGCTGGCCATTTGCTCGACCTGGAACCATTGTGGCTGGCTCGTGTAGAAGACTACGCGAACGCCACAGAGATGCTGAGTGTCGCCGACCTCAGCAATCGCAAAACCTACGAAGCGAACCACAACTTGTACCCGGCTGAGGAAATCCTGACGGACTTCCGCACGGCGCGGGCCAAGCTCATGGACCGTCTGCGCTCCCTGGGGGCTGATGTGCATGCGCGGACGGCTCTTCATCCCCGCATGAAAACCTCGATGCGGATGGTGGACCATTTATTTTTTGTAGCCGAGCATGACGACCATCATCTAGCCCGTATCTGGGAACTGGGAAACCCTGTTAGCCTATAGCCTGACTTCGATGAGCGGCTTTTCGTAGGGAAAGACTTCTCCGATGGGCACCGCGGGCACTCCCGCGGCCTTGAGTTCACCGATAATATCGTCCGCGCTGTCGGGTGCTACCGCGATCAATAAGCCTCCCGCAGTCTGCGGGTCGAAAACCAGCGTACGCAGATCTTCGGGGACTTCATCCTGATATGCGACGACGCACTCCGCAAAGTCACGGTTCGCGAGCAGCCCACCTGGAATGTATCCTGCTCGCACACAGTCGAGAGCGCCGTCCAGTAAAGGAATCCGGCTGGCGTGGAGTTTCATGCTGACATTCGAGGCCAGCGCCATTTCGCGGGCATGCGCGATCAAGCCAAAGCCGGTGACGTCGGTCATGGCGTGAATTGCGGAGCCTGGCTCCGCTGGGACGGGTCTGAGACCCGTCCCCACACGGATCGTGGTTATTACCTCCGCCGCCGTTTTGTTCAGAGTGGTCATGGAGCGGATGGCCGCGTCGATCCAGGATTGCTTCGCTTTGTCATTCTTGATCGCGGTCGTAATAACGCCTGTGCCCAAAGCTTTGGTGAACAGAAGAAGGTCACCTGGTTTTGCTCCGGCATTGCTGAACACCCGACACGGATCGATAAGACCGGTGACGGAGTAGCCGAACTTTGTCTCTTCGTCGCGAACGCTGTGCCCGCCGATCACGGTGCAACCCGCTTCCATCATTTTGGAAAGCCCGCCCGCGAGAATCTGCTCCAGCACTCCGAGATCGCCTTTCGCCGGAAAACATACGTGCGCCAGAGCGGTAATAGGCCGTCCGCCCATAGCGTACACATCACTCAACGCGTTGGTAGCTGCGATCTGGCCGAAGGTGTAAGGATCGTCCACCATAGGAGTGAAGAAGTCCACAGTCTGGACCAAAGCGGTATTCGTGTTGATCTGATAGACGCCTGCATCGTCGGCGTGATCGAAACCGACCAAAACATTGGGATCGCTTTGCTTCGGCAGTTTTCTGAGAACCGCGTCGAGGATGGCGGGGCTAAGTTTGGACGCGCATCCCCCGGCTTTAACGGTAGCGGTCAGTCGCACGGCGGTCTTGCCTTCATCCATAAAAAGAATTGTACGAGATTTATTGACGATAAGAAGCAAAGGCGGCGCGGATCTGCATGGATTCCCGCGGACCGCTCAAGAACAAAATAGGGTTATCCGTGACGATCCGGAAGAATCCGTGGTGCTTTGCATTTCTACCTGGCGACGACTTCTGAAATCTGCAGTTCGGGATAGGCCTGATTCCAATCGCTGGGAGAGTGTTCGAAGGTGAGGCGGAAGGAATCGCTTTGGCCAGGCGCCAGCGGAGAGGCCGCTAAGTCGATGCCGTCCGGGTGAGGCCCACTGCTTTGCACGTGCAGAGGAACGTCCTCGCTCAGCGCCACGTGGCCTGAGGAATCCTTGAAAACCACGTGAATCATCACATGCGTCACGGTCTGGTTGCCCGCATTGGTGATGCTTCCGTCCAGATATGTGACTGTAGCGCCGACAAAATTCTGCACTGCGCTCATCTTGAGATCTGAAAGTTTGAGAAAGGCGGCGTAAGGCGGTGGCGGGGTTGGAGGCTTTGGCTGGCTGCGCGCGAACCACGCAACCGCGCCCATTGCGATGACCACGAACGCAATGCCCAACCCGATGGGAACCCAGTTGGAGTCAGGTCGTGAGGCCGAGAACGGCGACGGTTCGATCGGGCCGGCCATCAAGGAATTGTACTACCGTCGTGAATTCACCACAGAGGCACAGAGACGCAGAGAAAAACCGGGACTCATTCTTTCTTTTATCGCTTTTCTCTGTGATTCTGTGTCTCTGTGGCGAAAAAGTCTCACTTTACTCCCCGCCCACGGTGAGTCCGTCGATACGAATTGTCGGTGAGGCTGTTGACCCGCGAAATTCCAGATCGTTGGCCACTTCCGAAATGTTGAAGAAGATATCTTTCAAATTCCCCGCGACCGTAATCTCTTCCACCGGATACGCAAGTTCTCCGCCGGAGATCCACAGTCCCGAAGCGCCACGCGAGTAGTCGCCCGTCACCAGGTTCACACCCTGCCCAAGAAATTCGGTGATGTAGAGGCCATCCTTAATTTCGCCGATGATTTGTTGCGGGGTCTTTGTCCCAGGCTGCAGAAAATAATTCCCCGGACCAATGCCAGGAGTGCCAGCCAGTCCGCGGGAGGCGTTTGCGGTGGTCTGCAGGCCTAGCTTCTTCGCGGTATAGGTGTTTAGAAAATAGGACCTGAGCGCGCCGTTCTCGATGATCACGGTGCGCCGCGTCGGAATGCCCTCGCCGTCGAAGGGGCTGGTGCCAAAGCCTCCGGGCATGGTGCCGTCGTCAATCACGTTGATGTGACTCGCCGCGATTTTCTCGCCCAGCTTGCCTGCGAGAAACGAAGCACCACGATAGACTGAATCGCCGTTCACACCTTCAAAAATGTGACCAAGCATGGAGGCTGCTACGAGCGGATCGAGCACAACCGGGACCTGCGCGGTCTTAGCCTTGCGTGCGCCCAAGCGGCGAATGGTGCGCTGCGCAGCAACTTCGCCCACATGCTCGGGTGATTCCAAGCCTCCCAGCTTGCGCGCCACCGAGAACCAGTAGTCGCGCTGCATCGCGCTGTTTTCCGATTGCGCGATTGGGACCGCGGCCACCGAACAATACGAGCGGCGGTATTCGCCGACGAAGCCATGCGAGTTGGCGAAAATCTTTTGGCCCGTGGCGGCATCGAAAGATCCGCCGTCGGAATTCTTGATTCGCGGGTCGTAGTCGAGCGCGGCTTTCTCCGCCCGGCGCGCGTAGCTGATCCGTTGTTCGCCGGGGAGAGAGTAGACATCGGCGGAGTAGAGATCGAGATCGCCAGACAGCGAACCCAATTGCGAAGGCTCCGGAAGTCCGGCGAAAGGATCTTCGGAAGTAATCCTCGCGAGCTCCAAGGCGGACTTGAGCATGCGGTCTAGGCCTTCGCGGGAAAAGTCGCTGGAATAGGTGCTGGCCGCTCGCTGTCCCTGGAACACCCGCACGCCGATGGCCCTCGATCCGGCCTCTTTCAAGGTTTCGACCTGCCCGAGACGAACGACGGTGGAGAACTCGTCGCCTTCACGGATCACGCATTCAGCAGCTGTTGCGCCGCCGGCCATGGCGCGGCGGACAACATCCTGGGCCAGTTCTTTCAGATCAATTTCAAGCTTCGGAGTTTCAAGTTGAGTAGAGGGCATAAGAATTCATTCCACCACAGAGGCACAGCGCCACAGAGAAAAGCGACTTCTTGCCACAGATTTACGCAGATAGCACGGATCAAAATCCTTCCTTGAAAGAAGGCAACTAGATCCGCGTTAATCCGCGAAATCCGTGGCTAAGAACTCGGGTTTACTGCATGAAGCCGCCAGTATCTTTTTTGCCGGTGCCGCCCACCGTCAGCCGATCCACTTTGATCGTCGGGATCCCTACGCCCACCGGAACCGCCTGCCCATCTTTGCCGCAAGTGCCGACGCCTTCGTCGAGTTTCAAATCGTTGCCAACCATCGAGACATGGGTCAGCACATCCGGGCCGTTGCCAATAAGTGTCGCGCCCTTGATGGGCGCAGTGATCTGACCGTCTTCAATCAAGTAGGCTTCTGAAGCCGAGAACACAAACTTTCCGTTGGTGATATCCACCTGGCCGCCACCGAAGTTCACCGCATACACGCCGCGTTTTACCGAGCGCACGATATCTTGCGGATCATCATCGCCGGGAAGCATGTAAGTATTCGTCATGCGCGGCATAGGGATGTGCTCGTAACTCTCGCGGCGTCCATTACCCGTATTGGCCATACCCATCAGACGGGCGGAGAGCTTATCGCTGAGATAGCCCTTGAGAATTCCCTTCTCGATGAGGACGGTTTCCTGCGTTGAGTTACCTTCGTCGTCCACGTTCAGGGAGCCACGACGCCAAGGCATGGTGCCGTTGTCCACGACGGTACACTTTTCACTGGCTACAAATTTGCCAATGAGCCCTGCAAACGCAGAAGTTTGCTTGCGGTTGAAGTCGGCTTCGAGTCCATGACCGACGGCTTCGTGCAGCAGAACGCCGGGCCAGCCGGGACCGAGAACGACTTCCATCTCTCCTGCGGGAGCTTCGCGAGCGTCAAGCTGCAAGATCGCCTGGCGCGCGGATTCCTTGGCGAAATATTCCGGAGTTTTTTCTCCGAAGAAGAAATCGAGGGCCACGCGGCCTCCGCCGCCAGAGCTGCCACGCGCCGAATTGCCGTCTGTCTTGGCGATGCAGCCCACATTCATGCGAGCCAGCGGTTGCGCGTCCTCGGCAAACGTTCCATCCGAGCCAACCACCAGAATGTTGCGGAGCTCGTCGCTGTAGCTGGAGCGAACTTCTTTGATTCGCGGATCGTAGGCGCGAGCGGCTTTGTCGGCGCGCATGACCAGTTCAACTTTGGCGGTGATCTCAGCGTCCACCGAAGGCAGAGTGATCGGATAAAGGCTGCGCGCTTGTTTTTCCTGGAATCCGACGCTCGGAGTTTTGGCCGGGCCACTGGCAATCAACGCAGCCGTACGAGCCGCATGCAGAATGCGCTCCGGAGAAAGGTCGTCGGTGTAGGCGTAACCCGTGCGTTCCCCAGAAATCACGCGCACCCCACATCCGGCGGAAATGCCCTGCGAGGCCGACTTCACCATCGACTCATCCACCATCAGAGAGGTCGAGGAAAGATACTCGAAATAGAGGTCGGCATAGTCGCCACCCGCGGAAAGCGCGGCCGACAGATAGTGCTCAAGATCGCGCTCCGTCAGGCCGTAGTGCTGAAAAAAGAATCGATTTTTATCCACGGAAGTTAGATGTCCTTAAGCGGGGAAAAGGCTCCGCAGCGGTGCATCCATTATCCCACAGGAGGTTGTGTCGAAACGGGGCCTTCCCCGTCCAGGCCGCGCGGCGTGGGCGTCACGCCAACGAGGGTTCGCTTCCGCTGTTGAAAACTGCCGGGCCATGCCCGGCCCGGACGGCCGAGGGCGGCCATCCCTACGTGGCTTGTGGTCATCCGTCACAGACAGTGCGGCTGCCGGAGTGGAAGACTCCCTCTATGACTCCCCAGGCCTTGGCCCAAACCTTGGAAGACTTCCTCGCGGGCTCGCGCGGCGCGGTAGTCCTGGAAAACGGCTCTGTTGTCTTCGACCTCGCCGAAACAAAATATTCGGTTTGCGGCGAGGTCAACAAGTGTCTGCTGCATCTCTGGTCGGCGGAGCGCAACATTGTTCGCCGCGTGCTTGATGCAGAGGTTCGGAACCAAACGCTGCGCCTGGCGGTCCAGCGGATGGGACAAACGCGTCCAACGAAGCTGGAAATCTGCCGCGAGCGCGATCGCCGGACCACGACAGCACGGCGCGCGGCGCGGCTAGCGTATCGGCACACCCTGGAACGTTTATTCGCGCGCAGGTTTCCGGCGTATACCGTGGCAAAACTGAGCACGGCGGTCGACCTCGAGCAGTCTTTCGGTCCCATTTATACGCGCGGCTTGCTGCGCCAGGGGCAGTCGGCATTTGCGGTGCTGGGAGTGAATGAAAATGAAACCCAGTCCTCTATCGACGCCGCATTGACATTCGGAATTTTGTGGCTCGATCTTTGCCGGCAGACGCACGCGGGAAAATCGGTGGTCGAAGGACTAAAACTGTTCCTGCCCTCGGGATGTGCGGCGCTGACGCGCGAGCGCGTGTCACGGCTGAATTCCGCGGCCGCTAAATGGCAACTCTACGAGTTGGAATCGCGCGACGACAATCTGCGGGAAGTGGATATCTCCGACCGTGGGAACGTGGCCACGCGCCTGGTGCAGCTTTCCAACGAATACGCGGCGTTGGAACGGTTCGCTGACCCCATCGCACGAGTGCGTGAATTGATGAGTGAGGTGGAAATTGCAGTGCTGTCGCCGGCGGAAATCGCCTTTCGCTGCCACGGGCTGGAAGTTGCCCGCGCGCGTCTCGGACACGAACCGGGATCGTTCCACAGCGCTCCGGAGATTGTCTTCGGCCTGGGCGCGGAGGAACGAGTGCTGTGTGACAGTAACTATGAACGCTTCACGCAGCTGGTCCGCAGCGTAGGAGAAGTTCGCCATGCCGAGGGCCCGCGCGACCATCTCTTGTGGCGGTTGCATCCTGAACGCTGGCTGGAATCATTGGTGGTGAAAAATGTCAGCGCCGTCGACGGCCGGCTGGATCCTTCATGCCTGTATTCCCAGGTTCCCGCGTTTTCCGCCTCGGACCGCGCCATGATTGACGTGCTGGCAATCACGCGGGATGGGCGCTTGGCCGTGGTCGAACTCAAAGCCGACGAGGATATCCATCTGCCATTGCAGGGGCTCGATTATTGGTCACGCGTGGCCTGGCATCATGCGCGCAACGAGTTCCAGCAGCACGGATATTTTCCGGGCCGCGAGTTGTCAGCGGAGAAACCGCTGCTGTTTTTGGTTGCGCCAGCGCTGCACGTGCACCCTGCAACCGACACACTGCTGCGCTACATCTCGCCTGAGATCGAGTGGACGCTGGCTGGACTGGATGAACACTGGCGCGAAGGGGTGAAAGCCGTTTTCCACAAACGGCCAACGCGGAAGATTCCCACCCAAGCAGAAACCAGGGGCTTCTTGACGAAAGCTAGCTAGCCGCGAGATTAATTTCTATTTCTGCGGCCAGATTCCGAGCAGACGCCGCAAGTCGACCAACTGCGCCAGGTGATACGCGTTGTGATCGGCGATCAGCAAGGCTTCCCGCATAATGGTTTGACCATCGCCCCATGGAATCTTGGCGAACAAATCCGTCTTGGGATTCTTCACCAAATTCGCCATGGCCTGCAGGTCCGCGCGAAACTTCTTTACGCTGCTGGTCCAAGCGGCGGGGCTGGGAGGCGCTTCCGACTCCGGCCAGTAACCCTCCGGCCAGTCCGGTGACATATGCTTGCGGTCGCGGCTGAACTCCAGAATGTCCCACTGCGCAATGCGCATGTGCTCCAGCAACATCCAGCCGGAATGCGGCAATCCCTCGGGCTTGCGGCCATAGAACTTCGCCGGAAAGCCTGCGATCACGTCCTCAAACTTAGCGTGTGCGCCTCCGCCTTTGAGCAGATCGAGCAAATGTTGGCGAAGCAAACCATCTTGAGTTTCGGGCATGAAAGGCCCCTCCTGGAATGCGATATTAGAGTCAGAAACGATCCGTTACGACGCAGACAGTCCGCCGGGCGTTGTATTTGCTTCTTCCGCCATCTCGCCCCGAAACACGCGGGAAATGCCGCGTACCAGGCGGCGAAAGGGGATCTCGCCTTTTTCATGGGCAAAGAAAATCTCTCCCATTCGCGTTCCGCGATAATACCAGCGTTTAAGCAGCGCCAGATGCTCCATATTTTCGAGCGCCGACACCGCCGTCGCAGGCGCCAAAGCGGCTAGTGTTTCTTGCACCCGCGACTCCATGGATTGCGACTTGGTGTGCTCGGCCGATTGAATCGGAAATGCGAGCGGCCCGGAAATACATCCGCGTTCAACGCGGAAGAAGTTTACCGCTTCCGGCGCCGCGCTGCGCTGCACCATAATCCCCGCGAGATGGTCGACGCGCTGCACAATCTCCGGCAACTGACTGAGCAGGGGCTTAAGCTTTTCGAGACGCGCGTGCTGGGCGGCAGCATTTTCAAAATCAAGATCGGCGGAAGCCTGATCGCGCTGCGCGGAAATCTCCCGCACCAACGACTGCCCACCGCTCTCGAAATACGCTTGCACGCGGCCGACTTCCGCGCTGTACTCCTCGTCCGTGCATCCTTTAAAGCAGGGAGCGAGGCACATCTTCATCTCCGAATAAATGCAGCCGGGGAATGCGGGATCGGGATGCAGGTCCTCCACGCAGCGCCGCATTTTGAAGAAGTCGAGCGAGTCGTTGGCAAATTTTTCGGCGGCGGTGCGGGAATAGAAAGGTCCGTAATAGAGGGCGCGTCCATGCAATCGTCCCAGCCGCGTCGTGATGGACGCCCGCGGATATTGGTTCTCCATATGCATCTTGACCAGCGGAGCGAAGCGCAAACGCAGCCGGGCGGAATAAGTCTTGGGAAATGCAAACCGCAGAAGCTGGTAGAGCAGGAAGCCAGACTCAAAGTCGGAGCCCGTGGTCGTGAACTCAATCCAGCGGACACGGTCGCGCAAGTTCAGCTTCTTGGTATGTTCCGTGGGAATATCGAGCAGACGATGCAGGCGCCGGCGCAGGTTGGCCGTCTTGCTAACATAAGGCTCTGATTGCGGATCGTCTCCGCGCAGGAGAAATACAGCCGGTGCGGCCGGGACAGCGGCGAATATTTCGGCATCGCGTGCGGCAACGAACTCGGTGCGGGTGGAGAGCACGGCTCAATTCTAAGGCAGCTGGCTGGTGCCGCAACTGGCGACTCGGACTCTGCATCTGATTCGCCAGCCAGACCTTTCGGGGAAGCGAACAAATAGGCGAGTTATGATTTGCTTTCCGAAAGAGCTAAGCTATTCGCGCCGCTCACGACACCGCACAAACCCAACTTCGAGGGAACGTCACTATGCATCAGCGGGCCGCAATCACAAGGGAAAAACTCACCCTGTCAGTTGGGGATGGAACCACCATGGGCGCATATCTTGCCAGTCCTGGCGAAGAGACCGCGCACCCAGGAATCATCGTGTTACAGGAAGCCTTTGGAGTGAATTCACATATCCGCAACGTAGCCGACCGTCTGGCTGGCCGAGGCTATGTGGCGATTGCTCCGGAACTGTATCACCGCACCGCACCGGGATTCGAAGCCGGCTACAAAGACTTCTCTTCCGCTTTGCCGCATGCGCGCGCGGTGACAACGGCGACGGCGACCGCTGACTTGCAGGCCGCATTTGACTGGTTGCGAACCCGGCCAGGAGTGCAGAGCGACGCAATTTTTAGTGTAGGCTTTTGCTTGGGTGGCAAGATTTCGTTTTTGGCAAATTCGTTGCTCCCGTTACGGGCTGCAGTTTCCTTTTACGGAGGCGGAATTGCGCCCGATCTTCTGGATCGCGCCGCAACGCTGCACGCCCCCATGCTTCTGTTCTGGGGTGGGCTCGACAAACACATTACCAAGGAACTCCGGCGAGCGACGGTGGATGCGTTAGAAGATCATGGCAAGAATTACGTGAACGTAGAATTCTCGAAGGCCGATCACGGATTTTTTTGCGATGAGCGCGCCTCCTATCAGCCACAAGCCGCCAAGCAGGCGTGGAGTCTCATGCTGGAGTTTTTGCAATCATGAGGGTAAGGAGAAAAGGTGAAGACATTCTTGTTTGGTCTGGTGATCGGTATCCTCGTAGTGCCGCTCGCGGTTCTAACTTACTTCCGTAGCGGGAGCGCTCCGGTTGCCACTTCGGCGCCACCTATGCCGTTTGAGCGCATGCTGGCGAACGGAGCGCTGCATGCGACCATAGCGAAGGAGAAGCCAGCAGCCGTCCCCATCGCAGCCGACGAGGCTAATTTTCTTGCCGGGGCGGACGTTTATCGCAACCATTGCGCGGTTTGTCATGGTACTCCGGGCGGCGAGCAGACCGCGATTGCCAAAGGCATGTTCCCCAAGCCTCCGCACCTTTTTCGCGGCACGGGCGTGACCGACGATGAACCGGGCGAGACTTACTGGAAGGTTGCCAACGGCATTCGACTGACAGGCATGCCGGGTTTCAAGCAATCGCTTTCAGAGACTCAAATGTGGCAGGTAAGTTTGCTGCTGGCCAATGCAGATAAGGTGACGGACTCGGTGAAGCAGGCGGTAGCGGCAGCTCCTGCACAAGGGGTGCCGGTTCAAGCCGTGCCAACCAAGTGACATGCAGACCAGGATCATAGATGGCCCTCTATTACGAGTTGAGTATTGATGATGCTGGCTTCGCGGCGTTCTTCGCAGCCCACAAACACGCCGGCTACTCTCCGCAGCAACTGGGGAATGTTCGCGAGGTGAAGTTAGCTGGTGGCGTCGTCGGCTTCTTCAGGCCAGTTGGTTCCGTCGGATCGGGTGCCCAGCGAATCTCTTGTGGGACAGGGAGCGGGGCTATATCAGATTCAGCTGGAACTACCCCCAGCTCTCCGCGAGACGAAGCAGCAAAAGATCATAACGGCGGTTGCCGACTCGGCTATCCTAGCAGGACCTCGCTGAGCTAATTCCGGGGACCTTGCCTCGCTACGCTTGGCTGGCCGGGGCAAAGCCCCGGCCCCACACAATCTGTGGCTGACTTCTAGTTGGGCTGATTTAGCGGCACTGGGTGCTGCGCTTCGTACGCGGCAATCTCCGCTTCGTGCTTCAACGTCAGGCCGATATCGTCCAGGCCTTCGAGCAGGCGGTGACGGATGAAGTCGTCAACAGGAAACGCGGCGGAGAAACCCGCGTCGTCGCTGAGCTTGCGCTGTTCGAGATCGATGGTCAGCCGGTAGCCGTCCACTTCCTGCGCCCGTCGCGCGATTTCGGCGGTTTCTTGCTCTCGCAGCACAACCGTCAGCACGCCATTCTGTACGCAGTTGTTGGCAAAGATATCTGCGAACGAAGGAGCGATTACGGCGCGGAATCCGGCATTGGCCAGCGCCCAGACTGCGTGTTCACGGGATGATCCGCAGCCGAAATTTTTGTCCGCGACCAGAATGCTGGCTCCGGCGTAGCGCGGCTGGTTGAGAGGAAAAACAGGATCGGGTTCACCGTCAGCCTTCCGCCGCCAGTCGTAAAAAAGAAATTCGCCGAAACCGGTTTTCTCAATCCGTTTTAGAAATTGCTTGGGAATGATCTGATCGGTGTCTACGTTGGCGCGATAGAGCGGAGCGACTTTGCCTTGATGGATTCGAAATGGCTGCATGATTAGTTCCTGGTGTCGTCCTCTTTACCCACAGAGCCGTGCCTGCTGAGATCCTTCGGGACGATAACCCCGCCCCTCAGGATGACAGGTGACGGGATGACAAGCTTCATTCGAACTTCCAATCGCGAATATCGGTGAAGTGCCCCTCAATGGCTGCGGCCGCTGCCATCATCGGGCTCACCAAATGAGTGCGGCCGCCGCGGCCCTGACGTCCTTCAAAATTACGATTGCTAGTCGAGGCGCAGCGCTCGCCTGGCTGCAGAATATCCGGATTCATCCCTAGGCACATGGAGCATCCTGACTCGCGCCACTCGAAGCCGGCATCGCGAAAAATTCTGTCCAGCCCTTCTTTTTCCGCGGCGTGCTTGATCGCTTGCGACCCGGGCACAACCATGGCTCGAACTTTCGGGCTGACGTGATGTCCCTTCGCCACTCGCGCCGCCGACCGCAAATCTTCCAGCCTGGAATTCGTGCATGAGCCAATAAACACGCGGTCCACAGGGATAGCTTCGATGGGCGTGCCCGGCTGTAGTCCCATGTAATCCAACATGCGCTGAGCGGAAGCTCGCTCTGCCTCCGTTTTCAATTCCTCGAGTTGCGGCACTCGTCCACGCACCGCGACCACCATTCCGGGATTCGTCCCCCAGGTTACAAAAGGAGCCAGTTGAGAAGCATCCAATTCGATAACCTTGTCATACTGCGCCCCAGGATCAGACGCCAGGCTGCGCCAATGCGCGACAGCCTTGTCCCACTCCGCGCCGGCAGGCACAAAGCGGCGCCCTTTCATATAGGCAAATGTAGTGTCGTCGGGTGCAACCATGGCGGCTCGTGCGCCGGCTTCAATGCTCATGTTGCACAGAGTCATGCGGCCTTCCATGGAAAGCGCCCGCACGGCTTCGCCGGCATACTCGATCACGTATCCGGTAGCGCCGTCGGTTCCAATCTGCCCGATCACTCCCAGCGCGAGGTCTTTGGCAGTCACGCCTTCCCCCAGGCGGCCGCTAACATTAATCAGCATGGTCTTCGGTTTGCGCTGCGGCAGAGTTTGCGTTGCTAAGACGTGTTCCACTTCCGACGTGCCAATGCCAAAGGCCAGCGCTCCAAAAGCCCCGTGCGTGCTGGTATGGCTGTCGCCGCACACGATAGTTTTGCCGGGCTGCGTCACCCCAAGCTCAGGGCCGATCACGTGCACGATGCCTTGCTCGGGCGAATCCATATCGAATAGTGGGACGCCAAAGTCTTTGCAATTCTTCTGCAGGGCCTCTATCTGCCGCGCCGCGATCGGATCGAGAATCGGCGTGCCGCGAGGTTCGGTGGGAATATTGTGGTCCACGGTTGCGACCGTGCGTTGCGGCTGGCGGACCCTGCGCCCGGTCGCCCGCAACCCGTCGAAGGCCTGCGGCGATGTAACCTCGTGGACCAGGTGCAGGTCGATATAAAGCAGCGGCGGTTGTCCTGCGGGAACGCAAACTACGTGCTCGTCCCAAACCTTTTCGAATAAGGTGCGCTTTGCGGCCATATCGTATGAATAGTTTACCAATAAAGCGACACTCCCGACGTTGAGCGAAATCTTGGCCTAGACTCTCCTCCGATGCGCTTTGCCTGTCCGAAAATGGGGTAGCGGGTTAAACTTCGAGGTTCAATGAACTCCTGGGAGGGAAGGCGTGCGTCATGAAACGAAATGTTTCGTTCTGGCGTTGGGAGTGATGCTTATGATCGATAGCGCCGCCGGACAGCAATTTCAGCTCATGGAAGCTTCCATCAACCAAATTCATCGCGGATTGCGGAGCGGCACGCTGACTTGCCACAGCCTGGTGCAGCAGTACCTGGACCGCATCCAGGCGTACGACCAGCAGGGGCCCTCCCTCAATGCCATGCTGTACGTGAACCCCAAGGCGCTGGAGCAAGCCGATGCCATGGACAAGGAGCTCAAACTCGGCACCCAGGTTAAGCCGCTCCAATGCATTCCGGTGGTGCTGAAGGACAACTACAACACCGCTGACATGCCGACTACCGGGGGATCGCTGGCACTCAAGGGCATGCAGCCGGCGAAGGATGCGTTCACCGTCACGAGGCTTCGTCAAAACGGAGCCCTGATTCTGGGGAAAACGAACCTACATGAGCTGGCGCTGGCCGGGCTGACGGCGAGTTCGCTGGGAGGGCAGACCAAAAATCCCTACGAGCTGTCACGGACCCCTGGCGGTTCTTCTGGCGGCACTGGGGCTGCCTTGGCGGCCAACTTTGCGACCGTAGGCACTGGCTCGGACACGGTGAACTCGATTCGTTCGCCCGCATCCGCTAATAGCTTAGTCGGCATTCGTCCCACACGCGGGTTGATCAGCCGCGCGGGTGTCATCCCCGTCTCGTTTACGCAGGACGCCGCCGGACCTCTGGCGCGAACCGTGGCCGACGCCGCAGTCATGCTCGATGTGATGGCCGGCTACGATCCCGATGATCCGGTGACGGCGCTGGGCATTGGCAGGATTCCCGCGACCTACACAGCGTCGCTCGACCGCAATGGTCTGAAGGGCACGCGCATCGGCGTGCTGCGTACCCTATTCGGAAGCGGCCCCGAGCACCAAGAGGTCAACCGCGTGATGGCCAATGCCCTTGCGGTACTCAAGGAGCAGGGCGCAATTCTGGTGGATGTCGAAGACGCAGCACTTGATACCGGCAAGCTGAACTCAGACCTCGATGTGCAAAAGTACGAATACCAGTTCCAGCTCAACAACTACCTGAAAGCCCAGCCTAGCCCTCCCGTGCACTCCCTTGTCGAGCTGATCGCGTCAGGCAAATACGAAAAGACTTCGCTGGAGCAGTTTCTCGCTTCGGCGGAAAGCTACGAGAACGGCCTGAACGAGCCGGACTACAAGGACCGGCGCGTCAAGATCGATGACTTCAGGGTTCATTTGGCGAACCTGATGGCGAAAAACAACGTGGCCGCACTGCTCTATCCCCATCAGAAGCGCCTGCCGGTGATGATCGGCGAGATGAATCAGGCGGAGCGCAATGGCATCCTGGCCACACTCGCGGGATTTCCCGCCATCACGGTTCCGGCAGGGTTTTCCACGCCGACGGAGAGCGCGCTGATCGGGGTGCCAGTCGGGATCGAATTCCTCGGTCCGCCGTTTAGCGAGCCGCAGTTGTTGCAGATTGCCTATGGCTTCGAGCAGGCGACACACGCACGCAAACCACCGCAATCTACGCCGCCGCTCATTGGCCGTTGAATTGAGGAGATAAGCCAAATATGAGATTGGCAGTGTCCAAAAGTGCGGAGCAGCCGGTTGCCGCGCTGGGCGGAGCATGCGACAATTCTGCGTCGAGAACGGAGAACGCCCGATGAAGAAACGTTGCCTCACCGCATTGATTCTGCTGCTGGCGCTAAATCTCTCTGCCGCCGCTGAGTCCCATAAGAAAGCCGCCGGCCCTGCCCCCGACAAAGCCTATATGCAGAAAGTCCTCGACGGCTGGAGCACGCTTGATCCCTCCGACGCCGCGAAATTCTATGCTCCCGGGCCCGGCACTTTTTTCGATATCACTCCACTTAAGTATGCGAGCTGGGAAGAATACGAAGCGGGCGTGGCAAAGATCATCACGAATTATCAGAGCATCAAGTTCACCCTCAACGACGACGCGGTGGTACACGCGCATGGCGATTGCGCCTGGGGAACCGCCACGATCAAGGAAGACGCTTTGTTGAAGAACGGCAAACACGAGCTAGCAACTTTGCGTTGGACGGTGATTTGGGAAAATCGCGAGGGAAAGTGGCTCATCGTACACGACCATGCTTCCGAGCCGCTGCAATAGACCCGCATAGCGCGCGGTCGCGGAAGTCCACTAGCAAATCAACTTTGAGCCCCTTCGGAAGTTCCTCGCGGAGTTTGCCGTCGTAGTCAACATTGAGAAACCGGTCAGAAGTAATGAAGCCCAACCGCCCGCCCTTGGTAAGCCATCCGTCTTGTCCGGCTGCCTGGATCGCGCGCTCCATGAATGGGATGTACAGGTCGTAGTTGCGCTCCGCCCACTCGTATCTTCCGTCCCAATATTCCTTGACGTGCTGCGGAATCTTCTGAATTCGCACCTAGGGCGGCTTTCCGACCACGTGGTCACACTGCATGTCCCGTTTGAACGAGACTGCCAGCACCAAGTCCTCGATGGTTTCGAGAAAGCGTCCGTCGTTGTATTTTCCTTTCAGCGTATCCACGGTGGAGTTGAGCCTGTCCAGAACATCGGTCAAATAAGTCGCGAGTTCGCCGGCCCGCTTTTGCGACCGCGAACGGTGCGCGAGAATGTCCTTTCCAATGCCTTCGTAGCCAAGCTCGAGAAAGAAATCGTGCTCCTGGGGCTACTTTGCACTCGTTACTAGCCACTACGCTCTTCCCCGCAACATCCCCACCACCCGCTCATAATCATCCACACTGGTATATTCGATTACGATCTTCCCCTTGCCCTTGCGGTCGCTGATTTTCACCTTCAGCCCCAGTGTCCGCTGCAATTCCTGTTGCGCCGCGCGCACATTGGGATCGACCCATCGTGCGCCATGCGTTCGCTCGGCTTGTGGCAATGGGGACGCTCGGTTGAACACCAGCTCTTCAATCAGGTCTTGCAAGCGCAGAAACGACATCTGTTTCTCCACCACATCCTTCGCGACCTTCTCGATCAGCTGGTTGTCTTCCAGCTTCAGCAGCTCGCGCGCTTCGCTGAATCCCAGAATTCCGTTCATCAGGTACTGCATCACCGTCCCAGGCAGTTTCAGCAGCCGCATATAATTCGACACCGATTCCCGCGACATCCCTACCCGCTCGCCGATCTCGGTTTGAGTCAAATTGAATTTTTGGCTGAGCTTGGCGAATGCCGCTGCCTGCTCCATGCAGTTCAAGTCCTGGCGCTGCAGGTTCTCGACCACCGTCATCTCCGCCGCTTGCTGGTCAGAAACGCGCCGCACAATCGCCGGAATCGTTTCCTTCCCCGCCATCTTGGAGGCCCGGCAACGGCGCTCGCCCAGTACCAGCAGGTAGCGGCCTTCATGCGCCGGACGCACCACGATCGGCGACACCACTCCTGATGCCTTGATCGACTCGCACAGCTCGTGCAATGCCTCCTCATCGAACTCTACCCGCGTCTGGTAGGGATTGGGATCAATGTGGTCGAGCGGAATCTGCATGACTGCTTCGCCTGTGGCCGGCCGTGCCGCCGGCGCGTGAATCTCCGCAATGACTGTGGGCTGCGGAGGTCCCGGAAGATGCGGCGCCGCTCGGGTGGAAGGCAGTAAGGAGTCAAGCCCTCGTCCCAGTGCCCGCCGCTTGTCAGTATGCTTCTCGGTCTTCTCCGGCCCGGGTTCCTCCGCCGACTCGATCTTTTCTGCTGCTGTAATAGTCATGGCTAATCTCCAATTAGTACATCGATACGCATCAATCTAATACATAGATACTCGTCAATATATTAAGCCGTCTTGTCCAGTGTCCCGCGTTGCTTTTGGGCCGCCTCTTCTTTTTGTTCCTCTGTGGTTGCGCTCTCAACTGGCGTTCCCTCGCCAGCGGAAGGCTGCCGCTCAATGATCTCCTTGGCCAACCGGATATAACTCTCCGCTCCCTTTGACCGCGGATCGTAAACCAGCGCCGGCTTGCCATGGCTCGGCGCCTCCGCCAGCCGTATGTTGCGCGGGATCGTGGTGCGGCAAAGTTTCTCGCCAAAGTAGCGCTTCAGTTCAGCTGTGACTTGTTGCGTCAGGTTGGTACGCTCATCGAACATGGTGAGCACTACGCCTTCGATCGAGAGCTCGGGATTGAAACTGGCGCGAATCCTCTCGACGGTGTCCAGTAGCTCGCTGATGCCTTCGAGAGCAAAGTATTCCGCCTGCATTGGGATCAACACAGCATCCGCCGCGACGAGAGCATTCAATGTGAGCAGGTCCAGCGCAGGCGGGCAGTCGAGCACGATGAACTGAAAGCGATCGCGCAGCGGAGCGAGCGCATCGCGCAGGCGGAATTCACGCCGCTCTGCGTCCACCAACTCGATGTTGGCGCCGATCAAATTCTTGTGTGCGGGCACGATCCAGAGTTGTTCAAGCTCGGTCGCCAGCACAGCTTCCTCTGCCGACGCCGCGGCCATGAGGAGGTGATAGGTGTTGAGCCGCTCGGGATCCTTGATCAAGCCGAGGCCGCTAGTGGCATTGGATTGCGGATCGCAGTCCACTAATAAGGTATTGACCTCGGCTGCGGCGAAAGAGGATGCAAGATTGATGGAGGTCGTAGTCTTGCCTACGCCGCCCTTTTGGTTAGCTACCGCGATGACGCGTCCCATTTGTTTTTGGAGAAGCTGACGAGCTAGTTGAGAATAGTTCCATTTAAAGCGCGTTGGCAAGGACGGATTTCGGTGCAAGGGGTAAGGATCACGGAGACTTTCACTTACAGTCGCTTGGGCGAGATCTGCAGGGAGATTTCCACAGGTGTTCCAGTTGGAACACTTTAATGAAGTGTTCCAATTGGAACATCCTGCGGGCAATGGAAGGTAATTCGAGAAAGTGTTCCAGCTGGAACACTTCTGCCGAACCGCGGACCCCGTCTGAATGTTCCAACTGGAACACTAGAGATTGCGTTCCCAGTCATTGACTCGCGAGGAGTGTTCCAACTGGAACACTTCTCGCTCGCAGAATCCTCCCGATGTCCCATGATTGTTATTCGTCCCACTTGCAGCTTATATTTGGCAATCGGGCCGTTTCTGATGCGCAATTCTTCACAATGGCTCCCACCTATTAACTAATTGGGTTACGGATCTACTAGGCGAGGTCAGAACGCTTGGCGGTCAAAAAGATGCGACTGGCTGAAAGAGGAACTGGAACCGGGGCGGACCAGTGGAAGGATGGAAGCAGTTGCTGGGCGCGTTCCGCTTGGGATTGACCGATCAGGAGGGCGAGGATGCCTCCTGGCGCAACGAGCCTGGAGGCCATCGGGAGAGCGGCGCCGAAGCGCTCGACCGCGCGGAGAGTGACGACGGCAGCTTGGCTTGGAAAATCTTCCGCGCGAGCGGAGAATACATCGATATCCATCAATGTAAGTGCGCGGACCACTTCGCGCAGGAACGTGGCTTTCTTCTGGTTGGATTCAATGAGCGTGACATGCAAATCCGGAGCCCAGATTTTGATGGGGAGGCCGGGGAAGCCGGCGCCGGAGCCAAGGTCGATGAGGTCGCCAGTCCTCGGCCGCCGATGCTCGGCCAGAATGGCATCCTGATACGCCGCGCTGGGCGCGGCCTGGCCGGGGCTGAGCCCCGGCCCCACACGGGCCGGGAAGAGGCAGCGGGCGGCAAACAGGGATTCGCCGAAGTGGCGAGTGACAATTTCTTCGGGGGCGCGGACGGCGGTGAGGTTGATGCGCGAATTCCAGCGGAGAAGTATATCGATGTACGTCGATATACTTTGTAGTTGAGCGGGGGAAAGAAAAGCAGATTCCTCCCTCCCGTCGGAATGACAACGACCAGAGGGATGGGTGCAAACGGATTGCTTATCCCCACCCTCCTCGGATCGCTTGGGCGTTTCGAGAAAAGGGCGGAGCAGTTCGAATATCCGGGCTGGGTCCATCGGATGAGATTGTAGACGGGGGAACCTCAAGGCGCCTCTTGCCCCAAAAGAAAATGCACAGATCCCTTCGACAGGCTCAGGGCAAGCTCTTCGCTGGGCGTTCCTTCGCCTGGCGCAGTGCTTAACTCCCTCAAGGATGACGGTGACAACTGTCCAGTTCCGAACAGTGATTTTCGAAAATGGACAGTCGGAGCTTGACGCGAAGGAACGGAACTCGCGTAAGTGCCGTATTGACAGCACATAGCTTTTTCGTCGAGTTGGCGGGGTGGGTGCACATATGCAAGGTACGCGGACAGGAGTGTCCGCGCTACACACGGAACTGCGGAACTGCGCTCCGCTGGACAGCCGAGGGCGGCTGTCCCTATGTAAGTATGGGAGGTGAGCGGTGCATCTACGAGATCTGCGGTTGGCCTTGCGGCAGTTAGTCAAGAATCCGGGGTTCACGTTGGCGGTGGTGGTGACGCTGGCTCTCGGGATCGGCGTGAACACGGCGGTGTTCAGCCTGGTGAATGGATTCCTGCTGCGGCCGCTACCGTATCCGGAGGCGGACAGGCTAGGGGTGCTGTTGCTGCACCGGGAAGGTACCTCTCCCACCGCAGGAGCGTTCACGGGCGACGACCAATATCATGATGGCAGCACTTGGAATTGGATAAATGAGAACGTGCCGTCGGCCACGGGGGCTTCCTACAGCGACTGGATCACCGGGGTGAACCTCTCTACGTCCCCGACGACTGGGGCGGAGGTTCGTTTCGTCCATGAAATGAGGATTTCCGCTCACTATTTTGATCTGCTTGGATTGCCGCTGCTGTTGGGACGAGAATTCACTCCCGAGGAAGACCGGTACGGTGGCGCGCCGGCTGTGATTCTGAGCTACGCGCTGTGGCATACGGCGTTTCATGATGACAAAGAAATCGTCGGCAGGATGATCCAACTTAAGGGCGAGCCTTCCATGGTGGTGGGAGTGCTGCCTCCACACGCCCAGACGACGGGGATCGCGGACGTCTGGACGCCTTTGCAGCCAGCGGCCACCAGCGGAGAATGCCAAGGCTATAACTGCACGATCATCATGCGCTTGGTTCCAGGCGCCACATGGCAACAGGTGGATGCCGAGCTTTCGCATCTGCGCAAGCCATTCTTTGACGCCATCGTGACCCAGGAGAAAGGCCGGGCATGGTTCCAGGCATCGCCCTTAGAAAAGGATATAAGCCGCGAAACCCGAAAGCCTGTGCTGGTGCTGATGTTGGCGGTGAGCTTCATTCTATTGATCGCCTGCGCGAATCTTGCCGGGCTGACGCTGGTCCGAATCACGCGGCGTACCGCGGAAATCGCAACGCGGCTCTCGTTAGGGGCGACGCGATGGGCGATTTTGCGCCAGCTTTGGCTGGAGAATTTTTTGCTGGCACTGCTCGGAGCCGGAGCGGGGTTGGCATTGGCCGCGGCCATTCTCAGCATTCTTCCCAAACTCTTGCCGGCCGAGTTCAAGCCCCCGGGCGGGATGGGAATGGATGTTCGAGTCCTATTCTTTACATTCGCAGTTTCTTTACTGACCAGCTCGCTCTTCGGCGCCTTGCCCGCTTTACAGACGCGGCGAGTGGATTTGCGGTCGGCGATGGCCACGACCGCCCGCTCAGTTACGACGGGATCGAGTGTTGTGCGGCAGACTTTGATTGCGAGCGAAGTGGCCTTGACGGTGGTTTTGCTGGCAGCGGCCGGGTTGCTAATTCACACCCTGGTCTATCTGGAAACCCTGCCACCGGGATTCGATCCGACGAACGTGATGACGGCCAAGGTCTCCCTGGACGATGCGCGATATCACGATGCCAGGCGATTCCACAACTTGTTAGATCGCAGCGTGGCGGCGCTGCGGCAAATTCCGGGTGTGGAGAGCGCTGCCGTAGGATTGAGCGTACCGTACGAGCGCGGGCTCGATTGGCCGGTGAAGATTCTGGACGGCAAGTTTGCAGGGAAGGAATCGGAATCCAGCGCGGCATATGTGACATCCGGATACTTTCAGAGTTTGCGAATCCCAATCCTGTTAGGGCGTGGGTTCAAAGAAGCGGACACTTCCGATTCCGAGTTCGTGGCAGTCGTCAACGCGGACTTTGTGCGGAGGTTTTTCGACGAAGCGAATCCTATCGGCCGGCATATCGAATGTTCGAGTCATACCTACACGATCGTCGGGGTCGTCGCGAATGTTGCCAAGAAGCATGCTGAAGAGGGCAACGAGCCATTAGGGACAGAACGTGTCTTTTACCTACCAGCGGCCCAAGCAGGCCAGGGAATGGTGAACACGGCCCATGTTTGGTTTCAGCCGAGTTGGATTGTGCGGACGTCGAAGCCACTGGTGGGGATTACCGGAGCCATGCAAAAGGCGCTGACATCGGTCGATCCTAGTTTGCCGTTTTCCGGGTTCTATTCGATGAACGACATCCTGGCGGAGAATCTGAAGACGCAGCGAGCAGAAGTTCTGCTGCTGGGCGTGCTGGCTGGGTTAGCGCTACTTCTTTCGGCGGTGGGGATTTATGGGTTGGTGTCGAATCTGGTGGTGCAGCGGACGCGGGAGATTGGGATTCGGCTGGCGCTAGGTGCGCAGATGCGGCAGGTGATGATGGAAGTGGGACGGTCGGGTGTGGTCGCGAGTGGAGTTGGATTGGCGGTGGGCATGGCGCTGGCATCTTTTGCGGTTCGAATCTTGCAGAGCCAGCTGTATGGGGTGCGGGTCTACGATCCGGTCACGCTTTCGCTTGTGCCTCTTATCCTCGCACTGATTGCGTTGGCGGCTAGCTTTTTGCCGACTTTGCGGGTGGCGCGGATTGATCCGGCGGAGACTTTGCGGATGGAATGAAGAGCTCTTCAAGGATAGGAGAACACAGCGTAGTGCCATCATCGGATCGAGCTTTCATCAGCCGGACAGCGGAAGACTGCTGCCCCCCGACAAGACCATGCGAACGAATTACAAAGGTCCTTCGTCGGGAGTCTTTCGCTTCGCGAGCGACTCCACCTCCTCAGGATGACACGGGGGGCGAAGTCATTTAAGATTCTGTGAGTTAGCACGTACCGCCCGAAGCGTATGGCTATTTACAATTGCCTGAGATATAATTAGGTCGCGTTTGATCTTTGCGGCACCTCCAGCATCTCTGCTCTACCCAGCATGACCTGCCTTGAGAAGTCCGGCGAGTTCCAGCGCTACCTCTAAAGAAAACAAAGGAAACAAAGCAACATATGGAAACAGGAACAGTGAAGTGGTTTAACGACGCCAAGGGATATGGTTTTATCAGCCGCCAGAACGGCGAGGACGTGTTTGTGCACTTCTCGGCCATTCAATCGAGCGGATTCCGCAGCCTGCAGGAAGGTCAGCAGGTGCAGTTCGATGTGGTTAAAGGGCCCAAAGGATGGCAGGCCGAGAACGTCAAGGCGGTCTAAACCAACTTCACAATTCGAATTCGGATACAGGGGCGGCCGGAAATGGCCGCCCTTCGTGTTTGTGGCCCACACAAACAAAAAAGCCCTCTGGAAAGGTGTTCGCGTCCGGGGAGAGCTGGACGGCGAAGGCCCAGAGGGCAGGCAAATTCTTTGGGCTGCGAGTTCGCTCAGGGCGGACTCCAAAGACTGGCATTGCCTAAATGCCGATCCTATTCATGTAAACACGCGGGAAACTGTGGACGCGTAAAGAGTCTGTCAAAAGAACGTAAAGAGTTGTCAAACCTTGCGGCGGTTGGCGCGCGGGAAAACTGGCTCCTGCACTGTGGGATCGACCCCAGTTCCGAGAAGCCAAAGAGTCTGCCCTTCGCAGGTTCCTCACAAGAAAAGCAGATTTATCGCTGCGCTCGAAATGACAATGCAGGGGTGTCGGCAATCGGACACGTTGCGCAGCTACGGCCTTACCGCAACGATATCTAACGCTACCACGCGAGCGCGCCCTATCCCTGCGCGGCTTGCGGCTTGTGAACGGACTGAGTAATGACAGTAATCAACGAAAGCAGCGTCATCAGCGAGATGGTCGCCAGAGAGATCACACAGTACACACACCAAACGCCTAAGAGGTCTTTCTCCACGTGTGCGAGGTACAAGGCGAAAGCCAGCCCACCGAGAGCCGCGATCAGAAATAGACGATAGGAACGGCGCAAGGCTAGCGCGCCAAGAATGGCATAGCCGGCGATCCCGATATCGGCCACGGGAATGCCGAACAATAACGCATACGGACTGTGATTGACGATACCGCAATCCCAATGATCATTGATGCTGCACGGCGAAGCGTCAGTACGATAGTGCTCGCGCAAAGCGAGAGCGGAAGCGGTGATGCCAATGACAGCTAAGAGAAGCAGAAGGTATTTCATGGCGGATACATCTTCCCACAAATGAGACGAGGCTTCCAGCGGGGCTCTTTCTTAACAGGCGCGGGATCGGCGTCGTGAAGCGCGGCTAGACCTCAGTGTGCTTCGAGGTCGAGGCTTTTTTTCTGCGTGCTGCAAGAAAAGAATAGTTTGGACGAATGGGAATTCGATAATAAAATCGCGCTTCTTGCGGATCGAAATCTTCCATGACCTTTGCCCTCGCCGCCTGGCCACAGCCGCTTGATCCGTTGCACTCGGTCGCCCTCTCTGCGCTGGCGGCGATGATTCCTCTGATCGTGGTCCTCATTTTGATGGGAGTGTTGCGCAAGAGCGGACTGCTGGCTTCGGCCTGCGGTCTGGGCAGCGCGGGAGTTTTGGCGCTGGTGGTTTGGAAAATGCCCGCTCAGTTGGCGCTGTGGAGCGCGGTCTATGGAATCGCTTACGCTCTGTGGCCGATTCTGTGGATCGTCTTCAGCGCGTTGTGGCTTTACAACCTGTGCGGCGACACGGGAAAGATCGAACTGCTCCGCCGTTGGATGGAACACCACGCATCGGGCGATGCCTGCATTCAAGCCATTTTGGTGGCTTTTTGCTTTGGCTCGCTCATCGAAGGCACCGCCGGCTTCGGCGCGCCCGTAGCCATGACGGCTTTTTTGCTGGTAGGACTCGGCTTCCAGCCGCGTCGAGCGGTGATCGTTTCCCTGATCTCGAACACTGCGCCGGTGGCTTTCGGGTCTCTGGGCATTCCGGTGGTCGCGCTGGCCGGAGTCACTGGGCTGGATGTTTTCAAGCTCGCGGCAATGGTGGGCCGGCAGATTCCGTTGTTGTCTTTGATCTTGCCGGCGTATCTGGCTCTGGTGGTCGGCGGAGGCAAGGGGTTGCGGCGATGCTGGCCGGCAGCGCTAGTCGCTGGCGGAAGCTTCAGCTTGGCGCAATTTCTGGTTTCAAATTTGTGGGGACCGTATGCGGCCGACATCATCGCGTCGCTCAGCTCGATTGCGGCTTTAACTCTGTTTCTGCAAATTTGGCGGCCAGCGAAGGCTGCTGGCGGCCAATTGTCCGACGGATCCGTCACCGCTCGACGCCCTTCGCTTTCTCACGGAACCGCTTTTGCGGGATGGTTGCCGTGGGCGCTGCTCTCCGCAGTGATGGTGGTTTGGTCCTATCTGAAATTATTCCAGAGAGGCCAGCTCGCGATTCCAGTTCCGCACTTGCACAACGCGATTCTGATCACGCTTTACCAGAAGCCCTACGCCGCACTTTATTCCTTCCAGCCGCTGGCTGCGGGAACGGCTGCTCTGGTCGCTGTTGTACTCACCGCGCTCTTCATCCAGGCCAAGCCGCAGGTATTCTTCAGCTCGGGCAAGAAAACATTCCATCAACTTCGCCTGCCCGGGCTGACGGTCATCCTGATTGTGAGTTTGGCTTATCTCTATAACTATTCCGGTATGGCGTATACGCTGGGAGCGGCGGTATCCCGCGTGGGACGCGGCTTTCCGTTAGTCAGCAGCTATTTAGGATGGGCCGCGTGCTTTCTCACCGGAAGCGACACGGCGAGTAATTTGCTGTTCGGGAATCTGCAAGTGGCGGCGGCGCGGCAGCTTCATCTTAGTCCGGTGTTGCTGGCGGCGACCAACTGTACCGGCGCAGTCACGGGCAAAATGATTTCGCCGCAAAATATCGCGGTCGGAGTCACTACAGTCGGCCTGATCGGTGAGGAAGGCGGCGTGTTGCGCGGAACTTTCTGGCATAGCGTGGTGCTGGCGGGAATGATCAGCATTCTGGCCTTTGCGCAGGCTTATTGGATGGGATGGATGGTGCCGTAGGAATCTTCTTCGTGTCGAAAGGATGTCGCGAATCTCCTCGATGCCAGAATTTGCGTGCAAAGACCTGACTTTGACCGGACCCGCGATATCATAATCGCTATGAGCAACTTGGTTGCTGCTACTGAAGCGACGAGCACCGCAACTGAGTCGCGCATTGGTTTTGATACCGAAGGCGGCGGCCAGTGGGCGGTGTGGGACAGGTTCATCACACTCGACGGCAAGAAGGCCTATCATATCGGCAACATCTGTGGAACGTGCGCCTTTGTTTTTGAACGACTGCCGGGTGCAAATGACAAACTTTCTCCAACCGGGTTGTCCGCCCGCCTGAAAGGCGGACTGACTGAAATCGACGAGTACGTTTCGCGCACCACCACGGCTATATTGCCAAAAGGGAGATATAGCGTTCTACTTCTGCACTGTGTGCCTCGTCAGGTGGTTCCCTCCAGGGAGGGAGATTACTTCTTTGAAGAGCAAGTGGCGTTGTGGGGCATCGACGGATTTTGGGGATTGCCGCACTACACCAAGACTGAGTATTACCGTACCGATTTAGTGAAGATGTCGAATCGAAGAGCTCTTTTTGAATTTGTCGTTCCGATGTTTCCGAGAAATTACCTTCACGCAAACGCAATCAATGCGTACAGAAACACTTTGTCACAGGCTATCGTTCCGACGGCACTGGCGGTCTCAATTCTCAACGTCAAACAACCAGCTAACTGGAACGGCGACCCAGATTTCACGGAACATTCGTGCTTAGCTCATTATCTCTTGGACGGACACCACAAGGTCTATGCCGCCTACGAACTCGGCAAACCGGTTTCGATCCTTAGCTTTCTTGCTTTCGAGAAGGGCGTCTCGACGCGGGAGCAGGTGGCCGAAGCAATTCAGGCACTTGCGACCAGATAGTTGACTGTCATCCATCATCACAGTCATCGACCGCGTCGGTTCCACTTTTATTTCGGGCGACAGAATCTCCTGCCGCGTCGTCATGAATTCTTGGCTGGACCGCGTCCGCCGCGCGGTGGGCGGGAGCCCGGCGAACGGAAGCTGGACGAACGCGAACTTGATGAACGCGAAAACGATTGCTTTGGGCTTCCTTTTCTGAATCCGGCCTTCTTGAAGCCAGGTTTTTGGGAGCCGGTTTTCTTCGCATCAGGCGCCTGGAACCCGGGTTTTTCAAACTCGGGCCCTTGGAGCTTGCCTGGCTGAAACTCCCGTTTCTTGAAGGCGGTCTTGACGAATTCCGGCTTGACGAACTCCACTTTCGGCGGCGTGATCTGGATCAGCGATCGATTTCCCACATGCACAGAACTCAACTCCCTCGCCGCCAGCAAAGCGTTGATCGGCTTCCCTTACCCGCGAACGGGAGACGAAATTGCCGAAAAACGACTCGATTTCCTGCTGATCGGCCGCGACCACGCAGTCGAGATATTTCGAAAGCAGCGCCGAGAGCGCCTCGCCACCGAGAATGACATCCCTTCCCGCACCGCGTCTGGCGACCAGCGGTAGAGCAAGTCCCAGAACGAACCCTCGCTGGGCTGTAATCCACACGCGTGATGCGCAACTTCGCGCCCAATCCGCCAGCGACTTGGTCGAGCGCGGCGGTCGAAATTCCGCCGCCGAGAGCCTCCAGCAATTTCTGTTTGGAGATCGGCCCAGCCGCGACGGATGGCGGCGAAGGCGTCGCAGGCCAGTTCCGAATACTCGGAGCGCGGCCCGGGCTTGCGGAGCATGCTTGGGATTGCGCTCGCCCACCAGCGCATAGAAGTAAGGAAAAATCGAGCCGGCCATCAGGAAAGGGATTGTTCTCACCGAACAGATTGGCCTCGTAAGCGTCGCGCTCGCGCAGCAGACGAACCATGAACTCGGTGGCCTCCTGCGCGCGCGGATCGGCAAAGACATGCTGCCAGGTAGGCAGGCGCTCGTCGGCTCCAACCCAGGCGCCGATAAAAGTGGGCGCGAGTAACGGGCGCCTTTGCGGATACATCAGGCAAAATCCGACCGACTCGAGGAACGCGCGAGCCTCCTCGAGCGTGCGGACGGGGCGCCCGTCGAGACGCCATTTACGCGCGCCGAAGTTCCTGCAGTTCGAGATCAGTCATAGAAACAGCTTCTAGCTACTGGCTCCTAGCTTCAGGCCTTGAACCGACCCGTGACGGATAGCTAGCAGCTAGCAGCTAAATTCTCTTAAACGCCTTCTGAATGTCCTTCATAGAATATCGCAGAACGACCGGCCGGCCGTGCGGACAAGACATTGGGCATTCGGTTTTAGCCAGTTCGGCCAGCAGCCACTCCATTTTGTTCTGCTCCAGCGGCATGTTCACCTTGATGGCCGCGTGGCACGCGATGGAAGCCGCGATGCGAGTGCGGATCTTTTCCAGATTCAGAGTTCTGATCTTCGTCGGGCAAATTGTTCGAGCAGTTCGTGCAGCATGTGCTCGATCTGCGTGGCTCTACACCCGCGGGAGCCACTTTCACGGCAATGCTGCGCGCGCCGAAGGGTTCGGCTTCGAATCCGTTTTGATTGAGCTCTTCGGAAATCTCCGCAAACACGGCTTGCTGCGCGGGAGTGAGTTCCAGCACCAGCGGCATGAGCAAGCGCTGGCTTTCGACTTTCTGGGCGGCGCGTTGCTTCAGGATTCTTTCAAAGAGCACGCGCTCGTGGGCGACGTGCTGGTCGATGATCCAAAGTCCTTCGTGATTCACCGCCAGAATGAACGACTCGCGAATCTGGCCCAGTGGCTTGAGCGACGCCAGAGACGGAGCCAGATCGCTTCGCCCAACTCGGAAGCTGCATCCGGGCTCGTCAGGAATCGGCGGCGCGCAGCCATTTTCTGGGACAACCTGTTGCAGGCATGCGCAGCGACAGCATTGCGGCATTGGCCTCGACGGCGATGCCATCCATGCCGAACTGGAAGCGCTCGTTGATCGGCGGAGGCACCGGAGCTTGCAGGCGTGAAGCTCTGCGGCGGGCTCATAAAGTGGGCGCCAGGCGTTAGCATTCGCCGCCGAAGCCTCGGCTCCGGCGGAACGGGCGCCGGGAGTGAGCGACAGCCTGCGGTGGGATGCGCGCCGATCTCGGTTGTGAATTGCGGCACGGGGCGGGCCTTCATCAGGGCGGCGCGGATCGAATCGCGCACAAAATCGTGCATCACGGATTGCTGGCGGAAGCGCACTTCGGTCTTCGACGGATGCACGTTCACATCGACTTCGCCGCTGGGCATTTCCAGAAACAGCAGCACCACCGGATAGACCGTCGGCGGAATGATGTTGCGATAGGCCTCGGTGATGGCGTGCTGGATCAGCCGGTCGCGGATGAGGCGTCCGTTCACGAAAACGTAAATCGAATTGCGATTGAGCTTCTGGATTTCCGGCTTGGAAATGAAACCGTGGACCCGCAGCTCGCCGAAGATTGCTCCTCCGGTGCATCTTCGTCTTCGCTTTTCGCGGGCGGGGGCGCCCGCGCCACTCCACGGCGGAGGCTGCGGCAGGCCGATTCGCTCCAGCGGCTGAGCCGCGGCGACCGGAATCAATTGATCCAGCACTTCCTTGCCAAAGACCTGATACACGCGCTCGCTGTAGCCGGCAACCGGAGGGGCGACCAGCATGGCGTTGGTCGCCGAGTGCAATTCGAAATGCTTTTCGGGATGGGCCAGCGCATAGTGTGTGACCAGCGAGGCGATGTGCGACAGCTCAGTCGACTCGGCCTTCAGAAATTTCTTGCGCGCCGGAGTATTGAAAAACAAGATCGCGGATGGTGATCGAAGTCCCGGCGGGCAGTCCGGCTTCCTCCACTTTGAAAATCTTGCCGCCGTTGATCTCGACGATCGTTCCCGAGTGCTCTCCGGGCTCGCGAGTTTCCAGGCGCAGGCGGCAGACCGAGGCGATCGACGGCAACGCCTCGCCGCGAAAACCGAGCGTGGCCACGCTCAGCAGGTCTTCGGCATTCTTGATCTTCGAGGTGGCGTGGCGCTCGAAGGCGAGCAGAGCATCGTCGCGCACCATGCCGCAACCGTTGTCGGTGATCTGGATGAGCTTTTTGCCGCCTGCCTCGACCTGAATCTTGATGCGGGTGGAACCGGCATCGAGGGCGTTTTCCAGCAGCTCCTTGACGACCGAAGCCGGGCGCTCGACCACCTCGCCGGCGGCGATCTTGTTGGCAACGTCTTCGGAGAGGACGTGAATGCGGCCCATGGGGAGTCACTTGAGTTTACAGCTAACGGATTCTACCCGTGGTAAGTTCCTCACAGGCGTGGGCAGCGCTTCGGGCTTGGTTTCTCTCTGATAATGCAACTATGGGTGCCCCATCCTTGCGTTTTTTGCAAGGGTGGGTGGCGATGCTTCCGACGGATTTTGCTTCGACTGGCGTGAGGGTGCGGAGTCCCAAGAGAGTTGGCTGGTGGCCCAGAGCCTGCCCTGAGCGGAGTCGAAGGGTGATCCGTCACGGACCGCAACACGCGCGAGGCGCGCGAGTTTTTGCGAGAAACTGCGTTATATTCATCGCAATCCAGTGAAGCCGAGGCTAGTTCTGGAAGCGGGAGACTGGAAGTGGAGCAGTTTTCCGTCATTATGCGCTGCGAGAAAAAGGAGTTGTGGGAATCGAGTCGGAGTGGACGGCGCGGAATCGGGAGAGGCAAACAAAGGGCGGTCCCGCGAGAATATTCCTTAACCCAGGTTAGCGCCAAACCCAGGGCGCGAACCTGGGCCACCAGCCAAAAGACGGCTTGAGTGGGCCACCGGCCCGGCCGACACGATTATCTCATCAGCCAACAGGCAGACAACGCGCTAGCGCGGTACCAGCCGAAACCACAACACGTAATGCACTTTCAACATCAGCGGGTACGACGAAGAGCTGCGTTCCGATCGCATGGGTTTCTCCGGTAAGTTCCAGATATGACTGGTCTATTACTCCTCGCCGATGCACGATAAGATGCCGCCGCTGGTGAAGTGCCCACAACTCGCGATACGCAAGAGCTTCACGTAGTTCACTACCATTTGGATAGAGAACGGAATACACCGCCTTGATGGTTGAAAGATTACTGAAATCCTGTTGCTCCACTAAGACGGTACCCAGGCGCCTAGACAAGTCAAAACCGTGCTGAAGAAGCGTGTCCAAAGTCAGACGTTCCGCTTCGAACCGCTTGCGCGTTGTGGGTTGTGCCATGAGTTCCTTAATCTTATCGGGATCTCCGTTCAGGAGGGCCTCAAAAGCATCGCGGCACAATACTTCGAAACTAGACCATAATAAGACTAATCCTTGTTGAAGCAGCTCTTGCGCCGCGACTTCCAACCCACCGTTTCTGATACTGGTGATCAATAGGCCCGATGCATACGCCTTCAGAATTTTCGGGCCAAGATCAGAGCGGATAAATTCACCCATTCGTGAATCGGCGTTATCCCGCGCCTTTCGTTCCCGAAAAGCCTCGATATCTTCCCCTGGTTGAGGCTCTTCTTCTTCAAGGTACTCAGCGTGAATCCGCGCAGAGATAAGAATTTTCTCGCGATGGAGGTACTCAGCGCTCGCGTAAGCTAACTCATATGGAATTGAGACGGTTGATAAGGCAGCGGCAATGTTGTGACGGAAGGCCTTAGCGACCGCTTGGTACTCCGAGCACAACGCTCCGGTAGATGTATCGAATTCAGCAAAGGTCAATCCTGCCTGCTGCGGCACGACAAAATATGCCTGCATTTCACGAATGAGATCATCGAGCTCATCTCCGGATTTCATCCAATCTTTCTATTGCACTCCTCAATTTGGCGGCTTGGTCAGGCGCACGCACAAACTACTATCTGGCAGCATTTGCGCGTTTCGCCGCACAGTATACGCCTTCCCAAAACTTGCAAACATTTTCACAGTAAGACCACAGTCAAGAAAAATATATTTCTGCCGTACGTACATTCTAGTAAGGTGATGGCTGATGAGATAACCGTGTCGGCTCCTAACGAGCGAGTAGACTTGGAAGCGCTCAAGCGACCAAGGCCCGGAGGAAAGGCGGGTGGCCACCTTTGCGATTTTGCTTTTTGTAAAGGTGGGGAGAGATGAACTCATGGCGGGTGGGCCACTTTAACGGGAAGTATAACGCGGGTTTGTCTTTTTTGACATTCACCGAAAACAACTGGGGGTGCGCCACTTCTCACGCCTTTGCAAAGGTTGGAGGATAGGAAGATCCCGTGGCGCTTGCGCCCGATGGGCGCGTGGTTTTGGTTTCGCCTTTCACCCCGGACTTCCGTCCGGGGCTATCCTATTACGCTCCTTCGGAGCTGGTTTTGGAAAGCTGCATTCTGTTTGGCTTCCTTGCAGCGATGGGCGATTCTGACGGGCCGATGAAAAATACGCGGACCGTCCCTTGTTTCAAGAGCGACACTTGGAGCGACATCGTGTGCCCCAGGTTCGCGCCCAGGTTTTGGGCGATAACCTGGGGCCTGCCGTCTGCAAGGGGCAGGCGTACCCCGTCCGCTATAGCCGGCGAGTATCTTGTCCCGCCTTTGCCCGACAAGGGTTCGGTGCCCGAAGCGAACCATTCCTCAATCGCTCAGTGTGTGGCGCCCGTGCGGGGCGTGACCCATATTCGGAATTCGCACCCCGGACTTCCGTCCGGGGCTATCGTGTTTCGCTCCATCGGAGCTGGAGTTGGAAGACGGCATTCTGCTTTGCTTGCGTGCAGCGATGGCCCGATCCAGACAGGCGAACATACCCAGGTCTCAAAAGCGAGACTTGGGGCGCCCGGTACATTCCTCTTACAACTCATTGAATGCTGGCGGTTCGCGGGCGAGGGCGCCCGCGCCACACGATCTTTCACAACCCAAAATATAAAAGCCCCTCGCGCGGACGCGAGAGGCTTCTGGGGGAGGGCGTCAGGCGCGAGCCTGTCGTCCTAACTTATTAAGGCTGCACTGGCTGATCTTGATTCGCCGGTGGCTGATTTTGATTCGCGGGCATTGTAGCATCTGGAGCGGCTTGGGGGGAAGTTGTCATCGAGGTCGGTGTCGAGCTGACCGCCAACTGTTCGAGATCGTTCTTAAGCAGGCTAATCTCCACCCGTCCGCCGATGGTGTGTTTGCTCTCGCCTTGTTCCGCAACGGGAGCGTTGCCCATGCCTACGACGTAAATCCGGTAGACCGGGATTTCATGGTTGAGCACGAGATAGCGGACCACCGAGTCAGCCATCTTCTGCGAAGTGGCAATCGCGGCCTGGCCGTGGCCGGAAGAGAAGCCCTGCACTTCGACGATGTAGCCGCGCTGGTCCTTCAGCGGAGTGGCCATGTCGTCGAGCGCGTCCTTGGCCTTCTTGCTCAGCAAGCTCTGGCCGGGACGGAAGCGGATTTCGGTCTGCGTGGTGGCCTTGTATTGATCGATGTTGCCCACCACCTGCTCAACGCTGGTCAGGCGAGTGTTGGCCTGTTCCGCAGTTTGCTGCGCGGTCTGCGCCCTGTTGCCGGCGTCAATGGCATGCTGGTCGGCTTCGTTGGCCTTGGCCGACGCCATCTGAATGCCTTGCTGCGCGCGGGAGTCTACGTCCTTGATCTCTTTGCTATTGGACGCGGTAAGCTCATCGAGCTCATTGACGCGGTCCTGAATGGGCTGAACTTGCCGCTGTACATACTTCTTGCGGGCAAATGGATTTACCTTGCCCCAGAAACCCTGGTGGGCGTCATATTGCAGCGGCTGTTTGCCGCTGGCGCCCGCCGTAGCGGTAGTCTGGTCCGTCGAGGATGCCGGCGGAGTGGCAGAAGTGGTTTGCTGCGCCAAAGCTGGCAGAGCCAGGGCGGAGCTAAGTAGCGCGGTTACGAAGATGCGATTCGTCATTGTGATTTCCTTCTGAGTGGGGAGCTCCACTCCAGCCCGCCTTTTTGGCGGTGCTGCCTTGATTTTTGATGCGTCCCGTAATGTGATTCGGCCACCGGTGACGCTGCGCATGGCCCCAAAAAAGTCAGCCCTGTCGCGCGCGGGCCTGCTCTCTCTATTACAAATTGAGTGCCAAACGGAGAGAATGGTAAGTTATTGCCAAGCAATGACATACCGGCATGGGGTGAGGCGGAATTGGCAGAAAACGGGGGTTGGCGGGTAATTTTGGCGGGGCCGGTATAAAAAGTGCGTTAGGGAGGGGCGTCAGGAAATTTCGGTTTTCGCGGGTGTTGGACACCGAGTCCCAGAGTTGTCATTCCGAAAAGCGGAGCGACGAGGAATCTGCTGTCTGCCGATTCCCGAGAAGAAAGCAGATTTCTCGCTTCGCTCGAAATGACAAACGCACAAGGGTTGGTCACCAACCGGAGACGTAGCTACGTCCCTACGAAGCGATCCGAGGGCGACACGCAACCGGTCAAGCGTCGAAGAGGCACGAAGGTCATCCGCAATATTTTTCGTGCTGCTCGATGATGAAGTTGTCGGTCATGCCAGCGATGTAGTCACAGACAATTCGCGCTAACGGCTCCTGCGTCGCCTTCTCCTGATAGCTTTCCGGCAGGAGTTCGGGCTTGGACATCCAAAGTTCAAAGAGGTCGCCAATGATGCGCTCGGCGTCGTCCTTTTCCGGATCGAGGGCCACGCTCAGATAGAGATTCTGAAACAGGAAGTGTTTGAACTGGCGCCGCTCTTCTTCAACGGCAGGACTAAGCGACACCAGCCGCTCAGGATAAGCGCGGACGTCGCTCAAAGTTTTGATTTGCGCATGCCCAATGCGCGTCTGGGTGTTACGGATCAAATCCCCGACCAGGCGATTCAGCACGCGCCTGAGCACCTCGTTGAATTTCAGTTTCTCGATCGCGTCCGGATACAGTTTCTCCACTTCACTGGAGAAGCGTTCAAACAGCGGAAGCCCGCCATGAATTTCTTCCAGGGTGAGCAAGTGGGATTCATAGCCATCATCGAGATCGGCGGTGTCGTAGGCAATTTCATCCGCCAAATCGATGAGCTGAGATTCAAGGGGCGGACGCTGGTCGAGGAGATATTCGGCCAGCTCCGGAAAGTCGGCGGCGCTGTAATCATGCGAATGCTTGATGATGCCTTCGCGGACTTCGAAGGTGAGATTGAGTCCGCGGTGGGCGGCGTAACGCAGCTCGAAATCCTCGACAATGCGCAGAGCATGAAGGTTGTGATCGAAGGAGAGACCGTGCTGGCGCATGGCGGCATCGAGGGCTCTTTCACCAGCGTGACCAAACGGAGGATGGCCAACGTCGTGGACCAAGGCGAGAGCTTCGACGAGATCAACATTCAGTCCAAGTTGGGCTGCAATGGTGCGGGCGATCTGAGCGACTTCAATGGTGTGGGTTAGCCGGTTGCGAAAGTGATCGGAGTAGCGGCGAGTGAACACCTGAGTCTTGGCTTCCAGACGGCGAAAGGCGCGAGAATGGATGATGCGGTCGCGGTCGCGCTGAAAGTCGTCGCGGTAAGGATGCGGAGGCTCGGGATAACGGCGTCCGCGGGATTGCTCCACCCGCACGGCGTAGTCGGCCAGCATGGGGGAAGGATAGCATTTGGCGGTTAGCAATCAGCATTCAAGCGCTGAGCATTTGACGCCGACACCGAGATGCAGGTGGGCACTGCAGGCAGAGACGTTGCAAGCAACGTCTCTACGGAGCTTAAGAGGACGCAGACGGAATACTGGACGGTTAACTGCTAACTGCCAAACGCTTACTGCTCATTGCTTACTGCTTTCCCGAATCTTCCTTGGCAAGTTTCACCTTGGCGGATTCTAATTTCTTCTGCACTTCGGCCAGTTCGTCGGAATCCACTTCGGCGCCGATGGTCTTGTTCCACTCGGCGACGGCGCGCTCCCAATGCGCGGCAGCCAACTTCAGACGGCCAGTCTTCTGGTAAAGGTCGCCAAGATGTTCCTGCACCGTGGGATCGCTGCCCATGTTGTGTTGCGAGGCTTTGGTCAGATTGTCTTCCGCCAGATCGTATTTACCCAGCTTGAAGTACACCCAGCCGAGCGAGTCGAGATAAGCGCCGTTCGCAGGATCAATCGCGATGGCCTTCTTGATCAGGGTCAAGGCTTCGTCGAGCTTCGTGTTGTGATCAGCCAGCATGTAGCCCAGATAGTTCAGGGTCATGGCACTGTCGGGATCCATGGCCAGAACTTTGCGGAAAACTTCCTCGGCCTGGTCGTATTTCTTTTGCCGCTCGAAATTCGAAGCGCGCAGGAACAGGACGTACTGCTTGTCCTCCGGCTTGCTGGAGAGCTGATCGGCCTTGTCGAGGGCGTCGTCGGACTCGGACCAGCGCTTCAGGCGGCTGTACATTTGCGAGAGGGAGATGTAAACGTCGCGATCATCGGGAGTGCCTTTGAGCATCGCGCGAACCATGGCGAGTCCCTGATCAGGCTGCCCCATATCCGCTAGCTGTGAGGCATAGACCATCTTTAGCCCGCGGTCGCTGGGAAGCTTTTGCGTGGCTTCCTTGGCTACGTCGGTAGCCTGCTGCCATTGTTTGTCTTCGCGGTAAGTGTCTACCAGTTCCTGATAACCGCGAACCGCGTTTTCGTCGCCCAAGGCGAGCATTTGACGGAAGGTGTCAATTGCGGCCGCCTGGTTGCCATTGTCGCGCTGCACGGTTCCCAAACGCTCCAAGAATACTGCGCGATTGTCTTTTTCTTCCTGGCTGTAGGTGTTTGCGGGCTTCTCGGTTTTCTTGAGCAGGTCCTGCAAAACCTGAACTGCCTCGTCATAACGTCCCTGCGCCTGGTAGACGGCCGCGATGTTGTAGGAGACTTCGACAGAGTCCTGCACGATGGACTCGGCTTTCTTCAGGTTCTCCAGCGCGTCGTCGAACTTGCCTTCCTTGCGGTAGATCTCCGCCATGCGGACGTAAGTCTGAGCGTCTTCTGGATTGGCATCGGCAATGATCTTGTACTGTTCCAGCGCGGCCGTAGTCTGGCCATCGTTCACCAGATTCTGCGCCAGGCCGCGAATGGCGTCGAGGTTGTCGTGATCAAGATCAATGGCGTGACGATAGGCGTCAATGGACTGCTTGTATTGCTTTTGCTGCTCGTAGGTGTAGCCCAGCGCGGAATAGAGTTTAGCGGAGCGAGCGGAGTCGGGAATCGAGCTTAGGACCTTCGTGGCTCGAGCAGTGTCGCCCTCATCGTTATAAAGATAGGCCAGCATGGTCACGGCCTCTTCCGAGTCGGGATCGAGACTAACCGCAGTTTTGAACTCGCCCTCCGCCTTCAACATATTGTGGTCGAGGCGATACAACCGGCCGAGCAAGAGGTGGTTGTCCACATTGTCAGGCTCGATGCGGGTCACTTCCTGATACTGCTCGATGGCTAACTTAAGCACGTTGTCAGAGCCGCCGCCCTCTTGCGTGTCGCCGAGAGATTTCAGGTAAATCCGGCCCAGCAGCTTGTGGGCTTCCAGATTGTTGGGATCCTTTTTCAGGATGTCCTGCGCCTGCAACACGGCGTCGCGAATGCGGCCGGTCTTGATGTACATCTCCGCCAGAGCCGAGGTCAGATATTCAGAGGTAGGATCGGCATCGATGGCCAAACGGTACTCGTCAATCGCTTTGCTGGCCAACTCGCTGCGGCCGTAGGAGGCCACTTCTTCCTCATACATGTGGGCCAAAGCATAATGATAGTAGGCGGCAGCGCGGTCCACCTTGCGCGGGCTCGGTGGGGGTGCAGGTTTAGCGGTGCTCGCGGCAGGCGTTTGTTGGGCCATAGCGGCGGCGGCGAACATGAGGACAAAAATAGATCCGCGGAGACTTTTCATTCAAAACCTTCAATTCCCAAACTCATAGCGGTTGGATGCCGGACTGCTGGGCGTGGGTGCTCGAAGTATTGTAAACCTTAGTAGCGCGAGGAGGCGAGAAAGGCGGGTTTAGGACACGATTGGCGGTAACCGGAGGTACAGGGACGAGAGATTAGGGCAGCCGTTAGCAGTTGGCAATTAGCATTTAGCCAATTCGCGGGCCGGGTACCACAAGACCGTCCCAATTTCGAGCATCCAGCGTGGGTCACTCGGGTTATTCATCCAACGCGAAATTGACGTTGATGGTAGTAACAACTTGCGCTGGTTCCCCATTAGACAAAGTTGGCGTGTACATCCATTGTCGCACCGCTTCAAGAGCGGGCTGCACTAACATGGGAGGTCCGCTTACAACATGCAACTCCCTAACCGCTCCGTCGGTCCCAATCACGGCACTCAACCGGACTGTGCCTTGAATGCGAGCCATTTTGGCCAGCGGCGGATATCCGGGCTTGATTTGGCGGATGAGGCGCGCGGCCTGCACCTCGCCGGGTACGCTGATTGAGAGGCGAGGTGTGGCAGCGGTTGCCCTCACCGGAGCCGCAGGGGGTCGATTGCTCGGTGCATTTGCAGCGGCACCCGCACGCTTCGACACTAATGCTCCGGCTCGACAAAGCGGAGGGAAATCAATGTTAGGGAAGGTACCGGATCCGCGGGTCAGTTTGGGCCCTTGATCCCATACCACGAGAGCATCAGTCGCGCCCTCATTTGTCATGACGGTAATCGAGGTCTTCTGGCCAGCCATCTTTTTCAAGTAGGCCCAGCCGGTGGACTCTTTGCTACCTTGGCAGTATATGGTTTTCGCATTCAGCGTGAAGGTGAAGGTCTTGCCATCGTCGCTCAGCAATCGAATCGTCTTTCCATCGACCGCGCCGATCGGAGAAAAAGTTATGAGGCCGCCTCGGTCGGTCATGGTGGGGAGCGTGAATGGAGCGTAGGTCAGGTAGATGCTGCCCTGCTGAGCCATTCCTGGCGATACCGCTATCAACGCCCCGAGGAGCGTAAAAATCAAACGGCAGATGGCCGGGGCGGGCATTGATCCTTTCTCCATGGCGCCTCTTTGGAAAGCAAGCGAGGATAGCATGACCGGCCCCCGCGCGGATGGCCAGGATTTTCCGTGGGCGACTCACCCACAAGATTGCGCGCCGAATAGTAACGCGGGCTCGTTCCCTAGGGAACCCCTGCCGCGATCCTAACGTGGGGTGGGTGCCAGAGAGCGGAGATAGGCGACGACCGACTCGGCGTCTTCCTGAGTCATGCGGAATTGTGGCATGGGTTCGCGCAAGGGCTTGCCATCGGTCCAGATTCCCGTCATAAGCAGGCGAACGAGGCCGGCGTCATCGGCTGGTGGCGTTCCCGCAATCCGCGGAGCCTTGAGCGGCCAGTCCTGCGTCGGCTCGGCCGACTTGAACCATACGGCCGCGCCTTCCATCCAGTGTTCGCGTTCAGGGTGGCCGTTGTTGTCGCGGGGAGTGTGGCACTGTCCGCAGCGCGAGAGTCCCTCGACAATATACTTTCCGCGAGCGACGCGGTGGGAAAGGTCTGCGCTCTTGCCGGCATGAGCCGCCTGCGTTTGGCCCATGGCAGAAGTACAAAGGCTCCCAGCAGCCACGAGAGCGATGAAAATCGAAGTTCTGGCATTCATGGTCACATTATGCGCCAGGAAAGCGGAGTCCGGGCACGCGCACCCGAAGTTGGTTGCCGTGACCCCCGGACCGGTTGCCGGAGCGGAAAATTCGGGTGTAGCCGGGAGAGACGGACTTATGGGCGTTTTCGTCCTCAGCTCCCCACTTTTGCAAAAAACAAATTCGCAAGGTGGGCCATCCGGCGCGGGTTTGGTCGCAGCATGAGGTTCGCCTTTCCCGCGACTCTATCTCGCACTTTCATCTCCAGGACGCGGCAGTCATTGATTCGCGGGTGGCCGGTTTCCCCGCAAACGTAGGATCGAGAGCCGCTCCACAGCCATTGTTCCGCCACTCATCGAGGTTGGGAACGGTTCATCTCGTCAATGTCATCGCGCACCTTGTCTTCAATCGCTTTGTGATGCTTGGCTTCGTCTCCGCGAATCCTCCTGCCGCCATGCTCCCCCAAAAAGGCCGCACATTCGTCGTGCCCTCTTGAGGCTGCCAACTCAGCAGGGCTGTCTCCAGCACGGTCCAAGGCGTGCCCTCATGAGCTTTCTTTTCGCCGGGTGAGCCTACCTTATGCGTTCTTGTATTTTGGCAAAGATTCTCTCTTTCGAGTCAAGTAGTTTTTCTCTCTGGAGAGGTGCAGGAGAACCTCTCTCTTTTAGGCTGCCTGAGCGAGTTCAAGTTGCGGGAACAAGCGCGCGCCGTCATAGTCGGCGCGCCAACGGAACATGCCGAAGATGGCGTGCAAGATCTTACGGGCGACGGCCATCAGGGCCTGGAGTTTGGCTTTGCGGCGTGCCAGCAAAGCCTGATAAAAAGCGCACAGATGGGGATCGTGGCGCACCGCGACTAAAGCGGGCATGTACAGGGCGCGGCGCAGGTAGCGGTTGCCGGCTCGGCTGATGCGCGCCGGTTTATGGACGGAACTGCCGGACTCGTGATGAGTCGGATCGAGTCCACTATGCGCTACCCATTGGCGCACGCTGAGGCCCGGGGCTAGCACGGCCAACTCTCCCAACAGATTCAGGGCGCTGACCTCGCCGATGCCCGGCATGCTCAACAGCAGGGCGAAACGCGGGCGGAGTTCGGCGTCGCGTTCGATGATGGCCAGGGCGGCACGACGCATCTTGGCGATGCGGCGCTGCAGGTCGAGCAGTGAACGTTGCAGATCTTGTTGCACGCAACGCGATCCGGTGGTGGTAGCGGAAGCCGCATGCTGGCGATTGCTGTGCTGCGTGTGTTGCCGGGTGAGGGCGGCGATGTGGCGCGTGATGGCGCGCAGCTCCAGAGCAGCCGCTTGCGGGGGATGCCAAGGCTGGAACGGCATGCGTCGGGCATACTCGGCCAGCACTTGGGCGTCGGCGGGATCGGTTTTGCTGCGACACAGGGTGGCCGCAAAGCGGTTCACCCGCTTGGGATTCAACACCGCTACTTCGATACCCGCCGCCGCGTGCAAGGCCAGAGCTAAATCCAAACTGTAGAGGCCGGTGGCCTCCAGGCAAACCCGGATACGGGGCCCGCTCTTTTGCAACCAAACGATCAAGGCTTGGTGTCCGCTGGCGCGATTGGGGAAACTACGTTGCAGACCTCGGCTGCCCTGGTCTTCCAGGGCGACCACCAGTTGGGCTGCGCTGACATCGATTCCACAGCAGAGGAAATCCTCCGCCGACGGCTTGTGCATGAGTGGCTCCTAGAGTTAATCTGCGGTTCCGGCTTCCGCCCCAGGCAAACTCTCTGCCGCCAACCTTGAACATGCAGGCTCACGAGGCCTTCGATTCTCCACGGCGTCAGACAAAGAGAGGGACGGGGGCCGTTCTTTGCCCAGGCTCTAACCATGGCCTAAAGGTGGGACGGCCTCTCCGCCGAAACACGACCTAATCGTAGTCGCGTCTGGAAATGCAAGATACAAGGTGGGGAGATGAACTCAGGCAGCGCCGCCCTGCGTATCCTACTAGCCCCTGAAATGGGCGGTTGCACGGGAAACCTGGCACGGCAGCGGCACAGAAACGATGTGATTGCTGACTTTTGCCGCTCCCCGCCTTTGCAAAACACAAGCTCGCAAAGGCGGCCCATCAGCCCTTCGCTAACACGACAAAATTGAGGGAGGGGATTCTCAACGGAAGAGCTTTCTTTCAAGTAGTCGAATAATGAGAAAGTATGCACAAGTGTTGACCAATTACACTGACGATGTTACGGCCACCATCCGCTTATAAGTACCGCCCGCCTCTTCCCCTACTGTCAAATAGTTCACAATGCCTCCGAGGAAGCCCATGAAAATCCACCAACACTAATGCGCCACATCGCGTACTGAACAAAGATCGCAACGGCCGCAGCGACTACGATGATACGAGCATTTCTAGAAGGTAGTGCCATTTGCAGGTAGCAATTTCTAATGTCGAAAATGCCGCACCCCAGTAAGGATCATCGCCAACCCCAGCCGGTCCGCGGCTTCGACGACTTTGGGATCGTTTACGGAGCCTCCGGGCTGAATGATGGCTGTGGCTCCGACTCGGGCAATTTCCTCTACGCCATCGGGAAAGGGAAAGAAGGCGTCCGACGCGGCGACTGTGCCCTTGAGCGGCAGCACCGCTTTCATCGCACCGATTTTGCAGGAGTCAACGCGGCTCATCTGGCCGGCGCCGACGCCCACAGTCTGTCCATCGCGGGCGTAGAGAATCGCGTTGGACTTCACGTGCTTGCAGACTTTCCAGGCGAAGAGCAGGGCGCGCTTCTCTTCGGGAGTGGGCTGGCGCTTAGAGACGACCTTCAAGTCGCTCTCCGATAACGGACGAACGTCGGCATCCTGGACAAGAATTCCTCCGGAGACATTCTTCAGCACCCACCTATCTTGAGCCTGGGAAATCTCCACCAGCCGCAGATTTTTCTTAGCGGCAAATTTGGCTTTGGCAGCTTCTTCGAAGCTGGGCGCAGCGATGACCTCGACGAACAGTTTCGACATTTCCTCTGCCGTGGCCGCATCCACCGGGCGATTCACGCCGATGACGCCGCCAAAGGCGGAAACCGGATCGCATTCGAGCGCCTTTTTGTAGGCTTCGACCAATGTGGCCGCGATGGCTGTCCCGCATGGATTGGTGTGCTTGACGATGGCGCAGACCGGCTCCTCGAATTCCTGCGCCAAGTCCCACGCGGCTTGTAGGTCGACGATGTTGTTGTAGGAAAGTTCTTTGCCTTGAATTTGGCGGCCGTTGGCCACGCCCGCGCCCGAGCCGTCGGAATACATGGCCGCTTTCTGATGGGGATTCTCGCCGTATCGCAGGTCCATAATTTTGTTGAATGACAAACGCAGCGTGGAGGGAAATCCGGCGAGCGGAGAAATCTCAAATTTACTGTCCGCGCTGATTCGCTCCAGCGTGGACGCGATGGCCGAATCATAGGCAGCCGTCGTCGCAAAAGCCTTTTGAGCGAGACGCCATTTGGTGGCAGGAGATAGACCTCCGCCTGACTTTTCCATTTCTTCGGCAATCGCACCGTAGTCAGAGGGCGAAGTCACCACGGCGACATCCTGAAAATTCTTGGCGGCAGAACGAATCATGGACGGGCCGCCGATATCAATGTTCTCGATCAGTTCCTCAAAATGCACTCCCGGCTTCGTGGCCGTCTTTTCGAAGGCGTAGAGATTGACGACGACCATGTCAATCGGCTGGATGCCATGCTCTGCAACCGCGCTGCGGTGCGCTGGATTCGCGCGGCGATGGAGAATTCCGCCGTGCACTTTGGGATGGAGGGTTTTCACTCGGCCATCGAGCATTTCGGGAAAGCCGGTCAGTTCGGAGATATCCTTCACGGCGATGCCTGACTCACGCAACAGCTTGGCCGTGCCTCCGGTGGAAACGAGTTCGACTTTCAGAGTGGCGAGCTTGCGGGCAAATTCCACTAGCCCGGTTTTGTCGGTAGCGCTTAGGATGGCGCGTTGAATTTTTTGGTTTGGCGATTGACTATCAGACATGAACGGCCTCGGAGAGAAAAATGAAACCAATAACCACGAAGGATCCTAAGTTTCACGAAGGCTGCGCTTCCACACAGTGTCTTCGTAGGAACTCGGACTAATGCAGTACCGGAGATTTTATCAGGAGAACGGCCGCGGAACACTGAGATGGCGTTTTATGCTCGCGCCACCAGCACGAAAAACCACAGTAGTAGCAGGACGGGCTTCGGGAGAATCCGCAAAACTTTCCAAACCATGAAGCTCATAAGATCAGGCCTCCGCGCGGAGAAAATTCACGGACGAATCTGACAAGCTCGATTGCCGACTACTGCAAACGTAGGAGCGCTACTAGAATTGCAACGCTGATGACGGCGGCATTTTACCCCAAACCCCGTGGCGGAAGGCAAGTCTTTTTGCATTTCTATAGGATTCCCCTATGAGCCGCTCGCTGGCCGGTTATCTCGAGGATTTTCTTGAGAAAGGTAACGACTACGCCTATACCCAATCGCATGGATATCGCACAGTGCGTTGGACTTACAGGCAAGTGGCACAGACCGCATACCGCGTGGCCCGCGAACTTGAGGCCCGGGCAATTTGCAAGGGGGACAGGGTTTTGCTGTGGGCGCCGAACTCGGCGGAGTGGGTGGCCGTGTTTTTTGGATGCGTGGTGCTAGGCGTGGTTGTCGTCCCCATGGATGACGCGGCCGCGCCGGATTTTGCGCTGCGCGTTACCCGGCAAGTTGGCGCTAAGCTAGCCGTTTGCTCGCGGGAGCATGTTGCGGAATTTTCCCTGCCTACCATGCTTCTGGAAGATTTGCCGGAGCTGCTCGACGCGGCATTCTTCAGAGGCTTTTCCGTCCGTTGCGAACGAACCGCAAGACACGCTGGAAATCATCTTCACCTCGGGCACCACGGCCGAGCCCAAGGGAGTGGTGATTACCCATGGCAACGTTTTGACTAACGTCGCGCCGCTTGAAGCCGAGATACGCAAATATCTGAAGTACGAACGCTTTTTCCATCCCGTTCGCTTTTTGAACCTGCTGCCACTGAGCCACGTCTTCGGACAATTTCTGGGAATTTTTCTGCCGCAGATTCTTGGCGGGACGGTGGTTTTTCAGGATACGCTCAAGCCGTCCGACGTGCTGGCTACCATCCGCCGCGAGACGAGTTTCCGTGCTGGTGGCAGTGCCCCGGCGTGCTGCAATCGCTGAAAGAGAAAATCAAGCGGGACCTGTCGATAACGCACAGGCTGGAGAAATTCCAGCTAAGGTTGCGCATGTCGGAAAGCAAACACTATATTGCAGCGGGCGTGGATCTTCCGCCGTATCCGCGGGCAGTTCGGCTGGAAGTTCTGGGCCTTTATTTCCGGAGGCGCGGCGCTCGACCGTGACACCGAAGACTTTTGGGTACGGCTTGGCTATGCCGTTATCCAGGGCTACGGGCTGACGGAGACGACTTCGATCATCAGCCTGAATCATCCTTTCACCCTGGGACAGGGATCGATCGGCAAAGTGCTGGCAGGGCGCGAAATTAAACTGGCTGCAGACGGCGAAATCATGGTGCGCGGAGGCGGAGTCGCCGCGGGCTACTGGGACCGGGCATGGCCTCGAGCCGGTTGCGGGCGAACAAGGCTGGTATCGCACTGGCGATATCGGCGAACTCGACGCGCAGGGCAACCTTTATTTCAAAGGACGAAAGAAAGAAGTCGATCGTCACCCCCGCCGGGATGAATGTCTATCCGGAAGATCTGGAAGCTGCGCTTCGCCGCCAGCCTGAGGTGAAAGAAGCCCTGCGTCGTGCTTTCGCTGCCCGGGACGGGAATGCCGAGCCTTGTGCGGTGCTGATTCTGCGCGACGGCGTAGAGCGATCCGGCAGCCGGCGGTGCGGCGCGCCAATGAATCGCTGGCGGAACATCAGCGCATGCGGGATGGTTCGTCTGGCCGGAAGACGACTTTCCCCGGACCTCAACCCAAAAACCGCGCACCAATCAGATTCAGCAAGTCGTGCAAAGCCATCGAGGCACGCGGGCCAGGCTTCGTCCAGTGTCTTGGGACAAATGATTCTCAGCATCTCAGGGCGGGCACCCTGCTCATTTAGCGGATGACGCGAAGCTGGATGAAGACTTGAACCTCAGCTCCCTCGATCGGGTCGAATTGCTGAGCGCATTGGAAGACCGCTATCAGCTCGACCTCAGCGAGACTCGCTTTGCCTCGGCAAATACCGTTGGCGATGTGGAAAAAATGCTGCATGGCAAAACGCCGAGCCGGGCGAATTTCACTACCCGCGGTGGGCGCAGCGTTGGCCGGTGACCTGGATTCGGGTTGCAGCGCATTATTTCCTGCTAAGGCCGGCAGTGTTCTTGTTGGGTCGGCCGCGGGTGGAGGGACGAAGCAATCTTCGCGGAGTGCGGGGCCCGGTTCTGGTGATCTGCAATCACATTAGTGACGTGGACGTCGGGTTCGTAAAGACCGTGCTGCCCGTCAGCATGCGCCATCGCCTGGCAGTGGCTACGGGTGGGGAGGCGCTGGAAGTTCTTCGCACTCCGCCAGCCACACGAGGATTCTTTGGCCGTGCCTACGATCGGATGAAGTGGGTGCTGGCGGTTTCCCTCCTTAATCTCTTTCCTTTGCCCCGCGAGGCTGGCTTCCGCGAGAGCTTTGCCTTTGCGGGAGAGACGGTGGACCGCGGCTACAGCATCCTGGTATTTCCCGAGGGACGCCATACCACGGACGGGAAGATGCTTCCATTCCGCGCCGGCATTGGATTGCTAGCCAATAATCTCGGATTGCCCATCGTTCCTATGCGCATTGACGGATTGTTTGAACTGAAGCAAGCCGGGAAGAAGCTTGCACGGCCGGGAAAAATCTCTATCAAGATCGGACCGCCCGTTCGTTTCGAGGCCGGAAAAGATCCGCGGGAAATCGCGCGTGAACTGCAGAAGATCGTAGAGGATCTGTGACGTACCCAAAAGCCTTTAACCCCGAGCACGCGTGCGCCAAAAGCGCGGGAAACGTAAGATCAGATGATGCGTTACATGGACGATCAAAAAATCGACTTCGTGATTAGCGAACTTTTGCTTCTCGCCTGGAGCGCGTCAGTTCAGCGGTCTAACTTGTATAAGGAAAAAGACGGACACACGCAGGAGAAAAATCTATTTCGTGAGCGCATGACTGAATTCCTTTCATTGAAAGTCATACCTCTATACAAGAACCAAATCTCCGAGGAGGAGCACTATACGAACATCGACGCTCTGATCGACTATGCAGAAGAGATCAAGGGCACCCTATTAGCCGCCGACGGTTATAAATATGGGGTTGCTCAGAAGTTGTTGAACCTTACGCTCAAATACCATTGGTGTTTAGGACTCGTTGCAGAACCACCGCACTGTCCAATTGATAGGATTGTGATTGGTGAAACCAAATTTAAGAATTTAATAAACTGGACGGGAATCACGAAAAAGTCCGATTACGAAAAGGTCATCGAGGAACTCAAGCACCTTGCGCACAATCAAGGTCTTTCTGTTCCTGTGTGGGAACTTACGGTCTACAGTCGGCGATAGTGACGTTTTCTTTCCCGATCTGGGGTTCTTAAAAGGCGCTTCTAGGCCATTTGTACCCTAAGGCACTGCTACCATGACGGATCGTCTCCAGTTTCAATTAAACTTTTCGATTAAACTGTAGTGTTCTGACTTGCATCCAACTCAGTTCCGAGTTCCTATCCCAAACTTGATTCGGAGGTTGTCTAGCTATGCGTTTCGATCTGAAGCAGGCCGTACGGACACTGACCGCCTGCGTCCTCGCCACACTTTTTGCCATACCCACCAACCTGCTGGCGCAGGCGCACGTGGTCAGCCCGGCCGATCTGCAAAAAGAAGTTGTGTCCGCCAGCCAGGCCCGGCAGCAAAACCTGGAGCAGGTGAAACAATTTCTTTCCTCCGACAAAGCGCAGAAAGCGATACGGTCAGCGCACATGGATCCGGTGCAGGTGACCACGGCGGTGGCCTCGCTGAGCGACGCGCAACTGGCCCAACTGGCTGCCCGGTCGCAGAAGGCGCAAGCGGACTTTGCCGCCGGCAGCATGAGCAATCGCGATCTATTGCTCATCATTATCGCGGTCGCCGTCTTGATTCTAATCATCGTGGCAGTACGGTAGCGTCCGCATGAGGCCGCGGCTGGCTAGAGCTGCTTTTGTTTGTCTTTGCTGCGCGCAAGGGCTTGCTGCCGCGGCTACTGGCGGAATCTGGCTGGATGTTCCTTTTGTAAAGCAGGAAAAGGACGGTTGCGGGGCCGCGAGCATTGCCATGGTGATGCAATACTGGCAATTGCGGCAAGGCCAGCCGCTCGACGCGAGCGCGAGGTCAGTGCAGATTCAACGGGCCTTGTATTCGCAGGATGCGCATGGCATTTATGCGTCGCAGATCGAACATTATTTTCAGCAAAATGGCTTTCAGACTTTTGCGTTCGCCGGCAAGTGGACGGATTTACAAGAACATTTGGCGCAGGGCCGTCCGCTAATGGTCGCCTTGAAACCAAGTGGAACTGCGTTGCACTATGTTGTGGTGGCTGGCCTCGACGCGGACCTGGGAGTGGTGATGGTGAACGACCCGGCCCAGCGCAAGCTGCTGAAGGAGGACCGGTCGAGCTTCGAACGAGAATGGACCGCCGCGGGAAAATGGACTTTGCTGGCTTTGCCGCGTCCGGAGGCTCGCTGATCCGGAGCGCGGGCGTTTTCCTTGCGTTCCTGTGCTGTCAGATTTCTCTCCTTGGGCAAAACCTTCCTACAACTAATCTCCCGGCTGAGCAGATTAAAGAGCTAGTCGCTGCCGAGCGCTGGCAGGAAGTGGTCGATTTTGTCAGCGGCTTGCGCTCGCCGTCAGCGGATCTCGATTTTTATTACGGCACCGCGCTCGCCCGATTAGGACGATGGGACGAAGCTCGGCAGGCTTTCCTGGCTGGACATCGGCTCCGCCCCACCGACGAACGCTTCCTGGTGGAGCTTGCCGGGGTAGAATTCAAGCAGAAACACTACGGACAAGCGGCGGCCAGTCTGGGCCGGGCGCTGAAGCTTGCTCCCCAGGATTCCTACGCTAACGATTTTCTGGGGACCGTGTATTTCCTTCAGGGAAATCTAGCGGCCGCGCTGAAGTATTGGAACCGGGTCAATAAGCCAGGGATCGAAACGGTGCGTTCCGAGCCAACTCCGAAACTCAATCCCGTAGTGTTGGACCGCGCCTTCACGTTTTCTCCGGCGAGCACGCTGCGCTTATCCGATCTGTGGACAACGGAAAAACGGATCGAGGGATTGGAAATCTTTCCTACATACCACATGGATCTGCAGGCCCGCGAGGATGGAAAGTTCGACGCCCTCTTTCGCAATAGCGAACTCGACGGCTGGGGACCGAATAAATGGGCGGATCTCTTCCGGTTACTTCGCGGCCTGCCTGCGCAGACCGTTTATCCCGAGTACTTTAATTTCAGGGGCCGGGACCTGAATTTTACTTCCATGTATCGCTGGGACGCCCAGAAGCGCCGGGTGCGTGGGGCGTTTTCCGGTCCGCTGGTTGGGAACCCGGAGCGGCATTTTTGCTTGGCGATCGACCTGCGCGATGAAAATTGGGATCTCTACCACTCGTTTACGGGGGATGAGCCTTTACTGGGTGCTCTGAATCTTCGCCGCGAAGCCGTAAGCGCGAACCTTGCCTCGTTCGTAAGTGGCCGCTGGACCTGGTCCGCCGCTGCGGAGATTTCGCATCGCGATTTCCGCAATGTGGATTTAGGGACGGCTCTAGCGCCATCTCTGCTGATGAAAGGATATCAACTCAAACCAACGACCAGTGTCGAGGCGAGCATTTTCCGAATACCGGAGCGAAGACTCAGTCTTACGGCGGATGGCTCTTCTCAGCTAGGACGAATCTGGTCGCAGTCGTCAAACTCCTTCGAGAAGTTGCAAACGTCAGCGCGCCTGCATTGGTTTCCCCAAGCTCAAGGTGATGATTACGAGATGCAGGAACAACTGCGGGCGGGAAAGAGCTGGGGGAGCGTGCCCTTCGATGAGCTTTTCACACTAGGAATTGACGCCGACAACGATCTTTGGATGCGCGGCCATATTGCAACTCGCGACGGACGCAAAGGCAGCGCGCCATTGGGACGAAATTACTTCCTCTCCAATTGGGAGGAGGACAAGAACGTCTACGGCAACGGCTTGGTTACCGTGAAGCTGGGTCCCTTCGTGGATACGGGCAAAACCACCGACCCGCTCCCCGGTTTGGGATCGCACGAATGGCTGTGGGATGTTGGATTCCAGGCGAAGGTTCGGCTGCTGGGGACGGAAGTCGTCGTGTCCTACGGCAAAGATCTGCGATCGGGGAACAACGCCGTTTACATGACTTTACGATGATGGCTGCCTTTTATGGGCGAAACGCACAGTTTCAACAGGAAAATGCACAGTTTTAGCTGAAATCGCCTCGACCTGCACAGTGTTTCCGGTTTGAATACAGAAACCACTGTATAGACGCGAATTTGCGGTCGAAGGAGAAATGGATTCTCTTCGTTTTCTAAGCTGCGGGAACACGGGCTGCTGGTTTGCGCCGACGCAGGTCGGTGAGCAAGCTGGACCGCGTTAGCCATAAGCCGGCCGCCACTGCCGCAGCCCAGGTAATGCCGCCCAGCCCCAGAGCCGTGAAATCGCCCAAGCGGCTGTTGTCTACCATGGTCGCGCGAACGATTTCATAGCTCAAGAGGCCCGCAGCCACGGCGGTCAAGGCTGACTTGCCGATTTCTTTCCAATTCAATTGGGCAAGCGAAACCAGTTTGCGGTAGTGCAACAGCAATGCCAGGGCGAGGCAGTTCGCTACGATCCCCAAATCGGATGCCAAAGCGCCCCCCACCGTGGATAAGGTGTGAAACAGCGCCCGGTATAGCGGGATAGAGGCGACCGTGATTACTGTGCTAGCGACCATGGGAGTAAGTGTGTTGCCCGAAGCATAGAACCCACGCGCGTACAGGGCTTGAGCTGACCAAAAAGCCAGCGAAAGCGAAAACACGAAGAAGTAGGAAGCGATTTCCCGGGAATCGAAGAAGGTCAAACGTCCCCGGCGATAGAGCAGATCCACCAGGGGTAACGCCGCGCTCATCATAAAACTGCTAACCAATAATGATGTAGCAATGATGCGATAGACGGATCCGTTTACAGTATCGGAGAACTCCTGCAGCCGCTTTTCGCCGATGAGGCGGGCAAAGAACGGCAGTGAAGCCTGACCAGCGGCTTGTCCCAGCACGGAAATGGGTACGGTGAACAGCCGTTTGGCGTAGGTAAGGCGCGTGATGTCGCCAACCGAATGCTTGGCGAAATAGCGCAGGATCCAGTCATCCGCACTGACCAGCGACACGCCCAACATAAGCGGAATGGAGAGTCGCACCCATTCTCGAAACGCAGCATTGTGAATGTCGAAGGAAAAGCTATAGCGCGCGCCAGCTCGGGCTGCCCCGATGGCATTAATCAGAAAGATACCCACAAAACTGCCAGCCACAGCACCGTAAGCCAGCGATGCAATGCCAAAACGGCCCGAGAAGAATACGCCGCCCAGAATGATGGCGACGTTGTAAACCAATGGTCCAAATGCCGGGAGGAAAAACAACCGGCGCGAATACAGTACGGCGGAAACTACGCCGCCAACATAGAAAAATAACTGCGCCGGAAGAAGGATTCGCGTCAGGTGGATACAGATTGCGAGCTTTTCGGGATCAAACCCATCCTTGCCTCCGAAATACCAGCCAACCAGCTGCGGCGCGAAGATCCAGGCGACAACGATTGCAGCAACCAGCAACGTGCTCATCACCGTGATGATGACGGAGAAGGTTTTCTGGGCCTCGTCATCCTTGCCTTCGGCTAGAAAGCGCGTGTAGATGGCGATAAATGTGATGGAAACCGTGCCCCCAGCCACGATGTAATTCAACCAATCGGGAATGGTGAAGCCGGCGTTGTAGGCATCTGTCAGGGAGTTTGCGCCGAAGGCCCAAGCGATATAAGCCTCGCGCAGGAACCCAAACACACGCGAAAGCATCACTGCAACCATCACCAGCAGAGTGGCCGAGAATGCGGTGTGCTGATGAGAGGGCTGCAGCACGCGCAACGCCCGCGTCAGGAAACTGCTGGGGGCGGGCATGGCCACAGAAGGATTGGTGGAGTTTTGCATCCCAGGGGCGATTCTACACGGCAAGCGTGACGGTCTTTTGTGGGGGTGCCAAGGCGGGAAACCCATTCCGTGACACCCACTGTGACTGTCGTTCCCCGGTTCTTGCTCAAGGTAACTTCCGTAACTGGCTTGCACGAGGAATGAAGCGCTAATCTTGGCTCAATGCCTGCAGGAACCCAACGTTACGCCCGCACGAAAATGGTATTACCGCTGCGCGTGTGGACAGACGAGCACCCCGGTGATGTGGCCGCATTGCAACTGGCACATACCATCGACATTAGTCCCATTGGCGGCCGTTTGGGCGGTCTGCGCATGGAGCTATCCCCGGGCCAAACCATTATGTTGCAGCGTGGTGAACAGACGGCGCCATTTCGGGTGATTTGGAGTAAGCGTCTTGCAACCCACGAGAATCAGGCCGGTATCGAGGCGCTGGAAACGGAGCGGGACATCTGGGGCGTGGAACTTCCACGCTCTCGGTCTACGAGCAATTTGGCGGGGCACACCGCAACGACTGGGAATCTTACTTCGACCCTGGCGTTCCGGCCCTTTGTTTCTGTGCCCGGAGCTTCGCCTCGCACGCCACGCCCGTCCCACAGTCTTACCCCAGCGGTCATACCCAGGCAAGCGCTCTGGGGACTGAGCCTCGCACTTTTCCTGGTAAGTGGGCTGTTGACCTTGTCGCTCTATAAGGACATTTTTGATCGCGGCACTCAGGTCGCGATTCATTTTCCAGTTCCCACTCCACCGACTGCGGAAGATCTCGCTCGCCTGGTGCCGACACCACAGCAAGCACATCCCATCGTTGTACAGAACATCTCGCTGGTTCCGCGGGTGCAGGTTGCGGAAGCTCCAACCGGGCGAATCGTCTATCCCGTTTCCCCGGAAGACGGCCCAGGGGGCAGTGTTCGCTTGCAAGTGATCATCGCTGCTAATGGAATGGTCAGACAGGTCCACGTCCTTAGCGGCCGGCCAGTGTTGGCGCGGGCCGCCGAGCGAGCCGTGCGGCTCTGGCACTATGGGGCATTCCAATCAGATGGCCTGCCCGCAGAAAGGGAAACTAGCGTCGTGATCAGCTTCCGCGGAAGCGACGCCGTTTCTTTGCAGTTCCCATCGACCAATAGCAATTCCCAGATTAGAGCCAACTAGCGCGCATGTGGCAGTTTCTTCGGCTGGTGGGCCTTAGCCTTTGACCTTCACCTGAATCCCCAATTCTTTCAACTGTTCCTCGCTCACCGGGGTGGGAGCGTCCATCATCAGATCCACGGCACGGGCCGTCTTTGGAAATGGGATTACTTCGCGCAAGCTTTCTGCTCCAGCCAGTATCATGACGATGCGATCCAATCCGAGCGCGATTCCGCCGTGCGGAGGGGTGCCATACTCCAGAGCCTCGAGAAAGAATCCAAAGCGCGCGCGGGCTTCTTCTTCATTCATCCCCAAAGCCTGGAAAATCTTGCGCTGGATATCCTGGCGATGAATACGGATGGATCCCGATCCCAACTCCGTGCCATTCAAAACCACGTCGTAGGCCAGCGCGCGAATCTCGCCTAATGGAGATTTAGGATCGCTCACAGAATCGATGTTGGCTTCGAGCTTTGCCATGTCCTCTTCGTGCAGCGACGTAAAAGGATGGTGCGCGGGATTCCAGCGTTTCTCATCCTTGTCCCAGGCGAACATGGGAAAGTCGGTGACCCAGAGGAAACGGAAATCCCGGGCCGGATCGCCGGTCTTTTTGAAGGCACCGTGTTTCTCGGCGTATTTTTGCGCCAAGTCGAGCCGCAGGTAGCCACACTTCTCGCAGAAAAGCTGGATGTCCTGGCCTGCTATCGCTGCGACGTTTGGCTTGTTCAGCGCGCCAGCCAGCAGCCACAAATCGTCCGGCTCAACCTCGGCGAACTTCAGAATCTTTTCTGAAACTTGCGGATAATCTTTCGCGAAGCGTTTGGGATCGGTCATCAACTGCACGAATGCCGGCCCCTGCACGTGCTGGTAGGCGCCATAGGTCCCGACCGTCCTGCGCTCGGTTCCCGAGATATCGCCGGCTTTTGGAATGCGAATGAGTTGCCAAGGGAGATCTCTTCTGATCCGGAACTTCGCCGTCACATCTTCCAGTTCTTCGGGCGCCAACGCCGTGCGCACATCGACCATCGCTGGCAGGCGCATATCGGGTTTATCGTTGCCGTAAAGACGAATCGAGTCGTCGTAGGTCATACGCAGGAACGGCGTCTTGATTTCATGGCCGGCGGCGCGGAAAGCCGCAGTCAAGAACCCTTCGACCACCGCATAGACTTGCTCGGCCTGCGGATAAGACATCTCCAAATCAATCTGCGTAAATTCGGGCTGACGGTCGGCGCGCAAGTCTTCATCGCGGAAGCAGCGCACAATCTGAAAATATTTCTCGAAGCCGGAGATCATCAGAATCTGTTTGAACATTTGCGGCGATTGCGGCAGAGCGTAGAAGGTGCCCGGCTGGACCCGACTCGGGACCAGATAGTCGCGCGCGCCTTCGGGAGTCGAACGCGTCATGAACGGCGTTTCGATGTCGAGAAAGCCTTGCTCCGACAGATAGTCGCGAATCGCTTTCGAGACTGTATGCCGCATCTGGATATTGAACTGCATGGCCTCGCGCCGCAGATCGATGTAGCGATACTGGAGGCGCATCTCTTCGTTGGGGAGAACCGTGTCGCCGGGCAAGAAAGGCAGCTGCTTCGATTCATTCAAAATACGCAGCTCTTCCGTCATCAATTCGACTTCGCCGGTGGGAATATTCTTGTTGAAGGTCGCGGGATCGCGGTGTTTTACCGTGCCGGTAACGGCCAGAACGTATTCGTTGCGCAGCGTTTCAGCTTTGGCGTGAGCTTCGGGATTGAGTTCCTTATTCACCACTACCTGGGTCACGCCGGTGCGGTCGCGCAGGTCAATGAAGATAATGTTGCCAAGGTCGCGACGGCGATTCACCCAGCCCATGAGGACAGCTTTTTTGCCGGAGTCGGTGGCACGCAGCGTGCCGCACATGTGAGTTCGTCGTAAGTCGCCTAGAAAGTCGAGCAAGTTGTGGCCTTTGTGAGGAAAGAATGCGGCTGATGAGCCGAATTGGTGATTATAAACGCTGGAGAGTGGTCTCGACTGTGTTCGCCGACTGGCAACGCCCAAAACCGCTACCACAGAGGACACAGGGAGTAAAGGGGAAGACCAGACCAATGACCACGAAGGACACTAAAGTTCACGAACCGAAAACTTCCAAAGTTACTCAGTGACCTCTGCGCCCCTCTGTGGTTTATGCTTTGGACGACTGAATTTTGGCTGCGAGTTCGGTGCGTGGAACCTGCATCTGCTCGCCCGTCTCCAGATTCTTCAGCGCAAAAGCATTGGCCTTGACTTCATTTTCACCTACGATGAGGGCAAATTTGGCGCCTAGCTTACTGGCAGTCTCGAGGGATTTTTTCATACGGAACGACTCGTCGCCCAATTCCACGACGATATCTTCATGACGAAGTTCTCGGGCCAGTTTGGCGGCTTCGCCATTCGTGCCTGCTCCTAAGGGCGCGATGTAAACACGGGGTTTGATCTGCACCGCAGTCGCCGATTCCTGCAACGCCAAAACCAGACGATCTTCGCCCATAGCGAAACCAATTCCCGGAGCCACCGGGCCACCGAGGGACTCAGAAAGTCCGTCGTATCGTCCCCCGCCAAGAATTGCATTCTGTGCGCCCAGCGCTCCGTGAGTAAACTCGAATGCCGTTCGCGTGTAATAGTCGAGGCCGCGGACCAGCCTGTCATTCAACGAAAATCGCACTCCTACCTTGGTAAGAATCTCTTGCACCGCCGCAAAATGCTGGCGGCACGGTTCGTCGAGAAATTCTCCGATGCGAGGCAGAGTCTCGATGATCGGTTGATCCTCTGGCACTTTGCAATCAAATACCCGCAGCGGATTGGTGACCGCTCGGCGCTGGCAGTCGACACACATTTTTGCCGCGACAGGCTCCAACGCCTTGCGCAAGGCTTCGTTGTAGGCTGCGCGGTCATGGGGACATCCGACCGAGTTCAGCTCCAGATTCCAATCCTTGATGCCGAGGCGGTCGAGCAGAGTAGCCAACAATTCCAGGATTTCGGCGTCCCGCGCCGGAGACTCGCTACCCGCGCTGGGCGGCCCAATCACTTCTGCACCGATCTGATAGAACTGCCGGTAACGTCCCTTCTGCGGACGCTCGCGACGGAACTGTGGACCAATGTAGTAGAGCTTGCTAAGTCCGCGTTGTTCGAGTTTGTGTTCGATATAAGCGCGCACCACGCCGGCAGTATTTTCGGGACGGAGGGTCAGCGATTGCCCTTTGTCGCTCTGGGCGCGGCCATGATCCTCCCACGTGAACATCTCTTTCGAAACAATGTCAGTCTCTTCGCCGACGCTGCGGGCGAAGAGCTGCGTCTCCTCGAAAATAGGAGTGCGGATTTCGTGGAAGTTATAAGCGCGAAAGACGTCGCGCACCGTTTTCTCGACGAAATTCCACAGCGCCGTTTCCGGCGGCAGCAGGTCGCGCGTTCCTCGGACAGCTTTGATCATGATTTAGAGCTTTCAGCCGTCGGCTATCGGCTCTCAGCCAGTTGCCACAGCTGATAGCTGAAAGTTGACGGCTGAGAGCTGATTCTTCTACTTTCTCTCTGCCAGATACGAGTCTTTGTAGCCCAGATAGTTATTGGCGTAGCGCAGGATGCTCTCTTCGTCCTGCTGGTTCAGTTTACGGCGGAAATTACCAGGAGAACCCATCCATAGCGAGCCTGGCTCGACCACGGCCTTTTCCGGAATCAGCGTGCCCGCGGCGATGATCGAGCCTTCGCCAATCCTGGCGCCATTCAAAATAATCGAACCCATGCCAATCAGGCAGCGGTCCTCGACCACGCAGCCATGCAGCGTCACCGCGTGCCCCACGGTGACGTATTCGCCCACAAAAACTCCGTACTGCTGTTTCATGCCGTGCAGAATGCTGCCGTCCTGAATGTTCGAGTAAGCGCCTACGCGGATGGAGTGGACGTCCCCGCGGATCACCGCGTTCATCCACACGCTGGCATGCTCGCCGAGCACCACATCGCCAATGATCTGGGCCGATTCATCGACGTAGCACGAGGCAGGGATGACCGGAGTGATGCCTTGATACGAGCGGATCATCTCCACCAACGGACAAGTACGGCGATGGCGATCAACGCGAAGAAAATAACCCAGAGCAGAGCCTTGGGCTTCTGTTTCGAGGGCTCAGTGGTTTTACTATTCACCCCAGCAGAATACTACAGAGAAAGCATTCATTGACGTGCCTGCGCTGATACCAGTTGTGGCTCGCTCTCGCCCAGATGCGCGCGCAGGATGTTCAGCATGCGCCGCAGCGGCTCGGCCGCACCCCAAAGTAGTTGATCTCCCACGGTAAACGCGCCCAAATACTCCGGTCCAAGCTTCAGCTTGTGCAACCGCCCGATGGGAACGTTTAAAGTTCCGGAAACGGCTGTCGGCGTTAGATCGCGCAGCGTGGAAGCCTTGTCATTGGGCACGACGCGGACCCAAGGATTGTTGCCGGCAATCAGTCGCTCGATTTCCGCCAGCGGCATATCTTTCTTCAGCTTGATGCATAATCCCTGGCTGTGGCAGCGCATGGTCCCAACCCGCGCGCAGATGCCATCGACCGGAACGGGAGGGTTGAGGCTGAGAATCTTATTGGTCTCCGCCATGCCTTTCCATTCTTCTCTGGTTTGGCCGCCAGGCATCTCTTTATCAATCCAGGCGAGGAGGCTGCCTGCCAGTGGCGCGCCGAATTCTTGCGTGGGCAGAGAGGATGATCGCTGGGCATCGATCACCATGCGATCCACTTCCAGCGCATTTTGGGAGGGCGTTGCTCGCGTGGGATCCACCAGGCACCCCATCTGCTTTACCAGTTCCAACATCTTGGCCGCGCCTGCGCCCGAAGCCGCCTGATAAGTCATGGTCGTGATCCATTCGACCAGTCCGGCTTTCAGCAGACCCGCAATTGCCATCAACATGAGGCTTACGGTGCAATTACCCCCGGCGAAGGCGCGAACTCCCTTCGCCAGTCCGTCCTGAATGACATCGCCATTCACCGGATCGAGGATGATCACGGCGTCTTTTTCCATCCGCAATGCGGAAGCCGCGTCGATCCAGTATCCTTGCCAGCCGCTCTTGCGCAGCGCGCCATAGATCTCAGTGGTGTAGTCTCCGCCCTGGCAACTGACCAGCACCTCGCAACGGCTGAGCGCTTTCAGGTCCTTCGCATCATGCAGGCTTCCGCTGCGAGCCGGCTTCTTTAGGAGCTTCGCCACCTGCATTGGAGGTAGAAAAGAAAACCGGCTCGATTCCGGCGAAGTCATTTTCCTCACGCATGCGTTGCATGAGGACACTGCCCACCATGCCTCTCCAGCCGATGAATCCGGTGCGTAGCATAACTTGATTAGTTTACAAGATGTAACGCGGCGAGAAGAAGAGATAGAACGGATACCTGTCCTCAAGACGCGCAGAAATGGTTTCCAAGGTCAGCGTTCCGGTTCTAGGCCGTCCTAGTTCTCCGTCTGCTCGGGAACTTCGGGCTCGGGAGACCTCGGCGGTTTTGGTGGTTTTGGGGGGATAGGTTCATCCGGATGCGGCGCCCCTTTGAGAATCTTGATGGCGCCGTGCTCGTTATTGATGACGAGGGTGGGACCGCCGCCTCCAACCGTGCCCGTCGCGACCGCTACATCGTTCGAGTCGTTATTCTTGACCCCACTGAAGTCGGAATAGATTTCGCCGTTCTGCGCTCGCGCATCCAACTGAAATGCCGCCTTGTCGGGTAAGTAGATCTCAATATCTCCCTGGCGGTTCTCCACCTGCATGCTGCCCAGTTTGCTCACCCGGATTTCCACCGCGCCATTCGCGTCTGTCAGGTGAACATCGCCAGAAACCGCGCCCAGGCGAATGTCTTTTGAATGAGTTTCCAAGCGCAGCGGACCGTTGACTCCGTCGGCCTGAAGATCGCCAGAATCAAGATCGAGGTCGCCATCGAGTCTGGAGAGTTCCAGGTTGGTCCGCGCGGTCTTAAAGCTTACGGCTTTGGCGAGCTTCGAAAGCTTTAGATTCTCCGTGAAGTCGCCGTTCAAATGCACTTCACCCTTTACATCTTCGATGGAGACATCAGTGGCATGCCCCTCGATGGAAACATCCGAGGCAATTTGCGAAACCCGTGCTGAGCTGTGTTCGAGGTGCAGAGTAACTTTGCCGTTGATGTCTGTGGTGGACACTTCGCCATGCTGATTCGAGATCTCAGCATCGCCGTCGCGCCCCAGGACGCTCACGTCGCCGTGGCGAGCGTTGATGACTACAGAGGCTTTACGCGGCAACGAAATATCCATATCGGTGTCCACCCAATGGTCGCCCCCGCCATGAGTATTCGCGTTCAAAGTGAGCACGCGGCCGCTTACCGTGATCTGCGGCTTGGTGCCATTGTTCCACTGATCGGACTGTTGCTGGCTGTCGGCACTGATGCGTTTGTGGACCGTTACATGAATCTGGCTATCTTCGGAAACTGTCAGATTCACGGCGCCGCGGTCACTGCTTACTTGCAGGCTGGCTCCGGCCGGGAAATCCTGCGCCAGTTGATCGTCATAGTTGTAGGTGTGGCCAAAGAACGGGAAGTCCCCGTCGTTCATATCGATCTGATCGCGCAATTCTTCCCAATTGAAGCGCTCGGCTTGAGTTGCGAGGAGACCGCAGGCGATGAGGACGACCAGCAGGAAAATCCCTCCCGCGCCGATGCCTCTGGCTCGTTCGCCTCTCCGTTGGGCGCTCTGATATTCGACCAGCTTAATTACGCCCCACAAGATGATCAGCAACGGCCAGTAGCGCGCAAACCATTCGCCCAAGATGTACCAATGCAAAATGCCCATCGTTCCCAGTAGGAATACGATGCCGATGATGATGAGAACGACCGGACCAGCCAAGGAACGTTGTGGGCGCGGCGGCGGAGGGGAACTCGCGGCGGCGGAGTTTGCACCGTGCTAGCCATTTTTCACCTCGCTGCCAGACGCAGGCGCCGGCGGTTGTACTTCTCCGGGAGGATTGCTTCCTGCGCCGGGGAAGTTCTGCTCGGGCGGAAATTGCGGGGTCGTCTTGTGATCGAATAATTTGGCTAAACCAATCGCAAGGAAGAGTACGGGCCAAGTACGTCCCCAGTCCGGCCCGTGAACATTCTCGACTAGGGACAGAGCCCCCACGGTGATCAGGACAGCGGGTCCAACCATAGAGGTGTGCCCAAGCGGAGGAGGTCCCGTCGACCCCCAAGCCCGGCGAACCACTAACCAACCCCCTAAGGCGATGAGGAGCAGTGGCCAGAATTGGCCAAAACTAAAATCGAAAATTCCCGAAGTCTGTAGAAGAAACAAAACACCCAGGCCGATGAGAACGATCGCCGCCGTCGGAATGGTAGAGGTGTCGATCTTTCCACCAGCCCCGAAAGTATGCCCCAGCCCGAATGGATCGGGCGCCGGCTGGCCCATTTGAAGCGCTTTGGCGCTGCGGACGGCATCAAAAATTTGATAAAAGACGAAGAACGCGATCCCCACTCCGAAGATTGCGTCCAGCGGTTCGTGGGCATGATTTGCCCCGAATACCAGCAAGCAGAAGATAATTAAGTGCGCCAAGCCTTTCGCATACTGCCCGTTGTACACTGCGCCCACGCCAAAAGGAATCGCGCCGAGAACGCCTGCCAACGCGGGGTTTGGGCCCGAACTAGCTGCAGCCAGAACCGGGGTTCCGTGCTGAACTCCAGGAGGCGCCGTTCCTTCCAACCGCTCCCCCAGGCAAGACTCGCAGTAAATCACTCCGCGGACATCGCGCGTGCAGCTGGTGCACAGCGGCTTGCCACAAGTACGGCAATAAGCGACGCGCGGCAGTGTCAACATGATTGGCGCAGTTCATAAAGACCTCCCATGATTGCATGCAGCCGCTGGAATAGTTGGCGCCACATCAGCCAGCATAGGGCTAGTTTCCCCTTGGCTATAGTTCCGGTCTTCTTTCTGGTCGGGACGGCCGCTGGTATCGTTCTTGTGTTCCTTATTATTCTTCTCTTCCCGTCCCGGCTCGGCGGGCGCGGTTACCCGCTTAAACTCCCGTACTCGCGACTCCATTTCATACACGAAACGGATGTTCTCGTAGTACTTCACCACTCGTCCTGACGTTTCATAGTAATTCCGCTTGATGACGCTGGGTCGCAAGTTCGCGGCACGCAGATCGCCTAGCCTGATCCCGGCCAGACTTAGACAAATGGAGACCGAAAAGAAAGCCATCCCGAAAGACATGATGAAACGGGGCTGGCGCAGAATCCCCACCATGGGCGAGAATACTGCTTCCGAGAGCTGTTCCCACCAGGAGAGCCGCGAAGGGACGATTGCACGCGAGACGATTGATCCGGAGCCCACTGGTAGCAACCAGGATATTGTTCATCAACGCAGCTGGCGGCTCGACTTGTTGCAGCGACTTGAGCCAGCTTCGCCCAGCTTCGGCGTCTTTCAGCAACGGGCCGCACGCTTCACAGCTAGCTCCGTGCTCCTGGAAATTTTGCAGCTTGGCGCCCGCCAAAGTCTGATCGAGGGCATCGCCGAGTAGCGCCTCAAATTCAGCGCATGCCATAACGGGTTGATTTTCTCCAACCATCACATCACCTGCCTATAGGTACGTTGCAATTGGCGTGCAAGTTCCGCCCGCCCGCGGTTAATTCTGGACTTCACCGTCCCCTCCGGAACCCTAAGTACGGTAGCGATTTCCCGGTAGTCCATATCCTGCAGATCACGCAGAATGACCGCTTCCCGCAAGTCGGGAGATAGTTTTTGCAGCGCAAGATGCACCGTTTGTTGGGTTTCCCGGCGTTCCACTCCCGCATCCGGGGGGGCGCCTTTATCCGGAATCCGCTCTCCCAGCGTCATGGCATCTTCGTGTTCAGAGAGCGCCACATCCAGCGAGTCCGTCATCCGGTCCTGCCGGGTTTTCCGGAAATGGTCCACCAGCAGGTTCCGTGTCATGCTGGTAATCCAGGTTACGAACGCCCCACGCTCCACATCGTAGGACTTCAAGGTACGGTACATGCGGATGAAGACTTCCTGAGTCAGGTCCTGGGCATCGTCCGCCGACCCCGCAAAACGGTAGCAGAGGTTATAAATCCGCCGGTGGTAGCGCTGCACAATCTCTTCCCACGCAACCGCGTCGCCGGCTAAGCAGCGGCGGACCAGCATGGCAGCGGCACGAGCATCTTCCAAGCTGCACTCCCGAACTCCTGGTTTCTCAGCCCCCAAACCGCGCCGGAACGCGGACACACTCCAGGCTGTGCACCACTTGAGTTGTACGTTGAGGCGAAACCGAAAGTTCAGTGCTTCCCATGGAGCAAGCGAATTGTAGCAGGGACTACAGTGACGGAAATGAGTGCTGGCGGCTTGCGGATGGGACTTTCCTTGCCGGCGGAACTAAGTCAGGTTGCGCTCAGGAAAGAGAAAAAACGCCCCGTACACTCCGGGGCGTCTTTGAAACTGCGGATGTCCATCAAGTCTCGCTATGAGGCCTTCCGCGTTACTTGGTGGGTTAGGATTTCTTTTTCTGCCTGCAGCCAGTCTTCCAGTTCCTGGCCTTCCGTCTTTCCGTGTTCTTCATCGAGTTGATAGGCGCGGCATCGGATTTGCTCCTCCAGTCCGGCGGGGCGAGAGACCGAATTGGCACCCGGCATTGACATCACTTTGGAAGTTTTCATGGGGAGGCACCTCTTTTCTAAAAATCAGCTTCTGCCTTTTGCGGAGAAAAGTCAGTGATCCAGCGCACCAAGCAGATGCTCCATGGGCATAGTTTTAGAAGGAAGAGATTGGCTCCGAAAAGGCGGAAACTGGCAGTTTATTCGCTAGTAAAGTAATCCACCGACACCGGATTTTCAAACAGCGAATAATCCCTCGTCACCACCGTGATTCCCGCTCTCGGTCACGAAGTATCGCTGGCGGTCGGCCTCCGCGTCGTACCCGATGGTCGTGCCTTCCGGGAATATGTACGTCGCGGTCGATGATCGCGCGCCGGATGCGGCAGTGCCGTCCTACGTTGACGTGAGAGAACAAAATGCTGGCGTCAATTTCGCTGTAAGAATTGACCCGCACGTCCGGCGAGAGCATGCTGTTCTTGACCATGCTGCCGGAAACGATGCATCCGGAGGAAACAATGGAATCCAGTGCCGATCCCATGCGTCCCGCTTCCGCAAACACGAATTTTGCCGGCGGATATTGCCGCTGGTGGGTACGGATCGGCCAGTCCTCGTCATACAGATTGAACACCGGCGAGACCGAAACAATGTCCATGTTGGCTTCGTAGAAAGCCTCGAGCGTTCCCACGTCGCGCCAGTAGAGGGCTTCCTTCTTGTTCTCGTCCACGAAGTCGAAGGAATAAACCCGGTACTCGTCCACCATCTTGGGCAGAATGTCTTTGCCGAAATCATGGCTGGAGTTGGGATCTTCGGCGTCTTTCAGCAAAACCGGGATCAGCACGTCGGTGTTGAACAGATAAATCCCCATCGAGGCCGAAACCTTTTCGGGATTGTAGGGCGAACGCATGTCGGTCTGCGGCGGCTTTTCCAGGAAGCCATTTACCCGATGAGTCGCGATCGACGTCCACCACCCCGAAGCGGGTGACCTCGGCTGGGATCCACTTGGATGGTGGCCAGCGTCACGTCCGCTCCCGAGTCGTTGTGCTGCCTCAGCATCCTTCCATAGTTCATCTTGTAGATGTGGTCGCCGGAGAGGATCAGCACATGCTTCGGCTGCTCCGACCCGATGGAATAAATGTTCTGGTACACCGCGTCGGCGGTTCCCTGGTACCACTGCTCGCTCACCCGCTTCATGGGCGGCAGCACTTCGATGAACTCGCCCATCTCGCGCGCCAGAAAGGTCCAGCCCTCGCGAATGTGCCGGTTCAGCGACAGCGCCTTGTATTGGGTGAGGATGTACACCCGGCGCAGATCGGAGTTGATGCAGTTGGAAAGAGTGACGTCAATAATGCGGTATATGCCGCCGAAGGTTACGGCCGGCTTGGCGCGGTCGCGCGTGAGGGGATAAAGCCGTTCTCCCGCTCCTCCCGCGAGCAAAACTCCGAGGGTGTCTTTCATCTGGGCTTCGCTTGGATGACTCTTACGGGCCTAGAGGATGCGCCCAGGGCAGAAAAGTGCCCCGCCTTCGCAGCACCCTCAAGACGCTAAATACTAGCATAGAGGAAATCGGGCAGGGATGAGTTAGCCCGGCGATCAATCCGCCTAAGAATTGGCCGTTCCATACTGGCCCTCGAACATGGGGAGTTCATACTCCTCCCACCACTGCCGTACCACCCACGCTTCGACTTCGGCCTCTACCTCAGCCGGTAGATGGGCACTGACTCCAAAGAGCAGTGATTTCTTCGACCAATCGTGGCCGGTGCGAATTTTGAAAACGGTCCAGGAACAGCCCAGTCCCTGGCTGTTGCCAAATTGCCTGGCCTCCGGAACCGGCAGCAGTTGAAGGCTGCGGTCGCCGACGTGCGCTACCACTTGCGTTCGCTCGATCATGGTCGGGGCAGCCAGCCAAGGCTGACCGTCGTTGCGCCGCAACTGTATGACGATGGCAAGCACCGAGGGAAATTCAAAGTCGGGTAGCTCCCCCACCCGAGCATAGAATTTTTTCTCCGAGCCTTCTTTCAGGAAGCGGTCTTCCTCTTCGAATCGAATGTCCATCCACCGAGCTTTGGGCGCTTCCCTCAGCGGCACGGGTAAGCCCAGACCGCGTGCGCGATTTACGGTCAAATTTTCCGTGGGCAATCGCGCAGCCTTCGCAATCGAGGAAATTTCGAGCATGAGGATCTCAAAGGGGCGCAGCCAGATTTCCACGGTATCGCCCGCCCGGAAGCCAGATCCATCGGCCTTCTGCAACGAAGTCTTCTGCGGGAAATGAGTGCTCAGGGTAACCGGATCTCTCTCTTCCAACTCTAACCCAAGCGACGGTCCTACCTGGATTTCGGCCTTGCGCGGACTGAAATGAGCATTGTTTACGAACACGAAACCATGCTTGCCCCGGCAATTGGCATAACCATAGACATCATTTTTCCAAGGATCGCCCAAAATATTCTTGCGGCACAGAAAATCCGATTCATGAGCCTTCACCAGGGCATTCAGTTCGGCCAGGAAACTCAGATCTTCCTCGGTGAGACGATAGATGTCTCCCCAAAGCTGCGGAAAAAGAAGATTGCCGCGTCCCAAGTCCATGATGAGTGATTCCCGCCAGCGCTCCGTGCCCATGTAGTTCCCCCATCGGGTTTCGGACAACCAAACGCCCAGGCTGTCTTTGATCAAGGGAGGAAGATACTTCGCGAATTGCGTGCTTTGGTCGAGATGAACGTTGACGGAGTCGCGGTAGTAAAGCGCCGGGAACCAGGACGTGCCGGAACCCTCCATGGTGAGCCCGGAGTCAAAAATAGAGTCGCCGTGCAACGCGAAAAATGGCGAACGAACTCCCCAATACCACATCACATAGACATTGGGATCGATTTGCCGGGCAGCGGTGGCAATTTCGATCAGGCAATTGAACATCGCTTCCGGCGAATACTTTCCGGGAAGATGCTTGTGATGGGTACTGTTGCAGTAGTAGTCGCCACCATCCAACTTGAAGAACCTCAAATTGTTTTCGCGCATGTGGAAGAGCACGGCATTTCTTAGAATGCTGAAGTAGGGTTCTGCGGCAAGGCATAGATTGGCGTCAACGCCGCCGCCGGCAGGATATCCATTGCGAAAACGAACTTCAGGGGGCCCGGGGTCTGCCGGACCGCCCGGATCGGGGATTTGGTCAACCCAAACGGCCGGATTCTGCGCACAGCTTTCCGTACCCCAGCTCACCGCGAACCACAGTCCGAACGCCATGTTTAGCGCATTCAAACGGTTCACAACCTTTTTGGGGCCTTCCGGAAAGCATTGCGCGGCGAAACGAGTCAAATCGGACGTAGGATCATGCCATCCGGAATCGGGAACATAGTAGTCAAACTTGATTCCTTTTCCCTGCAACTTTCCCAGTTCGTCCATCTCTTTCAGCATTTGGGTATCGCTGAGCGTGGGACAACCTCCCCATTGATTGGTGATCCCAAAAGGATCGAAGATAGCGACGGCTTTCTTCTTGCGCGGACTGCGGTCCTGAATGTAGGAGAGAAAATCTTCCAAAGCTTTACCCTTCGAAGTCATGGCCACGAGGCTGGTGGCTGTATTCATGGCTTCGCCCGGTGGCAATGCCTTTGCGGGGAAATGCATCAATTTGATTTTGCCGGAGTGTCCTTGATTCAAACCGGCGGGATGTTCCATCGCGGCAAAAACTCCTTCATCTACGAGGATCGGTTCGCCGATTTCTCCGCCCGACGTGGAGAACCCCGCTGAAAAGTCATCGAGCACGGCATCGAGCAAGAGCAATTCGTGCCCTGTATGGTTCGTAACTTCCACCCACTTACGTCTGGCCGGACCATCCAGTTCGTAACACAGGGACAGCGCTAGGTTGAACGACGGACTTATTAAATCGAAAATTGCTTTCTTTTGGCTCTCTACTGTGAGTCCCTGAATCTGGAAATCAGAAAGTGCAAGCAGCGGGTCGCCCACGGAAACAAATTGATCCACCATCACAGCCGGAAAAATATAGTGTCGTAATTGCTCATCGCTGAGGTCGCCGAAATGACGGTCGTTCCCTTGTGTTCGGATCGCCAAAACATTTCGCTCCGAAGGCCCAAACTTCAATGCCGCATAGCTCGGAGTTCCAGGCGCAATGGAGACCTGGCTCGGTTCACGCCAGCGGCCCGGGGAGATCCTTCGACCGACCTCAACTCCGTTGATGTACACCCAATATTCGTTCCAATCCAGATGATCGTAACCGCCAAGGCCCAGAACGACCTGCTCGCCTTGGGCATTGTTGGGCAAATTGAAATTGCTGCGAAACCATCCATACCCGGCATACGCGATTCCGTCGCCGCGACGGCGAATGCCCGACAATCTTCGAAGCAGCAGGTTATCCGTCCTGCCCCAGCCCTTTTCCGAAAAATCGGCTTGGTGATACCCAAGTGCGAGTCCCTTCTCTGCATCGGGAGAAACCGCAGTTTCGTCCGGGCTGTAAGTAAAGTTCCACCAGGGAATATCCACGCGATGTTTGGCCGTCGAAAAAACAAGCACGGCTTCATGACGCGTCGAAATTTGAAAGTCTTGATTGGTCAGTTTGTTGGTAAAACCGGAGCTGCGAACTTTACCGTCCTTCCATTCCACGCGCCAATCCAAGAACTCGTTAGATAAATTCAGCTTGCCGTTGGCGCCTACTTTTTTGCCCGGCACCCGCGCCGGCCTAGCGGACAAAACCGGAGAGGTCGCACTCATAACCGACAATATTCCGGCTTTGATTAGAAATTGACGGCGATCCATTTCTCTTCTCCAACTTTTCGCTGCTCACGCGGAACCTGAATCTGCGGTCGCGTTTCAAAGGGTTCTTGCCGATGGTTTCACCGGCGAAGCTCGGCGATGCGCTGGTTGATCGCTGCGATTTCTGCCCGAATATTGCGGGCCATCCGCTGGCACCAGAATACGATCTCGTCATCACTGAGGCGGTCGTTCACGCTTCGAAATGTCTGTGCCAGATCGGCCGATCTGTACCCGGGGCTGGGCTCGCCCAGCGCCGGATAGTTGGCCTTATCGAAGATATTTGCCAAATTGGCAATGGTACTTCGACCCTCGCTTGCTTTTGCGATCAATCCCAAGGCCTGCGCGGCTTGTTGCAGGCGTGCTGATGCCAGAGCCAGGTCTCTCGATATCGTGGCGGCCTCATCCATGGCCTTGACCGACGATGCCACGGTGGCATTGGAAGAGGCTGCGCTTGAAAAGGAGCTGGCCTGAGATTGAGGTACCCGAAGAGATGACCCGCCGAATAATCTCTCCCATATCTTCATAGCTGTCCCTCTCCTAGTACAACTGGAGTCTATGCAATGGCGTGACGGCCGCAAGAACCTCGCCTATCCGGCTCATTCCTAAGAAGGCAAATGCCGCGTGCAAGGGCGTCCTAGGCTATCACTCCGTGGCCCGGTGAAGCCGGCTGACCTCCTTGGCCCCGGTGGCCGTATCCACGGACCTCAGATCGCCCTCCTTTTGACGGAACTCTACGTAATAGGTTTTTCCCGCCTCGACTTCGATGCGGAGCGTGGTCTTCGCCTGCAAGATTTTCGATTGCACAATTGCGGAGGCTTGGATGACCGCATTATTGCAGCGACTCCAATCGTCGGAAGAATCTTTATTCTTCAAATCAAGCTTTATCTTTTTGACTTCCTCCTTGGCCTCCGGAGAAGACGGATCGGGGAACGGCTTGGAGCCACACATTTGCAACCACGGACCTACATTCCCCGGACAGCTGAGCGCGTTCGCCATGGCAGCGTTCCCCAAAGCTCCGGGAAGAATTAACCCGGCCAGTATGCCACCAGTTTTTCTACCTGGGTCCAGCCAGTTACCCAGAGCGCAGGAGGTGGCATTCAGTTCACGGCTGCAGAGTTCCAAGTCCTCCTTACCCTCCTCGCCCAGGTGCTGCCAGTCAACTTTGCCACATCCACGGTCTTCTTTTGCGACTGACTGAACCGCGGAGTCCCAGTTGCAGTTGGCTTTTTTGGGGTCGCCCTCGCATTTAGGCCACCGCAGGGTCTGCGGCAAGCTCTCTGCAAATTGAGCGTCCGACTCATAGCGCGGGGTCACAACCGCCGTACCCGGCGTTATCGCTCTCGATGCATAGGTGGAACCAGACATCGCGCCCAGAAGCTGGCCATTGAGGAACACTGGGAACGCCCCCCATTTGGGATGGTCCTTACCCGCGTTGTAGACGTAAACCATCGCCTGACCGGATGCCGCTGCGGGCTGTTGCGCGCCGTTCGCATGGCCGCTCGTTGTTTGCAGTGCCGCCGGTTCTTGGGCAAATGCCACGACAGAAACAACGGTCGTACTCAAAAATAAACAGACCAGCATTTTCTTTTTTTTCATAGTGATGAGTTCGTGGGGCTTCCCGTGCCGGGGTGGCATTGACTTTAGTCCAGGTTGATTCGAAGACCTGGGCCATCTGCCAAATGAGCATGCCATGGATGAAGAGTATGCGCTCAAGGTTTTTCAGAGTCGACGGCTTGCTTGCCGGTAAAGCGTTCCAGCACTTTTAACAGGAGAGTGTAATTTTCCTCATCCACCTGAAACACCGCGCCGCACTTCTCTCCTCCCGCTCTATATTCATTCCAAACGAGGCCAATGTAGCGATTCCCGGACTTCTTGGGGGAAACGGCCGCGCCAATCGCAGCGCCCACTCGCTGGGGAACGTTTTGCCCAAAACTGATTTCCGTCACCAACGACGATGTGATCTCCTGCAGAACATTCTTGCCTTTGTTGATAATGCCAGTCCCAGGTACACTCTCACAAAAATGCAGGCAACTTGGTTGCACCCGGACGTTGTTCGGATCTTTCCCCGTCGGTCAGGATTTCCATCTTCCTGGGCAATCCACCTAGTGGGGATGATAAAGCGCTTTCAGTTGAGCTTGCTGCGGTGGGGTCATTCAAAAGCGCAATCCGCTGGGCGGCCTGTCGCCTGGATATCCTCCGGACACTCTTATTCTTTCCGTATTGCCTGGGGACGATCCAGTCCATTCCGCCTTCCTGCACAAGATCGTTGGTGACCAGTTCCAAGAGCGTATTTCCAATAATGATTGATTGAACGGTGCCTTGAATGTCACCCGAGCAGTCCGCGGCCCGAGTAAGGTCTGTCGCCGAAATCTGAACTGTCAGGCCCAGGTCGCGGGGGATTATCAGAGCATATGGATCCTTCTGGTTTCGGTCGATTTACAGGCCACGGCAAGGCCAAGCGCGCAGCAGCACACCAACAAGCCGTCTGATTTGCGACAAGGCGCGGACTTTCAACCAAATCATAAGGCCTCCCCAAAAACGTCGGCAGGATACCAGAAACATGCGGGGGCCGCTGTGATGCCGGAGTCTCCACTGCCTTAGTCAATACTAAGGAGCGCGTCGGCGGTAAGACCGCTGGAGTAGCCTTCCGCCCCAGAGTGGGCCAACGGCGGGGGCGTTTATTACTTAGGGAGTCGGGATGTATTTGATCCGGTAAAGGCCGAAGACGCCCGAGTCCTTCCTTGGCGAAAGAAATTCGAGGGCTCCGTCAGGATCGAAAGCGAGGGAGCCGTTTACAACGTACTGGGGACCCTCAACAGCCTTGCCGTCGACCATCACCGAAGTTGCTCCGAACGCGGTCCCGGAAATGAACGCCAAGTGCCGACTGTCGGGGCTGAAGATTGGAGCGCCAAAGTTGTAATTCACAGTGACAACTTGGCCATCCGCCACTACTTGCTTCTTGCTGCCTTCCCTCGGGCTCGCATCGTCCAGATACGCGAGGCGCTTGCCATCAGGACTGATCGCGGGACTGAACAGCAGCGGGCCAAATCCGATGAACTCGGCGACCGTCTGCCCGTCGGCCATAAAAAAAGCTTGCTTTTTCTTCCCCGCCAGATAGATCAGATGCTTTCCGTCGGAACTGAAAGCCACCGGTCCTCCAACGTAACCGCCCAATCCAGGACACGGCTGGTCATCCACGACCACAAAACCCTGCTTGCCCCGCTCGGCCAAGTACGCCAGTCGCTTTCCGTCCGGACTGAAGACCGGGTCCCCGGACGCGTCATAGTCCGCCCCTACTTCCTTGCCATCCACTACCAGCCGCTCGCGCTTGTCCTGCCGAACGGTGTAGGCGAGATGTTTAGAATCGGGGCTGAAGACAGGGGGGCCACTCAGGTGCTCGAACTCCGCGCCGGCCTGGCCATCGACCACCACAGACCACCGCTTGCCGTTCCTGGCGACGTAAGCCATACGTCGGCCGTCGGGGCTGAAGATCGGGGTCGGCGGATTTTCTTGGCGGAACAGATCGTAAGAAACCGGTTCCACCGCCGCATGCCACGATCTCGCCAGTGCCCCCATCATTAGGGACCCGGCCACCCCTCCAGCCACCACACCGCCGGGCATCTCGCCCCGGTCAGCCTTAACCCTCGCCTCCCGTGCCGGATTCAGAATTTCGTCGTACTCCGCGCCGGCCTGGCCATCCACAACCATCACGTGCCGACCGCCCACTTTGGCGACGAACGCGACGTGCTTACTGTCTGGGCTGAACAACGGGCTTCCAATCTCGATGTCGTCATAGACAGCGCCCGGCTTTCCATCCACGACCACGGTCCATTGTTTATCCCTCTTGGCTGCATAAGCGACGTGTGCGCCATCGGGGCTCAAGGCCAGCGTGCCTTCGCGAATATCCGGAGCCTCCTCTAACAAGTTTCCGTCCACAATGACGCAACGGCTCCCCGATTTCTGACACTCATGGGAGCTGAGGTAGGCAAAATGGCGGCCATCACTGCTGAATGCAAAGTCCAGCATCTCCGTATCCCAAGGTCCCAGCCGGGTTTGTTCGATCTTGTAGCTAACCGCGGCCGTCGTTTGGGCCAATCCTATTGCCGCCAAACCCGTCACGGCCAACGACCAAATTGCAATCCACTTTGTGGTTCTCATTCGCTAGATTCCTCGGTACGGGAGTGCATTCGGCTCTCTCCGCGAGCGACGAATTACACCTGACTCTTGACCAGAGCGAGTTCCCAAACGCGAGCCAAGGTGCACCCACCACCCGCACGGATCTTGGGGCGCCCAAAGCCAAAATCGGAAAGGGGAAGTTCGTGGAATCCCGCCTTTCGAAAACCGCGAAAGACAGGGCAGCCGGCGTGGCCCGCTCTCGCCACAACAATTCTGTTATTACACTTGTCGCCCGGGATCTTCAAGCACCGTGGAATGAAACAAAGAAAGCAGGTTTGCCAGGTTCAAAACCGCGCTCCGGCAGCCGTGATGATGGCCTTGGCGCAGTCAGCGTGACCATGGTCAGCCGCCAGTATGAGGGCGGTGTAGCCGTTGTTATTCTTTACGTCCAGGCCCGCGGAGATCAGGGTCTTTATGCAGTCTAGGGATCCCGATCGGACGGCGAAAACCAGCGAATTTGAACCCCGGTTGTCCGTCGCGTTCACGTCCGCGCCGGCGGCAAGGAGGAGCTTAACGCAGTTCAGGTTCCCACTCTCCACAGCCTTCAGAAGCGCAGTCTTTCCAGCTGCGCCCTTGGCGTTCACGTCCGCGCCGGCTGCGATCATTGCTTTAATAGCGGCTCTCTCGCCCCCTTGGGCGGCCCTCAAGAGTCTGTTTTGCGCTTCGTTCCTCGCTTTATTATCGATGTTCGCCTTGTGCCTTGCCCTGTCCGCCTTCGCGTCAGGCAAGAATTCCATTCTTCTTCCACCGACGGTGCTCCAGCGCGTGCCAGCAGGTAATCCGGCGAGATTTCCTTGGCGCCATACCGTCTTCTGCACTGTCGGCGTTGGGGATGACGAACTCCGGGTTTTGCCGCCGCCAAATAATCCGCTAGCACTCTCCTTCAAAACCTCGTCTACATGGTCCCTAAGGACCTTGCTACAAGTCCTGCATTTGCAGCCGTCCCAGTCATGCCGAGTCTGTCCGCACCTGCTGCATTTACACAATGACCACGAATGAAGGCCGATCATGCAAACAAGACGCATAGATTTTTGGTGCTCCCTCGCTGCGACAGATCAGAACAGGGAAGTCTGGGTGAGGAGCGTCGACTGTGCTTCTTCCCAAGACAGCCTAAACATCAACAACGGTCACGCACGCGTGTCCGGGTGTCTCCTGATGCCGATCTTCCATGCTTCATAACGCTGCAACGCCTCGCGAGGCATCACGCCGGACATTTTTTGCCCTCTGATTGAAATGGCCACCCTCACTGTATCGGGTTTAATGCCGTCCCCGTCCTTGAGAAATGAGACTTCCTGCCTGGTTGCCACCAGCAGGTTTCCATCGGCCCACCTGCGATAGCGGCTGAGCTTGCGGCCAGAGTGCATCGCAAAAAGACCGCCGATATTGCGCAGTTGGCCTTTCCACAGACGCGCTGGCGCGCTGGTCACGAATTCGACCAGAGCAGCGTCACTCGTCATACTTGCAGATTCCAGGTCATGCAGCAGTTGATCGAATTTCTGCACGGCCAGCGGCGACGCTTCCCGGCTCAATATTTTGGAGAAATGTGCATACTTGGCAAAGCCTTGGCCGGCCCAGCCCAGCTGTAGGATGCCCAACACCAGGAACATGGGGCTTGCATCTCTGCCCGCGGACATATCCAGAATGGTGGTCGCCAGGTTCCAAACACCAAGAAGAAGCAACGCAATTCCGTCAATCATCATTCCCACAGGTGCTGGAGCCACCAGCGCCCAAATGCCTTCAATGATCAGGAAAACCCCAATTACGGCAAGAATAACGTTGAGTCGAGAAGCATCCATAGCCGCGAGGCCAAGCCCAATGGCGATCAGACCCCAGATGATGCTGCCGATTCCCCGCGGCCGAAGGGTCTTCAGAAGCTCCCGGTAGCTCGCCACGCGCTGCAAATCCTCAAACTCTGGGTCGCTGGCCGTGGCCTGCAAAGGAGCAGGAGCAATTTCGAAACCACGCTGCCGGAGCAGCGTCCCGGCTGCCTCAAGCATTTGAGGTTGCCAGTCCTCCGGCCGCGCTAGCATAGCCAGAAGCTCATCATTACTTTTGCCAGTTAGGATTTTGTCGATTTGCTCAGCGCTCGGGCTCTTCATTCAGTGTACCCGTCCAAACCGGACGGCCCGGTTCGAGGGGCACAGACAAGACAAGGGAAAGCCGGGCCGTCCGCCGGCTGGAAGTTACGCCGCGTCTTCCTTTTCCACTTTAATGCGGAGGGACTTCAGGAACTTCAGGTCCTGGTCGCTGATCTTGAGTTCGGGATCGCTAGTGAGCGTGGTCACCAGCGAGGTCTTGTCGGCGGATTTCTCCCCCGGCTTGCTAACACCAATCGTAGCCTCCAGCACCAGGAAAATATCGTAGCCGCCCTCTTTGATCCGGGAAACGACTTCCGCAATCGCCTCCGAGTCGGCCAGCGACTCGTTAATGGCTTCTCCCAGTTCTTTCATCATCTGCTTTAGCTGCTGGTCCACATGGTCCCCTTTTACTCTTTACTATTGTGCCGCACAAACCGCTGGGCGTCCAAATAATTTGATGCACCGGCGTCGCGAGGCGATATTGTACGCCGGAACATTGGTAAAATCGAGGCAGATGGCGAATATCTCAACCATCCGTAAGCTCGGGATGATCGCACGCGCGGCCGCACAGCAAGCTGGCCGCAGCCGCACTTTGAGTGCCACCATGAAGGCCGGACGCGCCGCCGCCTCCCACTGGGGACGCGTACTGGGACAACTCTGGCTAGAGGTCACGGGCTTTGTTTTCCTGTCCTTAGGGGCGATCGGCGCCATGTCATTTTTCCGCGAACTGGCCCGCTATCACACCCGGGAAAGCACCATGCAGCGAGTGGTCGCTGCACTTCTTTTCACCGTGATGTTTGCCTGGTTCGGGATAAGCTCGTTCTGGCGGGTGCGCCGCAAGAAATATTGATGCCGAGCAGCTGAAATATTCATGTTGAATGGCGCCAATTGCCTCCACTTTTGCTAACTGCATCGGCGTCTATATCGCTTTTCTCGGTCAATCCCGGTGCATCCTGTGGTTTTCTTGCATCTTGCGATGCGAAGCTTGACAATGTTCGTTTGTGACCGAAAAACCAAAGTCCACTACACTTTCGTCCGCGGATCCCGAAACCTCGTCTCATATCCCAATTCAACCGCTTTACACGCCAGCTGACCTCGAGGACTGGGACTACGACCGCCAAGTCGGTTACCCAGGGGAATTCCCCTTCACGCGCGGCGTGCGAGCCACGATGTACCGCGGCCGCTTATGGACCATGCGGCAGTACGCCGGCATGGGCGACGCCGAAGAATCGAACAAGCGCTACAAATATTTGCTGGCGAACGGCACCACCGGGCTTTCGGTCGCCTTTGACTTGCCGACTCAGATCGGGCTTGATTCCGACCATCCGCTCTCGTTGGGTGAAGTCGGCAAAGTGGGCGTGGCCATCGATTCCATCGAAGATATGCAGCACCTCTTCGAGGGCATTGACCTGACCAAGATTTCCACCTCCATGACCATCAACGCTACGGCGTCGATCCTGCTGGCGTTGTATGTTGCCGTCGCCCGCCGCCAGGGCGCCGACATCCGCCATCTTTGTGGCACCGTGCAGAATGACGTCCTCAAGGAATATGTCGCGCGGGGCACCTACATTTATCCGGTAGAGCAGGCCATGCGCATCGTTACCGACATGTTCGCCTGGACCAACCAAAATGTGCCCGAGTGGAACACGATTTCCATTTCCGGTTATCACATGCGTGAAGCGGGCTCGACTGCGGTGCAAGAAGTGGCTTTCACTTTGGGCAACGGCATTGCCTACGTTCAGGCGGCGCTCGATGCTGGGCTCGATGTGGACAAATTCGCTCCGCGGCTTTCGTTCTTCTTTAACTCGCACAACAATTTTCTGGAGGAAGTGGCTAAGTTTCGCGCGGCGCGCCGCATGTGGGCTCGCATTATGCGGGATCATTTCAAGGCCAAGAATCCGCAAGTCCTGGATGCTGAGATTTCACACCCAGACTGCAGGCTCCACGCTGACAGCACAGCAACCCGAGAACAACATCGTCCGTACCGCGCTGCAGGCTCTGGCCGCGGTGTTGGGCGGGACGCAATCCCTACATACCAATGGGTATGATGAAGCTCTTGCCTTGCCCACTGAGCAGGCGGCGCGAGTCGCACTGCGCACCCAGCAGATCATTGCGTACGAATCTGGAGTTCCACAGACCATCGATCCCCTGGCCGGATCCTATTACGTCGAATCGCTCACCGATGAAATTGAGAAGCGCGCCGACGAGTATTTAAAGAAGATTGATGCCTTGGCGGAATGCTCAAAGCCATCGAGCGGGGCTACGTGCAGCAGGAAATCCAGAATGCCGCCTATGAATATCAGCGGCAGGTAGATCATCAGGGAGCTATCGTGGTCGGAGTGAACCGCTTTACGGTGGAAGAAGAAAAGCCAATTCCGATTCAGCGGATCGATGAAGTGCTGGAGCGCAAGCAGGTCGGGCGCCTACGCGCCCTGCGAGCTCGCCGTGACGCCGTTACTGGCGGGCGTCCCTTAAGCAGGTGGAGGAAGCGGCCCGCTCGGGCGCCAATCTCATGCCGCACATCGTGGCCGCAGTCGAGGCCTGTGCCACGGTCGGCGAAATCTCCGACACCTTACGCAGAGTGTTTGGCGAGTACAAAGAGACAGTAGTGATCTAGTGGAGTCGCCCCAATCAGATTTGTCATCCTGAGGGCCGCGCTTTTTGCGGACCGAAAAATCTTTGGAGTTGTGGACGGCGCCGATGCTTTCGGGAAGGGCACGAGTTCTACTCGTGCCGATTGAAATTCTATGCGACTTCGGCTTTAGCCGCTGCGGTCCACGCGTCTAGCAGGCGTCAGGCGGAGACATCAGGCGAGTAGGCTTCACGAGTACACCTCAGCGGCTGGAAGCCGCGATTGACAGCTAGCCTGAGTAGAACTCTTGCCCTTTCCGGTTGGGACCGTCCGCGGTTGTTCCTTATCGGAATCCCGCACTGCTTCGCTACCTCGATCCTACTCGGGCATGCCGACTACGACAGCGCGCCGGCGCGGCAGTTCGTCCTCGGAGATCTCAGCCACGAATTGCAGATCGAGACCCAGGCGCTGGCATTCTTGCCAAGCCGCATCGTTAAAAAAGTAAACGACATCACCACCGAAGCGGTCTTTGATTCGGCGGCGCGCTTCCAGGTCGAACGGACTGGCCGAATACACTTCCTTCGTTTCGTGTAGGGACGCACCAAGTTGGCGCTGAAATTCGAGCGCTCCCTTCCGTACTTGCGCCATCGTAAAAGGCACCACATGGTAGGGCATAGGCCTGAACGAGGATGGCAGAGGGCAGTCACGCTGTCCAGCAGGTACGCCTGCGCTTTTGGCGGCCTAAGGATGGCAGAGGGCTTGAGTCTACGCGGCGCGCTTGTTCTCGTCGCTCGCCAGAGGCAAGCCTGCGGCTATCCAATCGGCTTTGCCGCCTACATAGCGGCGCACCCTGGAGTAGCCCATCTCCGAGAGTTCACCGGCAGCTTCTTCGGAAGCGTTACATTCTGGACCGGCACAATACACGACGATGTCCTGATCTTTATTGGGCAACAATTCTAGCGCATGAGTTCGGATCTGGCGCACCGGCAGATTCAGCGATCCGGGAAGATGCGATTGGCTGTAAGTCTCGGGAGGAAGAACATCCACTAGAGTGAATTTCTTGGGGTGGTCTAGCCTCTGCTTGAGTTCGTCGCGCGTGATTTCCGCTGTCATACGAAGGTACCTCGTTCAGGAATTTTGCAGCAGGCGCTCCAATTCGGCTTCGGGATCGTGGACGAGATGGCGCACCATGTTGGTGGCGTAACGGAAGAGCGTTGCGGTATTGGTTTCATACCAGCAGCACCTATCCATGCGTGCAGACAGTCCACAGTAAAAACGAAAGTGGTCGAATGATTTCGGAGACACTAGCGTGGCGGCCGCGACCCGATGGTTTCCATCCAGCACGGTGAAGGGGCCGCTCTCGTTGCGCCCAATGAGCAGGATGGCGCCCCCAACCGTTTCTTCGCGAACTTGGGCGCATAGATTTTGTATTTTGACGAGGAATGCCTCTTCGGCTCCGTTTCGCTTTCCCCCGGCAGCCAGGGCGCGAGCAATTTTGGGAAGCGCGAAATTTCCTCGAGCCAACTTCCGCCATTGCGCCCGTGGAAAGACGCGAATCTGGTTCAGGTCGGTTTGCGTAACCTCTATCTCAAACCACTCGGTTCCTTTGGGAAGTTCCCGCCACAGAGAGCCATGCCGGATAAAAAAGAGCGCGCGCCGCAATGCATTTTCGTCACTGCTGCCGAGATTTGGATTGGCGACGATTTCTCCCAGGGTCTGCTGATAGTCGGCGAATTCCGGATTTTGGAAATCGTTCTTGAGAAATGCGGCAATCACTTCGTCCTCGGAAGCTCGGCGAATAATGCGCAGCCCTCCCCAGACCTCGGGGTCCGGTTCTTGCTCCTGGCCTCTGAGCCTGATCCAGTCGACGGCAAAGGGCACGACGACGGCCACCAGAAGAATCGTCATCATGATGAATTGGACCCGGATCACTTGTTCCAGGGAAGAATGAAAACGATACATACCCGCAATCAGAATGCCGCAGAATGCCAGTTGCACCCATCCGGTATTGGCAATTTTGTAAGACATTTCGTAAGCGATAAATACCACGGAAAGCGCATAGACCGTCGTGGTCGCAGCGTAGAGGAATAGCAGGAAGGGAAGATTGTGCCCGCCCGCGGCTACGAATCGAGAGCCGAACATCAAAATCCAAAGCCAGGCTGGAGCCAGCCGGAGAAAAAGAGTGAGCAGTACGCCGATGACGAACACCAGCGCCACCGCAGTGGTAAGGATGCCATGACGACGGTCTTGCTGCCGCCTGCTGGCGGCGGCGATCGGAAACATGCTGCTGATCACCGCCCAGGAGAATGCAAAAACCACTCGGCCGACCAAGGCTACCGCGGCGTAGAGTCCGGCCGAGGTAGGATCAAAAAAATGCTTCACCACTACGATGTCACAATTATTGATCCCCGCTTGTCCTACGAAAAAAACGATGGCTTGCAATCCCTCGCGGAAACCGCCATCGATGTGCAGCGCGGAAGGGCTTGCAGTCACGAGTTTGGGAAGGGCAAAAATATAGGCAATCGCCACCGCCGCTGCGTTGGCGGCGATCACACCAGGTACGCCGACGCCCAGAAGAATCAGCACCAGTGAGCCCATCAGGCGAACGAAGCCTTCCAATACCAGGTTGGCGGCGAGGTTTCGAAAGCTGCACGCTCCCTGGATGTATCCGCGCTTAGCGCCCAGGGGAACATAAAAGGCCACGCCCGCAGCCAATAGAACGACCAACGTCGAGCTAGGCAAATTGAGATATTGTGAAATGGTGCCGCGGAACATGACTAACAGCGACGCCAACACGACTCCGCATATCCAAGCCTGCCGGTGATACGCGTGGAACGCGGCGCTCTTAGCTTCCGACGATTCTTGCTGGGCCACGACCTTGGCGGAGACGATCTGAAAGGAAAGCGTGACTGCCGAGAGCAAAATCAACAGCGTGTACACGGCAGTCGCCTGACCAAAACCGTCAGGGCCCAGGAACTGGGCAACCGCTACGTTGTACGCGAAGTTGATACCGGTCACCAAACCGGACCCGGTCAATAACACCGCGCTACCCGATAGCACTCTGGCACGAGCGGTTTTGAAATCAGTGTTGAACATAGGAAATCGTGAAACGCAGACCGGAGCGCCGCCCACTTCTTACAGACGTACGCGATGCAAGCGCACCTTCAGATGCGAAAAAGGGAGTTCGGGGCTAGGACTGGCGACAAACAACCAGGCAAAGCATCATTGCCTCTAACTCCACTTGGACATGTCAAATATCTCCAAGGTTTCGCTGGCGCTAATATTTCTCGTTCTTTTTCAGGGCTGTACCCATACCAACCTGCGCTGGGCGCTCCGGCAGGATCTGCCGAACGGCCCGCAAGTGACTAAGAACCTGGCAGTGTATGAGCCGTGGTTCGGCAAACCAGATCATATTTCGGTGGGATATTCCTCCCAGGATCCGCAAGTCATTCGCAAGCAAATTGACGAAGCGAAGGGCTTGGAGATTTCCGGATTCGTGGTCGATTGGTATGGCGACCGGCAGCCTTTTGAGAACAGCAGCTATGCTCTGATCCAATCGACGGCCGCCGAAAAGAATTTTCAGGTCGCTATGCTGTACGACGAAACCGAAGATGACAATGGCCACGTCACCGAAGACACGCTGGACGCCTTTGATAAATTCCACGAAACTTATCTGGCCCCGGGGGCGCCGGGTCGGGCTGCCTATCTCGAGTACGAGGGCCGGCCCGTGATATTTATCTTTCCCAAGAGCGCGAACACCGACTGGAACCGGGTGCGCGCCGCTATCAACCAATGGGATCATCCGCCGCTGCTCATCTATGAATATCGCCAAACCCCGTATGCTGATGATTTCGACGGATTCTACGCCTGGATCAATCCAGGCCGAAAAGGCTGGGCTGCCGATGGCAGCAACTGGGGGGAAGACTATTTGCGCGACTTCTACACCCAAATGCGTTCAAAGTACCCCGATAAAATCGCCGTGGGGGCTGCCTGGGCCGGCTTCAATGACAGCAAAGCGTCCTGGAGCCTGGGCCGTCGCATCTCGCAGCGCTGTGGCCAGACTCTTACCGACACCATGGCCCTAAATCGCGAGTACTATCCCGAAAATCGTCCCATGCCGTTCATGCTCATTGCCACCTGGAACGACTACGAAGAAGGAACCGCGATTGAGCGCGGTCTGGAAAAGTGCACTCCTCAGAGCGTCGCGAGCAATGCCCGCTAAGAGTTAGGCGGCCGAAGTGATCTTATCTTCTGCGCCAGATCCATTGCGGCTTCCGACCTGCACATGGAGATTGGGATGAGAGTAAACCTCTTCAGCCCGGTACACCTCATTGATTAGCGAAAGCGGACGGCGTCTCACTTCGTCGTAAACTCTTCCCACATATTCGCCAATAATTCCCACGCATGTGAGCAGAAATCCGCCCATGAGGAAGACCGCAGCCATCATGTTCAATCCCATTACGGTGGTGGACTGAGACGAGAAGATTGAGGAGACTGCGAGAACGATGGCGGCGAAGACTGCCAATGCCGCGAGCACAAAACTGAGTCGCAGCGGCTTATAACTGAAGCTGGTGATCGCGTCCATGGCGTACTTGATGCGGCTCAAGAACGAGAGTTTACCTTTCCCAGCAGCTCGATCAAGACGGTCGTAATAAACCACTGCCGTGCGATAGCCGACCCACGCGCGCAGTCCCGGCAAATAGCGGTTGCACTCTTGCAAGGAGTTAATGGAATCGAGAGCCTGCCGGTCGAGCAGACCAAAGATCCCCGAATTCAACGGAATCGGATAGTCTGAAAGTGCTCCGAGCAAACGATGGAACAAGGGGAATAGGACTGCCAGAACCTTGCGGCTTTCCTGCCGGCTTCTTCGGACCGCAGTGACAACTTGCGCGCCCTGCCGCCACGCCCGAACGAAGTCGGGTAGAAGGTATGGCGGGTCCTGGAGATCGGCGTCCATCAGAATCACCGCATCCCCGTTTGCGGTTTGCATGCCGGCCCAGAGCGCTCCCATCTGTCCCCAATTGCGGGAAAGTTCAACCACCACGACCCGGAGATCCTTTCGCTGTAAGTCTCGCAGCATTTCCAGGGATGAGTCTTTGGAGCCGTCGTTCACATAGACCATTTCCCAATTCTCACCAGTTGTCTCCATGGCGTCGGCCACGGCTTGATGCAGAATCGGTATGATCTCCTCTTCGTTGTAAATTGGCACTACGACCGAAATCATGAATGGGCTCCTTGGATTCTCGGTTACTCTGCGCACCAAAACGCCGAACTAAATCATTGTTGCGGCTCCGCCTGAAACACCCGCACCTTCCAACGAGTTTCGGTCGGAGTCAACACGGCTACGTAGCTTGCATGAACGCGTAGCGGCGCTTGCATCTGATCTTGACCTTGGATGCTCACTTCATAATCGACGGTATCCAGCAGTTCGATGGACATTCCTTCAGGAGAACAGAAAAAAAGCTTTAGATCATGCGCTTGATCGCGGTAGTGGGCCTTGAGTCCGAGCGCCTGCTGTTGATGAACCGCGGCGGCCAACTTCTCTTTCGCAATGCCGAGGAAATCGGCGTCCAGTCCGGCGGGAGCGTTCTGCTCAAAAGCCGCGGCCATGCTTTGCCAAGCTTGCAGGTAATTGTGAATGACCGCAGTTTGGGTCGATGGCGCAACCTGGCAGGCTCCTCCGGAATCTGTCGGCTGCATATGCACGCGGGGCTGCTCGGCAGCATAGGCCACGAGCGCAAAGAACGAAGGAAACAGCATGGGCAGCCAAAGCCACTTCCCCTGCCTGAATCGCGTCATGGTTTCTCTCCCACGCGGATTTCGTTGCCCATCACCACACCTGTCGCTACCGAAAGCACCGCGCCGTCATAAGCCGGCAACTCGGTTTGGGCGATGTCGTGCTTGAGAGGCACGTCCACGCTGGCCGCCGCTCGACCATCGCGAGTTTCCGTAAAAGTAATGCTGGTCCCGTCCGGGACCGCGTTCCCGCTGCAATCGCGGACTGGTTGAGTTTGCAAAATCATCTTGGAACCGGAGCGCCGTGCGTCCATCCGCAAGCTGCAGGGATCTCCGGGGATCAACTGGACGATTCGTTTTTCAGTCACGTCGCTCAGCATGGCATCAAATTGAGCCGCGCCGGCTTTCGGCGAAGAGTCCATCCTCACCCAGGCGACCCCGTTTTTCGTAGAAACAGTCTCCGCCTGCAATGGCGCGGCGCCCGCGGACATCCGAAACGTGACGGGCAGAGAATCAAGCACCAGATTGTGAAAGGCATCGAAAACGTAGACTACGCCGCTGATGCCGGCACTTTGGCTTACGGCCAACCGGGAAGGCTTTGCCAGGAAACTCAAGTTGGCAGGCTTGTGGGCAACTACGTCGAGCTCGCCAGTCTGGGTGGATTCCCCAACCAGCCATGCCACATAGTGGCCCGCGTTGCTGATTTCGCCACTGCGAAAAACGATGGGTTCGCCGAGTTGCACGCTGCGCCGGTAAACTCCCGCCGGACTCGCGAGGGTCAATGTGGCTTTGCCGCTTCCGTTGGTGGAAACCGAGAAACCGGCGCCCGCTTCAACGGCTTTAGGAAACTGAATTGTCCCCTCTTGCGCCGTGGCGAGTTGCGTTGCCACTGCGAGAACGCCAGCGACCAGAAATGGAAATCCTTTCTTCATTGAAAGCGGCTCACACTGTAGGTGCTCGTGATCACTCGATAGTTCGAAATCTTTGCCGAGAGATCCGTCGGGAACGAAACAGAAAACGGAACTGGAGTTTGCGGCACCAGCGCGCGATTCGCATATCCATCGGAAACCCACAGGATTTGGCCATGGTTATCGTAGAAGGCAGCGAGCACGTGGGCGATGTTCACTGTTTGGCCGCTTTGGTTCAGCAGATCCCCGGTGAGTGATGCGTCAGGCGAGGCATGAAGTTGCTGATCTTCAACTGCAACCACTGGATCCGCAGACGCTCCGACGAGATTCGACACAGGATCCATGCGGATATTGTCCACTTGCGACAACCTCACGTTCGGGAAATCGATCCGGAACGGCGTGACCTGTTTGGGCAGGAGCACATGCGACATGCGGTCAAACGCATCTTCGGTGGCGAGAGCGGAACCATCCTTCGCCAGCAAAGTTGCCTTCACTGCGACGTAGGCGGGAACAGAGTCTTCATTCAACAGCTCGCCCATGATGATCGTGCCCTGGCTCATGCGATCGACGGGATGCATATCAACGATGCGTACATGCGGCGACTCGACATCCTGCGCTCCCCAGTCGTCGGCAGGGCCGCGGTAGATTACATCCCAGCGCAGGTAATTCACCGGAATGACTTGAGGAGGAACTGGAGGCTCCTTGACGAGAGGCCAGTTCACCTGCCAACCGCCGTCGGTTCTTACAACTTTTAAGTTGCGCACATCTCGAAAAGCTCCCACCACGGTTGTCCACTGAAGGGTGGTACGAAACTCAGCCTCCTCGGCAGAGGCGTGGAGTGGCCTGATATCGTAGCCGGTAAGCATGGCATAACTCCGCAGACCACCATGGGCGCCGCCGAGGTCCCCCACAAAGTCCGGCTCTCCGAATTCGTTTTTGTTGCCAAGACTGGAATACGCGGCTTCCCAGTCCCGCCGTCCGATTTGCCCGAGCAGTCGCTCCAGCGATGCCTGCGGCGAGTCAGCGCCGGGAAGCAGGTGAGGACTCACGTTGGCCAGCGCAATGGCAGCCTTGCTGGGCCACACGGTCCCTAACACGATCAGAACGGCCGTGGTCAGCACAATGAAACAAGCCAGAAACAATCCTCGGCGCGCCTTCATTGGAACGCCCTCCCGAAGACCAACTCTTTGTCCCGCGCGTCAACCAAAGAAGGCTCCAAAACGCGGCCCTCGCCTGGCTGTTTTTGTGGAATGAGAAGCAGAAGCATCGCCAGGATGCTGCTTCCCATCGGTAAAATTCCCCACATCAATCCCTGCCACGGCGGCGGAATCTGAGGCGAATTCAGCGGTGTCGCGGGAGGAATGCCGTCTTTGCTCCAGATCGAAATCTTGCTGTCTTGCAAGTCATCGACTTTGCGCCAACCCGCGAAGACCAGGAGTGGCTCGTAATACGAATCGCGTACCACCACCCACTTCAAACCATAGTGGTCGGCGTGACGCAGCATGGCGCTAAGCGAATCCAGGCCAGACTGGCCAAAATATTTCGAGCTGGTAAGGGCTCCGCCTCCGTACTGTGTCAGTTCCGGCAACATGCGGCCGGAGTTCCACTCTCCGTCTACGCTGCCGGCGTCCGTGAGCACCGCCAGCCGAGAAATCTTGTTGCCAAATCCCAGAGTGATGTAGCGATATTTGTCATGCCCGTCGCGATTCAGCCAAGCGGCGATTGGACTCACCTCGAAGTCTGAGGTATCGGCGGGACGATAAACCGCCCATGCGACCACCAGCGCACAACTGAGACTGGCGGCCGCGGTCACGCCGATGACGGCGCGCATGCCAAAGCGATCCACCAGCTCTGAAATCAGCAATCCCACGAAGGGCATCGCAAGCAGTGTGGCCCAATACGTGAACCGCTCGATGGTCAGGACTTCAAACGCGCGACCTAACAGCACTCTGCCCACCGGAGTGGTCCCACCCAGTCCGAACAAGAATGCCAGCCAGAAACCAAAAAGCAAGGGCCGCAGTCGCACCACAGCCGAGCCTCGCCACAGAATAAAAGGAATCGCCAGGATCAGCGCTCCGTAAGGAATGACGAAATAATTCAGCCCCCACTGCGGACTCAACAGTAAGTTGGCGCGGCTGGGATGTGGAATCGGAGTCTGTGTGACTGGATAGTGGTAAAGCGCAATCCAGAATGGCAAGAGCACGACGGCAATGGCAGCGCCCACCAGCAAGCGCCACGGCGGCGGTGCGAGCCATGAAGCCCGCAATCGACATCTCTTGTCTGATGCGCGTCCACCAACGCCAGAGCGAGCACCGGCAAGGCGAACAACAACGATCCGAAGAGCAACGTGGCGTGATGGGCCGCGGCCGCCGCGACCCTGAGCGCTGCGCCTTTCAGCAAAGAACGCCAGTTGCTGCGCCGGACCCACTCATAAAGATAAGGCAGCGCATTCAGATACAGCGGAGCGGCGAACGTGGTGGAAAGCTGTCCCGCGGAGTAAACAAGAAAGCTTTCCGATCCTAAGAAAACCGTCGCGAGCGCCGCGAATGAAGCCGCACGCGGGTTTACCCAAAGCTTGGCAAAACGATACACCCCCAGAGTCAAGAGCAGGATCGCGACGAATTGCACCAGCATGTACGCCATATCCAAGCCCAAATCGTGCGAAAGCAATGCCAGCCACTGTTGCGGAAGCGGCGGATAGGTGGTCTGCGAAAAACCTGCGTACCACTTGGGGTTCCACGGCTCGAACCAATGATTGGCATACTGGGACGCAAAAAAAATATGGAAGTTCGTGTCGTACGACTTCAGCGGCAGCTTCATCAACAACAGCGGAGCATGGACCACAAAAGCCAGCAGCCAAACCATAGAGAGAGGAATGGGCGCGGATGTAGCTCCAAATGAGTCAATCTTTTGCACGAGGATCCTCCGAAGCAGCTTTTGGATTCTGAGCAGCGTGCCGGGGTTGCTGCGAAAGACCGTGCTGTCCGGGGCCATTCGGGCTACAGGAGCAATACAACATCTGGGCCCGCTTGGGAATCGAAAGCAGCGGGTTTCCAGGAGAGATGCTGCTTTGAGTTGCTGGCGCGTTCGCCTCAAGACGGTGCTCGTGTGCCTGCTGGTTCTAAAACCAGCCCTCGTTGTCTATGGCCAGACGTACCACGTCGGGGGATCTTCTTCCGACGGTTCCCAGAGCGCGCAACCTGCTGAGGAATCGCAGAAGCCGTTAGGCTGGGGCTCGAACATCCAGAACGCGCGACTGGCGCGAGCTGCGGAGATGGCGCTGAAAAGCGGCAATTACTCCGCGGCAGTCGATTACGCGCAACGGGCCGCGCAGGCTGCTCCCGGCGATGCGCAACTCTGGCTTCTCCTGGGCTACGCGGCGCGACTGGCGGGAAAAACTTCGCTCTCCGTGGACGCTTACAATCACGCGCTACGCATTGAGCCCGGATCTCTCGATGGACTTTCGGGGCTGGCGCAGACTTACAGCCGAATGGGAAAGCGCGACGAAGCCGAGGCCCTCCTCTCCCGCGTGGTCTCGATGGCTCCTAAGAGGACCGACGAAACCGCTCTGTTAGGAGAATTGCTGATCCAGTCCGGGCGCTATGACGAGGCGGTCAGCATTCTCGAACGAGCCGAACAGGCTCAGCCTTCGGCACGTTCGGAGTTATTGTTGGCGGTTGGTTATGAACGACTGAAGCAGCCTCAAAAGGCCAACCACGAACTGGAGCTAGCCAAACGAAAAGCGCCCGACAGTCCCGAAGTTGAGCGCGCTCGGCCGGTTCTATCGAGAGAATGGAAACTACGCTGCGGCCATTGATGCGCTGCGCGCCATCGCACACAAAGGTCCGGACCTCGTCGCGGAACTCGCCTACACTTACCAACTCGACGGCAAGAAAGATGAAGCCGCCCGTTTATACTCCGAGGCTGCCAATGCGGCTCCGCAGGATATCGCTCTGCAACTCTCCGCGGCGCAAGCTAAGGTTGGCGTCGAGGATTTCGACGGCGCCGAACCGTTCTTGAAGCGTGCCGCGGCTGGAGATGCAGAAAATTATCGTCTGCATGCGATTCGTGGGCAGATCGCGGCTCTTAAAGACGACAACGCGCAAGCGCTCCGCGAATATAGCGCTGCTCTCGATCATTTGCCGCAAGCACCGCCCGAAGGGCCCTTATACGGCATTGAGCTTCGCATGAATTTGGTTGAAATCCTTCACAGCCAACAGGACGAGGCTGGCGCACAGCATCAACTCGAAGCCGCGCAGTTGGCAATCAGCCAGTTGGATGAACGCGGTCCCGGTCGCGACGAATTTCTGCGGCTGCGCGCGCGCATCAAAATAAGTGCGGGTGACTTTACCGGCGCTCAAGCCGATATCACCGAAGCATTGGCCATCAACGGAAATGATCCCAACGCTCTGCAACTGGACGGGGACATTCTCGTGAAATCCGGCCATCTGGACGCGGCCGCCGCAGCCTACAAGAAAGTTCTAGCCATCAATTCATCGAACCGGTTGGCACTGACTTCCTTGGGATACCTCGCTCGCCAGGCGGGGAATGATCAGGAGGCGGAGCAATATTTCCGCCGGCTGGCTACGGCCGATCCGACTTCCTATGTGCCCTATCTGGCTTTAGGAGACATGTACACCGCTCGCCGCGACTTTGCCAAGGCCGAGTCCTGCTACCGCAAAGGTTACGATTTGGCGCCTCACAACAGCTTGATTGTGGCCGGAGGCATGAATGCCGCAATCGAGGCTCATCATCTCCCGTTGGCGGCGGAGTGGTTGAAGCGCTCCAACGTCGCGATGCAGCAGGACCCTCATCTTATGCGGGAAAAAGAGCGCTACCTCTCATGGACCGGCGATTATCAACAATCGGCGGAGGTGGGCGAGCAAGCAATTAAGAAACTTCCCAAGGACCGCGACGTGGTCGTCTATCTGGGCTACGACTTGCTTCACCTCGAGAGATACGATGAGCTGCTGCAACTGACCTCGCACTACGACGACGTGCTTCCGAAAGAACCTGACATCCCACTTTTAGCCGGTTACGTCCACAAACATGCCGGACAAGCAGCGGAAGCGAAACAGGACTTTACCAAAGCTCTGGAGCGGGACCCCAAAATCACCACGGCCTACGTGAACCGGGGATTTGTTGAAAATGATCTTCGCCAATCCGCGGAGGCGGCGCAGGATTTCCGGACCGGGCTTCGTCTCGACCCGAACGATGGTGAAGCTCACTTAGGGTTGGCCTATTCCAGTCTCGCATTGCATCAGCCTCGCACGGCTCTGCGCCAGGCTCAACTCGCAGAATCGCGAATGGGCGAATCTCAATCGTTGCACGTAATTCGGGCCACGGCATACGGCGAGACCGGAGCTTTTACGAAAGCTGTCACTGAATATCAAGCCGCACTTAAGTATTCGCCAAACGACTCCGCACTGCATCTGGCCTTGGCGGGGACTCTGTATGACCTGCATCGCTATCGCGAAGCCATCTCCGAATTGCAAACCGCGGATAAGCTCTCCCCCGGCAATAGCTTGGTGTATGCACAGATGGCGAGATCCTATGCTCAGCTTCGCGACCGCGAGCAAACCATGCACTACGTGCAGCTCGCAGAACAGAACGCGCAGAGCGATCCAACCAAAGAGAGCGAGGTATTGGTATCCGATGGCGAAGCGTTGACCGTGCTGGGAGAGCAAAATGCCGCCATGGAACGCTTTACCAAAGCGCTGGGCGAGCGCGCGGGAGATCGCATCCGGGTGCGTATGTCAGTCGCTCATCTGATGGCGAACCACGGAGACCAGGACGGGGCGCGGCGGCAAATTGCACTGGCCCTGATGGAAGCTCAAGCAGGCGACACCCCGCCGCCCACAGGAGAAGAGCTCTTACAGGTCGGCGATGTATTTCTGGGCACGCACGACTTCCAGCTTTCACAGAAATACTTTCAAAATGCATTAGCTGCCGGGGCTCCCGAAACTGCGGCCCGCATCGGGCTTGCGAATAGCTATCTGGCGGAGGGCGATACGGCCCGAGCGCAAGGCCAGCTTTCCTTAATTAGCCCCGACGCGACCAGTTCCGCCGATCCCGATCCCTCCTATCAGTACATGCTGGCCAAAGCCAGCGTGCTTCGCCAGGAACATCAGAATGTCCAGGCGTTGACTGCGTTCGCGCAAGCCGCCGATGCTGCCGGCGACGATGAGACGGCTAACCGCGAACTCCTGCAAGCTGGAAGAGATGAGGGATTTCGCATTAACCGCAACCTCAGTTTTCTCTCGACTTTTTCAGTTGAGCCAATTTTCGAAGACACTACCGTTTATCCGCTCGATGCCAAGCTGGATGTCACCAATCCGATTCCCGGACGTTAAAACCTGCTTCCGTTGCCGCGCTCCTCGCTGGAAACCCAGTGGACTGGCGCCTACCATCTTCACCTCGGCAACGTCCCCGATATCACCGGCTTCTTCCAAATGCGGAATGCGCAAGGCCAGATTTCGCTGCCCAGCGCCGACACCATCGTGAACCGCGATACCACCGACTATTCCTTCAATATCGGAATCGACCCAACCCTTCATCTAGGCACCAATGTGTTCACTTTCAACGGAGGGATTCAAGAAACCATTCGCCGGGACTCCAGAGATCCCGTGGACATGGATCAAAATTTGTTCCGGCAATTCTTGTACGTCTCCACCAGTTCGTTCTTTAATCTTCTTTCGGTCAGCGGTTTTGCCACGCGCGAGACCGGGCCTTTCACCCTGACTCCCGGCATGCATTCTCGCGATCTCACCGGCGAACTGGACTTCCGCGTCGGACGGCCGTGGGGAAAGACCGCTCTGGTGACGGGAGTGGGTGCGAGCGACGATCAATTTTTTCCGGTAATCCGCGAGTTCTTCTTCACCTCCAGCTATGTAGGCATAGAACGTCTGATCGGCGAGCGCCTCAGAATTCGCGGCGTTGCGGAAGACTTGCGAGCCTGGCGCGTCGAGCAAAACGAATATGCGGTTTCGCAAGCTTTGCGCCCCGCGGCCAGCGTGGAATTCCTCCCCAGCCGAAATTGGAGTGTGCAAGGTACCTTCGCGTACTCGCGGAACATGGGATTTCATGCTTATGACGCGGTGCAAAGCGGATTTTCTGTTTCTTATGGCAAGTCCATTGGTCATTCCACAAACGAGGACGGCAGCGAAATAAGACTTCGCTATCCCATCCGTTTCACAGCTGGAATGCAGCAAGAGGACTTTTTTAATTTCAGCGGCGGAAGCAGCCAGCAGCTCCGGCCCTACATAAGCATCAGCCTATTTTGAAATCGACCCTGCTATGAAAATCTGCCTAGTAGCAACTTTCCCTCCCAGCGGCCGGCAATTGAACGAATACACTTTTCATATTGCTCGAGAGCTGCGGCGTAATCCGTTGATGGACCTGACGATTCTGGCCGACGAACTCGATGACTACCAATTTGCCACCGACGTTCGACGGAAAACCGCGGAGTGCGGCCGCGCAGAACGAACTCCCGAACTTCAAGGTGATTCGTTGCTGGAAGTTCAATAGCCTGAAGACGCCGGGAAAGCTGTTGCGGACTATCCGCCTTATCAATCCCGATGTCGTCTGGTTCAACCTGGTCTTCTCCAGCTTCGCCAACCAGGACCATCCGGTGGCCGCTTTCGCCGGGCTTTGCGTACCGGCGTTGACCCGCGCCCTTGGCTATTACACGCACATCACGCTGCATCAGATTATTGAGTGCGTTGATTTTTCCGGCGCTGGGGTGCGGCAAGAGCGGCTCTTTCGTTTGGGTAGCAATATGGCGACGCGATCGCTGTTGCGAGCGCATTCTCTTTCGGTGCTGCTTCCTAGATACAAGCGCACCTTGCTGGATAAATATTCGGCGCAGAATGTGCTGCTGGGCACACACGGCATTTTCGCGCCTCGTCCCAGTCCGCCAGATTTTTCCCTTCGAGGAAATCCCCAGCATCGCATTCTGGCAATTGGGCATTGGGGAACATACAAGCGACTGGAGACTTTGATGGCCGCCTTCCCGACTGTCCTGAAGAGCGTGCCCAATGTGAAGTTGGTCGTTGCGGGAGCCAACCATCACACCAGGGCTGGCTACTGGGAGTCGATCCGCGATGCCAATCGGTCAGTTCCCAACCTCGAGTTCCGAGGCTATGTGCCCGAGGAGGCTATTCCCGAACTGTTTCGCGAGACCAGTGTTCTGGTTATGCCCTATGACTCTGCGACTGGGTCGAGCGGGCCCGCCCACCAGGCATGTGAATATGGAGTGCCCATCGTCTCCGCTGACATCCCCGACTTCCGCAATATGCGGGCCGCAGAAGACATGGCGATTCGCTTCTACAAGACCGGGGACGCAGCCGACCTGGCTGGGAATTTGATTTCGCTTCTGCAATCTCCTGAAGAGCTGCGGCAAATGGCGGAACAGAATTTTTCGGCCGCTATGCGCATGACCATGCCCAACATCGTCAGCAACTACCTGCGCTGGTTCGAATTGGCAAAACACAAGAAGAGGATTGAGCGGCTGCAATTGGGATCATCGGCGCGCTGGAACTGGCGACGCAAACCGAAGTCTCCTGTGTTTACGGATTTCTCCGCGAACTGGAATCCTCAGGCGCCACCGGAAGAAAACGGAGAAGGCAGCGACGTGCTGAACTTTCATGAGAACAATAATGATGAAGAAAAGCTTTATCGCGAACCCTAGAACTGATCTGACAGTGGTTCTTGGGATAAGCGGGACTCACATCTGCGCGACAATTTCGCGATTTATATGAGGGCATGAGCATCGCGTCAGTGATTCGGCAGACCGTCGACCAAACTTTGGCTGCGCTCGAAATAACAGCGCACTGTAAGACGAGCTTTAATGAGCGTCTTGCGGCGCAGGAGTTGGAGCAGCGTTCGGATCTGGCGAGGTCGGCTGAGCGTCCGGAGCGACCGGCCGCCCGTCCCGGCGCTTCAGCCGAATAGGCCCGGATTCGCGGCGCCTGGCCTCTTGATCTTGTTCAATTTTGGCGGCTACGCTTTGCCCGCTGTCATCTGCGACTTTAGACAGGCTCATCCCTTCCGCCGTTGTGCGAGTAGCCAAGCCCACCGGCGCATTCGCCGCGGGCGCGTGGCGGGCGCTCTCGTAGAACGATTGCGCAGTCTCGAGATCTCCGTCCATTTCCGCCACGTAGCCGGCGTTGTTTAGAGAAAATGCATTGTTCGGATCGGTCTGGTAAGCCTGCAGAAAATACTGAGCGGCCTCGCGCGGATCATTGCGATTGACTGCGGCCACACCGCGGAAATTCAACAAAGCGGCTTTCGCCTCGGCGGTTTCGGGCCTCGTCATGCGGGCGTGTACTCTTTGCGCATTGTCGGTGGCCACCTCCTGGACCGGGCGGCCTCTCAGTCCACCGTCTGAGGTAACCACGGCAGTTTGTTTTGCGTTCGGAACGTTCGCTGCGGCTGCATACTCTCGATATGCTCCCTCGAAGTCTCCTTCCATTTCCTTGGCGACTCCCAGATTATTCAAAGTGAACGGATTGGACGGGTCCAATGGCAAGGTCTTTTGCAAAAGAGCGTCTGCCTCCGAGGCTCGCTTTTCGGAAAACAAATACAAGGCCTCAAAATTCGCCCGATTAATCTGGATCGCGCTATCACGTACGCCCGCGATGGCAGCCTGAAACGGCTTGCCTTCCAGTTGACGGGAACTGGCCAGTCCGACGGCCGCGTTATTGGCTTGCTGCGAAGCCAGGGAATAGAAACGCTGGGCTCGTTGGGCGTCGCCTGATAGTTCGGAAATATATCCGAGGTTGTTCAGCGTAAAAGGATCGTTGGGGTCGAGCAGGTAAGCCTTGTAGAAATCATCCTTCGCTTTCTCGTATTGATTTTTGCGCAGCGCCTCTACTCCTTCTCGATTCAAACTCTGAACCGGCGTAGCGCGGCTGCGTTTCGGCAACGCTATGGTCAGATCTCCAGCGCGCGCGATACCCAGCTCCACGCTCACGGTCACTAGGCACAACCACAGCAGCCGTTTCAAGAACATTCCAGTCCCTTTCTATCGGGGTTGAATCGCGCAAAAATGCAGTACTTTAAGATGCAATTCCCGGCCACGTGTTGCCGCAAACGGGACTCCCAGAACTCGCATTTTGGGGTCTCGATGCGGCTACCCGCGCCTTCCTGGCTGCATCCAAATCGTCGCCTGAAATCGGGCTGGAGAGAACCGATGAATCGATTACTCGCGATGGCGGTACTGAGTGGCGTTGCCTACGCGCAGGGGACTTTAGCCGTAAATTCTGGCAACGGCCAGCCCTCACTTGGCGAAAGCCCGGTCACCGTGTCGAGCGTGGGAACGATTGGCAGTTCTTTGGGTAACTTGCCGCCCGCACCCGCAGGAAAAGCTTCTCTCATCGGTGGGACGGTACGTACCCTGGATCCCTTGCGCGACCGCATCGTCATCCAGACTTTTGGTGGTGGCAGCAGCGCAATTCTCTTCGACGCGCGCACCCACGTTTACATCGACGGCCGCGCCGCGTCGCTGCAGGACTTGGCGCAGGGCCAGCATGTGTACGCGGAGACGGTTCTGGATAAAGCCGACATTTTCGCGCGCAGCATTCACATTGCGGGTGGCGATGCCTCAGAGCAGAGTACCGGCCAGCTGCTGAACTACAATTCGAGTCGCGGAGAGATGGTTGTGCGCGATGCCATTTTCCCTGCGCCGGTAAAGTTACGCGTGGACCGAAGCACAACCATTCTTCGCGCGGATCGAACGGTGGATGTGGCCGAATTACGTCCCGGTTCCCTGGTGACGGTGCATTTCACGATTTCCTCCGGCCACGAACCGGTTGCCCGCCAAATCTCGATTCTGGCACCGCCCGGAGCGACATTTGTTTTTCCCGGACGAGTGACGCTGCTCGACCTGCACACTCGGCTATTGGTCTTGTCCGACCCGCGCGACAATAAAAGTTACGAACTCTATTGTGACCCGGCGCTTGTCCCCGTACCTGAAGACCTCCGGGAAGGATCGAATGTGACCGTGACCGCTAGCTTCGACGGGACGCGGTATTCGGCAACCGGGATCACGCTCAATTCTCCGATTAAATAAACAGCCTCGCAAAATCGTCATTCCGCAAGCGCGGTTTATCGCGCGAGAGCATCTGCTCATCCGCAAAAGACAGATTCTTCGCCGATGAAACTGGCTGCATCAGAGATAATGGGAGAATGAGATGCAGCGGCTGCCGGGTCCTCGCAATTTTGCTGGCCTTCGCGGCGCCATTATCCGCCGCCACCCGGCATTACTACATTGCCGCGGAAAATGTCACTTGGGATTATGCGCCCAGTGGTTTGAACTTGGTGGAAGGCCGCCCCATTCCGCTGCCCTGGGCCAAGCAAACCAAATGGCCGAAGGTTCGCTACGTCGAGTACACGGACGCCACGTTTTCCGTTCGCAAGCAGCAGCCTGAGTGGCTGGGAATTCTAGGTCCGGTCATTCGTGCGGAAGTTGGCGACTCAGTCGTTGTGGATTTTCTCAATCGCAGCCAGCGCGCTTACAACATCCATCCGCACGGACTGCGCTACGACAAAGATAACGAAGGCGCTCATTACGTGACTGCAGGACGCGGTTCCCTCATTCCACCCAACGGCCGTTTCACCTATCACTGGCTGGCGGATGAGAACAGTGGTCCGGGGCCCGGCCAACTGAGTTCAGTGGTGTGGTGGTACCACTCGCATACCGACGGCTTGGTTGGAGTGAATGCCGGACTCATGGGGCCGATCATCGTTACGGCCAAAGGCAAAGCCAGACTTGATGGCAGCCCAAAAGATGTCGACCGCGAATTTGTCACTTCCTTCATGATCTTCGATGAGCTTGCCGGCCAGGATGCCGGCATGTTCCACGCCATCAATGGGTATGTTTTCGGTAACCTGCCAGGCCTGGTCATGAAGAAAGGCGACAGAGTCCGTTGGTACGTGATGGGGATGGGCAATGAGAAGGACCTGCACACGCCACACTGGCACGGCGAAACGGTGAGCGATCGTTTCAAGCACATGGATGTTGTAGAAGTGCTTCCGGCCAGCACGCTCGCGGTCGATATGCTCGCCGATAATCCGGGAGTATGGATGTTTCATTGTCACGTGGCGGATCACATGGAAGCGGGCATGATGGCGACGTACACCATCTACGAACCGCCCACGCGTTCCTGCCCGCTACAGATAAACTCGGGAAATTTCTGGGACAACTCGGGGAAATATTCGGTGACGGTGAAAAACACCAGCGGAAAACCGATCAAGCAGTGGAGCTTAACTTTTGAGCATTTCTTAGCGCCATATTATTTGCACCATCCTTATCAAGCAGAGTGGTCTGGAGCCGGCGCACTCGCCGCCGGCGCCGAACAGACCGTCCAGGAACCCGAGTATCCACAAGGCAGCGATTCCATCCTGGGCTGGGCGCTGTTTCCGGCGACGATCCTGTTTGAGGACGGCACCACCTGGTCGCCGCAGCAGCGTGCCGAATGTTTTCATGTGTATTGGCGAGACCACGATCATCCGAATTTTGTGGTCTTGCCGCCCTCTTTCACCAACACCGCGCCTGCAGACTAGAGGCTTCCGTGAGTTAGGGCAGATGGTCCATGTAACACGCCCCGCTTGTCGGTTGAGTGGGTGGTGTGGGCGGCGTCTTCCAGGGAACATTGGTGAAATCGAAAAATTCCGTCATGTCCATTTGCGCCGCGTCACGCTTGGTGAGGCTGGGAAGGTTGAATCTGGTCTCCACAAACTTCAACCATGCGGTGTAATCGGCTACAGTGTGGGAGACGTAATTCTTTTTGCTGAATGGCGAAATCACAATCAGCGGGACACGAAATCCGGTGTACACAAAATCGCAAGTCGGCCCCGTCGTCTGACTGCAAATGTCACCCGGCTGAAGGTCTGAGGGCTTTACACCGTCTGGGCTGACGGTCGACTGCGGCGCCACGTGATCATAAAAGCCGCCGAACTCATCGTAAGTGAAAATGAAGACCGAGTCGCTCCAGTAATTGCTCTGCATGAATGCATTGATCAACGTGGATACGAACTGCGATCCGGTCTGCACATTCCCACCTGGCTCACTGTCGTCCACACCGGGGTGCTCATCCAGGCCGCTATCCAGGCCGGGATCAATGAACGCTACCGCGGGCAGGGTGCCACCGCTGAGATCGGTGAGAAATTGCCCAACGGGCACGATGTTTTGCGGATACTTGGCGCCAGCGGCAAACATTTCGAGGGAGCTATCCTGCACCGGCGGAGTGGCGTACTGAAGGTCGGTGACGTAGGCTTTCCAACTCACTCCCGCGGATTGCAAAAGATCAAAAATGGTTTGATTGCTTAAGGGCTGACCTCCCGAAGGCAGGGGATAGACGTGCCCCGCAGACGTAGCTGCAATCATGTACATACGATTGGCTTGGGTGCGGCTCATCAGCGGCGAAAACCAACGGTCCGAAGTGGCGAAGCTCGAGGCCATGAAATAGTAGTAAGGCAGGTCGGTGCCATCGTAATAGCTCATGGCACGAATGCCGTTGGTGTCGTTAAAGGGCGGCTGATTGTTTCTTGAATCGTGAGCCGCGGTCCATACGTAACCGTCCAGCGTGGGGGTTGCAGCGAGAGGATTGCTCAAGTTCCAATCTACGTGGTCTTCATTCCAAAAAGGGCTGGGATTTTCCTCGCACATGGAAACCATGTGAAAGGACTGCACTGCAGGACTATTGCCATCGGTCTTGCAATCATTACCGGGGAAAGGAAACGCAGGATCGCAGCCCAGATTGGTGGGCGGCGGACCTTGCAAGGGAGCGGCACCGGTCGTCGGATTGAATTGCGGCAAGCCATCGAACGACTGATCCGCAATGCCATTAGCCGCCCAATATTGGCGCATGGCGCCAAAGTAGTGGTCGAAGCCCCGATTTTCCTGGGCCATAAAGATGATGTGATTGACCTGATTGATTCCCTGGGGAGTGTTAACGTCAACCGGCGCACTGGCGACGAGCCCCCGACAGCCACCCAATAAACTTGCCAGTCCTACAACCGCCAACAAGTACAGCTTGCGGAAGCCATCACGGTTCCTGTCAGGTATCAATTCACTCCTCCATACAACACACTCCTCAAGCGGCATTAAGATGCCAAGTCATCGGTCAAGTGTTGGTCAATGGAGAGGCCGAAGAGGCGCAGGCGGGAGATAGTTACCAATCGGTAATACAGGATTATCCCTAATGGGGACAGGTACTTCCGAGTTTTGACCGGGGGAAAAACCTGTATTACTGTTTGGATACTACGACTGCTGCAAGCGCCAGTCGAAGCATGATCGGCGGCCCCGCACGAACGTCCAGCGAAGTTCGAGTCAGGTTCGCAATCCCAAATCAACACGCATTTTGCCGGTAGCGGCAAGCCGCGTCCAGTCTCGAGATCGAGGAAAAATCGGAGATTTTGAAATGAAGCAGTACGTTAGTGTTGTGGTTTTGTGCGGCCTAGCTATTTGGGGAACCGCGGCTTTCGCAACAGTGTCGGTGAGCGCTCCCACCAGCGGCGCCACGGTCGCATCGCCCGTGCAGTTTGTGGCGAGTGCAACAACATCAACGTGTTCCAAAGGAGTCGCTTCGGTCGGCGTTTACATTGACAACCAACTCACGCAAGTGACCAATGGAACCAGCCTGAACGTGAGCTTGCCGATAAGCGCGGGCGCCCACAATGCAGTGGTCGAAGAGTGGGACTACTGCGGCGGGGCAACCGTCACGTCAATTCCGATTACGGTGGTCAATCAGACGGGCGTGTGGGTTACCTCGCCAAGCCCTAACAGCACAGTTGGGTCCCCGGTGCAGTACACTGCGACCGCGAACACTTCGACTTGCGCCAAGGGCGTGGCTTCGATGGGCGTGTACATCAATAACAACTTAACGTATGTCGCCAATGGAAACAGTCTCAATACCTCGTTGCCCTTTAGCCCCGGAACCTATAATACCGTCGTAGAAGAATGGGACCGCTGCGGAGGAGCTTCATTCACTCCAGTGAAGATCACGGTACCCGGCACGACGCTTTCCAATCTGCAAGCCAGCGGCGGGTGGGTAGGGTACGGCGAGTTTCCGCCACTCTATAACATCTGTTCTTCCTGTGGCTCCGGGGTCGCTTATTCCATGCAACAAGGAATCAGTTCTCCATCGCTTAGCGGCAAAGCGACGCAGTTTAATTTGGGGGGGCTCACCCCGTACGCCGACGTTTTGTGGACCAACGCTTTGATCGGTGACCTGTCAACGCAGGGCATCAAGGACAGTAACCATACGATTATTCCGAATACCCATAACTTCACCTATGACGCCTATTTTTATGGCAGTGACCTGGCGACCGCGCAGGCAATCGAAATGGACGTCAGCCAATACTTCAATGGCATGAGCTTCATTTATGGGCAACAGTGCCGGATTGCCGGAGGCCATGAATGGGACGTTTGGGACAACGTCGATTCAAAATGGGTTCCAACCGGTATCGCGTGCAATCCGCAAAACAATACCTGGAATCACGTCACCATCGCGATGCAACGGACGTGCGGACAACTGGATATTATTTCAGTCGATCACGCTGAACGGACAAACCAGCAACGTGGGCTGGTATTACAAACCCAGCACGGTTTCCAGCAGTTGGTATGGAATCACGGTCAATTTTCAAACTGACGGAAATTATTTGCAGTCTCCATATCAGGTGTTGCTGGATAAGTTCAGCTTCACCTACTGGTAGAGCGAGGGTCTGCGTTGCACATTGAATCCGTGACGCGGCGTTCAACTTCGCGCTGCGGCATGGGCTCGATGACTGTAATGCGGCGTGCGAGATCCGGCAACGCGAGATAGGCGGCGCGGTTGGCGTGTAAGAACTCGATGGGATATTCGGGCTTGCGTTCGCGGGCCGCCACCGGGTCAGCATCGAGCAAGTACGCGACGTCCGGCTGGGGCGCGAGCGTAAGCAGCAGGCGGGCGTAGGCGCGCGTGAGCGGATTCTTCAACGACAAGTTTGCCAGCTCGTCGTAGATATAGCGGTCGAAAATCACAACGTCGGCATCACTCTTCTGTGCCTGGGTGACCACTCTCCGCAGTGATAGGGCGTCGAGGAAGTAGATCAGAAAGCGAGCGATGGTCAAATACCAGGTCTTGATGTTCTTGTCTCTGCGGTGAACCGGCTTCTCTGGTGATCCGTTTCCTTTATCTCCCTTAAAAAGCGCGTGACTTGAAAACTCGCGCGTTCCGCCAAGACAAGCAACGTCGTCCCAGAAGGTGAGCAGTTGAACCCGCATTCCGGCACGTTCCAGACTGTGGTACAAGGCTGCGATTTGCGTGCTCTTTCCCGCGCCGTCAATCCCGGAAAAGCTCACGATCCTCGGCCTGCGGGTCGTCGACACGGCAGCAGGATTCAGTATTTCGCTGGTGATGGTTTTCACAGTTTAATGGCTGCCTGGCGGACGGCCGGGACTGGCAGAAGAAAGGGCCACCGTAGCCCCAACAGCAACCGCTGCGGCGGCTACAACCCCCATCTTGATTATGAGCAGGCGTACGCGTTTTTGCTTGTCAGGAGCCAAAGCAGCCCCCTCTGGGCGGGACGCAGCGACTCCATTCGTAGTTATGTCTCCGGCCGCAGCGGTCCCTAAGGGTTTTTGTATGGCGCCCTTCGGCTGAGGCTGAGGAACGGCCTGCGTGTCGGCGTCGGGTTGTGATTCGTTCTGGCCAATGGACGCATTTTGCGCGCTGCCCGGGCTATCAGGAAGAGGTGTCGCGTTTGCGTCGACCGGGACGCTTTGCGAAGGCGCGTTTACCGGGCTTTGAGTTGGGGTTGGTGGCAGGGCTGTTTGCCCCTCGGCGGCCATGGGCAAAAGGAGCAACAGCGTCATCAACCATGCTCCCAGCGATGGTACGACCGGACGCTTGGTGTTTCTCAAAAGTCCTCCTCAAGATGTGCGCCGAACTCCGGCGGCAAACTCGTCTATCTTTCGTTGCATTCACCGGATAATTCAAGCCGCCGCAGGAAGCGTCACTGGCAATTGTTCCGCTCTCTCCAAAGTGCCGCCGGCAAAGACACGGAAGCTCCCGACCGCGTCAGAGGCGTTGTCAAATATCTCAAAGAGACTGTCTACGCCCGTTAATTCCAGAACCACTAGCGCCTCGGGTGGAATGGCGGCGAGCTTGATGTCGCCATTTCCTTTCATTACTTCTTCCAGGCAGCGCAACAGGACCCCGACGCCCGCGCTATCGATTTCGCGGACCTGCGAAAAGTCCAAAACGAGATATGAGCGATTGGCCATGAGAAGAGGTTGTAAGTCGTGAAAGAACCGATATGCCGTCGGATGACTCATCTTCGCGGGCGCGTGTTTGACGATGGTACGTGAACCCGTGGTCATAACTCATCCTCGAGAAAACCCAGGACCCGCGGCAGTACGGCCCCGCGATAGGGAAGATGTTTGAGACCGGCAACCTCTTTCTCTTTCCGGAGATGTTCTGTCTCGGCCGGTCGACGCTGGTTGGTGGGCGCGGTACTGCTCAGCAGCTTGGAATCGCCGATGATCACTGTGACATTCTTGCGGGTGTCGAGCAGCCGTACTCCATCGACCACAGCGTGGGATAAATGCAATTCGTTGCCGATGCAGGTGTACGGCAGAACGGAGGAATGTTTCACCAGCGTGCCGTAACCAACCTCGCAATGATGTTCGAGATGGCTGCAGGCTGTAATCATCGTGGCCGCTCCGACGCGCGTTGCACGCCCGATGTAGGCAGGCGCTACCAGGTTTGCCGTACGGTGCACTCGCGCTCCATCGGCCAGCCAGATTCCTGGCCGCACTTCACGTCCGCTAGGTTTGGCTTCGCAGCGCGCCAGGAAAATATCGGCTGCCAAAGTCTGGAGATCGTTCCAGTTTCGCAATCGGTTGACATAGCCGTTTACTACGTAGGATGAAGCAACGTCCGTCGTAATCTCGGAAAGCCAAGGAACAATGCTGTCAGCCAGAGTATTCGCGGAGCCCAGTACCCATAAATCCAATGGTCCTTGACTGTCATGAAGCCGAATCGTGTCCTCCCCTCTTGCCTGATGAAACTGCAGGAGGTTCGCCACATCGAATTCGACGTAGGCGCCTGACTTGATAACGAGAATCGGCTCGCCAGATTTTGTCAGCCGCTGCCAAAGATCGTTCGTCGTTTTCCAGGAAGACGTTTTCCACGATGGCGTGGGAACAAAACTGACATCGCGATATTTCTGCGAGAGCCCATATACAAAATCAGAAAGTTCATTCGGGGCTACAACTGAAATTGGCGCAACCCCGGCATGTTGCAAGCGCTTGACGGTCCGCTCAACCGAGGACTCACCCAAAACTTCGCGGCAACCCATGGGAACTTCCGCAGGAACAGCTAAACCGCTTGCCACACCGTCTAGAGTGACTGCATCGTTTACTGCTTGTTCGATTATCAGAACTGCACTCGCCAGCACTAGGGGCTCCTTTAAACAACTTTTCGATGAGGGGGCAGGCGATCTGGTTGGTTAGAGGTTTCCTGCTAACTACTGGGTTTCTCCTATATTTGCGCGGATTGTTTGGTATTTGTCTCGCATCTTTTGTATTCGGTTTTTCGTCAGTCCGAGCCCTCAAAGAGCATAAAGACGAGCACAACGCTAGTGCGCCTATTCACATCCAAGGGCCATGACAGCAGAAGGCGAAGACTCGCAGGCCCAGCATTTTGCTAACGTGATCTCGAATCTCGTCCTGCACGATAATTTGCCGGAAGACGGATTATTCACGGCTCGATCGGTCCGCGCTGACCTTGAATATGTGTTCTCACTGAGTTCCGCTCAGTTAGCGAATTTCCTGGATTTCGCGAATACCCATCATGTGCTGGTTCGGTTGCTCGTTGCCTTGGAGAGAGGGTCGCAAGGCAATCTTCCCCGCTGGTGTCGGGATCGTTTAGCTACCGAAGGTTCTCGCATCGAAGAAAGCCTGCACCGGTTGCAACCGATCTGTGATGCACTGGAAGCTCAAGCGGGCGAGACTGTAGTTATCAAATCGTTGGATCATTGGCCGGATCTCGGCTCCGACCTAGACCTTTACACCACCGCCGACAAAAACCGCGTAGTAGAAGTCATGCGCAAAGAATTCGACGCCACGCCCGTCGAACGGAGTTGGGGAGATCGTCTAGGCAACAAATGGAACTTCCGGGTTCCCGGCCTCGCGGAATTAATCGAGATTCACGTTCGATACCTGGGGCAAACTGGCGAACATGTGGATTTGGCGCGGCGCGTCGTGCAACGGCGAATCCCTAAGAAAATTGCGAGGCAAACTTTTCTGGTGCCCGCTCCGGAAGAACGCATACTGATCTCCACGCTGCAGAGAATGTATCGGCACTTTTATTTTCGCCTTTGCGACATGGCAGATGTGGCCAGGTTGCTGCAGAACAAGTCAGTGAATTTTCTCGAATTGAAGCGCGCCGCCGATACAGGCGGGATTTGGCCAGGAGTCGAAGCCTTTTTACTGCTCGTCTATAAGTACGTGGCATCGTTTGGGGTAAATCTGGAAGTGCCGGGCAATATTTTGGAATCCAAGAGTTTTTCTCGAGTAAGCGTGCACCTTGGAAAGGGATTCCTGCGCGTCCCCAAGCTGCCGGCGGCCGGACTCTACGCCAAACAGTTAGCGAACGCGGGGGTGCAGCGGGACCTGCGCGCAATATTTCGGCTGCCTCTGCTGCCTCCTCTGGCAATTTCCGCCCTGCTGGCATACCGCCTTACCGGGAGCGACAAGGGCGTGTGGTAGGTGTGTTGTGGTTGCATTTTTAGTGTTATTTCCGCTGGGGTTAGCCGTTTGCCTTCTGCAAGACAAGCCGCTTAAGGCCGCGCGTCTCGTTTGCTTGTCTTTCATCCTACTCACAGCTCCGACTGGTTGGTCAGTCGATAAGGAAATACCTCAGCGGGACCGTGGCGGCGAATTTGCCACGGACACTGCGGATCAATTCCCCTTGAGTTACATTTATGGGTCGGTGGTTGAAAAAGACCTCATCCGTGACGACAAGGGCAAGTACGCCACCAACATCAGGTTTCAACCACGCTATGCTTCGGAATTGTTCACGCAAAATGTGCTCTTCTGTGGCAATCGCGCGGAGGCGTTTAATCAGATGGCGGGCCCGGTGGTTGTCACCTATAGGCGTGTCGCGCACAAGCTAGTCAAAGATGTACCCTGCTTCGATCTTTTGAGCGTCGATCGGGTGGAATCGCAACAACAGGAAGCGGTTACGGTGCGGTGAGTTGGTTTTCTTGTGGCTCGCCTTGATCCGATTCGATCGGCTCCAGCTCGCCAACCTTGTCTTACTGTCTCCTCTCTAAGGTTAGGAGGAGATTATGCCCGCACGGAAAAAGAGTTCCACGCGAAAATACGGGAGAGCTACAGGCAAGACTGTGGCCAGCGCCATGCGCAGAAAAAAGAAAGGCACGCTCCGCTCCGGGAAAAGTGGCAAGGGCGGAAAAGTCACCAGCCGCAAACAAGCGATTGCCATCGGTCTTTCGGAAGCACGGAAAAAGGGTGCGAAAGTTCCGGCTAAGAAAGCTTCGTAGCGTCCAGACTAATCGTCTTGCGTTTTATAGTCGCAGGCTTCGCGACAGGCGTCGCAATAGAAATAGCCGTCTTCGCACAGCCGGACGCTGTGCTGGCTCATGCAAATATAGCAATAACGGTCGCACTCACAGCGGTCCTCGGTCATCTCGCACTGCGCGCAGCGAAACTTCACCTTGGTATACATGACCGCACTTTAACGTGACCGCCGCGTGTGGAAAAGTTCCATTGGTAACTTGACGGGTTCCCCGTCCGCGAACATGCTGTTTTTTCGGTTTCATTTGACCATCCCAAAAACTGCGTGTTACGGTAGAGATTCTCATCCACAAGCAGCTAGCGATTGCTGATTGAGGCTTTCTTGTCAGCTATTTCCGAGCTAATGCCCGAAGTGCGTAAGACCTCGCTGAACGCCATACACCGCCAAATGGGCGCCAAAATGGTGGAATTCAATGGCTGGGACATGCCGGTCGAGTATCCGTCCATGGGCGGAATCATCGCCGAGCACATGGCGGTACGCACTGGGGTTGGCATTTTCGACGTCAGCCATATGGGAGACATCCAGCTGGCCGGGCCGGAAGCGCTGGCCGCAGTGCAGCACATTTCAATGAACGATGCCTCGCGCCTGGCCGTCGGGCAGGCGCAGTATTCCGCGTTGCTTTATCCGCAGGGAACGTTTGTGGACGACGTGATCGTCCACCGCCTCGGCAAAGACGACTATCTGCTTGTGATTAACGCCGGCACTCGCGAAAAAGATTTCAATTGGGTGCGCGATAACACGCGAGCAATTCGACTGCGCGGTGAAAAATCTATCGGACGATTTCACCCAGATTGCGATCCAAGGGCCAAAGGGCCTCGATCTTTTGCAGAAGTTGACCGATGCGGATTTGGGCGCGCTGAAGTTTTACTGGGTTACGCGAGGCACGGTTTGTGGGCTGGACCATATCCTCATTGCCCGCACCGGCTATACCGGCGAAGACGGATTTGAGATCTACATTCCGGCAGACGAGGCCACGAGCGTCCGTGTGTGGAATGAGATTTTGCAAGCCGGCAAAGAATTTGGCGTCGTCCCTTGCGGATTGGGCGCGCGTAACACGCTGCGACTGGAAGCCAAGCTGCCGCTATATGGACACGAAATTTCCGATACTATCGATGTGTGGGAGGCTGGGCTCGAGCGCTTCTGTAAGATGGAAAAGCCAGAGTTTATGGGGCGAGACGCGTTGCAGCAGGCACAGTACTGCGGGACTCAAACGCACATTGGTAGGACTGGAAATGGTGGAACGCGGCATTGCCCGCGACGGCTATCAAGTTCTGAATGACGCCGAACAGGAAATTGGCTATGTCACCAGCGGATCGCCGGCGCCGTTCTTGAAAAAAAATATTGCGCTGGCCTACGTGCCGCCGGAGTTCGGAAGCTTGGTTCGACGGTGAGAGTTGAGATTCGCGGCCATGGGTGAAGGCGCAAGTTGTGCCGACGCCGTTTTACAGAGAGAAAAAAGTAATCGCTAGGAGCTAGAAGCCCAATGTCCTATCCAACCGATTTCAAGTACACCAAAGAGCATGAGTGGATCAAAGCCGAGGGCAACAGCGCGACCATCGGCATTACAAGTTATGCGCAAGATTCTCTGGGCGATATTGTTTTTGTGGAATTGCCCAAGGTTGGAGCTGAAATCACTTCGGGCAAGGTTTTCGGCAGTGTGGAGTCCGTGAAGGCGGTTTCCGATCTATTATGCCCCAGCCTCGGGTACGGTGAGCGAAGTGAACGCGGAGCTTGCGACGGCGCCGGAAAAGATCAATAAAGACGCGCATCGGCATGGATGGTCAAAATCACGCTGAAAGATCCGGCCGAGCTAAACTCTCTGCTTTCGGCCGCCGATTATGAAAAGTTCGTGGCCGAGGAAGGCGGGCACTGACGCCTGGAATCCTCTCGTCCGCGGCTGCATCAATATGACTTCTCATGCGATATCTGCCTAAATCTCCTGCTGACCGGGCTGCGATGCTGCGCGCTATTGGCGCTGCGCTCGATTGGCGATCTTTTTGCCCCGATCCCCGCCGAATATCGTCTGGATCGCGACCTTAAAGTGCCACGCCAGATGGCGGAGTCGGAGATTGTGGACTGGTTCCGCGAGCGCTCACGCGAAAATGGCGACGGCTACGCGACTTTTCTCGGCGCCGGCGCGTACTCCCACTATCGCCCGGTGATCATCGATTCGCTGATCTCTCGCGGAGAATTTCTTACTGCGTACACACCTTATCAGGCGGAGATTTCGCAGGGAACGCTGCAGTCTATCTTCGAATTTCAGACGATGATCTGCGAACTGACCGGCATGGAAGTGGCGAACGCGTCCATGTATGACGGTTCGACCGCGACTACTGAGGCGGCAATGATGGCGGTTCGCCTCACCGGTCGCCGCTCGGTGGTCGTGGCGCGCAGTGTGCATCCCGAATATCGTGAAGTTCTTGCGACCTACGCTCGCAATCAGAGGTTGCCGGTTGCCGAGGCTCCCTTTGCAGAAGATGGCCGGGTCGACGTAACCGCACTGGAAAGGACCATCACTTCTGATACTTCTTGCGTCGTGATTCAGTCACCAAACTTTTTCGGTACCATCGAAGACGTTGCGGCTATTGCGGAGATTGCCCACAAACACGGGGCGCTGCTGGTTGTTTCTATCGCGGAAGCGATCTCTCTAGGCATCGTCGAACCGCCGCGGCAGGCTGACGTCATCGCTATGGAAGCGCAATCCTTTGGCGTGCCGCTTGGGTTTGGCGGGCCGTACTGCGGCGTAATCGCGACGCGCCAAAAGTTTGTCCGGCAAATGCCTGGAAGGCTGGTCGGGCAGACCACGGACCGCAACGGCAAGCGCGGCTTCGTGCTGACGCTGGCCACGCGCGAGCAACACATCCGCCGCGAGAAGGCCACCTCGAACATTTGCACCAACCAGGCGCTGATCGCCCTGATGGCGAATATCTTCATGACGATCTACGGGAAGGTTGGACTGCGCGAACTGGCGAAGCAAAATCTGGCGAAGACTCACTACGCAGTCACCCAGTTCAGCTATCACGGGAATGTGCTATTCACGGAAGCGCCGCGCTTCAACGAATTCGTGGTGCAGACTAGCGAAGAACCACAAGCCATCAACAGCCGCATCCTCGGCCACAAGATTGTGGGTGGGCTTCCGCTGCAGAAATTTTATCCGGAACTGGGTAACGCCTCTTTGTGGTGCTGTACCGAACTGACTACGCGTAGCGCCATTGACACGGCCGTGGGCGTGATCGCGGAGAGTGAGCACTCCATCCGGGCGGACCAGGGCGAAGCCTTTGACGACGACGGCGTGCGGGAGATGATCCCGTGAAGGACATGATCCGCAAGGCTACGCGCCACGTCAATCAGAACGAAGATTTGATCTTCGAGAAGTCGTCTTCCGGCAAGGCGGCCTGGAAACTGCCACCGCTCGATGTGCCGGAGGTCGACACCGCTGAGCTTCTGGGCCCCAGCGAAAGAAAAGACCTCGGCCACATGCCCGAAGTCAGCGAGATTGAAATCATTCGCCACTTCACCCGGCTTTCTACCTGGAATTACGCCATTGATCTGGGAATGTATCCGTTGGGCTCCTGCACCATGAAATACAACCCGCGGGTGAATGAAGTGGTCTCGCGCTTTGAGGGATTGGCCAACGGGCATCCGTATCAGCCGGAGAAAATCTCGCAGGGTGCAATGCGCATCATGAAGACGCTGAGCGAGTGCCTGATCGAGATCACCGGCATGGATGCGATCACGCTGCAGCCCGCGGCCGGCGCACATGGCGAGTTCACGGGCCTGCTGTTGACACGTGCCTATCATCAGGCAAAAGGCAATGCCCGCAAGAAGATTCTGATTCCGGATTCGGCTCATGGCACGAATCCGGCGACGGCAGCGACCGTCGGCTACGCGGTGGAAAATTTGAAGTCCAACGAGCAGGGGATGGTGGACATCGGATCGCTGGAAGCGCAGATGAACGAAGATGTCGCTGCGCTCATGCTTACCAATCCCAACACGCTGGGAGTTTTTGAGCAGGACATCCACAAAATTGCCGATCTTATGCACGCCAAGGGTGGCCTGCTCTACATGGATGGCGCCAACATGAATGCGCTGGTGGGCAAAGTGCGTCCCGGCGACTTTGGCGTGGATTTAATGCACCTGAATCTGCACAAAACTTTTTCCACGCCGCACGGTGGCGGCGGCCCGGGATCAGGGCCGGTGGCGGTGAAGAGGATGCTTGAGCCGTTTCTGCCTACGCCAGTTGTAATCACGAAGGCAGACGGCACCCTGGGATTTGAATATGACCGGCCGCAAACGGTCGGGCGAGTGCGGGCCTTCTACGGAAATTTCGGCATGTTTGTTCGCGCGCTGGCCTATATTCTGGCCAACGGTCCTGATGGCCTGCGCCAGACTACGGAAGATGCGGTGCTCAACGCCAACTACATCCGCAAAGAGCTGGAAGGCGTTTACGATCTGCCGTACTCCACGCCTTCCATGCACGAAGTAGTTTTGAGCGATAAGCTGCAAGCGAAAAAAGGCGTGAAGACGATGGACCTCGCCAAGCGGCTGATTGATTATGGATTTCATCCTTACACCACGGCGTTTCCTTTGATTGTGCCGGGTGCGCTGATGATCGAGCCCACGGAGAGCGAACCAAAAGAAGAGTTAGATTTGTTCATCGAGGCGATGAAGTCCATCGCCGAAGAAGTCGAGGAAGATCCGCAAACCGTGCTGACCGCGCCCCATTCCACGCGCGTATCGCGGCTGGACGAAACCGCCGCAGCCCGAAAACCGATTTTAAGGTGGAAGCCGGCTTAACGATTCCCCGAAAGCACAACGCTCCGCCCGCTATAATGCTGGCTTGCTCAATCGACTTGTTTTCGCGAACTTCCACCAAAGACCCGTCCGGACGTTATTAAGCATATTGGCCATTGGTGTCGAGGTCACCATGATCCTTACGCTGGTTGGCATCAGTTATGGCACCCTCGACGAGACCGCGCGCCGCGCACACGGGGTCGGTGCAGACATCGTAGTACGGCCCCCTGGAACTTCCGTCATCAGCCTCAGCTCTTCTCCCATGAGCCAGGATTTTCTGCCGTTTTTCATGAAGCAGCCGCATGTGACCTTCGCCACGGGTACGATGATTCAACCGCTGACGGGCTTCGATACCCTCACCGGCATTGATCTCGACGGCTTCAACAAGCTGAGCGGCGGCTTCCGGTTCGTCAAAGGAGGCCCATTTCAAAGGGATGATGACGTTATTGTGGACGAATATTACGCCCGCGAGAAGAAGCTCAATATTGGAAATAGGATTACGCTGATGAACCACACCTGGCGAGTTTCGGGAATTTTTGAGTCCGGCAAACTTGCTCGCATCTGCGCAAAACTCGACGTTCTTCAAAGGCTCACCAGCAACTCGGGGAAGCTCAGCCAGATTTATCTGAAAGTGGACGATCCGAATCGCGCCCAGTCGGTGGTGAACGATTTGCGAAGCAAAATGCCCGACTATTTCATCTACACGATGGAGGAATTTACGTCGTTGTTGACCATCAACAGCGTCGCGCTTCTGCGGAACTTCATTGGAGTGGTGATCGGCATCGCGGTAATCGTGGGATTCATCGTCGTTTCCATGGCGATGTACACCGCGGTATTGGAGAGGACCCGTGAGATCGGGATTCTTAAAGCGCTCGGCGCGTCTTCCGGGTACATCCTCAATCTGCTGTTCAGAGAAACTCTGCTGATTGCGGTTCTCGGCACGATTGTGGGAATTATCATCACATACGGGACCCAATGGCTAATGATGCATGCGGTTCCGGCAAGCTTGACTCAAGAGACTGTCTACAAATGGTGGCCGATAGCTGGGGCAATTTCGGTGGCAGGCGCGCTCCTTGGCGCAATCTTTCCAGGATGGAAGGCGGTAAAGCAAGACGTCATCCAGGCGCTTTCGTATGAATGACGTCCGGTTGAGGAGGGCTGCGTTGTGAAAACTTTCCGCATCCGATTTAATTTTGCGGTTCGCCTGGTCGTGATCTTTGGTATCGCGACGAGTGCCGGTTGGGCGCAATCGACAGCAGAAATATTTTCGCGGTTGGACCGGGCGTCACAATCGTTCACGGGTGCGACGGCGAGCATTCGAATCGTGACCCACACGGACGCAATCAACAACGACGACACCCAGGTTGGCACCGTAGCGGTAAAGCGATACGGGCCGGATGAGCTGCATTTCCTGATCAACTTTACTGGAGAGGATGCTCAGGCAATTGCGCTGCGGGGACAAACGGTCCAGATTTACTATCCCAAACTGAATGTGGTGCGCGAATACGATATCGGCAAGTACAAAGATTTGGCTCAGAAACTAACGTTGCTGGGGTTTGGCATGCGCGGACATGAGCTCGCAGCCAACTATGAAGTCAGCAATCTTGGCGGTGAGCGGATCGATTCACAGGATTCGGTCCACTTGCAACTCACCCCGAAAGCCGCGGACGTCCTGAAGGAACTGGGTCGAGTGGACTTGTGGATCTCACTCAAGACGAACTGTCCCGTACAACAGAAATTCTATATGCGGGACGGCGACTACCGGCTGGTTACTTACTCCGATGTCAAAGTGAGCCCTCGTTTACCGAATTCCGCACTGGATCTGCCGAAAGATGCGAAACGAGAGCGGGCAAATTAGCGGACGGTGCCCAGGACGCATACCGCGTCTACGGATCCTGCACGATGGTGCCCTGATGAAAGACAATCTTCCAGCCCGTCGCAGTTTTCTGCCAGATGGTGGATCGGCGGGTTTTGCGTTCGCCCTGAAAAAGCGTGTAGGTCAGCAAGTAGACCTGTTCGGACAGTTTGCGGCAATGGAAATCTAGAGCTTCCCACTCATCCGCATATTCTCCGGAATAACGTCTTTCAAGTTCGGCCAGCACGTGGTCCCTACTATATCGGCGGCCGGAAGCGCCAACTTCCCAAAAGTCAGGCATCACCATGTTCTCGAAATCGGCCCTTGTGGTGCCCAGTTCGGGGCGGTGGAAAATCGGCTCGCGGTTCCTCAGTTCCTCTAGAACATCCATCAGCGACGGATCGGTAATGAGAAGGGGTTCCGCTTTAGAGTTCATCGCGTGATTGTAAACTCTCGCGCAAGAGCTCGCGGCGATTCTACTGCCACGTGCAGGGATGCGGTCCTTCGACAGGCTCAGGATTTCGGCGCGCGGCTCGAACGCCGCGCGAACGCCTCAACTTCGACTGCGTGTGAGCCTTGCCGCGCAAAGCTCACTCTTCGCTCAGTATGACGAGCTAAAGAATAAAGTCACAAGCTGCTCAGCATGCCAACGGCTTCAGTTTCCCTTAGCCGCCAGCAGCGTCCCTAGCCGCGGCCTGTAGCCATAGAACGCCGCGACCTCCTGGAGATGTTCGATGATTCGTTGGTCGTATCGTATTTTCAGAGCGGGAGTGAGGATGTCTTGCGTTCCGTTGGGGTCGTTCTGCAAATCGTAGAGATAGCTTTGATCCGGCGAGTCGTAGGTGGCGTAAAAATATCTGCCATTGTCAGTGAGAATTCCGTAGGCGGCGCGCACATCCGAAGCGAAGAAAATGTCGTCCCGGTGATAGCTGTGTAACTCCGCGGCGGTGTCGGTAAACAGGGGATGCCCGAACATCGCATTGGCCATGATGGGCCGATGCCCGAGCAAGTAGTAAATAGAGGGCGTGATATCGGTAAGGGTCGCGAGGGCCTGGTCGTCATAGACCAGTTTGTCCCGCAAGTTTTTCGGCAAATGGAAAATAATAGGCACATGCATGATTTCCGGATAGACGGACGTGGAATGGCTGTAGCGGCCGAAGTTCCCCGGTAGCATCGCCGTGATCGGCGGTTACGACGACGATGCTGTTGTCGTAGAGATTGTGCTGCTTTAAATAGGCGAAGAACCCGCCCAGGCATTGGTCCACGCCATGCACTTCGTAGGCGATGCGGTCGATGAACCCAGGCCGGCGCTGCCAATTTTGGCCGGTCATGCGCGGCAAGCTGTTGTGCGCGAACTGGTGCACATTCATAGGCTGGGAGTAAAAGAGAAGCGGCCGCCCGGAGTTTGTGTCGCGATCGAGCAGAGCCTCAGTCTGCCGAACGGTGGAGCACACTTCAAACTGGTTCCAGATCTTGTCGGTATCGAGCTTCACCAGATCATCGGATGGAGAAAGGAACTGGCTCACCACCGGGTCATAGCTCACCGCTTCGCGATAACCATCCACTCTGCCGAGCTTTTCCAGGCTGTTGATCTTGGAAAATCCGCTCAGATCATGATCGTGCAACAGCACGGTTCCCGCCCAAATGGCTGGTTCGGAGAGCGAGGTGCCGGCGTATTGCGTATAGGCGTGACGCATGACGACGCTGTCGTGAGCAAAGGCGTCGAGGTTCGGAGTGAAATCAACCTTCGGGTTGTAAGCGCCCAGGTAGTCGGGCCGCATGGAGTCAATCACAAAAATGAAAATATTTGGCCGTCGCCCTGGAGATGGGAGCAACGGATCGACGAGATTCACCGTCGCGTTGGACAGGAAAATCGGGAACGTTGGTGTATTCGCGCAGAATGCGGCAAAGATCGCCACAAGGTTTTTCGCGACCGTTGCCCAGAGCGTGGTTGGCGAGGTCGAAGGAAGCATCGCGAACCGCGTAGTTCTCGAAGGTGCGAGCGAATTCGTCGTCGGTTTTGCCCAGTGGTCTGGCCCACAAAATCGCGGTGGCCTGCAGACGCCTTGTAACCAAAACCAGCCAGCAGAGCCACACACGAGAATTGCAGCGACGGAATATTTGGCCTTGGGGGGGCGAATCCTATAGGCGCAGGCACCTAAGAATGATCCAGGCGCCAAGCGCCACCGCGTGCTGGATTACGCCATTCCAGTCCCCTCCCTGGATCGCGGAGGGCAGTGCGATGATGAGGGCGGCCAGCAGCAATGCTACCGCGGCGGGAATCAGCTTATGTCTGAAGCCAACCCGTGCGGGACGAGTTCCCTCTCGTTGGACTAGCGGTATAGCCAGAGAAAACCCAAACAAGGTCAACGCGGCCGAAAGTAAAACAGCGTAAATTTGCGCGGCCCAGCCATCAAAACTGAGCGAGTTCTCCAGGAAGCGAAGCAGCATGAAGCCAAAATTCCGAAAACGAGGAAGCCCGGTGAGCATATACTTCGCGATATTGGCCACGGAATTTTTGCCGCCGTTACCAAGATCAGGTTGAGTGCCGAGAGAAGAGAACTGCCAACAGCGCGTGGGAAATTACGCTCCATGCCGGTCACCTCTACGAAGCTTAGAGAAAACAGCGAGGTGTGAGATTCTCCATAAAGACGCAATTGGGCGCCCGCGATCCACAAAAGCGCCATTAGCACCGCCACGAAAACCCCAGTGAAGTAATCGAGTAGAAGCGCGGGTCCCTTTCGGCGTCTCTGAGTCGCCAAAAACCGCCCGGCATCCGCCGCAGCGATCGATATGACCAAAGCCAGAGTCACCAGGCTCCAGGCATAAGTTCGCCAATTGGGATGCACCGTGCCCAGGAATGGCCGGAGCCAGAATGTAAAGCCCCATCCCGGCCTGCAAGTAAATAAGACTGTTTCGTCGTTGCTTTTGAAGATAGGCCCGTAGGCCAACACTGCGGCCGCCAGCGCCACCCAATAGAGCGCCGCATGATGGCGGACGAACCAGGGAAGCCAATCGTACGGCGGCGCCTTAATCAAGGCGGAGTATGTAAAAGGCAGGAAAGCGAGCAGGCAATAGATGGAGCGTGAAGAGCAGAAATGCTCCCCATAGAATTCTCAGAAAAATGATCCGTGGAATTCGTCAAGCCCATGACTTTGCCTCTCGCGACTCCGCCGCATCTACTAGGATAGCGCCGGAACGAGGGCTGAGTGGGCGGTCCGGAAGGGTCGCCGTGACCAAAGTACCTCATCCCATCGTCATGAGCGGTATTGTCAAAGCAACCACCTCGCTGTTGAGTGACCTTGTGCGCCGCGCGGCGATGTTGATAATGATTTTCGTCAGGGTAATAGAGGACCTCTCCAATCCATGTCGGCGCGCACGCAAGCATTGCGCTTTGCACTTAATTTCTTTCGCTATCCATACATGTTGGGATCGCTGGTGCCGAGTTCGCGTTTTCTCGTGGACGACGTGATGGCGCGAGTGGACTGGCAAAAAGCCAAAGTGGTGGTGGAATATGGGCCGGGCGTGGGGACGATCACCCAGGAAGTCTTGAAACGCATGCGGCCGGACGCAACCCTGATCGCGATTGAACTCAATCCTAACTTTTTCCGCGTTTTGGAGGAGGAAATCCACGATCCGCGTTTCCGTCTGGTGCATGGCTCGGCGCTCAATGTGCGCCAGGTTCTGAGGGAACTCAACCTGCCGAATGCGGACTACATTATTTCCGGAATTCCCTTTTCCACTATGCAGGCGTCGCTACGGCGCGATATCGCGCAAGAAGCCCGGCAGGCTTTGCAGCCTGATGGAGCGTTGGTGGTGTATCAGTTTACGCGGGTCGCACTGCCCTACCTGGAATCGAATTTCACCTCGGTGGGCAGGGCCTTTCAGCTGTGGAATATTCTTCCGGCACACATTTACTATTGCACGCCTTAGCTTGACTGCTGAACAAATATCCTGTGCCCCCTGCCACCTCGAAGACCCGCATTGAAGCCCACTCTGCCGCCGGGCCATTCTCGTCGCCTGAAAAACGCACCGTCATTCTGTCGCTGCTGCTGATTCTGGCGACGCTCGCGCTGTACAATCCTGCAAGCCAGCATCCTTTTGTGAATTTTGATGATGATGGCTATGTCACTAACAATTCTCATGTTCGCGCTGGCCTTGGCTGGGACACCGTCAAATGGGCGTTCACCACCGACCGAGTTGGCAAACTGGCATCCGCTTACCTGGCTGTCGCATGCGCTCGACTACCAGGTCTTCGGGCTGAATCCCGCTGGGCATCACGACACCAATATTTTGTTGCATGCCGCGAATGTGGTGATTTTGTTCTTGTTGCTGCAGTGGACCACGGGCTTCACCTGGCGCAGTCTGATGGTGGCGGCGCTATTTGCTTTGCATCCCATCAACGTGGAATCGGTGGCCTGGGTATCCGAGCGGAAGAATTTGCTCAGCATGTTGTTCTTTCTTACTGGCGCTCTGGGCTTATGGATGGTACGCGCGAAAACCGGGAGCAATCCGCTATAGCACCGTAGCATTCATATTCGCGCTGGGCCTGATGGCAAAGCCGCAGATCATCACGCTGCCATTCGTTCTGCTGTTGTGGGACTACTGGCCGCTGGGGCGTATGTTTCCGTGTCAGCAAGATTCGGCGAGCCGCATATGCGGCGGGGACCTTCCGCAACTTGCGTTAGAAAAGATTCCGTCTGCTCGCGCTTGCCGCGGTCAGTGCAGTCATCACCATCAAAGCGCAGCGAGCTGGCGGCGCTGTCAGGTCGGCGATGGAAGTTGTCATTTGCGGCGCGGCTGGAAAACGCTGTCGTGGCCTATGCCCGCTACGTTGGCAAGGCATTTTGGCCAACTCGGCTGGCTCCAGTGTACCCTCATCCCGGCAATTCCCTGCCACCGTGGCAAGTTGTGGCAGCGAGTTTGTTTTTGATGACGGTCACGGCGGTGGTGGTGGCCGCACGGAAGCAGCGATATCTCGTGGTGGGATGGTTTTGGTTCCTGGGAACGCTTGTGCCGATGATTGGGTTGGTGCAGGTGGGCGAAACCGCGATGGCTGATCGCTACGCCTATTTGCCATTTCTCGGATTGTTCATCATGCTCGCGTGGGGCATCGCCGAGTGGGCCGCACGGCGGAAAATTTCCCCGGAGTGTTGGCGGCTCCGGCGCTTGCCGCGCTGATCGTGTTAGCGATTATGACCCATGTGCAACTCGGCTACTGGGGCGACAACGTCACGTTGTGGTCGCATACGGTTCAGATCACGAGCCCGAATTTTGTTGCGCAAGACAACATGGGTGGCGCTTTTCTTTTACGAGGCGATATCGAGGAGGCGATGCCGCATTTCCGCACCGCGGCCGAAATCAATCCGCAGGATCCGTTGTCGACAATCAACCTTGGAAGTTATGAATTGCAGAAGGGACACCTGCAATCTGCAATAGAGCTGTGCAACCGAGTGTTGCAGCTTACATCGAATGCGAACCTGCGCAGCAACGCACTCAGCGGTCTGGGATCAGCCTACCGGCAGCAGGGCAAGTATCGGTGAGGCCGAGCAGTCCTACGAAGATGCTTTGCAACTGGTTCCGGGAAATGCTCACGCCTGGATCGGGTTGGGCTTGCTCTCGCAGAAAACCGGAGACTTCCCCCAGGCGGCCGACCGGTTCTCTCGTGCGGTCGAGATTCAGCCCACCGACGTTGGATATCTGCTGCTGGCGCAGGCGCTGGAGAGAACCGGCCACTCTGCCGAAGCGCAAACTGCCGCGCAAGCTGCCCAACAGATTTCCAGCGATCTGAATGCGGCTCGGCAGGAAGCCGAACAACTATCCGCGCAGTAAAAACGCCATTTCTCAGCGAGAATTTTGTACGAGAAACCGCTCGACCTCTTCTTCGGTCGGCATAGAAGGCTGCGCTCCCGCGCGGGTGACGGAAATTGCAGCTACTGCGCCCGCCCAATTCGCCGCAGCAATGGGGTCCTTGCCTCGAACCATGGCGGTCGCGAAAGCACCGTTGAAAGCGTCGCCAGCGGCGGTAGTATCCACAGCGCGGACTTTGTACGCGGGAACAAATTCGCGTTGGCCATTGGCCAGCGCCAGGTAGCAACCGCGCTCGCCCAACTTGAGTACGACGTTGCGCACTCCGCGCTGCAGTAAAGCTGTGGCGGCATCCTTCATGCTGGAATCGTTCCACTGCACCGAAGGCGTGCCCAGTAATGTGCAAGTTTCAGTTTCGTTGGGAGTAATCCAATCGATCCGCTGAAATAAGGAATCAGGTAACGCTCTCGCCGGAGCGGGATCAAGTATCAGCGGCACACCTTCGCGCTGCGTGATAGCTGCAAGGTGCTCGACCGTGGGCAATGGAATTTCCAGCTGCGTAAGGACGATGGCGGCGTTGCGAATCAAGTCAAGATGCGAGTCCAAATCCGCGGGAGCGACCTGCCCATTGGCGCCCGGAACTACGATGATGGAATTCTGTCCATTGGTGTCTGTAGAAATGAGCGCGACTCCGGAGGGACCGGAAGCTTCGCCCACTGCGGAGGTGTTGGCCCCGGCAGCTTCCAGGCCGGAACGCAACTGCGCCCCAAAAGCATCGCTTCCAACTTTGCCCAGCATGTGCACGTGAGCGCCGAGGCGTCCAGCGGCCACCGCCTGATTGGCGCCCTTGCCACCAAAAAATGTTTGAAAGCTTGACCCGGAAACGGTTTCGCCCGGCGCCGGGATACGAGCCGTACCGGCGACAAGATCGAGATTAATACTGCCGACAACGACAATGCCTTGGCGTTCGCTCGCCATGAAACCTCCCAAGAAATCCGGCCAAAGTATATCGAATTCACAGCGGATGCGGCGCGGCTAGAGAAGCGGAACTGCCGCGATCAACCCGAGCCCCGCGAGAAAGCAAATAAACATGGGAGGCAAAAGACGCCGCGAACTCGCGGGAGCGTTGGCGAATTCGTGCCAGATGAATACTCCCCAAACGGCGGAAACCATGGTGGCGCCCTGGCCGATCGCGTAGGAAACCGCAGGGCCTACGATCTGCGCATGGGAAGCGACGAAATTCAGTACCGCGCCGGTGCACCAGATTGCGCCGCCCAGGATTGCCCACAAATGCCAGATACCTTTACTGCGCGCATAGTCACCAAAGGTCGAAGGCGCCGCACCGACCAGTGATTTCTTCATGAAAAAAGTATTCAATGGAAGAGCACAAAGAAGAATTCCCAGCGACATCACAAACGCCACCGAATAAGGGCCGAGTGACGCCGGACCAGCGACCGCCTTGGTGATCAACGGATAGAAACTTCCCATGAGCACACCCGAAACCACACACAGAATCAGTCCTCGCATACTCACTGCTCTGGCGGATTGTTCGCGGCGGCGATAGGCCATAGCGTCCAAGACAATGGCGATGACGACCAGCACAACACCAGCAAACAAAATCAGTGGATTACCCCTGGGGGCAAGAACGTAGTTCATCAATACGCCGACCACGAGAGCGAGGCCGATGCCCACTGGGAAAGCTACGGCGAGTCCGGCAATTTCAATCGCGGCCACAAGTAGAAGATTGGCGACATTGAAGACAATGCCTCCAGCGATCGCATAGAGGATGTGAGCGGCGTCGGCTTGGTGCAGGTTAGCGAGAAACGCCGCTGGCCCACCGTATGCGCTGCCCAGCGTCAATCCCCAGCAGAAACTCGCCAGGATGGTTCCAATTACGTAGTCCCAATAGAAAAGTTGGAATGGCCAGCCGGGCGTGAGCTTAACCGTGTTGGCCCATGAACCCCAACAAATCATGCTGATGAGCATGAACGACAAAGCAATGCCGTACGTTTCGGGGTGATACATGTTTCTCCACGTGTACCGGACTGCGGTCGAAGTATATACCTAGAAGCACATTGCATAGGTCAAGCGCGTCACGACTTGCCGCTTTCCGATTCGACATGAGAAGATCAGTAGCGGAATCTTCTCTAGTACTCAACACATCCAATGACTTGCCAGTTTGGCTGGCGCGGTAAACATCAATCATTTCATTCAATCTTTATAGCCAAGCGGACTGCACTCGGCATGAATTCTATTTGATTCAGGTGAAAATCAACATGGGCGAAAAAACGGTTCCGGTTCTGATCGCGGGAAAGTGGCGGGAGAGCCAGGCGGTAGGAATTTTCCAAGCTGACAACCCGACGCTCGGGCAGCCTTTGCCTGAGAAGTATCCGATCTCGTCCCGCGAAGATGTGGAGGAAGCGGTACAGGCGGCAAGTGAGGCGGCTACCGCACTGCGCACAACCAGCGGGGAAAAGATCGGCGAATTTCTGGAAGCGTATGCCGCGGGCATCGAACAGCGCAGCATTGAACTCGTGGAAATGGCCCACGCTGAGACTGGCCTGGCGAAGGCGCCGCGCTTGAAGGATGTGGAGTTGCCTCGCACCACCGGGCAGTTACGCCAGGCCGCTGCCGCGGCGGAGCAGGATTCGTGGCGCCGTCCGATTCGCGATGCCGCGGCAAAATTGTATTCGTTCTTTGCGCCCATCGGGCCGGTCGTGGTGATGGGTCCCAATAATTTCCCGTATGCTTTCAATTCCGCCGCGGGTGGGGATTTTGCGGCCGCAATTGCTGCGCACAATCCGGTGATCGCGAAGGCCAACACGGCTCATCCGGGAACCACGAGAATCTTCGCGGAAATCGCGCTTGAAGCAATCACGAAAGTGGGATTGCATCCAGCAACCGTGCAGTTGTTGTATCGCGTCCAATCGGACGTTGGATTTGCCATGGTGTCGCATCCTTTGATAGGAGCCACGGGATTCACCGGAAGTAAGAATGCCGGGCTGAAATTGAAGGAAGCTGCGGAGCGCGCGGGCAAGCCGATCTACCTCGAAATGTCGAGCGTGAATCCGGTGATCGTAATGGAGAATGCCTTGCGCGAGCTTGGGGATGCGATCGCTGGAGAGTTCTTCGCTTCATGTACGCTTGGCGCGGGACAATTCTGTACTAACCCAGGCTTCGTGATTGTTCCCGACTCCGACGCAGGAAAAAAATTTGTCGAGACCGCACGCAAGCAATTCGAAGGCGGGACTCCCGGCGTGTTACTTGGGAAGACCGGGCGCGAAGCCCTCACGGATGCGGTGACGGTTCTGCAGAAGAATGGCGCGAAGGCGATTTGCGGCGGCAAGGCGTTGCCCGGACCAGCCTATCGCTTCGAAAATACACTGCTGCAAGTTTCTGGCGATGATTTTCTCAAACATCCCCATGAGTTGCAGACCGAGGCCTTTGGCCCGGTTTCTCTGCTCGTATTGTCGCGCGATACCGCGCAGACCGTGGCAATTCTCAAACATCTGGAAGGTAACCTCACGGGAACTATTTACTCCGATACCACCGGCAAGGATGATGCCGAATACAACGTGGTCGAACCCCATCTGCGTTACAAGGTTGGACGATTGTTGAACGACAAAATGCCGACCGGCGTCGCGGTAAGTCCGGCGATGAATCATGGCGGCCCTTATCCGGCTACCGGGCATCCGGGATTTACCGCAGTGGGTATTCCGACCAGCATTCAGCGTTTTGTCGCGCTCCATTCCTATGACAATGTCCGGCCCGGACGGTTGCCGGAGATTCTGAGGGGCTGAAGCTTCGTTTCGGATCTCTATTCCCTGAAGATCTCGCCGGTCGGCAGCGTCCGTTCGAACCCTTCTGCCTTGGGATGCATCTGAAGGCCTGGCCTATTACAATCATTTTTGCTTGGGACGGGTCACTTCCTGTTTACGCGTGTAGATTTTGCGACAAGAAATTGCACCATGCATTGGAGGCTCAATGAAAAAGCTTGCTGGATTTTTTGCCGTCCTAGCGTTTTTTGCTCTGCCGGTTTTTGCTCAACATGGTGAACATGGCGGCGCCCGTGGAGTTGGAGGCGGATATGTTCCGTCCCACGGCCCTGCCCCGGTGCGAAACGCGAAACCTCAACCCGAACACCAGACGTATGCCGATAAAGCGGGCCATCCTGAAGCTCCCCATGTTCATACCAACGGAAAATGGATCGGCCACGACACCGGTCCTAACGATCCGCATTACCATCTTGATCATCCGTGGGAACATGGACACTTCACCGGTGGGATTGGCCGTGGGCACGTGTACCGGATTGAAGGCGGCGGACCTTCGCGCTTCTGGTTTGGCGGTTTCTATTTCAGCGTTGCTCCGTACGACATCGGCTTCTGCAATGATTGGCTGTGGGATAGCGATCAGATCGTAATCTACGACGACCCAGACCATGTGGGATGGTATTTGGCCTACAACGTACGTTTGGGTACGTACGTGCACGTACAGTACATGGGATAGGTGTTGACAAATAAAATCCCCTCAGCGGAATGGAGCTGAGGGGATTTGTTTGCTCTCGATGTGCATCAATTAGCGTCTGTAGTCGCCGCGATAGCCCCGCCAGTCGCGATGAGCCCAATATCCGCCGCGGTAAGCGTGACCGTAGTAGCCATAAGCCGGATAGACGTAATGGGGGCGTGCATACACCGGCGCGTAGGCGTAAGGGTAAACGTAGGGTCGCGGATGCACCGCAACGTATCCATACGCTGGACGCGGAGCAAACACCGGGCCGACACCCACTCCGATTACTACTCCAGCATGGGCCTTGGGCGGACTCACCAGGGCCAGCACGAAAACTAATCCCAACATCGCGAATATCGTTTTTTTCATCATTGTTGCATCCTCCGTCCTTGGTAAGTAGAAACACTCTTGCAAAATGAAAGTTGTGGGACGCGGGGAAAGACGCGGCGGAGCCAAGGTTGGGAGGTAACCTTTTGTGATTACCTCGGTGCCAGGTTGGATTGCTAACCAACCTGTGATCGTTGTCATTTCGAGCGGAGCGAGAAATCTGCTTTGGGGGGGGCCGGCAAAAGACTCAGCTACATCACTACCGGGACACCGGCTCGGCTGACAGATTTTGCAGAAGATGCGAGACGGAGAAGGGATGAGATGCCTTTGCGGCTACAGAAAAAAGACGGCGCGGATCGCGATTGAATGAAAGAGAGTATTCCGGCCCGCCGAATAAATCGCCGAAGAAGTTTTTGAACTCCGGTTCGATGGCCGTGCGCGTTGCTTCATTGTTCGGAGCAAGCAAGCGATCATTCACGAATATTTCTACATCTTCACCATTGAAACGCAGCTTCCCGCCCAGGCTCGGCTCCAGTTCCAGCCGCTGGCATGCGCTAAGAGCCGCGCGGGATGCCTGTTTCAACCGGTCGCGATTGCTGCCCGCGAGACCCGCCTTGCGGTTGTAACGAACGCCCAAGCGACCGTCCGTATTGTCCACGCTGTAATCGCCCTCAAGGCCGATCAGGATCACTCCCGGACCATCGTGAACGTGGCGATAGTCCGCGATATCCAACAATCGCTCGTCGAAGACTTTGTTCTGAATCCAACCGTGAAACACCGGGATCAATAGTTCGAGGTCCACTCTTTCGTTTTCTTTACCAGGAGATTTTACGTTGATGTGCTGAAGTTCCATGCAGGACCGTTCCTTCTAAAGTTTGTCATCCTGAGGCGGCGTTGAGCCGCCTCAGGACCTTACGACGTCTTCCTTCAATTGTGCAGCGGGCGGGGTCCTCCGACCCCTGATGCGTCCATGACGGTCCATTCGCCTCGTCAGATCCTTCGCGAAGCTCGCAGGATGACAAGGCTATATCGTCCACCATCTATACCGTGATCGCCGAGCCCATTTTATTGTTGCAGCTATGCACGGCATCAATGAAGAGCTGCGCTTCATCGAGCAAGTAGCGGCTGGTGTCGAGCGTGTGCGGCGCCCCAGCTTTCTGGTGCGCGTCGAAAAAGTACTGCGCGAATTTGCCTCCGGCAAACGGATCCCAGAACAGTTGCGTGTCGAAGAAGCGGGTGCGGAATTCGGAGACGATCTGATTGGAATCATCCGTGACGTTCGCATTTTGGATCTTCACCAGCGCTTTTGCGGCCAGCAGCATAGAGTGATAAGCCTTCTTGCCTGCCGATTCGATTTGCCCGGCCTCGAATGCCAACTGGCCTTCAAAGAGTTCCCGCTCCGCGGCGGCCATGTCGAAGTCGAACGCGGACACGACTTCTCCAGCGCACTCGCCGACGCCCATATCGCCGAGGCTGTATTCACGCGGGTCTCCCCAATCGGAGAAGAATGAACGGTCTCCTGCGGGCACTCGCGCGAGATCGTCAAGCATCTTTTTCAACTCCGCTTTGCCGATGCGCTTGGTGAAATCCTTAAAGCTCTCGTCGCTCTTGCGCTCCGCCACGTAGCGCTCGGTGAGCAGCGTCACCACTTGCGGAATATTTTTCGACGGAACGGCCGCGACCGGCAGCCCATAGGAGCCCGCGTTATGCTCCCACTCGCCGCCGAGAACGACCTGAAAATGCGGCACGGCGTATCCTGCAACCTTGCGGCTGACGCCGTAAAAGCCCAGATCGGCCACATGATGCTGGCCGCAGCTATTGAAGCATCCGCTGATCTTGATGTGGAGATTCTGCACGGCCTCATCCAGCTGGAAACTTTTTTCGGCCAGCCGGGTGCGCAGTTCCGCCGGCCAGCCCGCGAGAGGATGAGATCCCCAGCTTGCAGGTATCGGTTCCCGGGCAAGCGGTGATATCCACGATCGTGCCTGCGCCCGGATCGCCCAGTCCTACTGCGTCCAACGCTTTGTAGAGCTCCGGCAAATCGCTCTGGCTCACCCAGCGGATTACGAAATTTTGCTCGACCGTGGTCCGGACGGTTTCTTTGGTGAAGCGGCGAACGATATCCGCCAGAGAGCGCAACTGGTTGGCGGTAATATCGCCCAAAGGAAGAGCGACGGTGGCCGTCACGTAGCCTGGCTGCTTCTGCGGACGTGTGTTGGTCTTCAGCCAGCGCGCGAAGGCGTCTGAAGTTGCTATCGAAACCAAAGACGGCCATTCGCCACCCGGCCGCAGCGGAGCTTCTTCGGCTTGTAGGGCCTCATGTATGTACTCTGTCCATCGCGGATCGAAGGGCAGGTTCTCGCGTTCTTCGAGAACCAATTCTTTAAACCTCTCAATTCCCAAATCCTGAACCAGAAACTTGATGCGCGCCCGGTTGCGATTCTTCTTCTCGCCATACTTGGCAAATACTCTGGCGATGGCCTGGGCCAGCGGCAACAATTCTTCCGGAGGAATAAAGGAATCGAACAGCTTGGCCTGATAAGGCACAGCGCCCAGTCCGCCTCCGACATAGATCTCAAAGCCAATCTTTTCTTTGCCCTCGTCGACGCGTTTTACTGCGATCAGGCCGACGTCGTGCATGTTGGTCAGTCCGCAGGCATGTTGTGAGCAGCCGCTGAAGGCCGGCTTGAATTTCCTGCCGAAATTCTGGCAGTCGGGATGGCCAAGCAAGAATTTGTGATAGCGCTCGCGAGTAAGGCGTGACGTCGAATACTTCGTCCTGGCAAACGCCGGCGTAAGGGCAAGCGGTAACGTTGCGCACCGTGTTTCCGCAGGCTTCGCGAGTGGTGATGCCGGCTGCCGCCAGCCGCCGCATCAGGCTGGGCGTGTCATCAATGTGGACGTAATGCAGCTGAAAATCCTGCCGGGTGGTGACGTGCGCGATGCCGTCGGAATATTCTTCGGCCAACTCCGCCATGGTCTCCAGTTGCGAGGCGTTGAGCCCGCCGCCGGGAATCTTGATGCGCTGCATGCCGGGCGCGTCCCACATGGTCATCGGGCCCTTGGTCAAGTCGCCCGAGGGATACGCCATCTGCTGTACCTTTCTTGCCGTCGTGGCGCTGGCCATTGTCATAGCGCTGCCCATAGGCGCCGCGGCGCAGGCGGGTTTCGGCGAACAGGCGCTCGTCAATCTTGCCCTGCTTGCGCAATGCGATGTCGGTTTCGAAGCTGTCAATCTTCGCGCGCCAGGACTTCGGGCATCTTGTCCGCGAGTTGATCTTTCCAAAGTGAATTCGAAGTTTTCATGAAACTCTGCCCAAAAACTGAAAAGCCCACCTGCTGTTTTGGCGGGTAGGCTTGGAATAAGCTTGAAATGAAGAGCTTTAGTTCAAATCCTCCACACGCCAGAATTCACGGGCAGACAACAACACCAGCACATGCACTTCGCCCATCCTTGATTCTGACTGCGTGGCAGCAAATTGGACTCCGGTTCTTCTGGGATGATAGGACTTCTCAGCAAGATTATAACCTTTTCAGGCTATCCAACTGGAAGGGTGGTAGTCAATCAGCCGATTGGTGCTACAAAGCGACCGCATGGAAGCGAGCATTGCTTGGGCGTCACGGGGCGATAGCTGTAAGCGACCGGCGCTAGAAGCTGACTTAACTGCTGAGGCAGTTCTATTCGACAAGCCGCAGCCTTGGACGGCTGAGCTTGCTGGATTGGGCCGTCTTGTGTCCCATCTCGTCCAACGCCAGATTCAGCACCAGCACGTTGACCCGAGGTTCTCCCAGAAATCCCAGCTGACGATTCTGCGTATGTTCTGCAACCAGGCGGCGGACATCGTCTTCGCTCAAGCCACGTTCACGGGCCACGCGGGGGACCTGGAACTCGGCGGCCGCCGGGGTGATGTCGGGATCAAGGCCGGAAGCGGAAGTCGTGACCAGATCCACCGGGAATCGGAGCACCGGGGTTCTCCTTATGCAATGCGTCCACCGAAGCGGCAACGCGGTCGGTCAGCGCGTGATTGGTGGGACCGAGATTGGAGGCGCCAGAATTGGCGGCGTCGTATCCATTTCCGGCGGCCGAAAGACGGGAATGAAAATAGCCAGGACCCACGAAAGGCTGGCCGATGATTCGCGAGCCGACAACTGTGCCGTTCTGCACGATCAACTGGCCATTGGCTTTATCTTTCATGAACAGTTGCGCGAGTCCGGTGATGACCAGCGGATAGATGAGTCCGAACAGAACCGTTGTGGCCACGGTCATGAGCACTGCGATGAGCAAATTCTTTTTCATATGTTGCCTCTTACGCCAGTCCGACGCGGGTGATGAGCATGTCAATCAGCTTGATACCGACGAATGGGATAATGATTCCGCCCACGCCGTAAATCCAAAGATTGTTGCGCAACAGCGCCGCCGCGCCCATAGGACGGTATTTCACGCCACGCAGGGCCAGCGGAATCAGCGCGACGATAATGAGCGCGTTGAAAATGACGGCCGACAACACCGCCGACTCCGGCGTCTTCAGATGCATGATGTTGAGCGCATTCAACACCGGGAAAGTTGCCCGCGAACATCGCCGGAATAATTGCGAAATATTTGGCGACGTCGTTGGCGATGGAGAAAGTGGTGAGCGCGCCGCGGGTCATCAGCAACTGCTTGCCGATTTCCACGATCTCGATGAGCTTGGTGGGATTGGAATCCAGGTCCACCATGTTGCCGGCTTCCTTGGCGGCTTGGGTGCCGGTGTTCATGGCGACACCCACGTCGGCTTGCGCCAGCGCCGGAGCGTCATTGGTGCCGTCGCCGGTCATGGCCACCAGTTTTCCTTCGGCTTGCTCGCGGCGGATCAAGTCCATTTTGTCTTTCGGAGTGGCCTGGGCGAGGAAGTCATCCACGCCGGCTTCGTTGGCGATGGCAGCCGCGGTCAGCGGATTATCCCCAGTGATCATGACGGTTTTGATGCCCATGGCGCGCAGTTGATCGAAGCGCTGGCGCATGCCGCCTTTGACGATGTCTTTCAGTTCGATGACGCCCATGCGCGCCGCGGCTCTTCTCCGCCACTACAAGCGGTGTGCCCCCGGAACGGGCGATCTGTTCCACGACAGCCCGCACTTCCGCGGGAACCCGATTGCCGTTTTGGGTCAGGTAGGCGTCAATCGCGTCGGTCGCGCCCTTGCGAATCTCGAAGCCGTTGAGGTCCACTCCAGACATTCGGTCTGCGCGGTAAAGGGAACGAACGTGGTTTCGTGAGAGGCAAGTTCCCGGCCGCGCAATGCGTACTTTTCTTTGGCCAGAATGACGATGGAACGGCCTTCCGGAGTTTCATCGGCCAGCGACGACAACTGGGCGGCATCGGCCAATTCCTGTTCGGTTACGCCGGGCGCCGGAACAAATCGCGAGGCCTGCCGGTTTCCCAGCGTAATCGTGCCGGTTTTATCCAGCAGAAGTGTATTGACGTCACCGGCTGCCTCCACCGCGCGGCCCGACATGGCGAGCACGTTGTGCTGCACCAGGCGGTCCATGCCGGCAATGCCAATGGCCGAGAGCAGGCCGCCGATCGTCGTCGGGATGAGACAGACCAGCAACGACACCAGCACAAACACGGTCTGCGGCGAACCGGAGTAAACGGCAAAGGGCTGCAATGTAACGACGGCCAGCAGGAAGATGATGGTCAAGCCCAGCCAGCAAAATATTCAGCGCGATTTCGTTGGGCGTCTTCTGCCGCTCGGCGCCTTCCACCAAAGCAATCATGCGGTCCAGAAAAGTTTCGCCCGGGATTGGAAGTGATGCGGACTTTGATCCAGTCGGAGAGAACGCGCGTTCCTCCGGTCACCGCCGAGCGGTCGCCGCCGGACTCGCGGATGACCGGCGCGGACTCGCCGGTGATGGCCGACTCGTCCACCGAAGCGACGCCATCAATGATTTCGCCGTCCGAGGGAATAAACTCGCCGGCGGCCACGCGCACCAGATCACCAGCACGCAGTTTGGAGCTGGCAACCTGCTCGATCTTGTCACCTTCCAACAGGCGATTGGCCACAGTTTCCGAGCGCGCTTTGCGAAGCGTATCGGCCTGCGCCTTGCCCCGGCCTTCCGCCATGGCTTCGGCGAAATTGGCGAACAACACCGTGAACCACAGCCATAGCGTGATTTGCAGGTTGAAAGAGAAATCGGTGCCGCCCTGAAGCAGCAGAAGCGTGGTGATGACGCTGCCCACTTCGACTACAAACATGACCGGATTGCCCATCATATGCCGGGGATCCAGTTTGACCAGGGAGTCGAGGATCGCGCCGCGCACGATCTTCATATCCCAAATTGCTTTCGATTTGCTTTTCTTTGCCATAGGTCCTCAGGCCATCCACCGTCAGAAAGTCTTGCCCGCCATCATCAGCAGGTGTTCAAGAATCGGTCCCAGGCTTAATGCCGGGAAAAAGGTCAGTGCGCCCACAATGATGATTACGCCGACCAGCAAGCACGCTGAACAACGGCGTGGTCACGGGAAAAGTTCCCAGCGACGGCGGAACATATTTCTTTTGCGCCAGATTGCCGGCGATCGCCAGCATGGGAAGGATCATGAAGAATCGGCCGATCAGCATGGTTGCGGCTCCGGCCGCGTTGTACCAGATGAGTGTTGCCGTTGAGACCCGCGAAAGCAGAGCCGTTGTTTCCGGCCATCGAGGTGAAGGCGTAGAGAATCTGGGTCAGGCCGTGCGGGCCCGGAATTGCTGATGCTGGACGTGCCGAATCCCTCGACTGCACGAGATGCCAGTGAGCACGAGGATGATCAGCGGGAATACCAGCGTCACCAGCATGGCCATCTTTACGTCGTAGGCTTCGATCTTTTTGCCCGAGATACTCAGGCGTGCGACCGACCATGAGTCCTGCGATGAATACCGCCAGCACGACGTAGATGAGGATGCCGTACAGTCCCGCGCCCACGCCTCCGAACACGGTTTCGCTGAGCATGATATTAGCCAGCGGGACCATTCCGCCGAGGGGGTGAAGGAATCGTGAAAGCTGTTGACGGCGCCGCAACTGGCATCGGTGGTCACAGTAGCAAATAAGGCGGAGTTTGCCATGCCGAAGCGGACTTCTTTGCCCTCCATGTTGCCGCCGGATTGCGTCAGGCTGGCGCGCTGATCCACTCCTTTAAGCAGAGGATTGCCGCGAGACTCCGCCCAATAAGCGGTAGTTACCCCGGCGAAGAACAGGACGGCCATGGCTGCCCAGACGGCCCAGCCATGACGCTGCGAAGCGGTCATGCGGCCAAGCGTATAGGTAAGACCCGCCGGGATGGCGAAAATGGAAAGCATTTGCAGAAAATTGCTGAGCGGCGTGGGATTCTCAAAAGGATGAGCGCTGTTGGCGTTGAAGAATCCGCCGCCGTTAGTGCCGAGCATCTTGATGGCTTCTTGCGATGCGACCGGGCCCTTGCGCAATGGTTTGCTGGGTGACGGTTTGGGTCGTAGTCTTGCCGTCTGCCCCGGTCGTGGAAACCTGTTGAGGTTCGACCAACTTCGCCGTGTCATAAGGCCGGAAGTTTCTGCACGACCCCTTGCGACACCAGGATCAGCGCATAAATCAGGCATGCCGGCAAGAGCACCCACAGGCCGGAGCGGGTGAAATCCACCCAGAAGTTGCCGATAGTTTTCGATTCCCGGCGCGCGATGCCCCGCACAAACGCGATGGCGAGTGCTATGCCGGTAGCTGCCGAGGTGAAGTTGTGGTAAGCCAGCGCGGCCATCTGGGTGAGATAGCTCATCGTGCTCTCGCCCACGTAGTTCTGCCAGTTGGTGTTGGTGGTGAACGAAGCCGCGGTATTGAAAGCTAAATCGGGAGCCAACCCCAGCAAAATGCTGCGGATTCCAAGGCAGGAATTGCTGTAGCCGCTGGAACAGATAGAGGACCAGCATAGCCACTCCGCTGAACAACAGCATGGAGATGCTGTATTCGGTCCAGCGCATCTCGTGGTTTTCGTCCACCCCCGTCACGCGGTAGAGCACTTTCTCTAGCGGCCGCAATACCGGATCGAGAAACGTTTTCTCACGATTGAACACGTGAGTCATGAAGATCCCGAGGGGCTTGGTGATCAGGAAAATGACCACGAGGAACAATAGAATTTGGAGCCAGCCGTTGGCGGTCATATCAGAATTTCTCCGGACGCAGCAGGGCGTATACCAGATAAACCATCAGCAACGCACTTACTACCAGCATCGCAATGTCTTGCAAGCTCATTGAGTCTCCCCTCAGCGCACGCGGTCGCAGAAGTAGGTGTAGGCGATGGAAATTGCAAAGAATAGAACGGTGGCTAATACGAAGATGATATCCCGCATGAAGGCTCCCCTTTTTCGATCTCGGTCGTGTGGTTCACACCATACCGCCAAACGGAGTGCAGTGTCACCTTGTCATCCTCACGCTTCACCGTAGCCGATTCATTTTGCAGCCGCAGCCGATGCATAGTTGCATAACCCACCGGCCGAATTACGCGAATCCGCCGTGACCGAAACGGCCCTTCGCGTAAAAGCTGAATCAAGAACCAGGACAGGAAGACCACTCCCGTGAAAGTTATCGCGGCGAAAATTCTGGCAATCAACATGGCGAAACTCCAAAGCGCGCCACCATCGGCACTACTTCATTGGACCATCGTGGGTATAAGAACGAGCTAAAAAGTCCGTAAGGAATTTATAAGGATGGCGAATCTGAGGGGGCTTCGCAGTCTTTTCTAGTCGCCCGGTTCAAAGCGATAGCCCACCCAAGGTTCGGTAAGAAGATATTTGGGGCTGGAAGGATCAGGCTCTATTTTCTTGCGCAATTGGCCGACAAATACCCGCAAGTATTCGGGCTGCTCCGTGCTGTTCGGCCCCCAAATCGCGGCGAGAAGAGCCCGATGGGTGATCACTTTGCCGGGGTGTTTGGCAAGGTAGATCAGCAGGTCGAATTCTTTTGGGGTGAGCCGGATTTCGTCGCCGCGAACGGTCACCAACCGGGCCTCAAGATCGATGTGGAAATCGCCGGAATCAATGAGCCGCAGTTCCGTCACCGGGGGCGCCACGTGTCTGAGTTGGGCGCGAACCCGGGCCAGAAGCTCGTTCATGCTGAAGGGCTTGGTGACGTAGTCGTCGGCGCCGGCATCCAGCGCCTCAACTTTGACCCGATCATGTCCACGAACTGACAGAACGATGATGGGTACCTCGGAAGTCTGCCGGATACGACGGCATAAACCTACGCCGTCAAGATTAGGCATAGCCAAATCGGTGATTACGAGATGGGGAATCCAATCTTTCATCACGTCCATCGCCATTTCGCCGTCGTTGGCGACGCGAACGTCGTAATTTTGCGTGGAAAGCGAAGTGCGCAACACGCGGGTAATTTGCGTTTCATCGTCTACCACAAGAATGCGCCGGTGTTCATTTGGCTTGGGCTCATTCATCTTGGGATCATCGCATTTCCTGGGTCACAATGTGCACATCCACCGCGGGGGCATTGCGCAAAAAGCGATGAATCGCGGACCAGTACAAATACCGCCTCCAGCCTTTGGTGGCAGAGCGCCCAAAAACCACGTGAGTAGCATGCTCTTTATGGACGAATTCCGCCACTCGTTCAGCCACATCGCCGCGCTCCAACCGCACCACTTTGGCGCCAACGCTTTCCGCGAAGCGAATGTTCTCGGCCAAAGTCCTCTGGTTTTCGTCGATCTGGTCGGCTGACGAATCCACATAAACCACGAAAAGTTCGGCATCAATGGCCTGCGCCATGCGAGCTCCGCGGGCGATCAGGTATTGCGCCGCAGGATTTGAACTGATGCAAACCGCAATACGTTCGCGCACGATGAGCGGCCGCCCGTCTTCGGTGCGCAGGTCTTCCAGACTGTGGTCAACCGCTTGCGCCACCTGCCGCAGGGCGAGTTCGCGCAACGCAATTAGGTTTGGCGTGCGGAAGAAATTCGAGAGCGCCCGCTCCGCCCTCTCCACTGGATAAATATCGCCGCGTTTCATGCGGGTTTGCAAAGCCTGCGGAGTGAGGTCGGCCATCACGATCTCGCCCGCGCGCTGCATCACCCAATCGGGCACGGTCTCGCGCACTTGCACTCCGGTCAGCTGGCGGATCGATGGTGCGAGGCTCTCGATGTGTTGCACGTTCATGGTGGAAACCACGTCGATGCCGGCATCCAGCAGTTCGAAAACATCCTCATAGCGCTTGCGGTGTTTGCTGCCTTCGATGTTGGTGTGCGCCAACTCATCCACCAGGGCAATCTGCGGCCTGCGCTCCCGAATAGCGTCCACATCCATTTCTTCGAAAACTGTGCCTTTGTATTCGATCTTCTTACGGGGGGCTATTTCCAGACGGCTGGCCAGTTCGGCGGTCGGCTTGCGGCCATGGGTTTCCACCACGCCAATAATCACGTCTTCGCCGCGGCTGCGGCGGCGTATGCCTTCGCTGAGCATCTGGTACGTCTTGCCCACGCCTGGAGCGTAGCCAAGAAACAGCTTAAAAATCGCCGGCCTCCCGACGGGAGCAACTTCCTCAAGCCATTGGTCTGGAGTCTTGGTCATACCCTTTGCACCGCACCTCGCGACATTGTTACTTGAACGCGCGGGAAATGTCGAATCCAGTTACAATCATGCGCGTGAAAATAGACGGACTGCAATCCTTATTACGCTACGCGGCAGCCGTGGCCATGGTGGGGGTTGTGATCTGGTTCTACCGGCACGTGATCCACGTCAATCCCACAACGGTCGCGCTGACTTTTCTGCTGGCCGTGTTAGTCGTCTCCAGTTCCTGGGGATTGCGCGCCGCGGTGTTCCTCTCGGTTCTCGCAACACTGGCGTTCAATTATTACTTCTTACCTCCGATTGGAACATTCACCATCGCAGATCCGCAGAATTGGGTTGCCCTGTTCGCGTTCCTTGCGACCGCGATTCTTGCTGGAGAGTTGTCGGACAGAGCGCGACGGGAGACCGCCAATGCCATCCAACGCCGCCGCGATGTGGAGCGGCTCTACGCTTTCAGCCAGCGTTTGTTAGCCACCGACAATGTTTCTGAATTGCTGAACGCGATTCCTGGCTACCTCTGCCAGATCTTCGCGGGGCGATCCGCAGCCATGTACCTGCTGGCTTCGCGGGAAATCTATCGCTCCGATCCGATGGTGGATGAACCCAGTAACGACGACCTGAAAGCGGTGAGTAGCCGAGGGGAGCCTGTGATTGAGCCGGAGACTGGCGTGTCGGTTGCGCCGTTGCGTCTGGGCGCTCGGCTGACTGGCGCGATTGGAGTGGCGGGGACAAAGCTATCGCGCGAAACTTTGGAGGCGCTCGGCAGCCTGGTTGCCATTGCCATCGAACGCGTGGGCGCAATTGAAAAGCTCGGCCAGGCAGAAGCCGAGCGGCAGAGCGAAAATCTTCGCACCGCCTTACTCGATTCCGTCACTCACGAACTGCGCACGCCGCTGACTGGCATCAAAGCTGCGGTTACGAGTTTGCTTTCCGATCTCCAGCTCGACCCCGCGCAAAGCGCGGGAACTATTGACAGTTATCAATGAGGAATCTGACCGCCTTAACCGCCTGGTCGGCGAGGCTTCGGAGATGGCGCAACTGGATGCGCATGGCGTGGAATTGCACCTGGAGCGGGTTTCGATCCAAGTGCCCATCAAGTCTGCCCTCGCTGACTGCAAGACGATGTTGGGAGAACATCCGGTGGAAATTCGGGTTGCCGAGGATCTTCCGGGTGTCCAGATGGACCCGGCGAGAATCAGTGAAGCGCTGAAACAATTGCTGGAAAATGCCTCTAAATACTCTCCTCCGAAATCGCCCATCACGATTAGCGCGGAAATGCGGGATGGACAACTTGTGACCAGCGTCAGCGATCAGGGTCCGGGAATTGACGACTTTGAGCAAACTCTGATCTTCGACAAATTTTATCGCGGCCGCGACCAGCGCTATCGGGTCCAGGGAACCGGCATGGGACTGGCGATCGCCAAAGCCATTATCGAAGCTCACGGAGGCACGCTAGGCGTGACCAGCCAGCTTGGCCACGGTTCCGTTTTTTATTTTTCGCTGCCGGCGCAGTGATCTTTATGAGTGCCGGATTGGACGAAGAGCCGTGCTATCTTAAATATTCATGCTCACCGCGGGTCAGGAACTGCTGAGTCTGCTGGCCACAAAATCTTTCCGGCTGGGCGAATTCAAGCTCTCTTCGGGCGGCGTCAGCGACTATTACATTGACTGCCGAACCACGACTCTGGATGCGCGCGGCGCTCAGCTTACCGGACAGGTTTTTCTCGATGAGATTCGCACGCGAAATTGGAATCCGCAAGCTATCGGCGGATTGACTATGGGAGCCGATCCGATTGTGGTCGCGGTCGCCATCGCCAGCGGCGACATTCATGGATTTCTGGTCCGCAAATCGGAGAAACAGCACGGTACAGGACAGCGGATCGAAGGCTTTCGCGAAAAGCCGGCACGGGTGGTGATTGTGGACGATGTTTGCACGACGGGATCGTCCACCGATCCAGGCGATTGAAGCTGCCCGCGAATTTGGATTTGAAGTTGCGGGAGTGATGTGCCTGGTGGAGCGCGAAGAAGCCGGTGGGCGGCCGAGTGTGGAGAAAGCTGCCGCATCAGCCCCGTTTGTTTCGATCTTTACCGCGAGCGATGTGCGGAAGCAGCATTTAGCACTTGGCGGTAAAAGCGACTAGCTTCTAGCTACCAGCTTGAGTCAAAGCGCAAGAGCTAGAAGCTAGGAGCTAGCAGCTAGAAGCGATTCTAATCATTCTAATGATCCAAACTCTTGAATGGACCCAATCCGGCGTACGATTCATCGATCAAACCAAGCTGCCGACGGAAGAGACCTACGTCAATTGCACAACGCATGAGCAGGTTGCGGACGTAATCCGCACGATGGTGGTGCGAGGTGCGCCCGCCATCGGGGTGGCCGCCGCGATGGGGATTGCGCTTGGCGTACAGAACTCTAAAGCGGGGAATGCCGGCGAACTGAAACTAGAGCTCGATCAGATCTGCGAGGTCATTGGCAAAACTCGTCCGACTGCGGTCAATCTTTTCTGGGCCATTCGACGGATGCAGGAGAAATTTGTGTCGCTGCGCGAGAGGACGCTGCCACAAATCAAGCTGGCGCTCATCGAAGAAGCTCAGCGCATGCACGCAGAGGACATCGCCGCCAATCGGGCGATGGGCCGCCACGGCGCGGCTCTCATGCCGGCGAGCGGAGGCGTGCTCACGCACTGCAATGCCGGCGCGCTGGCGACTTGCGGCTATGGCACCGCGTTGGGCGTGATCCGCGCCGCCGTCGAGCAAGGCAAGAAGATTCACGTTTATGCTGACGAAACGCGTCCCTTCTTGCAAGGTTCGAGGCTAACCGCGTGGGAGCTGATGAAAGACGGCATTCCCACGACCGTCATCTCGGACAACATGGCCGGCGCAATGATGAAGCAACGCAAGATTGGCGGCGATTGTGGTGGGAGCGGATCGCATTGCCGCCAACGGCGACGTTGCCAACAAAATTGGGACTTACACGGTGGCCGTGCTGGCGAAAGAGCATGGCATCCCTTTCTATGTGGCCGCGCCGTTCTCCACGATTGATCTTGATACTCCGGACGGCGACAGGATTCCCATCGAGCAGCGTGATGCCCGCGAGGTCACCCACATCGCGAGCAAACAAATGGTTCCGGACGGTGTGCAGGTGGAGAATCCCGCGTTCGACGTAACCCCGGCAAAATACCTGACCGCCATCATCACCGAGCGCGGCGTTGCGCGGGCGCCGTTTGAAGAATCGTTACGAGAGCTGGCGACACGTTAGCCGCTAGCATTTAGCGCTTGGCATTTAGCATTTTGGCAATCAGTCCGTACTGCAGTGGACGCGCTGGAGCCAAATGCTGAATGCTAATTGCCCATCTCCATGCACCCTGTTTCCCAATCTCAACTGACTTTCGAAAGTGACGGGAAACGAATCCGCATAGACCGCTTTCTGCCCGCAACCCATGGAGGACAACAGCGCCTTCCGGCAGTGGTTGGCCTGCATGGGGCCGGTGGCAGTTCCGAACGGATGGCAGAACCCGCCATCCTGTTGGCGGCTCATGGCCTGGCAGTGTATGTACTGCACTACTTCGACCGAACCGAGACCATTCGAGCCGACGATAAAGGCACAATCGTACGGCACTTTTTCGTCTGGGCGAAAACGGTGTGGAATGCGATCGGCTTGGTCGCGCAGCAGCCGGAGGTGGATTCGAATCGCATCGGCTTGCTGGGTTTTTCGTTAGGCGCGTATCTTGCACTTTCCGTCGCTGCGGTTGATGCCCGCGTTCAGGTGGTGGTCGAGTTCTTCGGCGGCATGCCGAAAGAACTCAAGTTCTTCACGCGCCGACTTTGCCCGGTCCTCATTCTGCACGGGGATGCCGACCAGACCGTTCCGGTGCAGGAAGCCTTTGATCTGCAGAAAATCCTCGAGAAAAAACGGATTCCTTACGAGATGCAGATATACCCCGGCATTGGCCATAGCTTTACCGCCGAAATCTGGAAGGATGCCGGCGCTCGCTCGCTGGCTTTCCTGCAGAAGCAACTGGCCCGGCACGACTCTCCGTAAGCCGTAGATTCAGTCCGTGGAAAAACCAATTTTCTCTGGGAACTTCGCGCTTGCGGTATTCGTATACTCATTCTTGGGCGGAGGACTCACCATGTTTACTTTCCTGCTATGGTGCATTTTGTTCGTGCTGTGCTGGCCGCTGGCCTTGGTTGCGCTGATTATTTATCCGTTCGTGTGGCTCGTATTGTTGCCTTTCCGGCTCGTGGGTATTGTGATGCACGGTGTTCTCGAACTGGTCTGGACAGTGGTCACACTCCCCGCCCGGTTGTTGAGCGCGCCTTTTCGTCTCTAGACAAGTCATTGATGTCATTTTTGCCTCCGCTCGAGAAGAACTGGCAAGCCGTCGTCCCCGCCTGTTAACATCACCCCAGGATGGCGGCCAAAAAACCCAGCGCGAAGACCAAGAAAGCTGCTCACAAGCCGCTGCCCCGCGAACCTCACTCGTCAGGCGAGCTGGTGATTATCACCGGCATGAGTGGCTCGGGGAAAGCTTCGGTGCTGAAAGCTTTCGAAGATCTTGGCTACTACTGTGTGGACAACCTGCCGGTCGGATTAATTCCGCGCTTTGCGGAACTCGTCGGACAGTCGTCCGAGATTAATCGCACTGCCTTGGTGGTGGACGTTCGCGAGGGCGTACAACTCGAAGAGCTCCCCGCTATCGTGAAATCAGTACGGAATATTCTGCCCACTCGAATGGTGTATCTTGAGGCTGCGGATCCCGTGCTGCTGCGCCGCTACAGTGAGACTCGGCGTCCCCATCCTTTGGGCACGGGCGCGACTGTGAAGTCGTCACTAGCCACCGAGCGGCGCCGCCTGCTTCCGATTCGCGCCATTGCGGATTTGGTCATCGATACTTCCAAATTCAACGTCCACGAACTGCGGTCCTACGTTACTGAACGTTTTCAAAAGAAGGAATCGGAGCGGAGCATTCTGGTGTCCTGCGTGAGTTTTGGCTTCCGCCACGGTGTGCCGGAGGATGCGGACCTGGTTTTCGATGTGCGCTTTTTACCCAACCCGCATTTCGTGCCGGAGTTTCGTCCTTTGACGGGACGCGATCCCAAAGTTGCCAAATACATCCAGTCGTTTCCGCAAACTAAAGAATTCCTGCAACGGATCTCCGATCTGCTGATCTATCTGCTGCCCCATTACATTCATGAGGGGAAGAGTTATCTGACGATTGCCGTTGGCTGCACTGGCGGCCAGCACCGCTCGGTCATGATTTCTGAGGAACTCGGCAAGCGCCTGAACAAAGCGGGCTACCGCGTGAAAGTGAGCCACCGCGACAGCCCCAAATAGCGGTGGATATTATTCCGCGACGCCATTCCGTCACTGTTCTTTGCCGGGTTTTTAAGTAGAATAAGGCCTTGCGACGCATGCGAACTTCGGTATCCGTAGTTCAGCCCTGCCTGCGCCTTGAGGCCGCCTCATGCGGCAACTGACGCGCATCGTCCGCTACGTGTTTCCGTTCTCTCTGCAACTGTTGCTGGGCGTGTTGTTGCTGGCCGGCGTGGGATTTCTGGAAGCTTTCCGGCTGGTCCTGATTAAGCCCATCCTTGATCGAGTACTCAACCCGACCTCGGGTGCGGAAAACATCCCGCTCCCTATTCCCGCTACCCATCGAGTCGTTTATCTGCAGGAATTTGTTCCGGTGCACTTCCACGGCAATGCCTGGACCGTAGTTGCCTACGCTCTTATCGTTTCGTCGATCTTGCGGGGGCTCTTCGATTACGCGGGAACCTATCTGGTGAATCACGCCGGCTTCGGCATGATCACCAATCTTCGCAATGATCTCTATAACTCGCTATTAAAGCGGTCGGCAGCGTTTTTTCAGAAGCACACCACGGGAACTCTTATTTCCACCATCATTAATGACATTGAGCGCGTGCAGTACGCCATGTCGAGCATCATGGCGGAGTTTCTGCAGCAACTCTTCACTTTCTTGTTCACTGCGGGCCTGGTCATTGTTCTAGGCCGGCGGTTGGCTTGGATCTTGCTACTGTTTATTCCGATCATCATTTACTCCGCCGTACGCATCGGACGCCAGGTCCGCCGCACTACACGCGGCGGGCAGGACAAGCTGGCCGATATTCAGAACGTCCTGCAGGAAACCATCGCCGGTAACCGCATTGTGAAAGCCTTCAGCATGGAAACCTGGGAAATGGCGCGCTTCCGCGCGGCTGCCCAGCGATTGTTCCGCGCGAACCTGCGATCGGTAGCCGCGGCGTCCATGAGTTCTCCGCTTATGGACGTTTTTGGCGCCATTGCAATCGCGTTGCTGTTGCTGCTGGGGCGCAACGAAATCACCCACGGCCAGTTTACTCTCGGAACATTCGTAGCGTTCATTGCGGCTGTATTCAGTATGTACAATCCCGTGCGCAAGTTTGCCCTTTTCTATAACAACTTTCAGCAGGCTATGGGCGCATCCTCTGAAATCTTTAAGTTCATGGACACCGAGGATGAAGTGCGCGAAAAGGCATGGGCCAGGTCTCTGCCGGCTTTTTCGCAAGGCATCCGCTTCGAGAATGTGTGCTTCTCTTACGGCAATAACGGTGACGGCGCGCGCGAGGTGCTCACCAACATTGACCTGGAGGTGAAAGCTGGCGAGGTTCTCGCCATAGTCGGCTCCAGCGGCGCCGGCAAGAGCACTCTGGTCCATCTGCTTCCCCGCTTTTTCGATGTAACCTCCGGACGTTTGTTGGTGGATGGCCGTGACGTGCGTGACGTCACGCTGGCCTCGTTGCGCTCACAGGTCGGTATCGTTACGCAGGACACCGTTCTCTTCAATGACAGTGTGCGGAATAACATCGCCTATGGGCAGCCGGGGGTTTCGCAAAAAACAGTTGAGGCTGCTGCCCGGGCTGCGCTCGCCCACGACTTCATTATGAAAATGCCCGCCGGCTACGAAACCATCATTGGAGAGCGTGGGCTGTCCCTCTCAGGAGGGGAGCGCCAGCGCATCGCCATCGCACGCGCCCTGCTGAAGAACGCACCCATCCTGGTTTTGGATGAGGCCACCTCCGCGCTAGACAGCGAATCGGAAGCGCTGGTGCAATCCGCGCTCCACAATCTGATGACAGATCGGACTGTGTTGGTGATCGCGCACCGGCTATCCACGGTGCGCCGTGCAAATCGCATCGCGGTATTAGAGAACGGCGGCATCGCGGACATTGGACCGCACGAAGAACTGATGTCGAAACTCGGGACGTACCGCCGCTTGTACGACTTGCAGTTTGCAGATTTGGAACCGGTCAAAGCAAGAGAGTAGACAGTTTGTGGATTCCCAGTCTTCGCCGGATGGCTGAGACTCTGGCTAATACTTATGCCCATTCGATCCATGACAGGATTTGCGCAGGTCAAAGGCCGTGCCAACAGCTCGCCAGCCGACGCGGCGGGCAGTTTGCTTGAGTTCACGCTTTCGCTCAAGTCGGTGAATCACCGGTTTCTCGATCTTCATTTTCGGCTTCCCTCGGATACCGATTCCCTCGAAATGAAATTGCGCCGTCTGCTCAAGGAAAAGTTGGCCCGCGGTCACGTTGAGTTATCGCTCAATCTCGAACGCGCCGGGGGAAACGGATTTGCGATGAATCGTGACGTGGTTGGCGGTTACATTGCGGCTTTTCGTAAGGCTTCCGCGGAATTCAATCTGACCTCGCAACCGCCGGACTTAAACGCTATTCTTCGCCTCCCCGGAGCGCTCGAATCCGGAGTCCCAGCCGCTCTAGGCGAGCTCGAACCGGCTGTTCTCGCAGTTATCGACGAAGCCCTGAGCAAACTTAATCAGATGCGCGAAGAAGAAGGCCGCAGCATTGAGAGTGAACTACGCCAGCGCATGGCGCACGTGCGCGAAGCGGGGACGGGTATCGACAAACATCGCCACGCTATGTTGCGAACTTACTCAGAACGCCTGCGGGCGCGTCTGCAAGAGCTGTTTGCGGCGCAAGTAGAGCCCGAACGGATCCTGCAGGAAGCCGCGTTATTAGTGGACCGCAGCGACGTGCAAGAAGAGTTGGTGCGCCTGCAAACCCACGTCAATCACTTCCTCGGCCTTCTCGACGACGCCGGCGAGGTGGGCAAGAAGCTTGACTTTCTTTTGCAGGAGATGAATCGCGAGGCCAACACCCTGCTCTCAAAAACCTCTGGCCTGGCGGGCGAGGCGCTGAAGATCACGGAGATGGGCTTGGCCATCAAAGCCGAAATCGAAAAGGCACGCGAACAGGTGCAGAACATCGAATGACGACCGTCTTCATCATCTCTGCTCCCTCCGGCTCTGGGAAGTCCACATTGGTGCATGAAGTGCGCCAAATTGTACCCGGACTCGATTTCTCCATCTCTTACACCACGCGCAAGCCGCGCGGGAGTGAACAAGATGGCCGCGAATATTTTTTTGTTTCGCGCGCTGCATTTGAAGCCATGGTTCGTCAGGATGAATTCCTTGAGCACGCCGAAGTCTATGGAGGCGACAATTATTATGGGACGGCGCGCCGCTTCCTGCGCGAAGCCGAACAGAAGGGCTCGGACTTATTGCTGGATATCGACGTGCAAGGCGCGGAGCAGCTGAAGCAGAAACTTCCTCAGGCAGTCAGCATTTTCATCATGCCGCCAAACCGCTGCGAACTGGAAAAGCGCCTGCGCAACCGAAGCTCCGATAGCGAGGAAGTAATCCAACGACGGTTGGCAACGGCCTACCGTGAGATTGAGAATTACAACAAATACGATTATATTTTGGTCAATGACCGCCTGGAAGATTCCGTTATGGCGCTGCGGGCCATTTTGCTCGCCGAACGGTTACAGCGCTCCGGAGTGCAGCCATCGGCGGCCGAGACTGATACCATAGTGTTAGCCGAACGTTGCCGTTTGCGCAATGTCCGCGGACGCCTGCAGCCGATCCTGGATTCGTTTCGCAAGGGCAACGATACCACCGGCTGCGACTAAGCTAGCGCTTGGGAGAAGCTTATGAAGTTGATGGACGGTTTCGACAGCAACTATCGCTACATTCTTGTGGCGGCGCGGCGCGCCCGGCAATTGCAGGGCGGTGCGCCTCCGGTAATCGAAACTCATTCCCGCAAGCCCTGCCGCATCGCGCAGGATGAGATTAAGGCTGGCAAAGTGAAGTGGATGATCCCTGACATCCAGGCCCCGGCCGAGGCCGCCAGCGAGATTCTCGACAAGGCAATCGGACCGGAGTAACAGATTTCCAATCGCGATTTTTCCAATGCCGATTGAAGACCGGCCCCTTCCCTCGACTCGGCAATTGAAAATCGGAGATCGAGGCTTCCATGAAGATCGCACTGGGCATCAGCGGCGGCATTGCGGCTTACAAAGCGGCAGAAATCGTCCGCTTGCTGCAAGACCGCGGCATCCGCGTGCAGGTCGTCATGACCCAGGCCGCGCAAGAGTTCATTCGGCCGTTGACCTTCGCTGCTCTCTCGGGAGAGAAAGTCATTACCCGAATGTTCGTAGCGGACAACGCCGAGCCCAACACTGATTCGACAATCGAGGATTCGGCGGTCGAGCACATCGCCGTTGCGCAGTCGATTGATGCGCTCCTGGTAGCTCCAGCTACGGCCGACCTTCTCGCCAAATTTGCCCAAGGCATTGCCAACGATTTTCTGACGACGTTGTATCTTGCAACCGCCGCGCCGGTCATCGTTGCGCCTGCCATGAACGTCAACATGTGGAACCATCCCGCGACGCGAGCCAATCTTGAGATCCTGAAAAAGCGCGGGGTAAAGATTGTCGAACCAGGCGAGGGCTACTTGGCCTGCGGCATGACGGGAGCGGGGCGACTTGCGGAAAATGAAACCATTGTTGCGGCCACTCTCGGTGCCCTTGGCGCATCGCAAGACTTAGCGGGAGAAACTCTACTCGTCACCGCCGGACCCACGCGGGAAAGAATCGATCCGGTACGCTATCTTACCAACCGCTCCAGCGGCCGCATGGGATATGCTCTCGCCGAGGCCGCGTTGCGCCGCGGTGCGCGAGTGCTGCTGGTGAGTGGCCCCACAGAGCTTAAGCCTCCGGGCGCGGCTGAGGTAACTTGGGTCGAATCCGCTGAAGAAATGCGCGCGTCCGCGCTTGGGTATTTGCCGCAGTCGACGATTGTCATCATGACCGCAGCCGTCTCCGACTATCGGCCCAAGCATCAAGCGCCGCAAAAAATCAAACGCAAAGGGCCAATGATTTTGGAATTGGAGCCGAGCACGGACATTCTGGCGGAGCTGGTGCGTCGAAAACAGGCTCAAATTGTCGTTGGCTTTGCCGCCGAAACTGAAAACGCTTTGGAGAATGCGCGCCAGAAACTGGTTTCCAAATCACTTGACGCCATCGTAGTCAACGACGTTTCCCATGAAGGCGTCGGCTTCGACTCCGACCGGAATGCGGTCACCATCATTACGGGTCACGACGTAATCGATGTTCCTGAGACCACGAAATGGGAAGTTGCCCAGCGCGTGCTCGATCAAGTAGTTCGCCTGCGAAAGCACGCGCAACCACAAGTGACACCCTGAGAGCTTTTCTGTCGCGCTGAGCGCTTCTGGCAAAATTAGCGCTACCGCCGGGATTCGCTCACATTCACCCGCCCCCGAGGGAAATTGTGCGGTTTAATTTAGCTTTCAATGCTAAGTAACCCAAGTTCGGGCATGGTTCAGCCGGAGCAGAGTCGACGAGTCGGGGATTTTCCTCCCAAACCAGGACCATTGACCTCCCGAAATAAACGTGAGGTCAATGCCATTTCCAGATTTTCCTGTGGATTTCCCGTTTCGGGACAAAGTGTTCCAACTGGAACACTTACGCGAATCCCCACGGTCTCTCCAACGGAACCTTCGAGCGGCTCTAGCTCCCATCTAATGCCCGCGGAAAGCGCTTCCCTGCAAGCCACCTGACCGCTTGCCAGTCCTTTGGTATTCTGCTTGGTCATGCCTTCGCGCTACGCGCAATGGATGTACGACTGGGAAACCCGGCTCACTTCGGTGGACAACAACCGCGTGGTGCGTCCTTTGGAGTGGGGCGTGGAATGGGCGCAGGATTGGCCCTGCCGCAACGGTTTTGGCCCGGGCTACGTGCCTGAGGACGGCGAGAAATTCCTGCGTGAATTTAATCAGCGAATAGTGGCCGCGAGCGATGAGTTTTATGCGTACGCTGTCCCACAGGATTTTCGCTTAGAGCGCCGCGAGGTGCAGGTCTTCAGCACGCGCGAAGTTCCTGATCCCCGGCTGGAGGAGAAAGTACGCGGCACCTACGCCGACTTTCTCCGCTTCACCTCACCGGTGGCGTCTCTTTGTGCAAAGAACAATCTGGTGAACGCACGTTGGTTTCCGGCGCGGGGCAGGCGAGCCATTGTCCTGCTGCCCCATTGGAATTCCGACGCTCTTTCCTATGTGTCGTTGTGCCGCGTGTTCAACTGGTTGGGGATTGCGGTGCTCCGTCTGACCTTGCCTTATCACGAGATGCGCCGGCCAACCGGGGTTCACCGGGCCGACTATGCAGTTTCCGCCAACATTGGCCGCACCCTCGACGCCTGCCGCCAGGGCGTGATCGACGCTCGCTGTTGTCTCGACTGGCTACAACAGCAGGACTATACCCAGCTCGGCATCATGGGCACCAGTCTCGGCTCCTGCTATGCCTTTCTGGCGACCGCGCACGACTCCCGCATCCATGCGGCCGCCTTCAATCATGCCTCCACGAATGTCGCAGATGTAGTCTGGCACGGCCAATCCACCCGTCACATCCGTCAGGGGCTGGAGGCGAAAATTGATCTCGAACGATTGCGACAACTGTGGAGCGGCGTCAGCCCAATCTCTTATTTTCGTCAATTTGCTCGCTGGCCGCGAAAGTCCCTGATTATCTACGCCCGATACGACCTGACCTTTCCGCCCGAACTTTCGCGCCACGCCGTAGAAGAATTTGAACGCCATGGCTTGGACCACAAAGTAGTGGTACTCCCCTGTGGTCACTACACTACCGGCGAAACTCCCTTTAAATACATGGATGGGTGGCAGTTAGCGACGTTCTTTCGAACGGCGTTTGAGAGCGCGTAGCTTTCTGCTATCAGCCGTCAGTTGTCAGTCTTCCGTCATCAGTGATTAGCGCTACTATCGTGGTGTTCCTCCGGCCCCATGCCCGAGAGCTGATGGCTGATAGCCGATAGCTCCCTGCCAATTGCCAAGTGCTAATTGCCAACTGCTTGTTTACAATGGTTTCCATGAAGGTTGCGCTGGGCGCTGACCATGGCGGCTTCGAACTGAAGGAGAAGATTCGTCAGCATCTCGTGGATCGCGGAATCAGCGTGGACGATCTAGGCACGCACTCCAACCAAGCGGTGGATTATCCGGATTATGCCCGCGCGGTGGGTGAAAAGGTAGTCGCTCGCCGCGCTGACCGTGGGATTCTGGTATGTGGCGCGGGAATCGGGATGTCGATTGCCGCGAATAAAGTTCCGGGAATCCGCGCGGCCAACGTGCACAGTGAGGTCGAAGCGCAACTCAGCCGCGAACATAATAACGCGAATGTATTGACGCTAGGTGGCCGGCTGCTCGACGATGCCAGCGCGTTGAAGATTGTGGACCGATGGCTGAATACGGAATTTTCTGGAGACAGCCGGCACGCGCGGCGAATCGAGAAAATCAGTGAGATCGAACACCACGAAAATCCTAGCGGTACACCTGCGAAGTAAGATGGAGAGCCGAGAACAGCAATGATGAAAAGGAATTCTATGTCCCGCCCTCTTTACGAAGTGGATCCCGAAGTTGCTTTAGCCATCGACAATGAAACCCGCCGCCAACATGAAGGCCTGGAGCTGATTGCTTCTGAGAACTTCGTCAGTGACGCGGTGCTGGAAGCGATGGGATCGGTGTTCACCAACAAGTATGCCGAGGGCTATCCGGGCAAGCGTTATTACGGTGGCTGCGAATATGCCGACGTGGTGGAGAACTTGGCTCGGGACCGCGCCCAGCAGCTTTTTGGCGCCGAGCATGTGAACGTGCAGCCGCACGCGGGATCGCAGGCCAACATGGCTGCTTATGCGGCGGTGCTGCAGCCCAGCGACACGATTCTCGGGCTGAACCTGGCGCATGGCGGGCATCTCACTCACGGTCACCATCTTAATTTTTCCGGCAAGACGTATCGCATCGTTCCTTACGGAGTTACTAAGGAAACAGAAACCATTGACTATGACGATCTCGAAAAAGTTGGCCGAGAAGGAGCGCCCAAAGCTAATCATTGGCGGCGGTAGCGCTTATCCGCGGATCATCGACTTCGCCCGCATGCGCCGCATCGCCGATAAAGTCGGCGCTCTCTATTTGGTAGACATGGCTCACTTTGCCGGGTTGGTGGCCGGCGGAGTTCACCCCTCGCCGGTGCCGCATGCGCACATCGTCACTTCGACCACTCATAAGACGCTGCGCGGACCGCGCTCGGGCATGATTTTATCGAAAGCGGAGTTTGGAGCGGCCATTGACAAAGTGGTTTTTCCCGGAATCCAAGGCGGACCGCTGGTGCACATCATAGCGGCCAAAGCTGTGTGCTTTCTTGAAGCTTTGCAGCCGTCGTTTAAGGATTATGCGCGGCAAGTGGTGGCCAATGCCAAGGTCCTGGCCGAAATGCTAGCGGCGGAGGGCTTTCCGTGTCATTTCTGGGGGCACCGACACGCACGTAATGCTGATCGACGTGTTTTCGCAGGGCATGCTCGGAAGCGAAGCCGAAAAAGCGTTGGGCGATGCGGGCATCACGGTGAACAAAAACGCCATTCCCTTCGACACCAATCCGCCACTGAAGCCGAGTGGCGTCCGCATTGGCACACCGGCCCTGACAACGCGTGGCATGAAAGAAGCCGAGATGCGGCAGGTTGGGCGCTGGATCTCCGAGGCGTTGCATCAGCGCAACGAAGCGGGCGCGCTGGAGAGAATCCGCCGCCAGGTTTTGGAGTTGGCGGAGGCATTCCCACTTTATCCGGAACGGCGTGCCAAGGCACAAGCGGAGCTGAGAGCGTAACAGGATTGTCGAATTTCAATTTTTGATTGCTGATTTGCCGGCAAATCGTGCAGGAGTCTTTTACACGCCAACGGATTGGCAATTGAAGATCGAAAATCTATTTTCGCCCCGTGAGTGAATTTCCCCGTGAAAGTCGCGATTGATATCCGGCGCATCACTGAGTTTGGTATCGGGACGTATACGCGTAATGTGGTGCGAGCGCTCACCCGGCTGGATCGGGAAAGCGAATATCTTCTGATCGGATCGCCGCAACGAGTCGAGGAGATGGGGCCGCTGCCGCCCAATTTTCAAGTTGTTCCATTGCTCGAGCCCAACCACACGCCGCGAGGCTATTTTCGATATTCGCGCTGTGCTCAAGCAGTCAAACTGCGATCTCGTCCACGTCCCGCACCTTTTCGCGCTGCCTCGCAGCTTGCCCTGTCCCTACGTGCTCACCGTGCATGATGTGTTGGAGCACATGTCGCGGACGAACGGACGCTCGGATATCAGGCGTTTGTTAAATTTTCAACTCACGCGGCGCGCGTTGAAAGGCGCGGCGCGCATCTTTGCAGTTTCGCAGTTCACGAAAAGCGAGATCGAGAAACTTTTTGGCATCGCGTCCGACCGCATTCGAGTGGTCTATAACGCCATTGATGCGCGCTTCCTGGGTGGACATGCCACAGCCGCGGACCGGCAGTTCCTGGTGGAACGCTATCAGGTGAACTATCCGTTTCTGCTTTACGCTGGCCGCATCAGTCCGCACAAAAACATCGTCCGCATCATCGAGGCCTTCTCCGCTTTGAAGGCGGAGCTCGAGAAGGAAGGCAAATATCCTGGCCTTAAGCTGATCATTATTGGAGATGAACTCTCCAAGCACCCTGATTTGCGCCGCACCGTGATCCGCGGCGGAGTGCAGAATGACGTGCGCTTTCTGGGTTTCGTTCCCATTGATGTGTTGCGGGTCTTCTACGATGCCGCCAAGATCTTTGTCTTTCCGTCACTCTACGAAGGCTTCGGGTTGCCGCCGCTGGAAGCCATGGCTCACGGCACGCCGGTGCTGGCGTCGAATACTTCGTCGCTGCCCGAGGTCGTGGGCAACGCTGCGGTTCTGGTGAACCCGGAGAATGTCTTCGAGATTATGCGGGCATTGCACCGCGTACTGACGGATCAGGGATTGCGCGAAAGAATGAAACGCCGCTGCTACGAACAGGCCAAGAAATTTTCCTGGGATGTTTCGGCGCAGCAGATCTTGGATGTTTATCGTGAAGTGGCAGGTAAGCAGCGGCCGGGTGCGCCTCCCGCCACTAAGAAACCTGTTTCCTTGACATCCGAGTCTGCCGCAATTTAGGCTATATGAACCGATGCAGATCTCTCGCCAGAGCGGCTGTCAATGTTGTACTTGTTGTTGTATGTGTGTGTCTGGCGCAGGGAGGCTGCTGAACTGAGAATGATCTAGTCAAACAGCAATCATACCTACCGCCAGACTAAAAAGTCTGGCGGTCGTTTTTTATGGCGAATGTAAAGACCAATACGGCGAAGCGGAGCCAGCGAGGGGAAACGACCCCCGCTTTGTTTCCGATGTTCGTCAAGTTGGAAGGCCGAAAATGCCTGGTGGTGGGAGCAGGCCGCATCGCCGAATCCAAAATTCCGGGATTGCTGGAGGCTGGTGCCGAAATTCATGTGGTGGCGCCGGAGGCGAACGCCACAGTTGCCGAATGGTCGCGCTCGGGCCGCATCACTTGGGAGCGGCGAACCTTCCACAATGCAGACCTCGACCGCATTTTTCTAGTCATCGCAGCTACCTCCATCCGCGATCTGAACGCGACGATCTTCCGGGAAGCACAGCAGCGCAATATTCTTTGCAATGCGGTGGACGATCCAGCGAATTGTGATTTTTATTATCCAGCAGTGGTTCGCCGAGGTGCGCTGCAGTTAGCGATTTCTACCGCGGGGCTCAGCCCCGCGTTGGCCCAACGCATTCGCCGCGAACTCGAAGAACAATTTGGGGCGGACTACGCCGGCTGGCTCGAACAGTTGGGCGAAGCACGGGAGGAACTCTTCTCCCAAGACATCGACCCTGAAAAGCGTCGGCAAATCCTCCATCAACTGGCCGGCCGAGAGTTTTTTGCCGCAGCCAAAGGAGGGCCGCAATGAAGGGCAAAGTGTTTCTGGTTGGGGCCGGCCCCGGAGACCCGGAATTGCTTACGTTGAAAGCGTTCCGCGCCCTGAAAACCGCCGACGTGGTGCTGCACGATGAATTGATTGGAGCAGAAATTCTGGCGCTGGTTCCGAAGACCGCCCAGTTGCGAAGCGTGGGCAAGCGTTGCGGGAAGAAAAGTGTTCGTCAGGAAGAAATCAATGCGCTGCTGATTCAGTTCGCGCTGTTTGGCCTGAAGGTCGTGCGGCTGAAAGGCGGAGATCCCCTGATCTTCGGGCGCGCCGGAGAAGAGATTGAGGCTCTGCGGCGAGCGGGAGTCGAAGTCGAGATTGTTCCGGGCGTCACCGCTGCGCTGGCCGCTGCCGCTGCTGTGCAGATTCCGTTAACGCATCGCGAGAAAGCTTCCAGCTTGGTGATATTAACGGGGCATCATTCCGGTGGCCGCAGTGACTGGCCGTCGTCGCTCTCGCCTCAGGCCACGATTGTGGTGTACATGCCGGGATATGACTACGAGCTTACGGCGCAGAAGTTGATTGCGGCCGGATTAAACAAGTCGACACCCTGCGCGGTAATTTCGCGGGCCGTGTCTGCCGACGAACAAATTTTCCGCACGACCCTGGAGGCTTTGCCCAGTGCTCCCCAGCTCGAAGCGCCGACATTGCTGGTGGTCGGAGAAGTCGTGCGTTTTGCCAGCCATGATTCTCTGCGCGAGCAGGGGAAAGCGCTGGAACCAAATCTGATGCCGCTGGCCGAAGTTGCCGAGCCGGCGGATTCGCAGGAGCAATCCGAGTGAAAGAAACGCTGGAACACGTACAGACCCTCTCCGAGAAATGGAAACCTGAAGAGACTCTGCGCTGGGCTTTCTCGACCTTTAAGAACGACGTTGCTATGGCGTCTGCCTTCGGGGTTGAAGGCTTGGTGCTCATCGATATTGCCACTCGCGTCAATCCGGCGATGAACATTTTTATCGGCGACACGGAGTTTCTTTTCCCGGAAACCTACGACCTGATCGACCGGGTCGAGCGCCACTACGGGGTAAAGGTGGAGAGAATCTATTCGTCGCTCACCCCGGAAGAGCAAGAGCGCACGCACGGCCCCGCGCTGTGGAGCCGCGATCCCGACAAGTGCTGCAGCATTCGCAAAGTGGAGCCGCTACGCCGGAAGCTTTCCGAGTTGCGCGCCTGGATCACATCGATTCGCCGCGACCAGACGTTTTTTCGCGCCGGCGCCCACAAGGTCGAGTGGGACGAAAAGTTCCAACTGGTGAAGATCAATCCGCTGGCGGACTGGACTTCCAAGATGGTCTGGAACTACATTGTGCGGCACAAAGTTCCTTACAATGTGTTGCACGATCGCAATTACCCCAGTATTGGCTGCACCCATTGCACACGCGCGATTCTGCCCGGGGAAGATCCCCGAGCGGGCCGCTGGTCGGGTTTCAAGAAAACAGAATGCGGCTTGCACGCCGGGCCTTCGCAAACGCCACCACCACTTATCCATTTGGAAGTTCCGCCCAACCTGGAAGAGAACTAAGCAAGGCGGCCATGGATTGAGCGGATTGCCGTCGAGTTCAAGTGGTTAACCCGCGTCATTCGTGGGAGTCAGTGGCCAAGGGCTTCTCTTACCGCAGTTCCCGTCGCAGGAATTCGCGGACCACTTCCTTCACGTCGCGATGCTGGCCATCCACCGCGTAGTTGAGCTGGCGCATATCGTCATCGGAGATTTTTCCTGCCAATTGATCTAATGCGACCTTCACCTCTGGATGAAGTTCGAGCGCCCGCTCACGAATGATGGGGACGGCTTCGTAAGGAGGAAAGTAGTGGCGATCGTCCTCCAGAACGAACAAGTCCAGAGCAGGAATGAGTCCATCGGTAGTGTTGCCAGCAATCAGGTCGATCTGCTTGTCTTTTAGGGAGCGGGTGAGCAGACCCAGGTCCATGATGCGCGGCGGTGCGGCGAAATGGAGACCGTAGGTCGCAACGAGACCTTTGTAGCCGTCGGGACGTTCCATGAATTCATAGCCGAAGCCGGCACGCCATTGCGGACTGTAGGGGGCAGCTTGCGAGATGGTCTGCAAATGCAAGCGGCGGGCATCGTCTCCGCGGATTTCGATGGCGAAGGTGTCGTCGAAGCCGAAGGGCTGGCCCACAGCAAGGCGAAACCGGGTGGCGTATTCGGAATGAATCCGGTTGTACACATCTTCACTTGTGCCTAGGGGTTTCTGCTTGAGGACCGCAGTGAGCGCGGTACCCGTGTATTCAGGATAGATGTCGATCCGTCCGGCTAGAATTGCCTGATGACAAATGTAGGTACCGGCAAGATAGAAACGGCGCTCGACCGGCAAGTGAGTTCTGTTTTCGATTTGCTGGGCCATGATTTCGCCGAGGATGAGTTGCTCGGTGAAGTTCTTGGAGCCAATGACGATGCGATCTTTGCGGGTTGGTCCGCAGGCGGTGAGCGCGGTTAGTGTGAGGAGTGTTAGAAGTAAATTCCGCATGGATTGAGTGCCGGGAGATCCTGACTGCTGCTTCAATGCCGCCTGCTTGCTTAGTATCTTTCCTTCGCTCAGGATGACAAGGCCAAAAAAACGTTAACGCGGGCTCAGGCGTTTTTCCAGCCATCCTAGGCTCACGTCGGCCAGCAGCGCCATGAGTGCGGCAGGAATGGCGCCGGCCAGAATGACGGAATTATTCACCATCGCGAGTCCCCGGAAAATGTACTCGCCGAGACCTCCGGCGCCGATGGCGGCGGCAATCGTTGCCAGACCAATTGAGATCACTGTAGCGACGCGCACTCCCGCGATGATTACACCGAGCGCGAGAGGAAGCTCTACCTGCCATAGTAGTTGGCCATCGGTCATACCCATGCCGCGCGCGGCTTCTACCACAGAGCGATCGACACCCCTGATGCCGGTGTAGGTATTGCGAATAAGGGGAAGCAGTGCGTAGAGGGTCAACGCAAGAATGGCGAGGCGATCGGCGCGCTCGCCGATCCAGGGAGCGGGCAGCAAGAATCCGAAGAGAGCGAGGCTGGGAATCGTCTGGATGATGTTGGCAGTGCCAAGTACGGGCTTATTCAGCAACGGCCATCGCGTGATCAAAATGCCGAGAGGAATGCCGATCAGCACGGCAAGAAAAATAGAAACTCCGACCAGCCAAACGTGTTCGCCGGTAAGTTGCAGAAGTTCGGTGTGATTCTGCAAAAGGAATTGCCAGAAATTCACTTGCAGCCTCCTTTGCTATCGCCATTCAGATCGGAGCCAAAGGCCTTTACGTAGTTGGAGACTCGCTCATCTGCGGAACGTAGAAACTCGTCGGCCGCGAGCAGCGTAGCCAGGCCGCCATTTTCCATGAGTGCGATTCGCGTTCCAAGCCGCACCGCTTCGCGCAGATCGTGGGTGACAAAAACGACTGTCTTGCAGAGCCGCTGCTGCAAACTTGCAAACTCGCGTTGCAATTCGGCACGGGTAATGGGGTCGAGCGCGCCAAAGGGCTCATCCATCAGGAGAATAGGCGGATCGGCGGCGAGAGCACGGGCCACCCCGACGCGCTGGCGTTGTCCTCCGGAAAGCTCACGGGGATAGCGCGCCGCCAGCGCGGGCTCGAGGCCGACGAGTTGCATGAGCTCTTGAATCCGGTGCTGGACGCGGTCTTTAGGCCAGGCTTCTAACTGCGGAACTACCGCGATATTGCGCGCGACGGTGAAGTGGGGAAACAGCCCGACGTTCTTGAATCGCGTATCCAATCGAACGGCGCAACCGGATTGCGTCCCAGTCGCGGGTGGAACGGCCGTTTACCCGAACTTCGCCCGCAGTTGGAGCCAAAAGATGGTTGATGAGTTTGAGGGTGGTGGTTTTGCCCGAACCGCTGCGTCCAAGAAGGACCAGCGTTTCGCCAGTCTTCACTTCAAGATTGAGTGCACGCAGGAGTTCGTGGCCGTTGGCGAGGCGAAACGAAACGTTGTGGAATTCGATGGCATTCCCGTTCACCACAGAGGGCACAGGGGTCACAGGGGAAATTCCTCATTCGCTAAGATAAGCAGTTGCGGGCAGGCCAGTGATGCGAATTCCCGAATGGCCTTTGTGGCGGATGTTCAGGCCGATCAACAATGCCGTGATCTGCTCCAGAATGCGGGCATTCTCCAATTTGCCGCCGTCAATCGCTCGCACTCCGGGAATTTTTACGGCAAGCGCCTGAACTTGCTGGCTGGCGACGGGGTCATCGCTACAGACAATAACATCGCAGTCCACCGCGCCATCGGCATTCAATAACTCGGCGGAAGTATTGTGGAACGCGGCCACCACCGTAATTCCCTTGGGAACAAGCTCGGCGGTTTCCTGCGCAGCTGAGCCTTGCCAGACACCAAGGGTGCGAGTGGCGCGGCCTCCAACGCTGGCGGCTAAAGGCACGGTGGTATCTATGACGACGCTACCGGGCCGGATCGCGGACTTAATCTGCTTGAGCAACTCAGCGTGGCCTTCGAAAGGAATGGTGAGCACAAGCAGATCAGCGGCTGCGCAGGCGTTGGAATTTTCCAGGCCGGAAACCTTGGCGTCGCCGATGCGCGATCTGATCTTTTCCGCGGCATCCTGGGCGCGCTGACCATCGCGTGATCCGATGATGACTGTTTCTCCTGCCCGGGCCCAGCGTAACGCGAGGCCGAAGCCTTCGGGCCCGGTGCCACCGAGAACCGCAATCGTCCCCGCCATAATTAAGCGAACTCCGCTTGGAGCGATTCCTCGGCAATGAACGGTTCCGGCTGCTGCTTAATGCGAATGCGCGTGTAGGCCGTATTGCGCTCCGCGGGAATGCGGCCAGTCTCGAGAATCAGCGCCTGGAAATCTTCGGGGCTGGTGTATTGACCAGCCGTGGCCCCGGCTTCGCGGGAAATATTTTCTTCCATCAACGTGCCCCCGTAATCATTGGCGCCAGCATGCAGGCAAAGTTGCGACAAGCCGCGATTCAACTTCACCCAGGAAACCTGGATGTTGTTGATTGAGCCCGCAAGCATGATACGAGCCAGGGCATGAATTTTGAGATGCTCAGCCAGCGTAGGGCCAGAACGCGCCAGACCTTGCTGGAACAGCAGGGTGTTCTGGTGGACAAAACCCAGCGGCACAAACTCGGTGAAGCCGCCGGTTTCGGACTGAATTTCGCGGAGAAGCAGAAGCTGATTGACCCAATGGACGGGAGTTTCGACGTGTCCGTACATCAACGTGGAAGTGCTGCGGATACCGCAATGATGTGCGGTCCGGATAACCTCCTGCCATTGCGCAGTTGAGACTTTGTTGCGCGAGAGAACGTGGCGAACTTCATCGTCGAGGACTTCCGCCGCGGTGCCCGGGAGAGTATCAAGGCCATTGTCGCGCAACATGGAGAGGTAATCGGGCAGAGCCATTCCGGTTAGCTCGACGCCGTACACGATTTCCATGGGCGAGAAGGCGTGAATGTGCATGCCGGGCACAGCCTGCTTCACGGCGCGCAGGATATCGCGATAATGAAAAGGTGGTAAATCTCGCGGTAGCCCTCCCTGAATGCAGACTTCGGTTACGCCAATATCCCAGGCCTCGGTGGCTTTTTGAGCGATCTGTTCCATGGTCAGAAAATAGGTATCGGACTCACGCGGGCCACGGCTAAAGGCGCAGAACTTGCACCCGACGAAGCAAACGTTGGTGAAATTGATATTTCGATTTACAACGTAGGTGACGAGATCGCCTACAATTTCGCGGCGCAGCGCATCAGCGGCCACCAGCAGGCCCAGCAGGTCATCGCCTTCGGCTTGCGCCAACAACAGGCATTCCTCACGCGAAAGCGTGCTGCCATCTTGCGAATCGAGCACTCGCTCGAGAGCACCGCGCAGTAAGGGTGTCATGCGAGCTGCGGCGTCGATCCAGTCGAGAGAAGGGAAGTTTTCCAATTCGGACAGTGCGAGAGCTCGGGTCACGATTTCCTCCTCAAGCAAGTCGATTCAGCGAAACAAATCATACTTGGCCGGGCGAATTAATTCCTGCGCGGTTCCGCGGCCAAGCTGATAGGCGAAGCCGCGAACGATGCACGCCGGCGTACCAGCTAGCTTGCCGCACACCAGTCCGGCAGCGCAAGCTAGTTCGTCGGCGACAGCCTCGATACTGGAGTGTAACGGATACCCGTGGGGGTCCCGGCGGCCGCGATAATCATGCAGCGGCCGCATGCCGGCTACGCCAATCGCCACTTCGGTCAATCCCTCACGCCAGGCGCGGCCAAAGCTGTCGGAGATTATTACCGGCACGGAAAGCTTCAGCCGCTTTTTTATTTCGCGATGCAACCGGGTGGCAGAGCGATCGGGATCGGCGGGCAGGAAAATTGCGTGGCGCCCACCGTCCACATTAGAAACGTCCACGCCGCTATTGGCGCAAATAAAGCCATGCGCGGTTTCCGTAATCAGCACGCGGCGCTTACGGCGCACCACGCGGCGGCTCTGGGCCAATGCTACGTCAATCACGCGAGCATCCAGGCCATAGCGGCGAGCCCAACTCCGGGACGCCGCAGACGGTCTAACCGCGTCTAGTTCGATGAGGCATCCTTCAGCCTTGGAAACGATCTTGTGCTTCACTACGAGGATGTCGCCTTGCCGCAACGACTTCTTTTCATGCCGCAGCGCTCGCAACAGTTTTTCAGCGAGCAAGTCGCCCCCACGGATATCCCCCTCCATGTGGATGGGGATGACACGAATTTCCCGCGGTTGATTCGTAATCTTCATTCGCCGGCAGCTTGAGGAAGATCCATGGTAGAAAAACGCGAGAGGTCCAACCTTCTGATCAGGCTCCGAACCAGGCTCTGGCTGCGGGTTGCGCGGGGAGCGCGGGCAAGTTGCCAAAGATCGGCGGGATTATCCACGTCGACCGCAATGCCGGGCAACTGCAGAACCACGCACGTTTTTCCCGTGGCGCGAGCGGCTGCGAGGTGGGGCTTGAAGCTGTCGTTGCCGAAGCGCAAAGGGAACAGCCCGGCAGGACGCCGAAAGGCTGCGTTCGTACCGCGTCCATCGGCGGCCGGGACCAATACGGAGCCCTCGTCGGGCGCTGAGTGCAGAATCGCCTCCAATTCGCTGGCTGAAATCAGAGGGATGTCGCCGGGAATCACCAGGGTGTTCTCGATTCCGCGCGACTCGCAAAGCTCGGTTGCCATGGCAATCGCACTGGTTTCACCCAGGTTAGCGTCGTCGCGTATTACTTCGAAACTGAATTGCCTCGCGAGATCGGTGGCAAAACCGTCGCTGGTAACCAGGGCAACTTCGGGACGCGCTCTCCAAGCCGCGATCGCTTCGAGCACGTCGAGTAGCATAGTGTGCGCCAATTCGGTGCGTGCAGGCTGGTCCAGCACAGCAGCGAGCCGCTGTTTTGCGCCCGACAAATCTTTGACCGGGATCAGAATCATGGATTTCGTCCGAACTCTCTCCGATATTTCAGCCCGCGAGCGGCGTGACTGAAGGCTCACCCCTTGCGCCTTTTACTGCGGAAAAGTTATCGAGAACAGCTTTCGCTAACTGGGCACGGTCGTTTTCCGTTTTCATAATCGTTTTTGTGCACAGCACGCGAAGGCGCGGGTGACGGAGTTCCTGTGCTTCTTGACCGTCACCCTCGTCGGCAATCAGTAGATCGAGAAAATCCTCGTAGGTCTTGGCGACCCCCGCGAGGGAAACCGGCAAGTCGCGCGCCCCCATCAAGGCGCCAGCAGGCCCGGTGACCGCGGCTCCGCCAACGATGGGACTAATGGCAGCAACGGAAGCCTGAGTCAGACGCAAGGCGTCGCGGATGCCGGGCACCGCAAGAATTGGTCCGATACTTGTAACTGGATTGCTTGGCGCCAGCAGCACCGTCTCCGCCGAAAGAATCGCATCGATCACCCCAGGCGCCGGCTGGGCAACTTCGACACCTCGAAACCGCACGGCAAGAACTTTGTCCTGATAATGGCGCCGCACGAAATATTCCTGAAAGCTGATTTCTCCGGTGGGCGTTGTGATTCGGGTTTCTATGGGATGGTTAGTCATGGGAAGGATCGTCGATCGGATGCCAAGCTTCGCTGCAATTTCGGCAGTCGCATCCGTCAACGTTCTCCCTTGCTTAATTAATTGAGTGCGAAGCAGGTGGAGCGCCAAATCGCGGTCGCCAACCTGGAACCAGGAAGGCTCGCCCATTTTCTTCATTCTGTCCAGACAGAGGAACGTATCGTCCTGTACGCCCCAGCCACGTTCCTTGCTGAGGAGATCCGCGAGAACGTAGGTGATTGAATCAACGTCGGGAGAAATATGCAGTCCCCACCACTCGAAGTCATCCCCCGTGTTCACGATGAGGGTGAGTCTCTCCGGTGGGAGAATCTTGCGCAGACCGTCAACAAACTTTGCGCCCCCGCTGCCGCCCGTGAGAACCGTAATCATGCGGCTCTGGTCCTTCTGGCGAACCCCAAAGGATCGGCGACGGCTTTGATCTTCTCCGCCAAGAGTCCGTGCCGCGCGACCACCGCGGGCAAGAATTCGGGATAGACCGGTAGCCGCTGCTGCAAGCTGAATCCTTTCGCCTCGGTCCGCGACTTCAATTGTTCAAGATGCGGCCAAGGTTTTTCGGGATTGATGAAATCTGGTGTGAGAGGTGAGATTCCGCCCCAGTCGTTGATGCCGGCATCCAGTAAATCGTCATAATACGGCGCCGAGAGATTGGGCGGCGCTTGGATATTGACATCCGGCATGAGCAACCGGGCCACTGCCACCGTTCGCAGCATTTCGCCGAGGCTGGGTTCGGGCCAATGGCGCATGGGGATGCTGGACTTTACCCGGAAGTTCTGGACAATCACTTCCTGAATGTGGTCGTAGCGGCGATGCACTTCACGAATCGCGAGCATGGTATCCACACGGTCCTCGAGAGTCTCTCCGATCCCGATAAGCAGGCCCGTAGTGAAGGGCAGGTTCTGCTTTCCAGCCTCTTCGATGGTGCGCAGGCGCTTGGCCGGAACTTTATCGGGAGCGTTATCATGAGCCGCGCCCGGCGCAAGCAGTGAGGCGTTGGTGGTTTCCAGCATCAAGCCCATGCTGGGCGAGACCGCGGCCAGACGGGCAATCCACTCCGCGCTCAGTAATCCCGGGTTTGGGTGCGGCAGCAACGTGGTTTCCCGCAGGACTAACTGGCACATCGCTTCCAGATATTGCAGAGTAGAGTTGTATCCCAGGCGGCGGAGCGTATCGCGCATCTCCGGGAAAATCAGCTCAGGTTTGTCTCCCAGGCTGAAGAGCGCTTCGGTGCACCCTAGTCGTTCACCCTCCCGGCAGACTTGCAGAACCTCATCAGGAGTCATGGTGTGTGCGCCAGACTCGCCGGGGTCACGGCGGAAGGTGCAATAGCCACAATAGTCGCGGCAAAGATTGGTCAGCGGGAGGAAGACTTTACGCGAGTAGGTAATGACGCCGGGTTTGAATCGTTCCTTTGCGGCCCTAGCCGCGCGGAGCAAGGCAGGAAGGTCGTCGTCGCCACAGCAAATGAGAGAGCACGCGGCCTCCCTTGAAAGCGGCACGCCGTTACGCAGTCTCTCCAGGTACGAACTGGGAGCTGTATCCCACGCCTCGTGTTTGTTCATCAGTGCCAAAATGCCGCCTCTAAAGGGACGCTATTACAGGGAACGGGCGCCATCTCCTGTTCACAGGTCAGGTCATAAAATCATACATGAGAGCAGCCTTTCCCTTCGACGCGTCCGTCGTGTTACAACGTTGGAGCAGATGAGCGCCAGCCAGGCTGAATTTCGCAAAGCGATGGGTTGTTTTGCCACCGGGGTCACTATTATTACTTTGGACGACGGAGGCCAAGTGCATGGCATGACGGCCAATGCCTTCACCTCGGTCTCGCTGGACCCGCAACTGGTACTGGTCTGTGTGGATCACAAGGCTCAAACCCACGCCCATTTGCATGCGAAAAAGCGTTTCGGGGTGAACGTGTTGGCGGAAAACCAGCAAGCCATTTCCGAGTACTACTCCGATCCGGATCGCACACCCCCGGATGTTGCCAAAGCCGGAGCGTCGTTCGACCGCACTCGCCATGGAACTCCAGTGCTGCACGGAGCGCTGGCGTACCTGGAGTGCCGGCTGCATACTGCGCAGGACGCCGGCGACCATACGATTTTTATTGCGGAAGTGGAGGATGTGGTGGTCCGAGAGGGCAGTCCCTTACTATTTTTTCGCGGGAAGTACCGGCAAATCGGGGCGTAACTTCGCCGCGAGTAGCGCATCTAATTCAGTAATTGAGGTGGAGAGTTCCGATGGCAGAGAAGATCACGAAGACTGACGAAGAATGGAAGAAACAGCTGACTCCCGAACAGTATCAAGTTGCCCGGAAGGGCGGGACTGAGCCGGCATTCACTGGCAAATACTGGAAGACGAAGGAACCGGGAACGTTTCTGTGCGCCTGTTGCGGGCAGGCGTTATTCGACTCCGCAACCAAGTTTGACTCGGGTACGGGCTGGCCGAGCTTCTCGGAACCAGTGGATGCGAGTGCCGTCGTAGAGCACTCTGACAATTCCTACGGAATGCGTCGAACCGAAGTGCGATGCGCGCGTTGCGACGCGCACCTGGGACATGTCTTCCCGGACGGTCCAATCCCGACCGGTCAACGCTATTGCATGAACTCGGCTTCGCTAGATCTGAAGCCGAAAGGCTGAAGGGCCTGTATTCCTAGGGATGTAGCTCAGCTACGTTGCTATACGCTCCGGTTCGTAAAGCTAAATGCCCCGCAAAATAATAGGGCGCGTTGCGGAGACGCGCCCCTGACGTGCTTCGGACGAGGGAAAGCTTATGCGCCCACGGTGGCGGCTTTGGGTGGCTCGACAGCCGCTTCGGGCCGCGCTTGCTGATGGCCATTGGGCTTGTCGTGTTTCGCTTCGGCGGCTCGAACTTGCACGCTGCCCTTCAGGATTGCGCCGTCCTCCACGCTGATGCGCTGGGTAACAACGTCCCCGGTCAATGAACCTTCGCCGCGAATATCCAGACGATCGGCGCATTGAATATTTCCCTTAACCTTGCCCATGATGACGACTTCGCGGGCGGTGATGTTGGCCGTTACCTTGCCATTTCGCCCGATGGTGACCCGATGGTCAGCGACAGTAATGCTTCCTTCGATGGAGCCGTCAATGTAAAGCGATTCGGCGCCGCTGACTTCCCCCTTAATAATTAAAGACCGGCCAATGGTGGCCTGTTCCGTGGGAGTGCCTGCCGCGCTGATGGGGCCGAACGCGGTTGAAACTGGTGAGCTCGATTTTTGGCTATCTGAGGATTGCAACATTCAGTTCGGCCTTTCTTCATGCGGTGCGGTGAGTGTGAAATATCGATTGGCGTTCATTGAGAATATCGCACGGGTAGCCACATTTAAGGAGGTTACGGAAGAACAAGGCCGGGTGGCCCAGTCATCATCCCTCTTCCTGCAGTACCTGGGTAAGCTCTTCCCACTCAGACAAATGGCGCTGCAGTTGAGCACGACCATCATCGAGTTCGTGGGTTTTGCGAGTCGTTTCCTCGGCGCTCACGAAAGTTTGCAGCGCTGACTCACAGGCGTTAATCTTTGCCTCCAACTGGCCGATTTCCGCTTCGAGTTCCTCTAGCCTTTCCCCCATTTGCTTTCGTTTTATGGGATTCAGGCGCCTGGTTCTGGGTTCCGCGGCGGAAGCGCCGCTAACGTTCCCGTTGTCGGGTGCGGTTACCACGGGCGGAACGCTGAGGGATGCTTGCAATTCGGCCGCGCCGCCCTGTTTGCGCCACAGATAGTCCTCATAGTTGCCGGGATAGATTTCAACTTTTCCGCCACCCACCTCGAATATTCGGGTCGCCAACTTGTCGATGAAGTAGCGATCATGGGAGACAAAAACAACGGTGCCGGAATAGCCGGCAAGCGCCTCAAGCAGAACATCCTTGGCCCGCATATCGAGGTGATTCGTGGGTTCGTCGAGCAAAAGGAAATTCGCGGGATGCAGCAGCATGCGAAGCAAGGCGTAACGGTTACGCTCTCCGCCTGAGAGGACCCCGATGCGTTTGAAAACGTCGTCTGCGGAGAAGAGAAAACAGCCGAGCAAGCTGCGCAGCTCAGTCTGGGTGGAGTGAGAAGAGAAATCGCTGAGGTCGTCGAGGATGCGGGCGTCAGGATTGAGCTCTTTGTATTGGTCCTGAGCAAAGTAGTCGGCCTGAATGTTGTGGCCCAGGCGACATTCGCCGCGGGTCAGCGGTTCCCGGCCCGCAAGCAGCTTGATCAAAGTGGATTTCCCAGCGCCGTTCACGCCGACGAGGGCAACGCGGTCGCCGCGATCGATGGTAAAACTGACTTCGCGAAAAACTTCTTTGTTGCCATAGGACTTGGCGACGCTGATGAACTCGGCGACATTTCGCCCGCCGGGCTTGGGCTGCGGGAAGGAGAAGTGAATGGTCTTCTCTTCCTCCGGGATCTCGATCCGCTCCATCTTTTCCAATTCCTTGATGCGGCTCTGCACCTGCTTGGCTTTGGTCGCCTGATAGCGAAAGCGGTTGATGAAGACTTCCAGTTGCTCGATGCGCTCGCGCTGGTTGCGATAAGCGGCTTCGATCTGCTCCCGGCGCTGCGTCTTCTGCGCCAGATATTTGTCATAATTGCCGGGATAGAAATGGATCCGCTTGTTCCATATCTCGACGATCTTGTTGACGGTTACATCCAGAAAGTAGCGGTCGTGAGAGATGAGAACAAAAGCGTGGGGATAATGGGTTAGGTAATCTTCCAGCCAGTTGCGAGCTTCGAGATCGAGATGGTTGGTGGGCTCATCGAGCAGCAAAAGGTTCGGCTGCTGCAACAGCAGCTTGGCCAGCGCCAATCGCATCTGCCAACCGCCGGAAAACTCCTCGGTCTGGCGATGCCAGTCTTCTTTGGTAAAACCCAAACCGGTTAGGACGGTGCCGACCTGCGCGTCGATGGCATACCCATCGCGCGTCTGAAATTCATGCTGGATGACGTGATAGCGGTCGGCAATCTGCGCGTATTCAGCCGAGCCGGCATCCACCTCCGACATGCGCGCGGTCAGGTCTTCCATCTCCTTTTCCATGGCGCGCAATTCGTCGAACACCGACATACACTCGGCGAAAACGCTGCGCCCGGAGAGTGAAAGGCCATCCTGCGGCAGATAACCGGCGCTGATGCCTTTGGCAGTGCTTACAGTCCCGTAGTCGAGGGTTTCCAATCCGCCCAGAACTTTCAGCAAAGTAGATTTCCCGGTGCCGTTCGCGCCCACCAGACCGACGCGGTCCTTTGCCGTAATTAGCCAATCGGTTCCTTCGAAAAGAAGTTTATGGCCGTAACGTTTTCCGGCGGAGGAAAGCTGAATCATGGGCTGAGATTATGGTCTCATATCGTGCGGAGCCGTGGGGTGGTATGGAGAGGACACTCTTGTCCGCTAAGAGACCCGGCTGTGCCTAAAATGTTGGCGAACGAAATGACCAGTACCGCAAGCATGTGTAACTGTGGGCAGCGGGCAGGGAGTGCACGCCCTTCATTATCGAGCGGCCATCGCTTTTGCCGCCCCCACCTGCTCCAGCGCGCGGTCCACCACGGCCTGCAATTCCCGCGCATACTTCACTTCACGGCCTTTGGCGAGAATGCGCTTGGCGTCTTCCGGTGAAAACCAAGTAGGGTTGCGCATTCCCTCTTGCGGACGCCCCGCATGGGCGACTTCCATCAGGAAGGCCTTTACCACGTACTCCTGCACACCCGGAGGCTTCCAGAAAACTCCCTTGGAGTGTACGTACAGATGAAAGTGGCGAGGCTCAATCTGCCCGTGGGCACCGGCTTCTTCCCAAGCCTCGCGCTCGGCAGCCTGGCTATGGGAAAGAGAGGTCTCGGGAGCGCCTTTGGGAAACGTCCACTTGCCCCCGCCGTTAGTGTTGACCAGCAAAAACTCAACCGCCGACCCCCGCCACCGGTAACATACAGCTGCAACTTGCAGCGGCAGCGCATGACGGGGCAGGCTGCGCATTCCCATGGTTTTGGGCCTCCGTGGGCTCTTTCCAATGTTACTTCCAAAACATTGCAGGATTGTTAAATTGCAGCGAAAAAGGTGCAAGGAACAAAGTTACCAAAGGTGTGCACGGAACCGATGGATTACCCCGGAAAGAGGAAACTTACATTTCTGTTTTGCTGACACTTCGTCGTGAGGATTTCGCCGAAGGGACTCCTCCCCGATCCGAAAACAAGCGACCTGAGACGGAGCGCGCGCTCTAACTTGTCCGCGATCCGAGACGCCTCGAAGCACGGAGTGCGCGGAAGAACGGGGGACGGATCGGGTCCGTCCCCGTGAGTGCAGACTTTAGCGACGGCCTTTGCGGCCTGAGGATTTTTTCGCCTTCGCGGCTTTCTTGGCGGGTTTTTTCTTGGCAGGCTTAGCTTTCGCCACCTTGCGCACGGGCTTCTTCGCCGCCACTTTCTTCGGGGCCTTCTTGGCCGGCTTCTTCGGTGCTGGCTTTTTGACCTCCGGCTTTTTGGCGGCGGGGGTCTTCGCCGCAGGCTTCTTGGGGGCGGTTTGGGAGTGCTTACCGCTGCAGGCGGTGCTGGCGGAGCTACGGGTTCCGGTTCGGGCTCAACTAGCTACCGGAACTTCCTCCTCTTCTTCTTCCTCTTCTTCCAAGTCTTCTTCTAACGAATCGCCGTAGGAGCTGCTGTCATCGAACTCATCCGCCTCGTCATCACGGGCGTAGAGAGTGTCATCGAAAGTCATCTTTCCTCCTCTTTTCCCGCCGCCTGGGCGCCGGGTGATCTGCAGAAGTGCGGGAACTGCGCTAAGAATTAATTGAAATGCCGATACTGCGACTGAACGGGGCGCGATTATAGCATAGCGGCGCAGACACTGCCATCGTAACGAGCTTCAATACGCCTGCATATTACACCCAAGTCATGTGCTCTTCCGGACTGTTAGATGCAACTCGGTAGGAAAAATGGGATGCCGGCCTCGTGCAGAAAACGCAGGACCTACTGACGGATGAGCAGGACCATCCCTGGCCGAAGAGTGGCGATGTTGTTATCCCGCTTGAGGGCTTGAACCGTGGTGTGATGGACCGTAGCAATCGAGACTCAAGGTTTCTCCCGGGACGACTTTGTGGCGCGCTATCGGGTCGCGCTTCGCCGCCTGTAAAATCCTGCTGGATTCTAGGCTTAGCGCTCGCCACGAGCCGCTCTCATGGACGCTGGGCGCCGACCGGAAGATGCACATATAAGAATGTGGCGACCGCACACGCTATTCGCCGCGCAGGTGGTTCCAGCGCCGCACCATGGTCGTCGGGCACGCCGAAATTCTCTGCCACTGACTGCACTGTGTCCCCACGGCGGACTTTATAGCGGGTGATGCCCCTCGCGTAGCTGAGCGAATCCTCTGAAGTAGCGTGCTTCCCCGGCGTAATCGGGATAACCAGAGCGCGTGTCCGGGAGAAGGCTGGCATCCGCTTCAAGGCTATTGGTTTTAGCGATCGCCTGCGGCGTGGTCCGATAAGCGCGCGCAATCGAAGCCAGCGTTTCGCCCTGGAGCAACTTTGTGGTAACGCCACCAAACCCGCATATCCTGCGGAATGGCCGCAATCGCGCTACGGTAATTCTCCGCCGTGCCGGCCGGCAAGTGGAGTTCGAACGGTTCGCCGGTGGCGGGCGTCGTCCAGCGCAACAGGCTGGGGTTCAGATCCTGCAACACATCGGGCGTCGTGCCCACGCACTCCGCGGCCAGCCGCAGATCCACCGGATAATCAATCTTTACCGTGTCGGAAGGAACCGGCTCTTCGCGCACCATCTCGTCCAGCCCGTACTGCTGCCGGATTCTTCGCCATGATGGTGACGGCAAGAATAATCGGCACGTAATTGCGGGTTTCCTTGGGCAACACGTCGCGCTTGTAGAGTTCCCAGAAATCCGCGTAGCCGGTTCGCTTGACCGCCTGCTGCACCGTGCCGGGCCCGGAGTTGTAGGCGGCCATGGCAAGGTACCAGTCCCCGAACTCACGGTAGAGGTCTTTCAGATGATGCGCGGCCGCCCGGGTAGACTTTCTCCGGATCTTGCCGCTCGTCCACCCACAGACTGCGCTCCAGACCATAGCCATGAGCCGCGGCTGGCCATGAACTGCCATATGCCGCGGGCGCCGGCGCGGGACAGCGCCGTGGGATGGAATCCGGACTCCGCCTGCGCCAGGTAAATCAGATCCTGGGGAACGCCCTCTTGCTTCAACGTGCGCCGGATCATCTCGTCATACCGCCCGCTGCGCAGCCAGAGCCCGCTCCAGCACGCCGCGCCCGCGTCCCGAGAAGTAATTGATATAGCCGGCCACCGAGTCAGTCATCATCAGTGGCAAGTCGGAGTGCGTCGCTTTGATTTCCGCGGCGGCTTTGGCCTCTACGTTGGCGATCGACCGGAGCGGTCGCTTCGTTGGCTTCGTCAATTGGCGCGGGTTCGGATTGCTGCGCAGGAGGTTTATCCGTCTGTGCGTCGACGGCGGTCTGCTGCAGCATTTGTTGTTGCTGCTCGAAACTGTTCAAACCCGCCAGCACGAGGCTGATCTCCCGCTCCACCCGCGGCTCGGCGTGAATGTCAGAGGGCGCGGCTCGCAACAGGTCAAGCGCGCGATCAAAATGCTGTCGCGCTTCTTCGGTATTTCCTGTCTTGAAATTGTCCTGCCCGGATTGGAATTCTTTCTCCACGTTCGCGATCAACGCGTCGGCGGGGTCGGTCCTTGGAGCCAGCGTAGTGCAGCGTCGGATTGCCGCGATTTGTCATCCGAAACGTGGACCCTGACTTGACACTCGAGGTCAGCGCAGGCGCATTGGCCTGTTTGGGAGGCAGCAAAGGCACCGGATGGGCACTCTGGCAGCCGGTCGCGCCTACCGAGGCGAACGCTAGAGCCGTGGCCAGAATATGGGTTTTAAACTTCATATCTATCAACGACTTACCGTGACGCGCCAGACGCAGGACAAAAACCAGATTCTAAATCGTACTCCCCTCGGATTTGCCCGGTCAATCGTCTGCAAGGCCTTGGACTGGTTACCTTTGACACAGGTTGGGCATGATACTCCGGCCATGGACCAACCGCAAGGTTTTTCCCGCAAACCATTGGCCATTTTCCCAGCGAGTTCGCTGGGCTGCATCTATAGATTGTGATCCGTGGGCGGCCAGCTAACTCCACGTCAATGTGGTGACGGAGTTTTCCGGCAATGGAACGGAAGCCTTACTCGCCCCCACCTCTAATTGGACGGAGCGGGCCGAACCAGGGTTGGTTAAGATCAAGACTTTTTGGCCGGCGGGATTCTCTACCGCAACGTGCTCCAGGCCAGCGGCTTGGGTCTGCGAGTCAATCCGCCGGGCGCCACGCTTGATGGAACGAGAATAGTGCGCCAAAGCCCAGTACAGACCGATCCGGGTAAGCTCTTTGGTTTGCGAATGGATAGTTACCAGACCCGCGCAGGGATACGGCCCTATATTGGGCTTGCCCTTTTCGTCGAGGGCCAGGTTCCAGACCGTGAGAGAGCGGCACCAGTTGCGCAAAGCTGCGCTCAGCACCCCGCTCCACTTGGACCAATCGTCCAAATAGTGAGGCTCATCCAGGTTCCCGCCGCCTTCGGTCCAATGCATTTCCGTATCGGGGTGGGCATCGTGAGCTTTGCTGATCATGTCTGCGGTGCCGCTGTAACAGTGCCATGCGATTCCAGTGGCATAGCGTCGCACATCGGGATCTTCCAGTTCGCACACCGCGCGGCCCCAAAGACTGTAGTTGTGATCCAGAATCCATATCTTGGCTGGGGTCTTGGAACTTTCGAGAAGCGGGCCGAGGTGGTCAGAAATAAATTCCATTTCGCATTCCTGTGGCCAGACGCAGGCAGGCATCGCCCCATTTTGGTCGGTGTCCACTTCATTCTGCGATGTGACCGCTTGGATCGCGACTCCTTCCGCCGCATACGCCTGCAGAAATTTCAAGAAATACCGGGCATAGGCGTCCAGATATTTTCGGTTCATGGAGCCACCCAGCATCGAGTGGTTCCACTTCATCCATCCCGGCGGACTCCAGGGAGAAGCGAATAAGAACAGATCGGGATTAACCTGCCGCACCTGGCGCAACACCGGCAGAATATATTCGCGGTCGCGAGCGATGGAAAACCGCTTTAGCTCGCGATCCTCTTCGCCATCATCGTAGGTATAGGCCACGGTCGAGCAGTCGCTTGATCCAATGCAAGTGCGGCATACGTTCAATCCCATTTCAGAAGGATGAAACAGTTCATGCAGCAACTGCTCGCGAGCTGACGGCGACAACTGGTTGAGCATGTAGCAGGCGCCCTCGGTAAAAGCGCCGCCGAAGCCAAGAATCTCCTGAAACTTCTTGCTGGAATCGAGCTGAACGGTGTCCCTTGCAGTTTTGGCGGTCGCCCTTTGCCAAGGGATGGACTGACCGGCAGCGAAGCGCTGTGAACCGGCCGTGGTCCAGACGGCAATGTCGGAATTCGGAACCGGGCCTTCGCCCGACGAACTTGCGGCTGCAGCACTCGGCACCGCCGTCATAGCGCCCAGGCCAAGTGCTGAAATCTTAAGAAAATCTCTTCGCGAAGTTGAATTGTTCATAGTGCCTGCTCTTGTCACCGGAAGTATAGCTTCGCGGCGAGGAAACGTCTGGGATTTGTGCGCACACTCTTGCGAAGCCGCGGCTGTCACCCTAGAATCCAAACCACCTATGAAAGCCATTCAAGTTCGACATGCCGGTGGTCCGGAAGTGATGCAATTGGTGGATCTGCCCGTCCCTCAGCTCAAACGCAACGAGGCCTTAGTCAAAGTTGCAGCCTCTGGAGTGAACTACATCGACGTGAACATGCGCTCGGGGCGCTATGTTGCGCCCATGCCGTTCGTACCGGGGCAGGAGGGCGCCGGCGTAGTTACAGCAGTAGGCGCGGATGTGAAAGTCGTCAGCCCGGGCGACCGCGTGGCCTGGAGCGGCGTGCTTGGATCTTACGCGGAGCAGGTGGCAGCAATGGCGGACGCGCTCGTGCCGATACCCGATGGCGTGAGCGAGCAGCAGGCCGCCGCTTCAATTTTGCAGGGCATGACGGCGCACTATTTGTCGCACGATACCTATCCGCTCAAGCCGGGCGACACGGCGTTGGTGCACGCAGCGGCGGGCGGCGTGGGATTGCTGCTGGTCCAGATGGCGCACGCTTTGGGCGCGCGCGTGATCGGCACAGTTTCCACGGAAGAAAAAGCTAAGTTGGCGCGAGAGGCCGGCGCGGATGAAGTAATTCTTTATACCCACGCGGATTTTGAAGCCGAGACCAAGCGGCTGACTGGTGGCAAAGGCGTGGATGTGGTCTATGACGGAGTAGGCAAGGCGACCTTTGACAAAAGCATGAATGTCCTGCGTCTGCGGGGAACGCTGGTGCATTACGGGGCTTCGAGCGGACCCGTGCCCCCGGTGGATCCCAGCGTGCTGGCGCAGAAGGGGTCGCTGTTTCTGGCGCGCACCACTCTGGCGCATTTCACTGCGACTCGCGAGGAGTTGCTGGCTCGCTCCGGCGCGGTGTTCGGTATGATCGCCTCAGGAAAACTCAAGTTGCGCATCGACCATACCTATCCGTTAGCGGAAGCCCAAGAAGCCCACCGTGATCTGGAAGGCAGAAAGACAACCGGAAAGTTGCTGCTGCTGCCATAGGCGAGCGGATCGCGGGCACCCGGCCATGTGGGACAGCGGTCTGTCCAGAGCCGGCACAACTCGAACGATCAAATACACACCGGGATGAGCGGGGATGCCTGAAGCGCAGGACCCAAAATACAGCGTATTCGTGAGCTACCGGCGCCTGCCCGAAGATACGCGGTGGGCGGAATGGCTGGTCGAGACCCTGGGGAACTTTGACACCCCTGAGCCTCTTCGTAAGAAGGGCGTCCCGGAACGTGTGGGGCTCATCTTCCGCGACGACAATGAAATGTCGGCAAGCGCCGACCTTTCCGGCGATCTCAAAGCCGCCTTATGGAACTCCTACTATCTGATTGTCGTTTGCTCTCCCAACACGCCCAAGTCGGATTGGGTGCGTGCCGAAATCGCTCTCTTCAAGCATTGGGAGCGAGGCGATCGAATTTTGGTACTGCTTACCGAAGGCCGTCCTGAAGAATCTTTCCCTAGCGAGCTTCGGCAATACCGCATGGTCGGCGAGGGTCCCGCCACGGTCATGGAGTTAGTCGTTCCTGCCGGGGCGGATGTGACTCCGCGGCAAAACATGACCGACCAGGAACTTAAGGATCTGGCTCGGGACCGCCTGCTCTCGGCACTCTTGAATTGCTCTCTTGCGGATTTGCGAGAGTGCCTTGCCATGCTGCGAAAACGCGAAACCAAGGTCGAATATTTTCACGACATGGTTTGGCGGCGCGGCGTTCCGGAGGGAGTCGGTCCGGTGTCCGCGGAGAATGTGTCCCGTCGCAGGTACTCATTGCAATTCGAAATTCGTGACGGTCGAGTACAGAGTGTAAAGCGTTTCGACAGTCATGGAATGTTGCGCGAGGACAACAACGGGATTGCGCAGCTGGATGTGACTTACCGCTCGAACGGCACTGTCGAGGCAGTGGACTCTCGAAATCGTCACGGTGGAATCAGGCTGCGCCAGACCTTCAGTCGCGACGCCCGGACCGTGGATTTTCAGAGGGACGATGACAGCGCTGTGGCGCAAACATCTTTCGCCGGAGGTCTGGGCTTTAGCAAGAAAGAAATGGACAACCTGGCGGCCAACAAGGCGGAGATCGTTCGTCATCTTCTCACTTACGACGACCGGGGATTTGTGATCCGCCGGCAATATGCCCGCAACTCTTTTAACACTCCCGCCCAGGACGCGGCCGGCAACTACGGAGAAGGTTACGAAGTGGACAGTCGCGGTTTGATTGTCCGCACCTGGTTCTTGGATGCCGCAGGCAAGCGTGCAACCCAGGGAAATGGGGTCACTGAGGAGCGGCACGAAAATGACGCTGCCGGCCGTCTGGTTCGATGGTCCTATCTTGACGGATCAGGTCAACCAATTATGACCGGGCGAGGATACGCCTCGGTGACCAACGAATACGACGGTGACGGCAATATCATCCGGCAGACTTCTAAAGATGAGCATGACGCGCCATCTTACAGCGAAGACTGGATTGCAATTTGGACGAACGAATACGACAAAATGGGCCATCTTCTGGCGAGTTCTTATTTTGCTCCCGACGGTCAGCCTACTCTCGGCCGGCAGGGTTACGCACGAATGACGTGGCAATATGACGCCAATGGGAATCCAATCGAGGAAAATTGTTTCGACGTGGATGGCACTCCCGTCCTCAACAAGGACGGTCACGCGCGAACGACTCTCACTTACGATTCCCACAACGACGTCACGGAATGGGCTTGTTTCGACGTGAACGGTGTTCCGATCTTGGGTGGGAACGGCGCCGCGCGAGCGACCGCAAAATATGACCTGCGCGGTAATATCGTCGAACAAGAATACTTTGGCGTTGCCGGCGAACCGGTGTTGTCGAAAGAAGGTTTCGCGCGCGCCACCCATGAATACAACGCTCGCGGTGATCGCGTGGGCACGGCCTATTTCGGAGTGGACGGCGCGCCCGCACTCTGCAAGAGCGGGTACGCGCGAACCGCGACCGCCCTTGACAACTTTGGAAACCGGGTTGAGCAAGCGTATTTTGGCGTCGATGGTGCACCCGTTTGTTGCAGCGACGGTTATGCCAAAGTAACCCTCGCCTATGATTCCCGCGGCAATGGTACCGAAATCGCCTTTTTCGGAACGGACGGAGCACCCGTGCTGGTTCAGAAGGGCTATGCCCGAATTTTGTCAGCTCACGATGCCCACGGGAACTCCATCGAGGAGGCATATTTTGGCGCTGACGGCGCGCCCATCCTGAGTAAGTTGGGGTACGCCCGCGCGACCTTCTCTTACGACGCGCGCGGCAATCGGACCAGAGAGGACTTCTTTGGAATCGACGGCCGTCCCATCTTAGATGCGCGTGGCTTTGCCAGTATGGTGAAGACCTACGACGCCCGAGGAAACTTCACCGAAGTGAAGATCTTCGGGGTGGATGGCCAACCGATTCTTGGAAAAGATCACATCGCCCGGGGTGCCGTCGAGTATGACAGTCGAGGCAACGCATTGACCGTTGAGTCGTTTGGCGTCGATGGATCTCTGATTCTCGACAACGACGGCGTCGCCCGGACCAGCGCGAAATACGATGCCCGTGGCAATTTGATCGAGCAGGCATTCTTCGGAATCGATGGGAAGCCTACCCTTCACAAGGATGGTTTCGCAGTTCTCCGGGGAGTGTATGACAGTCGCGGTAACCAGACGGAGGAGACCTACTTCGGGGTAAACGGGGCGCCTATCGAAAGGCTGGGCGGGTACTCTCGCGCGGAACGCGATTACAACGCCATAGGCGGGGTGACCGATACCCGATATTTCAATTTGAAGGGCGAACCCGTTACGCCGCCGGAGGAATATTGCTGGCTTGTCCAAGCAAGAACTTAGGTTGTCATTGCGCGAGATGGGAAGAAAGGCGGCCACATCCGGAGGGAGAGTGCAGCAATCCCACATGCTATGATGATGTTCTACGCTGGAGGATGACACTCGTTATCCACCCGCACGACATGAAGCCGGCTTCGACTGAAACGCGCGGGGTGATCGGCAGCAACGTGCCGGCCAAGTACCCGGTTAAGTCGTTGGCCAAGGCGTTGCGTCTTCTCGACACCGTCGGCCGCTATCAAAGCGGCACCGGCATCGCGGTTCTGAGCAAAGAACTGAAAATGGGGAAGAGCACGGTGCACCGTCTGCTCGCAACTCTCCGCGAATTTGATTTGGTATGGTTTGATCCCAGCACTTCGAACTATGCGTTGGGCGCGCGAATCCTGCGCTGGGGCGACTTGCTGGTGAAGCAAAACCTGCTTGTCCGTCATGGCATGCCCATCCTGCGCGAACTCGTGAATGTTTCGCGCGAGACCGCAAATTTGGCGGTGCTCGAAGGAACAGAGGTCCTGTACGTAGCGCAAATTGAGTCCATGGAACGGCTGCGCACAAGCGAAGCCATCGGCAACCGGGTGCCCGCACACAGCACATCGCTGGGCAAGGCCCTACTCGCCACTCTGCCGGATGCAGTGTTCGACGAACTCTACCGCACGTTTGACAAATTGGAGCCTATCACCGCGCACACCATTACCGATAAGCAGCGGCTCAAGGAACACCTGCAAAAAGTGCGCCAGGACGGCGTTGCTTATGACTTCGAGGAGAATGAGAGTGGAGTGGTTTGCATGGGCACGGTGATACGAAACCACATGCGCCAACCTGTGGCCGCACTTAGCATCTCCATGCCCATTCAGCGGCTGCGAGGCGAAAACCTGATGACTTCGAAGGAGCATCTGCTCAATGCGGCTAGCCAGCTTTCTGCCGAACTGGGGTACGACTCGCGGGCGCTACACTCCGACGTGGCATCCCAGGAAACTCGGCCCGCTGAAGCTGCCGGCTAGCTTTTTTCCTATCCGACAAACGTCGTCAAGGTTCCGATCCCGTCAATCGAGATTCTTATTTCGTCTCCGGCCTGCAAGGTGAACGAATCTTCGGGAACAATTCCAGTGCCCGTCATCAGAAAACATCCGTTGGGAAAGCTACAATGCCGGTATAAATAGGAAACCAACGACTCCGAGGTGCGTTTTCTGGCGGAGAGAGTCGTCTTGCCCGCGTAAACAGTTTTTGTTGCACGAACAATGTCCATGCGAATTTCGGAAGAAGGCTCGGGCTCTTTCGTGGAGAGTAATATCGCTGGCCCGAGCGCGCAACTTCTGTCATAGGTCTTAGCTTGCGGCAAGTAGAGGGGATTTTCGCCCTCAATATCGCGGGAGCTCATGTCATTGGCAACCGTGTAACCCACGATCTTGGCGTGGGGAGTAACCAGCAGCGCCAGTTCGGGCTCAGGGACCGACCACTTCGAATCGCCGCGGATTGCGACCTTTTGATTATGGCCAACCACACGATGGGCCGTCGCCTTAAAAAAAATCTCCGGCCGCTCGGCATCGTAGACGCGATCGTAAAAACTGCCACCCTCCGGCGATTCCGCCATGCGAGCGGTACGGCTGCGATAGTAAGTGACCCCGGCTCCCCAGACTTCCTGGCTGCCGATCGGCGGACGCAAGTCTTTCAGAAAGCTTTCATCCGCCGGTGTCCATTCTCGAATGCTCTTCGTCAAATATTCTTCGAGATCATCGCGGGAGATCAAGCTGTCCAAAGACGCGTTCGCGGAGAAGAGAAGGTGATTATCGTGTTCAACTACTAAACCGCTGGCTGTGCGATAAAGTTTCATACGCCTCTAGGCTTCGATTGGAGATGAGTTTTGCCGCCAGACTAGCGAGGTCATTTTCCATCCTTGGGGCTTAAAGACCGACCTCGATCCCACGCTGCCAAAGATTTGTCCGCACTCTGTTCGTCGACGCTTTCGATTTGCACACGGCCACTGCGCAGCAAGTCATCCTTAATGTCCACTCCAAGGCCAGGTCCGGGCGGAATTCCGAGTCGCCCTCTTTCGGGCGCGCCGGTGGAGGTAGCGACGGGTACATAGCGGTCGTTGTAGTGGCGGCGCACGCTCTCCAGAATTTTCAGATTCGGCGTCGCCATCGCCAAGTGCCAGGAGGCGAAGTGGGTGATGGGCCCGGCACAGTTATGAAATGCGACCGGCAGATACTGAGTGTGCGCGGCGGCGGCGATTTTCTTGGCTTCTGTGAGGCCTCCGCACCAAGCTAGATCAGGCATGATGATGGAAGCTGCCCTGCGTTCCAGCAACTCGCGATATCCCCAACGCGTCATCAGGCGTTCGCTCACACAGAGCGGTTGCTTTACTAGCCGGGCCAAAGCTTCATAAGCCGCCATGTTGTCCTGAGGCAGCATCTCTTCCAGCCAGGTCACGTTGTAAGGCTCCAGCGCGCGAGCAATTTCCACAGCACATGGAAGATTCCAGAAGCCATGAAACTCCACCATGATCCGCATGCTGTCGCCGACCGCTTCACGAATGCGGCGCACCGGAGCCATTCCTTCAGCAATCTCATCGGCAGTGATCGATTGCCCGCGATTGCGAAGGGCTATGCCATCGTAGGGCCAAATCTTCATCGCCGTGATGCCTGTCTTCATCAATTCTTTGGCGAGTTCCACCGGTTGCTTATTGAAGTCGAAGCCATCGTCATAGCAGGTGTTATAGATCGGAATCGAATCCCAGCACTGGCCGCCGAGCAGAATGTAAACCGGAAGCCCCGTGGATTTTCCCAGCAGATCCCACAGAGCCACGTCAACCGCGCTCAGCGCGCGCATTTCTGCACCGGCCCATCCTCGCCATTGAACATGAGCCAGCAGATCCAACCATATTCGTTCAATGTCGCGCGGGTCACGGCTTAGCAGGATGGGCGCATAGTCTTTGAGGATGATCGCCTTTTCGCTGTCCGGACTGGGAAAGGTTTCGCCTGTCCCGTAGATGCCGGTATCGGTATGAATTCGCACCCACAACCAGCCAATCCCTCCCGCATGGACTTGGGTGACATTGTGATACGCGAGGGTTTCAACTTTAGTGATTCGCATAGGTCTTACTCAATAATCCTGCCCCAAGGCCTCACCAGTAGCGCGGTGGGTAGTATCAAGAGCGGAGTTGGAATCTGTCAACAAAATAGAACACTGTACTACAACGCAAAACTCGGGAGAGTCCGCATGAGAGTATCTTCTCGGAGACTGAAGACTAGCGACGGACGAGTGGACGAAAAAGTTTGCGATTCTCTCGGTTGTCCCAGACAACCGGGAGATGAAACGCCGTCGGATCGTTGTACTCATCAACCAACACTTACGAGGCCAGGGGCACCAATGTGCCGCTGGTCGGGTTGGCCGCGCCTTTTTCGGGGAATTTTCGGCCCAGCCACGCAAACACGCCGCGGACGATAAAGACATTCAGCAAGATTGAGATCAAGGACGCGGCGATTACCGTGCTGAAAACATTTTCGCCTACGATCTCCGCGGTTCGCGCAACTTGCACGACGACGAAGGATAGCTCGCCGATCTGTGTCAAGCCGGCGGCTACGGCGATTGCATTCCGTATGGGATAACGGAAAAGCCGGACGATAGTTATCCAGACGAGAAATTTTCCGAACACGATGAGGAAAAGCATCACGCCTAGGAGTTGCAGGTTCGCCAAGAGCACTTTGGGATCGATCAGCGTTCCCAGCGAAACGAAAAAGAGAGCCACAAACGCGTCACGAAGGGGAACAAGTTGGGCTTGGGCATCGTGAAGATCCGCCGAACCGCTGATGGATAGGCCAGCGAGGAAAGCGCCGAGCGCGACGGAGAATCCGACTGCGTGAGCTAGGGCCGCCGTGCCTAAACAGACCGCGATGGCGACCAACAAAAAAAGTTCCGCGTTACAGATCGACTTAACTTTCCGAAGAACGCGCGGGATGACCTTCATCGCGAGGAAGACCAACGGGACAAGAAGGATCAGAGCCTTCCCGAGCGTCCATGCAGCCTTCGCGAAGCGGCCTTCTCCAGACCCGCCAAGTACCGGAAGGACCACAGTCATACAGATGACCGCCAGATCCTCTACTAAAGTGATCCCAATCATCACGCGGCCATACGTTGTATTAAGCTTTCCGCTGTCGCTCAGCAGTCGCGCCAACACCATCGTACTAGCGACCGAGATCGTGGCGCCGATCACCGCGCCCTCAGCGAACCCCCATCCCAGGAGTTTCGCTGTTGCGATCGCCATACCGACTATCAGCGAAATCCCAATTGGCGCGCCGGCGAGGGCAACCCATTTGACGCGGATCAAGTCCGGGATGGAGAACTCGACTCCGATGGAAAACATCAGAAGAACGACACCAACTTCGGCAAATACTTCAAAGGAGTGCAAGTCAGAAAGTTGAGGACCTGGGGTAAACGGGCTGATCGAGATGCCACCAAAAATAAACCCCAGGATCAATGGCAGGCGAAGTCGCCAGGCCACGAGCCCACCAAACACGGCGGCTACGAATATGTAGGTCAGATCGCGGAACAGAACTGGATTCGCTTCCATATTTCTATCCTCTGACAGACCCTGGATCGGCCTGCCTCGAAATCGTGTGAGCATGAATTACATCCGTACGCTCGCGGATCAGTGCAATTTGCTTTCACCGAATACCAAACAAACTAACGATGGGGCGGGTGCGCCAGTGTGCCTTGCCGTACCAGAGGTCGACGCTTCGAATAGCTCTCCGATTACCAGCGAGACCGATTGGACGAGTTTGGCCGCCGGAGGGAATGACGGAGTTTACGCGCAGGACTTCCGCCGTACCGTTTCCGTAGCGAACAACCACGCGATGAAATTCCACGGTTCCGCCAACGACACGCAGCTGGATCGCGCGCAACGGTCCTGCCCCCTTTCCAACCGGGATCGTGTCGTGATCAAGGCGTCCGTCGACGCTGGCCCTTCCAAGAAAAACAGAGCGTGGTCCCCGCTGGGGATAGGCCAAAGCGCAAGAAACGACCAGGAAGAACAGTGCAAACATCCTCATCCATGCATTTTGCTTTTTGAGCATTGTAGTTTCTCCACTGAAGTTAGAGTGGTAGAGCCCGCGGCTGGCGCGGGCCCTTTCACTTATTTCGCAGCCGGAACCCAAACCGCGTCGGGTGCTGCGAACTCGACACCCGCGAGCTCGGTGCTGAGGGTCACATATTGCAAACCGGCCTTGTTGCCCGGCTTGGCAGAGAAACTGAGCAGGTAACGATTGTTAAACGTTTTCTGCAAGTCCTCCAGGTAAGGTTTCAGACTGACCGGGTTCTGCAGGCCGAGGAAGAAGGATTCGCCACCCGTTACGTCCGAGAGCTTGGCGATTCCCAGTTGGCCATTGTTGGCTTCCCAGTAGTTGCGGTGCAGGCGGTCCGCACCGGGAACATAAATGGTGTGAATGGTTGTACCCGTGCGCAGGGCGACAGCACCTGCGGTGTCCACGTCCGGGTTAATGTTCAATCCGCGCCAACGCGGGGCGGGGCGTGCGCGGTCGATGCCATCCGTGAGCATCACGACCTCGCGGCGGTTCTGGTCTTCCGGCCAGCGGTTCATGAGATCCACCACCGAAAGATACGGGCTTCCAAACGCGCCCGCACTTCCCACGGGCAGCCGGAGTTTCTTGGCGGCGGCGTCATGGTCGTTGGTGAAGTTCTGAACGATCTGCACCGTGGCATTGCGCATATATCCAACTCCGACGTAAGTCGTCGACGGCTGAGAGTTCACGAACTCGCGCAGGTCGTCGAGATGAGACCCAAGGCTCATACTGGATGCATCGTCAATCAGAATGAACAGATCGAGTCCGGCACGCTCTCCCTGAGCCGGAACCCACCCCGTCACTTTCAGCCGTTCCTTGCCCTGTTTCACGACTACATCCTCGGGGTTGATTTCGGGCATACGCTTGTCGCTGGCCACATTGGCGGTCACCGCAATTTGCACGGGCACAGCCTTTTCTTGTGCCGGGGCAGATGTTATGAACATCGACACTACGGTTACCACCGAATAGAACATCATCATGATTCTGGTTTTCATTTTCAGTCTCCTCATCTTTAAGTTTGAAATTCTTGCCATCCGCTACTGAATCGCTTATCCCGATTGCGCCGTTGGAGGCGCTCGCGGCCGGGTCTCCCGGCTTAGAAAAGCCCAGGAAGACCCGGTACCGCGTCTTATCCATTAATCCGAATCGCTCGCAATCCAAGAGCGGACCCGAACGCCAGAACCCCTAATAGCCCGTACAGAGGAATCGAGCTTCCCGTCTCGGGCAGGGTGGCCGGCGTTGCATCCGCGAGGACTGGGAGCTCCCGCGCGGGCGCAAAGACCGCAAAGAAAACCGGCGAATGAGCCTGAAACGCAACCGGCGCCGGCGCGCTCCCAGAGAACTTTGTCTCCTGAGCAACCACGGTGCTAGGGGCTTCGGTGACTCTGGTGGCGGACACTTTCAGTCCCTTGCGCAAGCCCCAGGCGCTTACTTCCCGGCCATCCACCGTGACTTTGTGGTCCGCGGGAAGTTCGAATCGATGATTGGTTCCGTCTTCCAGAGTCAGGATTACGTAAAGGGGTGGATGATTGTGAAACACTTTTCCGGTGACCGTCTCTACTGTCTTGACCGTCATCGGAGTGGTGGTCGTGGTGATGGTTCGTTCCAGTTTCATACCTGGTTTCAAATCATCGATCGCGACCTGCTTGCCATCCACTGTGGCGCTTTCGGACGCGTGGGCAAAATGCACGATCGTGCCGTCGTCTTTTTTAAGCACGAGGTTAGGACCCGAAACGTAAACGACCTCGCCGCGATCAACACTGACGCTCTGCGTTGCAGGTCCGTGGGTCGTCGTGCTTTCTGTCCTGACCTGGGCGTTCGCCCCGACTGCGAGGGACATGAAGGCAATTCCTGCGGCCAGGAAATGTGTGAGTTTCTGCGAAAAGCGATGTGAGTTCATTTTGGTTTCTCCTAGTTTTTGTTTGCAAGGATTAAACTGCCTTGCTCAGGTGGTTTGTTTGGCTGTCTTTCAAAATCGGCGCGCGATGCATGCACGATGTAACGCTGCGGTGCGCTGCCCATGAAGTAAAACGGGTAGCAGGTGACGAGCGTCAGCGACGAAACAGGCCGCGGCTGCAGGACCGCGATATCGGCCGGGTTGACGATGTTGATTTCGTCAACGACATACGTATTCGTTCCTTCCGCCGCTTGCAGCTTGATCGTGTCTCCAACGCGAACATCCTTTAGCCCGCGGAAAAAGCCGTCACGATGTCCTGCGATTCCAATATTTCCTGGCTCTCCTGGGCGCGCGGTTCCGGAAATCCTTCCCACGGCATGGTTCAGTGTCAGGGCGTCCGTTCCATCGAGAAGAGGCACTTCAAGTCGAATTTTTGGAATCTGAAGTACGCCTAATAGAGCACCGGACGGCTGGCTCAAACTCGCTTTGTAAGCCTGGACTCGGCGCTCGTCCCACAGACCGAAATCCACTTCGGACGGACCGAACTCGGTTTCAACCTCCGGGCTTGCAAGCTTCGGGGGGCTGGCGAGACTGGCTGGTGACTCGAGAGCTTTAAACCTGTTCAAAGCTGCCCGCGAACTTAGAACGCTTTCCAGTCGCGCTGCGCCGTAGACTGCGAGAAGCACAATTCCGACTGCCAACAATGCGCGCTCGATCCAGATTCTCGGGTTTTGAAACTTCGTCATAATTCTCTGTCCTTGCCGCTGCAAGCTTTTTGGCCGAATCCTTACTGCGATGCCCATCCACCCTGCGCGCCGGTTCTCGTTTGTTACGCGGCCGTAGCGAAGGTAAGCATCCTGCGCGCACGAGTGCGCGGACCGCCCTTCGCCGCCAGTGATTTACGGAGTACCGCTTTAGCCTGGAATACTCGTGCTTTTGCCGCGGCTACGGAGAGTCCCATCATCTCCGCCGTTTCCTTCAGAGAACGTTCTTGTAACTTCTGCAACTCGACCGCCTTGCGAATCGTCGGCCGCAGACTGCGGATCGCCGCTCGCAGAATTCCTTCCTGCTCGCGCCGCACCAGGTAGGCCTCGGGATTCAGGGCCTGGTCGGGAACCTCTGTAAGTCTGAGGTCCTCATCGCAACCAGAAGCCTCGATCGGTAGTCCGAGTGCGGAACGCCTCTTCCGGACCACCATCAGGGCCGAATTAATCGCGATCCGAGTCAGCCAGGTTGAGAAACTCGACCTCCCGTCAAACTGTTCGAAGTGAAGGAACGCCTTCAAGAACGAATCCTGTAAAGCGTCTTCCGCGTCCTCGCGATTCTTGGTGATGCGGTATGCAGTCCTCAAAAGGCTCTCTGCTTGCAACTGCAACAAGTCGTTGAACGCGGTGGGGTTCCCACTCTTCGCCGCTGCTACCAATCCGTTTTCGTCCTGTTCGCAAACCATGTGATTCGCAATCATGTCGAGCCTCCTGCAGATTTGTTTTTTGCCGAGTTGCTTTGCCTCTCTTCACTCCCGCAACGCAACCTACAAGTGCAATCGGGCAGCCATTTCTCTGGCGTGTATTTGCTGACACTTGCGTTGGAGAAAGCCGCCGACGGTTCAGAAATGCTGACCCATCAGAAATTCTCAGCATGTTTTCGGCGAATAAATGTGGGTGGTCACGAAACAATCGGCCCAGAAAACGCGAAGAATAGAAGAGTTGGCAAAATGCAAAGATGTACGAACAAAGAGAGACGAATGAAGACGAGGGATCAGTTCGCGCCGATCTACACCATTTCAAGGCAGGCGCGACGTGCGAGTCACAAGTAAATGGTTTGAGTCGATGGAAGAACAGCGCGAAAAAAAGCAGATGAAACATGGTGCTTTCATCTGCTATGACTTGGAGCTAGCTTAATGACCGGGATTTGAAACGGCTCTTGCTGATCTGCAGACTGGCGATTTTAGAATCCAGCGTCTGCCGGGGAATTCCCAGCTTCGCTGCCGCACCAGATGGGCCTGAAATGCGTCCCTGCGATTCAGCCAGCGCTGCTTCAATCATTTCTCTTTCCCGGTCGGCAAGCGTGGCGACAAGCGGGGCTGCGGTCGCAGACAATCGAGGCGGTTGGTTCTTTAGCCAGGTTTCCTCGACCGAAAAAATCTCGCCTTCGCACAAAATAACCGCGCGTTCGATAACATTCTGCAATTCGCGTATGTTTCCCGGCCAGTCGTAAGCTTGAAGCGATTCAATGCTGGTCCTCTTTATCTGATTGAACTTCTTGCCAGCTTTGTTGGCGTAGCGCTCGACCATGTGTTCGACCAATAGCGGAATGTCTTCCTTCCGCTCGCGCAGGGGAGGCATCTGAATGGGAAAAACATTCAGCCGGTAAAACATATCTTGCCGGAACGTGCCTTCGTCCACTGCAGCCTTCAGGTCGCGGTTGGTGGCCGCTATGATGCGGACGTCCACGGAAATCGGCTGACTGCTTCCCACGCGCTCAAATTCCCGCTCTTGCAGCACCCGCAAAAGAGTGATTTGCGTTTCCATGGGGAGTTCACCGATCTCGTCTAGAAAAATCGTCCCGCCATTCGCGGATTCAAAGCGGCCCAGTCGCCGTTGCAGCGCCCCGGTGAATGCGCCTTTTTCGTGTCCAAATAGTTCGGAAGCGATCAGCGACGCCGGAATAGCGGCACAGTTGACTCGGACAAACGGGCGGCCGCAGCGATTCGACTGCTCATGAATGGCGCGCGCGATCAATTCTTTACCCGTGCCGGTTTCCCCCAATATGAGAACCGTGGAATCGGTAGGCGCAACCAGGCTTACTTCTTGCAGCACCATTTTAAGCGCGGCGCTTTGTCCCACGATTGCGTCCGACGGGGTAGAACGCCGATAGGCTGTTCCTCCGCTTTGGAACCTCACATAACTGTCGTCGTTGATAACCGGCATTTGTGTAGAGAGCATGTTCGCCTCCGCAGTACTATTTGGTTCCACTCTTTTCGATCGCAGCGTAAATTTCCCGCAATAATGCTTCGCTCCGAACCGGCTTGTTCAGAAAACCGGAGGCCCCGGCCTTCATTACCAAATCGCGCAGCGAAGCATCGCCGTGTGCGGTAACAAAAATGATTGGCAGCGCGCTCTTGGCGTCGATCAGCCGTCTCTGGAGTTCGACACCGCTCATCCCCGGCAAACGCACATCAAGAATCAAACACGCTGTGTTCCCCCGGTGTGGGGACGCAAGGAATTCCTCTGCAGAAGGGAAGGTATCAGTCAGAAAGCCCGCGGCTTTCATGACGCTCCCCAGCGCCTCACGAAGGGGTTCGTCATCGTCCACAATCGCGATGACTTCGGTCTTTGGCAGAGTCTGTTTCAATTGATTTCGTCCAATCTGTTGACTCGATCAAACGTCTGACAGAGGGGAGACTAACAATTCAGAAAGTTGAAAGCTATCCTGCTTTAGGAGGAGATCGGTACTTACTTTCGAAGGGAAGTTCTCAGCTTCACAGCCATTCGCACTAAATGAGCCAGGGAATCGGCCTGAGTTTTCTCCATCACGTGGGCGCGATGAGTTTTAACGGTTAGTTCACTGGTTCCCAGTTGATCCGCGATCTGCTTATTAAGCAGGCCGGCCACAACTAGCTCCAACACCTCTTTTTCGCGCGGTGTTAGAGAATCGAAGCGGTTTCGAAGTTCCGTCAGTTGCATGCGCTCTTTCCGGAGATCGCGGTCGTGGGCTACCGCTTTTTGAACTGCGTCCAGCAAGTCCTGGCCGCGAACGGGCTTGGTCAGGAATTCCATGGCCCCGTCCTTCATCGCGCGCACAGACATCGGAATGTCGCCGTGACCGGTAATGAAAATGATGGGGATATACACGCCCGCGCTGCTTAATTCTCGCTGAAGATCGAGCCCATTCAGACCGGGCATGCGCACGTCGAGAATAATGCACCCTGGCGCGTCTGGCCGGGCAGCCGCCAGGAAATCGCGTGCTGACGAAAATGTCTGTACACGAAGGCCGATGGTCTTGATAAGGCTTTGCATACCGTCGCGAATCAACGCGTCGTCATCGATCACGAAGACAATTGCGTCCGGTTCCTTCATGCGGCAGGATCTCCTCCGCTGGGCAGCGTGAACTGAAAGACCGAACCTTGATTCACGGTCGATTCCGCCCACAACCTGCCTCCATGCGACTCAATGATGGAACGGCTAATGGGCAGCCCCATTCCTATGCCTTGGGATCGAGTGGTGAAGAATGGCTCAAAGAGCCGTGGCATAGCTTCTTCGGTCACCCCGACTCCACTATCCCGGATGGAAATACGAATCTGGTTTGCACCTTCGACCTCCGACCGAATCAATAATTGCCGCGGCCTGTCGCTGACCGCGGTCATGGCTTCGATTCCGTTCATCATTAGGTTCAGGACCACCTGCTGCAACTGAATCCGGTCGCCAACCACTGCCGGCAAGTCGGAAGCAAGTTCCACCTGAACGGAGACGGTATTGCTCGAGGCTTGACGCTCGGCCAGAGCCACTACTTCCTTGACGACTTCATTAACCTGGACCGGTGCTCGCTCCGGAACCGCCTTGTTAATGAGAGAACGAATTCGTCCAATCACTTCGGATGCTCGCGTGGCGCCGCGAGTGGTGCGCTCCGCGGCCGCGCGCGCTTCTGCGAGATTTGGATTTTCAAGGGCAAGCCAAGCCACGCAGGCATCCGCATTGGCTACGACTGCGGCGAGCGGCTGATTCACTTCATGGGCGATGGACGCGGCAAGCTCACCTATGGTGGTGATTCGGACCACGCGGGCAAGTTCTGTCCGGGCTACCTGGAGGGCCTCTTGCGTGCGTCGCTGTTCCGCCATCCGGTTGAGCAGAGCCTCGTTCGCATCCTTGAGTTCGGCAGTCCGTTCGTCCACGCGCACTTCGAGTTCATCGCGGGCTTGTCTCAGGGAATCTTCGGTTTGCCTGCGCCACGCAATCAACCAATTTGCAATCAGTTGACAACCGACGAAGGTGAGGAAAAATGGAACATCTTCCGGCTTCACCGCAAATGAACGGACGGGCGGAATGAAGTAATACAAAACTGCCAACGTGCTGAGGCCGACTGCCGTCCATCCTGGTCCCCGCCCACAGAACCATGTACTGGCCACGACCGCGACGGGGAAAAAAAGCCAGAAGGGGTTTCCGAACGGAACTTGCAGAACCAACGACAAGAATAGCGCCACCGACACAAGGGCGATCGCTAAGGCGTAGCGCGACCATGCACTGAGGTGAGTCGGCGCAGAGAGAACGGCCTGCACTTCGGGGTATGAAGACCGACTGGGGCGCATCTCGGCCACAATTCTCCTCCGACTTCGGAACGGCATTTACTCCACAATGAAGGCTGTCTCCGACAATTTTAGCCGGAATTTATGATTTGAGCTTGTGGATTGCAGATCGTAAGCGTCGGCTATCTTGTACGATGGGCGGCGAAGTCCGTTGCGGGCTTCCAAAACTATTTGGCGGTGAAAACTAGAAAATAATCCATGCCATCCTTGACGAAATTGTAGCGCTTAAGCAGCTGATATCCAGCTTCGTTTGCCTCTCGAACCACAACCTCTTCCCCGATGCCGTGGTCCTCGCCATTTCCGTTGCGGTCAATCACCCCCAGCTTTGCCCCTGGAGTAAGAGATGGCCGAAGGTTCTGCAAGAGCGCGATCGGTTGAGCGATCTCGTGATATGTCTTCAACAGCAGAACCGCGTCCACGCTCGCGGGCAGCAGCGGATTGTCCGGCCTGCCAAGGATGGTTTTGACATTGTGCAGATTTTCTTTTTGGATTCGATCGTCGATGTAGCGAATGGACTCGGGATTGATATCGATGGCATAAACGGTCCCGCCATCGCCAACGCGCCTCGCGGCCCGGACCGTGAACCATCCGGACCCAGCGCCAATGTCAGCTACCGCCTTGCCTGGACCGATTCCCAGGATCTTCATGACGCGATCAATTTGCAGCCGTTGGTCTCGGCCCGGCGACTCAAAAATCGAAAGGTCGCCAGTATACGGTTGGCTGGTTTTACGTTGCGTGGTCTGCGGCGTAGCTTCTTGCTGTGCATTTGCGGCGCCGCAATGGAATGGCAGTAGCAGGGCAGCGATCAGGCAGCAACGTTTAAACATGATGAACTCGATTCTAATGCAACGTTGGCCTCGCAGGGGTCGAGATCGGCACCATAGCACGAATCGACTTCTCCGGCTTTGTTCGGCCTAAGGTAAGAGCTTTATTGACACCCCATTATCTCCGAAGTAGATTGTGAGGATTGTCCCGAGCGGTTGCGGGGGCCGATGAGTGGGCGGCGGGTATGGGATTTAACCATGAGTTTACGAGAAGTGCCGCCACAACGCCCTTCCCGCGTCGAGTCGTAGAGCTTATCGTGGTTGCCGCGACCCTTGTTTGTCTCTCGTGTCACAACCAACAGAACGCGACGGGCAGCTCCCCGAAATTATCGTTCAACGAAACCATTCAACCCATCCTTTCGGAAAATTGCTACGCCTGTCATGGACTTGATTCGGCGGCCCGCAAGGCTAGCTTGCGTCTGGATCGCGCCGATTTCGCCTACGCGCCCCACGGGCAGAGTGGGCCTGCGATTATTCCGGGCAAACCCGATAAGAGCCCGCTCATTCGGAGGGTCGAGTCGGATGATCCGAAGTTCAGAATGCCGCCCGAGGAAGCGCATCGCACGCTGAAACCGGAGCAGATTGCGCTCTTGCGTCAATGGGTGAAAGAAGGCGCGAAATATGAGCCGCACTGGGCTTTCGTCGCTCCCAAGCGCCCGCCTGTTCCGGCTACGAAAGACGAGCATTGGGCGCGCAATGACATTGATCGTTTCATCCTGAGCCGGCTGGAGAAAGAGGGGCTTTCGCCGTCTCCCGAGGCCGATAAGCGCACCCTGATCCGGCGGGTTACGTATGATTTGACCGGCTTGCCTCCAACGCCCGAAGAAGTAGCCGCATTTGTGGCGGACAATTCTCCCAACGCCTATGAGAAGGTGGTCGACCGACTCCTGGCAAGTCCGCGGTATGGGGAGCATCGCGCTCACTATTGGCTGGATGTCGCCCGCTACGGCGATACCCATGGCTTGCATGTGGACAATTTCCGCAGCATTTGGCCATACCGAGACTATGTCATCAACGCCTACAACCAGAACAAGCCATTTGACAAATTTGTACGCGAGCAGATTGCCGGTGACATGTTGCCGGACAAGAATCTGGATACGATCATTGCCTCAGCTTATTTGCGCGCGGGAATTAGTTCCGGCGAAGGTGGAACCGTCATCGAAGAATTGCGTGTGAATAATAAACGCGAGCGAGCCGAAGCGTTCGGAGCCGCTTTCCTTGGCCTCACCACTGGTTGCGCAGTTTGTCATGATCATAAGTTCGATCCCATTAGCCAGAGGGATTTTTACCAACTGACCGCGTTCTTCAACAATCTGACGGAAAACCCGTCTAATGATGACCGCAAAGATTGGCCGCCTTTCCTCCGCCTTCCCAAGCCGGAAAACATGTCCGCCTACAATCGGGCTTTAGCGAAAAAATCGGACATCGAACGCCAGATCGGCGAGCGAAAGGCAAGGGCGCGCGAGCTTGTTGCAGCGTGGTTGAATCAGTCGACCGGTAAGCCACAACCGGTGGACCCAGCCGGGTTGCAAGCACGGCTGCGCTTCGACGAGCAAAAAGGTTCGACCTTCGCCAACTCCGCTCCCTCCGCTAGAACAAAAACTGTCTCCGCGACCGAAAGCCCAATCATTTGGGGTGAAGGCACTTGGTTTTGGCCTTATATGCGCATGGACGTGAGCACCAAGCTTGAGTTGCCCGATGTTGGCGACGTGGACACGAACCAGCCCTTTACGATTGCTACTTGGGTGCGTCCTTATTTACGCCCGCTGGAAGCTAAAGATAAGAAATTGCCGAATGGAGTGATTCTGGCCCGTGCCGACGCCAGTCAGAACCAGCGTGGTTGGCAGCTTCGAGTAGTCAAAAGCAAGTTGTCGTTTACCCTCGCGAACCAAGCGCCCGCCAATGCCCTCACCATTGAAACGCGCGAGAAGCAGTCCGTGGTCGTCGGACGATGGAATCATATCGTCGTCACCTACGACGGCAAGGGCAAGGCCGGTGGTTTGAAACTCTACATCGACGGCCAGCCGCAGCAGATGGCCGTCGTGAAAGACGCACTCAACGGAAATATCCGGACGGCGGCGCCGCTGAGCTTCGGCCGTATGTATCCCGATGGCGAACCGCTCCGCCAATGCTCTTTTCAGGATTTCCGCTTCTATGCCCGGATGCTCTCCCCCGAAGAAGTATCGCGCCTTCCCTTTGAAGACTACGTGATGGAAGTTGCCGGGAAGCCGATGGCGAGTTGGTCGGATGACGAATTCAATGTGGTGAGTGAATTCTATTTTGCGCAACGCGATGAGCCGATGCGCGGGCTCACCGCCCAACTTCCCGCGCTGAACGCTGAATTGGATAATCTGTCGAAGGACGGTCCGATCGCGCTGATCAGCGAAGAGGCGCCTGGACCCGCGTATGCCGATGTGCTTACGCGCGGTGTTTATAGCGCGCGCAAAGAACGCGTGCGCGCGGATGTGCCGCACTTTCTGCCGCCGCTTCCGCCTGGAGCGCCACACAACCGTCTGGGTCTCGCCGATTGGACAGTGAGCCCCTCCAATCCGCTGACCGCGCGCGTAACCGTGAATCGCATGTGGCAGGAACTGTTCGGTACTGGCATCGTGGAAACTACGGAAGATTTCGGAGTGATGGGCGCGCGGCCAAGTCATCCGGAATTGCTGGACTGGTTGGCATTAGACTTCGAGGACAATGGCTGGAATGTAAAGCGCTTTTACCGGCAGCTGGTTTTGTCGGCGACCTACCGCCAGTCAGAGCGCGTTACACCCGAGTTGCTGGAAAAGGACCCGAAAAACCGCTTGCTGGCGCGGGGCCCGCGTTTCCGCATGGATAGCGAAATGATCCGCGACACGGTCTTGCAGGCCAGCGGACTCATTGTCAATAAAATCGGCGGGCCGAGCGTCAAACCTTATCAGCCGCCCGGAGTGTGGGAGGCCGGCGCCATCAACGGCAGCAATACCAGATTCTACAAACAGGATCACGGTGACGCGCTCTACCGTCGAAGTCTTTACACATTCTGGAAGCGCATGGCCACCATGCCAGACATGGACACTTTCGATTCGCCGGCACGCGACGCGGCCTGTACCCGCCGCCAGCGGACCGATACTCCCTTGCAAGCGCTGGTCTCCATGAATGAAACGCTGCGGCTGGAAGCTTCACGAAAACTGGCGGAGCGATTGATTCGCGATTCTCCGAAAGCCGATGTGCGGCTGAGTTTGCTCGCCAATCTGTTGCTTGCCCGCGATTGGGAGCCACGTGAAAAGGCGGTTCTGGAGAGTGAACTGGCGCAATTCCGCGAGACCTACAGCAAGAATCCGGCGGACGCTGCCAAGTTGTTGAAGGTCGGTGAAAGTAAAGTGGACCCAACCATCCCTGCTCCGGAACTTGCCACCTGGATGCTGGTTTCGAGCACAGCTATGAATCTTGATGCGGTGATCAACAAATGAATTTGAGAAAAATACTGTCGCTTCCAAATGATTCGGACCATGTTTGTTCGGACGACCATGGTTGCGGACCCACTGTTTATGACCTGCCGGTCCCGCTATCTCTGCGCGAAGAATGGCGACGGTTAGAAACGCGCAGACATTTTCTCGGCCGCATGGGCAAGACCTTGGGATGGGCCGGCCTTGCCACGTTAATGGGAGACGCCCTCTTACGCAGCCCGGCTCGAGCCGCCACCGAATCTGCCGTCCCTGGGCCAGGTTCGTTTTATCTGCCGAATTTTGTGCCGAAAGCCAAACGTGTCATTTTCTTATTCATGTCTGGTGCGCCGCCGCAAATGGATTTGTGGGACTACAAGCCGGGCTTGGCGGAATTCTACGACAAGGATCTGCCTGACTCGGTTCGCGGGACCCAGGTACTCACAGGCATGACCGCCGGCCAGGCGCGCTTTCCGGTGGCGCCGACTTATTTCAAGTTCGTACAGTCTGGCCAGTGCGGCCGATGGGTCAGCGAGATTCTCCCCTTCACCGCGAAAATGGTTGACGACCTTACGGTGATTCACTCGCTGCACACCGATGCAATCAACCATGAACCAGCCAATCTGCTGATGAATACGGGTAACATGGTGCCGGGCAAGCCCTCGTTCGGTTCGTGGCTGGCCTACGGCCTGGGCAGCATGAATCAGAATCTGCCCACCTTTGTCGTGCTCAATTCGACGACAATCAAAGGCACGAACATGCAACCGATCTCTCCTAAGATGTGGAGCAGCGGGTTTCTCTCCAATGAATATTCCGGCGTGGAATTCCGCGCCGAGGGCCAGCCGGTTCTGTATCTCCAAAATCCAGATGGTATGTCCAGCCAGACTCGGCGAACCCTGGTCGATAGCGTACGGGCCATCAATCAGATGACCTATGAAGAAGTCGGCGACCCGGAAACTCATGCGCGCATTCAGGAATATGAGATGGCGTTTCGCATGCAAACTTCGGTGCCCGAGCTGACCGATACCGGCACTGAGCCTGCGAGCACCTGGGAGCTTTATGGAGAAGATGCCAAGAAGTCCGGCACCTTCGCCTACAATTGCCTCCTGGGGCGGCGAATGGCGGAGCGCGGCGTGCGCTTTACCCAGATCTATCAACGCGGATGGGACGTTCATGGCAATGCGGTGGGCGATCTTCCCAAACTTTGCGGCGCCACCGATCGCGGCTGCTATGCCCTGGTGGCTGATTTGAAGCGCCGGGGAATGCTTGACGATACGCTCGTCATCTGGGGCGGCGAGTTTGGCCGTACCATCTACAGTCAGGGTGGCCTGTCCAAGACCAACTATGGAAGGGATCACCATCCGCGCTGCTTTACCGTCTGGCTTGCCGGAGGCGGAGCGAACCCAGGAATCGCCTATGGTCAAACCGACGACTATTGCTACAACATCGCTCAGGACCCAGTTCACGTTCGCGATTTCAATGCCACCCTGCTGCGGTTGCTGGGAATCGATCACGAAAAGCTGACGTTTAAATTTCAAGGATTGGATCAAAAGCTTACAGGAGTAATTCCGGCTAAAGTTGTTCCTGGTTTGATCGCATGATGCTGTGATCGGGAAAGAAATTGTGTTGTCGTTGAAACTTCATGCTCCCGCAAGGAGCGCACCTCCGCCGGAAACGCGGCGAGTACTGCTGTTGCGGTGACTCAACCCACAATCCATGGCTTCCCATGCTCGCTCGCTCCTCTTAGGTATCGCGGCTTTATCCATCCTCGCGTTAATAGGGATGGTGGGGTTCGTTCCTCCGGACGGACGCGAACACGCCGAACTGGCGCAATTCCTTGGCAGATTTCATCTTCTGATTATCCATTTCCCCATCGCATTGCTTCTTCTCGCGCTGCTGCTTGCGCTGGCTGCATTAGCCACCGGGCGCGCAGCTTTGCGCCAGTCTGGTGACTTTGTTTTGGTTCTCGCAACCGCCGGGACAATTACCGCCGCATGGTTCGGTTGGCTCCTGGCTTGGAGCGGAGGCTACGCGGGTCCCCTCGTCAGAAACCACATGTGGGGTGGCGCTGCGTTAGCGGCTGCAAGCCTCATCTGTTGCTGGAGTTTAAGTTGGAATCGGCGGTTTTCCCTGATGCTCCTGCTGGCGACGGTTGGCCTAATGGCCTGGACGAGTCACCAGGGTGGAAAACTAACTCATGGCTCGAATTTTCTGATCGAGCGCATGCCCATCCCAATGCGCAGCTTACTTCGCGTGAGCGCCGGTGATGAAAGTATCGGCGTCGATCCAGCCAGCTTCTATGCAGTCCGGGTTCATCCCATCTTCGCGGACAAGTGTCTTTCCTGCCATAGCTCTGACAAACATAAGGGCGAGCTGCGTCTCGATAGCTATCAAAATGTGATGCGCGGGGGCAAAGACGGAAAAGTGATAAAACCTGGAGACGCTCATAAGAGTGAACTCTTCCGGCGCATTACTTTGCCTTCAGACAATAAATACTTCATGCCCGCCGAAGGAAAGCCTCCGCTGACGGCCGACCAGATCAAGGTTCTCGAGCTTTGGATCAACGCCGGAGCGCGCATCGAGGTAGACGCCAAGTCGCTTGCCGGTCTGCCTGGGCTTCGGCCCGCTTCCGCGCCGGAGCCAAAAATCGCGGACTATCGCCCGCAATGGAAGACGATTGCAGCGCTGGAAACGTCATTGGGCATTCGCCTGGTGCCGCGTTCGCAGGACCCGACCACTGGTTTGATCTTGCGCACGGTCAACTCACCGGACTCGTGCACCGACGACACGCTGGCGAAACTTGCCCCGGTTGCAAATTTCATCGTCGATGCGGAACTGGCCCGCACCAAAGTGACCGACAAAGGGATGACAGTCCTGGCGAAAAATTTTACGAACCTACGATTCCTTGATCTTTCTTACACTGGAGTGACATCGGCCGGGGTAAATGAGATTGCGCGGCTCGACAAACTGGAATCGCTCAACCTGACTGACACGAAAGTTGATGCCAACAGTACCGCTGAACTACGCTCTAAGCCCAGTTTGAAAAAGCTCTATCTGTTCGAATCTCACTAACGGCAAACCTCTCGCCTGGAGCACTGCTTCCTATATTTCATCGTGGAGCTACGGTGCGGGTGCGGCGAAAGCATCCGTCAACGAGACGACTTTCAATGCAGATCGAAGTTGATCGAGAGTCGCGGAACTTCTCACTTCGATCTCGATTGTCTGTCCAGGCAGGAGGTTGACGTAGTTGTCTGAATAGGCAGCATCCAGGTTGCTCGCTGAGACGTAGACATCCCTGGCCAGCGTATCCGACGTCAGCCGCAGACGGTAGGAGTCTCCCGATTGAATTAGGTCGCTCGTGATCTTGGGCGAAGGCAGTTGGAGCTGTTTGGGAGGGAGAAAGAACAACAGATTGCTGGACACCGGTTTATTTCCGACAACGAGTTCGGTCACGACAAAAGTCTTCGCCGGATCATAGCTCTTCAGCAAAAGAAACTCTGAGATCGGGAGCTGTATGTACGTTTTGCTGGAAAGCGCAGGCACTTCAACGGCCTGCGTCTTTTCACTCAGCACTGTGCCGTCGAACGCCATCAGACGCACTTGCAAACTGGCCGAAACGGAAGTTGTGCGGTCGGAGACTACATAAACCGCCACTCCGCCGTTTTCCTGATGCGGGGAAACCAGCAAGTCGTTATAGAAGCGCCGCGCGTAATATTGCAAGGCCTTCCACCGGCCTGAATAGTCGATGCTCGACCACGAAGCCACCGGCCAGCAATCATTGAGCTGCCAAAAAATTGATCCCATACTCCGCGGACGATTCCGGCGCAAATGCTCGGCGCCAATCTTGATTCCTTCCGCCTGTAGTACCTGGCTGGCATAGAGGAATGCGGCGAAGTCTTTGGGCTCCGAATAGTACCGGAGCATGTAATCGTGGATGATCGAGTTTCCCTCATCGTTCTTTTGATGAGCCAGCATAACCGGAGTGAAAATGTTTACCCGATCCTCCGGCGCCGTGAAGGCCTCCACGGTCCGCATTTCGGGAAACGACTGGAATCCATATTCGGTCATGAATCGGGGAAAATGTTTCTCGTATTCTTCAAACGGCGCACGCCCGTGCCAGACGCTCCAATCGTGATAATCGCCGGACTGAAATGCGGGAGAAGTCTCCTCATAATCGGCGCTGGGCGAACTCGGCCAATACGGAGTCTCGGGAGCGAGCCGATTCACTACACGATCCAGAATGCCGCTGAACACGATGAGGTAGTCTTGCCACATTTGCAAACGAGCTTGCGGGGGCAATTGCTCCCGGCCGTTCCACTGAATGGCCTCTTCCGTCTCATTGTTGCCACACCAGAGAATGATACTGGGGTGATCCCGCAACCGCCGCACCTGGTACTCCGCTTCCTTCTCCACGTTTTGTTTCCACGCGTAGGGGCCGGGCTGCCAATCGTTGCCGAACATGAAATCTTGCCAGACCATGATTCCAAGTTCATCGCACAGGCTGTAGAACTCGTCGCTCTCGTAATAGCCGCCACCCCAATGCCGGATCATGTTCATGTTGGCATCACGCGCCGATTGCAGAATCCGCCGATAGTCCTCTGTCGTGACACGGCTGGGAAAACTGTCAAACGGTATTACATCCGCACCTTTCCCGAACACCGGAATGCCGTTGACGAGGAACTCGAACGAACGTCCCCACTGGTCCAGGTCGCGCCGCAGAACAATCGAGCGCAACCCGGTGCTTGTTAAAGCCTGATCCTCGCTGCGATTGCCAATGCTCAATTGCGCATTGAATTGATAGATCGGTTGCGCGCCGTATCCCGACGGATACCACAGTTGCGGTTTATCAATGTCCACCGCGAAATCAATGTGGTTCAGACCTGAATGCAGTGCGACATTTCGAGATACTTTTAACTTTGTTCCGGCGTGCGTGTAGTCGAGAGTGACTTGTCCTTTGCCATCCTCGCTCGCCGTGACTTCAACCTGGGCAACCAAGTGAGCGACGGTCGGCGCTACATCCCGCTGCGCGATGTGCAGATTTGAGATTCTGGCCGAATCCCAGAGTTCCAGTTTCACCTGTTTCCAAATGCCGCTGGTAACAAACCGAGGCCCCCAGTCCCACCCGTATTCATAGGCCGCTTTGCGAATGTAGGTCTTCGCGGCGGTGTGGGTTTGCTCCCGCCATTTGTCGGTCGCGGCAATTTCTTCGGCGGCTTTGATCGGAGACGGGAAGACGACGCGAAGCTGGTTTCCCCCCGGTTTGAGTGCCGACTTAACATCCACACGCCATTCGCGGAACATGTTGTCCGCGGTCAACACCAGTTGCTCGTTCAGGTATATCTTCGCGTAGGCATCGAGCCCTTCAAAGACGAGCTCAATATTCTTATAGCTCAGCAGTTCGGGCGTGGCCTGAATCGTCGTGCGATATTCCCAGTCTGCATTCTCGATCCACTGTAATTTCGATTCGTTGTCGCGATAGAAAGGATCGGGAATCAGCTTGTTGCGCAGCAGGTCGAGATGGATGTCTCCGGGAACTCGCGCCGGCCGCCACTCCGCGCCACTGTCCCCCGCGTTCTGCTGCCGAAATTCCCAGCCAGCAGTCAAGGGAATGTCATGCCTTTGCATCGCTACTTGCGCTAGGGTGACGACCGTCGAAAAGATGACAAAGGAGAAGAGTCGAGCTGCACAAACAAGCAGAGTACGGGCTGCTCGAAGCATGGGTAGGCTCCGTGAAGATTTCATTTGACGCTGATTGTATGCGAATCCCCGCGCGCTCCCGGGAACAGGGTAGAGCCTAACCTCCGCGCAAAGCGCGCTCAGTGCGTGGCGTCACATCGGCTCAACCATGCCCTGCATGAATCTCGACCATGTAATTCGTGACCCTGCTCCTTGTATCGGAGACCGATCAGGTGTATGTTCCGGTCGATTCACAAGGATGTAAAACTTCGTCCTCCAATTCGGAGTGCAGACCATGACCTCGCGCGAAAGAGTTCTTAGTGCCTGCAATCATCGTGAGACTGACCGCGTGCCCATTGATTTCTCCGGACACCCCTCCTCCGGGATTGCTGCCATCGCGTACGCCAAGCTGCGCGACTATCTCGGACTACCCAAAAAGGCCATTCGCGTTTACGACCCCGTCCAACAATTAGCGATTGTCGACGACGATGTCATGGAGAGATTTGGCGTTGACACCATCAATATGGCCCGAGGTTTTGCGCTGACGGAAGAATCGTGGGCCGATTGGATTCTTCCGGACGGTACGCCATGCAAGATGCCCGCGTGGGCTTTGCCTCAAAAGGGCGATGGGAGGTGGGTGTTCCGTTCCAAAAGCGGGCGCGTGATTGCTCATATGCCTGAGGGCGCGCCCTATTTTGAACAAACCTATTTTCCGTTCGCCGACGAAAACGGCTCCAAAACCATTCTTGACGCTATGCAAGAGTGTATGTGGCACATCATGGTCGGTCCTCCCGGGCCTTGGGTCGATTTCTCGCAACTCCGAGAGGGTGCGAAGAGACTGCGGCAGGATACCGATAAAGCCATTCTGGGAGGATTTGGCGGCAGCTTGTTGGAGACGGGGCAGTTTCTCCACCGCAATGACAACTTCTTTATGCTTCTGGCGGGCGAACCGGAGAAGGCCCACAAATTCCTCGACGGTTTGGTCGAGATCTATATGCCCAAGCTGGAGAAATTCCTGGGCGCGGTCGGGGAGTATATCGATATCGTCAGGTTTGGCGATGACCTCGGCATGCAGACGGGGCCCCAAATTTCTCCCCGAATGTACCGCGAGTTTTTCAAACCCCGTCACAAACTCATGTGGGATCGCGCCAAGCAACTGGCCAACGTGAAGGTCATGCTCCATTGCTGTGGCGGTGTGAGGGAATTGTTGCCCGATCTAATCGATGCCGGATTGGATGCGATCAACCCGGTCCAGATTTCTTGCGCGGGCATGAACGCCCAGGAGTTAAAAGCTGAATTCGGGAAGGAAATGGTTTTCTGGGGCGGTGGCTGCGATACTCAGACAATCCTGCCCAACGGAACTCCACAGGCGGTGCGCCAACACGTCCGCGAACAGGTGGAAATTCTCAAGCCGGGTGGTGGCTTTGTCTTTCAGCAGGTGCACAATATCCTGGCAAATGTTCCTCCCGAGAACATTGTGACCATGTTCGAAACCCTCAACGAAAGAATGTTAGCGCTGTAACCCGTTGTCTTGGTTTCTACTTTAGTCTTCTTGCCCACTTGGCAACTCCTTGACTGGCGTTTTCGCGCTCAACGCCGCGCGGAACGAAGTGTACGCCGCTGCCATGGCGACAATAAGATTTGCAGCGACGACCGGGGCGGAATGGATGGCAAGTCCATAAACCACCCAGAGCAATGCTGCTCCGGCCTGTATTTTGCGCAGCGCAGCCGGTTGTTTAAAAAAGTAGGACGTTGAAAAAATGCCGGTTGCGGTCCAGCCGAGTGCGTCAAGCCACATGTGAGAATCTCCTTGCCCCTGTCGGAACAGTTACACACATCCTTTGGATTGGATGTGTTGCGAACTCCGCAGTTGCTATATGCTGTATTAAAGCTGTAATGTCAGAAAATGAAGAAGAGGCCCAGACTTTTGCGGGAATACGGCCCGAAATACCAGCAGGTTCTGGACCTGCTTTCGCGAGACATCCTGGCGGGCAAATACAAGCCCGGGCAAAGGTTTCCCAGCGAAGCAGCCTTAGTGAGGCAGTTCGCGACTTCCCGGATCACGGTAGGACGGGCCGTCCGCGAACTGAAAGATCGAGGGCTGGTTGACAGAATCGCCGGCTCGGGAACGTACGTGCGAGCGCGCAGTCCGGCCAGAAACAAGGCCTTGTTCGGCCTGCTGATCCCAGACCTGGGCGAGACGGAGATCTTCGATCCGATCTGCAGTGGATTGGCCGGCGCGCCGTTGGTCGGCCCGCATGCTTTGCTTTGGGGAAGTACCGAGCCAACCCAGGACACCAAAGAAGCCCAGGCGCTGAAATTGTGCTACCAGTTCATCGAACGAAAAGTTTCTGGAGTCTTCTTCGCACCTTTGGAGCTCACCCCGAAAAAAGACGAAACGAACCGCGCCATTGTGCACGCTCTGGAGAAGGCTCGAATTCCGATTGTGCTGCTGGACCGTTGTTTCTTACCATTCCCGCAACGCAGCAAACACGATCTTGTGGCCATCGATCATCGCCGCGCCGGCTACCTGATCACCGAACACCTGCTCAAGTTGGGATGTCGACACCTTGTGTTTGTCGGATACTCCAATGGCGCACCTTCCGTAGAAGCCCGCATCAGCGGGTTCCGTGAAGCGCTGTATTCCCACGGCGTGTCCCTGGAGGCCGCCTCGGTCCAGCGCCTGGATTCAAAAGACCCGGCTGAGCTAATACAGCTGCTGAAGACGCTCCATCCCGAGGCATTCGTTTGCGTAAATGACCGAACTGCGGGCCGTCTGATGACGGTTGCGCTGGACTTGGGATACCAGATTCCTGGCGACCTGCGAATTGTAGGGATCGACGATGTCGAATACGCAAAGCTGCTGCCTGTACCGTTGACGACCATTCACCAGCCCTGCCGCGAGATCGGGCAGGCTGCGATGGCGGTCATGCTGGATCGTATTGCTCAACCAAGCATGAAGACGCGCGATATTCTGCTGGACTGTAATCTCGTCGTGCGCCGGTCCTGCGGAGGTTCCTAATGGAATTCGCAGGTGCTATATACTTCGCAAAAAAGCCCGGCGCCCGATGCCCAACGACGTGCAATTCCAACCCGCCAGCGATCAATCGATTCTGGTCTACCTTGGCCAGGCAATCACGCTTCCAGCTCACGAACGAGTCAGACAACTGCTGAGTATGCTGCAGTCGAAACCGGTGCCGGGCGTACGAAATCTTCATCCCGCGTATTGCTCTCTCCTTGTAGATTTCGATCCGCTGAGATTGAAGCACGAAGAACTGGAGGCAATCCTTCGCAGCTATCTCGACGAGTTGGAGGCGCCGCGTCCATTGAACATTCGCGAGCTGGAGTTACCCACCTGTTACGGCGAGGAGTTTGGCCCCGACCTGGACGAAGTAGCCGCCCTGCATGGAATGACTCCTGCCCAAGTGGTAGAACTCCATTCCTCGGTAACCTACGTTGTGTACTTTCTTGGATTTGTTCCCGGCTTTGCGTATCTTGGCGATTTGCCGCGCGAGTTGGCAACGCCGCGGCTGGACACTCCGCGCCGGACCACGCCGCCCGGTAGTGTGGGCATTGCGGGGAATCAAACTGGCGTTTATCCCTTTGCAACACCTGGTGGTTGGCGCCTGATCGGCCGCACTCCGGTCGCCCTGTTCTCCGCGAACCGAGAGAGCATGAGCTTTTTGTCCATTGGAGATCGCGTGCGCTTTACCCCAACCTCCGCAGCGCGCTTCCGAGAGCTGGAGAATTCGTGAACTCCATTCGGGTCCAATCTCCGGGCCTGCTCACCAGTGTGCAGGATTTGGGGCGCGAAGGCTTCGGCCCCCTCGGCATTTCACCTTCCGGGGCAGCCGATCCGATTTCGCTGCGTCTGGGAAATCGTCTGGTGGAGAATCCTGAGAGCACCGCTGGACTGGAGATGACTTTGCTCGGCGGAAGCTTTCTTTTCCCAGACCGAACCGTCGTCGCCCTGACAGGTTCGGACTTCGGCGCTACGCTCGATGGTGTGGCTGTCGCGCCAGGAACATCCATCCAGGCCAATCCAGGCCAAACCCTTCGCTTGGCTTCCACGCGTTCGGGGGCGCGTGCTTATTTATGCGTTCGTGGAGGAATCGCGGTGAAACCGTTTCTCGGGAGCGCCTCGACGAACCTCCTGAGCGGACTTGGCGGTTTCGAAGGCAGAGCGCTATGCAAGGGAGACCTGCTGCAGATCGGACCCGCGACCGGGCCTTTTCACAAAAGAACGATCTCTCCTGATTTATTGCAACAACTTTCTTCGCGTAATGTTTTGCGAGTCACCAGCGGGCCGCAAGCCGGCTGGTTCTCCGAATCGGCGTTGCGTTCATTTTACGCAGGCGCCTATCGCGTCGGAGAGCAATCGAATCGCATGGGCCTTCGGCTGGAAGGAATGCCAATATCGCAAAGTGCGGGCAGGCAAATGATCACGGAAGGGGTTTCACTGGGCGCGATCCAGTTGCCAGACGGAGGCTTGCCTATCATTCTTTTTGTGGAGCAGCAGACCACCGGCGGTTACCCGAAGATCGCGAATGTCATTTCCGCCGATCTCCACCGTTTGGGGCAGTTGCGCCCTCGCGACGAGATTCGATTCGAGTTGATTAGCTTCGAGGCCGCGCGAGCTCTCCTGATCGAACAGGAAAAATTGCTAGCGTCCGAGGGAGCGATTTTGAAATGACGTACATCGATCTCAATTGCGACATGGGAGAAGTGCCGGAGGCCATTGTCGATGGCAGCCAGGAATCGCTTATGCCCTCTCTCACCTCGGTGAACGTGGCCTGTGGAGGACATGCAGGCGACCTTCAAACTATGCGAGCCACCATCGACCAGGCGCTTCGTTGGGGCGTGGCAGTAGGCGCCCATCCGGGATATCCAGATCGGGTAAATTTCGGCCGCGTAGAGTTAAACCTCACGCCAGAAGTGATCGCCGATTCCATATTTGACCAAGTACGAGCTCTAGCCGACGTAGCCGCCGAGTGCGGCGTGAAACTAACCCACGTCAAGCCCCACGGTGCGCTCTATAATCAGGCCGCCGTGAATCCCGTGCTGGCCCGTGCAATTGCCGAAGGAGTCGCGCGCTGGAATCGGGAGGTCGTGCTGGTGGGCTTGGCTGGGTCGCAGATGATCGACGTCTTTCAAGAAGCCGGATTCCGGGCTGCCGCGGAAGCTTTTGCCGACCGGCGCTATGAGGCAGACGGTACTTTGCGATCACGGAAATTCAAGGACGCGCTGATCAGCGACCCGCTGGAAGCGGCGAAGCAAGCCTTGTCCATTGCCCAACGAGGGATGGTGATTGCACTGGACGGAACCCAAGTTGCCACCGATGCGCAGACCATCTGCATTCATGGAGATAGTCCTGGCGCGCCCCAAATTGCCGCAGCCGTAGCGCACGCGCTGCGACAGGCGGGTGTTAAGCCTAGGCCGCTCTCGCCGCGCCTACTTTAGAATCCGCCAATTGATGCCTGGGCACCGCAGCCTCTTTCTGCTGGGATATCAAATCTTGTTTTAGGCTGCTTCGACCGGCTGACTTTCTTTTCGGGTGTAGCCTTCATGGGCGAGGCGTTTCCCCATCTCACGAGATTGAGCCGGATCACTAGGCTGCCAGGTTGCCAGTCCATCCACGCAGCGGTTGTACATACAGAAGGCCGCCTGCTTGCCGTCCAGTTGAGAAACGTGAGATATGGGTCGAACCGATCGGCTAACATGTTCGAGGTGGAGAAGCCCGCAGTTTCCTAGCTATGAACCAAGACGGCCCGTTGATCGCTCCTCCATCTTCATCCGATTCCTCAGAGGCCTCTAAACGGCTCCTCCCGTGGCTCGTTGCTGTCGCCTTTTTTATGGAGTCGCTGGACACGACGATTCTCAATACCGCCGTTCCCGCGATTTCTTCCGCCCTCGGGGTCGCTCCGCTCAGCATGAAGGCGGTGCTGGCGAGCTATACGCTCAGCCTGGCGGTCTTTATCCCCATCAGTGGCTGGATGGCCGACCGGTTCGGAACCCGTCGTGTATTCGCATCGGCGATCGGTCTATTCACCCTCGGTTCGTTTCTCTGCGGAATCTCAAGCAACATCCACTTGCTGGTCGCTTGCCGCATCCTGCAGGGCTGCGGTGGCGCAATGATGGTGCCGGTGGGCCGGCTCACGCTGGTGCGAACCTTTGCCAAGTCGGACCTTCTGCGCACCATGAGCTTTGTTTCTATTCCAGCCCTGGTGGCGCCCATGCTCGGACCCATTGCCGGAGGTCTCATCGTCGGGTATCTTCACTGGCGGGTCATTTTCTTCCTTAATATTCCGATTGGGCTCGCGGGTTTGATCCTGGTTTATCTGCATTTGCCGGACTACCGCGAAGAGCAGACGCCTCCACTCGATGTCGTTGGGCTCATCCTCTTCGGTTCTGGGGTCGCACTGCTGTCTTATGTGTTGGAGATATTCGGCGAGCACACTCTGAGCGCGGCTGAGATGGCGGGATTGCTTGCGTTGTCCCTCGTCTTGCTTGCCGGCTACGGAATCCACGGGAGCAGCCTTCCGTTCCCTCTGCTGAAGCTCAAGCTATTCAGCATTCGCACCTTCCGCGCCGCCGTAAGCGGTAGCTTTTTCACTCGTCTTGGAATAGGCGGAGTGCCGTTTCTGCTGCCGTTGCTCTATCAGGTAGGCCTGGGTTTCACCCCCATCCAATCCGGTTTGCTCGTCATGCCGCAAGCCATTGCCTCCATGAGCATGAAAACGATCATGCCACGACTGCTGAGCCGTATCGGATATCGGGGCGTCCTCATTTCCAACACTCTAATTCTCGGTATTCTTCTGATGGTGTTTGCGACGATCGGTCTACGAACGCCTGTTTGGATCATCGTGCTGCAGGCTTTTCTTTATGGAGCGTTCACGTCGCTGCAATACACCAGCATGAATACGTTGGTATTCGCTGACATCTCGGAAAAGGACGCCAGCAGCGCCAGTTCCATCGCAAGCACCATGCAGCAGATGTCGATCAGCTTCGGCGTAGCGGCGGCAGGGCTAGCCACCGCGTTTTTCGTTCCCAGCACGCATTTCAATGCGAGCGAAATGATTCATGGAATCCACAAGGCTCTTATTGCTCTTGGGATATTGACCATCTTATCGACGATTGTCTTCCGCAGCTTGAAGAGCGGCGATGGCGACGATGTGAGCATGCATAAGGTTCTTCATCCGGCAGAATGATTCAACGATCGCTACTATCCAGGAACAGCCATCGACGGCACCTAGCCGCGATGTCACTGTGGCCCCGGCCCTAACTAGTGGCTGCACGAAGTTGAGGCAACACGAACTTTCCCGATGCACGCCAGAAAGCCATGGTAGGCTCAATACCTCCGATGGCAGCTTCGCCGATCCCAATGCAAGATCGCCCAGAAGGTCATCTAATCACCATCGCGGCGGGATGGTTCTCGATGGGATCTGACGCGGGTGAGAATAAAGTTGGCCAGGATACCGAACGCCCCGCTCATCGCGTCTGGGTGGACGAATTTTTTCTTGCCGTCTGCCAGGTCACAAACGCGGAGTACGTCGTTTTCTTCTGGCCACGGGAAACCCGCCCCCACCCTTCTGGAGTGATCCCAACTTCAATCATCCCGAGCAGCCGGTGGTCGCCGTCTCCTGGTTTGAGGCAGTGAAATATTGCGAGTGGCTCTCTACCGCGACGGGTAAGCCTTTTCGCCTGCCGACCGAGGCCGAATGGGAGCGCGCCGCCCGCGGAGGAGTCGAAGGCAAACTTTATCCGTGGGGAGACTCGCCGCCGCAATCGCTTGCCCAACTACGAAAAGCGCTGGCTGACCGGTCCCGAGCCGGTGGGCCGCTATGCGCCGAATGGGTTTGGTCTATACGATATCTGCGAGAATGTGCACGAGTGGTGCAGTGACTGGTATCAAGCCGGCTACTACGCGATTTCTCCGGAGCGCAATCCCCGGGGCCCGGAGTCGGGCACGCGCCGCTCTTCCCGCGGAGGTTCCTGGCGTCATCACATCAAAGTCTCACGCTGCGCCGCCCGGTCCAGTATTCCTCCGCAATTTCAATACGCCGACTACGGCTTTCGCGTAGCGGCCGAACGCCTAGCAGGGCATAAGCAAGTGGGTTCGTACCGGGTTATGCTTTCAGGCATACCGTAATTGCTGTGCTAGGAATGCGCCTTTAGGCGCTTGGATTGGGGGTAGCCGCTCGGGATTCCCATTTTGGGAAATCCACTAAATTCCAAAATACGTTGTCTTGATTCAAATTGTTTATCAGTCAGAAGTGTTCCAACTGGAACACTATGCGCTCTGCACTCGATCTGTGCCCACCAGCCACCGCAGAATCATGTTGACGATGCTGAGCACGATGGCGCCCCAAAACGCCGCTCCAAAAGTATCGACGCGAAAGCCGGGTACGAACGCTGCGGCCAGCTCAATCATGGCAGCGTTGATCACCAGCCAGAAGATTCCCAGCGTAAGCAAAGTCAGAGGAAACGTGATGATCTTGAGCAATAGGCCCACTGTGGCGTTCACGAAGCCGATCACTAGCGCGGCGATCAGCGCGGCCACCGGCCCACTCACATGAAATCCGCGAACGAAATGCGCCACAATCCATAACGCCAGCGCACTTAAAAACCAGTTGAGAAGAATCCGCACGGCAAGCCTCCTGTACGTGGTGGAGACTATATCCTCTCGTTAGCCCGAACCGCAACCGTGGTTCGTATCTTGGCGGCGCATGTTTTAGAATCAAGAGTTTCCTATTTGTCATCCTGTCAGAAGGAGCTTCATTTGCCTGAGACCATTTATGACATCGCCATCATCGGCAGCGGGCCCGCGGGATACACTGCCGCCATCCGCGCCGGTCAATACGGACTGAAGACTGCCCTCATTGAAAAAGACGGCTTTCTCGGCGGGACTTGTCTGCACGTGGGCTGCATTCCCACCAAAGCTCTGCTCTTTAACGCTGAGCTGTGGGACCACCTGAAGGACGCGAAAGAATTTGGCATTGAGGGAGTGGACGCACGCAAACTCAACTGGGCCGCGGTGCAAGAGCGCAAGGCGAAGATCGTGACCAAACACGCCAAAGGTCTCGAGTTCCTGATGCGCAAAAATAAAGTGGAGACGGTTAAGGGCTACGGTAAGCTCACCGGCCCCGCGCAAGACGGCCTGCTCACGGTTGAAGTCACGAACGATGGCAAGGCCTCCCCGCTGAAAGCGAAGAATGTTTTGCTGGCGACCGGTTCGGAAGCGCGCATGATTCCTGGCCTCGAGCCGAGTGAAAACGTACTCACCAACATTGAGATTCTCAGCCTGAAGACGATACCGAAATCGCTGATCGTAGTGGGCGCGGGCGCGGTGGGCGTGGAGTTCGCTTCGATCTTTCGATCCTTTGATACTGAGGTAACGATTCTTGAGATGCTTCCCCGCCTTGTGCCGGTTGAAGACGAAGAAATTTCCAAAGAGTTGGCGCGGGTGTATCGCAAGCGCGGCATCAGTTTTCATACTGGCGCCAAGGTCGAAAAAATTGACAATACGAAGTCCGGAGTGGCGGTTACTTTTTCCGTGGATGGCAAGCAGCAGAAGGTCGAAGCGGAGAAGATTTTAATTGCTGTGGGACGCAAGCCGCGCACCGAAAACGTTGGCCTGGAGAAGACGAAAATCAAGCCGGACCGTGGCTTCATCAAGACCGATAGCTGGATGCAGACTTCCGAGCCGGGCGTCTACGCCATTGGAGACCTCGTGTTGGGCACACCGCAACTGGCGCACGTGGGCGCGATGGAAGGGCTAGTCGCCGTGGCCAAGATTGCCGGCAAACCCACAAAGCCGATTAATCCCGAACACATTCCCGGGGCAACGTATTGTCATCCGGAAATCGGCAGCGTTGGCCTTACGCAAACCAAAGCCGAAGAACTGGGCTACAACGTGAAGATTGGCAAGTTTCCGTTTACGGCCAACTCGCGGGCTTCCATCGTCGGCGCGCATGAAGGCTTCATCAAGATTGTTTCCGACGCCGACTACGGAGAGATCCTGGGGGTTCACATCATTGGGCCGCAGGCCACGGAGTTGATTGCCGAAGCGGTCGCGGCGATTGAACTAGAAGCGACCGTCGAAGATTTGGTATGGACGATTCACGCGCATCCCACGCTGGCCGAGGCCATGTTGGACGCAGCCAACAGCGTGTATGGTATGGCAATCAACGCATGAAGGTCGGCCACGGATTTGCGCGGATTGGTTTGTCATTCCGACCTCGAGCGAATGCGAGAGCGGAGGAATCCCTAGCACACAGCAGAGTACTTACGGGTAGGGATGCTTCGACTTCACTCTGCTGCTCGATGCGCATCAGAGTTCCGCTCAGCATGACAAGATCTGTTTTGTTTTGATCCGCGAGAATCCGTGTAGATCCGCGGCAACGAAGTTGTGATTTCCGTTCTCCAACTCGGGACGCTCGATTACGCTGCCGGCCTCGACATTCAGCGGCGGCTGGTTGGGTTGCGCAAGGATGGCCGCATCGGGGATGTGCTTTTGCTGCTCCAGCATACTCCGGTGATCACCATGGGGCGCAACGCGAAGCGGGAAAATATCGTCGCTTCGGAGGAAGTGCTGGCGCAACGCGGCGTGGAAGTTTGCGAGTGTGACCGCGGCGGGGATGTGACCTTTCACGGCCCGGGACAGCTGATTGGCTACCCGATCTTTGATTTGCGCGGCCTGCCGACTTCCGAGAGTAACCGCAAGAGTATGGGTGCAATCGAGTACGTACGCAATCTCGAGGAAGCGCTTATCCGCACCTGCGCGGATTTCAGTATCCCGGCGAAACGGATTTGTGGATTGACCGGGGTGTGGACATCCGATCAATCAGGAGAGGTCGAAAGAACGTGTGGGGGCGGGGCTTTGCCCCGTCCAGGCGGGTCAGAGACCCGCCTCCACACAGCTTGTGCCGAGGGCAAGCTTGCCGCGATTGGGGTGCATATTTCGCGTAGCGTTACCTCCCATGGGTTCGCCCTCAACGTGAATACCGACCTCAGCTTTTTCAACTTGATCGTCCCTTGTGGCATTACGGATAAGCCGGTAACTTCGATGGCCAGGGAACTGGGGCGGAAGCTCTCGTTGCCGGAAGTGGAGCAGTCAGTGTCTCGGAATTTCGGGTTCGTATTCGGCGGGCAAATGCTGTGGCTGGAATCGCTGGATGACCTGATCGCGCAGCCTGCAGATGTGCCTCTAGAAGTGCCGGAACAACTGCGGAAGATCCAGGGTGTGGATGAGACTTTTCGGGCGTGAAGGCGGCTTTCACGGGTGTGGATGCAAAGAGCTTTTAACCGCTGAGATCGCTGAGGTTCTCTTGAGATCGGGGAGAGTGCCCGGACAGGGCGTCCGGGCCTACGCGAAATTCGCCTCACAGAATCTTTTTTCCGAAGGCTGACAACGTGAGTTCCACCGCCAGGTCTGCGGTGCGGTTGTGTTCGTCGATGACCGGATTCACCTCGACAACTTCAAAACTCAACATGCGGCCGTGGTCGGCGATGATTTCCATGGCGAGATGAGCTTCGCGGTAGGTGGCGCCGCCGCGTACCGGGGTGCCGACGCCAGGAGCGACCTCGGGATCGATCCAATCCATATCGAGTGAGACGTGGTATCCGACTGTACCGTGTCCGGCGATGCGCAGGGCATCTTCCATTACGGCGCGCATGCCGCGCTCGTCAATATCGCGCATGGTGAGAACTGAGATGCCTGCACGGCGCACGTTGGCTTTCTCGATGGCATCGATATCGCGCACGCCGACCAAAACGCAGTTCTCCGGGTTGACCTTGGGAGAGAAATCGAAAATGTTGGTCAACTCTGCTGGACCGAGTCCCATGGTGGCTGCGAGAGGCATGCCGTGGACGTTGCCGCTGGGCGAAGTTTCGGGAGTGTTGATGTCGGTGTGCGCATCAATCCAGATGAGTCCGATTTTCTGCTCTCGACGGCGGTAGAACTGTGCGACTCCGGCTACCGTGCCGGCAGCGACGGAGTGATCGCCGCCCAAGACCACCGGCACTTTGCCGGCTTCGAGCGTCTTCAGCACCAGCTCGGCGTGCTTGGTGCAGGTCGCGGTGATTTCTTTGAGATACTTGGCGTGAGGATCGCCTTCTTCTTTTTGTTCGGGGAGCGCGACCGCAACGTTGCCGGCATCTTCCACGGAGTGGCCTAACTCTTCCAGCCGCGCCTGCAAGCCAGCTACGCGCACGGCCGAAGGACCCATATCGACACCGCGACGCGATTGGCCTAGGTCCAGCGGGACACCGATCACCCGAATCTTTCGGAACGTGATAGAAGCCAGCGTCAAATTGGTTTCAGCCGTCATTTTTCACCGCCGAGAACGCAGAGGACGCCTAGAATGCGGCGAGTGATCTGGTCGAGCCAGTCTTTTTCCTCCATACTCGGCGACCTCGGCGTGCTCGGCGGTGAACGGCCTCTAAGGGTAAAGTCTGTGGAGCATGCGCGGGAATGGAATTGTTTCCCGTACATGCTCTAAACCGCAAATCCAGGCTACCGCGCGCTCGATTCCCATGCCGAAGCCTCCGTGCGGCACGCTGCCGTACTTGCGCAAATCCAGATACCACTTGAACGCTTCTTCGGGCAGGCCATGCTCATGAATGCGCTGCAATAAAAGCTCGTAGGAAGCCATGCGTTGCGAGCCGCCGATGATCTCGCCGTAACCTTCGGGCGCGAGCACGTCCACGCACAGCGCCAGGTCAGGTCGCTGCGGATCGGGCTCCATGTAGAAGGCTTTCACTTTGGCAGGATAGCGATGCACCATCACCGGCTTATCGAATTGCGCGGAAAGATACGTTTCGTCCGGTGAGCCAAAATCTCCTCCCCACTCAAACTTGGCTTCCAACAAGCCTTTCGCGTGGGCCTCTTGTAGCATTGCAACCGCTTCGTCATAAGTGATGCGCGGGAAAGGGGCTTGAATTTTCTCCAATTTGGCAATGTCACGGCCGGCGGTTTGCAAATCACTGCGGCGTTTTTCCAGACAACGCTTCACGACAAAAGAAATCAGGCCTTCGGCCAAATCCATGATGTCATTGAGCTCGGCATAAGCCATTTCAGGCTCGACCATCCAGAATTCAGTCAAGTGACGCCGGGTTTTGGACTTCTCGGCGCGAAAGGTTGGCCCGAACGAATAGACTTTGCCCAGCGCCATGGCGGTAGCTTCAATATAAAGCTGGCCCGACTGGGTGAGGTACGCTTGCTCGTCGAAGTAGTCCACGGGAAACAGCGTGCTGGTCCCTTCGCAAGCGGCAGGCGTGAGAATGGGCGGATCGGTGAGAACGAATCCGTTCTCGTCAAAATAATCGCGAACCGCTTTGATGATCTCCGCGCGCACGCGCAGAATGGAAGCTTGGCGCGGCGAGCGCACCCAAAGATGGCGGTGCTCCATGAGGAAATCCACACCGTGTTCTTTGGGAGTGATGGGATAGGGTTCGTCTTCAGAGACGCGCTGCACGACCTGCACATTGCTGACATCGAGTTCGTAGCCGCCGGGGGCGCGCTTGTCCGCGCGAACCTTGCCTTCGACGATCACGCTCGATTCCTGGGTCAGACCTTTGATTGCGTCGAAAACTTCGGGCGGGACCGCACTTTTGGGAACGACGCCTTGAATTTGGCCGGTGCCGTCACGAAAAATAGGGAAGAGCAGTTTGCCGCTCTCGCGCAGGTTGTAGAGCCAGCCGCGAAGGGTGACGGACTCGCCGTCGTGGTGGCCAATTTCAGCGATGGTGGTTATGGGCATGCCAATATGATTTTAATCGCCGAGACGCTAAGAGCGCAGAGAAAGACATCGCGCTAACCCAAAAGATTAGGCCACGTCCCGCCCACAGGATCCCTGGTCCCACGCTTCTTTCGGCTACCTCTGTGTTCCCGGCGGTGAAAACTTCAAGCCTGTTCCAGCTTGTCGAACGCTTCTTTCATTTTCTCGGACGGATTTACCTTCTCATCGCCCTCAATCTCCAGGAGCAGCGGCGGGGTGTGCGGGGCGGAACGCAGCAACTCCATGGCCTGCTTCCAATCGATGGAGCCGTTTCCTGGCCACAGGTGAGTGTCTTTGTCCTTGGTGTTGTCATGAATGTGAGTTGAGCGAATGTGCTGCTTGAGCGTTTCAAAGGCCTGCGTAATGTCGCCCATGATGTGGGCATGACCAACGTCGAAGCAGACGCCGACATCGTCGAAATGCGAGGCATGAATGAACTCCACCAGTTTTTCGGGAGTGCACAAGTCGTTGGGAATGTTCTCCAGCAGAATGCGCACGCCCAAAGGCTTGGCGAAGGCTCGCAGATGCTCAATGGAAGTCATGGCTGCTTCAAACTTGCGTTCGTCGAAGGCCTCGTTGCTGACGCCGATATGCTGGATCAGAAAGCGAAAGGGAATTTGCTCGGCGATTTCCAGAGCGCGCTTGATCTCGTCCATGGCTTCAATGCGCTGGGCACGGTCATTGGAAGCCACATTCACCGGAGGGCTGCCATCGCGTCCCCATTCGTAGTCGGAGTACAAAGGGGCGTGCACGGAACTCAGCGGGACGCCGGTGCTGCGAAACCAGTCGGCTATCTCGCGGACGTGCTGTTTACGGTTGGCATAATCCAGATGCTGGCGGGCGGCAAATATCTCAATGGCCTGAGCACCCCCGCGCACCAGGGCATCGAGCAGGCCGGGATGCAAGCGCTCTTTCACAAACACGTAAGTAGACATCGCCTTCTGCATGAGTGGCCCACCGCCTTTCATGGCGCGGAAGTAAATCAGCTACATGAGGCTAGCCTAGCGAGTTGCCGGAGTCAAACATGGCCGCGTCGCCATGGTCTCTGCAGATTCGGCAACGACCGGTCTTTACCGCCGGATCTCACCTCGCGTTCTTTCCCCGGCGGACTGTTTTTCTCCGTTTCGGCGCCTTGGCTTCCACCATCTCGTAGGATTGGCGGACGAGTTCCCCTAACTCGGGCGCTGAGAGTACGTCCAGCCGCTCCAGTAAGACCCATTTATATCGGCCTACATAGGGTGCGGGAGCGATTCCTTCAACTTCCAGCAACTCGACGAATCGTTCCGGCGCGCACTTCAAGCTAAGGCTGGGCGGCACTGAATCCAGGCTGAGCATGGCGAAAATCTTGCCGCGCACTTTGAAACAGAGAGTTTCGCCCCATTGCAGGCTCTCCTTCGCTTGCGGAAACGAAAGGCAGAACCGGCGGATGTGATCAACGGTCATTTGCGTTACGATTCGATACGAACTTATCACTTTTTGTTGGCGTCGCATGAATCCGCCGGACGAATTTTATAATCAGAAAATATGGGAGGCACGAATGCGAACACGGCAACTTGGTAACTCCGACTTACAAATTACTCCGGTAGGCTTCGGAGCATGGGCAATTGGTGGCTCAGGCTGGCAGTTTGGATGGGGAGCGCAGAACGACGACGATTCGGTTGCCGCCATTCACCGTGCCTTGGAATTGGGAGTGAATTGGATCGACACAGCAGCGGTATATGGGCTTGGACACTCGGAAGAGATCGTGGCGCGCACGCTCAAGACTTGGCATGGCGCCAAGCCTTATATTTTTACCAAGTGCGGGCGCCGTTGGGACAATGAGGGCAATATTCATACCGATGTGAGCCCCGCCTCCATCCGGCGCGAAGTTGAAGATAGCCTGCGCCGGCTGGCGATTGAAACAATCGATCTGTACCAAATGCACTGGCCGCCGAATCCCGATTCTCCACAGCTCGAAGAAGCATGGACGACGCTTGCAGATTTGAAGCGGCAAGGGAAGGTCCGTTGGACCGGAGTCTCGAATTTTAATGTCGCCCAATTGAAGCGTGCCCAGGCCATTGCGCCGGTCACATCTTTGCAGCCGCGTTACTCGCTGGTCCACCGCGAGGTGGAGACCGAATTACTGCCATTCTGCGGGCGGGAAGGCATAGGAGTGATTGTGTATTCGCCGATGGCGTCTGGGCTGTTAACCGGGGCGATGACTCGGGAACGCATCAACGCGCTGCCGAAAGACGATTGGCGGAAAAATCATCCTGACTTCACGGAGCCAAAGCTCTCGGGAAATTTGGCGATCGTTGAGAAATTGCGGGAGGTCGGCAAGCGCATTGGGAAGACTCCCGGCGAAGTCGCGATTGCCTGGACACTCCATAATCCAGCCGTCACTGGAGCTATCGTGGGCGCGCGCAACGCGAAGCAAGCCGAAGGCGTGATGCTGGCGGGCGAGTTGAAATTGAGCGAAGAGGATGTGAATGAAATCGAGTCGGTAGCGGTGGTGGCGGCGTAAACTCGTACAGCCGGGAGTGGGCTACACCTGTTCCTTGGCTTCGCCCAACGTCACATTGACTTGCATTTTCTTTTTACCACGGTAGACGGTGACGCTTACGGTGTCGCCGGCGCGGTGATTATTCATGATATGCGCCAGGTCTTGCTCGGTTTGTACGTCCTGCCCATCGACCGACACGATCAAGTCTCCGCCGAGCATGATCGGAGTGTTGCCGAGGAACGCTTTTTCCGTGCCGCCGCGCAGGCCCGCGCGGTCGGCGGCTCCGCCTGGAGTGGCTTGCACGATGAGTAAACCATAATCGGAAGCCAGGCCCATTTGATCGGCTAACTCCGGCCCGATGGGAAGAGTTCGCACTCCCAAAACCGGACGGCGTACGCGTCCCAGCGTGACCAGATCATTCAGCACAGCCTTGGCAGTGTTGATGGGAATGGCAAAGCCGATGCCCGCGCTCTGTCCCACGCTGGACGCGATCATAGTGTTGATGCCGATGACCTCGCCGTGCCAGTTGAGCAACGGGCCTCCGGAATTTCCTGGGTTGATGGCGGCATCGGTCTGAATAGCCTCGTCAATGGTCATCCCGTCGGGCTCCTGCACCTGGCGGATGGAGCTGACAATGCCGCGAGTCAGAGTGCCCGAAAGTCCGAACGGATTTCCGATGGCGTACACTTTCTGGCCCACTTGCAGATTGCGAGAGTCTCCCAAGATTACCGGCACGAAATCAGGCGCTTTGATTTGAATGATGGCGAGGTCATGAGAACGGTCGGTGCCGACCACGGTGGCGCGGTATTTCTTGCGGTCGTGGAGCGTGACTTCAACCTGCCGGGCATCGGCAATCACGTGATAATTAGTGAGGATGTGGCCCGCTTTATCGATGATGAAGCCCGATCCCTGGCCCTCCTGCGGCACCAGCCCGTAAAAGAAGTCGAAGGCAACGGCGCGCGAAGTAATGTTTACTACGGACTGGATATTGTTGCGATAAACTTTGATGTTGTTCTGTTCTTCCGCATCGAGCGACTCATTGGGCGCGGCAGCTTCGGTGACAGGCACGCTCGTGGGATCGGCGATCCACTGGGTGGGCGGCTGCAATCGCACCGAGCGGTAGGTAGTAAAGTAAAAGAACGCGCCGGCGAGGATGACGCCAAGAGCAATGGGACGAAGCACTTTCATGGTTGAGGGACCTTTGTCGTTATCGATTGCGCAGCCTATCTCATTCTAAATCGGCAACCCTTGCAGAAACAGTGAGGACTGATTCTTCCCCTTCCGCTCAAGCAAGCATTCTGAAAGAAAGATTACTCTCCCATGGTTTCTGACTCCGCCATCCTGAAGAAAATCGAGCGCCAACCCAAGCGCAGCGCAGGTTTCAAGCAACTGCTGCGCGAAATGGGCCTGCATGGGGCCGAGCGCCGCGAGCTGTCGGACCGCCTGGAGAGGTTGGTTGCGGACGGCCAATTGGTGCGGATCGATTCCGACCGTTACGCCCTCCCGCAAGCTGCTGCCAATAAGAACGTGGTCATCGGCCGGCTCACAATGCACCGCGACGGCTATGGCTTTGTGATTCCAGATCCCACTTCTCTGGATGAGCGCCTGAAGTCTCGTATTGCGGGAGATATCTTTATTCCGCCGGCGGTGGTTGGTTCGGCGATGCACGGAGATCGCGTGCTCGTGGAAGTTGGCGCAATTAAGTCCGATGGGCGCGCTGAGGGTCGCATTCTGCGCACTGTCGACCGCGCTCACGCTACCGTAGTCGGTACGTTTCACTACGGCAGCCGCCACAACTATGTCACGCCGATGGATCAGAAGATCTCGCAGGAAATCATCATTCCGCCGGGAATGGAAATAGCGGAGAACGCGAAATCCTCTGCGTCCCCAGTGTCCCCCGTGGTGGCTCCCAAAACTGATCAACCACAGAGGAAAACTGGCGCCCCACGTAGTGCTGATCGCGTGCTCGGCCGCGAAGCCGCGCGGCCCGCGCGGTGGGACGATCTGGAAGGCGTGGTGGTCGATGTGGAGATTACCGATTGGCCGACGGTCTCGCAAAATGCGCGCGGGCGGGTGACCGAGATTCTCGGCTATCCGGATGATTTCGGCGTTGATGTCGAAATCATGATTCGCAAGTTCCACTTGCCTCACCACTTTCCACCCGCAGTGCTCGAAGATGCAAGAAATGCAGAGGCCACCATTCCTTCGAGTGAACTACGACGGCGCCGCGACTTCCGCGGCCTTCCTATCGTCACGATTGATGGCGAGACGGCCCGCGATTTTGACGATGCTGTTTTGGTGCGGCTCCTCGAGAACGGCAACTACGAATTACAAGTCCACATTGCCGACGTAGCCCATTACGTAACGCCTGATTCCGCGCTCGATCAGGAAGCCCGGCTGCGCGGCACCAGTGTCTATTTTCCTGACCGTGCCGTGCCCATGCTGCCGCTGGAACTCTCTACCGATATTTGCAGCTTGCGGCCCCAGGTCGACCGTTTGGTGATGTCGTGCCTGATGGAAATCGATCATCGCGGCGAGATTGTGGGTTATGAACTATCCGAAGGCGTCATTCGTTCCGCCGAGCGCATGACTTACACCGCCGTGAATGCCGTGCTCGAAGGCGATGAGGCAGCGCGCCAGCGTTATTCCCCGCTGGTGGAGAACTTCGAAATGATGCGCGATCTCGCACTCATCCTGAACCGCAAGCGCGAACGCCGGGGTTCGATCGATTTCGACTTGCCTGAACCGGTTATCGAATTTGACGAACTCGGCATGATGAAAAGCATCACGCGCTCGGAACGCAATATCGCCCATCGTCTAATTGAGGAGTTCATGTTGTCGGCCAACGAATGCGTGGCCCAGCATCTGGAAAACCTGCGAATCGCCTCGCTTTATCGCATCCACGAGAAACCCGACGCCAAGCGGGTGTACGACTTTGAAGTCATGGCGGCAACGTTCGGCTATTCGCTGGGGGTTGGTCCGCTGCCGATCCAGCGCATGCAATTCAAGAGCGATCGCCGCGCCAGCTATGGCACGGGCAAGCGAGCGCGTGAGATTGAGATTCCCAAGGAAGTTCACATCACGCCGCGTATGTATCAGAAGTTGGCTGAGAAAATCGCGGGCAAGCCGGAGGAGCGGATTCTTTCTTACCTGATGTTGCGTTCGTTAAAGCAGGCACGCTACTCCGAGGAAAATCTCGGACACTTTGCGCTGGCTGCGTCGAGCTATACGCATTTCACCTCGCCGATCCGGCGCTATCCAGATCTGATCGTGCATCGGATTTTGAAGGCGGTGTTGAGGGAAAATGTGGCGCGGGCGCCCTCGCCCGCGTTGCCCGAAGCGGAAAATCAGGCGGCGACGAAAAATACCCCAAAGCCTTTCCCGACTCAAGCTTCCGTTGACCTCCCAAACGCCGTTGCCGCTCACGAAACGCGGGCGCTCCGCTCGCGCCACACGGACGCGGCCTCCCCTTGGTCCAAACGCCGGGAGCACGAGCCCGTAAAACCCCTCGGCGGTCCCATTCCCCTGGAAGATCTCCACGAAATTGCCGAGGAATCCAGCCGCAACGAGCGCCGCGCCGACGACGCCGAACGCGAATTGATGGAATGGAAGAAAGTGAAGTTCATGCAGGACCGCGTCGGCGAAGACTTCGACGGCCTGATCATCAGCGTCACCAAGTACGGATTTTTTGTGGAACTGACTGACCTCTTCGTCGAGGGCTTGGTGCCACTCGATTCGCTGACCGATGACCGCTATCTCTATCACGAGAACACGCGCGAGATCATCGGACAGCGCAACCGCAAGACTTTCAGCCTGGGGCAAAGGCTGCGAGTGCTGGTGGACCGCATCGATCCGGTGGAAAAGAAAATCCAGTTTGCCTTGTTCGAAGAGGCTCCGCCGGTCCGCAAACGACGGAAAAGATCCACGTAGAGGCGGACGCTCCTTCGGCTTCGCTCAGGACAAGCTCTCGTCTGCCCAGCCTTGATGTAGAATTAAACCGTTAACCCCATTTCGCCGCAAGTAGCGCGGCGGATTTCCTATCGTCGGGACGTGGCTCAGCCTGGTAGAGCACTCGCTTGGGGTGCGAGGGGTCGGCAGTTCAAATCTGCCCGTCCCGACCAAATTTCTTCCCCATTGTTATTGGTGTTTTGGCTTCCCTGCTCTGTTCGCGTTGGCACGCAGCATGCTCAATGCCCCAAATCGGAACCGTTCAGCAGGAGGATGCTGTAGCGAGTGCCAGTTACTTGCTTCCAATTTGGAGAAGTGGAGGCGGCGGGTCCATCTAGACCAACAATGGCCTTCACACCGACACTTGCTAATGCCTTCTTAGCACGCGCCAAGTCTTCTGCGCTGAGATTCCAGATTTCGACAGGGGGCCTTTGAGGCACGTCTTTGCCGTCGTCCGATTCGACAATTGCAGCAACAACCCGCGCTCCAATGTAACGAGCATAGTAAGCCGTAAATGCGCCGTTCATCCGAACGCTCCTTTCCCCTATCGTATAATCGAAGCCGCCCGCTGTTGCAAGAAAGTCGCCCTGATGGATTCCAGCAGCCCGGAGTGCTTCGCCAACCAAAATGTAGTCTGGTCTATCCCTGAAACTCTGGGCACCTGTTCTAATTTTGTTGAACATGTACACTGTCGCCGGAAGAAGCAGCGTAAACAGAACGGTCAACAATACGGTCGTTCTAGTCGATTGATTCACCGTTTGCCATTGTAGAGCGTAGAGGGAGAGCCAGAACAAGACAAGGAAACCGGGCAGGAACCTCTCCTCAACATGAACGATGGCGTACATCCCGCATGTAGCTAGCGGCCACAGGATCAGCCAAACAGAACTAATGTCCGGATGGCGGACACCGCTCTTAGGAAAGTCAGAAATGCAAAGCACGAGCGCGCCAGAGAATAGGACCCACGAAAACCAATGAAAATAAAACCGACAGTTTGTCTTCACGGCCGCGCATTGTTGCCGAAGGTCGAAGCGAACCCGTGCGCCAGCGTACCAGTATGATGCATCGTACCAGAGTGGGTTGGTGCCCTTCAGTGGGGTGGCAAACTCAAGAACCTCGGGCGCATATAGAAGCGTGCGAAGCCCGTGTTTGGGTGTTCCGTTGGCGCGGTCGTTTCCATCCGGGTTCCAGCTAGGGTAAAACGGAAGCTTGTTGACATACCATGCGTAGTTGAGCCCCCCGGTTTCACCTGTACTTAAGTGGCCCACGCGCATGCTGACAAGTGCCACGAGTGGTGCTGCCACAATGAAAAACACAAGGCAGGCCGCTGCCACCTTGAAGCGGCCGCCCTTGCTGGGCGGCGGCAGCAAAAACAGCACTCCCAAAAGGACTAGGCCAATGGGGAACATTGCTGCCTTTGCATAGTAGCCTATGCCGAGCACGGCTCCTAAAAGGGGAGAATTTCTCCACGTCGAGTTCGGACGGCACATGCGGCAGCAAATGGCCGCAGCTAAGAGTACTATCGCAGTCACGCACAAATCTGGCGATACAATACTTGGGTCAGCGAAATCAATCGTCAACCAAAGAAAGATGCCGTAGCAAAACGGTATCAGAACTGGCATCTCACTAGGCTCGATGGCGGTATCGCCTTGATGGACGGCGATCCATGACCTAATGAAGAATCTGAAACATAGAAGGGCCGCACAAAAAATAAAGAAATTAGCTAGATGTACGACCGGAAACTCAGCGGACGGAGTTGGACGGAGGATCGCGAAAGTAAGGCTTAGCAGAGTTGGATAAAAAGGACTCCAGTAACCATTGACAAGATTCGAGGGACCCGACCTTAGCGATTCAGAAGCCATGTCAATGTAACTCATACCGTCAGGGTTCATCGCGTGCCTGTCGGCCCATGCGTAAATACCGGCACAGAGAAGACAGACTATCCACCAAACATATTCAGACCTGAGAGCTTTGGTTATATGATCAAGCCGTGGAGACGGCGGGAGCTTGCGTCGCTTGTCCTCCAGAGAGATCAGAGCTTCCTTTTCGACTGTCATGCGACTCCTCTTTTGTGACCGACCCACGAAGCTGACGACCAATCAGGAGTGCTCTCGTTTACTGTCTCAATCGCTTGGAACGGCGCGACCTGCACGGGTGCCTGTCGATTGCCGTTAGCATAATTGCCTTCCCAAATCAACTCCGTCATGGGCTAAGAGTCTAGCATCCGAAAGGGCCGTCTGGAATTGATTTGCCTGAAACCCGGAGTGAAGCCTATCCAACCTCCTCCGAGGGTTCGACTCGCTTTACTGCCCTCAACACGGCGTGCGTTGGCAACGCAGCTAAACCCACTTCGCACAGGAGCAGTTCCTTCTCAATCCGCTCAACTGACCAGCCATGAGACGATTGTACGAGTGGAATCTAGGCAGGAGTAGAAACCCAGCCGAGGGAGAAGAGTTCATCTATGGCTCGATGAACCGGGGCGAATTTCGCTTCGTCCATATCCTTGACTGGGTTCGTCAGCACATCAAGCCGCTGGTTTAACTCATCTGGACAAGTCGGTTCAGATCGCGCCTTACTTCGGTTTTTCGGATGGCTCCATCTGAAGCTGAATGGAATGAACGTTGTCCGACTTCGTCGTGTCCACGGAAACGACAGCAAAACTACCGTTCGCGTCACGCGCTTGAATGGTTCGCGTAGACTGCTCTCCGGTAGGGCTGGAGCGCGCCGTTTCTGTCGTTATTGCGCTCACCCGCAACCCGGCGTCTGGGTTGGCTGGGTTCGGCTGTTCCACTTTCTCTATGGTGGTTTGCTGACCGGCTGGGCCAGTGCGTTGAACGGTGATTGCGCGCTCGACCGGGTGCAGGCTACCATCCGGGGTCGATCCCGGTTCATTGGCGGAGTAGCTTTCCACCGTTTTGCGTTTCTCTCCGGATGCGCTTGCCGATTCGGTGCTCACAGTACGGGACACCTCGCCGAGCTTGCCTTCAGAATTTGGGAGGGAAATCCGCTCGTCGGTGGTACTGTTTTTGCCATCCTGTTTTGTAATAGCTTGACGTACTGCCTGGACTTGCCAGTTTCCCGAACCATCGGGAAGCAGCGTGGTTTTTTCAGATTCAACCGTCCCATCCGCGCTTAATTTGCGGCGCTCCTGAGTCTTCACGCCCGGCGCCAGACCGCCCGCGGTGCTGGGATACATTACCGTGGTATTCGTTTCCTCCGAATCCTTGCCGGTCTTCCTGGTTTCTTCAATTTGGCGCTGCAGCAATTGAAGGTTGCCGTTGCTATCGGGATACGAGAGCGCGCGCACGACGTTCGAATCGCCTCCGGGCAAGGTATGTTTTTCTTCTTCTGTGACCTGCGTCAGCGTTCTCGCGCCATTGGCATCCCGACCGAAGGTGCGCGTCGTGGTGCGCACGGTGGTAGTGTTCACTTGCACCGTTTCCTTTTCAATGTCCTGGTAAGGTTCGAAATGTCCATCGACGTTGCGGCGCTGGATCGTTTGCTTGTCCAGGGTACGATTGCCATTCTGGGTGTGGCTCTCGGTAGTGCGAGTGAGGCCGACGTTGTCGCTTTGCCAGGCGGCTGCGGAATCGGAGTTTTGCGCCCAAAGCGCCACATTGGGAAAAAAGCATGCCCCGATCGCGAGTAGCATGAGCAAACTCAAACGCGCCACCACCAGGCGGGATGCCACTGGGTTACGGCGGCATTCGAGCCATCGAAATCGCGCAAGTCCATTTCGATCAAAAACGTTTATGGTGAGCATGGTTTTTCTCCCGCCCCGGATATTCGGTGTCCAGCAAACCTCCGGAGATCGCGCACCGCTGACGGCTGGTCCCGGCTCTATCGCCTTGGGAAACGTGCAGTCCGGCTCTTCTCCATTGTCCCCACTGTCAAGCAGAGAATCAAGGAAAGAAGCGCGGACCCCACGGGCCCACGCTTGCGTTCATCGGGATAGAGGCTGTGGCGAACAACGACTGTGTTTGTAATGGGTTACAGCTTAAACTCGGCCCTTATCCGCCCAGGACCCTCACTTGCTTTCTTCCACCTGCAGGTTGTCCGTCACCGAAAAGACGTTTGGCACGCCCTTGGCTTGCATCTCGGCGATCTGCTTGTCCATTTGCCGGGAGACCACCCCTTCCAGCGTCACATTCCCGTTTTTGACGATGATGTGAATCGGAGGAACCGCTCGCAGGGCATATTGGCTCAGAACTTCATTGCCATAGATGGCGCGATAGACCGCCCGCCTGATGCCATCGTCCATCGAGGAAGTGGGAAGCACTTCAATCTGATTGTCCACCCGTTCCACACCTTCAATTTTCTTAACCACGTTCTCGGCATCCGATTTCAACACCGGTCTCGCGACCTGGCCGAGCAAGGTTACGGTGCCGTCGGGCGAGACTTTATAGGCCAGGTTGTCGAACACCCCGTAATAGGGGAGCAGCACCAGTTCATGGCGAACTTCTTTGGTAATTCGTTCCAGGGACTTCTGGCTCAGCGGAGCGCCCGCGCTGGCCCCCTGTCCAAAAGCTGGAATCTGCACCAGCAAGCATGCCGTTGACAACGCTAAAGCGAGTCTAAGTGACCTCATACGTTCTCCTTTCCAATTTAAGCAGCCCGAGTATCAGGTGACCCGGCGTAACCGGCAATACAGTGAACACCCTAACCCGGAGGATTTAGATGCGAAGAAAAATGTGAAAAAGCAGGCAAAATTGTTCGGATTTCCCGAGAAAAAGAAGGATTCCCGCCACACTTCCAAGTGATCGCGGTCACTGCCTGACCCCCCTGTGCCTCGGTACAAGAGAGGCAGAGGCGGAAGCTTCCGCGTCGGGGCGCCATGCCAACCATCGCATCACCAACTCGTATCTCGATCGACAATATCCTGTTGACTACGGACTTCTCCGAGGCGTCGCGGGCCGCCGTACCCTACGCGTCCGCTTTGGCCCGCCTGTACGGGGCCAAAGTCTTTCTGGCGCATGTCGTAAGTCCCGACCCGCATCTTAGCGTCCCGCTGGATCGACTTCCGCATGAGGCGGATCCGGTTTGGCAAGAGGCCTGGCGGAATACCGCCGATTTTTTGCAACACACTCCCCTGGAAAAGGTCACGCATGAAGAAATCCTGGAGCGTGGAGAATTATGGGATGTGATTTCCAGCATCATCGCCGAGCACGAGATTGATCTCCTGGTCCTGGGCACTCGCGGCCGGCAAGGCCTCAGAAAGCTGGTGCTCGGTTCCGAGGCCGAAAAGATTTATCGTCAGGCCCCCTGCCCGGTGCTGACTGTGGGTCCAAACGCCGGGATCTCCGGCAGACCGCACAAGCCACGGCAAATCTTATTTCCGACGGACATTTCCGAAAGTTCTCTGCGCGCGCTGCCGTACGCATTGTCGCTGGCGGAGGAAAACGAGGCCACGCTAACCCTTCTTCACTTCGTTCCCTTAGTGCCTTGGCAGGAGCAGGGGCCGGTGGCGGAGAGCGCGCAAAGGCGGCTGGAAGCTCTGGTGCCGGAAGAAGCGAAACTTTGGTGCGAGCCTAAGTATGTCGCGCGTTTCGAATTTCCCGTCGAAGGCGTGCTCCGCGTCGCCGAAGAGGAGGACGCGGATCTCATCGTGATGGGCGTGCGACAGACCGTGGGAACAACTTTAACCTCGCATTTGCCTTGGACCATCGCTTCTGAAATTGTCAGCGAGGCTCCGTGTCCCGTGCTTACGGTGCGTGGCTAGAACTGGGTGATCCGTTAGGCGCGCGCTGAAAGCAGGGTGAGAATTTCGCGCAGGCCCTGACGGATCGGGTTCAGATTCGTATTCGCGACTACAGGAAAAGGCAGCGCCGGCTGTTTTTTGTCGCTCTTGGTTTCCGCGCGCAGATGTTGCCGCGCTCCTGCAATAGTAAACCCTTCCTCGTACAGCAGCTTCTTGATCCGCAGCACATTCTCGACATCCTTCCTCCGATACATGCGCTGACCGGTACTGCTTTTTACGGGCTTGAGCTGAGGGAACTCTGTTTCCCAGAAACGCAGCACGTAGGCGGGAAGGCGGCACAGTCCGGCGACCTCTCCAATTCGAAAGTAGAGCCGCTCGGGAATAACGACTTCCGTGACTCTGACCGCTTTCGCCGTTGCTTTGTTCCGAGGCGCCATGGAAATTCCCTACACTCGCGTTTCTATCATCCCCAGGCTTTTAGAACAACCCTGATTTTTTCACAGGCGCCAAGTCCAAAGCAGAAAAATTAAACGGGAACGGATTCCAGACGGCGCCCTACATCTCAACGGGCATCTTCACAATTTTGTTTTGAATCGCGTAGGTTACCAATTGTGCCCGGTTGTGCAAGTCGAGCTTGCGCATGAGATTGAACTTATGGGCCTCCACCGTTTTGACGCTAAGCGCCAAGCGGCCCGCAGTTTGCCGTACGGACAGGCCCTCGGCAATCATTTTCATGATCTGACGTTCACGGGGAGTCAGGACGAGGCTTTGTTTCACTCCGCCTCGTGGGCGACGCCCCTCACCGAGTTTCGCAATCAATTCGCGGTTGAAATATTTTCGCCCTGCATGAACCTCACGGACGGTGTGAATGAGCTGGTCCGGCGGAACGTCTTTCAATAGATAGCCGTCTGCGCCCGTGTTAAGACATCGCGTCAAATATTCCTGGTCCTGGTACATGGTGAGAAAAATCAGCCGCGTGCCCGGCCACCGTTCCTTGATGAGCTGCGCCGCTTCGAAGCTGGACACCCCCGGCATGCCTATGTCCATGAGGACTACATCCGGCCGCAGTTCCCCGACACTTTCCAAAGCTTCGACGGCATTGCCCGCTTCGGCGACGACGGCAAAGTCCGCCTCCCCTTCCAGTAGCTTCCGCAAGCCTGCGCGAAACAGGGTGTGATCGTCAACGACAAGGCAACGAATAGGCATCTGCGTACAACAGTTTCTTAGGATGACTTGGCAGCCATGGCCAGGGGGGCTGCCGCGGAATCCTGTTTAGGGCGGGGAGCGTAACTGACTCCAGGCGCCAGGCGCTGTTCACCGACCGCCTGCTTGTAGACCGCACTCTCGCCACGAAGGGGCAGCATCACTTTAAGAAGAGTGCCTTTGTTCCGGCGGGAACGAATCTGAACTCTACCTCCCAGCGCCGCAATTCTCTGCTTCATTCCAAAAAGTCCAAAAGCGCGGCCCGTAGAAACGCGCCCGCTGGAGATCCCCACGCCATCGTCTTCCACGAACAAGCATACCGAATTTTCGCCGCGTTCCAGGCGAACGGAAACGTTTCGTGCTTGCGAATGTTTCGCAATGTTATGCAGACCTTCCTGCAGCGAACGATAGAGGGCGACTTCGAATTCGCCGTCGAGTGGTCCGAAATCTTTTGGAAGATCCAAATGTGCCTTGATCCCCGTATTCTTAGTCAACTCTCGGACTTGCTTGCGAATAGCCGCGAGCAGTCCTAATTCCTCCAAAATGCGCGGAGACAGGCGCCGGATGATACGACGGAGATCTTCGACGGTGTGGTCGAGCAGCTTGAGAGCCTCCTGGATCTTGGCCTGAGCTTCAGAACTCTGCTCATCGTTGGCCAACATCGCCAGGTAGAGCCGCAGGACCATGAGCCCTTGGCCGGTTCCGTCGTGCAATTCATGGCCGATCCGTTTGCATTCCGCTTCCTGGGCGCGCAGCATGCGACGGGACAGCTCGGAGGCCGCTTCCCCTCCTGCTTTTTGCTCGCAGGCGAAGTCACGCGATTTAGCTGGAACGCTTAGAAACATGAAGACCTTGAGACGAAAAATCCGAAGAAGCGGCGGTCCGCACTCGATGGGCGCGGACAACATATCTGCTTGTCACTAGAACTTGGTTTATTCTATCAAGTCCTCCGCGGAAGCTCCACCTAGTACGGCGAAAAATCCCTTTGGGATGCGGCATTCGAGGTTTTTGCAGCAGTATCGGATACAATCCAGATTTCATGTTGCGCTACTTTACATCCGGGGAATCGCATGGCGAAGGCCTGGTAGCTTTTCTGTCGGGGCTGCCCGCGGGACTTAATATTGACTTGGCCTTCGTGGACCGCGAACTTTGGCGGCGACAGCAGGGCTACGGGCGCGGCGGACGAATGAAGATCGAAACCGACAAGGCTCACTTCTTGTCGGGCGTACGCCATGGCGCGACCATCGGCTCGCCAATCGCCGTTTTGCTCGAGAACAAGGACTGGAAGAACTGGCAGGAATCGCTCCCGATCGAAGATGGCGATCCAGCCAAACACAAACGAGTGGCTTCGCCGCGGCCTGGTCACGCTGATTTGGCGGGCGCGCTGAAGTACAACTTTTCCGAAGCCCGCTATGTGTTGGAACGTGCCTCGGCGCGGGAGTCGGCGGCGCGCGTCGCCATCGGCGCGCTGGCCAAATTGTTTCTGCGGGAACTCGGCATGGAAGTTCTGAGCCACGTGGTGTCTGTGGGCGCGGTTTCTCTGCGTAGCGAAGTTTCCTGGGAGCAGATTCGCGCCATCTGCGAACGGAACGAAGTCTTGCTCAACTGCGCCGATGTCAAGACTGAGCAGGGCATGAAAGACGAAGTGGACAAAGTTCTCAGGACCGGCGATTCGGTGGGAGGAGTTTTTGAAGTGGTGGCGCATGGAGTGCCGCCGGGATTGGGCACGTATGTGCAATGGGATGAGCGTTTGGATGGGTTGCTTGCCGGCGCGGTGATGTCGCTACAGGCCGTGAAGGCGGTAGAGATTGGATCTGGAGTTACGGCCGCAGCCGCGCCGGGATCCGCCGTTCACGATGAAATCGGTTACGAGGCTAAAGCTGGCTTTACCGGATTTAGCCGCAACCGGAATAATGCCGGAGGGATTGAAGGTGGCGTTTCCAACGGCGAGGACATCCGGGTACGTGGCTATTTGAAGCCGATTTCTACCTTGCGCCGTCCTCTGCAATCGGTGGACTTTACATCGCGCGAGCCCGTGAAGGCTGCTTATGAGCGCTCCGATGTGTGCGTGGTGCCGGCTGCGGGCGTGGCCGCGGAGGCCATGGTGGCTTTGACGCTGGCGCGTTGCGCTCTGGAGAAATTCGGTGGTGATTCCATGGGGGAAACTCTGCGGAACTTTCAAGGCTACTGCCAACAACTGAAGAATTACTGAATGATCTATCCTATCGTGAAGTTTGGAAATCCCGTCCTCGACAAGCCGGGCGCGGCCGTTACGGAATTTGACGACGAACTGAAGAAGTTGGTCGAGGATATGTTCGAATCGATGTACGCGGCCCGCGGCGTGGGCCTGGCTGCTCCACAGATCGGAATCGCTAAACGGCTGGCGGTGATTGATGTGAGCTTCAAGGAAGATCCCGATGCCAAGTTGGTGCTGGCGAACCCGGAGATCATTCGCAAAGAAGGCCGGCAGCGCGGTAGCGAAGGCTGCCTGAGCATCCCGGAATTCCGTGAAGAGGTGACGCGCGCGAAAACTGTTACCGTCCGGGCGCAGGACGTGAACGGAACGTGGTTCGAGAAGACCGGAGAAGAACTGCTGGCGCGGGCTTTTCTCCATGAAACCGATCACCTCGATGGCAAGCTCTATATCAGCCACATCAGTGCGCTGAAACGCGACCTGATGAAGCGCAAGATTCGTAAGCTGATGAAAGCGGGAGAATGGTAAAAGATTGAGTAATGGGCAATTTCATGATTGGGTAATTTGAACGCCAGAGCTCATAAATTTCCGAAATACAAAATTACTCAAGTACCAAATCTCGCTGTGCCCTCCTCCCTCCATCTCGTTTTCTGCGGAACGCCGCGCTTCGCAGTGCCCACGTTGCAAAAATTGGTGGAAGCCGGCTTCGAGGTAAGCCTGGTCGTGACCCAACCGGACCGGCCTCGTGGGCGCGGCATGGAGTTGAGCGCATCGCCGGTTAAACAGCGGGCCTTGGAACTCGGACTAGCCGTCACACAACCGGAGAAAATCAAGCACAACGACGAATTCCGCTCTGTGCTCACTACGCTCAAAGCGGACGCCATCATCGTAGTTGGATATGGGCGCATCGTTCCGCAATGGATGCTCGACTTGCCGCCGTTGGGGAACATCAATTTGCATGCGTCGCTGCTTCCGAAATATCGCGGCGCGGCTCCCATCCAATGGGCAATTGCGCGCGGCGAAAGCGTGACCGGCGTGACTACGATGCGCATCGACGCTGGACTCGATACCGGCGACATCCTGCTACAGCGGGAAATGCCCATTGCGTGGGAGGATACGGCGGAGTCACTGGCGCCCAAGATCGCAGCTATCGGAGCCGACCTGATGGTCGAGACCTTGCGCGGCTTGCAAGCACACGCCGTGCAGCCGCGGCCACAGGATCACTCACAAGCTTCACTGGCGCCAATTTTACGGAAGGAAGACGGCCGCATTGATTTCAATTGCACTGCACTCGAAATTTGCAATCGGTTACGCGGTTTTCAGCCCTGGCCGGGTGCGTTCACCAGCTTCCGCAGGCGCAACTTAAATGTATTGGCGGCAAAGCCGGCGCAGAAGTCTGCCAGTGAAGGCACGTTGACTATCGAAGGGGAGACTTTGATCGTGGGATGCGGCGGGCAAACAGCCATCGAGTTGCTCGAAGTTCAACCAGAAGGGAAGAAACGCATGGCCGCAACAGATTTTGTTCATGGTTATCATCCACGAAATGGCGAGACGCTGGGCCAATAGCGCGGGATTTCCTTCGTGATGCTTTCTGCCCTTCGTGGTTAAATCTCTTTTCTGCCTGCCATGCCTATCTCTCCAGCCCGCAGCGCCGCTTTCGACATCCTGCTCCGCGTTGAGCGTGAAAATGGCTACGCTTCGGAGCTGTTGCATTCCGCGCAATACGTCAAGCTTTCGTCTCCCGATCACGCCCTGGCCACAGAACTCGTAATGGGCGTTCTACGATGGCGTTCGCGGCTGGACCAGCAAATTGCCGAGTACTCCTCGCAACCCTTGGAAAAACTTGATGCTGAAGTTCTTGCCGCGCTGCGCTTAGCCGATTATCAGCTTGAATTCCTCAACCGGGTGCCGCAACGCGCGGCTGTGCATGAGAGTGTTGACCTGGTCAAGCGGGCGCGCAAAGGGTCCGCGGTTGCTTTCGCAAACGCGGTGTTGCGCAAACTGTCGGCAAAAACCGATCGGCGTGATTCTTTCGGTCTCGTTCGGGAGTCAGGCAGCGTTGCTCAATTAGCGGAGGCTTCCGCGCATCCGTTTTGGATGGTGGAGCGATGGGAGCATGAGTTCGGATTCGACGCGGTTCGGCAAATCTGTCTTCATGATCAAACGATTCCTCCGATAGCGGTACGCTTGGTCTCTCCAGACACAGAAGATGAGTTGAAGCGAGAAGGAATCGAACTAGGGGATGGGCTTCTTGTGACTTCGGCACGCCGCGTGTTATCTGGCAATGTAACGAATACACGCGCTTTCCGGAAAGGCCGGCTGGTTATACAGGATGAGGCTTCTCAACTGGTAGCTTTGTTAGTGGGACAAGGGAAAACGATTCTGGATTGTTGTGCGGCTCCCGGCGGGAAAACACGAATTATGGCCAGCCGCAATCCCGATGCAACTGTTCTCGCAGCCGAGTTGCGTTTTCATCGTGCGCGCCTGCTGGGTAAACTGGCTTCCGAAAGAAATGTGCGGATAATTACTGCGGACGCCCGCGAGCTGCCGCTGAATATTCCTTTTGACCGCGTTCTTGCGGATGTTCCGTGCTCGGGCACAGGAACGCTGGTTCACAATCCGGAAATCAAATGGCGGCTCACGCCGGAAGACCTCAAAGATTTTCATTCGCGGCAAGCGGCAATTTTGAAATCGGTCATGCGGCTTGTGGCCGCGGGAGGAAGGCTTATCTACTCGACCTGCTCTTTAGAGCGAGAGGAGAATGAGGCGGTGGTTGAAGAGGCCCTGTCTGAGAATCCGGCGTTTCGCGCGCTCGACTGCCGGTCAGAGTTGCGAAAACTACGGCAGGCTGGCGAACTCGCATGGAAAGATTCGGACTCGCTCAGCAGCGGCCCATACCTGCGGACGATTCCCGGAATGCATCCTTGTGACGGGTTCTTTGCGGCGGTGTTGGAGCGTGCTTAGCATTATCAGAAAGCTCTGTGTTCCGTGTCTTTAGCGTGTTCAGGAATTGACCACGGGGGGCACAGAGGAACAACGCGGGGCGTCAGCGCACTTCGAAGTTTACCGTCGCGCCCGGCGACACTTTTTCTCCGGCAGCCGGACTTTGAGATGCAATCGAACTCGTCGGCGACGCCGTAGACTGCGTGGTCGCGCCCGGCGACGCGTTCGCGGCCTGAGTCACCTTTCCGACACGCAGTCCGGCGTCCCGCAAAGCTGAACTTACCGTGCTTAGTTGTTGGCCGATGAAGCTCGGCATCAGAAAGGCTTGCGGAGCGGGCTGAGCCGCGACCAGAAGACTGATTTTCGGCGCGGCAACGTTATTGGCATTAGCGGGCGGACTTTGCGCCAACACTTGATCGGTCGAATCGGACGGCCAGGGAATCTCAGCCACTGTGCTTACGTCGAGACCGCGGCGTTCAATGTTCATTTCGGCGGCGCGCTCGCTTTCGCCGATCAGGTTGGGAATTTGCACGCGCTGCGGCCCGAGGCTTTCCGCGGCACGAATCTCCCAGCCTCTGCGCACCAGGGTTCTGGCTGACGGCACCTGGGAGAGAATTTTTCCCGCCGCTATCGTCGCGCTGTAGTACTGGGGTTCGACCGTCAGGCTAAACCCATCCTCCTCCGCCATGCGGCGAGCCTCCGCGGGAGTTTTGTCCACCAAATTCGGCACGGCCACCTCGCGGCCGTGGATGGCGAAGCGCATGGTGGTGAGAGCAGAAACCAGCGCCACCACCATCAGGACCAACGTAAAGAACACGAAGCGGAAGAATCGTTTCATGCGGTAATGAGATTATAGTTGCGCTGACGAGCGCCATTCTAATGAGTTTCTTCCGCCGCTGGGGCATTGTCCAACGTGTCCAGCTTTGTAGGCGGTGTGGTTGGGGTAGCACCTGGCGGAGGCTGGAATTGTCCCGGATCTTTTCCCGCCAAGGCTGCCTTCATGAAGGCGATCCAAATGGGAAGAGCGGCGCGGGCGCCCGTTTCTTTATCGCCTAAGGATCTCTTTTCGTCATAGCCGACCCACACTCCGCAAGTGGTCGAAGGAGAGAAACCCACGAACCAGGCGTCGGTAAAGTCATTGGTGGTGCCGGTTTTGCCGGCCAGCGGGACTTTGATGCTGGCTGCGGCGATCCCCGTTCCGTGCTGCACAACGTCCTGCAACATGGAAGTCATAATCCGCGCCGTGCGAGCCGAGATCACATCGCGAACTTCAGGGAAATCTTCCTCGAGCACACGGCCGTCGTAGGTAGCCACCTTGGTGATATATCGTGGCACGACACGAACCCCGTCATCGGGAAACACGCTGTAGGCTGAGGTCTGCTCTAGAGGGGTGATTTCCGCCGCGCCCAACGCGACCGGAAGAAATGGCGGAATATTCGAGGTGATTCCAAAGCGGTGCGCATAGTCAATGACCGTTTTGATGCCGAGACTATCGGAGAGCTTGAGCGCGGGGATGTTGCGCGACTGCGCCAGCGCCCGGCGCAGCGTGATTACGCCCTCGTACTTCTCGTCGTAATTGTGCGGCGTATAAGGGCCGGAAGGAGTTTGGAAAGTTATAGGCGCGTCAAGAATGGTGTCGTCGGGCGAGGCGCCGCGATCCATAGCGGCGGTGTAAACGAACGGCTTAAACGATGATCCCACCTGCCGTAAGGCTTGGGTGGCGCGGTTGAATTTCGAATCGTTGAAATCCCGCCCACCGACCATGGCCCGGATTCCTCCACTCACATTATCAATGACCACCAGAGCGCCCTGTGCCCCGGAATCCTGTTCCAGGCTGACTTGCGCCTCTTTGCCGGAATCCAGCGAAAGAATCTTTACGTACATTCGGTTTCCCGGCCAGAGGATGTCCTGCAGTTTGTCGTGCGTCCATGCGATGTCGGCCGGGGTTAGACTTGCCACATAACTGCCGAACTTGATGCTGGCGGAAGCCGGCGAAACCGCGGTGACCAGAGCATGCATGTAGCCGTTGATTTCCGGATCGTCGTCCCAATCGGGATCGTGATAATTCTCCAGGGTAACGCTCTTGTTGAGCACGTTCGGCAAATGTCCCTTCCAACCGCGGCTGCGCTCGTAGGTGGCGAGGCCATCCAGAAGCGCCTGGTTGGCGGCGCGTTGCAGATCCATGTCGAGCGAAGTGTAAACGCTTAAGCCACCGGAGTGAACTTGTTCGGTTCCATACTTGGCTTCCAGATAACGGCGAGCATCTTCTACGAAGTAGGGAGCAAGGGAATTGGGATCGTGGGCGAGCTTGAGTTGAAGTGGCTCATCGCGCGCCACGTTGGCGACCTGCGCGGTAATCTTGCCATCTTCCAATAGAGAGTTAATCACCAGGTTGCGGCGTTTCAGAGCCCGGTCAGCGTGATTGATCGGTGAATAGTAGAGCCCAGACTTGGCCAAGGCTGCGAGTAACGCGGCTTCGTCGAGAGTAAGTTCCTTAGCCGGCTTGCTGAAGTAGTATTCGGATGCGGCTTCGAAGCCGTAGACGCCATGCCCGAGATAAATTTGATTGGCATACAAGGTAAAGATTTGCGGCTTGGTAAAGCGGCGTTCGATCTGAATCGCCAGAAGTGCTTCCTCGATCTTGCGATGCCAGGACCGGTCCGGTGACAAAAAGAGATTGCGGGCGAGTTGCATGGTTAGCGTGGAAGCGCCTTGCACCCTGCCGCCTGAAACGATGTCACGGTAAGCCGCACCCACGATCCGCCCGACATTAATGCCCCAATGGCGGTAGAAGTCTTTGTCTTCAATCGAGATCAATGCGTCGCGCAAAATTTGCGGGAAATCGTTGTAGCTCGCAACTACGCGGCGTTGCAGGGCGAAAGCCCCGATGATCCGTCCCTGATCGTCATAGAGTTGAGTGATGGAGCTCGGCCGGTAGTGCTCCAGATCCTCAACCTGCGGTAGGTTTGTGGAATAAACCAGCACCAATCCCGCAGCCCCGCCGACGATCGCCGAGAGCAGCACCAATATTCCATACAGCAAGCGGGCCGCGATTTTCCCGCGCTTGCCTTTCACTTCGGCAGGAGGAGAATCGGATTGCAAGAGCGACTGCATGAGAAGCCAAGTTCAGCATAGCAGGGCGGAAAGTCGGTCGGTAGCCGGACCGCAGAGAGGATGACGTAGATGGAAGCAAAACAAATCGCGCGCCCGAAGACGCGCGATGAAAGGCTGGCTTGTCCGAATGCGCTATGTAGTTTTGCTGTTGAGCAACTGAAGTGCCTTCTGCAAAGGCATATCCTGCTGCGGCGCCTGAGGCTTCGCTTGTTGTTCCGGCGCGTTTTCGTCCTCATCCTCATCGGGTAACGCGGAATCTTCATCGCTGGAGGCGACCACAACATTCGGCGTCACCGCCGCGTCCTGAATGGCTTTCCCGCTCGGCGAATAATACTTGGCAACCGAGAGAATCACCGCAGAACCATCGGGCAAATCAATGGTTTTCTGGACGGATCCTTCGCCAAAAGTTTTGTCGCCCACGACGTCCCCGCGTGCATTTTCCAGGATGGCGGCGGCCACAATCTCAGCAGGTCCGGCCGTGCCTTTATTCGTCAATACCACCAGCGGCAGACTGATGACCGCTTTCGCGGGGTCCGCATTGAACGTCTCGCGGGGAAATTTCTGGCCTTGCAGGTAAGCAATGGTTCCGTGATTCAGGAACAGGTTGGCTGTTGCGATGCCCTCCGCTTCATCTCCTTCGGCACAGTTGCGCAAGTCCAAAATCAGTTTCTTGACGCCCGACTTTTCCAGTTCCTTTACCCGGGCTGCGACTTCCTGCGCCTTGCCCTTAGTGAAAGCGTCGACCTGTATTTCTCCGATTGCCAGTTGTCCAGCAATTTCTCGCTGACCGGCGGAATGGCAACCACGTCCCGCGTAATCACAATTTTCTGCGGCTCGGCTTTGCGCGCGCGCACTACAGAAACCGTAACCGTGGAACCTGGCTGGCCCGCAAGCATGTTGCGAATCTCCGCCAGGGAGATGTCATGCGTGGTCTTATTTTCGATTGCTTCCAAAATGTCCGAAGCTTGCAGCCCCGCTTTCTCCGCCGGACTTCCCGGAATAATGGAGACGACGGTGGCATAGCCGAAACGCTTGGACACTACGGCCCCGGTCCCACCTTTAACGTCCGCCTTTTGGGATTTGTATTCCTTATATTGATCCGGAGTCAGGTAACTGGAATCGGAATCCAGAGAGTCCAGTAGCCCATGCAGCGCACCATCCGTGACGGCTGTAGTGTTGGGCTCCTCCACATACTCGCTGCGCACGCGCGAGAGGACCTCGCTGTACACCTGAATTTGGCGGTAAGCGCCGTCGTTGTTGCTCGAGGCGCGAACATTCAATCGGCCCGCCACGGTGAACAGCAAAAGCCCGGCGGAAAAAGTCAAAATCACAGCCTTCATTTTCATCGACATCGGATATTTTCTCGAAAGGGACTAAACTCCCGGAGGAAGTTCTTCACATTATAGACCTTTAGATGCTGCCTGCTTACCATTCGCCGCGCGGCGGCCTCTGATCTTCGGTAACTACCAGAGTACATGGAGGCTTGGCTGCTTTTTGGTTCTCCCCAAACAGGGACAGCCACCATTCCTCGCGCGCGCTTTGGTGTATATTTGCCTCCCGCGGAAGGTGACGATAGATGAAATTGACGGTTGTGTTACTCGGGTTGGCCATGACCTGTGCCGCGTCCGCACAGGCTGGCGGATGGAAGCAGCTTTTCGATGGCAAGGACCTGACCGGCTGGAAGCACGTCGGGCCCGGCGAAATGACCGTGGAAGATGGGCTGATCCGCACCCATGGCGGCATGGGGTTGCTTTACTGGACCGGCGGCAAGTTTGGAGATTGCGTGATTCGCGTTGTTTACAAGATGCGCGATCACAACGACAACTCCGGAGTCTTTATCCGCATTCCCATCGAGCCGCGCGAAGCTTGGATGCCGGTGAATTACGGCTACGAGGTGCAGATCGATAACGAGGCCGGCCACCGAAGACGATACCCACATCACCGGCATGCTCTATTCGCTTACCTGGCCTTTGGCCAAGACCGGCAAGCCCGGACCGGAGTGGAACACCATGGAGATCACGCTGGATGGGCCGCGAACGGTCGTCGTTTTGAATGGAGTGAAGGTCACGGACTACAAAGAAGGCGATCCCGTCCCGCCGAAACATTTCGATTTCGAACCGGAGCGCGGGCTACGCCCGAACGAAGGCTATATCGGCCTGCAAAATCACAGCGAGAAAGACGCGGTGTATTTCAAAGAAGTCGCGGTCAAAATGCTGAAAAAATAACCGGGTGCCCACGTTCTAGCTTTTATTTTGCGGAGGCTCTCATGTCACCTAACTTTTCGCGGCGCGAATTTCTAGAGATGGGCGCAGCGGCGGCGGGAGTGTCTTTAGCCGCTAAGACAGTAGTGCTCGATGCGGAACCGTTGTCGGCCCTTCCGCAATCGGTTGCTCCCAGCGACCGGGTACGCTTCGGCATGATTGGAATCGGAATGCAGGGCACCGGCTTGCTGGGCAAATCCATCGAACTCCCTGGGGTTGAGTGCGCCGCGGCCTGCGATCTGTACGATGGGCGGCACGTTCATGCTCAAGAGATTGTGAAATCCACCACTCTGCCGGTTACACGCCGCTATCAGGATTTGCTAGAGAACAAAGAAATCGATTGCATTGTCGCGGCCGTTCCCGACCATTGGCACAAACAGATCGTGGTGGACGCGTTGAGCGCGGGCAAAGACATCTATTGCGAGAAGCCCATGTCGCACAGCCCTGCCGATGGCGTCGAAATGGTCGCGGCGGCGAAGAAGACGGGCCGCATCGTGCAAATCGGCTCGCAGCGGGTGAGTTCCGTCATTTGCGGCAAGGCCAATCAAGTCATCGCGCAAGGAACGCTCGGCGATTTGATGATGGTCGAGGTATTTTTTGGACGCAACGAACCGAATGGAGCGTGGGAATATCCCCTGCCGGCAGACCTCTCACCGCAAACTCTCGACTGGGACACCTGGCAAGGTCATGTTCCCAAGCGGCCCTTTGATCCTTATATCTTTGCTCGCTGGCGCTGCTGGAAGGAATACGGCACGGGTGTAGCGGGCGATCTTCTGGTGCACATGGTGAGCGGAATGCTCCGCATGCTTGGCTTGAACGAAGCTCCCAAGCGCGTGATGTCTTTAGGAGGGAACCTGCGCTGGAAAGATGGCCGCAATATGCCGGACGTCCACGTTGTCCTCCTCGAATATGGAAACATTCCCGTGTACATGCGACTCAACTTGGGGACGGAGACGCCGCACAGCTATCGCTTCATGGGCTCCAAAGGCATTCTGGATGTGGTTTCCAACACCATCACCTACACGCCGCAGACCGGCAAAGACAAGGAACCCAGCTACTACTCCGAGAGCTTTCCCAAGGCACTGCGTGATGCATACGTAAAAAAATGGCATGAGGATAACGATCCCATCCCAGGACAGGAGCCGCTGGAAGATGGGATTTCCTTCGTGGGCGCTTCGATGGATGATACGAAGCCGCATCTTTGGAATTTTTTTCAGGCGGTGCGCTCGCGCCGCCCGGTGATTGAAGATGCCGTGTTTGGTCATCATGCGGCATTGGCGTGCCACATGGCGAATGAATCTTATTTCCGGGGAACTCCAGTGTATTGGGACGAGGCGTCGAAGTCTGATCAAGAGCTAACTGGCAAGGGACAGGCGAACCGTTAAGGCAGGCTGAAATCCACCGTTACCAGAGTCTGTGCTTCGACAGCTTCTCCGTTCAACAGATAAGGTTTGTAGCGCCAATTCCTTACTGCATCAAAGGCCGCTTGGCCAAGGAGCAGCGGTCCGCGAATTAGTTTCAATTCCTGGATTCGGCCATCTTTGCCGATCCAGGCCTGCAACACCACTGGTCCTCGTAGTCCGGCCTGCAAAGCCTTCTCGGGATAGCTCGGCACGATTTTTTCCAGCAACAATTTTTCGGAGAGCTGTCCCGGGATGGTTACCGGTCGCAATGCGTCCATCAGCCCAGAATTATCTTTGGCGCCGGATTCGCGCGCGGCTGTTACCCCGGGAAACGGCGCGCCCAAACTATCCGGAATAGTAACGCTGTGGGCAACCGCAATTGGAGCTTGTGACGGTTCCGCAACCCGAACCGGTTCTTGCAGCGCTGCGCGTTGAGCAATCGGCGCCGGCATCTCGACAGTGACTTGTGCGCGCTCCGGTTGAGAATTGCGCACCGGCACTACCTTGACCTTCCCGGACTTGCCGTGCCATTGCGGAACGTCGGGCGTGACTTCCGGTGAAGTGGTTACCGCCGCTTGGACTCCTTCCGTCGGACGCTGGCCGATGCCCCGCACGCTCTGCCAAGTTGCATGGCCCGCGCTCGCGACCGCGGAACTCACGTCGCTCAATGGCTGGCTCAAGACATAGCCGACGGCAAAAAAGATCACGCCGACCGCCGCGCTCCGCAAGACCAAGCCGTGCAGGCCAGCCGGGACAAACGGGAGAATCTTCGCGTCGCCCTTGCGCCGAAGCTTTTTGAATACCGATTCGCCCGCCAGCCCGTCTCCAAAGGTAGAGAAGCTCAAGTGGATCGGCGCTTCTTGCGAAGCTTCCGTCGAAGAAGCGACTTTTCCCGGCGTGGGCCATCCCGGCACCGCGACCGGCCGTGATGGCGACTCGATCCTCGGAGTTCGGTTCGTCGTGACTGCCGCGGCGTGAGGTTGTTGTGCCCAACTTTTCAGCCGAGCCGTGAAGGAGTCGGAAGTCAACAACACATGTTGCGCCTCTTCGGATCGCAGCGGTTTGCTGAGCACCACGTCCGCACCTGCCTGCTCCAGCGCCGCACGGGCGTCGGTTCTGCCGACAACAATCGCGAAAACATCGTGATTGGAGCGTGATTCCCGCGCTGTTTTGAGCAGGAAGCTCGCTTCCAGGCCTTCATCCCAGTCTATGACGATTACGTGCAACGTCTTAGTGGTCAGAGCGCGGAGCGCGGCGAAAATTTCAGAGCAGGCTTCAACGCCCAGTTCCAGCTCTTGCAGAGCGCGCGTAATCTGGCGCGAGGTCTCCAGATCGGAGGAGAACAGCAAAGACCGTGGCGACATGACAACACGAGGCTAGCCCGTAGCTTGCAGTCTCACAAGTTACGAAGTGCCGCCAATGGATGCTCCAGGGGGCGGGTAACATCCGCGCGCATTACCTGACCGATCGTACATCCCCCGTCCAGCGCGGCGTCTGAGGCGTGTGGGGCGATCGATTGCTTCCATAAGAATTTGCGATTGGACACTCACTGCTCGGCTGGCTAGCTTCAAAATAGGAGGTTAGATTCCAACCGAAAGCAAAGCCAGAACCGTAGAATATCCGCGGGGCCGCCAAACCACCCGGCATGGGGGATTTAGCTTCGTGGGGATTATTCTCGTGATCCGTCGTTATGGAACTGCGCTGGTATTCGTGTTTGTGGCGTTCGTCCCGACGTTCCTCCTTCGGCATTTTTTTGCTTACCCATTCTTATTCTTATTTTTTGGAGCGGTGATGGCCAGCGCGTGGTTTGGCGGCACCGGCGCCGGACTGTTTTCCGTTATTGCCTCGACCGTTCTGGTCGACTATTTTTTTGTGCCGCCACTGTATTCCTTTGCCATCAACCCCACCGCCGAGAGCTACCTTCTGGCCTTCGTGGCGTGCGCCCTGGTCGCAAGTTGGGTAAGTTCGGCGAAAAAGAAGAGTGAGGAAGCACTCAAAGAAAGTCGTGATCAATTGGAAATTCGCGTGTCCGAACGTACCGCGGCGCTCATGCAAACTCAAGCCGACTTGGCCCGCCTATCCCGGGTCATGAGCATGGGAGAACTTACCGCCGCGGTGGCGCACGAGATCAGCCAGCCAATTACGGCGGTGGTCACGCACGGACATGCCTGCCGCGAATGGCTATCCGCGAATCCGCCGAACCTCGAAAAAGCTCTCCACACTACGGAAAGAATTATCCAGGATGGAACGCGCGCTGGTGCAGTTGTGGGCCGCATCCGCGCCCTGTTCAAGAAAGAGCCGCCCGCTAAAGATTGGCTCGATGCAAACGAGGTTATCCGGGAGCTAGCCGCATTCGTGCACGATGAATCCGTGCGCCGCCATGTTCACTTAAGATCGGAACTGGCCAACGACCTGCCCAAGGTGATGGCCGACCGGACTCAGTTACAGCAAGTCTTGCTCAACTTGGTGCTTAACGGCATGGACGCAATGGCCGAACTAAGGGACCGGCCGAGGGAGTTGCTGATACGTTCGTGCAGGCTGAGCACGCAGGAAATTTTGATTCAGATTGAAGACTGCGGCATCGGATTGAATCCGCAAAATCCAGAAGAAATCTTCCAATCGTTTTACACTACCAAGCCGCAAGGCATCGGCATGGGATTATCGATCAGCCGCTCCATCATTGAGTCCCATGAAGGCCGCTTGTGGGCGGCTCCTCGCCCAGAGGGAGGCGCGATTTTCCAGTTTACTCTGCCCGTCAACTCAAGGAATTCCGATGACTGAAGCGAACCCAATCGTGTTTGTCGTGGATGACGACGCTTCGGTCCGCGATGCGATCGGCAATCTGCTGGAATCGGTCGGAGTGCGCGCCCATATGTTCGGGTCCACCGAAGAGTTTATGCATGCTCGACGCCCCGAAGTGCCCGGGTGCCTGGTCCTCGACGTGCGTCTGCCTGGGAAAAGCGGGTTGGAGTTTCAGGAGGAACTCGAAAAAGCCGGCATAGAGATTCCCATTATTTTCATCACCGCGCACGGCGATATTCCCATGACAAGCGGGCAATGAAAGCTGGAGCCATTGAGTTCCTGACCAAGCCATTCGAGAAGAAAGAACTGTTGGACGCAATCGAACATGGAATGACGCGCGACCGCACGCGGCGCCTGGAACGGGCGGAGTTGGCGGCTCTGCAATCGCGCTTCAACCAACTCACCTCGCGCGAACGCGAAGTCATGGACCTGGTGGTGAGCGGGCTCATTAATAAACAGGTTGCCACCACTCTGGGCTTAAGTGAGGTTACGGTAAAGATCCACCGCGGCCGCGTCATGCAGAAGATGCGGGTGGCATCACTTGCGGATCTGGTAAGAGCGGCGGAGAAACTTAAGCCAACCGCCCGTAGATAAGCATTTTCCTCGCGGTCCCATAAATTCTTTCTATGGAAAACATACCAAAGGATGATTGTGCACTGGTCAAGCGCTGACTAGCGTTAAAGCATGAAGGCGACTGTACAAGCGGCGACTGTACAACCATGGACGGAAGCTGAATCATCCGTAGTGTTGAGCGCCGTCCGGTCAAACTACCCGGTTGGCACGGAACCACACGTGGCTCTGCTTCATGAAATGGCCTCTCGCATTGCCATGGACGCTCCGCTGCATGAAGTGCTCGCGGGTGTAGTCGAGTGCGTCACCTCCGTCGTGAAATGTGATTCCTGTTTTGTCTACGTCTTGGAAGAAGGTCACCTGGTATTGCGAGCGTCGAAGAATCCTCATCCCGAGGCAGTGGGTCGCCTCAAGTTGAACCTGGGGTCGGGGATTACCGGATGGGTGGCGGAACACCGCGAGCCTGTGGCCATTTCGCGAACTGCTTTCCGAGATCGCCGCTTCCAAACCTTCAATGAGTTGCTGGAAGACCGGTTTGAGGCCTTCCTGTCGGTTCCTGTGTTGAGCCGGGGAAGGGTGGTGGGGGTCATCAACCTGCAGAACCGGGCCCCGCGTGGTTATAGCGAACTGGAAATAAAACTTGTCGGGATGATCGGGTTCTTAATCGGTACAGAGATTGAAAGGGCGCGCCTGCAAAACGAAAACCAGTTGCTTGCAGACCGCCTGGAAACACGCAAGGCGCTGGAGCGCGCCAAAGGAATTCTGCAACGCGATCTCAAGATCAACGAAGAAGACGCCTACCTGATTCTTCAACGTCAAAGCCAGCAGCGGCGCAAGCCGATGAAGGAAATCGCCGAGGCCATTATTCTCAGCGAAGTGGTTAAGTCCGCTTCGCTCTAAGTCAATCGCCTGAGCCGACTTTGCCCATCGCAGGCACGCACACCTCGATGCGATCAGCGAAGAAGCTGGAGGGCCAATGTGCGCAAGGTTCCTCTCCGATATTCAATAATCCTCGCCATAAAAAGTTTGAATTTGACTTGCCAGTCCGCTGCCCTCAGAATCCTCACACTAAAGTTGTAGGGACTTATTTTGTTCCCTCTTTTCACCGTCGAGAAGAGGCGATTCTCTGGGCACGATGCCGTGCCACTCCCATAGTCAATTTTGATTTTTGGAAAGCTCTGCCTCCCAGGAAGCCGGGAGCTGCCTCCCAGTGGCCTGCGATTTATGGGAGTGGTGCCGGTGGTCGAGCAAGTGGCAGTCGTGGTTTTGGCGCGACAAATTCAATCCTAAAAATAAGGAGCAACGTATGGCTGCAAGAACCAAATCAGGGAACAAGCTGTCTCTTCCACAAAAATTTTCCCGATTGCGCCTCCGGCTGCACGATCCGCAGTGGCGCAAGTATGGGAGCACGGTTTTCCTCGGCAAGATGATGGGGCTAGGTTTGGTACTGCTCCTCATGGTGGTCGCCGCGGGCTTCTTCTTTACTAACGTTCACGCGCAGGCTGCCGCTCCCGAGGTTAAAGGCGCAGATGTGGTCAACCCTGTAAACACTGCATGGACATTGGTTGCGGCCTTCCTGGTATTCGGTATGCAGGTTGGGTTCACCATGCTCGAAGCGGGCTTTTGCCGCTCGCGCGAAACCGTGAACGTGCTGGTGGAGTGCGTGGTTGATACCTGCCTCTGCGGCATTCTGTTCTATGCCGTCGGATTTGCCTTTATGTTTGCCCACGGGAACGGGTTCATCGGCTACCACTGGTTCTTTCTGCAAGGCGCGCCCGCAACTTATGAAAGTACCGGCGTAGCATTCCTCGCGGTCTGGATCTTCCAGTTCGCATTTGCGGACACTTGTTCAACTATCACCTCGGGCGCGATGATCGGTCGAACCGGATTTGTCGGCGACCTGCTTTACAGTATCTGCGTTACCGGTTTTATCTACCCAATCATCGGACACTGGGCTTGGGGGCCGGATGGATGGCTCGCGAATATGGGCAGCGCGGGGAATGTTTTTCCCAGCCTGGGCATGCCTTTCCATGATTTCGCTGGGTCTACGGTAGTTCACACTATCGGCGGATTCATCGCGTTGGCCGGCGCCATCGTGCTAGGTCCACGCCTCGGCCGCAAGTTCAAGCGCGATGGTGGCGAACCTATGTTGCCGCATGATCTGACTATCGCGGTGAGCGGCGGGCTCATTCTCTGGTTTGGCTGGTACGGGTTCAATCCTGGCAGTACCCTCTCGGCGATGGATTTTGAAGGCATCGGCCGCGTGGCCACGAACACGACTCTCGCGGCGTGCGCAGCCGGGCTTACGTCCATCATCTATGGCTACATCATGACCAAGAAATGGGACGCCAGCTATACCACCAACGGATTTCTAGCTGGTCTTGTGGCGATTACCTGTCCGTGTTATTGGGTCAGTCCGACGGGATCGGTCTTGCTCGGCGGGATTGCTGGAGTGTTGGTCATCCTGGGTGTTGACCTGCTGGAATGGCTGCGAATCGATGATCCTATCGGAGCCGTGCCAGTCCATGGCTTCTGCGGTATCTGGGGGACCCTGTCACTCGGTCTCTTCGCCTGCGGAAGGTATGGAGCGACCGGCCCGATCGCGCCGGACAATTCTGCTCCGTTGACTGGACTGTTCTATGGCGGCGGATTGCAGGTGCTCAAAGCGCAATTCATTGGCAGCGCTTGCATAACTCTCGCCACATTTGCCGTTGCCATGGTCGTCATGCTCGCGGTGAATGCAACCGGAACTCTTCGCTTGCCGGCAGAAGCAGAGATCTACGGCATGGACTTGCATGAGCACGGAATCTCCGCTTACCCGGAATACGTGATCTCGGCCTTGGGCGCGCCCGGAGGCATGACGCAGGAGTTGCCCATGGCCCATGTGAAGGCCAGCATGTCGGCCAAGCCTTTGCACGATATGGCTAGCTGATTTTGTGCCGGATCGAAACCCGGAGGCGGAGAAGTCTCTGTCTCCGGAAATGTTTAGTCACCAACATCGCAGGAGAGGAGAAACATGACTAAAGTAGAGGCAATCATCCAGCCCAATGTATTTGAGACGGTGAAGGAATCTCTGATCGGGCTCGGCATTGAAGGCATGACGGTCACTGAAGTTCGCGGTCACGGCCGCCAAAAGGGACACACCGAAACTTACCGCGGCCGCGAATACGGCATCGATCTTCTCCCCAAAGTGAAGCTCGAACTTGTGCTGCCGGATGACGTTGTCGGGACCGTGGTCGATGCGATTATTAAAAACGCCGCAACCGGCAAAATCGGAGACGGCAAGATTTTTCTCTACAAAGTGGAAGAAGCAATCCGCATTCGCAGCCAGGAGCGCGGAGTTGCCGCGCTGTAGCCAGAGTCAAATCCCAGACATTGTCTGGTCACTTGGCAATCACCCGACGATAAAGCCCGGATGCAAAGCGCATCCGGGCCATTTTCCGTTTCGTGGCTGTGAAATGGTTTTGCTCTCGTTGGATGGTGTCCGCCTTCGCGCCGCCCGAAGCCTGAATCTCCGAAGCGGAAACTGATCTTCCCGCCATGTGTTTCAATTAGAGAAACGTTTAGTCAAGGCAAGTCGCATCCCGCTGCGAGACGGGATCGGAAATATCCCGCTCCCAATCTGCCAAGCGCTGTTTTGCTTGTTCCACTCAGCGAAATTGCCGCGCACTGGCACTATCCTACTTGACCATTTCCTTGGACTGCTGCCAGACTGGCGCGCTTACCTTGAACAATGTTCCGGCGCAACCTGTGCGGGTTGAACGGCCGCCCGGGAGGGGAAGATTGGATTTGGCTCCTGTTTTCGCTACCCCGACCATCCAGTCCGCGGTTCCGGCGACCCGGCGAGCTAGTGAATTGAGTTCATATACTAATCATCGTTTCTGAATTTTCTTCTTGACAGTCATAGTAGAAAACGATTACAAGTCGTGCTGGCCTAAGTAAGAGACTGGTGGGAGAGACTCGCATGAAAATTAGATCGATTTTGGCGTTATTCGCCGTGATCCTCTTGGGACTTTGTACTACTTCTCTTTGGGGACAGATTGAAGTCGGCCGCGTGACTGGTACCGTCACCGATCAATCCGGCGCGGTAGTCAATGGCGCGACGGTCACCCTGACCAACACTGCTACCGGCGTGACCGCGACCCAGACCACGGCAAACGGAATCTACGCTTTTACGGCTGTGCAGCCAGGCACCTACATCTTGAAGATAGAAAGCGCCGGCTTTTCCACGCACATTACCAACGATGTCATGGTGCACGTGCAGCAAACTGATACCGTGGACGCGCAACTGTCGCCCGGCAAGGTTACGGAGCAAGTGGTGGTGAACACCACGACTCCGCTTTTGCAAACGGAGACCGCGGAAGTCGGCCAGACCATCGGGACCATCGCGGTGAACGACATGCCGCTGAATGGCCGCCAATGGTCGTCCCTGGGCCTGCTGGCGCCGGGAGTGAACACGGCCAGCCCCGGGCACACCAACTCTGATGGGGCCTTGGCCACTCCGAGCGACCGCTATTACTCAGTCAACGGTCAAGCCGTGGGAAGCAATGACTTCCGACTCAACGGCGTTTCGGACATGGCCGCCTTCTTCAACGCCAACGCGATCATTCAGCCTCCTCCGGATGCCATCGAGGAATTCAAGATCTCAACCGGAGATTACAGCGCTGAACTGGGGCACGCCATCGGCGGCGTAGTCAATGCGGTGGTCAAGTCGGGCACCAACCAGCTCCACGGTGATTTGTGGGACTACTTCCGTAACAACGCGATGGACGCCAAGGACTACTTCACTGCTCAAAACAGCGCTCCTCTCCCCGAACTGCGTCAGAATCAATTTGGCGGGACGGTCGGAGGCCCGATTTATATTCCTGGGGTTTACGACGGCAGGGATAAGAGCTTTTTCTTCGTTGACCTGCAGGAACTCAGAGCGATTACACCTGATCCTGTTACCACAAACGTACCGACAAGCCTGATGCAGAGCAGTGGTTTTACCAATCTGCAGGATATGATTAACTCTTCGGCCCAGAACGTCGACAACTTAGGCCGTACATTTAACTTCGGCACCGTGCTGGATCCGGCGACCACCCGGGCCATCACCTGCGGCACGGCGGATCCCATTACCGGATTATTGCCTGCTTCCGGCCCCAACCAAGTCTGTAACGGGGTTCCTGCGGGAACGCCTGCCGGTTATGTGCGCGATCCCTTCTTTAATGGCCAGAGTATCGTTGGCATAACGAACTACACCACCGCAGCCGCCATGGCCAATCTCAACCTGCTCCCTGGGAACCGGCTGGATGCCAATGCCTTGAAGCTGCTATCGATGTTCCCGGCCGCCAACAACCCCGCCGGTTCCTACATCAACGGCAACGATTACTTTAAGAATTACAGAGCAACCCAGATCAATCCGCAAATAGATCTTCGCATCGATCACAATTTCAGCCCGAAAGATATCCTCAACGGCTTTTACAGCCATCAGGAAACCGATAGCGCCACTCCCAGCGTGCTGGGCGGTGTGTTGGAAGGCGGGGGCGGCCCAACCGACCAGACGGCGTGGTCCGCATCTGGCAGTTACACGCATTTGTTCAGCAACACGCTGACCAACGAATTTCGTTTTGGCTACACCAAGGAATATCTCAATTCGTCTTATGGCACTGCCAACACCCCGGGAATTCCAGAGCAGTTCGGAATTCAGGGCATCCCAGTGGTTGCGGGGAACGGTGGACTGCCAGTGCTCGGCGTTAGCGGCATTAACCAAATCGGCCCCGGACAATGGTCACCGACCTACATTGTCCAGCACGATCTGCAGGTTATTGACAATTTCACCAAAATCAAGGGCAAGCACATCATTAAAGCTGGTGTGGATATCAACTCAATGGAAGGTGACATCTTCCAACCGCCGTGGGGCCGAGGCGAACTTGACTTCAGCGGCAATTACACCGACGTGCCTACCCTGAATAATGGCACCACCGGAGTGGCACAATTTCTCTTGAGTCCGATCGCCTCGTCGGTCGGTGGTCCTGACTTCATCGGAGGCCCGAACAACGTCATCGCGACCAGCGCCAACTGGACGCGCGACCATCGCTGGTACAACGGGCTTTACGTAGCCGATTCAATCAAAGTGACCCCGACCTTTACCCTCGACCTCGGGCTTCGCTGGGATGTATTCACGCCTTACCAAGACGTGGACGGGCATCAAGCCAACTTCATCCCCAACAACGGCAATGGACCTGGCGGCGCTTACTATATCCCGGAAAGCACTTGCGGCACGCAAAGCAATCCGGCATTCGAGCAGTTGCTGGCGCAGGATGGCATTACCACCGTTTGCTCCTCCGGACTCGGAACTGGGACCTACAACAAAACAAACTTTGCGCCGCGGGTTGGGTTCGCCAAGCGCATTACTTCAAAATATGTGCTGCGAGCCGGATTCGGCATGGCTTACGGTTCACTGGATAGCATCGGGTACGGCCCGAATGTCGGGCAAAACTATCCTTTCTACTACACTGTCAGCTACGGTTCCATAGCTGGCGATTACACCCCGCTGCGATTCCCCAATCCCCAGACGGGCACATTGGCGTCTTTGGAGACCGGGCTTTCTCCCATCGTTCCGACCAACATCGATCCCCATGGCTTGGGGTTAATCAGCCGCTACCCGTTCGATCAGCCCACCCCTTACAGCGAAACCTGGAACCTGACCAATCAGTATGAAATCACCCACAGCGATTCCATCCAGGTTGGTTACGTCGGCAGCGTGTCCCGCCATTTGATAAGCCTGATGGGCACCAACGAAGTCAGCCAACTGCTGCTGCCGGGCACCCCATTGGCAAATGTGCCGGGATTACCCAACTTCGTTCCCTTCCCGGACTTTGGCCAGGGGTCTTCCTTCGACGCCAATACCGGAACCTCCGCCTATAACTCCGCGCAGGTTAACTACGAGCACCGCTTCAGCTTTGGGTTGCAGGCGCTGGCAAACTACGTCTGGGCACGCTGCCTTAGCGACAGCGAGCCGCAAGAGGGCGGCGCTGGTAACCGCGGGTTGTTCCTCCCTGGGTTTGGACAACGTGGCGATTACACGAACTGCGTGGAAAACGTGAAAAATACAATTCACTTCTCAGGTACTTACAAACTGCCGTATGGAGTTGGCATGCACTGGCAAGGCAACCGCGCCGCCAACACTGTACTGGGAGGCTGGCAAGTGAACTGGATCTACAGCTACCAAAGTGGTAACTGGTTTACTGTGGGCTGCCCCGTTGCGACGACCAGCGGCACATCGTGCAACGCCATCGTCAGCGGCAACCCATACGCAGGAGCGAGTAATGTGAATCATTGGTTGAACGCCAGTGCATTTTCGCAACCGACCCCTCCAACCGCCGCAGATGCGACGGCAACCGGGGTGCTGCTGAACCAAGAGGATTTTGGCTTGCTCGGTGGCCGCGGATTCGACGTGGCTGGCCCGCCTTGGTACAACATCGACGCCTCGATCTTTAAAGAGTTCCACCTGAACGAAGCGCGATACTTCCAATTCCGGGCGGAGGCGTTCAACTCGCTCAACCACCCGCAATTCAATCCTCCCGGGAATCTGAACTTTTTGAGCACCAGCAACTTCGCACAGATCCAAAGCGTGCGGAATACCGGCAGAGAGATGCAGTTGGCGTTAAAGTTCTTCTTCTAACCGGCGACTGGTGGGAATCACAAGCAGGGCATCCTCGGTGAGGGTGCCCTGTGCCGTTTAGAATGGATTGTTGCTCGCGCACGTTGCGGGAATCCAGAGATCGCGTTGATGTTCTCCGCTGGAACTAAGTTCGGGATCGTTTTCGTTGCCGCCGCCTTGTCGGTCGGCTGGATGGCAGCTTCTACAAATCAGGATGTCATCGCCAAAGCGTCAGCTTTGGCCCGCACCGGGAAGGCGAAGCAGGCAGAAACACTTTTGCGCTCCGCCGTCGCCGACGACCCGGATTCGGCCCCCTTGCACGGAGCACTGGGAAAGCTCCTTTTCACCGAACAGAACTACACGGATGCAGTACAGGAGCTGAATCAGGCCGAGCAGCTAGCGCCCGAATCTCGTGAGTACAACATGCTGCTGGCGGCCGCGCTCCTAGGGGCGAAACGCTACGGTCTAGCCCGGAGCTTTCTGCTTGCCGTGCAACCCCGCTTTGAGCAATACCCGGAGTTTCATTACTCGCTCGGCCTTGCCTATTACAATCTTGCGGATTCCACGGACGCCAAGAGGGAGCTTGAGGAAGCAATTCGCCTCGATCCAAAACTCGACCGCGCTCAGTTCTTGCTGGCCGCTTGCGTGGCCACGGACGGAGATTTCTCCAAAGCAGCGGAAATCCTCAGGGGGCTGGTCAAAGACCACCCCAGGAATGCTATTTACTGGGCGACGTTGGGCGATATTCTGCGGCAGATGGGAAGCGCGAACCGTCCCGAAGCCCTGAGCGCCTGCCGAAGAGCACTGGCCATCGAGCCCGGTTATCCCCACGCCCAATTCGTTATGGCTACGATTCTGGTCCAAGCCGGAGACTTTGCTGGAGCCCAAGCCTTGTTGGAACGCCTGGAACGTCTCAGTCCAAAAGAGGTCGAGGCACACGTCGAACTCGGGCGCGTGTATGCCAGGCTCGGCAAGCCCGAAATGGCCCGAAAGGAAGCGGAGATCGCGAAGAAGTTACAGCAGGATGAGGCTTCGGACAATCCGTCAAGCGCGGCTAAGAGTGGAAGCGAAACTTCAGAACAAAGCTCGGGACCAAGTTCAGAACAAAGTTCGGGAAAAAGTCCAGAACAACGCTGATAATTTATGTTGGCCAAGCGAAACTTTCGACTCGGATGGTTAGTGAGCCTATGCATCACTGTCTCGGGAGTGGTGATGCCTCAGGAGTCGCAGACGCCGCAATCTTCCGAAAAACGGGCTGCGCAGGACTTTCAGGCAAACCGTTTGCAGGCGAAACGATACCTTAGCGCCGACAAAGTTTCCCTAGCCATCCCCTTCCTTGAAAAAGCTCGTTCTCTCAACGGCTCCGATTACGACAACGATTACGACTTGTCCCAAGCGTACCGGCGAACCGGTCAACTGGATAAAGCACGGGCTGAAGCGCGACATCTATTGACGATTCGAAACACGGCCGATGTGCATACCTTGTTGGGAGAGATTGAGACAGCAGCGCACTCCGCGAAAGAGGCCGCCGCCGAATACCAAATCGCCGCCCAGATGGATCCGAGTGAAGACAGGATCTTCGATTTTGGTAGATCCCTGGTAGGATTCGGATCGGACGCCGATATCAAGATCTTCTCTTACGGAGTGGAGAAGTATCCGAAATCTTTTCTGTTACGGATAGGGTTGGGAGAGGCTTTTGATTTTCACGAGAACTACGAGAAGGCGGCCGAAATACTCGGTCAGGCAATGGATTTAGATCCAGACGACCCGCGGCCAATCGATTTTATGGGAAAGCTGCCCCTGGTTTCGCCCGAAACCCTAAAGAAAGTAGATCAGCGCTATGTCCAGTTCTTAAAAGCTCATCCCAACAACGCCAACGCAAATTATTTTCTCGCCCGTGATCTGGTGGATCCCAGGTCTGGCTCACCTTCGGAAGACGATTTGGCGAATGGCGAACGACTGTTGAATACTGCAATTCGCTTGGATCCGACAATGTCGGAGGCCTACTTTGAGCTAGGACGGATCCGCGAAAAGAAAGGTCAGCAGAACGAAGCGGTATTGGCCTACGAACACGCTGTGAAACTCGATCCCACCCAGGAGAAATACCACTATCGCTTGATGGTTGGTTACCGTGCGATCGGTGAGCCGCAGAAGGCCAAGCGGGAATTTCAAATTTTCGAACGTTTGCATACGGCCAACGAAGCAAAGTACGGGCCCAAGAACATAGGTGCTCCCCAAGACGCTCACAATTAGTTTTCGCGGTTATGCTCCGTGCGCTCGCTATTTCTGTGGTCCATTCGGCTGAGCGACGTGTCCCAGTATTCCGCTCATTGGTTCGCTGGCTAATCCTGCCCCTTCCGCCGTGATGCCCATCACACAAAACCGTGACCAACGACACGGATTAGAGAGCAGCTGGTTGTAGAAAATGCAAACCACACAACGCCGGATTTCCGTCCCACGGAGTCCGTGCCTCGGTGCATCAGCAGCCTAAAGGAGTGAGGAGCCATCGCATGGGAGAGTCGTACCAACATCAAGTCGTTGCCTGGTGGTCTGCTGGCAGAACCGGGTTGGCAAAATCCAGTTCCGCGCCCAACAGCATTCACTTCGCCGCGCCGCCGCAATTCGGCGGGTTGGAGGGCCGATGGACTCCAGAAGATTTGCTTCTCGGCGCCGTTGCCAGTTGCTTCACTACCACTTTTCGTGTGCTCGCTGAATACTCAAAGTGGGAGTACATTGACCTTCAAGTGGAAGCCAGGGGCACAGTAGAGAAAGCCGATTCGGGCTACACCTTCACGAGTATTGTGATGCGGCCAGTTCTGAAAATTGGCGGCGAATCTGAGGGTGAGAAAGCGCTCAAACTGTTACACAAGGCGAATAATCTGTGCCTTATTTCACGGGCTCTGGCAGTGACCCAGACATTCGAACCGGTCATCGAAGTCGCAAATGCCGCGCCCTTGGACCGGGCCTAAACGGGACAAGGCCAAAAAAACCTGACGCGCGGGCGATTTTCAGCCTACTCCGTTCCGCATAAGCGGCGTCAGATCAAAGCCCAAACAAGGGCACTGATTCTTAGTAACGCTCCGCGAGCGGTCCCCATAAGGCGTATTCCCTTTCGCATTCGACCGCGAGAGGATCAAGAACCAATTCTGAAGTAGGCGGAACCTCCGTCCCAAAGGTGTTAAGGCTTTATCAGACTTTCTGGACCTTCAGAGCGGTTTTTACGCTACGGAACGAGAAAACAGCCTGTCATAATGGAATTATGGGGTCTATTTTCTCAATTCCATTAGACGACCGATGGCTGCCCAAGTCGGTTCTCTGCCTGCGCGACTACACTGCCGCGAAATTTCTTCGTGACGTCATCGCCGGAATCACCGTTGGACTGGTGGCCCTGCCTTTGGCGATGGCCTTTGCTATCGCTTCCGGCCTTACTCCGCAAGCCGGCATTTATTGCGCGATGGTCACCGGGTTCTTGATTTCGGCGCTGGGCGGATCGAAAACGCAGATTGGCGGTCCCACAGGCGCCTTCGTGGTTGTGGTTGCCGGGATCATCGCAGTGCATGGAGTGGACGGCCTCTTCATGTGCACCATGATGGCTGGCGTTCTGCTCGTGGTGCTTGGCATTACAGGCATGGGATCAGCGGTAAAGTTTATCCCCCGGCCGGTCGTGCTCGGCTTCACGAATGGTATCGCGGTACTCATCGCCAGCACCCAGATCAAAGATTTCTTCGGCCTGCATCTCGACAAAGTGCCTGGAGAATTCTGGCTCCGCATGAAAGCCCTAGCTGCCTCCTTCCCCACGTGGTCTTCGAAAGCCACGGCACTTGCGGCGGGCACGGTCGCAGCTATGCTGATATGCCGTGCGATCTCGGGACGCATCCCCGGTCCCATTGTCGCCATGCTGGGGGCTACCGTGGCGGCGTACTTGCTCAAGCTTCCGGTCGAAACCATCGGCACTCGATTTGGAGGCATTCCCAGCGGCCTTCCGCATCTCGTGGTTCCGGCTTGGCACGCGCGCTTAGTTCACGGATTGCTCGGCCCGGCGTTCACCGTGGCCATGCTCGGTGCGATTGAGTCATTGATGTCGGCGGTGGTCTCGGACCGCATGAGCAATGACCACCATAACCCCAACGTTGAACTCATTGGCCAAGGCGTAGCCAACATCTTTTCGCCGATGTTCGGCGGCTTGCCGGCGACCGGCGCGATTGCACGCACCGCTACCAATATTCGCGCTGGTGCGCAGTCGCCGGTGGCCGGAATGATTCATGCGCTTACCTTGTTGTGCATTCTGCTTTTTGCCGCACCGCTGGCCAGCTATATTCCCATGGCCGCGCTCGCCGGAATTCTCATGATTGTCTCTTACAACATGGGAGAGTGGCGGGAGATTCCCCAGCTTCTCAAGCTGACCAAGACCGACATCAGCGTCTGGCTGGTGACCTTCCTGCTCACGGTATTCGCCGATCTCACCGTTGCCGTCGAGGCGGGCATGATTTTAGCCGCACTGCTTTTCATTGCCCGAGTTTCCGACACTACAACGGTTTCGCAGGTCACCGACGACTACGTCGAAGATGGACGAATGCACATTCTGCAAGACAAAGATATTCCCTATTACGCGACGATCTTCCGTATTCATGGACCCTTTCTGTTCGGAGCCACTGACAAAATAAACGCGGTTACGGAGAAGATGCATGAACTGCCGCCTATCGTGCTAATCCGCCTGCGCAACATGACAGCTATTGACGCCACCGGCCTGTTTGCCCTGGAAGAAGTCGCGCGACAGCTGCAGGCCACCGGCCGCACCCTCATTCTTTGCGGCGCTCGCGAACAGCCGGCCCAATTGATGCACCAGGCGGAATTCGAAGACGTAGTGGGACGAGAGAATATCTGCGCCAATGTGCAGGAAGCGCTGGCGCACGCGGAAGATGTTTTTGAAAAACTGGAAGTCAGCGCAATCACCGGTGGAAAGTAGAGGATTCCGCATTGGCGGGAGGAAAACGCGAGGCCACGCTAGAGGGATAAGCGTGGCCTTTTTTGGCAGATGCTTGGAATTGGCACGCAAGCAAAATCAGTTTTTGCCTCCATCTTCCGCAATGTTGGTGGTGGTGGGAGCGGGCGGGGCAACGGATGTGCTGGGCTGAGCAGTCGCAGCGGGTGCGTCAGTGGCTGGAGTGGCGTCCGGTTTGGATGCCAAGGCAGGGGCAGCCTCCGCCGGAACGCCGGCACTCGTGATCTTCACCGTCGAAAGCATCCAGTTCAATTTGCCGAATACCGCGTTGCTGTCCACGGGCTTCGCGTCGGCTTTGTCGTTGCTGGTTTCAAGGCCCAGAGCGAATTCGTAGCAGGCTCCGTTCTGAAAGACGTGATAGTACTTGGCGTCCGCCTGCTTCATGGATTCTCCGCCAGTGCTTTCCACTTCCGTATATTCCGCCGCCCCTAATTTCACCTTGGTAGGCTCGGTCGGCGAGGCAGCGTCCTTCTCGGAAACATTGGCTGTTGGTTTGGCGTCTTCGAACGCGAACTGCTCGCATTCTTTCGCGGTCAACTTGGGGTTTACTGCGATGCTGAAGAAAGCGGAGGCAAGATCCGTGCCCGGATACATACCCTTGGGCAACTGAACCGCAGCCACAGTGGTTCCTCCCGGCTGGACAAAATTCATCTCCACCGGACCGAGGCCAGCCCATTCCAGATCAGCCTTGTCATCTTTCATCAGGCCGTAGGTTTTTGGATAACGGAAAGTAACTCCGTAGTCAGCGTTCTTGTAGGTCGTGAACGCACTTTGACGAGTGGCCTTCTTCACCGCCTTCGGCGCAATCGGTGCCGTGACAGAAGTCACGGGCACCGCTGCCGATGCGGTCTGCGGTGCCGTAGTCATCGCGGCCGTAGGCGCCACGATGGCCGGTTTGTTGCTTTTAGAGCAACCGTTGGTTCCCAACGTGAGAGTCGTCACCAGCGCGGCAGCGACAAGCGAGCCAGTAATAGCTAACATTTTCGCCGTGCCGTGCTGTTTTTTCGGCGGCTTGTTGGTCGCTGGAATCTTTCCACCAGTTCCGCCTTGCGAGCCCGGACTTGGTGCGGGTTTGCTGCCTGAATTTCCTTGCAGATTGAGTTGCGTGAAGTGTGCCATATCGATCTCCTGTACTGGTTTCACCAGTCGGAGACAATACGAGCACCGGCACGACCACTCTAGAGAGATTGAATTTACAGGGGTTAGCCGAAAAAGGATTGAAGCAGATCGTGGCTGCACGGACACGTTGTGGAGCGGGCGACACGAGAGCCCGGAACGAATTTCTCCGCGCGCTCCGCAAATATTCTCAGCACAGTCTGCGATTAAAGGCTTTCTTCTGTTCCTACAAAAGAGCTTTAAAACGCCGAGATCACAGAGGACTTCGGCGAAAGGTCGCAAAGATTCCCGAATCGTTGAAACTGAACTCTGTGCATCACTCGAATTGTCTGCGGAAACTGGCGAATTGCTCTTTGAGGTCAGCGATCTCCTTGCGGAGTTCTGCGACATCGTCTTCCAAACGCTGAACTCGTTCAGCATCCTCGGAGCTGCTCGTTAGAGATGCCGGCACCCGCGCCACCACAGCATCTTCCACATCCCCGCATAGTAGATGCGCGTAGCGGGATTCCTTTGTGCCAGGCTGCCGGGCGAGCATCGTCACCAGCGGCGGCTCGCGCTGCATCAGGCGTTGCAACGTGGACTGCACCTCGTCCAGATGTTCAAAGCGATGCATGCGTTCGGTGCGGCCGCGCAGCTCGCCCGGAGTTTGCGGACCGCGTAGCAAGAGCACACAAAAAATGGCCGTCTCTGCCCGCATGAAGTTGAACACTTCCTGTGAACGATGCTCGTACTTGGTCACGCGGCTGTCAGCGCTGCTGGTCGGCCCCGCGAGGCGTTTTTCTTGCAGCGTGGTTAGCGCCGTGCGGGCGGCCTCTTCATCCAGATTCATTACCGGGTCGCGATTATTCTTTTGATTGCAAGCGTTGACCAGCGCATTCAACGAAAGAGGATAGTAATCAGGGGTGGTGATGTCTTTTTCGATCAATGCGCCCAGCACGCGAGCTTCGACCGCGGTAAGGAGGATGTTCAATGTATGTGGCCTTTCGCGGATCAGTCTAGCTTAACAACCGGGCGGCTTCTCTGGCGAAATAGGTGAGAATCATGCTGGCCCCGGCGCGGCGAATCGAGATCAGCGACTCCAACATGACCCGCTCACGGTCTATCCAATTATTCGCGGCAGCCGCTTGGATCATGGCGTACTCGCCCGACACCTGGTAGGCGGCAAGGGGCAGATCGAAGCGCTCGCGGGCGGCGGCGATGACGTTGAGATACGGCATGGCTGGCTTGACCATGATCATGTCCGCGCCTTCTTCGACGTCGGCGACAATTTCGCGCATGGCCTCGCGGATATTCGCGCCATCCATTTGATAGGAGCGGCGGTCGCCGAATTGCGGAGCCGAATCGGCCGCATCGCGAAATGGTCCGTAAAAGGCCGACGCAAATTTTGCGGCGTAGGAAAGAATAGGCGTATCGATCAAATCAGCTTTGTCTAAACCCTTGCGGATGGCGGCGACCCGGCCATCCATCATGTCGGACGGGGCGATGATGTCAATGCCTGCGCGTGCCAGCGAAACCGAACTTCGCGTTAACAACTCCAGAGTCGCGTCGTTCACAATCTCGTAGCTTACCGCAGCGGGAGGAGCCGCCACGGCTGCGCCTAGCGATTGCGGCGCTGCGCGCACAATCCCGCAGTGCCCGTGAGACATGTACTCGCACAAACACACGTCACCGATCAGAATGAGGTTCGGGACTTCCCGCTTGATGGCGCGGGCCGCTTGCTGCACGATTCCATCTTCTGACCACGCTCCGGTCGCGACTTCATCTTTCTTCGCGGGCAATCCAAACAGAATCACAGCGGGAACGCCTACCGAATAAGTTTCACGCGCTTCCTTCACCGCCTCGTCTACCGAGAGATTGAATACTCCCGGCATGGAGCGAACTTCCTTGCGCACTCCTTCCCCAGGACACACAAATAGTGGATAGACAAACGCCTCGGGAGTGAGCCGAGTTTCTCGCACCATGGAGCGTAACTGCTCGGTGCGGCGCAGGCGACGAAGTCGTGTAGTCGGGAAGGCCATAGTGCGGTTAGGCTGATTTTAGCAGAGCAGCCAATCCTGTAACATGAAGGCTCATGTCACCCGCTCCCCTTCCCCACACCAGCGCCCGCGTCCTGGAGTTCGAGAGCCTGCGCGAAGTGCTGCGCGGCTACACGTCGTCGCCGTTGGGAGAAGCACGAATCGCGTATCTGAAGCCTTCTACTGAACAGCGTTGGATCGAGAATCAGCAACAGTTGACATCGGAAATCCGCGAGTTCCGCCGCGTGGGCGGACGTTTCGATTTTGCCGGCCTGCTGGATATTACGAAGTTAGTTGCGAAGTCGCGCGTCGGGGGCGCCGCTCTGGAAACCACTGAAATTCGTGACCTCATCCAGGTTGTAGACCGAGCTGCCGAGTGGCGAGACATTTCCCTCAGCCCCCCGGTAGCTATGAAGGTGGAATGGAAGACGGTCGCCGGCCTTTCGGCGGGCATAGCCGATTTCGCAGGATTTCTGCAGTCGTTTCGCAACAAGATCCTTCCCGATGGCACTCTCGAGGATCATGCCTCGCCCGAATTAGCGCGCATCCGCCGCGAGATGGAAAAGCAGCGGCGCCTGATTCAGCAATCCTTACATGGATATTTGCGTCGTCTGGCCGAGGGCGGCACCGCACAGGACGAACTCATCACCATTCGCGGTGAACGCTTTGTCATTCCGGTGAAAGTTGAGCAAAAGCGGCGCGTGCAGGGCGTAGTCCATGGCGCCAGTTCAAGCGGGCAGACGGTTTACGTCGAGCCGCTTGAAACTATCGAGCAAAACAACGAACTCGTCCGGTTGCTCGACGAAGAGCAGGCGGAGATTCATCGCATCCTGTTGGAGATGACGCGGCGAATCGGCGAGCACGCGCATGAGATTACTGCCGCCGCCGAAATTCTGTCTGAACTGGAGCTGCAGTTTGCCAAGGCGCGTTTTGGGGAGGAGTACTCTTGCATCCCAGTTCAGTTCCACGCCAGCGGCAAAGATGCATTCGTCTTGATCAATGCCCGGCATCCACTTCTGGAGCAGAATTTCAAAGCAAAGGGCGGCCAAGTCGTCCCTATTAGCCTCGAGATGGAAGGCGAGCGGCGTGGGCTCATCATCACCGGACCCAACACCGGAGGCAAAACCGTCGGTCTGAAAACCGCCGGGCTGCTGGTTCTTATGGCCCAGACAGGCATGCACGTTCCTGCCGATCGGGCCGAGATGCCGGTTTTTGATGCGGTGCTCGCCGATATCGGCGACTATCAATCAATCGAGCAGAATCTTTCGACTTTTTCCGCGCATGTGACCCACATTGACTTCATCTCGCGCACCGCGACGGCTGGGTCTCTGGTTCTGCTGGATGAATTGGGTTCAGCCACTGATCCCGAAGAGGGCGCGGCCCTGGCCGTGGCGATTGCCGAGCACTTCCGGCGCATTGGCTGTCTGACTATTATTTCCACTCATCACACTTCGCTCAAAGTGTTCGGCGCGAATTCGCCTGGGGTGATCAATGCCTCGGTAGGATTCAATGAAGCCACACTGCAGCCCACCTATGAACTGAAGATCGGAGTGCCGGGAGCCTCCGCGGGAATCAATATCGCCCAGCGGCTGGGACTGAATCCGGCAATCATCGAATCAGCGCGAGCGCGCCTGGGTACGCAGGCCAAGGATGTCGCCCAGTTTCTCGACCGCCTTCATGCCGACCTACGGCAAGCGGAGACAGAGCGTTTTCGGCTGCGCGCACGCGAAGAGGAATTAGAACGACAAAAGGCGGCACTGACCGCTGAGGGCAAGAAAGAGCAGCAAGCCAAAATCAGGGAAATGGAGAAAAAGCTGGAGAGCTTGCTCCGCGATTTCGAATATCACGCACGCGAGGCGGTGAATGCTGTCCAAGATCGGGCAGCGGCGCAGAAGCTTTCGAAAGACGCGGAACGGCGCATCAGCAAGCTGCGCCGTGAATTTCGCGAGCAGTTTGATTCAACAATCGTAGCCCACAGCACTGGCGCGGACCAGGGAGATCCTCATGCCCAGCCGCAAATGGTGAAGCACGTGTCCGAGGGAGACACGGTCAAGTTGAAATCGGTGGGACGTCCAGCGCTGGTCTCACGGAAGTTGGATGACAACCACTTTGAAGTCGCTGTCGGCGCGATGAAAATGAAAATCGCCCGCGATGATATTGCTGAGGTCATCACGCGCGCCGCTGATTCCCCGGTGAAGGCGGCCCGCGCCCGCGGCATTTCGGTTTCGCTCGAGACCGGAGATCAAAATGTGCCATCGGAGATCAACGTAATTGGCCACACCGTCGAAGACGCTACCCGCGAAGTAGAAAAGTTTCTCGACCGCGCGTTTCTGGCGGGCCTGCCGCGGGTTCGGGTTGTCCATGGCAGTGGTATGGGAATCCTGCGCAAAGCCCTGCGCCAGTATTTGCAGAAGCATCCCCAGGTAGCGACGGTTGCGGAACCGCCGCAGCAGGAAGGTGGAGGAGGAGTGACGGTGGCGGAGTTGCGATTGTAGGTTCGCGTAGTGGTTCCGCGAGTTGTTTAAAGAGGACTTGTCATTCCGGCCAGCGGGAGGAATCTGCTTCTCACCTCACGCTTGCTTTGGGCGTAACTCTTGCACGCCGGAATCTTCCCCCACCAGCACTACACTTGCCCTGTGGATGAAAAGTCCGTGCTCGACCACCCCAGGAATTTCTTCCAGCGAGCGAGCGAGAGCGGGCGGATCAGGGATTCTGCCGAAATGGCAATCCAAAATGTGATGGCCTTCGTCTGTGGTCAAAGGATTCCCGGATGAGTCCCGTCGAATGGCGACGGTCGCTCCGAGCGCCGCGATTTCCTTTGCCACCAGCGCCTGGGCAAACGGAATAACTTCGACAGGAAGCGGCGCCTTACCTAGAACCGGCACAAGTTTGCTGGCGTCGGCAATAATCACCAACTGGCGCGAGGCCGAAGCCACAATTTTTTCTCGCAAAAACGCCGCGCCCCCGCCTTTGATGATCTGTAGTTGAGGGTCAATTTCATCTGCCCCGTCAATGGTCACATCGATGCTCTGAAATTCATCTAGCGTGACGAGCGGAATGCCAAGCTCTGCGGCCAGTTCGCGAGTTCCATTCGAAGTCGGGATACCGCGTACGTTCAGTCCTGCTCGCACCCGTTCGGCAAGAAAGCGAACCGCATAGGCAGCTGTCGACCCGCTGCCCAGCCCCACTATGTTTCCATCTTGCACAAAACGCATGCTGGCGTGGGCAGCGGCTTGTTTTTGAGAATCTACAGTCATCGATCTCTCCAGATACAACCTTATACGGGCGGCCCCACCGGCGCTCCCGACGATTTCAGCTTGGGAGTGTTCTCCTGCGGGTTCTGCAAATAAAGCGCGATCTCGTGCTTCAGTCGCCGCGCCACCGCGCTTTGCGGCGCCGCACCCAGCAGATTGTTCACGCTGCTCACGCCCGCGAGCGCCGCGGCCCGCACCTCAGACGTCGCCTCACCATCCGATGCAAGAATCATCAGGCGCTCCGCAATTTCTGACTGCACGACCTCGCCTAGATCTTTCTCCGCGGGAGTTTTGGCATCGGCCGTAAAACCTGCATTCACCAGCGCGGAAATTACCGTCTCCGGCGATGGCGCACTGGCGTTTTCGTTTGCTATAACCCCTAACCTCTCTAGGCGCTGCGGATCAAGCAACCCGCCGACCACAATCTCGGCGATGGCGCGCGCGCCATCCTGCGGGCTGAACAAATATCCCGCCGAAGATATGAATCGTTCCCCGTTTCGCTCACCGCTTTCAGTCGGAGCCAGTGAACTCCACAGCGCCGGCGAAATTTTAAGCTCGGATGGATTCAACGCCTGCAACGCCAGTCGCAACGCTTCTTTCTGGCTATTTACTGGCCAAATGTTCACCGGCTTCTGCCCATCGCCCGCCAGCGAGAGTGGCACCGTCGCGCTGCCAATGACTTTGATTGCCGCCGCCAATGCATAGCGATGAAAGAGGTAGATCAGTGGAAATCGCGAAGCTAGCAGCGAGTTGGGCTGCCCTGGCCGCAACATCTGCGGGCCGTAACGCGCCAGTAGCGCGTCGCGTACCGGCAAAACTTCCTTCAGCCACGTCACCGGGTCGGGCCCGTCGTCATAGGCATTCCAGCGCGGATCCTCGTTATTTCCCCAGACTATTCCTTTCGAGATCGCCTCCTTCACGATGGCGTTCAGGCGCTCTCTTTCCGCCGCGTCACTCTGCGAAGAATTCACCGGCCTGCCTTCGCTATAGCTCCACTCGATCACGAAGCGGTCATAGCTGCCCACTCCTTGCATGTAGGCATCAGAGAGGTCGGCCGATCCATCAGGGCGAATCTTCACCCGTGGCGCGAAGTAGTCCATCACCGAGCCGCGGCCATAAGTACTCGCCAAAAAATTGTGCGGCAGTCCCAGTGCGTGTCCAATCTCGTGGCAAGTTAGTAAAGCGATGCGGTTCAGCATCACTTGTTCGTCGCTCAATTGCGGGTCGAGATTATCCAACGCGGCGAAAGTATCAGGGGAAGGTTCGTCGTCGCGGCCCGATGGAATTAACGACTCCCAATAATTGTTCGCCGTACGCATGCGGTGGGAATCGAGTTGCACGAGAGCGTGGATCACTTCCCCGGTGCGCAAATCGGCTTGGTTCCCGCCTATGGACCAGCCCCGTCCCGAGCGGTTGGTCCACTGAACCGTCGAATAGCGAATATCCATAGGATTCGCATCGTCGGGCAAGTCTTCTACATGAATCGCGTTTTTGAATCCGGCCTGCTCAAACGCATCGTTCCACCACAAAATGCCGCGCCGGACGGCCGAACGTATTGGCTCCGGAATCGCACGGTCCACATAGAAGACAATCGGCTTGACCGGCTCGCTCAGCGGAGCGGCAGGATCTTTTTTTTGCAGGCGCCAGCGCCGCACCACATGACGCATCAGCGGCTGGTCATAGGCCTGGGAGAAATCCGCGAACTCCTGGTTGTCGATCCCTACCCGCGGATCATGCTCGCGCAGCTCGAATCCCGGCTCCGGCAATGCCACAAACGAATGATGTTCACGAACGCTCAGCGCGTGCGAATCCGGCTGATTGAAATTGTTTTCGGATTCCGTGGTGAAGGTGAGCAACGCTTCCAGTTCGGTATTCAACGGAAAACTGCCACTATGTTCGAGATCTACCACGCTGCGGTTTTCGTCCAGACGCCAGTTGACGTTTCCCGCTCGCTTGCGCACCATCGTGCCGCCCGCCACTTGGGGAGGCTGGCGCAGTTGCGCAATCAGATCGAATGCGTCGCGAATGAGCAAGCTATTGGCATTTACCAGCACGGCTCCGTCCTGCTCGGCTTCGATGGGAAGCGAGGCCTCCACAGAAATCGGGAAACTCGAATCCACGGATTGCGCCAGCTCCGGACTGCCATGCGTCGAGCGAAAGCGGCTGTTCTCTTCGATCACCAGCACACGCATGCCCACGCGGCGAAAGCGGCATAACACCTCCGCACCAAACGAGCTGCGGTCGGCATACAGATCGGGAGAACCGATGCCGCTCCCCATGCCTGTAAAGTAAAGAAATTCCCTGCTAAGCGCCGCTGGCGAAAGCTCAAAAAGAACGGTGCCTTTCTTTTCGTCCCAATAATAAGGAATAAATCCTTCGTGCTTTTGCAGGCCCGAGGTCCAGTACGCCACGCTGGACGTTTCTTTGTCGGCGGGCGCCACAGTTTGCGCGCGAACTGGATAACATGCGGAGGCAAGTGCGAACAGGAGCAGGAGGACGACCGGCTTCATCTTCTGACTTTAACATCACAAAATGTGACGGCTCAAATCCGACGCAAAATCTTTAACCACTAAGAGCCTGAACGTCTCTCTTAGGATTCCCTTAGTGCGCCTTTGTCTCCTTAGTAGTTAATGGGCTTCCCGATCATCTCCACTAACGCAGTAGATCTTTCATCTCATCCTCGCTAATGACGCTCAGCCCTAATTCCCTGGCCTTATCCAGCTTGGAACCAGCGTCCGATCCGGCAACCACATAATCGGTTTTCTTGCTGACCGAGCCGGAGACGCGGCCGCCCGCGTCCTCAATCAGTTTCTTGGCTTGATCGCGGGTGAATTGCGCAAGCGTGCCGGTCAGAACAAAAGTTTTGCCGGCAAGTTTGGTGCCGCGCTCTTTCTTTTTTCCAGTAAAAGTTAGGTCGGCGTCTTTCAGGCGCTTCACTAATTCACGGTTCTTAGGCTCCCGGAAAAATTCTGCGATGCTTTGTGCGATGCGTGGACCAACTTCGTCGACTTGCTCCAATTCCTCTTCACTCGCGTTCATCAGCGCGTCCATTGAACCAAAATGCTCAGCCAGAAACTGCGCGGTGCGCTCGCCGACCATGCGAATGCCTAGGCCGAAAATCACCCGTTCCAACGGCAGCTTTTTGGACGCTTCAATTTCGTCGAGCACGTTCTGCGCCGATTTTTCACCCATGCGATCGAGGCTCAGTAAATCAGACTTCGTCAGCTGGTAAATATCGGCGACATTTTTTACCAAACCTCGATCAGTCAACTGTGTGACGAGAGCATCTCCCATTCCGTCAATGTTCATCACCCCGCGCGACGCAAAATGCAGAATGGTCTCCCGCAACTTTGCCGGACAATTGGCGTTGACACAACGGTAGTCGACTTCCCCTTCCGTCCGTACAACCTTCGTCCCACAGACAGGACAATGCTCCGGCATGTGAAATTGCTTGTGGCCGCGAGGATGGTCTTTGTCTTCGACGACGCGCACAACTTTGGGAATCACGTCGCCGCCGCGCTCCACTTCCACCCAATCGCCGATCTTCACCCCCAGGCGTTCGATTTCGTCCATGTTGTGGAGCGTGGCGCGGCTGACGGTCGTTCCGCCGATGGGCACCGGCTTCAACGCCGCCACCGGAGTGAGTTTTCCCGTCCGGCCAACCTGCACCAGAATGTTTTCAATCTGCGTGATTCCCCCGCGCGCGGCGTATTTATAAGCGATGGCCCAGCGCGGAGCCTTACCGGTGTAGCCGAGTTCTTCTTGCAGTGCCGTGCGATCCACTTTGACGACGATGCCGTCGATCTCGTAGGGCAGTGTCTCGCGTTTGGTTTCTTCCTGCTCGATGAATGTCCAAACTTCCGCGAAATTGTTGGCGATGGTCCGCGCCGCATTCACCTTGAAACCGGCGATATCAAGCGCGGCCAGCGTTTTCGAGTGATGGTCGAAATAGGTTCGCCCATCCACCAGCAGCATGTAGGCAAAATAATTCAGACGGCGTTGCGCGGTGACGTTCGGATCAAGCTGGCGCACGGTTCCGGCAGTGGCGTTGCGCGGATTGGCGAATAACGACAAGCCCTTCTGTTCGCGCTCCTGGTTCATCTTTTTGAAAGCGGCCAGCGGCATCAGCATCTCGCCACGCACTTCAAAGGTCGAGGGCACGCCGCCCTTTTTCAGTTTTTCTTTGGAGACGGAAAGCGGTATGGATTGCACTGTACGCACATTCAGAGTCACATCTTCCCCGGTGCTTCCGTCGCCGCGCGTGATGCCGCGAACCAGTTTGCCCTCTTCGTAGCGTAACGCCAGCGACATGCCGTCGAGCTTGAGTTCGCAAACGTACTCAATTTCATCGCGGCCGCTGAGTTCGCGAACCCGCCGCTCCCAGTTGCGCAGTTCGTCTTCGCTGTACGTATTGTCCAGTGAGAGCATGGGCGAAGAGTGGGCGGCTTTGACGAAACCTTCGCGCGGCTTGCCGCCGACACGCTGAGTTGGAGAATCGGGTGTCACCAGTTCGGGGTATTCGGCTTCGAGCTTTTTGAGCTCGTTCATCAAGACGTTCGAACTCGGCGTCCGAGATCTCGGGATCGTCGAGGACGTAATAGCAGTACTCGTGGTGGCGAATTTTGTCGCGAAGGGCTTCGATTTTCTTCTCAGGGGCGGGTAAAGGCATAATGATTCCAGGAACTTTGATTCAGTTGCCGAAGAAAAGCTTAAACCACAGAGGCCATAGAGAACCACAGAGGTCCGCCCGAGCTTGTAGGGAATAGTATGCGCGAATCTGCCCCAGTTCTCGAAACTGCACGCCTGGTTTTGCGGGAGTTTAGAACCGACGATTTGGATACCTTGGCCAAGGTTCTTTCCGATCCCCAGACTATGCGTTTTTATCCCGCGCCTTTGGACGATGCCGGAGTCGCCGCCTGGATCGAACGCAACCGCCGCCGCTACGAAAAAGATGGGTTTGGCCTTTGGGCAATGATCTTGAAATCGAGCGGGGAACTGATCGGCGATTGTGGTCTTATTCGCCAGTTCGTCGACGGCAGCGCGCAAGTCGAAATTGGATATCACGTGCGCCGCGATTTGTGGGGGAAGGGGCTTGCCACCGAAGCGGCTCGGGCATCCCGCGACTACGGATTCGCCAACCTTCCGCTGGACCGGCTAATTTCGCTGATCCGTCCAGAAAATCAGCCATCGCGCCGCGTAGCCGAAAAAAATGGCATGACCTTGTGGAAAGAAATCTCATGGCGTGGTTTTCAACATGTGGTCTACGTGATCCAGCGGAATCTTCCTACACCTGAGTCGTGAGTGCTGTGCTACCTCAAAGTTCAAAGTTCTGCCATCCAGTACAATCCAACTTCAGCCCTCGCCATGCGCAAGGTTGTTCTGCTCTACAATCCGCTCTCTGGAAGCCGTCACAATCGCCGTCTGGCTGACGTAAAGGCTGTCGAGTTAGTGTTGCGGAGTGCGGGCATCGAAGTCATCGTTGCCCCAACCCAAGCTGCTTCCGGAACGGCGGCACAAGTAAATGAAGCGATTGCTCAGGGATGCGACACGGTTTTTGCCTGCGGCGGTGACGGGACAGTTCACGACGTTTTGCAGAGCCTCGTGGGCAGCGACATGGCGCTGGCGATTATCCCGCTGGGCACGGCGAACGCGTTGGCTCACGATCTCCGGATACCGCTTACGGCTGTCGGCGCCGCGCGTGCGGCCCTCACCGCCAAGCCGCGACACATTGCCGTTGGACAGGTTCACTATCAGGATTTCGCGGGCAACCGCGCCTCACGCTATTTCACCGTCACTCTCGGTATTGGCGCGGATGCCCATTTATTTCACCGACTGGATTCCGCGTTGAAAGTACGTTTCGGTATGCTGGCGTATTACGCGAAGGCGACCTGGCTCTGGCTTACGCTCAATATGGAAACCCTCCGCGTTGAGTTTTCTGCCGAAGACGGCGAGCTTCGAAAGGCCGAAGTGTCGGAGCTCCTTGCGGTCCGCATTCGCAACTTCGGAGGAGTGCTGCGCGAACTTGCTCCAGGCGCGTCTCTGGACCGCGACGATCTGCGTTTGGTTCTTTTCCACACCAAGAGCCGGGTCAAGTATCTCCATTACATTGTGCGCGGGTTGGTCGGAGCAAGCTGGCGAGTCAGCGGAATTGAGCTGGTTCACAGCGCGAACGTGAAATGCATGCCGCTGAGCGACTTGCCCGTCTATGTTGAAGCCGACGGAGAGATTCTCGGCACTTTGCCCGCCGAAATTTCCGTGTTGCGCAATGCGGTGACGATTCTCGCGCCGTAACCTTTCTGAAAATCTAGCCGCCACCCAGCTCCTCTAACATTTCCCGCCGTTTTCTCTTACACTGCTCGCATCATGAAGAAATTTAACGAGCTGTCCGAACCTGAAATTCTCGCTCTGGCAATTTCTCTTGAGGAAGAAGATGAGCGCGTCTATTCCGACTTTGCCGAAGGCTTGCGCCAGGACTTTCCCGCCACCGCCGCCATATTCGACGGCATGCGGGAGGAAGAATCCGGCCACCGCCGCCGCCTCATTGAGCTTTACCGGCAAAAGTTCGGCGAACACATTCCGTTGATTCGCCGCCAGGACGTAAGAGGTTTCGTGGAGCGCAAGCCCATTTGGCTGGTGAAACCTCTCGGCCTGGATGCTGTCCGTAAGCAGGCTAGCGCCATGGAGTTCGAAACGAGGCAGTTTTACGAAAAGTCGGCCGCGCGCACCAAAGACGCCAGCATCCGGCAATTGCTCGATGACCTTGCCGCCGTCGAACGCGGCCACGAAACCCGGGCCCAAGAGCTGAAGGAAGAAGAATTCCGTCCCGGTGTAAAAGAGGATGAAGATCGCGCCCGCCGCCGCCTCTTCGTCCTGCAGATCGTGCAGCCGGGCCTCGCCGGATTAATGGACGGTTCCGTGTCCACCTTAGCCCCGGTATTTGCGGCCGCCTTCGCTACCCATAAGAGTTGGGACGCTTTCCTGGTCGGCATGGCCGCTTCGATCGGAGCAGGCATCAGTATGGGTTTTGCGGAAGCTCTCTCGGACGATGGCAGCCTCACCGGGCGCGGTCATCCGTGGGTCCGCGGCGTGATTTGCGGCGCCATGACTGCTCTGGGCGGGGTCGGCCACACTCTACCTTTCTTAATTCCAGGCTTCAGCGTCGCTATGACCGTCGCATTTTGTGTGGTCATCGCGGAACTGGGAGTCATTACCTGGATTCGTCATCGCTATATGGACACGCCAACTTTTTCTGCCGCACTGCAAGTTGGGCTGGGCGGAGCACTGGTCTTTGTGACCGGTGTGCTGATTGGCAGCTCATAGGCCGAACGAACCCGCCGCGATACTATAGGAAAGACATTAGTTCAGACCTTTGGAACCCATCACCCATTTTCTGACCGGCGCATGCCTGGGAAGAGCCGGCTTTAACCGCAAGACTGCGCTGGCGACGGCCACGATGACGTTGGCCGCCGAGGCGCCTGACCTCGACATGTTGGGCAATTTCAAAGATCCAGTTTTTGGATTTGCTCATCATCGCGGCTTCACTCATTCCTTCCTCGGCTTGACGTTGGTTTCGGCGCTAGTGGTGGGGTTCATGTATGTCGTATGGCGGGCGCGCGGGCGCAAAACAAAAGATCCCAATCTGCCTCCGCACTGGGGCCTTTTATTTTTGTTTGCTTACGTCGCGGGCCTGAGCCACATTCTGCTCGACTTCACCAACAACTACGGCGTGCGTCCGTTCTGGCCGTTCCTGGAAAAATGGTATTCCTGGGATATCGTTTTTATCGTGGAGCCGACCATTCTTGTGTTGTTATTGGGCGGGCTCGCTTTGCCCGCGCTATTCGGGCTAATCAACGAGGAAGTAGGCGCCAAGTCAAAAGGGCCGCGGGGACGGCTGGCCGCGACGGTGGCGCTCATCGGCGTAATCGGGGTTTGGGGCGTCCGCGACTACGAACATCGCCGCGCCGTCAATGCCATGCAGGCGCGTATGTATGAAAATGCCGACCCCATCCGTGTCTCCGCCTACCCGCTCTGGTGGAATCCGTTTCAATGGCATGGAGTCGTTGAGACGCAGAATTTTTTCGCTTCCGTGCTGGTGGATTCCCTTATTCCCGACGTTGATCCCGAGGGAGCCATGCGCATCCACTACAAGCCGGAAGAAACGGCGGCCACGCTGGCTGCGAAGAAGTCCTATCTGGGAAGGGTTTACTTGGATTGGGCAAAGTATCCCCTCGTTGAAACCGAGCATCTCGACGCCCCGCCTGGTGGCTACATCATTCGCTTTCAAGACTTGCGCTTTGCCTCTCCAGGCTACGGCGGACGCACTCCGCTCTCGTGCTCGGTTGAGCTCGACGAGAATCTGAATGTTGTAAGCGAAAGCTTCGGACCACGCTCCCGCCCAAGATAAGGCAAGATTCTCCGCCTACCGTTCGCCCGAGAACATCCGGGCTAACGCTTATCCTTTATTTTTTGTCTTTGTCTCCGAAGACCTCGGCGGTGAAGGCTTCAATGCTCGCGCCACACTGCCATGCATTCGCCGGTAAGCCCGCTTTATGGCAGGTTTGCTGGAGGAAGGTAAAGCGGTCCCATCCATGTTCCACAGGCACCTGCGGTAGCAGCAGACCGCGCCGGCCACCAAAAGAAATTAGCAAGCCATGCCGGCCGACTTCGAGCTCTTCCGGGTGAATGGGACGTAGCGGGGAAAGCACGCTGAGTGAGATCTCGATTTCTGGAAACTCCTGGCGAGTCAGGGGCGGGAAGCGGGAATCTTCGAAGGCCGCGGCTTGGGCAGTCTCCGCAATCGCGCGGTACAGGGAGGTCACCGCCAACACGAACCCGACACACCCGCGCAATTCGCCGAGGTAGTACAGAGTAGTGAACACGCCGCGTGGCTCCGCGAAATGCGGAGACGGCGGCGTTAGAGAGATTTCGCGATGATCCAAAGCGGAGCCGATGGACTCATGCGCGAGCTTGAGCAGCAGTGCGCGTTCTTCGGGAGAGAATTCGGCCTGCTCTGCCGAGCAAGGAGGAGCCTCGAAAAAGGAACCTTCAGCTGACAGTGACATTTTGCTTCCTCCGCCGGCTAAGGACGAAGGCGCGGCGCCGACGTTTTTCTACTCGCCGGTCAATCTTCGACCAGAAGGCTGCGAAGTAATCGATCGCCGACACCAACGACAGGAAAACCATGAACCAAATCGCAAAGTACGCGATCCAATGAACCGGGAAAAAATAAGAGCCGAAGACTGGCCATTCTTTCCAGCGATGGTCAATGATGACTGCAACTACGGAAACAATCTGTACCACAGTTTTGAATTTACCGAGATCGCTGGCTTCAATGGTAAAGCCCTCGGAGGCGGCAATCGAGCGCAGACCGCTCACCAGAAATTCGCGTCCAATAATCACCACTGCCATCCATGCCGGAACCAGACTGGGATTGAATTGTACGAGTGTGATGAACGCCGCCGCGATGAGCAGCTTATCGGCCAGCGGATCGAGCAGCATTCCCATGGTGGTGATCTGGCCGCGTTTGCGGGCCAGATAGCCGTCGATACCATCGGTAATGGAGGCCGCGATGAACAGAGCCGACGCTAACAGTTCCTTTTCGCCGTTGACGCTGGAGAAGCGGCTGGTCGAGAGAATCCAAATCAGCAAGGGAATACTGAAGATGCGAGTCAGCGTGATGGAGTTCGGCAGATTCAAGGCAAGCACAGGCCGGGCGGGCAAAACAACCCAAAACCAGCAATGGCCCGATTATCCTCCACTGCGCAAGTGGAAAGCAATGAGCAGGCAAGAAATAGAGCTTGACCACTAAGGGCACGAAGTCAAAGGAAAGAAATCCAGAGCCTTCGTGAACCTTTGGGTCCTACTGATGCATAGTTTTGCTGGTCCGGAGCTTCGGCTCAATCCCGTTTGGCGGCTTTATACCCGGCCTTCTTGGCGTCGTCCGCGGTCATAAACTTTCCGTCTTTCGTCTTCCCATACCAGCGGCCGCCCTTGTGGTAGATGCCGGTGCTGAGATTCACCCACACTTTGTGGCTAGCTCTGGCCGCGGCGATGTCGGCAGCCGAAGGAGTGCCTTCCGCAGTCTTAGGCGAAGGTCGGTTGGAAGACGCCGCCGCGTTTGTTGTGGGTGTCTGGGCGGGGTCACTTTCCGCGAAGCCAGAGATTATGCATCCGGCCAGAAGACAGGAAACCAAGACTCGCGACATCAGTGTCAGGGGGATACTTTTCATTGCGCTCACATCTTTCTCCCCCTCAGGAGTTGCAGCCCGTCTCAAAACTCAATACTACGCGTAAAACCCGCGCTGGCGAATGGTGTAGGCCACCCGATCGATCGCCAGCATGTACGCGGCCATGCGGTTATTCACTTTATGCGTGTCAGAGTAGCGAACCACATCTTCAAAAGCCGTGACCATGAGCTCCGCCAACTGCTCGTTCACCAAAGACTCTTTCCAAAAATAGCCTTGTCGATCCTGCACCCACTCGAAATAAGACGTGGTCACGCCGCCTGCATTGCAGAGAATGTCCGGGATGACGAAAACCTTTTTGTCGGCAAGGATTTCGTCGGCTGCCGCGGTTGTGGGACCGTTGGCGCCTTCGGCGAGGATCCTGCATTTCAGTTTGTCGGCATTGTGGCTGGTGATGACGTTTTCGGTTGCGGCGGGAATCAGAATTTCGCAGTCGCTGGTTAGAAGGTCGGCAACCTCCGCCTTCTCAGCCCCGGCAAATCCGTGGATGGTCGCGTTGCGTTGAAAGAAGTCCCACAGCGCTTCGATATTAATTCCATTCCGGTTGTAAATTCCACCGCCCAACTCGGCGATCCCGATGATTTTGTAACCGGCCTGCGCCATGAGCCTCGCGGCATTGGACCCAACGTTCCCAAAACCTTGCACAATCACTCGCGTGGATGCCGGGGACAGCCCCAGTTTCTTGACCGCCTGATCGCAAACAATCTTGATGCCACGGCCGGTGGCTTCGCGGCGTCCTGCTGATCCGCCCATATTGATGGGCTTGCCGGTCACGACCGCCGTCACCGTCTTTCGCATGTGCATGGAATAGGTGTCCATCATCCAGGCCATGATTTGCTCGTTCGTGTTGACGTCAGGCGCGGGAACATCCTGCTCCGGGCCGATGAACTCTACCAACTCGGCAGTGTAGCGCCGCGTCATGCGCTCTAGTTCGCCGCGCGACATCTTATGAGGATCGCAAATCACTCCGCCTTTCGCGCCACCGAAAGGGATATTCACCACCGCACATTTCCAGGTCATCCACGCGGCGAGGGCGCGAACTTCGTCGAGCGTGACATCAGGGCCGTAGCGGATGCCTCCCTTCGAGGGGCCACGCGCAATTGAATGCTGTACCCGATATCCGGTGAAGACTTCCAGGCTGCCATTGTCCATCGCCACCGGGATGTGCAGAATAATCTCGCGGTTGGGATAGCGCAGCACCTTCCATAAACCCTCTTCGAGATTGAGCTTCTGGGCCGCCAGGTCAAAGCGGGCGGCTTGCTCTTCCCATGGATTGAGTTCCTGCTCGGCGGCAACGGTATTGGCGGAGGGCACAGCGCTCATGAAATCTCCGAATAGCTGAAATCGGGCCCAAACGGTATCGGATCGTGGAAAGTGGCCTTCTGGAGTATAAGCAGTGGTGCGGAGGGCAGCAAGGTAAGGAGACCGAGTCGTTAACGGCTCAGGATTGACTGTTCGGAATTGGACAGTGATGTCCGGAACTGGACAGCTGGATTTCCCCGCACTTGCTCAACGCGTCGTGTTTTCAGGAGCTTAGCTGTTTACGTCGTTGGCACACCGAATGCATTCTCCGACGGGGTAGGTACGCGATGTCAAGCTTGCTTAAGACTCTTGGTTATAGCCTCCGCCGGTTGCGCAAGAATCCGGGACTAACCATCGTCGTCCTCTTGACGCTGGCGTTGGGGATTGGGGCCAACACGGCCATGTTCACCGTGGACTACGCGTCCATGATTGCGCCTTTGCCGTATCCCCATCCCGACCAACTTGTAGTGGTCTGGTCGAAAGTGCGGGGCCAACGGAACCAAGTCTCTCCCGCAGATTTCCTGGAATGGAAGCAGCAGAGCTCGGCATTCCAAGCTCTCGATGCAGTAAGCATGGATGCGTTCAACGTTTCTACGCAGGATCAACCTGAATTCCTTCCCGCCTGGGTCTCCACCGCCGGTCTTTTCAGCAAAAGAGGAGTTCGCTACGCTCTCGGGCGAGACTTCCTTCCCGATGAAGAGCAACCTGGCAAGAATCATGTTGTGGTTTTAAGCCACAGGCTGTGGACGCGTCTGGGTTCCGATCCAAATATTCTGGGAAAGTCTTTGCGGCTGGACAATGTCCCGTACACCATCGTAGGCGTTTGGGCGGAAGGAACGGTCGAGGAGAAAGGCGTCAGGTGGTTGGATGTTCCGCTGACGTTCAAGCCGGAACAAATTGTTCACGACAGGCGCTGGCTGTATGTCGAAGCGCGGCTGAATCCCGGTGTGACCATCCAGCAAGCACAAGCTGACATGGATCGAATCGCCGCTTTACAGGCTAGGGCTTATCCCGAGAGCAACAAGGGCTGGGGCGTATCCGTCGAGCCACTCAAGAACGACTTCTTCGACAAAGACCGGCAGTTGATTTTCTGGCTTTTGCTGGGCGCGGTTGGCTTTGTGCTGCTGATTGCGTGCATCAATGTCGCCAACCTTCTGTTGGCCAAGGGAATGACCAATCAGAAGGAAGTCGCGGTCCGCATCGCCTTGGGAGCAAGCCGGAACACGATTTTCGCCCAGCAATTAACCGAAAGCTTAGTGCTGGCGATTGCCGGCGGACTTCTGGGTGTGGGCACTGGGTACGCAATCCTGCGAGGCATTGTCGCGCTCGCCCCCGTGGATCTGTTGCCGCTGGAAGCCGATTTGCACCTGAATATTCCCATCCTGCTGTTTGCGCTGTTGGCGGCGACGCTTGCGGGCGTGCTGTTTGGTTCCGCGCCGGCATGGTACGCGTCGCGGGTTGATCCCGGAGAGTTCCTCAAAGAGGGCGGGCATTCCGGAACCGGCGCGGGGCGGCAACGGGTGCGCCGCATTCTGGTGGTGGGAGAGTTTGCCCTGGCTCTTGCCCTGCTCACCGGTGCGGGACTCGTGATTCACAGTTTTTGGAATCTTGCTAGCGTGGATTTAGGGGTTCGTACCGACCACGTTTTCACCTTCACGTTGGTAGTCCCCGACTCCCGGCCAAAAGATCCGGGGCGCATCTTGGCATACTATCGTCAGATTTTGGATAGCATCGCCTCCGTACCCGGAGTCTCTCACGCTACTGCAATGACCGGCATGCCGCTTCAGGGATCGGGTTTTCGCCTGCCGTTTACTCTCGCCGGCAAACCTGAGTCTCCCGACCCATCGCAGCGCCCCAACGCTGACTTCCAGATGGTCACTCCCGATTATTTCCAGACCTTCGGCATCCGCGTGCTGAAGGGTCGGTCCTTTACGCCGCAGGACGTAGCTAGCACGGTGAAGGTGGCAATGGTCAACCAGGCATTCGCAGATAAATTTCTAAAAGGCGAAGACCCGCTGCAACAACGAATCGTGGTGCCGCAAATTACCCCCGGCGCGGACAAGCTCGGCCCGCCCGTGGAATGGCAAATTGTGGGCGTCACCAATAACGTGCAAGGCTGGGACTTCAGCCAAAAAGAACCGGAGATTGAGGTTCCTTTCTGGCAAAGCCCCTGGCCGCAAGCGAGCTTGGGAGTGCGCACCGCGGGAAATCCCGCATTGATGAGCAAGAGCATCGCAGCCGCGGTTCATGCGGTCGATCCCGATATCGGTCTTGCCGATCCGCGCACCTTGGAACAAGTTCGGGACGAGAGGCTGACGAGGATGGGAGATAAGTTCAATACCATCCTCTTTGCCAGCTTCGGGGGAGTTGCATTGCTGCTGGCTGGAGTAGGAATCTACGGAGTGATGGCCTTCTCGGTGGCGCAACGTTCCCACGAAATTGCGTTGCGCATGGCGCTGGGTGCGAGCCGCAATGGCGTCATCGGCTTGGTGGTAAGGGAGGGCTTGGTACTGGCCGCCGTAGGACTTGGACTCGGCCTGATTGGCGCATACTTCGTGGGCCGCGCCATGCAGCGCTTTCTGTTCGGAGTGCGTGCCATGGATTATGCCGCCTTCGCTGCCGTGGGGTTCGTTCTGCTGCTCACGGCTTTGCTTGCCTGCTTCCTGCCAGCGCGGCGGGCCGCGTCGGTTGAACCGATGCGAGCATTGAGAACGGAATAGTCTCCGGCGTAGACGGAACTCTAGAGCTTGGGTTTACACCGGCTTGGGATTTCTCACGAACAGGCGCTGGTGCCAATAAGGATAGGTCGGGGTCACATCGCTGGCAGCGTCGAGCCGCGCAACTTGCTTGGGCGTGAGATTCCATCCCACGGCCCCCAGGTTCTGCCGTAACTGTTCTTCATTGCGGGCGCCGATGATAACGTTCGCGACCGTAGGCCGTTGCAGAAGCCAGTTCAAAGCGATCTGCGGAACTGTCTTGCCGGTTTCGCCAGAAACTTCATCGAGCGCGGCCACGACTTTATAGAGATATTCATCCGCCACTGGCGGACCTTGGTCAGCGGTCTTGTGCAGGCGACTGGTTTGCGGCAGCGGTTGGCCGCGCCGGATCTTGCCGGTCAGGCGACCCCATCCCAGAGGACTCCAAACCATGGTCGCGACGTTCTGCTCGAGGCCGAGTGGCATGAGTTCCCATTCAAATTCGCGCCCAATCAGCGAATAGTAAACCTGATGCGCGACATAGCGCGCCCATCCATAGCGTTCGGAGACCGCCAGCGACTTCATCAAATGCCATCCCGAAAAATTGGAACAGGCGATGTAGCGCACTTTCCCGCTTTCTACCAATGTGTCGAGCGTCTTGAGGGTTTCATCGACGGGAGTTTGCGCGTCGAAACCGTGCAGATGGTAAACGTCGATGTAGTCGGTATTCAGGCGGCGTAGACTGGCCTCGCAAGCCTGGATCAGGTGATAGCGAGACGATCCCAGATCGTTCGGACCCTCTCCCATCGCGAATGTGGCTTTGGTGGAGATGAGAACAGCATTGCGGCGGCCAGTGATCGCCTTGCCCAGGATTTCCTCGGATACGCCGCTGGAATAAACGTCCGCAGTGTCGAAAAAATTGATTCCGGCTTCCAAGCAGATATCCACGAGGCGAGTGGCTTCCTTTACGTCGCTGTTGCCCCAAGCTTGAAAAAACTCTCCGCGGCCCCCAAACGTAGCGGTGCCGAGGCTGAGAGCGGGAACTTTGAGTCCAGAATGGCCGAGTTGTCGAAATTCCATACGCCATAGATGCGGAGGGGCGGTTCGAGGGTGCGAGCCGGGGAAAACTCGCTAGATAGAACCCGTCAAAAGCACAGACAAAGGGCGTCCGCCCTAGACGAACGCACATAAAAATGCTTGATGTCTCCCATTAGGACTTTTGATTGGCGATTCGGAGACGCGGCGCGTAGTCTATCGGTTCGCTAAATTCGGGCCGCTGCGTCGGCTATCCCTCAAGGAGCTACATGTCCAACGAACTACGGAATTTTTTGATCCCTCTCCTACGACGAATTGGAAGCCTTAAACCTGGAAGCTAAAGAACAACGCAAGAAGCGCGTTCCTGTCGAGGTTATCCGGGAGCAGCGGCTGAAATACCTGACTGACGAAAAGGGCATTAAGGCGGTGACCGTCCTGTTCAGCGATCTCGAAGGACGGCTGCACATGCTGGACTATGACAAGAAGTTCCTGATGAAGAGCTGGGACAATTTGACCTTTGACGGTTCCTCGATCCGCGGATTTACCGCGCAGAAGGAAAGCGATCTGCGCCTGGGCATCGACTGGGCGGCTTTCTATTGGGCGCCGGCAGACTTTTTTGGGCCGGGCAAGGTGATGGTATTTGGCGAAGTGATCGAGAAGCAGGGCGGGCCATATGCCGCCGACATGCGCGGCATCCTGAAAGGCTATGCCGACTCGTTGTATGAGAAAGAAGGCTACACCCTGAATGCGGCCAACGAGATTGAAGGCTTCCTGTTCAAGGGCGTGGACGCCGAGAAACACTACACGGAAACTTTGAAGTTCGAGTACGTGAATACTGGTGGCTATTATCACTCGCTGCCCGGGGATCCGCTGCGCACCTTCATCGATATTTCCGCCGAAGTGCAGCGCGCCATGGGATTCCAGAACGAGAAAGATCACCCGGAAGTGGCGCCCTCGCAGTTCGAAATCAATTATGGATACGGAGAAGTGGTGGCGGCCGCGCGACCAGATTCAGTTATACAAGCTGGTTTGCCGCGAGGTGGCGACCAAACTGGGCATGACGGCGTCGTTCTTGCCCAAGCCAGTGGTCGGAGTAAACGGCAGCGGCATGCACACCAACGTCTCCATTACCAAGGACGGCAAGAATCTTTTCTGGGAGCCAAAGGGCGAAGAAAAGCTAAGCAAACTCGGATGGTCGTTTGTGGACCGCATTCTTACCCATGGCAACGATATTTGCTTGCTGCTGAATGCCAGTGTGAACGCATACCGGCGGCTGGATCCGCACTTTGAGGCTCCCAATCAGCTCAAGGCTTCGGCAGTCGATCGTGGTTCCATGGTGCGCATTCCTATCGGCAACGATAAGAGTATGCGCGTGGAAGTGCGCTCGGTGGGGCCGGATGCCAACCCGTACATGGTGCTTTATTCGGTGTTCAAGAGTGGCCTGGACGGGCACACGGCGAAGATCAAGAACCTGCGCCAGGCGGAGCGCTACTTGCCGGATAACATTTATACCGCGCTGGAGGACTTCCGCAATTCCGAGTGGATCACGAAGATTCTGGGCGAGGACGTCAAGGGCCGTTACGCGGACCTGAAGCAGGCTTCCGCTGATCGCTGTGCGCGCTTGCTGGGCACGGTGGTCAAGGCTCCGGAGGTGCAGTTCCATCACGAGGTTTATAACCAGTTCCTCTGGAATCAGTTCTAGAATTGTTGGGGTCGGGTCGTCGGTGATAAAAGCCATGCTCGAAGACGAGCATGGCTTTTTCTTGTTGGCCGCGTTTCGCTACGGCGCCAGTTTGGGGAATCCGGCGGTGACGTGAATCACCGCCAAGGTCACAACTTCGGCCTATAGTCACAATCTCGACCGCAAGGGATCGTGTCATGGATAGCCGTCAGCGTTTTTTCGCGCTGCTTGAAGGACGTCCGATTGATCGTGCTCCTCTAATGCCGATCACTATGATGTTTGCAGCCGATCAGATAAAAGCAAACTATTTTCAATACGCCACCGACTACCGGGTACTGGTCGAAGCTCAAATACGCACTGCCGAGCGCTTCGACCTGGATTTCGTCTCTTGTATTTCCGATCCCGCCCGCGAAGCTGCTGACCTCGGTGCGCTTGTCCGGTACTTTGACGATCAACCGCCGGCCTTCGTCGAAAGCGAAGCGCTGCTGGCCGACAAGACGGCGCTTATGCGATTGAAAATTCCTGATCCTTTAAGCGGTGGCCGGATGCAGGATCGCGTAAAAGCGGCAGCGTTCTTCAAGCAAAAAATCTGCTCCGAAAAAATTGTCGAAGGATGGGTCGAGGGCCCTTGCGCATTAGCCGCCGATCTGCGTGGCATCAATGCCTTGATGCTCGACTTTTACGACGATCCCGCATTTATTCGCGATTTGCTGGCATTCGCCACGGAGGTGGCCATCGTTTTTGCTCGGGCGCAACGCGATGCGGGGGTCGACCTGATGGGTGTCGGAGATGCGGCATCCTCGCTTATCGGCGGCGCTACATTCGAAGAATTCGTACTGCCCCATCATTTGAAATTGGTCAAACAACTGCGCTCGCTCGGCTTGAAATCCCGTTCTCATATCTGCGGAAATACCGCTAAGATTTGCGAAGCCCGCGCCAGTATCGGCTACGACATTCTCGATGTCGATTCGCAAGTGCCGCTCGCACTGGCGCGGCAAAAGATGGGGCCGAAAGCGATCATCCTGGGAAACATTCCCACCGTTGCGGTGATGGAGCGCGGCACTCCGGAAGACGTTCGCCGGACGGCTGCTGAGTGCCAGAGGATTTGCGGACGAAACTACATCATCTCCGCCGGTTGCGAGGTTCCGCGCGCCACGCCGATGGAAAACATGGATGCGCTCCGTGATTACGCTCTTTCGTTGAACGATTCAGCAAGTCCGCCAACCCCGGCTCGTTAAAGACTTCGACAACACTCTACGAATTGCCAGTAACGAATTCGCCAATGACAGGCGTCACAGCCGGGCTTCCACCTGGGGCATACAGTCTGGGTTGGCTTGTCGCGACGTTTCGGGAGCGGGAAGATCTTCGGTTCCGGTATGCCGGTCACTGAAGAATTCCTGCTCCTGCAATCACGTTTCGCTCGCCAACGTGAAGTGGGAGGTGGCTATGCCGGTCTATGATTACTTTTGCGAGGACTGTCGCCAGGAGTTTGAGCAGGTGCTCACTCTCACCGAGCACGACGTGGAAAAGATAGTCTGCCCGAAATGCGGCAGCAAGAACGTGGAGCAGGAGGCGGTCCAGTTCTTTGCAGTGACCTCCAAGAAGAGCTGAAGTTCATAAGCGGATAGGCGCGGGGACAAGGTTCTCCGTTTTCGAGCGCTCTCGCTCATCACCCCGATGGGTTGTGGGAGGTCCCTATTACCTTCGATATCTGGGCCGGGCGGGGCATCAGGGGTACGCTCCGGATACGGGAGAGGCCCGGATGAAACGGTCAAGTGTTTCCCATTCTTCTGCGTTCGCGATCCCGGTGTGGCATTTGTTCATGCGCTGTGACATCAACCGGCAGCCGAACCATGCGGTGACTTGCGTGCTGCTGCTGATAAGTGCGCTTGTTCTGGGCTCTCGGTGCAGTGCACAGGATTCTTTGCCGTTTCAACTTTCAAATCCCAAACATCAGACGTGGTCTCCTGAGGAAGCGAGCCGTATCTACTTATCGGCGTGCAAACTGGTTGCCCGCGCCATTCGTCCAGAGAATCCGCCTCAACTGCATCCCAAGTTCGTCCTCGTGCTGGGCGCGCAGGCCAATGAGACGGTCCGCAACGGAACCGTCGCAGAGGTGCATTTGCGAAACTGGAATCCGCAGGACTTCGCGCAAGCGGTCGTCATCATGGCAACGCGCGAGATTCTGCAGAGCGAACAGATGCAACACCTGACGCACGATGTCCTTCTGGCCGCGGGAGCCAGTGTAACCGTGAACGAACTCAAACGCGGGCATTAGAGAAGTTTCTCGATCGCTTCGCGTCCAGCAAAATCCCATGCGGGTCGTACTTCTGGTACCATTTTGCGTACTTGGAGGCTTCATGCGCCGTTCTTTTGCCCGGTTCCTCGTCGTCCTCACGTTCGCGATCACAGCTGCAATGGGCTCACTCGCTGAAGCTCCCAAGGACGATGCCCGTCTGAAACATGGCTTCCGCCGTCCCCAGCAGAATGGATGGACATTCGTGCATCTGCAAGGCACGCCGTTGGAGATCGGTTTTCAGCATGGTTATTTGCTTGCCGCTGAGATCGAAGACGCGCTCAAAGTGACAATCTTCGAGCAGACGCGCGACAACAAGAAAGATTGGCAATTTTTTCGCGACGCCGCCCAGAACATGATGTGGCCGCACATTGAGCAGGAATATCGCGAGGAATTGCAAGGCATCGCCGATGGAGCCAACGCCCACGGGGTGAAGCTGGATGTTTGGGACGTGGTGGCCTTGAACGCATTTCCCGAATGGTCTTACTACGTTAAGGAGTACGACAAGCAGCATGGCATTCAGCCCCCGCCTTCGGTCACGGCGCCCGACCATTGCAGCGCCTTTGTGGCCACGGGCAGTTATACGCATGACGGCAAAATTGTGATCGCCCACAATGACTGGACGTATTACATGGACGGCGAGCGCTGGACCATCATCTTCGACATCGTGCCCGCGAAGGGCAACCGCATCCTGATGGATGGCTTCCCCGGACTGATTCACAGCGGCGACGACTTCGGCCTGAATTCCGCGGGCATCATCATTACCGAAACCACCATCAGCCAATTCTCCGGCTACGACCCGGCAGCGATTCCCGAATTCGTGCGCGCCCGCAAAGCGATGCAATACTCCGCATCGATTGACGATTTTGCCCGCATCATGAAAGAGGGCAACAATGGCGGTTATGCCAACGACTGGCTGGTCGCCGATATCAAGAACAACGAAATTGCGAGCCTCGAACTTGGGCTAAAGAATGTGACTCTGGAGCGCAAGACGGATGGTTATTTTGTGGGATCGAATTTCCCTATCAACGAGAAACTGGCGCGCGAGGAAACTGATTTCGACATGCACGACATGAGTTCGAGCGCCAATGCCCGCCACGTGCGCTGGGAGCAGTTGATGGCGGAAAACAAAGGGCAAGATCGACGTGGCCGCAGCGCAAGCGGTTCCTGGCCGACCACTACGACAGCTATGATAAGAAAGACGGAACCGAGCGAGCGCACGCTCTGCGGCCACGTTGATCTTTCGCCGCGAGGAATGTCCACGTGGCAGCCACCCTTTGGGATAGCGGGCGCGGTGCAGAACAAAGCTACCGATGCAACCATGGCGGCGAAGATGGAGCTTACCGCAATCACGGGGCACGCCTGCGGCACGACTTTTCACGCTGCAGAGCATCTACGCAACCACCCGGAATTCATTGACCAAAAAGATCTATTGCACGACATGGATTCAGGGACCTGGACAACTTTTGCTGTGGCTAAGTGATGCAGCGTTGCAGCCAAGCAAACTCCATTGACCTTCTTCCGTGACTCCTGTCTTCTTGCGTGACGAATACCGCGGACGGCTAGCCCCCTCCCCGACGGGGCTTCTCCATCGCGGCCATGCCCGAACCTTTTGGACGGCCGCGCAACGGGCTGCGGAACATGACGGCACGCTCATTTTGCGCAACGAGGATTTAGATCCCCAGCGCTGCCGCGCAGAATTCGTTCAGGCCATGTACGAAGATTTGCGCTGGCTGGGCATCCGCTGGAGCGAGGGCCCCGACTGTGGCGGGCCATGCGCTCCCTATTCGCAAAGTGAACGACGGGAGTATTATCTGGCGGCCTGGCGCAGATTGCGCGACGATGGATTCATTTACCCCTGCAACTGCTCTCGCAAAGATCTGCTCGAGGTCGCCAACGCGCCCAATAATTTGGACGACGAGCCTGTGTATCCCGGCCGCTGCCGATCACGCTCCGATGGGAAAGAGTTCGAGACTCCAGCGGGAGTAAACTGGCGTTTTCGCGTCCCCGATGGCGAGGGAGTGAAATTTTCCGACTTGCATTTCGGACCACAACGGTTTCTTGCGGGCCGTGACTTCGGAGACTTCGTGGTGTGGCGGCGCGACGACGTGCCGTCCTATCAGCTCGCGGTGGTGGCGGATGACGCGGCCATGCGGATCAGCGAAGTTGTCCGTGGCGCCGACCTGCTGAAGTCCACGGCACGGCAGTTGCTCCTGTACCAAGCGCTGGGATGGACTCCGCCGAGCTTTTATCACTGCGATTTGGTATGCGAACTGGGCATAAGGTTGGCCAAGCGGCACGACGCGCTCAGCATCCGGCATTTGCGGGAACAAGGCTGGAAACCGGAGGAAGTGATCTAGACGGCACTCTCTTTAGAGTGGCCCCATCAACTGCTTTGCGACAGCACAATGCTATAGCTTCAATTCTTTGAGGTATTGCCGCAGCGGTTCACCCAAGTCAGGACGCTTCAACGCCAGTTCAATGGTCGCCTTCAGGAAGCCCAGCTTGTCACCAGTGTCGTGCCGTTTGCCTTCGAAGACGTAACCGTACATCTTTTCTCTTTGCAGCAGCAGCCGCATGCCGTCGGTAAGTTGCAATTCTCCACCGACGCCCGTTTTGATTTGGGCCAGCGTCTCAAAAACCGTCGGCGTCAAAATGTAGCGTCCAATCACGGCTAGATTCGAGGGCGCATCTTGTAGCTTCGGCTTCTCGACCATGTCGACGATTTCAAAAAGCTTGCCGCCAAACCGTCCGTCCGCTGCTTTCGTCTTGAGGACGCCGTAGGCAGAGATGGCCTCTCCTTCAACTACCTGTGTAGCGAGAACGGAGCATTGCGTGTAGTCGAAAACTTCCATCATCTGTTTTAAGCAAGGAACTTTGGCATCAATCACGTCGTCCGCCAGCAGGACGGCAAAAGCCTCGTCTCCCACCAATTCACGGGCGGTCAGCACCGCGTGGCCCAGGCCCATGGCCTCCTTCTGACGAACGTACGAAACGTAAATCATGTCGGAAATCTGCCGGACGATCTTTAACAGGTCAGTCTTTCCGCGTTCTTCCAGCATTCTTTCAAGTTCGTAGCTGACATCGAAGTGATCTTCGATCGACTGCTTGCCACGGCCGGTAACGATAATGATCTGATCGCAGCCGGCGGCCAAGGCTTCTTCCACGCCATACTGAATGATGGGTTTATCCACCAGGGGCAGCATCTCTTTGGGTTGAGCTTTCGTGGCGGGCAAAAAACGGGTGCCCAAACCGGCCGCGGGAAACACAGCCTTACGAACCTTCATTCTCATGCTTTCACCTGGTTCGTTTAGTTAGAGACTGTTGGTTAAGTGAGAAAACGGAGCTTTTATTCTACCTGCGCCGCATTTCGATTAGGATCGGTCAACTCTCCCGCTTTGCCGCTTCTAACGGGACCGGAACTGCCAGCTCTTCGATCAGGTCACGCAACAGGCTGAGCACGCTATCCGTCGCGGTTGCCTTCAAGGAAAATTTCAACACTCCATCGGGCGTGAACTGCGCACCCCGCTGCGACGAAACGAAACGCGCCAGCTTTTCCGCGTCGATGGCGGCATTCTGCCGGAACTTGATGTTTACCTGCTCGCGCTTGCGGTCAATGGCCGTCGCCCCTACCCGCAAACATAATAGCTTGAGCGAAGCATAGTCCAACAGATTACGAACGGCGGACGGCGGTTCGCCATAGCGGTCACGAAGTTCGGCGCCCACGTCCGCCAACTGAGACTCGGTTTCGATGCCCGCCACCCTTTTGTACATACGCAGCCGTTGATTCTCTTCCGTAATGTACTCCACTGGGATGCGGATATTGAGTCCGAGGTTGAGTTGAGTTTCGACTTCCTCGGGCGCGCCCTCGCCTTTCATTTCGCGGACCGCGCGGTCGAGCATCTGGGTATAGAGTTCGAACCCCACGGCCTCGATGTGGCCGCTCTGCTCACCACCCAGCAAATTTCCGGCGCCGCGCAGTTCCAGGTCGAGGGCGGCAATCTTGAAACCCGCGCCGAGATCGGAGAATTCTTTCAACGCGGCCAAGCGGCGCCGCGCAATGGGAGTAAGCTCGGCTTCGGCCGGCACGAGCAAGTAGGCATAGGCGCGCCGGTTGGATCGGCCTACACGGCCGCGCAGCTGATAAAGCTCCGAGAGCCCGAGGCGGTCGGCGCGATTGATGAGGATGGTATTGCAGAGCGGGATATCGAGCCCGTTTTCGATGATGGTTGTCGCGACCAGAATGTCCGCTTCGTGATGCATAAACTTGAGCATCACTTTTTCCAGCTCACCTTCGGACATCTGGCCGTGACCCACGGCGATGCGCGCCCGAGGAACGAGTGCTTGCAGCTTAGCGGCGATCTCCCAGATAGTTTCCACGCGGTTGTATACGAAATAGACCTGGCCGCCGCGGTCGAGTTCCTGTTCGATGGCCGACTGAATCAGCTTGTCATCCCAGGCAGCGACCACAGTCTGAATTGCGATACGATCTTTGGGCGGAGTTTCAATCACACTCATATCCCGCAAGCCCACCAGCGACATGTGCAGCGTGCGCGGAATCGGTGTGGCCGACATGGTGAGCACGTCCACCTGCTTGCGCATCTGCTTGATGCGTTCTTTGTGGCGCACTCCGAAGCGCTGCTCTTCATCAACCACGAGCAGTCCAAGGTCGGCAAATTTGATGTCTTTGGACAATATCCGATGCGTGCCGATCAGGATGTCGATCTTGCCGGCTTCCGTCTTCTGTAGAATTTCCTTCTGCTGTTTGGGGCTGCGGAAACGGCTGATCATGTCGATGGTGACGGGAAAGGCCGCAAAGCGCTGCTTAAAGGTCTCGTAGTGCTGGAAGGCGAGTACGGTAGTAGGCGCCAGCACCGCAACCTGGCGATTGTCGCCAATGGCTTTGAAGGCAGCCCGCATGGCGATTTCCGTCTTGCCGTAACCCACGTCACCGCAGAGCAGGCGGTCCATCGGTTGCCGCGATTCCATGTCGTGCTTCACGTCGGCGATGGCCAGTTCCTGATCTTCAGTCTCGTTGTATTCGAAAGCGTCTTCGAACTCCTTCATCCATTCGTTGTCGGCCGGGAAAGCATGGCCCTGCGCCGATTTTCGCTCGGCGTAAAGCTTTAGGAGTTCGTCGGTCATATCCTTCATGGCCTTGCGAACGCGTGCTTTCGTCTTGGCCCAGGCCGCGGTGCCAAGATGATTCAGCGCGGGCTTGACGCCTTCGGACGATCGATATTTCTGGATAAGATCGAGGCGGGTGAGCGGAACATATAGACGAGCGCCGTCGGCGTACTCCAGCAGCATGAATTCGGCGTTGCCGTCGCCCTGATTGATGTCTTTTAGTCCCTGGTACTGCCCAATGCCGTGTTCGACGTGCACTACGTAGTCGCCGACTTGCAGATCGCGAAAATCCGAGAGGAAGGCCGAAGTCTTGGATTTCTGGCGTTGCGGGCGGGAGACAACAGATTCTGACTCATCGAAAAGATCGCGCGCGCCCAAGATAGCAAGGCCCGCATCCGGCAGCATCACTCCGTCAGGTATGTAGGCTTTGACCAGCGTAGCGGTGAGCACTTCACCGGCAAAGTAAGCCGTCTCGTCAGCATAGCTTTCGCCGCCACGGGTGCGGCTTCCCAGACGAAAGGAAACTGCGTACTCACTGAAGATGTCTGCCAGGCGTTCGACTTCGCCGGTGTTGGGTACGGCGATTAAAACGCGCCGACCTTCTCCAATTTGCTTCTGCACTTCCTCCAACATTGCGGGGACGGCGCCGTGAAAGCGGGGCGCAGGCTGAGTATGGAACGCGACCGATTCCGCTCCATTGCCGCGCTCGATTTCCAGATGCTCGAATTCCGCGCCGGAGAGAGTCCCGATTTTCGACCACCAATGTTCCGGCGGCAGATAGAGATCGGTAGGTAGAACCAGTTTGCCAACTTCGCTCCGCTCATGGGCTTCTTCGATGCGCGCCCAAGTGTGATCGAATTCGTGCTTGACGCTTTCTGGTTCGTCAACGATGACGAGCGCGTTATTGAGCAGATCGAAGACGCTGCGGTCGGCGCCGGCAACGGGGGCGTAGAACTCCCAGCCCGGAAACACGGTTACACCGCCGGAGCGAACCGCTTGTTCGACGACTTCTTCCGTGCCCGTGATTCGTTTTCCGGAAAGCCGGGCGTGAATTGCGCCTAGAATGTCTTCCCGCACCGGAGTCTCGGTGAGTGGAAGCAATAGCGCTTCGTCCACCGGATTGGAGGAGCGCTGCGTTGCGGGATCGAACTTGCGGATGGATTCGACTTCGTCCCCAAAGAACTCAATACGCGCCGGCCGGTCGGCCTCGGGCGAATAAACGTCCAGAATGCCGCCGCGCAAGGCATATTCGCCGGGCATTTCGACGACATCTACCGACATATAGCCCACAGTGTTCATGTGGGCGAGCAGCGATTCGGTGTCGATAGTCTCGCCTTTGCGCAGAGTCCGCGCCAAGTCGGCGTAATATTCGGTCGAACGGAGACGCAGGGCCGTGGCGGCAACCGGAGAAACCACGATGGACGCCGCGCCCGCGGCGATCTTCCATAGGGCAGCGGCGCGCTCCTCCTGAATCTCCGGGTGCGGCGATAAGTTCTGAAAGGGAAGAACGTCGCGCGCCGGCAGCCGGATGATCGTATCCGTACTCGCTCCGCCGCTGAGTTCAGCGAAAGACTGTAGGATCGGGACAAGTTCCTCAGCCGCGCGGTTATCGGGGACTACAACGATGACGGGCCGCCCGGCAGCTTTTTGCAGTAAAACCAAGAGCAAAGCTTTGGCAGTGGGGGCGAGTCCAGAAACACGTATCCGTCCCGTGCCCTCTTTAAGGTGGGAGGCTACACGCGAAAAAGCCGGCAAACTTTCCATGTCCGCGAAAAGATCGCGAACGAACGGCAGGGCCATCGCGCTTTCATTCTAACAGCTTGATTAAGAGTGGAATCCTTGAAACTGGGAATGCTCGTGTGGGGACGGGGCTTGCCCCGTCCATGCGGCCGCAGGCTGCGATGAGAACGACGCTGCGAGACTTGGCTCGACCCTCGCGGGGCAAAGCCCCGCTGCCACACAATCCGTGCGCTTGCAAACTCTCTTCGCGGACTGCAATCTACTAAACATGCCGGAACTGCCGGACATTGCCGCTTACCTCACTGCGCTCGAACCGCGCATCGTGCGACAACCAATCGTGAAGGTGCGTTTGGCCAGTCCGTTCTTGCTGCGCACCGCGCAACCGCCAATCACGAGCGTGGATGGACGCATCGTGCGCGAATTGCGGCGAATCGGCAAGCGGATCGCGATTGGAGTAGAAGGCGATCTCTGGCTGGTGCTGCACCTGATGATTGCTGGGCGTCTGCATTGGAAAAAAGCTGGCGTTAAGCTCGGCGGACGCAAAGATCTGGCAGCGTTCGATTTTCCCACCGGCTCTCTGGTTCTAACCGAAGCGGGCACAAAGCATCGCGCATCTTTGCACGTACTCGGCAGCGAGAACGAGCTGCGCTCTTTGGACCCAGGCGGAATCGACGTTTCGACGAGCGACTTCAAGTCGTTTCGTGATGCGCTGACTGCGGAAAACCGCACGCTGAAGCGCGCGCTCACCGATCCGCGGATCGTCAGTGGCATCGGCAATGCGTATTCGGACGAGATTCTGCACGCGGCGCAACTCTCTCCAATCAGGCTGACGCGCAAGTTGGAGACGGAAGAGTGGACAAGACTATTCGTCGCCACTCGAGATACTCTCGTGGTCTGGATTATGCGGCTGGGCGCGGAGGCGGAAAGAGCTTTCCCGGAGAAGGTGACTGCGTTCCGCAAGGATATGGCGGTTCACGGACGCTATGGAGAGCCATGCCCGAGGTGCGGCGAAAAAGTTCAGCGGATCCGCTATGCCGACAATGAAACCAACTATTGCGCACGGTGCCAGACTGGCGGAAGGGTTCTCGCCGACCGAAGTTTGTCGCGTCTGTTGCGAGGGGACTGGCCGAGGACGCTGGATGAGTTGGAGGCGTTGAAGCGGCGGTAGGAACCTTTTCCTAATTTGCACGACCGACAAGAAGGGACTTGGATTTGTCGCAATCGATGCGGGGTCTGAGATTTCTCCTCACCCGGCTAAAGCTTTTGCGGGGACTGTCGATAGCTGGTAGTAAGGAGATTCATCTATGGCTATTTCCCCCGTGCACTCCGGTTCGCCAGTGGCCGAGAGCCAGGCGTCACAAACCGCTCCTCCGAAGAGCGCCGCAAAAGAAAGCACACCGCTGCCGCAAGATACAGTGACCTTGAGCGCGGCCGCTAAATCGCAGCAGCAACTCGTCGCAAAAGATCCGCCTCCGAAGGCCGCCAGCTCTGACGGCGATCAAGACGGCCAATAACACTCTCTTCCCTGCATCCTGATTCCTCTACCTTGCATGGTCAGCGCGCGCCGTAGTCGCAGGGCGCGCGCCTGGCCTATTTTGTCTTGCTTGGCTTGTGTTCACAACTCGGGGTGTTGAGGCAGTGGTCGGCCACCATGAGCCGCTCAACTGGCTTGCCTCCAAGAATGTGGGACTCGATGATTTCTTCCACGTCCGTAACGGTGACGCCGCCGTACCACACGGCTTCGGGATAGATCACCACATTCGGTCCATGCTCGCACTGGTCCAGGCATCCCGATTGGTTCGCCCGAACCTTTCCTTTGAGTCCTCTTTCGGCCAGCTTCTGTTTGAATAGCTTCTGCAACTCGGCGCGGCCTGAGGGATCGCAGCAGCCGCGCGGATGTCCTGCGGGCCGCTGGTTGCCGCAAATAAAGATGTGCTTCTCAAACTTGGGCATGAAAAAACTGTACAGGATTTGTGCTCAGGCGTGGGAGAGGTTCGAGGGATAAAGGCGAACCCGAAATTCTGGACGTTAGTCTTTCAATGGGACAATTGGCTGGTCGCCCTGACAGAAGGTAGCCACCCGGGTGAGGCTGCCCTGCACGTCCTTCAGATACATCACCGGGCCGTAGCAATACACGGCGTGGCCGTTTTCCGCGAAGTACCACGTGCCTCCCTTGCGCGCCGCCTTCGCCTGGCCAGCCTTCACTGGGGAACGCGGCGGAGGCGCGAAGGTGCTACCCGGAAGAGTAAGCGACAAAAACATCAACGCCAGAGTTTTCATAACCTAACCGGAACCTGTAAGTCGCAGATCTGTGAGTCCACGATCTCTAAGTCGAAGATCCGTAAGTCAAATCCCTGAGAGTCAGATTGTGAGCAGACTTCTACGTACGTCCGACGAGTCAGACGTGTCCTTGGGCGGCTTCTGCGGAGCCGAGTGCCGGATTTTGCCTTTCTTATCCGTCTGTGCTGCCGGGGAAGACGGCGTCTGGGCCAGAGCTCGAGCTTTTGCTTGCACCTCAGCCTGCCGGCGAAGCGCCGCACTTTTCATAGCGTTCAGTTGGCTGCTGTCGGTAAACAACTGACCGATCAAATAGCGTTGTACTTCAATGGTTTTGCCCTGCTCGACGATCAGCATGGTCATTAGCCCGTAAGAGGCTAGGAACAGGACCACCAGGACTGGAAGCAGTGTGTGCTTCGGCTTGGGCATTGCAACTGTGCTTTCCGGCAACAGATTCAACAAGTGGCACCCCGTTCGTGCCCCAGCCAGCGGGCATCTGTGCAAAAGCAGCTTAGACGCCATCGGCGGAATATTCGTTAACCGATTCCGGGGAAAAGACTTATAGGGCAACGAGGCGCCTTTGAAGGGATGCCGAGGTGCAAATTGCTGCACATTTTGAGTAATCAGGGTTTGGTTACTGGAGTGGGGTGTTCGGGACGGCGGCTCGTCCGCACTGGCGTCGGCCTACCCTCCCGCGAGAACTAATTTCGCAATGGTCGCGAGCTGCATGTTCGACGTGCCCTCATAGATCTTGCCGATTTTGGAGTCGCGCCAGTATTTTTCGACAGGATAGTCTTTGCTGAACCCGTATCCGCCATAAATCTCAATCGCCAGCGAAGTGACCTGCTCGGCCACCTGCGAACAGAATAGTTTGGCCATAGCCGCTTCTTTCACAAACGGTACGCGAGCATCTTTCATGCGGGCAGCGTTGTAAACCATAAGTCGTGCGGCTTCAATTTCGGTCGCCATTTGCGCGATTTGAAATTGGATTCCCTGAAACTCAGCCAGGGTCTTGCCGAATTGCTTGCGTTCTTGCGCGTACTTCGCGGCAAATTCCCACGCGCCCCGAGAAAGCCCAGCCATTTGCGCGCCGATCCCGATGCGTCCTTCGTTCAACGTCTCGATCGCAATCTTGTAGCCCTTGCCGGCTTCGCCCAGAACATTCGACCTCGGCACCCGGCAATCTTCGAGAATCAGTTCGCAAGTTGAGGACGCGCGAATCCCTAGCTTGTCTTCTTTCTTGCCAACGGTGAAGCCGGGAAATTCCTTTTCGATAATGAAAGCAGTGATGCCCTTGTACCCGGCCGCTGGATCGATCGTCGCGAACAACACAAAGATGCCAGCTTCTTTGGCATTCGTGATCCACAACTTGCGGCCGTTCAGAATGTAATCGCCGCCCTTCAGTACGGCTCTGGTCTGTAGAGCAAATGCGTCGGAGCCCGAGCCTGCCTCGCTTAAGGCGTAAGCTCCGCAAGTGTCGGCAGCGAGACGAGGCAAATACTGCTTCTTCTGCTCCTCTGTGCCCCATCGCCTGAGCGCGTTGTTGACCAGCGTGTTCTGCACGTCCACTAAGACTCCGGCAGAGGCGTCGACACGCGAAAGTTCTTCCACGGCGAGAATTGCGTCAAAGAATTTTCCACCGCCGCCGCCGTATTCCTCGGGGATCTCAATGCCCATCAGACCAAGCTGAAAAAATTGCCCGATCAAATCCTGGTCGAATACTGCTTTTTCATCCATCTGTTTCACCAGAGGACGCAGTCTGTCTTCGGCAAATTGGCGGATGTTATCGCGGAACAAAACTTCATCGTTGTTAAAGCTGGTCAAAGGAACTGGCGAAGGATGCTGCAAATCGGGGTCGGACATGGACACACCTGAGATGGCGGGATGAGAACGGGAAATTCTAGCACTGCGGATTGAGCTACTCGCTCTTCCGTTTGTAGACCAGCTTGAGGCCGTCGGCCTCCAGGATACGCTGCACCTGGTTCCGCGCGTGTGCCGCCCAGGGACCGACGGAGTCCAGCTTCACGTAGGCTTGCCAGTGCTTCAGGGCGAGGCGCGGCTGCTTGACCTTCTCGTAGGCCAGCGCCAGATTGTAGTGCGCATCGGCGTAGGTGGGAGCCAGTTGCAAAGCCGTGTGATAGGTCTGGATGGCTTCGGTCACGCGGCTGGTCTCATCGAGCACATTGCCGAGATCGAAATAGGCCAGCGCATAACGCGGGTCAATCTCGATGGCTTGGCGGTAGTGCTCCTCCGCCAGTTGATATTCCTGCCGGTTGTAGTGAAGCGTACCGAGATTAATGTGCGCCGCGGCATGTTGATCGTCGAGTTCCAGCACCCGTTGGTAGGCCGAAATCGCCTGTGCCTGATTGGCGGGGTCCTCTTCCAGCGCGATGCCCCGCGCGAAAAGTTCGTTCACGTCGGGGGCGCTAGGGTCGGGACGCGCGGCCGCAATCGGCGTGCTGGTCACGACTTTTTCGGCGGGAGCGAAGTCGAAAAGAAATTGTCCCGCGATGGGCTCCAGCATTCTCCCTTCGTGACGGAACACCACGCGGTGACCGGTGGTAAACGAGCCGGCTTCGAGCAGCGGATTCTCCATGCCCGCCGCCCGTTTCTGCATGGCTTCCAACGATTGGCGAATCACCGCGGGACGCACCTTGCGGGCGCACAGATCGCGCACCTTTTTCACTTGCAGAAGATCAAAGAAGGAGTAGCTCTCGGCAACGGCGATGAGTTCGGCTTTTTCCCAACTCGCCAATTGGCGCGCCGTTAGCTTCAGAATGCGAAGTAAGTCAACTCGAGTGTAACGATGCACGGTTTAGAAAAGCTTCCTAGCTTATTATCGGGAAGCTCATTCCCTCTTGGCAATAGGAAAGTGCTCAGGCGAGGAATCCGCGCCGACAATGCAACGCGAGTGGTGCAGAAACAGAGAAAGACAGCGGCCACCCTGAATCGGTGTCTTGCAGCATCACCAACGTAACCGTCGTTCACGCGGTTTTAACCTGACCTTCATGATGCCGTAAACAAGTTGCACTATTCCTTGAGCATGCCTAATCCTGGTTTGCTGGCGGCGCAGGGCTCGACTGGCCCAAGCATCGGCGGCCCGGATCGATTTCCCTTCCGCGGTTTGGTTCAGCGCTTTTTGCCTTTAGAAAGAATTCGTGAACTCCATCGCCGGGCGCAACAACCGGTGAATCGCTCGCTGCTGGAAAATGTCTTGTCGGAAATGCGCGTCACCTACCGGATCACGCAGGCTGATTTCGAGCGGATTCCTGCGACTGGTCCGGTGATCGTGGCCGCCAATCACCCCTTTGGCTTGCTTGATGGCGCCATTCTTGGAGCGCTCCTGCTGCGGGTACGTCCTGATGTAAAAATCATGACCAACTCGTTGCTGGCGGGTGTTCCTGAGCTGCACCAGCATTGCATCTTCGTGGATCCATTTTGCCATCCGCAATCTGCCGGCATGAATCGGCAGGCGGTGCGGCGGGCAATTTTCTGGTTGCGTACCGGCGGCATGCTGGCAATGTTTCCTTCCGGTGAAGTCTCGCACATCGATCTGCGGCGGATGGGAGTTCTGGATCCGGTATGGAGTCCAACCGTGGGCGCGCTGGTTCGCCTCACCCGCGCGGATGCCCTGCCTGTCTTTTTTAATGGCCGCAACAGCGCCCCTTTCCAGACCATGGGATTGATCCATCCCGCGCTACGCACGGCTTGGCTGCTCAATGAGTTTCTAAGTCAAGAAGGCAAGAAGGTGGAAGTCCGTGTGGGCAGCGTGTTCACCGCTACAACTCTGCAAGCGCGTTGGGATGACGAAGAAACCGCAGCCTATCTGCGCTGGCGAACATATTTGCTGGCGCATCGCAATCGTCCGAAGCACACGCTCAAAGCCGTGTTGCAACCGGTGTGGCCGCAGCGTAAACAGGCTGCAGTTGCCGAGGCTGGTGAACAGACGGCTCTGGTCGCGGAAATCGAAAAGCTCCGCCTGGTGGATGAGAATCGCGAGTTCGCCATCTACCTGGCGAAAGCCTACGAAATCCCGCGCCTGCTGGAAGAATTGGGACGCCTCCGGGAACTCACGTTTCGCGCTGTGGGAGAAGGTACCGGCAAGTGCCGCGATCTCGACGAATTCGATCAGTACTATCAGCACCTGTTGCTTTGGAGTAAGCCGAACCGGGAATTAGTGGGTGCCTATCGCATGGGCGCGACCGCGGAAATCCTGCCGCGGCTCGGTGTGGCCGGACTTTATACCAGCACGCTCTTTCGCTACGATCCGAAGATTTTCGAGCGGCTGGGTCCGGCGCTGGAGTTGGGCCGGTCGTTCATTCGCCCCGAATACCAGCGGCAATATTCGCCGTTGCTCATGTTGTGGAAAGGAATCGCCCGCTATCTCGCGGCACATCCCGAACTGGCAGTGGTTTTCGGAGCGGTGAGCATCAGCAGCCGTTACAACCGGGTTTCGCGGGAATTGATTGCCCGCTTTTTCCAGGCGCGCGAAAAGAATCACGAATTGGCGAATCTCATCAAGCCTCGACGGCGGTTCCAACCGGATTGGATTCGGCGTGCCGATTCTCCCGCCGAGTTGAAGGAATTGGATGATCTGGCCGGACCAATCGCCGATTTGGAAACCGATGGGAAGGGCATCCCCATCCTGATCAAGCAATACGCCAAGCTGGGCGGACGCCTGCTCAGCTTCAACGTGGACCGCAACTTCTCCAGCGTGCTGGATGGCCTGGTGCTGGTTGACCTGCGCCAAACCGATCCTGCCGTGCTCTGCCGCTACATGGGAAAAAGTGAGTGCGAAGCCTTCCGGCGGTTTCATGGTTTAATAGCTTCAGTCTGACGGTTTGCGCCGGAGAGTCCATGAAACGACAGCGCTCAGAAGAACCTCGTGCCAACAGCGAACTTACCCAGTTGGCACTACAAGCCTGCCTGGTCGGCAAGGACGCCGCCTACAACCTGCGCGACTTCATCGAGAATTCCTCGAACATGGCTTATATCTCGGTCAAAGACTGCGAGAAGGAATTGGATCGCATGGAGCGCCGCGTCGACGAGGAAATTCCCAGCGCGATTACCGGAGTCACGGAAGCGGAGGCGCGCGAGCTTTTGGCTTGCCTGAAGTTCATCATCGACCTGGAACGCATCAGCGATCTGACCTGCTCGGTAGCCATGCGCTTGCAGGACCTCCCCGTCCACCTCCTGCGTGATGACAGCCGCGACCTGATTGCCATGTCTGACGTACTGGAGAAGATGCTGGAAGCCGTACACCACGGTTTCTTGAACCGCGATCTTTCCTCCGCTACCTGGGTCATACAAACCGACGCCCAGATTGATCAATTGTGCCGAGCGGTTTTCCGCCGTCACTTGGAAAGCCGCGAACGGCGACGCCGTGATTACAGCACTTCCGTTCTGCTGATGGCGCAGGCCTTCGAACGCGCCGGAGACCACACGAAAAATCTAGGTGAGGAATTATTCCATTTAGTGGAAGGCCGTAGCGTCCGCCATGAGCCAAAGCGCCCTGGACGCTACAAATTGGAGCCGCGCAACTTAGGGCGCGCTCTTAAAGCGACGGCGGACGATCAGGCGTGAGCGCCAGCTCTGCGCGACGGGTTGGTTTTTTTTGCGATCTAAGCGGTCAAGAGCTTGTCGCAGGGATTTCCCAGGACGCGCGGTTGAGAATTATTCAAACTGAATCAACACAATCTCGGGCGTCGTCCCCACGCGAAATGGTGGACCCCAAGTACCCGCTCCGTACGAGGTATAAACCAACAACTTCCCCAAGCGCTGCAACCCATAAACAAACTTCCCGTAAATCCGCGATGTGATCCAGGTAAAAGGAAAGAACTGCCCGCCATGAGTGTGCCCGGAAAGCTGAAGCGAAATTCCTTCTTCCTCGGCAATCTTCACTCGGTCAGGAGCGTGAGTCAGCAAAATGCTGGCGCGATTGCGATCTACGTCGGCGCGCCGCAAAATGCCTCGAAGATGCTCATCATTTACCGAATCGCGAAAATGCACGCCCACCAGTTGCAAGCCATCTACGTTGACTTTCTCATTATTCAAGACACGAACGCCGGCGCGCTCCACGGCGTTGACGTATTTCGTGTAGTCGGTGAACTCCTCGTGGTTCCCAGTCACGAAGTACTTCCCCAGTGGTGGAGAAAGATTTGACCAAGGCTCCGCCAGTTCGTTTACTTTCGCGGCAGTGCCGTCGTACATGTCGCCGGCAATCAGCACCATGTCAGGCTTGAGCCGCGCCAGCATGGCCACAATGCGCCGCATGAATCTGTATCCTCGGACGTGGCCAAGATGAGTGTCGCTGACCAGCGCCGCTACCCTACCGCGCCACGATTCAGGCAGATTTGGCAGCTTGACGGAAACGCGTCTCACTCGTGTCCAGGCTGCGTTAACAACCCCATAGAGACTTACCAGGAGAGCAAACCCGAAAAGTAGCAGCGCCAAGACACGTTGGTTGGGATGCAGTCCTGCAACGCGTGCTCCTCCATAAAGCAGCCAGCAGGAACACGCCGCCAGAAACAAAAAGCTCAAGGTTCCCAGCCAGACGGCGGAAATTCTGTAGAGGACCTGCACCAGAAAATGCGAATAACGCCACGCGAGCAGTGACGCGATTACAAAACTCACCGACAGCAGCGCCATCGTCACTTGTAGTTTCGAGATGCCAGGAGGATCGGCGAAGACCCAGAAATCCATCCAGGTTTCGTACAAGAACCAATGGGCTAGAAGTAAGACCGACTGAACAATGACGATAAAAACAGCGATCCGTGACCTCACCGTTTGTGGGTTCTCCTAAAGACGATTAGATGAGTTCTGGTGGGATCAGATTCAATAATGCGGTCCGAGCCTACTCCTAAGCGACTGAAATAAAGGAGGATTTGCTGTTTCGTGGCTAAAACGCGGTTGTCAGTCGCAGGGCGACGCTTCGCGAGGGCCCGATCGCGTTGCCCGAGAAAAGACCGCCAAAATCGATCACGTCCAGCACATTCGTCAGGTTCTGCCCGTCAATTTGGAACTTCATATTGACGCGATCTGACTTATAAAGGTCCGCTCCCGCCGAGGCATTCAACTGGAAAGAGGGATTGATGCGCCCCGTGTCAAAATTGACCCGATTCAATACCTGCTGGCCGTATTCGGCGAGCACCGCATTCGGGTCGCCATCGAACTCAAAGGGCAGGCCGCTATCGTACTGAATGCCGGCGGCGATCCAGAAACGCGGCTTCAGTTGATACCGAAGGCGTCCGCGAATGGTATTGCGCTGATCCTGCGAATCCGGGAAATGGCCGGTGATTTGGGTCGCCGCAGCTGCGGCGTCGCTGCCCAGAAATAGGCCGCCGGTCACCGGATACCAAGCGTTTCCCACGATGTAGGAGTAGCTCAAGAAACCCGAAAAGCGATGCCAATCGGGAAGGTCGAGCTTTGCCTCCGCGCCGTAGATGATGGCTTTGTCAAAGGCAATCGGGAAACTGATCGTCGTGTTGTCAATCTGATCGTCGTCGGCGTAGTTGTTGACCTGCCGGCGGAAATAGTTGGCATCCAGCTTGAACTTTCCGAAGAACGATTTTGTCAAACCCGCCTCGTAGTAATTTCCTTCGGACGGTTGCACCGGCAGGCGGAGGAAATTCCCGGGATCGAGGGATTCGACCGCCGTTGAACTCGAAAGCAAGATGTTCTCGGAGGAGGGCGTCTGGAAAACCCGGTCATAAGAGAAATGCAGGACGAGGCCGGCGGATGGGAAGTAGCGCGAGATCGAAAGACGTGGGTCGACGGCTTGGCGGTTTAGCAAGAGCTGATAGTGGTCCCAGCGTAGTCCGGCATCGATGGTCCAGTTTCCCAGGCGGATTAAATCCTGTACAAACGCGGCTTGCTCGAGGTCGGGACGGCTTCCCGCAAAGCCGAAGGTCAAAGGCGTGCCGTCGTCGAACTGGCCCGAATCGGTAATCATGTAACGGAAATTCTCGTTCAAGAATGTATTGTCGGACTCCACTCCGAACTTCCATTCTTGCCGGCCATGATTCACGGTTACGGTTCCCTTGAAATAGCCTTCGCGAAACCGATTGTGCTGGAAAACTTCTATGGGGGTCGACTCTGGATTGGAGTTGAAATCGTTGGCGTTGTCGCGGACCATGCCGCGAAAATCCGCGACCGCGTTCGACGAAAAGGTGTGCTCGTAGGAAACGATTCCCATGGTTTCGATGTTGTCCGCGGTCTGCCTCTGTCCCGCGGCCTGCTGCACCTGCTCGTTGGGAATGTCGTAGCGTGAGAGTTCATGCCGAACAATGAAGTTTACGCGATCGTTCGGCGTCAGGTCGCGCTGGTAATTGACCGAAAAATCACCCAGCGTTCCAGTGTTTGAGTAATTTTGTGGAACCACAGGATTCAGATAGTGGTCCGTCATGCTGCCGTCGGCGCTAGCTCCGAGGGTATTCTTGCCCCAGACGTATTGCCCTTGCGCGAACGCCCCTGCGGAATCGAAGCTGCCCCCGGAAAGTGACACTTGGCCGTGGAAACCGGCCTGCGAATCTTGCTGCGTGTTCAGTTCGATCACGCCTCCCATCTTGCGGCCGTACTCCGCGGGAATACCCGCGGTGTAGATGCTCATGGATTGCACATCGTCCGCTTCGATCTGCGGCCCGAAGCTGGGCGACCGGTTGTCCGTCAGCGGAATTCCATCCACCACGACTTGTGTCTGATATTCCGAGCCCCGCGGATGCAGAACGGCATTGCCTTCGTAAAGCCATCCGGGCTGGGAATTTATCAGGTCCTGGAGGGAACGTCCTGGAATCGAAGTAACCCGGTTCTGAATAAGGTCTGAACCTATCTGGCTCACCGCGCCAGCCTGGTCAGGGTCGATCAACGTGTCGGTCGCGCTGACGTCCACCGATTCATTTACCGTGGGTAGCTTGAGCTGCACTTTCAACTCAGTGGGCAGCGAAGAACGGATATCGACCGGTTCAGATATGGGCGCGAAGCCGGGTTGCTCAATTTCCACCCGGTAGATGCCGTAAGGCAGTCGCTGAACCTCCAGATCGCCGTGATCGCTGGTCGCGAGCACGTTTCGATACTGATTCGCCTCGCTCTCGATGTGAACGATTGTCTTCACGCCGAGCCCTGATGGATCGGTCACTCGAATGCGCAACTCGCCGCTATTGCTCTGACAATAAGCCGGTAAGGCGCAGAGGAAACAAAATAGTGTAAACCTCTTCATGAAGAGCTAGGCCCCTGAACTATGGATTATTTCCAGATGCCGGGGCCCACAGGTGGGTGACTGCCCCTTTGTCCGTCCTCATCTTGAATATTCCGTTTCAAGCCATTGTGTTCAGTGTTTTTTAGACCCTGGCCTGGGATTCAAAGATGGTCTGGCAAAGAAAATCAGCGCGCAACGTAAGCTTTAATAAACCTGAACAATCCAGAGGGCGATGGAATATATATATAGACAGGAACCCATGCAGCTTCTCTCGCCAGAATCGATCCTGAGTTTGCCGAATGAGCGGGCGTTGTCAGCCGCCCAGGCTTGGTCGTCGGCGAAACCATCTGAGATTGAACTCGAGGTCATGGACCTGTTTGAGCAATTTCGCAATCCCTTGCTGCGCTATGCGCTTTCCTTTGGTCTATCGGTTCATGACGGAGAGGAAGTTATCCAGGAAGTGTTTATTGCTCTCTTCCGGCACTTGCAATTGCAGCGCTCGCGAAAAAACCTTCGTGGCTGGATCTTTCGCGTTGCGCATAATCTGGCTCTGAAGAGACGGTACGAGAACCAAGCCTTGCGTGACGCGACAACATCCGATCAGGCGATTGCGGAAAGGCAGATTGACCCTTCGCCCACTCCCGAAGAGGAGGCGTGGTTCACGCAACGACGGCGTCGCTTGCTGGCCGTCATTGCGGCCCTGCCTGAAGACGATCAGGATTGCCTGCGCCTGCGTGCGGAGGGCCTTCGTTACCGTGAGATCGCTACCGTGCTGGGCATTTCTCTGGGAGCGGTATCCATATCGCTGACCCGATCCGTGGCGCGTTTGATTCGCGCGGGGGGGAGATGAAACCGTGCTGAGCGAAGATTTTCAGCGGTCAGAAATGCACTTATCTGACCAAGATCTGCTTCTGTCCGCGGACGGCGAACTCCCGGCGCGTCGCGCCGCTCAAGTCCGTGCTCACCTCGCCGCCTGCTGGGATTGCCGTTCCCGGATGGCACAACTTGAAGAGACGATCGCCGATTTCGTGCGGGTTCGCCGCCGCACGCTCGATGCCCAGTTGCCGCCCATCGCCGGACCGCGCTCTCTCCTGCAGGCACGGTTGGCGGAATTGTCGGCGAAGCCCGAGGCTCTTTCCTGGTGGCCATTTTTTCGGTCCACGTCCGCCACGCGGATAGCCGCTTACACCTGCGTGGCGTTCGTCGTTGTCGCAATGGCCGGCAAGCTTCTTCGCCGGCATTCCTCGCCATGGGGGGGATCAACGGCTATTGCTGTCGTGCGCGAGGCCGTTCCTGATCGCAACCTTACGCCGGGCGTCACGCGGCAGGTTACGATCAGCGACGTTTGCTCGATGCCTCACGAGGATGTCGTTCGCGAGGTACCAACGTCCTTGCGCCATGAAATCCTTCAGGAGTACGGAATCGCGAGCGCTGATGCCAGCGACTATGAGATTGATTACCTGATTACTCCGGGGTTGGGTGGCGCGGAAGATATCCACAATCTGTGGCCGGAATCCTACGCGGCGCCCACCTGGAATGCGCGCACCAAGGACACTCTCGAGGAGCGGCTGCATCAAATGGTCTGCGCAGGTCAGCTCGACCTCCCCACAGCGCAACGCGACATTGCGACTGACTGGATTGCCGCCTACAAGAAGTATTTCCATACCGACCGGCCTCTTTCCCTGCCCTCGGAAACGAAGTCGTGACGAACGCCAGAAGCGATGGTGGGTTTGCCGGGGATCTTGATAATCGACGGGGTAAGTTCCGTGTCCGTTCCCAGAAATGGGTGACGGAACGTTCCGGGAGACATGGTTTACACTTTTCGGCCTTTCATGCCATTCCGCCACGGTCTATATCGGCGCGTCAGTGAAGCCATTTGACCGGAGTCCTTCGGACCCTCATACCAGCCCCGGAAATCCCAACTCACGGTAATTATCCCCTAGGAATCGTCCTACGGTAATCGCCGTATTGTTACCGACACGGAAAACCATTCAAATAGCTCTATTATGAAAACTCTCCTCGGCAGATGCCACCGTTGCCCCCGATGCTCCGCTCCTCTCGAATTGATGGAGTCTCCAAACGGCTTCTATTTAGCCTGCCCAAACTATCCGTTCTGCCAGCGCTTTGAAGAGGAACTTCAGAAGCCACCACAGGCGGACCTTGAGTATTCCGCTGCCGCATGAAATGTAGTCCCGGTCCAAATTAGCGGCGAGAGGCCAGCCCATTCTTCCGGTCAGGACAAAGAAATTCGTCACGCGCAGTGGGCGCAGCCCGCTTGGTCCGGGGCGGAGTCAAGGTAGGTCATTTTTTCTTCAATCCGTTGGGCGAGTTCGACCTGCGTAGCCGGCAGCTTTCTTCTCTGACCGGGCATTACATGCAGGAGTTCCTCGTAGCTGGGACAATCGGTGTGAGGTGCGAACGCGAATCCCAGCGCATCTGTGATCTTGCAACTGAGGCTGACTATTGCAAGTAGGTTGGATTGTTCTGAGGCTTCAGCCTCGTGATGCCGCGACACAATTTCGCTGAATTCCTCTGGCAGATTCCAGGCGGTTATCATCAGCCGCCCAGCACAGCAGTGGTCGATGCCGAACAGATCGCGTTCCTGCTGCATGACGGAGGCGGCACTGTCGTACGTGCTTTCCAGAAGCCTGCAATAGCGATCAGGTTCCATTGCCGCCAATCCCAACCGCCCGATGTCGTGCAGAAGCGCCCCAGTGTAGGCCGCATCTTTGTCCGCGTCAGGGAACAGTGCTGGCGCTAGTTCCTCGGCGACCATGGCGCTGGCCAAGCTATGACGCCAGCACGCCTTCACCACCGGGACTAGCATGGAATTTCCGATGTAAGACCGCATGGCCACCGTCAGAGCTATGCGTCTCACACGGGCAAAGCCCAGCAGAAGCGTTGCTTGCATGCTGCTGGTGATTGTCGTTCGGATTCCGAAGAACGGTGAATTTGCCAGTCGAAGGATCTCTGTTACCAAAGCCGGATCGGTCGAAATGAGTTCATGCAGCTGGAGCAGACGTGTATCGCTTTTTGAAACAAGCTGAAGCGCACGAATCGCCACTGCCGGAAACGGGGGCAGTTCGACCAGCTTGAGCCGCATTGCAGCTTTCTGGTCCTGACCCGACATCGTCATTGAGATCAGCTCCGCGGGATACCGGCACAGCAGTGCGGTTTTGTCCGTGGTCAGCAAATATCGGCAGTCAGGTCGTTCAGGTTCAGATAACGAAAGGCGTGGGTCTACAGCGCGGAGAACTCTACGAGGAGAAATCCGTTTTTCGCCAGGTACGGAGGTTGAGTCCATAGAGCACAATGCAAAATAGGTTTGCCGGGATGAAACCCAGCTGCGCCGTTCTTACTCCGATGACGCAAATAATCAAGCTATTGACCGCCGCGACCACCCACCCCTGCCAGTGTCGTCTCCCGACCAAAATCGTTGAAAAAACCGTAAGCACACAAGATAAATAGTCGAGCCGCAACCCCAGCGACAGCATTCCCAATTTCATATCTTTCATTGTTTGGGCAGTGGAGTGGCTTGTCTGTGATCCAAATGGGAGGCCTAAACCTTGGTAACGCCGCTGCCGCGTATCGTCGGGATCCGTCCCAAATGCGGACGCGGAAATCTTGGCTAAAATGAGCTCATGATCGAGACTCAGGTCAGACGCGCCAAACTGTCCGACTGCGAACAACTGTCACGGATGCGAGAGGCTCTGTGGCCCGAATCTTCCGCGCAGGAACATGGGAAGGAACTCGCAGCGATTCTCGCAGGGAGCCCGAGAGGAACAATGGCGCTGGATATCTTCGTGGCGGAAACCGAAAGCGGATTGTTAGCCGGTTTTCTCGAAGTTGGTTTGCGTTCGCATGCCGATGGCTGCGATCCCAGGCGTCCGGTAGGTTTCGTGGAGGGTTGGTTTGTGAGCGAAAGCCATCGCAGAAAGGGAGTGGGGAGACAACTTCTCGAAGCCGCGGAAGATTGGGCTCGACGCCAAGGGTGCTTAGAAATGGCTTCGGACACTTGGATGGACCATGCCTTATCGCAGCGTGTTCATGAGGCACTCAAGTTTGAGGTTGTGGATCGCTGTATTCACTACAGGAAGGCGTTGTAGGCATTTCGGACAGGACTGCCTCGTTCACGTTGCATGGCGGAATTCTTTGGTCGGTAACTTCACTGCCAGGAACTTTTCTATCTGTACGGATGTATTTCACTCGACCCCACATCTACCATGACCGATGGGGGATTGAAGTGAACACGTTAGACAGCTCTTCCAATCGTTACCGAGAAAAGGCGCATATGCTTCCACAACTGTGTTTCCGAAATCGTGCTACTCTCCTCGGTTAGCTGGGAGCGTGTCTTATGTTCTCTTTACTGCCCTTGGCGCTCATCGCAGTTCTTCTGCTCCCACTGCAATGCGAAATGCTGGGCGAGGAAAGCAAGGCTCCGGGTGTCAATGCGGACCTGGCGGCCGCCGACCAGCTTTATCGAGCGGGGAAGTTCGCGGAGGCGGAAACCCGCTACCAGGGATTGCTCAAGACTGACTCGAAGCTGGTGCCTGCGCAAGTTGGACTCGTTCGCGCCATGCTGCGGCAGCAGAAGATTGATGAAGCGCTGGACGCGGCGAACACAGCTTTGGCTGCGCAGCCCGCTTCGGCAGCGCTGCTGGCGGCGAAGGGTGATGTCCAGTTTCGCCGGGCTGAAATGCCCGATGCAGAAATATCTTACCTCATGGCAAAGAAGCTCGACCCCAAGGAAGTGCACGCCTATCTCGGACTAGCGAGGTTGTATGCCTGCTACTCCCTGTACCGCAAGGCCTATGACCTGCTAGAGACCGCCCACGAAATCGCACCCGATGACATCGAGGTGCAGAGAGCGTGGCTGAGCAGACTTCCGCGGAAAGAGAGACTGGTGGCAATGGAGGCCTACCTCGCTGGCCCGCATCCCGATAACGGGGAAGAAACAGAGTGGATGACGGAGTACTTGGAGTTCTTGAAGGCGACAGCAGACAAACCCACCCACGCCTGCAGGCTGGTCAGCAAGGTGGAACAAACCGACACGAAGGTTGAAACCATGTATGCGGAGGATGGACGGCGCATGCAAGGCATTGGCCTGTCAGCAAAGCTGAATGACCGGAATGTTCGACTCCTGCTTGACACGGGTGCGGGCGGAATCGTGGTGAGCCGTAAGGTGGCGGAAAAGGCGGGTTTGAGCCTGGTCTCCGTGATGCACTATGGCGGCATCGGCGATAAGGGTCTGCAAAGCGGCCACACGGCCGTAGCGGACCACATCCGAATTGGCGAACTGGAGTTCCAGGACTGTATCGTCGCCGTAAGTGATAAAGCCTCTGTGGCCAACGAAGATGGGTTAATCGGAGCCGATGTATTTGCAGGATATCTTATTGACCTCGACCTGCCGGGAATGCGTCTCAAGTTGTCTCCGTTGCCGAAGCGTCCCGAAGACACCAAAGCTCCAACATCGCTGAACAGCGAGGGCGAGGAGCAAGGGAATGCGGAGCAGAAAGAGAACCCAGAGACCGGACCGGGTGCCAATGAGGAGAAATCTTCTGCGCCCACGCCGAAGCCCACAAATCGCCTGCCCAGAGATCGCTATGTTGCGCCTGAGATGAGCGACTGGACGCGAGTTTTCCGTTTTGGCCACCAGATGCTGGTGCCGACAAACGTGAACGAGTCAAAAGCCATGCTATTTGGACTAGATACTGGTGCCTTCACCAATATTCTTTCGGTTCGAGCCGGACGGCAGGTTGGCAAGGTCAGTTCCGACGATAGCGTGCGGGTCGGCGGGGTAAACGGAGAGGTGAACAAGGTCTACAGTTCTGCCAAGGCTACTCTGCGCTTCGGCCACTTGCGGCAACCGAACCTTGACATCATCACCTTGGACCTCTCCACCTTAAGTCGCCAGATTGGGACAGAGGTCTCCGGTTTTCTTGGATTTGCAATGCTTCGGCTGCTTGAAGTGAAGCTGGACTACCGCGACGGCCTCGTTGATTTCGAGTACGACCCAAAACGCGTGCCAAATTTCGTGAGATAAACCCGCGAAATTCAATGCCGCCACGATTCTTTCAGTTCCCGCGTACTGCCCCTCCGATTCCACTACAAGAATAGCCGGTCCTGAATCTGGGCGATTTCCACTACGGGTGCGGAACATGCCGCATCGTCATTCGCGACGGAATTGATCCGAGTGCTTACCGGATAGCGCCGCATCAAGCCGGCATCGTATGGCTTCAACAATGCGGAAGCCGCAGCCACATTCGTTAGTCCTGGATCAAGCCACAGGTCGTAGGCGTCAGGATTGAGGATCACTGGCATGCGGTTATGGACGGCTGCGGCCAGGGCGTTTGGGGTCGTTGTCAGGATTGAACAAGACTTGATCCACTGTCCGGTTGGGTTCTTCCAGCGATCCCACAGCCCCGCGAACGCAAACAGTTCTCCACCGTTGACCTCGAAACAATAGGGCTGCCTGGCTTTCCCCATGCGTGACCATTCGTAAAATCCATCTGCCGGAATCAAACACCTGCGGGATTTCAGCGCGCCGCGAAACGCAGGCTTTGTGGAAGCGGTTTCTGATCGTGCATTGATCATCCGGGCAGCGGCGGACGAATCTTGCGCCCCCGACGGAATGAGCCCCCAGCGCATCAAAGACATTTCACGGACAGGTTCCCTCGGATTCTGACGGATGACTGGTACGGGTTGAGTGGGCGCAATGTTATAGCGCGGGCTCCATTCCTCGTCGTCAGAGACGCTGTCGAAGTACTCATCGACAAGCTGTTTTCGACGCGAAAGTCGGAAGCGTCCACACATGGGGAGATTATGGCTGATCGGATAGCGTGACGATTATCGGGGTGTGGTCAGACGGCTTTTCTTGGGCTCGCGGCCCTTTATCGATCTCGCAGCCCTCGAGTCGAGCCGCCAGCGTTGGGGACAGTAAGAAGTGATCGATTCGTATGCCTCGATTGTTTTGGAACGCCTGCCGAAAGTAATCCCAAAACGTGAAGTGTCCAATTTCGCCCGCGTGCAATGACCGGAACGCATCCCTATAGCCCATAGCCAACATCGCACGATAGCGGGCTCGCGGCTCCGGCTGGAACAACGCATCGTGCTCCCACCACGACGGTTTGTGACAGTCGATGTCCTCAGGAATCACGTTGAAGTCGCCGCCTATCAGCGTCGGCACATCGTTCTGCTTCCATCCAATCATTTGCTGAGTCAGCCGGTCCATCCAAGCCAACTTGTAGGCAAACTTGTCACTCCCTACCGGGTTGCCATTCGGAAGATAGATATTGACGATGCGGATGCCCTCGATGATTACTTCCAGGAACCGAGCATGACTGTCGGAATCGTCTCCGACCAGAGCCTTGGCAATCGTCTCTATCGGATGGCGCGACAGAATGGCAACCCCGTTATAAGCCTTTTGCGTCACCGCGACGCTCTCATAGCCGAGCGGCTTGAAGACTTCGGACGGAAATTCCGTTCCCTTCAACTCCTGTAGCAACAACACATTGGGTTCGCGAGCTTTCAGCCATGCCGTGACATGGGCCAACCGGGAGCGGAGTGAATTCAAGTTCCAGCTGGCGACCTTAAACATCAATCCACTCGGCTTGCGAGCGCGCCTGTTGCACCATCTCGACCAAGACCTTGCGAGTCTCTTCCGAATTCCTCACCTCTCGCGGAAATGCGATGCGGGCACCACGCATGCCGTCCGCGGTCTTCAAGCGCACATGAAATCCCAAGCGATCCACCGCGGTCATCGTCGCTTCCTCTGACGCAATGTGAGCGAAGTTTTGGGCAAGCAGGGCGAGCGCCCCCTTGTGGTCGGCGTTCATGTGCTGAATGATCTCGGCCACTGAGTCAGCAAGTGGATCGGGTTGTCCGCGATCATATTCGGAAGCAGACACCCACCCCATTACTCCGAAACCGCCGACGTAATAAACGTCCACTACATCCATGCGGTAAAAGGAGAAATCTTCGAAATCTACCCAATACCTGCTGCTGGCATGCCTTGCTAAGTACAGCTGGCGAGCCTCCGCCACCTCCGAGTCCGGGATTGGCTGGACGTTTCCCAGCAGCGTCACTCTGGCGGCCCCGAGCGGATCACCACCCGCGTCATCCTGGGTCACAAGCAAACTCGAGCGAGCGTCCGATTGCAGGTTCTGCGTATGCATGGCCATTGTGCTGATAAGGAAGGTGGGACGCCCATGATCGTCCAGCCCATAGGGCATTACCGATCCGAATGGGAATCCCGATTGTTTTCTGGAATTGGTGGAGAGGCTGCCTGTGCGGCCCAGGTACACCAATGTGCGGGCACGCTCCGCGAACGAAGGCTCGGGGATTGCGGGCTGGTCATTCGATGAACCGGAACCGGCATGTTTTCTGACGGAAGAAGGAGACATCGCTATTTCCTGCTTGGCAGTTTAAGCGACCGTAAGAAGCTTGTACATGCGGGTCTCGTCCACAGAGGTAAGGGCTGGTCCGGCGCGAACTCATTTCACATACGATCCGCGGTCTGCGTGGTTCCCTAGGCGAACCGCGAGATGATCGCTAAGCCGCCTCGAGCACCGACAAGATATTCCCGGCTGGATCCTTGAACCACGCAATCGTCGGCCCATTCCCACGAGAAATCCCGCGCGCGTCAGTCTTCAAGTTGGGTTCGTTGTAGATCTCAAATCGCACGCCGCGTCGGCTCAGTTCATCGACGGTTTTTTCCACGCTGTCCACGGGGAAATTCAGGACAGTGAAGGTGGCAGGCTGGTGATTGGTTTTGGGGTACATAAGCGCTTTGGAGCCGCCGGAGAGGGGCACAACCAGTGTGCCTTCGGGACCGCCGGAAAGTTCGAGCCCCAGCGTTTTGCCATAAAATTCCCTAGCCTTCTGAATATCGTTTACTGAAAAACTGCTGAATGCCTTGTTTATGTTGAGCATGGATTCACTCCTAGTCTTAAAGTATTGCAACTTCGATGCGGGATCGGCCGCCGCCGTTCTCAGATGTGGGGCTGGCTTATCCCCGCGACCTGCGACGGTGATATTCGCCACCACCGAGACCACCCAAATCAATCACCACCGTGACGATCAGAATTAGCACATTGATCCCAACTATTGGCTGCGCATTGTTAACCATCCACGCATATATCAAAGTGGTTAAAGGTAAGAACAAGAATCCGAGAAGAGGGAGAATCAGCCCATGGTATGCGCGCTGCAGGTAATTCGAAAAGAAGAACAGCAACAACAAGGCAACCCGCGGAAATGCCAGAAAAAGAATCAGGAAAAGACAGGACATAGAGCTCCGGAGGAATGCTGGTTAGCGGCCCTCGCCACCTTGGACCACATTAGGACAGCACGCATCCCCCGGTCAGCAGCTTGAGCCATCAATAGTCCTCGAATCAGATGTCATTCATCCGACTTTCGTTGCGGGGTGTCGAACAATTGTTGAAAGACTCTTATGTTCGGTAAGAGGCTGTTCTGGGCGGCAGTGCCGGCGAGAGCCCACGCCGCATCTGCACGCCCAGCAGCAGTCGTGCAGCAGGCCGCCGTGAATTGACGCTAAATGCCTGAAAGGATGGAGCCGACGATCGGACTTGAACCGATGACCTGCCGATTACGAATCGGCTGCTCTACCAACTGAGCTACGTCGGCTTGAGTTTGATTCTAAATGCGGCCACTGCCAGCGTAAAGGGTGGGTGGGGACCTCGCCTTTACTGTATCGTCGCGCCTTCAGCCTGCGCCAAGCCGGAAAGTGCCCTGCAAATTTCTTGATGGACTCAGTTCGGCCACAAACTTTTACAAAGCTTGACGCATTCTTTACGCCTCGCCTTGTAGCGGAATGGTTACATAACCTGTTGCGGTTGAACCACAATCCAATCTCAGGGGAACTGTCGTTCAGGGAGGCCGATGTCAAAGTGTCTTGTGCAACGGGCTATCGCATTCTTCACCTTAATCATCCTGCTCACCTGCAGCGCGTGCGGCGGGGGAGGACTGGCCAAGTTTCGCGTTCTGCACGCGGCCCCCGATGAGCCGCAGTTGAACGTCCTGGTGAATGGCAACATCGTAAGCAGCAACCTGGCCTACACCGACGCCACCGGATACATAAACGTCAACTCCGGTGCACGAACCTTCGAACTGGTGCCCGTAAACTCCGATACGCCGCTCATCAACACGACGCTAAACCTGGCAGCGAGCACCAGCAGCACGGTGATCGTCACCGGCATTTACCCGATCAACACAATAATTTTGGTCGATGGCGCACAGACGCCGAGTTCGGGCACGGCATTGATCCGCTTGGTAAACGCGGCACCCAGTATGGGCTCGGCCGATGTTTATGTGGTTCCGCAGGGCTCAGGCCTTACGGGTGCTACGCCTCTGGCTGCGGGATTGGGATTCCAAGTCACTTCGACCTACGAAACTCTGAACGTCGCGACCGGGTCAACCGGAAACTACCAGGTTTATTTCACCGAGCCGGGCTCAACCCTGGTGTTGGCGACCGGACCGCTCAGTGTTAGCAGCGGCGAGGCACTGACTATAGTGTCGCTGAACGGAGTAAACGGCGGGTTCACGTTTCAATCGCTGATCGATCTGAAGTAAGCTTGATCTCCGCAAAATCGCGAAAGCCGATGCTCTTCCCGGTTTCCTCTGCCGAAAGAGACTCTCCACTGCGTCAGGAAACTTACCGGCGGAATGAAACGACGAAGAATCCGTCCTATGCAACCCGAACCTGCCGCTCATATTCCCGATCCGACTCCGCGGGCAGCACCCAGAGCGAATAAATGCCCAGCGCTGTACCAAACGGAATGCTGAACAGCGATAGGAAGGCGACCACCAAAGTAAGAACTCTGGCCCACGATTCGCGCTGCAGCAATCCCCATCCTGCAATAAAGCCTACAAGAGATCTCAACAGGATCAGAACACCCAGGAAGCTAAGAAAAGGATGCAAGAATAGACGCGGGCCTTCGTCCGGACCCATCCCCGGCCAATGATGGCGGAAGAGGGTGTTAGCGATCACAAACAGAATCGCTCCGCCGACTGCGTTTAGCGCCGAGAGTGCAAGCCACAGAATGCCAAGCAGTCGAAGATGTTCTTGCACGCGGCTGGGGCGCGGCGAAGCGAGGTGCATCCCTTGCGTTACTTCTTTTCCGCATTGCGAACAGAAACCTTGGCCGGCTTGCAACGCCGTGCCACATCGATCGCAGAACATAGGCGCCTCCTGGCGCAAGATACGCCTCACACCGCAGGTTGGTTCCATAAAAACGAATGGCGCCGTCTGAGCAAATGAAGAATCGCGCGGGTGAATTAAAAAAAACGAAAAGGCCACCCGGCAAAAGGCGGCCTCTTCTTTAGGGAGAACAGTTCCAACGGAGGTTTAAACCGTTAAAACTTTCTGGCGAAATCTTATGAGCCTAAAAAGGGGGGTGTCAAGGGATTTCTTGGAAATAACCTCCTTTAATATCAATAACTTACGAAATGCGTAAACACTCCCCCATTTGTTTCCATTTTGAGACAAAATGCCCTCTTCGAGCCTTAAACTGCCTAAATGGAGCTACTTGCGCGGGAATAGGCCAACTTCTCACTTTCGGTCGGACAAGTGGAGGGTGATGAATTCCATTTCTTCCCGCCTCTGCCGAACTTCTTCGGGAAGCATCCTCTGGACGAGAATGCGGAGCCCCCCGAAAGCGACTCCTGCGACAATCGAGAGCCCACCGATGATGCCGCACAGGATAATCACATTCACGATCAGGTTTCCGATGTTGTCACGCTTGCTGAAATAAGTGTTTTGATTCCAAGTGACGTTGGCGTCATAGTTCACCGACTCCAGCAACGATTTCGCCTCGCCGTGCGAGAGCGCTCCAGCGGCAACCGCCACAATCGGTCCAGAGCGTCTGTCGAAATACGAATCCCCGCTCGCCGGCTGTGCATTGTTCGATTGCGATTGCCCGTTCGGTTGGCGGGCGGCGTCCATGCGTTGCAGATTCTGGGCGGCGATTTGCGGCGTGGGATAGGAAATCACCATCAAGGTGGCTTCCCCACTTGAAGTTTGGTACTTAGCTTCCGCCGCTTCTGCGCCGACACTGAAATCCACAAGGTCAGTGGGCAAGGGCGCGTTAATCTTCGCCAGCCCGACGGGCCCAACCACATACTTGATAGAGTTGATCACACGCCCTTGCGTCGGCAAGTAAGCCGCGAGGGTTGGAATATTGCGAGTCTCCCCTGCGGCCAAGGGAAGCAATCCAGCCAGCTCCCGTAGCTCCGCGGCCGACATCACACTAAGCTTCTCGAAGACCGCATCCACCAAGACATTCCCGCGAAAGAAAAGAATGCGCTGATTCAGGGACGCGCCGTAGTCGCCAATCTTTTCGGCGATCATCTGCGGCATCTTGTAATAGGTAAATGCGCCATAGGCGCCGGTGGCGTCAGCAAAGCGAGCCGCTTTAACGGTGAGTTTGCGGCCGTCTTCGCGGGTATAGGTTGCGGAGGCGAGGTCAGTGAAGCCGTACTCTTTCAGCAGCGCGGGATTTGAGGCATCGGCGGCCGCGGGGTCCTTGCTGGTTTGCGGCGATCCCGCCATCTGCCAGCCGCCGAACTCTTTGGGGAGGATGGGTGGAGAGTTGGGGGCGTCGACTGCGAAAGCCGCAGCGGCAAGCCAAACTCCAATCGCCATCACCAGAACGAAATTTCGAAGTGACATATATATGTTGGACCCAACTGTAGAGACGAAGCTCAGCTACGTCTCTTGCTGCTTGCCGGCTCCTCGGAAGAAGCAGATTCCTGGCTGCGCTCGGAAGGACAACTCTGAGAGTTTGCCCACCCGCAGGACAACTTCTAACGCAGCCAACCGAGACGTAGCAGAGCTACGTCTCTACAAAGACACACTTGCCTATTTAGACTACAGATTGGACGGGAAAGTTTCCAGGATCAGGTCTACTGGCCTGAGCTCTTCTCTATCTTGCTCGCGACCCTTACCCCGCTCAGGCCGCTTACGTAGTTGGCTATGCCACGATAGAGGGATTCGGCGATGCGCTGGCGATATTCCGGCGTCTTCAGCTTGCGTTCGTCCCCAGGATTGCTGACGAAAGAAATCTCCGCCAGAATCGACGGCATGTTGGCTCCGATCAGTACGATGAATGGTGCTCTCTTCACCCCACGGTCGCGGAGGCCCGGATTCTTCGCGGCCAGCCCGCTATGCAGCGCGCTCTGCACATCCGAGGCGAATTCGCGCGACTCTTCGATCTTTTCCTTCAAAGCGATTTTCTTCACCAGGTCTTGCAGTTCGTAAATGGATTGGTCCGATACCGCGTTTTCCCGTGCCGCCACATCCAGCGCGTCCCGCGAAGTAGTGAAGTTCAAGTAATAGGTTTCCACGCCCCGCGCATCGGGATCGCGACTGGAATTGGCGTGCACCGAAACAAAAAGATCCGCCTGGTCCTGATTCGCCATCGCCGTCCGTGTCTCCAGCGGGATGAAAGTGTCATCCGCGCGGGTGTAATCTACCTCCGCTCCCAAACGGCTTTCCAGCAGTTTGCCGAGACGTAGCGATACGTCAAGGACCAGATCCTTCTCCGTAAGCCCGTTCGGCCCGATGGTGCCGGTATCGTGACCGCCGTGGCCGGGATCGATCACGATTTTGCCAATCTTCAACCCGAGCGTACGAATCAGAGAACGGTCTCCGTTCGCCGTCGGCTGGGCTTCGTGCGCGTTGCGAGCCTCCCGGAGTTGGGAACGTTCCACCGCTGACGTGACCGGGGCTTTCGTGGCCGACTTGGCTTCTGGATCGATGGCTGCGTCGTCATCGTCGTCGTCGGCATCCACAATCGTCTTCTTGACTCCCGAACTTTTTGCGCTTCTGACCGGCAGCCCAGCCGCATCGGACGGCACGGCCGTAGGGCCGATGAGCGCCTTAGGTAGCTCCACAACGGTTGCGCTGGTGGGCAAGGTGGCTCGGGTCGGCGCGGTTACCGGCAAGTCCTGGGCTAAAGGCATTTTTGCCGCCGCCAGGTCGTTGACCGAGTTTTCGCCCGCACTGTTCTTTTCTCCGCTCCCTTTGCGAACGTTGATGAGCAAGCGTGGCGGATTCGCTGCGAAAACCGCGTCGTAAGCCGACGCATCCTCGATTTCCAGCACTACGCGGGTGCGTCCTTCCTTGAACTGCGCCACCCGAATCTTCTTCAGATACGCGTCATCCACATCAAAGCTTTTTCCCTTGAGCCCGTGGGACAGCTTGGTCCCGGCGAGATCAAAGTAAATACGATCGGGATGGCTGAGGTGCTGCGAAGTAAATTTCACGACTTGCTGGCGGTCGGACTTCTGATCGGCGGTTTGGGGGTCGCTCATCTGGAGATCGATGGCCACGCGACTCAACCCCGACATCGACCAGTGGCGGATTCCGGTAATCAGCGGCAGGGCTTGAGCTTTTTGCGCCGTGACCTGGCCTGCGTCCGGCACGTCGTCATCGTTCGCAGCCTCTTTCGCGGCAGACTCTGATTTCTGGGCATCTTGTTTCTGGATGTTCGGGCCTGCGGTTTGTTCGCCTTTTGCCGGCGGTGGTGGCTGGTCAACCAGCGCTTGCCGCGCTTCCTCCGCCAGCCGATGCCGCGGATAGCGCCGCGCGAGTTCTTCGAACGTGCTTTTGGCGTCCGCGGAATCGCCTAAATCGTCGCGATAGATTTCCCCGATTGTAAATAACGCCTGCACGCGAGCCTTGCTGCCCGGATATTGGCGGCGAAGAAATTCATAGCGCTGGATGGCCTTGCGCAGAGTTGTTTCATCCTCGAAGCGGCGGCCCATCTCCGTCAACAGATCGGCTTCCGCCATCACACTGGGATCGGCCTTGCTCGAGGATGGCGCTTCGTAGTACACCCGCCGGTAGGCGTCAATGACTCGCTGATAGTCATGGCGAGAACGGTCCGCGGCCGGCTGTCCGCTCAGAGCCGCATGCATTTTTTCCGCCGCCTCGAACTGAGAGCGCGCCCGAGCCTCGGATTTGTGCGTGGCTGCCACTGCAGGCAGCACAGCCGACACCAGCAGGAGCAGTGCGGCGCCCCAGCGCAAGACACGTTGGCTTAGATCTCGTCTTTTCAACTGCGTTTCTAACTTAACCTGGGTCCGTAATCGCTATCGTTCTACCGCGCTGCGAGTGAGGGCTTGCTCACTCGGTGTTGCTGAAATACAAAGCTCCCTGAGCATCGCGCTGCACCACAATCGGTTGCGCAACTCTCGGACGCCGCACCGGATTACTCGTCAGCGGCCCAGCTTCACCTCCGCCGTTGTAAAGCTGCGTTATCCGCCTGACGTAGTTGCGCGTTTCGCTGAAGGGCGGAATTCCGGAACTACGCACCACCGCTCCCGCTCCGGCGTTATAAGCGGCCAGACTCAGCCGCACGTCGCCGCCAAAACTCTCCATCAGTTGCTTGAGATGGCGGACGCCGGCATCTACGTTTTCTTCAGGGTCAAAAGGATTGGTCAAATGCAAATCCCGTGCGGTCTGGGGCATAAGTTGCATCAATCCCATCGCGCCTTTGCTGGAAACCGCGTTGGGATTGAAGTTCGACTCAACTTTGATCAGCGCTCGCACCAGATTAGGGTCCACGTTATGCCGTTGCGCCGCCCGCTGCACCGCCGCATCCATTGGGCTTGCGAAAAGTTCCCGCGCGCCGGGTTCCCGAATGAAACCGTGGTAGAGGCTCCTGTCGAAGCCCTTCCCAAATAAGCATTCACTTCTGCCAGCGCCGAGCGCGCTGCTCGAACGTTGGCCATGGGCACGGGTTTCCAGCGATGGTCGGTCACACTCCAAAAGACCAGTTGGTTGCGCCGAACCGGAGTCGCGTCCGGCGTCCTGGATCGGCTGCCGGTCAGCGGATCGGAGTCGTTCACGTACACTTTGTGGCCGCTGTCGTCGGTAGTGGCGATAATGTTTTCGCCAGAACCGGCTTCTGCCTGCACGCGTGGCGTGGTGAGAGAAAGAGAGGTCGCGATTACGGTACTTGCCATCAGGGCGAGTTGCAGGTTTTTTCGCATAGCCGGGTACGTGGGTACATCCGCGCCAAGGCGAAGAACGCCTCAGCGCTTGCCTACCCGGAACCTGACGGAGAACCCTACCAGAGTGAAATAATTATAGGTTCCCGCCACGGGGTGGGCAATCTGACAAGAGGTCATTGAACCATGGTGGTAATACGCGGAAATTATTGAACAAAAAAGACTTGCAGGAAAAGCACCAATAGTAACCAGATGCGGTGACGGGTAGGGCGCATGTTTTATCCTGGGCGAGGGTGTAGTACGCTGCTTTGTTCCCATGAGTGAACTCGACACTCCCGCAGCGCCAGATTCCCGATTCCCTGATGCTTCAGGGTTTCTGGTATCGTGCTCTACCCAGCGCCCAAGTTTGCCGCGAGCTTCTACACAAAGCAACGCTGCTCGAAATCCCTCTCGTGATCGGCCGCGACCACCAGGGCCATCCCTTCGCTCTACAAGATGCCTGTCCTCACCGCGGCATGCCGCTCTCCTGCGGGAGCTTTGACGGACACCAAGTCGAATGCAGGTACCATGGCTGGCGCTTCGAGGCCCGCACCGGCCAGTGCCAGCTGATTCCCTCGCTCACCGCCGATCAGAAGATGAAGATTGATCGCATCTATGCCGGCAGCTACGCCTGCGAAGAGCACGACAGCTTTATTTGGGTTTTCATTCCGGAGTCGGGTCCGGTCGGTGCAGGCTTCGGCAAGGCTGCGGAGCCACCAGTCGCAGCGCCCGAGGTTCCAAAGTTTGGTGGCAAATATGAAACCGCTTATCTCACCGCCGACATGCCCGTCAGCGTGGACCACGGCATCATCGGCCTGATGGACCCGGCGCACGGGCCTTTCGTTCATCAAGCGTGGTGGTGGCGCAAGCGCGAGAGCATCCACGAAAAGCAGAAGCACTTCGAGCCTATTCCCAACGGCTTTCGCATGAGCGCTCACACCCCAAGTTCAAACAGCGCCCCCTACAAACTGCTGCGCCTCTATGCCGATGGGGACTCCGTCACTACCACCATCGACTTCGTTTTGCCGAACATGCGCAGCGAAACCATTCGTGTAGGCAAGTATTGGTTCTCATCCCTCACCACGGTGACGCCCATTAGTCGCAATCATTGCCGGATCGAAGTGGTCGCTTGCTGGAATATTTTCCGCTGGGTGCCGTTCGGCCCATCGCTGCTGAAGTTTGTCTTCGCAAAATTCGTAGAGCAGGATCGCCGCACCATGGAACTGCAGGCCGAAGGCCTGAAGCACAATCCGCACCTAATGCTGATCGACGACGCGGACCGTCCCGCCAAGTGGTATTTCGCATTGAAAGCAGCCTATCTGGAAGCGAAACGTACCGGCGAAGAGATGAAGCACCCGATGGCAGGCCCGGTGACACTGAAGTGGAGAAGCTGAGCTCACTTCCCCAGCTCTGTCATCCTGAGCGAAGTGAGGCGCGCGCGCAGCGCACTCATTACGAAGTCGAAGGACCCCTTGGAGTCGCACGTTCGTGCGGACGCTCAAGGAATTCTCAAGATGCATTTACCAGCCTTACCGGTGAGCGGCAAGAACCGCGCGCCTCACCAGATAACTTTGAGCCCCTGATACAGCCTGAACTTCTCATCCGGAGTCACAACCGGAATTTTCTCGGCCAAGGCCTGCGCAATAATCTGCCGGTCAAAAGGGTCGCCATGATGCGGCGGCAAGTTGAATAGTTGGAGCGCATGCTCAGCGGTGTAGGGCAGCACGCGGACGCCCAGATCCTCAATCGCCTGGCGCACACTCGCGGCGGAGAGCCGCAACTTGCCCAGGTTGGCTTTGATCGCAATCTCGGCGAGAGAAATCGTGCTGAGCTCCAGAATATTCTCTGGATTCTCCAAAGCCGCAGTTACACGCCTGCTGAGCCGCTCCGGCGATTCCACCGCATGAATCAAAACCGCGGTGTCGAGAAGCAGGCGCACCTCAACCGCGTCCCGCGAGGAAGTCTTCGACATCTGCGTCAGTCATTGGCTTCCACCAGTTCGGGTCAAGTACCTGGATTTTGCCCTTCAGTGTCCCTAAGGTCCGTTTCTTGCGGGCAGGTTCCTTGGTGCGCACGATGTCAACGACGGGCACACCTCGGCGGCAGATAGTCACAGGCTCGCCATCCTCGACAGCCTTAATCAATTCCGGCAGCTTGTTTTTGGCGTCCGCTACGCTCACTTGCATGAGGCTATGATAGCTATTCTAGATAGCTATGTCAAAACACGCGCCTGTAACGTCTAGGTTAACAGCGCTTGCACTACTCCATATGCTTCGCTCAGGGCCGCATCGAGCATCCCCGGATCTTTTCCTCCAGCTTCCGCCAAATCAGGACGTCCACCGCCTTTGCCTCCGACTTTCTTGGCAACGGGGCCGATCACCTTGCCTGCTTGAATGCGGCTAGTGAGGTCCTTGGTCACGCCAACGATCAAGGACACGTTGCCGTCAGTCGCGGAGCCGAGGACGACGACGCCCGAACCGATTTTGTCGCGCAGCTGGTCCACCAAAGTCCGCATCTGCGGTCGTTCGAGATTGTCCACACGGTGGGCCAGCACTTTCACTCCATGGACATCCTTAATCTTGTCGCCGATATTGGCAGTCGAAGAGGTGGCCGATTTCATACGCGCCTGATCGAGTTCGCGCTCTAGCCGCTTGATCTCCGCATCTTTTTTCTCGAGCTCGGCCCGCAGCGCCTGAGCTGGTGATGTTTCGCTGTCGCCATTTGCAGGTGCCCCATCCTTTCGCGCCCTCTGCGTGAGGGTGGGACCGACCAGGCCCGCTACCACGTTCTCCAGTTGATGATCTTTGCGGAAGTGCCGCACCGAGCCTTCCCCAGTGACCGCTTCCACGCGCCGCACACCGGAAGACACGCTGCCTTCTTTCAAAATCTTGATCAGCCCGATCTCTCCGGTCTGCGCCGTGTGCGTTCCGCCACAGAGTTCGGTAGAGAAATCGCCGATCTTGATCACGCGCACCCGATCGCCATACTTTTCGCCGAACAGCGCCATGGCGTGATACTCATTGATAGCGGCATCGATGGGCACGTTCTCGATGACTTCGACTTTCTCATTGCGCAGAACTTCCTTATTGATGAGGTTTTCGATGTCTTGCAGCTCTTCATCTTCCACGGCAGTAAAGTGCGAAAAATCAAAGCGCAGATGATTGGGCGCGACCAGCGATCCTGCCTGCTTCACGTGCTTTCCCAAAACTTCCCGCAACCCAGCCTGCAGCAGATGCGTCGCCGTATGATTGCGCATGGTCGCCTCGCGGATTTCGGTCTTGACCATGGCATCGACCTTATCGCCGACCCGAATGCCCAGGGTACCCTGCCCTTCTGCGTTTTTTGCGGAGGGTAGGGATTTCAAGATGACCTGATGCGCTCTCACCCCTTGCACTGGGTAATAGCATCCCGTCACTTCGGCGATCACCGTGTTGTGGTCGTCGCGGTAAAACCATCCGCGATCGCCGACTTGCCCGCCAGATTCCGCATAGAAAGGCGTGTGATCGAGGATGACCTCGCCTTCCTCTCCGGGCTTGAGTTCCGGCGCGCCTTGCCCGTTACGGATGATGGCCAGCACTTCGCAATTATTGGAACGCGTTTGGCGATAGCCCTCGAACTCGGATTTCGGAAGCTGCTGGTAGGCCGGATTGGCAGTCTGCTTGGCTGCGCCTTTCCATGAGGCGCGAGCACGCTCGCGCTGCTCTTGCATCGCGCGATCAAAACCCTCTTGATCGAACACGATCCCCTGATCGTGAGCCGCATCTTGCATGAAATCCAGCGGCATGCCGAACGTGTCGTAGAGCTTGAAAGCGAGCTCCCCGGGGTACGTTGTTTCTTGCAGTATTCTCAGGTTCTCCGCGTCGGCTCCTGGCGGAATCGTGCCATGCTCCCGTTGATATTCGTGAACTCCATGTGTGAGTTCGCGGATCTTTCCTTGTCGTTGATTCCTGACGTTCGCTAGATCCACCTCTAGTTTTTCTAGTCCAACATCTAACGTGCGCGCGAAACGACTTTCTTCAACAAGGACGACCCTTTCAACGCGCTCAATCGTTTCCTTCAACTCGGGATACGCGTCCTCCATCAAATCGCGCACCGCGAACACCATCTCATGCAAGAATGGTTTCTTCTGTCCCAGCAATCGCCCATGCGTAATCGCCCGCCGAATAATTTTACGCAGCACATAGCCCCGACCTTCATTCGACGGCAGCACTCCGTCCGAAATCAGAAATGTCGCCGCGCGCGAATGGTCGGCGATTACGCGCAGAGACGCCGCGGCTTTATGCCCTGACGCAACTGCCGAGCTTTGCTCGGCTAGGACGGGGCGAAGCCCCGTCCCCACGCGACCTGAGCTGGAGTCAGCATTCGGAGCCAACTCGGCTTGTGTGGAGGCGGGGCTTCGCCCCGCCTGGCCGGGTCGGAGACCCGGCTGCTCATGCCCTGTCAACTCTGCCGCCCGCTTAATCAGCGGCGTAAACAAATCCGTGTCGTAATTCGAAATCACGCCCTGCAGCACCGCCGTTACCCGTTCCAACCCCATCCCCGTATCAATCGAAGGTTTTGGCAGCGGATTCAACTTGCCGCTCGAATCGCGATCGAACTGCATGAACACCAGATTCCAAATCTCTACGTAACGTCCGCAATCGCACGGAAAGGCGCAATCTGCGTGCCCCTGATCGGACGCCGCCGGCCCCATATCGTAATGAATCTCGCTGCACGGGCCGCAAGGGCCGGTGTCACCCATTTGCCAGAAGTTATCTTTCAGCCCAGCCTCGAAGATGCGATCCTTCTTCACGCCTTGCCCGACCCACAAGTCATAAGCCTCGGCATCGCGCGGCACGCCACCTTCGCCGTTGAAGATGGTCACATACAACTTGCCTTTTTCAATCCCAAACCACTCCGGCGAGGTAATCAGTTCCCACGCGTAAGCGATCGCGTCTTTCTTGAAATAATCGCCAAAAGAAAAATTCCCCAGCATCTCGAAAAACGTGTGATGGCGGTTGGTGAAGCCGACATTTTCCAGATCGTTATGCTTGCCGCCCGCCCGTACGCATTTTTGCGAAGTGGTCGCCCGGTTGTAGTCGCGCTTCTCCAGTCCGAGGAAGATGTCTTTGAATTGGTTCATCCCTGCATTGGTAAACAGCAGGGTGGGATCATTCGCCGGGACGAGCGACGAGGAATGCACCTCGCGGTGCCCCTTTTGGACGAAGAAATCCAGGAATTTACGGCGAATTTCGGAGCCAGTCAGCATTTTCGTGGGAGACGATCTCGCGATTCGATTCTAGCATTCAACGAAGCTGCCGGGACGCACCGCTTCGACGCTGCTACACCGAGCCAAGGCTCGTCAAACGAAGTGGCCGGCCTCCAGACTGGCATACTAGCAACCGGAGTCAGGCCCCTTGCCAGGCTGTCTGATATTTCTCTGAAGCAGAATGTGAGGGCGGGGCTGAGCGATGAAGTCCCTTTCCACAGCGCAAGACCGCCACGCAGTCGGGATCCAGGGCGTTCGGAACGTGCTTCTGCATGATTTCAAATGCCGTCTCGCGCGGAAGTCCGACACGGTACGGGCGATTTTCGGTGACAGCCTGAAACACATCGGCGACGCAAATGATACGAGCCGTCAACGGCAATTCGTCGGCTCCAATGCCGTCGGGATAGCCGGTACCATCCAGCCGCTCGTGATGAGCGGACGCAACAAATGCGAGATGCTCGAATCCGGAGATGGTTTGCAGAATCAGGCGCGTGTACACCGGATGCATCTTCATGATCTTCCATTCTTCGTCCGTGAGGCGGCTGGGCTTTTCCAGAATGGCGTTGGAGACGCTGAGTTTGCCGAGATCGTGCAACAAGGCGGCGCGGCGTACCAAGGTTACAGTGTGCGGGGAAAGCGACAGGCCCTCGGCGATTTCGACCGCAGCCTGCGCGACGCCCACGGAGTGGTTGTAGGTGTAGGGCGATTTGGTATCGATTACCTGCGCGAAGGCGTGACAAAGATCGTCAATGCGTTGCGGCGATGCCGCAATGGCCATGCCTGGCTCCATTTGCAGAGCGTACTCGCGGGCATCCTTGGAGCGGGCTCTCAGCCACAAAGAGTCGTCGTACTTCAAAGAGCGGACCACGCGGGCAATTTCCGGGTCGAACCAAGTCCCGCTGCGCTGGGAAATCACATCCACGGCTTCGGCAGGGCTGCGTGCTGAAACAAAAACTTCAAGCGTCTGGCTCACATTAATAATGCGCGCCAGCAGTGGGATTTCGTTTCCTTTGCGGCCATCGGGATAGCCTGCCCCGTCCCAGTGCTCGTCGAGGCTGCGAATGGCCTGCGCGGTGGCTTCGCTCATCCCGATTTGGCGAGCGATCTCCGCGCCGCGCTCGCAGCGGGCTCCGATCACTTCTGCGTTGTTGCTCTTCTGTTGCAGACCAACTTCCACGGACTTCACCAGCCGCCTGGCAAAGGATTGGCCGGGCAACACGTTGCGCATGAGATAACGCAAGCCGGAGAGACTGGGCTTAGTCCAATCTTCAAACTTGACTTCGCGCTTGGCTTTAATGTCATCCGAACCAAGAATCTGGTGCATGCGCGCGGCATTGGTGCTGCACCCGGAATCCTTGAGCAACAGGGCATAGTAAAGATCGCAGCATTGCTGCGGTTCGAGGCGCAACTCTTCGGCGATCCGCATTCCGATAATGCAATTGCGGATCGCGTGGCCCATAGGCTGCCCTTCGGTAAGGTCGAGGGCCGTGGAGAGCGCGGACACCACCTCCGATAAGCGGATAGTACCCGGGGTTGGAACGGTCAACATCGCGAGTCGCGGGCTTAGGAAATCCAGAGTGCCTAGTCTCGCGTTACTCATGAGAATCCACAAATTACGCCGGTGATCAGCCGTTGGGTACTTTCAACGCTGGTAGCTGGATGAACCTGCCAACCCATCCAGATCTTCCCCCGGAGAGCGGCGCAAAACCCCACACTCCAGTCACCTTTTCCGTAACCAGCCGTAACTAGCACGGAACTTCGAGCTATGGGACCATCGGCGCAACTTCGCGATCGGCCACTTTCAAGATGTGGAGCACATTGATGAATACAAAATTGGTGCGGATGTTTTCTGCTGCACGATATTTGCTGGCTGTGTGCTGTTTAGCCGCACCGGCGCTGGCGCAGACCGGTGGTGCGTTGGACAACGGAATCAGTGGCCGGGCCATATCGTTGGGCGGCGCCACCGTAGCTTCGGTAACGAGCCCGCTGGAGGCGATGCAAGGCAATCCGGCCGGGCTCAGTGGGCCGGGTGGACGATCGCTGGAAGTGAATGTCACCAGCCTGTTTGCCACGGGAAACTTCACCAACTCAGTTTCGAATACTGGGAGCATTGTGACGTCGGCAGGAACAGTCCCCTATGGGGGATTCTCTATGCCGCTGTTCTCCAAACGCCTGACGTTGGGAGTTGCGGTGGCGCCCGACACGCTGATGACAGCGAATTGGAAATATTTAGATCCTCCGGGCGGACTGGGAGGAACCAGCTACGGATTGCAGCAAAACAAATCGGCGATGATCACCCTGCGCTCGGCGGCAGGTTTGTCCTTCGCGGTAAGTAAGAAACTCATGATCGGCGGAACCTTTGGCGCGATTTATGACAAGAACACACTGATCGCGCCATACATTTTTCAGTCGCAGCCGACTTTGGCGGGCGCCAAAACTCTTCTCAACCTGCACACTGACGGGGTTGGCTACAACGGGAGTTTTGGGGCGCTGATCGCGCCCAACAGCAAGCTGCAGATCGGCTTGTCTTACAAGATGAGTACCAGCATTCATACGCATGGCGATGCCTCGGGAGACGCGGGCGCGCAATTTGCGACGCTCGGAGTGAATGCTCCGGCCACGTTTCACTACGACGCCGAAGTGGACACGAAGTTTCCGCAGGCGTTCTCCGGCGGAATTTCATGGGCGGTGGCGCCACGCATGCGTTTGAATTTTCAGGGCGATTGGATTGACTGGAGCGATTCCTTTAACCAGCTTCCGGTGAAGTTGACCGACGGCACAAATACGACGATCAACGGGCTGGTCGGTTCGAATGCCATGCAAGATGTAATCCCCCTGCAATGGCGCGACCAAGGCGTCTTCAGCGCTGGGGTGGAATCTCCTCTCGGCGAACATCTGGCCTTCCGCGGAGGATATTCTTATGCCACCAATCCGGTGCCATCCGCCACGTTGACGCCCATGACAGCAGCAATTCTTCAGAACACGATTGGCACAGGAATGGGATACAGCCGTGGCCGCTACAACCTCGATCTCGCTTACCAGGTAGAGTTGCCGGCGACGCAGAGCGTCGGACAAAGCTCGCTGAAATCGGGTGAATACGATGACAGCCGAGTCGAGGTAGCCGTGCACTCGGTCACCTTGACCAGCAGGATTCACTTCTAGGTTTTGGGTCGCGGTGGTTTGACAAGGGGACCCATTGCGGAATGGGCGGTGCATTGCCCCTCAAGACGCACGGGCCCCCCTAAAGCCTTTGTACCCGCGGCCTTCGACCGCTTCCTCAACTCCAAGCCCGTCCGTTTTCCGGGGAGAACCCAGTTCTTACCCGTGCCTTCGGAGTCACCCCGCCTTTTGTCAAAGGCCTTATTCGTGATATAACCCCGGCTAGGTATCTGGTAGGGAATCCATGGGGGGATTACCGCATGGGACTGGCTTTTGCTCCCAAGAATGGCCAGGATTCAGGAGGTCTTGTGTCCGAGCAACGGACGGGGAAACGGTTTCCCCTGGAACTTCCAATTAAGATTCACAAAGCCGAAGAGGGCGGAGAACACCTCGGGGTGACGGGCGATTTGAGCGCCGCCGGAGTGTACATACGAGCGGATGCATCTCTCGAAGTGGGCTCCAATGTGGAGTTTGAAATCACCTTGCCGCCGGAAGTCACGGGGGCCAATGAAAATGTGGTGGTGCAGTGCCGGGGACGGGTGGTGCGCACCGATGAGCCCGCCGGCTCTGTGGAGTCGCGCGGCGTGGCGTGCGTGATTGACTCCTATGACTTCGTTCGCCATTAAGCTTGAGGGAATTACACGATGCTGAAACTAATTTTGGCCGATAACCAGGCCATTTTTCGCGCGGGAATTGCCAAGGTGCTGGCGGTCGAAGACGAGATGCGCATTGTGGCGCAGGCGCAGACATCTGAGCAGATGTTCATGGCGCTGGACAAGTTTCGCGCCGCCGTGCTGATTGTGGCCGGCGGGTTCTTCAACGATTTCAATGCCGTCCTGCAGTCCGCCATTCGTAATAAGACGCGGTTGGTGGTCTTGGCGGATACAGGCGAAAGCGCACAACGTTATATGGCGGCGGGAGCGCACGGCGTAGTTTACCGGAACGTTACTAGTCCGGCGCTGGTGGATTGCGTCCGCAAAGTGGCCCGCGGGGAGAACTGGGTGCAGGATATCGCAGTACCCAGCGAGCTTACCGAGAACGATATGGTGGGACTGCGGGTGCGCGACCGGCTTACGGCAAAAGAGCTGCGCATCGTGGCTCTGATCGTCCAGGGATACAAGAACAAAGAAATTGCTTCGCAGCTCGGAACCACCGAGCAAGTGATCAAGAATTATCTGCGCAACGTGTACGACAAGATTGGCGTCTCCGACCGGCTGGAGTTGGCGCTGTTCACCATCCATCACCGAATTCTGAATGAAGCCGCTGCGGCAACTGCAGCGGGAGTTGTGCCGGTGGCTGGGCCGGGCGCGGGAGCAGCGGGATAGAAACTCGAGATTTTCTGAAAGGCCGCCTGCGGGCGGCTTTTTTTGTTGTTCCGAGAAGGAGGAGCACGGCGCTAATCCCCGGGCAGGAGGAATGAGAGCGGATGGAGTACTAGCTTCTGCAGGACTTCACGAGCGAAGCGGCGAGCTTTTTCTTCGCGGATGTCGCGGGCGCGCACGGCTAACAGGAAGCTTAGCGCGAACGACGTAAAGATATTGAGTACTCCCACAAGCAGAACCCCGAGCAACGAGAGAAACGCCTCTCGAGCCTGCAGCGTGCCGTTCAGCCACAGCCCGTCTAGAGCGTATCCCAGACTGGCCATGGCGAGAGTGACGTGGCGAACTTCGAGGGGAATGCCGAAGAGTCCCACGACAATGGGGGGCAGAGCCCAGCAGGAAGCCGAGGACTATGTATCCAATCGACCCAGGCGCGTTGTGACTGACCCAGTGGGCGAGCGTGTCCGCGTGGGATGCGCCTATTTTCCGGCGCAGGCGCAGACTATTCGAAATTGCGGGCGCCAACCCGCTGAGCGCGACATAGTTCGCGGTCCATCCGGTAGCGAGGGACGAGAGCCAGAGAAAGATGCCGGTCACGATGGCGAAAGGAATCGTCATCGATTGCAGCGGAAAGAGCATGTGAACCCCATGTTCGGCCTCGGCCAGAGTGAGAAAGGAATGATGAAAGAGTACGTTCCACATACGGTCGATCGCGATTGAGGCAAGGGTCGCGCCAATCAGGTTTCCGATCGTCACCAAAGTCTGCGTTTGCGAGATGGCTTGCAGGCTGGCCATATGATCCTTTTCGGGATCCTCCATGGCGTCCACCAGCGTTGCGGCGGTGGCCGCGGGCATCTTCGAGGCCAGGAGAAACCCTCCCGCTTGCATGAGCAGGAAACTCACAGCGTAATTCAAAGAGAGGCCGAGCGCGACAATGAGCGGGGCTTGAATATGGGCGGAGATCGAGTATTTAACCAGCGCTGTGAAGCCAGTAATGATGCCGGCAACGATTGCGCCCCAACCCATTACTCTCCATTGCGACATATTTCCGGCGATGTAGTGCATTCCGACCCGTCCGGTTTTCTCGACGACGCTGCGCGCCAGGCGGTGAGTGCTGGCGTTGAAAACGCTGTGGATTTTTCTTTGCGCGGCGAAGCCGTGAACCACCGTCACCGCGAATTTTTGGGAGTCCGACTCGGGGCGCTGCAGATTCAAGATGAGTTGAATCCGCCACAGGAGCAAGCGCACCAAGCGAAGGCGGAATACCAGGCTGGCGGAGGATCCCTTTTCTTCCAGCAGGCGAGTCGTTTCCCGCAGTTCGGATTCGCAAGCATCTCTGCGCGCTTCCCACTGCGAAAAGTCTGCGGGATTCTGAGCCACGTGCTCCACCAATGCTGGCAAGGTGAAGAAGGCGGACTTGGTGATGTCGGCGTCGTCAGAGTGGGCGAGAAAATCCCGGGAGAGCCCAATATTGGTTGCCCGTACGGCGAGAATTTTGCACGAAGCCAAAATAGAAGAAGAGCGAGGGCGGAAAATCTCTGCCCACCAATCCAGCAAAGGCGCCGGAAGAGAAGCCAGCCAGCGCGCGTCGTCCTCCTTGAAGTCGAGCGAATCCATCAGCACATAGAGGTCTCCCTGCACTTCGTCGACTGGCAGAAAATGGCGAAAAGCGCGGGCGAATAATTCGCGCAGAAGGAAGACTTCGTCGGGCAATCCCGCCTCGGAGATCACGCGGACATAGGAGTGATGCGACCAGAAATCGCGAAAGATCCCGCGGATTTCCTCGCGGCGCGGATGAGCATCAATGGCCGTGGTGAACTCGGTCAGCCTTTCCACACGGGACTCGACTGGCAGATCCAGAAAATAGCGGAGCGCGTTATATACCCAGGTGGCTCGTGCCCGCGGAGTGCACAAAGGTAGCGCCAGCACTTGGTCGAGCTGGAGGGGAACCGGCATAGGGGCGGGAAATGTTTGGGAAGCGCGCCGACGCAGATCGTAGCGACTCAGATGCCGAGGAAGAAGATTCGGTTGGTGAGCACGAGCCCGGCCAACCGTGGCGCGGCCCACCGTCGTAGGATCCTTCGAGCCTGAAAGCTCTCAGGACGACAGGCTTATAGTTTCACACCCGGGCGGCGCGAACGGTTTCGTCGGTGGCGGACGATGGCGGGTGTCCTAAGGTTCCGCTCCAGGCCTGCGCGATGCTTTCGGCAGGCGCGCTGCGGACATCGGTGACATCCATAATGGCGTACCAATCGCGGCGCAGTTGTCCTACCTGCTTGGGATTTACGTCAAGCAGCAAGGTGACTTTGTAGTTCTCATCGTCCGGCACGGTCTCGGCGTGGAGATAGGTGATGTCGAGAGCGCGCCGCGAAACGGCGGTCAGGATGCGCATCAAAGTGCCTTGCGTGTTGCGATAGTGGATGTGAAAAGCTTGCATGTTCGTTCTCCTGATTTCGAGGGCAAGATGCCCTTGCGACAGCCGGCGAGACGCCGGCGCTACCAAACTGCCGAGCTGTGCTCGGCGGACGAGGCAAGCCCCGTCCCCACACGAACTACTACTCTTCTTCGAACACCATCTCGGACAACGCCGCGCCCGCCGGGACCATGGGGAAGACGTTGGCTTCGCGCTGGCAATCGAAAACCAAAAGCTCCGGCTTGGGCGATTTCAGAAATGCGTCGAGCACGTCTCCGGTTTCCTGTGACACGGGGAACTGGCGCATAGTTTCTTCGCCCAAGTGTTGCGCGTCAATTTTGTAAGCTTTGGCAATCTCGACGAAATCCGGATTGTCACTGAGATCGGTTTCGGCATAGTTGCGCTGATAAAAAAGCTGCTGCCATTGCCGAACCATGCCGAGAAATTTGTTATCCACGATGACCAGCTTGATGGGCAGGCTGAGGCGCTGGACCGTAGCCAACTCCTGAATGTTCATCTGGAAGCCGCCATCGCCGGAGACGCAGACCACGGTGGTATCAGGTTTGGCCAGTTGCACGCCAATGGCGGCCGGTAGAGCGAAGCCCATGGCTCCCAAGCCGCCTGAGGTGATGAAGCCGCGAGGAGAATTGGAGTGGTAGCGCTGCGCCGCCCACATCTGATGCTGGCCTACGTCGGCGAGGACGATGCTGTTTTTCGGTAGGCGGCTGAAGAGCTCGTCCAGAAAACGGATAGTCGGCTGCGCCAGTCCGCGCGGATCGAGTTCGGCGCGGTCGGGGCCACAAGCGATGGAACGCCAGGCGCTCCAATTCGGCAGAGCAACTTTGCGCACAGCGTCATGGAACGCCGGAATCGTCTCAGCCAGATCGCCAACCACGGGAAGATCGCAAGTGCGCACGCGGTCAAGCTGCGAAGGGTCGATTTCAAAATGCACGATGCGGGCGTCGGGGGCAAAACGGCTGAAGTCTCCAGTGACGCGATCGTCCAGACGCGCGCCGAACACCAGAAGCAGATCGGTTTCGTGCAGCGCCATGTTGGCGGCGCGGGTGCCGTGCATGCCCACCATACCCAGGTAATACGCAGCTTCGGGCTCAACTGCTCCCAGGCCGTGAACGGTGGCAAAGGCCGGAATCTGTAAGTAATCGAGCAACCCGCGCAGTTCGGTAATCGCGCCGGAAAGCTTGGCGCCGGCGCCGATCAGCGCGACGGGTTTCTTGGCTTGCTCGATCAAGGCGATCAGCGACTCGGTGAATTCCGGGCCGGCGGTGTCGTCCACCAGCTTGGGACGCGGCGTGAATTTTACCGGGCCAGAGAATTCCATCTTGGCTTTCATCAGGTCGGTAGGAATATCCACGATCACCGGGCCGGGACGGCCGCTGCGCGCCCAGTAGAAAGCTTCCGCAATGACGGCAGGAATTTCTTCGATGGTCTTAACCAGACGGCTCCACTTGGTAAGCGAGAGCGTCATCCCGAAAACGTCGGTTTCCTGGAAGGCATCGGTGCCGATCAAGGTGCTGCGCACCTGGCCGGTGATGCAGACCAAGGGAACGGAATCCATTTTGGCGTCGGCGATGCCGGTGACCAGGTTCGTGGCGCCGGGACCGCTGGTCGCCATGGCAACGCCGGTCTTGCCTGTAGCGCGGGCGTAGCCTTCGGCGGCGAATACCGCTCCCTGCTCGTGACGGGTAAGGATATGTCGCACGCCGCTGCCATCGAGCGCGTCGTAAAGCGGCATGATTGCGCCGCCGGGATAGCCGAAAACCAAGTCCACGCCCTCGGCCCGCAGGCACTGGAGAACGATTTCGGCCCCCCGCATCTGCGTTGTTGTTGCGGCTTTGGTCTGAGTCGCGCTAGACATTGACCACCTGTGGCTTAGGTTTTTCGGGGGCTTTCTTGCCGCCCTTGGGAAGCCACGACATCATGCCGCGCAACTTGGCGCCGACTTCTTCTACCTGGAGTTTCTTTTCGGTTCTCGCGGAGTTGGTTGAAGTTCTTGCATCCGCTTTTGTTTTCGGCGATCCACTCTTTCGCGAACTGTCCGCTCTGAATTTCGGAGAGAATCTTCTTCATGGTGGCGCGGGTTTCGTCGGGGACGACTCGCGGCCCGCGGGTAAGGTCGCCGTACTCGGCGGTGTTCGAGATCGAATAGCGCATGCGGCTGAGGCCGCCTTCGTAGATCAAGTCCACGATCAACTTCACTTCGTGGATGCACTCGAAGTAGGCAATCTCGGGAGCGTAGCCGGCTTCGACCAGCGTTTCGAAACCTTTCTTCATTAACGACGTCAGGCCGCCGCAAAGTACAACTTGCTCGCCGAACAGGTCGCTCTCGGTTTCCTCGCGGAAGCTGGTTTGCAGAACGCCGGCGCGGGTGGCGCCGATGCCGTAGGCATAAGCGAGCCCGAATTCCTTGGCTTGGCCGCTGGCATCCTGATGAATGGCCAGCAGAGCGGGCACTCCGCCGCCTTGGGTATAAACGCTGCGCACCAGGTGTCCGGGACCTTTGGGGGCAACCATCAGGACATCTACATCGGCAGGAGGGACGATGGTCTTGAAATGAATGCCGAAGCCATGGGAGAAGCCGAGAATCTTGCCGGGCTTGAGCGCGGGCTTGATGGCCGCGTCGAAAAAGTCTCCCATGGTTTCGTCGGGGGTGAGAATCTGGATCCAGTCGGCGCGCTTGGCGGCTTCGGCTGGGGGGACGACGGTCATGCCATCGGCAGCCGCCTGCTTTGGCGCTCTGGCGCTGCGGATCGAGGCCCACGATGACGTTGTAGCCGCTATCGCGAAGGTTTTGGGCCTGGGCATGCCCCTGACTTCCGTAACCCATGATGGCGATGGTCTTGCCCTGCAGAACTGCGGGCTTAACGTCACTTTCGTAGAAAACGGTAGCCAAAGGGAAGTCTCCTTGTATAAATGGCGAAGTCAAACAGCGTAGTTTAAAATGCGAACCGACCGGTCGGTCGGGTTAAGTAATGCTAAGTCTTGGCCTTAGGCCCTGTCAAGGGGAAATACCTTACCAAGATGCCTCTTCTTGAACCCGTTTTTGCCAGTGTTAAACCACACAATTTCATGCTTTCTGCTCCGAAGCGCTGCAAAAACACAAAACCCACCGCCAGCTTTCTGGCCGTGGGTAGATGTTGTTCTAAATATGTTCTTTAGATCATTTATCGCAGGCCAGAGCGGGGCGTAGTCGAATGCCCACGACTGCGGGCCGGCTAATTCGCACCGTGCTATGGGTGAGATCCATGACTGGGAGTGAAAGTACTAAGCCCAAAGCATCGGCAAGGTATTTCTTGCTGCCTTGGCATTCTGGCACCAAGTAGTTAGTATGTCCGCGAATGGTTCGTGAAGCCACCAGTCGCTCCCGGCAGGAGATCCTACGAACCGCCGCACGATTGTTTCAGCAGCGCGGCTATGATGCGACTTCGATGAGCGACGTGGCTGCCGCTCTGAAACTCAGCAAGGGCGGACTCTACCATCACTTCAAGAGCAAGGACGAAATTCTGTTCCACTTGATGGACCACGCGATGGACATCAGTTGGGAGCGGGTGGTCAACCCGGTGCAAGGCATGGCCGACGCGGAAGAGCGCCTACGGGCTCTGATTCGCCTGCACATTGGCGTGGTGCTCAGCGAAAAAGACCGAGAAATTACGGTGATGCTGCATGAGAACCATCCGCTGCAGCCGGCGCTTGCGGCGGCGCATTAATGCGCGCAAGAAAGAATATGTCCATTTTGTGGAGAACACGATTGCCGAGGTGCAGAAAGCTCGGCGGAGAAAGGGAGTGGTCAGTCCACGGGCGGCGGCCTTTGCCTTGGTGGGAATGATTAACTGGATTTACCAGTGGTACCACCCTGAGGGCGAGTTGCATGAGGAACATCTGGTGAAGCAGTACACGGAGATCTTTTTTGCCGGGGCGTTTGGATAGAGGTCGGTGATGCCGAGCATTCAGGAAGATGGGTTTTCGATTTTCGCGAGTGTGTTTAGTGGTGACGAAATGGAGTCAATGCTTGGCGATCACAACTAAAAGGTAGACCGCATACTTCGTCCAAAAAGTCTCGCCTCTCAACATGAAAGTTGTGTATTACCGCGCCTGCCAGGTCTTTCCTCCATCGTTTGTGGTCCACACTTTGCCTTCGGCGGTGGTCAGCTTGCCGTGTTCAGGGTCAGGGAAGTCAATACTTACAATGTCTGCCGTGAGCGCGACGCCATTTACGGCCGGCTTTAACTGCGTCCAATGCAAGCCCAGGTCAGAGGAGTGATAGAGGGCTCCGGCTTTGCCTCCCGCCCAGATTTCCGGACCGAGAGCCGCGAGCGCTCGGAGGACCACATTGCTGGCTACGTTTACCGCTTCCCAGGAGCGGCCTTCGTCGGTTGAGTGCAGCAAGGTGGTGCCATCGGAAGAGATCGACCAGCGCGTCGGGATATAGTTAGAAGAGACTTGGGCCAGGGCTGATTCCCGGTTGTGGGCTACTGCCTGAGCGCTTTCGAGCTTGGATTTTTGGGCCGAGAAAGCTGAAATAGAATCGAGCTCCATGCCTGTGCGTGAAGCTGCCGCACTTGCGGAAGCCGGCGCCGCAGGCTTGCTCTCCTTTCTGCGGGACCGCGGGAGGAGCGACCGCAACCGCGGAGTCCTTGTTCGCTGCTATTGCGGCAGGCGAGCGAGCCTGTTGGGGAAGGTCCTTGGTTTGAAACAGTCGATGCTACCTCCGCGGCCTCGGACGTTACCGTTACCTGCTCTCTCATTCGCGGAACGGGCGATGCCGACGCCCCCGCCACTTGCCCGACCAATCGCTCCGGCTGCTCCAAGCTTCTTTCTCATAAGCTGTGACGGAATGCGGTCGGATGCGGTTGGGTTGGAGTTTTTGTCCGCCCGAACGTACCCTCTTCGGTTCGCCGACTTCGATTCTATGGAGGCGGGAGGTTCGAGCTTGGCGGCCAACTCATTTTCCGGCGGAGAAGCGGCGGACTGGGTCTGTGCCTTTGCCAAAGACTGCTCTGCCTCTAATGTTTGTCCCACGGTCGATTCTGGAACGGTTTGTTTGGAGGCAAGCTGCGCGAACCGTCTCTCACGCGTTTGGTAACTGAGCAACACCACTCCGATCACCACGCAAGCGGCAACAGCTCCCCCACTGAATATCAATCGGCTCGACCAACGAGGCCGGCTTGGAAGCGAAGCAGCGATTGAAGCCGCGGCGGCCACATGCTCCATCACTTGCTCGGGCTGTGCCAGCGCCACAACCTCGCGGCAGTCCGCGCAACTGGACAGGTGTTCCAGCACAGGCAGACGCTCACCTTCGGTCAATGAGTTTTCTGCGAATGCGGTAAGCAAGTCCGGATCGGGATGGACCTCGGGCTTGGTTCCCGCCTGCAAGCGCTCACGCACGATTTTGGGAAGTTGTTCCATGTTGTTTAGTTGCTCTTGAAGCAGACCCCGGTTTAAATCCGCCTTCCCACGTGTGCTAGCCCGCTCCATCGCCGGCTTGCGGTTCAACCTCCTTTTTAGGGAACGTTTGGCGATCGCTTTTTTGCGCTAGATGTTGGCGAATATTTACTTGCAGGTCGCGCACATCCACTTCCATGGCTTCTTCCGCTTGACGGCGGCTCATGCCTTGCTTGGTCAGCGCGCCGACAATTTGTTTGCGGAGTGACTTTGGCCAGCCTATCCAACTTGCGGCTGATGGTGGACTCATGCACTTGCAGCAGGCGCGCAATTTCCGCAAGGGTGCGGCCATCGAGATAGTACGACGCGAGCAGAAATCGATCTTCGGCGGAAAGCGCGGCCAACGCCTCGTCGGTCGCGGCCCTGACTCGGGGATCGACTGCGGTGACCGGGTCCGGATCAGGCGCGGCAAACTGCTCGCCGTCTTCTTCCTTCTCGTCCAAACTTACCAGGCGGCGCTGGCGGCGATAGCGATTGATGTACTCCTGCGCCATTACCGTTCGCAGCCAGCCTTCGAGTGAACCGCGGCCGGTGTAGGAAGCGAGTTTCGAAACGCGCTGGCCGTCGCGGCTCTCGATGCCGTAGAGATCAGTATAGAGAGAGTCTGCGAGTTCGTGCGCCCGTCGCGCCTTCACGCGTGATATGTCCGGCTATGTCGTAAAGCTTGACTCGGAACCGGGTCAGGAAGACTTCCCAGGCCTTTTCGTTGCCCAGGGCGCAAGCGCGGGCGAGCGCCAGATCCTCCACGCGCAGGCTGCCGAATAATCCGAGCAACTCGCCTGGTGTAGCTCCTGGGGGAGCGTACTTGGCACCGATTTCTTTCAGGATCGCCGCAAACTGCTCGTGGCTGAGGCCGAAAGCCGCTCCGCCACTCTTCTGATAAAGGTTCGCGACCACCGGCTCCACTCCCGCGGAGATCTCCACAACGGGTTGGATACTGGGCGTGGTCATTCCGGTAGCAAGCCAGTACCCCGGATCGTATCAATTTTTTGTCTGCAAGAAGCGGAGATTCTGCGTTCTCAGAATAGCGCCCGTGCTCACGGCTCTGGCTCAGGGCCGCGGCTGGTTTCCGTGATCCGCGTCTGCCTGGACTGGGCCAGCGAGAGGGCGGCGCTACAAAGGAGAACAACGATGACTCTCAAATTGTGGTTACCGCCGGTGGCGTGTGCCGCCTTGGCTGCGATGGCATGGTTTCCGCGTATTACGGCGATGGCTGGGGAAACGCCTTCGACCGCGGGCTATAAAGTGCTGGATCCCATCCGGCACGGCAATCTCACGGTTTTTCCCGTGGTGGCAGCGACTTCTCACGATACCCACGAATTCCTGACCCTGGACGAAGGCGTGCGTTCCGGCGAGGTGGTGGTGACGGAATATGGCAATGTGCAGCCACTCATGCGGCGGCGGGAGCACTCCGCTTCCGCGCAGCGGCGCGCAGGTCAACCAGTTGGTGCTGGTGAACAATTCCAAGCAGCCGCTGATCCTGCTGGCCGGAGAAATTGTGACCGGAGGAAAACAGGATCGCGTGATCGGGAAAGACCGCATTGTTCCGGCGGAGAGCGATCCGATCGACCTGAATGTTTTTGCGTGGAACCGGGACGCTGGACGGCCACTTCTGCAAAGTTCGGTTCCATGGGATCGGCGATGGCACAGCCCGCGGTGCGCGCGAAAGCCATGGCAGCCAAAGATCAGCAGCAAGTTTGGGAGCAAGTGAGAAAGCAACAGGCGGAGATGGCTTCCAATCTGGAAGCTGCTCAGGTAGGGAGGCGTGGCCGCTCCCATGGCTTCTGAGGCGACAGCGGTGCGCGGCACGACCTCCTACGCCAGGGTAATGGACAATGCCGCCGTTAAGCAGCAAGTCGACGCGGTTGCCGAGCCCATTCAACGCAGCTATCAAAGCCTGATCCATGAACTGCGCGACAAGAATGCGGTAGGCGTTGTAGTTGCGGTGAATGGAGAAATCATTTGGGCCGATATTTTTGCCAGCACCAACCTGCTGGAAAAATACTGGCCGAAGCTGGTGCGTTCCTATGCGGCGGAGGCAATCGTGACGAAGACTGGTAGCAGTGAAATCGGGTCAAAGCCGCGCAGGAATTTCTGGAAAATGTAGAAGGCCGCCGCGAGACCGTCGAAAGCGAGCCGGGACTCTATCGTCACACGGAAATCACCGGGGACGGATTCAAGGCGTTTGAGTTGACGTCATTGTTGCCGAAGACGGGATTCGATTTACACGTGGCGAAGATGGCGGAGTGAACGAGATAGCTGCGGTGGCGACGAGTTCTTCCACTGAGCTCATGGTGGCCTTCTCGTCGCCACTGGAAACGATAAGGGCCCACGCTTTCGGTGAGCTCTATAGGCGAGAGAATCGGAGTAGGCCCGGGCACCTCAGAGCCCGGGGGCCTCAGAGAATGAGAACGTCAGCGCTTCGTGACTGCAATGCGCGGTCGAAAGTAACCAGCCTTAGACCGGCGACCGCAGCGAAGGCGAGCAAATAGGCGTCCGCCCATACCTTAGGGGAACGGCTCTTGAACCGGGAATGAGCGCGAAATTCCCGTTCCAAGCCTTCGGGTTCAGGAAGGAGCGCCATGCGTGGGTCTGCCCAGATTTTGTCCCACAATTCCCAGGATTCGGACATATTCCGCACGTCTTTGCCCATGATTTTTTCGGTGGTGAGAAGCCGCAAAACGGTGATCTGCGTGAACCGGCAAAAGAAGAATTGCTCTTCGTCAGAACTCTCGAACCAGGCCCTGGCCTTCTCGGCGTGCACATGACGCCCCCATAACAGCGCAAGCCAGACGTTGGCATCAAGGAAATTCAACGTATTCATAGACGGTTTCGTTGGTGACATCCACTTTGGGCCCTTTGGAAGCTATAAGAGGAAAGCGCACTTTTTTCGGCTCAGGACGACTGCCCGAAAGCACCGAAATCCGCACGCCGCGCAAAATAATCTCGCGCACGGACTGTCCTTGCGCTGCGGCCTGCTCTTTTAGCCTTCTGTAGAGCGAGGCGGGTATATCCACCGTAGTGCGAACAGCGGCTGGCTTCACAGGCCCAGTATGCCATAAATATGGAACTTCGGGGTGGAGCGAATTGCTAGGCCGTGGTCTCCTTTGTAAATTTCTGCCAGCTGGGAGTATCTTCCTTTTAGTTCTAAACGAGGGTATGCGTATGAAGCGCTGTTCTGTTCTTATCTTCCTGTCTCTGGTCACTTTGTTCTCGTTAGTCGCAACTGCGAGTTCCGGGTATCGTCTCACCACGACTTACCAAGTGGGCGGTGATGGCGGGTGGGATTACCTGACGATTGATGGCGCTTCGCGGCATTTCTTTATCTCGCGCGGCACTCACGTGATGGTGATTGATGCCGACTCGGGCAAGCCGGTGGGCGACATTCCAGATACACCCGGAGTGCATGGGATTGCGCTGGCTCCCGAACTGGGGCGAGGTTTTATCAGCAACGGGCGCGAAGGCACGGTCACCATTTTCGATCTGAGTACGCTAAAGCCTATCAGCAAGGTGAAGGCCGGGGATAATCCCGATGCCATCATTTACGATCCCGCCACCAGGCGTGTTTTTACCTTCAACGGCAGAAGCCACGACTCGACCGCGATTGACGCCGCCAACGGAAACGTCGTTGGCACCATCAAATTAGACGGCAAACCGGAATTTGCAGTCAGCGATGGCAAGGGCGAGGTTTTCGCCAATATTGAAGACAAGAGCGAATTAGTGGCGATCGATCCCGCAAAGCTGGAAGTGAAGGCGACATGGTCGTTGGCGCCTGGATGCGACTCACCCTCTGGCTTGGCGATGGACCGGAAGCATCGCCGTCTGTTTGCCGGTTGTGAAAACAAGGTGATGGCGGTTGTGGACGCAGACAGCGGCAAAGTGATTGCGACGCCCCCGATCGGCAAGGGCGTGGACGCGACCCGCTTCGATCCGGGAACCGGCTTGGCTTTCGCATCCTGCGGGGAAGGCGTGCTCAGCGTGATTCATGAGGATTCGCCTGATAAATTCAGCGTGGTCGAAAATGTTCCCACGCAGCAAGGCGCGCGCACCATGGAACTCGATGAGAAGACGCACCAGGTTTTTCTGGTCACGGCGAAGTTTGGTCCCATGCCCGCGCCCACCGCGGATCAGCCCCATCCTCGGCCGGCCATCTTGCCTGACAGCTTTGTAGTGCTGGTCCTCAGTAAATAAGCGGTTGACTTCACGTGCTTGCTAGGCCGCATGAGACTGTCTGCGAATATTCTACGGAGTGCCGTACTCATCTCGGCCTTGTTGTGTAGCTCCGCGTTTGTTTCGGGATATTCGGTGCTTACTCACGAAGAGGTGGTTGACCTTCTATGGAGCGACCAGATTCAACCGCTTCTGCTGAAGAGGTTCCCCAATGCCACCCCTGACGATCTGCGCAAGGCTCACGCCTATGCCTACGGCGGCTCCGTCATGCAGGACATGGGGTACTACCCGTTTGGCAGCAAATTCTTTAGCGACCTGGTGCATTACGTCCGCAGCGGCGATTTTGTCGATGCTTTGCTGAAAGACTCCTCCGACGTCAATGAATTTGCCTTCGCGTTGGGAGCTCTCGCGCACTACGCTTCTGACAATGCCGGGCATCCTGCCATCAATCGCATCACGGCCATTGAATTCCCCAAACTGCGCGCCAAATACGGCACCGAGGTGACCTACGCCGACGATCCCAAGGCGCACATTCGCACCGAATTCGGTTTTGACATGGTGCAGGTCGCCAAGAATCGCTACACCTCCGACATTTATCACGACTTTATTGGTTTTGAAGTATCCAAGCCTTTGCTGGAGCGTGCGTTTCTGGAAACTTATGGACTGAAACTGGACGATCTTTTCAATGTTGATTTAGCCATTGGCAGCTACCGGCGTGCAGTTAGCAAGCTCATTCCCCAGATGACACGGGTGGCCTTGCTTTCACGGCACGACGAAATCGTGAAAGATACCCCCAACTTCAACAAGAAGAAATTTCTCTATTACCTTTCACGCGCAGATTACGAACACCAATGGGGAACGGCATACCGTAAGCCTGGAATCGGAGCGCGGATTCTGGCTTTCTTCCTGAAGATTATTCCCAAGGTTGGGCCGTTCAGCGCGGTGAATTTCAAAATTCCCACCAAACAAACCGAAGACATGTATATCCGCAGCGTGGATCAGACGGTGGAGGAATATTCCTGGCTGCTGCAAAAAGAGAAACATCAGGACCTCGACCTGCCTAACCTGGACTTCGATACTGGCCGTCCCACGCGGGCCGCGGAGTATCCTCTTGCCGATAAAACCTACGCTCGCTTGGTGAATGAACTATCTAAGCACGGATTGTCCTCCACTCCGCCTGCCCTGCGTACGGATGTGCTCCATTTCTACGTTGACCTGAACGCGCCGCTCGCCACCAGGAAAGACAAGAAGGCCTGGCGGCAATTGTTGGAGCAACTATCCAATCTGAGCCGTCAGGGTTCGCAGGCGAGCGCTGCTCCTCCTACCGCCTCGCACTCTGAAAAGTAAATCGAAGGAAAACCGGGAAGCTGGGGCGCTGTTGAACCCTATAATTCCTGCTCACACTCCCTTTCCTGATTCGTCTATAGGCAGTAGCAGTGGAAAGAACGCAATGGCACCTGGTTGAGTCGAGGATAAGGGATCATGCCGGCCGACGGTTGTGCGATACCCTTTACGCTTGGCGAGTGTTCGACTGCGGACGCGACGGGCGGCGCAGGGGTACGGGGCAGCGGAACCCAGGACACCCGAGTGCGGGGCCTCATGTCTGGGCAAAGTCTGAGCCGCATTGACGATGCCGTATTGGTTCGCGAAGCGCAGCGCGGCAATCGCGCCGCTTTCGAGGATCTGGTGCGGCAGTACGACCAGGCCGTCATGCGGCTGGCGATGCACTTCACCGGCTCCGACACGGAAGCGCAGGACATCTATCAAGAAGCCTTCCTGAAAGCCTACCGGAACATTGGCGGCTTCCGCTTTGAATGCTCGTTCTATACGTGGATTTACCGCATTGTCGCCAACCTGTGCCTGGATCATTTGCGCAAAAGGAGGGTGCGGAAGGAAGATACGCCGGTTGCCGTGGATGACGAAGGCAAGTCTTTCGACGTGCTGGAGCAGGTTGCGGATGACCGTGCCGCGGCGGATCCGGAGCGCGACTTCATGAATCGTGAACTCGGCTCCCGCATTCGGCACGCGCTCGATGGGCTCTCTCCACGGGAGCGCATGGTCTTTGAACTGAAGCATTATCACGGATTGAAGTTGCGGACGGTCGGCGAGATTTTGCATACGACCGAGGAAACCGCCAAGAACACTTTGTTTCGGGCGACGCAGAAATTGCGTGGCTCGCTGGCGGACATGCGATGACACGGGCCGGGTCTCCGACCCGGCGGGCTGTTCGGCGTCGCTCAGGGCAAGCTCGGGCAGGCCAGGCCCAATACGAGGGGAAAACGATGAAGTGTGAATGGGTGCGGCAGAATGTCCTCTTTTACGTCTATGACGAAATGGCGGACGACGCGCGCTATGAACTGGAGCAACACGTCGGCCGCTGTGCGGAGTGCGCCCGCGAACTTGGAAAGGTTCGAGAGTTTCGTGCCGGCATGAAGGCGCTGCCGTTGCAAGAACCTTCGGCAAATCTGCTGGCAGCCTCCCGCATGCGTCTGCGAGAATCGCTCGAAGCCACCCGGCAAAACGGAGTCTGGCGTCGTCTGCTGCTGCAGCCGGCGGCTTGGCTGGGCCAGATTCGTCTCGCTCCCTCGCTGGCGGCGGCGCTCTTCATTGCAGGTTTTGCCGGCGGGATTGGAACGACTTATAAAATTGCGGCTGCTAACCGCCGTGCCGTCTCCTCCGCTCCGGAGACCTCAACCTCAGAGGCTTCAACCCCGGTCACCGAATCAAACATTAGCGGTATCCGCTCCATCTCCCAGCCGCCCGGTTCTGACCAGATTAATATTCAATACGAAACAGTTTCGTCACGGCAGGCGCGGGGATCGCTCAACGATGAGCGCATTCAGCAGTTACTGTTGTTCGCTGCGCGCAATACCTCCAAGACCGATCTGCGGATGGATTCGGTAGACCTGCTGATCCAGAAACCCGAGGATGCGAATGTCCGCGAGGCTCTGATGTATGCCTTGTGTTACGACGCAACCTCGCAAGTTCGGCTGAAAGCTCTCGGTGCGTTGAAGCCATACGTCAAGAGCGATATGCGGGTTCGCAATGTGATGCTGGAAGCGTTACTCAATGACACCAATCCCGACGTGCGTGTCGAAGCGTTACGTTCCGTGCAGCCGGTCCGCGCCGATACCAGCGTCCGAACGGTGCTGAACCGCCTGGCCCGGCAAGATGAAAGCAAAGACATTCGATCCCAGGCACGAACCGAATTGGCGTTGGTGCCGCAAATTGATTAGTCCGCGAGCATTCGCTCGTGATCTTCGATAGTGATCGAGGGAGAGACGAACATGAGCCATTCCGTTCTTAAGGCGATATTGATTCTGCCGCTTCTGGTAGCTGGAATGCAGGCTGCGAACAGCGCTGCGGTTGACCCAAGCGACGCCTATATCTACTGGAGCGACGAAACGGGCGGCGGCTCGTCTTATCTCGGCGTGGACACTTGCGACGTCACGGCTGAGCGCGTTGCTGCGTTGCAATTGAAAGAAGAACGCGGGGTCGAGGTCACGATGGTGGATCAGGACGCGCCCGCCGGCAAGGCAGGACTTCGAGAGCACGACGTAATCCTGAGCATCAATGGCGAAGCCATCCAGGGGGTTGAGCAACTCCGCCGCATGATTCACGAGATCCCGCCGGGGCGCACTGTGAGTATCGGAATCAGCCGCAACGGGCAACCGCTGACCTTGCAAGTGCAACTCGCCCGCCGCAAAGATTTTTCGGCATCCGCTCCGGAGTTTAAGTTTGTGATGCCCAATCTCAATATCCCAGAGCTGGATATTCCAGCTTCGATTGTGGTCGTTCATTCTTCGGCGCACAGCGGCCTGATGGTGGAAAACCTCAGCCCACAGTTGAGTGAGTTCTTCGGAGCTAAGGACGGGCGGGGAATTTTGGTGCGCTCGGTGGAGAAGGGTAGTTGCGCGGAGAAAGCCGGCTTTCTGGCGGGAGATGTCATCATCCGGGTGAATGGAGATCCCGTGAGCGATGCGGGGGACTTCAGTCAAGCCATCCGAAACCGCAAGAATAGTACGGTCAATATCAACATCGTTCGCGAGAAGAAGGAGCGAACCCTCACCCTCACCCTGCCTGTGCCCAAGCACTCGGGAGAGTTTGAAGACCACTTCGCCCCGCCCAAGCTCGGAGCGGACACTACCCAGGAACTGGAACAGATGAAATCAGACATGGCGCGCATGAAACCCCAGATCGATATCGCAAAAAGCGAGATTGAGCGGTTGAAACCTGAACTGGAAAAGCAGGCTCAGGAATGGTCCAGAGAACAAGCCCAAACGCTACGAGACCAAGCGCGGGAAATGTCAAAACAGATACTGGATTGGCAGAAACAGCATCCAGAAAAGCAGTTTGAAGAGCAACTCCGGCAATTCATCCACGAACAGGGCGAAATTTGAGAACGCCTGAATCTCAGAATTCAGCTCTGCACCGCGGCCAAGCGGGTTAAAGGCGCTAACAGCACGCGATTCCGCCCGGCCAGCTTGGCGGCGTAGAGTCCAGCGTCGGCGGCTTTGACCAGCTCATCCCTGCCCGTGCCATGCTCCGGAAGGCTTGCAACTCCGGCGCTGATGGTGACGGAGCGGGGCACACCGGGGAACTGCCAGGCTTCCACCAGACGCCGTAACTTCTCAGCCACACCAAACGCGTGGTGAGAATTGGTTTGGGACAGCAGGATGGCGAATTCCTCTCCGCCGTAACGGCACACCACATCAATCTTGCGCAACTGCTGGTGAAAAATGGACGAGACCTGTCGCAGCACTTCATCGCCCAGCAGATGGCCGAATTCATCATTCAGGCGCTTGAACTGGTCGATGTCCACCATGACCACGGCCATGCCGTTCCCAAATCGCCGGGCGCGGTCGATCTCTTCCACAATGCGCATCTCGAAGTAGCGCCGGTTGAAGATTCCGGTCAAGCCGTCGAGATAAGCGAGTTGCTTGACTCGATCCACGTAGCGGGCGTTCTGAATAGCGTTGGAACAGATATCGGCTACCGATTCCAGCGACTGCACGTCGTTGGGATGGAAAGCATCAACCTTTTCGCTATCCAGCACCAGAACTCCTAGCGTTTGACCAAACGAAACCAGGGGAATGCACATGCGGGACGCAGTTTCGAGAAAGAAACCGATGTAGTCGGGAGCCGTGGTCACGTCATTCTCAATGATGGTTCTGCCAGCCGCCAGCGCTTTGCCTGAAAGACCGGCATTGGCCGACACACGTCCTCCGTCAGAGATTCGTGGCGTGAGGCGGCCGTGATGTGCCCGCAAGACTAAGTCCTCTTCCTCCTTCAAGAGCACGGAGACGTGCGACACCGGAAAAGCATGCTGAATGAGCGAGCAGACTTTGGCTAGAAGTTCCTTCAGGTCCAGCACCGCGGTGGTTTGCTTGGCGATGGCGTTGATGGCCTCGAGTTGCAAAGCGCGCCGGCGTTCCAGGGAATATAAGCGCGCATTCTGCAGCGCCATCGAGGCCTGAGTAGAAAACAGCGTAAGCAAGTCGATGGTTTCGGAGTCGAAGAGATGGGGATTGGCAGTCTGCAAATCGAGCACGCCTAAAACATTGTCTCCGGCCATCAGCGGAATCGCTAACTCGGACCGCGTGGTCTCGATGGAACAAACATAGCGAGGATCCTGGGTTACATCGGCTATATAAATTGGACGTTTTTCCTGCGCCGCGGCGCCAGTAATCCCCGAGCCTAAAGGTAAACGGATCTTGTCATACTTCTCGGGATGTCCTAGATGGCACTCAACGTAAAGCTCGTTCGTCTTCTCGTCGGGAAGCAGGATGGCGGCGTCGTAGATATGAAAGTAATCCCGCGCAATGTTGAGGATTTGTTGCAGCACCCCATCCAAGTCAAACGTGGAAAGGACAGCCTGGCCCGCGTCATAGAGGATGGCGATTTTTTGCATACGACTGGCCGGATTCTAACGCGTTGGCAGAGGTTACCGAAGGTTCCCAAAGTAATGTGACTGAAGGAGATAGGGATGGAAAGCGAAAACATCTAGGGATTATGCCGACGGGCCGAATCGCCGTCGGCCTTGCTCCTTCGCCCTGCCACCGTTTTGATGGCGCCGAAAATCACCAGGCAGATCCAGAAATCCACCAGCATTCCCAGGTCAACTCGCGGGGGCACGTGCCGTGCCGGTGGAGGCAGATGGGGTGCTAAGAGGAAATACAGAACATTCCCCGCCAGCACCGCGACCAAGGCTTGGACAAAGTTAGCCACTGCTAATTTAGACACCGGGTAGCCCCGCAACGGCCATCATCTTTTACCCTTGAACTTTTCGAACGCCTCACGAACCGGCATCCGCGTCCTGCTAACATCCTTGCCATGCTGGAATTATCAACCCCGGTCCAATACGTGAAAGGGATCGGCCCACGGCTGGCTCAAGTGTTGGACGCCAAAGGGCTCCGGACGGTTGATGATTTGCTGCATTATCTGCCGTTTCGCTACGAAGACCGGCTGAACCCGCGTGGAATCAATGAACTGCGCGCGGGAGAGATGGCCACCGTGATTGCCGAGGTGCGCAATTCGGGATTATTCCGCACTCGCCGTATGCCTATCTTTCAAATGACAGCCGGACAGGGGAGGGCGAGCCTTAAATGCATCTGGTTCAACGCCGCTTACCTGCGCGACCGCTTCAAACCTGGCCAGATGGTTGCGCTCTACGGCAAGGTCGAACAAGACCTTTATGCCGGGGATCTGCAGATCACCCAGCCGCAATTTGAGATCTTGGGTGACGCCGAGGACAGCTCGGCGCAGGGCGCGGAAGCGAAGGCAGGCGCTTCGCTGGAAGTGGGAAGAATCGTTCCTATTTACGAGTCCGCCGGACAAGGCAAGGTGACCTCGCGTTGGTTCCGGCGAATCATTCATGCCGTGCTCGATAACCTGCCGCCTGAGGAGGCTGATCCGATCCCGGCCGCGGTCCGCAACCATTTGAGCCTGATTTCGCCCCGTGAAGCGCTGCGCAGAGTGCACTGGCCAGAGGCAGGTGAGAGCCTGCAGGATTTGCAGTCCTCGCGCACGCCTGCTCACATCCGCCTGATTTTCGAAGAGCTGTTTTTTATCGAACTCGGCCTTGAACTCAAACGCCGTGAACTGAAGGCACAAACCGGCGTCGCTTTCCGTTTGGATGAAAACGTTCGCGCTGCGATTAAGAAGATTCTCCCCTTCCATCCCACGGGAGCTCAGAAACGAGCGCTGAAAGAAATCGCGGATGACATGGCGCAGCCGGTTCCAATGCGCCGCCTGCTGCAAGGCGACGTTGGTTCGGGCAAGACGCTTGTGGCATTCGAGGCCGCCATCATTGCCATCGAAAATGGTTATCAGGTCGCGCTCATGGCGCCCACTGAAATTCTGGCACAGCAACATTTCTTTTCTGCGCGGAGGATTCTGGAAGCTGCGGGATACCGCGTCGTCCTTCTCACCGGATCGATGGAAGAAGATCGCAAGCGCGACACCCGCCGGCACATTGCGCAGGGCAACGCGCAACTCGTCATTGGAACCCACGCCCTGATCGAACAAAAAGTCGAGTTCGCGAAACTCGGATTGGTAGTCGTGGACGAGCAGCACCGCTTCGGCGTTCTGCAGCGCTTCAAGCTGATGAAGAAGACCGCCGAACCGGACGTTCTGGTGATGACCGCTACGCCCATCCCGCGCACTCTCGCGCTCACGCTGTATGGGGATCTCGATGTCAGCGTCCTCGACGAAATGCCGCCAGGGCGCATGCCGATCGTCACCCGCCGCGTGTCGGATGACCGCTCCGCCGATGTTTGGGAGTTCGTCGGCAAGCAGGTGGCTGCGGGGCATCAGGCCTACGTGGTGTATCCCGTGATCGAGGAAAATGAGGAGACCGAGCTTAAGGCCGCGATCAAAATGTACAAAGAGCTCAGCCAGAAAGTCTTTCCGACGTTGCGCGTCGGGCTCCTGCATGGGCGTTTGGATTCTGACCTGAAAGACCAAGTCATGCGCCTGTTTCAGAAAGGCGAACTCGACATTCTGGTGGCAACCACGGTCATTGAAGTCGGCGTGGATGTGCCCAACGCCACCGTCATGGTCATCGAGCACGCCGAGCGCTTTGGCCTGGCCCAGCTTCACCAATTGCGCGGGCGCATCGGGCGCGGATCGGCCAAATCCTACTGCGTTCTAATGACCGGAGGAAAGGTCTCCGAGGACGGCGAGCGCCGCCTGGATGCCATGGTACGCACCACGGATGGTTTCCAGATTGCCGAACTCGATCTTGAGCTGCGTGGCCCGGGCGAGTTCTTCGGAACCCGTCAGGCTGGATTGCCCGGCTTTCAAGTAGCAAATTTAATCCGCGACCGGCAATTGCTGGAAGCGGCCAAACTGGAAGCGGCTAAGGTGATCGCTGGTCCCAACGCGGAAATCTCGCAAGTGGAGATTGATCGCGCGCTCCGCCATATGCGGACGCGCTGGCAGGGAAAGTACGGGCTGCTGGAGGTGGGATAGCGTGGAGGCTATCGTTTTGGCTTTCCGTCTCCCCAATGGCATAATCCCCAGCGGTGAAGTCCACATCCAAGGCAGAGTTGTTTCGCCAGCTTCCCTCGGTAGATGAATTAGTGCATCGCGCCGAGTTGGCCCCATTGCTGGCGCAAGAAGGCCAAGCCGCGTTCACCGACGCGATCCGCACAGTCCTGGCGGATATCCGTTCCCAGATCGCCGCCGGGCGTCTTGATGGCGAGGGCATGGAGCGTCTCCTCGCCGGAATTCCGCATGCGGTCGAGCGCCAGCTGCAAGCGGCGGTGAGTTTTTCGTTAGCTCCTGTGATCAACGCGACGGGAGTCATTCTGCACACCAATCTTGGGCGCGCCCCGCTATCTGAGGCCGCGTTGGAGCATATGCGCGAAACCGCCAGCCGTTATTCGAACCTGGAATTTGATGTCGCTGCCGGCGAACGGGGCGAGCGCGATGTCCACGTGGACCGCCTATTTCAAAAATTGCTATCAAGCGAGGCTCGTGTGGGGGCGGGGCTTCGACCCGCCCAGGACGATGGGCCTCCCGAGCTTTCCACCATCGTCGTCAACAACAACGCGGCCGCCATCTTGCTGGCACTGAACACGCTGGCCGAAGGCGGAGAAGTCATTGCCTCGCGCGGAGAACTAGTCGAAATTGGCGGGTCGTTTCGCATTCCCGACATTCTCTCGAAATCGAATGCGACCTTGCGCGAGGTAGGCACCACCAATCGGACGCGCCTCTCCGATTACGAACACGCGATCGGCGATAAGACGCGGCTGTTGCTGCGTGTTCATCGCTCGAATTTTGAAATAACCGGATTCACCGAGCAGCCCAGCCTGGAAGAATTGATAGGGCTGTCGCGGCAGCGCAACATTCCTCTGGTCGAGGATCTGGGCAGCGGCATGTTCTTCGATCTGGCTTCCGTGGGCGTGCCGGATGAACCAGGCGTTCTGGCAAGCTTGCGGGCCGGGGTGGATGTTGTGACCTATAGCGGAGACAAGTTGCTTGGCGGACCTCAGGCTGGCCTGCTTAGCGGTCGCAGCGATCTGATTGCACGCATGCGGTCGAATCCGCTTTTCCGCGCGCTGCGTGTGGACAAGCTGACGTATGCTGCGCTCGAAGCCACGCTCCTTGCCTATCTCAAACAAGATTACGATGCAATTCCCGTGCTGCGCATGATCCGGCTATCGAAGGACGCCATCGGCAGTCGTGCCGAGGCTCTCCGGGAAAAACTTCGATCAGCGACCGTAAACGCTGAATTGTTGGACGGCGACTCTGCGATCGGCGGAGGCGCCGCACCCTCGGCAACTCTGCCCACCCGTCTGCTCGCGGTATCCGTCAAGAACATCACCGCCAGCGAACTTGCGGCGCGGCTGCGGGCATGCGCTCCGCCGATTATCTCGAGGGTCGAACAAGGCAACGTCTTGCTCGACTTACGCACCGTGTTTCCGGAACAAGATGAAGCTGTGGCTACGACTTTGCTTCAAGTCGCGTTTGGATGAGATATGGCAGCACAATTTTGTGGCGACCCGAAGTCTTGACGACGAGGAGACTGCATGAATAACGCTGCTTTCCTGCTGGTGACCGTACCCACAACATCGCACCTCGCCGGGCTGGATTGGATCGTCATCGCCATTTACTTCGGCATTCTGCTGGCGGTTGCCTGGTGGGTGGTACGCCGCGGCAAGGACTCGGCTGCGGATTACTTTTTGGCCGGCCGCAACCTGGGTTGGTGGATTATCGGCGCATCGATTTTCGCGTCGAATATCGGCTCGGAACACGTAGTCGGCTTGGCGGGCGCAGGCGCGACCAGCGGAGTGGCCCTGGCGCATTACGAACTGCACGCCTGGTGTCTGCTCGTACTCGGCTGGGTATTCGTGCCGTTCTATATGCGCTCCATGGTATTCACCATGCCGGAATTTCTGGAACGGCGCTTCAGTCCGGCCTCGCGCTATGTGCTGTCGGTGGTTTCGATCATCACTTTTATCGTTTCGAAAATTGCCGTGGGCATCTTCGCGGGCGGAGTGGTTTTTGGGACGCTGCTGCCGGAGTTGCACTTGCAGATCGGCGGCATGCGCATCGACAGCTTTTGGATTGGTTCGGTGCTGGTAATTGTACTTACGGGTTTGTACACGGCCTTGGGCGGGATGCGGGCGGTCGCATACAACGATGCGGTGCAAACCGTCGTGCTGATTACGGGATCGGCTTGCCTGACCTTTTACGGCTTGGCGAAACTCGGAGGATGGGGCGAACTGCGACACTTCTGCGGCTCCGACATGTTTAATTTGTGGAAGCCGCTTATCCCCGCAGGAGTGCATGGTACCTGGTCGCCAGTCATCGAGTCCAATGCCGCTGGGCACGTCGTGAAGCAGGCGTGGTATTTCAACGGGAACTTCCCCTGGCTGGGAATGCTGTTTTGCGCGCCCATTATCGGGCTGTGGTACTGGTGCACCGATCAATACATCGTGCAACGCGCCTTGGGAGCGCCCAATGAAACCGTGGCGCGCCGCGGCAGCATCTTCGCGGCGTTTCTTAAGCTCTCGCCGGTCTATCTATTCATCGTCCCGGGCTTGATCTGCTTCGCGCTCGCCAAGAGCGGGAAAATTCCTGAACTGGCCGGCATCATTGGGCCCGACGGCCACTCCATTCCGGCGGCTGCGCAAGGGGCTTTCCCTCTGCTGGTCGAGTATCTTCTCCCGCCCGGCCTGCGCGGCATTGTGGTCGCCGGCCTGCTTTCGGCATTGATGGGTTCTCTGGCCGGTGTGTTCAACGCCTGTTCGACTCTATTTACGGTTGATCTTTACGGAAAGTGGCGGCCGCAGGCGAGCCAGCATCAGATCGTGCGCACTGGACGGATCGCAACCGCTGTCATGGTGCTCGTGGCACTCGCTTGGATCCCGGTCATCAAAAACGCTCACGGGCTCTACGATTATCTGCAAGCAGTGCAGGGATACCTCGCGCCTCCCATTTTTGTGGTGTTTTTCTTTGGCGTCTTTTTCAAGCGGCTGAACGCTGCCGGAGCGCTTTGGGCGATGCTGGTGGGATTCGTGTTGGGCATCTTCCGCATGCTGGTGGATACACCGGTGACTCTCGGCCTTCCAGGATTTCAAAACGGATATCCTTACGGCTCGTTTTTCTGGATCGTCAACAATATCTATTTTCAGTATTTCAGCGTGCTGATTACCGTGGTCTCCGCAATCGTGATGATCGTCGCAAGCTATGTGACGTCGGCGCCGGATTATCGGAAGATTCAGAACCTCACGTTCGCGACCACCACCGCTGCGGATAAGGCTCAAACCCGCGCCAGTTGGGACTGGCGGGAGGTGGCCGGTTCCGCGCTGGTGCTGGCCTGCATCCTGGGATCGTATTTGTATTTCCGAGGGTAGCGGATCGGGACGTGGTTACGAGTGATGGACAGTCCGGTAGGCCCCTATAAAGACTTAAGGAACTTTCCGAGGCCGGAGCACGTACCCTCGAGCATGCGCCGAATCATCCTCTTCGCGGCTGCGTGCCTTTGCTCAAGTTTCACTACTGCCCAAACGTCCGACCAGAAAGCGGCGGGCAGACAGCCTCCATGGCCGCTCCAGCTCGAGATGCGGGTGCCGTTCGAACCTACGGCGTTCCCCAGCGGGCAGTATGTCTACCTGATGTACGAGTTGCATTTGACCAGCTTTATGCCCATGCCCATTTCGCTGAGCCGGATTGAGGTGCTCGATCCAGATGCAGAGACATCCAAGCCGATTGCCACCTTTGAAGGCAGCCAACTGGAAAACATGCTGCGAGCCCTTGGCGGCAAGACGCTTTCCGATCCCAAGGACCGGTCGGTGATCGGTGATGGCCAGACCGCCATCGTCTTTATGTCCGTAGTATTTGACCGCGGCTCCCACGTTCCCGACAGACTTCTTCATCGCGTCACCACGTCTTATGCTCCAGAAGAAGGCGCGGTCATTTCGACGCATCACACCGAGTTACATGTGCTCGGGCCTCCGCTGGAAGGGGCAGACTGGATCGCAGATGACGGTCCCAGCAACGATCAGGACAATCATCATCGGCGCACAGTTGTCATTCTTGATGGGAACGCGGTGGACTCCGAGCGCTACGCCATCGACTGGGAAGAGGTCAAGAACGGCCAGACATTTTCTGGTGATCCGCAGGACGCTCACTCCTACTACGCCTACAGCAAACCAGTGCTGGCGGTGGCCGACGGCCGGGTCGTGGCGGCAAGAGATGGCCTTCCCGAAAACGTCCCGGGGCATGGCGACGCCTTCCACCCGGCCATACCCATTACGTTGGACACAGTGGCGGGGAACACAATCACGCTCGACCTGAGCGGCCAATTCGCGTATTACTTCCATCTGCAACCGGGAAGCCTGCGGGTGAAGGCAGGGGACCGCGTTCGGCGAGGGCAGTTGCTGGCCTCCGTTGGCGCTTCCGGGGACGCCCGCGAGCCGCATCTGCATTTCGAAGTCACCACTTCGCCGAAGCCGCTGGCCGGAGAGGGCGTGCCCTATGTCATCGATCAGTACGGCACCAAAAGCACGAGGGACGGGGCAACCGAGATACACAGACACGAGTTGCCACTCGATCACAGCGTTGTTACGTTCGAACACCACCATGAACGATGACGGCATCAATGTGCGGAGAGCCGTTGGTTCCTGGTCAAGTCACGGGAAGTGTGGAAGCTAAGCTTGTGAAGCGGAGCAACCCGGGCAGTAAGGGGGGTTATCAAACAAGTTCTGTTTTCGTGTCGACATGCCCACCCTGTTCACCATTGGCCATTCCACGCGCACTCTTGCCGAGCTGATCGAGACTCTGCAAGCGCATTCCATCCAGACGCTGGTGGATATTCGCGCTTTTCCCATGTCGCGCCGCTTGCCGCACTTCAATCGCGAGTCGCTGGAAAAGGCTTTGCCCGAGGCCGGAATCCGCTATGTTTGGATGAAGGCGCTGGGCGGATACCGTAAAAAGATTCTCGATGACTCGCCCAACATCGCCTTGCGCAACGCCAGCTTTCGCAACTACGCCGACTACATGCTCACCGCCGATTTTCAGGCTGCCGCGAAAGAAGTGTTGCGCTTAGCCGAGCAATCCCGCACCGCCTACATGTGCGCCGAGCGATTGTACTTTCAATGCCATCGCATGCTGGTGTCAGACTGGTTTGTGGCAAACGGCTATGAAGTTTTCCATATCGATGGCCTGGGCCCGATGAAGCCCCACAGACTCACCGCCGAGGCAAGATTGATTGACCGCCAGTTGATCTACCGTGGCGACCGGCTGCTGTAACTGCGCCGGGTTGCGAGATGCTGCCCCTGCTGTACAATGGCTCGCCCGCCGATAAGGAGAAAAATCCAAATGGCCGAGAGAACGCCGCAAACACTTGCCAATCACACACGCTTCGATCCGCCGTTCCATTTTTTTGTGCTTCCAGTTTTTCTGATTACCTTTATTGCGTGCATCGTGTTTCTGGTTCGCCATCCCAGTATTCACCACGGCTGGCTCGTAGTGTTGAGCTTCGCTGCGTTACTTGCAATTTTCAAAATACGGCAGAATGCCTTGAAGGTTCAGGATCGCGTCATCCGGCTGGAGGAACGGCTCAGGTTGGCTTCGCTTCTACCGGAGGCGCAACGCCCGTTGATTGCCAAGCTCACCGAGACCCAACTCGTCGGCTTGCGCTTCGCCTCCGACGAGGAAGTGGCCGCATTGGCGCAACGCGCGGTGACTGAAGATCTTTCTCGCGCCGACATCAAGAAAGCCGTGCGCACCTGGCGCCCGGATTACTGGCGCGTGTAACCCGCTCGGCCGCTTGTGCTACCTTGACGCTATGATCGTCGGCACCGGCATCGACATCGCGGAAGTGCCGCGCATCGCGGCATCGTTGGAACGTTTTGGCGGGCGTTTTCTGTGCCGCCTGTTTACCGCAGGCGAGATCCGTTACTGCGAATCGAAAGCCAACCGCGCCGAGCGCTATGCGGCGCGCTTCGCGGCCAAAGAAGCCGCCATGAAGGCCCTCGGCACGGGTTGGAATCGGGGCGTGCGCTGGCGCGATATCGAGGTCACTCGCGAGCCCGGAGGCCGCCCGACTCTCCTCTTCCACGGCAAAGCCGCCGAATTTGCCGAGAAACTCGGCGCAGTGCACATCGCGCTTTCCCTTTCTCACACTGCGGAACAAGCCATCGCACAAGTCATTTTGGAAAATTAAGCGCTACCACATTGGCCTGCGAGAGCTTCGAGGTGAGGGGCCGCACACCAGGGCACGATTCCTCTCTGTTAGACTTACGCGTTCCCGGTTTTGGATCTTCATGGCTGAATTGAGTGAACCCTTAGCGATTGCCGTCGTCCCGACGAACTCCCGCGAACGAACTCTTCTTGCTGGCATCGCCTTAGGCAGCTTTTCCGCGTTGCTTCTGGAACTCGCCCTTACGCGCCTGTTTTCCGTGGTCCTTTTCTATCACTTTGCCTTTCTCGCCATCTCCATTGCGCTGCTCGGATTGGGTGCTGGGGGAACATTCGCCTATCTGTGGAAGAATTGGCTGGCGCGCTATCAGACCCGCACGCTGATGGCTTGGTTATGCGCCGCGAACGCACTTGTCGTTCCCGTGGTTCTCGAGGCGGTGCTCCGTGTGCCGGTTTCTTTGGAGCTTTCGAAACACAATTTTTCCCATCTCACAATTCTGTATCTGGTTTCGATCGTTCCGTTTTTCCTGACCGGGCTGCAGTTTTCCATTCTCTTCGCGCGCGAGAGCAACGCGATCACTCGTCTTTACGGAGCCGATCTGGTTGGCGGCGCCCTCGCTTGCCTCGGCATCGTCCCGTTGCTGAATCTGCTGGGCGGGCCAAACACCATTTTGGTCGCCGCTGTGATAATGGCGACGGCCAGCGCAGTGTGGGCGATCACTTCGAACACCCGCAAGTGGGCCGTAGGAATTGCAACCTGCCTGCTCGTGGTCATCGCTGCCAATCATTCCGGAAGATTGATTGACATTATTTATGCCAAGGGCATGTTCCGCGATTCTTCCTGGGTAGAGTTCGCCCGCTGGAATGCGATTTCGCGCGTGGAAGTCGATCGCCAGGGCGCGGCCAAGGTCGTGGTCATTGATGCGGACGCTTCCACTTTCATTATGAACGCGGACCTCACGCAATGGCAGGGCAGTGAGTGGCAAAAGAATCTGATGGCAGCGCCGCCCGCGCTGGCCAACGTGTTGCGGCCACATGGCGATTACGCCATCATCGGCCCCGGCGGCGGCGTGGATGTATTGCGTGCAGTGGCTAACGGCAGCCACAGTGTGACCGGCATCGAAATCAATCCCATCATCGCGAATACCATCATGCGCGGGCGCTATGCCGACTATTCGCAACACTTGTATCAACGGCCCGATGTGCACATCCATGTGACCGATGGCCGATCGTTTATAAGAAACTCGCAAGCCCGGTATGACGTTGTGCAGATGACGCTGGTGGACACTTGGGCTTCGACGGCTGCCGGCGCCTTCGCCCTCAGCGAAAACAGTCTGTACACCGTGGACGCATTCCGCGAGTACTTCGAGCACCTCAAGCCAGACGGAATGATTGCCGTTACGCGCTGGGAGTTCCGGCGTCCGCGCGAGGCGCTGCGCGTGGTTTCGGTGGCCATGCAGGCGCTGCATGAATTGGGAGTCGCAAATCCTGCTCGGAACTTCATCGTCGTGGCGGACGGCGATCTGACCGAGGATGGAATTCCGGTAGTGGTCCTCGCCAAGAAAAGCGCATTTACGCCAGCCGAAGAAGAAGCGGTTCACGTGCACATCGACGACAACGGTCTGGCCGCGCTCTACCTGCCCTCCGCGCCGGGAGACAATCCATTCTCCGCGCTGGTTTTGAGCAACGATCCCTACGCTTTTGCCCGGCAATATGCCTATAACGTTGCGCCGGTCACCGACGACGCCCCATTCTTTTTCTTCACCGTTAAGCTCAGCCAGATGTTTCGTCAGCAGGGGCTACAGCACGGGATCGACTGGAAGGTGAATCTCGGCGTTGCCGTGCTAGGGATGGTGATGATCGTTTCACTGATCGCGGTGCTCGCATTTCTTGTCATTCCGCTGGCAGTGCGAACCGGCGGAGCGCAGAAGCGCGCCATTTGCCTGATCTATTTCATTGCGGTCGGACTGGGATACATTCTCGTGGAGATCGCTTTCATCCAACGCTTCGTCCTATTCCTTGGTCATCCGACTTACGCACTGACCGTTGTCGTATTTCTGCTTTTGCTTTCGAGCGGCGCGGGCAGCCTCGCTTCGCGGAAATGGCTTGGCGAAACTGCCAGTCCCTGGCTGCCGCTAACTTTGATTGCGGTTGTCCTTCTGCTTTATGTATGGGTGTTGCCTGGTATTTTGAACGCGCTGGTCGGCCTGCCTTTCATGGTGAAACTCCTGGTCAGCAGCGGACTGCTCATTCCGCTGGGCTTCGCCATGGGAATGCCCTTCCCTACCGGCTTACGTGCGCTGGCCAGCCTTCCGGTCGCGGAGTTTCCAGCTTCGCAGAAGAGTCCGGCAGCAGAAAATGCCGTGGAATGGGCTTGGGCGATGAACGCAGCATCCAGCGTGATGGGCTCGGTTTTGGCCATGGTCATCGCTATTCAGTATGGGCTGAACGCCACGCTGGCCTGCGGCGCGGTGGCTTATCTTCTAGCTTTGTTATTCGTGGGGACCCTGCGAACCCGTCGTGCCTGAGGTGAATCCCGGCCCAAGCGTCTGCTATGATTCACCCAAGACCTTGGGGCGGCAGTTGGCTATTTCAGTACCATGTCCGTAACGAAAGTGCCTGGGAGAAAGCGTGCCTAGCCAGAAACAGTTGCAGTGGTCCCAACTGAAAGTCGGGCTTACGGTGATATTCGCCAGCGTCACGCTAGGCGTGCTCCTGTTCCTGATGAGCGGTACCGGCGGGCTGTTTACTCCCAAACTCACGCTCAAAGCTTACTTCGACAACGCCAGCGGATTGCGCAAGGGTGCGCCGGTGCGGCTGAGCGGCGTGGATGTCGGGAACGTCAAAGACATTCTCATTATCCCCAGCAAGCAGCCGACTCCCGTCGAAGTGACTATGACCGTCAGCAGCAGATTTCAGGATGGCTTGCATAAGGACTCGCTGGCCGAACTCTCGACCGCCGGAGTGCTGGGCGAAACTTATATCGATATCGACAGCTCTCAGGCCAAGGGAGCGGAAATTCAAAACGGGGACACGCTGCCAGCCCATTTCGTGCCCGATTTCTCCGATGTGGTGCGAGCCAGCCAGAGCACACTGCAAAACCTGCAAGCCTTGGAAGCGCGCGTGGACCGGATTCTGGCCTTCGTTGAAAGCGGCAACGGCTCGGTTGGCAAATTGATTTACGATCCCGCGCTTTACAACCGCTTGAATGGCGTTGTTAGCCAGTTTCAAACCTTGGTCACTCAGGTGAACGAAGGCAAAGGCACGCTGGGCAAATTGGTCGCTGACGATCAGCTGTATGACAAACTCAATGGCACGGTCGACAAAGTGAATTCGCTGATTGACGATCTGAATGCCGGCAAAGGCACCGCCGGTAAGCTGCTTAAAGATCCTGCGCTTTACGACAACGCCAACCAAACCATCGCCAACGTCAAGCAACTGACCGCAGACATCAATGCCGGCAAGGGCACACTGGGGAAACTCACGAAAGATGAAGTGCTGGCCAGCAAATTACAAAATACCATCAGCAAACTCTCCGATCTCACTGATCAGTTAGCCGCGGGGCAAGGTACCGCAGGAAAGTTTTTGCATGACGACTCTTTCTATGACAACTCCAACAAGGTGCTGCTGGAGAGCCGCGAGCTGATCAAAGCCATCCGGCAAGATCCCAAAAAATACCTCACCATTAAGCTGAAAATCTTCTGAGATCGCGTGGCGCGGGCGCCCTCGCCCGCGAGAAGCCCCGCAGGCGTTTCTCCCTTCATCCCTAGATGCTATCTTCGCGGTGGCGCGGAGATTGTCCGGTTCCGGACAGCACTGTCCGAAACCGGACAGTTTTGAATTGACCTGCTCCCCGCTTTCCGCACAAAGCTGAGTATGATTTCAGCGAAAGAAAGGGGAAGCGGGTATGTCGAAGACTAGGCACACAGAGGCGCAGATCATCGGGGTGCTGAAACAACTGGAAGCGGGACGTAAAGCGGAAGACGTGGCGCGAGAGGCAGGGGTATCGAAACACACGATCTACGCATGGAAAACAAAATACGGTGGGATGGATGTGAGCCAGGCGCAGGAAGCCAAGCAACTACGGGATGAGAACACGAAGCTGCGGAAGCTGGTGGCGGATCTGAGTCTGGACAAAGAAGCGCTGCAGTCGGTGATCCGAAAAAACGGCTGGAGCTCGTAGCGCTGAAGGCAGCTATCGAGCAGGTGCAGCAAGAGTATGCCTTCAGCGAGCGGCGAGGGTCGACTGATGACGATGGCGGTGACGACGTATCGTTACCGGTCGCTGCGAACGGATGAGCCGTTGCGGACGAAGCTGGTGGAGTTGGCGCGGGAGAAGCCGCGCTTCGGGTATCGGCGACTGCAGGTGCTGTTGCAACGAAGCGGAGAGCACGTGAACCACAAGCGGTTGCATCGGGTGTATCGGGAGGCGGGATTGGCGATCCGGCGGAAGAAGCGAAAGCATTGCGTGCGGGAGGGAAAGCCGCTCGTGGTGCGAACTTCGGCCAATCAGGAGTGGGCGCTGGACTTTGTGCACGACGCGGTAGAGTGCGGCCGAACTATCCGCGTGCTGAGCGTGGTGGATGCTTACACGCGAGAGTGTCTGGCGTTGGAAGTCGACACCAGTTTCTCGAGCCGGAGAGTGACGCGAGTGCTGGAAGCCATTGTGGCGGAACGCGGACAGCCGTTGGCGATCCGCTGCGACAATGGGCCGGAACTCACCAGTCGGCATTTTCTGGCGTGGTGCGTGGAGCGGCAGATCGAGTTAGTGCACATTCAGCCGGGAAAGCCGATGCAGAATGGGCGGGTCGAAAGTTTTCAGGGACGGCTGCGGGAAGAGTGTTTGAACCTGAGCTGGTTTCAGAATCTGTTCGACGCGCGACGCAAGATCGCGGCGTGGCGGACGGAGTACAACGAGGAGCGACCGCACAGTAGTCTGGGATACAAAACACCGAAGGAATTTGCCGCAGCTCAGGCGGCGAACTTCTATAGAGCTGAACTGGGGCAAGAGGCCTCAAACGCCGGCCCCTTGCCCCAGACCCCCATCCCCGCTCAAACCGGGAATAGGGCAGTTGTAACTTGTCGTATTCTTACGTGAACGAAAGCTGGGGGCAGGTCAATCACAATATGAAATCTGCTCACGGCCCAGAGACTTTAGTCAATATAAAAACTCGGCGAAGGGACGGGCCCTTATGACTATTGATGCTCACTACCAGCTCGTTAGAGACTCTTCGTTCAAATATTCGTCTATGGTGACACCTTGTACTGCACTGTCCAGCTGGTGTTGAATTCCGCGAGTCGGTTGCCAAGACGGGTTGGTTGGAACAGTGGAGGGCGCAAAGCCATCCAAATACATCGTATTCCCGTCTACGGTGAGAGTTCCGAATCGTAGACTGTTGTTGTTATCTGAGGAGGAGCTGAATTCTGCCGGTATTACTTGGTACCCCGAACTTGTTACGCGCTGCAAAAAAAATGTTAAATGGTGCCAACTCCCCGGCGAGATTTGACAAGGCGAGAGTCCCGTATCCACCCAGGTCAGCACGCCCTTCTGCGGAAGCCAGTTTTGCCATTGGTTCTCCTGGTAATTACACTGCGAGCCGAACATGAATTCGTGCACCAAACCGCCCAGCTGTAGAGCTTGAAAAAAGTCGAATTCGAGCGCCTGTATAGTGCTGCTTTGCGTCGTCGTGGGCACATAAACCCAGAAGTCCCAGAGGAAATTTGTGTGACTGGCTTCTGCGTTCTTGCTCTCCAAGTAAAAGAGACTGTCGTCATACTGGCATTTGCTGTTCAACACGAAATGTTGGCCTACTCCGCTATGGTCGGGTGAGTTGGCAATGTTAGGATCGGATGCGCTGTTAAACTGTCCAAGGCTTCCGTCGCCGCACTGTCCTCCCACCGGACGACTATTGTCAACAATCCAGGAGTAGTTGTCAGGGTTATCCAGATCGTTACGGATGGAGGCGGTGCGGGGAGGAGCAGGTGGCGCGACACCCGTCACACCAATAGTATAAGTGGCCGAACTCGCGAGCGAGCCGCTCGAATCCCACGCCTTGATGTATACGGAATGAGTCGTTCCCGGCTGTAAAACCACCCAGGCATCCATGGACGGGCTGTAATTCTGATAGACATTATGGTTGTCGATATAAACCACAAATCCCGTAATCCCTAAATCGCTTTCGGCCGTCGCTGAGAAGTGAACCGGTGCGGTGACATTATTGGTGACATCGGGCAGAAGGTGCGGTGACTGCAACGAGACGAGATTTACGGTGGCTCTCGCTGGCAGACTTAAGTTCATCGCGACGCTCAAGGCGAGCATTAAAGTTAAGGCATTACACCAACAGCAATTGCTTAAACTCCGAAGAAAATAGAAAATTGAAGTTGTAGATCCCTCACTAAACGAGAGTCTCCCTGCGCGAACACACCTGCTGGACATAACGCGAAGCTCCTAATTGGATGTTCGGTGCGCGCCGTGGCATCGTTACAGGGGAGGATGCAGGGATCGTACAGTAACTACCGCGTACGTCAAGATCGACATGCCCTAAGTATTTGTGGAAATCGTCTGTGGGTGTAGCCGGAGAATCAGCAGAAGTATAGGGGGTCGACTGAGAACCGCGCTGGAGCTTCATCGGCTATTTGTACTGCGTCACCAGCGAACGCGAGTTAGTCGAGGAATTGCGCATGCATATGGCGTGATGCTGGTTGACTGGACTGAGCTTCGATCGGGAGATCCCCTTTCCAAGTTTTCTAAAAACCGACACGGACGGTTTCAGGAATCGAGGCTGTTCGAAGCAGTCGTTTGAACAGATCGTGCGGCAATGCGTGGAAGTTGGATTGGTAAAGGAGGAAGACCTGTCGGTGGATAGCACCTTCATCGAAGCGAATGCAGCTAAGGAGAGGCGTATTCCCTCGGAAGCAATTTCGAAGCAGCCCAAGTCCACCACACCATACGGTAGTATTTGGTGGAACTGGAACAGCAGAATCCGATGAAAGAACGCGCATCAGCAAGATCAGGTCTCGACCACCGATCTCGATTCCACCTACGCCACCAATGGCGGCACGCCGACCCGGCTGGGTAGAGGCGGCCCGGATGAAATCAAAACCTCGTGCATCCGGCCGATGAGTATATCGGTTCGGCGAATCATTGTTTCGGAGTGTCGGACAGTTGCAGATGTTCGTTTCACTGCGTGGCGAGTGGCGCTTTACCACTCCGTTAGAGTCACGTTATCGACCCATTCGTGAAGTGGAGTACCGCTGGGATCCTCGTCCAGTTGGAATTGGACGCCGATCATATCCTGCCATGTGGTAGTGTTGGCGGTCCAGACTTGATTGAGACCGTAGGGTTGACCATCGACGACCAGCGTGTCGTAGCGATACTGCGTGGAACTGATGCGCTCAACGTACCACTGAATGTGGTGCCAGCCGGGCGCCCAGTGCGGACAAGGGATTCCATTGAGAATCCAACTACCGCCCTGGCTATCCCAGGTAGACCAGTAACCGTCTCCGAAGTCGCACTGGCTGCCTATCATGAATTCTTGGCCTCCGAGAACCTGCCAGAGATCGAACTCCGACGACCAGAAATGGGCTTCGGCAGCGGGGTCGTGGTAGACCGAGAAGTCCCACAAAAAATGAGAATTGGGACTGGTGCCCGGCATTATGTCCATAAATAGCACGTTGCTCCACTGCGGTCCATCGGCATACATCTCAAGGCTGCTGCCGCTGAGCGAGGGCTGGCTTTGAAAAGGCGCCATCCAGTAGTTGCTGGTGTCGGTCGTGCCCGCCGCACAGAGGCTGCAGATGCTCCAGTTGGCGGTGTCATTCTGCATCTCCGTCAGCACCTGTGCATTTGCGGGCGGAGTCGGCAGCACAGTACTGCTCGGCGGCGGCGGCCCAACCTGGATCAACGCAATTTCAGATCTGTCGGAGTCGCCCTGGGCGTCCCACGCGCGCGCGAAGAGAAGATGCTGGCCGGCGGACATATCAATCGCTTGGGAGATCGAACTCGCAACGTTATCTGTCTGATACACGGCTTGACCGTCGAGGCAAACCGCCCACTCAGTAACGGTAGCGGGGCCCGATGCGATTGCATTCACCTGGACGTGGCTTGGATTCTGGCCTGGGGAGGGGCTTTTCAGCCAAATGCCGGTTATTCCTCCGTTTTGGTTGTTATATCCGAATCCTGGACCGCTGCATGCCGCGCTGGCACTCCCCGCTCCGCTGCCAGTTCCCGATCCGCCGCCACTTCCCGTTCCGCCGCCAGCTCCCGATCCGCCGGAGCCTGGGCTGTTGGTCGCTAAAGTTGAACCGCCGCACCCGACCGTGACCAGAACGAGTGCAAATGCGAACGAGCAAAGGAAGGTAAGAAAAAGCCGAAACATGCGGTCCCCCGATACCGCAGATTCAGATGCGGCCTGCCAAGATTGTTTTGCCTAAATAGACCTCAGCAGCATGTGGAAAAGTACCGTATGCCAGGAAAGAAAACACTTTAGCCTACGGAACTAGCGACAATGGTGACCGGAGCGTCGCAACCTGGACGTTTTTGAACCACGCTTATTTCTCGAAACGGGGGCGAGATCTCCGTTCCCCTGCGACATGTTTGCCGGGACCCTCAAAATCGGGAAACATAACTCGACCATTCATCCCAATCTCATTTAGTCGTTCTCTGATCTCTGGCACTCAACCCCACGGGGTCGCGATCTTATCTAGAATGGCGTGTTTCCCGCCTTCGCCTCTCGGTCGGTTGATCGACGCGAATGGAGGTCGCCAGCTTATGACATCGCCTCGATAACACTCATGTTTCCCGTGACAAGAATTTGAGCGAAATGGACCGGCGCGCGAATTTAATCTACCCGCTATCGAATACGGGCCGGCCAAAGTGGCCGTTTGGAGTTATTTTCCGATCTCCGCACCGGTCGATGGAACAACTCTTTATATGGACCCCCTGCCCGAGGAATATCTCGAGTGGGTCTGGGAGATCCCCATCGGTCCCCACGTAATCTGTGTCGGATTCGTGACCACGCGGGTGCGGCGATCAGGGCAAAGCTCGAGCAGGGGCTGGAGCTAGCAATCCAGGCCGGCAAAAGTCAGGCTGATTTCGCATGCCTGTTCGAGATTCTGTCCGACGCCACGAGCAAGCCAATCTGATATTTTGGTGTCGAACGACCAGACTCGTTTACCTGCATGATTAGCCGATCAGGACGTAACTCTCGGTCGGCCAGCAGACTGTTATACTGCACGATCGTCCGGAGGCGAAACGCGAATGAACGAGGCACGACCTGATCTCATTCTGCAAGTGGGCTTGGGATTCTGGGCGTCAAAGACGCTCATGAGTGCTGTGGAGATGGAACTGTTCACAGAACTGGCCAAACACCCAGAGGATCTTGAATCCCTACAGGGACGACTCGGCCTGCATCCGAGATCAGCCCGAGATTTCTTTGATGCACTGGTGGCCTTGAAATTTCTCGAGCGCCGCGACGGCCGGTACTACAACACGCCGAGCACAGACTTCTTTCTTGACAAGCGCAAGCCGTCCTACATCGGTGGCATTCTTGAGATGGCGAATCATCGGCTGTATCCTTTTTGGGGTCATCTCACGACGGCGCTGCGAACGGGACTTCCGCAAAACGAAACGAAAAATGGCGGGCCCAACCCGTTCGTAGCCCTGTACGCGGACCCAGCCCGGCTGAAAGAATTTCTGAGAGCCATGACTGGAGTCAGTCACGGCGCCAACGTAGCCATCGCGCGCCAATTCCCATGGAACCGATACCGAACTGCCGTTGATGTCGGAACCGCGCAGGGCGACCTGATTACACAGGTGGCGCTGGCCAATCCCCATATCGAGGCAACTGGTTTTGATCTTCCCGAGGTGGGTCCAATTTTCGAAGAGTATGTGGAGTCCAACGGGCTTTCAGGCCGCGTAAAATTTGCTCCCGGCAGTTTCCTGGATCAGCCGCTCCCCAAGGCCGATGTCGTGATGATGGGCCACATCCTGCACGACTGGGGCATCGACATGAAACGAAGGCTGGTGCGTAAGGCCTACGAGGCGCTACCTGAGGGCGGCGCGTGCATCGTCTACGAAAGCATCATCGACGACGATCGATGTGAGAATGCTTTTGGCCTGCTGATGAGCCTGAATATGCTGGTCGAGACCGCCGACGGGTTTGACTATACCGGGGCAGACTGCACAGCGTGGATGAAAGAAGCAGGATTCCTTGAGACCCGGGTCGAGCACTTGACAGGACCGGACTCGATGGTCATCGGCATCAAGTAAGTTTGCCGCTTGAAAGGTCCCTACGCCTTTAATCGGGTGCGGCTTACGATTTGTCGGGAGATTCCTCTACCATCACACTCGCGGCGCTACTCTGATCATTGACCGGTGACAGGGAGGCCACCAGTCATGAAGCAGAAGCCAAGTTCCAGAAGAAAACGCAGTAGCGCCAAATCTGTTCTTCGGTTGCCCGACTTGGAACACACGAAGGCCGCAGGATTGAACAGCCTTAACTCAGGGGGCGCAAAGCGGGGTTATCGATGACGCGCCGCTGGCTCACAAAGAACTGCTTTGTGAAATGATGATTCGGAATGCCGCCAATCCCTAACCCCATTGGTCCAAGGATCCCTGCTGGTCAGGGAGCTATTTCAGTCCTCGAGCAGGTCGCAATCCGCAAGGCCAGCCACCGCATACTACCCCTGGTTTTCGTTATTTACCTCGTAGCATTTTTGGATCGCGCGAACGTGGCTTACGCGAAGCTGACCATGTCGGGCGACCTCGGTTTCTCCGAAAGAGTCTATGGATTCGGCGCCGGCCTCTTCTTCATCGGTTATTTGGTCCTGGAAGTACCTGGAGCTCTGATAGCGCATCGCTGGGGTGCGCGGCGTTGGATTGTCCGCATTCTGGCATCTTGGGGAATTTGCACAGCACTGGTTGGCTTTGTTCACACCCCTCATCAGTTCTATTTGGCTCGCTTCGTTCTCGGTCTCGCCGAGGCTGGTCTAGTACCCGCAGTCCTCGTGTATCTGCACGAATGGTTTCCTGCACAATACCGGGCCCGGGCGCTGGCGCGGTTTTTCATGGCCAGTTCATTCGCTTTGGCGCTCGGTGGACCCATCGCTGGGCTGATCCTCAAGCTAAACTGGCTGGGCATGCCCGCATGGCGATGGCTATTTATTTTGGAGGGCATCCCGGCCTTGGTGTTGGCGGCAGTCAGCCTTTTCACTATGGTGGATCGTCCTCAGCAGGCGACTTGGCTTAGTGCGGAAGAACGCAGTTGTATTGTCCAGACTCTGGAGAAGGAACGGGCGCAGAAATTGGTGTCACGGCCACTCTCGATTTGGGATACGCTTCGTCACCGCGACGTGCTGCTGCTCTCGACCATCGGGTTCTTTTCCAACATTGGCATCGCAGGCTTCTTTCTCTGGTTACCCAGCACGCTTCGAAACGCCTCCACGTTGACTTCATCGCACGCGGCCGCACTTTCTGGTGTTCCTTTTGCCAGCGCGGTAGCGTCCGTATTGTGCATGAGTTATTCTTCCGACCGCAGTGGAGAGCGGCGTCTACACACTGCAATTCCCTTGATCCTGGCAGGTCTTGTTTTTCCGGTTACAACCCTTGCAAGTCTCAGTCTCATGGGACTGGTATGCTGGCTCTGCCTATCTGCGGCGGCCATTTACGGTTTTGTGCCGTCCTTTTGGATGTTGCCCTCGCGGAAGCTTGCCGATTCGTCCGGAGCTGCCGCCTTTGGCTTCCTCAATATCGCGAACGGACTAGGGAGCTTCGTCGGTCCCTCGGTCGTCGGATTGATCCTTACTGCGAAGTTCTCCTATTCGGTTGCCGTCATGTTTCTCTCGGCATGTTTTCTGCTGGCCGGGATTTGTGCATTGGCAGTTCACACCCATCGTTGAAAGCCCATGCGACGAAACGTTTTACGGAGGTTCGCCAGGCCATCTCCGCGTTCGCTAGAAATTGTCTCACCGCCATAGGTTTGTAGATACCGCGTTTTTCGGTCCTGGCGGGGTCCTAAAGAGGGCCGATCATCGGAACCGTTTGGCGTGATCTACTCCGGCGGTTCGTCGCCCAAACTGAGCATACGCCTGCTATCCTATGGCGATCGAAGAAGACGGGAAATTACAATTTCCTTCGGACAGTCGTCGCCAAAGCCTGTCCGAATGGCCCGGCTCCTGTGTACCGCTGGAGATTCCGATGAAGATATTCGCTGCGGCATTTTGCGCCTTGAACATCGCAATGTTTTTCCCATCAGCGCTTTATCCACAACGAGCGCCCGAACGGCCTGAATTTCGCGTTGAGATCCATCCCACTGGGGAAAAAGGTCCTACCTACACCGTCACAAATCTTAGTAGCAAACCGGTGTGGGCTCTGGTTTTGGAAATATCTTCTTCCTCGCAACCGGCAAGGAAATCAAAAAAGGTCTGGGACTCGACTCTTAGAAAGCCACCCTCCTGTCGAACCGGGCGCCAGCATTTCGCAACCCCTCTTTGAGTTTGGGCTTCAGTCCTCTACCCGACCAAATCAAAGTGATCGCAGCAGTCTGGACCGACGGCGAAACATCGGGCGCGCCCGCATCGGTTAACTCCATCCTCAACAACCGCACCCTGCGCGCCGCCGAATACGAAGATGCAGCCGGCATCTTGCAGCAGGGCCTGAGCCAGAATTGGACTCGAGACCAGTATCAGCAAGCTTTTCGCGATAAGCCAGATACCGGCGCCGTCTACACCGTCCGCACCGCGCTTTCCGCAACGCTACAAACCGCTCAGACACCCCAAGCCTTCACCCATACCATGCAATTCTTGCTAACGAATTTTCAGCAGTTATCGAAACAGCTTCGTAAAGTGAAACCGATCTAGGCCCGGATCACGCCCCTAGTTAACCGGGCGACGTTTCTGTCTTGGTACTAAATCACGGGCAAATCGGAAGCCAATGTCAACTGACACTACCACTGATTCGCGCATTGAGAGATTAATGAGATAGTCCGCCGCCGGCTGAAAAGGGTTTGAAGTTGGGCGAACGGACAGTCTGCGAAAATGTATCTATCCGGCCTCTTAGTGGAGAATCGCTCTCCGGGCACTTGATGATGATCCGCGCGTGCCGGTCCTTTTAAATCCCTCGGTCTCTAGGACACATTTGAGTGATCAGGTTTTCCGGCACGCCGTTGGACTGTTCTTTCGTCTCCTTTTCTCCTCAGCAGACCTTGGTGGAACGTTGCTTCAAGCTTCCAATCGCAGCGTCTTTTCCACGGCCATCAAGCGGCCGCCGGCGCCTAATCGCGACCCGCAGAAACCCCGCGACCGCAGGCCTTCGTCAAGGCGGGCAATCCCGGACGTCCCGGAGCCATTGGCCGGTTTCTTTTTCCAGATGTTATGACGGTGGCAAGGAATCTTCAAATGCACCTTGAGATTCGTGCGGCGCGTCAATCTCTGATCAAAGCCTTACGCGGTAACCCGGACGTGAAGACGTGCGCTCGACTCCTGGAAAACTACTTCGACAAGTTGTTGACATGGAACAAAGAAACCGGCTGGGACAAGATGATCGACATCGCGGTATGGCCCAACCCCATTTACGAAGAAGGCAAAGACCTCACGGAAGCTATCTACCACCTGAAGCAGATTCTGGCGGAGGGCGCGCCTTACACCACTTATGGCGAGGTAGACAGGTTCTTTCGCGGGATTAGCAGAGATCTGCTGGGACAATATGGGGAGGGTTCCGTGATGATTGGTTGTGTCGAACCTTTTAAGCTTGCCGTACTTCAGAGTCAATGAGGCCTACCCGGGATGTCATCTACGAAAGCATTGTGTTGTAAGAAAATTGTTTGCAACAAGCGCGAAGCATATTTATTGAGCGATGACGTGGTAAGTCTGACTGCGCTTACCGGCGGCGGGCACATCGCTGAATTTCATTTAAAGAATCCGGATGGAACGGAAAGCGTGAGTCCTCTTCGGGGCCCGCGCTTTCCTCCCGCCGCTCAACGGTTTACCTTTTCCCTGCAATCGGCAGTCGAATTGCCATTACTTCCATAACTTGAAGTGCCGGTAAAGCCATTGTGCTACGAGAATGACTATGAAAGGTTTGCTTCAGGATGTCCGCTATGGCCTGCGCATGTTGCTGCGAAGCCCCGGTCTGACCCTAGTCGCGGTACTTTCGTTGGCCCTTGGTATTGGCGCGAACACCGCCATCTTTAGTCTGCTGGACGCTGTGATGCTCAAGTCACTGCCCGTGCGGGATCCCGGACGGTTGTTGTTGTTCGGTTACGGCCGGTGGGCTATCGCAACGAGGTCCGCAAAACGGTGCTCAGCGAAAAGTCAAGGAGCCTTTCGCCAAACCATCGGTTTCGGGTCGTATTGCATTCGCCGACTGGAGTCATTGAAACCGGACTGCGTAAGTGCCCTCCAGAGAAAATGGCGGTAAAGCTTGGCTGAGGCGTTCGGCGGGACATTTTCTCTGGTCCGGTTTGAACGCTAAAGTCGCGGGATTGCGGCGATTTCCAGCGGTTTTCCAAGGAGTGCAGCCGATTTTCTCTGCATCCCAGACTGCGTGGCGGAGAGGGAGGGATTCGAACCCCCGGTACAGGTATTAGCCCGTACAACGGTTTAGCAAACCGCCGCCTTCAGCCACTCGGCCACCTCTCCGTGAGATTGGGCGGGACGAACCTCCCTATTGTAGCAGCGGAATGTTGCTCGGGAGACAAATTTGAAAAGGGCAAGGCGGGCGTTCATGCGATGCTGCGTTTGCGCCTCGCGCGCTCTGGAGTCACGACCTCTACGCGATTGCGGCCAGCGCGTTTCGCCCGGTATAAAGCTTTGTCGGCGGCCTGAATCACTTGTTCGACGTGCCGAGTGCCTGGCGTTGGACTCTGCAGCTCCGATGCTGACTGTCACGGAAAACTCTCCGTTGTGACCGGAGAGGGTTTCTGCCGGATTATGCTTCGCTTGGGGCGCATCGGTTTTCTGCGGTCGGCGCCATGGGAGATCGCTCGGCGCTCATGTCCTCCGCGCACCCGAAACGACGAGGCTTCGATTTCCATGCGTAGAATTTCCAGGTGAGGAAGTACGTCGGAGAGCGATTCATCCGGAAACAAAATGGCAAATTCCTCGCCACCCACGCGGAAGGCTTGGCCTCCGCCGCTGACGCGGGCCAACTTTCGCCGCCACCATGCGCAACACCTGATCGCCGATGTCGTGACCGTAGTTGTCGTTGAACTTCTTGAAATGGTCGATGTCCACAACCGCAACAGTGTAGTTATTTTGCAGGTGCAACACCGCGTCATTGAAAGCGCGCCGCGCGGGCAAAGCGGTGAGCTCGTCCTGATAAACCATCACGTAGGAGTTTTCGATCAGGGAGCAAGCCAGAATCAGCCCGGCGGTGGCAAAGTACGCGCTGCCGATCCTTCCTGCGCCTCCTGCCTGCAGACCCAGGAAGGCCGCGGCCAGCGACCAGAGCAGACCACTTTCAACCGGCTTGCGGTAACGAAGAACTCGGACCAGCAAGATGCATGAAGGTGATCGCAAACGTCATCCACGCGGATGGCGGAAGTCTTGTCCAATGGAACCAATCCTTGGGAAGAAACCCGAAGTGGAGGAACCAAGGAGAACTGGTTGCTCCAGGGCGACAAAGGACGGCGACGAAAACGGATTCGACAAAGAGTAATCCCAGCCACAGCCTTATTGAGGCAAGGGTTAGTCCTCGTTCGTGGACCAAGGCCAAGAGTAAAAGATTCGGAGGAAGAAGAAAGGCAATCGCTTCGAGCGCGGTGTGGCCTGACACTGCGACGCCGCTCGCCCAGCAGAAAAATATATTAAGGCGCGGTGGGCCAGGAGCAAACTCGCAACCGCAAAGAAGGCGCGGCTGGAATGAAAGCGCCAAGCCAGGAGAAATCCGGCAAGAAAGGCAACCCAATAGTAGGTGGTAACGACGGAAAGAGAAAGAGAGTAAATGCCGGCTTGAAGCAGCGACGATGGCGGCAAACCAGACTACGCCTCCAGGCACGAGTACGGACTTTAGGGTGTTCTTGCTCCAAAGATCCACTCCTCGCGATCCCTTTCCCCGGCCAGAGGAGGCATTCGACGAAGGGCAACCAGCCATTATCCCAACGGGCGCTGGGGCTGGAGTGAGTAGCAGAGCAGGTACGGGCGAGTTCTCGGATGGCCGGGAGCGCGGACCGTCCGATAATTTTAGCGCAACCCGCATCCAGTATTGACGATCCTCCTGTTTTGGGACGGCGGACCTTCGTGCGGTATTTCTGTGTTGCCCAATCTTGCCGCCTGCTTAAGAATCAGAATTGTTCAAATTAGAGTGAACTTATGCGCATGTTAATCGCTGAAGACGATCCCGCTCTCGCCAGCTTTGTGAAAAAGGGCTTAGAAGCCGAACACTACGCGGTGGATGTTTCCAACGATGGCGAACGGGTGCGGGCGCAAGCCAGCGAATTCAATTATGACCTGCTGGTGCTCGACCTCAACCTGCCGCGGCTGGATGGGGTTTCGATCTCTGCGCCATCTGCGGACGCGCAAGCCCAGCATGCCGATCCTTATCCTGACGGGACGCAGCCGCATTGAAGACCGGGTGCAATGTCTCGATCTGGGCGCGGACGATTACCTGGTCAAGCCTTTTTCTTTCACCGAACTTTCGGCACGGATTCGCGCGCTGCTGCGGCGGAGCCATCTACCGGCGGAGTCGGTGTTGCAGGTCGAGGACCTTAAACTGGACCGGGTGGAGCGCAAAGCGGAACGCGCGGGCCGGCGGATCGAGCTGACCTCGAAAGAATTCGCCTTGCTGGAATATCTGATGCGCAATGCGGGGCGGCGCATTACTCGCGCCATGATCATCGAGCACGTATGGAATCTGTCGTTTGATACGTGCACCAATGTGGTGGATGTCTATATCAACTATTCGACCTCCCAGGTGGACAAACGAAAAGTCGGCAAGCTTGCCATGGCTATTCAAGTGGCGTTTCAGGAACTCGGCGTCTTTCCCGACTCGACCACTCAAGTTCCTTTGGACTCCAAAGAACCCATGCCCTTTAATAAGGTCCAGGAAATTGGGAATGCGGCGCGCACGGCCGCCTTGGGCCGGGTGGTCGCCTCTCCTGGAGACCATGCTTCCTCAGCGCAAGAGAATGGAGACTTGGAAAGCTTACGCCGGGAACTGCAGCAAACGTTGGCGCCAGAAATTTCCCGGCATGAACTGGTTCTTCGAAGTACCCCCGACGGGTTGGTCATCAGCCTGAAAGAAATCGGATTTTTTGAAAGTGGCGCCTCCAGCGTGAAGGCCAATTCCCAGTCGGCCTTCGACCGCATCGCCATCCAGTTAGCTCGGCGGCCATATCACATCCGTATTGAAGGCCACACCGACGACGCGCCCATTCATAACGCGAAATTTGCTTCCAATTGGGAACTCTCGACTGCGCGTTCGACCGAACTAGTCCGGCTTCTCATCGTGAAGTACGGATTTTCTCCAGAGCGTTTGTCGGCTGCGGGCTATGCTCAATACCATCCCATCGCGGACAACAACGCCCCCGGTGGACGCGCGCAGAACCGACGCGTCGACATAGTGATTTTGCGGCAAGAGTATTACGGCCAGACGGCTTCTCTTGGTCAGCTAACGCCATAACTGGCGGCGGGACAGAGTGCGGATTCGCCGGGTCCGCACTCATGAACCTTTTCCTTTTGCCGATCCATTAAAAAGCAATTCCACTCGCCCGAAGGCTTGGAGGTTCAGTGGACCGCGATCGTCTTAGAAAGGGCATTGATGAAGCCCTGCTCTCGCTGCAGGATTTGGCATCGTTTGAGTCGAGCACGGTGGCCGCGGAGACCAACGTCTTAGGCATTCTCCGCCACCGCGTGGCGCCTGCTGCGCGCTTTGGAGAGGCTGTCGCCATCAAGTATCGGCGGCTGCACTACAAGACCGCGAAAGAAATGGAGCACTGGGAATATCTGCCCGAGGGATTCCCTTTATCCGAGGGCCACCAACCGCTCTCGGCGTTGTTGGTAGTGGACTGCTACAGCGTAGTGGACGTGGAGAAACCGGACGCCGCGCGCTATGTGGGTGAGCGTCTATATTTGAGCCGCGACAAAAGGTGGATTATTGCGGAGAGGGTCGGCCCCTGCTCGGAAGCCAAAGGCGCCTCCAGCGAGTGGGTCGCCACCTGTAAAGCAGTAACTGACCGCGCTCTGCTGGATCGTTTCGCGCTGGAAACGGTGATCCAAGGATTGTTTACGGCAACTAACAAGGTTTGGGAGAGCCTCTCCCCCCGGATGGACGCGATCCGATTGCGCGCAGAAAAAGTTCAGCAGATCGTCGAAGTGCTCAGCCAGCTGGGGAATCCGCCCGATGCCAAACCGGTAGAGGGCAAACCGAAACAGCCGACAGTATCTGCCACCGCTGACCGAGTCGTGACGCTGAATCGAACCGAGCATTAAGTCGCCCCAGACACGCCGGTGTTGAGCAAACAATCCTTCACCTTGCGCTGTTGTTCCTCCTCTGTGGTACTCCGTGCCCCGGTGGTTGAATGCCGCGCCCGGAGGCCGCCGTTATTTCTTCTCAGAAATCTTGACTGAGGCTCGCGTAGTGTCCCAATCCGCGTTCAAGGTGCAGCCGCTGCTCGAAGGCTCATAGGAGATCGTGAAATTCTCCAGCTTTGACGGCAATTGAGAGACTTTCATATCCACACGTGCCAAATCTTCGCCCGGGCCGGCATAGTCGGTTCCCCATTCCCCGGTTTTCTTGCTGATGATCAGCGTCCATTTATCGGCATTGGGAATGGCGAACAGAGTATAGCTGCCAGCCGGGACATCTACGCCGCCGATCGTAAGATTTGCATCGGTTACAAATGTCGTAGCTTCATTGGCGCCCAGCCGCCAAACCTGTCCATAGGGATTGTTTCCGCCGATCATCTTGCGCCCTTTTAGACGCGGGCTGGAGTAATCCGTCTTGATGCTCTTTCCATCGGGCAGCTTGCACTGTGCCGAAGCGGGGGGACTGGGCCGTTTGCTCTTATCCTCTTGTGCACCAGCCACGGAAGCGAAAACCAAAATCATAGACGTGAGAATCGCAACACGCTTTTGCATGACACTCTCCTTTGGCGACGAGCCTAGCCATTCTACGCCGAGGTCTTTCGCGCAATCCACAGACTATGTTCCTGCCCCAGCGTAGTCTCCGCGTTCGCGACAAAGGCGGAGAGATCTTTTTCCGTCGCTACGGCGGCTCCCTCTTCTTCAACGAATCCCAAGTCAAGCGCGGTCACCGAATAAGCCTGTGCCAGTTCTTCATGCTGCCGCACCTGCAGCCATGCGATGAGGGCACTGGCTAGCGAAGAGAAGACTCCGCCCAAGTTCCACTTCGAGCCCAAGGGTGAAAGCAAAAGTACGGTTGCTGCCAACGTCATGGCTTGGCTGACTTGGATTATCACAAAATACCGGTTCGCGACGGTCTGACTTTTGTCAGCTTTGCGGGCGTACCATTTGCGCTGATCCCCAATTCGAGAAGCCAAGTACGTCTGCTTGCGTTGAGCCAATGGGGCCGATCGCAATTCGCGCATGCGTGCCGTGATTTGCGGGCGCTCGCTGAATTCCCCGCCAAAGCCCAGTGCTGACTGCGCCTGATCCTTGGCCATGGCTTTTAAGTCCGCAATAAATTTGCTGTCCGCTTCGGCCAGAGAAAGCGAAACCGGATAAGGATCGGCTCCCGTCATGTAAAGCCAAGCCATGCTCTTGGCGGATTCCGCCACTGCCCGGCCGCTATACCAGAGCCGGTCCGGGCGCATCGCCTTTCGGATGGAAGTCACGATGAAGCTGATGGCCGCGCCTGCCCCACTGGCCAGAGCGAGCAATTTTCCCACGGAATGAAAGATGCCAGAAAATGTTCCGAGCGCCGCGCTCAACACCAGTGCAGACAGGATAATCGCGGTAAAACGCAGATGCCGCTTCTGGGCCAGGCGCGAGGCATTGTCGGCCGCCAGGTATAAGGCGGGATAATCCGATTCCGCGACCGAAAGGTTAGGTTGGCTCGTAGTCTCTGGCATGGGAGGCTCCGGAAAATTTATGCATGCGCTAGCCACGGCTCATTTCGCCGGAGGTGCAGTTTACCTGTTATCCCTATGGGAAGGAAACTGCGCGCGCCGATTCTAGCGCATGATAGGCGCATCCCGATAGGTAACTGCACCATCGGTTAGCAATGCCGTCCCTGCCAGAAATCAGATCTTTCAGAGTTGACTGCGCTTACTTCCTGAAGAGCAGTGGCGCAAAATCGACCAAATTACGCCGCCACACCAGCCAACTGTGGCCTCCGGGAGTCTCAATCTCGGTCACGCTCACTCCCTTGGATTTGAACCACTCCCGGGCTTCGCGATTGATCTTGATGAGGCCGTCGTCGGTGCCGCAAGCAATCCACAGCAGCCGCAACGGCAAGTTCGTTTTGCTATCGATTGCGGGGAATTGGCCCGCGAAATCTTCCGTCATTCCTCCGGCGCTGAACGATCCAACCCAGGCAAATTGATCCAGATGGTTGAGTCCGGTGAGCAAGGATTCTTCTCCCCCCATCGAGAGACCTGTAATTGCTCGCGCTTCGCGTTTTTGAGTTACGCGATAGTCTTTCTCCACGATGGGCAGAATCTCACCCAGCAACATCTTGGGGAAAAGTTCGACGTTCCTTTTCCATACCTCATTGGTCAAAGAGAGTTTCCAGCCCTGAGACAAGAGTCTCGGGTCGCCGTATCCGGTGGGCATGACCACGATCATCGGCTTGGCTTTGCCTTGTGCGATGAGGTTGTCCAGGATCACATTCACCATGCCTCCGGTCGGCCAGCCGGTAGCGTCATCGCTGTAACCGTGAAGCAAATACAGCACGGGATACGTGTTCTTCGCTCGCGCGTCGTACTCTGGCGGAGTGTAAACAAAAAAATCTTCTTCCCCATCAAGGACGGCGGATTTGTAGAAATGGTGGTGAAGAACGCCGCGGGGCACGTCATTCACTTCCCAAGGCAGCGAGGCAGGCCCAGGCACATGAACTTCGTTTGAACTGTTGAGCAGATTCATTTTGATCAGCGGATTTGTTGAGTCCATCGTGGTCACGCCGTCCACAATGAATCCGTACTCATAGAAGTTCGGTTCCAACGGAGCGGTGGTCAGGCTCCAGACCCCGTCATCGTCCTTCTGCATCGGCGTATTCTTGGCGCCTTCGAACCTTAGCAAGACTTCTTTGGCATTAGGCGCACGAATGTGAAATGTGACTCGGTGATCCGGGAGCACTTCAGGTGAAACTAACTTTGCCGGTACGGGAGTCGCCTGCGCCGCCAGGGAAATTCCAACCATGGTCATTAGCAAAAACGCTACCGCATTCGAAAGAACTGGTTTCATGATTGCGCGATTCCTCTATTCTGCGCACCGCTAAACAATCCAGAGCCGGGGCAAGAAAGTGTAGCGTGCCGGCAGAAGAGAAACTGTGCGTCGCCTCACAGGCATCGTCTGACTATGTAAAGATGTGTCAAAAGGTTTGACTCCGGGCGCGCCGGTTGCGACACTCTAGGTGTGTCAATTTGGCCGTCCAACAACTTCAGCGAACCGCCCTCCGGCGATGTTTCTGGAAATATAGGCGAAGGTCCCGAGCCGAACTTCCTGCCGCCCGAAGGTTGGGATCCGCCTCTTTGGAAATCGCTGGTATCTAACGCGGCCGATACCTTCTCCCCCGAAAGGCTTCCCCCTTTGCAGTTGTCCTCGCGACCAATAGACATTGGCATGCCGCTGGGCGACCGCTTGCGTACACCTTGGTATCGCACCATCTTTACCAATCTCGGGGACGTGCTTTCGCCTGAGGTTTTACCTCCGCTGGAACTCGAATCGCAGCCCGTCGACGTTGGCGAATTACTCGGCGACCAGTTGAGCCATCTGTGGGTGAGTTCTTTTCTCCGGAATTTGGCGGACGTGGTAGCTCCCGAAAGGCAGCCTGCTTTGCAATTGAGTTCCAAGCCTGACCCGGCGATCTTGGCCGATTCCACGATTCTCTTGCCGCGCTGGTCGTCAGTGATTGACGGGCCCAAAGCATATCTCACCGATCCCACGAAATCGGTTTACTCAGCCGTGCCCGGACGTTCCGCCGCGCCATCACCTCCGCCCCCTCAACCTCCCGCGGTGTTGCTGGAATTTCTCCACGATATGGACGGGGACCTGCGCCGCGATTTGCGCCGCTCCCGCTTGCGCGCTCGTATCTGGATGGCTCTGGCTGGGGCTCAAGTCTTGTTCCTGCTCGGCAGCCTTTTCTGGTCCCACTAGCATCCAAGACCGCTCTGGCTAGTTTCAACGCCGGTGCGCCTACGGCGAGATAAGGAGCGGCGTCATGTTGCGTGCGATTGTTGCGGTCCTGCTCATCCTTTGGCTTCTCGGCTTCGCTCTTCACATTGCTGGCAGCTTGATTCACTTGCTGGTGGTGGTAGCCGTGATAGTTCTAGTTGCGGACCTACTGCGCCCCCGGGCCGCGTGATACCAGAAGCCTCGGCGTCTCCGATGAAAAGAAAAAGCCCGGTCGCGAGACCTGGCTTCTGAAATGACGAAGCGGAACAAAAACGGTCTCCAGTCAATATTACTGGGCCGCCGCTCCAGACTTTTGTAGTTCATCCAACGCTGCCAGCACTTCCTGGCTGTGCCCGTTCGGGTCGACGGTCATATAAGAGCGAACAATTTTGCCCTGGGGGTCAATGATGAACGTGTGGCGTGAGGCAATCTGGGTCACTCCAAAATTCATCAGCGAGCCGTAAGCGCTCACAACTTTGTGATCGGGGTCGGCCAGCAGCTTGAAGTTCAAACCTTCCTTGGCGCAGAACTGCTTGTGTGAATCCACGCTGTCCACGCTCACTCCCAGCACCACCGCATTGCGCTTGGCGTACTGATCCTGGTCGCGTTGAAAATTGTGCGCTTCAATCGTGCATCCCTTAGTCATGTCTTTGGGATAGAAATAGAGCACTACCCATTTGCCACCGAAATCCTTCAGGCTGACCGGTGTTCCGTCTTGCGAAGGCAGCGTGAACCCCGGCGCCGACGACCCAACTTCAGGAGCACTGCTGGCAAAAGCGAAATGCCAAGCCAACCCACCCACAATGATCAGAGAGAGTAGAACCATCCACAAACGCATAGGCCACCTCGTTACCCGCAAGCCTACCGCGACGCAATAACTGTTGTCCAGATGGACCCAGCAAACAAACCCTCAAACTATTTCCGCATCACAATCTACGCTTGATGCCGTTTACCCTCCAGGTCGCGTGGCTCTTTGTGCTGGCTATTCCAGTGGCTTGCGTGACGTGGACTGTGACCCACGAAGAGGTCTTTCGCGAACCGCGGGACTTTTGCCAGCGCCAATGCGAGCGATCTCGCAGCTTGGCTCGCAGAAAATTCTTCTACCTGTTTACCTGCGAATATTGCTTCAGCCACTACGTGGTCATCGCATTTCTCGCGATCACGCGTTTCAAGCTTCTCTACGAGGATTGGCGGGGATACATTCTGGCGTTATTCGCGCTGGTGTGGATCGCCAATCAGTATATGAGTGTCTTTGCCCGCCTGCGGCTCGACATCAAACATGAAGGCATAGCCATCAAAGCGGAAGAAAAAAATGTAATGAGAAAGGCCGCTTGAGAATTGCGATAGCTCCCGTAAACGGTATATGAAAGGACGATGTCAATGCCGATAAAGATAAAGAAGACTGCTCGCGCGCCGAAGAAAGTAAACCGCTGGGTGGCCAAGGTGAAAACCGACTCAACCCATCCTCCAGCCGGCCTTTTTACCAAGAGCGCCGATACCATCGCTCGCACTCTGGCCTCCAAGGAGGTATCGCCCAAAGGACCGGGCTCCGGCATGCGCATGCTGACTTACTTCATCAATCGCGCAGGACACGGTTTGACCGCAACCCGACGAGCCGAACTAGAAAAAGCCAAAGTGTTGCTCTCTAAACGGGGGAAGCAGGCGAAAGGGCAAAAAGCAGCTTAGTTGGAGGCTTAGACCGTTAGCCAACTCTCGAACTTGTCATTCTGAGAAGCGAAGCGACGAAAAATCTGCTTCTTGCTGGCGCCTCAGAAGAAGCAGATTTCCCGCCCGTTCGAAATGACAACTAGAGCGCGTTTCTCAGCAATCCGAGCCGCTTGTCCCCCGGGTGGTTGGATCAGGGTCAGACTTTCGGCCTCACGAGTTCGAATCGTTCCGTCGTTCGCGAATATTGATTCCCGCCCATGCGTCCCACCAGGTCGAGCGCCTCGGGATCAAGCCGGCCGTTTTTCAAAACCGTCTCGCTGATGTGTGCCGCAACAATTTCACCGATCACCAGACTTCCCGCGGGAGTTTCCCTGCCGAAGTCAACGATCTGGTCGACTTTGCATTCAAAACTTACCGGCGACGCCGCCACCTGGGGTGGCTTCACAATTTCCGAGGCCCGCGTCTCGATCTTAGCTAACTCAAATTCGTTCACCGCGGGTTCGTATTCCCCGCTGGTCAAGTTCATCGCTTCCACCAAACCGAAGGTCACGACGTTCACCACGAATTCGCCAGTCTGGCGGACATTGCGCAGCGTATCCTTCTGCGCCGGCCCGCTCTCCAGATTACGCAGCCCCGTCGCAAAACCGAGCATAGGTGGCTTGCCAGAAAAGGCATTGAAGAAAGAAAAGGGCGCCAGGTTTGGCTGGTCTTTCTTGTTTAATGTGGAAACCCACGCGATCGGCCGCGGACCCACGGAACCGATTAGGATGCGATACCATTCACGATAGGGAAGCTGGTCAGGACGGACGTGCATATGCTCATTCTACCGTGCCCCGCGACGCCAGCGTCTCGGTAGCGAGGTCCGCTGCCGGCCCCGGCCCGCTATTTTTTCTCCTTCGCCATCACTCCCCGGAGCGCGCGATTAATGCGCGTCTGGTACCCGCGTCCCTGAGTTTTGAACCACGCCAGCACATCCGCATCCAGCCGCAACGTCACCGGCTTCTTGATCGGCTTGTACATCTGCTCGTCGGGACTTGCCCACTCCTCCGTCGCTCCCCGGCCCCGCGCCGTTTTTTTTGCTGCCGATTTACGTTGTTTTGCCTTCGGTTGCCTCTTCATGATTTCCTCCTACATAAACTTCGTCGTACATACAATATCGCGCCGCTGGAACGTTACCACGTTTTTATGACGTGCTTCCATGCCAATCCCCGTATCGCCTGTCCCATTTTGAACTTCTCTGTGGGTGCTAGGATGCGTGTGTGCCGGTAAAAAGCTGGCGCGATTATGGCTGAATTTTGCGACGTAGCTCTGCCCGTGCCGCTCGACGCGGTTTTTACCTACCGCATTCCGGAAGGAATGCAGCCGGTTGCCGGCGGACGCGTCCTGGTGCCCTTCCGGCAGCAGCGCCTGCCAGGGGTCGTCGTCGAGCTGCATGACCGCAAACCCGCAGTCAAAACAGTGATCAAAGACCTCGCCAGCGTGCAAGACCCAGCCCCGGTCCTGGATGAGCAACTGCTTCGCCTGGGTAAGTGGATCTCCGACTACTATCTCGCTCCTCTGGGGGAAGTCTTCCGCACCATGCTGCCGCTCGGCGCTGAATTCAAGCGGGTAATCGCCTATCGCATCACGAAAGAAGGCCATCTGGCGCTGCATCTGGCGGGAATGGCTGGCTCTTCGGCCCGTGCCCGCAACACCCCGGAAGATCAGTTGGCGGAGTTCCGTGCGCTGGAGTATCTGGCCGAAGATCCGGCGCCGGAACAGACTCTGCGCACCGCTACTCGCATATCGAGGGCTGTGCTCGCGGGCATGGTCCGCAAGAAATGGATCGCGCGCGAGGACGTGTCTCGCGTCCGAGATGCCGCCCGCACGGTGAAGGTTGCGATGTTGAAAAGTGCGGAAGGAAAACTTAACGTCAACCAACGAACCTTGGTGGAAACCATGGCCGCAGCGGGAGGGAAAGTCGCGATCGAGGCGCTGCGGTCTCTGGATGTCCCTCACACCACGCTGAGCACGCTGGTCAAGCGAGGAATGGTGGAAATCATCGACGAGCCGGCTGAGTTCACCATGTCGACATTCAAAGCGCGAACCTCGCCATTTGAATTTCAATTCAGTTTGCCGCAACAAGAGGCGCTGCGCCAGATTGAGAAGAGCATGAACGCCCGCAACTTCGGTGGGCTGTTGTTGCACGGCGTCACCGGATCGGGCAAGACCGCCGTTTATCTCGCGGCCATGCGCACTGTGCTCGAAGCCGGACGCTCGGCCATCCTGCTCGTCCCGGAAATCGGCCTCACGCCCGCGGTCGCGGCGGATCTATACCAGGTGTTCGGCGAAGAGGTTGCCATTCTGCATTCCGCACTCACCAACAAAGAACGCGCCGAGCAATGGCACCGCATCAAGCGTGGAGAGGCGCGGGTGGTAGTCGGCACTCGCTCGGCCGTGTTCGCGCCGGTCGCAGACCTCGCATTGATGATCGTCGATGAAGAGCAAGATTCCTCCTATAAGCAAGAGGAGACTCCGCGTTACCACGCCCGCGATGTAGCCGTAATGCGCGCCAAGATGGCCAATGCCGCCGTGGTTCTGGGCTCGGCAACGCCGTCGCTGGAGTCATACTTCAATGCCAAGAAAAACAAATATGCCCTGCTCGAAATGCCTGACCGCGTGGAGCAGCGCCCGCTGCCGGAAGTCGAAATCATTGACATGCGCCAGGAATTCCAGGAGACCGGACACGAGCAGGTAATCTCGCGCAAGCTCGCGGAGGAAATCAAAGACCGGCTGGAGCGCAAAGAGCAAGTCATGGTGCTGCTCAACCGCCGGGGCTACTCGCCCGTAGTGCTGTGCCGCACCTGCGGCAAGACGCTCGAGTGCCAGAACTGCGCCATCGCCATGACGCACCACAAGCGCTCGCGCCGCATGGAATGCCACTACTGCGGATTCGCTGCTCCGGTGCCGAAGGTCTGTGTCCATTGCGGAAGTGAGTACGTCTATTTTCTCGGGACCGGCTCGGAGAAGCTGGAAGAATTGCTGCACGGCATGTTTCCGCAGGCGCGCATTGGACGGCTGGATCGCGATACGGTGCGCAACCGTGAAGATTTTGAGCGCGCGCTGCAAGCGCTGAATGAAGGCGAACTCGATCTGCTGGTCGGCACCCAGATGATCGCCAAGGGACACGACATTCATGGTGTGACCCTGGTCGGCGTGGTGGGAGCGGACATGGCGCTCGGCATGCCCGACTTTCGCGCGGCTGAACGCACATTTCAATTGCTTACTCAGGTAGCAGGACGCGCCGGGCGCGGAGCAACCCTAGGCAAAGTAGTGCTGCAAACTTATTTCCCCGATCACTACGCAGTGCAGTTCGCGGCGCACCATGACTTCACCGGCTTCTACGAAAAGGAATTGCAGTTCCGCAAATGGATGCACTATCCGCCGTACGCCGCATTGGCCAATGTTTTAATACGCAGCAACAAGTTGGATGAGGCTCTCCGGTGGTCCGGCATCTTGGGGAAATGGTTTGACAGCACACGCCATGAAGGCGTCCGTGTGCTGGGCCCAGCGGCAGCGCCCATTCTGCGGCTGAAACAGGATTACCGCTATCACTTTGTGCTGAAATCCGATAGCCGGGAGAAACTGAATGCCACGCTTAGATCGATGCTGGTCTATGCCGCGCAGCAGAAGATTCCCCGCACCCAGGTGATTGTGGACGTGGACGCGGTGTGGTTGATGTGAGGGACCGCACCGTGTGAAGTGAAACAAAAGTGGAATGGTTTGGGAAGCTGCCAGCCCAGCGGCAACCAGCAGCCTCCCGCTAGAGTTAGCTAGCTTTTCTTGCGCGTTGAACCTCTAGTTGTGCTCGCAGGAGGCGCAATTGAAGTTTCATGTGAAGATTATCCCAGTGCTTTCGATTCTTGCCCAGGTGGTCTGGAGTTCGTCCGATATCCTCCGTTGCGTTATCTGTCTCGGCGACGAGTTCTGTTCCAGCTTCTTTCCACAAGCGAAGAACTGATTTGAATCCTCCCCGCCATTTGGCGTTTCCTGATTCGTCCAGGTCCACCATATTGCGAAAGGCAGCCAGCATGGGATAGCACGCGCCCTTCGTCAACCGGTATTTGCTCGGCTCCAGCTGGGCAAAAGGGAAGTCGAGCATGCGGTTCTTCCCAGCCTCTTCCATGATGTTCATCTTGCCCGCCCTGCCTCCGGCTTCGTTGTGAATATTGCGGAAGTCGTGACGGATGTGATCGTATAGGACAAGCGCGTCGTGCAGGATGGACCGCAAGCGATGGTACTTGCCGTTCTTCATCTTCTTCTTGTTTTTCTCGTGGTCCTCCGCAAACTTCTTCAGCGGAATACTCCACTTTTCATAGGCAGCAATCGGGTGTTTCGCTATGTCATTTGGAAAATCGAAAATGTTGAACAACTCCATGATGCAAATTAGGTCGCGGACATCGTACAGAGTGTTGTCCGACTCGCGCCAAGCGATCATCTTCTCGTAAGGCTTGCCCTCGACCTCCTCCTTTAGCCAGTCGAAAACGCCGTCAATGTTGTAGATAGATTTCGGCGCAACCTGCATACCTGTGTTCAGCCCGCGCGCGATGTCGGTGGCAAGTTCATCGTCCACGCCCGTGCGGATATATACCTCCACGTACTGTTCGGTGTTCGTGGAGGCATCGCGATTGCACTGCTCGATGATTTTAGCGGTATGCGCACCATCAACAATGCCACCCCGCTCATCATCTATTGTGAATTCATAGACCTGGTTTTCCTTGTCCACCAGCCGAACGTTCAGCGCCAGGATGGTGATGCCTTTGTTCATCAGATCAAATGTACCCGGCTCCGCTCCTGTTCCTTCGAGGCTTTCCCGGACGTCCCGATATACAAGCCTGTTCAGCCCTACAGGTTCTCGCGCGTTAGCAGCGGTACTAATGCCCGGGGGGAAATCAATTGCCTTGACCGTGAGCCAGTACTTATCGATCTTCTTGAAAACTGGGTGGGAAATTTTGCGAGATTCGTGTGCAGTGATGCGATGGACTTGCTTGCCCATAGCAGTATTCTCCTTAGGTTTTGTGAGCGGACGATGCCGCCAATTTTGTCGTGTGCACGAGGGCACCGACCGGATGAGTGTATCACGAACCACCTGGATCTCTTTGTCTCACTGGTTCGCAGACTAGCGGTCATCGGCCTCCGGACTCGGAGGTAGCCCTAGCGGTCGCGAGGTTTCGCCCCCCTGACCGCGATCTTTGTCCTTCGTTTACCCGGGACTTGGTAGTAGCCCACTTTGTAAGCTTGCGAAGCGCCTCCATTCCCGAAATAAATGAAGAAAAGGCGAAATCTCCCTTGCACCCGCCGATATCTCCTTAACAGTCAATAATATGGCTGTGCTGACAAAATAGACATGACATTGTGTTCCAATGGGAACACTAGGCGCATCCTGCACACGATCCGGTTACTCGGCGTTTTTGCTCGGCATGGGCATGCCTAGATACTTCATCACCATTTGCAAATCTTTCCACGTCTCTTTCTTCTGACGCGGATCGCGCAGAAGAAATGCCGGATGATAGGTCACGGCGAGCTTAGTCCCCCGGAAGTCATACCAACGGCCGCGAAACTCGGACATGGGCGCGTTGATGGCCAGTAATGTTTTCGCTGCGACGGCTCCCAGGGCGACGATCGCCTTGGGTTGGATGACTGCAATCTGGCGCATGAGAAACGGCGAGCAAGTTTCGCACTCCTCGCGCTCCGGCGTGCGATTTCCCGGCGGACGACATTTGATGATGTTGGCGATGTACACATCCTCGCGGTGAATGCCCATAGCCTTGATCATGTTGTTGAGCAACTGGCCGGCACGTCCCACGAAGGGCTCGCCTTGCTGATCTTCGTCGGCGCCGGGAGCTTCGCCGATAAACATCAGCTCCGCGTGAGGATTTCCGACTCCGAAGACGATCTGCTTGCGTCCTTGCTTATGCAGCACGCAGCGAGTGCAGTCGCCGATATCTTCGCGAATGAGGCGAAGAGCGTGCGCGGGATCAGTGGCTTTGGATTCCGGTTTGGGTGCGGCGAACATGTCCTCTGCTGCGATGACGGGCGCCGGGACTGCTTTTGATTTGGGCATGGGGTCGGGGTCGAGAATCGCTGGGGCTGCAACGCTTGGGTCGGTAGCACAGCGATAGAAATCGTAGATGCCAAGTTCGTGGTAGAAGTAGAGGCGGTCGGCGAGAGCGCGTCGGAGATCAGGATTGAGAGTCACAGCGGAAGGTTGAGGGTATCACGAGGTTCGTATCCTCGGAGTGGAGAATTCCCATCCGTGACCAGAATTTCTCTCGGCGCCGCTTAGCTGTATCGTCGCGGCACGCGCTTCGAGATCCCGCAGAGAATTTCGTAAGCCACGGTATTGGCCAGTGCGGCATGTTCTTGTGCATCCATACTGAGGCCATCGAGCGAGCCGAGCAGAATCACTTCATCGCCCACTGAAATTCCGGGCAGGCCGGTAACGTCGACGAGAGTGAGGTCCATCGAAATTCGCCCGACGATCGGCGCATAGGATTCGCCCACGATCACCCGTCCGCGAGAGGAAATTGCGCGGTTCAAGCCGTCGGCGTAACCAACCGGGAGAACCGCGATCCGCGCCGGAGCCTTGGTTACGTACGTACCGCCGTATCCCAAAGCTTGATTTGCTCGCACGTCGCGCAAAGAGAGAATGCGCGTCTTCCAGGTGAGTACTGGCTTCACGGCAAGACGCAGCGCGCTGCTGCTGACTTCCCTTCCCGCGCGCTCAAAAGGCAAGTAATAACCATAGAGCGCAATGCCGGGCCGCACCATATTGAAAAGGGATCTCGGACGCGAAATCATCGCCGAAGTACTGGCGGCGTGCACCAGCGGCGGATCGAAACCTGCGGCTCGCAGCACCCGGCGCGCTTCGTCGAACTGCTGCAATTGTTCTCCCACGGACGGAGCGTCCAACACCTCTGACGATGCTAAGTGAGTGGAGATCCCCTCGGGCATGAGATGCGGTGCGGCTTTCAGCGCGGCACAAATCTGCGGCAAATCTTCCGGAGGAAATCCAAGCCGCCCCATGCCGGTGTCCACCTTCAAGTGGACAGGATGTTTTACGACTCCGAGCCGAACCGCCGCTTTTTCCAGCAATTCGATTTGTCCCGGCTCCCAAACCGTGGGAGTAAGTTTCTGGCGGATAATTTCTTCTTCTTCGCCGCGCCAGAAGCCGGTCATCAAGAGGATGCGCCCCTGAACTCCCGCATCGCGCAGCGGGATGGCTTCATCGAGCGACGTGACTCCTTGCCAGCGCGCGCCTTCTTCTTCCAGAGCACGGGCGCACTCGACGGCGCCGTGACCGTAGGCATCGGCTTTCACCACGGCGCAAATATCAACGCCCGGGCCGACGTGCCGACGGGCCACGGCAAAGTTGTGGCGCAAATTGCTGAGCGAAACCTCCGCCCAAGTGGGACGCGTCGCCATACGTTTGACGATTTCAACGGGGGTAGACACTGCTGCCGATTATAGCGGGGAAGTCCCGCAGCTCCACGTTACCGCGGGACTACCCCGGCTGCTCAGCTCCCCCGATATCGACTACCCGGGCGAGAGCACGAAATTCACGATGACTTCTGTATCTACCTCGACCGGCTCGCCATTCAACAGATATGGCCGGTAGCGCCACTGCTGGACAGCGTCAATCGCGGCCTTCATGAGCATCGGTGGTCCACCGACTGCCTCTAGATTTTCAATCGTTCCCTGCTTGCTGATTACCGCCCGCAACTTTACCGCACCCTGAATGCGCGCAAGTTTTGCCAGGGACGGATAATCGGGCTGCACCCGGTAAATGAGATTGCCTTCCATGATGCGGGAGACGCGCGGCGGGCGGACGACCGGCGGCGCTGGCGGCGGAACAACCACATCCAATCCGAGGTCAAATCCGTGATCAACTCCGTTTCCGGAAGCGAGGTCATCGCCCCCACCCGAGATTCCTACGCCTCTGAAATCAGGGGCGGCAGGAACGGCTACTTCATTCCCCGGTTCAATGGTGCGGGGAATCGTATGCGGAGCAACCATTAGGGCGACGGCGTGCTGGTTGGTCCCGGATGAATTCCCGCCACGGACATGGGCAGCCCTAAAAGGAGCGGGTGAGGGTGCTGTCACGGGCAACGATGCACCCAGCGTAAATGGAGGAAGACCGGAAGTGTAGATTAGCGGCAGCAAGAGCACACTGCCCATGATGCCTGTCTGTACCGCGAAAGAAACCAGGGTGCTCCATCCACGGCGAGAATAATTGGGCCAATTGGAATCAAGCACAGAGTCGGTAAACATGGCGTCCTCCGGAGATCAGATTTGCTATTTCTAAAGACACCGGAACGGTCTCGGTCGGCGCAGTTTGAGAGTGCTTGCTTTCAATAAAAAAACCGCTCGGGTGAGCGGTTTTGCGGAACATTTTCCTAACAGCGGGTGTCGCGATTACTTGGCCGGCGGAGTCGCGGGCTTGGCGGTTGTTCCAGCTGGCCGTGCTGCAGGCTTCGCTGCCGCAGGAGTCGCCGGAGCGGGCACCCCGGACTGGGCGTTATAAGCTTCCACCACGGGCTTAGTGATGTCGAAAGCCTCGCTGGTAAAAATGACTGGACCATCCGGCCATTGCTTCGAGTTGTCAATCAACAGGCCGTAACCGTTGTCCTTGATGTACTTGATAAGGATCGGCGCCATCTTCTGCAGAAGTTTCTGCGCAATCTCCTGTTGTTGAGCGCCTGCATCTTCACGAAAATCCTGCGCCGCGCGATCAAATGCTTTTTGTTTGGTATCGATCTGGCGAACTAAATTGCTACGCGCCTCGTCGTTAAGTTTGTCACCCTGGGTCTGGAGTTGCTTTTTCAGGCTATCCAACTCATCGTTTTGGGCCTTGAGTTCAGACTGTTTAGGGTCCAGTTTTTTGGAAAGCGCTTCCAGTTCACGCTGACCCTCGTTCGTGGCGCCAACGGCCTCGTAGAGAGCAATGGTTGCGATCTTGGTTCCGGTGGGCGCCGCCGGGGCAGCGGCTGCTGAACTAGGAGCGGCCGGCAAATTTGAGGCTGCGCTGCTAGTTTGGGCCAGAGCGGTAAGCGAAAAGGCGCACAACGTCGCCAAAAAGAAATGCACAAGCTTGCTTGTCATGGGTACTTTGAACTCCTTGGAAAATTGTTCCGGGGATGAGTCCGATCTCTCCCACCTGCGCGGGCAGGCCCTAAAGGCACATCACCCCTGTCGGAGAGGCTGGCAGAATTCCCTCTCCTACGTCTTACGTCCGACTGGAAGCCGCCTAAACATCTGGGCACATACCTGCCCTTAAACTCAGAACTCCAAGCATTATAGGAACATGAGGCCCTAGCGTCAAACTGCACTATTCCATAACGTCGTCAATCCCGTGCCCGTCGACGCTCTTAGGAACACTGCAGTTCATCTACTGAAGGTCGGTGAGAACCTGAAAGGTAAATCCACCGCCTACATTGTTCATGGAAACGAAAGTGAGCGCCGAACCGCTGGTAATACTGATCCCCGAAGTGGCCAACTCAGCCAGCTTGGTACCCGGTTCGGTGAAGTAAACGTCGTAGTTCGCACTCGTTCCCGCGGTGATGGTCAGGCTCTGATACGGTGAAGCGGTTTGGAACGTTATGCCAGAGACCAGCGGGGACACGCCGACGATACTGGTACCGGTCGGAACCACGTAAACATCGGCGCCTCCCATACTCGGCGCAGCGTTTACCAAACGGATTTCCGCCGTGCCCGAAGTGGGCGTGGTGGTGTCGTCCGTCAACACGATCGGCGAAATCGTAGTCGTTCCGGTCACAATCACGGTGGTATTGGTGCTATCGGCGAGAGTGAGCGTGGTGTCGACGATCGGCGTGCTGGAGTTGATAGCTTCCACCTGAAGATGGCGCGACCCCGAACTTACCGAAATGTAGCCTGTGTTGGCGGAATACGCCAGGTTACTGTTCACCGTATTGCCATCGATCAAAATATTGACATCGGGCTCATCAGGGGCGGCGTGCAGGACTCGAAGATTCGCCGTCCCGCCCGAGCCGCAACCGAGTGTAGCTAAGATGATCCATAAACTTGACAACACGAGGGCGCACTGCACATAACGCTTTGACATCCTTACTCCCCTAGGACTTGGAATGTTTGCCTGCTATGCGCATCTTAATGAACCAGAAACGTCGCTGGGTCCCGATGCAAGACCGGCGTCTGGGCACTTGTGAAGTTTGATTCCAGATAAACTGAAAAAGTTATCTAACCATCTCTGCCACAAGAATATACGTAAAGAGTACGTCAAGCTTTGTAAAAATTTGTGGGGAGTAAACGGCGGGAGTCCTACGTAGTTAGTGCTTATCGTCGCGCTGGCGCAGCCAATCCAAGAACATTTGTTCGATGGGCTTGTCGTAGGCCATGAGCACATGGCGGACGGTATGCCCGCTGACAACGTGGCAAACTTCCTCGGCGAGATTCTTAGCATGGTCGCCGGCGCGCTCCAGCGACTGCGTCATAAAAATGACTTGCAGGCTGGCCTGACGTTGCAAGTTTTCCGGATTCTCGATGTGCCGCAGGAAGATTAGATTGCGCAGGCGATCCATTTCAGCGTCGGAGCGGAGCACATCGATGGCTCGCTTTACGTCGCGGTTGGCGAAAGCAGCGCCCACATCGGTCAACATCTTTTCGAGGACAGTTGCCATGTGGGTCAAATCGCGTGTGTCCTGCGAATCAATGCGAGCACCGGCTGCCTGGGCGCTGCTGGCAAAACTCAAGAGCAGGTCGCCGATGCGCTCCAGACCGATCATGATTTTCATGCAGGCCAACAGCTCGCGAGCTTCCGCCTCGGTGACACGGGTGATGGCCGCGGTAACCCCCGCGTCAATTTCCATGTCGAGAGTGTCGAGTTCTTTTTCGCGTTCTCGAATAGAAGCGAGCAGAGCAGCCGAACCAGTGGCAATCCCTTCGGCAGCGGTAGCGGCCGCCTCTTTGGCCAAGCCGCAGGCATCGATTGTGCGCTTTACCAGCCCTGTGTAGGAGGAATCGGGAACCGGGCTTTCGATCCTGGCCGTACTCATGCGCACGTCCTTCGGCGAGGCAGCCTCTTCAGGATGCGTCCCTGCCAGCCTGCGCCGCCCATTCACTAGAATTCCCACGATACAACAATAGGGCTTCTGATGCGATACCGGGTTAAAGGGCCATGAATTCTTGAACCCTCTTCGCCAAGGTCAGGCGCACGCGACGGCGAACGTGTGGCGATTAGACCGGGCGGCGGTAACCATTACCTAAGTCTTGGCGTATTTCAACCACTTGACGATTTCAGGCAAGGTCGGCCGTTTGCCGTACATCAGCACGCCGACGCGGTAAATTCGCCCGCAAAGCAAGAGAATCCCGGCGATGGTCGCGATCAAAATACCGAGCGACAGAGCAATCTGCCACGCCGGCGGCGGCTGCACCGCAATGCGTACATACATCAAAAGGGGAGAGAGAAACGGAATCATCGACGTCCACACCGCGATGGGAGACTCCGGAGCCCGGAGGATCGCTCCCATCATAAATACCGCGACGACCAGGGGCAGCACGATGATGATTTGTAACTGCTGTCCTTCCTGTTCTGTAGTAACAATAGCGCCAATACCGGCATAAATGGTGCTGTACAACAGGTATCCCAATAAGAAGAAAACCACGAAGGCCCCGAGAGCGAAGGGTGTAATGTGAATCTCGCTCAGGCTGGGATACATAGCCAACGACGGCAGCGCCAAGGTGCCCGCCATCACGATCCATATCACCATTTGGGTGAGTCCAACGGCGCCCACGCCGAGAAGCTTGCCAGTCATGAGTTCCGTCGAAGTGGTGGAGGAAAGCAGCACCTCCAGGATGCGGGTGTTCTTTTCTTCGAGAACCGAACGCATGACAGAAACACCATAGAAAATCACTGCCATGTAAAGCAACATTACCATCCCGAGAATGGCGAAAAACATGCCGCCGCCGGATTTGCTCTCCGCGCCGTTCTCCATCCGTACCACTTCAAGTTTCACCGGCTTGAACAAGTCATCGGCCTGTTCGTGGGTAACGCCGCGTGCCGCCAATTGCTGTTCCGCCAGGGCTCGCGTAAGCGCCCGGCTGAGGCTGGATCTGTCCATGAAATCAGAGGCGTTACGGCCGCTGTAGGTCACTCTCCGGCGAGCGATCGCATCATCGCTTAACCAGATATAACCATCAATTGCCCGTGAGTCTATCTGTGCGCGTAAGAGCACGCGTTCCGCATCGGTCGGATGGAGGTCAACGTCGATGATGTAGCTTCCGTTGTCAGTGGTTTTCTCTTTAGACTTCTCCGTGGCGTTCTCTTCATCGTCATCGCTGCCGTCCTTCGCCAGAATCTGAGTGCGAACCAACTCGCCAACTTCGGGCGAGGATGTGACGACAACCAGGTGCGGGATCCGTCCCGTCTTCATAGTGGCAATCTTCATAGGCAGGATGAAAGCGCCGCTTACGATTGCCGGAAGAAGCAGAGTAAGCACGATAAAGGAACGTGTCCGCACCCGTTCGAGGTATTCGCGCTGGATAATCAGCCAGGTATTACGCATTGGATTTACCCACCGCATCCAAGAAGATTTCTTCCAGTGACGGCTCCATCAACTCAAAGCGACTGAGGCGCGCACCCGACGCGGCCAGATGTAACAACTCTTGGGGATCGGCCTCTGGCGCCAGCCGCACTTCCACGTAATTACCGTAGTCGTTGAAAGATTGCACCAATCGCGGTTCGTGCAAGAACCCCGAATCGCCTTCGTACTTAATCTGAACATTGCGCATTCCGAAACGCGCCTTAATCTGCCGCAAATCCCCTTCGATCAAGGAGCGTCCATGGTTGATCAGACAGATGGAGTCGCACATGCGTTCGGCCTGATCCATGCGGTGAGTAGATAGCAGCAGCGTCTTGCCTGCTTTCTTGAGTTCAAGCAATACGTCTTTCAGTACGATCGCGTTGGACGGGTCGAGGCCGGAAAACGGCTCATCCATAATAATTAGCGGCGGCTCGTGCAGCAGGGCGCCAATGAATTGCACTTTCTGCTGCATTCCCTTGGAAAGTTCCTCCACCTTTTTATCGGTCCACGCCGCGAGTTCCAGGCGCTCACACCATTGCAGTGCGCGCTTTTTCGCTTCAGCTCGCGACAGTCCTTTGAGTTCCGCGAAAAATATCAGGTGATCGAGGACCTTCATCTTGCGATAAAGTCCGCGCTCCTCGGGCAGATACCCGATCTGTTGAGTATGGGAGCGGCGAAACGGCTCTCCCAGCACGGAAATGTCGCCCGCATCTGGGAGGATGATTCCGATCATCATACGCAGGGTGCTGGTCTTGCCTGCGCCATTCGGTCCCAGAAGGCCGTATACCCTGCCAAGAGGGATCGCAAAGGAAAGATTATCGACGGCGACAAATTCGTCGTATTTCTTGCAAACACTACGGAGTTCGACGGCGTTCACAGTGTCGCTTTTCAAACGCTCACGCAAAAATGCCAGTCAGGACGTAGAAAACCGGGGCAACACAAACAGAAACGCTGCGCCATGATTCAGTTCGCTTTCCGCGCGGATGCTGCCTTCATGGGCCAGCACGATATGTTTCGCAATAGCCAGTCCCAGTCCGGTGCCCCCAGACTCGCGGGATCGGGCCTTGTCGACGCGGTAAAAGCGCTCAAACAAACGAGGAAGATGCTCGGAGGAAATGCCAGGACCAAAGTCCTGCACGTAAAACTCAACTCCTCGTTCCACCGGGCGCGCACCCAGGATAATGCGTCCCCCCGAAGCGCCATACTTGAGCGCGTTATCCACGAGATTGGAGAAAACCTGGTGCACCGCTTCGCGGTCGGCATTGACCCGGGCTTGGGCGCGGTCCTCCACGTGCAACTCCACTCCCTGGTTGCGCGCAATTTCACGGAAATTTTGCACTGCCTCCTGCAACAACGCTCCCGGAGCCACTGGCTGTATATCGAAGCGTTGCTCGCCGGATTCTACTCTAGCGAGGGTAAGCAAGTCTTCCGTTAACCGCCCCATGCGGGTTGCGTTCTTGCGGATTACTTCCAGAAACTCGCGGGTGGAGTCGTCGGAAGCGCTGTCCAGCAGAGTTTCCGCGTAGCCCTGAATCGAAGTGAGAGGAGTGCGGAGCTCGTGCGAGACATTAGCAATAAAATCGCGACGGGTTTTTTCCACGCGAGCTGTTTCCGTCTGGTCGCGTAGGACCACTACCGCGCCGCCCCCCGGCAGGGGCGCCGCAGTCACATCAAAGGTGCGCCCCGGAAGGATGGAAATCGCCCGCGAGGTATAGACCTTGCCCTCCACGCTTGCCAAGCGGACCGCATGCAGAAAGTCTGGATCGCGAACCGTCTCGACCACGGGAACATTTCGCTTCGCCCGCAAAAGCAGCCGGTCCATGGTCTGGTTGGCCCACTGTACCCGCTCGGCTTGATCCACGGCGACCACCGCATCCTGCATGCTGTTGAGCAGAGTTTCCAACTGGCGTTGGCTGGTGCGCAGGGCGGCGAAGTTTTCTTCCAGTTGGCTGGCGGTCCCATTCAAAGCGGCCGCCAATTGGCCGATCTCGTCTCCCGAAGTCTCTCCCGACGCGCGCCGTGAGGTCGCCGGAGGTGATTTTCTTGGCGAACTGCAGGACGGTTTGCAGCCGCCAACTGGTGTACTGAGCAGCAATTCCCGCGACCAGGAGCGCCACCAGAATCGCCAACCCGGTTCCGAGCAAGACTCCGCGTTCAACGCTGGAAGACGCTTCTCCTGCTTCTCGAAGGGAAACATACAACGTCACCGCTGTCGCCGCCAGCACTACCACGCAGGCAGCTAACAGCTTGACGAAGATTCGACTTCTCACTTCGGAGCCTCGAAGCGGTAGCCAGCGCCTCGCACGGTTTTCAGATAACAGGGGTTTTCAGGATCAGGCTCGATCTTTTCGCGGATGCGGCGCACGTACACGTCCACCGAGCGGGGTGTGACGTATGCGGTGTCCCGCCAAACCGAATCGAGCAATTGATCACGGGTGAAGACGCGGCCGAGGTGGCTGGCAAAATAATCAAGCAAGCGAAATTCCGTTGCCGTCGTAGTCACAGGTTTGCCTTGCACCATCAGGGTCATCGCGCCGGGGTCAATCTCAATATCACCGACGCGCAGGGGAACCGGTGAAAGAGGCCGCTCAAAGCGGCGCAACACCGCTTTGACTCGCGCCACCATTTCGCGCGGACTGAAGGGTTTGGCGATGTAATCGTCGGCTCCTAATTCCAGTCCCAATACGCGGTCGGCCTCGCTGCTCTTCGCGGTCAGAAAAATCACCGGCGTGGGCGCCAGCGATTGAGTTTGCCGGATCTGGCGGCACAGCTCAAGACCGTCTTTCCCTGGCACCATGATATCCAGAATAAACAACGCTGGCCGCTGCCGCTCCGATTCGGCCAGGACGGTATGTCCGGTAGGAAACAACTTTACTCCGAAGCCTGCCCCTTCGAGGTGATGACGTACGAGCCGGGAAATATCCGGGTCGTCTTCTACGACGAATATGCAAGGTTTCACGCCGATATTGTAACGGTGGCGGGCATGCAGAACCTAGTCTTCCCAGCGCAGTTTCATCAAACTGTAACAAAGCTGAAAAGAGGCAGGGAGTTGCGCGCGGCGCGTCCCATTGCCGAACAGCGTAATAGGCATGCTGGGCACTCACTTCTTGACACTCATTTGTAGATAAGGCCCCGCGTGTAGATAAGGCCCCGCGCGCGGACCGAGGGCCGTTTGAAGGGATGCGCTCTAGGACGCCAAGCTCGACGGGAAAAATTAAGAGTCCCGAGGTGGTGTTCGATTCATTCATCTCGGCCAGTAGCTCGCTTTAGACCCTTGCCGACCTGCCTTCGTCGTTGCCTTGCGGGTTGCGACGCGCGATCAGGGCTCGGGCTCCGGGCTCACCGCCAACCGGACAAATCAGCCGAACGCCTCGGGACTCTATCCTGCCTTCAACAAACCTTCTTGTTCGCCTCGACCAGTGCCTTGCTATAGACCCTTGCTCGCCCTCTCCGCCTGACCTCGCGGTCTGCAGGGTGACTTCGCTTGAGCCCCGGACGCCGCCCCAACCGGGAAAACGTTAGAAGTTGTCAAAGAACGAGCGTGTTTGTACTCCTTTTATTTTTGCAGTCAACAAAAATGGCGCGCCTCTATGTACTTGCCTTGCAATGGAGTGCAAGCGGTTCACAAGGGGGTGAAACGGAGATGGTGCAGATCGAACCGAGAACTCGCCGGGAGATGAAATTTGATAGAGATTTTGTGCGGAATCGATTTGGAGGCTGGCGGGGGTCGACCACGAGAATTGTGGAAATTCGCCAAATAGCTCGTCGAAAGCGGGCTTCCCGCGCGGGCTGGACGGTTGTCTTCGGAAGGTTGAAGGAACCTCGCCATTCTTAAAGCCGCGATTTGAGTTGTCAATCGCTCCCACGGAAATGGCTTCTACGGCTATAATCCTTGGCGCGGGAAAGGTCGCAGCCTTCAAACCGCTCGAGGAGGTTCTTCATGTCGCAGGCGATTCCGGAGAAGTATCGTGATCTTTTCACCAAGCGCGCATTTGCTAGTTTGTCTACGCTGATGCCGGATGGCCGGCCACAAGTGACGCCGGTGTGGTGCAACCTGGAAGGCGATCTGGTGGTGTTTAACTCCGCCAAAGGACGACAGAAGGATAAGAACGTCCGGCGCGATCCGCGCGTGGCGATGGCCATCGTTGATCCCGAAAACCCATACCGTTATTTGGAAATTCGCGGCCGGGTCGTGGAGATAACCGAGGAAGGCGCTGACGCTTACATCGATAAACTCGCCAAGAAATATCTGGGAGTGGATAAATATCCGTACGGGCAGCCCGGCGAAGTACGCGTGCTCTATAAGATTCAGCCCGAGCACATGACCATGATGGGATAAACCAGTGAAGGTGTGACGCCAGGCCCATCGGGCGGTCTCGTCGGCATCTATCCTTTGACGGCTTCGGGAAAGTACCGTTGGCTCATCGCTCGCAGAAATGCCAGCGATTCCCGCATTTCGTCCATGCCGTTCATCCCGTCTTCAATGCTGACCCATCCCCGGTATTGGTGGGCTGCGAGGATGCGAAAGATTTCGTCGTAGTCGTTTAATCCCTTTCCGGTTACACCGTGACAGAGCTTCGGCGAATAGCCGATGGTGCCATCGCTCTGCCGTAAATCGTCCAGTGTCGCGCCCTCCGCGAGGAAACGATCGCTGGCGTGCATGCTTACCACGCGGTCGGCTACGTGCCGCAGCAAGTCTAAGGGATCATCCCCGGCGACGATGGCGTTGGAAGGATCGTATTGCACCCCAAAATGTTTATTGTCGCGGAAGGCGTTCACCACTGCCAGGAATACGTCCTGCTTCTGAGCGAACTCCGGATATTGCCATAGGCCATCTTTGTAGTGATTCTCCATGCCCAGAATCACGTCGCACTCCTCCGCCAAAGGAAGGAGCTCACCGATCGCATCGATCACCCACTCGAGTCCTCGTTCACGAGACAAACCCGGATAGCGCTGGCCACTGAGGACACGACAAACCGTTCCGCGGCCTCCCATCCGGCGCGATACCCGGATCATCTTCGCTTCCCGCTCGATTTCGCGTTTTCGGAAATCGGCATCGGGATGGGTGAAATCCGGCGAGCAACAGATCATCGGAAGCGCGAAGCCCGCACTCTCGAGGCGTTCCCCAACTTCGTCCAAATAGGCGGATTCGAACGAAGCGAAAAAACCATCGTGCATCTCCAGCCCATCGGCATCGAGACCGCGGGCCATCTCAATCCAATCGAACAGCGAAATAGTGTGCCGCACCAGCATTTCGTCGAGATAACACTTAGGGAAGGCAGATATGCGCAAAGGCATTGGGAAATGTTAGCAGGTTCCGAGGGGGCGGATTTGGTAGTGTGTTTCCTCCCGTCAACAGTTTCTCAACGATGGAACTCAACGGCATTTAGGAAACTAAGCGGGTTGCTACTTGTCGTCGCTGTCGCCGTCTTCCTCAACTATCGCTGGCACAAAAGCTGCGTGCCGGCCACCGGGGTAGGGCGTATGCCATCCCCGCACGTCATGCCAGAGGATACGGTTCAGTTTTTCCACGGGAGCGGCATCCGGCACATCGAAGCGCATACGGTTAGACGCCAGAGCCCCCTCGCGTTCCGCACCTTGTAAGGCTGATGCCGGCGGGTTTAGTTCGAATAGAGATTGCTTGGGAGTCTCCGCTGAGTAGGGCGCGAAGTCAGGAGTGTTTTGGAACGCGTTGCGCATGTCGTTGGCGATCAGATCGAAGAGCGAAAGCGTGGGTAGGCCGAGCATCAGTTCAATAGACTTGAGAATGCTTTGGTGGGAATAGAACGTCGAATCAATCGAGCCGCGGCGGATATACGGACTGGCCACCAGCGCGACGGTGCGATGACCATCCACATGATCGACGCCATTCTGCGCGTCGTCCTCGACCACAAAGATTGCCATCTTCTTCCAGAAAACCGATTTCGAGAGCGCCTCGACAATCTGGCCCAGCGCAAGGTCATTGTCGGCCACCATTGCTTTGGGGGTGGAGACGCCAGGCCGTGTTCCGACCGTGTGGTCGCAGTTCAATTGGAGGAGTGTGAGGTTCGGCATATTCCCCACTTGCTCCCACTTCTTCAGGTCAGTGAGAAAAATCTGCGCGCGGGCCACATCCGGGACAGCGTTGGCGAAGCCGGGAAAGTTGTGCGCCATAACCTGGTTCAGCGGCGGAATGGGTGAGCTATGTTGGAACTCCGAAGAGAAGTCCGCACCATCTTGCCAGCGTTTCAGATATTGGCCGCGCTGGGCAGTTGAAATGTCCATTGCCGGCGTGAACTCTCCATAGACACGAACCGTTTTCTTGCGGGCCAGCGCGATATCCCACAGAAATCCGGACTTGGAATAGGCGATGGGATCGCTGCCGTCGAACGGATAGCTGCGGCCCTGATAACCCGGCCACATGGCGTAGGCAGTTTCATTGGCTTGGGTGAGCCACTGGTGGCCATCGCCGCTGACTCCCCCGGTCGCGTAAAAATTGTCGAGCAGGACGAACTGGTCGGCTAGCCGGTGATGATTGGGGGTAACATCTTCCCCGTACATGACCAGGGACGGATCTCCATTGCCTTTGCTTAGGTCGCCCAGGATCTGGTCATAAGTGCGATTTTCTTTGATGATGAAGACAACATGATCGATCAAGGAGCGATCGCCAGAGCGTACTGGAATGGGCAGCGGGACTGCCGCTGCTTTCGAAACGGGGGTTGCCTTGGCAACGAGGGGTAAGTGGTCGTTTTCCGCAACCGATGTCGTGTAGCCCGCGAGCTGCGCCGCGTCCGGCAAACGCAACACCTGCACCGACCCGCGTTCTGCATACACGCTGCGTTTTCCCATCTCAGCCTGGGCGCCAGCTCCGACCCCAAACAGCGTGCCAACAGCTAAGTATTTTCCGTCCGCGCTCAGCGCAAGGCTCGCAGGGTACCAGCCTGTTGGGATCAGGCCATCGATCTTGCCGGTGTCGGCTCTCACCTGTACGACTGCGTTAAGGCCGCCGCAGGCGACGAAGAGAATCTGACCATCCGGAGTGAGGGCGAGCGCGGTGGGCGCAACGCCGCTGACCGGCTTCTCAAATGGTTGAATCTCAATTGTTCGGCTGACTTCATTCGTGTTTGTGTCGATCACTGAAACGGAATCGTCGTTGGAGTTAGCGACGTAGAGCCGGTTACGAGGCTCGTCCCACAGAATCGCCGTAGGATGCAGTCCCACGCAAATCTCGCCAGTTGCCTTTCCAGCTTTTGCGTCGATGCGCGTGACCGAGCCCGTGGCCGCGATTCCCCGTGAATCCGTCACTACGACATCCTGCGGACGCTTCGGCGGCTCATCGGGCCCAGCGATACCGGTGGTCGCTGTCGAGTCACCAGCTTTAGCAATGCGCCCGCCCCAGTTGCTGACATAGACGACCGTTCCCTCTGCGTTAATCGCCGCGCCGAACGGAGCGATCGCTGTAGGAACCTTACTGATAAGCGTCTTGCGATCGAGGTCGATCAGTGCAACTTGATTGTCGTAGGTGAGTGGGACGGCGGCGACGTGTGCCCGTCTTGCGACCGCAAGCGCACCGCACAGATAAGAGCCTAAATTGGATACCAAGACGGACTCTGCGCCTGCGTGAAACCCGAATAAATCCAGATGCGAAGACTGGCCCGGATTGCCGGCAACGGCCACCGCGGCCAAAGCTTGCCCAGTGGAGGCATCGTAACGCACACCCTGGAGGCAGAGAGAGCCTTTCCACTGTTGATGCGAAATGAGCTGATTCTTCTGCCAGTCAAATTGATAAACATCTTTGCCGGCTGCGATAAAAAGCTCATCCGAGGTCGTGCCAAAAGAAATACCGTAGACGCGGCCGCGGACAATTGCCGGTACTCCCGCCGGCGTTAGTCCCTGCCGTGTCGTGATTACGCCAGGATCGGGCACCGAGCGTTGCGGCTCGACAGGCAGTTGCGCAGACGCCATCCTCAAAAGAAGCAAAACGAGAAACCACGGGCGGACAGGGTTCATGGGACTCAGAGCTCAGTTTAGAGAAGCCACATCACATCGGGCAGCCATCAGTCCGCCGTCGCAACGCACTGGGCAAACTCGGTATTGCTCACTGAAAAGCGTAACTCCCGGGAGAGTTCAGAAGCTTGCAATATCCAGGCCTGAGCGCTTGCATCTCCGGCAGTGGCCTTCGAAAGGAACTCGCTATGGGCTCGCGTGATCCGTTCGTGACAGACATTCTGGACCCACCAGATGTTTACCGAGAAGGGCAACGAACCTGCCAAATGGACAGCCTTCTCAAGCCGCGCGATCGCTTGCAGATCCCCTACATTCGCGACAACAACCTCGGCCATCGCTTCCATCCGGCTTCGAAGTGCGAACTCCAGTGTGGACGCATCCAAATCGATGCGTACCGCCTTGGCCTCTTGTAATAGGCCATGAATGCGCTCCGGGTCCAGTTCGTCGCCGGTAAAGGCATCCCGCAATAGACTGTTCAATGCGGACTCGGCAGAAGCCCGAAAGCCTTTGGGCAAGGGGACGCCTGCGCTAATGAGGAATCGCATGAATTCCGCGTGGCGCAGATAAATTTGGCGATGGGCGGCTTCGACTTCGGCGCGAACTGAGTTCGACAGAATTCCCAGGATCTTCCGCTGCTGATCTTTGAAAAGCGCCTGCAGGGAATGAACTTCACCGAAGGCTTGCTTGACGAGCGTGCGCCAATCCGCGTCACTCGATGGAGGAAACGTCTCAACCAGACCTCTCGCGACAATGCCATCGATTTCTGGATTGCTCTCGCAAACTCCGGCCACCACATCGTGACCGCCAAAGTGGGCCACGCCAAAATCCAGAGTCGAAGATTCGCCCGTGATGGTCGACTGAAACACCGCCTTGCCCACGGCCAGCCTTGCCTTGCCCGATTGCTGAGTGGAGTATTGCAGCCGGTCGACGGTGTAACAATAAACTCGCGCGTGTTCGTCGTAAGGCTCAAAAAGAGAGCTTATTGCGTAGTGGCTTCCCACCTTGAGCAAGTTCACTCGAGAAGGCTTTACGAATTTTTCATAAATCCGGGAGCCATCGCCATATTCAGCGAGATTGCTCTTCGCCTGCGCTAATTTTTCTCGGAAAGCGCCTTCCAACTCGACCCCGAATAACTGCTCGGCGAGTTCGAGGGCGCGTCCGGCATACTGCATAACCTGGACCGTTTCGATGCCCGAGACTTCATCGAAGAACCAGCCGCAACTGGTGTACATGAGCATCGCGTGGCGCTGTAATTCCAACAGTTTCAGTGTGAGAATGGTCTCAGTTCGGTTGAGTTCCCGCAGAGCATGCTTCTTAACAAACCGTTCGACGCTTTCATGCGAACGATCGAGAATGATGTCGATGTAATCATTCCGCGCCGCCCAAGGATCTTTGAGCAACTGCGTCGCCTTCTCTTCATAGTGTGGCGCCAAGGTATCGCGCAGCCAATCCAAGGCTTGCCGCAGAGGCCCGCGCCAGGCTTGGTTCCAGCCGGAGTGCCGACCTGAGTTGCATCCGCAATCGCTTCGCCAGCGCTCGACGCCATGCACACAGCTCCAGGAACTGTTTTCGAGTATCTCCACGCGGTGGATCGGAGGATGGTGCTCCAGATACTCTCCATAGTTGGTGAGTTGCGCGAGTTTGTTCGATTCGATGTAATCCAGGGCCGCCGCCAGCCCCATCTCCCCGAAGCGGTGGTGGTGCCCGTAAGTTTCTCCATCGGTGGCAACACTCACCAGTTCGGGCCACGGGCGCAAGTCCTCGGCGAAACCGGCCATGATGCGTTTGGCAAAGCCTTCTCCGTTCGCCAGCAGATCCTCAAACGCGACGGCACGCGAGATCGGTCCATCGTAGAAGAACAGACTAATTCTCTTTCCCGAGGGCAAATTCAGCCGGTAGGGCATGGAAGGATCGATGCGCTCCCCGGTCACGTCCTTCAGGGAGCGCCCGCCGATTTTCCCCGCCTTGCTGGCTTGGCGCGGAGCCAAAATCGTGAACTTAATGCCAAACTCCGCGAGGATTTCCAGAGTTTCGAGATCAACCGCGGTTTCCGGAAGCCACATGCCACCAGGAGGGCGGCCGAAGCGAAAGGTGAAGTCGCGGATTCCCCACGCGATCTGGGTTTGCTTATCGCGCCGGTTCGCTAAAGGCAGAATGATGTGGTGATAGGCCTGCGCGATGGCCGAGCCGTGCCCCGAAAATCGGTCCATGCTGTTGCGGTCGGCCTCCAGTATGGCTTTATAGACTCGCGGCGCCTTGGCTTCCATCCACGAAAGCAGGGTGGGGCCGAAATTGAAACTGATCTTTTCGTAGTTGTTCAGGATGCGGAGAATTTGGGCTTCATTGTTGAGGATCCGAGCCGCCGAGTTTGGAGCGTAACATTCAGCAGTGATGCGCTCGTTCCAATCGTGATAGGGGTAAGCGGAGTCTTGCAGTTCGATTGCTTCCAGCCACGGATTCTCCCGCGGAGGCTGATAAAAGTGACCATGAATGCACACATATCCCATCGAACTCCCTGACTCCCTGAGGGCCCCGTCTGAGTCTTCACGTTACTATATCAAGAGGGCAAAAAACAAAACGAAGAGTCGCATTCTGGAATTGATGTGCTGGCCCACTCATAAGAAGCGTTGAACCCTACCCTTGGCGGTCGCGTTTCCGAACAGGACAAATTCAGCGGCGTGCGCGATTGGTAACTGCATTGCCGCCTAGGGAACTGGCACAGTGCGGCGATTCATTAGTGATCGATGAGAAACGCAGCGAGGAGAGCATGCGACAAGGCAAACTCAAAGCATTCCCGCCGTGGGAAGAAAGATCGCTATTACTTCCGTAAGGCGCCCAGAACCGGCTTCTGGAGTGTCTTTCGGCGGAGACGCTTCCTCCAGTTGCGGTGTAGGCCGCGATTTGGAACGGGAATTGCCAGCATTGGAAGTGCGGGCGACTCTTCCACACCGACGGGCTATTTCGTGAAATGGCTTGCGTCGGGAAGTGAGGGGTCGCGCGATTCCGGTAACCAGCATGTTCCTAGATAAACTTCAATCTGGTGTTCTGGGGTTCGAAACCGAACGCGGCGTGCTCTTTGTCCAGCCGTCAGGATTTCAAAAGGTGCATCTACTGTGGACCTTTCGAAATTTTCCGCGTTTATCCATCAAGCTACTAAATGCTAAACAGACAAGACTGGTAGAAGATCTTTATCGAACAAGTACGGTGACCCTGCCGGCCGTCCCTGACTTCGAATTTGTGATCGGTATGGTGGAAGGGGCGAATTTCCCCGCGCCGTTGGAAGCAAACCCCGGTGCCGAGTTCAGAAAAGAGGTTGTAGCTACTGTTCCACCTCATCAAGAGAAAGAGAAGGAGTCGTACACATCAGAAAAAGTCGAGGCTAGCCAACGCGACGGGCAGGCTCTCAGGCCAATCCTCTGGCCCAAAGTAAGATGGACCCTCGCTGCTGGATTTCTGTGCATCATGGTTGCAGTTTTCACCTTGCATCGAACTCAAGCGCCGACGCGCATCTTACCCGTTGCCGGCACGCGGAAAGTTGAGATCCCTTCCGCTAGTTGGGAGTTTCGGCCCGCCTCCGCGATTCTCCGAAGCGAGAATCCTCCGAGCGCCGGTATCCAATCGGCAATCGAAAGAGAAGTCGTTATCCTTAAACAACCGGGGCCAGCGCCCGTCGAAAGGACTTCCTCGGGCGGAGCGAGAGCAAGCAAAGTCATGGACATCCCCCGAACCGATTCCGACAACCAGCGCGGGCCAGAGGATCGCAGTCCGCCAAGTCTCTCCGAATCTCGAATTCAAGAATCGCAAACCCTGGAGGAAGGTGCCCGAGTTCAGTTCTCCAGACCCCCTAGATGGGTGGTGTATCCGGAGTATCCAGCGACCCATGCCAACGGAGAAGTCGCTCTGAAAGCGGTGCTCACTCCTGAGGGTGCGGTGCGCGAAGCGAAGGTCTTGTGCGGGGACAAGTTGTTAGCCGACGCCGCCTTGCGAGCGGTGCGGCAATGGCGCTATGCACCCTACTATAAAGATGGCCAATCGGTCGAAACTGAAACCAACATAAGCATTTCATTCATTTCCGCAGATGCGATTTCCATAAGCTTTCCAGCCGTCGAGCCAATTCATTAGCCTTAAGCATTTCCAGCGGAGATCCCCGCCACAAGTTGCCATCATCCTCCATCGGCAACTCGTTGTCGTCTTCGCTTCCGTGGCCGTGTTCTTCTATTGTCAAATACACCCGCAGGCGATAGCATCGGCGCTTCATTGCACTGGGAGGTGGTGGGCTTGCTCGACCGTCGCCGTTTTCTGGCTTGTGCTGTTACAGGCATCGCAAGCGCGCCACTCTTCGGAGCAAAAGCTCTCGCCGGGGGAGCCGCGACCGCTCCAGAGCTTTCCTCCCAATTTGTGTACAACATCAAAGACTATGGCGCAACCGGGAACAAGCGGGACGATGCGCGCCCCGCGTTACAGGCGGCCATTGATGCGTGTGGCAAGTCCGGCGGGGGAACCGTGTACTTACCGCCCGGCGAGTACACTTCCGGGCAGCTTCACCTCCGCTCTGGCGTGCGCCTGTATTTCGAGGCCGGCGCAACCCTGTTCGCATCTCTCGACGGGGGCCAATTCGATCCGGTGAAATCCGCCTTGATTTTTGGCGAGGACTTGCACGACGTCGCCCTCGAAGGCCGCGGCACGCTCGATGGTCAGTCCTCCTATGAGTGGCGAGCCAACAACTTCAACGACGACAACATTCGCCGCAACCAACTTCTGATGGAAGCCACTGGCAAGCCGCTGCGCAGGCCTTTTCCCTCGCAGTTTCCCCAGGAGAAGGTCTATCCACACCTGGTTTTGCTGCTGCGCTGCCAGGATGTCCGCATCTCCGGCCTCAAGTTTCTTCGCTCGCGCAGTTGGACCATCAACATGTACGCGGGCAAAAGGATCGTCATCGATGGCATCTACGTTTATTCCAGCGGCAAGGAAGGCGTATGGGCGGACGGCATCGACCCCGACGGTTGCCAGGATTTGCACATCGCCAACTCCACTATCGAGACTGGCGACGACGCTATCGTATTCTGGTCTTCGGATATTTGGGGGCCGGCATTGCCCACCGAAAACGTTACGGTCACCAACTGCCGGCTGTCTTCGGCCTCGGCCGCGCTGAAGTTCTGCGATGGCAACTCGAACGCGATTCGCCGGGTTAATGTCGACAACGTAGTGATCACCAACTCGAATCGTGGTCTGGCGTTCATGGTGTTCGACGGTGGCGTGGTGGAAGACGTAGTGATTTCCAACCTTTCGATCCAGACCCCCCGCTTCGATTGGTTCTGGTGGGGAGACGGTGATCCGATTCATTTCAACATCATGCGCCGCAGCGAACTCGACAGGAAAAAACACGATCACGAACCTCTGGCGGGCAAGATCAGGAACGTTTCCATCTCCAACGTCATCGCTCACGGCACCGGCACATCAACCATCAACGGTCATCCCGACAGTTGGCTCGAAAACATCCACTTCGACAATGTCCGGTTGTTCCTGTCTCACGATCCCGCGGGCCCTTACGAAAATACTCGCACGGCGATTGCACTCCGGCAGGCCCGCAACTTCTCTATGAAGGACGTGGAAATTCGTTGGGAGCAGCCGTATTCCACCACGTGGCGTTCGGCTCTTACCGCCGAAGATGTCGAAGATCTGCGCATCGATACTGTGGATATGGAGGCTGCGCCGGCGTCCACATCGCCGGTGATCGAGCTGACTAACGCCAATAACGTAACGCTGCAGTCTTCAGAGGCGGCGACCATCCACCTCGGAAAGAACACCCACCGGGTGCGCCTACTTCAAACTGACTCGAAGATTTCAGCGGATCCCGATGTCAGTAAGGACTCCATCATTCGGGAGTAGCGCTTGAGTAAAAACTCAAGAGAGACTGTTTCTTATTGCCAGCACAGTTCACGACGGGGAAGGGAATTGATACGGGTCCCCTGCTTTAGCGTTGAGAAATGCGGGAAGAAATCAGGCCGCCGATCCAGTGGCGCCCTTGCTGAACGCTCGCGAGCCACTCTTAAGGAGTAGCCCCGGCTAACGGGAGCCAAACCTGAAAACGGGTTTCGCCGGGTTTGGAGCTTACCTGAATATTTCCCCGGTGCTTTTTTACGATTCGCTGAACGGTGTCCAGGCCGAGGCCGGTGCCTTCGCCGACCCCTTTGGTTGTGAAAAAAGGCTCAAAGATATGGGGCTGCACTTCGGCGGGAATTCCCGGACCGTTGTCGCCAATCTCAACCACAACACAACCATCGTCGCGGAAGGTGCGGACGCGAAGCTCTCCTTTCCCGTGCATGGCGTCGATCGCGTTGTCGATGATATTAGTCCAGACCTGGTTGAGCTCGCTGCCAAACGAATTCACTAAAAGCGGAACGCCTCGGTAATCGCGCTGCACGGCCACCCCTTGTTTCAGTTTGTGATTCAGGATAGTGAGCGTGGTTTCCAGGCTCCTCACAACGTCGACGTTCTGCACCGGCGCCTGATCCATGTGGGTGTATTCCTTGATCGCGCCGACCAAATCCGAGATCCGCGAGGTGCTGCTTTCGATTTCGTGTAACAGGCTCGCGATCTCTACCGAAGCGGCGATCCTGACGAGAGCGGCCCGGGCCGCGTCCCCATCGAGACTCGCAAACAATGACTCGAGCATTTCCGGCTTAATGTTCTGTCGCGCCAGGCCAGCCGCCAGTTGCCACAAGTCGTTCTGCCCATGACTGCGCAACAAAGAATCGATTTGGTCTTCCAGGTCGCTGATGGTCAACGCGTCTGGCGGAACTACATCCGGTTGGGTGAAGAAAGATTCCAGGCTCTCGATTTCCGCCTTCTGCGCAGGCGAGAGATCGCGCCTGCCCAGCTCAAGACTGGCGTTCCTGATTTTCTTGAGCATGGTTCGCAGTTGGCTGACGGCACGTTTCGCCGCGGACGCGGGATTATTCAGTTCATGCGCAAGTCCCGCCGAAAGTTTCCCCAACGAAGCCAATCGGTCCCGCTGCTGTTCGAGGCGAGTCGTTTCCCGGATGCGGTCAGACATCAGACCCACAAGACGCTGCGTAAGCTCGGGCATTTTCTGTACGAGCTCTGGAAATAGCGAAGCCGGAAATCTCAGGGCACGGCTGGCCGTCTCGGCTCGCCCGCCCACCGTGAACTGCTTCATCCTCGAAAACGGCAGTATTCCGGTGACGTTGCCGGGCTCGAGGTCAAAGACGAAAGTTTCGCCTCCCCGCTCGCCCCGCGCTTGAAGATGCCCGTCAAGAATCACAAACATGGCATCGGCGGGATCGCCCGCGCGTGCGTAGACCTCACCCGCCTTGAGACGCATTTCTTGCGATTGGCTGATAAACCAGGCGATCTGGTCGTCTGGCAAATCAGAGAAGGTCGGGACACGAAGTAGTTCGGATTTATCGACCATTTACACTTTGCTCAAATATTGATGGATGAACTGGACCGCGACCGACCCTTCGCCGACTCCAGAGGCTACACGCTTGATGGAACCGTGGCGCACATCGCCGACCGCAAATATGCCGGGAACGTTGGTCTCAAGCAAAAAAGGATCTCGGTCAAGCGTCCATCCTTTCGGGCGCTGTTTTTCACGGATGAGGTCGGGACCAGTCAAAACGAAACCGCGCTCGTCCCTCTCGACCAGATCCGCCAGCCAATCGGTCCGCGGCAACGCTCCAATAAAGATGAACATCGCACTCGCCGGCACGCGCTCCGTCTTGTTGGTATCGGAACAGATCACCGAGATCTCTTCCAGATGGGTTTCGCCATGCGCCTCTGCGACGTTGGCATGCGTCCAGATCTGAATGTTCGAGGTCTCCTGAATCTGGTCGATCAGGTATTGTGACATGGTGCTGGAGAGAGATTCGCCGCGCACCAGAATAACGACTCGTTCCGCGTATCGAGCGAAATTCATGGCCGCCTGACCCGCCGAGTTCGCGCCGCCTATCACGTACACGAGCTCGCCCTGACACGACAGAGCCTCGGTCGCGCCGCCCCCATAATAAATCCCCGCACCCTGCAACCGATCTATCCCCGGGGCTTCGAGACGCCGCCATTGCACTCCAGTCGCGATCATCAGCGCGTGGCACGAGATCTCGTTCCCATCGGCCAGCTTGATGATTCGGTACGGGCCTTCCGTCCGGACGCCAATGACTTCCTGCGGCGCCAGAATTTCCACTCCGAAACGCTGAGCTTGTACCACCGCCCGCCGGGCCAAATCGCCGCCGCTGAGCCCGGTCGGAAATCCAAGATAATTCTCGATGCGGGAACTCATGCCTGCCTGACCACCAGGCGCTTCCCGCTCAATCATCACGGTATGCAGACCTTCAGAAGCTCCATAAACCGCCGCTGCCAAGCCGGCTGGTCCCCCACCCACAATTGCCAGATCATAAAAACTGGTTTGGGCGCGCGTCCGCAGCCCGACTTTTTGTGCGACGTCCGCCGGGACTGTCTCAAGAAGCTTGGTCCCATCGGGGAACAGCACCACAGGAAGATCGGTCGCCTCTGGGCCGAGAGCGGCCAAAAGTCGTTTGGTTTCCGGATCGTTGGCGGAAAGCTCGACATCGATCCATTGGTAGGGGACGTGATTGCGCGCCAGGAAGTCTCGCATCTCATAGGAACGAGGCGACCAGCGAGTGCCCAACAGACGAATTCCTTGGAAAGTTGGACGAAAGGACGCTTGCCAATCGTCAAGTAAATCGTCCAATTGCGGATACAGGTGCTCCGTGGGAGGGTCCCACGGTTTCAGGAAAAAATAGTTAATGCTGGCCTGATTGATGGCGCCGATCGCGGCGTTGGTATCGGCATAAGCGGTGAGCAGAGCCCTTTTGGCCTCAGGAAAGATGCCCGTAGCTTTCTGCAGGAATTCGATTCCATCTATGCGCGGCATGCGTTGATCGGCAAGTAGCAAGGCCACACTGTCGTTGCGCACTTTCAGCTGCTTTAGCAGATCGAGTGCGCCTTCAGGAGAATCACTCCCAATCACCCGATATTCAGCGCCATATTGCGAGCGAAGGTCGCGCTCGATGGCCCGCAAGACGTCAGAGTCGTCATCCACGGTTAGCAAAATTGGTTTGGCCATACTCGATCTCGGCTCCCAGACAGAGGATTCCACACCTCTATTCGTTGTCCGGTAGAGTTGGTTAGATACAGAAAACGGCGTTCGGTCGCGTATTTTCTTCCGCTGGACCTAGAAAAAGCGCACGGCCTGGTTGAAAAGCGGAGCAGCTCCATGATTTTTACACTCAAGGGGCGGCGCGGGAGGGCCATCGTCGACAATCTGATCGAACTATTCGGCGGCACCGCGCCGGTAGTTCTGGTGAATGGGCCGGGGCATCGCACGATGAATTTCCAACTACCCACAACGTCGCATAAACGCTTTGACAAATTAACTGAATATTGATTTTCAACCAAATTCCACCAATATATAAACGCTTTGACAAATGTCCAAAACCTGAGCACGCAAAGAGATGGAAGGAGTGACCGGAAAACGACGAAAAAATGCTTGACAACTGGCCCCCAAGCAGTAGTAACTATGAGAACTTTTTGACCGTGGATTCCGGTCCTTCGGTGAAATCGGGAAGTGATCTCAAGTGGAGGTGTCCGCGACAGAAGTTCGCCCGCGGACACTAAGGAGGATGTATGAGTTTAGCCCCCCTGCCGGCCAAATGCGGTCTTCGCTTTCCCACCCGTACGATTCGAACTGCTGCCTTCGTGATCAGCCTCAGTTTTCTCCTGGCCTCCCAAGTCGCTTGGGCTGGCGTCACCGGCAGCATCTCGGGAGTCATTCGAGACTCCAGCGGAGCCGTTGTTCCCGGAGTTCAGGTGGCGGCTCATAACACTCAGACGGGCCTGCAGTGGACCACCGCAACCGACGATAAAGGGTTCTATTCGTTCCAGGCACTCCCGGTCGGAACTTATGACATCGAGGCCAATAAGAATGGCTTCAGAGGATACCGCCAGTCCGGTATCGTCCTAAACGTTAACGCCGCCATCACGGTTGACGTACCTCTCCAGGTGGGAAAAGTAGTGGAAAGTGTCAACGTCACCAGTACGGCCGTGCACGTGGAAGAGAGCAGCACCCAGATGGGTGAGGTGATTGACAGCCAGAAGATAACTGAAGTCCCGTTGGTGACCCGTAGTTATACCGACCTGCTGACTCTGCAACCGGGAGTTGCGCCGATAGCCTCGGGACTGTCCGGAGGCACGAGTGGAACCTTCGTCTCGCTCGGGTTCGCCATTAACCTGGTCTCAGGCGACCTTAACGCGGGCAATTATTCTGTCAACGGCATGCGAGAGGCTTCGAACGGGTTCCTGTTGAACGGCGCGACCGTCGAGGAAACGGCGGTTCATGGCGCGGCGGCGATTCCCAACCTCGACTCCATCGATGAGTTCCGCATCATCACAAACAATTTTGACGCCGAGTATGGTAACTATGCGGGCGGCCAAATCAACGTGATTACCAAGTCGGGGACAAATCAGTTCCACGGTAACGCCTTCGAATTCCTGCGTAACACGGTTCTGAATACGCACAACTATTTCGACTTGCCTGGGACTCCAAAAGGGGCCTTCCAGCAAAACCAGTTTGGCGGCACGTTGGGTGGGCCAGTCCTGCACAATAAGCTGTTTTTCTTCGGGGACTATCAAGGTAACCGCAAGGTGATTGGACAAAATGGCGGCAACATAGTGGTTCCCAGCGACGCGGAGCGCACTGGCGATTTCTCGGGCGTTGCAAGCCAGTTTGATCCGCTGGTCAACGGAGTGCCTACGCCCTTCACTGTCCAAGGCCCCTACTGGGCGCAACAACTTGGGACTGCGCTGGGGTACCCAGTGACCCAAGGCGAATCCTACTACACACCCGGGTGCACTTCGTCGGCGACCTGCGTCTTCCCCAACGCCATGATTCCCAGTGCCGCGTTTTCCACGCCCTCAAATAACGTTCTTCAATACATTCCTAAACCAAATACTACGATCAATGGCCTTCCAGCGTTCCAAACCTCAAGTACAAACCTCTATCTGCGAGATAACAAGTTCAGCGGGCGCGTGGACGGCAACACCCGCATCGGCCTTCTTTCGGGCTACTACTTTTACGACAAGTATGTTTCCAATGCCGGCAATCCCGTAACCCCGGCCTTCACCAGCGAGGATACCGGCCGGGTGCAGGTAGCCAACTTCGGGGTTACCACGACCCTGGGCAGCACCGCCGTGAACGAGGCGCGCATCGCCTATACCCGCAACCACACGGTGAACTTTTCTAACGGCGCCGGACTCGGTCCAGGCGATGAAGCTGCGCTAGGCTTTACTGGTATCGTCCCCGTACAGCCAGCTTATTCTGGCGTACCCCAAATTAACTTCAATAACTTCAGTACCGGCAACTCCGGAGCTCCCTCGCCTATTTTTCAGAACACGTATCAGGCATTGGATAATTACAGCAAGGTAATCGGCAGACACACCATGAAGTTTGGTGGAGATTCCCGTTACACCGAGCAAATCTGGAAAAATCTGGGATCCAACGGAGCGTATACCTTTACCGGGAGCGAAACGGGAATTGATTTTGCTGACTTCCTCCTCGGCGCTCCCACCTCGTATCAACAGGGCCAAGGTTATCCCTCGAATGGCCGCAACTTCTACATTGGCGGATATGGCCAGGACAGTTGGCGGGTACGTCCAAACTTCACGCTTAACTATGGATTGCGCTATGAGATTGCCACTCCCTGGTGGGAACAACATAATGAGATTCAAACTTTGGTGCCGGGACTGCAATCGCAAGTCTTCCCTGGCTCCCCCACAGGCTGGGTGTTTCCCGGGGATCCAGGAATTCCAAAAACACTGGCTCCAATCCGGTACGACAATTTCGCGCCGCGCATCGGAATTGCCTATTCCCCAAGTTCTGACAGTGGTTTCCTGCGCAAGCTGACCGGTGGTCCAGGGAGCAGCAGTATCCGCGCGAGTTTTGGAAAGTTCTACACAACCTTTGAAGGCGGAACTGATTACAACGAGATCGGCGACGCCCCCTTCGGGTTTTACTATGGGAGTCCCGTTCCGCCAGAGTTCGCGAATCCTTTCATCGACCGCGGCACCGGTTTCAACGAAGGTCAACGATTCCCAGCCCCCCCTCCGCCTTTCAACGTTTCCCCGCAGAATCCTGACAATTCCGTGAACTGGGCGAATGAGGAGCCCATCGGCAGTTCGCCGGGCTTTTACTACAAGAATGTGAACCCCTACGCCGAGGATTACGAGCTTGCCATCGATCGGCAGTTTGGCAGCGCTACGCTCTTAAAGGTCGCTTACGTGGGAACCCAGGGCCATCATCTTCTCTCAGCGGAGGAGGCCAATCCAGGCAACCCGGCGCTATGTCTAAGTATGAGCCAACTAAGCCAAGTAATGCCCGGTACACCGACCTGCGGACCGAACGGGGAAGACCAAAATTATTATCCTATAGCCGGCGGTGTCATCAACCACACGCGTGGCCCATTTGGCCCCGACTTTACGAGCGATGCTTATTTCAAAACGATCGGGAATTCCGACTATAACTCGCTGCAAGCCAGTTTGCGCCACGCAGTGCATGGCATGGAGTTTCTAGCTGGCTATACCTACAGCAAATCTATGGATAATGCCTCCGGTTACGGAGAAGGGATCAACTTCGAAGACCCGAATCAGAAAGCGCTTTCTTCCTTCGATGTGACCCATAATTTCGTGATTAGTTATGACTACATCCTGCCGATTTACAGGCTTCGGTCGAACCGGCTGACGAATGGCTGGACGATAAGCGGCGTCACTCACTTTTCCACCGGCCTACCCGTCTTTATGCTGGAGAACGATGACCATTCCTTGTTGGGTACCTCGGGATCGGGGCCGATACAGCTTCCCCTTGACACTCCTAACTACACGCCGGGTCCTCTGAATTTCACCAACCCTCGTACCCGGCAGCCGTACTTCAACACCTCCCTTTTCACGGACGAAGCGCTTGGACAACTCGGTGATTCCCCACGCTTTTTCTTCCACGGTCCAGGACTTAACAACTGGGACATCAATTTGCAGAAAATCACCAACATCACCGAAACCATGAATGTGGCATTCCGAGCGGAGTTTTTCAACGCCTTCAACCACGCGCAGTTCGGGCCGCCCGATGGCAATATTACGGATTCGACCTTCGGGTTGGTAACTACGGCGAATGCAGGGCGTATCATACAGTTCGGGCTGAAGTTCGCGTTCTAGGGAACCTCTAATCGAAACATGGCGCATGCCCGTTCGCGGAGTCGAAGGGCATGCGCCATGGAGAGCCGTATGTTTGCGCTATGGCTCGTCTGAATATCTTCATGCAAACTACCAGACTGGGCCGGGTGCAGCGCCGCGAATTCATAAAAGCCATGCTGAGCAGCGCTTTGTTATGGAAAGCGCCTGCATTGCTCGCGCTCCAAGGCTCTCCCAATCCGCCGGCGCCTGATCCCGGAGTGAAGCGCGTCTTGGTGATGTTCAAGTGTCATTTCGACGCGGGCTTCGCCGACACGCAGGCAGCTATCGTTGGGCGCTACTTCATGGAGTACTTTCCCCAAGCCATGGCTCTGGCGACCCAACTCAGACAATCCGGCAACCAGCGCTATGTTTGGACCACGGGATCATGGCTGCTCTATGAATACCTCGAGCAAGCAACGTCCGAGCAGCGTACGCGGATGGAGAAGGCCATCTCCGCGGGCGACATCGCATGGCACGCGCTGCCCTTCACCTGGGAGACGGAGTTGATCGACGAGTCGATGATCGCCGGAAGCATAGGTCTTTCGCAGACGCTGGACCGCCGTTTCGGCAAAAACACGACTGGCGCCAAGATGACCGATGTGCCGGGCCACACCCGCGGGCTGGTTGCTCCACTCGCCACACAAGGTGTGAAATTTCTGGATATTGGTGTGAACGATGCGAGCACGCCGCCGGAAGTTCCCTCCATGTTTCTCTGGAAGGCCCCCGGCGGGTCGACTCTAGCGGTCATGTATCACCACGGCTACGGCGGTGTGGTACGCGTGCCGGGATCCGATCTAGCCCTCGCAATGGTTGTGCGCGACGACGACAGTGGCCCGCACACGCTGCAAGAGATTCATGACACTTACTCCACCCTGGGCAGCCAGTTTCCCAACGCCCGGATCACTCCCACAGATCTGACGGAGATTGCGAATGCAGTCGAGCCCTATCGTGGCTCGCTGCCCGTGGTCACCGGCGAGATCGGGGACACCTGGATTCACGGGGTTGCCAGCGATCCTCTGAAGCTTGCCAGGTATCGTGAGGTCGCCCGGTTGCGTCAGTCGTGGCTGGCTCAGGGAAAATTTTCCGTTGGCGATGCCACAGACGTTGCTTTGCTCCGTCACCTGCTTTTGGAAGTTGAACACACCTGGGGCACGGATACCAAAACCTGGCTCGATTTCGATCATTACACGCCGAGCGATCTAGCCACGATGCTCGACACCAAGAACTATAAGGTCGTCCAGTTTAGCTGGCAGGAGAAACGCCAAGATCTTTTCGCTGGGATCGCTACGTTGCCTATTCCTTTGCGCGAGCAGGCGCAGGCTGCCGTGCGTAATCTTGAGGCGATCCCACCGCAGTTGATGCATACGAATTCTCACCCGGCTGAAAGTGAGATTGAGACGCCGCATTTCGTGGTGGGAATCGATCCAAAGAGCGGAGCCGTCCGCAGGCTGTACAACAAGAATTCGAAGCGGGAGTGGGCGTCCGCCGAACACCCGTTGGCGCTATTTTCTTACCAGACACTGTCGCAACAAGACTATTCGCGCTTCTTTAAGAGTTACGTGATCAGCGAGGAGGATTGGGCCAAAAAGGATTTCGGGAAGCCCAACATCGAGCGCTTTGGAGCGGAAAGCCGCGAGTGGCTGCCTTCCGTCGCCGAGCTGCAATTAGCGGAAGACCCGCAAGGCCATCGCCTGGTGACACGTCTTGAAATCAAAGATCCGGAAGCTCTACGCAGCGGGCGCGCCGCATTTCCGCAACGGATGTATCTGGAAATAGTGTTACCCAAAGCGGAGCCGGCGATCCATCTGAATTTTTCCTGGTTCCAAAAGCCGGCGACGCGCCTTCCCGAGGCTCTCTGGCTGAGCTTCCATCCGATTGCGCCCGATCCCGCCGGCTGGATGCTGGAGAAGTCAGGCGAGCCGGTTTCTCCGTTGGACGTGGTCCGGTCCGGCAATCGTCATATGCATGCGGTCTCAAAGGGGTTCAGCTACAAGGATGATGGCGGCGCTTTTCTTGTTGAGACTCTCGACGCGCCCCTCATCGCTCTCGGCATTAAGTCTCCCTTGTACTTCTCGAATGACCAGCCTGACGTTTCCGCCGGTATTCATTGCAACCTCTTCAACAATGCCTGGGGGACGAACTACATCATGTGGTTCGGCGAGGATATGCGCTTCCGGTTTGTTCTTCGCGTCTGAACGTAGTTGTTAAAAGAGAAATACCAAGGTGCACGCCAGGCTTTATATGATGCCCAAGACAGACCCAAGCTCTGTCTCTACGGCAAGCGCAATAATTTCAGGAGAGCCGCGTTGATAGGAGCGGTAGACATTGGCGGGACCAAGATCGCTGTCGGAATAATTGACCGCAATGGCAAAGTCCTGGCGCGCCGGGAATGCCCGACCGATGCTGATCGGGGCTATGCAGAAGCGTTGCAGCGCATCATTGAAATGCTTCGCGCCACAGCGCGGACGGCGAACACGGAAATCTCCGGCATCGGGATCGGATCGACGGGGCCCGTGTATCCGCTAACGGGCGAGATTGGCGATGTTAATTTCTTCCCCCATTGGAAAGGCGAAAATCCGGTCAGGGATCTAAGCCAGAGCTTTCAGGTAAAAGTGGCGATGGAAAACGACGCCGATGCGGCCGCTCTGGGCGAAGCCAGTTGGGGCGCTGGCCACAATAAGAACAAACTAATTTACGTGACGGTAGGGACTGGTATTGGAGCAGGGATTATTCTCGATGGACATCTCTACCGCGGCGTTGATCATTCTCATCCGGAGATTGGCCACCATGTTATCGATCCCTCGGGGCCGCAGTGTTTGTGCGGCTTTCGAGGCTGTTGGGAATCTTTGGCGGCTGGTCCGGCCATGGTTGCCTGGATGGAACGAAATGCGCCACCCGATTACCCTCACAAGGCGCACCTGACCGCCAAGAAAATTTGTGAACTAGCTCAACAAGGCGACAGTTGGGCTGAACGCGCCGTCGAACAGGAGAGCCACTACCTCGGTCTCGGCCTAGCCAATCTGGTGACGATGTTTGTTCCAGGGGTCATCGTGCTCGGCGGTAGCGTAATGAAGAGCGCTTCGCTTTTTTGGGAAAAGATTCGCGAGACGATTGTCGCGAGCTGCCGCTTCGTCCCTTATGAAAAAACCGAATTGGCCTTGGCCTCCCTCGGCGAAGACTCAAACTTGATTGGAGCTGCCAGGGTCTGGTACCACCGCTTCGGCCCGGAGGTTGAAACCCGTGCGACGTGACCACTCCGTAATCGAAGGCGCGTATCTCCGCGACGTACTCGATCAACCGCGTGCGCTCGGTGAAACGCTAGCGGGCCTGGAGGTCTCTCGTTCTCTGCATGAGTTGGTAGTCCGCCTTCACGAAGGTAAATTCAAGACCATTGTTCTCACTGGCATGGGTTCTTCTTTCCATGCGCTCCATCCTCTCAATCTCGCGCTAATCGATCACGGCTTGACCGCACTGATGCTGGAGACTTCGGAACTTTTGTACTACGGGAATCGCCTCTTCGATCCGCAAACATTGATCGTCGCAGTTTCTCAATCCGGGCTCAGCGCTGAGATTGTTCGTCTGCTTGAGATCAATCATGGCAAGTCGTCCGTCATCGCGATTACCAACACGCCCGGTAGCCCTTTGGCGGAGAGCGCCGACACTGCAATCCTGACCGACGCGGGTCCGGAGTCTTCGGTTTCGTGCAAGACGTATCTGGCATCTTTGATGGCTCTACAGTGGCTGGGTGATGCGATCCGCGGGCGTGACGTGCTACATACACGCGAGGAATTGGAGGCGGCCGCTCCGGCAGTCCGAGATTACTTGGCGAACTGGCGAGAGCATGTGGAGACGCTGTTGGCAGCGCTTGGAGGCACTCGAAATTTGTTCCTGGTTGGCCGCGGGGCATCGCTTGCCGCAGTCGGGACGGGCGCTCTGATCATTAAGGAGTCCGACCATTTCCATGCGGAAGGCATGAGCAGTGCGGCGTTTCGCCACGGACCGTTTGAAATGCTTAGCGACGAAACTTTTGTGCTCGTCTTTGCGGGAGATCAGAAAACTCGAAACCTAAATCAGAGCCTCTGCGCGGACATCCGGGCGGGGAGTGGGCGCGCTGAACTAGTGGGCGAAGGCGCCACATTACCATCCTGCGTTCTGCCTGCCGCGCCGACGGCGATACATCCCATTCTCGAGATTCTGCCGGTGCAGATGGTCACGCTGGCACTGGCGGCACAAACAGGACGCGAAGCCGGACGTTTTGAGCGGTCTTCAAAAATCACTACCACGGAATAGCCAGAGGATATCCCGCCCATGACACGAAACCGGTACATGGTGGCCATCGTCTTCCTGACATTTTTTGTAATGTCCCTTCTGACCAACATTCTCGGCCCGATCGTGCCCGACATTATCACCAGCTTCAACGTGACCCTGGCGGCGGCCGCATTGTTGCCCTTCTCCTTCTTTATTGCTTATGGCGTGCTATCGATTCCGGCAGGTTTTCTGGTGGAACGCTTTGGCGAGAAGCCGGTAATGATTGTGGCGTTTCTGGCAAGCACGGCGGGTTCACTGAGTTTCGCCTTGCATCCCACTTATCAAGTTGCGGTCTTTTCACTCTTCGTCATGGGATCGGGAATGGCCACGTTGCAAACCGCGATCAATCCGCTATTGCGGGTGGCCGGAGGCGAAGAGCATTTTGCCTACAATTCAGCTTTCGCCCAACTGGTTTTCGGCAGCGCATCTTTCCTGAGTCCATACATGTATTCGTATCTGGTGCAGAACCTCGGGAACAAGCGCTCCAGTGGCAATTGGGTGCTTGCTGTGCTGGCTAAGCTCACTCCGGCGGACCTTCCCTGGGCTTCGATGTATTGGATCTTTTCTGTGTCGACGCTGGCGATGATTGCGGTCCTCTTCTTCAGCCATTTTCCCCGCGTGGAGCTTACTCCCGACGAACAGGCCGGCTCTCTCGGCACCTATGGCGGCCTCTTTCGCAAGCCTATGGTGTGGGCTTTCTTTCTTTGCGTTTTTGCCTATGTGGGCTCGGAGCAGGGGACAGCTGATTGGATCTCCAAATTCCTTTCCCAATACCACGGCTATGACCCGCACACCGTTGGCGCAAGCGCGGTGGCATGGTTCTGGGGTTTGCTCACCGCCGGTTGCCTGATCGGCATGCTACTTCTGAAAATGTTTGACAGCCGCTACGTCCTGATCGGCACTTGCCTGGGAGCCATTCTGTGTTTGACTGCGGCGCTATTTGGCCCAGCGAAGGTTTCGCTCATTGCTTTTCCCGCGATTGGCCTGTTCGCGTCCGTGATGTGGCCCATCCTGGTTTCGCTCGCGCTCAACTCGGTTTCCGAGCACCACGGTTCCTTTGCTGGAATTCTGAGTACTGGAATCATGGGTGGCGCGGTGGTGCCGGTCATCATTGGCCGCATTGGCGATCGCTTCGGGTTGCGAGCCGGCGTGGCTTTCCTCTATGTCACGTTCACGTGCGTTCTGAGTGTGGGCTTCTGGGCCAAGCCACTTATCACCAACGCAACTCTAACTTTCCGGAAAACCGAAGCTCAGCCCGCATCGTCGCCGTTGACGGAAGGAAACTGATGATGCGGAGAAGCAAAGACACGATCCAGATTCTGCTTGTCTTCGCGCTCTGCCTATTGCCCTTGTCGTTCGCGGCGTCAGCACACAATCACGTTCCACAGACAGCCTCTTCTAGTCGCGTCGCCGGAGGCGATATGCCTCTCAATCTGCTCGAAGTGGAAGGACGATGGATTGTCAGCACCAACTCCGGCTGGCACAATTCGTATCTTCAGAGCTACGACGAAGTTCAACACAAGGTCTCAGGACGCATGGATCTACCCGGCGCCTGGTACGGCCTTGCCTACGATGCCAAACGAAAGCTGGTGCTCGCTTCCTCGCCGGACTCATCGATCTACGTGATCGCGTTCGATGCGGGAAAATTCGGAACCAGGCGAGAGATCGACTTGGACCAATGTCCGCTGCCTGCTGGACTGGCGCTGGGAGTCGATGGCACGGCGTGGGTCGCCTGCAATCAGAACGAGACCCTCACGCGAATCGATTATGTGAACGGCCGGAGTCTGCGCTCCGCCCAAGTTGGCGCGTACCCTTATGCCATCACCAAGCTTCCGCTGGGAAAACTTGCAGTCAGCCTCTGGGGACAGAGTGCAGTTGTGATCGTAGACGGTGCGACTCTTGCGCGGGTCGCGCTGATTCCGGTGGGCAGCCATCCCGCCGACATGCTTTACCTGCGTAAGGCGCAGCATTTGCTCGTAGCGTGTTCGGATTCTGACGACCTTTCCGTCATCGACGTTATCAGACAGGCCGAGGTGCGGCGTTTTCATCTCGACGTGCCTGACGTTCCGGTTGGGGGAGCTCAGCCGGTTGCCCTGGCCGAGGATGCCGCGAGTGGGAACATATACGTCGCTTTGTCGGCGGTCAATTCGGTTGCAGTCTTTCAAATCAAGTTCGAGAAACAGATTGAGTATTCATTTAGCAATCTATTCGGCGTTGGGGCCTATCCCACAGCATTGTTCTTTTCTGCGCGGTCGAGAACACTATTCATCGCGGATGGCCGAAACCGGGTCACTGGTCCGAACGGTCCCCCGGGCGCTACCGCGACAAAGTATCCAAAAATCGGCACCGTGATTGGTGGAGCGGTTGAAGCCTATTCTGCCGCTCAGCTTCGCGAAGTGAAAGCGACCACTCTTCGCCATGAGGTCTACGATGCGGTGTCCGCCGAAACGACAATGGCAAAGGAACGGATCGCTTATTTCTCCGCGGCCAATTCCAAACCGGGGCCGATTCAGTATGTTTTCTACATTCTGAAGGAGAATCGGACCTACGACCAGGTGCTGGGCGATATTTCCCAGGGAAACGGTGCCCCACGCCTGGTCCTCTTCGGCGAGTCCAACACTCCGAACCATCACGCCCTGGCGCGCGATTTTATCCTCTATGACAATTTCTTCGTCGATGGAGATGTTAGTGCCGATGGTCATTTCTGGTCCATGGCTGCTACGGCGACCGATTATGTCGCGAGACTGTGGACCACCACGTACTCCGGCCACGCCGAATCCGCGTTCGACGCGCCATACGACGGAGATGAAGACCACGATCATCCCATCGCGGCGCCGGCGTCCGGTTTTCTGTGGGATCGCGCCAAAAAACTTGGGATTACGTATCGCGACTACGGAGAGTGGGGCATCCACGACACAAAAGATAAAAATAAGGATGTCGTGTATCTAGCGGGGCTCAAGAATCATTTCGATCCTTACTACCGCGACGAAATTGGCGACGTGACCGACCAGGAGCGCGTCGATGAATGGCAAAAAGAATTCCGCGGCTTCGAAGCGGACGGCAATCTTCCCAGCTTGAGCATTATTCATTTGCCAAACGATCACACTTGCGGGACTCGCCCCGGCTATCCCACTCCACGCGCTATGGTTGCCGACAATGATCTAGCCTTGGGCCGGATCGTCGAAACCATCTCGCACAGCCGCTTCTGGCCGCACAGTGTCATCTTCGTTATGGAAGACGATGCCCAGGACGGCCCCGACCATGTAGACGCGCATCGCTCGGTGCTGCTTACCATCTCTCCTTTTACTCGCCGCCATGTCGTCGAGCACCAGCATTTTCAGACCGCTTCCGCGCTCAAGACCATGGAACAAATCCTGGGAATGGGCAGCCTTACATTCTTCGACGATCGGGCTCCCAGCCTCCTGCCGGATTTTGACTCGCATCCAGTTCTTGATCCGTACACAGCGCTCAAACCCGCCATTTCTCTTACCGAGATGAATACTCCGGAGTCTCCCGGCGCGAAGGAATCCTCGCGTTGGGACTTTACCCATCCCGATCGCGCTCCGGAAGCCGAATTGAATCGGGTCATCTGGCAGTCCGTACGGGGCGTCAATTCACAGCCTCCCGCGCCGGTCGTTCAGGTGCGCATGCAATTAAAATAGAAGCCTTGCCGGCCCCAAGATTTCAACTTTCTACAGAGAAGCACGTTTTCGACCCTAACCTAGGTGGCGGCAGCGAGAAAATTACTCTGGAAAACGGAATGAGTTCAGTACTCTTTTCAGAGGTTTGTTCCATCTCAATCTTCGAGGCTGATTCTAATGTCGTCTAAGGCTGCGTCACGCGGCCGAGAGGGAATTCTCAACAACATTCTTGAAACGATCGGACGAACTCCTCTCGTCCGCCTGCACAGGTCAGTCGAGCACGTCTCCCCGACGATCTGCGCAAAGCTAGAGTCATTCAATCCGGGCGGCAGCACCAAAGATCGCGTCGCATGGAACATGATTCTGGACGCGGAGCATAGCGGAGCGTTGCGACCAGGCGGCACAGTCGTCGAAGCAACTGCGGGAAATACCGGGCTCGGGCTGGCCCTGGTGAGCACCGTCCGAGGTTACCGGTGCATCTTCGTTCTCCCGGACAAGATGAGCGACGACAAGGTCCGCCTACTTCGAGCGTATGGAGCTGAGGTCGTAATCACTCCCACCAATGTCCCTCCGGATTCTCCGGAAAGCTACAACGGAGTAGCCAACCGGCTGGCTCGCGAAATTGAAGGAGCGTGGAGGGCCGGTCAATTCACCAATCTTGCGAATCCACAAACCCACTACGAACAGACGGGTCCCGAGATCTGGGAGCAAACTGGCGGACGCATTACCGCCTTCGTTGCCGCCGCGGGCACCGGCGGAACCATCAGCGGGGTCGGGAGGTTCTTGAAAGAGAAAAATCCCAAGATCCGGGTAATCGGAGCAGACATCGAAGGCTCTGTGTTAAGCGGAGGGCCTCCGGGTTCATGGAAGGTGGAAGGCATTGGGGAGGATTTTGTTCCCAGCACGTTGAACGCGCAGGTAATTGACGAATGGATCAGGATTACCGACGCGGAATCGTTCATCACGGCGCGGAAGATCGCGCGGCAGGAAGGGATACTACTCGGCGGCTCCAGTGGAACTTGTCTCGCGGCCGCATTCCAGTACGCACAACGCTGCGCCGAGAGCGACCTGATTGTCGCTCTGTGCCCAGACACGGGCCGCAATTATCTAAGCAAAATGTATGACGATCTCTGGATGTCTCAGCAGGGTTTTACCGAAGTCCCTCCGGAACAAACCACGGCGGGTGACCTGTTGGGATCGCTCGGGCGGGAGGGAAAACTAATCTATCTGCGGCCGGAAGATTCGCTGCGCCGCGCGGCGGAAACCTTCAGGGAACATGGGATCTCTCAATTGCCGGTGATGGAAGAGGGGAAAATAGTCGGTGCGATCCAGGAGATCACCATCGTGCACGCGCTGCATCGCGGTGCGGAGTCGCCTGACGTTCGACTGCGCGAAATTATGGCTCGACCGATGCCCGAGGTTGACGTGCACGTCTTGCTGGAAGAGGTATACCGGCTATTGCTTGCCGGCAATTCCGCAGTTACCGTCGTCAGGGACAATCGGCCAGTCGGTCTGATTACGCGCTCTGATTTGATGGAGTACTACGGTCGCATGGCGGGACATACATAGAATTTCAAGGCTATTCCATTTTCCCCGTGGCCGCTCCGTTTTTGTGGTACTCCCATATAGCCCATTCGGGCCATATACAAGTCGCGGCGCTATCGTTAAGGTAGCTGGTGAGCAGACTTCGGGGGAGGGCTGTTCGGGCGTCCTGGGGGTTTTCGGGGCGCTTTTTTATTTCTACCATCAACCTCGCTGCAAGCGAACGGCCCCGCCGACAACCCAGAAAGTCCGATCATTCTTTAACTTACAACGACGGATGAATGCGGGCTAGATCGGCGCGCGGTTTGGCCAGGTCTCGTAATATCGGCGAATGCTGTAAAGCGATCCGTCCTCGAGAGCGACGGTAGTGGCTTAGGCACTCTGTCAGCTCACCTCGTGAATCTGGGGGCCTCTCCGATCGTTTGTGCCCGACCGCTCGCACCGCGAGAAGAACAGTCTGATAGCGCCACCAAAAACGCATTTGCGGACCCAATGCCCAAGAATTGCAAATTCGAAATGAATCGTGCATCATCGGGGCCTTTGGTTCAGATTCTTGTCGTGGACTCTCCCAGGCCAGTACCTGCTCTCTGCGCTACAAGGGTGATTTAGGAGATTCACGAGGAGCGCGTCCTTTTATGACCCAGCACACGATCCGGCAAGTACGCGCTTTCGTCGTCCGCGAGGGCGGGGGCGACTACCACGATCAGAAGCCGGGACATTGGATTGACGATCACATTGCGACCCCGATGGCGAAATATCCAGCTTACCGGAGCAGCAGGCAAGCATTTGGGCTCAACGTTCTGGGAACCCTGGTCGTTGAGATCGAGGCAGACAATGGCGCAGTCGGCTTCGCGGTGACCACGGGAGGTGAGCCGGGGGCGTGGATTGTAGAGAAACATCTGGCCCGATTTCTGGAGGGCTCGAAGGTTACGGAGATCGAACGCATCTGGGACCAGATGTATCTTTCAACCTTGTTCTACGGCCGAAAGGGACTTGTATTGAATGTGATCAGCTGCATCGATCTGGCATTGTGGGATCTTCTGGGCAGGCTTCGTCAGGAACCTGTGTATCAACTTCTCGGCGGACCCGTGCGCAATGAACTCGTCTTCTACGCGACCGGAGCTCGGCCGGACCTCGCGAAACAACTCGGATTCATCGGCGGAAAGATGCCTCTCCATCATGGGCCGGCGGAGGGTGAAGACGGATTGAAAAAGAACGTCGCGCTGCTGGCCGATATGAGATCGAAGACCAGCGAAGACTTTTGGCTTATGTATGACTGCTGGATGAGCCTTGATCTGAATTACGCTACCAGGCTCGCACACGCGGCGGCGGAATACGGAATGAAGTGGATAGAAGAAGCTCTCTTGCCCGACGACTATTGGGGATATGCAGAACTTCGGCGCAAGCTGCCGCCCGGGATGCTGGTGACTACCGGCGAACACGAAGCTACCCGTTGGGGTTTTCGCATGCTTCTTGAGATGGAGTGTGCGGATATTATTCAGCCCGATGTAGGTTGGTGCGGCGGCATTACCGAGCTTGTCAGGATTTCAGCCCTCGCGGACTCGCGAAGTGTGATGGTCGTACCGCACGGATCGAGTGTCTATAGTTACCACTTCGTGATTACACGGCATAATAGCCCTTTCGCAGAGTTCCTGATGATGGCACCAAACGCCGACGAAGTTATCCCCATGTTTTCGCCTTTGTTGCTGGATGAACCCGTGCCCCAAAATGGCCATATGAAGTTACCAGATACTCCGGGATTTGGAGTGCGACTTAATCCGCAGTGTCAACTTCACCGTCCCTATAATCATCAAGACGACAACAAATAGCTGGATAAAACAAACGCTGCTCGATTCCGTTCTTTAGGGCTGTGAGGCCAAGGATTGCTGTGCCCCAGTTGGTGCCGACCAACCTGCCAGAAACTCAGCCGAGGGACAATGCGCATCGGATCGATCAAGTGCGGCGCGCAATTACCAATTCATTTGCCGCATCCGCTCAAGAATGAGCGCGCTGTAATGATTCATGCGCTCGGGCCGTCGCTTCAGGGGAGCTGGCAAAATCGCGGCGAGCCGTGCTGCCTGTTCCCGGCCGATACTCCAAGGCTCGGTTCCGTTGTAGTAATGACACGCTGATTCTGCACCATAAATGCCGGGCCCCCATTCAACCACGTTGAGATAGATTTCCAGAATTCGCCGCTTGCCGAGAACGAATTCGGCCACCGGCACCAGTGTGAACTCCGCACCCTTGCGGAGGACGGACCGGCCCGTTCCGAAAAATAGGTTCTTTACAAGTTGCTGCGTAATGGTGGAAGCTCCGCGAGTGCGACCGCCTTCCAAATCGCCTTCGGCGGCGATTTGGATCTGGCGCCAATCGAACCCATGGTGCTGGTAGAAGCGCTCGTCCTCCGCGGCGATAACAGCATGCTGGAGATCGGGCGAGATTTGGCTGAGCGGAACGAATTTGTAATGCTGGTGATACGGGGTGCGGAGGATCCGGGGCTTGTAGGCCGCGCTGGAGTTGCACCGCGGTCGACGGCGGGTCGATCCACCGTGCGGCCAGAAGGATCAGCGAGGCAAGCAACCAAACAAGCACCACACCGGTGACAAGCCATTGCACGAAGGACCGGAAAAAAGTTTTGTGAAGCGAAGTTTTGGGGCGTGCGTCTGTTTTTTTAGTCACATTTCAGAATCCTAGCTTGGGCTCGGTTGCGGCTAGTGACTGATCTAACGCACGATCGCTAGGGCTGCGTTCTGCTCAAGCCGTTCCTGAAATCGTTGTACGTCCAGAATGACCTACCCACCACAAGGATTAGCACCGACAGGCCAGCTTGGAAAAAGTGTGTTACTGCTGAACTCCGCACCCGCCTCTCCTCCTCCAAGCCCGTGTCGGGAAAACATCCGATTTGCCGGCTAATCATCCAATACCGATATGCACGAGAAACTTCGGCACGAAGTAACGGTTCAAATCGGCCGGTTTATTGTTAACCAGTCAGGTTTCGAGAAATTCAGTTCAACACATACGAAGCGGCGCATATCCTCGCGCATCGCCCTGTCCGTAAAGCGATCGCGGCGCGCAACGAACTACCCTGCCTGCAATCCGTGCCCAGAGGGCAACGGGAAATAGATCGATCGCCGATTCGTGTGCTTGAGACGCTTTTCCAACAGAACGAGACGCAGGAAAAGGAGATACGCGGATGTAAACACCTCCATGCTCGCGGCTGGGCATTTCTCGAATATAGTTGACGGCGCCGGCGGACGGATGCAAAGCGGCTCCGAGACTAAATACGGCCTACTCATCATCCAGATATTCACCTGGAACATCGTCCTCGGGCACCTCGTGCGTACGAACTTCTTTTTCGTCGGCGTCCTCAGCCCTTTCAACACCGGCGACCGCCTCGGCCTCGAATGCGTTCCCTTCCTCGACCAACTCGTCGATGCTCTCGGAATCCGCATCTTCGATGCTGGATAAGCCCTGCAAATCTCCGGACTGTTCACCCGAACGGGGAACATCCAGCAAGAAACTCGCCGCATCCAGCCGCTCGCCTTCCTTCCGGACCTGCTTGTTACCCAAGGCCTTCTTTTTCTTTACCCTCTTCGCGGTGGGTTTTGTTCTCGCCAACTTCTTCGGATGTTTCGCCGTTTTCTCGGATGTTGCGGTCTTGCGGGCGGGCCGCTTCGACTTCGTTGCCCTTTTGTTGCGATTTTTTTTGGTGGCCATTCGCGAAGTCTAACACCGCGGCGCCGGTCGGACCAAGCATGCCCGGGCAATCGTCCCGCAAAATAGCGATGACCCATAGACGACGTTCTCGATCGTGCTTTTCATCCTCTACCGCCAGCGAGCGCAGTTTTCTTCGGGGAGGGACTTTCAGCCGCGCCTGGTCGCCGGACTCCGTATGTTCCTACCTCTGCTGGGGGGCAGTGTTCTGACAGGAGACTCCAGCGAAGGCCCTCAGCCGGAAGTGGGCGGCTCCGCCGTCAGAGTGCTCATTCCGTCAGCATCAAACCGTTATTCTCCTCCGGCCTGACAATGTCATCACCAAGAACTTTTCTCGCCATCGTCTGCCGCAATTCCCGCATGAATGTGAGCAATGATGGCGTTCGTGAACGAAAATTGGCATTCCTTCCACTAGGTGTCAATAAATCCCGATTCCGCGCATCTTGCCTCGGGCGGAGGAACTTGAGGGAGATTTGGCATGATCAAGAAAGCCAAACCCGCCTAGAGTTCGGCGCGTCGCGCTTGCATTCGCGGCCCATACTACGGAGAATGACTCTGCCTTGGCCGCCCTCCACATTTCGAGCTCGACGGATCAGCGGACCGCGTGGAAGCTGTGGCGTATTGTCATCCTGCTGGGTATCTCCGTTTTCATTAACTATCTTGACCGCGGCAGCCTTTCGGTGGCCGCGCCCCTTCTGAAAGATGAGTTCGGTCTATCGGCATCGAGGCTTGGAATCCTGCTCTCGTCATTCTTCTGGACCTACACCAGCTTTCAACTCGTGGTCGGCTGGCTGGTGGACCGTTTCGATGTCAGCTGGGTAATGGCGGGCGGATTCCTGCTGTGGTCGGTCGCCACGACCGCGACCGGGGTGGTCCACGGTTTCGTGTTGTTGCTGGCGGCTCGTCTCGTGCTCGGCCTTGGCGAGTCGGTATCCTTTCCAGCGTGCTCGAACATTCTGGCCCGCTATTTTCCCGAGGAGCAACGGGGTTTCGCCAATTCCGTCATCGTCATCGGCTTTGCCACCGGACCTGCGTTCAGCATGTTCGTGGGAGGGATGGCGATGGCGCGGTTTGGCTGGCGTCCATTTTTCGTGGTGATTGGAGTGCTTAGCCTCTTCTGGCTGGTGCCGTGGCTGCTGTGGATGCCGCGCAATGGGTCGAAGAAGATGGGGACGGTAATGGCCCCTATTCCCACCCTGGAAATTCTGCGTCAGCAGTCGGCCTGGGGAACGTTCGCCGGACTGTTTTGCACCAACTACCTTTCTTATTTTCTGCTGACGTGGATGCCGTTTTTTCTAGTGCGAGAGCGGAATCTTTCACTGCAGCGGATGGCGGAAATTGCAGGCGGCGGCTATCTCTCGGCAGCGATCATCGCTCCGATTTGCGGACGGCTTTCAGATCGGTTTATCGCGAACGGAGCCAGCCCAACGCTGGTACGGAAGGCATTCACCGGAGCGGGCATGGCTTCTGCGGCCGTTGCGCTGGCCGGTTGCGCATTGGGGGGTGCGACGTTTCCAATTGTCATGCTGGTGATGGCGACCACCTCGTATGGAATTACCTGTTCCAATGTGTGGGCCATCACGCAAACCCTAGCTGGCCCGGCCACGGCTGGCCGTTGGACGGGTCTACAGAATTTCATGGGCAACCTGGCCGGAATCATCGCTCCGGCACTGACCGGAATTGTGGTGGACCGCACTGGACACTTCTTCTGGGCCTTCGCCATCACTGCGAGCATCTCGCTGCTGGGCTCGATCGCCTACACGTTCGCCATCGGCCCGGTCGAGCCCGTTCTCTGGAGTTGCGAGAAAGGGGCAGCGCCGGCTCCGTAGGTCACGCTTGGAGGCCATTTCGGTTTTGTGATTGCGCCTTTCCGTGGCCGATCCGGGTATTTCGTCAATGGCCCTTTAGTGGGGCGGACCGGGAATGTCGGTGTCGGGCAACTACGAAGGCTGAGTTCTGCCGGGGCAGGTCACATGAGCGGTCGGGTCCAGGAGCATCCATCCCAGCCGTTTGTAAATCAGTCCGCTGCTCATCTTGCGGGCTCGATGCAGGCAAATGGTAACAACAATGAGGATTCCACCGAAGAGCATCACCAGATCACCCACGCTAAATAATCCGAGCTGCGCTCGGTCTGCCAGAAATGGCAGCCGGGTGCTCGAGGTCGCTGCCCGCCACATGGGGCTGACGGGATGCAGGGTGGAAGGCATTCCGACAACCGGCATGGCTCCAGCGTTGGCGGCGGTGACCAGGCCATTGAGCATCAGTCCACAGAGCACGAACAGGACGCCAGCCCGGACCCAAGCGGACCGCACTGCACGAAGCATCAGCCACAGGATGGCGCAGGATTCGCACAACCAGAGCAAGGGATGCTGTGTCCACGCCAACTGATGGGCCGCTAAGAGAAGATGCACGTCATCCACCTAGCCTGAGCAAGAACAGCTGAACCGGCAACGTGCGCCATGTCAAAAACAACTGCACGACAAGTCTCACGTTTTGAAATTGAATGTAAGATGCCGAAATCCGCCGCAGTGGTTTTACTCCAAGGCTACGCAATCACAAATTACCCATTGCAATTGCGTTCGTGAATAGCACGGTTGGGCGAAGAAACGCCCGAACGTAACGTCCTTGACACCCGGCTTGAGTCCGGGACGTTTTGCTTTGCCGGCCGGGAACCTAAGACAACGCGGCCAGGAATGCATCGACCCTCGTCGCTGGGACCTAGCGCTGAGAACAGGGGCAATAGCGGCAAGTGCGGTAATTGAAAGCTCCGACGAATTGCCGCCCTTAATCAGGGTGAGACCCGAGGAAAGTAAGCGGAAGTCTCTGAGTTTCGTACATACATTCCAAGCCGGGGCTCAGCAGCAATGGGTATTGTTCATCCCTCAATCTGCGGTCATTATCCAACACTGAATTCGGAGGAAGCTCATTTGAGTTCTCAGGATCTGGAAGGGACTTACATTGCCGCTCTGGCCAGAATCAGTGCCTTGCCAGTGCCCAACAACGCCAGAAAATACACGCCTATCTTTCACCGGGATGAACTAGCCGCTAAAAAACAGGCTATGAAGGATGCCGCCAACGCGCTTGGCGCATTATGGAAAAAGCGCGCGAATGCAAAGTAGGTGTAATGCTTGTCGCAATCAACCCAGAAATGTTGGTGAGCTTTTTTGCTCAGCTTTGATATCGCTGAAGTGCGAATGTTTTCGGCAGAATCATTTTCGTGCGAGACCGAAGTCTGCGGGGGCTTCGTCCGAAAATCGGCCCTCAATCTCCGCAATCCGCGGCAGTAAAGCATTACCGGCCAAGCGAGGGATGATGGGCAGAGGAATCACCATGCAAATTCGCTTCATTCGTACGCTGTTGTTTGCTTTTGTCATGCTGTTAATGTCGGCAGCATCGTCCGCGCAAATCGGCGTGGCTATTACCATTGGCCCGCCCCCGCTGCCGGTCTATGAGCAGCCAATTTGTCCCGGAGGACGGCTACCTATGGACACCCGGTTATTGGGCCTATGACTACGATGTTAATGATTATTACTGGGTGCCCGGTACATGGGTCGCAGCACCCGAGGTGGGTTTTCTCTGGACCCCAGGTTATTGGGGGTGGGGTGGCGACGCCTTCATTTTCCATGAAGGATATTGGGGGCCGGAGGTGGGATTTTATGGCGGTGTCAATTATGGCTTCGGCTACGGCGGTGTCGGTTATGAGGGCGGGCGCTGGGAGGGTGGTCACTTCTCCTACAACACTTACGTTAATCACGTAGACACCGCCATAATTCACAACACCTACAACACAAGGCTGACCCATGTCTCCGAAAATCACGTCAGCTACAACGGTGGTAATGGCGGAGTGGAAGCGCGCGCTACACCGCAGGAAGAGTCCTATGGCAACCAACACCATGTCGGGCCGGTAGCCGCGCAAACGCAACACATTCAGGAAGCCCGTAGCAATCCCGAACTGCGTGCTGCCGCCAACCACGGCAAGCCGCCCATCGCGGCGACGGCCAAAGCCGGCGATTTTAAGAACTGGCGTCGTGGAAGCCAGACAAGCAGGCGGCGAATACAAGGCTCCTCCAGCCAGTGCCGCACGCAGCAATGAGGGGCATCCTGAGAATGAAGCCCGCCCCGGCATGGAAGATCGTTCAGCGAGTAATAGTGAAGCTCGTCCCACTCCCAGCCACGCCAACGAGCTGCAGCCCCACACCTTCACGCCTCCAAACACCGGCAACGCTACAACCGACAAAAAATATCAACAGCAACAGCAGAAGCTAGCTGCCAAGCAAACGCAGGATCACCAGAAGCTTCAGCAGCAGCAGGAAAAAGAACATCAGCAAGCTGCCAAGAAAAACTATAACGACGCGCAAAAACAGCAGATGGAGCAGCGACATACTCAACAAACGCAACAGGTCGAGCAAAAGCACGCGGCTCAGCAGGCGCACTTGGAGCAACGCCAAGCGCCGCGCCAAAACGCACCGAAGGAGAGCACCCCCCCCGCGGAAAAACGGCATTGATGGCATCTCGCAAGAATGAAGCGGCTGGCAACGACTGGGCCGAATCGCTGCCAGCCTTCATTTTTTGGAAGCGGTTCAGCCCCTGCGGTTTTGAGGTGGGTTCGGTTCCCGTCTCCCGTCCCAGCTCTTATCTCGGAGTAAGGTTACTGCTCGAACGACGGCGGATCTCTGTTAGACCATCCTGCCCGAAACGCAAACAAGTCCTTCGAATTTCTTTCCGGTCATGCCCTAAAAGTCAGTCTGAATCTTTCTTCGATGATTGTTCTCGGGGATCGGAGGCGGGGAACACTCTATGCTGCGGCGGCGGCATCGCAATACTTCCCATGCGGTCTTGCCAGAGAAATTTGTTGAGGATGGCGGTATCCACCGCATCGGCGTGGCTAAAATCCAGCTTCTTGCCTTCGACCCATTCTTTGGTGTTCACCTGATAAATCAATCCATTTTGCCGATTACGATCATCGGCGACAAAAGCGGGCTGTTCGCCGGCGCCAGAAAATAGTGGGGTCATGACCGCGGCCCGTGCGTCGTTGACATTCATCGGCGGAGCGCCGAGAAGAGATTCGATGGTGCGCACTACGTTGATGGTGGTATAGAAAGAGCTGTCAATGAAGGGCTTCGATGCACCGTCCGCTCCGCGCGTGGGCATAGGCGAATACTTGCTGACGACTAACGCGATGCTGCGATGCGAGTCCACGTGGTCGGGACCGTCCTGGGCATCGTCCTCGAGAATCAGGAAGGCGGTATCGTCCCAGTAGGGGCTGTGAGAAACGGCTTCAACCACACGGCCCACTGCGAGGTCGTTGTCGGCTACCGACGCTGCGGGTCTGGGCTGACCTTTCGTCCCACCGGCCGTGTGGTCATCTGGAAGACGCAGAAGAATGAATTGCGGCATAGCGTCCTTGCCCGCTTTGCGGCCGGCAACAAAATTATTAAATTCGTTCAGAAACTCATCGGCGCGCAGTTGATCGGGATACAAGACTTCGAAGTCGGGAAACAGCGGATCGAAGTGGCCGCGCAGTTCGACTTCCGCCGCGACATTCTTCGCGAGAACAGGGACAGGCCACAGGTAAGGACTTGGGCCACCACGCGGATCACCGACATTTTTTTCGAGGGGCTCACCTTGCTTGATGAATGCACGCGAGCATGCATTGCCCGCCACTTTAGGTGGTCCAGCGGTTGGTAGATTCTCGCCTGGCTCTGCATTACACCACCGGCTGACGATGTATTCGCCGTAATGCCGATAAGAAATTCCGTGGCTGGCGAAGTTCTTCCACAAGTATCCGCCGGTCGGCTCGCCAGCATCCGGTACTTCGTCTTCCGCCGAAACCCCAGCGAGCAAACTGCCTTCCGAATCGTAAGTGTGCTCCCCACCGCGGTATCCGATCGGCCAAGTCTTCGCAATGTAATCGGAGATCGAGGCGGACGTAGACCAGACGTGACCGTCGCCGGAGACGTCGCCACTGTCATAAAAATTGTCCAGAATCCCGAACTGACGGGCGAGCTTGTGCTGGTTGGGTGTGATGTCCTCACCATACATGGCCAGCGAAGCGTCGCCGTTGCCCGCGCCCAGATCGCCAAGGATCTGATCGTAAGTGCGATTTTCCTTGATGATGTAAATCACGTGCCGAATTCCGTCTTGCGATTTGGCAAAACGCACACGGTCAGTATTGCCTCGCTGGGCATTCATTTCGACAACTTGTTTCGTGTACGCCGGCAGGTTCGCTTTCAAGTCGGAAAGCGCAAGGCGCGCCAACGAGCCATGCGTCAGCGCGGGCGTGTACGGATAGGATGGGCTGCCGTCGGAGTTTTTGCCAATCGCCTTAGGATTTGGTCCCGAGCCCTGCCCTTTTGCAGTGGCAATAAGCAGGTCCTTCGTTGTCGCCGCGACGACTGTGGGATACCACTCCGTGGGCACAAAACCTACGGCCTCCCGTGAATTGCCCGGACGAAAGTTTGAAAGATCAAACACCGCGATCGAATCCGAAATTGCGTTCGCTGAAAAGAGCGTCTTTTCGTCCGCGGACAGCGCCAAAAATTCGGGATCGCTTCCTCCATATTGTTGGCCGGGAAGTTTGGTCGAGAGGTGGGAAGCTAGCTTGCCCGTGGATGTGTCAATCACATCGATTTCGTCACGATCAGCGAGGGCAACGAAGAGCCGTGAGTTGTCGCGCTTCAAAAGCAACGCAGTAGGGTGCGAACCTCCGGCGAGCGCCGCACTCGGCTTGCGAACCGGGATCAGCCGCAGCACTCGGCCGGATTCGAGATCCAATTCTGCTACGGTAGACGCGTTCCAGAGTGACACAAAACCACGCTTGCCGTCGCTTGTCATCACGGTTGTGTAGGGCAGCGAAGCGGGAATGCGTTTGAAGGTCGAGAGATCGAAGCGATGGACGACCTTGCCGTGGCTGGTATTCAATAAGACCGCCTCATCGGAATTGTTGCAGGCCACCAGCAAACGCTCTTCGCCGTCGATTTTTGCAATGCTCAATCCCGCAGGATAGGTCACGTCCTTGAATAGGTCGCGGCGAACCTTTCCACTGGGGAGTTTGAGTCTCGGCGCCAGGCTTATGAATCGCTCCGGAGCGATGCGCCCATTTTCGAATGAATAGACCGCGATGCCGTTGCCTGTGCTGCCTTGCCGCTTGCCCAACGGGTCGGTAAGCGACGCCATCGACGCGAAGAGGTGCTTGCCGTCCAGGCTGAAGACCAGCCCAACAAAATAAGTTTGCCGGGCATTGTTTCCCAAGCGGTCGTCGGGGAAATCTCGCAGATCATCGTTTTCGAGATTCAGCACCGACAAGGATTGTTTCTGGCCTGACGTGTAGGCGCCATATCCGCTATGCAGAAAAACCACAAAACGGCCGTCAGGAGAAACCGCGGCCGCTGCGGGAAGGTTGTTCATCTGACGCGGATGGCCGGGAACCTCGGCGAGAAATTTTCCGTTCGGAAGTGGAGTGCCGTACGGAGCCTCTTGCGCAACCATTACGGACGCTGCAAGGCTTAGCAAGGCAACGCGAATAAATCGGCAAAAACGGTGGTGGCGGCTATCCATGCAGGCAGTATAGCGATTCCGTATCACAAAACCGTGAAACCCCGGTGTACGTAAACCCGGCATTGCCGCCCCGCATCTATTGATAACCCAAGAAGCGATTGGGCGGGGATACCTATGGCAAGCCATCAGAATTTCGTCTCAAACGCTCCTTCCACATTTGGATCGGTACCGCGAGGGTTCCGCAGCACTCCTTACGAAAATCGGACGTACACCAGCGACCCGCTTCGAACGCCGCAGGTTTCGCGCTCATCGTACGAGATTTGGGGACAGTTTAATAACTACCGTGCCAACGGGGTGACGGTGTCCGCCATTGTGCACATTGTTTTGATTGGCTTGGTTCTGGCTAGTGTTCCGTACAGCCGCCAAATCGTGCAACGGATTGCGCCGCGGCAGATCGTGACATTAGTCGCGCCTTCTCCAGACTCCTACACTTTGCGAGTTTCGCCGAAAGTTGTGAGCGGCGGAGGCGGCGGTGGAGACCGTGATGTTCTCCCAGCGCCCAAAGGACGACTGCCAAAGCTGGCAATGCAGCAAATTACTCCGCCTGCTATGGTCGTGCGGAACGAGAAACCGCGACTTACGGTAGAGCCCACGGTTGTCGTCCCACCACAAGTTCACCTCGCGGAAAACCGCATGCCGAATTTGGGAACTGCCGCTGGACCTGTGATTCCGGCAGCTCCGCCCTCCAACGGAACGGGCTCTGGTGGAGGCATTGGCTCTGGTTCAGGAAGCGGTATCGGCGAGGGCCACGGGCCCGGGGTTGGCGCGGGAAGTGGCGGAGGCATTGGTGGAGGCGTTTTTCATGTGGGAGGAGGTATCTCGGCTCCTCAGGCAATTGCCACGCCCGATCCCGACTATACGGACGAGGCGCGCAAGGCCAAGCGAGAAGGCACGTGCATTTTAGGGTTGATTGTCGATACTGCCGGAAATCCTCGTGACATCCGGGTCGTGCGCGGCCTTGGTTATGGACTCGATGCGAAAGCAATCGATGCAGTGCGGCAGTGGCGTTTTGAACCGGCCATGAAAGAGGGAAAGCCGGTGAATGTTCAGATCAGCGTGGAAGTCTCGTTTCGCCTCTATTGATCTCAACCAAAGAGTTGTTCGAACACTTTTTGTATTAGTTCATCGAGCGAACCTGCAGCCACCGGCTCTGTTAATCTGCTTCAGCGAGTAAGCCATGTAGCGGGCCGCGTGCTCCTCAATCCATTTCTGAGGCAACTTACGCAGGACCATGCGCCGCGCCCAAGACAAAATTAGAGAATTGGTGAAGCGCCTTCGCGCCGCAAACGACGAGGAGGAACAGATAGGCACAGTTGTCGAATTGCGGACCACGCTGCATCACTATGTCGAGAGTTTGCGCGCCCGCCTCGCCGCCTATCCAAACGCAAAGGAACGACGCATCCAGGATGGACCCCCGGCTGGAAGCGACGACTCAGCCTCGAAAAAGGGTCCAGAAGCACTCTAAAGTGCGTCAGTGAACTCTCAGCGCACCTATCTAGACGCGGCGGCCCTGCGGAAAATTATCCGGCCACTTCGTCCTCCGTGATTTATCGTTCCGCGCACCTGACCCGCGACTTGAGTTTGGCCTAATCGGGCCTTTTGGCATAAGCTGGCAAGGCTGTCGCCTGCAATGCCATGGATGGAAATTCCCTCGATCGGCCGCTGCTCGTCTTTGATGGTGACTGTTCTTTTTGCAAAGCCTGGATCCATTATTGGAAAGGTCTCACCGGGGACCGCATCCTCTACGCGCCGTACCAGGAAGCTGGCTCTCAATTTCCTAATATTCCCAAACAAGAATTTGCCTCTGCCGTTCAACTCATCTTGCCCAAAGGAGAAGTGCGAAGCGCTGCCCACGCCGTTTTCAGCACGCTTGATGCTGCACCTGGAAAAGGATGGATCTTGTGGCTGTACGATCACTTTCCCGGCGTGGAAGGCGTCACCGAAGCAGGCTACCGCGTGGTGGCACGGAATCGGTCACTCGGCTATTCGTTGACGAAATTGCTTTGGGGCATTCCGGTCGAACCCCCGGCGTACCAGTTGAGCAGTTGGTTGTTCCTGCGCCTGTTAGGCGCAATCTGTCTCGTTGCGTTCGCCTCGTTCGGAGTGCAGGCCTCAGGCCTGATCGGTTCCGGCGGCATTCTTCCGGTGGCGGAGTTTCTTACGGCCGTGCGGCAATACTTGGGGGCCTCGGCGTATTGGAGCGCGCCCACGGTTTTGTGGTTCGGATCAAGCGACGGTTTCCTTAAGGCGGTTTGGCTGGTCGGAGTGTTTCTCTCTCTAGCTGTTTTTCTCGGCCTGAATTGGCGATGGCTGCGCGTCGCCCTGTTTATCCTCTATCTCTCGCTAGTCACCGCGGGACAAGTGTTCATGGGCTATCAGTGGGATGCCCTGCTTCTGGAGGCTGGGTTCCTCGCCATCTTTCTCGGCTCTTCGCGAATGCTTATCTGGCTCTTTCGCTGGCTGCTGTTTCGCCTGATGTTTCTTTCGGGGGCAGTCAAACTGCTGAGTGGGGATATCTCCTGGCGCAGCTTTACGGCCTTGCCCGTCCACTACGAATCGCAACCTTTGCCGACACCTCTCGCCTGGTACTTCTATCAATTGCCCGGATGGTTCCATCACTTTTCGGTCGGAGTGGTGTTTTTTGTGGAACTGTTTGTGCCCTTCCTGATTTTCGCGCCACGCCGGGCTCGTTTTTTTGCCGCGGGCTGTATCGCGTTCTTGCAGATTATGATTGCTCTGACCGGCAATTATGCGTTCTTCAACATCCTTACGATTGCGTTGTGTCTTTTTCTCTTGGACGACAAATTCCTTTCCCGACTTTCGCCGAAAGCCCTTACCGCATGGATCGCGAATCGCGACAAACATCCACGATGGCCGCTCTTTCATAAGGCGGTGTGCCGAGCTGTGGTCACGCTCGTGATTTTTGTAAGCGGCTATCAATTGTTGGGAATATTCGCGCATGCAAGTTGGGCGCCCGCAGAGTTGGCCGTTCGCGCCGTAGCGCCATTTCAAATCGTTAACACCTACGGGCTTTTCGCCGTGATGACCACATTCCGCCCGGAAATTATTGTTGAGGGATCGAACGACAACCAGACTTGGCTAGCCTACGAATTCAAGTACAAACCTGGCGATTTGGCGCGGCGGCCCGCCTGGGTTGCGCCTCACCAGCCTCGTCTTGACTGGCAAATGTGGTTTGCCGCACTGGGAGATTATCGCAGCGATCCCTGGACGGTTCAGTTGATGGTGAAACTGCTGCAAGGCTCTCCGGCAGTTCTGCGCCTGTTCGCGAAGAATCCGTTTCCTGGTGCCGCGCCGCGCTATGTCCGCGCCTTGGTCTATGACTACAGCTTCACTACAGCGGCAGAAAGGCGCGCCAACGGAAACTGGTGGCGGCGGGAGTTGAAGGGAGAATATCTGCCCGTGCTATCGCTGAAGGATCTGCAGTAGTGGACTGGTCAGTGCACCGGCATCATCGGCATTGACGGGCTCATCCACATTTCGCGGGCGAGGGCCACGCGCACCACAATTTCAGTGCGCCATCGCCGGCTTGCCACGTCTGGGCCGCTTCATCCAGAAAACAAACGGAATCATGATCACAAACATCCCTGCCATAAAGCGAAACGAGTCGTTGTAGGCCAGCATCGCCGCCTGCTGCTGCACCGATCCCCACATCGCGCCGTACGCCCGATGAGCCGCGGTAACGGGATCGGCTCCTCGAATCATGAAGTACCCGCGCAATCCTTGAAACATTCTCTGCGTGGCCGGGTCGGCCCGATTGACGTGGCCTCCCAGCACGTTGATGTGTGTCTGCATTTTCCGTACTTGGATGGTCTCCAAAATGGATATGCCGATGCTGCCTCCAATATTGCGCATGAGGTTAAAAATGCTGGTGGCATTGCCCATGCGATCAAGCGGAATGGGGTCGTTGGTCGCGGTGGTCAAAGGGACAAAAATAAATCCAAGGGAAAAGCCCTGCACCAGAAGCGCTGGCCAGAAATGCGACGATGCCATAGACAGGCTCAGCAGCGAGAGGTCATACATGGCGAAGGCCCCGCCGAGAAATCCAAACACCAGCAGCTTTCGCGCATCAACTTTTGCCGTCAGGTAACCCACCAACGGCATAGCGATAAAGGAAGCCAGACCGCGCGGAAGATTGGTGAGTCCGGCGTGAGTCGCGGTGTATCCCAGCACTTCCTGCATGAGGAGAGGCAGCAACACTGTGCTGCCATAGAGGACAATCCCCAGCGCCATCATCAGCGATGTCCCGATGGCAAACGTGCGGTAGCGAAAAACACTGAGATCGATGATGGGATGGGCAACATTTAATTCTCGTATGACCAGCCCGACCAGACCAATGGCGGCAAGAATTGCCAAAGTAGCAATGAAACGGGAGGAGAACCAATCGTCTTCCTGGCCTTTATCCAGCATGATCTGCAGCGCGCCCATGCCCAGGACCAGCAAACCAATCCCCCAATAGTCGATGCCCATGGATTTCTTACGCAAGTAAGGGGGATCGAAAACAAACATGTAAGTCAGCGCTACCGCCATCAGGCCAATCGGAATGTTGATGTAGAAAACCCAGCGCCAGCTGTAGTTGTCGGTCAGCCACCCGCCGAGCACCGGGCCCAACATGGGCGCGACCACAATGCCCAGCCCCCAGAATCCCATCGCCTGGCCGCGTTTTTCTGGCGGGAAGGCTTCCAACAAGATTGCTTGGGAGAGGGGTTGCAAACCTCCTCCGCAGGCGCCTTGCACGACGCGAAAAAAAATCAGAAAGCCGAGCGTGGGCGCCAATCCGCACATGAAAGACGCAACTGTAAACCCGACCACTGAAGCCGTCAGCAATCGCTTGCGTCCAAACGTGCTGGCCAGCCATCCCGTCATCGGTAACACGATGGCGTTGGCTACCAGATATGAAGTGAGAGTCCAAGTCGCCTCGTCAGTGCTGGCCGAAAGGTTGCCGGCAATGTGCGGCAGCGAGACGTTGACGACGGTGGTATCGAGCACCTCCATGAAAGTGCCCGACATTACTGCGATAGCGATGAGCCAGGGATTGGGACTCGGGTGCGCGTGCGTATTAGAGGGATTGTCCGGGCTCATTCGCAACTTTTGTTAGATGCCGGCACGGGAGGAATGATTCCGTACCTAGGCGGCTTGGGTAGCGCCCGGTTTAGACGCGGGCGGCTCGAAACGAGTCCGGCTCCAGGTGTATTGCACGCGATGAATTACAGTGATGGTCGACAGTACCGCTATCAGCCACAGCACCGGCGCCATCACGTTGAATAACGCGCCGATAATCACCAGCACCAGGCGCTCCGGCCTTTCCATGAAACCGACGCGGCACGATCCAATCAGAGATTCCGCGCGAGCGCGAGTGTAACTCACCATGATGGCGCTGATCATCACGAAGGCGGCCAACACGACATACGCAAAGCGTTCGCCACGGGCGTAGTAGACAAGAAGCCCCAGAAATTGTGAGGCATCGCTGTAGCGGTCAATCACCGAATCGAAGAACGCCCCGAAACGAGTGACGCGGTTGGTGGCGCGGGCGACTTGGCCATCCACCAGATCGAAGAATCCCGAACCGATGATGACCAGTCCGGCGTAGCGGAACAGGCGAGCCTGATTGTCGCCATTGGCGTAGCCGAACAGAAACGCGGCAATGGTGTTGACCACCAATCCCATGAACGTAAGCACGTTGGGATTGATGCGCGACAGCGCGAGCCAACGAACGATAGCATCGAGCAGAACCCCGCAAGCCCGCCCGAAGGCGCTGGTCCATGTCATAGGAGGTATGTCATCCGGCTTCGGCCTCCGTTTTGTCGTGCATGGTCATCAGCTTCAGTATCTCCATCTCGCGGTTGCCCCCCGGCGTGACCACCATGGCGGTGTCGCCCACTTTCTTGTTAAGCAGCGCGCGCCCAATGGGAGAGGTGGTGGAGATTTTTCCCGTGGTGACGTCTGTTTCTTCGCTGGTCACAAGCTCGTATTCGACTTCCTCATTCTTCGTGCTGTCATAAATCCGCACAGTCGATCCCAGGCCCACCTTATCCTTGGGAATATTGCTCATGTTGATCAGCGAAAGGTCAGCGATGCGGCGGCCCAATTGGCGCAATCGTGCCTTCACGAATTCCTGGCGCTGCTTCGCCATGTGATATTCGGCGTTCTCGCTCAGGTCGCCGAGCGCAGCCGCCTTCTTAATCTCTTTCGGCAGATCGTGGACGAGTTCATGCTCGAGCGCGCTGATCTCTTCTTGCAGCTTCTTCTTGATTAGCTCCGTCATGGCCTCTCAAAGTCTGAATTATAAACGTAGTGCCAGAGCTGCAATGCGGCAGGAAGGGCCATTTCGTAAACAACGGAAAGGACACCGATCAACCAAGGATCCCAGAACACATGGTAACGCATTAAATGTAAAAGATTTAGCCTTTTTGGCGAAGATCATTGGCGAAATCTTTACGGCGAGCTGTGGAAATGTTCGCCGAAATTGCCTTTGGTTTCCCGTTGCGGTACAATCAGGCTAGCGCCGTACGGTCTGGTCGCCTGCGCTCGTGGGTGGTTTCTATGTTGAGTGGCAGCAACGGTTTCCACATAGGCGACAAAGTGGTTTATCCAAACCATGGCGTCGGCGTCATCGAACAGATCAGCAGCCGCACCATCGGGGAGAGCGTAGAGCAATTCTACCTCCTCAAAATCAAAGCCAGCAGCCTTAAGGTCATGGTCCCATTCCATAATGTCGGAATGGTAGGTCTTCGGCGTGTCGTCAAGAACGGCGAGATCCAGAAAATCATTGATTTTCTTACAGATGGCGCCTGTGACAACAATGCCGACTGGAAAGACCGCTTCAAGGAAAACTCGGAGCGCATGCGGACCGGCTCCCTCGTCGAGGTCGCGGCTGTGCTGAAGGGCCTGTTGGTGTTGAGCCAGGACAAGCCGCTTTCCTTCCGCGAAAAGAAAATGCTGGAACGCGCCCGTTATTTGCTGGTCAGCGAACTCGCGATGGCCAAGAACTGTGAGGACGCAGAAATCGAAGAACTACTGTCCAACGCCCTCTCCAAGAGCAAACTCCGCTTCCCCGAAGCCTCAGATTTTCAGGCGTAAGAACCAGCAATTAGCCTTCAGCTCTAGCCTCCAACTTCGTTGCCGCCAAGTTTGATCCGGAAATTTAGCCAGTCCGGAAACGAAAATGCTAATTGCCAAGTGCTAATTGCTGACGGCTAACAGCTGACAGCCAAAAGCTACTCCCCGAGCCAAGCTCCATACGGCTTCAGCGACTCCACGTGGTCGAAAATGATTTTCATCCCGGCCGTCAGGGGAATCGCCAAGAGCAGCCCGATCGCTCCCCAAAGCCAAGCCCAAACCAGCAGTGCCAAGCTAACCGCCAGCGGATTCAGTTGCAATCGCCTCCCCAGGAATTTGGGATAGAGCACATTCATAGCAATCACATGGAGTCCCAGCAGGATAAACACAATCGTCACCGCATCTTGGGAACTCATGTGCCCCAGTCCGACAAAAATCGGCGGAGCCATCGCCAGCAAAATTCCCATGTACGGGATCAGGCTCAAAAAGCCGCTGAGAAATCCCACGAAATAGAAAAATGGAATATGCAACATCCAAAATGCCAGCGAACTCAAGCTCCCAATCAGCAATCCAATGAGCAAATTTCCGACCATGAAGCTGCGGATCATATGCGAAATGAGGCCGAGTGTCACATAAGCCGTCTGCCGATTGTGCGGAGGGAAAAGCATGACCGTTGCCGACCGCACGTGGTGTTGCCAGGTCAGCATGAAGTAGGTAAGGAACGGAACAAAAGAGGCCAATAAAATGACCTGGCTGACCGAGCCAAAGCTGCTGGCGAACAGATCCGTCACGTCCGTGGCCGGGCGCACGCTGAGAACGCCTTTTTCGTGCTGCGGCGTGAGTACCTCCAGATTTTCGGCTTGCTTGCGGAAGCGCATTACCTCTTCCCGAACTCGCGTCGTGTACTTGGGCAAATCCTGCGCGAAGATCAGCGCCTGGTTCGACGAAAAATAAATGATTCCGCCAACCACGGTGAGTAGCAGGAGAACCGCGATTGCAGACGCCAGGCCGCGCGGCATGCGCACATAAGTCAACGCATCCACAATTGGAGCCAGAATGAAGGCGAGGAGAGCGGCCACCAAAGTGACCACCAGCACGGTTTCTGCGTAGTCACACAACGCAAGAATCAGCCCGATGCCAATCAGGTTGAGTGTCCAATGGCTACGCCGTACCCCCCTTCTCTCCGGAAGCGCTTGTTCCCGGACTTGTTCCCGGACCTCCGTCGCCCGGGTCTCCGGGGGAGCTCAGAGTCGGCAGTGGTCAAAACGGAAGCGGTATCGGCAGCCATTTCAGTATCCTAGTCCAGTTCCGCGGCGTTGGTCATGGCACGAAAGCTCATCTTCGCATGCGCCTGTTGGTAGAACCGCAGGCTGGAAAACTGCAGGCCTTATAATCCCTCTGTGTCCGATTACGCATCCGCCTCGCAACCCAGCCATTCCCCGCGAATCCTAGGCTTGGACGTGGGAAGCAAGACCATCGGCTTGGCGGTCTCCGACCCGCTAGGAATTACCGCGCAGGGATTGCAGACTCTGCGCCGGCGCAACAAGAAGACCGATTTCGGCCAGTTGCAGAATGTGATCGCCGAATACGGCGTGGCGGAAATCGTCGTGGGATATCCTCTGCGCATGAGCGGAGTCGAAGGCATACAAGCGGAAAAGATGCAGCGCTTCGCCGAGGAGTTGCGCAAGAAGTTTGCTTTGCCTGTACATCTCTGGGATGAACGATTGACCTCAGCCGAAGCCAATCGCGTGTTGCGGGATTCCGAAATGTCGATCCAGCGCAGAGGCGAAGTCGTCGACCGCCTGGCAGCGGTGCTGATCCTGCAAAGCTGGCTGGACACCCGATCCGCCGGCAATCAACCGAGGGCAGATTGATGGCGCCACGAAATGGGGAAAGCCGAACACAGTCGAACGAACCGCAGGTTTCCTCACAACACGTCAATCCTGTCATTCTGGGTTGAGCGCAGCAAGGCAACGGCAGTCGAAGGCAGGGTGGCCTACCTTTGCGTTTTTTGCAAAGATTCTCTCTTTCAAGTCAAGTAGTTTTTCTCTCTGGAGAGGTGCAGGAGAACCTCTCTTTTAGGCTGCCTGAGCGAGTTCAAGTTGCGGGAACAAGCGCGCGCCGTCATAGTCGGCGCGCCAACGGAACATGCCGAAGATGGCGTGCAAGATCTTACGGGCGACGGCCATCAGGGCCTGGAGTTTGGCTTTGCGGCGTGCCAGCAAAGCCTGATAAAAAGCGCACAGATGGGGATCGTGGCGCACCGCGACTAAAGCGGGCATGTACAGGGCGCGGCGCAGGTAGCGGTTGCCGGCTCGGCTGATGCGCGCAGGTTTATGGACGGAACTGCCGGAGTCGTGATGAGTCGGATCGAGTCCACTATGCGCTACCCATTGGCGCACGCTGAGGCCCGGGGCTAGCACGGCCAACTCTCCCAACAGATTCAGGGCGCTGACCTCGCCGATGCCCGGCATGCTCAACAGCAGGGCGAAACGCGGGCGGAGTTCGGCGTCGCGTTCGATGATGGCCAGGGCGGCACGACGCATCTTGGCGATGCGGCGCTGCAGGTCGAGCAGTGAACGTTGCAGATCTTGTTGCACGCAACGCGATCCGGTGGTGGTAGCGGAAGCCGCATGCTGGCGATTGCTGTGCTGCGTGTGTTGCCGGGTGAGGGCGGCGATGTGGCGCGTGATGGCGCGCAGCTCCAGAGCAGCCGCTTGCGGGGGATGCCAAGGCTGGAACGGCATGCGTCGGGCATACTCGGCCAGCACTTGGGCGTCGGCGGGATCGGTTTTGCTGCGACACAGGGTGGCCGCAAAGCGGTTCACCCGCTTGGGATTCAGCACCGCTACTTCGATACCCGCCGCCGCGTGCAAGGCCAGAGCTAAATCCAAACTGTAGAGGCCGGTGGCCTCCAGGCAAACCCGGATACGGGGCCCGCTCTTTTGCAACCAAACGATCAAGGCTTGGTGTCCGCTGGCGCGATTGGGGAAACTACGTTGCAGACCTCGGCTGCCCTGGTCTTCCAGGGCGACCACCAGTTGGGCTGCGCTGACATCGATTCCACAGCAGAGGAAATCCTCCGCCGACGGCTTGTGCATGAGTGGCTCCTAGAGTTAATCTGCGGTTCCGGCTTCCGCCCCAGGCAAACTCTCTGCCGCCAACCTTGAACATGCAGGCTCACGAGGCCTTCGATTCTCCACGGCGTCAGACAAAGAGAGGGACGGGGGCCGTTCTTTGCCCAGGCTCTAACCATGGCCTAAAGGTGGGACGGCCTCTCCGCCGAAACACGACCTAATCGTAGTCGCGTCTGGAAATGCAAGATACAAGGTGGGGTGAGATGAAATCATGCGGCACCGCTTCTTACCCGCACGATCACTGCACCCCTCAGGTTGATCTACTTCAAACAGATCAACGAGTCCTGGAACCTTCCGCCGCTTCAATGCGACCTTCTGGGTTTAGATAACGTCATTTTTGACACAACCCGGTGGCTCACAACGTGAATTTTATGCGTCTGTCTTACGCCGAACAGTAGTTGGCGAAAATCCCCACACTTCTGCGCTAATACACCGATCTTCTGATCACGATGCCATGTTCAGAGCGCGTCGAACCCGGTCCGCGTTTTGCTTCACCTCGTCCTGGTAACGAGGATACATTCCTACAATCACGCCATCGTTCGGTTTAATGCTCGCAAATGCGGTCTTGAAGGCATTATCAATATCCTCAGGCGATTTGACTCGGCCTGCCGCCAGAATCTTGAACAGGAAACAAGTCTTTTTCGTTTGCCGCGCCACCCCGTAAGCTCTCGCAGGATCGGTTTCAAGATAAACATCGCCGGCCGGCAGCGGCAAAACGCCAAGCATCTTTCGGATTTCTTCCGGCGTGCGCGTGCGGTTGTACGCACAGAGCAGATAGAAGTCCACATCCCATCCGCGCTCTTCGACGTACTCGACGACTTCGGGCTTATGGGTCCCAATCCCCACCAGAACCCCAGTCTGGCGCAGTCTTTTCGTGTACTCCTGCACCCGGTCCATCTTGCCCTCGCGGAAAAGAACGTCCGACCTTTCTCCCCAGTGATACATGGCGATCGGCCGGATGCGTTTCACAACCTCTTCCATTGGGGCTTCGTCGACTTGCACTCCGATCAATTGCATTTTCCCACCACGGTCGCGGTAGAGTTCCAGATCCGAAAAGCTGCGCGTGGTGTGGGCATACTGATACGTATTGATGCCGTTCTGTTCGCACTGCTGAAGTGTCTGACACACGCGAGCGGGAGTATTCCATTCGCGCATCACCTGGTCGAGCAGTTGGTTGAAGTGGGAGGCGCCATAGAACTGGTTGCAACCCATTACCAGGCGGCTGACTTGGTGATTCCCGAAGCGAATCGTTGGAAGCGATGCTACGGCAGGCTGCTGAGTACCAGCTAGAGGCTGGGTCGCGAGTGCTACCGCCAAACCAGCCGAAGACTTGAGAAAGGCTCGTCTACTGTTCATTTGGAGCGCACTTCCTTGCCGCAGGACCTTCCACCCGGGTTGCAGGTGGACTGCGCTTCAATTCAATGCCACAAGGGGTGGAAGGATGTCAGTGAGCGCGGTCACTCGTGTGCCGGGAGCACCGCTGCGTCCACATTCCTGAGTGGATGATTGTCGGCTTTCATTTTCCTTGGCCGTGGAGCAAATGAGGGTTTCGACGGGAGTGTGACTACTGTCACGGCCATCGTGGCAGGTTATTCGGTAAGATGAATTTTTGTATTGGAAAGCAGATTCCACGTACTCTCGGACTGTACATGGAGACGCCTATGCCTGAGGGACTCTTTCAGCCTTTCCACCTCCTAGTAATCCTATTCGTGGCCGTTCTCACCTACGGAATGCCATTTCTAGCGGGCTACTTCTTGGGTCGCTATTTGGAAGCGAAAAAGCAAAACAGACCTTGACCGTGCAGGGCCGTAAGCGAACTCCGAATTGGCGAAAACATCGCCAATACGCTCATCTCGCCCTTTGGCAGGGGATTTGAGTGAAATTGCCTGCTTACAACAGCCAGCACTGGTGCTATTGTTCGGTTCAATGAAGGCTTTCCTAAGGTCGGTTGTTGCGGCGGTACTGACGACCTCGGCGTACGCGCAGACGACTCAGCCGAGTGCGAGTGAGTGGTCTTTGAAGTCGAAGAGAGCGGCAGAAGACGCAGTAGCGAGTAAGATCGAGATGATTCGTGCCTCAGCCAAGTTTCCGGCATTGAAGCGCGTGAATCCCTCGATGAGGGAGATAGAACTTGTTTGCACCGCTGCGCTTACCGGGCGGAGGGTTGGCGACCCAGTTATGGGCGGTCTTGGAACGTACGCGACGGACGATCTCTCAGCCGAGGCCGAAACTCTCAAGGAACTGACGCTGGAGCGGGCTTATCCTGCGAAGAAGTGGCCAAGATACTCCGTGATCGTTGAGCTAAGCGCGAGTAGCAAACCCGCGCATCCCGGGTATACGGTCGGAGTTGCGCGCCGCCCAAGTGCGGCCTTGGAGTTCTTCTCCCCGCTTTTCTTTGACGTGCCATTCAGGGATATGAACGAGTGGAAAAAGCAGGTCGCGCCAGATTGCAAAAACCGCAAGACCGAGAGTTCAAGATAGCCGACTGGCGAAATATCCCGTTGGTGTTGAAAAAGTCACTGAGTTGGTGCTTGCGAGGCAATCACAGCAAGGTTATAAGCAGACGAGAGTGAGTGATGCTGAAGGCAATCGCCAATCTCGGAGGCTGGCATCTTATGATGGGGCAACACGACCGTTCGGAGTCGCTGTTCTACTACTTCCGCATCGAAGATCAGGTTCCTGAAAACCACTTGTTACGTTTGATCGAGCGCTACGTCAGTTTCGATTTTGTGCGGGAGAAGTTGCGAGCGTCCTACAGCCAAACCGGTCGACCCTCGATCGACCCCGAAGTGCTATTGCGGATCCTGCTACTGGGGTATCTCTACGGCATCACCAGTGAGCGGAAGTTGCTGGAAGAACTGCGCATGCACTTGGCGTGGCGCTGGTTCACCGGATTAGGGTTCGATCAGGAGATTCCGCATCACTCGACGTTCTCGAAGAATCGGCATGGCCGCTTTCAGGAGTCGAACCTGTTTCAGGAGTTGTTTGAGCGCATTGTAGAGCAGTGCATGGCGGCGGGCCTGGTCGAGGGCGAGCAGATGTCGGTCGATGGCAGCTTCATCATGGCAAACGCAAGCCACCACAGTCGTATCCCCCACGAACAGTTCGGGGAGGCAGCGAAAGTTAACTATGGCGCGAGGAAGTATGTGGAAGAACTGGAGCAGGAGAACGGTGATGGTGAACCCATCCATCAGCAAGACAAGGTGTCCACCACGGACCCGGATTCGACCTACCTGACCAAGGGGAACCGGGCGGCGGAACTGGGTTACTTCGACAACTATCTGGTGGACAACAAAAGCTGTGTGATCGTGGGGGTGCAAGCGACGGCTGCCCGGTTGAGCCAGGAGAGCGCGGCCGCACGAGAGATGATCGATCGCTACTACGAACGGCACGGCCGACGACCGCAGGGAGTAGCAGCCGATACCACCTACGGCAACGGGGAAATGCTGCAATGGCTCGATGAGCGCGGCATCGCAGGTTACATTCGGGTGAAAGAAAATCCTAAGGGGCAGCCGACGGATCTGTATGGCATCGAGCAGTTCACCTATGTGCCGGAGGAGAACTGCTATCTCTGCCCCGCAGGCAACCGTCTGAACTACGTGGGGATTAACAAAGGAAACCGCGTCCACCGCTACTACTCGACGGCCAAGCGCTGTCGAGGATGTGAGCAGAAGCCGCAGTGTACACGCGGACAGTTTCGCACCATCGGGATCCATATTTGTGAGGCGGCGAGACAGAAGGCCTATGCGCTAGCCAAAACCGCAGAGTTCGCTGTGGCACTACGGCACCGGCGGAAAGTGGAAGCCCTGTTCTCGGAACTAAAGAACCAGATTGGTTTGCGGCGCTTGCGCCTACGCAGAATTAAGTTTGTACGCGAACAGTTCTACCTGGCGGCTGTGGCACAAAATCTGAAACGACTGGTGCGGTTCCTCAACATGACAGTGCAACCAACCATGGCCAACGCATAGAAACACACTGAAGAAATAGGAACCTGAACAACTCCTCTGAGAGAGGAGAACGCGGCCTTCGAGCCGAGTTTTTCAACACCAACTCCCTGTGGCTGTTGAAAAACTCCTAACCGTGAAATTCGCAAAAATAAAATCGCTTCAGGATGCCCTATGAGCGGCGTTCTCGGTTTTCCGAGACATTACCCACGCCTGATAACAACAATCGGTCTGTGTACTGGCGTAAAATTGGGCGGAGGTGATTTGATGTGCCGCCCCAATTGCGGACACCAAGTGCCGCTCGATAAGGCTCTGCTCCACCAAGGAAATTGCTTGTTCGTTTTATCTGTTGCTTTGGCGTTGATGGTGGGCCTTTCGTCGAATCTGGTCTTCGGTTCGTCCCCCCCGGCGAAGAAACGGTCCAAGTTAGATCGAAACATAACTGCTATCGGCCAACGCGGTCTCGGCGGCGGAAAAAGCTTGGGAAACTGGTATTCGCTTGAGAAGGAAAAAGAAATAGGGCAGCAAATGTCCGCCTCGCTTGAACGATCGGTCACAATACTGTCGGACGCAAAAACGACATCCTATGTGGACCGACTGGCACACAGGATTGCGCAGAATTCCGACGCGCGGATGCCCGTCACCGTTCGCGTGATTGATACACAGGAGGCATATGCGCTCTCGCTTGCGGGTGGGTATCAATACCTTACTCGGGGACTCCTCCTGCGAATTGGCAGCGAAGGCGAGTTGGCGAGCGCGCTCGCACGTGGGATTGCTCACACCGCGTTACGGTCAGCCACGAAGGAATACACCAAGGCCTACATCCTGCAAGTGGCTTCGATTCCCCCGGTGTTCGCGGGTCAGAGCGTGCCCATTTTCAGTACTGCTGATTCATTTACCCTTCCAATGACATTTCTGCAAATGAGGAGAGACGAGGAACTCGACGCCGACTACTTCGGCGTACAGTATCTTTACAAATCCGGCTATGACACCGACTGCTTTATTCGCTTTATTCAGACGGTGTGGCCCGCGAACTCCCTTTCAGGCGATTTCACTGCACGAGGTTTTAGTTTCTTTTTTCCTGTGAGCCAGCGATTAGAAGCTTTACGGAATGAGATCACAGACATCCTTCCGCCGCGAGACGGGGAAACCACATCCACACCTGAGTTCGTTGACTTTCAAGAGCACCTGCGGAGCCTTCCGGGTCTGCCAGATGTCGAGTCTGGCGCGCCAAGCCTGCTGCGCAGAAGTCCACCACCAGCAGAGCGATGATTGGTGAAATATCCCAATAGCAATCAAATCCGTCCCGCGGCTCGTGTGATGCATACAACTGGCTCTGCGCCGCCGATAATAAAGGTCTACCATCAAGCTATGATCCGACAATCCATGATTCGACAATCCATGATCGGACAATCTATAAATCGGAGGCCGTAATGGAGCCGTTCCGTTTTCATCTCTTCGTTTGTACGCAGCAAAAGCCTGAGGGCGTCGCGTCCTGTCCTGCCAGTGGGTCGTTTGGTGTGCTCGAAGCGCTAGATCGCGAGATAGAAGCGCGTGGTCTTCAACACGATGTGCAACTCACGACCTGCGGCTGCATGGGCCTTTGTGATGAAGGCCCGGTGATGATCGTCTATCCCGAGGGAGTGTGGTACCGGCGTGTGCAGCCATCGGATGCCGCCGAGATCTTAGCTACGCATCTGCGCGATGCCAAGCCCGTCGAACGTCTGGTATGGAATGATGTGGCAGCCATGAAAGCCATGTCGGTCGAGCATGGCGAAAAGTTTCGTGCCGCGATGGCTGCCCGCGAGAAGGCCGGGATGCTGCCCGATCGCCTCGAGCAGATGATTCGTGGTTACATGCCGACTCGGTGCATCCTTACGGCTCTCGAACTGGACATCTTTACCGCCGTCGGGGACGGAGCCAACGCCGAGCAGATCGGGGCAAAGCTTCACGCGAATGCACGTGCCGTGGGCATGTTGCTCAACGCGCTCGTCGCTCTCAACCTGCTCTCCAAGAGCGGTGACGATTACAAAAACACGCCCGAGTCAGCGCGCTTCTTTGTTCAGGGATCCAAAGACAACCAGCGCGACGGCCTGCTGCACACGGCAAACATCTGGCATCGCTGGAGCACACTGACCGACGCAGTCCGCAAGGGTACACGCGTTCCCATTGGTCGCGACACCCCCGAATGGACGCGCAACTTCATTGCGGGCATGCAACGCAACGCCAGGGATCGCGCCCCGATAGTGGTGAAGGCTCTAGGCGCCACGGGCGTTCGCCGCGTCCTCGATCTCGGCGGAGGCTCCGGCGCATACTCGATCGCATTCGCCAAAGCTGGCTCCGAGGTGCGATGCGAGGTGCTCGACATCCCCGAAGTCGTTCCCCTCACCGCGGAATATGTCAGCCAGGCTGGTGTCTCGACGCAGGTCAGCGTTCGCGCAGGAGACATGCTACGCGACGACTTCGGTTCGGGCTACGACGTGATTATGCTGAATGCGATCTGTCATATGTTTTCCGAGCAGCAGAATCAAGACATCTTCCGCCGTGCCCACCGGGCGCTCGCCTCGAACGGCCGCCTGGTTGTGCAAGACTTCATCCTCAATCCTGAAAAGACGGCGCCGCAACACGCCGCGCTATTCTCTCTGAACATGCTCGTCGGTACCGACGGCGGCGCCAGTTACAGCGAGTTGGAGTACTCGCGCTGGATGAAGGCTGCGGGGTTCGCCGAAGTATCCCGGATCAACCTGCCCGGGCCTAGCGGCCTGATGGTCGGTTTAGTGAAATAGCAGCATTTCGAAAAACTTCTTGCTACTCCCAACGAAACACCTTCGCCGAGAGCGCCGTACACACGATGAACACAAAGACCAGCGCGGCTACATCGAAGCGGTGCGTCCACCACGGGTCGCCCTTCCAAATCCCTTCCAGCAGTGACACCGTGTAGGTCAACGGCACGAATCTTGCCACTGTCCGGAGCGCGGGTGGCATTGCTTGAACCGGCGCGAAGAGGCCCGAAACAGCAATCATCGGATACATAATTAGGGCGCCGATGGGCTGCGCAAAGCGCGCCGTGGGAACGATGCTGGCGATGAGAAAGCCCATCGACAGAATGCTCCAGGTGCTGATCAGAAGCGCAATCGTGAAACCGAACCATCGAACATGAATGCCCGCCGGATAGTAGCGTTTGCCTGCCAGCATCATTAAGGCCAGCGTGGCCGCGGTGAGCAGTAGCTTGACGATCACGTGGGCGCTAAGGATCGTCTCGGGATGCAGCGGAGTGGCGCGAAGTCGTTTGAGAATGCCGCCTTCGCGGTAAATCGAAATGATGGTGACTAGTGACAAGACGGCGCCGACTGCGATCAGGACCGAGGCGAGCACCGGCAGGCCGACGCCGACAAAACTGCTGGCGGTGAGCGATGCCGACGCGACTTTGCCGCCGAACATTCGACCTCCGATCACGAACACTAAGACTGGGATACCAATCGTCCCCAATGCCCCCAGCGGTTCGCGGAGGAATATCTTGATCTCGATCCATGTTAATTTCCAAAGTCCACGCAGCATCATGATTCATTCACCCCTAGTCGCGAATCGAGTGACCAGTCAGTTTAAGAAAGACATCTTCCAGATTGGGGAGAATGGTGCGGAAATCCGTGACCCGGATCCGATTTTCGGACAGACAATGAATCACCTCGGTGACCAGATCGTCGCCATGCCCACGAATCGTAAACGTCGAGTCGTTACAAATAACCGCCTCGACTCGCGGAATCGTCCGAAAACGCTCGGCAGCGCTTCGTTCCCCGGTGGCGAGGACGACGGTTCGCTCTGGGCAGTGCCGGTTCACCAGGCTCTCGGGCTTGTCCATGTCGATGATGCGTCCGTGTTCGATGATTGCTACCCGGTCGCACAACCGCTCGGCCTCCTCCATGAGGTGAGTAGTCAGGAAAACCGTCTTGCCGCGCTCACGAATGCCGCGCACTAATTCCCAGATAGCATGCCGCGCCTGCGGGTCAAGCCCGGTGGTGAGTTCATCGAGAAACACCAATTCCGGATTGTTGATGAGTGCAAGGGCGATAAACAGGCGTTGCTTCTGGCCCCCGAGAGGGTCATGAACCACGCATTGCGCTTGTCAGTAAGGCCAAGTTGCTCAAGCAAGCGTTCGCCGTCTATCGCACTCTTCCGGTAGAGGGAAGCCCAGAGGTCTACTGCCTCCCACACTTTGATCCGCTTCTGTAGTTGCGCCTGCTGGAGCTGAACTCCAATCCGCTCTTGCAGTTTGTATACGTCGCTAAAGGGATCAAGACCCAGCACCGAAATGCTGCCTCGGTCCAGGGTGCGCAGACCTTCAATGCATTCCATCGTCGTCGTTTTGCCCGCGCCGTTGGGTCCGATTAAACCAAAAATCTCACCGTCGTTGACCTCAAACGACACTTCGTCGATGGCCACGGTAGAGCCGTAGGTTTTGCGGATTCCAGAAACTTGAATGACCGGGCGCATATTGGATTAAGAGAAATCGTCGATTCGCTGAACCGGAATGAGGGTCAAAATCGAGGACCTTAGTCTAGGTCCTGCTCACTCGGATAAACAAGTGTCTCTGCCAGGGCGGTCAACAAGCAAAATATCTGAGCTGTTTCCGAGTCTCGCCGCAGCCGGACACATCAAAATACCTAGCACCAAACTAAATCGAAAGGCAAAGTGCAGAATCCCATGACTCACCTGTTTGATCCGCTCGCGATCCGGGGTATCGCTTTTGCGAACCGCGTTTTTGTTTCGCCCATGTGCGAGTACTCGAGCACAGAGGGATACGCGAGCGACTGGCATTTGGTGCATCTTGGCAGCCGCGCTGTCGGCGGGGCTGCGCTGGTTCTTACAGAGGCAACTGCAATTCTTCCCGAGGGCCGGATCAGCCCGCAGGATCTGGGCATCTGGACGGACGATCATATTGAGCCGTTGGGTCGCATTGTCCAGTTCATTCATGAGCAAGGGAGTGTGGCTGGAATCCAGTTAGCGCATGCCGGCCGCAAGGCCAGCACTTACAGGCCGTGGTCAGGGAATGGAGTGATCCCCGAAAGTGATGGGGGTTGGAGCAATGTCGTCGCTCCTAGCGCGCTGCCTTTCGCCGATAACTATCCCTTGCCGCAAGCGCTCTCTGTCGGCGGCATTGAGAACATCGTTTCCGCTTTTGCCAACGCCGCGCGCCGTGCGTCCGAAGCGGGATTCCGAGTCGTTGAGATTCATGCTGCTCATGGATACCTGATTCATGAGTTTCTATCGCCTCTGAGCAATCGACGAACGGACGCCTACGGAGGATCGTTTGAGAATCGCACTCGAATCTTACGTGAGGTTGTTGCTGCCGTTCGACGTTCATGGCCAGAGCGAGCGCCTCTGTTCGTGCGCATTTCGGTGACCGATTGGGTCGATGGCGGCTGGGATCTTCCGCAGTCGGTTGAACTCGCGCGCCAGTTGAAGAATCTTGGAGTCGACCTGATCGACTGTTCCTCTGGCGGCAATGTGCTGGGCGCAAAAATTCCGATTGGCCCCGGTTACCAAACAAAGTTCGCGGAGCAGATACGGCAGGAAGCGAAAATGCTGACGGGCGCCGTCGGGATGATCACCTCCCCGGTTCAGGCCGAGCACATCATCGCTACCGGGCAGGCAGACGCAGTAATCATCGCTCGCGAGCTTCTGCGCGATCCCTATTGGCCATTGCGGGCCGCCCGTGAACTCGGGCAGGCGATTTCGTGGCCGGTCCAGTATCTTAGGTCCGCCCCAGAAGGCTCAAAGGCTCGCGCCGCCGCAGCGGACCTAAGAAACCTGGATTCTGGTTTCGAGGAGCAACTCGCGGTTTCCGGACGCAATGCAAAGGTTGCAGATTGACGCGTTCTCAACGAACTCCAGCCAGGCTGTGTAATCGGTAGTCACATACGGAACGTCGCCTCGTTCTGGAAACGAGGAGATAACGACAAGCGGAACGCGAAAATCGTGGCGTGTGAAATCTCCTGGCGGATCGTCTGACCCGCCTCTGCAGAGGTCTGCCGGCTCGGCTTCCCGTCTGGACTCGGCACATTCAAGTGAAAGGCCTTCCATCCGCGCTCTCTGTTTTTCTCTCGCGTTCCGTCCCCTGATCCGTTGTATATATCTAGTTCAGTCGTTAATTCTGCCTGCGCAGATTGAGCTCAAGCAGCGTCACACTGAAAGGCATAAATCCATAATCAACTTCCGAGCCGCTGAGATTGGTTTTCTGCCTTTTCACACCTACTCGCTGTGGCTCGTCCCGCAAGTTCATGGCTTCCGGGTCCGCGGCAGGATCACTGTCGCCCAGGATAAACACATCCCCTGTCTGCACAGACCCCAATGACTCTGGCAAATGAAACTTGACTTTGCGTGTCTCCGGTGACGAATTCACGGCATAAATACGGAGAGTCTTCCCATCCGGGCTCAGGGTTGCATCCAAATCTGGTTCCCGAAGATAGAACGAAAGATGATCGCTACGGGTGATTCTCAATGGAAAAGAGCCCGCCGCCCGCTCGTACAAGCCCTGCGCGTAGTAGCCGGGTATTTCGTAGAGCGACCCCGGCCCCGGCTGCAGTACTCCACGGGCAAAGGTGCGAGAAAGATTCGAGAGATTTGCGATTTCCACTAAATCGCTGTAGCGGTGCAGCATATTCTGATAACGGGAACAAACAAGCGCGTTGCCCAGCGTGTGCAGCGTACCACGCTCTAATCCCCAATGACCGGTCATTACACTCCACTCAGTAACAGACAAACGAATATCCTTCCCGCTTCCATCTCGTTTAATTTCATCCCACAGTTGCTTCAATTCGGCTTCGGTTCCGTTTAGATCACCCACGGAGTATTGGTGTGGGGACAGGTAATCCAAAACTGTTCCCGCCAGACGCACTGTATTCGCGCTGGCATACGACGATGAAATCTTGATGGAGGGATCCACCTTGCGCATGGCTTCGCCGAAGGCGGTTAGCGATGCATCGTATTCCGGGCCGCCCACCTCATTACCGACTTCCCAGTACTTCACGTGATACGGTTCGGGATGGCCATTCTTGGCCCGCAAGCGCCCCCATTTTGTATCCGCGCTACCGTTCAGGTATTCAACTTCATCGGCCGCGTCTTGCGGAGTTTTGTCCGTCCACCGCAGACAAACCAGCGGCTCGGCGCCGATATACTTCACCAGCTGAACAAATTCTTCGATGCCGACAAAATTCTCTTGCAGACCTCCCCAGGGATCGTCGGAAAAGGGAAAACGCGTATCCCAATCGCCGATGGTATTTTTCCAGTCGAAGGTTTCTATGGTGCTGCCGCCATATCGGACAATCCCCGGGTTCATGGCTCTCAGCGCTTTCACGACATCGGGACGCCACAAACCCAGCACGGCATCGGTGTCAATCAAGTACACGCGATCCAGCCAGAGCTTTCCCGGCCCCTCGAATTCAATCGTCAAGGTGGCATTGCGGATGCTCCGCTTCGCGGTAAGCAGCACATTCGCGCCACTCCAAGCCAGCGGCGCACGGCCAAGTGAAACCGGGCCGGCGATCATGCCGCCGTCGCCATGCAGAGACGCCCGAACGGGAACGTTGCCTTCACTGCGCATATGCAGCCGGAGCCGGTAGGAGTGTTGGGCGTCTACGTAAAATCCATCTTGCGAAATGCCGGCCCAGGTATTGGCCAGTGGCAGTTCAATTTTCTGAGAGCGTTTGCCGTTATAAGGCCTATCTGGGTCATACGAATATGTCGCGACATGCACACTGCCATCCGGGTACCAAGGCCGGTAGGGTTGATCAACTTCTGTTTTGTAATGCGGGGTCCAGGGAGTCTCTTCTTCAAAGCTGGTAGAGCGTACTTGCTGCGAAATCAGCGAGGGGATCAAATCGCAAAGGGGCTCGATGAATTGTCCTCCCTGCTTCAGATCGATGGGACGATGGCTGAGCCGCTCGCCGGAAATGGTTACCGATTCTTGCTCGACCGGTTCGGGCACGCGTTCCAATCGAATATCGTCGAGCCAAACTTTACCGCTCTGGTTGTTGAGTACTCTCAGTGCAACCGTGATCCGGCCGGGCGGGGGAACGCGAAATAAGAATTCCTCTTGCTGCCATTCGCCGGAGTTCGCAGCCGATGTGAATCCTTGATCGCCGACCTCGGCTTCAATCCCGATGCGGGGCCCCGAAGTGTGACCATCGTCTGTTGGCTTGGCATCGGCCGAAACCGATGACGCCGAAGATTTCACCCAGCCGGTCAAACGCCAAAGCGTCCCAATGGGAAGAAAAAGTTCCTGACGCAGGCTGAGGCGAACCGGCCGGTCGGCAGAGATCAGCAACGATTGGCTACCTTCTTTGACCTCCGTTTTGTCGTCGGCAATCGATACCGCCTGCTTGGCCTCCGACGGCGCAATTTGCCAGAATTCGACTGGATTGGCGGCTTCAAATCCTCCATTCTTTACTGGCTGGTTCCCATCGCTCGGGAACGCAAGCAACGAAAGTGCAGGAGCCAAAGTCCAAAGGCCGGCGTTTCGAAGAGAGAAGCGAAGTTGGAACAGCGCATACAGCCGGGACCGGAATAATTGAGTGGAGGGGGAATGCATGTCGCTCCTCGTCAGCACATCTAAAATATGTTTACGCAATTATTACAGAGGGTGCATGGTAACCTGGGTCTTCTAATCCTGAAACCAAGAAAATTAGATACTCCCGCAAGGCGGTATCTCGCGGTGCCGCCCGGCGCGGCGACGCGCGCTCCCCATTACTTTTGGAGCTGCGTTTGCGCTGCGTTCGGCGCTTGCGATACTTGAGAGGGAGTGGGAAGTTCAGAATTCTGCCAACCGCCGCCCAGCGCTTCCACCAGCGAGACGGCTGCTGTCATCTGTTGAATTTGCAAAGAGGTTAGCGACTGCTGCGCCGTGAGTAGCGTGGTTTGTGCGGTCAGAACGTCCACATAGGGATCGATGCCCGTTTGGTATCGTCCGAGCTCAAGATTCAAGAAGCTTTGCGCGGAAGCTACCGCCTCTTTCTGTTTGAGTATCTGCTGCGAGAGGATGCGAACAGCGGCCAAATAATCTTCTACCTGTTGAAACGCGGTGAGAACGGTTTGCCGGTAGCTGGCCAGATCGGCATTATAGACAGCCACATATTGATGTACGGTAGCTCTCCTTAAGCCAGCGTCGAAAATGGTCTCCACGAGAGACGGCCCGATCGACCAGAATCGGCTTGGCCAACTTAGCCAATTTGAGGCCGAAGAACTCTCAAAGCCACCTTGCGCTGACAGAGTCAGGTTGGGGAAATAGGCGGCGCGAGCGATCCCGATCTGCGCGTTGGCCTCGGCCATGGTACGTTCCGCGGCAGCCACGTCCGGCCTGCGCTCTAGAAGCTGCGACGGTACGCCAATCGGGATGGGCGGCGGCGAAGTATTCAAATCTCGAACCGGTAGAGAAAAATTGGAAGCGACTTTCCCCACTAAAACGGCAATGGCATGTTCGTACTCGGCCCGCGCCACACCAGTGCCGATCGCTGCGGCTTGAGCGGTCTGGAGGGTGTTTTGGGATTCCACCACTGCGATTTGATCACCGATGCCCGTTTCATACAGCGATCTTGTCATGGCCAAGGTTTTAGTGTCGGCTTCAACGGTATCCAGATCGAGCTTTTGCAGAGCGTCCTGTCCGCGCAATTCAAAGAAGTATTGGGCCAACGTTGCCTGCTCCGTGAGACGTTCGCCCTGCAGGTCGGCGGCACTGACCTGCGCCGCGTACTCATACTCGCGAACGGTGTTACGCACCCGACCCCAAAGATCCGGCTCCCACGACACATCGAAGGGAAGCGAGAAGTCGCTGAAGGTTTGAGACTGATTGGTGTTGCCGGGCAAGCCGGTTGCAGGCGAAATCTCTCCTCTAAGGTTGGCCGACGAACTGGAACGCGAATAAGACGGAGAGGTAGTCAGCGTGGGAAAGTATTGCGATCGCGCCTCCCGCACTAACGAGCGCGCCGCCATAAAATTTTCGAAATATTGTTTTATATTTTGATTGTTGATGTCGAGCTGATCTTCGAGTGCGTTCAACTCCGGATCGTTGAAAACCTCCCACCATTTGCCACGCAACATCGCATCTTGGGGACTGGCGACCTTCCAGCCATCGGCATCTTTGAATTGCGTGGGCGACTCCTTGTATACGGCGGGCGCCTGCGGAGCGGGCGGATGGTACTTGGGGCCGACGACGCAACTGGACAACACTCCACACAAGGACGCAGTAGTCGCCAGCAATCCTAGAGAGCTTCTTAACCCACCCGGTGTTGTATTTCTTCTCCGCACTTTTTTGTCCTGACTTGAAATGTTACACAGCCTCTCTAGTCTGCGGACTCAATCTACGCACAGGTTTGCCGGCAAGCCGTAACCGCATGCGGTCGAGAAACAGGTAGACAACTGGCGTGGTATACAAAGTCAGCATCTGGCTGACGATGAGTCCACCTACGATGGTGATGCCCAGGGGACGCCGCAATTCGGATCCTGTCCCGGTCCCGAATGCCAGGGGGAGCGCGCCGAAAAGCGCCGCCATGGTGGTCATCATGATGGGACGAAACCGCAGCATGCAGGCTTCGAAAATCGAATCGGCGGTCGACTTTCCTTCTTGTCTTTCGGCCGCCAAAGCAAAATCAATCATCATAATTGCATTTTTCTTGACGATTCCAATGAGCAAAATAATCCCAATGATGGAGATGATGTTCAAATCGATTTTGAAAAGCATAAGCGCCAGCATCGCGCCCACACTCGCGGAAGGCAGAGTGGATATGATCGTAATGGGGTGCACCAGGCTTTCATAAAGAATGCCCAGCACGATGTAAACCGCGAACAGAGCGGTTGCGACCAACACAGGTTCGGTGCTGAGCGACTGCTGATAAGCCAGCAGTGTTCCGGCAAAGACCCCTTGAATGGTCGAGGGTGTTCCTAGCTTCTGTTTTAATTGCTCGACCGCCAGGGTCGCTTGGCTCAACGACATATTGGGCGCCAGATTGAAAGAAACCGTTACGGAGGGGAAAAGCGCGGAATGATTAACCGCTAACGGAGTGGTGCCAGTTTGATCGAGTGAGATTGTTCTCAGCGGAATATTCCCGCTGTTCGCGCTGCGCAAGTAGATTTGTCGCAAACCCTCCGGGCTCTGCCAGTACTGGGGCGCAACTTCGAGCACGACGTAATACTGGTTCAACTGGGTGTAGATAATCGAAACTTCGGCTTGCCCGAAAGCGTCGTAGAGTGTGGAGTCCAGCGCCTGCGTAGTAATTCCAAGGCGGGCCGCACTGGTTCGGTCATAGGTCAAAATCTGGTCTAAGCCTCCGTTTTGCTGATCGGAGTTGACATCCTGAAAGCCTGGCAGCTTTTTGATTTCTGCGAGGAGTCGCGGGCCCCAGGTCACCAGATCCGCCACGTTATCCGACTGAATCGTGTACTGGTATTGCGCGTTGCTCTGCCGGCCACCGATGCGCAAATCCTGCGAGGCCTGAAGAAAGGCCGACGCGACAGGCAAAGCGTTGAGCTTGGGGCGCAAGCGGTTGATGATCTGAGTTGCGCTGGACTTCCGCTCCGAGAGCGGTTTGAGAGCGATGTAAATGAACCCAGTGTTGGTGGCGCCATTGCCCCCGGTATAGGCGGTGACGTTGGCGACGGCCCGGTCGGCCTTAATGACGTTTACCAACTGTTGCACCGAATTGTTCATGTAGGGGAAAGAGGCTTCCTGCGGACCTTGGACGCCGCCGACAATTGCCCCGGTGTCCTGCTGCGGAAAGAATCCTTTGGGGATTTTGACAATCAGCCAGACGTTTAGTCCGATGGTCAGCAAGAGAACGGCCAGGGTCAGTCCGGGATTGTCGAGCACCCAAATCAAAGTTCCGCGATAAAAGGAAAGCATTCCCGCAAAGGCTTTTTCGCTGACGCGATAGAGCTTGCCATGGTCTTCCTTTTTTTCCTGCTTCAACAGGTGGGCGCACATGGTGGGTGTGGTGGTCAAGGAGACCAACATAGAAACCACAATGGCGGTCGAAAGCGTAACTGCAAACTCCCGGAAAAGACGCCCCACAATGCCACCCATCATCAGGATGGGAATGAAAACCGCAATCAGGGAGACGCTGATGGAAAACACGGTGAAGCCGATCTCTTCCGCTCCCTTTAGAGCGGCCGCCATCGCGGGCATACCTTCTTCGAGGTGACGAGAAATGTTTTCCATCACCACGATGGCGTCGTCGACCACAAACCCCGTAGAGATGGTCAGCGCCATGAGAGAAAGGTTATCCAGGCTGTAGCCGAGCATGTACATCACGGCAAATGTTCCGATCAGGGAGACGGGAACTGCCACACTTGGAATCAACGTGGCCCGCGGGTTGCGGAGAAAGATGAAGACAACCACAATCACCAGCCCCACGGAAATCATGAGGCTTCTCTCCACGTCCTGTACCGATGCTCGAATCGTGGTGGTGCGATCGAGCACGATCGTGGTCGCAATTCCGGAGGGAATGGCGGCTTCCAAAAAGGGCAACTGGTTGCGAATCCGATCGACCGTCTGAATAATATTGGCGCCCGGCTGCCGGAAAATAATGACGGTGACGGAACGCTTTCCGTTTAAATAGCCGGCGGTGCGTACGTTCTGTACCGAGTCGGTGACTTCTGCAACATCGGACAGGTGGACGGCCGCGCCATTGTTATAGCCGATGACCAGAGGCTTGTATTGTTCAGCATGGGAAATCTGGTCGTTGGTGATAATGTCGGCGGTGACGAGATTATCGGAGAGCTGTCCGCGCGCCTGGTCGGCATTTTGAAGGCTTAACACCGATTGCACGTTCGCCAAGGTAAGCCCATAACTATTAAGCCGGGCGGGATTTACGTCTACCCGCACTGAAGGCGAGGCCCCGCCGCCCACTACCACCTGTCCAACTCCCTGAATTTGCGACAACTTTTGTTCGACCACGGTGGAAGCTTGATCGTAGAGCGTACCCGGATCGTATTTGTCCGAAGTCAGACCGAGGATCATGATCGGAGCGTCGGCGGGATTTACCTTGCGATAGGTGGGATTGGCGGGAAGATTGGCCGGCAGATAGGCCCTTGCAGCATTAATTGCGGCCTCGACATCGCGAGCCGCCCCATCGATGTCACGGCTAAGGTCGAATTGTATGGTGATGGAAGTATTGCCGAGCGTGCTCGACGATGTCATCTCGCTCACGCCCGCGATGTGCCCGAACTGGCGTTCCAGCGGGCTGGCGACGGAAGACGCCATGATTTGGGCGCTCGCGCCGGGAAGGCTGCCGGAAACTGAAATAGTGGGGAAGTCCACCTGCGGTAAGGGAGACACGGGAAGCACGGTGAAGCCAATGGCTCCAGCCAAAGCTACTGCCGCAGTCAGCAGGGTCGTTGCCACCGGCCTTCGGATGAACGGAGCGGAGAGGTTCATGCAGGCTCCGTCGTGGCGGGCGTTTGTTCCGATGGTTTCTTCCGGCCGCGGGAGAATCGTTGCCCGAGGTTATCGAAGAAGATATAGATAACCGGCGTGGTGTAGAGAGTAAGAGCTTGGCTGACTAACAAGCCGCCGACCATGGCAATGCCTAACGGCCGGCGGAGTTCAGATCCAAATCCCGTACCCAGAGCCAAGGGAAGGCCGCCGAGCAAGGCCGCCATCGTAGTCATCATGATCGGCCGGAAACGCAGCAGGCTGGCTTCATAGATCGCGTCGGTCGCGCTCTTGCCTCGTTGGCGCTCTCCTTCAAGCGCGAAGTCGACCATCATGATGCCGTTCTTCTTCACAATGCCGATCAACAGAATGATGCCAATGATGGCGACCACGCTAAGGTCTTGGCGGAAAATCATCAGAGCCAACAGCGCTCCCACACCGGCTGAGGGAAGTGTGGAGAGAATAGTGACCGGGTGCACGAAGCTCTCATACAGTACGCCCAGCACGATATACACCGTGACCAGAGCCGCTAGAATCAGCAGACCTTCGTTAGAAAGCGAATTCTTGAAAGAGGCAGCAGTCCCCTGGAAGTCAGCCTGAATGGTAGGCGGCAGGTGCATTCGATCATGTGCCTTGTCGACGGCGGCAATCGCATCGCCCAGTGCGGCGTGAGGAGCCAGGTTGAAAGACACCGTCACTGACGGAAACTGGCCTTGATGGTCGATCGAAAGGGGCTCGGTAGTGTTTTCGAAATGACTGAGAGCACTGAGCGGTACGGCACTGCTGGCCGCCGAACTCGACGCCGTGTTGGAAGCTGTGGCAGTCGCGGTGCTCGAAAGCGCGTTTGAAGGCGCCACTAGCACCTTGGACGAAGGCGTGTAAAGCACCGTGCTGGTAAGCGCATTCGATCCGGCGGAAGAAGAACCGGAAGACGCAAACGAAGTAGAGGCGCCGGCGCCGCTAGCCCCGGCAGAGCTGTTCGCCTGAATGTAGAGATCCTGCAGCTTTCGCGGGCTCTGTTGAAACTGCGGTTCGGCTTCGAGAATCACATGATACTGGTTCAACTGCGTGTACATGGTACTGATCTGCCGCTGTCCAAAAGCGTCATACAAGGTGTTATCCACGTTGGATGGAGCAATCCCCAGGCGGGAGGCCGTGACACGATCGATGACCAGCGACACGGCGCGTCCCCCGTTCTGCTGGTCTGTGGCGACATCCTCCAATTGCGGCAACTTTTCCAGTTGCGCCACGAACCGGTTGGTCCACTGGCTCAATTCGTTCGCATCGGGATCTTCCAGGCTGTACTGGTATTGCGTACGGCTCACGCGGTCATCTACGGTGATGTTCTGCACCGGTTGCATATACAACTTGATCCCCTGCACATCGCTAAGCTTGGATTGGAGCCTTCGGATCAGGTCGGACGCGTTCGTCTTCCGGACAGACAGATCCTTCAAGTTGATAGACATGCGACCGCTATTCAAGGTGGTATTGGTCCCATCGGCTCCAATGAAGGACGACAGACTGGCTACGTCGGGATCTTGCAGTATCACGGCGGCTAGTTGCTTTTGTTTTTCAGCCATCGCGTTGAACGAGATGGATTGCGGCGCCTGGGAGATGGCTTGAATTACGCCGGTATCCTGGACGGGGAAAAATCCCTTGGGAATGATGATGTAGAGAAATACTGTGAGAGCGAGTGTTCCCAGCGCCACAAACAAAGTTGCTGTCTGGTGTTGCAAAACGAACTTGAGAGTGCGTCCATAAAACGCAATCATGCGGTCGAACGCCCGCTCGGAAGCCTGGTAGAGACGACCCTGCTGCTCTTTGGGATTATGACGAAGGATGCGGGCGGACATCATGGGAGTAAGGGTAAGAGAGACGACCGCCGAAACGATGATGGTGACCGCCAAAGTAACCGCGAACTCGCGAAATAGCCGGCCGACAACGTCTCCCATAAACAAAAGAGGGATCAAGACCGCAATCAGGGAAACCGTCAAAGATAAGATGGTGAATCCTATTTGTTCTGCGCCTTTGAGCGCAGCCTCCATGGGCGCTTCGCCTTCTTCGATGTAGCGGGAAATATTTTCAATCATGACGATGGCATCGTCCACCACGAAGCCGGTGGAGATGGTTAGAGCCATCATGGATAGGTTGTCAATGCTGTAACCGAGCGCATACATCGCGGCAAAAGTGCCGACCAATGACAGGGGCACGGCAACGCTGGGAATAATGGTGGCGTACAGGCTGCGCAAAAACAGAAAGATAACCAGTACCACCAGGCCGATGGTTAACATCAGTTCGAACTTAACGTCGGCGACCGATGCCTGAATCGACGTGGTCAGATCGGTGAGAACAGTGATTTGAATGGAACTTGGAAGATTGGTTTCCAGTTGGGGCAGGATGGTTTTTATGCTTCGCACCACGCTGATGGTGTTTGCCCCCGGCTGACGCTGGACATTTAAAATGACTGCCGGCGTCTGATTCATCCATGCCGCCTGCTTGTTGTTCTCAACCCCATTCACCAGCTTGGCAACGTCTTTAAGCAGGACTGGAGCGCCATTCCGGTAGGCGACGACCACGTTGAGGTAATCGTCGCTGGTTACCAATTGGTCGTTGGCGTCGATTTGGTAGTCCTGCTCGGGGCCGTCGAAATTGCCTTTCGCGGCGTTTATGCTCGTCTGGGTAAGCGCCGTCCGGAGATCCTCCATGTTGATGCCGTAGGATGAAAGCGCTGTAGGATTAGCCTGGATGCGTACGGCTGGCTTCTGACCGCCGCTGATGCTGACCAAGCCCACACCGTTCAACTGCGAGATCTTGGGAGCCAAGCGAGTGTCGATGAGATCCTCGACTTGGGACAACGGCATGGAACTGGAGGTAGCCGCGAGGGTGAGGACGGGAGCGTCCGCCGGATTGGTTTTGGTGTAGACGGGCGGAGTCGGCAAATTCGAAGGAAGATAGCTCTGAGAGGCATTGATCGCCGATTGCACCTCTTCTTCCGCGACATCAATATTCAGAGCGAGATTGAACTGCAAGACGATTACGGATGTTCCGCCCGAACTGGTCGAGGTCATTTGACTGAGACCCTGCAATTCGCCAAACTGGCGTTCCAGAGGAGCAGTCACCGTGGTGGCCATCACGTCAGGGCTGGCGCCCGGATAGAAGGTCAAAATCTGAATGGTGGGATAGTCGACCTCCGGCAGCGCGGACACCGGCAACTGCGTGTAAGCCACGATACCGACCAACAGAATCGCCGCCATCAACAGCAACGTCGCGACGGGGCGAAGAATAAAGGGACGAGAAGGACTCACGGCGCGCTACTCTCGCTGGAGTTCGCTTGAACGGGCTTGCTCGCAATCGTGACCTTGGAACCGTTCTGCAGCTTTTCGAAACTGCTGGTCGCCACAACTTCCCCCGGATTGATTCCGTCGACTTGAGTCATGCCGCCTTCGGAAACTCCAGTCTTGACATGGCGCAGCTGGGCAACTTGGTTTTGGACCACATAAGCGAACTCAACTTGCCCGTTATGTTGGATAGCCGCGGTAGGTACCAGGTTTACCCCTTGTAGAGTTTGAACCAGTAATCGAGTGTTCACGAATTGGTTAGGAAAAAGGGCGCTGTTTTTATTATCAAACGTGGCCCTGAGTTTCACGGTCCCCGTTGTGGTATCGATTTGGTTGTCGATGGAAGTAACGGTTCCCGAGGCGATCTTAGTTTCCTGCGTTCGGTCGAACGCGTCGACGGCAAGTTTTTTCCCGTGGCGTATGGGATTTTCGATCTGCCCGAGATAATCCTGTGAAAGGGTAAATACGACCGTGATCGGCTGAACTTGGGTAATGACTAATAAGATCGTGCCTCCGGTCGCTTGTACCAGGTTTCCTGGATCCACCAAACGGAGCCCGACCCGTCCGCTAATCGGGGCCGTGATTCGGCAGTATCCTAACTCCACCTCGTCGTACTGAACCGTGCCCCGGTCATTGGTTACCGTGCCTTGGTCTTGCAGAACCAGCTTTTCCTGATCATCGAGAGTTTGTTTCGCAATGGAATTTCGCGCCCATGCCGCGCGGTAGCGCTCCAAGTCCATCTCGGCCTGTGCCAGCACATTGGTATCCCGCTGCAAGGTCCCTTGGGCCTGAAGCAGTTGAGCCTGGTAGGGACGCGGATCAATTTCGACAAGAAGGTCGCCCTTGCGTACCAGTTGCCCTTCGCGATAATGAACAGCCTGGATAACCCCGGTAGCCTGGCTGCTGATTGAGGACGTGTACACAGGGGTCACCGTGCCAATCGCGTCCAGGTAAACGTCGATGTTGCCTTTGGTAGCCGTGGCCGCGGTAGCCGTGACGGGTCCACTCGGAATCCGGCTTGAAGAGGGAGAGGAAGAAGCTTGGTTGCCACCTCCGCAAAAGTGGCTTATCAAAAGAATGCCAAGAACCAATGCGACGGCAAGCGCGATCCACACAGTTCGCCTCCGGTGCGGCCTTGCGGGTTCCGCAGGGGCCGGAGGTAACTGATGATCAGGTGGAACGGTCGAACCTTGAGCAGGGGAATGATCTGTGGGTAGCATGTGCCTCCCGGCACAACCCCGAAGCGTTGGATGTGCCACCTTGGATTCTGGTTGCCGTTACTCCGGCAAGCCACTCTTTTCGTAAATGAACTTCTTCTGCTTGCGGGGTCGGAGTCGATTGCGGAAGAGTCTACAGGAATAGCTGGGAGTCGAACAACAACGCAGCGAGATACAGCTTTAGCTTCGATTTGCGGCGCAAGAGATTTCCCTATTGGTACCCACTACCCCACTGCAATTAAGTTCCCCGGAAGGAAGTCGATGCATGAACGCAGACCCCTCACGTAGGAATTTTCTGACCATGCTGAGTATGTTCGGTGCCGCAACCCTCCGTCCAAGGCGCTTTGAAATGATGGCGCTTTCAGGCGTGGGCCAGTCTGTGAAGCGCTTCTAGGTTACATGCGGAAATGCCCGATTCCAAATCCTCGCCCTTGGGCTGTTTCGCATGGAATATGAGCCCACCGAGCATTTCGTCGACCCCCCGAGTGTTGCTGTCCGGAACCGTAATTGGCCCAGTGCGGTTTCAATGCTCAAGACCGGGACGGTTGGGTTGAAATTGAGACCGGGAGATGCAAGCGCGATAGCGGCTGGATTCCGGCCCTTTTTTCAAAGAACAACCTTGTGGCCAATTGGAGGACGAATGAAACCTCGCGTTCGTGGAAGCCCGGGGTTGTAGACGACAAAAATCTCGGAGGAGTGCCGGGAGATATCCGGCTGCGTAAAGCTCCGGGAAACGAACGGGGAGCATTATCACAGATGGTCAGGATTGGTATTGCTTCGTCTATGTGAACAATTACAAAAAACTTCTCGGCGAATTGTCGCAGTTGCTGGGGCGCGTTCCTATGGTGCCTAGATACGTGTTTGGCACATGGTGTGGATCGCGTGCCGCATACCCAGCGGACGAGTGGAATCGAATCGTCAGCCGCTTTCGCGAGGAAGAAATCCCGCTCGATATGTCGGTCTTGGATTCGACAGCAAGGCTAGCATCGAGAAGAAATCGGACACCAAGGTTCCGTTGCTCTCGACTACGCGTAGACGAACGGGCGGCGCCGGTGGCTGCTCCAGAAGTAGGCGAGAATGATCACACTAGCGATTGCCGCGTAGGCACACCAGAGCGAGGTGAACGCGTAGCGCTTGAGCTCCATCACCGCCAATAGTATTACCAGGTTTGCGGCGCCGAAGATAACCATCATCCTGATCTTCGAAAAAAATAGAGAACCGCAAGTTGCGACCACATAGAGGAATGCAACCGCCGTATTGTTGGTCGCTTGATTGATGTACACGATACTGTTCCCTCTGACGTACAGCTGCAATGGGAACGCGGTCAGCGCCCACAGGATGTAGAGCGTAGTTCCTCCGCCGAGGACGAGAAACGGCAGCATCCTTCCGCGGCTCGTCGCGTTCGGCTCGAATAGCAGCACGCTGAGCGGTAGCAAAAAAGGCAAAAGCCCCTGCGCATAAAGCATGAATGCGGCGCCCATGTCGTGCGCCACCGCAGAGGAAAGAATCCCATCCAATCCCAGCCAGACAAATCCCTCAATAAACTGATGTACGGCAAACAACACGGGCAGAGATGCGAAAAGCACTTCGCGCCTGTGCTTCACCTTCGTCAAGGTGACCACGCCGACAGCGCCTAGAACTCCGCTGCCCACAAAGTTCGCACTAGCTGAAAAACACAAGGACTTGTGATCTCCATTGCGAGGATTACATGTATCATCGCGCGGCGTAAAGCATTTTTTCGTGGGCCCCAGGTTGTGGGGAAGCCGAAAGATTGCTCGGTCGAACCGTGGCAAGCTTGGTTGCGCATGCCGCAGAAGTCGCTGAATCGAGCGGCCGTGCTCCGGCATCGAAAAAAGGCGATGGGGGTTAGGGATGATGAACCTTCTAAAGATGCTCGAAGCCGAAGTTTGCGCATGGCCGCAAGTATCAACCCGCGCACACCGATTCGGAGGCAAGGAATTCCTGTTCGGAAGTGCGGAAGTCGGACATGTGCACGTGGGCGGTCTCGTTGACATCCCATTTCCGCGTTCACTTCGTGATGCGCTTGTGGCGGGCGGCCTAGCCGAACAGCACCACTGGGTTCCCAACTCAGGCTGGATCACTTTCCGAATTCATAGCGAACCCGACCTCAGGCATGCACTTTGGCTCATGCGGTTGTCCTATGTGCGGTATGCGGTGAAGATGGCGAGCGATCCTCGCGCGATGCTGGAGCAAGAAAGCGAGGAGTTGCATCTGACTCCACAATACAAAACGCTACTCGAATTGTTCGTGCCCGAGAACCACAAGCGCGTTTTAGTGCCGCTCTCAGCATAGCCGACGTCGCACAACAACTTGAATAGGCGGCCTTGCCGCCGGAGGTTCTTCGATGGATGTCCTTTTGTCCCCCATTGGGTGGGTGAAATCCAGTGAACGAGGTCCGCGAGAAGACTTCTGGGGCGAGGTCGTTTCTGAAATCGCCTTAGATCGTGACATGTTTTCGCCGGAGGCATTGGACGGTCTCTCCGAGTTCTCTCATGTTGAGGTCTTGTTTCATCTGCATGGGGTCGAAGAGAGTTCAGTCGTGTCCGGGCGAAGGCATCCCAGAGGCAATGTGAAATGGCCGGAGGTTGGAATTTTTGCTCAGAGGGCAAAGAGCCGCCCCAACAGAATCGCGGCCACTATCTGCCGGTTGCTCTCGGTTCAAGGGCTGACCCTGACGATGCAGGGTCTCGACGCCTTGGATGGCTCCCCTATCTTGGATATCAAGCCCGTTTTTGCCGAATTTCTTCCCGAACGAGCTTCAATCCAGCAACCCGAATGGTCGCACGAATTGATGATGAAGTATTTTGCCTCTGAGCCGCGATAAACCCTGAATGGATCTGCCGTCCCCTTGCCACCTCCGCTGTGGCAAAGCGGTTGTGCAATCATGACCGAGGCCCACAATGTTCTACTTAGGCCATCAGTAGTAGCTTTCGACCGTAACCTTGCCCTGAACGTCGTGGAGACTAATCACTTCTTTAGCCGGGTCGAACTCCTTCCACGCCTTGCCGTTAACGGTGACGCTTTTCAGGCGCGAGGCCCTGGGATGACGCAGGCGCAGCAACACCGAACCGGGCGCCCGGCGGGCCGGCATATCGACCGTCGCCGTAATCTTTCCGTGGTCCGCGTCGGAAACGATCTCATAACCAACTGTGCCGAAGTAGGTAGGCGCATTCATCACCGAGATCTTCTTGCCCTGCTCCAGCCAGGCCCGCGGCGTGGCCTTGGCCAGCCACAGCGTGCTTCCATCCTCCCACACCAGCAGATTCCGGAATTGCTCGATGAAATAGGCCAGCGCATGGCCGTTGCGATACCCCGGATTGGACAGTAGAGAATGATGGTCGGTCTGGTTGAAGAACTCAATGAATTCCGAACCGAACTGGTTGAGAACATTTTCCAGGAACCCGTATTCCGGGGTCGGCACCACGAATGCCGCGTAATTATTCACCCATTGCCGGAGGAAGCTTGACACCTCGTCGCGCCGCAGATAAACGTTGGCCAGGGAGCTGTACCCTAGCTGGGGCGCAAACCCACCCCAGAACCAGTCGTCCGCGGAAGCGAGGCCGCGTTCTTTTCGCCTCGCGGTCAGCAACTGATAACGGTTGCCGCCCTGGATGTTGATGGTGTTGAGCGCCAACACGTCCTCGGAGACATCCAAGTCGCCATCCACACGAACGTCGTCCGCTGCCGGTACCCCAGCGGCGTCGAGCCCCTGCAAAGGCCAGTCCTGGTCCGTCATGGCAATCTGCGTCACTTGTCCGATGGATGGCCCTCGCAGGTAAAGGATTGGCGGAATGTAAGAGCGATACGTGCCGTTCCTCACCCGTATTACGGGCGACAGCGTGATCGCCCGATCCATGGCCTTCTGCAGGGCGCGCCGATACTGCTCGGACTCGGTCACGTAGCGGGCGGCGTTGTCAGGATCGACCTCCATCATGGCCTGGGCAAACCGCCGCAGCCCCTGGTAATACCAGGAGTCGATCGCTGTGTACCATTTCCACTCGCTGTAGCCCCACGCGCAATCCGCGATGTGCTGCGGCGGATGAAGTCCCGCCACCGCGAGATTCTCCCGGTTGGGAACGTCTTTCAGGTAGGAATTTCTTTGACGGATGATCCACTCCGCCGCCGCTTGCATCCTCCACTGGTTCGCTTTAAACCACTTGGTGTCGGCGGTGAAGAAATAGTGTTCGGCAAGATCGTATAGGATTCTTCCCGTCCCGCCGTTGTGAACCAGTTCATACGTGTCATTTTCAGGGTAGCCTGGCAATTCGCGATTCCCGGTATTGCCCGGGCAAGCGATGAGCGCCGTGCCGTCAAAGAGTTTGCCCATTGAGAAGTTACCCGAGCCATCGTTGAAATCCCCATCGGCCAGGTCGCCATGACGTTGCAAGAAGGTATCCAACCACCCGCTCGCGGTATCGTGCAGCCCCACTGCATCCATGGCGTGAATGGGCCGCGGCGCTTCCAGCGCAAGTCTCATGTATGAGAGTTCGCCATTGCGCAAATTCGAAACCCCCATGCGCCAGGCATCCTGCCAGCGTGCCTCGGGCACCTCGACCTGCATAGGTGGGTCTTCCACTTGCTTGTAAGGGGGCAGCGTGGTTCCCGGAGGCATCAGAGGCAGCTTGAGTTCGCGCATCGCCTCCTCCCAACTCGCCTCGCGGTGTTCGCGAGTCATCTCCCGAATGCTCTTGACGTTGGTTGACGACAATTCAGCCGTGAAGCTCCGGGCGGTCTTACCGCTGCCCGCCTTGCTGACAAAAAAACCATACTCCGGCGCGAGGATCGGCCCAGCGTCGAGATCCCGCGGCAAGAATGTGAAGCTGCCTGACTTAGTCCAAATCGTGATTCTCGAGTCGCGGGGATGACCATAGGGAAACTTCGGCAAGTTGCCGACCTGTTCCATGGCTGGCCGGATATACAGCAGTGACAGGGCAACGCCGCGCCGGTTCTTGCCGCCGGCGCGCGACTTCCAGGCGACCGGTCCGTCCATGGTTGTCGCCGTGTCGCCGCTTAATGGCGTGGCCCTGCTCACCAAACCAAAGAAGCCGTCGACTCGGCCATCGAAATCTGCCTTTTCGGTTCCCCCTTTGAATCCCCATTCGACTTCCAGATCCAGTCGCTCCCACCTGTCGGGACCGTAGGCGCGGATTTGCGGAACAATGGGTTTCGATTGCCCCTTAGCGTCGTCCTTGTTGTTGTTTCCGCCGGGCGCGACGAAAACCGCGACCATGTCCACGTCGTTCCATTCTCCCTTGTAGACCCAGGTAAGGCCGTCCGCAGAAATTTCCGGTGCGACCGTGACCTGCTGATCCCGTTGCCAACCGAACCACCCGTAGGGCGACGGATACACCCGGACTTCCACGCTCTCGCGCGCTGCCGCCGCTGCATTGGCCGGCCACTGCAGTTCCAGACGGTTCAATTGCATGCGTCCTTCCCACAGCAGCGCCGATTGCAGAACTCCGGCGGCCTGCGGCAACATCGCGCCTTGATCTTCTATGCTCTTGCAAGAAAGCAGGAATGAGTACGGCGGGTTCGGCACCTGCTTTTTCTCGCTCTCTTGAGAAAGCAAGAGACTGAGTGGACGGTACGCCTGATCGAGCCGTTCCAGCCTGCGCAGCACCAGGTAAGCCTCTGGGGAATCCTGCACTTTCCGATCGGCGCGATAGGCATACGCCCACGCCGACAGTTCCGCCGGCTGGCCGACCAGGTTCTCCCCCGCGGGCGGCGCCGCGGCTGCCGACCGCCCAAAACCTAAGACGACCGCCAGAGTTAGGAATGTTCGAATTCCGCGAACTGCGGCTTGCCGGATCTGCGAGTAACCCATTGAAGTCCCTCCTCCGGTCCTAGAGGCCAGTTGCTTCCCGTGGATAGTTTTCATTGCGAAAGAATCCTACGCCCGCAGCCAGATTGCTTCAAACTCTAGACGCCCGTACAAGTGAGTGGAGTTCGTCCACATCTGGTTAGGTTCCAGAGCACGTTGACAAAGGAGCTTCAGCCGTCAGTACGCTCTCGACGGGTAGCCCACACCTTGATGCGTACGCGTCTTTCGATTGCCGTGCTGACCCTGAGTCAGCGCCGCGCTCTGACACTCGAATCCCACTAGCGCGTGTGCGCCCAGTCTATTTGGGGCGCGCGTTCAGTTTGTCGAGTACCTGCTTCAACTGTTCCAGCTTCTGTCCAGCCTCGCCGAGCTTGCCTTCGGCCGTGAGGCGTTGGTAGTCGGCAAGGTCTCTGGCGGCTTCCCCGATGAGCGCATTGAAATCACCCTCGGGTTGAGGTTTCGAGGCGGATGCCGATGTCTTCCGGTCCGACTCCGCCGGGGTTGGCGCCCCGCTCACCGACGAGACCTCGCCACCGAACAGGGCTGCCAGCGCCGACTCGAAGGTTGGTCCGTACGCCAGACGATCCTGTAATGCGAGCACAACCAGACGCAACTCCGGCATCGGGCTACGCTCGGCCTGCAGGTAAATCGGCTCGGCATACAACAGCGCTCGTCCTGACGGAATGACGAGAAGTGCCCCGCGCCGCACGTGCGAACCTTGCTGATTCCACAGCGTCAATTGTCCGGAAAGCTGTGCGTTCTGATCGATTCGCGCCTCGATTTGCAGCGGTCCGTCGACTAACTTGGTTTTGGGAAAGTTGTAGACCAATGACGTGCCGTATCGCGCGCCGTCGCTGCGCCCCGCTATCCAGCCAATCAGATTATTCCGGTTGGCCGGCGTGAATGGCAGAATCTCGGCGAATTCCACCTCTGTTTCCCCCGGCAATTTCATGAGCACGAAATTCGGCTGCATCGGCTGCGTGGCTTGCTCGCCGCCCTCACTCATGCCGACTTCGCTGGCCACGGTCCAAAGATCCTCCCGGTTGTAGAACGCTTCCGCGTCCGTCATGTGATACAGGCCGTATGCTTCTGCCTGCAGTTTGAGTAGCATCTCGGGATAGCGCACGTGCTTGCGCAGCCCGGACGGCATCAGGGACGCATCCTTAAACAGATTCGGAAAGATGGCGCGGTAAGCGGCGAGGATCGGATCCTCGGGATCGAAGACGTAAAACGTCGTGCTGCCATCGTAGGCGTCGATGACCACCTTGACGCTGTTCCGCATGTAGTTAATGAGATTGTTGTCGAGAGGGTAATGGGTCGAGTAGGGATAGCTGTCTGAAAGCGTGAATGCATCCATGATCCAGGACAACCGGCCATCATCGCCGAGCACGACGTAGGCATCAGGATCGTACGTAAGAAATGGCGCCAACGCCGATACGCAATCGCGCAGGTTGCGGCGCATCAGCAGCCGGCTATCCGGATTCACATCATCGCTGAAAGGCAGCTTCGTCAGATCGTCGCGGTCGAGCGCGATCGCGACGCGGCGCAAGAAACCGCCGAGGACAATGCCGCCATTGCCCTCGTAGGACGTCAGGTTGTTGGTCTGGCCCTGTGGGTAGTTGAACTCCTTCTGCCGTGTCTTCACGTACACGTCGGTATTGGTCAGCTCCCCGAAGTACACCTCTGGGCGCGTTACGGTCAGACTGCCTACCGTACTCTGGACAGGCATGTTACTGAGCATCAGGGTGGGTAGGCCTTCGGGCGTGAACCCATTTACCGAGTTCATGGTGATGCCGTAACCGTGGGTGTAAATCAGCTTCTCGTTAATCCAGTTGCGGCTGCTGTCCGGAAGCTTATCGACGTTCAATTCACGCGCGGCCAACATCACCTCGCGAGTCGTGCCGTCAATGTCATACCGGTCGATATCGATGTCGGGGAAGTCATAGTAAGTGCGAATTTCCTGAATCTGTCGCAGGGTATCCTGAAGTGCATGCCAATCCCACAGACGGATGTTCTGCAGGGTAGCCTGATTGTTCTCCGGGTCGGCTGCCGCGACTGTCGTCTCAGCCGGAAACTCCCGCTGCGAGACTCGGTCCAGTCCGTAGGCTTGGCGCGTGAAGTCGATGTTATGCGCGATATAGGGCAACTCGCGAACCAGTTCGTTCGGTTTGACAATAAAGCTGCTGACGTACCAGGCGACTCCTTGAACGGCAACATAGCAGACCGCGGCGGGAAGGATCGCAGCGAACAGCCACCGCCCGCGTGGCACTCTCAGGGCGTTGACGACCGCGATGATCGCACCGAGAATAAGCGCCCAGCAAACGATCAGCATCCCGGCGAGTGTGACGTGGGCGTCCGTGTAGGTCACCCCCCCGAAGATCGTATGATCGTCGAATAATCGCTCGAAGCGGCCGAGATAGGCACGCATCGCGAAGGTCAGCAACAGGAAAGCAAAAGCAATGGAGAGCCCGCGCCAGGGTAATCCGACGTAGCGGCTGAGACTCCCGCCGAGCACGCGGCTTCCGCCCGTAATGAGGATGAAGAAAACCGCGAGTGCACAACCGATCACCGCGAGAGTGAGCAGCCAGCCGGCAACTAGTTGCCACCCCGGCAGCGCGAAGAGAAAGAAGTTCAGCGGCTTGCCGAAAATCGGGTCTACGACGCCACCCGTGGTCCTGGGTGCATACCAAAAGAGCGCGAACGTTGGCCACTCTTCCATCATGCCCGCGCCGGTTGCGGCGGCAATGGTGAGCGAAACAGCGAGCGCGATAACGCGCAGCACGGACTCAACCGGCAACTTCACTGGCTGTCCACCGACGTAAATCGTGTGGCCGCTCGGCAAATCGGGGAGATGCGCCCTCTTCAGAGCCAAAAACGATCCGTAGAGAATCAGAAATGTGATTCCTGTAAATACCGTGAAGATTCCCCACTGAAGGCCCAGTGTTTTCCGGAACACATCCGCGTAGCCGAGCGACCCGAACCAAAGCATGTCTACGTAATACGACAATACGGTGCGGCCGCCGAAGACAAGAACGACAAGCAGGAAAAGAACGAGAAGGAAGCGGCGTCGATGCGGTCGCGCCGGAAGCCTCGGACGCGTTGGCCGCCAGTCAATAGGTTCGGGCATTGTTCCACCTTGCTTTCATCAGAGCCATTAGGTACTCCGCATAGTACTCCCTCCGCTCTCGCAAGAGTCGTTCCACAACGCTATGCGGGGATGGAAGCTGCCGAGATGCCGATTACGCTACAATAAAGACCGCGAAGATGGCGTTGCCGCGGCTGGATCTGCCAATGGACTGCCGATTGAAAGCGAGCGCTAATCTTAATTATTCCGATTTGTCTCCGCCGGAGGCGGCAGTTGTCGGCACGTTTCAGTCGGTCCTTCTTTTTCAGCAGAAGATTGAAACGCAACGACTTGGTTTGTAGGTCCGACTTACTTTGTCGGGAACTGGCCGATGCGAGTCAAGGCACAAACGTAGGCATCCAAACGGATCAATCTGGAGGCGATCGCTAGTGGGGGTTAAATGTCAGGTCCACAGGCTCTTTCGTCTCGTGAGGTGCGGGAGCCCATTTCCATCTGCGAACCGCATCTACGGCGGCGTTGGTCAGTATCGGCGGCCCACCTCTTATTGCTACAGCTTTGACCGTGCCGTTCGGCGCAACAATGGCTTCCACCTTCACGATGCCGCCGAGTTTCAAATCACGGGCCAACTGGGGATACTCCGGCACAACTCGGCTAACGACTTTGCGCACGCCATTGAGCTGATCTTGCTCAGCAAGGCAGGCAAAGGATAGACCGAGCACGATCCAACTTAGCGCTAGTCTGCCAGACCGCCACATAGTGCCATTAGGACTACTAGCATCGTGAACATTCCCGTTCAATAAGGGCGTGATCCACATCACACATTCGTTACCAAGGTAAGTCCGTACCCGGCCCCGGCGGATGCCAGAAATCGTGCCGATCAAATTCTTTGCGAGCCCGAGGGCGCGTCATGAACTGCTGAAGATGGCATGTCAGTCGACACCTCCAACGGAAACCCAGGAGCGCGTGGGGATCCTCACGCAGATGGGCAGTCTTCGATTGGCTTCCGGTAAAGCCGACGCGGCGGGAAGACTTCTCCAGCAGGCGTTGACATCTTTTCCCGCCTATCCCGTAGCTTTGGGCAATCTGGCTCAAGTTCGAATCGTTCAGAAGTGATCGCGGACGCGGTCGTCCTCTTACAGCGGCGCTATCAGGAAATGCCTCGCGCCGTAAACCTCAACGATCCTGCTGAAGCCCTGCAGTTCCGATGGGAACATGCAAAAGTCGTTCTGCGCAGTTTTCGGGGCCGCGTGAGCAACATTAAGAGAGGGCATCGCCGAAAAGGAGCGCGCTCCGGAAAGATCTCCGCCACGGAACGGGCTCCCAACGGCGCTGCGGTGGAATGGAGCGTCAACGGCAGTCGTCTTCATCGCTTTTTGTTTTTGTGCGCTTTCGCTCTAGCACCAGCTGGCGCTTTCTTCTTCAATTTGACCTGATTGTATTCGACGGCGGCACGGATGAGATTTTTTAGTGCACGGTCGTTAACCTTGTCGCCTTGGCAGAGATCGATCGCTCGCCACGCGTTGCCTCCCAGGCCCGCGTTGAAGAGCCTGTCGGGATCTGGCAATCTCGCCCCGTTGGAAAAAGTAAGCTTCACTTTCGCTTTGTGGGCGTTACCGACCGCGATGATTCCATTGTGAGACCACACCGGGCTCCCCATCCACTTCCATTCCTCGAGGATTTCGGGATCCGCCTCGTGTATGACTTCGCGAACTTTCGCCAGCGTTTTCCCACGCCAGTCTGTTAGCTCTGCGATCAGTTGGTCAATACGTTCCGATGGATTCATTCGATCGTCCTTCCTCCTCATGCTGTGTTAGGTGGTGAGCTGGGAGTTTCAATACCCAACTGTTTGGCGTACTCCGCGTTCAGGCGCTGCCAGCCGCCGAACTTCATGGCCTCAGGGCCGACGATACGGCCGATGGGCGTTCCGCTGAGCAGGTGATCCAGAACATCGAAACAAATGTGCCAGCCCGCAGCACCCATTGCTATGAAACGGTGACCGATGTTGGTCCACAGCGTCAGCCGCGTGCCGCCACCCAGGGCTTCGAGTTCCCAGCGCATATCGAAGCCGCCCCACTGGTACTCAAGTACTCGGGGAGCGTCGGCTCGCGTCACGGTAGTTTCGGTAATGTGCGGCGCGGGCGCTCCCACCGTTGTGAGCTTCACCCGGGCTCCTGCCACACCCAGGTTCCCATCAGCGTCGAAGGGCGCCCACTCCCTCAGATGCGCCGGATCGGTTATCGCCTGCCAGACTTTTTCCGGCGAGTGGCGCAGTTCGCGGACTAAAATGAGCGTCCACCTCTCTTCACCATTTTGTCCCCGATCTTTTCTTACCCGCGCCAGGCTCGCCGCACCCGGGGAGTAGTCTGCGCGATCGGTCATCTTCTTCTCCTTATTTCGACCACTGTGCCAGTTGGGTGAGTTGAATAAGATTGCCGCAGGTATCGTTCAGCATCGCAATGGTCGAGCCGGTCACGTCGGTTGGCGGCATCGTAAACTCGGCGCCGCGGGCCTTGATCCGCTCGTAGTCGCCCTTGAGATCATTGGTGAAGAACATGATCGCGGGCTGGCGCTGTTGAAACATCGCCTGCTGATAGGCCTGGGCTGCAGGGTTGTTGCTGAGCGCCAGCTGCAGCTCAATGCCGTCCGGCTCCTCAGGCGAGGCCACAGTCAGCCAGCGATATGGGCCGTTACTGAAATCGGTCTTCTTGGCAAGTCCCAGCACCTCCGTGTAGAAGCGGAGAGCCTTGCCCTGGTCATCCACGTACACGCTGGTCACTTTGATTTTCATTGCATTTCTCCTTCGTTACGTTCGCGGGTTGGCGCGCGCCGCCTTTTTCTGTATCTTCCTCTTTGTTCGCCTTGCTTGATCCTCTCTCGATGGATCCACGCGGTCGAGGTGGCGTTCGAGAGCATCCACATGGGCGGACCAAAACCGGCGGAATTGAGCCAGCCAGACCTCCAGCTCCTGAAGTGGTTCCGGATTTAGCCGGTAGAGACGGCGCTGTGCGTCCACCGTCGATTCCACAAAACCGGCCTCCCTTAGTACGCGCAGGTGCTTGGATACGGTTGGCTGCGTCATACGAAGCCGGCGCTCGATCTCGCCCACCGACTGTTGGGACGACGCTAGGAGACTGAGTATCGCGCGGCGGTTCGGCTCCGCAATAATTTCGAATACAGATTCCACTTGCTTGATATACCCTGCAGAGCATATACGTGTCAAGGTATATTAAAAGAAAACCCCAAATAACGTTTCGGCCCGTGCGGGAATTCACCCCTTGGCCCTCAAGCCGTCACGGAGCGAATACACCAACCGTTCCCGTTAGTCCTTGCCTAGGAAGCGTGCCACCGCAACGCCGGGCTTTTGAGTACGTCAGCATTGACAATGTTTTGGGGCTTCCTGCCGCAGAGAACGTCGGCCATTTGAGTGGCCGCCGTTTTCCTCAGCTCTACCAAAGACTCCTCGGAATTGAATGCCGCATGGGGAGTAATGACTGTTTTGGGGTGGCCGGTAAGCCCATCGCCGGGAGCAGGCGGTTCCTTGGACAAAACGTCAAGCCCAGCGCCTGCGATAAGTCCCTCATTTAGAGCAGCGAGCAGGCCCGCCGAATCGATAACGTCTCCTCGTGAGGTATTAATGATGACTGCGGAGGGCTTCATTTCGCGAAAAGCGTTGTAGTCGAACAAACGAGAACGTCTCGACTGAAAGCGGGACATGAATCGAAATGAAATCACTCTTTTTAAGTAACTCGGGGAAAGAAACGGCAACAGCCCCCGCTTGCGAAATCCTGTCCGAAGCAATGTTGGGGTCGTAGACCACGATGTTGAGGCCAAACGCCCGCGCTTTTAGCGATAAAGCGCTTCCAATTCTTCCAAAGCCGACGATGCCCAGGGTTCTCCCCCTCAGGCGGAACAATGGCGTCCCCGCCTGCAAGTTATAGGAGCCGGCCTTGATGTTGCGGTCGTAAAAAGCTATTTTCCGCGTACAAGACAAGAGCAAAGCCATCGCGTGGTCGGAAACTTCGTCGATGCAATACGCTGGAACGTTGGTGACAATCATTCCGGAATCGGTTGCCGCCGCCACGTCGATGTTGTCCAAACCAATTCCGAAACGGCCAATCGACAGGCAGCGTCCTGCCTTACCAATTACCTTTCCACTCACCGGCCTCCAGCACGTCAAAATGCCATCGGCCGCGGGGGCGAGTTGAAGGAGTTCTTCTTCCGACGCCGTCTCCGCCACGACAATCGCAATTCCTGCCTGGGTGAGTACATCTTCTTCTATATCGAGATCTTTCCACGCAAAATCTGTAATCAATACCTGCACGTTCCCTCCTTAACTGAAAGCACTTCCAGCGATTCGCCTGGGGTTAGCCTTAGGATTGTTGGGGGTATGACTTTCTTGCGCGTTACAAATGTTGACCTCGTGCAAAAAAAATCAATCCGACTACCTGAATACAAAACGCAACCTTCCTCAGCGATGTAGCAAATTCCGCGGGAACAGCGCGTAACAGTTTAAGGTATTTGACCCCTTTTCAAAGTAACATTATTCCAATCTTCAGTGGGTCAACAATCTTGTAGACAATTCTTTGTTGCATCTGTTACCGTTTTGCTCGCGGGCCGCCACGGTTAACCGCAATAGTCGTGGCTTCGCGTCCAGCCTGACAGGCATTTTTTCAGATGCGATTTTGGGACGGGATCAGTATTCAAGGGCCGGGGCTCGATTGAGGAGGCGAGGGCGGAGTGGCGAATGAAATCGAAAAGGCGTTAAGGTTCAAGGCGAGACTCCGGGCGGGCGAGTGCTTGATCGGCGCGCAACTCGGTCTGACTGATCCGTCGATCGCGGAGATTTTCGGCAACGCGGGGTACGACTGGATTTCGCTCGATACCGAGCACGCCCCTCACGGCATCGATACCCTCAAGCATATGCTGCAAGCCGCAGCGAGCACTTCGGCGGTGTTATTGGCGCGGCCGCGGAAGCTCGATCTCGACGAAATCCGGCTTTATCTTGATACTGGCTCTCCCGGGGTCATGTGCCCCTTCATCAATAGCGGCGAGGAAGCAGTTCGCCTGGTCGAGTTTTGCCGTTATCCTCCGGCCGGTATTCGCGGGTGGGGACCTCGCCGCGCGGTTTATGGAATCGATGCCGATGAATATCTGGCAAAGGCCAACTCGGCGATGTTGTGCCTGCCCATCATTGAGACTCCCGAAGCGGTAGAACGCATCGATGACATTGTGAAAGTCGATGGCATAGACGCCGCCGTGATGGGGCCAAACGATTTGAGTATGGCCTTAGGCTGCTTCAAGAAATTCGATGATCCACGTTTTATTTCAGCTGTGGATACGGTCCGGGCTGCTTGCAAACGGCACGGCAAGGCAATGGGGACAGGTTGTTACAACCTGGAATTTGCCCGGGAGTGCGCGCGCCACGGAGATAGTCTCCTGCTGGTGGCGAGTGACGACGGCTATCTGATGGCGGAAGCGCGCCGATGCCTGGCTGAAGTGCGGGCTGCGGTGCCTCTTCAATCGCGATGAAAAAGCTCAACGTACTCTATCTTCCTCCCACCCTCATCCCCGGCAATCGTTGGGGACGAGATATTATTGAGGTGATCAAACCGCCGCACGAGTTGCGTTTGTATGACCGCAATTTGCCGGTCGGTCCCCAGATTGAATGGGCGGACGTGGGAGTTGATTTTGGCGGCATTATGGGAACCCGCGAGATGGCCGACTTTGGCAGGCGGCATCAAACTGTGGCAAGTCCTCGGCAATGGGATCGACCAGTTCGATCTGGAGTATTGGCGGTCGAAGAATGTTCCCGTGGCCAACTGTCCGGGCAACTTGACCGGAGTTCCTCTGGCGGAGTGTGCGCTCATGCTCATGCTGATGCTTTCGCGGCATTGGCATGAAATTCAGCGTAACGTGCAATCCGGTGTGATCAATCTGCCCTTGGGAGATGAACTGGCGGGAAAGGTTCTGTTGATTATCGGCTTCGGCGCTGCAGGCAAGGAATTGGCGCGCCGCGCCGCGCCCTTTGGCATGCGAATCCACGCCATTGATGTTCGTGAGATTAGTGCCGGACGAGAAGCGCCAATTCGGAGTCGAGTTCTGCCGCGGATCCCGAGCAGACTTGACGCAGGCGCTGGGTGCCGCTGACTACGTGTCCCTCCATCTGCATCTGACGGAAAAGACGAGACACATTTTTCGACGAAAGGCGGATCCGGCAGATGAAGCCGTCCGCGTTTCTGATCAATGTGGCGCGTGGCGGCCTGGTCGATTGCGACGCTCTTGCACGCTGCCTGCAGGAAGGGCAGCCGGCAGGCGCGGGGCTGGATGTGACTGAACCCGAGCCGATTAACACCGATCATCCGCTGCTCCAGCTGCCTAACGTGGTTGTGACCAATCACATCGCGGGGAACACTTACGGGACGTGGCGGCGGCGAGCGGATTTTGCCGCGGAGAATGTACGCCGGGTCGCCATGGGTCTTGAGCCCCTCTCCCTGATCAACAACGCTCCGACGTGATGGCTCCTCCCGCGCCGGCGGTGGCGGAGCCGGCGGCAGGCTGAGCCCAACACGCGTACTTCGGGTTTTCAGAAGCGCGCTACCCGCAGTTTCATCATCCGGCCGACGGAACCCTCGGCTTCAGTGCCGACCGCGTGGATACGCGTTCCGTCATTGGTAACAACGCGACCCGAAACTTGGTGCAGCCGTAAGGAACCAGCGTGATGCTCTCCGGCGCCTGCCCGCTTTCCAGCAACGGGTTTACTGGGCAGCGACTTTGCCGTCCCACTCCAGACTCTGCACCGGAACGCGCAATTTTAAAGGCGACGCGAGCGGCCAATTCCACCGGGCAGGCATGGCTTCGCGTTCGACGGTAATGCCTGCGCCCAACTCCTCGCCCGGGTGTCCAGCGCATAGTTCCATCGAGCCGCAGGGTCGGGAGTATTTCCATCCTTCGTATCCGCGATCGGCAGCACGAAGAAGAGCGGCCCATAGTAGACCGCAGCGTAAGGCGCGCCGTCTAGCATTCGCGTCACGGCCGGTCGTGACGCGAGCACGACATGGGAAACTGCAAACTGATTTTATCGCCCGATTTCCAGCTTCGTTCGATGCGCACAAAGCCGTGGGCGTCCGGCGTCCGCCTTGACAGGAGCACCGTTCACCACGAGGCTGGGGATTCTTGCACCAGCCCGGAATACGGAAGGAGAGCGGAAACCTGGCGCGGCGCGCCGGCTCGACGGCAATCTCGATGGCTGTCGCCGAAGGGATAGTCGGTCGTGGGACGTCAACTCTACGGGCACTCGATCGGCCACCAGCGCGGAAACCTTGCAGGGACCGTAAAACGTGGCCGCCAGCCCGTTGTCATAGGTCGCCATCCACATGTGCGTCACGTAGTTGGGCAGAAAGCGGTTGAGCGAAGACGTGCAGCACAATGGCCAGTGCTTCCGCCGGTAATCGCGCTCATCGCCGGTTGGGGTTATGCGATTGGCCGTCACAAAGTAAACATGCGTCGTTGAAGTCGCGCGATACCGTTGCCGGCGCCGCATTGAAAAACGTGCGTTCCACTCGGTCTCCCATCACCGCTTGCCCGCTGATTCGCAGCAGTTCCATTTGGCTCCACATATAAGCGGAGACGTTGCAGGTTTCCGTCGCCCGGGAAGCGCCCGTCGGCCCGCAGAACTCGTCGGCGACCATTACCCCGTAGGGCTGCATCCCGTCCTGTTCGACCATGTCGTAGTAGCGGCATGACCGCGTCGAGAAACTCCCGCTTGCCGGTCCACAAATAGCCCAGCGCCCAGGGACTGGAAAGCTCGTTGAACATTACGCCATGCACCTTGTCGGAGGTAATCCATCCGCCATCGTTGTAGGTGTAGTGCCCGGCTTGTTCATACCAGGGACTCTGGTCATCGGGCATGACGATGGAAAAGGGCATGCCGATTTCCACGGGCTTCCCCGGCATGTTCTTATTCACGCCCTTGTCGAAGAGTTCCGTCAGCGAAGCTTGTATTTTCTTGTTCCCCGTCCAGGTATAGGTCTCAAACGCCGGGAAGATGTTGGTTTGCGCGAACCTTCGCCGCAACCAGTTGTAGTCCGAATCATAGGCCCATTCGATAGCCTGCAGAATGCGCGGGTCACCGGAAGCCGCATAGTAGGCGGCCAGCGATCGTCCCATGAATCCATTTGCCCATTGCGGCCACCACTCGGAATAGCCGGCTTCGTCTTCCGACATATCCGCAGGCTTGTTCCGGTTGAGCCACCAGATAAACAAAATGCTATGCGCATTCATATGATCGACGACCACGTCCAACCGCGCTTTCGCCTGCTGCAGCAGAGAATCATCGTGCAGGGCATAGCCCAATTTCACCATGCCATCGAACCAGTAGCCGCCGCCCTCAAGCGGCCACGATCCTTTGTCCCAGAAGCGCAGCTTTTCGCCGGTCGGCGTGAAGTCTGGCGCCCACGCCTGCCGGAAAGCGACATCAAGCTCATCCATGTGCCCCGTGTATCCGTCCTGGCCGTAAGGCACCAGTCGCGCAACCAACCCCGAGGCTCCACCGCTCCAGGCGGCAAAGGGATGAACGCGGGGCGCGTCGGCGGTTCGAACGGCCGTCGATAATTCACTTGGCCAGGTTGCGGATCCACTGGCTCGGCGGCTGATGGCCCCAGAAAATTCAGTCCGCTGAGGAACGGCGTTATGGAAAGTGCGGCGGTTGAAGTCACGGCTGTTTTCAGAAATCTTCGTCTCTCCATAAGGGTTTGGTGCCTCCAATTGAACTTGAACAGGTGCCGGTCGCAAGTCTTACCGCCTAATGGATGGCAATGATAGCTTATAGGAGCAAGGTTTGGTGGTGCGGGATCTCAAGGATCGGCCTTGCCCGGATGATTTATCTTCGGATAGCTGCCAGGATGTTCCAATGCCAAGCGGCACGACCGACGCGTCGACCGAGACAGGATCGAGAGATCTCCCGCGGTAGGTGATGCCGCCACCACTCTGCGGGCCTGTCGATATCCCCTTTGGCATCCGTGGTGGATGGCGAGTGTCTTGTCTTTGGGGTTCTGGAGCTAGTTGTGCCGGATGCGCTCTTCGATCTTAGACACAATTCTCGGCGTGTGGCTTTTCATAACCTGCTGAATGTCCGGCCCAAATTCGTGCAACAGATTCATCCCCGCGTCATTGCCAACGGTCGAACCAAAATCGCTGAACGGTTGACCAAGAGACCGCCTCCAATAGGGACTCGAAGCAGTGTCCGCAGCCACAGAAGTCATCGTCCGCAAGAAATACGAAGTGTTAAGTCTGACTCTTCCGGAGTCATCCCAGGTAACAAGAATTCGCGATGCCGCAGACATGAAGCGGCACATCAAGTTACCAGTGTTGGAATATTCGTCATCGGGTTGGCGTTCCGGAACCGGCGGGTACAAGTACTTACCGAATAGAGTGGCCGACTCTTTTCGACTGGATAATGCACCGATAGAAGCGCCAAATTCGTTCGAGTGCATCAGGTCCGACTCGGCGCCCATCAAACCAAATATCAAGGGCGAGCCAGCGTTGATAAACAGGTTAAAGTTTTGTTCTTGATTTGTAGCTCCGGCCGAAGGAGCATCAGGAAGAGATTGACGTTCGCTCTGGCATACAGCGCTGCACGCCGCCAACAAAACAAAAGAAAAGACCCTGAGGTGTGCAGTTCGTTTCACCATACGCCATTCCGCAAGCGCGCCAGCTCTTACCCCTCGAGTCGATTCGCCCAAAAGCGTACTTCGCCATATAGCAAACGACGTGCCATTGGTTCGGAGCAAAATACAGGTACCGGTCAGGGATTGCTGCCACTAATCCGCACCATCTGTGGTCAAGATGTTGGGCTTTGGCGGGAGGCTCTGCATCTCTCCGCTCGCCCCTAACAGGGATAGTGCAGACTGTTGACCCGCGGTGAGTAAAGTCTTTCACTTCGAAAATGCTTTATCGCAGCCTGCGCGAGCTTGCCGGGCGAATGAACGAACGGTTAAAGCTGGCGCGAGAGACGTGATTGTCTGAGATCAAACCTCGAGATTGGCACCGGGAGGATTGGAGTTGCCGTACGTTACCGCCCTGCCGCAACCTTCAGGAGCACCGTACCATGCGTGGGAACACTCCCTGCGTAGCCTTTGCTGAGATTTCCAAGATCAGTTTTGTGCCAGAGATCGCGAACACTCCGCACGTTGCTGAGGTGAAGTTCCTCCCAACGGACATTCACGTTCTGCTCTTTCTCTCCCCGATTGAACACGGCTACCGCTGTCGTGCCGCCGAACAATGGCTTTGTCCAAACTTCGATTGACCCTTTTTGAAGAACTCGATGACCCTGTTTCCCCAAAGCGTCCTGGTCCACGGCAATAACCTCTCTATTTAACAAAATATCCTTGATCGCGGGTGTCCACCGGGCGAGGTCATTGTTATTTTTTTCGACTAGAAGCGGCGCTGCCATGATGGACCAAAGCGTCATTTGCGTACGGTATTCTTCCGTTGTCATCCCTCCGATACCGGTTTGCAGGTCGTCGGGGTCGTTCCAACCGTCTGCACCGCTATGGTCCAGCTTGCCGTTGTGATCGAATCCGTTGGAGACCATTGAATTCCAACGATCCCCTATATCGTCGGTGGTTCGCCAAAGGTTGGCGCCAGTCTTTCTTCCCCATGACCAGACGTTGAACAGGCCGTACTGACAAAGGCCGAACACAATCGGACGGCCCGTGGCCCGCAGAGCCTCGCCCATTTTTTGATACGCGGCCTGCATTTCTTTTTGCGTGTGATAGATTTCGCCCGCCGAACACCAGTCATATTTCAGGTAATCGATACCCCATTCGGCAAAGGTTCTCGCATCCTGCGGTTCATGCCCGTAACTTCCGGCATAGCCCCAACAGGCCGCCGGGCCGGGAGAACTGTAGAGCCCTAGCTTCAGTCCCTTGGAGTGCAGGTAGTCCGCCAAGGCTTTCATGTCGGGGAACTTTGCATTGGGGTGAATGTTCCCTTGGGCGTCGCGACGACCCTGCCACCCTTCGTCGATCTGAATATAGACGTAGCCCGCATCGCGGAGGCCATTGGCAACCATCTGGTCAGCCACTTTGCGCACCCCGGCGTCATCGGTCACAGTGAAATTTCCAATGCCCATGGGCGGGGTTGGCGCGGCATTGTTCCCCGAAACATCGTGAAGCGCAGGCAGCGGAAGCTTCTCAAACGAGTAGGTTGGTCCCGCTTCTATGATTTTAAGATCCTGCGCCGTCGCCCTTCGACAGGTATACGGTTCCGACCGGGACTGCCCGTTCCAGTTCACGACCAGTTGCAGTTCATCCCTCTTGATCTGGCCATGAAATTTGTTGCGTCCCTGCGAAAAAGAGACCGTTTCACCGAGCACTTTCAGATCACTCAACGGCTTATTGCCAACCATCGATAAGAAGGTACCCACGAGTACTCCGTTCTCTCGGGTGAACCTGAATCTTTCGGTAAAGGCATCGGAGTTCGGATAACCGGATATTTCCTGCCCGGGATAGTAGTAGGCATTCGGGGCAGGGACCATCCAGGTTCCAACCAGATCAGCCGCCCTGGCGGGAACGCCCAGCGCGAAACATGCCAAAAAAGCCAGACTTAACGCTCCAGCCTTGCCGACCACGGCGTTTCGCATACTCACGAAGCCCTCCTATGCTTTTACCGAATGGGTTTTTCTTGGGTGAATCGCACCCGATATCATCTCCGCACCGCGCGCCATGAACCCGAAACTCAAGACATCACCACGCCTCCGCAGACGTTAAACGCTTGTCCGGTGATTGCCGAGGAACCGTCGCTCGCCAGCAGCACCGCCATCGGAACAATCTCTTCCGGCTCCAGCCGCCTGCCGATCGGCGTTATCTTCGATTCTAGTTCCTCCAGGCCGATCCCCAGGCGCTCTGCGTCGTAACGGATGCGCGCCTCGTTCAAGCGGGTGCGCACTGGCCCCGGGCAGATGGCGTTCACCGTGATTCCGCTCTTCGCCAGTTCGAGCGCCAAACAGCGCGTCAAACCCAGCAGTCCATGTTTAGAAACCGCATAAGCAACCCCGTCCACCAGGCCGATCTTGCTGACGATGGAAGCGATGTTCAAGATTCGCCCTGAACCTTTCTTCAGCAGAATGGGCACCACCGCCTTGCAAAGATAGTAGGGAGCAGAGAGATTCAAAGCCAACGAGTAATTCCAGAAGTCATTATCAAAATCGATCAGGGGACGTGGGTTTAAACTGCTACCCGCCCCCGCATTATTGACCAGGATGTCGATGGTCCCAAACGTCTCCAACACCTTGTCTACAACCTTCGCAGGCGCCGCAGGGTCGGTCAGGTCAGCCACAATCGGGACGCATCTTCCTCCGAAGCCGGCAATCTCCCGCTCCAGCGACATCAGTTCGCTGTCCGTGCGGGCGACGCCCGCTATGAATGCGCCCTCCTTCGCAAAGCCTAGCGCTATGGCTCGCCCAATTCCCCGGCCCGCGCCGGTAATGAGTGTTACTCGGTCATTGAGCGTCTTCGCGTCCACGATGATTTTCTCCGGGATTCAAAAGCTGAATGGAATTGATTTGGTGACGGAATCCTGAATTTACGGCCTGTCCGACTCCCACAGATTGGCATCCCGCCCTCGATTGATTCGCCGAGGGATTATAAGCTAACGTCCCGCTCTGACATCAAGTAATGCTGAAATTCGGCCAGTACACCATCTGAGAAGAGGCGGGGAAAGGTCTGCCAAAGAGTAAACTGCGCTGGATGGTTGGCGCAAAACACTCCGGTCAAATCTGAAAAGATCGATTGCCGTACCCGAAAAGTCTTCGGGACCGGATAAGCCAAAGCTTTTTCCTTGAGAAACCTATTTTGTAGAATTCACAGATGAGTGAGATCCGCTGTCATCTCTGGTGGAAGCGCAAAATCAGCGCCAAGCCGAGGAGCAACAATCCGATGACCAAGCCCCACGCATAGAAAATGCCGTTATAGAGAGACACTCCAAGCGCGAGGGCGAGCAGCACCAAGCCGAAACCGACGTGCCGATGTATGCGGGAATGAGCTTCGACTGGGATCAAACTGTCGATTGCACTTGCGGTGGAAGTTGCCGCGGGAGAATCTTCGCCGTCCCAAGAACACCCTATCGAGTCCTCGTCAATGCGAGATGGCGGAAGTTCCTTAGCCCAAATGTTTCTTCCGTAGTCCAGGGCTTCGATCCCGGCCTGATGTTCCTCGGCTTCGAGATGCTTGCTCCAGATAACGCGGAAAGAAGCTTTTTGCCCGCCTCGTTGTAATGCGATGGTCTGGCCCGGAGAGAGGTTAGTGCGCAATCCGCCAAGTCGACAACCGACTTGACTGATGTCGATGGTGTGAATCCACTGCATCGACAAAGTGCCGCCGGCCGCTTCGTCCAAACACAAGCGAAGTGGCAAAACCATCCTGATCCGAGAATAGCGTTGAGTTCCTGCCGGCATCGAGGAGAGCTTACGTCGAGTTTGCAACCCGAAACCAGTTACCGAAGGTCTGGACTGTTTGAAATGGCTCTTAAGTGGCGGCCCCATCCCTCCGCGACTTCGGTAGTTACAAGGCCCGGATGTCTGGTCTGAGTTGGGAACCAAGGCCGGTCATGAAAAGGACCTGCATGCTTTCAAATGTGCGGACGGTGGCGCGAAAATTCGCTCAAGACACCCGTTATCCGGGAGTATGCTATGACAGTCAGCAACAGCCCGTCCGGGAGCGCGGAATGAAATCGGAACGCGCTGCTCATCGCGCCACTAAGCGGCATTACCATCTTCACTGTTCTTGTGGCGCAACCATTGTCGCGCGCGACAAAAAGGCGACCTGTACTGACTGTGGCAAGACCGTCGCGTTTTTCCGGGGTGGGAGACACACCCTGCGTACCCTGGGCGATAGTCCATGGGAAACGAATCTATGGCCCCCGGTTGGTATCACGAATGAGGGCCAAACCGGCCGCGGCGAAGCATCCGATCTCAACAGGACGTTCAAACGGGTGGGTTTCCTGATCCTGCTGCTCGTGACGCTCGCAATATTCGTTTTCTTCGTGCCGCAGGGAACCTTTCAAGAGTGGCGCGCCACCGCAGCTAACCCCAAGCCGCGGGATTGCGATTGGAGCAGCTTGCCGATCGGAGATAAGCACTGCCACTATGAGGGTCGCGTTGGCCGCTTCAACGACAATCAAGGCGGAGAGCACATCGTAGTTAACTGGTACCGCATGAACGATCCGTAAAGAGTGCTAGGCGCCAAGCACCGTCAAACTCCAGATCGAAAACCTGCCCGGCCTTTTGTGAGCGAGGGCGACGCTGACCCATCAAAAATTTATTCGACCACGATTCGGGCTGAAGCGATATCGGCTGCCTCCGTCACCATTTGGATCTGCTGTTTTTTGAAACTGGTTGAGCCGTTTGGGGCCAGATTTCACTTTCTGGCTCTACGGCGCAATGTCTATCGCAGCTTTTTCTTCTGTTTGCAAATCGTCCCCGAAACCCAAGGACGCACCTTAGAAGAACCCCAGGCTTCTTGGTAAGCGGGCTGCATCGGTCCACCCAGACTTGGCCCGGAGCATCGTGAAATCGATTGAAGGAAGTAGCGCTGTCGACGATTCGCGCGGGTGAGGAAGAGAAGCAAGATTAGCCCGTGGGGATGGCATAACGGGCAAGATCGTTTCTACTTATTACCCACCGGCAGACTCCAGGCAAAGAGCACCCCGCCGCTGCCGGTTATAACGTATTGCCGGTGGTCCAGTTCATAGGTGATCGGAGAACTCGCGATCCGGCTTCCGGTGCCGGCGTGCCAGAGAGTTTTGCCATCGCTGCTATCGAGGGCAAGGACATTGCCGCTGGAGTCGCCGGTGAACGTGAGGCCCGAATCTGTAGTCAGTATGCCGGCGGATGCAGTGTCCCCAATGTCGTGGCTCCAGCGAATTCTTCCCGTCTGGTAGTCGATGGCTTTGATGATGCCTTTGCTCCAAAGTCCGTAGTCCGCGCCAGCCCATCCATAGGCGCCGTCGGCGGGCTTCGCAAAATAGAGGGAGTAACTTTCGCGCGCGGAAACGATAAACAGTCCGTTCTTGGGATCGAAACTCGGAGAGCGGAAGTTGGTCATGCCTTCTTCATCGGGCGCGATCAGGCGTCCGTCAGGCGCCGGTTCTTTATCCGGATTCGGGATCGGACGGCCTTCCTTATCGATGCCCAGCGTCCAGTTCACCGAGCCAAACGGCGCAGTGAGAAGGCTTTTGCCGTTGGTGCGATCGAGCACGAAGAAGTAGCCGTTGCGAGAGGCCTGCATTAGCAACTTGCGAGGCGCTCCATGAAAGTCGGCGTCGACCATCACCGGAACTTCGATGGCATCCCAATCGTGAGTGTCATGCGGAGAAGGCTGAAAGGCCCACACCAGCTTTCCGGTATCCGGGTTCAGGGCTGCGATACTGCACGTGTAGAGGTCATCCCCGGGACGCGTTTTGCCGTTCAACACCGGCGTCGGATTGCCCGTGCCGGTATACAGCATATTCAGGTCAGGATCATAGGTCCCGGTCAGCCAGATGGTACCACCCGTGGTCGAATTCGGGGTGCCAGGAGCAGGCGTCGTGTTCCATTGCCATTGCGTCTTGCCAGTCTCGGGATCAATAGACCGCATGTATGCACCGATATTGTCCAAGTCGCCACCCACACCCAGGATCACGTGATCGCGCACCACCAGCGGCGCCATGGTTGTCCAATATCCCTTCTTGATGTCGCCGACTACCACATCCCAACGGACTTTGCCGTTCTTTGCTTCGAGCGAAATCAGGTGTGCATCGGGAGTGGAGAAGTAGAGCCACTGTTTGTACATGGCGACGCCACGATGCCCCAGGTGCATACCTGCGTTTGGCTTGTATGTGTAGTGCCAGATCTGGTGGCCCGTGCGGGCGTCGACCGCCCAGATGTTGTCCGGCACCGTGAAATACAACACGCCGTCGACCAACAGCGGAGAGGACTTGATGGTTGCTTCCTGCCCGGTTTGGAACGCCCACGCCAGCCCGATCGATGCAACGTTCTGGGGAGTGATCTGGGTCAGCGGGCTATGTCGACGGCCCGAATAGTCGCCGTGGTAACTAGGCCATGAGTCGGCTGGCGGGTTTGCAATGATAGCGGGATCAAGCCCTTGCGACAGAAGCTTGCTTGGGAGAAAGAACAGCAGGCCGATGGCGCACAATGTTTTTTTCTTACGAAGAGATTTCATATTTCCTATCGTAGCGTTTGCAGGTAGGCCATCAGGTTATGGATGTCATCGTCAGTGTATTTTTCGAACTGCTCGATGTGAGCGTCCGACGGTGAATCGACTTTGTATTCAACTGCGTGGATCGGCCAGGACCTGTACCATCCTTCAGAATCAGTCATTGCGATGTGGAACTCATCTTTATAGGCGAGCGTGCCGATGAAAGTCTCGCCGGATGTGGTGATGACCGTGAGCTTGGCCTTGGTGTTACGGGGATAGAGCATTTGCATTTCGAGTTCCAGCCCCTCGCGCCGGGTCGCAATCCCCGCCAGATCGCCGGTGGGGGAATGGCAAGAAGAGCATTTCCCGGGACCATTGAAATACGCCTTACCTTTGTCGATGTTGCCAGTTTGCAGGTCCGCAACATCGACGCCGCGGCGGCCGCCCGCCTTGGAATTCAATTTTCCGGTTTGGTCCCGAATGAAGCCGATAAGATCATTGACCTGAGGCACGGTAAGGGTGGCGAACGCCGGCATGCCTTTCTCGATCCGCCCGTCGTGCACCACCGCGCGAATCTTGTCTCCGCTGACGTCGCGCGCCACCAGACGAGAACGTGTCAGGTCGGGCCCGGATTCGCCGCCGGCGGCATCGCGCCCGTGACAGAAGGCACAATCGCGCGCAAAAAGCGACTCGCCGTGCGCCGACGCCGACCGAGACGTTGGTTTGGCTGCCTGCGCGGACGCTGAAGGAACACCCACTAGCAGCAGCGCAGAAATCAACAACGTCGTTCCTAGCCTGCACCCGCCTATCTGCACCATCGATGAAACCCTCCGGCAGGAATGTTAGTCCTTGAGCTCCACAACGTTAAGGGCAGTACATTGTTAAACAAAGAGTGCGAGAAGACCAAGGAGAAAAAGGGTGCAAAAAGTAAAGATCAGGCGTGCGCCGTTTGTCTAAACTATCTCATTGATGCGGTCGGAAAAGCGACCGGAGTTTCGGGCCATGAGCGCGACGGTAGGGTGTTTAAAGATTGCCCATCCTTCGTGAACCGGGGTTTTGATCGCTATACCCTTCCATGAGAAGGCGCGAACGCTATTGAGGTACGACCAGATTTGAACTTCCGCTTCATGACTTAATTTGAACTTCCGCTTCATGACTTACTAGGGACGCATGCCGCGTGGTATTCTCAGCCCTCAGAAACGACGATAAAAGCATGGAGCTGAACCGATGAACCGCCGCCAGTTTTCCCGAGCCATCGCCGGCGCCGCCCTGGGCGCGGCCGTGTTGCCCTCACCCTCCCCGTTGCAAGCGGAAGAAGGCCAGCCCTCACTCCCTTTTAATCTGTCGGTCATGATATGGACATTGGGCGACAAGATCTCCCTTCAGCAGCGCTTGGAGACCGTGGCCCAGGCGGGCTACCATTCGGTCGAATTGACAGGCGACTTCCTCAAGTGGTCCCCGGAGGAATTTCGCAAATTTGACAGCTTGAAGCGCTCGTTAGGAATCGGAATCGACGCGACGGGCGGGTTTAATGGCGGAGTCGGCGATCCGGCAAGACGCGATGACCTTCTCGCCCAACTCAAATCTCTTATTACCTATTGCGACCGGCTCCAGTGCCGGACTTTTATCATCCTCTCGGGTGATCGCATACCTACACTCTCCGGCCAGCAACAGCATGATGCCTGCACCGAAACCCTGAAGCGGATGGGCGATATCGCCGCCCAGCAGAATGTGACTGTGCTTTTGGAGAATATCGATCAAGAGGAGAACCCCAACTACTACTTAACCTCGTCGGCCGAAGGGTTCGAGATCATCCGCAAGGTGGACCATCCCAACGTGAAGTTTCTCTACGACCTTTACCACGAGCAGATCGCGGAAGGGAATCTGATCGAAAAGCTCGAGAAAAACATCGACTGCATCGGCTTGATACACATCGCCGACGTGCCTGGCCGTCACGAGCCGGGAACGGGCGAGATTAACTATGCCAATGTCTTCCGTAAGCTGGCGCAACTGAAATACAAGAAGTATGCCGCCATGGAATTCCTACCGACCGCTGACCCAGTAGCGAGTCTGCGGGGCGCCCGTGAGTATGTGAATCGCGCGGTGATCCCAGCGCGCTAAGCCGCTCACCGGTTCACTAGAGCCAGTCCTAGCGCTTCGCGAACGAAACGACCTTACGGCTCGTAATCCGCATCATTGTTGCTAGGCTTTTGTTCCTTCACCTCGTCGCCAAATTCCTTAGTCTCGGCTTCTACTTCAGCTCGTTCCTCCGCTTCGGCCCTTTCTTCGTCTTTCGTTTCGCCATCTTCGACTTCGCCAACGAATTCTTTTGGCTCTCTCATACATATCTCCTGCGGGTTTTGATGCGAACGTCCGGGAGAGGGATTCTCCACGGAGAGGGCGCATGGTCAGCCGACTAAGCAAGCGAATGAGTCAACAATCGATGCCGCGTAGGCGCGTCCGATCCAGTCGAAGCCTGCGTTCGCCGCATTCTTAACAACTATGTTCTCTCTTGCGTCACCATCAACCCGACATTGCCCCAGAGATAAAGTTTCGACTCCGTTCGCTTGCGATTCCGACAAAACTTGCTTGCCTATGTGCGGAGGGAAACAAGACTTTCCTGGCAAGGTTCACGGCCCCGAGCCTTGTAAATCATTGGCTGATCCCCAACCAAGAACCCCGGACAGATAGCCGGTGGCCCAAGATGTTACATTATTATGTCCAGCGATCAATTGACTGAATCTCAACATAATGTCCGACGATCAATTGACTGAACCACGACCCAAATTGCACGGAATGCTCAGTTTCGAAGAGCTCACAGACCTTGTCCAGCATGATCATGTTCGAACCGTGATCGTCGCCTTCACTGATCACTACGGCCGGTTGGTCGGCAAGCGGTTCCAGGGCGAGGTGTTCCTCAAAAGCGTGTATGAACATGGCACTCACGCTTGCGATTACCTCCTAGCCTGCGATATGGAGATGGTGCCTGTGAGCGGATATCGCTTCGCCAGCTGGGAACATGGCTACGGCGATTTCCATCTGGTACCCGATAAAAGCACCTTGCGTCTGGCGAGCTGGCTGGAGAAAACAGCACTGGTCCTGTGCGATGTGAAGAATGAGAACACAGGAGAGCTTCTTTCTGTCGCGCCGCGTTCTGTGCTGCGCCGGCAGTTGGAACGATCTGCTGAAATGTCGGTCGCCAGCGTTGCAGCCACTGAACTGGAATACTACTTGTTCCGGAACAGCTATCGTGATGCCGCCGCGAAGGGCTATACCGGTTTGGAAGAAGCAGGATGGTATGCCGAGGATTATCACATCCTGCAGGGAACCCGGAACGAGAACTTTACGGATGCAGTACGTCACCATCTCGAGCTCTCCGGAGTTCCGGTGGAAAGCTCGAAAGGTGAATGTGGTATTGGCCAGCACGAACTTAATGTTCACCACGCGGGAACATTAGAGATGGCGGACCGGCATGTCGTCTACAAGCAATGCCTGAAAGAAGTGGCGGACCAGATGGGTATCAGCGTGAGTTTCATGGCAAAGATTGCGGCGACACAGGCCGGTTCCAGCTGTCACATTCATCTGAGCTTGTGGCGGGATGGCGTCAATGCATTTGCCGGGGAAGAGCAGTTTGGCCCGATCCGATGTTCGAGCATGTTCCGGTGGTTCCTGGCAGGGTGGCTCCGGCACGTACCGGAGGTCATGGTTTTCTACGCACCGACGGTGAATTCTTACAAGCGGTACGTCGAGGGCTCGTGGGCGCCAACCCGTATCGCATGGAGCCATGACAATCGCACTGCGGGTTTCCGTGTAATTGGAAGCGGGCAAAGCCTGCGCATCGAATGCCGCATCCCCGGCGCGGATTGCAATCCCTATCTCGCCCTGGCTGCCGTGCTTGCTTCGGGCTTGAGTGGGATTGCCGACAAGGCGGATCCACCACCCTGTGCCTCCGGCGATCTCTATCAGGCGAGTGATACTCACCGCGTCTCTGGAAGTTTGACGGAGGCTGCCGAGCTTTTCGCGAAGAGTAATTTTGCCAAGCAGGCCTTCGGAGAAGAAGTTGTTCAGCACTATTCGCATTTCTTCCGATCGGAGCAAAAGGCCTTCGACTGCGCAGTAACGGACTGGGAACGCAGGCGATATTTCGAAAGGATCTAGTTGATGAGACTCAAGGATAAGGTTGCTTTGGTGACAGGCGCTTCCAGCGGCATCGGCCGCGAGACCGCGCTTTTATTCGCGCGCGAGGGCGGTTGTTTGGTAGTGGTGGATGTCGACGATCGAGGCGGTCATGAAACAGTGTCGGCAATAGAACGGGAGAAAGGAAAAGCAGAGTACGTTCATGCTGATGTTTCCCAGGCCTCGGACTGCGAGCGTATGGTCGCCGCTGCGGAACAGCGCTTTGGGAAACTGAACGTTCTGTTCAACAACGCCGGCATCATGCACAGTAACGATGATGACGCGGTTTCTACCGATGAGAAGATTTGGGACCTGACCATGAACATCAACGCAAAGGGGGTCTTTTTCGGTTGCAAGTACGGCATCCCCGCGTTGCGGCGGGCCGGCGGCGGATCCATCATCAATACTGCCTCTTTCGTGGCGGTGCTCGGAGCGGCCACTCCGCAGATTGCTTACACGGCAAGCAAAGGAGCAGTGCTGGCCTTGACGCGTGAGCTCGCAGTCGTCCACGCGAGAGAGAACATTCGAGTCAATGCGCTCTGCCCGGGCCCGCTGCGAACTGAGCTGCTCATGAAATTCCTCGATACAGAGGCCAAACGTCAAAGAAGGCTCGTCCATATTCCCATGGGTAGATTCGGCGAGGCAACGGAGATCGCCAATGCTGTGTTGTACCTGGCGTCGGATGAATCTTCCTATGTGACAGGCACCACAATGATGGTGGACGGTGGCATCACCGCCGCCTACGTGACTCCCCAATAGGACCCTAATGTCGCACAACGCCACGGAGAACTCCCGAATCCAGACCATCAGCCCGGTGGATGGGTCTGTCTATGCGGAACACCCAATAGCATCCAGCTCCGAAATCGAAACCAAGCTGGCGAAAGCGAAGAGCATCCAGAAGCAATGGAAGCTGGTGCCGGTTCGCGAGCGCGCGGCCATCTGCAGACGGATGGTGTCGTTCTTGGTGGAGCGGGCGGAGCAACTTGGAACCGAGCTTACTTGGCAGATGGGGCGGCCGATTCGTTACAGTCCCATGGAGATTCGGCGAGGCTTCCAGGAACGTGCCCTCTACATGATCGATATCGCGGAGGAAGAGCTTGCCGACATCGCCCTGCCACCCAAGGATAACTTCAGGCGTTTTATCCGGCGTGACCCAATCGGCTTGGTTTTGGCGCTCATGCCGTGGAACTATCCTTATTTATGTTCGGTCAACGCGGTAGTCCCGGCCATCATGGCGGGCAATACTGTGATTCTCAAACCCGCGATGCAGACCCCGCTGGTGGCTCGACGATACGCGGAAGCCTTCGACCAGGCCGGACTTCCCCCGGCGTCTTTCAGACGCTGCATGTCACCCACGAGGATGTGGAGCGCATCATCCGCGATCCGCGGGTGGGATTTGTCGCATTCACCGGTTCGGTCGATGGCGGGCACGCGGTGCAGCGCGCGGCGGGAGAGCGTTTTATCGGTACCAGCCTCGAGTTGGGGGGTAAAGATCCAGCCTACGTTCGCGCCGATGCTTTTCTTGACCAAACCATCGAAAACCTGGTGGACGGCGTCTTCTTCAACAGTGGGCAATCCTGCTGCGCAGTAGAGCGAATTTATGTCCACCAGGACGTCTGGCAGAAGTTCCTGGACGGATTCGTCGATCTTACGAAGAAATACGTCTTGGATAATCCGTTGAGCGCCGAAACTACGTTGGGGCCCGTGGTTAATAAACGCGCGGCTGCCTTACTCCGCGAAAAAGTCGCGCAAGCTGTAGGCCAAGGCGCGAAGACCCTGATTGATTCTTCGCTATTCCCCAAGGACAGTAGCAGTACTTGCTATGTCGCTCCTCAGATTCTGGTAGATGTGGACCATAGAATGAAAGTGATGACGGAGGAAACTTTCGGCCCAGTCGCACCGTTGATGAGGGTAAAAGACGATGCGGAGGCAGTGACCTTGATGAATGACAGCCGCTACGGGCTCACTGCGTCGATCTGGACATCGGATACCGACGCCGCGGGGCGAATTGGCGACTCCATAGAGACGGGCACCTGGTTCATGAATCGATGCGACTATCTTGACCCGGAACTCGCCTGGACTGGGATTAAGGATTCTGGCCACGGGTGCAGTCTCTCACGGCTTGGGTACGCATCGCTTACGCAACCGAAGTCATTTCATCTGCGACTGTCCCTGTGACTGAGAGCTTGACCTGACCGATTTCCTCAATGTTCGTTCGACTCAACGTGACGCGACGGCGGATGCAGGAATCCTGTCGAACACCACAGGATAGAGGTACCGTTTGACTTTTTAACCGGCGAGTTTCGCGGGGTGTTGCTGAAAAGAGTATGGCCACGTTAAGGAATGCCGACTAGCGATCCACGGGGGCACTCCCGTTGGAGCTACCTCGTCCCGCAAGAGTTTCGCGGCTGTCTCATGGTCGGTAGGGCCGGGCATCACAAGGGAATCCCATGAATCGTCGTCGTTTTCTCTTCAGCGCAGCCGCTGTCGCCGCTGCTCCGTCGTTGCGAGCCTGGGCTGCCCGCCTGCAATCTCCTTTCCGCATTTCCGTCATTAACGACGAGATCTCCCAGGATTTCGATCACGCCTGTTTTGTGGCTGCCAACGAATTCGGCATGAGCTGGATTGAGCTCCGCTCGATGTGGGGCAAGAACGTAACAGAGTCTGAGCGAAGATCAGATCGCCGACGCGAAGAAAATTCTGGCCAAATACAATCTGCGGGGTGACCGACATCGCCAGCCCGCTCTTCAAGACCGACTGGCCCGGAGCGCCCAAGTCGCATCTACGGCAAGAAGGGCGACACCTTCAGCATGGCCGGCGCGACCTTCAAGGAGCAGAACGAAATTCTCGAGAAGGCGATCGCGTTGGCCAAGCAGTTCGACACCGACAAGGTGCGCTGCTTCGACTTCTGGCGGCTGGACGACGTGACGCCGTACCGCGCGGCCATCGACAACAAGCTGCGCGAGGCGGCGGACAAGTGCGCAACGCAGGGCGTTCTGCTGGTGCTCGAAAATGAGTTCGAGTGCAACACGGCCACCGGGCGCGAGGCGGCGCGGCTGCTGAATGCCGTGAAGACGCCGCATCTGGCGTTGAATTGGGACCCCGCCAACGCGGTGATGCGCGGCGAACTCGATGCCTTCTCCGCGGCGTGGGACCTATTGCCGAAGAACCGTATCCATCACTGCCACTGCAAGAACGCGATGAAGAATGATCGAGGGCGAGATCGTGTGGGCGCCCGTCGATCAGGGCTACATAGATTGGACGGCGCAGTTCGAAGCGCTTAAGAAGATCGGCTACCGCGAGGCCGTGAGCCTGGAGACGCACTGGCGCGGCGGCGGCACACCCGAGCAGTCCACGCGCATCAGCTGGGCGGGAATGAACAAGGATTTGAAGGCCGCATCTGCGTTGACGTGAGCTTCGACGCGTCTTGATTCGGGGGTTTCCGGTGCATAAAACACGAGAGAAGAAAATGATTACTCGGCGTAAATTTCTCGATACGCTCGCGGTCGGGGGCGCCGGCATGGCGATTGGGGCGACGGCCAAGAGCTACCGACAGATCATGGGTGCGAACGACCGGCTGAACTTTGCGATAGCCGGCCTGAACGGCCGCGGCTATGCGCACCTTTCTCGCTCAAGGCGAATGCGGACAAGGCGCGCGTTGCCTACGCTTGCGATGTGGAAACCAACATCATGGCCAAATTTGCCACCGCCGCGGAGCGCGAGCTCGGCTATACGCCGAAGACCGAGAAGGACTTCCGCAAGGTGCTGGCCGACAAGGAAGTCGACGCGATCAGCATCGCCACGCCCGACCACTGGCACACGCCGATGGCGATCCTCGGGCTCGCAGCCGGCAAGCACGTCTACGTCGAGAAGCCGTGCAGCCATAATCCGGGCGAGGGTGCGCTGCTGGTGGCAGCGCGGCAGAAGTACGGCAAGCTGGTGCAGATGGGCACGCAGCAGCGCTCCTCTCCGCACACCATCGGAGATCGTCGATAAGATCCACAACGGGCTGATCGGCAGCGCCTACTACGCGAAGGCCTGGTACGGCAACACCCGCAAATCGATCGGGCACGGAGTGGAGGTTCCCGTTCCGGCCGCGCTCGACTGGGATCTGTGGCAGGGCCCCGCGCCGCGCCGCGCGTACACCAGCAACATTCATCCCTACAACTGGCACTGGTTCTGGATCTATGGCACCGGCGAGACCCTCAACAACGGCACGCACGAGGTGGATGTCTGCCGCTGGGCTCTCGGTGTTGACTTACCCGCTAAGCGTAACGTCAACCGGCGGGCGCTACCACTTCAAAGATGACTGGCAGTTCTACGACACGCTGGTCACCAGCTTCGACTACGGCGACAAGATGATCTCGTGGGAAGGCAAGTGCTGCCAGCGGGATGAAATTCTACGGGCGCGATCGCGGTTCGGTCATTATGGGCACCACGGGGTCGGTGCTGGTTGATCGCGACGGGTATGAGATCTATGACCTCAAAGGCAACAAGACGAGCGAATTCAAGACCGGCGGTCAAACATCGTCTTCCGATTTGCTGGGCCGCGACTCGATGACCGACGCGCACTTTGCCAACTTCATCGATGGCATCCGTAATGGCGCCAAGCTGCACGCGCCCATCGAAGTAGGTAATGTCTCGGTCACAACCATGCAGCTTTCGAATATCGCGTGGAAGGTAAACCACATGCTGCAGATCGACACGACCGATGGCAAAATTCAAAACGATGCTGATGCCATGAAGATGTGGGACCGCGAGTACGAGCCCGGCTGGGCTCCGAAGGTGTAATGCGCGGCTAAGGGTTCAGAATGTTGGCGCGGGTATGCGGCCTCGCCGAAGAACTCCTCTCGTTTTACCGGGCTAAGAAAATTGGAGCTGCCAATGATTCTTACGGGCAATGCACTGCCGGCTTCGCAGCTTATCGAGATGTGATTTGCGCATTCTCAAGCTCTCGATTTGCCGGTGACTAGGAAGTCGAGATTCTCGGTGATCCGCGTTCCGTCCCGCTCGAAGGCCTCGATGTAAGCCTGGATGCGGGACTTGGCGGTGGCCAGGTCGTGGTTGTTGAGGTTGAGGTTCAAGAGATCGATGTACCAGGGCAGCTTGACGCGATTCGTGACGTAGGTCGCGACGATCTCGCGCGCGATGGGCAGCGTGGTCGCCTTCGAGTCGTCGTGGACGTCGCGGTCACGGGCGGCGAAGCAGCTTCTCGTACTCTTCGGCGAGCAACCGCGCGAAAAGCGCCGCGTCGAAGGTATCGCCGGCTGCGGGCGCCGGTCGCGGGGTCGTCGTCGGTGAGCTTCGGCGCCCTTGTGCAGCCACTCCCAGAGGATGCTGACACGGATCTCGCCGGTCGCCATGTCCTCCATCAGGTAGAGCTCGTCGTCGTTGCCGAAGAAGTCCGCGGGCTTGAGCGCGGCGGCCTGGAAACCCTGCTCGAAGGCGTTGCCGTACTGCAGGGCGACGCTCAGCAGATCGCGGGCGCCCCGGATGGTGCGCGGCGCCGGCTCGAGCAGCACCAGCCCGTCGGCGTCCTGCCGGTGTGTAGGTGAGCGGCGGAAACTCGCGTCCGAGCTGGTTGTCGGCGCCGACCTTCTCCCACACCGGCCGCACGATGTGCACCATCTTCCAGTGCGCCACCCACTTGCCGCTCGCCCCTGCGAGCTGCTCGCGCTCGCCGCCGGCCTTCGCCCGGCGCATGCCCGCGGCGACGCCCGCCTCGGAGCCGACCGGGATGTTGGGCTCCATGCCGCCCTGCCAGAGCGCGCACCGGCCGTTCCGGTCGGGCGTGTTCACCGCCCGGCGCACGCGGTCCTCGTAGTTGCGCATGTAGCCGTAGGTCATGCCGATGGCGTCGATATTGGGATTGACGAAGCCCGGGTCCCACGCCATCGCGTCGGCGACGCTGTTGATGTAGTCCCACCGCCCGGTGTTGAAGCCGACGAAGTGGCGGCCCAGCGCGGCGCGGATCTCCATCAACTGAAAGGCCGCCTCGATCTGCTCGACGAGGACGTAGGCCTTGATCGTGCCGATCGGCAGCCCGAGGTGCTGCTCGAGCGCCGCGAGCAGGTCGTTCCAGAGCGCCGCCTCCTCGGCCGTCTGGATCTTCGGCAGGTAGAGGACGATCGATGCGCCCCGAGTCGCGCAGGCGCTCGGTGGTTGTTGACCACGTAGAGCGCGAGGTCGACGATCGAAGCGGAGAAGCCGGTGCCGTCCTGCTCGCGCACGTGGCGGTCGTCGAGATGCAGACCGCGGGCGCGGAAGATCTTGGTGGTGAAGTCGAGCTGCTTGCGCCAGTCGGCGATGATGGGTCGCGCCGAAAAAGCCTTGCGCCCATTGGTTCATCTCGGCGGCGACTTCTTCGGCGACGTCGCAGGAAGAGCGGGTCCCGGGCGATCGCGAGCTGGAGGTTGCGCTGGTTGTCGAGCGACATGGTGTCGACCTGGCCGAGGGCATCCTCGCCATCGAACATCCAGCCGTCGGCGCCCGACAGCAGCGCGTAGGCCACGTTGCGCAGGCCGCTCTCCATGCTCGCCCGCGGCCTGGCGGCGGGCCCGGTGCCCTGGATCCACTGGCGCTTCAGATCGGCCGGGATCTCGCTCCCCTCGAAGTTGCCGTCGCGGGCGTCCTGAACCCGGATGTCGCGTGCGCGGAATCAGCGCCTGGGGATCGAGGAAGGCGATGCGCTGCCGGCCGCGCTCCCGCGCCAGTCGCCGCGCGATGCGCCTTGCCATCAGCTCGCGCCGGTCACGGTTGAGCGGCGCCAGAACCTCCAACGCCTCAAGCGCCGCCGGGGTGTAGACCTCGGGGTATGCCTTAAGCACGCTGTTGCGGTAATCGAGTCTTCGGGTCATCTGCCGCATCCGCCAACACTTATGCTATCCGGAGATCTGGATCCACAGAGAGCTTTTCGGTGTTGCCTCCAGTTTCTGACGACATGTTCAGTGGTAAACCCCCGCTCCCTGCCGAGCCTTCGGATCTATTTTCGCTCCGGTCCACTGGAAGGTTGCTCTGTCCCACTCTCTCCAGAGATGTATCCGTTGGGGCGCAAAATGCCTTTGAAGATCGCGGGCATCTTGGCGAGGGAATCAGCTCGATTTCCAGCACCTTGGAACATTCACGTAAGAAAGATCTAATGCCTTGACCGATGGGCAACCGAGCAGCCGGAGGGTGCGTTCCAAATCCGTCCGCAGGATCTCGATCGCGCGGTCGACGCCAGCTTCACCGCCGGCCGCCAAACCATAGGCGTAGGCGCGCCCGCACAGCACGCCGCGCGCTCCCAGGCAAATGGCTTTCACGATGTCGGTGCCACGGCGAATACCTCCATCCATCAATACTTCGATGCGGCCCTTTACGGCTTCCAGTACCTCGGGTAGGGCCCGCAAAGACGCAGGAACGCCATCCAGTTGCCGCCCCCCATGATTCGAGACCGAAAGCGCTGCGGCTCCTTCGTCCACAGCGCGCCGTGCATCGTCGCCGGTCAGCACGCCCTTGACGACGATTGGCCCACGCCAATGCTCTCTGATCCAGCGCAAGTCAGCCCAGGTCACAGCAGATTCCGCCAGAGCAGCATTGATATCGACCAGACGCATCGGCCCCTTACCCGGGATCACAACGTTCGGAAGTACAGGCAGACCGCCATCCCGCAGAAAGCTGATGAGCCAACCGGGCCGCGAGAGGACTTGCGGGAGGAACGGGATTTTCTCCAGCAGGCTGCCGCTGATCAGTTCCTTCATGCCATTGCGATAATCACGCTCCCGGATCCCAGACACCGGGGTATCGATGGTGACAACGAGCGCGGAGAATCCCGCAACGCGCGCCCTTTCAATGACGGCTTCCGCAGCCCCGCGGCCACCCATCAGGTAGAGCTGATAGAAGACAGGCCCGGACGAGGCGGCCTTTACGTCTTCCAGTTTGTGTCCAGAAATCGTCGAGAGAATATAGCCAATGCCAGCCTTCCCAGCAGCGCGTGCGGCGGCCACTTCGCCTCCAGGATGCATAAGGCGGCTGTACCCGACCGGGGCCAGCAGGATCGGAAGAGAAAGATCGAACTCCAGGACGCGCGTGTGCAAATCGCAGTCCGAAAATGCCACCGCATGACGCGGCCTGAAAGTGACATCGTCGAATACCCGGCAATTCTCGCGGAGCGTAACCTCGCCTTCGGCACCACCGTCGAGGTAGTCAAATACAGGCTTGGGCACCCTTTGACGCGCGATGGGGCGAAAATCCCCAATGCTTACCACCCGGGGCGATGCCATAGCTCGTGAAGATCTCGTCATCTACAATTCCACCCTCCGAACCCTGCAGCAGGTCGATATCGTAACACCGAGCAAGGCTCGCGACGAGGCCTGTAAGATCGGTTCGTGAAGTAACCGGAGGAGCTATGAACTCGACCCGATGCTCATTATTACTTCTAAGCATTCTTTCGCCCCTATCTCTTGCGCCGGCTCAAACGCTGCTACCGGACCAAATCGTGCGCGTAGACAATGTCTTTCAACAATGGAACCGGCACGACTCGCCGGGATGCGCGCTCGGCGTTTACAAGAACGGGCAGATTGTCTATGAGCATGGCTATGGCATGGCGAATCTGAACGATGACATCCCCATCACCCCGAAAACTGTGTTCCACGTAGCGTCGATGTCGAAGCAGTTTACCGCCGCTGCGATCGTCTTGCTGGCGCAACAAGGGAAACTTTCGCTGAGTGACGATGTCCGGAAATATGTTCCGGATCTCCCGGAGCTCGGCGAAACCATCACCATCCAGCATCTGATCCATCACACGAGCGGTCTGCGCGATCAGTGGTCCCTGCTTGGACTCGCGGGATGGCGCTATTCGCTGGACTTGATCACGGACGACGACGTGATGTCGGTGATGACGCGCCAGCGAGATTTGAACTTCAAGCCGGGCGAAAAATACCTTTATTGCAATACCGGCTACACACTCTTGGGGTTGGTTGTTAAGCGGGTGAGCGGCATGTCGCTGCGCGAGTTTACGAGCAAGAATATTTTTGAGCCTCTGGGGATGACCAGCACACATTTCCGAGACGACCACGCGGAAATCGTGAAACACAATGCCTTGGGCTACGCGCAGGAAGCAAAAGACAAACCTTTTCGGCTCAGCGTCACAAATTTCGACACGGTCGGTGCCACCAGCCTGCACACCACGGTCGAGGATCTCGAGCGGTGGGACGAGAATTTCTATCATCCGCAGGTGGGTGACCAAGCGTTCGTAGAACAGATGCTGGAACGCGGCAAACTCAATAGCGGAGAGCAACTCGACTACGCGTTCGGCCTGGTGGTGGGCAAATATAAGGGGCTTCCGATAGTCGATCACGCTGGAGGCGACGCCGGGTACCGCTCCGACATGACGCGTTTTCCGGAACAGCATTTCTCCGCGGCCGTGCTGTGCAACTCAGCGGAGACAAATCCCACCAGATTAGTTCGTCAGGTGGCCGATATTTTGCTCGCAAAAGACTTCAAAGAATCCGAGCAAACTCCCATGCCGGCTTCGCCGAAGGCCGGAGAGGCACGGCTCACAGCTGAGCAAATGGCCGCGCTAACCGGTCTCTATTGGAATCGAGAAGACGACGATTTCCACAAAATCATGGTGAAGGACGGCCGGCTGCAAATCAATTTTGGTGGGGAAGACAGTCACGTATTAAAAGCCGCCAAAGACATGGTCTTCCGCATCGTCGATGCCTCCCGCGGCGATGAAGTGGAGATACGGTTTCTGCCGGCCACGTCGGATAAGCCGCAGCGCATGCAGCAGAGTGTCGGTCGGGAGAAGCCGAAGCTGTATGAGTCGGTCGCACCGTTCAACCCCAATGCAGAGGAACTCGCTGAATATTCAGGGGCATACTTTAGCGAGGAGATTGATCCCGTGTACACCATCGTCATTGAGGACGGAAGCTTGAGGCTGGTCCGAATGAAGCACCAACCAGAGACGCTTCAACCAACCATGCGCGACGTTTTTTCCGGGGAAATCGGCACGCTGCATTTCACACGCGATGCGAACCAACATATTTCTGGGTTGACACTAAACACCGACCGCATTCGAAACTTCCGCTTCTCGAAGAAAATCAACTGAGCCTCCACCAGATTGTCCGGGCATGGAAACAAACTACGGCGATGGAGTTGGTGTTGGCAATGACGAATACATCTTGCACAGAACCGCCAGAGTTATCTCGACCTATCGCCGTACATTTCTCGCAACTCCGGTGAACCAATGTGCTGCCCAACTCAGACTTCCCAACCGGCTCTCCCGAATCCCAGAGTTATTTCACATAAGCACGAGGACCGCGTTCAATACAAGGCGACCCTGTTTCTGATTCGGGCAGCGGCGACAAGGGATTCGATGTATACACCAAATCAACCGGGACTGCGCTAAACGGAACGAAGTACCAGGATCACTTCCCAGGCAACAACCACAAGTGGAGTGTACCTTGCAAGCGCTCATTCGCCTTCAGCACACGTCCCCTTCCATACGGAGACCACTCATTCCTTTCGGCCGCCGCCGATCCCCCAAACCAATCACTAATATGTAAAGCGATACGGTCGGCCTCCACAGAAGCCCTCAGATGTTGTTGACCATTGGATCTGATGTACACACCATAGCCATCGCGATCAACGATGGAAGCATACTCAATGTTTCGCTTCGTGCTTCGAAAATCGTTGCTCCCCATTACAGACTCATCCTGCGAAAAAGCATTGGCAGGAGGAACTACGTGCTCCATAGGAGCACGCGCTTGAGCTCTTCCCTGGGTTCTACCAATATGGCCTTCGGGATAGACTGACCACTCGCCCATTCGCTTCCACTCCAGTGTATCCATCCACGGAGCAACCCCAAATCGCAAGCCAATCTCCCGAACAGAAATCTCTGCGCCTAGATAAGTAAAGTCGTAGTGCACATCCACCTCTCCTCTCGGAGTGACCCGGTACACAAAGTTTCCTCTAGCTTCCCGATAAGTACCAACCGCAGTAGCGACAACATCATCTCCGTCATAGGCCAGCGCTAGAGGGCGGGTCAATTTCCACGTCCATAGCGGCTGCGCCCTTGGGACATCCTCATCAATGGGAAGGTAATGTAGATTAGGCGTCTCGTACAGAAGCGGGCGGCCGTAAGACAAGAGGCGTACAATCCCGCCGTCACTTTGCGTTTCAAAAGCAACTTCGAAGTTTGTGCCTGCTACGCTCACCCATCCTATCCCAAGCTCCTCCAATTCCTTCATGTGACGGACTTGCAGTTTGTCGAGGTTCTTCTTTACCGGTACAGCCTTCGGTTCCTCGCCGATGACAATATTCTCCTCGTCCACCACTGTGCCGTTACGATCCACGAAACGGATCAAAAGATGGCTTCCCGGATTGGCTGCATGCCCTAATGGAATCGCCACCTCGCCGGCTTGCTGGGGAGCGATGTCAGGATGCAGTTCGCCTCTTACTTCGCCGAGTTGATAGGCTAGGCTTAATTCCGACAGATTAGTAAATTCATATCGATTTTGAACCGTAAGACGTATTGGATCTCCTAAGGCAGGCGTTGGCACTTCTAGGGGGCGCACTTGGACAGGGGAGTGCAGCTTTTTGGCGTGCCAGAACTCTGGTTTTTTCCGGCGCCATCCGTCAACGATCCCCCATGGAGCGTCCCCTACCAGCCCTTTATCTCGTGAGCAATACACTTGGTCTACACCGTGTGTGTTCACTCCACGAGTATGTCCAATCTCTGAGCCGCGGCCTGGCACCTGAAAAATGTCGTCAACCCAGGCCCAAATCATGCTTCCTTGCACCACCTGGCTTGCCAACATTTCATCCCAGATCGAAACCAACGGCGCAATCCAATAATCACGATCCCCGGGGTCCCGCCATAGTTCGAGCCCGTCCCGAAAAATGCCCTGAAATATGCATAAGCTTTCGTCCCAGAGCAGGGGAGTTTTTCTTGAGCTGCTTTGTCGGATGAGTTCAGCGGTCATCGGATTGTGCCGCGTGGCGATGTCGAGGTCCTTGCTCGTCGCCGCACTCGTCGGCCGTGTAGGGTCGACCTGCTTCACGTACTCGTGCAAACGATCGAAAACGGGCGCCCAGACGCTTTCGTTTGCCATAGACCAGATGATGACCGATGGATGACTCCGGTCGCGTTCAAGCAATTCCGCCCCATGCTGAACGACAAGCGGGGCTAATCGCAAATCACAGGATTGATCCCCGCCCACCATGCAAAAGGGCGCCTCCGCTTCAACGTAGATTCCCAACTCATCTGCACCCTCGTAAAGTTCTTCGACAGCTGGATAGTGAGAAGTTCGAAGCGCATCAAGGTTGGCTTCCTTGATGAGCTGGAGGTCCTGCCGCGTAATTTCCGGAGTCACAGCCCGTCCCAGGACGGGGTGCGAATCATGATGACAAACCCCACGCAATTTCACAGGAACGCCATTAATCAGAAGTTGGGTTCCGCGGATGTCCACCTGCCGAAACCCAACTTGGCGCGTCACCGATTCGATCTCCCGTTGGTCTTCGTATAGCTGCGCAGTCAGACGATAAAGCTGAGGGTGCTCAGCTTCCCACATCTTCGGATTCCGGATGGGGATCTCAATAACCTCCTCGAGTTGACCCCATGGCTCCAGCGAAAACTTTAGGGGCCGGAGGGGAGGTGTAACTGTGGCCTTATCCGGTGACTCCAAACTCCAGCGCAGCGTTCCGTGCCGAACTTCACGATCACTTTGATTCACTAGTTTCAGATCAATTTTGAGTGTGGCGTTACGGAAGCTGGAATCGAAGAGGGTCGCAACGTGTAGCCGTTCCACGTGTACTGCGGGGACAGAATAAATGTAAGCGACTCTCATGATGCCGCTGAGATCGAAATCAGCGTAGAGACTCATGCTATCCAGGCTCCTGGATCGCGTGTGCTCAGTCACCCGCACGGCTAACAGGTTCCTACCGCTAACGGCCGCCTCGCTCACATTCACCTCGAAAGGCGTGAAGCCCCCCTCATGTGAGCCGACGCGCCGGCCGTTAAGCCAGACCTCGGCGCCGCTATAGACGCCTTCAAAACGAACTTTGATTCGTCGGTCCATCCAGCGTGGCGGGATCTCAATTAGCCGTCGATATCCTCCCACACCTCCCTCAGACTGGAAGCCCTGAAGAATCCAGTGTGAGGGAACCGAAATCGTTCCCCAGCCACTGTCATCAAACTCAGGACGAAAGAAATCGATCGGTGGATCAGGAGCAAATTTCCAGTCTCCATTCAAGGACAAACCTTTTTCCGCCGCGTCTAAAGGTGTCAAAGCCAGGGGAAGGTCGCCAGCGTCAATTTTCTTTTCGATCTCGAATCCACTAACTTGGGCGAGGGCGCCTAGTTCCCCAGTAAGTCCGGTCGGGGCGGACACGCTGAACATGCCGTGGGAATCAGTCAGCCCGGAGGCCGTCCAGGCGTGGCCCGCGTTTCTACCAGACAGCCTTACCTCCACACCTGGCATTCCAGCAGCCCCCCAAGCATCCGTAACGATCCCGAGGATATTGCCGCGAACATCGCCAGCCATATTTATCACTGGAGCACTCGGCCCCTTGTAAACCTCGATTTCGTAAATGTTCGGCGTACCTTTGAACCCAACCAGTCGAAGGGCATCCGTCGTTTGGGCGTCCGCCGTTTGTACAAGAATTACGCTCGGAAGTGGCTGCGCCCCGTCTCCCAGAGTTCGAAGCGTCTGCCATCGGCCATTGTGTCTGATCTGCAGGGTAAGCTGGTTCAACTCATAAGCGTCGTCCCACGAGAAACGGCGCAAGTTCTGTCGGATAACGACCTCGTGAAACGTCACCGGTCCCGGCCAAGTGAGAACAAGCCAAGCATCAGGCCCAAGCGGCGAAGTAGACCCCCAAAAGGTATTCACATTTCCGTCGTTGGCGTTGCCAACGGCTCCATGGAAGGTCCCTTTACCTTCTGATTCGGGGGAGGCTGAGGCTTCAGCCAAGAGTGCAAGATTTTCCGAAGGTGCGGCCCCGCCGCCAGTCTGGACCGGCGAATCGAAGCTCGTAGGCTTCTGGGATGCTTCGGACTCTGAGGCGTTGGCCAATACATGACTTGAAGACAATAACTTACCGCCTGCGGCGGAATGAGCAATTGCTCCGCCCGCCACCGCCTTCATGAACCCGCGTCGGCTAAGACCACTCATGATCAATCGTCCAGACATAGTAGAGTGTTTCCTCAACGCAATCACCAGCTTCCCACGCGCCCGATGCCGGCTCTGTCCAGTGCCCCGCGGGGCCTGGAGTTTTTTAAGTTCTTATTTTGTTGAGTTGTTTTGCTCCTTATGCTCTGGCTGAGCAGGCTTACACGCTGACACCAGCCTTGTACCGCGGCCACCGCGAACGCTCGGCCTCGTGATCCACGACCGGTTCGCCGTCGCAGTCGACCTCGATGACCGTGACTGGCTGGTCGGGTGCAACGAGCGGCAATCCGGTGAGGCGGAAAGTGAACTCGTCCTGAGTGAATTCGACCTTCTGGCCAGTCTTAAGCAAACGCGCGGACAGCGCCTTGGGCTTGAGGCCGCCGATAGCCACGACGACTTCAGGCTTATAGAAGTCGAGCCATTCCGCAGCCGGCGTGTGGCCGGGCCAGAAATGCTGGTGGAGGTAGAGAGTGTTGCCGCGCCGCGTGTAGTTCACATTGACATTGAAACCTGTGTTGCCCCGTGCGTTGCAGGGCTCCGTACCGTAAATGGACTTGCCGTTGGTATCTAGCCACTTGCCGACAGACTCAAGAATCTCGATTGAGGCTGAGGGAATGGAGCCATCAGCTTCGGGTCCGATGTTCAGCAAGTAGTTGCCTCCGCCATTAGCACAAGTTGCCAGATTGTCGACAATAGTCTTGGGTGACTTCCAGGCATCGTCACCGCGGTTGAACCCCCAGCTATTGTTCAGGGTCATGCAGGTTTCCCATGCACGCCCCACTTCCGCAGGCTGGACGTTCCTGCTCTGGTGTCGAGAAGTCGCCGGGCAGGAGGCGATCGTTGACGGTGATTTCCGGTTGCAGATCGAAGACCATCTGGTTCAGCTTTTCCGCTTCCCACTCTTCGGCGGTGAGCGGGCCCGTCGCATCGTACCAGAGAACGTCGATCTTGCCGTAATTCGTCATCAGCTCGCGAAGCAATCCGTGGGTGTAGTCGACGAAGCGCCGGCGCGCGGCCTCGTCCGTTCTGCAGCGGGCGGCGTCGGGGTGATGCCAATCCATGAGCGAGTAGTAAAAGCCGACGCGCAGGCCTTCTGCGCGCGCGGCTTCAACAAACTCGCGGACCAGGTCGCGCCCGGGCCCTTGCTGCACAGCGTTGTAATCGGTGAGTTTGGTGCCGAAGTTACAGAAGCCTTCGCAATGCTTGGTGGTCATCACCATGTAACGCTGGCCAGCGCGCTTGGCCAGCCGCGCCCAGTCGCGTGCGGCGTTCGGCTTGGGATGGAAGTGCTTAGCCAGGAGTTCATATTGCAGTATAGGGACGCCCTCCTCTTCGTCGGCCCATTCCTGCTGACCGATGACGCTATATAGCCCCCAGTGAATGAACATGCCGAATTTGGCCTCGTGCCACCACTGCATGCGCTGGGCGCGCGTTGCCGCCTGCTTCCGGTCGGCGGGCGCGTTGCCGGTGGTTTGATTTTGCTGTGCGGTGGGGAGGGCCGTTGCTTCGGCCGCTGCGACCGCCGCGGCACCGGCTGCGCCAAACTGCTTCAAGAACGACCGCCTGCTAGTTTTCGTCCAGTCCATGCTGTTCTCCGAAAGGGGAATGCGACGGGCCCCGTCTCCGTTACCGGGAACGGGCCAAACGTGGCACGGTAGCCGCGCACCCAATTTATGTTTTAAGCACTAATGCAAACATATTTTCTATATACGCATGCAGGAATGCTTCGGCATGCTCCGGCGACGGCGCTCATCCTGACGCTACTCGCGGCAGCCTTTGGGCTCGATTCGGCCTTCGAGTCGGTTTAATATCCGAATGTTGCGCTCGGCGTCTGCCCCACTGTTCCCGCAAGCTCGGTTAGCGATTAACGCAGGCAGGGAGTAGTTCGGCCGGGGCTTCTCTGCCTGTGAAACGGCCTTGGCAAGACGCGAAATCCTCATAATTTCAGTGTGCATCGGATTACCGGCTGTACGCCATTCCCGCAACGATCCAAGCAAAAATATTATCAGGCTCCCGGCGCAAAGAACTAACTTCGCCCGGGTTCCGGCCAAATGCCACTCGCCGGCTAGAAGGCCAGCGGCGCTGCTGCTGAGTATCATCGCCCCGATGAACAGCCACGATCCCTCTACGGAACCGACTTTTTGCTCGCCGAACCCGTAGATGATCAACCCACGGTTTGCCGGACTGAATCCCAACCACCGTGACTTCGCCACGTCACAGGCCAATTCGCAAGCGACCGGTCTCCGTCCCCGTTCAGGCCGATTATTTCAATGGCCCATTATCAGGACAGAGTGTTGCAATTCGCAACAACCGAAATCTCCCACCATTTTCCACGCGCCGTGGCCTTGGTTGGGTATAAACTCTCGTGCGCAGCAGCGCAGGCCGTAAACGGCACAGTTTCGCCTCTGCCACTCAGGATCTTGTACCGGACGGACAAATCGGCACGCAGATTGTCCTCATGTTGGCGCGAACCGTGACGCGCACTTCAATTCGCAGATTTTTTGTGTCATCCTCAGCGTCAAGATCACGGAAGGCCAACATCGTAGCGAGCGAAGGGCATGCGATTTTTTGCGCAATTGATGCGAATAATGGGACGGTCCTGCCACAGCCAAATTTCGGTTTGCTATTCACAAGTGGAGAGGCCGTGGTGTGAGGAGACAGAGTGAAGGGCTCGATTTTACTGGTTGTCCCCTTGCTGTTGACTGGGTTGACCCTGGCACAATCGCCATCCATTCGAAGAAACGAGCGGCATACCGGCGTCGAACTGACTTTTGGGCCTACCCTTCGATCGATTCAGGACCAGCCTTTCCTTAAGGACACGCGAGCGCTTCACCTTTGTATCCACTCGGTATTGGCTGGAAACCGTCCCGCCGTGCTTGGCGTGGCGACGCTTTCCGACACCGGCGCGGCGCAACCAAATAAGAGAAGCCGCGAGCTAGCCTGGATCAAAAAGAACCTGCTGACAATTTTCAACCTGGATGGGCTAAAGCGCATCCTCTTCGGTTTTCCGTTTTGGGGAGCTCTTATCTTTACTCTGACGCTGGAGCGCTTGATTCCGGCGGAGCCGAACCGCAAGATTTTCAGCGTCGGCCTCGCGCACGACCTGATGTGGTTTCTGTACGAACCAGTTTTGCACGCCCTGATTGTCGGGACCTACGTCGCTCTGGTGGCCAAGATTTACAAAACCTATTTTTCGTACCTGACGTTCTCCGGACTGAATGAAGCGCCGGGTTGGGTTCGATTCACAGTCGCCCTGTTGCTGGTGGATCTGGGGTACTGGGTGCAGCACTACATCAACCACAAAGTACCATTTCTGTGGAAGCTGCATTGCGTCCACCATTCACAAGAGCAGCTGAACTTCTTTACCGATTTCAGGTATCACCCGCTGGAATACATCGTCCGCCATACGTTCATAACCATTCCATTTCTTTTTCTGAATGTGACTCCGCCCGTGATCGTGGCATTTGCGGTCGTGAAGGAGTGGTTCAGCCGCTTCTATCATGGCAACATCCGCACCAACCTCGGCCCGCTGCGATACATCCTGGTCACGCCGCAATCGCATCGCGTGCATCATTCGCGGGAACCACAGCATTGGGACATGAATTTCGGCGGCATCTTCAGCATCTGGGACTTCCTGTTTCGGAAACAATACAAGGGCTTCGACGAGTATCCGGCCACGGGCGTTGTGGAACAGGTCCCGCTGGAGCAGAGGATCAGTCTCACGAGCATCCTGTTTACACCTTGGCGGCAAATGCTATACCCGCTCACCCGGCGCTCGGAAACTTTGTCCAAATAGATGCCACGTGTCCGACCAATTCGCCAGCGGCGAGCAGGTTGTGTCAGTGACCAGGCTGGCGCTCCATTTCTGCAATCCTTTCTTCGATCCTCGGCGGCAAAAAAACCCGGCGTGTCATATCGATCCAGGAGAGGGCATGACAAGGGTGGGCCTCCATGATTACCGTCTCCATCGTCATTCCGACTTTCAATCGCAGCACGCTGGTATTGAACGCGATCGAGAGCGCACTCCAGCAGACGTTCAAGGATTACGAGATTATCGTGGTGGACGACGGCTCGACCGACGACACCGCGCAAAAACTTGCGCCCTACATGGACCGGATTCGATACTTCTACCAGGCCAACCAGGGCGTCTCCGGTGCGCTGAACAAGGGCATTGAGCTGGCACGCGGACAGTGGGTCGCAATTCTGGCTTCGGACGATCTGTGGCTGCCCCATAAACTGGAAGCGCAACTTAATGCGGTCCGAAAAATGGGTCCAGAATTTGGTGCCTGTTTCACCAACTGCAGTTTCGTGGGCGAACCGGAGGGCACGCTCTCGGCATTCGAGAAAGCCGGAGTGGAATGCCGGTCAGAATTCAAGGCCCTGGAAAACTTGAACGAGCATCTGATCTCGAAGAACCCTATCCTCTTTGCCCAAAGCATGCTGGTGTTACGTTCCCTGCTGCAAACCATCAATGGATTCGACAGGCAGATGGTGGTGGGAGAAGACGCCGACATGCTGTTCCGGCTGTCATTTCACACGCGATTTTGCATCTTGCGCGAGCCTCTAGTAACGATCGACAGAACACCAACCCGGACGCGACTTACGGATCTGTACAAATCACCGGACGACCTCATCTTTGCCTGTATGTCAGCCCGCTACGACAAGTGGCTGGCACTGACGCAGCTCACAGATGTAAGAATGCGGCGAATCCTGGAAGAGCGCCTGCGAGGCCTGTATTATGCGTGGGCCATCGCGAATCTGTACAGGGGCAACGTTCCCGGAGCGATTGGGAAACTCCGGCTGGTGGAAAAGACCGGCCAGTCTTTCGCGAGGATCACCCTCACACTGACCTTCCGAGCTGCAAGAAAACTCTGCTTAAGTCTCAACCCATGGAAAGGCAAGCTGCAAGGTGGGTACTAGGAGCTCGTCGTCCTCCCGCGGGATTCTGAAGTCCACCGCGATCATCGGCGGCTCCAATGCATTCATCGCGCTGATGCGGATCGCTCAACTCAAAATCTTTGCCGTCCTGCTAGGCCCGGTTGGCATGGGTCTGGTGGGGACTTACTCGTCTGTGATGAACACCGCCGCAACCATCGGCGGATTGGGAATTGCGAGCAGCGGCGTGCGCCAGGTGAGCGAGGCGAGCAACTCTCCAGATAACCGGGCAGTGACCACCGTGCTGGTGGCGTTGCGTCGCCTGACGCTTTTGCTGGGCGCGATCGCCGCCATCACCCTCTTTTTCTTGCGCAAAGTGGTGTCGGGGTGGGTTTTCTCAAGCCCGCGATACGCCTACGCAGTTGGCGTGCTGTCACTCGGAGTGCTATTCACCATTATTTCCAGTTCGCAGGTGGCCGTGTTGAACGGGCTGCGCCGCGTTGGCGACATCGCGCGCCTGAACATCATTGGAGCAGCGATCGGGACAGGGGTCACCATCCTGCTGGTCGTAGTTTGGCGCGAACGAGCCCTGGTGTATGCGGTTACCACGACCACGCTGGTCATGTTGATCTGTTCGTGGTGGTTCCTGTGGAGAATCCCGCGCCCGCCATCAGATCCCGTGCACGGCGAGATCAAGGCCGCCTCGGTTTTGCTGCTTCGGCTGGGCGCCGCATTCCTATCGGCCGGCGTGGTGATGACGGTGGTGCTGCTGTTGACCCGAGTCATCATCATCAATCGCCTCGGGATGGCATCCGCCGGCTACTTCCAGGCCGCCTGGGGTTTTGTGGTTTTCTACATTGACTTCATCCTGAACGCGATGGGAGTGGACTTCTATCCGCACCTGACGTCGTGCATTCAGGACCGTAAGGCAGCGAATCAACTGGTCAACGAGCAGACCGAAGTGGCCCTGATCCTGGGCGGCCCTCTGATCCTGGGTATGGTGGCGTTTGCGCCGGTGGTAATTTTTCTCTTCTACTCCAGACAATTCGTGGCGGCGACCAAGTTGCTTCGCTGGCTGCTGCTGGGAAATATCGTTAAGATCATTTCCTGGCCCATGGGGTATCTGGTAATGGCCCATGGGTGGGCCAAGACGTTCATATTCGTCGAGCTGGTGTGGGCCTCGACCTACCTCGGTCTGGTGTACTTCAGCATAGGCCACGCAGGGATTGATGCCGCCGGATATGCTTACGTAGGCTCCTACCTGGCCTATGCCGCCGTGCTGTTTTTTATCGTCAACCGCTTCAGCGGCTTTGCCTGGACTGAGAGGAACCTGCTGGTTGCCGTTGCCGTTTCTTTGGCCGCCATTCTGGTTATGGCTCTGGTGCAGCACGCGAGCGTAGCCGGCTACGTGATCAGCGGGCTAATCACGCTCGGCGGCGGACTCTATTCCTTGCAGCGGTTGTATGGCATCGTTCGCAAGAAGCCCGCCCTCAGCTGATCGTGATTGCAGGGAGCTTCGGATAACGACGCCTCATCACGCCCGCGCAGAAAGTCAAAACTGCTCGACCTAGTTACCGTTTCGACCTTGCGTCGTGTATGCTCATTCGCAAAGAATCGTCACCCGTCGCCTCAAACGGTGTCGCGATCAGTCGATTACCCTGCTTGACTGCTGGTCATTGACTGATATCGCGTTGTTTCGCCAAGATGGCTCGGAGATACTGAATATGCCATACAAGCTCTTTGCGGCTTCGGCACTCGCTTGCTTGTTACCCCTCGCGGGTCTGGTCCATGCACAAGACAGCGGGCCATACAAGGTCCTCAAGATTCAGTTGGTCGGAGGAGAAGGCGGATTCGACTATGTTACGGCTGACCCAGACGGCCGCAATCTGTATGTGGCTCGATCTGGTCCCACCGGCCACATTGGCGTCTACAACCTCGACACGCTGGCACAGGTCGGGGACCTCCCAGGGGTCAGCGCGCACGGTGCCGCGGTTGATACTTCGACGGGCCACGGCTTCGCAACATCAAAACCGGTGACCATGTTCGATTCGAGGAACTTTGCGATTCTGAAGAAGATCGACGTGCAGGGTAACCCAGACGGCTATCTCAACGACGCTTACAATCATCACTTCTACGTTCTCAGCCACTCAGAGCCAAATATTACTGTCCTTGACGACAAAGATGGATCGATTCTCGGCACGATCAACATCGGCGGCGCGCCCGAGCAGGCTGCCACCGACGGGCGCGGCAAGATTTACGTGGACATCGAAGACAAGGCCGCCATCGCAGTCATCGACGCGAACACGATGAAGATGGTTGGCAGGTACGACGTTTCGAGCAAAGGCGGAGGCTGCGCTGGACTTGCTCTGGACGCGAAGAACAACATCCTCTTTGCCTCCTGCCGCGACAATAAGAACATGATCATCCTGTCGGCAACGGACGGGCATATCATCACCGACCTGCCCATCGGCAACGGATCAGATGGCGCCGCCTTCAACCCAGCGACGATGGAGGCCTTCAGTTCGCAAGGCGATGGCACGCTTACGGTCGTCAAGGAGGATTCGCCCACCAGCTTTTCTGTTGAGCAGACGGTCGCTACGCCACAGCGGGCCAAGGTGTTGACCCTGGATACGAAGACCAACCAGATCCTGACAATTACTGCCGAATATGGCCCCGTGCCGCCAGCACCAACTCAGGCGCCAGGCACGACCCCGGCTGCCGTCTCGCCCTCGGGTGCTCCACCCTGGATGCGTGGGCCCCGTCCTCCGATGATCCCAAACTCTTTCCAGATCCTGGTGATCGGCAAGTAAGCCGCAAAACTGGAATCGCTATCGAGCCTTCCGGCAATGGGGACACGCATGAGCTTCAGCGGTGAGGACAGCCTGGCCAGCAGCAAGGCCGGCGCATTCCTTCTTTGAGTTCCGTGCGCACTCGCTCAATGTGCTGCTTTCGAGTTTCCGGTTTCTTCACGGAGATAACCCAGCATATCCACTCGTTGCGCGCGAGTGGCGTAATATCCTCCCATTTTGCCAGGGCCGCCGGGTCAGAACTGAGAGCTATTCGTAAATCCGCTGGTACTCTGTGTACCGCGCCAGGGGAGATCGTTTTCTTGGTCATGGCTTTTATCCTACGTCGTTAGCCATCGCCGATGCCCTCGCGAGAATTTACATACATATTTATATGTTTAGTTACTCTCAATTTTTCCCCGTTGCACGAAGTGCGACAACACCCGCAAAGCGCCAGCACTCGCGGCTAAATTTCAGGCTGATATTCCTCGGTCGCGCGTGATTGTTTTGGGGATTGAACTTAACGGTCAGAAGACACCCGCATCTCCGAACGTTTGGCGTAAGGCCTGGCACGGACGATCCCCTTTCCTTCTTGAACCGTTATGGTTTGACCGGCATTGACGTTGGAGAGCTTGTCCACTTGCCCGCTCGGCCAATGAATCTCGACGGACTCTGCCTTGGTCTGTGCTGCCAGTCCGAAAGTTAGCAGCAACTCGCTTTGCGAGAGGTAGCTGGAGCCGCTGCAAAGCATCTTTGTTTGCTGGTCCTTGCCAGAGTTGACCCGTACCACAGCCCCAATGCCGTCGCGATTGGATTTGGCGCCGACGAGCTTAATGCGCAGGCTTCGGTTGGTCCCGCCTTCGTTGTGGAAGAGGTATGCGGGGCCACCGTTAGTAGTCATTAGAATGTCGAGCGCTCCATCGTTGTAAACGTCTGCGAATGCCGCGCCGCGCGCAACTCTCGGGCTCGCGAACGCCGCGCCCAAGGAAGCCGTGACCTCATGGAATTTTCCGCCCCCTAGATTGCGGAATAGATGCGGCGGTTCGGCGTACGTCACGCGCTTCTGAACGTGCTCAATTTGATTTTCAATGTGACCATCGGCGACAAAGAGGTCTGGCCAGCCATCGTTGTCGTAATCAAAGAAGAAGCACCCGAAGCCGAGCGTAATCAGGCTGGCGCGCCCAACTTCCGACTGCGGCGCTTCATCCACGAACAGGCCATTTCCCTCGTTATGGTAAAGCGAAAGCATCTGGTTGGAAAAATTGGTGATGATGATGCTGGGATGGCCAGAGCGGTCATAATCCGCGGCATCCACGCCCATGCCGGCACGGGCCACGCCGTCCTCGCTGTAGGCGATGCCTGCGGTGACGCCTTTCTCCTCAAACGTCCCGTCGCGCCGGTTCACGTACAGCTTGTTCGGCTGGGTATCGTTGCTCAGCAAGATGTCCGGCCAGCCGTCGCCGTTGTAGTCGAGGATGGCGACGCCTAAGCTCTTAGAGGTCGGATCGTAGAGCTTGGCTTTTTGCGTGGCGTCTTCAAACTTTCCGTTGCCCAAGTTATGCCATAGCCGTGCCGACACCCCTTTATATGATTCTGGCGTGCAGTAAGACTTATGCGTTCCGTCCAGAGTACAGAAAAGATCGCCGCTGAGCGACCACTGCACATAATTGGCAACCACGAGATCCAGTTTGCCATCGTGGTCATAGTCCACCCAAGCGGCACCGGTGGAGAACTCATTCGGTCCCCAAAGCCCGGCAGCCTTGGTTACATCCGTGAATGTGCCATTGCCGTTATTGTGGAAGAGGTGGCTCTGGCCGAGAGCGGTGATGAAAATATCGTCGTATCCGTCATTATCGTAATCGCCGACTGCGACCCCCATGCCAAACATGGAGACTGCTAATCCCGCCTTGCGCGTCACATCCGTGAAGGTGCCGTCGTGATTATTATGGTAGAGCTTGAGGGTCGAGACGGGGCCCGGATGCCTGGGCCAGCTTTCGCCGTTGACCAACAGAATGTCGGGCCAGCCGTCGTTATCGTAGTCAATGAACGCGCATCCAGGCCCCATGGTCTCGGGAAGGTATTTTTTGCCAAAAGCGGCATTGTTGTGCACGAAGTGGATGCCGGCTTGGACGGTGACGTCGCGAAACTGGATGGCCTGGGCCTGAGCCGCCCCAGACCATAGAAGAAGGAGTAGTGAGAAAACGGACAGCTTGCTCATTATCTTGACGTCCCAGGCGCCGCTGCGGCGGTGACATATTTCCGCGCAGCAGGTTTCATTTGTAAGGTCGGCAGCGGCACGGAAACATGCTCATGGATGGCCTGACGTTCATTGTTGTCGTCAGGGTGCAACTGGCGATAGGGACCTGTGATCGCCTGTGCCGCCTCGTTGGCTTTGAAACGCAAATAGCGGATCTCATGTTGGTGCGCCTGTTTCTCGTCTCCCAAACCGTTGTAGCAAAGCATGAGATTGTATTGCGCCTGCAGGTCCTCCGGATCTACCGCCAAAACCCGGTCCAGCACACTGACCGCGTCGGCGTACTTGCGCTCTAGGAAAAAAATTCGCCCCAAGTCATTCAACGCTACCCGGTCGCGGGGATACTGCGCCAGAACAGTCTGCAGATGTTGCACCGCGCCATCGTAGTTTCCATCGCTGCGGAGAACGCGAGCGTAGAAGTAATTCGCTCGCGCCAGCAGGGGGTTGATCGCCAATGCTTTCTCCAGCACCGTCCGCGCTCGGTCCATGTCGCCTTCCTGGACCGCGGCGCGGCCGATGTTCACCCAGCCATCCGGATTGTTGGGAGCGCTCTCCGTGACTTTTTGGAACGCCGCTTGGGCACCCTTTAAGTCACCCTGCAGGAAAAGGCCGATGCCGTAATCGTTCCAGCGCTGCCAGTCATCCCCCTCCAAAACGATTTTGGGCCTGGGCTCGGGACTATTGTCAGGAGCGACGTTGAGTGTGACCGTATCTTCCCCGAGAGCCACGACCGGAACATCGGGAATCCTCTCTTCTTTGGAGGACGAGCCCTGCAAGGAACCGGTGAAAACAAATTTCGTATCGTCGAAGGCGGGCGTGACTTCCGGTTTTGGCGTCTGATTGGGATCGGGCACTCCAGCAAACGCGAAGTGCGTGTTCCACCAGGAAAACTTGCGATAGCACAGTCTGGCGTGCAATGTGATCTTATTTCCCGTGCTCTTGGGAATGTGGAGGCGATAGTGAACCGTGTCGGCCGCTCCCGGCGGAATCAGATGGACATAAACCACCGACCGCGTCGCCCAAGCGTTTCGTTTATTGATGGGATTGCCATGCTCATCAATCTGCAGTGAACGATAGAAATGGGCGCCAGGCTCGACCGGACCATGGCCGTTGTCCTCGACCATACCGCTCCAGAAAATGATCTGTCCCTTGTCGTCAGATGCCTTCAGCTCCAGCCAAACGTCGAAGGCATCCACTGTGCCTCCGGGAAAGAAGTGGCCAATCTTCTTGGTGCGGACGACTACATCCACTCGTTCCGTGTCCCCACGCCGCACCAGAGGCTGCACCCGGTTCAATGGCGCAGTAACCGGAGCAGGCTCTCCCGTATCGATGGGAGTGATCTTCGTCTCAGCCTCTTCGCCAACCGCGAAAGTCGTCGCGAGATCGGACTGGCTGGCGGCGGCGGACGAAACCACTTCAGGACGATCGGGAGAAATGGCAAAAATATCCACGCTCAGGATGCCGCTCTTGAGGAAATCCTCTGTGATCTTGAGCTGCTCCGCATCCTCATTCGCGGTGGGTAGCGCCGTGTTGGCCCCCGGAAATCGATGCGAATGGATAAACCCGTTGACGTTGCCCTGATCCGCCGAACGCGTCAGAGGCATGTGGCAATCAGCACACTGCGCAGGCTTTGGCGGATAGTAGAAAGACCGCGCGCCCTGCCCAGAAACACCGCTGGCCTGCCAGTTGTCGTATTCATTGAAGCCTCGAATCCAGCGATAGTGGTCCACCGGCACGTCAAGATGAACTTTGTGGCAGGCAGAGCAGAATTCCGCCGTTTGGTTGCGCATGAATGGTTTCAGAAAGACTCGGCGGTGCGGTTCGGGATTGAGATAAATCAAAAAGTCATGCAAGAACCGAACCAAAGGGTTCTGGCTCGCCGCCAGCGCGTGCAACCTGGGATACTCCAGGTAAAAATCCGCTTGTCCCATTGTGCTTTTCACTCTGGCAATCGAGTGGCACATCATGCAGCCTAAGCCTGCCTGCGCTTCAGGAGCGTGCACAAATTCCTTGATGGGCCGGTCCATTTTACCGGCATAAAGAACTGCAGGGTCGTGACACCCGCCGCACCACTTTGAAGGCTTGGTCCCGATTGTGTCCTGCATGTATTCGATACTCTTGCGATACCACTGATTGTTGAATGACGAAAAGTGATGCGCCGAACTGAACCACTCCTTGTAGATGTCCTCATGGCAGCGCTTGCAGGAATCCGATTCCATGAAAAATTTACTAGGGATTTTTTCACCGCCATAAACCTGAGCTGAGCTGGGAAAGAATGGGCCTTTCGATCCGTCGCCTTCCTCGTCCATGGTTGCCGGAGAGTCTGCAGGATTATCGATGCGGGCATTGTTCAACCAGCGTGCCGTGCGAAAATATTCCGTCGCCGCAGACAATCCGGCAATGGCCAGCAGACAAACCGCGGCACGTAAAACCGCGGTGCCAGTGCTGGAAACAAGCCATCCTCGCTTTCCGAGCCAGTCTGCGAATAGCAAGCCAACTCCCGCCAAGCACAAGCCGATATGAACGTAAAGGATGTTCATCTCCGCCCGCGTGGTGCCGGTCTTGATTAGAATCAGCCCAACTATTCCACCCGCGCCCAGCAAAACCCAGCCGAGGCGCGAACTAAAACTCCCTCGGCGTAGCAATCCGGCCAGGTAAACCAATAGCAGAACTGTCGACACCACGCCGGCCGTAACGTGAAGCAAAACAACTGCGGCGTAGATCAAGTTGGGTTGAGGAAAACCATAAAGATAGATCGCAGACAGAAAGAGAAAAAACAGAAGTCCGGAGAAAATCCGTGAACGGTGGACACTCCTGTCTTTTGGTGAGCCAGTTATTGTAGACAATTGTCGCGTCTCCACAGCGGGACGTTTTGAATATTCGACAAGATATCGCTTCAATCTAAGATCCGAACATAGTACAAAACCACTAGTCGCCGATAGCTGGAACAAAGATGAGAACGCAGGGCATCGAGCAATGACCAGCCCGGCAGAAGCCGGCTGCCATCACCTGAACCGCTAAGTGTTAAAGCAACTATTCAGCTGGGTTCACGGGCTCCGGAGACCTGCCTCATTAAAGTCAACGCACTTTCGCGGAACCGTCCGTTTGTGATCGCATTCCGTTGCCTGATGGAGTCGAGCCGTGGTTGAATACGCCAAAGATACGTTCCCGCGTGAGGGCTTCCTTCCTGTCCACGTTGTCAGGCTCGAAAGACACAACTCAAAAGACCGAGCAGGCTGAGTTTCAGAAGTTGTATGAGCGGATCGTGCCGCCATGTCAGCCGGAGTTGGCGCAGGAATCTGGCTCTCTGCTAGAATGTCCCCCACTTTTGGGAAAGGACAGCATCCATGCCGAAAAAGATTGATCCTCTCAATCGGAAACAGTACGGGGGCGTTTCCGCCATGCTAACGGTTTCTGATATTTCCGCAGCGGCGAAGTTTTATTCGAAGGCCTTCGGATTTGCCAAGCGAGGCATCATGAACGGTCCGGACGGCCAGCCCATCCACGCCGAACTCACTCTACGTGGCGCGACCTTAATGCTGGGGCCGGAGAATCCTGCGATGGGCGCTCGCAGCGCTAAGACCCTCGGCGGCTCACCGTCCGGTCTTTTCCTTTATGTGGAGAATGCAGACAAAGTCGTCGCCAAAGCTACCAGTCTGGGAGCCACTGCGAAGGGTCCCGTCATGGACATGTTTTGGGGGGATCGGTGCGGCGACGTTGTGGACCCGGATGGATACCACTGGATGATCGCCACCCACAAAGCGGAGCCTTCACCCAAGGAGATGAAAAAGAGCATGAAGGAACAGATCGCGGCGATGAGTCAAAAGTCGAATGGCGACACTGCTTGAGGCGATGGTCGCAGCGTCGCAGATGTGAACTATCCCCCGATTGTACGATTTGCGCGAATTAAGGACGCAGTAGCGCTCGGACTCAAGATAGCCTGGTCGAAGGACAAGGTAGGTTGCGGCTCGTTCGGATTAAGCGACTTGGGATCCAGAAAGCAAGCCGCACTCCTGTCCGCCCAGGACAACCAAGGCTTCATAAAGCGAAGAGATTTTGAACACATGGTCCAGCCGAAATCGCGTGAGTATTTCTCGCGCAAATGTTGAAGGATCTATCAGCTTGAAAATAATCCCTTGGTTCGTTGCCCATTGACGTAACGAGACCAATCCGTTCACCCCGCCCGCATCGAGTGCATCAACCTTTGATAAGTCCAGCAAAATCGTCTGCGCATTCGTGCCCGAAACTGCTACTTTTCTTAGCGTGCTGACGGGTTCGCCACGAAGCAATCGCCCGATGCAGTGCAGAATCGTCACTTTTCCATTCTTCTCCACATCTACCTTAAACATTAGCGACTCCTTCACCGTCTGTTGATATAGACGAATTCCTGAACCGAAGGTTACGTCTTCGGATTGTGAAATCTTGTAAAGAGATTCAACACAAGCGCTCTTGACGGTAATGGTACGCAAACTGTCAGCCATTTGTTCCCTGGGGCCGTGTTGTCGACGCGGAGTTGCAGAGCCGGGGCTAAGAATCGACAGTTTCGGGGTTGAATTCGGCCCAGCAGCCAAGGCTGTCTTCAAAATTCCCGGCTACAGGCGAAATACGGGAGAGTTCGCAACAGACCTGAGCGCTGGGTTTTACAGTGGATGCGACAAGGTGGAAGGCGCTTGGAACCACGGCCGAGCGGATTGGTGTCCGTTCCATAGCTGTAGTAACTTAGAGTGAACACGAGAGGTCCGGTAGAAAGTGCCCGCAATGGCGGCTGCGGATACTCAGAGGGCGCTTTTGGGCAGCACGGCCGTGAACACGCTACCTTGTGGACCGGAAGAAGTGAGTTCCAGTCTCCCGCCGTGCGCTTCGGCAATCCACAGCCCGATCGCCAAACCGAGACCGGCTCCCCCGCTTCCGTTGCTGTCGCTGCGAGAGCGCGCTTTGTCCGCGCGGAAGAATCGTTCGAAAATCCGGCCTTGTAACTCGGCGGCAATGCCCGGTCCGGAGTCCTGGACCGTCAAACGGTACATTCCGTCTTCCTCGCTACAGCGCAAAGAGATTGATCCGCCTTCGGGAGTGTACTTGATGGCGTTATCCAGCAGATTCAACAGCATTCGACGGAGAAGAGATTCGTCCGCATGGATGGGTAACTCCGTTTGGGTTTTAGATGAAAGCGCAATTTTCCGGGCTGCCGCAAGCGTCCGCACATTCCTCGAACATTCCTCCACCAGCTCATCCAGATAAAAGTCAGTGAGTGCCACAGGGTATTGGCCTGCATCCGCCCGCGCCAGCGTGAACAGATCCTCAACGATATGTTTGAGCCGCTTCGCTTCCTGCCCCAGGATTTCCAGCGACTCCCGGTATTCTCGCGGAGTGCGCTGCTGTTGAGCCAGCGCGACTTCCGCCTCGCCGCACAAAATGGCAACCGGAGTACGCAGTTCGTGGGAAGCGTCGGCAACAAATCGGCGTTGCCGCTCGAATGACTGACTGAGCCGATCGAGCAATTCATTGAATGAACCTGCCAGGTGCCCGAGTTCGTCGCGCGGATTTTCAACCTTGAGTCTCTGGAAGAGGTTCTCGGCGCCCATGCGGCTGGCCTGCGAACTCATGGCCACCACGGGAGCAAGACTTCGTCGCGCAAGGAGATATCCGCCAGCACCAGCGAAGAGAATGGCCAACGGAATGACAATCCAGAAAGTATCCACCAAGGTCGCAAGGAACTCACTCTGCCGGCGAAGAGACTGCAGAACGATCAGAGTAGCCGGTTGTTGTTTGACCAAGAAATGTCGTACATAACTCCGATATTGATGCCGGCTTAGGTGAAGCGAATGGAATGTTTCGGAAGAAGAGACAAGAGGGCGCAAGGATGAGGCGAGCATTTCGCGACTCGGACTCGAGAAATCTTCGGGCTCGCTATAGCCTTCAGAAGCGGCCAGCAGATTACCCTGCTCATCGTAGACAACGAAAGAAACATCGCGAAAGCGGTGTTCTGAGATGGCTGCCGCGATTCCGTCGGTCACACCGGCGGGATTAGTTGCATCGCTCACTTCTGCATTGACGGTGGAGAGAAACGCGTCGGCCAGTTCGATCGCGTTGGCATCGGCCCGTCGAATGACATTCTGGCGAAGAACGAAATAGATCCCCGCCGCAAGCGCGACCAGCACGATCGTCATCGACAGGGTGTACCACAGCGTGAGACGAATGCGCACGGAGCTAACCATCGTCTCGGCTCCGCACGGCGGCTTGTTTCGGCTCCGGGGTTTCTCCACTTAAGGAAAGGATGTAGCCTGCACCGCGCCGTGTGTGCAGCAACGGTTTCGCAAAGCCAGCGTCGATTTTGCGCCGAATCCGGTTGACATACACTTCGATCAAATTCGAGAAGGGATCGAATTTCTCGTCCCAGACGTGTTCAGAAATTTCCGCACGGCCTACGACCCGGCCGGCCTCGCGCGCTAGGAATTCCACCAACGCGTATTCTTTGGCGGTCATAGGAATGGCCTTGCCGCCGCGCTCGACAGTTTGTGCCGCTGTATTAACGACCATGTCGGCGACCACCAGTCGCGTCGGTTGCAAGGTTTTCGACCGCCTTAGCAGAGCTCGCAAGCGAGCCAGCAGTTCCCCGAACTCGAATGGCTTTGTGAGGTAATCGTCGGCTCCCCGGTCCAATCCCTTGATGCGATCGTCGACTGCATCTCGGGCGGTGAGCATTAGTATTGGCATTGTCTGCCCGGAGTCGCGGAGTTCCCTGCAAACCTTAAATCCATCTGGAGGAGGAATCATTATGTCGAGAATAACCAGGTCGTAGGCAGTAATGGCCGCTTGGTACAGAGCCTGTTCTCCCGAACCGACGACGTCAACCGCGTAAGACTGTTCCCGCAGCCCCTTGGCAACGAAATGGGCGATTCGAGCCTCGTCCTCTACCAGGAGCACTCGCATGGCAAGATCATAATCCCGAGGGCAGCCAAACGAGCAATCCGACCCGCATTAATCCTGATCGGTGAACGCTCATATTTATCCTCTGTTTATCTTTCCGAGAGCAATATGCTTTCGAAGCAGTTTGCCTGAAGTGTCGGACCAGAATGGAGGAGGGTAACCGCCAGGCACTGTTCTTCGCTGGAGAAGGGAGTTGGCCTTTGAGAATCCTACGCCATAATCCGCTTACTTTTGCTGTCGCCGTAGTTCTCTATGTTTTATTCCAAAGGAGTCCCGCACCAGCGCAGGAAAAAACTCGCACGGTAGAACTTGCCGAGCTACCGAACCCTGATCCCGGAAAGCCGCCTGTGGTCATCACGCTCGCAGATGCGATTGAGCAGGCTCGCAAAGTGGATGCCCATTTCCAGAGTGCGCTGACCGATACGAAACTCGCCCATGAAGATCGGACGCAAGCGAGAAATGCGATCCTGCCGACCGTGAGTTACACCTCGCAAGCGTTGCTCACGCAAGGCAATGGAGGGCGCACGAGCATTGGACGATTCGTCACCAACGACGGCGTGCATGTTTATCGCTCGTGGGGGGTTGTCCACGAGGATCTCTCGCCCGGCAACTATCTGGGCACGACATATCGCGAAGCGAGAGCTATAGCGGCCATGGCCAGCGCGAAAGCCGAGATTGCAAAGCGCGGTTTGACCGTCACGGTGACCAAGCTTTACTACGGGCTGGCCGTCGCGCAGCGAAAATATGCCACAGCGCAAAGCGCGGCGGAAGCTGGCAGGCACTTTTACCAGATCACTCAAGATCAAGAAGCTGTAGGCCAGGTGGCACATAGCGATGTTCTGCAGGCCGAGATTCAATACCGCCAACAAGAACAGGTATTCGAAGACGCCAAGCTCCAAATGGAGTCGTCCCGACTTGATCTGGCGGTCTTGTTATTTCCGACGCTAAGTGAGAATTTCAGCATCGTCGATGATATGGACTCGGCCGTCGCGTTGCCGTCATTTGTGGAGGCGCAGCGCATGGCAGGGAACGAGAATCCGGATCTGCGCGCAGCGATGGAGGCTTTGCATCAAGCGGACCTCGGTCTTGTCGCCGCCAAGGGCGCGTTCCTGCCCTCGTTCTCCGTTGATGCGGATTACGGGATTGAAGCAAACGCCTTCGCACTGCATAGCCCGAATGTTGAGGAAACGCACGCAGGAGTTCTGCCAAATCTGGGCTATTTCATCACCGTCGGGGTGAACGTGCCGGTATGGGATTGGGGTGATCTGCGAAGCAAATTACATCAGGCGGGATTCAAGCGAGAACAGGCGAAAGCGGAATTGAGCCAGACGCAGCGCGAAATGCTGAATGCTCTGTACAGCTCGTATAACGAGGCGATCGTCGCTCGCACCGCCGTAAACGAAGCGCGCCAGACCGCGGATCTCGCCGCTGAAAGCCTGCGCTTGACCGACCTTCGCTACAAAGCCGGAACGTCAACAGCGCTGGATGTGGTGGTTGCTGAAAATACTTTGAGCCAGGCGCGAAATGCGTTCAGTGACGCCCAGGTCCGCTACCGGGTAGCTGTGGCGACTTTGCAAGCGGTGACAGGGAGCTTCTAGGAAAAGACATGACTTTCCGTGATTCGGAAAAAGGAAACATTTCGCCTTCGCCAGCGCACACGGCTTCGAGCCGTGTGCTGGGCAGGCGTTTTGTCTTCGAGGCCTCTGTTCTCAGCCTGATGCTGCTCACCATGGGTTGTTCGTCCAGCCAAGAAAACGAGCCGGTACCGCTGGTTACGGTGCAGGCCGTTGCCGCAAAGATCCAAACCATTGAAGATGAAATTTCAACCGACGCAATTCTGTATCCGTACGATCAGGCCGCCATTGTGCCGAAGGTGACCGCTCCCATCAAGAAGTTATACGTCACGCGCGGAAGCCGAGTTCATGCCGGAGAGGTTCTGGCGACGATCGAGGAATCGGACCTGAAGGGCGCTCTTACCGAAAGTCAAGGTGCGTATCAACAAGCGGAGGCAACTTACAACAGCGCTCTTCAGTCGGCGGAACATGACTTGAAGATCGCCAAAGAGCAATTCGAAGCGGCCCAATCCGTGTACGACAGCCGCGTGAGTCTTTACAAGCAAGGGGCAGCATCGCAAAAAGATGTTCAGGACGCGCAAATTGCGGTCTTACAGGCCGGCAATCAATACGGTCTTGCCCAAAAGCAATACAACCTCAAGTCGGCCGAGGGGCAGCTGACCTCAGCCAAGGGCAAGCTGGCCACCGCACAAGCGCAGGTGGATTACAGCACGATAGTGAGCCCGATCGATGGCGTGGTTACGGATCGTCCCTTCTTTGCTGGAGAAACGCCGCCAACTGGAGCTCCGATCCTCACCGTAATGGATCTATCGAGAGTCGTAGCTCGCGCGTACTTGAGCGCCGCACAGGCGGCACAGTTGCACGTCGGCGACGCGGCAGCACTATTTCCCGGGAACGCCGGCACGCAGATAGAGGGCAAAGTCACGGTGGTAAGCCCCGCGCTCGATCCCAACAGCACGACGGTTCAAGTCTGGGTTGAGGCTGTGAATCCCGGTGGGCGGCTGAAGCCCGGCTCCACAGTCGGGTTGAAGATCGTTGCCAGCACCGTGAAGGATGCACTGGTTGTGCCGGTTGAAGCGATTCTCACCGCATCGGACGGAGCGACTTCCGTGATGGCAATCGGTCTAGATCAGACCGCCCATCGGACCAGCGTGAAGACAGGAATTCGCCAGGAGGGGGAAGTGCAGGTTTTCGGTGGCCTGAAGGCAGGCGACCAGGTTGTGACTCAAGGCGCCTACGGTTTGACCGACGGCGCGAGGGTGACGATCTCAACTCCAGCTGCCGAGCCACAGGATAAAGACTGAGGCCGAACTCGACCTATGGCGAACTCGAACGATAGAAATTCCAGGGTTGCGCAAGCACGGAAGTCCGAAGCCGACAAATACTGGTTTGCGCGTGAGCATAAGTCCATCATTTTTCTCATCGTCACACTCGCGCTGATCGGCGCGTACCTGCTCTTCAGCATTCCGATCGCGGTATTTCCCACCACAGATTTTCCTCGGGTCATGATTTCCGTCGATAACGGAGTTATGCCAATCGATCAGATGCTGGTCACGATTACCCGTCCTATTGAAGAAGCCTTGAGCGGGGTGGAAGGCATCCAGGATGTGAAGTCGGTCACCAGCCGTGGGTCTGCGGGCATTGATCTGTACTTCAGTTGGCGAGTGGATATGTTTCGCACGCTGGAGCGCATCAACGCCTCGTTGGCACGTTTGGCCGGGACTTTGCCGGCTACGGCCAAGATTTCGACCCAAAGACTGGAATTTTCCACTTTCCCGATTATGGGATATGGGCTGACCTCGGATACGGTGTCGCAGCGACAGCTCTGGGGGATTGCGACGTATGACATCAAACCGCGGCTAGCAAGCCTGTCAGGTGTTGGAGCTATCGTAATCCAAGGCGGCGAGGCGCCGGAGTTTCACATCGTTCCTGACCCAGCCAAGCTGCGCGCTGCCTCCGTGAATGTATCGGATATTCTGGCGGCGGTGGATCGCTCGAACATCATCGAGTCTCCCGGACTCTTTGAGCAGAACCACAAGCTGTATCTCGGTTTGATTTCGGGTCAGGCGCACAACGCACAGGATATTTCCAATATTTTTGTAAAGAATTCGCCGGGCGGCAGTCCCGTCTCTGTTGGTGATGTTTCCCAGGTCACGCCTTCGTTTGCGCCAACTTTCACGATCGTCACCGCGAATGGAAAGCCTGCCGTACTGATCAACATCAATCGGCAACGCGGAAGCAACACTCTACAGGTGGCTGACGCGGTCCAAGCGGAGATCAGCCGGATTGAAAAGTCTTTGCCCCCGGACGTGCACCTCAGCACTTTCTACGATCAATCGTGGATTGTGGGTCAATCCATCAAAAGCGTCCGTGATGCAATTGCGATCGGCTTGTTGCTGGCATCAGCCGTCCTGGTGCTCTTTCTGCGTGATTGGGGCACTTCGTTCATTGCTGGAATGGTGATTCCAATTAGTTTGCTGGTTACCTTCATCGTTTTGAAACTCCTCGGCGAGAGTTTCGACCTGATGACGCTGGGCGGAATGGCGGCCGCTGTCGGCCTGATTATCGATGACGCGATCGTTGTTCTGGAAAATGTTACGCTGCACCGTGAGGCAGGAGAGGGGAGATATGAGGCAGTGGCGATGACGCTTCGCGAGCTTTCCTTGCCACTCGTCGGTTCCACGCTAACGCCAATCGTAGTCTTTCTGCCTTTAGTGGCGATCACGGGAGTCACTGGAGTTTTCTTCCGTGCGATGGCAGTTACAATCGGAGCCGCGTTGCTATCGTCCCTCGCCCTCGCGCTCACCTGGACGCCGACGCTCTGTATCTACCTGTTGAAGAAGCCGGCCGGCGAAGAGCATCCCGTAGCAGATGAGCGGCAGGGGGCGGTGGCCGCCTCGTTCCCGGAAGGTGTCAGCAACTCGGAGGAAGGTGTTAAACAGGTCGAAGTAAATCGATTGCTGCGAGCCGAAGAAGAACACTTAATGAAGGGATTCTTCGGACGCGTGATTCGCTTCTACGAAGAATGGTTCCGGCGAAGTCTCAAGCATCCGGTTTGGGTTCCAGTTCTTACGGTTGTTCTGATTGTGGTTTCTTACGTCTGCTACAAGCACATTGGATCCGATCTGTTGTCGAGGATGGACGAAGGCAACTTCATCGTCGACTATGTGACACCGCCGGGAAGCTCGCTCGCGGAAACCAATCGGATGATCTCGCATGTCGTGCAAATCGTGCGATCGCTTCCCGAGGTGGCAAGCACTTCTCGGCGTACCGGACTCCAATTGGGATTGGCTGCGGTGACCGAAGCGAACACGGGAGATATTTCCGTGGATTTGAAAGCCGACCGACCCCGCGATATCTGGGAGATCATGGACGAACTCCGTGAGAAGGTCGCTCAGGCGGAACCGGCCGTTGAAGTGGAGTTCACTCAAAAGCTGCAAGACATGATTGGAGACCTGACCAATGCACCGCAGCCGATTGACATCATGATGTTTTCTCCCGATACCAAAATGCTCGATGACTGGGCGCCCCAAGTCGCGGATGCGATCGCAAAGATCCAGGTGGGTGGACGGCACCCGGTTGTCGATATCGATAACGGAATCGAGTCGACTACGAGTGGACCCGCGGTCTCCTATCAGGTGAACATGGCAAGAGCCGCGCGTGTTGGTTTCTCCGCGCAAGCCTTGGCCGACGAAACGCAGGCAATGCTCGATGGCGTCCAAGCGCTGCAACCGGTCGTGATTGACGATCGTCCGTATCCGGTGCGCATCCGCTATCCCGCGACAATTCGCTCGTCGGTCGAAGCGATGAGCGACGCAATGCTAGTGGGCCCAGGCGGTCAGGTCGCGAACTTGGGTTCTCTGGCAACCATGAGCGAACTGCCTGGCCAGACCGAGATTTTGCAAGACAACCAGCAGCGTTACGTCGCGGTCACCGCGCGGCTTGAAGGCCTGGACATGGGGCACGGTATCTCGGAGGTAAAGAAAATAATCGCTGACATGCATCTGCCAGCGTCCATCCGAATCGAATACAGCGGCTTGTACCAAACGCAGCAGCAGTCCTTTCGCGACTTGACGATGGTCCTGTGCATGGCGATTGTCTTCGTGTTTCTAGTTCTGCTGTTCGAATTCAGGAACTTTTCGGCCCCAATTTCGATTCTGGTTTCTGCGGTCTTGTCGACGGCTGGTGTTTTCGTCGTCCTGTTGATTACCGGGATCACGTTCAACCTGTCTTCCTTCATGGGACTCATTATGGTCATCGGTATAGTGGCCAAGAATGGAATTCTGCTGCTCGACGCGGATGAGAAGTTCCTAAATGCGGGCTACTCCAAAGAAGAGTCGATCCTTCAAGCGGGCCGCAGAAGGCTGCGGCCAATCGTAATGACCGCCATAGCTGCGGTCGCAGGGATGATCCCGCTGGCACTGGGTATAGGTGCTGGTTCTGAGATGCTGCAGCCGTTAGCCGTTGCAGTGATCGGTGGGTTGCTGCTTGCAATGGTGCTCTCGTTGTTCGTTACTCCGACGATCTACTACTTCATGACGCGCAAGAAAGCGAGCGCTGCGTCGTGAAACGACTTTTTCCTCGCACCGGGTTGCCATTTGTCACCGACTTGGTATTACCATCTGCGACCAAGCCGACTGCTTTATCACTCCTTGTGACGGAGCTATAGTTGCTAACCGGCACGATAACGAGACCCACCAATTCTGGACTCTGCCCTGGGTTCCCGGGCCCCGCTTAGGTCAACCGGTGTACGTTCTCACCTCTCACTCCACCTTCTCCGGCGGTGAGGAGTTCACCTTCGATCTGAAGACACAAAAGCGGGCCACCATTGTGGGCGAGACCACGGGCGGGGGAGCCCATCCCCTACGAGGTATGTCTGCTCGCGACCACTTCAGTACCGGTGTGCCCTTTGGTCGGCCGATCAACCCTGTCACCAAAGGCGATTGGGAAGGAACCGGCGTAGAACCTGACGTGAAGGTCATCGCGGCTGACGCCTTGGCAACCGCGGAGAAGCTGGCTGCCGAGAAATTAGCAAACAAAGGCAAGCCTGAACAAAACTCATGCCCCGAGCGGGTTCGGGTCCAGGGAAATTCCGCCACCGTTCGCTCCCGGAGTTTGTCAGATAGGGTCCAAACGGAAAACTCACGTGGCGGCGTCCGTATGGTTGAAGCCCGACTGTGCAAATTCGATGCGGCGCTATCGAGTAGGCGATCAACCAAGTGGCTAAAGATGACGAAGCTTGCTCTCCGGTGAACTCAATGAGTTATTCTGAAGTTTATTGACCCCATCCCAATGTTGGACCGCCTCGTACGTGGTACCTCGTGGATCGCCTCGCACTGGAGAATCGGCGCGGCGATTGCTGGTGCGGTCGGAATTGCAGCGGTGGGCAGGAGTTTTCTCGAAACCGAGGAAGCCAAAGCGCAACGTACGGAACGTGCGCAGAAGCTAGAGCTGCTCAACCCCGCACAGCGAGTTAGAGAGAAGGCAGAGGAATGAGAAAGATCACGACTAGCCGCAGGCATCTTCTGACGGATCTCGTTCGGATCTCGTTGCTCGTTTTTCTCGGCATCGTCTTTACGACAGTAGTAGCCAAGGCCCAGGACCTGAACTACCGCTCTCCATTCCTTCGCGCAGAAATGGCGGCGGACCGGCCCAATTTCCGTAGCCTTGCCGTTGACTCCCTGGGCAAGAACAAGCTGAATGTAAACGTAATGCTGCCGCTAGCGACGAACGAACCGGCCTTTCAAGTTTTGCGCAACGGAGAGACCATTGAATACCGGCATCCCGGGGACAGCATCCCGGCATGGACGTTCACCTTTAGCGATCAAAGCTTCGTTATTCGTTCCAATTATTCTGCCAAAAACCCCGAACAGGATCTGACTCTTGCTTTCGATCCCAAGGCCAGTCATGCCACGGTGCTGGGATTGCTCAATGACGAAGGAGCAGTGCGTCTCCCGGCATTGCTGCATTTCCCCGACCGCGGAACCTTTCGCATTACCACGACGACGAAAGATGTCATTCTTGGTTACGATGCTCTACGGTTTAAAGACAATTTCATCCGCGTAACCTTTCCGGCAGCAGATCGGCACCAGCCACTCATCGAATATCGGCTGGACGTGACCGCCATCTATCCGCACGTGCCGGGAATCGAAACTGACCCGCGCTACGATGGGTTTCGCCGCGATTTCCTGAATATTTTCCAGCTCAATCCGCGGCGCCGCGCCTTGGCCAACAACGCTGCCAGCGACGCTTGCGCTTTCACTACCTTCACCTATTCCATGATGGCGGTCCACACTCCTCCGCTGGCGGACGGTTTGAGCGTCCTCGACATTCTGCGCCAGACACTGGACCGCTATGTTGGCGGGATGAAAGCCTGCGGGATGAAGGGCGGGTACAACGATGACGATCCCAACGCGAAGTATGATTTTCTGGACACGTTTCCCTCGCTGGTGATGACTGCTTCCGACTACGTGCAGGCGAGCCATAACCAGATCTGGCTCAAGCGGAATTACTCGGTGCTCAAAACTTGGGCGGACAAGATGATCGAGTTTGACACGGACGGTGATGGGCTCATGGAATATCCACTGAGCGGGAACTCTGGGTCATGGCCGCCCGAGGTGGGAGTGCGTGCCTGTAATTGGTGGGACACTGTTGGCTTCGGTCACAAGGATGCGTACTCGAATGCGCTTGGCTACGAAGCTTTCCTCGACATGGCTGAACTGGCGCGCGAAGCTGGCCATATCGAGGATGCGAAGTTTTATCGGAAGCGCGCCCAGATGATAAAGACGGTTTATTACCGCACCTTCTATGATCCCCAAACTGGCGTGATCGCCGGCTGGAAAAGCGCGGATGGAAAACTGCACGATTACTACTTTCTCTTCGTTAACGGTATGGCTGTGATTTACGGACTGGTCACTCCCGAGCAGGGCAACGCGATCTGGGACAAGTTGCTGGCCGAGATAAAAAAGGTTGGCTACACGCGCTTCGATCTGGGCTTGCCAGGCAACTTAATTCCAATTCGAAGGGAGGATTACATTGACCTGCGAAAAGAATTCGGCGGTCCCGAGAAAGCGGATGGCTCCGACGGATTTCAAATTTACGAAAACGGCGGCGCGACCGCCTGTTATGCCTATTTCACCATCCAAGCGCTACGCGAGCTAGGCCGCGACAAAGAAGCATATGCGATTCTTTTCCCTATGCTGAAAGCATTCGAAGATGGCGGATTCCAAGGCAGCAATGCTGACGGTGATACCTATGACTGGAAAGCCTGGGACGGCACTCCACATGGCTACGAAGGATTGCTTGTCGACGGGTATCTGACTCTGCTGGCCGCCACGCCGGCCCCTCCGAATAAATGAGCCACCGACGCCCGTCATGCCCGAGATGAGGTTGAAATTGCGTAGATGTTGCTGTAGGCATCAATGCAAACGTCGAGTGGCGGGAGCGTCAAAGGTGTGTTGCAGATTGAGCAGTTGATCGGTGGAGGACGATGACTCTCCATAGGAATCTATCAGAGAAGGAGAATAAGCATCTCCACCTTTGTATAGCGCACGCTGGTTTAGGTCAATTGGTGAAAAATCTGAAAAAAGAAATAACTGCTTCTGCGTGACGCAAAAGAGAGCCGCCCGAGAGGTCCGAGCGGCAACTCGCTACCGGCATTCTTTGTGACATTCCCTTTTATAGAACTCATTGGCCCGGGGGGTCTTGAGTGTGCTCAGGTTCTGGAGAGTCTGCCCATTCCGCAGACTGAGCAGCGGCATTGACTGCATACCGGCGTGTAGCGCGACATCACTACAGTCAAGCATGATTCGAAACACGACAGAGTGTCGGTGAGCAATCGCTCGAATCGGGCCCACCTGCGCAAGAGCTTGCAGGTTACCGAACATGCCGAACTGTTCTGATACAAATTCCGTAGTGGTCCGGTGCCGAGCTTCTTCGTGATACCGCCTTTTACTGCTAGCTCCCGACCATCGAGCCAATTCGCCATTCCCCTTGCTCTCCCCGCGTCGATCAAAAAAGAAGAAATCTCTTGAATTTTAGTTTCCGCCGCTTAGATCAGTGATTTCGACTTGTGACTGCGCTCACATCCAAGTGTGATCCCACATCCGGAAAACGGCTACGACCATCGCTAGTATCACGTCCATCTCGCAACCAGGATAAAGGGAACCCCGCTCGAAATCATAGTTTGGACGCGACTCGATGCGCTTTCGCAGGCCAGTGCTCGTGGTCGCATTCGAGTTTTTTCAAGGGTGGGGAGTAACCGTGATCCGCGAATCAAAAGGAGATGCCAGATGAGAGTAGTCGCGGTTTTCTTATTCACAGCAATCGCCGTCCTGGGTTTGTTGTTCTTCTCCGCTCTGAACCCACCGAAAGCTGAGGCTGTCCCCAGCTATGCGCGACAGACCGGCCTGCCCTGCAGCGGTTGCCACTACGCTCCTCCGGAGCTCAACCCGGCCGGACGCAGGTTCAAGCTGCTCGGATACGTGGATCGGGGAGATGACACCAAGACCGTGAAAGCTGATGGAGGTAAAAAACGCGCCGCGCTGGATCTTCTCGCTTCACTTCCCCTTTCCGTAATGCTGGAGACTTCATTTACCTCCACCAAGTCTCCATTGCCGGACACCAATAGCACCGCTACCCCGACGCCGACGACGCAAAATGGTAGTTTCGAATTTCCGCAGGACATTTCGCTGTTCCTTTCCGGCGCATGGACCAGCAACGTCGGCAGCTTTCTTCAGGTGACGTACGAGTCCCAGGGCGACCATTTCAGCATGGATAACACCGACATCCGCTACGCGAATAAAACGAAACTTGGAGGAAAGGAACTGGTATACGGTCTGGACCTGAACAACAACCCCACCTTAGACGATTTGTGGAACAGCACCCCGGCATGGGGTTACCCGTGGGTCGCCAGCGATGTCGCCCCCACTCCGGCCGCGGCCGCCATCATCAACGGCACTTTGGCGCAAGATGTTGCAGGGTTCGGCGGCTACACCATGTGGGACAGCCATCTGTACGCGGACGTATCGGTTTACCGCTCGGAACACATAGGCGGTACTCAGCCGAATCCTGGAACCGGTTTTTCGTACAACATTCACGGTGTTGCACCATACTGGCGCGTCGCGTGGCAGCAATTGACTGCGAAGACGCAGTATGAAATTGGCACCTATGGCATGCACATGAACTCCACTCCCAACCAAATCGTAAATGCCGACGAAGTAACCGGCCCGGAGGATGCGTATACGGATTTTGCCTTTGACACTCAGATCGATCGGACACTGTTCCGGACAGATGTACTTTCGTTCCGCGCCACGTTCATCCGGGAAGATGCCAACCTGCTAGCTAGTGTCGCCCAAGGACTGACACCTTTTGGCTCGCATCATCTCAACACTGTTATGGCTAATGCCGAATACCACTTCGGCAATCGCTATACCGGTACCATCGGGTGGTTCGACACGGGAGGCACGGTCGATCCCAAGCTCTATGCGCCAGCCACTGTAACCGGCAGCGCCAATGGCGACCCCAGGGGCGCGGGCTACATTGCGAATGTCTCGTTCTGGCCTTGGCAGAATTTGCAGCTTGCCGCGCAATACACCGGATACACACGCTTCAATGGCGGCACCACCAACTACGACGGCTCGGGCCGCAACGCCAGCGCCAACAACACGGTCTATCTGGATGCGAAGATCATTTTCTAATACGCACCTGAGTGGAAGATCAACGACTCGATAAGGAGAACAAGGTAATGAAGACGAAAGCATTCGTAATCGTGGCACTCGCGGCAGGTCTGTGCAGCGCGGCGTGGGCAGGAGACATCGAAGGCAAAGTTAGCGGGATGAAGGGCCATTCGGTGGTTTACGTCGATGTCATTGCCGGCAAAACCTTCCCCGCTCCCAAAGATCATCCCGTGATGGATCAAAAAGGCCTGGTCTTTGCACCGCACATCATGGTCGTACTCCAAGGGACGACCGTAGATTTCTTGAATAGCGACACGGTCCAGCACAACGTCTTCTGGACTGCCGTCGGGACCGACAAGAAAGCGGGACACAATCTTGGAACGTGGCCCAAAGGCGACAGGCGTTCATTCACCTTCGATAAGCCCGGCGTCGTGCCGGTGCTGTGCAATGTCCACCCTGACATGGCGGGATATATCGTCGTCAGCCCGACTCCCTACTTCGCGGAAACAGACGACAGCGGTACGTACAAGATTAAAGACGTTCCCGACGGAAGTTACATAGTCGTGGTTTGGCACGAAGGCGCCAAGAATCAATCCAAGCCCGTGACGGTGTCCGGTGGCGGCAAAGCGGATTTCACCCTGAGTAAGTAAGGCTGTTGTTGAGTAGCGTGTCGGGGAGTGGCCTGCCTGGGGCGCCACTCCTCGTACGTTTTTCAAAATCTCAAGACTTAGCTGCCGTTGTAGTTCAGAGCTTCGAAGCGACGCCAATGCTGAAGCGATTCAGGAACAAGAAGGTCGACGGGGATTGGCTGCACACAAACTTTCCCTGCATGATGGCGTGCCCGGCGCATACCAATGCCGGGCGCTACGTCGGCCTGATTGCCGAAGGACGTTTTGAGGAAGCCTACCGTCTGGCGCGCGATCCGAATCCGCTGGCCAGCATCTGCGGGCGAGTCTGCGCACATCCTTGCGAGACTGCGTGCCGACGCGGCGAAATCGATAAACCGATCTCGATTCGAGCACTCAAGCGATTCCTTACCGAGCAGTATGGGCCCGAATCCAAGCATCCCATCAATGTGAACGAAGGCCGCGGCCAGAAGAAACTCCCTTTCAAAGTTGCAGTGGTCGGCGGAGGTCCGGTCGGATTGTCGGCGGCGCACGATCTGGCCCTGATGGGGTATGCGGTCACCATTTTCGAAGCCGCGCCGGTCGCGGGCGGAATGCTGTATCTGGGAATTCCAGAATACCGCTTGCCGCGCGACGTAGTCGAGGCGCAAGTCCGCGAGATTCTCGAGACGGGCGACATCACTCTGAAGTTGAATCATGCCGCCGGGCGCGACTTTACGATTTCCGACCTGCGAGGCGAGGGATTCGACGCGGTGCTGATGGCTGTCGGGCGCGCATCGCAGCCGCGATCTGAGCATTCCCGGCGTCGATCTCGACGGTGTTTATAAGGGAATCGACTTCCTGCTCAACGTGAATCTTGGCTACAAGTTCACCATTGGCAAGAAAGTGATCGTGATCGGCGGCGGCAACGTCGCCATGGATGTAGCCCGCTCGGCCGCGCGCGAAGTCGTCAAGCAACACGCTGGCGGGGTCGAAGAGGTCCAGCCTTCGGCGGAGAATGTCTCGGCCGTCGCCACGAAAGAAATGGTCGACATCTCGCTGTCGGCACTGCGCATGGGCGCACGCGAGGTGAATCTGGTCTGCCTGGAGCGCCGGAACGAAATGCCCGCCGCGCTGGAAGAAATCGAAGAAGCCGAAGAAGAAGGAATCATTATTCATCCCGGCTTCGGGCCGAATCGCGTCATTGGCAAAGACGGTAAGGTCGTGGCTCTTGAGGTACGCAAGACAAAGTGGGTATTCGATCACAACAAGCGTTTCAATCCTGCTTTCTACGACAACAGTGAGACCCAGATCGAGTGCGACACGATCATCATGGCGATCGGTCAAGCGCCCCGTCTCGACTTTCTCACTTCCGAAGACCAAATCGAAATTTCTCCTCGCGGCCTGATCGCGGTGAATCCGCAAACCCTGATGACCTCGGCTCCGGGAATCTTTGCCGGCGGCGACTGCGTGTTCGGACCGCGGCTGATCATCGACAGCGTCGGCGACGGCAAGCGCGCAGCCGTCGGCATCGACGAATATCTGCGCGGTGGCAAGCATCCGGAACCGGTCATCGAAGTCGAACTACTCAAACGGCACTCCATGCCACTCGGGTACCTCGATCTTAGCCGTCAACCCGTTCCGATGCTTCCTCTCGACCGACGCACGGGCGTGACCGAAGTCGAAGTCGGCTACGACGCCGCTTCCGCCGTGGCCGAGGCGCAGCGCTGCCTGCATTGCTGGGTCAACACGATTTTCGAAGGTACCCCGGAAGACGGCAGCATGTGCATTTTGTGCGGCGGGTGTGTGGATGTTTGTCCGGAGAAGTGTCTGGAGCTGGTTTCGCTCGACCGCATTGCATTCGAGCCGGAAACCGTCAAGCACATCCGCGACAACAGGGAATTGTTCGGACGTGGAGTTCGACGAAGTCGAAAGCCGACGAACTCGGCGTGGTGACCGGCGCGGCCATGCTGAAGGACGAAACTCGCTGCATTCGTTGCGGGCTGTGCGCGATGCGCTGTCCGGTGGGCACGATCACGATGGAATCTTACAACCTGCTTCCAGCAGAGCCGACCGGATTGATATCGATTGCGGCGATCGGCGTGGGATTGCAGAAATAGCAAGAGGTCTCTATGGCAGACGAAAAAAAAGGCGAGTTCGGAAACGATCTCAGCCGGCGGCAATTCTTCACGAAACTGGGCTTGGGATCGTTGAGCATCGCCGCTGCGGGCACGGCGGCGTTCTCCTATCAATATCTCGAACCGAATGTGCTCTACGAGCCGTCGCCGGTAGTTAATGCGGGCAAGCCCGATCGTTATCCGCTCGGCTCAGTCACGCTCGACGTGAACAACGGCATCTACATCATCCACTCGCAGGAGGGTTACTTCTCGCTGAGCGCGGTGTGCACGCATCTCGGTTGCCTGACCGCGTGGAAGCCGGAATTGGGAATCATCGCGTGTCCCTGTCACGGCAGCAAGTTCGAGACCAACGGAAGGAAGATCGAAGGTCCTGCGCCCAAGCCGCTGCCCTGGAAGCGCATCTGGCTCAATGACGACGGCGATCTGCTGGTTGATCGTTCGACCGACGTGCCGGCCCTGGCGCGGGATTCCTTCGTGAGGGTCTAGATTGAGGAAATCAGCATGGCAAAAACGATAGACCAATATTTCGACGACCTGCAGCAGACGCGAGTCTGGCGCTCGATCTTCCGCAGCGGCACGGGATCGAGCACGCTGAAACGCGCGCTGGCCATTCAGCAGAACGTGTTCCTGCACCTGTTCTCGACCAAAGTGCGCACGCGCATGCTGAGTTTCAGCGCGACCTGGTATCTGGGCACGCTGACGCTGGGAACGTTTCTGATTCTGGTCGCGACCGGCATTCCGCTGATGCTCTACTACCACCCCTCGGTGCCGCAGGCCTATGCCGACACCAAAGATCTGCAGTTCGTGGTTTCCTCCGGCTTGTTCCTGCGCAACCTGCATCGCTGGTCGGCGCACGCCATGGTGTTTCTGGTGTTCGCGCACATGTTCAAAGTGTTTTATCGCGGGGCGTACCGCGCGCCGCGCGAGTTCAACTGGGTCATCGGTGTCATTCTTCTTCTTATCACGCTACTGCTCAGCTACACCGGATATCTGCTGCCCTGGGATCAACTCGCTTACTGGGCGATCACGGTGGGATCGAACATCGCATCGGCCGTGCCGCTGATCGGCGACAAGATCCACTTCCTGCTGCTGGGCGGGAACGCGGTCAATGCCAACGCTCTGCTGCGCTTCTACGTGCTGCACTGCATGATTCTTCCACTGACGGCGATGTTCTTCGTCGCCATTCACTTCTGGCGAATCCGCAAAGATGGCGGCCTTTACTCCCACGACAGCGAACCCGCGACGGTCCGTGCCCGAACGGCGGATCAGCACCGGCCGAAGGAGGCGAAATAGTCATGGCCGACTCCAAAGATTTCATCGCCGGCATCGACTCGAACGCGAAAAAATCTCCGCGCCGCATCGTCTTCATCACGCGCCGCACTTCGGCGCAGGTCAAAGCTGAGACCGAAGATCAGCTCCAGACTTTTCCTGAAGTCCTGTTTCGCGCGGCCGTCGCCGTCATGACACTGGCCATCGTGCTGGTGTGGATCGCGTTGATGTTTAACGCTCCGCTGGAAGGCCTCGCCGATCCCTCGCACACGCCGAATCCGGCGAAGGCACCCGTGGTATTTCCTGGGACTGCAGGAGATGCTGCACTACTTCCCGCCGGTCGTTGCCGGCGTGCTGGTGCCCGGGTTGGTCGTGATGGCGCTGATCGTTATTCCATATTTCAAGGTCAACATTGAAGCAGATGGGCTGTTCCTGAAAGACCGCCAGCCGCGCCTGCGGATCTTTTATGTGGTCGCGAGTGCACTGTCGCTCTTTCTCCTCGTATTTAAGGTGTACGCGGCCCTGGTGCCGACCCTGATCATGGCCGGCATCATGTTGGTGGCCGCCCAGAGTTCTCGGCAATCGCCCTCAGCCTTCCGGCGATATCTGGCGGAACGCCCTCTTTCTTATTGGGTGATGACGTGGTTCTTGTTCGAATTGGTGGTGCTTACCGCCATCGGCACATTTTTCCGCGGCCCGGGCTGGGCTTGGGTCTGGCCGTGGCAGGGTTCATAAGATGATGAGGACGCGGCGCTCATGAACGAAAAACCTAGGTCGCTCTGGCAACAGTTGTTCGGAGACAGCGTGCGCGCTTTCGGCGTGGTCAGCGTGATCTTTCTGGCCTCCATGGCGATTGCTCCGGCGAAAAACTTCTTCAGCGAGTGGCGGCACTACCAGCATGGCTATCTGAGCATGATCCGCAACCGCAGCGACGCCAACACGCTGCAACGCCACTTTCAGGGCGGAATCCATCAGATCTGGCTGCCCGAACTCGGAGTGGTCGATCGCTGTACCAGTTGCCACGTGGGATTGAAGGAAGCCAGCCTGGCCGATGTTGCCACCCAGCCGTATCGCAAGCATCCGGCGATCCCACATAATCTTGACCAGTTCGGCATGCACCATCTGCCATCGCGGGCAAGGCGCGGCAACGACCGTTGCCGAGGCGCACAACAGCACGCTCGCCTGGGAACAGCCGATTCTTCCGGCAAAGTACATCGAGTCGTCCTGCGGGCAATGCCATCGCGAACCGCTGCCAGGAACCCCGCAGCTGAATCAAGGTCGCAATCTCCTCTCGCGCCAGGGTTGCGTGCACTGCCACACTGTTAAGTTGCCCGATGGCTCCACCATGAAGGCGACGGATGATCCGCCATCGCTCTCGCACATTGCCGATAAGACCACGCGCGAATGGATCTTCGCCTGGCTGAAAGATCCGCAAGCTTACGCATCGACTTCGACCATGCCGAACTTCAGGCTGAGCGATGACGACGTACGCGACATGTCGGCGTTCCTCATCGCCAATAGCACGCCGTTGCCGGGCGACACTGCGACGGTCTCGTCGAAAGAGGCTCCCGATCCCGCAGCAGGAGCCAGTCTCTACGGAGAATCGTTCTGCGCATCCTGCCATGCGGTGCAGAATGCGGCCGGCAACATGGTTGGCGGCAACCTAGGCCCCGAACTGACTCGCGTCGGCAACAAAGTGAAACCGGCGTGGCTGCAGGCCTGGCTGCGCAACCCGCGCTCTTACGACGCCGGCACGGCCATGCCACACTATCGCTTCAACGACGGTCAACTCGCCACCCTCTCCGGATTCCTGTTGGCCAAGACAGATTCCGATCTGCTCTCCAACGTACACCTCGATGCCGCAACGCCAGGGCAGATTGCCCACGGGAAGCGCCTGGTTTCGGATTACGGCTGTGCTTCCTGTCACGAAATTGCCGGCATCAAGAAGCCGGAGACCTTCGCGCCAGAACTCAGTCGAATCGGCAGCAAGCCGATCACACAACTCATTTTCCTGGCCGGGATGCAACACACGTTGCCGGACTACATCGCGGGTAAGATCAAGGATCCGCGCGCCTTCTCACCCGGCTTGAAGATGCCGCAGTATACCTTGACCGCGGCGCAGATCGACTCGCTTACAACCGCGCTGTTGTCATTGAATGATCGCTCGTACACCCTGCCGCCGTCGCTTGCCGTGGCCGCCAAACCCGTGTCGGATTATCAACCAGCCGGCAAAGCCGGGAAGCTGATGGCCGATCTCGCCTGCTTCAGTTGCCATCGCATCAATGGACATGGCGGCGACATGGCTCCCGACCTGACATGGGAAGGAAGCGCGGTGCAGCGGGAGTGGCTGGTGCAGTTCCTCAAGAATCCGGGGACGCTGCGACCAGCGCTGATCCGCCGCATGCCTCGCTTCAATTTGACTGACGACGAAGCCAACGAACTTACGGACTACATCATGACGGTGTATCAAAGCCCGTCGGTCGACCGCGATTCCATGCCGCTCAGCGGCTACTCGCAGGGTCAAATTGAACTCGGCAGGCAACTCTTCTACGGCAAGTACTCGTGCCAAGGCTGCCACATTGTCGACACCAAGACGGACAAAGGCTACATCGGCCCGACTCTGACGCATGTGGGATCGCGCCTGACGACGGCGTGGATCTACCAGTGGATGAAGAATCCGCAGGCCTTGCGGCCCGGCACAGTCGAACCGAATCGCGCGATGAGCGACGACGATGCCCGTGCCCTGACCGCATTCCTGATCTCACAGAAAGGCGGAAGCCAGAAGGAGGTGGGCAAGAAATGAAAATTTACGTTCTGTTCCTTCTAGGGTTTGCCTTCTTCGCAACCTCGTGCTCGCGTAAAAGCGAGCTCGTCACAGGCCTTAGGCCCACGGCCTTCGGGGCAGCGATCGTCGAATCCAGTGGCGGCAAGCAGTTTGGTCAGACAGGAAGCCTGCTGCCTCAACCCGTAGTCGTTCAAGTCAACGATGATCAGGGAACCGCCGTTGCCGGAGCGCAGGTGGAGTTCGCCGCTGCTCCCGGAGTAACGCTCGATCCTCCCAACGGCCTAACTGATTCCAGCGGACAGGTCACGATCAACGTTTCGCTGGGCGGCATGGCCGGCCGCTACCAGATCAGCGCTTCGACGCTCGACAAGTCGCACAAAAAAATTGAAATCAAGCTCGAAGAGATTGCTCTCGGCTATCAGCAAACTCTGGGTCGTCGCCTGAACGATCAATATTGCGATCGTTGCCATAATCCCGAGTCGACGGTGGAGCGCGTTTCGAATTACGACAACCTCGACGTAAAGCCCCATCCGTTTACCGAAGGCGATACGCTTAACAAGATCAGTGACGCTGATCTGACTGCCATCATCACGCATGGCGGACCGGCTCTTCAGAAGTCCGCGCTCATGCCTGCCTGGGGAAACACTCTCACCAAGTCAGAAATCGAGGCGCTGACGTCCTATATTCGCGCGGTCTCCGATCCTCCGTCCCGCGAAGCTGGGCCAGTCTATTCGAAGAACTAGCTTTTTCCTCGAGGAGCCTCTGCTAAGTCCCTCCAGTTGGGCTTGATGCGAACTCGTCCGCCCGACGGCGACAGGTATCGTGTGACGTTTGCGCATTTTGTTTTGGGGATCGACCTAGGTCGGAGGGTAGAACCTGTTCAATTGGATCCTTTTCCGACTGGCTACGAATGGTGGACCTAGTCGGGCTCGAACTATTGACCGGTGTTGACAATACGCAAGTTATTGATTTTTATGTCTGCCAAAAGGCCCAAAAGGCACGAGTCTCAACTGCTGGGTACATTTTAGGAACAGTGAATTTTTCCCGTACTAGCGAATCTAGTCAGCGCTTCGATCACCTCGACGTGAATCGCCGTTATGCTCCTCAAGCCGGAGCCGCGCTGGAATCCAACAAGATGGGACGGAATTCTTCCTTCGCTGCGATAGGGTCTGATCGATATCCTTGCTCCAATTCACGTCCATCATCGCCTCCTTTAAGAAGCATGTTGCCACGAATCGAGTATGCCGCTGCTGACGGGTCTCGCAGAATCCCCGGGATGGAAATGGCTCCGATAGAGCTCAACCTGCGCAAGGCCGCGTCAACGAGTATTGCGCTGCTGCTCCAAGGTGTTGCGTATCGCGGTCAGAGCCTTCTGCAGATTCGACAGTGAACTATCAACCGCTGCCTTTCTGACGATAGAACCTTTCAAACCAGTCAGGCCCGCTTGCTCGGAACCCATAGCCTTGATCAGGTAAAAACCGGGTTCGCCGGCGTCCTCGCCCGCGCGCACGCAGAAGGAAAGGTCAAGCGCGGTTTCAAAGTAATGGCTGGAATAGAGTTGTTTTTCCGCCACCGCATAGATCACCGGATCCCCCGGCTTGCCACGCATGGTAATAAGGTGCACGATCCGCAGCGTCGGCTTCAATCCGAATCTAACCTTGCCCCAGTAGAACGCGTCATCAGTATTGGCTGGCCTGTATTTCGGGTATTCAAGAAGGTAGCGATGGAAATCCGGAAGTTGCTCCGGCAACACTTTGGCGTAGCTGAGCATATATGCGAATTGCTGGGGCACATCGGTCGGGTTGCGTTTGTCCTGGAAGACGCCCAACGCTTGGTTGCCCTCTTTTTGGTATCGACGTACGCGCTCCAGTGCCGCCTTGTGTAGAAGGTCGTTGACCTGCTGGCTGAGATCCGCCGCCGACCAATCGATCGCGTTCTGGGCCTGCTCCATGGAACTGGCCGGCATCTGGATCAGGCAATCGCCTGGTCTGCAGTCCTTCAGGGCCTTGATGTCATCATCATCGAGGGAGAAACCACTCAGATCGGAAAGCTGAGGCGGGTTGCTGAACACTCCGAGCGCCAGGTAGTTCGGAAGTTGCCGAAGACGATCAAAATCATGAACAAACTGGATGTATTTCTCCGGCGCAGCATGGACATAAACCGCTCCGAACAGAAAAACCTCGGCGGGGCTGCGCGATGGCATCGCCTTCGCGACAGCTCTCCCGTTCTTAATTGCGGCAATCTGCTCTTCGCTCAGGCCGATGTTATTCCGGAAGAACTCCTGAAGGCTTGAGTTCGACTGCGAAACGCTCCGAACGCTCGCCACAAGCATCAGCGAAAGCGCAGATCTCGTCACAAGCCTTCCCCATTCTCGCTGCCGAAAGTTGCTGATCCGCATTATGGCTTCCCTCCTTAAAAGAGAGTTGTCAGGCTGCAGGCGCATCCAGGTTGTTCTCGCGAAGCATCGCAAGCGCCACGAGTGTAACCGAAACTACCGGTCCGATGAACAACCCGAGGGCCCGAATGCCTTCACACCCCCCAAGAGCGCGAAAAACATGAGTAAAGGATGCATATTCGCTCGTTGACTGATGACCCAGGTCCGGAGGAGATGGTCAATTTGCGACACTATCGCTGCACTCCAAAATCAAGCCCATTCCCCAGTGCCCGGAAATGAAAAGTACCATCGTAGCGGGTCCCCATACTACAAATGAGCCAACGATCGGAAGCAAGGAACAGAGAGCTGTTACCAGTCCACATAGAATAGGAGACGGCGGACCAAGCACCCAGAAACCCAAGCTCATTAGGATCCCTGCGACGCGCCCACGGCCAGACGTTGGCAACGATCGAACCGCTGATGCCAGCGAACATACGCTCGAATTGATCGGCCTCAAGCGGCAAGAACGCCGCTACCTGAAACTTCGATGACTCGCCTTCCCGGAACAGAAAGAAGAGGGTAAAGGAATGCAATCGCTTCCGCAAAAAATGAAACGATGTTGCTCAGTGATAAGCCCCGCCGTGCAAGTAGCCTTCGAAGTTCACGGCTTGCGCGCCGGATTGCTGATAGGGAATGGGCTTTGGATCAAGCCATTTCACGATTGTGTCTTTAATTGAATAGGCGAAGCGGTGATTTCCCAGCGGGTTGTAATGGCCGAAACCATTGACCTGATATTGCTTCTCATAGTCGCCGTAACTCAGCGCGGTTTTAGCGTTCTGGTACTCGCGCAAACTGAAGCCATTCATGTCGAAATAGTCAAACTTCTGCTTACTCAGGTAATCCAGAATCTCCTGATCGTCGCGAAGACCGCTGCGCCCCATGTCCGTCGTCTGGTTCAGAACGATCAGCAGCTTCTTGTTATTTTGACGAGCAAACTCACGGGCCTTGTCGAGAATGAAGAGGGTTGCGCGCTGCCCGTAGCGGTTCAGCAATGCGGCGGCCTGGACTTGCATCGCGGTCCGAGGAGGAACGCGTTCCGGGTGCGAACTGACTACGGTAGCTGTTTGGGACTCCAGGCTCCAATCGAAGGGGAAATCGAGCTTCGCCGCCAGGTGGGTGATCCTTTCACGGTCCAAGTCACGAATGTACCCCATCGCATAGGCGTCCAGTTGGAGCGCCAGATCATCTTTGAGGTTGTCGAACATCCACTGCGGTTCGGTCATGTGGTACAGAGACTCTTTCGTAGAGAGGAGCTGTTCCTTTTCTACAAAGCGTCCAGTCGAGAGATCCATTTCTACATGGGAGGTAAAATTACCGTGGAATCTTCGGCCGCCTTGATCGCTGAACCAGGCATAGATACTGGCGTAGCGGGCTCGTAGCAGGCTGCGGGTGGCATCATCGCAACAAATATAAAGAATTACGTATTTCGCGCCATGATCGGTTTGTTCCTCACGCTCCATCCGGCGGAACGCTTGATACACACCATATCCGCCAATGCCAAAATTCCGGATGGGCTCCCCTAGGTGCCCGGCTAGGTATTCCTGCCAAGTCTCGCCGTCGCTGACCTGTTCGCTTTCGGTGAAGCTGTCACCGTAGGTGTTGATGCGGGGTATCCGGTCGGCATACATGAACGAGGTGCGGGCGCCATTCGCCTGGAAGGTATAAAGTGCGGCGCTGTGGTCGATGCCGTTTCCTACGTCTAGATAATTTCGCTGCGTATAACCCACTTCGGGATCAAATTGGCCCCAACTCGGGCCGCTGAGAAATACATCAATCGACTCCCGCGAAGCCGCGCTATTCTTCAGATACTGTTCCCATGATATTTTCTCTCGCACCTTCTGCTGATCTGCGGCAAGAATCGTGGAGAAAAGCGATATCGCAACCAGGATTACCTTCGCTACGTTGATCGTTTTCGATATGTTAACGGACATGGGAAGCGCTCCCTTGAAAGAAGTTCGAACCAGCCCTTGCTGATGCCCTTTTGGGCCCACACCCTATACCGTCTTTCTGGCTCGGGATACTTTACATGAGGTTAGGCACCCCATCCCAGAGTTATCTTCTCGAGTCTACGTGTCGCTTTAGTACTGGGAATTATGCGTGGACTCGCTTCTGGCAATCGCGGTCTTCCTGGACGTTGGCCGCTGGGGTGGGAACCGAGAGGTTCGACGCGCGCGTTTACAGTCGTAGTTACGTCGCGCGCTAATCGCACGCTGAACGACGGAAGGCGGCGAAGATGGCGAACAACGTCTGATTAACCATGAATCTCCGAACATTAAACTCGATCGCGGTTAAGAGTCGGGAAGGGTGAAATCTTTTATGGCAATGCGCACTGGGACTTCTGATCACCGCGGTGGTACGCGAGGCTCTCGGCTGGATTCACTTATGGGATCCGACGAGGAAGATAAAGCCTGACGCCAAGCACGAAAAGGGAGCCATGCGGCATCCCGTAGAGTAGCCACTTCCGGCTCGCCAGCCACCCCGGTCGGTGGGAACTCATTAGGACTCGGATGGTAATAGGTGCCAAAGATTACATCCCAGATGGGGAAGAATGCTGCAAAGTTCCGGTCAAGATGTTCCTCTAGCCTGCTGTGATGGATGCGATGCACTTGCGGCCCATCAAACAGCCAACTCAATCGGCCTAGGCTGAGTTTGAGGTTGGCATGAATGAAAAACGTCCAGGCCGAGAAAACAAAACCAATCGCGCCTCCGACCGCCGGCGATAGATCGAACAAGATGGCCATCGGGATCGTAATGGTTGGGATGCGTCCCACGTCCTCGAGCCAGTGATGCCGATTGTCCGTGGACACATTGATTCCTGGATCCATATGATGGAGCTTGTGAATCGCCCAAAGTGCCGGATATTTGTGTTCCGAGCGGTGCCACCAGTAATAGAAGAAGTCGAAGATCAGGAGGGACAATAATGTCGCAGCAAGGCCGCCGGCGATACTACGCGTGTTTCCGATCTTGAGATCGATCAGGCCTCCGTGAAGGATCGCTTTCAACTTTCCACCAATGAGGGCGCCAACGCCAGCGGCAATAGCACCAACGGCAACATATAAGAGCGATAAGCAAATGTTAAACGTCCATCCCTTGAGAGGCTTGTGCTCCACCGCTGGAAAGAACCGCTCCAATAGGCCAAACACGACGTACCATAGCGCGATTAGTGGTAGGAAGGCGAGCAATGCGGACAGCGCTTTAGTGAGTTCACTCATCGGGCTTTCCCATGAAGGCGGGATTTTACACCGACTAGACCGGCCTGAATCACACTTCGCTCCGTCTGGGACGGCACGTTCGGAGCGCGCCAGCTGTCTTCATCGGTCAAGCTTGGCGTCTCTAACTCGCACTCCTTCGTGGATGCTCAGCAAGAGCGATGGGACACCAAAAGGGCAAATCACTACTACGTTTTCGTGGTTTTGCAGGGACCTGATGGTCATCGGAAGTACCACGTCGTAGGAGGGAATTTAGTCGCTGATCGCTGTTCAACAGAACACCGAGAATGGCTTGAAGGAAAAAACAAGATGGGACGCAGCGGAAAAACTCGAACATGCGTACTTTCCAACCAAGGGCAGGCGAGAACTTCCGGGATCGCTGGGATGACATTAAGGTCTGAGCATTTGGGCAAAACAGCCCACTGCCTCATTTCAGCGACGGTGGGCGGCAGTTAGAGAGAGCACAGCGTACGAAGTGGCCGCGTCATTCATAAAGAGCGCGGTTTCCGGACTGATGTGGTGCTCTTTGTTCTTGTTCAGAGAGTAGGCCGGCCAGGAACCTTCCGCCCTATCCTGATTCGCAGTGAGCTATGCGAGTCTCTGCTTCAGTTTGGCATTTCCGGGTGAAATCCCGGCCTGCTGAAGAACGAAGGTGATCAGCCCCGTGGCGTATCCGTCGCTCCTCGGCTTTTGCGTTTGCGCTACCGTCGCAGACCCTCCAGGCGGTCCAGAGGGCGATGGGGCACGCTTTTCGCGGCAGCGGCTGTTTTCGTTTTATGCTGGTCCAATGGTGTGTACATATAGTTTAGTACGTATCCAGGGAGAGAAGCCGTCTGCGCCTCTTCGTGATCGTGCGCCAGTCCAGCCAACAAGCGCCCCCAAACAACATTTTCCCCGAGCGACGATCCCTGAATGGCTTGCCCGCACAGTATGGCTTCGAGCCACCGAAGCGGCGAAATTCGCGGTTTGCTTTCAACCACAGCCGCTATGGCTCCTCGGCTTCGACGGGTTCATCGCTCGCGCTCTCGGGCTACGTTCTCGGCGTGCTCTGTCTCGTCGATCAAGTTTAGACTTTGCTGCTCCGATTCTAACCGCGCGTTACTTTCAGCAGGGTCGGGTTCATTCGCAGGTGACATAGTCGGATCAGCATTTTTCGAACTTCCGTTTTGTTCCAATGCAGTTATGCGGGCCTCGAGATCGGCGACTGGGATAATGCGATAGAGAGAGTTGCAGAGTTGCGCGAGAGCACTGGCCTCCCGTGCTCGCAAGTCACCTGCTAGCAGCAAGCGGATCGCCTGCCCGGTAACCTGGCAGACATCGGCAGCGGTCATATGGTCGGGCACCTGCAGGTCAACTACCGGTCTACGATTTTTCCGTCCGCCGATCTGGCCGAGTGACTTGGCGCTATCTGGGTTCGCGTGGAAAAAGCAAAGCCCTCCCGAACCCGCCGGCGCCCGGCAGGCAGCACCTGCACTCGTTTTCCCCTTACACTTTATTTGAGCCATTGGTTCTCCTTACTCTTCCGTTTGTTGTACACATATTTCTGAAGCAACTTTTCCACCCGTGCTTGCTCGCGGCGAAACTCTCCATCCGAATTTGCGCCGAACTCTCTTTCCCACCTTTGCTCCTCCTCTTCTTGTTCCATTTTGCTTAGAGGGCCACGTCGACCCTGCAGGAATTCGCGCACCGGGCACGGCGGACACGAGCAAAGATTCTGATCGCCGGGCTGCAACGGCAAGCCGCTCGACAGCCACCTCAGGCGACCCAGATCGCGAAAGCCGTGCGCGGGGCAGCGAACATCCATGATGTTCTTGAGCTCCTCGGCACTGTGATAGGTTGTCTGCCCACCAGTTCGACAACTGCACTGCTTCCCAGTTGCCGAGAATGCTTGTTCGAGCGCTCGTATGCGTTTTTCGAGAGCAGCAAATCCCATGATCTCCTATAGCCGAACTTCCCCGCCTGCCATGCCGCAACTCGCGACTCACCCGGCCAACGGATGCTCAAAGCGCAGCCGCCTGAGGTGGGTTGATGGATTGCCCACACTCTGCGCAGCTCTTCGTCCGATGGTTCACCTCAATGCCCGTTTCACCCGCTCCTGTGGACAACAAACATCGCCGCGGTCGCAGCAGCGCTCGCATGAGCTTTGCTAGACAGCTTGGAAATTTTCTTAGATTGTAAGAAGCGCAGTCCTGCTCGAAGAGTTCCACGCCAACTCTTTTCGTGCAGGCCAACAAAAACTCTAGTTGTATTTTCCAGATAGGAGGCGGAGCCAAACTTTCGTGGCTGCTGGTTTTGCTGTAGCCATTCTTTGCACCCTTTCTGCACGTCTCGCACAAGACCTGCCCCCCCAATTCAACGAGATCGGGTCTTTGCTCGGAAATCTCGACGGCGATGGACTCGCGTTGGTCGATCAGGAAATTGATCCACTGCGCGACCGCCCTGATATCCGCACGCATCTGAGGGGACTGTTCCAGATCGCAACGGAAGCGCCACAGCATTCCCAATTGTTCAATTGCGAGGTACATTGCTTTTTGCAGTTCGTGATCGATCTCTAACACGGTTTGATTCGACAGGACGCTCGGTTCACCGGATCCTCCAGTTCTCCTCGCATTTGTTCCAGATCCTGGTGACGATACAACCGAATCAAAAATCATATGCGTACCTGCGTGACAGTGAAATCATCTTTAATCATTGGAAAGACAGCCACGACGAGATACCCCAAGGCGTCGCAAATGTGATCGAAACCACTCGATTTGTCGGGAAGGTGGGTTTCGGCTTTGAAGGTCAAACTGTCCAATGCGCGAATCAAATTCTTGCATTTTCGGTCGATCAATAACCGGCGCTGTCGGTTCGCATTTTCGAACATGGCATTGACGCTGTTGATCCGATCGACAATCGGATAGGGCTTCAGACTATGCACATACCAGCCGGCTTGCCGAATGATGGCATGGTCAGTTTGGCCCACGGCGGCACTAGTCTTACGAGCTGCGCCGGTGGGATCAGGGTGAACGACTCCTCGTTGCTGTGGATATCGGAGAAGCAATTCCTGCATCATTTCGAAGGTATTGCTGTTCGGAAGAACAACTTCTGCTGACACGTGACACTCTTCACCGATCTTTTGGGCGACGACGGCAGTCATCGGATTGACATTGAAGTCCATGCCGACTAACAGCGGGAGATCGGGGATCAACGGCACGTCAGTTACATTTAGATCGCGGGAGAATGCGTGGTATACACGACCCTTCTGGAGTTCGAAGGAAGCCAAAATTTCCTGGGCGTACAGCTTGGGATCCATCGTGGACCGCAACAGCGCTAACTCGTTTGCAGAGACGTAGCCCCCCAGCGCCGTGGAATAGTGGAACGCTGCCCAATCTGATCTGGACCGTGCCTCATGGTACAAGTCATAAAAAAAATTGAAGCCACGGGGAGTACCGCTGAGAAGCGCCCGTCCTTCCCGGTCCGCGAGCATGGGTCGCACAATTTCCGGCCACAGCTCGGCCGGCATGTACGCAACTTCGTCTAATACCGCGAAGTCTAGCCCAGTGCCACGCAAGGATTGCGGGCCGTGCACCTTAATGAGTGAACCGTTCACGAGCTCGATCTCCAATTCCGATTCCCGCGTGCGACGCACGAGCGCCTCGGGTACAAGGTGCTTTAGTGTCCGCCATCCCATTTCTTTCGACTGCCGCTCGGTAGGTCCCATGAAATAACAGACTTGGTTACGCGCGCTGGCGGCGTGGCAAAGCATCTTGTACAGTCCCAGGGTCGTTTTGCCCCATCTTCTGCCCGCTACGAGGACTATGAACCGCCGGTCACAGCAAAGAATTTCAAGGTGCTGAGGGCCAAAGTGTTGGCGTGCAGACACAATACGCGGCGGAGCGTTCCCGCTCATGACCCGGGTGTTGCGAGCGGCGAGGGGCTGGTTTAACGACGACACAAGCCCTCCAGCTGTCCAGTCGCTATACACCTTCGCGATGAGCGGCCTAAGGCTGAGCGTGGGCAGTGCTTGGGATACGCAAGTGGAGAAGACGTTTGTGAGGTCGGGAGAACGCCTGCGGGAATATTCGATTTAGTAGGTAGAAACAGTGCGAGGGGCATTCCGGGACCTCAAGTCACAAAAATGAACACCGCGTGACCCGTGGCCGCGAATCCCTCGAGACTTTTGGGATCTCCAGCCCCCCGCTGGAGCCTGTACCTGCCCGGATCGCCGACCCGAGCATGTCAAGGGCAAGGTTCCCCCTTGCGTAAAACGACAATGAAGAAGCCTTCCTGAATTGTCAAGGAAAAGGCGAGCCGGGGTAACCCGAAAGTAACGGAAAACTCTCGCCCCCAGCCATTGCAGGCCTGGAGACCGTGATGCCGAGCGAATGCTACCGGGAGGTCTTCGGCGGCGAGATGTGGACGCCTGCGAGTTCGGCAGTCTGGATGAAGCCAACGAAAGGTACGCTCAGCCAGAAGCGTCCCGAAACTGGCCGAAACCGCTCTTGAGCCCACTTCGAGCCACGAGCATCACTATATGTGCGGCAAAAGATACAGCAGGCGGAACGACCGTTGCGTTTGGCGGGAATTATTTCGCGTGCTCTTCCAGCACAGCGGCCATGCGGGTCTGATAGCCGCGGCCACCGGCCTTGTACGCCTCGACCGTGCTGACTTCAAGGCGCAGAGCGATCAGAACCTTGCGCGGCTTTTTCTGCGGGCCGCGCTGGCCGCGTTTGCGTTTCCCCGAATGTGCGGCGAGATCGGGAAAGACTTCGGATGCCGGCCTTGCCTTGGCAAACATGGCGTCGGTCCACTCCGGGTTTTCCTTGTCGATCATCTCGGGATCAGGCTTTTTCTTCATAGCGTTTTACCTCCGTTTTGTGGGCGCGGCGCAAGCTGATAACCCGCACCGTCGCACCGGATTTTGTGAAGACCAGAGCATGAAGGCGGTTCCCGATATAACCGAGCGCGAAAAAGCGGGCTTCGCGGTGGCGGCTGGACGGTACGATCATGGCTGTGGTCCAATCGAATTCAGCGGCGAGCGTGAACGGGAGGCCTCTTTCCTGGATGTTCTTCGCGTTTTTCGTCGGATCGAGGTCGATCCTCATTATCTAATCGTATATACAAATAAATTGACCATCAACCCCTGGGTCGGGTCAAGCTTCGTGGCGTAACTGTCGAAAGCCAGCACGAGGAGCGTAGTTTTACGTCGGAGTAACGTCTTGATGCTCGTCCCGCGCGCCCACTACAGATTGTCGCGACGCCCAAAGGGTGATGGCCAAGATCGCCGGTGTGGTTGCAGCGGCCAGTTTCGCGCTGGATGTATGACCCTGCAAACTTCAGGTGGGTACCCATGGCTCCTCACCACAGGAAGCACGTCCCACAGACGCCGCTGGATTTTATTGAGGTAGTATCCCGCGCCCAATCCAGAGAATTTCCTTGCGTAATGATTGCAACGATATCCTAAATCTTACCGGCTAAGTTGCGTGATTTGGGAAGGCGGAGCGTTCCAGGCGGATACAAACAGCTTTAAGTCTGAAGGGACCGCGACTGGAGGATTGGCGAGCGGATCCAGACCTTTCATATCCAGGAGGTTCCCTGGCCAACTTGGTCTATTGCGCTTATATGATATGGCGCAACCGGAGCGCCGGACTTTTCTGGCAGCCCTCAGCCATTAGCCACTGGATATACGGAATCGCGATGGGAACATTTTGGTACGGCGGGCTCGCTATTTACGGCCTTGGCGAACAAAGAATTGGCTCGGTCGAAGGGTGGCCCCTGTTTATCGGAGCAATGATCCTCAGCAGCAGTGCCGCTGGCTTTTTCACCGGCGAGTGGAGTTCTGGGGGGCGGAAGCCGAAGTTATATCTTTGCGCCGGGAGTCTGATGATTTTCTTGGCTTTGATCGTTGTGGGAATCGTGCACCGGCCGCCCAAGTAACGCCATGGACTCGTCGCTCGATGCAGGAGCCACGGTCCGCGATCCACTGCCTCGCCAACGTCGCGGTACTCTGTTGGTCTGAAATGTGGCTGACAGGCTCGCCAAACGCTCACACTGCAAACGCCTTTTCAGTGGCGCAAGTCACGACAACGACTCCGTCTTTGTCTTGGCCGGAGTTGTTCACTTTTGAACATTCTTGCACCGCCCGAGACGGCGATAACGGGGATAACGGTGTGAACCAAGCCTTCCCCGGATACACCGCGCCCTAAAATCTTTGCCGTTGGTATTGCCTTGGCCTTGATCTTCGTCTTGATCTTGCCCTTGACCTTGGCCGACAAAATGCTTGGTACTCGTCAAGTTCAGTAGCAACCTAACTTCATCATCGTGTTTTCAGCCGGATCTACCAAAAAGTCTGCCATCGCCCTGGCAACGTCGCTCCCAACGACCTGAAAATAGCAACTGCTCTCCGCCGAGATTAAGGCCTTCTCATGCTCACTCGGGCGGAATTCGTGCATGACCTGTTCGCTCTTTGAGGCATTCAATAGAATAATGATAAACGAGTGCAGAGCAGAGTCGGGAGAAAAGGTTCTCTCGACGCGACTGCAAGATTGGAGGCCGACCGTGCGCGGCGCGTTCCAAGGTTTGCTGATCGCATCGGTTCTACTTATAGGTGCAGCCGACGGCTTCGCGGCTACAACTGGGATCACGAAACTCTACGTCAGCAACAGCCTGGGAAATGACATTACCGTCGTTGACCTCGCAACCAGGAGGGTGGTCGGAGACATCACGGTCGGCCAACATGTTCATGGACTCTGTGCTCCTGCTGATGGACGGAAACTCTTCGCGACTATCGAATCGGAAAACAACCTCAAAGTGATTGATACCGCAACTGACAGGGTCGTGGACGCAATTGCCCTGACTGGGACGCCGAACCAGTGTGCCTCCACGCCCGACGGTCGCTACGTCGGAGTGCCCATCCGCAGTGGGAACAGCGTGGATATCGTTGACATGGCGCGGCACAAAGTCGTCAAAGTCCTTCCCGTCCAGCAGCCGCACAATTGCTATAACGCCGACAACAACGGTGAGATGTTCGTGTCGTCCATGGGCAGCCAGGAAATTGATCTGATCGACTTGAACAGGCTGGCGTACATCCTGAAGGTTCCAGTCGGCGGCATCCCCCGGCCGTACGCCGCCGCAAAAGATGGGAAGATGCTCTTCGTCGCGCTTACAGATTTCCACGGCTTTGTGATTGCCAGCGTCATGGATCGGAAAGTCATCGAGCGCGTGGAGCTTCCGCCCGCGCCTCCTTCCTCTTGTGCGCTCGAACCGCACACTCCGACGCATGGTCTGGAGCTGTCGCCCGATGGCAAAGAGCTCTGGGTGACGAGCCTGGCCGACAACGGCGTATACGTGTATGACATAGCGTCGAAGAACATTTCACCGGAGATTCCCACCGGAGGATGCCCGAACTGGATTGCCTTTTCGCCGGAAGGCCGTTATGCCGCTATCAGCAATAGCAGCAGCGACGATTGTTCCATCATCGACACGCGGACCCGAAGCGAGGTGGCTCGCGTAAAGGTGGGCAAGGGTCCAAAGCGCCTTTTGGTTGTCAGGGTTCCATAGTCCCGGGACGACGGGTTGACGGTTATCGTCTCACGCTGTGCGGGCGGCGTTGGCACACGCCTTTCCCGACGATCCCAGAAGATGCCGCTAGCGGCACGCTTGCGGTAGAATCCAGAGCACTGGGAGTGGGGCTCACCTTATGAATGCGAGTCTGCCAATCGCTGGCCGCAGTGCGCGCCAATTGCCTTCTTCGACCAAGCTTGCCAAGCTCCGAACACGCCACTCCGCGCTAGTGCGCATAACCCATTGGATTACTACCGTCGCGTTTCTCGCGCTGCTGGTCAGCGGAGGAGAGATCGTGCTTTCGCATCCCCGGTTTTACTGGGGTGAGACGGGCAACGTAAACATGCGCCCGTGGCTCAACCTGCACCTGCCATCTTCCAGGGATACCGTCCCCACCGGCTATGGCTACGTGCTGCCTGATCAGAACGGCTGGAGCCGCTATCTTCATTTTCAGGCGGCATGGCTTGCGGTTGGGACGGGTTTGTTCTACACACTGTTCGGCTTCTTCGCCGGGCATTTCCGGCGCAATCTGTTTCCCGCGGCTTCTGACCTTTCGATCAGGGAGCTTGGCGGCTCGCTACTTCGGCATCTGCGCTTTGAGCGGCCGGGCGAGGAAGAAGCGTGGTCGTATAACGTATTGCAGCGCCTCACCTATCTGCTCGTGATCTTCGTGCTATTCCCCTTGATGATTTGGACGGGGCTGGCCATGTCCTTCGGATTCACCTCGGAATTTCCAGCAGCCGTTCGGCTTCTGGGAGGCCAGCAGACCGCGCGCAGCCTGCATTTTCTGGTGACGATATTCCTTGTTCTGTTCCTGTTAATTCACGTGCTGATGGTCGTTGTTGCGGGATTTCGAAATCGTATGCGCGCCATGATCACTGGCCGCGCTACACCACCCACGGAGTGAAGTTATGAGCAATATCTCTCGGCGCAAATTCGTCACCGCGGGACTTGCTGTGGCGGCTGGTGGATCCGGGATGGCTCTCGCCGCCAAAGTCGCCCGGCATCATGGCCTCATCCCGCCAGATGGGGGCGGACTTTACGGTCCGGGAGAAACGCTGACTTACGCGGCGCAGCGACTTTTGACCCGCCATTCAATGGCCCGTGAATTTTCCCGCAACGAAGTCTCAGAAAATCCGTTCGCCAACGAAGTCGATCCGTTGGGCGTCGAATTTGAACGACTCCAGGCAGCCAATTTCGTAGACTGGCGGGTGAATGTGGATGGGATGGCGGCGCGGCCAGCCTCGTTCTCACTGGCAGAGATCAAGAGTTTCCCTAGCAGTACGCAGATCACAATGAACGGCTGTGAAGAAGGATGGACTTACATCGCCGAATGGACCGGGGTACCGCTTTCTTACATGCTGGAGCGGGTTGGCGCGCTGCCCCAGGTGCGTTACGTTGTGTACCGCTCGATCCAATCTGACTGGTGGGAGAGCATCGACATGGCGGACGCGTTGCACCCGCAGACGCTTCTCGCTCACCGCATGAACGGAAACGAACTTCCCGTGCCGTTCGGAGGGCCCGTCCGCCTGCGAGTCCCGCGGCAACTCGGTTACAAGAACGTGAAATACATTACTCGCTTGACCCTAACAGACGATCTCAAACCCTTCGGCAAAGGGCGGGGCGGTGCCGGCGCGGATGGTGGCTACGCGTGGTATGCGGGCATCTGAGAGGAAGCCCGTGAAAAATCAGCGCACAGTGCCATCAGTCTCGCGCGAGACTTCCCTCTATAGTTCCCACGTTGCTAATTTGCCGCACTCACTTGCCCGTGCGCGGATCCCATACCGGCTTGCCCTTCTCATCGCGCAACAGAATTGTATCGGTACCTTTCACCAGTTCTCGGGCAAGGATCACGTCCGATCCTTCCTGCTTGATTTTTGAACCCGTGACGGCAACCTCATCTCCCTTTCCAAAAGTCATGCCCACCTCTTCCTGAAACGCCTTGGGACACACGTATATCTGGACCGTATCGTCCCCGTTCTTGACGACCAATACGACGAAATCCTTTCCCGCCTCAAAAGTGAGCAACTTTATTTCGTCCACTACTCCTTTGGTTTTGGTTTCTGTAGTGGGGTCATATTTCGGCAGGCTGGGATTGTGGTCTCTCTTTTGTACTTGCGAGATCCCCATGGTTGAGCACAAGAGCAGGAATAAGGTGAAAATGAAAAGCACTTTGGCGGGCTTACGTGGATGGGTGGAAATTTCTAGATTGAGTAGCACGGGCCCCTCCTGAATGCTTGCGGGAACCGAATGGGCGGAGGTGCGGGTAAGTGCGCCTCGCCTCCCCCAAAAATTTACGCATTGGTTCCCGAGTTCTCTAAGGCTTCGCTTACGATAAGGCCGTGACTCAGTCGCTTTCTAAAAGACGGGTGCATCCTACACCCTCCGGGCCATTTGGGACAGAGAGAAGGTGCCGGCCATTCCTCATCGAGATTCGGAAGATAGAGATTCGGAGCGAATCTCGTCCCTGGGCCTGACCCTTATCAGATGGTTCCTATCGCCGAAACGGCCGAGCGGTGGGGACAGCGTGGCCAGCAGCAAGGCGCGAATTCGCAATGATCCGCGTGCTTTCCTTGAAGCCCTCCAGCCGCCCGTCGTGAGGGAAGGATCGCCAACGGGCCGCAGATTATCGCGATTTGGGGACCATCCATCCCCAAGGCAGCGCAACATCGTCGGCGTCGAGCGGACGTGCTTTGCCGCGTGTAACACTCGTCACGGTACTGACGGGCGCACGGCAGACAGGCAAGATACGCGCCCGGTCATCCTGGATGAGATTCAACGAGCGCCACAGATCTTGCTGGCGGTCAAACGTGCGGTGGACGAACTCCGGCGGCCAGGCGACTTCATTCTGACTAGCTCTGCTAACCTGCTGTTGATGAAACACGTGGCGGACACGTTGGCGGGCCGCGCGATCTATTTGGATCTTCAGCCGATGAACTAAATTATTTCACGCCATGAAATGCAATAGGAAACTTTGGGCTCCGGGCTGTTGCGGCCGGGCCAGTGCTGATTTCAGTAAGCCGCTATCGCGCAGCCCCGCCATGCAGTGCCAGCAGCCAGATTATCCATCTCAACTCGATCCCGCGGTTTTTCAGGTTCCAGCCTGGCGAACAGCGGCGAGTCTTCCCCGAGGAAGCATAGTGGACCAGATTCGGTAAGATTGCTGGATAAAAACTCTCCGATTTTGCGCTGACTTGTTTTAAGCCGCGCATCCAGGTTGAACAATTTCTACCTGGATTCCCACCCTGCAAAGCCTCGGCAGGCACGAGCGTGCATCCATGCTGCACAAAGTCAGGCCTGGGTTCCATAGATTTCTTTTACCAACCGCGACTCATCCAAACTTTCCATGATTCCAAGCGGAATCGTCTTCTCGACGTTTTCATAACCGCTCGCTGCGTTTAATAGCTCGGAATCGGCAATCCCTTAATCTGGAGGATGGCCAACTGTGCCGCGTAGCTGACTCGGACCATCTTTGAGGCGTCTTCCAGTGCAGGTAATGCCGAGCGGGCGTCCGGGCCAATATTCCCCAACGCGTAGGCTATGCTGCGAAGAACGAATACCTGCTCATCTTTCGACGCGAGCCGTCTGGCAAGCGGACCGACCGCATCGCGAGCGGCGGGGCCGATCGCGCCTAAAGCATCCGCGGCGGGGGCACGCACGAAAGCAACCGGATCATCCAGGCAGGAAATCAACTGCGGTATCGCGGCGGCCGCGCCCAGCCCAATCTGGCGCAGAGCTATGGCCGCCAAACTTCGCACTTTAGAATTCGAATCGGAAAGGGCGTGTCGCAATGCGCTTACTGTGGATGCATTTGTGGCCGGAGCCACCTGGGAAATCGACCAAGCGGCGGCGATTCGCACATTGACGTCAGAGTCCTGCAGACCCTGAACCAACTGCGGAAGCGCTGAGGCAGCATCCGATCCAAAGCTTCCAATCGAACGTAGATCGTCGGCTCGCCGGCTCGGCGTGTGCGCATCGCTCAAATAATAAGAAAGCGATTTTCCACGGTAGGTCGGCTGCCCTCGATCTCCATCATCGACAGCCCGGGGTTGAGCGGATGTTGGCGAGGCAGTCAAAAGTGCACTTCCCAGCACCAGGCATAACGCGAGCCAGCAACGCATAGGGATTCTCCAATCGGTTTGCAACATGATGTTATCCAGTTAGTAGTAGGTCGCCGGCTCGGGCCTTCCTTCGATCTGTAAAATCGCCCGCTCGGCACTCAAGCTGTGACGTTTTTCCACCGCTCGTTGCAGAGCAGGGAGCGCAGCTTTGGCTTCTGGCCCCATATTCGCGAGCGCCGCCGTGACGCTGGCGAATACAAATCCGGGTTCGTCGTTCACGGAGAGTCTCTCCACCAAGGCCGGTATCGCAATCGCTGCCGATGGGCCAATCGCCTCCAAGGCATCGGCGGCAAAATGCCTCACCGAAGCCACTGGATCCTGCAGGGATACTGCTAGCTGCGGGACCGCGGATGCTGCGCGGGGTCCGCTAGCCTGCAAGGCCATCGCGGCCATAGAACGCACGCGCGGCGATACGTCCGAAAGTGCCTTCGCCAGCATGGGCACAGCCGCAGTATTTGCGGGGCCGATTTTCGCTAGCGAGGTTGCAGCCGCTACGCGAACCTCGGCGGACGAATCGGAGAGTGCTGCGCTAAGGATGCTAACCCCCGCCGCGCCCTCTGCGTCAAACTGTCCGATGGCATACAAAGCGCTCACTTTTTCCACGCCGGTAGCGGATCTAACCTTAGCCACGTAGTATGAAATCTCGTGTCCACGATATGTCGTTCTCGATGAATCTTCGTTAGAACCGACAGGAGTCGGCGGTTCTGGATTGGGCGGAACTGGCGGCGCATTGGGATCTGCTTTGGGAAAATCAGGCACCTTTTCGATGACCACATCGTTGATGCCAAACTTGTAACCTAGTGAATGCGGGTCCTTTCCCACGCAGATGAAACTGAGAGTATGTCGGCCTTTTGTGAGTGTCGCCATGCCTAATGCGCGATCTTTGGCGACATAGACCTCCGGCAAATAGTTGTAAAACACTTCGGGGCCAGGAAACGGGACTTCCGAAGTGGCAGCCTGTCGTGGATCGAGATTCATGGGCTGATCGTCGAGCAGCGCTTTGTAGTCGCCATAATCTGGCGCTTGTGCGATCAATCCAATTAGTTCGTACTGCGCATCCTCGGGAATATCCACCGGAATGTTGATTCTTGCCCCCGGCCCTTCGGCGTCCAGAAAGAGCAAGTCCTTTGCCCAGTCCACTTCTTTCTGCACTAGAGCTTTCCCTTTTTCTGCAGTCACATCTTTAATCAGCGAGGGGACTTCGAGTTGGGTGGCATTCCCAAAAGGAAGCCGGTCATATCCATAAGGTGGCTCTGGCAAGTCTTGATTCACTCCCTGCTGATACCAGAACGCAACGCTCGAAAAGAAATCAGGGCGCTCTTCAAACCCTGAGCGTACCGTTCCGTCAGGATTGGCGGTCCACCCCGCGTGTTCGATTCCTGCCCACAAGGATTTCTTGAAGGGAATGGGATCGGGAACATGCCAACGATATCCGGTTAACCGCGAACCGAGCCGCTCACCTTCCGCAATGGGTGTACCCGTCCAAGGACCATCGGAGTCACGCAGGCCCCAGGCGTCGTTGAAATAATCTTCGCTGCCGGTTCCCAGGATCTGTGGCTTTGCTGCGCCGTCCACGTAGAACAGGTCGTCCCCTTCGCCGAACCAGGAAACCTGCGTCTGGACCACGCTCAGCACGGTGCCGACATAATGTCCCGTTCCTTTGATGTTTAGGAATTCGTAGTTATGTCCCTTTTGCGCCGGACGTTCCTGCCGGTAGTAGGCGTGGAAGTATCCGATATTCGCGGGCAATGACGCATACTTGCGGTAATCCACGTGGTAGTAAAACATCGGCACCAGGCGATTACCTTCGTTGGTCACCGTGATGCGGCATGACTTGCGGTACGGCATAGGCCAGTAGCTGTTGCGCGCGCGGCCAAACGAACTGTCATGCACCATGATGGAATTCAGATTGCGCTCCGAGCCATGGCCCACGCCGAAAAAGTCGCCGAGGGGAGCGTCGACGCTGGGCGTCTTGTAACCGTCGTAGTAAACGCGAATGCGCAGCAGCCGAGGCCAGCCGAATTCGTTGTCGGCGACCGTGAGCCAGATGTGAGTCACTGCACCGGCGCCCTTCAAGTCGGCCATGACCAGGGTTTCTCCCGGCATGATCCTCTTGCTGTCGTCATTGCTCGCGACATACTTGTTGCCGCTCGAAACCCGCGCCGCCGAATAGTCCTTCAGCCGCGCCAAGCCTAGAGAATCGGTGAGGTCGCTCACCGGTGATTGTGCAAATGTAATCCCCGAGACAAAAAAGAAGAAGAACACAGCAATTACTCTTCTCATAAATGTCCTCTCAAAACGCAGCCCCAGAAGTTACCGCATCGTTGTAGAAGTGAGCAAGTTCTCGCGCTTGCGCTTATTGAGAACCAGCAACGCGCCCGCGCTGCAGCGGTACCGCAGCCCGGCGATGGACTTCGCGGATGATATCGGCGACAGGGAGAGAGGGATCGAGATCGGCGGGCCGGCGTCCCACCCCGTCGACGACCTCGGTCACGTTGTACTTGGAATACAGAAATGCAGGCAGCGCTGGCTCACGGCGTTCATAAAGCCGTCGCGGAATGGGCGTCCATTCTTGAGCACGGGGCTTTCCGGCCGACCAGAATGAGACATGAACTGTGCGTCTCTGCCTGGATTGCGGTTTGTGCTTCCCGGAATGAATGGCCCGGCCATGAAAAACGATAGCGGTTCCTGCCGGCCCGATGACGTCCACCTCGCTTCCCGGTGTAATTTCCTCGGGCCGCAAATCAACCAGACGTGCATGGGTTTCAGGCACGATGCTGAAGCAGTGATCGGATGAGCCAACCTCGGTGAGATAGTAGATGACCGAAAGATACTCGATTTCCATTCGCCGGTTATAATCGCGAATCAGATCGCGATGCCAGCCTTTGAAATCCTGAGGCCGCTCCGTAGGTTGACGAATCATCACCAAGAACTCTTCGAAAGTAACGTTTTCGCCAATGAGTTTGCGGAGAAAATTCAGGACCGCCGGGTTCTCGATGGCAAAGTCGAACTCCGAGGTGCGTGAAAGAATGTCGGGTGTTTGTGTCAGAGCGTCATTGAACTGAACCCATTCTCGCTCGTTGCGCCGGAGATCGTCATCAATTGCCCGGTTCAGGCGCGCGATCTCAGCGGAGGTCAGAGCGTTTGGGATCACCAGAAAGCCCTGCCTTTGGAATTCTTCAATTTGCGCGGAATAGTTCTGCGGGATTGAGCTATTCATAGTGCCTCCTTCAAAATGTGAAGTGCATGCCGCCATCCTGGTGAATGGTCTCGCCCGTCATCCAGGTGCAATCCTCCGAGGCCAGGAAGAGCGCAAGATTGGCGCAGTCCTCCGGCGTCCCGAATCTTCCGAGCGGGACGCGCCCGGACTTCAGGTATTCTTTCTTCATGCTCTCTTCTTCGAGAGAATCCTGTTTTGCCATCGGAGCTGCCACGAATCCGGGAGCAATTCCATTGACGATGATGCCGTGCGGTGCAAGTTCCATGGCTAGACCCTTTGTGAGGTTGTCCAGAGCAGCCTTGGAAACGTTGTATTGTGTTTGCCCGAAAGTCGCCCTGCGGTAGCGGATCGCATTAATAGACGAAATGTTAACGATTCTTCCCGCCGTTTTCTGACGAACCATTTCGGCCGCCACGGCTTGCGTGCAACGAAATACGCCGAGTAAATTCACATCCAATACTTCAAACCACCGCTCAAGAGTTACGTCAAGGAACGGGATTCGCTCAGGAAAGACGGCCGCATTATTGACCAGAATGTGGATCTCCCCCCATTTTTGAACTACCCGGGAGACCATTTTCGTGACATCCGACTCGACTCGTACATCACAAACGATGGGGAGCAGGGAGTCATGCTGAGATTTAATCTGTTCTGCGGCGCTATTAAGTTCAGATTCGTTGCGATCGATTAGAACGACCTTTGCACCTTCGGAAGCGAACTTTTCCGCAATCGCCCTTCCGATACCGCGGCCGGATCCGGTGACCAAAGCCACTTTGTTCTTGAAACGTTGGAAGCCATTCATAGGGAGTGTCTCGTCTCCGCATTGCTTAACGGAGCGCCGCCAGTTATCGAGGCCACCATCGCATGCATCGGCATTCCTGCTATTCCTACTTCATAGCGCCATATCGCGTTCGTGATGGTCTCGGTGACAAACAAGGAAGTCGCAAACTCTGAATGCGGCGGACCGAAACAGCAGTTCGTTGGATTTGCGCCCGGCGTGGCCAGGCGATGAAGCGCGTTGCCCGCTGCGTCGACCACTTGAATGCAGCTGTAGCCGTACATGGCTATATACAAGTTGCCTAACTGGTCGAGGCACATACCGTCTGGCCCACCGATGCTTCTTTGTTCAAGCTGGCAGAACAAGGTGCGCGGCCCCAGGCTGCCGTCCGACTTTCTGATATAGCGGTGAATCTGCTGCGTGCGCGTTTCAGCTAGGTAAATTCCCGTGCGTTCGGCATTGATGACAATTCCGTTGGGATAGGCCAAGCCGTCCGCTACTCGTGAAATCGTTCCGCCCGGGCTGCAGTGGTAGACGGCGCCGATCCGTTTGTCCAGGGAACTGCCTTCTGGATCCGTAAAAAAGAAGCTGCCGTCCGCGTCGATAGCAATATCATTCGGACCGTTCAAGGGGTGCCCCTCGTAAGAGTCAAGCAGTGGGGAAACCTCCCCTTTTGGCGAGACAGCAACAATCGCGCGCCGCCTGCATTCGCAAACAATAAAATTGCCATAGCGATCAAACTGCCCGCCATTGGGACCTCCGCCGGTGTTCGCTACGAAAGTGATTTCTCCATTCATGGAGACGCGTGACACGTAGCCCCCATCGACGTTTACCAGCCAGAGCGAGCCATCCCGCGCAAACGCCGGACCCTCGCAAAACTCAAAGCCCTCGGCAATCTTTACTGGTTGGAAAATCCTTTCGTCCCGCAGTTTCATAAGATTTTCGGAAGACGTTGTCACAGAAAATGGGATAAGGAGCAGATCCAAACGACCACGAAAACGGCATACCAGAGAATCAGGCTCTTGTACCAAGGCAATGGAACACCGTTTGCCCGCGGCTCGGCAAATGCCGAACGATTCCACGTGAGGTCGGCGATTTCAGGTTGGGCATGCTCCGGTTCGAGTAGGCTGACTGTGATCATGATGGCCATACTCAGCACCCAGCCGATAAAGGAAATGTAGACAAACGAAACCTGCCCCAATCTCACATGGATAAAGGAGAGCCAATAATCGGGTTTCCACTTGGTCAAAAACTCGAGGAATAAACAGAAGGGAAGGCCAACCGCGAGCGCGCTAAGCGCAGCCTTTTGGCTGGCGCGCTTCCAGAAAACCCCCAGCAGGAAAATTGCGCCCGCTGGCGCGGCAATATATGCGAGAAAAGACTGAAAATAAGTAAATATAAGTTTGTAGTTACCTACCATCGGAGCCCACAGCACTGCACAGACCGCCGTCATTACAGATGCAATTCGGCCTGCCCGCAGTAACTCGCGCTCACTGGCGTGCGGCCGTAAACGCTTCTTGTAGAAATCCAGAGTAAACACGGTTGAGGTTGAGTTGATAAGAGAGCTGGGAGTAGACATGACTGCGGCTGCCATTCCTGCGAGGATGAAACCGCGCATTCCCCAACCTGGGGGAATAACTGTCCGCAGTAGGTACGGAACGACCCTGTTGGCATCGGCAAGATGGGGATTCAACTGATAGGCAATCATTCCCGGAAAAATATCGACAAAGGGCAGAACCAGACCGACGGCTGCATAGGAAAGTGCCCCCATCCTTGCGTCCCAATCGCTTTTGGCTGCCAGGGCTCGTTGCACGATGAACTGATTGGCACAGTTGTAGTAAAGCTGGGTGGTGACAATCCTCATGATTAACGAGGGCCATGGCACCAAAGGGTGGTCAAAGGGTTGAATCAGATGGAACCGCTCCACTTGCGAACTGCGCAGAGTTATCCATCCATGCCATAAAAAATCCGGGCCAGAGCCTCCAGCGATCGCTCGAATTCCGCACACAAAAATGATCAGGCCCGAAGCAAACAGGATGAGAAACTGGATCGAGTCAGTCCACACTACTGCTGCTAGTCCTCCCCAAACGGTATAGATCACGGTGAAAATGATAATCGCCGTGCTCCAGAAGAGGATGGTTGCGTCGTGCCCGTGAATCATGAACTGGTAGGGAAACAGGCTGCTGAATAACATGCTGCCGCTGTATAAAACCACCGCGAGAAACACAAAGGGGTAGCTTAGAACAGCAATAAACGCGAAGGCGTCGCGCAAGCCTTCTCCATAGCGTTGAGCGAGAAACTCGGGAATGGTGGAGATTCTTCGCCGCAAATAAATTGGCAGAAAAATCCACACCAGCATGGTGACGGGCGGCAGCGTGTAGCAGTCCCACTGGGCGATGCAAAACCCATATTTATAAGATGCTCCATTGGTACCGATCATCTGCTCGGTACTTAGAGAACTGGCGATCATGGAAGCCCCGACGGCAAACCACGGGATACTGTCATCAGCCAGGAAGTACTGCTTGACGGTGGAGTGTTGCCGCCGCCCAAACGTCCACGCGATGTAAAAAACCAAGGCAAAGTAGGCCGTGAAGATCGACCAGTCCAGCGCCGAAAGCGCGAAATTCCCCGGCATTCCTTCTCCTTCGTCATCAGCAGGACGTTCGCGTCCCGGAAGTTAGCAACTAGATGTCAGTGGTGATCAACCCGCTTGGGGATAACTCTGGCGTGAAAGTCCACAAAAATGCGGGCCAGCCCTTCTACCGCAGCCGCGACTAATTGTTTTCCTTTGGTTTCGCTTGCGTCTGAGACTTTCCCGTAAATGCCCTGCTTCGATAGCGAACTCCACCAAAGGCGCAGAGGCAGCCGCGCCGTACCTAAATCCATCGGCCCTTCCCACGGATCGTCTTGCGCTTCGCCCAGTTCGACCGAACCAGGCCGAAGCGCCATGTACATCGATGTTTCGATTGCGTCAGCATGTCCCGACCAGTTGCCCACGCCCGGAAACGTTTCTCTTACTGCACCCTCCCACTCCGGGGATTGCATATAGAAGATCGACGCACAGGCTGCGTGCCCTTGAGTGCGGATGATGGTTTGGCGAGCGACCAAATCGAGAATCGGCGCATTGCTACCGTGTCCGTTGACCAGCAAGAGTTTCTCAAACCGGTGATGAGTGAGACTGAGACACACATCCAGGACATAATCCAGCATGTGCTGCGCATCAACACTCAACGTTCCAGGAAAATCCATGTGGTGCGGGGAATGACCATGCACGATCGGCGGAACAAGCACCACACGTTCCGGCGTGAGAGCTGCTGCACGCGCTGTAATCTCTTGAGCCAGATAGATGTCGGTATCGAGAGGCAGATGCGGACCGTGCTGCTCAATGGTTCCTACCGGCACAACAGCAACTCGTCCGTCGCGCACAGCTTGCCGCAATTCGGGCCAAGTCATTTCTGCCATTGCGTATTTCGGGGACACGGCGATTCCGTACCACTCCTGCCCGCAAGGGGTCTTAATTGGTGTGAGCATCCTCGCGAACTCTGCAAATCAGGTCAATCAAAAAGGATTACGTATCCAGAATGCTGGAGACTAAGCCGGCATACACCAGATTTCGTCCAGAGCGTCGGACAAACGCACTCTTCGGCTTGACTGCTGCAACGCCCGAAATTAAGCTTTCATTTCGCATAATACAAGAATGCCGATGTATTTACTAGAGAAGATAACCGCACGCTGTCGCTGTCGCCGCCGCTGGATCGCTTAGTCGCCTCGAACCGCCGCCCTTCCGTAAGGACAACGAAAAACTCAAAGGAGCTTTAACGTGACACATTTTTTCAAGTTGGATTCAGAAAAACACTTAGAAGCCGCAGTCCTGTTTGTCGTTCTGGTGATCGTGCTGAGTCAGGCTGTCTTCGGTCAGGGGGGAGCCAATGCCTCGCTGTACGGCACAGTTTCCGATTCGTCCGGCGCCGCGATTTCAGGAGCCACAATAACAGCGACCAATTTAGGGACGAACCTATCTTGGACAGCTGTTACCAACGAAAGTGGAAGCTATCTATTTGTAGATCTCCCGATTGGACAATATAAGGTGCGCGCGGATGCAAAACAATCCCAGTTTGCTCCCTTTGAAGTGACTGGGCTCACTTTGGTGGTCGCTCAATCAGCGCTGCAAAACATCGTAATGAAACCCGGGACAATCCAGGAGGCGGTCACGGTAACTGCGGCCACGCCAATGGTCGATACCGAATCTGCGGGCACAAAAGACACAACGGAGCGTCAGTTCGTCGACGATTTACCACTGATAGATCGTGATGTCTCGGCACTTGAAACCATACAGGCGGGGACAGGAAATGCCACGGTGAACGGCGATCTCACGGTGAACGGAGGCCGGGGTGGACACAATGAGTTTGAGTTAAACGGTCTTACGATTAACAACCCGCAGTACAGCCAGTTACAGTTCAGCGGACTAAAATCGGCGCCAGCGCTTCCCAACCCAGATGCGGTTGAGGAGTTCACCATTGTCAAGAACGGCTATGAGGCCCAATATGGTCGGGCTGATAGCGGACAAGTGATCGTCGCCACTCGTTCTGGTACGAACCAGTTTCATGGGTCGGCGTTTGACTACTTGCGCAACGACGTACTGGATGCTCAGCCTTATTTTGCAAGCAGCAAGACGCCGTACCGGAGAAATATCTTTGGCGGAACTGTGGGCGGCCCTATTTTTAAGGATAAGATATTCTTCTTTGGATCGTATCAAGGTACACGCACCACCGCCTCCCCAAACGCCGGAGTCCAGAATATTGTTCCTACTCAGGACGAGCGAAATGGCGATTTCTCAGCCCTAGTCACGCCGATTATTGACCCGACTACTGGTCAGCCCTTTCCTGAGAATACTATTCCAACTAACCGCCTCAGCGCCATTTCGCAGAATCTGTTAAACGCCCTGGTGCCCCTACCGAACGGGCCGAACGGGGAGCTTGTTTATGCTCCATCGGGAACTGCGAGTGATGACCAGGGAATCGGCAAGATTAGACGTCGTACTTTCGTCGACAGACCATCTGAGCGGGTCGTACTTCATCAACAAAAATACGAGTCTTACGAACACCGGGCTCCCGACGCTTTTTGACGGTCTTAGTCTCTCTGACCAAGTAATAAGCATAAATGAGACACATAACTTTGCTCCCAATCTGCTGAACGACTTCACTCTTGGAGGGCTTAAATATGGCTACATAGAGGCACCCAGCGTAGCTGGGGACCCCACGATGAATACTTACGGCGCGACCTACTATATCCCTCCGGGTGGTCATTCTCTGGATTTGTCGATCTCGGGAAATTTGAATGTCAGCGACGGCGTGCCCTCGGAGCGTCCGTCTCAGTTCATTCAACTGCAAGACGGTCTGCATTGGGTACTTGGTAACCACTCGTTTATTTTTGGTGGTTCGGCGGATGTGGCGAGAACCTGGACGCACACGCGGTACATTCAGGCCGGTTCCTTCGGCTTTAACGGTTATGCTACCGGCAACGGCATAGCGGATTTCATCTTGGGCTTGCCCTCATCTTTCGGTCAGAACTCGGGCGCCTATCTACCTTACACGGGATCGGATTACGCGATCTACGCTCAGGATACCTGGCGGGTCACCCGCGACTTCACGCTCAACTATGGTTTACGTTACTCTCCGGCCCTTTATCAGACGCTTAATAATGGAGAAAACTCAAACTTCATTGCGGGCGAGCAGTCGACCGTTTTTCCGGGAGCTCCGTTGAGCTTGGTGTACAAAGGTGACCCCGGCTTAGACGGAAATAGCCTTCACGCTCCGGATTGGAAAGTGTTTGACCCTCGAGTAGGCATAGCCTGGAGTCCGTTCGGACATTCGAACTGGGTGGTGAGGAGTAGCTTTGGCGTGTTTCACGAAATGCCCCTCACCTTCACAGTAGACAATTCGCTCTCGCCGCCGTTTACTACATCTTCGGTCTTGTTTACCCCCAATTATTCTAACCCGTGGCAGGGCCTGACCGATCCGTTTCCCTTCACTCCGGTGCTGCCTACCAGCTCTCTCGCGGAGCGCGAGGCGGCGCAGTTTTTCCCGGATGTGGTATTGGGTGATTTCATTTCGCCGAACGCCAAAATTCCGACCAGCTTACAGTGGAATCTCGCTATTCAGCATCAGCTGAGCAAGAATGATGGCATCGAGGTCGCATACGTGGGTGCCCATGATTATCGGATGTTGCTGACCAACGATCCGAATGCGCCTGTATATATTCCGGGGCAATCGACGGAGTCGAACATTGACTCGCGCCGTCCCTATGGACCCGCAATCTCGGAGGTTTTGGAAAACGAACCGATCGGCTCAAGTAACTACAATTCTTTACAGATTACTTATCGGCACGCAGTTGGCTATGGTCTGACAGTACTCGCCAACTACACCTGGGAAAAGACACTTTCAATAAGTGGATCGGATTTTGATCAGAGCACAACTATTCACGATCCCTTCAACCTACGTTCCTGGTACGGTCCGGCAGACTTTGACGTTCCGCATACCCTTAACGTCGCGTATGCCTGGAAGCTGCCTTGGTTGGCATCGAGTCATGGAGTCGGGCCGTACCTCGCGAAGGGGTGGGTGGTATCAGGAGTGGCCCGGGCCGCGTCAGGAACTCCGATCACCATTCTCAGTGGTGTAGACAACTCCTTAAGCGGTTACGGAGATGACTATGCCGATCAGGTTGGTAGCCCACATCTATCAGGCGGACGCAGCCGGACCCAGGAAGTCAATGAATGGTTCAATACCCAGGCCTTCACAGTCAATGCACTCGGGACATACGGAGACTCGAGTCGTGGGGAGTTACGTGGACCGGGAGGGTTTACGTGGGATATGTCCTTTGTGCGGCAGTTCCCCATTGCCGAGCGGCTTCGTCTGGAATACCGGTTTGATGGCTCGAACATTTTCAATCATACGGTTCTCGGCAATCCGAACAATAACGTGAGTTCGGCGGCATTCGGAACGATACAAAGCGCGGGGAATCCGCGCATTCTCCAGATGGCGCTGCGGCTTGCCTTCTGAAGACGCGTCAGGAGCCGTTGAAGAATTGCCGCTTCGGCCCGTTATGAGTCTGTATCAGGTTGCGGCAATTCTTTTTCACTGAGCAAGACGCCATATGGCGGCAGATGCTCCACATTTCTCGGAAATCGCAGTTTTCATACTTACCGAACGCCAAAGGATCTAGGAATTCATGAGCCTCTCACGGAAACATCTTTGTTTTATCACCGCATTCTTAATTGGGGCCGGGTTTCTTGCCAGTCCCGCAGTAGGTCAATCGCAGGAACTGGACATCGCTCCTTTCGCGCGGCGATGCTGTGTCACCGACCACAACCTGATTCCCCAAATTGCCTTCGACTACACGTCGCCCAACCAGTTGAACGGCAACGCCACCCGGACAGCCGACGGGCGCTACATTTATGGCTTACAGTGGAGTGAGGCGCGCGATATCAAGGAAGTCGTCGTTCGCTTCCGTCCCGGCAGTGCTCCGGCAAAGGCATCCGTCGAATATTGGTCTCTTAATTGGCCTGACCCTCCGCCCAAGATGCCGACGATCGAAGACCCGGAACCAGATCCCTGGCAAGGGCAGTGGTTGACGGCCGCCACCAAGGTGAATTGCGCCAACCTCGAATGCCATTACACCTTTCAGCCGCTCGCGGAGTCAGAGAATCCGAGAGCTAACAATCTGCCGGGATTGGAGTATCGCCGCACTCTGAAATTCCGCTTGGTATTTCCTTCGCAGCCCGCCGTGGACCATGTACAGGTGTTTTCGGGATCGACACTGAAGCCTACGCGAGTGCGCGTTGAACTCGGCGCGGGAGAAAGTGTCCATTATGAATGGAGAGGTGATCTGACAGTCTATAACGGTGCTTTAAAGAAGGTGGAACTCTGGAACGGATCCTCGGGAGATGCGGCGGGCTCGCGGCGTTTCCGCATCGTTACACAGAACGCGAAGAAGGGGTTCTATGTGGATCTTCTATCGGTCGATCATTCGCTTCCTGGTTCGGAAGATGTAACCATCGTGACGCTCAACGCTGGAGAACGCACATTCTCCTTTGCGCTGCCCGATCTGGATAAGGGACCTATCTATATTCCCGATTTTCACGCCTATATAAGCCGGGCAGATGATCCGAAGACCTTCTCTCCTTCAATAGTGATTGCCGGCGGCAAGATTCGCGAGAAGGTTGCCAAGGAGCCGGAACAAACTTACGAACGGGCGTACAAAGAAATCCCCCCGCTTGATCCAACGCAGCGCGAAGCCGACCCGCACGAACCTAAGAATCGCAGTTATCTTTACCTGCCTTTGGCCGCTGATGCGAGTTGGCAGAAGTTCGCCTTCGAGTGGGGTGGCAACATCCACATCAGCAAAGTTGGCACAAAAGCGAAAGGGGCCGAACTAAGACGCTTGGAGTGGAGCGGTGACGACATAAATTGGCGCCTCGGCACCGGTGCGGACCCGACCTTCCGGCCTGATTGGCACGATTCGACTTTGCGAAGCCTCGACGATGTCCTGCCGGTTGCCATCGCAAATTGGTCGGACAAGGGAATCCACTACACGGAAGAAGGTTTCACCACCCTTCTTTCCGGACCTCTTTCGCCGGAGGATCCAGGCCGCAGCGAAGAAACCCCCGCTATCCTGATGGTGAAACTGGTTGTCGAGAATACGGAGTCTCAGCCAGCTACTTCACACATCTGGCTTGCCACCGGTCCGGACGAAGCTGTTGATTACGAGAACGGAGTTCTCACCGCACGGGATGGTCAGTTCGTACGGGCATTTCTCAAGCCGCCAGGTAACGCTCACATTACATTAACTCCATTTACTGATAGCGGGACCACTCTCCACGGAATCCATATTGAAGTACCGCTGGAAGCCAACCAATCCCGCACCATTTTGTTGTCGCTGCCGTTTATACCGCGTCTCACCGATCCAGAGCGCGTCCAATTGAGCGAACTGGATTACGACACCGAGCGCGCCCTCGTGGTCGACTACTGGAAGAAAGTTGCCGCCGAAGCAGTGCCGTTCAAGGTTCCGGAAGAGCACTTCATGAAGCTGGCAATAGCTACCGTGCCGCACGAGCGCGTCAGTATCACGAAGGATCCTAAAAGCGGCCTTTACATGGTGCCGGCGGCCAGTTATGACTACGGCGTTTTTGCAAACGTCGGAGCCATTCAGTGCACCATGTTCGATCTGCTTGGCCATTCCGACTTGGCGGCCAAAGGGCTCGAAACGTTCGTTCGCCTGCAAGGCAACCGGCCCATGATCGGGACTTATTCGGGAGACCAGAAAGCTGTCTATAACGGTGCTCGCATCGATGCGGAGTATGACTATACAGCGGGCGAATACAACCTGAATCATGGGGCGGCCTTGCAAGGCTTGGCCGCACATTATTTCTTCACCCGCGACAAAGCTTGGTTTGACCACGTATCTCCCGGAATGAAGCGGGCCGCGGACTGGATTATCGAGCAGCGCAAGCTCACGCAAGTTCTCGACAACGGTCAGAAGATCCCTGAATATGGTCTATTGCCCGCCGATAATCTGGAGGACAACACAGATTGGGGACATTGGTTCGGTGTGAATGCTGAAGCAGTCAGAGGCATGGAAATGCTGGCAGACGCACTGAAGGATGTTGGTGCGCCCGAAGCTGCCCATTACGCCGAAGAAGCCGCCGCCTACAAGGCTGACTTGCGAGATGCGGTATTGCGGGCGGCACGGGTGGCTCCCGTTGTTCGTCTGCAAAACAATACTTATATCCCGTATGTTGGCTCCCGGCCCTACCAGCGCATCCGGCACTTCGGATCGATTCGCGTCGCCTACTACAGCCGCTATCCCAATGCGCCGCCCACACTTTATCGGGCTGCTTCGACGCGAGAAAATTTCGCAGGGCCGATCCTGCTACTTCTCCGAGACGTCTTCCGGGCGGACGAGCCAGTCGCAGACTGGGTCCTCGATGATTGGGAGGACAATCTTACGGTTTCCGCTCCTCTTGGCATCAATGTCCATGGCTGGGTCGACCCGCAGTACTGGTTCAGTCAAGGCGGCATTAATTTCGAGTCATTGCGAAATACTGTGATGGCTTATCTCAAGCGCAACGAAATTCCCGCCGCTATTCGAGCCCATTACAACAGCTTTGTTGCCACTTACTATCCTGATCCGAACGTCTTCACCGAGGAAATTCATCAATGGGTTCATGGTGCGGGGCCCTTTTATAAAACGGCGGATGAAGCCAGATTCGTTAATCATCTACGCAGCATGCTTGTTCGTGAAGACGGAGACACGCTTTGGTTAGCCGCAGGAACACCCTCCCGCTGGCTGGAGGCGGGCAAGAAGATTGAAGTCAACAACGCCCCAACCTACTTCGGTCCAGTCAGCTACACCATCGAAGGAGTCGATTCCACCGTGCACGCCAGAGTGACACTACCGTCGAGAAATGCCATCAAGACTCCATGGCTGGTTCTTCGACTACCGAGTGGGGCCCGTTTCCAAAGCGTTGAAGTAGACGGCAAGCCGTGGCAGGACTTCGACGCAGTAACGCAACGGATTCGGCTGCCAGTCACAGACAAACCGATTGACGTTTCTGTCCGCTACTAGAAAGGAGCAGCTCGGAAAGAACGGATCGTCATCGAGCGGCGGTGGGAATGTAATCTTGGGCCGGATAGCCGAGCGTCCAGTTGCCAGCGACAATGCCGCGGGTGAGTCTGCGTATTCCAACGTAGCGAAGGTCGAGACACACTGAGTGTGAGGTTAGACACAAGAGGATCATTATGCTTCTGCGACAGAAAGTCGTATTGTGCTTGATATTCGCTGTGGGTTTCGCCGATTCCAGATTGTCCGCGTCTGACGATTCAGCTCAATCGGTAAAGAGCGGGAAGAAATCTGCTTCAGCCCGTAGCATTAATGATGTAGCCATTGCTCCCGATGCCCGGCAGGTCGGCTGGGTGACCGATTCAGGGATTTTCATCAAGAGCTTAACCGCGCCCGCAACCGGGCCGAAAAGGCTAGGCCCGGGAGGTGATATTGCCTGGTCCCCGGATAGCCAGCAGTTGGCGTTTCTGTCCAGCGACAAAGGCAACCTTCAGCAACTGTACGTGGCCAATGTGAAGTCTGGCGCTGCAAAGAGGCTTACAACTCTCAAAGGTGATTTCAGTAATCCGCAGTGGTCGCCTGACGGTAAGAAAATTGCCTTCCTGTTCGTCGCAGACGCGCTTCGCCGGCCAGGAGCAGGGGTACCCATTCCCCTACCCGTTGGCGTAGTTGGGGAGAAGTCTTTTGAACAGAGGCTAGCGGTGATAGATGTCACTTCCGGGCGAGTGAGCTTCGCTTCACCAGCAGATGTATATGTCTTTGAATACGACTGGTCGCCTGACAGCAGGCAGCTCGTGGGCACAGCAGCAGTGGGCGCCGGAGACGACAACTGGTACAGCGCTCAACTTTATACGTTTAATTTGGGTTCAGCAAAGGCGGAAGTCGTTTTCAAACCAGAGAAACAAATCACCGCTCCTCGCTGGTCGCCCGATGGCAAACAGATCGCGTTCATTGCCGGCTTGATGAGCGGTAACCTTGGGGGAAATTCCGGAGACGTATATTCCATTGCATCTGAGGGAGGCCCGGCTCGGAACCTGACTTCACAGATGAAGGCATCGGCCCACAATCTCTATTGGCGTTCGGCGAGTCAGATTCTATTTCGCGAGTATATCGATGGGGAACTAGGGCTGGGCGAGGTCAGTTTAGCGGGAGACGTAACCCAGCTGTGGAAGGGGCCGGACTTTTCTCAGGCGGGAACCTGGATAGAGAAGATTTCACTTGCGGCCAATGGCAAGACTTCCGCTGTGATTTTGGAGTCACTTGATCACGCGCCGGAGATCTGGGCGGGAGGAATCGGCGCATGGAAGAAGGTCTCCAGCGTCAATCAGGATGCCCACCCTGTTGCCAATGAGGTCGAAAGCATTCACTGGGACAGCGATAACTGGTCGGTTCAGGGCTGGATTACCTATCCGCACGATTACGACGCAAGGAAACGCTATCCGATGGTGGTCGACGTACACGGAGGGCCTTCGGGGATGTCTACCGCGGGTTGTGACGCGGACTTGGCCGCAGAAGGATATTTCGTATTCTGCCCGAATTTCCGCGGCAGCGCAGGATTCGGAGGCGCGTTTCAGAGCGCAAACTTTCGCGATTTCGGTTACGGGGACTTGCGCGATATTCTCGCCGGCGTCGATACGATCCTGAAACGATTGCCTGTCGATAACGATCGAATTGGCATCACCGGCCAGAGCTATGGTGGCTACATGGCGATGTGGGCTGTGACACAAACCGACCGTTTTCGCGCGTCCGTCTCCAATGCCGGAATCGCAGACTGGCTCAGCTATATGGGACAGGCGAACATTCCGCAATGGGTTAACTCATATTTCGGGGTTTCAATTTTCGACGACCCTGCAGCTTATGCCAGAACCTCGCCGATGAACTACATCAAGAACGTGAAGACGCCGATTCTTATCGTTGTGGGGGCCGAGGACGGCGATTGCCCTGCCGCACAGTCGTTAGAGTACTGGTATGCCCTCAAAAGCCTAGGCGTACGCACCCAGTTGGTGATCTATCCACGCGAAGGACACGAAATGACAGACCCCAGGCACCTCCGTGATGTTCATCTGCGCACCTTAGCATGGTTTAACGAGTATCTCTCCCCTCCCCCTCCCGGGCTTGCATCAGGTACATCTAACACTGTATACTAGTAAAACGATAGACATAATATAGTAATGGACTTCGCCCATGCTGGTGCTCAATTCGGCGATCGAACGAGCCCTTGAAATTCTCGAACTACTCGACCGTTCCGCGAGAGGCTGGAACATCTCCGATGTAGCTCGTAAGTTGGGAATGCCCAAAAGTTCCGCGCACGTCATCATGCGTACCCTGGAGTCCTCCGGATACGTGATGAGGAAGCCGGGTGGCCGCGAATACTACCTGAGTCTGAAAGCTTCCTCCTTGGGCAATGGCTTTATGCAGGTGCTGAATCTTTCCGACGCCTCCCTCACCCATATGAAAAGACTGGCCGAGCAAACCCAGCTTACGGCGCATGTCGCCGTACTGGCCGGACAGCAGGCGGTTTATGTGCAAAAGGTCGATGGACCCGGAGTTGTCCGTTTTGCGACCTGGGTCGGGAAGCGGACCAATCTTCATTGCACCGCCGTTGGAAAGGTGTTGTTGGCGCATGCTCGTCCTGACGCGATCGATCGTTTCCTTTCACGAAATTCGCTCGCGCGTTATACCCCGAATACGATTACTTCCTCGGCGGCGTTGCGCACCGAGTTGGAGCGGGTGCGCGAACTGGGCCACGCTCTGGATAACCAGGAAGAAGAAATTAACGTTCGTTGCCTGGGCGTTCCCGTTTTCAATCATTTAAATAATTGTGTAGCTGCCTTGGGGATCACCGGGATGTCGAAACAGATTCCGGAAGAACCCGCGGTTCTGCTGGCGAGCATGGAAAACGCCGCCTCTGGCATCTCTCAAGGCATGCTGAACCACAGCCGGAACTAAGCCATTTCTTGCAGATTGCACCCATTGCGTTGCGAGTCAGTCTGGTTTGTCTTTGCTCATTCACGACAGGGACCTTCATGCGAATCACGGGAATCAAGGCATTTGTACTTCGTGTGCCCCAAGAGGATCAGTTCGGCGGAAGGGGCTTCCACAAAGAAACCGTTGCGCAGTCCGGTCGCTATCAGGCGCAGGCCGGATGGAAGGGCGTGTATTCGCGCGAGACAGAAACCACCCTTGTGCGCATAGAAACAGATGACGGGCTTGTCGGCTTCGGAGAAGCCCAGTCTCCCGTGGGTCCCGAGGTTAGCGCTGCAGTCATTGCCAACATCTTGCACCCGATCTTGTTGGGCCGCGATCCCATGCAAACTGCGGTGCTCTATCAAGAGATGTACGAATCAATGAATATTCGCGGACATTTCGGTGGATTCATGGTTCACGCTATCGCCGCGGTCGATATTGCATTGTGGGACATTAAAGGGAAAAAGCTGGGCTGTTCGATAGCAGATCTACTAGGCGGTGCCTTTCGAGAGGGAATACCGGCGTATGTTTCGGGCATCCGGGGTGGAACCATTGACGAGAAGCTGAGTACAGTCAAGGAATTTGCACGGCTGGGGTTTCGTGACCTCAAAGTCTTTCTTGGTTTTGGGCTGGACAAAGATTGTGAGTATGTAAAGGAGATTGCGCAGGTCTTGGGTCCTGAACATCGGCTAATGGTGGATGTGCTGTGGAACTATGAACGTCTCAACCGCCATCAAACTCGGCCGCCTCTTGCAAAATTCTGAAGTCGGCTGGCTGGAGGCTCCAACCAGCCCCGAGGATATTGCCGGCCATGCTGAAATCGCACGCGCATTGGATGTCCCAATTGCGGGTGGTGAAACCGAAGTCAGTAGCTACCAATTTCTGCCGTGGTTCCAGCAGCGCGCCTTAGATATTGCTCAGCCGGATGTGGCGCGATGCGGCATTACGGAGAGCCAACGAATTGCTGATCTGGCGCAAACTTTTCATATCCCAATTGCATGGCACGCCGGTATATGTTCCGCTCCCGCGATCGCGGCGTCACTTCAAGTGGCCGCCGCGACGAGAAATTTCATCGCGATGGAATATCAACCGGTCATGCTTCAACTCGCGAACCGATTTCTGAAAACACCGATGCGATGTGAAAGCGGTAAGTTTACTCTGCCGAATAAACCTGGCCTGGGCATCGAAATAGACGAAAACAGTTTGGCGCGGTATGCACGGGAGTACGTTTCTTCCACAGCGTAGTTGCCATTTGTAGGCCGGAAGCCACAGACTACAGCGATTCGGTAATCCAGATGGGGCTGCTCCATGCCCTTTCCCCGTCATTCTGAAATACACGAATGTAGAAAAAGCCTGAGGTCTCCTCCGGAATCTCCAACATTCGAGTAAGTGATTCGCTGGGCTGTTCGGGAGTTACCGTTTTCCAGATTCTTGAATTGTGAATTATTTCGACGCGGCTAATCGCGTCCGTGCCGTGAATCTCCAACGATAGCCACTTTGACGGCCTGGCATCGTGAATAATCGCTCCCATGGGATGCTTGTCTATGGTGAATCGCAAGATGATGCGGGCGCCCGTTGTCCCATAGCAAAGGCGCGCCTTGATGGCTCCGAAAAGACTGTCTCGGGTAAGTTCTTCTGCCCAGATCGCGCACAAACCGCCCTTGAACGGAGTATGGTCCTGCCGGTCGCCAGGATAACTGCGTCCCGGCATGCCGACATGATTGTCGCTCGACGCCATCATGCCAAGCTTGTAGCCGCGACGCAGCGCTTCCCAGGCTCCGGCCCCCGGTGTTTGTCCTTTCCCCCACAAATCAAGGCCAGGAGACTCCGATTGTCCCCAGCAAGAGTAAATTTCCATGACAGGTTCGAGTTCAGGGTCATGGTACGACCAGTCCGTCCAAGTCTTTACGTGATGGGGAATGATGAGCACGTCGGAGCGCCCACGGTAATAGTCAAAGACTATATTCGGGTGAAAGTTGTTGAAGCGTTTCGCATCCAAGGGCGAGTCGATCTCATCACTCGCGTAAATCACATTGCGATGACCTAGCGGCGATCCCGCTTCGTATCCCTTGAAAACGATGAATTCTCCAGGCCGGTGGTACTGCTTTACCTTTTCCTGGCAATACTCCCATTTATCGGTCAGACACGCGCCTTGATCGGTAATGGCGACAAAGTCCAGCAAGCTTACTTCCCGACCATATTGATAGCACTCATCGAGAGTGCCGCAGGAAATTCCCTTCGACCATACTTCCTGACGAAAGTCCTTGGCTTGGGAGTGCATCACGTGATGTTCGCTTTGAGCGTGCAGATCTCCCCAAAACAATCGCAGTCCATCGGAAGCAATCGGCGCCGATGGGTTGGACCTTCCCCAGAGGGTTTCTGACTCTGAAAAGGCGCTCACTCGGTCCGATCCATAGATGGTCAGTGTCGACGATATGCCCGGCTTACAAACCACCGCCTGGCCTGCAATGTTCAAATTGATTGAGTCTGCGTTTTGGGGTATCGCGTGGCACTCGTCAGTGAGGCTCACCTTAGCCACCATCAGCGCCCCCGATTGCACGGATGGCACCGTAACGTTGGCTCGGGCAGCAGGCCCCGCGATCACATCAAAGTACACGGGGGATCCTGCTACCGCGAAAAAATTACTCTGGCCGCCTGAGTCTACGTAAGCCGAAACATTAATCGAAGTCTCCGGAAACGTCTGAATACGCACTCCGTCGGAACCAAATCGCCGGTCTCCATATAAGATTTCAATGTGATCGCCGCTCTCCAGGCTGCCCTCTTCGAGCGTGAAGGTGATCCACCAGCGCCAATATGCGTGAGCGGGATCTTCATCGGGCACGAGCATTCGTTCCATGACTTCCAGGTTGTGGGCGGTTTTGCGGGATGACGTAACGCTGGCGGTGGTGTTCACAGGATGAAAGGGAGCCAGTCGCCGGTCGAAGCCCTTCACCAGTTCGTCCCAATACCGTTGTTGCGGCACTACGGGCTCCTCCCAGCCGGTATTTGGAAGCCCAACTCGCAGGCGAGATCCTTGGGCGAGACCTTCCTCATGAGCAGTGAAGCGGAATACAAGACTGGTTCGCGCTCCCGCGATAAGCGGGTCGTCATGAGTTACTTCGAAGCTGACAATGCCTCGCGAAGCAAACCGTGGAACCAAACGCCCACCCCTCCATCGATTTCAAGCCATGGGATCAGATCGAAAACGAATTTTCGACCGCTGACACAACACCCCTCTTCTACAGCACATATTGGCATGAAAACGGCCAGGGTGACAGATACTGTCCGCAATCCTGGAAACAATTTCCGAGCGCCACGGGCATGCACGGGCGCGCAATTCCCCCAGCCGGCTAATTTTCTTCCATTGTTATGGACTAGCACCGTATTTTGTTTGCGCTGTCCCGGCGGGCGAAGCAAAATGGAAATGAAGCCTCCGCTGCTGCCGTTGGGCTCGCGGGTGCACCGAAGCGTTACGGTCTGGGAGGCCATTACGTCACCGCAAGATCGTTTTAACCTGCCCGCTCGCACCGAAGATCTTCTGCTTTCAGCATGTGAAGTCATCCCTGGCGGCGTCAATAGTTCGCTCCGTAATATTCAGCCGCATATTATTCCCGTGAAAGCGTCGGGCGCGTATATCTACGACGCGGAGGGTAAAAGCTATATCGATTACAACGCGGCTTTTGGGCCGCCCATACTCGGCCGGGCTCATCCGCTCGTCAATAGAAGAGTAGCGGAAGCGATTACGGAATTCGACAACGTGGGCGTTGGGGTTTCCACAACAGAGATCGCTCTCGCTCGCAAGCTAGTCAGACACTTCCCCTCGATTAACAAAGTATTGCTTTGCAATTCTGGCAGCGAGGCAACGTATCATGCGCTTCGGCTATCCCGGGCGGTGACTCATCGAGAAAAAATCATCAAATTTCAGGGGTGTTATCACGGCTTTCACGATTCGGTTGCGACTAACGTGATCACTGCAGAATCAAAGCTGGGTTCGCTCGCCCCCCTGTCGGCTGGTTCATCGAACGACACTCTTCAGAAAACAATTGTGTGCGATTTCAACGATCTCGAGGGAGTGGAGGCTGCGATTCAAGCGAACCTCGGCGAAATCGCTGCCATCATTCTCGAACCTATTCCACACAATATCGGCTGCGTATTGCCTCGGCTTGGTTTTTTGGAAGGATTGAGGAAGCTTGCCACCGAGCACGAAATCATTCTGATTTTCGACGAAATCATTACTGGCTTTCGGCACGGACTTGGCGGCTATCAGGCAATTTGTGGAGTGCTGCCCGATCTCACCACCTTGGGCAAGGCCATGGCGAATGGTTTCCCGATTGCGGCTGTTGGAGGCCGTGGTGATCTTATGGATCGATTCAATACGCGCACGGGAGGAGATGTTTTCTTTGCCGGAACGTTCAATGGCCATCCCGTTGGCTGTGCGGCCGCACTCGCGACCATCGAGATTCTGGAAGATCCCGCGACCTATCAACGCTTGTTTGGCCTCGGCGACATGATGCGTGATGGACTCCGGAACGTTATGGAGCGTCATGATGTCCGGTTCACTGAGGCTGGCTTCGGTTCAGTGTTTCTAACTTACTTCATGGATGGTCCGATTTATTCATATCGAGACTTGTTGCGCAATAATGCCGATCTCTTTGTCGAATACCGGCGGCGTCTTGTGGAAAAAGGAATCTTCAAACTGCCCATGAATCTCAAGCGCAACCATATCAGCCTGAGGCACACACCAGAGGACATCGCCAGGACCCTCCAAGCCTGCGACGACACCATTGCCGAGATGAAAAAAACTAGCCACCCTTCTCTATTCCAAGAACCCAAAGCTACTTCATTACGTGGTTAATAAATCGTCCGCGCCTAGCACTGGTTCGTAGGCCAGTTCCTGTTTCTTGCCGGCTTGCTTTGCATAGAATGAGATGAATTGCGGATTAAGATCCTGGAAGAGTTCACGCGTCGGATCATACCAAACCTGGCGGAAACAAGTAGACTAGCGGTGCAAAGGAGGCAGTAAACCGCATGGCATTTCTCTCCGCTCCCTGGCCATGGTATTTTGCCGGTCCAGTGATTGGCCTTTTGTGCCAGCGCTTTTGCTTGTGGGCAATGGTGTGTTTGGGTTTCCGCCAATTTGCGCCACCTGTGTTCCGCGGTCTTCCCGGTAACCGGGATTATTTTCGTTACGATTGGAAGCGAACTGGGGGTTGGAATCTCCTCTTCGTGACCGGCATCCTGGTGGGCGGATTCCTCGCCTCGCGTTGCGTAGGGCCTCAAAACATCGCGATTTCCTCGCAGACCCGGCTTGACCTAGACCAAACTGGGCATCCATGATTTCTCCGGGCGGCGCCGCGGGAGTTGTTTACGTGGCCCGCATTGCTGACTCTTAAGGGATTTATCTCCGTGGTGCTAGGTGGCTTCTGGTTGGCTTCGGAACCGCCTATGCGGGAGGATGCACTTCCGGCCATGCCATCTCAGGCCTTGCCGATTTCCAACTTCACCGTCCTTGATCGCCGTAGCAGGTTTTTTCGCGGGTGGTCTTATCGCAACACTATTTCATTCTTCCGCTTTACCTGTGAGGATAATGTCAACCGACACGGCGCAACAGATTCATCCAAGAATCAGATGCAAGTCCCAAGCGGGATTGGGTTGTTGATTTGTTTTATCCTCGGAATTTGCTTTGGGATCACGCTCACCAAGTCCGACTCACAACAAGTAAATTGCAGCCTGTCCTGCAGGTAAGAGTGTTTGAAGGAAGCATCTTCCGTTAAGTTAAGCCGAAGCCTGCTTCCTGTTGGGCAGGAATACCGGCTCCGCACCATGACTAACAACTTCTTTGGTAATTATGCATTTACCAACATCGGACATGGACGGAAGATTGTACATTATGTCAAGCATTTTTTCTTCAAGGATCGAACGTAACCCCCTTGCGCCGGTGCCACGTTCTATCGCCTTATCTACTATCGCCTTCAAAGCTTCATCGGCAAACTCAAGATCGACATCCTCAAGTTTGAAAAGTTTCCTGTACTGCTTAACAAGCGCATTCTTCGGAAGAGTAAGTATATCCTCCATCGCTTCACGGCTCAGCGTGTGCAACGTGCGACCACGATAGGAGTCTGCCGATGAATTCCGGAATCAATCCGAATTTCAACAAATCGTCCGGCTGAACGAGCGGCAAAAGTTCATTCACTTCGATCGTCATGGACGGAATGTATGTTTGCTCCAAATCCTATCGGGTTCTTGCTCGACCCGCCGCGCTATAATTTTTTCAAGGCCTTCGAAAGCTCCTCCGCAAACGAAAAGGATATTCCTGGTATTCACATTTATGAGAGGCTGCTCAGGATGTTTTCTTCCGCCGCGCGGCGGTACGCCGGCAATAGTTCCTTCAAGTATTTTCAACAATGCCTGCTGGACACCTTCCCCTGAAACATCGCGCGTAATCGATGGCGTATCGCTCTTCCGAGCTATTTTGTCGATCTCATCGACATAGACAATGCCGCGCTCGGCCCGTGCCACATCGTAATCGGTATTTTGCAGAAGGTGCACGAGGATCGTCTCAACATCATCACCGACATAGCCCGCTTCCGTCAACGTGGTTGCATCAGCTATAGCAAACGGAACGTTCAAAATCTTCGCAAGAGTCTGAGCCAATAGTGTTTTCCCTGTGCCAGTCGGACCGATGAGAATTATGTTGCTCTTGTCAATTTCCGTATCGTCTTCCGAGCTAAGTCCCGTGGGAAGTGATATTCGTTTGTAATGATTGTAAACAGCCACCGATAAAACTTTTTTTGCGTGATCCTGTCCGATAACATATTCATCAAGCGCGTTCTTTATTTCCACCGGTGTGAGAGGGGCTTTTTCAATGCGTTCTTCAGTACGCTGTTTATAAACCGGAATATTGCTTCGCAAAATCTCAACCGAATGCTCCACACAAACATCGCAGATGTAAACGTCTCCCGGTCCCGCCACCAGGCTCTTCACCTCTTTTGAATCGCGCCCGCAGAACGAACAGCGCATATCGTCTTGATGCTGTTTAGACATTGTAAATTAGAATTCCTTCTTCACATTTTTTTGCCGCTGAGATCTTTAAATCTGAAATTACTGTCGGGATCGCAATTGCAAATAACACGACAAAAATGAGCATAACAAGTAGAAGCAAACTGCCCATATTCTTTATTATCACTCCTGATTTGTTTCACTTCTTTTTACCATCTCTTTTTACGAGGACGCTATCGATCAATCCATAATTCATAGCTTCTTCAGCAGACATAAAATAATCTCTATCTGTATCTTTTTCAATTTGCTCGATTGGCTTCCCGCTGTGGTGCGCAAGAATCTCGTTCAATTTGCGCTTGGTCTTTAAGACCTCTTCTGCCTGAATACCGATATCCACAGCGGAGCCTTGAAACCCGCCCGATGGCTGGTGAATCATTATCCGAGCATTTGGCAACGAAACTCGCTTTCCAGCAGCGCCGCTGGACAAAAGCACAGCACCCATGCTCGCAGCAAGACCGACGCATGTCGTCGCAATATCCGGCTGAATATATTGCATTGTATCATATATTGCCATACCCGGCAGACACGCTTCCGCCCGGGCTATTTACGTATAGATTTATATCCTTATTCGGATCCTCGCTCTCAAGGAAAAGAAGTTGCGCAATTACCAGGCTTGCGACCGTTTCGTCAATTTGAGTTCCGATAAAAATGATTCTCTCCTTGAGAAGTCTTGAAAAAATATCATAGGCGCGTTCACCGCGTCCTGTTTGCTCAATGACGTAAGGAATCGTAAGCTGGTTATATATTTCCATTTTGTCAATCCTCATGTTCATGCGTCGGGGTTTTTTCCACAACATTTACTTCGGAATTATCAATAATAAAGTTAAACATTTCATTAAACAAAAGCTTGTTCTGCACATCGTTGGAATTTTTGTAATAAGTCAGCAGCGCGCTCTTATCAAGTTTGTATTTTGATGCTTCGTCATCCGCCGTTCGTTCGAGAACTGAATCGTTAACTTTCAATCCTTCTTTTTGTATAATCGCTGCCGCAAGAAGATTCCATTTCACGGCTCTGACGCCTGCTTCATGATAATGTTCTTTGACAAAATTTGCATCGACTTCCTGATTTCCGGATTTCTTTCTAAGCTCTTCAATCAAATCGTTCAAGTAATCCTCGACCATGCTCTCGGGAATTTCAAATTCGTTTTCCTTCAGGAGTTCTTCGGCAATCTTATCTCGCAATTCTTCTTCAGCTTTGTCCTCGTAGTAATGTTCCAGATCTCTTTCGATATCATCTTTCAATGCACCAAGCGTCTCCATCTTTCCACCCGAAACTTTCTTGGCAAATTCATCGGTAAGCTCGGGCATCACTAACTTTTCCATTTTCTTCACATAAACTTTGAAAGGTTTCTTGCCCACCGACTTCCTGTTCTTGTCGAAAGTTTCAAGCTCCATATTGAACTCGTCGCCTATTTTGCTCATCAACAATCTTTGATTGTATCTCAACAAGCTCCGGAGCTTTGCTTCGCAAGTCTATTTTGTAATTTTCACGCCGTTGCCCTATCAATGGGACACCCTTTTCATCGATCACCTGAAGATCAACAGTCACTATGGCGTTTTCGTCTTCAAGGTGTTCCACTTCATGAAGCTCTGCATTTGCTTCCCTGAGATGCATCAATTCGTGATCAATGGACTCGGGCGATATTCTGTACATCGCCCGCTCAAGCTTCATATCTTTATACCCTTTCGGCTCTATTGCAGGGACAACTTCATACGTCAATCGGAAGTGCATCGGCTCGCCGAAATTTCTGGAGTCGAGATTATAGTCAACTACACCGGCAACCTTCGTGTTCTCTTTTTCAAAAATTTCTTTAACAATTTCATTTATTATTTCCGGAATCGATTGCGATTCTATTTCATCACCATATCTTTTCTTAACGATCTCAATCGGAGTTTTACCCTTTCTAAAACCCGGGATCGCGGCATTCTTTTGAAATTCGGAATATGCCGTCTCCAATTTCTCTTTTACCGGCTCATCTTCTATGGTTGCCGTCACTTCAAGCTGTTTCTTTAATCCCACCGAGGTCGGTGATCTTATAATCCAATTTTACTCCTTTAAATTATTTCAATCAAACACTTACATGGGGCGCGCTATTCAAGAGTAGACCGCTTCGTGGTAATACTTCGAATACCGACGGTATCCCAGAATTCCTCGGGCTAATCTCCGTGGGCACGGAGGGACTCGAACCCTCACAGGGTAACCTACTAGCTCCTAAGGCTAGCGCGTCTGCCAATTCCGCCACGTGCCCTCATCATGCTCACAGTCTCAAAGGAACCTGACTAATATAACTCACGACCTCCAAATGTCAAAAAGGATTAGAAATTCAAAGGTTTTGTGCGTATTTCTTGACGTAGAAGGTGCTCAAGGAGAATTCGTTCTTGGGCACCTTTCTCCTTACTTAGTCAATTCTGTGCCATTTTTCTTCGTCGATGGTTACTATACGGTTACCATCTGTATGAATTGGTAGGGAGTAGTATAGACCGGTACCCGCTGTCGTTATGATTTGGTTAGGCAAAATGCTGTCATATACACAAGAAGATTTTTCGGTGTAAAAAATGCCAAGTCAGAGACCGTTTCCTAACAGGACACATCAAGAATCACGTTGACTTTGAAGACGTCCAACTTGAGCCACTCATTCATAAACCGAGTCTTCGCTTGGGATTGACTTCATACTTCCCACATAGTATAATTTCCCGATTTAGAACAAAATATCTTCTAATTAATCAATTGTGAGTTAGGTTATGAGAACTCTAATGTTGTCGATAATCTTAATCAGTGCGCTCCTGTCATCACGGATAGAAGCACAAACCACTCAGCCGGATTGGTCATTCGACATCCACGCTTCACCCTACCTCTTTCAAGGACAAATCAAACAAAAAGGTGATTATGACTTTCCGTGGGTCTCCGATTATTCCTTTCAAACTTTTCTCGGCGTCGATCTCACGAGAAAGCTAAGTAAGCATTTTGACGTTTCAATTTCATTCGACTACACAAAAGCAAGTGCAATTCTTATCGAACCGAGACTTTCAATGGCAGATGGTCCAGTCTATTCCTATCAATTCTTTTCTCACTGAATCGTACAACTCATATTTGACACTCAGGTACGCCCCGATTAATATCGGCTTTATCGACCCGTATGTTTCAACCGGATTTGGCTTAACTTATTTTGCTCATGAAAGTAAAACGGCTCCACCACCTATTGCGCGGGCGATTCCAGGTTATGACACACAACGCATTATGGTTCCAATCGTGCCTTTAAAAGCAGGAATGATTTTCAATGCTTATCAGGTAGGAAATTTCAGGATAGGCATTGATGCGAGTGTCCTTGCAATGTACGGACTGAGAAAAAATGTTAACTTCGATAATGCTGGCGAGATGACTCAGCCGATTTCAACAGGAATTGTTACGGGGATATCTATAGGTTGGTGACCGCAGGCCTGTCAAGGGTTAGTCCCCGAACAATGCGGTAATGATAAGTTAGTCATCCCGTCTTGCTGGGCAAGCTACATCAACGATAATGTACCACTTTCCGCGCCGAATTCCACGTTGCTTGCTTTATGTGACATGGCTTTTGAACTTGAAATCATTCGGTCCGCTTGTGTGCTGGCGAAGATGAAATAATTTGATTCTATTTCAGCAAAACAAGTTTCTTTGTTTCTGTAAAATTCCCGGCTCGCAATCGATAAAGGTAAACTCCGCTTGACATATTTCCTGCATTCCATTGCTTTGAGTAACTGCCTGCCGACATTTCGTCAGAGACAATAGTTGCGACCTCTCTTCCCAACAAATCAAATATTTTCAACGTGACAAAAGACTTCGAGGGGAGACTAAATGATATAGTCGTACTTGGGTTAAACGGGTTGGGATAGTTCTGAAAGAGTTGGAAGGCATCCGGTACTGCATTCCGCTTGTTCCTGACATCAGTGATCGTATCGGCAAATGATATGAGCTCTCGACATCCATTACCCGATACGGTCTTTACTGGACCGACGTTTGAAAGAAATATGTCTTCAGAACCCACTTCTGTGCTTACATTTCCGACTGAGACAATGACCTCCGGAAGGTGATATTTGTTGCATTGATATGAGCCGCTTGGAGTTGAGATAAGTTCATTTATTGAATCAATCGACATTGGAAATGTCACCAGCGAATCAGCGTAACCTGTCCAAAGCTCATAAGCTGAATTATATTGTTCATTAGAGATAGCTGGATATTCATATCGTAGAACGGATTCTTTAAAATTTTGAATATAAATGTATATCCCATCTTGTCTAACGGTCATTAATTGATCACCGCTGATGTCAGATCGCACAAGGAACCATTTCTCGCCATTAAGCAGTTCCTCTCCGACTACTGTTTGTGTGACAGTATCTCGCCTGAAGAAGGGTGTCCTGGAATTGATACCATGTTTGATACGTCCATCTATTACCAACCCTTAATGAATAGATTTGCGAACTAATACCCAACGAATCCACTATTTCATTTTGGGATCTTCCGCAAAGAAGGTTTATCTGAAAAGATAATCCGTTCCAAAGATTCCACGTTAGTAAATATGTTCCTGGTTCAATTGGTGAATTAAAAATATCCGCCATGGAATAGCCAATACTATATAATGTCGTCGATTCATTAGGGCTAACTACGACAGTTAATATGAGAGTGCTTATATACAATGGTCCGCCATTTATTCTTTTGCCCTTATCGTTCACCAGCGACCATCTATAGTCATAATCACTTACAAGGATTGTATCGTCCTTTGAAGTCTGGTTGGTTGCAGTCAGCGTCATGTTTAATGTATCAAAAACTCCCAATGTATCTTGTGAAACTGCAAACGTGAATACGATGCCATTGAGAGTGTCGCTCGCACTCAATGAGGATTGCAAGGAAAGTAAAGGAGCAACACTATTGCCGCCTCGAGCGCTACCGGCAAGAGTCAGCATACAAAGGAAAATTAATATGTAACGCATATGGATTTTTCTCCTTGCACCCTAACTATAATTATCCTTCCAAACATTGGCACAACGATTCAACAAAATCGATCTTTGAGAGTTTTGCAATCATTTTTCATTTTATTAAGACAAGTTTTTTTGTAGCGATGTAGTTACCAGCTTGTATCCGATAGAAATAAACACCACTTGCCAATCGGGTTCCATCAAAGCGCACTGAGTGTGAACCTGCTTGTTGATGCTCATCTATCAAGTGAGCTACCTTGTTCCCAAGAATATCATAAACAATCAAAGACACATAGCCTGCACTTGGCAAATAATATTCAATTGTGGTTTCAGGATTGAATGGATTTGGGTAATTTTGACTAAGATTAAATGTCGCGGGGTTGTATGAAACCCGTTTGACTCCTGTCGAATTTTCAGTTGAAAGCTTTGTTATGAAGATACTCTGACCAACATTATTGGATAGTGTTGTTTGTCCAAAGTGAACATTTCCTCCCATATATCCAGTTAGAAAAATGTTGCCCGTATCAATTACTGCAATATCTCTTCCCCAGCTTTGGATGTCGGCTGGAATTGATCCTGCACTTGTTGCAAAGATGCATTTACCGTTAGGGTCATACTTCGTGATAAAAATACCTCCGTGTCCTAACTCGGTATTCCCAAACCAAGTAGCGTCTGAGGCAACGCCAGTAACATAAATGTTCCCATCCTTATCAAGTGTAACAGCACTTCCGTTACAGTATCCTTTCCCTTCACCCTTTACGGCCCATAATGGAGTTCCATTAGAATCGTATTTCACCAAAAAAATGTTCCCGGCATTATTTCCTTGTAGGTTGATGCCCCCAAAACTAATACTATCTATAAAGTTGCCTGTTAGATAGATATTGTTTTGAGCATCAAATGAAATACCGGATGAGCCCGCAAAGTCTATGTTGTCACTTTTTATCGCCCAATCGACTTTTCCGAGGCTATCATATTTAATAAGGAACATGTTGCCATTGGCTTGAGGTATTAGAACGTGTGTGCTATCAAACCTTATCGTGTCTGTCTCAATAAAACCTGTTACATATATGTTGTTGGATAAATCACAGTCAATGTCGCTAGGCTGTACGGACCCAGAGCTGTAAGTCCGCGTAACTCCCCTTATCCACGCAATGCTATCCGATTTATCATACTTCACGATAAAGTAGGGGCTGGCAAGCATGACCGTGTCAAACTCGGCAAACCCATTCGGACCGCCCGTAACAAATATATTATCTGATGAATCTACAGCCACACTGGTTGCACTTCCACCTCCTGCTGCATTTATCGCTTTAGCCCATACTAGTTTTCCTGACGTGTCATACTTCGCGACGAAATATGGATATCCTGATAATGTAGTATCCCCGAATTGACCGTTTTGCATAAATCCTGTAATAATGATGTTTTCCTCTTTTGAATCGAGCCTCAGTGAAAAAGCCTCGTCGTACAAGGTTCCCCCTGCACTCTTCACCCAAATTAGATCCCCTGAATTAGAGTACTTTGCTATGAATATGTCTTGACCCCCTTTGCTCACAACGCTAACACTATCGAATAGTGCCGTGCCTTCGAACGAGACGGTCACATAAACGTTGCCGACCTTATCTACTTTGAGAGAATACCCGTAATTCAATCCAGCAGTTCCGATCTGTTTTACCCAGTCAAATGATTGTGACAGAACGCATTTAGGCTCAAACAAAAGGAGAGCAATAATAACCCCCTGGACTATTTTTCTCTTTGTCATAAACGCACACCTCAACATAATTTACTTGGACGCTCACGAACAAACAAACTTACCGAGAACTTCAACTTGTAATATTCAGATCGCGCCTATATACCGCAATAATTCTCAAAAAATAAAAAATAGTACCCTGATTTTAGAAAAAAATCTGCCGCTACCTGTCTCTTGTTCCACCTAGAAATCTGATCCTAAAAGGATCTCATTAGGGAATTACGGGTTGAGGCTCTTGGGTCCTCTTTTGTCAGGAGTAAGACGGTCGAAACATCAATAAATATTGGAAGCGTGATAACGATAATGTATCACTTCCCGAACCATGTTCTTTGTCGTTTACTTTATACGCCATGGCTTTTACACCGACGCCTAATTCCTCTGCTTGAGCGCCTGGTAGGGGCGCCAACAAATCTATTTAAAGAGACCATTTGGAATTTTGGATACCATCATTTCTTTTCGGTCTAGCTTGCGCCCATCTACGATAAATGTACCATCTCCAACTGCGTGAATAGTTCGTTTCTCTTTGCGTAAGGAGTCAAAGTATGCTGCAACGGCCTCCAGAACGACAATATTGTATTTCTTGACTATGTCGATGACGTTACACTCGATATTAGCTAGGCATTCTTTTATCAATGGCGCTTTGACTTTTTTACCTTCCACAGGTGTCAGCTTGAATTTGGCAAATTTGTCCGTATCGACACCGGAGCATGTTCCTATTCCAACTACTTTATCAAGCATGTCAACTGTGGGAATTGAAATAACACACTCCTTTGTTTTCCGAAGAGCAGCGAAGGAATAATTCCACTCTCCAGTGGTTATGGCAAATGCTGGCGCGAAATCCAAAACCATTGTCCACGAGATCGTCATAATGTTATTCCTTTTTCCATCATTTGTCGTGACAAGGACGACAGGCCCCGGCTCTATCAATGTAAAAGCTTTATTAATTTTCAACTTATTCATGCAAGTACCTCATTATATCCCCTTTTGCCTAATGGATGTCAGCTAACCTGCATCAATGATAAACTGTACCACTTCTCAAACCGTGGTCCATGTTGTTTACTTTATGCGACATGGATTTTTCACTTCAGCTCAGTTCATCATGTTAAGTGGTGGTTAGGCAGCTCCCGTTGTTTTTTGTGGTTACGTTTTTCCATCTCTGCAATCGCCTCTTCACGACCTTCCTTCCAACTACTTCGTGCCTTCGCTGGCATATTCCTTACAGTTTCCATCCTATTGCATGCGTCAATCCAATCAACAAGTTGCTGGTCGGTCATATCAGTACATTTAATACCTCGAAGACGTTCTTGAGATTTGGTAAGTGGATTTCTATACATCTGTCTTTCATACTGCCAAACTTTAATTACCATGCCACACTTCCGCGTAACATTTCGGGTCGTGCTGTTAGGCTGAGCGGTGAGTTAGGCTCATTTGCCTTTCAATTCTATTGTGCCATTAACAGCACTAAGTGATATTGAACTTTCTCCTTTCCCGATTGTGCCAGTAATACGCGTTTGGGAAGTCAATGTCTCAACTATCGACAGGTTAGAAATTGAAACGGTTCCGTTGACCACCGAAGCCGTGACTGTGGCAGAAGTAGAACGAGGCACGGTAAGGACTATCTGTCCATTTGTTGTATTTAGATCACACTCATCTCCAGATGGTAAAACTACATCGGCGTTTATGTTCCCGTTTTGGACAACCGTTTCTAAATTGCCTGTAATGCTATCAGCGTCGACCGTGCCGTTTGTCACATCGACGTTCACATCATTGCTGATGTTTGTTACGGTAATATTCCCATTGATGTTCACTATAGCCACATTCCAACCGATTGGGACATAGATTTTGTAATCTACTTCATAATTTCTGTTGCCGCTGCTGTTCGGTTGGTGAGTTATGATAGAGAAAGTATTACCGGAAGAATCGATCTCTATGCTGATATCACCGATATGACCTTCGGCTGCCGTTTCTGTTTGATCCGTTACCTTCTTTTCACCCGACACCTGAATACCGGTCAAGGAATCGACGCCGACAACTTCGATTGTTCCATTTACATTGTTTACGGAGACTCCCATAAATGATGAACCAGTGCTCGCATATTGAAACGCTTCGGTGAATTGTGCGGTGGGATTACTGTTGTTGACAGAAGTGGTACACCCTGCAATGAAAATGAGAATGGTCAACAAGACCGACCAAATCTTAGTGTTCTCTTTCATAAATTAAGCTCCCCTTTGTATGCATTTGACAGAGATCGGTAATTCAAAGTATTTTGGCGTTTTTCACGACAGTAAGAATGTCATGCGCCATCTTCATTTCGTGCCACGACGTAAATTACTTGGATATGAGTAATTATTGAACCTTGCATGTTATTGTAAAAACAGATTTCATAATTGAATCTGATACGGAAATACTTGAATTCCCAACCTTTATTCCAACGAAGCCATATTTTTGAGTTGGTCCAGCAGGAAGATAGGGAGATACCGTTGAATCATAAATAAAACCAATTGCATTACCATTAATTTCCGGCAATCCATATGATCCTGGGCCAATTGCTTGGAGTGTTATATCAATTGTGTCCCCAACTTTTATCATAACTGTTTGACCATTGTTTGAGCCTACCAAGTGGTACTCAGATGTTGATGAATTGTTGTTTGTTGGGTTGTTATTACTGCATGAAATGAAGCATGTGATAACAAAAGCCAGGGAAACAATTAATTTGCCATTAAGAGAAGACTCTTGAGTATGCATAAAACCCTCCTCAATTTAAAATAATAAGTTAGCCCATTTCTTATTCTAATTGATGCCTTAATATAATCATCCTACAAATCATTTTCCCCATCCAGGCCCTTTGTTGTTTGCGTAATGTGCCATCTTGTTTCGACCCACGACAAAATTCATACATGTATTTCGAATGAAACTTTCATCTCGCACCCACACATAAGATTTGCTCACTTGATAACGACCATCTTCTTCGTTGAAACAAAATTATCAGCAACAATCTGATAGAAGTAAACGCCGCTAGACAACTTAGATGCGTCGAACCTTATGTTGTATTCACCAGGACCCTTCGTCTCATCGACAAGAGTTGCCACCTCCTCCCCAAGCACGTTATAAACTTTAAGAGTAACGTGACTGATAGACGGAAGTTGATAATAGATCACCGTTGTCGGATTGAACGGATTCGGAAAATTCTGGAAAAGAGCAAACGTCTTTGGCTGGGGTTCTTGCTGCCGCACTTTCGTGACAATAAAAATCTTGACAGGCTGGGTCAGAGAACTTTCATTCATTGAGAAGTCATACGAAGAAAGCGCGAACCAATAATCCGCACCATTTGCAAGCCCGGTCACTACGGTCGTATCTATATTCGGCACAAAAATCGGAGAAGGGCCCGTGAGGATCCCGTGCCGGCAAGAAGATTTGTACTGTCGGTTGAATAATAAATTTTGTAACCAGCCAGATCACTTGTGGTACTATCCGGAGCCCATGCAAGCATGACCTGCCCGGTCCCGCACTGTCCGTTTGAACATTCAGTCCTCTCGGCACCGGCGGAGCTATCGTATCGGGAACAAGGATGCCGATCGACACATTCTCGGTATCGACGTCGGGAATCAATACGCTTAAGCTCAACAAACAAAATCCCGATGAATCTTTATCGGCCTGTAAACTCCAGGAGAGGTTCAATGCACCGCCGCCGGGAAATGAACTGATCGTTGTATCAGTTACCCCTGCGAGTATCTTCATCGCGTTGTTGGATGTGGCCTGAATCTCCACGCTTTGGAAATTAATATTTTTCGTATTAAAAATATTTGCGGTGACGGTAAAGGGATTAGGAGATAAAACGCCACCTTGTAATTTGAGCGCGCCAGGTGAAGCAAAATAAATTGCCAGCGGGAGAAGGAGGTAATTATTCTGTATCAGGGGTTTGGATGTTTCATTGTTCGATTTATTTAATTCGACTATCAAATTATTCGGATCGACCTTAACGAAAATCGAATGATACCGGGCTCCCGGTGGAATAATCATCGGGAACGATAAAGTCGCATCTCCTTCCGCACTTATGCTGACGATATTCTGACTGAGCAATTGCGTTGCGAAGCCAAGATCTGGATTTCCATCATAGGCAACGACGGCGACATTTGAAGCTGCCGCGGTTCCATAATTATGGATTGTCAGACTTACACTTATGTTCTGACCGGTTTGATAAGTAGTATCAAAAGGAAGGAAGCTGATATCGGATTGTGCAATTGCCAGGTCAGGCAAACTTACCGGATTGTTTATAGGCATGAAACCCGCGCCTCCTCCACCAAAGCTTTGAACAACAGAGACGCCGTTATCACTCTGGACTCTGAAAACATTATTTCCCGAAGGGGTACTGAGAACCAATACCCCGCCATTCTGAAGAACGGTATCTTTTACCTGAACCGGTGATTGATATGGGTAGGAGGAGGTATCACCAAGCTGAGTAACATGGACCGTGTTATTATCAGCGTAAGAAAAAATCGACATGTCACCTGCTATTGTCGGAAGGATAAACTCGTTGCCGATCTCTTTTCCGGTCGAGTCTGCGCATTGAGTAAGGTTATAATAGCCCTCGGTCCAACCGGCGAAAGGAATATCTGCTGCGGTCAATGTCCCCGAAGATGAGACTTTCCAAAAGGTATCGTTAAATACTCCGAGCGTTGTTACCTGCCAATGATTTAGAGTATCCACCAAAAGCGTATCGCCGTTAGTCAGACTTGTTACAACGACTACATTGTTATCGGTGTACGAAGTCAAAGTTATGGAGTTCTCCAGACCGGCGATGTAGCCCGAAAAGCCGTAGAACAAATTTCCGGCAAATGTTCCGTTCGCAGACGGGACATAGTATCCCTGGTCAGTGTAAGAGAGAGCCGAGACAGGTTTATCGCTCGTCACTTGAATTGCTTTTCCCTCTATAGAAGAGACATCGGGAAAATCGAAATAGCCGGTTGTGTCGATGATTCCTTCATACAGCAAATTGCCGGTTGAGATATCTTTCAACTTAAACTGTGTCAGCCCGTCGTAACCGAAGAGTATGAAATGCGGGTCGAAGTCGGGAGGGCTTTTCATCATCCATGTGTTCAGTTTCGTGCTTGTGCCATTTCCATTTTCATCTATCGCAAAATATCCGCTCGCAAAACTTGTAATTGCATCACCGGCAAGAAGTCCAAAAGGTTTGCTCCCGCTGACAACATAAATTCCGTTGCCGGGAGAAATAGCATCAAATGAATCCACATCGAGCATTGTGTCTGCAATTGTTTTTCCCGCAGGTGTCGTTACTGTAAAGCTTGTGCTGTCAAAATACGAAAAGATGGCTATGTCATTGAACGTGTAAAGAGTCGCGGAATAGGATGAGCTATTTATTCTTATAGGCTTCACGAAATGCCCCATCTGTGAAACCGTCGGATGTTTCTCGATATTGAAGCCCGGAGGAACTCCCAGGATGATGCCAGGTTTTAAGATTCGATACCTTCTGTTGAGCCGGAAGCAAATGCCAGGATAATAGGATGGTACAAACGACAATTATTTTCATTAAAGTCTTGAGTTTATTCGTAATTCGCTTGAAGACAATAAAGGATTAAGATAATCCATCATGATAAAAGTATTCTTCGGCTTTGAGACAAACAAGGAAACAGAAATGTCCCGATACTATTCTGCGAAAAATTTGTCAACGCCCACCAATCCATAAAGCCACGCGCCGAATTACAATTTGATTTACTCCATCTTTTTGCTAATTTCACGTGGAGGAAAATTGGAAATAAAGTTCACACCCCTTTCGAAAATCGGAGAATTCAAGCTCGTAGATGAATTCAAGTCAATCGCATCGAGGTTCTCGAATCCCGGTGTGCTTCAAGGAATCGGGGACGATGCTTCGGTGCTCAAGCCCTCGCCCGATAAACTTACCTTAGTCACAACCGACATTCTCATCCAAGCTGTCCATTTTGATATGTCATACACGTCAATGAGACATCTCGGACAAAAGGCCGCAGTTGTAAACCTGAGCGACATCGCCGCGATGTCCGGACAGCCCGTTGCGGCATTCGTCTCCCTCGGAATTCATTCAAGCATAAGCGAGGAGATGATAAGAGAATTCTACGAGGCGCTTGCCGACGAGTTCGGCAAACTCAACTGCGTAATCGCCGGGGGCAATACTTCCTCATCACCAATCGGTTTTATCGTCAGTATTACTCTAATTGGCGAAGTCGAACCCGATCGGCAGATCCTTCGAAGTGGTGCAAAGGATGGAGATATAATTTGCGTTACGGGAGATCTGGGACGCTCCAAAGCAGGATTAAGAATTCTTCAGCGAGAAAAAGAGAGATACATCAAAGCGGGTCAACCTGCCGATTTTCTGCCGAACTTTAGCGGGTATGACGACGCCCTTCAAAAACATTTACTCCCTGATTCCAGAGTTGAACTCTCCAGAACCCTGACCGAAAAGATAAGACTTCACTCGATGATTGACATCAGCGATGGACTGATTTCCGATATGATGCATATCTGTGAAGCGAGCGCTCTTACGGCTGAAATCGAGGAAGAATTCATACCGATTGATCCTATAACAAGAAGAATTGCAAACGAACTCGACGAGGTTCCCCTGGATTACGCTCTGTTCGGCGGCGAAGATTATGAACTTCTTTTCACGATTGCCGAAAAGGATTTCAGCAAGCTATATTCGTTGGAAGGAAACGTGAGAGCGATCGGAAAGATGAAGGAAGGCAAACCTAGAATCGTTCTCAAACATCATGATGGAAAGACAGAAGAGTACAAAGATTACCAGTCATACCAGCATTTCATTACACAGAAATAGATTACCTCGGACAAACCGACAAATTATCTATACAGTTTGACATGTAAACTTTTGCCCCGAATCTCTAACTAAGAAGCCGTTTGGCTATTGTTCCAACCGCCGCTGGATTGTCAGAAATAACCCCGTCGACCCCCATCTTTATCATCTTCTCGATCTTGCTAAGTCCATTGACGGTATAAACAAACACCTTGATCCCGAGATTATGAAATTGCTGGACGGTCGTTCGGTTGAGAAATAAATGATTAAGAACGACTCCCTGCGCTTCATATTGGAGCGGGAATGAACGAGGAGTCGGGTTCAGGTTATGCCGGTAGAGTGGCGCAAAACGGAGGTTAGGTGCCTTATAATGTAAGTAGCGAAGAGCTTCCAGATTAAACGAAGAAAAAATAACATCCTCGTTCATGCGATGACGCTCAACTATCTTCTCACACTTGTCGACCAAAGCAAACACGCCGTTATGGCGGCGATGTTTCATTTCAATATTTAATTTGACCCGACCCTTGGCCATTTCGAGAACTTCATCAAGAAGCGGGACTCGTTCTGTTTTGTATTTGTGACTGAACCAGATTCCGGCATCGAGAATCCGGATGTTACTAAAGGACAACCTCTTCACAAGGCCGCTCCCATTAGTAGTCCTCCCAAGCCTGTAATCATGAAACACTATAACCTGACCATCGCCCGTGAGCATAACATCCATTTCAAGCATATTAGCACCCGCTTCTATGCCTTTCTCAAATGCTGCGATGGTATTCTCCGGCGCTATTGCGGAAAAACCGCGATGTGCGACGTTATAAAACTCCACCCCGTCTCCGAATATTGAATGGACCAATTTAGATTTTAGCTCATGGCTCATAGTAATTCAGCCCGCAGACATCAACAATGAGCCATGAGTTGTTACCATTACTTCAATTTCAAACTTGATACAGCCTTTTCGAATGCCGGCAAGTAATCTTTCTGAAGCGGCTCATTCCAGGTTAAGATGAGTCTTATCCAATTATTATCTTTCACAACAAAGTAAACGCGCCTTTGGATTGTCTTCACGGGTGAATACGAAATCATGTAAGCGTCAAGTCCATCGATCTGCATTTTCTCGCTGCGTGAGTTGGGATAATTGCCTTTATTCTGGTTAAACACCTTATCGACATTTAGCTTCTTTGCGTCGAGTACATCAACTTGTATAGTGCAGTCTTCGCGATATCCTTGAATCGAAACGGATCCTTTGACATCACCTGACGCACCCTTCGGCGTGGCGGAGAAATTCGCCGGGTACTGAATGGAAAAATAATCGTTTTGATAAGATGCCTGAGTCGGAGACGGTATCATGTTTTCAGGAAGCTGTTGCTGCGCAACGGCCTTCGGGACGATGCGGTAAGCCGATCCTACAGTATCAAAAACCGTCGCATAATTCTTAAAATCATCATTAAATCCCTGACACTCGATTCCATACTCCATACTATCGTCAACGGCAATGATACGGTAAGAATATATGGTATTCTTACTGTCGAGTTTTAACGCGTACGGTATCTTCACTGCCGGGCTTCCTGCCAATGTTGTCTGAACATCAGGATCTATCTGAGCCTGTTCCTGTCTCAACTGAGATTTAAAATCTTCCGACACCGCTTCAAGTGTTTTCGCTCCGGCATCCTGAGCATAGATAAAAATTCTCACGGCCGATTTGGAGTTTGAAATAGGATCCGCAAATCGATTCCAGGCATCCTGTGAATTATATATATTCAGCTTGCCCGGTTCGCCCGATTGCTGCCACACAGAAGGAATACTGATCACGAAAAGATTTGAGCCGTCCCGATAATCCTGCAAAGGAGGCACGGCGACCGGTGCGTTCTTCTGACAAGACGCGAACACAATCGCCAAAAAACTAACAATTAAGAACTCTCTGAAGATTTTTGATTTCATAAAGCGCTCCTCTAATTTTGATATGCCTGTCTATGCGGAAATATATCAATAGTCGGGGCAATTTTCAATAACGTTTTAAAAACCGAACCTCCCTGAACTTATTAAAGGGTACGCCGTCTGATAAAGGAGCATTTTTCAATGGTAAAATTCATGCCTCATTAGTTAAATTTATAATCACACTAAACCAACATGAGAGGGTAATATGAAACAGGCTCAAGCTTCGGAGATAAAGAGAAATTCCTTGCTTTTCCGCAGTGTGTCGGCGCTACTGATAACGTTTGCGACAGTGATTGCCGGCTGTTCATCATATCAGGCGACTCAATCTTCGCCGAATTTATACTTTAATCCGGACACCGTGAAGGCCGGACGGTTTGACACCGGAAAGATGTGGACTTTCGACAATCCACCGACACAGTATTTCCAGGAAGCGTACGGTTTTACGCCGGACCAGGGATGGTTTGATAATGCACGCCTCGGAGCTCTCAGGCTACCGGGTTGCACAGCGTCTTTCATATCTGAAGATGGTCTCGTGCTGACAAATCATCATTGCGCCCGCACGGCTCTCGACAAAGTCAATAAACCTGGAGAAGATCTTCCCGACAGCGGATTCTTCGCCCCTACTATAAATGACGAGAGAAAAGTAGATGGGATGTATGCCGATCAATTGGTCTTGATAAAAGACGTTACGACTGAAGTGCAAGCCGCATTCGAGACCGGGAAAACCGATGAAGAAAAAATTGCCGACAGGACCAAAGAGATTCAGAAAATTCAAAACGATTATTTGGAACAATACAAGAAGGATCAACCCGCCGATTCAATGATCTTCCAGGTCGTGAATTTTTATAACGGCGGAAAATATTCTCTGTACGGCTATAAGCGCTATACGGACATAAGATTGGTTTTTGCTCCGCAGATGATCGTTGCATATTTCGGCGGCGACCCGGATAATTTCACTTATCCAAGATATGATCTCGACTTTTCGCTCTTCAGAATTTACGAGAACGACAAGCCGTTGAAAGCCGATCATTACTTTAAATGGAGCCAGGACGGGGCGAAAGAAGGAGACCCGGTTTTTGTAATGGGAAATCCGGGAAGGACGAGCAGGCTTTTGACAGTTTCACAACTCGAATTCGATCGTGACTACACTTATCCGTTTATCATAAATTTGCTGCAGGGAAACTATAACATTTATGATGAGTATATTGAGCAGCATCCCGACCAAAAGATGAAATATCAGACTCAACTGTTCGGGATATCGAATTCCCTGAAAGCATACCACGGTTATTTAGGCGGCCTGCGCGATCCATATTTGATGGCAAGAAAGAAAGCTTTCGAAAATAAATTCAAAGCAGCAGTAGCGGCAAACCCATCGCTCGCTGGAGAATATGGTTCCGTGTGGGATGATATCTCCGAGGTACAAACCGAGAAAGCAAAGTTATTTGCTGACATGAACGCTTACAACACCATGGGGTACTCGGCAGATCACAATACTTTTCGCTTGCATCGCGTCTCGTGCAATATGCACATAATATGAAGATGCCGGATTCGAGCAGGCCGAAGAACTATCAGGGTGCCGAGCTTGAATAGATGAAATCAAAATTCTTTCCTGAGGACTTCAACGCGGATTTGGAAGAAATGTTTCTCGCATTTCAATTGAAGTCGATGCAAAATATTCTCGGGACAAGCGACGTGAGCATTCTAATTAGCTCCTTGGCGGAAGGACACCGGAAGATGCCGCAAATTTCATTGAAGGTTCAATTCCGAACTTGGCGACAGCGCGAGTGTTGTTGCGATGCTAAATGGCGATCCGGGTCGAGATTCTGACATCCTCGGATCCTTTTATTCAATTTGTAATAGCGACAGAACAAACATACGGAAAGATTTGCGCTCGAAATACCAGAAATTTATCGGCCGAGGAAAGAGCAAGAGTACAGCTTCTCGGGAAGAGCGATGTACGATATTTATGGAACGATCGATTCCGCCGGATGCGACATTCACGCTGAGAATCGCCGATGGAGTAGTAAAGGGATACGAATATAATGGAACAATCGCTCCGACGAATACAACATACTACGGAATGTACAACAGGTATTATTCCTTTGGAAAGAAATATCCATGGTCGCTTCCCAGCGAATGGGCAGAATCCTCCGGCGGATTTCAACTTCAGTACACCGCTCGATTTTGTCGCAACGAACGATATTATCGGCGGCAACTCCGGCAGTCCGGTGCTGAACAAAGATCTTCAGGTTGTCGGATTGATTTTCGACGGGAATATCGAAAGTCTGCCCGGCGACATCATCTATGTTGATACTTACAACCGTTCAGTTGCAGTTCACTCCGATGCGATACCCGAAGCATTGAAGTACATTTATCATGCAGACAGGCTTGTGAATGAAATCAAGGCAGGAAAAATTCAGCAGTAAAAAAAGTTCTAGAAGCTAAATCATATGACCGTCGCCTTCAAGGTGACGGTCATATTGTATAGATCCTTACGCGACAGCCTTCACTATTTCCGTCAGAAACCTGTAAAACTTCTCGACACTTGCAATCTCGACCTTTTCATCGGGCGAATGAGGTCCGATGATTGTCGGACCGAATGAGATCGTATCGACATCACCGCCGACTCTGTCATTTATAATTCCGCATTCGAGTCCGGCATGTATCGCTTTCACTGCCGGCTCCTTTGCGTACAGGTTTTTATAGACTTCTTTGCCTTTCCTTAGTACCGCTGAACTAACATTCGGCTGCCAACCGGGATAACCATCGCTAACCTTGATCTTCGCTCCGGCAAGCTGTACCAACCGACGCAACTTGTGCCGCGATCATTTCTTTCTCCGACTCGATCGAACTTCTCTGACTCGTTACGACAGTAACTCCGGCACGTTCAGTCCTCATCACGGCGACGTTGGTTGAAGTCTCGACCAAATCCGGAATGTCACTGCTCATTCTGATTACACCATGCGGCAGCCCTGCAAGCGTTCCAAACACTTTCCGCTTCGTCGAGTCATCAAATGCCTGCTTTGCCTTCTTCCCTCCCTCGACGACAACTTTAACGCCGGGATCGACTGACTTGAACGCGTTAGCGAAAACTTTCTCGCAGTCGGCAGCAATCTTCCGCACTTTCTCTTCGTCCGCGACCGGAACAACTATTGTCGCATCTGCTTCACGAGGGATTGCGTTGTGTTTGCTTCCACCTTCAAGAGATACGAGTTTCATTTTCGTCTTCGCATCGATTGCCATCAACGTCCTGGTCAAAAGCTTTAAAGCGTTGGCTCTTCCGAGATGGATGTCAACTCCGGAATGTCCGCCCTTCAGTCCGCGCACCATTATATTTAAGGTCGCGACTTTTCCAGCAACCGCTTTCTTCTTTACAGGTATTGTAATGGTGGTATCGAGTCCACCGGCACATCCGATATAAAGAACGCCTTCATCTTCAGAATCCAGGTTCATCATTATTTTACCCGTGATGAATCCCGGTTCGATAAAATTGGCGCCGGTTAATCCGGTCTCTTCATCGATAGTGAACAAGCCTTCGATCGGTCCGTGCACAAGGGATTTGTCTTCCAGGAGCGCAAGCAACGAGGCTACACCAATTCCATCATCGGAACCGAGTGTAGTGCCGTCGGCTTTTATGTAGTTGCCCTCCCTGTGGAATTTGATCCCGTCTTTGAGGAAGTCATGCTGGACATCGCGGTTTTTTTCGCAAACCATATCGGTATGGACCTGTAGAACAATCGTTGTTGCTTTTTCTTTTCCCGGACTTGCCGGTTTCATTACTACGACATTCCCAACCTTGTCCTGATTCGACTTCAATCCGATTGCCGCGGCGGTTTTTTTAATATACTCGAGGACCGCCTTTTCGTTCTTCGATCCGCGCGGAATCGCGCTTATTTGGTTGAAATAGTGCCAGATTCTCTCTGGCTTCAATCCCTGGATAACTGTTTCGTTCATGAAATCAACTCCCTTTTGGAGAATTTTGAATTGTGAATTGTAAATTTTGAAATGAAACTTCTTCGATGACTATTGACAACTGATTCCAATTTACTGATCTCTTCTTCCGTCCCACCATGCGGAAAGAATCTATAACACCGGGGCGAGAGAAACAACGGATCAACAAGATTACGCAGATAGCGCGATTCTGAAGCGAACTTTGACAATTCTGGTCACCTGCAAAAAAAATTACTTCCTATTTAAGCAGGAGCATTTTTCTTGTCTCACGGAATCCTTCCGATTCCATCTGACAGAAATAGATGCCGCTCGCAAGGCCGGAAGCATTGAAGCGAACAGTGTACCTACCGGGAGTTTTCGTCTCATCTACAAGTTTCGTGACAACCCTGCCGAGAATATCATAGACAATCAAAGTCACACGACCTGTCCTTGGAACACTGAAGTCAATGTTTGTATTGGGATTAAAAGGATTTGGATAAGCATTGCTTAAAACATAATCGGTTGCCGGCGCCCGAGGCCATTTCACCGAAGTTCCTTCTTCGCCAATTATCGCTTTGAACGCGTAAAAGATATTCCTGTCTATGCGAAAGTGTTCCGCGTCCACGCTGTATTGTTGAACTCCAAATGAATAAAAGTTCACGTTATCCGTGTAGAATATCGAAGATCCGCTTTGCCCTGGTATAGCGTCCAATCCGAAGTACCCAAGATATGAAGCATTGATATAAGTCGGGGTTCCGTAATTATAATACATCGTGTCACCATTGAAAACCCTGGTCGAATCACCCGGATCAACGGTGCCCGGATAGCTGAATTGATGCAACACCAAACTCTTGAATATGCTGTCATTGCCGGGAAGGGCGATACCCATCCATCCTGTCTTTGTACCGATCGGGTCTCGCAGCTTTATCAGAGCAATATCCTCTGCCAGAGGAAAAACGAGGTCGGCTTTCGGTAGAATGTACGACTCGCTCAAGCTTTCGTCAAACTCGGGATTCATCTCACCGTCATCATATGCGGGGACAACCAGCATGCTATCCTGAAAAGACACCGTGTCGTTGGATTCAAAATAATTATGCAAACAATGTGCGGACGTCAGTACGAGATCCTTCCCTATCATCATTCCTGAACATTCCTGCGAAAGAGTATCTTTCGCATATCTGAACAATTTTACCGCGGCCCTGAGCGGATAGTTTGAAACGTGAAAGAAAAGATGCGCGGGAGTATAATCGGTTGATCCGGAATTCATGTAAGTATTGGCTGGCTCATCTGTTTCGAGCGTACTGAAGCCCGGAACAGTCCCGTAATTGCAGCCGGTGGAGTCGGACTTTATCACTGAATCGGGAGCGACATAAGGCAAAATGGTGATTTGTTTGCTCCTGACATCGTAAGAAATTAATGTATCAAACTGGGCGAAAGCCAATTCTGCATTGGCCACAAACAGAGACAACAAAACCAGAAGTTTAATTCCGATACGCATCATGAACTGCTTCAAAACTATTGTTAGATCAAAACTAATTCCAGTGCCATCATCCGCACTTTATGATGAGCGGTTTCAATTTGGAAAGCACCCACGAAGCATAGAAGACCTTGAAGAATTTACTTAACTCCCGTTTTCTATTCCTCGATTTTCTTCACTCTTCCGACCTCTCCCGTTTCCAGGCGCACTTTTATGCCGTGCGGATGTGTCGGCGAGTTAGTGAGGATGTCTTTTACGATTCCTTCAGTCAGCTTGCCGGTTCGCTGGTCCTGCTTAAGGACAATCGAAACGTTGAGCCCGGGTTTTATATCAGATCGTTTTGTCCCGTCCATGCAATCTCCTTATAACAGCTTCGTAATTGCCAGATCCGCCGCCGGATAAAACAACGGGAACGACATCCCGCGTTTAGACTTGTACACCTGGCGAACTTGAAGGAGACGGATCTCAAACCTTGCCGACTTGCCGAACTCCACCGTCGCCGCTTCACCGACCTTTATCTTTATTTCCCGGCTGCGATGATCCGGATAAGTTATGGTGATAACCGCGTCGCCCAAATACTCGTGGATCTTCTTTGCGCCAATTACGACATCCGCATTCTTCGCCATTGAATTATTATTTTCCAGCACCGTGACCAGATCTCGCGGACCCGTTTTCCCCCGCCGGACCGGCGACGTGGCCACGGGAATGACATAGGAAATGCGAAACGATCCACGATGCTCCCAGTTGTCCCTGACAAACTTGAACGCCTCGTTTATCAGTTTCATCTTAGCAGTCCCGATCCGGTGCATCTTTGCGTCGCCCTCGAAGCGATCCGGGTGCCATGCCTTCGCCTGGATGCTGTACGCCTCCCGAACTTCTTCAAGCGATTTCGGATTGTTAAGCTCTAGTATGCGGTAGGCTTCCTGCCAGTTCATGACGAATGGTCAGAACAAAAAAATCGTAATCGGATTATCGGCAACTTCGATATGCCCTACGACCTCCAATTTTGCAAGGCTCACCACCGAAATCGATCCCGCTCCCTGGTTCGTAATGTACGCAAATTTGCCATCTGCGCTCACGGCGACGTCGGTGGGCATTTTGTCAACGGGTATCACTTTTATAATTGCATTGCTGTCTATCCCAATCACTGTGACGGTGTTTGAAGCCACGTTGGTCACCAACGCATATTTGCCGTCCGGGGTTACTGCCACGCCCCGTCCATCACTGTCGGGGATCGCTTTCACGACGGTGTCTAACCGCGTATCGAAGACCTGAACTTCGTTCAGATCATAGTTAGGTATATAAGCCCGTTTCTCATCCGGCGTGAATGCCAGACTCATGGGGCGTCCACCGATCCATACGCTCTTAGTTATTTTCTGGTTCAACGGATCAATAATGTGAATGAACGGACGAAAGACAGCAGGTTGATAAAATTTGTTCTGAGTCTTGAGAAAATACAGAAACCCTGTTCCGTCAGATATTCTCTCCGTAATCTTACGTGTTTCAACGTCCATAAACCACAACCCGTCCTGTGATTGATGGCTGATTAGCGCGGTCTTTCCATCCGCCGTTAAACAAATGCAGGTTGGATGCATTCCAACATGGATTGACTCATACTTCCTGCCATCCTTAGTGTTTATAATACTAACATCATTAGAGTTAAAATTGGTGACGTATAGGTTCTTTTCGTCTGGAGATTCAGCAGCCCAATCGGGCCCGCTCCCTGCTTGAATTGTATCCAAGATCTGATTCGAGTTTAGATCAACTACTGAGATGAAATCATGCGAGATATGACAAACAATTCCAGATGTAGAGAGATCAATATTGAAACTATCCATTGCTACTTTGGAAGGTGGGGTAGAAACATTTCCGCCGTTCTGTGCCATGCCTCGCGGTGTGCTGAGACCGATGAAGCACAGCGCCATGTAAATCAAAACGGAAAATTGAATTCTTCTCTTAAGTGATTTCATCTTGCATACTCCTTTGTGACCGATTGTCTTGATTTCATACAAATTGATGTCCGGCCAGCTCCGGATCCATTTCCCAATTTCTGAATTGGAAATCTGTTGAAGTCTCCCTGAAGTTTATGTGTAAGTTCCGATTTAGTCGGTAGCGCCTTAATTTTCCAATCAGCACTTTTCTGCTTCCCCTGATTGTTACTTTAAGTTATTTCTTCTCACACTGAGGTTCAAGCTCAGTATGGATAACGGTTCCCGTTCACCTTCATAGCTTCTTTCCAATCTCTGCCAGCTTCTTCGTCGTCTCAAGATTCCTGGTGGTGGCATTAACCCCCAATACCTTTTCTATAAGGTTGTTACCATACGCCGTCTCCGAGTACCCCTTTCGGCACAGGACGTAAACCGTCCTATCGATCAATCTGAAATCGTCAGTGGAGTTTTTTATCCTGGTCAGCCCGGCAGCTTTCTCCTTTGAGGGTTTCCCGGATAAAATCGTGAAGTAGATTCGCTCACCCGTTTTCAATTTCCCTTCATCGAACGGGTTTCTTGAAACTATCTTTTCGAGCTCGCCCAGCTCCAGGACAAGTACTTCGACATCAAATTTGAACCGGCGCTTGATTGCATCTTTGATGCAGGCCTCCAGCTCTTTTGTCTTCTTCTTTTCATCAGCGAAGACGACATTGCCGCTCTGGATATACGTCGTTACATTTGAGAACCCTGATTTCTCAAAGAGCTTTTTCAGGTCGGCCATCAGGATAACCTTGTTCCCCATGACATTTATTCCGCGGAGTAGTGAAATGTAAACGGTCATTTAGATTATTCTCATCTCAAGATTTTAATGAAATTATTCTTTGTGGTCATCAAGTTCAACTTCATACCACATCTAAATCCCATCACCTGTAAATTCAAAGCTGCAGTTTTCTCAGTTTCGGCGCAAGCATTCTTACAGCACCGACAACCAGCAGGGTCATGCTCCCGCCGAAAATCACGGAGGGGACCAGCCCCATCAATTTTGCTGCAACGCCGGATTCAAACGAGCCAAGCTCGTTCGATGAGCCGATGAAGATCCCGTTTATCGCCGATATGCGCCCGCGCATTTCGTCCGGAGAAAAAAGCTGGACCAGTGTGCCCCGGATGACTACGCTCACGCTGTCGAAGGCGCCTCCGAAAAGCAAAAGCACGAGCGATAAAAGAAAATTCTTTGAAACTGCAAACAGGACAATCGAAAGTCCAAAGCCCAATACGCATACGAGCAGGTTGCGTCCGGCCCGTTTAAAGAAAGGATGGTTTGCCTGTATTATCGACATGGCGATAGCACCTACAGCTGGCGCGGCTCTGAGGAATCCTAAACCTTTCGCACCGATGTGCAAAACCTGATCGGCAAATATAGGCAAAACGGCGACAGCCCCCCCGAAGAAGACCGCGAACATATCTAGAGAAATCGCGCTCAGAATAATTTGATCATTGAAAACATATTTGAGTCCCGCCGAAAGGCTTTGCCAAATTGATTCTTCTTCGTTTCTTTCCGATAACGGTTTCTTAGTTACCAGAGTAAGAATATAAAGACCGATAGCCGTCATGATCACGACTGTCGTGTAGGCACTGCCGACTCCGTAGAAGCCATAAACCAGGCCACCTGCTGCAGGCCCCGCCACTTCTGCGATCTGCCAAACGAGACTGTTCCATGTCGAGGCATTTCCAAATAACTCCCTCGGAACGAGCTGCGCAACAAAGGCCCGCTGGGCAGGCGACTGAAAGCCGCGGGCCAATCCCGTCAAAAAGATGATTGAGTAAATTGGGAGGACGCCGTACGCACTGAGGATTGAATGAATCCCGGTCGAGACCACCAGCAGCGCGACGGCACAAATCAAATAGACAAAACTCGAAAGGAGAATGATTTTCTTCCTGTCAACTTTGTCCGCTGTATGACCTCCGAAAAGGGAAATGCAGAAGAAAGGCAAAGCCTCTGAAAGCCCGATCATGCCCAATGAAAGAGCGTCGTGTGTCAGTTCATAAACTTGCCACCCGACTATCACAGACTGCATTTGAATAGCGAACGTCAAAATGAAACGCGACCAAACAAACCACTTGAAGTCTCTTATTCTAAGAGAGGCGTATGGGTCGTTGTTATCTAATGTCGAAAGCATTATTTGGTTTCTTGGTTGTACCTTTCAAATAGATCAAGATAATTATGGAACCTCAAGAAGAAAAATTTTTGCAATTACCGGAAGGAAGATTATCGACACTGGATCACGGTCGTAGATTCCAGTTAGCTATTTCTTCATCGAATATCTTCTTTGGGATAGAGAATTGAAAATCTCCGTTCTCATTAGGAACTGCTAAAGGCGGGACATTAAACGACTCCACATAGGAAGCAACGAGGTTCCCTGTAAATAGGTTGTACACTGAAATTCCGGAGGCAGTTGCGATGATCGCATATTTCTCACCGTTGTATTTCCTGGAAGGGAACAGCTCTGTAAATTTTCTGGAATATGAAAATGAAGGTCCGGTTCTGGGAGTTATTAACAAGGTGTCCTTGACGCGGAAATACAATTCAGAAGAATCTTCGGTGACATATGAATCTTTAGCTCGTTGGGATACCGCACGCAATTTAAACTCAATTGTCTTTTTCGAGGCTTCCTCATGAACAAAATCCATCCATTCTTTCTGTGGTGGAAGATCAATCGAATCGATCCGCATCGTATCGACCTGAAGTTCGGTGCCGGAATACTTTTGATAAAATCTTTTGTAACCGGAGGTTCCGAGCTTTTCCCAGAGAAACTTCGAATACAATCCACTGATCGGGTAAGTTATGCTTGGATCATTCTCAGCGAACTCCTCCTTAGTCAGAAATTCGGAGTAGTCTGCGATCCCGGATTCCACAATGTAAGTCCCTGCCTCAAGTACGATATGAGGGTCCAATCCACCGCGTCCCCCGAAAGCGACCGCGAACCCTTCCTGCAGGAATGGGTGCGTGTAAAGCGGTAAGTTTCTTAACCTGTAATTCATGAGAAGATGCAACAACTCGTGGTAATGACACCGGTATGTGCTGACAACACAATCGTAGGCAAGATTGTAGATACCGCGAGTTCAACCCGGTCAGCCTTCAATTTCGTTGTCGTCTTTGCAGAGATAGTAGAAAATCTTTTCACGCTTTAAGATTTCCTTAGCATTTTTGTCAAGCTCAAGTTTATCGATCATTTTCCCGACGAATGCATCGAGTACCGCAATTGAATAGGGGTTGCAATCGATTGAGTCGCTCACGACGAAGACAAAGTATTCACTCTCAATGCGCTTCCAATTTTTCGAATAGTATGTGAACGGCGATACAAGTTTGTCGTGCAGGAAAAAGTAATCCTGCTGAAGACCTTCGTCAGGCACAAAAATACTCAAGCGAGAAAAACTGTCACCAAGCGAATCGATGCGGTATTTATAATTCCCACTTTGAATTGCCATAATGAGGTTACTGCTGAGGCCATACGAGATCAGAAACTTGTTTGTCACTCCTTGATAATCGATCCCGAGCCTTTCCGATTGACGCAGTTCAGATGGATCGAGATAGAACTTCAGTGAGTCATCATTCAATACAAGATGGCTGATAAAACGGTCAGCTTCATACTTTGTTAGATTGTCTGCAACGGCCGAGTAAACAATTAACGGGAAAAATATTAAAGTAAAGGAAAAATTTCGAAGCTTGAACATATCTGCAATTTTAGTCTGTCAGTTTCCCTTTCGGGACGTAATCGAAAGACTTCTCGGTGATTTTACCGCAAGTCCATTCCGTCCTCAGACGTGTCTTTTTTTCAATCTTTCGCAGGGATGATAGAAGTTCTCGATTCAGATCGCGCGCACTCTCCCCCGTCATAACCGCCTTGACAATGAACCCGTCTGGAGACTTTTCAATAGCAATACGTCGGTCAAGCGTCAACATA
>CAVQGL010000001.1:0-365379 GCA_963712035.1 uncultured Acidobacteriaceae bacterium | reverse complement strand
ATTGCGACATCGTCAACCGCAGTATTTACTCCGAGGTAATGGGTATTCCCGTGGCGCTGATTGGAATTCTCGGATACCTGGCCTTGCTGGTTCTAGCAACTGTGTATCGCGAAAGAGAAAAGACTCCGCTGGCTCTGCTGCTGGCTTCGCTGGCCGCACTGACCTTCGCTCTTTATCTCACCTACGTGGAAAAATTCATTCTAGCGGTGTGGTGCATTTTGTGCCTGTCGTCGCTCGCGGTGATTTCTGGAATTACGGCGTTGTCTTTGCTGCTTGTGTTGCAGATGAAACGAAGAGTATAGCGACAAGCGTCAGAGGGCCGCGCACGCGAGCTACCATTTCCGTCTACGCTTACCCCGATTCTATTCGTCTCGATGCACCGTCTCCATGGAGAACGCGGGCAGGCAAACCGCAATGTACTCGGCGCCGCCTTCATGGGGAGTGGAGTACTGTATCCACTCGCCGCCGTGCGCGACCACCGCCTGCCCGGCTTTCACATCCATCTCGCCGCCCTTATACCGCACCCGCACCGTGCCCTTGAGTACCAGCGTGAACTCGTCGAATTCAGGCGTCTGGCCTGGCTCTTGCCAGCCTTGCGGGCTGCGCATATGAGCCACGCTGACCGCTTCAGTTTTCGAATTAACCCGCCCGATATATTCGTCAATGAGTTTCGGTTTATTGCCCGCGGCCTGAATCCGCGTGGCTTGTGCGATGAGCGTCGGCATAGGGTCTTCCTCAGATTGCAAGTCGCCAAAATTAATGTAGCATCAGGTTGCCTTTCGGCGGCGCGATGGGCAATGCTACAATGCGCCGCTTAGGAAGCGGGAATTCCATGTCCTCCAACACGCCACAAACCGACGATCCAGCCAGCCATCGGCAGAACTCCGCAATTTTCCGGCGGGAGATTGATGTCGCTCGATGTATTTCGTGGGGCGACCATTGCCGCCATGATCCTGGTCAATGATCCGGGCGATGGCGCCGTGGCCTACTGGCCGTTGGAGCATTCCCATTGGAACGGATGGACGCCGACCGACCTGGTCTTTCCTTTTTGTTTTCATCGTTGGCGTGGCCATGGCGTTTTCGTTCACCTCCCGCATCGAACGCGGAGAGCTCGCGCGGCAAGCTCTTCGCGCACGTGCTATGGCGCGGCTTGGTGCTGTTTGCCTTCGGAATAGTGGTCAACAGCTTTCCCAGATCACTTTCAGCCGTCCAGCATACGGATTTATGGAGTGCTGCAGCGCATTGCGTTGTGTTACGTCCTGACGGCCGTGTTGGCGCTCTGGGCCGGAAGCCGAACGCAAATCGCAATTGCCGCAGGCTGCCTGATCGGTTACTGGATCATCATGCGATATGTCCCCGTTCCAGGCTATGGGGTGCCGACGCACGGCATTCCTCTGCTGGATCCGGACCGCAATATGGTCGCGTGGCTCGACCGCAAGCTCTTGTGGGGACATTTGTACGAGCGTGTCCGCGATCCGGAGGGCCTGTTAAGCACGATTCCCGCGATCGCGACGTGTGTGTTCGGTCTGCTTACCGGCGGATGGCTACGCTCCTATCGCTCCCTCATGACGAAGATGGTCGGGATGGCGGGCGCCGGAGTTGCGCTGGTCCTCGCTGGCGAGATCTTCAACGTCTGGTTTCCCATCAACAAGAAATTATGGACCAGTTCCTACGTGCTTTTCACAGCAGGCCTCGCCTCGATTTGTCTGGCACTGTGCTACGGGGTGTTGGACATCCGACGATGGCGTGGCCGTTGGACCAAGCCATTTCTGGTATTCGGAACCAACGCCATCGCTGCGTATATGTTTTCCGAAATAGTAGCGGATCTTCTCGATCGCATGCAGGTTCACCTAGCCGACGGCAGCCTTCTGTCCTGGCATGAGGCGGTGTACGAGCGTGTATTCGCGCCGCTGGCCAGTCCGGCAAATGCATCATTGCTTTATGCAATGGCTTACGTGGTGCTTTGCTGGGCCGCGGTGTGGGTGCTGTACCGCAAAAAGATATTCTTGAGAGTGTGAAGAAAGTGTGAAAAAGACGAGAGCCTGTGTCTTGTGCAAACGTCGTCGATGTCCCGCTCAAGGATTTCAGACCTACGCGACGATAGATTAATATCAGGCCAGCCATGAAACGGTTCGCTCAACTCCTCATCCTCCTGGCCGGGGTGTGCTTGGTCCCCTCGGCCATCGCCAAAAAGCAAGAACACGCCCATCCACTATCCCCGAAAATCATGCAGGCAAGGTCGGTTTTGATTGTTTGCGAATGTCCCCGGGGGCTGGCTGTCGCGGAGAGCAAAGCCTCTCAGGAACTGCAGCAGTGGGGACGCTTTCAACTCGTGCACAAGCGCAATGATGCTGACCTAGTCCTCTTATTTTCGGGAAACCCCTATCTGGGCGATTACCTGACCCGCGACGGCCCAGACACTAGACCGGTTTCGGTTGACATCACGATTATGACCGCTGTAGACCCAAAGACAGGTGAAAATCTGTGGAGCGATTCCCGACGCTGGGGCAGTTGGCGTGTGGCTCATGCAACCGAGGAGTTGGTTGGAGAATTCAGGGAACAAATCGAGGCCCATACAAAACGGTGGACGCTGAACGACATTCTCATGTGCAGCGTCACCCCCGAACTTACCTCATTTGCTAACCTAACCGCGGAAGACGCATTGGCGAAGTCGGATTCGGGCGTCAGTCGGATCGAAGGCTCGCCAGATCGTCTCCTGCTCAACTCCATGGCCACTCCCGAATTCTGTAAACAAGCCCAGCTCATCCTCGGCCGCAATAACCGGATCTTTGCTTTTGACGTAATCGCCTCCCGAGCCGACACCTTCGACGTGAACGAAGTCCTTCAACATGCGGATCAATTTGATTTTGGCAGCGGGAAAGACCTGAAGAACGGTCTGGTTTATTTCAGCGCTCAGAGCAAAGACAAGAAGATTCTGATCCGCTTTGATGCGCAGGGCCGCAAATCGGCGTTAGCGTGGGTGCGCTATACGTACTGATTGTAGCGATGTTGTTTCCGGATGATCTGTCATCCTGAGAAAGGAGATTTCTTCGCATCGCGAAGAAATCTCCGACGAAAGATCTGCCCAACTCCCGCAGCCGCCAACTGATAACCGGACTAATAACCGGGCCGGTGCATCGGATCGGGTATGCTAGCGAGATGCCCTGCCACTCTCTACCTGCTCGCGACCAACAATTAGTCCAGATTGTGAATGCCGCGCTGGCCGATTCAGCGAAGCGCAGCGGCCATTGGCTCGCCTGCAAGCCGGGTTGCTCGCAATGTTGTGTGGGAGTTTTTGCTATCAATCAGCTCGACGCGGCGCGCCTGCGCAACGGGATGGCCGAATTGGAACTGAAAGATCCTGAACTCGCGGCGCGGATTCGTACCCGTGCCCGCGCCACCGTCGCCCAACTCTCTTCCGACTTTCCCGGCGATCCCGTGACTGGCGTTCTGGCGGAGGCCGAAACCGACGAAGACTCCAAGCGCTGGGACGATTTCGCTAACGACGTGCCCTGTCCAGCTCTACACCCCGAGAATGGAACATGTGAGATTTACCAATACCGTCCCTTCCTCTGTCGTACCTTCGGCCCTCCGGTGCAGTCCGAGGAGAATGAGGAAGACCTGATCGTTTGCGATTTGTGCTTCGACGGGGCGAGCGATGAAGAGGTCGAGGCCTGTGAAATGCATCCCGATCCCGATCATCTGGAAGCGGAGATTCTGAAAGAACTCGAGAGCACGACCGGCGCCACTGGCGAGACCATCATCGCGTGGGTGTTGGGAACATGAGACAACAAGTTTTTGATGTATTCTAGACCTGTCGATGAATAGAACGGACCTGCAAGCGCTTGCCGAAGAACGGCTGGCCGACGCGCAAGCGTTGCTCGCAAGCAAGAGATATGGAGCAGCTTACTACATTGTCGGGTATGCGGTTGAATGCGGGTTGAAAGCATGCATCGCAAAACTAACAAGAGCAGAAGATTTCTACGACAAGAAATTAGCTCAAAACATTTTCAAACATGATTTAAAAAGAGTTAGCTAGCCATGCGCGCTTTTCGGCAATTGTGGATCAGGTTGGACAAAGCGACCCGGCCTTTGCAGCGAATTGGGCACAAGTCAGTGCTTGGAGTGAGGAGAGCCGGTATGAAACGCACACGCAACAAGATGCAGAGCAAATGGTCCAGGCCGTGTCAGATGCAGGCCATGGGGTTCTCCAATGTATAAGGGTGTATTGGTAGAACGGCTGATTGAAGATGGAAGGACGCTTCTTGCGCAGCTTGATGCTCAGGAAGTTCCGGTGCGCGCGGCCGTGTGGGTCTATCAGTCTGAATAGCTGATCTGGAAGCTAGTTATCGTTACCGACGTTGCAAATCGACCGGGGCCTCTTGAAGCGTACCTAAAGATTCAGAAGGCTATGGTAGGGCTCGATCTGGAGTTGGCTTTGGATGACATTATTGTTATGAGCCCAGACTCCCGCAACTTTGCGGAATTCAGGCGGACGATGGAAGGTGTTGCTAGAAAAGTTCTCGCACGAGGAGGCTCCAGCACGAAAGGTATATCGTTTGACGATGCTTACGTTTATCGCTGGCCGGATTAGGTAATGCTGTGCTCCGGACCCCGAAACGGAGAGATACCCGACCGAATCCTCCGCATCTCCTCTGTATAATTAATCCAGTCTCGAAGTCTCCCGGAAAGGTGGTTCCTTTGAGTTCCCACACGCATGCGCATCCCGGTCAACCTCCGCAGGGGCCGCAGCCTTTACCCGGAGTGGATTCCATTATCGCCGTCGGCTCGGGCAAAGGCGGAGTGGGCAAGACCACGTTTCGGTCAACTTGGCCATCGCGTTGGTTCAGTTGGGTTATAAAGTCGGCCTGCTCGATGCAGACGTGTACGGTCCCAACGTTCCGCTGATGCTGGGGGTGAATGCGCAGCCGCAAGCAGTCCAGACGGCAAGATTGATCCCATTGCTTCACATGGCTGAAGGTGATTTCGGTGGGCTTTCTCAATCCCGGAGACAAGCCGGTAATCTGGCGTGGACCGATGCTGCATTCGATTATCCGGCAATTCCTGGGATCGGTGCAATGGGGAGATCTGGACTATCTCGTGGTGGATTTGCCGCCGGGCACAGGCGATGTAGCGCTATCGTTGATTCAGACTGTGCCGCTAACTGGCGCAGTCGTGGTTTCTACGCCCTCCGATGTTGCGCTGCAGGATGCGCGCAAGGCCATCGAAATGTTTCGCCAGATGAAGGTAGATCTCGGTCGGCATGGTCGAGAACATGAGCTATTTTATTTGCCCGCACTGCCAGCACGAGGTTGATATATTTTCGCGCGGTGGGGCGGAGAAGACCGCGCAGCAGTTTGGCGTGCCGTTCCTGGGCAACATCGCGCTCGATCCGGAGTTGCGCAAAGCAGGAGATACCGGCAAGCCCGCGGTGCTCGAGGGAGAAAACTCTCCCCATGCCAAGTCGCTTATACGAGTTTGCCCGCAAAGTGATCGCACGGGTCGACGAGATCAAGGCCAACGCGCCCCAAGAGCGTGATTCAAATCCAGTAAGCTCGAAACGCGTCCGGAAATTCGCAGAATTAAAGGTCAAGTGCTTTCAGGATAGATTCCGAGCAAGTTAGCATTCTCCTCCTCAGAGTGCTAACCCTTGACAGGGGGAGGGGGCGTTCCTAGAATCAAAGGTGTACCTGCCTGCAGCTTATTCGTAAGATAATGAATCTAAAATCATTACCTGGGCGAGGCTAGAAGAGGAATCTTTCGGCAGGCGGAAAGTAGTATAAGGAGCATCATGCCGGGCGGCGCACCCATCGGGGACCGGGAGCGGGAGATTCTGACGGCCATTGTGGAGACTTTTATCGCCACGGGTGAGCCGGTAGGGTCGCGCACCCTTTCGCGGTCCAACCGCGAAGGGTTGAGTCCGGCGACCATCCGCAATGTCATGGCAGATCTGGTGGACGCCGGATTTCTCGAACAGCCTCACACTTCCGCCGGGCGCGTTCCCAGTTCCGAAGCTTACCGTTACTACGTCGAGCAGCTTACGGGGAAGGCGCGGTTGTCCCATGAAGATGAGGACATCATTCACGATTCGCTGCACGGCATCACCGACGTGCAGGAATTCATGGAGCGCACCTCCCATGTTCTCTCGCTCCTCTCGCGAAATGTAGGCGTAGCGGTGGCGATGGCTGGGCCTAAGAATGCGCTGGAGCACGTCTACTTTTCGCGGCTGGGCGATCAGAAAGTTTTGGCGGTAGTGGTCACCAAGTCGGGCCTGGTGCGGGATCGGGTGTTGCGCATGGATCTGCCGCAGTCCGAACTGGATGAGGCGGCCAACTTCATCAATGCCAATTTTCGTGGCTGGACTATGGAGGCGATGCGCTCCGAACTGGCGCGGCGATTGGAAGTGGAACGCAGCGAATACGACCGGCTGATGGCCTCCGTGGAACAGTTATACCGGCAGGGCGCTTTGACAAGCGAAGAAGGGGTTGAAGCTGTCTTTGTCGAAGGCGCATCTAATCTGGTTACGAACGATCAGGATCGCCAGCGGCTCCGCCAGTTGCTGCGAACTCTGGAAGAGAAGCAGAAAATTGTCGAACTGCTAGGGGCGTATCTCGATGCCAAGCAGGAAGCGGTGCGCGTAGTCATCGGGCTGGATGAAGCGCTGCCTTCGATGCAGAATTTCGTGCTTATCGGCGCGCCGGCCCGTGTGGGTGGAGAGGTAATGGGATCGCTGGCGGTGATTGGGCCAACCCGAATTGATTACCAGCACACCATGACTGCGGTGTCTTACATCGCGCGGCTATTTGACAGGATTCTCAACGAATCGGATCAGTGAGCAGAGTTTTATGGCTAGAGGGAATGGAAAATCGGAAATGGAACCAATCCTGGATGCCGAGCATGAGTTGCCGGCTTCCGACGATCTGAGCGAACCCGGCGCGTCCGCGGAGGCGCCAGCTCAAAGCAGCGCGCTTGACGCCGAAGTGCAAAAGCTGAAAGCGGAACGTGACACGCTGCTTGACCGCTTGGCTCGTCTGCAGGCGGAGTTTGAGAACGCTCGCAAGCGCGCGGCGCGAGAGCAACAGGAATTCCGCGAGTTTGCGGTAGCGGATGCCGTCAAAGCGCTTCTGCCGGTACTCGACAGCTTTGACCGGGCATTGCAAGTTGCTCATGGGACACAGTCGGATCTGCGCAGCGGGATTGAGTTGATCCACAAGCAACTGCACGATGCCCTGCAGAAGTTGGGGGTGCGCCCCGTAGCGGCCAGGGGAGAGCAATTCGATCCACACGTACACGAAGCCGTGGAAATGGTGGATACGACCGAGGCGGACGATCATGAGATTCTCGAAGAATTGCAGCGCGGTTATAAGTTGAAGGAACGGCTGCTGCGTCCAGCAATGGTGAAGGTCGCGCGCAATTCCCGGCACTAAATTGAACCGAGTTTCCCGAGGAATTTAAGGACCAATCTGGCCAGCAACGTAAAACGCGATTACTACGAAGTTCTGGGCGTGGCCCGCGAGGCTACCGAGCCGGAGATTAAGAGCGCCTACCGCAAACTGGCGTTACAGTTCCATCCCGACCGCAATCCGAATAATCCCGACGCCGAGGAAAAGTTCAAGGAAGCGAGCGAGGCCTACGCCATCCTGTGCGATAGCGAGAAGCGCGCCATGTACGACCGCTTTGGCCACGCAGGGGTTGGCAGTGCGGGCGGAGGCGGTTTCGATAGCTCCGCCTTCCAGGATTTCAGCGACATTTTTGGCGATTTCTTCGGCTTTGGAGAGATGTTTGGCCAGGGCGGGCGTGGCCACAGCCGCGCGCAACGTGGCGCCGATCTGCGCGAGGACCTGACTTTAGAATTCGAAGAGGCGGTCTTTGGCACCGAGAGCGAGGTAACGGTGCGCCGTCACGAAGCTTGCGAAGTATGTCACGGCTCGGGCGCGGCCGAGGGTAAGGCTCCCGCAGCCTGCCGGGCTTGCGGCGGACGCGGGCAGGTGCGTTATCAGCAAGGCTTTTTCAGCATTGCGCGAACCTGTCCCACTTGTCAGGGCGCGGGCATGGTGATCACCGATCCTTGCGTCAAGTGCAAAGGCGGGGGAAGAACCTTGCGGCAAAGAACGGTGGAAGCCAAAGTTCCCGCGGGCGTCGAGGACGGCACGCGCATCCGCTATGCCGGGTTGGGAGAGAGCGGGTTGCACGGCGGCCCGGCCGGCGACCTCTACATCGTGCTGCATGTGAAGGAGCATCCTTTTTTCGAGCGCGAAGGGAATGATCTGCACTGCGTGATTCCCGTCTCCTTCACCCAGGCGGCTTTGGGGACAGAAATTGAAGTCCCCACGCTGGAAGGTCCATACACGTTGAAAGTGCCGGAAGGGACGCAGTCCAGTACGGCGTTTCGCATCCGCAGCAAAGGCGTGCCCGTGCTCAACGGGCGCGGCAAGGGAGATTTGTTCGTCGAGATTCGAGTACAGACTCCGGGCAAACTGAGCAAACGGCAGCGCGAGTTGCTGCAAGAGTTGGAAGGGATGAACCCGGTCGAGAACAAACCGCAACGCCGCAGCCTGCTGGGCAAGATGAAGGACATGTTTGTGTAGTTGAAGTGCAGCCCGATTAGCGGATCATTTGCGGTGAGGTTTGAGATATCGCAGATCGTCAACCGCTATGGCAATCTTCGCCGTCGGTTCAAGTGTGCTGAATTGAAGTTTTCCGACTTGCCCCACTACTTCGAGCGCCGCGCATCTTATGCGCACGGAGCTACCCTCGTTAGCGGCACACCTTAACCGGGTCACTATTGCGGCATCGCCAGCTTCCACGTACGCGGTTAACGCCGAGAAGCCATTTTCCCCAGCATAGCACGTCGGCCCTGTAACGCATTCGACCAACAAGTTTGGAACGATAATCGAATCCACTGCGACACAATATTACATGAATTGGTTCTTGACGAATAAGATTCAAGCCGCGCCGCTATTGACCTCCATTGCTTTTCTTTCATCACCGATTGCAGTAAGTTTCTTGTCATGACGCGCCGTCGCTGGATCGCCGATGAAGTCTCGGGCAATCGTGCTGCTCTGGTCGGTTCCCACGCCGAGCATCTTGTCCGCGTGCTGCGGGCGCGGCTGGGGCAGGAATTCGATGTTGGGATTGGAGCTTCGGTTCGGCGCGGCCGCGTGGTGAACATTGCCGAGGAGCGGGTGGAGTTCGAACTCGGCGCCGTAGTTCCTATGGCCGCTAGCAACCGGATCACGGTTGTTCTTTCCATCTTTAAGTTTGACCGCATGGATTGGGCGATCGAAAAGTGCACAGAGCTGGGAGCGACGCGCATCGTTCCAATGATTGCCCGCCGTACGCAGGCTCACCTGGCAGAAGCCGCACCCAAGCGCACTGAGCGTTGGCAAAAAGTTGCCCGCCAAGCCGCGGAGCAGGCGCGCCGAATCGCCCCTCCTGAGATTTGGCAGCCCATGAGCCTGAAGGAAGCGGTGTTGTTGCCGGGGACGACGCGCATCGTGCTGGCGGAAACCGAAGAGGAAGTGCCGTTGAAGAAAGCTCTGTGGCCGCATTCTTTCGATAGCGAGATCTTGCTTGCCTTCGGCCCCGAGGGCGGCTGGACGGAATACGAATTCGATCTTTTCCGCAAGACGGGATGGATTCTGGCCACGCTCGGCGGAAGCATTTTGCGCGCAGAGACGGCAGTGATTGCCGCGCTGGCGGTGACCATCTCAGAGTTGGAAGGCCACGCTCCAGCCCAAATCTCGGACATGGAATGAGTCTCGAACCTCCGCGGCCTCGCGAATTTCCTCAGTGTACTCAGCGGTCAAAAGCTTTTTACCGCTGAGATCGCAAAGAATACTGCTGAGGACGCCGGGTTCGCTTGATCAAATAGTGGGTTACTTCTGCCGCATTCTCCAGACCTTGAGGGTTGCTCCTGCGATGCAGGCTGGGGGCACAGACGATGGGTGGAACGTGGCGGAGCTCTTGGCATAGTATAGGGGCATGTTTTCATGCTCGTTTTGGGGAAAGACTTGGTCTGATCCAGCGGTATTTTGGGTAGCCGCGAGCGCTGCCCTAACGGCGCTTCTCGTTTGGGTGGCATGGAAGCAACTCGGAAATCTGGCGGAGTCGAGCACGTCGGATTTTCTCTTCCGCCTGAAGAGCGATTTCTTTACGGAACAGGCTCGCAAGCTCGTATTCCTCATCGACGAAGGCCTGCTCAGATTTGAAGACGCCGAGATTCCCTATTTTTCCATTCCCGACTTCGACAAACCCGAATTGAAGCCGCGCCTTCGAGAGCTTGGGATCAGCGAAGCTACCATTAGTACCTACCTTGTCGACGATATAATCCTCGGCCCGTTGGAGGATGTCGCGTTCTATCTGAGCGAAGAACGCATAACCAAAAAGCAGGTCTATGAAGTCTTCTCCTACTACATCTGCATCTGCGCTGAGAACCCTGCGATTCAGGATTACAAGGAGGCCTGTCGAAAACGACCTAAGGACTCAGATATCTACGCTGGACTTGACCGCATGCAAAAGCTCATGTGCGAAAAATAGGCAACACAGAATTAGCCCACCACCAAATCCTGAATATCTCAGCCGTCTCTGATAAGCTCCTTTGCAATGGCAGTTTCTGAGTTGATTTCCTCACCTCGCGGCTTCGAACCCGACGAACGCCAGCGCGATGCCATCGAGCATGTTAGCGGGCCGATGCTGGTGGTGGCCGGCGCGGGCACGGGGAAGACCACGGTGTTGACCCGTCGCATCGCTCGTCTCCTTGGCGAGGGCCACGCCCGTCCCGACGAAATTCTGGCCGTCACTTATACCAAGAACGCCGCCGAGGAGATGAATGAGCGCGTTCGCCGCGAGCTTAAGGGCACAAACCTCGCCGGACTCCAGGTCCGCACCTTTCACGACTTTTGCAACCAACTGCTGGCTCGCAATGGCAAGGAGTTTGGCGTTCTCGACGAGAAAGATCTATGGATCTTCCTGCGGCGACGCATTCGCGAACTCCATCTGAAACATTTTGTGCGGGCGGCGGACCTCGGCAAATTCCTCAACGATCTGCTCGACTTTATGCGGCGCTGCCAGGATGAGCTGGTCGGCCCGGAAAAATATGCCGATTATGTGCGCCGGCTGGAGCGCGGAGAGTTGCCTCTTCCCAGGGTGAGCAAGAAGAAAGATGCGGACGCCCTCTCGGATGACGAAGTGCTCAGCCGCTGCCAGGAGATTGCCCAGGTGTTTTCGACCGTGGAGCGAATGTTGCACGAAGAAAATCTTGGCACCTTCGGCCACATGATCATCGGCGCTTACGAAGTGTTGCAAGACGCGGAGCAACTGCGGAAAGCCCAGGCACACAGCCGCTATATTCTGGTGGATGAATTTCAGGATGCCAACTATGCCCAGGTCAAAATTCTGCGAATGTTGGCGGGAGAGCAGCGCAATGTGTTCGCTGTCGGCGATCCCGATCAGGCGATCTATCAATTCCGCGGGGCGTCCAGCGCCGCTTTTGGACTCTTCCAACGCCATTTCCCCGGCACGAAACTAATAAAGCTGGAGAAGAACCGCCGCTCGACGACTCCGATTCTGCAAACTGCCTTCGCGATCATCGAGAAGAATCCAGAAGCCTTCGCGGGGGATGGGCTGAGTCTTTCGGCGAAACGTGCAGCTTTAGTTTCGGCCCGCGATGAAGAAGCTGTGCGGGAAGGGAAGCTTCCGGCGAACCTCGCGACCGAGGCCGTGATTTCGGTGGGCAAGGAAGTGGAGAGCATGGACGTGGTGGCGGCGATCCGGCAACGCCGGCGCGAGTCGCGCTGCAAATGGGAGCAGATTGCCGTTCTTTACCGCCTGCACAACCATCGCGACAAGGTGGCTGAAGAATTGGCGGCGCAGGATATTCCGTTCTCCATCGAAAACATGGATGTGATGGATACTCCGGAGGTTCGCGATCTGTTTGCCTGCCTCGGAGCCATTGTTTCGGAGCGCGACGGGGCCAGCCTGTTTCGAGTTGCCGCCCTGCCGCAATTTTCCATCGACCCCAACGAGTTGCGCGCCGGCATGAAGTCGCTGCCCAGGAACTCCGGCCAGAATGTCGGCATAGCTACCGTGCTTGGTCAGATCGAAGGCGGCCCGGCCGTACTGAATGTGGTGCAACAGGCTCGCGAGGAGATTGCGAAGGCGAACGCCAAGAGCCGATCCGCTGCCGAGATCATCGTCCGCCGCTTTGGATTCGATAATCAATCGCGTCCGCTGATGGCGGTTCTCGACTTCATCGCTGCGTGGGAAGAGAAGGCCATCACCAAGACGAAAGAATTGGCCGAACTGTTGGAGTACCTCGAATACTTCCGCGAGGCCGGCGGCGGCATCGCCATGACCTCAACCCAGCAAGATGCCGTGGCGCTGATGACCGCGCACAGCGCGAAGGGCTTGGAGTGGGATCACGTCTTCATCCTGCGCGCCGTTTCCAATTCATTTCCTTGTTCCTATAAGGCGCCGTTGTTCGAATTTCCCGCCGAACTGCGGGAAGACGATTCGGTGGCGCGCAATGACGGCCAAATTTTACATGAGCAGGAGGAACGCCGCCTGTTCTATGTTGCCATGACTCGGGCCCGCGATTCGCTTACTATGTACGCGCAGCAGGGCCGGGGAAAGAAAGATCCCACACCGCCCGGTTACGTGCGCGAACTGCTGGCGAATTCCGGTATCCGCCAATGGTTTCGTAAGCGAGAGGCGCAGGCGTTCGCGGGAGATCTTTTCGCCGCGGCTGCGGTCGAACTGCCGCAGGCTTCGCGGGCCAGCCAGTGGTTGCAGATGCCGCCCGATTCCAACCTTAACGAGCGCCTCAGCGCTACCGCGGTCGAGATTTATGAGACTTGTCCTCTGCGCTTCAAGCTGGAGCGGGAATGGAGAATCCCGCGCGATGTCCCCGCTGCCTTGCAATATGGCGCGGCCATCCATCGCGTGTTGAAAACTTATTATGATGCGATTCGCTTGCAGCGTCCGATGGCGGAGGACGACCTGATTCGGCTATTTCGCGACGATCTTGCCCAGGCGGGAATCCAGGATCGCTATCAGTATGAGTTGTATGAGAGGCAGGGGATCGAACAATTGCGGGAGTTCCTGCACCAGTGCAGCAATCATCCGGTGCCGGAAGTTTTGCACAGCGAAGAGGGATTCGAGGTCAAGGTGGGCGACGCCACGGTCGTTGGTCGAATTGACCGCATGGATCGGGCGGGCGATGGACGCATTGTCGTCACCGATTACAAGACCGGCAAGCCCAAATCGCAAGAAGACGCCGACAAGAGCCTACAGCTTTCTATCTATGCGCTGGCGGCCCACGCCAAGTGGGGCTACGACGTAGATGCTCTCGTCCTCTATAACCTGGAAGAAAATGCGCCTGTCATCACCCGGCGCAGCGACGGGCAACTGGAAGAAGCCCGCTTTACCGTTGCAGAAGTCGCGCAGCACATTGGCGCGGGAGACTTCAGGGCGAAGACCGGCTTCCATTGCAACTTCTGCCCCTATCACAACCTGTGTCCGGCAACGGAAAAGCGCCTGTTCGCGGGACGCGATGAGAGGACCGCAGAGCCGGGCGGATCGAAGAAGAAACGCAAACCTTCATGAGGTGAGTGGGGCGAAATCGCTCTGCGGCGAAAGGGAATTGTTGGCTAAAAAAACTTAGGGGACGCTTTTCGCGTCCCCTCTTGTTTCTTGCCGAATGGCGAAGAGTTAGTGTTTCTTTTTCTTCTTCGCGGCTTTCTTCTTGGTTGCCATGGATCTATTCTCCCTTCCATTGTTCATGGATGATGCAACGGTATTTTGTTGCGACTGATTGAATGTATAGAGTTAATAAAAAATGAAGTCAAGAAAAAAATGATGCATCGTTGCGCATCTGACCCATGCACCAAAGTCATGCGGATGATGTTGAGAAGAAATTTTTATAAGCGTGACGCGTTGTGAGGTGGGTTTCGCGAAAAAAATTCGCTGCATTCCGCTCACTCGACGCTTGCGAGTTGAAGCGACGCCATGCGGCGCGACCGTTCCGGAAAAGTTTGCTGCTGCCGGAATCGGTATCCTCAAAATCCACGCAGAACTATAATCGGAGAACACGCGAAATCATCGCAGAGGCACGTCAATGGCTGCTTTGGACGAGGTTGTCATCATCTCCGCTTGTCGTACGCCGGTGGGAAAATTCCAGGGAAGCCTCGCGGATGTGAGCGCGCCACAACTGGGCGCGGTGGTCGTGCGCGAGGCCGTGAAGCGCGCCCAGCTTGATCCTAAGCAGGTAGACGAATGCATCATGGGGAACGTGATCTCCGCTGGGCTCGGTCAGAACCCGGCGCGACAGGCGGCAATCTTCGGCGGACTTCCGCCGGAGGTAGGTGCCATGACTGTAAACAAAGTTTGCGGATCGGGACTCAAAGCCATCGCGCTCGCCGCGCAAGCAATTCAAACTCACAACAGCACGATCGTGGTCGCGGGCGGAATGGAATCGATGACGAATGCTCCTTATCTGTTGCCGCAAGCGCGAAAAGGCTATCGCCTGGGCAACGCACAGCTCGTCGACGCGATGGTGAATGACGGACTCTGGGACGTTTTCAACAACTACCACATGGGCATCACCGGAGAAAACGTCGCGGAGAAATACGGCATCACGCGGGAGGAGCAAGACGAGTTTGCGCTCAATTCGCATCGCAAGGCGGTTGCCGCGATCAAAGAGGGCCGTTTCGAATCGCAAATCGTTCCTGTCGAGCTGCCGGCCAAGAAGAAGGGTGAGGCTCCGGTTCTGTTTGCCAGGGATGAAGGGCCGCGCGAAGACACCACCATCGAAATTCTTCGGTCCCTGAAGCCGGCGTTCAAGAAAGATGGAACCGTGACTGCGGGCAACGCTCCGGGTGTGAATGATGGCGCGGGAGCGTTAGTGGTGACCAGTGCCGACCGTGCTCGGGAACTGGGGGCACAACCCCTGGCGCGAATTGTCGCGCAAGCCACCAGCGGCATCGATCCCGCCTGGGTAATGATGGCGCCGGTTGGGGCTGTTCGCAAGATTTGGGAAAAGACCGGCTGGAAAAAAGATGACGTTGACCTCTACGGAATCAACGAAGCCTTTTCAGTGCAAGCCTTGGGCGTAATGCGCGAACTGCAGCTTGATCCCGATAAAGTCAACGTGAACGGCGGCGCCGTCGCCTTGGGGCATCCCATCGGCGCGAGTGGTGCACTAATTCTGGTGATACTCATTTATGAGATGATGCGCCGCGATGTGCACCGCGGCATTGCCACTTTGTGCCTCGGCGGAGGCAATGCGGTAGCGATGGCAGTGGAGCGCTAGCTCCGGCCCGCAAGAAGCTCCATAGAAAGCAAGTCCATACGTCACAGTGCCATGGTTCGTCTGTCACCGCGAGATCGAACCTCATCCGTTTACCCTCGACACTCGCGTAGCCTTCGGCCTCCGCCCCGCACAATTGCAATCCCTGGGGATGGGTGTGCGGAGTGTCGCCGTCCTTCATGCTCTATAAGACTCTCAGCGCCGCCGTCTATGGTGTCGATGCCAACATTATTGAGGTTGAGGTCGATGTTTCCGGCATCAAGACTCCCGAAGACCATTTCCATACCGTTGGTCTGCCCGACGCTGCCGTGCGCGAGAGCCGTGATCGAGTCCGCGCCGCGCTGAAGAATTGCGGCTACGACATTCCGCCGACCAACATCACTATCAACCTCGCTCCTGCTGACATCCGCAAGGAGGGATCGGGCTTCGATCTGCCGATGGCCCTGGCCATCGTAGGCGCCTACGGCGGGCTCAATAAGAAGGACGTGCCGGATTGTCTTTTTGTGGGTGAGCTTTCTCTCGACGGCGGGGTGCGCGGCGTTCGTGGCGCGCTGCCCATTGCCATTGAAGCGCGCAGCCGTAAGATTTCCCGTCTGGTTGTGCCGGAATTGAACGCTCGCGAGGCTGCGATGGTCGGCGGCGTGGAAGTCTATCCCGTAAAGTCTCTCATCGACGTTATTCATTTCGTGAACACCGGCAATGGAATTCCGCCGCTCAAGGTCGATAGCGATCATCTGCTTAGCGAATCGCAGAACTATCTGGTGGACTTCAAAGATGTTCGCGGCCAACAGACGGCCAAGCGTGCTCTGGAGGTCGCCTGCGCCGGCGGCCACAACATCTTGATGATCGGCCCTCCGGGCTCGGGCAAAACCATGCTGGCCAAACGCATGCCAACTATTTTGCCCCCGTTTACCTTCGAAGAAGCGCTAGAGACCACCAAGATCCATAGCGTGGCTGGCGTGCTCGATGCGGGCGTTGGGTTGGTAGGCGTGCGCCCCTTTCGCGCGCCCCACCACACGATTTCAGACGCAGGGTTAATCGGCGGCGGCGCGGTACCGCGTCCCGGCGAAGTCTCGCTGGCGCACAACGGCGTACTCTTTCTGGATGAGCTGCCGGAATTTCCTCGCAACGTACTGGAAGTCATGCGCCAGCCGCTGGAGGATGGGACGGTCTGCATCGCCCGTGCCGCCATGTCGCTGACCTTCCCGGCGCGCTTCATGCTAGCGGCGGCGATGAATCCCTGCCCTTGCGGATACTTCAACGACCGTAGCCGCGAGTGTCATTGCACGTCGCCCATGATCCAGCGCTACATGTCAAAAATCTCCGGCCCGTTGCTCGACCGCATCGACATCCACATTGATGTTCCGGCGGTGAACTACAAAGAGATGCGCTCGGGTAGCGAACCGGAAAACTCCGCCACCATTCGCGAGCGCGTTTTGAGGGCGCGCGAGATGCAGCTCAAGCGGTTCGCGGGCAGCAAGCGCGAGAAGCTCTACTGCAATGCTCAAATGGGCCCGCGCCACATTCGCACCAGCTGCGAACTGTCCGCCGATTGCGAGCGCCTCCTGGAACGCGCCATGACCCAGCAAGGTCTAACCGCCCGCGCCCACGACCGCATCCTGAAAGTGGCCCGCACGGTTGCCGACCTCGATGGCGTAGCCGGAATCGAGCCGAAGCACATTGCCGAGGCCATCCAGTACCGCACGCTGGACCGAACGTTCTGGGCGTAAAGATGCGTCGAGTGTTCGGCTGGGAACCTTGGCGCAGAGTGATCCGTTCTACGGAAGATCAATTCGCTCCTGTCAGCCGCATAGCGGCGAAAGAATGTAGCCCATGGCGCAAGCCATGGGAACGCGGCGTAAGAATGTCAGCCCCATAGGGGCGAAAGAGTCATGGCTCATACGGTCACGAATCTGCTGGTGCATTTCATCTTCAGCACCAAACAGCGTCTTCCTCTTATCAGCCCTGAACTGGAGAACGCTCTGCACGCATACCTCGGCGGAATTGTTCGGCAGATTGACGGTATTGCATTATGTATCGGTGGAACCTCCGACCACGTTCATTTGCTGGTACGAATACCGGCGGATCAATCGGTTGCGGACGTAGCTCGCCTGATCAAAACGAACCCTTCGAAATGGGTGCATGAGACCCACCATCGGGAGTTCGCCTGGCAAATTGGATACGGCGCATTCAGCGTGAGCGAATCAGGATCTGCCGCAGTTCGGGAGTACATTAGGCGGCAGAAGGAGCATCACAACGGAAGATCGTTCCAGAAAGAGTTCCTGACATTCGTCAAAAAGAACGGGATTGTCGTGGACGAACGATATCTTTGGGGTTAGGTATCTTCCGCCCCTTCGGGGCTGGGGTCAACTCACGCGATCCCCCACAGCTCACGCTGTGGGCTACACTCTTTTGCCGCTCCGCGGCTGTTATTCTTCCCGCAGAGCCACCATGGGGTCCACGCGAGTTGCCCGCCACGCGGGAAGGGAACAAGCAACAAGGCCGGCCAAAAGGATGAACGCGGCCATCGCCGCATAAGTCAGCGGATCCGTTCCGGACACGCCAAAAAGAAAATTCCGGATCACGCGGCCTGAAACTGCGGCCGCAAACACGCCCACAACGATGGATCCAACGATAAGCCTCCCACCTTGCAGAAGAACTAGGGACAACACCTCACTCCGCCGGGCGCCGAGGGCGAGGCGGATGCCAAATTCGCGAGTTCGACGCGCGCTGAGATAGGAGAGCAACCCATACAACCCAGCCGCGGCCAGCACCAGCGCCAGCCCGCCAAATATCAGCAGCAATCTTGAGATGAAATGCTGTTCGCCGAATTCGGCAGCAACCGTTTCATCTGGAGTTTCGATATTATTCAGCACCAGGTTTGCATCTAAGCGGTGTAGGGCTGACATGATGGCGGGAATCATTGCGTGCGGTTCCCCACTTGTCCGGACTACGATCCCCGGCGTCCATTGCCATGGAAAGGCCTCATAGAACTGCGCCATGGAAACGTAGAGCAAAGGTTCGGTAGGTTCGTTATCGGCCGCGTACTTCACATTGCTCGCGAGACCGATTATCTCGAATGGTCTTTTCAAAGTCTTGATGCCCGATAGATATTGTTGGAGGGGATTTTTCCCCGGCCAACAGAGCGTGGCGGCGGCCTGATTCACAATCGCTACGCCTGGCGCGTTCTTGCCATCGACCGGCGAAAAGTCCCTTCCTTGAAGCAAGGGAATCTGCAGCGTCCGGAAGTATCCTGGGCTGACGAGAAGGATGTTGAGGTTGGAGCAGTCGGCAGCTCCCGAATTCGCGGAACCACCATCGTAGGCATGACGGCTCAACAAACTTCCCTTAGTGAGGGCGGCGGATTGAACTCCCGGAACGTGGCTTATGCCATCTAGCATGGGGCCTAGCATCGCTGCACCCTGAGATTTGTCGTAGCCTAAGCGGGAAAGGTCGAGCCATGCGCTTAGCACGTGATCCTTCGCAAAGCCTAGATTCAGGCGCGCGGCGTTTTGCAATGTTCTGAGGAGAAGTCCAGCGCTGCTTAACAGGACAAACGAGACCGCAATTTGAAAGGCAACCAAAGCCGCCTGCGCGGGAATTGCCCGTGTGAGATTGGCCCTCGCCATGCCACGCTCGCTTTTCAAGGAGTCAAGCAAAGCTGTACCCGTCTCGCGCCAAGTTGTAAGTAGACTGAGACCGACCCCTACAAGTAGTGAAATGGCGGACACGAACCCGAAGACGCGCAGGTTGTAGACAGGATTGTGCCCGCCGGAAGCCATGACCACCGTGGACGGAGCGGAAGCCAGCAGCAGGCGCGAGGTCCAGAAAGCTAGCAGCATGCCGACCACCGCGCCCGCGATAGCAAGTGCCATTCCCTCAATAAAACGCTGGTGGAAGAGTTGCAGGCGTGGCGCTCCCAGGGCCAGACGAATCGCCGTTTCCTTTTGCCTTCGAGCGGAACGCGCAACCAGTAATCCGGCGACATCTACACACGCGATCAGCAAGACTAACGAAGCCGCGCCGAGGAGGAGCCATGACTGGGGGGGCTCGTTCCGGTCGAGATTCTTTTCGGCGGGTTTGAGGGTGCCCCAGGGACGTTGCCATTCGATGTAGTCGCCGGATTCGTTCGACGACGAGGGTGGTGGACTGGCAGCGGTTTTTTCATCTTCCATCCCCTCGAACAGGTGAATCGTCTGGCCAGAGCCGAGCGCTGAGTCCACCGCGTCGAGCTTGGACTGTGCCTTCGGAAGTGACACATGATCTGCGAGCCGGCCGAGTACAAAGAGCATCGGGTTCGTCTCACGGTCAATTTGTGTCTCAAACATCGGAAGAGCCTGTGTGGCCATGGACATGGGAATCCAAAACTCAGGGGTACGATCAAAATCCTTGAGATCGGGTGGCGCGACGCCAATCACGGTATAGGGATGGCCATTGATGCGAACCGAGGAGCCGATCACATTTTGCGTGCCCAGGCGGCGCCAAAGCTGGTCGCTGAGAATGACGACTGGGTTTGAACCGCGGGCGCCGTCGTCCTGTGCGGAGAGCAAACGGCCTCGCTGCGCGTTCACTCCAAGTACTCGAAAGAAGTTTCCTGTCACCACCGCGCCAATGACTTGCCGTGCTTCGCTGTCTCCGGTCGAAAAGTAAACCGGAATATTGTGGTAGGCGGCTAGATCGGCGAACCCCTTCATCTCGTCGCGATATTGTTTGTAGATAGGGTGAGCAACGCCAGAGGATGGACTCGACCCTTTGCGCTCGAGGGTAAGAAGTTGGATGAGGCGCTGCGGATTATCTCCAGGAAGCGGTTTGAAGAGGACGGCGTCCACCAGCGAAAAGACGGCGGCGTTCACCGCGATGCCGAGTCCAAGGGCCAGGATGATCACGGCGGTCGAGCCGGGGTTGTTTCTCAGGTTGCGGACGGCGCGGCGAACATCGTGAGTCAGAGTTCCCATGGCGCTCCTTTTGAAACTTGAGTATGGCATTCTTTGTTTTGTTTTCTTCTTTCCGGATTTGCTTTGCGCACCGCGTCCAAGCGGCAGTCACCCCGGAGGTGCCCGTCATTCCGTGCAATTGTGGTTCCTCCTCGATGATTGGCTAAGCGACTGACAATAAATGCGCTACAGAAGCAGGAACTCTTCATCAGTGTCCACAACCGGACAAATGCGTCCGGAATCGAACACTCCGCAGGATCCGAGCCTTTTCCCGTGTCAAGCCCTCAAAAACAGCCCCCCATATCTCTCCCCAACTCCGTGATTCCTATCCAGATATGACATAAAGCACGGTCCCATTCGCCCAACCCAGAATGGCATCCTTAATTATGTAGAAGTTCGAGATCGGAAACGGCGCCAGTCCGAGGGCCGCGCCTTTCCATTTATAAAGTGTTTATTTTCTAATATTTTACGTATAACTCTTGTGACTTCAAAGATTTAGCGTGGGTCATAATATTCATTGTTTCTAAGACTTAGCGTGCAAGATGGCGGGACTCGATCATTGGCTCGCACTATTCGGGAAGTGAGCCACTAAGAGCGCAAACACAATAAAGCTGTGCCAAAGCGGCAAGCAATCCCAGGGGAATGTGTTCTCGCAGGATACTCGGCGCACAATTTTCTTGACCTTGGTCCCCATTCTCGCTAGATTAGCAAGTTCCACGGACATGATTTGAGTTTCAGACCTGTCCGGAAGACCTCCGCAGGCGAGTGGGCCAATCCTAAAGAATTAAGAAGAGAAGAAACTTTCGGCTCCAGCGGAGCATCTATTATTTGGTAGCGGACGCTTTCCCGTACAACCCATCTAAATTCAGTGCCTTAGGTGGAACAGCGCGAATATTGCCCTGCCGCCAAGTGGAAGACTCATAAGAAGGAGAAGGAACTCATGAAGCGTTCAGACCGTGTTTTCGATGCTTTACATACCTTGCGGAATCGTTATATGCTCTGTCAGCTTGCCTCCAAGGCTACGCGTAAGTTTCACAAGCCCAACACCAGAATCCAGGAAACCATGAATGAGGTTTTGGAGCGGATTGCCAGTTCAGAGCGGCAAGCGGTTCTAGCGGAACCGGAAAACTTCAAAGAGGCACAACGGCGGGCTGCGTAAACCAGCCCCGCCGCCCTGCCCCGCGTTGTAAGTCTTCCCTTTTTGATCGACCCCCCTTTGAAAAATCTCCTCGCAGGTGACCAATGACCATTGCTGAACTCAAAGAAAAAAATATTACGGAGCTGACCAAGATCGCCCGGACCTTGGAACTCCCCGGCGCCAGCGGACTGCGCAAGCAGGACCTCATCTTCAAAATTCTGCAGGCGCAGAGCGAAAAAGAAGGACACATCTTCGCCGAAGGCGTGCTGGAAATTCTGCCCGATGGCTACGGATTCTTGCGCTCGCCCGACTACAACTATCTGCCCGGCCCCGATGACATCTATGTTTCACCGTCGCAGATTCGCAAGTTCGATCTCAAGACCGGCGATACCATCAGCGGCCAGGTGCGGCCTCCGCATGAAGGCGAAAAATATTTCGCGCTGGTGAAGATTGAAGCCGTTAACTTCGAATCGCCGGATGAAGCGCGCAACAAGATTTTGTTTGACAACCTGACGCCGCTGTATCCGCAAGAGCGGTTAAAGCTCGAAACCGCCCGCGAGAATATCAGCGCGCGCGTCATGGATTTGCTCACGCCTCTCGGCAAAGGACAGCGCGGGCTGATTGTTTCTCCGCCGCGCGCCGGCAAGACCATGCTGTTACAGAACGTGGCGAATTCGATTACCACCAATCATCCGGAAGTGGTGTTGATGGTGCTGCTGATTGATGAGCGTCCGGAAGAAGTTACCGATATGCAGCGCTCGGTGAAGGGCGAAGTTATTTCTTCGACCTTCGATGAGCCGGCGGCGCGGCACGTGCAAGTGGCCGAAATGGTCATCGAGAAGGCAAAGCGCTTAGTAGAACACAAACGGGATGTAGTGATTCTGCTGGATTCGATTACGCGCTTGGCCAGAGCCTATAACACCATTGTTCCACCGAGCGGCAAAGTGCTCTCCGGCGGCGTAGACTCGAATGCCCTGCAGCGGCCTAAGCGGTTTTTTGGATCCGCCCGCAACATCGAAGAAGGTGGTTCGCTGACCATCATTGCTACGGCACTGATTGACACCGGGTCCCGGATGGATGACGTGATCTTTGAAGAATTCAAAGGCACGGGCAACAGCGAAATTATCCTGGAGCGCAAGCTGGTCGACAAGCGCACCTTCCCAGCGATCGATATTCAACGCTCCGGCACGCGTAAAGAAGAGCTGCTCATTCCGAAAGAAGATTTGCAGCGTGTCTGGGTACTGCGCAAAGTTCTTAACCCGCTCTCGCCAGTAGAGGCCATGGAGTTGCTGATTGACAAGTTGAGCAAGACGAAGTCGAATGGCGAATTCTTGTCGAACATGAGTTCGCTGTAGAACAGGCCTTCAGTTATCAGCTCTTCGCTGGAAACATTTCCTCAAATTGACGGCGAAAGCGCGTTGCCATGTACAGGCAGACTTCCCACAAGTCGGCCACGGGCTTGCGCGAATACGGTGAGGTCTGCATATAGTTCGGCGGACCGAACTCCGGATTAAATGTAAGGTATTCCGCTCCGGCGGCAAGCCGAGCCCGGGCGATGGCTTTCCACCAGGCTTCGTGAGCTTCCACCTGTGGCGCCCATTCCGGTGCGCGCGGATCGCTGACCTGTGGCCCTTCTTCATATCCCACGCGTCCATGAATGTGCCGCGTGCGGGAGATGCATAGTTCCAGCGAACTGGCCAGCGCAGGATCAGCCGACCATAGCCGTTCGCACACGCAAACAAAGTGGCTGAAATCGGCGGTAAGGTGAAGCTCGGGAAATTCCTTGAGCAAAGCTTCGGCGTTCCAGGGATTGCAAAAAGCGCGTCCGCGATGAGTCTCGTGATTGATCTCGATGCCAGCCTGGCGTTCCACTTCCAGAGCTTCGGCGAAAAAATCTCGCTGCCGAGCGAAACTCCAAAAATCCCGGCCGCTGTGAGCGTTGATGAAAAGAGGTCCGTAAGCCTGTGCTTGTTCAACCTGAGTCCGCAGAGAAGCCACGTGATCGTCTCCATCGGTAAAGACCATCAGGATGAGGTCGAGGTTGGCATCACGCAGCGATTTCTGCAGTTCGCGAGGACTGCGATCCGCAGGAATGCCAGTTTCAATTATCTGATATCCCGCTTCCGCCATGCGATGCATCTGCTCTTCGAGTGGCCCTTCCATCCCCCAAGTGCTTTTCGCGAGCTTCAGTTTCATGTTTTATTTTCTCTCCTGCTCGAGCCCGCCTAACTATATCGCAAGCCGCCGGCTTTCTCCGTGAGTTTGAAGCGATTTGTGCGAAGATTATGAGGGGATGGGGAAAGGACTCGATCGGGGCGAAACTGCCTTGACCGAAAGCAGTTTGAAAAAACGCGATGAGTGAGACAAGACTGAGATCTTCCCCAATCCTGGAATTATTGCGCGCCGATGGACACCTGCACAGCCAGAGTGCCTGCGCTGTCCCTTTGACTGGAGGAGTCTCTTCCGATGTTTTTCTAGTCGAGGATGGCGGGACGCGGTTTGTGGTCAAGCAGGCCCTCGCGAAACTGAAGGTGCAGGAGCTGTGGCAAGCGGATCTCTCGCGCAACCGCACCGAGTATGAATATTTAAATTATGTCGGGCGAATTCTGCCGGAAGCTGTACCCAAAGTGTATGCCGCGGGCGACGGCTACTTCACCATGGAGTACCTAGGCGACGGCTTCGTAAATTGGAAGGAAATGCTGCTGGCCGGAGAGTGCAGGCCGGAGCACGCCGCGCAAGCCGGAAAAATACTGGGAGTCATACACCGCGTGTCAGCCGGCAATGCCGAGGCAGCGCGGACTTTTGATACCACTGCAACCTTCCACCAGCTGCGCACGAATCCTTATCTGGTTACCACTGCAAGGCGACATCCGGAGCTGCGGGAGTATTTCGAGCGTGAGATTGTCCGTCTGGAAAACACGCGGGAGTGCCTGGTGCACGGAGATTACAGTCCTAAGAACATCCTGATTGGAAAGAGCCGCCAGGTGATCCTGGATTGCGAAGTTGCATGGTATGGAGACCCGGCGTTTGATTTTGGTTTTTTGCTCAATCATCTGTTGCTGAAGAGCCTTTACCACTCCCCCAAAGAAGTCGGCCTGGACAAGTTGGTCGAGCAGGCGATGGACGCGTACTACCTGGAACGGCGCTTACCGGAGGATCGACAAAGAGAATTTGACCGGCGAACGGCGCGCTTGTTGCCCCTGTTGTTACTGGCGCGGATTGATGGCAAATCCCCCGTGGAATACTTGCGCAGCAAAGAGAAGAAAGACTTTGTAAGAGGGTTCGTGGCCACGATCCTCCGGATGCCGGAGTCAGGTCTCGGCGAATTCTCCGCGCGCTGGTTTGCGGCGCTTGCGGGACGAGCCGAAAAAGTAGAGAGCAAACGATGAAAATTCGTCAGGTTTCGGCATTTCAAATCTTCGACTCCCGCGGAAATCCTACGATCGAGGCGGAAGTCGTGCTCGACGATGGCGTGCGCGGCCACGGACTGGTGCCTTCGGGCGCTTCGACCGGGCAGTATGAGGCGTTGGAATTACGCGATCAGCAGGCATCGCGGTTTCGTGGCAAATCCGTGGGCCGCGCGGTCGCAAACGTGAACGGCGAAATCGCGCTAGCCTTGGACGGAAGAGACGCCGGCGATCAAGCGGCCATCGACCGCACGCTGATCGCTCTTGACGGCACTCCTAACAAGTCCCGGTTGGGGGCGAATGCGATTTTGGCCGTCTCGCTGGCCGTGGCCAACGCGGCGGCGGCGGCAAAAGGCAAACCGCTTTTCGAATCGCTGGGAGGCGCGCAAGCCGACCTGCTTCCGCTCCCAGAGATTCAGATCATCGGAGGCGGAGCGCACGCGGATTGGCGCACCGATGTGCAGGATTTTCTGGTGATCGCCACCGGGGCGCGAAGCTATCCCGAAACTCTGGAAATCACCTTCAATATTTATCAAGCGGCGAAGGAAATTCTTCGCGAGCGCAAGAAATATTTCGGGATCGCCGACGAGGGCGGTTTCTGGCCTGAGTTCGCGACCAATGAAGAAATCCTCGGCATCCTGGTAGAGACAATTCAGAGAGCGGGTTACACCCCAGGCAAAGAAGCGGCGATTTCGCTGGATATCGCGGCCAGCGATCTTTTCGACGAGGCCACGGGCAAGTATCACTTCCGCCGCGAAGGCCGCGAATTCACTTCCGAAAAGTTTGCTGAGCTAATGGTGCAGTGGTGCGCCAATTATCCCATCATCTCAATCGAAGATCCGATGGCGGACACCGATTGGGCAGGTTGGCGAAGAATCCATGCAGCCCTTGGCGACAAAATTCAGCTTATTGGCGATGACTTGTTTACCACGAACCTGCAACGCCTCCGGAGAGGAATAGAAGAAGGAGTGGCCAATGCTGCGCTGATCAAGCTGAACCAGATCGGCACGGTCACGGAGACTCTGGAGGCCATTCGTGCGACGCAGCAGGCAGGTTGGCTGCCGGTCATCAGTGCGCGCTCCGGCGAAACCGAAGATGCCTTTATCAGCCACCTTGCGGTTGCGACTAACGCGGGACAATTAAAGGTTGGGTCTTTTGCGCGCAGCGAGCGCATGGTGAAGTGGAACGAAGTCCTGCGAATCGAGCGTACTCTCGGTGATCGTGCCCGCTTCGTGGGAGCGAGGATCTTCGACGAGATAAAGCCGACGCGAGCGTAAGAAATGGCTCGATAAACGGGACGATTCCAAGGCCATAATAGGATAATATGCTCATATGTTGTGACCAAAGTTTGCGGGTTGGCGTTCGGCCAAAATCGGCCTAGTTTTTCCTGTCATGAAACTCTTCTAAGTAGCTGGATCAAAAACACATATCATTCTTGTCGGATACAGATTCTGAGGCCAGGTTTTGGCGCGGTAATCAAGCCAGCAACCCCATTTCAGGATTAGTTCCGAAATGTCTTGACAACGTTTGTTGACCATTAGTAGTTTGCGCACAGATATAAGAAGAACTCTGGGTATAGCTCGGGAGCTACCCACGAGACCAATCTTCGCGTTTTGGTGCGTGCAGAAGTAATTTACGCGTGGTAGCGTCCTTCAGGGACACCCCTGGGGCGCAGAAAGGTACTTATAGCAATGAAGGTCCCCAGTAGTATCCGGTTCAATCATTTAAAAGCCAACTGTCTGGCCGTATGGCTGGTCATTGCGGCCCTATTGGTCATAATTCCCCAAACAAACTTATCGGCCCAGACGGGCCGCGCCAACATCAGCGGAACAATTACAGATTCCCAGGGCGCGGTGGTTTCTGGAGCAACAGTGACGGCGACCAACAGCCAAACTGGTGTTGCGACACCGACTACCAGCAACGGGTCGGGTGCGTATTCCATTCTGCAGTTGACGCCTGGCACCTACGTCCTGAAAGTGGAAAAGGAAGGATTCGGCGCGCAGCAGAAGGAAAACATTATCCTGACAGCTGAGCAAAATCTGGGCGCAGACTTTGCCTTGCAACCCGGCAAAGTGAGCGAGAAGGTCACGGTGGAAGCCGGGGCTGAGCTGGTGCACACGGAATCTGCCGAATTAAGCCAGACCATCAACGAGCACGCGATTACCGAGTTGCCGCTGAACGGCCGCAACCCGGCATCCCTCGTGTTGCTCACTCCCGGAACGGTGGATTCATTCACGATTCCCGGCGGCGGAGCGCAGACCTATACGACTTTCCCGACGGAGACCGGCGCCTCCACTAACGGTGGACGGCAGGGCAGCACCTTGTACTTACTCGATGGTGCGTACAACGTAGACAACTACGACCTTGCGGCAGCTCCGTTCCCCAATCCCGACGCGACCCAGGAATTCAGCGTTATTGGCAACAACTTTGATCCCCGTTACGGGTTCGCTCCCGGCGGCGTGGTCAGCATTGTGACCAAGTCTGGAACCAACAACTGGCACGGCGATGTTTTTGAGTTCTACCGCAACGGCGGATTCAACGCGAAAGATTACTTCACAGGCCTGACCAATGAGGTTCACCGCAACCAGTATGGCGGCTCCCTCGGCGGGCCGGTAATCAAAGACAAGTTCTTTGTCTTTGGCAATTACCAAGGCACCCGGCAAAGCATCTTCAATGCCGGCAGCAACGGCTTCGTCTGGACGCCGGCAATGATTAATAATGGCGATTTCTCGGCGTATTGCCAAACTGGCTTTACCAACGGCCTTTGCAACGACCGGACGATGGGCCCTGATCCCAACAACCCGAGCGGCCCAGAAGTTCCATACGTAACCGACCAGATTTACACCGCCAACTTCAGCAATCCGCAAGGCTACCCGCAGAGTGGCGTTCCGTTAAGCCAGATCGTGACTACCGGGGTAAGTTCGGGAACCGGCGCAAGCCAGACGATTGGGTACTACCCGAACAACATGATTCCCACGACTGCCTTTGACCCGACCGCAGTGAAGTTTGCCAATACGATTTCTCAAGGTCTAACTCCACTGAACCAGTACGGCAGCATCGAGGGAGCTGGATATCCGACAATCAACAACTTTAACGAGTTCACGATTCGAACCGACTACAACCTTAACGACAAGAACCGCGTAAGCGTGCGCGCGTTCGACAACTTCTTCAATCAACCAGCGTATAGCGGCGGCAACGTGGTGAGCACGAACCGGTCGTGGCTGGTCAATTGGCAGAGCTATTCCGGCACCTGGACGTGGACGATCAATCCCCACATGGTCAACAACCTGACCGCGTCGTATTCCCGCATGTATGACAGCAGCTTCAGCGGCATGACGGTGGGTAATGGCCAGAAGGTCTGCTATTCGCAATTTATCGCTGTCGCAGACCCCAGCACGCCCTGCTCGATTGAAGAATTGACCATCAACGGAGGCTATCAAAGCACCGGCGGCTTCCCCATCAACACTCAGAACTTTAACGGTATCAACCGCTGGACCTTTGGATTCTCGGACAACTTGAGCATTTCCAAGGGCAAGCACCTGATCGTGGCCGGCGTCGACGTGCTGCGGCAGTATTGGTATGAAAATACCGACTGGCTTGGTTTGCCGTTCGTCGACTTTAGCGGTGGCCCCCAAGGTCAATTCACCGGTAACGGATTCTCCGACTTCCTCCTGGGCTACGTAGGCCACTTCGAACAGGGTGGCGGCGAATCCAATCAAGTGAACGCCTGGATGGTTGCACCCTACATTGCAGACCAATACAAAGTGAAGCCTAACTTGACCCTCTCGTATGGCCTGCGTTGGGAACCCTGGATCTCCCCGGTGCCAACCAATGGCCGGGAAGCGTACTTTGATCCCACCACGACCGCGGTCAGCACCCGTTACCCCAATGCACCTCTCGGTATGCTCTTCCCCGGAGACCCGGGCGTTCCCAGCACGGGCACGGCGAGCGACTACAAGAGGTTCTTTGACCCACGGCTCGGAATTGCCTGGCAACCCAAGGCGTTACCGAATACTTCCATCCGAGCCGCTTTCGGCATGTACGCGACGCCGATTGACTACTCGTCCTGGAACCACGCGTCGGATACCCAGCCGTTCAGCCCGACGTATTCCTTCAATACGCAGAGCACGACTGTCAACGGAGTGCCTCTTCCCATCATCCCGTTCGATGCACCATGGTCCGTGTACTCGCCGGTTGGGGGCGTCAGTCCCTTCCCACCGTTCTCCGCCCCGGGCACCAACCCAGGGTCAAGCGCGACCTTTACCACGCCGGTGTTCATCCAGTCCGGTTTCGCCCCCGACTATACGGATGGCAGAACCTACACCTGGAACTTGAGCCTTGAGCATTCGTTCGGGGCGAACTGGCTGGCCAAGGCTGCTTATGTAGCTAGCGAGTCAGATCACCAAAACTACGTGAATGACGGCAACCTAGGCTTGCCGGTTTGCGGTCCGGTCAGCGCGACTTGCGCTCAAGTCACCACCAATAGCTTCACGTACCCGAACTTCACCAACGTCCTGAACGTCTATTCGGATGGAACGGCAAGCTACCAATCCGGTCAGTTCACCTTGGAGCGCCGGTTTGCCCATGGCCTGCAGTTCACGGCGAATTACACCTACTCCCACACTATTAGCTGGTGGGATTCTGACACCACTGCATTTAACGGAGCCCTTTACAACCCGCGTTGCCCACGATGCAACCGTGGCAACTCCTTCGCCGACGTGCCCCAGATTTTCGTAGCGAATTTCATCTACGAGACTCCGGTGCTCGCGGGATGGAATAAGGGCCTCAAGCTGGCGTTGGGTGGATGGCAAATTAGCGGCATCTACCGGGCGCAATCTGGACAGGCGTCATTCGGTGGCATTTCCTGCGGCTGCACGTCCTCATGGCAGCTGGATGGCACCGACTTGGCGGACTATGCTTCGGGAGTGAAGAGCGTTACCACGCACCCCGGCAACCTGCTCCATTACCTGGATGCCAGCCAGTTTGTGCAGCCACAGCAGGGCGACTCTGGAACCACCGGTAAGAACCCCGCCGGGCTGTTCGGGCCTGGCGTCAATACCTGGGACCTGGGCTTCAGCAAGAACTTCCACATCACGGAACGGTACCGTCTGCAGATCCGCGGTGAGATGTTCAATGCCTTCAACCGGGTCACTTTGGGCAACGCGAACAACGACATCGCGAGTAGCAGCTTTGGGCAAATCACCTACACCAATGGCAGCTACCCGTCACGCGTAGTTCAGTTGGCCGGCAAGTTTAACTTCTAACCATAAACCCGTGGGGATGGGCGGCCGCAAAGCTGCCCATCCCCATAATTACTTCGCCGACGCTTCGTTCGTTCTTCCTTCCCGCCAGCAAAATTGATCCTTCACTTCAGAGCCATTCAGGCGCGTCTGTGCTCTGAAAGTTCACGGAGAAAATGACTCCATCGAGAAAATCGCTGGTAGGTCATCCCAGCGCGATGAATTGTTTGCGAGCCTTTAGCGTGTGAGTATCTAATCGCTGCTTGTGATTCCACTCACGCTTGCCCGCGTTCGCGGAGAATCTCGCAACATTCCAAGCGCGCCCAAGAAAATCAGATATCTTTTTAGAGCGGTAGGCCTGAGGAAGAACTGTAAGAATCGTTCGACAGCCGCTTCGCTTAGATTTACAATGCCATGGGTTGAAATCCTCCGCCTGAAGAATGTTCAATTCAAAGCAACTTCATCGAAGCCTTCCTGAAAGCAAACTGAAATGATCAATCGGCGCAATTTTCTTAGCACTCTTGGTGCGTCTGCGGTTCTTGGTGCGGTTCCCGTATTAGCAAAGCAGCCGGAGCCGGTGGTCTCGGGCTCGCGTAAGCGCATGCAGTTGAATGGAGAATGGGAGCTGCGGATCGATGGCGAGGTATACGACGTCATCGATGTGCCGTCGTCTCTGCATCCCTACGGCTTCTACACGCTGGGCAGGAACTTTGTCTTGCCGCATTTGGGACGCGGCGAGCGGGTATTTGTGCATTTCGATGCCATCACCTACTTTGGCCGCTTGGCGGTGAATGGCAAACCCTTAGGGACGATGGGGCCGTATGTTCCTTACGAATTCGAGTTCACCCCTTCGGCCAAAGAGGGAGACAACCAGGTCGAAGTGGAGATCGCCGACGTTGCGGCGTGGCCGGATGGAAGCGGGAAGGACGAAATCGCTCTCGGCGTGCACCCCGGCTGGGAGGCGTACGGCGGAATTATTCGTGACGTGTGGGCGGAGATTCGCCCTGCCTCGTTTATTGAGAACGTTCGCTTGGCGTATCACCTTGCGCCGGATTACAGCAAAGTCACCCTACAACCTAGGGTCATGGTGTCGAGTGCTGCGGCGAGCAGTGGGACTGTGGAAGTGGTGCTCAAGCAGCGCGGCGTGGAAGTTGGCCGTTCCAGTAAGCCAGCGCAGTTGAAGGCGGGCGCCAATGATGTTGAGTTGCAGTTTGAATTGAAAGCTCCTGCCTTGTGGTCTCCCGAGGAACCCAATCTCTACGAATTGGAAGCGCACTTTAAGTCTGCCACTTCGGAAGACAAATGGTCTTGCAATACGGGCTTCCGTGACTTGCGAGTCGACGGTCGGGAGTTCCGGCTTAACGGAAAGCGGCTGGTATTGAATGGCGTTGCCCGTCACGATATGTGGAAGGAGCAGGGGTTCACGCTGACGCGCCAGCAGCAGGATCTCGACATGCGCATGATCAAAATGCTGGGCTGTAACTACATCCGCCTGGTGCACTATCCGCATGATCGCAGAATTATCGAATTAGCCGAGGAACTGGGCATGCTGGTGAGCGAAGAGCCGGGTTACTGGAACCACGACTTCCGCAACATGCCGCGCGGCGAAATTGAACTTGGCTATCGCATTCTGGAGACGACGATCCGGCGAGATTGGAATTCTCCGGCAGTAGGGATTTGGCTGCTTTCGAACGAATGCCAGCTCACCACGGAAGTGTTGAAAGAAGGCAAAGAGCGGTGTAACCGGCTCGATCCCATCGGGCGGCTTGTGTCCGCGGCGAACAGCATGCCTGCGAAGAAGTCGAAGCAAATGTTTGTGGATGCCGGCATGGATTTCTTTGACCAACATCCTTACACGTTCGACGTACAGGACTTCAACAAGGAAGCGGACTATGACGGCCCGAGCAAGCCACTGACCTTCACGGAATGGGGCGGCAAGGCGATTGGCCAGATGGAAATCGTGATGAGCCATACCGTGGACCGCCTGATGGACCTGGTGGAGTCGGGAGAACTTTCCGGGCATGTGTTCTGGTCGTGGCAGGATATGCGGCAGTACAGCCGCATTGACGGCGAAATGCAAGACGGCATCCTGGAATCCGGCGTGGTCACGGAAGGGCGCGACGTGCGCGATGAAGTTTATCGTGAGCTGGCGCGGTTGTACGAAGGCCGGCGTCACGAAGACGAGCTGCCGGATACCCTTCCCGAGTTTGTTCCTCTGCGCTGGGCTCCGTGGTCGAAGAAGAACACCTTCGAAGTGGTGGACCTGCAGCCCTTGGCGGAAGGCGCGGACGCGGATCGAACCTGGAGCAACTTCAAAGATTACATGTCCAAGTACTGGGCGACTGCGGCCGACGATCAATGGAAAAAGACGGGCCAGGATTTTCTGTTGTGGCAAGGGACCAGAATTGAAATCGCTGGAGTAGGTTTCCAAACTCCCGTGGTGAACAAGCTAGCCCGGCCGCTAGTGATGACTCCGGAAATTCCGGAGATCGCGATTCCCGTTAACCGGCAATGTCAGAAGCTGCACATTCTTGGGCAGGTGACTTTTGGCAAAGGGTACCCGGTGGTGGGGAATGACGGCGACAAAGTTGCCACCTACACGCTGGAATACGCCGACGGCACCACGCAGGAGATTCCTCTGCGCAATGGCTACGAAGTAGTGCAGTCGAACATCATCGTCGATGCTACCAGGCTGGGCGCCGAGCCGACGGAAGCTCAGCGGGCGCTGCTGTTTGTGAAGGACTTGGCCCGGGAACAATATCAGATTCTGTTGTATTCGATTCCGGTCGATGGCAAGAACGTTTCCAATTTACGCTGCAAGCTAAATAGCGGCCAGCCTCCACTTGGCATCTTTGCCATTACGACGGAACGGTGAGCGGTTTTGCAGAGAAGCTGTTCGTTATCGTTATCCTAACGATTATTACGATTATTCAATGTTACTAAACTGCGCCGATCGAGGCGCTTAGGGGACCAGGATGGCAAAAATAGACTCGCTCAATCCCACGCGTACGGTGGTGGATCTGAACGGCGATTGGGAACGGCATATTCATGACAAGCTGGTGGAGGTAGTTCGGGTTCCTTCTTCATTGCAGCCTTTGGGTGTTTATCGTCTGCAGCGTAGCTTTTTAATGCCCCGCCTGTCGAACGGGCAGAGAGGCATCCTCCATCTCGATGCCATCACATACTACGGACGAGTGTTTGTGAATGGGCACGAACTTGGCAGCATGATTCCGTACCTGCCGCATGAGTTCGACTTCACGCAATATTCGCACGAAGGCCGCAATACCATAGCGGTCGAGATCACAGATGCCGCACCCGGCGCCGATGGTGTAGCGAAAGACGCCGTGAGCTTTGGATTTTCCGGCGGCTGGGAATCGTCGGGCGGCATTATTCGAGACGTTTATGCGGAAGTCCGTGCCGGGGCCTTCGTGGATGCGGTGCGATTTGCGTATCAGCTGAGCAGTGGTTTTGCCGGCGCCTCGTGCACTACAAAGGTTTTTGTTTCATCGTCGACCACCACATCCGGCGATTGTGAACTGGCGTTGTATTTGGGCCCTACCGAAGTGGCGCGAGCCAGCAAGAGTATGTCGTTTGCTGCTGGCACTACCGAGGTGGAACTAGCCTTTGATTTAAAAGACGTAGCACTATGGTCCCCTGAAGACCCGACCCTGTACGAATTGAAAGCGCATGTGAAGACTGCGCTGGGCGAGGATCAGTGGTCTTACAAGACGGGCTTCCGCGAGATCAAGACGCAAGGGCGCAATTTCCTGCTGAATGGAAAACGGCTCGTTCTGAACGGGGTTTGCCGCCACGATATGTGGAAAGATCAGGGTTTCACCCTGACCCGGCAGCAGCAAGAGCAGGATATGCGCATGATCAAGGCGATGGGGTGCAATTTTGTTCGGCTGGTGCACTATCCGCACGATCACCGCATTGTTCGGTTGGCCGACGAGATCGGGTTGCTGGTGAGCGAAGAGCCAGGTTTCTGGAATATGGACTTCGACAGGTTGTCGGCCAGCGAAATTGATTTGGGACTCAATATCATGGAAGGCGCGATCCGGCGCGATTGGAATTCGCCGGCGGTCGGCTTTTGGCTGTTAGGCAACGAATGTAAGTTTCCCGTCAGCTATCTGAAACGCGGCAAGGCGCTTTGCGACAAACTCGATCCGATTCATCGCTTGGTGTCGGTCGCGCACACCTATGGCAGTTATGCCGAGGTGAAGAAAACCTTCGACGACGGCGGACTGGATTTCTATGACTGGCATGCCTACGAGTATCAGGACGACAAGTTCATCAAACTGCCCGAACACTTCGGCCCCAGCAAGCCGCTGACGCTCACCGAGTGGGGCTGGGAAGATGCCGGACATGGCGACATCTTCTACGAACTTGATTTCGATGGACTTCTGGATCAGGTGGAAGCAGGGAAAATTGCCGGCCATTCCTTCTGGAGTTGGAATGACATGCGGCAGTACACCCGCGAGGACTGGCCGACGCACAACGGGATCTTGCTTTCGGGAGCGGTCACGGAAAACCGGGAAATCCGCGAGCCGATTTATTCGCGGCTGGCTGGGTTGTTTGCCGGGCGCAGAGAATTAGCTAATCATTCGCTGCCCGATTGCGCCACGGTGCTGCCTTTGAAGTCGGTGCCATTTGCACCGGGAAGCAGCTTCCAGGTTGTCGATCTGCAAACCGTTGCCGAGTCCTCGACCGGTCAGCAGACTTGGACGGGCTTCGAATCGACGATGGAGAAATTCTGGGAGAAGTCGGACTTTGGCAGCGATCAGTGGAAACGGACAGGCAGCCACTTTTTGCTTTGGCGAGAGCCGCAAGTCGAGATAGGCGGCGCCGCATTCCGCTCGCCCCTGGTGAACGATTACGTGCGGCCGGTAGTGCTAACCGCGGAAGCTCCAGAAGTCACGATTCCCATCGATCAGGAATGCACCACCCTGCACATTCTCGGACAAGTGACATTTCCATGGGGATATCCCGTGACCGGCAAGCACGGTGAAGAGGTCGCCGTATATTCCTTGCAATATGCCGGCGGAAAAAGTCAGGATCTGCCGGTACGCAATGGCATTGAAGCGGCGCAGGCCAATTACATCTACGTCGCTACTCGGATTACACCGGTAGCCAGCGCAGCTCAGCCGGCTCTGCGCTTCGTAAAGGACATCGTCCGCGAACAATACCAGGTGCTGCTGTGGTCGGTCCCGGTGGAGCGTGGCAGCAAACTCACCGGCCTGCGGTGCAAATTGAATGCGCAGCAATCGCCACTGGCCATTTTTGCCATCACCGCCGAACGTGCTTCTGGATAGTTCTGCGACTGAGAGTAACTGCGAACCGTTCCGAATCCTCGTGTAGCTATCGTTTTCGAAGGGCGCGGGACTGTGGGTCAAATTCAAGAACTGATCGGGAGTGACTTCGTTGAGGAATAATGCGCTGGCGTTCGTCGTGCGAAAAGTAAGCAACTTCGGCCTGTTTGGCTCGCCCCAGAAAAACTCTCCCCGCTCTTCCTTTGCGCGAACCGGCAGCTTTTGGATGCTGGTCCCGGTGCTCTCGCTGCTGGCGTTTGCCGGCGGCGCAAATCAGCCAGTCAAGAACGGAGGCTTCGAGGCCGCGACTCCGCAAGAATCCTGGCAGATGGATCCAGACGAAGCCAAACAGCAATTCTCCCTCAGTTTGGAGAAGTCTGACGTTAAAGAGGGAAGCCAAGCATTGTTGGTCAGCGCGGACCAGCCCGTTCAACTCACGCTCCATCAGGAAGTGTTTCTTCCCATCGGAACTTTATGGCGGCTAACCGGCTGGGTAAAGTCTTCGGCCGGGCCGGCGCCGGCGAAGAAGGACAGCGATTTCACCGATCCGATCGCGGGCCCGCGCATTGGGGTTGAAGCGCAAGTTGGCGATCAGGGATATGGCCAGCCCGCGTCCAGCAACGGAGAGTGGCAACAGCAGAGCGTCCTGTTTCGTGTGCCTTCTCCGGGCAGAATCGGCGTCGCTTTGAATGCGTTCAATCAGCAGAATGGCAAAGTGTGGTTCGACGATATCCGGTTGGAGCGCGTGTCCGAGTCGTTGGAGGAGCAATCGGTCACCATATCAAACGCGCGGTTTAGCAAACGTCCGATTGATTTGAAACAAGGCGGGCAGTTCATCGAACCGCTGGATAACCTGATGCCCTCCATGATCGCGCAGCAGGTGGACTCCACCAGCTTCGAGGAAGCGACACCCTGGACGTACGCTTACAAAAGGGAAGTCGATAAGCCCTATCGCCCGTGGTATCCAGATGGCAGCGTGCATGTCGCGGCCTATTCGCTTGACACCAACAATCCATTCAATGGCAAGCGCTCCCAGAAGATTGAACTGCCAGTGGCCAATACCTGGGCCGGCATCTCGCAAGACGGCTTCTATTTGGACGCAGGGCACTCCTACCGCCTGAGGCTGCATTTACGCAGCGAGGGCAACGTGCAAGTGCGGGCGTCATTGCACGGCGACGGCGGAACGATTGCCGGTCCGGTTTCGCTGGGCCGCGGAACCGCGGATTGGCGCGCCGCCGAAGTGCTGCTCACGGCTAAGCGCAGCGCAGGCAACGCCACGCTCACCATCGAATTCGAAGGGCCGGGAACGCTTTGGCTGGACCGCGCGTACCTGATCGACAAGGACGCAGTGCTGGGGCTGTGGCGGCAAGATGTGGTCAAGTCGCTCAAGGCGATGAATCCGGGCATTGTTCGCCTGGGCGGCAGCACCATCGAGCCCTTCGAGTGGGAAGACACGATCGGCAATTGGGATACCCGTGTTCCTTTCCCGGACGATCCGTGGGGAGGCCTGCAAGAAAACTTTGTTGGCGTCGAAGAGTTTGTCCAACTGATTCAACACATCGGCGCTGAACCGCTGGTCTGCGTACGCTGGACCGGCAAGACTCCGCAAGACGCCGCGAATGAGGTGGAGTACTTCAATGGAGCGGCCGATACCGAATGGGGCCAGAAGCGGGCCAAAAACGGCCACCGCGAACCTTATCACGTGAAGTACTGGGAAGTGGGAAATGAAGTGGGTGGGCCGGAATATGACGCATCGCTAAAGGGATTTGCCGAGGCCATGCGAAAAGTGGACCCGTCGATCAAGATTCTGACCTCCTATGACAGCGCCAATACAGTACGCCTGGCGGGTAGCGTGATTGACTATCTAAATCCGCATCAGTACTCCGTAGGAGACTTGAACGGCACCGAAGCCGAATTGAAGCAACTGCAAAAATCAATCGAGCAAGACGGGAATGGCAAGGATATTCGAGTGGTGGTGACGGAGTGGAACGGGACGGCGGGAGACTGGGGTCTGAAGCGCGGCATGCTGCTTACTATGGGCAACTCCCTCACCTGTTCGCGCTACCAGAATATGATGCATCGCTACAGCGATTTGATCGAGTTCGCGAATCGCTCGAATCTGTCTGATAGCTTCGGATCGGGCGTTCTGGAACCTGGACCGGGATGGATTTATTTCACGCCGACCTACTATTCGCAAGGCCTGTACCAGCGCGCGGCAGGCTCGTACTCGCTCAAACTCGACCGCTCTGGCCCTCTGTCGTTCTATCTGAAGGAGCCAGACCTGGATGTGACCCTAAGTCCGGATGGAAAAACACTGCGCATCTACGCCGTGAATTCGACGGGCGAGACGCGAAAGGTGAAGTTCCATCTGAACCCGTCGTTAGGAGCCGTTCAGGCAGGCGATGCGTTTATCGTGGGTGACAGTGCCCCGAGCCCAGACTCGGAAGCCATGAATTCTCACGACGAGCCCAATCGAGTTGGAGTGAAGTCTCAAAAGACCAGCTTCAGCGGGCCGGAATTCGAGTATGGATTTGCGCCGTTTACGGTGACCCTGCTCGAACTCGAATTGCAGGGGAAGAACTGATAGTATTCACCCGGCGCGGGCGTAAGCGAGAACTCACCCGGTGGCGGGCGTAGCGCGGCAGATTTGCGGCGTCTAAGGAGGGCTCCATACCTTGTTAATGAAATTGAGTACGTTTGATTTGGGAATCATTGTTTCCTATTTTGTCATGGTTTTAGGAGTAGGGTACTTCCTCAAAGGCAAGATCAAAACTTCTTCCGATTTTCTTCTCACCGACCGCACTCTCTCCCATTGGATCACAGGCATCGCGTTCATGTCGGCCAATCTTGGATCCCTCGAGATCATGGGCCACATCGCTAATGGCGCGAAATATGGGATGCGCACCAATCATTGGTATTGGATTGGCGCTATTCCCGCCATGATTTTTTGCGGGTTATTCATGGTGCGCTATTACTACGCAAACGGGATCCGCAGCGTGCCGGAATATTTGCGCATGCGTTATGACCATCGCGCCCATCTTCTGAATGCAGGCAGCTTTGCCTTCGTAACCATTTTGATGTCCGGCATCAATATGTATGCATTTGGCCTGCTATTTCAGAGCATGCTGGGGTGGTCTTTTACCTTCAGTGTCGTGCTCTCGGGCTTCATCGTGTTGTTGTACACATTCTGGGGAGGGCTGGCGTCCTCCATCTGGAACGAAGTGCTGCAGTTCTTCCTGATCTGCTTTGGATTCTTGCCGCTCTCTTTTATCGGCCTGCACAAAGTCGGTGGATGGCACGGGTTGATCTCCCGGCTTCCCGACCAATATGTGCATACCTGGAAGGGAATGGGCGGACCGGGTGATCCCTTGGGTGTGCCTTGGTGGGTAATGGTGGTTGGCATTGGTCTAACCGCAGCTCCGGCCTACTGGTGTACCGATTTCCTGCTGGTGCAGCGCGCGCTGGCGGCCAAGAGTCTGGATTCCGCGCGCAAGACGCCGCTGGTAGCGGCAATCCCAAAGATGCTTTTTCCGGCAATCGTTACCCTGCTCGGTATGATCGCCCTTGTGGTCGGACCGGATGTTGTTAAGAGCAACTACAACCTGGCTCTCCCTATGCTCTTGGGAAAATACTATGGCAGCGGCATGCTGGGGTTGGGGCTGACTGCGCTTCTCGCCAGTTTTATGTCGGGGATGGCGGGAAATATTACGGCCTTCAACACGGTATTTACCTACGACCTCTACCAGACCTACATGGTCAAGGACAAGCCGGATTCGCACTATCTGGCGGTTGGGAAGTGGGCCACGGTGTGGGGCACGCTGCTAAGTTGCGGCTCCGCTTATATTGCACTCAATTTCAACAATCTGATGGACTACATGCAGTCGATCGGGGCGCTTTTGATCGCGCCGTTTTTTATCGTTTTTCTACTGGGGATGTTTTGGAAGCGGGTTTCCGCGACCGCTGGCTTCGTGGGCATGGTCATGGGGTTGGTGGGCAGTTTTAGCGAATTGATACTCTATAAACTGGATATTCTTAAGTTCAAGACTCCCATGGCTTCGAACGTTTGGACTTCGGTCTGGGCGTTGGGCGGCGGTTTGACCGGTGTCTTGATCACGACTTTTCTCACTAAGGCCCCCGATCCCGCAACGTTGAAGGGGCTCACCTATGACAGCGCGGCTCGTATCGAAAGAACAGGGGCCTGGTACAGGACGCCGGAATTCTATGCGATAGTGGTGACGGCTGCGTTTATTTACTTGAATCTCAAATTTTTCTGAGCAACAGACTCCAAGCAACGGGAAGGTTATGTCGGACCCAATCAAGGTATTTGAGGCGAACTACACGGTCACGGAAGACGTGGCAATTCATTTTATGGGACCGGAAATCACGCCGGTTTTATCCACGCCGTCCATGATTAATTGGATGGAACATACTTGCCGGGATAATGTGGGATCCAGCTTAGGTGCCGGCGAGGATACCGTGGGGATGCAGGTGGATGTGAAGCACCTGGCGGCGACGCCGGTGGGCATGAAGGTGCGCGTGGTTTCGAAGTTGATCAAAACCGAGGGCCGCGTTTTCACCTTTGAAGTCGAGGCGTTTGACGAAGTCGACAAGATCGGCGAAGGCTTGCATAAGCGAGCTTCCGTGAATGTCGCCAAGTTTGAATCGCGCCTGGCGGCAAAAAAGCAGCGAGTCGGGAATGCTGGTTGACTTTGAACAATCAGACGGAATCGGCATTCTGCGGCTGCGCCGGCCCGAGGCCGCTAACGCATTAAATAGCGAACTCCTGCGGCAAATCTACAAATTGCAACTCAGCATACACCGCGACCGCCGGGTGCGAGTTGTGATCACGGTCGGCGAAGGCAAAGGCTTTTGCGCCGGCTCTGACCTGCGGGAGCAGGCGAAATTTTCTCCGTTGCAAGCGGAGAAATCGCAGCTGCTGGAAGCCAAAATCTGCCGGGAATTTTTGCGCCTGCCGCAACCTACGATCGCCGCAGTCCACGGGTACGCGCTCGGCGGCGGATTTGTTCTAGCCATATCTCATGATTTCCAAATCGCGGCAGCGGATGCCCGGCTGGGCCTGCCCGAGGTGAAGCTGGGATGGAATCCAACCTTTGGCATTCAGCGTCTGTGCCAACTGGTTGGCCTGGGAGCGGCGAACCGGTGGTTGATGGTGGGCGCCGAGATACCGGCGCCGGAAGCCGAAACCCAAGGATGCATCACGGATGTTGTTCCGGCTGGCGAGGACGTTTTGTCCGCCTGCCGGAAATTCGCGGAGAAGTTTTTGGAAATTCCTGCGGCCGGACTGGCTGCTATCAAGCAATCGCTGTGGAGCGATTACGGCGCGCAGCTGGTCCGCGCAGACAGGCGCGACGCCCGCTTGTACAGACAATGTCTGGCCTCGAGTGAAGCGCAAGCCAGCACGCGCAAATATGCAAAGGCGCAGAAGTAAGCTGCCAGAATGATTTTGGCGTAAGACTGACTTTGGCGTAATTGAACATGAATACCGTAACCGGCCTTCGTACCATTCCGACTTTCCTGGAGTTTCACGCCACCACACGGCCCGACGTAACCGCCGTCACCAGCGAGAGCAATGCTGGAGTGGTGCAATCGCTGACCTGGTCGGAACTGCGCGCTCTGGTGAATCGTGCCAGTAATTGGCTCTTACAGCAGGGGCTGCGGAAAGACGATGCGTTTGTCCTTCATATTCCGAACAGTCTCGAGTTCTACATTTTGTGGCTGGCGGCCTGCAGAACGGGCACGGTTTCGGTTCCCGTGGACCCGCGTTCCTCGATTCCTGAGTTGCGTTACATTGTCGATCACGCCGATGCCCGCTTGGTGATAACGCTGGAAGAGACCCTGGCCTCCGCGAAGACGGCCTGCGAAAGCTGCGCCAAGGTTCGTCGCGTGGTGACCACCTCTCTCGCCAGAAAATTCTCCGAGTCCGAACTGGGCGCGGAAATTATGGCGCAGCCGGATTCTCCTCCGGCCCACAAACCGGCCGCACTTGATGTGGCGGGCATGCTCTACACCTCGGGCACAACCGGAAAGCCAAAGGGCGTTATGTTAAGCCACGCGGCGTACCTTTATGGCGCGGAGATTTTCGCGCGCAGCACGGGGCTGACGCTCAATGACCGCCATATCATTCCTCTGCCGCTACATCACGCGGCTGCGCAGTGCCACGCCATGACTCCGGCTTTGGTCGCAGGGGCAAGCGTTGTCATCGTGGAGCGTTTCAGCGCCAGCCGATTTCTGGAGAGGGCGGCTCACTATGGAGCGACACGGGCCGCATTGTTTGGCGCTCCTTTGCGCATACTGCTTAGCCACCACAGCAACGTACCGGTGCCACCAAATTCGCTGCAATTGATCACCTTCGCGCAGAACCTGACGGCAGAGGAAATGCACGAGTGGGAGACAAAGTTTCGCATCCCCTTGATTCAGCTCTGGGGAATGACGGAAACGACCGGTTTGCCGCTCATGACTCCGCTGCACGGCCCGCGTAATACCAGAAGCATGGGATTACCCGTGGCCGGCTACGAGGTCAAAATCATCGACGAACAGGGCAACGACGCGCCTCAGGGAACCTCGGGGCAAATTGTAGTGCGGGTCGAGCCGGGATGGACCGCGACCACCGGCTATTACAAGAATCCGGCCGCGACGGCCGAGTTAATTCGCGATGGCTTGCTGTACACGGGCGACCGCGCCATGCAGGATGAAAATGGCGAATTTCATTTTCTCGGCCGCTTCAAGGAGTTGATCAAACGGTCCGGAGAAAACATCTCGCCGATGGAAATTGAGGAGACCTTGAAAGAACATCCTGACATTCTGGATGCGGCGGTGGTGGGGATTCCGGATGCGCTCCGCGATGAAAAAGTAATCGCGTTTCTGATCGCGCGGCCCGGAAGCCCGAAGTCCACCGAGGCCATGCAGGAATGGTGCAAGCAGCGTCTTTCCGCCTTCAAAGTTCCGGAAGACTTCGAGTGGTGCGAAGAGTTTCCGCGCACCTCAGTAGGCAAATTGCAACGACACTTGCTGAGGGAGCCATATTTGCGCAATCGCAAAGGGAAATAGGCGCGCTCTCCGTAAGGATCGCCGGTTTGCTCTTACTCGCAGCGATTCACCGCGAACGCGTATCATCTCCAGAGAGCTTCAATGTCGAATACCTTTAAAATCCCTGCGTCCACGGTTTCGGTCATCGCTACGCCCGATGTTTGCGTGGTGGGCGGCGGTGCGGCCGGCTTGGCTGCAGCTGTCGGCGCGGCGCGTTGCGGGCTCAAGGTTTTGCTCATAGAAAAATATGGATTCTGTGGCGGAGCCACGGTCGCGGGGCTGAGCGGAACGATTTGCGGACTCTACAGCAGCGGCAATCATCCTGAGCGCAATGTATTCGGGTTCGCCGGGGAGTTCCACAACCGCATGGAAGCCATAGGTGGAGTGAGCGGCGCCGTCCCCTTCGGGCGAACCATGCTGGTGCCGCACGATAGCTTCGCGTGGAAAGAACTAGCCGACTGTTACCTGCATAGCGAAGGCGTCGACATTCTCTACCACACGAATTTGATTTCCGCGTACTTGGAAGGCAATCGCGTAGAAACTTTGCTGGTGCGCTGCATGGAGGGCTTGCGAGCTATTCAGCCCAAGCTGGTGATTGACGCTTCGGGAGACGCAGAGGTGGTGCACAGCATCGGCGCATCGACCACGATGGGAAAGAACGGCGTTGTGCAATCGCCGACCATGATCTTCCGCCTCGGCGGCGTGGATATGGACGTGTTCCTGAAGCTCGATCCACGCAGCATTGACGCGCAGGTGATTGAGGCGGACAAGTCGGGAGCGTACCGGCTTCCACGTCATCATGTGTACATTTTCCCTCTGCCCAATGGGCGCGAAGTGCTGTGCAACATGACGCGAATTACTTATCCCGATGGCTCGATTCCGGTAGGAATTTCGAGTAAGGATATGACCTTCGCTGAGAGGGAAGGGCGCGTTCAGGCGCGCAGCTATGCCAAATTCCTTAGAGACAAAGTTGCCGGTTTTCAACATTCGTATTTAATCGATACGGGCGCACAGGTGGGCATCCGGCAGAGCCGGTCGTTGGTTGGCAAGGCGCGGCTGATGAATGATGACGTGATTAACGCCCGCAAAGTGAAGGGCGCGGTGACATTCTCAGCGTGGCCGATTGAGGCGCACGGCGCGGCCGAGCTGAAAATTGTGTATCTGGAAGATGACACCTATGACATCCCGTTCGAGACACTGATACCGCCGAGTGGAGAAAATCTCTTGGTGGCGGGGCGCTGCTTGTCGGCTGAGCATGAGGCGATGGCCTCGGCTCGGGTTACGGCGCAATGTTTTGGCATGGGATACGGCGCCGGCGCGGCTTGCGCGCTCATGCTCAGGGCAAAAATTCCATCGCAGCAACTCACGGGTGTGGACGTCGAGAATTGGATGCACGATCATCATTTAAAAACAGCCAGGGAGGCTTAATGCTACGGAGTAACTTCGAAAAGGGGAGTACGCGCTGGGCGGTGCGCCGGGCGCAGTGGATTGCCATGGGCATTCCAGAAGAAGATTTTATGAAACCGAAGATTGCGGTGGTGAATTCTTCTTCAGCGCTTTCTGTGTGCTACATCCACCTCGACGAAGTTTCGCGTACGGTGCAAAAGGCGATCCGTGACGCGGGCGGGTTGCCATTCGAGATTCGCACCGCAGCTCCATCGGATTTTGTAACCTCGGCGGGCTTGAAAGCGCGCTACCTAATGCCGACGCGCGACCTGGTGGTGAATGACATCGAGGTGATGGTTGAAGGCGCATGTCTGGACGGCATGGTCACGTTGGCCTCGTGCGATAAAACCACCCCGGCTCACTTGATGGCAGCAGCGCGGCTGAATGTTCCTTCGATCGTGGTTCCATGCGGCTATCAACTCGGGGGTGAGTGCGGCGGCCGTGAAGTTGACATTGAAGAAGTCTACAAGGCGGTCGGAACCGTGGCCACAGGCCACATGAAAGTGGATGAACTGGAAAAGTGGACCTGCGTCGCCATTCAAGGTCCAGGGGTCTGTGCTGGGCTGGCTACTGCGAATTCCATGCACGTGATGGCGGAGGCGCTGGGCATGGCCTTGCCGGGAACCACGCCGATCCGCGCCGGCAGCGATCGGTTGTGCGAAGTGGCGGCCCGCGCGGGTGCGACGATTCTCGATTTGATTGCGAACGACTTACGGCCGCGCCAAATTCTGACGCCGGCGGCTTTGCGAAATGCGGTTCGCGTGGCAATTTCCATTGGCGCCTCGGTGAATGTGGTTCGCCACCTTACGGCCATTGCTACGGAAGGCGAATTGGATCTTGATGTGGTGAGCTTGTTTGAGACTCTCGGCAAAGAACTAAAGCAGATCACCCAGATCAAGCCGAACGGACCTGATCGTATCGAGGCCTTCGATTCCGCCGGGCGGCACCCGGGCCGTGCAATATCAACTGCGTGATGTGCTGGAGACCGATGCCCTGACGATAACGGGCAAGCCTCTCAGCGCGATCCTCAAAGAGCCCATCAAGATTGATGAAGCGGTGATTCGCCCCATGAGCAAACCCTTCCGTTCGGAACCGGGGCTGGTCATTCTGCGGGGCAATCTCGCCCCGCATGGGGCGATTATGAAAATCTCCGCGGTGCCGGGCGCGATGCGCAAGTTTTCCGGACCGGCGCGAATTTTCGACGATGAAGATACCGCCATCCGAGAACTCGGAGCGGGAAAGATCCACGCAGGCGACGTGGTTGTCCTCCGCATGATGGGGCCGTTTGGCGGACCGGGTACGGTGTTCGCGTGCAGCTTCATGGCTGCGCTGGTAGGAGCCGGGTTGGGCGACCAAGTCGCGGTAGTGACGGACGGTGAATTGTCCGGATTGAACCGGGGCATCACGGTGGGGCAGGTTATGCCGGAAGCCGCGCGGGGCGGCCCGTTGGCGGTGATTCGCGAGGGCGAGACCATTCGTCTCGATATTGATGCTCGCCGAATTGATGTGGAGGCCACCGATCTCGAGAAGCGCGTGCATGACTGGAAACTGCCGGAACGGAAACTCAAACCCAGCTGGCTCTCTATCTATTCGGAAATTGTCCAGCCCATCGAAAATGGCGCAGTGTTGGGCCGCAGAGATTCCATTGAGGCCAAGAAGCTCCACTCGGAACGAGGTTCTTCGGTAAAAACTGCGGTTGGGAGATGAAGGCGATGGTGCGAATCGCGTGCATCGGTGGTTTTCTCGGCGCAGGGAAAACCACGGCGCTGATTGAAGCAGCGCGCACTCTGATGGCACGCGGATTGAAAGTTGGCGTCATCACCAACGACCAAGGCAGCAATCTGGTGGACACGGCGCTGGTACGCAGCCAGGGTTTGCAGACGGAAGAAATCACCGGCGGATGTTTCTGCTGCCGTTTCACGGAATTTGTGAAGCACGCGTCCCGGCTGGTGGAGCAGCATCGTCCCGACATCATTCTTGCCGAGGCGGTGGGAAGTTGCACCGATCTCGCTGCTACCGTGTACGCGCCCCTACGACGATTCCATGCGGCGGAATTTGAATTGGCGCCGCTCTCGGTTTTTGTCGAACCCGATCGCATCCGGGAGATACTTGGTCCCCCCAGCCAGTTCGAAGATAGCGTTCGTTATCTCTTTGAGAAGCAACTCGCCGAAGCCGAACTCATCATCCTCAGCAAGGCCGACTTGTTGACGCCCGCCGCAGTCGATACCCTGACAGCGCAAATTCAGCGGTTGGTTGGAAAGATTCCCGTGAGCGTGATGAGCGCCAAAACTGGCGCGGGGATCAAGGAATGGGCGGAACAACTCTGGGGCGAAACATCGACTGGGGAGAAAAATCTCGATCTCGACTACAAGGTTTATGGTGAGGCCGAGGCGTCGCTAGGATGGCTGAATGCTACCGTGGACATCGTCTCCGATCACCAATTTCGCCCGGCCGAGTTGGGCGAGGCAGTGATGAGCCAGATTCAGAAACAGTGCTTGGCGACTGAAAGTGCCATCGCTCACCTGAAAATTCTGTTTGTGACTGCGGAGGGAAGTGATCGGATTGCGCTTACCACGAGCTCCAGTCAAGCGGCGTGGGATGGAGTCAGCGATCTTGGGCTGGCGCGCGAGGCTTCCGTCATCATCAATGCGCGAGTTGGAGCAAGACCCGAAGAGTTGCAGCGGATCGTAGAAAGCGCGGTGCAGTCCGCGGCGCAGGAGCGCGGAGTTTCGGCGACGACGCTGGATATGGAATGCTTCGCCCCAGCGCCTCCGAAGCGTCCTGTATTGCGCGATGTGAGCTGACGAAGGGATCACAGTTGAGACCCGACTAAGGAATGAACATGCCAAAAGATCAAGACAAAGATCAAGACAACGCAAAAGGCATTAATCGCAGAGAATTCCTGGTATCCACATCTGCCGCAGCGCTGGGCGCGGCAACTCTCGCGCAAGCGAAGGACGCGCCGGCGACGAAAAGCCCGCAGGCCTTCCGCTCGCAAGCTGGCTCGGTTATCCCCTATTCCAAACAAGAATTGATGCTGCAGGGCAAGAAGCAAAGAGTGTTTACCGGGGAACACCTCACCGAGGTGGCCTTTCCGCTGGGTGGCATCGGCACCGGAACGGTCTCGCTCGGCGGCCGCGGCCAACTGCGCGACTGGGAAATTTTTAATCGTCCCGGGAAGGGCAAGATTCTGCCCTTCAGTTTCGTGGCGCTATGGGCGCGTCCAGAAGGCGAGGCTGCGACCGTCAAAGTGGTTGAAAGTTTGTTGCTGCCGCCCTTCCGAGGCGCCGGTGGATTTCACCGCGATTCTGCTGAAGGGCTGCCGCGCTTCAAAACAGCGCGTTTCAGCGGTACCTATCCTTTTGCTCGCATTGATTTCGAAGACGACACCGTGCCGGTGCAAGTTTCACTCGAGGCCTTCAATCCATTTATCCCTCTGAATGTGGACGATTCCAGTCTTCCAGTCGCCGTCTTTCAATATCATCTGCGCTCGCTCAGTAAAAAGCCGGTAGAACTGTCCTTGGCATTCTCGTTGTTGAATGCGGTTGGCTATGACGGAAAAGCCGATCTCGAAGGTACGCGCCATCCGGGATTCGGCAAAAATCTGGCCACCTTGCGGCACGAGGAAGCTGAAGGCGTACAAATCAACGGGTTGGATTTGAGCTCGACAAAATATGCGCCGACGGATTTGGGCTACGGTTCCATCGCGCTGCTCACCAATTCTTCGGAAGTCACTGCGCAAACCTCCTGGGCGCATGGCGATTGGTGGGATTCGTTTCAGAAGTGGTATGACGAATTTGCCCGCACCGGCCAGGTGCATGACCTCGATCCGGCGAAGCCTTCGGAAGATGGACGCTCAGACTATGCTACGTTGGCTCCCCGATTGAAGCTTCAGCCGGGTGAATCGAAAACCATCAGTTTTTTGCTGGCTTGGTACTTTCCCGTTCGCGAGAATTATTGGAACGACGAAAAAGAGGTAAAAGGACAGAAACTGCGCAACTACTATGGCACTCGATTCCAGAGCGCTTGGGAAGTGGGCAGCCACACGATTTCGCGGTTGAAAGAGCTCGAAGAGAAGACGCGGACTTTCGACGATATTTTCTATTCCACAAACTTGCCTGGCTACGTGCTGGAAACTGTTTCCAGCCAGGCGGCCATCATCCGCACCAACACTTGCATGTTGCTTGATGGTAAGCAGTTTTTTGCCTTTGAAGGTTGCGACGATAATGCGGGCTGTTGTCCCATGAACTGCGCGCATGTATGGAATTACGAGCAGGCGCTGGCGTTCCTGTATCCCGAACTGGAGCGCTCCATGCGCCACACCGACTACACCTACGACATGCGATCCGACGACAGCATGGCGTTTCGTACTCTGGTCCCGGTTGGCCGGGCGCAATGGGATTTCCGGCCTGCGGCGGACGGTCAGATGGGCACAATCATGAAGCTCTATCGCGAGTGGCAAATTTCCGGAGACGACGACTTCTTAAGGCAGCTGTGGCCCGCCGCGAAACGGGCGCTGGAATTTTCCTGGACCCATTGGGATGCGGACAAGGACGGCCTGTTCGAGGGCCAGCAGCACAACACCTACGACATCGAGTTCTATGGTCCCAATCCCATGATGAGCACGTTGTACCAGGGCGCGTTGCGGGCTGGCGAACTGATGGCCACTGCCATGGGAGATACGGCGGCGGCCGAATCCTATCGGCAAGTGCGCGAGAAAGGTGTGAAAAATCTCGAGCAACTATGGAACGGGGAATATTACGTTCAGAAAGTTCCTCCAACCGACAAAATCCGTCCCATGGAAAAATATGCCGACGCGAATTGGTTTAAAGACGCCGTGGGCGACGGGGAAATTCGCTACCAGTTCGGGGAAGGGTGCCTGTCTGATCAGCTTCTCGGCGCATGGATGGCAAAAGTACTTGATCTAGATCCCGGCTGGTCTTCGGAGCGAATGCACAAAACTCTGCAATCGATTTATCGCTATAACTTCCGCAATAATTTTTACGACCATCCTAATACGCAGCGCATTTACGCCCTGAATGACGAAAGGGGATTGCTGCTATGCAGTTGGCCCAAGGGCGGACGTCCCGCGCTGCCGTTTCCGTACTCGGACGAGGTCTGGACTGGAATCGAGTTCCAGGTAGCTGCGCACATGATTTATGAGGGCTTGATCGAAGAGGGGTTGGCGATCGTCAAGGGAGTGGCGGACCGATATGACGGTGTGCGGCGAAACCCGTGGAACGAAATTGAATGTGGCAATCATTATGCTCGCGCGCTGGCAAGTTGGTCGGTCCTAACAGCGCTTTCCGGGTACAGGTACTCGGCCAAGGAGCGGAGCATGAACTTCGGGCCCCTGCTGAATGCCGACAATTTTAAATGCTTTTTTGCGGCGGGATCGGGCTGGGGAGCCTACAGCCAACGCGCCCAGGGCTCGTCGCTGGCGGCGCGGCTCGAGGTGCATTACGGCGAAGTTCCGCTGCGATATTTGAAGTTGAGAAACGATAGCGGCTCGGTTTTGAAGGTGGGCGCACTGATCGGCCCAGAAGGTAAGCCCGTTACCGGCCATAAGCTGGAGAGCAAAGGCAAGGCCTTGCAGGTGGATTTCGGTAACCCGGTGCTCATTACGGCGGGTCAGTCAATCCAGATAAACCTGTCCGGCGGCCGCTCTGAAAAAGCTTCATGATGATAACGGAGCAAGGCCTCGAGAAATGTCTTCGGAACCGGCTCCGATTCCGTTGACACCATCTGGGCCAAGTGCTAGCGTAGTGGGTGCTTGTACGCGCAGTCCGGCGCCAAGGCCGGAGCAGACGTGTGCGCCTCTCACCAGGCACGCGGCATCGCAGGAGGATGGTCCTGTGTGCTGTTCCTTTTGTCCGGTGGCACAGCCGGCTTTGCCAGAATCATGCTTGAGCTTAGAGCGGATACGGGTCTGCGTGCGCTAATCCAGAATTGACGCGTGATGTGCGCGGAAAGGGTGAGGATGATGGCAACACTCGTGAACGAACTTCCAGTAGCAATCGGAGAAACCAAGCTGCTCATCAACAATCGTTGGGTGAACAGCCGCTCCGGCAAGACGTTTCCTACCATTAATCCTTCGACCGGCGAAGAAATTTGCCAGGTCGCCGAGGCGGATGAGGCAGATGTAAATGAAGCGGTGAAGGCTGCGCGGCACGCATTTGAAAAAGGGCCATGGCGGAAGATGTCTGCCGCGGAACGTGGACGCCTTTTATACAAGCTGGCTGATCTAGTCGAAAAGCATGCTGACGAACTGGCGCGGCTCGAAGCTCTCGACAATGGCAAGCCTTACAGCGTTGCCAAGGCCGCCGATCTGACCTTGTCGATTGCCTCGTATCGCTACTACGCAGGCTGGGCTGACAAGATCCACGGCAAAACGATTCCAGTGGCCGGCAATTACTTCAACTACACCAAGCTCGAACCCGTGGGCGTGGTGGGGCAGATTATTCCATGGAATTTCCCCCTTCTGATGCAAGCCTGGAAGCTGGCTCCTGCACTGGCGACGGGGAACACCATCGTGATGAAGCCGGCCGAGCAGACTCCTTTAACCGCGCTGCGCATCGGCGAATTGATTCTGGAAGCTGGCTTCCCGGAAGGCGTAGTGAATATGTTGCCCGGCTATGGGCCGACTGCGGGCGCGGCCATCGCCAACCATATGGACATCGACAAGGTCGCATTCACCGGGTCCACGGAAGTCGGCAAGATCGTGATGAAAGCCGCTGCCAGCAGCAACCTGAAGCGGGTCTCGCTCGAACTCGGTGGCAAGAGTCCGAACATCGTCTTTGCCGATGCCGACATGGATCAAGCCGTAGAAGGCTGCCATTTTGCTCTCTTCTTCAACCAGGGACAGTGCTGCTGCGCCGGATCCCGGTTGTTCGTGGAAGCCAAGTGCTATGACGAGTTCGTGGAGAGAAGCATTGCCCGCGCCCAGAAGCGTAAAGTGGGCGATCCCTTTGATCCTGAGACCGAGCAAGGTCCACAAATCGATGAGGATCAGTTCGACAAGATCATGGGATACATCGACGTGGGCAAGAAAGAAGGCGCGACTCTGTTGCAGGGTGGGAAGCGCGTTGGCTCGAAGGGCTATTTCATTGAGCCGACGGTTTTCGCGGACGTGAAGGATGACATGACCATCGCCAAGGAAGAGATTTTTGGCCCGGTCATGAGCATCATTAAATTCAACAGCCTGGATGAAGTGATTGATCGTGCGAACCGGACTGCCTACGGCCTGGCTGCCGCGGTGTGGACCAAAGATATCGGCAAGGCCCACGCCATTGCCGACAATGTGCGCGCAGGTACGGTATGGGTGAACTGCTACGACGTATTCGACCCCGCCGCTCCCTGGGGCGGATTCAAGCAATCCGGAATCGGCCGCGAGATGGGCGAATACGGCTTGTCGCAGTACAGCGAAGTCAAGTCGGTGATTATCAAGCTGTAATTAAGAAGCCGGCACAGCCGCGAGGTGCTGCCGTACGGCCGCCGCCAGCAAACTGAATGTTCGGAATTCACTTGGTTGGAGGGTTCGTGCATAGGCAACTCGATCGAGACGTAAAATCTGGTGGACGCCTGATGAGGGCGTCCACTTCTTTTTCGGACGCAAGCCGCAGTTTTGCGTTCTTGCTCTTCATATGGGTTTTCGCGGCTGTAGGTTTCGCGCAGGATTCGGATAAGGAAATCCGCACACCTCCGCCGCCGGCAACACCACGCATTAATGGTCCGGCTATTTATGGCGCCCATCCCGGACATCCGTTTCTCTATCGAATTCCCGTCACGGGCGCCAGGCCAATCAAGTTTTCTGCGAAGGGACTGCCAAAAGGCTTGGTGCTTAACTCGGAAACCGGCATTATTTCTGGCTCCGTCAAAAGCTCCGGAAAATATGTAGTTCAGCTTCGCGCGGTAAATGCGCAGGGCAAAGCCGAGCGTTCGCTTCGTATCGTAATCGGCGACACGCTCGCTCTAACGCCGCCCATGGGCTGGAGCACGTGGTACATGGCGTACACCAACATCAATCAGAAAATGGTGCTGGCTCAGGCCGATGGCATGATTTCCAGCGGTCTCGCCGATCATGGCTACTCCTACATCAACATCGACGATGGCTGGAATCGCAAGCCGGATTCAAAGGATGCTTCCATTGGTCCACCGACGCGCGATGCCCAGGGCAATTTACTGACTAACGTCAAATTCCCCGACCTGAAAGCCATGACGGACGAGCTCCACAGTAAGGGATTGAAGAGCGGCATTTATATTTCACCTGGTCCGCGAACCTGCGCTGGATTTGAGGGCAGCTACCAACATGAACAGCAGGATGCGCAACAATTCGCCGCATGGGGCTTCGATTTTCTGAAATATGATTTGTGCTCCTACGCAGATCTGATGAAAGATCGTCATAACAACGACGAGGCGAAGAAGCCCTATCAGTTGATGGGATCGATTCTTGCCAAACTCGACCGCGACTTCGTCTTCAATCTTTGTGAATACGGCTGGGGCGACGTTTCGCAATGGGGCAGACAGGTAGGGGGAAACTTCTGGCGTACTACTGACGACGTTGGCGCCGGCCTCGATGGTTCCTTGTGGAAGAGCATGGACGCTTATGGCTTCGGAGAGGCTGGGTTGGAAAAGTACTCTGGGCCCGGAGGATGGAACGATCCCGACAATATTCTTATAGGCAAGATCATCTGGAAGGACACGTTGGTTCCCACCCCGCTCACGCCAAACGAACAATACACCTGGATGACGCTGTGGAGCGTTCTGGACGCGCCGTTGGTCTTTGGCGGCGACATGACGCAGTTGGATGACTTCACGCTGAATATCCTCACCAACGACGAAGTGATTGCCGTCAATCAGGATGTTCTTGGCAAACAAGGTGTTCCGGTTGCAAAGTCGGGGAAGTTGGAAGTCTGGATGAAGCCGCTTGAAGATGGTTCGAAAGCGGTCGGATTGTTTAACCGCGGCGAGGAAGACAGCGAAGTCACGGTGAAGTGGTCTGACTTGTCCTTAGAGGGAGAGCACAAGGTTCGGGATTTATGGAGGCAGAAAGATCTCGGCGCCTTCAAGGAAGATTTCCATATGAAAGTCGGAGCGCACGGCGCGGAGATGGTAAAAGTCTGGTAAGGCGCCAAAATCGGAACCTGTTCCGAAACGTTGACGCTGGCAGGTTCCGGGTGTTATCGTTTCTTGTCTGTGTTGAGCCGCAGGGATGTTGCGCGACCCTGCCTGCACGTCATTCCGAGCAGAGCGAGGAATCTGGTTTACTCTCGACACTAATTCCACGGAGGCCGTTACGAACAAGCTACAGAATCTCTCCGGCGTAATTCCGCCCATGATTACTCCTTTCACGGCGGATGACAAAATTGACTTTAAGGCGCTCGCCAACGAGGCTCGTTACTTGAAAAAGAGTGGCGTGGCGGGCATGGTAATCGGCGGCAGCATGGGCGAAGGAGCCGGCATGTCCGCCGAGGAACTCGCGGAAGCGGTGCGAGTCACCATCGAAGCCACGGATGGAACTCTTCATGTCTTTGGCGGAATTATCGCCGACACTTCGAAAGAAGGCGTTCGGCTCGCGAAAGCCGTCGCGGCGGCCGGGGCAGCAGGCTTGCAGGTTCCTCCCCCGCATTTCTATCCTACCGGCGATACCGATATTTTGGCTGAGTACTACGGATCGCTAACCGGTGGATCCGGCTTGCCGCTGATCATTTACAACGTCATGCCGACGGCTCAGGCAGCAGTAGAGTCGTTGGAGAAAATCATTGACGCGAATCCGCAAATTATCGCGGTCAAGCAAAGCGGACGCAACATTCATACATTGGCCGCGCTTCTAGCTACGGTCCACAAAAAGGTGAAGCTGTTCTCTGCCATCGACGACATGATTTTCCCGTCATTCGTGTTGGGCGTGGATGGGACGATTTCGGGTACTTCCGCCATTTTTCCCGCGGAGACGGTGCAAATGCGCAATGCAGTTCTCGCCGGGGATCTCGAGCGTGGGCTGGCTTTTCACAACAAATTGGCTCCGGTCTGGCGGGCGGTGGATAGCGTCTGGTTCGCAGGCAATGCAAAATATGCCATCACGCTGGTGGGGGAGCGCGGTGTGCTTAAGCCGCGGCGTCCTCTTACCTGGCCAACGGACGCGGTGGCCAAGGGCATTGAAGATGCCCTGCGGGCCGGCGGTTTCCTCGACGGAAATAATGCGCCATCTGGCGAGTTGACTGGCGTACGGGCTGGCGTACGGTGAGTCGACTTCAGGTTTGCTTTCTCGCGATGGGGGTGGCACTTCTTACGGGCGCGCCCGTCCAAGCGCAATACTCAATATCCGACGCGGCGCATCTGCGCAATTATGAATCGCAACGTGCATCGAGTTATGACCGCAGCGGAGGCAACGACGATTCCTACGAACTTAAGTCGGGCCAGGAGCTTACTTTATTCAATGAAACCGGGCCCGCGGAAATCCGGCACATTTGGATTACGGTAGACGATCCGGAAGCCTACCACCTGAAAAAGATTGTTCTGCGGATGTTTTGGGATGGTGAGAAAACTCCCAGCGTAGAAGTTCCTCTGGGCGATTTCTTTGGCCTCGGTTTGGGAACCTACACCGTATTCAATTCTGCTGCCATTGTGGTGGCTCCCGACAAAGCTCTGAACGCGTACTTCCCCATGCCCTTTGCACATTCCGGCAAGATCACGGTGACCAACGAGGGCAGCAAGGACGCGGGAGATTTCTACTTCAACATTGACAGGGTACGCGTGCCTCCACTGGCGGCCGATACTGCCTACTTCCACGCCCAATACCGCCAATGCACCCCGTGCAAGGGGTGGTATCACGGCGATTTTTACAGCAATAATTTTCATGAGGCGCATCAAGACCCGCGTTGGAAAAATGTTTCTGGTGACGGCAACTACACCTTCCTCGATGCCAAGGGAGAAGGTCAGTTCGTCGGCGTAACCTTTTCCGTTTTTCAGAATCAGTGGGGTGGCTGGAACGAAGGCGACGAAATGTTCTGGATCGATGGCGAGAAAGATCCGCGCATCCACGGTACTGGCGGCGAGGACTACTTCAACGGCGCCTGGGGATTCAGTACGCTATATTCTTTCCCGCTGATCGGATTGACAGAATTTCACGGGTGGGAGCCGGGTTCGCGCTTCTCGCACTATCGATGGCATCTGGAAGCTCCGGTGCGTTTTCATAAATCGTTCCGGGCCTCGATCGAGGACGGACACGCTAACCTTCGCTCCGACAATTTATTTTCAGTGGCCTACTGGTATCAGATGGAACCGCATGCGGAGTTTCCGCCGCTGCCTCCAGTAGAGTCGCGCATTCCAAAGATCTATTTTGTGGGCGGGCCGGGACAAGATCCCAACATGAAGTAACGGTTCAAGACTCGCGCAATATGTTGTTTCCAAGTCAATTTAATTTCAGAGAGAGAGTGACGTGACTACAAATTTAGCGAAGGGTTTGATCGCGGACATCGTTACCCCGTTTTCTTCAACCGGCGAAGTCGACTTTGACGCGCTGCGGAAGGAAATGAAGCTGCTGGACAGTTCGGCGGTGAATGGGCTTTGTGTCGGCGGGGTGCTGAGTGGCTTAGAGGGTATGTTGCCGGAAGAACTCTCGGCCGTCACTTCCGCCGTCCGCAGTGCAACCAAGAAGCCGCTGTTCGCCGTGGTTTTGCCGGATACCAATCAGGAAGCCCTGGAGATGACGAGGGCAGTTGTCGAGGGAGGAGCGGACGCCGTTTTGGTCGCGCAACCTCATTACCTTTCTTTGCCGAGCGAAGAGGGGTTGGTCGAGATGTTTGCCGACGTTAAGCAGACGACGAAAGCTCCGGTCCTGCTGGCGGATTGTTTTCCCGGCGGCATCGTAGGCTTAGCGACTACGAAAACCTTGGCCAGCAAGCGCCTGATCGATGGTGTCTGGCAGGCGGCGGACGTGCACATTCTCGTCGATCTCCTTTATTCGAAACTTGCGGTGCCCGTCTATTCCGGAGTCGAAGATCTGCACTACGTTGCGTATGTTCTCGGCGCGCAAGGCGTGATTTCCGACTTGGCTGCCGCGTTTCCGGCAGAAACTAGCGGCGTGTACGAGGCTTTTGCCGCGGGCAAGCCTGCAGATGCCACTCCACGTCACGAACGCCTGGTTCGTTTATGGCGGGCACTGGGCCGTGGTCCGGAGAGCGAAGGGCGGATTCGGTTGGCTCTTGAGGCGCAGGGCCGCAAGGTGGGATCGGCGCCCAGTCCGTACAACAAAATTCCGGCAGGAGCACTTGGCGAGGTTCGCACAGCCATTGGACATGAAGGCTTGCAACTGGCATAGCAGGGCGTTCGCTTATTCCGGCGACACAGAGCTTGGCATCGCGTGAAAAGCCCGTTCACCAGAAAATCTGAATATCGCACGTTCTTAAGGCCGCAGGAATCCATTCGGATTTTCTGCGGCGTTTCCTTGCGCGCCATGCGGGTTGGAGGAAAAATGAGACTTGGATCTTTCATTCGCATTCTTCCGGTTTTAGCCTGCCTATGTTTTAGCGCTCCTGCCTACTCGGCGCCTGCCGTGGAGGTTACGCCTCGCGTTGAACGGAACTTTTCCACGCACTGGCTGTACGCCCCCAAAGATATTCCACGCGCCGAAAGTCCAGAGCTCAAAGATTCCAACTTCGAACAAGTTTCAGTTCCTCACGCCAATATCCTCACGCCCGCCGAAGCTTTTGATCCGGACATGTTCCGTTTCGTCTCCTGGTATCGAAAGCACTTTCGTCCCGAAGCTTCGTGGAAGGGCAAGCTGGTAACAGTCCGCTTTCAAGGTGTAATGACCGTTGCGGATGTCTATCTCAATGGAAAGCACCTCGCCCAACACAAAGGCGGATACACACCGTTCGATGTGGACTTAACTCCAGCGCTACGGTTTGGCGCGGACAACGTGATTGCGGTCCGCGTGGATTCCCGCGTGCAACAGCACATTCCGCCCGAGGGCGCTCCCAAGATTTCTCCCTCCGGTATCTATTATTTCGCGAGTGGGGAGGAGCTCTCGCGTCCGGCGCCGAAGCTCTACGGGTTCTATTTATTCGGCGGAATTCAGCGCGACGTTGAGTTGCGAGTGACTGACCGGCTGCATATTGAGCGGGTGTACTATGTCACCGATCGCATTCAACCAGACGCGGCGGTCGGCGCAACCATCACTGTCCGCAACGACCGGCCGTCAGCCGTGGAAACTTCTGTGCGGGTTCTTCTGCGCGATGCTCAGGGACAAGAAGCTGCCACGGCCGTCACCAAGGTGAAGCTGGATCCTGGAGAAGAACGCCAGGTCCATCTGGATGTCGCCGTTGCGAATTCTAAGCTATGGGATCCCGATCACCCGAATCGTTATATCGCGGAAGCCGAGCTCAGCGATTCGGCTGCGGTCACGGACCGCGAAGCCACATGGATCGGAATCCGCCGGATTGATTGGGAAGGCGGGGTTTTTCATATCAACGGAAAAGCGCTCCAGTTGCGGGCGCTGAACCGGCACCAGACGTACCCCTTCATTGGCGGCGCTGTGCCCAACCGTTTGCAGCGGCGCGATGCTCTGACCTTGAAATATGGGCTAGGGCTGAATGCTGTCCGTTCGTCCCACTACCCGCCTGATCCAGAGTTTCTGGACGAGTGCGACCGCATCGGGCTGCTCGTGATGGATGAGTTTCCGGCCTGGCAGTATGTTGGCCGTGATGCGGAGTGGCAAAACAACGCGGTAAATGCAGCCCGCGAGATGATTCTCCGCGACCGCAATCATCCGTCAGTATTTTTGTGGGGCGTGCGTGCCAACGAAGCTTCCTTTCACGAGGGGGACGACAAGGATCTCTATGACCGGACCTACGCGCTGGTGAAGGAACTGGATCCGTCTCGCCGTCCTGGAGGAGCGCGTTTGAGCGAAGCCTGGCACGGCAAAATGGTGCCGGAAGAAGTGATGACGGTAAACGATTATGAGGACTTCGACGACGCCACGAAATTTCCTCAGCCGGTGACGACCTCTCCGTGGCTCATCACTGAGTTTGGACATCCCCGCCAGGTTCCCGTGTGGGAGAGCGAGAATATGTTCATGCTGACGGTCTCCATGTGGATGCGCCACTACGACGCCTTGTACGCGCATCCCGAAATTTCCGGAGCTATTGGTTGGGCTGCCTTCGATTATTCGTCACCAGAATTCAATACGCCGGAAGCAGTCACGGCGTACCATTGCGTGGACGACATCTATCGCCTGCCCAAAGGATTCGCGGCTTACGCACTGGCCAGTCAGCAGGACCCTGATCTCTACGGCCCCATGGTGCACATCTTGAACTATTGGCGGCGTGAGAAACCCGAACTTTGGGTGGCGAGCAACGCGGAGGAAGTAGAAATCAAGATTAACGGAAAATCGCTGGGCCGGCAGCGCGGCACTGAGTTCACTCACTTGCCGCATCCGCTGTTCAAGTTTAATCTCGGCGATGCCTTTCAGCCTGGAACGGTGGAAGCGTCGGCATACCGTAATGGGCAAGTTGTTGCTCACGAAGAATTGCGTAGTCCGCAAGAGGCGCAAAAACTGCGGATCGTGACCGATGACTCGTCCATCGTGGCCGACGGCGCGGATGCCACCAGGGTAGTAGTGTACGCGTTGGATGCAAATGGCACGGTTCCTCCCTACGAAGATCGCCGAATCAACATTCAAGTGGAAAACGGACGGTTGCTGGGAATGCCGACTGCCCATCTCGAAGGCGGCCGCATTGCGTTTTACGTTCAGGCTAAAGGGGGTCAGCGGCAGCCGATTGCGGTGCATGTGACCGCGGAGGGACTCGACGCGGCTAGTACTCAAGTGGCAGTCGAAGCCGAGACCGGCGAAGTGTTACCCTACAGCCCGTTTGATTCGCGAGTTGAGTCTCTCAAGTTTGTTCCGGCCAGATGGTGATGTTCAACAAATTGCTGATTAACGGTTGGCTCATCCCTATTATTAGGAGAGATAGCATGTCAGAGAAACGATTGGCGAAACGCCTGACGTTTTGCATTCCTACCAGAGATTTTGTCGGTATTATTCTCACCCTTCTTTTTGTGAATGCTTTTGCTTGTGCCCAAGTTTCGGTCGATATCGCTCCCAGGGTCGAACAGAATTTCTCCACGCATTGGCTGTACACACCCAAGGATGTCAGCGGAGGCGAAACTCCTTCCCTGAATGATGCCAGTTTCGACCATGTTTCCCTGCCCCACGCCAACATCATTACGCCGGGCGAAACCTTCGATCCCGATCTTTTTCGTTTTGTCTCCTGGTACCGAAAGCACTTCCGTCCCGAAGATTCGTGGAAGGGCAAACTGGTGACGGTGCGCTTTCAGGGCGTGATGACGGTGGCCGACGTTTACCTGAATGGCAAGCATCTGGCGACGCACAAAGGCGGGTACACGCCGTTTGACGTAGATTTGACGCCGGCGCTGAAGTTTGGCGCGGACAATGTGATCGCCGTCAAAGTCGATTCGCGTGAGCAAAAGCAAGTTCCGCCGGAAGGGGCGCCGAAACTTTTTGGCTACTATAACTTCGGTGGAATCCAGCGCGACGTGCAACTGATCGTGCGCGACAAACTGCACATTCAGTACGTGTACTACGTCACCAGCCGCATTCAACCGGATGCTGCCGTGGCTGCGACAATCACGGTGCGCAATGATCGTCCAGCCGCCGCACAGGCCGCGGTGCGAGTGCACATTCTCGACGCTCAGGGCAAGGAAGTGGCTTCGGCGACGGCGAATGCCAATATCGCAGCGGGCGCATCGCAGGACGTGCACGCAGAAGTGGCTCCCATTGCCAACCCGAAGCTGTGGGATACCGACCATCCCAATCGTTACATCGCGGTCACGGAAATATCCGACGGGGCCACGACCGCGGATAAAACTCATACCTGGATTGGCCTGCGGCAGCTCGACTGGAATGACGATGGCCTGCTGGTCAACGGACATCCCATCAAAATTCGCGGGCTGAACCGTCACCAGACGCAGCCCTTCATTGGCGGCGCAGTGCCTAACCGTCTGCAACGCCGCGATGCGCTGATTCTGAAATATGGCCTCGGCCTGAACATGGTGCGGTCTTCGCACTACCCTCCCGATCCGGAGTTTCTGGACGAGTGCGACCGCGTTGGCTTGCTGGTGCTGGACGAATTTCCCGTGTGGCAGTTCATCGGGCACAACGCGGAGTGGCAACAGAACGCAGTGGATATGGTGCGTGACATGATCCTGCGCGACCGCAACCATCCTTCGGTGATGATGTGGGGCGTACACGGTAACGAAGCTTCACCCAAAGAGACCGATGACCGCGATCTCTACGCCAGGACCTATGGCTTGGTGCACGATCTCGATCCTTCACGGCGGCCAGGTGGGGCGCGTTTGAGCGAGGGATGGCATGGCAAGATCGTTCCCAACGAGGTGCTCACTTCCAACGATTACTCGCCGCTGGATCAATGGCCGCAGCCGGCAACCACGCATCCGTGGCTGATTACGGAGTACGGAGACGCCGAGCAGTTTCCGGTGTGGTCGGGCGAGGGAGACATGCTGCGCTTCGCGCTGCGCTGGGCTAAGCAGGTGAATGCCACGTACGAACACAAAGACTTCGCCGGCAGCGTGGGCTGGTCGGCGTTTGACTACCCTTCACCGGAATTCGACACGCCGTGGGGAGTCATTGCCTATCACAACGTGGATGATGTGTACCGGCTGCCCAAAGCCTTTAGCGGATATGTTTTCGAAAGCCAGAAGGATCCCGATCTCTACGGGGCGACGGTGCACATTCTCAGCTACTGGCGGCGGGGCGCGGCCGACTTGTGGGTCGCCAGCAATGCGGATGAAGTGGAAGTGCGGGTAAATGGAAAATCAATTGGCCGGCAAAAGGCGAACGAATTCATGAGCCTGCCGCATCCGCTGTTCAAGTTCGCGCTGGGCGACGCGTTTGAGAAGGGAACGGTAGAGGCGATCGCCTACCGCAACGGGCAGGAAGTGGCCAAGGAACTGATGCGAACGCCGGAGGAACCGAAGGCATTGCAGTTGGCCACCGACGATCCGGAGATCATTGGCGACGGAGCGGACATCTCGAAGATGGTGGTCTATGCGGTCGACGCGAATGGGACGATTGTGCCCAACGAAGACCAGCGAATCACCATTGACGTGGAAAACGGCGCTCTGCTTGGGCTGAAGCAGGTTCATCTGGAGGGCGGACGGATCGCGTTTTACGTGCAGGCGCGGGAAGGCGAGCGCGGACCCATCAAGGTGCGGGTGAGCGCCGATGGATTAACTCCTGCGGAACAAAACGTTGGCGTGCAGCCGGTGGCAGGGACGGAGTTGCCGTTCAGCCCGTGGGATCTGCAACGCGACGACGCCTTGCAGTACAAGGCGCCGAGAAGATAGGTCGCGGGAAGAGTGAACTACGGCGGGCATGCAGGAAAACTCCACCCTCCCGCAAAAGGCGCGGGAAGGTGGGGCTTCCAGTCGTAGAATCGGGAGGAGTACATGCAAGGCTCCAATCCCCTTCGTTCGACTCTCGCTGCGTTGCTTCTAATGAGTACTTGTGCTGGAGCGCAATCAGGAGCGGATGCGCTGGGGAGCGTCACACACTCGTCAAGTTTCACGTTTCTGCAGCGAGACGGTACTTGTGTCTATGGCAAGGTTTCGAAGGCGGACGCAACAAGTGTCATAGTACAGCCTTTTGATAAACCACCAGTCACCCTGCAATCAGGCAGTCTGCTTCAGGTGAGGCAGGGCAACGCTCTTCTCTACACCGCACGAAGCTCTTGGGCTGACGTTTCTGGAGTAGTCGTTTATCCTCGGGAGAAGTTTGTACTGACCCTGATGAGCGGCAAGCAAGTGAAAGGCAAACCGGTCAAAACGAACTCGGATAGCATCGCTCTCAAGCACGGCCTTCGCACCACAATCTATCCGAAAGCTGAAGTCGCAACGATTGATTACCTGCGCGTAAAGCCACCGACAGATAGTTTCATGTATGTTCTTGGAGAAGCGCCATGGATACTTTTATTCGATCCCGAGTTCTATTACAGGTCGGCGGGTTTTGCGGGCAAATTGCAGGTGCGCCTTTATGACGCTACGAAGCCTGAGGACGATACTCCGGTCGAGTGCAGAGGTAGGCGATAGGTCGACCACATCGCCCAGTCACAGAAAGCGTTCGTCCCCACCTTTCGTATCATCCTTGAATTTGTTATGCCGAGTCCCGTTCTTGGGGGCCGAAGGATCCATGGACTAGCGAGCCGCGGTGTTTGCACTAACGGGGCGCACAGATCCTTTGTTGGCGATCGGGCGCTCCGCGCATGACTCCGCGGATCACTCCAGGTAGTCTATAATTTCTGCGGTTGCAAACACTACTCCATTGCGCCAGTTCTCTGAAAGGACACCCCATGTCATCCATCCTCAAAACTCGAAGGCCGCAGTGTGCATACCTGGCTTCTAAATTATCCACGTTTTTTGTCATCGTCGGACTATTTGCCGTCTGCTCGCAGGCGCAGAGCGCTCTCCCGGAACGCGCGCTCAAAGAATTAGAAAAGCTTCCGCCCAGCGCACAAACTGCCATCAAGCAGTTAGCGGCTCTGGATGAACTGCCTTCACCGCAATGGAGAGTGCATTCGGCCGATATCGCCCACGGTGAAGCACCGAATCTCGACGACTCTTCCTGGGAAGTGGCGAAAGTGCACGCAGAAGGGCCCAAAGAAGCCGTTTGGTATCGGGGATGGGTCGAAGTCCCCAAGGATGTGAATGGATACGACGTAACCGGCGCCAAAATTTGGTTTGAGTTCAATATCGACATTGGCGGAGGCTCGGGAGCGGAAATCATCTATGTGAATGGCCGCCGCGTAGCCATGGGAGAGGACTTGGAACCCATGGTTCTTTTCGACCAAGCTAAACCCGGCGACAAGGTTTTGGTTGCGGTGAAGCTGCCACCGAGTGCGGATCCGAAGTTTTTTGATGGCTCGGCGTTGCGAATCGAAGCGGCCGCCGGTCGTCCCGATCCTGATATGTTGTGGAAAGAACTTTTCTCGGCAGGTGGTTTGGCTCCGACCATGGGAGCGGATCAAGCCGTGGTGACGAAGCAAGTAGAAGCCGCATCCACCGCGGTAAATTTCGATGCTCTGCACCAGGGCGATCAGAAGGCTTTCGACGCTTCTCTGAGCAAGGCGAGTGAGGCGTTAGCCGTGGTCAACCCGCAATTAAAGCAGTTTACCCAGCAGTTGACTGGCAACTCTCATATCGATGCTGCCTGGTTGTGGCCTTGGACGGAGACCGTTGACGTAGTTCGCCGGACTTTTGGCACTACGTTGCAACTCATGGACGAGTACCCGCAACTGCACTACGCCCAGTCCGCCGCCCAATACAGCGAATGGATGGAACAGAAATATCCAGCGATGTTCAAAGAGATTGTGGGCCGCGCAAAACAGAATCGCTGGGAAGCGGTCGGTGGAATGTGGGTTGAGCCCGACTTGAATATGCCGGATGGCGAGTCGCTGGTCCGTCAACTTCTGGTGGGCAAGCGCTATTTCAAAGAAAAGTACGGCCAGGACGTGCGCATTGGCTGGAATCCTGATTCCTTCGGTTACAACTGGCAGTTGCCGCAAATCTACAAGAAGTCCGGCGTGGACTATTTTGTAACGCAAAAGATGGGATGGAACGATACCAACAAGCTTCCGTTGAAGTTGTTTTGGTGGCAATCGCCCGATGGCAGCCGAGTCTTGGCGTACTTTCCCATCGGATATAGCGAAGAGAATGAACCGCTGAGCATGGCTTACGATCTCGGTACTGGGATTAGCGTCACTCCGGGATTGAAAGAGGAGTTGCAGCTTTTCGGGGATGGCGATCACGGCGGCGGCCCCACCCGCACTATTCTCGACCGCGGCATTCGCTGGTCCGCTCCCAATGTGATTTTCCCCACGCTCAAATGGGGTAGTGCGCAAGGCTTTTTTGACGATGTCGAACCTAAGCTCGATACGGCAAACGCTCCCGTGTGGAATTACAAATTTGTAGCTGCGAACGGATCGAAACTGCCCCCTGCTCCCGAGGGCAAAATCGAGCTTCCGGTTTGGAATGACGAGTTATATTTCGAATATCACCGCGGCGTTTTCACCACCCAATCCAATCACAAACGCAACATGCGCGAGAGCGAAGAATGGTTGCTGAATGCAGAGAAGTATTCTTCGCTGGCCTGGCTTCAGGGAGACTCATATCCAGGTAAGCAATTCAATGAAGCTTGGAAGAAAGTCCTGTTCAATCAATTTCACGACCTGGCGGCAGGTTCCGGCATCGGGATAATTTACAAAGATGCGCAAAAGGACTACGACGTGGTCCACTGGACCGCCGAGGACGCCGATAGAAAGGCCTTCCACACCATCAGCAGTGAAGTAAATACCAAGTCGGCCAGCGGCATCGGAGTGCCGGTAATGCTCTGGAACCCGCTTGCTTGGGAACGCCCCAAAGATTTGGTTACGGTCAACGTGCAGATGCCACAGAAACCGGTGGGCGGGGTCACGGTGCTCGATGCGTTGGGAAAGCCGCTGCCCATGCAGGTTTTGTCGGATAAGCCGCAAACCAACAGCTACGAACTGCTGGTCGAGGCCCACAATGTGCCTTCTTTGGGTTACTCCGTGCTGCGTGTGGTCCCAGGTGCGCGCCCGGTAGTAACCGACCTGAAAGCGCAGGGCTACACTCTGGAGAACTCGGCTGTGCGGGTTACCGTCGATCCGCAGAGTGGTTGCATTACAAGTCTGTTCGACAAAAAGGCGAACTTTGAATCACTCGCCGCCGGCGGTTGCGGCAACGAGTTAATCGTGTTTCAAGACAAGCCGAAAGAGTATGACGCGTGGAATATTGATGCGGACTTCGAAAAGGTTTTCACCCGCCTGGACCACGCTGACTCGGTGGAACTCATCGAGAAAGGCCCGCTACGCGCTACCATCCGCGTGACTCATAGCTGGCAGAGTTCCAAATTCGTTCAGGACATCACTCTTTACGCTGGCATGGACCGTGTGGACGTCGTCAATGATATTGACTGGCACGAAACCCACATTCTGCTGAAGGCGGCGTTTCCGCTGGCAGCTTCCAGCAGGGAGGCCACGTTCGAAATTCCTTACGGCACCATCGAACGCCCCACTACCCGCAACAATAGCTGGGAAGCGGCCAAGTTTGAGGTTTCGGCAATGCGCTGGGCCGACCTGGGCGACGGCCAGCATGGGTTCAGCCTGATTAACGAATCGAAGTATGGATACGACGCAAAGGGCAACGTTCTGCGAATCTCTTTGTTGCGTTCTCCTACTTCTCCCGATCCCGACGCCGACCGGGGTCATCACCATTTTGCATATTCGCTTTATCCGCATACGGGCGACTGGAAACAGGCGCTCACCGTCCGGCGTGGCTATGAGTTCAATTACAGACTTAGAGCCATGCAGGTCGACGCGCATGAAGGAAAGATGCCAACGGAATATTCGTTCGCGAGTACAGGGGCAGAAAACGTTGTCTTAACGGCGATGAAGAAAACGGAAGATGGCGACGCGCTGCTTTTGCGTTTTTACGAGTGGGCAGGCAAAAGCGGCGACATCGAACTAACGGTTCCGCAAGGAGCCCTCTCCGCGAAACTGACAAATCTCATGGAGGAACCCTCCGGTGACGACCTGCCAATGAAGGCAAACAAAATCACCGTGCCGGTTCATCCTTACGAGATCGTGTCGGTAAGGATTGCGTACTCGCCACATCAATAAGCTAAGAACTGCTCCCGTGCGAAAGCCGGGAGCCGTTTCTAGGAGGTTGTTGCCCGAAAAGGAAAGGCGGCCGCAAGGCCGCCTTTCCATTGTAGAAATTGAACTATACTGTGGCCGCGGATTTCTCACGGCACTCATGGCAGAGTTCCACCACCATGGTGACGATGTCCTCGATCTGCTCTTGATAGATGGCATCCAGCACCAGCGAAGGTTGCCGCATGCGGGCGGTAGGCAGAATTCCGCGCCGCACGAAAACGCGCTTCTCAATGTGCACTGCCAGCTCCAGATGTTGCATGGCAAACGCCAGGTAGGGAACCAGCTTGTAGAACAAAGCTTTGGCTTCGGCCTTATGGCCCTGTTTGTAGAGGTCGTAAACGCGAACATAAACGTCCAGGCAGGCTGACCCGGACATGACGGCGGAAGCGCCATGTGCCAAGCCGTCCATCATCGCAATTCCGCCCAAGCCATAAATAATCTGCACCTGGCCGTTGGTTTGTTCGATGATTTCCGCGGATTTTTGACCGGGCAATAAGACCTCGAGTTTCGCGAAAAGAAAATTCTGGTGTTTCTGGGCTAGCTCAATAAACACTTTCGCGGGCAATCCAGAGCCGTTAAAGTCAGCATCCTGCAGCATCACGGGAATGCTCACCGCATCGCACAAGCGGCTATAGAATCCGATCATCTCCGAGGCTTGCAAAGGCGCAGTACGTGGGGCGTTCACCATCAGGCAATCGGCGCCCATCTTCTCTGCATGGCGGGAAAACTCGATGGTGCTTTGCGTCGATCCGGAACTGGTGGCGGCGATCGCTGGCACGCGCTTGTTGGTGTGTTCGATAAGCACATCCACCCAGTGGTAGCGCTCTTTGTCGGAGAGTTTGTAAAATTCTCCTGCGTATCCAGGTCCGCAAACCGCCACCGCCCCGCCCTCGATCGAATAATCGATCTGATGGCGCAGGGCTTCGTCGTCAATGGATTCGTCTTCCCGGAAAGTTGTCACCATGACCGGGGTAATACCATTCAGTCGCAACATGAGTTGTCCTTGTCTCGAAAATTTTGTGTCCAAAAAGTTGGCGCAGAAAATTTGCCGCCAGGCTAAGCCTCAGCCACAGCTCCACACCTGCCTAGGGTATAACTATATCGGAATGCCCCAGGCAGATTCAATGCGCTCCGGCTACCCGCGATTCCGCTGAAAATATTGTAATTACTGCAACTTTTGCGCATCTGCACCCGCCGCATTCTTCTCCGCTTGCCCCTTGATCGCACTCAGCCGCAAGGTGGAATGGATGTGCTCTCCATTATGCAGCACCTTACCGTCGCCATAATTGGCGCCGTATTCGCCGAGAGGAGCGGTGCTGCCACCGTACCAATCATTGACATAAATGGCCACGCGGTCTGACTCCATCGAGACCCGCAGGTGTTGGCTGCCGTCTGAATGAATCGCCCAACCGCGGCCCGCCGAGTCCCGCACCGAGGCTTCCGTGATGTTCCGCTTGGTGCTGCGGAAATCGTTGCTGCCCATGGGAGAATCGTCTTCGGCGTAAGGCCAGGTCGGAATCACAAAAGCTGGACGTCCCGTGTGCGCCTGCACATTGCCCGACAGTGCGCCAATGTGATCCTCCGGATACCAAGTCCACTCGCCGGTGCGTTTCCACGCGAGCCGATCCATCCAAACCGGAACGCCCAGCTCAAACCCAATTTCAATGGCATGGATTTCGGGACCCTCGTACTGAAAGTCGTACGAAATTGTAAGGTCGCCCTTGGGCGTAAGCGTGGTCGTGTAGGTGCCGATTAGTTCAGGATAATGTCCCCGAGACGTGATGGTGATGCTGCCGTCATTTTCGGAAATCTCCAGCGGCCGGTCGAGCGTCCAGTTTCGCGCATAGGGAAACGATGGCAGCGCGCCGCGAATCGGGAGTATATGAATCTGCGGCTGGTCGTATAGCAACACCGCATCGTCCAGCACAAAGTAGTCGAGCAAGCCGCGCTCGCTGGCAACGCCGGCAGAGAAACGGTCCCCGTCAATTCGCGGCGTGATGCCCGAGAGCAATTCCTGATCGTAACGCCGCAGGGGCGGCGCGTTCGAAGCTACCGCGGGAGTGACGCGAGCTTTGCCCAGTTGCACCGCAAACACGTTGACCAGGTCTTCTCCCCGCATGAAGCGAAGTTGCAACTGGCTCCCCGGCTGTATGGTCGAGGGGACAGGAATTTCCAGCGTGCCGGAACTCTGAGGCGCGATATCCGCCTGCACCGTGCCCTGCTGATCGCCCAGTTGCCACTTCACCGTGAGTTCAGAAAGATTGGTGAAAAAATAAAGATTCTGAACTGGAATCTGCAAGGCTCCCGAAGCCGGAATCGGTAGCTCTCTGACGCCGACTTTAATTGGCGTATACAAATTCTTGATGTGCCAGAATTCCGGTTTGCGCCGCCGCCACCCATCAACCACTCCCCACGGAGCATCTCCGACCAGGCCCTTGCCGTCCTGATGGTAGATCCGGTCCACGCCGTGGCCTTCATCGTAGCCACGGCCATATTCAGATCCCCTTCCGGGCACCAGAAACATGTCGTCAGACCAAGCCCAAATGAAACTCGCTTGCACAACCTTGCTCTTCCAGAAAGCGTCCATCACGTCGACCAGAGGGGAGACGTAATAATCGCGCAAGCCCGGATCACGCCACAACGCCGCGCCATCTCCTCGACCCCAAATGCCCTGAAAAATGGCTATGCTTTCATCCCACAAAATCGGCTTCGCATTGTTCTCGTACGAGTGGATTCCCGCAACACTCATGGGATTGTGATGGATGGTGAAATCCACATTATTGGTCCAACTGCCCATCACCGGCCGGCTGGGATCGTGGGCGCGAATCTCCCGCACATCGAGGTCGAGAGTCGGTCCCCAATCGCTTTCATTACCGCCCGACCAGTACGCCACGGAAGGATGGCTCATATCGCGTTCAACCATCTCCGCGGCGATTTGCCGCGTAAAGGCGCCCCAACGCAAATCGTAGGCATTCCCCACCCAGCAGAACGGAGCTTCTTCCTCCAGGTAAATGCCCATATCGTCGGCGATGTCATCCAACTCGGGGATCGGGATGTAATGCGAAGTTCGCAGCGAATCGATGTTGGCTTCTTTCATCAGCTCAATATCGCGACGCTCAATCGCGGGAGTGACCGCGCGCCCCAAGAGAGGATCGGAGTCGTGATGGGCCGTTCCCTTGAGTTTAACGGCCACGCCATCGATGAGTAATGCAGTTTTGTCAATACGCGTATCGCGGAAGCCCACTTTTCTGCTCACCCGTTCAATCTCCGCCCCATTGCGCGAAATTACCGTTTCGAGGGTGTAAAGATTGGGATGCTCGGCGTTCCAGTTCAGCGGCGAAGCGACGTGCAGTTTGATGGTCTGGTCTTTCTTCGACCACGCAGTCAAATCCATAGCAATAGGATCGCTGCTGACCACCGTGCTCGTGCCCTGCAACAGATTCAGCTGCACGGTCGCGCCGGAAAGGGAAGCGCCGGATTCGTTTTCTACCGAGATTTCTGTGACCAAGTCCGCGTCCTTGTGCTCGGTATCGAATTCGGCGTGCGATTGCTCGCGCTGCACGTGGACGGTGGGAACCGCGAACACTCGCGCTCGGCGAAAGATTCCGGCCAGTGGAAAGTCCGCGTACATACTCATATGGTCCATCTTGGATGCTTCAGTCTCTTCGCTCACGCGGACCGCGATTACATTATCTCCGCCTGGAATAGCGGCATCGGTGACATCGAGTTGAAACGGAGTTGCGCCGCCCATGTGCGATCCCACACGATGGCCGTTCCACCAGACTTCCGCGCCGCTGTACACGCCATCAAACGCGATCCGAATGCGGCGTCCTCGCCAGTCGGCTGGTATTTGCACGTGCCTGCGATATCCGCCCTGGCCTTTTTCAGCTTTGAAGCCTTGCATCACCCAATGCGCCGGAACGTCAATTTCTCCCCACGACGCGTCCTGAAACTTCGCCTGCTCGAAACCGGTGGGAGGATCGGGCATGAAGCGCCATTTCCCATCCAGTTCCACTGTCGAGTCCGGCGCGGGCGTGGGCACCAGGCCTTCATGAATGTCGCCTGCGTCCACGACTTTTCGTATCGTTTCGCCAGCCGCTACCGCAGTAAATTCGATAGGTCCGGCAAGCCCGACCGGCATGGGAATGGTAAAGTCGCCTAGATCGCCGGGCGTCGCCGTAGCTCTCCATGCTTTGCCGCCCGCGTGGCCGGAAGCCTGGACCTCGGCCTTCAGTCCATTCGCCCCAAAGCCATCTGTCAAAGCGCCGATAATGTTTCCGCGCGCGTCTCCGCGAACGTCCAGCCAGCCCGGCGTAGTCTTTGAGTAGACTTCGATCTCGGTAATGTTGGCCTTTGCATCGAATCCGCTCAGGCGCAGTTTCGTGATGGTGTGCTCGGGAACGCGCTGGTAAATGGTCTGCGGAAGTGGCGATTTTCCGTTTCCAATTTCTGCCAGATCATGCCAGGCTCCGCCTTCAAAAATTTCTGCTTTCAGATGCGTTAGGTCGGGCGCGCCGCGCCGCGCCTTCCAGCGATGAATCACCAACTCACGAATCGTCATCGGATCTTTCCAGGTGAGCACGATCCATGAAGGATTGTCTGGCGAGCCCGATGACTCCCAATCCGTGTCTACGGAAGCATCCACCGCTTGCTTCGCAGCGTGGCCAATGGCCTCATCGGAAGCGGTAACGCTGCTGGTGTTCGCGATGTTTTGATTGTTTTGGGCGTGGGCAAGAGCGAGCAGGAGTAAAGGAGTGATCCAGATCGAGCGTATCATCGCGTGTGGAATATACGGCTCAGTGCTGGCAAATTTCAAGTGGAAATTCGGAATAACTTCCGAATAGTGCTGGCGCGAGGAGTAAGCTTTATATTTCTGTCAAAACTCGTTTACCTTGTGCGGAGGAAATCGTAGCTTATGAAAATTGTTGGCGTGGAAACTTTCATCGTGGGAAATCCCTGGAAGAATTGGCTGTTCGTGAAGCTCAATACCGATGAAGGAATCCATGGAATTGGTGAAGGTTCTCTCGGGCATTATTCCAGAACGGTGGAAGCGGCGATTCATGAAATGAAGAGCTATATTCTCGGCCTGGAAGTTTTCCAAACAGAATTGCTGGTGAACCGCCTTTCCCGCCACATCTACGCCGACGGCGGCCAGATCAAAATGTGCGCCATTTCGGCGCTGGAAATCGCCTGCTGGGACGCCATTGGGAAGGCCCTCAATCAGCCCATCTACAACCTCGTCGGAGGTCGCGCCCATGACAAGATTCCGGCTTACGTCAATGGGTGGTACCGTTGCGAGAGGACTCCCGAAGCCTTTGCCAAAGCCGCGAAGCGCGTAGTGGACATGGGATATTTCGCCATGAAGTTTGATCCCTTCGGGGCGGCTCTGGCACGCCTCACGCCCAAGGAGGAAGATTTGGCGATCGATCTGGTGGCGGCGGTTCGTGACGCGGCGGGCCCACATGCGCTGCTGGCCGTGGAAGCTCACTCTCGCTTTACTCCGTCCACCGCAGTTCGCATTGGCAAGCGTCTGGAGCCTTTTCATCCCGCGTGGTTCGAAGAGCCGGTTCCGCACGGCAACATCGGAGCTATGGTCGACGTAGCCCGGCATTTGGATATCCCGCTGGGCACTGGCGAGAACTTTTCGTCGAAGCAACAAGTTGCCGAATTGCTTCGGCACGACGCTGTCGATATTTTGAATATCGAACCTCTGCATATGGGAGGCATTCTCGGAACCCGGAAAGTTGCCGACATGGTGGACGCGCATTACGGGACGATCATTCCGCACGCCGCGCAAGGCCCGATCTGCACTCTGGCGTGCCTGCATATCGACGCTGCTACGCCAAACTCCTGGGTGCAGGAAACCTTCGAAGACTTCAACGAGCCCTGGGAGCGGAACCTGCTGACGGCCTTCCCGCGCATTGTCGATGGCTACTTCGACCTGCCGCAGGGGCCTGGCATTGGCGCCGATCTGAACTTGGAGGAGATCCAGCGCCACCCCTATTCGGAGCACGAAATGTCTCTCTTTGAGGATAACTGGCAGTTCCGGCGCACCAAGCCGCGCGGCTGACTTGAGCCCCAGGCATAGACTGCCCGCGGCGCAAGCCGTGCGACCCGAGGAGTACAATGCTCAACGCGCGGCGATCTCTTCCGGCCACGGCCGCCGCTCTATCGATCCAGGGAGATTCTTCTTTCGTGAAAAAATCCGTTTTGTTGCTAGCTACTTTGGTCTGCCTGCTCTCCCGCCTTGCCGCTCAATCCAACTCCTCCGCCTCGCAGCAAATTCGCTGGGACCGGCAAACATTTTCCATCGGAGGCAAAGACGTTGTCCTTATCGGCGGATCCATGCACTACTTCCGAATCCCGCCGGCAGAGTGGCCCGCTACCTTCGAGAGGATGCGTGAGGATGGTTTCAATATCGTGGATATCTACATTCCCTGGTTTATCCACGAACCGGAAGAGAACAAATTTGATTTCGACAATCTGCAGCGCTTTCTCAATATGGCCCACAAATACGGCCTTTATGTAGTGGCTCGCCCCGGACCCTACATCAATAGCGAAACTGACCAAGGCGCTTTTCCGCGCTGGCTCTCGGGGAAGAGCATTGGCTTCCGCAGAAATACCGAGCTAGATCGCAAATGGAGCAAGCATTGGTATGACGCAATCATGCCCATTCTCTCGCGCAACCAGATAACTCATGGTGGCCCGGTCATCATGGTGCAGATCGAGAACGAATACGGGCATCCACAGTACATACCGGTCGACGAGAAGAAGGAATTCGTGCGCTTCCTGTATCAAATCACCGCGGCGTACGGGTTCGACATTCCCTTGATGGGCAATGACATGCAATTTGCGCAGGATAATCCCACCGATCCGGTGCTTTCGAGAATTTACGACACGGTGGACGCATATTTCGGTTCTTACCAGGATCTGGAGCAACTGCTGGTCAAGCAACGCAAACTGAATGTGAACACGCCCTTGGGATGCGCAGAGTATGGTCTCGATAATCCTGAGCCGACGGTCCGCACCATGCTGGGTCTGGGGACCGACTATCTCGATCAATATCTGTTTCGCGGCGGTTCGCAATTTGCGTGGGCGGCGAAAGGATATGAGTTCGCCGGATACAGCCCAGACGTAGTTGTCGAAGAGGGCGGTTTTGTACTGCCCAAGTACCGCGCGATGAAAGCAACCGCTCTTTTCCTGCGTCAGTTCGGAGCAACCATGGCGCGAGCCGAGGCGGCGCCAGACCCGGCGACGGTTGACGATCCCGAAGTTTGGATCAAACAACGGAACAACGGCGATCAGGGTTTTCTTTTCGTGCGATCGGACATGCGCGGCGTGAGCGACCTCACCCTCGCGTTAAAATCCGTGAGCGCGCAGCACATCACCTATCACGATCCCAAGTCGGGCAAGGCGCGCACCATCCCGCAATATTCGACATTGCTGCTTCGTAGCGAACAGACGCGTCTCCTGGTACTGAATTTGCCGGTGAAGGATCAAACCACGCTGGTTTATTCCACCGCCGACCTATTTGGAAGGTACGCCTATCCAAACCGAACTTGGCTGGTGTTCTACGGCAATCCCGGCGAGCAAGGCGAAGCGGCGTTGTCGTTCGCGTCGAAACCCACGGACTTAGGACCCGAGGCGATTTGGAATCAGGACAACAACGAAGCAATTTTTCGGTTTCAGTTCGGGAGCGAAGACCAAATCATTCCCGCAGGCAGCGGCATCTCGCTGCTGGTGCTTTCCCGCGAACGTGCTTATCGAGCGAAAGAGTTGTCCGTAAGCGGCGCACCCGCTCTTATAGTTTCAGACGCCGATGACGCGGTGTTTGATGTCGCAGGCCACGACGCAACGCTGCATTTGGAGTTGCGGCAGCCCGTGGGAAAATTCACAGTTCTCGCGGACAGCGACCTCACAGACGCAAAACTGGGTGACAAAGTCATTCCAATCACGCGAAGCACCGGAACCCAACAATTCACGGCGAATATTCCGGTTCCAAGTCTTGGCCTTCCTGACGGCGCGATTCGAGTCGCGAAATCCTGGACCGGCTTTGCACCGAGTATAAATAAAACTCTGAGCCAGCTGACTTCGCTTCCGGAAGCGGGCATCTGGAAAAAAGGCATCACTCACTACCATGCTAGTTTTCCAGGCCGCGCTAGCGCATTACGCTTTCGCTTCTTTACCGACGACTACAAGCTTTTGTACATGAATGGCCAGTTTGTTCCCGAAGCCTCCAATCGGGCGAGGGAGGCAATTCTTCGCAGCCAATATTGCGCCGACCAGAAAACCTGTACCGCCGACATTTATTACGTTGACACGGGCCGTCCCAAAGAAGATTTGGGATTGTGGCGACTGGACGAGAAGAAAGGCTTGCAAGCCGCTGACTGGCTCGATGGAGCCTCCGAAATTCCTCTCAATGCGGAGTGGCAGGCGCAGTTCTCCGGCCTTTCCGACCTCAGCCAAACGGCGGAAGGAAAATCGGGGTTGCCGGTGCTCGAATATTCTTTCCCGCGGCCGTCATCTCCGGGGTTGGACGCAGTGTGGCGTGCGTTCATGCCGGCGGTTCCGGGCCTGGTTTATTTGAACGGCGTCTATGTCGAACATCATGAGCCGGGCCGCGAGCCCAATATCGGCCGTCCTGGGATCTATTTGCCGCCGTCCCTGCTGAAAGAAGATAATAGGCTGCTTTTCGTGGCGCTCGAACCGCCTCCGCCTAATCTGCCTCTGCCGGTGATTCGGGCAGATGCCGACAGCGTTCGCAAGAGTGCGACTATCGTGCTGCAGTTCGCCACCAAAGCTGATGTACCGTAAGTGGCGGCTTGGAGACGGAATGAATCAGGTCTCTGCGCGACGAAGTTATCTTTTACATCATCTCCTACGAAAGTCAGGTGTCCTCATGTCGCTCAATGCTGCCTTGGTGATTGTTGGCGTTTTATTGCTTGCCAGTTGTTCGCGTGCACCGAGTCCGTCCACGGAATCTTCCGCTCCCGTTCCACAAGCGGTTGTGATCGGAGGAGAACCTGTCGTCACGCTGGAACGCCAGCGCACTCCATCTTCAAACTCCCCGGAATTTCTTTCGGTACAGGTATTGCCGGGAAGAGGAATGAATGTCTTCCAGATAAGAGCGTTCGTGCCTGGCAAGGGCGACGTAGACCTGATTGCCTCTCCGTCCTTAGAGGAAGCCGCCAAGACTTTCAGTAATGGGTCGGAAGATTTCTATGATCTGAAATCAGCCACCATGGGCGGAGCGATCCTCGTCCCTTATCCGAATCGAATTCGGGGAACACTTTCCGCCGATGGCAAAACCATCGAGACCCAGGTGAATGGCAAGACCATCTCGCTGCCTGCCAATTTGCAACCGAAACATCCTAACGCGGAAAAAGTGGCGATTCACGGCCTGATTCTCGACGCAAAATTTCAGGATGTGAACGTAACCAAGGGCAACGACCAATCCACGGTGAGTGCAGTCTTGCATGGAGGCGACTTCGAGGGACATTGGTTCTCCCAGACCGACATAAATGTAAGTACAAGCCTCACTGCCAGCGCCGTGGAACTTGATGTTCAAGTCAAAAACGTGGGGAACGACCCCCTCCCCGCCAGCGTTGGCTGGCATCCTTATTTCGCTTTTATCAGCGGCGACCGCCAGCAGGGACGGGTGCATATTCCAGCAAAAAGGCGGGCGTTGGTTAACAATTACGAGGACGTGTTTCCCACCGGCAAGACGGAAGCAGTCGCTGGAACCCCCTATGATTTCACTGCGGCTAAGGGCAAGGCGCTGGGCACACAGTTTCTCGACGATAGTTTCGTTGACCTCGACCGGCAGCCCGACGGCAGCGTGATCGCGGAGATTACCGATCCCAACGCGAACTACGGCCTGCGCGTGACGGCGTTATCTAAAGAGATTCGCGCCATGCAGGCCTACTCGCCATCGGAGAAGAATTTTGTCGCGCTCGAGCCGCAATTCAACTATGTGGATCCGTATGGCAAAGAGTGGGGCAAGACCAATACCGGGATGGTGATTTTAAAACCAGGTGAGTCGGTGACCTACCGTGTTCGGTTAGGATTATTTATTCCGAACTAGAAGAGCTTGGCGCGATCGCCGCGGCGCTCAGAAAGTTCAGTGGTGAGCAGGTAATTTCGTTTCGAGGTGAAGGAATGCGTCTGATTCAGTTTGGTTCCCGTGGTCAGGAAAAGGCTGGAATTCTGTCGTCCGATGGCAAGAGAAAGGATTTGTCGAAGGTTTTCTCCAAATGGGATAGCGAATTTTTCCGTAACGACGGGCTTGGCCGTTTGGCGAGCTTCTTGAAATCCGATGAATCGCACTCTCTCCCCGATGTCGCGGAGACCGCCCGCTGGGGAGCGCCGGTGGCTCGTCCCGGCAAAATTATATGTGTCGGGTTGAACTACTCCGATCACGCGGCGGAAACCGGCGCCAAGATTCCGCAGGAACCCATCCTCTTCATGAAGGCGCCGAACACCTGGATTGGTCCTTATGACGATGTTGAAATTCCCAAAGACAGCACCAAGACCGATTGGGAAGTTGAACTCGGCGTCGTAATCGGCAAGGAAGCGCGCTATGTAGCTTCTCAAGAAGAAGCGATCGAGCACGTGGCCGGCTATTGTATCTCCAACGACGTTTCCGAACGGGCGTTTCAGATCGAGCGCGGCGGGCAGTGGACGAAAGGCAAAAGTTGCGACACCTTCAGCCCGCTCGGACCATGGCTAGCAACCAGCGACGAAATATCCGATGTGGGATCGCTCCACATGTCACTGCGAGTGAACGGCGAGCTTCGGCAAAATGGAAGCACCTCCAAAATGATATTCGGAGTCGCTCACCTGGTTTGGTACATTTCGCAATTCATGACTCTGGAACCCGGGGACTTAATTTCGACCGGCACTCCTCCCGGAGTTGGCATGGGCATGAAGCCGCCGCAATTTCTCAAGGTTGGGGATGTGATGGAGTTGCAGGTCGAAGGGCTGGGAAAACAAAAGCAGAAATGCGTTCCTTACCGGCCCTAGGGGCTGGTTGGCGCTCGAATGCAGTTGCCAGAGCTTCCCGGGGCCGGATCACTTCTTAGCGTTCGGATCGTTCTTATTTTTGTGAAACCATCCGGTAAATTTTTTTATGACCGAGGTTTTTTGAGGAGGAGATGGTGAAGCACTCTTCTGCGCGGCAAGACTTTTCTGCGCCGGCAGACTCTTTTGGCCCGGAAAACCCGGTGGCGCCGGAGTACTGCTCTGTCCTGACTTTCCCTGCAGCTTTGACTTGAGCAAGTTTCCGATCTGACTCCCAACCTGTCCAGTCAGCATTCCTTTCATATCCGGGACGAAGCTTGGGTTCGAAGTAGTTCCACGAATGAAAAACGGGATACTCTCTCCCTTATCACCCAGCCCCGCCATTTTTGTGACGGCGGTGGCGACCGTGCCGTTCAAATTCGCGGTCATCTGGTAATTTAATGCTCCGCCGGGGCTGATGGTTCCGTTCCCAGTGAGAATCCCGAGTGCAGCAACCGTCAGACTCACTTTGTCGGTGCGTACGCCATCCGGGGCCACGCGTGCATCGGTACTCAGATTCTGAATTGAGGTGTCGGCGCCGGTCTTGGCGCCGCTCAGTTTGGAGATAGCGGAAAGTTTCGATCCAAGATCAAAACCTGTGAGCTTGGAATTCGACAGGCGAATCGGCCCGGCAATCACGGGGCCAGAAGCCGGCCCGGTAATGGTGAGATTCGCCGAAAGAGTTCCGCCGCTCAGCCGCGAGCCCGAGGGCAATACGACTCCCAGCGCCGGCAGCATGGCTTCGAGGTCATCCACCGGCATGTTTTGGGCGTTGAGTTTCATGTCCAGCGTCGCCGCCTCGCCCTGAATCTGGTAATTTCCCGTTAACTGGGCGACCGCTTTGCCCATCGAGATGTCGCTTTCGCTGATAGTTCCACTCTGGCTGTGGATTTGATGGGCCAGCGCGTACTTGAGTTGAACCGGCCGGCCAGCCGGGCCACCGCTTTTCACCAGTTGTAACTTGTCCGCCTGCAGCATGCCGGAAGTTTGCACCTGTTGTCCATCCGAACTGACTTTTCCGTCGAAATCCGCCAGCCCGGAAATCCCCGGCGAGAGTTCTCCGATTCCCGAGGCTGCCAGGTCAAGACGCTTCACACTGACATTGGCCTGTAGCGGAGTAAGCGAAGTATCCGTGGAGTTGATGGGGCCGGCATTGCCATCGAGTTTGAGTGTTCCATTGTTAGGCAGAACCGCAGAAAAAGTAAAAGGGAATTGCGCGCCGAAGGAAAAATTGCGCACCGCAATGTTCACGTTATCGTAGACGTGAGGTTGGGTAGAGTCGGCGTGGCCTACCGTGATGCGTCCATCGTTGACGTCCAGTTTTTTCACCGCGAGATCGGCAGTAGCAGGCTGGCTGCCCGCGGAGTTCGGCGCGGCGGCCGGAGTTGAAGCCGGCGCCGGGCTGTGATTGGTGGTTCCCAAAGTGGAGAAGTTCCAAGTGCCGGAAGCCGAACGCAGCAGCGTGATCTCAGGATGATCGAGAGTCAGTTCAGTCACGTGCAAGCTCTTCGAAAAGATCAGCGGGAGAATCTCCACGCCAACTTTCAGAGATTTCGCCCGGACAAAGGGATTCGTGCCGAAAGCCGGGTCGTCAGCAATGGCTAAATCCTGCGCCGAAACACTCCCCGCGAAAATCGAAAGGCTTAGATTGCCAAGCGTGACGGGGCGCCCGAGGGCGGCGGAAAGTTCGGACTCCAACTTGGGCCGGAAGCTGTTGGCATTCAGTCCAAACGGCAGGGCAATCACGGCTACCACAATCACCCCAAGAACAATTCCAGCGACGCGCAACTTCTGCTTCATGACCCTTATCTCCCGCGGCCAGAGCCTCACTTGCAGGAGTGAGAATGATACCTGTGGACTGCCTTCCAAGGGTAGGCGAAATTTCAAGCGGGTAGTTGTGGCCCTCGGCTTAAACCACCCTCCCCGCGGAACCACTGAACTGAGTTGATTTTTGTGGTATTCTCCACGGCTCGGTTTTATCCGGGCGGAAACTCAGGGGGCCTGACCATGGATGACTACAAATACCTTTTGCCAGAACGTGAGTTGCCAAAATCCTGGTACAACGTGATTCCCGATCTCCCGCTGCCCCTGGCCCCTCCATTGAACCCGGGCACCGGACAACCTGCCAGCCCTAGCGATTTCGAGGCCATCTTTCCTGATGCGTTGATCGAGCAGGAAATGTCGTCCGTGCCCACCATTGCGATCCCCGATCCTGTATTGGATATGTTGCGGTTGTGGCGTCCCACGCCACTGCATCGCGCGCGCCGGTTGGAGAAAGCGCTAGGCACACCGGCCAAGATTTTCTACAAGAACGAAGGAGTCTCTCCCGCCGGCAGCCACAAGCTGAACACCTCCATTGCGCAGGCCTACTACAACAAAGCTGCGGGAATCCGGCGTCTAGCCACCGAAACCGGCGCGGGCCAGTGGGGCAGCGCCCTTGCTTTCGCCTGCAACGTCTTTGGCTTGGAGTGCATGGTGTATATGGTGAAGTGCAGCTATTTTCAGAAGCCGCACCGCCGCACTCTGATGGAATGCTGGGGCGCGCAATGCATTCCCTCTCCCAGCGACCGTACCAATGCCGGACGAAGCGTGCTGGCTCAGGATCCAGATTGTCCGGGCAGCCTGGGCATCGCCATCAGCGAGGCCGTCGAAGATGCCGCCCAACGCAAAGACACGAACTATTCGCTGGGTAGCGTGCTGAACCATGTTCTTCTGCACCAGACGGTAATCGGCCAGGAAGCCATCGCCCAAATGAAACTGGCTGGCGCCTTCCCCGACGTGGTGATCGGATGCTGCGGCGGTGGCAGCAACTTTGCCGGTTTGGCGTTTCCCTTTGTCCCGTTGAAAGCGGGAGGCAAGAACATTCGCCTCGTGGGAGTTGAGCCCGCCGCATGTCCGACCATGACTAAGGGCACCTACGCGTATGACTTCGGAGATAAAAGCGGCATGACCCCGCTGCTCAAGATGGATACCCTTGGCCACGATTTCATCCCTTCCGGCATTCATGCCGGAGGCTTGCGCTATCACGGCATGTCTCCGCTGGTGAGCCTGTTGCACCGGGCGAGTGTCGTGGAGGCGGTCAGCTATCCGCAGCTGAAATGTTTTGCAGCGGCCATACAGTTCGCGCGGGCAGAAGGAATTGTCGTGGCGCCCGAGACTTCGCACGCGGTTTGCTGCGTCGTGGACGAGGCATTGAGAGCGAAAGAAGAAGGAAAAGAAAAAGTAATCCTGTTCAATCTAAGCGGCCATGGCCATTTCGATATGGCTTCGTACGAGAAGTATTTCGCCGGAGAGTTAACGGATTACGAGCATCCGGAGGAGAAGATTCACGAAGCCCTGGCTCACTTGCCGAAAACCGAAGTGGCTGTCTGAAGATGAATCCGACCGAACTTCTCTGCGTACTTAGGTGCAGTGTTCAGCAGCCTCTGCGGTGTAAGGTTTGCTTTTGATCTCAGCAAAAAGCCCTTAACCGCTTAGACTGCGGAGAGCCTGAGCAAGTTGGCAGAGATTACAGATTACATGCCCAGCTTTTTGACTTCCTCGTTATAGTACTTGCGGTAGAGGATGTCCCATTCCTGGCTGCCTTCCAGGATGGTGCGTTTCTGGCTCTCAATCTTCAAGCGCGCCGACTGGTCGATTCTGGCTTCCTGATTGAGCAATTCCTCCAGCACCCGGCGCGCCTCCAGGCGAACCGTGTTGCGGTCTTCGACAAACTCCACGTCGGGGGTTTCAGCCAAGGCATCCGTAACCACGTGCGCAATCTTATTCACTTTATCGCGGCTGAGTCTCACAGCACCGCCTTGTACTTGCGCACCAGTTCGCTCTTCACTTTGCGGAACATTTCCTGGTAGTTGGCGCCGGTCTTTTGCATTTCATCGGAGTAGGCCTCAAGGATGACGCGCACTTCGTCGTTGATGCGGTCCTCCAGGGTCATCTCCTCGAGGATCGCGGCGTGCACCTTTTCGGTGACCGCAGCGACCGATCTGGTCTCAATAAATTCGCCAGCGATCAGTTTTTTTGTGAGTTCGCGGGCCAGATAGCCCACATATTCTTTCGAAAGCAGCATGATGCGGATTCGGACCTGTGCGAAACAGGTAGTGTAGCACAGCGGGCGCAGCGCCCGCTGGCTGCTAGCTATTAGCTTCTAGCTTTTCGCTTTGCCGTGGCTCTCCCGGAGGCTCATACGAATCAATTGGCAATCGATCCTGAAACTTATCGGTTCCAATGGAACCCAGCAATCATCCACTCGGGTAGCAGTGAGATCGAGATTACATACGCGCCGGCAATCACCAACGCTAACCAGAATGCGAGCTTCTTGATATTCATACCATCGCCTCGGCGTCCTTCATTTTCCATATCCTACCAATTCCCTGCAACCTACAAACATACCACCCTCAAACCCTGCAAAATTAAGGCCACCGAAGCGGTTGAGCTAATAGCTAGAAGCTAGCCGCTAGTAGCGTTCCTCCAAAAGTCATACAATGCAGATTGGCTAGAGCGCCATGCCTACTACTGCCGACAATCTCGCTACGTTGAAAGACGACATGATCGCCTTCATCGAAGGTCACGGTATGCGACGCTTTCAGGGCTACGTGGACTACGAAGAAGTGCCTAGCGTCATGTGGAAGCCAGAAGGCAATCCCGACGGCTGGAAGGATTTTGTCGAACTCGCGAAAGCCGCCAATGCCCCCTTCCTGACCATGGATTCCTGGACGTTGACTCGCGAAGACTTCGAGGAGATTCTGGAGCGGCTGAAGAACGCCGAGTTCGCCAACGATGAAGATATGGAAGAGGTCCGCTGGCTCCGCACCTATCTCGGCAAAACGGGATTTGTGCAACTCGGTTTCGCCCACCAAGGCGTAATGATGGTCTACGAATCGTCCACGGAGTGGTATGAGCGTTACCAGCACGTGCTCGAACTCACCGAGGATTTCGGCGGCATCCCCATGGACGAGTCCGGTCCGGACGACGAACCCTAAGCGAAATGCATGCGTGGGGACGGGCGCCCTCGCGAGCCTGCCCTGAGCGAAGTCGAAGGGTCCAGGCCGAGAAGGGCTCGGCAGTCCTCCAGCACGAATACGTCTCTGGTTTTCCTCAGTACAATTTCACGCGGCGAGTAGAATCATCATTCCTCATTTGTAGAGTCCAACGTCGCCATTCATGAAGTGGTCGCTCAAACCCGCAGAACCGGCGCAGGTCGAGGTAGTCGCGGCCGAGTTGTGTTCCAGCGTTCTCAGCGCCAAAGATTCGCACGTTGCCCCAACCCTGGCTCGCCTGCTGCTCACCCGCGACATTACGGACGCTGAGTGCGCTGCCCGCTTTCTCTCTCCTTCCATCAACCATCTGCATTCTCCGTACTTGATGATGGGCATGAATGCTGCGGTCAGCCGCCTTGACGCCGCCATCGAGAAAAAAGAAACCATCCTCATCTACGGCGACTACGACGTCGACGGCACCACTGCGATCATTATTTTGAAGACCGCCATCGAACTCTGCGGGGGCACGGCCGATTTTCACGTCCCGCACCGCATTCGCGATGGCTACGACATGCGCGATGATGTCATCGAGCGCGCCGCGGCCGCGGGCGTCCAGTTGATTGTCAGCGTCGATATGGGCATCCGCGCCTTCGCTCCCGCTGCGACTGCGCAGCGTCTGGGCGTTGACCTGATCGTCTCCGATCACCATTTGCCCGGGCCAGACGGCGTCCCTAAAGCTCTGGCCGTGATCAATCCTAATCAGGCAGGATGCGATTACCCCTGCAAAGCCTTATGCGGCGCAGGCGTTGCCTTCAAATTGGCACAAGCGTTGATCGAGCGGCGCCGGACAGGCGATCAATCGCGGTTGCTGATGTCGTTTATGAAGATGGTCGCCATTGCGACCATTGCCGATTCCGTGCCGCTCAGCGGGGAGAATCGCGTCTTCACCAAACTCGGTTTGCACGCGTTGCGCACCGCGGTAAATCCGGGGCTGAAAGCTTTGCTGGAAGTGGCCCAACTCGGTGGACGTCCGCTCACTTCAAGTGAAGTCGCGTTCCGCATCGCTCCCCGTATCAATGCAGCCGGCCGCATGGATGTTGCCCGCGACGTCATTGAACTTTTCAGTGTGAAGGATGCGACCCGCGCCCGCGAACTGGCCACTCGCCTCGATCAACTTAACGCCGAGCGGCAGGAGGAAGAACGGCGCATTGTCCAGGCCATCGAAGCGCGCATTGCAGACGATCCGGCGTTGCGCGAGGCCTACTGCATGGTGATTGATGGCGACGGTTGGCACCGCGGAGTCATCGGTATCACGGCGACGCGCGTGGTCGAACGCTATGGCCGGCCGGCGCTCGTTATTTCACGCAATGGCGACGAGGCGCACGGCTCCGGCCGATCCATCCGCCCATTTCACTTGCTGAATGCTTTGGAATCCTGTTCGCATTTGTTCACCCGCTTTGGCGGACATTCTCACGCTGTCGGTTTCTCTCTGCCCTGCGACCGCGTCGCGGAGCTCCGCGCGCATCTCGATGAATACGCCCGCGCCCGCCTGACGCTGGCGGATTTCGAGCCGTCTTTGCAATTCGACGCCGAGTTATCTTTCGCTCAGATCACTCCCGAGCTATTTCAACTCGTGCAGCGCTTGGAGCCCTTCGGCAGCCGCAATCCCGAGCCAGTTTTCGTTACCAATGGGGCGCGCCTTCTAACCCCAGCGCGTGTCATGAAAGAGAAACACATCAAGCTCAAGCTAACCGAGAACCGCGAAACGGGAACTGCGAACGGCTGTTCGACGCGCGCCTGGAACGCTCTCGGGTGGCGCATGGCCGAGCGCTGGCAGAAGGAACAATTTCTCCCTGGTGATGTGCTCGATATCGCCTTCACCCTCGACCACAACGACCACCCCGATTTCGGAGGCCTGGAGTTGTCGCTGAAAGACTTCAAAGGCCAAAAACTAACCACAGAGGCCACGGAGGTCACAGAGAAGCAAGTGATCCCACAACCCGCGTAGGGACAGCCGCCCTCGGCTGTCCTGCACTACCACTGGACTGGTGGTAAACTCCGGGTGTTTTCTGATAAGGAGTCGCAATGTCACGCAACATCGCTACTCTCTGCCTCGTACTCTCTATTTCTTTTTTCGCTTTCGCCCAGAAAAACGTGCAAGCCCCAACCAAAGTCCCATCCAAAAATGAGCAAAGCATTTCGGCTTCTGCAGAATCCGGCGCACGCCTTCCGGTGAAGCGAGTGGTTCTCTATAAGAACGGCGTCGGCTACTTTGAACATTCAGCCCGCGTTCACGGCGATCAGGATCTCACCATTGACTTCACCACCGCGCAGCTCAACGACGTGCTGAAGTCGCTGACCGCCGTGGATCTCGGTGAAGGCCGCATCTCTGGCGTTCGCTACAACTCGATTGCGCCGCTGGAAGAGCGTCTGAAAGCCCTGCGTCTGCCGTTTAGCGAGCAGGTGACGCAGGCCGACTATCTGGCTGCGCTTCGCGGCACGCGAGTGGAAGCCCATAGCGGTTCTTCTACGGCAACGGGACGGCTGCTGACGGTCGAAACTGAGCAAAGGACGACTGATAAAGGGGTTTCCTACAGCGTCACCAAATTCTCTGTCATTACTGACACGGGCGAGATGCGGAATTTCGAACTTGGCCCCGGGACGACGGTCCGTCTAGCTGAACGGGATTTGAATGGCGAAGTTGGTAAGTACCTGGACCTGATTGGCTCCTCCCGGGCTCGTGATCTGCGCCGCATGACGATTTCAGCAACCGGTGCTGGCGATCGCAACATTTTCGTTAGCTACATCAGCGAAGTGCCCGTGTGGAAGAGCACTTACCGCATCATCCTGCCGCAGAAGCCTGACGAAAAGCCGCTGTTGCAAGGCTGGGCCATCGTGGACAACACCGTCGGCGAGGATTGGAAGGATGTGGAGCTTTCGCTCGTGGCTGGAGCGCCGCAATCGTTCATCGAGAATATTTCGCAGCCTTTCTATACGCGGAGACCCGTGGTCGAATTGCCGCCGTCGGTGATGCTGACGCCGCAGGAGCACGAGGGGACGGTAAGCGAGAGCGGCAGCGGTGGCGGAATTGGTGCGGGAGTTGGTGGCGGAGCACTAGGCGGCGTGATCAGCGAGCAGCAGATTAGTGAGTTGCCGCTGAACGGGCGAAACGTTTCGCAACTAACTCAGCTGACTCCAGGAGTTGCTAACGCGGGCGGCTTGGCGGGTATTGTGACTGATCCAAGCGGGGCGGTCGTTTCTGGAGCGCAAGTCCGGGTCCGCAATGAGCAAACGGGCACATCTCAGGCCACGACAGCCGACTCGCAAGGCTCTTACCAGTTCTTTGGCTTGCCTGCAGGAAGCTATGCTATTTCGATATCCAGGGAGGGGTTCAGCGAATTCAATCGAAGAAATATTCGTGTCAACTCCGGCCACATAAACACAATCAATGCCGTGCTTCAGGTTGGAGCTGTTTCAGAGAGAGTTGAAGTGCAGGCTGATACCGCAGAAGTCGCCGAAGCGGCTGGCAAGCAGCACGTCGAAGCCGAAGGCAAGGACATGGGCGACTACTTCGAGTACAACGTCAAACAGCCCATCACCATCGGCAAGAATCAGTCAGCTTTGGTGCCGATTCTGCAATCCCGTATCGAAGCAGAAAAAGTTTCCTTGTGGAATGAAGACTCCAAAGAAATTCGCCGCGCGCTCTGGATCACCAATTCCAGCGGCCTGACGCTTGACTCCGGAACATTTAATATTCTTGATGGCGACACCTTCGGCGGCGAAGGGCTGATCGAAACCGTGCATCCCGCCGAGCGGCGACTCATTTCCTACGCGGGCGATCCTGCCTTGCGCATCACCATGGATCAGGAGTCCAGCAGCAAACCCGCTACCCGCGTGCGCATTGCCAAGGGCGTCATGATTCTCACCCGCGAGCAGCGCGACAACCGCAAGTACACGCTGCACAACGCTGACACGCAGCCGCGCCAGGTCGTGATCGAGCATGCCGCGCGGGAAGGCTGGAAATTGTCCGAAGGCGCCAAGCCAGAAGAAACCACGGCATCCTTCCTGCGTTTCCGCGTAGCGGTTGGGCCAAACCAGACTGAAGAGCTGAAAATTGAAGAACGCCATCCCGAAGACACCGAGTATGAACTCAGCGAACTCGACGATGACCAGGTCAAGCTGATCGTGCAGCAGAACCAGATCACTCCCGCCCTGCAGGATGTTTTCAAACGTGTGCTCGCGCAGAAGAACGAGGTCGGCAGCCTGGAAACACAGACGCAAGCACGCCGAAACGAAGTGACGACAATCGGCACGGATCAAGCGCGGGTGCGCGAGAATATGAAAGCTCTGAAAGGGAGCCCCGAGGAGAAGGCGCTACTGCAGCGTTATACCAAGCAACTCGACTCGCAGGAAGATCGCCTGAACGTTCTGACGAAAGAAATCGCGGATCTGCAAACCAGGCACGACAAGGCGGACGAAGAGCTAGATCAGATGATTCAGCAGATCACCATGGATGAAAACTTCTAGGGCAGCGGGAACGCTCCGCCGAAAACGTCCTACAGAATTGTCATTTCGAGCCAAGCGAGAAATCTGCTTTCCAACCTGAAGGAAGCGGATTCCTCACACCTAAAGGTGTTGCGGAATGACAAATCGTTAGCTTTGTCGGCCTTCTACCAAAGATGGTAGTAGCCATCTCGCCGGCCGATCTCCACTTTCATGCCAAACAGCGCCGACAAGCGTTCCACCTGCAGCATCTCTTCTTTGCTGCCGTCGGCTACGATTCGTCCTTTCGACATCAGCACCACGCGCTTAATTTCGGGAACGATGTCCGCGAGGTCATGCGTCACCAGAATGATGCCGATGCCAGAGTTCGCCAACCGGCTCATGGTCTGCCGCAGGCTGTGCTGCGCATAAAAATCCAGAGAGTTGCTGGGTTCGTCAAAGAGCAGGGCTCTCGGCTGGTGGACCAAAGCGCGCGCAATCAAAATCCGTTTCGCTTCTCCCGAAGACATTGCGGATACTGACCGCTCGGCGAGATGGGGAACCTCCAGTTGCGCCAGAATGCTCGCGGCCAGCTCTCTCTGTTCCGGCCGGATCAGGTGATTAGGAAAAATGTGGCTGCTGCTGAAGAATCCCGAGAGCACGATATCGAGTCCAACGGATTCCGGATTGCACCATGCCATCAGGTCATTGGAAACAATCCCCAACAGCGAGCGCAGTTCGAATACATTCCAGCGCTCCCGTCCCAGAATGCTGATGTGCGAGCCCTCGCGGACCACGGGATAACATTCCCGCGTGATGGTCTTGATCAGCGTGGACTTGCCGCAACCGTTCGGCCCCAGGATGGCGACGTGTTCATTGGCATGGATGAGGAGGTTGAAGTCGTCAAGTACGACGTTCCCTCCGCGAACGACTTGAATATTTTGTAGTTCCAGTAAAGCGGGCGTATGCGGGCTCATGCATTTCCAGTTTAGACGATGAGAACCTTTGGGAATGAAAGTGTCTCCGGCCTCCGGCACCGTTGTCATTTTGAGCGGAGCGAGTTTGACGAAATCACCTTCGCCCCCACTTTTCTACATGCATGCCTGGAAACGACACTGCCACAATCTTCCTATGTACAATGTCACCTACCATCTTGTTTTCAAGCCTTGCCTACAGCTACTCTCAGGAAATCGTAACTGACTGTTTCAAGAAACTATTGTCCGATAGGAGGACGAAATGAGCGAACACTATCACGATCCCGCTGATCTGCGGTTTCTGAAGGTGATGGGCAAACTCGCCCCCACAGAATTCAACGCATGGCTTGCCCTGGACAAGATTGTTGGCCGGGATGAGGGCGCGATCCCCAGAAAATATCGCGAGCTCATCGCTCTGGGCGTTGCCTTCACGACTCAGTGCCCGTATTGCATCGAAGTGCACACCAAAGCCGCGAAAGCTGCGGGCGCGTCTCGCGAGGAAGTCACGGAAAGCGCGCTGATTGCCGCCGCCCTGCGCGCCGGAGGAGCCGCAACGCATGGCGCCATGGCGCTCAAGTTCTACGACGAGCCCTGAAGCCCGCAAGCAGCTGCTTGACTAAATTCCATCCCGAATTCGACGATGCGAAATTCGTGCTGGCAGGGACTCCGTAGGCGGTTTCGAGTCCCTGCTTTTGTTTGCTGCTGCCAGAGGCCCATGGCCGGCCGTGCAGTACACTTGTTCTTAGATGCCCCTCAACATCTCGCGCCTCCGCCGCTGGTTTGCCGCTGCTGCGATCGCGGCGGGAGTCATTGTGAGCGTGGCCTACTTCTACGGCCGCCATCGCGTGCAGAATGCACTTAAGCAGGTGCCCGAGAAGATCGGTATCGACATCAAGCAAACCGCTCAGGGATATACCTACTCGCAGTCGGCCCAGGGCCGCACCCTCTTCAAAATTCAAGCCGCCAAGGCCTTATTCAAAATAGGCGGACAGGCTGAGTTGAAGGATGTAGCCATCACCCTTTACGGCAGAGACGCCGGCCGTTTCGATCAGATCTACGGTTCAGACTTCGAATACAACACCCAGTCTGGGGATGTGACAGCCCACGGAAAAGTTCAGATTGACTTGGAAGCTAATCCCGCCGGCATGACCAGTCCCGATCAAACGCCTCCTAAAGAGCTGAAGAATCCGATCCACCTGGAAACCAGCGGACTGGTTTTCAATCAAAAGACGGGCGACGCCCGCACCAAAGAAAGAGTCGATTTCCGCATTTCGCAGGCTACGGGCTCGGCGGTCGGCGTGAGCTATATTTCCAAGAACGACACGCTGACCTTCGATTCGCAGGTCGAAATTGTCCTTGCCGGACCTAACCCCGCGTCTGTCACCGCCGCTCATGGAGCCATTACCAAAGACCCGCGAGTGGTCCTGCTCCAGACCGTCAGCATGCAGCAAGGGGTGCAGCGCGGTGAAGCGGATAATGCCACTTTGTTCCTGACCCCCGATGACACGATCGACCACATTCTCGCGGTGGGGAATGTCCGGGTCGGGCTCGGAGGCAAGCTGCCCACCCAGCTTCATGCCGATCAATTGGAACTTCTTATGGCCGAGGGCGGCGACGAAATTCGGACCGCAACGTTTACTGGGAACGTTCAGATGGAAAGTGCCGGAAGCAGTCCTCTAAAAGGCAGCGCAGGGCGCGTCATCGCCAGTTTTTCGGGCGACAATGTACTCGGCAAGATTCACGCCGAGGAAAATGTTCATCTCTCGCAACCCCAGCAGACCTCCGCCCGGTCGACCCGAACTCAGGCTTATGAGCTCAACGCGACCGCGATGAATTTCTTCGTGGCTGCCGGCAAACGCCTTTCCCGAGCGGAAACCTTCGGTGCGGCACAATTTCGTGTGCAGCCCACAGCCCCGACCGCCGGCCAGACGCTTATTACTGCGGCGAAGTTCACCGCTCAGTTCGATGCTCTCGGCCAGCTTTCTTCCGTCCACGGAGCGCCCGACGCCCGTATCGTCAGTTCCAATTCCGGTCAGCCGGACCGCGTCAGCACCAGCCTTGCCGTGGACGCCAGCTTTTCCCCGGGTTTGGGTATGGAGACCGCCGAACAACGGGGCAATGTGGTATTTACCGATGGAGATCGCAAAGCTTGGGCTGAGCACGCTCGCTACACTCCTGCCAATCAAGTGCTCGAACTATCCGGCTCTCCACGGGTGCAGGACAGCAACATGGTCACAACCGCGCGCATGCTCCGCATGAACCGCGCGACGGGGGACGGATTTGCCGAGGGAGATGTCAAGAGCACCTATACCGATCTCAAGCCGCAACCCGGCGGTGCCTTACTGGCGTCTTCCAGTCCCATCCATGTCACTGCCCGGTCCATGGCCATCCATCGCGACCCCGCAGTTGCCCTCTACACCGGTGATGTACGTCTGTGGCAGGATGCCCGGGTCGTGATTGCACCGTCCATCGAGTTTGACCGCAACCACCGCTCTGTTCTGGCCAGCGGCTCGGCATCTCAGCCGGTCTCTACCGTACTGGTGCAGACTGGCAAGCAGGGCCGGATCATTCCTACCACTATTACCTCGGGCCAGTTAACCTACGTAGACAGCGAGCGCAAAGCGCACTACAGCGGCGGTGTGACTGCCAATAGCACCGATTTCACGCTCACTTCCGACCAAATGGACGTTTTCCTGCAGCCGCGAAGCCAATCCAGCGACCGAGGAGCCCCGACTCAGGCATCTGAGGAAGGCAAACTTGACCACATCGTCGCCCAAGGCCAAGTGGTCGTAACTCAGCCTACCCGCCGAGCTACTGGAGACCAGCTCGTCTATACGGCCGCGGATTCCAAATTCGTGCTTACCGGCGGACCGCCTAGCATTTTTGATGCCGAACGGGGCAAGATTACCGGCGTTTCGTTGACTTTGTTTAGGACCGATGATAGGGTGCTGGTTGAAGGCTCCGATACCTCCCCGACTGTGACGCAAACGCGAGTGGCACGATAAATGCGTACCCTGGCCACCGACGAAATCGGCAAATCCTACCGCGGTCGCCGGGTGGTGAATGGTGTCAGCCTTCGCGTGGAGCAGGGCGAAGTTGTTGGTTTACTTGGCCCAAATGGCGCCGGAAAAACCACCACGTTTTACGCCATCGTCGGTTTAATCCCGCCCGATACGGGCCGGGTGCTGATCGATGAGGAAGACATCACTGACGTGCCAATGTATTTGCGGGCACGCCAGCACGGCATCAGTTATCTCCCCCAGGAAGCATCGGTCTTTCGCAAGCTCACGGTTGAGGAGAATATCCTCGCCGTGTTGGAGGCGCAGCCCATCCCCTGGCACGAGCGGCGGGAGCGCATGGAGAAGCTGATCGACCAGTTGGGACTGGAACATATCCGCCAAAACAGAGGATATGCCCTTTCCGGCGGCGAGCGGCGCCGCGTAGAAATTGCCCGAGCCTTGTGCATCAGTCCGGCATTCATTCTGCTGGATGAACCGTTTTCCGGGATTGACCCGATTGCGGTGCTCGATCTGCAAAAGATTATTGGAGACCTGAAGGCGAGCGGAATTGGCGTGCTGATCACCGACCACAACGTTCGCGAAACGCTTTCGGTCACCGACCGGGCGTACATCATTGAAGGAGGACGCATCTTCCGCCACGGAATCCCGGAGCAATTGGCCGGCGATCCCGAAGTGCGGCGGGTGTATTTGGGCGAGAGTTTCTCGCTGGTGTGAGAAGAAGCCACTAGCTCCTAGCTTCTAGCTAAGGGCCGGCTGCGGAGGGTTTTAGCTAGGAGCTAGAAGCGTTTCACCGACGACTGCCTTATGGTTTTACTCCAACCCAGACTGAGTCTGAAGGTTTCGCAACGCCAAATCCTTACGCCGGGTTTGGTGCAGATGGTCAGCGTGCTGGCGCTCAATAAGCTTGAGCTTAAGGACATGATCACTGCCGAGATGGTGGAAAATCCCGTTCTCGAAGAACTTGAAGACTCCGTACCCATCCTTGATGAAGTCGGACGCCGGGAAGAAGAGCGAGACCGCCCTGCCGTCGAAGAGGCCGCTGCGCCCGCCGAGGAAAAGAAAGATCCCTTCGAGGAAATTGATTTTGGCTCCTTTTTCCAGGAGTATCTCGATCCCGGCTATCGCAGCTCGCGCGAGATGGAAGATATTGAACGCCCATCGTTCGAGAACTTCCTTTCCAAGCCCAGCAACCTTACCGACCACCTGTCCTGGCAGTTGGGATCGATCCCGATCAGCTCGGAAGTACGCGAAGCTGCCGACACCATCATTGGCAATCTGAATGAAGATGGCTATCTGATCGCGAGTGACGAAGAATTGCTAGGCATCGCCCCGCCCTCCTCGCCGGAGACCGATGCCGCTCTGGCAGACAATGTGGTCAAGGATGCCGCAGCTCTAGGACTGGGAGAAATCGAAGAATCCGCCGACGTTCCTTCGGGAGAAGCAGAACACTTGATCGGCGCACCAGCCGCCCACTTAGAGACTTCCTTCGCAATTGCGGAAGCGGCGCCAGCAGCCGCTGCCCAGCTCGCACCGCCCGAATCAACTTCCCAACCGCAGCCCACATTCCAAGCGAACTTCACTCTCGAACAACTGCACGAGGCTCTGGAAGTTGTTCGTCAATTGGATCCTCCCGGTGTAGCTTGCCGCGATCTGCGCGAGTGTCTGCTCTATCAGCTTCGTTATCACCAGAAGCTCGCTCCCGGCAAGAATGGAGAAGCCGCGGCTGCCGAGCAGGTGATTGCCGATGCGATGGCCATCGTCGACCAGCACCTCCGCGCCGTGCAGAACAAGCAATACAGAGAAATCGCCCGCGCGATCGGCCGGCCGGTCGAAGCGGTCATGCCGGCCCTCGAATACATTCGCACTCTCGACCCGCGGCCGGGAATGCGCTACAACCAGGTCCAGCCACGGCTCATCGAGCCCGATGTCGCCTTCGTCAAGCACGGCGATGAGTGGCTGGTCATGATGAACGATGACGGAGTTCCCCAGCTTCGGTTAAACCCAGCCTATAAGCGCCTGCTCAACCGCGACACGCAAGACAAAGACACTCGCAACTACGTGAAAGAACGTTACAAGAGCGCCATCCAGCTCATCAAGAACATTGAGCAGCGCAAGCAGACCATCACCAAAGTTTGCTATTGCATCGTGGCCCGCCAGCAGGATTTTCTGGAAAAAGGCATTGACCAGCTAAAACCCATGATGATCAAGGAGGTGGCGGAAGAAATCGGCGTGCATCCTTCCACCGTGAGCCGGGCGGTTGCCAGCAAATATGCCCATACTCCCCAGGGCGTATTTGAGTTGCGTTACTTCTTCAGTGAGAGCGTGAACGGCCCCGAAGGCGGCGGCACTTCGTTGCTCATCCTCAAACGCCGCGTCAAGAAGCTCATCGAAGAAGAAGATCCCGCCAGGCCACTGACCGACGAGCAGATCACCCGCATCCTGCAATCGCAAGGCATTCAGGTGACCCGCCGTACGGTCGCGAAATACCGGGAAGACATGCGCATCCCGAGCACCCATCAACGCCGCGTAAAAAAATAATTAACGTTGGGCCCTGATCCGCCGAAAAGATCTCTAATCGATCCGCATGTCGAGGAGCGCTCATGAACGTGGAATATACCGGCAGACAATGCGAAGTTACTCCGAGCCTTCGTAAGGAAGTTGAAACCGGCCTGGCAAAAATCCGCAAAATCTTAGGCGATAAGTTCGATTCTAAGGTCGTCCTGGCGATCGAAAAGCATCGCCACAAAGCCGAAATCACCGTCAGCGCCCGCAACGGGCCGCTCGTCGGAGCCGCCCAAGCCACCGACATGTCCTCCGCTATCGGCGAAGCTTTTGAGCACCTGCAAAAGCAAGCGGTTAAATACAAAACTCGCTGGCGCAGCAAGAAACGCCATGCCCAGAAAAATCACGAGAAAAAGTTGAACGGCGAAGCCACGCCGGAAGAAGTGAAAACCGCAGTGGGACTTACCTCAACCACGGCCCTCGGGGTGCTCGTGCACCGCTATCCGCCCGTCGCCAAGACCACCGATGTTCATCTCGTTCACTCCGACGATTCAGTCGCGCTGCGTCCCATGACGTTGGAAGAGGCTATCAAAGAGGCCCATTTCCGCGACCGGGACGTGTTCGTTTTCCGCGATCCCAAAGGCAAAGTAATGGTTCTTCACCGCACCCGTGACGGAAAGTTGGAGCTGATCGAAGCGCCGTAGAGCAGCACCTGGCCGTTAGCGCTTAGCATTCAGGAGGGGGGGGCCGCGTGGCGCGGGCGCCCTCGCCCGCGAGCGCCCACTTGCAAATCCATCCGCAAACGGTATGATTCCCCATCCCGGCCTTACCCATAACTTCAACTTGAGGAATCCACATGAAGAAGCTCTACCAGCTTTCGCTTTTGCTGTTGCTGCTAGCCCCGGCCATGTTGGCGCAAGAACATTACACCGAGGGTCCGGTCTGGCGCGTAAACCTGATTCGCGTCAAGCCCACTCATCTCGACGACTACCTCACCACTCTCCAGAACACCACCAAGCCTTTCTACGAGGAGGCGAAACGTCAAGGGATTATCGTAGACTACAAAATTTTCTTGAAAGAGACTAAGGCCACTCCCGAGGATTGGGACATTTGCGTAGCCATCCAGTTCAAGAATCATGCCGCGATGGACGGCCTTGACGCCAAAACGGAAGCCTTGCGCGACAAGATTATGGGCGGCAAACAGCAAGCTCATGAGCTCGCCCAAAAGCGCGAAGAAATCCGCGAAACCATCAGCTCCGAACTGCTGGACGAGATTATCCTCAAGTAGGAGACTTCTTCGTGACCTTGGGGAGACTTTGTTCTTCGCGGTCTCTGCGGTTGAAGGCTTTTTTTGACGCAAGGAAATGAGGCTTTTGACCGCAGAGCTTGCTGAAACGGCCACCGGGAATGGCGAAACTGGGACACTACCGAATATCGAGCCGGTTGTAGTCCGCTAAACGACCGGCCGCCTCTCGTGGCAAAATGATCGTCGGCAATTCCTCATGAATGAAATCATCCGTCTCTTCCAGGCGTTCCTCGCGCCCGCACTTTTCGTCTCCGCCATCTCCTTGCTGATCCTCTCGATCAATGTGCGCCTGATGGGCATGGTTAGCCGGTTGCGGCAATACAACCACGCTAAACACGATGCCGCCAAGAATGACCGCTTGCAAGAAGCTGATGCCTATACGACCCAGATTCAAGCCATCGAGCAGCGCGCCGAAATGATTCGCCGCTGTTTCCTTCTTTCCCTGATCGCGCTTGCGGGGACGATCACGTCCTGCCTGTTGTTGGGTTTTGGCCTTTATTGGAAGAGTGCGGCGCTCGCGGCCGCTGTCGTGTTCGTAGCCGCTCTTATCTGCTTATTGGGAGCTACCTCGTTCTACGTTCGCGAAGTGATGGTTGCCCTGAGTTCGGTGCGCGAGGAAGTTCGTGACTCCCGCTTTATGGATCTCGGCGCCCCACCCGAGATTCGCAGCCATGACCATCTGTAATTCGAATCCGCGCCTGGGTTAGCGGTTCGCAGCCGCCCGGTGGGCGACGGGCGGTTCTTCCAGATTCCATTTTCTGGCGAGATGCTCCAGTTCGTGCAGCACCTTTTCAATATCTTTCATTCGCGGCGTGATTCCATAAGTGACCGATGGTGGAATCGTCGGCTCATAGTGCCGGAACACAAACCCCTTCCGTTCCAGTCCACGCAGCCGCTCCGCCAGCACCCGCGATGAGATTCCGTCCACCTGCTTTTGCAGGACGCCAAAGCGTGCCGGTCCGTTGGTGCTGAGCATCCAAAGAATGTGCAGCGTCCACGGGCGGGTGAGAAGCTCCAACAAGCTATGAATCGGACAGGGATGGGGCGATGGAACCGATCGGCGCATATCAAAATCCTACTAGCTTACTACAAAGTATCTAATATACTTATGTATGTCAATTATTTTAAGTAACCAACGATCGACTTGTTTCATCTAGTATTGAGCAACTGTTGGGAAGCAAACAGTCGATTCCACCGAAACTCAAGGAGACAGTCTATGGCCAGCAATTCCGCTTCAATCTCTTCCCCGGCCGCGCAACCTTTGCATTATTCCGATGCCAAAGCAGGTTCTACTCTGCATCCTGCCTTAGTTCTAGCCGGACGCGTGTTGTTTTCGCTCATTTTCGTCGTTGCCGCGTTCGGCCATTTTTCGCACCAGGAAATCGCCTTCGCCGCCCAGCAAGGCGTGCCCTTGGCTTCGCTCTCGGTTCCGTTTTCCGGAGTGATGGCGCTGCTCGGCGGTCTGAGCGTGCTACTGGGCTACAAGGCCAAATGGGGAGCATGGTTGCTGATCGTCTTCCTCATCCCCGTCACCCTTATGCTGCACAATTTCTGGGCGGTAAAAGATCCGATGATGGCGCAAATACAAATGGCCATGTTCCTAAAGAATGTCTCGATGGTTGGCGGCGCGTTGCTGATCTCTCAATTCGGGGCTGGCCCGCTCAGCCTGGACGCCCGCCGCTCCAAACGGTGAGGCCGGTTTTCCGGGCTCACCACGGGGCTGCGCTGTAGCGCAATCCTGGATTTTTTCGGTACCCCGCCAGCTTGCCGCTTAAGGCTGCAACATTACGCGCCACTCGGCAAGACGGCTCAATCATCCGGATGGGCTCGTTAGAGGGCTCATGTTGCGGCCGCGGCAAAAGTCGTCGGCACAGCGTATCTGTTTCTGCCCGCAGTGCTCGGTATCGCTGGCCATGGGACCTCCCCCGGAAGGAGCGCTCAATGTGGCGGCGTGGCAGATGATTCGCGAATTGGTGGGCGCGCATCCGCGCTGCGATCCCAACCGCCTTTGGTCTTTTAGTTCTTGGTTTCGGCGGGTTTTTCTTCGCCGGACTTGGGCTTGGCCAGGGAACGGATGTAATTGACCAGATCCCAATACTCGTCGGTCTTCAGGCGCTCGCCTTCGGGCGGCATGTCCTGATGCCCGTTCTTGATGAGATAGAAGATCTCGCCGTCGGTGCGGTCTTTCAAGGTAGCGGGGTTAGTGAAATCCGGCATCTGGAGCTTCATGTCGCGCGCCGTGTCACCCTTGCCATCGCCGAGTTTGCCGTGGCACATGGCGCAGTCAATGGTCCACCATTTCTTGGCGTGCTCCAGTGACTCAGGCGTGGACTTGACGGGATTAGCCTGCTTGGCAGCTTCCATGGGAATCACCAAGGCAGGCCCGGAAGATGGTTTCGGCGCGGGTTGAGTCTGCTGCGCAGGAAGCCATAACGCGAAGAAAAACAAGGTCGCGAAAACCGCTAATGCGCGTCTTGACATAGCAACCTCCGACGGCGAGCGGCCGGGCTCTCCTGGCTGAATTGTAGCACCCGAACATAACTTGGGTAACATGTGAGGCAATCTCTCGCATGCTAGGCTGCTTAGCATAGGCGGAAAAACCGCAGCTTTCGAGCCAGCACGCCGGGCCGTACGGGTGCGTGCCTGCGCCACTGTGATCTCCCTCGACAGCTTCGCGCCGAAGGCCGTCTAGAGTGAGAGCGACGACGCACGATGCCACGGATTCCCATCCCAATGTTCCGGTTCGGGCGGACCGCCGAACCGATGGAAGCTCCGCTACTGACCGGGTATGCACCGAAGCTTTCCTTGCAAGGCCTGCAGTTGGGCGTGGACAACCTGCGTTACGACGTGCACTTGAGCCGCGGATTCGTGGAGAAGGCACGATTGCACTTGGCGCGCTTAATCGCGCAACATGGAAACGTGGAGGGACTGCTGGCCGCGGAAGCGCCGCAGGAAGGGCCTCCCAACTACTTTGCCCGCATCACCAACCCGAGGGCGCCCGCTCGTCCGGAACCGACCGAACTCAAACCGCTGCTGGCGGATTTGCATTTGGGAGCGTTGAGTCGGGCCAAGGCCGCCGAAAGCCTGGCCGTGGATATGCTCGCGCGGGCGGCGATCCTCAAGTTCTTGCGGGTGGAACTGTCGGCGCAGTTCGCGCAAATGTTAGAACGCTGCCGCATGCTGTTGCGCAACTATGAAGGCGTCCGCCACGAAAAGGCGATGGACTACCGGGAGCGTGTGTCGGCCTTCCAGGTGCTGAAGAAAATTATCATGCGCAAAGCGGGGCAGGAGTTGTTCCATACCCTGCGCGAGATTGAACGAGAGAGCTTGTCGCGCACGCGCCGTTCGCTGTTCGGCGCGCGGGCGGAGACCGAGTACAAGCTGTTTCTGAATCCCTTGATTTTCAGTGAAGACGGCCGGGACGATTATCTGAACGCGCAGCACTACTTCATGTTCGGTAACTTCGATCGCGATCCTGACCGTTTCCTTCACATCCGCAGGATTGTTTGCGACTTTCTGCGTTCTCTGGACCTGGGAGCGGAAGCCAATGACGAATACACGCTGGATCGTTGGCTGAATGTGCCCGACAACGCGCAAGAACTAGTGGGCGATGGAAGCGAAGACGATTCCACTTCTCAGAAACGCTCGCAGAATACGCGGCTGCAGCTATGGCTGGAGATTCTTAGAGCGTGAAAAAGTAATCGACCACATTCTGGCGGGGTACGAGGTGCTCCCGCTGTTGCCGGAATATGCCCCGCGAATTAACGCCCAGCAGCTGAAGAATGCGCTGATTTCTAAAGAAGAATGTGGCCGGGTGGAGCGGTTGATTGAAGATTACGGCAAGCTGTCTGCAACCCGGCTGTCTACCGCCGTGGAAAGCGTAGAGAATTGCCATGGGCCGGAGCGCGCCAAAGTCGCCGTGCGATTTCTCCGCGATTTCCTGCGTTACCACCGCGACTTTCGGCGTCTGGGCGCGCTGAATGCCGTGATGGATAGTGTCAACCTCATCGGTAACGACAAAATGCGGGAACTCTCGGCGATGAATGGAACGCTGTATGAGTTTCTGCTGCGCGACGAGCACGCGCCGGCGGAAGACAAGATTGTGCGGCATGTGGTGTTGAAGGCGGATGTTCGAGACTCTTCGCGGCTGACCCGATCGCTGCTGGAGCGCGGACTGAATCCGGCTTCCTATTTCAGTTTGAATTTCTACGATCCCGTGAACAAGTTGCTGGCCAAAGTATGGCGCGACCAAAGTGTTTCTGGAAGGAGACGCGATTATTCTGGCGCTGCTCGAGCGGCAGAACCAGCCGGCCATGAGCGTGGGCCGCGCCTGTGTATTGGCGCGCGAGATTATTGAAATTGTACGCGGATACAACCAGCTGCTGGAACGCGCTGGATTGCCCGCGCTGGAACTTGGCATCGGCATCTCGTTCCAGGATTCGGCGCCGATGTATCTGTTGGATGGCGAAGACCGGATCATGATCTCCGATGCTCTGAATGAGAGCGACCGGCTGGCCTCCTGCAGCAAACGCATCCGCAAAAACATGAAGCGGGTGGATGGCAGCTTCAATGTGTATGCTCTGCAAACGGCCAGCGACAAGGACACGGCGGAAAACCCGGATGATTTTCTGTTGAGCTACAACGTGAATGGGATCCGCATGAGTGAAGCCGCTTTTCGCCAGCTAGGCAGGAGATTTCGCTGGAAGCCGTGCCGCGTGGAACTGCCTCCATTATGGGGCAGCGAGGATTCTCGGTCTGCATGCTGGGTTGGTGCCGCTGGGCGGAGATATCTTCCGCAAGATCGTGGTGCGGGCCAGCCGGGTTGCGCAAATTGATCCGCGAGAATTTAGTTTGAAGCAGTGGACGGAGCGCTGGTACTACGAAGTTTGCACCAATCCAGCGGTGTATGCGCCGCCGAGGCGAAGGCGGCGGGGGCGAAATGATTGAAGGCGCAATTTGCTGTCAGCTGTTAGCAATTAGCACGTAGCTTTCAGCCTTCAGCTGTCAGCCCTTCACCCGGTTTGCCATCCTGAACAGCAGAGCTGTGAAGGATCTTTACGACGGCCGACATCAGAAACGCAGTCCGCGGGAACCGCAACGGAAGCTGAGAGCTGAAGGCTGAAAGCTACGTGCTAAGTGCCAATGGCTAACTGCCGCTGCTACTGCCCCGCACGCAGAGAGGGAATCAGAAAATTGCCGGCAGCTTTTCTGCGGTCTGGCTTGTCGTGCTTGTAGGCCAGATCAAGCGAACCTGCCGTGCGTGGCGGAGGCTTCCGCCAATGTCGCGGCCAACTGGCGGAACGAACGGCCGATATCGCTACTCTCCTGGAAAGGCCACCGGAACCCCCTTGTCGATCGCGGGCGCCGTGGCCTGGTAGTTGTTGGGAAGCTTCCAGAGCAGGCGGCAATCGGTAGCTTTTTCCACGTCTTCGTCGGAAAAGCCGGGAATTTTCTTGTAACGGTTTAGAACGAGACGGACGCGGTCGCGGCTGGCACCCTCTTCCAGGAAAGGACGAATGCGGCCGGCGCTCCAGAGAGAAACCACATCGGTTTGCGCCACTAGCAGAACCGAGTTGGAAAGCTCGCAAAGCAGACGCGCAATCCGATCCACCCGACCGGAGCAATCCACCACCACATAACTGAAATGGGTCACCAGAAGATCGAACAGCCGGGCGAGTTCGGCGGCGGTCGGCTCCAGGGATAAGGGCTGCGGCGGAGCGGCCAACAATTGCAGGCCGCCCTTGCATTCCGTCATCAGGCCTTCCAGCAGGGATGTATCAATGCGATGCAAATTTTGCAGAGCGTCGTAGACTCCGAAGGCTGGGCGCACGTTGAGATGCAATGCACAATGGCCGAGCGGAGCGAAGTCCACGAGCAGCACTTTGCCGCGAGCTTCCTGAAGAGCCACAGCAGTGTTCACCGCGACGGTTGTGGCGCCCGAGCCGCCTTTGGCGTTGGCAACGCTAAATACGCGGGCCCGGCCAGCAGTGGCGCGCGCCTTGATGCGCGATGCGGCAAAACGGTTTAGAGCTTCGGCGATAGCTTCCGCCGTCGAATTCCGTTCCAGATATTCATTCGCGCCCACGCGCATGCTGGCGACGATGGTGTTGGGTCGATTCATTTCGCCGATCGCGAACAGGGCAACGTCGTTGGTGGCAGAGTGGATTAACTCTAGGGTGGCGAGGGCTCTCTCCTCCGCTTGCGGATCAATGTCGACCACCACCACTTCTGCGTGCACGTCCTGAATCTGGCGCAAAATCGAATCACTCGGCCCCATGGGAAATCCGAAGTGGCTAAACACGATTTGCCCGGCGTGAGTGCTCTCCAAGCGATTCTGCAGCATGGAGAGTCGATCTCGGTCCTCTGCGAGGAGAGCAACCGCTACGCCGGGCATCTAGAAAGTCCTCATGGTTACTAAGAATTCCTGCAAGATCATGTTAAGAATGGATCAAGGTTGAGCCAAGTGACTTTGGTACCTCCCACCCGACCTGCACCAACACTGCGCTCCCGCAATAGACGGGGGTGCTGGTGAATGCCTGGAGAGCCTGAAAAAACCGCAAGAGATTTTGCAAATCCTACCGCAAGTCGTGTCGTTCAACCAAACTATATTTTATGGAAAAGAGGCAGAATTGGGAAGATGACCAAAGCCGCAAACCCCGCGTCGCGCAAGGGATACAAAATAGAAGATATCCACACGTCACTTCCCTCCTCAGGGCAGCACGGGGTTGACGGAAGGAAAGGCTGAGCCTGAGGTCCCGGATTTTTGCGGAGGCGCGGACTCCGCCGCGATGGTGGCTGCGCGAAGAGAGTCCGACCGGCGGGTCAGCGACTCCGGTTCCGGCAAGAATTCGTATCCTTCCAAGCGGACCGCCACGCCGCGAGCCATTCCGCCGGACGGAGGCGCGATCCGGGTGACTTTGCCGCGACAACGGACTCGCATGGTTTCGGCGAGGGTAATCTCGGAAGGCATGATGAACGTGAGTTCGACCACATCGGCTTTGGCCAACGCCAAGTCAGTATAGAAGAGGACTCCGCGAGCACTCAGATCCTGGGTATACCCGAGACTCTCACGGTCGTCGCCAGCCAAGCGGACGGAGACTGGCAGATGCAAAGCGAAACGTTGTGCGGGCCGTCGCTCAAAGCGAACTTGATCACTGCTCATGGCATCCTCCTAAGCGGGCACTTGCGAGGCCCAAGGCAATTCCACTACGAGAGCGGACAAGATGATTCTATGTCGAACCGCTGTTTTCGCTTGCCACCTATTGAGATATGAAGCGTTAAGTATTTGGCCCGAGAACTTCTAGTAGAACTTTACAGCAGGGAGCGGCCCCTGAGGAAGGTGACGAATTGGTGACGTGAGAAGTTAGAACCTACGGGACGTGGTTAGTTGGGTGTGGAAAAGAATCGAAAAGTCGGCCAAGACCATCTGTAAGAAAGATTAAAAAGTGAAGGACCCTAGTGTTTCCAAAGTAAACTCCGTGGAGCCACTCGCCGGTGACTCTGCCAAGGGGATCGGGCGTCGAAGCCTGCCCGCGACCTTGCGTTCCCTGCAACATCGCAACTTCCAGCTATTCTTCGGTGGCCAACTCATCTCCCTCACTGGCACCTGGATGCAAATCATCGCGGAGGCCTGGCTGGTGTACCGGTTGACTGGTTCGTCGTTGCTTCTGGGAACGGCGGGATTTTGCAGCCAGTTTCCCGTGTTTCTGGTGGCGCCGTTGGGAGGAATCGTTGCCGACCGGCATAATCGCCAGCGCGTCGTAATCGGGACGCAGATTGCTTCCATGATTTTGGCGTTGATCCTTGCGACTCTTACGCTTTCCGGGTTGGTCCGCGTGTGGCACGTATTCATTCTGGCCGCGCTGCTGGGGACAGTGAATGCTTTTGATATTCCCGCGCGGCAATCGTTCCTAGTGGATATGGTGGGCAAAGAAGATCTGATGAACGCCATCGCCCTGAATTCATCGATGTTCAACGCAGCGCGCATTGTAGGACCGGCAATTGCTGGAATTCTGGTGGCGAAGATTGGCGAGGGCTGGTGCTTTTTCGGTAACGGGGTTAGCTACATTGCAGTCATCGCGGGATTGCTGATGATGCGAGTGCAACGTCCCGCGAAATTGGCCTCAGCCGCTTCCCCCATGTCGCACATCATGGAAGGTTTCCGCTTTGTGCGGCATACCCGGCCCATCCTGGCGATACTCCTTTTACTGGGGCTGGTAAGTCTGGTGGCAATGCCCTACACAGTGCTTATGCCGATTTTTGCCGACAGAATTTTGCATGGCGGAGCACGCGGCCTGGGAATTCTGATGGGTGCAACTGGAGTGGGTGCATTGTTGGGCGCATTGACTTTGGCCTCGCGCAGCGGCGTGCGTGGATTGGGGAAGTGGGTGGCAATCTCCTGTGGAGGCTTCGGATTTTTCCTGGCGTTGTTTGCACTTTCCCGGATATTTTGGCTATCTGCGGCGCTGCTGCTGCCAGTGGGATTCTGCATGATGCTGCAGATGTCTTCTTCCAATACCCTCATTCAGTCTATGTCGCCCGACCAGCTACGGGGGCGCGTGATGGCCGTGTACTCGATGATGTTCATGGGACTGGCGCCCTTCGGTGCATTATTCGGTGGAGCTCTGGCTGACCGCTTGGGCGCGCCGCGCACAGTAGCGATGGGGGCGGTTGCGGCCGTCGGCGGCGCGGTCACGTTCTATCGCTACTTGCCGAAGATCCGGGTAGAGGCGCGGCAGTTAATTGTCGAGCAAACTGCAATCAGCGGCGAACCGCCGCAGGAGATGACGGCGAGGGTAGTAAAGGATTAGGTGAAATAGGCGTGGTCACCACGCGCCGCGTGCATTAGTAGGGCAAAGACCATCTACTCCACGAAGCCGAGCTTCCCGCGTTTAATCGTCTGTAGAACGCGCCAAGCCCGTGTCAGCTGATTTCGTTCGGAACTGTGACCAGGTTGATCTCGCAATTCGTGCAGCCGGGTGAGGACGACAGCCTGAGCAACTTCGACCTTCTTGAACAACGGAATGGGCTCCCACTCCAGGACAGCGGCTCGATATTGCGTCTGCCATTGCGGATAGCTGGGCTCGGTGTTGCTTTCGACCAACGGCCGCTCTTCAGCCAGCAAGCGGTCGGGGTCGGGTTCATCGCCGACTGGACGAAAGGATTCAGGGCAAATAAAGGAACAATGTTCGGCGCAGATCAACTGCAAATACTCGTCGTCATCGGGTCGGCTGAATCCCTGAATCGGATATACGCAATGAGCTGAGATGGCGGTTTGCTGCGACAGATGATTCCACAAACGCTCCCATCGTAGTACCTCCTCACACTTTCCTTCGGACCAAAGTTGGGCTGCGATCTCTCCGAAAACCGTAACCTGGTTTTCTCCCTCTAGTGCGGCAGTGGCGCGCTGAATCGTGCTCTCCAAGAGATCGCAGATGCAGGCTTCGTCCAGCTTGCCGCCGGGCATCGCGGCAGATAAAAGCTCTGTAACATCCAGTGGGAGATAGCGTCCCTGTTCGGTGGCAAGGCTCAGGCCATGGTCGCGAGCCTGGAACCGTCCCGCCAGTGCGTTCAAATGGTTCCTGGTCGCGACGAAGACCGCGCCGTCGCCTTTTTCCAGGGCACCGCGAAGCAGGTTTTCGACGGTGTCGATTAAGGAGTCATCATCGGAGTAGAACTGGACGTGGTGGTCGCGGTAACCAAAAAAAGGAAATGGCGGAACTGATGACGGCGCCGGGGGTGAGTGCATGGGGGAGCTTCCTCCGTCAGGACAGATACTATCTGAATCCTCTCCAGGGAGCGAAAGAGAATTAAGGCGACTGTCTCACGGGCTTCGCGTTGGCCAACCCCGTCACAGCAGTATCGAAGACTTGCAACGCGAACTCTTCGGTTAGCACCTGGTGCCCCATCAGCACGCGATAGTATAGGGGACCGTAAATTACATCGAAAAGTAAGTCGCCATCCACTTCAGCCGGGAGTTCCCCCGCAGAGATGGCTTCATCGATCAGCGAGAAAATGTTTTGCCGGCGGCGCAGGTAAAGGCGCTCCAGAAAGGTGCGGCGCAGTACCTTGCTTTCTTGCATAGCCATAATTACGCGTGTGCAAACCCGCCCGGTGTCGCCCGACAAAAATCGCACCGAGCGCCTTGCGTGGTCTCGCATACGCTCCAGTGGGCTGCCGATGTTGGCATTGAGGGGGAGCTGATTTTCGATCTTTTCCAGGAATGCATCCAGAGCAATCGCTTCTTTTGTGGGCCACCAGCGATATAGAGTGGCTGTGCTAACGCCGGCTTCCGCGGCCAGAACGGAGGTGGTGATGGCGGACAGCTTCTTTTTTTTCATTAGCCGGTACGCCGCGGAGAGAATGGCTTTTCGGGATGCTTCGCTGCGAGGGCGCCCCGGCGCCCGGGATTGAGCTTTTTGGGTGACCATGGGTTTCCTGTCCGGCCGGCCAGGCTGCCAAAATGATACTGTCAAAATCCTTGACATTCAAACCTCAGGTGAATAGAAACGAATCAATTAGTTTCTATATTAGTCTGCCCGCCGGGAGATGAGCGTGGAGTACTCTCCGGGAGCCCCGCACGATGAGGAAGAGATCGTTGGGGAGAGTCCGGCGCTGAGACGAGCCTTGCAGCAGGCAAAAAAAATAGCCCCCAGCGATGCGACGGTCCTGATTCTGGGGGAACCCGGAACCGGCAAGAAACTGCTGGCCTGCGCCATCCATCGCATGAGCCCGCGCCGCCACGCGAACTTCGCCGCATTGGATTGTGCCGCGATTCCCCCTGGTTTGTTGCAAAGCAAATTATTTGGCCATGAGAAGGGTGCTCTCGCCGGCGCCCACCAGCGAGCCATCGGAGGGCTCGAACTAGCACACGGCGGAACGCTGTTTCTCGATCACATCGAAGCTCTTCCCGTGGAGTTGCAGACAAAATTACTGCGAGTGTTGCAACATGGAGAATTCGAGAACGCAGGAAGCGATAACATCAGACGCGCGGATATTCGATTGTTGGCTTCTGCCCATCAGGATTTAGCCGAGAGCGTGGCGCGGGGCAAATTCCGCGCCGATCTCTATTACCGCCTGAGCGTATTTCCCATCCGCATGCCGGCCTTGCGACAGCGGGTTGAAGACATCCCATTACTGGCGATTTACTTTATCCAGAAATATGCTCGGCGCATGAACAAGAACATCGATTCCGTACCGGACCAAGCCTTGACAGCGCTGGCAGGCGCGGAGTGGCCGGGCAACGTTGGGCAATTGGAGAGCTTGATCGAGCAAGCGGTGATCCGCTGCGAAGGCCCGGTACTGGGCATTCCCCTTGCCGAATTGGAGGGCGGATGGGCCGGTTGAGGAACGAAACTACTTCCAGCCGATGCCTGATCCGTGAAAGGGTACGGGAGCGAAGGTCAGAATTAACATCGCCAGTGCCATGAGTGCCAGCCAGCAGCGCTTACCATCAATTCCGGGATAGTCGGGCGCTTGACTCTGCCGCCACGACACTATATTCATTGTGGTTACCAAAGCGGCCCAAAACCGCCAGCCCGCGTAGTGCCATCCCAGATAGACCAGACAAACCACAGTGATCCAGGAAATCCACCGATGGGCGCGGGGCCACAGCGCATAGACGATGTGTCCTCCATCCAGCTGGCCGCTGGGTAGCAGATTCAAGGCGGTGGCGAACATTCCCACCCAGGCCGCAGCCGCCATGGGATGAAGCGATACATGACTGAGCGAAAGCGATGCGATTGGGTTATCGGGGGCAAGTACGGCGAAGATGTGGTGCACGATCCGGAAAATAGGCGGGAAGCCCATCACGATGTCAGCCGGAGGCAATCCCGCAGCCATGGGTTTAGAAAGTGATAGTGCCGCGAAAAGGCTGACAACTGCGACCACAAATCCGGCGATCGGACCGGCGATGCCGATATCGAACAAGGCGGCACGAGAGCGGATCGGAGATTTGATGCGGATGACCGCGCCTACAGTTCCGATGAGCGTTGGCGCCGGAATGAAAAAAGGCAGGGTCGCATTGACTCTGTAATAACGGCAATAGAGGTAATGCCCCATCTCATGGGCAAACAGAATTAAGAGGAGAGTGGACGCGAACGGGATTCCGAGAAGGAGGCGCGAAGGCCAGGCCAACGCCCACTCGATTGGGAAGAATGGAATAAACTCGTCGCCGGCTGAGAAGTTCGGTACGTCGTGCAGGAAGTTAAATTCCATGCGGGCGCCCACGACCAAAGTGGTGAAAATTGTCGCGAGAAATAAAAGAAGATGAATCCAATAACGCTGCTTCAGCGGACGAACTACAAAAACTTCTGTGGGACGAGAAAACTCCGGGGCAGAAGGAACTGGAAGGATGGGGTCAGACATTAAATCTCGTTATGGCGCGCGCTACAAAACGGTTGCGGACGCAAGCTGACGGCCGGCGAGCCATTCCTGCCGAAGGACTGCGGCGCTGCTAGTCGATGGACTGCAACTCCTTGCCCGGCTTGAAGCGCACGGCTTTGCCCGGCGGAATCGAAACTTCGGCGCCAGTGCGCGGATTGCGTCCGATCCCGGTCTTGCGCGGGCGCACGTTGAACACGCCAAAGCCGCGCAGTTCAATACGGTCACCCTTGCCGAGCGCATTCTTCATGCTCTCGAAGACGGTCTCGACGGCCAGTTCGGCCTTGGTTTTGGTGATGCCGGTCTTATTGACCACTTCGTTGATAATGTCCAGCTTAATCACAGGTGGCTCCCTGCGAGCGGAAATCGCGACAGCCCATCAAGTCATTGATGCTAAGGGAGATAAGGGAGATTGTCAACGGTACGATTTCTCCCGTAAGATGGCGGCACCAACAGTGTCATTTCGGTCATCAGTCCTCAGGAAAAGACATCGTTTGGGCTGGGCAGGCGGCGATTTTTCCGACGACCGCGGATTGACGGCTGCAGACTGCATCCCAAGGAGACCCATGCTGAAGAGTGACCGCTGGATCCGCAAGATGGCCCTGGAACACGACATGATTAACCCTTTTTCCGAGAAGCAGGTGCGCGAGGGCGTGGTTTCCTATGGCCTGTCTTCCTATGGCTACGACCTGCGGGTGGCCGATGAGTTCAAGATTTTTACCAATGTGAACTGCACCGTGGTCGATCCCAAGCACTTCGATGAGCGGTCGTTTGTGACGGTGCGGTCGGACGTTTGCATTGTTCCGCCGAATTCGTTTGCGCTGGCGCGGTCGGTGGAGTACTTCAAGATTCCGCGTGCGTGTCTGACGATTTGTGTAGGCAAGTCCACCTATGCTCGCTGCGGGATCATCGTGAACGTCACGCCGTTCGAGCCCGAGTGGGAAGGCTTTGTGACGCTGGAAATCTCCAACACCACGCCGCTGCCGGCGCGCATTTACGCCAACGAAGGCTCTGTGCCAGATTATTTTCTTCCAGTCGGATGAAGTCTGCGAAGTCAGCTACGCCGATCGCAAGGGCAAATATCAGTCGCAGAAGGGGATTGTGCTGCCGAAGCTGTAGGGAAGCTGTCAGCTCTCAGCTTTGAGTTATCAGCCAGTCACGGCATCTACTCACCGGCTTCTGCATAGACCGAGGACAAAGCATCGAAAAGTTCGGCACGAACGGATTAAACGTTGCTGAGAGCTGAAGGCTGAGAGCTGATGGCTGAAAGCTGAGCGCTATCCTACTTCCGGCTGTTCTCACCCTCTTTATACAAATACTTGATCGAGGGCTTATAGATCATCAGGTTGGGGCCGCCGCTACGGTTCAGCTTGATGCAGGCTTTGTCGTACCACTCGATGAAGCCGTGTAATTCCTCGCCGTCGCAGAGCACGACGACCATCGGCGTCTTCGACTGCATCTGCTTCTGGTAGTAGAAATTCTCCGCATTCGTCTGCTCGGGGGGCGTGCCCTTCTTGCCGCCGCCGTTGCGGTCACCGTGATTGCTGCGCTCTCCGCGGTCGGCGCGTTCTGTACGCTCCGGCCGGTCACGACGTTCGCCGGGTAAAGATTGTGGAAGATGATTATGATCGTTGCGGCTTAATGAAGGCCGGATGAGCTTGCGGTTGGCGTAATCTTCTTGTCCCAGGAGCCGCTCGGCTGGGAGCGAGTCAACGGCGTCTTTCATGGCGCACCTATTAGACACGCGGACCACACCACTTCACTGCCGTAATTGTGGATACGGAAGGCGTGAGATTTGTCTTCCACCGTAGCACAGGATGCGGAGTCATGACAATGATCCTAGTGGGCCAGCGACTGGTAGTTCATAAAGCCAGAAACAGCGCTTCCCGTTCAGCGAAGATTTTGCGAAACCTCGGGTGCTACAATCTTTCTTAATGCCGTCCGTTCCTTCCTCTCTTGCCTGGGCTCATCCTCTCGTACAGGAGTGGTTTGTCCGCCGCTTTGGCACGCCCACCGAGCCGCAGGAGCAAGGCTGGCCGCACATTCTGGCCGGGCGCACGACTTTGATCTCCGCGCCCACGGGATCTGGTAAAACTCTCGCCGCTTTCCTTGCCTGCATTGATCGTCTCGTGCGCAAAGCGCTAGCCGGAGAATTGCACGATCGCACGGAAGTTCTCTACGTGTCGCCGCTCAAAGCGTCTGGGGAACGATATCCAGAAAAATCTTGAAGTGCCGCTCGGCGAGATTCTTCAAATGGCTGGCGAACGCGGAATGCTGATGCCTGAGATTCGCACCGCTGTGCGTACGGGCGACACCCTGATGCACGAACGGCGCGCTATGCTGAAGCGGCCGCCGCACATTCTGGTCACCACGCCTGAGTCGCTCTACATTTTGCTGACGGCGGAAAGTAGTCGAAAGATTCTGCGCGATGTCGAAACCGTGATCGTGGACGAAATCCATGCGGTGGCGGATGATAAGCGCGGCGCGCATTTGACGTTGTCGCTGGAACGGCTGGAGCTCTTGTGCCGTGACGCGAGGAGCGGAACAACGACGTCAGGTGGAGCAGCCCTTCAGGGCTGCGTCGAAGGCGGCTTGTTGGATGATCTGGGCTTTAGCCCCAGAGGTATCTCGGCGGCTGAAGCCGATCAAAATACGGGAGCTGAGCGCCACGCTGAAAGCGCTACTCCACCCCAACCTTCCCGCCTAGTTCGCATCGGCCTTTCTGCCACGCAAAAGCCCATCGAAGAGGTTGCGCATTTTCTTACCGGCAATGGCCGGCCTGATCCCGTGATCGTGGACATTGGGCACAAACGGACGCTCGATCTTGCGGTCGAAGTTCCTCCCAGCCCGTTGGGTGCAATTGCTACCAACGAGATGTGGGATGAAATCTACGACCGTCTGGCGGAACTCGTCGGGCAGCATCGCTCCACGTTGGTCTTCGTGAATACGCGGCGATTGTCGGAGCGGATTTCCCATCATCTTGCCGAGCGGCTCGGAGAAGAGAATGTCGCTGCGCATCATGGCAGCCTTTCCCGCAAGTTGCGACTGGCAGCGGAGAAAAAGCTTAAAGAAGGGCAAGTGAAAGTCCTGGTTGCGACCGCCTCGTTGGAATTAGGAATCGATATCGGCACCGTCGATTTAGTCGCGCAGATCAGTTCGCCACGGGCGATCGCGGTGGCATTGCAGCGCGTTGGACGGTCTGGCCACTGGCGTGGCGCAGTTCCCAAGGGACGCTTGTTCGCGACCACGCGAGATGAGTTGCTGGAGTGTGCGTCCCTGGTGCGAGCTATTCGCCAGGGCGATCTGGACCGGCTGATGATCCCGGAGGCGCCACTAGATATCCTGGCGCAACAGATCGTGGCAGCTTGTGCGGCGGAGAGTAGTGGAAACCTTTCGCCGGCGACCCGCGAAAGTGGCTCGGCTTCGTCGGTGGCGGCGGTACGCCGCCACGACAGCCGGCGGGACGCCAGCGCTACCAATGAAGCTACAAATGATGGCTGGGATGAAGACGAACTTTTCGCCTTAATCAAGCGCGCTTATCCTTATCGCAATCTTTCACGCGAGACCTACCAGCGGTACTGGAGATGTTGTCAGAGGGCATCGCGTCGCGTCGCGGGCGTTATGGCGCCTATATCCATCGGGATCAAGTCAACCACAAATTGCGGGCACGGCGGGGAGCGCGGCTGGCGGCCATCACCAGTGGTGGCGCCATTCCGGATAACTCACTTTTCACCGTCGTAGCTGAGCCGGAAGGCACGGTGGTTGGCACCTTGGATGAAGATTTTGCCATCGAAAGCAATCGCGATGACATTGTATTGCTGGGCAATGCCTCGTGGCGCATCCGCCGAATTGAAGGAAAGACCGGTCGAGTTCTGGTGGAAGATGCCCACGGTGCGCCGCCGACGGTTCCATTCTGGCTGGGCGAGGCGCCGGCGCGCACCCAGGAACTGTCGGCGCAGATCGCCGACTTGCGGAGGGAAATTAGTGAGCGCCTTCCTGGGGTTTCTCCAATCGGAGTTTCGCAGAATCAGCCGGTAGTCGCGGAAACCGTTGCGTGGCTCAAAGCGGAATGTGGCCTCGACGACTCGGCTGCCGAGCAATGTGTTGAATATATTCTGCAAGGCCGAGCGGTGCTGGGAGAGGTGCCGACTCAGAAGACCGTCATCGCTGAGCGATTTTTCGATGAAGCTGGCGGCATGCAGTTGATTATTCACGCTCCTTTCGGTGGACGCATCAATAAAGCCTGGGGGCTCGCGCTGCGCAAACGATTTTGCCGCAGCTTTAATTTCGAACTGCAGGCCGCCGCGACCGATAATGGACTGAACATCGCTCTCGCCGAGCAGCATAGTTTTCCGTTAGCCGATGTTTTTCATTTCTTGAATGCGGAGACGGTTCAGCCAGTTCTCGAGCAGGCTGCTCTGGCTGCGCCGATTTTCGGCACCCGCTGGCGTTGGGACGCCAACCGTGCGCTGGCTCTATTGCGCTTTCAAGGTGGCAAGAAAGTTCCGCCACAAATTCAGCGGATGCGTTCCGACGATCTGCTGGCTTCGGTCTTCCCTGACGTGGCCGCCTGCCAGGAAAACATTGAAGGCGACATCCAGATTCCTGACCATCCTCTAGTGAACGAGGTCATGAAGGACGTTCTCACCGAGGCCATGGACTTGGAAGGCCTCAAGGGGTTGCTGCGCCGCATGGAAGACGGCCTCATCCGCTGTATCGCAGTGGATACTCCAGTGCCTTCACAGTTCTCGCACGAGATTCTCAATGCGAATCCGTATGCCTATCTTGACGATGCGCCGCTCGAAGAACGGCGTGCAAGAGCGGTCGAGATGCGGCGAATCTTGCCGGAATCGGTGCTGCAAGAGGTAGGTAAGCTGGACCCGGCGGCGATTGCGCAAGTCCGGGAGGAAGCTTGGCCGGATGTTCGGGATGCCGATGAATTGCACGATGTGCTGCACACACTGGTTGCGCTGCCGGCGACCGCGTCGGGAGAGCCACCCTCGGCTGTTCAGTTCAGCGAAGCTGGGCAGGGGACGTGGGAAAACCATCGAGCTTTGCGCGATCGGACAGCCGAGGGCGGCTGTCCCTACGTGAGTTGGGGCTCATATTTCGATCGGTTGGTGCAGCAGGGCCGGGCCGCGCTTGCGACGGATAACGGGCGGAGCTACTGGGTTGCAGCGGAGCGTGCGAAAACATTCTTGCAACTTTTTCCAGCGGCGCATTTCGAACAACCTCCCGCTGAAATTGAAAGCACAATTCTGTCTTCGGGACGATGCGCTTCTTGCAACGGTGAGCGGTTGGATGTCGCATGTCGGGCCGGCGACATCGGAGGAACTGGGGCGAATTCTTGGTCTTCGGGCCGCAGAAATAGAAAAAGCGTTGCTGCGCATGGAAGCTAGCGGCAGCGTGTTGCGCGGCAATTTTACTGGAGAACAGCCGCGGACGGGAGTGTCCGCGCCGCAAGACGATGCGCTTGAGTGGTGTGAGCGGAGGCTTTTGGCCCGCATTCATCGGCTCACGGTCGCGACACTACGCAAGCAAATTGCACCCGTGAATGCTGCGCAGTTCATGCGCTGGCTTTTGCGATGGCAGCATGTTGCGCCGGAGGCACAAGCGCAAGGCGAACGTGCTACGCTGGAAGTATTGCACCAGTTGCAAGGTTTCGAAATTCCGGCGAACGCATGGGAACGGCAAATTCTGGCGCGGCGCATTGCGGATTACGATCCCAAATGGCTTGACCAACTGTGCCTGACCGGAGCGGTCGGCTGGGGAAGACTTTCGCCGCATCCCGCGACTCTGGAAGGTTCAGCGCCAGGAAAGCGGCGCGTGATTCCGACTAGCGTTGCCCCCATCACATTTTTCGTGCGGGAAGAATCAGACTGGATGTCTCCGCATAACCCGGCGGAGGCCGAACCCGAATCGAGGGGACTGAGCGAAGGAGCGCGCCAGGTTCAGGAGTTTCTGCGGCAGCGGGGAGCCTCGTTCTTCGCGGACATTGTGCGCGGCGCGGGAAAACTCAAAGCGGAGATCGAAACCGCGCTTTGGGAGTTGGTCGCTGCGGGCATTGTTACCGCCGATGGGTTCGACAACCTGCGCGCACTCATCGATCCCAAACGGCGCGCCGGGCAAGGCAATGGACGCACCACGCGTCCGCGGCACAGTTCAGGCCGATGGGCATTGCTGTACACGGAACAGGCGGTGGAGCGCACTCGCGCTGTGGAAGCCACCTGCTGGATGCTGCTTCGGCGCTATGGTGTAGTCTTCCGCGATTTGCTGGCGCGCGAAACCAATCTGCCAAAGTGGCGCGAGCTGCAGATGGCTTTTCGTCGCCTTGAGGACCGTGGCGAAATTCGTGGCGGACGCTTCGTCGACGGATTTCTTGGCGAACAGTTTGCTTTGCCAGTGGCAGTAGAATCGCTTCGCGCGACGCGTAAGTTGGAAGCGACTGGCGCGGTTATCAGTCTCTCCGCTGCCGACCCTCTGAACCTGGTCGGAATCTTGGTTCCGGGCGACCGGGTTCCGGCGATCTCCGGTAGGTTTGTGAGTTTTAGGGATGGTGTGGCGATCGAAGAGTCAGGAACCGGGATGGCTCCTCAGCCAATTTCGGTCGGCGCTTAACTTTTCCCGGCCAATTGGCTTTAATACGTAAAAACAGATCGGGAGCCCGATGAGGGGGTCGCCAGGCTCCCGATAGACATTGCCCGACGCGACTGCTGAAAGCGCTTCCCCCGTCGCTTTTTGCCGAGCCAATGCGATGTCTCAGAGTGCACTTGCAGAGCCATAGTTGTGAACGTTTCATTAAAAGTCAATTTTCGGTGCAAGCGACTTATATTCATTGGCTTACGTTGATTTTGCCAAATCGATACCGCGGAATTAGATTCCCGCGACTATCCGGTCGGATAGATAGGGCTATCCTGTTTCGTAATCCGAACAAGAGTCGAATTTTGCGCTTTTTGGTCGAAAAATGTGGTAGACACGGGGCGGACGAGGGTGCAAGTGAATCCACGACTCCTGGCGATCTCCGGGCCCCTGAAAGGTTCCACTTATGTGCTCTCGGGCAAAGAAATTCATGTTGGAAGAGAATCTTCGAACGCGGTAGCCATTAGCGATCCTGCGCTATCTCGACAGCATTGCGTGCTCGCCTGCGAAGGAACTGATTACCTCATCCGGGACCTGAAGAGCCGCAACGGAACGTTCGTCAATGGCGTTGCGGTCCGCGAGAGCCGCTTACAACATGGAGACCAGATCTCGGTGGGTGATTCGGTATTCTTACTCTTGCTGCGGGAAGAGGCCGAGACTTCGTCCACTGAAAAGTTCGAGTTCCAAGACGACGTAACCCACGCCACCGCTCAACTTCGGCCGCAAGACGCTCGTTACCTGCAGCCTGGCCTCCTCAGTAAGGAGTTGCCCTCGTCTTCGCGCATAGCTGGCAACTTAGACGCCTTGTTGAAGGTGAGCCAGGTAGTGCACGCGATCCGCAATCTGGGTCAACTGCAGACGCAAATTCTCCAGCTGATCTTCGAAATTGTACCTGCGGAACGCGGCGCGATTCTTCTGGACAGCAAAAGCGGCGAGAAGTTCGGTTCCATTTTTGCGCGGCATCGCCAGCACCGAGCGAACCAGGCAGTGCGCATCAGCCGGACGATCGTCAAGCAAGTGATGGAGCAAGGGGTCGCAATCCTGGCTACTGATGTCGAAGGAAGCGTGAGCTTTAACCAAGTCGAAAGCCTCTTGACTTCCAAGGTGTACTCATTCTTATGTGTCCCGCTGATCCTGTTTCAAAAAGTGACGGGATGCATTTATCTGGCAACGAGTAACGCCCTTATCCGCTTTGATAACGATCACATGGAGCTGGTGGCGGCGATCGCCGGCATTTGTGCGGGGGCGCTGGATAACGCGCGCCGTCTGCAATGGCTGGAACAGGAAAATATGCGGCTGAATGCGGAAATCAACCTGGAACATAATATGGTGGGCGAAGGCCCGCGCATGAAAGAGGTCTATCAATTTATCGCGCGGGTTGCGCCCACGGATTCGACGGTGCTGATCGAAGGTGAGAGCGGAACGGGAAAAGAACTGGCGGCGCGAGCCATTTTTCGGAACAGTCCACGCGCCACAAAACCGTTTGTCGCCATCAACTGCGCTGCCATTCCTGAGGGCTTGCTGGAAAGCGAACTGTTTGGTCACGAGAAAGGCGCATTTACCGACGCGGCAAGCCAGAAAAAGGGGCGTTTGGAAATCGCCGATGGTGGCGTGGTTTTTCTGGACGAGATCGGAGAACTAGCGCCGGCGCTGCAGGTCAAATTGCTTCGGGTGTTGCAGGAGCGCGAGTTCGAGCGCATCGGCGGTACGCGCTCGATTGCGGTGGATATCAGGCTGATCGCGGCCAGTAACCGGAACCTCGCGGATGCGGTGAAGACAGGTCATTTCCGAGCTGATCTTTTTTATCGTCTCAACGTGATGAGCCTGGTGATGCCGCCTTTGCGAGAGCGCCGGGAGGATATCCCTGGTCTCGCCAACTACTTCATCACGAAGTGCGGCAAGCATTTCCGGATAAGGGGAAAGACGATTTCTCCGGAAGCGATGGCCTGCCTGCTGAATTACGAGTGGCCAGGGAATGTGCGTGAGTTGGAGAATGCTATTGAAAGGGCTCTGGTCCTGAGTGTCGCCGATTCCATCCAGCCCGAGGATTTGCCCGAATCTATCCTGGAGAAAGAGCTCCCGGCGGGAGCGGTTTTGGCCAAGTACCATGCGGCCGTGAAAGAAACAAAGAAACAGTTGATTCTGCGTGCCGTGCAAGAAGCGAGCGGGAATTACACGGAGGCCGCCCGGCTTCTGGGTGTGCACCCCAACTATTTGCACCGGCTGATCCGGAACCTGGACCTGAAAGATTCGCTGCGTTCCGCACGAAATCTTCAACCTGCAGCGGAGACCATTGGCAAAGGAAGACACTGAAGTACGAAAACGATCAAGGATTCGAATCGTGGGCCGGCGGTGACTTTTGTTTTTCCTCAGCTACGGACTCTTCGCTGCGGAGTTTTTCTGACTGCTGTAAGGCTGCTGCGGCCGCGTTCGCATCACCCAGCTTTTGATAGATCTGATAGAGCTGATAGTGAAAAACGCCAGTGGTGTCCGCTGGCAGCGCGGGTTTCAGCTCGGCCAAGGCGCCAGAATAATCTCCTTGCGCCGCCAGGCACCGCGCCAGAAGCGAATGAACCTGGGGAAGGGAAGGGTCTGGCCCGCGGAGTGCGGTTTTAAAATAAGGGATTGCGTCCGCGTACTGGTGACGCTTGACCAACAACTGTCCCATCAGCAAGCCAGCGCGCGGATTGGTAGAGTCCGCTTTTAATACTAGCTGCAACTGCTGAAGACTTTTGTCGTCTTGAGATTCCTGGTAATACACCTGGGCCAAGCCAAGATGCGCGGCGGGATCGTTTGAGCCGGAATTGATTGCCTGGTTATATTCAGCCTCCGCAGCCGCGAACTCCTCTCGAGCACGATGTAACTCGGCGAGCAACAAGTGGACTTTGGGGGAGTCGGGAGCGGTAGTACTCATTTGTTCCAAGGCAGCGGCGGCGAGTTCCTGAGCAGCCTTAGCTTTCCAATACAAGGCGGCGGCGCTTCGCGCGTCTATCTTGAGCGCGGCCTCGCTCGCAGTGAGTGTGGCCCGATAATTTCCGGAATAGTAGGAGCATTGCGCGAGAAGAATCGTGCGCGCCAAAGAAGGCGGCGTCTTTTCGCGCTTGAGTTTGAATTCACAGGCCGTGTAATGGCCCTGGGCCCACAAACTTTCGGGAGCCTGAGTTTCGCGGTTCGCAGATCCCACGTTCTGCGGTTCCGTTCTTGAGCTGAGCCCTGCGGAAACGTCGCTATTCACTGCTCCAGATTCGACGGACTGGATGAGGAACTGCGCAACGGGATCCTGAGACGAGGTGTTCTGCCGTGCCCAAACCGCGGCTTCATTCATCTGATCGGGGTCCGCTCCCTTCCAAATTCGTTGCACGTTTGCGCGCACGAAATTGTAATCTGCATCCCAGGCCGTGCGCACTTCATTGAGCCCATCGGCGAAATCGCTTTTTGCGAGAGCTAGCGAGCCAGTCCCAACCTGGCGGCAAGGCAACCTGGGCTCTTCTTGAGTTCGTCTTCAAATGTCTTCTGGGCCAAGTCGGAATCTTGCTGAACATAAGCAAATCCAAGAGCCGCAAGCAGACACGGTGGCTGAGTCGGGGACGCCAACAGCTTGTTGTAGATGTTGATGGCATCGCTTGCGCGGCCCTGTATCACGAAAGCATCCGCCACCAGTGAACGCGCATAGGGTCCCTCCTGTCCCAGTCTTCCTAATTGGAGCACAGCGGCATCCTGCAAACTTAAATAGGCAATTCCTAATCCGTACCATGCGTCGGAGTCCGTCGGATTGATTTCCGCGGCGCGAGCATACCATTCGCTGGCAGCCAGGTCCTCGTGCGACGTCTGATAGGCGTGCGCCAGCCCGATGGCCGCCTGCGCATCCTTGAGGATTGAGGCTCTCGGCAATCTTAAGTACCGCAAGGCAATGGCAGGCTGGCGCGCGCGGAGTTGATTGAGTCCCAGAAAAAGATTGGGCACGTATAGCCTTGGATTCTTACTCAGTGCGACCTGGAAGCTGTGGTCGGCTTGGGGATACTCTTCCAGGAATTGATGCATCAATCCCAGGTTCGCCCAGGCTTCGGGCACATCGGGACGGAGTTTGACGATCTCTTCGTAACACTTTGCGGCAGTTCGATAGTCTCCTTGTTGCTGAGCGGCCTGTGCTTGCGAGAAGACTTCTGACAAGTGTTGTTCGCTGGCCGAATTATCCTGGCCGAGGCAAGCCAAAGCCACGGCCAGCATCGTCGAGAACACGACGAAGAATATTCCATTGAAGAATCGGCGGGTATTTGAGAGGTTGGAAGTCATTGGGTTCTTTGGGCGACAATCCCACTGCTTTGTCTTCAAGCAATGGTAACTTTCGAGATCAGTGTTTCTTTTCTGAGATTTCCTTGAACTTGGCGAAATACCGTTGTGCTTCTTCGGCGCGTCCGAGTTTTTGACAGATTCTGGCGGCATGGTAATAAGCGCCCGCCAGGTGGGCGTCGGCCTTGATGGCTTCCTGAAATTCTTGCAAAGCCGCCTGAGAGTCTCCAGATTTTTCTTGCAGCACGCCCATCTCGAACAATGTTTGCGCGTTGCTCGGATTGATGGCTAAGGCTTGTGTCAGATAAGGCTTGGCTTCCGCAATCCGGTCGTTGTGAATCAGCATGGTTGCGAGATCAAGCATCGGCCACTCGGTCTTGGTCCCGCTGGTTTCCTCCTGGTGGATCGCTTCCAGATACCAGCGCTCCGCTTCTTTCAAATTATGTTTCCCTTCGTAACATAGGCCCAGGTTTTCATAGGCCCGAACCATTCCTGGAGCAAGCGTGATCGCGGTGTTGCTTTCCTGAATCGCTTCGTCAAAACGGTTGCGAGTGTAAAGCAAGCGCGCTAGAAAATAATGGGCTGGGGCATAATTGGGATCAAGTCGAATGGCGGAACGAAACTGCGGTTCGGCAAGATCGAGCCGGCCCGCGGCGCTGTCGGCTAGTCCAGTGAGCTGGGCTCGCAGAGCTGTAACGCCGCCCAGTTTTTCGGCAGCGCCGAGCAGAGTCAATGCCTCAGGCGTCCGGCCTTGGTCGAGCCTTACCTCGGCGAGAAGCGTGATCAGCTCTGGGTCTTGAGGCTTGGCCATCATCTGGGAGACGATGATTTTCTCGGCACTATCCAGTTGCCGGGTCGCGATCAGAGTTCTGACGTTGGGCCGTTCGTCCGAGGCGATGGCGTTAAAAGCCAAAAGTGAAAATAGAAAGGCCGGAATCAGGAGCGAACGAAACCAGAGTTTGAGCATCGCATTTCGCCGCCGGACCTCGATCTCTTTGCGAGGATTTGTTGTTCGAAGGCGGTGACTTTTCCGAAGTTTACCACGTACAAATGCCTGCCCTGCGAAGGCGATGGTGTTTGCGGATTGGCAGGGACGAAATCAGAGCGCGGGAAGGTCTTCCTTTTGTTTTTGACGACGAAGAAAAAAGATCAAGCCCACTGTTCCGGTGCCTAGCATGGCCACCGCGCCCATCCATCCTGCGCCCGACTGGGGAAGACTTAGCATCACGATCACTACCAGTAACCAGACGAGCGCCGCGCCGGCGAGGAGCCTGGGAATCCTTATAGTTCGTGGTGCGTCGCCGATGCATCGTGAGGCATGTCCCCAGGTTGCGGCGCCCACTACGATCGCGTAGGTGATGTACCCGGCCTGCGCGGAAATACTGGTCATCACGGTTTCGACCTTGGCCCAACAGGTGAACACAATGGCGATAGCGGTCGCTACCCAGATCGCGTTGGCCGGAACACGTCGCGTGTTGATTCTCCCCAGCCATTCCGACTGCGGCAATTGGAAGTCGCGGGCCATCGCCCATAACATGCGGGTGAGGGAAGTAAGATTCGCCAAAGCCGAAGCGTAAATTGCCAGGAAGACACACAGCATAATTCCCGTTATCAGGAACGAGGGCAGATGGGCCTGCATGATGTAAAGCAGAGGCGCCGGTTGCTGCTTGGCCTCCGCCAGGGATGGAATCGCCAGCGTGAATCCCAATAGCACCAAAAACCCAAGCGCGACGGAAATCAGCAGGGAGCTTACGATCGCGACCGGCACGTGCTTCTGCGGCGACTGGGTCTCTTCCGCCAGGTTTGCCGCTCCTTCAAACCCAGTGAGCGTCCAGATGCTCATGAGCGACGAAAAGGCCAGCGCTCCCAGGAAGGCTTTGCCGCCAGGCTGTCCAGGATGGGTGAAAACGAAATGAGCAGGATTGGTTTTGCGCATAAGAGCAATGACCAGCAACACTACTCCAGCGATCACGGTTCCGAGAATCTCGGCGCCCACCGCAAAGTCGTTGACGCGACTGGCGAGATGAATTCCAAAATGATTGATCAGCGCGATGCTAACCAGGATCGCGGAAGTGGTGAGGATCAGATTGCGATTGGTCGCAGCAAGGCCCGCAAACGAGATCAAATAGTTTGCCAGTGCATAGCAGACCGCCGGCATACCAGACATGTATTGAACCACGACCAACCAGCCCGCCCACCAAGCGAGTTTGGGACCGGCCAGTTCCCGCGTCCACTGGTAGGCGTAGCCGGATAACGGAGTTTGCTTTGCTAGTGTGGCAAAAACCAGGGCCACCAGGAGTTGGCCCCCCGCGACAATCAGCCATGTCCAGATAAATGCAGGACCCGCGGTGTTTAGTCCACTTCCGTAAACCGCGAATACACCGGTGGTGACGGAAATAATTGAGAAGCTCAGCGCGAAACTGGAAAACAAACCCATGTCCCGCTTGAGTTCCTGGCGGTAGCCGAAGCCTGCCAGCACGCGTTCATCGGACAGCGAAGCGCCCGATGGAGCGGTTGCACCGGAACCTCCCTGCATTTTCGACTCAGGCCCTTTCATTTTGCGGTTGGTTTCTAAGCAGGAAACTGAAGCTGCTTCAGGTTTTCGTCAATCCACTCGTTGGTGATGTCGTTTTCCTGCACATTGCTGTACCAAAGCTTGGCGTTCTCGGTGTAGCGGCGCAGGTTGCGCAGGCTGGCGGCCAAATCTTCGCGGCGAATCTTTAAGTGTGCGGGCTGGTATTGCAAGCCCACGCGATCCATCAGGCTGGTAATCCATTCCGGACGGTTCTTCTGCAACCGGCTCATCAGATAGATTCCGAGGCCCACAATCTCCCCGTGAATGAAGGGCCGTTGTAAGCGCTCCTCGAGTTCGTAGAACAGAAAATGTTCGGAGCCCTCTTCGGTGCGGTAATGATCCTTGGGCAGGCAGATGCTGTTAATAGTGATGTAGGCGTCTACGATGGCCTGAATGCCCTGGTCAGACACGGCCCGAATCTCAGCCGCATTTCGATCGATGTCATCGAGGATGGCGCGAGCTTGGCGAACATCGTCGGCGTCGAAGTTGTGTACATCTTTTCCGGCGCGGTGTGCTACTTCCCAATCGAAGGTACCGGTGTGGCAGGAGAGAATGTCGCCCACACCGGCGATGTTGAGGTTTGTGGGTGCGGTTCGAATCAGGTCATAGTCGATCACAAGAGGATCGGGGCTGACCACACCCAAGTACTGCACGCGATGATTGCTGCGCACTCCGGCAGACGGTGTAACAAAAGCATTCACGCTGACCACGGTTGGGACGGAAACTACGCGGCAGCCCCGTTTCCAGGCCAGATATTTGCCGAAGTCACAGGCCTGTCCTCCACCGATCGTCACAATGGCGTCCACCTGCGGCAAGGCTTGCAGTTCGCGCTCCAGGACTTCCAACTCCATGGATTCGACCATAATGACTTTGGCAGGTTCGGCGCCCAGTTTGTCGCGAGTCAGCTTCCAGGGAATTTCCATGGTGGTTACGGCAAACTTTCCCAGGTCCTTGGCAAGGCCGGTAGCGACTCCGCGCCCGGTTTTTATTGATTTCACATTGGTTAGCTTCGCGGTCATGGTTCTCCCTTTTTATGATTCGAAAGAGTCGTTCTCCATCAGAATTGCCAAGTCAGAATACACTGGCGCAGCGTGGATATTTCCCTGCCGTCCAAGGTAATCAGGTTATTATGCCCGTTCCTCGCAGCAGAAGCTGGCTGCCGAACAAAAATTAACATGTGATGAACCGGATGCGTAATAGTGGCGACTATAGCGCTCTAGGCCGTGTTATGCTGTTACGCCGTCGGTAATCTGCGGCGGCACGAATATTTGCGAAGACTAGCGCGCTTCGATTCGCAGCGCATGCAAACGCGAGCAAAGTATTAGGGGCGGCTTCCACAGTCGACAGCAAGCAAGAATCTCGTTCACGCGAGGCAAGCTTATGTTTTCTTGGTTGTTATTACTCATGGCGTTTGCAGCGTCTCCCGCTCAGACCAGCGCTCAATCACAAAATTCAGAATTGAAGAATCCTGGCTTCGAAGCGGCCGCGAGTTCCGGGCAAATTCCCGGATGGCAGGTGTGGACGGAAAAGGGCGCAGAAAACACTGTTCAAGTGCATACCGACACTGGCCAATTCAAAGAGGGGAGCCAGTCTTTATTAATCGAAAGCCAGCAGCCCGCGCGCGTGAATGTCAGCCAGGAATTGTTTTTGCCGGTCGGCAGCACGTGGAAAGTTACGGCGTGGGTTAAAGCCGAGGCTTTGCAACCCAAGGCGAGTGGCTCGGAGGGCCGAGCACAGGATGCTGCGGCTTTCGAGATCGACACTCCAGCGGGCAAGCAGGGTAGAGTGTCGTTTTCCTCTGGGTCATTCGAATGGCGGCAAGAAGAGCTCGATTTTCGCGTGCCCTCACCGGGCCGGGTGCAGATCTCGCTGCGCGATCGAGCCGCGGGAAAGATCTGGCTCGACGATGTGCATCTGGAACCGTTGACCGTAGCCGCGAGCACTGACGTCCACATTAGCAATGCGAAGCTGGGCCAGCGAGCCATTGACGTAAAGCAGGGCGGGCAGTTCATCGAACCGCTATGTCACCTCATCCCTTCGATGATGGCGCAACAAGTTGAGGACACCAGTTTTGAGGAAGAGGTGCCGTGCAAGCCCACTTATAAAAAGGGCATGGATTGGCCGAATCGTCCGTGGTATCCGGACGGCGCGGTGCACGACGCGACGTACTCGTTCGATACGGACAATCCCTACAACGGCAAGCGCTCGCAGCGTATTGATCTGCCACTGGCCCGCGCCAAGGCTGGGATTTCGCAGGACGGCTTCTATCTGACCCAGGGCGTTGGCTACAAACTTCATCTGCACCTGAGAGGCGCAGGGAACGTGAAGGTGTGGGCGTCGCTACGGGGAGATGGCGGAGTGATCGCGGGGCCAGCGATGTTGGGGAGCACCGAAAACGACTGGAAAGGCGTCGACGCGGTTCTGCGTGCGAATAAGACCACTCGCAACGCCACTTTGACTATCGAATTCGAAGGTCCGGGCAGCTTGTGGCTGGATCGGATTTCGCTTATTGGGGAGGACGCAGTTCTCGGCCTGTGGCGGCCCGACGTGATCCGCGCGTTCAAAGCGGAGAACCCAGGCGTGGTCCGCTTCGGCGGCAGCATGATCGAAGTTTACGAATGGGATAAATCCATTGGACCGTGGGACGAGAGAGTGCCCTACACGACCGGGCCGTGGGGCGGGCAAGAACCTAATTTTGTTGGGATCGAAGAATTCACGCAAATCACTCGATACGTCGGCGCTGAGCCGCTCATCTGCATGCGCTGGAGCGGAAAAACTCCGGAAGATGCCGCCGCCGAAGTGGAGTACATGAACGGCAGCACCGATACAAAATGGGGCAAATTGCGTGCGCAGAATGGCCATCCCGAACCGTACAAAGTGAAATATTGGCAGATTGGGAACGAAGTGGGCGGTTCGCAATATGACGATTCCGTGCGAGCCTTCGCCGAGGCCATGCGCAAAGTCGATCCGAGCATCAAGATTCTCTCGTCGTTTCCGTCCACCCAAACGTTGAGCGAGGGTGGTGGCTATCTCGATTATCTTTGCCCGCATCACTACGAAGACGGCGACCTCGAAGGGAAAAAAGCGGACTTCGATTTCCTGCAAGACCAAGTTGCCAAGTATGGCGCCGGAAAGGATGTGCGCGTAGCCGTGACCGAGTGGAATACCACCGCAGGGCAGATGGGATTGACTCGCGGCATGTTGCTCACGCTGGGAGATGCGCTGAGCAATTCGCGCTACCAGAATCTGATGCATCGTTATGCGGATTTAGTGGAGATTGCGATCCGCTCGAACCTTTCGGATAGCTTTGGTTCGGGAATGATTCAACCGACACCGGGAGCACTCTACCTTTCACCGGCTTATTATGCACAGAAGCTCTATCAGCGGGCCGCGGGTACGTATCCGCTGAAAATCGAGCATTCTTCCAAGACGGCTTGGGAACTCGACGATCCTGACTTGAGCGCCACCTTGAGTCCTGACGGGAAAACGCTGCGAATTTTCGCGGTGAATTCGACAGCCGAATCCGAGAAAGTCAACTTTCATCTCGACGGATTATCCGCCGCTGCGGGTGGAGAGGCTGCGGTCCTGAAGGATCGTAACAATGCTCTTGATTCGGAGGCCATGAACTCTGAAAACGACGTTGAACGTATTACAACATCATCCCAGGCAGTGAAACTGAAGGGAAGCGAATTTCCATTTTCCTTTTCACCTTATAGCGTCACCCTGCTTGAACTGAAACTAGGCTTCTGAACTTGTTGTTACTTGCATCCGCAAGAGGGTACAGTAGAATGGCGGCGATGAAAAACCCATCGAAGTTTCTCTTAATCGTGCTCACAACTGTGGTGGCGTCGAGATGGTTGCGGCCAAGCCCAGCAGTTGCGCAAACCACGCCAGTTACAATCAACGGAGTTCCGGCCGTTACCCTGACGCGTCCACGCGTCGCCGATCAAAATAGACCTCAATTTGTGGAAGCTACGGTGCTCCCAGGCGCGGGGATGAATCTCCTGGAGCTCAAGGCTTACTTGCCGGGAACGGGTGTGGTCAATGCCATCGGCGCGACGAACCTGATGGACGCCAAGAAGGAGCTGGAGCAGAATAATGACGCCTTCGGCAACAAGAGTTTCTATTTTGGGGGCGCCATCTTGGTGCCCTTCCCGAACCGCATTCGGGGAACGCTTTCGCCTGATGGAAAAACCATTGAGACGAATATCGGGGGAAAGCAAGTTTCACTTCCAGCAAACTGGCACGGGAAGAACCCGGGCGCACAGGTCAATGCCATGCACGGCTTGATTTTTGCTTCCAAGTTCGAAGACGTGAAAGAGCACGATGGGGCGGTTGCGTCAGACCTTTCTGCACTTCTGCATGCTGGGGATTTCGACGGACATTGGCCTTCCAAGACAGATCTTAGCGTCCACATGTCATTGTCGAACCAAGCGATGGATATTGCGGTTACTGCGAAGAATGTGGGGCACGAGCCTTTGCCCATGGCGATTGGATTTCACCCGTACTTCAATTTTCCAAGCGGAGATCGCCAGCAAGGACGTTTGGTGATTCCTACTGACGAGCGGGCTCCCGCTACAAATTACGATGACGTTTTCCTACCGGCCAGATCGTGCCGGTGAAAGGGACGCCGTTCGACTTTACCAACCCGCAAGGGACCGCGCTCGGAAGCATGTTCATGGACGACTGTTTCACACATCTGCAACGCAGCTCCGACGGCGCTGCCCGCATCGAGATCATCGACCCTAAAGCACACTACGGTCTTCGTATCCTGGCCCTTTCGCCAGAGATCAAGGCCATCCAGGTCTATGCGCCGCCCGAAAAGAGCTATGTCGCCGTGGAGCCACAATTCAATTTAGCGGATCCGTTCAACAAAGAGGTATGGGGCAGTCAAGATACTGGTGTGGTGTGGTTGAAGCCTGGCCAATCCGTAACCTGGCACATCAAGCTGGAGCTGTTTGTCCCCGCCGAGTAGAATGGCGAGCACCATTGCGGGTGAGGCAAATGAAAAAAAGGAAGAGCTCCAAGTCGGCCTACGACAAGAATTTTGTTGCGGTCACGCAAAAAGTATTTGCAGTTCTTGAGGCCATGAGCCAGCAGCGCAAGTCTGGCGTTCCTCTCGAAGAAATCACGGAGTTGAGCGGCATCCCTAAGACGACCGTTCATCGCCTGCTCTATTCGATGAACAAATTAGGCTACGTGGAGCAGGATCCGGTTACAAACCTGTACTCGTTGGCCGGGAAATTTTTTGAATTAGGAAAAAACGCCCTTCCCTATCAGCGGTTGACGGTGATCGCGAAGCCGATGATGCAGCGCTTGCTCTTCAGCTTCGGAGAGTCGGTGAATCTGGCGGTTCCTCAGGCGGGCGGCGCCATCTACATTCTTGTGCTCGAAAGCCCGAAACCCCACCGCCTGGCAGCTTCCGTGGGGCAGTTTTCTTTTCTTCACTGCACTTCGGTGGGCAAATGCATGGCCGCCTATATGGCTCCCGAGGAGAAGGAACATTCGCTGGCGCGTTATGGGATGCCCGCCATGACGACCTCGACCATTACGTCACTTGAGCAGTTTGAAGCGGAATTAGAGCGGGTTCGAAGTGAAGGCGTAGCACTGGATAATGAAGAAAACGCGATTGGTGCGATTTGCGTCGGCGGCCCCATTTTTGCCAGCGACCCCCATCCGATTGCGGCCCTGAGCGTATCCGGGCCGAGCATCCGTATGTCTCAGAATCTTCCGGCGATCAAAGATGCGGTGCGCGAGGTGACGCAAACTGTTTCGTTCTTATTAGGAAGTGGGCGGGCCCGAATCCATCAAGAGAGGGGCGCCGAGTCCATTCGTTTGCGCGAAACTTCTGCCGAACGTTAGACCTAGTCGAAGCCCTGCTCCCGGGGTCTTACGCATGACATCGGTCCGTTCAGCCGCAGTCTATCGTGCTTGCGGAACCGGAGATCCACTTCGCGCTGGGGAATGCGGTGCTGCCCGATGACGAGTTTCTAGACGCTCTCCGGAGGTGCGGCAACTATCCCCAGTTCGACCTCTCTCGCTCCCAGCCACGGATGAATTGCCCGCAGCTTTACTGTGCCCGGTTGTTCTTTGGCTCGAATCCAAACCGCTCCCGTCCCCCCAACCAGTGAGAAAGGATTATCGCCAATAATTTGGGCAGGGCCTTCGAGTTCGAGCTTGATAGCATCATTGGCAAACGGACGAATGGCTCCGAACTCATCGGTTACGCGAAGGACGACGCGGGTAGAATCGGCTCCGTCCGCGGACAATTGCGTGGTATCGGGGAGAAGGGCGAACAACTGGTCGATACCCTTTCCTGAGTAACGCTTTTCGATCACTTTCTTGCCTTCAATATAGCCTTCGATACGCAAGTCGCCCCAATCACCAATGAGATCGCCGATTTCAGCCACGAACGGCGGATACCGGAGATGCGCAAATTGGGCGCGGTCCGGATCGGTTTCTAAAATCATCCGGTCGCCAACATAAAACTTGATGTGATCGCAGTTGGAACAGACAACCGCTTTCGAGAAGCCTATGGATTCGTCGCCCCTCGCCCAATGAAACGCGGGTTCGAGCACAACTTCATCCGCGGGGTCGCACTGCGATTTGTAGAATCCGGCGGCCGGCTTGGGCTCGCGGAAGATGTCGGTGACGCCGTGATAGCAGATGCGCTCCCCGGAACCAAAATCGCTGTGCGTGTTGTAATCGAAGGCGCACCAGCCAATGCCTCCGGCATATTGCGGATTGGACGCAAGCTGGTCGTGAACGCGGACGTGACGCAGAGTATGCTCGGTCAGCCGTTCCACATTGTCGATCGTCTTGGTGGGATAGGTATGCCCGACGAATTCAGTGTTCAGATAACGAGGATGGTTCGGCGCCTTTAGTGGGAAGCCGAAATCGTTCATGGTGAAAACATCTTCCAGAAACTCCGATTCCTGGAAATAGCGAATGCCTCCCGTCGGACGCGTGGGATCGAGTTGGTGCGCGAGGGCATTGGTGCGGGTGTAAAAATCGTGATTGTCGCGCGACTCGTTGATGCGCACTCCCCACAGAATTATGGAGGGATGGTTCCAGTCGCGGCGAATCATGCGGCCAACATTGTCGACGGAAATGTCCTGCCATGCTTGGTTGCCGATGTGTTGCCATCCGGGAATCTCTTCGAGGACGAGAAGTCCAAGTTCGTCACAGCCATCGAGAAAATGACGGGACTGAGGATAATGCGAAGTCCGGACAATGTTGCACTTGAGGTCTTTGCGGAGAACCTCTGCGTCCCGGCGTTGGACGCGGGCGGGCATGGCTTGGCCGGCAAAAGGAAAAGTTTGATGGCGATCGAGACCGCTTAACTTAATCGTCTGTCCGTTCAGTTGAAAGCCATGATCGGTGAATTGCGCTTCCCGGAAACCAATCGTCCGAACGTCGTTGTCCTTTACATGGGCGCCATCCAACAGACGGACGTGAACCTGATAAAGATTCGGGTGAGCCAGGTCCCACAACTTGATGCCGCTCAGATTGTCCAGACGGAGAGTGTGAGCGACAGGTTCGTTCGCCGCGCCAGAGAGCGAAATGCGCTGTGACGTTTTCGCAATGGTCTCCTCTGCTTGTTGAAGCTCAACCTCGAGGGTGAACGCTCCTCGCGGCTCTGAAGATTGGAGGAAGCAATCGATCTCAAGGCCGGGGTGCGCGGTCAGCACGTCTTTAGGTTTGGCAAAAACATTTTCCAGAAAGGTGGATGGAACAACGCGGAGAGAAACCTCGCGGTAGATCCCGCCAAAAGTGAGGTAGTCGATTTGATTCCCAAATGGAGGGATGTCATGCCGCTCGGTGGAGTCGACGTAAACCGCGAGCAGGTTCTCTCCGTCAAAATCAACATGCGGCGTCAGCTCAAAGGAGAATGGCGTGTAGCCGCCTTTGTATTCCCCAAGCCGTACCCCGTTGATCCACACCGTGGATGCAGTCATTACACCTTCAAAGTCGACGAAAACGCGCTGGCTGCGGGCTTCAGCGGGAAGCTTAAAACGGCGCCGGTATGTTGAAACGAATTCGTAAGTCTTATCGTCGAAGCTATGCCAGGGAAGCTTGATATTGGTGTGAGGAATTACGATGCGGTCGAACCCCGAATCGTCAAACTCTTGGGCGTGAGCTCCTTCGACCTCGTTTCGGCTGTAACGCCAGTTGCGATTCATGGGGAGGACTAGCCGGCCGGTGGTAGAAGGGTTGGTTTGTGGTGGATTGTTTCCGAAGGTGGCCGGAACCAAACTGGCTCCCGCGATTAACGTCCCAGTAGTTTTGAGAAAATTCCGGCGATCCATGATTCTCCTAGATAGCACGCTCTTAGTCTATGAGTTATCGGCTACCGGGTGGGATTATAGTTTGCTCGCGCCGCGCTTGAACGGATGAAATAGCAGGAACTCTGCAGCAGAGTTGCCATCCTCAGCTAGCTTGGCAGAACGGGATGACGTAAGGGCCCTCTGGGATGACGGCGATGTTGGGATCGCCGGTTCGCACCATGCTTTCGCGGACAGCTGCTTCGACGGAAGTGATCGCTTCTACGCCGGTGATCCGCTGCTCCGCTTCGCTAAGGCCGTCGGTATAAAGCTCAACCCGCCCGCGCCGGAGGGACTTCAGTTGCAACTCCGTGGACCATTCATCCACATCGGCGAGTGGCTTGGAAATAATGCTTTGCAGAAAACCATCCGGGCCCAGGGCAACAAGTTTCGCTTGGGCTTCCCGAAATTCTGTGGAACCGAGCCCTTCCGAACACGCGGACGCCACGATCAGCGTGCCGCCTGGCTCGAGAATATCGAGCGGAGTCACGATCCCTTTGATCGTCTGGTAGTAAGTCTTATCCAGTGGATGCCCGGCGGACGATGTGACGACGGTTTTGAACCGGCGAGGCAGGCGCACCTCACAGCTCTGGCGCGCAAACTCTACTGCCGCCAGATGGCTTGCGACGATTTCCCCGAAGGAGACGTACGACAATCGGCGTTCCTCGTCGACGACCGTGTTGAGCGCATAGATCTCGCCGATCATGCGGACAATTTCCAGTTGTTCCTCGTGCAGCGGATTGTGATCGAGGTTGCACTGAGTTGCGAACGGGTCTTCCATGAAGCGGGCATTATGGAAGGTGCGAATGGTATCGGCATGAGCGACGCCGGGTGCGATCACCTTCCTTCCTCCCGAATACCCAGCCATGAAATGCGGTTCGACCAAGCCGGTTGCAATGCGTAAGTCAGCCTGAACGAAGCGGCGGTCAATCTTCACTGGCGTGCCGCGCGTGGAGGTGCGGCCTAAGTCCTGGTGGTCAACGTCGGCCCGAGCCATGTGATTGGCCACGCGCACGGTGGACAAAACCCAAGGATCGCCGACAAGTTCCTCCAATTCTGCTCCCTCATTCGGGCGATGCAAGCCAGTGGCGACCAGCACTGTGATTTGAGCGGTGGGAATTCCTGCGGCGAGCAAATCCTCAATTATCGGTCGTAGGAAAAGATGATTAGGGACGGGACGGGTGATGTCGCAAATCAGGATGCACGCGCTGCGGCGACCTTGGGCGAGGTTCTTCAAGGAATGCGACCCAATGGGTTGATCGAGGGCCCGGCGGACTGCCGCATGCGGGTCAGCGAGAGGAATCGGATTTTTTTTGTGGATGAGGGTTAGCTGCGCCTCGTCCGGAAACTGGATAGTCAGGCCACTGCGGCCGTACGCCAGATTCACGCTCCTGCCCATGCATCAAGTTTAACAGCACAGCATTGCGCCAGACATCTTTTCGCCTGAACAAAAACGTAAACGTGAAAAGGCCGCGAGAGAACACGAGCGACGCTCCGCCTCAATAATATTTATTCTTAGGCGCTGGGGCCGTCGGGGATTATTATGTGAGGCGCGGCGGCCGTTGCGCTCTAAGCTGCGCCAGCGCTGAGCGCTTGCCACATCGGTTCGCTCCGCGGGAGGATCTACCATGCGTACGGTTGCGATTTGCGTTGTAGTGCTCTGCCAGTGGCTGTCTCCGGTGTTTGCGCAGGACGCGAACTCAAACTCCGCCACCACCGTTTGTACCTTTGAGGACGGCCAGCAAGTTAGCGTTCAATACAACAACTCCGCTACGCCCGTCGAGGAGCCGCACAACGGAAAACCCTGGCGCCCCGCCGGATCACCCATGATTTTGTTTACACAAACCGCCCTGACTATCAACAAAGTGGAAATTGCTCCAGGGGCCTATAGCCTGTGGCTTATTCCGGACAAGAAGAACTGGACTTTAGTGGTCAACAAGAATGTGAAGCCGGACAGCGCCTACGACGCGACAGAAGACCTGGTTCGCGAACCTATGGACCTGGGACAACTCCCGACTCCCGCTAAACAAGCTGACCTCGGATTCGCCCATCTGTCGTCCAAACAATGCAACTTGCGAGTTTATTACGGGCGGGTCGGGGCTTGGGGCGATATCTACGAAAAGTAGGCTCTCGTCGGACGCCACGTTTGAGCTGCGCGAGCCTATCACCTAATCAATTGTGAGGAAAGAAGTTACCCGCTGGGGGCAATAGTCTTCCGTCGACCTATCGTAGGCGGGCAACTCGGCCTTTCTTGCATGCAACTAAGTAATTAGTTTACATTCATCCCGAACGGGACCTAAGTGGAGGGGGACGCGGTTTGCCTCGTAACACGTCTGCAACGCTAACCGAAGCTGAATTGCGGCTGATGAATGTTCTTTGGCAGAAGGGCTCAGCCACGGTGCATCAAGTGCTGGAGGCTCTGCCTGAAAAGCCGGCGCTGGCTTACAACTCCGTTCTCACCACGATTCGAATCCTGGAAAGGAAGGGATACGTTAAGCACGCGAAGGACGGCCGCGCCCACGTTTATATTCCGCAGGTAGGGCAGAAGGACGCAACCCGTTTCGAGATACGGCATCTGGTTAGCCGTTTTTTCAAGAACTCTCATGAGTTACTGGTGCTCAATATTTTGCAAGACGACAGCCTTGACGCGGAAGACCTAAAGCGGTTGCGCCAGTTATTGGAAGAGAAAAAGTGAACTTTCACATGACCAGCCTGAACGTCTTCGTACAGGCCTTAGCTGGCCAACTCGGGAATTGTTTGGCCGCCGGCGCCGTGATTCTGTTATTTACCGGGCTGTCTGCGCACCTGCTGCGGCGTGGAAGCTCGGGGGCGCGCTTTGCGATCTGGTTTTCCGGTTTGGTTGGCTTTGGAGTTGTGCCACCGCTTGCAATTACATGGTCGTTGGGAACGGCGCATGGTATCAGGCTCAGCAATAGCCCGGCTGCGATTACGCTGCCTTCTGCCTGGGCGCTCTATTTATTTGTGGGTTGGGCGGCGATCGCGAGCGTGGCTTTGGGGCGGATCGCCATAGGTTTCTGGCAGGTGCTGGTTCTGCGGCGGCGATCGGTAAGATTTGATCCGAAGGATCTGGCTCCCGAATTACGAGAGACTCTCGTGCAGTTTCAGCCAGCCAGAGCGGTGGCAATTCTGTTGTCGGATGAGATCCAATCCCCGACCGCGATCGGTCTGCTGAGTCCTGCGATCGTGTTGCCCAGGTGGCTGCTTCAGGACTTATCTACGGCGGAACTGCGCCAGATCTTTTTGCATGAACTCGCGCACCTGCGGCGTTGGGATGATTGGAGCAACCTGTTGCAGAAGATCGTCAAAGCGCTGTTCTTTTTTCATCCGGCGGTGTGGTGGATGGAGCGGCAAATTTCTCTGGAAAGGGAAATGGCTTGCGACGAAGCGGTCCTCGCCCAAACCGGCGATCATCGCGCCTACGCACAGTGCCTGGTGTCATTGGCGGAGAAGAGTTTCTTTCGACGCAGCGTGATGCTGGCGCAAGCTGCGGTCAGCCGGGTGGGACAGACTTCGTTGCGTGTATCTCGGATCCTGAGCGCCCGTGGCCCGAGTTCTGCTGGAACGCGAAAGCTGATTGTGCCTACTTTTGCGGTGGTTTTGATTACGTGCATTGTTTTGCTTTCGCGGGCGCCCCGCCTGATCGCGTTTCAAAACAATGAAAGTGAATCCGGAGTCACTCGAGCTCAAGTTGTGTTGCCGCGACTTTCCGCGGGAGAAGGATCGAGCGTAAGTTCGGCGGTCGTAAATGCGTCCTATAAACCGCTCGCTAAGATTTCGTGCCGGAGTCTTCGCGCGGGCGCGGCTGCTGCGAGTGCTCGGCGTGTAGACATGCCTGCTCGCCCGGATCGGTCACAAAATGCGGTTGTCGAAGCGAAGTTTGGTTTTACGGAAAACCATCGGGGGAGCGCCAAGATCGGGAACGACGCTCCGTCCTCTGAGTTTTTGATTGTTGTTGTCGAAAGCCGTTCGGACGGTTATGCCGTCCCCGCGGTGTGGCAGATCCAGATGTTACACATCACAGTGTTGCGGGCGAATCCGATACCGCAAACGACTCCCCAGAAAGTCATCTAGAGAATACATTAGAAAAACGGAGGCTGTGTTGTGCGACATAAAACTAACGAATTAGTTGTTGAAGTTTGAAGGATAGCTTAAGGAGAAAAGAAGGACCATGAATAGCAAAGTAGAAAAAATGAAACAGTACTTCGATCGCAAATGGGTGCGCCTCTTGATGGTGCCAACGTTGGCGTTGGCGCTGGGTGGCTCGCTCGCAGCCTACAAATTTGGTACTCCCGCCTCGGCAAGCGCGGCTATGGCCGCTCCGCCGGCGGCGCCGCTCGATGCCGAAAGCGTGAGTCCACTAATTGCATTGAACCACGCTATGGAGACACTGGCGGCTCATGTGACGCCAGCCGTTGTGAACGTTACCGTCACGTCGCGAGCCAAGCAAGACGCTTCGGAAGGACAACTGCCGGAAGGTATGGAACAGTTTTTCGGTCAGTTCTTTGGCCAGCAGGGCGGACGGGGAATGCAGCCCCAGTCGCGCATCGAGCACGGCATGGGTAGCGGAGTAGTGATCTCGCCTGACGGCTACATCGTTACCAACAATCACGTGGTCGAAGGCGCGGTCGATATCCGCGTTTCCACCAGCGACCGCCGGATTATGACGGCTAAGCTGATCGGTACCGATCCCTTGACTGACCTCGCGGTCCTTAAGGTCGATGGCAAGAACCTGGCCAGCGTGCCTTGGGGAGATTCGACGGGGCTCCATCCCGGGGAAACTGTATTGGCCTTCGGCAATCCCTACGGCCAGAACTTCAGTGTGACGCGAGGAATTGTAAGCGCACTGAACCGTCCCAATCCTGACAGCAATCGCCGCAAACCAGGTGAGTTCATTCAGACGGACGCAGCCATCAATCCCGGAAACTCCGGTGGCCCGCTGGTGGATGTTCGCGGCGAGGTGGTGGGAATCAATACGTTTTTGATTTCTCCCTCGGGCACGTTTTCAGGAATGGGATTCGCCATCCCGGCGCAAATTGCTAAACCGACAGTCGACACTCTGATTCGCTACGGCAAGGTGAGCCATGGATACATCGGCATCGGAATTACCGACGTTACACCAGAGAATTCCAAGTTCTTTAATCTGACGAACAGTGTGGGTGCGGTCGTGACCCAAGTGGAACCAGACTCACCGGGCGGAAAAGCCGGACTTCGCGTGGGCGATGTCATTGCGGAAGTCGATGGCAAGAAGGTCAACGACGCGGGCGAACTTCAAGTCACGGTAGGAGAAAGGCAGCCCGATTCGACGATCAGTCTAAATGTGCTGCGCGACGGCAAGCAGATGACTGTGCCCGTAACTCTCGGAAATATGGAACACGCGGACGAGAAAGCGGAGAACGGCTCTGCCGAGCAGGGCAAACCGCGATGGGGCCTGGGACTGCAAGATTTATCGCCTGACCTTAGACAGCAACTGCAAGCGCCAGCCGATGTTCACGGCGCGGTGATCACCGATGTTCAACCGGGCAGCGCGGCCGATAACGCCGGCTTGCAACGCGGGGACATCATCCTCGAAGTCAATCGGCACAAGGTGGACAGTGCGGCTGCCGTCAAGGGAGCCTTGAGCAGTGTTCCCAACGGCCAGGAAGTAATGCTGCTGGTGTGGTCGAACGGAGGCAACACTTTCCGCGTGTTGCATCCGACGCAGGATAACTAATAGGGCTCGAGCGCCGTGCTCAGTGCGTGGTAATCGCGTACGGAGTGCGGCGCTTCTCTTTGTGCGCAATTCGTCTTCACCTTGAGGCACTTGACCGGATTACGCTGGCTGGGCACACTATAAAGGTGACGTTACGATCTTGCAGCATCGCGATCCTGGTAGTTGTGGTTTCCGTGCTCGTGATGTTCTTCCTGCCTGCGAGTGCTGGGTCATTTTCGAGTATGAATGGCCCGGCAACGGCATTCCGTGCGATGCGTCATGCCAAACAGGTGCAACAAGAAATTTCGCAGTGCGGACTAGCATCGCGCTTATTCCCCCCGATTGCTTTTAGAGCCTCCATCGCACATCTTTCACAGCTCCTAAGAACTTTGACGGCAAGTGGCCTGCCCCAGACTTTGGCGATTGCCCTGCGTTGCTGATTCCGGTTTCTTCGCCGAAGACGTTTTCTTATCTTTTGCCCTCTAACTAAAGCCTATTGCGCAGGCCATTGGAAATCTGGCAGTCCCGGCAATTTCTGGGTATACGTGTTGAAACCATGGCGATAGCTAACGGAGATCGCAGTCTAAGGTGGTACGCGGCTCGGGAACCAATCGTTCTCGGGGTGCTTACTTTGCTGGCTTTTGCAGGTTTTGCCGCGGTGGGTGCTTTGTCGAAGCTGTTTTATAACCAGCAACAAGCGCGCGGAATCAGATGGTATGACCGCGGTACGGCAGACTTGCGGGCCGGAAGCCTACAACGCGCAGTAGCCGATTTCCGCACGGCTTTGCTTTTTTCCCGAGATAATTACGCCTATCAACTGGGACTTGCAAAAGCGCTGGCCACGGAAGGGAGCGCCGGGAAACAGGAAGCCTACGTCTACTTGCTCGACCTTTGGGAGCGCGAGCCGGAAAACGGAACGGTAAATCTGGAACTGGCGCGAATTCAGGCGGAAAAAGGAAATAAAGACGAGGCGCTTCGTTATTACCACAATGCTATCTATGCGGTGTGGAATGCCAATCCAGATGCGCAACGGCGCGCCGCCCAGCTTGAACTGGCGGATTTTCTGCTGCGTGAAAACGCCATTACCCAAGCCCAGGCCGAGTTGATTGCATTGTCGGGCGACCTGCCGGACGATTCTGCGCTGCACGTCCACGTAGGTGACCTGTTTATGGAAGCGCAGGATAACGAGCACGCTCTTCAGCAATACCGTGAAGCGTTAAGATTCGACCATCAAAATTCCGCGGCCTTGGCGGGAATCGGGAAAGCTGCCTTCGCGGTTGGCAACTACTCTTTGTCTCAACGCTACCTGCAGGAGGCAGTTGCTGCTGGCGCGGATAGCGGGAGCACCCAGTTGCTTGACACGGTGAATACAGTGCAGCGGCTGGATCCCTTCCGGCGGAAGATCCCCGCGTCGCAGCGCGCTCGCATAGTGGTTGAATCTTTCGCCGCGGCGGGGCGGCGGTTGCAAGACTGTCTCGCGCGGGCCAAGACGCAAACCGCCGGCTCTACCCCGGATGAAGAGCAGTTGCTCTCTTCTCAATGGTCTGCCATGAAGCCGAAAATTACCGAAGCTGGATTACGCCGCGATCCCGATAGCGCAGAGGCCGCCATGGATCTCGTGTTTGCCATCGAACGGGAAAGCAGTTCGGAATGTGGAACTCCAACTGGTCCGGACCTGGCGCTGCTTCTTATCTCCAAATTGCACGAGGGGAACTAAGTGAGCTCGTTGTCTAATCCGCCCGTCGTAGCCACTTCGTCAAATGGCGAAGTCGAGTCCGCCTCAGCGTCGAGATCGATTTCTTCTACCATCTTTCGTTCGGTCTTCCGCGAAGACCGTTTTTTCCTGGTGCTCTCAGTATTTATCGGAGTTTTCTCAGGCCTCGCGGTGGTGTGCTTCCGTATCGCAATCGAGTGGTGCCGGGTACATTTGCTAGGATCGGAGCTCGTAGCGTCTCCTGCTCGCCTTCTCTTGGCTCCCAGTCTGGCTGGGTTGGTAATCGCGGTCTTGGTGATTCACGTTTTCCCGCTGGCTCGAGGCAGCGGCGTGAATCAGACCAAGGCGGCGCTCTATATCTACAACGGTTACATTCCTTTTCGTACGGCGATCGGCAAGTTCGTTACCGCTGCCCTGGCCATCGGGTCGGGGCATTCGTTGGGCCCGGAAGACCCATCTTTGCAGATTGGTGCGGGCCTGGCTTCGGTTCTCGGCCGTCGCTTGCACTTGCCCCGCGAGCGCATGCGGTTGATTGCTCCCGTGGGCGCGGCAGCCGGCTTAGCGGCTGCGTTCAACGCGCCCATCTCCGCTGTGCTTTTCGTAATCGAAGAAGTCATTGGACGCTGGAGCGCCGGAATCCTGGGATCGGTCGTCCTTTCGGCCGTTTCCAGCGTGGTGGTGATGCGCTGGTTTCTAGGCTCCGAACCATTGTTTCGCATCCCACGGGTGGCCCTGGTGCGGCCCGCCGAGCTTATCGCTTACGCGGTTTTGGGAATCACGGGTGGGTTGGCCTCGGGAATATTCTCCAGCAGCATCGCTGCGCTGCGTCCTCGGCTCAAGGCTTTTCCGAAATGGACGCAGTACCTTCAGCCGGCAGTTGCGGGATTGCTAATCGGGCTGATCGGCGTGATGGGCTTTCCGCAGGTGATGGGGGCGGGCTACGAGTTTATTGACCAAGCCATCCATGGGCAATTTACCTGGCAAGTGCTGGGCATTCTCGCGGGACTCAAAATTGTCGCCACTACGCTCTCATTTGCGAGCGGCACGCCGGGTGGCATGTTTGCCCCGACCCTTTTTATTGGAGCTATGCTGGGCGCGGCAGTGGGCGGGGTTGAGCAGATGTTTTTCCCTCACCTGAGCGGATCGGCCGGGACGTACGCTCTGGTCGGCATGGGTGTGTTGTTTGCCGGATTTCTGCGGGCGCCTATGACATCCGTATTTATGGCGCTGGAGGTGAGTGGCAACTACTCCATTATTCTTCCAGTAATTGTGGCCAATACTTTTGCCTATGTGATTTCGCGCTGGCTCCAGCCAGTTCCGATTTTTGATCTGCTGACCCGCCAGGAAGGATTGGAATTGCCTTCCATGGAAGAACAGCGGGAAGAAAATATAGTGCGCGTGGAAGACGCCATGCGTCCTGTCACCATTCCCGTGCTCTGTGATGACGAACCGCTGGGACAAGCGCTGCGGCAAATCGAGAGCTCTTCAAGCAACAATGTACTCGTATCATTAAGTCCGGCGGCGTGGAACACGATCACCAAGCAGGAAATCAAAACCTTGGTGGGAGAAGGCAAGGGAACTCTCACTTTGCGTTCGGTTCTTCCCATACGCCAACTTCCTCATTTGCATCCTGATCACCCGCTCGACGTGGCCTTGCGATACGTGAACCAATGGCCAGTAGTGCCCGTAGTAAGCCGCGCAAATTTCGGCAAACTCGAAGGGATCATTTCGCGAGAGGAACGTTTTGAACGCGTACCGAGCCGGCAGTGAAGCATCTGTAGAGACGTAGCTTCGCTACGTCTTGGGTCGTTTTCGTACGTACCGAGCGCCGGGCAAGCGAGCAAGATGTAGCAGAGCTACTTCTCTACAGTGGGCTGGAAGTGGGGTAGCTGCGCGTCAGGCCACCGAATTCCAATTCTCGGACGGTTGCTCGCTGTCGGCAGACGCCACGCGAAGATCGGAGAGTTCGGTAATTAAGTTGGCCGCCCAGCGATAGACGTTATTTTCTCTCACGCTTTTCCGCATGCGCTGCATGCGCGCTTGCCGCTCCGCAGCCGGCATCTCCAAGGCAAACCGCAGAGACTCTGCGAGTTGTTCCGTATCGTACGGATTCACAATAAGCGCGTCGCGCAGTTCGCGGGCTGCCCCAGTGAATTGGCTAAGGATCAGCACTCCTTGTTCATCGCTACGTGCCGCCAGGAATTCCTTGGCCACCAAATTCATGCCATCGTGCAGCGAAGTCACAAGGCAAATGTCGGCAACCCGGTAATAGCGTTGAATCTCGCGATGGCTGTGCTGCCATTTCAGCAAGACGATGGGCTTCCAGGAGCCTTCCTGAAAGCGCCAGTTGATGCGATCCGCCTCCACCTCCACTTCGCTCAGCAAATCGTGGTAGCGCTTAATGTGGGTGCGGCTTGGCGCCCCGATCTGAATGAAGGCAAATTTACCCCGGTAAACCGGATAGTGTTCGAGCAGGCGCTCGATAGCCAGAAAGCGCTCCAATATTCCTTTGGTATAGTCCACGCGGTCTACTCCCACGCCGAGCAGCGAGGCACTTACGCCCAGTTCACGTAGCAAGGCCACCCGATCGTCATACGCGTTGAGGTGGTCTTCCTCGGCGGAGGGCTCGGGGAAGTGCACGCTAATGGGAAACGGCTTCACCACCGTGCGATGCTCTTCCCGGGTCACCGCAAAACGTTCCCAGTCGACCCGTGATTCCAAAGTGCGGTCCACACTTTCCAGAAAATTATTGCAGTGTTGCTGAATGTGAAAGCCGACCAAGTCGGCCCCCAGCAGGCCATCCATCAACTCGCGCTGATATGGGCAAATACTGAACATTTCCGGGTTCGGCCAGGGAATGTGCCAAAAGATGGCCACTCGCGCGTCCGGACGTTTCCTCTTGACCAGGCGCGGCAGCAGAGCGAAGTGGTAGTCCTGCGCCAGCAATAGAGGTCTTTCCGTGTCACCCATCTCTTCCAGCACCGCGTCGGCAAAAAGCTGGTTGACCTCCCGGTAATGTTCCCAATCCGTGGCGCGGAAAATAGGGCGCGCGTGCGCAATGTGACATAGCGGCCATAAACCTTCATTGGCAAAGCCGAAGTAATAGCCTTCTTCTTGCTCTTTGCTCAGCCAGACCCGCCGCAAGGTATAGCGTGGATCGTCGGGAGGAACCCGAAGTCGGCCATGGTCGTCCACGACATCACGATCGGCATCGCCGCTGCCATGCGCGATCCAGGTTCCATCACAGGCATGAAGAATTGGCTCTAGCGCGGTCACCAGGCCGCTGGGCGGGACCACCACCTCGAAAGATTTCCCTTTTCTGGTGTGGGCGTAGGGTTCCCGGTTCGAGACTACGAACAGCGGTTGTTCTCCCAGGCGGCTGCGCACATGAGCGGAAAGCCGGTCCGCCGTCCAAATCGATTCGGCCGCCTCTCGCAGTTGCGCTTCTTTCTCGGCCGCAGAACGCGCCGTCCGCAGACTCTTCGCCATGGTTTCCATCTCCCGCGCGAGGGGGCGCAGCAGATCCAGGTTCGGAACTCCAGAGGAAATGGACCCCTTTCCGGTGCGTAGAGCCCGCATCCATTGTGCGGCCTGCGCGATAGGTCCGACGATGCTCCAGCGCACGATGAGCACAGTGATCAGAACAATCAGAAAAACTTGGACCAGAACCCGGACAAAGGTTTCACGCCAGACGTGTGCGCTTTGCACTCGGATGTAGCTGGCATCGTGAACGATCACGAGCGCCTCAACTACTTTGTCTTGGGCGTGGAGAGGAACCGCGTAAACGTGCAGCAAAAGGTCGCCGGCGTGGACAAACTCCCCAACTCCTCGATCAGTCGCCATGGCTTGGACCGCGACCGCCGGTATCGCGGGCAGGCGATCCGTCAGGCCGGCAGTGATGGCGAGTGCCACACCCTGGCGATCGTAGACGGCCACGCCATTCAAGTGCTGCCGGCTTTCGAATCGTTGCACGGTGCGATCAATCTGCCGCTTTGAACCGCTCTCGACGTAGGGTTCCAGATCGTTGGCGAGACTGTCCGCGACCTCGTCGGCGTGCCGTTCCAAGTCGCTGCGGAGCCTCTGTTTCTGGGCTGTTACCTGTTTCCAGGAAAATCCGAGAGTAACGAGGGTAATGCCCAGTATTAGCGACACGATCAAGCGGACGCTCAGAAAGCGCACTGGGTTCCTCTTATGGCGACAAGATTGTGGAACTTAGCCCGGCGCAAGGAGTTGACTCGCGCGGTACAGGTGTCACAGTCCTGAGGCGGCGAGCTTTACTGTCAGTTTACGTCTTTACCGGTTGCGGAGACTATAAGGTTTTTAATGTAGTTACCGGGAAAGGTGTTCAGCGTTCGGGGATTTTCGCGTCTACCTCAATCTCTTTTCGGGACTACAGTATTGTATGTATTGTCCGGAAGCGGGTCTCGCAGCAGACTCGTATCAACCGACGCGAAGCCGGGGCAGGCACGATCCACCACCACAAATCGCCTGCCCCCTTTTCTTGCCCTTACACATCACACAAATCGGCAGCCTGCCGCAACGAAAGAAACGGATCCTGGGTGGGCAGAAACTCGTGGGCAACGTATCCGTCAAAGCCCGTGGCCACGATTCCCCGCATGACGCAATCCCACTGCACCTCTTGGGTGTCGTTCAGTTCGTGACGACCGGGTACTCCGCCAGTGTGGAAATGGGAGAGCCACTGGATATTCTCTTGAATCGTGGCGACCAGGTCCCCTTCCATAATCTGCATATGATAGATGTCGTATAGCAACTTCACATTAGGCGAGTTCACTTCCTGCACAGCGCGTACTCCCCATGCGGTGTGATCGCACATATAGTCGTGATGGTTGCGTTTGCTGTTCAGCAGCTCCATGCAGATGATGATGCCGTTATCCTCGCCGATTTTCTTGACCCGGTTCAGGCCGATAATGGTATTTTTCAATCCTGTTTCGTCATCCATTCCTTTGCGGTTTCCGGAGACGGTAACAACCCGCTTGATACCAGCTTTGGCGGCGAGGGGAAGATACTTGCGCAAGCCATCTTCGAGCACGGCATGATTTTCCAGTCGATTGAAGCCATCCGGGATTTCCACTCCGGGAATCAGCGCCATGGTGCAAACGATGCCGTAACGCTTAGGCACCTCGTAGTCTTCGGGCTTCAGCAGGTCTACGCCACTCAGGCCGATCTGCGCCGCGTAGGCGCAGAGCTTGTCAATCGGAATATCCGGATAGCACCAGCGGCAGACGGATTGATGAACGCGGTTCTTGCGCTTCGGAGCCGGAGCGTCATCGGCCAGAGGAAACTTCGTGTTGAGGGCCGCCACGCCGGCCAATCCGGACCTGAGCAACGAACGCCGGGTCAAAGACATGAACTAGTAACCTCCGCTCGAAATAGAACAAAAAACCGCCCAATCATACCCCTGTCAAGATTGTCTACGACTTTTCGTAATCGACGGTCGGATCAAGCGCTGCGTGCCGAATGCTATCATGACCACACCATGCAGCAAGTGAACATTGGCGTTGTAGGGTTAGGAAATATTGGCCGGGGGACGGTAAATATCCTCGCCGAGAATGCCGGGCAAATCGCTTTGAAGCTTGGTTTCCGGCTTTGTGTTACAGCGATTTGCGACCGCAGGGTTGATCAAAAACCGGTTCCCGAATCTCTCGGACCAGTTTTCAAAACGAAAGATTGGCGGGAACTGGTAGCGCGTCCAGACTTGCACATCGTGGTGGAATTGGTGGGCGGCACAACCGTGGCCGCCGAAATCATCGATGCGGCGATTGCTCACAAGAAATCCGTGGTGACCGCCAACAAAGAGCTCATGGCTTCCTGTGGCGCGGAAATTCTGGAGCGCGCCATTGCCGCCGGAACCAATCTTGCCATGGAGGCTAGCGTGGCGGGCGGAATCCCCATTCATGCCGTGCTCCGCGAGGGAATCTCGGGCGACCGCATCGTCGCACTTTATGGCATCCTCAACGGCACCAGCAACTATATTCTGACCGAAATGGAAAAGCACGGCACCGCCTTGGAGACGGTCCTTGCCGAGGCGCAAAAGTTGGGCTACGCGGAAGCCGATCCTACTAATGACGTGGAAGGGTTCGACGCCCGCTCGAAACTTGCCATTCTTTCCGCCCTGGCATTTGGCGAGAAGATCACGCCTTCCGATATCTTTACCGAAGGCATTCGCCGCCTGGCGCCGGTGGATTTTCAATACGCCCACCGCCTGGGCCATACGATTCGGCTCCTCTGCGCGGCGCGGCAAAGTGATGAAGGCCTCATCCTGTCAGTGCGTCCGGCTTTGATCTCGACCTCAACCATCCTGGCTAGCGTGCAAGGTTCGTACAACGCCATTTGGGTCAAAGGCCTCTACGGAGAGGATACTTTTTACTACGGTCGAGGCGCCGGACCGCGGCCCACCGGCGTGGCCGTCGTAAGCGACCTGATGCGAGTGGCTCGCGAGATTCGCAATGGCAGCCCGGAACGGGTTTCGCCATTCGCCCACAAACGTCTTGGGGAATATAACCCGATTCCTTTCAGCCGTCAGAAGCGGGCGTACTATCTGAGATTTCGGGTGAATGATCGGGAAGGAATCATCGCGGCTTTGGCGGGCATCCTGGCGGCGAAGCACATCAGCCTGGATGCGGTGCTGCAGTTGCCGTCAGGAAATAAACACGACCTGCCCTTCGTAATTACCCTTGAGCCGACGACTGCAGAAGCTGTAGCCCATGCGGTCGCGGAGATGACGAAGCTCGATTTTCTCTTGGAGCCGCCATTGGCCTTGCCCATCGAACCGCCGTTATAGACCATTGGTTTCCACAAGCTCAATCGCAGAGTGCTTCCCAGTCCTCCTGGTTGCTGGCGGGAGCCACGATGTCGTCAGCCTTTACTACAAGTTCGCCTGCCCGGCCGATTTCTCCATAAGCTGCTGCATTTGAACTAGGATCTGACGTAACGCTGTCACAGTGGAAGCGTCGGCCCGCGCGAGTCCCGCGGTAATGGCATCGCGCTGCCCCAGGATGTTTTCCAAATCAGCCTTGTAGGGAGCGTTCTGATCGCGATCGGCCTCGCGGCGCAGGTTATCGAAGAAAGCCTGGGAAAGATTTCGTGCATCTCCGTAGTTTTGATTTTCCGCCTGGCCGAGCAACCCGAGCAGATTATTTTCTAGGCGGCAAATTCGTGCCACGGCTTGGGCGCCGGTCAGTTGCTGCTGGGCTTGCGCCGCGCTCTGTTGCGCAGCGCGTAACTGCTGATGCTGCGGCCAGTATCCTCCCACATAGGCTGCGGCCAACAAAACCAATGCCCCAACGACCAAAGCTTTATTCATGATTCTCCCTCTTTCTGTTTGTCTCGCGGATTAGCTACTGGCGACCTCACCATACCGGGCGAGCCGCGCTGGCACCGTCCGAATTCCGAAGCGGCATTCTACCCTAGGGTTGGCTGCGGTGCGGCATTGTGATTCCCAGCACACAAGATAGTCTCTTCCGTCACATCTCGGAGCATTTTTCCGTATTAGCGTAATATACGTCGGGGTTTCTCCTAGGAGGCTGCTATGGCCACCGAAACCTACCTGCTCATAGCCCTGGCTGTAATCGCAGGAGCTTTTCTCATTCGCCGATTCGAGGTCGCAATTCGTCAATACTGGAAGCTGTCTGGCAAAATGCTGGTCACCTGCCCGGAAACCAAGAAAACTGAGGCTGTAGAAATCGCCAATGGGCACGCGGCCGCCGCGGCCCTTGCAGGTGTCCGCCACGTGGAGTTGAAAACTTGCTCGCGTTGGCCCGAGCGCAAACAGTGCGATCAGGATTGCCTGACCCAACTCGCCACCGATCCCGAAAGTCATTGGGTGTGGAACATTGCCAAGGACTGGTACGCGGACAAAAGTTGCGTGTTCTGCAAAAAGCCGATTGGCGAATTGAATCATTTCGACCACCGCCCGGCCCTCCTGAATCTCGAAGGCAAGGCCATTGAGTGGGATGAAGTTCAGCTTCCGGATCTCCCGGAAATGCTGACCTTCTGCCAACCGGTTTGCTGGAACTGTAGCATTGTCCACAATTTTCGCCACGAGCATCCCGAACTCGTGGTTGACCGAACGGGACGGGCCTAAGACCGCATAGCCATTCTCACTTTGGTGAGAGGCAAGGGAGGTGCTTCCATGTTGGCCACCCGGTTAGTGCATCTCATTGAGTCCCACGCTGACGCGCTTTCCCAAAGCTTGATCCAGAGGCTGGAGAACGATCCTCGTTGCGCCGATCTGCGCCGGGTGTCGCCTCACGAAATGAAGGCTCGAACCTACGAGATCTATCGCAATCTAGGAGATTGGTTGCTGGGTAAGACGGAACTGGAAGTGGAACAGGTTTATCTGCGGCTCGGCGAACGGCGAGCCGTGCAGGGCGTTTCCTTCAGCCATTTCCTTTACGCCATGATGGCCACCAAGGAACATCTTTGGAAGTTCCTTGCGGAGGAAGGCATGATAGCCATGCCCGTGGAGCTTTTTGGCGAGATGGAACTGTTTCGCATGATCGATGAGTTCTACGATCGCACGTTATACCACGCGGCAGTCGGCTACGAGCGGGGCCACGCCGGCAAAACAGTTGCGGCTGCTTAACGAACACCGACGCTTAATGCTCCGCGTAATATCCGTCGCGTGTCTGCACAACCGTGTCTTTGCGGCTAGAGGTTAACTGGATTTTGTGATAGCCCTCGGACGCTCCACCCGCTCTGTCGGGTGTGTAGCCGAGATTGTATTGATTGCGAAGCTCCTCCTCGATCTGGTTGTATATATCGTCGATCGGTTGTTTCTTGGAGACTTCAAACAGCCGTCCGCCGGTTTGTTTGGAAATCTGCTCTAGAATCTTCTTGCCATCGGGCCGTTCCTGCTGCGAAGGATAACCGCCGCCTCCGCGCCGGCCCATGCCACCCCCGCCCATCGGACCACCCATTCCGCCGCCGCCCATGCCGATCCTCGGTCCACCGCCGCCAAATCCTCTTTGGTTTCCATAGCCTTCATCATCTTTGAACAGGATCGAGTACACGATCGTATCTGCTCGCTGGGCGCTGGCGATGGCCCCTTCCAAGGTTTCCTTGCTTCCTCGGTCCACACCATCAGAAAGGATGATGAGCGCCTTGCGGCCCTGCTGCTTGCTCATTAATCCGTCGGAGTCGTCAGTTGCCAGATAGACGGCGTCATAGAGCAGTGTGCCGCCTCCGCCATGCCTTCCGGAGACTCGCCCCGAGCCGCTTTGCGAATCTGGATAAGAATCGGGTGAGTTGCCCGTGCTGGCATTGCGAAGCTGCGGGGCTTGCAGTTGCTCGAGCGCCGCTTCCAACTTCGCATGCGAGGGAGTGAAATCCTGCAGCAGTTCCACTTCACGGTCGAAATGAATGATGAAAGCCTTGTCTTTGTCTTCGCGCACCACTTGGTCCAAGAAGCTATGGCTGGCGGTACGTTCCTGGTCGAGCACACGCCTTTGACTCAGGCTGGTGTCGACCAGCAACCCGAGGCTAAGCGGAAGATCGGTTTCGCGAGTGAAGTAACGAATCGTTTGCGGGTGGCCGTCCTCGGTGAGGGTGAAGTCTTGCTTGCCCAAATCGTTGATGATTTTTCCGTGCTTGTCGCGGACCGTGGCCAGCACGTTGACCACGTTTACCTGCACGGACATGGTTGGGGTTGGCTGCGTTTGGGCCGGCTGAGTTTGGGATGACTGAGTTTGGGTTGGTTGAGTTTGGGGCTGCTGTGCCGCTGCCGGATTCGTCGCGGCTATGACGGCTAACCCGCAAAACAAACCCATCAGCACAGATTGAATCGCGACAGATTGAATCGCGCCGCGATACGCACGCTGCTTCCCGGCAAAAATCATGTTGAGCATTATCCTCTGACTGATGGCAGTGGTTATTAAATTATCGGTCCGGGCGGGGCGGCTTGCCCTGTTTGTAGGAACGCATGCGCCGCTGGATGGTTGTGAGCCGCTGCGTAAAGATTTGTAAACGGACCTTTCCCGGGAATCCGTTCTCGCATTTTCTACTGGCTGACGCTCGCCGCTTTCTGTCCAATCATGACCGCGTCCTGCATTTGTTTGAATAAGTCGCTCACCGCAGCCGGCGAGTGCGAGACGAATAGTGTGTTGGTTTTATCCTGCGCCCCAATTTCTTTCATGGTGTCCAGGTATTGCGTCACCAGAACCAGCATCATGACGTCTTTGGCCGTGGTGCCTTCCACAGCGGCTGCGAAAGATTCCACGGAAAGTTTCAGCCCTTCAATGATCGCCTTGCGCTGGTTGGCAATGCCCTGGCCTTGCAACGCCTTACTTTCGGCCTCGGCTTCCGCCTGTTTCACCTTCAAAATCTTCTCCGCCTCGCCGCGCGCGCTGGCCGCCACCTGTTCGCGCTGAGCCGCATTGATTTCATTCATGGCGGCTTTCACCTTCTCGTCGGGCTTGATATCGGTCACCAGCGCCTGATCGATGGCATACCCGTAGGTTTTCATCACATCATCCAATCCAACTTTGATGGCGACCGCAATATCGGACTGCTGCAGGAAAGTGTCGTCCAAATTCATCTTAGGCACATGGCCAAGAATCACGTTGAATACGTAGGAAGAAATTTGTTGCGTAGGATTGGCCAGCTTGTAGAAAGCTTCGTAGACTTTATCTGGGATGACGTGATACTGCACCGAAACCGGAATCTTCACGAAAACGTTGTCTTTGGTTTTGGTTTCGACATCGAGCGCCAGTTGTTGCACTCGCAAGTCGAGGCGTCCCGCAATCTGGTCTAGCCAGGGAAACTTGAAGTTGATGCCGGCATTGGCCACGCGCAGAAAGCGTCCCATGCGCTGGATCACTGCCGCTTCCGCTGTATTCACTTGGAAGAATCCGCTCAGCAGCGTGCCAAGCAGGAACAAGCCCACCACCGCATAAACCAGAAACAGGAAAGCCTGCGAAACGTCCATGAGATTTCTCCTTCTGAGCTCTCAGACGCGCGAAACGGCTACGACGCGAATAGATTGGAGGCATCATAGCCGTAGAAGCGATTCGCGGCAATGTCCGGAAGTAATGGCTCACGGGACGTCCGCAAATCTAGCTCCGATCGCAGCGCCGTTGCCGAGACGAGATCCTCAACGCCCAAAGATTCACAGTGAGCGAGAAGCCTAACAGCGCGCCACTCAGTCCGTGGCTCAAGTTCTTCCCCAATTGCGAGGCCGGGTGAAAAAACATGGGCAACAGGATCGAGATCACCAGGCAGATCATGGCGAGCAAAACCAGCTTTTTCGGGTCTTTCACTCCATTGCGGAAAATCATGTTCGTATCTCCATTCAAGACTTAATCGGTCAACAGATACCATGTCATCACCGCCATCTTGACGCCTACGATAGTCATAGCGACGGCGAACAGGTCCCAACTCCATACATGGTTAACATAAAAGCGATAGCCAAAAAGACAGATAGCGAAAACGCCACCAATGATGCCGGCGAGGCTCGTAGACTTCAGTCGGTGGTTGAGGAAGCGTTCGTCGATAGCTCTGCCAAGGATGGGAATATTCATGGTTTGCCCTCCAACGTGAAAATCTGATCAGTGGAACACCCGAAAACTCGGGCAAAGGTAAGCGCTAGCATAAGGCTCGGTACGTAACGGTCGCGCTCAATCGAATTAATGCTCTGGCGGGAAACGCCCACCGCCTTCGCAAGGTCCTCTTGCGTCCATCCCCGATCGGTGCGAAGTTCTCTAACTCGATTTAGGATACCTGGCGCCATGTAAAGCGAACTTTCCATTGAAGTGTATCGCCGCCTCTTGTGAATGTCAAGTAAGCTTTCCATTGAAGCAGTCTTCAGTGAGAGTCGATTTGTTATGGCGCGGGCGCCTTCGCCCCGGAGGAACGGGCTGAGAGTAAACTTTCTCAGACCGAAATGCCGTGACGAGCAAAAGGAAAATTCACGATGACGGAAGCGATTCAGCAGTCCGTGGAGTTCGAGGCGTCGCCCGCGACCCTATTCGAAATGTATGTGGATTCACGCAAGCATTCCAATGCAACCGGGGCTCCGGCCAAGGTGAGCCGCAAGGCCGGTGCAGTATTCACCGCGTTTGATGGGGCACTGCGCGGCAAGAATCTGCTGGTCGTGCGCAACAAAATGATTGTGCAGGCATGGCGCTCATCGGCATTCAAGAAGACCGATGCGGACTCCATTCTGGTACTGACGTTCAGCAAGACGCCGTCGGGCACCCGTGTGGATCTAGTCCACGTCAATGTGCCTGAACAAGATCACCGGGGCGTGACCGAAGGCTGGACAAAATATTATTGGGATCCTTGGCGCGCCTATCTGGCGAAGAAAGGCCGCTGAATAACCTTGGGTAACGCCTCAACACTTCGCCACGAAACAAACTCCATTAAGGCTTTTTAGGGGTGAGCCCACACGCTTTCGATACCCGGCCCAAATCGAGGCCATCGGGTGAGAACTCCGCAATCTGTGGGCCCTGCGGACTGAGGAACTCCACGCGGAACAAGTGCGCACCGATCAGTTCGCGCGTCGTGCCCTTGTCCATGGAGAGAAAATGTCCGTCCACCCAATTCCATCCGTGTTCGCTGTGGCTATTGTCCACCCGTACTGTGACTTCCATCTGCGGCTGTCCCCAGAAACCCGGGCGGTTCGGCCCAGCCATCCTCATATTGGGACGAAAGTCGCTCAGCGCAAGTTTTCCGTCGGTGCAGAAGAGGGTGATCTTGGCGCTGCTGTCCCTATCCTCCGCGTTATTCGCCAGCAATTCGAATCGTACTTTCTTAGCGGCCGTCATGGGATCTTCGGCGTCAAATTCGGTCCATTTGCCGCCAGCCGGAACGCCTGCACTCGGTGCTTGTGCGTGCGCCAACCCTGTCATGGCGCAAAGCAGAACAAAGAATGCGGCAAACCACCTTCCATTCAGATGTCGCTTTTGAGTTCCCAAGTTTGTGATTTTCATTATGTTAGGCCTGTAGTTCTCGTCCGAATCTATCGAGCAAACTGATCGCACTTCCGCTCCCCAAGTATGAACCCAGGTGTGGCGCAGAAGTTGCTTCTATTCGGTAGGGACACCGAGTTGGGATGCACAAAGAAGATCAGTTTGCGGCCGCCACCGCGCCCTACTCTTCCTCGTTCTCGCCCATCTGCTGGGTGAGATAGCGCTCGTATCCCAGTTCTTTGATTTGGTGGACCTGGGCTTCCAGCCAATCCACATGGCCTTCTTCATCTTTCAGCAGTTGTACCAGCAAATCGCGCGAACCGTTGTCGCCTTCCTCGGTCGCAATCTGAACGGCGCGGTTGTATTGCTTCACTGCGGAGACCTCTAGGGCCAGATCGCTCTCGATCATCGCCTTGACCGATCCGCCTACCGTCAGCTCCAGCGGCAGCATGGAAGGAGAACCGTCCAGAAACAGAATTCGCTCGATCAGCACTTCGGCATGTTTCATTTCGCCGATGGACTGCTTCTTAATGAAATCGGAGAGCCGGTTATAGCCCCAGTTTTCACACATCTCGGCGTGAAGAAAATATTGGTTGATGGCAGTAAGCTCTTCGCGAAGAGCGTTGTTCAATTCGGAGAGGACTTTAGGATTTCCCTTCATGGAGAGCCAGTATGACAAAACTGCGGGGCACAAGCAATGTATTTACGTTCCTTGGGAGTGCCTGGAGCTTCATCGAGCGCTTAAGACTGGCGGCGTTTGTTTGACCGGTTGCTGCACCGCGCGCTTGTAGTCTTCGGGACTGGTGCGGTAGCAAGGAAGATTCGACTTCCGCCGTTGCAGATTTAACGTGGGCGCATCCGCGGAATACTTCAGGTCGGACTCAGCCTGTCGCCAGTCTCCCTGCTCCCCGGAAGTCATTTTAAGTAGGGTCTCGTCGCAACTTGGGTCCCGGGTCGCACGTAGTTCGTACACCGTGGAGTAATCCAATCCAGACTCGGAAAGCCGCGGCTGATAAGGAAGGAATCCGTAAACTAATTTCACCAGCCGGGACTCGTCCTGATCGAGTTGCTTCTCGGCGATGAAAATCTCTTCACTCGCAAAAAACGAAGACCGCTGATGATTCCACGCTAGCGCAACCAAACGGACCCTCATCGATTCTTTGTTCGCCTTGGGCCAACGAAGTTCCGCCCGCGCGTTTTCCGGCGTGCAGAGTAGTGAGGAAATCGTGACGGTGAAAACAATGATTGCGACGCCGAACGATCCACCTCTGAGTAATCTCATATACCACTCGTGCCCTGGGAGGCCTGGTTGGCGCACGCGCCCGATCCGGGCGGGCGACTTGGTCTTCATAGGATGCCCCAAAAGCACTGCCGGTTTTAGCCCATTAGTTCATGGAGACGCAAGCGATTGATAACGATGGGCAAAGCGCGGAATTTTTCTCGAAGAAGCCGGCGAATGAGACCAAACAGACCAGAGAATCGGACGGGTCTGCTTCGCCTACGCCCCTCTTGTACAACCCGGGTTGGAATGAAAAGCGCGATAAGATGGCTATCGAGACTCCTGGAAACGCGGTGAGATCCGGCGAAAACTGAACCGAAATTGCTCATCTGAACGTCAAAAGCTCAATGCCTCCAACCTCAGCCCAGCCTCCGCGCCGCAAAGTTACCACCCAAACCCTCCGCGCGGTTCTTCCCGACGTCTGGGAACTGGTTCGCCCGCGCCGCGCCCTGCTTGCTCTCAGCTTCTTTCTGATGGTGATTAATCGTGTCGCCGGACTCGTCCTGCCCTATTCGACCAAGTTCCTGATTGACACCGTAATCGGCAAACATCATGTCGAACTTCTCAGATCTCTTGTGCTGTTCGTCCTCCTGGCTACCGCAACCCAAGGCGTCACATCGTTTGCGCTGACGCAACTGCTCTCCAAGGCTGGCCAGCGCCTGATCGCCGACTTGCGCCGGAAAGTACAGGCCCACATCGGCCGCCTGCCCGTCGCCTTCTACGATGCCAATAAGACGGGCACGCTGGTCTCTCGCATCATGAGCGACGTGGAAGGGGTGCGGAATCTTCTGGGCACCGGGCTGGTTGATTTCACCGGGGGACTAATTACTTCGGGCATCGCGCTGGTCGTGCTCTTTCATATCAGTCCCGTCATGACGCTGGTGGCCTTCATCTTTCTTCTCTGTTTCGGCGTAGCGCTGAACAAAGCTTTCGGAACCATTCGTCCCATTTTTCGAGAGCGCGGCAAGATCAATGCCGAGGTCACCGGACGCCTCACCGAATCGCTCAGCGGGGTGCGCGTCATCAAGGGATATCACGCCGAACAGCGCGAACATTCCGTGTTTTCTGCCGGAGTGCAGCGCTTGCTGGACAACGTCATGCGCACTCTGACCGCGACTTCGCTCATGAGCCTTTCTTCCAGCGTGCTGCTGGGCGTGGTCGGCGCAGTCATCATGTATGTCGGGACCCGGCAGATTCTAGCCGGAACGCTCACCGTCGGCGGTTTCTTTACCTATACTTTATTCCTTGGATTTCTCATCGCGCCCATCATTCAGATGGTTGCGATCGGCACTCAGCTCACCGAAGCTATCGCCGGCCTGGAACGCACTCACGAAGTCCTGACGGAACAACCGGAAGACACTGATCCGCAAAGAACCACTGCGCTTCCAGAGATTGTCGGCGATGTCGTCTTCGAGCACGTGAGCTTCAGTTACGACGGCAAGCGCACTGTGCTGCACGACGTGTCGTTTCGTGCCGAGCATGGCACCGTTACCGCGCTGGTCGGTTCCTCAGGCTCGGGTAAATCGACGATCATTGGCCTGATTTCCGCATTCCACAAACCGACTGCCGGGCGGATCACGGTGGATGGCATAGACCTCAGCACCGTATCGCTAGATTCCTATCGCACCAAACTCGGAGTGGTTCTGCAGGAGTCGTTTCTGTTTGACGGCACTATCCGTGAAAACGTGGCTTTCCCACGCCCGGACGCCAGCGAAGAAGAAATCATGCACGCCTGCCGCATCGCTCGCGTGGATGAATTCGCGGAAAGCTTTGCCGACAAATATGACACGGTCGTGGGCGAACGCGGCGTGAAACTGTCCGGCGGGCAGCGCCAGCGCATTTCGATTGCTCGAGCCATTCTCGCCGACCCGCGCATTCTGATCCTCGACGAAGCCACTTCTAGTCTGGACTCCGAATCCGAAGCCCTCATCCAGCAGGGTCTTTCGTACCTCATGGAGGGACGCACCACGTTTGTCATCGCCCATCGCCTTTCCACCATCCGTAGTGCCGACCAGATTTTGGTAGTCGAGCAAGGTGAGATTGTCGAGCGTGGTGACCACGCGGAACTCTTTGCCCTCCACGGTCGCTACTACGATCTCTATACCAAGCAACATGGGCTGGAGAGCAATCTTGTTTCTTGCGCCCGGCGAGGGAGATTCACTTCCCGCCGCAGCGGAAGGGAACGGCGGTCCAGCCGGAGGAGGAGGCGCAGTTCTAGCCGACGCGCTCCGGGTGGTGAAGGGCGAGGTTCGGTGAAGGAGAAAAATTACAGTGCTAGGAGAATTCGCCGCGCCGCTTGTAGAAATAGGTTGAAAATAGTGCCATGCCAGAAAGAATCCCGTATCGCCGGCGGCGGTAGGGCGCGGGAACTTCAAACCTAACGACAGTCGCGCCAGTTCTGCTACCAGTGAAGATGGCCGAAAAGCGCCTGCGGGCCACGAACACGCTTCCCTCGCATTGGACTGGATTTTTCTGGCCGCCGCCGGCCCAAAAAGAGAGTTTTGGGTTTGCCCGGTTTGCCCGTCGTCCTGTTCCTTTATCGATACGTCTTGCGTCTCTGGTTTCTGGACGGCGCGCCGGGACTGATTTATTGTGGTCTTCAGGGCATTCACCGGTTTCACGTCAAAGCCAAGATCGGCGAATTAAAGATCGCCGAATTGAAGATCAGCGAATTGAAGATCAGCGAGTCGAACAACAAGAAGGATTGACCCGGGCCTATGTGCGGCATCACTGGGATCGTGAACTGTGGAGATAAGGAGGTCCTGGCGCGCATGACCGCGGTTCAGGCGCATCGCGGACCCGACGATTCCGGTTTGTGGGAGAAGCGATTTCCGGATGGTGCATATGTCGGTCTAGGCAGCCGCCGGCTCGCCATTATTGATCTCTCTCCCAGCGGCCACATGCCGATGTGTAATGAAGATGGCACGGTTTGGATTACCTACAACGGAGAGGTCTACAACTTCGCGGAATTGCGCCGCGAGTTGCTCGGCAAGGGCCATCGCTTCGCCTCGGATACAGATACCGAAGTTATTATCCATCTCTACGAAGAAGAAGGTCCGGATTGCGTAAAGCGCCTCAATGGCATGTTTGCTTTCGCTATCTGTGATTTCCGCTCCGGCGAGCCGTCTGTCTTTGTGGCGCGTGACCATTTCGGCGTCAAGCCTTTTTATTACGCGCTGCAGGGCTCACGTTTCGCGTTCGCTTCCGAAATCAAGGCGCTGCTCGAAGTTCCCGGGATCAAGGCCGAACTGGACCATGCTTCGCTCCATCAATACCTGACTTTTCTCTGGGTTCCCGATCCGAAAACGATGTTTCGATGGGATCTATAAGCTGGAAGCCGGCCACTATGCGATTTTCCGCAACGGTGAACTTAAGATTACCCAGTATTGGGATCTGACTTTCCCCTCCGCCAAGGCTGCTTTTCCTCGCACGGAAAAAGATCTGGCCGAAGAAATCCGGGAACGTTTTCGCCGTTCGGTGGAAGAACAGATGGTCAGCGATGTTCCCATCGGAGCATTTCTTAGCGCGGGACTCGATTCCTCCAGCATTGCCGCGATTATGTCGCGCGCCACGCAACAACCGGTGCGTACGTACACTATTACTTTCCCGCCGAAATATCGTGTGGGCGAGACCACGCTCGATGATCCCGATGTCCCCGCGCGCCTGGCGCGTCGTCTGGGTTGCGAGAACCAGCAGATCGTGGTCGAGCCCGATGTCGCCGATTGTTGCCCAGGCTCATCTGGCACATGGACGAACCCACTGCCGATCCCGCCATCATCACGGCCTACCTGGTTTGCCGCGAGGCTCGCAAGCAAGCCACCGTGCTGCTTTCCGGCGTCGGCGGGGATGAGCTTTTTGCCGGATATCGCAAGCACTCCGCACATTTCTGGGCGCAGGCTTATCAGCACGTTCCGGCCTCGGCCCGCCGACTTGATTGAGGCTCGGTCCTATTCTCAGTCTGCCGGGTCTGCGTGGTACCTCGCTCAAAGGGATGGCGCGTCTATCGAAAAAGATGGCGCGCAGCGCGGCGCTTCCTGCCGCCGAACGCTTCGTCATGAACTGCACCTATCTCGACAGGAGCAGAAGTCCTCGCTCTATTCCACAGCGTTGCATGGACGAAGTTGGTTCGTCTGATCCTGTCTTTGCGTCATCGCCAGCGGTTTGAGCAGGTAGCGAGGCCGATTTCCTCAACCAGATGCTCTACCTGGACACCAAGATTTTCATGGCAAGCCTGAACCTCACCTACAACGACAAGATGAGCATGGCGTCATCCGTCGAGGTGCGCGTGCCGTTTCTGGATCGCGAACTGGCCGAATTCGTGGCGTGGAATGTGCCACCGAATCTCAAGCTCAAAGGGTTTTTGCCGGCCTACCACCAAATACATTTTCCGCCAAGCCATGCAAGACGTTCTGCCGCGCGAGGTATTGCAGCAACCCAAGGCGGGCTTTGCCGCACCGGTAGACTATTGGCTGGCGAACGATCTGAAGGAAATGGTGGACGACTTACTTTCCGAGTCGCGAGTGCGGGAGCGCGGGCTTTTCCGTCCGCAGGCCGTCCGCGCGCTGGTCGAGCAGCACCGCAGCGGCGCACAGGACTGGTCCATGCAGATCTGGCAGTTCCTGACCCTGGAACTATGGATGCAGACTTTTCTTGACGGCGGCGCAAGCGTCTGGCTTCCGAGACCGATTCATCGCCCAGCAGGCGGCGACCGCATGAAGCAGGTCTTGCAACATGCGCGCACGGGAGAAATTGCCGTAGCCGAAGTCCCCGCCCCCCAGCTCCTTCCGGGCTGCGTTCTCGTGCGTATTGCGGCTTCGTTGGTCTCGGCCGGAACCGAGCGCGCCTCCTCTGAGTTTGCCAGCAAGAACCTCCTGCAGAAAGCCAAAGCCCGTCCCGACCTGGTGAGTGAAGTCTTCAACAAGATTCAGCGCGACGGATTATTCTCGGCCGTTGCGGCCGTACGCAGCCGTCTTGATCAGCCTTCCGCCCTCGGCTACAGCAGCGCCGGAACCGTCGATCGCTGTTGGCGAAGGTGTGACCGACCTGAACGTCGGCGACCGTGTAGCCTGCGCCGGCGCGGGTTACGCCGTTCACGCCGAGTTCGCTTGTGTGCCGCGCTTGCTGGTGGCAAAAATTCCGTCGGATTCCGGCGTGAGTTTTGACGAAGCCGCATTCACCACGCGTCGGTGCTGTAGCTTTGCATGGCGTCCGCACCGCCGAAGTGAAACTGGGCGATGTGGTTGCGGTCATCGGGCTGGGCCTTCTCGGCCAACTCACCGTACAAGCGCTTGAAAGCTGCCGGCTGCCGCGTGCTGGGATTGGATCTCGTTCCAGCGCGCGCAGAACTGGCGCTGAGCTTGGGCGCCGTTGCGCACCTGCACTTCAGAATCGGTCTTTCGCGATCTCGTGCCTGCAGCACTGCCGGCGGGCAAGGCGCGGATTCCGTCCTGATCACCGCGGAGACTCCCAGCAGCGGCCCGGTTAATCTCGCCGGAGAAATCGCGCGGGATCGAGCCGTCGTCGTGGCGGTCGGCACCGTCGGGATGGATATTCAACGCAAACTCTATTACGAGAAGGAACTCGACTTCCGCATTGCGCGCTCCTATGGCCCCGGCCGCTACGATGCCGCGTATGAGCAGAAAGGCCGCGATTATCCCATCGGCTACGTGCGCTGGACCGAAACCCGCAACATGGAAGCCTTTCTGCAACTTCTCGCAGAAGGCAAACTCAACTTGAAGCCGCTGATCACGCACCGCTTTCCCATCGACCGCGCGCACGGCGCCTACGATTTGATCACCGGAAAAACCGGCGAACCGCACCTCGGCGTGCTCATTCGAATATCCCGACCAAGCCGATGAAACTCGCGTGTCGAAGCTTCGATCGGGCAGGGAAGCACTCGCCCATCTCCCGCCTGCGCCAATCCGTTGCAGTCGGGCTGCTCGGTGCGGGCGCCTTCGCAACCTCGACTCTTGCTCCCCGCAATGAAAGCAATCTCGGGACTCGATCTGGTCGGCGTTTGCACCGCCAACGGCTCGCATGCTCGCCACGCTGCCGAGAAATTCGGATTCCGCTATTGCGCCACCGACGAGCGCAAAATCATCGAAGACCCCGCCATCAACACCGTGGTCATCGCCACCCGGCACCATTTGCATGCGTCGCAGACGCTTGACTGCGCTCGCGCGCAGGCAAGAACGTTTTTTGCGAAAAACCGTTCTGCTTGAACCGAAGACGAATTAGCTGAGATTGTCGAAGCCTGTTCGGGCAAAAGTCACCACAGCCCCTGCTCATGGTTGGATTCAATCGCCGCTTTGCCCCGATGGTGCAGCGCATGAAGGTTTTCTTATCCGAAATCAACGAGCCGCTCGCGCTGCACTACCGCATTAATGCCGGTTACATCCCGTCCGACCACTGGGTGAACGATCCCGAGCAAGGCGGAGGACGCATTCGCGGAGAGATTTGCCACTTTGTGGACTTGCTTGCTTTTCTCGCTGGAGCCTTCCGCCCACCGAAGTTCAGACTCGCGTCCTTGCCAATCAGGGCCGGTATTCCGACGACAACGTGGTCCTGTCACTGCAATTTGCCAATGGCTCGCAAGGCACCATCAGCTATCTCGCCAACGGCGACCGCTCGTATTCGAAGGAGCGTCTGGAAATCTTTGGTGGAGGCGCGGTAGCGGTTTTGGAGGATTTCCGCAGCCTTGAGCTCGTTCGCCACGGACGCAAGCAAACATTTCACTCACGGCTGCGCCAGGATAAAGGCCATCGCGGCGAGTGGGAAGCATTCGCCGCAGCGATTCGGAAGGGAAGCGAATCCCCCATCCCGTTCCACGAGATCGTTGCCTCCACGCTCGCCACACTTTGCGCCGTGGAGTCGCGTTCTTCCGGACTTCCAGTTTCCGTCGATACAGCCAGTCTCTTTCGCGCAAATTCGCGAGAGCGCCATTCCGACTCATGATCCTTTCGCAAACAGAAACAGGAGAACTCTTCGCATCATGCTGATACTCGGGCTAAACATGTTTCATGCGGACGCGTCGGCTGCCATCGTCCAGGATGGCGAACGTGGTTTTCGCCATCGCCGAAGAGCGCCTCAACCGGGCCAAACACTACGGTGGCTTCCCCGCGCTCGCGGTGCAGGCGTGCCTCGACGCCGTCGGCGCCAAAATAACCGATATCGACCACGTCGCCGTCGGTCAGGATAGCGACGCCAACCTGACGAAAAAAGTGCAGTACGCGCTCGCCAATCCGGCCCACATTCTCAATTTCATTCGCTTGCGCCAACGCAAAGAAGCGATGCGCGATGTTCCTTCGCTGCTGGCCAAGTCTCTTTCCATCGATCCCAAGGCCTTACGCTTTCAGGAGCATCACGTCGAGCATCACATCGCGCACATTGCCAGCGCCTACTATTGTTCTCCGTGGGAAAAGGCCGCTGGCTTCAGCTATGACGGCTCTGGGGATTTCGTTTCCACCATGATGGCGCGCTGCGAGGGCAATGATATCGACGTCCTGGAACGCGTCTACCTGCCGCACTCGCTGGGCAGTTTCTATACCATGATCTGCGAGTTCATCGGCTACAAGAAATATGGCGATGAAGGCAAAGTGATGGGCCTCGCTCCCTATGGGAAAGACACCTATTGCGAACAAGTTCGCGACGCGATCTCTCTCAAGGATGGCGGATTCGAACTCAATCTAAATTACTTCATGCCCCTCGGCAGCAATCAGGGCATGCAGATTGCCGAGGATGGCTCAGTGTCTCTGGCCCGGCATTTTTCTGACCGCATGATCAAGCTATTCGGGGAGCCGACCAAACCGCATAGCGAAATCCCGCAACGCGACATGGATCTGGCGTTCGCCATGCAGCATCGCTTCGAGGAGGTCTTCTTTCATTTGTTGAACGAGTTGTACAAGCGCGTTCCCCTGCAAGATCTCGTCATGGCGGGCGGTTGCGCGCTCAACAGCGTGGGAAATGGCAAACTCTTCACAGAAACTCCATTTCGCCGCACTTGGATTCAGCCCGCGGCTGGAGACGAAGGATTGGCCATCGGCGCGGCCATGTATACCTATAACTCAATTCTCAAGCAACCCCGTCGCTACGTGATGAAAAACTCTTATCTCGGTCCGGAATTCTCTGAGTCGCGGATTGAGTCGGATTTGAAAAAAGCCAACTTGAAGTATCGGAAACTGGAGCGCGGCCCGCTTCTGGAGGCGGTCGCCGACCAAATTGCCGCCGGCAACGTCGTTGGATGGTTTCAGGGCCGCATGGAATGGGGCCCGCGCGCGTTGGGCAATCGCTCAATCGTCGCTCATCCCGGGCTGCCGAATATGAAAGACGTGCTCAATGCCCGCATCAAGCACCGCGAGTGGTTTCGTCCGTTCGCGCCGTCGATCCTGGCCGACCGGCAGCACGAGTATTTCGAGTACGATCACCCTTCGCCCTTCATGCTGCATGTGTACAAAATTCGTCCCGAAAAGCGCGAACAGCTTTGCGCGGTGAATCATGTGGACAATACTGGGCGCTTGCAGACCGTCGCGCGCGAAGAAAACCCGCTCTACTACGATTTGATCCAGGCTTTCGAGCGCAAAACCGGAATTCCGGTCATCCTGAATACCAGTTTCAACGAGAATGAACCCATCGTCTGCGCTCCTGCGGAAGCCATTGATTGCTTCAAGCGTACTCGCATGGATGTTTTGGCGATTGGCCCGTACCTGGCCCTAAAAACTGAGAACTAGAAATCAAGAATCGAGAACCGGGTCGCTATCGCCATAGAATCCTTCGCCAAGGATCAAAGTGAGTGTCAATCCATCTGCGGATTTTGCGCCGGACCAACCCACCGAATGGCATCTGACCCGCGTTGCGACTTTTCCTCGCTTGCGAGCGCTGGCCTGGCATGGCGACACGCTTTATGCATCGCGCGGTTACACTCTCCTGAGCACGAAGGTGAACGCATCCGAAATTAAATGGCATCACCGTCGCCAAATATCGGCCTGCCCCGTGGCGAAATCTAAGTTGCTTGTCCCGGCTCACCTTCCGGCTTTTTCGCGAGGGCTTTCATGCTCTCGCAGTGCTTTCCTCGGGACACCTAGTCGCCGCCGTTCCAGGCGCCATCATTACTCTGGCTCCCGGCGAACGGCAATTCCGTCTTTCCCATACAGTTCTTCGCGGAACACGCCCCTTGCACATCGCTGTCACCCCGAACGATCACGTTTTCTGGGGAGAATATTTCGGAAACGCTCAGCGCGACGAAGTCCACATCTACGGTTCCACTGATCGTGGCGCAAGTTGGAACGTGGCTTATACATTTCCCAAGCGCGCCATTCGCCATGTGCACAATATCGTTTACGACCAATGGGAAAACTGTTTGTGGGTGCTTGCCGGGGATGACGGCTCTGAATGCCGCATCCTGCGGGCTTCCTGCGACTTCACCACAGTGGACACCGTTCTCTCGGGAAACCAGCAAGCCCGCGCTGTGGCTCTGGTGCCCACACCCGGCGGCCTATATTTTTCTTCTGACACACCGTTTGAAACGAACCATGTGTATTTTCTCGATCGTGCGGGGAAGATATTCGAGCGGTCAAGTTTGACCAGTTCGTCGATCTATGGATGTCGCGTCGGAGAGGCAACTTTCTTCTCCACTATGGTCGAACCTAGCGCCGTCAACCGCGAGCGCGCTGTTCATCTCTACGGAAGCCGCGATGGCCAGAACTGGCCGCTTCTCCAGCAGTGGCCAAAAGATTTCTGGCCCATGGGACTGTTCCAATACGGAAACGCTCTGCTGCCGGACGGACTGAATACCAGCGGCCTCCTGGCTCTTAGCACTGTCGCTGTGAAGCGAGCCGATCAGGAGACAAGCCTTTGGCGCATCACCGCCGGATAAGCCACCAACCGAGAGGCTAGCGCTGCCCCGTGCTATATTGCAGAAACTCTTATTCGCTATGCCACTGGTAGACCGCTTGCACTACTATCGCCGCATTTTCAATGCTTACTTGCTGCCCGGAAAAAGCCAGCTCACTTTCTGGCACGAAACGCCGCAACTCAACCCTGCCTTCTCCGCGAACGTGCTTGGCGAATATTACATGCCATTTTCTGAAAAGGCCGATTACCGCGGAATCCACGATCCTGCCGGTCTCCCGATGCTGAATTACCACGGCAGAATTGGCCTGCAGTACAATCCCATCGCCATCGCACAGTGGGGCCTGGGCAACTACAATCTCTATTGCCGCACTCACCAGACCCGGCGCAAGATGAATTTCCTGGCTGCTAGCGACTGGTTGTGTTCGCACCTTGAGCACAATCCCTTTGGCCTCGCCGTCTGGAACCATCACTTCGACTGGGAATACCGGACTACCCTGCGAGCTCCCTGGTACTCCGGCTTAGCGCAAGGCCAGGGAATCTCGCTGCTGGTGCGGGCTTATTGCGAGACTAAGGATCAAACCTATCTAGACGCGGCCCAGAAAGCATTCGCCACTTTTCTGAAATCAACCCAGGAAGGAGGCGTTGTTTTCACCGACCAAAACGGCGATCTCTGGTTCGAAGAATACATCGTCACCCCGCCTACTCACATTTTGAACGGATTCATCTGGGCATCTTGGGGTGTGTACGACTACTTCCTGGCGACCGCGGACAATGCCGCTCAACGCTTGTTCGATGCCGCGGTGCGCACGCTGCTCGCGAATCTCGAACGCTACGACCTCGGTTTCTGGTCACTGTATGAACAATCCGGCACACGCCTGCCTATGGTTGCCAGCGCTTTCTATCACCAGCTGCACATTGTCCAACTGCAGGTGATGTACCGGCTCACCGGCGATGAAAACTTCGCCCGCTACGCCGAACGCTGGGCGAACTATTCCCAGAGCCAAGTCAAGCGCACTCGAGCTCTGTGCTACAAATGTGCATTCAAGCTCTGCTACTACTAAATTCTTGTGAAAATCTTATACGTCTCACAATACTTCCCACCGGAAATGGGGGCGCCGGCGGCGCGGGCCGCCGAATTGTCACGTCATTGGGCCGCAATGGGCCACGAAGTCACAGTACTCACCGGATTTCCCAATCATCCTACCGGCGTCGTGCCGCCGGAATATCGGGCAAAGCTTCGTCAGCTGGTAATGCGCGAAGTTGTGAACGGCGTGAAGGTGGTTCGTACCTGGCTGTTTCCTTCCGCCAACCGCGGATCCTACGGACGAATGTTGAATTACACTTCGTTCTATTTATCTTCCGCCGCCACCGGATCTTTTGTTTCCAAGCCCGATGTCGTTATTGCCACGTCGCCTCAACTGTTGGTGGCGTTGTCGGGATGGTGGATCGCTTGGACGAAGCGTGTCCCATTCGTTTTCGAGGTGCGCGATCTTTGGCCAGAATCATTGGCTGCCGTGGGAATGGGACGCCCCAACTCGACGCTTCACCGTGGGCTGGGTAAAATTGCCGGCTTCCTTTACCAGCGCTGCAACCGGATCGTGGTGGTTACTCCGGCCTTCAAACAGCACTTGATCGAGAACTGGCAGACCCCGCCGGAAAAAATTTCAGTGGTGGAGAATGGAGTAGAGACGGACCTTTTCAGCCCGGGCGCGGGTGACACCGAATTAAGAAGGGAAGTTGCGGCCGAAGGAAAGTTTGTGGTCGCGTACATCGGCACCATGGGGATGGCTCACGGCTTGGAAACTCTGATTGAAGCGGCCTCTCAGCTGCAGACTTCGGCCCCGCACGTTCTCTTCCTCCTGGTGGGAGAGGGCGCGGAAAAAGACCACATCATGGTTCTCGCCGAGTCGCGGGGCCTAACCAATCTGCGTTTCGTCGATCAGCAACCGCGCGAGAAAATTCCCGCGTACATTCGTTCGTCGGACGTTTGTCTCGTTCTGCTCAAAAAGACGGATCTGTTCAAAACCGTCATCCCCACTAAAATGCTGGAATTCATGTCCTGCGGCCGCGCCCTCATTCTGGGAGTGGACGGTCAAGCGCGCCAGATCATGGAAGAAGCGCAAGCCGGTATCTTTGTGCAACCGGAAGATGCAAGGATGCTGGCCGCAGCAGTACTCCGGCTTTCGAACGACGATGAATCACGCAAGGCATTCGGCGACCATGGCCGTCGCTATATCTTGCAATTCTTCTCACGCCAGCAAACCGCCGCGCGCTACCTCCAGGTGCTGGCTGAGATCTTAAGGGAAGGCGCCGGTTCCCATACCCGGAATTGACCCTACTTGGCCGCAACCAGGCCCAGCGAGGCTGCCTGCACGGCAATGGAGGCATTATCGCGAAGAGCAGTTTTCAACACGCTGCTGGGGACAAATAAAATGTCATCGGGCTTCATGGGCATATCCGCCACCTTGGCTTCCAGAATCTTCTTTAAAGGGACGGGCGTCTCCGTCATTCCTTCCGGACCCTTGTGGATGATGCGGGCTCCACTCGCCTTTGAGGTAGGTGTGGTTCCTCCCACTAATGCGATAGCTTGCAGTACAGTTATATTTCCGCGGTCGATCAACAGGCCGCTCGGCCGAGTCACGTCGCCCACCACGTATATGATGTCCGCTTTGTGCACCACCACCGTGTCGCCCGCCAAAATATCGATATTGCTCTCTGGCGTATCACCGAGATTCTTGCTCAACTGCACGGTGACGGGCTTGTCTTGCTGATCCCGGTGAGTGACCGTGACGACGTGGCCAGCGCTGGTCGTCAATCCCCCCGCCGCCGATATCAGATCCAGGAGTTGTTCCTTCCCTGGCACCGGATAGACTCCCGGCTTCACTACTTCGCCTAGAAGACTCACTCCCTGCGTGGCATATTCATCGACGAATATATTCACGTGCGGGCTTTTTACGAAGCCGCCGTCTTCGAGCCTTTTTTCGATCACTCCCTGCGCCTCGGTAACGGTCAGCCCCGCCACATGCACGTAGTCGATGAGGGGCAGATAAAGGTCTCCGTTGCCATCGACTCGAACCCTACTGGCAAGCTCGGGGACGTTGTACACCCCTACTTCGACCAAGTCTCCGTTTCCCAGCCGAAGAGGAGTCATTCCTGACGCGCTGGATTTATCAGAGGGGGGGGCACCTTTTCCGTTAATGTTCGGCGAAATAACCGCCGTCGCCCCCGGAGCCGCAGGTTGGGTTGTATTGCTTGCCTGTCCCTGCAGAGACAGGGCCGCGCCGAGAGAGAACCCTATGCCGATCAGGCCGAAAACCAGCTTTTGGAACGACTTACCCAGCAAATGCAACATCGCAGAACCTCACTCCGAAGATAACCACTTGGACCAGGGTACTATCTCTCCAACAACGGCCATTGTCCTATGGAGGGGACGCTGCGGGCCAAATTTTTCTACACCGGTACCCTAACGGCCAGTATGCCCTTGATTCCTAAACTGGTATAGTACCCCTTAACATTCCCAAAATGGATACGATTTTCAGGGGCAGCTTGCCTCTTTGTGCACCGGGAGGTCGTGGGTGACAATTTTTTACCTGGGGATTTTTGCGGTTTCACTCCTGCTTTCGGTTGTTCTGACCAGGTATGTTCGTGATTTCGCCGCCGCCCGGGGATGGGTGGCGGCGCCGGGTTCGGATCGCCATTTGCACGTACGTCCTCTTCCTCGTTTGGGCGGCGTAGCTATCTTCCTGACCTTCTTGCTCAGCTTGGGAATCGCATTTTCTCTGGGTAGGTTTTATCCCAGCCTGGGTTTGGGGCTTTCCTACAGAACGCTTTGGACCACGCTCTTGCCCGCCAGTTTGGTGTTCCTGCTCGGCGTCTACGATGACATCCACCCGCTCAGCCCATACGTGAAGTTTACCGGGCAAGCGGTTGCTGGCTCGCTGCTCTATGCCTTCGGCTCCCGCATTCTTGATTTGCCCGTCCTGTTCGGGCACCACCACGTTCCTTTCTTCCTCAGTCTTCCGCTCACTGTGTTGTGGGTTCTAGCGATAACCAACGCTTTCAACCTGATTGACGGCTTGGATGGCCTAGCCGCTGGTTCCGCATTGTTTTCCACGTTGGTGGTTTTCGTGGTCTCACTGTTCGGCCAGATGCCTTGGGTTTCTTTGATGGCGCTGGCTCTGGCGGGTGCCATTCTAGGTTTCCTGCGCTTCAACTTCAATCCCGCCACTATTTTTCTCGGGGACTGCGGCAGCCTTTTCATTGGCTTCATGCTGAGTGCGCTGGCCCTCCAAGGCGCGCAGAAGTCGCCGACCACGATTGCCGTTGCCATTCCAGTGGTGTCGTTCGGTTTGCCGATCGTCGAAACCGCGGTCTCGATTTTGCGGCGGCTTATCGCCGGGCGCCCCGTGTTCATTGCGGATCGTGAGCACATTCATCACAAATTGTTGGAACGCGGTCTCTCGCACCGCCAGGTTGTCATCGTTCTCTATGGGGTTTCCGCGATCTTCGCTCTTCTCAGCCTCTTCCTCTTGTGGCCTACCGGCAGTACGCTAGGGCTAGTAATGGCGGTTCTTGGTACGGGAATCTGGTTGGGTGTACAGCGGCTCGGCTATCTGGAATTCGGAGAACTTCGCCGCGTAGCGCAGCGCACCATGGAACAGCCGCAGATCTTTATCAACAATCTTGCCATCCGCAGAGCCACCGAAGAACTCAAAGTGGCGCGCGACTTCCCGCAGCTTTGCCGGATTCTGAATGCAGCCTTTAATAGCAATGATTTTGACGCTTTCGATCTGTTTTGGTTTCCGCCACTCGAACAGTGGGGTGAATCGGGTGGCGGCCGAATACCGCCTGCGTCCGAACCTTTGCCATGCCTGCGCTGGAAACGTCCAGGCAGCAATTTTTGCTATGGTTCAGAGGCGACTTGGAGTCTCACTCTGGATTTAGTAACCGGAAGCCCCGGTCGCCGCGGCGCGATGACCATCTATAGAACTTATAGCGAGAATACCTTGCAAATCGACGTGAACCTCTTGACCGGGGTTTTCCCTGTGGCTTTAGCAGATGCTTTGGATCGTCTTTTGCGGCAAGCTTCTTACGCTGCCGATGCTGCCCCGCAAAACTCCGGGATTATGGCAGCGCACGCCGGCTAGGAACAATTCGCACGTCAAACCTCTTTTTGGGATACCACCATCCCTTAGCGGATTTCTGCGGCGAACCCGTCCTCTAATATAAATCCATTATTTACAGTAGTATAAAAGCACTATTGAAACCGACACTTTTGTGCATCGCGTCACTGAATCGCGTCATTTGGATCACAGATTTGCTGTTATCGCATCGATAACCTTCCCTCGGTGACCCCTAACTCCCAGTGGAACGGGCAATTCTCTTGCTTTGACCTCGTCGCTAAAACCGACGAGTGTTCTCACATCATTGTCCGGGTCGGAGAACTCGTCGATTGGCGGCGGCTTCGTTGTCATGGCGGGGCCGTGTGCTGTCGAGTCCGAGAGGCAGATCCTCCAAACTGCCGACGCCGTTGCCGCAGCGGGAGCGCACGTGCTCCGCGGAGGAGCTTACAAACCGCGTTCCTCTCCCTATTCGTTTCAGGGTCTTGGGCTGGAGGGCCTCAAGCTTCTCGCCAAAGCCAGAAAACAGACCGGCCTCGCCATTGTTACGGAAGTGATGGACGAGGACGATGTCGACCTCATCGCCGAATACGCCGACATCATGCAAGTCGGAACGCGCAGCATGGAAAATTACTCTCTTCTCGAGAAGCTGGGCCAATGCGGACGTCCCGTTTTGCTCAAACGCGGAATGACCGCCCGTCTTGAGGAGTTGCTCCGCTCCGCGCAAGTGATCGCCGCCGCCGGCAACCCCAACATTATTCTCTGCGAGCGCGGAATCCGCACCTTTGAGACCGCTACCCGCAACACTCTAGACATCGCGGCTGTCCCAGTGCTCAAAACCGTATCGCGGCTTCCTGTCATTGTTGATCCCAGCCATGCTGCCGGAGTGCGCTCTCTCGTGCCCCTGCTGGCGCGAGCGGCTGCCGTCGTGGGAGCTGACGGATTATTGGTGGAAGTTCATCCCGCTCCGGAGAAAGCGCTGAGCGATGGAGTGCAGTCGCTGGACTTCGATGAGTTCGACGAGATGATGCATGATCTGCGCCGCTACATCGCCATCGGCCCCTTTTTGGAAGATGTCCACCCCGAACTGTTTGTGGTCGGAGGTGACGACTAAGTGCCCGCTCGCCTTTTCTCCTTGACTTGCATCCTGGTTCTCGCGGCCACGTTCTCGTCGCCTCAGAGTACCTCCTCCCATGCCGCGCAATCGAGTTCTCTCCTATATACGGTCGCGAAGCAGTACGACCCCCTGGCGTGGATTCGCGGCGCGGACCGGTTCCCAGATGGAGCCACAATTTTCATCAAGCGGGAAAGCGGCCACCGGGCACTGCTTCCCGGCTTCTTTGCCACTGCGGACACCAGCGTGTCCTTCGATGGAAATAATGTGCTATTCGCAGGGAAATCTCAGACCGGTGATCACTGGCAAATCTGGGAAGTCCCGGTCACCGCTCGACGAGCCGGCACGCCACGCCAGATTACACAGTGCGACGACGACTGTGTGCGGCCACTTTACGTTCCTCCTGATCGTTTTGTTTATGCGCACAAGTTGGCCGGAAAATTCGTCCTGGAAATTGCCGCGGTTGCCGTCAGCGACCAGAAGGCGTTGCCGCTCTCTCATGCGCCAGGAAACTTTCTGCCTGTGGATGTCCTGCACGACGGGCGCGTTCTCTTTGAGGCGGGATATCCTCTCGATCAAAACGCAACGTCTGAACTCTACACCGTGTACACCGACGGCAGCGGAGTCGAATCCTACCGCTGCGATCATGGACATTCGCGGTATGCGGGAAAACAAATTTCTTCCGGCGATATCGTGTTTGCCCGCGAGGGGGCGCTATTCCGCTTCACCTCCGCTTTAGCTCATGAAGTTGCCATCCCCACGCCCGCGGGTACCTTTGCTGGCAACGTCGTCGAAACACCCGAGACCGCGTGGCTCGTTAGCTGGCACAGGGCCGGGCATCAGAATTTCGAACTGCGGAAATGGAAACCCGGTCTCGCAATCTCGCAACCAGAAATCGTGGAACCGGGCGCAAACATCATCCAGCCTGTGCTTCTCGCGCCGCGTCCCATCCCCAATCGCCACCCCTCGGGCTTGCATGAATGGACATATGCCAACGTCCTCTGCCTGAATGCCTACATTTCCAAATTCAAGTTTGCTGATGGTTCCATCGCCTCCGTCCGCGTGTACACACGCGATGTGTCGGGCGCGCCACGACTGTTGGGAATTGCGCAGGTTGAGAAGGACGGCTCTTTCTACCTGCGCGTTCCTGGGGACCTGCCGCTCAAGATCGAATTGCTCGACCAGTCGGGGAACGCCTTAAAGAAGGAAGCGGGATGGTTTTGGATGCGTGGTGGCGAGCAGAGAATCTGTGCCGGTTGCCACGCCGGCCCGGAAACAGCGCCTGAAAACGCGGTTCCCGCAGTCCTGCTCCGTTCCATCATTCCGGCGGACATGACGGCGACCATTCAAGCTACGTCCGCAGGAGGACACTAAATGTCTCGGCTCGCGCTTGCGCTGATCTTTTCTTTGTCCGTAGCCTCCTCGGTCGCGCTTGCCCAAACTCCGCAGCCTGCGGCGGCAGGGCCCATCCGCTTTGAAGATGCGACCGACTCATCAGGGGTTCAGTTCACCCACAGCTTCGGCGCGGAAAAGCTCGGTTCGTTGCTGGAAGGCACGGGTGGTGGATGCGTTTGGTTCGACTACAACAATGATGGTTTCCCCGACCTCTACGTGGTGAGCGGAAAGCCGCTCGAAGGCGACATACATCCCTATCCACTAAAGAAAGCTCCCGAAGTGCCCCCGCACAATCATCTTTTCAGGAATAACGGCAACGGCACTTTCACCGACGTTACCGATCAAGCCGGGGTTGGCGCCAACATCTATGGCATGGCAGCTATCGCCGCCGATTTCGACAATGACGGTTTCATCGACCTCTTCGTAACCGGCTTTGGCCGCGCCATCCTTTACCACAACAATGGCGACGGTACCTTCACCGACGTCACTGCCAAGGCCGGAATCAACGTGGATGGATGGTCTATCAGTTCGGCTTGGCTGGATTACGACCGCGATGGATGCGTTGATCTGTTCGTCGGTCGTTACGTGAAGTTCGATCCCAAGTATCGCGCGTTCTATGCGGCCGATAACTATCCGGGGCCGCTCGATTATGCCGGCAATACCAACCGTCTCTATCACAACAACTGCAACGGCACCTTCACCGATGTGACGGACGCATCCGGCATCGGCGCTTATAAGGGCCGCACCATGGGCGTGACTGCGGCGGATTTTGACGGCGACGGCTGGCCCGACATTTACGTCTCTAACGATAAAACCGAAAATTTTCTGTTTCACAACAAGCACGACGGCACCTTCGAAGAAATTGCCGGCGATCTGGGCGTGGCCTACGGCCAGAATGGTGAAATGACCTCATCGATGGGGCCGGTGTTTGCCGATGTTGATGGCGACGGCGCGCTCGACCTGTGGGTCACCGACTCCAAATATGACCGTCTCATGCGCAACGCGGGCAAACAGGGATTCGAAGACATCAGCGCGCGCTCGGGGATCTCCGCTGCGACCGGCCAGTACGTAAGTTGGGGCAGCGGAATTTATGATTTTGACAACGATGGATGGCTGGACATTCTCGTTTTCCACGGCGGCTTGATCCATTTAGTCCCAGAGGAGCAGTCGCTCTACCGCGGCTTGGGAAATGGAAACTTCGCCGACGTTTCCCGGGGGGCTGGTGCGGTACTCGACGTAAAAACTGTAAGTCGCGGCGCGTGCTTTGCCGACTACGACAACGATGGCAAGGTCGATGCATACGTGGTCAATCTAGGCGCCAAGGGCACCTTGCTGCACAACATAACCAAAAACCAGAACCACTGGCTCACAATTGCGCTCAAAGGTACGAAAAGTAATCGCGGCGGTATTGGCGCGCGGGTTGAGTTAATTGCCGGAGGCCGCAAGCAGATGGCGGAGCACATTGCGGGATCAGGTTACCTTTCGCAGGATGACGGCAGGTTGCATTTCGGGCTAGGCACGTCAGCGAAAGTCGATAAGCTGACAATCCACTGGCCCAGCGGGCGCGAACAGGTGCTCGAGAACCTACCCGGCGACCGGGTTCTCCTCGTCGAGGAGCCGCAATGATCCGGCTCCTCCGCATCTCGATCCTGTTCGTGCTCGCACTCCTTGTTTCGGGCGCCTTCGATCCTGCTTCTGTTAATTCCGCCGGATCTAAAGCTGCCGGCGTCACTCCGGCGAATGTCCAATCTGGTTATCTTTCTCCTGGCGAATTAGCCATTTCGCCCGACGGGCGCCGCCTCTATGTGGTCTGTGAAAAGAGCGACGAACTCCGGGTTGTCGACACGCAGACTGCCAAGGTCATCAAGCGGATCGCGGTCGGTCATGTGCCCCGCGGATTAAGCGTATCCACCGACGGCAGGCAGATCTACGTCGCGAATTCCTGGATCGACACCATCTCTGTCATCGATGCTCAAAAACTCGAAATCGTTCGCACCTTGCCGACTGGGTTTGAGCCCATCAGCGTCCTGGCCGACCGCCGAGGCGAAACCCTCTACGTTGCCGACCGCCTGAGTGATGCGATCTCTGTGATCGATCTGGCCAGCGGAAAAGAAATCAAGCGGCTGCCCGCCGGCCGGGGCGCAAGTTATCTGGCGCTCTCCGGCAATGGCGCCCGGCTCTACTGCACCCATATCTACCCGGAGGTCGCGCACCGCACTGCGCCGGAATCGGAGATCACGGTTCTCGACACAGCAACTCGCCGTGTGGTTGATCGAGAGCCGCTGCACAATGTGGCCGGAGTCTTCCATGTTGCGCTTTCTGCTGACGGCAATCTCGGAGTCGCTGCCCACCTCCGCCCCAAGAACTTGGTCCCGCTCGCCCACGTAGAGCACGGCTGGGCTTTCACCGATTCATTGGTTTTCTTTGGTCAGGATGTCGGCGGCGTAGTTCAGGTACCGATTGACGAACTGGAGCGTTACTTCGCCATACCATTTGGCGTGGCCATGGCGCCCGATAAGTCGAAGGTGTTTGTGAGCGCCGCCGGGTCCGACAACATCAGCGTCATCAATGTTTCCGCGCTGCTGAAGTTCGCCCGCGCTAATCATTCGTTCGCGAATGATCTGTCGGCATCGGCCAATTATGTGACCACCAGGATTCCGGTGGGCCGTAATCCCCGCGGCATTGTGCTTTCGCCCGATGGCAGGCGTCTTTACGTCGCCACCCGCATGGACGACACCATCACCGTGATCGACACAAGATTCTCGAAAGTGGTTTCAGCCATCGACCTCGGTGGCCCAAAGGAAGTCACCCCGCTACGGCGCGGCGAACAGATCTTCAACAGCGCCCGCTTTGCCTTTCAGGGACAGTTTAGTTGTGCCAATTGTCATCTCGACTCCACCTTTGACGGCTTGCAATGGGACCTGGAGCCCGATGGATTCGGTGTCGATATTGTGGACAACCGTTCCATCGAGGACCTGATGGGTACCCAGCCCTTCAAATGGAATGGCGGCAATCCCGACCTCCTTACCGAATGCGGCCCGCGCACTGAGAAATACTTCTACCGTTCGCAGAGCTACAACGGCAAAGAACTCACTGACCTCGTCAGTTATGTCCTGTCCATTCCAGTGCGGCCCAACCGCTACCGAGCGGCGGACGGCGAACTGACCCCCGCGCAGGAACGCGGCAAAGCGATCTTCGAAAGAATCAAATACAAGAACGGCCAGCCCATTCCCGAAAGCAATCGCTGTGGGACCTGCCACAGCGGACCGAAATACACCAACAACCATTCCGAAGATGTTGGCACTGGCAAGCCCATCGATCGCTCGCCTCTCCTTGACACACCGCACTTGCCCGACGTGGCCTACTCCGCGCCCTATCTGCATGATGGCTCGGCGCGCTCGCTCGAAGAGATTTGGACAAAGTTCAATCCCAAAGATACCCACGGAGTCTCCAACGATCTCACCAAGGATGAGTTGAACGACCTCATCGAGTATCTGAGGACTTTATGAGCGACCTGACAAAAATGACAAGAAAGCTCTGTTTCCTCATCGCCACGCTGGCCTTTGCCGTTCCGCTTTTTGCGGCCCCGCCCGACATGCCGAAGTTTCGCTGGGAAAACTTCACCACCGCGAATGGCCTGCCAGACAATCATGTGTTCTGCGTTCTGGTGGATGGCGACCGCGTCTGGGCGGGCACGGAAAACGGTCTCGGGCTTTACGAAAACGGGAAGTGGAAAGTCTTTCGTCCGGCCGACGGACTTGCTCATCGCGCCGTGCTCTCCCTTGCCCTCGACAAAAATACGGGCGATGTGTGGGCTGGGACCATGGGCGGCTTAAGCCGAATCTCGGCGGGACGCATCGACACTTTTACGCAGCTCAACTCTGGCCTGAGCAACGACATCGTGTATGGCGTAGGCGTGCAAGGAGACTTCGTATGGGCAAGCAACCGCGGCAGGCGCCAGCCGCTTCGACACGCGCACCGGCCAGTGGTCCTTATTTAACGAGCGCAACACTCCCATGTATGAGATCTGGACCTACAGCGTGAGCCCGGGCGCTGACAAAGTTTATTACGCGGTTTGGGGAGGCGGCCTGCTGGAATACGACGTCGCCACCGAGCGCTGGAAAGATTACAACGACCCCGACGGGGAGACGGAATTGGTGCTCTTCAAGGATCAGGGTCTCATCCACGAAGTCACAACCTCGGTCAGCTACATCGACAAAATTGTCTGGGTTGCCACATATTTCGGCGCCAGCCGCTATGACGGACGCAACTGGCATAACTTCCTGACTAAAGACAGCGGACTGCCCAGCAATTTCCTGAACCAGGTCAAAGGCGTGGACGGCAATCGTGCCTGGTTCTCCACCGACAAGGGTCTTGCCTACTACGACGGCATCAATTGGGCGGTTTATCGTCCGGCCCTCGATACCGGCAAACCGGAAATGTCGGTGCGCGATGCCGATGGGAACGTAACCCCGGTCGCGGTGGACTCCGCACCTTCCCACAATTACATCCTGGGCGTGGACTTTCAAGGTGACGATCTCTGGGTCGCTACCGCGCACGGTTTAAGTCATGGCATACGGCAGAAATTAGTGGCAAGCGCCAAGCGGGAAGACAGCAAACATTAAGGAGACGATTATGACGGTCGCGGACTTATTCAACGAAGTTACCACGGCACCGGTGAAGAAAAGGGCCATCACCAACCTGAACACGCTGAACGAGGCTTATGCCTATGGCAGCGCCTTCTCGCGTGGCATGCGCATTGACCTGGGAAAGTTCGTCCTGTTGCTTATCTCGGGCACGGCCAGCATTGATGAGCAAGGTAAAACCGTTCACGAAGGCGATCTACGCGCGCAGACCCGGCGCACTTTCGAGAATATCACCCAGTTGCTGGCCTCCGAAGGCGCCACCTGGAAAGACATCGTTCGCACCACTTGTTATCTGCGCGATATTGAGCGCGACTACAAAGCGTTTAACGAAGAGCGCACCGCTTTCTATCAAGAGCAAGGTCTGAACCCTCTGCCCGCATCGACAGGCATTCAGGCCATTCTTTGCCGGCCCGACTTGCTCATCGAAATTGAGGCTATTGCTATGTTTCAGCGGGAAACCCCGGAGGAGTAGCCACATGCGTCGCGTGCTCTTAATTGTCGTCGCTACCCTGCTGACTTATGCCGCTGCGGCACAGTCCTCGCCCTCCTGCTCGTGCGGCGCTAATCCGCCGGGCCGCCCCGCCCCCCGCTCGCTCAAACCCTACGCCGGAGCACCCGACGACTTGCGGCCGTATTCCAAATTCACCACTCCTTATTACGAAAATTACACTGATCTAATCGAGTACAACGGTGCCGCTCGCGAAGTTCCCGATGGCAAGCTCAGCGACCTCGACGAAATCCGCATCGGTTTTCTTGCCCCGCTCTACGATCATCCCGAACAGGTGCTTGGCAATCGCATGTTAAACGGCGCCAAACTGGCGATTGACGAGGCCAATGCGGCCGGCGGTTACTGCGGAAAACCTTTCCGCCTGGTGATCCATAACGACTACGACAACTGGCAGAACAGCAGCTCCGCCGCGCCAGGCGCTTCCAGAGATTCGGCAATCTGGGGTGCTGCTTCGAACGATGCCGTCAAGATGATCTATGACGACAAAGTTTGGGCCATGTTCGGTTCTCTAAGCTCGGAAACCACCCACATCGCGCTTCGCCTTACACTGAAGGCCGAAACTCCGCTGGTCAACAGCGCCTCCACCGATCCAACTATTCCCGAAACCATCATTCCCTGGTACTTCACGGATATTCAAGATGATCGCGTGCAAGGCTACACGCTGGCCCGGCACATCTATACCGAACTCGGCCTGAAGCGCGTGGCCCTATTGCGCGTGAACAGCCGCTATGGCCGTTTTGGCGTACTGAAGTTCAAAGATGCCTCACGGCGCCTCGGGCATCCTGTAGTCATCGAACAAAAGTTCATGCCGGGCGATACCGATTTCCGTCGCCAGCTTGGCGTCATTCAGGATTCGCGCGTCGACGCAATCGTTCTGTGGACGGACATCGGTCCCACTGCGGCGATCCTGAAGCAGATGCAAGAGTTGGGGATGAAACAACGCGTCTTCGGCAGCCATCGCACCATCGGTGACGAACTGGTGAAGCTCGCAGGGCCGGCTGCTGAAGGATTTGAGGCGGTCTATCCCTACGATCCCAGCCAGCGCACTCAGAAATGGCTCGACTTCAACAACCATTTCGATGCCGCCTATCACGAGAAGCCTGACCACTTTGCTGCTCTTGCCTACGATGCGATGCAAATCCTGCTGCAGTCCATCTGCCGCGCGGGCTTGAACCGTGGCCGCATCCGCGACGCGCTGACTGGCATTGAGAAATATGACGGCGTGACCGGAGAGATGAATTTCGATCCCAACTGCAAAAACATCAGCCCGTTGTTCCTGGCCAGCGTGCATCACGGGACCATCTCCTACCGTCGCATCACCATGGAAAAAGCTTACGCACAGGTGGGAGAAGGTGGAGTGCAGTACGCCGGGCCAGCCACGCCTGAGATGAATCCACAACAACTCAAAATCGCGGTATTCGGGCCGAATGCGGACCAGGCGATTCACACCCTCGAACTTGCACAGCTGTTAAAAAACCTCAATGGCGCGGGGCAACATTTAACGCTCGTCAGCGTTCCCACAGAAGGTTCCTGGGGCAAGGCTTCGACCGCGCTGGTGCAAGCGGTTTATCAGGAGCAATCGCTAGGCATCATCGCCCTCGATCGCAACTCCAGCCACCTAGCCGAGCAAATCGGTGTCAAAGCCTTCGTTCCCGTTATTGCAATTTCTTCGGACAAAATGTTGACTTCGACGAATATTCCGTGGATCTTCCGCCTTCCGGAAGGGACCGCACTTTCCGAGGCCGTGCAAGTTTTCGCTCAAGCCGAAAAAGTTTCAGGCGCGAATCGCGGAAAAATTCGCGAGTATCTGGCCTCGGGAAGCCCGCTGGCCGGAATCCGCTTTGCCTCCACCGGAGAAATACAGTAAACGCCGCCAACTTTCTACAATGACAATAACGTACATACGAAACTCCGCGGTCAGTTTGCTTCTCGCGTTCCTGGCCTCGTACGCACCTGCGGTCGAGCACCCCGGAACCCTCTCCCAAGATGCGAAGTGTTCGTCCTGTCATGCCGATAAAATGACGGGCAGATCCGTGCACTCGGCTCTGGCGGCTCGATGCACAGTTTGCCATTTTGAGATGACTCAAGGAGACATGACTACGGTCAGTCTAGCCATGCCGAAAGATCAGATTTGCTTCGCCTGCCACTCATCCTTATCCATGGGATCGCAAAAGCACTCGGCAAAGGCGAAAGAGCAATGCCTGGACTGCCATGACGCTCATCGCAGCAAGCGTCTCACACTCTTGCGGGACCGCGCCACCATCTCAGACCAAGCGCCGGAAGCCCAGTCAGGATCGATAACGAACCCCTGATTTCTAAGCGACTCAGGCTAAGCGTGGGGAGCCTGCGCCAGATCTACACCAGATGATTCAAGCGCGCGCCGCGCCTCAAGTTCGCTCAACGCACGCTGGAAAATTTTCTGCGGAGAGCCTGTGGCCAGCACGGGCGTGAGCAACCCCAAAGACCGGTAGAACTGAATCAAGGGCGCTGTGCTGCGTTCATAGGCATCAAGACGGATCGTGATCGAGTCGGGACGGTCGTCTTCCCTCTGAAACAACCGCCCACCGCACTGATCGCATATTCCTTCCACCTTAGGTGGTTGTCCGGTGATATGGAAAATCGCTTTGCACTTCTCGCAGGTGCGCCGCCCACTTAGGCGGGCCACAATTTCGGCTACCGGAAGCACCAGGTTCACCACCGCGTGCAGCGGAAGCTTTTCCTGTTCCAGCAACTGCTTGAGCGATTCGGCCTGGCCGAGGGTACGAGGAAATCCGTCCAGCACAAAACCACCTGGACAGCGAAGACAGCCCACGCGTTCGTGCACCATGTCCCAGACAACTTCGTCCGGCACCAGATGCCCGCGCCGCATCACGTCCAGCGCCGCAGCCATGGCCGGGGAGGAATCCGTGTCACTACGATTCTTCGCCGCGCGGAATAAGTCGCCCGTCGAAAGGTGGCAAACTCCCAAACTCCGGCTCAGCAGGGCGGCCTGCGTGCCCTTGCCCACACCAGGAGGCCCTAACAACACCAGCCGATATGCGATGCCACTTTGATTCGTGCCCGGTGAGCACTTGGCTGCTGGACCTTCCAGCCACGCAGCGCGATTGTTTTCCTGATATGCATCCATGAGGGCGGGCTCCTTCGAGTTCAACGTCGTGCTGCACTCAGAGGCAGGCGAACGCCGAACGAGAGTACATTTCTACTCTAGGGGTGCCCAACGGCCGGGGCTGTGACGCGAATCACATGAGGCGCGCTACTCCCACGCCTCGATGCAGCCCTACTCCAGCGCGTACACGCACAAACCGCTCAGTAACTTGGGAAAGAAATCGGTGGATTTCTGTGGCAGCACCTCGCCCGCAAAAGCAATGTCGCGTACCTGCTGCATACGCACCGGACTCATCAAGAACGCCACGTTGGCCGCACCTTTGCGCACTTGAGCCAGGGCCTCGTCCGTCTCCCGGTAGTAGCTGATGTTCTGTTGGTTGCGGATGGATTCCTCCGATAGCCCCAGCACGCCTTCCAATAGGCATTTTTGCAATTGCACGACGTCAAGCGCTTGCTGGCGCAGAGACAACCCCGCGAAAATCTCCGACCCTAACGCCTTCGGCCGGTCCAGCAGAAATGCCCGGTTGGCGGTCACAGCCAGTATGGCAGGACCGGCTTGCGAGGCTCGATGCAGGATGGCCTGCGCGCGGTGGCCGTCGATCGCTGGGTCAACTTCTTCCACGCTGAAATAAGCGCGTGCCCCATCGCGTAGCGCGTCCCCTGAAAAGGAAGTCACGCCGTGCACCACGCGATGGGTCGGCAGGATCACCAAGCCAGGGCTATCCATGTTGACGAAGGTCATCATGACAAATTCATAAGGAGCGTCTTTGGTCCCACCCGCCCCGGCTGCCGCCCGGCGCTCATTGCGGTAGTTTAGCGCCGTCTCATAGCGATGATGGCCGTCGGCGATGATCAGCTTCTTGTCGCGCATCTTGCCCCGTACCAACTCCACTAATGCGGGATCGGAGATCTTCCACACCCGGTGCAGTACATCGTATTCGTCGCGCGTCTCCATGTCTGGCGAGCCGCTGGAGGCAAGTGCGGTCTCGATTTCGGCGGAGGGGTCGCTGTACAGCATGAAAATCTGTCCAAAGTGAGCGCGGGTAGCGCGCAGCAGGTCCAGCCGGTCGGCCTTGGGCTTGGCCAGCGTCTGCTCATGGCGGAAGACGATCTGCGCAGAGTAGTCTTCGAGTCGTCCCAGCCCAATGAACCCGTTCCGCTCCGCCTGGGTCTGGGTCCCGGGCACGGTAAAGCGCTGCGAATAGAAGTACAGCGAAGGCTCGACATCCTGAGCCAGCACGCCTTCGCGGCGCCAGTCTGCCAAGAAACCGGAGGCACGCGAGTAAGGATTGTCGCCGTTCCCATCGGTCGGCATCCGCTTGCCCAGGATGATTCGTACCAGGTTATAGGGACTAGCCGCGTAATAGTGTTCCTGCATCTCAGCGTTGATCTTGTCGTAAGGTTGGGTGACCACCTTGGACAAGGTGACGCGTTTTTGATCGTAGCGAAGGGCGCGAAAAGGTGCGATGTGAGCCATAAGTGAACACGAAATTGTATCAGGAGGCCTCGCACCAAGGGCGCAACCCGGGGCGATGCCGGAAAATCCGGGACGACTGGGAAGGCTACAGACCTTTGAGATGTCAAAAGTACGTAATTTCTTGCACAGGGTAGTCACAATCGTCGATAAAAAATGTTATGACATACCCAGAACATGAGCTATTCTACGGTCACGTTATCGAGGTGTTTATGACCCGCTATGGCGTGCGCGGGTTCTCTCGCTCCTCCGGATTAGAGCCTCTTTCTTTGGTCCCGACTCGCGCCCGAAATAGTCTTGCGTGTGTGCGGTTGGCCGCGAACCTGGTGTATCTGCTCCTATCCATCGCGGTGGCGTTCGGCGGGTTTTCCCCAATTTGCGTGGCGCAAGTCAGCGACGTTGAAGATGTCCACGTCACCCCGCGGATCAAGCCCCCCGATCCTAATAAGAGCGAGATTGTTGACGCCGCTCTCAAGACTCACACCAAGCCCATGCTGGTCGATGTCGACTTGGTGTTGGTTCCGGTCACTATTACCGACCCCTTGAACCGCCTAGTTACCGGCCTGGACAAGGACAACTTCAGCGTCTTCGAAGGCAAAGACGCGCAGGAGATTCGAAGTTTCTCCAGTGAAGACGCTCCCGTCTCGCTCGGCATCATTTTTGACATGAGCGGCAGCATGAGCAGCAAGATCGACCGGGCCCGGGAAGCGGTTGGGGAATTTCTCAAGACGGCCAATCCGCAGGATGAGTTTTTCCTGATTGCCTTTTCCGACCAACCCGAACAGCTCTCCGACTTCACCCAGGTGGCGGATGAAATCCAGAATAAGCTGATGTTTACCGCTCCCCGCGGACGAACCTCGCTCCTCGACGCTATCTACCTGGGTGTGCACAAGATGCGCCAGGCAAAGTATCCCAAGCGCGCTCTGCTCATCATTTCTGACGGTGGCGACAATCACAGCCGTTATACCGAGGGCGAGATTAAATCCACCGTGAAGGAAGCCGATCTTCTCATCTACGCCATCGGAATTTACGACCACTACTTCGCCAGTCCAGAGGAGCAATTGGGCCCAGCCCTGCTCGCCGAAGTCTCCGAATTAACCGGAGGCCGTACCTTCACTATTGACAATCCTAACGACTTGGCCGATGTGGCCACAAAAATCGGTACCGAGCTACGCAACCAATATGTCATCGGATACCGTCCTAAGAACCGGGCACACGACGGCAAATGGCGTAAAATCAGGGTGAAACTTACTCCACCTAAAGGACTACCGCCGCTCCGTGTGTACGCTAAGACGGGTTACTATGCTCCTTCGGAATAGCCGACTGTGGTTCCCCCTGGCCGGCGTATTCTTGCTCAACTTGGCGCTCTTTGGGGGTGCGACTCTGGCGCAGGACTCGGCGCAGTCGCAACCAGCAGCGCCCTCTTCGCAAAACAATCCACCAGCAGCCCAACCGCAGGGTCAGGCCCCTTCCGATGATAATGGGGTCTTCGTCTTCAAAAAGGAAGTCGAAGAAGTGGTGCTTCACGCCTCCGTCGTCGACAGCAAGGACCACATGGTCCTCGATTTAGGCAGGGACGCCTTTTCCGTCTTTGAGAATGACAAACCCCAGCCGCTTACTTCTTTTCGCCGGGAAGATGTTCCCGTCGCCATGGGCATTGTCATCGATAACTCCGGCTCCATGCGCGAAAAGCGCGACAAGGTGAACAAAGCTGCTCTGGATCTGGTCATGTCCAGCAATCCTCAAGATCAGGTCTTTGTGGTGAATTTCAACGATGAGTATTACCTGGACCAAGACTTCACTGACAACGTGAAGTTGCTGCGGCAAGCTCTAGAAAAAGTTGAAGCTCGCGGAGGCACGGCGCTATACGACGCGGTGGTGGCTTCGGCCGAGCAGCTCAAGCAAGCCAAGCTGCAAAAAAAAGTCCTGTTCGTCGTGACCGATGGCGAAGACAACGCCAGCCGAACTACCCTGGAGCAAGCCGTGCGCTGGCTGCAAGTGGAGAATGGACCCACCGTCTATGCCATTGGACTCCTGGGCGGCGAGGAGGGAGAAAGACGGGCCAAGCGCGCCTTGGAAACTCTCGCCCTCCGCACCGGAGGCATTGCCTTTCTGCCTAAAACGGTTGACCAGGTGGACGAAATCAGTCGCACGGTGGCCCACGACATCCGCAGCCAATACACTTTGGGCTACAAGCCGACCACCCCCAAGAGCGTGGGCGGCTACCGCACCATTCGCGTAGACGCCCATGCGAAAGGCTACACCAAGCTCACGGTAAGAACGCGCAGCGGCTACTACGCCGGTCAAAGTCCCCCGCCCGGTGGGACGAACTAACTTCTTAGCCATGTCATCCTAGAGCGGTGATAGCCGTGAAGGATCTGACGAAGCGAAGAAAACCACCGTACAGTGTACGGGGCCTTACCGACCTCGCACCCGCACCGCCACCACAAACTGTCGTAAGATCCTTCACAAGAAGCTTGTTCAGGATGACAAACTATCAGGAAATGAAATCTAACTTCCAACGCGGTTTTGCCACTCGTGCCATTCACATCGGTCAGGAACCCGACCTCGAAACGGGAGCCGTTGCGGCCCCAATCCACGCCACCTCCACTTACGTTCAGCAGGAACTGGGCAAGAACAAGGGATACGAATATGCCCGCGTCTCCAATCCGACCCGCACGCGCCTGGAACAAAACCTGGCTGCCCTCGAAGGGGGCATCGCCGCGCGAGTTTTCGCCAGCGGAATGGCGGCCATCAATGCCCTCTGCGCTATGTTCAAATCCGGTGACCACGTGGTCTGCGGGCACGATCTCTATGGAGGAGTCCCACGCCTGTTCAATCAGGTGCTGGCAGGCTACGGTATGGAATTCACCTACGTGAATACCACGGACCCGGGAAACGTCGAAAGCGCAATCCGTAAAAATACTCGCATGGTCTATGTGGAGACCCCGACCAATCCCTTGATGACGGTTACCGATATCCGCGCCGTCAGCCAAATCTGCCGCCGCAAGCGCGTGGAACTGGTGGTCGACAACACCTTCATGTCGCCGTACTTTCAGCAACCCATTGCGCTCGGCGCCGATCTGGTGGTGCACTCCACAACAAAATTTCTCAATGGCCACAGCGACGGCCTCGGCGGAGTGGTGGTCTGCACCAAGCCCGAGCAAGCGGAGCAACTAAGCTTTGTGCAAAAGGCTGCCGGAGCTATTCTCTCCCCATTCGAATGCTGGTTGGTTCTGCGCGGAGTGAAAACCTTAGCTGTGCGCATGGAACAGCACGACCGCAGCGGAAGAATCGTCGCCGTTTTCCTCGGGCATCACAAGAAAGTGAAGCAGGTTTTCTACCCGGGGCTGCCCGATCATCCGCAATATAAGCTGGCGAAACGTCAGATGACTGGCTTCGGTTCGATGATCACCTTTGAGACTGGCTCACTCCGCAACGCAAAAAAGCTCCTGAAAAATGTGCGACTGTGTTCGCTGGGCGAGTCTCTGGGAGGTGTAGAAACCCTCATCTCTCATCCGGCGACCATGACTCACGCGGCGTTGGGAGGGAAAGGAAGAAAAGCAATCGGCATCACCGACGGCATGGTCCGCATCTCCGTTGGCATTGAGAATGTCGAAGACATCCTATCGGACTTGGAGCAAGCCCTAAAGACGGTCTAGCCTCTTCGATCTTTTCCCGCTTGTCATCCTGGAGCGGCAAAGCCGCGAAGGATCTCACGAAGCGCAAGGAATCGGCAGAGCAGTGGCGAAGACTATCCAAGCCCTGTCTACGATCACAGGCCACGCACCTACCCCACAGACTCATCAATCCACTTCAAATACTCCGGAGATCCCTGCGCCACCGAAACCCCAATGCACTCCGGCAGTTCATACGAATGCAACTCCCGAATCGTCTTGCACACGTTATCAAATGCGACCGCCGTAGTCTTAACCAGCAGCATCCACTCCTGCGACTCTTCCGTCTTTCCCTTCCAGCGATAAATGGACTCGACTCCCTTAATGATGTTGACGCACGCCGCCTGTCGCCGTTCGACCAGTGCATCGGCAATGCGCCGTGCCTCTTCCGTAGATCCCGCAGTGGTAAAGACGACAATCTTATCGGTCATATTAGAATCAGTCATGGGGCACCGGCCGGCAGTTCCTGCACAACGACAACCTCAGCTTCTAAACTAAATCGAGTCATCAAGGCAAAGCAAATCATGGCAACCCAAATTAAGTTTGGCACTTCGGGATGGCGGGCGATTGTGGCGGAGGAGTTCACCTTCGCCAACGTGCGCCGCGCTGTAACCGGAATTGCCCGCTACGTGGCGGAAGCAAAACTCGTCCGGCGCTCGCGTCATTGTGGCCCGGGATCCGCGTTTTCTGGGCGAAACCTTCTGCTCCATTGCCGCGGAAATCCTCGGCGCTCACGGCATTGCGCCGCTGGTTATCGCCGAAGCCGCGCCCACTCCAGCCATCAGCTACGCCGTAATTCGCGAGCAAACCGATGGAGCTATCAACTTCACCGCCTCGCATAATCCCCCGGAGTACAACGGCATCAAGTTCTCCACTCCAGATGGGGCGCCCGCATTACCTGAGGTCACCAAGAAAATCGAAGCCGAAATCGCAGCCTTCGACGCCGCCGGGGAAGGCTCCGTTCCACGCAAACATACCCCAAGGCTCGGCTCAATCCCCATGATATCTACCTGGCTCGCCTGCGGGAAATCGTCGATCTGCCCGCCATCCAGAAAGCCGGCCTGCGCGTCGCCTTCGATCCCTCTGTGGGGAGCGGCGCGCGGCTACCCCGACGCGCTCCTACGCGAAGCGGGAATCGAAATCGCCACAGTCCACGACTATCGCGACGTGCTTTTCGGCGGACATGCCCCCGAACCCGACGATCATCTGCTTGAAGATCTGCGCGCCAAAATGAAAGAGGTCAATGCCAACATTGGCATCGCCACCGACGGCGACGCCGACCGCTTCGGCATCGTCGACCAGGATGGAACTTTCTTCCAGCCCAATTACATCATCGCGCTGCTCTTCGATTATCTGGTTGAAAGTCGCGGCTGGAAAAATGGCGTCGCCAAATCCGTAGCCACCACCAACATGGTGAACGCCCTCGCCAAGCACCACGGAATTGAGCTGCACGAAACGCCGGTTGGCTTCAAGTACATTGGCGAGCTGATCAAGCAGGACAAAATCGTCATCGGCGGCGAAGAAAGCGCCGGCCTCTCCATCCGCCATCATGTCCCCGAGAAAGATGGCATTCTCGCCGGCCTGCTCTGCTGCGAAATGGTGGCCAAGCGCCGCAAGCCCCTGGGCGCAACAATTAAGGGACCTATTTGCCGAAGTTGGTTCCTTTTATCCTCAGCGTCGAGAACTTCCGCTTGACGCCGGAGGTCAAAGAGAAGTTCACTGAGAAGTTACAACTCCAACCCCAGGACTTCTTTGGCCATAAGGTCAAGGAAATTGTACGTACAGATGGCCTCAAGCTGGTATTTGAGGACGGCGCCTGGGTCTGTTACCGCCTGTCGGGAACCGAGCCGGTGGTTCGTGTCTACTCGGAAGCTGGCAGTGAAGCAGATCTGCAGAAGTTGAGCGCGGCGGCCAAGCAATGGATTTTCGAGTAAAACTAAAGCTCCCGAGACTGTCGTATCCAAGGCTCGCCCGTCCTGACCGCGGTTTGCAGCTCTTGGCGGAACACGCTCCCGAGGCCGAAGCGTGGGCTGAGCGTCTGGCAACGAAATTTCGCCCCTCGCTGTTTTCCATCTACCAGTTGCGCCGCAAGTTGGCCACTATCGCCGTCGCCGTCCTGACCGTATGGTTGTTCGTGCATATAATGTTTGGCGCAAATGGCATGGTCGTTTACCGCCAGAAGAAGACCGAGTACGAAACCCTGCAAAAGGAAATCGACGTGCTCCAGAAAGAAAACGACACGCATACCTCCCAAGTCAAGGCTTTGAAAACCGATCCCAAAGCTATCGAGCAAGAGGCGCGCGAACAGCTTCACTACGCTCGCCCGGGAGAGATCATCTACGTAACCCCAGCGCCCGCCCCTCCCCAACATCCCGCGTTGGACTCCGCCAAGAAGTAGCCCATTCTCGCCTATCGATTCAGTTGGTCATTCCGACGCGGCAGTATCGCGTGAGGAATCGGCTTTTCTGGTAGCGCGACTAACATTCGCGCACCAAACTACCGCCGAACGACAAACGTAGAGCGTTCTTCATCTTCTTTCTGCAATCCGTGTGCTATAGTGGGCAACACACTCGGGTTAGATGTGGCTTGCTGGAAACCGTTGGCAGCGGAAACTCCGGCAAGACCTAAGAAGTTCGGCCAAACAAATTCTGCGGCTTCGGGCCGCCAATTCAGAGGAGTTTTCGCGATGAAAAAGCTGCTATTGGTCTGTGCTGTCTTCTCCATGTTTTCCCTCATGGCCGCCACCCTTTTGGCTGACGACATGGGCAAGACTGAAACCGTCAAAGGCTGGGTGAGTGATTCCAAATGTGGTGTCAAGGGCGCCAACGCGAAGGCGGAAGAGTGCACCAAGAAGTGCATCGCCGAAGGCGCTTCCATGGTGTTTGTAACCGATAAGGATCAAAAGGTCCTCACCATCGACAACCCCGACGCCCTCAAGGATCACGTTGGACATCACGTAGCCGTCAAAGCCCATGTGATGGGCGATTCCATCCACGTCGAAAGTGTAAAAATGCTTTGATGTTGAACGGAGTTCTTCAGAGGGGCGGCCAAGCGGCCGCCTTTTTTGTTAGCACCGGCAAAGTGTGGCGCGGGCGCCCTCGCCCGCGAACGTGGGGACAGCCGCCCGCGTCCGTCCGCGAGCGTAGCTCGCCAAATCTGCACTGTCGTCTTCTGGAAAGTCCGAAATCAGGTGCGCCCTTTTGGGTGGAGCAGCGGTTCACCGCTGCGCTTACTTCCTTTTGCTTGAAGGGGCTTTAGCCACCGAGGCAACCAGACAAAGATCAATGACCTTGCGACGCGCTCGACCACGCCGCACGCGCGGCGCATCGCTCCCCGATCCCTCATCCCCCGCACGCGCCCGTCTTGGTTCCACTCACCTGAAACCCGTATTGATTCTTGCCGCTCACCCGCCCGTGATCGGGCGACATCGTGACCGTATCTACCGGCTCCGGCCAAGTGAGGGCATAAGCGTTCGCGCCCGTGTTCTGCCAGCGCCCGTGAGTCGTCAACGCCACGAAAGTTCCATTGGGCAGGATGGTTACAACCACCCCGTTGTACCAGCGCCACGCCCCGGTGATATCAATCCCCGGCGAGACTCGCGTCGCCGTCATCGAAACGCCGTACTGATTGCCTCCCGAAAGACTGCCCCCGTCCGGCGATATCGAAACCGTATCCACCGCTTCGGGCCATGTGAAGTTGTAGACCCGGCGCCCCGCGTTGGCCAGTCGCCAGCGCGCAGTGAATGGCCCGGCCGTCATGCTTCCGTCCGCCCTGATCACCACCGCGGCATTATTCATCCACTGCCAGCACCCAATAATCGGATCTAGGCTATAGGCTGGGCTATATGCTGGCGCCTGGGGATGGATCCCTGGGCTCCCATTCGCGGTCTGCGGTCTCGCTGCCGCAGGAGGGCTGCTCCCCGGTTGAGTCGGGAGGTTAGCAACAGGCGAGCCGCCGGGCCCGGGCTCTGGCGCCCGGCCCAGGAAATACCACCCCGCCGCTAGCACGACAACTGCCGCCACTGCGGGCCACAACCATTTGGGCTTAGCGGATGCCGTTGTACTTGAAATCGGTATCGCCGGCGCAGCCGGAGTAACCACCACTGTGGGCGCAATCGGCGGCTCAACGTTGGGAATCGCCTTCTGCGATCCTTCTGGCAGCAGAGTGCGAATCGTAGTTGCCAGGCTATCCAGATGTGATTCCAGCGGCGGAGTTACCGCATCCAGCCAATGCACTGAGCTGATGAAGTAGTCCAGCGACTTCGCGGGCAGAACATCCTCGACCCGCAGCGGAATAATCGAAACCCCCCGGCTCACCGCCCGTTCCACTTCTTTCGGAATGTGCGGCGACGCATTCGCGTTCGCAGAAAGCACGAGCACCATCACCCGCGCTTCATGGATGCCGTCAATAATTTCTTCGCCATAAGGCGCGCCCGGCCGCACATCGCGCGGCGCTATCCAGCAACGAATGCCGCGCGCCTCTAGCCGCGCACAAACCGCGTCGGCGATCACCTTGTCCTTGGAGGAATAGCTGATAAATACGTCGTGTGCCATAGACCCTATGGCAGCGGATTGTACCATTCGCTAAGTGTGGCGCGGGCGCTCTCGCCCGCGAACTGCCGCACATCGTCCCAATCACGTAGGGACGGACGCCTCGTCCGTCCGGGCGCTTCCGAGCAGGTACAATTTGCGAAATTCATGACACTGGCATACCTTGTCCGGGAAGCTTAAATCATGGTCCAGCCAATCGGATCCACCACCAAGCCCGCCGCCAGGCCAATCCGCTCGGACGGTCGCCTTAGCCGCCGAACCAGAAAGTTAGCTTTCATCTTCATCGCATTCGGACTGCTCACCTTCTTCGCGCCAGTCATCAAAGTCGAGCCTCCAATAAGCGGCAAGCAGGAGTGGTCCGTCCTGGACATAGCACAGGAGTTACAGTCCCGTTTGGGTCAGGAAAACCCCTTCGCTCTTCTGTTGGTGCCCTTCGCCCCGACTTATCTCGTCCTGCTTTTGTCATTGGGGGCAGTGTCTTTCTTTCCCTTTCAGAAACTACTCCTAGGTCTCTGCGCGGTCGGCCTCTTTTTCCTGTACCCTTTTCGGGGAGTGCTCGGAGGACTTAGGCTGGCGGCTTTCTTCCGGGCGTCAGCAGGCGGCGCCGACATCAGGCCACTCTGGCTTGTTCTAGGACTGGTGATGGTCGTCGTGGCCTTTGTTACCTGGAGCAATGCCGCCGATTATGCGGCTGGCCCAGCCAGTCCCCCATCGCGGGGATAGCCTTCCCATCCTGAAATCGCGTTTCTTGTCATCCCAAAGGCAGCGGAGTGTCTGCCGAGCAGGGAACTCCGAACGAAGGACCTATGTATTTCTCGGATGCATTCAACTCTCCGCCTCCGCGTTTTCCACTGAAACGAAATCCGACCGAGCCTCACTACTCAGCGACGAGGCTTCAGGTTACGGTCTGCTGCCTCGACAGTTTTTCAGATGAGGTGATAAATGCTCGAAAAAGTCGCAGCAATCCTGTTCGCCTGCGGGCATCGCAATTACAGCTTTCCGGTTACCATCAAAACGCTCCGCCAGCGGTCCTCCGCTCCCGCCGGCATGTACGTCGTCTGTCTGGATTGCGGCAGGGAACTGCCCTACGACTGGAGTCGGATGAAGCTTGCTTCCCCGGCGCTCGATCGCCGTTCTGGATCCTCTCCATTGCTTCCGGACCAACCCTCCCTGCCCTAATGCGCGGCGGGAGCCGATTCCGTTCGATTCACTTCCGTGTTCAACTTGAATCCTGGCTTCAAAAGCACGTCCCCGCCATTTTCAAATACCGCGAGAACCGCAAAGGTCACCGGAATCAGGTAGTAGCTTTTGAAGACCGCCCCCGATAAGCCATCGGTCAAATCCTTCGTACCGATTCCCGCGCCGCCCGAGAGCAACATGGAGCTGATTTGTTTCCCGCGTCCTGGATGGAACACACCTTCGTCGTTCTTCGGTGCGACCGCCACCACCGGCTGATTGAATTTCAGCACCAGCGTGCCCCGCCGAAAAAATCTGCGAGCCGGCTGGCTGATCAGTACGCCATCGTATTTACCGCTGGGGCATTGCACCGTGAACGGAGTACCGCTCTGCATCCAGGAAGCGGCATAAGTCTGCAGCGTGCAAGTCTCTGCCTGAGCAAAGCCCGCCACTAACGAGAGAAGAAGCATCACTGATGTCGGTCGCATGCCATCAACAATGCCCGTCTGCAGCGAGAAATTGCAAGTGGAAATTACGGCCGCCTCTGCGCCTGTGTGGAGACGGGGCTTGCCCCGTCCATTTTGTTTCCTCTGTGTCCCCCCGTGCTCCCTGTGGTGGCGAAAACCGCTAGCCGCGCGTCCACCGCATAATAATCTCCCTGTGCTGCGGATACTTCCGGACTAACTCATCCCGCTTCGCCATTTCGAAGTCGGCAAAATCGAATCCTGGCGCGACGGTGCAACCGACCAGGGCATACGATTCCGCATCGCAAACGCTGGATGCAAACCAGCGTCCCGCCTCGACCACAACCTGCAACTCTTCGCCCGCCTCCGGATCGCTTCCCAACTTTTTCTGCGTGTAGCTCCCATCAGCCGACAACTCATGCACCAGCAGCGCGCCGCCCGCGTAGAAGTGCCACATCTCGTCGGAGTGCAGCCGGTGGAAGGCCGAGAAATTTTCTCCATCGAGCAAGAAATAAATTGCCGTGGAGGCTCGCCTTGCCCCCGAGAATTCCGCCGGCAGCGCGCCCGCCGGAAGCCACAAGTCGGACCGATAACTCTCGCGGAAATATCCGCCCTCCGGATGCGGCGCAAGCTTGAGCCTCTTAATCCAATACTGCGCGTCTCGAATCATGCCCAACTATCCTACGCCAGTGCTGGTGTGGCGCGGACCTGCCCTGAGCGGAGTCGAAGGGGCCCTCGCCCGCGAAAAGCCTGCATCTCCACTCGGACAAGGCGCCCCAACAAGAATCCGCAGAGGCAGCATTGGCGTCGTGAGACCGCTCACTAGTAGTACAATGTGGTCGATTCAAAGCTGAAAAGGGAGATTCCGGATGAATACGCAAGACACCGGGTCAGTCGCGGAACCCAAGAGCGATGAAGAACTCCTACTGATCCTCGCTGCTCCAGCGGGACTGGAGCCAGAGGTCATTGAAGAAGCCAAGGTCCAGCTTCATAGCCGGGGTGTGTTGGTGGGCGTTGCCGGCTGGCTGAAGTTTTTGTGCATTTTTCTGACGATTTTGGTGCCTGTTGGGATGGTGCTGGGAATTGTTGGATTTTGCATCGGATTCATTCAAGACTACGGACACGCCCCTTACCTTGGCGACGGCGAGTTGGGCCTGCTGCTGCTGCCCAATCTGTTTGTCGCCATCTTCGCAATGGTGGCAGGGACTAAACTATGGCGGAAGCGGAGCAATGCAGTCACTGTCGTAAAAAAATACTTTGTTGCGGCCATATTTGCTGCGTTCGTACGTGCATTTATAAGCTACTTCGCTTGGGGCGACTCGAATTATAGGCCAACCGATGACTCTATATTGTTTTTCGCAGTACTATCTGTCGGGCTTTCGTTTTTTGGGGCATTTGTATGGTCTAAGTATCTCAACCAATCGGCGCGTGTTCGCAATACTTACGATCCGCGTAGTGTCAGATTTTCCGCGTAATCGATCTGATTGGGTACTGTTTTTTGGGTCAGGTGGCCCGCTGTTATCCATCACTTACCTCAGCCCGCAGGCAGCGCATGGTAAGGTGATTGTCCATGACGACACAATCGTCGGATGCGCATCAAAAGTCCAGCAAGGCAATCGCGAGCCTTGTTCTTGGGATACTCTCGCTAGCCACATTCGGAATATTCGCGGGTAGGCCCTCTGCAGGTACGCTGTTTTGTGTAGTCGCAGGCATAGCTGCGATATCTCTAGGGCACGTTTCGCGATCCCAAATCAAGAGGAGCCAAGACAGACTCACCGGCAAGGGGACGGCGCTCGCCGGATTGATCCTGGGGTACTTGGGAGTAGTGCCATCCCTCCTGAGCATAGTGATTTTCTTGGCTCCGGGGGGCTGAGTGGTAGTACTGCTCCGACCGTAAAAGCCGGACGTTGGCTGGCCCACCCAAGCCCTCTTCTTCTGGTTCGCGTGGGTTCGAATGTAGCGGCCGGGTGCCCAGAGCCTGCCCTGAGCATAGTCGAAGGGGCTGTCCAGTCGAGCGAACCTCGACAGCTCTTAGTGTGGGGCGGACACTCCTGTCCGCCAATGCCCGCATCTCCACCGCTCGTGTGGGGACGGGGCTTTGCCCCGTCCAAACTGAGCGCAGCTCGGCGAGACGTACCGGGAAGGGCATGGCCTTCAGCCCTGCCGAAAGAGCACCTTGCTTCAGCCACGCCGATCCGGCGCAACTGCCACCATACCAGCCCGATGCCCTAAAATAAGCCATGCCCATAGTTCGGCCGCGCCTTACCGACTATCACGGTATTCTCCTGTCCCAGGCCGAGGCCGACTTCGCCATCCCCTTCTTGGACGAAGACATTCCGCTCTATCTCGATCCATTTCTTCTCTGGCGTTCTCCCTCCCAGCAAGACAACGCCTTGCACACCGCACTCATCAACTCCTTCAATCATCTCGGATACCTCGAAAAGCAAGGCCAACACCGTGAGGCAACCAACGTTCTGTCTGCCCTCAGCGAATGCGACGAAGTTGGATTCGGCCATTCCCACACCCGCGAAGGTCACCGCATCGGCAATTCCACCGCCGCTGAAATCCTCGATCTCTTCCGCACCGTCCCGGAATACCAACAGCGCGGCTTCGTCCACTTTGAGGAAATTCAGTTCTTTGTGGATCACATCTCCCGCGACCGCATCAGCGACATCGCCTGCAATCTTCTGAAGTCCTTCCTCGTGGACTACACCATCCAACAGTGCGCCGGCCACCGCATTCCCGCCAGCAAAGTATCTGCGAACGTCTATAGCTATAAGGAAAACAAGCTTGTCGTCGAACGCAATCTCCCGCTCCCCGTGAATCCCGAGAACGACCGGCCGATTATCTTCGTGCCTAAACGCTGGCTACGTTTCCACCCCTGGCTCGACTTCAAGGAGTACGTCGCCGAATATTTTCCTAAAGAGAAACTGCCTCCGACCTCAGACCAGTCCCACATCGCCGTCCTCACCTTCAACCGCCAGAACTACGGAGCCGTCCGCGACTACATTTCCGCCAAGGAACGAACCGCCGAGGATTGCAAGAACGACCCGCTCTTCAGCCAGATTCCCATCGCCTCCGCCAAAAAGAGCCTGGAGGTCATCAAGGCCTTGCCCCGAGGCACCAAAGAAGAAAGCGACCTGAAGTACGAGCGTGAACTTTCCCGTCTGCTGGCCTCAGCCTTCTATCCGCAGCTCGACTTCGCCAAAGCCCAGTCCAGAACCGAATCCGGCGTACTCATCCGCGACCTCATCTTCTACAACAACCGCTCCCAGGAATTCCTCGCCGAACTCTTCGACAAATACGGCAGCCGCCAGATCGTCATGGAAATGAAGAATGTCAACGAACTCCAGAGCGAGCACATCAATCAGCTCAATCGTTATATGACCGAGCAGTTCGGCCGCTTCGGCGTGATTCTCACCAGAAGGTTCCCCGTCCCCAAGGTTTTCCGCAATACCATCGACCTCTGGGCAGGCCAGCGCCGTTGCATCCTGATCCTCGATGACTTTGACCTTGAGCAAATCGTCACTCTTTACGAGTGCAAGCAGCGCGATCCCCTTGATGTGTTAAAGAAGAAGTACGTAGAATTCATCCGTAAATGTCCGAGCTAAGGAGTCGCTGAATGGACAAAGAGGAAGACGTAGAGCAGTTCGAGAAGCTGGAACAGCAACTCCACTCGTTCCTGACAGAAATTTCCGAACTCTCCAAGAAAAGACCAAACGATCCACTCAACAAATTCAAACTCAAGTTCATCAATGCCACGCTGTCAAAGTTGAACGGCCTGCTCAAGGACGATCGTCCATTCACAGACTTCGCGGAGTTCGACGTTGACGACCTACCCTCCAACAGTGATGTCGTAGTGATTCTGTCGCAGTACTCCGCCGCGGTTCACCGGTTCCGGCTTGATAACACGACAGACGAAGGAAGTGATGCGACGTGGATTGTCAGGGGGAGAGAGACCGACATAGTCGCTGGCGATCCGCGAGAGTTCAAGTACCAGCCTAAGTAGCGTGTCGCGGACGCCTCGTCCGTGCGGGAGGGTGCCCCGTCGTTGTCGCGTTTGCTGCGACAGGGCGGGGAATTTGTCGCGTGGACCTGCCCTGAGCGGAGTCGAAGGGACCCCCGCCCGCGAAACGCCTATCTCTCCACGAATCCCGTAGGGACGCCGCCCTCGGCTGTCCAGTCGAGCGCCAAGCTCGCACCGGATTGGCCGCCCCGACTGTTAACATGTACATTTGGAAATTCGCGTGCGCCAATGAGCAAAGCGACAGACCATAACGTTTTCATACTCGGTGCCGGTTTCTCCGCTAGCGCCGGAGCACCAGTGATCCGTAATTTTCTCGACGTTTCCCGCGAGCTTTGATAACCCGAACTCCGGTCTCGATGAAGAGGATCGCCGCCTATTTCGAGAGGTCTTCGATTTCAAGAAGCAGTTGACACAGGCGCGAGAGAAATTCGAGATAGATTTGGACAACATCGAGGAACTATTCGGGCTTGTCGAGATGTCGCAACGCTTACGTCCCGAGTTGGCCAGTACTCGCGATGCAACCGTGCACTTGATCGCTAGGACCCTCCAGCTTTCGGTAGCAAGCTGTCAGAATAGGCCTTGGATAAATCTCGCCATAAACCAAAACTACAGAACGATGAATCCAGGATGGGCCTCGAAGGTGCCCCGCAACCAGGGGGGAGGAGACCGCTTCAATTGGGGCACTTACCACCACTTCGCGTTCCTGCTGGCCGGTGAGTACGACGATCCGAAGAAAGCATTCTTCCGGTCCAACGATGTCATTACGTTTAACTACGATATGGTTCTGGACGACGTACTTAAAGAGCTAAAAATCAAGTTCACATACGGGCTTGAGAACGCAGCTGCTGACGCTGGGTTACAGCTCTTAAAGCTTCACGGTTCCGTAAATTGGGCACTCTGCGCTGATTGTGGCCAAGTGGGGGTGCTCCCGGAGGATTCGTTTACGCCACCGTCACGGTTCCGCGCGGTGCGGTGTGAGCACTGCGGCAAAGCGGCACTCCGGCGACTCGTGGTGCCGCCGTCTTGGGACAAGAGCGAGCATCAAAGCGTGTTGAGACCCGTTTGGAAGAAGGCTATGGAGGCTATCCAGAGGGCGACGAGAATATGCATCATCGGGTATTCCATGCCGGAGACAGATTCATTTTTCAAGTACCTGCTAACCCTCGGGCTCGCCGAAAACGATCAACTCTATAAGCTCATTGTCGTGGATAAGGCGCCAGCCAGCTTACAATTCCCAACCAACAACGTCGCCACGGATCAGGACGGGGCACTCGAAAACGTCGAACACCGTTATCGCAGGATGCTGGCGCGGCTGTTCGCCAAGAAAAGATTCCATTTCAGCGATGATGGCTTCGATCTTTTTCTGCAGCGGGGTGCCAACATGTTGCTTAACCGAGGGGAAACCGTGATCTCACCTTAGAAGCCAGGCCTATCGTCAAAATCAGGTCATAGTGTGCGGTCGATCGTGCCGCCACTAGCGCTCGGAAAAGTCTCCTCTAGAAACCGATGTACTGCCGCTGATCGAACGATCTTAAGTATCCCCAACCTGTGATATGCGTGGGTTTGTATTCCAGTAAGCAGAGGATTAGCACCCCAAAGGGCACTGTCCTCGCCCTCCGGCCTAGGAAACCAGACGCCCGCTCCGCTGTAGCCATCGGGCCTTTCGCCGGGAAAACTCGCATGGAACTTTACGAGAAAATGATTCACGGGGTCGAAGTTCGAGAGTAGGTTTTTGGTCGTAACTACCTCGCCCCGGAAACCATCCGACTTCATAGCTAAATTGTGTACGATTCCGTCCTCCCGGCGCGAAATTTCCGCAATGAAGCTTTGGTCGTATGGGCCGGGTGGCCCACCTTTCGCGGTGTTCGAAAGGTGGGATTCCACGAGCCTCAACCTCTTAGGCTTTCGAGGTTCACGCAGCGAAAAGCCGCCACACCCCTCGCCCCCCACAAAAGAGGGCAGACACAAATGTCCGCCTCCAACAAACTAAAAACCCCACCCCAACGCAAACACCGCGCCAGGATGGGGCACCCTACAGTTTTTTCTTAGCTGAAAGCTGACGGCTGATAGCTGACAGCTCTTCGGCGCGCTCAGTCGCAACCTCGAATCCCAGCAAAAAAGCCCCGCCCTGTCGCACAAATCGCGACGAGGACGGGGCACCCTACGCTCCGGTTTAGCTAAAAGCTAGGAGCTAGTAGCTAGAAGCTGCTCTTAGTACATGCCTTCCATGCCGCCGCCGTGTCCGCCCGCCATCGGAGCGTTCTTCTTCTCCTCGGGGATTTCGGCAACCAGCGCTTCGGTGGTGAGCATCAAGGCCGCGATGGAGCCGGCGTTGGTGAGTGCAGTGCGCACCACCTTCGTCGGATCGAGCACGCCTGCCTTGACCAGATCTTCGTACTCGCCAGTCAGGGCGTTGTAGCCGAAGTTGTTGTCCTTCGACTCGTTGATCTTGCCCAGAACAATTGCGCCTTCTTCGCCGGCGTTCTCGGCGATCATGCGCAACGGTTCCTGGATAGCGCGCCGTACGATGTTGATGCCAATCTGCTCATCGCCCTCGGCCTTCACTTTGTCCAGTGCTGCGACGCAACGCGCCAGAGCTACGCCGCCGCCGGGGACAATGCCTTCCTCGACTGCTGCGCGGGTCGCGTGCATAGCATCCTCGACGCGAGCTTTCTTCTCTTTCATCTCGGTCTCGGTGGCCGCGCCAACCTTGATTACAGCCACGCCGCCGACCAGCTTTGCCAGCCGCTCTTGCAACTTCTCGCGGTCGTAGTCGCTGGTGGTCTTGTCGATCTGGCCGCGGATTTCCTTTACCCGGCCTTCGATCTCGCTGTGCTTGCCCTTGCCTTCGACAATGGTGGTGTTGTCCTTGTCGATGGTGACCTTCTTGGCTTGGCCGAGATCGCTGACCTGCACGTTCTCCAGCTTAATGCCGAGGTCTTCGGTGATGGCCTTGCCGCCGGTGAGGGTGGCAATGTCCTGCAACATGGCTTTGCGGCGATCGCCGAAGCCAGGAGCCTTGACGGCCGCAACTTGCAGCGTGCCGCGCAGCTTGTTGACCACGAGGGTCGCGAGCGCTTCGCCTTCGACGTCCTCTGCAATGATGATGAGCGGCTTGCCACTCTTCGCGATCTGCTCCAGCAACGGGAGCAAATCTTTCATCGAGCTGATTTTCTTTTCGTGGATCAGGATGTAGGCGTTCTCCAGAGCCGCTTCCATGCGCTCCGGATCGGTCACGAAATAAGGAGAGAGATAACCGCGGTCGAACTGCATCCCTTCGACGACTTCCAGTTGCGTCTCCAGAGTCTTCGACTCTTCCACAGTGATGACACCATCCTTGCCGACCTTCTTCATCGCTTCGGCAATGATGCTGCCAATCGTATGGTCGTTGTTTGCGCTGATCGTGCCAACCTGGGCGATCATTTCGCCGGTGACGGGCTTGGAGAACTTGTCGAGTTCGCCCTTGCCACGCTCGCCGGTTTTGGGATCGGCGGTGCCGCAAACGATGCTGACTGCTTTCTCGATGCCGCGCTTCATAGCCATCGGGTTGGCGCCGGCCGCTACGGTCTTCACGCCTTCGCGATAGATGGCTTGCGCCAGAACGGTTGCCGTGGTGGTGCCGTCGCCGGCTACGTCGGAAGTCTTGGAGGCGACTTCGCGCACCATCTGCGCGCCCATGTTCTCGAGCGAGTCCTTCAGTTCGATTTCTTTCGCTACGGTGACGCCGTCCTTGGTGATGGTCGGCGAACCGAATTTCTTTTCAATAACAACGTTGCGGCCCTTGGGGCCTAAGGTGACCTTCACAGCGTCGGCCAGAAGGTTTACACCGCGGAGGATCGCCTGCCGCGACTCTTCTCCGTGTACGATTTGCTTTGCCATAATTGAATTCTCCTATCTAAGTTATTTTCCGTGTGCAGGGCTGGCCTGCGAAATTCAGTGGTCAGTGGCTAGTTTCTAGCCACAAGTCACTAGTCACTACTTGCGTGATCCAGCGAGTTCCTTCTTCGCGGGTGCGCCGGTGATGACGCCGAGGACTTCTTCTTCACGCATGATGATGAAATCTTCGCCGTCCAGCTTGATTTCCGTGCCGGAGTATTTGCCGAAGAGAATGCGGTCGCCTTCTTTTACGACGAGCGGAAACACTTTGCCTTCGTCATTGCTTTTGCCGCGGCCGACGGAGATCACTTCTCCCTCTTGCGGTTTGTCTTTGGCTGAGTCAGGAATGATAATTCCGCCGCGCGTGGTGCCCTCTTCTTCGACGCGACGTACTAGAATACGGTCATGCAGGGGGGTAAACTTTGTAGCCATACTTGCAGACTCCTTTCGTTCGTATTTCAGTTGGGTTTGGGTTAAATTGCAGACAATGCAACCGCCAATCCAGAACTTACTAGCACTCATGATTGGCGAGTGCTAATTGTAGGTCGTCCCTGCGGTGGTGTCAAGCACCGAGCTGTGAATTGCATGGTAACTATTATATTAGTCATGCATTTACATGGTATTTAGAGACAGAGGAACAGAAGATCTTTGGCTAGGGTAAATTGAAAAATGTGATTCAATCGGAACGCCGAGCGAAACAAGAGGAACGTGATTTGGGGGACGTCATGAAAAAGATTTCAGTGTTGATAATCGCGGTAATGATACTGGCTGGCAGCGCGGCAGTGGGACAAGACTATGACGAAACGGCAGCCTTGAGCTTTGTAGTTCTGAAGGATTACAACGGCAAACCCGTGCGTAACGCCAGCGTGGTGCTTCATCCGGTGAACAAGAAAGGCAAGCAGGAGAAGGGCGGCATCGAACTGAAGGCCGACGCCGACGGCAAGTGCTACTTCGACGGAATCCCTTATGGCAAGTTGCGCATTCAGGTATTGGCAACGGGCTTCCAAACTTTTGGGCAGGATTACGACATTGACCAGCCCAAGCTGACGATCACGGTCAAGATGCAGCGGCCGCAAGGGCAATACTCAATTTACAGCGACAAACAGAACGACGAGAAGAAAGACGACACGCCTCCCGCGGACAGCAGCGCAAAGCCAAAGCAGTAGGCAGGCGGCGAGAGAGACGTAGCGAAGCTACGTCTCTGCGAGATCGTTGGGCCAATTTGCGGCACCTGCCGCGATCTATATCATCCCTACCCTTGCAAAGTGCGCAAGGATGGAGCACCCTCTGTGTGGTGGTTTGAACGATTGAAACGCGATGAGGGCGCTATGGACTACTTACTCAAGTCTGAACCTTCGGAATATTCTTTTTCTGACTTACAAAACGACGGAACCACAACTTGGGACGGCGTCTCGAATCCAGTAGCGTTGAAGAATTTGCGCGCAATGAAATCCGGCGAACGGTTGGTAATCTACGAGACCGGAGATCACAAGAGCGCGGTCGGAACGGCGACGGTGGTTTCTGTCGACGCGGCGGATCCCAAGAACCCGCAAGTGAGGATCAAAGCCGGGAAGGCGCTGGCTAAGCCGGTCACACTGGCCGAAGTGAAATCGCAAAAACTGTTTGCGGACTCGCCGTTGGTGCGGCAGGGAAGACTCAGCGTCGTGCCGCTGACGGCGGCGCAATACAAGTTTCTCGCTGGCGAATAGCAGAACGCTCCAACACAAAGGAGATCTATGCGACGCTACGTGCTGTTTGCATTCGTCCTTATCTGTCTTTTTCCTGTAACCCAAGTCGCATTCGCGCAAGCGCAGGCGCCCGAAAATCCCAAAGATTACACAGCTCACGTGGTCGGGTACGCGCATATGGATATGGCGTGGCTGTGGCGATGGGAAGAGTCCATTCACGACATCATGTTCAATACCTTCAGCAACCAGCTGGAGTTGATGGATCGTTTTCCCGATTACACCTATTCCCAGGACCAGGCGGTGGTGTTCGACATGGTCGAACATTATTATCCCGACCTGTTTAAGGGAATCGTGCAGAAGGCCAAAACGGGCAATTTTATTCCGGTCAGTTCGGGCTGGGTGCAAATGGACGAAAACGTAAGTGATGGCGAGTCATTGGTACGCCAGTTCCTCTACGGCCAGAAATATAGCAAGGCAAAATTCGGACACTACATTCGCGTGGCTTGGCAGCCCGATGTTTTTGGGCATCCTGTCTCGATGCCGCAGATCGCGAAAAAAGCCGGAATCGACTTCTATCTTTTCAACCGGCCCCATGACCCGACCCGGCCGCCAATCATTTGGTGGCAGGGGTTAGATGGCACGCGAATTCTCGGTTACACCACGCCGGGGGAATACACCCAGCCTATGGACCATGAGCACACCACAGTGTTGGGGATGAAGAACGCGGACCGCGCGGGAGTCAAAAATATTCTGGTGCTCTATGGCATGGGAGACCACGGAGGCGGACCCAATCCGGATGACGTGACGGGGATTGCGAAGTTGAACGCCTCGCCAGAGGACGTGCGCGTGAAGCCCACCAATGTCTCCGACTACGTCGACCTTTTATTAACGGAGAAGAAAGACTTTCCAGTCTACGAGAAGGAATTGAATTTTGTTTTTCCGGGCTGCTATACCACCCAGGTAGAAATGAAACGGCACAATCGCCAGACCGAGCAGCTTTTGCTCAATGCCGAAAAGATGTCGGAGCTGGCCGTGTTGTTTGACTATCGCGACTATTATCCGAATCGCGACATTACCGAGGCGTGGAAATTAGCGTTGCTCAACCAGGCTCACGATCTGGCGGCTGGCTCCGGCATCGGGCCGATTTACGCCGATGCGGCGCGCCAATATCAGGAAATTTTTGAGCGAGGCAATCGGGCGCTGAATTTTTCTCTCGAAAATCTTGGTTTGCAAGTGGATACGCGCGGAGAAGGCACGCCGCTCGTGGTTTATAACCCGCAATCCTGGGACCGCAGCGACCTGGTAGTGGCGGAGGTGTCGGCGTTTTCTTTGCCATCCCGCATGGTCGCGGTTCACGATGATGAGGTAATTCCGGTGCAGCTGCAGCCTGCGGCCAAGGCGGGCTCTCGCGAGAAAGCAACCATCGCGTTCGTGGCCCGCAACGTTCCGCAGATGGGGCTGAAACTTTACCGACTGCTTCCGGAAAGCGATGCCCACAAGGTTTCCGGCACTGCCCTGCAAGTGGGTGGACTGCCTCACCCGTTTCTGGAGAACGAACTCTTGCGTGTGGAAATTAATCCGGAAACCGGTAACATTTCCCGGCTCTACGACAAAACAAACAAGCGTGAGGCATTCCACGGAGGAGGCGATTCGCTCGTAGCCCTGGAAGATACGGCCGAGCAGGCTATGAAGACGTTGGTCGAGTATGCGGGACCAGCCTGGGATATTGGGCTCACCGGCAAGAAGTGGAATGTCGATAAGGCCACGAAGGTCGAAGTTCTCGAAAACGGGCCGGCTCGGGCGACGATTCGAGTTGTCCATCGCTTCAGGGATTCAGAATTTACTCAGGACATCAGCTTGCTCGCCGGGGTGCCACGTGTGGATGTCGAGATTTCAACCGATTGGCGGGAGCGCGCTACCTTTTTGAAAGTTGTTTTTCCGATCGCGGTTTCGTCCAGCAAGGTTTCGTCCGACGTACCGTACGGGGCGATTGAACGCGAGCAGGCCGGAAATGAAATGGTGATGGGTAAGTGGGTGGATATTTCCGATGCGAATTACGGAGTGGCCATCCTCAATAACGGCCGTAATGGCTTCGACGCTAAGGACAACGTGATTCGGCTGTCAGTGATTCGCGGTCCGTGGGACCCCGATCCTCGCGCTGATGAGGGCGTGCATAGCGTCGGATATTCGATCTATCCGCATCGCGGCGGTTGGCGCGATGGCAAAGTAGAGTTCCAGGCCATGGCGTTTAACTCGCCACTGCTAGCGCAACAAGAGCCAGCGCATGCGAGCCCGCAAGAGCAGTGGGCTACCAAAAAGGGCGGATTGCCGGATTCGTTCTCTTTTATCAAGACGCATAGCGATCATGTCGCTCTTTATGCGATGAAGCAGATGGAAGGTTTTTACGACACAGACGCGATTGTGCGGTTTGTAGAGTTGGAGGGACGCGAGGGCGACGTTCTCGATTGAGATGCCGCGATCCTTTAAAGTGATTGAGACCAATCTGCTGGAGGACACGGTGTTAGGACCAATTGGCGAAGGCTCGTCGATCCACTTCCACATGAAGCCCTGGGAGATCAAGACACTGCGGTTCGCCAGGAAATAAAAATATCCCCGTGAAGGAATCCGTTTGGAAATGTTGGACGGATTCCCTCATGGGGAAATGAATCGCAGAAAGCTTCTTCTAGAGAATCCGCATTTGCTGCGGATCCCACTTTACAATTCGGCCTTCTTGATAACTGATATTCGATAGCAAGGCTGCGCCAGCGGCGCGGAATCCGAAAGTCGGATCCTCGACGACCGGTTTGCGGGTGCGAACGGAATCGCAGAAGTTCTTCATGTGGTCGTAGCTGTCGCTGTAGCCCTCTGGCACGGTGTAGGTTTCGTCCGCCAGAGTGAGCTGACTCGGTGGGTGGAGATCCGGATACTTCTTGCGGTATTCGGCCATGTACTGCTCTTGAGTTGCTTTCGAGAAACTCTGCAGACCATAGGTTGGCGGGGAACTTGGCTTTGGTGCGCGGGCCAGGCTGACGCTGTCGCCACTAATCTTCATGACTCCCTCAGAGCCCACCAGAACCAGGCCTTCATTTTCCGCCGCGCCCTGTACGAAGTTGACTCTTAGATGAAGGTCGAAGCCTTCGGGATAATCAAAAGTACCGAGAAGCACGTCGGGCATATCTCGACCGTCTTTCCAGTAGCGAATACCTCCCATGGCCACAGCGCGCGTCGGCCCGAGGGACCCGGTTACCAGGTGCAGCCCGCTGAACAAGTGCACAAAGAGATCTCCGGCGACGCCGCTGCCGTACTCCTTCCACTTGCGCCACTGCAAAAAATAGTTGGGATTGAACGGAACCTTCGGCGTTGAACCCTGCCAGCGATCCCAATCCACCGTTTCCGGCGTCAGATCGTCAGGGATAGTGACATTGAACGCGCCACCTGGATCGTAGGGCGTGCGGTCCCACCAGGATTCAACCGCCACCAACTGCCCCAGTGCGCCGGACTTGTAAAGCTCCTGACCTTTTCTGTGGGTAAGGGAACTGACGCGCTGACTGCCGACTTGCAGAATGCGATTCGTCTTCCGGGCGGTCTCAATGATCTCTGGGCCGTCACTATAGAGATGGATCATCGGCTTTTCCAGATAGACGTTTTTGCCGGCGTTCATGGCGTCCACAGCAGCGGTTTTGTGCCAGAAGTCGGGAGTGGCAATGATGACGGCGTCTATATCGGAGCGCGACAGAATTTCGTGATAGTCGCGCGTGGTGTGAACGTCGGCGCCCCAGCGCTCCTGGCATCGGGTACGGCGGCTGTCGGAACAGTCAGCGACCGCCACCAGTTTGACGCCGGGCACATTGACAGCCTGGCCGGCGTCTCCTTGGCCCTGGCCACCCGCGCCAATGAGCGCCACCTGAATGTGATCATTGGCGGAGCGCACCGCTGGAGGCTCTTGGTCGGCGGCTAATATGTAGGTCTTTCCGCTGGCGGCGAGCGCGCCTGCAGTGACAGCCGCGCCTCCAGTGCGAATGAATTCCCGGCGATTCAGCTTTAGCATGAGTTCGTGTCTCCGTGATTGCTCGATGTTCAGAGCTCGACCGCTGAGTCCGTATTACGGATAAATTCGCCTGGCCCGGAACTCAGTTGGCCCGGCCCAGTCTACAGCGCCAGGGCGGAAACATGCCAACAAAATACGTCTGCGCCCCACTGCGGCTCAATCTCCATACGGTGGATGGCCGATGAGACTCGGATCATACGAATGCAGCGCCGCAAGTTTCTGCTCCGGAACGAACCCATCCCAGGACTGGACCGGTTCCGGCTCAGGCAGCGTTGATTCCGTTTCAAAATGCATGGTGACGATCTGCTGCGGCCGAACCGGAAAACTGTAATGAGATGATTTCGGCAATGTAGAAATCTTACGTCCGATCAGGTCGGTGAGAACGGCGCTGCGGTGAGGCAGCATCATTCTGATTTCAGCCGTGCCCGATGACCCCAGACATTCCACCATGCGAAGTTCGATGTGATTGCCTTCGCGGCGCAGGGCTTCGACGATGACGTTATCCGAAGTTTCGAGGAAGGACCGCGGCTGCGCTACAGCGCGAGCGCCAATCACGACTGGCTCGCGGTTATATTCCCATGCCATGTGCGGAATGCGAGCCGCATCCCAGGGAGAATCGTGGGCAATGATCGAATAGGGCAAGAGGTGCTGGCCTTTGCCGCTGAGCCATGGGCAAGCGTAACCGGAATATTTGTCTTCGGCGTTGAGCAAATAAAGGATGGGTGTGCGCTCATTGAGTTCGCGGCCGCTCAAGCCACGGTCGAGGATAGCCAAGCCGCCTCCGCCGGCGAGGGAGAAATCAATCCAGCGAACAGCGGGAACAATTCCTTTGGTCCAGCCGTGGAGATCGGGATTCGCTTTGGCCCATGCGCCATGCGAAAAGCCGAAAGGAATGGCGCGGCGGACTTCGAGAATATCTTCGCTGAGCGGGAATTCGGCGACCACGATGGTGTAGTTGGGAACGTCGTTCAATTCGGTTTCGAAGTCAATTCGAGGATGATCTTCGTAGAAACGGATGATGCGGCGGAGCGCGCCGCCGCCGTAGAAAGTTCCATTCACTTCAACGGTCGTAGCCAGCGGACCGCGCTTCACGTGAATGGTCGAAAGCTGATCGCTGGAGTCGCCCAGTCGAACGCGACGCGGGCGGGCCACCATTCGGTCTCCGGGATTATCGTCATAGGACTTGTCCGGCCGCTCGGCGACGATGACATTCGCGGGCGCGGCTAGCAATTCGCGGCTCGAGTTTTTCAGCTTGAGGCTGGTGAGCGCGCCGGTCTTGGTATCGATCCGCGCGAGATAGTAATTGGTTTCGATGACCTCCGGCAGTTCGATGGGCTGCGGCGCGGGCGGCGCTTCCGAAGATAACTTCCATCCGCCGGTACTCATCGGCGGCATCTCGGCGCGACACAAAACCGAGCCATCGGGCAAGGCCTCGCACTTAGTTCCTTCCAAACTCTTGTCTGCTGGCAACTGAAGAATCACAGGATCGTTGCGCTTCCAGTTCAGCGGATTGAAGAGCCCTACGTGGTCGCCAGCCGCCAGTACGGATTGCCCGGAGGATTCGAATATGTGGTCGTAAGTTTTCTGCACCCAGTTGAAGCGGTCCTGCACGTCCCAGGATTTTTCATTGACGAAGACCATACCGCCCGCCGAACCCCAGAGCGTATTGCGATCCGTGTTCAGGCACATGAGAATCCAGCAATCGGAGAGCGGCTTGACGGGGTATTGGTATCCGCCGTGTAGGCTGGCGACGGTGGCCAGCGCTTCGGCCGCCTGCAACGCATGTTCGCTGCGGCGATAAAGCGTTTTTACTGGTGGATTTTCAATCCAGAAGGCGTCATAGTCGTAAGCCGTGCCGCCGCGGAACGTTGGGATAGAAATTTGTCCGGAATGAATCCCAGGCAGAATCGTATCCAGATATTTGCTGAGTGTCGTGAACTGAATTTTGCGTTGCGGTTCCGCTTCGTCCCATTGTTTCAGCAATGCGCCCGGATATTCTTTAACCAATGGGGCGGGCGTGTAATCGTCACCGCCCGCCAGAACGAGGATGGGCGCGCCCTGCGGGGTAATAGGCTCCTTCCTTGCGAAGAAGGTTTCGAGGTCATGGAGTTGGCCCGCGTTCAGCGGCGTTTTCGTATTAAATACAGGTTCGGCTTCGCTGTATTCCCCGGGGCAAAGAGTCAGAATTTTCGTGCCATCGGGAGATACGGACCAATAGAGGCTTTGGCCGGTGGGATTCCTGCGCGTGTACACCAACGCCTCGAGGCCGAGGCCCGTTGCGATTTGTGGCATCTGGTCGTGCGTTCCGCATACGTCAATGTTCCACGAGAAGCGCGGCGTCAAGCCGAAAACTTTTTGGTACCACCGCAGCCCTTCCACGCCAATGCGAACCAGAGCCTCGCCGCCCGATAGATTGATGGTGGACTCCAGGAAATAGCCATTGACTAACTCCACGCGCTTCTCGCGGATTTGTTGTTTCAACTCCGGAACGCGCGCCGGCTGAAAATTCATGATGGCGATGATGTTGTTCACTTCCGACAACAGGAACGCATAGTTGGGATCGTCCCGAACCCGATCCAAGTGATTCAGATAAGTGTTGGCGCAGTACACCCGCTCTTTCGAAAAGTCGGTAAGCCAGCCGCAGCTCGCGGGATGGAAATTAGGAACCAGAAAAACTTCGCGGGAATAGGCAGCGGGAGTTTGTGCACGGACAGTTCCGGCGAGCGCCGTGGCGGCGAGAGCGGTTAGGAATTTACGGCGATTCCAGCTTGGCGTGTGATTCGGTTCGTCTGTGGGCATGGCAGGTCTTTCGCTCGTTTACGATGGACTTTGGATCTAGTCCATCGTTCGGTTCATGAGTGTACCTTATGTTCAGAGCGGCCGGCTGTCGTGGAATCCCATCCCTTGGACGGCACTCAGGGCAGGCTCCGCGCAAAGGCCGCGCTAGGATGCGGAACCGTCATCTCTCATTTCGCTTCCGCTACGGTCGGGATGGACTTGCACTCTTTGTAACCACGCCGCGGAGTTCTGTGGGCTCAGCAAATAGAGTTGCATTCCGCCGCTCACTTTGTTGTGCGACACGCCTTGATTGGGGTCGTCGGGACGAATGTCGCGCCCCTGGCCGTAGTTTTGCCACCATTCTCCCCAGGCAGTCGCGGCCACGCCGCCGAACCAATCGTTGACGCTCACTTTGATGAGGTCGGTATCCACCAACGCATGCAGGTGCTGCGCGCCGATGGCCTCAATGCCAACGCCGTAGCCTTCCTTGTCGGTCAGCGTCGCGAAAACAAAATTGCGCTTGGTGCTGCGGAAGTCGTTGGTCCCGATAGGAGTGTCATCGAGCGCGAAGGGTTGCGTCGGAGGAACAGCTGAGGTCCGGGCGCGTGCGCCATCGCGACGCCATCATTCCGGCCGATATGGTCGTCAGGATACACGGTCCATTCGCCGCGCCGCCGCCATTGTAATTTGTCACACCACAGGGGCACTCCGAACTGCAAACCAACTTCGCGCGCGCGCACATCGGTTCCGGTATACGTAAAGTCGTAACTTACGCGCAGGCTGCCTTGGGGCGTGACGCGAAAACGCAATTCGCCCGCGAAGTCGCGATAGGTGCCGGTTTCGATCACCTCATAATCATCGCCCGCAGGATGAATTTCGATTGGCTTGGTGAGTCTCCACGTCTCGAAAATGGGAAATTCTTCCAGCGTCGCCTGGATGGGCAGAACGTGAAGTTTGGGCGTTCCATAGATCACCGAATGCTTGTCGATCAATGCGCGTCGAATACGGCCGTTCGCGCCGTCGAATGCGATCTCGAATTTGTCGCCGGCGGCGTTCTGGCCGACGAATCGTTCCATTGGGCCGCCGAGCCACGCGGCCTCATGCAAATAAGCTAGCGATTCCGGCTTGGCGGTTTCCGCGGCAGGAGGCGGAGCGATTCCCAACTGCATGCGATGCGGGATTACAAGCTGACCCTTGCTATCGAGAAATCGCAGCGACAATGCGTCGCCGGGCTTGGTCTCCGGTCCGACCGGAATCGAAATCTGGCCGCTGCTGTGCGGAGCGATGTCGGGATGCAGCGTTCCATGTTGCGAGCCGACGGACCATTCCAACGTTAACTCAGAGAGATTCGTAAATTCGTAGCGGTTGTCCACGGTGAACGTTACCGGATCTCCCACCTTCCACGCGGGCAAATCGCGATCGCGCATGTGCACTGGAGAAAAGAGCATCTTCACATGCCAGAACTCCGGCTTCTTGCGGCGCCATCCATCGACGATGCCCCACGGAGCGTCGCCCACAACGCCGCGTCCCGGCATCTTGTAAATGCGGTCGAGAGCATGTTCGGGCTCTCCGATTCCGCCGCGCCCATATTCAGAGTCGCGACCGGGAACCAGAAATGCATCATCTACCCACGCCCAAATAATACTGGCCTGAACATTCTTGCTGGTTTGCACCGCATCCCATACCGGAATCAGCGGCGCAATGTAGTAGTCGCGGTCGCCGGGATCGAGCCACATTTCCCGCGTGTCGCCCCAGAGGTCGCCCTGAAACGGTGCCATGCTTTCATCCCACAGAATTGGCACCTTTACGTCTTCGCGCTCCTTCATTCGCGCAAGAGAAATTGGATTGTGCATGGTCGCCAGTTCAAGAGTCGCGCTCTGTCCGGCGCTGGCGGGCCGCGTGGGATCGTGCTTTTTCACGAATTGGTGGGCAGCCTCAAAGTCCGGTCCCCATGTACTTTCGTTGCCGACGGACCAATAAACCACGCTGGGATGTGAGCGGTCGCGTTCCAGCATTTCGGCAATTCGCTGCACGAAGGTGGGCAAATAGCGCAGGTCGGAACTTTCATCGACCCAGCAGAAGGGACCTTCTTCCTCAATATAGAACCCAAGCTCGTCGGAGTCGTCGTACAAATCCTGCACCGCCGGAAAAGTTGACGTGCGGATGGCGTCGAGGTTGTCCTCTTTCATCATCTGCAAGTCTTTTCGGGTAAGTTCTGGCGTCACCGCGCGGCCGCCCAACGGATCCATTTCGTAGTGGTTGGCTCCACGCATCTTCACCGGCACGCCGTTGATCAGGAACTGCGTGCCGCGGATTTCAATCTGGCGAAAGCCCACGCGCCTCGAGACCACTTCACTCTGCGAACCGGAGAGCTTCGCACTCAGGGTATAAAGAAGGGGATGTTCCGCCTCCCAATGTTGCGGGCCGACGACATGAAATTCCACGCGCTGTTCGAGGCGCGACCACGGAGCGAGCTTGAGATCGAGATGATCATTGTCGAGAGAAACAGGATGGCCTTGGGGATCCTTCAAAGAAAACATCAAAGGAACGCCGTTGAGCTCATGGCCAGACTCGTTTTCCACCGATAGATCGAGCGTCAACGTGGCGTCTTTATAGGCGCTATCGAAAACCGTCTGCACATGAAAGCGCCGGACATGAGTTTCGGGAACGCTAAACAGCCGCACTTGGCGGAAAATTCCAGTGAGCGAAAAATTCGCGTAATAACTCATGTTGTCGAGATGGGAAGAGAGCGTTTTCTCCCGCACCAGAACCGCCAGCAGATTGTCGCCGCCGACGCGTGCTGCACTGGTGACATCGAGTTCAAAGGGAGAGAATCCGCCTTCGTGCGAGCCCACGCGCTTTCCGTTGAGCCAAACCTCCGCGCCGCTGTAGACGCCGTCGAAAAGCAGCTTGATGCGGCGGCCGCGAAAGCTCGCCGGAATTTGCAGATGGCGGCGATATCCGCCGGTGCCAGTTTTGCTGTCGAAGCCTTCCATCATCCAGTGTGATGGAACCTTGATGTCTTTCCAATCGGAGTCGGAGAAGTTCGTTTGGAAAAAATCACCGTCGGGATCGGGCTTGAAACGCCATGTGCCATCGAGATTGAGCGCCGGAACGGTGTCGTCGGGCAGGCTGAGCCCAGCTGCCAGATCGCCAGCTTGAAGAGTTTTCTTCGGCGAAGCGCCGTTGGCGAGTTGCGTCGTTGCAGTAACGTCCCCTTCCAATCCCACCGGCATTTCCACTTGAAACATTCCATCCCCATCGGTTTGCGCGGAGGCCTGCCACGGCCTTCCACCGGCCGTGCCTTGCAATTGCACGGGAGCATTGGCGAATGGCTGCGTGCCGAAGGCATCGGTGACGATTCCGAAAATATGGTTCAGCAGATCGGAGCCGACTACGATCACCGGAGGATCGGTTCGGTTGTACACCTCAACTTCCATCAGGCTGACTCTGCCGGCAAATCCTGAGAGGCGCAGGCCGTTGCTGCTTTGCGCGGCGAACTGCGCGAGAATGAGCCGGGGAAGCAGGTGTTGCGAGTCGCCAATCGACTGGAGCGGCCGCCACTGTCCGCCGGCATCGCGGGTTTCCAAATTAAGGTGCGAAAGCTTTGGGCCGCCTTCCTGGCGGACGACAATTTCCTGAAACTCCAGCGCCTTCGGCCAACTCAGTTCTACCCAAGTATCGGCGGGATTCGTTCCTTCTTTGGCGGTCCACTGCGTGTTGGTGATGTCACCATCGGTCAGATACTCGGCCTTGGTGCCTTCGGATTCGCTCGACGCGGTGGCGCGGGCAGTTAGCGCGAAATTTCCGTTGGGCCTATCTTGGGCGTTGACAGACGTTGTGAAGACAAGCGCAGCGAATACCGCGTACAGCATCAGGCGTCGCAACATGATTATGAGTGCTCCTCGATTCGTTACCCGGAACGATGACGTGCCGATCGCAGATCATCTTATATGATCGCCATGAGCGTTGAGGAGTTCTGGGCAACGCATCCGCGTCGTCGCCATCCTTGTCGGAAGTCCTAAGAAAAAGTGAAGCTTCCTCCGCGTGAACGGCCAACTGCCACAGCCCCAAGGACTGACATGTAGGCACATTTTTAGTGGGACAAAGTGTTCCAGTTGGAACACTTTGCCGACGGCTAGGCAGTCCCTCCCGCCCCCTGACGCTTCGGAAAGATTTCGCCCATGCGGCGGATTTCGGCGCCCACTCCTTTGAGCTTTTCTTCGATGCGTTCGTAGCCACGGTCGATGTGGTAGACACGGTCGATAATGGTCTCGCCCTCGGCCACCAGAGCGGCCAGCACCAGCGAAGCGGAGGCGCGCAAGTCGGAGGCCAGCACGGCCGCACCGCTGAGCGGAGTCTTGCCGGTGATCACGGCGCGGCGTCCTTCGATCTTGATGTTTGCGCCCATGCGCAGCAGTTCTTGCGCATGCATGAAACGGTTCTCAAAAATATTCTCCGTGATGACCGAGGTGCCTTCGGCCTGCGTGGCCAGCGCCATGTATTGCGCCTGCATATCGGTGGGAAAGCCAGGATATTCTTCGGTGATTACGTCAGCTGCCTTGACGGGCACGTCGCCCATCACGCGGACAGAATCTGAAGTACGTTTGGTCTTGATGCCCACTTCGCTCAGCTTTTGCAACAGCGACTCCAAATGACGGGGATCGCAGCCAGCGACCCTCACGTCTCCTCCAGTGATCGCGCCGGCAAGAATGTAAGTCGCGGCCTCGATGCGATCGGGGATGATGTGATGCTTGGCGCCGTGCAACTTGCTTACACCCTTCACGCGAATGGTAGGCGTGCCCGCGCCTTCGATGCGCGCGCCCATCTTGTTGAGCAGCGCCGCGAGGTCGGCGACCTCAGGCTCGCGGGCGCAATTCTGCATTATCGTTTCACCGTCGGCGAGGGTGGCAGCCATCAGCAAGTCTTCCGTGCCGGTCACGGTGATCTTGTCGAAAACAATCTCCGCGCCTTTCAGCCGTTGCGTGCTGGCCTCCACGTAGCCGTGGTCTTGGATGATCTTCGCGCCGAGACGTTCCAGACCTTTAATGTGCAGGTCGATGGGACGGGCGCCGATGGCGCAGCCGCCGGGCAACGAGACGCGGGCGCGGCCACAACGCGCCACCAGCGGCCCAAGCACGAGCGTGGAAGCTCGCATGGTCTTGACCAAATCGTAAGACGCTTCGGGAGTTGCGAGATTCTTGCAGCAGAGAGTGGTGCGGTGGTGAGCGCGGCCGTATCCCAGTTCGACTTCCGCGCCCATGGCAGCGAGCAGACGGCGCGTGGTTTCGATGTCGCGCACCTGCGGAATATTTTCCAGGATGACTGGATCTTCTGTAAGCAAAGCGGCGGCCATAGCGGGCAGGGCAGCGTTTTTCGCGCCACTGATGCGAATCGTTCCAAGCAGCGGGTTTCCGCCGCGAATGACAAATTTGTCCATGGGTAAGGTTCGCCAGCCCGGCCAATGAGCAAAGGCCTCTCTATTCTACTTGGAGGGAACAAGGAACAACGGTTAGCGGCTGTTAATTGGAAGGGCACGGCCTGTGGTGGAACAGCCGAGGGCGGCTGTTTCTACGCGTGCTTGGCTTGCGCAATGGCGCGACGGACGTTGCCGCCGGTCGATTTCAATGCGCGCTCGGCATCGGCCCTGGTCACGTTCGCCTCAAACATTACCAACGCAACCGGAACTTTGTTTCCCGCTTGCTTGAGAATCTCTTGCACTTCTTTTCGACTGGCGCCTGTGGCGCGCTGCAGGATGCTCACGCCGCGTTCCATCAATTTTTCGTTCTTGAGGTGAACGTTGACCATCAAGTTGCCATAGACGTAGCCCAGACGGGTCATGGCGCCAGTGGAGAGCATCCCCAGGATCATCTTCTGCGCCGTGCCAGCTTTCATGCGGGTCGAACCGGAGACGACTTCGGGGCCGACCTCCGCGACGATCGCGAGATGCGCGGCCTTCTCCAGTGGAGAATCGCGATTGCAAGTTACCGCGATGGTCTTCGCCCCACAGCGGCGCGCATATTGGATGGCGGCGACCGTGAATGGAGTGCGCCCGCTGGCGGCCACGCCCACGACAACATCTTTTTTGCCCGGTTTCTTTTTGCCGATTTCTTGCCGGCCGAGTTCGGGTGAGTCTTCGTCGGCTTCTACCGCGGCGACGAGAGCTTTCGCTCCTCCTGCGATAACGGATTGAACCATTCTGCGCGGAGTGTTGAACGTAGGAGGGCATTCGACGGCATCGAGAGCGGCGATGCGTCCGCTGGTGCCGGCGCCGACGTAGATGAGTCGCCCGCCGGTTCGCAGCGCATCGGCGATCCAATCAATCGCTCGGGCGATTTCCGGCAAAGAGCGTTTCACGGCGGCGGCGACTTTGGCGTCTTCGGCGTTGATGGTGCGCGCAATGGCGAGGGAAGATTTCAAATCCAAATCGGCCGAGCGCGGATTGAGTTGTTCGGTCGAAAGATGGCGGAGATCACGACGAGAGGTCTCGGATGTCCGCTTCAATGGGACCGTCCCCGCTCGACGGGAAGCCGATTCCTCGCCGCTGCGTTCCTCGGAATGGCAAGTATCTGAAGAGTGCGGCGCGATGTCGAGAATCTATAACGCTTCGATGATGGCGTCGTGAAACATGGGACGAATTTGCTTGATGGCATGGTTGCTGCAATCCGGCCAGGTGCGGTTCGTAAGTAAGGTTACCGAAAGCTGGCGCTCCGGGTCGAGCCACAAAGAGGTTCCGGTGTAACCGAGGTGTCCGAATGATCCGGCGGAAAAATATTTTCCGGATTGCGACGGAGAAGAGGGAGTGTCCCAACCCAAAGCTCGCGAGGTGCCCGCAGGCGCAGATTCGCGGCGAGTGAAAATGGCCAGGGTTTCCGGACGAAGGATTGGATTAGCGCAGGTTAGCAAGGCGTGGGCGAAGGTAGCGACGTCCTGTGCTGAGGCAAATAAGCCGGCATGACCGGCGATACCGCCGAGGATACTAGCGTTTTCATCCTGCACTTCACCCTGGATGATGCGATGGCGAAATGTCTGGTCGTCTGCGGTGGGGGGAATGGAGTCTCGCCATGCGAGTGGAGGATTGAAAACGGTGCGAACCATGCCGAGCGGGCCGAAGACCTCGCGCTGGCAGAAACGGTCGAGCACTTCGTCGGCGATGCGCTCGAGAGCGACGCCGAGGATAATGAAGCCGATGTCGCTATACTCGGCGCGCGTGCCGGGATTGGCGGTAAGAGGAGTAGTGAAAGCCGCGGCCAGCAATTCTTCCCTAGTGTGTGCGCGCTGGAAAAGTTTTTCGTATGCCGGAAGGCCCGAGGAGTGCGCTAGCAACATGCGGAGGGTAACCTCGGCCCGGTTTTTGTCGGATTGTGACTCCGCGAACTCGGGCACAATGGCAGAGACGGGCGCTTCCAGATCGAGCAGGCCGCGTTCGTAGAGGATCATGGCCATGCTCGTCGTGGCAACAACTTTGGAGACGGAGGCGAGGTCGAAAATGGTGTCACTATTCGCCGTTGCCGAGTCGGGTTCGTAAGTGAAATGTCCGCAGGCTCGGAGAGCGATAAGCTTTCCCTGCTGCGTTACTGCGATGGAAGCGGCGGGGAAGGCGCGCCCGGCGATGGCTTGCCGAAGGAGGTCGAACGCGCGGGAGAATTGCACGTCCTGCTGGTTGTAGGCAGGCGTCGGGAAGTGCGCGGAAGGACGTTGAGTTTGCGCGATGATGATCGGGTTATAGCAAAGATCGTGGATCGCGTAAAGACGCCCAGGCCGGGCCCCTTCAAAACACAACGGCACAATGGTCCGCCGCCCTGAAGGCCTTTCTTCCGTGCATGCGCGAATAATTTATCAGCCACTAACGTTCGTGAAGGTTCTTGCCTTATGGCATACGCGGCACCCCTTACTGGAGTTTCTTGAGCGAGGGTGTGCGGGTTGTGTAAAGTCAAAGCATCCGCATGCCTAGAACCAATTCGCGTACGCCGAAATTCCTATTCCGGCTTTTGGCATTTGTTCTTGGAAATCTTCTGACTTTGCCTGCCCAGAGCGAGGTGAGGGCCCGCTCCGCACCTCCGGATCGTTTGGGCGTTCTCGATTCGATTGTGCAGGAGGCGATTCGCGACGGACAGATTCCGGGCGCAGTCGTGCTGGTATGTCATGATGGGCAAGTTATTTATCGCAAGGCCTTCGGTCATCGGTCGCTCGAACCGCGCCGTGAACCGATGACCCTGGATACGATCTTCGATCTGGCGTCGCTGACCAAAGTGGTGGCTACGACGACCGCAGTCATGCAACTCGACGCGCGTGGCAAGGTCAGGCTGAACGATCCGGTGGCGAAATACATTCCGGAGTTTGCGCAGAATGGAAAAGACGAGATCACGGTGCGGGAGTTGCTTACCCATTTTTCCGGACTGCCGGATGATTTAGATCTGAAACAGCCTTGGGACGGTCGTGACACGGCGCTACGCATGGCTTACGAGTCGAAGCCGGTATTCGCGCCAGGTTCGCGGTTTCTCTACAGCGATGTGAATTTCATTACGCTAGGCGCGTTGGTGGAGCGGGTAACCGACATGCCGCTGGATAAATACTGCGCGGCGAAAATTTTCGGGCCGCTGGGCATGACGCACACGCGGTTCTTGCCTCCCGCGGCATGGTTGCCGAAAATTGCTCCCACGCAGTTCGACGAACATGAGCATATGTTGCGGGGAGTGGTGCACGATCCAACTGCGCGGCGCATGGGAGGAGTGGCGGGGAGCGCGGGCCTATTCTCTACCGCCGATGATCTCGCAAAGTTTGCGCGGGCGCTGCTCGATGGCAGCCCGGTACTCTCGGCGGTTTCCGTCGAGAAGATGACCACGCCGCAGCAGCCACCGACCGCGCAAGTGTTACACGGTTTGGGCTGGGACATTGATTCGCCGCTGTCTTCGAATCGAGGAGAACTGCTGCCCGTCGGATCGTTCGGGCATACCGGCTTCACGGGAACCTCCATTTGGATTGACCCCACTACGAAAACTTACATCATCATTCTGACCAACGCGGTGCATCCGCGCGGGAAGGGCAGCGCCATCGCCCTGCGGTCGAAGATTGCCACGGCAGTCGCGGCCGCGCTTCCCTTAACTGTCAGTGAAAAGGAAGCGCTGCGCTGGGAGAGCATTACCGGCTATAACGAAGCTCAAACGGCGGCGCGGCATATCAGCGCGAGAAACGGGAGCGTACAAAACGGTATCGACGTTCTGGAAGCGCACGGTTTCGATGTGCTGCATGGGAGCGCGGAAAACAAGAAGAAAATCGGAGTGCTGACCAACCAGACCGGGGTGGATGCGCAAGGCCGGCGCACGATTGACGTACTGGCAACTGCGCCGGGAATTTCGCTGCAAGCGATCTTCAGTCCCGAGCATGGAGTGACGGGCACGCTGGACACGACTGCGATTGGCAACTCGCGCGATGCGGCGACTGGCGTCCCGGTCTATAGCGCGTATGGCGCGACGGACGCGGCGCGGCGGCCTTCGCTCGACGTCCTGAAAACGCTTGACGCGGTGGTGGTCGACGTGCAGAACGCGGGCGCGCGCTTCTACACCTACGAAACCACGCTGGGTTATTTTCTGGAAGCCGCAGCCAAGGCGGGAATTGAAATCATCGTGCTGGATCGGCCGAATCCGATTACGGGCTCGTTTGTGCAGGGGCCGATTCCTGATGCCGGGCGAGAAAGCTTTGTGAATTACTTTCCGGTACCTGTGCGGCATGGCATGACGATGAGCGAACTGGCCAAGATGTTCAATGCGGAGCGCGGCATCAACGCCAGACTGACCGTGGTCCCGATGGAAGGCTGGCTGCGCGGAGATTGGTTTGATTCGACTGGGCTGGCGTGGGTGAATCCGTCGCCGAACTTACGCAGCTTGACCGAAGCCACGCTGTATCCCGGTGTGGCTCTGGTAGAGGGCACAAATGTTTCTGTCGGACGAGGAACCGATACTCCTTTCGAGCTTTTGGGCGCGTCGTGGATCAATGGCAGGGAACTGGCGGCGTACCTGAATGGGCGGGGGATTTCCGGAGTTCGTTTTGTGGCTGCGAGCTTTACTCCGAGTGGCAGCACCTATCAGGGCGTCGTGTGCCAAGGAATCAATCTCATTGTCACGGAACGGAATGGGCTAGACGCGCCCGAGTTAGGAATTGAGCTCGCGGCGGCACTGCACAAACTCTATCCGCAACAATTTCATATGGAGCGGATGATTGAAATTCTGGCCAACCAAAACGTGTATGACGCTATCGCCCAGGGACAGGATCCGCGGCGGATTGCCGACGACTGGCGCGATCCACTGGAGAAGTTCAAACAGCTACGGCAGAAATATCTGATCTACAAATGATTGCGAGCAGCCCAGGCGCAATACAACTCGGTTTTTCGTGCAGCGCATCCCACTGGTAGTTCTGGCGTTCCGATCATCTTTGCGAAGGGGACGAGCCTATAATGGGCGCGTCCGGTCGGGTGGATTCATACGAAGCTCTGCAAAGAGGTGGTCATGCGAAAAATAATCATGCGTGTCATCGCGGTGTGTGCCTTGCTAGCCGGCCTTGCGCTGGCACAAGAGAGTTCCTCTGCGGTCCCATCCTCCGCGGTGGCGAATGCGCCCTCCAGCCAGTTGGTGATTCCGTCTGGTACGGAAGTTCCGGTGGCGCTGAAACATGCTATCTCAACCAAGAGCGCGCGGGAAGGCGATCCGGTTTACGCACAGACAACTTTCCCCATCGTTCTGAACCAACACATTCTGGTTCCGGCAGGAACGTACGTACAGGGAAGAATTACCCGGACCAAGCGAGCGGGAAGAGTGAAGGGCCGCGCCGAAGTGTTGATTCATTTCACCACGCTCATCTATCCCAGCGGTTACACGGTGCTGCTCCCCGGCGCGGTGGAGAACGTTCCGGGAGCGGACAAGACTTCGATTAAGGACCCGGAGGGAACCATCCGGCAGGACCGCCAAACGGGCGAGAAGGTGGAAAAGGCTGCGGAGAGGGGAGTCGAAGGCGGAGCGGCGGGAGCGGTCATCGGTGGCCTGGGCAGCGGCAGCGCTACGGGCGCCGGCGTAGGGGCCGGAGTCGGCGGGTTGACAGGTATCGCAATCGCGATGTTGACGCGCGGGGCCGACGTTCGCCTGGAAGCGGGAACGACGGTGCAGATGGTGATCCAGCGCGACGTGCCGCTGGATGCGGCGCGGATCGCCACGGCGAAGTAGTCCGCGGAGCCGCTCCTCCTAACTTTTCGATGTCCCCGGCGCGAGCGTTTGTGGAATCCCACTCTGGCGCACGGAACGCGCAGGACTGCGGCCCCGCAGGTCGGCGCCAATTCAATCAGAAACATTTCAGGGTTTGTTGGTGGCGGAGTAAGCGAAGCGGTAGCTTTGCGAGTTGATTTGTTTGCGCAGATCGCCCCAGATATCTTCCTGCATGGAGAGAAAGACGCGAACCACGTCGGGATCAAACTGGCGGCCTGACCAACGCTTAATTTCTTCACGAGCCGCGGTGAGAGTCTGGGCGGGGCGGTAGGGACGGTCCGAAGTAATGGCATCCAGGGTGTCAGCGACCGAGAAAATGCGTGCCCCGAGAGGAATCTCATCGCCCTTAAGTCCGCGCGGGTAGCCGGTTCCATCGTATTTTTCCTGATGGGCATACACAATGTCGGAGGCCTCGCTCAGGAAAGGAATCTTCTTCAACATTTGATAGCCGCGATAGCAATGCTCGCGCATGATGGCGATCTCGTCGGGAGTGAGCGCACCGGGCTTGCGCAGAATGGCGTCGGGGATCGCCATCTTTCCGATGTCGTGCAGAAAGGCGCCGCGGGCAATGATGCGAATTTCCTTATCATTCAAGCCCATGTGCTTAGCCATCGCGATAGTGAACGCGGTCACGCGTTTGGAATGGCCTTCGGTTTCGGCGTCTTTGAGATCGAGCGCATCGCCCAACGCCTCGAGTGTGATGTCATACGAACGCTCGAGATTGCGCATGGTGTTGTTGAGTTGCTGGGTGCGGGCTTCTACCAGGCTTTCCAGATTGGTCTGGTAGGCGCGGTTCTCCATCTTGAGGCGGCGGTTTTCCATGGCGCGGCGCACGGTTGCGAGTAACTGTTCACGCTCGAAGGGCTTGAGCAGATAATCGTAAGCGCCATTGCGGATGGCAGCCAAGGCCACGGAAATGTCATGCACCGCGGTAACCATGACCACGGGCATGTCCGGCGTGCGCTCTTTGGCGCGCTCCAGCAGGGCCAGTCCATCCATTCCCGCCATCATCAGATCGGAGAGCATGAGGGCGAACTGCTCGCCGGATTCCAAAAGCGCAAGCGCTTCCTCGCCCGAGCCGGCCTGCAGACAGGTGTATTTGCCTCCAGCTACGAGCATGGAGGACACAATTTCGCGTATCGGTTCCTCGTCATCTACGACGAGAATGCGGTCGGGAGTAGGTCCCATGGGTGGATATAGTTTACGGCTCATTCTACCGTAGTTCCGAGTTCCGAAAGTAACCAAAGCGGCGGGAAAGCGCATTGGTTACGGGGGCGGGCATGCTAAAGAATATAGGGGAGATTTCCCCCTCCGTCGTCAATGAATATGCCCACCTGGTGCGCGTGGAATGCGGGGGACACGATTGTTCCCAATCTGATTGCGCAAGAGTCGGCGGCGCTGATCGTGCTGGCGCTGACTCTGGTGGTGTACCGCACCTTCCGCGAACGTTACCTTCTGGTTTGGATCGTAGGCTGGCTGATGCACCTGGCTGCGAGTTGGAGCCTGCAAGCCAGCAGCGAGGTGTCCCCGCGTTTATTGGGCGCACTGTCGCAAGCTGAATTTGTTTTGATCGTGGGACTTTTTTCCGCTGCGATTCTCATTTACACGCACGACCGCCGGCTATTGTGGCCTCTCGTGACGGTCTCAGGTGCGGTAGCCGTTTGTGCTGCGGCGCGGGGCCTATGGTGGCCGGATTTGGCGGCATTTCGAGTCGCGTTGCAAGTGCTCTGCCGAATGATTGCGCTTACGGCTGGGATCAGATTGATCCGCTATCGCTGGGCGCGGCCCGAGATCGCGCCCTGGCTGCTGGCTCTAAGCATGGTCCTGGTACATCCCAACTGGAGCGGGACAAGCGTCCACTTACTGACCGGAGGAGGGGGAGTTGATTTGTTGCTGGGCACCAGCATGCTGCTGCTGGTGCTCGACGAGTCGAAGATGCGCACCCGCCGCTTAGGCGTCATCCAAACCCTCACCAACAGTATGACGCGCTCGCTGCAGCCGGGACCGATGTTGGAGACGGCGCTGATCGAATTGAAATCTCTGATGGGTGCGCAGGCGGCGTGGTTTCGCCTGCTCGAGGACGACCGAATGGTGATCGTCCATCAGATTGGATTGTCGCCTGCTTTCCTCCGCGAGCGTGCGTCAGTACCAAAGAACGATTCGTTCGAACGCGGTTTTCAGGACGGGAAGCCAGTGGCGCTGAAACTTTCTTCCACGGACGCGAGCGCTCGACCTCAGTTGCATAAGGAGGGTTTCGATCACTGCATTGTGATTCCGGTGCTGGGAAAGAAGTCAGTGATTGGCACGTTGACTCTGGGCAGCCGACGCCATATCCAGTACCCCCAGGAAGAAATGGAATTCTTGGCCACCACGGCGCACCAGTTGGGACTTGCAGTGGAGAACCTGCGGTTGCTGGAGCAGATTCTGCGGTCCCACCGGCAGTGGACCAATACTTTCGACTCCATCCAAGATGCGGTGTTATTGCACGACTCCGGGTTCCGCATCATGAAGGCCAACATGGCGCTGCTGCGGCGACTAGGGCGCGCGCCCGCGGATGTGATCGGGAGCACGTGTGAAACATCGTTGCCGCGGGAGTTAGTGGAGTGGACGGGCTGTCCGTACTGCAAGGAAGGCCAGACATTTTACGAGGTTGCTGACCCTTGTTTCGGCGGTTTTTCCATGGTATCCACGTCCTCCTATCGGGAACAGGGAAGTGAGTTGCGCGGGACCATCCACGTGGTTCGGGACGTGACCGATCGACGCCTGGCCGAGGAAAAATACCGGTCGCTCTTCGAGCAGATGCAGGAGGGGGTGTTTGTAGCTACGCCGGACGGCGCTGTGCAGGAATGTAATGACGCATTTGTACGTATGCTGGGGTGCAGCAACCGCGAAGACGTCATGGCGCTGAATCTGGACCGCGAAGTGTACGTCTCCCCGGAGCGGCGAGCGGAATTTCGCAGCGAAGTGGAAGCCCACAATTTCGTGCGTAATTTCGAAGTCTTGTTGCGCCGCCGCGATGGGACCATTCTGAGCGCGATGGAGAGTAGCTTTGCCACCCGAGATGCCGAGGGCAAGATTGAGCGCTATCAAGGGTTCCTGCTGGACATTACGGAAAAGAAGCAAGCGGAAGACGAGATTCGCCGTCGCAATCGCGAATTGAATGCCCTGAACGCGATGGCCATGATTGCCAACCAGTCTTTCGATATGGACGAGATTTTGAACCTGACCTTGCGGCAGATGATCTTACTGCTGGATGCGCGGGCGGGGTCCATTTATGTATGCGATTCGGCCAATGGAACTTTTCGCCGGCGCGCCGATTGGGGCCGCAATGGCGCCGAGAACCTCAGGGACTCCGAGATTCGGTTTCCGGAAGGCTTCGGCGACCTGGTAACCCGTTCCCGCACCGAGGTTCTGACCGCCGAGTACTTTCCACACTTGCCGACGGCGGTCGCGCAGTTTGTTTCGAGGGGAGAGCCGGGATCGTGGATCTGGGTGTTGTTGTGGGGGAGGGAACAGCCACTGGGGATCATGGGCATACGCCGGGATGCGGCGCAAAAATGCACCAGCAACGAAGAAAATCTGCTGGTCGCTACCTCGAGGCAGCTGGCAACCACCATCGAGAAGGTGCGGCTGTATGAGGAAACCTCGCGCGCCTACGAAGATTTGCGGCGTACCCAGGAACAATTACTGCAAAGCGAAAAAATGTCGGCGGTGGGACAGCTAATTTCGGGTGTGGCTCATGAACTCAACAATCCATTGACGGCGATTCTGGGTTACGCGCAGCTCCTGGAAACCGAGGCGCTCAGCACCAAGGCGGCGGATTTCGTGGCCAAACTTTTTCGCCAGGCGCAACGCACGCATCGTGTAGTGCAAAACCTGCTATCTTTCGCCCGCCAGCGCAAGCCGCAACGCTATCGCGTGGATGTTCGCAAAGTTCTGGATGAGACTCTGCTGCTGCGCGAATACGACCTGAAGGTGAACGGAATTAAGGTCGAGCGGGAGATTGAACCGCAGTTGCCCGGCGTGGTAGCCGACCCCCACCAACTGGAGCAGGTCTTTCTAAATATTATCAACAACGCGATGGATGCCATGTTGGAGATCCGTAAGGGCGGCCTGCTGCGAGTCTGCGCGTATACGCATGGCGGCAAAGTGCATGTTGAATTTCAAGATTCCGGGCCGGGTATTAAAGAGCCGAACCGGGTTTTTGACCCCTTCTATACGACCAAGAGCGTGGGTAAGGGCACGGGCCTGGGGCTGAGCATTTGTTACGGCATCGTCAAAGAGCATGGCGGAGACATTTCCGCGCACAATCGGCAAGGCGGAGGAGCGAGCATTGAAATACGTCTGCCCTCTGCGGGACAGAGCGCGACGCTGGAGCAGGTGTCGTCTCCCGCCCGCCACGAACTCGCCATCGCGGGACGGGTGCTTTTGGTGGAGGACGAAGAAGCAGTGTTGGAATTTGAACGCGATGTTCTCGCCGGGGCGGGAGCAAAGGTGGTGACCTGCATCAATGCCGACATCGCGCAATCCCGTTTAGTCAGTGAGACGTTCGATGCCCTGGTCAGCAATGGCAAGATGCCCGGTGGATGGAACGCCTGCGAACTATATCAGTGGCTGGGGGAAAAGCGCCCCGAAATGCAGAAGCGGTTGCTCTTCACATTCTCCGCCCTGCCCGAGCCCGCAGTGCGCGCATTTCTGCACGAGAATCAAGTGCCATTCCTGGTAAAGCCTTTCGAGGTGGCGGAGCTAATCTCGCAGGCCCGTGGTTTGCTGCAGAAAGCTCAGACCGCAGTCGCCGGGTAGGTAAACCGGAATCTGGTCCAACGTTATAGCGTACGGCGCAGGGTTCGCGTCAACCTGTGCACTGCGGACTCGTTCCGCCGGTACCACATCCACTGGCCGAGTTTCTTGGCGTCCACCAGGCCAGCCTTTTTCAAAATCGCCATGTGATGCGAGATGGTGGGTTGGGTGAGATGAATGCGTTCTTCGATATCGGAGGCGCAGAGCCCAACATCTTTATCCTTCCCGATGGAGCAGCCACCACGTTCCTTGAGCGCGACTAGGATGCGGCGGCGGGTAGGATCGGCAATGGCGTGCAGGACGCGGTCTAAATTTTGATCTTGATGGCCCATGGTCTGCGGCAACGAGGTTAGAATATCAGACCTGATTCCGCCAAAGTGGCAGCAAGACAGATTCGAGAAGATTGGAATGGAGCCGCGAACGCGAAGGCTATTTTTTCAGGATGGGATTATAGCCGTCGTTCGTCAGTCGCGCGCGCGTGTCTTCGGCGTTCTTGATGTCGGCAAAGGGCCCAACCTGCACGTGGTAGAGCTTATCCGGCCCGGCGGATGAGAAAGCGGCATACTGCTTCTTCTTGAGCGCATCTACCAGCGCATCGCCATCTTCCTGGCGGCTCACCGCGGCGACTTGCACGTAGTAGCCATTAGTCGGCGGTGCCAGAGTGGGATCTGCCGGCGGGGTTGACGAAGATGTGGAGGCCGCATCGCCGGCAGCCGTTTGATCCTCCGTGGCTTTCTGGCTAGTGGATTTGAAAAAGGCCACGTCGGGAGAAGACGCGGAGTCGGCGCTGTTGGCAGGTTTTACGGCCGACGGTCGCGCGCTTCCGGTCCCGGAGGATGCAGAGGCCGCCTCCCCTGAAATCGCGATAGGAAGAGAAGAACCTTTTCCCATCTTGTAGCCCATGCCGAAAAAGGCCGCGCACAGCGCCACCAGCCCGAAGAACAGGAACAACATCTTGCCCACACCAAGAGTAATCTCTGTATCTTTGTCTTGAGAAGTTGCCATCTACCGCTCCGCGAAGTCGGTTTCTAAAGTCCGCGCCGGATCAGTGTCCGGGCGCTGGTTGCGTGCTATCTCCATCCGGGGATTTGCCCAGCATCTTCTGCAGGCCGGACATGAAGTCCACCGGGACAGGGAATATGACAGTCGTATTTTTCTCCACTCCGATCTCGGTTAAGGTTTGCAAATAGCGCAACTGCACGCTGACCGGTTCGGTAGCCAGCAAGCGGGCTGCGTCCACCAGGCGCTGCGCGGCCGAGAATTCGCCTTCCGCATGGATAATCTTTGACCGCTTCTCGCGTTCGGCTTCGGCCTGCTTGGCCATGGCTCGCAACATGGACTCCGGCATATCCACTTGCTTGACCTCGACGTTGGTGACCTTCACGCCCCAGGGAGAAGTATGGGTGTCGAGAATGCTTTGCAGCCGCAGATTAATTTTGTCGCGGTGGGCGAGCAACTCGTCGAGTTCCTGCTCGCCGAGCACGGAACGCAATGTAGTCTGGGCGAACTGAGAAGTCTGATAGACGTAATTGGAGACTTCCACCACCGCTTTGTTAGGCTCAATCACCCGCAGGAAGATGACCGCGTTTACCTTTAGCGTGACGTTGTCTCGCGTAATGATGTCCTGCGGGGGGACTTCGAGAGCTTCCTGCCGCAGCGACACCCGTACCAGGCGGTCAATCGGAACGAATACAAAAATTACCCCGGGACCTTTGGCATTGGGACGGAGGCGGCCCAGACGGAAGATGACGCCGCGTTCGTATTCGGCCAGGATTTTGATGGAGCTTAATAGGTAAAGAACGACGATGATGATCGCGACGGTGAAGAAGCTAAAGCCTAGTTCCATCGAAATGCCTCTCTATGCTTCTGCGGCGGATTGTACCCCACTTGGGACGCCACGTGCCGTGTTTCGCGACGTCCGGGGTTGTATGGTGTGATTCGGGAACGCCCGCAGTGCTCTTGTACCTAGCCCTTGTCATGCTGAGCGGAGCGAAACATCCTATAGCCACAAAACGCAGTCGCCGTGGACGATCCACCTGCGACCGATCCCGAAGGCCAATCGCGGTGACATATTCACCGATGCCGTAGCGTGGCGCTATAGGGATTCCTCGCTTCGCTCGGAATGACACCCCATGAATTACAACTGCGCCACCGCCGGAGCGTGCTCATGCGACGGCGACGGATCTACCTGAAGTTGCAGGCCATCCACCTGGCGCACCACAATCAACTGTCCGGGCGACAGATTGGCCGAAGCGACGGCATCCCAGAGTTCGCCATGGACGAAGACTTTGCCAGCGGGCGAGAGCGCCGTCTGCGCCACGCCTGTTTCCCCGATCAACCCCTGCACTCCAGTCATTACTTTATTGGCATGAGCCTTGAGAGCAATCCGCATCAGGAAGATCGTAATCAATCCAAACGGAATACTGACGGCCAGCGCCGTAAGCAAGTGTACGCGCATTTCGGGGATGGGAGCGTCCACCAGAAGCAGGCCGCCGAGCGTGAGTGTGACCACGCCACCGAGGCCGAGCACACCGTGGGCAGCAAACTTGGCCTCCAGAGCGAAAAGCACGAAAGAAAGCAAAATCAGGCCCAGGGCGGCAAAGCGTACCGGCAGCAAGTTAATGGCGAAGGCGGCGAGCAGAATGAAGATGACACCCACTGTGCCGGGCACGACGGCGCCGGGATGGTTGAACTCCGCGTAGAGAGCCAGCGCGCCGATGATCAGGAGGATGAACGCCACATTCGGATCCATAATGTAAGCCAGAATGTGCTGCTTCAACGTCATGTCGAACACGCGGACGGGTTGGCCCTGCAGATTCAATGTCACCGTCTGGCCGTCGAAACGCTTCACGGGCTTGCTGGCGATTTGCTTAAACAGATCGTCTTCGTTCGGGGCGACATAGTCAATGAGCTTTTGGGTGAGCGCTTCCTGATCGGTGAAAGACTTCGACTGGCGGACCGCGGTTTCGGCGATTTCGACATTGCGTCCGCGCTTGGAGACGAACGATCGCATGAACGCGGCCGAGTCATTCTCAACTTTCTCTTTCATCACGTCGTCCATCTTGCCGCCGTAGAGCGTGACGGGATGGGCGGCGCCCGTATTGGTTCCGGGCGCCATGGCGGCGATGTCCGCGCTTTCCAGGATGAAGAATCCAGCAGACGCGGCGCGGCTACCGCTGGGTGCGACATAAATGATGACGGGCACGGGCGACGCCAGAATCTTCTCGATTATGTCGCGAGTCGAGTCGAGCAGGCCACCGGGCGTACTGATTTCAATCAGCAAAGCTTGGTCGTGATTGCGGGCAGCGTCTTGGATAGCGCGGTCAATGTATTCCGCGGTGATGGGCTGAATGGTGTCGTCGACGACAATCTTGAGCACTTCGGCGGAAGCGGGAACAGCGAAGGCCGAAATAAGTAGGGCGACGACTGCGTAGAAAGCGCGTGAAGCAAAGGGCAGCTTCATGGAAGTGGCCTCTGGCCCTATTGTCTCGCAAAATGGGCAAAGAAACGAATGCAGGCTACCGCTAGATCAGGTTCCAGACGAACTCGTATTCGCGGGAACACTAGGGCTGCGCGTAGTATCCGGTTCGGGTGCGTGCGGTGAGTCCGGGCTTGCTGATTTTTACTTGCAGACTGTGGTAATCGTTCGGACCGTCGGCCGGGGGAGAAGTGAAAGAGAGAGTGTAAAAGGACTTGGCATCCGCCAGACAACTGCCGATCAAGCTGGTTAAATCATTGCTCGAGTTAAGAACCTGCCCGCCGCTTTGAGCCGCAACCACCTGCAGCCCGAGGTCGCCACTTTGTACTTTGCTGGGAGAACTCACCCCTTTGAGGAAACTCTTGTAATACACAATGCGCAAGCTTCCCGCATCCGCCATCCCCAGCGGATCGATGCTGTAAAGCGTGACGCGAGCCGCCCGCAGGGCGGCGGAGAGCGAAACAATCGTATTGAAAAGCCCTTGCTGAGCTTTCGCGCTGAGTTGCACGTTCGGACCTGAAAGCATCGGCCACCCGGGACTGAGCCAGATGACTAATTTTCTGCCCGGCTGAGTTTGCTCGTAGGAGGCGAGCTTCTGAAGAGCGAGCAGGGAAATCTGAACCCGCTCCACACCCCCGTAAAATCCTTGTGATCGGGTAATAGAGCGCAATCCGATCGAGTTGGAATCCAGAGAGGCCGCCAAGGCGTTTCCGTCGCGAGAGGGCACGGGTTGGATCTGCGCGGATTTGTCGGCGAGCAGAAGCAGAGACATCGGCAGGGGAATCAGTCCTCCGTTTTGACGCAGGAATTTTTGCAGTTGCTCCCGCTCGAAGACCACGCCCTGATAAGAAGTGTTAACCGCATCGACCAGAAGAATAACTTGCTGCGGAGGGTCTGCTTTGCTGGTGCCGTCGACCGCCTGAAAAGACACAATGGTCTGGGGCTGTTTGTCATCCAAAAGGGTAAAATCCCGCTGCTGCAAGCGAGACACCGGTTTTCCGGACTTGTCGGTTACCACTACATCGAGGGAAATGAGGCGATCCGCGGCGGGCGCCGAGGTGGATGGGGATCCCGCCAGTGGTGGGGCCAGCGCTGGCCGTGCGTCCTGTTGTGCGAATCCTGAAAGCGAAAAACAAAACGACAGGGCTATCAAGACCGCAGTCAACACGCGCATATTCACCCACCATGAGAATCGTACACCTGGAGGGAATACTCGCGCGGCAGCTGTTTGTTATTTTCGGGAAGTTGTCAGGCGGAATCAGGCCAGCCAACCCCAAGGACGCGAAAGAGTCCACGTGACTAAATCCTACCCGGTCCGTTGACGAAGCGGCGCTTCTTCCCGCTGCGGTTCCGTCCATCCCGGTAGATTAGTATCCCCCGTAATCAGCCGTGCGCCGCGCTCGTAGGTGAAATACGACCACGCCCACTGGATGAAGACGAGCACGCGGTTGCGGAAGCCGATGAGAAAGAAAATGTGGACGAATAGCCAGGAAAGCCACGCGAGGAAACCCGAGATATGCAGCTTGCCGAATTGTGCGATGCCAGCGGAACGGCCGATGGTGGCGAGACTGCCTTTATCTACATAGTGAAAGTTCCGGCGCGGCTGGCGTTTCAAGTCATGAGCGATGTTGCGGGCTGCAGCCTTGCCTTGCTGCATGGCCACCGGCGCGACTCCGGGCAGCCACTTGCCGTTTTCGTCCTTGAGCGCGGCGAGGTCACCAATCACAAACACTTCGGGATGGCCCGGAATACTGAGGTCCGGATTCACCAGCACACGGCCAGCGCGGTCCACGGGCACGCCGAGTTTTTTCCCCAGGGACGAGGCCGAAACACCAGCAGCCCACAGGATGACCGCTGCGGGCAGACGAGTCTGCCCAACCATCACGGCGGAAGGTTCAATGCCGGTCACTAGGGTGGAAGTTTTCACTTCGACGCCGAGGTGACGCAGTTGTTGTTCGGCGCTACGGGAAAGATCCTCAGCATAGGCGGGCAGAACGCGCGGGCCGCCTTCGAGCAGCACGATGCGCGTTCTCTTGGGATCGATAGCGTGGAACTCGTGAGCCAGCGCGTGACGCGAGATTTCCGCTAATGTGCCAGCCAGTTCGACTCCGGTGGGACCGCCTCCTACAACGACAAAGTTGAGCTGCGCTTGTCCTTCACCCAGGGCCGATTGGCGTTCGGCCAATTCGAAAGCGAGCAACACGCGGCGGCGAATTTCCAGCGCATCCTCAATCGTCTTTAGTCCCGGAGCAAATGGTTCCCATTCGTCGTGGCCGAAGTAGGCATGGCTGGCACCCGCCGCGACGATCAAGTAATCATAGGGGACATCGGCTTCGGGCAGCTTGACCACGCGTCGCGCTAAGTCGAAGTCCTGCACTTCACCGAGCAACACCTCCACATTGCGGCCGCGAAGAATCGAGCGGATGGGAGATGCGATTTCACCAGGCGACAGCCCCGCCGTCGCGACTTGATACAGAAGCGGCTGAAAGGTGTGGTGATTCTTGCGGTCAATGAGCAGCACGCGCACCGGCAGATGCGCGACTTTGCGGGCGGCCACCAACCCTCCAAAGCCTCCGCCAACTACAACAACCTTCGGTTTGAGCGCGTCATCCATTGCAAGGTACACTCCACGAGGTCAGCTAGTAATAAGATGAAACGATAATGTTGCAGGCTTCGAAAAGTTCTTCCACGCCCGCCTCCTCGGCTTCCCCATTACAAGTTGTAGAAAGGGCGTGCCCTGCGCGGTTAAGTCCGTTGGAGACTTGGCTACAGGTTGGCCTGGTCTACGCACTGATTGAAGCCGCGCTTTGGACGCCGGTCGGTCGGCCGAATACTTTTTGCATCCTGGCTGCGGTGGCCGGCATTTTGATTTGTACCCGTTCGGCGCCGTTCTCCGCGCGCGAGATGGGGATTGCCGTGCCATCCGCGCCTGCCGTAGGCTGGATTGTCTTTGGCGGTATCCTTCTGGCGGCAGCGATTCCGCTGCTTTCGAGGATGCTGGGCGACAATCTCGGTCCGGCTCACCGGTTGCCTCTTCGGCAGGCGTGTCTGTACGCCGTCTGGGCTTTGGCACAGCAATTCGTCTTGCAGTCGTTTTTCTACGTGCGGCTGGAGTCCTTGCTGTCTGGTAGATGGCCGGTACTACTGACCGCGCTCATGTTCAGCGTTTCGCATATTCCCAACTATGTCCTGACGTTCAGCAGTTTTGCCGCGGCGCTGTTTTTCTGCGAGATGTTTCGCCGCTACCGCAACCTTTTCGTTCTTGGCGCGGTGCACGCCGGATTGGGAGTGCTGATGGCGGCGAATTTTTCGGATTCCGTCATGCACCACATGCGCGTGGGGATTGGGTTTTTGAGGTTCCATCCCTAAAGATCGTCGCTCTCACCACATGACTCCTTTTGGTTGCGCGGTGGTCGCTGTCCTAGCGGAGCACCGTAGCAAAGCGCCGTAGTAAGATGACCTGCGTCGTTTCAAGTACTGGCGACGGACAGGCATTTTGCCCGCGAACCCATCAAAATCTGAGCCAGACCTGCCCGCGGCACATTGGCGGCGCTACCTGCTTCCATCCGCCGCCGATCTGGTTTTCCTCGGCCTGCTGTTTTCCCTGAGTTGCGGAGCGCTGGCATCGCGCCTTCTTGGCGACGCTGGAATCGGCTGGCACATTCGCAATGGTCAACTCATGCTGCATTCCCACGCGATCACCCGCACCGATCCGTTCTCGTCCATCAGGAGCGGGCAGTCCTGGTATTCCTGGGAATGGCTGTACGACCTGCTGGTTGCGGGCATTCATCATTGGACGGGGTTGAATGGCGTGGTATTTCTCACCGCCGTGGTGGTTGCTGCAACCTTTGCTTTGACGCTTCGCGTGGCGATGGCCCGCGGCGCGAATCTTCCACTTACCATTGTGTTGCTGGCGCTCTCGGTGGGTGCTTCGGCCATCCATTTATTCGCTCGTCCCCATGTCTTTAGCTGGCTGTTCGCGGTGATCTGGTTTGCTGCGCTCGATCGCTTTGAGGCTGCCTCCAGCCTCGCGAAAAACCGCTGGTTCGCGTTGCCCGTGCTGATGTTGCTCTGGGTCAACCTGCACGGAGGTTTTCTGACTGGGTTCGTTCTGCTAGGAATTTATCTGGCCAGCGGAGTTGTTGAATTTTCCTGCGGATATAAGCGATCTCTACTGGTGCCCCGCCTGATGAGTCTGGCAGACATTACTTTGCTTTCGCTGCTGGCGACATTTCTGAATCCATACGGGTACAAGCTGCACGTGCACGTTTATCAGTATCTTACAAATCGTTTCTTGATGAATCACATTGAGGAGTTTCGCTCTCCGGATTTTCACGGCGTGGCGCCGCAGTGCTTTGTTGTCCTGCTGATCCTTGCCATGGTCGCTCTTGCCGCCTCACGCGAGAAGCCGCGTGTCTCGCAGGTTCTAGTCATCATATTCGCCGCCGCCAGCGGATTGTATTCGGCGCGGAACTTGCCGGTTTCGTCACTTCTGTTGACGCTGACGGTCGCGCCGCTCTTGTCGCGTGCCTTGGTGGACGCAAAAAGCATCCCCCAGCTGTCCGGTGGGCTGCGAAGTTTGCTTTCACGCGGGGACTCGTTCGCTACGCGCATGGGACAAATGGAATCATCTTTGCGCGGCCATCTTTGGCCGCTGCTTGGAACGGTTTTTGGACTCTTGATCTGCTTGCATGCCGGGAAGCTGGGTTCAAGTCAAGTAATGGGCGCGCATTTTCCGGAGAAGCGCTTTCCCATCCAGGCGGTTGATCAGCTCGCGCATAGCGGTAATCACGATCCAGTCTTTTGCCCCGACTATTGGGGAGGCTATTTGATTTACCGGCTTTTCCCGGACACTAAAGTTGTAGTGGACGACCGGCACGATTTGTATGGCGAGCAATTCCTGAGGCAATACTTAAAGGTGGTCCAGGTTGATTCAGGATGGGCGCAGGTTCTCGACGAATGGAAAGTTAGGGTGATTCTGGTTCCGGCGGGATCGGCGCTGGCGAACGTGCTGAGAGAATCGCCGCAGTGGCGGGAAATTCACCGCGACAACGTAGGCGCAGTTTTTGAGCGAAGTTCATCCTGAAGTTCGGACTTGGGTCGGTCGGTTCCTAAATCGGCTTTCGAAAAAACGCTCCAGTCGTGTCGCGCCATCGTTTCTGCAATGTCACGAGAGCTAACAACGCATACGCCTTGTCATTTCGTGCGGAGCGAAAAATCTGCTTCTTCTCAAAAACTGGCAAACAGCGGATTCCTCGTCGCTGCGCTTCTCGGAATCACAACTCTGAGTTTGTCCACGGTCCGACATATGCCTGAAAGCATACGCCGAAACTCAACTTCTCTTCGGCCCGCAAATTTTTATCTGGCGTTATTTATACCGGTCGTTGGTATCGATGCCGAAGCCTAGGATGGCATTGACTTCGATGGGCACGTCGCCACGCAAAGCGGGGCTGAATTTCCAACCGGGAAGGGCAGCTAACACTTTCGCAGTCATGGCTGCGTCGGTCGAGTCGATCACCTGCGGATTGCGCAAAGCTCCGGTGCGGTCAAGAACACAAGCGATTACCAGGTGGCTGCGGCGTAGGCCTGCGGGGAGATCAACCCGCATCGGCTGCGGCGAAGTAAGTTCTTGCTGGTAAGGATGGGCCGCGGTGGTGGGATCGGAGAACTGCATCACCGCAAGGCCGAGCGCCGTGTCAATATACCGGGTATAGACTTTGTCTCCCGTCATTGCGCCGTAGAAATTGAAACCGCCGCCCGAGCGAGAAGTTGCGACCACGGTAATCCCGGACGGCTTGTTGGCCGAAGCCGACGAACGGGAAGGGTCTGCGGGTTGGGTACCCCCGGAAAAGCTTGGAAGGTTAACGACGTTCGTCCCGCCACTAACGGCGACACCGGGCACCGCGGGGTCACCAGCAGGTGCGTTGCCCGCGCCGCCATGTCCGGAAAAAGGCGAGATTCCTCCGCGCGCGTTAGGGTCGGAGCCGTGTCCGCTGCCTTCGTGTGCGCCGCCTGTCCCTTCGCCACCCAAGCCGCTCCCTGGGCCGTTGCCGCGGGTTATGCCATTGCCTCCCCCGTATCCGCCTAATCCGGTGTTGGACTCGCCCTGAGGAGACATCGCCAGGGAACCGGCCCCGCCGCTGCCCGGCACACCAACTTTTGACCCGGGTTGGTTGGAGAGCACGATGCCGGCGCCTTTCCCGCTGCCACCGCTGTTGGGCGGTGCTGCCAGTTCGCCAAGATCGCCCGGTCCGCCCAAACCACCTCCACGCTCCCCGCGACCGCGTCCTGTAGGCGAAGTGCCTCCCGCAAGCGTTGGAGGGGGCGGCACGACCGCGGTGCCTCCGCCCAAGCCGCCCTGAGTCTTATGGGAGGAGCCCGCGCCAGCGCCCAATTGAACTGGCGGCGGCACAACGGAAGTACCTCCAAGCTCGGGATGCGCCTGACGCGCGTTCGCTCCGCTGCTGAGTTGGACGGGCGGTGGCACCACCGGTCCGGTTCCGATGCCGGCCACGGCGCGCCGTTCTCCGCCATTGTTTCCTAACTGCACGGGCGGCGGCACCACTTGTCTTTGCAATTCGCCGGGACCAAATCCGGGACCATTCTTCGCAACTTCCTGGCTCAGCTGCGGAGGCGGGGCGACCACCACCGGAGCTGGGAGCGTGAGCCGGGGATTGGAAGGCGATGCCCGCTCCGGAGCGGAAACTGGGGGAGGCACGACTTGCATGGGATTTGAACCCGGCAAGCGCAATGAGGTCACCTCTCCGGCGCTGGGAGCGGGAGGCACCACAGGGGTCGCCAGAGTTGGGTCGCTGCGCATACGGTCGCTCGCAACATCCGGCGCGGGCGCAATCGCGGCCAACTGTGCCAGCGATGGAGCGCGCAAAGACGATCTGATACCCTCCATCGGCGGCGGCCCGGGGACCCTTTGGAAGGCCAATAGATTGGCAACTGCTGCCTCGGAGTGGGGAAGATTCAGCTTGGGAGCGTCCACCACTTTTTCGCGCAGCGATTCCCCTCGAGCCACGCGAATCACCTGGGTCGGATGGTGAGCCTCGCGGCCTCCGGAACGCCCGGCGCGGCCAGCTTGGGCGCCGCCCACGTCCGCCGTTTTGGGCAATTCTTCCCCGGAGAAATAAATTACTTCGTACTTTGCCGCCACGGGGGGCTGGTAGGGACGGATGCTGTCGTAGCCCCGCGAAAGCAGAATGAGCAACGAAAACAGCAGGATCTCCACTACCCATGAGGCCAGCATGCCGCGATAGGGGAAAATGCCAACCGGAGCTTCGCCGGCAAGGCGTCGCGGTGAGCGCGCCAGCGCGGGACGAACCGCGCTGCGGAACTCATCCCATGGCGACGACCATTCGACCAGGAGTTTGAGGTCGCCAACCAGGCCCACATCCGCTTTGGACTCGCCGCTCTTCGGTGCGTCAACTGGTGCGTTAACCCCGAGCTCGCTGGCCTTGGCATCGCTGACTTCTGGATTCCCATTTTCGGGATCGCGAAGCTTGGGATCGCCGACCTTGGGGTCGCCGAATCTTGGGTCGTCGAGTTTGAGAAAGCTACTCACGCGGTGCCCGCCTCCGGCAACTTCCCTAACTCGATCTCGACCCGGTCTCCTACTGCGGTTCCTGTGGAACGCAGTGTATTGCTTGGCAATTCCAGCACCGACGTAGCTTGCATACTGAGCGGCGCAAGCCGCCACGGCTTGAGATTGGGCCGCGCATAAACCACGACCTTATCGCTGTCCAAGTAGACGACGTCAATGGGAAAGCGCATCGCGAAGGTGTGTACTCCATGAGAAGGAACGATCCACAAGCCCGCACCTGCACAAAAATTTTCTGCCTTGGCGCCCATCAGGCCGCGCAGACGGGACCAATGGCTTGCCGCGACACGCAAGCGTGTGGCCAGGTATGCCTGGCGGGTGCGGTTAAATGCAAATCCTTGGGAACCGACAGCGGACATAACTACTCCTGGGTTCGATGCTTCTGCAGAAGGCGGTCTTAATGGCCTCCCGGCTTCAGCGTCCGGAACAACTGAATCATGGCTGGGCCCAGGGTTACTACCAGGAGGGAGGGCATAATAAATAATACCAGCGGAATGACCATCTTGATCGTGGTTTTAGCAGCCTGTTCTTCAGCACGTTGGCGGCGTTCGGTGCGCAACGAGTCCGAGTGTACCCGCAAGGCCTGAGCGATGCTGGTGCCGAAGCGGTCGGTTTGCACCAGAGTTGCCACCAGCGCACGAATGTCGCTTACGCCCGTGCGCTCCGCCAAACCGTGCAGAGCCTCGACGCGGGGTTTACCCGGCGCGCATTTCCAAATTCACCAGATGGAATTCCTGGCTCAGCTCAGGATGCGCATGGCTTAGGTCCTCGCCGACGCGCATGAGCGCCTGGTCGAGAGCCAAACCGGCTTCCACGCAGATCACGGTGAGATCCAGGGCGTCGGGCAGGCCGAGAGTGATGCGGTGCTGGCGCGACTTGATCTTCCGCTTGAGCCAAAATCGCGGAATGAAAAATCCCAAGCCGCCCACGCCGACCATCAACAGCGGCGAATTAAAGCCGCTAATGGCGACACCGCGACCATGCCCAGCACGGCCAGCAATACGCGGCTGCCGACGTACAAGCGTCAGGTGGCGCTGTTCGCGATAGCCGGCCTGGATCAGCCAGTGCGCGCGCGCGAAGTTTCGTCCGCGGAAAGCGGCAAGGCTCTGCTGAGCGGATCCAGCGCTTGCTCCAGACGCTCCTTGATGGCTGGCTTCGGCGGCTCTCCTGCCTTGGGCCCACCCGCCAAAGAGCGCAGGCGGGAACCAATGACGGAAGAAGGCGCGTAAACCGCAGCTCCAAAGGAAAACACCGCCAGCACGACGGTCAGAAACAACACGATAGTGAGAGCCAGTTCCAGCATGTCCTAAACCTGAATCTGAATGATTCTCCGGATCACAAAATATCCAATCGTCTGCAAACTAATCCCGATGACGATGGCGGTGTGGCCCATGGGATCGGCGAAGAGCGGACGGATGAAGCTCGGATTCAGGATCAGCATCACCACTACAATCAACGGCGGCAGAGCCATCAGGAGCAACATGGTGAGCCGGCCTTGCGCGGTGAACACCCGCACCTGCCGCATAGATCTTGAAGCGTTCACGGATCATATAAGAAAGATTATCCAGAATTTCCGCCAGGTTGCCGCCGGTTTCGCGCTGCAGCATGACCGCGGTAACAAAAAACTTCACGTCCACCAGCGGCATGCGCTCGGCGAGATTGAGCAAAGCGTCGCGCACCGGCATGCCGAACTTCTGTTCTTCAAACAACTTGCGAAATTCCGAGGCGACCGGTTCGCTGACTTCGTTGGCAGATCAGTTCAATGGCGGTCGTAAAGGCATGGCCGGCGCGCACCGCGCGCGCCAGGGTGTCGATGGCTTCGGGGAAAAGCTCTTCGAATTGTCTGGAAGCGCTTGCCCCGCCGGTAGGAAGCATACGAGTACGGCAAGAATCGCGCCCAGAAAGAATCCTGCCCAGCCGAATACCACCTGCTGGCCGACAAAGATCGCAACCACGCCGAGCACCACTGCGCAGACCAAAGCACAGCAACAGCATGTTGCCGGCGCGCATTTCCATGCCCGCCTGGGAAAGCAGCATCTGAAAATTGGAGACTCCGTTCGGAGCGGCGGAGGATGCTGTCGAGCGCGGGAATCTCGCTCAACATTTCATCGCGCAGCAGAGCCAGTTCCTCGCTGGGTTCGCGCTCCGCGGCTTTTTGCACGGCCGCCAGGCGGTCGCGCAGCAAGCGGGCGCGGGCATTGCGCTGGTCGAGCAGGGAGCCGGCCAGGAACACCGCTCCCGCGACGATCACAAATACGACGATGGCCACGAATGCTAGGGACATTGAGTTTGTCTCCGGACTCGGCTAGCCGGCCCCTAAACCTCCATCCTGGATTCAAATAGCGCGGGCCGCAAACGGCAACCCGCGGTCGCCAGTCTGTCGGCGAACTTGGGCCGGATGCCGGTGGCGCGAAATGCTCCGTGCACTTTGCCTGCTTCATCCACCCCGGTACGGTCGAAGGTAAAGATATCCTGCATGGTGATCATGTCGCCTTCCACGCCGGTGACCTCGCAGATCGCAATCACTTTGCGGGTGCCGTCCGCCATGCGGGCAATCTGCACCACGGCGTGAATTGCGGAGGCGATCTGGCTCCTGACGGCCCGCTCCGGAATATTGAGATTTGCCATGGAGAACATGCTTTCGATACGGGACAGTGCATCGCGCTGGGAATTGGCGTGTACCGTGGTCAGCGAGCCCTCGTGGCCGGTGTTCATTGCCTGCAACATGTCGAAGGCTTCTTCGCCACGCACCTCGCCGACGATGATGCGGTCGGGACGCATACGCAAACTGTTGATCACCAGCTGGCGTTGCCGCACCGCTCCTTTGCCTTCAATATTGGGCGGACGCGTTTCCAGGCGGACGATGTGTTCCTGCTTGAGTTGCAGTTCGGCGGCATCCTCGATGGTGACTACGCGCTCGGCGTTCGGGAATATAGCCGGAAAGCACGTTCAGCAGAGTAGTTTTGCCGGCGCCGGTTCCGCCGGAGATCAGAATATTCAAGCGTCCCTTGACCATGGAGGAAAGCAGCTCCAGCATGGCTTCGGTAAGGCTCTTGTTCTCGATCATGTTGCGGGCGGTGATGGGGTCACGGGAAAAACGCCGGATCGAGAGGCAAGGACCGTCAATGGCAAGCGGCGGAATAATCGCGTTGACACGGGAACCGTCGGCCAGCCGCGCGTCCACCATTGGAGAAGATTCATCCACCCGGCGGCCCACCCGCGATACGATCCGGTCAATGATCTGCATCAAGTGGCCGGTTGTCCTTGAAACTCAGCCCGTGGGTTCAAGTTTTCCGGCGCGCTCCACATACACCCGGTCATAACGATTGACCAGAATATCGGAGATGGTCGGGTCTTTGAGCAAAGGCTCCAGCGGACCCAAGGCCAAAAATCTCGTCCAGAATCTCGCGCGCCAGGCGCTCCCGCTCCGCAAAACTAAGCGGCACGGCTTCGCTGTTCACGGTGTTGCGGATCAGCAGCAGAACTTCTTCGCGAGCGGCGTCGCCGGGGGTGCGCCCGAGTTTTTCCAGGTCCAGCCGGTCCAGGATCTTGCGATGCAGATCCGCCTTTACCTGCTGGTACTCGGCCTTCTCGAAGCTCTGCAAATTTGGCATAAGCTTCTACTAATATACGTGTTCTCGTGTCTCAAACTCAGATCGCCGCTCAGACGGTCTTAAACAATGACCAGGCTTCGCGTTTCACTTCGGCATCATTTTCGGTCAGGCGAGCCGCCAGCCCCATAAAAGCGCGCGCCACCTCGGTATGGGTCTGCTGCATCAAGCGGAATTCCGCGATCGATGGCCGTAGAAACTGCGGCATATTGATTGGGGATTTTCCACAGCAACTTTACACCGGCGGCGCTTTCCGCATCCGTTTCCGTGAACCCAGGAGTCCGTCGAAAACGATTCAACACCAGCCGCATCTGCTCGCGTCCGCCGGCTTCAGACAAGTACTGCTGCATGCGAGCCGCGCTCCACAGCGAAGCCACGTCGGCGTGCGCCACCAGCAATACGCTTTGTGAAAGGCTGCTTACCAACCGGGCCGTCGCATCCACGCGGGTGGAGACATCCACGACAATGTAGCGATAATGGCCGGCCAGCATGTCGAACAGGCGTGCGAACTCCGCTGTCGAAGGCTCCACCAGAATGGGCACATTGGGACCGGCCAGCACCTGCAATCCGCTCTCGTGCCGGGTCATGAAGCCCTCCAGCAGAGAGTGGTCCAGCCGGTGCAAGTTGCGGATCGCGTCTGCCACGCTGAACACTGGTTTCAAGTTCATGTGCAGCGCGGCGTGGCCGATGGTTGCGACATCGGCGAGCGCCGTGTTCCCATGCGCTGCCTGCAAAGCCAATGCCAGATTCACCGCGACGGTAGTGGCGCCGCAGCCTCCTTTGGCGTTGAGCACCGCAAACACCTTGCCCCGGCCCGTGTCACGCTGCACTTTTCGCTGGGCGGTGGACAGCCGGACGAAATGCCTCCAACAGGTCGGTACTCCTGGTCGGGCGCTCGATAAACTCGCGGGCCCCTGAACGCATTGCGTTCACGATGACTTGTGGCTGCGATAGATTGCCCACTGCAAAGACCGCGATCTGCGGCAGGTCTTGTTGCAGGAGTTCGATCGTCCGCAGAGCAGCGGACGCACCATCGGGGGGAATATCCATCAGAACTACATCAGGGTTCGTGGTCTGGATCCTACGCATCACGGGATCCGCGGTCACCGTGGGATAGCTGGCCGCGGAGTTCAGTACGCGAGCCACACTGGTGCTGTCCACCAGCACCTGCAGCATCGCGCGCTGCTCGCTATCCGATGCCAAGATCACTACAGAAACTTCGGGCATGATACTTTGCGTCCCCTGCCGGTCAACCCGCTATCGGAACCTTCTGGCCACTTTTAGATGGCTCTGCTCGTTATTTACTGCCGCGTGGCACCTTGGTATTGTCAAACTGGTTCTTATCCAGGAAAGGTACCGGTTGCGTTGGCAGCGTGGGCGGCTGCGCGGTCGCGTCGACCTTGCGCACCGTACAAAGCACCATCAGTTCGGTCTTACTTTTCTGCGCGCTCTTGCTCCGGAAAAAATAACCGATGAACGGGATATCCCCGATCCCGGGAATCTTATTCATGATGTCGGTCACTCGATTGTCCAGCAGACCGGCGATCACAAAACTCTGGCCGTCTTGCAGCTCGAATTCGGTTTTTGCGCTGCGCGTGCTGATAGCGGGCACAGTAAAGCCAGAGATTGTCAAGGCATTGGAGAAATCCAAGGTGCTGACTTCGGGGTCGACCTTCAAATCGATATCGCCGTTGGGCATGATTTCAGGGGTGAAGTCCAACTGCACACCGAAGGGCTTGAACGTGATGGTTACTGCGGTAAAACCCTGCCCCGGTTGCACCACCGGAAAAGGAAACTGCCCGCCCGCGATCATGGAGGCTTCTTTACCGTTCATCGCGACCAGGCTTGGTTGCGACAGGATCTGCAGAAGGTTCTTCTCCTGCAAGGCCTGGATCACCGCGCCGAAATTGATGTCGGTGCGGAAGAGAAACAGGTTGAGGAAGTTGGAGATATTTACCGTGGGCGCGGTCGGAGTTTGCGTTGTAGTAGTGCTGTTTCCGTTGGTGGTTGTGGTTTGCGCCGAGGTGCTGACGCTCACTCCGCCGAATTGTTGGGTTTGGCTGAGGGCAATGGTGTGTCCCTGCCCAGGCAGCAAAAGATTAGCCCCTAATTGGGTCAGCGCGGTGCGATCCACTTCCGCGAAGGTTACGTTCAGTAGAATCTCCTGCGAACCCACCGGGCCGAAGGTCAACACGTTGACCACATTCGGAGAATAGGCTCCGGCGATCAGACCGGCTTTTTTCTCCACGTCCTCGGTGGAGACGTGCCCGGAGAGCACAATCGCCTTGCGCGAAGGCGTTACCACAATCTGCTCATCGGGGAAGATCCGCTTTTCTTCTTCCGCGCAGCACTCACGTCTACGTCCACCCGAAGATCGATGCTGGTCGAGCGCCCGTGTTCGTCCCATATGATCAGCGAGATTTCGCCCGGCGAGAGGCCATGCACCAGGATCTGAGTTCCTGGGCGCCAGCACCATGGCGGTGGCAACCGTTTGATCGGTCACCGAGACGCGCGAAATGCGCCCCGTGGTATTGACCAGCAGCGACTTGTCCACCATTACGCGCAACGGCGCGGAGCCCGACGCCAGATGGCGGAACAGGCGTAGCCTGCACGGAAGAAGGTAGCGGAACGGAGATGCCTTGGTCGGGTGTCGGAGCCGCTGGGTGCGCCGGCTGGCGCAGGTTGGTCTTGGGAATAAGCGGCAACTGCGAAGAGCAAGAATAATAGGCTAAAACCAACAGCACGCTCTTGGCAATTTAGGTTTTTGTTTCTCGCCACTGCGGAAGCAGATCGTCATTTCCACCGACCTCAGAATGTCGGGAGTGCTCAAAAAGCTTACTGGTTGCCGTCCAGAGGTATGTCTTTGCGCGTGCTGCCCTGGATTACTTCTACCTAATAGGGCTGGAGGCGGAGCCGCGGTCTGGACAGAGGCATGCCGAATCTTTTGGCTTGCTTACCGCTTTCACCGGCACCGGAACACCTCGGTACAAGACGCTGGTTCCGGTCGCATTCAAATCGCGCGGCTCGTATCCAATGGGTTTCGCAGCGCTAACTGGATTTTGCCCTGCGGCTTGGCCAAAGTCAGCTTTCTGCGCGTCATCGGGAGAAACCAGCAACGTTATCGTACGGACTGCTCTGCGGCTCACCATTGGAGTTCCGTTCCAGATTGGTCCCGTTGCAACCACCGCTACGTTTTCGAGAACCGTCGTGGTCTGCTGCTCGTTGCTTCCGGCGGGATTTCCGGTCAGCAAGACATCCACGCGCGTGCCTGGCACGACAAAACCGCCCACCGAACACCTCGTTTACCCGCACCGGAACCGCCAGCATTCCCGGCGGAATCAACGAGGTAGCCCGAACCGCCATTCTCTCCCGCCAGCTTGTTCGGGCAGGATGAACTCGCCCTTGCTGATTGGACTGGACTACGCCCCGGCCGATGACTTGAGGCATATGACGAAAAAGTTGGCGGGCACAGTTCCTTCGGGGAAACGCACCAGCTTACGTCGTGATCCTCGATTCTGGCGCCGGACTCAGATCATCGGCCGCTACCACGACATCCACGCCGGGCCGATTGTCGGCAGCCGCGCTGGTTTTCAATCTGCTATATACGGCGAAGCTCACGAAGGCGCCAAGGGCGAGCGCGATCGATCCGATAAACAAAAGTCGGGTGCGGTTCATTACGATTTCCTCAAGAACGAACTGGGTGGGGATGCGCCCGCCACCACGCGGGACCGCCGATCAGGATTCGACTCTAGCCTTTATCCGAACGCACGCATTCCCAACCAGGAAACGACTCACGCTTCTGGCGCCGCTTATTCTTCCGATCCTCTTCTTCGCCTCGAGTCAACTGGCGAACTTACTGTACGAACTTGCGACGGAGGAAAAGACGTTGTTAGCGTTGGAACCGATGAGGCGGATCGTGCCCACGACGATCACCAGGATCACTGCCAACATCACCGCGTACTCGGCGATGTCTTGTCCTTCATCCTCGCGCCATAACTTACGGAGAACGTTACTCATTTCGACTGCCTCCCCCTTAACCGTGTGGCGACAGGCTCAAGCCTCCGGCCCACTCTCATGCAATTCCATGCGCACTTAAGAAAGTGCCCTCAGAATCGCTCCAATTTGCCCAATTGCTGCGGCTCTCTGACGGATAAGCTGCACCAGCCTGCAATCCCTAAACATCATCATACCCTGCAATTTGCCAAATTGGAGCGACAATTTCTTGCGCATGTCGCCCCCGTACGATTGTCTCCGCCCCGCTCTTTCAGAACTAGTTACCTTAATAACCGGGGTATCGAGGGAGTTACCCGCGCCTACGCTCTGCAAAATGGGGGCTAATCTTTGCTTGGTTTGTATTATCAATAACTTAGAATGGTTCCTGCCAAGGGCTCGGACATGCACAGGTGACACGGAGGGCGATTGCTGACGTCCCGATATAAAATCGCTGTTTTCATGGGTGTGGGAACTCGTCCTTGCGAATGTCGACAAATCCAGAAGAAGTCCAGAACGTGGCCGCTTCACCCAGACTCAAGTCGCTGCTGGTGCTGTTTCTGGTGAGCATGGCGCTGCTGAATGCCCTCGTTTTCTGGAGCGCACGCAAGCAGGTAGTTGAAGGTTTCCCGGATTACAGCATTTTCTATACCGCGGGCCTGATGCTGCGGCGCGGACAGGGAAGCGATCTCTATAACAACGGCCTGCAATTGCAAGTGCAGCGCGAGTTTGCCGTCGCCGCGCGCGACCGGACCGGGCCCCTGCCCTACAATCATCCGGCATTTGAGGCTGTCTTGTTTTTTCCGCTGGTCTATCTTCCATATCTCACGTCCTACACGGTGTGGGTCGCACTGAATCTGTTGCTGCTGGTCGGCATCGTCCTCTTTTTGCGAACGCATATCGTGTGCCTGCATTCTGTTTCTCCGTGGATATTGATGCTGGCAGCACTCGCATTTTTCCCCGTCGCTTTTACTCTCATGCAGGGTCAGGATTCCATCCTCCTGTTGGCCGTCTATTGTCTCGCCTATACAGCGCTTCGCCGCGGACGGGATCTTCAGGCGGGATTGTGGCTTGGCTTGGGTCTATTCAAATTTCATTTAATCCTGCCCTTTGCCTTTATCTTGCTACTTCGCCGCCGTCTGCGCGCTGTTTCAGGAGTTGCGATCAGCGGATGTGTGGACCTGTTGATCTCGTGGTCGCTGGTTGGCTGGAAGGAACTGCTTTACTACCCGCGCTACGCTTGGGAAGTCAATCGCCATGCGCCCATGCGGGTCATCGTGCCTGAAAACATGGCTAACCTGCGCGGTCTGCTCACCGGGTGGAACTGGGCTCGAGCCGCGTCTCCATGGCCGGATATTTTTTTGCTAGGCGCGTCCCTGGGCTTGCTTCTGTGGGCGGCACGGCAATGGGATCCGGCCGAGATCGGCGAAATCACCGTGTGGAACAATGGCTTTTGCATCGCCATGATCGCGACATTTCTTGCCAGCTACCACGGCTACAACCAGGATATGAGCATCCTGTTTCTGCCCGTTCTGCTCTTGTCAGATCGCGTACTGCACGCCCATCCTGCCCGTTGGTACGATTTTGCTTTAAAGCTTGGAGTAGGCTTGATGTTTTTTAGTTCCATCTATCTGGCTCTTACCCTGCATTACAACCAGCAACATTTATTTGCCCTGGTTTTGTTGGGACTTGCCGCGAGCGTGTCTGCCTGGAACATTAGGCTCAGGGGTGAGCTGGCAGATCCTCTCTAGTCGTAATCTCTTTTCGTACCAACAGAACTGCTAGCATAGGCAAGTAAATACACAACACCGTCCAGCGGCCCACTTCGTTAAAACTATGCGGGATGTGGTACCAGCGCCAGATACCCGCAGCCCAACTCAACGACGCCGTGCACAGAATCTCGCGCCGCGTCTTTGGAATGAGCCACAGCACCAGGGTGTCGAAAAACCAGCGTTGCGGCATGCACGCCATTAGGAACAGCAGCCAGGCGTCACGCTCGCGATAGCGCCATAAGGCCAAAACCAACAAAGGCCCAGGTAAGACCAGCAGCGGAATGAAGTGCTGATAGTTGCCCAGATGACGAATCCAGAGCAGCGGCCACTTCGGCATCACAATCAGACTCAAAGCCCCCAGCGCCGCGCACGCCAGAATTCCGCGCCGGCTAAGATGCGTGAGCGCCACTGGCAAGCCAATCTGCGGCTTGACCAGCGTGACCGGCAGCAGAAGCGGAAAGAAAGCGCTCGCCATGAGAAGCGGCGGCCACTGCGCGGTCAGAAATCCCGCCCAGTAAGGGTACGCGAGAAAGACTAGCAAGCGTGCATACCCATGGCGCGTCAGTCCGAAGGCCAGCAGTGCGGAACTCAATCCGTAGAAAACACCGGCCGCCACTTCTGGCCGCAGCCACACAAAAGGCACTCCGAAAAAAGTCGCTGTCAGCGGATAGGGCACGGTGCCCTGCTCGATGGGCATGTCGTAAGGATTTTTTCCCGCGAGTAAGTAATGGGCGCTGCGCAGAGTCCAGGTGAAATCACCCGCACCTAGCCGAAGATGAACCATCAGGAACCAGCAGAATGCGCCGCTAAGCACTCCAATCGCTGCCGAGATGAGAATGCGTGCACGCACGGGAAGTTCGACCGCATAAGTTGTACCATGGGCAACTTAGGAGCGGACGGAACGTGTGGAAGAATCCTAAATTCGGTTTGCTGCTCGCCATCGTTATGGCGGGCAGCATGTGGTTCTACGTGCAGCGCGTGCTCGTCCCCTATCAAATCGCGGATGCCGCGGCGCACGGCAGACCGCGCGGAGTTCTTTCTGACCTTTATCCGCGTTGGGTGGGCACGCGCGCCCTATTGTTCGAGCATCGCGATCCCTACAGCGCCGAAGTCACGCGCGACATTCAGACAGGCTATTACGGCCGGCCACTCGATCTCAACCGTCCGAACGATCCCAAAGATGAACAACGCTTTGCCTATCCAGTGTTCGTTGTTTTTTTGCTGGCTCCAGTTGCGCAGATTCCGTTCGCTGTCGTGAAAACAATTTCGGAGTGGGGTTTCGCAATCCTCACCGGGTTCAGCATTCTCTGGTGGTTGCGAGCGCTACGCTGGCAGCCGTCCCGTGCGGTCATCGCGATTTTCATGATTCTGACCATCGGCAATTTTGGCACCGTGTTCGGACTCAAGTTGCAACAACTCAGTCTCTTGGTGAGCGGATTAATTGCTGCCAGCGCCGCGCTGTTAGCCGTGGGGCACTTGTTCCTCGCCGGCGTTGTTTTGGCTTTGGCTACCATCAAACCGCAATTAGTCGTCCCGCTGGCCGGTTGGTTCCTGCTTTGGGCACTTAGCGATTGGAAGCAACGTCAGCGTTTTATCTGGGGTTTTATTGTCACGGAAGGGCTGCTGGTCGGGGCAGGCGAGTACGTTCTCCCAGGTTGGATTAGCCGCTTCTCGGATGCCGTGATCGCATACCGGCGTTATACAGGCGGAGGATCGCCGCTCGATTCACTCATGAGTAGAACTGCCGGGCCGATCCTGGCGGGCATGTTGGTGCTTGTGACTATTGTGATGTGTTGGCAGTTGCGGCGCGCGCCTTCTAGTTCGCAGGCGTTCCTCCTCATGCTGGCCTTCGTGTTGGCGGTGACTACGGTGATTGTGCCCATGGTTGCACCTTACAATCAATTGCTGCTGTTGCCCGCGGTGTTTTTGATTGTGCAAGCATGGAAGGAATTGTGGAACAAAAGTGCGGCGAGCCGCGTGGTCTGTATTCTGGCCTCCGCGGCAATGCTCTGGCCCTGGGTTGCGGCACTCGGGTTGACTGCGGCATCTCTGGTTCTGTCTCCCGGGGCTGCGCAACGAGCCTGGACCGTGCCGTTATGGACGAGTCTGGCTATTCCAGTCACGGTACTCGCGGCGCTTTCTTTTTTGCTTAACGCGAACCCGAAGAACGAATCCTAACCCGATGGTATGCTCTGCAGCGGCATGAACTTCACTCTTCTCGATTGGTCGGCGATTGCCGGATATCTCGCCATCACCCTGATTCTCGGCCTTTACTTTCGCCGGCGTTCCGGAAAAAGTGTGGACGATTACTTTGTCTCGGGACGCGCCGTCTCCTGGTGGCTGGCGGGGACATCGATGGTGGCGACTACCTTCGCCGCTGATACTCCGTTAGTTGTAACCGGCCTCGTTTACCGGCAAGGCATCGCGGGAAACTGGTTGTGGTGGTGCTTTCTCCCGTCAGGAATGATGACGGTGTTTCTCTTTGCGCGTTTGTGGCGGCGCTCGGGATTGCTCACCGATGTGCAGTTTGCTGAGATGCGCTACTCCGGCAAGCCTGCCGCATTTCTGCGCGGCTTTCGCGCCATTTATCTCGGCCTGCTCATGAATTGTTTGATTCTTGGCTGGGTGACGAAGGCGATGACCAGCATCGTCGCCATCACGCTCGGCGTCAGTGAAAGCAACGCACTTTGGATCTGCGTGTTCTTCCTCATCCCGTTCACGGGGCTGTACGTCGCGCTCGGGGGATTGTGGGGAGTGCTCTGGACCGACTTGTTTCAGTTCGTGCTGAAGATGGCAATTGTGATTGCGGTCGCGTGGTATGCCATCTCCGCGATTGGCGGAATGCATCCCATGCTCGTAAAGCTGGCGGCGATGCGCGCCGCTGCCGGTCCGAGCGCCAGCGATGCGACATCCTTCTTCCCGGATTTTTCGCGGCCGCTGACTTACCAGGCAATCTGGGCGCTCCCGATTATCACGTTCGCGGTGAGCCTCGGACTGCAGTGGTGGGCTTTCTGGTATCCGGGCGCGGAACCTGGCGGGGGCGGCTACATTGCGCAACGCATTTTCAGCGCGCGCGATGAACGTAATGGCCTGCTCTCGGTGTTGTGGTTCAACATCGCGCATTACGCGCTGCGTCCGTGGCCGTGGATTTTGGCTGGGCTTGCGGTAATTGTGCTTTACCCTGGGCTGCAACATCCCGAGTCGGCCTACATGCGCATCGTCACCGAACACATGCCGCACGCGCTGCGCGGAATTGTCTTTGCCGGATTCATGGCGGCCTTCATGTCCACCGTCGCCACCCAGCTGAACTGGGGAGCGTCCTATCTGGTCGCCGATTTTTATCGTCGCTTCTTAAAAAAAGATGGCGACGAAAAACATTACGTGCTCATGTCGCGCGTGGCGACGGTGCTGCTGGTCATCGTTTCGGCTTACGTGTCGGCGCGGCTAGGATCCATCGTTGCTGGATGGGAGATTGTGCTAACCATCGGCGCCGGCACCGGCGGAGTTTATCTGTTGCGCTGGTACTGGTGGCGCATCAATGCCTGGAGTGAGATTTCCGCCATGGCAACGGCGTTGGTGGTGAGTCTTGCGCTACGCTGGACAAACTTGTTCACGGGTTCCGAGCCGGTGGTGTTCGCCGAAACCGCGCTCACCGTGACCGCAGCGACAACGCTAGTGTGGCTCGTCGTCACCTTCCTCACCAAGCCCGAACCGCAAGAAGTGCTGCTGAAGTTCTACCGCAGGGTACGTCCGCACGTCAGCGGATGGGGCCCCGTGGCGCTTCTGGCACAGGACGTTCCACCCAGCCGCGATCTGGGACGCAATCTGTTCTCATGGGTTTTGGGTTGCGTCATGGTTTATATGACGCTGTTCGGTTCGGGAAAATTGCTACTGGGCAATTTCTGGTCGGGTGCTCTACTACTGTTTTTCGCGTCAGTTTGTGCGGGAGCACTTTACCAAAACATCCTTCGCACTGGGTGGGAGGAGGAATCTGCCTCTCCCCCGCAGGCAGGGGTTCTTCCTCAAGACAACTGAACCCCTCGGATTCCTAAAATTTATAGATTTAGCGCCCAAAGCGGCGCGCTGCATACATAAAGCTGCAGAGGGATTGGTGCGCCTTGTGACGAATTGAAGTCGCTCCGTTTCGGGATACGCTGCCAACCTTTTCGAATCGGTGTCCTTTACTGTCCCTCCGCCAGCTCCCGCACCCAGATGTTGCGATAACGAACCGGGTGTCCGTGATCCTGCAACCGCAGCGGCAGTTTTTCCGGCACCACGTCATATTTCAGCGGCTCGTACCCCGTTTTTCCTTCAATCTCCACGTTGTCCTGCACCAATACACCATTTTGCAGAACGGTCACGCGAGCCTTGCGCGTTATGGCGCCACTCGCGTCAAAACGCGGACCGTGAAAAATAATCTCATAGGTCTGCCATTGGCCGGGTGGCCGTGACGCGTTCACCTGGGGAGGATATTGCCCATATACCGCCCCCGCCTGCCCGTCCGCATACGTGATGTTGTTATAAGAGTCCAGCACCTGAATCTCGTACTGGCCCATGATAATGACGCCGCTATTGCCGCGGTCCTGATCTTTGCCGACGGCCGGCACCGGTTCCCAGAACTCGACGTGCAGCTGCATATCGCCGAACGGCTGGCGCGAAATCAGAAACCCGGTGTGCGGCACACATTGCACATAACCGTTCTCCACCTTCCACTTCGAGGGTTGGCCATCCGTGCCGACCCACTGTGAAAGATCCTTTCCGTCAAAAAGGACAATCGCATCCGACGGGGGGCGTCCGGCGGCGGCTTCGGTGCTCGCGGTTCCGGGCGTAATCACTGGCGGCAGCGGGCGGCTACGGTCGTTCATCTTCCAGCGTGGATCGACTTGCGCCAGAGACAATTGCGCAATGCACAGAACTACGGCTATCGTCACTCCCGAGAAAAACTTTGCTCTTATTCTCATATGGCAATTCACCTTCGTAGAACTATTCAGCCGCTTGTTAAGATACACGATCCTCATCTTCGAAGGAACGATGACACTGCCTCCATGCTTCACCTTTTTTTGTGACCCTGAAGCTTCAACCGATTTCCGCGTAATAGGGATTTCCAGCCTGCTGCAGCACATCCTTAGGATCTTGATGCGGGTTCCAGATCATTTCCGCAAATAACGCGGCACTCAATTGGATTCTCTCCTCGAACATTCCGTCTTCCATCAAGCCTAGGACTGACATTGTCGACGAACTCGAATCACGTATTTCCTGAAAGAATCGTAGCGCCTCCGAATAATTCCGTAGCCACAAGCTATTCACGAAGTCCCAGCGGGGTTGCCTCTCCCGCGCGCGATTGCGGACAAAGCGTGCCGCCCTCTGGCCCATGATGTAAGGCCCGTGATGTTCGGTTTCGGTGCGCCAGCGCAGTTGGGTCCAGCCTTTCGCTACCATGGAGAATTCGGTGTGATCCCGAAACGTGGCCAACTTCTTCGAGTAGTCCCGCGTTGCCGCCGGGCTATTAAGCATGGCCGGGAAATCATTCTCACTGTTGGAAGTGAGCGGATCATAAGAGTACGGAATGACGCCGGCATCTTCCCACACGATCACAATGCGCGGGTCGAGACTCTGCAAATCTGTATAGTTATCGAGAATCGAAGAGGCGTGCAGTCCCCATTCGATTTTCATCTCCGGATAACGATCCAAGACGGCGCCAGCAATGTCGTTGACCCAATCGCGCGCGAGAACCGCAATCGATTGCCCGCCGATTTCTTTCTTGCGAGTCTCCGTGAAACTCTGAAAGTAAATCGCATCCATCCCCAGGTGTTGGTAATACTGGGCGATCTGGCACAACACATCTTGCTTCACCGTCTCGCGGTCGGCCTTGCTGCTGGGATCGAGCGTGTTGAGGTCATACCCCCAAGAAAAACCCAGAACCACCTTGATTCCGCGGGAATGAGCATAGTCAATGACCTCCTGACAGTTGATAGGCGGGACATCGTTCCAAAAGTTCAGCCGGTTCATTCTCAGCCGCGCCATGTTGTCGATGAATCGCCGGTAGTCATAGATCGCATAACCCCACGACCAGATTCCTCGATTCTCGATCCACGGAGCATCCTGCGCGCGGAAGTCTTCGATATCGTTCAGCGCTTGCTGCATTTCTTTGGGATCATCCGGCATCATTCCGGCAACTCTTTTATTGAAATCAATCACACCATGCAAAACGCCCACAGGATCTGTGCCCGCGATTGCTACGGTTTTTCTTGCCGGGTTCCACGAGGATTTGGTACAGATGCTGCTATAGCCTTGCGGCTTCGTGGGCGCCGTCAGAATGCCTCTTTGCACCAGGTCGGCAATCCGCGGATTGTCTCCAGCCATACCCACGATAATGTGATTTGCGTCCGCATTGATCTCCTCCGCCGCATGATGGATCTCCACCACATAAGGCAGATAACGCTGCATCGTTGCCTGCAGTTCGTCGAGAGCGAACTCTTCTACTCCGCTGTAGGTGTTATAGATCAAATGCCATCGCGGTCCAGGAAAGCGCGGCTTGTAACCTTGGCTTTCTTTCTCCAGCCGGTTAACCGAGCAATCTGCGGAATCCTTCGGAGTATTTTTCTCTGTAGATGCCAGAGCGTGGGTAGCACTTGCGAGAGCTGAGCTGCTGGCCACGGTTGCCCCTGCTATTCCCGCAGTGCCACGGATAAACGTCCGGCGTGTGATATTTGGTTCAGTCAATTCATCTCTCCCCTGTGCACACCGCTCGCTGTTCAGCACCTTTGTTGGCAACGATGTCCATTTCAGATTTGCGAAAGCTGTTTCTAGCCGCATCGCCAGAGTGATGTCAAACGATTTTGCAATTTAATTCGGTATTGCGCGTGTGATTTCGTATCGCAACGCCGCATCGAAAGCCCAGGGTTGGGAGCCGATCGCGACTTGTCCTGGGAAGCCTTCCGTAATACGGACGAGATGCGGAAATTCTCTAATAGGGATACCAAGGGAGACGAGAATCTAAGTTGTTTTTGGGTTCTGTTCCACAATAGCCCACCTTGTCCGCATTACGGATACGCGTGTACAAAAATCTTGACAAACCCTCACGATCCGGGATAAATACACACCCTGGAATTACCCAAAGATCCCAGTAGCAGGAACAAGGAAGATGTGGAGCCTTGATTCCCGCTGGGCGAAAGACCGGAGAGCGCTGGTGCTCACATCGTAAGGAGGCGTGGGGAAATGCCTATCTCTTGCCGTATAGTCTCGTGCAGTTTTGTGCTTGCGTTACTTGTGGCCTTGGCCATTCCGGCGAAGGCGCAGATTGACATCGGATCGCTGAGCGGCGTCGTAACCGATCCGCAGGGAGGCGTCATCCAGGGAGCGCAAGTCACGGCAGTCGAAACCAGCACCCACACCACGCACGTAACCACCACCAATAGCGATGGGGTGTACGTGGTTCTCTCACTACCTACCGGCACCTACGATCTGACCGTCAGCCACCCCGGCTTTCAAACATTAACCAACCATGCGATTTCGCTGGCCAGCGGCGAAAATAAGAAAGTGGACGCCAAACTGGCAGTCGGAAAAGTGACCGAGCAAATCGAGGTAAGTGGGGCGGCTCCCACGCTGGAGACTCGCGAAGGCGACTACAGCGAGAGCGAAGGCACGCAGACATTGCAGCAGCTTCCGCTGGAGATAAGCGGCGGCAAGCGCGACGCGACGCAGTACATGACCGCGCTTCCGGGCTATCAAACCGGCAACGGTTTTAACGACCAAGTGAACGGGTCGATCTCGGGCTATAACGAAGTGTATGTGGATGGCACGCCATCGGAAATCAACGCCGCCGCCCACGGAGCCACGCGTAACTTCTTCTCGGCGGAGGGCGTGGATGAGATCAAGGTGGTGACTACTCCGATGGCCGATTTGGGCAACATCGGCGGGGTAGCCGTCTCCTTTATCACCAAGTCAGGCACCAATCAGATTCACGGTTCCGGTTACGGCTTCATTCGCAACACCGCGCTCGACGCGAATTGCGATCAGTTTTGCCCGGGCGGAGTGCCGGTGGATCATCAGGGCGAATATGGATTCCAAGTGGGTGGACCACTTTACATTCCTCACGTTTACGATGGCCGCAACAAGACCTTCTGGTGGTTCAACTGGGGACACTTTTATTACAACTACACCGTGGGCGAGTCGCTGTATAGCGTGCCGACGGACGCTATGAAGGGCGGCGATTTTTCAGGCTTTCTTGGGGCACAAGTTGGGACAGATCCCCTGGGCAACCCCGTCTATGCGGGTGAAATCTACAACCCCAATACTACGGCGACCGTTGGAGGCCAGCTTGTCCGCACCCCCTTTGGCTCGGGATCCACGCTGAACATGATTTCCACAACGGCGTTCAGTTCTGTAGCGAGCAAGTACCAAACGTTCTTTCCAGAGCCGACGTCTTCGATTAGTCCACTCTCCGGTAGCAACTATAGCGTGGCCGGTGGGGCGGGGGCTTCTCCAGATACCTACTACCAGATTGACATCGACCAGAATATCGGCACCAAGGATAGAATCTCGGGCGCTTATTGGACGGATAACCAGACTCCCAGCCCGGTCTTGCAATTGCCGCTGATCTTAGAGACGGCTTCCGAGGGCGGTCCGATTGGTCATTTCTTTCACACCAATTGGACGCATTCCTTTACCTCGAACCTAGTCCATTCGGTTTCCTTTGGTTTTGACCGGAACAGTTCTCCCATCCTATCCCCGTCGGTGGCGCTGACGGGAGCGGCGGCCATCGGCCAAGTCAATCCGCTAGGGCCTTGCACTCCCCACTTCGGCATATCGGGGGGATATATGTCGAGCAACCGGGGCGACTTTCTGTGTTACCAGGCAGAAGGCGACAACAATTTTGAAATCAATGACAATTGGTCGCTAGTGAAAGGCAAGCATCTGATTAAATGGGGCTTTAACCTCATTCGGTTCAATGCGAATTTCCCGTTGCAAGGGAACTTGGCTGCGGGTTTCCAAACGGCGGAAACTTCCCTCCCGGCCTCCACGAATTGTCCGGCCGCCACCTGCGCTTCTCTGACAGGCAATTCCTACGCCAGTTTCCTGATTGGCGCGGTTGACAATGCGCAGACTCACGGGTTCTCACTTTCCAGCCCACGCATCCTGCAGTACGGATTTTATGCCCAGGACGAATTCAAGATCACTCGCAGACTCACAGTGACCTATGCTTTGCGGTATGACTTACAGCCGTTTCCGGTGGAAAATCACAACCGCGTTTCGCAGTTCGAAGCGACGGAACCCAATCCGGGCTGCGATGGCTGCCTGGGCGCGGTTGGATTCCTCGGCTTTGGCCCTGGGACTTTGAATACGCGGAAAGTCGTTCCCGATGTCCACTTCGGCACGAACTTTGGTCCTAAGTTGGGATTTGCTTATCAGATTCAGGAGAACACGGTAATCCGCGGAGCTGCCACTTTGGCCGATGGCCCGGTCAACCAAACCATGGCGGGCTTTGCCAACGAATTTCAACAAGGGTACTTTCCGCAATTTACCGCCAACACGCCGGATGGCATTTCGCCGGCATTCTCTTTGGACAATGGATTCCCGCTTCCCGCCGGTCCGATCTATAACAACTTCGATCCGACTCTGGCCAATGGCGGCGGCACGGATTACTTCGGGCCAGATTCCGACCGCGCTCCCCGCGTGCTGAACACACACCTCGGTATTGAGCACCAGTTCCCCGGCCGGGTGGTTGTGGGCGTTCACTACAATGGCGCTTATGTGCACGGCATCATTACCGGTGCCGGGCAACCGCAGAATCAGCTCAATTACGCGAAGTATGGCAGCTACGGGCAAGCCTGCCTGACGTCCGACATCACCCAGGCGGCGACAAACTGTCCTGGCATATCGATTCCTCTCCCCTACGCGAACTATACGGGCACGGTGGAGCAAGCTCTGCGACCCTTTCCCCAATATCAAGACATAGAGAACGAGAGTGCGCCCACAGGGTGGTCGACCTACAGCGGCGGCCAAGTCACGGCCAAAAAGGATTTCCAGAACGGCCTCAGTTTCCTGGTGGGCTATACGTTGGAAAAGCAGATGAGCAACCTCAATAACACGCCGGGGTTCTTCTCTGCGCCTGCCCAGAACGCGTACAGTCAAGCTGGTGAGAAGGCTCCTGCCTACGCTGATATGCCGAACCAGCTCCTGCTGAATTACACCTATCAATTGCCTATCGGCCGTGGGAAGAAGCTGAATGTGAACAGCAAGGCTCTCGACGAAGTGGTAGGCGGTTGGTCGGTGGCCGGTATTCACACCTACGAGAGTGGCACGCCTTTGAGCATCTCCAGCAACACCACCCTGTTTAGCCAGCCAACTACCTCGACCAACGGCAACTCGGTCCGGCCCGATGTGGTTCCCGGCCAGTCCATCCGATCGAATATCAGCTGCTCTTCTTTCAACCCCGCGGGTGGTAACACTGCTATTGCCGACACTTACCTGAATCCGGCGGCTTTCGTGATGCCCCCGGCTTTGCAATTCGGCGATGCCCCCCGGGCCTTTGGAACTGCACGCACTTGCCCCTTCTATAACGAGAACATCACGATCTACAAGACTTTCCGGTTCACGGAAAGAGTTAACTTCAGGTTCGGCGCCGACTTTTTCAACATCTTCAATCGGCATATATGGGGTGGTCCTGATACCGACTTCCAGGATCCGAACTTCGGCAAGATCACCGGGTTGAACGGAAGTCCCCGGTCCATTCAGTTCAACGGGCGGATAACATTTTGACGTTGGGATAGCGTGTAATAGGGTGCCAGTGTTGGGATGCGCGACAAAAAGAGGGGCTGTTCGCTGATGAGGTTTGCGGCCCTGGTAGTGTTGGTCGTGATGATCGGTAATTACGGCAGCCGGGCCTCTGAACAGGGGCCCGCTGCTATTTCTGCGCCGGCGGAATGCATGGATGGTTACGGCGCGGCGCAGTTGCTCGACGCGCCCGCAGCACAAGATCCGCTGGAGAACTTGGGAAAGCAGCACTATGCCCACGGTCTGGAACTGTATTCTTCCGGCGATAGGCGGGGCGCGGAACAGGAGTTCCACAAAGCGATCGAGGAGCGCCCCACGGATGGACAATTCGTCGCCTCGCTCGCCAAACTCTACATCGCGGAGTCCCAGCCGAATCCGGCTCTCGACGTGATCCGCAACTACACCAAGGTGTGCGGGGTGACGGCGTTGGGTTACGCATTGGAAGCGGAGGTTTTGTTTCAGCAGAGGCACTATGACGACGCGATGGGCGCCATTGTTTCGTCGCTGAAGCTTTATCCAGACAACGCACGCATGCACCAGTTGTTTGGCCTTCTCATGCTCATGGAGCACGACAACACGGACGCGAGCGTAGAACTGCAGAAAGCGGCGCGGCTCGATCCTAATAGCGCCGACATCCATTATTTCTACGGTCGGACGCTCTATTTAAGTGGGCATTACGCGGAGGCTCGCGATCAGTTTCTCGCCTGCCTGAAGACCGATCCGCAGTATCGCAAGGCGCTCGAAAATGTCGGATTAAGCTATCAGGCTGCCAACGACTACGCCGATGCCGCCAAGTATTATGAGCGGGCCATCGAACGGGAGAAGACCGAGAATGCCAAACACGGCGAGCCGTTTGGGTATTACGGCGCAATGCTCATGGAAATGGGCGAGCCCAAGCAAGCTTTGCCGGTGCTGCAAGAGGGAGTTGCGGCCAGTCCGCGCTCGATGGTCGTAAACTTCGAACTCGGTCGAGTGCTGTTTGCTCTGGATCAGCCTCAGCAAGCGCAGCATTTTCTTGAAATCGCGGAGAATTTAGATCCGCAGTACGCGCAGACCCACTACCTTCTGGGAAGGCTCTATAATCAGCAAAAGCGCGCCCCGGAGGCGGAGCAGGAGTTCAAGAAATTCCAGGAGCTGGATAAGAATCCGGCGAACCGCGAATTTCCCATTACTGATCGCTGAGGCGGCACGGCATTTTGCGCTGGTGTTCTGCGAGCCTTTTGTAAATGTTGAACTATCGGAATCTGCGAAAAGTAGGGTTCCTCTGTTTCGTATCCCTCCTTCTAACCGTCCAGGCGTCCGCGCAGGAGCTCGATCAGTGGACAGTGAACCACTTTGATCGGGCCATGCAGGCGCAGCGGGCGAACGATCTGCCGACAGCGGAGAGCGAGTACCGGCTGATCATCCATCGCAATCCGCGGTTCGCGGGCGCTTTTCTGAACCTGGGAATTGTTTACCACCAGCAAAAGAAATACGCCGACGCGATCGGCGCATTGAAAACCGCGGTACAGTTGGATCCGCGTGCGCTTGGCAGCCAGCTTTTTCTGGGTATTGATGAGTACCTGACACAGGACTTTAAGGGCGCCCGCGATCATCTCCGCAAAGCATTGTTGGCTGATCCCAAAGACAGACAAGCGGGACTCTATCTAGGTTTCACCTACCTGGCTCTGGACGAGTTGTTTCCGGCGATCGAAGTATTGCGGCAAACCGCGAAGGATCACCCGGGTGACGCGGAGATTTTATATCATCTCGGCGAAGCCCACCTGCGAGCCGCGCAGCAGGGAACCCTTGCTTTGAACAAGCTGGGCGACCAGTCGGCGCTTTCTTTTTGGTCGCTTGCGATTGCTGCGAAACATAAAAAAGATACGGTCAACATGCTCGAAGACTCCATGAAAACGCTGGCGCTAGACCCCTACATAGCCGAACTCTACGGGGAAATCGCAATCGCGCTGCAGGAAAAAATGCCCGAAGTGGCGGAGGCTGCCCAGGCGCGTTATCGCTTGCTCGATCCGCAGTATGCGGCGAAGTTTGACGGGGAAGTTGCGGGCGCGGAGCTTGACGAAGCCAATCAGCGTTCACTGAACAATCTTTGGCACAAAATTCCACAGATACATTCCAGTGCCGCGCCTGCTGTCGCTGACGCTTTTGTCAACCAGGCGCTTGCCAAGCGCGAACTTGGGAACGCGCAATTGAGAGTGGCATTAGGTTTTTACGCGCAGGGGAAATATAAGGAGGCCGCCAGGACAATCGGAAACGGAGCGACGGCGTCGGATTGGAGTTCAGCCTATTTAGCGGCCTTGTCGTATGAGCGGGCTGGGGATGGTCAAGAAGCCGAACAGGTTTTGGCGAAGCGGCTTTTGCCGTACATGGCGGTTCCTTCCATATCCTTCCTGGCGCTTCGAATAGAAGGCCCGCTGGCATTAGAGTGCCTGGAGGACGTGATGAACGCCCAGCCAGATTCGTATACCGCGAAGCTTCTACTGGGAAAGTATCACGCGGCCGCAAAGCAGGAAGACTTGGCGTTGGCTGAATATCAGTCAGCTCTTGCGCTTGCGCCCAACCAACCGGGAATTCATCTGGCGATCGCGGAGCTGTACGCGAGTCAGGTGCAATGGCCCCATGCGATCGACGAATACCACGCCGAACTGACTCTCGACCCAGCGAACAGTGTTGCACTTGCAGAGCTTGGCCATGCGCTGACCGAAACCCATGACGCCAATAGCGCGGGGCCTATTCTTGAACAGGCGGTTCGCGCCAATCCGACCAATGGAGCGGCCTACATCGATTTGGGCAAAGTTTGGGAAATGCGGGGAGAAAGTGAGAAAGCCATTCAGGCCTACGAGAGCGCATTGCGATACGATCCCAGCCAGTTGAATCTGCACTACAAGCTTTCGCGACTTTATCAGAAACAAGGCCAGACCGAACAAGCACAAAAAGAGCTAGCGGCTTTCCGCGCCGGCGAAGCGCAACAACAGAAGAATGATAGAAAAGCGATGGAGGCGTTGCAGAGTCCGTAGCACAAGCTCCGCCTTACTTTGTGTCTCTGCCTTCTTTCACTGTGATGATCTGATCGACCGCAGGTGGGGCAATCTCTTCTTTGTAGCCGTCGGGCCAAACGACTCCTACCTTGTCTATTTTGGTTGCACTCCCCAAACCAAAATGAGGACGCTGATCCGAGCTCGAGCCGTAACTGCCTCCGCTGAAAACGTCCACGCGTTGACGAATTACACCGGTAGTCACGAATACTTTGGCGCCGATGGCATCCTTAGGGTCTTTGGGGCCACCGATTAACTTTAAGCCGATCCAGTGATTGCCGTTCTTCACCACATTCCGCAGCAAGGTGGGAGGCGAATCGAGATTGTTAATCACAACGTCAATGTGTCCATCGTTGAAAAGATCGCCGAAGGCCGCTCCGCGACCGGTTATAACGTCGGCCAAACCGCTGCCGGTTGCAGGCGGCACTTCTTCAAATCTTGTTCCGTCGAGATTGCGAAAGAGTTGCGGCCGCTGGGCGAAAGTTGTGCCCCAATCCTGTTGGTCGACGCCCGGATATACATGGCCGTTCGCGACGAAAATGTCGAGCAGTCCATCGTTGTCAAAGTCCAAGAATCCCGTGCCCCACGCGAGGAAGGGAATAGTTGGAGTGCTCAGGCCGGCCTGGTAGGTGACTTCGGAAAAACCGCCGCCACCATCATTACGATAGAGCGAATTGTAGTCATCGGAAAATGAGGTCGTGTAGAGATCGACCTTGCCGTCGCGGTTGTAGTCGCCGACCGCAATTCCCATGGAGGCCTGTTCGCGTCCATCCTCGGTAAGAGCAAAGCCGGAGGCGTAACTGTCATCGCGAAACTTCCCATTGTGGAGGTTGTGGTAGAGATAATTGGGCACGGAATCGTTAGCCACCGCCAGATCCAGCCAGCCATCGTCATCCACGTCAACGAACACTGAAGCGAAGCCATAGTATTTGTTGGGATCGTCGGATACGCCGGCCTTGACACTCACATCAGTAAACGTGCCGTCCCCATTGTTGTGAAACAGATGATCGCTCTCTCCCTGCAATCCGCGCGGACCGCACATGACCTTGATGCCGCGGAACCGGCAAAGCCCCGACGGCACTCCGCCCTCCCCTTCCACTGGCAGGTGATTGAGATCAAAAGTCACATAGCCGGGAACAAAAAGATCCAGGCGGCCATCGCGGTCATAGTCTCCCCAGGTGGGCCCGGCGGACCAACCGCCCAAAGTTACACCGGCTTTTTCGGCGACGTTGGTGAAGGTGCCATCGTGATTGTTGTGATAGAGACGGTTCTTCCCATAATTCGCCACGTAAATATCGGGCCAGCCGTCGTTGTCGTAATCTCCGACAGCGACACCGAATCCCCAGCGCTCGTTCGCGACACCCGCTTTGTCGGTGACATCGGTAAAGGTGCCGTCATGATTGTTGTGGAAAAGCATGGCGTGTGGCGCTGGTTCCTGGCCTTTTAAAGCCGGGAAGGTCGATCCGTTCAGCAGATAAATATCCAGCCAGCCATCGTTGTCGTAGTCGAGCAAGGCCACGCCGGAGCCCGGAGTCTCGAGGATGGTCGCCTTCTGCGGAGAGCCGGAGCGGTGATGGAATTTGTCCAGGCCGGATTGCCGTGTAATGTCGGTGAATACTACGGGAGCGTTGTCCACGAAGCCGCCGGCGGTGATGGGACGGTGCTGCGCGTCCTTCACGGCTTCATGGGCACCGGCAGTGGAGACGCCCATTGGTTCGGAAGGCGTTTGATCTTTTTGCTGGGCGAGGCTTGCGGGTTGGAGGGCGGCAACCAGAAACAGAAAAATCGTTAGCTGAGAACGCCGGGACCGGGAAATTTCAGTTGTCGTATTTTCCAGAGGGCTCATATCCGCAATACGGACAAGTGACCATTTCGTTGACGCTGCAAGTTTTGTAAGTGTACCATTTACGGGTTTGTGGCTCGTTGGCCGCGCGTGGGCTGGCAGCCAAGGGCTGATTTGTTGCGACTGTTCCCGAAAACCGGCGCGAGCCCAAAGTGGCTTCCGAACAAGAGCGGCGGAACGGCCCGCGTTATTTCGGACGCTTGTTCCATTCTGCAGCGGGCTGCAATCGCCCTCGGGTTTTGTTTTGTGCTTGCCCCGCTGGTGTTCTTCTCTGCCGACTCGCAGCCTGCACTGCTCGATCCTTACAAGGTCCAGTTCGTAGATATCACTCAGAAATCGGGAATCCACTTTCACCACGAGCGGGCGGCCAGCGCGGAGAAGCTCTATGTGGAAACCATGGGGTCCGGCGTAGCGTGGCTGGATTACAACCAGGATGGCCTGATGGACGCGCTTTTCGTAAATAGCGGTTACACTCCACTCTTCCATTCTGGTCCCGAGCCCCAACCCGCCCTTTATCGCAACAACGGTGACGGAACATTTACCGATGTAACCGCGCAGAGCGGGATCAAGACCAACGGGCATTTTTTTGCCGGTGTCGCGGTCGGGGATTTCGACAACGACGGATATCCCGATATCTACCTGACGGGTTACCGTCATTCAGTTCTCTATCACAACAATCACGATGGAACGTTTACCGACGTGACCGAACACGCAGGCGTTGGCGATGACGGCCCATGGGGTACGGCCGCGGGATGGTTTGATTATGATCGCGACGGCAAACTCGACCTGCTGGTCACCAACTACGTCAAATATGACTGGGATCATAACGTGGTGTGCGGTGACCGGCGGCCCGGTTATCGCGCCTATTGTCATCCCGACAATTTTCCCGGCACTTCTCCGCGCCTTTATCACAACAACGGGGACGGCACTTTCACAGACGTAACCGAGAAGGCGAAACTCGTCAATGCGGATGGTAAGAGCTTGGCGGTGGTTCTGGCCGACCTGAATAATGACGGCTGGCCAGACATTTTTATCGCCAACGATACGGAAAGAAATTTTGTTTACCTGAATAACGGCGATGGCACCTTCAAAGACATCAGCTACGCTTCCGGCGCCGCTTATAGCGAAGACGGCAAGCCCGAAGCGGGCATGAGCGCGGACGCCGCCGACCTTACCGGGACGGATCATCTTGATATTTACGTCAGCCATCTCGACTTTGAACTGAATCGCCTCTACCGCAACGATGGCAAAGCGAATTTCAGCGACGAGACCATCGATTCAGGCTTGGGGTCTTCAAACATTAAGGACTCCTCGTTCGGAGCGAAGTTTTTCGACTTCGACAACGACGGACTGCGCGACCTGCTGGTGACCAATGGCCACATTCTCGATAATATCCCGCTGATTCACAGCGAAGTCACCTACGCGGAACCGCGAAGGCTCTACCGAAATATCGGCGGCGGGCGATTTGTGGATGCCAGCGCAACTCAAAACGCGTCGTTTCTTGCACCGCATGTCGGAAGAGGATTGGCCGTGGGAGACTTCGACAATGACGGCTCGCTTGATTTCCTGGTGAACAATAATGGAGAGGATGCCCAGCTATTTCACAATGAGGGGCCGCACCAGAATCATTGGCTGGAAATTCGCCTGATCGGTACGCGCAGCAACCGCGACGGAACGGGCGCTCACGTGAAACTTACGGCAGGCACTTTTATCAGCTACGATCAGGCGAAAGGCGGAATGAGCTATTGTTCGGCGCAGGACCCGCGGCTGCACTTCGGTCTGGCGTCGCACGGCAAGGTGGACTCGATCGAGATTGATTGGCCCTCCGGTCAGCATCAGCTTCTACAAAATATCGCTGCCGATCAAATGATAACGGTCGATGAAAGCCGCGGCATCATTCCCAGCCTAGCTCAAACGCCGTCACGCTGATCTGTTTTTCCCCGAAGGATCCCCGCGAAATTGCGGCTTTACGCCACGGAACGGCCCGTTACCTGCCTGAAGTCTTTCTCATTGATACCCCAACTGATAATCCGCTTCGGCCGAATGCGGATCATCTCGGGATCAAACCCGGGTCCCAGGGCCGCGCCACCGGTTGCCAAGAGTTCCGCCTCACCTCGTATCTCAATACCACGCGCGGTCCATGGGTTGATCGAAGGCACATCGTCGATGACAAAAGCCGCGCGAGGATTTTGGAGAATATCTCGATATTTCTTTCGTTTCGAAAAGCCTCCGTGGCCGCCGATTTCAATAGCTTCTTCGTCCGTGTTGTAGCGGAAACCTACCGGCACGACATGCGGTTGACCGTCCGCACCCACGGTCGCCAATCGGCCCAAGCGCTGGCTCTTGAGATAGCTGACTTCGGCGTCGGTAAAAGCGCGCATCGCTGTTCTCCTCCAATTCCCCATAACCTGAGTTTTGCACGGGGCGCCAAATTTTGGAAATCTCTAAATCTCGGTGAGTTCACGGTTAATCTGCCGCTTACCCGCTCCTGGGGAAAGCAGATTTCTCGCTGCGATCGAAATGACAAATGCCCTAACTGACAATGCTTGAATGACAATGGTCGAAATGAAAATACTCGAAATGAAAACGCTTACAGCCCCGCCAGCAATGCTTTTTACCGACGCCACAAGTCACAGCGGTTCGCAGTGCTAATCTAATTTCATGACCGTTGAGCAATTTCGCGAATCTTTAAGACACGACGACCCGCCCATCGGCTTGGATTTTGCGCTCGCGGGGCTATGGTGGGATGCCAAGGGCGACTGGACCAAAGCGCATGAATCCGCCCAGCAGGATGAAGGTCCGGCGGGATCGTGGGTTCATGCCTATTTGCATCGCAAGGAAGGCGATGTCTCGAATGCCGGGTATTGGTATCGGCGCTCGGGCCGCGCTGTTTGCCGCTCCACGCTTCAAGAGGAATGGCTGCGAATTGCGCAATCCCTTCTCTCTCGTACTTGAGGTGCCTGGAAACGCGAAGCGGTTCTGCCGAGATTGCCTTTCCACGTCCGATCACTGATGGGGGTGATTCAAATCACACAGCGATGTGCGAAATCCCCCACCTCTGCAAGGGAGCTGGGCGCATAGAAGCGACGAGGCTTGCACTTAGTCAAGAGGTAACTCGTTTACGCTTATATAGATAGATAGAATGTCGGTCCCGAGTAGGGGTGCCATGCGGAGTTGGCTGGTGAAGTGCCCTTTGCTAGTCTGCCGGGTCGAGCCAATCGGTGCTGGCCAAACCCCAAGGAGGCTGTGATGAACGTACCTTATGGATTGAATATTCTGGAGAATTGCACGGCGTGTCCGGCGACGGGCAATCGTCTTTTTTGCAAATTGTCGCAGCACGCGATGCAACGCCTCAACGAAATTAAATCCACCGCCATTTATCCAAGGGGAGCCATGCTTTTTCTGGAGGGGCAAAAGCCGCGAGGCGTGTTTGTGCTTTGCGCCGGGAAGACAAAACTTTCGACTTCTTCCCGCGAAGGCAAAACCATCATCACAAAAATCTCCGAGGTGGGCGATGTTCTTGGACTGAATGCGGTCGTTTCGAACCGTCCCTATGAAGTGACCGCCGAAATGATGGAGCCCGGGCAGGCCAATTTCATTCCCCGTGATTCCTTGCTGCAATTCATGAAGGACAACGTCGAAGTTGCCCTGCGAGTGGCCGAACAATTGAGCAGCAATTATTACAGCGCGTACGAAGGCATCCGCACCCTTGGTCTTACCAGTTCTCCGTCAGAGAAGTTTGCCCGGCTCTTGCTGTCGTGGTCGACCAGGCCACCGCAAATCGACGGTTCTTCGCAGTTCAAGCTCACCTTGACGCACGAGGAGATTGCGGAAGTTATCGGGACCACTCGCGAAACCGTCAGCCGCCTGTTCTCGGAATTTAAGAAGAGACAATTGCTGCTGTTACGAGGGGCAACTCTCGTGATTCGCAACCGGCCCTGTCTCGAACAGATCGCTCAGTGTTAAGTTGGGCGATCGGCAAGGCCTAACCTTTCTGGAGGGGCTGTTGCCGCCGTCATTTTCATCTCGAGAAACCCCCGGGACGCCGTGGAGCAGTGCCCACGGCGTCTGTCCTTCGCTCCGAAAATGTTGAAGTCGGTGTTCTCGAGCGACTCTTTACCACTAGGCCCGCTTGCAACGGACATGCGCACGTTCCCTTTTTCGAGTCGGCGTGATACTATTTCACGGTAACATTCATTTCATGAACATAGTTCATTTGTTCATTGACGCGATCTTTCGTCAGTCTAACTTCTCGCGATTCTGAGCACATGAAGCAGCAAACGCATACAAGGGAATGACTACTTCGCACAACGGCCTTCCGGCGCTCGCCTGTCAGAGTCCACTTTCCAGCCTTAATTACCGGAGAACGTGTTCGTCATGCGCCATGTGATCATTCTTCCGGACCTCGGCCAGACCACAAACGAAGCGACGATCCGGCAATTCCTGAAGAAGCCGGGGGAGCGAGTGACCCGCGGAGAGCCGATTCTGGCGGTTTCGACAGATAAGGTCGAAATGGAGGTCGAGTCTTTCGCCGGCGGCTACTTGCGGCAGTGGTTGGCAGAAGAAGGCGCGCTGGCTACCGCCATGTCTCCGGTGGCGATCGTTACCGATACCGCCGACGAGCCTTATGCCCCGCCCGAAGACGACAGCAACCCGGCGCCAGAAAGCGAAAATAAACCGGTGGCTGCGACCGCGGTGAAGAGTGTTGCGGCGGGAGTACGCGCTGCGCCAGCGGCGCGCATTTTGGCTAAGGAACGTGGCATTGATCTGGGCAAAGTGCCGGGAACCGGCCCCGATGGCTTGATCACCAAGGCGGATGTACTGGGTTGGGCGGAACAGGCCGGCAAAGCTAGGCCGTCGCCCTCGCCATCTCTATCGGTGGAGAAGCGTGCGTTGGCAGCGATGGCCGCTACAGTTGTCGCGAGCAAGCGGGATATCCCTCACTTTTACGCTACCACGGATGTCTCTATGTCGCACGCCGCCGCTTGGCGGACCGCGTGGAATGAGAAGCATCCTGAACTTCACGCCACGTACAATGATCTGTTTGTGCTTTGTGCCGCGCGCAGCCTGCGGGATAACCCGCGTTTGAATGTCAGCTATAGCAATGGAAGCTACCAGCAACACGATGCGGCGGATGTGGCGCTGGTGGTGGCGCATGAGCCTGCCATGCTCTTAATTCCCTTGGCTGACCCTTGCGGGCTCACTTGGGAAGCGTTTATTGAAACTACGCGGAGCGCTATACAATTAAGCGCCCCGGTTTCAGCCAAGCCACTTCTGGCAATTTCCAATCTTGGAATGTTTAGAATCAAACAATTCGCTGCGATTATTCCGCCTGTCTGCACTGCGGCGCTTGCCATTGGAGCGGTCCGCGAGCAACTTGCGATCAAAAACGGAAAACTCGAGAGCGAATTGGTTTGCTCGCTTACCATCTCCGCTGATCACCGCGTAGTTGATGGAGTAGCGGTTGCACGCTTTCTGGAACGAATCCAATTCCACCTAAATTCTCTATGACACCCGCTACGATTGCGAAATCAAAACATATTACCGATGAGCAGCGGAAATCGCTGTTCCGAAATATGCTCCTCTGCCGGCGTTTTGAAGAGCGGGTTTATTATCTCTTTCTCGAGGGGCGCATGCCGGGCACCATCCATCAGGCTCAAGGGCAAGAGGCGTCGGCGGTGGGCGTGTGCAGCGTGCTGCGGCCGGGGGACGTCGTAACCAGCACGCACCGCCCGCATGAGCACGCGGTGGCTCGCGGTTTGTCGGTGAACAGTTTGATGGCCGAGCTTTTCGCCAAAACTACGGGGTGCTGCCACGGCAAGGGCGGTTCCATGCACGTGGGAAATCTCGAGGAAGGTATGTTACCCGCGGTAGCCATTGTGGGCGGCGGGATTCCCCTGGCCTCGGGATTAGGGCTGGCCTTCAAATACCGTAAGACAGGAAATATTGCCGCCTGTTTCTTCGGTGACGGCGCTACCAACATCGGTTCATTTCATGAAGGTGTGAACATTGCCGCCATTTGGGATCTACCGGTGGTCTTTGCCTGTGAAAATAACCGTTATGGCGCTTCAACGGCTATCGAAAAAGTCACTAGGGTGCCACATCTCAGCGATCGTGCCGCCGCTTATGGCATCCCTGGAGTTACCGTGGATGGCAACGATGTGGAAGCCGTCCATGACGCGATGCTAACGGCCTCAGAACGGGCGCGCAGTGGGCAGGGCCCGACGTTTCTGGAGCTGGAAACTTATCGGTTCAGCGGCCATTCCCGCAGCGATCCCGGCCACTACCGGCTCCAAAGAAGAAGTCGAGCACTGGAAAGATCGCGACCCACTCGTGCGGTATGAAGCATTTTGTTTGTCCCAGGGAGTGCTTTCCGTCAAAGAAGTTGAGGATATAAAGGCGTCAGTCGAAAAAGAACTGGACGATGCGGTCGCCTTTGCCGAAGCCAGTCCAAGCCCGCAACCGGAGGATGTTTTGAACGATGTCTACGCATGAAGCTGTCGGGGAAACACAGCGCACGCTCACCATGGTGGAAGCACTGCGCGAAGCGTTAGTCGAAGAAATGCGCCGCGATCCCAGAGTAATTCTCCTGGGAGAAGATATCGGTGTACCCGGCGGTTTCGGGGGCGCGTTCACCGTGACCCTGGGCTTAGAGAAAGAATTCGGGCATGAACGCGTGCTCGATACCCCAATCTCCGAGGCCGCAATCGCGGGCGTAGCTGCAGGCGCGGCCATGGGCGGTCTGATCCCGGTGGCCGACGTTCAATATGGAGATTTCATTTTCATCGCGATGGATCAGTTGGCCAACCAGGCGGCGAAGATGCGTTATATGTCCGGCGGCAGGATCACGGTACCGATGGTCTTTCGGGCGCCTGTGGGAGCCACCACTCGCGGCGCACAACATGGTCAATCCTTGGAAGCTTTTTTGATGCACGTGCCCGGGCTGAAAATTGTCTGTCCATCGAATCCCTACGATGGAAAGGGATTGCTGAAAACGGCCATCCGCGATCCCAATCCCGTCATCATTTTTGAGCATAAACTGCTATACGGAAGCAAAGGGTCGCGCAAAGAAGCTAGCGGCATGCAACTGGTGATGCATGTTCCCGAGGAGGAATATCTAATTCCGTTTGGAGAGGCGAATGTGGTTCGCGCAGGGCGACAGGGCGACCATTGTGGCCAACCTGCTCATGGTGCATCGTTCGGTACAAGCTGCTAAAGTGCTGGAGCAGGAGGGAATTCAGGTTGAAGTCATTGATCCGCGCACGCTGGTTCCGCTGGACGAACAAACCATCTTCAAATCGGTGCAAAAGACGGGGCGGTTGGTGATTGTCGAAGAGGATAATCTGACGGGTGGCTGGGGCGCGGAAGTGGCTGCGCGTGTGGCAGATGCGTGCTTAGGCTATCTCGAAGCGCCCATTCGCCGCGTGGCCGCTCCCGACACGCCCGTGCCATTTGCTCCCGTGATGGAAAACCGTTACATTCCTTCCGTAGACAGGATCCTGCAGGCGGTGCGTAGCGTATTGTAAGGGGGGCTATGGAAGTCGTTAGCCTGGGAATTTTGTGTGCCGACGTTTTTGCCCGACCGGTTGCAGCCCTTCCTCAACCCGGCGAACTCAAAACTACCGAAGGATTCGTGCATAGCGTGGGAGGCTGCGCCGCCAATGTAGCTGTCGACCTTCGCCGTTTAGGGAAAACCGTGTCCGTGGCCGGCAAGGTTGGGCAGGATAGCTTCGGTCAGTTTGTACTCGATGAGCTCAAAGGTCGCGGCATTGGAATCGAGTGGATTCGCCGAAGCACAAAACAACCCACATCGGCGACCGTAATCCTGAATGTCTTCGGGGAAGACCGGCGTTATCTCCACTGCATCGGAGCGAACAGCGATTTCTCCGCCGCCGATATCAGCCCTGAGATCTTTGCAGGGACAAAGATCCTCTATGTCGGTGGCTACATGGCGATGCCCAGTTTTTCGGTTGCTGACCTCCAGCGTCTTTTTCAGGCGGCGAAACGAGCCGGAATTACAACCGTGCTCGACGTAGTGATTCCGGCAACCAATTCCGTGGCGGCTGAACAAGTTTTACCCGCGCTGCCTTACACGGATTACTTTCTCCCCAACAGTGATGAGGCTAAATTACTAACAGGTATCTCCGTGCCGCTGGAACAAGCTCGCGAACTCGCCCGCCATAGTCCGCAAACGGTGGTGGTGATTACACTGGGGCCGCGCGGTTCGCTGGCAATAAAGGCCGGCAGAGTTGTGGAAACTCCTGCTTTCCACATGAAGTCCATTGACGAGTCCGGTGCCGGGGATGCCTTCGCCGCCGGTCTGATTGTTGGCATTCTGGAAGCTTGGCCACTGGAATCTGCGCTGCGCTTTGCTGCTGCCGTGGGCGCTTCCTGTACCCGCAGCATAGGCTGCTCCGCCAGCGTCTTTGACTTTAGGGAAGCGATCGACTATCTCAAGCAGAGTGCTTCCCTGGAGACCCCTGTCCGCGCACGCTAAATGTAACTTGACAAAAGTTCATAAATTAATGAATATACTGAGGTTAGTTCAATTCGCAATATATGCCCCTTGCCTCTTTGTCTGACATGCTGGCGGACGCACAGCGCCAAGGCTATGCGGTTCCCTATACCGAGTCTTGGAACCAGGAATCTTTAGAAGCGGTGATCGACGCCGCCGAAGAAAGCCATTCTCCGATCATTGCCGGGTTCAATGGAGGATTTCTGCGCCACTCCACTCGGCAAAAGGCCGAAAATCTTGCCTATTACACGGGTTTCTGCCAAGCCCTCAACATGGCTAAGGTTCCCGTGGCTTTCATCTTGAATGAGTCCGACGACCTAGCCCAGATTCGCGCCGCGATTGAGCTGGGATTCAATGCGGTGATGCCGGAAAACGAAGGCCTCGAGGTCGAGGATTACCGCAAACTGGTGAAAGCCGTGGTGCGCATTGCCAAGCCACGTGGGGTTTGGGTCGAGGCGCAGATTGGACTATTGCCGGCCGGACACGCCGACCACAATGGGAGCGGCAGCATGACCGATCCGGATCTGGCTGCGGAATTTGTTGCGGACACCGGGATTGATGCGTTAGCCATCTCCATTGGGAATGTGCACATCCTTACGGAAGGGAAGGCTACTATCGATCTGGAGGCGGTGCGTCGCATCCGGGAAAAGGTTTCGGTGCCGCTGGTCGTTCATGGCGGAACGAGTCTTACAGCTGAGAGCCTGCGCGACCTCGTCAAACTGGGGGTAGCCAAAGTAAACTTTGGCACGGTTCTGAAACAAGCGTATCTTGAAGCCGTGCGCCAAAGTTTGGCGAAGTACCATGCCCCGATGAGTCCCCATGAATTCCTAGGCAAAGGTGGACCGCAGGATATTATGGCGGCCGGCCGCGAAGCGGTGAAGCGCGAGGTTCTACGGCTGATCGAGATGTGCGGCGCGAAGGGAAGAGTGCAACATGATTTCGTCCCAGCAATATGAAGAGACTGTCGCTAAAGCGGCCACCCTGCTGCACAAAGCCGGAATCGTCATCACGCCGGAAGAGCGCGCGCGCGTAGAAGTGGCGGATTTTGGCTTAGGAGAGCTCGAGAAGACGGGGCTGGAGATTATCACTTACGTAAACACCCAGCGGTGTTGCGCCAAGGAAATCATTATGTTTCCCGGTCAGACCTGTCCCGAGCATTGGCATCCGACGTTGAACGGGGTTCCGGGAAAGGAAGAAACTTTTCGTTGCCGCTGGGGTACGGTGTATCTCTATGTCCCTGGCGCTCCGGCTCACCAAGATGGCATCGCGCCCGCCCGCAGGATCGGAAGCCTACTACACGGTGCGGCATGAAGTTATTTTGAAGCCTGGCGAGCAATACACGCTCGCACCCGACACTCCGCACTGGTTCCAAGCGGGACCGGAAGGCGCAATTGTCTCGGAGTTCTCGACTCGCAGCACAGACGAAGCCGACCTCTTCCGCGATCCTCGCATTAAGCGCGCGCCTGAAGTAGCGCGGTAGGGAATTTCCCCGGCAAATTGTTCTAGCTGAGTTGTTCCTCTGTGTACTCTGTGCCCTCTGTGGTTAGGAGTTCAAAACCACAACCACAGAGGACACAGGGACTCTATGGCGCGGTCAGGCGCAGACCGGAATGTCTTGATCTCGTAAGGGTGCAGGTCGAAAGAAATCGCGTTTCCATTGACCTGTCATCTGTTTTCCCGGATCTTCGATCAAGTTTGCTTCCCGCGCCGAAGACAACGGCAGCGCAAAATGTACAGTGGCGTGTTGCACCGGCTGGCCGGCCGCTTCATAAACTCGCAACGCAATCTTCGCCATCGCGGCTTGGCTTTAGCGCAGATACAACTACGTCCGGCGACGGAGACTTCCAGCAATCCCCAACGCTTGGGCATGGCGCCGGCTGTGAGCGTCAATATTGCGTGCGACCAGTGGATTGTTGAACTCCAGCCCGGCGCGATAAACCTGGGCATCCTGCCAGCTTCCGGTGTGGGGCAATAAAGCGTAGTCGTGGGCGATATGCTTGCCCAACTCCAGAGCAGTATCGGATTCCGAAGCCTTGGCCGGATCAAAACCAGAATCATCCGCCCCGTACACCTCCAGCCGCGTAGAGCGCAGCAGGGAAACCATCATCGTGTCATCGGTCACATTGTTGCCGGGCAAGCCGCGATTCAGAATCGCGAGGCCCCGTCCGCCCGAGCTGTAGTCCACCCAATTCTGGGCAGGAAATTCCTGATGAAGCGGGCGTTCGACCGCGCCAAAAGCAATCTCCTGCGTATTGGTGCCATCGTGAATCGTCGTGGGAAAAAGAACGCGGTAACGCACCGCTGGCTCGGCGTTCACAATCTCCGTATGGATATCGATGCGCTGAATGCCGGGATACACCCGGACCCGGGTCTCGAACTGATTCTTTCCGAAGGGATGTGAGCTTTCGAACTGAGTGAACACCGGGCCGGGACTGACCTCCGAGCCGCCACCGATATAGTTGTTGCTCCATTGCGTCGCGTCCGCGCGGGGCAGACCGATGAGTCGTTTCTCATTGGTCAGGCGATCGCCGGCTAACGTTCCGTAGAGCTCCCAGAAATCGCCGCGATCTTCTTCCTTGGCCACAATGTTCCCGGGCTTGCTTAGAACCTCCCACTGATTTTTCTTCAGCACCAGGCTGGTCATTTCGCCGGACCAGAGATTTACCGTCGCTTTGTAAAACTCATTTTCCAGCGTCCCAAAATCGTCGCGGCTGGTCGCGGAATATTGACCGCGAGGGACACTGTCGCCATGATTCTCTGCGCGATGCGGCCTGAGGTTTGGCGCCGGGAAGAATCGGGAACCACGCGGTAGATGGCATAACCCATGGCAGGCATGTCGTGAGCAATGAAATGCGATGGTCGCGCGTACTCAGGCCGCCATCGCCGCCGTTGGAGTGGCTTCGCAAAACCTGAATCGGAACCGTCTTGCCAGATCCATCACGCAATTCAATTCCTTGCACTTGAGGCTGGCTGAATCCGACCTCCGCTTCCACGTAATCGCTTCGATCCCATCCCAGAAAATTGAAAACTGCCAGCGGCGTCTCCGGGGCCTTGGGTGTCAACCTTCGCGAGCAAGGCATCAAGATCGTTACCGAGAATTTCGTCACCCAGCCGTTTCGAGAAGCGGTAACCCGCCAGCGTATCCTCATAGACGTGATCCAGCATCACGCCGGAACTGAGGTCGTGAGTTTGATTAAACAGCATTGGGTCCCAGGCGCGCTCGATGGCTTCACGGTCTGAGGTCGAGGTGCGTCCTGCGAGCACGCTGGCTTTCTCCGCCGAAGTTAGGGTGCGCTCCATGTCGCGCATCCAGCGTTTGAGTTCGATGCGCGTGCTGTAAACCCCCTGAAATACCGGATTCAAATCGCCCACGATCACTGGCCGTTCCGACTGGATACTTCGCTCTCAGCGCCTCGAAATCCGAAGGCGTCCCGATTTGGATGGAAAACGGCTCTGCCTTGTTGCGGTTCCATTCGTCCACATACCCGGGAAGCGTTTCATCCGGGTCGCTGACGTCCGCTCCGGCGAAGAGCACACGTCCCGGACCGCGCGAGAAAGGAGTCAGCGCGTTGAAGCTGGAGCGAATTGTCGCTTCGAAGGCGTGGAAAATTAGGCTGGTGCTCATCAAACGGACCGTACCCAGTAGACAGCCAATGTCCGGGGATGGTCGTGCCATCAATCCCTTGCCAGGTGATGTTCTCCCGGGGTTTGCGGGTTGGAGACGCCGCGCTGGAACCAGTAGGAATCCATTCCCGCAAGCCTCAGAATCTGCGGCATCTGCGCGTTGTGCCCGAAGGTATCGAGTCCCCATCCGGTGTGCACCTCATAGCCGAGTCGATCGCGAAAGTACCACTTCGAAAGAAGAAATTGATGCGCGATCGATTCGCCGGAGGGAACGTTCTCGTCTTCCATCACCACGGTGCCGCCGGCGATCTCCAGGCGGTGCTCGTCGAGCATCTTCTTGAACAATGGGAACTTCGTTTGGGTAGCGCTCCAGAAAAGGCCGTACGTACGCCATCTGATCGAGCACGTAGTGATACTGTGGATATCGCTGCATAAGACTCAGCGCCTTCATGATGTGGGGAAGGCCGATCTGCAGATACTCTTCCCGGGTTTTGAACACCGCGCCTTCCCAGTGGGTGTGGGGCACGATGACTAGAAAATCCGGCTTGGCATCGGACGATTGTGCGGTCAGGGGCAAAGCGGATGCTGAGGATCAGCGCCAGAGCAACGAGCAAAAAGCAACGGGAAAGGATCGGTTTGCGAAATGAATGCTGTTCAGTGGTCATTTGTGTATCTATGAAAACAGGTCAAAGATTAGTGAAGGGGCTTGCGATGTCAAGGATGGGAAACGATTGGCCCTTGCGCGGAGCCAATGCGAAGATTTTTCGATTTCCAAGAAAGCGTTGCAAACTGCGTCGCATTCTTGACTTGCCGTCGCATATGCATTAGCCTCCGAATCTTGCCAGCGTCTTTGATGACTCGCCGACGGGAATACGGTCTTACTTTGAAAACCGAAGAAAACACTTCAGATCTGGATGTGAAGCGGCCGTTGCTGGTGTATTTGCGGGGAATTCTTGCTTCCCTTAAGCCTACCGAACGCCTGATCGCGGAATGCGTCCTGGCCGATCCGGAAAAAGTAATCACGTCTTCGATTGCGGAAATCCGCAAGGACTCGGGAGCGAGCGTCGGGTCGATCGTGGGATTTTGCCGCCGCCTTGGGCTTAAGGGATTTGCCGATTTCAAGATCGCTCTGGCGCGTGACTTGGCGCAGGCGGGATTGTCGGCCGGAGACGGCCAGCAAAACGGCTCTCTGTTCGAAAAGGTTTTCCATTTTCATGCCCAGAGCTTGATGGAAACGCTGCAAATCAACTCGGAAGCGAGCTTCGAGCGGGCGGCGCAGGTGATCGAGAAAGCCCGCAAGATCGAGTTTTTCTCCATCGGCATTTCTTATCCGGTGGCTTACACCGCATACTGCAAGTTCCAACTGATTGGCTTGGCGGCGTCCAGCCAGTTTGATTCCCACATTCAACTCATCGCAGCCACGCAGATGAAGGCGTCCGACGTGGCGTTTGGAATCTCCTGCTCGGGCACCACCCGTGAAACCGTGCGCTGCCTGGAAGTGGCCAAAGCGAAAGGCGCGACCACCATCTGTCTCACCAATGCCATGAAGTCTCCTATCACGGCTTGTGCCGACATCGCACTCTACGCCACGCCCAGCGAGATCAAGTATTTTCAGGCTCCCCTGGCTTCGCGCGTCACGCAACTAGCGGTGATTGACGCGCTGTTTGTCGCGCTGGCGCTCAAGAACAAGAATCGGACCGCCGGACGTTTACAGCAATCGGGAGAAGAACTGCTCAAGACGCCGCATCGATTAACGTGGATTTATCGCGGCGTGGCATCAGGCAGGCCACCGTCCACTGGGATAGTCGCGCCCGTGGTGGGTGTTTGGTGGGTTGCAAAGAAGATTACCGCATTGGCAACATGAGTTGCGGTCACCCGCGCTTTCAGAAGATTGCGGCTCTGGTAGTAACTCTCCAGCCCTTTTTCGTCTAATCCGCGCGCCCGCATACGGTCTGGACCAACCGTCTCCCAGAGGCCGGAGCGATGCGCGCCGTGGCTGAAAACCGCGTCCGGAGCCACCATGTTCACGCGCACTCCGATGCTGGCCATCTCCAAGCTAGCGATTCTGGCCAATTGATGAGCCGCCGCCTTTGTGGCACTGTAAGCGCCGAAGCCCGCGCCCGGGGCGAACACATTCTTGGTTGAAATGAGGACGACGTCCCCGCCGCAATTCTGCAAGCGGAAGTGATGGCCTGATTCGGACAATAGGTTCAACGTGCCTTCGACATTCACGCGCTCCAGCCGGCGGAAGGCTTCCAGATCTAACTCTGCCAGAGCCGAAGTGTGCGCGATTCCCGCATTGATGACTACCAAATCGAGTCCGCCCCAGGTTCGCGCGATTTCACGGAACGCGTTCGAGACTTGCTTTGGGTCGGCGACGTCAAAGGGCACAGCCAGCACATGATTGCCATGCGTCGCTGTCAATTCTTGTACTGCTGTGGTCAGGCGGTCGCCGGGCAAATCGCCGAGTGCGACGGCGCATCCCCGCTGCAGCAACGCTTCGCAAACGCCCAGTCCGATTGCTCCCGCGGCGCCGGTGACCAGCGCGGTGCGTCCCGTCATCGCTTTTGTAGATCGTGCCGCCAATTTGGCACGCTGAAAAGGATCGTACTCCATGTGGAATAGATCCTTCTCCGAAGGCGTTTGATAAATCCCGCCCATGGACGCGATGCGGTCCTTTGCCAAAAGGCTTTGCAGAGCGATGTCGCGGGCAATGAGCGCGCTTTCCATATCGCAGCCAGCCGCCAAAGCTCCAACTCCGGGGATGAGAATCAGCCTGGGGAAAGCATCGTAAGGCGATACTCGCTCGTTCGCATTTCGCTCAAAGTAGGCGAGATAGTTTTTGGTATAGTCGTCAATTGCGTTCCGCAATGACTCCGCCATCGCCGTTCCATTCTCCTGATCGACTCCATTCACCCAGAGAGGCAGGGCTTTAGTGCGAATCAGGTGATCGCTGGTGAGCGGCGGGGAAACCAGCACTTCGTGGGCCCAGTCGGCGCCCAGAATGTCGAGAACTTCCTGGCTCAGCAGCGGCAAAACGATGGCTCCGGCGGGTAATTCGCCTTCTCGGGTACACGCCTGGACCAAAATGCCGCGCACGACCGGCGCCAGTTGCTCCAGACGCTGCGATGCGGATTCGGTTATCCCAGGTACAGACGTGGTCGTCCTCGGCTTGGAGTTTCGTTCAGCGTACTCCTCCGCCATGCTGACCAGTTCGATCATGTGAGTGTAGGCTTCCTCCGCAGTCGAGCCCCAGGTCACAATGCCGTGTTGCTGCCAGATCATTCCGTGCGCGCTGGGAGCGGACTCGAACGCGGTTGCCGCGGCTTTCGCCAGCGCATACCCGGGTCGATGGTAGGGAACCAAAATAACTTGCGGACCCAGTGCCATCCGAGCTACTTCCGCTCCGTTTCGTTGATTGGTGAGAACCAACACGGCATCGGCGTGCGTATGAAAAATGTATTTCGCCGGCAAGAACGCGTGCGCCAGTGTCTCAATCGATGGGCGAGGTGACGAACAGTCCAGCATGCTTCGGCGGAGCTCGTTCGCCATTTCGTTCTCCGTGAGCTCGTGCAACGAGCGGAGGCGCTGAACCGCACAGAGATCCAGTGCCGCAAAATCGCTGGGTACGGCCGCGGCCATGTCGCGCCCGGAGCCTTTGATGTACAAAATCGGTTGCTGCTGGCCGAAGAGGTCCTTGCGCTGTCCCTTTACCGAGGCATTGCCACCGCCGTGAAGCACAAGGCCGTGTTCTGTCCCAAGGAGGCGGCTGGCGTACACCAGCAATGCCACATCTTCGTGGCAGACTTCCTTCATCTGTGCCGCGAAGTTGCTTGCGTCTTTCCCTGACCAGCGATATTCCATTATTTTCCTGGCAAAGGGAGGAGAGGTCTCCCCTGATCGTTCAATTTTAGCTACTCCAGGGCCAGAGCTTTGTGTGAGGCTTGAGGCCGGTCAACCCACGCTGACCTGTTGTTCCGCGATTAGAGTGCGGTACAGATCGAAGGCGTGTTCCGGGCGTTCCCGCTTATGAACTATTTGGCGGACGGCCTGAATCATGGCTTGTGGCGATTCGGACTGGAATATATTCCGCCCCATGTCAACCCCAAGGGCGCCCTCTTCGGTGGCTCGCCACGCCATTTTCAAAGCGTCCAGTTCAGGTAGCTTCTTGCCGCCCGCGATTACGACGGGGACGGGGCAGGAAGCGGTAACCGTATCAAATCCCTGCTCGACGTAGTAGGTCTTGACGTAGGTTGCGCCCAGTTCCGCGCAAATACGGCAGGCCAATCTCATATAGCGGGCGTCACGTACCATGTCGCGGCCTACGGCCGTCACTGCTAAAACCGGCACCCCATATTTCTGCCCGACATCAATCGAGACGCGTCAGATTGTGCACCGATTGGCTCTCGCGCTCGCCTCCGATGAACACCTGCACCGCCATCGCCGAAGCGTTCAGACGGATCACGTCTTCGATATCGACAGCGATCTGCTCATCCGAAAGTTCTTTAAGGATGCTGGGCCCGCCACTGGTCCGCAGTACCACTCCGCGGGTAAACGTGGGCGGAATCAGAGATCGCAAAATACCGCGCGTGACCATCAAGGTGTCGGCAAAGGGTAACAACGGCACGATGTTGATATCCACCCGTTCCAGACCGGTCGTCGGCCCCTGAAAATACCCATGATCGATGGCAAGCATCACAGTCTTACCCGAAGTGCTGTCGAAGATATTCGAAAGGCGGTTCTTCATGCCCCAATCGAGCGAGTTCGAACCCTTAAGAGGAAAGGTTACTTCTGCTTGAGGTACCTCGGGATAAAACTCCTTGGGATTACTAGCGTCTTGTTCCGGCATTGAATTTAATTCACTCTTTCATATTTTGATTGAGATTGTATCATAGCCCGCCGCAGCGAAAAAGAACTGCAGCTTGTTAGGACCCACCATTGTAAGAGCCCGGATGTGTTAGCGAGTAGCGTTTTCTTTGCAGCGGCTCTATCTAAGCGGCAACCATCGGATCGGACGGCAGGCGGAAGTAACGCCTGATCCAAACCATATATCCAAGGAACGCGAGCAGAAAGCCCACACTCCACCATAAAATCAAGTGGGAGCGAAACATTGGGCTTTCTCTCATCATCTGAAGCTGGGCGTCTCTCCAGCCCATTTTCGAATACGCCTGCAGCAAATTACCGCGAGCAAAGGTGATCGCCGCGGACGCGGTTCGAAGGACCAGTGCCGTCATGGCGACCCACCATCCGGTCAACTGCAGGCGGAACAGAGAATATGCGAGATAGGCGTCCACGGCTGCAAACACCAGACACCCGACAGCCCCGGGCATTCCTGTCAGATATCTTCCAAAGAACGGAATCAGCGGAGTGGTGAAACTCATCATCAAGTAATAGGGGCAAGCCCAGGCGAACAGCAGGCTGGCTGCAAGCACCGGCAACGGGCATCGGTCGGTCCAGCGTTCCACTGGATCCCGATGCTTGACTGTATCTTCGACGTCCTGCCTGCGATAAAACAGCAAGAACGCCAATGGCAAGATAATCAGAAATATCGAAAACAATACGATGATGAACGTGAGGATTACGGCCAGAACCCCAGTTGGCATCGCTCCCGTGTTGGGATTCATGGCGCTTGCCCTGTGGACGGCTGTGACAAAGGTCGCGGGCAACATTGCGGTAAGGAATACCGTCATCATGATTCCGATGAAGAGGCATGCCCAGGAAAGAATCAAAGTAAGGGCGCGTGCCCAACGTCGGGCGCGAATCGATCCCACGCCCAGAGTAATCATCACCACTGCCGCGAAAGCGTAGGAAACCAGGGAAAGCGCGTAGCCACCCCATGGCATTCCTCCGCTGACCCTCCGCGAAAGTAAAGTGCCCAGTAGCATGAGAGGAATCAGCAGCAAGATCAGGCCGCCGACCACGATCTGCACGATGCCGAAAGCCAACAATCCGCCACTACGGTCGCGATACTCTGGCGCCGGAGGCGCAGCTTGGGAAACGCTGTTCGGCGCAGCAGTGTCCAGCGGCCCTCCCGCAGCGGGCTGTTCGAAAGAGGCCATATCAGGGCAAACTCTAGTCTTTGAGTTAGTCTGCGTCAAACGAAATTGCGATTTCTGCCAAGCGGACAGCCTGCGCAGTCAAGACGCTGACTTCGGAAGAAGAAAAGGGTAATATCGTAAACTCTTGCGCGACATGCTGCACGCCTTCCTCCAACCTCGAAAAGCCTTGCCTCTCTTTGCATTCCTTGTATTCCTCGCTCCCGCGTTTGCTCAGGTGCACGTCCTGGCAACCCGTTCTTCGCACATTCTGTCAGTGATGGCGGTTCAGTTCTCCGACAAGAAAAGCGACGCTTTCAACATTCTGTGGGTATTGGTCTTCGGATTTGCCACGCTAAACATTCTTGGCCTGGTGGCTCGGCGCTTCGAGCCAAACCGCAACCGTTTCAGCTTCGGCGAAGCTCTGGCGGTGATGGTGGTCGTGGTTTCGGTGGGGCTATTGGGCTGGGAACTACTGACTGTCTTCAAAATCTTTCCCATCAGGCTGCATCCTCACTGAGAAGCCCTTTGCGGTATGATGGGCTGGATGAAAGCGAAGCCGCGAGCTTTCGAAGTGACGTGCCCGTGCTGCAGCGCCGTTTTGAAGGTTGATCCGGAAAATGAGGCGGTGATTGCGCACACTGCCGCCGTCAAGCCGAAAACTTTCAATGACATCGAAGAGGCCGCTCGGGCTATGAAGGAACAGGACAATCGCCGAGACTCTATTTTCCGCCAGTCCGTGGAGGCGCAGAAGCACGCTTCCGATCTACTGGAGAAGAAATTCCAGGAAGCCGTGAAGAAGGCCAAGGAATCGCCCGACACTGGCCGTCCTATCCGCGACCTTGACTTAGATTGAATCCACACAACTCTTACTGATTCCACACCCAAAACGACAATCCTGCTGTGACCGGTGACCGTGCGCTGGGTGCGATGTCCGGCGTAGGATGACTGCAATGCGGCCAAATACCCTTCTTCTTTCTCATCGCGGCGCACATACAGTCTCGATCGCGGAAAACTCTATCACTGCCTTCGATTGTGCTCTTGAGCAGGGATGCGATGGCTTTGAATGCGACGTGAGGCTCACCGCCTGCGGCAGGGCTGTCCTCTGCCACAATTCCAAGGTGGAAGGGGTCACGGTCTCCCGCGCCAACGGTTCTCAACTTGTTCATCTGCCATGCGTTGAAGAAGTCATCGGCCGCTATGGCAGGCGGAGCTTTCTGGATATCGAATTGAAGGTGAGAGGACTGGAGAGCCGGTTGCTGGCCGCTTTGCGGGCACACCCTCCTGAGCGCAACTATCTGGTCTCCTCTTTCCTGCCGGAGGTTGTGCTGGAACTTAAGGCACGCAGCGGAACCGTGCCTGTCGGCATCATTTGTGGCAAGGCTAGCCAACTCATGGCTTGGAGAAAACTGCCTGTCGAGTATGTCATCGTGCACAAAGCCCTGGTGACACGACGACTCGTGGAGTTGATCCAGAGCGCCGGCAAGAAAATCATTGCATGGACAGTGAATGACAGGAAATCGATGGTGCGCCTCGCAAATTGGGGAGTAGATGCGATCATCTCCGACAAGCCGCAGATTTTGGTGAAAACCTTGCACCCTTCTCGACTGTTTCAGGAAAACTAAGTCACTATCCTCATTGGCATGGTTCATTCGGCCATCCCTCCATTGCCGCTGCCTGCGCCTGTCATTTAGATTGTTGTGACACATGCCAACTACAACCGGGGAACGTTTCGAGCGCGCCGTTGCGATCATGGCCCGCTTGCGTGGCGAGGGCGGTTGCCCCTGGGACCGCGAGCAGACTTTTGACTCCATCAAACCCTACACGCTGGAAGAGACCTACGAAGTACTCGAAGCAATTGATAAACGCGACTGGGACGAACTGCCCGGTGAACTGGGAGATCTCCTGCTGCAGGTTTTGTTCTATGCCCAGATGGCGAAGGATGGCGCTCGATTCTCCATAGATGACGTTCTGGACCGCCTGTCGGCGAAGTTGGTCAACCGGCATCCCCATGTTTTCGGAGACGTGAAGGCAGAGACTTCATCGGAAGTGTTGCGCAATTGGGAAGCGCTGAAGCGCGAGGAGAAAAAGCAGAAGGGAATTGTTAGCAAAGGCCCCGAATCTTCGTTGCTGGCGGCCGTCTCCCCAGCGATGCCCGCGTTGTTGGAAGGGCACAAGCTGAGCTCGCGGGCTGCTAGTGTCGGCTTTGATTGGCCCAACATCCAAGGCCTGTTCGACAAGCTGCACGAAGAGATGGAAGAACTGCGAGACCAGCTCAAGGATTATCCCCCGCCAGGGCCGCAGCCCAAAGCGAGGGGAATTGCCGGTTCCGGAAAACAGCATATCCGAGAGGAATTGAGAGCCCGCCTGGAAGGTGAGGTCGGCGACCTTTTTTTTGTCCTGGTGAATATTGCACGCTATCTATCGCTCGATTCCGAGTCGGCCCTCAAGAAAACCAACCGCAAATTCAGGCGCCGCTTCCAGTGGATGGAGGAGCGGTTGCGCCAGTCTGGGCGCGCGCCTGCTGAGGCGACCGCCGAAGAGTTGGACGCCCTTTGGCGGGAAGCCAAGCAATGCGAGGGAAAAAACGGTGAGCTCTGAATCGATCACAATTCGGAGTTGCCAAGGGTTGGACGAATTTCGCGCCTGCGTGGCGTTACAGAAGGAAGTCTGGAATTTTAGCGATGCCGACCTGGTTCCGCTGCGTATGTTTGTGGTGGCCGAAAAAGTCGGCGGTCAAATTATCGGCGCTTTTCACGGAAACGAACTGGTGGGATTCGCGCTCGCGGTACCGGGAATCCATGCGGGCAAGCCCTATCTGCATTCTCATATGCTGGCCGTGCGAGAACAGTTTCGCAATTCGGGATTGGGACGCCGCCTGAAGCTGTTTCAGCGCGATGAAGCCCTTGCCCGAAGCTTAGACCTGATGGAGTGGACCTTCGATCCCCTGGAGATTAAAAACGCCTACTTCAATATCGAGAGGCTGGGGGCGATTGCCCGGCGATATACCGTCAATCAATACGGCATCACTTCCTCTCCGCTGCAAGGCGGTCTGCCCACGGATCGGCTGGTGGCGGAGTGGTGGCTGAAATCTCCGCGCGTGGAGGGCTTGGTGCGAGGCAACGGTTTCGCGCCCTTGGTTGCAGTGAAGACCATTTCCGTGCCCGCGGAGATCTACGAATGGAAAGCATCCCCTGCGATGAATACCCGCGCCAGGGAAGTGCAGGATCGCAACCGGGAGGAATTCTTGTCTGCGTTCAAACAAGGCTTGACCGTATTGAGGTATGAACGCGATGAGCGCGGCAACGGCAAGTTCTTGCTGGGGGACGAGGAAGAAAAGTCTCACCATGAAAATTGAAGCCATTACCCTCCGTGAGATTCGAATGCCGCTCGTCCACTTCTTCGAGACGAGCTTCGGCCGCACTTACGAGCGCCGCATCGTGTTGTTGACGGTTCACTGCGAGGGCGTAGACGGATGGGGGGAATGCGTTGCCGGAGAAGGGCCGTTTTACAGTTCCGAGTGGACGGAAACCGTCTGGGCGACGATCAAGAATTTCTTAGCACCCGCCGTCATCGGCCGCACCTTGACCTCCGCGCGCGAGAGCGCTTCGTTGATGGCGAGAGCGCGCGGGCATCGCATGGCCAAGGCCGCCTTGGAGAATGCCCTTTGGGACGCGGAGGCGCAGCAAAAAAAACAGCCGCTGTGGGTTTTGCTGGGCGGTACCCGGCGCGAGATTGCGTGCGGAGTGTCGATCGGAATTCAGGACTCGATTGAACAGCTTCTGGAGAAAATCCATACCGAATTAGCCGTGGGTTACCGGCGCATCAAAGTCAAGGTTAAGCCAGGGTGGGATGTAAACGTGCTGGAGCGCATCCGGACCTGCTTTCCTGAGGTCACACTGAGCTGCGACGCCAATTCTGCGTACTCGCTGGACGAAGTCGAGCATTTACGTAAATTTGAACAATTCAATTTGCTCATGATCGAGCAGCCTTTATGGGATGACGATATTTACTATCACGCCCGGCTTCAGCTCGAGCTGCAGACTTCAATTTGTTTGGATGAGTCCATTCGTCACGAACGCGATGCCGCGTTCGCGGTGGATGTAGGGGCGTGCCGCATCATCAACATTAAGGTCGGCCGGGTCGGAGGCTTCACCGAGGCGAAGAAAGTGCATGACGTCTGCCAAGCTGGCGGCGTCCCGGTCTGGTGTGGCGGCATGTTGGAATCAGGCATCGGCAGAGCCCACAACATTGCACTTTCCACGCTGGAGAATTTCCGGCTTCCCGGCGACGTCTCCGCATCGAAGCGCTATTGGAAAGAAGACATCATCGATCCGGAGGTCGAGGTTACTCCCCAGGGAATGATCGTGATCCGAGACAAACCCGGCACCGGCTACCGGGTGCGTGAAGATTTGATTGAAAAACTCACCGTGCGGAAGGAGATGATTCGGGCGTAAAAGAATTCGCCCGGTGACAGGCTATTATTTGTGCATCCCCATATCACTTCGTCCCCGCCGGTCCATTTTCCGCCAGCAAGGCTTCGTGTTTTCGCAAAAGTTCCAAGCCTTGGGCGAACGTCAGATTCGACGGTACAGAATGGAAATCGCTCATCACTTCCGTCTGATTAATATTAATGCTCTTAAAAATTAGGATTTTGCCGGTAAATCCCAGGTCCATGCGCGAAACTTCCCAATGTCCATCCCCGGCGTCCGCCTGCTGCACCAGAAAATGCCCTCCCGGATCCAGATGACCGAGAATTCCCCATCCGAAGCTGACTTCGCTTTGCAATCTACCGTCGATTTTGGCGATGCGATCTTCATTGGTGTCCACCAGCATGTATCCCGCCATGCCGGTAAGGACCTGTTCGACCTTGGTAGGCGGCTCGAAGGCCGGGTTTGGCCGAAACTTCAGGCGAGTGAGCAAGTGTCCCGCTTTGCCCATGCCCAGGGCGCCGGGCTCGGTGCCATCATATTCGTAGAGGAAAGCCACCGGAAGCGCTTTCATAATGCGCTCCACCCGCTCCGTTTCCTCTCGCTCCTGCCGCTGCCGCTTTCTTAGTTCTTCCGGATCTTTGGCGAAACGATCCACCCGGGCGTCTTCTTCTTCCCTTTGCTGCGCGTTGAGCGGCTTGTCATCGATGGCGACGAGGATTCCAGCCATGGCGTCGTGAGTCTCGATCACCAGCTTAGTTTGCGAGCGATGATCCGTTTCCTTGCGATCCCGGAACATGTACTTGGCATCGTTGTTGCTCGGGTTCATTTCGTTCCGGACGGTTCTGCGGATGAGTTCCTCCGCAGGCATAGTGGGGGTTTGTGCTCCTAGAGTGGTTAGGCATGCAAAAAGCAGAAAGGCGGCCAGCGTTGTATGCCAGGCGAGCGAGCCGCGGAATGGGGCAATTCCCATGATGGTATTCCCTAGTAGTGTAAGCCACAGGGCAAGCCCCGGGGCGCAATTTACCCATCTTGTCCGTGTGGGGATGGGGTCGTCGGAACCGAAGTGTACCAAAGCCACAATCCCGATTTGCCCGCCCGCATCCAGTACGGTATAGTCTGCGGCAGCGGCCGAGATGCACGTTTAGAAGCAGTTTTGTCCTAAAAGGCTTCTCGCACTGGCCGTGCTAAGCCTTTAGGCGTTTAGAATCCGGTAGTTTCGCCGAAACTCGCGGAAAGATATCCAAGGAGGCTCCAATCATGGACGCGTCGAAGACCACGGATCCCGCACACATTGGCCGGTCTGTCACAGTAAAAGGGGAGCTTTCCGGGAGTGAGGACCTTTTCATTGACGGACAAGTCGAAGGTACCATCGAGCTGCGCGGCAACAGCCTTACTATTGGTCCACACGGACAAGTGAAGGCGAATGTCAATGCTAAGGACGTTACTGTGCAGGGAAAGCTGGAAGGCAACATCCAGGCAAGCGAGCGCGCGGAGTTGAAGAAAACAGCTGTAGCGGTTGGTGACATTGTCACCCAGCGCGTAGCCATTGAAGAGGGAGCCTTCTTCAAAGGCAAGGTGGACGTGCAAAGAGAAGGCTCCAAAAAGTAAGAGGTCGGTCTTTGGATTGCCGGCCATTGCAGGGTTGTAGCCCGCGGTTCGGACAGGGTCGCGGCTAAAAAGACGGCGGTTGCTCAAGCTTTGATGAAATTTTTTCGCGGTTCCTCGGCAAGTTCTGGTCAGCCCGCACCCGCTCGCCCGGCGGGGCAACGGCTTATGCGCCGTTCCAGCGGCTTGGCAGAGCTCACCAAGTTGCTGGGGTCGGAAGAGACCTTGTGCGTTCTGGACTTGGGTTCCACTTCAGCGGCGAACATTCGCTATCTTACCGAGCGCGGGCACAAAATCTACAGCGAAGACTTGCTGGACGCCTCGGCCGATCCCGCTCTCGTGATTCAAGACGAATTGGGTAAGCCCACGCTGGACAGCAAGCTCTTCCTGACCGAAAACCTGGTGTTTCCCGGAGCGCAATTCGATGTGGTGCTCTTCTGGAATCTCGCGGATTACATGGATGAGAGCCTGGTAAAGCCGGTCATCGGACGGCTATGGTCCTTGCTTCGGCCAGGAGGCATGTTGTTGGCCTTCTTCCACACTCGCGAGGCTAGCCCTGACTCGCCCTGCTACCGATTCCACATCCTTGGTGCTGACACGCTGGAAATGCAGCTCATCGAAGCGCGGCGGGAAGGCCGTCCTGAGAAGGCCGCCGGCTTCCAGTTGCAGCGCGTCTTCAACAACCGCCATATTGAAAATCTCTTCCGCGACTTTTCTTCCATCAAGTTCTTTCTTGCCCGCGACAACATTCGTGAAGTGCTGGTAGTTCGCTGATTTTGCGGGAAGCTCAAGCAATCGCAAAACTCTGGCAACCTCCCTGTGCCTCTCGTGATCGAACCACTTGAATGAAAAAGGAGCAGTGGCTTGATTAAATTCAAGGCGCGAGACGGTCGAGCCCCGCAAGAACTTGCAGCCATGGACATGGCCGCCTACCTCGGCGACAAGCATCGCAAGAAACACTACATACAAGTCATGTTCGAAACCATCGCCCCGGGGTACGACTCATTCACCCGATTTTTCTCTTTCGGCATGGATAAGAAATGGAAGGAAGCGTTACTGGCCGAAACCGAACGTCGTACCCCCGAACATGCGTTTATCCTCGATTTGGCCTGCGGGACAGGCGATTTGGGAATCCAACTGGCGCGGCGAACCGGCGCAACTCGATCCGTTGGCCTGGACTTGAGCCAATTAATGCTCGGCCAAGCTCGGGACCGTTCTGCCAAAGAAAACATTTCATTTCGACTCGCCGCTTGCGACATGTTGCAATTGTGTGTCCCCGAAGCCAGCGTGGACGTAGTCACCATCGGCTATGGCCTGAGGAATACCGCCGACGTGTCGCTGGCCTTGCGCGAGGTCGCCCGGGTGCTCAAGCCCGAGGGGATCGTTGCCGTCCTCGATTTCAATCGCCCAGTGCGCGCGCTTTGGCGCGGCATCTTCCTTTGGTACATGCGGAAGGCGGGAAGGTTTTGCGGATGGCTGTGGCACCGCGAGCCCATTACGTATGGATACATTGCTGAGTCCATCCGCAGATATTTCACCATTCCTGAATTTGAAAAGCAGTTAGCGGACGCGGGCTTCAAGATCGAATGGCGCGCTTCACGCCTGGGCGGAGCGATTGGGATCCACGTGGCCCGGCGGACTCCCACTGCCGCGCAAAATGGAACTTAACTGTTCAACGGGTCATGCTCACTAAACGCCGCGTCAGCGCGGGAACATTCTCCATTACAAAGAGAGCCGGCGCTCGCAATGCTTTGGGCAAACGCAAGGCGTGACGGATCCTGGAAGAATTGCGAAAGATCGGCGCCAGTTGTTGTTCGTAGCTCCGGCGATAGTCGGCGGCGCTGACTTCGAGAGCGAACTTTCCACGAAAGAATGGAAGAAGAGCTTCGGCCGCCAACGTGCCGCTTCGCAAGGCCAGGGATATTCCATCCCCGACAAAGGGATCTACGAATCCGGCGGCATCGCCGACGCAAAGAGTATTTCTTTCGACGGGCTGAGGATCCCGAAAGATAAGCGGCGAAGTGCTTACCGGCGTGCTGAGCGGTTGCCAATTGCGACTTCGATCGAGAAGTGCCGGATACTGCAAGAAAACTTCCGGCAATGTACTGGCAACGTTCGCCCGCACCATCGCGCAGACGTTCAAGCGTTCGTGGTTGCGGTCGCCATCCGCAAGCTGCACCGGCGATACCCCGCAATATCCGCCTTCAAAAAAATACAAATCTACCGAAACGTAACGGGAAGGCTCTGCGAAATGCGCTTTGAGGCCCAGCCATTTCTCTGAATGCGTCCCGAAAACGCTGAACGCGGTCTTGAGGTTTGACCAGCGTCCCGCCGCGTTGACGACGGCCCGCGTCCGGAAATCTCCGGCTGAAGTCGCAAGGCCGAACGGGCCGTCGCCCACGATTTTTTGTACCGTGACCTGGTCCAAGGCCACGGCCCCGCATCGAATTGCCGACTTCCACAGAGCCTCATCAAGTTCAATCCGGGCGATACTGGCGGCCAGTGGGACAATCGGAGCGCGCAGAATTCGGTCGTCGAGGAATATGCGAGTCTGGGCAATGCGAATTGCCTCGGTCATCGGTGCATGCGCGGGGCCGAGTAGCGAGTTGAGTAATCCCAGAGCTTCCGGGGATACAAACTCGCCGCAGACTTTGTGGCGAGGGAAGCGGCCACGCTCCAGCAGCACTACATTGGCGCCCGCGCGAGCAGCCGTGATTGCGGCAGATGTTCCCGCCGGCCCGCCGCCGATCACGATCAGGTCGTACATGGCGACTCTCGCTTTTTCCATGCAATTGCGCCCATGCGGAACAAGTAGTGCTTGCGAATCTCAACCTGCGCCGCATCGGTCTGTTCGAACAGACTCTGCATCTCGCGCAGAGTGTAAGCCTGGCGAACCGAGGCTGGAGCGTCATGCCATGTCATCCGGCTGCGAAAAAGAGGCAGGCTGGCATACACCAAAGCTAGATGCAGACGGTGGCGTACAAGATCGTTGACCAGAACCGCGATGCGGCAGGTTCTTAGAGCTTCATTCACAAACTGAACCGTCTGGGCTGGGGATAAGTGATGGGCGAAAAGATTGCAGGTCACCAAATCAAAACTCTGGTCGCGAAAGGGCAGCGCCAATGCATCCCCGGCAACCGCATGCAAGCCATTTTTCGAACTGGTGTGCTGGTTGCCGCCGTTATGCAAATGAGACCAGAGCCGATCGAGTAAGCTGATTTGCAAGTGAATTCCCTGGGACAGCATTCGGCGCTGGATCGCTTTCGGCATCTGGCCAGTGCCGGCCGCCACTTCCAAAAGAGAAAGCGATTTGCATTCCGAGGGTCGCGCTATCCGCCGGATCATCGCTTCCGTGGTAGTGAAGCCACCAAAGCTACGATTGACAAAGTGCAGGTCGGCAAAGTTCTCGGCGATTTCGGCGGAAGTGCCAGCATCCGTGTCAAGCAGTTCCTGAGTTGGTTGTCGTTTCATGAAAGATACGTATACGTTAAAGGTTGGATGCAGACTACAAAAAGATGCGATTTCAGTTGTCAACAAAACCTGACAGCGGGCTTTAGCCTCAGTCGTCTGGAAGACTGTGAAGGCCGTCCGGACTGACGACCGAAGACTGAGACTACTGAGGACTGACGACTGAAGACCGTGCCCTACTACACTTCCGCCAACTCCTCTTCCAGAAGCTGTTTGTTGTAGAGATCGGCATAGTAGCCGTTGAGAGCGAGCAACTTCTCGTGTGTCCCCATTTCCACAAAGCGCCCGCCGTGCAGCACGGCGATCATATCGGCATTGCGTACCGTGGAGACGCGATGAGAGATGAAAATCGTCGTCCGCCCAGCCATGAGATCTCGTAGGTGATTAAGAATTTTGTCTTCGGTATGAGTGTCCACGCTGGAAAGCGCGTCATCGAGCACCAGCATGCGAGGATTGCGAATCAAGGCACGGGCAATGGCGGTGCGCTGCTTCTGGCCTCCCGAGAGCGTGATGCCGCGCTCCCCTACCATGGTCTGATATTGCTCGGGAAAGCTCTCGATGTCCGCCGCGATATTAGCCGCTTGTGCTGCCGAACGGACCTCATCATCCGTCGCATCTTCTTTGCCGAACGCAATATTTTCCCGGATGGTCTCGCTGAACAGAAACGTTTCTTGCGGGATAAATCCAATATTGCGGCGAAGGATTTCCAGGGGATATTCGCGAATCGGTCTGCCGTCCAAGAAAACTGACCCCGGTTCGGCGTCATAAATACGCGGAATCAGATTGACCAATGTGGTCTTGCCCGAGCCGGTCGGTCCGACGATGGCGAGGCTACTGCCTGCAGGAACGCGCAGATTTATGTCGCAAAGCACAGGCACGCCATTGTAGGCGAAGTTGAGGTTGCGAAATTCAATCTCACCCTGGATTGCGGTTGGCGAGGATGCCCAGTTCGCCAGCGCCTCGGGCGTGTCCTCGATCTCCGGCTTCTCTACCAGGATTTCGTCGATGCGTCCCATGGAAGCGGTGCCGCGCTGAAAGATATTAATCACCCAACCCAAAGCGATGATCGGCCAGGTCAGGAGCACCATGTAGGTATTGAAGGCGACGAAATCCCCCACCGAAATGCGCCTCTGCAGCACCTCGCGCCCGCCCAGCCACAGCACCAGAACCACGGCCAAACCGAGCATGGTTTCCAGGGTGGGCCACAGCATCCCCATCAACCGGACTAATTTGAGGCTGCGCCCAATGTACTCCTGGTTGGACCTCTCGAATCCCGCGATTTCAGCTTCCTCTTGCACGTAGGCGCGAATCACGCGCGCGCCCGAGAAGTTCTCCTGGGCGCGTGCGGAAATCTCGGAAAACATCGCCTGAATCTTCTCGAACCGCTCGTGAATCTGTCTGCCGAAATACTGGATGACAATGCTCACCACGGGCAGCGGGAGAAAAGCGTACAAGGTCAGCGTCGGACTGATGCGGTACATGAAGACCAGGGCGGCTGCGGTAAACACCACCGTGTTTGCCGAGTACATGATGGCCGGGCCTAGCAACATCCGCACCGCATTGAGGTCGTTTGTAGCCCGCGCCATAATGTCGCCGGTACGAGTGCGCTGATAGTAGGAGTAAGAAAGCGTTTCCAGATGCTGGAACAGGTCATTGCGCAGATCAAATTCAATCTCGCGAGAAATTCCAATCACGATCCAGCGCGTGAGGAACTGGAAGATGCTTTTGGAAACCGCGACGACGAGAATTAGCAACGCGTAGGTCAGTAATTTCTGACGCGTGGGCCCCCGTTGCAGGTCGTCCACGGCGCGGCGAATGATCTGGGGCAGCAAAACCCAGATGCCATTTAGAAAAAGAACGCACAGTCCCCCCACCGCGAAATTCCCGCGGTATTTCTTCATGTAAGGAAAGAGAGGACGCAGACTCTTGGGCAGCATGTGCTCTAGTAGATGAATTCTATCAGCACACGCTTCAAGCGCCTGCGCCTTCCATGCGACGGGAAGAAAGCTAGGAGTCGTGCCGGAACTCAGCCACGCAAGCCAAAACCAGGGCCGTCGCCCAGGCTCCCATGAAAACGCCAGTGGCCAGGATCAAATAGGAGTAAACCAAGTCAATGTTCATAACAAGTTTTTCCGGAGAGACTATCTCCTCTCTCCGGCTTTCGTCCTATATCGCCGGAGAGAGGATACCGCAAAACGTGGCTACTGATTTGTAGTTGAGCCTTGACTCTGACCTTGGTTCGTCGAGAACCGCTGGGCGTGCTCTTGTACCAGTTGAGCCAGCTTGGTCTTCTGATCGGGCGTCAGCACCTGAATCATCTCCGATTCCACCCGCGCACGCTGCACCATCAGTTCAGTCATGTTTTGACTTTGCTGGGTCGCGATGGTGCGCGCCTGCGCTTCGTCGAAAGGTCCACTCAACTCGAGTGTCCGCAGTTGATTCTCTCCCTGCGCCGCTTGTTGCATCAGCGGTTTGAGCGTCGGTCTTTCCGTGGTCATGATCTGCTTGATCTGAGCCTTCTGGGCATCGCTCAGGTTCAACTGGTGAAAGAACATGCCGAACATGGGGCCACCGAACCCTCTCCCTCTGAATCCATGGGATGGCGGGCCGGCAGGGGCGGTCTGGGCCGTCTGCGCGATCGCAGCTCCGGCGAATAAAATCACGAGAAGATCGCAATCTTCGCTTTCGCGCGAAATACTTTCATAGTCCCTCCTGGGAAGTTACTTAGGTCATGCTCCACAATTTTGGCAGCACCTATAGAAACACCTTCGCAGAAGAAAATTCGGTAAAAAGTCGGTCAACCGGAGTAAAGTTTTGTAAAACGGGCTGGCCCGATTGACAATTCTTTACGCCCGTCGCGAAAGGCGTGTTGTAGAACTGAAAATGAGAACTGTGGATCGCATCCTGGTGATTGACGATGACGTTGAGCTCTGCAGCTTGGTAGGGGAATATTTGGAGCCCGAAGGCTTTGGAGTCGAGTTCGTCTACGACGGCGAACGGGGCCTGGAACGCGCTCTCAGCGGCGAACACTCTGCTGGTGGTGCTGGATGTGATGCTTGCCCGGCATGAACGGTCTGGACGTTCTGCGGCGCATCCGCAACTACCTCGCGCATTCCGGTGCTGCTGCTGACCGCGCGCGGCGAAGATGTGGACCGCATCGTGGGCCTGGAAATCGGCGCCGACGATTATCTTCCCAAACCTTTCAATCCGCGCGAACTCGTGGCCCGCATCCGCGCCATTCTCCGCCGTACCCAGGAAGAGAAGGCGGAAGGCCGTGTTCCCGAGATCATCCGGGTGGGGGACATTGAACTGGATCCGGCCACCCGGACCGTCCGCCAAAAAGGCAAGCCGGTCGAACTGACCTCGGTCGAGTTCAATTTGCTGCAGGCTCTGCTGCGCGAAGCTGGACGCGTGGTGACCCGCGAATTTCTGGTGGACGCTGTGCTCAGCCGGAAATTCTCTCCTTTCGACCGCAGCATCGATATGCACGTCAGCAAGGTCCGCAAGAAACTCGGCGATTCCGACGGCGACGCCGACCACATCAAAACGGTGCGGGGCGTGGGCTACATCTTCGCCCATCCCCGCGAAAAGGCGAAGAGCGGGGCGAAATGAGAAGCCTGTTTCTCAAGATTTTTCTTTCCTACTGGTTGGCCCTGGCGCTGTTCATGGTGCTGGCCATCCTGGTCACCCTCGCCATGCGGCCGCCGCGGGAGAATGCCGCCGTTGAGGCTTTGCAGACCAATTTCCTCGAAGACGCGGTACAAGCCTACCAACATGGCGGCCCCGAAGACGCCCGCGGAATTATCTTCGCAATCTTGCGCGAAACCCAGCACTTGGGGCTTTCCTTTTCAACGACAAGGGAGAGGATATTTCGGGACGCAGGCCCCCGGAATGGTTCGGGCGGGTGGCCAGTGGCCAGACGCACACCATGGACAGCTTTTGGGGGCGGATCGGGCCCTGCAGTTTCTACGGCCCTCGATGACTGCCGCCGACGGCCATCGCTACACCATGGTCATCCAGCTTCCTCCCGGACAGCGCACCCTGTTTGGGCCCACGGCATGCTGTGGCTCAGCATCCTGATCGCGATTCTGTCCTCGGGTCTGGTCTGTTATCCCCTGGCTCGCTATTTGTCGTCTCCCATCGTGCGCCTGCGCGAAGCCACGCAGAAACTGGCGGCGGGCGATCTGTCTGCCCGCGCCGGCGTGCCCCATTTCCGCCGACACGATGAGATGGCCGAACTCGTGCGCGATTTCGACGGCATGGCGGAACGGCTGGAAAAGTTGGCCAAGACCCAATCGCGCCTGTTGAGCGATATCTCCCACGAACTTCGTTCGCCGCTGGCGCGCCTGAATGTCGCTCTGGCCTTGGCCCGGCAGCGTAGCGGACCCGCCACGCAAGCCTCGCTGGATCGCGCGGAGCGCGAGGCCGAGCGTCTGAACGAGTTGATTGGCCGCTTGCTCACCGTCGCCCGCCTGGAAGCCGGCGACGACGCCATGCAGAAATTTCCCGTGGATCTCGGCGAACTCATGACCGAGATTGCCAGAGATGCCGACTTTGAAGCCCAGGGCCGGAATTGCCATGTAACCGTAGTTGCCGCCGATCCCTGCGCTGGTCATGGGCGATCCCGCAATGCTGCACAGCGCGATCGAGAATGTGGTGCGTAACGCTACGCGCTATACCCGGCGAGGGACGACCGTCGAAATGCGGCTGAAGAATGAATCTGAGGCGAACGGGCCTGAGGCCGTCGTGCAGGTCACCGATTGCGGCCCAGGCGTGCCCGAAGAAGCCCTGGACAAAATGTTCCGCCCCTTCTACCGCATCGATGATGCCCGCGACCGCCACACCGGCGGCGTCGGATTGGGCCTGGCCATCACTCAGCGCTGCGTCCTGTTGCACAGCGGCACGGTGCGGGCCTCAATCGCCCGGAAGGCGGTTTAATGGTCGAGATCCGCCTGCCTCTGCTGCCCGCTGAAACGATCAATGCCGCTGTGGAACAGACCGTTCAGGCTTTGGGAAAATCTGGCTGAAAGCGTCGTTGCTTCGCGCCTTCGCTGCTCCCGCTCGCAGGCAACTCTTGATCCTTGTCGACGGTTCCAACCACCCGGCGAGGTTTGCTCTTCCCGGATATTCCTGATACACAAATGGGGTGACGGCGATCCCGGTTCAGGTCTCCGGCGCTGCTTACTTGAGGAGAAAAAGGGAGAAAGAATGGGGATGAAGTTCGCTTGCCTTACCAGCTCTTCTGGTTTTGGTCGGGTTGGGGTTGATCAGTTGCGGCACCAGTTCATCGACGCCCGTTGCAGGGAACCGGATTCTTTATGTGACTACTCAGGGCAACGCCTCCGTTTCAGTCTGGGGGATCGATCTCGGCACCGGAGTCATCACCACCAACGGCAACGCTACGGCCACCGGCAACATGCCCGCCGCGGTGGTGCTGGCCCCGTCGGGAAATGCGGCCTTCGTTGCCAATAAGCAGGACAATACCATCTCCGCCTACACGATCAATTCCGATGCAACGCTCACGGTCAGCGGAAGCGCGGTGACCACTGGCGACGACCCCAGTGGCCCTGGCAATTGATCCGGGAGGCAATTTCCTCTACGTGGCCAATCAAGGAAATTTTGGCGACCCGACCTCGGGAACCATCTCTGTGTTTGGGATTCAAGGCACGACCCTTACACCGTCTGGATCGCCTCTCCACGGCGACGCCTGGAGTCACTAACCGGAACTGGCCCGGTTTCTCTGGCTATCACTTCCAACGGAGACTATCTCTACGTGGCCAATCAGTTCACCAACACAGTCTCGGGATACTCGATCAATGCTGGCGTGCTCACCTTGGTGCCGGGTTCTCCCTATCCAGTAGCGCTCGCCCCCGCTGTCGGGATTACCCCGACCGCAGTTACCCTTACCCCGGACGGAAATATTCTCTTCGTCGCCAATGGAGGCAGCAACAACGTCAGTGGCTTCATGGCCTGCACCAGCACCACTCTGAATTGCATCACCCCAGACGGCCATCTCACCCCGTCGCCCAATTCGCCCTTTCTGCAGGGCTCGATCCTGTGTCCATGGCGGTCGAGTCGGATTCGCAAGGCGAATACCTCTACGTTGCCGACTACAACTCGAGCCAGGTCTCGGAATTTAAAGTAGCGATACAGACTGGCGTACTGACCGCACTCAGCACGCCCGCGATTTCCACCGGAGCCAATCCGACTGCCGTCGTGGTGCGCGCGGGAACTGGCACACTCTTGTCCACGGGCGGAACGTCTTACTATGTGTTTACCTCCAATGCCACTGCGGGCACGATTTCCAGTTTCACGTACGATTCGACGTACTGGGGTCTTGGGTTTGATTGGATCGGGATCGCCGGCCACCACGGCCGGCCAGCCCTCAGCCATGGCCGTCCGCTGAAAGGGGTTCAACGAAATACGGCGAAGCTGCCCGATGAACTCCACGCGATGGAATCCGGGCCGCGAAACATGGGCATGAAACGCACATGAAAACCGCGTAGAGACGTAGCTCGGTTACGTCTCTCTTTGCGGACACCCGTCTACCGGTGCCTGATAACGCGTCGATGGTTTGTTGACACTCTGGCTGCGGTTGTCATTTCGAGCCCAGCGAGAAATCTGCTTTTGGCGTCGAACCGCAAGCCTTCTTCGGTCCTACGTCGGCACTTTCAAAATCAGATATCCACCCACCAGCCCGAAAATCAGATTGGGCGACCATGCGGCCAGCACCGGCGGCAGTTGGCTCACGTTCCCCATCGCTTCGAACAGTCCCGACACTGTCCAATACACCAGGGCAATTCCTACCGCCGTGGCGATGCCGGTGATCGCGCCGCGCCGGCCCGTGGAAAGCGCAAAAGGAACCGCCAAAATCGCCATGACCACCGCAATCACCGGATACGCCAGCTTTTTCTGCAGCTGCACTCTTCAGCCGCACCACGTCAAAGCCGCCCTGTTGCAGATCGCGGATGTAGCGCTCCAACTCTCCGTAATTCATCTCCGAAGACTGCTTCACTTCTTTCTTGAAATACGCCGGAGGTTCGCTGATCGCTGGGGAAACGTGGCCACGTCGTAAGTCCGGTAAGTTTCCATCGCCGAACCCTGGAAGCTGCCGCTCCCATCCCTGCGTGCACACCCAGCGCTGCAAACGGTCCTCCCAATGCGCGCTGCCCGCGTACACCCGGCGGGTTAGCTGGAAGGTTCCCGGATCGAACTGAAACACGGAAAGGTTTCCGAACTGATTCGCGGTCGGGATCGAAAAATTGATAGTAGTAAATGTCGGAGTGCTGTCCAAAAATCCATTTGCGGCTGGGATTCAGGTAAGTCTGCGCAGGCTTGCCTTTGATCTCACTACGCAACGCGTCCTGTCGCTTGTTCGCATACGGAAGATAGAACTGATCGGAGAAAAACAGTCCCGCGCCCAGCAGGACGGCAGCCACCACCAGCGGCACAATTACCCGGTAAATGCTGATGCCAGTCGCTTTGATAGCCGTAATTTCACTGGAGCGCTGCAGCACGCCCAGGGTGATGAGCACGCGCCATCAGAACGCCCAGCGGCAGAATCGAATAGAGATAAAAAGGCGTTACGCTGAGCAGGTATTCCCCAACCACCAGCGGTGAAATCCCATTGCGCAGGATGTCAGTCAGCAAATCAAAAATCGTGAACACCAGGAACAACATTAGGAACGCGCCCATCACCAGAAATAAATAAACCAGAAAGTCGCGCAGAACGTAGTCGTCCAGAATGGTAGGGAAGCGGGCACCGAACATGCGCCGTCCCTCAGCTCGCCGCAAAGCATTTCTCCCATAAGTCGGACGAAAGCGCATTCCCGAACTTCGTGCCGGCAATCGCTTAAACGGATTCCACTGCAGCGCGGCAATCTCAAAGGGCTTTCGCTCCGCCCGCCACAGCAGAAAAGCGCCACCCAGAAAAAAAACAATGTCCGCCAGCCATGCCCCCAACGCCGGCGATATCCTGCCTTGCCGCGCAAACGAAACTCCTATCAAGGTAACCGCGTAATAAGCGAGCACCAGTAGGATGGTCAGCACAAATCCGCGTGGACTTGCCCCCTTTCTTGGAGGACAGTCCCAGCGGCATGCCCACCAAAGCCAGCACCAGACAAGCCATAGGGAAGGGCAAAGCGGCGATGAAATTCAATGTAGAACCAGCGCGCACCCGCGGGATTGACCTTGGCGCCTTCCCGCCGCAAATCCCAAGTGCTGAGCTGAGCGATGGGCGCAGGTTCCTCCTCCTGCTTGTTGTTGGCTTGCGGGAAGTCAATCGGGATGTCGGTCTGGCTGAAAGTTTGGATCTGGTATTGGTTCGGGTCCTTGGGATCGGTCTCGTGCGTGGAACCGTCGATCAGGTGAAGGTGCAGCCGCTCCGGGCCCTCGCTGACCACTACGCCTTCGTGCGCCAGCGTGATTCGCGGTACGGGGGTACTCAGGTCCGCCATGAAGATTCCCTTCCAGATGGCTGCGCCACGCGCGGTACGAACGTCCTGCACGTACAGCACCATCTGAGGGAAACCTTCATAAAACACCCGCGGCTGCACGTCGAAGGAAACCTGCGAACTCTGCAGCCGTTCTTGCAGCCGGCCCAGAGCTGCCTGCGATTTGGGCGCAATGTATACTCCGTTAACCAAGGCCAACACACAGGCGCCCAGCGCGAAGATGGAAACGATTCGCAGGAAAGTCCAGACGCCGATCCCGCTCGGCGCGCATGGCTGTGATTTCGCTGTCGGCGGCCAGCCGGCTCATTCCGATCAAAATGCCAACCAGCACTCCCATCGGGATGGTGTAGTTGAAGGTTACCGGGACGGTAAAGAAGAACAACTCGGCGACGCTCGGCAAGGGCGCGCTGGCGCGGACCACCAGCTCAAGAATGCGTCCCAAATTCTGCACGAACAGGACGAAAGTAAAGATGGACGTCCCGATAAGGGCGTGAGAAGAAACTTCGCGCAGAATGTAGCGCGTTAAAATGCGCATGGATGAATTTCGTCAGCCCCTGCTTAAGACTGTATCATTGCAAAGGTTTGAGCTGAAATGCCCGCGCTGGCAAAAACGACGGGTACCCCATCGTAGTCGCGCTTTTTGCGACTAGGGCGGGATTCCACGAATGCTCGCGCTAAGGGAAGATCGAAAGAATGTCATCGTCAGCAACCCCAGCCGCGAAATCGGTCACCGATTCCTGGATCTTCACTCACCGTAGCCTGATTGGGATTGCCTGCCTCGCCCCGGCCGGCCTCGCCGTAATTTTCAGCAAACCGTGGATCGCGGAGTCCTCGCCCTGGGCACTGCTTTTGGACTTTGCTGGATGGATTTTGTTTCTGGCTTATCTGAGCATGAGGATTTGGGCGACGTTATATGTAGGAGGAGTAAAAGACAAAATCCTCCAGACCACGGGGCCGTACTCGATTACGCGGAATCCCTTGTATGTGGGTGGTTTCTGTTTTGCGCTTTCGATCACCTGCTTCTTGAAAAGCTTTTCGCTGGCGGCGCTAACCCTGGCCGCATCGGCAGCCTACGTTCGCTGGGTGATTCCCGCGGAAGAAGAAGTGCTGGAAAGTATTTTCGGAGACGCTTTCCGCGAATACAAGCGCCACGTGCCCGCGCATGATTCCCCGGCCCTCGCTTTACGCTGCGGCATCGACGGTGGAAGTGCGGATCAGGGCGATGCGCACCGAAGCCAAGCGCTTGTTTACGGCTTCCATGATGCCGATTCTGGCCTTCGTCTTGCTATATTTCCGCGACATGCCCTGGTGGCCGCATTGGTTCACGCTACCCTAGAACAACTGACTCAGGTCCCACCCGAAACACTTGTCATCCCGACCGCAGCAAAGCCAGCGGAGGGATCTGCTTTTCCGCCGTGAGCGCACGGGCTATTTCTCTCAAACGGCCTCAGGCCTACAATTACTCCGTCAAAACCAAGATGAGAGAAAAGGTTAGGTTAGCCCGCAGGAACTTCCTGAAACAGGCCGCCGGCGCCGTCGGTGCGGCCGCACAACTCAGTTATTTGCCGGCAGTCGCCGCGAACGGTAGCGAAGTGCCTGGCGAACCAAGCGTCTCCCGCTCACACCCGGACATTTCCTTCCCCCGCGTGTTTGAGGGCCCACACCTCAAGTTGATTTCCTTCCCTCTGGGAGGTGTTGCAGCTGGAAGTCTAGGGTTAGGAGGTCGTGGCCAGCTTCGCGATTGGGAGATTTTCAATCGTCCTCACAAGGGGAATTCGCCCGCCTACGCCTTTCCCGCAATCTGGGTGCAGTCAGGAAATTCCAAGCCGATTACGCGCGTTCTCGAATCGCGGATCATGCCGCCCTACGAGGGCGAACAAGGACTCTCCTTCGCCAACGTTCCCGGCTTGCCACGCCTCGACACATCAAGGTTCGTTGGCGAGTATCCTCTCGCCCACATCGATTTCCACGATCCTGCTCTCCCCGTAACCGTTGCGCTCGATGCGTTCTCCCCGTTCATTCCGCACAACGCAGACGATTCCGGATTGCCCGTGGCTATCTTGCGCTACCGGGTGACCAACTCCGGGCCCAACCCCGCTCGGATAGCCATCGCTTTCGCCATCGACAATCCCGTGACCGCGAGTTCCGGCGAAAGGCTCAATGAAGACCGCGCCGGAAACGGCATCACGGGCCTAATGATGACGAACTCCGGTGCGGCCACGGACGATCCCATGCAGGGTAGCTTCGCCCTGGCGGTGCTGCAGCAGTCCGGGATCGAGGTGACACACTGGCGCGGATGGCCTCATGGACAGTGGTTCGAGTCTCCCAGGTTGTTTTGGGAAGCCTTCTCGCAAAAGGGGGATCTGGGCGCTGAGCCCGATAAGTACAATTATGTAGGTACGGTATGCCAGAAGATAGAGATCGCCTCGTCACAGTCAGCCGACTTCGCTTTCTTTTTAGCCTGGCATTTCCCCAACCGGACCCCGGACTGGTGTGGATGGACCGCCCCGCCTGGAAAAGGCAAGATCGTCGTCGGCAACCACTATGCCACGCGCTTTAAGAATGCCTGGGAGGTCGCGGAATATACCGCGAACCATCTGGAGCGCCTCGAAGCTGGCACGCGACGCTTCGCAAAAGCTTTTCGCGAAAGCACTCTGCCCGCGGTCGTGAAGGAAGCCGCCAGCGCCAATCTTTCAACCTTAGCTTCCACCACGTGTTTCCGCACCGCCGACGGCGAATTCCACGGATTCGAGGGCAGCGGCGACTCCGAAGGCTTCGGCTATGGAAGTTGCACGCACGTTTGGAATTACGAAACCGCGACCGCGTTTCTTTTTCCGTCATTGGCGCGCTCGCTGCGCAGAGGTTCGTTCGATCGCTGCATGGATGACGCGGGGGCGATCCGTTGCCGCGAGCGCCTGCCTTCCGGAGACGAGCCGGAGGGAATTGCCGCCGCAGACGGCCAGATGGGCCAGATCATGCACGCCTATCTCGACTGGAAATTATCCGGTGACAACGCATGGCTGCGCGCGACTTGGCCCCGCATAAAAAGAGCGATTGAATTTGCCTGGGCGCCAAAGGGATGGGATGCGAATCGTGACGGCGTACTGAGCGGTGCGCAACATAATACTTATGACGTCGAATTCTATGGTCCGAATCCGATGTGTGGAATTTATTATCTCGGAGCCTTGCGAGCCGGCGAAGAAATGGCGCGCGCCCTCGGTGACACTTCGTCGGCGAATGATTACAGAAAACTTTTTGATCGGGGCAGCCGCTGGATCGACGACAATCTTTTCAATGGCGAGTTCTATATTCAAAAAATCCAAGGAGCCCAACCGGATCAAATCGCTCCCAATCTGCGCGACATCGATCAATTGGTTCCCGACCCTGAGCGTCCTCAATATCAAGCGGGGGAAGGATGCTTAATCGACCAACTGGTCGGGCAATATCTCGCGGAGGTTGCGGGCCTGGGGCCGCTGGTATCTCCCGAACATATTCGTACGACTCTCGCTTCCATTTACAAATACAACTACAAGCGCGCGCTGGGGGACTACGAAAATGCGGAGCGCACTTTTGTGCTCAATGATGAGGCGGGCATGGTTGCCTGCGACTACAGCAAGACGTCTCTCCCGCGCAGTCCGCTGGCATACTATGCCGAAGTCATGAGCGGATTGGAACACTCCGCCGCAGGATTGATGATCTATTCCGGGATGATTGACGGGGCAATCGAATGCATCGGCAACATTCGCGCGCGCTACGATGGCGAGAGGCGCAACCCATGGGATGAACCTGAGTACGGGCATCACTATGCGCGGTCGATGGCCGCGTGGACAAGCGTCGTCGCACTGAGCGGATTCTCGTATCATGCTGCGGACGGTGCGGTGGTTGCGGTGCCCCGCCTTCCACATCGCACCTTCGATTGCTTCTGGGCAACGGGAACAGGATGGGGAACGTTTTCCTATCGTCCAAATGCGAAAGGTGGCACGCGCTTCAGGATCGAGGTTCTGGCCGGCCAACTTCTGTGTCGTTCCTGCGAGATTTCTGCTGCAGGATCACTAGGGCTTGCCCGAAGCGGTGGAAAAGAAATTCTTCATACCATCGAGACACGTGGTAAGCGGGTTGTGGTGCGATTTAACCAGGGCCTTCCTCTTACGGAAGGAAATACGCTGGAAATCGAGACTGAGGGCTGAACGGCGTAGTGTTCCAACTGGAACATAGCGTGATGGCATAACTGACGCTACAATAGTGTCATGACAGTCAAGGCTAAGAAAACAAAGCGGATAACCGCGCGAGCGCAGCCCAGGAAGGCGCAGCCCAGGAAGATCGACCGGCTGCGGGCTTCGGCGGAAGATGAATCCGTGCTTGGGGCGGAAGTCAGCGAGGCGGACGAGATAGCTCGGTGGAACCGTCCGCGCAAGCAAAGGATCAGTTTGCGCGTGGACGTGGAAGTGGTCGAATGGTTCAAGTCGACGGGTTCAGGCTACCAGACACGGATCAATCGGATTTTGAGAAGTGTGATGGCGAAGGGGAAGAAGACGAAATCCGAAAGGTAGACGTTTGGGAGGAGCGGCGGGCTCGCGATGTCAGGCTGCGTTTGGGGAAAGGCTTCCACTCGAGCCAAAAGCAGTGGCGGGCTTGAATGAGCCACCGTCCGGGCAGAGTTCAAGCGCTACCTCATGATCCCGTGAGCTGGCTATTGCGACAAGGGTCTTGAGTGCAACGGGGAGTTATCGCCAATCATCTTCATGGAGCACGCTTTCTAGCGTGTTAATCTGCAACCGTGAGACTCTCATGCGTGCTCGTCGTGCTAGCGACACTAGCTGCTGCCGCGATCAGCACGCCAACGCAGCAAAGAGAAGCTAAGCCACAAAAATGTAGTCGCCCAACCGCTGATAAACATCAGCTCATTCTAACGACATCTTCTCACTGAAGTTCGGATTTTAAGTGCCATCGAGATTTTGCGACAGTTACAGTGCGGGGCTGCGCCTCTTGCGGCTAATCTGTTGAAGGGTGAACCAGACGACGCACACGATCACAAAAATCTGAGGAAGCGCCCACGGCCAAGCTATCAGCATGATGGAAGCATCGCCAGCGATCTTAGATGGGCCGAACAAATGCCCATACACGATTCCGAACCCACCGATCAGGATGACGAAAGCGACTGACACGAGCAAGCGTTGAATAAAGCCCAGTGCAAGCGATTTCATGCTGAACGCCTCTAGCTTGCATTATCGCGCAACAAGTCAACTGTTGTAAGCAGGCCTTTACGCTCATCTTCCCTTGGAGCAAGGGGCATTTGAGCGTAATGATTCCATAACAATGTCGGCTCCCAGGCCCGAGTAGACTTTGGTGGTGCTAACCAACCAAGGCTCGGGAGAAAGGAGCTGAACATGCTGATTATAGGTTGTGATTATCACCCGGGCTTCCAGCAAATCGCGCTCATGCGACCGAAGAGATGGATGGGGCGGACCGAGCGTCTGAACCTGAAAAACGATTACGAGCGAGTCTGTGGTTGGTACGGCCATTTCTACGAGAGCGAAATGGCGCTCTTCTCCGAGTGCACGGATAGCTACGCCCAAAAGTTGCTTGACACCGCCGACATTTGTCAGAGACGCGATGTTACGCCGGTTGAGACCAATTCGGTGATCTATTCAGTCGCCGACCGTTCCTGGACGGCAAGACCGTCAGAGTCATGCCTCAGACTGACGGCTCATTCTTTTGCCATTGCCTTCTCGGTGCTGTTCGGCGGAATGTGCTTGTACACTTGGGTGCCTTTAGTGGACTTGAGGGTGAGAAGACCGTTGCTGATGGCGTAATCAAAAATCGCGGTTGCTGGCCAGGAATATAGGCGGATTTCAATCTGGCCGCCAGCGGTCACGTAATAAATCCCTCTAGAAAAAGTGACGGCCTCAATCTGCACATCAAGCATGCCATCCTTTCGAAAATCCAAAATCTCGCCATCCGGGGGATCGATGTTGGCAAAATGAGCAGTTGACACATCAACTTCGATGCGCCAGTAACCGAAAAGTGGCGTAGGGGTTATGGCCGAAACGGCATGGTCCGCGCCGCCGTGTTGGCGCAGCAATTCCGCCACGTCCTCATAGCGACGACTCACGGCCACGTTCAAAGGCGTGTCGAGGTCGTCGTTTGGGGCATTGACATCGGCTTTGTTGGCCAGCAGCAACTCGGCCAGAACCTTGTCGCCATAAGATGCCGCCACGTGCAATGGGGTATCGCCGCGGGTGTCTTTGGCATTGACGTCGGCACCGTTAGCCAACAGCAACTCCGCCACGTCCTTGTCCTTGTGGGCCTCCACTGCCGCGAAATCCAAGGGGGTCCAGCCGTCGGCGCCCCCCTTTGCGTTGACATCGGCACCATTAGCCAGCAGCAATTCCGCCACCTCCTTGTGTCCGCCAGACGCCGCCGCCCCCAAAGGGGTACCGGACTGGCCATTTGCATTGACATCGGCTTTATTGGCCAACAGCAATTGTGCCACGTCCTTATGGCCCATTGCCGCCGCCGCGAGCAACGGGGTCGAGCCGTATTTACTCTTGGCATTCACTTCGGCTTTGTTAGCCAGCAACAATTCCGCCACGTCCCTGTGTCCGCCAGACGCCGCCGCCTCCAAAGGGGTACCGGACTGGCCATTTGCATTGACGTTGGCTTTATTGGCCAGCAACAATTCCGCCAAGTCCTTATGGCCATTTTCCGCCGCCAGGTGCAACGGGGTCCGGCCGTTGTTACTCTTGGCATTGACATCGGCTTTGTTGGCTAACAGCAATTCCGCGACATCCTTATGGCCTTTTTCCGCTGCCGCGTGCAAAGGGGTCTCGCCCTTCCCGTCCTTGGCATTGACGTTGGCTTTGTTGGCCAGTAGAAATTCCGCCACGTCCTCGTGGCCGTTCCCCGCCGCCGCGTGCAAAGGTGTCTCGTAAACCCCCAGTGGTCCGCCGTTCGGGCTTTCGCTGAAAACCAGATCAGGATTGGCCTGAACTAGCGCCTTGACCTTCGCCAAGTCGCCATCCCTGGCCGCGTCGTGAATCGAGTCGCAGAACGCGGGGGAGCCCCATAGCAGGGCGACCAGAACGCCGGCAGCGAACCAGGGACTAAGCCGATGGCTGAACAAGGGTGAATTCCAACAAAGCTTATCTGCGTCGGGCAAAAGTGTACTCTGCGGGCCGACTCAAATCCAAATTCACTCTGCCTCGATGGTTAGGCTCAGTAGCCGGTTACCGGTGCATTGGTTTTGATGACGTTGGAACACCGCATAGGGAGGCCGAGCTGTTGAGATGTTCACTCAATGTATGGTCCGCCGCTGCTCAGTGTTGCTGTCAGCGGGCGATTTCACTCAAATCCCCTGCCAAGCGGGAGATGAGTGTAACGGGGATGTTACGTCAATTGACGGCACCAATTTAGGTTCTGAAAAATTCGCGCACTCGTCGCAGAAGTTTAGTGAAGGTGCCAATCGCGTCGGGAAGAATGAACAAGAGCATACCGATGATGCCCAAAATCACTTTCCCGATGGTCTTGAGAGTTTCTATGCCCACGAGAGCAATCTTCGCATCACCCAGATCGTTCCGGCCAATTGGTTCTGAGTGTAATGGGGATTTAACGCCAATTGACCAGACGGCCCGCACCGGGTCAACGTCTAATGAGTGTCGAAAAGACTACGTAAGCGAAGAAGAGCGCAAACATCCAACCCCACACCCCCATGAACCTCAGGTAGGTGGGATACCACGGTTTGAAAATCAGTTTTGCGAACGGATAGTTCTGAACAAACTTGTTGCTCCTACTGTGGCGCTTCTGGGCCCAGGCCTGCATGCTTTCGGGCTTGAAGATGCAGAGCGCGCCGACCAACGCTAGAAAGACACACGCAACCGCAGCCGAAGTCGCAGGAATTATCGGGTGTACCATTAGCCGCTCCCACGCCAAGTGTAGGGGAGGCCGTCACCTGTCGCAAACAGGCGATAGCGCTCAAATCCCCAAAACCGGCGGGGATGGGCATAATCGGGGTGTTACGCCAATCGGCCAGCGACACGCTTATCATGTGGAGCGCTTTGTTTTTGTCTGAATCCTCCAGCCGAGTTTTTTTGCCATCGCACGGACATAACTCTTTTGATATTTCAAATCCTCGGCGGGATTGGAGCACGTTCGTTCCGGAGGCGTATCAGTTGAACTCGCCTCCACAATTTTGACCGTTATAACATCCCCAACTTGGAGGTCTTGCTTCACCCAACTCACATGCTCGCTGACGGGCGTGACAAGCCCGCTTACGGTTAGGAACAGGTCACCACTCCCTTTCTTCGCTACCCAGTTCACAATTGCCGTCAGAACACCATCAGCTCCTATGCCAGCCAAGCAAAGCTTCTTGTCGTTTGAATACACCTCGAATGCACGCATAGAAAATAATTGTACCGAACTGGCGACAACGGTAATTTACGAAATCAGGCCATTTCACTCAAATCCCCCGCCGAGGGATGAGCGCTATCGGAGATGTTTCGCGAACAATCGAGAGGCGTATGATGACTCAGCCTGCGATGCTTCGCAGTCCGTTATGCGATCACTCGTTGTAGTCTTATTGTCCTGCGCCCTTTGCGGCCAATCCGCGCCACCCGCACCGAACCCTCTAATGTTTCACGTCTCAGGAAGGGTGACCCAATGTGGGAGACCGTCTCCCCGCCTATGGGTGCGATTCGAAGGCAAGTCGTCGAAAACAGTGAGAGTTAATGACGTCGGGGCTTACGAGGCTGACCTTAGTTTGGGTGTTTGGACTGCGGCTGCGACTTGGTCTGCCACTGAAACCCGTGACCTATCTCTCTCCCGCCACTTTCGTGTAACCGCACCCACCAGCGTCGTCATAAATATTTACTTGCGGCCCTCGGCGTCATGTTCTGTTTCGATAACTATTCCCGGAGAACGCCCAGCGACCGCAGAAGAAATGGCTCAACGAGATGAGGTCTGCTATGGACAGAGGTCCTTTCCCGTCCTGTCGTCGGATGGCGTGCCGTTCGAGGTTATCGTTGGAGGACTGAAGGAGAGTTGTGTGCTCCCAGACGCGAAAACAAAAACGCGTGAGTTCGCCACGTACAACCTCCTGTCGCTGGAAGCAGACAATATTCTTTACCATCCGGGTGAGAAGATTCTTGAAGCAAGTGGGGATGTTCTGATTGATGACGAATCTGGCGAGCACAAAGCCCATTCGACAACCCTTCACATTCAAGACGGGCGGGCGATCCCAATTCAGAGTGATCATTGACGAAATCAGGCCATAGCGCTCAAATCCCCGGCACTGTCAGACGTGCGGAAGGCTTCTCAGGTGTGGTGAAACCTAGGCCATCATATCAATCGTGCTTTTCTGGATCTGGTCGGCCGTATTCAGCGTGCTGAGATTGGCTGAAAGCGCGGTCTTCGCCGACATCAGCGCTACCGCTTCTTCGCTGAGAGTCACGAGGTCGAGGGTAGCGCCGTCCGGAGACGCTGCTCCCGCGATCCCAGCAGCGGCCGCGTCGAGCTGAGTTGAGGCTTGTTCCAAGCCCTGCAGGGCAATCGCGGAGATATCCATATCGTCTCTACTATCGGCACGACAGGCCAAAAACTTTAATTTCGTTTGGGCGCGCGCTTTCGAATGTTTGGCTATCGCTAAGTGCATGACAAATGGGAGAGTGCAGTTCTTCAGTGACCGCTGTCACAAGCGTTGGTCGATTGTTGCCGCTCAAGAAGAACCGGGGGTGAGGAAAGGGCCGCCGAGGTTAACGCCCAGAACCTGAGCGTGAACCGGGGGCACATGGCATCACTTGTTCCGGTCGTACGCTGCTGGGGAAAGCGGATTCCTCGACACGTTCTCGCCGCTGCGCAGCTACGAACGGCTCGGAATGACAACGGCTATTCCGGCTTGAAGAACAAAATTCCCAGCGGGGGCAATGTCAGGTTCAAGGAGAATGGCCGCCCGTGATATTTCTTGCTTTCGGCCATGGCTCCTCCGCCATTGCCCATTCCGCTGCCCGCATAGTCGGCGGAGTCACTGTTCAGTAATTCCCGCCACCACCCGCCGAGAGGAACACCAATCTGGAAATTGAGGCGCGGTACGGGCGTGAAGTTGCAGACCGCAAGTATGACTTCCCGCTCCGATTTTCCCTTGCGTAGAAATGATAGCGTGCTGGTTTCGCTGTCGTTGGCGTCGACCCACTCAAAGCCGGCGGGTTCGGTATCCAATTCGTGCATAGCGGGGTGCTCACGATAGAGGCGGTTCAATTGTTCAATCCAAAACTGCACGCCGCGATGTACGGGATACTCCAGCACATGCCATTCGAGCGAGCTGTCGTGAGTCCACTCGCGCACCTGGCCGAATTCGTCTCCCATGAACAGCAGCTTTTTGCCGGGCTGGGCGAACATGTAGCCGTAGAGCAGGCGCAGGTTGGCAAAGCGCTGCCATTCATCTCCCGGCATCTTGCCGACGATCGAGCCTTTGCCGTGCACTACTTCATCGTGAGAAAGCGGCAGAACAAAATTTTCCGTGAAGCCGTACAACATGCGGAAAGTCAGATGATTATGATGGTATTTGCGATGAATCGGATCTTCTTTGAAGTACTCCAACGTGTCGTGCATCCAGCCCATATCCCACTTCATGCCGAAGCCTAATCCGCCCACGTAGGTGGGGCGGGAGACCATGGGCCAGGCCGTGGATTCTTCCGCTATATTCTGAATACCGGGTTGTTCCTTGTAGGCTTCGGTATTGAACTGGCGAAGGAAATCGATGGCTTCAAGATTTTCACGGCCGCCGTAGCGGTTGGGAATCCACTCGCCCTCGCGGCGGGAGTAATCGAGATAGAGCATGGAAGCGACCGCATCCACGCGCAGGCCGTCGGCGTGATATTTGTCCAGCCAGAACATCGCGCTTGAAAGCAGGAAGCTCCGCACTTCAGTGCGTCCGTAATTGAAGATGTAAGTGTTCCAGTCGGGATGGAAGCCCTGGCGCCAGTCAGCATGCTCGAACAAATGAGTGCCGTCGAAATAGGCTAACCCGTGACCGTCGGAAGGGAAGTGCGATGGCACCCAGTCGAGGATCACGCCAATTCCGTGCTGATGCAAGTAGTCCACCAGATACATGAAATCCTGCGGCGTGCCATAGCGAGAGGTAGGGGCGAAGTAGCCGGTAGTCTGGTATCCCCAGGATGCGTAAAAGGGGTGTTCCATGACGGGAAGGAATTCGACGTGGCTGAATCCCAATTTTTTCACATATGCCGCCAGGCGCGGCGCCATCTCGCGATAGGTCAATGGGCGGTCGTTTTCCTCGGGGACGCGCATCCACGAGCCGATATGAACTTCATAGACCGAGATAGGGGCGTCGAGAGAATTCTTAGCGCGGCGCGCCGCCATCCAATCCTGGTCACCCCAGGCGTAGTCCAAATCCCAAACCACCGAGGCGGTGCGCGGCGGTTTCTCGTGAAGAATGCCAAAGGGATCGGCGCGGTCGCTGACGTATCCTTCATGATTCGAGGCGATGTGGAATTTATACAGAGCTCCCTTTGCAACTCCGGGTACGAAGCCTTCCCAGATTCCAGAACTTCCCCGAGAAAGCAAGGGATGGGCGGTGGGATCCCAGCGATTGAAGCTGCCCATCACGGAAACCTCGCGAGCGTTGGGCGCCCAGACGCCGAAATTGACTCCCGGCTCGCCCTCCACCGTCATGAGATGCGCGCCTAGTTTCTCATCCATGCGGTAGTGGTTGCCTTCGTTGAAGAGGTAAAGATCCTGCTCGGTCAGAGCGCTAACGTCGTAACGGGGAAGGTTTGCAAGTGCCTGAGGCATCGGATTCACCAAGGAACTCGAGTTGGATGCTATTTGTCAGTGTACTGGAATGGGAGTGCTTTGGGAGGAGTTACTGGTAGGTAGAAGCGCTCCTGGAATCGCATGCTAAACTGCTGATAATCCCCGGTTTTGCCTGGCAAAGCATCGGTTTGCCGTCGGGGAGCCTACCACATGCCCGTCCTGCGCGTTATTGTGCTTTGGCACCAGCATCAGCCTTTTTACAAGGATCTGGTCACCGGAGAGTATCGCTTGCCCTGGGTGCGGCTGCACGCGCTCAAAGATTACTACGGCATGGTTAAGCTGCTGGACGAATTTCCTACCGTCCACCAAACCTTCAACCTGGTTCCGTCGCTGATCACGCAAATCCAGGATTATGTAGCAGGGACCGCAGAGGATCCGTTCTTGCAGGTCGCGGCTAAGCCGGCCAGGGATCTCGATCTAGCCGAGCGCCGCTTCGCCCTGCAGTATCTTTTTCAGGCGAATCCGGTAAACCTGATTGGAAGGTATCCGCGCTATCAGGAACTGTGGGAACGCTTTCGCGGGGCCGGAGATTCGCCGGAGCGGGCCGAAAAGTATTTCCAGACGCAAGATTTCACCGACCTGCAGGTGTTGTCGCAGGTTGCCTGGTTCGATGAGTTTTTTCTGACCGATCCGGATGTGGCTGCACTCATCAGGAAGGGGCGCGGCTACTCGCTGGACGACCAAAAATTCGTCATCAAGCGGGAGCGCGAATTGCTGGGCAAAGTGCTTCCCGCTCACGCCGAGGCGGCAAAGCGAGGCGGGATTGAGATTTCGACTTCGCCTTTCTACCATCCTATTCTGCCACTGGTTTGTGACACCAACATGGGAGCGGTTTCTTCTCCGGGGCTACCGTTGCCGCAGAACCGCTTTCGCCATCCTGAGGATGCCCGCGAGCAATTGGTGCGTGGTATGGACCTGCACCAAAACGTGTTTGGGATGCGGCCGAAGGGAGTGTGGCCGTCGGAAGGCAGCGTCTCGGAAGAAGTTCTCGCCCTGGCGCAGAGTATCGGGGTCAACTGGATGGCTACCGATGAAGGCGTTTTAGGCCGAAGCCTAGGCGTCAACTTTTCGCGCGACGGAAGCGGGCGGCTGGCGCCGGACCGGGCGGCGCAACTCTATAACATCCATCGTTTTGAAAATGGTCCGACGCGAATGCACTTAGTCTTTCGCGATCACACGATTTCCGATTTAATCGGCTTCGTGTATTCCGGCATGCCCGCCGCGGATGCCGCGCGCCATCTCATGCAGACCATTAAACAAGCTGCGCAACCGGTTCTCGATCAGGGGCGTGACGCGGTCCTCTCCATCATTCTCGATGGCGAAAATGCCTGGGAATATTATCCGCAGTCAGGACGCGAATTCCTGCGGCGTTTCTATGATGGCTTGGCGCGCGACCCGGGTGTAGAAGCGGTTACGGTTTCGGAGGCGGTTGCCCGGCACAAAGAGAAGGATTTTGGCAAGCTGACATCGCTGGTTCCGGGATCGTGGATTGATGCCAACTTCAACGTGTGGATCGGCGCCCCTGAGGACAACCGTGCCTGGGATTATCTCTACCGCGCCCGCGACTTCTATACCGAAAACTCTCCACGCGCCAGCGAACCGCAGCGCAAACTGGCGTTCGAGGAAATCCTGATCGCCGAAGGCAGCGATTGGAATTGGTGGTATGGGCCGGAACACCATTCCGCCAATGACCGAGAATTCGACGAACTTTACCGCAAACACCTGTCGAATGTGTATCAGGCACTGGGGGCGCAGCCGCCGGATTCGTTGGCGCAATCCATTCTGCATGGCGTGGCGCGGCCGTCTTTCGTGCCGCAAACTGCCTACATTCATCCGCGAGTGACCGGCGACGTAGTGCGCTACTTCGAGTGGATGGGCGCGGCGGTTTATACCTCCGACCGCCGTTCCGGCTCGATGCATGGCAAAACCTTTCCGCTGGATTCGGTGTATGCGGGAATCGATGCCGAGAACCTTTATGGCCGCTTGGATTTTGCGGGTCCGATTCCGGGAGAGGATATATCGATAGTCGTGAATATGGAATTCTGGCCGCCGGAAGCCCAGCGCGCGCAGCGAGCCTTGCGTCTGGATGTGGAAGTGAAAGCGGGCAAAGTTGTTTCGTGGAAGGTGGCAGTTCCGGGCCAGGCCGGTAGTGGCGACGGCAAGCCGATCGCCGCATCCGCGGATCAAGCCAACGGAGTCGCGGTGGCTCTAGGCCGACAGTTCGAATTCAAACTTCCGCTTGCCTTACTGCGGGCAACGCCGCCTTCCAGTCTCGCCGTCCCGCCTGCAGGGAAGGCTCGCCTGCGCTTCAGCCTTTGGCAGAACCGCCTGCCGGTGGACGCACTGCCGGTGGAAGGCTGGATCGAACTGCATTTGCTGAGCGAGGATGAATTGATGGCCTTGGCGTAGATGCGTAGGGACAGCCGCCCTCGGCTGTCCAGCCGAGCACAGCTCGGCAGTCTTCGTCTTGTCATCCTGAGGACCGCGGTTTTTGCGAGACGAAGGATCTATGCATTTTCTTTCAGCGCCAGTGCCGCCGGGAAAGCATAGATCCTTCGTTTGGAGCCGCACCGCTGCCGTTTGGAGCCGTCCGCTGCACGTGAAGCTCCGCTGTCTCAGGGAGACCAGGGTGTGGCCGCGCAGGTGAAACCCCTTTTGCGTTAACGCATAGCCCCTCGTTGATGAAGTGAGGTTCGAGTTCGTACAAAACACCAACCAGTAACGTTAGAGCGCATTCCTTCTCAATCGCCTAACCAGGCTCCGAGTCCCTGCAGGGGATCAATATAATCGCAAACGATTTTGGTGGCTCCCACCAGAGGCACTGCGAGGATCAAACCCATCGCGCCCCAGATCCAGGCCCAGAAAAGCAAAGAAAGAGTGACCGCCAGCGGGTTCAGCCGCAGCCGCTTTCCGACGATTTTAGGATAAAGAACGTTCATGGAAACAAGGTGCAATCCCACCACGGTAAGCACGATGATTCCTAGGCCAGTCGCGTCGATCACGCCGATGCCTCCGGCCAACGGTGGCAGCAGGGCCAGGAAAATCCCGAGGTAAGGAATCAGGCTGACAAAACCGCTGATCATCCCTAGGAAATAAAAATAGGGAATGCCGAGGTACCAGAACACGACTCCGCTGATCAGGGCGCTGATCAGCCCGACGAAAATATTGCCGGCAATAAAGCTGCGAATCATCGTCGAGATTCTGCCGACCGTGCGGTGGGCGACTAGACGGTGCTCCTTTGGAAACAAGCGTACGGTCGTGGAGTGGGCGTGATCTTTCCAGGTAATCATGAAGTACACCAGGAAAGGGATAAAACTGATTGCCAGCAAAACTTCACCGAGCGTGCCGCTGCCCGCCGATATCAAGCTCGTCAGGCCGGGAGCTTCTTGTACCTCGACCGGCAGCGGCGGACTACCCGCGTTCGGAGAGGCAATCACGGAACGGGTGCTTTCCTCGATTTGGCTGGTCTGCATCCGCAGCTTTTCCAGCCGGGAACTGATCTGGCCGGAATACTTGGGCAATTGAGTAGCGAAGTCCACCGCGCGGCTGTAAAAGAAATAGGTCGTGCCTCCGGCTACGCCAACCAGAAGGGACACAGCCAGCAACGCTCCGATCGCGCGGGGAATACGAAGCCGCACCAGCTGGCTGACGAAGGGCTCCAAGACAAACGCCAGCAACATGGAAAAAAGGATGGTCACTATTACCAGTTTGAGGATGTAGACCAGCCCAATGACCGCGACAGCGGCCACTACGATTTGCGCCACTGAGCCAGCCTTCATGGAAGCGTGCAGCACTTCGGTTTCTTCGACGGTTGCGGCCGTCGAAAGTATGTCAGTCGCGCCGTTCGCGGCTTTCGGATTCTCGTTTGGAGGGTGTTCTTCTCTTGGCAAAGCTTCTGCGGCGGGAGGTGTCAAGCTGGAATCTAGAGGCATCGGCAGTCATCAAGCTCGGTATGCGAGGCGTTACATCTCGTCTCCGCGCGATCCTGTCCGAGCACGTACCTAGGATGCAAGAAGGGGCGCAAGAGGCGAGATTAGGCGCTAGAAAAGCAAATAAAGGCGCGGTCTCAGGTGGGAAGGAAGGTTGCTGCTACTCGGTTACACTCAGCAGCCGATCTGCTTTGCGCAGTTCCGGAAAGCGCCATGCCCAAATGGCGATCACGGCCAACGTTCCGATTCCTCCGAGCACTACGGCGTGCACCGCCCCGAACCATGCTGCCGTCAATCCGGATTCAAATTGGCCGAGTTCATTAGAGACGCCGATGAAAATCATGTCGACGGCGTTGACGCGGCCGCGCATTTCGTCGGGCGTAGCCAGTTGCACCAGGGTGCCGCGAACAATCACGCTGATCATGTCGCAGGCGCCGGCCAGGAATAAAGCCGCCAGTGACCGGACAAAGCTATGCGAGAGGCCGAAGACGATAGTGAAGACGCCGAATCCAGCGACACACCACAACATGGTCGCGCCCACATTGCGTTTAAGCGGCCAATGGGCTACCAGGATCGCCATAGCTGCCGCGCCCGCTCCGGGAGCGCTGCGCAGCAGCCCGAGACCCCAGGGACCGGTCATCAGAATCTCTCTCGCGTAAATGGGAAGCAGAGCCACCGCGCCTCCCAACAAAACCGCGAACATGTCCAGCGAGATGGAGCCGAGGATAAGCTTCTGGTCCCAGATGTAGCGAAGCCCGGCCAAGACGGTCGTCAGGCTCATGTCTTCCGGCGGCTTGGTTCGGGGACGCGGCTTGATGCGCACCGCGGAAAACATCGAAACCACGGAAACCACGAAGCCGGCGGCATATACCGCGGACGGCCCATGAAAAAACGCATACACCACGCCGCCCAAAGCCGGACCCAGAATGGCGGCCGTCATGAATATGCTTGAATTCCAGGCCACCGCGTTCTGGAAATGCTCTTCCGGAACCAGTTGCGGCAGAATCGCTCGGCTTACCGGACCGCTGAGGGAGCGAACGATGCCAATGAAGATCAAGACCAAATAGATGGCATAGACCGAATGCGGTTCGCGCCATGCAATACCCAATAGGAACGCAGAAGCCAGGGCAAATCCCGAGTAGCAGATCAGCAGCAGCTTGCGCCGGTCGAAGCGGTCGGCGGCGTGTCCGGAGGCCAGGAATAAAAACAAGCCCGGCAAGAACTGCGCCAGTCCGACGAAGCCGAGATCGAGGGCGCGATGCGTGATCTCATAAACTTGCCAGCCCACGGCGACGGATTGCATCTCCGTGCCGGTGACGATAAGAAAGCGCGCCACCTCGTAGACGGTGAACTCCGGATAGGTGAAGGCAATTCTTCCGGCGAGCCTGGAGTCTGAGGCTGTAACCATCCCTCTCTAATGTGGCATAAAAATCGAAATCGGACGAGAGGCTGGGCGGGAGTTGTTCTCGCAGTTCTCAATATGCGGCGAACACACGGCGCACGCTTGCGCTAAGGCCTGATAGGGTCATTTGCGCCGGACATGATGGGGTACAATCTCCTGCCCGAGTTTGGAAACGTGAATACCATGGCGAAAGGACTGCTGGCCCTCTCCACCCTTCTGCTTGTGCCGTTCGGCTTGTTAGCCCAGTCTTCATCGGTGGACTTGAGATTTGGCGGTCATACGCTAGGAGAGCCAGCAGACGTATTTTTCTCGACGGCTAAAACGTCAGACTCCAAACAACTGACGAAGGACTATTGCAAGCTCTTACTAGAGGATGCGAAAACCAGGGCGAAAGTGCAACAGTACGATAACGTTGAGAAGAATGGAGGAGTTTTCGCTCTAGGCAAGGAAGATTTCTCCTTTCTGGACGTGGGAAACTGCAAGCAAGTGATGGCGGCCCTTGACGGGAAACAGGCAAATGTGGGGGCAAGACTCGCTCCCGAGATTGGTAAAGGCGCTGCACTGTTCGCGTCAGGAAGACTAAGTGCCTTCAACCTGACGGAGGACTCTCCCTATACTGAGGTTGTCTCGGATATGGAGAGGCGCTTCGGTTCTCCGGGTCAGAAAGATACAATTTCGCGTCCCGGCTGGCCCCCGCTTCAAGAGATGCGATGGGAACGAGACGGAGTACTGGCAGCAGTTTGGAAAGTTCCGTTTTCTGATCATATCGTTGTCCTCGTCGGCTTCCTTGAACCGCCATACGATTCTTTCCTTCGTGGTACTCCTGCGCCAGAATCCAGCGTTCTTTCACCGGAAACCTGCAAAGCCGCAATACAGAGCGATTCAAAGAGGGTGCATGTCTCGCCGGGCCAAACGACGGGACAACTCTATCACCGTGTGCCTCCGGTTTATCCCGAAGCTGCTAGACGGAGTCGGATCGAAGGAGTCGTTACGTTGGCTGTGACAATCGACGAATGCGGAAATGTCGTCGACCCCAAACCGATCTCTGGACCGCAGGAACTGGTCGCGGCGGCCATCACGGCAGTCAAACAATGGAAGTTCAGGCCGTTCGTGTCTTCTGGGCAACCCACGGCAGTTGATGCTGAACTGCACGTGAGATTCGGGTTGTCACACTGACAATCTGGATTCTTGACGTAACATCGCCATTGCACTTATTGACACGGTTGGTGGGTGCGTAGTCGGCGAGTGGCTGACAGAAACAACGTCGATACCGGCGTCGAAGCCATCCGCAACGAAGGCTGAAATCGCGTCGGAGAACTCATCCAGCAGAGCGAGGCCGTTGGAATCGAAGTCGTTGTCTGCTTGCAGAATGAGTCGAGACCAATCCCACTCGCACCGCACATTCCGCTGCCATGGTCTGTGGGTGAACTCCTCGGTGATGTCACGCGCTGCAACCGCTCCAACATCAGCGGGCATGCCATTGCAAGCCAAAACGATTCGATACATGCTAGTTAGGTGAGTGTAACCCAGTCGTTAGCGTAACATCGCCATAGCGCTCTTTGACCAGCAACGGGGGATTTGAGCGCTATGGCCTGGTTACAAAAGTCACCGAGCCGGGGAAGTCGGTGGAAGCCTGAAGTCGATGTCGGTGCGCCACTCGCCCTCGCCAAGCTCGATAGTTTTCGCCTCTTCTCTTGTTGATACGCCGGGATAGTAGACACGCGATTTCCACTCTGGGCTGTCGTATTGCGCAAGCAGTCCTACTCCGACAAGATAGCTTCCGGGTTGCCGCCCCCCTACCTCGAAGTGCCCCTGTTCGTCCGCAACGACGGTGAACTGCGGGCCAATCGGAGATAAGGGAATGATTGCCACTTGCACGTACCTCGCGGGCGTTCCGTCAGCGGTCGTAACTCGACCTGAAAGCCTGCCATCCGTGCGAAGCAGAAAATTGACATTGGTGCAGTTACGTTTCCAAACGAATGTACTTCCTTCTGGTCCCCACAAACCCGGTTCTGTGTTTGCGCTCAAGTGATAGGAATCGGGAGGCACTTCAAGCTCGTAGTGCCCATTGCCGTCTGTGAACGCATTATATTCAGCGCCGTCCGATGCCCGCTTCGCGACGATCTTGCGATTCGGAACGGGCACTGCTTTAAACGGCACCAACGGCCTGACTGAGCGAGTCACAGTCCCAGTGAAAATGCCTGAATCCTTCAACCGTACTAAGTGCCGCAACGTGGCGATACCCTGTTGAGCTTCGGCTATCGGCTTACTCGGGCCTCCAAATGACAGTATGAGTTCGTTCGTTTTTTGGTCGCGGCTGAGGTAGAAGAGCCACTTATCGCCAGCTTTGATTTCCGTATGGAGGCAAGCTTGGTCAGTGATGGCCGTCACTTCGTCGGCCGGGTCACCCAAAAAGACCTCTTCTGGAGCCAGCTCAAGACGCTTGTCGCGATCTGATATTTCGATCGCAGAGATCACAGTTCCGGTAAACACCCGTGCGTAGCGTTCAATGCCGCAGCCCATTCCGAACGCCACAATTCCACTGTACACACAGGCAAATTTCTTGCCATGGTACTCGCGCGTCTCAGTGATACTCGCAGAGAGGGTTGGCGCCGCGTAGGTCACGGCCAAAACGAATAAACAAAGTCGCCATTTTCGCAGTGGCAATATAGCGAGACCATTGTAGCCCCAGAACATGATCGTTGTTAAATCCCCGTTACACCCATCTCCGCCTTTGGCAAGGGATTTGAGTGCCATGGCCTACCTACAGCAGTTATTCCCGGGGTCAATTAGCTTATTCATGAGAAGCAGATGCTCGTCAGTTGAACAGAGACCATTTCAGTCCGATGTATGCAGCGAAAACTGCCACTATGGACGTGCCCAAAATGATGGCTAAGATTTGCTTCAAAGAGTCGATGGGATACAGACCTGCCACGACCATACCGATCCGCCCCGCGACATCCGCGATCAGAAGCACAATGGCGACCGCCGCTGCCCGCTTCTTCATGGACAGAACGAGCAATCCGGCTACGGCGTAGAGAACACCGATAGCAGCGCCCATGTAAGTGGAAATCTTGACCTGTGCAGTGGAGAGACCGAAGAATCTGTGAGTGAAGCCGGTCATCACTTCCGCAAGGCCAAAGACAATCATCAAGACTGCAACGACGGTCATGCCGCGTGGGTGGCTTTGGTTCACAGGCTTATCCATAGTAAAACTATCGGTTACATAGCGATCCAAGTCAACGAGCAGGCAATCGTCTCCACTGACGATAAATCCCGTTTCACTCAAGTCCCCGATTAACACGATCATTCTAGACATCATGGCGTGGGCAGGTCAGAATGCCACTGTGACGTTATCGAATTTCGTTACGATTCTTGCCGGGGTAGCGCTGCTCTGCGGCGTGACCAAAATCTTCTACCTGTTTCGCGCACGGGCTATGAACGCCTTAGCTTCAAGGTGGGGCTTGCGGTACGCTGGTCCCGCCGGCCCGAAATGGTGGAAGCGATCTCACCGCCCCGAGATTGGACCCTCTCTTCCCGGTTGGTTCTTAGGGGCTTGTCACCCCTCGGGCAGACGAATCGCTCAGATCTGGAACGTGATAGAGGGAAATCAAAATGGAGTGCCGCTTCTCATTTTCGACAGCATTCTCGGCGAAGGGAGAGGCAGTGCGTACTGTACTGTTATCGCGTGCCAGACGGAACAGAATCCATTCGGAATGGTAGCGCGGCCAGATCGCCTAATCCAGACGCACGGATGGACAATCCTTCACGGAGTTTGGTTTCTCTGGTTTTCGTGGACGATGGGCATACCTCGCATTGAGCGCTACGTGATCGCGAGGGTGGTTCGAGGCTTTGTCTTTTGGTAGATAATGCTGCTGGGCAATCAACACCGAATGTTAATGGATATCCCAGACCCCAACGAAGCTGAAAGCGTCTTTTACGCCGGCGCGTTAGGACGGATTTCCCAGTCCATGGTTGTGCTCGCGGTTATTCTGAGTGCGGCGGCTTGGCTTCGCCTGGGATGGCACATCGCCTTGGGGTTTGTTTGCGGTTGCTCCCTCGCCTACCTGAATTTTCACTGGCTCAAGAAAGTGGTTAATGCGCTGGGCGAACGAATGGGCGCAGGGGAAAAGCCCAAATCGGGCAAGGGAGTCGTGATACGCTTCCTTTTACGCTATGTTTTGATGGGTCTGGCGGCCTATGCTATATTCACTGTTTCGCGCGCCAGCCTTCTGGGACTGTTGGCGGGCCTGTTCTTGCCGGTCGCTGGCATTTTCTGCGAAGCCGCCTACGAAGCCTATGCTGCCTTGGCGCGCGGCTTTTGAGCTTCTTTCGATCTTATGCCTGAACAACTTTGGTTTACGGCGTTCCTGAATCATCTATTCGCTAACCAGGTGACAGCACTACTGCGGGCAATTCATATCGAGCCGCAGTTTCCGCAGGCGCCCATCACCAACGGCGTTGCAATGGAGCTTTTGGTTTTTGGGTTCCTGGTGATCCTATTTGCCATGACGCGGTCTCGTCTCTCGGTGGAGAAGCCGGGAGGGCTGCAGCATGTTTTTGAAGGTTTGCACGGATTTGTTCAAGGGCAGAGCGAAGAGATGATCGGACACGGCGTTGAGAGTTTCACGCCGTTTCTCGTTGTCTTGATGCTGTTCATTTTGATTTGTAATCTCATCGGAGTGATTCCGGGATTTGAATCGCCGACGGGGTTGCCCGTGGTTCCATTGGGTTGTGCCATTTGCGCCTTTGTTTACTACCAGGCGCAGGGCTTCAAACACCATGGCATCGCGTATCTCAAGCACTTCATGGGACCAATGTGGTGGCTGGCCATCATCATGATTCCGATTGAGATCATCAGCCATCTGGCCCGAATGCTTTCGTTGACCATCCGTCTTTACGCCAACATGTACGCCGGCGATATGGTGACCTTGGTGTTCTTCTCCCTGGTTCCCATTGGAGTCCCGATAATTTTTGTCGGGCTGCATATCGGCGTGTCGTTGCTCCAGGCATACATTTTCGTTCTGCTGACGACGGTGTATCTGGCGGGAGCGGTTGCGGAAGAGCACTAGGAAAACAGTTGCCAGTCCTCAGTCGTCAGTCGTCAGCGCGAGACTGAATCATCCCTGACGATTGACGACTCAGGATTGACGAGTGTTGTTGTTCGCTGTTCAGCGTGAGGGCGTCTGCACGAGGATGACGTCAACCACCCACTGGCGGCAATTCATGCAAGGAGAGGAAACAATGCGTAAGTTAAGTTATTTTTTCATGGCAATGTCTTTCTTGTGCCTGGCCATGCCGGCTTTGGCGCAAGGCGGAGAAGCGGCGGGAACAAATTGGGTCGCCATCACGGCCGGTTTCTCGATGGCGATTGCGTCTGCGGTTTGCGGTTTGGCGCAGGGTAAGGCGACAGCCGCGGCCGCCGAGGCCATGGCACGCAATCCAGCAGCTCGCTCCGGGATTCAGTTCGCGCTCATTCTTGGTCTGGCGCTGATCGAGTCCTTGGCCCTTTACACGTTGGTGATCATCTTCGCCAAAGTCGTGAAGTAGTAGAAAAGCGATCAAACTCAAAACGCCTTCGTTCCTTGTGGACGAAGGCGTTCTTTTGTGTCGAAGAATCGGTCGAGCTACTTTCTTATCCCGTCCCACTCCGCGACTTTGGCGTCGCGATTCTGCTCCAGCGCATCCATGATGAGGCGGCGCAGGCGGTAACGACTCTCCAGATCCATATTCACGATTTCAAAGCCCACTTCATTGACTCGGGCGCGACGCAGCAAGACTTGTCCACGAATGCGGCGCACGCCAGTGGAAATTTCCAAATTCGCTTCCGTGCCCACGCGAAGATTGTCTTCCTTAACGCCCATGCCGCCGCCGAGACTCAGTTCGCGAACCGAAATACTGGATTTTCCCCAGGAGCTGCTGATGGTGGCCGAAAGCGGCTTGCGCAGGGCTACTCGCTCATAACGCCGTTGCCGCACCCATGGGCAAGCCGGAGCAGCGTCAAGCGGTGCGAGGGCCAATTCAGCGGGCTCCAAACCGGTGTCGGCCAGGACTTTACTGCTGTAGCGGGCGTCAATCTTCACCAGAGCTTGTGCGGCGGCGATCCGTAATTCGCGGTGGTTTACCCATTTCCACATCTTTTTGGCTTCCAGAAGATTGTTGAGAACGGGAATTGAATCCGGATCGCGCAGCCTCCCTAAGCTTTCGACGGCCTTCAGTTGCAACAGCGCCGAGCGTCCCTGAGCGTCGCCGTTTTGGGCAACGATCAGCAACGAGGGAGCGGCCATGCGGTCACCGCTCATGCCGATTTCATCCACCGCCTGCGGCAGGACCATGGTGTCGAGAACTTCCAGGAATTCCAGCAAAGTGCGTCCGCGATCGGCAGCTGCCCCGAAGGCGATCTGGCGCACCACCATATCGTGATAGAAGCGGTTCCACTCGCGCAAGCGTGGGGGAAGCAGCTCCAGAAGGGTACTCACATCCACGCGGCTGAGCAGCCCCACGGCCGCAGTGGCTTGCCGTGGCTGGCCGGCGCGCAGATTTTCGCGAATATGTTCCAGCCCGGTGGAACCCAGTTCCTTGAACAGTTCGACGATGCGGTCACACTCTTCGCGGCGCATGCTGCGGAAAAAGCGGTCAGAAATATGCTCGGCGGCAGCCTGCGAAGTTCGCCGCAAAACCTGAATCAGGTCGGCCGAGAAGCGCGGCTCCTGTAAGGCTTCGTCAATGAACTCAGACAGGCGGTTTTCCACGCCAATGCGCGGGCGCAACTCGCCAGCCAGGGCTGGCCTGTGCTGGGCGACCAATTCCATGGCCTCGCAGACTTCGCTCACTGCTTTATATTGTCGGCGCACATTGGCCTCGGCGCTTAATCGGACGAAGGCTGCCCCCAGCAGGTTCTCTAACTCGGCATCGGCTTCGGCGGCCAAAGCCTCGCCGACTCTGTGGATCGCGGACCCCAGCACCTCGGCTCCGGTGCTGGCAAACAAATCAGCCAGTTGTCCAAGTCCAATTGCAGTCTTGCGCCGAGGATCGACCTCGTTGGCGCCCAGGCAGTTGACATAATTGTTGAGAATGGCTCCCGCGGTTTCTTTGTCACCGCGGTCCAACATTTCTTCGACAAATTGGCGGACGTTGCGCGGCGGAACGCAGGGAGCTTCACTCGACAGCAATACGCTCTTCTTGCCCGCTTCCGGCACTTCGGCCCAGAACATCCGGTCCAGGATATCGGCGTGGGATTCCACGAGAATCCCCGCCTTGTTCATCTTGTCTTCCTGAATCCGCAGGATTTGGCGCAGGGTGTCCATCTGCCGGCTCATGTGCTCCAGCATCTGGTGCACTGCATTGACCTTCACTTCGCCCCGCTGGAAGCGCTCCATGGCAAAGCGAATTGCCATGTGCTCGGCGGCCTTCATCAGCAGTGGCGTATCGGCGCCGTCGGCGCTCACGTTGGAGGCCAGGGAACTCAATAACTGCTGCAGGTTCAGCCTGGTATTGGGATCAACTTCGCTGAGCTCTTGTTGCAGCACTTGAGGGTTTATGTTGGGATCGTTTCCCACTTCGCCAAACTTGGTGAGCAGGCGAATGGCCTGAATTACTTCTTCTTCCTGAAGAGGCACTACCCCGCCGCTCCAGGTGCCACCGCCAGTTTGAGGAGCACCCGCGTTGGCGCTCTCTGCCGGACCCGCATTGTTCGGGACACTACCCAGCGGCGCACCGCCGCCTCCCGAGCCACCGCTCTGGGCGCCTTCAGCGGCCGCAATGAGCTGGAGTAGTTTTTGCGGGTCGTTAAGCCAATCCTTGAATTCCGGGCCCAGGGTTTGGGCGGCGATCTGCGCCGCGATGGAAATGTCGCCGGTCGACGGGTCGGCAGCGATGAACTTAACTTCGTTAATTCGAATCGAGGCCTGCTTGTTGTCCCCGAAGATGGCTTTGATCTGCTTGGTAACTTCCTGGGCTTTGGATCCGTTGCTCGCAAAAGCTTCAATGAGACGAGTAAAATCTTCGTGCGTCAGCTGGTTGGAAAATTGGATGCTGGCGAGGCCAGCGGTGGTCAGCAGTTGCGCAAAGCTCTTTTCCGCCTGTCCAGTTTCCAGCGGAATGCCGTCGACGAGGAGCCGGTTGTCAGAAACGCCCAACAGGAAGCTGCCATCGGGGCCTTTGGGCAGGCCCTGCTGCAACTCTTCCCATGCGATCTTAAACTGTCCTTCGGTGCGCTTGTGGGTGAGGCCATAGAGCCGCACGTACTTCACTAGGATATTCAGGCTGTGCACGAACGCGCGAGCCGATGCTATCCTGCTTTCCTTTTTGTCGTCCGCGGTAAGGATAGGAAGCTCCTGCTTTTTCTGGTCCGCCTAAGCGTAATGCGAAACGGTAAGCCGCGCACATTACGGAGGTAATTGAAGGCTTTGCAGGGGGATGGCTGTTTTTTGGGGAGAATTCCAGGGCGCTCGATCGAGGGAAGGCGCTGGAATTCCTGGTAAGCACCGTAGAGAATGCTAAGGCGTAGTTTCGCTGGAGAATCGTATGTCTGTTGCTGTTCTCAACCCGCGCGAGCGTCAGAGTGGCTTAGCTTTTTGGATGGGACGGGTGCTCGAAGAGTGCGACCACGCGAGCGCAGGTTTTTCTCCGGATTCCGTCCACGATCTTCGCGTGGCCTTGCGCCGCTGTCGCTCCATGGGGGACGGCCTGAGGGCGACGGATCCCGATCCGGACTGGAAGCAAATGAAGAAGGCAGGCAAGCGATTGTTTAGCAGCCTGGGAGAACTGCGCGACGTTCATGTCATGGAGGAGTGGGTTCACCACTTCGATTCCCCTGGAGACCCAGTGGCGAGCAAGTTATTGGAGTTCCTTGCTATGCGTGAGACTCATCTGAAACAACAAGCCTCACTGGCTCTTCAGGAATTTGATCGCAAGCAGTGGCGCAAGTGGAGTGTTTCTCTACCGCGCCGTTCCGCGCGCGTGCGGGCCGGAAGTTTGATGTTCAAGCATCTTGCGCTGGAGCGCTGGACGGTAGCTCACGAGTTGCACAGCCGCGCCCTACGCAACCGCTCGCAGGTGGCATGGCATAGCCTGCGCATCGGAATCAAACGATTCCGCTACATCGTGGAGAATTCTTTACCCGAACAGCACGCTCTTTGGGGAGACGATCTGAAAAAGCTCCAGGATCTTCTGGGGGAAGTTCATGACCTGGATGTCCTGTGGGCAACGGCGCAGCGAGTGAATGTGTTTCCCGATGATGTGGCTCGTTCAAGCTGGCACGCCCGCCTGCAGGAAGAGCGCGAGCAACGGATCGCAAGCTACCGGGAGAAGATGGTCGGTAAGACAACTCTTTGGCAGGTGTGGCGTGCCCAGTTGCCGCAGGGGAAACAAATCGAGACTGCTGCCCTGCAACGGCTAAGGCATTGGGCGTCAGTTTTGGATCCGGACTTCAAGCACTCCAATCACGTGACCAGCCTTTCGTTGCAGTTGTACGACGGATTGGACGGCATTGCAGGCCGGGTGAGACCTCCGCAAGGCAATGCCCGGCAGATTCTGCGATTGGCTGCGATGCTTCACGACGTTGGCCGGTCTAAAGAAGGAAAGGCTCACCACAAGGCGTCCTATCGCCTGATTGAAGGATTGGAGCCGCCGCTCGGAGTGGATGGAAATTCCTTGCGCATGGCGGGGATTGTGGCCCGCTATCACCGCGGGGCCCTGCCGCGAGCTGGACAAAAGGCCCTCCTGAACCTCACGCCTGAGCGCCGTCGTGAAGTACTGTGGCTGGCGGGCATTCTTCGTCTGGCGAATGCATTTGACGCGGATCGCGAGAGCCGGGTTTCGCATCTGGAAGTCCATCCGCAAGACGGATTCATCTCGATCGCGGCACAAGGTTACTCGCCGCGAGACCGGGCAGCCGAGGAGATTGCTGGCGCGCGGCACTTGTTGGAATTGGTTTGCCGCCGTCCCGTAATGGTGAAGGCGCTGGTGGCCTCCCGAGCGCGCATGGCGAAGCCAAGGAGTTGCTAGAGTTGGTCTCGTAAGCTGCTTTAGTTAGGGCTTTTGGGTAGGGTCTGACTCTAGTCGGGCCGCCCAGAGTCCAACAAGAACGCGGGCTTTAGCCCCTGAGGGCGTGCGCTCTTCTTCTAGAAGACGATCTGTGAGAGCAGTTCTAGTAGCTGCTTGCGACTCACCACTAGCCACCAGACACTAGAAACCAGAAACTACCGCGCCACTTCCATCTGCCGCGCTGATCGCGTAATTTCGACGTATGACTCATCCCCAACTGGTCGAAAGAGCCGTGGCCTGGCTGCGCTCCTATCGCTGCGGAGTGGTGCTCTCCGAGCAGGCTTGCGCGAGCGGAGAGATTCCAGACGCAATCGGCTGGAAGCGCGCCTGCCATTCCGTGCTGGTCGAGTGCAAAGTTTCGCGCGGCGATTTCCTGAGCGACCGCGACAAGACGTGGCGGCAGAAACCTAAAGCAGGCGTGGGATGTGAGCGCTTTTACCTGGTCCCTGCGGGATTGTTGCGAGTGCAAGAACTTCCCGAAGGGTGGGGGCTGCTTGAGCTTCACAAGCGCGAAGTGACGATGACCAAGCGCTCTGCTAAAGACCTTCGTTCGGCTACTGGGTTTCGCTACGAAATGAATCTGCTGTTGGCTAGTTTGCGGCGGGTAGAGGTTCGCATCGAACCTCAGTCCATCACCGATTTTCTGAAATGGAAGAACCGCATGGCAGAATACAACCGCGGCACTTTGCCGGAGGGAATCGTTGCGCCGGAAGAGGAGAGCAATTGCTTTCTGGAGGCCGCCAGCGCCGGTGACTGAGGTCGTTCAGTCCCAATTCTTCAGCTTCGGCCAAAATTGTTGCAGATTCCATTTGAGGCCACGGCACAAGAAAATTGGATTGTGTTCGAGCGCGTAGGGACTGAACGTAACGTCAAATTCCTGGACACTGGCGCATTTAGGCTCAAGGCTCACGCGCCTATCGCCCAGTACGATCATGATCTCGCCAGTGTAATTGCGTGGTCCCCACAACCAATAGGTCTGATGCCCGCCAATAGATTTCGGAAGGCCGTACTTGGGACCGAAAAAGTCAATTGCGCCCGACTCGCCGTAATTATTTCCAAAGATGGCCGTCTTAGCTTGATCCGCCGGAGGCAGCGCATAGTAAATGCGTGCGACCGCTGCCGTCATTTCCTCCCAGCCAAACTGGTCGGCGTAATGCTGCGGGAGCATAGCGGCAAAATGGCTTTTCTCCGAACGCGGAATTTTGAACGGAAGTCTATCCATGTAGGCGACGAATCTCTCCACGGGAAAGACCGGCACCACCAGCGGCGCAAGCCATGCGCCGCCCGCAATCAGCGCAGCTAAAATCAACGGTTTCAGCCATTGCAGCCGAGCGTGTTCCAGTCCGCGCTCGATCACGACTGCACCCGCCGCCAGTAACACGGGATAAATTGGAGAGAGATAGTAGTTCTTGCCGGCCAGCACCACAAAGACCGTGAACGCGATTAGATAACACCAGGCCAACATGCGATAGGGTTGCAGAGGCTTCCAGAAAAACAGCGCCCCGAGGCCTGCCATCCAAATGGGGGCGGTGATGGGATGAATGAGAAGAATCTGTTGCACGAAATATTGCGCCGCCGTCAGCCGGACATCGCGGCCGCTGGCTTTGATGTTGCGCGTCAATTGCACGAAGGGCCAGTGGTAGTGAACGTTCCACAGCAGATTGGGCAAGAAGATCAGAAGCGCAGCCGCAGCACCGATCCAGATCCAGCAATTCCAAAGGAACTTGCGCTGCCGGGTCAGCAGAAGACCGATCGCAATTCCAAAACTAAAGACCGTGATGGAATACTTTTCTTCCATGCCGATCCCTGCTATCACGCCGAACCACAACCAATAACGCGGATCATTGCGCTTCATGGCAAGGATGGCAAAGTAGACGCATCCCATCCACAGCAACGGCTCGAGGCAATTGGTGGTCATCAGGCTGCCGTCAGAGAGGAATTGCGGAGCAATCGCGACCGCAATGGCGCTAAGCACCAGAGCATATCGCCGGCCACCCAGTTCGCGAGCAATCAGGCCGGTCAAGACTACGGCTGCCGAGGAGGCGAGCGCGGCGAAGAGCCGGATGCTACGCAGCGAGTCTCCAAACAACGCGCGACTCACTCGAACCAGGAAGGGAATGAGCGGGGGTTGGTCCACATAGCCCCATGCCGGATGGTCGCCGCACGCTATGTAATCGAATTCGTCGCGGAAATATCCGTAGCGGTTATTGAAGGCGATATGCAGTATGAATTTGGCAAGCGCGATACACAGGACCAAAAGCATCCCGTTGCGAACGAAGGACTCGGTCGGCTCATTCTTATTTTGCGAGGCCAGGCCGCGGCGATCAGAAGAGCCGTTCATGGGACTTCAAAATATACGCCACGAAATCGGCTCGGGTTCCTTGAAAAAGAAAACCGGGCTGGTTGGCCCGGTTTCCTAAAGCGTCGAGTTGGGATGCGGTTACATCGGCAGCACGGCGCAGGCTGGATTGAAATGCATTTGGCCGGTTGTGACCATTTTGTCCGCATTTCCTCGTGCCAGCCAAATCAGAGAGAGCGGGAGACGAGGTGATTGCCGGTGTAAATGCAACCTGCGAGCCAATCCACAGGAAGGGCGAATAGCTGGTTGGATTAACCCAACATATTGAAGACTTAAGATGATATTCCAACTATGCAGTGGGGATTGAGGAGCCGGACGGCCTCTCCGAGTGGAAATCGTTTGCACACATTGGCCCGAGAAAAATCGACGGTTACAGCTCTCGCCGGCCTTCCATCGCCTTCAGCATGGTGATTTCGTCGGCGTACTCGATATCGCTGCCGACCGGAATGCCCATGGCAATGCGAGTTACCCTGAGCCCAGCGCGGCGTAATTGTCCTGAGAGATAGACCGCGGTGGCTTCGCCTTCCACGGTTGGGTTCGTGGCAATGATGACCTCATCCACGCCGCCATCTTCTACCCGCTTCATCAAATTCGAAATGCGCAACTGCTCCGGCCCGACGCCGTGCAAAGGAGAAATTGCTCCGTGCAGCACGTGATAGGCGCCATTGAAGTGTTTCGTCTTCTCGATGGCGGCAATGTTGGTCGGCTCTTCCACCACGCACACCAGTCGCTGATTCCGCGTAGGACTGCTGCAATAGATGCAGGGATCAACGTCGGTGATGTTGTTGCAGATGGAGCACAACCGCAGGCTGGCTTTCACGTCACGCACGGCGGCAGCCAGCGCCTCGGCATCGTCATCGCTGGAGCGGAGGATGTGGAAGGCCAACCGCTGTGCGGTCTTGCTGCCGATGCCCGGCAGCTTCTTCAGCTCGTCAATGAGCCGGGTCATCGGCTCGGCAAATTTAGAGGACATTGTGTAATTGCGGGAATTCAGGAATTGGGTAATTGCTTAAGACGGAAACTGATTTCGCTGTCATCCGACAGGATCTCAATTACCAAGTTATTCGATTACCAAATTACTCAATACTCTCAGTTTCTCACATTCCCGGAATGCCCAGACCTCCGAGCATCCCGCCCATGGTGGACTGCATGGCCTCATCCACTTTTCGGCCTGCGCCGTTGATGGCCGCCGTGATCAAGTCCTGCAGCATCTCCAGGTCGCCTGCCTTCACGGCTTCGGGATCAATCTTGATGGCCAGCACTTGCTTGCGGCCATCCATTTTGACAGTGACCGTGCCACCGCCTGAAGAGCCCTCGACCACGGTCTCTTCCATCTTCTTCTGCAGGACTTCGTACTGCTTCTTCGCCTGCGACATCAGCTCTTGAAGATTGAATCCACCCATCTCATTCCTTTTTAACCGCTGACCTTACCGCTTCTCCCTGTAATCAATTATCGTGCGAATCTCCGCGCCGAATTTCTCCCGCATGCGCCGCACGACCGGGTCCTGCTCGGCCCGGCTGCGGCCTCCGCCGTTCGATGCCGCGCGAGACGTGGCATCCGGCGCCACCGCGCCTGAAACCACTTTCAGCTTGGCGGGCCGCCCAAGCACGCCGCTCGCGGTGGCGATGGCCAGGCGTTTGGCGTCCGCGCCCAGCGACATGTCGATCAACGATTCCGATGCCGCAACTTTGATCTGCAACTTCATTTCCTTCGACCTGCCATTCGCCCGCATCGAGCATGGAGACCAGCATGCGATGTCCGGCATTGGATAACGCATTCGAGTACGGCATTCCCGCAGCTTGTCTGGAGACGCCCTTGTCTGTCGCTCCCGAGTCTTCTGTGGTTGCTTCTTCGCTTCGCGAAACCGGAGCCGGCGGCGCGGATTCCACCGGAACGGCCGACCCCATCACGACTGGGGTGGGGGAGCCGACGCCACCAACCGTGGACCGGCTTTGGGCGATTCTTCGGCGGAGAGTTCCGGCTTGCCTCCGCCCTTGCGTGCCGAATCCGCAGCGAAAGGAGAAACGTAGCCGGACGCGCGGTGCCGGGGTCTCTGATCTCTTGTGCTCGGGAACGACAGCTGGCTTCGGCTGGCGTTCGTGGCGCATTTCCTCCCGAAGCCGCCGCCTCGCTGAGCAACTGCTCAATGGGCAGCAGTCGCTGCGCGTGAGCCATCTTCAAGAGGCCAAGTTCCAGGTGAAAACGCTGTTCCTGCCGGTAGCCGAACTCGCCATGGGTACGCAGCATGATCTGCAAATGACGCGCCAGATCTTCTTCGCTGAACAATTCTGCGACGCTTGCCACACGTTTGCGCTCATCGCTGGAAATCTGCAGCAGGGAAGATTCTCCACCCGCAACCTTGGCGACCACGGCATTGCGCAGGAAGCGCACCATCTGCCGGGCAAAGTGTGTGGGATTTTGTCCGTCTGCGAGGAGCTTGTCCACCAGCCGCAACACCGTTTCGCTCGATCCCTCCGAGACCGCGCGCATCATTTCTTCCAGCACGCCCGAGGGCACAGTTCCCACCAGTTGCCGAACCGCTTCGGCCGTCAACCGGCCATCGCAAGAGGCAATCGCCTGGTCGAGGATGGAGAGCGCATCGCGCATCGAGCCATCCCCTGCCTCGGCCAGCAACGCCAGCGCATCTTCGTCGGCCTCAATCTTTTCGCGGCCCGCAAGATCCTTCAATTGCGTTAGGATTTCCTCGAATCGCACTGCACGAAAGCTGAAATGCTGGCAGCGCGAGCGGATGGTCTGCGGGATGTCCTCTGGCTGCGTGGTCGCCAGCATGAAAACCACGTGCCCCGGAGGCTCCTCCAAAGTTTTCAGCAGGGCGTTGAAGGCCGCATCCGTAATCTGGTGAGCTTCGTCGAGGATGTAAATCTTGAAGCGATCTCGCGCCGGACGGTAGCGCGCCGCTTCGCGCAATTCGCGAATCTCATCGATGCCGCGATTGGTGGCGGCGTCAATTTCGATCACGTCCACGGAGTTTCCCGGCGCGAATTTCCGTGCAGGAGTCGCAAACCCCGCACGGTTCGGCCACAGGCTTGTCGGAGGAGCGGCAATTCAGCGCCATGGCCAGAATCCGCGCCACTGTGGTCTTTCCGATGCCCCGGTGCCCGCTGAAAATGTAGCCGTGAGCGGTGCGTCCCTGCTCGATGGCGTTCTTCAGAGTGTGAGTAACATGCTCCTGCCCGATGACTTCGGAGAACTTCTGCGGACGGTATTTGCGCGCCAAAACCTGATAGCTCATGATGAGGAAAAGCTGATTATACGTGATGCTTCCGCTGTGCGTAGATGAGGGCGGCTTGGTCCTTGCGGGGAACACATGCGGCGGGATACCCTCATAAGGTGGTTCCGGTGGCGCCTGGAAGGAGGGCCTCATGGAGTTGAAATTGAGTGTCCGCAACGTGAATGGCATTGCGGTGGTGGATGCTGCGGGCCGTTTGATTTTTGGGGACGAGTCCGCGAGTCTGCGCGATACAGTCAAGACAGTCATCTCTGAAAATAAGCGCATTATTCTGAACTTAGGCGAAGTCACCTACATCGATAGCGGCGGGTTGGGAACTTTAGTCGCGTTGTATACCACTGCCCGCAGCGCAGGCGGCGATATCAAATTGGCCAGCCTGACCAAGCGCGTAGGCGATTTGTTGCAGGTTACAAAGCTGCTCACTGTGTTTGATGTGTACGACACCGAGAAGCAGGCTCTGGATTCCTTCCGCAAAGGCGAGGCGGCGTAGCTTTTTTGCTTTTTGAACGGTAGGTGCTGCTGTCTGGCAATCTCTGCGTTCGGATGGGGTCCACGAGCGCTTGCCCGCAGCGAAACAGAAGGCGCTGTGCGCACCTCGCGTTTTCGTGCCCAGCCGTTTGCTAGGGTTATTTCTGTGCGCAAACGCATTCTTGCGGCGATCCGCAAAATTCCTCGCGGCAAAGTTTCCACCTACGGCGCAATCGCCCGCGCCGCCGGATATCCGCGTGCCGCTCGGCAGGTTGCCCGAGCCTTGCATGGAGCGCTAGATCTGCCGTGGCACCGCGTGCTGGGCGCGGGTGGCGAAATCAAACTCACCGGAGATTCAGCTTTCGAACAGCGCTTTCGCCTGCAGGCGGAAGGTGTGGTATTCCGGGGGCGGCGAGTGGATATGAAGCAACACGAATTCAAGTTCGGCAAGAAGAAAATTGCTTCCCACAAGGCTAACGCTGACTAGCCTCGCCGGCCGTGACTTTGCGATTGAATTCTTCCGATTTTCCTCGAGGCACGCTTAACGATTGCCATTTCGTGTGCTGCAAGTGCTTCGCCAGAAAGACGATTTGTCCCAACATGACACGCGTAGTGCGCGATCTGGCGATTGATGGCCTGCATCACCGAATGAGTTTCTCCGCGGATCGACAACTGAGCGGCTCATATCAGCCTCGGCGAGCGGCTCCAATGCGGCGAACACACATTTCCAGCCTTCGTTCCAGATATCGCATTACCTCGCGCGAGTTTGTGGGGGCAGCTTCGAACTCTGCTGTCGCGATTTCGGTCGGGCTTCTCGCCGTCGCTGGTGAGGAAATCGGTCCAGCGCGAGCGCATGTTGCCCGCCAGATGCTTAACGATGATCGCTATGGAGTTCATTTCCGGATCGAGCGTAGCAAACAATTGCTCGTCAGAGACCTGCGCGATCGCGCCTTCTCCCATTCTTTTGTAGGAGCGGAAGAGTGAAATGGAATCCTGGAGATAGGAGGTCGTGAATTCATGTGCCATGCGTTTACACCTTGAATTGCTCGTCAATCTCTACCTGATAGCCCGCGACCAGGCGATTCGTTTCATTTGCCATCCCGACCACGGACATCAGCTCTTTGAATATTTCATCCGTCATGCCTTTCTTGCGTGCGGAGGCGGTGTGGGATGCGATGCAATAGTTGCACTGATTGCTCACGCTCACGGCGACGTAGATTAGTTCTTTCGTCAACGGATCCAGCGCGCCCGGCGCCATGATCTGCTTAATGTCTTCCCACGTGCGCTTCAGAGCTGACGGGATCGTTCGCCAGCGCCTTCCAGAAATTATTGATCCAGTCGGTCTTGCGCGTAGCCATGATGTCGTCGTAGACCGCGCGCACCGCTGGGCTGGCGTCTTTGTATTCGATAAGTCCAAGGGTGGCCATTTCATCTCCACGTACCGCTGTACAGACGTAGTTCGCTACGTCTCGAGTGCAGCGCAGAATTGTCAGACCGGGCCGAACTCCGCCATTGCGATTCGATTTGCGGCAGAGACGTTGCAAGCAACGTCTCTACGGGAGTTCACCGCTCAATAGTTTTCCTAGTTCCGCCGCGGGGCACCGCAGGCCTACATAGAAATGCCCGAACAGCGCGAACACCGCGCTCACCTCATCGAAGCGCATTTCGTAGATGAGTTTCTTGAATACCAGCGGATCGGCCGCGAACAGGTCTACGCCCCACTCCCAGTCGTCGAAGCCAATCGAGCCGGTGATGATCTGTTTAACCTCGCCGGCGTAGCGGCGTCCCACCAGCCCATGTTCGTTCATCTGCCGCGCGCGTTCTTCGATGGGCACCATATACCAGTTCTTGTCTTCGCCGCGGCGCCGGTCCATGGGATAAAAACAGATGTAGCGATGCTTGGGCATTTCGGGAAAAAGCCGCGGATGCATGGCTTCTTTTTGCCGCGCCAGCGTTTCGGCGATTCCACGATTCCATTCCTCGGATGTGCGCTGCGATCCCACGATCCGCCAGGTCTTTGTAGGTTTTCATCGTGGATTCGTAGAGTCCCAACTCGATTACCGATAGATAGGAAGTGGTCGGCTCCAGATAGTCACTCGAGCCGAAGCTGCGCCAACTGCAATTCAGTTTGCTTCAACTCATCGAACGATTCGCGGAAGTGCACCAACATCAAATCGCCCTTGTGCCCGAGCAGGGAATACAGTCCCGACTGGCCGGCAGAGCCTTGTTCCATCTTGCCGAGCAATGCTGCTCGCCTCGCCAACAATCTCTGCTTTCTCTGTGGCGGGTAACGGTCGCCACTTGTCCCAGCGAAAGCGCATCATCTGATGCAGCACGCTGTAGCCTTCAATCGTCAGCGGAACAGCAGGAATTTCGGCCGCAGCGGCCTGCGGATGCGACGGTACGGCTAGCTGTCATGAAGCCATCCTTCTAATCGGAAGAGATGCTGTTGCATACTTATTTTGTCACTTCCCCAATATACACGCCAAAAGGATCGAGTGAAACACTCCGCCAAACTGGCTGGTTCAGCCCCAGTCGTCTTAGCAAAGCCTTTGCCTTGGAGAAGAAAATCCCTTGTGCACCAAGATCAAAACTTGCCTTCTGCGGGCTCCCCGACATATTCAGCACTACCAGAACCGTGTCTTCTTTATAGCGGCGCAGGTAAGACAACACATTGGGGTCATCCTTGATTTAGCGGAATGTACTCGCCATCCAGCAGCGCCCGGTTCTGATGTCGCAGCGCCAGCAGATGCCGGTAGAACTCCAGAATCGAATTCGGATCTTTGCTCTCGGTCTCGACATTATGCGTGGCTGCACTGGGCGGCACTGGCAGCCAGGGCGTCCCGCTGGTGAAGCCGCCGTTGGGGCCGCTGTTCCATTGCATTGGCGTGCGTTCGCCGTCGCGGCCCTTATCTATGCGGCCAGTCCAGCGTGCCGACCGGATCTTTCACATCCTCTATGCGCTTGGGATCGTTATTCTCCATGCCCAATTTCTTCGCCGTAGTACATAATGGGCGTGCCCCGCAGAGTGAGATAGAGCCCTGCCATCAGCTTTGCAATGGCATCGTTGTGCTGCCCGTCGCCATAGCGATCGTAAGAACGCTGAATGTCGTGGTTGCTGATCACGTAGACCGGCCATCCTCCCGAAGATTCCACCAAAGCGATCTGCTTGCGGAACGTCGGGCGGCGAGAGCTTGTCGACCATGGCGAACATGAAATCCATGGGCATCTGCACTTCGTCGTGGTGAGGGCCGTAATAAGCCTGCAGTTCTGCGATGCTGCTGGTCCAGGTCTCGCCCATCAGCACGGCGCTATGCTCGTCCGCAACCTTGCGCAGGCCGCGGAGCACGTCGTGCACTTCGGGCAATCGGAGTGTTGTATTCATCTTTTTCCTGTTGGATCGCCATAATCATTCTTTGCCGGGAAGAACTGGATTGTCATGCAGGTTCGGGATCTTCGAATAATTTGTCCACGGCATCCAGCCGGAAACCCGCCACGCCGCGTTTGTACCACCAGCGGGTGACGTCGAACATTGCGTCTTTGACGGCGGGGTTACGCCAATTCAAGTCCGGTTGTCTGGGGATAAAAATGCGTGGTAGTAATCCTGGCTGGTTTTCGGAGTCGAAGTTCCACGCGGAGCCTCCAAACACGTAGAAACCCAATTATTGGGAGGCCCGCCGTCTTTCCGGATCCCTGCCAGATGTACCAATCGCGATGCGCCGAAGTGCGCGAGGAGCGCGAATCGATAAACCACTTGTGCTGGTCGGAGGTGTGGTTGATCACGATAATCCATGATGATGCGGATGCTGCGCTTCTTGGCCGCGCTTTGCATGCGGTCAAAATCTTGCAGGGTTCCGTACATCGGATCGATATTCTCGTAGTCGGAAACGTCGTAGCCGAAATCGACCTGCGGCGAGGGATAACAAGGCGTAATCCAAATGGCATCCACGCCAAGTTTTTTCAGATAGTCGAGCTTGGAGGCGATTCCGTTGAGGTCGCCGATCCCGTCATTGTTGCTGTCGGCAAAACTGCGAGGATAGATTTCGTAGAACACCGCATTCTGCCACCATTGATGTCCGGCGGCGTCCACTGCTGGTTTTGGGCGAACGCAGCACTGGTCAATAGACACCACAGAGAAAAATAAACAGACAGAAGGAAGAGAAGGAAAAGAACTGCAGCCTTTCGCATAAGATCTCCGCCGAGAATTTAGTCACCTTGCGGCCGCCGACAGTATAAGCCAGCGATCCGGAGCGACGCGATCTGTCCCAGAGATAACGCGAAAAGCGGCAGAAATTGCATCTTCCGCCGCCAACGTAGGCAGTACGCGTATTAATGAGTCGGTCGCCGTGACTGTGGCGCCAATCCCAATATTGCTTTTGCTCATCCTTGTTGAGCTTGCGGAAATCTTTGTTTTCCTGGTGATTCTCTCGTCGCCCATTGGTTGTAATAGACCGTTTCGTGGTCATCCCACCGGTGATAATCGTGATAGTAAGGATCATAGACGCGGTAGTAGCCATGCTCCGCACAGCCTGTGGTGATCAAAGGGGAAATCAGTGCGGCCCCCAGAAGCAGCGAACTCAACCATCGCGATGCGAGATTCATGACCGTCCTCCTTGCTCTTGAATGCAAACACTGCACCCATTTGTTTGTTGCGTCGGCGGGCCAACAAAGTTGGTTTCTTTCGAGCTGGGACACCTTAGAGCCATTAGGGTTTCTGATTGACCCACTCCCAACCGAAGCGGCCTTTGATACAGAGATGTCCGTGCGTGACTTGTTGATCGAGAGGAGAAGTGACCTTCACGATCTTTTCACCTTGCACGTGTACGGATAAAGTGCAGCCTACGCCACAGTATGGACAGATGGTGTCGGTCTGTGTCTGTTTGGTTTCGTCCCAGGTTCCCGCTTTACGCATTTCGTGTTCGCTGCGGAACATGAGCGCGCCGGTAGGACACACGCCGATGCAATTCCCGCAATAAACGCAGGCTGACTCGGTCAGCGGGACGTTGTACTCGGTGGAGATGCGCGCTCCGAAGCCGCGCCCGGCCACGGCGATGGCAAACGTATTCTGCGCGTCGGCGCCGCAAGCCTCAACGCACTTGTAGCAGAGAATGCATTTGCTGTAGTCGCGCACGTAAAGGTCGTTGTCCACTTTCACCGGTTGCGCTACGTTGGCGGCGCTCGCGTTTATCGGAGCGTGATGATGTCCGGGTTGCTCGGCATCGCGCTCCCCGGCATCAGCGGGCGGAACTGGATCGCCGAAACGTTCAGGTTTCGCTCCATAGCGCTGCATATATTCTTGTAGTTTCGGTGCTGTGGAAACATCCACCGACGACGCCAGAAACTCCAGCACCAGCCGCCGGCTCAAGCGCACTCGCTCGGAATCCGTTTTCACCACCATGCCCGCTTCAACCTGCCGAGAACAGGCTGGCACCAGAATGCGCGAACCTTGCAGTTCCACGACGCAGATGCGGCAGACATTCACCGGGGTAAGATTTTCCAGGAAGCAAAGTGTGGGCGTGTCAATTCCGATGCTGCGCGCGGCATCGAGTAGCGTCGAGCCTTCCGGAATCGAAACCGGCTTGCCATCGATGGTGATCTCCACCATGGGCTTCGGCCGGGATGGCGGCAAAATCGGCAAGGGGCCCCGTGGAATGGGGACGGTCGCGACTGGGGCTTTCTGCGCGCTCATGCTCCACTCTCGCGGGGTTTATCTGAAAAAACAGGAAACTTAGCCAGCGCGGATTCAATGGCGCTGGAGGCTGTCTGTCCGAGTCCGCAGATGGAAGCATCCCGCATGGCCTGCCCGACTTCTTTGAGTAACGCTACTTCACCAGCAAGCGAGGTGAGTGTCCGGCCTGATTTCAGCCGGTGCAGAATTTCTTCTTGTCGCACGGTGCCTACGCGGCAAGGCACGCACTGTCCGCAAGATTCGTCGCGAAAGAATGAGGCGATGCGCAGGAGGATGGGACGCAAGTCCACAGTGTCGTCGAACGGCATGACCACAGCGGAGCCCAAGGTCGCTCCAGCGGCACGCGTGCCCTCAAACGTGAGCGGGATATCGAGGTCGTCCGGCCCCACGAAAGCGCCCGCTGCTCCGCCGAGCAAGACCGCTTGTAACTTCCCACTGCCAGAGACGCCGCCGGCCAGTTCCAGAATCTGGCGTAGCGTAATTCCGAATGCCGCTTCGTAAACTCCCGGCCTGGCCACGTGTCCGGAGAGGCAATAAAGTTTGGTTCCGGTGGAACGTTCTGTGCCGACGGCGGCGAATGCAGTTCCGCCCTCAAGAACGATGTACGGAAGATTGATCAGGGTTTCCACATTGTTAATGACCGTTGGCTGACCGAACAATCCCACCTGCGTGGGGAACGGAGGCTTATTACGGGGTTCGCCCCGCTTGCCCTCGATGGAATTCAGCAGCGCAGTTTCCTCGCCGCAGATGTAAGCTCCAGCGCCAATTCGCTGCTCGATATCAAAGCGCACGCCGCTGCCGAGGATGTTGTTGCCCAGTAATTGGTGTAAGCGGCATTCTCGGATCGCGTGTTCCATGCGGCGCGCGGACAATGGGTATTCGCCGCGAATGTAGAGGTAACTCTTCTCGCATCCGGTGGCGAAGCCGGCGATGATCATGGACTCAACCAGCGCGTAGGGATCGCCTTCCAGAATGGCCCGGTCTTTGATTGTCCCCGGCTCTGACTCGTCCGCGTTGCAGACCAAATAGCGCGGCAGGGAAGTGCTGCGTACAGCATTCCACTTTTGCCCGGTCGGAAAAGCCGCGCCGCCCCGGCCCACCAGCTTCGAAGCAATGACTTCGCGGACCACCTCTACCGGTCCCATCGCAATCGCTTGCCGGAGTGCCTCGAAGCCGCCGGTGGCGCGGTATTCGTCGAGGCTCTGCGGATCGACCTCGCCTACGCGGCGCAGCAATTTCAGTCCGGCGTGGCCGGCCTGCGGAAGCGATTCAGTTAGCGCGGGCTGCCAAACCTCGCTTCCGCGCATCGCTGCCTCGACATCAGTGGCTCGAGGCGAAGCGAGCAATTGATCCGTATGCGGCGGCCCCGCAGTATGCACCAAAACCGCAGGCGCCTGTTCGCATAGTCCGAGGCAGGGACTGCGGTGCCAGGTGGCTTTGCCATCGCTGCTCGATGCTTCAGGGCCGTGCAGCCTTTCCAGAGCCGAGCAAAGAAGATCCGCTCCGCGAATTTTGCAGGCGATGTCGTCGCAAACATGCGCGACGGCCGGTGGCTGTGGCTTCGTGGAGAGAAGCCCGTAGAAGTCGGCAACGCCGAACGCCTCCGCTGGAGGAACGTCGAGTATGCGGCCGGCGTGATTGAGCGCGCCTGGGCTGATCCATCCGACGCGATTTTGAATGGCATGCAAAACGGGGAGAAGGTAAGTGCGCTTGCCGCCGGGCGCGTCAGCGGAGATGAGTACACTGTCCACCGCTGCTTTTTCTTCCGGCGTGGGCTCGTCTGGGGTGAAGTGCAGATCCATGGGTTTGTAGGACAGTGGCTAGTGACTAGTGGCCAGCCGCTAGTCCTTAACCGGCCACTAGTCACTAATCGCTAGCCACTGACTCCGACAGGTTCGGGCTTGCTAATTTTTTCGATACGTACCGCTGTAGCTTTGAATTCCGAAGTGCCCGACTTGGGATCCACGGCGTCCACCGTTAATTCGTTCGTCGCGACCTGATCGGGGAAGTGGAACGTCATGAACACCAATCCCACGCGCAAATTTGGATCAATACGCGCCGGCGCGATCACGCAACCGCGCCGCGAAACGAGCCGGATTCTTTCTCCGTCCCGTATTCCGTACGTCGCGGCATCTTCCGGCGAGAGATCAACGGTCTCGCCAAAGCGCAACGGCGAAACGTAGCGGCCCGTCTGGACGCCCGTGTTGTAGGAATCCAAGCGGCGGCCGGTTGTCAGGCGCATAGGGAACTCTTCATCCAGGGTATCCACGGGCGGCTCATATCTCACTATGCTGAAAGGCGCCAGGGGCCCCGTCACCGGCCGCTCCCACAGCCGCGCATGCAGATACATCTCGCCGGGATGGTTCTCGTCATAGCATGGCCATTGCAGGCCAGCGCCCTCGATGCGGGCATAGCTCATCCCGCCATGCATCGGGCTCAGGCTGCGCACTTCATTCCAAATTTCTTCCGCCTTCGGATTCCCCAGATCGTGCCCCATGCGGCGCGAAAGCTCACAAATAATCTCGATATCGTCGCGAACCCCTGTGGGCGGCGGCAGGGCTCGCCGCACGCGCTGCACGCGCCGTTCGCTGTTGGTGACCGTGCCATCGGATTCGCACCATCCCGCAGCCGCGGGAAACACCACGTCAGCCAGTTCCGCAGTTTGCGTCATGACCATATCCTGCACCACTAGAATGTCGAGCCCACTGAGCAGTTTGATTCCCCGATGCTGATCCGCTTCGGAATTCGCCGGGTTCTCCCCAATCACGTAGAGTGCCTTGAATTCGCCGCGCTCCATGGCGTCAAACATCCCGCTCAGGTGCAAACCCTTCTTCGGCGGAATCTTGACGCCCCAGGCTTGTTCAAACTTGGCGCGCAGTTCGTCGTTCTCGACGTGTTGGAATCCCGGCAGGCGGTCTGGGATGGCGCCCATATCGCCACCACCCTGCACATTGTTTTGCCCACGCAATGGATTCAGTCCCGAACCATATTTCCCAACGTGTCCAGTCAACAGGGCAAGATTAATCAGCGAGAGAACGTTGTCCACGGCGTTGTGATGCTCGGTGATGCCGAGGGTCCAGCAAATTATAGCGCGATCGGCGGTGGCATATGCGTGAGCTAGTTCGCGAATCGTCTGCACTGGCACGCCACAAATCTTTTCCGCGTACTCCAGCGTGTACTTTTTGATGCTTTTGCGAAACTCCTCAAACCCGCTGGTCGCATTCTCGATGAAGCTTCGGTTTTCTAAACCGAGCGAAAGAATTTCCCTGGCCACCGCGTTGGCTAGCGCAATATCGCTGCCGACGTGCAGTCCGAGCCATTTTTCGGCAAACTGGGCCGAGCTAGTCCGCCGGGGATCCACGACGAAGAGCCGCGCCCCGTTGCGAATTCCTTTCAGCACGTGATGGAAGAAGATGGGATGCGTCTCCCGGGCATTCGATCCCCAGAGGACGATGAAATCCGTCTCTTCTATCTCGCGATACGAACTCGTGCCGCCACCGGCTCCAAAGACCGTCGCCAGACCGACGACGCTAGGAGCATGTCAAGTACGGTTGCAACTGTCGATATTGTTACTGCCGATCACCGCCCGCGCGAACTTTTGTGCGATAAAGTTCATTTCGTTGGTCGTCTTCGAGCAACTGAACATTCCGAAGCTCTGCGGGCCATGTTTCTCGATCGCGCCGCGAAAGCCTTGTGCGGCGCGGTCCAGCGCTTCGTCCCAGGTTGCGGGACGCAGCTTGCCAGCTTCGCGCACCAACGGCGTGGTGAGTCGTGAATTCTCTTTCACCATATTTGCACCCCACTCCTGAGGCGGCATTCTAGCACGGGCGCTCCCCGCGATTCATGAACTCGTGATGCGTGTCACCATTCGAGGTGATTGAGAACACACAGTAGTTCGCCGCAGCTGTCCATAATCCTTTGGGAAGGATTATTCGAAACGTGGCGGCGATCGAAGCCGCGCCCTCAGAACGGCATGCGGCGAATCAGTCTGCGCGAAAGCCCGGAAACGATATCCGAGCAACTTTGATTTTCACTTGTGGAGGCTGGCATGGAGCGCGCACTTGTGGTTTCTCCCGCGCTAGGAAGTCGCGAACGCGTTCTCACCTCTCTTTCTCATCACCAGCCGGACCGAATACCGATTGATGTGGGAGGTGCTCCGGTTACCGGGCTGCACGTCAGTTGTGTGGCTGCGCTGCGCGACTATTTCGGATTGGAGAAACGACTGGTCAAAGCCTTCGAGCCATACCAAATGCTGGGCGTTGTGGATGAAGATTTGCAACGCGCCATAGGGGTGGATGTCGAACGTATCTCCCGTCCGAAAACCTTCTTCGGCTTCCGCAATCGCGATTGGAAGCCCTGGCGTATGCCCGACGGACTCGAGATCTTGGTCTCAGAAGAGTTCCGTACCACCATCGACGCCAATGGCGACATCCTGCTCCATCCTCAAGGCGATTTGAGCGCTCCGCCCAGCGGACGCATGCCTAAAGACGGCTATTTCTTCGACGCTATCCTCCGCCAGCCGCCGATCGTCGAAGAAAAACTCGATCCGCAAGATAACCTCGAAGAATTCAAACTGTTCGACGACAAGGATCTGGAGGAGTTAAAACTCGCCGCGGCCGACGCGCAGCGAACCGGTCGTGCTGTCATGATGAGCAGCGTCGGCACTTCGCTCGGCGATATCGCCCAGGTACCGGGCATCGCTCTGAAATATCCCAAAGGGATCCGCGATGTTGCGGAGTGGTATATGTCCACTACCAGCCGCCGCGACTACGTTCACGCCATCTTTTCCCGCCAGACCGAAATCGGAATCGAGAACCTTAAGCGTATCTATCAGACCGTGGGGAATGCATTCGATGCCATTGTGGTTTGCGGAACCGATTTCGGCACGCAAAATTCCGCCTTCTGCTCGGTTAAGACATTCCGCGAGCTCTATCTGCCGTACTACTCGAAAGTCAACGGCTGGATTCACGCCAATACGACGTGGAAGACCTTTAAGCATTCCTGTGGTTCGGTCGAGCGCTTCATCCCTTCACTGATTGACGGAGGTTTCGACATCTTGAATCCAGTTCAGTGCTCGGCCGCCAACATGGGCGCTGAACACTTGAAGAGCGCTTTCGGCGATCACATTACCTTCTGGGGAGGCGGCATAGACACGCAACACGTTTTGCCGTTTGGCACGCCCGAGCAAGTTCGCGAGCAAGTTCTGGAGCGTTGCCGAATTTTTTCCCGCGACGGCGGTTTCATCTTCGCCGCGATTCACAACATACAGGCGCGCACGCCGGTTGAGAACATCATCGCCATGGTGAAGGCGGTGCACGAGTTCAATGGCATGCGAATGCCTGGCGCTTGAGCAGTCCGGAAATTTCAGCTTATTTTCGGTACTTCGGAGGCAGAATATGGAAACCATAACGGATGTATCCCGCACTTCGGCCAGCAAAGAGCGAGTCCTCGCGGCGCTATCGCATCACCAACCCGACCGTATTCCCATTGATTTTGGGGGTACGCCGGTCACTGGCATTCACGTGAGTTGCGTGGCCGACCTGCGCGATTATTTCGGCCTGGAAAAGCGGCTGGTGAAAGTGTGGGAGCCGTACCAGATGCTCGGCTCACTGGACGAAGACCTGAAGCAAGCTATCGGCCTGGATATTGATGGCGTTTATCTGCCCAAAAGCAATTTCGGTCTTCGCAATCGTGATTGGAAGCCCTGGCGTATGCCCGACGGCCTTGAGGTGCTTGTCCCCAGGGAATTTCGCACGACCAATGACGCGAAGGGTGACATCCTGATCTATCCTGAAGGCGATTTGAGCGCGCCCCCCAGCGGCCGCATGCCCAAAGACGGTTACTTCTTCGACGCCATCATCCGCCAACCACCCATCGTCGAAGAAGAACTGAACCCGGAAGACAACGTCGAGGAATTCGGGCTGCTCACGGAGGAGGATATCGAACAATTGCGGCAGGCGGCGGCTGAGGCCGAGCGGAGTGGGCGCGCGGGGATTACGGGGAGTGTGGGAACCGCTCTCGGCGACATTGGGATGATCCCTGCGACCGGCTTGAAGCATCCCAAAGGCATTCGCGACGTGGCCGAGTGGTACATGTCCACCACCAGCCGCCGCGACTATGTGCACCAGATTTTTGCCCGCCAGGTGCGAAATCGGCATCGGAGAATTTGAAACGTATTTACCGGGCGGTCGGAAACTCGGTCTGCGCCATCCTGGTTTGTGGGACCGATTTCGGTACGCAAACCTCTTCCTTCTGCTCGGTCAAGACCTTCCACGAACTCTATTTTCCGTACTATCAGAAAATAAATGGCTGGATCCATGAGAACACCCAGTGGAAGACCTTCAAGCATTCCTGTGGTTCGGTGGAACGCTTTATTCCGTCCTTTATTGACGCTGGTTTTGACATTCTGAATCCGGTGCAATGCTCGGCCGTCGGCATGGATCCCGAACACTTGAAAGCCACCTACGGAGACCACATTACTTTCTGGGGAGGGGGCGTGGACACGCAACAAGTGCTGCCTTTTGGCGCTCCGGAAGAAGTCCGCAAGCAGGTGCTGGAGCGTTGCCGTATCTTCTCCCGCAACGGTGGCTTCGTGTTCAACACCATTCACAACATCCAGGCGCGCACACCGGTGGCGAACATTGTCGCGATGCTCGAAGCGGTTCATGAGTTCAACGGCGTGAAGATGCCGGCAGCCTGAGAGCGTCGGGGCGTCTCATCTTAGTCGCGTTTTGCGAGAGCCTGCCTGGCGCGCAGCTGAAGGGGCTTTGGGATTGCATCAGATCGCGTCAGCGGCCTGATCTGGCGCGTATTCCTAACCGTTCCTCGCCCGCATACACGACGAATCGCTTGCCTCGCAAGAATCCCACCAACGTCATCTGAAATTCCCGCGCCAATTTTACCGCCAGACTCGATGGTGCGGAAACCGAAGCCAGCAATGGTACTCCCGCCACCAGGCATTTCTGTACAATTTCAAATCCGCCCCGCCCGCTGACTAGCATCACACAGTTCTCCAGGTCGGCGAAGTCGTTCAGCAATGCCCAGCCAATCAGTTTGTCCACGGCGTTGTGCCGTCCCACATCCTCGCGCACTTCGCTAAGATTTCCCTCGCTATCAAACAAGGCCGCGCCATGCAATCCTCCCGTGCGGCTGAAGATGGACTGGCCCTCCCGCAGGCGCTCCGGGATTTCGCACAAGACTCTCGGCGTTAGTTTGAAAGACGGATTCGGCGCTCGGATTCCACGCACGCGCACCGCCTCGATGGACGCCTTCCCGCAGATGCCACAACTGGATGCGGCAAAGAAATTCCGCCTGAGATTCTCGCTATCGAACTCCGCATCCGCCGCCAGTTGCACGTTGACCACGTTCTGCTTCGGCTGCTTTTCTTGAGGCACATAGTCCAGCTCGATAATCTGCTTCCCGTTCTGAATGATGCCTTCGGTTAACAGAAAACCGGCAGCCAGTTCGAGATCGTTTCCCGGGGTGCGCATGGTCACGCTCAACGGCGCGCCGTTCACGCGGATTTCCAGCGGTTCCTCCGTCACCAGCGAATCCAGCGTCCGCCGCACCTCTCCATCCTTCCACTCCAAGACGGTGGTCATGTCGACGCCTTTGCCGGGAGGCGTACGCTCCCCTGAACGTTTGCCCGCAGCTTCCATCGAACCTCCCTCCCAGACGATTAGCAGAATACTCGCATCCTATCCGGAAGCGTCCTAATTCCGCCCATCACAGCGTTCTCACCGCGATTCCTTAGCGATCTCGGCGGTCAAAAGTTTTTCGATTCCGCCAGGAACACCCCCAACCCCCGTTGACATTTCCTTGACACACTCGCGTTCGAAATGTGCTCTAATAAGCTGAAGAAGTGGAGGCGCCCCATGTCGAGTTACCAGCACGGCGTCCGACTCGTACTGCCCGTCCTCACAGGTCTACTGTTGTCTATCCCTTCATTCGCCGACTCGCAAGTGCGCATGGTGCGCCTCAGCGACGTCGAAGGCACTGTCCAGATCGATCGCAACACAGGGCAGGGCTTTGAGAGAGCTTCCGTGAACCTCCCGATCACGCAGGGGGTCACGCTGCGCACCGGCCATGATGGTTTTGCCATCGTGCAGTTCGAGGATGGCAGTTCCCTGCGCCTGACTCCAGGCTCGCTTGCTGGCTTTACTGAGCTCAAGTTGCGCGATTCTGGCGCTAAAGCCTCCGTGGCGAACCTGCAACACGGCATGGCCTATGTGAGCTACGTCGGCACCAAGAATGATGAGTTCGCGCTAACCTTCGGTCCTCAGACGCTCAAGCTCGACAAAGCGGCTCACCTTCGCCTCGACGTGGAGCATTCAGAAGCCGCCCTCGCCGTGTTTAAGGGAGACGTTCAAGTCGACAACCCTTCAGGCGTGGCGGAAGTCGGCAAGAAGCAGACTGCCACCTTTTATCTAGCGGGCAATGGTCCGTACAGCTTAGCGAAAAATGTGGCCGACAATCCCTACGACAACTGGGATAAAGAGCAGGAAGATTACGATCAGCGCTACGCCAAGAACAACTCCTACACTAGTTCCCCCTATACTTACGGCGCGACCGATCTCAATTATTACGGCAACTTCTTCAACGTTGCCGGCTACGGCATGATGTGGCAGCCGTTCTTTGCGGGCGCGGGTTGGGATCCCTTCATGGATGGCATGTGGGCCTTCTATCCCGGCATGGGATATGGATGGGCCTCCGCCTATCCTTGGGGTTGGCTGCCCTATCACTCCGGCTCCTGGATGTTCCTTCCATCGTATGGATGGGCATGGCAGCCGGGCGGCGCTTGGATGGGCTTGATCAATGCGCCCAACGTGGTGAATCCACCGAGCGGCTTCCGTCCGCCTCTGGTTCCAGGCAGCGCTTCACGCAGCTTGATTGCGGTTGGCCGAACTTCGGCCCTCGTTTCTGGCAACGATTCGACAGGCCGGCTTCTCATCCGCAATAACTCTGCGGGTTTGGGGGTTCCTCGCGGCAGCGTTCGCAATCTCTTAGGAATGTCGCAACAGGCCGTGGAGCACGGTTTCGCGACTGCGAGAGTTCAGCCGCAAGTGGTGAGTCCGATCATCTATAGATCGATGGCGAACGAGTCCAGAAGTACCGGCTCGTCAGGAGCGGCCGCCGCGTCCAGGAGCGCATCTGCGAGTTATGCGCCCAGCTCCGGTCCATCGATGGCGCCCATGTCGTCGCCTTCCGCTGGCGGAGCGCACAGCAGCGGCGGGCACAAGTAGCGCTAATCTCCACCGCTCACGTAGGGACGGCCGCCCTCGGCCGTCCAGCCGAGTATAGCTCGGTAGCTTTCAGCCATGCCGCGGTTCTACCTCACCACCATCCCCGCGTACCCCACTACCATCTCACGATCGCCGGAAACATCCCCGGAGGTCGCGTACTTGATTAACTCAGCTGTGGTCGCGCCCAGCCGCTTTGCAGCCGTCAGCATCGCAATCGCCGGTCCGAAGCCGCACATGCTAATCCGTTCCCGCATCACTACTTCATGCAGACCCACCGCATCCAGCGCCAGGATGCGCTCGATGGCCTGGTGATCCTTTACCCAGGTAATGCTGTCACTCTCGTAGTGATTCATGTCGCTTGAAGCGATGATCAACACTCGCTCCTGCTGCACGGCCGCCGCGATCGCTTCTCCTAGATCCGAGAGTACCTGGAATTGTCCGACGCCCAACGCGATTGGAACAAAGCTGAACTCAGGTCGCAGCGCCTGCAGAAATGGCAACTCCACTTCAATGGCGTGTTCGGCGCGATGCGCCTCTGCATCCTCGTGCAAGAGCGGAAAATGCCGCTTCAGCGTTTCGGCCAACTCTTCGTCGATAGGCACTGGGCCTAGAGGAGTTTGCCAGCTTCCCCGGCTCGTGATTGAGAGCGGAGCGCCTCGACCGGTGTGATTCGGGCAAAGAATGATAAAGCGCTGCGGCAATTCGACCTTGGCGAAGACCGCACCGGCCACATGACCCGAGTAGATATATCCAGCATGCGGGACGATGCAACCCAAGGCCGCTATCGCATTTTCTTGAGATGAAAGAAACGACTGAACATCGCTGAACAGAACCTGGGGATCGTCAGGATAGAAACGTCCAGCCACCGCGGCAGGGCGAACTGTTGAGGCCATAACCACCTCCACTTTTGCCCTAAACCAATTTTCCATGCGAGGCTCCGCGCCCCGTGCTCGACCTCGGCGAAGCCTCTTGTTAGAGGCTTTCCCGCCCATTTCGCAGGGCCTGGAACAACGCGGCGCTCTTCTCCAACGGCAGTGTTTCCGCCCGGACTGTAGCCTTGATGCCAGCCTTGCTTAAGGCCGCACGCAGCGGTTCCGCATCATACGCCAGCTTTAAATTATTCCAAAGGGTCTTGCGTTTTTGGCCAAACGAAAGCTTCAGAAAATCGATGAAGTCTTTTTCCGGCACCGCCAGATCCTCCAAGCGCGGCGCCATATCGAACCGCACCACCGCGGAATGCACCTTCGGCGGCGGCGAGAATGCTTCCGGAGGCAGCGTGAACAATGTTTCTGCGCGGCCGTAAAGCTGAGCGGTCGCCGAAAGCAAACCGTACTCGCTGCCACCAGGCACGGCCGCCAACCGCTCAGCCACTTCGCGCTGCACCATCAGCACCAGCGTATCGAAGTACCGGCGGTTCTCCCACAGCCGCAACAGAATCTCCGAAGTGATGAAGTAAGGAATGTTGCCCACCACCCGCACCGGCTCCGGTTTCTGGTGTAACCCCGGACGCGTGCTACCCGGTTTCGGCCCGAACAGAGTCTGGAAATCCACTGCCAGAATGTCGCCTTCAATGATTTCCAGGTTGTCGGCGGCCAGATTCATCCGCAGTTGGGCGGACAGAACGCGGTCCAGTTCGACCGCAATTACCCGGCGGGCCCGCCGCGCCAGCAGGGAAGTCAGGGCTCCGCGGCCCGGGCCAATCTCGAGTACGGTCCGCTGCGAGAGATCGCCCATGGCCTGCACCACCCGCTGGGCCGCGGATTCATCCACCAGAAAATGCTGCCCGAGCTTGGGCTTGCTGTTCAACCGCGGCCGCGCCGCAGAGACCTTTGCCACGTTGACCCCCTCCTCGCCCGCGTTTAGACTTGGACTTCACCCGGCAAGTTCTTGGTAGCGCGGGAACGGTGTGCCGTTTCTTGGCGCGCTCCTATCATAGCTTGCGCCAGTGGATCGGGGCTGAAAGTCTGGAGATGCCTGTCCCATGCATATCACCTTCGCCGCTTCTGAATGCGTGCCGTTTTCGAAAACTGGGGGCTTGGCCGACGTGGTTGGCGCGCTGCCCGGCGCCTTGGCCGCTCTCGGTCATCAGGTGAGTGTCTTCGTTCCCCGCTACCGCCAGACCAAGTTGCCCGATGCCCAGAAGGTGGTTCGAAGCGTCACCATCCCCTTCGATGACCGCTACCGCTTTTGCTCGGTAGTCTCCGGCGGCAACAACAACGGAGTGCGTTTTTATTTTGTCGAGTACCCGCCATTCTTCGATCGCGATGCGCTCTATGGTACCTCGGCGGGAGACTATTCGGATAACGCTGAACGCTTTGCGCTGTTCTCCCGCGCCGTGCTGGAGGCCTCCAAGATATTGGGCGTACCCCAGATTTTTCACTGCCACGACTGGCAATCCGCCCTGATTCCACTGTTGCTGCACACCCAGTATGCCGAAGATCCTGCGTTCCGCGAAGTAGGCACGGTTTTCACCATTCACAACATGGGATACCAGGGCCTGTTTCCGCCGGATATCTTGCCGTTGCTCATGCTGCCCTGGGACCTGTTTACCATCGCCAAGATGGAGTTCTTTGGCCAGGTTAATTTTCTTAAAGGCGCATTAGTGTATGCTGATTTTGTAAGTACAGTGAGCAAGAAGTACGCCCAGGAAATCCAGACCACGGAGTTTGGTTTTGGGTTGGAGGGTGTGCTGCGCGACCGCTCCGCCACGCTCGCCGGAATTTTAAATGGCGTCGACTACAAGGAATGGAGCCCGCAGACCGACAAGCATATCGCATCCAATTTTTCGCCCTCCGATTTGAGCGGAAAAGCCAAGTGCAAACAGGATCTGCTGGGCGTTTTCGGCATGGCCAACGCTAATCAAAAAGTTCCTGTCATCGGAATGGTCTCGCGCTTCGCCGCGCAAAAAGGTTTCGATCTTATCGCCCAAGTCATGGACCGCCTGGCGCGTGAAGAAGTGATCATGGTCGTGCTGGGCAGCGGCGACAAAGTCTATGAAGAAATGTTTGTGCGTCTTTCCCGGCAATTTCCTCACAAGATTGCGTTGAAGATTGCATACGACAATACGATCGCGCACAAGATCGAAGCCGGTAGCGACATGTTTCTCATGCCCTCGCGCTACGAACCCTGCGGACTGAATCAGATTTATAGTTTGAAATATGGCACGGTCCCGATCGTGCGCGCCACCGGCGGGCTTGACGACACCATCGAACATTGGAATGCGCGCACCGGGAAGGGAACCGGTTTCAAATTCGCGGACTACACTGGAGAAGCGCTCTTGATGACCATTCGGGAAGCGCTGCGCGCTTTTCAGGATCAGACTTCATGGCAAGCGCTGATGCGCAATGGCATGATGAAAGATTTTTCCTGGAATGCTTCCGCCCGTGAGTATGTGAAAGTCTACGAACGCGTGCGCCAGCTGCAAGCTGCGCCTCTGGCGGCCCTCTAAATCTTCAGCGAAGTGTTCCAGTTGGAAATGTTGTTCGCCAATAACTAAAAGATATACTTGCGGATCTCGTTGGGACGGCAGACTTTACGGGAAGTAGTGTGGCTCCCTTGCCACAACCTATCAGCTTGATACTATCTTGGAGAACGCTGGAACCGTGCCATGCCTCCCGCTTCCAAAACGATTTTTCATGTTGACATGGATGCGTTTTTCGTTTCCGTGGAGGAGTTATTCGATCCCTCGCTCTTGGGGAAAGCGGTGGTGGTGGGGGGACAGCGCGATGAGCGTGGCGTGGTTTCAGCCGCGTCGTATGAAGCGCGCAAGTTCGGCGTGCATTCGGCAATGCCACTGCGTACGGCGGCTAAGCTCTGTCCGCAAGCCATTTTTGTGAATGGACATCCCGCGAGATATCGCGAGTGTTCGGAAAAAGTATATGGGGTGCTGTCGTCATTTTCTCCGCAGGTGGAGATGGCTTCCATCGATGAGGCTTATCTCAACATGACGGGCACCGAACGATTGCACGGGCCTCCGTTGCGGGCCGCGCACGCGCTGCATGTCAAGATGAAAGCCGAAACGCAGCTCAATTGCTCGATCGGCATTGGGGTTTCGCGGCTGGTCGCTAAAGTGTCTTCAGCGAAGGCCAAGCCCAATGGAATTCTGTGGGTCGTTCCGGGAGAAGAGGCCAAGCTCCTGGCTCCGCTGGATGTGCGGGATATTCCCGGTGTGGGTAAAGTGACGGAAAAGAATTTGCAAGCGTTGGGGATCAACCGAGTCGGCGATCTAGCGCGCTTCGACGAAGCTTTCCTTGAGGAGCACTTCGGTAAATGGGGACTGGCGCTGGCCGGCAAGGCGCGCGGAGAGGATGCCGGCGGATGGTTCGACAGCGAAGTGGGAGCGGATACAGACGCCAAGTCCATCAGCCATGAGCACACCTACACGGAAGATACGGCAAATGAAGAGCAAATTGAGTCTACGCTGATGCGGCTTTCCGAGATGGTCGGCAGGCGCTTGCGCGAAGCTACGTTGCATGCCCGGACGATTCAGCTCAAATTACGCTACAAAGATTTCACCACGATCACGCGGGCGCATACGCTGGCTTCGCCCACCCAGTTGGATACGGAAATCTTCGAGCAGGCCAGGGCATTGTTCCGAAAAAACTGGCGCAAAGGTGCGCAAGTGCGATTGCTGGGAGTTCACGCGTCGTCCTTCGAGGGTGTGGCGCAGCAAGGGGACTTGCTGGAGGACGGCCGGCGCAAGCGCTGGCAGCAGGCGTTGTCCGCCGCGGACCGGTTGCGCGACAAGTTTGGTGAATCCAGCGTTTCACTGGCGACCGGGCTCAAGGGTGGCTTCCGCGAACGGACGCACGAGAATCCAGCGGGCCTGCCAGGGAAGGGCAAGAATCCGCGATAAGCTGCGGAAGTTCCGCGAAAACCGCAATCCCACGACAGGGGTCACGGAGTAATACAGAGGATGCGGCAGGCCTCCACACGGCCTTCGCCCTCAGTCTGTGCTACGTTAGTTTATGAATGTGCTACCGTAGATCGTGGAGAGGAAGGCGCGTGTCATGGGACATTTGAGCAGGATTGGGGTTTCGATCGATTCCGAGTTGCTACGCCGCTTTGACGCATTTATCGCGGACAAGGGGTATGACAATCGTTCCGAGGCTTTTCGCGACTTCATTCGCGAAAGGCTGGTGAACGCGACCGCCGTGGCACCCAATGCCTTGGTAGTCGGCACGGTCACTCTTATCTATGACCATCACTCCCGCCTGCTGCCAGAAAAGCTCACCGATCTGCAGCACGAATATCATGACGTGGTGATCTCCACTTTGCACGCGCACCTCGACCATGACACCTGCCTGGAAGTCATCTTGCTACGTGGCAAATCAAAGCAGGTGCAATCCCTAGCCGACCGGCTCATCAGCACGAAGGGCGTCCAACACGGGCGCCTGGTGATGAGTGCTCCAGAAATCGTCGCGCATCCGCATACCCATTCCCACTGAAACGGCATTCCCATCGATGGTTTGCAATCCGCGTCCAGCGCTCGCAATTGGTCGCTGGTAGCACGTAAATGATGATCGTGCTACCATTCTGGGTAGCTGAAAAAGAAGGAGGAAGTCGAGCTTTTGGAGGCGTTGGTAACAGGAAAGTGACAAACGGAAGATGAATTCGCGAACTTGCTTGCGATTCCTGCCATTCATGTTCTGGCTTCTGTCTTCTCCACTTATCGCTCAGGAAATTGTTTTGCACGGCAGGATTATTGATCCTCAAGGAAACGCGCTAGCCGGAGCGGAGGTTGAGCTTCTTGCCGGCGGGAAGACCGCGGCTCAAACTGCTTCCGGAGCGGAAGGGAGTTTCCAGCTCCGGGTTCCTTCGCCGGGGCAGTTTACCCTGGAAGTCAAGGCCGCTGGCTTTCGTCCAGTGGAGCAAGTCGTCCAGGTGGACTCGAACGTAAACCCACTCTTGCAAATCCAAATGAAGCAAATCGCTTCGCAAAGCGAGACCGTCACTGTCACCGCCGATGTGAATGAGACCGACGTGCTTTCTCCCGATCCCGCGGAAAAAGTTTTTGTGCGACAGGACTTGCTGGACGCCAATCCAGGACGGCCCGGCGCACCGGTGTCCATTCCCGGATATCCTATCGAGACTGCGTCCAGCGGCATCAAAGCGCCGCAGTATTTTTCTCCGGGCGTCGCAGGGGATCACGGCGAGCCCATTGCCCAATACATTTCGGTAGGCAGTTATCTGCTTCCCAATAATCTTTCGGCGAACGCACACGGCAACGGCTATGCCGACCCAAACATTTTGATCCCGGAAGTCATCGAAAGTGTGCAGGTGGACGGGGGAGCATTCGATGTCCGGGAAGGCAACCACTCGGTGAATTTGGCGGCGACTTACGGGTTGCGGGAGCGGTTCGACCCGTTCATCACGCTTACCGGAGATTATCGCGATCTTGATCTGGTAGCCGGGATTAGTCCATCGCCCGACGCTTGGTTGGCTTTCAGCGCGTCCTACGGCAACGGGTTTCTCGATCGCCTAGAGCATCGGCAGCAATACAAGTTCAATGGTGAGCGGGTTTTCCATTTTGGCGAGCACAGGCTTACGCTATTTGGCATTGGGTATTACGGTTTTTCCTACGTGCCGGGGTTGGTGCCGATCCTCGCTTCCAATGCCGGGGACGTAGATTTCCCCGACCGCGGCGATACCATCGATCCTCGACAAAAAGACCAAACTCACACCGCGCTTGCGAGCCTGAACGATGCGTGGAAGCTGAGCGCGAACCAGCGATTGCAGCTCTCCGGATTTTTTCGTACTTACAATCTTGCTTTGTATTCTGACTTTGGCCAAGGCCTCATCCGGCAGAGCGAGTTTCGAACTGCAGGGGGCAGCAGCGTGGACTACGTCAATAGGGTGAGTGAACATTTTTCTTTGCTGGGCGGTCTGGATTATGAGCGCGAAGCGCCTCGTCGTGACGATCTCGATCACTATGGCTTCTTTGATCCCAGCAATCCGACTTATTACGGACCGTTCACCCCGGTAGATGGAAACGACATCACCATTAGCTCAGTGACGCCGTACATCGCAGCGGAAGGCGCGCTGGCCCGCTACTTCCGCTATTATCTCGGTTGGCGGCGGGATAAGATTGACATTGATAACGCGGACTTGCTGCATTCCGAAAATTCCTTTCAGAAATGGGCAGGGGTGAATTCGCCTAAGGCCACAATTTCTTTTTTGCCAAAAGAGATTTGGTACATTCCGCTGATTGCCCTGAGTTTTGGTCAAGCCTTCTTTACCGAAGATCCGCGAATCGGCACTGGGACGACGGCGGGTTCTCCGGTGGCGACCTCGCATTCGTATCAATTGGTGGCCAGCAAGACCATTCACCGAACAGATTTGAAATTGGCCCTTGGCCATGTAACCAGCAGCACAGAGTTGGCGAAACTTGATCCGGACACTGGCTTGCAGGAAAATCAGGGACCCGGCCGTTTGCGCTTTATGACCGTGACCTTGCGTCACAACTTCAGCCAAGGCAGCTTGCTGTTTACTTTCTCGAAAGCGGATGCCCGCGATCTGGAAAGCGGGCAGCCCACTGCGGAGGCGCCGCGCACGATTTTCGATGCTTTGGGAACGGTGGAAAAGCTTCCGCTGCGCTTGCAGGCCCGTGGGGAAGTCGAGTACGTAGGTGCGAAGCCCCTGGGCACCGGATGCTTGCCTGATCCTGCGGCAGAATGTATCGGACTTTCGGTCAAGGAATTTCGCGGTGCGCTGGTAAGGCCCTTTCTGAATGGGCGGATGGATGCGGGAGTAAATTTTCTTATTGCCGGCGGATATACGGGGCAGACCACGGAAAACTTCGGCTTGTCCGATATTTTCGAAGTCGTGGGCGTGCGGATACCCTCGTATGCCAGCGTTACGCTTACTTATAAATTTGGGCGGTAGATTGGACGGGGCAAAGCCCCGTCCCCCACACAATCAGGCCCACACAATCAGGCCCACGCAAGCACAGTTCGTCTTACCAGAAACACGAAAGCCGGACTGAACATTGCTGTTCGTTCCGGCTCGTGCTTGCTTCAACTTGCTGCAGGACTTCCAGCTTAGTTATTGCTGGAGGACTGGTTGGTGGCGGCAGTGGTGTTTTCCGAACTGCCACTCATCGTGATACGGGTGAGCCGCGGGAAGAAGGGCGTGACTTCCAGAGGCATCTTATCGCGGGCCGAGGTGATCGCGGTGGGCGGCGTTTTTACCATCGCCACATCGTCATTCCACACCGACATTCTGACCCTTGAACCCAACGGATAGGCAGCAATCTGATCCAACTTGCTGGGATCGAGTTTGGGAGCCGTTTCGGCGAGCGCGGTGAAGCGAATCAGTTGTCCTTTGCCGTCCACAAAACCGTTGCCCAGGTGGGGTGTCAGCAGTGCGCCGAGAGTCACGCCCCGGTCAGACAGTTCGCGAAGGAACAGGCCGGCCGTATCCATTTTCTGCTGCGTAGCGGCGCTGTAGTTCTTGAGGAACTCGATAGCCTTCTTGTCGGCGGCGGCCTCCTCTTCGGGAACGTGGCGGAACCCGAGGTTGTGGAAGGTCGAATCGTCGGAGAAGAGCATGCGGTCGTCAAAGGCGTACTTGCTGCCCAGGTTGTGACCAAGCACAATGTGCGCCAGTTCATGGGAAAGAACCATGGCGATGCTGGCTTCATCGGGTAAGACGTCGATGAGGCCACGGCTGACAACGATAGTATTGCCTACGCTGAAGGTTTCGAGCGGCGAAGTTAGCAGCACGCGGGTACGAACCGGGCGCGGTAGATCAATGTTGTTAGTGATCTCCAAATTGCTGACCACGGTTTGCAGTGCCTTATCCAGATCGCCAGCAGGCGCCAGTAATCCGGCGTTCTGCAAACGTTCCAGCACGTTATCCTCGGCCTGTTGCTGCCAGGCGCGCTGGGCTTCGAGCGGAGAGGCGTCCTGCGCTGTAGCGCTCTCGTCCTTTACCGACGAATCCACCAGTACCTGAGTCAGTTCATCCTGCCGCATGCCGGCGCGGACGTTGTAGCCCCAAATGCGGGTTTGCGCTTTGAAAGCAAATTTATCTTTGGAGCCAGCGCTGAAGTCACCTTCTTCGCTGTACACGTAAGCTGGAACCCAATATCCGGCAACGGCGTTGATGCGCCAGCTATCCATGTGGAAGAAGTAAGCGTTCTCCGGGTGCGGCACATAGGTACCGTTCATGCGGACGATGTTGAAGTCCTGATCTTCCACCCAGATGCGGCCCTGGAAACGTCCCTTGCCCGAACCCTTCTTGGGGGTGACATCGAATACGATGCAGCGAACGTCGCCCAAGAACTCACGGTGAACGTAGCCGAAGTCATAGTGGGCGCGGTCGAAGTCGTCGCGGTCCACGAACACCATCCAAGAGAAGCCGGCGGGATTGTAGTCATACTTGAACAACTTGGAGAAGCCACCCAGCAAGCGTCCCTGGAAACTTCCCTTGGAGAGGTAATCCTGGCGTCCGGTTTCGCCCATGTCGATGCGGCCGAAGTAGTAATGGTCGCTGGTGGGCACAGGGCCAAGCTGCGCATCATTCCGCATGTTTTGCAGATAGGTTTCGACCAGGGGCGTGCGCTTGGCCAGCATCGTGACCAGGGCATGCTCGCGCGCGATGGCGCGGTCTACGACCTGATTCAAAGTCGTAGGAGCAGAGGCCGGAGCAGCATCAGCGGGTTGCGAGCTTTGGGGCGTGGCCTGCTGCGGCGCCGCGCTTGGCTCTGATGAGGTTTGTCCGGCAGTCTGCTGCGCCGTGGCGCTTAACCCAGCCAGCAGGAAAGCAGTAAACATCCATTTCCAAGTACGCATAACTCTTATTCCTCTCTACTCGATTGCTGTTTAATCTTAGTACGCAAGCCGAAACACGACATGTACGACTGCCGTGGAATCCACGGGCACACCATTCCGCAACGCCGGTTTAAACCGCATCAAATTGGCGGCAGCGAGGGCGCTTTCATCCAAGCCATGGCCCAAGCCACGCACCACACGGTTGACGTGCAACTGCCCATTTGCCCCAAACGAAACTTCCAGCAGAACTTCCCCTTCCAGCTTGAGCTGGCGGGCATCCTGAGTGTAAACCGGATTAGGCTTGTAGGTAATTTCCACAGGGCTGGTAGCCGGACCGCTATCCACTTGCCGCGCGTGAGCTGGACCCTGCGCGACCAACTCTCTGGCGAATCCGCCAGTTTGTACTCCGCGTCCATTGCTGCGGCCGTCGCCTTGTCCGGGTTGGGCTATTCCATTTCCGAAGCCCGCGCTCGCTACGGTGCCTTTAATCCCTTTGGTGCCACCGGAGCCGTTGCCTTGGCCTCCGCCTTGCGGCAGGTCAAAGGAACCGAGGCTGGCGACGGTCAACCGTGCATTGGGTTTTCCTTCTCCCTTGACTCCATTCGGATCGCCGAAGCCGCCAGTCTGAACTTTTTCAATAGGAGCATTCACTGTAGGGACAGCCGAGCTGCCAAATTCCCCGGTACGTACAATCCTTGCCAAACGTGCTCCGCCCGCGACTTCTTTCAGCACCGGAGGAGCGAACGCCCCGGTCACAATTTTCGGGGGGGCAACTTCGCGAGGCTGCATCTTGACCGGGCGCATTTCCTTAGGCACGGTCAGTTTGGGAGCGTCAAAGACAGGAGGGGGTGGCAATAATTTGGCGCGCAACGGCAGGCGCTTGATCTTGATCGGCTTGGGCTGCACTGAGGGCAAAGGAATGAGTTCAGTGACTAAATAGTTATGAAGCTGCAACCGGTCCGGCCAGATCAATCCTATATTAACAACGATCAGCACCAGAAACGCCACAAAACCGTAGCTGGTGACAAAACTTCGCCAGTTCAGTTTACGCTCCGGCAGGAGACCGAGTTCAAAACTTTCTGCGGTTGCCATTCAATCAACTCCAAGTTTTGGGACCCGAACCTGGGGATGATCGGGTGGAAGTTCCACCTTACGGGAGATCGGTCGAAGGGTAAACGTGTCCGCTGTCTCTGTACCTTGGTAACGTTGGTAAGCGGTCCGTTGGAGCCTGAAAGAAAACTTAGAAATCATTAAGAATCAGAGGGTTAGGAATCTCGTGTGCGGGCGAAGAAGAGAAAAACCGGAATGCCCGCGAGGATCACCAGACAGCCCAGCGCGGAGTTGAGCACGTTGTCGGCAAAGGTATAGTAAAGCAAGACTCCCGCAACGACCACGAACAACCCTGGAACCCAGGGATATCCCCAGACTCGATAGGGTCGATTCGCGGCGGGTTCGCGCCAACGGAAGACGAACAAGGTGCTGGCCGCCAACATATAGAAAAGCCATTCCGAGAAAATGGCGAGCGAAAAGAATTGCCGGTAGCTGCCGCCCAGCAGCAACAGGACGATACAGAAAACGGCTTGCGTGCCTAAAGCGGCTGCGGGACTATGAAAGCGCGGGTCAACCTCGGCGAGCGCGGAGAAAAAATACCGGTCGCGGGCGAGGGCGTAAGGCACACGCGCGCCACTCATGACGGTGCCGTTCATTGCCACCAGGATGGAAAGCGCCATGCCAGCCGAGACCAGCCATGCGCCCCGCCATCCGAGTACTAGGCCAATCGCATCCGATGCGGGCCGCTGCGTTCCGGCGATCGCGGTAGCGGGCAGCACATACTGCACCGCGACGTTCGTCGAGATGTACAACGCTCCGACGATGGCCACGCCGACGATTAGCGAAATGGGCAAATTGCGTTCGGGATTGCGTACCTCTCCAGAGATCATGCTCAGATCGTTCCAGCCGTCATAGGCCCACAGCGCAGCCACCAGAGCAGCCATAAAACCTGCAATCCCACCCCGGGCTCCCGCATAGCCGATGACGAAATGTCCCCAACTTCCCGAGACGTAGCTGAAACCCACGACAACGATGGTCAGAATGACGGCCACTTTGAGGAAGGTGAAAACGAGTTGAAATTCCGCCGCCTTCTTGATCCCGAGGTAGTTGAGGAGCGTGACCAAAAGTGTGATCGCCACCGCCAGGAGCTGCCCGTAAGTGACGCTGATGGGAGTGCGAACGAACTGGTGGGAGAGGAAGCCGAGAGCGGCAAAGGTTCCGAGCACGCGCACCAATCCGGCGCTGAGGGTCGCGATGGAGGCGGGCTTCGCGATGATGAACCACGTCCAGGCATACAGAAATCCCGGAAGAGGGCCATAGGCGTCGCGAATATAGACGTACTCACCGCCGGCCTGCGGCTTCATGGCGCCGAGTTCGGCGTATGTGAGCGCGCCAAAGAAAGACAGTAGCCCCCCAACCACCCAAGCAAGGTAGACGAGCTTGGCGGAACCAGCAGCCTCCATCATCTCAGTGGGAACGAGGAAAATTCCGCTGCCAATGACTGTGCCCACGACCACCGACAGAGACGTGCTCAGGCCAAGTTCGCGGGTGAGTTCTGGATGAGGGCTAGGAGCCGGCATGTTTGGGGGAGTATACGCGACGGGGGGAAGAAAAGCTTTTGACCGCTGAGGGCGCGGAGCAAAAATAGAGAACGCGGAGAACAAGATTAGATTTATCTCTTTGCGCTCTCTGTTAATCCTCCGCGTTTTCAGCCGTTAAAGGCTTTCTGCTGGAGGCTCCTGATAGTTGTTCACCATCCGCTGATTCCGTCCTTGAGGAGAACTACATGGAAATTGATGAGCGGTCCTACAGGGATGTTAAGAAGGCGGAGATGAGAGAGCAATTGCGCTTCATCCACAGGATGCAACGCTTCTTTGCATTTGCATTCGCCGCCGCCGCTGCCTTCTATGACCAGGTCTGCTCGGAAGCCACAATCCATCTTGACACTCTCGTAGATAAGCGGAACCGCTTTCTGACGTTCCACCCGAAGTCCAACCTTTTCCAGTTCACAGGCAAGGCGGGCTTCGTACGCAGATTCCAGCAGACCAGGCCCAAGGCGGCGGTGAATCTTGATCGCTGCTCCAATTATGTCGGACGTGAGATTTTGAGGCTGCACGCTGAAAAGCCTCTAACCGCAGAGATCGCTAAGATAACCCAGAGGGCGCAGAGGAAGATGTGACGGACGAACCTCTTTGCGGTCTCGGTTTTTCCTTAGCGTCCTCGGCGGTCAAATGCTTTTTGGTTGCAGCGCCACACTGACAGCGTATCCCACGAGAAAGGTCAGCACAGTCCCGATCGCAACGTACCAGGTCCAGGGCACAGGGGTCGCAAGCCAGAGATAGAGCTCAATCGCGAAGCCACACAGCATGCCGGCCATGGCCCCGTTTTGATTGGCGCGGCGGGTGAGCACTCCTAGAAGGAACACTCCAAGCAGGGCGCCATACGCTACCGAGGCAATTTGCAACCCGACTTCGACCACGTGCCCAACTTTGTGGAGGGAAAGAACTGCCAAAGCAAAAAGCAGCAGAGCCCAGAGCAGCGTGGCAATTCTTGAGAGGAGGATTTTGCGGCTTTCCTCCATCGCGGGTTTGTTGCGCAGATAGAAATCCACCATCGAACTTGAAGAAAGCGAATTCAAAGCGGCACTCAGATTGGACATGGCCGCCGCGAGAATTGCGGCAATCAGCAAACCGGAGATTCCATGCGGCATTTGGTGGACGATGAACGTCGGGTAAATCCGGTCGGCTTTGCCGAACGCGCTAGAGGGCACGCCATAAAACGCGAATAGCATGACCCCAACCAGAAGGAACAGCGCGAATAAGAAGAAAATCGCCACGCCACTGGAAAGCAGTGCGGTGACGGATTGCTTTTGAGTGCGCGCCGCCAGCAGTCGCTGCACGATCAGTTGGTCCGTGCCGTGGCTGGCCGTAGTGAAAAAAGTTCCGCCAACAAGTCCAGTAGGTTCCGGCTGGCTCCAGCCCCATACCGGCACCCGCTGGTTTTGTTGCAACACCATGTTGTCGCCGAAGAGCGAGGGCAGTTGCAGCGCCGACGGAACCGCCACGGAGAATTGCGCTTCGGGCGCAACGGCATTGGTGGCAGCGATGGTGGTTGCAGGGGCATTGGTTGGAGTTGCGTCGTTCGCCGCGCGAGCGGGGACAAAACCAAGGATCAGCGCAAGGCCGGCTGCGAAGGTGAATTTAGGGGTGAGAATTTCCTGAAAGGAAAAATCGCGTGTTGAACCCCTGCCCGGAGTGCGCCCGCTCCTCGGGCGCAGCGATGTACAAAGAGCCATGTTTCGTAAATACGCACACCGGTTCAGCCCATGCCGTTGCTGCGGCCGGGGACCGGCGCGCTCCGCCAGGGTTCATGGCGGGGTGATTCATTGTGGTTTTCATTTTTTAAACATTCAATCCTGGTGAAAACCTCTTCCATGTTCGCCCACCACTCGTCCGGCGCGCGGTCGGCGAGCGGCTGCTGGCACGGCTTGCAGACGGCCCACCAGTGCTGGGTGGCCGGGTCGGCGGCCATCTTCGCCATGTCGGCGGCGAAATCGTTGCCGGTGTATTCGAAGTAACTGAACAGGTAATGCCGGCCGTCGTCGAGCTGTGCGCAGGTAAATCGAGTAGTTCCGGATGTGGCACTGCTTGGATCATCTTCAGCACGTCGGGCCAGACGGCGGCGTGCAGTTTTTTGTATTCTTCGAGTCTTTCCCGGCCGGAGGCCGATGACGGATCCGTAGCGTTTCATGTGTGTTGCTTTCATTTGGAGGCGAGATCGCCGAGATAATTTCCGTAAGTCAGCAGCAACACGGCGGCGATCAGCACCAGCAGGGCGAACGCGATGGTGGCGTCGCGTCCAGCCGCCGGCAGGCGCGCCATTCGCGCAGCACCACGCCGACGAGGTTGCTGAAGAGCACGAGCATGATCATGTGGATGGCCCAGCTCGTGAACTTGTAGTCGCCCATCCGCACATGGCCGAGGTTATAGAAGAAAAACTGCCCATACCAGAGCAGCCCGGTGAGGATGGCCATCAGCCCAATTGACCGGCAGGCTGGCCTTCTCGGGCCCGGCGGGCAGTTCGACGAGTTCGCCCAGGGTCCGGTGCCGCGCGTGCAGGTAGAGGCAGTAGATCGCCGTGGTCATGAATGCGCCGGTGTTGGAGAAGATGTAAACCACGTTGCCGCGCCACATGCCCGCGCCGTGCGCCGACGCCACGTCGGCGATCGGTTCGCCGGCTTCCAGGGCAAAACCGTAGACCGCCGACAGCACGCCCGCCAGCAGCGAAAGCAGCAGCCCTTTCATCAGGGAAAACTCGCCCTGGCCCGCCTGCGCTGCGAGATCGTGTTCCTTGAGCCGGCCCGCCGTGCCCGCCAGCGCGATGCCGAGCGGCGCCGATCACGATGCCGGCAATAATCCAACCCGACGCCCGGCTTCTCAAGCGTGGTGCCGAGCGTGCCCTTGACCAGCGGCGGGATCAACGTGCCCAGCACGCTGGAAAGCCCGACGGCGATGGCGTAGGTGAGTGAGAAACCGATGTAACGGATGGAGATGCCAAACGCCGTGCCGCCGATGCCGTAAGCCGCGCCGAGCAGAAACGAATTGAGCATGGCGCCGCGCGGGGCCTCGCGCAGCACGTGCCATCAGGTCGGTGATCGTCAGCATCGCGCCGACGATGGGCAGCAGAAACCAGCAGAACGCCGCCTGGGTCAGCCAATAGGTCTGCCATGACCAGCGCTTGACCTGCTTCTGCGGCGTGTAGCACGTCGCGGCGAAGCCCGCCCCGACCCCATGCAGGAGAACGCCGAGGACCGGATTGGAGGCAACCGGACTCATGCAGTTTTCCGGTTAATAAGTTGCTGTGGTGCGGTTGCGAAGAACCGGACGTGGCGGCGGAGTCGGGCGATGGCCCGTTTTGCCAGCCGCCACCCAACACGGCGTAAAGCCGCATTCAGCGCGCGCTCCAGCAGCTCCAGCGCGCGCGGCCCCGCGACCTCGAATTCGCCCATGTGACTCAAGTCGAAAACACCTGCGCTGGTGCGGACAGCCCTATGCTCCTCGATGATGCTGCGGTACTGAACCGGCATTTCGAAGCCCGCGAAGTTGGTCATTCGCGCGCCGAGCTTCAGATGTTCAGCGAACAAGACAGTGCGCTTCGGGAGACTCATCGTCATCGCTATTTTACAAGCGCCGGAAGCCTCAAACGAGATGACCCCGAAGATTCGCGAACAGCATGGCGCGATTGCGCACAGGTGGCCTCGAGGCTGTGGATCAGTTCGTCACGCACTCGCGCATGCTATTATCAAGCGATTCATTATGTCGGCGATCATCATGGATGGACGCGCGGTCAGCGCGCATTTGATTCCCGAAGTAAAGCTTCAACTGAAAGAGCTGCGCGAGCGGCACGGCGTTGTCCCTTCGCTGACGGCGGTGCTGGTTGGGCGCGACCCAGCGTCACGTCAATACGTCAAGAACAAGCGCCGCCTCGCGGAAGAGCTCGGATGTAAAAGTCATATTCTTGAGATTCCCGAGCCCGACGCCACCAGCGACTCGATGTTCGCGATTCTGGATCAGCTCAATCGCGATTCGGGAACGACCGGGATTCTGCTGCAGATGCCGCTCCCGGAGCGCGTCGATCGCTTTCGCCTGTTCGATGCGATAGCGCCCGAGAAGGACGTCGATGCGGTCGGCGCGGCCGCGGTAATCGGATTTTATCGCGGGCAGTGGGGCCGCTTCATTCCGTGCACCACGCGCGGCGTGTTGGCGTTGCTCGACCATTACAAGGTTCCGGTGGATGGCATGCGCGCCGCGGTCATTGGCCGCAGCGATATCGCGGGGAAGCCGACCGCGTTGGTCCTCGGCGGCCGGCTGCGCAACGCCACGGTCACGTGGTGCCATCGCCACACGCGCAATGTCGCCGAGATTTGCCGGGGCTCCGATTTGGTGGTCTCGTGTGTTGGAGCTGAGGTGGGCCGGACGTTTTTCATTACCGCCGATATGATTAAGCCCGGCGCGTGCGTTGTCGACGTAGGATTTCGACGCATGGGTCCGGGTAAGTTCGCCGGGGACGTCGATTTCGAAGCGGTGAAAGAAGTTGCCGGATGGCTTACGCCTAACCCGGGCGGCACCGGTCCGATGACGGTACTCGGGCCGATGCAGAACCTGATCGATGCCGCACGGTATCAACAGGGCCTCGAGCGCCGAGTTATTCTATCTGAGGTAAAATCCGTAAAACTGGCGCTCTTCCATTTTCCTGAGCGCGCGTCAAACCTGGACTACCGAAGGCGCTGAGAAGAATGGATTCCGATAAGAATCGCGACACTACACAGGAGCAGCTTCCGGTCGAGAAGACGATCAGCAATCTGATCGTCGGAAAGCCGAAAAACATTCGCGACCCCAAGGCTCTTTCACAGCCTCTCGCTGATCGCGTTTCTGGCCTGGGTTGGACTGGGTTCGGACGGTCTGAGCTCGTCATGCTATGGGCCGGAGGAAGCGTTCCTCGCGCTCGGGCCACATCAGTATCTCGCGGTCTTCCTGGCGTTGATGACGGCGATCACGGTGTTTATGATCTCGGCTTCGTATTCACAAACCATCGACTTGTTTCCGAGCGGCGGCGGCGGATACCTGGTCGCGACGAGCTTGCTTGGTCCCTATCCGGGCCTGGTTTCGGGAGCCGCTTGGTGGTTGATTATGTTCTGACGATTTCGATTTCGATCGCGAGCGGCGCCGACGCGATCTTCAGCTTCCTTCCGGTCCAGTTGGCTTCACTGCAAGCTTTGGTTCTATATCCTGTTCGTGGTGCTGCTGATGATCGCGATGAACCTGCGCGGGGTGAAGGAATCGGTGATGACTCTGCTGCCGATCTTTCTCGCCTTCGTGTTGATGCACGCGTGGCTGATCGGGTATGCGCTGCTCAACCGTGGCACACAACTCCCCAGCTATGCTCAGGACGCGATCGGGCAGGTGCACGAGCGGCGTCGGCACGCTCGGGTGGATCGCGCTGGCTGGCGATTTTCTTTCGCGCCTACTGGATGGGCGGCGGCACCTATACCGGGATCGAGGCGGTCAGCAACGGCCTGCCGATTTTGCGCGAGCCGAACACCGGTGACCGGCAAGCGCACCATGATGTACATGGCGTTTTCGCTGGCCTTCATCGCCGGCGGGATCCTGATCGGCTACCTGCTGGAAAACGTCCAATCCGTCCCGGGTAAGACCCTCAACGCGGTGTTGTTCGAACGCATCGCGGGCAGTGGAATTCTTTGGCCGGGGCGTCATTACGTTCGCGCTGGTGACCGAAGGCGCGCTGCTGTTCGTCGCGGCGCAGACCGGGTTCATCGATGGTCCGCGGGTGCTTGCCACGATGGCGCATGACAGATGGCTGCCACGCCGGCTCGCGCATCTGAGCCTGCAGCTGGTTACCGCGGACGGGGTGCTGGCGATGGGCATTGGCGCGGCCCTGATTCTGATCGGCACCCGCGCAAGCGTCGGCATCGCTGGTAGTCCTTTATGCGATCAACGTGTTCGTGACCTTCACGCTGTCGCAACTCGGAATGACCGTGCACTGGTGGAAGGAGCGCAAGTCCGAGCGCAACTGGATTCGAAGATCGCGGTCAATGGTGTTGGCACCTTCATGACCGCATCGATCCTGATCCTGACCCTGACACTTAAGTTCGACGAAGGCGGATGGGTGACCGTCCTGATCACCGGGGCGCTGCTCGGCCTGTGCCTGTTGGTGAAACGACACTATGATCGAGTCGAGACCGCGATCGACGAGCTCGAACGGGAAATCGGACCGCGGACTCATCCGGTGCAGCCGGTGTCCGCGCCATCGCGCGATAGCAATGCGCCGACCGCGGTGTTGCTGGTAAAAGGTTTCGATGGTCTCGGACTGGCGACGTTGATCGCGATCCAACAGCTCTTTCCGAATGAATTCCGCAACGTGATTTTTGCCTGTATCGGTGAAATCGATTCTTCGATGCTCAAGAGTCACGAGGAGATCGAAGCATTCGAGAAGAACGTCGCCGACGATGTGCGGATGTACTACGACTACGCCGCGCAGCTCGGGATGCATCCGGAGACTCGCACCGGCATCGGCGCCGACCCATGTCACGAGTTGCAAGGAATTTGCCTGGAAATCGCGGAGACCTTTCCGCGGGTGGTGTTTTTCGCGGGCAAGCTGATATGGGATACCGCGGTCGAGGGATTTCTCTCGCGCTTTTTACACAACCACACCGCGCTTGAAATGCAGAGCTGGTTGCAACTGTACGGCTATAGCCTCGTCATCCTGCCGATTCGCGTCGGCCCGCCGCTGCGGCCGCCTCCACACGATGAGAGCGACGCGAACACGACCGTCGATTGGGGCTGAAAACCCGCCATGATGGTTGGCGCGAACTCGTCGAAGTCCACGCGCATGAATCAATGCGTCGCCGATGGACGCGGCTCAATTCGATAGACCGCGATAAGGTGATCGTCGACAAGCTGCTTGACCCCGAAATTGTCGGGCAGCTCGGCGCGCGCGTCGTATGCGTTCTTCCAACTTATGAGCCATCCGCCGGCCGCGTGAGAAACGTTATCGGCGATCAGTGTTTTGGCCGCGATCGGATCCCATCCAGGAACAGCCACGCGCGGGTTTACGTTATGGAAATAATAGTCGAAAGGCCTCCGGTAGTAGCCCGCCGGGAAGCCGCCGTTGGGGATACTCCGCGGCTGGTCAAAGAACAGAAATCCTGACTCGAAAAAGACCGGCTGATTGGGTTGCGACTGCGCCGCGATCATGGTGGCGATGTCGCGCCACGGCTCGTAGCTGATTTCCTTGATCGGCGCCAGTATGAGGAGCACGACGGTGATTCCAGCCACCATGAGATTGCGCCGTTTGCGGCCCAATCCGTCCAGTGCGCGGGCCACGATCAATGCAACTATCGCGACGCACGGAATCAGGTATCGGATCTGAAACATGGGTCGAACGATGATCGAACCGGCGAGGAGGGCGACTAACGGCAACAATCCCCAGGCTAAACACCATCGTAGTGGTTCATCCGGATCACGTTCATTACCGGGTCCGAAGATAATCGCGAGCGCGACCGCGACCGCGGCGATCGCAGTCAAGGCCTTCTCCGCGAAGGTGAAATGGTAGCTGGTTCCCATCCAGTCGAGCCAGTGTCCATAAACCAGCGCCTGACTCTGAGTGAAAAAAACCGGGAGGTATGGAATAAACAATAGCAGCGCGATCGCGAGCGCGATCCACGTCATCTTTTCGCGTCGCCGATGGAAAAAGTCGCGCAGCAGCATCGCGGCCTCGGCCCCCAGCAGCAACAGCGCCGCCAGGTGCGTATAGATTGCGAGTGCGCCGAGCACTCCGCAAACCAAAGTGGGGAGCCAGGACGGTTTGCGCCGTACCTGCCAGAGCAACATGAAATGCGCCAGCGCGATCGCGGCGAACATGGGATACATCCGCGCACGACGCGCGAGAATGATAATGATCGGGTTGAAGGCCCACAAAACGCCCGCCGAGGCTGCGACCGCATCGTTGAACATTGAGCGTGCGAGGATGAATACGATTGCCAGGGTGATCAGCGCGCAGAGCGCCGAGAACATCCGGAGGCCGGTCTCACTGAGCCCAAAAAATCTCGTGAAGTAATGTAACAGAATGTAGTAGAAAACCTGCTTGCCGGGATTGAGCGGAACCGGGATGCGAAATATCGCCGTCGGCGACGGCATGGCCGCCGCCCATGCGCTGTAGGCTTCGCTGGCGCCCAGTGAGGCGGCGCCGAGGCGATAAAAGTAGACCGCCGCGGCCGCGACCATCGTCAACGCAAAGACGGTAGTCGGTTCGAGCTCGATGGCGCTGCGCGAAGATGCCGCGACTTTCGCGTTGGATTTCGTGAACTTCGCGCTAGTTGCCGCCGCCTTTGCCTGCCCGCCCATCGAGGTTGGTTTGTCCCGTCGCATTTATACCGGAAACGCGCGGACCAATCTCCATAGCCGCCGGCTTTTCTCCATTGAGCTTGACTGTTCGCGTACGGACTGGCGAAGTGCTGTGAGACCATGTCGGAATTCCTGGAAGCGGTTCCCGAGTTGCAGGGGCAAGCGGGCGCCGAGATCAACTTGCCCGCGGTCGAGGGCATGCGCGCCGAAGTGTGGGCGCTGGCGTGGCCGGTAATCCTATCGTTTGCGCTCGATTCGATCCTCGGGCTGGCCGCGATGCTGATGGTTGGTCGTCTGGGCGCCGAAGCGGTCGGCGCGGTCGGCCTGGCAACTCAGATCCTCGGCGCGGTGCGGGCGGGAATCGCCGCGGTCGGTACCGGAACCATCGCGCTGGTCGCGCGCTACATTGGGGCGAACGATCGCGACAACGCGGAGGAGGTGCTCAAGCAGTCGGTGGTATGGGGCGTGATCGTGTCGACCGCGATCGCGATTCCGGTGATCGTGTTCGCGGTCCGTGATACCAAAGGTCAAAGAGGTGGCTTCCCCGCGGTACGATCAAACGGTCGTCTGGGAGCATCCTCAAGAGACTCACATCACAGATGGGGAACCCAATGATGCGTACTGGGCGTGGAGAGAGAAGGGATTAAATAACCCCCTAGCAGTTCGATATCCGGTGGGTAATACAGCTCATCGTAGCTTATGCTTGTATGTCCTCACCGATGATGGTCAAAAGTTAGGTTTGGTGGAAGGTCGTAAACAGGTCTATCTTAGGACCTATTGTGACTTGGTAAAAAAGCAACCAAAATTTGCCAAGCTTCATCAACGTTTAGCACGTGGAGAGAATTTACTAATCATCGAAGTCGACGGACCTCACCAGGAATCTCTAGACTATTATAGGTCGACCTATAACGTTGAAGAGGATTTTATTGAGAATAGTACTATGTTGGTGACTCTTAGGAATATCGAGATTATGCTCAAAGATCCACAACATAGCTTTGGTCATGGGTATTGTCTAGCGATGACTGTTGGGTTGGGACTAAAACAAGGGCATGTTCCAAGTAAACTTCAAAGAAAGTTGACCTCGCGGAGACTTTCAAAGAAAGTTGACCTAGGAGACTTTCAAAGAAAGTTGACAAATAATATAGATGATAGGTAATGTCAGAGTCCCCAGAGTACATTGTAGTACCAATGTCAGGGTCACGAACGGAGACACCCTATGTATCACCAGAAAAATCTGTTACATCTCCTGTATCCAGGTATTGGTGCCCCCGATCGGTATCCTTGGACTCCTGTAGGTGGAAAGAGTGCGACCACGCAGATTAAAGTAGCGAAAGGGTGGAAACGCAGTGGTTACCATGCCCTACGAGCAGTCGTTTCTAGCCAGCTAGCGGTCTAGCTTACTACGGTGAGGAGGTAAAAAAGCTGGGCGAAGGTACTTACGGAACGGTGTCTCTTTACGCAAAGAACGATGAACAGGTCGCGATCAAAATGGTGCGGTACAATGAGATTGATGAAGAGGGTATACCTACCACAACGCTCCGAGAGGTCTCTGTGATGCTGAGAATGCAACACCCAAATGTGATTTCCTTACTTGATGTCTTTGTCGACGCAAACGACTCAAAGATCTACATGGTAATGCCCGCCAACCAGACCTACGGCTTCATCAACGCAGGCAAACATTCATGGAGCGCTTTCAAGTCTACCCCCCGAAGAGACCGACAAATACGTCGCCTATCAGATCGTTTGTGGCGTAAATTACTGCCTTACCAAGGGGGTTATCAATCGCGATATTAAACCCCAGAATGTGTTGGTATACACAGATGGTACCATCAAAATAGCCGATTTTGGGTTGTCTAGAACAGCGACGTGTTCCTTTGACTCTGGAATTACCAATGAGGTATATACTCTCTGGTATCGTCCTCCAGAGATCTTGCTTGGAGGCAAATACTCAGATCCGGCCGACGTTTGGGCGGTAGGGTGTACTTTGTATGAGCTATATACCGGAGTTCCTATTCCCGGCGGATTCAGAGATGGACATGATTATGAAATTTAGCAGCGAATTTGGAAAACTTGATCGAGCGTGGCCAGAAGTCGTGGATATGCCAAATTGGAGACGTATGTTGTTCCCCGCTAAATCCAAAACCCCGCGCCTATCTTATCTTAAAATCCCAGAGGTAGCGGAGATAGTCCATTCTCTTTTGACCATCGATCCTCACCATCGTCCTCATCTCCAACAAACCTTGGCACGTTCCTATTTTGATTCGGTTAGGGACCCGTGAGGAGTACGAAAGTATACTCCTGTACGGAAATTTTGGAAGAGCGATCGAGTCTGCCAGTACTAGACCTCACTCATCAAAAGGAGATTAACCAGGGTGCGTTAGTTAGTGCTCTACGACTGGCTAGGTGCAGTAGCTAGATCTTCAAACTTACCAAACAGAGCTTCTTTTTGACCCAAGTTTTGTTCGAAAAGTACATTGCCAAGAAGAATATTAAGAAAGCCGAGTTGCAGATGTATGGGTGTGCGGCTATGGCCGTAGCAAGCAAAATGGTAGAGGTATATTCTCCTGTAATGCACGATTTTGTGCACATCGGTAGAAATTTTTTACCGAGACAGAGATCGAAGAAGCGTGTACCGATCTGGTATCAACCCTAGGTTTTGATCTCATTCACTCCACCCCAGTAGATTTCTTGAATGTGTTTCTAGTAAGGAAATTACACGCCAAAGGTCAAGCTGGTTGCCAATTCGCTACTCAAACTCTTGTCTATCGAACCCGCGCTCCACTTCAAATATACTCCAGAGGAGATGGCGGTGGGTTGTCTTTTCCTGGCGTGTACTTATGCGTCTTGCACTTTCAAACACACCGCCCGTCTCGGTTATCGTACAACCGAATTCGTCACTGATTTCCTAGGTTACAAACTCACCAAAGGAAAAGAAAGAACTAAAACGTTTGACGAGGAATTTAAGAAATTAAGAACGGATCCTACTCACACATTTGTCAACATTCAAGAGACCGTCAGAAAAGAGTCTACCAAAGTTCTCTAATCCCAACACATTCACTTTTCGCTCAGCAAAAGACACCTATCTCGTTTATTTCTTCTCGACTAGAGAGTCAATGTATTCCACCATCTCTTGGGCGCTAGGTCTAGAGTATGGGTCTACCAGCGTAGCCCTCCGAAAGATTTTCTCTAAGTTTAGATCATAGGGTCTCCGGATAGAGATCGACAATGGTCTGCAGCTCCTGTAAAATAGTAGGTGCATGAAGTAGATAATAGCTAGCCCGGTTGGCAGCTCTCTCCCAAATCAGCAACGAAGGTTTGGTACGACTTGGTCATTGGAATGAAATAGCGTCTCCCAGCAGTCCCCAGAGTAGTGTTCTTAATCTTCCACAGCATGATTCCTGCCGTAATAACGTCAATTTTGGGGTATAGATCACGATTATAGTTGATCTCATCGGTCTCTAACTCAAACAAATTATCAGTTGTACTTCGACTGCATTCGTACCTACCAATCGATTTGGTAGAAACAGGCCATTCCAAAATCGATCAATTTTAGCGTCTTGGCGTCAAAGAGAAAATTAACTGGAGAGATGTCATTGTGAACGATACCTCTAGAGTGAATGTACGCCAACCCGGCAAAAATATACCTTGACAACCCCACGAGTTGGCTATCAGATATTCCTCCACTGAATCTGGTAACCTCTTTTAGGTTATGACCGGAGATGTATTCTGTTAACATTCCTACCCCAGATCCGTCCAGACCTATAGCGCCTTTGTAACACACAATCATAGGATGACAGCCCGGCGTTGATAAGGACCGGAGAATCTCTATCTCTCTATCCGCGTCCGAGGAATCCCTAAAGATCTTGGCGAAAAATGTCTCCAGAAGATATCCTTTTAACCTTTTGAACGACTCCCTGATGACCTGTAACCTTTAAGAACTTCGTAATCTTCCATCCCTTCCTCAGACATACTATATTTGACACAGAAAGTCTAAAAAGTTTTCTAACGTGGGGTATGATTTTCCATCGGCTAGGCAAAGGACAGAGAAAAAATTTATCTCAGTTCAAGCGCCGGATGATAGATAATGTTCTACTTTTTCACCTGGATGAAAAAGACTCTCTCGGCTAGCATACTACTAACCTTATCAGCAATTGTCGAACGTGCTCACGAACTTCTCTCCATCCCAAAAGAATAAGAGCCCCCATCTTTCCAACCCGGTGATAGAAATAGTGGACGCTGGGTCTCCGCAAAAAGTAATGAAGAATGTCGAGTCCAGACCCATATTTACAGCATTCCCCTCAGGATCGACAGCTCTCACGAAGATCAAAAGTTTGTCTCCAATCTGGGCTGTATTGGCACCAAGACTGAGCGTGAAATTTACACTTGAAGAGGTGTTGTCTATTGGTTGAACAGAGACAACAGTACCACCTTCATACGCATCCACTCGCAAAATACCGTTTTGGATAGACGGGCGAATAGTCAGTCAGTTTGGTAGCAAATCAACCCGGGGGTACAATTCGAAAAGCCATCTAACTAAATAAATGCATAGACTTTCTTTTCGCCTAAATTTCGCTCAGGCGAAATTTTACCCGGGATGGTTTTCCTAGATTTTCAGGATTAGTCCTCTAAATTAGTTGATCAAAGATCCACTGACATAGCCCATCAAGCTCGTCTTTGATAGTTAGGTATATGGTCTCTAGAGCAGGGATGTACTTTAGAGGTTTACTTTCTTGACACACATTCCGATAGTTTATACGACTACGATAGAACCAGATCGCACCTTTGATCTCGTACTCTGGGATATCTGGAAACTTGGCCGCTAGCTTTTTGGGGATCCATCTAAAACAGTGCTGATCGATCGCCTCCAAAATCAGA